>CAVQLK010000012.1:0-117644 GCA_963713355.1 uncultured Gammaproteobacteria bacterium | reverse complement strand
CACCGAGACTCGTGGGAACAGTGATGGCCTCATAAGCGACCGGCCACTTTGCAAGCACAGCCTCATAGGCCGCCCTATAGCGAGCCTCTGCCGCTTCCGTCTTGAAAAAGGCAACGCCACTCTCCGCGGTCAGCCACAGAGCGCCCGCACCAACGCAGGCTACGAGGGTCAGGGCCACCAGCACCATGGCGACGCGGCGCCGTCTTTTGGGTGTCTTGACCTTATCAGGACGCATCGCAGTACTTGTTCGGTCGAAAACGACGTTCATAGCGGGCTCCTTCGAAGCAGGGACTCTGGGAGCCCAACCTGCGCGATCGCGCCGCCGGCCGCTGGGGAACGCGACGAACGCATGAGTTCGTCGGCCGGAATGCCCGTTATCACGTGTGAACGGTTGGCGCGAAGCTATTGCAGCTCATCGCTGGAAACGACCCTTCGTCGCGACCGCTCGACGCGAACGACCCAATCCGGCAGCCTGTCGCCCCATGAACCTGCGCGCCGCCCCGCTCCGTGTCCTGCCCGATTCGTGGCAGAAGGGCGAGTATGTCGTTGTGGTAGTCGTCATCGCGGTCTGCAGCGTCAGCTCGATTTTTTTCACGCTGCTGAACGGCAGCTCGCTGACGGACAATCTCATCACTATCCACGCGGTCGGCTTTAGCCAACTCGCGCTCTCCCTGCTCGTGCGCCTGCGCTTCCGCGGCCGGCTGCCAGCCCTTGGGCTCGCATTCGCGATTCCGGCTGGCTTCGTGCTCGGTTCGAAGCTCGCGAGTTTAGTCGGCGCGCCCGACCCGGCCGCACTCATGCTCCAAGACCCCGTCGCCATGCGTGGCCTCATCGTCAGCTCGCTCTTTGTCGGAATCGTCGTCACGGCGTTCCTTCTGTATTTCTCGTACACACGCGGCGTGCGCGAAGATCTCGAACGCGAGCGCCGGCGCGCGGCCGAGGCACTGCAAGGCGAGACTGCCGCGCGCCTCGCACTGCTGCAAGCGCAGATCGAGCCGCACTTCCTGTTCAACACGCTCGCCAACATTCACGCTCTGATCAAACAAGACCCGAATGCTGCGAGCCGAACGCTCGAGGAGCCCAACTCCTATCTGCGCGCAAGCCTACGGCGCAGCCGGCAGATGACGGCGACGGTTGGTGAAGAGATCGAACTCGTCGAAGCATTGCTCGCACTCGGCCGTGCGCGACTCGGCGGGCGCCTCGAGTACACCGTCTCGGTGCCCCCGGAGCTGCGCGGCATTGCGCTGCCTCCACTGTTGCTGCAACCGCTCGTGGAGAACGCGATTCGCCACGGCATCGAGCCCGCTATTGATGGCGGCAAGATCGAAGTCGACGTGCGCCAGAGTGCCGCTGGCTTAGAACTGACGGTGGCCGACACCGGCGTCGGCCTGGATGCAAACGCGCCGGAAGGCATTGGCTTGTCGAACGTGCGCGCCCGACTCGCGAGCCTCTACGGTGCCAACGGCAGGTTACTGCTCTATGCGAATACGCCGCGTGGGGTCATCGGGAAATTAGTCGTCCCATGAGCACCGTGCTGATCGCCGACGACGAGCCAAAGCTCGCGCAGGATCTCGCGCGCCGACTGAAGCGGTGTTGGAACGATGTGGAGATCGTCGCCGTGGTCGAGAACGGCCCGCGCGCGTCCGCCGAGATCGCGCGCCTGAGTCCGCAGTTCGCGTTTCTCGACATCCGCATGCCAGGGTTGAGCGGACTCGAAGTCGCCGCGGCTGCGGCGGAGACACGTATCGTGTTCGTCACGGCTTACGAGGAGTACGCGGTCGCCGCCTTCGACGCCGCAGCTGTGGACTATCTGTTGAAGCCCGTCTCTGACGCCCGGCTCGCGCAGTGCGTGCTGCGACTCCAGCAAACCGCGGCACCCCGCGCCGATTTCACGGCGTTGCTCAGCAAGCTCGAGCGGCCGAGCGAGCGGCACCTCGCCTGGCTCCACGTAGGCGCCGGCAACACGACGCGCGTACTGTCCGTGACCGAAGCCCTCTACTTCAAGGCCGCCGACAAGTACACGGACGTGGTCACCGCCTCCGAGCACCACGCGATCCGTTTATCGCTAAAAGAGCTCACGGAGCAGCTCGATCCCCAGCAGTTCGTGCAAATTCATCGCGGCATCATCGTGAATCTGAACGCGATCGAACGCGTCGAGCGCGACGTACTTGGCCGCACCGAGATTCGCCTTAAGAACCATAAAGGCGTGCTAGCCGTTAGCCGTGCCTACGCCAGCCAATTCCGACGCATGTGAGAATCGACCGTGACGCTGGATGGTGAGGATCGACGCCGCGTCGGCGAGGCTCACAGGATAATCGAGCCGCTCCTGCACCCACGCCAGTATCTTCCGGACGCGAGCGTCCGGTTCCGCCGCGCTGCTGTTTGCGATCGGCGTCGTCGGAGTCGCGAGTTACTGGCGGGCCGAGCCAGCGCCAGCTCCGCCGCTACCGCGGTCCGTCGCCGTGCTGCCGTTCGAGAACCTGAGCCCCGACCCGAACGACGCGTCCTTCGCCGTCGGCATGCAGGACGAGATCGTGACCCAACTCACCAAGATCCGCGGGCTGCGCGTGATTCCGGTGCGGGTGGCCGCAGGTGCGTTGCCTCCGAATGTCGTGCGTGAGCTGAACGTCACCGCGACGCTTGGCGGCAATCTGTCCTATTCCGAAGGGCGCGTGCGAGTGACGCCTCAACTGATCGAGTACTGCCGGGACTCTATCAACAAGCCTCAGAAACGGCGCGTCCCGCGGTGCTCGCGTTGGGCGATCTGGTAGTGCATATCGAGGACATGCTCGCCCTGTTCTCGTTCGTGCTGTGTTCGGCGGCGGCTTTACTGCGTTCGCTCTTGGCATCATCCGTACGGGCGCCCTGCCGCGCTCACTTGGCTGGATACTGCTCGTACTCGGTGCCGGAGTGGGGCTCGTGGCCTATCCGCTGCAATACGTCCGCGTCGCCGGCGCGTCTCTAGTCGTTCTTGCAGCAATGACTGTGTTCTTCCTCTGGTCCGTCGCGATGGGCGTCACGTTGCTCCGCTGGCGCCCAAGTGTTGTGCCAGTCGCATAGCAACCAGTCCCAGCGGACGGTGATGGATAGACACCGCTTCGGCGGGGTTTCTTGTTTCTTCAAGAATTATTCGTGCTCAACGCGCCGGGGTGATCTCTCGGATCGCTCGGGCTTGCCACTAGACATCGGTTCACGTAAGGGTCCACGTTCGCGGCCTGATCAAGCTGAATTGGCCAATACCGGGTTTTCAGGTTCGGGAAGATCGAATATTGCACCTGAAAGTTCAAGCGAGGCGTCAAATGGGCGACAACGCCGCGATGGATGCCCCACGTATCGGCCATGAAACTGGTACCGCGCGATCCGGTTATGGTGCGGACTCCTCCGTCGCCGTAGCGGCGTCGGATGTCGGCTTCCGTGTAGTGATTCGCCAGGAATCTGCCGGATTGCCGATGGGATCCAATCACATACTGGTGCGGGCCGCTGTCGGTATCCACATCAGTCAGGTACACGAACAGCTTCACGAATCTCCAATCGTCGGGATCGCGGTGAAATCCATTGACTACGTCGGTAGCGGAAGATGGAAGGGACCAATGGATGCCCATGCCAGAAATCGTCGGCACACACCCGAGATAGTCCGCGGCCAGTTGTAGGACGTCGCGACGGTTCGCCAGCTCTAAGATATGCGGGCACTGAAGAACCGTTCTCAGCGAATAGGACGTTCGAGATGCGATCGCGGGCGCGCCCGAGTGCTGCACCAGCACGGCCCGCCCATAGCGCGTGTTCGCGTCCTTGTCGTCGAGATATCGGCGAATCTCCGCAATCTGAGCCGGTGTCAAAAGCGGGTCGAGCAGCACGCAGCCGTCGCTCTGCAATCCTTTCTCGACGCTGTCACGCGTGTGCTGGTGTTCCGGTCGTGCCAAATCAGGCCGCGGATTTGCGGCATTGACGCACCGCGAGAAGTAGTCGGCAAGAACCCGCCGCGGCGCTGCGTACGGAATCAGTCGCATACCGCAGTAAAAAGCAAGATTTAACGGCCGCAAGCCGCCGCCCGGGATCAAGGGGGCCTACTTGTCACTTGAGGAGAACTCCGTGCGAAATTGCGTAAACTTCCGTCGTTTACGCGCCGACGAGTTGCGTGGTGCTAAGACTCTAAGTTGCAATTCTCCGTTTGCTGTAACGTACCACGCAGCTCGCGAAATAGGTCGCCCGCTATTTGACATAACACCAGCTCTCGCACGATTTGACGCCGGGATAGCCGCCGCGTGCCGCTGCTCGACTCGATGTCGGCCGACGGATCGCGGAAGGCCGTCGGGACGTGGGAGCACATCGTCAACGACGACAGCATCGTCACGCGGGAGAACATCGCGCGGTGCTGCTGGTCCTGCAATTCGAGCAAGGGCGCCAAGATGCTGGCCGCGTGGATCGAGTCGAGCTACTGCAAGCGACGCGGCATCGGCACGGACACGGTGGCCGATGTCGTCAAGCGAGCCCTCGTCTCCACGCCCGCATTCGACGAGTAGATCATTCGGATCGCTCGCGCGTGTGTCGGGCCCGAGGGCGGGGTTTTCTTTTCGGGTCCTTCGCCAGGGAGCCTGTGGCATCCGACTTCCACTTGAGGGGAATTTGGAGGGTCAGTGCCCGATGCAGCACTAGATGGTGAACCCGGTTTCGTTATTCCAGCTCGCCGAGCGGATATCGATCGGAGCGGCCGGTCTCGCGCCACCGGCGACGGCCTGCGGATGTTGTCGAGCTGCCAGAGGCGCGAGATTGCAGCGGCACTATAGGCGGTCCTCGTCGCCAACGGGCCAGGCATCGCCTTTATCTGCCTGACGATGCTAAGCGTTGCGACGCGGTCTGCGATCTGTCGCGTGTCGAAAGACGTCGCGAGCTTGTGTGCGAGCTGGTTGCGGATCCTCGCGACGAGCTTGAGGTCCGCCTCAGTCTCTGCGGGTATCAGCCCAAGTGCGCTGCACAGCGTGATTCGATTGCCGAACGAGCCGAGCAACGCATTCGCATTGTCCGCATCAAGTAGCTTCTCAACGGTTTCTCCTGGACCCGTCATGAAGGCACGCAAAACGCTCTCAAGCGCCACGCTCAGTAGCTCCGCCCCGACGATCGCTCTAGCGGAACGCGAGCTGGGCAACGCGGTTGACGCGCTCGTGAGCCTCGGGAAGTCGGCCGCGGTGCTGGCGCGCGTTCGTGATCTCGAAGCGCGGAAAGTAACCTTGGAAGCGCAAATGCGCGCGATCGACAAGCCGCCGCAGCTCGTGCCGAACGTGGAGCGGATGATCGCCGCCCGAATCGAGCGACTAGAGAATGCGGCCCGCGATTCCGAGCGCGTACGCGTCGAGGCTCGGGAGCTAATCGGCAGCGTCCGCGTGATCGAGGAGGGCGAGCACATCATCGCCGAGATCGACGGCGGCCGGCTGCTGATGCTAGGCGCGGCGCCGGATCTAACCCATGGTGCCCAGGAGCTGTCACGCGGACTGTTGAGCATACGCGCCCGGCACTAGCGCGGCATTTATGTTGTTGGAACCGGCTGGACGCTCTGTTGCGGGACGCGATGCCGGCCCAAGCGGACTCCCATCGTGACACGCCGGGTTCCTCTCGAGCAGCGGGTGGTCGTTGCTGTCGAGCTCAGTCCGCAGGCAGGAGCCGGACGATCTGCCCGCCGGCGCCGTGCTCGAAGAGCAGGTAGATTGCGCCGTCGACACCCTGCGCGATGTCACGAATGCGGCCGACGCCTTCGAACAGGGTTTCCCGCTGCACGAACCGCTCGTCTTCGATTTCGACGCGAAACAGACTGCGCGCCTTCAATGAGCCCACCAGAAAGTCACCGCGCCAGCCCCCGGGAAAGCGGTCGCTCGTAGCAATGATGAAGCTCGATATCGCCGGGGAGGGAGTCAGGTCGACGACGGGCTGCTGGATGGTAGACAGGTCGACGCTGATGCCGAGCTCCTTGCCGTAGTCGACGCTTCTCCGGAATCGTGAGCTGCGCGTCGAAGTTGGACGTCACGTAATTCAGATTTGCGCGCGTCTCCAGGATGTACAGGGCCAGGCCGCGGACCTGATCGGCACTGAAGACTGCCCGCCAGGCGGGCATGGCCGAGTCGGGATAGCCATCGCTGATGCCGGCGACGATCTCGGTAACGGCTTCGCCGCGACGCAAAGGTCCGCGCAGCGGGGTGCCCTGCGGCGCACCCTCGAGGTTCTCGCCGTGGCACACGGCGCAGTTTTCCTGGAACAGGATTCTCGACGCGGTCACGCCGGCGTAAGCCTCGGCCTCGACCTGGGCGTGGGCGGGCAGAGTCGCAAGCAGGCCGAACAGCGCGAGCGCGAGAACTGTTCCGGAGCGAGTAGCCATGTTCTGCTTCAAGCGACGATCTCGTGCCGTACCGAAAGGCAGCACGCGGTGCCGAAAGGTATCAGATCGAAGCGCGACGCAACACATTGGCGCGGGTTACGCACGTCGATTCGTCCTCTTGTGTGCCAGTTGTAGACCAGTCGCTGACTAGCGGGCACGCGGACGAATCTAATTCACTGAACGGGTGCAGCGTCTCAGTTGCTTGGTGCCCAGGAAGTGTTAGGCGGCTCGGAGACAATAGAGTGGAAGTGACCAGAGCCTCTTACTCTAAGCAAGTCACGGCGCGAGATGCAGGATGAGTTTCGTGGCAGAAATGGGTCAATCGTGCTTCCCTTGCGCGAAGGCTTCAAGCTCCAGCACGTCGGCATGCGTCGCGTACGCCTTCTCATCGAGGCATGGATCGCCCCTTAGAATCATCCATAGCGCGCCCGCCTCGGCAGAAGGTGGCGAGGCCTACGGTGCAAGACGTCGAGCAGCGCTTGCGAGACTGACGAGCGCGGAGCCACCGATCGCAGCTGCGTCAGTCGCAGTGAAAGTCGTCGCTGTCGAGCGGCCGACAGATCGCGGGCCAGCCGTACTCCTCCCAATGCGCGACGATGCCGATGTCTCGCAGCAGCGCTTTGAACTCCGGCAGCTGACGCACCTGCTTGAACTGCGGTAGCCAGAGGTACACCGCCTGCGCGCTGTGCTTGGCCACAAGCGAAGTCACTGCGTCGAGCGCCAAGGCCGCGTCCCCGAAATGGCCCGCCCACAAGGCAATGTCTCGGTGGTTAAGCGCGGGCTCGGCAACGACGGGGTCCGCATACAATCGATGCAGCTCGCGAAGCGCGGTCTGCGGGTCGTCGAGGCTCGCGATCATGGTTGGGTTGATCGGACCCGCCGCAGGAATTGCACGCGCACGCTCGAGCTCGTTGCGCCCGACCTCGAGGTGCATCATGACCTCGTCGCCTTCCGGCCACGGCGCGTACAGGCGCCTGCCGGCTTCGTACTGGGCGCGGGCGACATCCCAGTCGCCGAGCAACGCGTTTGTGCTCATCAGCCCCCACCGGACGGTCGTGTTCTGCGGATTCAGCCGCAACTCTTCCTCGAGAATCTCGCGAGCGTACTCAAAATTGGCGACCGACATTGTGAGCATCGCGTAAGCGCTCATTTCGCCGAGCGGCACATTGCGCCGCACGGCCTCGCGATACGCCGCTTCGGCGCCGGTCCAATCCTTCTTCATCGCGAGCACGAAGCCGAGGGCGACATGCGCCGCGCCGAGCTCCGGGATCGAGCTCGAGCGCACGTCGCGCGGCATGTTCGCCTTGCGAGTGATGCTCGACGACGTGCTCAGGATCGCGGAACCCGGCGCCGGTACGCAGGTTGGCATCGAGCACCCAAGCCGCTGCGAAATCCTGGTCGAGCGCGAGTGCTTGCTCTACGTCGCTCGATGGCAAGCAGAGTTTCCTCAGGCGTTGCGCGCCGCCCGCGAGCGACCGCCTGCAGGTACATCGTGTAAGCCGGCAATGAGGTCGTCGGTGCGCGCACGACGCGCGCGCGCTCGTCCGGCAACAGCTCGGCCTTCAGGGCTTTCGCCACCTCGAGCGCGATGTCGTTCTGAATCGTGAAGATCTCGCTGTAGTCGCGCTTGTACGAATCGGACCAGAGAGAGGTATTCGTTGCACCGTCGGAGAGATGCATCGTCACGAGCACTTGCCCGTCCGCATAGCCCACGCTGCCATCCAGCACCGTTTTGACGTTGAGCTCGCGCGCGATCACTGGAATCGGTTTCTGCGTACCGGCGTAGCCCTGCACGGACGCACGCGCAACCACGTGCATTTCGCGGACGTTGGCCAGTTGGCTCAGGATTGCCTCGTGAAGACCGACCGCAAAATACGCGTCGTCGGGATCCGGGCTCAGATTGGCGAACGGCAACACGGCGACCGAGCTAGGCGGCGGCGCATACGCCGGCCTAGCATTGGCGGGTTCGGTGGGAGCCGCCGCGCGCCAATAGATACCTAACGCCAACGCGAGCGTCGCGAGCAGCGCCGCAGCGGCCCAGAGAAAGCGCCGACGCCGCGGCGCGATTGGAGACTCGTCACTCGCCGCCATCCGGACGCTCGGTATGAGCCGGTAGCCCTTGTTGCGCACGGTTTCGATGTAGCGCGGTTGAGTCGCATCGTCCGCGAGGCTTTGCCGAAGCAGCTTGACGCGCTGAACGACGTTCTCCGGGCTCACGAAGTGCCGGCCCCAGACTTTTTCGGCGAGGAGTTCGGAGCTCACGACGTTCGGCGCCGACTCCACCAGCTGCCGAAGTAAGTCGAAATTCAGCGCGCTGAGCTCTATCGCCTCGACTTTGGCGTAGAACGCGCCGCTGACCTGCATCGAGCGTCAGATCGGCGAATCGGTACACGGGCGCTGGGGTACTCGCGTGCTTACTCATCGTCGGCTCCGAGACCGACTATCCCCCGCTCTTCTGCCGAATGTAAGGCCCGTTCATGAAGTTTTGGGTCGGCGTCAGGTTCTTTCACGCGGAACGAACTGCAAATCATGCAGCCCGGCGGCTCGCGGGATAGCGTCGGGATCGGACAGCAGTCTCGGACGATCGGTCGAATTAAACCCTCATGAGACCGGCACTGAACTTGGGCTTACTTGCGCTGGCGCTATCGGCCGGCCCGGCGCATGGCGAAGACGTCAAGCCGACCATCGACTTCGGCGAGATGAAGGTGGAAGTTACGTGGGTTGGATCGAACGCCGACATCGAGCACGCCCGTAAGCGGTATGGAGCCGAGATTGAGGCAAAAGGTCATCGGCGCGTACCACAGAAGCCCGAGGGCTTCGCGGTCCTCGTCGGTACTGATAGCGGGCTTGTTTGCCGATTGTGGATCTTGAAGCCGGGGAACGTGGACGACGAGCGCACGACAGCGCTTGGCCACGAGCTGCTGCACTGTCTTCTCGGCGAATACCACCGCTAGGTCCGCCCGTGGCATGCCGCTTGTCACAGTCACGGCAGGAGCCTCTGTGGTTCGGAACGCCGTTGCATTTCAGCCTAGGAGGCATCGCTAGAGGGCCGTGCGGATCCGCAGCGTCACCCGCGACCGCGCAGCACGGTCATGGTGCCCAGGAGAGGTTACCCAGGTTACATCCGCTCCGGATCGTGCTCGTCTGAAATACGCTTTCCGACGTGCAGTACTGTATCCACGTCGCTGTTTGGTCCTTGGCGCTTACCGTCTGCGCCGCGCTACTCCCCAGCGCGCCCGCGCTCGCCCAACGCATCGAGCCGAAGCTCGATCTCTCGGCCGTTCGAGTCGAAGTGACGTGGGTCGCTGATCGCTACGAGCTCGCGAGAATCCGAACGCGGTTCGAGGGACCGCGAGGCATTCGCGCCGCTGCGTCGATTGACGCTCGCGATGTCGGCGGCTTCTTTGTGCTCGGCAAGCGCGACGGCCAGCCGGTGTGCCTGTTGTTCGTGTTCAAGCCCGAGACCGTAGACGACACCCGCACGACGGCGCTCGGTCACGAGCTGCTCCACTGCTTGCTCGGGGCGTATCACCAATGAACTTCGCCGCATCCCGCGGCAAAGCGGCCGACCGCGCTGCGTTACCAGCGCGGCGGCCTGACCGCAACCAACACCCGGAGGTGTTAGTCATGGCTAAGCCAAGTATTGCTGAGTTCAGCTTCAGCGAGTCCTACGACCACGCTTACAACCAGCTCCGCGCGATCAAGTCGATCGGCCTCATCCAATCCTCAGACGACAGTCTCGAGGAGTGCCACGTCACCGCGGCCGATCACGTCGCGGCTCTGGCCAACGACTGCCTCGAAACGATGGAGCACCTTTGGAAGCAGAACCGCGCGGAGTTCGAGCGGAGGTCGGAGCCCGTCGACGCCACGCGCGAATGGAACGGCAACACGGTCGACGCCGAGGAGAAGGCCCTGCCGAGATCGACGGCGGCCGGCTGCTGATGCTAGGCGCGGCGCCGGATGTAACCCATGGTGCCCAGGAGAGGACTTGAACCTCCACGAGTGTTACCCCACTGGCACCTGAAACCAGCGCGTCTACCAATTCCGCCACCTGGGCATGAGGGTGCGAAGAGGGCGACGAATGTACTGACTGCCCTCTGGGCTGTCAAACCGCTGCGCGGCGGCGAGCGCCGCGTGAGCGCCTCGGCTAAGATGCCGCCGATGATGATCATCCGATCCCTCGGGCCTCGGGGCTGTAGTTGATGCCGCGCGGCCCGAAGAACGCGAGCGGCGAACACCGTTACGAGCACAAGATCCCAAGCCGCGACGAGATTCTCGCCGCCATGGAGCAAGCCGGGCAGCCGCTCAAGCTCGAAGCCCTCGCTCCTGGCTTCGGCATCCGCACCGAGCAGCATCGGCGCGCGCTCGAGGCACGCATGCGCGCGATGGTGCGCGACGGCCAGCTGCTTCGAAACCGCGCCGACGAATACTGCCTCACGGGCCACCTCGACGTCGTGACCGGCAAGGTGCTCGCGCACCGCGACGGTTTTGGTTTCTTGCGGCCCGACGACGGCAGCGACGATCTCTATCTCGCGGCGCGCGAGATGCAGCTGCTGTGGGACGGCGATCGCATTGCCGCGCGAACGACCGAAACGCCGCGGGGCCGCGAAGGCCATGTCGTCGAGATTCTCGCGCGCGGCAAGACGCGAATCGTCGGGCATTTTCGACGCGAGCGCGGCATCGACTTCGTGCTCGAAAGCGGCGAGTCGCGCACCGAGGTGCTTATTGCCCGCGGCGAGTCGCACGGCGCGAAACCTGGCGACATCGTCAACGTGGAGGTGCTCGAATATCCGAGCAAGCGCAATCACGCCATCGGTCGCGTGCTCGAGATCGTCGGCCGTAAGGATCAGATCGGCATCGACACGGATGTCGCGATACTCGCTCACGGCATTCCCAACGAGTGGCCAGCCGACGCGCTTGCGGAGGCTCGCACCTGGTCGGCCGAGGTGCCAGAGAAGGCGAAGGAAGGACGCGAGGATTTGCGTTCCGTGCCGCTCGTCACGATCGACGGCGCCGACGCGAAAGATTTCGACGACGCCGTGTTCTGCGAGCCGCAAGGCGACGGCTGGCGCTTGCTCGTCGCGATCGCCGACGTCAGCTACTACGTGCGCCCCGACTCGCCGCTCGACCGAGAGGCTCGAGGGCGGGGGACGTCGGTCTACTTCCCCGACCGCGTCGTTCCGATGCTACCCGAGGAGCTGTCGAATGGGCTCTGCTCGCTGAAGCCGCACGTCGACCGACTGTGCTTGGTTTGTGAGATGCAGGTGTCGCGCTCGGGCGAAGTGACCCGCTCGCGTTTCTACGATGCCGTGATGCGCTCGGCAGCACGGCTGACGTACACGGATGCTGCGGCATTGCTCGTGGCGGCCCGGCCGCGCGGGCCGCAGGCAGAGCTGAAGCCGGCGCTGCAACACTTGAACGCCGTCTACGAAGCGTTCGCGAGCGTGCGTAAGCAACGCGGCGCCATCGACTTCGACCTGCCCGAGGCCAAGATCGAGCTCGACGAGCGCGGGCAGGTCAAAAGCGTTCGGGCCGTCGAGCGGCTCGTGACGCACAAGATCATCGAGGAATGCATGATCGCCGCGAACGTCGAGGCTGCGAAGCGCATCCACAAAGGCAAGATCCCCGGCCTCTACCGTATTCACGAGGGCCCGGACGAAGGCAAGCTCGAAGAGCTCGTGCTCTTCCTGCGTACCTTCGGTCACAAGCTCACGCCGAGCAAGGTGTCGCCGAAGGAGATCAACCGAATCCTCGCGAGCGTGTCGGGCAAACCCGAGGAAGAGCTCGTCGAGACGGTCGTGCTGCGCTCGATGATGCAGGCACGTTATCAGCCCGGTAACGTCGGTCACTTCGGATTGGCGCTCGGGGCCTACGCCCACTTCACGTCGCCGATTCGGCGTTATCCCGACTTGCTCGTGCATCGCGCCATCAAGTGGCTCAACGACAAGCGGTCGGCGAAGGGCTTTCGTTACGCCCTGCCGGAGATGGAGCAGCTCGGCGAGCACTGCTCACAGACGGAGCGCCGGGCCGACGCAGCCACGCGCGAAGTCGCCGAGCGGTTGAAGTGCGTCTATCTCAAAGAGCGCGTCGGCGAAACCTTCGACGTTGTCATCAGCAGCGTCGTCGCGTTCGGACTGTTCGTGCGGCTGGCAGAGATTCAGGCCGATGGGCTCGTGCACGTCACGGCGCTCCCGCGAGACTACTATCATCGTGACCCGACGGGGACGACACTCAAGGGCGAGCGTTCGGGCCGTGAGTACCGGCTCACCGAGTCGATCAAAGTGCGCCTCGCCGGTGTCAACGTCGAGGAACGCAAGATCGACTTCGTTCCCGTCGAGAACGACGGCCAGGCCGCCGAGCCGCGTCGTGGGCGGCGCGGCCGTGGCTAGCCGCCGCCAAACACTCTACGGGCTGCACGCTGTTCGGGCCGTCCTGGAGCGACGGCCGGAAACGGTCCTCGCGGCGAAAATTCTACGCGACGCGAGCGGCAAGCTCGCTGAGCTCGAGCGGGCACTCGTTGGCCGCGGCATTGCGCTTCAGCGCGTCGCGCGCGGCGACCTCGACCGGCTCAGCGATGGAGGCGTTCACCAGGGCATCGTCGTCGAAGTCGCCGCCGCGCCCGAATTCTCGATCGGCGACTTCGAGGCGCTCGTCGTCGAGCGAGGCCGCGCGGTTCGGCTGCTCGTGCTCGACGGGGTCGAGGACCCTCGCAATCTCGGCGCGTGCTTGCGGACGGCCGACGCGGCCGGCATTGACGCCGTCGTCGTCCCGAAAGACCACTCCGCGAAGCTCACGGCCGCGGCTGTGAAGACCTCGACGGGCGCCGCCGAGACGGTGCCCGTTTTTCGAGCGCCGAATCTCGCGCGCGCTCTCGCCTGGCTCAAGGAAGCCGGCGTCTGGGTCGTCGGCGCTGACGCTGCTGCGCCGCGCTCGCTGTATCAAACCAAGCTCGCTCCGCCCGTCGCCCTCGTGCTCGGCGGCGAGGGGCGAGGAGTGCGGCGGCTGACGCGAGACCTATGCGACGAGCTCGTCTTCATCCCGATGGCGGGCTCCGTCGAGAGCCTCAATGTCTCGGTCGCCACGGGTATCGTCCTGTTCGAGCTGCTGCGTCAGGCGCCGAAGTAGCGCGGCCGGCTGCAAATTGCGCCTGCATTTGCGGCACTTCCGCCATCCCTGGCGGTCGGCTTGAGTGGCCCTGGCCGACTCGGGTAGGATGGCGGCCCCCCGGAACCGAACAGTCGGGGACTCCTTGCCTCACCGTGTAGCGGGAGGCTGTTCAACCCATAGGGAGATCTCATTGAGACACTACGAAGTCGTGTTTCTGGTCCATCCTGACCAGAGCGAGCAAGTGCCCGCGATGATGGAGCGTTATCGCAACATGATCGAGGGCGCCAACGGCAAGATCCACCGCCAGGAGGACTGGGGCCGTCGCCAGCTCGCGCATTCGATTGCGAAAGTTCACAAAGCTCATTACTTGCTGCTGAACATCGAGTGCGACAAGCCGACGCTCGACGAGCTCGTCGGCGCGTTCCGGTTCAGCGACGCCGTGCTGCGGCACCTCGTGATCAGCCGCGACGAAGCGCCCACGGAGCCCTCGTTCATGGCGAAGGCACGCGAAGAGGAAGAGGAGCGCGAGGCGCAGTCGGCCGTGCGCGATCGACCGCCGCGCGAGCGGCCGCCGCGGCCAGTGGCCGATTTCGACAGTCCCGAAGCGACGTTTGGCGATGAACCCGCCGTAGTGGAGCGCGAGTAATGGAAAAGAAGAGAGACGGGAACGCGGCTCGCTATTTTCGACGAAAGAAGTTTTGTCGATTCACGGCCGAAGGCGTCAAGGAGATCGACTACAAGGATCTCACCACACTGAAGGCTTACATCACGGAGACCGGCAAGATCGTTCCGAGCCGGATCACGGGAACCAGCGCGCCGTATCAGAGGCAGCTGGCGACGGCCGTGAAGCGGGCGCGTTATCTCGCGCTCTTACCGTACACGGATCAGCATTGAGCCAATGAGCGCGTAGGTGCGGCGACGCACGCGCGCATGAGAGTTCAGACATGGAAATCATTCTGCTGCAGAAGGTCGACAACGTTGGCGGCATCGGCGACCTCGTTCGCGTGAAGTCCGGCTACGCTCGGAACTACTTGATCCCGCAGGGTAAGGCGACGCTGGCGACGCCCGAGAACAAGGCGAAATTCGAGTCGCGTCGTGCGGAGCTCGAGGCGAAAGCCGCGGCGGAGCTCGCGGCCGCGCAGACACGCGCCAAGAACCTCGAAGGCTTGGTGCTCAAGATCGAGATGCAAGCCGGCGCCGAGGGCAAGCTGTTCGGCTCCGTCGGCACCGTTGATATCGCCGAAGAGATCGCCAAACGCGGCATCGAAGTCGAGCGCAGCGAGATTCGCCTGCTCGACGGACCTCTGCGCGCCGTCGGCGATCACCAGATCCAGTTGCACTTGCACACGGACGTGAACGTCGAGATCAAGGTCGTGATCGAGGCCGCGGAGCCGGAGAACGCCTAAGCAGCGGCGCTCCGGGCGCCAAAGAGGGCAGGATGGCCGAAAGCGCAGCAACCGAGCTCGCCCGCAGGACTACTGAGCGTCTCCGGTTGCCTCCGCACTCGGTCGAAGCCGAGCAATCGTTGCTCGGCGGGCTGATGCTCGATCAGCGTGCCTGGGACCAGATCGCCGACGTCATCGTCGCCGAGGACCTGTATCGCGCGGACCATCGCCTGATCTTCGGCGCCGTCGCCGCGCTCGTCGAGCGCAACCAGCCGCCCGACGCCGTCACGGTCAGCGAGCACCTGCAGCGCTTGGGGCAGCTCGAAGCGGCCGGCGGCCTGCCTTATCTTGCGCGGCTTGTCGAAGACACGCCGAGCGCGGCCAACATCCGCGCCTATGGCCGCATCGTGCGCGACCACGCGATGCTGCGCCGGCTCATCGAGATCGGCGGCGATATCGCGGCGAGCGCTCACGCCACTGAGGGCCTCACGGCGGCCGAGATCGTCGATCGCGCCGAGCAGCGTGTATTCGAGATCGCCGAGCGCGGCCAACGCAGCGGCTCGGGCTTCGCGTCGTTGAAGCAGATTCTGCCGAAGACGATCGATCGACTCGACTTCCTGAGCCATTCGACGAGCGATATCACCGGCGTCTCGACGGGCTTTGTCGAGATGGACAAGATGACGGCCGGCTTGCAGCGCGGCGAGCTCGTGATCATCGCAGGGCGTCCGTCCATGGGCAAAACTTCGCTCGCCATCAATATCGCCGAGAACGCGGCGCTCGGCGCTAAAGTGCCGGCCGCGATCTTCAGCATGGAGATGTCGGCCGAGCAGCTTTCCTTCCGCATGCTTAGCTCGATCGGACGTATTGGGCAGCAGCGTCTACGGACCGGCAAGCTCCACGACGAGGATTGGTCACGCGTCGACTCGGCCGTTTCGATGATGTCGGATGCGCCGATATTCATCGACGATAGCGGTGCGTTGACGCCTACCGAAGTTCGCGCTCGCGCACGACGACTGAAACGCGAGCACGGCTTGGGCTTGATCGTCGTCGACTACCTGCAGCTCATGCAAGTCACCGGCACCGTCGAGAATCGGGCAACCGAGATTTCCGAGATCTCGCGCTCACTGAAGGCGCTGGCGAAGGAGCTCGAGCTGCCAGTGATCGCGTTGTCGCAGCTCAATCGCAGCGTCGAGCAACGTCAGGACAAGCGTCCGGTCATGTCGGACCTACGCGAGTCTGGCGCCTTGGAGCAGGACGCAGATGTGATCATGTTCATCTATCGCGAAGAGGTCTACGAGCGCGATACCCCGCGGAAGGGTATCGCGGACATCATCATCGCGAAGCAGCGCAACGGCCCCGTGGGAGAGTTTCGCCTCACGTTCTTGGGCGAGTTCACGAAGTTCGAGAACCTCGTCGCCGAAGCGTACGGCGAGGGCGTCTTCTAGCTCGCGGTTAGCTCAAGAAAAAGCCCATCTTGACGCCGGCGAGCTGGATGACGTCGTTGTCCTGGAGCTTGCGCGCCTGAGCCCCGATCGCCATGCCGTTGACGAGCGGAAATCCATCGCTCTTGCCGCTTTCGACGTGCACGATGTAATAGCCCTCGGCGCGGCGCGTGATAGCGGCGACTTGCACGCCGGGGCGGCCGAGCGTGGTGAGCGTCTTCACGAGCTCGAGCTCGCGGCCGGCGAATGTGCCCGACAGCACCTGCAGCTTGGCGAGCGGCAGCGTCGGTACGGCGCTCTCGTC
Source organism: uncultured Gammaproteobacteria bacterium (assembly GCA_963713355.1). Classification (GTDB taxonomy): domain Bacteria; phylum Pseudomonadota; class Gammaproteobacteria; order Steroidobacterales; family Rariloculaceae; genus FEN-1219. Next base: position 101,042 of record CAVQLK010000012.1, on the reverse strand, counting down.
GACGTCCTGTGTCGCCGTCGGTGCGAACGGCCTCCTTGATCTTGGAGGCTCGGCCGGAGCGGGCCGCGGAGCTGCCGCCATGGGCGCGGCGGTCGCAGCAGCCGCGGTTGCTGCGGCTTCGGCCGCCCGCGCCGCCTGTGCGACCTGCTTCTCCATCTGGCCGCTCGGCTGAATGACCATTGTTTTCTCGAACTCGTCCTCGGGCGCCTGCTGCGCCTGATCGTCCACGTAGCGAAGCTGATGATGGCCGACCGTGATGACGTCGCCATGCTGCAGCGCGTGCTTCTTGATGAGCTTGCCGTTGACGTAGGTGCCGTTCGTGCTGTTCAAGTCCTCGAGGAACGAGTCGTTGAGGATATTGATGAGCAGCGAGTGATGCCCGCTGACGGCCGCGTTGTCGATGCGAATGTCGTTATCGGGCAGCCGGCCGACGGTGTACCTTTCCTTGGTCATGTTGTATTCCGCCAAGGTCTGGCCGTCCAAGCTGAGAATCAAGCGTGCCATGGTAGTCGTCCCAATTGCCGATAGTTATTCGTCACCAAGCCTACGCCCCGAATAGACCGCGGAATTTGTGCAGCAGCCCGGCTTCCGCAGGAAACGCGTCGGCGACGCGCACGAGGACGACCGACACGTTGTCGCGGCCGCCGTTGTCGTTCGTCAGCTTGATGAGTTGCTCGCCGACCGTGCGGACGTCGTTGCTGAATGTGCTGATCGTGAGATGGATGTCCTCGTCCTCGACCATGTCGGGCAGGCCGTCCGAGCACATCAAGAAATAATCGCCCTTCTGAACGTCGATCTCTTGGACTTCGACTTCGACGTTCGCTTCCACACCGAGCGCTCGTGTCACGTAGTTCCGATTCGTCGAGCGTTGGGCTTCCTCTTGCGAGTAGAAGCCTCGATCGACGAGCTCCTGCAGCAGCGAGTGATCCATCGTGATCTGCTCGAAGCGGTTGCCGCGCAAACGGTACATGCGTGAATCGCCGACGTGCGCGATGGATACTTTGTTGTCGTAGAAGAGGCTGGCGACGAGCGTCGTGCCCATGCCTTCGCATTGTGGCTGCGACTGCGCGGTCTGGTTGATGACCTTGTTCGCGCGGTGGATGGCGTCGCGTAGCACGATGGTCTGCCGCATGTAACCCGTGCCCGATTCGATCTCGGCGCGTTTCTCGCGCTTGCAGGCCTGCGTCACTAGATCGACGATCGTCTTGACGGCGATGCCGCTCGCCACTTCGCCGGCGTTGTAGCCGCCCATGCCGTCGGCGAGCACCCACAATCCGATCTCTGGTTGCGACCCGATCGTGTCCTCGTTGTGATCCCGAACCTTGCCGACGTCGGTAACCTCGACGTGCGCTAGTTTGCCTTTGAGACTCATGCGTGCTGCGGGGGCTTTTCAGCTCGAGGCTCAAGCCGCGCGCCGCAGCGAATCCGCCATCTCGGCGGCCGATTCAAATCGGTCGGCGGGATTCTTGGCCAACGCCCTGTCCACGATCTCGTCGAGCCGCTTCGGCAGGTCGGTGCGCAGCGAGGTGACGGACTGATGCGGTTCGTTCGCAATCACGAACATGAGGTTGGTCATCGAGGCTCCGCGGAAGGGCAACTGGCCGGTCAGTAACTGGTAAAGGCTAACACCGAGCGCGAATAAGTCAGTGTGCCCGTTCACGTTTTTCCCTTCGAGCTGCTCCGGAGACATGAACGCAGGGGTCCCAAGGACGATGCCGGTCCGGGTCCGATTAGCGTCAATCAACTTGGCAATTCCGAAGTCCGTGATCTTCACGTTGTTCGAAAGAGAATCATACATAATATTGGCCGGCTTGATATCCCTGTGCACGACGTTGCGCCGATGCGCGTAGTCGAGCGCATCAGCCGAGCGAGCGACCAAGTCGAGCACCGTCTCGACCGCGAGCAGCCGACCGGGCGCCGCAAACTCGCTCAGGTGATGTCCGCGCACGTACTCCATCGCGATGTAGGCGAGACCATCCGATTCGCCGACGTCGAAGATCGTCACGATATTTGGGTGGCTCAGGCTGCCTGCGATCGCGGCTTCGCGCAGGAAGCTCTCGGAGGTGCTCGCGCAATCCGGATTGTCGTAGCCGAGCGAGAGGTCGATGGCTTTCAGGGCGAGAATACGATTGATCAGAGGGTCGCGGCCGAGATACACGTTGCCCATCGCGCCGCGCCCGATCGGCTCGAGCAGCTGGTAGCGCCCGATCGATGGCGGCATCTGCACGCCGTCGTCTTCTGGCCGCGCGTGGGTTGCGCGCACGAGCCGGTGCGCGACGTCGCGAAAGTCGCCGTCCACTTGTGCGATGCGATGAAATAGATCGGCAGCCTCGTCGGGCGCGCCGTGTGCCGCAAGCGCCGCGGCGAGATCGTAGATCTCCGGAAACAGAGCCGGTGTCGGCGGCAATTGCCGATAGAGCTCCCACGCTTCCTTGAGTCGGCCGGCATCGGCGGTGCGCCGCGCGCTCGCGAGCGCTTCGTTCGCGGGCGTTGCAGCATGAACCGACGGCTTCGCCAGGAAGCCGAGGCTTGCGGCTTCGACGAGCTTGCGAGCCAAACTGCGGAGCCGGTCCATGATTTTGCGTGCCCTCGGCGGCGCGCAGTATGCCACGCGCAGTCACGGGCCTCGTGTGATGCGCTACCGGTTTCCGTGCCGCACGTCGCGCGCCGCGTCCGGCAACAGCGGACTTCGGCTATTCTCGCGGCATGGCGAAGGCGCGAGCGATTTACACGTGCGGAAGCTGCGGCGGGCAGCAGCCGAAATGGCAAGGCCAATGTCCCGATTGCGGCGCATGGAACACGCTGACGGAAGCGACAGCGATGCCGAAGCGCGCCGAGCGCGCACAGCACGCCGGTCAAGTCGAGCTCACGAGGCTCGATCGCGTCGATGTCGGCACCGTCGACCGGTTGACGACAGGCTTGAGCGAGTTCGATCGCGTGCTAGGCGGCGGTCTCGTGCCGGGCGGGGTCGTCTTGATCGGCGGAGATCCGGGCATAGGCAAGTCGACGCTGCTGCTGAAAGCGCTCGCGAATCTCGCGCCGCGCGTTCCGACCTGCTACGTCACGGGCGAAGAGTCGCTCGAGCAGATCGGCTTACGCGCGCAGCGTCTCGCCGTCGGGGCCGTGCCGCTCGACATGCTCGCCGAGACCTGTGTCGAAGCAGTGCTCGCAAGCGTCGCCGCGCGAGACAAGCTCGGCGTGCTCGCGATCGATTCGATCCAAACGCTGTTCAGCGAGGAGCTGCAATCTGCGCCGGGCTCCGTGAGCCAGGTGCGTGAGTGTGCAGCGCAGCTCACGCGGTTCGCGAAGTCGCGCAACGTAGCGACGCTCCTGATCGGTCACGTCACGAAGGAAGGCACGCTCGCGGGGCCGCGCGTGCTCGAGCACATGGTAGACACGGTGCTGTACTTCGAGAGCGACGTCGGTAGCCGCTTTCGCATCGTGCGTGCGGTCAAGAATCGGTTCGGCGCAGCGAACGAGATGGGCTTCTTCGTCATGAGCGAGGAGGGCTTTCGCGAGGTCAAGAATCCATCGGCGATTTTTCTGGCGCGCCATGGCGCGGCCGTTGCGGGAAGCGTGACGCTCGTGACGAGAGAGGGCACGCGGCCCGTGCTCGTCGAAGTCCAAGCGCTGGTCGATCCCGCTCAAGGGCAATCGCCGCGCCGGCTCGCGCAAGGGTTCGATACGCAGCGGCTCGGCCTGTTGCTTGCAGTGCTGCATCGGCATTGCGGTCTCGCCTCCGGCGACAGCGATGTGTTCGCGAACATCGTCGGAGGACTACGTGTCGGCGAGACGGCCGCCGACTTGGCGGTCACGCTCGCTGTCGTCTCGAGTCTTACGGAGCGCCCGGTCTCGCAGGATCTCGTGGTGTTCGGCGAGGTTGGGTTGACCGGCGAGATTCGCCCGGTGCCCTTCGGCGAAGAGCGGCTCTTGGAAGCGGAGAAGCACGGCTTCAAGCGCGCGCTCGTTCCGCGAGCGAACGCGCCGCGGCGGCCGATGCGAATCGAGGTGGTGCCCGTCGACCGTTTGAGCGACGCCCTCGCGGTCGCGCACGCCGGCTAGCTCAAGGTCAGGCCGCGGCTTTCGGGGGTAGCGCAGATCCGGGGGCGAACACCCGCACGCGCTTGATGCCGTGCTCGCTCGCGTCGAGGATCTCGATCGGATAATCGGCCACCGTGACGCCCGTGCCGGACTCCGGAATCGTCTCGAGCAGCTCGACGATGAGCCCGTTCAGCGTTTTCGGGCCGTCCGTCGGGAAATTCCAGTTCATGACGCGGTTCAGTTGCCGCACGTTCGCGCTTGCGTCGACGACGTAGCTGCGATCGCTTTCCTTGGTGATGCCGAGATCGACGGCGGTCGAGTCGTGGTCGAGCTCGCCGACCAGCTCGTTGAGGATGTCCTGCGTTGTGATGAGGCCTTGCACGTCGCCGTATTCGTCGACGACGAACGCGGACCGCCGGCGGTGTTGTTGAAAGTTCAGGAGCTGCTTCGTGAGCGGCGTGCCCTCGGGAACAAAGTGTGCGTCGCGAATCCGCTCGAGCAGCAGCGCTTGCGTGAGCTCGCCGCGTGCGAGCTCCGGCAACAGGTCGCGCACGCGAGTAACGCCGATGATGTTGTCGATGTACTCGCGATAGACCGGCAGCCGGTCGTGCGGGCTCGTCTGGATGACGCCCAAGTTCTCTTCCCATGGTCGGTCCAGATCGAGCCCGACGATTTCCTGCCGCGGCACCATGATGTCGTCTACCGTAACCGCATCGAGATCGAGGATGCTGAGCAGCATGCGCTGATGACGGCGCGGGACCATGACGCCCGCCTCGGCGACGACCGTGCGAAGCTCTTCGGCGCTCAACGAATGCGATGCGATTTGGTCCGGTCGGACGCCGAGCAAGCGCAACAACCCGTTGGCGAACAGATTCAGCAGCCAGACGATTGGGTAAGTGAGCTTGAGCAGCGGGTAGTAAATCAACGCGGCGGGCGTTGCAATGCGCGCCGGGTTCAACGCGGCAATCGTTTTCGGCGCAACCTCGCAAAAAATGAGAACGACGATCGTGAGGATGAAAGTGGCAGGAAGCACGGCTCCTTGACCGCCCAACCGTTGCGCGAGGATCGTCACGAGCGCGGCCGCCGTGAGGTTCACGGTGTTGTTGCCGAGCAGAATAAGCCCGATCAGGCGGTCCGGCCGCTGGAGGAGCCACTCCGCGATGCGCGCACCGCGGTGGCCGGAGCGAGCCTGGTGTCGCAACCGATAACGATTCACGCTCATCAATGCCGTCTCGGTGGCGGAAAAGAACGCCGACAGCACGAGTAGCACGACGATCACGATGACCAACAGGCCTATCGGTGTTTGGTCACTCAAGGGTTTCGGGGGTCTCCAATGGGCTCGGGGGCGATTTTTAGATTGGCGGAACTGCAAACTCCGGTCAAGGAAGCCAACCGGACCCCGCAAGCGGTACGGCGGCCGCACGACGAATGCGCGTGCTAGGCTTTCGGTCGAACTCGAGTTTTTCAGCCCGATTTGAGAGCGCTCCAATGTTCGATCAGTTGACGACTCGCCTCACGGAGGCCATCCAACGCGTGACGGGCCGCGGCCGGATCACCGAAGACAACGTCCGCGAGACCATGCGCACGATTCGCATGGCGCTGCTAGAAGCCGATGTCGCGTTGCCGGTTGTGAAGGCGCTCGTCGAGCGAGTCCGCGACCGCGCGCTCGGTGAGGAGGTCGCGCGCAGCCTCAATCCCGGCCAAGCGTTCGTCAAGATCGTCAACGACGAGCTGATAAGCGTGCTCGGCGGCGACGCGAGCCCGCTTCAACCGCAAGGGCATCCGGCCGTCATCATGCTCGTGGGCCTGCAAGGCGCCGGTAAAACGACAACGGCCGCGAAGCTTGCGCGGCACCTCACGACGACGCGCGGCGGCGCCGTGTTGCTCGTGAGCACGGACGTTTACCGGCCCGCGGCGCGCGACCAGCTCGCGACCTTGGCCGCCGATCTCGGCGTCGGCTTTTTCAAGAGCGAGAGCAACTCGCCGGCCGAGATCGCGCGCGACGCGCTCGCCGCCGCCCGGCGCGGCGGGCAGCGCTGGCTGATTCTCGATACGGCGGGCCGGCTCCACGTCGACGCAGAGATGATGAGCGAGGCGCGTGAGCTGCATGCGCTCGTGGGTGCAAGCGAGACGCTGTTCGTCGTCGACTCGATGGCAGGACAGGATGCGGTCAACTCGGCGCGGGCGTTCCACGAAGCGCTGCCATTGACGGGTGTCATCTTGACGAAGGCCGACGGTGACGCACGCGGCGGCGTGGCGTTGTCGGTCCGCGAGATCACCGGCCTGCCGATCAAGCTCGTCGGCACCGGGGAGAAAGTCGACGCGCTGGAGCCGTTCGTGCCGTCGCGGTTCGCGTCGCGGATTCTCGGCATGGGCGACGTCGTCGGGCTCGTCGAGCAGGTGCAGAAGACCGTCGACCGCGAGGAGATGGAAAAGCTTGCGGGTAAGGTCAAGCAAGGCAAGGGCATCAGCCTAGACGACTACCGCGAGCAGCTGCGACAGATGGTCAATATGGGCGGCCTCGAGCAGATCCTCGACAAGCTGCCGGGCCTGAAGCCCGAGCAGCTGGCAGCCGCCAAGTTCGATCCCAAGGTCTTCAGGCGCCAGATCGGCATCATCGACTCGATGACGCCGAAGGAGCGGCGGCAGCCGGACCTCATCGACGGCTCGCGAAAGCGCCGTATAGCCGCCGGCGCGGGGCTTCCGGTCCAGGACGTCAGCCGGCTCTTGAAGCAGCACAAGCAGCTCACGAAGACCATGAAGCAGCTATCGAAGGGCGGGGGTATGCAGCGCCTGCTCGGCGCCATGCGCAAAGGCGGGGGTGGGCCCCCCGTGTTCCGCGGCCGGCGCTAACTACGCAAGGGCTTACACTCGAGTCCCGAACTGAGTAGAATTGCGCGCCTTAAAGGGCGGTCCTTCGGGCCGCCTTGGCGTTTTGGGAACTCCTCAAGGTCTCTCGCTATGGTAGTCATTCGGCTGGCACGCGGCGGCACGGTCAAGCGTCCTTTCTATCACGTCGTGGTGGCGGATCGACGCCGTGCGCGCGGCGGGAAGTACATCGAGCGTCTCGGGTTTTTCAATCCGATTGCGACCGGCGGTGAAGAACGGCTGCGCGTCGATCTCGGCCGCGTCGATCACTGGGTCGCGCAAGGTGCTCAACCCTCCGAGCGGGTCACGGATCTGCTCAAGCAATACCGCGCCGCTGCCACCAAAGCGGCGTAGCGGTTCGGCGCGCCCTGCGACTCCGCAGTGAGCGCGAAGCCAACAAAGTGGGTCACGCTCGGCCGCGTCAGCGGCGTGTTCGGCGTGAAGGGATGGCTCAAAGTGCAGTCTTACACCGAGCCGCGCGCCAACATCGCGCAGTTCGGCGTGTGGCTGCTGCGCTTGAACGGCGTCGACAGCCCGTTCGACGTGGAGGACGGGCGCAGCCAGGGCGGCAGCGTGGTCGTAAAGTTGCGAGGCTTGGACGATCGAGATCGCGCGCTCGAATGGGTAGGCGCCGAGATCGTCGTCGAACGTGAGGGCCTTCCGGCGTTAGCGCCGAACGAGTTTTATTGGACGGACCTCGAAGGGCTCGAGGTTCGAACCACGGCGGGTGAGGTGCTCGGCAAGGTCGATCACTTGCTCGCCACCGGGGCGAACGACGTGCTGGTGGTCGGGAGCTCGCCGCAGCATTTGGTCCCCTTCATCGTGGGTCCGGTCGTGAAGCAGGTGGACCTCGCGGCTCGGATCATCGTCGTCGACTGGTCGACGGATTACTGAGAACGCGGATGTATCGCTTCGGCGTCATTTCGTTGTTTCCGGAGCTCGTGGAGCCTGTGATGGAGTTCGGGGTCGTCGGCCGCGCCGCGGAACGCGGGCTTGTCGCGCTCGAGCAAGTGAGCCCCCGGGATTTCACGACCGACCGCCATCGCACGGTCGACGACCGGCCCTATGGCGGCGGGCCGGGGATGGTGTTGAAGTACGAGCCGCTGCGCGAAGCGGTGCGTGCGTTGCGAACGCGCCTGCCGCCAGGGTGCCGGGAGTTCGTGCTGACGGCGCAGGGTCGGCGGTTCGAGCAGAGCTTGGCGCGCGAGCTCGCCGAAGCGCCGGGGTTGCTGCTCGTGTGCGGGCGTTATGAGGGAATCGACGAGCGATTTGCCGAGGCGGAGGTTTCTGCCGAGCTGTCGCTCGGTGACTACGTGCTGTCCGGCGGCGAGCTTGCCGCGGCGGTCGTGATCGATGCTGTAACGCGGCTCTTGCCGGGCGTGCTCGGCGACGAAAGCTCGCATGTCGAGGATTCGTTCACGGCGGGTTTGCTCGACTGCCCGCAGTACACGCGGCCCGAGGCGGCCGACGAGCGGCGGGTCCCGGAGGTCTTGCTAGGCGGCGATCACGAGGCGATCAGACGCTGGCGATTGAAGCAGGCCCTCGGGCGCACCTGGCTCAGGCGGCCGGAGCTGCTGGCGAACCGGGTGCTATCGGACGAGGAGCGGCAGCTGCTCACGGAGTTCACGGCCGAGTGGAGCGAGCTGAACTCACGCGGGTAGATGCGTAGAATAGTGTGATTTCGCGCAACGGCCACCGAACGGCAATGGCAGAGGATGTTAGGTATGTCCAGGGTTATCGATCAAATAGAACAGCAACAGCTCAAGCAGGACGTTCCCGACTTTGCGCCGGGCGACACCGTGGTCGTGCAGGTGCGCGTGACGGAAGGCGACCGCGAGCGGCTACAAGCCTACGAAGGCATCGTGATCGCGAAACGGAACCGGGGGCTCAACTCTTCGTTTACGGTCAGAAAGGTTTCCCATGGCGAGGGCGTAGAGCGCGTGTTCCAGACGCACAGCCCAGCCGTGGCTGAAATCAAGGTGAAACGACGTGGTGATGTCCGCCGAGCCAAGCTCTATTACCTGCGTGACCTTAGCGGCAAGGCCGCTCGGATCAAAGAGAAGGTCTGACGCGCTCGGGGCAACCCCTGCGTGCGCGAGGTCGATCGTCCGTAGACTCGCGTGCGCCTGCGTAGCGTTGGGCTTGGCGGGTTGCTCGAGTCTGATTGGCGGTAAAGCGGCAGACACGCTCGCTGCGGCGATCCTGAATCAGGACGACCCGGCGCTCGTCGAGAGCGGCGTCCCGGCTTACCTGCTGCTGATCGACGGCCTCATTTCGCAGAGCCCCGACAACGTCGCTCTCCTCTCGGCGGGCGCGCAATTGTTCGCGCTGTATGGGTCGCGTTTCGCGACACCCGACCGCGCCGTCACGTTGACCAGCAAGGCTCGCCGCTACGGCGAGCGGGCCATTTGCCTCGCGCATGAGCCCGCTTGCCGGTGGGCCGAGGCTGATTACGGTCGGTTCGCGACCGAGCTCGAGGCAGTCGGCGAGAAGGATCTCGATGCGCTGTATTCGTATGCCGTGAGCTGGCTGAGCCACCTCGACGCGACGAGCGAGGACTGGACGGCCGTCGCCGAGCTGCCGTGGGTCGAAGCGGCGCTGCAGCAGGCGTTGGCGCTCGACGAAACCTACGAGAACGGAGCGGTGCACGGCTATCTCGGCATTCTGAATTCGCTGCGGCCGCCGGCGCTTGGCGGCAATCCCGACGTCGCGCGCGAGCACTTCGAAAGGGCCATCGAGCTCACGGGCGGCCGCGACCTCTCGATCAAGGTAGAATACGCACGGCGCTACGCGCGCCTCGTGTTCGATCAGGAGTTGCACGACCGCCTTCTGACGGAAGTGCTTGACGCCCCGATCGATGCGCCGCGCATGACGCTGTTCAACGTGCTGGCAAAACAGGAAGCGCAAACTTTGCTCACGTCCTCGAGGGAGTACTTCTGATGCGCGATCGCAGAGCGGTGAATACGTCCCGCTGCTGGGTGAGGCTGCTGCTCGGCGCGGTGCTCGCCGCGGCAACGGCAACGGCAACGGCGACTGCGCATGCCGCCGACATCAAGATTGCGACCGTGGCGCCCGACGGCTCGCGTTGGATGCAGCAGATGCGCGCCGGCGCGGAAGAGGTCAGCGCCCGTACCGCCGGCCGTGTCGTCATCAAGTTCTATCCTGGCGGCGTCATGGGCAACGATGCGCAGGTGCTGCGTAAGATCCGAATCGGTCAGCTGCAAGGCGGCGCGTTCACGGCGGGCGGCCTCGGCGAGCGCTACGGTGCCTTGAACTTGTACGGGATACCGCTGCTCTTCCGTTCGCTCGACGAGATCGATGCGGTGCGGGCACAGTTCGATCCCGAGATCGCCGCAGGTCTCGAGCGAGCGGGGTTCGTGACGTTCGGCTTCATCGAAGGCGGGTTCGCGAATCTGCTGTCGAACGAGCCGATCCACAGTGTGGAGGACATGCGGCGCAAGAAGGTGTGGGTGCCGGAGGGTGACGCCATCAGCTTCCTCGCCATGGAGGCGATGGGGCTTTCGCCGTCCGTGCTGCCCGTGACCGATGTGTTGACGGGCCTACAGACGGGGCTCATCGACATCACTTTCGCCTCGCCCGTTGCGGCACTCGTGCTGCAATGGCACACGAAGGTCAAATACATCACGGATTTACCGGTCTCGTACTCGATGGGCGTCTTCGCGATCGAGAAGAGCGTGTATTCGGGGCTCAGCGCAGCGGACCAACAAGTCGTTCGCGAGGTCATGGGCCGCTATATCCAAGGGCTCGATCGCGAAGCGCGTGACGACAACCGCGAGGCGGCGGAGGTTCTTGCGGGCGCCGGCTTGCAGACCGTGACGGTCAACGACGCGGACGTCGAAGGCTGGCGCAAAACGATCGAGAGCATCCATCCGCAGTTGCGAGCGCGTCCCGACATCGACGCCGCCATGTTCGACCGCATGCTCGCTGCATTGGCAGAGTACAGGCGAACGCATCCGTGAGCCGCCCTTAGCCGCCATTGAGCGACTCCGCACAGAACCGCTGGTGGGCTCGACTCGACCGAGCTGGCCGCAGTCTCGAAACGTGGCTCATCGTCGTCATCCTCGGCGGGCTCATCTTGCTCGGCGCAGCACAGATCGTGCTGCGCAATTTTTTCTCGACTGGTTTCGCGTGGGGTGACGGGCTCGCGCGGCTCGCCGTGCTCTGGCTTGGCCTGATCGGCGCGCTCGCGGCCAGCCGCGACGGCCGGCACATCACGATGGGCGCCCTCGCGCGTTGGCTGCCGCCGCGGTTGCGTGCCGTCGCGGCCGCATGCGCCGACGCGTTCGGCGCCGCCGTAAGCGCTGCGCTCGCCTGGTATGCGTGGGTATTCGTCAGCGACTCGGCGGAGTTCGGCGACACGTTGCTCGGCGACATCCCGGCCTGGTGGCTGCAAGCAGTCATGCCCGTCGCATTTGCGCTGATGGCATGGCAGTTTCTCGTGCAAGCCGTCAAGCGCTTGCGCGGCGCACCGGCCGCCGAGGTACCGCTGTGAGCAGCGCCGTCACCGCGATCGTACTGATCGTCGTCACGTTGCTCGGTGCGCCGTTGTTTGCCGTCATCGGCGCCGGCGCACTGATCGGGTTCGAGCGCCAAGGAGTCGATCTGTCCGTCGTCGCGATCGAGTTCTTCGGGCTGTCCGAAACGCCCGTTCTCGTCGCGATTCCACTCTTCACGTTTGCTGGCTTCCTGTTGAGCGCCGGCCAGGCGCCCGCTCGGCTCGTGCGCTTGTCGCAGGCGCTGCTGGGCTGGCTGCCGGGCGGGCTCGCGATGATCTCGCTCGTCGCGTGCGCGATATTCACGGCTTTCACCGGCGCGTCGGGCGTCACGATCATCGCGCTCGGCGCGCTCCTGTATCCGGCTCTGGCTCAGGCCGGCTACGACGAGCGCTTCAATCTCGGGCTCATCACGGCCTCCGGCAGCCTCGGTCTTCTGTTCGCGCCGTCGTTGCCGTTGATCCTTTACGGAATCGTCGCCGAAGCGCCGATCGACGATCTCTTCTTGGCCGGCGTGCTGCCGGGCGTCCTGATGATCGTCGTGCTCGCGGTGTATTGCTATTGGCGCAATCGCCATGTGCGCCACGTCGCGGCTGAAGACTCATGGTCCGCAGCGTGGCAAGCGATGTGGGCCGCGCGCTGGGACCTGCCGCTGCCGGTGGTCGTCCTAGGGGGCATCTACGGCGGCTTCTTCGCGGTCTCCGAGGCGGCCGCCGTCACGGCCCTCTACGTTGTGCTCGTCGAGCTCGTCATCTTGCGCGAGGTGCCGTGGCGCGACGTGCCCCGCATCATGCGCGAATCGATGGTGCTCGTCGGCGCCATTCTCATGATTCTCGGCGTATCGCTGGCGTCGACGAACCTCATGATCGACACCGGCGTCCCGCAGCGCTTGTTCGCGTTCGTCAGCGAGTATGTGACGGGCCCGACGACGTTCCTGCTCGCGCTGCTCCTGTTTCTGCTCGTTCTCGGCGCCATTCTCGACATCTTCTCCGCAACAGTGCTCATCGTGCCGCTGCTGTTGCCGATCGCGGCCCAGTACGGCATCGACCCGATTCACCTCGGTATCGTTTTCCTGGCCGCCATGGAGCTCGGCTATCTGACGCCGCCCGTCGGGCTGAACCTGTTCATCGCAAGCCATCGATTCAACAAAGACATCACGGAAATCTACTGGGCGACGCAGCCATTTCTGCTCGTCTCTCTGCTCGCCGTGGTTATCATTACCTTCTGGCCGGATTTGTCTTTATTGCTGCTCGATCGATAGGCTTTTTTCAGGAAAAGAGACATGGACAGGGACAATCGCCCGTGGCCGCTCAAAATCGTGTCGGGTATCTGGCGTGGCCTCGATCGGCTGCGCCGCCTGCTGCACTTGATCTTGTTGCTCGCCCTGTTCCTGCTCCTAGTGGTCAGCGCCGTCGGCGGGCGTGTGTTCATACCGCGAACCGCGGCGCTCGTGATCGAGCCTCGCGGCGTCCTCGTCGATCAGCTGTCCGGCGACGCGCTCCAGCGCGCGCTCGCTCGAGCCCAAGGTGCGCCGCTCCAGGAAACGCTCGTGCGCGACATCGTCGACGCGCTGCGTTCCGCGCGAGACGACGAACGCATCAAGGGCGTCGTTCTCGACCTCGACGAGATGACGGGAGCGGGCTTGAGCAAGCTTCAGGAGATAGCCGCCGAGCTCCGCCGCTTCAAGGAGAGCGGCAAGCCCGTCGTCGCCGTCGGCGACGGGTTCACGCGCGACCAGTACTACCTCGCGGCGCAGGCCGACGACGTTTACATGCACCCGATGGGCCTCGTGCTCGTCGACGGCTACAGCCGCTTCCTGCCGTACGCCAAATCATTCTTCGACAAGATTTACGTCGATTGGAACATCTGGACGGTCGGCGAATACAAGTCGTTCGTCGAGCCGTTTACGCGCGACGACATGTCGCCGCAAGACGAAGAAGCATCGAAGGTTTTCCTCGACGCGCTCTGGGGCGCGTACATGGCGGACGTCACGGCTGCGCGCGGCCTCGCGGTGCCAGCGATCCAGCAATACGCCGACGACATCGTCACGTTGCTAGGCGAGGCCGGCGGCGACACGGCACGCCTTGCCATGGACTATGGGCTCGTCGACGGGCTGTTGACGCGCGACGCAATGCGCGAGCGCATTCGCGAAGCGATCGGCGAAGAACGGCGGCCCGGCCGGCAGCCCGACGTCTACTCCGAGGTCTCGCTCGACACGTACGTGACCTGGCTACGGACCGAAGCGGTCCCCGAGGTTCAGCCCAACAAGGTTGCTGTGATCGTCGCTTCGGGCACGATTCTCGACGGCACGCAGCTTCCGGGCACGATTGGCGGCGATTCGACGTCCGAGCTCATTCGGCGCGCGCGGGCCGATACCGCAGTGAAGGCGCTCGTGCTGCGTGTCGATTCGGGTGGCGGCAGCGCATTCGCTTCCGACGTGATCTTGCGCGAGCTCGTGAGGTTCCAAGAGACGGATCGGCCCGTCGTCGTCTCGATGGGCAGCGTTGCGGCGTCGGGCGGTTACTGGATCGCGATGGCCGCCGACGAAATCTGGGCGAGCCCGACGACGCTGACGGGCTCGATTGGAGTCGGCGCGACGATTCCGACGATCCCGCGCGCGCTCGACTGGCTCGGCGTCCACGTCGATGGCGTCGGCACGACGGAGCTCGCCGGCGCGCTCGACATGACGCGGCCGCTCGGAGAGAGCATGAAAGGCGTCATCGAGCTTTCGATTCGCCACACCTACGCCGATTTTGTCGGCAAGGTCGCCGAGCACCGCGAGCGCACCGTCGACGAGATCGAGTCGGCCGCACAAGGGCGCGTCTGGACGGGCGCCGATGCGCTCTCGCGCGGTCTCGTCGACAAGCTCGGCGGCCTGCCCGAAGCGATCGAGTCGGCCGCGGAGCTCGCCGGGCTCGAGAGCGGCAGCTACATGCTCGATTACGTCGAGCAGCAGCTTGGCTTTACCGAGCGCTTGGTGTTGTCGATGACGGCTAAAGTCGTAGCGGCTACCGATGGTCGCTTCGTCGGTCTGCCGCGCTGGCCGTCCAACGTGACGCAAGCCTTGGAGTCGGCGTTGGAGCCAATGGCCTTCATCGACCGCCTCAACGACCCGCGCGGCGTCTACGCCTACTGCTTTTGCGATACGCAGTAAGGCGATGCAGGATCGCGACGACGCCGCAGACGGCCTGCGTATCGACCGCTGGTTGTGGTGCGCGCGCCTCTTCAAGAGCCGTAGCGCCGCGGCAGAAGCAGTCCGCGGCGGCCACGTGCGTCTGAACGGCCAGCGCGTGAAGCCGGCGCACGCCGTGAAGGTCGGGGATGCATTACAAGTCGCGCTGCGGCACGGCGGCGAGCGTGACCTCGCGATCGCCGCGATCCCCATGCGCCGCGGCCCGGCGCCCGAAGCCGCCGCGAGCTACGTCGAGAGCCCGGAATCGATCGAGCGCCGCCGCAAAGCGGCCGAGGAGCGCGCGTCCCGCGTTTCTTACACGCCCCCGACGGCTGGGAAGCCTGACAAGCGGACTCGCCGGCTACTGCTGCGTGCGCGGCAACGGCCGTAGTTCGCACCCTGCAATCTCGCACGCCCGCCATCCCCGGCGGGCCAAGTCGATCAGCGAGCCGCGACGGGCGCGCGCGAGTTCTTTGGAAAGTCGTAGTAAGAGAGGGCCGCCGTGGCATCGTCCATGCTCGACCACGCGACGGCGTAGTCGATCCCGACGACGGCGCCCGTCGGCATGTCATCGACGTCGAAATCGGGCAGCAGCCGGTGGACGAGATCGGTGAGACCCGGGTTGTGGCCGACGACGAGCAGCGTTTCCAGCGCGGCATCCTGGGCTGCGATGATTTCGACGATCGCGGCGGGTTCGGCGAGATAGAGCCGGCGCTCGAGCGCGATGCGCTCGTGCGGATAGTCGATGGCGGACGCGACGATCTGTGCGGTTTGCAGCGCGCGTGCGGCCGGGCTCGTAAGGATCAGTGTCGGGTGGAGCCGCTGCTCACGTAGCCGCTCGCCGATCCGGCGCGCATCGCGCTCGCCGCGCTCGGCGAGCGACCGTGTGATGTCGACCAAGGGGTCCGTGGCCGGCACGGCCTTCGCATGGCGCAGCAACAGGAGTCGCTTCATCGGGTGCTTCCCGGCTACCGGACTACAACAGTCCGGCCTCGAGACGCGCTTCCTCCGACATCATCGACTGATTCCAGGGCGGGTCGAACACGAGCTCGACGTCGGCGCGCTCGACGGTGGGGATCATCTCGGTCTTCTCGCGAACGTCCTGCGCGAGGATCTCGCCCATGCCGCACCCCGGCGCCGTCAGCGTCATCCTGATCTTCGCGACGCGATTGCCGGACGGCGCGCGCTCGATCTTGCACTCGTAGACGAGCCCGAGCTCGACGATGTTGATCGGGATCTCGGGGTCGTAGCAGGTGCGCAGCTGTTGCCATACGGCCGATTCGATGTCGGCCTCCGTCGCGTCCTCGGGCACGTCCGGCGCCGTGAGCGGCTCCTTGCCGATCGCGTCGCCGTCGCGGCCTGCGATGCGGAACAGGTTGCCCTCGATGTAGATCGTGAAGCTGCCGCCGAGCGCCTGAGTCATGAATCCCGTGCTGCCCGCCGGCAACGTCACGCGCTCGCCGGCCGGTATCAGCACCGCAGGGCAGTCGCGCACGAAAGTCACGGGCTCGTTTTGCGAGTGATACATGGCTACTCGGTCGTCACGTTGCCCGTGCCGTCGTCGGCGACGGCCGACTTCAGCGCGTGCCATCCGAGGCTGGCGCACTTGACGCGTGAGGGGTATTCGCGGACGCCGCCGAGCGCGGCAAGCTTGTCGAGATCTGCGGCGGGCTCGCGGTCGCGAGGGGCCGTCAGGAGCTCGTGCACTTTGTCGAACAGGTCGAGCGCTACGCTCACAGGCGCCCCTTTGACGCGCTCGGTCATCAACGACGAGGACGCAACGGAGATGGCGCAGCCCGTTCCCTGGAAGCGGATGTCCTCGATCTTGCCGTTGCCGAGCTTCACGTACAGCGTCATCTTGTCGCCGCAGAGCGGATTCACGCCGGCGACGACGCGCGTGGCGTCGGCGAGCTCGCCAAAATTGCGCGGATTGCGGTTGTGATCGAGGATCACTTCGCGATACAGCTCTTGCAATTCATCCACGGAAGATCTCCACGGCTTTCTCGAGCCCGGCCATGAGCCGGTCGACGTCGTCGTCGTTGTTGTAGAGAGCGAACGATGCGCGAGCCGTAGCCGCGACGCCGAAACGCTCCATGACGGGCATCGCACAATGGTGCCCCGTACGGATCGCGACTCCCTCGCTGTCGACGATCGTGCCGAGGTCGTGTGCGTGGATGCCGTCGACGACGAACGACAGCACGCTCGCCTTGCCGGCAGCCGTCCCGATCAAACGCACGCCCGGAACATCTGCGAGCACGCGTTGCGTCGCGTTCTCGAGCAGGGCGTGCTCGTGAGCGGCGACCGCGGCGAAGTCGATCGTCTCGAGGTAGTCGACGGCGGCGCCGAGGCCGACGACGCCCGTGATGTTCGGTGTGCCCGCCTCGAACTTGTAAGGCAGGGCGTTGTACGTGCTGCGCTCGAAAGTCACCGTGAGGATCATGTCGCCGCCGCCTTGATACGGCGGCATCGTCTCGAGCAGCGCGCGTTTGCCGTAAAGGACGCCGGTGCCCGTCGGGCCGAACATCTTGTGCGCCGAGAACGCGTAAAAATCGCAATCGAGCGCTCGGACGTCGACGCGCATGTGAGGCACGGCCTGCGCGCCGTCGACGAGCACGACGGCGCCGGCGGCGTGGGCTTTGGCAATGAGCGTGCCGAGTGGGTTGACGGTGCCGAGCGCGTTCGAGACATGGGCGACGGCTACGATTCTCGTGCGCTCGCTGAGCCGCTCGTCGAAGGCGGCGACGTCGAGCGAGCCGTCGTCGCGAATCGGCGCGACGACGAGCCGTGCGCCCGTGCGCTCGCACAAGAGCTGCCACGGGACGATGTTCGAGTGATGCTCGAGCGCCGTGATGAGCACCTCGTCGCCGGCCTCGAGTCGCTGACCGAAGCTCGCCGCGACCAAGTTGATCGACTCCGTCGTGCCCCGCGTGAAGACGATCTCGGCGACGGACGATGCATTGATGAATCGGCGAACCTTCTCGCGCGCGTCCTCGTAGGCTGCCGTCGCACGTTCGCTGAGCTGATGCACGCCGCGGTGCACGTTCGAGTGATTCAGCCGCTGCTGTTGCGCGATCGCGTCGAGGACCTGCACGGGCGTCTGGCTCGACGCTGCATTGTCGAGATAAGCGAGCGGCTTGCCGTGCACGCGTTGCTGCAGCGCGGGAAAGTCGCCGCGTAGCGCCGCGAAATCCCGCTTGAGGAGCGGAACGGAGCGTTCTGCGGTTGCCACTGTCATTGCTCCGTCAACGGTCCGAGCCGCGCCGTG
This sequence comes from uncultured Gammaproteobacteria bacterium, assembly GCA_963713355.1. Classification (GTDB taxonomy): domain Bacteria; phylum Pseudomonadota; class Gammaproteobacteria; order Steroidobacterales; family Rariloculaceae; genus FEN-1219. The sequence goes on along the minus strand of CAVQLK010000012.1, from coordinate 83,182 downwards.
ACGTGCGCGAGCGCGCCGCTGCGAATTTCCACGTCGGCGATCTGCTCGACGACCGTCGTCGCGAATGCCGTCGTCAGGAGGCGCCGGGCATCCGCGGGCAACAGTCCCCGGGCTCGGAGATAGAACAGTTGCTCGGCGTCGAGCTCGCCGACGGTCGACCCATGGCTGCATTTGACGTCGTTCGCATGGATCTCGAGCTCCGGCTTGGCGTCGATCTCCGCGTGCTCGCCGAGCAGCAGATTGTCGTTTCTCTGGCGCGCGTCGATGCGCTGGCAGCCGGGCTCGACGACGACCTTGCCGTTGAAGACGCCGCGGCCACGCTCGCCGATGATGGCGCGGACGTTCTCGCTGCTGACCGTCTCTCCCGCGGCGTGGCGGATGACGGTGTGATCGTCGATGTGCTGGCCCACGCCCGCTAGCAACAAGCCGAACAGATCGGTTCGAGCCCGAGCCCCGCGCAGTACGATTGCGACGTCGTTCCGAACGAGCCGCCCCCCGAGATCGAAGTATCCGGCCGAAAGCTCGGCGCTCTCACCGAGCTCGGCGGACAAGAGCGACGTATGTGCGACGCCGCGAGCATGCCGCTGAATCCGGTAGAAGCTGAGCCGCGATCCCGCGGCTTGCTTCAACTGGGTGACGCTGTTGTGCCAGCCGCGCGACTCGGCGCCGCAGTCTAGGAAGTGCTGCACGAAGGTCGCCTGTGAGCCCGGCTCGGCTTCGATGACGATGCGCGGTTGCGCGGCGATCCGCTCGCGCGCGGAGCCGATGAGCACGAGATGGATCGGCGTGCGCACGGCGGCGCCTGCCGGAACTCGGATCCAGAGGCCATCTCGGGCGAATGCGGTATTCAGCGCCGCCAACGGATATTCGGCTGCTCCGATGGGTTTCGCGAACGACGCGACGAACTCGCTCCAGCGTCCTCGAGAGCTCGTGACTTCGACGCCGGCCGATGGTTGGTGCACCGAGATCGACGACCCGCTCGCCATCGAGCAGCACGAGTTGCTGCGCAGCGGCGCCGAGCGACGCATCGGCGAGCACCGCTTTCGCCGCGGCGACCGTGTCGCGGCCGATCGCAGCCGGAGCAAGATCGAAGTTCGCCGCCGCGAGGGGCTCGAGATCCGTGTAACGCCATGGTTCGCGGCGCCGAGTCGGCCAGCCGGCTGCGTCGAGATCGGCGAGCGCGTGCAAACGTGCGGCGCGCGTCGGCTCCGGCCCCGGCACGGCGACGCCAGCCGTCAGTGGAATCGCCGCCGTCACGCCTGTCCTCCGGCCTGTACCCAATCGTAGCCGCGCTCGTCGAGCTCGCGAGCGAGGTCTTTGCCACCCGACTTCACGATTCGCCCGCCCGCGAGCACGTGCACGCGATCCGGCACGATCAGCTCGAGCAAGCGCTCATAGTGAGTGACGAGCAGCATCGACCGCTCGGGCGAGCGCAGGCTGTTGACGCCGTGCGCGACGATCTTCAGCGCGTCGACGTCGAGACCCGAGTCGGTTTCGTCGAGCACGGCAAGGCGCGGCTCGAGCAGCAGCATCTGCAGAATCTCGTTGCGCTTCTTCTCTCCGCCCGAGAACCCTTGGTTCACGTTTCTGGTCAGAAAATCCTTAGATATATTAACGATTTCCATCTTGCTCTTGATAATCTTCATGAACTCGAATGCGTCGACGGGCGGCTCGCCGCGGGCCTCGCGTTGCGCGTTCAAAGCAGCTTTCAGGAGGTACGTGTTGTTCACGCCGGGAATTTCGATCGGGTACTGGAAGGCGAGAAATACGCCTGCGCGGGCCCGCTCTTCGGGCGCCATTGCGAGGAGGTCCTGGCCGCGATATTCGACGCGGCCGGCCGTGACCTCGTAGTCTTCGCGGCCCGCGAGCACTTGCGCGAGCGTGCTCTTGCCCGAGCCATTCGGTCCCATGATGGCGTGCACTTCGCCGGCTGGGATGCTCAACGTCAGGCCTTTCAGGATTTCGCGGTCGCCGACGCGCGCGTGCAGGTTCTCGATGCTCAACATTTTCATATCCCAAGCTCAGCCGACGGCGCCTTCGAGGCTCACGTTCAGCAGGTTCTGCGCCTCGACGGCGAACTCCATCGGCAGCTCCTTGAACACCTCGCGGCAAAAGCCGTTGACGATCATGTTCACGGCGTCCTCTTGCGAGAGCCCTCGCTGACGGCAGTAGAAGAGCTGGTCCTCGCTGATTTTCGAGGTCGTCGCCTCGTGCTCGACGCGAGCCGACCGGTTGCGCGATTCGATGTAGGGGAACGTGTGCGCGCCGCATTCCGCCCCGAGCAGCAGCGAGTCGCACTGCGTGTAGTTGCGTGCGCCGTGCGCCGTCGGCATGACCTTGACGAGACCGCGATAGGAATTCTGGCCATGGCCTGCCGAGATGCCTTTCGACACGATCGTGCTGCGCGTGTTGCGGCCGATATGAATCATCTTCGTGCCGGTATCGGCTTGCTGGTAGTTGTTCGTGACGGCCACGGAGTAGAACTCACCGACCGAATTGTCGCCTCGCAAGACGCAGCTCGGATACTTCCACGTGATCGCCGAGCCGGTTTCGACCTGCGTCCAAGAGATCTTCGAGCTCGTCCCACGGCAGTCGCCGCGTTTAGTCACGAAATTGTAGATCCCGCCGCGGCCCTGCTCGTCGCCGGGATACCAGTTCTGGACCGTCGAATACTTGATCTGCGCGTTGTCGAGCGCGACGAGCTCGACGACGGCGGCATGTAGCTGGTTCTCGTCGCGCATCGGGGCCGTGCAGCCTTCAAGGTAGCTCACGTGGCTGCCCTCGTCGGCGATGATCAGCGTCCGCTCGAACTGACCCGTCTTCGCCGCATTGATGCGGAAATAGGTCGACAGCTCCATCGGGCAGCGCACGCCCTTCGGCACGTAGACGAACGAGCCGTCCGTGAACACGGCCGAGTTCAACGTCGCGAAGTAGTTGTCGCGGTATGGCACGACGGTGCCGAGATAACGCCGTACGAGATCCGGATGGTTTTTCACTGCATCCGAGAACGAGCAGAAGATCACGCCGGCAGCGGCGAGCTTGTCCTTGAACGTCGTCGCGACCGAGACGCTGTCGAATACGGCGTCGACGGCGACACCGGCAAGCCGCGCACGCTCGTGCAGCGGAATGCCGAGCTTGTCGTAGGTTTCGAGCAGCTTCGGGTCCACCTCGTCGAGGCTCTTCGGCGCGTCGGCCGTGCTCTTCGGGGCCGAGTAGTACGAGATCGCTTGATAGTCGATCGGCGCGTACCGCACGTGCGCCCACTCGGGCTCCTTCATCGTGAGCCAGTGCCGATAGGCTTTGAGGCGCCACTCCGTCAAGAACTCGGGCTCGCCCTTCTTTGCGGAGATCAAGCGAATGACGTCCTCGCTCAAGCCGGGCGGCACGGTATCCTGCTCGATGTCCGTCACGAACCCGTGTCGGTACTTGCGCTCTACGAGCTCGGACAGTTTTTCGGATTCGGTTGCCATGTCTGAAGAAATTCCTATCGTGCCACTGCGGCATCGCGGAGGTCAGCGCGCAGATCGGGTAGCGGCTCGCGCCGCGTTTGCAGATCGGCGAGGCTGATGCCGTCGAGCGCTTTGCGGATACTCAAGTTGATGCGTTGCCACGCGGTGCCAACGCGGCAATACGATTCGAGGTCGCAGAGGCCGTGCGAGGAGCTGCACTCCGTGATCGCGACAGGCCCTTCTAGCGCGTCGAGTATCTCGGCAGCGCTGATCGCTGCGGCGGGTCGCGCGAGCGCGTAGCCGCCCTGGACCCCACGGCTCGATACCACGAGACCCGCGTGCACGAGCGCCTTCAGCAGCTTGCTGACGGTTGGAGGGCCTAAGTGGGTGGCGTCGGCGACCTGCCCGGCCGTCGTCCAGCCCGGGTCGCTGGCGGCGAGCTGAGCCAGCACCATCGTTCCGTAGTCGGTCAACTTGCTCATGCGCAGCATGCCGGCGCTTCCTGCGGTCAGTTAATAGTGGACCATTTTAGTCCTATTTAAGGTCGCCGCAACCCGCCGACGCTGAAGTGGGGTTTATCGCGGGGCTGTCGCCAAGTGCCGCTGCTCGTCGGGCAGATACTCGATGAGCTGGTGCAGGCGTGACCTGAAGCGCGCGTTATCGACGTCGTTGCTGTTCGGCGTCTCGAGCGCCATGCGCACCTGACCAATCGCGAGGGGCAAGTTGCCGATCGCGGCGTAGTAATAGGACATGTAGAAGTAGGCGTTCGCGACATCGCCCTCGGCATTTGCGGCGCGAGCGATCAGACGCAACTGTGGCGCAGTCGGCGGCACGTTGTTCAAGAGGTCGAGCAGCAACTCGTGCGCTTCGGCGGGCTTGCCGGCTGCGATCAACGTCTCCGCGTAGCTGATCGTCAAAGGAACGTTGCGCGGAAACAGCCGAATGGCTTCCGCGTACAGTGCGAGCGCGGGCTGCGTTGCGCCGCTCGCGGCCATCGCTTCTGCCTGACCGACCCGAAACGCCATTGCGTTCGGATAATCCTCGATGAGCCCGCGGAACAACGATTCGGCGTTGTCGTGCAATCCCATGCGCATCGATGCCAGGGCAAGGCCGTAGCGGTCTTCGGGCGCGTCACTATCGACCTTGTCGCGAAATGCCGCGAAGGCGTCCTCGGGCGTCGCGGCGGTCAAGGCGACGAGCCGCGACTTCGCCAGCGTATACCGCGGGCTGCTCTCATAAGACGTTGCGGGAAGCTGCCGCGCGCGGTCGCGAGCTTCCGCGACGCGGTCCGCGCTGACGGGGTGGGTGCGCAGCAACTCGGGCACGTATTGCGAGGAGCCGCCGTAACGACGGCCGAGCTTCTCGAAGAAGGTCGACATGCCATACGGGTCGAATCCCGCGCTCGACAGCAGCTGGATGCCGACGCGATCGGCTTCGTGCTCGTTGGCGCGCGTGAAGTTGATTTGACGTTGCGCGGCCAAGCCTTGCGACGCCGAGACGATGCCCGTCATTGCATCACCCGACATGTCCGCCGCAGCGCCGAGCACGAGCGCTGCGAGCATGGCGGCCAGCGACACGATGCTCGTGCGCTGATTGTCGTACGCTCCGCGAGCAATGTGCCGCTGCGTCACGTGCGAAATCTCGTGGGCCAGGACGCCGGCGAGCTCGCTTTCTGTTTCGCTCGCCAGGATCAATCCCGAGTTGACGCCGATGTAGCCGCCGGGCAGTGCAAAGGCGTTGATGCCCTCGTCCTGCACGACGAAGAAATTGAAGTTGAACCCGCCGTCGTTGATCTGAGTCGCGAGGCGCGAGCCGAGCGACGTCAAGTACTCCTCGAGGAAGGGGTCGTCGACGACGACGCCGGCGTTACGCAGCTGCACCATGACGCCGCGGCCGATCTGCGCTTCGCGGCTCTTGCTGAGCGCCGCGTCGGCCGGGCTGCCGAAATCAGGCAGCTCGGCGGCGGAAAGAGACAGCGCGGACGCTGCCGTCGCCAATAGCGCGAGCCAGCGCCTCATGGCGTAGTGCCCTCCCTGTTGCCGAACCGGTCGCTCATGGTGTCTATCGACCTCCGGGGCGCCTGGTCCGTTCCATCACAGCTCCGCGGCCGCCGCCAGGACTTCGGCCACGTGCCCGTCAACCTTGACCTTGCGCCACTCTTTGCGCAAGACCCCCGCCGCATCGACGAGGAAGGTGCTGCGCTCGATACCGCGCACCTTCTTGCCATACATATTCTTGTCCTTGATAACCTCGAACTGGTTGCACAGCGTCTCGTCCGCGTCGGATACGAGCTCGAAAGGTAGATCATACTTCGCCTGAAACTTCGCATGCGACGCCAACGAGTCGCGCGAGATCCCGAGCACGCGGACACCGAGCTTACCGAACTCGGCGTGCCGGTCGCGAAAGTCCTTGCCTTCGAGCGTGCAGCCCGGGGTATCGTCCTTCGGATAGAAGTACAAGACGTAAGGTCTGCCGAGCAGGTCGCGGCTCCGGAGCCCGGGGCTGGCAGTCGTGCCCGCCTTGAACGAGGCGATTTTTTTTCCGACCGTCGGTTTGCTCATGACGGCGTCGTTCCCCTGTCGGTCAAGATTGCTTGACGGGCTCCAAGATGGCGTCGACGTTCAGCTGGTCGCAAAAATCCATGAACTCTTCGCGTAGGCCGGAAATGTGGACGGTCGCTGGAATGTTGATGGCCATCTGCACGGAAAACATCGGCGCGCCCGTGTGCGTTGCCGCATAGCTGCGCGTCGAAACCTCGGCAATCTCGACTTTGCGAGCCGCAAAGAAACCGCTCAAGCTGTGCACGACCCCGGGCTGATCGAGACCGACGACGTCGACAGCGTAGGGCAGCAGCTCCTTGCCGAACCGGCGCGGCTCGGTGCGTTTGAATTGCATCGTCACGCCGTTGTTGTTGGCGAAGCGCGTGAGCTCCCGTTCCATGCGGCTGACGGTGTGCCAATTGCCCGACACGAGCAGGAGCATCGCCACCTCTGAGCCGAACGACGCGATCCTGCTCTCCTTGATGTTGCCGCCGCAGTCCATGATGACTCGAGTCAGCTCCTGCACGACAGCGGTAGGCTCCCCGCCGACGGCGGAGATGACCATGAGTTGTTCCATCTAAGAGAATCTCGCGGCGTACCCGGTCTGGCAGTGTAACCTGAACCGCCGCCGGGTCCGCAACGCTCGGGTTGCGGAGCCAACTGGGCGCCGGTAGTATCGTTCGCCTTTTTGGCTCGGTGTGCGAAGGGTTTCGACAATGTTGTCCGGCAGCATGGTGGCGGTAGTTACGCCGATGGACGCAGACGGCGCGATAAATTACCGGCAGTTTGCGGAGGTCATCGATTTTCACGTCGAGTCGGGAACCAACGCGCTCGTCGTAGCGGGAACCACCGGCGAATCGGCGACGCTCGATCATGCTGAGCACGTCGAGGTCATCGCCAAAGCTTGCGAGCTCGCCGCGGGGCGCATTCCAATCGTGGCGGGCACGGGCTCTAACTCGACGGCGCAGACATTGAAGCTGTCGCGTGCCGTCGACCGGCTGCCCGTCGCCGCGTTTCTCGTCGTGACGCCGTACTACAACAAGCCGACGCAGGAAGGCATGCGACGCCACTTTTCGGCGGTTGCCGACGCAGTCGGCCGGCCGCTCATTCTCTACAACGTTCCGGGGCGCACGGGCGTCGACTTGAAGCCCGAGACCGTGATCAAGCTCGCCTCGCATCCGAACATTCGAGCGATCAAGGAAGCGACCGGGGAACTCAACCGAGTCCACGTGCTCAGAGACGCATGCGGACCGGCGTTCAAGCTCCTGAGCGGCGATGATGCGACGGGCTGCGAGTTCATGCTGCAGGGTGGAGACGGGGTGATTTCCGTGACCGCGAACGTGGCGGCGTCGGGGATGCGGCACTTGTGTGACGCCGCGATCGCGCGCAAGCGTGCGGAGGCCGAAGCCATCGACGCCCGCTTGCAACCCTTGCATCGTACGTTGTTCTGCGAGAGCAATCCGATTCCCGTCAAGTGGGCCGTGCAGCGCATGGGGCTCATCGGTCCCGGCATTCGACTGCCGCTGACCCCGCTCGCGCCGCAGTATCACGCCGCTGTTCTCGAAGCGATGACGGCCGCAAGCGTTCGAGTCGCGGCTGCATAGCATGCGATTCTGTCGCATCTGCTGCGCGATCGTCTGGCTCGCGGCGGTCGCAGGCTGCTCTCGCCAAGAGACATTGGCTTGCGAGCCCGAAGTGCGCTACTCGACGGCGAGATCCGCACCGCCCGTGCAAATCCCCGACGATCTGTCGCCTCCCGACGAGAGTGACGCGATCCGCCTGCCGTCCGATGTCGGCGTCAGCGGCTCGATCACGGCCGGGGCGTGCCTCGAGGAACCGCCGCCGTTCTTCGGCGATTCTCGCCCTTTCGTCGATGACGCCGACCAGGATGACCAGTCGCGGCGGCAGCGCCGTGAGGCGAGAAAAGAGGCGCGCGCCGAAGCGCGGTCGGCACCGGAAGACCCATCCGATGCCGAGCCGGCGGAGCAGGGTGACCCGCCGCCGGCCGGCGACGATCGCGTCATCGATAACTGACCGTTCTCGGCAACTGCTCCGGCAACTCTCCCGTTGCTCTACCTCGGGCATCCATGCCCCCGCCTGTCTGTTACGCTGCTGCAGCGCGCCGCGCCGCGCTGCAATTCGGCTGCGCCAAGGGCTCGATCGATGCTGCTGGAAATCCTCGTCATCCTCGTCCTGATCGCGTGCAACGCGCTGCTCGCGATGTCGGAGCTCGCCGTCGTCTCGTCGCGGCGCAGCCGTCTGCAGGAGCTCGTCAAGCGCAGGCACCGCGGAGCTCGTAGAGCGATACGGCTGCTCGAGAGCCCGACGAACTTCCTGTCGACGGTCCAAGTCGGGATCACGCTGGTCGGCATGCTTGCCGCCGCGTACGGCGGCGCGACGCTGGCCGAGCCGCTCGGCGTGTGGCTCGATCGCTGGCCTTGGATTGCTCCGTACGGCCAACCGGCGGCGATTGCCCTCGTGACGCTCGGAATCACTTACGTCTCGGTCGTCTTCGGCGAGCTATTGCCGAAGCGAATCGCGCTCAACGATCCCGAGCGCATTGCGTCCGCTTTGGCGCCCCTGATGCGCGGAGTAGCTAAGGTTGCGGCGCCGGCCGTGTGGCTGGTCCGGTCGTCGGCGGATGGTCTGATGCGCCTGTTCGGCTTGGCGCGCGACCGCAAGCTAACGGTGACCGAGGACGAAGTGCGAAGTCTCGTCGCCGAGGGCACGCGTGCCGGCGTCTTCATGCCGAAGGAACGCGAGATGATCGAAGGTGTCTTGCGGCTCGCCGACCGCACCGCGCGCGCGATCATGACGCCGCGCACCGACGTCGTTTGGCTCGAGGTCAACGAGACGCCGGCCGACATCGTCGCGCGGCTCGACGCGCGGCGCTTGTCGCGTTTTCCCGTGTGCCGCGAGACGATCGACCATCCGATCGGCATCGTCCACATGAAGGACCTCGCACGCGCGTCGCTCGCCGGTCAACCGATCGTGCTCGAGGAGCTGATCATGCAGCCGCTCGTCGTGCTCGACGGCACGCCCGTGTTGAAGCTGCTCGAAGGCTTTCGCCGCGAAGGCATGCACATGGCGATCGTCGTCGACGAGTACGGCGCGACCCAGGGTGTCGTCACACTGGCGGACATCATCGAAGCCGTTGCAGGAGCGTTGCCGGAGGCCGGCGGGGAGACCGGGTCCGCCACGATGCTGAAACGCAGCGACGGCTCGTGGCTCGTGGACGGCAGCTTCGGCATCGACGAATTCGAGGACCGCCTCGGCATCGCGGGCCTGCGGCGTTCCGGTACGTTCGATACCGTCGCCGGTTATGCTTTGTCGCGCCTCGGTCGGTTACCCGTGGTCGGCGACACCTTCACCGACCGTACCGGTCACTACGAGATCGTCGACATGGACGAGCGGAGGATCGACAAGCTGATCTACCGGCCGCGCCCGGAGGAAGAGGGCTGAGCGGCCGGCTCAAGGGCTCGGCGGCGCAAGGCCCGCGTCCGTGAACTTCCGTAGCACGCGATCTTGAACCCATTGCGGGCTCCACCAATCGATCGGCGTGATCGCATTGCCGCCGAGCAGCATCGTGAAGTGCAGGTGGTCGCCGCCCGCGAGGCCAGTCGCGCCGCTGCGCCCGAGCTCGGCCTCGCTCTCGACGATCTGACCGTCGCTGACTCCGATCGAAGAGAGATGAGCGTACAGCGATTGCAGCCCCATGCCGTGGTCGAGGATCACGCAGTTGCCGTAGATGCCGAGCCAACCGGCCTGCACGACGCGGCCGCGGTTAGCCGCGCGCACGGGCGCGTTCGCCGTCGAGGCCAAGTCGAAGCCAAGGTGAACCTGCCGATCGACGTCGGAACCGTTGTAGACGTACGTGCGCTGGTCGGCGAAGCCGGCTTCGACGGCCGTGTTGATGAGCTGTTTGAACGGCCCGCGCCACAGGATTTCCGGCGACGTGCCGAGGGCGAGGTTTGCGATCGTCTCATTGTTCATGCGCCGTAGCTCGCGATTGATCGTGAGATACGAAGCAAGGAAGTTACTCGGATCCTCGACCTTGACCTCGGTCGAGTTCTGCAGGATCGGCGGCACGACCCGCGCGAGGAACCGGTCGTCGAGATTGATCGTGCTCGCGCGAAATTGCTTCGGGAACACGCGGAAGTCGAAGCTGCCGCTGCCTTCATTGCCGATGGTGTCGCGCGCGAACACCGTGATCGGGGTATTCAAGTCCTGGTCCCACAGCAGCGCGAAGAACGCGATACGCAGCGCTGCGTCGGTTCCGCCGGCCGGGAAACCGCGATACTCGCGATCGCCGACGCGCACTCCGGACTCGGCGTCGAGTGGATTCACGCGATAGACGACCATCTCGGAGCCGCCGTGGTTGACGTAGTGAAACTGCGAGAGCACCGCCACCTGCGGCGGCGTGAGCCGCACTTCGATCGTCCGCGTCGCCGTTGCTGCGGCTTGCCTCAGCCCGAACAGCACGGGCCGTACAGCCGTGACATCGATGCGCGCCTCACCGGGCTTCAGCTCTGGCAGCGCTCGCTTCCCTACGGGAATGGTGACGCTGACGGCGTCGCCGTCGGTCGTACCCTGGGCCGCGTCCGAGACGAGTGTCGTGGCGCTTTCGCCCTGAACGAGCGTGACGGTAAACCCTGTCAACTCGGCACCGGGCGCGGTGACTTTCACGGCGAGCTCCCCGGTCTGGCCGATCGCTGCCGAACCCCCGATCTCGATGGCGGGGCCTTCGGCTCGTCCCGCGTTGACCCACAGCGCTACAGCGCCGACCCCTAGAACCAGCAGAATGACGAGTACTTTCCACATGGGCGGCGATTGTACCGGCAGCCCACGTGATTCACACTCGCAATAACGTGACATGGCAGGGGCGAGCAATGTTCCGACGCGGTCGAGCGGCATCCGTGGCGTTGCTCGCGCTTGCAGCGACCGGGCCGGCGCTCGCGCAAACGGCGGGGCCCGCTGCGGAAACGACGACAGCCCGCGTGTTGTGGCAGCCGTCGATGAACGTGTTTCGCCGGTTCGAGGTTCCCGCGGAGCGCATGTACGAGTTCTACGGCGACGTGCTCGGGTTCAAGCAGCTGTCGACACTCAACGTAGGCAACGGCGGAGGAGTCGCACGGTTCCAAGCGGGCGCTCAAGAGCTGAAGCTCACACGGCGTGTCGGCAACCGGAGCTATCAGAGCGGCGGCGTTCGCGCTGCGACGGGCTTACGGCTATTGACGTTCTACTTCGCCGACGAGCGGCAGCTCGCCGCGCGGTTCGCGCAGCACGGATTGCCGGCGCCGGAGTTCAGGGACTACGCGGACGACCGTCGCAGTGCGCTCGTGCAGGATCCGGACGGTCAAGACGTCGAGCTCGTCGTCGTTCCGGCAGCGACGGCCGAGCAACTTGCCCGCATCGAGGTGGGGCTGACCGTTGCCGATATGGCGCGCAGCCGCGCCTTTTACCGCGGGTTCGTCGGGCTCGAGGAGCTGCCGCCCGTCGACGACGAGCGGTTCGGCACGCGCAAGTACTCGTACAGGCACGGCGCGACGACGATCAGCCTCCGCAGCTTCGGCAATGATCTACCGGCCGACACGGGCAGCGGCGGCATTCAGTACGTCGTCTCGGATGTCGAGGCCGTCGATGCGCTCGCGAACGCGAGGCACGTGCCGATCGCTCAACCCTTGAGCGGCTTACAAGGCTTCGACCTGCGGACCATCTGGCTCGACGATCCCGATGGCGTAACGAACTACTTTGCCGAGACCGGCCAGAGCCGTCGGGCTCGTGCTACGAGCGACGATCGCAGATGAAAAAACGGCGAGCTCTCTGGAGCTCGCCGTTGGAACGGAAGCACGCGGCGCCCGCCGCTGCGAGCGCCAGGGCGTTCAGACGCCCATGGCAGTCTTGATCGCCGCCTTCTGCTTCGTGACGAATTGCTCGAAGCTCTGCAGCGCAGGGTTCAGCTTACGCGCCGTGTCGGCGCTGCGGTTCGCGAGCATCTGCTTATCGAAGTCGCGATACGCTTGGAACATGTTGCCCATCTCGTCGGCGCCCGGGAAACCGAAGCTGCGATAGACGTCTGCCTCGACGGCGTTGTATTGGATCGGGCCGACGCCCAAAACCTTGCTCAGCGTTTGTCCCATCTGCTCGATCGTCAGGGCCTCGCCCATGATGCCGACGGTCTTGCCGACATACTGGTTGCCGCCCTTGAAGATGCCGTATGCGACCTTGCCAATGTCCTCGGCCGCGATGCCCGCCATCTTCGCGGTCCCCATCGGGAACGTCCACGCGAGCTTGCCGTCGTCGCCCTTCTTCGGGGCGAGGCCGAACATATAGAGGTTGTCCCAGTAGAACGACGTGACGAGGAATGTCGTCGGCAGGCCGCTGAACGATGCATTCGCCTCGGCCTTCGCATCGAAGTGCGGCACGCGGTACTTCTGCTGCAGCATCGGCATGCGCTTGTCGTCGGGTTTCATGAATTGGCGGATGTCCTCGAGCGTCGACCAGACGACGTGCTTGACACCCGCCGCCTTCGCGGCCTCGGCGACGTTCTTTGCTTGGGCCTTCTCTTTCTCGCCCGAGAAGTGCTCCCAGAAATTCGTGACGGCGTAAACGCCGTATGCGCCCGCGAACGCCTTCTTCAAGCTTTCGACGTCGTCGAGATCTGCTTTGACGACCTGCGCACCCGCAGAGGCGAGCGCGTTGGCTTTGTCCTTGGACGTGTCGCGCGTAACGGCGCGCGCTGCGAAGCCGCCCGAAGGATCCTCGAGAATCGCGCGGACCAAACCGCCGCCCTGCGAGCCCGTCGACCCTAATACTGCAATGATTTTCTTGTCGGCCATGTCATTTCCTCGATGAGACGTCTAGTAGAAAGACGGGAAGCATAAACGGCTTTGGACGCTTTAAGTAGATCGTGGCGGAGAGGGAGGGATTCGAACCCTCGATACGCTTTTTGGGCGTATACACACTTTCCAGGCGTGCGCCTTCAACCACTCGGCCACCTCTCCGGAACTTGAAATCACCGGCGCTGAACGGCCGGGCCGGCAGCGTAGCTTAAGAACCGACGCCGTTTCAAACCGCCCAGCGCCGGCCGAAAATCGCTGCTGCATGTTCGGCACGCCGGCCATCTATGGCCGGCGAAACCGCACGCCTGAAAGCCAAGCTGGTAAAGTAGCGATGGTCCGCGTCGGTTCCCCCGCGACAACCAGCTGTAAACCCCGTCAGGCCCGGAAGGGAGCAGCGGTAGCAGCCCGGTTGGGTGCCGGGGTCGGGCTGGCGCGGACCTCTCAATTTTCCGGGAACTTAGACCAGCGTGAGTTACACGGTTTTAGCGCGCAAATGGCGGCCACGGCGGTTCGAGGAGCTCGTCGGCCAGCCCCACGTCGTTCAGGCGTTGGCTAATTCGCTCGCCGACAATCGGCTGCACCACGCCTATCTATTCACCGGGACGCGCGGCATCGGCAAGACGACCGTGGCGCGTCTGCTCGCCAAGGCGCTCAACTGCGAGACCGGCATCGTGGCCGAGCCCTGCGGCGTCTGCTCGTCGTGCGTTGCCATCGATGAGGGGCGCTTCATCGACCTCATCGAGGTCGATGCCGCATCGCGCACGAAGGTAGACGACACTCGCGAGCTGCTCGACAACGTTCAATACGCGCCGACGCGCGGCCGATTCAAGGTGTATCTCATCGACGAGGTGCACATGCTCTCGAACCACTCGTTCAACGCGCTGTTGAAGACACTCGAGGAGCCGCCGCCGCACGTGAAGTTCCTGCTCGCGACGACGGACCCTCAGAAGCTGCCCGTGACGGTGTTGTCGCGCTGCCTGCAGTTCAATCTCAAGCGTTTCACGATCGCGCAGATTCAAGCGCAGCTCGAGAAGATTTGCCGCGCCGAGGGAATCACGTGTGACGCCGCTGGGCTCAAGGCACTCGCGCGCGCGGCCGCGGGCAGCATGCGCGACGGCTTGAGCTTGCTCGACCAGAGCATCGCGTTCGGCGGCGGCAAGGTAGAAGGACCGTTGGTCGCCGCGATGCTGGGCAGCATCGATCGTGAGCACGTGCTGCGGCTGCTCGCGGCGTTGGCGAACGAGGACGGCGCCGCATTGCTCGCCGAGGTCGAGCGGCTCGACGAGAGCGCGCCCGATTATGGCGCCGCGCTCGACGAGCTGCTCGAAGCGTTGCAGCGGATCGCCGTCTTGCAGCTCGTCGGCGGGCGCTCAGACGACGAGGAGTATGCGGCCGTGGCCCCGTTCGCCTCGCAGCTTTCGGCCGAGGATGTGCAGCTCTATTATCAGATCGCGTTGCACGGCCGCAGAGATCTGGCCGTGTGTCGCGAGCCGCGCATGGGTTTCGAGATGACGCTGCTGCGGATGTTGGCGTTTCGCCCTGCGGCCGATGCGGGCGTTGTCCCTGACCGGCCCGTGCGCGGCGCTGCTATCGCCGCACCGGCGCCGGGGGCGCCGGCGTCGGCGCCGCGTGCCGCGCAGCCCGTCGCCGCAAGCCGGCCGCAGCCTGGGCCGGCACCGGATCGGACCCTCGATGCGAAATCGAGCGCTACTCGTGCCGCACCCGACTGGGCCAACATCGTGCAGTCGCTCGACCTTCGCGGGCTCGCGCGTCAGCTCGCCGACAGTTGCGATCTCAAGTCGAACGCGGGCGGTGCGTGGCAGCTCGTCGTACCGGCCGACCGCGAGCACCTCAACACCCTGCAGGTACGTACGCGCCTCGAAGCGGCGCTTCGCGAGCAATACGGGCGGGACCTCCGGCTCTCGGTTGCCGTAGGCCAGCCGGCACGCGCGACCCCGGCCGAGCTTCGCCGCGAGAACGAGAGTGGGCGCATGCGCGAGGCGCGCGAAGCGATCGAATCCGACCCGAACGTGAAGGCCATGCAGGCTGCGTTCGATGCGACGCTCGAGCACGACAGCATTCGCTCGAGCGAATGACCGAGATGAATTGCAAACGAACTTGAAAAAGCGGAGAGGTGATCGATGAAGGGCTTGAGCCAGTTGATGCGGCAAGCGCAGGAGATGCAGGCCAACATGCAAAAGGCCCAGGACGAGCTCGCGGCAACCGAGGTCGAAGGGGTTGCCGGAGGCGGCATGGTCAAGGTCATCGTCACGTGCAAGCACGAGGTGCGGCGCGTCACGATCGAGGAAGCGCTGCTCAAAGACGACAAGGAAATGCTCGAAGACCTCGTGGCGGCCGCACTCAACGATGCGAACCGAAAAGTAGAGCAGACGGTGCAACAAAAATTGTCATCGGTCACTGGCGGTCTGGGGTTGCCGCCGGGATTGAAGCTGCCGTTCTAACGCGACGTGGCTGACGTCTACTCGCCGCTCTTGAGCCAGCTCATCGAGGCGTTCCAATGCTTGCCGGGCGTGGGATCGAAGACCGCGCAGCGCATGGTGCTTCACCTCCTTGACAAGGATCGAGACGCCGGCGGGCGCCTCGCCGCGGCACTGGAGCGTGCCGTGCGCTCTATCCGCAACTGCGAGCGCTGCCGGATGTTGACCGAGGAGGCCGTCTGCCGGTTCTGCAGCAACGATAAACGCGACTTGAAGCAGCTCTGTGTCGTCGAGACGCCGGCGGACCTGCTCGCGATCGAGCAATCCGGTGCGTATCGCGGCGCATACTTCGTGCTCATGGGGCATCTGTCCCCAATCGACGGCATCGGCCCGGCGGAGCTCGGGTTGCCGCTGCTCGAACGCCGGTTCAGCACCGAGCGCTTCGCGGAGATCGTGCTCGCCACGAGCGTTACCGTCGAAGGCGACGCGACGGCACACCTTGTTGCGGCCTTGGCGCACAAGCACGGCTTGCGAGCGAGCCGTATCGCGTACGGCGTTCCCGTCGGCGGCGAGCTCGAATACATCGACGGCGGGACATTGGCTCGCGCGCTCAGCGGCCGTCGCGAGATCGAAGCTGCGGGCGGCGAAGGAGGACGGTGATGGCTGCCGACCCGAAATGCTTATTCTGCAAAATCGTTGCGGGCGAGCTGCCCGCAGACCGCGTCTACGAGGACGGCGAGGTGCTGGCTTTCAAGGACATTCATCCGCAGGCGCCTTTTCACTGCCTAGTCATCCCGAAAACGCACGTCGCGACGCTCAATGACTTCGTGCCGGAGCAAGGCGCTTTGATCGGGGGCTTGCTGCTGACGGCGAAGCGCATCGCGGCGGAGCAGGGACTTCCGGGGTATCGTGTGGCGATGAACGTCAATCGCGAGGGCGGGCAAGTCGTGTTCCATGCGCACCTGCACGTGCTTGGCGGCCGGGCCCTGAAGAGCGCGCTCGGCTGAGCCGCTCAGTTCAGCGAACACCTGGAGCGCTCGTGAGCCGCAAGGACAATCTGATCTGGATCGATCTCGAGATGACGGGCTTGAATCCCGATCAAAATCGAATCATCGAGATCGCCACGGTGGTCACCGACAAGGAGCTGACGGTGCTCGCCGAAGGCCCTGTCTTGGCGGTACACCAGAGCGACGAGCTGTTGGCGGCGATGGACGAGTGGAACACGCGCCAGCACACGAACTCGGGCCTCACGGAACGCGTCCGTGCGAGCCAGGTTTCGGAAAACGAAGCGGAGCAGCTCACGCTCGCGTTCCTGCGGAACCATGTCGATCAGGGCGCTTCGCCGATTTGCGGCAACAGCATCTGCCAGGATCGCCGGTTCTTGATTCGCTATATGCCGGAGCTCGCCGCATATTTTCATTACCGCAACCTCGACGTCTCGACCCTGAAAATTCTTGCAAAGCTGTGGCTACCGGAAGTCGGGAACCGCTTCGAAAAAAAATCGGTGCACCTCGCGCTCGCCGATATTCACGACTCGATTCGCGAGCTGCGGTTCTATCGCGAGCACCTGTTCAAGCGCTGAGCCGCGTAGTGTGAACTCGGTCTGCAAATCGAGCGTCGGGCGGTTTCCAATGCGCGGGGCAATGGGCTAGTCTCGGCCCACCTGATCGATTCGCGGAGGTGTGATGCGGTTGCGATGGGCGGGCTGCGTGTTTCTTGCGTTCGAGCTGTTGGCGCAAGCTCAGACTCGCTACGTCACCGATCGGACGATCGTCGAGCTGCGGCGCGGCCCGAGCACGGAGTACTTGATACTGCGCAATCTCGAGGCCGGAGAGCGAGTAGAGGTGCTCGAAGAGAACGGCGAGCAGGGCTATTCGAGGGTCAGGGTCGTCGATCAAGGCACCGAGGGATGGATACTGACGCGCTTCTTGATGGAGGAGCCGATCGCTCGCGAGCGGCTTGCCGTCGCAGAACGCAACCTCGCGACGGCACGCGAGCGCGTCGGCACACTGGAGGCACAGAACCAGGAGCTCGAGCGCGACCTTGCTGCCCTGCGAACGGAGCTCGACGAAGCTCAGGCGAATCACGGCACGGCGAGCCGCGAGCTTGCTGACATTCGCACGGCCGCGGCAAATGTCGTCGACATACGCGATCAGAACACGCGCTTGCAGCAGCGTCTCGTTCAGCGCGATCAAGAAGTCGGGCAGTTGACGGCCGACAACGCGCGTCTCGGCGGCCGGAACAGTCAGAATTGGTTCGTCGTCGGCGCCGGCGTGCTGCTGGCCGGAATCGTCATCGGACTCGTTGCGCCGACGTTGCGGCGCAAGAAGCGCTCGGATTGGTGAGCGGGTTGCCTGCTAACTTACTTTAGGCCACTGTAATGACCATGGTCGTCGATAGCCTACTCGTACCGCAGTGCATCTATCGGCCCGGCACATTCACGGGGCTGATGACCTTGTATGAAAGCAATTACATCAAGCTTCATCAGCTCGTGCCCGCGCTCGAGTGGCCGGCCGCTGCGATCGTCTCGTCGACGCCGCGCGATAACGACTTGTATGCGGAAATCGTCCGCCGTGAGCCGTACACGACGACCTTGCGCCTGACGTACTTGTTCGACGAAGCGGGTGTCGCGGTGGCGGATCCCGACATCGTGGTGCGGATCTACCACGATGCGCGGCTCGTCGAAGCCGTTTGCAGCGGCGAGGCGCACCGGCACGCGAAGCTCCGCGAGCTCGCGAAGGGCAGCAACGCCGAGCTCGACCGCCGCTGGCGGCTCAACATGCTGCTGAACAAGTGGCTCGACTATCTGTTTGAAGCCGGGCACAGCCTCGGCGGCTCGAAACCGCTGAGCTGATCCCCCCTCCTTAAGGCGCGATCTTTGCTTTGAGTCACGGTTTGGCCGGCGCGGCGCCGCTATATTTCACCGCATGCGTTCGTGTCACAGAAACCGGAACCGCTGATGCTCTCGGCCATTCTCGAGCGGGAAGAGTCCGGTCCGACCGACGAGCTGCTGAAGCTCTATTGGAACCGAGCCGACGTCAAGCGCGAGGTCAAGGCTCTGCGGCGCGAGCGATTCGAGCTCCTGGAGAAGCTCAAGGAGCAAGAAGGCGAGATACTTCGCGCCCAGGAGCAGCTCGAAGGCCTCGAGAGGCTGCTGACGAATCCGTTGGCCGCGGCCAATGCAATGGTCTACTTTCAGCTTCGCCATCTGTGGCGTGTCGGCGCACAGCGTCTCGAACAGTTCGCCCACGAGCTGGAGGCGCAGCGCGAGAAGCGGGAACGAGCGCTGCTGCAGGATACCGAGATCGCGAAGCGGCAGCGTCGCCTCGACGCGATCGAGGAAAAGACAGCCGCGCTGGCGGACAAACGGCGCACGGCGTCCGAAGAGCAGACGCGGCTCACGCAAGAGCTCGACAGCATGAACGTCCTCGTTCGGTTGTTCCGCACGGGCGCCCTCAATCGCCAGATTGCGGGGCTCGCGAGTGGTCTGCAGATGCTCGAGGAAAAGCTCGCGGAGCTGCAAGCGCTGAGCGAGAAGATTCAGGGCGAGCCGCTACCCGAGCCCGAAGGTCTGTCGCTCGACAGCCGCCGGCTCATCAACACGGCCGTCATAGCGCTCGCTCAGCACCTCGTCGTCCATTTCTGCGAGCACGACTTGGCGTCATTGGCAAAGACGTCGACGGAGCGCGCCGTCGCGGACATGAAGTTCGGCGACCGCCGTGATTGCGACCGGATGGTCGAGCGCATACGCGAGAAGATCGAGGAGCTGAAGCAGCAGAAGACGTTTGCAGATCAGGTCAAACGGCGGACGGACTTGCTGCTCGCCGAGGTCAAATATCGCAACGAGAGCGATTCCGTGCCGGCCGTCGAAAGCCTGCAGCTGATCAACCGAACGCCGGCGGCGCAAGCGAACGAGCTCGACTTGGCGCGGCGCACCAGCGACGCGCCGCTGCGCATCAACGTCGTCGCCGACGGCTACTGGGACCTTTTGTCGGTGATGCGCTGAGGCGCTACGGCGCCGATCGCCGCTCCGCGATCTCCGCCACGATCCGAGCCGCCTGTTGCAGCACGATCGCGTCCGAGGTCGCGGTATCGTCGAGCTCCGCGATGTTCGCCAGAGGTGCGAGCCCAAGCGCCGCACGGCGAGCGTTCTCACGGGCCAACCGGCCTTCCTCGAGGCGCTTGTTCTCCGCGATCCGCCCGTCCAGGTTCAGCGACACGCTCTTCTGCGCGTTGATTTCCTTGACGGCCGCGATGTCGCTCAGCAGGTAGTTGAACTCAGGGTCGTTCGAAGCCCGCAATTGCTGGTGCGCCCGAAGATCGTCGATCTCCGCCGCCAACGCGGAGTCCGCCCGGAAACGCGTCGGTTGAATGCGGTCCCATGGCAGCGCGGTATCGCGCGAGCTTTCTCCGACCTCGGCAGTATCGACGATCGACGGCAGCTCGATGTCGGGAATCACGCCGCGGTGCTGCGTGCTCTCGCCCGTGACGCGATAGTACTTGCCGATCGTGAGCGTCAGCTGGCCGTTGTCGGTGCCTCGCATGAGGCGGTCGAGCGGAAACAGATTCTGCACCGAGCCCTTGCCGAACGTCTGCTGGCCGACGATGACGCCGCGGTCGTAGTCCTGAATCGCCGCCGCGAAGATCTCCGACGCGCTGGCGCTGTACCGATCGACGAGAACGGCCAACGGACCGCCGTACACGGCCGTCGGGCTCGGGTCGTCGAGCTGCTGGATCGTGCCGCGCGTCTCGCGGAGCTGGACGATCGGACCGCGTTCGATGAATAGGCCGCTCAGCTCCGTCGCCTCCGACAAATGGCCGCCGCCATTCTCGCGCAGATCCATGACGAGCCCGTCGATGCCGCCCTCGGCCTTGAACTCCTCGATCAGCCGTGCGACGTCGCGCGACGTGCTGGTGTAGTCCTCGTCACCGCGGCTGCGCGCCGCGAAGTCCTGGTAAAAGCTCGGCACCGTGATGACGCCGATCCGATAAGTCTCGCCGTTGAAC
This sequence comes from uncultured Gammaproteobacteria bacterium, assembly GCA_963713355.1. Taxonomy (GTDB): domain Bacteria; phylum Pseudomonadota; class Gammaproteobacteria; order Steroidobacterales; family Rariloculaceae; genus FEN-1219. The sequence continues at coordinate 62,906 of CAVQLK010000012.1, read as the reverse complement.
GGAATCTCGAGCAGCTCCTTCTTCGAGGCTTGCTCCTCGAGCTTCACCTTGTCGCGCACGAGCTCGATGATTTTTTCCGGCGAGCCTGGCGCGGCGCCCGCGGGAAGGACTTGCAGCCGCACACGCGTGCCGCCGGGCCCGCGAATCTTCTGCACGACGTCGTCGAGGCGCGAGCCGATGACGTCGACGAGCTCGCCGGTGCCTTCGCCTACGGCCGTGATCCGGTCCTCTTTCTTCAACTGCCCGTCGATGAACGCGGGCCCGCCGGCGATGATGTCGTTGACCTTGACGTAATCGTCCTCGAGCTGCAGTGACGCGCCGATGCCGTCGTACGACAGGCTCATCTGGATCCGGTATTCCTCGCTCTGGCGCGGCGACAGATAGCTCGAGTGCGGGTCCATGTTGTGCGCGACGGCGTTCATATACGTCTCGAACACGTCGTCGGTCGTGAGCTGAGTGATACGGCGATACGAACGCTCGTAACGATCCTTCAGCGTCTCGGCCGCCTCGGTCCACGTTTTGCCGGTCAGCATCAGGCGCAGGCCGTCGCTTTTGACGTTCTTGCGCCAGACCTCGTTGACTTCAGCGTCCGTAGCCGGCCACGGCAACTCGCTTCGGTCCCATTGGAAGCTCTCGTCGAGCGTGTAGTCGGGCTCCGTGGCGAGCAGCGCGATCGCCGTATCGATTCGTTCTCCGGCGCGCTTGCGAAACAGATTGAAAATATCGAACACGGGTTGCAGATCGCCGGTGCGCGTCCGGTCGTCGAGCTCGTAGCGCAGACGGTTGAAGCTCGCGATATCGGCGGCCGTGAAGTACATGCGATTGCCGTCGAGCGTATCGAGATAACGGTCGAGGATGGCCGACGACAACGAGTTGTCGAGCCGTGGCAAGGAGTAGTGAAGCTCCTCGATCAGCTTGGCGACATTGGTGCTGATCGGTACGTGCTTCGGTTCAATCTGTAGCGGCGGTAGCGGCTCGGTAGCGGCAAGCGATGCAAAGCCGGCAGACACCACGATGGCGCTAAAGCAGACTCGGCCAAACAACTCCCTCACGTTTCCTCCTTGGAGTCCGTGGCGATGCAGGTCACATATCTGTTAAGTTTCGGACCCTTGGCCGGGCGAATCAAGCCCGCAGGGCTGGAAAACCGAACGGAGTCACGCGCCTGAACGGCGGGAAGCGGCATGCGTCCAGCGGTCGTAGTCTTGGGATTCGTCCTCGGGAGCGCCGTTGCAATCACTTTCGCGCTCGCTGGCACGACGATCGTCTTCGTGGCCCTGCGGTCCGAGTACCCCCGCCTGGACGGCGAGCTTCGGCCATTGCTGATCAGCGTGTCCTTGTTCGCGCTGCTCACGGCTGCGGCCGCGGGCAGCTTCTATGGCGCGCTCAAGGAGTGCCGCTGGCGGCGCGGCGCACTGGCGGCGCTGCTCGTGATGCTGGTGGCCGTGGCCGCGTATCACGCGTGGCCGCGGGCCTGAGGGCTAGCGTTTGCGCTCCCGGCCGATTCGTTCCCACGACGTGCTGCGATTGAACGCGCCCGTATTGTAGGGGTCGAAGCCGTCGTTGGCCGGCTTGTTGAGGGTCAGACGTGGATTGTCGAGCACGTCCTTCGGTGCGCGCTCCGGCTTGGCGCGGCGCTGTGCGGGCGGGGCCGGCTCCGCGACGCCCGTCTGCTTAATGAGCGGCGGCTTGGGCGGCGGCGGGGCGCTGCGCGGGCGAAGACCGATATCGGAAGAATCCAGAAGCCCCGATTCGGAGTTCCAGCCGAGCCAACGTTTCAAGCGCTTGAGCATCTGGCGATCCTGCCTCGCTACGCGGTCGCGCGGGCCGTCATGGGCCGCGTGGAAAAACGATAGCAGATGCAGCGTCGTCGCTACGCGGCGAGCACCAGATCTGTGACGTTAATCACAGCCGGCGCTGCCAAATGCGACGCACGCCTCGGGCGAGCTGAATCGTGAGGTAGGGGCTCAATACCAGGATCCACGCCGGCAGGCGGAAGGACAGGAGGTCCAGCCAGACGGTCTCCGCAAGCGCGAGCGCTCCGCCGGCTTCGCCATACTCGCCTAGCATTCGCTGGCCTACGACGTAGACCGCGAAGGGCAGCGCGATCAGCCCGAAAGCCAGCAGGCCCGCAGCGATGGCGGCTTCACGTTGCCATGTTGTCGTGCCCTGGATCGGCGCGTCGGATTCGTCCATCACGCTCCCTAGTGTGCCATCGATTCGACGAAACGAAACTGAGTCTCGCCTATCGTGACGAGATCGCCTTGTCTCAGATGCTGGCGGTCCACGCGAACTGCATTGACGAATACTCCGTTACGGCTGCCCAGGTCTTCGATGACCGTCGCGCCGGCGTTCACCGTCAAGCGAGCGTGCTCCCGGCTGACGAAGTGGGTGAGGATCTGCAGATCGCAATGAGGCCCGCGCCCCAGCGTGATCGTCTTCTTCGCCAGCGCGAAGCGTTTTGGAGCGTCGCCCGTCAAGCAAAGCAGCGCCGGCGCCGACGTGTGCTCGCCGGATCCTTCTCGGGCGCCTGCCCGCGCTGTCGCGGTGGCATCGACTGCCGGCAGAGCGACATCGACTGCGCTGCGCTTTTCGGCGACACCGACGCGATGTTTCAGCTCCTCGTGCAGTGTGGCGATTCTCGCATCGCGAGCTTCGAGCGCGCGATCCTTGTCGATGACGGCGCGCTCGAGCCGGGCGACGTCCGAGCGGCTGTCGTCGAGCTCGGTGCGCAGCGTGCCGAGCTCGCGGCGCACCTGCTCGAGCTCGCTCGTCGCGGCACGGAGCCGCTGCTCGCGGTCGCGGAGCTCGACGAGCTGCGCCGCGACTTGCTGTCGCTTGTACTCGACCTCGGCCTCTAGCTGCGCGATCGCTTCGACGGCCGGGGCAGCGGTATCGACGGCATCGGTCAACACGGGCGGCGCTTCTGGCGGCGCAACGTTCACGGTGCGCGTATCGCCCGCTGAAGCCGCAGCTGACGAGGCGCTCTCCAAATCAGCCGATGCGAGGGGCGGCGCGGCGTCGTTCGCGAGAACGGGATGCTGCGGCTGTTCCGAAGCTTCACGAGCGAGGCGCAGCTCGCGCGCGAGGTTGTCCACGTTGCGGGCGGAGTCCACGAGCTCGGCGCGCAGTGCAACCGCGCGGCTCGACTCGCGGTTTGCCAACGCTTCCGCAGCCGTCAGCCGCTTTACGGTGGCTTTGAGCTCGCGCTCCAAGGGGGCGACGCGCGCCGTGAGGCGCGTGTTCGTCGTCTGCATGTCGTCCCAGGCTGCACGCCGGGATGCGATATAGGTGGCCAGCGCGGCATGATCCTCGCGCAATTCCTGCACGTCGGGGGACACGACATCTCGAGCGGGTCGTGTCGCGAGCTCGCTCCTCAACGCTTCCGTCTCGCGGTGCGCCGCTGCGGCCAACGTTCGCAACTGGTCGAGCTCGGCCGCGGCCGCCGCGGCGTCTGCTCCGAAACGATCCACGTTGGCCGTGAGCTCCGCGAGCTGTGCGTCGCGCACGGCAATTTGCGTCGCGAGCTGTCGTTCCGCGGCAGCCGAGGCTTCCGCCGATCGACGCAGGTTCGTGAGGCTGTCGTTCAGCGCTCCGATCTGCCGGTCCTTTTCGCCGACTGTTTGCTCCAAATCACGAGCGCTATCGGTGAGCACTCGGATTTGCGCCTCGAGGGAGGAGATCTGCTCGGCGCGCTCGGCGAGATGCGCGGCGGAGCCGGCGGCATCCGCGGTCGGCGAGTACAAGACCGTATGCTCTGCGGTGTCGTGGAGGTCCGTGACCAGCGGTTCCACGCCGTCCTCGAGTCCCACCGTTTCGAGCGGCACAGGAAGCTCGTCGGTGTGATCGGTGTCGAAATCGTCCGAGGATCGTTTAGCCATTCGGGCAGTTGCGGGCGCTTTTTAGGCGACTACGTTAAGCCGATTCCGGGCCGCCCGCCAGCAGCGGCTTCATTCGGCCGGAACCGTACGGCCGCGCGCCCAGGCGCGCACGGCTGCGACGCGTTCGGCCATGATGACGGACAGCGGACGAGTCTTGCGGAGCTCTGCGGCGACGTGGCCATGGTCGGGTTTTTGGCCCGCAGCATGCGCAGCGTAGAGCGCAGATACGATGCCTTGCTCGATCTCGGCGCCCGAGAAGCCGTCGGCCAAGGCCACGAGCTCCGCGAGGTTCATACGCTCAGGTGCGAGCCCTCGCTTTCGCAGGTGAATCGCGAAGACCTCCGCGCGGCTCGGCGGTGGCGGCAGGTCCACGAAGAAGATTTCGTCAAATCGGCCTTTGCGGATCAGCTCGGGCGGCAGCTCGCTGACCTCGTTGGACGTGGCGACGAGAAAGACGTGCGCGCGGCGCTCGGCCATCCAGGTCAGCAGCGTGCCGAGGACGCGGCGCGCCGTCCCGCTGTCGTCATTTCCGGTCGCGAGCCCCTTCTCGACCTCATCGAGCCAGAGCACGCAGGGGCTCAAGACCTCCGCGGTTTGCAGCGATTCACGGAGGTTTCGCTCGGTCTCGCCGTGATACTTGTTGTACAGCGAGCCGAAGTCCAAGCGCAGGAGCGGTAAGCCGAACGCGCCTGCCGTCGCCTTCGCGGCGAGGCTCTTTCCGCATCCCTGGACGCCGAGCAGCAAAATGCCTTTCGGCGGCTCGAGCCCGGCCGGCCGTTCCGGGCTAAAAGCCCATGCGCGCTGCGTGAGCCAATGCTTCAAGTTGCGAAACCCCGCGAGGTCCGAGAGCTGCGTCGTCTCGTACTCGAAGCTCAGCACGCCGCCTCGGTTCAAAAGGTGGTACTTCGCCTTCATGACGGCGGGCACGTCGCTCGCCGTGACGGCGCCGTCGTCGCGGATGGCATTGCGAGCGAGGCGCTCCGTGTCCGCCGTCGTCAAGCCGCTCAAGTTCTGCACGAGAAGGTCGAGCGCCGCCGAGTCCACTTTGACTTCGCGCCCGTGATCGCGCAGATACTCCTCGGCACAGCGCTCGACGATAGCGCGCCGATCGCTGGGCGACGGCAAACGCAGAGAAAAGCGTGCGGTGAATCCCACGAGCTCGTGCGGGATCTCGAGCCGATGGCCGATGAGCAGCACCGTCACTTTGGCGTCGTTGGCGGCCAGTGCGATGTCCTTGAGCAGCCGGACGTGGACCGGCTCCTTCAAGAACGGATGCAAATCCAGCATCGCGTACACGCCCGGTTTGCCGACTGCGCGAACGTGGCGCAGCGCCTCCTCGGGATCGGCGTTACTTCGTTGCGGCTCGAGGTCGAGGTCGAGTCGCTGGAGACCGTCCGTGATCGACCAGCGAAAGAGCGGACGGTAGGAGGCCGCAGAGCGGGAGAGGGCCACCTCCCGCAGTAGCTCGAGGACGCGCGTCTCGTCCGTCGTCTCGATGACGATCAGCGGCGTACCGGATTCGAGAACGAGCTCCAGATCGCGGCGGTCATTCATGGATGCCGGCCTGCCGTCACGCAGGCGATGAGGAGTGCAGCGCGCAGTCTAGAGGCGCGCAGGCACACCGGTACCGACGGAGTCGGCAGATTCGGGGCGCCGAGCCGCGTCGCAGGATCGGCTAGCCGACGTCGGCTGCCGTGGCGGGCGATTGGTACCCTTCGGGCGTCGTCAAGAACTGGCGCAGCTGATCCGTGAGCCCGCGGCACGCGTGGGCCTGCGGCCGCGTGATCAACGGGATCGGGATCACGATGGCCGGCATGACCGAGCGCCCCTTCACGTCGGCGTGGATCGTGCCCTCGGACTCGACGTCCTTGATGTCCCAAACCGTGAAGTCGTAGCGCGAGTCGTCCTCCCACCAGGCGAGGCCCATGCAACCCGCGCCGCCGACACCCGCGGCACACGTGATCCCGCCGCCGCTCGCGACGCGATCGGTCGAGCCGTCGACCCAGATGAGGTACCGCACGCCGGTCGTACGTACCTGATCGAGGACTCCGGGGCGCTCGAGCAGCACCGTCAGGTCCTCGGTGCTCAGCGGCGCCGTCGAGGGCTCGAACCAGGGGTACATCTTGTCTTCGAATTCCTTCGACGAGTGCACGGCGAGCCCTTCCTTGCCGTCGGCGAGCCCATCGCTCAAGCATTGGACGAACTCTTCCTCGGCTTCGTGCGTGGAATGCTGCTTGCGCGCGAGAACCACCACGTGCTCGCCTTCGGCGATGACGGCGTCGGTCTGCTTGTACGGCTCGATGCGCGCGGTGATGCCGCATGCGCCGAGCAGCGGCAACGCTGCAACGATGGCGATGACGCGAAGCGGGCCCACGCTATTCCAATGGGACGGACGACGATTCGGCTGCGGCAGGCACGCCGACAGCTGCCTGGGGTCCGACTGCAACGGGTGCGTCATGATCCATACCCCCTAACCACTGCTTTATTTGAGGTTGCTCACTGAATTTCGTCGAAATCGTTGCGCCGGCTTCGCGCATCGCCACGATCGCGGCGCGCTGCACCGCGTCCTCGGCGTCTCGAAGCAGCTCGGATTTGCCATAGCCGGACACGGGCCATTGGATGACCGTCGCTCCGTCGGGCTCGTACACGTTGATCTGATACTGCAACCAGACCTCGACAAACTCGTCTCGCTCGCCCGTCGGCACGTCGAACTCGAATTTTTCGAGCTTCGGCTCGATAACGCCGTCGAGCGTAGTGTCCGCTGCGGCCAATGCCAGCGAGGCGAGGTCCGTGGTGTCGCGGAACATCCCTTCGAACAGAGGCGCGAGCATCGCTACATTTGCGTCGCCGAGCGCGATCGTCCACAGGGACTGATCGGGGATGTCCTCGGTGTAGATAAAGTTGTACAGCTCGTCAGGAATGACGATGCCCATGCTGACGGGCAGCGGCTCGATGACAGGCCGCGGGAACGTGGATTCGACGATGACCTGAGATCCGCCGCAGCCCGCTAGACACGTGGCCGTGGCAATCGCCAGCCAGCGGAGCCTCGACGCGTCTAAGGGCAGCAGGGACATGAACGGAATCTTACGTCCTGTGCAGATTAATTGCCCCCCGGATTGAAACGTTAGCACACTGAACTGGGGGCGACACGCATGCTCTGACCGCGGGCCTTCGAGAAGATTCAGCCTGCCGATTGAACGTTAGAGCACGCGCCTGGGACGGCGCGCGGCGCCGCGATAGCCGCGTGCGCCGAGCGAAAGGGTGGCGGGTGCGGTCAGGGTCCGTTCAGCCGTCGTGGAGTAGACTTCTCTCTGAGGAATGGCTGCTCACGGATTCTGGGAGAGGCGCATGGCAAGGGCAGGGCTGATCGTCGGCTTGACGGGGTTGCTCCTCGGCGGCGTCGCATCGGCGCAGGGCGCAGCTGAGCGTTATGTCGTCGATACCGCGCAATCCGACGTCCATTGGCTCGTCTACAAAGCCGGCGCCTTGGCTCGGCTCGGCCACAATCACACCATCGCCGTCGGCGACTTGAGCGGCAACGTCACCGTGAATCGCGACGATTTGGCGAAGTCTCAGTTCGACCTTCAATTCACTGCCGCCGAGCTCGTGGTCGACGACCCGGCGCTGCGCAGCACGCTCGGAGAGGAGTTCGCGAGCATCCCGACGCCGGACGACATTGCGGGCACCCGCTCCAACATGCTGAGTGAGCGCGTGCTCGACGGCGAGAAGCACCCGCAGATCCGCCTCGTCGGCGCCGGCCCCACGACCGGCGCCGGCAAGCAGGAGCTTGCCGTCAAGGTCGAGCTGCTCGGCCGCACTGTCGATCTGAAAGTGCCGACCGAAGTAACGATCGAGGACGAAGTGCTACGTGCCAAGGGAGAGTTCGAGCTCAACCACGCCGATCTTGGCATGAAGCCCTTCAGCGTCATGGCGGGTGCGCTGCAAGTCGGTGAGAAGCTCTCGTTCCGTTACGACGTGACGGCGCGGCGCGCGGCTCGTTGAGCCCGAAAGACGCAAGTCCGGCAGCGCGTAGGCTGCTCCTCTAGGCCAATATCAGCAGCAGCGGCGAACGCCATCCCACTTGCGCCGGAGCTCCTCACGGCAGAACGACGCACGGTCGAGCGGGGCACCGCCTTTGCCTGCGTGGCGGGCGCGCCAGTGATCGACGTAGCGCTCGTAAGCGTCGTCGCCCGTCACCTCGCGGAGCAGAGTCCAAAGCCTGCGTAGCGCGCCGCGCATCGCTTCAACCCTCCACGAGCCGCGTCTGCACGTGCGGCGTCTCGGACAGCGGCGGGCAGCGACGGCCCGATAGGCACGCGTGGCAGATGCGCGCCGTCTCGACAACGAGCACCCAGACCGTGATCAAGAAGAATAAGGTCAGCGCGGCGTCGAGCCGATCGTTGAAAATCAGTTGCGGCGCTTGATCGGCCGCAGCACCGGTTAGCGATCCCGCCTCGAGCTTCGCCGCGAGGTCGTTGGCATGCGAGAGGAAGCCGACTCGCAAGTCGGAGCTGAACAGCTTCTCCCAAGCAGCCACTGTCGTGACGGCCACGAGCCAGGCCAACGGCAGCACCGTCACCCACGCGAATCGCGCGCGCGCCGATTTCACGAGGACCGTCGTCGCGACGCACAACGCGATCGCGGCCAGCATCTGATTGGCGATTCCGAACAGCGGCCATAGGCTGTTGATGCCGCCGAGCGGATCGAGCGTGCCGTAATAGAGGAAATAGCCCCACGCGGCGACGACGAGCGCGCTGCAGATCAGCACGCTCGGATACCAGCTCGTGCGCCCCATGGGGCGTGCGACGTTGCCGAGCAGGTCCTGGAGCATGAAGCGCGCGACGCGCGTTCCGGCGTCGACGGTCGTCAGGATGAACAACGCCTCGAACATGATTGCGAAGTGGTACCAGACCGAGAGCAGCGTGTTGCCGAACGCGCTCGAGAAAATGCTCGCCATGCCCACGGCCAGCGAAGGAGCGCCGCCCGTGCGCGCGAACAACGTGCTCTCGCCCATGTCGCGCGCCAACGCGTCCATCTGATCGACGGTGACAGGAAAGCCCCACGAGCTGATCGTCGCCACGGCAGTCGCAGCGTCGGCGCCGACGACGCCGGCCGGGCTGTTGATCGCGAAGTAGACACCGGGGTCGAGCACGCACGCCGCGACCATCGCCATGACGGCGACGAACGACTCCATCGCCATGGCGCCGTAGCCGATGAAGCGCGCGTCACGTTCGTTGGCGAGCAGCTTCGGCGTCGTGCCCGAGGCGATCAGCGAGTGGAAACCCGAGATTGCGCCGCACGCGATCGTGATGAACACGAATGGAAACACGTTGCCGCCGAAGATGGGCCCGGTGCCGTCGATGAATTGAGTCAGCGCGGGCATCTGCACCTGAGGATTGATAACAAGGATCGCGATCGCGAGCGCGACGATCGTGCCGATCTTCATGAACGTCGAGAGATAATCGCGTGGCGCGAGCAGCAGCCATACGGGCAGGACCGCTGCCGCGAAGCCGTACAAGATGACCATCAGCGCGAGCGCCGGCGCGTCGTAGTCGAACCACGTGCGCAGCGTCGGGTGCTCGTCGATCCAGCCCCCGCCGAACACGGCGGCCAGCAGCAACACGACGCCGATGGCCGTGCCCTCGAGCACGCGGCCGGGGCGCAGATGGCGCATGAACAGACCGATCAGCACGGCGATCGGAATCGTTGCCGCGACGGTCGACGTCGCCCATGGGCTGTGCCGCATCGCGTTCACGACGACGAGGCCGAGCACCGCGATCAAGATGATCATGATCGCCATGACGCCGATCAGCGCGACGGCGCCGCCGATCGGGCCGAGCTCATCGCGCGCCATCTGGCCGAGCGAGCGGCCATCGCGCCGGATCGAGCAAAACAGAGCGACGAAGTCCTGCACGCAGCCGCCGAGCACGGCGCCTATCAAGATCCACAATGTACCCGGCAGATAGCCGAACTGGGCCGCGAGCGTCGGGCCGATCAGCGGACCCGGTCCCGCGATCGCCGCGAAATGATGGCCGAACACGACCCAGCGGTTCGTCGGCACGAAGTCGCGCCCGTCGCTGAAGCGCTCGGCCGGTGTGGCGCGCGTCGGATCGAGCGCGAAAACCTTCGCGGCGAGGAATGCGCTGTAGAAGCGGTAGCCAAGCGCGTAAACGCAAACGGCGGCGACGATGAACCACAGCGCGTCGACGCTTTCGCCGCGCGTTAGGGCGATAGCGCCAAGAGCCAACGTGCCGAGGACTACGACCCCCATCCACACGATGAACGAGACCGGCCTTGGCAAGCGTTGCGTCACTGTGGTCGCCATCGCGACGAATCCCCCGAACGGTTTGTCATGCGAGCAGCGGCGTAAGCTACCGTAGAAAAGGCCGTGTTGTATATTCGGAAGCGCGGGCGCGCGAGCGTCACCGTTGCGTGCCGAGGTGCACCATATGAGCCAGCCGCTTCTCGTTGCGAAGGCCGGAGCGACATCGCTGTCGTTGCTGCCGGCGCTCGCAAATCGCCATGGGCTCATCACGGGCGCGACGGGCACGGGCAAGACGGTGTCGCTGCAAACGCTCGCGGAGCAGTTCTCGAGGATCGGCGTGCCGGTCTTCATGGCCGACGTCAAAGGTGATCTCTCGGGGCTCGCCGCCGCCGGAGGCGCGAACGCGAAGGTTGCGGAGCGCGCAGCAACTCTTGGCGTCGAGCTGCGCTACGAAGCCTGCCCCGTCGCCTTCTGGGACGTCTTCGGCAAACGCGGCCACCCGATTCGCGCGACGGTATCGGATCTCGGCCCGCTGCTGCTCGCGCGGCTGCTGCAGTTGAACGACACCCAGGAAGGCGTGCTGAATCTCACCTTCAAGATCGCCGACGACGCGGGACTGCTGCTTCTCGATCTCAAGGATTTGCGCGCAATGCTGCAGCATGTCGGCGAGCACGCGGCGGAGCTCACGACGGAGTACGGCAACGTGTCGGCCGCGTCGGTCGGAGCTATTCAACGCGGTTTGCTCGCGCTGGAGACGCAGGGCGTCGAGCAGCTGTTCGGCGAGCCGATGTTGAACATCGACGATCTCATGCAGACCGCGGACGGCCGCGGCGTCGTCAATATCCTCGCTGCCGATCGGCTCATGACCTCGCCGAAGCTCTATGCGACCTTGCTGTTGTGGTTGCTCGCCGAGCTGTTCGAGCGCCTGCCCGAGGTCGGCGACCCCGAGAAGCCGCGACTCGTTTTCTTCTTCGACGAAGCGCATCTGTTGTTCGCCGATGCGCCGCGGGCGCTGCTCGAGAAGATCGAGCAAGTCGTGCGGCTGATTCGCTCGAAGGGCGTCGGCGTCTACTTCGTCACACAGAATCCGCTCGACATTCCGGATGCAGTGCTCGGTCAGCTCGGCAACCGCGTGCAGCACGCGCTGCGCGCGTTCACGCCCCGCGACCAGAAGGCCGTGAGTCCGCCGCGGAAACGATGCGGCCGAATCCTGCCTTCTCCGTCGAGCAGGTCATCACGGAGCTCGGAGTCGGCGAGGCGCTCGTGTCGCTGCTCGACGAGAAGGGCCGGCCCGCCGTCACCGAACGCGCGCTGATCATCCCGCCGGGAAGCCAGCTCGGCCCACTTGCCGAGGCAGAGCGAGCGCGGCTCATCGCCGAATCGCCGCTCGCCGGCTTCTACGAGAAGACCGTAGATCGCGAATCGGCCTACGAGAAGCTGAAGGGCAGAGCGGAGGCACCGCCGCCGCGAGAACCGCGGCAACACGCTCCGGCGCCGCACCGAGAATCGACGCCGCGACCGCAGCAACGTCAGCGATGGCGGCGCCTCGTCTGGCCCTCTGACATTTTGCTCTCGGGCGTCGCGGACCACGCGGTGGGCGCCAATCACGAGGGCTAATCGAAGCGATGGCCCACAGCGCTGCTCGATCGGTCGGTTCGCAAGCGGGACGATCGCTGATCCGCGGCCTGCTTCGGCTCTTTGCTCGGTGGCCGGCGTTAGCGTCCCTCTGGCCCGACTCGGCCAGAGGGACAATTGGTGGAGGCGGCGGGACAGCTGTTCCATCTCTTTCGAGACGGGCTGGACTATGCCTTCATCCGGCTCGCCGTCGAGCCGGAGCGGGGCGTGTTATTCGGATCCAATGCGATCCGAATCCTAGTGCAGGCTCCTGCGCGCAGCATCAGCCTGTCTATGAGTCTCTACAGGGCAAGGGAAGTTGGCCTTCCCGCACCCCTCGGCGTTGCCACGTGACCCATCTCCGAGTCACCCAGGGTTCACCGATTGAGCCCCGTTATCACTTTGCCCTCGCGGGCAAAGGCGACCATTGCGTTAATCGAACCCGCGTCCGCAAGCCCTCTGCCATCAGCTCTACATGCGTAGTCACGTCTATTGTTTTAACCGGCAGCAACCCGACGAACAGGGCACGCTGACGGCGATTCCGTTAAAGGATCTTAGCGATCTGGTCCCGGACGTACCTCGTCGCGATCTTGTGAAGATGACGCCTGAATGTCCTTGCGGACGCTGGACGCACAAGCACGGCTCCAGTCAGACGGCTTAAGCCGGTTTTTAGGCGGCTAGGGCGTAGTTGTCGTCGTTGGCAACTAACAGTTTGCAGACGGTTTTACGAGGATCTCTGCACCTCGGCATGCACCTCAGGTTTCGCGACCCACGTCGAAGCCAGTCGCCCCCAAAGTCAGCCCCTAGTTTAGGGCCCGCGCCTTCCGTTGCAAGGGCCGTAGTCGCGGTCTCAGCGCGCTTTGAGCGCTTGCGCCTTATCGCGTTGCCAGTCGCGGTCCTTCTCGGTAGCGCGCTTGTCGTGCTGTTTCTTGCCCTTGGCGAGGCCAACGGCCACTTTGACGTGGTTTTTGCTCCAGTAGAGCTCGAGTGCGACGAGCGTGTAGCCCTTGCGCTCGACGAGGCCCGTCAGGCGATCGATCTCGCGGCGGTTCAGCAGCACCTTGCGGACGCGCTTGGGCTCGGCGACATAGTGGGTCGATACGGTGTTGAGTGGTGTGACGTGCGAGTTGAGCAGCCACGCTTCGCCCTCGCGGAGAATCACATAGCTATCGGTGAGCTGCGCTTTGCCGGCGCGCATGCTTTTGACTTCCCAGCCTTGCAGCGCGAGGCCGCCTTCGATGCGATCCTCGATGAAGTAGTCGAAGCGCGCCTTTTTGTTCTGCGCGATCGAGCTCTCGCCCGATTGCTGTTTCTTGGCCATGGGTGCGCAATGATCCTAGAATCACCAAAAAAAGAACACGCCATTCCGGCACAGGAACGGATCTCTTGCCCACAGTACAGCGCAGCGCACATGTTCCGTACACGACGGAGCAGATGTTCGATCTCGTCAACGACGTCGAGCGCTACCCCGAGTTCTTGCACTGGTGCCGCGGCGCGCGCGTCGATCTCATTCAGGGCAACACCATCGAAGCGACGCTCGACATCGGCGTGGTCGGTTTCCATCAGAGCTTCCGCACGCGCAATACGTTGCAGCGTCCCGGCCGCATCGGCATCGATCTCGTGTCCGGGCCATTCCGGCGCTTGCGCGGCGAGTGGCGCTTCGTGCCAGGACCAGGGGGCAGCGCAGAAGTCACGTTGACCTTGACGTTCGAGGTCACCCTGTCGCCATTCGGAATCGTGTTTGCGAAGGTCTTCGAAGAGCTAGCCGCATCGCAGATGACGGCCTTTGTCGCCCGCGCCAAGAAGGTCTACGGCGCGAGCACGTGATCTCGCCCAGTGGGCCGCGTCAGTTTGGCGCGGGGTCGAGCTCGAGGTCGCGATCGATGCGTGCGACGCGGTCGTTCTCGAAGTGCACGACGACCCAGCGGCGATCGGCATCCGGAGAGCGCCCGCGGCGATAATAGTAGGCGTAGTCCCACCGATCGCGGTGAAAGCTGTCGGCGACCATCGGGGTGCCGAGCAGAAATTGGACTTGGCTGCGCGTCATGCCGAGGTCGACCTGAACGATGTCCTCGTCGTCGAGCAAGTTGCCCTGCTGAATGTCGATGCGATAAACGCAAGCTGCGAGTGCGATCGCGGCGAGGGCGATGAACGGGGCTCGATATCTCATGGGGGATGCGATCGGGTGGAGCGGCGGCAGACCTTGCGTCATAATCGGACCGGCATCATACCGGATAGTTCGCAAGCTGGTGGCAGGTGGAGGGACGAGATCTTCGCAAAGCCGGCCTCAAGGTCACCTCGCCCCGTCTGAAGGTCCTCGAGGTCCTCGAGCACAGCCGCCAGCGGCATCTGTCGGCTGAGGCGATCTATCGTGCGCTGCTCGATAGCGGCGAGGAGCTCGGTCTTGCGACCGTCTATCGTGTGCTGACGCAATTCGAGCGCGCAGGGCTCGTGAGCCGTCACAACTTCGAGGGCGGCCAGGCCGTCTTCGAGCTTGCGGACCGTACGCATCACGATCACATGGTGTGTCTCGATACGGGGCGCGTCACTGAGTTCTACGACGAGCGAATCGAGCAGATCCAGCGCGAGATCGCGGATAAATACGATTACGAGATCGAGGAGCACAGTCTCGTGCTCTACGTGCGCCCGAAGAAAAAGCCCGCCGCGAGCTAGCCCTTCGCCCGCTCGATCATCTCTGCCGCGTGCGCACGCGTTCGCGCCGTGACCTCGACGCCTCCGAGCATTCGCGACAATTCCTCGACGCGCTCCTTGCTCGTCAGCGCACGCACCTCGGTACGGCTGACCTTGCCATCCGTGTGTTTCGCGACGCGATAGTGCGCTTCGCCGTGGCTTGCGACTTGCGGCAGGTGCGTGACGCACAATACCTGCCGAGTGCTCGAAAGCTGGCGCAGCTTGTGCCCGACGATGTCCGCGACGCGGCCGCCGATACCGGCGTCCACCTCGTCGAACACGAACGCCGTGACCGGCGACGCGCCGGAGCGAGCGACCTCGACGCCGAGACTGATGCGCGACAGCTCGCCTCCGGACGCCACCTTGGCCAGCGGCGCGAAGGGAAGGCCGGGATTGAGCTTGACCTGGAACTCGACACGCTCGAGGCCCGCCGCATCGGCGCGCTCGATCGGCTTCTGCTCGAGCTCGACGCGCAGCTCGCCATGCGGCATGCCAAGCTCGACGAGGAGGCTGGTGACGTCGCGGCTCAATGCGGCCGCGTGCGTGGCACGCAAGCCGCTCAGCCGGCGCGCTGCGGTTAGAAATTGCTCGCGCGCTTCGCCGGTCCGCTTTTCGAGCGCTTCGAGCGGCTCGCCGCTGCCGTCGAGCGCCGCGAGCCGCGCGCGCAAGGCGGGCAGCACGCGCGGCAGGTCGTCTTCGCTCGACGCGTGGCGGCGCGCAAGCGTGCGCACGCGGGCGAGCCGATCGTCGAGCCAGGTGAGCCGCGCCGGATCCGCCTCGATGCGGTCGCGATAGTGCTTCAGCGTCGACTCGACCTCGCGTAGCTCGATCTCGATGCTCGCGAGCGACGTGGCCGGCGCGCGCAGCGCGTCGTCGACCTCGGCGAGCTTGTCGATCTCGCGCCGTGCGAGGACGACGGCGGCGTAGGCCGAACCGGTTTCGTTGTCCGCCAGCGCATCGAGTGCCGCGCTCGCGCCGCCGAGTAGCCGGTCCGTGTTCGCGAGCCGGTCGCGCTCGGCCCGAAGCCGCTCAGGCTCGCCTTCGGCGAGAGCCAGCGCTTCGAGCTCGGCGACTTGAAAACGCGCGAGCTCGATCTCCGCTTCCCGTTGCGCGCTCGACGAGCGGCGGTTCTCGAGCTGCTCGACGAGCGCGTGCCACGCTGCAAAACATTCCGCGACGGCGGTTGCGACAGGAGCGATCTCGTCGTGCGCGTCGAGCAGGGCCCGCTGGTTGCCCGTGTCGAGCAGCGATTGATGGGCATGCTGACCATGGATGTCGACTAGCAGGCCGCCGAGCGCCTTCAAGTCTTGCAGATTCACGGGCTGGCCGTTGATGAACGCGCGCGAGCGGCCGTCGGAGCCGACGAGCCGGCGCAGCGTGCAGGCCGTGTCGTCGTCGAGCCCGCGCTCCGCTAGCCACGCAATCGCCGCGTGTCCCGCCGGGACGTCGAACGATACGCTGATCTCGGCGCGCTCGGCGTCGTGGCGCACGGCGGTCGCATCGGCGCGATCGCCCAAAGCGAGACCGAGCGCGTCGACGAGAATGGACTTGCCAGCGCCGGTCTCGCCGGTCATGACGTTCAGCCCTTCGCCGAACTCGACCTCGATCTCGTCTATAACGGCGTAGTTCTTGACGCGTATCAGGCTCAGCATGGCCCGTTAGCGGCGGCCGTTGGGCCGGTCGCGGTTCGCGCGCCCCCAGTTCAGCTTCGAGCGCAGCAGCTCGTAATAGTTGTATTCGCGCGGATGCAGCAACGTGACCGCTTGCTTCGCCAGCGAAATATTCAGAACGTCACCGCTCGACATGCGCGCCTGCGACGCGCCGTCGCAGACGACGTGGGCTTCGCTGGCGCCCGCATTGTCGAGCGTCACGCGTATTCGGCTCGTACTCGGCAACACGAGCGGGCGATCGCTGAGCGTGTGCGGGCAGATCGGCACCATCACGAGCGCGTCGACGTTCGGCTGGATGATCGGCCCGCTGCAAGACAGCGCATAGGCCGTCGAGCCCGTCGGCGTGGCGACGATGAGACCGTCGCCGCGGTGCGTGTTCACGTAGACGTCGTCGACTTCCGTCGTGAAGTCGAGCAGCCGGCCGGTATCGCCCTTCTGCAAGACGATGTCGTTGAGGGCGAATAGCCCTTCGATCGAGGCGCTGCCGCCCAGCGCAGCCGAGAGCGTCAAGCGGCGCTCGGCGAGATAGTTTCCGGCGAGAATCGCGTCGAGCGCGTCGCACATGTGCTCGGGCGACACGTCGGTCAAGAAACCCAACCGGCCGCGATTGATGCCGACGAGGGGCACCTCGCGCGCGGCGACGTTGCGAGCTGCGTGCAGCAAGGTGCCGTCGCCGCCGATCGAGACGACCAAGTCGGCCCTGGCCGCGAGCTCGCGTTCGTCGACGTGACTCGCCTCCTTGAGCTCACGCGCGGGGTCGGAGGTTATGGAAGCAAGTACCGTGATGCCGCGTTGACGAAGGTGGGAAAGGAGTTGCTGCGCCGGCTCCGTTACACTGCGTTCGCCGAGGCGCCCCCACAGCGCGACCGTCCTGAACTCACGCGGCATGGTTTGCTTTCTTGACAGTGGCGGGAACCCGTTGCTAGCGTGCTGGTCGCTTAAGGCGGGCTCTACGTTATCACAGCCTGGGCCGATGACGAGCGACAAACCTCGAGAAGTCCTGGACGAGCGCGCGCAGACTCTGCTGCGCCTTCTCGTCGACAAATATATTCGCGATGGACAGCCCGTCGGGTCGCGCACGCTTTCGCGCGAGCCCGGTTTGGAGTTGAGTCCAGCGACGATTCGCAACATCGTTTCCGATCTCGAAGAGCTCGGGTTCGTGAAATCACCCCATACGTCGGCGGGGCGCGTGCCGACGATCAAGGGCTACCGCTTCTTCGTGGATACGCTGATCAAGCTGACGCCGCCGCAAGGCGACGAGCTCAAGCGTTTTAGCGAAAGCCTCACCGAGACCTCTGGCGATCCGCAGGCACTCGCGCTGTCCGTGTCGAACCTCCTCTCGGCCGTCACGAGCCTCGCGGGAATCGTTACCGTGCCGCGACGCGCGCAGACGGCGCTGCGCCAGATCGAGTTCTTGCCGTTGTCCGGCCATCGAGTGCTGGCCATCCTCGTAGTCAACGACCGTGAGGTCCAGAACAAAATCCTCAACGTTTCGCGAGATTTCGGAGCCGACGAGCTCAAGCGGGCGAGCAATTACTTGAATGCGCACGTCAGCGGCCGCAGCCTCCGCGAGGTAAGGGATCTGCTGCTTGCAGAGCTCAAGCGGACCCGCGCCTCGATGAATGCGTTGATGGTCGAGGCCATCGAGATGGCTCAGAGGGTATTTCCGGAAGCCGAGCCCGAGCCCGAGTTCGTCATCGCAGGCGAAACGAATCTCATGGGCGTCGATCAAGTCCACAACGTCGAGACCCTGAAGGGCTTGTTCGAGGCGTTCGGCCGCCAGCGCGACATCCTGCACCTGCTCGACCAGAGCATGAAGGCTGACGGCGTTCAGATCTTCATCGGCCACGAGTCGGGATACGAGCTGCTCGATTCTTATAGTATTGTCGCGGCGCCTTACGTGACCGAAGACGACACGATGGGCGTGCTCGGCGTCATCGGCCCGACCCGGATGGCGTACGAGCGAGTCATTCCGATCGTCGACGTCACGGCCAAGTTGCTGGGCCGGGCCTTGAAGTCCAGCGGCTAGCCCCCCATTTGCGAAGGCTCGAACACTAGGCCCGTCGGTGGTCGGCACGCAGGATTCTCATGAACGGAAACGGAAACCCGACCGAACAAACAGCCGCAGCCGAGATTTCCAACGGCGTCGATCCCGAGGTCGAAGCGTTGCGCCGCGAGGCTGACGAGCACCGGGATCGGCATCTGCGGGCCGTCGCCGAGCTCGACAACTTCCGCAAGCGCAGCGCGAGGGAGCTCGATGCGGCCCGCAAGTTCGGCGCCGAGCGGCTCGCGCAAGCGATCCTTCCGGTACGCGACAGCCTCGAGGCGGGATTGGCGGCGGCCGAGAAAGCCGGTGACACGGTCCTGCTCGACGGACAGCGCGCCACGCTGCGGCTGCTCGACGACGCATTGGCCGCGTCCGGTATCCGCGAGATCGATCCCGTCGGCGAGCCTTTCGATCCGAACAAGCACGAAGCCCTCAGCGTCGTTCCCGCGGCGGGCGTCGCGCCCGACACGGTGCTCGAGGTCGTTCAAAAGGGCTACGAGCTCAACGAGCGGCTGCTGCGCGCCGCCAAGGTCCTCGTGGCGAGGGGCGACGCTCCTTGAATTGAGGGGTGCGGGCACCCCATCTCGCGGAATTGAGTTTTTTGCTTTAACGCATTAGAGAGTTTGGAGTAGTCACATGGGAAGAGTGATCGGCATCGATCTCGGCACGACGAACTCGTGCGTCGCGATCATGGACGGCGGCAAGCCGAAGGTCATCGAGAACAGCGAGGGCGATCGCACGACGCCGTCCATCGTCGCGTTCACGAAGGATGGCGAGGTGCTGGTGGGACAGACCGCGAAGCGCCAGGCGGTCACGAATCCCAGCAATACGCTCCAGGCCATCAAGCGTCTCATCGGCCGTAAGTTCAGCGACGACGTCGTTCAGAAAGACGTCGGCATGGTGCCGTACAAGATCGTCAAGGCCGACAACGGCGACGCTTGGGTAGAGGCCAACGGCAAGAAGATGGCGCCGCCGGAGATCTCGGCGCGCGTGCTCGCGAAGATGAAGCAGACGGCCGAGGACTACCTCGGCGAGAAGGTCACCGAAGCCGTGATCACGGTGCCGGCGTACTTCAACGATTCGCAGCGCCAAGCGACGAAGGACGCAGGCAAGATCGCGGGCCTCGACGTCAAGCGCATCATCAACGAGCCGACGGCCGCTGCGCTCGCTTATGGCATGGACAAGAAGCGCGGCGACCGCAAGATCGCCGTGTACGATTTGGGTGGCGGCACGTTCGACATCTCGATCATCGAGATCGCAGAGGTCGACGGTGAGCATCAGTTCGAGGTGCTCGCGACGAACGGCGATACGTTCCTCGGCGGCGAAGACTTCGACAAGCGCATCATCGATTACCTCGCCAAGGAGTTTCAGAAGGAGAGCGGCGTCGATATCCGGCGCGATCCGCTCGCGATGCAGCGCCTCAAGGAAGCATCCGAGAAGGCGAAGATCGAGCTTTCGTCGCGTCAGCAGACCGAGGTCAATCTGCCGTACATCACGGCGGATGCATCTGGACCCAAGCACCTGAACATCAATTTGACGCGCGCGAAGCTCGAGTCGCTCGTCGAGGACTTGATCGAGAGGACTATCGCGCCCTGCAAGACCGCGCTCAACGATGCCGGCCTGAAGGTAGCCGAGGTCGACGACGTCATCTTGGTCGGCGGCCAGACGCGTATGCCGAAGGTCCAGGAAGCGGTGCAGTCGTTGTTCGGCAAGGAGCCGCGCAAGGACGTCAATCCGGACGAAGCCGTCGCCGTCGGCGCGGCGATCCAGGCCGGCGTGCTCGCGGGCGAGGTCAAGGACGTATTGCTGCTCGATGTCACGCCGTTGTCGCTCGGTATCGAGACGTTGGGCGGTGTCATGACGAAGCTCATCGACAAGAACACGACGATTCCGACGAAAGCGAACCAGACGTTCTCGACGGCCGAGGACAATCAGACGGCCGTTACGATCCACGTGCTCCAGGGCGAGCGCGGTCGTGCGGGCGACAACAAGTCGCTCGGACGGTTCGATCTCACGGACCTGCCTCCGGCGCCACGCGGCATGCCGCAGGTCGAAGTCACGTTCGACATCGACGCGAACGGCATCCTCAACGTGTCGGCGAAGGACAAGGCGACTGGCAAGGAGCAGAAGATCGTCATCAAGGCCTCGTCGGGCTTGAGCGAGGACGAGATCAAGCGCATGGTCGGCGACGCCGAAGCGCACGCGGCCGAGGACGTCAAGTTCCGCGAGCTTGCTGAGACGCGTAACCAGGCGGACTCGTTGATTCACGCTACCGAGAAGTCACTGCGTGAATTGGGCGATAAGGTGTCCGGCGAGGAACGTGCGAAGATCGAATCGGCGCTCGCGGACGTCAAGGAAGCCGTCAAGAGCGATAACAAGGCCGTCATCGAGACGAAGCTGCGAGCGCTCGGTGAGGCATCGTCCGGGATGGCCCAGCGCCTCTATGCGAACCAGCAGCAAGGCGCCGGCGGTAGCGCCCCGGGCGACACGCCGGCGGAGGGCGGCGGCAACGACAACGTCGTCGACGCCGAGTTCGAGGAAGTCAAGGACGACAAAAACAAGAACAGCTGATCGCGCTCTGGCGTGCGGCTGGCGAACCTAGGAGAGCACGCACCAGCGTGCTCTCCTGCTATCGAGGGTGAGGATGGCGAAGCGAGACCCGAAACGGGACTACTACGAGATACTCGGTATCGCGCGCGACGCCGCGGAAGCCGACGTGAAGAAGGCGTATCGCCGCCTGGCCATGAAGCATCATCCGGATCGGAATCCGGGGCAGCCCGAGGCGGAAGGGCATTTCAAGGAGGCGAAGGAAGCCTACGAGGTCCTCTCCGATAAGGAGAAGCGCGCTGCTTACGACCGATTCGGCCATGCCGGAGTGCAGGGCCACGGAGCGGGCGGTGGCTTCGGCGAGGGCGCCGATGCCTTCAGCGACATCTTCGGCGATGTGTTCGGCGACATCTTCGGGGCGAGTCGCCGCGGCGGCCGCAGCCAGGTGTTTCGCGGCGCGGACCTGCGCTACGAGCTCGAGTTGACGCTCGAGCAAGCGGTCGCCGGCGATTCCGTCACGCTGGACATCCCGAGCCACGTCGAATGCACTCGCTGTGCCGGCAAAGGCGCGGAGCCGGGCTCGCAGCCGATCGGCTGCAAGACCTGCGGAGGCGCGGGCCAGGTGCGCGTGACTCAGGGCTTTTTCTCGATTCAGCAGACGTGCCCCACGTGCGGAGGAGCCGGCGCCACGATCGATAAGCCGTGCCGCGACTGCAGCGGGCGCGGCCGTGTCCGTAAGAACAAGACGCTCTCGGTCAAGGTGCCGGCAGGCGTCGACAATGGCGACAGGATTCGTCTCGCGCGCGAAGGCGAAGCCGGACGTAACGGCGGGCCGGCAGGCGACCTGTACGTCGACATCACCGTTCAAGCCCATCCGATCTTCACTCGGGAGGGTCAGAATTTGAGCTGTGAGGTACCGGTCAGCTTTGCGACGGCGGCCCTCGGCGGCAACGTCGACGTGCCCACGCTCGACGGCAACGTCGTGTTGAAAGTCCCGCCCGAGACGCAATCCGGAAGTCTGTTCCGGCTACGAGGGAAGGGAGTACGCTCCGTCCGCGAGAGCGGCGTCGGCGACTTGTTCTGCCGCGTGCAAGTCGAGACACCCGTGAGCCTGACGTCCGAGCAGAAGGAAAAGCTCCGCGCTTTCGATACCGCCATCCAGAACGAAGGCGGGCGGCACAGCCCGCGCGCGCGTTCCTGGTTCGACGGCGTGAAAGAGTTTTTCGAGCGGATGGGAGCATAGCGAGTTGTTGAAGGTAGCCGTTCTCGGCGCCGCGGGCCGCATGGGCCGCGCGACCTTAAGCTGCATCCTCGAGGCCGGCGATCTCACACTCGTCGGCGCAGTGACGGAGACTGGCGACGCACAGCTTGGCCGCGATGCCGGCGAGCTCGCGGGCGGCCGTGCGGCCGGCGTGCCGCTGACGGACGAGCGCAGCCATGGCTTGCACTCCGCTCAGGTCGCCGTCGACTTCACGTTACCGACGGCAACGGAGGCGAACCTGCGCGCCTGCGTCGAGCAGGGCGCCGCGCTCGTCATCGGCACGACGGGCCTCGAGCAGCGCCAGCAGAAGGCCATGGAGAAGGCCGCGCACGAGATCCCAATCGTCTACGGGCGAAACATGAGCGTCGGCGTCAACGTTTTCATGGAGCTCGTCGCTCGAGCCGCCAAGGCTCTTCAAGACGGCTACGACGTCGAGATCGCGGAAACGCACCACCGCCAAAAGGTCGACGCGCCCTCGGGCACGGCACTCGCCCTGGGGGAGCGCGTCGCGGCCGCGCGAGGCCGCAAGCTCGACGAATTGGCCGTCTACACGCGCCACGGGCAGACGGGGCCGCGCGTGCCGGGCACGATCGGCTTTTCGGTGGCGCGCGGCGGCAACGTCGTCGGCGAGCACTCGGTACGCTTCGTCGGTAGCGACGAAGAGGTGATGTTCTGCCACCGCGCCGCCGACCGCAAAGCATTCGCCCAGGGCGCGCTGCGTGCCGCGCGCTGGGTCGCCGGCCGGGCGCCGGGCCTGTACTCGATGGCCGACGTGCTCGGATTCTCACGCGACTGATCTGTCCCCTCTTGGCGCAAACGAGTAGATCGTTCTCGAAAGGACGGGCTACAATTGCCGCCTGAGTTTCCCCGTTGATCAACACGGGATCGGCTGCGGGGCTTGCAGCCCATCCCGCGTATTTACGCAAGCCGAATTTTTGTAGGAGCTCAGCGTGGCAGAGCCGGCGATACTAGCGCTCGAAGATGGCACGGTGTTGAAGGGCGTCTCGGTAGGCGCCGAAGGCCGAACGCTCGGCGAAGTCGTTTTCAATACCGCGATGACGGGCTATCAGGAGATCCTGACCGACCCGTCGTACTACCGCCAGATCGTCACGCTGACGTATCCGCATATCGGCAACACCGGCACGAACTCCGACGACTTCGAATCCACGAAAATTTACGCGGCCGGCCTGATCATTCGCGATTTGTCGCCGATCGTCAGCAACTGGCGCGCCGAGGGCGGCCTCGAGCAATTTCTGCGCCGCGGCAAGACGGTCGCCATCGCGGACATCGATACCCGCCAGCTGACGCGCATCTTGCGCGACAAAGGCGCGCAGGCCGGCTGCATCGTCACGGGCGCGAAAGCCAATCCCGACGAAGCTGTCAAAGCCGCCCGCAAGTTTCCGGGCTTGAAAGGCATGGACCTCGCCAAGCTCGTGACGACGAAGCAGGCGTATCAATGGAACCAGGGCAGGATCTGGCCCGAGCGGCAGAGCGTCTACACGAAGCGAGTCGCGAACTTTCACGTCGTCGCGTTCGACTACGGCATCAAGCGCAACATCTTGCGGCTGATCGCGGAGCAGGATTGCCGGCTCACGGTCGTTCCCGCGACGACGAAAGCCGAGGACGTCATGGCGTTGATGCCCGACGGCGTGTTCCTATCGAACGGGCCCGGCGATCCCGAGCCGTGCGACTACGCGATCGAAGCGATCCGCACGCTCGTCGACGACGGCGTGCCGACCTTCGGCATCTGTCTCGGCCACCAACTGCTCGGCCTCGCGAGCGGCGCCAAGACGGAAAAGATGAAGTTCGGCCACCACGGCGCGAATCACCCCGTCGTCGAGCTCGATTCGGGCCGCGTGATGATCACGAGCCAGAACCACGGCTTCGCAGTGCAGGAGAACACGCTGCCTGCGAATGTGCGCGCGACGCACCGGTCGCTGTTCGACGGCACCTTGCAGGGCATCGAGCGGACCGATCGACCCGCGTTCTCCTTCCAAGGGCATCCTGAGGCGAGCCCGGCCGCACGACCTGAAGCCGCTGTTCCAGCGCTTCACGTCGTCGATGAAGGCTTATCGGCACCGCGCGAAAGCCGGATAGATCAATAGTTTATAAACGATTCAACAGAAATCGGATTACGTAATGCCGCGACGCGACGATCTCGAAAGCATTCTGATCATCGGCGCCGGCCCGATCATCATCGGGCAGGCCTGCGAGTTCGATTATTCCGGAACTCAGGCTTGCAAGGCGCTGAAGGAGGAGGGTTACCGAGTCATCCTCGTCAACTCGAATCCGGCGACGATCATGACCGATCCCGCGAGCGCCGACGCGATCTATATCGAGCCCATCCATTGGCGCGCCATCGCCGAGATCATCGCGAAGGAAAAGCCGAGCGCGTTGCTGCCGACGATGGGCGGGCAAACGGCGCTCAACTGCGCTCTCGATCTCGTGCGCGAAGGTGTTCTCGAGAAGCACGGCGTTGAGCTCATCGCGGCGTCGCGCGAAGCCATCGACATGGCCGAGGACCGCGAGCTCTTCCGTCATGCCATGAAGGACATCGGCCTCGCGACACCGCGCGCCGGGATTGCGCACAACCTCGAAGAAGCGTGGCAAGTTCAGGAAGAGGTCGGGTTCCCGACGATCGTGCGCCCGTCCTTCACGCTCGGCGGCAGCGGCGGCGGCATCGCGTACAACCGCGAGGAGTTCGAGGAGATCGTCAGCCGCGGCGTAGACCAATCGCCGACCGGCGAGGTCTTGCTCGAGGAGTCCGTGATCGGTTGGAAAGAATTCGAGATGGAGGTCGTTCGCGACAAGAACGACAACTGCATCATCATCTGCTCCATCGAGAACGTCGATCCCATGGGCATCCACACGGGCGACTCGATCACGGTCGCTCCGGCGCAGACGCTGACCGACAAGGAATACCAGCGCATGCGCGATGCGTCGATCGCCGTGCTGCGCAAGATCGGCGTTGACACCGGCGGCTCGAACGTGCAGTTCGCGATCTCGCCGAAGGACGGCCGGCTGCTCGTCATCGAAATGAATCCCCGTGTGTCGCGTTCATCGGCGCTGGCGTCGAAGGCGACGGGCTTCCCGATCGCGAAGGTCGCGGCCAAGCTCGCCGTCGGCTACACGCTCGACGAGCTCAAGAACGAGATCACGGGCGGGGCGACGCCGGCATCGTTCGAGCCGACGATCGACTACGTCGTGACGAAGGTCCCGCGATTCACGTTCGAGAAGTTCCCCCAGGCAGCCGACCGGCTGACGACGCAGATGAAATCCGTCGGCGAGGTCATGGCGATAGGCCGCACATTCCAGGAGTCGCTGCAGAAAGCGCTGCGCGGCCTCGAGATCGGCACCGACGGCTTGAATCCGATGATGAAGTCCGTCGAGACCGAAGAGGAATGGGCGAAGCTCAAGCACGAGCTTCGCATGGCCGGCAGCCGCCGGCTCTGGTATGTCGGTGATGCGTTCCGACACGGCCTCACGCTCGAGGAGGTCGGTGAGCTCACGGCGATCGATCCGTGGTTCCTCGTTCAGATCCAAGAGCTCATCGAGATCGAGAAGCAGGTTACCGCGATGGGCCCCGAAGCGTTGATGCCCGCCGAGCTGCGCAAGCTCAAGCGGCGCGGCTTCAGCGATCGGCGAATCGCCGAGCTGATCGGCGTCAAAGAGAAAATCGTGAGGACGGCCCGGCACAAAGAGAACATCAGGCCCGTCTTCAAGCGCGTCGATAGCTGTGCCGCCGAGTTCGCGAGCAATACGGCCTATCTCTATTCGACTTACGAAGAGTACTGCGAGGCCAACCCGACCGACCGGCAGAAGATCATGATTCTCGGCGGCGGCCCGAACCGTATCGGGCAAGGCATCGAGTTCGACTATTGCTGCGTGCACGCGTCGTTCGCGCTCAAGGAAGCCGGCTACGAGACCATCATGGTCAACTGCAACCCGGAGACGGTTTCGACGGACTACGACAGCTCTGACCGCCTCTACTTCGAGCCCGTCACGCTCGAGGACGTGCTCGAGATCGTGCACAAGGAAAAGCCGAAGGGCGTCATCGTGCAGTACGGCGGCCAGACGCCGCTGAAGCTCGCGCGCGCGCTCGAGGAAGCTGGCGTCCCGATCATCGGCACGTCGCCGGATTCGATCGACCTCGCCGAGGACCGCGAACGCTTCCAGCAACTCGTGAATCGCTTGAAGCTCAAGCAGCCGCCGAACCGCACGGCGCGCAACGCCGAGGAAGCCGTCGCGATGGCCAAGGAGGTCGGCTATCCGTTGGTCGTACGGCCGTCGTACGTCCTCGGCGGCCGCGCGATGGAGATCGTGCACGGCGAGGACGAGCTGCGCGACTACGTCGACCGCGCCGTCAGCGTCTCGAACGACAGCCCGATCCTGCTCGACCGCTTTCTCGACCTCGCCGTCGAGGTCGACGTCGACGCGATTTGCGACGGCAAAGAAGTCATCATCGGCGGCATCATGGAGCACGTCGAGCAAGCCGGAATCCACTCCGGCGACTCCGGCTGCTCTTTGCCGCCGTTCAGCCTGAGCCTCGAGATGCAGAAGACGTTGAGCGACCAGGTCCGCCAGATGGCGCAGGCCTTGCAGGTCAACGGCATCATGAACACGCAGTTCGCGATCCAGAACGGCATCGTCTACGTCCTCGAGGTGAACCCACGAGCGTCGCGGACGATACCGTTCGTGTCGAAGGCGATCGGCCAGCCGCTCGCGAAGATCGCCGCGAAGGCGATGGCCGGCATCACGTTCAAGGAGCAAGGCTTCACGGCGCCCGGTAAGCGCCCGTACTTTTCCGTCAAGGAGTCCGTGTTTCCGTTCATCAAGTTCCCGGACGCCGATCCCATCTTGGGGCCGGAGATGAAGTCGACGGGCGAGGTCATGGGCACGGGCCGGACGTTCGGGGAGGCCTATGCGAAGGCGCAATTCGCCTCGGGCGTCGTATTGCCGCGGCGCGGGCTTGCTTTCATCAGCGTCCGCGATCGCGACAAGCCGGGCGTCATCGAGCTCGGCAAGATGCTCATCGCGCGCGGCTTCGAGATCGTGGCGACGGGCGGCACGGCAAAAGCATTGGCGGAAGGCGGCGTGCCTTGCCAGCGCGTCAACAAAGTTCGCGAAGGTCGGCCGCACGTCGTCGACATGATCAAGAACCGGGAGCTCACGCTGATCGTGAACACGACCGAGGGCAAGCAGGCGATCAAGGAGTCCCGCTCGATTCGAGGCGAGGCCGTGACGCGCAAGATCACGTACTACACGACGGTGGCCGCGGCGAAGGCGACTTGCGACGCGCTCGACCATCTCGACAACGTCGTCGTGAACCGGCTGCAAGATCTGCACGCGGAGGCCGCGGTTTGAGCAAGGTGCCCCTGACCGCGCGCGGTGCTGCGCAACTCAAGGAGGAGCTGCGCCGGCTCAAGATCGAAGAGCGGCCGAAGGTCACGGCCGCGATCGCGACGGCGCGCGCGCACGGCGATCTAAAGGAAAACGCCGAATACCACGCGGCCAAGGAGCAGCAAGGCATGATGGAAGCGCGGATCCGCGACATCGAAGCGAAGCTCTCGAACGCGCAGATCATCGACGTCACGGCCGTGAACGCCGGCGGCAAGGTCGTCTTCGGCTCGACGGTGCACCTCGTCGACACCGGCGACGGCACGGAGGCGAAGTACCAGATCGTCGGCGAGGACGAAGCCGACATCAA
This sequence comes from uncultured Gammaproteobacteria bacterium, assembly GCA_963713355.1. Classification (GTDB taxonomy): domain Bacteria; phylum Pseudomonadota; class Gammaproteobacteria; order Steroidobacterales; family Rariloculaceae; genus FEN-1219. The sequence continues at coordinate 35,226 of CAVQLK010000012.1, read as the reverse complement.
AAGCGGCCTGCTCTCGATCGGCTCGCCGATCGCGCGAGCGCTGATCGGCAAGAAAGAAGGCGACGAGGTCGACGTCTCGACGCCGAGCGGCAAGCGCTCCTACGAGATCACGGCAGTCGAGTACATCTGAGGACAGGGCGGTTCGATGCCACGGCGCACGGGTTCGAGCCAGCGTTGGCGCCAACGCCAGGAACGCGACATCTACGTCGAGCAAGCCAACCGCGCCGGCTGGCGCTCGCGCGCCGTGTTCAAACTCGAGCAAATACAGGCCAAGGAGCATCTGCTCAAGAGCGGCAGCGTCTGCGTCGATCTCGGTGCGGCGCCTGGGAGCTGGAGCCAGCTCGCCGCGCGGCTCGTCGGCTCGGCGGGCCGCGTGATTGCCGTCGATCTCTTGCCGATGGAGCCTCTGCCCGGCGTCGATTTCATCGAGGGAGATTTCACGGCTCCGCAGACGCTCGAGGCGCTCAGGGAGCTCATCGGCGACAAGCCCGTCGACCTTGTTATGTCCGACATGGCGCCCAATATCAGCGGCAATCGCGCGATCGATCAGCCCCGCACGCTGGCATTGCTCGACGAAGCGCTCGCATTCGCGCGTGAAGTGCTGCGCCCCGGCGGCGACTTTCTCGCCAAGGCATTCCAGGGCGAAGGCATCGACGGCTTCACGCGTGAGCTCAAGGAGCACTTCAACACCGTGAAAACGCTGAAGCCGAAAGCCTCTCGGCCCGAGAGTCGCGAGATTTATTTGCTGGCTAGAAGCTTTGGGATGTAGTAGGGTCTAATGAATGCGCGGCCAGGACGGCCGCATGAGGTAACGCTTTGAACGATCTCGCAAAAAACGTCATTCTCTGGATCGTGGTTGCCGTCGTCCTCTGGTCGGTCGTCAGCAACTTCGGCGTGCGCGGGCCGCGCGTCACGCCCACCGAGTATTCGACGTTTCTGTCGTGGGTCCGCGACGGCTCCGTCAAGGAAGTCGTTTTCGAGGACAAGACCCTTCGCGGCGAGCGGACGAGCGGCGATACGTTCGTAGTCTACAACCCGGAGTCGAGCAACGAAGCCTTGATCGGGCTGCTCGACGACAGAGGCGTGACCTTCTCGGGCAACCCGCCGAAGGCGCCCAATTTTCTGCTGCAGCTGTTCATCTCGTCGTTCCCGATCCTGCTGTTGATCGGTGTCTGGATCTACTTCATGCGGCAGATGCAGGGCGCCGGCGGCGGCCGCGGCGCGATGTCGTTCGGCAAGAGCCGAGCGCGTTTGCTCGGCGAGGATCAAGTCAGCGTGACGTTTGCGGACGTTGCAGGCGTCGAGGAAGCGAAGGAAGAGGTCGTCGAGATCGTCGACTTCCTCAAGGACCCCGCGAAGTTCCAGCGCTTGGGCGGCAAGATTCCGAAGGGCGTGCTCATGGTCGGCTCGCCGGGCACGGGCAAGACGCTGCTCGCGCGCGCGATCGCCGGCGAGGCCAAAGTTCCATTCTTCACGATCTCCGGCTCCGATTTCGTCGAGATGTTCGTCGGCGTCGGCGCTTCGCGCGTGCGCGACATGTTCGAGCAAGCGAAGAAGCATGCGCCGTGCATCATCTTCATCGACGAGATCGATGCTGTCGGCCGCCACCGCGGCGCCGGCCTGGGCGGCGGCCACGATGAGCGCGAGCAGACGCTGAATCAGCTGCTCGTCGAGATGGACGGCTTCGAAGGTAACGAAGGCGTCATCGTCATCGCGGCGACGAACCGCCCCGACGTGCTCGATCCCGCGTTGCTTCGGCCGGGCCGCTTCGACCGCCAGGTCGTCGTGCCGCTGCCCGACGTGCGCGGACGCGAGCAGATCCTCAAGGTCCATATGCGCAAGGTGCCCGTCGACGGCAACGTCAAGCCGGGCGTCATAGCGCGCGGCACGCCGGGGTTCTCGGGCGCCGATCTCGCGAATCTCGTCAACGAAGCGGCGCTGATCGCGGCCCGCGCAAACCGCCGCACCGTCAGCATGGAAGAGTTCGACAAGGCCAAGGACAAGATCATGATGGGCGCGGAGCGCCGCTCGCTCGTCATGAGCGAGAGCGAGCGCAAGCTCACCGCGTACCACGAGTCGGGTCACGCGATCGTCGGCCTCAATGTGCCCGACCACGACCCTGTATATAAGGTGTCGATCATCCCGCGCGGCCGCGCGCTCGGCATCACGATGTTCCTGCCCGAGGAGGACCGGTACAGCTACTCGAAGCAGCGCCTCATGAGCCAGATGAAGAGCCTCTACGGCGGCCGGCTCGCCGAGGAGATCGTGTTCGGACCCGCGTACGTCACGACGGGTGCGTCGAACGACATCGAGCGGGCCACGGACATCGCACGGAACATGGTCACGAAGTGGGGGTTGTCCGATCGCCTTGGCCCTCTGACGTATACCGAGGACGACGGCGAGATCTTCCTGGGCCGCAGCGTCACGCGTCACAAGCAGGTGTCCGACGTCACTGCGCACGCCATCGACGAGGAAGTCCGTCAGCTCATCGACACGTGTTACGGCGAAGCCAAGCGTATCCTCGGAGGCAACCGCGAGAAGCTCGACCTGATGGCCGCTGCGCTGCTCAAGTACGAGACGATCGACGAGCAGCAGATCAAGGACATCATGGATGGGCGCGATCCGCGGCCGCCGGCGGACTGGGACGAGCCGTCCGAGCCGGGCAAGGTCGTGCAGCGTGGCGGCGTCGCCGACGACAAGGGCGCCGCACCGCTCGGCGGCCCCGCCGGCCAGCACTGACCGCCGTTCCGTAACCGCCGCGCGGGCAGCCCACCCTTTCTTGACGCACGCCAGGCCCGCAGTGGGGGTCCGATGACACGACGTTATTTCGGCACCGACGGCATCCGCGGCCTGGTCGGTGTGGTTCCCATGACGGTCGACTTCGCACTGCGGCTCGCCAGCGCGGCCGCGCGCGTGCTCGCGCCGCAAGGCGGCACTGTGCTCATCGGCAAGGACACGCGAGTCTCGGGCTACATGTTCGAGTCGGCTCTCGAAGCCGGTTTTGTCGCTGCAGGCGTCGACGTGTTGTTGACGGGACCTTTGCCTACCCCGGCGATCGCGATGCTGACGAGAAAGCTCGGCGCCGATTTCGGCATCGTCATCAGCGCGTCGCACAATCCGTATCACGACAACGGCATCAAGTTCTTCGACAAGGACGGCGAGAAGCTCTCCGACGCCGTCGAGAACGCCATCGAGGCGGAGCTCGAGTCGCCGCCCGTGACGCGCGATTCACGAGCGCTCGGCCAAGCGAAGAACGCGTCCGCGGCCCGCGAAGACTACGTGGATTTCTGTAAGTCCACGATTCCCGAAGGCATGGGCTTCGAGAACTTCCGGATCGTCGTCGACGCATCGCACGGCGCAGCGTACAAAGTCGCGCCGCGCGTGATGTCGGACCTCGGGGCGGACGTGGTTCCGGTCGGGTGCTCGCCAAACGGCCGCAACATCAACGACGGCTGCGGCTCGACGCGGCCGGATCTTCTGAAGCTCACGGTCACCGGCGTCAGGGCCCACGTCGGCCTCGCGCTCGATGGCGACGGCGATCGCGTCGTCATGGTCGACGAGCGCGGCACCCTCGTCGACGGCGATCAGCTCGTTTTCATCCTCGCCAGTGACCGCTGCGAGTCCCGGACTCTGCTCGGCCCCGTCGTCGGCACTGTCATGAGCAACTTCGGCCTCGAGCTTGCTCTGCGAGACCTCGGAGTGGAGTTCCTGCGCGCAAGAGTCGGTGACCGGCACGTCCTCGCGCTGCTCAAGGAGAAGGGCGGCGTCTTGGGCGGCGAAGCCTCGGGGCACATCATCTGCCTCGATCGGACGACGACCGGCGACGGCTTGATCACGGCCTTGCAGGTGCTCGCGGTCATGCAACGCACGGGGCGCTCGTTGAGCGAGCTCGCGGCCGGGATGCAGCAGTTCCCCCAGGTCTTGCTCAACATCAAGGTCAGCGAGCCCGTCGATCCGACGCGCGACGCCGCTGTGCGCGAGGCGGTCGGCCGCGCCGAATCCGAGCTCGGCAGCCGCGGCCGCGTCGTGCTGCGCGCCTCCGGCACGGAGCCCGTCATTCGCGTCATGGTCGAAGGCGAGGATCGCCATCAGGTCGACGCGCTGGCGGGCCGGCTTGCCGACGCGGTCCGCTCGAGCTTCGGCGGCTAACGCGCCCTAGCGTTGCGTTGCGGCGCATCGGCCCGTAAGCTGCCGGCCCCGCAGCCCGTAACGCCCCATTTCAAGGCGAGTTTCGCGTGACGCGTAAGCCGTTGATTGCCGGTAACTGGAAGATGCACGGCTCGCTGGGCGAAAGCCGCGCGCTCGTCGAGGTATTGCGCGCTGGCGTCACGGCGGGCGCGCCGGCCACGATGCTGTTGTGTCCGCCCTACGTTTACCTCCCGGCCGTGCAGGGGTGGCTGCAAGGCAGCCCGATCGCCGTCGGGGCTCAAGACATCGCCGACAAGCCGGGATCGGGCGCCTACACGGGCGAGGTTTCGGGGCAGATGCTGCGCGACGTCGGTTGCAGCCACGTCATCGTGGGGCACTCCGAGCGCCGCGCGCTCTACGGCGAGACGGATGCCGTCGTCGCGACGAAGTTCAAGGCCGCGCAGGCGGCCGGCCTCGTGCCCATCGCGTGCGTCGGCGAGACCCTCGAGCAACGCGAAGCGGGTCAGACGCGCTCGGTCGTCGAGCGACAAGTCACGGCCGTCGTGGAATCGGCCGGAGTCCGGGCGTTCGAAAAGGCTGTCATCGCCTACGAGCCGGTATGGGCTATCGGTACGGGACGCACGGCGACCCCGGAGCAGGCGCAGGAAGTTCACGCGTTCATCCGCGGCATGATCGCGAACCGGGATGCTACAATTGCCGCCGGTTTGAGCATTCTGTACGGCGGCAGCGTCAAAGGCGCCAATGCCCGAAGCTTGTTCGCGATGGCGGACATCGACGGCGGGCTCGTAGGCGGCGCGTCACTCGTCGCGGCGGAATTTCTCGAGATATTCCGCGCCGCGGCCTAAAGAAAAAGCGATTCGAGATGGTGCAGACGATCGTGTTGGTTGCCCATGTGGGCATCGCGTTATTGATCATCGGCCTCGTGCTGTTGCAGCGGGGCAAAGGCGCCGACGCAGGCACCGGTTTCGGTGCGGGAGCGTCCGGCACCGTTTTCGGTGCGCGCGGCTCGGCGACGTTCTTCTCGCGTATGACAGGCGTGCTCGCAGCGCTGTTTTTCGCAACGAGCTTAGGGCTCGCGTATCTCGCGACGCAGCAAACGGCGCCGGCGAGTCTGCTCGAAGGCGCGCCCGCGCCGCAGAGTGCTGCGCCGCAGCCGTCAGTCGCGCCTGCCCCCGAGCCGGCGCCCGACGTGCCGCCGCTGCAGGATGAGGCCCCGCCGCCGGAGCCGGCACGAGAGTAGGCGAAGCAATCAGCCCACGTGGTGGAATTGGTAGACACGCTATCTTGAGGGGGTAGTGGCGAAAGCTGTGTCGGTTCGAGTCCGACCGTGGGCACCACCTTAGACTTGCCCGGAAAAATCGCAGTCGGGTCGAGCCGGCTGCTACAATCCGCGCCGAATTCCAGCCGTAGAGACTATGCTCGCAAACTACGCACCGATCCTGATCTTCCTCGTCATCGCCGGTGCGATCAGCGTTGCCTTGTTGGGCGTCGGCTTCCTGCTCGGTAAGGGCCGCAAGGATCCCGACAAATTGACCGCGTACGAGTGCGGCTTCGACGCCTTCGAAGATACGCGCAGTCGGTTCGACGTCCGCTATTACCTCGTCGCGATCCTGTTCATCATTTTCGATCTCGAGATCGCCTTCCTGTTTCCCTGGGCCGTATCGCTCGATGCGATCGGCGGCTTTGGGCTCGCCGCCATGGGGATCTTCTTGGCTGTGCTCGTAGTCGGATTCATCTACGAGTGGCGCAAAGGAGCCCTCGAGTGGGACTGAACGCCAAGGACCTGCCGTTCGACACGCCGGAGCTGATGGAGAAGGGCTTCTTCGTCACGAAGGTCGACGAGCTCATGAACTGGGCGCGGACCGGATCGTTGTGGCCGATGACGTTTGGCCTCGCCTGCTGCGCCGTCGAGATGATGCACGCGGGCGCGTCGCGCTACGACCTCGACCGGTTCGGCGTCGTGTTCCGGCCGAGCCCGCGCCAGTCCGACGTCATGATCGTGGCCGGCACGCTCGTCAACAAGATGGCGCCGGCCCTCCGCAGGGTCTACGACCAGATGCCCGAGCCGCGCTGGGTCATCTCGATGGGCTCGTGCGCCAACGGCGGCGGTTACTATCATTATTCTTATGCCGTCGTCCGCGGCTGCGATCGCATCGTCCCTGTGGACGTTTACGTTCCGGGCTGTCCGCCGACGGCCGAGGCGTTGTTGTTCGGAATCCTTCAGCTGCAGCAGAAGATCCGGCGCACTCAAACCATCGCGCGCTGATGCAGCTGAAAGACCTCACTCCCAGGTTGGCCGCTCTGGCGGTCGCGATCGAAGCGAAGCTCGGCGCGCAAGTCGAGCGTTTGCCGACGACAACAGGCGAGCTTGGCTACCGCGTGGCGGCGGACAATCTGCTCGAAGTCTGCGGCACGCTGCGTGACGAGCCGGAGCTGAAGCTCGAGATGCTGATCGACGTCTGCGGCGTCGACTATCAGGATTACGGCAAGGACGAGTGGCAAACGAGCAGCGCGACGGGCACGGGCTTCAGCCGCGGAACGTTGCGCGATGCCCCTCCAGTGGACGACGTCGAGCACGCCACCTACGTTCCCGCGGCGCGATTTGCCGTCGTCTATCACTTGCTGTCGATCACGCACAATCACCGGCTGCGCCTCAAGACGTTCTGCGCCAGCGACGAGCGGCCGATCGTCGATTCCGTTTGCGAGATCTGGAGCGCCGCCGATTGGTTCGAACGCGAGGCGTTCGATCTCTATGGGATATTGTTCCGCGGCCATCCGGACCTACGCCGCTTGCTGACCGACTACGGCTTCATCGGGCACCCGTTCCGCAAGGATTTTCCGCTGATCGGCAACGTCGAGATGCGCTACGACCCCGACCAAAGGGCGTGTCGTCTACGAGCCCGTCAGCATCGAGCCGCGAACGCTCGTACCGAAGGTCATCCGCGACGACGCGCGTTACGAGCCCGACCTCAAAGTGAAGGATCCCGGCAGTGCCTGAGATCCAAAACTTCACGCTGAACTTCGGCCCGCAGCATCCCGCCGCGCACGGCGTGCTGCGTCTCGTGCTCGAGCTCGACGGCGAGGTCATCCAGAAGGCCGACCCGCACGTGGGGCTGCTGCACCGGGCGACCGAGAAGCTCGCCGAAAGCAAGCCGTTCAATCAGTCGATCGGTTACATGGATCGCCTCGATTACGTCTCGATGATGTGCAACGAGCACGGCTACGTCATGGCGATCGAGAAGTTGCTCGGGCTGACGCCGCCGCTGCGCGCGCAGTACATCCGGGTCATGTTCGACGAGATCACGCGCATCCTCAATCACCTGATGTGGCTCGGTGCGCACGGTCTCGACATCGGCGCGATGGCGATGTTCCTCTACTGCTTCCGCGAGCGCGAGGACCTCATGGACTGCTACGAAGCGGTCTCGGGCACGCGCATGCACGCGACGTACTATCGCCCCGGCGGCGTGCACCGCGACTTGCCGTCGAGCATGCCGAAGTACCAGCCGTCCAAGCTTCGCGATGCCAAGGAGCTCGACCGGCTGAACGCGGCCCGCGGCGGCTCGCTGCTAGATTTCATCGAGGACTTCACGAACCGGTTTCCGGCCAACGTCGACGAGTACGAGACTCTGCTGACGGACAACCGCATCTGGAAGCAGCGCACCGTCAACATCGGCGTCGTCTCGCCGGAGCGCGCGATGGCGCTGGGCTTTTCGGGTCCGATGCTGCGCGGCTCCGGCATTGCCTGGGATTTGCGCAAGAAGCAGCCGTACGACGTCTACGACAAGATGGATTTCGACATCCCCGTCGGCGTCAACGGCGACTGCTACGACCGTTATCTCGTACGCGTCGAGGAGATGCGGCAATCCAATCGCATCGTCAAGCAGTGCATCGATTGGCTGCGCACGAACCCGGGGCCGATCATGACCGACGACCGTAAGGTCGCTCCGCCGCGGCGCATCGAGATGAAGGACGACATGGAGTCCTTGATCCACCACTTCAAATTGTTCACGGAAGGCTATTGCGTGCCCGAGGGCGAGGCCTATGCCGCCGTCGAGGCGCCGAAGGGCGAGTTCGGCTGCTATATCGTCTCCGACGGCTCCAACAAGCCGTACCGGCTCAAAGTGCGGGCGCCGGGATTTCCGCATCTCGCGGCGTTGAACGAGATGGTCGTCGGCCACATGTTGGCCGACGTGGTCGCCGTCATCGGCACGCAAGACATCGTGTTCGGCGAGATCGATCGATGAGCGAGCGATACCGCGGCCGCCGGCACGCTGTCCGCGCACGTGCGCGACGAAATCGACCATTGGGTCGCGAAATTTCCCGAAGGCCGGCAGCGCTCGGCGGTCATCGCCGCGTTGCACGCGGCGCAGCATGAGAACGGCGGCTATCTGACGCCGGAGCTCATGATCGCCGTTGCAGAATACTTGAAGCTGCCGCCTATCCAGGTGTTCGAGGTGGCTTCGTTCTACTCGATGTTCGAGACGAAGCCCGTCGGCCGCCACAGCATCTCGGTCTGCACGAACATCTCGTGCATGCTGCGCGGCGGCGACGACATTCTCGCGCACGTCGAGAAGCGCCTCGGTATCAAAGCAGGGCAGAGCACGCCGGATGGCAAGTTCTACCTTAAGGTCGAGGAGGAGTGCCTCGCGGCCTGCTGCGGCGCGCCGATGATGATGGTCGACCACGTCTACCACGAGAATCTCACGCCGCAATCCGTCGACGAGATTCTCGAAGCGGTGAAGGGCTGACGCCGTGGCCGAACGACAATTCAATCTCGTCGTGCTTCGAGACGCTGAAGTTCGGGCGCGAGTCGCACACGTACGAGACGTACCGCAAGATCGGCGGCTACGATGTCTGGGAGAAAGTGCTGCGCGGCGAGCTCACGCGCGACGCGATCATCGACGAGCTCAAGAATCGGGCTTGCGCGGCCGCGGCGGCGCGGGCTTTCCCGACGGGCGTGAAGATGAGCTTCATGCCGCGCACCGCGCCGATGCAGAAGTACCTCGTCTGCAACTCCGACGAGAGTGAGCCCGGCACGGCGCACGACCGCGACATCCTGCGCTACAACCCGCACGCGCTCGTCGAAGGGCTCGCGCTCGAGAGCTATGCTATCGGCGCGACGGTCGCCTACAACTATATCCGCGGCGAGTTCATGGCCGAGCCAATCCCGCGTTTCGAGCAGGCCCTGAAAGAGGCGTACGAGGCGGGGCTGCTCGGCAAGAACATCCGCGGCTCCGGGATCGATCTGGACATCCACACGTTCGTCGGCGCCGGCGCCTACATCTGCGGCGAAGAGACGGCGCTGCTCGAATCGCTCGAAGGAAAGCAGGGCAAGCCGCGCTTCAAGCCGCCGTTCCCGGCGAACTTCGGCCTGTATGGCGCGCCGACGACGATCAACAACACGCAGAGCATCGCCTCGATCCCGACGATCTTGCGTAAAGGCTCGCAGTGGTTCGCCGACCTCGGCGTCAAGGGCTCCGGTGGAACTGCGATCTACTCGGTGTCGGGCCACGTCGAGAAGCCCGGCAACTACGAGTTGCCGCTCGGCATCCCGTTCCCCGAGCTGCTCGCGATCGCGGGCGGCGTGCGCGGCGGCCGCAAGCTGAAGGCCGTCATCCCCGGCGGCTCGTCGTGTCCCGTGATCCCGGCCGAGAAGATGATGACGCTGACGATGGACTTCGACACCGTCAAAGCGGCCGGCTCGGGCCTCGGCACGTGCGCGATCGATCGTCATGGACGAGACGACGTGCATGGTCAAGACGCTGCGCCGCATCGCGCGGTTCTATCACGCCGAGTCGTGCGGGCAGTGCACGCCGTGCCGCGAAGGCACGGGCTGGCTGCACCGCGTGCTGACGCGCATCGTCGACGGCAGGGCACGAAGGCCGACATCGACATGCTCGTCGACGTCGCGAACAAGATCGAAGGCCACACGATCTGCGCGTTCGGCGACGCGGCCGCCTGGCCCGTGCAGAGCTTCATCAAGCACTTCCGCCACGAGTTCGAGTACATGGTCGAGCACAAGGGCAGAAGCATCGTCGACGACGCGCCGTCGGTGGCCGCATGAGCACGCCGGCACCGACTGCCTCCGCCGACCGCGCCGCCTGCCGACCCCAACGTCGTCAACGTCGAGGTCAACGGCGTGCCGCTCAAGGCGCGCAAAGGCCAGATGATCATCGAGGTGACGGACCAGGCCGAGATCTACGTGCCGCGGTTCTGCTATCACCCGAAGCTGTCGATCGCGGCGAATTGCCGCATGTGCCTCGTCGAGGTCGAGAAGGCGCCGAAGCCGCTGCCGGCCTGCGCGACGCCCGTCGCCGAGGGCATGAAGATCTTCACGCGCTCGAAGCGGGCGATCTCGGCGCAGAAAGCGACGATGGAGTTCCTGCTCATCAATCATCCGCTCGACTGCCCGATCTGCGACCAGGGCGGCGAGTGCGAGCTGCAGGACCTCGCGATGGGCTTCGGCCGCGGCGTCTCGCGCTACACCGAGCGGAAGCGCATCGTCAAAGACAAGAACTTCGGGCCGCTCGTCTCGACGGACATGACGCGCTGCATCCACTGCACGCGTTGCGTCCGGTTCGGCGCGGAGATCGCCGGTATCCAGGAGCTCGGCGCGAACTTCCGCAGCGACCGCTCCGAGATCGGCACCTATATCGAGAAGAGCGTCGACCACGAGCTGTCGCGGCAATATCATCGATCTCTGCCCCGTCGGGGCGCTGAACAACAAGCCGTACCGTTACAGCGCGCGCGCTTGGGAGATGGTCGCGAAACCGCTCGTGAGCCCGCACGACTGCGCCGGCAGCAATCTCGTACGCGCACGTGCTGCGCGGCCGGGTGCGCCGCGTCGTGCCGCGCGAGAACGAAGCGATCAACGAGAGCTGGCTCTCGGATCGCGACCGCTTCAGCTGTCACGGGATCTACAGCGAGCGACCGGCTGCAGCAGCCGCGCGTCAAGCAGCGGCGGCAATTGGGTCGAAGTCACGTGGCAAGACGCGTTGGCGGCTGCGGTCGGCGCGCTGCGGAAGGCGACCGACGGCGGCGGAGCCAGCGGCCTCGGCACGCTCGTGAGCCCCAGCGCGACGCTCGAAGAGGCGTATCTGCTGCAGCGCATCACGCGGCATCTCGGCAGCGACAACATCGATTATCGCTTGCGGCAGCGCGATTTCCGCGATCAAGCCAATGATCCGAAGGCGCCGGGCTCGGCTGCAGCATCGCCGAGCTCGATACGCGGCAAGGCATCCTCGTCGTCGGCTCGAACTTGCGCATGGAAGTGCCGATCGTTGCGCATCGCGTGCGCAAAGCGGCGCGGCAAGGGCGCGAGCGTCGCGTTCCTGAATCCCGCCGTCTACGAGTACTACTTCAAGCCGGCGGCGTACGTCACGGCCGACGCCCGACGCCCTCGCGGCGAATCTCGCGGCCGTGCTCGCCGCGGCTGCAGCGCGGCAGGCACGGCGTGCCGGCGCATCTCGCCCGCGCCGTCGAGGGCGTTGCGTGACCGATGCGCATCGCGCGGCGGCGCAAGCGCTCGCGCGCAAGCCGGCCGCTCGTGCTGCTCGGCCAGATCGCGCAGCGTCACCCGCAGTATGCGGATCTCCGCGCGCTCGCGGCGGGCGCTGGCCGCCATGACCGGCGCGACGCTCGGCTACTTGAGCGAAGGCGCCAACGCCGCAGGCGCTGCGCTGGCTGGCGCTACGCCGCATCGCGGGCCCGGCGGCAAGCTGTCGCGCGTGCCGGTTTCGACGCGCGCGCGATGCTCGAGACGCCGCGCGACGCCTATATCCTGTTCGGCATCGAGCCGTCGAAGGATCTGGCCGAAGGCGCCGAGGCGCTGCCTGCGCTGCGCGACGCCGCCGTCGTCGCCTTCACGGCGTTCGCCATCCGACGAGCTGCTCGACGTCGCGCGACGTGCTGCTGCCGATCGGCACCTTCGCCGAGACCGCAGGCACGTTCGTCAACGCAGAAGGCCGCTGGCAGAGCTTCGACGCTGCGGCGCGACCTCGTCGGCGAAGCGCGGCCGGGCTGGCGCGTGCTGCGCGTGCTCGGCAACGAGCTCGAGCTGCCGGGCTGCGAGTACCGCACGCCCGAGCGACGTCGCCGCCGCGCTCGAGCGGAGCTCGGCGACGCGCGCGCGCTATGCGCCGGCCGAAACGCAATACAAAGGCTCGTTCGCGCTCGGCGGCCGCTGGCGCCGAACGGCGCCCCGGCCTCGACGTGCCGATCTACGCGATCGACGCGCTCGTCCGCCGCTCCGAGCCGCTGCAAGAGACCGTGCTCGGCCAGGCAGGGGCCGGCGTGAACGGGCTGCTGCTCAATTCAATGAGCTCTGGGCGGCCGTTCCGCCGGAGCTGCAGCTCGTCATCGTCTGCATGCTGAAGATCGTCGTGGTCCTCGTGCCGCTGATCTCTCGGCGTCGCGTACTTTACGTACTGGGAACGCAAGATCCTCGCCTGGATGCACGTCGCGCATCGGGCCGAACCGCGTCGGTCTGGAATGGCCTGCTCCAGCCGTTCGCCGACGTCATCAAGATGCTGCTCAAAGAGATCGTGGTGCCGACGAACGCGAACAAGTTTCTGTTCCTGACGGCGCCCGTGCTCTCGCTCGTGCCGGCGTTCGCCGTCTGGGCCGTCGTGCCGCTGTCCGATACGTTCGTCATCGCCGACATCGACGCCGGACTCCTTTATGTATTGGCGCTGACGTCGCTCGGGATCTACGGCGTCATCCTCGCGGGCTGGGCCTCGAACTCGAAGTACGCGTTCCTGGGCGCGATGCGCTCGGCGGCGCAGATGGTCGCCTACGAGATCGCGATGGGCTTCGCGCTCGTCGGCGTGCTGATGGCGGGCGGCAGCCTGAATCTTGGGCGAGATCATCCTCGCGCAAGAGGGCACGAGCATTCTCTCGCTGGTTCGTCTGGCCGCTGTTCCCGCTGTTCGTCGTCTACTTCATCTCCGGCGTCGCCGAGACGAACCGCGCGCCGTTCGACGTCGCGGAAGGCGAGTCCGAGATCGTCGCGGGCTTCCACGTCGAGTACTCGGGGATCGCGTTCGGCCTGTTCTTCCTCGCCGAGTACGCGAACATGATCCTCATCACGGCGCTGACGGTCGTGTTCTTCTTCGGCGGCTGGCTGTCGCCGTTCGCCGGCGTTCCGGGGCTCGAGAGCACGTTCCTCGCGGCACCGAGCGTCGGCTGGCTGCTCGCAAAGATGGTCGTGTTCTGCTTCATGTTCCTGTGGTTCCGCGCCACGTTCCCACGCTATCGCTATGACCAGATCATGCGGCTCGGCTGGAAGGTGTTGATCCCCGTGACGATCGTCTGGATTGGCGTCGAAGGCGTGATGGCGGCCCTGCAAGTCGGCCCCTGGTCGCAAGCCTAAGGAAGGGTGTCATGAAGAATTTGTCAAGACTTTCTTGATGACCGAGCTGCTGAAAGGCATGCGCGTCACGTGGCGGCAGCTCTTCAAGCAAGAAGATCACGGTGCAATACCCCGAGGAGAAGACGCCGCAGTCGCCGCGCTTCCGCGGGTTGCACGCGCTGCGCCGCTATCCGAACGGCCAGGAGCGCTGCATCGCCTGCAAGCTCTGCGAGGCCGTGTGCCCGGCGCTCGCGATCACGATCGACAGCGAAGTCGGCGCCGACGGCACGCGCCGTACGACGCGCTACGACATCGACCTGTTCAAGTGCATTTACTGCGGCTTCTGCGAGGAGGCTTGCCCCGTCGATGCCATCGTCGAGACCCGCATCCACGAATACCACATGGAGCGGCCCGGCGAGAACATCATGACGAAGGACAAGCTGCTCGCCGTCGGCGACAAATACGAAGCGATGATCGCCGCGGACAAGGCGGCCGATGCTGCCTTCCGTTAGATCTCGAGAAGACAAATAAGGAATAAGAAGTCTTGATCACCGGGCTGCTGTTCTACGCGTTTGCGGCGGTGCTGATCGTGGCCGCGCTCGGCGTGATCACGTCGCGTAACCCCGTGCACGCGGCGCTGTTCCTCGTCCTCGCGTTCGTGCAAAGCGCGTTCCTGTGGCTGCTGATCGAGGCCGAGTTTCTTGCCATTGCGCTGGTGCTCGTTTACGTCGGCGCCGTCATGGTGCTGTTCCTGTTCGTCGTCATGATGCTCGACATCAACGTCGAGGAGCTGCGCAAGGGCTTCACGCGCTACTTGCCGCTCGGCGTGGCCGTCGCGCTGATCGTCGTAGTCGAGATCGGCCACGTGATCTGGTTCCGCAGTCAAGGGCTGCAGTTCGTGACGGCGCCGCAGCCCTTGCCCGCCGATGTCAGCAACACGAAGGAGCTCGGCGCCGTGCTCTACACGGAGCACGTCTATGCGTTCGAGATCGCGTCGATGATCCTGCTGCTCGCGATCGTCGCGGCCATCACGTTGACGATGCGCAAGCGCCCCGGCCTCAAGGTCCAAGACGTCGTGAAGCAGGTCGCCGTGCGCCGCGAGGACCGCGTGCGCATCGTCAAGGTCGAGTCGAGCAAAGAGCCATGATCATCACGACGGCACATTATCTCGTGCTCGCGGCCGTGCTGTTCAGCTTGAGCGTGGCCGGCATCTTCATCAATCGCAAGAACGTCATCTTGCTCTTGATGTGCATCGAGCTGATGCTGCTCGCCGTCAATTTCAACTTCATCGCGTTCTCGCGGATGCTGGGCGACCTCACGGGCCAGGTGTTCGTGTTCTTCATCCTCACGGTCGCGGCGGCCGAGGCGGCGATCGGGCTCGCGATCCTGGTCGTGCTGTTCCGCAACACGCGCAGCATCAACGTCGACGAGCTCGACAAGATGAAGGGCTGAGCGTGGAGAACCGTCTATCTCACAATCGTGCTCGCGCCGCTCGTTGCCGCGATCGTCGCGGGCCTGTTCGGAAAGACGATCGGCCGGGCAGGGGCGCACTGGGTCACGATCCTCGGCGTCGGCGACCTCCTTCGTGTTGTCGCTCGTCGTCTTCAACGACCTCGTGTTCGACGGGCGGCGAGCCCTATAACGGCACCGTGTATCGCTGGGCGTCGATGGGCGGTATCTATTTCGAGGTCGGTTTCCTCATCGACCGGCTGACCGTGCTCATGATGACCGTCGTGACGTTCGTGTCGCTGTGCGTGCACGTCTACACGATCGGCTACATGCACGACGACGACGGCTACCAGCGCTTCTTCAGCTACATCTCGCTGTTCACGTTCGCGATGCTGATGCTCGTGATGAGCAACAATTTCCTGCAGCTCTTCTTCGGCTGGGAGGCCGTCGGCGTCGTCTCGTATCTCCTGATCGGCTTCTGGTACAAGCGGCCGACGGCGATCTTCGCGAACCTGAAAGCGTTCCTCGTCAACCGCGTCGGCGACTTCGGGTTCCTGCTCGGCATCGCGGCGCTCGCGATGGCGACGGGCACGCTCGACTATGCGCTGACGTTCGCCGACGCCGAGCGGCTGTCGCGGCCAAACGATCGAGATCTTCGAGCGGCACCCAGTGGTCGTTGCTGACGTTCGCCTGCATCTGCCTGTTCGTCGGCGCGATGGGTAAGTCGGCGCAGGTGCCGCTGCACGTTTGGCTGCCCGACTCGATGGAAGGCCCGACGCCGATCTCGGCGTTGATCCACGCCGCGACGATGGTCACGGCGGGCATCTTCATGGTCGCGCGCATGTCGCCGCTGTTCGAGCTCTCGCAGACGGCGCTCTCCGTCGTGCTCGTCATCGGCGCGATCACGGCGTTCTTCACGGGGCTTCTCGGCATCGTGCGCAGGACATCAAGCGCGTCATCGCATACTCGACGCTGTCCCAGCTCGGCTACATGACCGTCGCGCTCGGCGCTTCGGCATACTCGGCGGGCATCTTCCACTTGATGACGCACGCGTTCTTCAAGGCGCTGCTGTTCCTGGCGGCCGGCTCCGTGATCATCGCGATGCACCACGAGCAGGACATCCGCAAGATGGGCGGCCTGCGCAAGTATTTGCCGATCACGTACTGGACGAGCGTGATCGGCACGCTGGCTCTGATCGGCTTTCCGGGTTTCTCGGGTTTCTTCTCGAAGGACGCGCTGATCGAAGCCGTCCACGCGTCGACGACGCCGGGCCATACGCTCGCGTACTGGGCCGTGCTGCTCGGCGTGTTCATCACCGCGCTCTACAGCTTCAGGCTGCTGTTCGTCGTGTTCCATGGAAAGGAGCGCATGGACCACCACACGAAGGAGCACCTGCACGAGACGCCCTGGGTCGTCACAGGGCCGCTCGATCGCGCTAGCCATTCCGTCCGCGGTCATCGGCTGGCTCACGATCGGCCCGGTGCTGTTCGGCGGCTACTTTGGAGGCGCGATCTTCAATCTCGAGGGGCAGAACCCCGTCGAGGTCGTCGGAGAGGAATTCCACGGTCCCGGCGGCGTTCGTATTGCACGCTTTGACGGCCGGTTCGCCGTTTATTTGGCCGCGGCCGGCGCGCTCGTCGCGTGGTTCCTCTATTTGAAGCGCCCGGACATTCCGGCGCGCCTCGCGACGCAGTTTCACGGCCTCTACAACGTGCTCGTCAACAAGTACTACTTCGACTGGTTCAACGAGAACGTGCTGTGCCCGCGCGCACGCGGGCTTGGGCTTGGGCTATGGAAGGTTGGCGACCAAGCGCTGATCGACGGCGCCGCTCGTCAACGGCAGCGCCAAAGCCGTCGGCCTGCTCGCCGGCGTCGCGCGCGGACTGCAATCCGGGTATCTCTATCACTATGCGTTCGCGATGATCGTCGGTCTCGCCGCGCTCGTCGGCTGGCTCGTGTTCAGGGCGGGCTGAGATGCGATGAATTGGCCCATCTTGAGCGTCCTCGTCTGGTTGCCGATCCTGGGCGGCATCGCCGTCATGGCGCTCGGCGAAGGTCGCGCGCGCTTCGGCAAGCAGCTCGCGCTCGGCACGTCGATTGTCACGTTCGCGCTGAGCCTCGGGCTTTGGACGGGATTCGACTTCGACTCGGCCGCGATGCAGTTCGTCGAGAGCGTGTCCTGGATCGAGCGCTTCGATGCTTACTACGCGCTCGGTGTCGATGGCATTTCAATGCCGCTCGTCCTGCTGACGACGTTCCTGACGCCGTTCGTCGTCGTCGCGGGCTGGGAGGTCATCGAGACTCGCTCGACGCAATACTTCGCGGCGTTCTTGATCCTCGAAGGGCTCATGATCGGCACGTTCGCGGCGACCGACGCGCTGCTGTTCTACGTGTTCTGGGAAGCGATGCTCGTGCCGATGTTCATCATCATCGGCGTGTGGGGCGGGGCGCGGCGCGTCTACGCAACCGTCAAGTTCTTCCTCTACACGTTCCTCGGCTCCGTGTTCATGCTCGTGGCGTTGATCTACATGTATCTCCAGGCTGGAGACTACGCGATCGCGTCGTTCCACGACCTGCGCCTCACGATGAACGAGCAGATCCTGATCTTCCTCGCCTTCCTGCTCGCGTTCGCCGTCAAGGTGCCGATGTTCCCTGTCCACACCTGGCTGCCCGACGCGCACGTCGAGGCACCGACAGGCGGCTCCGTGATTCTCGCGGCGATCCTGCTCGAAGATGGGCGGCTACGGGTTCATTCGGTTTCAGCCTGCCGATCACGCCCGACGCAAGTCAGGAGCTCGCGTGGCTCATGATCGCGCTGTCGCTGATCGCCGTCGTCTACATCGGCTTCGTCGCGCTCGTGCAAGCCGACATGAAGAAGCTGATCGCCTATTCGTCGATCGCGCACATGGGGTTCGTGACGCTCGGCTTCTTCGTCATCTTCGCGGCGACCGACGCGGCGCCGAACAGCGACGGGGCGCGGCTCGCGCTGCAAGGCGGCATGATGCAGATGCTGTCGCACGGCCTGATCTCGGGCGCGTTGTTCCTCTGCGTCGGCGTGCTCTACGACCGCATGCACAGCCGCGAGATCAGCGCGTACGGTGGCGTCATCAACACGATGCCGAAGTTCGCGGCGCTGATGGTCCTGTTCGGTCTCGCGAACGCAGGCCTGCCGGGCACGTCGGGGTTCGTCGGCGAGTTTTTCGTGATTCTCGGCACATTCCATGCCGATCCGTGGCTCGCATTCTTCGCGGCAACGACGTTGATTCTCGGCGCCGCGTACACGCTCTGGATGATCAAGCGCGTGGTGTTCGGCGAGGTCGCGAACAGCCACGTCGCGGCGCTGACCGACGTCGGCGCGCGCGAGTTCTGGATGCTGATGCTGCTCGCGATCGCCGTGCTCGCCGTCGGCATCTGGCCTGCGCCGCTCGTCGACGCCATGGATGCATCGATCGGCCAGCTCTTGAACCACGTCGGCCAGCCGAAGCTCTAGAGGGACGCCCGCGTCATGGATCTCAACTACGCTGCGGCCGCCCCCGAGATCTTCCTGGGATTAGCGATCTGCGCCGTGTTGCTCGTCGACGTCTTCCTGCGCGACGATCAGCGCGAGACGACCTATATCCTCGCAATGCTCGCGTTGGTCGGCACCGCCGCCGTCACGCTGTATTTCGCCGTCGACGATCGAGTCGTCACGTTCAACGGCAGCTACGTCACCGATCCCGCGAGCGGAGTACTCAAGATATTCGCGTACGTCGCGCTCGGCGTCACGTTCCTCTATTCACGCGAGTACTTGCAGAACAACGGCCTGTTGAAGGGCGAGTTCTTCATTCTCGGCTTGTTTGGCTTGCTCGGGATCATGATCATGATTTCCGCGCACAGTATGCTGACCTTGTATCTTGGCCTCGAGGTGCTCGCGCTGTCGCAGTACACGCTCGTCGCGTTCAACCGCGATTCGGCCGTCTCCGCCGAATCGGCCATGAAGTACTTCGTGCTCGGCGCGATCGCCTCGGGCTCGCTGCTCTACGGTATCTCGCTGCTCTACGGCATCACGGGCACCCTGCAGCTCGACGAGCTCGCGGCGCGCGTCGGGGCCGCCGAGCTCAACGTTCCAGCGCTGCTGGCGCTCGCATTCATCATCGTGGGTATCGCGTTCAAGTTCGGGGCCGTGCCGTTCCACATGTGGCTGCCCGACGTCTATCACGGCGCGCCGACGCCGGTGACGTTATTCATTGGCTCGGTGCCGAAGCTTGCCTCGTTCGCGCTCGTCTGGCGCGTGCTCGCCGAGGGCTTGGGCCCGCTGCACGAAGGCGGCTGGCGCGACATGCTGATCGTGCTTTGCGTCTTGTCGCTTGGGCTAGGCAACCTCGTCGCGATCGCGCAAACGAACATCAAGCGCATGCTCGCGTACTCGACGATCTCGCACGTCGGCTTCATTTTCATGGGTTTCATCGCCGGCAACGAGCAGGGGCTCGCGGCCGCGATGTTCTACACGTTCGCGTACGTGCTGATGGCGGCCGCGGCCTTCGGCATGGTGATCCTGTTGAGCCGCCGAGGATTCGAGGCCGAGCGGCTCGAGGACTTCAAAGGCCTGAACGCGCGCAGCCCGTGGTTCGCGCTCGTCATGCTGATGACGATGTTCAGCATGGCCGGCGTGCCGCCGTTCATCGGCTTCTACGCGAAGCTCGTCGTGCTCGGCAGCGTGCTCGACGCAGGTCTCGTCTGGCTCGCGGCCGTCGGCATGCTGTTCGCCGTGATCGGCGCGTACTACTACATCCGCGTCGTCTGGTACATGTACTTCGCGGAACCGTCCGACCCGACGCCGCTCGCCGCGGCCGCGGACGTCCGCATCGTCATGAGCGCGAACGCTCTAGGCCTGCTCGTGCTGGGCTTGTTTCCAGGCGGCCTGCTCGACCTCTGCGCTCGAGTGCTCGGCGCCTAGCCGCTTGCCTTGCGGTGCATGGGGCCGGCTCTGTATGATGCCGGCCTCTCATCCGGTGCGGGGTGGAGCAGCCTGGTAGCTCGTCGGGCTCATAACCCGAAGGTCGTAGGTTCGAATCCTACCCCCGCTACCAACCTTTTCTACCAATCCCTGGGCCACCTTCCTGGTCGCGCTAAAATAGGCGCGCTCCTGGGAGTGGTGTCCCAGGCGTTCCTTTGTGGTGTGGAATGTGCCCCGTCCGTCGCGTGGTCAGCGGCGGGCGGGGTTTTCAATTGGCGTCGCCGCTGGGGCATGCCGGGAAGGCAGCTTTGAATGCAGCGGCTACCAAGCTCGGTGGTCCCTCGTGCAGTCGCTCAGGATGCTCCTCTATAAACTTCACGACGACGCGGGCCATCTGCGCGGGGGAGACGCCATCGGGGAAACACACAGGCCCGCCTCGAATCCCAGCGCGTGAAGTAGCTTGGTGAAATCGCTCGCGGCAATCATGTAACCAATGCATTGTCCGCCGAGAACGAGTTGTGTTGCGTTTTGGTCGGCCCCATCTATTCCACGGATCGCGGTCTGGCACGCTTCCAGGAGTTGAGGGCCCGAAACCTGCGCCTGGGCTTGCCCGCTCAAACAAGGCGCAAACGCTAGAGCGAGTGCAGTCCACGCCAACCAGTTAGACGATAGACGCTCCATACGGCACCTCTCTGGTGTGGTAGGTAAAGCCCCGCTCGTCGCCTGGTCCGCGGCGAGCGGGGTTTCTACAGGCCCGTCTTATTTCTGATCCCAGTGTCGAAAAGGGCACGTCGAGGCTTCGATCTGCTCCCAGGGCAGGGTGAGATCTTTGTGCTGGAAGAACCGCTGAATGGTTCTTCGCGTTATTCCACTCATCTCTTTTTGGTCCGAAGACCTTAATTTTGGCGATCTCCGGCCTTCCGGTATCGGAAGCGGGGAGTTTGAAGCTGAGGAACGGCTTGAGGTCTCAACCGTCCCATGTGAAACCCCACCTCGCCACGCCTCGAACCGCCTGGCGCGACGAGCCGCCACTCCTTCTCTTGGTGGAACGCTGGATGCTTGAAATACGGCGCCAGCTTGTTCACACCTTTCAATAAGCTTAAGAGTGAACGGGCGCACGTCCAGGCGGTCGGCCATCAACGCGTTCTGCATGTCGGGTACTCCGCTGAGCGCCAGTTCCACGAGACGCCTGATTATTGCGATCTGCGTAGTCTCATCGTTTCGCATCTACGGAGTTTCCAGCCCTGGCCAAGCGCGCGAGTGATATCGGGCCGTCGAAAGCCGATGGTAATCCGCCGTCAACGGGACAATACGCGCGCCACTGACTGAGCAAGTCGCCGTCCTGGGAGAATGAAGCGACGCAGTCGGCAGTCCACTCGATCTTGTCATCTTCATCTTGTATGTAGTCGACTCCCTCTACGCATTCGATTGACGTTGGTGCCGTGCTGTCGATCAGTCGCTACCATCCCGGTCAGCCGAAGCAGTTCGTTGTGCAACAACTGGAATGCGTAGAGGTACTCCAGGGGATCATCCAGATGACGTATACCCGTTGCCCATAGTTGAGCGCTTTCAGCGATGCCCTTCAACCCTGCTGCGTCCGTGTACTGATACAGCATGCCGTCATAGTCTTTTGCAGCCGAGTCCGTAATGAAATCGTCAACAGCGTTCTGAACGCGCCATGTCGTTGATTGTGGTTTGTCGTCCATTCCCCAGGCGCCTTCGGTTACACGGTTCCGCCTCTTCTCACGGATTCGCGCACGGTGCGGGCGGCGCTGCAGCAGGTCAAGAGCCAGTGCTTTCTCGGGCCGGATGGGCTGACAGGTTTGCGCAAAATCGGCGCCCTCCCAGGAGG
This sequence comes from uncultured Gammaproteobacteria bacterium, assembly GCA_963713355.1. Lineage (GTDB taxonomy): Bacteria > Pseudomonadota > Gammaproteobacteria > Steroidobacterales > Rariloculaceae > FEN-1219. Next base: position 13,491 of record CAVQLK010000012.1, on the reverse strand, counting down.
CGTCGCCTCGATGGGTGTCAAAAGAGGCCATTAGAGGCGGATCCAGCCGAAACGGTAGCGTTGCCGCGGAGCGGTTGACAGCCCATAACCCCTTATGGGTAAGGTACGGACACAAGCACCAGGGCCGCATCGCGCTACCGTGTAGCCGTAGGCCCGGACCGTCAAAGCCAGTCGAGCACGCGCAACGCGAAACGACGTAGGCGGTTCAGATAGGCCGAGCAATTGGCCGAGCGTCACGCAAGAGGACGCACTTGCGGCAGGACTCCGCCTCGCCGAGAGCGGACGCAGAAACAAGCCTCGACTTGAGTCATTAACGAATCGAGTTCCGCTGCGTTTTTATTTGCAGCGCCGTCGGACCTTCGAGCATCCGGAGGATTCATCGATGGCTAGAGCTGCGACAAAGGTGAACAGCCCGACGCCGTACAACGTGATCGGCGCGGCGCATGAGATCGGCTGCACGCCCGGCACGCTGTACGAGTACATCAGAGCCGAGCGCATCAAGCCCCAGTACACTCCGCGGGTCACGCGATTCTCTACGACGAGCACATCGAGCAGGCGCGCGAGATTTTCCAGCGCCGCCGAATTCGTCGCGGCTGATCTGCCGTGACCAAACCCCGCGACCAAGCTCTGCTAGAGCTCGCGCGCCTGTTTGGACGCCGAGCCCTCGCTGGGTATCTCGCGGAATCCACGACCACCACCACGAGGACTGATGACCATGACGACACCACGACGAAGAGTAGCGTTCGCGCCCAGGCGACACCGAGCATCACCGCCCGAATCAGCCGCGGTCTCACGCGCCGAAGCGAACTCGAAGGGCTTCGCCTGGCCTGCATCGCTCGCGACGAGCAGCGAAAGCAAGCGAAGGTCGAACGCGTCCGCGCAATCCGAGACGTTGAGGGACCTTCAACGCATCTATTTGGCTTCGCCAGGCTCATCGGCGTAAGCACCGGCCATCTTCACGCGCTTGGCGTGTACGGGCACGGAGACCGCCGATGAAACCGGCCCAATACGAAGCTCACGCCATCGCCGACGCCTTCCCGATGCTGGGCGGCGCGGAGTTCGAGGAGCTGAAGTCTGACGTTCGCAAGAATGGACTGCGCTGCGACATCGTTCTCTACGAGTGCAAGATCATCGATAGCCGGAACTGATATCGAGCGTGCCAGGAGACCAGCACCAAGCCGCGCTTCACCGAGTATGACGGCGGCGAGCCCGCCGCGGAGGCGTGGAGGCTGAACGGGCTTCGCAGGCACCTGACTCCAGGGCAGCGCGCGGCGATATCGGTGGAGCTGATCGGCCCGTTGAAAATCGAGGCGAAGAAGAGGCAGAAGGAAGGGGCGAAGGTCGGAGCGGCGATTACAAACAAGACTCGCCTTCCCGCACCGGTGCGGAAAGCCGTGACACAAACGGCCGCCAAGCAAGCCGCCGCGATCACGGGAGTGAGCGAGCGAACGGTCGAGTCTGCGACCTACGTGAAGGAGAACGATCCAAAAGAGTTCGAGCGAATCAAGAGCGGCGAGACGACTCCCAAGGCCGCGGAGCGGAAGGTGCGCGAACAGCGGACGCCGAGGAAAACGAAGGAGGAGATAGCGGACAAGCATCGCAGCGACTTCATCGATCAAATGGCGGTGCACTGCGATGTCTCTGGCTTCATCAATATCGCCAAGACGTGCAAGCCGCCAATCACCGCACGCGACTTCAGAGCTGACTATCTACGACGCATGCGCAAGAGTGCGGAAGCACTGATCGTCTTCTGCCGCGGAGGCCGACGATGAAGCTCCCGAAGAATTGGCACGCGCAACTGGAGGCCATGGCGCGAGATGAGGGCCTGGTCAACGCGCCCGAGCCCGCCGAGCCCGAGCCGCCCCCGCCCATGAGTACGAGGGAGCGGAACGGATTTCTTCGGCGGTTAGCTGTGATCCAGCGCGAGTGGAACACTTACTCGGATGCATTGGCTGAGCGCCCGGAGTGGCGCTCGGACATCGGGACTGTGCAAGCCGCGCTGTCCGCGCATCGCTCCCGCATGGCCGCAGAATCAATCGAACCACCTCCGTCGCCATGATGGCGGCGAGCGTCAATCACCGCACGGCGCACGACGCGACCGACGTACAACGTCGAGGGCGCGCCGTGACAACGAAACGTGACAACAAAGAGCTACTGACGGCAGTTCGCGACGCAGACCTCGAGGCCAGCGGGCTCAGTGACCCGAAGATCGTGAAGAAGCTCCACCTCACAACGCTGCTCGATGTAGAGCAGACGCGCGACCTGACGAAGGGTGCCGCGAAGCACGCCGTGGCGTACGAGATTCCGTACTTCGACCTCGATGGCAAACCCAACGGCTACTCCGGTTGGAAGTTGATTGCCACGAAGGACGATCTCGACTTCACGTACTACCAGCGCGAGAAGACGATCCCGCACATCTATTTGCCGCCGCTCGTACAGTGGAAGCAGATCGCGACGGACACCTCCACGCGGATCGTCTTGACCGAGGGCGAAAAGAAGGCCGCTTGCGGTTGCCAGCACGGACTCGATTGCATTGGATTGGGTGGCGTGTGGAACTGGCGCGCCAAGAAGTGGGACATCGATGTGCTGCGCGACTTCGAGCAGTTCTCCTGGAAAGCGCGCGAGGTCGAGGTATGCTTCGACGGCGACCTGTATTCGAACGTGAACGTGTCGCGTGCGCTGAGCGCGCTATGCGAGGCGCTGGCTGAGCGAGGCGCGCGCATCTACGTACGACGATTGCCAGTCGCCGACGGCGTGTCGAAGCTCGATGACTTCCTAGTGAAGCACGGACGTGAGGCGTTCGCGGAACTTCCGATCCATCAGCAGACGGACTCCGCTGCGCTGTGGGCGCTGAATGACGATCTGGTCTACGTGCGGGAAGCGCAGGGCTACTGGTCGGCGAATGACCGCCTCTGGTATGCGAACCCCTCGCGCCTGCTATTAGAGTACGGATCGCTGCGCGCCGGCCGCGCTCGCGCAATCGAGAAGTGGGCCTATGACTGGCCCCATCGCAGAGAGGCCAGGCGGCAGACGTACGCCCCTGACCAACCGCAGTTCACCGCCGAGGGCGACTACAACGTCTGGACTCGATGGGGAACCGAGCCCAAGCCCGGCGACATTTCTATAGTCAAGCGCATCGTGTCCGGGTTCGGCGACGAGACCTTTCAGCGCGCGTTCTGGCAGTGGCTCGCGTACCCGATACAGAACCCCGGCGCGAAGATCAATTGGGCCGCGGTGCTGTGGTCTCTCACGCAGGGCACCGGCAAGTCGTACGTCGGCGACCTGATGCTCGACATATACGGCCTCAAGGACAACGGCAACAACGGCGATCAGATCGGCGTCGCTGATTTGTACAGCGACCGAAATACCTGGTTGCGGCACAAGCAGTTCATCGTCGCCGAGGAAGTGACGAAGGCGGATCGGCGCACTGCCGACAAGCTGAAGGTTTACATCACGAGCAGCACCGTGCGCATCGATGAGAAGTACGAGCCGGCGCACACGCTGCCCAACCTAGCGAACCTGCTGCTGCTCTCGAACTACCCAGACGCGGTAGCAGTCACAGCACTGACCGCCGCTATACATCGTTGCCGAGGTTCACAACGATCCCCTAGATCAGCGGCTCTGGGACGAGGCCAAGAGGTTCCGAGAGCAGGGCGTGAGCCGCGCAACCTGATGTACTACCTCAAGCACGAGGTGGACTGCGCGAAGTTCAACCCGAAGGGCCGCGCGCCGATGACGGCAGACAAGGCCGCGATGATCCACGAATCGAAGACGTCGCTGGAGCGCTGGGTCGCGGCGTTGATTGCGGACCCGGACAGCGCGCTCGTCGAAGTTGCTCGCGCTGCTCCAGGGAAGGACGTGTACACGGTCGAGGAGTTAATGCACGTGATCCCCGGCGAGTTGGAGAAGCAGAACCCGACGCCGGCCGCGGTGAGCAAGGCGCTCATAACAGAGGGCGCGGTCAGGTTCGGGCGCGGCGTGCTGAAGGTCGATGACTAGCTGCCGATTAGTCGCCGTGCGCAATCTGGAGTGGTGGCGTGAGCACGTCGACGACATCGGATCGTGGCGTGCGAATTACATGAACGAGATGTCCGTGGCGAACACAAGGAGATCGAAGCGATGACCGCGGGACCAAGTTACGAGTTACGGAGTTACAGTGGGTTTCCATTTCCCGATCCGCGTAGTAGGTGCAGCGCCGGAACGCCCGTAGGAAGGCGTAGTACAGATCTATACATACGAAATCACTGTAACTCCCGTAACTCTAGTCAACCACGCGGCTTCTAGCCGTAGCTCCGACCGTATCTCCCTGTCACTCGCCACGGCAGGCCCCGCCCTGGGCCTGGTGCTAGCTGGTGCCTCTGACAGCCGGGTGCAGCCCATCTCCTGCCGTCCTCTGGGCGGGCAGGGGCCACAAAGTACGCCAGTAGTCGCACCCGTCATCCGCCCAGCAGAGGGCCATCGACGCCGTGCGACCGGCCTTTGTCCGCAACCCCCTGTCGGACCTGACATTTCCATCGGGGTGGACAGAGCGACAGGGCGCTCCGTCGCCGCGCTGAGCCGCCAAGGCCGCCGCCGAGGCTCGCCGTGGCCTGGTTCTGCCGGCGCCATGACGGGGTGCGGAACGCGGTTGCGTACAGCGATAGGCCGCACGCGGGTGGTGCGCACCTTATCTTCGGACCTCCGGCATGTCTGCAACTCGTACGCAGGGGTGCTAAGATGATCGACAAGCCCGAGGAGCCGGCGATCGTCGCCGCTGGCCGCGCCATCCCACGAGTCGAGGAGCGCATGGTCGACCGCATGGTCCGCGTCGGCGTGCGCGGGCTGTACCACAATTTCCGCCGCCTCTCGCTCGCACTGCAGCAAGAGCGTGCCGCGATGCTCGCCACACTCGGAGAGGAGCCCCCAGCGCACGCCGTCGTATTGGTGGACGTGATCGTTCGCACGCGGGTGCTGGTAGACACGCTCGACGGTCTTCTGCTCGAGATCGGCCCGGGCATCGTGAACAAGCGCTAGAAGTTCGCGTATCCGCTCCTCGCCCAAGTGCCATATCTCTGGCCGACAGCCTCACTGCGCAGCTCTCTGCTCTCCACACGTTGAGGGAGAGCGGTGTCAACGAGCGTGGCCTCGAAGCATTGGAGGTGCCGCGATGTTCCGCCGCGATAAAACCACGCACAACAAGCTGCGCGCGCTGGAGCGTGCTCGTCTTTTGGCCAATCCGCCGCCCGCGCGGCCGCCGCTGCACCACGTGCTCGACCCCGCGCAGCCCACGCTGTTCACGCACATCGCCGCGTGGATCGCCGGCGCGGATCGGCTCGTGCGTTACGTCGTGGACCCCCCCGACCCGCGCGCAGAACCGGTGACTGCGCAAGCGCGTAATCACTCCGAGCCGCACGCCGACATGGACGCGTTGCAGCGTCTACACGCCGACCAGCGGCGGCGCGAGACTCGAAGATCCCCACGGCTTCGAGGCGATGACGGTGGCGCAGCTTCACATCGAGGGCCGCCGCCCGATGGACAACGCGCGGCGACTCGCGCTCGAACGCGCCCTCAATCGCAAGATCGCCGAGCGCGGGAGCCCGCGCCAAGCTGACGGCCGAGGAACACGAAGCCGGCTGGCGTGCTCACGGCGCAGCCGAGCAAGGCGACAGCTACGCAGCTGCGCGTTCAGACGACGGCTCGTTGACGGGGCGGAGGCACTGAGCATGACTGACGCAGAGCTTGAAGCGCATCTCGACGGGATGAACGCGACCGACGAGCAGCGTGCCATGGCGCGCCAGGTGGTGGACACGCAACGCGCCGCAGTCGAGCGCGGGGAGCGTGAGGACGAGCAGCGGCAATTTCAGTTCGCACACCTGCCGCGCTACATGCGACGCGCCGCGCTCGCCGAGCACGAAGGTCTGCGACTGCAGTCCGAGGGCGCCGATCTCGATGCCATCGAGCGACGGCTCTTTGACGGCATCGCCCGCGGCGACTTCGATCGCACGTCGTGCGTCGGGCGATGGAGCTGCACAGCCTCCGCGTCGACTTCGTCAAACCGTTTTTTTTTTTTTTTTTTTTTTTTTTTTTTTTTTTTTTTTTTTTTTTTTTTTTTTTTTTTTTTTTTTTTTTTTTTTTTTTTTTTTTTTTTTTTTTTTTTTTTTTTTTTTTTTTTTTTTTTTTTTTTTTTTTTTTTTTTTTTTTTTTTTTTTTTTTTTTTTTTTTTTTTTTTTTTTTTTTTTTTTTTTTTTTTTTTTTTTTTTTTTTTTTTTTTTTTTTTTTTTTTTTTTTTTTTTTTTTAAAAAAAAAAAAAAAAAAAAAAAAAAAAAAAAAAAAAAAAAAAAAAAAAAAAAAAAAAAAAAAAAAAAAAAAAAAAAAAAAAAAAAAAAAAAAAAAAAAAAAAAAAAAAAAAAAAAAAAAAAAAAAAAAAAAAAAAAAAAAAAAAAAAAAAATGCTCGGTTGGTCGGGCAAGCGCGCGGGCATCCGTGCGCATGGTCCGCCTGCAGTCCAACGGTGATGTTGGCGGTCAGGCGTCCGCGTGCGGCTCTGTTCGCGCTGCTTCCTTCGTTGTTCGAGGACGTAGGACGGCCCCCAATTCACAAGACTGGAGATCGAGTACATGAGCGATGACGATGACAACGACGAGCGCATCAGTTCCAGCGCTAAGAACACCAAGCAGGACATCCACCGCGAGGTCGAGCTTCGCATTCGCGAGCGCATGAGCGGCGACGCGAAGCTCACCTACAGCGACGCGATGCGCGCGACATTCGTGGCCGACGAAACCCTGCACCGCGCGTATCTCAACAACGCGCCGCCGCTGAAGCTCAACAACCAATAAGGAGAGAACACATGCTTCGATCATTGATCAAGGACACGACCGACGGCCGCTACGGCCAACCCAAGCCGCGCAAGGAGATGAACGACGGCGAGAAGCGCTATCTCGATGTCGAGGCTACCAGCCCGCGAGAAGGAGATGTGGCGCAGACGCGCCCGGGCGCGAGCGAGGGAAGTTTCGCTTGATCTCGCTGCCGACGCGCTGGCCAAGCAAGCCGGGCGGCAGACCGACGAGGAGTAGGTACGACGGGCGGCGGGCTCTCGGGCTCGCCGCCCATTTTTCTCGCTTTGTGACGGCTGAGGCGCCCGGAGGGTCAGGAGTGGCGCGGTGGTCGCGATGTATGCCGACATATGCCAGTATATTCCGGTATACCAAACCAGGAGGACGCGTGGCCGAAAGAGGCGAACCCGAAGAAGATGCCGAGGATCCTGCTCCCACTCACACCGCAGCAGGTCGAGGCGCTGAACGCGCTCTCTGCCCGCACCCGCATCCCGCGGGCGGTGCTGATTCGAGAGGGGATCGATGACCTATTGAAGAAGCACAAGCGAAAGTAAGTGAGGCCCGGTGCAGCGCTAACTGCCCCGAGCCTCGATGACACAGCCACCACACCGACTAAGGAGTCGAGACCATGTCAGAAGAAATCATACTCCCATCCGAGCTGGCCCGGCGGCGCCGTACGACCTCACCATACTCACCGTCCTGCGCGACGGCCGGCACCTCTGGTTCTCGAACATCGTCCGCGAGGGCGACTATCCGGAGCGCATGACGCTCGCTCATTGCGCCGTACGCAAGCTCTACCACGACGCCGACCTAGAGCACTTCATCGTGATCGCGGGCACCAGCGTCGAGCGCATCCTTCCGGGGGTGCCGCGCTCGAGCGGCCAAGGGAGATAAGGTCCTGCGCGCTGCGATCTACGCCAGATTCAGCACCGACAAGCAGGATAAGACCAGCATCGACCGCCAGGTCCACAACTGCGAGCTGATGGCGAAGCAGCGCGGGTTCACGGTCGTCGCGACGTACAAGGACGAGGGAATCTCGGGCAACGACAGGACACGACCGGGCTACCAGCAGCTCCGCGCCGCGTTGGACGCGGGCAAGATCGACGTCGTGCTGGCGGATGAGACCAGCCGCGTCTCTGCGATCCAACGGAGACGATGGCACTCGCGGAGCATGGAGTTCAGGAGGCAATACCTCGTGACGCGTGACGGCGTCGACACCCGCAGCGAGTCCGCGAAGATGGTCCTGTCCATGAAGGCGGTGGTGGATCAGATGGAGTCGCGGAAGATCGGGACGCGCGTGTACGGCAGCCTGCGCAAGCAGTTCGAGATGGGGTTCGCCGTCGGCGGCAAGCCGTACGGCTACCGCCTCATCGAGTCAGGCAACTATCCAAGGAGCTTCTTGCAAATCGCCAAGCAGCAGGCGCGCTTGTTCGTGCGCATCTTCGTCAGTCGCTCCGAGGGGATGTCAGAGCGGGCGATTGCGTCGGAGCTCAACGGCGGGAGTGCCGAGCCCCGGTCGAAGTCGGAGACGCACGGCGCTGCGCACGGACGGCAAGTGGATGCACTCCAACGTGCTAGCCAGCCTCCAGAAACGAGTGTATCGTGTCACCCTTCTTTGGGATCGTTCCAGTGGGTCAAGCGGCCGCACAGCAGCCTGCGCGCGAAGCGGGAGCGCGACGAGTCTGAGTGGATCACGAGGGTTGAGCCCGCCCTGCGCATCGTCAAGGAAGATCTGTGGAAGCGGGTCGAGCGCGAGGTCAAAGGCACCGAGGAGCGCACGGCCAAGCAGAGAGGCGAGGGGAAGAACAGCGGAGGGCGGAGCCGCACACAACTGATGTCCGGCCTCCTCATCTGCGACGAGTGCGAGGGCAAGTTCAACCTCGTGAACAAGCATCGCTACGGTTGGGTGCCCCAAGAGCGGCGGTAAGCACGCATGCAGCAACGGGGTGCTGGTCAAGCACCAGGTCGCCGAGGGCCGGATACTAGAGAAGGTGAAGCGGCAGCTGCTGTCGGATGACATGCTGGCCGCCGCGCGACGCTCGATGCAGGAGCACCTGCGGGAGCTGAAGCGGCAGGCTCGCGATGCGGCCACGAGCGGCGAGGTGATTCGCCTGGACGGCGAGATTGCTGAGAAGTCACAGCGGGTCGCCAATCTCACTGAGGCCATCGCGTCTGGAGGGATGCGGAGCAGCGCTGCCGTGGCCGCGCACCTCAATAGAGAGGAGTCCGCGTTGTCGGAGCTCCGGCGCCAGCGAGACGCCGTCACGCCTGCGGCCAGCCTGGACAAGCTCCCTGACATCGTTCCCAAAGCGGCTATGGACCGCTACCGCCTGGAGATCGAGCGCATGGAGCACATCGGCACTGACGGCGACCGCGTAGACCCGCGCGACGTGATACGTGCGAGGGCAGCCCTTCGCGAGTTGCTCGGTGAGATCAGGCTGCGGCCGAACAAAGCCGGCCACTTGGACGCGCACGTGTCGTTCCAGCGGCGAGCACTGGCGCTGGTAGCAATCGGCGCAAGCAACCCCCCGCTACCAACCTTTGCTGCTTCACTCGCCCACGGTGAACCCAAGCGCATCGCGAGCGCCAGCACCGAAACTAGCGATATCGACTGGATTCCCTCGCCTACTGTATACAAAACCAGTATGCAGGAGCGCAAGACATTTATCGCCGACTACGAGCGAGCCGGCGAGCAGCTCGTCGCGATTTAAGGGCTGCCAGCGCACGGCGATCTTGCGCTACAGCGAGATCAACCGGCGAGGACAGCACATGACTACGCTCGAGGGGCTCGCCCGCTTGCTGCGCTGCCGGAACTGCCGGAAGAAAGTCGCAGAGGTACGGCTAGCGAGGTCGTTTGTGCGGCCACCTGCGAATCGGCATTGACCGCTAATGGCGCGCGAAACGCCTCTCAAAGTACAGCACTTGAGGAACTCCAGATTGCCGGCTTTGCTCTTACTCTCGCTATGGAAAAGAGCCCCGACTATGAGCCCGAAGTAAACATCCGCGAGGCGCCCGACGGCGTGCTCGACGTGGTCATCCGAACGATCGATGATGACGAGCTCAAAGCGCTGCTTGAGAGTGGCCGACGCGCGCCGAAACGAGTGCATTGATCTCGCCGACCGACCTCGCCGAGCCAGAGCTCCAGCGCCGCCCGTTCAACCGGACAGGCTGGATTCACGAGCTGAAATACCACGGCTCCCGCATTCTCGTGACTCACGCGGCCGGGAGCGTTCAACTCCTTTCCCGCCGCGGCACTCGATACCACGACGTTTTTCCGGAGCCGGTCGCCGAAGTCGCCTGCCTTCCCGCGCTCGCTATCGACGGCGAGCTCGTCATGCTCGACGCGGAAGGCCGCCCGCAATTCGGGGAACTCGTACGCCGATCGCGAATGCGAAAGGCGATTTCTGTTCAGGCCGCGTCGCGAAAGCAGCCGGCGGCGATTTTCGCATTCGATCTGCTAGAACTCGAAAGCGAGGATCTGCGGTCGCTGCCGCTGATCGAGAGAAAGGCGCGGCTCAATGACGTTCTGAGCGGCATAACGCGGATTCGCTACGTCGATCACGTCGAAGATGGGCTCGGATTGTTTGCTGCGGCCGAAGAAGCCGGACTAGAAGGCATCGTTTCGAAGAAGGCGATGTCGCCTTACCGCCGCGGACGGACCGGCGACTGGGTCAAGATCAAGACGACGCACGGGCGGCACGTCGGCGCAGAACGTGCGAAGTGGAACTAGCGCTAACCCTTCCTCTTGCTCTCAGCCTTGGCGGGTTAGCCGATCCACTTCCATGCAAGGAAGGCACCGATCAAGGTCGCCCACAACGCTAGACCCATAATGACACCGTACGCCAAGCCTCTGGCTGATACGTACACATCGGGGGTGTTGGCGTCGAGAAACTCGAGCACCTCCCTGTCGGTCAGAGCGACTTCATCTGTACCGAGAACAAGGTTCGCGCCGAACTCATCGTCGGTGTTCGGCTGGAGCGATCCCGCCTGCTTCGCCTGGTTGCTCCTCACCATCTTGCCCCCCAAGGTCGGATGGAGATGAGAGCCACTCTAGCGGTGCTCGTCGAGCCCGAAGGATGGCGCGCGTCACAAAATACGGCACCTACCGATTTCTGTCAAATAGTGAAAGTGCGTAATTCAGCAGGCGAACGACTTTGCGGCCAGCCAGGGGAAGATAGCCATCCCCCTATCAACCCAGGAGCGGCCAGCGGCGCCCGGGCAGTGGCCAACCATCGAGTATCAGTTCCGTGTTGTCGAGGAAGATGACCCTGAAGCCAGGCGCACGGCTCTCGTTCCTCGCGCCGACGTAGTCATCGAGAGCAACGACAACATAAACGCTGATATTCGAATCAAAGACGAAACTGAGGGGCGCCCTGACCTTTATGCAGAACTCCTGAAGCTCGATGACTTTCGAACGCGGGGGATTCTGACCGATGACGAATTTGAGGCACAGAAGAGAAGACTTCTTGGGGATGCAAACTAGCTGCAACCGCCGCGACGGTTAATCAAGGTCGATTAACCAACACCCCGAGGGGTCGGCCTCAGATCGCACCGAAGGCGCCGGAGGATAGCCATTCTTTAGCGATCGACAATGTAGACTAGGCAGCCAGGTTGAAAACCAGCTGCAAAGTGCCAAAGCGCACCCCCGCTACCAACCGGTTCCGGTCTATTCCGATCACATAGGTAACGGTTTATACCGGAGACATGGGTAACACTTTCGCTGCGAAGCGGTTACCGGCGCTTTCGAGCCGACATGTCTCGTGATCGAAGAAGCCTAAGTCATAGTCCATAAAGCTGACCAGCCAGATCTGGTCGGCGACCTGTTTGACGCCGACGTTCTGGCCGGCGAAGACGGTGCTCAAATTGATCTTCTGGCGGCCGAAGCAGACGCGGCCGCACTGGTCACGGTAATCGTGCGATCGTGGAACGGGTAGTCGAGTATCCTCAATCCCCTGATAGTGCCACCGGAAGCGCAATGACGTATCGGATTGTCGAGGTAACGCAAGGCGTGTCGACCCAGTTGGAGCAGTTGGGTAGCAAGTATAAGTTCTGGTATAGGAGCGGAGGGCGCCGGACTCTCTTCAAGGAGGGTCGCCCTAACACGGGGGAGAACTGGGCCGAGAAAGCAAGCTGCGAGATAGCCCGGATACTCGGCCTGCCGCATGCCGACTACGAACCAGCTCGATGTGGCGACCGGCACGGGGTTATCCGAACTGAAACACGGGCGGAAGAGAAGGTGTTTAGCGAACTTTCCTTCGCCAGGCGGGCGCTAATGGATGCGCTCTACGATCACACGCACGGAGGTCAGGCTGCGGCTTGGGCGAAGGGCCAATAGGCATCGATGCGAGCGGGCAAAAATAATTGGCCATGTCCCGGACCTCCGAGGTCGCCTTACGAGAGCTGCGGCAGCGTTACAACGCTTGTTACTCGGCAGCTGCGCGCGCGACTTGGCTGAAGCCGCAGCAAGCGGGATCGCGCCCTCCGCTGACCTCCTCACTAGAGAAGCTAACGCGCTGCGGGGGTTAGCTGACGCGCGCCAGCAACTGCTGCTGGCAATGGCAAAGGACTAAGAGAAGCGCGCCGAACGCGGCCGGACGGGCGGCGCGGTTCGGCAAAAAAAATGTCGCGAAGCGCCGACTCCAAAAAAAGACCCCGCCCGAAGCGCGGTCTCATATCGGGTTGGGCTATGTGCGGCTCCGGCGGCGGTCACCCGCCATTAGCAATCACGCGGCGGTCGAAACATTCTCCGACGCTGCGAGCGAAACGCCGTCAATGGCTAGAGCATCTGCAAGGAACTTGTCGCATCGCGCCTGATTCTGGAACTTGAACTTTGCTTTGGCAGGCGCGCCGTTGAGTTCTGGCGTCCAGCCAACCATTAGCCCGCCTACTTCCACCAGTCGGTGCGCAACGGTTGCCGCAGTCTGATCCATAGTCAGCGCGGCAGGATCGATAGCGAGCATGACTTCTGTCATCACGCGGTTTTCTCCTTTTTCTGCTCGTGATCACTCTTCGGCGATCTCGGCGCAATGTTAGCAGACCACCCCTGAAGAAGCTCTGGCCGTACCCCGGACGTCGGCGCCGGTTTGCGCAAGAGCCGGCCGAGCAAGTCCGCCGCGTAAGGTATGGTGCACGCTGCTATGGCGCCGATGGCAGCGCCTAGCAAGAGCCACGTGGTTTCGCCGAAGGTCATACAGGCGACACGGATGAGAGCGGATTAGGTTCCCAGTAAAAAGAAACTCCGGCCGAAGCGGGTCTCTTGGAAGTATCCGCGTTCAGACCTGACGGTTCGCCGAGCCCTTCACTCACGACCGACCCTTCTGTTACCGTCGCCGCCATGGCCAGTGGCGTTGCGAAGCGTTATGACTGGACGGCGTGCCTCATCGCCGTAGTCACGGTCGTTGGCACGACGGTAGGGCGTCTCGTTTACGCGCGGCTCGCGAAATCTGGTTCTCGCCCTCTCGATCCGGACTCATTCCGAATTGGAGCGCCAGTCGGCTCCTTGGGGGACACTCCAATTCAATCGGTGAAAAAAGCAAGACTATGATCACTGTGCTCGCTTACGCGGTTTTCGCGGCCGTCGGACGCGATCTCTAGGTTGGCTTCCCCCCTCCCAGCCTCATCGGCGTCTGACGGTTTCCCCAACCAGTTCGGCTCAGTGTCGAGGAAAGCCGCTGCGCGCA
>CAVQLK010000011.1:0-1339792 GCA_963713355.1 uncultured Gammaproteobacteria bacterium | reverse complement strand
GGATGCCACGCATGTTGTCGCCAGCGGTCCGGAGGATGCTCCGCCGCTAGTCCTGCTGCCCGCGGCGATGGCCACCGCGACGGTTTGGCGGCCGAACGTCGAGGCGCTGAGCGAGCATTTCCGCGTGTATGCGGTCGACACCGTCGGACAGGGTGGAAGGAGCGTCGCTAGCCGGAAGATCGAATCCCGCCGCGACTATGCGGCCTGGCTGAACGAGCTGTTCGACGGGCTCGGGATTGCGCGCGCGTCGATCGTCGGCAATTCCTACGGCGGCTTCATCGCACTTAACCAGGCGGCGATGGCCCCGGAGCGCGTCGACCGGGTGGTGCTGATCAGCCCGCCCGGCCTCGTCTCCTACATGCCGTTGTTCCGGTCGATGATCTACTGGATGCTGACGGGAGCGCTGCGTCGCGCCTTTGGCGCCGACGACGGACCCAGGCCCAATCTTGTCGCAGTCATTGCCCACCCGGTCGGATTCAACAAAGAGGACAAAGACTGGCTGGCCCTCGGCCGTCAACTCATGGATGGCTCGCAGCGCATCAACATGATCATGCCTGAGGTGTTTTCCGACGCGGAGCTTGGCGCAATCAAGACGCCGACGCTGCTGCTGATCGCCGAGCACGAGATCCTCTATGAGCCGTATTCGACACTCCGCACCACGATGACGCGAATGGCCGGGCTCGAAGGCGAGATCGTGCTCGGCGCGCATCACTTTGCGGCGATGTCGAAACCCGATGTAGTGAACGCGCGGATCGTGACCTTTCTGCAGGCGGACCAACGGAAGGCGGAAGACTGAAGCCGGCGAGAGGACGCCACTTGGCTTCCCAGGGTTACCGATGCGGAGGAGCACGTTATGAACGTCGCTGTCAGCCTCTCGACCACTGGTTTGCGCCTGCTCAGCTCCATCATCGCCGCTGCCATCACCATCGGCCTGCTCGGTTCGCAGTTCGTGGAGCTCGCTGCGGCCGCCGCGCGCGCCGGGTCGCCGCATTGGCCGGATCTAATGTTGTTCTTTGCACGGCCCGTAGTAGGTGCAGGTGCACGTGATGGTTGCCCTCGCGGCAGTTGGGCTCGGCGCCGCGATGATGCTGAGGCGCAAGGGCCAGCGGTTTCACCGCGTCGCGAACTGGTTCGGATTGATGATGAGCGTTGCGTTGTCGTCGCTGTTAATACGCGAAAGCAACGGCGGCGCGTCGTTCCTGCATCTCTTCGCCGCCTGGGTGCTTGTGTTTCTGCCGCTGGCCGTGTGGTTTGCGCGGCGCCATCAGGTTGTCTGGCACCGCGCCCTCATGATGTTGCTGTTTTCCGGATCGCTGCTCATCTCCGCTGCGCTCGCGTTCCTGCCAGGGCGCCTGATGTGGCGGCTGTTCTTCGGCTGAGCCAGCAAAGGCGCGTCTTGGGACGATTTCGCGAACGTCGCTCAGTGCCGACGGCGATCAGGGAGCCTTCCGCTCAAAGCCCACGGCGTGAGCCTCTTCTATAATGAGCCCTCTGCCAGCGTCAGGACGCGCAGCCGTTCCAATTCCACCTCTACGCCGTGGCAGGTCGAAACGTTCGATGCCCGAGCCGCTGCAGATGAAGCGTGCGGAGGATTCCTGAACAACTCGCGCTGTCGGCGACGAATGGGCCTTGGCGTGAAAGGGATGACGAACGAATGACCGTGTTTTGGAGAGGCGAACGTCGCCAACGGGTCGGAAGCGGCCGACTGAATAGCCGCCTCAAGCATGGCTCGCGAGAGGGCTCTCCTTGCGCATCGCGCGCTTGGGTCTGCGGGGTATGGCGTCCCCGGCGAAGCGTGCAGAGACCTTCGAGGAACCGTAAGCCGCGCTAGCGCTCATGGGCACCATGACCGTGGCGCAACTAAGTCTCGTGGAACACGCGCGAGCACGGCAGGCGCGACGCCACGACTCCCGACAACCGAGCCGACGGAACTTTCCCGAAATGAGCGGCGGGCCTCCGATACTCGTCGCCGGGAAATAGACGCCAGTACCGGCGCGCGCAGCGCGCGCCGCATGGTTCGACGGCATTAGCTCTGGCGGAACCTCGATCGAGCAATCGGCAAGACGGGAACAAGTCCCCACGACACGGCTCGCTCGATGCGGGCAAGCAAGGTCTTCTCACCTTGGCGGGGAGAGACCGCTACCCCCGGCTTTTACCGGATGCCGCTTGCGAACTCCTTCTGCGCCAGCGACCGAGCAGCCGGTGCTTGGTCAGCGCCTCGAAAGCCTCTTCCGGACCCTCGGAATCGAGCACGTCGTTGTCCGCCAGCCACTTCTCGACCGCCGACAGATCCGGCGTCCGATACGGCCGTAGCGTCCTTGCGCTCGCGCCGCGCAGCGCCTCGATCGCGGCGACCAACGAGCCTGTGCGATCGAGCTCCGCGGCGACCGCGGCAGTCTCAGTTCCCAGGTGCTCCGCTAGTAGGTCCTCGCGGATGGCTCGGATGCTCTTGCCCGACCCCGTATTGGCCGGGAGCGCCGCGTCGATCGTGACGTCGCATTCGGTGTCGAGCCGCATCGACCGGCTGTTGGTGTTGGAGGATCCGACGCGCAGCACGCGATCGTCGGCGATCAGAATCTTTGCGTGCACATAGACGGGCTCGCCGCCCGCCGTGAACGGATGGTAGATGCGGAAGCGGCCGTGGCTGTCCACCCGGCGCAGAGCTTCGTACAAGCGGGCGCGAGTCGTGTCCATCGCAAGCGGCTCGAGCCAGCCCTGCGCGCGCTCCGGATTAATCACGACGATCTCCGGCCCGTCGATCTCAGCCAAGCGGCTCGCGATCGCTCTCGCGATGAGGCGCGAGGCGAAGTATTGGTTCTCGATGTAGATGAAGCGCCGGGCTGCCGCGAGCTGATCGCAATACAGTCGCTCGATCTCATGCAAGGCTGGCCGATCGCCGAGCTCGGGTGCGGTGCGCGCGATCGCTACGTCCGCGTCGTGAAACTGTGGCTGCAGAGCATCGGGCCAGCAATTCGTTGCCGGCACGGTGGCGAGCGCGGCACCGCCCGCCCGCTGCCAGCGATCCCGCGCGAGCTCACCGAGCGCAGCCGCGGCCGGACCCTCGAGCGCGCTCGTCGCATCGTGCCAAGGGCCGTACGGCTTGCCGTTCGGTTGCTGCCTTTCGGGATCGTCGTCGCGATGCTCGCGGGTGTCCCAGCGGTCGCCGGTCATATCGATTCCGCCGCAGAACGCGAAGCAGTCGTCAATGACGACGATTTTTTGGTGATGGGACGCGCTCGGCGGATGCGCACTATCGAGCTTCACGTGAATGCGCGGATGGCGCATCCATTGAACAACCGTCAGCAGCGTCGTACCTCGAAACAAGGCTTTCAACGCGCCGAGATCCCACCGCAGCAGGTACACCTCGAGAGCGGGATTTTGTTCGACCAGCCAGTGAATGAAAGCGCCAACATCGCGCGGTCCCTCGTGCCCATCGGCGCGTCGATCCAAAACGATGCGTGCGTCGAAATCCCAGCCGATCAGCATGATCCGCCGGCGAGCTTTCAGCATAGCGGCGCGCGCGAAACGGAAGTATTCGTCGGCGTCCACGATCACCGACGCACGAGCCGCACGCTCGATGCGCCAGCAATTGCGCTGCGGCTCGAGCATCACGGAGCCGAGGGCGGAACGCCGGAACGCCGGTAACTGTCCCGCACACCATCGCGGGCGCGATGCCGGTGTCGCCTGCCGTTACGCTCGATCGACGGATTGAACGCTTCGACTTTCACGTCGAGATCGTCATTTGTGACGGGGAGAAGCCCAGTAACTCACCGCCTCGCCGCCAGGCACGCAGGCACCGGCATCCCCGGCATCGCGCCCGCCTTGACGATGAGGTATTTCGCATTTGTGCAGCGGCGTTGAATCTGTGCGAAGCATGCACAGAGCATGCCGTTCCCCCAATACCACCCGCGGACGGAGCGAGACGGCCTGCCGCGATAGCGCCACCCGTGGTCGGCGCGGCTGTTAGTCGCCGGGAATACGAGCTAGCCGTCGCAGCGCGAGCTCCACGAGCTCATCGGTGGTTTTCTGCTTCACTCGCCCACGATGAACACAAGCGCATCGCGGACGCGAGCACCGAAACTAGCGATATCGACTGGATTTGTTCGCCTACTGTATACAAAAACAGTATGCGAGAGCGCACGACCTTTCTCTCGACTACGAGCGAGCCGGCGAGCAGCTCGTCGCGATTTGTAAGGGCTGCCAGCGCACGGCGATCTTGCGCTACAGCGAGATCAACCGGCGAGGACACCACATGTCTACGCTCGAGGAGCTCGCCCGTTTGCTGCGCTGCCGGAACTGCCGGAAGAAAGTCGCAGAGGTGCGGCTAGCGAGGTCGTTTGTGCGGCCAACGAATCGGCATTGACCGCGGCTTGGCGACATCGCGGGGCTACGCTGGGATCTGATCGCGCAGGGCGGCGCAAGTAGCACTTCACCCATCATCTTGCTAACTGGCGCCACGAGCCGTCCGGCCTATATGAGTACGTCCCCTCTGTCGTAACGCCCCCGTTCGTGTGCTGAACGACCGCAAACTGCTCTGGACCAATCGCCGGTGCGAAACCGCACAGCACCGCATCGTCGTCGACCCAAATGCGCTGCCATACCGCGTCGCGGTGTTGCGTGGCCCATGATTCAATCGCGGCGGGCAACTCCTTGGGAGCAGTAGTCGCTACGGATGATATCCCGACATCTTCGCCGAAGCGCCAAAGAGTCCATGACTCGAGGTATCTAAGCAGCGGATGCTTATCCATAGGTCAATGGTGCCAGCGCGTTTTACGCGGTCGTCGTCGGCGGAGTCCGATTCTGGCCAGGATCAAAAACCCCACGCTTACGCCTATGACGCAGCTGAGGAAGATTGAGAACGCCTCTACGATCGTCACGTCGGCCACCTCGGTCTATCGGAGGCGTTCGGTCCTGACTCTCAATCTTCGCTGGTATCGCCTTCGTCGCTGATCGTCGCCATTGGAACAGGGCGAGTAGAGCAACCGCGCCCACCGCGATACCGACGCCGAAAAGGGCGCCAAAGGACAGCCACAGCAGATCCCGCAGAGTCATAAGCGCCCTCCGATCCCGCGCCGCCCCTTACTAGGCACACGTATGAACATCAAAACAGGTTCCCTCTCGTTCGACGGACTCCTTCAGAGAGGGCAGAAATTAATGGCGCTCCCTGAACGGCGCGTGAACCACAAAAAACGGACGCCCGTAGGCTTTCCGAAATTGGCTCAGCCGATCAGCGCCTCGATCGCCCGTGAAGGCGCTCGGGAACACTTTTCATAGAGTGGCAACTGAGGAACTACCGCGGCGCCGTTTCGCTCTGACTGTCGCTATGGCATCAATCCCCGAGCACGAGCCCAAGGTCGACGTTTACGAGGCGCCGGACGGCGTGCTTAGCGTCATCGTTCGGACGACGACGAGCTTGAGGCGCTACGGGAGAGCAGTCGCCGAGCGCCCAAGCGCGTTCATGGATCGCCCGGCAGAGTCTCGCAGAGCCCGAGCTGCAACCGGCGCGGGAATCTGACTTACGTATCGCGAATTCGGTCTATCCTCGGCGCGAAAGCTCTTCGGGCGGCGACGTAAGGAGGGGTGCGCGTGGGGCGAGGCGAATGATCGCTTTGCCGCGTTCCGCGCAGGCAGGTGCTGTGATTAGGCCGCCGGCCTCTACATGATCCTTGCCCCGAACGGCTCAAACTCTGGCGCTTCAAATACCGATTCGCGGAGCGTGGACGCGGACTGTCATGCGGCAAGTATCCAGACACGTCGCTAAAACTCGCGCGCGATAAACGCGACGCGATGCGCCGCCACCTATTTGCAGGTGTCGATCCCAGCGACGCCAGGAAACGCGGACAAGCCGCGCTGCGCAACTCATTTAAAGAGTGCGCCGAGGATCACTTGGCGCTGCAGAGTCATTGCGCTGCCATAACGCTCGCTAAAGCGCGCTGAATCTTCGACACGTTCGTATACCCCGAACTGGCCAATAAGCCGGTGCATCTGATCCTGGCCGCTGACGTGCTGCGGGTGCTGCGCCGCATCGAGGGCAAGCATGAGACTGCCCGCAGAGCGCGGTAAAGGCGGCGCAGTAGGCCCAGGTACATGTACTAACCAGCGAAGTCCGGCGCTAAGCAAGAAACCGTTCGGCGGGCCTGGACCACTTGCGCGCACGTGACTGTTTCGCGCGGCAAGCGCGCGGCGTGAATCTCGGAGGTTTAGCCTCGATGGGATCGAACCTGGAGGAGGAGCGCGGATCCGGTTGCACGAACGCGCGCTCAGGAGCCTACTGCCGCGATTCTCGAGCCATCCGCGCGCAATTCAAAGAGACGCCTCGCAGAACTCCGGGGATCTCGGGTCTGACTTATGGCGCCGTTGTGCTAGCCGTTGCCTATTGCAGCGCTTCGTTGATCTCGGCGACCGGAAAGGCGTTGACGAGATCACCCAACCCCGCGAGCGCCGTGTCTTGCGAGCTGAAACTCGGCGACGCGAACGTCAAGAACGAACCGTCCTCCAGCGTGACGGTAATTGCTCCGTCTGGTTGCACCGAGGCCGGCAGGCCCGCCACCCGCACTGGTTGTCCCGATCCCGCCAAGCCAGCACGCGCGAATCCGCCGAGCAGACCGCCGAGGCCGCCCCCGCCACTTCCGCCCGTGCCCGTCAACGCGACAGTGGCCTTGGTCTCGCCCTTGGTGTACGTCGCCGTCACGTTCGTGAACCCGAGCGCGTTGCTCTGCTCCATGTCCGTCCGCGTCCAGCCCGCTACGTTGGCGGGAAACAGCTCGCCGACCGAGCCGGTGACTTCTTGCTCGAGCGCCTCGAGGCAAACCTGCGCTTTTTCGCGCGCCTCGGTGTAGTTGCCCGCCTTGCGCAGCGGATCGATCTCGGCGCAGTTATCGAGGGCACTGCCGCCGACTTCGAGTTGCGCCACCGCGGGACCTCCGATCATCAAAGCAATGGCAATTAAGCCACACCGAGCGTTGTGCATTGGTTTCCTCCTTGTGTGATAGCGACCCAAGCACCGGACAGATCTTCTGTCGCCGCGCTCGAGGCCGCCCGAGGAAAAGATTAAGCCGCGGAGCGGCCGCCGGTCTAGAGCCTGCGGCGCTGTGTTAGAGCCCGGCGCGGGTAGCGTGAGCCGGCCAGGCTCAGAAGTTGCGCAGCGGCGCGACCTTTCGATGCGAACTACTTGCCTCTCCTGGGCACCATGACCGTGGCGCAACCAAGTCTCGAGCAACACGCGCGAGCACGGCAGGCGCGGCGCCACGACCCCTGACAACCGAGCCGACGAAACTTTTCCGATAGGTCACGAGCAAGGCAACGATGAGGACAGTGGACACGAGTTTCGCTCCTCAGGCCCGCACAGCACGGTGTTCATTTAGACACCGCCGATAGACCTCGCCGACTGCGCATCGCCGTTCGAGCGTGGCCGCGCGATCGTTGCAAGCAGCTCTTCCAGCATCGCCGGATCGAGAGGCTTCGTGAAGTGACTGTCGCATCCGGCTTCCCGCGCCTTCTGCCGATCCTCTTCCTGCCCCCATCCGGTGACGGCAGCAATATGGACGTGATTGAACTCCGGCATTCCTCGCAACGTCCGCGCGACAGCGTAGCCGTTCAACACTGGCAGGCCGATGTCCAGGAAGATCACGTCAGGTTTGAACGGGGTGGCTGCGGTGATCGCGGTCGCCCCGTCATGAGCCAGCCTGGTGACGTGGCCGAGCTGCGATATCGCAAGCTCCAACATCCCCGCCGCATCCAGGCTGTCTTCGACGATGAGCACGCGAAGATTGCGCCCTGCCGCGGCAAGCGGCCGGTCGGCCGGCACGGCTGCCGCGGCCGGCACCGCGGTCGCCGGCAGCCGGATTTCGACCTCCGTTCCCTGGCCCGTGCCGGGACTACTGATATCGATCTCCCCGTGGTGCATCTCCACCAACCGCCGCGCCAACGTCAACCCGATACCCAGGCCGCTCGTGGATCGCTCGAGGACCGACTCCGACTGATGAAACATGTCGAACACTCGCGGGAGGACGTCGGGGGCGATGCCCGCGCCCGTATCGCGGATGCGCACGACAGCCTCATCAGACTGCAGGTCGGCGGTGAACCAGATGTGCCCGCCTGGGGGCGTGAACTTCACGGCGTTGTTCAGAATATTCGCGAAGACCTGGTGGAGCCGCGCGCCATCACCGTTGACCCGAACCGGCGCGGACGGCGGCTGCACATGCACCGTTTGCCCGGCGGCCGCGGCCTGGGCCGTGATCGATTCGACGGCAATCGCCATCAACGACGCGAGGTCGAGCGATTCAAGACGCAACTGGATCTTGTTGGCCGTAATACGAGACACGTCCAGCAGGTCATCGACGAGTCGCACCAACTGCGCGACCTGACGGTCGATCACCTCGCGAGCGCGGGCCGCGGTGGCGCGAGGACTGTCCATCTTCAGGGCCTGCAGCGCGAACCGGATCGGGGCCAGTGGGTTCCGGAGCTCGTGCGCGAGCGTCGCGAGGAATTCATCCTTGCGTCGATCCTGCTCGATGAGTTTGGCGGTACGGTCACGAACCCGCAGCTCCAGCTCTCGATTCAGCGATTCCGCGTCGTTCTTGGCGGTCTGGAGACTCTCGATGAGATCTTGGTTGTCAAATCGCAACCTGAACGACGTCTCGATCGCCAAGTGGAAGCGCCAGGCGGTCAGGATTACCGCGAGGGTGAAAACCGCACCCAGCAGCCCCATCAGCAGGTGGTCTTCATCTCCCACGCTCGCCACGCGTAAGGACGTAAGAAAGCCCGTGGGGACCAGGAACGCGAGGAACGCCTCCGGCCTCGCCGCAAGAGTGGAGGCACCACCGAGCATGACACCGCCCACCGCGAACACCAGCAGGATCTCGTTCATGAGTTGGGCCGATGGGTAGAGCATGATGGCGCCTCCGCCCCAGCCAGCGGCAGCCATCGCGGCGCCGACGACGAACGCCGCGTTCCACCAACCGTTCTCGACGTCGGTCGCGGACGCGCGCCAATACCATTGCGCGACCACGAATCTCACGGCGGACACGAGCAGCATGTAAACGAGCCATGCCGACACGATGCCCCGCGGACCGAGATCCCAGTGGCCGTAGGCCACGACCGACGCGATAACGATGGTGACAACAATCCCGGTGGTAGCGTTCTCGTACAACAGGCGCGTTTCCGCCGCGTGCATTTGCCGTTTGCGTTGATCTTCAGGAGGGCGTGACGTGTCTCCGGGCTCGGGCACACCGGGACCCGTTCGTGCGGCATCAGTGTCGTGCGAAACGCCTTGTGGCATGGGCCCGGACCGGATCACCATGTGTCCTCGTCGGGATAGATCGCCGCTGCTCCGCGATAGACGCCATCGATAGCCGTCCGCCTCACAAGCGGGAGGCGGTATCGTGGCGGTCTGCCTGCCCCCTGGTCCCGCCGTTCATCCCGTCGATGCTCGAGGCGGTCAGACCGGATGGTAAGCTTTGGCGGCGGCGATTCCAATGATTTCGGACCGCTGATCCGGCTCAGCTCGCCGGCTCCGCCGTGCGGCGACATGTCACCTGCCATTCGCGGTGGCTGCTCTGGCGATTGCCGTGTTCGCCGCACACATCATCGAGCAGCGCGTGTCAGCGCGCACCACGCTCGCCGAGGGACAGGAGGCATTCCCCCTTCCGACGCTTATGCTGAATATTCCAGCCTGGTCGCCGTCTGTGATCGACGACACTTCGCCGACGCGGTTCTTGCGGCGTAACGTGGGTGCCATAGTCCGGTCCGATACTGACCGCACTAGAACAGACCGGCCGAGGAGAACCCCATTGAGCCAACCAAACTGGATCGCTACAACCACGCGGCTGCCCGCCGATGGGCAGGCCGTGCTCGTGAAGACACTACATGGCAGCGTCGAACACCGAGTGACGTTCAGCGCGGAGCCAGAGGCGAGATGGGTTAGTCCGTACTTCATCACGCAGGTCGAGCTGTACGCGTACTGGCGCCCGGCACCGCCAGCGCGAGCAAGATCTACGGGTGAGGCGCACGCCGCGCTCTGAGGTTCGTTAGCTCTTTATCCACTGCGGCGTGCGCTGACCACTCGCTTGAGCGTCCTTCATCGCGCTTTCGTCGAATTTGTCGCCGAATCCGACATAGAACGTTCCGCTGAGAACCACAAGCGTGCGATCGTCGGGATGAGAACGAGGCTCGTCTTCCAGTTGCTCGGAAACCGAAATCGATACGCGTTCGTCAACCTAGATGATGTTGCATCGACCCGTTGAGCCCACCGCCCTTTTCGGGAAAGTGCATTCCGCGCGGCGTGCAGTGCCGGTCCGCGGTTACCTTTAGTTGCGGCCCGTTCAGCACTCGATGATCAGAGTCAACCCAAATATCTGAGAACGGCCATGAGGGGACTTTCGGATCCGTTGACCATTCACTCTGTCGGCACGAGCCGCTTCAGTTCCTCGAACCAGTTGTGGACGATGACGATGTCGGGCCGAACGCTGTCAGCGCCGGCCGCGCGCGACTCCGCAATCATGAGAAACCGCCCGTCGGCGGACACGTCGTAGGTGTCCGGCCAGCGATTTCCCCGGCAAAGAAATAGTCCCCCTGAAACAGCGCGACGGGCACATCTGGGCGGAAAGTCTCTCCGGACTCAACCGCCACGGCCATCATCGCAACCTCGGCGTCGCGAACCTCGAGATAGAAAAGCTCGCCTCCGTCACTGCTCCAGTGCGGGTGAATACCGCCAGCCGTCGAGATCTGCCAGCGGCCGGAGTCGACGTCGGGGAACGGCCGGACATAGACCTGGTAGGATCCGTTCTCGTCGGACGAATACGCGAGCCAGCGGCCGTCGGGTGAGACGGTCGGGCCGCCTTCGTTCGCAGGGCCGTCGAGCAGCGGCGTCCCCGGGCCCGTGGGACCAGCGACCGGGATCATGAAGATGTCGCGCGGGAGAGCGCTCGTCGCAAAGAGCAGCGTGCCGTCGGCCGTGATCTCCAACGGGGTTATCGCCATCCCCGAGTCCTGCGTTAACGGTACGGGCGCTCCCCGAGCCGTCGGCCGCCTGCCAGTAAATCTCCTCGGTGGCGCCGAGTTCACGGGAGAACGCAATGCGCGCGCTATCGGCCGCCCAGACGACACCGCGATTCTGACCAGGGTCGAACGTGAGCCGCTGCAAGCTCTCACGCGCGCGGTCGAAGACCCAAACGTCGCTCTCCTGGCCGCGAATGTCGAGCGCGAGATGCCTCTCGTCGGGCGACAAATCGACATAGACGTAGGTTCGCGCCGGCGCCGGAAGCACCGTCTCGCGCCCTTCGCGGTCGACCCAAACGAGCACCCGCGGATTCTGGTCCCCACCGAGGCCGCGGACGTAGGCGAGCGTGCCGTCGTTGGCGATCGCAAACTGCGCCCGACAGCCCTCCTGACACGCCCTGGACGAGCGGCACCGCGCGACTGGTCACGCGTTTCGTTTGGAGATCGAATGCGACGCCGAACAGCGTATTCTCAAGTAGATAGACCATGTGGCCCGTCGGAACATAACGCGCGTCGACGCCGCCGTCGACGATGACGGTCCGCTCGCGCGTCGCGAGGGACTGGACGATGACTTGTGCTTGGGCCGGAGGCGCGGCCACTGTGTTGCGAGTAAAGAGGAGAGTATCGCCGTCGGGCAACAGCTGCGGCCCGAAGACAACCCCGCCTTCGGCGTCGACGAGGAGCTCGGGAGTGCCGCCGGTCGCGGGCACGCGGTAGATTCCGCCGATGTCACTGAAGAGTATTGTGCCGTCGGGCGCCCAGCGGAGCGCGACCGGGCCGCGGAGCACGCGCTCCGCTACACGCGCTGCCGGGCCGCCGGCCGCGGGAAGCCGATGGATCTGGCCGGTCGGCGATAGGTAGGCAATCGATTGGCCATCGCGCGAAAACGTCGGCGCAGACAGCAAACCGTCGCTGGCCCCAATCACGCGGTCCTCGAGCGTCGCCATGTCGCGAAGGCGCAGGCCACCGAGGCCGCCGTAGAGCAGCGCGCTGCCGTCGGGAGCGAGATCCATCACGTGGAGTGCCCCCGCGAGCTGGTGCCCCTCGGGCAACGCGTGGACGAACCGCGTCACGGGCTTGGGCCGCGGGTTTCGGCGAACGCTCCACGCCGCGAGACCCACGACGCCGCCGCCCGCGGCGAGCGCCGCCACGAGCGGCAGCGCGCGACGCCATGCGGTGGGCGCCGGGCTGCTGCCGACAGCTTGTGCGTCCTGGTTCCTCGAATATCCACGCCGAGCGCGAGCTTGACGTCGCGGATGTCGGCAATGCGCCGGCGCAGATCCTTCTCGAGACAGAGCTCGAGCGTCCTCCGCACAGCTGGCGGAACGGCCTTCGGCAATACGGCCGAAGTCTGCATCGCGCTCGAGCACACGTGCGAGCGTGTCCGCCACGTCCTCGCCACCGAAGGCTGGCTGCCCGGTCAGCATCTCGTAGAGCACGCCCCCGAACGCCCAGATGTCGGCACGCTTGTCGACCACCTTGCCGCGCGCCTGCTCGGGCGCCATGTAGGCGGCGGTGCCGAGAATCGACGCCGGCCTCGGTCATCGCCGGCGTCCTGAATGGCCGCAGACTGCGCGCCGCTGATCGGCCACATCAGCGTCCTCGAGCGCCTTCGCGAGCCCGAAGTCGAGCACCTTGACTGTGGCGTCGGGCCTGACCTTGACGTTCGCGGGCTTCAAATCCCTGTGTACGATGTCGCGCGCGTGCGCAGCCGCGAGTGCATCGGCGATCTGCTCGGCGATGCCGAGCGCCTCGGCGAGGGGAATTGGCCCCGCGCGAGATGCGCTCCGCAAGCGTCGGCCCCTCGACGAGCTCCATGACGAGCGCCGTGTTTCCACTCCTTCTTCAAGCCCGTGATTTGGGCGATGTTGGGGTGATTCAGCGCGGCGAGCGACCTCGGCCTCGCGTTGAAAGCGGGCGACGCGGTCTGGGTCGTCGCGCAAAGAGCCTGCGGCAGGAGCTTTATCGCGACCTCGCGCTTCAAGTTCGTATCGGTCGCCCGATACACCTCGCCCATGCCGCCGATGCCGAGTAGGCCGGTGACCGCATAAGGGCCAAAGCGCCTGCCGTTAGCCAAAGCCATCGTCAGCCCGACTCCCACCCGAAAGACATCCGGGCACCCCGTTCTCGATTCTGATGCCGGGGATTCTACGCGCTTGATGGGACCTTACCGTACCAAGACGGCCCGTAGGTTTGCTGCACTTGCCAACGTCGATGGGTACTGCGTAAGCCCCATGGCGATTCCCTTGCGGTCGAACTTTCCCATTAATGCTCAAGGTGGGAGAGTTTGACCATCGTGGCATCGAGGGATCGTCTTGCGCTTCCGACGCGGGGGGTACACACAGCAGCGATGCAGACGGTTCAAACAACTATGCCGAGCTAGCGCCGGGCGCGTAGGCTCAACGATCCGTGTGACAGCTCCTGGGCACCACTACCGCGAGCTCTCTCGAGCGCGTCTCGCTCTTCTCCGGGAGAAGCGCCGTCCAGTTCTGGACAACCGGTGATGTACGAGCTCGACTGCTCGGCAACCACGTTCATCAAGAAACGCTGACCATCGCGAGCGACCGCGTACTGCTGCTTGGGTAACCCAGCGCCGGCGAGGCGCGTCGAAAACAAAAGCGATCGGCGTGCCGATGTCCAGCGTCGCCGATTCACACGCTCGCCGATCGGCACCGCCATCAGATTGTCGTTTGCCGCGACGTAAAAGAGCTCATCACCATCGCGTCGCCAGCGCGGCTGGCCTCCTCCATCGACTGAGATTCGGCGCGCGCCGCCCGGGCCCGGAAAGGGCCGCACATAGACTTCCAGTCGCCCGGACTCGTTCGAGCGATAGGCGATCCAGCGTCCGTCGGGCGAGAACTGTCCCTGGTCTTCGGCAAAACGCGTCTGCACCACGGGAAATGGCGACGAGGTGTCCTGTAGCGGCAGCGCCCACAGGTCGCTTCCCGTCGTCTCGTCCTGATTGACGTAAAGGAGCATCCCGCCGTCCGGCGACCAATCGGCCGGAAACTTGGCGGTCGATGACGCCAGCAATACGGCTTCTTCACGTTCGCCGCCCGTGGGCTTCACGAGCAAATCGAACGAGCCGTTCCGGTTCGAGCGAAACACGACGCCGTTGCCGCCCGGAGCCCAGACGGGTGCGCCGTCACTGCTCGGATCGAGCGTGAAGCGGTCCGTCACGCCGGTGCGGGCATCCACCAACCACACATCCGTGTTGCCCTCGACGGTGGCTTCGACCGCGACACGCTGATCGTCAGAATCCAACTCTGGAAACTCAACCGGACCGGCAACGGAGCCGAGAGAGCTGCTCATCGCACCGACCCTGTCGATCCATGCGAGTTGCTGCCGGATCGTCGCATCGGTCCGGTACGCGATCACGCCGGCCGACGACGCCGAAAAGGCGGCGCGTCCCGTCCCGACCACTCCCCCGGCGCGCCCGATCGGAACGGCGTCCCCGACGAGAGTGCCGCGCGCATCGTCGAATGGCAGCGCGCTGAGCACGCCCTCCCTCACGATCAGCACGAAGCCCGGAACATACTCGGCCGCGAGGTCCGCAGCAGCTACGCGATCTCCAGTCCCGCTATCCAGCGAACCGAGATACACGGCTTGTATATCTGCGCGACTCTGCGCCACGAAGTAGAGAAAACGCCGGCCGTCACTCAGAAAGGACGGGAACCGGTGACTCCCCTCGCCTGCGGCGCGGCTCGTGACGACAGACGGAACGCCTCCCGCAGCGGCAACCCGCATCAGGCCACCGGTGATGCTCGGCGCAAACAGAATGGTGCCGTCGCGACTCCAGGTGCCGCCGCGGGCGCTCGGGGCCTCCGCAAGCGCGCGTGGGCTACCGCCGTCGAGGTCGAGACGCTTGAGCTTACCGTCGGCAAAAAACGCGATTGCGCGACCGTCTGGAGCCCAGAAAGGAAACGCAGCTCCCGCAGTGCCCGCGAGCGGCTGCGCTACATCCTGTGCAAGCGGACGCCGAAAGAGCTGCGACCCTTCCCCGCCCTGCGCGACGAACACGCGGCCGCGCGCCATATTCGTCTCAGTCGCAGTCAGCCGTTAATGAACGCGATGGATAGCGAAGTCTTGTAGAGTTTTAGGATCGATCCGTCCATGCGACGGCCAGGTGTATTTCACTTCGATATATACAACCGAGGATCGTGATTCACGCCTTCGGGCTCGTTCGGCTTTTTTCGATTCCGAAGATCCCCCGTTGGAAAAGAGAGATGGTGAGAAGAACGTACGCCGCATCTGAACGAATTCAAGTTGCCGTGAGGCGCCGCGACTCAGTCGAGCGCGCCGATCCGGTCGCGCAACTTGCGAAAGCGCGGCTCGTCAAGGACCGGATTCGCGTGGGGATTGGTCTTGATCGTCATCAGATTCAGAAAGCCGGCGTCGGGCTCGTGGCGTTCGATCTTCTGTACTGCCGTATCGAGCCAACGATGGGCTTCATCCGAATCGCCGAGCGCAAGGTATATCAATGCCCAAGTGCCGGCACCGACGGACCCGCTGGCGGCAAGGTTCTCGACGTTGGCGGCCAGCCTCGCGACGTCGTCGGATCGGTCAACGCGTGAATAAGAGTACAGCAGGCCCGCAGTCAGCGTCGGATTCTCCACCGGTGCGCCGAGGCGTTCGACGGCTTCAAGCTCGAGCAGCGCTTGCGCCGGGTTACCCGACGCAGCCTCCATTTGCGCGAGCCAGTGGCGGATCTGGCCGGCTGTAGGATCTATCGCGGCCGCCTCGCGCAAAACACCGGCGGCGGCCGCAGCGTGGCCGGCCTGTGCGAGAGTGACACCGAGATTCCAGCGCGAGGTTGGCGATGCCGGATCGAGCGCAACGGCGCGCTTCGCCAGTGAAATCGCTCTCTCGTGCTGACCGCTCCACGAAAGTAAGCCCGCGAAAGCGCCCAAAACATCGATGTCATTCGGGCTGAGATCGTAAGCGCGTTGATAAGAGCGAATGGCATCGTTCCATCGCCAGAAAAACCGGTGGACCCCGCCGACCGCGAGATAGGCCCGCGCCGATTTCGAATCGAGAGCGAGAGCCTTGGCCGCGTTCTCCAGCGCCAGGCTTTCCAGCGCGGCGGGCGCCGTATCGAGCGCTCGACCGCCCCCGCGGTCGACGCCCGCGCGGTCGACGACAGAGATCGCGTATACGTCTGCTTTCAATGCATATAGGTTCGCGAAACGCGGATCGAACGCCAATGCGCTATCCAAGTACTGAAGCTGGATCGCGGTGTCGAAAAGGTTCTGCCGCCGTAGCTCCAATACCTTCAAGTAGAGCGCCGCAGCTTCCGGGGACGTCGTCGCTTGGCCGTAGGAGCCCGCGCGATGCAGCGGTGAAAACGTGGCGCCGAGCGCCGCCGCGATGTGAGTCGCAATATCCTCCTGAATCATGAACACGTCGCCGAGTTCGCGGTCGTAGACTTCGGACCAGCGTGACGCGCCGGTCGCAGCATCGATCAGGTTGCTCGTGACTCGCACGTGCTCGTCGGAGTAGCGGACGCTGCCTTCCATTACTGTCTCGACGTTTAGCTCGGCGGCGATTTCTGGAATCGACTTGGCGCCGTTGGCGTACGATTGAACCGAGGTTGGAGCGATTACGCTGAGGTTGGGAACCTTCCCCAATCGGCCGATGATCTCCTCGTGAATGCCGGCGGCGAAGTATGCATCGTCTGGATCGGGGCTCAAGTTCTTGAGCGGCAAGATCGCGACGGAGTTCGGTAGCGGCACACGTCGATCCGCGCCACCGGTGTCTGCGAATCGCTTTCCGAGCCAGTAGACGCTACCTGCCGCGCCGAGCATCAGCGCCGCTGCCACGAGGGCGGCCGCGAGCAACGACGGCCGGCGTAAGCTCGGAGCGCGGACGGCCGGGACCGAAACGATCGGCACCGCAGCGGCCTGTACGCATGGGATCAGACGATAGCCTTTGCCGCGTACGGTCTCTATGAAGCGCGGCGCGCTCGCGTCGTCGGCCAAGCCTTGTCGAAGCAACTTGATCCGTTGCGCGACGTTCTCAGGACTCACGAAGTGCCGTCCCCAGACCTTCTGAGCGAGATCGTCGTACGTGACGACGTTCGGCGCGGCCTCCACCAGGACGCGCAGCAAATCGAAGTTCAGCGCGCTAAGCTCGAGCGCACTCCCATCGCGCATGACCCGCCGCTGCGCCATGTCGACAAGCAGATCGGCGACCTGATAGCGCGTGTTTGGCTGGGTGGTCGTTGTCATCGCCGTCGGGGTGTCCGAGTCGACTATCCACGTTATCGGCCCTCAGTGAAAGGCCAATCAAGAAGATTCAAGGAGTGGTCATGTCTATTTGGCATTCGGTTGGCTTTGGTCATGCGAGCGCGACCCCCCCGTCCATAGTCTGGGCCGTGGCGACCTTCGAGCTAGAGGACCGAAACACCCGTTACGGCACGGGTATCCGAGTTGCCGCGACGACCAGGCTCTTGCTGACCGCTTACATTGGGCTCGGAATCGCACCGCTGTCCGCGGGGGCCGACCCGAGAGCGTTACACGAGACGATGAACGTCAACTCGGTGCGTATCGAGGTGATTTGGATCGAGACGCAAGCCGAGATGGATAGAAAGCGTCGCGAGTATGGGAACCGCATCGTGACGGATTCCGTCATCAAGACTGCACTACAAGGGTTCTCGGTCCTCGGGAAACGCGACGGTGAGCTCGTCTGCTTGGTCTTCTCGCCGAAACCCGAGCGATTCGACGACAACGTCAACACCACCCTTGGGCATGAGCTTCTGCATTGCTTTGGCTTCGGCCACCGCTAGAGAACGCTATTCGCTCACGCCGCGACTTGCGCGGCGACCGGCATGCTCGACCTGCGCGCGGCGGCAGAGAGGCAGAACCCGCCGCGACTCGCGACGGGTTCTCCCGATCTACTTAGCGCACCACGTCGAAGTGGCCCATCATCCCTGCAGCGTGGTGCTCGAGAATGTGGCAGTGATACATCCAGCTGCCGGGCCGGCCATCGGGTATCCAGGCAATACGAGTCGTGCTCTTGGGCGGCAAGTTGACGACATCCTCCCAAGAACGAAACGCCGGTGGTTCGCCGTTCACCGAAAGCACTTGGAAAAAGTAGCCGTGTAGATGAAAGGGGTGATCCATTAGCGTGGAGTTGACGACGTCCCAGACCTGCAGCTCACCGATCTTCGCAGGCGCATCGACTTTGTGCCGCTCACCGTTGACTACGAAATCGATCCCGCG
Organism: uncultured Gammaproteobacteria bacterium; assembly: GCA_963713355.1. Lineage (GTDB taxonomy): Bacteria > Pseudomonadota > Gammaproteobacteria > Steroidobacterales > Rariloculaceae > FEN-1219. The sequence goes on along the minus strand of CAVQLK010000011.1, from coordinate 1,321,574 downwards.
TCGAAGGCTGTACTTGATTCCGAAGTCGACGGTGCGGTTCGGGGTCGCCGAGCTCGGCGCAAGCGGTTCGATGACCCTCAGGCGCTCGGGCACAACCGCAGTGGATGCCTTCGCCGGCCCGACTCGAAGAGTCGCGAAACGTTCGTCTCCTCGGCGTTTAATGGTGGTGCGCCAGTAGCGCAGCGCTTGCACGGCGAGCTCCTCCCCTTCCTCGAACGGTCCAACGGCGAGATCAACGCGGTCGCCGGGTGCGAGCAGCATCTCGTTGACGGCGACAGGCGCTTCCAAGAGGCCACCATCGGTGCCGAGGATGCGAAATTGAGCGCCGCCGATCGAGAGGCGGATATATCGCGCGCTCGCTGCGTTGACGACACGCCACCTTTCGATCTGGCCGGCCGCGATCGTCAACGTCGGCTCGATCCTGCCGTTCACAAGCCGTACGTCGCCCTCCCGGCCGTCGTGCCATTGAACGAACCCACCGAACTTTGCTATCCGCCCTTTCCGGTCTAGCTTTAGGTCGTCGAGCACGAGAACCTGCTCGCGATCGAGCGCCGGCTCGTCCTCACCGCGGACAATTAGCGCACCGTAAAGGCCGCGCTCTAGCTGGACGGTCTCGTTGACATGCGGGTGATACCAGAACGTCCCGGCATCGAGGAGCTTGAAGCGATACGTGAACGTCTCCCCAGGCTGCACGAGTGGTTGCACCATCTCCGTGCCGTCCATCGGTGCCGGGAGGCGCATGCCGTGCCAATGGACGGCCGTCGGCTCGGGCAGTCGATTCGTGAGCCGCACCTCGAGGACGTCGCCTACGCGCCCTTCGATGACGGGTCCCGGAACCTGACCGTTGAAGGTCCAGGCGCGGACCACTGCTCCCGGCGCAACGCTCCAGTCAACTTCGCGCGCCTCGAGCTCGACAGCGATGACCTTTCTACTGGCGTCGGGCTGTGCATCCTCATAGGCCTGGCGGTAGAGCTCTTCAGCCGCCGCGGCAGGCTCATGGACGAACGAGCCATGATGCGAGTGAACGTGGGCGCTGTGATGGTGCGACATGTGATGCTGGGCTGACATCGGAGTCTCCTCGTGTTGTGAGTTGCCGCGAGTGGTCGATGGGCGAACTCTACGGCGCGGCCGGAGCGCCGACTTGAACGAAAGGGCTACGTCCCATAAGTTCAGAACCGGCGCAGCGTGCAGGTGTCCCGATGCCCAAACTCGGTCGCGGTCGCATCTTGATCTGGGAAGGCGGCAGCCTTTGGATCATGGAGGCTGTCTCGACCAATCAGCAGCGTTCACGACTCAACGATCCCCACGCTCACCACGCCGTCCAGGTGACTTTGTCGCTCGATGGCGATTTCGAGTTCGAGAGCGGCGCACACAGGGTCTCTGGCGACGTCGTTGCCGTAGCGCCCGACGCCCTGCACGCATTTAACGCGCGCGGCTTATTCGCACACGTTTACATCGAGCCGGAGTGCCGCGCCGGCCGGGCCGCAGCGAACGCGCTGTTCTCTGGCGGGGAGCCTTTGGCGCACGTAACCGGCATCCCGCTGGGCGATCTCGCTAGGCAATTGGCAGCAGCGTTCAACAGGCGCCATCGAGACGAGGATGAACTTACGCACCTCGGACGTTGTGTCATCGAGCGTTTGACCGGTGGCGCGAACGCAGCTGAGCCGGACGCTCGTGTCCGCAAAATACTCGCATGGGTCCAGGAGCGGCTCGATTACCCAATCAGCCTAGCCGATGCAGCGGACCTAGCTGGCCTCTCGAAGGCCCGCGTGCGGCATCTGTTCGTCGAGCAGACCGGGTTGCCCTTCCGAACGTACTTGGTTTGGCTGCGGCTTATGAGGGGTCTCGAAGCGTTTGCTTCAGGCGCGTCTTTGACCGACGCCGCGCTCGGTGCAGGATTCTCGGACTCGGCGCATTTCAGCCGGACCTTTCGCCGGATGTTCGGCACCGCTGCAACGGCTTTGGACGTGAACTAGCAGCTGCAGCTTTTTTTATCCGCCTTCACCAAGAAGCATACGAGTCGCGACGACTGAGCGCCGTGCATCCGACGTCGGAGCGCGTGACGAACACGTCGAAGGTAAGGCCGCGGAACCCCGAAAAAACAAGCCATTCGTCGATCGGGGTTCTGGCTCGACTATTGCTGCTTGCACGTATGCCAGCTTCCGATCGCTCTGATCAGAGCAAGAAGCGGAAGCACTGCTGGAGCGCCTTGCATCATGGATTCGATGGCGGTACGGCGACATTCCAGGGAGGGCATTTTTAGTCGTCACCGCTCCACGGCAGCTGCCTGCTGCAGTTACATCATGGGCCGCTAAGCACGGCGGCGCGGTGTGGCAACTTGTCTGGTTCGATAGCGAAGCCGTGCTATGCGGCTTGTCGCTAACTGACTTTCAAGCGAACGTGGAGCGCCTTCGCGGTGATCCAGCAAAACAGTGGGGGCGACACGGCGGAGTCCGTCTTTTCTCGTCTTCCCGATGGTTCGTGGCGACAGCTGGAGGGCAACAACCTTTGACCCTCCTCATGAAAGATAACCGCGCTCAGACGCGCAAGTCAGTCCACGCGCCGATGAGGCGCCCCGCATCGTCCCCCTGAATCAGCTCGATCGCCGCGTCGGTCGTGATCTCACCGCGCAGCCAGCGCTGCAGTACGCGTCGAGTAAAGAAGCTGACGCCCGAGCGCCTCAGCAGGACATTCACGGGAATTTGGCGCCGATCAGCGTCCATTAGTCGATCAACGCCTCGATCGCCCGCGGATCTGCCCCAAACAGCACCGCGCAGTCGTAGACCGTGAGGCCGGCGGCGAGCAGCGCACGAACGGCTGCGACTGCGTCGAGTCGGCTCATCACATCCGCCTCACTCGCCGAATCGCCTCGGCTGTGTCGACCATCTGCTTGAGCTCGTCCAATCCGAAGTCGGCAACCGCACTGACAAGCTCGGCTTCGAGATCGGCATAGAGCTCGTCGGTTGCCTTCTGCATGCTGAGCGGATTATCTCTGCTGCCCATAGCGCCTCCCCAAGGCGACCATCCCTGCGTTGATGGTGCAATTTGCATGCCGCGTCGCGCTAGGTGTAGGCGCACGATCGGCCGCGGCAGGCCGCGGCAGGCCGCGGCGCCCTCGCGCCGGCTTTCAAGCCGAGACCGGATGATGGAGAAATCCATGGCATCAGCGCGTTGCGGCGCCAACCTCACCTGCTTTCGCCGTTATCCGGGCACAGATGACCGAAGCGGTGCGCCGAGTGCAGGCTGGCGTACTGCTCACTGATTTCACGCAAAGGCTCGAAACCGGTCAAAACACGAACAGGAATTTCGCCCGCGCGCGTCTCATACGTCGTCTGTCGATCTCAGCGCGTAGATCACGTCGTAATAATTGCCGCCCCCGGGCCGGCTCGCGAAACGGTGCCGCGCGAGCTCCGCGTAGCCACGCTCGTTGAGATACCGCTCGATGTCCGCGAGCTTCGCGCAACCGGCGTAAGCCTCGAAATCCGGCGCCTCGGTCTTGATGAACTTGAAGCAACCGAGCACGGGCTCGGCGCCGCGCAGCACGAGCAGCTCGGATCCCTGCGTGTCCATGGCGAGGACGTCGTAGCGCGAGAGGTCGACCTTCTCACGCGCGAACAGGGTTGCGAGTGTGCTGCTTCTCAGCGTGATGGTCCGCGTGAAAGCAACTTTCGGCCAGACGTCCCGATGCTCTTTGAGCTCGAGAATCGACGACGATTGGCCGTCGTTGTTGGCGACATGAAACTCGTAAGACGCGTCGTCACGGTCCGTAACGAGCCGCTCGATAGCACGTTGCCGCGGGAAGCCTGCGATGTTCGCCGAGAGCGAGGCGAACACGTCCGGAATGGGCTCGATCCAGAGCACGTCCAGGCCGTAACGGTCGTAAAGCCCGCGCTCTTGACCGACGTTCGCGCCGACGTGGACAACGCCGCGCGCCAGGCGCAGGAAGCGGTTCGGATCGGGCGCGAACAAGCGTCGCAAGCGCCGCAGCAGTTTCATCGAAGCGCAGCATAGCATCGCGACGCAGCGCTACCTGGTTACGAAGGCGTTGCAAATTGCGCGGTGACGCAAAACACTAGCGCGCCATGGTCGGCACGTCGCTCGCGAGCTGTCGTTGATTCGTCGCAAGACATTGAAAGCTGCCGGCGTGCGTTTGTCCGCGGGGCTCGGCTGGCATTCTGCGCCGCGGACACGCCTGGCTTCGCTGCGCGGGCTTCTGCAAGCGCTGCGGCCACTCGATCCCGGCATCGAGCTCATCCGCATCGGGCCCGACCACGACGGCGGTTATCTCGTGCCCGACGATCTCGACGGCATTCGGCACGTCTTCTCTCCCGGCGTATCGAACGAATCGGGTTTCGAAGCGGAGCTCGCGGATCGCGGCATGCAGGTGTTCCTCGCCGATTATTCTGTCGACGCTCCCGCGGTTAGCCACCCGCGCTTCGTCTTCGACAAGCGCTTCGTCGGCTGCATCACCGATGATCGCTACATGACTCTCGACGACTGGCATGCAGCCAGGCTCGGCGCAGATGCCGATGCGGAATTGCTGCTGCAAATGGATATCGAAGGCGCCGAGTACGAAACGTTGTTGGCGGCCTCGCCGCAGCTGCTCGGCCGCTTCAGGATCATCGTTCTCGAGCTGCACTGGCTGCCGCAGCTCTGGAACGAGCCGTTCTTCGCGCTCGCCTCGCGTGCGCTCGAAAAGCTGCTCGTGACGCACGCTGTCGTCCACATTCATCCGAACAATTGCTGCGGCAGCGTCAAAAGTGCGGGGATCGAAATACCGCGAATCGCCGAGTTCACGCTGCTGCGGCGCGACCGACTCCGCTCGAAGGCCTACCGAACAACGTTCCCCCACGCTCTCGATCGGCCGAACGTGGCCAAGAAGCCGCTGCAACTAGCGCCCTGCTGGTACACCTGAGCGCTCGGCCATCAAGCCTCTGTACAACTCGAGCGTCTTGGCGATCGTGTCCTCGATGCGGAAGTCCCGCCGTATCCGCTCGCGCGCGCCGGCTCCCAGCCGTGCGCGCAGCGTCGCGTCCTCGTGGAGCGAGCGGATCGCCGCGGCGAGCGCGGCCGAGTCCGCGACGGGCACGACGAGCCCGCTGATGCCGTGCTGCACGAGCTCGGGGCTGCCGCCGCAATCCGTCACGACGGGGGCCACGCCGTAGGCCATCGCTTCGATCAACGAGCGCGCCAGGCCCTCACGCTTCGTCGAAGGCAGGACGAACACGGCGCATGCGGCCGTCAGCGCCGGCGCGTCCTTGCGGTAGCCGAGCACGTGAATGCGGGGCGCGGCGGGGCTCGCGGCGATCCGCCGCTTCAGGCGCGGCGCGTCCATCCCGCCGCCGATCAACAGCAGGTGCGGGCTCGTCGAGTCGGGCAACTGGCCGAGCGCGTCGACGAGCACCTCGATACCTTTGCGCGGCCGGTAGTTGGCCACGCACGCAATCGCAAACGAGCCGACCGGTACGCCGACGCCCGCGAGATCCGCGGGAGCGGCTCGATACCAATCGAGGCTGTGTCCCTTGTAGATCGTCACGAGGCGCTCGGCAGGCATGCGTAAGAAGGCCGGGCGCATATTCAAGAAGTAGTCACGAACGGCGTCGGCGACGCAGACGATGCGGTCGATGCGCGGGTTCAAAAATCGGAGCCATGAGACGGGGCTGAAGAAGCTCACGTTCCCGACGATGCCGCGATACGCCACGATCTTGATGGGCAAGCCGCGGCTTGCAGCGAGCCCGTTCTGCAGCGCCTTGTTGCTGAAGAGGTGCAGCACGTCATAGCGGCCCGAATCGAGCTCTGCGCGAAGCCGCCGCACGGCGTCGCGATCGAATTGCCGCCGCAGCGGAACGTCGAGGACGCGAACGCCGTTTGCCTCGAGCCAGTCGCGCCGCTCGCCCGGCGGGCAAATGACGGTGACATCGACGCCGGCATCCTTGAGACCGACGAAGGTGGCCGTCGTCGGCCGGTCGGGGTCCTCGGTGATGCAGAGCGCTTTGATCGCCGCCACGGTTCGTCTTCTCGCTGCGTCCACAGCTACTCGAGCCGACCCAGCACCGACTCGTAGAGCGCGAGGTACTTGCGCCACATCGCCTCGCCCGTGAAATCCTTCGCGTATTCCATCCCGTGCCGGCCGTACGCGTCTCGCAAGTCCGGGTTCGCCTTGAGGTGCAGTATCGCATCGCGCAGTTGGGCTGGGCTGGCGGGGTCGATGAGTAGACCGTTCTCCTGGTGATGAACGATATCGGGCACGCCGCCAACGCGGCTCGCGACGACAGGCAGTCCCCGCTCCATCGCATCGAACAGAATGCTGCCTATGCCTTCGCGATTCGACGGCAGAATGAAGACGTCGAAAGTCGCGAGATAGTCTCCGACGTTCTCCACGAAGCCCGTGAACTCGAGATTGCTGAGGCCCGCCGCCGCGGCTTTGAGCATCGCTTCATCCTCACCGCCGCCGACCAGCACGAAGTGAACGTCGGGATGGGAACGCGCAAGCTCGCGCGCGACGGCGATGATGAACTCCTGGCCTTTCTGGCCGTTGTCGAGGGCGCCGACATGGCCGACGACGAACTTGCCCGCCAGGCGCGCGCGAATCGCAGCGCTGTTCGACGTGTCGACCGCCAGCGAGCTGCTGCCGCTGTGGACGACGCACACCTGGATCGCCTCGTCGTAGGCGCGGACGATCTCCGCAACTTGCGGCGCTACGGCGACAACGCGAGCGGCGCCGCCGATACGCCTTGTGCGCGAACCAATGGTCGCGGATCGGATTGTTGACGCGGCGTGTGATCACGTAGGGCGTGTCGGACAACAGCGAGCGCAGGAACGCCGCGTAGACGCTGCGGCCCTCGTGGACGTGCACCAAGGACGCATCGCGCGTCACGCGCGCTACCGACAGCGGTCCGCCGCTGACTTCGCGTATGTCGACGTCGACGTCTCGCAGGCGAGCGGCGAGCGGCGCGCCTCGCCGCGTGACCAGCGCTTGGCGCACACCGTGACTCGCGAGTCCCCGGATCAAGAGCTCCGTTTGCCGCTCACCGCCTCGATAGCCGCGAGCAGTGTTGACATGGACGATCTTCGCTGGCATCGACCGGTGAGCAGGATTCGGGTACGCGGCGGGAACGCAGCGTAGCACACGGGGCCCGGCGGCCGCCCCGCTCGGACGCTCGTTGCGATGCGCGGATCAACTCCCTAAAGTGCCGGCATTCGGCAGCGCTCGTGAGCGCGGAGAGCACGGTGTGCGGGTTCGTTGGCGGTACCGATCCTGATTGGGGCTACGCCGCCGCGCTGAGCTCGATCGCGCATCGCGGTCCAGACGCGAGCGAGCTCAGTCTCGAAGGCCCTGTCCGAGTCGGGTTTCGCCGACTCTCGATCATCGACCTGCGGCCCTCTGCCAACCAGCCGATGCGGGCGCCCGACGGCGCGAGCTGGATCGTCTTCAACGGCGAGATCTACGGTTATCGGGAGCTCAGGCGCTCCTTGCTTGAGCTCGGTCATGTATTTCTGACGGACTCGGATACGGAAGTCGCGCTGCATGCTTATCTCGAATGGGGCGCCGACTTCGTCGAGCGGATCGACGGCATGTTCGCGATCGTCATCTGGGACGCGCGCGAGAGAAAGCTGCGCCTCTACCGAGACCGCCCGGGCATCAAGCCTCTCTATTACTACTATGACGGCAGACGATTCGCCTTCGCGTCGGAGCTCAAGGCCATCGAGGCGGCTTTGAAGCCCGCGGAGCTCGAGATCGACGGCAGCGCCTGCTACGACTTCTTGGGCTACCGGTACGTGCCCGCGCCGAAGACGCTGTACAAGCGCTGCTACAAGCTCGCGCCGGCGCACGAGCTCGTCTACACGCCCGATACCGGCGCACTGTCCGCCCCTCGCCGCTACTGGAGCTTGCCCGCTAGCCGCTGAGACGCGGGCTCCGCGGGTCGAGGCTGCGTGCGAGGAGCTGCGCTCGCTGATCGGCGCTTCGGTCGCGGAGCAGATGATTGCGGACGTGCCGCTCGGGTTCTTCCTCTCGGGCGGCGTCGACTCGAGCGTCGTCGTCGCCGCGGCGGCCGCGACCGGCACGCGCGTCGCCACCTTCTCGATCGGCTTCGACGCCGACGAGGTATCGGAGACGCCGTTTGCGCGCGAGGTCGCGCAGCGCTTCGCCACGGATCATCATGAGCGCATCCTCTTGCAGGCGCACGCGCAAGAGCTGCTGCCGCGGCTCAGAGGGTGGTTCGACGAGCCGTTCGCGGACGAATCGTCGATGCCGACCTATCTCGTCTGCTCGGCTGCACGCGAGCACGTGACTGTCGTGCTGACGGGTGACGGCGGCGACGAGGTCTTCGGCGGTTACCGCACCTATCCGCGCTACGCTCGCTATGCGCGCTGGCCGACATGGCCGCAGGCCTTCGAGCGCGCGACGTACGCTCTGCGGCGGCCATTTCCGCGCCGCCACGCCGTCACGCGCATCCTGACCATGCTCGAGACGGCTTTCAGCGACGGCCCGAATCTTTGGGCGAAGCTCATGGGCGGAATGTCGACGCCCGCGAAGCGCGCGTACGCGCACGAGCTCGGCATTCCCCGCGATTACGATGACTGGTGGCACTATCGCGAGCACTGGCGCGACGATCTGCCGCTGCGCACGCGGCTCCAATACGTCGACTTCCACACCTTCATGCCGGGTCTCGTGCTGACGAAGGTCGATCGCACGAGCATGGCCGTTTCGCTCGAGGCACGCGTACCTCTGCTCGCGCGCCGCGTCATCGAATTTTCTTTCGGCCTCGACGAGGACCTTCGCTACTACGGCAACCAGCCGAAAGGCTTGCTGCGGCAGGCTTACCGCGGCATCCTGCCCGATCACATCCTCGACCGCCGCAAGAAGGGATTCGGTATTCCGCGCTATTACTTGAAAGACGTCGCCGGCGGCCGATTCATTCAAGAGCACGTCTTGCGGAGCCTGTATTTGGGAGCCACGGTTGAAAACTGAGAGAAAAGGCAAGAAAGCGCTGATCACTGGTATCACCGGTCAAGACGGCGCTTATCTGGCGGAGCTTCTGCTCGCGAAAGGCTACGAGGTCCACGGCATCAAGCGCCGCGCGTCGTCATTCAACACCGACCGTATCGATCATCTCTATCGCGATCCGCACGAGCCGGATCGGCGCATGATCCTGCATTACGGCGATCTGACGGACGCGACGAACCTCATTCGCATCGTCCAGGAAGTTCAGCCGGACGAGATCTACAACCTCGCGGCGCAGAGCCACGTCGCCGTGTCCTTCGAGACGGCCGAATACACGGCGAATTCCGACGCGCTCGGCACGCTGCGGCTGCTCGAGGCGATCCGGATTCTGCAATCTCGAGCCGAGCACACGCGTTCTACCAAGCCTCGAGCTCGGAGATGTTCGGCAAGGTCGTCGAGACACCGCAACGCGAAACGACGCCGTTCTATCCGCGCTCGCCCTACGCCGCCGCGAAGGTCTACGCGTACTGGATCACGGTCAACTATCGCGAGGCGTACGGCCTGTACGCCTGCAACGGCATCCTCTTCAATCACGAGTCGCCGATCCGCGGCGAAACTTTCGTGACGCGCAAGATCACGCGCGGCCTCGCGCGCATCAAGGCAGGGCTCGACGATTGCCTGTACCTCGGCAATCTCGACGCGCTGCGCGACTGGGGCCATGCGCGCGACTACGTCCGCGCGCAATGGCTGATGCTGCAGCAGGCCGAGGCCGAGGACTTCGTGATCGCGAGCGGCGAGCAGCATTCCGTGCGGGAGTTCGTCGAGCGAGCCGGCCGAGCAGCTCGGCATGCGCATCGACTGGCACGGCTCGAAGCTCGACGAGCAGGGCATCGACGCCGCGCACCGGACGCACCGTCGTCCGCGTCGACCCGCGCTACTTCCGGCCGACCGAGGTCGACACGCTGCTTGGCGACGCGACCAAAGCCCGGCAGAAGCTCGGCTGGCCGCCTGAAGTCGAGTTTGCAGAGCCTCGTCCAGGAGATGGTCGACGGCCGATCTCGGCGCTCGCGCGAGCGCGACGCCCTGGTCGCGCGCGAAGGGTTCGCCTCCTTCAAGCACCACGAATGAACGAGAACGCCGGCATCTTCGTTGCGGGCGCATCGAGGACTCGTCGGCAGCGCGATCTGCCGCGCGCTCGCGTCGCGCGGCTTCACACGCATTGCTTGCCCCAAGCCGCAGCGAGCTCGACCTGCGCGACCGGACGGCCGTCGAGCGCTTTTTTTCAGCTGAGCGGCCGGATTTCGTGTTCATGGCCGCCGCCAAAGTCGGCGGCATCCTCGCGAACGACAGCTATCCGGCCGACTTCATTCGCGACAATCTGGAGATCCAAACCAACGTCATCGACGCCGCGTACCGCGACGGCACGCGCAAGCTCTGCTTCCTTGGTTCGAGCTGCATCTATCCGCAGCCTGGCGCCGCAGCCGCTGCAAGAGTCATCGCTGCTCACTGGACCGCTTGAGCCGACCAACGAGTGGTACGCCATCGCGAAGATCGCGGGCATCAAGATGTGCCAGGCCTATGCGCCGGCAGCACGGCTTCAACGCGATCTCGGTGATGCCGACGAATCTCTATGGTCCCGGGCGACAACTTCGACTTGCAGACTTCGCATGTGCTGCCCGCCCTGCTGCGCAAGTTCGATGCGCAAAAGCAAGCGGCGCGCACGGACGTCACGGTCTGGGGCACCGGCACGCCGCGGCGAGAATTCCTCTACGTCGACGACCTCGCCGATGCGCTGTGCTTTCTCATGGAACGCTACGACTCGCCCGAGATCATCAACGTCGGTTGGGGCGAGGACGTGACGATTGCCGAGCTCGCCGAGCTGATCGCCGACATCGTCGGCTTCCGCGGACGGTCGTGTTCGATCGCAGCAAGCCCGACGGCACGCCGCGCAAGCTGCTCGACGTCGGCAAGCTCGACGCGCTCGGTTGGCGACCGCGCACGCCGCTCGCCGCCGGCATCCGCGCAACCTACGACTGGTATCGCGCGAACATCGCCGATCGGTCGTAACGCCTCTCGCGTTACGCGTGCCCGCGGCGGGCGATCGCGGTGTTCCGGTACAGCGCGACGAGCCGCTTCTGCCCGACGTCGACAAGCTCGAAACCGTTCGCCAAGAGAAAATTCGTGACCGGCGCCAGCGTATTCGTCTGCGCCACGCCGCGCTCGAAACCGACGTCCGCCGATATGTACTCGATTCGCGCAAGGATGCCGCGACAACCCTCGATAGCCTCCGGCTCCGCGCCCTCGGCCTCGAGCTTCAGCAGCTTTATGCGCTTGTCCGGCAACAGAGCGTCAAGCCGCTTCGTCTGCACTTTCACGACTTGGTCGTATTGCGGCGGCTCGATGAATGAGGAATCAGCCGCTTGCGAGGACAGAAAGAAGTCGAGCGATCCTTCAGCGTTCCACAAGCCGACGTTGAATGTCTGCGACGGAGCGACATTGGCGCGAAGGCAATCGTATTCAAGAGGCGACGGCTCGATGCCGATATATTCGACGGCGATCGCCTTGTGCTTGAAATAGAGCTTGAGCTCGCCGACGTTCGCACCGCAATCCACGACCACGTCACCCGCCGCAAACTCGATCCGCGAGAGCAGATAAGCCTCACCGAGGAGCTCCGCGCGACGGGCAAAGCCGCGCTTGCAGGCATAGTAGGCCTGCGCTTCGTGGTAGAAGGCCAGAGACTCCGTCCTCGACGACACGATGAGCTTGCCGCTGTCGCGTTCGCGGCGGACGCGCACGTCAATGCCGCTGAGGCGCGCATGCAGATTGAACAGCCAGAGGAATCGCCTTCCCCGAGCCCTACGAATGAGCGACAAGCGCCGACTCCCGTGGTGATAAGGCGCGGCTGACGAGTACGCGACATCCTGTCGCGCGACGCGCGGATGCTAGCACACGCGGTTTGGCAGCCAGCCAGCGATGGACCGACTCGTGCGTCAAAATACTTCGACGTGGGCGCGCGCACCGCCGAGCCACCATGCAGTCTCTCCAAACGTGCTGAGGTAGCTCGTGAACAACCGCTGCGAGCGCGCCAACAGCAGCATGTCGATGAGATCCTCGACGATTCCTTCGACGCTTTGCCAGCTCTCGGCGCGCAGCGTACGACGCGGAAAGGACGTCACGCGCGCGCCGTAGCGCTCACGCAGCGGCGGCATGATCTCATCGCTGTCGCTCACGACGAACAGTTGGAAACGCGAATCCGTAGCGTCGAGCGACTGCTGCAACCTCCGCCATGCCGCCGGATGGTATTTGGCGTGCCGCCGCGGATCGTCACGCCATGTGCGTACCTGCACCCCGAGACAGCCGGGCTTTAGATTTTCGTCGGCCCACTGCTCGGCGCGCCGCAGGATGGTCGGTTGCACGGCCACGGCACGGAATAGCGGACAGTAGACGTCGCGCAAGCGCTGCGGGATGCGCTCGTACTCGAAATCGATATGCCGCGCGTCGGCTCGCGTCGCTCTGCGTGAGTACGATTTCGGGTAGAGCATGTAACGGTAGCGATCGGTGCGCCGTCCCGTGAAATTCCACCAGGCTTTCCCGAGGCCGCGCACGAGCGGGTGACGGCCCGCGCCGGCTGTCGCGAATCCATACGGCAGACAGCGCTCGTCTTCCGGCAGGATCGCGAGCCGCCATGAGCCGTAGACCGTTGCGCCGGTCGGAACGCTATCGACGGCGCAATCGTTGCTGAAGAGCTCGCCAAACCGCGCCGGCATGTTGCTCGTGACGGGCCAGTGGACACGTGCGTCGGACGCGAGCCGCATGCTCGACACCCACGACTTCAAGCGATTGCCGAGACCGCCGGTTTCACTCGAGACGACGAGATCGCTGTTCGGCATCGGAAACCGCGGCCATGACCATTGAAACTCGGCAATCTTACCTGCGGCAGCCGACGCGTTCACGAGCGCCGCATCGCCGAACAACGGTGAGCTGCCTCACCGTGAGCTGCCGAATGGTGAACTGTGCATGCCCCTACGGAGACCCGTTGTGGCACCATCCTGCCGCCGCCACGGCGCCCATCGAGGTCCACCTACGAGGTCGTTCGACATGCCCGCCCTTCCACTTCGGCTCGGCCGCGCCGGCGCCGCGCTAGCCTTTTGTCTCGCCGCCCTACCCGCCGCGTTGCACGCACAACCCGACTTCGGCGACGACACGAGTCAGTGGGCCAACGACGGCGAATGCGACGATCCGCGCTTCGAGGGCGAAGGCGTAGCGCAGACGCTGCTCGACACCGACGCGTATCACGATGCTACGGATTGCCGCACGCTGCTCGATCGCGGGCTGGTAGCGCTGCGCGACGGCACCGCCGGCGAGCGCATTCATCGGGGCAGGCTCGAGAAAGGCGATGCTACTCTCCGCGACGGCGAGTATGCCGACCGCTACTCGTTCGAGGGCAGCGCTGGTCAGCACGCCGTCGTCGACTTGCGCGCCGGCGACTTCGATCCGTACGTGTTCGTCCGCGCACCGGGCGGTGAGCAGTTCGACAACGACGATTTCGAAGGCGACGCGAGCCGCGCGCTGCTCTCGCTCGACTTGACGGAAAGCGGCGAGTACGAAATCACGGTGACGAGCTACCGCAAGGGCGAGGTCGGCAGCTATACGGTATCGATCGACGTCGGGCGTAGCGGGGGCGTCGCCGCAGGCATGGAGCGCAGCGGCCGGCTCGAGTCTGGCGACGAGACGCTGACGAGCGGGGAGCTCGTCGACAGCTACGAGTTCGAAGGCTCACCGGGCCAGCACGTTGCGATCGACGTGCGCTCAGCGGCCTTCGACACGTATCTGATCCTCAAGGATCCCGCCGGCGAGCAGATTGAGAACGACGATGCACAGGACGGCGGGGTCGGTCACAGCAGCATCGAGACAAACCTAACCGAGGCCGGCACGTACCGCGTGCTGGTCACGAGCTACGAGCCTGGCGAAAGCGGCGGCTATTCGTTGACGATCGACCCCTCGGCAGCCGCCGAGCGCAGCTCACCCGCGCGCGACGTCACGACGTTGACGGTCGGCGGACCCGTCACCGGCTCGCTCGACGGCGACGATACGACGCTCGATGCCGGCGAGTATTACGACACATACGTCTTCGACGGCGAAGAAGGCGAGACCGTGCGGCTCGACCTGTCCTCCGCCGACTTCGACACTTACCTCGGGCTCGTGACGCCGTCGGGCGAGGAGATCGCGAACGACGATTACGAAAGCTCGACGGATCGGTCGGTCATCGAGCTGACGCTACCCGAGGCCGGCCGGTATCGCGTTCAAGCGACCTCGTACGCGGGAGCCGAGACGGGCCGCTACCGGCTTGCGCTGACGACGAGCACGGCCGAGGTGCCCGTCGAGCGACGTTCGCAGGGCCGCGTCTACGGTTTGTTCGCCGGTATCAGCGACTACGAGCCGCCGAACACGGATCTAAAGTACACGGCCGAGGACGCGAAGCGAATCCGCGACGCGCTGATTGGCGGCGGCGGCATGCGCGCCGAGGATGCCTACACGCTCGTCGACGGCGACGCCACGATCGCCAACGTCAGCTCCGCGATCCGCGACATCGGCCGGCGTATGGGACCCGACGACATCTTCGTGATGTTCTACTCCGGGCACGGCGGTCAAGTCCCGCGCGAGGATGGCCCAACGGCCAGCGACCCCGACGGCATGGACGAAATTTTGGCCCTCTACGACGGCTCCATGCTCGACGACCGGCTGCGCGAGCTGCTCGACGAGATCGAGCAAGGCACGGTCCTCATCTGGCTCGATTCGTGCTTCAGCGGCGGCTTCGCGAAGGACATCGTGTCCGCGCCGGGCCGCATGGGCATTTTCTCCTCCGAGGAAGACATCACGTCGAACGTCGCGAGCAAGTTCCGCGCCGGCGGCTATCTCTCGCTCTTCTTGAACGAAGCGATCGCGCAAGGCCTCGCCGACGACGACGGAGACAACTCGATCACGGCGATCGAGCTCAGCCAGTACTTGCACGAGCGCTATCGCGACGACGTGAAGAGCGCGCGGCCCGCCGCAGTCGTGCGGAACGAGATGACGCTCGGCTATCAGCACCTCGTCGTCGACCGCGGCAGCATCGGCGCTTACGACGTATTGTTCGAGCGCTAGGACCGAGCCGACTTCTCATTCCCTGGTACAGCCGCGCGCCTCAATGCGCCGCGGTCGGAAGGCGCCGCGGCAAGCCCCAGCTGATCGCGTTCGCCGTGACGGACGCAGCGAGCATCATGGCCGCGATCGGTAGCAGCGTTCCGTCATTGAGCACGCCGCTCAACCAGCCGAACGTCCCGCCCAGTAAAAACATCATGGTCGTGTAGACGGACGATGCGCTGCCGGCGAGCTCGCCGAAAAAGCCCATGTATCGCGATGAACCGGCCGGACCTACGAGGCCGAGCGTCGACACGGCGAGCACGATGAACGGCACGACCGTCGGTAGCGCGGCATTACCGGACACGACGACCGTCACCAACCCTGCGACGATCAGCGCCTGCATCGTCAACCCCACGCGAAAGAGCGTGCCCGCGTTATCGCTGTTCAAGCGCCACATGCTGAACGAGTTCATCGCCATGAAACCGAGCACGCTGAGCGCGAAGAGCACGGAGAAACGCGTCGGCCCCACGGCGAAGTACTCCATATAGATGAACGACGAGTTCGTGACGAAAATCATCATGCACGACGCCGCAAACGCCATGGCCGTCGCGTAACGAATCGGTAGACGGCGCGAGTCGACGCGCCGCCGCACGACCTCGAAGCATTGCCGGAACACCGAGCGGAGCGACAGATTGCCGAGCCGGCCCGGCCGCGTCTCGGGCACGACGCCGGCGTAGGCCGCCAGCAAGAGGCCTGCATACACGGCTTTCAACACGAAGATCATTTCCCAACCGAGCGGTAGCACGGCGGCCCCGAGAGCCGGCGCCACGAGCGGCGCGATCAGTAGCACCATCGTGACCGTCGCGAAGCGCCGGCCGAGCTGCTCGACGGGATAGATGTCACGCACGGTCGCAAGACAAATAACCGTCGAGAAGCCGCCGCCTATGGCCTGGAAAAACCGCAACGCCAGCATTTGCTCCACGCTGCCGGCGAATGCGATCGCGATGGATGTTGCGAGATAAACGGCCAGGCCGGAGTACCCGACGCGCTTCCGGCCTATCTGATCCGACATTGCGCCGCCGAAGAACTGACCGATCGCGTAACCGACGAGGAACACGTTCAGCGTGTTCTGCAAGCTGACGACCGATACGCCGAACGACGCCGCCATTGCCGGGATGCCCGGCAGGTACGCATCGATGCTGAGCGGCCCCAGCGCTGCCAGCGCGCCGAAAAAGTAGATCAGATACCCAGGCGGGGAAGCCCGCCCTTCGGCGCCGGACGTTCCGGCCATCACCGTGCCCTATGCAGGCTCAAGTAACGCCACAGCGTGGCGACCACGAGCGCGTGGTCGATCTCGCCCGAGACGAGCAGGCCTTCGAGCTCCGAGACGGGAACGAGGACAGACTCCGTGACCTCGGTGCCGGTGTTCTGTATGGCGCTCTCGGGCTCGGCGCCGGGCGCGTAGAAGCTGTGCAGTAAATTCGCGAATAGCGCGGGATTCGGATTCAAGACGCCGAGCGGGCGCGCGGTGCGCACGCGATAGCCCGTCTCCTCGAGACACTCGCGCAGCGCGGCCGTCGCAGGGTCTTCGCCCTCATCGATCAAGCCACCGACGAGCTCGAGCGTGAAACGCTGCGCGCCGTGGCGGTACTGCCTGACGAGAACGGCCTCGTCGTCGGCTGTGATCGGCAAGATCTGCACCCAGTCTACGGATCGAATGCGGTGAAACGCGCGTGGCGTGCCATCGAGCGGCGAAGCCGCGAACGAGCGCTCGACCGTGAAAATGCGGCAGTCGGCAACCGTCTCGCGGGTGAGCTCGCGCCATGCTTGCAAGTCGGACGGCGGCAACCGCATCAGGCGGAGCCCAGTTGGTAGACCAACAGGGCGCCACCATAGCCGAGAGCCGTCATGTAGCTCCAAGCGAACACCGGCCAGCGCCAACTGTTCGTCTCGCGGCGGATCACGGCCAGCGTCGCGGCGCATTGCAAGCACCACGCATAGAAGAGCAGGAGGCCTAACACCATCGGCAACGTGAAGACGGGTGTCCCGTCCGCGTGGCGCGCCGACGTCAGTTGCCCCGCCAGCGTCTGCTCGTCGGCCTCGCCGCCGACGGCGTAGATCGTGCCGAGCACCGCGACAACGACCTCGCGCGCCGGGAAGCTCGCGATCACGGCCGCCGAGATTCGCCAGTCCCACCCGAGCGGGCTGAACAGCGGCTCGATGCCATGCCCCGCGCGGCCGAGCCAGCTCTGCTCGAGGTGATCCGCCGCGGCCTGGTTGTCGATCGCGGCGAGCCGCTCCTCGAGCGCGGCGCCCGTCAGCGTGGCCGTGGCTTGCGTCTCGGCCGCGGCCCGCGCCGCGCCGACGTCCGGAGAGCGCGGGAAGTACGTGAGCGCCCACACGACGACGGCCACTGCGAAGATCACCGTGCCCGCGCGACGCAGGAACACGCGCACGCGGTCGAGCAGCTTCATGGCCACCGTTTGAACGTTCGGCAGCCGGAACTCCGGCAACGCGAGAATGAAGGTGGGATTCTCGCCGCGCAGGACGGAGCTGCGCAGCAGCAAAGCGGTCGCAACGCCGCCGACGATGCCGATGCCGTAGAGGCCGAACAACACGACGCCTTGCAGATTGAAGAAGCCGATGCGTTGCGCAGGCACGAACGCTCCGATCAGCAGAGCGTAAACCGGCAAGCGCGCCGAGCACGTCATGAACGGCGCAGCGAGGATGGTGGCGATGCGGTCGCGGCGATTCGGAATCACGCGGGTTGCCATGATCGACGGCACGGCGCACGCGAAGCTCGACAACAGCGGAATGACGGACTGGCCCGATAGGCCGACGCCGCGCATCGCCCGATCGACGAGAAACGCAGCGCGTGCCAGATAACCCGTGTCCTCCATCAGGATGATGAAGAGGAACAAAATCAGGATCTGCGGCAGAAACACGATGACACTGCCGACGCCTGCGATCGCGCCGTCGACGACGAGGCTCTCGAGCATGCCGTCCGGAACTGCCGCAGCGACGAGCGAGCCGACTCCTGTCACTGCGGCATCGATGAGGTCGACGAGCGGCGTCGCCCAGGCAAAGACAGCCTGAAACACGACGAACATCAGGACGAGGAGCAACGCCGTCGCGGGCCAGGGCCGATTGATCCAGTCGACGACCCGCGCCGCGCTGGTGACGACGCCTGAGCCCGGGGATTCGACTTGCGCCAGCGTCTCGCGTACCCACGCATAACGGCGCCGCGCCTCGGCCGCGAGCGGCGGCTCGGAGCCGAACACGTCGGCGCGCACGGCCGCAACGTCGGCGCCCGCCTGCGGAACCAGCGCGTGCGTGCCGGCGTCGATCAAGAGCCGCTCGGCTTCGACGCGATGCAGGTCGGCGCCGCCAGCACGCCAGCGCACGACGAGCGCTTCGGCCTCGCGCGCGAGCTCGGGCCAGTGCGCCGACGCACGCGGCGGCGGCAGCGTGAGAATTTTCGCAAGCGCTTCGTTGAGCGCCGCAAAGCCGCGGCCCGAGGTGGCGACGACGGGCAATACCGGAACGCCGCCGAGAGCCTCCTGCAGCGCCTCGACGTCGATCTTGCGGCCTTCCCGCTCAGCGGCGTCGATCATCGTCAACGCGACGATCATCGGCCGCCCCAGCTCGATGAGCTGCTGGAGCAGGTACAGGCCCTGGTACAGGCGCGTCGAGTCGATGACGGCGAGAATTGCGCCGGGTCTAGGCGTGCCGGCAACGCGGCCGAATAGAACGTCGACGGCGATGCGCTCGTCGGCCGATGTCGGGCTCAAGGAATACGTGCCCGGCAGATCGACGAGATCGAGCGACAGCCCCCCGAACGTACCGCGCCCGATGCGGCGTTCGACGGTGACGCCCGGGTAATTGGCCGTGTGCTGGCGCAGGCCAGTCAGCCGGTTGAAGACGGAGCTCTTGCCCGCGTTCGGATTGCCCACGACGGCGATCGTGCCGGCCGCCTTGCGGTGCACGCCGATGCGCTCGAGCGGTACGGCGATTTCAGCCGGCGCGGCCATTCGTGATCACATGGAAGCGCCGCGCCTGCTCGTCGCGCAACGAGATTGCGGCGCCATAGATCCGGATCTCGAGCGGGTCGCCGCCCAGCGATCGGCGCAGGAACACGAGCTCGGCGCCTTCGACGAGGCCGAGCACCATCAGCCGTTGGACGGCGGGATCCGCCGTCTCGATCGATTCGATACGGGCGCGGTCACCGGGCTTGAGATCGGCAAGTGTCAGACGTCGACTCCGCGCCAAACGCGCAAATAAGAATCGTTGTCATTCTCCACGAGCCGGCCAGATCAATCAAACGGATGCCGACGCATGATCACGGCATCCCGGCTCGGCCCCGTCGAGACGATGTCGATCGGAACCTGCGCGAGCTCCTCGATGCGTCGCAGATAGGCTTTGGCCTCCTTCGGCAACGCGGCATACGAGGTCGCTCCGGCCGTCGGCTCGGTCCAGCCCGCTATGGACTCGTAGACCGGCTCGCACTCTCCGAACCGGTCGATCAGGAGCGGCAGGGTGTCCTGCACCTTGCCGTCCAGGCGGTAGCCGACGCAGATCTTGATCTCGGGCAGACCGTCGAGGATGTCGAGCTTCGTCAAGCAGAGTCCCGCGAGGCTGTTCGAGAAAACGGCGCGGCGCAGCAGCACCGCGTCCAACCAGCCGCAGCGCCGCGGCCGGCCCGTCGTCGCACCGAACTCGTGGCCTACCTCTCGCAAGCGCCGGCCGACGTCGTCGTCGAGCTCCGTTGGAAACGGGCCGGCGCCGACGCGCGTTGTATAGGCTTTGACGATCCCGAGCACGTAATCGATGGCGCCGGGCCCGATGCCGGTACCGGCGGCAGCGCCGCCGACGGTCGTGTTTGACGAAGTCACGAACGGGTACGTGCCGAGATCGATGTCGAGCATCGCCCCTTGGGCGCCTTCGAACAGCACGCTCTGCCCGCGCGCGTGCAGATCGCGCAGCGCTTCCGTGACGTCGATGACGAGCGGCTTCACGCGCTCGCTCAAGGCGAGGAGCCTGTCGAGCTCGCGGCGCGGCTCGACACGCTCGGTGCGGTAGTAGCTGCCAAGGAGGAAGTTGTGAAGGTCGAGCAGCCGCTCGAGCTTGGCCTCGAGCGCGCGCGGCGCGAACAGGTCCGCGATGCGGATGGCGCGGCGCGCGATCTTGTCTTCATAGGCCGGGCCGATACCGCGGCCCGTCGTGCCGATGGCCGCGGCACCGCTCGCCTGCTCCCGCGCACGATCGAGCAGCACGTGCGAGCTCAAGATGACGGGACACGCCGAAGACACTCGCAGCCGCTGCTCGACGGGAACGCCTTTACCGGCAAGCTCGTCCATCTCCTTGCACAGCGCATCGAGCGAAACGACGACGCCGTTGCCGATGAGGCATACGACGCCGTCGCGGAGAATGCCCGACGGAATCAGGTGCAAAACCGTCTTTTCCGTGCCGATGACGAGCGTGTGCCCGGCGTTGTGGCCGCCTTGAAAACGAACGACGGCGCTCGCGCGATCGGCGAGCACGTCGACGACGGCCCCCTTGCCCTCGTCGCCCCACTGCGTCCCGATGACGACTACGTTCCGACCCACACTAGCCTCGCACGATGAACAGCAGCACCAGGCCCGCAATCACGGCCGCGAGCCCGAAAAGACGCAGGCGGCCTTCCTCGAGCGATGCCAGGCCGGCCAGGCCGCGTCGCCATTGCCCCGGCGCCACGAACGGGAACAGTCCCTCGAGCACCAAGTAGAAAGCCAAACCCGCAAGAAGATCCGCCCAGGCCACGGCCCCAAGCCTCCGTCGTTACCATCGAGAAGTGAGCGTCGACTCAGTCGCCGGTCGAGCCGCCCTGGTTCTGCAGAAACTTGAAGAACTCGCTGTCAGGCTGCAGGACGAGCACGTCATTATCGCCGCCGATCGACTCGCGGTATGCCTGCATGCTGCGATAGAACGCGTAGAAGTCGCGATCCTTCGAGTACGCCGCCGCGTAAATTTCGGCGGCATGCGCATCGCCGGCGCCGCGAATGCGTTCGGCGTCGCGATAGGCTTCGGCTAGGATCACCGTTCGCTGGCGCTCGGCGTCGGCGCGAACGCGTACGTATTCCTCCTCGCCTTCGGCGCGCAGCTGCGTCGCCACTCCCACGCGCTCCTGACTCATGCGCCTGAACACCGACTCGCTGACCTCTTCGGCGAGATCGATGCGCTTCACGCGCACGTCCAAGACTTGAATGCCGAGCTCGGGCGACCGCTCTTGGACCAGAAGGAGCATGTCCTCCATGAGCTCGGTGCGTTCCGCCGACACGACTTCCTGCAGCGTTCTGCGGCCGATCGCGACGCGGATGCCTTCCTTGATGATCGCTGCCAAACGCAGCTCCGCCGTGTCTTCGTCCGCGCCGACCGCGCGGTAATACTGAGCCGGATCGACGACCCTCCAGTTCACGAAGTAGTCCACGATCAAGTTTTTCTTTTCGCCGGTGAGAAAGCGCTCGCGCGAGTCTTCGTCGTAGATCAGCACTCGGTTCGGATAACGAGCCACGTTCTCGAAGAACGGAATCTTGAAATGCAGGCCCGGCTCGTAATCCGCTTGAACGATGCGGCCGATTCGAAATTTCACGACGTGCTCGCGCGTATCGACGGTGAACGCGGACATACGAACGACGATTGCAGCGAAGACGCCGACAATGAGCAGTAGATTCGTGCGTGGATTCATGGTGGGTTCTCGGTTACCGCGCCGTGTCCCGCTCGCGCGAGCGCGGCGTGTTGCTGACAGGCGGCGGCGAAGCACTGCTCGAAGGCACCGACGGCTCGACGGCCGGAGCACCCGAGCGGCGCTCGACGAGCCGGTCGAGCGGCAGATACAAGAGATTGTTCCCGCCTTCGGTGTCGACCAGGACCTTCGTCGACGACCGCAAGATCTCCTCCAGCGTCTCGATATACAGGCGTTCGCGCGTGACGCCGGGGGCCTTCTGGTACTCGGCGAGGATCTGCGTGAAACGGTCCGCCTCGCCTTCCGCGTCGGCGACGACCTGCGCTCGATAAGCCTCTGCCTCTTGGTACCGCCGCTCGGCTTCGCCGCGCGCGCGCGGCAGGATCTCGTTCGAGTAAGTCAGCGCTTCGAGAATGCGCCGCTCGCGATCCTCACGGGCTCGGATCGAATCCTGCACGGCGACTTCGACCTCGCCCGGGAACTCGGCGTTGACCAAGTTCACTTCGTAGATCGTGATGCCGGCGTCGTACGAATCGAGGGTCGCTTGCAGGAGCTCCTGCGCCTGCGCCGAAACCTCGGCACGCCCCTCGGTCAAAATGAAGTCGAGCACGTTGCGCCCGATCACTTCGCGAATGGCGCTCGCGGTCGCCGCTTCGAGCGTAGCTTCCGGATTGCGCAAGTTGAACATATAGCTTTGCGGGTCCGTGCGCCTGAACTGCACGACCAGCGCCACATTGACGATGTTCTCGTCCCTCGTGAGCATGCTGGCGCGATAATTGAGCGGCTCCGTGGCGCCCGTGTTGATCTTTTCCGCGCTCTCGATCGGCCAAGGCAAATGCCATTGCAAGCCCGGGGACGTGAGACCTTGGAACGCTCCGAACCGGAACTCGACGCCGCGCTCGGCCGCGTCGACGCGATAGAACCCGAAGCTCGCCCAGACGACCGCGATGATCACGAGAGCGCTAGCGGTAAGACCGGCGCTCATCCCCTGGTCGCCGCTCCCGCGCCCCCCGCCGCCGCCGCGAAAGAGTCCCGCCAGCTTGCGCTGGAGGTCCCGCACTACGGCGTCGAGATCCGCAGGACCTTTGTCCTTGTCGGATCGCCACGGATTACCTTTGTCGCCATCGTCCCAAGCCATCGTGCATCACACTTTCTGTCGAATACTGTCGGCTGACAAGCCTTCCTCTTCGCGGAGCTGCCGCCAGCGCTGCGCCGGCAGATCCACCGCCAGGGTATAGCCGCCGTCGTCCTCCACCGTCTCCGCGCGCACCGCGTGCCAATCGAACAGCCGCGCCCGAAGGCGGCTCTGTTCTGGCCCGAGACGCAGCTCACCCGCGACGCGCGCACCCGCCACCCGCTCCCGGATCGCATCCTTGAGCGCCGTAAGACCCTCTCCCGTGATGGCGGAGACACAGTGCTTGATGATCTCGGCGCCGTCGAAATCCCGAACGAAATCGGGTGGCGCCCGATCGACCTTATTGTACACCCGAAGGGATGGAACTTCGGCTGCGCCGATCTCCTCGAGCACGCGCTCGACCTGCCGCTGGCGGTCTTCGTGGTGCGGATCGCCGGCATCGATGACGTGCAGCAGCAACGTCGCCTCGCGCGTTTCGGTCAAGGTGGCGCGAAACGCCGCGACGAGCTCGTGCGGCAGATCGCGGACGAAACCGACGGTATCGACGAGCAACACTTCGGTACCGCCGCCGAGCGTGAGGCGCCGGACCGTCGGATCGAGCGTCGCGAACAGCTGATCCTTCGCCGCGAGATTGGCGCCGGCCAGCGCGTTGAACAGCGTCGTCTTGCCGGCGTTCGTGTAACCGACCAGCGCGACGGTGGGCACGTCGGCGCGCTGCCGCTCTTTGCGGCTTACCTCGCGCTGACGCTCGACACGCTCGAGCCGCCCCTTGAGATGACGGATGCGCCGGCTCACGAGGCGCCGATCGGTCTCGAGCTGCGTTTCGCCGGGCCCCCTAAGCCCGATACCGCCCTTCTGGCGCTCGAGGTGGGTCCAGCCGCGGACGAGCCGCGAAGCGAGGTGCTCGTGCTGAGCGAGCTCGACTTGGAGCTTGCCTTCGAAGGTCGCAGCGCGTTGCGCGAAGATGTCGAGGATCAAACCGTTGCGGTCGAGCACACGCGTCTTCAGCGTAAGCTCGAGGTTGCGCTCCTGGCCCGCGCGCAGCGGTTGGCTCACGAGAATCAGCTCGGCGTTCGTCTCTTTCGCGCGCGCGCCGATCTCGTCGACCTTGCCACTACCGACAAAATACTTCGGATCGGGCCGTTCGCGCCGGGCTTGAATTTCCCCGACGACGAGCGCGCCCGCGGATTCCGCGAGTGCGCGGAACTCCTGGATTTCGTCGTCGAAGGACGGGCGGTTCAGGCCAACATGCAATAGCAGGGCGCGTTCGCCGCTGCGCGGCCGGTCAAGCAACGTACCTCCCTGGGCCAGGGAATGGCATCTAGTCGTCCTGTGCCTCTTCCTCGTCCATAGCCGGAACACGCACGTTGCGGGCCGGAACTACGGTGGAAATCGCGTGCTTGTAGACCATCTGGCTGACGCTATTGCGCAACAACACCACGAATTGGTCGAACGAGTCGATCTGCCCTTGCAGCTTGATGCCATTCACCAGGTAGATCGAGACGGGCACCTTCTCCTTGCGCAAGGCGTTCAGAAACGGATCCTGAAGCGACTGACTCTTGGCCATATCTCACTCTCCTGCTTTTTCTTGTTCGTATCGGCGAGATCAGCGGCAGGCCGGTCGCATCGGCCCGCTGCGCTGCCTGAAAATCTCGAACTCCGACGCTGTGCCGAAATGGCGACAGCCTGCTCCCACATACGGAATGCTAGCACAGCCGACGGCCGTTTTTCGCGATCAGGTTTTCTTTGGATAACCGCTCGATACAACGGTCCACGAGGTCCGCCGCGAGCGCGGGCCAACGCTCGATCCGCGGGTCGCCGCGCAGCCAGGTCAGCTGACGTTTCGCGTATTGGCGCGTAGCGACGATCGCCTTCGCGCGAGCCTCATCAAAGGTGCATTGGCCGTCGAGGTGTGCCCACATCTGGCGATAACCGACGGCACGCATCGCCGGCATGTCGGGTGTGAGATCGCCGCGCGCGCGCAACTGCTCGACTTCGGACAAGAAGCCGGCCGCCACCATCGCGTCGAATCGCTGCTCGATCCGCACCGCGAGATCTGCCCTGCTTTCGGGCACGAGCGCGATGGCGAGAACGCCGGGACGCCTGCGGTCGCTGCCTGCGCGCTGCAGGTCCGTAATCGGCCGCTGCGTCAGAGCGTGAACCTCCAGTGCGCGTTGGATGCGCTGGCGGTCGCTTGGCGCGATGCGATCGGCGGCCCCGGGATCGACTCGGCGCAGACGCTCGTGCAAGGCGGCCCAGCCGTGTGCTGCCGCTTGCGCGTCGAGCTCCGCGCGGACGGCGGGGTCCGCACGCGGCAACGCCGAGAGCCCGTCCCGCAAAGCGCGCAAGTAAAGCAGCGTCCCGCCGACGAGCAAAGGCAATCGGCCGCGCGCACGGATCTCGCCGAGAAGAGCGGCAGCGTCGCGCGCGAACCGCCCCGCCGAGTACGACTCGGTCGGATCCAAGATGTCGATGAGATGGTGCGGTACGGCGCTGCGCACGCTGAGACTCGGCTTGGCAGTGCCGATGTCGAGCCCGCGGTACACGAGCGCCGAGTCCATGCTGATGATCTCGAGCGGCGCTCTTGCGGCGAGCGCGATCGCCAGGTCGGTCTTGCCGCACGCGGTCGGACCGGTCAGGCACACGCACTCGACGCGGCTCGTGTCGCCCACGAGCTATTGACCGCGCAGAAACAACCGGTCGAGATCCTCGAGCGTGACGGAAGTCCACGTCGGGCGGCCGTGATTGCACGCTTCGCTGCGTTCCGTGCGCTCCATCTCGCGCAGCAGTGCATTCATCTCCTCGATGCTGAGGCGGCGGTTGGCGCGAACGGCGGCGTGACAGGCCATTGTCGCTAACAACTCGTTACTTCGCGCCTCGACGCGGCCGGCGCCCTCTCCATCCGCAAGGTCGCTCAACAGGTCGCGGACCAGCGACTCGACGTCCTCGCCTTCGAGGAGCAGCGGCACCGCCGATACGGCAACGTGCAGCGGCCCGCGGCGGGCGACGTCCAATCCCAAGGCCGCCAGCTCCTCGCCGAACTGCTCGGCCACGTCGGCCTCGCGGGCCGATACCTCGAAGCTGATCGGCACGAGCATGGGACGCGATTGCAGGCGCTCCGCTGCAAGCGCCGTTTTCAGCTTCTCGTAAGTGACCCGCTCGTGGGCGGCGTGCATGTCGACGATGATCAGGCCGGACGCGTTTTGTGCGAGCACATAGA
Source organism: uncultured Gammaproteobacteria bacterium (assembly GCA_963713355.1). Taxonomy (GTDB): domain Bacteria; phylum Pseudomonadota; class Gammaproteobacteria; order Steroidobacterales; family Rariloculaceae; genus FEN-1219. The sequence goes on along the minus strand of CAVQLK010000011.1, from coordinate 1,295,428 downwards.
TCCCGGCGAGCTGCGCGAGCGCAAAACCGAGCGGCGGTATGGCCCCCCGCTCGGCTGTCTCGGCCGGCGGCAACGCCGGCCTGCCGTGCAGCCGGTCGTAGAGCGGCACGCGCGCAGCAGCTCGCTGCCGCAATTGCGGCACGCCGGTATTCATGGCGGCCGCCATTCGCTCCTGCACTTGCGGCACGTCGCCATCCATGGCGGCGTCGCGGACGCCGGCCGCCGGCAATGCCAGGTGATTCTGCTGCGCGACGGTGTACGCGGAAGGCGACCTGCGGAGCGCGAGCTCGACGCCATGCACGGGGGCCGCAGCCGCCACGTCAGCGGCACCCTCGAGCGTGCTCGCGAGCACGGTTTCGACCGTGCGAAACACGAAGTCGTGCACGAGCTTCGAGTCGCGAAACCGGATCTCGAGCTTTGCCGGATGCGCGTTGACGTCGACGCGCCGCGCATCGAGCGCGACATGCAGGATGTATGCTGGTTGGCGCGCCTGGAATAGCACGTCCCTGAACCCGAGACGAACGGCGTGCCTCAGCAGCTTGTCGCGCACGAACCGGTCGTTCACGAACGTGAACTGCATGTCGGCCTGAGTGCGCGAGAACGCGGGCGCCGCGAGCCACCCGGAAAGCGCCAAGCCTTCGATCGCCCGCGAGAAGTGACGCGCGTGCTGCATGAACTCGTCGCCGCAAATCGCGGCCACGCGACGCTCCTGCGCCTCGCGGCCCATGGCAGCGGGCAACGCGAACGCGGTGCGTCCATTGCTCGTGAGGCGAAACTCGACGTCGAAGCGCGCCAGCGCGAGATTACGCACCACCGCGTCGACGTGGGCGAGCTCTGTTTTCTCGGCGCGCTGGAACTTGCGCCGCGCCGGCGTGTTGAAGAACAGATCCCGCACCTCGACGGTCGTGCCGCGAGCGCGAGCGGCGGGGCGCGGCGCGCCGAGCTCGCCGCCGTTGCACGCAACCTGCCATGCGTGCTCGTCGGCGCCGACGCGGGAGGAAAGCGTCAAGCGCGCGACCGATGCGATGCTCGGCAACGCCTCGCCGCGAAAGCCCATCGATGCGAGCCCTTCCAAGTCGTCGAGCGTCGCGATTTTGCTCGTCGCGTGACGCGACAACGCGAGCGTAAGCTCGTCGCGCGGAATACCCGAGCCGTCGTCGGCGACTCGAATCAGGCGTGCCCCGCCGCCTTCGACGTCGACCGAGATCGTGCGCGCGCCGGCGTCGAGCGAGTTCTCGACGAGCTCCTTGACGACCGACGCCGGCCGCTCGACGACCTCGCCGGCCGCGATTTGATCGATGAGCTGGGAAGGCAGAATGCGGATCGCCACTCGAGCGCCTACGACAAGCCGCGTGCGGGTGCACGCTGTTCGGGGAAGCGAGTTTACCCCAGCCTGCGGCGCGGGCTCAGCTGCGCGGGATCGTGAGAACCTGCCCGATGCGCAGAACGTCGGTGCGCAAGCTGTTCGTGCGGCGGATGCTCGCCGAGCTCACGCGATAGCGCTCCGCGATGCCCGACAGCGTCTCGCCGCGCGCGATGACGTGCCGCACGATCTCGGGCGATTCGACGACGGGGTTCAGCGCGAAGTAGCTGTCCTCGGGCGGATTCGCCGCGAAATAATCGACGATGCCCTGACGCAGCGCGGCGGCGAGCGCCGACTGGTACTTGGCGCTTCGCAGCGACGCTTCCTCGCGCGGATTGGAGATGTATGCCGTCTCGACGAGAACTGACGGAATGTCCGGCGATTTCAGCACGAGGAACGGCGCCTGCTGAACGTCGCGTCGGCGCATCGCCGTGACGGCCGACATGCGCCGAATCAGGCGCTGCCCGGCCGCCATGCTTGCGTTCAGTGCCGCGCTCTGCGACAGATCGAGCAGCACTCGCGCGAGCATCTGGTCCTTGTCCGCAAGCGACACGCCGCCGATGAAGTCCGAGGCGTTCTCGCGTTGTGCGAGCAGCAACGCAGCTTCGTCGCTCGCTCCTTTCTCCGAGAGCATGTAAACAGTCGCGCCCTTGGCTGCCGGATCGCGATACGAGTCGGCATGGATCGAGATGAAGAAATCCGCGCGCGCCTCGTGAGCGATTTCCATGCGCTTGCGATGCGACACGAAGTAGTCGCCGTTGCGGACGAGGACCGCGCGCATTCCGGGTTGGGCGTCAATCTCGGCGGCGAGCTTCTTGGCGATTGCGAGAACGACGTCTTTCTCGCGAGCGCCGCCGCGGCCGCTCGCTCCGGGATCTTCGCCGCCATGGCCTGCATCCACGACGACGACGACGTTGCGCCCGCGATCGGTCGTAGCCTGCGGCGCGCGCCGCACGACGGGCGCCGTCGCCGGAGGCGGCAGATCGACAACGAGCCGAAAGCCGTATTGCTCCTGCGGCGTCAACAAGAACGTTTTCGGCTTGGACGCTTGATTCAGCTCGAGCACGAGCCGCAGCTCGCCGCCGGGCCTCGCGCCCGTCCGCAGAGCCTTGACGGCGCCTTTCGCCTCGTCGAGCCGCAGGTCGCTGGCCGCCCGGCTGCCCGGCAGATCGATGACGACGCGATCCGGATCGGTCAGTGCGAAGGCGCGATGCTCGGCGGGACCGCTGAGCTCGAACACAACGCGAGTGCCTTCGGGGCCAGACCAGGTGCGGACGGTTTGCACGGTCGCGGCCTCGGCAACGGCGCCCGTGACGAGCAACGCCACGATCACGCTCGACCCCCACGCTCGCGACACTTTGAGTTGGCTCCCCACCGCCACCGACGTCTTATGTTTACCGGCTTTTCAGAAATTTTTCAACGTTTTCCCTTCCGCGGCGCGGGATTACATTCCGTTGTTAAACACCCCCTGACGAAGCGCCGTCATCGCCTCGGTTCCGAGGCTCGTCGCGGCGGAAGCCGTCAGCCGTCGGCCGCCCGGCGCCGTCACGGCGAACTCGAGCGTTAGGTCGCAGCGCTCGGCGAGCTGCGGCACCCGCTCGGGCCACTCGACGGCGATCCATCGCTCAGGCTCGGCGAGCCAATCGCGCAGCCCGAGATTCTCGAGCTCATCTTGGCCGCGCAGCCGATACAGATCGAGGTGGACGAGCGTCAGCTCGCCGCATGCGTACTGCTCGAGCAGCGTGTAAGTCGGTGACGGCACCCGGCCTTCGTAGCCGAGGCCGCGCAGCATCCCTCGCACCCACGTCGTCTTGCCGCTGCCGAGATCCCCGCGCAGCCCGACCACGAGCGGCCAAGCGCGAGCGGCGCGCAAGGCGCGCGCGAACTCGGCCGCGCGCTGCGTAAACGCGTGCTCCGAGCCGAGCTCGGCGATCAGATCGGATTCGCCCATGTTCGCAGGTGCGGGAGAAGATCACCTGCAACAGTGCCGCGCTCGCCGCCCTTCGCGGCATCGTCGCCGGCCAACGCGTGCAGCAGCACACCGGCTCGCGCGGACTGCTCGAGGTCACCCGTTTGCACGAGCAGCGCACCGAGCGCCCCGGCGAGCACGTCGCCCGTGCCGCCGGTCGCCATTCCTGGATTACCGCGATCGCAGACGCGGACCGGCGCATCGGGCCGCGGCGAGGCAACGAGCGTGTTTGGGCCTTTCAATACCGCGAGGGCGCGGTAACGCTGCGCGAGAGCGCGGGCCGCGCCAAATCGATCGCGCTGCACGGACTCGACGGTCGCTGCGGGCAGAAGGCGCGCGGCTTCTCCGGGATGAGGTGTGAGCAACCAATTGCCCCGCTCGACCGGCTCGGCGGCGAGCAAGTTGAGCCCGTCGGCGTCGAGCACGAGCGGCAGATTCGTGCGCACGAGCTGTCGCCAAAGGCCGTACGCCCATGCGGATTGTCCGAGCCCCGGGCCCAGGACGACGCCATCGACCATACCGACGAGATCCTCGAGATCCTTTGCAGAAGCGACTGAACGGCAGATGATTTCTGGGCGGCCAGCCAGCACGCTCGCGACGCTGTCGCGATGCGTCGCCACGTAGACGAGGCCCGCGCCGACGCGCAGCGCGGCCTCGGCCGCGAGCCGGATCGCTCCCGCCATTCCGGGCCCTCCACCGACGAGCAGAAGCTTGCCGCACGAGCCTTTGTGCGCGCTGCGCGGACGCCGCGGCAACGCGCGCACGAGCTCGCCGAGCACGAGCCGCTTCATGGGGGCGGCCGAGCCGATGTCGAGCTCGGGCGGCAACTCGAGATCGGCGAAGTCGAGCGCGCCGCAATAGTCGGCCGCGCCGCCGAGGAACAAGCCTTGCTTCAAGCCGAGGAACGTCACGGTCGCGGCCGCGCGAACGGCCACGGGGCTAGGCCAGCCCGTGTCGGCGTCGAGCCCGCTCGGAACATCGAGCGCGAGCACGGGGACGCCGGCCGTGTTGACCGCATCGACGGCCGCGCGGAAATCACCGGCGATCGCACGTGCGAGGCCCGTGCCGAGCAGCGCATCGACGATCACGTCGACGTTCTCGAGCGCGGCCGCATCGAACGCCGCGAGCTGAAGTCCGGCCGCGCGGCACGCGTCGGCCGCGTGCGCCGCGGCGCCTTTGAACCGCGCCGTTGGAACGACGAGCAACACCTTCACGTCGCGGCCGGCGGCGTGCGCGAGACGCGCAACCACGAGCCCGTCGCCGGCGTTGTTACCGGCGCCGCAGACGATGGCCAACGAGCGCGCGGTAGGCCAGCGGCGAAGCAGCACACGGAACGCCGCGGCGCCGGCGCGGCACATCAGGTCGTACTCGGTCGCGCCCGCTTCGATCGCGAGCCGCTCGAGCTCGCGGACCTGCGCGGCGCTCCACACGCACTCCGGAAGGCGCTCTGGCAGGGTCGTCATCGACGGCGATTATACTGGCGTCACCCTCGAGGCCCCTTTTCGTGCCGAATTTGAGCGCCGTACAACTCGAGCGGCTGGCAGGCGAAATCAAGCAGCTCGGCCGCGATCTCGGCTTTTCGAAGCTCGGCGTCGCCGCGACGACGCTCGACGCCGACGAGCGCAACCTCGAGCGCTGGCTCGCGCTGGGCCGCCATGGCGCGATGTCCTACATGGAGCGACACGGCCGCAAGCGCTCGCGCCCCGCCGATCTCGTGCCGGGCACCGTCAGGGTGATCTCGGCGCGCATGAGTTACCTTCCCGAAGGCGCGCGCAATGCGCGAGAAGCCCTCGCGGACCCGACAACGGGGTACGTGGCGCGCTACGCACTCGGCCGCGACTACCACAAGGTGCTGCGCCGGCGGCTGCAGCGGTTGGCCGATGCCATCGCGGATCGCATCGGCGAATTCGGTTATCGCGTGTTCGTCGACAGCGCCCCCGTGCTCGAGAAGGCTCTCGCCCGCGAGGCGGGGCTCGGTTGGATCGGCAAGCACACGAACGTTCTCGACCGCGATGGATCGTGGTTCCTGCTCGGCGAGCTCTACACGGACTTGCCGCTGCCGGCTGACGCTCCGGTGACCGAGCATTGCGGGACATGCCATGCGTGCATCGACGTGTGCCCTACGCAGGCGATCGTCGCGCCGTACCAGCTCGATGCGCGCCGCTGCATTTCCTACCTGACGATCGAGCTGCGCGGCTCGATCCCGGAGCCGCTGCGCGCGGCGATCGGCAACCGCATTTTCGGCTGCGACGACTGCCAGCTCTTTTGTCCGTGGAACAAGCTCGCTCGAACGGCGACGGTCGACGATTTCGCGGTTCGCCACGGGCTCGACGGCGCGGGGCTCGTCGAGCTGTTCGCATGGTCGCGTGAAGAGTGGGAGGCGCGCACGACTGGGTCGGCGCTGCGGCGTGCCGGCTACGAGGGTTGGTTGCGCAATATCGCCGTAGCGCTCGGCAACGCGCCCGGCGACGCGCGCATCGTCGCCGCCCTCTCGGCCCGCGCCGACGATCCTTCCGCCGTGGTCCGCGAGCACGTCCAGTGGGCTCTCGAACGGCAGCGAGCATCGGGCTCACGCGGCTAGGATTGCCAACTGCGTCACTGCGGGGGCGGCTGGCGGCCGCTTACGATCGAGGCCCGTCAGCCAGCGAACTTGCGCATGGGCGTCCCCAATTTGGAGTCTCTCGCCTACGGGATCGACACGGATTTCCGCCGCTCGCTTCTGCAGGGCATCGCGCTATTCCGCAGCATCGATGCCGAGAGCATCGCCGATCTCCTGCCGCAGTGCGGCCGCATCGACGTCCAGCAAGGCCATGTTCTCCTCTCGCCGGACCGCGAGAACCATTGCGTGTACGTCGTGCTGAGCGGCCGACTTACGGTGCATCTCGGCTCCCTCGACGCGCCGAAAATTGCCGAATTGGGTCCAGGCTCCTGCGCCGGCGAGATGTCCTTGATCGAGGACAAGGACCCCTCGGCCTTCGTCGTGGCCACCGAGCCGTCGCACCTCATGGTGATCAGCCACACGCTGCTGTGGCGCATGGTCGATCGCTCGCACACGTTCTGCAAGAACCTGCTCATCGTGCTGTCGGAGCGCGTACGCTCCGACAACGAGTACATCGCAAGCAGCTTGGGCGTGCTGCGCCAAGCCGAGCGCAACGCGCAGACCGACGGGTTGACGGGCCTCGGCAATCGGCTCTGGATGCGCACGATGTTCGAGCGCGAGGTGACTCGCACGCTGCACGCGCACAAGACGCTGTGCCTGATGATGATCGACGTGGACAACTTCAAAGCCTTCAACGACCAGTACGGCCATATCGCGGGCGACAGGGTGCTCGTGGCCGTTGCCGAGGCGCTGCGTGAATACCTGCGCCCGACGGACCTCATTGCTCGCTTCGGCGGCGACGAATTTGCCGTGCTGCTTCCGGACTTGCAGCTCGACCAAGCGCGGCAGACCGCGGAGCGGATTCGGCAGCAGATCGCCGCGCTATCGCCGCCCAGCCTTGCCACGGCAGTCACCGTTTCGATAGGTCTCGCCGATCGCACCGATGACGACGACGTCGCAACGCTCGTGCAGCGCGCCGACGCGGCCATGTACGAAGCGAAAGAATCGGGCCGCAACCGCGTCGCGGTTACGCCGGGGTCAGACGAGTAAGTTGTCGATCAGCCGCGCGCGGCCAAGCCGCGCCGCGCCGAGCACGATGCGCGGCTCGGCGCTCTGCGGCTCCGCCCGTGCAAGGTCGCCCTGTCGCCTGATCTCGACATACTCGGGACGAAAACCCGCTCGCTCGAGCTCGGCGCTTGCATCGGCCGTGAGGAGCGCGAAGTCGCGCGCGCCGGCGAGCAATTGCTCGCGCACGCGGGCCAGCGCAGCGTGGAGCGCCGACGCCCTGCTGCGCTCCTCCGCATCGAGGTAACGATTACGGGAGCTCATCGCGAGCCCGTCGTCCTCGCGGCGTGTCGGTCCCATGCGCACTTCCACGACCAAGCGCAGATCCTCGATCATGCGCTGGATGAGCACGAGCTGCTGGTAGTCCTTCTGGCCGAGCAACAGCAAGTCGGGGGCGACGATGTTCAACAGCCGGCAAACGACGGTCGCCACGCCGTCGAAGTGCCCCGGCCGGCCGGCGCCGCAGAGCTCGCGGCTCAGCGCGGGCAGTTGGATTCGGACGGCTTGCTCGAGGCCGAACGGATAGATCTCGTCGGCGCCCGGCACGAACAGAAGATCGACGTTCCCGGCCGCCGCGATCAGCGCTTCGTCGGCCTCGAGCGTACGCGGGTACGCCGCATAGTCCTCGTTCGGTCCGAACTGTGTCGGATTGACGAAGATGCTCATGACGACCCTCGGTGCCACCGTCGCGCCGAGCGCAGCGAGGCTCATGTGGCCCGCATGCAGATTGCCCATCGTCGGCACGAAAGCGATTCGCTCGCCGGCCGCCCGCCATGCGGCGACGGCAGCGCGGACGGCGCTGACCGTGCTCACTACGCGTACGGCTGTCGTTGCCACGGCGCATCCTCCGCTCGAGCGCGCGAAGCCCGGCATGGGCTCACTACGAGAAGCAGTGCTCCTCGGCCGGATAGCTGCGGTCCTTGACGGCGCGAACATACGCGCGCAGCGCCTCGAGCGGCGAGTCGCGGCCCGTCAGATAGTTTTTCACGAAACGCGGCATGCGCCCCTGCGTGATGCCTAGCACGTCGTACAGAACCAGGATCTGGCCGTCGACGCCGGGCCCAGCGCCGATACCAATCACGGGGATTTGCACGGCGTCGCGGATCGCTGCACCAAGCGCCGTCGGTACGCACTCGAGAAGCAATGCATCGGCGCCGGCGCTCTCGAGCGCGCGCGCATCCTCGAGTATGCGCTCCGCGGCCTCCTGCTCCCGCCCTTGCACCTTGAAACCGCCGAGCTTGTGCACGGACTGCGGCTTCAAGCCGAGATGCGCACAAAGCGGGATGTCCTGGCTCGCGAGGTACTCGACGATCCCAACCTGGCCGCGCCCGATCTCGAGCTTCACCATCATGGCGCCGCCTTCCTGCATCAGCCGCACGGCGTTGTCGAGCGCCTGATCGGCCGTCGTGTAGCTCATGAACGGCATGTCGACCATGAGAAACGCGTGCCGCAAGCCGCGCGCCGTGCACCGGCTGTGATAGACCATGTCGTCGACCGTGACGGGCACGGTCGTATCGAGACCTTGAACGACCATGCCAAGACTATCGCCGACGAGAACCACGTCGGTGCCGGCCATGTCGACGAGCTGCGCGAAGCTCGCGTCATATGCGGTCAGGCAGGCGATAGGCTCGCGCGCCTCTCGCATCTCCCGCAACGTGCCGACGTTGACGGGCGGCGACTCCATGCCGCGTTGTTGCAACTGCTTGTACATGTCGATCTTTGCCTGCTCGGCCGGAACGGCCGCTAGGTCAGCGGCACGCCGGCCGGATTGAAGAAATGGCGGCCGTGCTTCACGCGCAGGATCGTCTGCAGCAAGTCTTGATAGTCGGATTCGCGGTGGATCGGGTCAATGGCCGCCGCATTGACGATCAGCAGCGGCGCCGCATCGAAGTCATAGAAAAAACGGGCGTAAGCGTCGCCGAGCCGCTCGAGGTACTCGGGCTCGATGAGCTGCTCGTACGGGATGCCGCGTGTGGCCACGCGCTTGAGCAAGACCTGCGCGGGCGCTTGCAAGTAGACGACGAGGTCGGGTGTCGGCGGATCGAGCTCGAGCGTATCCGCGACCTGGTTGTACAGCCCGAGCTCGTGCGGATCGAGGTTCAATTCCGCGAACAGGCGGTCTTTTTGCAGCAAGAAATCGGCGATGCGAACCGGGGAGAACATGTCGCTTTGCCGGATCTGCTCGATCTGCCGCGCGCGCTGGAAGAGGAAGAACAGCTGCGTCGGCAGCGCCGACTGGCGGCGATTGCGATAGAACCGCTCGAGGAACGGGTTCTCCTCGGCTTGCTCGAGGATCAGCTCGCTCGCGAAGCTCTTGGCCAAGCGTTTCGCGAGGCTGGTCTTGCCGACCCCGATCGGGCCCTCGACGACGATGTAGCGCGGCCCATCGAGCCGAGGCACCTCCATCGTGCTGCTCGGCGCGCGTTTCGTGGAGGCACGGCCCGAGTCGGCAGCGGCCTTCGGCTGCCTCTCTCGTGTCGCAAAGCTAAACGACAACGTCGTTCATCTCGTGCTGGCGACCCGCGCGACGCCGCCCCCCGCGGCGGCGCCGGCCCGAACGACCGCCGACGCTCAGTCTCTTGCTCTGCTCTTCAGGCGGCAAGCTCTGCAGCTCGGTCCACCAATCGACCGTTTCCTTGTCGACCTCGCCACCGCTGGCGCGCAGCACGAGGAAGTCGTAGGCCGCTCGAAAACGTTTGTGCTGCAACAGGCGCGCAGCGCGTGCGCCGTGCTTGTCGCCGAAGCGCCACTGCATATTCAGCAGCTCTTTCATCGGCGAGCTAAAGCGGCGTGGAAAGGCCGTCTGCTGCGCCGCGACGATGCGTTGGCTCGCTTCGAGCATCGCCTGGCCGTCGTTCCAACCTTCGCTTTGGAGGCGGCGCGCGAGCGCTTGGATCGGAAACCAGAGAAATAAAGCGTAGAGGAACATCGGAGTGACGGGTTTGTCTTCGCGCACGCGTTGATCGGTATTCGCGAGACCGCGGCGGATGAAGTCGATGATCTTGAGGCGCTCCGGCGTCTCGAGCAATTCCTGCGTATCGCGAAACAAATAGCGCAGCAAATCGTATCGCAACGAGCAGCTCGAAGCTCCGCAGACCATGGCCGCTCTGGAACAACTTCAAGAGCTCGTCGAACAAGCGCGCCGATGGAACGTCCTTGAGCAGGCTGCCGAGCGTAGCGATCGGTGCAGCCGTCTCCAGTGCCAGCGTGAAGTCGAGCTTCGCCGCGAACCGCACGGCGCGCAGCATGCGCACGGGATCCTCGCGATAACGCTTTTCGGGATCGCCGATCAGCCGCAACGTGCGCGCACGCACGTCGCGCGACACCGTCGACGTAATCCCAGATGCTGAAGTCCGTGATGTTGTAGTAGAGCGCGTTGACCGTGAAATCGCGGCGCCAAACATCCTCGTCGATCGTTCCGTAGACGTTGTCGCGCAGAATTCGGCCGCTATCGGAGTGCGCGCGATCGTCGTCGTCGGGTCAATCACGTTCGCGGCGCGAAACGTCGCGACCTCGACGATGTCGCGGCCGAAGCGCACGTGCGCCAGCCGGAACCGCCGGCCGATCAGGCGGCAATTGCGAAAGAGATCGCGAATCTGATCGGGATCCGCATTCGTGACGAAGTCGAAGTCCTTCGGATGCCTGTCGAGCAGCAAGTCGCGGACACCGCCGCCGACGAGAAAGGCCTCGAAGCCGGCGCTCTTCAATCGGTACAAGACTTTGAGCGCGTTGGGCGAGATGTTGGCCCGGCTGACGTTGTGTTCCGAGCGCGGGACGATGACAGGACCGTGGCGCGACTCTGGTTCCGTGTCGTTCAACAAGCTGCCGTGGTATCGCCCTGCGAGAAAGGCCGGTATCATACCAGCCCTCGCGTAAGCGCGGCACCCGCGCTCCCTTCGTCTAGCGGTCCAGGACGTGGCCCTCTCAAGGCTAAAACGGGGGTTCGATTCCCCCAGGGAGCGCCATTCTTTTCAGGCACTTACAGTGCCTGCCGAGCGCCAGCCACTCCGTTCCGGGTAGTTTTCGGGTAAGTCTCGGGCCGAACTTGCGACACTCGTCCCTTTTGAGTGCGCACGCTACTCCCCTTTCGTGATCTCGACCGCATGGCCCATGACACGTGAGCATTCACGCAGGGGGCTGGCGCTCGTCGCTGATCTCGCCGCACCGTGCAATTGCGACGTCTTTCATTGCCTTGCTTATTAGCGTTCGTCGCCCGATCTTTTGAGCTTGAAGCAAGCTCCCGAGGGTTTCTCGCGCAGCCGGAAGCTCGATTCTTCTCACGCACTGTTCATAGTCTCGACCCGTTTCAGTGTTTTCAACGGCCGACAGGTATCCGTCCCGCCAACCGTAGAACCACACCAGTCTCATTAGACTGCGCGTTGTGCTACCAGTGTCAGGTGAGTCAGGGTTGTCAAGCCAGGTTCCAACCGTTGTGTTGTCCGTTATACCTTGCGCTTGCGCCGTCTCTACTAGGAACACAAGAAGCGCACATACGATGGCTGTGTTGAGCGCGTTCATGCCGCCGCCGACTTGATCGCGACGACGTTGCGCCCGTGCGCAAGCCGTCGAGGGCGTCGACCGACGAGTAATGACAGCAGCGCCAAAAGGAATTCGATTCCGATCCCGCCACCACCACCGCCTTCTGCTCCGGCCTGCGGCTGCACGGTGACGGTGCGCGTCACGGGCGTAGCGGCGTTACCGGACAAATCGCTGACGGAGTAGGTGATCTTGAAGGTGCCGAGTAGCGCGGTGTTCACGGGGTTCACGACCACAATCCGCGACGTCAGGTCGCCATCTTTGGAGTCCGTCGCAGTGGCGCCCGCGTCCGAGTAAGGGGAATTGATCGTGAGATTGACGCTCGGTGCGCCGATTAGCGTGAGCGTGGGCGGCGTTGTGTCCCGACTCGGTGGCGTCGCCGCCGGCTGAGGATTTGGCGGAGCCGGCGGACTGCCTGAAAGCGGAGGCGTTGCCGGGGTTACGGGCCGCGGTGGAGAAGATCGGGTGGGCGGCTCCGGCTCCGGCTCGGGCTCGGGCTCTGTCTCCGGTTCCAAGCTCTGACACTGCCCCTCTGCGTGGCCTTCGATGCGATTGCCGATTCCGGTAGGCGCAGGCCTGTTCCCGGAGCACATGAGCTTACCGTCGAAGAGGTTCCCCGAGATTAGAAGACCTCCCGTGTTGCCAGACGCTTCCAAATTGCCGCCGACATCGTTGTTGAGAATCTGGAGAGCGGAGCGGTTGTCTCTCAGCGAAACGTTACCGCTGATTACAAAGCCCTCGATCTTGCTCCGATCGCCCACGAATTCTTGGAGTCGGACGTTACCGTCGATGCGTCCTCCGTCCATATCGACGAAATTGGCGCGGCTTCCTTGGAGGTTGCCTCCAATTCTCAGGTTGTGCGCTGTCAGTGATCCACCCGCAAAGAGCGTGACATTGCCCCTCACTTCGGTTCCTGAGAGCTTGCACGCTGCGGCGATGCTGAGGTTACCGCGAACCTCCACCCCCTCAAGACTGCCGGTGCAGTGGACTTCCTGAGCCGCAACGGCAACCGGAGCTAACGCGAAGACGCCAGCTATCAGACAGCGACAGTCGAGCATCCCCCTCTCCTCCCTCGGCAGCAGCGAGTTACTCGCATGCAAAAGCTAGGCCGAGCGCTCGCCCGGCTATGCGCTGAATCTGCGCGAGGACTCGTCGGCGCTAGCCTCGCACTATGCATTGCTCCAATCTGGAAAATTCGCAGAGCGGATGAGGCGAGCGCGGGAAGCAGGTAGATAAGACATCGCTTCGGCGGGGTTTCTTTTTAGTGGGAACGTAACCCCCGCTCATCCGTGTCGCCTTGTATGACCTTCGGCGAAATCATGTGGCTCTTGCTAGGCGCTGCCATCGGCGCCATAGCAGGGTGTGCGATACCTTATGCGGCGGGCCTGCTCGCCCAGCTCTTGCGGAAGCCGCCGCCGACCGGGGTTCTAGCCGGGCCGCTACCTTCCAACGTGACGCGGATTCCAGCCCGATTGAACGCGGCGGAGTAGGCTCGCCATCGTGAGCGAAACGAACCGCTTCAACATACTGCGACTGAGATACAAGTTGGCCTTCGACGCCGCCAAGGCCATCGCCGTTCGCAACGCCAAGGTGTTCAGCAATGGCGGCACATTATCGGACCAGGAACGTGCCGAGGAAGTACGCGCGGCCGAGGAGCTCCAACGCGCCGCCGACGAGCTGATGGTCTCGACTGCGCGCCTTGGCAAGTAGGATCGTAGGCGGCCGCCTACGGCTACCGTCAGCCGGCTAACGCTCGTTCCACTTCCCGCGATCTTCAACGAGCGCCCGACCTGCAGTCGTCTTAATCTTGATCCAGTCGCCGGCCGATTGCCGCTCGCTACCCCAAGAGCGTGCGTAGACGATTTCGGCCGGTTGCGGGAGATATCTTCCCGCTCCATCAAAATCACTATTGACAGAAATCGGTAGGTGCCGTATTCGTGACGCGCGCCATCCTTCGGGCTCGACGAGCACCGCTAGAGTGGCTCTCATCTCCATTCGACCTTGGGGGGCAAGATGGTGAGGAGCAACCAGGCGAAGCAGGCGGGATCGCTCCAGCCGAACACCGACGATGAGTTCGGCGCCAACCTTGTTCTCGGTACAGACGAAGTCGCTCTGACCGACACGGAGGTGCTCGAGTTTCTCGACGCCAACACCCCCGATGTGTACGTATCAGCCAAAGGCTTGGCTAACGGTGTCATTATGGGTCTAGCGTCGTGGGCGACCTTGATCGGTGCCTTCCTTGCATGGAAGTGGATCGGCTAACCCGCCAAGGCTGAGAGCAAGAGGAAGGGTTAGCGCTAGTTCCACTTCGCACGTTCTGCGCCGACGTGCCGCCCGTGCGTCGTCTTGATCTTGACCCAGTCGCCGGTCCGTCCGCGGCGGTAAGGCGACATCGCCTTCTTCGAAACGATGCCTTCTAGTCCGGCTTCTTCGGCCGCAGCAAACAATCCGAGCCCATCTTCGACGTGATCGACGTAGCGAATCCGCTTCATGTCGCTCAGCACGTCTTTGAGCCGCGCCTTTCTCTCGAGCAGCGGCAGCGACCGCAGATCCTCACTCCCAAGTTCTAGGAGATCGAATGCGAAAATGGCGGCCGGCTGTTTTCGTGATGCGGCTTGAACAGAAATCGCCTTCCGCATGCGCGATCGGCGCACGAGTTGCCCGAATTGCGGGCGGCCTTCCGCGTCGAGCATGACAAGCTCGCCGTCGATCGCGAGCTCGGGAAGGCGCGCGACTTCGGCGACCAGCTCCGGAAAAACGTCATGGTATGGAGTGCCACGGCGGGAAAGCAGTTGAACGCTACCCGCCGTGTGAGTCACGAGGGCGCGGAAGCCGTCGTATTTCAGCTCGTGTATCCAGCCCGGCCGGTTGAACGGGCGACGCTGGAGTTCCGGCTCGGCAAGGTCGGTCGGCGAAATCAATGCACTCGCTTCGGCGCGCGACGACCGCTCGCAAGTAACGCCTTCAGCTCGTCATCGTCGATCGTCCGGATGACCGTCCGCCTAGCAGCGCTTTTGTTTTTGCAACGTGCTCGATGATCCCGCCATTGAACTTCGCACTACGTTTGCGCGGCCGGCCGGGCCCTTGCTTCTTCGGTCCGTTCTTGAGCAAGAACACGACCGCCTCGAGATGCGCGATTAGCTTTGCCTGCTCATCGATCAGTGCGGCCTGCTGTTCGATGAGGCTCGCTTCACTCGGCGGCTTCCCGATCATCCGAGCCTCGCGACTTTCTGTCGCCTCTTTTTCTCGAACCGCGGCAAGTGCTTTCGGATCGCCTTTGCGACGTGATCCGGCCGCAGATGCGAGTAATGCTTCATCGTCATGCGCACGTCGGAGTGCCCGAGCGCTATTGCGACGATCTGCAACGGGACGCCCTTGCTCGCGAGCAGCGACGCATACGTATGGCGCAGCACGTAGAACGATGCCGACGGCTTGATCTTCGCCGCGGTGCTCGCCTCGATCATCGGCCGCACTTGGTCGGATGCCTTCCATTCGGAGCCGTCAGCGCGTCGAAGAACTAGGGCATCGTGCTCAAGCCCAAGCACGGCGTCATCGAAGAACTCGCGCCCCTCGTCCGTCAATGGAACGTGTCGGGTCTTGCCGGCCTTCGTTTGCGCTATCGTCACCGTGCCGGCGTCGGCGTTGTAGTCGGCGACTCGCAGGCGGGTAATCTCCCCGTATCGGCATCCGGTGAACAACGCCGCCCGAATCAGTTGCCGAAGATCCGCGGGCGCCGCGTTGATAAGCCTCATGCACTCGGCCCTCGACAGAAACCGCACGCGCGCGGCGTCCACGTCCTTGAATGGTTTTACTCGGCGCCACGGATCGGAGCTTGCGACCATACCGATGCGCCAGCCGTAATTCAGCGCGGCCTTGAGCACCGTCAGGAGCCGGTTCGCAGTCGCCTTGCGCTTGCGTAGGAGCTCGCCGTCGTCGGTCGCTTCCACTAGCCCCGCGTGCCAGCGTTGTATTCCCTGAGTCGTCAGCGACGAAGCCTTGCGCGAGACGAAGTGTTCCTCGATCGCCACCAGCTTGTATTCCGTGGACTTCCACGCGCGGCTGTGCGCCTTGTGCCAATCGAGATAGGCGGCCGTGATCTCCTTGACCGTGGCATCGGTCGATAGCGGCTCGTCGCGCTTCGACCACGCCAGCGCCGCCTCGACGGCCTGGCCGTAGCTCAGAACGGTGCGGCCGTCCGCGTCCGCGTGGTCGTCGGCGATCCCGAGCCGGCCCTTACGGTAGGCCCCGCGCTCGTACGCTCGCACGCGCCACACGCCGCCACGCGCGCCTTTGACGTATCCGACAGCCAGGCCAGGCGTGATTTGGCGCCAGTACGGGTCTTCCTGCCGAGCCAGCTTTGAGCGGGCATCGCGGGTTTCGATACGAGCGTCGCGGGGTCGCCGAGCCATTCCGGGTAATTCCGGGTAACATCCCGGCTTGAATGCGTGTGAACGAGTATAGCCTAGAATGGCTTACCTACAAGGCTTTCACGAACGTCCGAGAACACCGATGAACGGCTATTTGGTTCTCTCAAGGCTAAAACGGGGGTTCGATTCCCCCAGGGAGCGCCACTTCGTTCTCGGTTTGCGATCGGCGTGGCCACGGCTAACGGCCGGGCTGCGACCCGCCGCCGGGCGCGTCCGTCATCGCGGCCATGAGCCTCGCGCGCAAGCTATTCAGCGCGCCGAGAGCCTTGGCCTCGTGCTCGAGCAGCGCCGCCGACGGCAGGCTACCCGCCATCGTTGCTTCGGCGACGGCTCGCACGCAACTTTGATACGCCGTGTAGGCGGCGTGATATCTCATCCTGAGCTCTTGCAGGACGGCGTCGTTGACCGGCGGCATCGCCGCCATCTTGCTTCGAGCCGACCCGTCAAGCCACGTGTCTCAAAAGCGCGACATCGGCCCCTTGACAGTTCTTGACCGCCTTAAGCCGCTGCCAAGTTTACAATTCCTCCCGCTTTGAGAATTTCCTCCCCTATTGGAGATCTTGAAGCCCCCTGTAGAGCTCGGCCTCCGGTCGGGCTCTCTTTTTTTCTGTACCACTTTTCGTAAGCGCTAGTCGGCCCGAAACGCACATGCACTCGAAGTTCGGCGTTGACGCGCGAACCGGCTCACGCGTGAGAACGAGCGTCGAGCGTAGCCAAGCGTACGTTTAGAACTCGGTGCCGTCTTTTAGAACGAACGTCTTGACGTAGCCGCCATCCTCTCCGGTTCGCATCGGCGCAATATCGATGCTCAGCGTGTCGCCCGTATGCACCATCTCGGGACGCCAGCCCCGCCGATAGACGTTGTTGCGGCTGTGACCTTCGTACTCGATCACGCGCGTACCCTTGCCGTCGGTAACCTCGAGGAACAGCGCGATGTGCGGATTCGCGACGCGCATTTCCTTGACGACGCCCTCGATACGTACCGTTTGCGCGAAGTCGAATTGCGCGGCCGAGTGATGAGCCAGCGCCGCGGTCGAGAACGACGCGACAGCGATGAGCGATGCACTCGACCCAAGCCCCTTCCGGATCCGAGCAATCATTCGAGCACCCCGTGACACTTCCAAACGTCGGCGCAGTATAGGCCGGGCCCGCACCTACGAATGCAAAGAATGGTTCGGTTCGTGATGGCGGGTGCCGGTGAGAGGCGCGCACGCGGCGTTGTTACTTCTATAATCCGCATCATTTCCGAGGCGGGGCCATGGTCAAGACTACGAAGATCGACGACGTGACGTTCGCTGGCAGGTCGGGGACGCGTTACGACTTCCGCATGTATATCTGGGAGACGAAGTTCAAGGCCGTGCCTGGCGTTTACGTCGTCGCATCTCGAACGATGGAGCCGGGTCAACGGGCGCACTACGCGCCGCTGTTCGTCGGCGAGGCGGCCGATTTGTCGGCGGCGTTGAAGAGTCACCCGCGCGATGAGTGCTTTCAGATGTACTACCGCAACGTCATTGGCGTGCTGAGAGAGAACGACGATGCTCGGCGCACGTCCATTCTCGCCGACCTGGTCGACGGTCTCGCGCCTCCGTGCAACGCCGCGGATGCGGCTTGAGCCCATGCCGTTCGCGATTCGCCACGAGCCGCAAGCCCGACGCTTCGTCGCCGAGATCGATGGTCAAACCGCATACATCACGTATCGCGCGCGCGACGGCAGCGTTCTAGAGCTCGATCATACGTATGTGCCGAAAGGGCTCCGCGGCGGCGGAATTGCGTCACGGTTGACGGCTCGCGCGCTCGACTACGCCCGCGAGCGCGGTGCCCGCGTCGTGCCGACTTGCCCGTTCGTGGCTGCGTACATCGAGCGCCACACGGAATATCGTGACCTCCGAGCCTCGAGGTAGGCCCCGGGGCCATAGATGTTGTTGCGAAGCATCGTCCCGCGCGGCCTGGTTTGAGACGGCTGTCGCGTCTACGCCGCAGGCGGGTCGGCTAAAGTGGCGGTCGTTTCGGCGCACTGCGCGCCGACTCGGCTAACCAAGGGAGGACTGCCATGAGCCGCCGCTCGTTCCGTCCGAATTCGAGCTCGCTTCGTCAACTCGTCGCTCCGCGCCGGCAACCCCTTTGCTTGGGCGTAGCCGCGGCGCTTGCGTCGAGCTTCTCGGCGACCGCGCAAGTCGAGCCGGACTTGATCGAGGAGATCGTCGTCACTGCCACGCGCCGCGAGCTCAGCGTGCAAGACATCCCGCTCAACATCGCGGCGTTCGACGAGCCGCTGCTCGAAGCGCGCCAGATCAGCGATCTCGCCGAGCTCGGTCGTAACGTGCCGGGCCTCTACGTCATCGACCAGGGCAAACGCTCCTCGAACAACATCGTGGTGCGGGGCCTGAACTTGAACCCGTTCGCGTCGGCCGAGTTCCACGGTAACTCGGGCGGCGGCACCGTCTCGACATATGTCGGCGAGGTGCCGCTCTACATCGACTTGAATCTCACGGACGTCGAGCGAGTCGAAGTCTTGCTCGGTCCGCAGGGCACGCTGTACGGAGCCGGCACGCTCGGCGGCGCGATCCGCTACATCCCGCGGAAGCCCGAGCTCGACGACACGAGCTTCATGGTGCGCGGCGCCACGTTTTCGCTCAGCGAGAGCGACAACGTCGGCTGGCGCGGCGGCGTGACCTTTAACGCGCCGCTCGGCGAGAACTTCGCGCTACGGGCGTCGATCGACCGCTACGACGACCCCGGCTTCATCGACACGCCTTACCTCGTGCGTCAACCGGGCGTCTCGGATCCCGAGCCCGACTTCGCCAACGCGGCCGCCGTCGCGGCGAATCTCTCTCGCGTCGACGACGTCGACTGGGAGGAAACGTCGTCTTCGCGCGTCGCGTTGCGCTGGCAGCCCGGCGACTTCGTCGACGCCACGTTCACCTACCACTATCAGAACATGGCAGTCGGCGGACGCACGCAGAACCACAACGCGGCGTTCGGCACGGGCCTCTACGAGTCGGCGACTCGTTATCCGGAACCGAACGAGCGGCGCAACGAGCTCCTGTCGGCCGAGATCGTCGCCGACCTCGGGTTCGCCGAGCTGACCTCGGCCACGGGTTTCTCGAAGTTCGAAGAGGTCGGTCAGCGCGATCAATCCGACCTCCTCATCACGCTCGAATACAGCTACGAGGCGTTCCCGAGCTTCTCGGCGTTCACACGCGAGGTCGAGGAGGAAGAAACGCTATCGCAGGAACTTCGGCTTGTCTCGAAGGGCGATGGCCCGTGGAGCTGGATCGGGGGACTGTTCTTCCTCGACTTCGAGCAGCCCAACGCCGTCAGCCTCGAATTCACGCCCGAATACGATGCGTATCTCGGCGGCTCGCGCCCGGACAATCTCGAGTACATCAGCGTCCTCTACGAGGATCTGACCGAGAAGGCACTGTTCGGCGAGATCGGCTATCAGATCACGGACCGCTGGGACGTCGTGCTCGGCGCGCGGTATTACGACTATGAGTACCTCGCCTCGAGCGCCCAAGACTTCCCGCTGGCCAACACCATCTTCGGCGGCGCGGGCCCCGGTGAGATCAACCTCGAGCTCGCGCCCGAGGGCCAGGATGACTCGGGCTCACTGTTCAAGCTCAACACGTCGTATCGCTTCAACGACAACATCATGGGTTACGCGACGATCAGCGAGGGCTATCGCATCGGAGCTTCCAACGGCATCGATCTCTGCGAGACACCCCCCGACCCAAACCAGAACATCTGCACGTTTCCGCACGAGTTCCAATACTTCGCCGATACGACGACGAACTACGAGATCGGGATGCGCAGCCAATGGGCAGACGGCCGCCTGACGCTGAACGGAGCCTTGTACTACATCGACTGGCAGGATCCGCAGCTAGCTTCGGCGACAGCGACCGGCGCGCAGCCGATCACGATAAACGGCGAAGGCGCCGAGACAAGCGGCATCGAGCTCTCGCTCGACGCTCAGGCCACGAGCCGGCTCAGCCTTGGCTTCAGCTATTCGCACTCGAAGGCAGAGCTGTCGGAAGCCGCTCCGGCCCTGGTCCGCGAATTCATACCGCCGGGCTTCGGGCCCGGCGCGGGCTACGACGGCCTTGCTCCAGCTTATGTCGACGGTCAACCCGGGGATCGGTTGCCGGGCTCGCCGGTGGACCAGGCCACACTGTACTTCGGCTACGACCTTACGCTGTCCTCGCGTTGGGACCTGACGCTGAATTATGGAATCAGCGCAATCGGCGACGTGATCACGACGACGGGGCTACGCGGCGGTGGCGAGACGCTCGGCGGCTTCAGCCTGCATCACGCGTCGGCAATGTTCCGCGGCGGCCCGTGGGAATTCACCATCTACGCCCAAAACCTGCTCGACAAGTACGCCGTCACGGGCGTGCGGTCGCGCCGCTCCTTCATGCAGACCGTCGCCGACGAGAACGGTGATCCCGTGACCGTGCGCCACTACGCGCAGCAAATGGTGCGCCCGCGCGAGATCGGTATCCGCTTCAGCTACGAGTTCTCGACGGAGCGTGGTAACTGAGTGGCAACGCGAGGCCGAGCGCGCGCTGAACCGGCGCGAGTTCCGCCTCGCCCACGAGCTTTGCCTCAAGATTCTCGCGGCCCGTCCCGAGCACGCTGACGCGCTGTTCCTGCTCGGCATGATTGCGGCGGAGCACCGCAACTACGGCAAAGCCCTCGAAGTCATCGACCGCGCGATCGCGATAGAGCCAAGCAAAGCCGAATACCTCGCGCACCGCGGCCGGTGCTTGCTCTCGCTGCAGCGCCCTCGTGAAGCGTTCGAAGCGGCGCAGCAGGCGCTCATGCTCGCTCCGCGCGACGCATTGACGCTCGACACGATCGGCGTCGTCATGACACGCGCCGGCGCGCATGCCGAGGCGCTCGAGCCGTTTCGCCGAGCCGTCGCACGCGACACCGATAACCCCGCCTATCGCTACAACCTGGGCGCCTCCCTGCAGTTCATCGGTGCGCTCGCGGCCGCCAAGGAAGAGTACCGGCAGGCCGTTCGCCTCGATCCGAAGTTCCATCGCGCCTGGTCGGCCCTCGCGCAGGTCGCGCGCGCGCCGCTGCAGGCAAACGATGTCACCCTGCTCGAGCGCGCGCTAAACGATCCCGCGCTGGACGTCGACGCGGAGCTGCATCTATGTCACGCGCTCGCGAAGCAGCACGAGGACGAAGGCCGGTATGAAGCCGCGTTTCGTCTACTCGAGCGCGGCAAGCGCCGCAAAGCCGCGGTGCTCGGCTATACCTTCGCGGCCGACCGAGAGCTGTTCGCGGCGGCCGCGCGCCTCCCTGCGGCGCTGGCGGATCGCAAGCAAGGCCACGGATCGCGCGAGCCGATCTTCATCGTCGGAATGCCGCGCACGGGCACGACGCTCGTCGAGCGCATCCTCTCGAGCCACCCGAGAGTCTTCTCGGCGGGCGAGCTCACGAACTTCGGTCTCGCGCTGAAGCGCGCGACGCGGACGACGTCGAGGCACGTGCTCGATTCCGAGACGCTGGCGGCGGCCGTGCAGGTCGACCTCGCGGCCGTCGGCGCGGCCTATGTCGACAGCACGCGGCCGCGTACCGGCCGCAGCGAGCGATTCATCGACAAGATGCCGCTGAACTTCTTCTATGCACCGCTGATTCGACACGCGCTACCGAATGCGAAGATCATCTGTTTGCGGCGCAATCCGCTCGACACGTGCCTCAGCAATTACCGGCAGCTGTTCGCGACGAGCTTCTCGTACTACAACTACTCCTACGACTTGCTCGACACGGGCCGCTACTACGCCGCCTTTCACGCGTTGGCGGAGCTTTGGGGCAGCTCGATTCCGGAGAGCTATCTCGAGGTTCGGTACGAGGACGTCGTCGACGATGCGGAGCGTGAGGCGCGCCGGCTGCTCGAATTCTGCGAGCTGCCTTGGGATGCGAATTGTCTGGCCTTTCAAGACAACGCGGCGCCGGTCGCCACGGCGAGCTCTGCGCAGGTACGCCAGCCGATCTACCGCACGGCGCTCCAGCGATGGCGGCACTACGAGCGTCAGCTGGCGCCGCTGCGCGCGTTGCTCGTCGACGAAGGGGTGCTGTAGCGGTTTGCTAGACTGCCGCCGTCACGCTGACGGCTCGGAAACACGTTGGACTCAGCCACCTCCACGCCCGCGCTCGAGCCGGCCTCGATGTGGCGGCGCCTCGCAGCCTTCTGCTACGACGCGCTGCTGCTCGCCGCGCTCATGGTCTGCTTCACGCTGCTCGTGCTCGCCGTGCGTCTCGGAGCGGCCGTTCCGCCCGGCAGCTGGTGGTTTCCGTCGTGCCTGGCCGCGATCGCCATGGTCTTCTTCTGCGGTTTCTGGGTGCACGGCGGCCAAACGCTCGGCATGCGCGCATGGCGTATTCGCGTCGTGCGTGAGGACGGCCGCGCGCTGACGTGGGGCCGCGCGGCCCTGCGGTTCGCCTCGGCGCTCGTAGCCGCTTTTCCGGCAGGCCTCGGTCTCTGGTGGGGCGTGCTCGATGCCGGCAAGCGCGGTTGGCACGATCGTTGGACGGGCACGCGCGTGGTACGCGCGGCCGACAAGCGCTAGCGGATCCTCGCGAACGCCACGGCAGCGATCACTATCAGCACCGCCGTCGGTGCCCACGCGATGACCAACGGATCGAGCCCATAGACCTCGCCGCCGCTCGTCAGCACTTCGCCGGCGACGTAATACGTCAGGCCGACGACGAGGCCCAGGACGAGCATCGCCCCGGCGCCCGCCGACCGCAAGCTGCCGAAAACGAACGGTAACGCGAGCACGGTCATGACGATCACCGACACGACGCTTGCGAGCCGCGACCAGTACGCCACGAGATAGCGATGCGCGTCCAAGCCGTTCGCTTGCAGATACCCGATATACCGCACGAGCGACGGCGTACCGAGCAGATCCTCGCGGACGATCGACAGCTCGAGCAAGTCGGGGTTCAAGCCGCGGACTTCGTTCGACCGACGCTCGGCGCGAACGGCGACGCCGTCCTCCTCGAACGACGTCTCGGCGTAGTTCGAGAGAACCCAGCGATTGCTTTCGTCGATGTCGGCCGAATCGGCACGCGCGACTTCCTTCAGCGACTGCTCGGGGCCGAGCTCGAACAGCAGCACGCCGCCGCCGTAGCCGATGTCGCCGGCCTGTCGGCGCAAGCTCACGATACGATCGCCGTCGCGCAGCCAGGTTGCCTGACGGTTCGCATCAGCGATCTCTTCGTGCATCGCGCGTGTGCGCATCTCGCTCGCGTAGGCGCCGAGCGACGGCGCCACGGACTCGCCGAGCAGCACCATCAAGACGGCGAGCACGGAGCCGGCGAGTCCCACGGCCGAGAGCAGTTGCAGAGAGGAGACGCCGCTCGCGCGCATTACGATGAGCTCGCGATGAACGGCGAGATTTCCCAACGAAAGCAACGCACCGATCAGAGCGCCGATCGGCAACATGTTGAAAACCGTCCGAGGAACTCGCAAGGCGACAAAGGTCAACGCGGCCTGCAGGGTGTAGTCGCCCGTGCCGACGTCGTTGAGCTGGCGCACGAGCTCGATGGCGCATGTCACGGCGACGAGCACGGCCATGACGGTCGCCACGCCGCGCAGCACGGCCATTGCCAGATAAGTTCGCAGCAGCGTCATGCCGGCAGCGGGCGCACGAGGCGCGGCCGAACGAACCAGCCGCTGTCACGCGAAAGCAACCACAATCCCACCAATGCGGCGACGGCGTGCACCCACCACATGCCGACTCCGTCCGTCACGACACCGCGCTCGACCCATCCGCGCCCGATCAACAGCAGATTCAGGTAGATCAGATAAACCAACAGTGCGATACCAAGCCGCGCGTAACGTCCCTCGCGCGGCGCCGTGCGGCTCAGCGGCACCGCGAGCAGCGCCAACACGAACAGCGATAGCGGGAAGGACACGCGCCAATGCAGCTCGGCGCGATCCGCGAGCACGGCGGAGCGCACGAGATCGAGCGTCGTCTTCGCGGCGGGAACCTCCACGGGCTCGTCCTCGTCCTGCGGCCGAATCGGCACGAGCTGCTCGTCGAACTCGACGACCAAGAAACTTGGCTCGCCCGGCATGCCTTCGTAAAGTTTGCCGTCGTAGAGCACGAACGACTGCTCGGCCGTGGCAGGATCGACGATGCGGCGGCCACGCTCGGCGAGAACGACGCTGACGCTTTCATCGCGCTGCGTTTGCAGAAAGACGTCGCGTAGCTCGTCGCCGACGACGTCGCGCGCGTAGAGAACGGTGTCGCCGGAGTCCGGCGTCGTGAACTTGCCGGGCTCGACGGCCGTGAGCTCCACGTTCTGCTCCGCGCTGAAGCGAATCTCCTCGATGCGCCGGCTCGCGGCCGGTGTCAGCTCCAACGAGAGCCACGTCAAGCCGATTGCGAGCAGCACCGTGAATGCACCGATCGGCACGAGCAGTCGCGTCGAGCCGATGCCGCAAGCGGACAGCGCGGCCATCTCGCCGTCGCGATTGAGCCGCGCGAGGGCCAGCGTCACGCCGAGGAACAGCGTGATCGGCGTCAGCAACATGAGATAGTGCAGTGCCGTGAGGCCGAGGATCGCGAGCACCGCATCGCGTGGTAACCGATCGGCTGCAGCGTCGCCGAGAATGTCGGCGAGCTGATTCGTCATGAAGATCAGGAACAACACCGCCATGACCACCAACCACGAACCGAACGCTTCACGGAAGATGTAGCGGCCAATCAGGTTCACAGTTGCGGTCCGACTCCCAGTACCTTCAGCGAAACGAATGCTCTACACTGCGATTTTTTCGCAGTATTCCAACACGATAGCACAGCGCGACGTCGTCGCCGCGACGCTCGCGACTCGCAGCGCGTCACCTCGAACGGAACGAACGAAGGAGAGCGAGGATGGAGTTTCCCGTCAAGACGGGTGCACCGGCTCGGCAGCGGACCGAGTGCGCGATCTTGCCGGTATTCGATGGCGGCCAATTGCGCGGCGCGACGAAGGACTTCGACCGAGTCGCCCGCGGCGCCATCGCCAAGCTCATCCGTTCCCGGGACGCACCGTCCCGTCTCGGCACCTGCACGATGGTCCACCGCACTCAGGGCACTGCGGCGGCGCGCTGGCTGCTCGTCGGCTGCGGCAAGCATGCCGACTTCTCCGCCAAGCGTTTGACGACGGCGCTCGGCGCCGCGATCCACATGTTGCGAACCGGCGGCACGAAAGAAGCGACGAGCTTCCTGGGCTACGACGCGCCGCTCGCTGCGTCGGACGTCGCGCGGCATAGCGTCGAGACGGCTCGGTCGGGACTCTATCGCTTCGACGAGCTCAAGAGCCGAACCGATCCGCCGCCGCGCCTGGCGCGTCTCGGGCTCGGGCTGAAAGCAGGCGCGAACGCGAACGAAGTCCGCGCCAGCATCAAGCTCGGCAACGCCGTCGCCTCGGGCAGCGAACTTGCTCGCGACCTCGGCAATCGACCGCCGAACGTTTGCACCCCGTCGCACCTCGCCGAGGCGGCGCGCAACATCGCCAAGCGCTACGCGCGCATGGAAGTCGAGGTGCTCGACGAAGCCGCCATGAAAAAGCTCGGCATGGGCGCGCTGCTATCCGTGACGCAAGGCGCCGACGAGCCGCCGCGGCTGATCGTGCTTCAGTACCGCGGCGCAGCCGCCAAAGAGGCGCCGGTCGTGCTGTGCGGCAAGGGCGTCACGTTCGACACCGGCGGCATCTCGATCAAGCCGGCGCCGAAAATGGACGAGATGAAATTCGACATGTGCGGCGCGGGCTCCGTGCTGGGCTCGATGCTCGCGCTCGGTGAGCTGCAACCCGCTATCAACGTCGTTGGTGTCATCCCCGCGTGCGAGAACATGCCGGGCGGCCGCGCGACGCGCCCGGGTGACATCATCAAGAGCCTTTCGGGCCAAACCGTCGAAATCATCAACACGGATGCGGAAGGCCGGCTGATCCTCTGCGACGCCATCACCTATGCGAAGAGATTCAAGCCGCGGTGCATCATCGACGTCGCAACGCTGACGGGAGCTTGTGTGATCGCGCTCGGGCACGTCTACACGGGCTTGTTTTGCAACGACGAGGACCTCGCAAAGGCGCTGCTCGAAGCCGCCGACCGCTCGCTCGACCTCGCCTGGCGCATGCCGGTCCACGAGGAATACGGCGACTCGTTGCGCAGCAACTTCGCCGATTTCGCGAACTCCGGCACGCGCGACGGCGGCGCGAGCGTCGGTGCGAATTTCTTGTCGCGATTCGTCGACGGACTCGCCTGGGCGCATCTCGACATCGCCGGCGTCGCGTGGCGCGCCAACGCGAACAAGGGGGCCACGGGCAGACCCGTTCCTCTGCTCGTTGACTATCTATTGAATCTGGACGGGCAGTGACGCAGGTCGACTTCTACATCCTAGACAGCGACTCGGACGATGCGCGACTGGTAGTTGCCTGCAAGATCGTCGAAAAGGCGACCCAACTCGATCATCACGTCTTCATCCATTCGACGTCCGACGACGAGGCGCTGAAGCTCGACGCGCTCTTGTGGACGTTCTCCCAAGGCAGCTTCATCCCGCATCGCGTCGTGCGCGCGGAGGTCGACCGGCCGCCGCTCGAGCCTGTGTTGATCGGCGTCAACCAAGCGCCCGGCCCCGGGCGCTGGGACGTGCTGATCAACCTCGCCTCGGACGTGCCGGAATTCTTCAGCCGCTACGCACGCGTAGCGGAGGTCGTCGACGCAAACACCGAGCGGCGCGAGCAAAGCCGCGGCCGCTATCGGTTCTACCGGGACCGCGGCTACAAGCTGAATACTCATCAGGTATGAACCACGACGCGGCGCTCCGCTAGCGCTTCTCGGGCGGCGCGAGCCAAGGACGAACGTGAACAAGGACTATCGACCGACCGAGATCGAAAGCCGCCACTACGCACGCTGGGAAGCCGCCGGTTACTTCGCGCCGGCCGGCAACGGCGAGCCGTACTGCATCGTGATTCCGCCGCCGAACGTCACGGGCACGCTGCACATGGGCCACGCCCTCCAAGACACGATCATGGACGCCTTGACGCGCTATCACCGCATGCTAGGCCGACGGACGCTGTGGCAGCCCGGCACGGATCACGCCGGCATCGCAACACAGATGGTCGTCGAGCGCCTGCTCGAGCGCGAAGGCACGTCGCGGGCAAAGCTGGGCCGGCAGCAATTCCTCGAGCGCGTCTGGCAATGGAAGGAGCGGTCCGGCAACACGATCTCGCAGCAGTTGCGCCGGCTCGGCGCGTCCGTCGACTGGTCGCGCGACCGTTTCACGATGGACGAAGGGTTGTCGCGCGCGGTGACCGAAGTGTTCGTGCGGCTCCACGACGAGGGCTTGATCTACCGCGGCAAGCGGCTCGTGAACTGGGATCCCGCGCTGCAGACGGCGGTGTCCGATCTAGAGGTCTTGAGCGGCGAGGAGCGCGGCAAGCTCTGGCATTTGCGCTATCCCTTGGCCGGCGAGCCGGGCACTCACCTCGTCGTCGCCACGACGCGGCCGGAGACGATGCTCGGCGACACGGCCGTTGCCGTCCACCCCGAAGACGAGCGCTATCGGCACTTGATCGGCAGAGAGCTCGTGCTGCCGCTCGCGGGCCGTAACATTCCGATCATTGCCGACGCGTACGTCGATCCGGAGTTTGGCACCGGCTGCGTGAAGATCACGCCGGCGCACGACTTCAACGATTACGAAGTCGGCCAGCGGCACGGTTTGCCACAGATCGGCGTGCTCGACTTCCACGCGAGGCTCAACGAAAACGCTCCTGCACCCTACCGCGGACTCGATCGGTTCGAGGCGCGCAAGCGCATCGTCGCGGACCTCGACGCCCAAGGCCTGCTCGAGCGCGTCGCCGACCACACGTCGATGATTCCGCGCGGCGACCGCAGCGGCGTCATCGTCGAGCCTTTGTTGACGGACCAGTGGTACGTGCGGACCAAGCCGCTCGCCGAGCCGGCAATCGCGGCAGTCGAGGACGGGCGCGTGAAGTTCGTGCCGGAGAACTGGAGCAAAACGTACTTCGAGTGGATGCACAACATCCAGGATTGGTGCATTTCACGGCAATTGTGGTGGGGACATCGCATTCCGGCGTGGTACGACGACGCCGGCAACGTGTACGTCGGGCGCGACGAGACGGACGTGCGGCAGAAGCATGGACTGCCGAAAGAGCGGCCGCTGCGCCAAGACGACGACGTCCTCGACACTTGGTTCTCGTCGGCCCTGTGGCCGTTCTCGACGCTGGGCTGGCCCGACGACACGCCGGAGCTGCGCACGTTCTATCCGACGAACGTGCTCGTGACGAGCTTCGACATCATCTTTTTCTGGGTTGCCCGCATGCTGATGATGGGCCTCAAGTTCATCGGCGACGTTCCGTTCCGCGAGGTCTACATCCACGCTCTCGTGCGCGATCACGAGGGCAACAAGATGTCGAAGTCGAAAGGCAACATCTTGGACCCCCTCGATCTGATCGACGGCGTCGACCTCGAGACATTGCTGAAGAAGCGCACGGACGGGCTCATGCAAACGCATTTGCAGTCCGGTATCGAGAAGGCGACGCGCAAGGAGTTCCCACACGGAATCGAAGGCGTCGGCACGGACGCGCTCAGGTTCACGTTCGCGTCGCTGGCGACGACCGGACGCGACGCGCGCTTCGATCTCGCACGCGCCGAGGGCTACCATCGCTTCTGCAACAAGCTCTGGAACGCCTCGGCCTACGTTTTCGGTCAGCTCGATGGAATCGACGACGGGCCGTATGCGCTCGGCGTCGCGGATCGCTGGATCCGGTCGCGCCTCCGCACGACGATCGCCTCGGTCCACGAGAATTTCGCGCTGTACCGTCTCGATCTCATTGCGCAGGCGCTCTACGACTTCGCCTGGCACGAGCTGTGCGACTGGTATCTCGAGCTGACGAAAGCCGTACTGACCGACCCCAGCGCGGAGCCCGCTCTGCGACGCGGCGCGCAGCAGACGCTAGTCGAGGTGCTCGGAGCCTTGCTGAAGCTCCTGCATCCGCTGATGCCGTTCGTCACGGAGGAGCTCTGGCTCGAGATCGCGGCGCGTCGCGGCCACGACAGCGCGACGGTCATGCTCGAGCCGTTTCCGCAGCCGAGTGAATTCGCCGCCGACGCAGCCGCCGAGGACGAGATCGGCTGGCTGAAAGGCTTCGTCGGCGGCATCCGCCAAATCCGCGGTGAAGCGAACTTGCCGCGCTCCGCGACGCTGCACGTGCGACTGGCCGATGCGACGGCCATCGATCGCGAGCGAGTCGAGCGACATGCGAGCCAACTGCGCAAGCTCGCCGGCCTCGACCGAATCGAGCTCGTCGCGGGCGCAGAGAAGGCCAAGGGCGCGGCCACGGCGCTGCTCGGCGCGATGCGAATTCTCGTGCCCCTCGCGGGACTCATCGATGTCGCCGGCGAGCGCGAGCGGCTCGGCAAGCAGCTCGCGAAAGCCCACGACGATCTCGGCAAAGTGCGCCGCAAGCTCGAGAACCCGAGCTTCGTCGCAAACGCGCCGCCCGAGGTCGTCGCTAAGGAGCACGCGCGTGTCGCCGAGCTCGAGCAGCGCGCCACGCAACTCGACCAACAGATCGCCCGCCTAGCCGAGCTCGGCTGACCACCCTTCGATGAACGTCACGGCGGTTCCGGCGCCGCTCTCGTCGGCCTCTCGCGAGACACGCCGGAAGACCGTCCCTGGGGCTCGTCTTCGCACATCCCTGTGCTCAGACGGTCTCGCGAGAGGCCGACGAGATCGACACCGGAACCTTGAGGCGCGCCGCCTTCGCTCAACGTTCCGGTGTCGGCATCGATAGGCCTTCCCGAGACCGTGTGCGCACAAGGATGTGCGCACACGAGCCGCAGGGACGCACTTCCGGCGTGTCTCGGGAAGGCCTATCGAGGACGGCACCGGAACCGCGACAATGCTGACCGCGCGCCGGTAATTGGTCACAAATGCGGGCGGTCGGGGTGTCGCGGGCAGCGGATTTAGGCGACGATTGGGCGGATGGCTACACCTTCGTTGATTGCGAATCGCGGTGCCGATGGACAGGCGTTGATCCGGCCGGTGCTCGACGCGCTCGAGCACATCATCATCGGCAAGAGCCGCCAGTTGCAGCTCGCGGTCGCGTGCTTGCTCGCGCGCGGCCACCTTCTGATCGAGGACGTCCCCGGCGTTGGCAAGACGACGCTCGCGCACGCGCTGGCGAAGGCCTTGGGCCTGAGCTACCACCGAATTCAGTTCACGAGCGATCTCTTGCCTGCGGACGTGCTCGGCGTGTCGGTGTTCCTCCGCGACAGCGGCCGGTTCGAGTTTCACAAAGGACCCGTGTTCTCGCAGCTCGTGCTCGCCGACGAGATCAATCGTGCGACACCGAAGGCCCAGAGCGCACTGCTCGAGGCGATGGAGGAACGGCAAGTCACGGCCGACGGTACGACCTACGCGCTGCCTGCTCCGTTCTTCGTAGTCGCCACACGCAATCCCGCCCACCAGATCGGCACGTTTCCGCTGCCGGAATCGCAGCTCGACCGTTTCCTCATGCAAATCGAGCTCGGCTATCCCGCTCCGAGCGACGAGCGCTTGCTGCTCACGAACGGCGAGCGCCGGCCGCTGGTCGATCAGCAGGCCGCCGTCCTGTCGCTCGATGCGCTGCTGCGTTTGCAGGAGCAGGTCGCCAGGGTGCACGTCTCAGAGGCGTTGCTCGATTACGTGCAAGCGCTGCTCGCCTACACGCGCGAGTCGGGCGAATTCGTCGCGGGCCTTTCGCCGCGCGGCGGCATCGCGCTGCTGCGCGCCGCCCAAGCTTGGGCGCTCGTCAAAGGTCATAGCGGCGTGCATCCCGAGGACTTGCAAGCCGTGCTCGGCAGCGTAGTTGCGCACCGCCTGCAGTTGACGCACGGCAGCTCGATCGAGCGCGGCGCGGACCTCGGCACGGCCATCCTCGCCGCCGTGCCCGTCCCGTGAGCGCCGCGACCTCGCGCTAGTGGCATGCAGCTCGGCGTCGCTCGCTCGCTCGAACGCTGGGCCGCCGTTTGGGCGCGCCGGCGTCAAGGTGCGGACGCGCATGCGATCGCGCTGAAGCGGCGGCGCATTTACATCCTGCCGACGCGCTTCGGCGCGGCGTTCGCCGCAATGGTTTTCGCCATGCTGCTCGGCGCTCTGAACTATGGCGCGAGCCTCGGCTTCATGTTGACCTTCCTGTTGACGGGCCTGTGCCTCGTCGTCATGCATCATTGCCACACCAACCTGCTCGGCACGACGATCAAGTTCGTCGGCGCCACCCCGGTATTCGCGGGCGAGCGCGCCGAATTCAAGATCGCAGTAAGCAACGACGGCCCTGCACCGCGGCTCGAGATCGAGCTCAAGTACAAAGACCACACCGCCGGTCCTGTCGATGTCGCAAGCGGCGGCACGCAGACACTGAGACTTGGCGTGCCGGCGCAGCGCCGCGGGTGGACGGCGCTCGAGCGCTTCCGGGTCGAAACGCAATATCCGGCGCGCTTGTTTCGCGCATGGACGTGGGTCCATATGGACACGCGCTGTCTCGTTTATCCCCGCCCCGCCGAGCCGGGTTGGCCGTTGCCGCAGGGCGCCGGCGGCGGAACGAGCGGCCGGCCGCAGCCCGGCGAGGAGGATTTCGCGGGCCTGCGGGCGGCCGTGCCCGGCGATCCGCTACAGCGCATCGCCTGGAAGGCTTACGCGCGCAACGACGTATTGCTTCTCAAGGAGTTTTCGAGCGGCGCAGGTGAGCCGTGCCTGCTCGATTGGGACATGCTGTCGGGCCTCGACGCGGAGCAGCGGCTCTCGCAGCTCGCGCGCTGGTGTCTCGACGCCGACGCCGCCGGCCGCAGTCTCGCGCTGAAGCTGCCCGGCCGCGAAGTGCCGCTTGGGCTCGGCCCGAAGCATCTCGCCTCGTGTCTCGAGGCATTGGCGTTGTTCGACGATGCCGAGGCGCCGCGATGACGCTTGCGCTCGCCCGCGTGGAGCTCTCGCTAGATTCGAAGCGAATGCTATGGACCGCCGCCATCGTGCTCGGCGCGAGCCTGCCGCACTGGCCGACCATCTCGCCGTGGATGTCAGTCTTGCTGCTCGCGGCGATCGGCTGGCGGTTCGGCGTCGCGCTCTACGGCTGGCCGGCGCCGATGCGCGCCGTCCGCCTGCCGCTCGCGATCGGCGCCTTTCTGGCAGTGCTGCTCGAGCATCGAACGCTGAACGGCGTCACCGCGGGCAGCGCGTTGCTTGTCGTCATGATCGCGTTGAAGTTCCTGGAGTCGCGCAACCAGCGCGACCAGCTCGTGCTGCTCATGATTTCGTACTTTCTGATGTTCGCGACTTTGCTCGGAGAGCGAGGGCCGCTGACCGTCGCCTACATCGTTCTGCTCGTCTGGCTCACGACCGTGGCCCTCATTCAGATCGGGCGGCGCGGCGAACTCCTGGCTTATCGCACGACGGGGCGCCTGGGCGGCCGCTTGCTGCTGCACGCGTTGCCGGTCATGGTCGCGTTGTTCGTGCTGTTCCCGCGCTTACCGGGACCGCTGTGGGCGCTACCGGGCAGCACGAGCAGCGGCGCGACGGGCTTGGACGACGAGATGAGCCCGGGCGACATCACGAACCTCGGGCTGTCGGACGAGATCGCGTTTCGCGTGGAGTTCGAGGGCCGGCCGCCGCGAGCCAATGATCTGTACTGGCGCGGCCCGTCTCTGACGAACTTCAACGGCAAGACATGGTTCCCGCCGCAAGGTATGCGGCACCGCGTAGACGACACGATCGAGTACCGCGGCGAGCCCACGCGCTACCGCGTGACGCTCGAGCCGAACGGACGCAACTGGGCCTTCGCGCTCGACATGCCGCGTACCTGGACCCCCGACAACGCGCTGCGGCGAAGCAGCGAGTACCATCTCCTTATCCCGTTCGGCGGACCGAGGTCCGGGCGCATCGAGTACCGCGTCGCGTCGCACGTCGACTACCGCGCGCGTCAGCCGTTGAGCGTGCTCGACCGCGCGCTGTTCAGCGCATTGCCGGAGGGAAGCAACCCGCGCGCGCGGGCATTGGCGGAGAGCTGGCTCGCCGATCGACCGAACGGGGCCGCGATCGTCGAGCGTGCGATGGCGTACCTGCGCTCGCAGCCATTCGCGTACACGCTGACGCCCCCGGCGCTCGGCGCGCACGCCGTCGACGAGTTTCTGTTCGAGACGCGCGAGGGTTTTTGCGAGCACTACGCGTCCGCAATGACCATGTTGCTGCGCGCAGCCGGGTTACCCGCACGTGTCGTTGTCGGCTATCAAGGCGGCGAGCTGAACGCGATCGGCGGCTACTACATCATCCGCCAATCCGACGCGCACGCGTGGACGGAAGTGTGGCTCGAAGATGAGGGCTGGATGCGCGTCGACGCCGTTGCTGCCGTGGCACCCGAGCGAGTCGCGTTGGGCTTCAACGGTGTCGGCAGCGGCGGCGTCACGGCTGCGGCCGCGGCGTTACGCGCAAGATGGACGCGGCCAGTGGCGCTCTTCTGGGACGCAGTCGATACGCGATGGCAAGCGTGGATCATCGGCTACGGGCCGGCGCTGCAGCGAACGCTTCTCGAGTCGCTCGGTTTCGAAAACCTGCGCCGCGTGCAACGCTCGGCCGTGCTGCTCGGCCTGGCGGCCGCCGCGACGCTCGCGCTGCTGATCGGCTTGAACCTGTACTTGTCGTGGCGGCAGCGACAACGTGCAGCGCTCGATGCGGCGGCCAGCTGCTTCGCAGCTTTCGTGCGCCACCTCACGAGGCTCGACGTGACCGAGCGCGCCCCGGCAGAAGGTCCGCGCGCCTACGCCGAGCGCGCCGCGAATGCCCTGCCGCATGTCGGATCGCAAATTCGAGCGATCGTCGATCTGTATCTTCGCGCACGCTACGAGCCAGACGGCGACGCCGCCGCGTTGACTAAGCTCGCCGCCGCGGTCGCGGCCTTTCGCGGTGCGGCCCCTAGCCGGCTGCCACGCTCGACTCACGCGTCGTGAAGAATTGAATCTTCGGCCACCGTTCCTGCGTCAGCGCCAAGCTGACGGTGCTCGGCGCGAGATAGACGAGCTGGCCCGCGTGATCGCGCGCCACGTTGGCGGGGAGCTTCTTGACGAAATCATCCAAGTGCGCAGCGTCGTCGCATCGTACCCAGCGCGCCGCAACGATTGCGACGCTCTCGAAAGCCGCTTCAACGCCGTACTCGTCGCGTAACCGATACGCGGCGACCTCGAATTGCAGCGGGCCTACCGCTCCCAGAATCAAGTCGTTGCCGATGGACGGTCGAAAGAGCTGTGTGGCGCCTTCCTCGCAAAGCTGAGCAAGCCCTTTCTGGAGCGCTTTGAGCTTCAACGGATCACGCAGCACAGCGCGGCGAAACAGCTCGGGCGCGAAGCTCGGAATGCCCGTGAACACGAGCGGCTCGCCCTGCGTGAAGCTGTCGCCGATGTTGATCGTCCCGTGATTGTGGAGGCCGATGATGTCCCCCGCGTACGCCTCCTCGACCTGCTGCCGGTCGGCTGCCATGAACGTCATCGCATCGCCGACGCGGACCTCGCGCTTCATGCGCGTGTGATACATGCGCATGCCCGGCTCGTAGGCGCCCGAGCAAATGCGCAGGAACGCGATTCGGTCGCGATGCGCGGGGTCCATGTTCGCTTGGATCTTGAACACGAAGCCGCTGAATGCGTTTTCGTCGGGCCCTACGATTCGCGTGCGCGTCGCACGCGGCTGCGGCGGGGGAGCGAACATCGCGAACGCATCGAGCAGCTCGCGGACGCCATAGTTGTGAATGGCGGCGCCGAAGAACACCGGCGTCTGCCGGCCGGCGAGGTAGGCCGCGTGGTCGAACGCGGCCGCCGCACCGCGCACGAGCTCGATTTCCTCGCGCAATTGCACGGCCGCAGCCGACCCGATCGCAGCCTCGAGCTCGGCGCTCGTAAGCCCGCGCACCTGCGCGACCTCCGGCAAGCGGCTGCCGTCGCGGCCTTGATAGAGATGCGCGATGTCGTCACGCAGATCGTAGACGCCGCGAAACTCGCGGCCCATGCCGATCGGCCACGTCAACGGCGCGCAAGCAATATCGAGCACCGTTTCGATGTCATCGAGTAGCTCAATCGGCGGACGGCCGTCTCGATCCAGCTTGTTGATGAAGCTGATGATCGGAGTTGTGCGCAAACGGCACACCTCCATGAGCTTGATCGTGCGCGCTTCCACACCCTTGGCGGCGTCGATGACCATCAGCGCGCTGTCGACGGCTGTTAGCGTGCGGTACGTGTCCTCCGAGAAGTCCTCGTGACCCGGCGTGTCGAGCAGATTGATGACGGCGCCGCCGTACGGAAATTGCATGACGGACGACGTGACCGAGATGCCGCGCTCTTGCTCGAGGCGCATCCAGTCCGACATTGCATGTCGCGTCGCTTTGCGCCCTTTCACGGTGCCCGCCATCTGAATCGCGCCTCCGAACAGAAGCAGCTTCTCCGTCAGCGTGGTCTTGCCCGCGTCGGGGTGCGAAATGATCGCGAACGTTCGCCTTTTCAGGTGCTCGTGCATCAAAGGATCGTTTTGGGAGGTCAGCGGGACTGCAGCGTCGCGGCCAGTATCACGGCGTCTTCACGGCCGCTCTCGGCCTGGTAATAGGCCGGCCGAATACCGACCTGCTCGAACCCGACGGACGCGTAGAGACGCAACGCGATCTGATTCGACGGCCGCACCTCGAGAAAGATCTTGTCCGCGCCGGCGTCGACGGCTCGCAGCATCAGCGCGCTCAACAGGCGCCTGCCGTAGCCCAAACGATGCGCGCTCGGGTGCACGCAAAGGTTCAGCAGATGGGCCTCGCCAGCAGCCACCGACATGATGCCGTAACCTGTGACGCTTCCGCCGACCTCGAGAGCGAGGCAGTAGTAGCCGGCGAGCAAGCAATCACGAAAGATGCCGAGGCTCCACGGATATTGATACGCCGCGCGCTCGACGGCAGAGACCGATTTCAAATCGGCCGGCTGCATCAGCCTTATCTCGGTGCGCGGATGAACGGCGGCGCTCATGGCGATTCGCTCAGCAACTTTTTGACCAGGCAGAGATCGGTCCAGGCCTTCGCTTTCTCGAGCGGGCTTCGAAGAAGATACGCCGGGTGATACGTGACTACCAGCGGCGTGTTGTGAGCGCCATAGCTCACGACGCGGCCGCGAAGCTTGCCAATCGGGGTATCGGTCTGCAACAGCCACTGAGCCGCGATGCGCCCTACGGCGAGCAGCACGCGCGGCCGCACGAGCTCGATCTGCTGCGTCAGATACGGCGTACACGTCGCCGACTCACCAGGCTCCGGGTCGCGGTTGTTCGGCGGGCGGCACTTCAGGATGTTCGCGATGTAGACGTCCGAGCGCGGCAAGCCTATCGCGCGCAGCATCGCATTCAGAAGTTGGCCGGCGCGACCGACGAACGGCTCGCCTTGCCGATCCTCATCTGCGCCCGGCGCTTCGCCAATCACGAACAGACGTGCGTCGCGTTTGCCGACGCCGAACACCGTCTGCGTGCGGCTGCGATGCAAGCCGCATAGCGTGCAAGCGCGTACCGTCGCCGCAAGTGCTGACCACGCGTCGCGTGACACCGCGTCGCTCGACGCCCCTGCGGCGGACGTCTCCGCCGCGATCTCTACCGCCGAGCCTGCGGCGCTGCCCGCGACGGACGCCGCGCGCCGCCGCCAGACGGGAATTCCCATCTCCGCGAGATAGCGGTCGCGCGCCGCCGTCACGGCGTCACCGTCTCGTGTCGCTTCCCGCGTCGGCGGTGCCACAACCAGGCGGCGGGCCCCCATGCGGCGTAGACGACGAACAAGCCGAAAATCGTCACCGGCGGCTCGAGCGCGATGACAATGATGACGAGCGGGATCAACAGAAGCTGCGCGAAGCGCACTCGCCTGCCCGGATTCACGTCCTTGAAGCTCGCGTACGCGAACCGCGACATCATCAGCAAACCCGTCACGGCCGTGATCGTGACGCCGGCAACGAGCGCGGGGAGCCCGTGGAATCCGTCGTACGCCGTCACGACCCAAATCATCGACGCAACTCCTGCAGCAGCCGCAGGGCTCGCGAGCCCCTGAAAGAACCGCCGATCCTGCGCGACGTTGCTGTTGAATCTCGCCAAACGGAACGCGGCGGCCGCGACGTAGAGGAACGTCGCGAGCCAGACCAGCCGACCCCAGATGCCCGCGTTCTGTGCAAGACCTTCTACTACCCGGTTTTCGAGCAGCTCGACGGACCATTGATATACGACGATGGCCGGCGCCAAGCCGAACGACACCATGTCGGCGAGGCTATCGAACTCCTTGCCGAACTCGCTGGCCGTGCTCGTCAGCCGCGCGACGCGGCCGTCGAGCCCATCGAGCAGCATCGCCGCGAAGATCGCCCATGCGGCCTGCGCGAAGTTGCCGTCGATCGACGCCACGATCGAATAGAAACCCGCGAACAATCCGCCCGTGGTGACGAGATTCGGGAGCAAATAGATCCCTTTGCGACGCGTATTGACGTACCGGCCATCCACTGCGGTTTCGAGCTCCCCGAGCTTCCGCGGCCAATGTACCCGACTCACGCTCCGCTGAACACGCCGCTCCGGCAACTGCTCCCTGCCCTCGTCCCGCGTTGCTCTTTCGCGAGCATCCATGCCCGCGTGCCCGCGTCGTTGTGATCCGCGTCGCGGGCAAGCACAATCTCGGGCGCGCATGATTGCACCGTGGATACCGCCTTGCCGCTGCTGAGCTCCTTGCCGCGCGCGTGGCCGCACGTGCTGCTCGCGACGCTTGTCGCAGCCGCTGCTGCCGGCGCGCAGCGACATCCGAGCGATGCGCGGTCCGGACCCGATCCCGAGCTGCGCGAGATACTCGTCGATGCGATCGCCGATGCCGACAGCTTCGGCGACCGATTCGACGCCGAGGTTTGGCTGACCGACATGTCGCGGCGGCTGGCGCGCCAGGTGCCCGACGCAGAGGAGCGGCTGCACATACTGAAGACCGTGCACCGGCAGGCAACGCTCGCCGGCGTCGAGCCCGAGCTCGTCCTCGCCGTCATCGACGTCGAAAGCAATTTTGATCGCTACGCTATTTCGACGGCGACGGCCCTCGGGCTCATGCAAGTGATGCCGTTCTGGGTGCCCGAGCTCGGTTACAAGGACAAGAACGAGCTCTTCGACGTCGAGATCAACGTCCTGCTCGGCTGCCGCATTTTGAAGTATTACCTCGACATGGAGCGCGGCGATCGCGTGCGGGGGTTGGCCCGCTACAACGGCAGCGTCGGCAAGCGTTGGTACGCCGACCGCGTGCTGCAGCGGCTGGCGACGCAAGTGGTTTCGCCAGTGACCGTTACTTCGCGACGGAAAAGCCGGACGGCACGTTACCCGCCCACTCCTCGACGTGCACGGCGTCTACGCGCGCAGCCGGCGGCCCTTGCCAAAGCCAGCTCGTGAGCGAGGCGACGGCGTTCGGCTCTCCGGCCGCGACGACCTCGACGCGGCCGTCGGTGAGGTTCTTGACCCAACCATCGAGCTGCAAGCGCTGGGCCTGCTCGGCCGCCGCGCCGCGGTAATAGACGCCCTGAACGCGCCCGGCGACGAGACACCGAATCGCCTGCCGGGCGCTCACCGTCAGTCCGCCGCATCGCGCTCTTGCGTCGAACGCAGCGCGAGCACGGCCCTGTTTTTGGCGCGCACGGCGTTCATGCGCGCCGGCCCATAGGCTTCTTCCTGGATTTGGCGCTCGGCCTCCGCCAGAAAACGGCGTGCGTCGGCGAGCGTATCGGCCGCCACGCGCTCGGCATCGGCTTGCTCGGCCGCAGAAATCGCCTGACGCGCGTCACTCATCTCTTGGACCGGCGGCGCGGTCACGCAGCCGGCGAGGAGCCATGCGCCGATCGTCGCTTGTACGCGGAACATCTTGTAGTTTTTGTCCGGCAATGAACCGGCGTCGCGGCACACCGTACGCGTGGCCTCCGGGGGCGTCAAGGCGCCGCCACGGTTCTAGTCGTAACGCCCACACCTTACACTGAGAGAATGAAGGCCAAAATCTACCACAATCCGCGCTGCAGCAAATCGCGTGCCACGCTCGCTCTGCTGCGCGAGCGCGCCGTCGAGCTCGAAGTCATCGATTACATCGCGACACCCCCGTCGAAGGCGACACTGCGCGAGCTCATGCGCAAGCTAGGCGGACCCGCGCTCGCGATAGTTCGGACGGAGGACCAAGAATTTCGGCCGCATGCCCAGCGAGCTCTGACCGATGACGAAGTCCTCGACTTGCTCGTCGCGGAGCCGCGCTTGTTGCAGCGGCCGATCGTCGAGCTCGGTGAAACGGCGCGTATCGGCCGCCCGCCGGAGCGAGTCCTCGAGCTCTTCGAGTGAAGCCGACGACTGTGCTCGTCCTCTACTACTCGCGCGGTGGACGCACCGGCGCGCTCGCGCGCCAAGCGGCGCGCGGCGTCGAAAGCGCGGGCGCCGTTGCGCGGCTGCGTACTGTGCCGCCCGTGACTGCTGCGGTTGCCGGCGCGTTGCCGCCGATTCCCGCGGAGGGCCCGCCGTACGCCGAGCTCGACGATCTCAAGGAGGCAGACGGGTTGTTGCTCGGCAGCCCTACGCGCTTCGGCAACATGGCGGCGCCACTGAAGCACTTTCTCGATTCGACGAGTGAGCTCTGGCTGTCCGGGCAACTCGCGGACAAGCCCGCCGGGGTGTTCACGTCGAGCTCGTCGCCGCACGGCGGCCAGGAAAGCACATTGCTCAGCATGCAGCTGCCGCTCTTGCACCATGGAATGCTGATCGTCGGCGTGCCGTATACGGAGGCGGCGCTGTTCGAGACGCGCACGGGCGGCTCGCCGTACGGCGCCACGCACGTCGCGGCGCCCTGGAACACGGATCTCTCGCCCGAAGAATCGACCGTCGCACGCGCGCTCGGCGTCCGCGTCGCACGCATCGCGCACACGCTCGCGCAATCGCGCTAAGCAGCGCGTATCCGCCGTGCCGCTGCTTCGTGCGATCGTCGGCTGTCACCTGGTGCTAGCGGCCGCGCTCGCCGCGAGCCTGGTGCCGCCCGCGACGGCGTTGCGCGTCGGTGTCGCCGTTCTGCTGGCATTGCCCTTGTTGCTGACGCTTCGCGGTCTCGCACAAGGACGGCGTACGACGCTGCAACGGCTCGCCGTGCTGCTCGTCGCCTACATCGGCGGCGCCAGCGTCGAGGTCGTGGCGCGCTTGGGCAACGCACCGTCTTTGAGCATTGCGTTGATCGCCGCGGTCCTCGAGCTCGGCTTGCTCCTCGCGCTCATTCGGCGCTCGGGTCAGAGCGCTCCAGGAGGTCGCGAATGAACGGTATCGTCAACCGCCGTTGCGCCGTCAGCGACTCCCGGTCGAGGCGCGCGAGCCATTCGATCAACACGGACATCTCGCGCGGGACGCGCTTCAACAAGAAGTCCGCCGCGGCAGAATCCAGCGTTAGCCCCCGCGCGGCGGCGTGCAGGCGCAGCGCCTTGGCTCGATTGTCGTCGTCGAGCGGCGCCAAGCGGTAGGTCACAGCGCCCGCACCGCGCGACTCGAGATCGGCGAGCTGAAACCGGCATTTTACGGCAGGCGCCGCGGCCGCGAGCAGCAGCGCGCCGCTACCGCCGAGATAAGCGTTGAGGACAACGAACAGCGCGCGTTCCCAGCTGAGATCGCCGGCTACGGCATGCACGTCGTCGACGGCGAGCAAATCGACGTGCTCCAAATCCGCGAGAATCGCCGGCGAGAGCGCCGGCATGGGAACGTACATCGCGCGCCGCCCCGCGTCGGCCGCCGCACGACACGCAGCCTGCAGCAAGTGGCTCTTGCCGGCGCCTTCCGCGCCCCAAAGCCAAACGGTGTCCGCACTGCCGCCGGCAAGATTGCGCACGTGCTCGACGGCGGTAGCATTGCTGCCGCCGACGAACGTGTCGAAGCTCGCGTGATCCGCTAGCGCCAACTCGAGCGGCAGCTGGCCCAACGCGCTTCTCCGGCTAGCGCGCGCCGTGGGCGACGCGCCAGGCGCGGACGCCCCACCGCAACACGTAGGTCAGGCCGCTCACGATGCTGGTGAAGACCACCGCGGCCCCGAGCACGGTCAACGATACCTGAGGCGGCCAGGCGAAGGCGGCCGCCGTCAGAGTAAAAAACACCATCGCGAGCTGACATGCCGTGTTCAGCTTGCTGATGGCCGCGGGCTCGGCTTCGACGGGCGCAATGAGCCACTGGTAGCAAATAGCGCCCAGCACGATCATGACGTCTCGGCCCACGACGACGAGCGTGAGCGCGAGCGGCACGAGGCCGACGTAGGTCAACGAAACGAATGCCGCGACGAGCAGCAGCTTGTCGGCCGCCGGATCGAGCAGCCCTCCGATGCGCGTGCGCCAATCGAACCGCTTGGCCAGAAAGCCGTCGAGGCCGTCCGATAACCCCGCGACGACGAGGACGAGCAATGCCGCCGCGTACCGGCCTTCGATGATCCAGAGCGTGAGCGGCGCGACGAGCACCATCCGCGCGATGGAAATGGCATTCGGCAAGAACCCG
This sequence comes from uncultured Gammaproteobacteria bacterium, assembly GCA_963713355.1. Lineage (GTDB taxonomy): Bacteria > Pseudomonadota > Gammaproteobacteria > Steroidobacterales > Rariloculaceae > FEN-1219. The sequence goes on along the minus strand of CAVQLK010000011.1, from coordinate 1,253,913 downwards.
AGTCTCATTGCGAGCTGCCGAGCGGGACGACCTCGAAGACCACCGCTCCGAACGAGCTCGATTGAGCCGCAGGCCGCAGAACGCTGCCGAGCGCGAGGACGCGCTCGAGCACGCGCGCGTCGCCGCGCGCCGCGACGCGCAAGTTCAGCGTGCCATTGTCGAACGACTCGACGTCGACGCGCTCGAGGATGCTCTGGCGCTCGAGATAGCTCAACACGCGGCCGTAGTCGGCCGGCGTCAGCACGTTGCGCACGCTCAAGACCGTCATGCTCGCGCCGCCGATCGTGCTCAAGTCGGCGGCGTAGCGATCGGCTGCGACGTCGATGCCGTCGCGCACCGCGGCGACCGGCAGCGCCTGACGTTCGACGCCATGCACGAATAGCCACTCGACCTCGTTACCGAACGTGCCCGGGCGTACTTTTCCGATCAGCACGGCGTCGGCGCGGTACCGCGCCGACGCCGCGACGATGCGATCTTCGAACCCGCCCCAGACGTCCAGAAACTCGACGGCATCGAGGTCTTGCAAGTCGAGCAACGGCCATGCCACCGGCAAGCCGCGCTCGTCGGCAGCCGCGACGAGCTCCTGGCGCACTCCGTCGAGCAACTCCGCCATGCGCGGCGTCACCGGCGCGCCGAGCTCGTCGGTTGCCTCGCCGGCTCCGAGCAGCGCTCGCCCTCCGACCCCATCGTCGACGGCCACCCACAGCAGCGTCAGCGGCCGCTCGGGCCCCCAGACCGGCAGCCCGAGCTCCGTCAAAGCGCGGTCTACCTGACCGCGGCTGAAGCCGACGAGCGCGCGGCCTTGCCGGTCGTCGCCGTACGAGGCCAAGAACGGCCGCGGCGAGGCGATCAGGGGCTGCAATGCGGGTTCCAGTGGCGCGTTACGGCTGCCCGTGACGCGAATCAGCAGCCGTGCCATCGCCGCTCGCTCGGCCGCAACGCGTTGATCCGGGGCCGCGGCGTCCGGCGTTATGGTCACCGAATACAAGTCCATGAACGTCGCCGCCGCGCTAGGCAAGGCCCATGTCGCAGCAGCAGCAGCGAGCGCAGCGACGCGCGAGAGGCGCAGCAACGATAACGGAAGCCCCATGCGATGTGCCCATGACCAGACGTCCCTTATTATAGCCGCCAACTCGAGCACGCCTCGGTACGACGTCAAGTCGATGACACTCCCTGCTACGCGCGTCGCCGTGCTGATCTCCGGTGAAGGAACCAATCTGCAGGTCTTGATCGATGCGGCGCACGCCGGGCAACTCGGCGCGCGCATCGTCGCCGTCGTCAGCAACCGTGCAGCGGCTCGGGGCCTCGAGCGCGCGCGCGCCGCCGGCATCGAGGCGCTGCACTTGCCGGCAGGCCGCGCCCAGGCACGGGTCGATTACGACGCCGCGCTGGCCGCCCTGCTCAGTCCGTTCGAGCCGGATCTCCTCGTTCTCGCGGGTTTCATGAGGATCTTCAGCCCTGCGTTCGTCGAGCAATTCACCGGCCGCATGTTGAACATTCATCCTTCGTTGCTGCCGAAGCACCCCGGCCTCGACACGCATCGGCGCGCGCTCGCAGCCGGCGATCGGTGGCACGGCGCCACGGTCCACTTCGTCACGGCAGAGCTCGATGCGGGCCCTGCGGTCATCCAGTATCGGCTCGCGATCCGGCCCGGCGATACCGCCGAGGCGCTGGCGCAACGCGTCCACGTCGGCGAGCACGTCATCCTGCCCCGCGCCGTTTCTTGGTTCGCGGCCGGTCGCTTGAGGCTCGAGGGCGGCTCGGTCATGCTTGACGGGCGGGCGCTGCCGGCGCCGGTTTCGATCGACGAGGAAGGTGGGCTCACGTGACTCGCTGGTGGTTGATCGCCGCGGCGCTCGGCTTGGCGGCACACGAGGTCAGAGGCGCCGACGCCACCGTGGCGACGTACGCGGCGACGTACAACGTCGAGTACAAGGGCAAAGCGGCCGGTACGGCGCAGTTCAGCGTCGTCTACCTCGCGGATCGCGATCTCTACGAGTTCACCTCGACCGTGACGGCCAAAGGGCTGCTCAAGCTCGCGCGCCCGAAACCCGCCGTCGAGCGCAGCCTGTTCCGCGTGGATGCCGGAGGCGTGCGGCCGCTCGAATTCTGGTACGAGGACGGGAGCCGCTCCGGCGAAGATAACGTGCACGTCGTATTCGACTGGAACCGCGGCGTCGCGACCGTCAGCGGCGCCGAAGCGCGTCGCGAGATGGCCGTGCCTGCAGGCGCCCTCGATCGCGGCAGCTTGCAGATCGCGCGCATGCGCGATCTCGCCGCGACGGGTATTCCGCGCGCGTATACGATCGTCGACGACGACTCCGTCGCCGAGTACCAGAGCACCGACAACGGCACCGCGACGATCACGACGGGAGTCGGGTCTGTCGCGACGCGCATCCTCACTCAGCAACGCGCCGGCTCGTCGCGAGTGAACTGGCTGTGGGTGGCGCCCGAGCTGCGCTTTTTACCGGTGCGCATGGAACAACGGCGCGACGGCGAAGTGCAGACCGCGTTCGAGCTGGTCAGCGTCGACGGGTTGGCCGCGAATCCTTGAGGGGGGCGCTCAGGTACGCGGCAACGTAACGCCGCGCTGGCCCTGGTACTTGCCGCCGCGATCGGCGTAGCTCGTCTCGCAGACCTCGTCGGACTCGAAGAAGATCATCTGCGCGACGCCTTCGTTCGCGTAGATCTTCGCGGGCAACGTCGTCGTGTTCGAGAACTCGAGCGTCACGTGCCCTTCCCACTCGGGCTCCAGAGGGGTCACGTTCACGATGATGCCGCAACGCGCATACGTCGATTTGCCCAGACAGATAGTCAGCACGTTACGCGGAATACGGAAATACTCGACCGTCCGCGCCAGCGCGAACGAGTTCGGCGGGATGATGCAAATGTCGCCCGCCATGTCGACGAAGCTCGACTCGACGAATTTCTTCGGGTCGACGATCGCCGAGTTGATGTTCGTGAAGACCTTGAACTCGGGAGCGCAGCGCACGTCGTAACCGTAGCTCGAGGTTCCGAACGAGATGACGCGATTGCCGTCGACCTCGCGAACCTGGTTAGCCTCGAACGGCTCGATCATCTTGCGCTGCGTGGCCATGCGCCGGATCCAGCGATCGGCTTTCACACTCATCAATTGTCCTCGACGGTGATATTCGGAAAGAGGCGGCTGTAGTCCTTGGCGCGCGCAGCGAGCTCGCCAGCGGCACGCAGCGCCGTCTCCGTGAACGCGCGTGCGATCGGGCTCTTCGGATCCGCCGCCACCGTCGGCTTCCCCTGATCGGTCTCCTCACAAATGCGGCGGTCGAGCGGCAGAGAGCCGAGCAGCGGCACTCCATATTGCTCACTCAAGCTGCGGCCACCGTGCTCGCCGAAGATTCGTTCCTCGTGACCGCAGTGACTGCAGATATGCAAGCTCATGTTCTCGACGACGCCGAGCACCGGCACATGCACCTTCTGAAACATCTCGAGGCCCTTGCGGGCATCCGCGAGCGCGATGTCCTGAGGCGTCGTGACGATCACCGCACCGCTCACGGGCACGCGCTGCGCCAGCGTCAGCTGAATGTCGCCCGTTCCTGGCGGCATGTCGACGATGAGATAGTCGAGATCTCCCCAGCGCGTTTGCGTGAGCAGCTGGTTCAACGCCGACGTGACCATCGGCCCGCGCCAGGCCATCGGCTGCTGCTCGTCGACGAGGAATCCGATCGACATCGCCTCGATCCCGTGCGCGACGAGCGGCTCGAGCAGCTTGCCGTCGCGCGTCTCGGGGCGCCGGCCCGTGAGCCCGAGCATGCGCGGCTGGCTCGGCCCGTAGATATCGGCGTCGAGCAAGCCCACCTTCGCGCCTTCGCTCGCCAGCGCGAGCGCGAAATTCACGGCTACGGTCGACTTGCCGACGCCGCCTTTGCCTGAGGCCACGGCGATCAGATTGTGGACCCCTGGCAACGGTTTCAGGCCGTGCTGGACGGCGTGCGCGGCGATCGCACTCACGATGGACACCTCGATCGGGGCCCCGGCAAGAACCGGGGCACAGTGGACGCGCAAGGCTTCTGCCAGCGAATCGCCGCTCGCGGCGAGCGGGTAACCCAACCGAATCGTGACGTGCCACACAGAGCCGCGGCGGTCGAGATCGAACGCAGCGCCGGGGCCGCCCAACGGCCGGCCCGTGTGCGGAACGACGAAGCTCTCGAGGGCGTTTCGCAGATTCGAGGTGGCAGGATCGGTCATGGGGGGCGACTCGCGAAAGGCCGCGATTGTAACCTAATGCCCGCGTTCGGCCGGGCGCGAGAAACGACTGTAAGGCCCACCGCAAACCTGTGATACACGTTACATTTCCGCCAAAACCGTGTGGCATAATTGCCGGCGCTGGGAACATCATTATGTCCATATCCGGCCACCGCGTACGGCCGGCTCGATGGGATTTGTCGAAGCATTTTTCCGTTCGAAAGGGTGCCCCCTAGTCTGCGAGGCCGATGAACTTTTTAACTGCCTACAGGGCCGATGCGCTCATCTCGCAGATTCGTGAGGAAGCGGACCCCGCCTCGGCCAGCGGCAAGAAGCTGTTCGCCAAGCTGGGGGAGCTAGGCACGGGCGCCATCCCGAAGATCCTCGAAGCGCTGGCCTCCGCCGACAAGCGCCAGACCGTCGAGTACGTGGAGATCTTGAGCAGCCTCGTCAGCGACAAGACGCTACCTCTGATCACGCGCGGCCTCGCCGACGCCGACCCCCGCACGGTATCGGGAACCGCCTGGGCGCTGTCGAGCAACAAGCGCTACAACGTCAATCGGCTCGTCGACTTGCTCGGCGAGGACGAGTACTCGAAGGCCGGCATCGTCGAGGTGCTGCAAGCGCACAAGGACCGGCTGAACATCCGCCAGCTGCTCGCCCAGATCTATTTCTTGCAGCCGAGCGAGAAAGCCGCCGTCTTCAAGCTCATCGACGAGGTCACGACCGAGGAGATGGTGCCGGACTTGCTCGCCCGAATGGACGGCAAGGACCCGCTCGTCAAGACGCATTTGATCAACGTCCTCTCGCGGTTCGACCGCCCCGAGGTCAACAAAGCCCTTCAGGAGGCGCTACGAGACAGCAACAAGCTCGTGCGCGGCGCGGCGCTCGCCGGCATCGCGCGCTCCAAGACGGCCATCGACGTTGGGTTGATTTCGGGGCTGCTGCTCGATCCCGACCTCGATGTCATGAACAAGGCCGTCGACGTCATCATCCAGCTCAACCATCCCGAGACGGCCAAATACCTCATCGAGGCGCTGAAAGCCGAGAACGAATTCAGCCGCCGGTCCGCCGTCGAGATCTTGAACGCGATCGGCACGACGCACAGCATCAAGTATCTGCTCGAAGCCGTGTCCGACGAGGACTGGTGGGTGCGGTCACGCGCGTCCGACGCATTGGCGCGCATCGGCGGGCCGCGTGTCGTGGACGCCGTGATCGAGCTCATCAAGGACAAGGACGAGAACATCCGCCGCGCGGCCATCGAGATTCTCAATACCTGCCGCGATAAGCGGGCCGTCGACAGGCTCATCGAGGCGACGCGCGACAAGGACTGGTGGGTCAGCGAGCGAGCCGCCGACGCTTTGGCAGAGATCGGCGACGCCAAAGCCCTACCGGCGTTGCTGGAGATGATCGCCAAGAACAATCGCTCGCTTCCCGTCGCGATCGCGGCGGTCGGCAAGCTCGGCAATCACAAGATCCTCGACAAAATGTTGCCGTTCCTTCAACGCCCCGAGAAAGAGGTTCGCGTTGCCGCGATCGCCGCTGTCGCGCAGCTCGCGGGCGAGCAGCAAGCCGAAGCCGTGCGCGCGCCGTTGCAACAGAGTGCTCAAGGAGGCGACGAGACCGTGCAGCGCGCCGTCACGAAGGCGCTGCAGAAGCTCGATGGCCGGTTGTCGCCAAGCGGGCGATACACGACTCAAACGGTGAACGCCGGCCCGACGGCGACCGCATCGGCGACGCCGGCGCCCGTGCCGGCCGCGCAAGCGCGAACCGCGCAAACACGTTCCGGGCCGCCGCCGTCCGCGACCTTTACGGCGCGCACACTGCTCGTCGAAGGCGCCGAGGACGCGACCGTGCAGGCGCCGCCCGCCGAAGCGCCCTCGTTCGATTTGGCCGCGCTCCAGAACGGCGACATGATCGAGGGCCGCTACAAGTTCATCCAGAAAATCGGCAAAGGCGCGTTCGGCACCGTCGTCCTCGTCGAGGACACCGTCGTCGAGGAGCGCCTCATCTTGAAGTTCTTGAACGCCAACGTCTCCTCCGACGAGGAAATGCTGAAGCGCTTCGTGCACGAGCTGCGCTACTCACGGCGCATCACTCACAAGAACGTCATCCGGATCTACGACTTCTTGTATGTCGGCGGCAGCTACGCGATCTCGATGGAGTACTTCCCGTCGCACACGCTCGGCACGGAAATCGCCAACGAGCGGCCCATGCCGCCCAAGAAGGCCGTCGCCTACGGAACGGATATATGTATCGGCATGAGCGTCGCCCACCAGCAAGGCATCATCCACCGCGACCTGAAGCCGGCCAACATTCTCATCGACGACTCCGGCTTGCTGAAGATCGTGGACTTCGGGGTTGCCGCCGCCGCTAAGAGTGGCGACACGCAGCTGACGAAGACGGGATATGTGATCGGCTCGCCGAAGTACATGGCGCCGGAGCAGATCCTCGGCAAGAAAGTCGACGAGCGTGCCGACATCTACAGTCTCGGCGTCATCATGTATGAGATGCTGGCCGGCAATCCGCCTTACAGCCGCGGCGACCACATGTCGGTCATGTATCAGCACGTGCAAGGCAAAGCCCAGCCACTCAACGAAGCGAACCCCAGCGTGCCGCGCGACATTGCCGACGTCGTCACGAAAACCATGCAGGTCGACAAGCTCAAACGCTACTCGTCCATGGACGAGCTACGCGTCGCTCTCGAAGCCGCTGCGTCGGCCATCAGGTAGCGCGCCGTGGCACGTATCGACGCGTTCTTGAAGCTGGGGCTGGCACAGGGGTGCTCGGACATCCACCTCGCCGTCGGCGTGCCGCCAATGCTGCGCTTGCACGGCGATCTCATGCCGATCAAGTTCCGCGATCTCGGCGATACGGAGCTCGAAGGTTACGTCGACGAAATCTTGAGCGAATCGCAGCGGGCGCGCTTCCGGCAGAAGCAGGACATCGACTTCTCGTACGTCAGCACCGACGGCGGCCGGTTCCGTGTCAACGTCTTCCACAAGGCGACGGGCGTCGGCGCGACGTTCCGCAATATTCCGAGCGTCGTCCCGAGCTTGGACAGCCTCGGCCTGCCGCCGATCCTGCACAAGTTCTGCGACCTGCACCAGGGTATGGTCCTCGTCACGGGCTCCACGGGTACGGGCAAGTCGACGACGCTCGCGGCGATGATCGACCACATCAACACGACGAGCAGCTCTAACATCATCAGCCTCGAGGATCCGATCGAGTTCGTGCACAGCAGCAAGCGCAGCCAGATCATTCAGCGCGAGCTCGGCACGCACATACCGAGCTTTGCCGACGGCGTGCGTGCGAGCCTGCGCGAGGACCCAGACGTCATCCTCGTCGGCGAGCTGCGCGACGGCGAGACGATCAGCATGGCGATGACGGCGGCGGAAACGGGGCACCTCGTGCTCGGGACGCTGCACACGACGAGCGCCGTCAAGTCGATCGACCGCATCATCGACGCGTTGCCCGGCGACCAGCGCGAGCAGACGAAAAGCTTCCTCGCCAACAGCCTGCATGCCGTCGTCACGCAGAACCTCATCAAGACGCCCGACGGCCGCGGCCGGCGCGCGGTCGTCGAAATCATGGTCATGAATCGAGCGATCGCGAAGCTGATCCAGACCGAGCAAACGCACCAGATCCCTGCCCAGCTGCAAACGGGCAAGGAGCAGGGCATGCAGCTCATGGATATGGCCCTGTTGAACGCCATCACGGGCAAGCTCGTCGATCCCGACGACGCCTATCGCTACGCGACGGATCGCAAGAAGTTCGAGCGCTTCGTCACGGACACTACGATGCTGCCGAGCGGGATGAGCACCACGTCGGCGCCGGCCGCCAGTCAAGCGCCGGGCAAGAGCATGGGCACGGATGCGGCTTGAGAAAAGGAACCGGCGATGTCGTTGATCAACGACTTTCTGAAGAGCATGTACATGCGCAAAGGCTCGGATCTGCATGTGATCGCGGGCGATCCGCCGCGCATGCGCGTCCACGGCGACCTCATCACGCTCGACAATCAACGCCTCGACCCCGAGGAGCTCAAAGCCGAGCTATTCGAAATCATGTCCCCGCAAGCGGTCGAGCAGTTCAACAAGAACGACTCGGCCGATTTGGCGCACTCGATCCCGGATATTGCGCGCTTCCGCGTCAACGTGTTCCGGCACCTGAACGGCGTCGGCGCCGTGTTTCGGGGCATTCCTTCGAAGGCGCTGTCACTCGAAGAGCTCAAGATGCCGAAGTCCGTTCACGAGCTCTCGACGGCCACGCGCGGGCTGATCCTCGTGACCGGCAAGACGGGCTCGGGCAAATCGACGACGTTGGCCGCCGTCATCGACGCCATCAACGGCCGCGAGAAAGGCCACATCCTCACGATCGAGGACCCGATCGAGTTCGTGCACCAGCGCAAGCAATGCCTGATCAGCCAGCGCGAGGTCGGCGTTCATAGCCCAAGCTTTGCGAACGCCTTGCATTCGGCGTTGCGCGAAGATCCCGACGCGATCCTCGTCGGCGAGCTGCGCGACCTCGAGACCATGAGCATTGCGATGACGGCCGCAGAGATGGGCGTGCTCGTCATGGGCACGCTGCACACGAACGGTGCGGCCGCGACGATCGACCGCGCCGTCAACATCTTTCCCGCCGACAAGCAGGACCATGTCCGCAACATGCTGTCGACGTCGCTGCGCGGCATCGTCTCGCAGCAGCTCGTCAAGAGGAAAGATGGGACCGGCCGTTGCGTTGCGCTCGAGATCCTCATCAACACATCTGCCGCAGCCAACTTGATTCGCCAAGGCAAGATCGAGCAGCTCGAAAACGTCATGCAGTCGAGCGGCCGCGAAGGCATGTGCACGATGGACGGCTCGCTGAAGAAGCTTTACGACGACGGCTTGATCACGGGCGAAGAGGCTTACCTCAACGCCTACGACAAAGCGAAATTCGAGCACATCAAAGACGCCTGACCTCGCCGCGACGGCGGTGGCATAATGGGCGCGCGCGGCAGCAACGGACGCTGCCGATCCACGTTGCGGAGCCCCCAGTTTGAGTCTCAAGCGCACCATTCTCGTTACGAGCGCCCTGCCGTACGCGAACAACTCGCTGCACTTGGGACACATGCTCGGTTACGTTCAAACCGACATCTGGGTGCGTTTCCAGCGCCTACGGGGTCACCGTTGCCTCTACGTCTGCGCGAGCGACGCGCACGGTACACCGACGATGCTGCGCGCCGAGCAGGAAGGCATTGCCCCCGACGTGCTCGTCAACCGCGTGACGGCCGAGCACGAGCGCGACTTCGCGACCTATCGCATCAGTGTCGACAACTACCTGACGACGCACTCGCCCGAGAACGAGGAGCTCACGACGGAGCTCTATCGCCGGCTTGCGGCCGGCGGATTCATTGCGCGCAGGACCATCAAGCAGGCATACGACGAGAAGCGGCAGATGTTCCTGCCGGACCGTTACGTCAAGGGCACCTGCCCGAACTGCGGCGCGGCGGATCAATACGGCGATTCGTGCGAGAGGTGCGGCGCGACCTATTCGCCGCTGGAGCTCAAGGACGCGGTCTCGACGGTGTCGGGCACCAAGCCGTCCGTGCGCGAGTCAGAGCATTTGTTCTTGAAGCTCAGCACATTCGAAGGCGAGCTCAAGCGGTGGGTGCCCGAGCACGTCGACGAAGCGCTCGGGCGCAAGCTCGACGAGTGGTTCAAGGCAGGGCTCAAGGACTGGGATATCTCGCGCGACGCGCCGTACTTCGGTTTCCGCATTCCCGGCGAGCGCGACAAGTATTTCTACGTATGGTTCGACGCGCCGATCGGCTACATGGCCAGCTTCTTGAACCTGTGCCGGCGCTTGGGGTTAGAGTTCGATGAATTCTGGGGCAAGACCAGCGCGCACGAGCTCTATCACTTCATCGGCAAAGACATCCCGTACTTCCACGCGTTGTTCTGGCCGGCGATGCTGTCAGGCGCGAACTATCGCAAGCCGAGCGGCCTGTTCGTGCACGGTCACGTTACCGTCGACGGACAAAAGATTTCCAAGCGCCGCGGCAACTCCGTCACGGCCGCCCAGTTTGCGAAGAAGATCGATCCCGACTACTTGCGGTACTACTACGCCGCCAAGCTCGGATCGACGACCGACGACCTTGATTTGAACCTCGCCGACTTCGTCGCGAAAGTGAACTCGGACCTCGTCGGCAAGCTCGTCAACATCGCGAGCCGTTGCGCCGGCTTCATCCACAAGCTCGGCAGCGGGCGCTTGGCGAGTCGGCTGCCGGAGCCCGCCCTCTATGCCGAGTTCGCCGCCGCGGCCGACGATTTGGCCGCGGACTTCGAGCAGCGCGAATTTGCTCGTGCGGTTCGCAAGATCATGGCGCTCGCCGATCGAGCCAATCAGTACATCGACGAGAAGAAGCCGTGGATCCTCGCGAAGAACGCCGAGGCGGCCCCCGAGGTCGTCGCCGTTTGCACGCTGGGGCTCAACTTGTTCCGGGCGCTGATCGTGTATTTGAAGCCGATCATGCCGGCATTAGCCGCGCGCGCCGAGACGCTGTTCGCCGCGGGCGAGCTTACGTGGCAGGACGTCTCCGCACCGCTCCTCGGCACGCAGATCGCGAAGTTCGAGGCGCTGCTGACGCGCATCGAGATGGCGACCGTCGAATCACTGACGAAGCCGGTCGATAGCGAGACCCCTGCCGTGACTGCGCCACCGACGCCACCGAGCGCGAAGAGCAACGGCGAGATCGCGCTCGCGGAGTTCGAGAAGACGGAGCTGCGCGTCGCGCGCGTCATCGAAGCCTCATACGTCGACGGCGCCGACAAGCTGTTGAAGCTCAAGCTCGACGTCGGCGGCGAGGAGCGCACGGTGTTCTCGGGGATCCGCAGCTCCTACGAGCCGGCCGCGCTGACGAACCGGCTCGTGGTCCTCGTGGCGAACTTGGCGCCGCGCAAAATGCGCTTCGGCGTCTCGCAGGGCATGGTCCTCGCCGCAAGCGGCGAAGAGCCCGGTATTTTTCTGCTGTCCCCCGATTCCGGCGCCAAGCCCGGCATGAAGGTCAGCTAAAAATGGGCGAGCTACTCCTCATCGCGCTGGGTGCCGCGCTCGTCAACAACTTCGTGCTCGTGCAGTTGCTCGGCGTATGCCCTTTCATCGGCGGCACGCAGCGTGTCGACGGGGCGATTGCCCTCGGCTTCGCGATGGCGCTCGTGCTCGCGCTGACGGCGGGCGCGTCACAGCTCGTCGACCTGTACGTGCTCCGGCCGTACGACCTCGAGTATTTGCGCCTGTTCGCGCTGCTGCTCGTCGTCGGCGCAGCAGTGGGCGGAACCGAGCTCGCGCTGCGCAGATTCGCGCCGGTGTTGCAGCGCGTGCTCGGCCTCTACTTTCCGCTCGTGGCGACCAACTGCGCGGTGCTGGGTGTCGCACTGATCAATACGGCGGCAAGCCGCAGCTTCGTCGCGGCACTCTTCTACGGCACGGGTGCTGCGCTCGGCTTTGGGCTCGCGCTGACGTTATTTGCCGGCCTCCGCGAGCGCCTCGCGACGGCCGACGTGCCTATCGCCTTCCGCGGTGCGCCGATCACTTTCGTCACGGCCGGGATCTTGTCGCTCGCCTTCATGGCCTTCACGGGCTTCGCCAGGCTCTAAAGCCATCATGGTCGACTACGTTTTCGAGCGGCACTTGAGCGGCGGCATTCTGCTGCCGGCGAACAAGACGAGCTCTACGGTGTTGCCGATTCGCCGCGGCTTCCTTCCGACACGGCTCGTGTTGGCCCTGCATCAGCACCGCGGCTATCCGGCCGAGCCCGTCGTCGCGGTCGGGGATCGCGTGCGAAAAGGCCAGGCCGTGGCGGTTTCCGCGGGCGCGCCCTCCGCGGCCGTGCACGCAGGAACGTCGGGATGGGTCCGCGCGATCGAGCAGCGGCCCGTGCTCGGCGGCAACGGCGTGCAGCCTTCGCCGTGCATCCTCATCGAGACCGACGGGCGCGACGAGCGCGTGCTGCCCGAGGACGCGCCCGCCTGGCCCGCGGATGCCTCGGCTCAGCGCGAGGCGATTCGCGCCGGAGGCATCGTCGGGCTCGGCGGCGCGGTCTATCCGACGGCCGACAAGCTGGCGACGCCGGTGCCCTGCAAGGCGCTGATCGTCAACGGCGCCGAGTGCGAGCCCTACATCAGCTGCGACGACATGTTGATGCGGGAAAACGCCGCCGAGATCGTGGCGGGGGCGTTGCTCTTGACCGAGGTGCTCGAGGCGCCCCGCTGCATCATCGCCATCGAGCGCGACAAGCCGCAGGCCATGGAAGCAATCGAGGCTGCGGCTCGAGCCGCCGACGACTCGCGGCTGAAGCTCGCAGAGGTTCCCACAATCTATCCGGCCGGCGGCGAAAAACAGCTCGTCGAGCTCTTGACCGGCGAAGAAGTGCCGAGCGGCCGTTATCCCGGCGAGTTCGGCTACGTTTGCCAGAACGTCGGCACCGCGTTCGCCGTACAGCGATTGCGCGCGGCGCGCGAGCCGCTCTCCTCGCGCGTCGTCACCGTGACCGGCGGTGGCGTCAGAACGCCGCAAAACGTCGAAGCGCCGATCGGCACGCCGATCGCCGAGCTTATCGCGCTCTGCGGCGGTTACAACGAAGGCGTCGTGCGCTTGATCGCCGGCGGCAGCATGATGGGCTACGCGCTGCCCGACGACGATACGCCGCTCACGAAGGCGACGAACTGCGTCATTGCCGCGCTTGCCGACGAGGTGCGGACCGACGCTCACGAGTGGCCGTGCATCCGCTGCGGCGATTGCGCAATGGTGTGCCCGTCGCGGCTCTTGCCGCAGGACCTACTCGTCGCTGCGACGATGTCCGATCACGGCGCGCTCGCGACGCTCGGTCTGCAAGATTGCATCGAGTGCGGCTGCTGCGATGTCATTTGCCCGTCGCAAATCATGCTGACCGAGCGATTCCGTATCGCGAAGCGTGCCGTCGCCGCGGGCCAGCGAATTCCTGTGACGCCGCCGGGCCAAGACTGACGATGCGCTTCGAGCAACCGACAGCTCCGCACGCGCGCCCGCTCGTCAGCGTCCCCGTCGTCATGCGCCGGGTGCTCTTGGCGCTCGTGCCAGCGGCGCTTTGCCATACTTGGTACTTCGGGCCCGGCTTGCTCGTCAACTTCACTCTCGTTGCGGTTGCGGCGTTGCTGACGGAGGCCGCGGTATTGCGCTTGCGCGGCCGCAACACCCGCCACGCGCTGCGCGACGGCAGCGCGCTCGTCACGGCCGCCCTGCTGTCGTTCGCGCTGCCGCCATTCGTGCCGTTCTGGATCCCCCTGATCGGCGGCGCCATCGCGATCACACTCGCGAAGCAGCTCTACGGCGGCCTCGGGAAGAACCTCTTCAACCCCGCCATGGTGGGCTATGTATTCCTGATCCTGTCGTTTCCCGTCGAGATGACGCAATGGTTGCCGCCACGCATGGGAGATCTCGACTATCGGCCGCTCTCGGTCGGCGAGCACGTGAGCTACGTCGTTACGGGGAGCATGCCCGCAGAGGCCGACGTCGACGCCGTGACCCGCGCGACGCCGCTCGACCTCGTCAAGGAAGGCTTGCGAACCGGCCGTCCGTTCGCGGAGATCCGCGGCGGCTCCTTGTTCGGCGACTTCGGCGGCCGAGGCTGGGAATGGGTCGCGAACTTCATCGCGCTCGGCGGGCTCTATCTGCTCTATGCGGGCACGATCCGTTGGCACATCCCGACGACGTTTCTCGCCGGGCTGCTGCTTCCGGCAACCGTGCTCTACCTCGTCGATCCCAGCGGCTACGCGTCACCGGGCTTTCATCTATTCAGCGGCGGCACGATGCTCGGCGCGTTTTTCATCGCAACGGAGCCCGTGTCGGCGGCGAGCACCGACCGCGGCCGGCTCATCTACGGCGCCGGCATTGGCATGCTCGTTTACGCGATTCGCACTTGGGGCACTTATCCCGATGGCGTGGCGTTCTCGGTGCTGCTCATGAACGGCGCCGTGCCGCTGATCAACCGCTACACGCGACCGCGCATCTATGGCCAACGCTGAGGGCAACCCGCTGCTGACAACGATCGCCGCGGCGGCCTTGGCCGGCGCAGCGTTCTATGCCGTCAACGCGGCCTATGACTGGAGCGACGAACGGATCGCCGCGAATGAGCGCGCGCGCGTAGTCGCGCGCCTGAACAGCGTGCTCGAGCCGGGCTTGCGCGACCGCGATCTCGCGACGACGCTGCTCGCCGTCATGGACGCCGAGCTGCTCGGCACCGACGACGCCATCAACGTGTTCGTGCTCACCGATCGCGGCGCACCGATGGCGACGGTCTTCGCGACGGTCGCCCCACACGGCTACAACGCGGAGATCGGCCTGTTGATCGCCATCTCGCCGGCCGGCACGGTGACCGGTGTCCGCGCCCTGCGGCACCGCGAGACGAAGGGCCTCGGCGATGCCATCGACGTCGCCGAAAGCGATTGGATACTGCAGTTCGACGGAAAAGCGTTGACGGCAACGCCGCCGGAGCTTTGGGCGATCGCGCAAGACGAGGGCGAGTTCGACGCGATCTCGGGCGCCACCGTGACGTCGCGCGCCGTCGTCGGTGCCGTGAAAAACACGTTGCTATACTTCGAGCAACATCGCGACGAGCTCTATGCGCAAGCAGCTGCAGCCGCCGCGGCTGCCGAGACGGCTGAACGATGATGCCGACGACACCGAGCTGGCACGAAGCCACGGCGCCCCTATGGCGCAACAACATGCCTTTGGCTCAGTTTCTCGGCCTCTGCCCACTGCTCGCGGTGACCACGACGCTCGTCAACGGCGCGGCGCTCGGAGTCGCGAGCGCCGCGATCATCGTCGTCGCCAGCACGGCGACGGCGTTGCTGCGCCGCGTGCTGCTGCCGGCTGCGCGGCTGCTGCTCGCCGTGCTGATTCTCGCAGCGCTCGTGACCGTGCTCGATCTTTTCACGGAAGCCGTGCTTTACGACCTTCATGAGGCGCTCGGGCTATTCATTCCGCTGATCGTCGTGAACTCCGGCTTGCTGGCTCACGCCGACAACGTCGCACGCCAGCGCGGCGCTGGCTTCACATTCTTGTCCGCGTTGTCGACAGGAGCCGGATTCCTGCTCGTGCTCGTGACGCTCGGGGCGTTACGAGAAATCTTCGGTCACGGCACGTTGTTCGCGGGCGTCGAGATGCTGACCGGCGATGGCGGCGGCGCCCTCGAGGTCGAGCTGCCGTTCGGCGGCATGCTCGTCGCAATCTTGCCGCCCGGCGCGTTCTTCTTCATGGGGCTGCTGCTTGCGCTGCGCAATCTCCTCACGCGTGCAGCTGCAACCGGCGACACAGCCGCGCCCAAGGCGCCGCGGTGAAGCCGGCGAAGCGGCGCAAGATTTACGAACGTTTCGCGCGGGCAAATCCCGAGCCCACGACGGAGCTCGCGTACGGCACGCCGTTCGAGCTCCTCGTCGCGGTCGTGCTCTCTGCCCAGGCGACAGACGTCAGCGTAAACAAGGCCACGGCGAAGCTGTTCCCCGTCGCGAACACGCCAGCGGCTATCCTCGCGCTCGGCGAGGACGGACTGAAGAGTTACATCAAGACGATCGGGCTCTTCAACAGCAAGGCAAAGAACCTCATGAAGACGTGCACGCGGCTTGTCACAGAGCACAGCGGGACGGTGCCGCGCGACCGCGAGACACTCGAGTCTCTACCCGGCGTCGGCCGCAAGACCGCGAACGTCATCTTGAACACGGCGTTCGGCGAATCGACGATCGCCGTCGACACGCACATATTTCGCGTCGCGAACCGGACCGGGCTCGCCGCCGGTATCAACGTGCGCGCCGTCGAGGACGAGCTCGTGCGCGTGACACCGAACGAGTTCAAGCGGCACGCGCACCACTGGCTGATATTGCACGGGCGTTACGTCTGCAAGGCACGCAAGCCCGAGTGCCCGCGGTGCATCATCGTAGACCTCTGCGAATATCCCGCGAAGACCCCGCCCGCTGCCCCCTGAGCCGGTCTAGATTACGCTTTCGGAAAGCCGCGTAACTCATTGATCTATAAACTTTACAGTGGCTCAACGCGCCCGATCGGGCCCGTTGACGCGCTCGAATACCCGCTCCGGAGGAGCCAGGCCCTTGGCGGCGGCTTCGGCGGCGGCGCGCTCGAATGCGCGCTCGCCCGACAAGATGTGCCGGACCGCCATGTTGCCCTCGTGGCATGCGTACTCGTAGATCGCGTAGCCGGGCTGCTGCGTGATCGTCATGCGCATCGTCCACGGCTTCTCCCACGTCAATGGGTCCTCGACGCGGATCTCGTAGTCGATCATCTCGGGGTCGATACGCGTGAACCGCTCGGTGAGCTCGAGCCGCTCGCTGTGCCGCACGCCGCCGAGAGCCGTCTTGTCGGTGAAGTTCGCGCTTTCGATGACGAGCGTGTCGCCTTCGAAGCGGGCGCGCGAGTCGCCCATGTACTGGCGGATAGCGCCGCCGAGCGGCGGCCGGCCGTCGAGAGGAATGATGCGAGTGTCGTGAACCATTTCGTATGCGATCACGACGGCGTCGGGCGTCTGCAGGATGCGGGCACCGTTGCCGTAGACCGCAGGTCCGAACGAGCCGACGACGCCGCGCGTGATGCATCGATCATAGAGGCTGAAGTCCTGCATGGTGTCGAACGGCCCGACGCCGAACGTGCCGGCCGGTGCGCCGCTGCCTAGCTTCCGGCAGCGCCGGCGGAATGCGGCCGTCGGGCGGATCGATGACCATCGACGTGTAGCCGAACGTCCGCGTGCCCTCCTCGTTGCGGAACGTGCCGACGGCGCCGCGGTCCTGAGTCTGTCGCGCGCCTTCTCGCTGCGCCCCGCGTGCCGCGAACTCCTCGTCGGTCAAATATTGTCTCGTGCCGAATTCAGCGGGGCGCTGCTGCGGTATGCCGCGCATGTCGTCCGTCGTCCAGATTCCTTGCAGGTCGGGATGACCCCACGCGGTCAGCGGCGGTTTCCAGCTCGGATCGGCGCGCGCGGCGGCGGCGGCCTCCGCCGACCCGACGGCTTGCGGAAGCGCCGGCGACGCGATGCCGATGATGAGCGCTGCCGCAGCACCGATCGGCAGAGAGTGTCGGACCCGCTGGCGAAACATGCCGGCGAGCGTAACACAAGCGCAACACCGGCCGAGAACCGCACTGGCCCTGGTAAAGTGGCGTCGCGAGCTCGTGCTCGCGAGCCGCCGAGACAACAACGATGATCCTCGACCTGCCGATGTTCACCTTGATCCACGTCATCATCAGCGTCACTGGCATCATCGCGGGCCTCGTCGTCCTCGGCGGGCTAGTTGCGGGCGCTCGGCTCGACGGCTGGACCGCGTTGTTCCTAGTGACGACCACGCTGACGAGCATCACGGGCTTCGCGTTTCCGGCCTCGGCAGTCACGCCGGCACACGTCGTTGGAGCGCTGTCCCTCGTCGTGCTGGCCGGTTGCCTCGCGGCGCGCTACTGGATGAAGCTCGCGCGCGGGTGGCGCACGGCCTACGTCGTCACCGCCGTCGTAGCCATCTACCTCAACGTTTTCGTGCTCGTCGTGCAGCTTTTTGCAAAGACGCCGGCGCTGGCACTGCTCGCGCCCACTCAACAAGAAGCGCCGTTCGCGCTGACCCAGGCCGCGGTGCTCGGCCTGTTCGTCTGGCTCGGCTGGGCGGCTCTGCGGGGCTTCCGAGCGGCTCGTTGACGCGAGTTGACGCGATCGAAGTCCTGACTAATGCCGCTTCCTCGGCACGTAGAGATCGGTGATCGTGCCCTCGGCGGCTTCGGCGGCGAATGCCAGCGTCTCGGACAACGTCGGATGCGGATGAACCGTGAGCCCGACGTCGGCCGCATCCGCGCCCATCTCGATCGCGAGTGCCGCCTCCGCAATCAGGTCCCCCGCGTTGACGCCGACGATACCCGCTCCGAGCACCCGCTTGGTCCCAGCGTCGAACAACAGCTTCGTGAGCCCTTCGCCGCGGCCGAGCGTCAACGAGCGCGCGCTCGCGGCCCAGGGAAACGTCCCCTTCTCGAAAGCGACGCCGCGCGCCTTCGCTTCGTCCTCGGTCAGCCCGACCCATGCGACCTCGGGGTCCGTGTACGCGACCGCAGGCACGACGCGCGCGTCGAAGAAACTCTTCAGCCCCGCCGCGGCCTCGGCCGCGACTTTGCCTTCGTGGCTTGCCTTGTGGGCGAGCATCGGCTGGCCGACGATGTCGCCAATCGCGAAGATGTGCGCCACGTTCGTGCGCTGCTGCTTGTCGACTTTGATCAGGCCGCGCTCGTCGACCTCGATGCCGGCTTTCTCGACAGAGAGCTTCCGCCCGTTCGCGCTTCGCCCGACGGCGACGAGCACGAGCCCAAACGTTTGCGCCTGCGACGGCGCTTGGTCGCCCGCGAACTGCACGGCGATTCCGTCCGGCTTGGCTTCCATCTTCGTGACGCGCGTGCCAAGCATGATGGCTTCGTACCGCGCAGCGATGCGCTTCTCGAGCGGCTTGACGAGATCGCGGTCGCAGCCCGGGATCAGCGTCTTCGTGAGCTCGACGACCGACACCTTGACGCCGAGCGCGTCGTAGACGGTCGCCATCTCGAGGCCGATGATGCCGCCGCCGACGACGAGCATCCGCTGCGGCAGCGATTTGAGCTCCAGCGCAGCCGTGGAGTCGATGATGCGCGGGTCGTTCGGCAGGCCCGGCAACATCGCCGGCTCGCTGCCCGCCGCGACGATGCACTGGTCGAAGTCGACGAGCTGCTCTTTGCCCTCGTGCTCGACCGAGAGCTGCTTCGGCGACGCGAAACGCGCAGTGCCGCGCACGACGCGGACTTTGCGCTGCTTGGCCAATCCGTCCAAGCCGTTCGTGAGCTGGCCGACGACCTTATTTTTCCAACCGACGAGCTTCGCCGTGTCGATCTTCGGCTCACCGAACGCGATACCGTGGGCTCCCATCTCGTGCGCTTCCGCGATGACGCGCGCAGCGTGCAGCAGCGCCTTCGATGGAATGCAGCCGACGTTCAAGCACACGCCGCCCAGCGTCGGCCAACGCTCGACGAGCGTGACCTCCAAGCCTAAGTCGGCCGCGCGGAATGCGGCCGTGTAGCCGCCGGGACCCGCGCCGATGACGGCGATCCGCTTGCCGGCCGGCGGCGCATCGAGAGCCGCCGGAGCGGCCGCTGCCGACGCGCGCGCAGGGCTCGGCCCCGCAGGGCGTGACGCAGCGCTCGGCTCTGAGGGGCGCGCTGGCGCGACGGAAGCCGCCTTGCCGGGCGCCGGCGGCTCCGCCGCGGCGGTATCGGCATCGGCGGGCTCGAGCGTGAGCACGAGGTCGCCCGCCGAAACCTTGTCCCCTTTCTTGACGGCCACGGAGACGACGGTGCCGGCGCGCGGCGCAGGCACGTCCATCGTCGCCTTGTCCGTTTCGAGCGTGACTAGCGGGTCCTCGGCGGAGATCCTGTCGCCGGCTTTTACGTGGACCTCGATGACGTCGACGGCCGGAAAATCCCCGAGCTCGGGTATCCGTACTTCGACGGCCGTCACGGAATCGCTTCCACGAGCTGCGCCGGGTTCGCCAGGATCTCGCCTAGCCGCGCCGTGAAACGCACGGCTTTGGCGCCGTCGATGACGCGATGATCGTAGGACAACGACAGCGGCAGCACGAGCCGCGGCACGAAGGCGAGATCGCGATAAACGGGCTGCCACGAGCTTCGCGACACGCCGAGGATTGCGACTTCCGGAGCGTTGATAATGGGCGTGAAGAACCGTCCACCGATGCCGCCCAAGCTCGAGATCGTGAAGACGCCGCCCTGAATGTCGTCCGATTGCAGCTTGCCGGTGCGAGCGCGCTCGCTCAACGTCGCTAAAGCCTTCGCGATCTCGTAGAGATCCTTCTTGTCGGCGTCGCGAATGACGGGCACCACGAGACCTTGCGGAGTGTCGGCCGCGAATCCGATATGCGTGTAGTGCTTGACGACGAGGCTCTCGGCGTCCTGCGAGAGCGACGACTTGAACAGCGGCATCTCGGCGAGCAAGAGCGCGCAGGCACGGACGATGAACGCGAGCGGCGTCAGCTTGATGCCGCGTCCCTGTGCCTGCTCCTTGAGCGCCGCGCGTTTCTCTTCGAGCTCCGTGATATCCGCCTCGTCGTGCTGCGTGACATGCGGAACGTTGACCCAGCTCGCGTGCAGCCGTGGGCCGGAGATCTTTTGGATGCGCGACAAAGGCTCCGTTTCGACGCGACCGTATTTCGCGAAATCGACGGTGGGAACCGCCGGCAACGCGCTCGCCGCGGTGGCACCGCTCAGCATCACTTCCTTGACGAACGCTTTGACGTCGTCGCCGGTGACGCGCCCTTTCGCGCCGGAGCCGCGGACGCGGCCGAGCTCGACGCCGAGCTCCCGTGCGAGCTTACGCACGGACGGGCTCGCGTGCGCTTCGCCGAACGAGGTCGGCGCGCTTACCACGCCACCGCGTGCCGGCGCTCCGGCGCGCGGCGCAGCCGGCGCGACGAGGGTTCGCGGCGCGATCGAAGCGGCGGCCGGCGCCGGCGCCTGGCCCGAGTGAGCAAGCTTCGGCTGCCGTACCGTGAGATCGTCCTCGGGCCGCGTCTCGGCGGGCCGCTGCGCGGCAGCGCCGCTCTCGTCGCTCTCGAGCGTCGCGATCACGCTGCCGGTCGACACGCGGTCGCCCGTTTTTACTTTCAGCGCCGTGATCTTCCCCGCGGCCGGCGACGGAATGTCCATCGTCGCCTTGTCCGTCTCGAGCGTGATGAGCCCCTGCTCCGCGGCGACGGAATCGCCAGGCTTCACGAGGACTTCGATGACCTCGACGTCCGCAAAATCACCAAGATCGGGTACGACGACTTCCACGGGTAGGGATTCGTCGAGGAACTATTCGGCGACCGGGTTCGGCTTGTCGGGATCGACGCCGAAATCGTTCATGGCCTTCGTCACCGTGCTGCGATCGATGCTGCCCTCGTCGGCGAGCGCTTTGAGCGCGGCGACGACGACCGATTTCCGGTCCACCTCGAAGTGCTGGCGCAGCGCGTCGCGGCCGTCGCTGCGGCCGAAGCCGTCCGTGCCGAGCGCGACGAAGCGCCCGGGTACCCATTGGCGGATCTGATCGGAGACGAGCTTCATATAGTCCGTGGCCGCGACGAACGGGCCGGTCACGCCAGCAAAGCATGATGCTACGAAGCTCGTGCGCGGCTCGGCCTCGGGGTGGCGCGCATTCCAGCGCTCCACGTCGAGCGCGTCGCGCCGCAGCTCGCTGAAGCTCGTTACGCTCCAGACGTCGGCCGGGATCGCGAAGCGCTCCTCGAGCAGCTCCGCCGCGTCGAGCACTTCGCGCAGGATCGTGCCCGAGCCCAACAGCTGCACGCGCACCTTGCCCTTGCCGCTCGACCTCACCCGATACATGCCTCTCAGGATCCCGTCCTGCGCGCCTTCGGGCATCGGCGGATGCGCGTAGTTCTCGTTCATGACGGTGATGTAATAGAAGACGCTCTCCTGGTCGACGCACATGCGCCGCAAGCCGTCCTGAATGATGACGGCCAGCTCGTAGTTGAAGCACGGGTCGTACGCGCGACAGTTCGGAATCGTCGTGGCCACGAGCTGGCTGTGGCCGTCTTGATGCTGCAGCCCTTCGCCGGCGAGCGTCGTGCGGCCGGCCGTGCCGCCGAGCAAGAAACCGCGCGCCCGGCTGTCGCCGCCTGCCCAGGCGAAATCGCCGATGCGCTGGAAACCGAACATCGAGTAATAGATATAGAAAGGAATCATCTGCACGCCGTGGTTCGCGTACGCCGTCGCGGCGGCAATCCAGGAGCAGTACGAGCCGCCCTCGTTGATACCCTCCTCGAGTATCTGGCCTTTCTTGTCCTCGCGGTAATACGAGAGCTGGTCGGAGTCCTGCGGCGTGTAGAGCTGACCGAGCGACGAGTAAATGCCGACCTGGCGGAACATGCCCTCCATGCCGAACGTTCGCGCCTCGTCCGGGACGATCGGCACGATGCGCGGACCAATGCCTTTGTCGCGCACGAGTGCCGTCAGTATTCGCACGAACGCCATCGTCGTCGAGAACTCGCGATCGCCGCTGCCCTCGAGCTGGCTCTTGAAGAAATCGAGGTCCGGCACCTGCAGCGGCTCGGCTTTCGGTCGGCGCGTCGGCAGAAAGCCGCCAAGCTTCGCGCGGCGTTCCTTCAAATAGCGCATCTCCTCGCTATCGTCCGCGGGCTTGTAGTACTTCAGAGCAGCGAGGTCCTCGTCGGAGACGGGGACATGGAAGCGGTCACGGAAGGTCTTCAGGTCGTCATCATCGAGTTTTTTCTTTTGATGCGTGATGTTCTGGCCTTCACCGGCCTCGCCCATCCCGAAGCCCTTGACGGTTTTGGCTAGGATCACCGTCGGCCGGCCTTCGTGATTCACCGCCGCGTGATACGCCGCGTAAACCTTGACGGGATCGTGACCGCCGCGGTTCAAATGCCAGATGTCCTCATCGGACAAGTGGGCGACCATCGCTTTGAGCTCAGGATAGCGGCCGAAGAAATGCTCCCGGGTATAGGCGCCGCCCTTGGCCTTGAACGCCTGGTACTCTCCGTCGACGCACTCCTCCATCGTCTTGCGCAGCAACCCGTGCTGGTCGCGCGCGAGCAGCGGGTCCCAGCGCGAGCCCCATACGACCTTGATGACGTTCCAGCCGGCGCCCTGATACGCGGCCTCGAGCTCTTGAATGATCTTGCCGTTGCCGCGCACGGGACCGTCGAGGCGCTGCAGATTGCAATTGATGACGAAGATCAAGTTGTCGAGCCGCTCGCGCACCGGCATCGTGATCGCGCCCATCGACTCGGGCTCGTCGGTCTCGCCGTCGCCGAGGAAGCACCAGACTTTGCGGTCTTGGGGAGGAATGATGCCGCGCGCCTCGAGATAACGCATGAAGCGCGCCTGATAGATCGCCATCATCGGGCCCAAGCCCATCGACACCGTCGGGAACTGCCAGAACTCCGGCATCAGCCACGGATGCGGATACGACGAGAGCCCGAGGCCTTTCCCGGCGACTTCCTGACGGAAGTGATTCAAGTTGCCTTCGGAGAGGCGGCCTTCGAGAAACGCGCGCGCGTAAATGCCCGGCGACGAATGGCCCTGGAAATACACGAGATCGCCGCCGTGCTCCCGTGTCACGGCGCGCCAAAAGTGGTTGAAGCCGACCTCGTAGAGCGTCGCGGACGACGCGTAGCTCGCGATGTGGCCGCCGTACTCCGAGCTCAAGCGGTTCGCGTGGACGACCATCGCGAGCGCGTTCCAACGGATATACGCCTCGATGCGCCGCTCGATCGAGCGATCGCCGGGATACTCGGGCTCCTGCCCGACGGGAATCGTGTTGAGATAAGCGGTGTTCGGGCTATACGGCAGATACGCGCCCGAGCGGCGCGCGTGATCGATCATGCACTCGAGGAGGTAGTGGGCGCGCTCCGCGCCGTGCACTCTGAGGACCGAGTCGATCGACTCGAGCCACTCCTGCGTCTCCTCAGGATCGACATCGTCGCCGCGTAGAGCGATCAAAGGCAGCGGTCGTGCAGTCGCCATGAAAACCGTACTCCAGTTACACGCGCAACGAACCAGGGCTTCCTCTTCGAGGATGAAGAGGCCGACTCGCCGAAAAGAATCCTGTTAGGATGCGAGCCCCGTTCGCTACCTGACCCCCGCTCCAGCGGCGCTATGATCGGATGTTGTAGAAAGACGGTCAAGGCAAAGGGACCCGCGTCGCGACGTTGCTTCCGACAGTGACCCGATGATCGAATTTCCCGACTTTTCACCGCTTCGCTCGGCGGCCACTTCACTCGCGCCGACTCGCGCAGCGCTCGACCGACTGGATCATCTCATCGTCGTCGCGGCGCCTCGCAGCGGCGGCGCGCTCGCTCGCCTGCCCTACGGCAAACAGCTCGCGACACTGCTCGCGCGCGCGACGAAGCACGGCGACGAGATCGCGAGCACGCGGGCGGCGAATGCGCGATCGACGGGTCTCACCATCTGCTCGTTCTCGGCCGGCTCGCGTTTCGCCGCGTTGACCTGGGCAGCGAAGACAGTTCGCGAATCCCTGCGCGAAAAACCGCGAACGCTCGGCATCGCGCTCGTCGGGCTCGCGCCTACCGACGCACGTGTAGCCGCCGAGAGCTTGCTTGCGGCCGCCGGCGCCGCAGCGTTCGCACTGCCCACGTTCAAATCGGACGTCAAGCGGCCCCCGCAGCTCGCGGCCTTGCGACTGTTCGGCTCGCCACGCGACGTCGACCTCGCTTCAGCGCAGGCACAGACCTTGGGCAACAACGTCGCTCGTTGGTTCACAGCGCTACCGCCTAATGTCCTGACGATGGCCGCGTATCGCGAATCGGTCGAGCTCCTTGCGAAGACGCACGGCATAAGCACCCGCTTTTTCAACGAGCCCAAGCTGAAGAAGCTTGGCGCGGGCGCGTTCCTTGCGGTTGCCAGCGGTAACGCCACGCGCGATGCCGGCATCCTGCATTTGCGGTATCGGCCCGAGCGCGTCGCGGCCCCTAGCCTGGCGCTCGTCGGCAAAGGCGTCGTCTTCGACACAGGCGGCACGAATCTGAAACCGTTCGCCGGCATGCTCGACATGCATACCGACATGCAAGGCAGCGCGGTCGCGCTCGGCACGCTCGTCGCGCTCGCACAGCTGCGCGTTCCGTTCGCGATCGATGCGTGGCTCGGAATCACCGAAAACCGGCTGGGAACAGATGCATACAAGCCGCAAGACTTGGTGACCGCCGCGAACGGCACGACGATTCAGGTCATCCACACGGACGCCGAAGGACGCATGGTGCTCGCCGATACGCTCGCTCTCGCGGCGCGCGAAAAGCCCGCCGTCATCATCGACTATGCCACGCTGACGGGAAGCTGCGTCGCCGCGCTGACGGAACGCTATTCCGGCGTATTTGCCAATCGCAGCTCCGCAAATGCGCTGCTGCAGCGTGCAGGAGCCGAAAGCGGCGAGCGCGTCTGGCCGTTCCCGATGGACGAAGACTACGACGAGCTCCTGAAGAGCGACGTCGCGGACATCAAGCAATGCAGCGTCGAGACCGCCGGAGACCATATCCTCGGAGCGCGATTTCTCTCGCGCTTCGTCCCGAAGAGCATTCCGTGGATTCATGTCGACTTGAGCGCCGGGCAACACAAGGGCGGCCTCGGCCACGTGCCGACCGACATCACGGGCTTCGGCGTGCGGCTCACAGTCGAGCTGATGACTCGGACGACCGGCGGCGCCGCAGATCTCGCGAAGAGGCTCGACGCATGAGCCACGACGAAGCCGCAGCAGCGTCCGTCAACGAAGCGTCGGCGTCGCCGATCGCAGCACGGTTCCGCGGCTTCCTGCCCGTGATCGTCGACGTCGAGACGGGCGGCTTCAACTGCGCGACCGACGCTCTGCTCGAGATGGCCGCGGTATTCGTACGGTTCAACGCCGCCGGAGACCTCGAGCCCGCGGAGCATCATCGGTACATCGTCAAGCCGTTCGAGGGCTCGCGGCTCGATCCTGCATCTCTGCAGGTGACGGGCATAGACCCCTTTCACCCGCTACGTCCCGCGATCGACGAAAGCGATGCGCTGCGCGCGCTATTCCAGGAAGTCCGAAAGGAGATCAAGCCGTCGGGCTGCACGCGCGCCGTACTCGTCGGCCACAATTCATTCTTCGATCTGCAGTTCCTGAATGCGGCCGTCGAGCGAACGGGCATCAAGCGCAATCCATTCCATCCGTTCTCGAGCTTCGACACGGCGACGCTCGCCGGAGTCGCGTACGGCCAGACGGTGCTGAGCCGGGCCGTCACGGCCGCCGGCTTCGAGTGGCAAGACGACCGCGCGCACTCGGCGCTGTACGACGCCGAGATGACGGCACGGCTGTTCTGCGCCGTCGTGAACCGCTTTCGCAGCGTCTACGAGCGCTGAGGCGCTCTACTGCGCCGTGGCGGGAGCCGAGACGCCGCTCAAGATCTTCTGCAGCTCGCCGGACTCGTAGAGCTCGACGGCGATATCGCACCCGCCGATGAGCTCGCCGTTGACGTAGAGCTGCGGAAACGTCGGCCAGTTCGAATAGGCCTTGAGCCCCTCGCGAATCTCGGGGTCTTCGAAGATATTGATGTATGCGAACTTGGCGCCGGTAGCCCGCAGCACGCCGACGGTCTTCGCGGAGAAACCGCACTGCGGGAAATCCGGCGTTCCCTTCATGTACAGGAGTACGGGATAGCTCGTGAGTTGCTGCTTGATGCGTTCGTTGACGTCCATGGTGTCGATCCTCGCGTTGAACCGAGATGCAACCTCACAAGTCAAGCCGCGTCATGCGGGGTGCACTCGTTGAACTGCGTCGGTGTCTAACCTATTCTTCTTCAGTCTTTGGAACGGGGCAAGACCCGCGCCCGAGACGCCGCACAATAACGCTAGAATCGGCCACGTCTTTAGGGGAGGTCCTATGAACCCGTTGAATACCATCCGAGGCACGATCATCGCCGGCGTAGTGCTCGCTGTCGTGATCGGGCTCGTCACCTTCGACATCCGACTCAATGAGATCAGTCTCCTCGTCTGGCTGCATGTCGCGGCCGGTGTCGTTTGGATCGGCATGCTCTATTACTTCAACTTCGTCCAAGTGCCCGCGCTCGCCGCCGCGGCCAAGGACCAAGGCGGGCCCGGCGGCGCCGGCATCAGCAAGTACGTGGCCCCGCGGGCGCTACTCTGGTTTCGCTGGGGCGCTGTCGCGACCTGGATCACGGGTGCGCTCATCCTCGAGCGCACGAACCTCTTCGTCGACGCTTTCACGCTCGGGCTGCGCGAAACTGCCGCCGGTAACGCGCAGCTGATCGGCGTCGGCGCTTGGCTCGGCACGATCATGCTGTTCAACGTCTGGGTGCTCATCTGGCCGAACCAGAAGAAAGTCCTCGGTCTCGTCGAAGCGACCGCAGACCAGATCGCGAAGGCGCGCCGCGTCGCGTTTCTCGCGTCGCGCACGAACACCCTGCTGTCGATTCCGATGCTCATGAGCATGGTCGGCTACGGCCACGGCGGATTCATTATTTAAGCAACGAGCTCGACAACCCACGAGGACCCGGCGAGGCTGAACCTTTCCGGGTCCTCGCCGTTTCACCGCCCGTTTAAGATAGCGCATGCCCTCGCCGACTTTGCCACCGGATATCGCCACCGTCGTGAGCCGCGCGATCGCGGAGGATCTTCGCGACGGCGATCTCACGGCCGAGCTGATCGCGGCCGGCACGCTCGCCGTCGCACGCGTCGTTGCGCGCGAGCCCGCCACGCTGTGCGGTCGCGCGTGGTTCGACGAGACGTTTCGCCAACTCGATCCGCGGGTCTCTGTCGAGTGGCGCGCCGCAGACGGCACCTCGATAACGGCGGACGCCGTCGTCTGCGAGCTGCGCGGCCCGGCGCATAGCATCGTCACCGGCGAGCGCACGGCCCTGAACTTTCTGCAGACGCTCTCGGGCACGGCAACCGCAACGCGCGCGCTCGTCGAGATCGTCGCCGGCACGCGCACGCGCATTCTCGATACGCGCAAGACGCTGCCGGGGTTGCGGCTCGCACAGAAGTACGCCGTTCGCTGCGGCGGCGGAGAAAATCACCGGATCGGCCTCTTCGACGCCGTCCTGATCAAAGAGAATCACATCGCCGCTGTCGGCAGCGTCAGCGCTGCGGTCGCAACGGCGCGGCGCCAATCGCCGGACGTCATGATCGAAGTCGAGGTCGAGTCGCTCACTCAGCTGCGCGAGGCCCTCGCGACGGACGCGGACCGCATTATGCTCGATGACTTCACGCTCGACGACCTGCGCGCGGCCGTCTCTATGCGCAACGCGCATGGCGTCAAGCGTCAGGACCTCGAAGCCTCTGGCAGCGTCAATGCAGCGACGTTACGCGCCGTCGCCGAAACCGGCGTCGACTTCGTCTCGATCGGGGCCATCACGAAGCACGTCCGCGCCATCGACTTCTCGATGCGGTTCGTCTAAGCGGAAACCTCGACTCTCTTTACGAGCTCAACTCTCTTTAATTGATAGACGGCGGCGTCTTCGCGTACCTCCGCTCGTTCAACGTTGCGCTGCACTGTCGTGGTGCAGAATCCATCGCGTGATGCGTTCTTGGTCCAGGCTCTCCATCTCGCCGCCGGAGTCGTCATCGAGGAAGTCCTCGAGCCGATAGCCGCAGCGCGGGATCGTAGCGCCCGTCGTCGGTGACGAAGCGCAGGGTATCGACGGCTTCCTTCACGATGCTGAAGCGCCTTCGTGCAACTTCTTGTGGTGATGCCCGTTTGACCGTCTCGATCGGCAGATCCGGATAGCGAACGGTTACGCGACGGCCTGCAGCAGCCGCTTCGGCTCGGAGACGCCATATCCCTGCGCGTAGTCGATGCCCATGCCACGCAGCATCGTGATGATCTCCGGGTTCTCCGCGAACTCGGCGATCGTCTGCTTGCCCGTCAAGTGCCCGATCTCGTTGATCGACCGCACCATTTCGCGATCGATCGGATCGTGCAGGATCTCCTTGACGAAGCTGCCGTCGATCTTCAGGAAGTCGACGGGGAAGTGCTTGAGATAGCCGAACGACGACAATCCCGTGCCGAAGTCGTCGAGCGCGAATCGGCAACCGAGCTCCTTCAGCGCGTGAATGAAGCGGTTCGCCTGGCTGTAGCTCGCGATGGCGGCCGTCTCCGTGATCTCGAAGCAAATGCACGATCCCGCGAGACCGCTCTTCTTGAACTGCTCGATGACGAACGGCAGAAACTTCTCGTCAGCCAGGCTCTGCCCCGAGAGATTGATCGCACACAACGAAAGCCGCTCGCGCTCGTCGGCTTCAGATACGAGCCACGTGAACGCCTGCGCGATGACCCAGCGATCGATCGCCGTCATCAGACCGTAGCGCTCTGCGGCCGCGATGAAGAGGCCCGGCGCGATGAGCTGGCCCTGCTCGTCGCGCATGCGGATCAGGAGCTCGTAGTGCGCGCCGTGCTCCGTGTTCGGCTGCAGGGGTTGGATCGTCTGCCGGAACAACTCGAAGCGGTTCTCGTCGAGGGCGTTGCTGATGCGCGCGGCCCATTGCATCTCCTTGCGCCGCTTCATCAGGTCGATGTCGTTCTCTTGGTAGTTGTAGACGCGGTTGCGGCCGGCGTCCTTCGCCGCGGCGCACGCGCTGTCGGCGGCCGAGAGCAACGACGCCACGTCGTCGGTGGCCGCCGTGATCGGGACGACGCCAATGCTGACGCCGAGACGGAACGTTCGGTCGTCCCACGTGAACCGGTAGTCGCCGATGTTCTCGCGCAGCGCTTCGGCGCTGCGCAGGGCCTCGTCCATCGTGCAGCTCTCCAGCAGCACACCGAACTCGTCGCCGCCTAGCCGGGCCAACGTGTCGCGCCAGCGGATCTTCGACTTCAGCAGCGAGCCGATCTGCTTCAGCAGCGCGTCGCCGGCGTTGTGGCCGCACGCGTCGTTGACGATCTTGAATTGGTCGAGATCGAGATAGAGGACGGCATACGAGGTCTCGCGTGCCTTGGCGCTCTTCAGCGCCCGCTCGAGCCGCTGCTCGAACTCGCGGCGATTGACGAGCTCCGTGAGCACGTCGTGGCTCGCCGCGTAGCTCAACCGCCGATTGAGCTCACGCGACTCGCTGACGTCGTGGAATACCAGCACGCCGCCCGTGACGTTACCGAGCGGATCGCGAATCGGCGCGGCCGTGCTCTCGATGTAGAGCTCGTTGCCGTCGCGCCGAATCAGCAGCGCGGGCCGCACCGACTTGATCGGGCGGTTGCGACGCATCGCGACGCCGACCGGGTTCTCGATCGGCTCGCAGGTCTCCTCGTGGAAGCCGCGGAAGATTTCGTCGATATTGCGGCCGACGGCGTCGTCGAGCCGCCAGCCCGTGAGCTCCGAAGCCACGGGGTTGAGGTATTGCACACGCGCTTCGCCGTCGGTCGTCACGACGCCGTCGCCGATCGACTGCAGCGTGATCTGTGCGCTCTCTTTCTCGCGGAACAGCGCTTCTTCGTAGAGCTTGCGCTCCGTGATGTCGGTTTCCACCCCGACGAGCCGCTTCAGGCGGCCGTTCTCATCGAGCCTTCCCTGCACGCGGCTCTGGATCCACCGCCACTCGCCGCTCGCGTGCTGCATGCGATGCACGCTCTCGAAGATCTCGGCTTCGCCCTCGAGGTGCTCGCGAAGGTGCGTTTGCACATGCGCCAAATCGTCGGGATGAACGAGCAACCGCCACTCAGGAACATCGTAGTCGTGGGCGTAGCCGAGCATCGCACGCCAGCGCGGCGAGAAGTACATCGTGTTCTCGCGGACGTCGTAGTCCCAGAGCCCGTCGTTCGCGGTGTTCGTGACGAGCCGGTCGCGTTCCTGCACGTCGGCCAGCACCTCGGCGAGCTCGATGCGCTCGAGCCCGCTTGCGCAGCTCGCGCCGAGCAGCTTCAGCGCGAGCTGCAGCTCGGCGGACCACTCCGGGTTTGGCGAAGCGCTGAAGACGCCGAGCACGCCGCCGGGCTGCCCGCGAATGTTGAAGCCGACGAACAGCACGGCTCCGACGTTCAGATCCGCCAACCGCCTCGCGTCCTCTTTCTGGGCAGGCGATGGGTTGGCCGTATCTTTGATCTCGACCAATCGAAGGTGCTCGAGCCGCGACTTGAGCCACGGGAGCTCGTCGAGCGCCCGGTCCTTCAGCACCTCGGGATTGCAGGCCGAGAATGTCGAGCGCCCTGCATAGACGGTGTCGAACGCGCTCGCCGTCTCGTCGAGCAACACGACGAATACGGAGTCCGCGCCCCAGGCATCGGTCAGCGCTTGCAACCCCGCTGGAATGCGCTCGGCAGCCGTCGCCGCAGTGATGCTCTGCAGGTCGACGGCAACCTTCGTGCAAGTGAGATCGAGCGCCGGGCTCAACGAACGTGGTTGCGAACGGCTAGCGGAACGCTCGTTCGCAAGCGTTTCGTCGCTGGTCCCGTCTTCAACCCGGGCACTCATTCAATGGCGCAACTTATTGATTGGCTTAGGTTCGATTGTTGCCTAGCCGCATTCTGCCAGTAAACCGCCGGATTACAAAGCGAGACCGTCACATGGCGTAACGCGTCAACCGCGCGTCGCATGGCCGCGTTCCCTGATCTCGAGTGCTCTTTGTTTTCCTCAGGGAGGAATTTCCAAAATGGACACTACTTCCAGCCTCGTGGGCACGGCCATTCGCTCGGCATGGATCGTGGCGATCGCGGCCATCGGCCTTGCAGGCTGCAGCGGCTCGGGCGACTCGACGCCTGCAGCATCGAGCCCGCCGCCGGCCGCAGTCGACAGCGGCACGCTGCTGCTCAGCGTCACTGACGCCGACGGAGACTTCCTCGGCTATTCCGTCGACGTGCTGTCCGTGACCTTGCAGAGCAGCGGCGGCGGCACCGTCGAGGTGCTTCCGTCCGCCACCCGCATCGACTTCGCACAACTGACCGAGCTCTCGGACTTGCTCGCCGTCGCGACTCTCGCGCCGGGCGACATCGTCGGCGGCAAGATCCGTCTCGACTATGGCAACGCCGAGGTGTTCGTCGAAGTCGGCGGGCAGGCAGTCCGCGCGAACGTCGTCGGACCGAACGGTGCGCCGCTCGGCGTCACGGAGCTCGCGCTCGAGCTCGACGAGCGCGAGCCCCTCGTCATCACACGCGGCCGCGCGGCTTTGCTCTCGCTCGACTTCGACCTCGCGGCGTCGCACGACGTCGATCTCGCACAATCGCCGCCCGTCGTCACGGCTCGGCCGTACATCGTCGCTGAGATCGAGCCGGTCGCCGAGAAGGAGCTGCGCCTGCGCGGCGCGCTCGTTTCGACGGACGTGGCCGGCAGCTCGTACACGGTCGATGTCCGGCCGTGGTTCCGCCCTGACGGCGCACACGGCCGCGTCACGGTGCACACGACGCCGTCGACGTCGTTCGAGATCGACGGCTTGCCCGCGACGGGCGCCGCCGGCATCACGGCGCTCGCGGCCAAACCGGCAGGCACGATGACGGTCGCCTTCGGCACGCTGTCGAGGCAAGAGCGCCGGTTCACGGCCGGGGTCGTGCACGCGGGCGACAGCGTCAGCGGCGAGCGCATCGACGCCATCCACGGAAGTATCGTCGCGCGCCGCGGCGACCAGCTGACGGTCAAAGCCGCGTTCGCGGTTCGGCGGGATCGCGTCGCCCGCCTACACCGGACGGTCGTCATCAACGTCGGTCCGAACACGAAAGTGCTGAAAACGGGCACGCCGGGCGCTGTCCTCGACGCCGGTGCGCTGTCGGTCGGTCAGCGGATCGTCGCGTTCGGCGCGCTGACGGAGCCGACGACGGACACGACGCCCGCGACGTTCGATGCGACGAACGGCCGCGTCCGCATGTTGCCGACGCACTTGCACGGCGTCGTCAACCTCGCTGTGCCGGGCCAGCTGAATTTGAATCTGCGCGGCATCGACCGGCTTGGCATCGAGGCATTCGACTTCGCCGGAACCGGACTCACCGCAGCCCAGGACGCCGATCCCGCGGATTACGAAGCGGCCACGGGGACGATCGGCCTCGCGAACGTCGCGCCGGGCGAAGCCGCACGTGTCGTCGGGTTCGTACGGCCGTTCGGAGCTGCGCCGCCCGACTTCGAGGGCCGGACCGTCATCGATCATCGCGGTATGCCGGCGCTGCTCGGCATCGGCTGGGGCAGCGCAGGCACGACGGCGCCGTTCTCGAGCATGGGTGTCAGCGGCCTCGTGCTCGACATCGCCAACCCGAGCATCGGCGAACGCCACACGCTGAGCGTCGGCGTGCGCCACCTCGATCTCACCGCTCTGTCGACGCCGCCGACGCTCGCGCCGCCGACCGTCGGCCGGGCGATCTACGGTATCTCGGTCGGCGCCGACATCCGCATGTTCACCTCGTTCGCGGAGTTCAGCTCGGAGCTCGCCGAGCTGCTCGGCGGCGGCCGCCCCGCGCTCGGCCTGACCGCCAGCGGGCGCTACGAAGCGGCGAGCGCGACGCTGTACGCGACGCACATCGCGGTGCGGTTCGCGTTCTGATCAGGAACGATCCGCCGCTCGCAACATCAGGACGTTGCGGCGGCAAGTGGCGATGAGAACGTCGCGCTGATTGTAGCCGCGGTGCTCGAACGTCAGGATGCCGTTGCGCGGCCGCGATTCGCTCGGCCGCATTGCGACGACCTCGGTCTCCACGTGCACCGTATCGCCGACGAACAGCGGCGCCGGAAACCGCACTGCTTCGAGCCCGAGGTTCGCCACCGTCGTGCCGAGCGTCGTGTCGTTGATCGAGATGCCGACGATCAGTCCCAGCGTGAAGAAGCTGTTCATCAAAGGTTTGCCGAACTCCGATTGCGTTCGCATGTACTCGTGGTCGATGTGCAGCGGCGCAGGGTTGTGGGTCAGCGTGCTGAAGAGCACGTTGTCGGTCTCGGTCACGGTGCGCCGGATCGCGTGCTTGAACACGCGCCCGACCTCGAACTCGTCGTAGTAGAAGCCCGCCATCGCTACGCTCCCGCGAGCTCGCGGCTGCGCCGAGCCGCGGCTTGCGTCGCGCGCGCGAGCAGCTCCTTCATTCCGGGCTCGGCCATGAGCACGTCGAGCGCCGCCTGCGTCGTGCCGTTCGGGCTCGTAACGCGGCGGCGAAGCTCCGCCGCCGCCTCTCGCGAATCGGCCGCGTATGCGCTCGCACCCGCCACGGTCGCGAGCGCCAACCGCTTGGCGAGCGCGGCGTCGAGACCGAGCTCGACGGCGGCGAGCTCCAAGCACTCGATCAGCAGGAACACATAGGCCGGCCCGCTGCCCGAGATTGCGGTCACCGCATCGATGTGGCGCTCGTCATCGAGCCACTCGATGGCGCCGACGGCGGCGAGCAGCTCGCCGCACAACGCGCGCTGGCCGCGGCTCACCGCCGTATTGGCGACGAGCGCAGTGATGCCGCGGCCGATGGCGGCCGGCGTGTTCGGCATCGCGCGCACGGCCCGTGCATCGGACCCAAGGCCCTTGCCGATCTCGCGAAGTGTCTTTCCGGCCACGACCGACAGAAATACGGCGCCCGCGTGCGCGAGCGCTGCACACTGCGGCAGTACTTCCGCGAGCTGATTCGGCTTGACCGCGAGAACCACGACTTCGGGCGCATGCGCAGCAGCGGCGAGCTCGTCATTTGCAGCGACGCCGAGCTGCGTCGCAACGGCACGCGCAGCCGGCATGGGGTCGACGATGCGGATGCTGCTCGGGTCGCGACCCTTCGCAAGCCACCCGCGCACGAGTGCCTGCCCCATGTTGCCGAACCCGACCAGGACGATCTCGACTTTGGCGCTCAACGCGGCGCTCCCTAGCTCGCTCGATCCGCATGATAGCCGATGACCCCGGCCCCGGCGGCGCGATGCCGCCCGCAATTGGCATTCACAGCAACCGTTTGCCATGATGCGCGCCGATCAGAGGGAGTCCGGAGCGATAGTTGAGAGACGTGTTCATTGCCGGTGTAGGCCAGACGGCGGTCACCAGGGACACTCAGAGCCGCGGCCGCTACCTCG
Source organism: uncultured Gammaproteobacteria bacterium (assembly GCA_963713355.1). GTDB lineage: Bacteria > Pseudomonadota > Gammaproteobacteria > Steroidobacterales > Rariloculaceae > FEN-1219. The sequence continues at coordinate 1,219,141 of CAVQLK010000011.1, read as the reverse complement.
GCGCGGCCGCCGTCAAAGCCGCTCTCGCCGATGCGGGCATCGGATCTGAAAGGATCGGCGCGCTCTATGTCGGCAACATGCTTTCCGGAATTCTTTCCCAACAGCAACAGCTCGGCGGACTGATCGCCGACTACACGGGGCTCGCAGGGATCGAGGCCGTGACCGTCGAAGCTGCTTGCGCCTCCGGAGGCGCCGCACTGCGCGTCGGTTACCAAGCCGTCGCCGGCGGCGTCCACGACGCCGTTGCCGTCTGCGGCGTCGAGCGCATGACGCACGTCGACCGCGACGCCGTGACGCGCGCACTCGCGACGGCCGCGGACTGGGAGCTCGAAGGGGTTTGCGGCGCGTCGTTTCTGTCTCTGAACGCGACGCTGATGCGCGCCTACATGGATAGGTACGATATCGCCGCCGAACGTTTCGCGCCGTTTGCCATCACTGCACACGAGAATGCGCTCACGAACCCGAACGCGCTGCTTCACAAACCGCTCGATCTTCAAGCCTATCTTCAGTCGCGCATCGTGACGGAACCGATCCGTCTGTTCGACGTTTCGCCGGTATGCGACGGTGCGAGCGCCGTCATCCTTGCGGCGCCGCAGGTGGCCGCCACACTGCCGGGCGCCGTACGAGTGCGAATCGCCGGCTCGGCGCTCGCGACAGCGCCGCTCGCGCTCGCGCGAAGGCCGGACCCGCTCGCACTGACTGCCGTGACGAGCTCGACGCAGCGGGCAATGGCTCAAGCAGGAGTCGCACACGACGACATCGATTTCTTCGAGCTGCATGATGCCTACACGATCATGACCGCGTTGACGCTCGAGGCGACCGGCTTCGCGCGACCCGGGGAGGGCCTCGATTATGCCGACTGCGATCGCATCGGCTTGCATGGCGAGCTGCCGCTTGCGACGTTCGGCGGCCTCAAAGCGCGCGGCCATCCTGTCGGCGCGAGCGGTTGCTATCAGATCGTCGAAGCCTTCCTGCAGCTCACGGAGCGGGCGGGACCGAATCAAGTTCCGGACGCCGGCGTCGCGCTCGTGCAAAACATCGGCGGGACAGGGGCCACGGTCGTGAGCCATGTGCTGACGCGCGAAACGTAGCTACTCGCCGGGAGGCTGCAGAGTCATGCTAGCCTAGGTCGCACGCCGCTCGAAGCGGCGCGGACAGCGAGGACGAAGCCATGTCAGACGAGCTCACCGATGCCGATATTGCGATGGACGGCAATAGTCTCTATCGCGAGGAAACATTCACGGACCGACGCGTGGGGACGCTGCAGCGGCTCACGCCCATTACGGCTTCAGGCGAAACCGACACGGCACGCCCCGTTCTCTACGTCGGCCAAACGCAAGTGCTGACGCCCGCCGGCGCTTTACCCCTGAGCTTCGAGCTCGCGGCGTCGTCGCTCGAGGATGCCGTCGCGAAGTTCGGCGAGCACGCGAAGCAAGCGCTTGCGCGAACGATGCGTCGACTCGAAGAGCTGCGGCGCGAGCAAGCGTCGTCGATCATCGTGCCCGGCGCCGTCCCGCCCGGTGGCGGTTCGGGCGGCCCCGGCGGTCGCCTCATGCGCTGAGCCGTATGGAAGAGGGCCTGCTCGACCGCCTCGCGATCATCGAGGTCGTCAATAACTGGGTGCTCTGGAGCGACTCCGGCGAGTGGGACCGCTTCGCAACGGTCTGGCATGACGATGCGTGGATGACGGCCACGTGGTTCCAGGGCCCGGCAACGGAATTTCAGAATGCGCGCCGAGCGGGGTTCGAGCGCGGCGTCAGCATCATCCATTTCCTCGGCGGGACGACCGTCGAGCTCGGCGGCGAACGCGCGATCGCGCAAACGAAGATGACGATCAACCAGAGGGCGGCCGTCGACGGCATCGTTGCCGACGTGGTCTGCACTGGGCGCTTCTACGACTTCTTCGCCAAACGAGCCGGGCGCTGGGCGATCGTACGCCGTCAACCGATTTACGAAAAAGACCGGCTCGATCCCCTCGAGCCGGGCCGAAAGCTCGACCTCGACCCTGCCCTGCTCGCGCGATTTCCCGAAGGCTACCGACACTTGGGCTATCTGCAGACGAAGGCCGGCTTCGACGTCCGCCTCGGTCTTCCGGGGCTGCGCGGCGCCGAAGTCGCGAAACTTTACGCTGAAGGCGCAGCATGGCTCGAAGGCTCCGAGCAGCCCGGCGTTCCGCTCTGAAGCCCTGAAACGCCGCTAGTGCGGGCCGCGGCGATACGCGGCCCAGAACCGCGCGACGACTCGTTCCGCGTGCGCACGAATCGCAGCCTCGCTCGGCGGCGGCAGCGGCACATAGAAGAGCTGCCGATGCCAATGCTGGAACACCATGCCGATCAAGAATTCAGAGGCTTCTGCAGCGTCGTCGATCGCGAGTATCTCGCGATTGCGCAGGGCCTCGAGGTACGTGATGAGCTGCCGTCCGCTGCGTTGCGGCCCGCGGTCCGAATAGATCTGCGCAAGGTCCGGAAACCGGTCCCGCTCAGCGACGACGAGACCGAGCACTGCGCGGTGCCGCGGCGACAACACCACACGCTGCCGGGCCACGGCAAACTCCGTGAGCACGGCGCGTGCATTGACACTGATGTCGAGCGCCGTGCTGAGCTCGCCGTTGTCGACGACGCTGTCGATGACGGACCTGAACAAGTCTTGCTTGGTTGGAAAGTACGCGTAGAGCGTCGACTTCGATCCGCCGCTGCGCAGGAGTATGGCGTCGATGGAGGTTTGCTCGTAGCCAACCTCTAGGAACAGGTCCGCGGCAGCGTCCAGGATCTTTGCCAGCCGCGCGCGGCCGCGCGCCGACTGCGGCTCGAGACGGTGTATCTTGAGGCTTACGCTGCTCATGGCTCCCCCTTCATGCTATCCCAGCCGCGTCACGATCTCCTCGACGGGCCGCCGCTTCTGCGACGGGACGACCTTGGGGACTCCGTACCAGAACAAGCCCACGAGCGACTCCTTACTGGGATTGATGCCAAGTAAATCATAAAGCCGCTGGTGCCTCGTGACGCCGCCCGTCGTCCACTTTACGCCGATACCTTGCCGCCACAGGTATAGCAGCAGATTCTGCACAGCACAACAGCAAGCCGCGTAGTTCTCGCGATCGACGAGCGCGTCGTCGCTGCGCGAACTCGTCAGTACGAACATTCCGGGAATCGCTTCGAGCCGAGCACGCCGCGCGGGACCCGCCCGCTCGCCTTTCGCTGCGATCTCGAGCTCTACGGCAAGTTCGACGACTGCGCGCATCGTCACGCTCCCCAGCAAGTAGAAGCGCCACGGCTCGGTGAGACGGTGATTCGGCGCCCACCGCGCGACCTCGATGGCGGCCAGCAGCTCGTCGACACCGACCGCACCGGGTTCGAAGAAATCGATCGACCGGCGCCCCCGCAGCACGGATGCGAAGTCCCCGGCGTGCGCCGAATCGGTTTTTTGCACGTGGCTCTCCCGCTGCTTACGCGCGCCACCATAGCATGGCTGCGCGCTGCATCGCGTGCCGGCGCGCGAGCGCAGAAGCAGTCAGTTCATCGCCAGTGCTACGCGCTGCTCTGCGAAGCGGCGCGCGAAAAAAACGAACGCGGCGTTACGCACCTTCGGGAAATACACGACCGATGCCCTATGCCCCGTCAGCAAGTACAGCGCCTCCGGAGAGCCCATTGTCGCGTGCAATTGCTGCTGCGCTTCGAACGGAATGATCGTGTCGGTGCGCGTGAGAATCATGAACACGCGTTCGGCGTCGACGTACGGAGCCAGCGCTAGCGGATCGAATTTTACCGCGGCGTCCAGCTTCGCGCCGAGCGCTGCTCTACTCGTGCCCAAGGTATCCGCGAGGTCGTCGATGGTGCGGGAGACGCGCCGGTAGCTCGTATTGGCCAGCAGATATGACAGGTCGCCGCCAGCCATTGCGATCACCAGCGAGTTCACACGCCGATCGAGAGCAGTCAGCATGACTGCGTCCATCGCGCCCAGGCTCACGCCGAACATGCCGATGCGCGATGCGTCGAGCTCGGGCTCGCGCTCGATCCAATCGAGCACGCGGCGATAATCCTGCAAGTTGCTCTGCACCGTCTGCTCGGGCGCCGTCAGCGCCTCGAGGGGATCGCGGCCGCGTGTCACGACGACGGCAGCCCATCCCTGGTTCGCGAAGTAGCGCGCGAAAAAGCGCGGAATCGACAGCTGACCGTTGAAGATCGGCAGTAAGACGATGACCGGGGTACGTTCGTCACCGTCGACGTCGTAGTACTCGAATGAGATCTCATGGGTAGGATCCACAACAGAGGGAAGCGAGAGCTGGCGCACGAGGAAATGCGCGCGCGTTCGTGCTTCGACGTCGTCGGCAACTTCGAGCGGTTGTGGCGGCGACTCCCAGTACGCCATCGGCTGGCCGCTTGGCCAAGCATCGGGGCCGCGGTAATTATCTGAAAGCGGAACGTGCGTCGTGCACGCGACAAGCGCGGCAAGCGCGATCGCGGCACTCGCCCTAACGGCGATTCCTGTCGCTCCGAAGCCCATCTGTATCCGTCCTCCTCGATGTCATCCTACTCAACAACGCCGTCAGCCCCGCAACTGCACGAAAAGCCGCCTGCAACCGCGTGCCTGCGTTTTACCTAAGAGGAAGATGCAAGAATGACGCCGCGCGGCCGCGCAGCATCTAGGCAGGTGAGCGCCGCGTCAATCGATAGACGAAGGCGGGCGGCAGATTCAGAGGCGCGATGCCGATGAGGGCGCTGTCGACGCGAAGCAGGGCGCGCAGATCCTTATCGACCGGGCAACGGCCGGCATACGTGAACTGGTGTAAACGGCCGTGCGGTTTCAACAGATGCAACGCCTGCTGTAGGAGGCGGTACCGCTTCTCGGGCGAGAAGCACAACAGCGGGAGGCCGCTGATGGCGAAGTCGAATCCCGCGTTTGCGCCGAATTGCTCGTCGAGCTCGAGGGCATCGGCGGCAACGACGGGGCAGCGCGGAAAGCGGCGCTGCAAGATCTTTACGAATTGCGGGTCACGCTCGACGAGATGAAGGTTTCCCGGCGCTACGCCGCTTGCCAGCAAGGCAGCCGTAACGGTGCCCGTGCCGGCGCCGAGCTCAACGACGCGGGCGCCCATACCGACGTCCTTCGCCATGAGCTTCGCCAGCGACTTGCTGCTCGGCGCAAGAGCCCCTATCGCGAGCGGATTGCGAATCCAGCCTTTGAAAAAGTGCCCGAAGTCGTCCGACGTATGCGAATGCTCGAACTCGTCGGACGTATGCGAATGCTGAAACTCGGACATGCGATCGCCTTCCTCGCCAAAAGCGGCTTGAGCGGTGACGTCAAAACGGCTAATTCGCGCGAATCCGCACGTTGCGAAACATCACGCGACCGGCGCCGTACTGAAGAGCGAACGGGCCTGCGGCCAACTTGTCGTCGTTAGTGTCCACAGTCGTCTGGCCGTTCAATTTCACTACGAGATGGCGCCCGTGCGCCGAAATCTCGTAGCGGTTCCACTTATCGCCCGTTTCGAGCATGACCTTTGGCGTCGCTACTTCGACGATGCCGCCGGTTCGGTAAGTCGGATCGGGCCGTTGGTCGAAAATGTTCACTTCGTAACAGGTGGCGGCACCGATCTCGCTCGGATTGGCGCACCGGATGAAGACGCCGCTGTTCGCATCCGCCGTCACCCAAAACTCGAGATCAAGATCGAAGTCGGCATACGAGGCGGCCGTCAGCAAAAAACCGGTGCCGGAGTCCGCTGCGACAGCGCCATCCTTCAGCTCCCAGTTTGCATCGCCGACCCGATTCCAGCCCGCCAAGGTGCTGCCGTCGAAGAGCGTTTGCCATGCGCCGGCGCCCCCTTCGAGGGCTTCCTCTGCTCCGCGCGAGCAGCCGTACGAAGCGGCCATTGCTAGCGCTACGACTATGAGCTTCGCTCGCATGGACCTCCCGAGTTGCAGCGGCCGGGCGACGGTTTACCGGCAGCAGCCGGCGCAATTTCCCGCGGAGCTTAACAGCCCGTGGCAGGTAACACTATTCCGGAGGTCGATCGAGAGGCGTGTGGTCCTCAGGGTGTCAACGGCGACGCCGGCGCGCCAATACCGGCCGCTTCGTATGCGTTCAGCCGGTTGTACAGCGTGTTCAAGCTGATGCCGAGCGTCTCGGCGGCCGCACGCTTGTCGCCATTCAAGTGCTCGAGCGTGCGCATGATGAGCTCGCGCTCGACGTCGCGAATCGAACGGCCGATTGCGAGCCCTTGTTGACCGTTCGGTTCGTTGAAGGGGCTGTCGAAACGCTGCGGCAAACGCAGCATCGAGTCGTTCGGATCCGACATGATCGCCGCGCGCAGCACGACATGGCGCAGCTCGCGGACGTTGCCGGGCCAGTGATACGCGCGCAAGCGGGCCGCGTCCTCGGCGGAGAATCTTCGGCCTTCCGCGCCGGCGGTTTGTGCCTGATTCAAAAAATGCTCGACGAGCAGCGGCACGTCTTGAATCCGGGCTCGCAACGGCGGAAGCGTGATTGGGAATACGCTGAGGCGGTAATAGAGATCTTCGCGCAATGCCTTGTCGGCGATCGCCTTCTTCGGATCGCGGTTGGTGGCCGCGACTGTGCGAGCGTCGATCGGAACTTCGCGTTCGCTGCCGACAGGCAAAACGGAGCCCGTCTCGAGGACGCGTAGGAAATGCGGCTGCAGCTCGAGCGGCATTTCGGCCAGCTCGTCGAGAAACAATGTGCCGCCGTCAGCCCGCTTGAAGAAACCGGGGTGTCGCCGCACGGCACCCGTGAAGCTGCCCTTCTCGTGACCGAACAGCTCGCTCGCCGCAAGCTCGCGCGACAGCGAGCCGCAGTTGACGGCAACGAATTGCCCGGGGCGGCCGCTCGCTCGGTGGATCGACTCCGCGACGAGCTCCTTGCCGGTCCCCGTCTCGCCGAGAATCAACACGGGGCTCGGCGTGCGTCCGACTTTTTCGATTTGCTCGTAGACGGCCAACATCGCCGGCGACTCGCCGACCAAGCAGCCGAAGTGCAGATTGCCGCCGCTGGCAACGCTCGGTCCCTCGGTGTCGGTATCCGTCTCGACGGTGCGCAAAAGCTCGGTGCTGCCGATCGGCTTCGTGAGATATGAAACCGACGGTCCGCTCAAGTTCTTGATCAATGACTTGATGCCAGGATGGCCGGTGATGAACACGACACGTTTGACGGGGCTGTTGCGCAGCTCGTCGAGCAGCTCGAGGCCGTTGCCGTCGGGTAGCATGAGATCGAGTAACAGTACGTCGGGCACGGTGCCGCCCAGCAGGCGGCGCGCAACCTCGAGGCGCTCTGCGCTCTCCACGGTATGACCGTGCAGCTGCAGCATTTCCTTCGCGGCCGCGACGAAATCTGGTTCGTCGTCGACTAATAAGACGTTTGCCATGAATACCCCGCCAAAGACAACTTCTTCGTCGTAGGCCGAGTTTGTCGGCCGCGCCCAGGTCACGAGCTTGGAGGCATTCTACCCCGTCCGATCCGCGCGACCACTATCGTCGGTTAGCGAGCGCACGCCGCTTGACGTCGCGCGGCGCCCGGCCGCGTAAAATAGCCGGCGATAGTCGTTAGAGCGCATGGTCGCGCGCGCGTGCCGGTTGCGGCCGCACAATGGGCGAACGAAGCGTTATGTGACATCATATGGAAGATCAAATGGTTGCGCTCATTACTTCTAACTGTGTCAACGCGGAAGCGGCGGCGTGCCCGGCCTGATGGAAATCGGGGCGCTCGCGCTGCTCGCCACGGCGAGCGCGATCGTGCTCGCGATCGTCATGTTCGGCGGTCGGAGAAAGCTGCACCGCGCCGACGAGCGGTTGCGTCTCGGGGAGCAGGTCCTCGACGCAGTCTCGGAGGCGGTGTTCGTCGTCGAGGCCCTGCGGCCTGGCCATCCCAATATCCACGTCAACACTGCCTATTCGACTCTCACGGGATACGGGCGACGCGAGGCCGTCGCCGCCAATTTCGACGCGCTCTCGATCTTTGCCGACGGCTCGAAGGTTGCCGCGCTCGATGCCCGAGCCGATGCCGCGAAAGGGGTGCGCGTAGGCATCCGCCGCCGCGACGGCACGACGTTGCCTGCAAAGCTCGATCTGCGTGTCGTGACCCGCGCCGACGGCGGCCGCTACGTTGCAGGGCTCCTGGCAGTCGAGTCCGGCGAGCGCGCGGTGGCGGCTCGGCTCGATGCGGCGCCCGTAAACGCGGGCGGGACCGTCCGCGCGACGGACGCTTTCCTGTCGTGGCTCATCCACGAGCTGCGGTCACCGCTGAATGCGTGCGTCATGTGGCTCGACGTCCTCGCGCTCGCACCGCAACCCGATAAGCTCGCCAAGGCCGTCGAGGCCATGAAGCGCGGTCTCGCGCGCCAAGCACGGCTCGTGAGCGACCTCAACGACGCTGCCAAGCTCTCGACCGGCGGCGAAATGCGCCGCGAGCGCTTCGATCTTGTCACCCTGGTGAAGCGCGGCCTCGCCACCTGGCAGGCGCTCGCCGCAGCCAAGCAGCTCGCCTTTAATCCACGCATCGAGATCGAGCAGGGGCCCGTCGAAGGCGATCCGGAGCGCCTGTCGCAGGCGCTGGGCCACGTGCTCGAAAACGCGATCGGCAGCTCACCGACGGGCGGCCGCCTCGAACTACAGGTTCGCGCGGGCGACGGCCATTGCATCGTCGAAGTCGAGGACTCGGGCGACGCGTTGTCGCCCGCGGATGTGGTCAACCTTTTCACCCCGCTGTGGCGCGGTCCGACGAGCGCGAAGGGGCGCTCGGGTCTCGGCCTCGGCCTAGCCGTCGCGCATCAAATCGCCGTGCAGCACGGTGGCACGCTTGCGGCGAGCAATGGCGTAGCGGGTGCGCGTTTCGTGCTGACGCTGCCGGTGGCGACCTCGCGCGCAGCAGCTGCGCCGGCGTAGCTGTTCAGCGCCCCTGCGGTCCGGAGCCCGCGCCGACGATCTCCGGCGGGTTAGGCACCGGCGGCGGCATCTCGGGGATCTTCGGCTCGTCAGGCTGCGGGTCGTCGATTACGGGCAGCTCGGGCTCACGGGGCGTCGTTGGCTCGCGGGGGTTCCTCGGGTCCGGCATGTGGTCTGTCCTCCTTGTCGGTTCACTGGCCGGTGCAAGCCATGTGCCACCCTGCGCGCAACGCGAGGCCGTTTCGCGGGGTCCGGCGGCCGCTTGCAGTTTCTCGAAGGCCGTCCCAAAAAATCGGCCTGCAAGGCCCTGCGCGAAGCCCCCACTGCCTCGACCCCGCGCCGAGCGGTGTTGGCACGAGGCTTGCTGTTAATAAGCCCGGGAGAAGGTAACCCGGGTAAACACGATGAGCACCGAGATCGAATCTGACAATGAATCCTTCGAGGCGCCGACCAAGGGCAAAGCGCGCCGCCGAGTCGACGCCTACCACGAAGTCCTTCGCGAGCGAGCTGCGCTTCGCGACCTCGAGCAGCCGTTCGTGGTCGACGCCCGGTCGTGGCCGCCGCGCCGCTACTAGCGCGCAACGGGCTCCGGTAGGCACCGGATGACGCGCTTGACGCTGATTGCTTTGCTCGCGGCAGCATTGGCTGGGCCGTGGAGCGGCTGCGAGCGCGACCCCGTGACGCCGCCGGCTGCACCGCCGCCCGAGCGCGCGCCGGCAAATGCGCCGGCGGACCGTCCGAGCGGTGACGGCACCGTGCTCGTGCCGTCGACGCGCAGCCTCGCCTGAGCTAATCGCGTTCGATTTTCCCGCGCTTTCCTGCCGCGTCTCGACGTGCGGCACGAAGCGCCTGGCACTCTCTTTGCATCGGTGCAGGCGTTCACGGATGGAGTGCGCAAATGGGCGAGAAAAACCAAGGTGAGGGAAATCGCGACGCCGATCGGCGTTACCGGCAAGGCGTCCGAGAGACGGTACGCGAAACAACCGAAGAGGAACGGGCGCAGCGCGCGCGTGACCTGACGCCCGCGGAACAAGAGGCCGCGCGGCGCGCCGAGGAGGAAGCCAAGGCGAAGAAGCGCCCTGCGTCGTCGGAGAGAGAAATTTGAGCACGTTGCGCTGCGAGCGCTGCGGTAACGAGTACGACCAGTCGTTCACTGTGCTGCTCGCGAACGGCGACCGAGGCGTCTTCGATTGCTTCGAATGCGCAATCGACAGGCTGGCCCCGAAATGCGCGCGGTGCGGCGTCGCGATCATCGGCCACGGCGCGCAAGCATATGGCGCCATCTACTGCTGCGCGCATTGCGCACGTGGCGAGGGCGTGGACCGCGTCCGCGATAGCGTCTCCTGATTCGACCGCCTCGGCGGACGGCCATGGCTCAGCTCAGTGCGGCGGCGTGCCGCTGACGAGGCGGCGAAGCTCTGCGGGATCGAGCGGCTTCGTGAAATGATGGTCGAAACCCGCGGCCGTCGCTTCCTCGTCGTCGTCGCTCGGACCCCATCCCGTCACGGCTACGAGCAACGTGTCGCGACTCCAGGCCTGGTTCCGGATACGGCGCGCGGCTTCATAGCCGTCGAGCCGCGGCATGCCAATGTCCATGAGGACTATGTCGGGCTGAAACGCCGCCGCTTGCTCGACAGCGTCCAGCCCGTCACGGGCGATGCGGACGTCGTTGCCCATGAGCCGCAGCAGCATGCCCATGCTTTCCGCGGAATCCGCGTTGTCGTCGGCAATCAGAATACGATGCGGCACACCATAGTCCACTGAGACTCCGTCGCCGGGCGGATCCGCTGCTTTGCGCGACGGCACCAATGCCGCGCCGCGCACGGCGGGCAGTCGAACCGCGAACTCGGCGACGCCGTCGGCGGCTGTATGCGCGGTAACCGTTCCGCCGTGCATCTCGACGAGGTGCTTGACGAGCGTCATGCCCGCGGTGACGCCGCCTTGCGCCTGACCGTCGGCTATCTCGCTGCGCGCGGCGGCCTCCGCAAATATTCCGCTCGAAAGCTCGCTCGACAGGGCCCGGCCGCGCGCACGCACGAAGACGTCGACTGCGCCCTCGGTGGCCTGCGCCGAAATCTGGATGCGGCCGCCGCGGTCCAGGCGTCGCGCGGCGTTGTTGACGAGATTGGACAGCGCGCGCGCCAAGCGCTTCGGATCGGCGTCGAGCGCGATCGCTTCGCGCGGCAAATCGAGCTCGAGGGTGTGCCGCGCCGCCTCGATCCACGGGCGCGACTGCTCGGCGGCGCGGTCGACGACGGCATCGAGCAGCACGCGCTGCTTCGCGAGCTCGACTTGCCCGAGAACAACTTGGTTTGCGTCGAGCAGGTCGTCCGCGAGCCGGCCGATTTGTTGCAGCTGCCGGTCGATCATGGCGTATGCGGAGTGCTCGACGGGCGAACGAGTGCGATCGTTGGCCCGGATGATCTCGAGAGCGTTCCGCACGGGCGCGAGTGGATTGCGCAGCTCGTGCGCAAGCACGGTCAGGAACTCACGCTTGCCGTGCTCCGCGCTGTAGCGGTGCCGGTTCAGCTCGCGGCGCTCGTACGCGCCGGCCAAGTAGCAAACCACGGTATCGATAACCGTCAGCTCCGCGGAGCTGAAGCGCTCCTTCGACCGCGCGGCAAGCACGATGGCGCCGAGCACGCGATCGTCTACGACGAGCGCACCGACGACCACGCTGGCCAGGCCGAGATCGCGAAACATGCTCGCTCTCGAGTCCGCGCTTTCCCGAAGCGATTCCAGCACCAGAGTTCGGCGCCCTGCCCGCTCGAGATCGGCGACGACACCGGCGACGGCCGTGCTCGAGATGGCCGTCATCGACAATCCGGCCGCAGCTTCGAGCGTCATGCCGCCATCGGCGCTCGCGGCATAGGCGGCAAACGCATCGAGCTCGAGCGCCGGCGCAAGCTTGGCGAAAACCTCCGGAACGCCGGCGTCGCTCGTCAACAGCGCTGCGGCACAGCTACGCAGTAGATCGAGGTGCGGTTGCAGCTTCGCCTCGGCGCTAATCGTCGCGCCGTCGACGGTCTTGTGCGTCGTCCGCTTCATCCTGGATCGCATCGCCGGCCTGTTCTAGATCGCGGCCAACGCCCTCGACCGTATTACAGGCGCACAGCATCGTGAGCCCCGCGGCAGTCATCAGTGGAACCAATACACTCGCGCGCTTGATCACCGTCATTCCCTCGTCCGCGGGGAGTCCCCGCGTCCGGGGAGCTGCAGAAAGCGTGCCACAGCCATGGCAACTGCATTGGCATAACGATTGCACAAAATGTGCCCAGGCGACGTCTCGAAGGCCGCAACTCATGGTGCTCCGCCAACCCGGCACGATCGCCCGCTCGAGCAGCGTGACCCTGGCGAGCCGGTACCGCGCGGTCCGGGAGGCAACGCTCGGCCTTGCGGAGTTGCTGGCCGTCGAGGACCAGGTCGTCCAGCCGTCCGAAGAAGCAAGCCCTACAAAGTGGCACCTGGGCCACACGACGTGGTTCTTCGAGCGGTTCGTCCTTGCCGCCGAGCTACGTGGCTACGAGGCCGTCGACGATCGTTACGAGCGGATCTTCAACTCGTACTACCACACGATTGGCCCCATGCATCCGCGCGCCGCGCGCGGAATGTTGAGCCGGCCGACCGTCGCGCAAATTCATGATTATCGTTCCCGTATCGACGACGCCCTGCTCGATCTGCTCGAGTCGCGGCCCGACGATGCCGAGCTCGCCGAGCTCGTCGAGCTCGGCCTGAACCACGAGGAACAGCATCAAGAGCTGCTGCTGACGGACGCCAAACAGGTCTTGTTCGCGAGCCCGCTCGACGTCGCCTACTGCGCGACGGCCGCCGCGCCGCGCGCGACGCACTCGGCCCCGCTCGAGTTCCGTTTCGAGCCTGCGGGCTTCGCCGAGATCGGCGCCGATGCGGCGGGTTTCGCGTTCGATAACGAGCGGCCACGGCATCGCACATGGCTCGAAGCGCACTTGTTGGCGAACCGCCTCGTCACGAACGGCGAATACCGCGAGTTCATTCGCGACGGCGGTTACACCACGCCGGACCTGTGGCTTGCCGACGCTTGGACGACGGTTCGCGAGCGCGGCTGGCAGCGGCCCCTCTGCTGGTCCGCCGACCTCGAGCGCGAATACACGCTCGGCGGCTGGCGCCCGCTCGATAGCCACGCGCCCGTCTGTCACGTGAGCTTCTACGAAGCGGCCGCCTTCGCCGCCTGGTCGGGGGCGCGGCTGCCCACCGAGGCCGAGTGGGAGAACGCTGCGCAGAGAGCGACACCCGTCGACGGCAACTTCCGCGACACGGGCTGGCTACACCCCGCCGCTGCGTCGCCGGACGGGCGCAACCGCCGGCCGTTGCAACTGTGGGGAGACGTCTGGGAGTGGTGCGCATCGGCGTATCGCCCCTATCCGCGATTCCGCCCGCTCAAGGGGTCGCTTGGCGAATACAACGGAAAGTTCATGTGCAATCAATTGGTCGCCCGCGGCGGCTCGTGCGTCACGCCGCCGGGGCATGTGCGCTCGAGCTATCGGAATTTTTTCTACGCGCACGATCGCTGGCAATTCCTCGGAATTCGGCTCGCCAAGGATTCGTAGCTCGCGCACGACAGCTGGCGCGGTCCTTGCAACGAGCCGCAGCACCGACCTGCAAGGAGTGCATCATGGGGCAGCGCGCACCAGCGCCGGAGCTCGGCGAAGACACCGCAGCAACGCTCGCGGAGTTCCGCCAGGAAATTCTCGATGGCTTGACGGCAGCGCAAAAACGGCTCTCGCCGAGATTCCTCTACGACGCGCGCGGCTCGCAATTGTTCGAAGAGATTTGCACGCTCCCCGAATACTATCCGACACGAACGGAGCTCGGCTTGTTGCGCACGCATGCCGCGGAGCTCGCGGCCCTCGCTGGGCCGCGCGCGGAAATCGTGGAGCTGGGCGCGGGATCGAGCGTGAAGGCCCGCCTGTTGCTCGAGTCGCTGCCTGAGCCGGAGAGCTATCTGCCGGTCGACATCTCGGCGGCTTACGTGACCGAGCAGGCCGCAGAAGTCGCGGCCGCCTTTCCGCGCGTCGCCGTGCATCCCGTGGTGGCCGACTTCACGCGGCCGTTCTCGCTCCCGCGGCGGCTCGCCCGCGAGCGCACGATTGTGTTCTTCCCGGGGTCGACGATCGGCAACCTGTCACGCGTGCGTGCAGCCGCGCTGCTGGCCTCGATCGCCGAACACGTCGGCGGCGCGCTTTTGCTCGGCGTCGATGTCTGCCACGACCCCGTCGTTCTGCACGCGGCTTACAATGACAGCCGCGGCGTGACCGCTGCGTTCAATTTGAATCTGTTGACTCGAATGAACCGGGAGCTGGACGCCGACTTCGATGTCGACGCGTTCGAGCACCGTGCTGTCTACGATGCGGAGAATGCTCGTATCGAAATGCGCCTCGTCAGCCGCCGCGCACAAGTGATCAATGTCGCCGGCTCCGCGATCTCGTTTCGCGCGGGCGAGCACATCATCTCGGAGCACTCGCACAAGTATTCGCCGCACGAGCTCACGGCCATGACGCGCGCGGCGGGGTGGCGCCTGTGCCGCTCTTGGGCCGAAAACGAGCGGTTCGGCGTTTTTTTCCTTCGCGCGTAGTTGCGCCGCGCCGAGGGCCTGCAGAACTCGGCGCGGCGCGTGCGGCGTTCAGACGCCGCGATCGTTCGGAGCATCACTGCGGGTGATGACGTCCTCGCCCGCTGCTTCGATGATCCCGCAGCCGATGGGCTGACCTGAGCTGCCGTCCGGCTGCGTGGACAGGTCGTCTTGGCCTTCGTGCACGACGATGACCTTGCCGATCACGCTCGCATCGCCGCCGAGCAACGAGTCGCGCAGCGTCTCTTCGACCATTCCCGAAGCATCGGCCGTGATGTTGCCGAGATCGCCGAGATGGCGCATTCCGGACGCGGCGTTGGCCGGCCCGTGCGGCGCGTTTTGCGGATTCAGATGCGTCTCGGGCATCGCGCAGTCCGTGCCCATGTGCACATGCATGCCGTGAGGTCCGGCGGCGAGGCCCATCAGCATGACGTGGATCGTCATCGGACCGCTGCTGCCGACCGCAGCTTGCTGGAACTCGACGATTCCGCGCACGGTGTTGTCCTCGAGGGGCCGGATCTCGGCTCGCGCCATGAGCCGTGGGAGCGCCGGCGGAGGCGCCGCGGCGCTACCGGGCGCAGCCGGATTCGCCGCCGTCGTCGGCGGGCGGATCTGCGCGTCGCGATTCGCAGCGGACGGTGGCTGGCCCGATTCGTTGCGCGACAGTGCGCTGTCGCCGGGCCGGCTCTGTGCCGCGCCGCTGCGCTCTGAAGCGTCCGGCTCGCATGCGGACAGAAGCGCCGCTGCGCCGATCAAAGCCGCGCAATGCACCGAGATTTTGCTGTCCATAGCTCCCTCCTGCTCTCCGGGAAAATAGTGCGGAGTCGAAGCAAGATTGGTGCCAATACGCGCGACGCGCGTGGTGCAAACGGCGAGCGATGCTCTTTTTGCGCGGCGCAACATTTGGAGTGTGCCGGCCAAAGTTGGAATCCACGCGCGGTGTACGCGGTAATCATCTGCGTGGCATAGAACTTGCTCCGCGCCTTTCCAGGGTTGGGATTCGCGCGAGTCATTGCATGGACAGGGAGGCCCGAACATGAAACGCAACCTGCTGCTCATCGCGACCGGCATGATCATTGCGGTCGCCGTGCTGGCCGCGCTGCGCGCGACGGCGTGGCCGTTCAAGGACGGCGAGACGCCAACACTGGCCCCATTGCTCGAGCGAGTCACGCCGGCGGTCGTCAATATCGCCGTCGTCGGCACGGGGGCCGAGAGCCGCAATCCGCTGCTCGACGACCCGTTTTTCCGCCGCTTCTTCGAAGGCCCCGAAGCACCGCTTGCGCCGCCGAGCGTGCCGCGCCAGAGCATCGGCTCCGGCGTCATCATCGATGGCGCCGAAGGCCTCGTCGTGACGAATCATCACGTCGTCCAGGGCGCCGATAGCATCGTGGTGACTTTGAGCGACCGACGCGAGTTCAACGCGATGCTCGTCGGCAGCGACGCAGGCACGGACGTGGCGTTGCTGCGCGTCATGACCGACGACGCGGCGTTTGCCGAGATTCCGATCGGCGACTCGAGCGGCCTCGCGGTGGGCGACTACGTCGTCGCCATCGGCAACCCATTCGGGCTCGGCCAGACGGCGACCGCGGGCATCGTGAGCGCCCTCGGCCGCAGCGGCGTCAACATCGAAAGTTACGAGGACTTCATCCAGACCGATGCCTCGATCAATCCCGGAAATTCCGGCGGCGCGCTCGTCGATATCCACGGCCGGCTGCTCGGCGTGAACACGGCTATCCTGTCCGGGACGGGCGGCAACATCGGCATTGGCTTCGCGATTCCGAGCAACATGGTCCGTGAGGTCGTCAAGCAGCTGCTCGAGCACGGCAATGTCCAGCGCGGACGCATCGGCATCGGAATTCAGGACGTGACGCCGGGCTTGGCGCAGGCGCTCGAGCTCGCGACGGATCGCGGCGCGCTCGTCACGGAGATCGAGCCAGCCTCGCCGGCCGAGCAAGCAGGAATCCGGCCGGGCGACGTCATCGTCGCGATCGACGGCAAAGCCGTCGATAACACTGCCGACTTGCGTAATGAGATCGGCCTGATCCGCGCAGGCGGGTCCGTGGACGTCACGGCGATCCGCGACGGCGAGCGCAGCACGGTCCGAGCGATCGTCGCAGCCGACACTCGAGGCGGCGCCGCGAGGGCACGCGCCGCCGATCCGGCGTCGGTGTCCTTGCTGGCCGGTGCGACGATCATGGAGTTGCCGGCCGACCACCCCGCATACGGCCGCGTGCAAGGCGTCTGGGTGAGCGCAGTTGCCGCCGGCTCGGCGGCCGCGCGCTTCGACCTTCGAGCCGACGACGTCATCACGGGGGTCAACCGTGAGCCCGTTGCCTCGGTGGCCGACTTGTCCGCGGCGCTGACCGGAGCACCGCCGCCCGTGGCGCTGCAGGTGCAGCGCGAGGGGCGCTCGCTGTTCTTGCTCGTGCGCTGACGCGCGTGGCACAGGAGTTGCAACTTGCCGCCTTGCTTCGATGACCCATCCACAGCAAGAGAGGAAGTGACATGCCTGACGACAAGCGTAATCGCGGCGATCAACAGCCGGGCGGCGACCAAGGAACGGATCGGCAGCGGAACAGAGACCGCAAGCCGGGCAGCGGTAGCATGGAGTCCCCGGAAAGCACTCGCACACGCAAGGAAGACGAACAAGAGCCGCAAGAATAGGCGCGCTCGGAAGTGGACGGCCGGCGGCGCTCTTGCCGCCGGCCGGGCTCGAGATCGTGGTGGCCGCGTCAGGTCGCCACGAAGCTTCCGCCGTTCGGATGCAAGGTTTGCCCCGTCATGTACGACGCGTCCTCGGAGCAGAGGAACACGTAGCAAGGCGCTACTTCCGACGGCTGGCCGGCCCGCTTCATCGGCGTGTCCTTGCCGAACGACTTGACCTTCTCCGCGTCGAACGAAGCCGGTATCAACGGCGTCCAGATCGGTCCCGGCGCGACACCGTTGACTCGGATCCCGCGCTCCGCGAGCGAACCCGCGAGGCTGCGCGTGAAGGTGGTGATGGCGCCCTTCGTCGCCGAGTAGTCGATGAGCTTCGGGCTGCCGCGATAAGCCGTGACGGACGCCGTGTTCACGATCGATCCGCCGGCACGCATGTGCGGCAACGCAGCTTGCGTGAACAGGAAATACGAAAAGATATTGGTTCGGAACGTCCGCTCGAGTTGCTCGATTCCGATCTCCTCGACGCTGTCCTGAGGCCATTGCGCAGCCGCGTTGTTGACGAGGATGTCGAGCTCAGGCCCCGTGCGGCGCATGAAATCTCCGACGGCCCGCGGTGCGCAGTCCAAGTGCGTGATGTCTCCCTGGATGGGAATGCACTCTGCCCCGTGCTCGGCGACGAGCCGCACCGTTTCGTCGGCGTCGCCGTGCTCATCGAGATAGACGATGCCGATCGCGGCGGCTCCCTCGGCCGCAAAATGCACGGCCACGGCGCGCCCTATGCCGCTGTCGCCGCCCGTGATCAACGCGTTCTTGCCCTCGAGGCGGCCGTTCCCACGGTACCCCTCGCGGATGAATTCCGGCTGCGGCTGCATTCGCGCCTCGATGCCGGGCTGCCGGTGCTGGACCTGCGCGCTTGGTTCTCGGTTTCGCCATAGCTCGCCTCCGTATCAGTGCCTCCTTGCAGCAAGCGGCATGCCATCGCGAGCCTTGCGCATCGAGACCGACAAACGGCGTTGCAAAGTTTGCAAATCCGGTAGTGCGACCGTGCCGGAGCTCTGTCTCGGAAACCACGCATAGCGCGGGATCGCACGACAGACACGCGTCGCCTTTTTACAACTCCTCGTAGGTCGTGATCAGTGGCACGGAGTTTGCTTTATCAGAACGACGGGGTAACGCCGTGAGGCAACTCCCTGCACTCGATCAACGACGAAGCAAACAAGACGAGGGCGGCCATGCGGATTTACGACATCGAGTTCGACATCGACAGCTTCCTCGATGAGATGGAAGAGATGCAGCGGGCGCGCCGCCAGCGCCAGCAGCAGGTCCATCGTGGCAGCGACGTCGGCGCCGGCAGCAACGAAGGCTCGGAACGAGACGATTAACCCCCCGCGCCCGCCCGGAGTGCGGCCGCAGGCTCCCGATCGAAGCGTTGGCCCACGAGCAGCGGCAGCGGGTCGATGGGCTCCTTACCCCAGCGATAGACGCCGAAGTGCAGATGCGACGGCATGCCGTCTGCATTGCCCGTATTGCCTACGTAGCCGAGCACGTCGCCAACTTTCACGCGTTGCTGGTCTTTCACGGCGACGCGGTCCAAGTGCGCATAGTAGTAGGACGTCCCCGGCGTATTGAGCCAGACCGTGTTGCCGCCCAGCGGGTCCTGACGCGGCATCGCACGGCCCGCGGCAACGGCTAGCACGGGCGTCAGCCGCCGCACGAAGATATCGACCCCCTCGTGGTGACGCCGGCCGTCATCGCGCGAAGCACCGAACAAGCTCCGGATCGAATCGACCTGAGCACCGACGACGGGGAACGGCAAAGCTGCGCCGAGCTCGAGCGTCAGACCGTAGTCGCCGCCGCCGGCGTCCGTCTGCACGAGCACGTGATAGGTCCCGTCGCTGGGCAACCGTGTCCGCAACGTCGACGCGCTTGGACGCAGCGCCGTGAGCCGTTCGTGGAGCCCCTGGCCAAGCACGTGGACGACGCGGAAGACCTCGACGTAGATCGGCGTTCCGGCGGCCGCCCCTCGCTCGAGCGTGAGCTCGAGCGTCTGACCGCTCAGGGCGTCGAATGCGAAAGCGGCCGCGCCCGCGATCCGGCCGACTTCGGCGTACGGCATGCGAACGGGCGTCGCCTCGTCGAGCGCCGCGCGCGTCGCACGGATCCAACGCTCGCCGTCGCTCACGACGGTTTGCGGCATAGGCGGCTGCGCTGCAGAGTCGCTCGCCGCCAGCGGGCGATCCAGCCCCGATGGCGTGCTCGAGCCCGCGGCCAGCAAGACGGCCGCGGCGGTTGCCGCAAGCGCGATCTGTGGCGCACGGAATCTCATAAGCCGAGTATCGGCTCGCGCGCCCAAAAGCGCACCTGCTCGCACTGGGTAGCGAACTGCGCGGCGGCCATCGACGTCTCGACCTGCTTGCAGCCGGCGTCGAGCGGGCTGCCCGCGAGCGCGCGCTCGAGGAGCTGCCGAGCGTCTGCCGTATAGGCGATGAACTTGCAGTGGGCATAGGCGTCGGCGACGAACGCGCATGCAAGCAGGTTCTTCGCGACCTCCTTGCTCGCTTGCGGGGTGACGACGATCGCAACCGCATCGAACAGAACCGAAGGCGCCGTCGCGAGGGTCTTGCTCGCTTCGATCCAGCCGCCGTCCTCGCTCTTGACGCCGCCGATCGCCGGCGCGACGAGCTCGACCGTGCCGCCAAGGTCGTTGAACTCTGTCTCGAGCTGGCGCAAGAAGCTGCCGTCGACTCCGTCGGTGACGAGCACACCGAGGCGGCGGCCACTGAAGGTGCGCGGCGCACTCGTCATGATGCTAAGCGACGCCGACTCGGGCAAATCGCGGCGCAGCGGCACTACGCGTGTCGCCGCTTCCGGCAGCGCCTCGAGTCGCAGGCCTTCCGCGACGTTCATTGCGAGCCGGTCGTCGATGTTCAGCAGGTGCGCGACGACGCGCGAGCGGATCGCGGGTGTCTCGACCTTGCTGAGCTCGAAAACGAACGCAGCGGCGATGTGTTGGCGCTCGAGCGCAGTCTGGCTCCTGTAGAACTGCCGCGCCTGGTTGTAGTGATCGGCGAAGCTCGCGGGACGAGCGCGGATCTTGGCGCCGCTCAAGTCCTCGCTGTACGACACGAACCCTCCGCTCTCCGCTTCCGCGGCGCCGCGGCCGGCGAGCCACGAGTTAGGCGCGTAGTTGACTCGGCCGGACGGATTGAACGCCGCCATGTTTCCGTCCTGCTGGAAATGGCGGAACGGGCATTGCGGCGCATTGATCGGCAACTGCGAAAAGTTCGGGCTGCCGAGCCGCTTCACCTGCGTATCGAGATACGAGAAGTTGCGCCCCTGCAAGAGCGGATCGTTGCTGAACTCGATGCCTGGGACGATGTTCTGCGTCCCGAACGCCACCTGCTCCGTCTCGGCGAAGGCGTTCTTGACGTTGCGATCGAGAACGAGCCGCCCAACTCGCCGAATCGGCACGAGCTCCTCGGTGATCAGCTTGGTAGGGTCGAGCGCATCGAACGGGAGCAGCGCCGCAGTATCGGCGCCGAAGAGCTGCAGACCGAGCTCCCATTCGGGGAAGTCGCCGGCCTCGATGGCTTCCCAGAGGTCGCGCCGATGGAAGTCCGGGTCCGCCCCGTTGATCTTCATGGCCTCGTTCCAGAGCACGGATTGCATGCCCAGCTTCGGCTTCCAGTGGAATTTCACGAACGTCGACGTACCGGCCTCGTTCACGAGCCGGAACGTATGCACGCCGAAGCCCTCCATGAAGCGGAACGACCGAGGCAGACCGCGATCCGACATCAGCCACAGCACCATGTGCATGCTTTCCGGCATCAGCGAAATGAAGTCCCAGAAGTTGTCGTGCGCCGACTGCGCCTGCGGAAAGTCGCGATCGGGAGCCGGCTTCGCCGCATGCACGAGATCCGGAAATTTGATCGGATCTTGGATGAAGAACACCGGCATGTTGTTGCCGACCAGATCCCAGTTGCCGCGTTGCGTGTACAGCTTGACGGCGAAACCGCGCACGTCGCGCGCGAGATCGAATGAGCCGCGGCTACCCATGGCCGTCGAGAACCGCACGAACGCAGGAGTGACCTCGCCTTCCCGCTGAAAAAGGTCGGCGCTGGTGACGTCGGCGAGCGACTCGTAGGTTTCAAAGAAACCGTGCGCGCCGAAGCCGCGCGCGTTCACCACGCGCTCGGGTATTCGCTCGTGATCGAAATGGAAAAGCTTTTCGCGAAACTGAAAATCTTCCAGCAGCGCCGGGCCGCGCGGGCCGACGCGCAGCGAGTTTTGGTCGTCGGCTATCGGAGTGCCTTGCTGGGTCGTCAGCTCGTGATCGTCTATCGCTCGTTGATGGGTTTCCCCTCCCGTCCCGAGCTTGACGTCCAAGTCCCCATAGCGTGCGCTCGCGGGCCGTTCGACCGGCTCATCGAGGGCGTTCTTCGTCTTGCGCGTAATCGCCATTCATCGCAATTCCGTTGCCGTCGCTCCCGCGCGCCTTCGTGCGCGCGCGGGAGCCCGCGGGCTACGCCGCCCGCAGCGACACTTCCGAGCGCCGCGTAGTCAATTGCTACCCGCCGCCGCATCTTCGCGCGGGCTGCAGTTGCAGCTGCCGTGCACGCAGCCTTGCCCAGCCGCGCAGCCGTCGCTGCAATAGGCTTTCCCGCCACGCAGCACTGCATGCGGCTCCTGGACTGCGCAGGAGCAGCCAGAATGGGCGCACGGCCCCTGATCGGTCACGGTCTAGATGCTCGATCCGCGGCCACGTACGAAGAAGACGACCGCGAGCACCAAGCCGACGACAAACAGGATCCAAGCGATATTGGCAGCCGTACCGGCGACGCCCGAAAAGCCGAGCACCCCCGCGATGAGCGCTACCACAAGAAACACCAACGCGTAATAGATCATGGGTCGACACTCCTATTGCCCAACCTTCACGTCCATGGCTGCAAGCTCTGTGCCACGACCGCGGCTACTTTCCTGGCATATGTCTTGCACTTGATGCCACGTTTCGCGGCCACCAGGCCGCACCCCCCTGGATGGCAAAAAACGAGGTGAGTCATGAGCGTTTCCGAATTTTGGCGCAAGCAACCCAAAGTCGCCGTCATCGCCACCGCGATCGCCGTGGCGCTCGGTAGTCACGCGCAACAGCGCGAGCCGGAGCGCGAGAATGCCAATCCGCCGCAAACGAGCCAGTCGACGCCCCGTCAGTCGACAGAGATCGCACGCAGCGATACGTCCATGCAGATGCTGGAGCAGTATCTGCAAAGCAAGCCGTTACGCGTCAGCAAGCTCGTCGGCATGGAGTTGCAAGCCCGCAACGGCGACAACTTGGGTGAGGTCGAGGACATCATCCGCAGCGCTGCGCCGGGCCAAGACATGCAGCTCGTCGCGAAGGTCGGCGGCGTCGGTTCCGACGAAAAGCTGATCGCGCTCCCATTCGACGAGATTCAAATCAGCGCGGACGGCGATGAGCTCTATACGAACCGCACGCGCGAGCAACTCGCGGCTGCTCCGGCCGTGCAGCTCGACCGGCCCACGGCCGGAAATAGCGCAACGCCCGCCCAGCGTAGCGCGGCCGACGCCAATCGAGATGCGGGCGACCGCGGTGCCGCGCCGCAAGCTGGCGCGGAATCACGCACGACGCAGCCGGCGGCTCCGGGCGGGCAGCGCAGCGCCACTCCTGCCTCCGGGTCGCTGAATCAACAGCGCGTGGCTGATCTGCTCGGCGCGGAGATCGTCGGCAGCGGCGGCGACAAGGTCGGCGAGGTCGACGACATCGTGATCTCGACTGCAGGCGCTGACAGCGTGCGGGCGGTGCTGCAGGTCGGAGGCGTGGCGGGCGTTGGCGAGAAACGCGTCTCGCTACCGCTTTCCCAGATCAACGTCGAGCGTTCCACCGACGACGAGCCGACTCTGCGCGTCGCAATGGACGCCGAGTCGCTTCAGCGCTTGCCGGAGTTCGAGTACGAAGACGATACGGAGGCGCTCTAGCAGCGTCGATCGAGGACCGGTCGCGGCTTCGCCGCGGCCGGTTCGCGGCGGCGCCGGTGCCGGCGCTTGGGGGCACGAACCCATGATCGTCAGCCGCCGATGAGCGCCGTCGGCTCGCACGTGACGGCAGCCGCCGATACCGGCTGCCCGATCCGCAGTATCGTGCTGCGCGGAGTCGACGCCGAACGACGCGCCGCACTGCTGACGCGCGAATGGCTCGTCACCAACGGTCTCGGCGGTTACGCGTCCGGAACGATTGGCGGCGCACCGTCGCGGCGTTATCACGGCCTCTTGATTGCCGCATTACCGCCGCCGTACGGCCGCCGCCTTCTGCTCACGGACGTCAGTGAGGAGCTCTATGTCGGCGGGCGGCGCGTGGGCCAGCTCACTGCGCGCACGGTCGACGACACCGCGCAGGTGCCGATCGACGAGTTCCGGCTCGACGCGGGCTTGCCCGTCTGGCGCTACGACTTCGGCGGAGTCGTCGTCGAGAAACGCATCGTGATGCCGCATGGGCAGAACACCGTTCATGTGGTTTACGAGCTCGCGGGCGGCGCCGACTTTGCGCGCCTCGACGTCACGCTCGCCGCGCACCACCGCTCGCACGACGCGCCGGTAGACGCCCCGCTCGACGAACGACCGCCACTTGCACGGCTCGACGCCGGCTACGAGCTGACGATCGGAACGCTGCCCCCCCTGCGGCTCGTCGTCGATGCGACTCACGCGTGGCTCGGCGAGCCGTCGGCCTTTTGGCCCGAGCGGCGGTATGCGGTCGAGGAATCGCGCGGCTACATGGACAAAGCGAACGCCTGGACACCCGGTGTCTTCGCGCTCGAGCTGCGGGCCGCGCAGCCCGTCGCGATCGTCGCGTCGACGGAGCCGTGGGACGTCATTGCGGCGCTCGAATGGCGCACGGCGCTCGCAGCCGAGCGCGATCGACGGCTCGCCTGCATCGCGAGAGCCGATCCCGCAGCGCGCGAAGGATTGGCGGCCGAGCTCGTGCTGGCGGCAGACCAGTTCGTCGTTACGCCCGTCGGCCGCTACGCCGACGCGGCGCGCGTACGCGCCGGCGGCGACGACGAACGTTCCGTGATTGCGGGCTATCACTGGTTCACGGACTGGGGCCGCGACACCATGATCAGCCTCGAAGGTCTCACGCTGCTGACGGGGCGCACGGCCGAAGCAAAAGGAATACTACGGACGTTCGCCAGTGCAATCTGCGATGGGTTGTTACCGAATCTATTTCCCGAAGGCGACAGCCATGGGCTCTATCACACGGCCGACGCTACCTTGTGGCTGTTCCACGCCGTCGATCGTTACCTCGCGGCCACGGGCGATCGCGCTTTGCTCCAAACGCTTCTGCCGCAGCTCGCCGACGTCGTCGACCGCCACATTGCGGGCACGCGTTTCGGCATAGGCGTAGATCCGCACGACGGCCTGTTGCGCCAAGGCGCGCCGGGATTTCAGCTCACGTGGATGGACGCCAAAGTCGGTGACTGGGTCGTCACACCGCGCCGCGGCAAGACTGTCGAAATCAACGCGCTGTGGTACAACGCACTGTGCCTCCTAGCCGACTGGCATCGCAGTGTCGGGCAAGCCAGCGACGCCGCGCGTCTCGACGATGAAGCCGCGCGCGTCTGCGAGTCGTTCAACCGTCGGTTTTGGCACGAGCCCGCAGGCCACCTTCTCGACGTCGTTGACGGCGAGAACGGGGACGACCCGGCGTGCCGGCCGAACCAGGTCATCGCGATCTCGCTGGCGCATCCCGTGCTTGCGCCCCGGTACTGGCAACCGGTGCTCGAGATCGTTCGCGACGAGCTTCTGACGCCGTTCGGCCTGCGGACGTTGAGCCCGAAGCACCCCGACTATCGTCCCAAGTACTATGGCGACCTCCGCAGCCGCGACGCAGCCTATCATCAAGGAACCGTGTGGCCATGGCTGCTCGGGCCATTCGCCGACGCGTGGCGGCGCGCCTTTCCCGGCGACGAGGGCACGGCGGTCCAGTTCCTGGCGGCGTTCGAGGACCACTTGGACGACGGTTGTGTCGGCAGCATCAGCGAGATCTTCGACGCGGAGCCGCCGTATGCGCCGCGCGGCTGCGTCGCGCAAGCCTGGAGCGTGGCCGAGGTGTTGCGCTGCGCCGTCTATGCGGCCCGCGGCGCGTCGTCGAGCGCGATCAAAAGACCTTCATCGGCGCGCAGCCGCAACTGACCGGTGACGCGCTCCCCTTCGCGATCGAGCAACGTCGACATCAACACGCGGCCCGCCCCATCGTCGCGCAGGTCATAGCTCGCGCCGGCGTGCACGAAATTCAGAATCACCAGAAACCGGCGCTTGCCGCCGCTGCGCATGTACGCGACCAGGCCCGGGCCCGCCGAACGTGGCTCCTGAGCGCCGTGCACAAGCGCGGGCTCTCGGGCGCGAAGCTCGAGCAGCCGCCGAGTCAGCGTCAGCAGCGAGCCGGCGTCGCCGCTCTGGCTCGCAACGTTCGCGGTGTCGCGGTCGACGCCGACGGGCAGCCACGGCTCGACGGTCGAGAAGCCCGCATGCGTATCGCCGCTCCACTGCATCGGCGTCCGCGTCGGATCGCGGTTCCGGCCCGTGCGGCGGCCCTGGGGATCGACGGCTTGCTCCGGAGGAATCTCGACACCGCGCATGCCGATCTCGTCGCCATAGTAGAGCGTCGGCGTGCCGCGTTGCGTCAGCAGCAGCAGCGCAGCCACTCGAGCCTGCGCGATGCCCGCACGAGAAGCGATCCGCGGCTGATCGTGCGTGTCGAGCGTCGTCGTGGGCCAGCCCCGGCCGGCGACGAGCGCCTGGTACTCGGCTATCGTCCGGGCGATCGTGTCGGCGTCCCACTTCGACCAGGTCAGCGATAAGTTCAAAGGGAGGTGCAGCTCCGACGCGGCGTCGCCGTAGAACGTCACGAGCTCTTCGAAGGGCACGTAGAACTCGCCGAGCAACACGCGATCGCCGGGATAGCGATCGATAAACGTTCGCAGCTCCGCGAACAGCTCATGCAAGCCGGGCTGGTTGCGAGTATGGATCGGCAGCTGCGTGCTGTCGGGCAGCTCGCCGGCTCGATAGTCGGGATTCGGCGGATTGTCTCGCCACTCGACGTCCTTGAAAAACAGCGGTGCCGCATCGAGCCGGAAGCCGTCGACGCCGCGATCGAGCCAAAACTTCAACGCAGCGAACATCGCGGCTCGCACTTCTCGCGAGCGCCAGTTCAAGTCGGGTTGCGAGTCCAGGAACGTGTGCATGTAGTACTGTGAGGTCGCCGCATCCCATTGCCAGGCGCTGCCGCCGAACACGCTGACCCAGTTGTTCGGCGGCGAGCCGTCGGGCCGCGCATCGCGCCAGAGGTACCAGTTGCGGCGCGCGCTCGAACGACTCGAGCGCGCTTCGCGAAACCACGGGTGTTGAGCCGACGTGTGGTTACCGACCCAATCGAGGATCACGCGCAACCCGCGCGAATGCGCTTCATCGAGCAGCCGATCGAACGTCTTCAGCGAGCCGAACCGCGGCTCGATGTTGCAATAGTCGCTGACATCGTAGCCGAGCTCCTTCAGCGGCGACGGATAGCACGGCGACAGCCAAAGCGCATTGACGCCGAGCCACTCGAGATAATCCAGACGCGCCGTGATGCCGTCGAGATCCCCGAGGCCGTCGCCGTCGGTATCGAGAAACGACGGCACGAGTAGCTGGTAGATTGCCCCGCACTGCCACCATGGCCGCTCGCTCACGCGCATGTCCTCGCCGCTGTCATCGTTCGAGATCAGCAAACGCCATGCCAGTGCTCCAACCGGCACAGGGTTTGCAGGGCAGCGGACGGAGGCTCGCTATGACGATCGAACCGATCATGTCGCGGGACGTGCATCATTGCCGGCCCGACCACACGCTCGACTATGCCGCGTCGAAAATGTGGGAGCACGACTGCGGTTGCCTGCCCGTATGCACCGTCGACGGCGGCGGCGAGCCGCGCGTCATCGGCATGCTGACGGATCGCGACATCTGCATGGCCGCATTGTTCCAAGGCAAGCCGTTGCACGAGCTCAAGGTCGCTGACTCGATGAGCCGCGATATCCGCGTATCGAAGGCCGACGACCGTCCCGAGGACGTCGAGCTCCTGATGCGCGAGCAGCGGATCCGACGCGTACCCGTCACCGATGAGAACGGCGCGCTCGTCGGGATCGTGTCGCTCGCCGACCTGGCGCGCGCCGCCAGAAACCGCGCGGCTTCACGCAAGCGCGACTCGCTTTCCGAGCGCGACGTGGGCCACACGTTGGCTGCCATCTGCGAGCCCGGCCAGCGGCGAATCAACCCCCCGACGTAGCCGGCCGCCCACTCCTTATATATAGCCGTTTGGCGTGTCCAATTTAGGCGCTGGGTTCCAAGAGCTGGAAACCCTGAGGCGCGGGCCCGTCGGTCTCGCCGCGGAACGGAACTTGCACTTTCCATAACGCGCGGTCCGCGCGGCGAGGAGAGAGTGTTGCAAGCGATTCATGCGCAGCGTCCACGACGGCCCCTGAGCACCTCAGCGGCAGCTCGCCGATCCGAAGGCCAGTGAAGGTCACTCGCTCGAGCTCGATCGAAGTTCCCGAGGGCGTCTGCCTGCAGTGCTTCAATTCGCAGCAACGTTTCACGTTTCCGTTCCTCGTCTATTGTCCCCACTCGGAGCTGCTGGCGCTCGTGCACTCCGCGCAGGAAAACGCAACCTTTGCTTGCAAGCCGGGGCAGCTCGCCGGCGTCATCGCCAAACTCTCGAACACCAAAGGCGCGACGAATGCGGTATCACCTCCTCGCAACCGACTATGACGGCACGCTGGCGACCGACGGCAAGGTAGCCGCCGAGACGGTTGCCGCGCTCGAGGACGTGCTCGCGACGGGGCGAAGGCTCGTGCTCGTCACAGGCCGCGAGCTAGACGACCTCATGAGCGTCTATCCGGACCTTTCGATTTTCGAGCGCGTCGTCGCCGAGAACGGCGCGTTGCTCTATCGGCCCGCGACGCGAGAACGGCGCCGCCTCGCGGAGCCGCCACCTCCCGCGCTGCTCGCCGCGCTGCGGCAGCGCGGCGTCAGTCCGCTGTTCGCGGGAGAGGTCATCGTCGCGACGCGCGAGCCGCACGAGGCAACCGTCCTCGAAGCGATCCGCGAGCTCGGCCTCGAGCTGCAAGTCATCTTCAACAAGGGTGCCGTCATGATCTTGCCCGCCGGCGTGAACAAGGCGACGGGACTGACGGCCGCGCTCGAGGAGCTGAAGATTTCCCCACACAACGTCGTCGGCGTAGGCGACGCCGAGAACGACCACTCGTTCCTCAAGCTTTGCGAGCGCTCCGCAGCCGTCGGCGGCGCATTGCCCGCGATTCGCGATACGGCTGATCTCGTGCTGCGGGGCGACGCCGGCGCCGGCGTCCGTGAGCTCGCGGCCGAGCTTGTCGCGGACGATCTTGGAGCGACACGTTCGCCGGATAGCCAGCAGCTTCCGTTCGGAGTCGACGAGCACGGGATGTCCGTGACGCTCGAGCCCTATGGCGGTTGCATCCTCGTCTGCGGCGCCTCTGCCAGCGGCAAGTCGACTGTCGCTCGCCGCGTCGTCGAATCGTTGCAAAAGCTCTCGTACCAGCTCTGCGTCATCGATCCGGAAGGCGACTACGAGGAACAACCGGGGGCCGTCGTCATCGGGAAGCCCGACGCCCCGCCGCGCCTCGAAGAAGTCGTGCAGCTGCTCGAGGACTACGGCGTCAACGGCGTCGTGTGCATGACGGGCGTGGCGATCTCGGACCGGCCGCGATATTTTTCGGCGCTGCTGACGGACCTCTTGCAGATGCGCATGCGCTATGGCAGGCCGCACTGGCTCATCATCGACGAGGCGCATCATCTGCTTCCTGCCGAGTGGGAGGTTCCGAACGCGCTGCTTCCGGAAACCCTCGTCAACGTGCTGCTCGTGACGGTTCATCCGGAGCTGCTGTCGCCCGAGTTGCAGCGGCGCGTCACACAGCTCGTTGCCGTCGGCCCGACGGCACCCGAACTGCTGCGCAAATTCGCGGCGCTGCGCGACGTCCCAATGCCGGCAGCTGCGTCGGACTCGACAGCGGCGGAGCCGGATGTCGGCGAAGTGCTGCTCTTCCGCTGTGACGATGGTAGCTGCCGCCGGGTCCGCGTCGAGCCGCCGAGCGCGGAGCAGCGGCGACACACGCGCAAATACGCCGTCGGCCAGCTGCCGCCAGATCGGAGCTTTTACTTTCGCGGCCCCGAGGGGAAGCTGAATCTTCGCGCGCAGAACCTGCTGCAATTCCTCGAGGTTGCCGCCGGAGTCGACGACGACACGTGGACGTATCACTTCCGCCGCGCGGACTATTCACGGTGGTTCCGCGACGTGATCAAGGACAACGAGCTCGCCGCGGCCGCCGCGGCCGTCGAGCGGGACCGGTTCCTCTCACGAGACAACGCGCTCGTGGCTCTGCGCGCAGCCGTCGAGACGCGCTACACACTGCCTGCCGACGCCCCGCTGCCCGTGCGCGGCGCGAGCTGATCGATCAGTCGGAGCCCGCAGCGAGAATGGCGTCGACGGACTCCCAGTCGGCCGGCTTGACGAGATGGTCGTCGAAGCCTGCACGGCGCGCCTGGTCGCGGTCGCCGGGTTGCCCATAACCCGTCAGCGCAACGAGTTTGATCGTGCGACACCCGTCGCTCGCACGCAGACGCCTAGCTACCTCGTAGCCGTCCATCTGCGGTAAGCCGATGTCGATGAATGCGATCTCCGGTTTCAGCCGCTCGGCTGTCTCGAGTGCCGCTGCGGCCGTATACGCGGTGGCCACGTTGTGGCCCTCGATGGCGAGCAGCATCGCGAGCGAATCGGCCGCATCCGTGCTGTCGTCGACGATGAGCACCCGCCGTGCGGCATTTGCCGATACGGGCGGCTTCGCCAGAATGGGCGGAGGCTCGACGCGCGGCAAGCGGATCGTGACGGTCGTGCCTCGTCCCTCGCCCTCGCTCGCGAGCCGCACGGCCCCGCCGTGCATCTCGACGAGCCGCTTGACGACGGACAGACCGATGCCGAGCCCGCCTTGCGAACGATCGGGAGTGCGCTCGCTCTGAACGAACAAGTCGAACACTCGCGGCACGAGCTCCGCGCGAATGCCGGCACCGTTGTCGCGGACCGTCAATTCGACATCGGGACCGGCGTCGCGCACGGCGACCGAGATCTCGCCGCCGGCTTGCGTGAACTTCACGGAGTTCTGCAGGACGTTCGTCACGCTCTGCACGAGCCGCGTGCGGTCGCCGCTGACGTAGAGCAGCGTCTCATCGCGCTCGAGCCGCAGCAGTTGCGACTTCGCCTGCGCCAGCGGGCCGACGGTCTCGATGGCCTGGCCGACGACCGTCCCGATCTCGAGCGGTTGCTGCTTCAGCGTGACCCGGCCCTGTGCGATGCGCGTGACGTCGAGCAAGTCGTCGAGCAATCGAGCGAGGTGCTCGGACTGGCGCCGAAGCATTGCGATCGGCACGGCGGCCTGCGGGTCGCCCGCGTAACGCAAAGCGAGCACCTCACTCGCGTTGCGTATCGGCGCCAGCGGATTGCGCAGCTCGTGAGCCAGCATGGCGAGGAACTCGTCTTTCTGCCGGTCGGCAACGCGTAATGCGTCTTCGGCACTGCGCCGCTCCGTGATGTCGGCGGTTGCGCCGACGTGGCCCTGGAACTCGCCGTCGTCGCCGAACCGTGGCGTTGCCTCCGAGCGCATCCA
Source organism: uncultured Gammaproteobacteria bacterium (assembly GCA_963713355.1). Taxonomy (GTDB): domain Bacteria; phylum Pseudomonadota; class Gammaproteobacteria; order Steroidobacterales; family Rariloculaceae; genus FEN-1219. Next base: position 1,188,242 of record CAVQLK010000011.1, on the reverse strand, counting down.
GCGGTACTCGCCGTCGTGCCGGCGGAACCGAAACTCCGCGGTGAATCGCGCTTGCGCCGCGAATGCGCGCTGGTATGCATTCAAGTACTCCTCGCGATCCTCGGCGTGCACGTAGCGGCTCCAGTCGTAGCCGCGCACGTCCCGGTCCGACTCCACGCCGACGAACTCGAGATAGGCGCGATTCACGAATTCGCCGCCCTCGGGTCCCGTGACCCACAGCAGCACGGGAGAGCCTTCGGCGAGGGTCGCGAAGCGCTGCTCGCTGTCGCGCAACGCGGCTTCGACGCGGCGCCGCTCCGTGACGTCGCGTGCAGTCCCGACGACGCGAGCGAGCCGATCGCCGTCGAAGACGGCGAAGCCCGTGCTGCTGATCCAACGCTGCTCGCCGTCGGCGCGCAAAATACGGTATTCGACGGAATAACGGCTCGGCCCGCCGGCTGTCGTAGCACGAGCCACTGCGGCCTCGACGCGCGCGCGGTCATCGGGATGAACGCGCGCGATCAGCGCTTCGTGGGAGGCGGGATGGTCAGCCGCAAATCCGAACAGCGAGCGCATCCTCGTATCCCATTGCGCCTGTCCCGTCATGGGATTCCAACTGTGCACACCTGCATCGACGGAAACGAGTGCGGCCTCCAGCAGCCCGCGCTGCGCCGTTCCGGCCATCTCGCTCTCGCGCGCGGCTCGCTCCCGCCGCCGCGCGTCCTCCCCGGCACGGCGCACGCGCTCGACGAGCACGATCAGGACGATGTTCGTCGGAACGTAGATCGCGAAGGCCACGGCGTCTTGCGCAAACGAGGCTGCCGGGCCGAACAGCAGCGCGGACAACAAGGCGGACAGCACGACGGCCGCCGCGGCCGGCCACCGCCCCGCGAATAACGCCACGAACACCGTCAGCGGGTAGTACGTCAGCAGCGGGGAGCGCGTGCCGAGTACCGGGTCGAGCGCTCCACGCAACAACGTGGCCGCCCCCAACATCAGCAGCATCAATGCCCAAGGCCGGATCGAGCTCGGCAGGCGAATCATCGCCCGGACCTTTTCCACTGGAATGCTGCGTAGTAAACGCAACGGGGTCACGCAGGGTCAATGCGACTGCAAATGGCGACAGCAGCCGCACGCGGCGCCGCCCTCGCCGGCCGCTGGAAGCCCGGCGTCGTCGCGAGGTATTACGGTGACTATAGTCCTACGGTGCTGCCGAGACGGCGTCGGCGGCCTTACTTCGGCCGAGCATAGCCCCTGATACGGCCGCCGCCAATGACAGCACCAGACCCACGAAGGTCAGCCACGCCGCCGATGCCGCCTCGGGCTGGATTTCCTCGGCCTGCGCGGCAAGCGCACCACTGGTGCGCGCGCGATCGAACAGGCTCGCGATGCCGCGGCTCGCCTCCTCGGCAGCTTGCGTGGGATTGTTGCGGCTCGCCTCGACGCGCGTGGCGGTCTCGTTCAGCGTGCTGCGTACTTCATTGACCGACAAACCGGTGACCGACGCCACGCGATTCACGAGCTCGGGGCTGCGAAGCTGCTCGGCCATCTGCTCGACGGTTCCCGCGACGTCGATGTTGGCGGCGCCCCCCTGCCCTTGCACGACGGCGCTGAATGTCTGCGTCGCGCCGCCGAGCAGGCTGAACGCCCCGCTCGCGACGCTCGCGATGCCGCTGCCGGCGAGGTAGGCCATCAGAATCAGGCTCACGACCCAAACGAGCACGCCCTCGAAGAAACCCGTCGTGCGGTCGATGATGGCGCCCACTCGCGTAGCCACCATCCCACCGATGAAGAGCGCCAACAGCAGCTGCAACCCGCCCCACACGGCGGCGCCAATGCCTATCGTTCCGGGATCGGTCTCTCCGGGGTCGACGGCCGATACGCCGATCGCGAGCCCGAGCGCGGCCAGCAACATGCTGACACCCATCGCAACGAGCACTCCGGCGAACACGCCGCCCCACGACACCCTCATCCCGTCGGTGCCGAACCACGCCGTCGCCGCGAAGCGGTGCTCGTGGGTGCCGTAATTGACTGCCATGACCAATTCTCCCCTAAAAGGTGCGTGTCGTTGCGGCCGATGCAAGGCACGTGCCAGTGCGGCCCTGTCGTGCCACCGCTAGAAACTACGCCGCAGACCGACGTGCAGGTTGTCGTCGACCTCTCGATCGACAGGCAGATCGATCTCGAATACGCGAAAGCCGACGAAGACGTCGGTGCCGCTGCGCAGCCTCGTCATGAGCCGCAGGCTCCCGTCCTTGATGTTGTCGGCTTGGCCGAACGTCACGATGTCCGGCGAATAGAACAGACTGAGCGTCACGGATGTGTTGCGAGCGGAGCCGAAGAAGTACTGCGCCTCGCCGCCTAACCCGATTCCGAACACGTCCTGGTCTTCGGGCGCGAGAAACGCTGCGTAGACGCGCGTTCCTACGCGCACCTCGAGCGCGCGGACGCCGACGTCGTCGCCGACATGCGCGAGCAGATCGCCGACGCCGATCAGGTCACGGTCCTCGTTGTAGAAGAAACCGAGGCGAGCCTCCGTCGCCCCGAGCTCCCCGAGGTCGAGCGATCGCACGTACTGCGCTTGCAGCGCGTCGTCGCTGATGTACACCTCTACGGCATGATCGACCGTCGTGGCGCGGTCGGGTGCGTCGTTTTGCTGAGCCACGGCGGCTCCCGTGGCGGTCAGCAGCATCGCCGAGCACGCAACCGAACGCCATCGAGCCCAGCCATTTTCCCTTGGCGCCATGCAAAGTCTCCTGCTCGAACGAGCGACAGTGTCAGTAGGGCCGCTATAGAGCAAGTTGCGTGCCAGAAGCGCGTGGACGTTGAGGATCGGGTTCCAATCCTTGCAACCGCGCTCGCGAGACGCGGGCTGCGACGAGCGTCAACGCATGGCGCGAATCTTGCTTCGCAGTGCGCATGCGTCGTCTGACTATCGTTGCGGCAGCGTTGCTGCTCGCCGCGCCGCAGCTTGCGGTCGCTCAGCCTTACGTGTCTGCGCAGCTCGGGCTCGCGAGCACGAACTGGCCGAGCGGCCCGCCGCTGAACGGCCGCATCGACGACCGCGCGGGCGGTTACGGCGTAGACTTCGGAATCGGTTTCGGCAAGCGCTGGGCATTCGAGCTCGGTGCGTACGGTTACGGCGGCTTCGACGCCAGCGGGACACCCTGTGCCGCAGGCGCGGTCTGTCCCGAGATCATCACCGAGGTCGGCAGCAACGACATCAAGATCCTCAAAGCAGCACTCGCGCCGCGTTTCACCGTCGGTCAGGTGCGGCTCTTCGGGACCTTCGGCTACTACCAAGCCACGATCGACACCAATCTCGATCTGCCCGACGCGAAACAGCGCGACAGCGGCGCCGTGCTCGGCCTGGGCGCACGCTGGTTTTTTAGTGAGCCGTGGAGCGTTTCGATTCAGGCCACTCGCTTCGACGACAATCTTCGGCAATTGATGCTCGGCGTCGGTTGGGGTTTGCGCCCCGATCGGCCGAGCGAGGACTGAGGGGTTTCAAGATGACGCAACGACACGACCGGCTCTGCGTGCTAGCTGACAGCTTGCCCGCGGCCATCCGCTGGCGGTACTGCGACTACGAGCAGCTGCTGAAGAAACAGCTGCAGATCCTGCTGGCGCCGCCGGCGAGGCTCGTCTGGCCGCGGAGCGGTGACGAGCCTCCGGCGTCTTGCGAGTAACTCAGTGCGGCCGCGGCGCGGGTTGCCCCCGCGACGCGCTCTCATCGCTGCTGTTTCGGCCCGGCGACGAGTACGTCGCCGCACGGTCGCGGGCCGTCTCGTAGAGCGCGCGGCTCTTGTCGGCGACGTTCTTCAGCGTCTTGTCGCGCGCTTCGCCAAGGAAGTGGCCCTCCTGTTCGGTCGTCGGCAACAGCGCACCGATGATGGCGCCGGCGGCAAGGCCGAGCGCGCCTAACATCAGCGGCTGCTCATGCAGCAGCCGGTCCATGCTGCCACGCGCATAGTCGACGCGTTCGCGTGCAATCGCCGCGGCCCGGCTTGCGCCCTCGCGCAGAGACTCGGCTGTCTGCTCGATGGTGTCGCGCGACGTGCGTACGCTTCGCGCGACGACTCCGCCGCATGCTTCAGCGAATCGCGCGTCGAGCTCATAGCGCCGTAGGCCGTGTCGGCCGCGTGCGCGGCACGCTCGCGGACGTTGGCCATTCGTTCGCGGTAGCCGGGCGACATCGAATAGGAATCGAAATCGTCGTCGCGCTTGCCGGCGCGGCTCGTGAGCATCAGCCAAGCGACGCCGACCGAAACCAGCAGCAACGGAACCGGATTTTGTGTAGCGGCATCCGTCAGGTTGCCGGCGAACTCCCCACCACGCTCGCGGATGCGCCCGACGGTGAGGTCCACGAGCCGGTCGAACGAGAAACGGCGCTCGAGCGCCTCGAGCGTCGCGCGCATGTCGGCTCGCGTCTCGTCGATTTCCCGCTCGATGGCTCGAGGCTCACGGTCCTCGAGCTCATCAACGCCGGCCTTCGCGCCGAGAGTACGGTCCGTATCGGTCTCAAACGTGCTCATGTTGACTCACTCCCTTGATCATCTCGGTGTCCTTGCGAAGAGCTGCGGCCGTCCGCCGCGGCGCGATAGCCGTTGGCTCGAGCTTGCGCCGGCCCGTGGCGAGCATGACGATGCCGATTAGCGTGACGGCGCCGCCGACGATCAGCGCCGCGAGCCACGGCTCGACGACGTTGCTTAGCCCGTAAACGGCCGCGAGAAGCAAGAAGAATGCGCCCATGAATGCGACGGCGCCGCCGGCGGCGATGCTGACCGCCGCAGTCTTGAGGTCGCCGATCGATCTCGCCGTCTCGGATTTCAGCAGTGCAAGCTCTTGCGCGAACAGCATCCCGACGTCGTTAACGAGCCGGTGCAACAAGTTTGGCGTCGACTCGTCGCGCACCTCCGCGCTACGGAGCCCGGCGCGCTCGCGTGAGCGCAGATCCCTGGTCGTGGTGCTCATGACTTACCTCCTCGGAGTGCGCCGCCACCCGTGCCGCCCGTGAACGGGCTGTCGCTCGTGCCGCTCGTTTCGGCCGTCGGAGACGTTTCCGGCTGCGGCCGCTCGTTCGAGGACGAAGACGCGGGCGAACCCGCGCCGGTCTGCTGCGAGCCGCCGCTCGATGCGCGTTGCGGCTTCCCTTTTTGCTTGCTTGACTGGCGCGACTTCGACTGGCTGCCATCGTCTTCGCGCGCGGTCGCGGACGCTTGGCCGCTGTCCTTTTCCTTCGACGACCCCGCGGAGAGATCGAGACTTTCGTCTGCATCGAACTCGTCGCGCGCGGCCGACGTCCCGTCACCCGAGCGTTGCCATGCGCCTTCGGCTTGCCGAGCGTAGTCGGTGCCCGTCGACGACTGCGGCGCGCGTGCCTTGAAGAACCGCGCCATCCCGAAGCCGAGCGCGACGGAGCCCGCGAGAAATACCCCGGGATTGCGTCGCGCCAGTGCGCCGAGCTCGTGTGCGAATGCTTCGACGTCGCGCTCGCGGAGACCGCCCGCGAGTTGGCGCATCACGTTCGCCATGCTGTGGCCGAACCCGGATAGCCCGCTGTCGCCTTCGTTATCGAGCTCGTCGGCCGTGCGCTCGACTGCGTCGGCGGCGCGCTCCGCGCCTTCGGCCAGCTGCGCCTTTCGCGCCCTCGAGGTGCTCGAGGCCGCGATCGCGGGCTGCGCCCACGAGATCGGCTCCTTCCTTTGCCTGTTCGTTTCGCGGTGTTTCGGCCATCGGCGAATCTCCTTTTTACCGATTGGTTAACGTTTCGAAGTGCGTACGCATTGCAAGCCCCGTGCCACGCTGCCTTGCGGATCGAGGCTCAAAACGCTTCGAGCCGAGGAGCTTTTCTGGAATCCGCGCCCGTTTCCTGGGTTCGGCGCCGCTCGCGCAAGGGCTGCAGCACGGCGCTTCGCTGGCATGGAATCTGCATCGCGCGGATAAAAGGGGATAATCAAATGAACCGTCATCAACAACGAGTCGTGCTGTTGTTCAGCTTGCTGCTGATCAGCGCCGCACTACTGGGATGCGCCGGTAACCAGCCCGCCACCGAATCGCCGGCGAGCGCGGTTGCCTACGAGCAGGATTTCGAGCGTGCGCGTGCGAGCATCGCCGAGGCGGAAAAAGCGGGCGCCGAGGAACACGGTAGCGCGCAGCTCACGCTCGCGCGCGACAAGCTGCGCGCCTCCGAGGACGCGGTCGAGGACGGCGAGTCCGAACGAGCGCGCAGGCTCGCCGTCGAAGCCAATCTCGATGCCGATCTTGCGACGGCCATCACTCGGAACAAGCAAACCCAGGCGTTGGTAACGGAGGTTCGGTCCGGATTGCGCACCCTCGAAGACGAGCTGCGCCGGTCGGACGGTGCCGACCTCAGTCGCCGCTAGGACGAGCGGCCGCCGCGTCGTGACCGGCGTGATAAAACTGGAGAGTTTCGTGACGCATCCGGTAATACGAAGCGCAGCGCTGGTTGCGCTGCTAGCGATCTCCGCCGTCGGTTGCGGCGGACTGCCGGATCGTGTCGAGAGCGTCGAGCAGGCGCGCGAGTCGATCGACGCGGTCTCGCGCGAGCCGCTCGCGGGCCGAGTCGCAACCGACGAGCTCGAGGCTGCGCGCGAGGCGCTTGCTTCCGCCGACGCGGCATACGAAGAACGCGAGCCGCTGCAGCTCATCGAGCATCGCGCGTACGTAGCGCAGCGCTATGCCGATATCTCGCGCGAGCTCGTGTCGGAAGCGCAAGCACGCGAGGAAGCTGCCCGCGGAGAGGCGGAGCGCAACCGCATCATTGCGGAAGCGCGCAGTGTCGCCGCCGAGGCGGCGCGCGAGCTCGATGTGCAGGCGCGAGCCGTCGAGGAACAAACGCGTGCGGCGCAAGCCGCGGAGCAACGCGCCCTCGAGCTCGAGCGCGAGCTCGAACAGCTTGAAGCGCGGGATACGGACAGCGGGCTCGTGCTGACGCTCGGCGATGTGCAGTTCGACTCCGGTCAAGCCTCCCTGCTGAGCGGAGCGGTCGCGACGATCGACAGATTGGCGCAGTTCATGCGTGATTATCCCGAGCGCTCAGTCCGCATCGAAGGCCATACGGATTCCGCCGGCGACGATCAGACGAATCAGCAACTCTCCGAGCGACGCGCCGCCGCGGTTCGCGACGCTCTGGTCGCGCGCGGCATCGACGCAGCGCGCATCGAGACGGCCGGTTTCGGAGAGGCGCGCCCGGTCGCGGGCAACGACACCCCGGGCGGCCGCCAACAAAACCGGCGCATTGATGTCGTCGTGTCCGGCGAGCAAACCGCGTCGCGCGACGGCGTGCCGCGCGCCGGCGTGCAATGAAACGAGTTTCTCCGGGGGACCGGTCAGCCCCAACGGCTCATCCCCCCCTAGAGCCCCGACCGGTCCTTCGGAACTTTCAGCAGCGACGTAGCCCCCGAGCGCGCGAAAAAGAGCAGACCGCGGCCGAAAGGTTGCTCATCGAGGGCGACACCTGTTGGCGGCGTGTGCAGGCCGAGCGCGCCGCCGTGCTCATCGACGCTGCGAGCTATTTCGAAGCGCTGCGAGCTTCGTTGCTCGCCGCGCAACGCTCGATCATCATCCTCGGCTGGGAGCTGCATAGCCGCACGCGGCTCGAAGGCCACTCGAGACCCACGGATGGCGCCCCGCTCGAGCTCGGAAAACTATTGCGCTGGCTGTTGAAGCGCCGCCCGCATCTCGAGCTGCGAATCCTGCTGTGGAACCACCCCGTCATGTACTCCGTGCATCGCGAGCTGTTTCCGCGTTGGATCTTCGGGCCCCGCATGCCGAAGCGCGTCGAGATCATGCTCGACAGTCACCTGCCGGTCGGCGCGTCGCATCATGAAAAACTTGTCGTCATCGACGAAGACGTAGCGTACTGCGGCGGCGTCGACTTGACGGTCCGCCGCTGGGACATCGCGGCACATCATCCCGCCGAACCGCGGCGCAAGGATCCCGCTCGCAAACCGTACGTGCCGCAGCACGACGTGCAAATTGTCGTGCAAGGCGCCGCTGCCGCTGCGCTCGCGGAGCGCGCCCGCACGCGCTGGCAGCATGCGGGCGGGACGCCCATCGAGCCGACCCACGGGCCGGCCCGCGGCGCAACGAGCGCTTGGCCTCAGCATGTGATGCCCGATTTCGAGGACACGCCCATCGGCATCATGCGTACGGTCGCCGCGCTCGAAGAGCGCGCCGAGGAGATTCGCGAGATCGAGCGCGCGACGGTCGCAGCGATCGGCAGCGCGCAGCGGTTCATCTACATCGAGAACCAGTACGTCACGTCGAAAACGGCGTGCGACGCGCTCGTTGCGCGCATGCGCGCGCAGCCGCAGCTCGAGGTGCTCGTCGTGACGTCGCGCGATCCCGGAGGCTGGCTCGAGGCCGAAACGATGGGCGTGGGGCGGCAGCACTTCATGGCCGCCTTCGACGAGCCGTCGCTCGCCACCCGTATCCAGTTCGTTGCGCCGCTCGCGCGATCCGACGGACCCGCCGACGAGGACGCCTCGAAGATCACCGTAGACGGCGTTCTGGCGATTCGCGTGCACGCCAAGGTATTGATCGTCGACGATGGATTCCTGCGCATCGGCTCGTCGAACTTGAACAACCGCTCGATGGGCTACGACACGGAGTGCGACGTCGCCATCGAGGCCGAGAACGCTGCGCAGCGAACGGCGATCGCGTCCATTCGCAACCGCTTGATCGCCGAGCATTGGGGTAGCGACGAACAAAGCGTCGCCGCCGCCTTCGAAAGCGGAGAGCGAGTTTGCGCGGCCCTCGAATCGCTGCAGCGCGTGCCCGTCTTCAGCACCGCCCGCAGCGCTCGGCACCCGCGGTTGCACCCTTGGCACCGCGCGGCCCGCGCACCTGCGTACCGCAGCATCGAGCCCATCGAGCGGGGCGACCCGGCCGGCATCGACCTCGTCGTGCAGCTCGGCGACCCCGAACGGGTCGTCTCGGCCGAGCAGCTCGTCGCGCAAGCGTCCGGCCTCCGGGACATGCGGCCGTTGAAATGGGGCCTCGCGCTGCTCGGCGCCGCAGTAGTGGTCGCGTTGCTCTTGTTCGGGTTCTCGCGCTGGGGCTTGGGGTTAGCAGACGTCGCGCAACGCGTCGGCGCCGGCATCGAGTCGCTTGCGGGCAGCCCGTGGCGCGTGCCGCTCGTCCTCGTGATCTTCGTCGCCGCAAGTGTCGTCGCCGTCCCGATCTTGGCATTGATCGGCGCGACCGTGGTCACGCTCGGACCCGTGCTCGGGTTCGTCACTAGCGCTATCGGCACTCTTCTGGCCGCCAGCGCGACGTTCGGCGTCGGCCGCCTCATCGGGCGCAAGCCGCTGAAGCGCTGGCTCGGCGCTAAACTCGACGCGCTCGAGCAACGCGTCTCGAAACGCGGCGTCATCGCCATCGCGTTGATACGCAAGGTTCCGATCGCGCCGTTCACATTCGTCAACATGCTGATTGGCGCTCTCGGCATTCGCTACCGTGATTTCATTCTCGGCACGGCGCTCGGTATGCTGCCCGGAATCGCGGCGTTCGCGTTCGTCAGCGACCGTGCCGTCGACGCTTGGCGTGAGCCGACGTTGCCGAACATCGCGTTGATCGCCGCTGCGATCGTGCTATGGATCTCGGTCGTCTTCGGCATACAGTGGATGTTGAACCGTCGCTCGAGTCGATGACGCCGCTTCAAGTCCGGTTTCTGACGTGGAACGTGCACGGCTGTGTCGGCCGCGACGGCGTCTGCGATCCCGATCGCGTCGCCGGTGTGCTCGAGGCCGCGCAACCCGACATCTCGGCGCTCCAGGAGATCGACAACCGCACGACGAGCGCCGCGCAGGATCCGTTTTCATATTTCGGCCAGCTGTTCGGCTGGCCCAGCGTCGCCGCGCGAACGCTCGCTGCCCGCGACGGCCATTACGGGCACATCGTGCTGTCGCGCTGGCCCATCGAATCGCTCGGCGAGCTCGATCTGTCCGTGCGCTGGCGCGAGCCGCGCAAGGCGATCGTAGGCGCCGTCGAGTCTCCGGCGGGCCGCATCGTCGTCGTCGCGGCCCATCTCGGTCTGTTACCCTTCGAACGCCGCCGGCAGCTCGCACGACTCAAAGAGCGCATCGCGGCCATCCCGGAACGGCCGATCGTCGTCCTCGGCGATTTCAACGATTTTCCCGGCCGTGGTCTCGCGGAGCGCAGCCTCTCTCCGCCCTTGCTGTCGACCCCGGAGCTCGCGACCTACCCCTCACGGCTGCCGCTGCTGCCGCTCGACCGAATTTGGTTCAGCGCGCCCCTCGAGCTGACTACGATCGCGACGCTGCGGGACGCGGGGCGGGCCTCCGACCACCTGCCGCTTCTCGCGAGCCTGTGCTGGCCATCGGCCGCCGCCGGACTTGGCACGAGGTTTGCTTAGTAGGAGCAGGGATTTTCAACGCGGGCCGCCCGAATGGGTAATTCCGGGCGGCATTTTGGGGGGTCTGTTACAAACCTTGTAATTGGACCCCCGTTTTTTCCAAAGTTCTTGGGGGAAATCCATGCTGCGGGCGGGACGCTTCGCCCCGAGTAAGGGCTGCGAAGGCGTGCTAGCGCTGGTCCTTGCCAACGGCCGCGGTCGGGCGCTCGAGGGTCTAACGGCCTGGCAAACGAAGGCCGCAGTACCGTTTGGCGGGCAATACCGAATCGTCGATTTCGTCCTTTCGAACTGCGTGAACTCAGAAATCCGCAGCATCGCCCTGCTCACCCAGTACAAGTCCCAGTCCCTGATCCGGCACGTCCACGCCGGCTGGGGCTTTTTGCACCGCGAGCTCGGTGAGTTCATCGAGATCTGGCCTGCGCAGCAGCAGGTTGGCGAGCGCTGGTACCGCGGCACCGTCGATGCCGTCTATCAGAACTATGACCTGATCGAGGCGACGGGAGCGAGCCATGTGCTCGTCCTCGGCTGCGACCAGCTATATGCACTCGACTACGGCCCCCTGATCGAGTTTCACCAGGCGCGCGACGCCGACTTGACGGTCGCGTGCGCCCACGTTCCCGAGGCCAGCGAGCACGACGACGTCTTCATCGGCCCGGAAGGTCGCATCGAGCGCATCGAGCACAGGCCGGCAACGGCCAGCGCGCCGCGCCGCTCGTGCGTATCTGCCATGGGCGCGTTCCTGTTCAGCGCCAAATTCTTGAGCGAATGCTTGGCTCGCGACGCAGCGCGGCCGGCTACCGCCGACTTCACGCGCGACCTCGTGCCCCAAGCCGCGCGCACGGCGCGGGTGTTCGCGCACGTCTGCGACACCGTCGAGCAACCGCACTATTGGCGGACGCTGAACACGGTGGATAAGTACTGGCACGCGAACATGGAGCTGCTCGACAACCTCGCCCCCTTCTCGCTGCATGCCGACGGCGCGTGGCCCGTGTTCACGCGTCACGAGCCTCTGGCGCCGGCCCGGGTCCTCTCCGACGCGTACGTCGACGCCGCGGTATTGAGCCCGGGCTCGGTCGTCGCCGGCGACGTGACGCGTTCGATCGTGTCAACGCGCTGCCGTGTCGGCGCAAACGCCGTCGTTCGCGACTCCGTGCTGCTGCCGGGCGCCGTCGTCGGCGACGGCTGTGTGCTCGACAAGGTCATTGTCGACTGCGGCGCGACGATCCCGCCGAACACCATGCTCGGTGCGAGATTGTGCGCGGAGTCGCGTTACTATGCTTCGCCCGAGGGCATCGTCCTCGCCACGTCTGCACAGCCGGCACAACTTTCCGATATTGCTGCGCGCGCGATCGCCTGACGCCGGGCGGATGACTAGCGTTCATGAGATGCCGTTCGGGGCGGCGCCTACGCCCGACGGCACTCGGTTCGCGATCTGGGCGCCGTCGGCGCGCGGCGCCCGCGTCGAGGTGGACGGCCGGCTCGTGCCAATGCAGCGCGCCGAGCACGGATTCTTCCACTGCCTGGATCCAGCTGCGGCTCCTGGCTCGCGCTACGCGTTTCGATTCGACGGCGTCGACGTCGCCGTGCCGGACCCTGCCTCACGCTTCAATCCCGACGGCGTGCACGCGCGCTCCGAAGTCGTCGCTGCCGACGCCTACGAATGGCGTGACGGCGCATGGCGCGGCCGGCCGTTCCACGACGCGGTGATCTACGAGCTGCACGTGGGAACGTTCACGGCTCAGGGCACCTACGCGGCCGCCGCGGAGCGCCTCGACTACTTGGTAGAGCTCGGAGTGACGGCGATCGAGCTCATGCCGCTTGCCGCGACGCCCGGCCGTTGGAATTGGGGTTACGACGGCGTTCTGCCGTTCGCGCCACATGCGCCGTACGGCCGCCCTGACGATCTGAAGCGCTTCATCGACGCCGCGCACGAACGCCGCCTCATGGTTCTACTCGACGTCGTCTACAACCATTTCGGACCCGACGGCAATTATCTCGGGCACTACGCGGAGCAGTTCTTCACGGCACGCCACAAGACGCCATGGGGCAACGCCATCAACTTCGACGATCGATCGAGCGCCGTCGTACGCCAGTTCTTCATCCATAACGCGCTCTACTGGCTCGAGGAGTATCACTTCGACGGCCTGAGGCTCGACGCCGTCCATGCGATCGTCGACGACTCCGATCCGAGCTTCCTGCGCGAGCTCGCTGCGACCGTCCACGCCGCGCCAGCCGCGCGGGGGGCGCATCTCGTGCTCGAAAACGATCGCAACGAAGCGGGACTCCTCGCCCGCGACGTCGCCCGCCGGCCGGTTGGCTTCACAGCGCAGTGGAACGACGACTTCCATCACACGCTCCACGTGCTGCTGACGGGCGAGACGGGCGGGCACTACGTGGACTACGCGACCCCGGGCCCGCAGCTGCTACGCTCGTTGCTCGAAGGCTTCGTCTATCAGGGCGAGCACTCCGCGCATCGCGGTGAACCGCGGGGCAGCGCAAGCGCCGAGCTGCCACCCGAAGCGTTCGTGAATTTTTTGCAGAATCACGATCAGATCGGCAACCGGCCGGACGCCGCGCGCATGTGGACGCTGCTCGACGCGCCGCGCATGCTCGCCGCCGAGACATTGCTGGCACTCTTGCCGACGCCGATCTTGCTGTTCATGGGCGACGAGCTCCATGCGCCGAGCAGCTTTCCGTTCTTTTGCGATTTCGCAGGCGAGCTCGCGCACGCCGTGACGGAAGGCCGGCGGCAAGAATTTGCGGACCTATGGCACGACATCGACGCCCGTTCGGCGCCCGATCCCGCGACGGAAGCCGCTCGCAACGCGGCGGTCCTCGACTGGGCGGCCGCGGCGCGTGAGCCGCACAAGACTGCGCTCGAGCGCGCGCGGCACCGGTTCGCGGTGCGCCGCCGCGAGCTCGCGCCGCGGCTGCCGGCGCGCTCCGCCGGCGGGACGCTTCTAGCGCCGGCGACGCTGACGGCACGATGGTCGCTGGTCGACGGTGCGACGTTGACGCTCGCGGCGAATCTCACGGACACGCCTTACGCGGCCCCCCCGACGGCGCGCGGCCGAAGTTTGCTCTCGACGGCGGTTACCATCGGCGCCGAGTGGCCGGCTTGGCACGTCGAATGGGCGCTCGAATGACGCGCCGCCCATCGGCGCGACGGCACGCCACTCGAGTCGGCGCCGCGTCAGCTCGAGCGGGCGCGAAGCTCGCGGCCGCCAAAGCGCGAGCGGCTCTGCGGCGGCGGTTGGCTCCGGCCTCCGTCCGCGTCGGTAGCCTCACCCATGAGCTCGAGCTTGCGCTCCTTCAACCGCTGGCCCAGAGCCCGCAGGTCCATGTCGCTCGACTGCGCCTTGGTGAACATTCCGCCACGCTGCTCTTCTTCCTTGACGTGGTGCTTGATCATCTCCCGGAGCACCGTTACTCGCGCTTCGAAGTGATCGTCGTCGGGACCCGCCGACTCGATCTCCTCGATCAGGTGCTTTGCGCCCGCGTGCTCGATCTCGGCTTCATGATGGATCTCGGTTTCGTCGGTCGCCTCCAGGAACGCTGGATAGAAGATCTCTTCCTCGATCGTCGTGTGCGTGCGCAGAGCGAGACAGATCTGCTCCGACAGCTCACGCTTCCGGTCGTCGGAACGAGCCTTTTCGAAGTCTCCGAAAAGGCCTTCGACCTCGCGATGATCGGCTTTCAGAAGCGCGATCGCGTCTTCGCGCGCAGCGCCGTTTCGTCCTCCCGCACTCCTCGAGCTGCGGGCTCTCCCACTCTGGGATCTCTGCGCTGCTCGCGACTTCGTCGAGACCCTGCGCCGTCCTTGCTTGGCATTGCGTGATTTGGCCATGACTTGCCTCGGTGTCCGTGTTGGTGGTGGTAGTGGATGATCGCCCCCGGATTGCACGTCTCATGCCACGAGCCGCGCAGAAACGCCCTGCGAACAGCCGGCACGGCGGGCCGCATGGTGCGGCCATGTTTTTGGACCTGGTTGCAAACATTGCGACCGCGGTTTGCAGCTTCCAACCCGCCGAGGCAACGTCCGGCAGCCCGCTGGGGGCCTGCGAGCGGCACAGAACTTGCTCCGTTACGCAGTAATCATCTTGCCGCCGACTTCCACATGGAATTGCCACTCGACGGACGTCGCCGGGCATTCATCGAGCAGGTCCGCCCCGTCGTCGACCGTGGTCGATCGGCGCTGAAGCGCGTGCTCGGCGAGCCCATCGACGTCGAGGCCGACGTGATCGTCGAGGGCCACGAGCGCATCGCGTGCGCGCTGCTGCATGCGCCGGCCGGCAGCTCGAGCTGGATCACTGTTCCCATGACGCCGCTCGGCGACGACGTCTGGCGGGCGAGCTTCGTGCCGGCGGCGCTGGGTACCCACCGCTACACCGTCGCTGCCTGGATCGACCCCTTCGCGACGTGGCACCACAAGTTCGTGCGACGCACCGAGCGTGACGACCTCGCGCTCGCTCTACGCGAAGGGGCCGCTCTCGTGCGTGCGGCCGCTGCACTCGTGCGCGCGCCCAAGAGCGACGCGTTGCTCGCGTATGCGGCATCGCTCGAGAGCGATGCGCCGCTCGAGGAACGCCGTCAAAGCGCCTCGAGCGAGGCACTGCGCGAGCTCATGGCGGCAGCGCCTGACCGTTCGCGCGAGTCGGTATACGACCCGCCGCTCGAGGCCGTCGTCGAGCGGCCGCTCGCACGCTTCGGCGCCTGGTACGAATTCTTTCCGCGTTCATCGGCCGATGTACCGGGACGCCACGGGACACTCGCGACGGCGGCGCGGCGCCTCTCCTACGTCGCCGAGATGGGCTTCGACGTCGTGTACTTGCCGCCGATTCATCCGATCGGCCGCAGCCATCGCAAGGGCCGCAACAACCGCTTGCAGGCCGGGGCGACGATCCCGGTTCGCCGTGGGCGATCGGCGGAGCGGCCGGCGGGCACGAAAGCGTGCACGAGGAGCTCGGCACCCTCGAGGACTTCGCGGCTTTCTGCCGCGAAGCGCAGCGCCTGGGGCTCGAGGTTGCGCTCGACATCGCGTTCCAGTGCTCGCCCGATCATCCGTATGTCGGCGAGCATCCGCTGTGGTTCGCTCGCCGGCCAGACGGAAGCGTGCAATTCGCGGAAAACCCGCCGAAAAAATACGAAGACATCTTTCCGATCGACTTCGCCACGCCCGAATGGCGCGAGCTCTGGGGCGAGCTGCGCGACGTCGTTCTATTCTGGATCGGCCAGGGCATCAAGGTGTTCCGCGTCGACAACCCGCACACGAAGCCGTTCGACTTTTGGCGCTGGCTGATCGCCGATGTCAAAGAGCGCCATCCCGACACGATCTTCCTCGCCGAGGCGTTCAGCCGGCCGCGCGTGATGTTTCGGCTTGCGAAGCTCGGCTTCAGCCAGTCGTACACGTACTTCACGTGGCGCAACACCAAGCAGGAGCTGACCGACTACTTCACGGAGCTCGCCTCCGTGCGCGACTGGTTTCGGCCGAACCTCTGGCCGAACACGCCGGACATCCTGCACGAGTACCTGCAGACGGGTGGCCGGCCGGCTTTCATGGCGCGCGCGGCGCTTGCGGCCACGCTCGGCGCCAGCTACGGAATCTACGGCCCCGCGTTCGAGCTGCTCGAGCACACGCCGCGCGAGCCCGGCAGCGAGGAGTACCTCGACTCCGAGAAGTACGAGATCAAGCGCTGGGACCTCGCGCGCGAAGACTCGCTGAAGCATTTTCTCGGGAGGCTGAATGCGATCCGCCGTGACAATCCCGCGCTCCAGCGCGACGACACGCTGACGTTCCGGCGCGTCGACAACGATCAGCTCATCTGTTACTCGAAAACGAGCCAGGACGGCCGCAACATCGTGCTCGTCGTCGTGAACCTCGATCCGATTCATCCGCAGAGCGGCCTCATCGATGTGCCGCTCGACGAGTGGTCTCTCGACGCGCAGAGCTCGTATCACGCCCACGAGCTCGTCTCCGGCCGGCGCTACGACTGGCAAGGCCCGCGCGCCTTCGTAACGTTGTCCCCGGCCGAGTGCCCGGCGTGCGTGTTTCGCCTCGAGGCGCCGCATCGAGCGTCCGAGCGCGACTTCGACTACTTTGTTTGATCCGCGGTGTTCGATCTTCTGCTTGTCGATTCAATGGGCCTGATCATGGTAGCGGTTTGATTGCATGGGTAGCGAGCCGAGCGACGATCCCCTCTGGTACAAAGACGCCGTCATCTATCAGCTTCATGTTCGCTCGTTCTTCGATCAGAACGACGACGGCGTCGGAGACTTCGCGGGCCTGACCTCGAAGCTCGACTACATCGAGCGGCTCGGCGTCAGCGCGATCTGGCTGCTGCCTTTCTATCCGTCACCGATGCGCGACGACGGCTACGATATTGCCGATTATCTCGGCATCAACCCCGTCTATGGCACGCAGCGCGACTTTCAGGCGTTCGTGCGCGCAGCGCACGAACGCGGTCTCAAAGTCATTACGGAGCTTGTCGTCAACCATACGTCCGATCAGCACCCGTGGTTTCAGGCAGCGCGCACGGCGCCGCGCGGCTCTGCGAAGCGCGACCTCTACGTCTGGAGCGACACCGACAAACGATTTTCCGAGACGCGCATCATCTTCACGGACACGGAGCAGTCGAACTGGGCCTGGGACTCCGTGGCCGACCAATACTATTGGCACCGCTTCTTCTCGCACCAGCCGGACCTCAATCACAACAACCCCGCCGTCGTGAATGCCGTCATTCGCGTCATGCAGCACTGGCTCGATCTTGGCGTCGACGGCCTGCGGCTCGACGCGATCCCTTATCTCTGCGTGCGCGACGGCTCTTCGAACGAGAACTTGCCCGAGACGCACGCCGTCGTGAAGCGCTTCCGGCGCGCCATCGACGCGAAGTACAAGAACCGCATGCTGCTCGCCGAGGCCAACCAATGGCCAGAGGACGTGCGCGAATATTTCGGCGACGGCGACGAGTGCCATATGGCGTATCACTTTCCGCTGATGCCGCGCATGTACATGGCCATCGCGCAAGAGGACCGCTACCCGATCGTCGAGATCTTGCAGCAAACGCCGGACATCCCGCCCACCTGTCAGTGGGCGATCTTTTTGCGCAACCACGACGAGCTGACGCTCGAGATGGTCACTGACAAGGAGCGCGACTACATGTACCAGATGTACGCGGCCGACCCGCGCGCCCGCGTCAACGTCGGCATCCGCCGTCGTCTCGCGCCGCTCATGGAGAACGATCCCGCGAAGATCCAGCTCATGAACAGCTTGCTGCTCTCGATGCCGGGCTCCCCGACCGTGTATTACGGCGACGAGCTCGGCATGGGCGACAACATCTACCTCGGCGACCGCAACAGCGTCCGCACGCCGATGCAATGGAGCCCCGACCGCAACGGCGGCTTCTCGCGCGCCGATCCGCAGAGCCTGTACTTACCCCCGATCATGGACCCTGTGTACGGCTATGCCTCCGTCAACGTCGAGGCGCAGTCGCGGGAACCGTCCTCGCTGCTCAATTGGACGCGCCGCATGCTCGCCGTGCGCAAGACGTGCAAGGCGTTCGGCCGCGGCACGTTCGAGCTGCTTCGGCCCGGCAATCGTACGATCCTCGCCTACGTGCGCCGCTACGAGAACGCCGCCGTTCTCTGCGTCGCGAACCTGAAGCGCTCAGCACAAGCCGTCGAGCTCGATCTGGCGCAGTTTCGCGGCCGAGTACCGGTCGAAATGGTCGGCCGCTCGTCGTTCCCGCCCATCGGCGAGCTGCCTTATATGCTGACGCTGCCGGGCTACGCGTTTTATTGGTTCGATCTCGCGGAGTCCGGGCCACCGCCGAGCTGGCACGAAGAGCGGTTGCCCGCCGAGGAACGGCCTTGGCTCGTGCTGTGGAACGGCCTCGACAGCTTCAATAGCGACCCCTCCGAGCGCCAGGGAGGCGCCTTGAAGCTCAAGCTGCAGCTCGAGCGCGAGGTCGTGCCGAGCTATCTCGCGGCGCAGCGCTGGTTCGCGGGCAAAGGTCAGGGCGCGCCGTCTGTCACGATCACGGAGATCGTGCGCTGGCAACCGAAGCAGGAGACATGGCTGCTCTTGGTCGTCTCCGCCCAGTTTCCCGCCGACACGCCACAGGACTACCTGTTGCCGCTGGCGCTCGAGTGGGGCGGCGAGCGCGCCGGACCGCGCGCCCCTCATACGCTTGCGCGCGTGCGCCAGCGCGCCGCGACGGGTTTCGTGTTCGACGCGTTCGCGGACGACGATTTCGTGCGCGCCTTGATCGGAGCGCTCGCCGAGCGCGCGTCGGTTCGCGTCGGTTCGGGCACGCTGCGTTTTACGCCCACAGCGGCACTAGGAGCACTGCTGCCGAAGCGCCTCGCGCAAGCGACGGTTCACCACACGGCCGATAGCAGCAACGTTTCGTTCATAGTTGGTGAGCAGCTGTTCCTGAAAGCGTATCGGCGGCTGCGCGGCGGCGCGCATCCCGAGTGGGAGCTCGGCCGTTTTCTCACCGAACGGTCTCCCTGCAGCGCGGTGGCCCCGACGGCCGGCGCGATTGTCCTCGAGCGGCCATCGGCCGAGCCGACGACCGTCGCGATCGTGCAAGCTGCCGTCCGCAATCAGGGCGACGGCTGGAAATACACACTGCGCTATCTCGAGCGCAGCCTCGACGATGCGCTGGCGCGCGCGACGGACGGCCAGATCGGCGCCGGCGATCACTCGAGCTACTTGCTGCTTGTCAATGCGCTCGCGGCGCGCACGGCCGATTTTCACCGCGCGCTCACGGTCAAGACGGGCGACCCGAGCTTCGATCCGGAGCCATTCACTTCGGCACGCCTAGCTGAATGGGTCGCGGCAATCGGCAGCGAGCTCGACGCGACGCTCTATACTCTGCGCGCACGGCGTACCGAGCTGCCTGTGCAAGCGCGCGAGGCCGCGAGCCTTACGTTGGAATCGGCGCAGCGGCTGCGCGGTGTAATCGACAAGCACGCAGCGGGCTCAACGACGAGCCTCGCGATTCGCCTGCACGGCGACTATCACTTGGGGCAAGTGCTCATCACGAGAAACGACTTCGTCATCACGGATCTCGAGGGCGAGCCGGGACGCAGCCTGGCGGAACGCCGCCGCAAGCACACCGTTCTCAAGGACTTCGCCGCGATGCGCCGTTCGTTCGACTACGCGCGCGTCGTCGCAGCGGAGCACTTCGCGGCGAAACCTCGCTCCGGCGTCGCCGACATCCGTACGTTCCTCGAGGACTGGCGCGCGCAGGTTCACGCAGCGTTCCGCGATGCGTACCGCTCTGCTATCGGCGATTGCCCAGCGTTCCCGCGTGACCGTGTCGAGGAGGACCGCCTGCTCGTGCTCGCGACGATCGAGCGCCTGCTCTATGAGGTCCGCTATGAGCTCGCCAACCGCCCCGAGCTCGTCAGAGTGCCGCTCACAGACCTTACCGCCTTGCTAGAGGCATAGCCTTTGCTTTGGGGTTGGCGCGCTCGGCCGCGGCGTCTCTGACGAGTGCATCGGCCGGCGTGGCGGGTAGCTCGGCCGCCGGCGGCAAACCGGTGACCTCGAGGATTTCGATCTCGTCGAGGGTCTCTTTCTCCAGCAACGCCGCAACCAGCGCGTCGAGCGCCTTGCGGTGAGCGCGCAAGAGCCGGCACGCCTCGTCATAGCTCTCGCCGGTGATGCGCTGCACCTCGGCGTCGATCGTCTGCGCCGTCGTCTCGCTGAACGGCCGGTCAGCGCCGAACGCAGCGGCGCCCCCGAGATAGGGGTTCACTCGCGGCGCGAGCTGTACGAGCCCGAGCTTTTCGCTCATGCCCCAGCGCGTGACCATGCTGCGCGCGATCGCCGTCGCCTGCTCGATGTCGCTTTCCGCTCCCGTGGTCCGCGAGCCGTAGACGATTTCCTCGGCCGCACGGCCGCCGAGCATGCCCACGATGCGCGCGCGCAGATAGGCTTCCGGATAGTTGTAGCGGTCTGTGCTCGGCCGCTGATAGGTCACGCCGAGCGCCTGGCCGCGCGGCACGATGGTCACGCGGTGCACGGGATCTGCGCCGGGTACCACGAGCCCGAGCACGGCATGACCACTCTCGTGATACGCAATACGCTCTCTATCCTGCCGGCTCAGAAGAATGGGCCGCTCCGGGCCGAGCATGATCTTCTCGAGCGCGTCGAAGAAATCCTTCCGGTGAACTTCGTCCTGCTCCTCCGCCCTTCGCGCGGCGAGCAAGGCCGCCTCGTTGACGACATTCTTCAGGTCCGCGCCGGAGAATCCCGGCGTCGCCCCTGCCAGCTCCTCGAGCACGACGTCGGCCGCGAGCGGCACACGGCGCGTATGCACCTTCAGGATGGCCGCGCGGCCGGTCTTGTCGGGCAAGTTCACCACGACGCGGCGGTCGAAGCGGCCGGGGCGCAGCAACGCCTTGTCGAGCACGTCCGGCTGATTCGTCGCCGCGAGCACGATGACGCCGGCACGGCTCGAGAAGCCGTCCATTTCCGTGAGAATCTGATTCAACGTCTGCTCTTGCTCGCCGCCACCGCCGATCGTGAATTGGCCGCGTGCTCGGCCGATCGCGTCGAGCTCGTCGATGAAAATGATTGCAGGAGCATGGTCTCGCGCTTGCTTGAACAGATCGCGCACGCGCGCGGCACCGACACCGACGATCATCTCCATGAACTCTGCGGCGCTCATGGAAAAGAACGGCACACCGGCCTCGCCGGCGACAGCCTTCGCGAGCAGCGTCTTGCCCGTGCCCGGCGCGCCGACGAGCAGCACACCCTTCGGCGCCGTGCCGCCCAAGCGCGTATAGCGCTCCGGGGCCTTCAAAAAATCGACGATCTCGACGAGCTCGTTCTCGGCTTCGTCGATACCGGCGACGTCTTCGAAGGTCACTTTCGTGTCGCTCTCGGCGTCGTAGCGCTTCGCTTGGCTGCGGCCGATGCCCATGAGCCCGCCGCCCATTCCGGCTCCGCGCGCGGCGCGCCGATAAATCCAGACGTAGAATCCGATCAAGAGCAGCGCGGGCCCGAATCCCAGCAGCAACGTCGCTAGCGGGCTGCCGCCCGAGCGGATGGGTACGGCCCTGATTTCGACGCCGTGGCTGACGAGCAGCGCCTCGAGGCCCGGATCGACGAACGCCGGCACCGTCGTCGTGAACTGCGTCGAGGTGCGCGGCGAGTCGGGTTGGTTACGGTCGCCGCCCGCAGCTGGCGCAGCACCGCCCTCCAACGGATAGGTCACCGGCTCGACGAAACGGCCTTCGACGTCCGCGCCACGCGCGTAGATCGCCGCGACGTTGCCCGCCGCGACCTCCGACTTGAAAACCGTGTACGGTACGGCGACCGGTTCGTCGGTCGGGGGCACCATGTAGCGCGTCACGATGAAATTGATCAGCAGCGCGCCGAGAAACCACCACCAGATGTGACGCGGCAAGGCGCGCTTGCGGCGAGGCGCTCCCCGCGGGTGCGGGCATCCGGCCACGCTTGTTCGCATCGTCGAGCCAGAGCACGCGGGGTCCCCTTGTGACGCCTGGTGAAGGAGCAAGTTCTATGCCACGCCGTTGCACGCGTGCATGCGGGCAGCGAACGCTTCTCAGACCGCGGCATCGAGCCGCACGTACGCCGCCTACGCGCGAGACGCCACGTCGATCGTGTCGCGATCGCCCGGAGGATCCCGCGGCGCGCGGCCCGCCGAGCTCAATATCGCGTGCGCTGCTTGGCCCAGCGAGCCCGCAAGGTGATGCGGTTGCCTGAACGGCGCGAGACGCCATTCCGTTTCGCTCCCCGTATCGACGAGCACGGTGCGGCAGCCGGCCCGGCTGCCGGCCTCGATATCGTCGAGCGTGTCACCGACGAGCCATGATTGCGTGAGATCGATCTGCCAGTCACGCGCCGCTTGGCGCAGCAGCCCGGGCTGCGGCTTGCGGCACAAGCACCGCACGGCGAATCGGACGTTGGCCGCCTGCGGAAGATGCGGGCAGTAGTAAAACGCGTCGACGGACACCCCATGCGGCGCGAGCAGCTCCTGGATGCGTCGCTCGAAGCCGGTCAGCGCGCGCAGCGGGAAGCAACCCAGCGCTACGCCGGGCTGATTGGAGACAACGGCGAGCACGAATTCCTGCGCCTTGAGCATCCGCAATGCGTCGGCGGCCCCGGTCGCCAAGGTCGCGAGGCCGGGGTCGGCGTAGTGCACCGGGTTGTCGATCAAGCTGCCGTCCGTGTCGAGAAATACGGCACGCCGGACCGGCGCCGCTTCGACCGAATGTGTGCTCATGCGGCCGCCACGACGCCTGGCGCCGGCTCGGGCAGCGCCGCCTGTGGCGTCGGCACCGCCGAGACTCGGACGTCGGCGTAGAGTGCCGCGAGCGACTGGATGACGCGTTCCCAGCGGAACAACCCATAGGCCCGGCGCACGGCCAGGCTCGAAAATCGTTCGGCGAGGCGCGGCGAGCAGCAAATCTCGTTGAGCCGCTCCGCGAGCGCGACCGGATCGTTCGGCGGCACGAGAAAGCCGGTACGGCCGTCGAGGACGCTGTATTTGATGCCGCCGACACGCGCACCGACGACCGGTGTCCCGCACGCCATGGCCTCAATGGATGTCATGCCGAACGACTCGTACCAAGGCGTCGCGACGAATACGTCGGCGGCGCTGTAGTAGAGCTTCAGGAGATCGCGCGAGCGTCTGCCCGTGAAAGACACGCGGTCGGCGACGCCGGCATCGCTCGCGACGGCGCGCAACCGTCCGATCTCGGGCGTCTGCGCGACGTCCGCGATGTCCGAGCTGCCGCCGACCACGAGCAGCTCCGCCGGCACGCCGAGGCGGCGGACGAGGACACCCAGCGCGCGAATGACGTTGTCGACGCCCTTGCGCGGGACGAGCCGCCCGACGCTGAGGAGCACTGGAACGTCGCTCGGTACCCCGAGCGCATGGCGCGCGAAGCGCGGCGCAATGGGCCAGAACTCCTCGCTCGAAAAACCACATGGGATGACGGCGATCCTGTGAGGGTCGGCGTTGTAGAGCGTCACGAGGTTACGGCGGTCGTCGGGACATTCGGCGACGATCGCGTCGGCGGCGTCGATGACGTCGCGCTCGATCGCGATGCGCTTCGGCGAGAACTCGTCTGCGGCTCCTTGGTGAAATCTGCGTACGAGGCCCAGGCCATGGAAAGTCACGACGAACGGTAGGCCGAGCGCGCTCTTCAGCCGCATGGCCACGAGCCCCGACATGAAAAAATGCGCGTGCGCGACGTCGTAGCGCTCCCGCGTCGCGAACCGCTCGACGAAGGCCGTGAACTCCGGGATCCACGGGAGGATGTCCTCCTTGCGGACGAACGCGGTTGGACCGGCCGGCACGTGCACGACGCGCACACCGGGGAGCCACTCGACGACCTCGGGCAGGTCAGCCTGGTCCTTGCGCGTGAAGACGTCGACGAGATGGCCCCGTGCGGCGAGGTACCGCGCCGTCTCGGCTACATAGATATTCTGTCCGCCGCTGTCGATGCCCCCCACCGGGGCGAGCGGCGACGCATGGTCGCTGATTATCGCTATCCGTTGCGGCACGTGTTCCTTCTCCTTGCACGCCGACCACAGTAGGCGACGTGGTGCAAAGCCCGTGCCACGTAGAAGCGGCCGGCGCGAGATGCTCCGTCGCCACTAGTCGAAACGTTGCAGAAGCCTCACGGCGCGAGCGCCGCCGGCTGTATCGACCGCCCGCGATAACGAATGCCGATCGTCACCGCGTTCGAGTCGGAGCGGCTGTTCATCGCGATCTCGATGTACGGACACGCCGAAGCGCGTGCGCTGCTCGTTGACGCCGACCTGACTCGTTACGATGGCAGTCGGATCGTCGCCGATCGGCTCCGTGGCCAGGGTTTCGAGGAACTCGACGCGGAGGACGCGCTCGCTCGCGATGTCGGCCGAATATCCGATCCTAACCGTCTGGCCGCGATGGACGCCGCTCGATCGCAGGACGTCCGTGCTTTCGAGCCGCTGCGCCTCCTCTTCGGCGCACGCGTCCGTGCGTATGCGGGGCTCGAACCGTGAGCTCCCCGCGCGGCTCCGCCCTCCTGCTTCGCAACGCGGCGTCGGCAAGCACCCGGCTCGCCGAATCGACGAGCTGCGTCGCACCGACGATGTTGAGGGAAGGATTATCGTTCGTTCGTTTCCGCTACGAGCCGCACGTCCGGGATCGTTTCCCAGTCGGCCTCCCCGCGGGAAGCGTGCGTAACGCACGCCCAGCCAAAGATCAGACACGCGCCGAGGCGACGTGCGCACGCATGACGTTTCGATGTCGACTCCTCCCTAATCAGTAGGCACGCTTGAATCAGTAGCACGCTTGTCGCGAAACGCGAGCACGAGCGTGCGCAACATGATCTTGATGTCCAGCAGCCAGCACCAATGCCGCAGGTACTCGAGGTCGTACTTAACGCGCTGACGCATTTCGTCGAGCGTCGAAGTTTCGCCGCGGCATCCGCTGACTTGGGCCAGCCCCGTGATGCCGGGCGTCACTTTGTGCCGCACCATGTAGCCCGATATCAGCTTGCGATATTCCTCGTTGTGCGCGACTGCATGCGGCCGCGGGCCGACTAGGCTCATCCGGCCTTGCAGCACGTTGATCAGCTGCGGCAGCTCGTCGAGCGAGGAGCGCCGCAGGAATCGCCCGACACGCGTCACGCGAGAGTCGTTGCGCTTCGCTTGGACGACGACGAGCCCGTTCTCGCACACCGTCATCGTCCTGAACTTGTAGACGACGATTCGCTCGCCATCGAGACCGTAGCGGTCCTGCCTGAAAAATACGCGTCCGGGTGAATCGAGCTTGATCGCTAGCGCAATCAACAGCATGAGGGGCGACGCGACGATCAGCATCAGCGACGCGAACACGATGTCGGTGATCCGCTTCAGCGCTCCGCGGCCTCCTTGCAGCGGCGACTCGCAGAGCGCCACCATCGGTATGCCGTCGAGATCGCCGACTCTTGCCTGCATCAAGTCGTACAACGATACGTCCGGGATCAGATAGACGGACGACGTCGTATCGCGCAGCTCGTCGCACATTCCGCGGACACCCGGCGCATGCGCTTCTCTGGCAATGAACACGACGTCGATGTGGCGAGAATTGACGTATTGGCTGACACCGCCGCCTTTACGTATCTCGGCTCCGGCGATGTTGCGAATCGCTGCGCTCGTGGCATCGTCAAGCGGCGGATCCCCGGCCGCCTCGTCGGCGAAGACGCAGCGCAGCTTCAACCCGAGCTCCGGGCGCTGGTGCAGCGTGCGCGCAAGCTCCAAGGCCATCTTCGTCGTGCCGACGATCACGGCGCTGCGAACGTAACGTGACGAGACCAACAGCGCGCGCAGCCATTGCTGCACGCCGAGCGAGGCCGCGACCAGGAGCGGCGGCGTCAGGACGAACCATAGGAACAACGCCCGCCGGGAGAAAACTTCCGAACTCTTCGTCGCGTAGCCGAGCAGCAGTAAGACGCCGACGACGGCGAGCCAGCCAACGCCGATGCGCCCCGCGAGCGTCAACCCGTGAGAGCCCACGACATTGGCTTGTTGCACCGCATCGCGCACCATCACGAGCAGCGTCAGCAATGCCGTGATGATTGCGAGGGCGATATACGGCTCGGTGAAGCGCACCTCGAGCAACGTAGTCGACGCGACTAGCGACGCGACCGCGACGCTTGGCACCAAGATGACTCGAAGAAACGTCAGTAACGTTATCTGGACGTCGATCTTCGGGTGCACCACGAAACACACTCCCTGCGGCGGGCCGACATGCCCCCCTTCGTTCACTCGGGCCCATGTCGATGCAAGCGACGTGCCAGTTGCAGCGGCGCCACGGTAAGGTCGAAGCGTTCGGTCTGCGCCGCGCGAGAGCGCTTGCCGGCACTACATGGGACAAGCAATTTTTGGAAAGGGAATTACAAACTGCCGAGCCCAGAGGACGACGACATGGAGGCCCCCTTCTGCTTCGGTTTCGACAACGCTAGCAGCGATCGAACGCGCGCTCCGTGGCGTGGCGAAATTGCCACGCGTGGATAAACGCGCGAAAAGCGCCTTGCTCGATGGCGGCCGGCGATGCGCAAGTGAATCGCTGGCATAAACGGCTTGTGGAACAGAAATTGCTGCACAGTGTCGCGGCAGGGGAAGCTCATGACTTCGGGGATTCAGGTAGAGAACGAGGCCTTTCGGCGCAAGCGCACCGAGACAGTCACGCTGAAAGGCCGTATCGAGCGTTTGCTCAAACGCTACGCCGGAGCGCGCAATAGCGGAAATGCTGCGCGTGCTCAAGCCCGGCGGCGCCATCTGGGTGCAGCTACCATTTTCTCTTTCGCCTGAGCAGTGGAACGCGCGACGTCGAAGGCACGGCGCTCAACGGCATGATTGCCAAGAACAACTACTTCAGCCGAGGCAATCCCGGCGGCGACTACGTGCACACCGCAACCGCTTCACGGGCCTTGCAATCGCCAAGATGTCCGGTTGGCGCGCGCTGATGAATTACGACCAGGTCGCTGGCGCGACTTCGTCGTGGCGGGCGGCTCGTCCGTGCTCGGCGCCGGAGACGACGAGCCGGACGTGCCGCGACGAGCGCGGAAGACTATCAGCTCGATCACAACGCGGCCGAGCACCGATCCCCGATGGACATGGGGGGCCTCACTTTTGCGACGCCCGTGAGCCGCCGACCGATGCCGCCGACCGCATTGACGGGCACCTAACGCGGCCCGAGCGCACTGCGGCAGCAGCTCGGCCCTTAGTGCCCGAATCGATAGGTCTTCGGAGGTAGATAAACCAAGCAGAAATACGAAATTCCTGCACCGTCGTCGGCGATTCCCACGGCATGGGACTTGCATCATCGGCGTGGATTCAGCAGCACCCCCAAGGATCTGCGCACGTGGTGACTATTGCCGCCGACGCATCGCTTCGACTGGCTCGATACAAGCGCCGCGCACATTTCTCGGAGCTCGTTTATCGGCGCGGCGACCACGGAATTACGACCTGGTCCGACTTCTACGCGGCGCTGGGCGACCAGCCGTTTCTGGCAAAGCTCGACGACTACCCGAATGCGTTGTTGATCGCCGGTTGCGATTGGGCCGCCGTCACGGCCATCACACATCTCTTCAAACGGTTGCCCGGCTTCGCGGACGCTTCGTGGGGCCACGACGACGAGCTCGATGGCGCGCTGCTGCTCGCGGGCCTACGCGAGCATTCCGTGGCCGGTCGGCCTTGCTTCCAGACCACCTATGTCCGCGAGCGCTACCGCGAATACTGCACGCACGAGCACTTCAAGCTCGTGTGGATCGTCCGTGAGCCGCGCGCTGCGGTGAGATCGCTGCTCTCGAGCCGCGAGCGTGCGCTGCTGCCGCGAACGGCATTGGGGCTCGCCGGAAAATCGGCTCAAGGCATGTCGCGCCTCGAAAAGGCCTGCGTGGAGTACCTCGCGAGCATCCGGCAAACACTCGAGCTCAAGGAGCGGCTCGGCGAGCGCGTCGCCATCGTCGACTACGACGAGCTCGCTGCGGATCGCAACCGGTTGCTGCCGGCGCTATGCCGGTTCGCGTCCGTCGGCTGGAATCCGAGCCTGCTCCGTCATTTGCACGGGAAGAGCGTCCGCAGAGGCGTCCTCGCGAGCTGGGAAGCAGCAATCGTCGACCAACTCGCGCTGCCGGCATACCGGCGAGCCCGCTCGGCCGCCACGTTGAGCGTCTTCCATGGCTGACACCGACTCTATCCGCCGCGCCGACGAGAAGCTCGACATCCTGTTCGTGAGCTCCGACCTGTTTCCTCCGTTTCGGCCTGCCGCCAAAGTCGCTATTCGCTCGTGCAGGTCAAGGACAAGTACCTCGGCGCGCTCATCGCGATCATGGCTGCAAAGCTTCATGGCCGCGCGCGAGCGACGACCTGAAAGGCCTCGCGCGGCTCGCGGCCGAGCTGTACGTCGGCTCGACTTCACCCGACGCGCTGCGCGCCGCGGTCCATAGCGATGTTCCTGCGAAGCGCTTGAACGCGATTGGCGCTGTGCTCAACGCGGGGCGGCGCACGAGCAGCGTCGCGGACTTCCTCGAAGAGGCCGGACTTGCCTACGACGGCGCCGTTGCCACGGCGCGGCCCGCAGACAAACCGCAATGGTCGCTCTGGCGCGGCTCGTGTTCCCCATGGCCGCCGTCGCGGCGATCGGCGCCCTCGTTGCGTCTTACCATGGCGGCGTCGGCGCCTCGGCCGAGGAGCTCAAGGCACGCGGACTCGATGCGTTGCGAACCGTTGCGGCTCGCGTCGCCCCCGCGGAACCCTGGCCGCCACTGAGCCGCACGAGCAAGAGACCCGGTACGCCGGCCACGGTGGTCGACCCTGCACCGCCACCGGCCGAAGAACCCCCGCCGCAGCCGCAGATTGAACAGCCGCACCCGAGCCGCCTGCTGCCGCCGCGCCGCCCGCGGCGAATCAGCCCGCCGGCGCCAAAACGCCTGGGCCGCGGCCGGCTTCCGGCGGCACGACGACGGCGATGGGGCGGACGCGCGCAGATCCCGCAGTGCTGTCACTCGGCACGCCAAGAATCGCCGCGCGCGAGGACCATTCCGTCGTCGCCATCGACATCGTTCGCAGCGGAGACACGGGGTCCGAAGCCGCCGTCGGATGGTGGACAACCCCCGGCACGGCTCACGAGGACGACGATTACGCGGACATCGGCCGGCAAATGGTCACATTCCCGGCCGGGGCGACCGTCGAGCGCGTGTTGATCCCGATCGTCAACGACGGCGTGCGGGAGTCCGACGAGGCGTTCACGGTCCATCTGAGCCGCCCACGCGGCGGCGTCGCCGGCGCCGTGACGACGACGCGCGTGACGCTGCACGACGACGACTGAGCTGCGCTTAGCTCAAGCTGGACGGCGGCCGCGGAGCCGAAACCTTGCGCTTCCGCGGGTTCACGGGCGCCTTGTCCGGCACATGCGTGCTCGGGGGGTCGCTCGCCGGAAAGGACCCGCGAACCGCCTCGTCGACGGCTGCGGACTCGTTCTCGTGCTGATCGGAACGCAACCGCCGCTCGGCTTCGAACCAGTCTTCTTCCGGCCGCCCTTCGGGCCGGCCCCGCTCTTCCCAAAGCCGATACGCGAGCTCTCGTTGTTTCCGTACGTCGACTTGCATGCCCACGACTCTACGCCTCCGTTTTTCTGGACCCCCGTTCGAACTAGACTCGTTCGAACGAATGATCGCGCGAATGCACGGGTTATGCCAGCGGCACGAGCCGCCCGCAGAGGCACGCGGCGACGCTTACGAGACGAGGCGTGCGGCGATGACCGACAGCAGCGACAACGCCGTCAGCGTCATGCCCGTGGCTTGGATCAACGCACGATGCGTCTCGGTGCTCACGAACCACAACGAGCCGTCTACGCGCTCAATGTAAGCCTGGACCTTATCGGGCCAGCGGCGCAGCGCTGCGCCGGACATGAAACAAAGGAAAGACACTATGAACAGGAACACCACGGCGCTCGCGGGGGCCGTCGCGGCTAGGACCATAAGGTTTTTTCACACCTCTTTTGCTGCCGCTTACGCCGCGGCGGGCGCGCGCAGGATACCGGAGGCGCCTGGCGGCCGTCGAGCCGTGGCGCGCAGTTTCTGCGATGGCTTCAAAATTTTGCGTCCCGGCCTAACACAAGGCAGCCGCACAGCTTCCCGGCCCGATGGCATGCCCTTTGCAAGACATAAGCGTGCAACGACAACTCAATGAAAAGTTGAGTCGTCACCGAGCATGGCAAGCCCAGCACGCCTGGGCTTGTCTTTATCGCAACCCTCAGGAGGCGCTATGAAAGCTGTGAAATTGCCGATCGTATGGCTCCTATTGGCCTGCCCGGTCCTGCCATTCGCGCTCGTGGGGTGCGAGGAAGGCCCGCTCGAGGAGGCTGGCGAGGAAATCGATGACGCCGTCGACGACGTCGGTGACGAGATCGACCGCCGGAACTGAAGCAACGTTGGCGCCGAAGCCAACGCATACGACCAACGCATACGACAAGGAGATCACGCTATGAACTGGGACGTCATCAGCGGCCAGTGGAAACAGTTGAAGGGCAAGGCACAGCAGCGCTGGGGCAAGCTTTCCGACAGCGATTGGGATCGCATGGACGGCAAGCGCGAGCAGCTCGTCGGCCGTCTGCAAGAGCTCTATGGCAAGCAGAAAGACGAGGCCGAGCGCGACGTCGACGATTGGGGCCGCGGAATCCACTGAAACCCGCAAAAAAATGCGATCCATAAACTCAAGGAGCGGCGCATGACGACCAACGGCCATCATGAGAAGGCCCGAAAGGACCCGACGACCACGGACCGCCTCGCCGCGAAGGCACACGAAACGGTCGACACGATCGCCGAGCGTGCTCAGCGAGCGGAGCGAGAGGTGCGCGGCGCCGCGGAGCGTACGGCCGAGCA
The DNA here is from genome assembly GCA_963713355.1 of uncultured Gammaproteobacteria bacterium. Taxonomy (GTDB): domain Bacteria; phylum Pseudomonadota; class Gammaproteobacteria; order Steroidobacterales; family Rariloculaceae; genus FEN-1219. The sequence goes on along the minus strand of CAVQLK010000011.1, from coordinate 1,157,461 downwards.
GGCTCGGCAACTGCGCGACGACTACGCCGAAAGCGCCGAACAGGGCTTGCGGCGCGCCGCTTCATACATCGAGGGTAACCCGCTCGCGTTCGTGGGAATCGCGTTCGTGGCCGGTGTCCTGCTCTCGTCGATGTTGCGGCGCTGACGCAGCGCCCACGGCACGCGGATGTACGAGCTCCCCGAGTTGCCTTACGGGTACGACGCGCTCGAGCCGCACGTGTCGCGCGAGCTCCTCGAGCTGCATCACGACGCCCACCATGCGGCGTACGTGAAAGGCGCGAACGAGACGCTCGACAAGCTCGAGGACGCGCGCCGCGAGCGAGAGTTCGAGCACATCGGTCAGCTCTCGAAAAACTTGGCGTTCAACGTCGCGGGGCACGTGCTGCACTCGCTGCTATGGAAGAACCTGGCGCCGGGCGCCGGCAGCAAACCGTCCGGCGAGATCGCGGACGCGCTCGCGCGGGACTTCGGAGATTTCGACGCTTTCAAAGAACAGCTGACGGCCGCAGCATCGGCCGTGCAAGGCTCGGGATGGGCAGCATTGTCGTGGGAGCCGCTCGGGCGGCGGCTGCTCGTCGAGCAGGTCTATGACCATCAAGGGAATACGGGCAACGCTACGGTCCCGATTCTCGTCGTCGACATGTGGGAGCACGCCTACTACTTGCAGTTTCGCAACAAGAAGGCGGCTTGGCTCGACGCGTTCTGGGAGCTCGTGAACTGGACCGACGTGGCACAGCGCTTCACGAAGGTCCGCAAAACCGACATCGGACTCTAGAGGGTGCCTATGTGTAAAGAACTCAGGTTCGACTCCGCGGAAGGACTGATCCAGAAGGTCGCCGGCGAGCATCACGTCGACCCGCTCGAGGAAGAGGAAGCGCATGCGCTTGGCGAGCCCTGGAAACCGCGCCGCCGGCTGCGCCATCGGCATAGCTGGGTCGATGATCAGATCGAGGAAGGAACCGGGATCTAAGCCCGATGGACGGGAGCACGACCATGCAGTATCAGCCTTTACCTCGCGCTCGATCGACGCGCGCAGACTACTCGCAATGGTCGATCGAGGAGCTCTGGCAGCTCGCGTCGCAATTGCGTGTCGCTGGCGCACGCAACAAGAGCCGCCGCGAGCTGATCGACTTTTTCGGCGCGGAACCGAAGGCTGCGCAACGCTAGGTCTGTCCTGAACCATCGAGCGTCGCCAAGACAAGGAGTTGTCGTGATCGTGATACACGTGGCCTGTGACGACGAAGCGTTTCGTGCGGTGGTCTCCGACTTGCTCGGGCACCAGCGAGACATGTGCGTGCTGCGGGCTGATATGGCCCGGGCCGGAACCGACCAAAACGAGGCGCCCGATGTCGTCGTGTTCGGCATCCCGCCGCGCAGCGAGGTGACGAGCCACGCTCCGGAATACCGCGACATGGCGTCGACGGGCGCCGCGATCGTGGTGTTCTGCACGAGCCCGGATCAGGCTGCGGATTTCGAGGACCTCGGCGTCGAATACGTCGTCGACGCCAACGAGCCGGCCCGCGAGCTCGCGGCGGCCGTGCGCGCCGCGTATCGGCACCGCGGCCACACGATCCACTGACGCCGGGGATCTACGCGACGCCGGCCCACGCTTCGTGGCCGGACCTGTTCATCGCCCACGCGGCTTGTCTCCAGCCGAGACGCGCCGCGAGCCGCGCGACCTCGCGGTCAGCATCTCGCTTCCAGCGGTCGTCGAAATCGCATAGCGCCCGCGCCGCCGACAGAGCGCGCACGGGTTGATCGGCGAGTGTCGTGCGCCGCAGCACCAGGTCGTCGAGATGCTCGACGGCCTCGTGCGCGATGATGTCTGCAAGCCGTGGCCGGCGCTCTTCGAGGTCGAGCATAGTCCACTCGTTGCCAAACACGCCGTCTGCGGCGCTCGCGTGGCACGGCGGGTACGCGTGCGATGCCGCCGCCGCGCTGCGCAGCTCGCCGCTGCGCCGCAGGGCCTTGAGCGTTCGCCGTGCAGCGCTGCGCGCTGTCGTGAACTTGGTGCCCGATACCGTGAACAGCCCGCGCGGCCCGGCGCGGCTCAGCAGATTGTTGGCGCGCGGCATGCGCGACCCCGGCGCGGCGGCCGGCAGAACGCCGCTGAACACGCGCAAGATGTCGCGCCGAGTCGCGTTGAGCCCGGGCACGCAGCGGTTCAAGTCCGCGAGGAAATCGTTGAGCTCGCCATCCGCAACCGCATCGGCGCGCTCGCAGCCTCGCCCGATCAACGGCGCATAGCCAGTCCCGACGAGCAGCCGGCCGCCGAGCGAGGTCGCAAACTTCAGGGCGGCGCGGGTTGACGACGGGTCTTGCAGCGCGACCGCGTGGCCGGACAATGCAGACCGGTCGAGCAGCACGTTCCACGCGACGACGAGCGGCGCGAGCCGATCGTCCGTTCCGCCCCACTTGGCCGTGAGCTGGCCGGCCCAGGGCCCCGCTGCGTTGATGACGACGGGCGCCCGCAGCTCCGCGCTCGCACGACCTTGCGTCTCACCGACAGCGATGCCGCGCACGCGGCCGCCCAAGGTCAGCAAGCGGCGCGCTTCTACGTAGTTGACGGCGACGCCGCCGAGATCGGCTGCCCACTTGAGCGCCTCGACGATCACGCGGCCTGGACAACGCAGCGCAAGGTCGTGCCACACAGCGCCCCCTACGAGGCCGTCTGGGGGAATCGCGGGTGCCACCTCGAGCGTGCCGCGCGCGTCGAGCACATGACCGCGCGGAACGTCGGCAACGGAGCATCCGAGGTACATTACGGCCGCGCTCAAAGCATCGTTCGCGGCGAGCCCGAGCGTCAGCACGCTCTTGCGCTTGCTCCCGCGCTCGTAGATCGGCAGAAGGCACGGCAAGGGTGTCACGAGCCGCGGTAGCGACGCGAGGTACCACTGGCGCTCGCGCGTCGATTCGACGCTGCGCGCCACGTCGAGATTCTGCAAGTACCGAAGGCCACCGTGAACGATGCGCATGCTGTTCTCGGAAGTGGCTCCGCCGAAGTCGGCGCGCTCCACGAGCACGCTGCGCAGCCCTGAGCGGGCCGCTTCGAGGTGCAGCATCGCGCCGTAGATGCCGCCGCCGACGACGACGACGTCGTAGTCCGCGCGCGCGAGGTCCGCAACGCTGTTGCCGCAATCGGGATGAGCGATCGCGCCCATCGGCTCAGCCGTACCGTCTCGAGGCGCGGCGGCGCATCGCGAGCTGGTTACCTAAGAATCTGGTCAGCCGCTCGCGCCGGCCGAACGCGACGAACGGCGCCCCGCTCCGGAGCACCGCGAGCAAGGCGGCTGCCGGACGGAGCGGATCGAGGGCGACGTCGACGGCGAAACCGTAGGCCCCGACGCGCGCTTCCTCGCCCGGCAACGGAAGTGGGTCCGACCCTGGGAGCACGCACCGTCCGGCGCGCCGGGCAGCCGCAAACTGCGCCGGGTCGGGGCCGAGCTCGAGTCGGTTGCCGTTGTCGCCGAGGAATACGTCGCGCCAGCAGGGATCGGCGAGCACGCGAGCGACGACGGTGCCGCGCGCCCCTAGCCACTTGCCGAAGCCCCACGGCAGAACGGCCGCGGCGCCGGCGGCCCGCACGGCGGCAAGCGTCGCTTCGATCGGCTCACCGTCGCGTAGAGGAGCCGTGGTGCCGACCGCGAGCACTTCGAGCCGCTCGCGCGTCACGAGCTGGCGCCCCGCGATCAAAGTGAGGCCCATGCTGCCGCAGCGGACAACGAGCGTCTCGGGCTCGCTGCTCGGCTCGACTTCCCAAAAGCCGTGCCGGCCGCGCCACACGCGGCCCGAGCGGCGCGTCCGCACGCCGTCGAGAAAACGCTCATTCTCGCTCTCGACGAGGCACAGAACGCCGTCGTAGTCGCGCCGGGATTCGAGCTCGCGAGACGCCGCGTCGAAGTTCGCGGCCGCGGCATCGAACACGCCGGCCACGCTGAAGCGCTCGTAAATATGGACGTGGCCGTCGACGAGGACCATTACGTCACTGGACAGCGCCGACTTGCGTCAGATGCGCGGGCTTCTTGCCCGGCGCTTCCGCGCCCGCCTCGATGATCTCGCGCACGCGGTACTGACGTATCGAGCGCGCATTGATGAACACGATCAGCTCGCCGATGAGCCCGATCGCGAGCACCGAGCACGAGCTCGTAAGTGCGCGGCATCGCCGCGAGCGCTTCGTGTGTCGCGGCGCAGAGCCTCGCGACGTTGTGTTGCTCATTGTAGAGCGGGACGATGATCGAGACGTCGGTCATTGCGCGACCGCGCCCAGCGCCGCTTTGCAAATTTCATATTGCAGAAACTAAAACCTCCCTACCGCTGTCGAAGCGTTCCATCCCCCCACGGCCACGCGGGCAGCGCCCGCCGCAGTCAGTTCGCCGCAACGAGCTTCGTCACCGGCGGCCTGAATATTGCAAAGGCAATGCCAAAGCAAATGAGCCGCCCGAACGCAAGGGCGATTTTTGCGTTGGGTGGCGTGAAATGGTGAGTCGGGAAGCTGAACTCGAGGCGCGCCGGCAGTGCACGGCGTATCGCGCGCGAGTGGTGGCCGTTGGCCTTGATCGTCTCGATCGGGGCGTATCTGCGCTTGGCGAATTTGGGCGCGCTCGGCTTTCGCTGGGACGAGGACCTCTCGGGGCTTGTCGTGCGCGCGATCCTCGAAAAAGGCGTGCGGAGCTGCCGAGCGGAATGATCTATCTACGCGGCGGATTGTTCAGCCACCTGATGGCCGCGAGCGCGTCGCTGCTCGGCTTCAGCGAGTTCGCGTTACGCCTTCCGGCCGCGTTATTCGGCATCGCGCTGATCGTGGTGGCTTACGTTTTCGGCGCCGCGCTGTTCGGCCGCGTCGTCGGGCTCGTGACGGCCGCCGTGCTCGCCATCTCCTTCTGGGACATCGAGCTCGCGCGCTACGCGCGTTTCTACTCTGCGTTCAGTGTCTTCTACGTGCTGACGCTCTACGCGATCTGGCAGTACCGCGTGAAAGCGCCGAACGCGGCCGGCGGCGCGTTGGGCGTCGCGCTCGCACTCATCACGTTGTCGCTGCACGATCTCGGTTACTCGCTGGCATTGGCCTTCTTCTATCCGCTCCTGCTGCGCGGCCCGACCGCTTGGCGCTCGCCGCGCGAGTGGCTCTGGCCGCTTGCTTCAAGCGCCGTGCTGGGCTCCTTCTATCTCGCGTGGCGCGAATTCGTGCTCTCCTCGCGCGCGCTGCCAGCGCTCGCGGAAGTGAGCACTCCCGGCGGCGAGGTCGACGAGCTCGGACGCTCGTTCATGGCGTTGCCCAACATGCCGCTCTTGACTGGCATGTGGGAGCGCGAGCCGCTATTCGTGCCGCTGTTGTTGGTGCTCGCCGTCGGTGCAGCCGTGTTCCTGACGTCCCGGCGCGGCAGCGCGCCGCTCGAGCGCGTCGCGCTCGTATTGATCGCCGCGTGTGCGGCCCTTCAGTTGTTCAACCTCGCGCTGCTCGGCGCGTTTGTGCTCGCATTCACGAAGCGCACGGGGCTGCCGGCGCTGCGCAGCGCCGAAGTCCTATCGGCCGCAGCAATCATCGGCGCCGCGTTCCTCGCATGGCTCGTGGCCGTGCTCGCCGTCGGAATCGACCTGAGCCCGTTCGAGCCGGCGAGTTTGCGCAACGTCGTGCGCGAGCTGCTCGACTTCCCGTACTTCTATATCTTCTGGGGCTTTCCGAACGAGTGGCCGCTCGCCGCGGCTGTCGCTTCGATCGGCGCCCTCGTTGCATTTCACCGCGCGGCGCTCGGCCGCGACGCGGCGGCCGGCTTCGCACTGCTCGCGCTCGGGGGGCCCATCGTCGGTAACGCCCTGTTCTCCTCCCCGTTCGAGCTCTTTCGGTACAACGCCGCGTTCAGCGCGCTGTTCTTCGTGTTCGTTGCGCTTGCATTCGTGCACTGGCGCGAGCTCGTGCCGGCCTGGCGGCCGACGCTGCCACGCGTGTTGAGCCAGCCCACGGCGGCGCTCGGCACGACGATGCTCGTGCTGCTCGCGGTGGCGTACGACTTGAATCCGCTGCGCGGCTGGCTCGCGCTGGAACGGCAGTACAGCAACGACGGCGCACTGTACCGGACGTTCGGCGTCACGGCGTACAGCGATTTCAAGACGACGGCCGACTACGTTGCCCGCCACGCGTCGCCGCAGAACCTGATCGTGACGCCGGACTCGCGCGAATACTACAACTACCTCGGACGCGTGAACTTCTGGCTGCGCAGCGGCCGCTACGAGGACCAAAGCTACGTCCACAAGGGCAAGCGCTGCGATCTGTACGTCGACACTCCGCTCGTCGCCACGCTGCCCGAGCTCGAAGCAGCGCTTGCGACGCCGAACCGAACGAAGTGGGTGGTGGCATCGAGCGCGGTACTGCGAGATCCGAAGGCGCCCGTGGCTCCCGAAATCCGCGCGTTCCTGCGCGACGCCGAGCAACGCGTCGTCTACGTCGGCCTGGACCGGGACCACAAAGTTTACCGATTCGAATGAGGACCGACGGGACCGTGATCGAAACCGCTTCGGATGCGTACGCGCAACGATTCGCCGGCGAAGCCGGCCGCTATCTGCTGAGCGAGCAGGAGGCCGCGGTCCGCGCGGTGCTCGCGGACTGGCGCGGCGAGACCGTGCTCGACGTCGGCGGCGGCCACGGCCAGCTGACGCCGTTCTTGCAGAAGCGGGCCAGCGAGGTCGTCGTGCTCGGCAGCGACGCGCGCGGCGTCGAGCGCGTGCGCCGCGACTTCCCGGGGTGCGCGACCGCAACCGGCGACTTGCTGGACCTGCCGTTCGCGCCGCGCTCGTTCGATGCCGTCGTCGCCGTGCGGTTGCTGCCGCACGTGCGGGACTGGCAGCGCCTGCTTGCCGAGCTTTGCCGCGTCGCTCGCTCGACAGTCGTCGTCGACTATCCGCGCCCGTCGGGTTTCAATGGCCTGACGCCGCTGCTGCTTCCGCTGAAGAAGCAGCTGAAGCGAGGGACCCGGAGCTACCGTAACTTCCGCGACGCTGAGATCGCCGAGCTCCTGCGCGCGTGCGGCTTCGAGCCGCGTGCACGTTGGCCGCAATTCCTGCTGCCTATGCTCGTGCACCGTCGTTCGAACGGCGCGGCTGCGCTGCGCGGCGTCGAGCGGGCCGCGAAGCTCCTCGGGTTGACGCAAGCTTTCGGCTCGCCGGTCGTCGTGCGCGCCGATCGACGCGAGTCCTGACGCCTATGCGCGTCCTCGTCATCGCACCGCAACCGTTCTATCAGGAGCGGGGCACGCCGATCGCCACACGGTTGCTCATCGAGGCTCTGCAAGCGGCCGGCCACGGCGTCGACGTGCTCACTTATCACGTCGGGGAGGACCCGAAGCTCGAGGGCGTCCGTGTGTTCCGCGCACCTGTCGTGCCCTTTGTGCACGACGTGCCGATCGGTTTCTCGTTACGCAAGGTGCTCTGCAACGTGGCGCTGCTGTGGCGCCTCTTCACGCTGACTCGCCGCAACCGCTACGACGTCCTGCACGCGGTCGAGGAAGCCGTTTTCCTGACCTTGCTCGTCCGCGGCATCGGCGGCCGCCGCGGAAAATTAGGCAGCGTCGCCGGCCTCGGCTGCCGCGTCGTTTACGACATGGACTCCTCGTTGCCCGAGGATCTGCTCGGCAAGTACGGCTCGTTGCGCGCCTTCGACGGAGTGCTGCGGCGCATCGAGCGGCTCGCGATTGCCCGCTCCGACCTCGTCATGGCCGTCTGTGAGGACCTCGCGGCGCGCGCGCGCGCCTACGCGACGGCGACGCCCGTCGACGTCGTCGAGGACGTCTCGTTGCTCGGCGACGCCCCCGCAACGGGCGACGTCGAGGACTTGCGCCGCGGTTTGCCGGAAGGCGAGCTGATTGCGCTGTACGTCGGGAACCTCGAGCACTACCAAGGTGTCGACCTAATGCTCGACGCCCTCTCGAAGCTCGAATCGCCGCCGCTGAAGTTCGTCGCGATCGGCGGCAGCCCGGAGGCCGTCGCACCCTACCGCGAGCGCGCCAAAGCGCTCGGCCTCGGGAAACAGGTGACGTTCTTGGGCGCGCGACCCGTCAGCCGGCTCGGCGCCTATCTCGAGCAGGCGGACGTGCTCGTCTCGCCGCGACTCTTGGGAAACAACACGCCGATGAAGCTGTATTCGTATCTCGCAGCCGGCAAGGCCGTGCTCGCGACGCGCATTCGCTCGCATACGCAAGTGTTGTCGGACGACAGCGCGCTGCTCGTCGAGCCGACACCTGCCGCATTCGCGCGCGGCCTCGACGCCCTGCTTCGCTCTCCGGCGTTGCGCGAGCAGCTCGGCGGTGCGGCACGGCGCTTGGCCGCGACGCGCTACTCCGTTTCCCAGTTCCGCGCATCCGTTGCGAACGCGTATCGCCGGCTCGCGATCGCGCCCTCGGGCGGCGCATGACGAACAACCTTTCGCACGACGAGGAGCAACGATGAAAATACTGGTCACGGGCGGAACCGGCTTTACCGGCACGGCTCTGGTCCGCCGGCTTCTCTCAGACGGTCACTCCGTGGTGGTGCTGGACTACAAGGAAGGTCTCTCGGCGAACGAGCTGAAACGCCGCGGCGCGGAAGTGATGTTGGGGTCCGTCACGAACCGCGACGTCGTCGCACGCGCGATGCAGGGCGTCGACGTCGTGCACCACTTGGCGGCAGCCTTTCGCGAGCTCAACGTACCGGAGAAGCACTACTACGAGGTCAACGTCGAGGGCACACGAAACGTGCTGGCGACGGCCGCTCGCATCGGGGTGCAGAAGGTCATCTACTGCAGCACCTGCGGCGTGCACGGCAACATCTCGGATCCGCCGGCCGACGAGACGGCGCCGATTCGACCCGCCGACTACTATCAGCAGACGAAATACGAAGCCGAGCCGTTCGTGCGCGAGTGGAACCGCCGCGGGTTGCGCACGACGATCCTGCGGCCGGCGGCAATCTACGGCCCAGGCGATCCTGAGCGGTTCTTCATGATCTTCAAGCGCGTTGCGCGCGGCGTCTTTCCGATGTTCGGCGATGGCAAGACGCTCTATCACCCGCTCTATGTCGACAACCTCGTCGAAGCGTTCGTCGCGGCCATGCGCCCCGACGTGGGGAATGGCGAGGCGTACCTGATCGCGGACGAGAATTACATCGAGATCGAGCAGCTCGTCAAAGCCGTCGCCGCGGCGCTCGGCGTGATGGTCAGCATCCCGCATTATCCGGTGTTGCCGCTCATCGTGGCGGGTCACGTCTGCGAGCAAATCTGCAAGCCGTTCGGCGTGACACCTCCGATCTTTCCGCGCCGAGTCGATTGGTACCGGCAAAACCGTGCGTTCGATATTCGCAAAGCGAAGCGCGATTTGGGCTACAAGCCGCTCGTGAGCCTCACCGAAGGCCTTGCGCGGACTGCGGAGTGGTATCGCGCCGAGGGCTACCTGCCCATGCCTACGGCCGCGGCCGCGAGCGCGCGCTGATGGTAGCCATATACGGTGTCATCGGCGACGCCGGCCGCGCCGAGCTCGAAGCCATGGCGGCGCGCCTCGCGCACCGCGGCACGATCGGCGCGCATTGGTCGCCAGGACCCGGGGTTTGGTTCGGCATGCAAAGCCGTGACCGTCGCGGGTTCGCCGCGGACGGCCCCGTTCTCTTCGACGGCGCGCTCGACAACCGCTGGCAGCTCGCGACTCGCAGCGCCGGCAAGGTGCCTCCCGAGCCGGATCCCGCGCGTGACGCGGCTCTGCTCGTGGACTTGCTCGAACGCGAGGGGCCAGATGCGCTCGATCTTCTGGCCGGATCGTTCGCGATGGCGTGGTGGCGTGCGCAGGAGCGCACCTTGCTGCTCGCGCGAGATCGGATCGGTTACGCCCCGCTGCATTTCACCGTCGATCGCGCGGGGCGGTTCGTCTTTGCGAGCGAGTACAAAGCGCTGCTCGCGCTCGACACCGTGGACGCGCGGCCGAACCGCGACGCCATCCAAGTGCTGCAGAGCACCAAGTGGATAAAGCCAGGCGAGACATGCCTTGCCGGTATCTATCCCGTCGCTCCCGGCGCCGCGCTCGAGATCGATGCCGGCCGCCTGACGATGAAACGCTACTGGAATATCCCGGTCGCCGTGAGCCACGACGACGACGAGCGGCACGCGAGGGATCTACGCGAGGTATTCCTCGACACGCTGCATTGGCAGACAAGGCCTTACGAGCGCATCGGAGTCAGCTTGAGCGGCGGGCTCGACTCGGCCGTCGTCGCAGGCGGCGTCCGGCACGTGATCGGCGACAAGCCGCTGCACACGTTCACGGCCGGGTACGGGCCCGACGACCGTGAGATCGTGAATGCCGCCCGCGTCGCCGAGACTCTCGGCGCGCATCATCACGAGATCGTGCTGCGGCCGCAGGACTTGCCGGCGCTGCTGCCCGAAATGGTGTGGCACCTCGAGGAGCCGATCGGCCGAGAGGACATCGCGTATCTGTTCGTGGCGGCGCGTCAGGCGGCGCGCTACGTCGACGTGATCCTTGCCGGCTTCGGGCTCGACGGCTTGTTCGCGGGGCTGCCGCGGCATCGGCTCGTCGACCTCGCGAACAAGCTCCCCTTCGCGCGCGGCCCCCTCGAGCAGTTTTACGATTTCACGTTCCGCAGCGTCGAGCCGACGACGGCGGCCGGACGCGGGCTCAAGTTCGCATACTTCCGGGGAACGGATTATCCGGCGCCGCGCGTGCTCGGCGCTCGGCCGCTGTGGCCTTTTCGGGGCTTCCCGCGCTCGACGGCGCAACCGCTCACCTCGTTCCTGCGAAGCAACACGTTGTTGAATCCGTACCAGGTCGCCATCGAGCACCTCTACAGCGCCGTCGGCGTTCGCATGAATGCGCAGCATACGAACCCGGCCTTCGTAGCGGCGGCTTTCTCGATACCGGACCGGCTCAAGATTCGCGGCACGACGCAGAAGTACATCCTGCGTAAGGCGTGCTCGGGCTTGCTGCCGCAGCGAGCGCTCGCCGTCGGCAAGAGCTTCAACCGAATGAAGCACGATCTCGAGCTCTGCGACGTGCTCGACTCGATGGCCGACGACGTGCTCTCCTCCGCCGCCGTGGCGGCGCGCGGCTTGTTCGAGCCGCGCTACGTCGCGGCTTTGCGCAAGCGCCCAGCCGGCAAGCCTTATGGGCGCGAACGCATTTACCGTCTCTGGTCGCTGCTCTTGGCCGAGCTCTGGAGCCGTCAGTACTTGGATAACCGCGGAGCAGCGCTCGGAGAGCGTCCGCCGGCGGCTGCACGCGCCGGCGCGGAAACCGCCGTGCGCCCCTCGAATCCCCTTGTCGCCCGCACAGGAACTGCTCATGGATAGCGCGCTTCGTTACAACCGCCCCGTCATCTGGAACGGCCCCCCGATACGCTCCTGGGCCGCGTTTAACTCGATCGTCAAGCGGCCCGATCGGCCGCTGCTCGCCGCACTCGACGATTATCGAGACTTCATCCTCGTCGCGGGCTGCCAGCGTTCCGGCGACGGCGCTCGCGCGTCTGCTGAACGCGCTGACGGCATCGTCGATCACGCTTCGGCACGACGACGAGCTCGACGGTGCAGTGCTCCTCGCTGGGCACGCGACGCGCGGGACCGAGGGTCGGCACTGCTTTCAAACCACTTATCTCAACGATCGGTTCCGCGAGTACTTCGAGCACCGCGGTTTCCGCTTGATCTGGATGCTGCGCGAGCCGCGCTCCGTCGTGTACTCCATGTTGAATAATTGGAAGCGCGGCGCCTTGAACCGGCTGTTCGAGACGTGCGGAGCCGAGGTGCTCGCGCAAGCGGGCGAGCGGCCGACGCTGGGCAGCGCGTGGCTCGGGCCCTCGCGGCTCGCGAAGGCTTGTGCATCGTACGTCGGCAAGACGGCGCAAACGTTCGAGCTCCGCGAACGGCTCGGAGCCAGCATCGCCGTCGTCGACTACGACGAGCTCGTGGCAAAGAAGCACGACCTGCTGCCGAAGCTCTGCGAGTTCGCCGGCGTTCGGTACGATACGCGGCTCGCCGATGCGTTGCACGATCGGAGCGTCGGCAAGCGCGACCGGCTCGGCGAGCGCGATGCGGAGCATGTCGACCGCGTCGCCGGCGGCATGTACGACCGCGCCCTCGCGATGCGGACACTGATCTCCGGCTGATGCGCGCGAAGCTCTGCATTCTCGTGCCGGTCGACATCGCATATCTCACGATGCGGGCGGATCCGAACTTCGCTCCGGCAGGTTATCGGATCGTGCCGTTCTCGGATCGCCGCGGATTGCGGCGCCACGGCTCGTTCTTCGACGTCGTACGGCTATACCGAGCGCTCGCACGCGAGCGGCCCGACATCATTCTGCAGTTCGTGGGCTCGGCGCACACCGGCATCGCGGCACTCTACGCGAGGCGCCACGGCTGCAAGATGATCTGGCGTGTGACGAACGATCCAAGCGTCGAGCCGTCGACCGTGTCGTGGCGTCAGCCGCATCTTCGCCTCGAGCGGCTGTTCCTCGACTTCGGCATCCGCCACGCCACGCTGATCCTCGCGCAGACGGAATACCAGCGTGCTCGGCTCGCCGAGGCGTTCCCGAACGCGCCCGTGCAGGTGCTGCCGAATTTTCATCCGACGCCCCCCGATTGCGGCCGCAACGCGTGGATGCGCCGCGTTCCTGTCGTCAGCTTGCGCGTCGATCCGGACGAGCTGCTGAGCACGGGCGGGCTTGGTGCCGTGACCGGCGACGAGGACACGTTATACGAGCGCGTGGCCGCGCTGCTCGCCGATCCCGATCGCTGTGCCGCGATCGGCGCGCGCGCCGCTATGCGCTCGAGCATCACGCGGAATCGAACATCGAGACGCTGGCCCGGCTGCTACACCTCGGCCGCGGCCTCACGGGCGATCTAGCAGCTCCTCGACCTTCTCGCTGACTTCGAGCCGCGCCTCATCCGTCCGCTCGCGTAGCTCGGCGGACTCTTCTTCGAGCTCTTCGCGCGCGGCTTCGGAAACTGCTTCTCCTGCGGCGCTGCGCAGGCGCTCCGCCGCCGCCGAGCGAGCCGCGGCCAGAACCGGCATCAGCATCGCCTCCGCGGCCTCGGAGTAGGTCGCCCCGCCCGTGGTGCTGCCGATGTTCTCCACGACGATGTCTCTGAGCGGCAGCTCTTCCGGAGTACTCAAGTGCTCGGAGCTCACGAGCACGCTCGCATTGCGCACGCGGAACCGCTCGACGACGATTCGCTCGGGCTCGCCGGTTTGCGGCTCGCCCGACGACGCTGTCGCGTGCTTCTGGATGTCGGTCAGGTTGCTCGCGGCCTCGCGCTGCTCAGCATTGATCAGCGCGCCATCGAGAATCAGCTCCTTGATGACGGGCACTTCGCCGGCCAGCGACCCGATATCGAGCGCGACGGACGCGGTGCCGACCCGCACGGCGTAATCAGTCTCGTACCCGCGCGGATTGCCGACCGTTAGACCGGCAACGTCTGCGCGGCCCGCGGTCAGCGCGAGGTCGACGCCCTCGACACTCACGTCCGTGCCCGTCAGGGCGCTACCGTGGCGCTCGATCGTCGACGCCACGACACTGTCGAGCTCGCGCGCGCCATAACGCAACGCGACGCCCACGGCGATTGCGACGACCGCCAGAATTGCAATCAGTATTAGCGGACGCATCGCTGCTTCCTCGAGCCGCGCTGCGCGGCTAGTGAGAAGGTTGAGAGATTTCCTGCAGCGCCTCGCCGGCCGCCTTGCGCCTTCCGGACAGCGCGAGGTCCCCGAGCGAGACAACGCCGACGAGGCGCTTGTCGCGGTCGATGACGGGCAGGCGGCGTATCTGCTGGTCGCCCATGCTCTCGAGCACGGACTCCACTGTCTGGTCGGAGAAACAGTACAGGACACCGGGCGACATCGCGTCGCGCGCGGTCTTGTTGCGCACGTCGCCGCCCTCGGCGATGACGCGCACGACGATGTCGCGGTCGGTCACCATGCCGACGAGCCGCTCGTCCTCGACGACCGGTGTCGAGCCGATATCGCCGTCGCGCATTTTGCGAGCGATTTCCAGGATTGAAGTATCCGGGCCGACGAAGCTCACGTCCGCCGTCATGACGTCTTGGATCTGCATGGCTGGAATCCTCTACGAATATGGTTATGCGGTCCGAACCCTGTGCAAGCTGCGTGCCACGAAATCCCGCGACGGACCCACTGGCACACTCGTTGCAGGAGAACGCCGGCGCGAGGATGGACCCGTATGAGCACGACGTTAGAACGACGCCGGATCGCTCGCGATTCGGCGGCGGGTGGCTGGTGGAGCGTTGCGCGGCGCGTCAAGGATGACGTATCCGCGGACAATGTCTCCATGATTGCTGCTGGCGCCGCGTTCTTCGGCCTCCTCGCGCTCTTTCCCGCGCTGGCTGCAGCCGTTGCACTGTACGGACTGTTCACGGATCCGACCACCGTCAGCGCTCATCTCGATCTCCTGGCCGGTTTCGCACCCGGGGAAGCGCGCATGGTGCTCGACGAGCAGCTGCAGCGCATCACCGCCGCGACGAATGCCACGCTCGGCGTAGGGGCCGTCGTGGCACTCGTACTCGCGCTTTGGAGCTCCGCGAAGGGCGTGAAGTCGCTGATGTCCGCGCTCGACATCGTGTACCACGAGAAAGAGAACCGTGGTTTTCTCAAGCTGAACCTAACCGCATTGCTGCTGACGCTCGCAATGCTGCTGGTCGTGCCGCTCTCGCTGGCCGCCGTCGCGGTCTTGCCCGCGCTCATCGACCGGCTGCCCGTGCCGGACATCGTGGCGAGCGCGGCGCGATGGCTGCGGTGGCCGCTGATCGCGGCGGTGTCGGTCTGCGCGATGGCGATGCTGTACCGGTTCGGGCCCGCGCGCAGCCGGCCGCGCACGAAGCGGCCTTGGGCCGGCGCGATCGTCGCCACGGCTCTGTGGCTGATCGCGTCCGCGTTATTTTCGTGGTACGTCGCGAGCTTCGGCAGCTACAACGAAACTTACGGCTCGGTGGCCGCGATGGCCGTGCTCATGATGTGGTTCTGGCTCTCGGCGTTCGCAGTGCTCATCGGCGGCGAGGTCAATGTCGAGCTGGAAGGCGGACACGAGGCGGCTCGGTGACCATACGCACCTACAGCTGGCTATGCTGCGGGATTTCGGCCGTCGCGGTGCTGTGCGCTCAAGAAGCGCTCGCGCAAGGCGCTCTATGCGCGGGGAATCTCGGCGACGTGCGCGTGCGCGGCAATCTCAACGTGACCTCACATTGTCAGCTCACGGACACGGACGTCAGAGGCGACGTGATCCTTTTTGCGGGCGGATCTCTCGTCGCGCGCGGCGCGCGGATCAGGGGCAACATCGAGGGCAATCGGGCGGATTTCGTCGATCTCGACCGAGTCCGCGTCGACGGCAACGTTGGCCTGCAGGAATTGGTCGGCGATTCGAGCAGCATCGAGCGCAGCGACATCCGCGGACAGGCCGTGCTGACGCGCAATCGGTCGCGTTTCGAGATCCTCAACAACGAGCTGCGGCGCGATTTGCGCGCGTTCGGCAATACCGGCGGGCTTGTGATCTCGGGCAACTCGATCGATCGCAATTTGGAATGCTCGGCCAATGTGACCCGCGCCCACGGTCTTCGGTAATCGAGTCGACGGCGACGCCGAGGGTCAGTGCGCCGATTTGCGCCCGGAGCCTTCGACATCGCTTCCACCTTCTCCACAGCCGCCCGCAACAGCGCCTCCACCTGCAGCGTCACCGCCTTCGGTTGCGCCACCGCAGCCGGCGAATCCGCGTCCGCCCGCCGGAGCGCCACCGAGCCCACCGGCTCCGACTCCGCCGCCGGCAGAACCGCCGACCGCGACCACACCGCCTGCGGTAACCCCGCCAGCGGCGAACCCACCTGCGGCAGCCCCGCCTTCGGCAACGCCGCCCGCGACGGAGACGTTGCCGCTGGACGACGGGGGCGCAGGAGCGATCGGTTGGCCCATCGCCGTGCTGTTACCTTTCGTCGCGTAGCGGCGGTTCAGACGCGGCGCACCCGCTCGCCGCCAGGCCGGCTAACCTTCGCCGCGCTGCGCAGCCGCGATCGCGCGCACCGTCTCGATCGTGTCCGCGTCCTCGGGACGCTTGTCGGGCCGATAGCGAACGACGCGTGCAAAGCGCAGCGCGAGCCCGCCCGGATACCGTCGGCTCGCCTGCAGCTCGTTGAACGCAATCTCGACGACGAGCTCCGGCCGCACTTCCACGACGTAGCCACGCGCCGCCGGATCGAGCGCCAACGACTTCAGCTTCGCGGTCTGCCACTCGAGCAGCTCGTCCGTCAGGCCCTTGAACGTCTTGCCGAGCATGACGAAGCCGCCTGCGGGATCGCGCGCGCCGAGGTGTAAATTGCTGAGCCAACCTTGCCGCCGGCCGTTGCCCCACTCGGCAGCGAGCACGACGAGGTCGAGCGTGTGCGCGACTTTGATTTTGAGCCAAGCCGCGCCGCGGCTACCGGCCTCGTAGAGACTGGCGGGCGCCTTCGCCATGATGCCCTCGTGGCCGAGCGCCAAAGCCGCGTCGAGAAACGCCTGGGCTGCGGCGCCGTCGCCCGTGACCAGCCGCGGCACGTTGAGCTCGTGAGGCACGGCGCGCGCAAGCCATTCGAGCCGCTCGGCGAGCGGCCGGTCGATGAGATCGTCGCCTTCGAAGTGCAGGCAATCGAACGCGAACAGCGACAACGGCAACGCGCTCTCGAGGCTCGTGACGTCGAGCTTGCGGCCGAAACGGCGCATCGTGTCCTGGAACGGCCGCGCGCGCGCCGTCCGGGGTCAACGCGAGCACCTCGCCGTCGAGAATCGCGGCGCGCGCCGGCAACGCTGCAATCGCCCTTTCGATCTCCGGCACGCTCGCCGTCACGTCGCGTCCCGTTCGGGAGAACACGCGTACGCCCGACGGCCCCTTGTGGATCTGCACGCGCGCGCCGTCGAGCTTGTACTCGAGCACTGCCTCGCGATGCGCCGCGAGCGCGCTGGCGACGTCCTTGGTAGGGCTCGCGAGCATCGGCGCGAGCGGCTCGTAAAGCGTCAGGCGGAAACGCTCGAGCCCGGCGCGGC
This sequence comes from uncultured Gammaproteobacteria bacterium, assembly GCA_963713355.1. Lineage (GTDB taxonomy): Bacteria > Pseudomonadota > Gammaproteobacteria > Steroidobacterales > Rariloculaceae > FEN-1219. Next base: position 1,140,422 of record CAVQLK010000011.1, on the reverse strand, counting down.
CCGCCGCGAGCGCGGCGCTCGCGACGGGCGCCAGGCTGCCAGCCAGCATGCTGGCGCGGCGCAGCTCGGCCAGCGGGACGGAAGCCGCCGCAGCGATCGCTTCGGTCATGATGCCTTCGAGCGCACCCTGCCGCAGCTCGCCGAGCAGCAGACCCACGATGAGCTCCTGCTCCTGCGCCGTGGCCGCGGCGAGCAAACGCCGGAGCGCCTGCTCGCGCCGCGATGTCGAGCCCTTGCCCGCAATCGCGCGCAGCGCGTCGAGCTCGCGCGCTGCCGCTTCGAGGGTCAAGCTCGGTGCAGCGGCGGGGATCGCCTGCGCTGCGTGGACCGTTGCCGGCCCCAGGCTGACCTTGCCGCGCGGCAAAACACCGGACAGCCATGAGACGGCCGTCTCGCGCTCTTCTGGCGCCGCCGCGCGTAGGCACTCGGCGAGAAGCCGTACCTTCTCGGTGCGGCGGCGCGTCGCCGCGACCGTGGTCGACACCGCAGCAAGCTCATGGAGCATCATGGCTGCCGCTCGGGCCCCGCCTCGTTGACGAGCGCGAGGTCGGCGACGAAGCGCTCGAATGCCTCGTGCCGCGCGTCGGCCTCGCGAATCCGCAGCAGCGCCGACGGATGCAGCGTCGCGAGCACGAACGGTGCATGGCGCGATGCCAGGAACCGGCCGCGCTCGCGCGTCACTGAGAAGCGGCTGCCGAACAGCGCCTGGCCCGCAGTGGCGCCGAGGCAGACGATGACCTTCGGTCGCACGAACTCGATCTCCATGTGCAGCCACGGCATGCATGCTGCTATCTCGGTAGGCAAGGGGCGTTTGTGGAGCCGCCGCTTGCCGCGCGGCTCCCATTTGAAATGCTTCACGACGTTCGTGACGTACACGGCCGAGCGGTCGATCCCGGCGGCTGCGAGCGCACGGTCCAGCAGCTGCCCGGCCGGACCTACGAACGGCCGGCCGACGACGTCCTCGCGGTCGCCGGGCGTCTCGCCGACGAGCATGATGCGGGACTGCGCCCGGCCCTCGCCGAACACGGTCTGCGTCGCGTGGCGAAACAGTCCGCAGCCGCGGCAACCGGCCGCCGCGGCGCGCGCGGCCGGTAGCGACGGCGTCGCCGGCAAGAAGTCGGCGGCGCCGTGTGGCGACGTCGGCTCGGCTTCGCCATCGGGATCACGCTTTGCCATCGGCGTCCGACAGCGCGAGCACCGCCACGGGCAGCGTCGCAAACAGCGGCTCCGGGTCGAGCACGTCGCCCGTCGCGGCACGCAACGTGAAAACGTCGACGGCGCGCGCCGCGTCGCCAGGCAGCCGAATTCGCGTGCCGCGCCAATCGTGGCTGCGCTCTGCCCGCACGGGAAAGCGTTGAGCGGCGGTCACGACGATGCGCGGCCCGCTGCGGCGCGCGAAAGCGATGATCTCGGCGGCGCGCGGCCCCGTCACTTCGCACGCGGCATAGTCGCCGTCGGCGAACAGTGCCGCCTCGCGCGAGCGCAATTCCAGCAAGACGCGTGTCGCCGCGAGCTTCAAACGCCCGTCCTGCCAACTCTTCCGCCACTGCGCGAACGCCCGCGCGGAGTCGCGCGCAAGAGCTTGCTCGACGGCTTCGAGCAACGCGGCGCGCTTCGCGAAATCGACGGGCGCTCGGTTATCGGGATCGACGAGGCTGAAGTCCCAGAGCTCGCAGCCTTGGTAGATGTCGGGGACGCCGGGCGCCGTGAGCTTGAGCGTCAGCTGGACGAGGCTGTTGTGCGTGCCGAGCCGCGCGACGCGGCTTGCGAACGGCGCGAACCGCTGCAGCAGCTCATTGTCCGGCCCGCGCCCGAGCGCGGCGTCGACGAGACCGAGCAGCGCCGCTTCGTAGTGCTCGTCGGGCGCGGCCCACGTCGAGTGGCGCTTCGCCTCGCGCACGGCTTTGCGCAGCGCGCCGCGCAGCCGCTCGGCGAACGCCGCGAGCGCGCGGCCGTCGAGCTCGGGCGCATCGCACAGCTCCGCGGGCCACGCACCGAGCAGCGATTGATAGAAGTAGTATTCGTCGTTCGCGTCTGGCGGAGCGTCGGCCGGGACCGCGCCGCGCACGAGACGCCGCCACTCGCGCACCTGCTCGGCCCACTCGTCCGGCAACTCGGTCAGCACGGCCAACCGCGCGCGCGTGTCCTCGCCGCGCTTGGTGTCGTGCGTCGCCGTCGCGGACAAAGCGCGCGGCCAACGATTCGCGCGCTCGGCATTCAACGCGTGAAAGTCTTCTACGCCGAGGCCGATGCGCTGCGGCTCGCCTCCGACTTCGTTCAAGGCGATGAAGCGGTTGTAGCGATAGAACGCCGTATCCTCGAGCCCTTTCGCCATGATGGGGCCCGAGAGCTGCTGGAACTTCATCGCGCAGCGCAGCACGGCGGTCCGGCTGAAGCCGCTGCGCGGTCCCTCGACGAGCTTGCCGGACAGAAGGTGCGCGAGGAACGTGAACACACTCGCGTCGAGGTCCCCGGCGGCGCGCCGCCTTGCCGCCGCCAACGCTTCGCCGAGCGCTCGCGAGTCCGTGTCCGTGCAGCGGCCGGCCGCATCGACATAGGTGCGGTAGACACGGAAGCTTGCAATGAGCTCGCGCAAGGCGGTACGCAGCAAGCCGTGCGTGAAGTCGGCCGTGCGCGGGTTCTGGCGAGCGACACGCGCAGCATCGCGGGCCAGCACGTTGACCTCGCTCGCCATCTCGTTGCGCATGATCTTCAGCTTTGCTGCGTGCACGACGTCGGCAAACGGCTCGCGCTCGTCCGTGAGCTCGCGGTAGAGGCGCGTCAGCGGCACCTCTCCGGCGGGGTCGCAGAGCGCCTGCAATGCGACGGCCGCGAACTCGTAACCCGTGGTGCCGTCGACGGGCCACGAGGACGGCAGCGTCTCGCCGCGCGCGAGGATCTTCTCCACGACGACATAGCAATCCGCCACACCGACGCGCGCGAGCGCCGCGCGCAACCGCTCGAGATAGCCTTGCGGCTCGAGAAGCCCGTCGATGTGATCGATGCGCAAGCCGTCGATGACGCGGTTCCCGAGCAGCTCGAGGACGAAGCCGTGTACGTGCTCGAAGACCTCCGGAAGCTCGATCCGCAAACCGGCGAGATCGTTGATGTTGAAAAACCGGCGGTAGTTGATGTCGTCGCCGGCGACGCGAAAGTGAGCCGCCCGCCAGTATTGCTTCCTGATGATGGCGTCGAGCGCACGGCGGACGCCGTCGTCGTCGGGGCGATTGACGCGCGCGAGCGCGGCGGCCAGCGCAGCTCGCACGCCGTTCTCGTCGCGCACCGCTGTCGCGAGTTCGCGCTTGAGCTCGGCCGCACGGCGCGCGACTTGCGGTTTCCATTGCGTCAGCGCCGCGAACTCGTCGCCGAGCCGCTCGAGCGTCGCGTGCCCCGTCGCCGAGCACGTCGCCATACGTCAGCGGGCAAATCGGCAGCTTATGGTGGTCGTAGGCCCAGACGGCGAGCTCTCCGGCCGTCTCGTCGAGCTTAAGCACGAGCTTGCCGGAATCGAGCTCGATGCCGTACTGATCGCCCAGCACGGGCACGAGCAGCTTGTCGTGTAGGTAGCCGCGGTGCGGCTCCCAGTCGATGTCGAACCAACCCGCGTAGGCGGACTCCGGGCCCCACTCGAGCACGTCGAGCCAGAGCGGATTGTCGGCACCGCCGACGCCCATGTGATTCGGCACGAAATCGAGCAGAACCTTCAGGCCTGCGCCCGAGAAGGCTGCGATCATCGCATCGAAGTTGCGCCGCCAGCCCGAGCTCGGGGTTCAGCGTGTCGTGGGCGACGATGTCATAGCCATGCATGCTGCCGGGCCGCGCCTTCAGGATCGGCGACGTGTACACGTGCGTGACGCCGAGCCGCTGCAGATACGGCGCCAAAGCCGCTGCCGCCGTGAAGCCGAGCTCGGAATTGAGCTGCAGCCGGTAGGTGGCGAGCGGCGCCGTCATGAGACGTGGCGCGTGGCGGCCCGCCCGTGCTGGCTGGCGAGCGCCGCCGCCACGCTTGCCAGCAGCGGCTCGGCGGCGAGTTGCTCGACATCGGATGCGTAACGGCGGCGCCAGCTCGGGTATCTCGGGTCGCCCGGCGCGTTGACGGGCAGAAGCTCGCGCAGCACGTCGTCGAGCTGCGCTATCGTGAGCAGTGCGCGAGTCCTGCCGAGCAGCGCGTGCACCGCCCCGAACAGCTCTTCATACGTCGGGTCCGCGACCCAATAGGGCAACAACTGCTCGTGGTGCAGCAGGTCGAGCAGGGCCCGCCGATCAGCGTCGCGTCGCTGGCGCGCCGCGGCGAGATCGTCGCCCGTGAGAACGCCATGCTCGTGCTCGAGCGCAAGGTCCGCGCCTTGCCACCAACCGCGCAGCGTCGGCAGATCGTGATTACCGGTCACGGCGACCGCGAGCCGCGGATACTCCTGCGGGCCGAAGAACCTGTGCGCGTCACGCTCGAACCGCAGCACGCGATATGAAAGCATGTTCGCGGCGGCCGCGCGCTCGCGAAACCCGTGCGGCACCGTTCCCAAATCTTCGCCGATGACGACGCAACGGCGACGCGAGCTTTCGAGCGCGACGATGCCGACGAGATCGGCGAATGGATACGCGAGGTAGGCGCCTTCACTCGGCGGCGCGCCCTTCGGGACGACGTACAGCCGCTCGAGCGCCATGACGTGATCGATGCGCAGAGCGCCGGCGTGGCGCATGTTGGCGCGTAGCAGGTCCGCGAGCGCGCGGTATCCGCCGACGCGCATGCGCTCGGGATGAGGCGGCGGCAGGCCCCACTCCTGCCCGGTCGCAGACAGCTCGTCCGGTGGCGCCCCAACGGCCAAGCCCTCGACGACGAGGTCGCGATCCGCCCATGTCTCGGCTCCCGCGGCATCGGAGCCGACGGCGAGATCGCGGTACAGGCCTACGCGCATGTCGCGCGCGGCCTCCGCCGCCGCTGCGAGCTGTCGATCGGCGAGCCACTGCTGCCACGCGACGCGCGTGATCTCCTCGGTATGCGTGCGCGCGAAGTCGGCGACGGCAGCCCCCCGCGAATCCTGATACGGCTGCGGCCAACCATGCCAATCGCCGCTACCGAGACCCTCGGCGAGCACGTGAGCGCGCAGCGCGAAGTACAGACAATGCCGCTCGAACGGCGCACCCCGCGCGGCGCGAAACGCATCGAGCTCGCTCGTCTCCCCCGCGCGTTGCCAATCCGTGAACGCGAGCTCGAGCACGCGCGATTTCAGCGCCGCGACGCGCGCGTACTCGAGCGTATCGGCCGCTCGCAGGGCCGTGAGCTCGGCCTGCACGGACGCATCCGCGAGCAATGCGGCGGCTGAGGGCGAGCGCAAGGTGTCGCAAGCCGCCGCCGCGTCGATGTACAGCGGATTCAGCAGCAAACGGCTCGCCGGCGAGTACGGGCTCGCGTGCTCTGGGTCGTCCGGGAACGGCGCGTGCAGCGGATTCAGGCCGACGATATCGCACCCGCGGCGCGCAAGCTCGGCCGACAGCGCTGCGAGATCGCCGAAATCGCCGCTCCCGAAGTTGCGCTGCGACCTCGCGAGGTAAAGCTGCAGCGCGAGCCCCCAAAGCCCGCTTCCTTCGTCGACGGTAGGCAGAAAGCAGCGAGCCGGCGTCACGACGATCGTGCAGCTGGCGCTCTGCGGCTCCACGCTGAGCCGGTGATACCCGCCCGGTAGCGTGCCGAGCGGCAATCGGCGCCGCTCGCTGCGGTGCCCCGGCCGCGCGCCGACTCCGTCATCGCGTGCTACGAGCGGCAATTCCGCGAACGCTGCCTCACCGGCACGCTGCGTGCCGTCCTCGCACAGCAAGTGCCACGATACGATCCGCGTGGCGTTCGGCAGCGACAGCTCGACGGCGGCTTCGGCCGCTCGCATGACGACGACAGCCGGAAGCACCGTTTGCCGCGCGCGGTGGTCGAGCGCCGCCAACAACTCCGCGGCCTGCTCGTCGCTCGCGGCATCGTAGCCGAGCGCGGCGAGAATGCTCTGCAGCGTCTCGCGCGACACGGGCCGTTCGCCGCTCGCGCCGCCGAGCGTCAGAGCGATGCCGCACCGGCGCGCCAGCGCCTCGAGCGAGCTCATCGCTGCTCGCTCCAGAGTGGGGCCTCCGGCGGCAGCTTCAGCTTGAACAGCAGCAGCGAACGCGCGGTGACGGCATAGACGTCGCCGGCCGCGTACTCGTTCTCGGCAGCGTGCGCAGGCTGATCGAACTGCGTGTCGAGCAGCAACGTCCAGCGCGCTTGCGCCTGATCGTCGCCGGCGGCGGGCAGCGTGAACGGCACGACGTCATGATGCGCGTTGGCGACGAGAAGCATCGTTGCGTCCTGGCCGCGCTGCTTGATGCCGGTCACTTGGGCACGGCCGTCGAGCAGCATGCCAACGCAACGCGTGCCGTCGTTCCAGTCCTCTTCACGCATCTCGGTGCCGGCGGCGCTGACCCACGTGACTTCCTTGACGCCGATGGCGTCGTTGACGACCGTCGACAGGAACCGGTTCCGGCGCAGGATCGGATAACGGCGCCGCAGCGCCGTGAGGCTCTGCACGAACCGGACTTGCCCGAGGTTCGTCTCGGCGAGCGTCCAGTCGACCCAGGAAATCTCGTTGTCCTGGCAGTACGCGTTGTTGTTGCCGCGCTGCGTGCGCGCGAACTCGTCGCCGGCCAGCACCATCGGTGTTCCCTGCGACAGCAGCAGCGTCGCAAGAAAATTTCGCATCTGGCGGCCGCGCAGCTCGTTGACGGCAGCATCGTCCGTGGGACCTTCGACGCCGCAGTTCCAAGAACGGTTATGCGAATGGCCGTCGCGATTCTCTTCGCCGTTCGCTTCGTTGTGCCGCTCGTTGTAGGAGACGAGGTCGTTCAGCGTGAAGCCGTCGTGCGCCGTGACGAAGTTGACGCTGGCCTGCGGCCGTCTTCCGTGCCGGTCGAAGATGTCGGCCGAGCCATACACGCGCTGTGCCAGTGCGCCAGCCGTGGCCTCGCCGCGCCAGAAGTCGCGAATGGTATCGCGATATTTGTCGTTCCATTCGGCCCAACCCGGAGGGAACTCGCCTACTTGGTAGCCGCCGGGACCGCAGTCCCAAGGCTCGGCGATCAGCTTCACACCGGTGAGGATGGGATCCTGCGAGCAGACCTTCAGAAATCCGCTGCGGTAGTCGAAGCCGTTCCGCTCCCGCGCGAGGATCGTGCCGAGGTCGAACCGAAACCCGTCGACGTGCATCTCCTGCACCCAGTAACGCAGGCTGTCCGTCACTAGCTGAATGACGCGCGGGTGGCTGAGGTCGAGCGTGTTGCCCGTGCCGGTGTCATTGATGTAGTAGCGCCGTTGCTCGGGCACGAGGCGGTAGTACGTGAGATTGTCGATGCCGCGAAACGACAGGGTTGCACCGCGCTCGTTGCCTTCCGCCGTATGGTTGTAAACGACGTCGAGAATGACCTCGAGGCCCGCGTCGTGAAAACGCGCGACCATCTCCTTGAACTCCTGCACACCGCGCATCGGATCCGCGAAGTAGCGCGGATCGGCCGCGAAGAACGCAATCGAGTTGTAGCCCCAGTAATTTGTCAGCCCCTTCTCGAGCAGGTGCCCGTCGTTCAAGAACATGTGAATCGGCATCAGCTCGACGGTCGTCACGCCCAGCGACTTCACGTATTCGACGACTTGCGGCGCCGCGAGCCCCGCGAACGTGCCGCGATGCCGCTCCGCAACGGCTGGGTGCAAGCGCGTATAGCCGCGCACGTGCATCTCGTAGATGATCGTGCGGTCCCATGGCACGCGCGGAGAAGCGCCGCGGTGCCAATCGAAGCCGGAATCGACGACGACCGCTTTGGGCACGAACGGCGCGCTGTCGCGCTCGTCGAACGAAAGGTCTTCGTCGGCCGAGCCGAGCGTGTAGCCGAAGCAGGCCGGATCCCAGACGAGGTTGCCCGTAAGCTCGCGCGCGTAGGGGTCCATGAGCAGCTTGTTCGGATTGAAGCGGTGACCCTGCTCGGGCTCGTACGGGCCGTGCACGCGATAGCCGTAGACGAGCCCCGGCGCAGCGCCCTCGAGATAGCCGTGCCAGATTTCGTCCGTGTACTCGGGCAGCGCGATGCGCTCGAGCTCGCGCTCACCGCTTGCATCGAAGAGGCAGAGCTCGACCGCGGTGGCATGCGCCGAGGACAGCGAGAAATTGACGCCGTCGCCGTCCCATGCCGCGCCGCGCAAATGCGGCATTCCTTCGCGAAGCTTGTACTCTGCCATCGGGAGCTCAGCCGCGCCGACCGGCCGCTGCGCGCGGTTCGGCGGCGACGGGAGCGGTGCTGCGTGGTCCCACACGAGCGATGCGCCGCAGCGCGTCCTTCAGCGCGTTGAGCGACGTCGCGACGTCCTCGCAGCCGGCCGTCTCGAGCACTGCGACCCGGCCGGCCACCTCACTCTCAGGATCGCCGAGGCGCGCTGCCACGATCCGCAGGTCCGGAAGCCGTGCGCGCACTCGCATGCAGAGCTGGCGGGCCGGCGTGAGCCCGGCCGGCGGCAGTGACGGCACGACGACCGCCGCGGGCGCTCGCGCTTCGATCTCGGCCAGTACCTCGCCCGTCATCAAATCCATCGAGAGCACCTCGAACGTCAACGGCTCGCCACGTAGCAACACGCGCGCGAGCTCGAGCACGACTGCATCGAGCGGGTCGCGGCCGGGAACGCCGATCACGAGCACCGGCTCGAGCGCCGCCTTGTCGTCGGCCGCCGTGTCGTCTGCGGCGCGGAGCTCCTCGATCAAGTCGCGCAGCCCGCTGATCACGAACTCGCCGTCGTCGGCGGAGACGCGGGCTGCCTGCAAGTCTCGCTTCAGCGCGAGCAACGCATCGAGCATGAGCTGCAGCGCCTCATCGAGCGAGCTTTCGTTCAAGTGACGCTTGACGATGGCGCCGGCTTCGCCGACGTCGTGCGCGAGCAAGCGCTGATACAGCGTCTCGTGCGGCTTCAGCGCGGGCCGCTCGCCGAGCAGCCGGCCGATAAAGCCGAGCGCCGGGACGTAGCTCGACAACACGACGAGACAGGCCGTGATCGGTGTCGCGATCACGAGCCCTACAGCCCCCCACAGCCAAGTCCAGAAGATTGCGGCGACGATGACTGCCAGCGACGACAAGCCGACGCTGTGCCCATAGAGCAGAGGCTCCATGACGTTATTGCTCAAGAGCTCGAGCACGATGAACAAGCTGACGACGAGCACGACCTGCTCCCAACCCGGCACCGTCACGAGGCTGACCGTGATCGGCAAAAGCGCCGCGATCCACGGACCGACGTACGGGATGTAGCGCAGCACGCCGGCCGTGAACCCCCACAACGCGGCGTAGGGCACGCCGATGAAGTAGAGCCCGAGGCCGACCGCAATGCCCATCGAGGCGTTGACGATGAACTGCATGAGCAAGTAGCGGCTGATCCTTGCGCCGGCATCTGCGAACGCTTTCGTCGCGACGACAAGCGACGGCCTACCCGAGAGGCTGACGAGGCGGTCGCGTAAGTCCTCACGATTGATGAGCATGAAAATCGCGAGCAGCAGCGTGAGCCCGACGGTGCCGACCGCGCCGAACAATGGGCCGAGCCATTCGGCGTTGCCTAGCAGCGACGGCGATTGCTCGAGGGCGACGCGCAGAGGCTCGTCGTTGCGTCGCTGCTCTAGCGCCGTCGAGGCTGGTTCGGCGTTCTCTTGGTCGACGGCCTCGCTGATGTCCTCGATCGTCTCCTGCACGTTCTCGATCGCGCCGCCGCGCGTGAAGGCAAAGGCTTCGCGGACCTTCGCGCGGATGTTCTGGCGGTGCGTCGGCAGCTCGGCCGCGAAGCTGCGCACTTGCCCCGCCACGACGTAACTCACCCCGCCGATCAGGCCGCCCACGAGCGCCATGACGAGCAAGACGCCGACGACGCGCGGCACACGCAGTCGGTCGAGCCGCATGACGAGCGGGCTCAGCAGGAACGTGAGCAGCGCTGCTAGGACCAGCGGCACGAGCACGGCCTGGCCCCAGTAAAGCGCCGCGAAAACGACCGCCACGCTCAGAAGGCGAGTGCCGACGAGCACCGAAGCGGGCCATTCGCGTGCGGAAGGATTCGTCACGGTACCCGCTTGCCACACTCCGAGGTTCAACCCGTAACTGGAGCAAGTTGCGTGCCACGCGGTCCTCGGCGTCAGCAGGCGAGGTGCCGGGATTTGTAGGGCCGCAACGCAAATTTTGCGACTCGGGCCCTGCCGAAGGGCCCGGACGGCCGTCACGAGGCGCCGGTGCAGCACGCGGCGGAACGCGCGCGGCTGCACGGCGGTACGACACTTGCAGCGCCTTAGGCTGGTTTGGGCGCCTGAGGAGCAAGCATGAACGTGGCGATCGTGAAGCGCGGGACGAAGGACGTCATCGCGCGGTACGAGATTCACAAAGCCGGGAACGGTTCGCCGCCGGCGGACGATGCCTACTTCGACGAGGCGTGGCACCGAGCCGTCGAGGACGGGCTCGTGGAGCTGCATCGGCGCCGCGACTACGACTTTCATCTTCAGCGGCCCAAGACGCTTTACGAATCATCGCTCTGAGCAGCGCCGTCCTCGAGGCCGCATAGATATGTGAGCGTGGCATCGGCCGGGCCGGGCACGCATCTTGCTGCGGCAGCGCGTAATCGAGGAGGAAGGCAGATGCAGCCAGGAAAACTCACGTGTATCGCCGGGGCGGCATTCGCAGTCGCATGGGCGGCCGGCGGCCAGAACGACGAGCAAACGTTCATCAAGGAGGCCGTGCAAACCGACCTGGCCGAAGTGCGGCTCGGCGAGCTCGCGGCCCAGCGTGCGCAGGACGACGACGTTCGCCGGTTCGGCGAGATGTTACGCACGGACCACCGAGCCGCGCTGCAACGCGCGACGGACCTTGCGAAATCCATGCAGATCGAGCCGCCGACGGAGCCGCCGACCGAGGCAAGAGGATTCTATGACGGCCTGTCGCAGCTTTCGGGGAGCCAATTCGACGCCGCGTTCGTGAGCCACATGGTCACGGCACACGAAGCCGCGATAGCGAAGTACAGCCGTAACGCGAGCAGCAATAACGCCGCCATCGCGTCATTGGTCGCTGATTCGCTGCCGAAGCTCAAAGCGCATCTCGAGACTGCGCAGGCGCTGCAAAAAGGCGAGCCCGCTCACCTACGGCATTGAGCCGTCAGCGCGCGGCTACGCGCCAGACGGTATTGCCGACGTCGTCGGCGACGAGCAGCGCGCCGGTCGAATCGACGGCCAATCCCACGGGGCGGCCGCGAGCCTCGCCATCGTCGTTGACGAATCCAGCCAGCACCTCGCGCGGCATGCCTTGCGGCCGGCCAGACGAGAATGGGACGTGGATGACGCGATAACCCGAGGGCGGCTTGCGATTCCACGAGCCGTGCTGAGCGATGAATGCACCGCCGCGATAGCCATCCAAGACGTCGGCGCCGTAGAAGACGAGCCCGAGCGACGCCGTGTGCGGACCGAGCGCGTAGTCGGGCACGCGCGCTGTAGCGACGATCTCGGGGGCCGGCGGCTCGACGCGCTCATCGAGGTGGCTGCCGAAGTAGCTATATGGCCATCCATAGAAGGCGCCTCGCTGCACAGACGTCAGATAGTCCGGCACGAGGTCGCTGCCGATCTCGTCGCGCTCGTTGACGACCGTCCACAACGCCCCGGTTTGCGGCTCCCACGCAAGGCCATTTGGATTTCGTAAGCCCGATGCGTAAACGGTCGCGGCACCCGTCGCGCGGTCGATCTCGAGAATCGCGGCGCGCTGGCGCTCTTGCTCGAGCCCGCGCTCGCCGACGTTGCTGTTGGACCCGACGGTCACATAGAGGCGCGTGCCATCGCGGCTCGCGACGACATTTTTCGTCCAGTGATAGTTGATTTCGCCGGCCGGGAGCTCAGCGATCCGCATGCCGGGAGATGACAGCATCGTCGCGCCGCGCGAGTAGTCGAAGCGCAGCAGCGCGTCGGTGTTCGCCACGTAAAAATCGTCGCCGACGAGCGCCATGCCGAACGGCGAATGCAGTCCGGCGAGGAACGTCGTGCGCAGCTCAGGCTCGCCATCGCCGTCCGAGTCGCGCAGCAACGTGATGCGATCGGCGCTCGGCGTCGCGGAGCCGGCCCTTTTCATGGCCCACCCCATGACGAGGCCTTTGATGCCCTTGCGCGAACTCTCGCGCTGCGGCGCCGCAGTTTCGGCGACGAGAACGTCGCCGTTAGGCAGCACGTAGAGCCAGCGCGGATGATCGAGATCGCGCGCGTACGCGGTGACGGCGAGCCCTTCGGCTGCGACGGGAGCGCCGCCATCCGTCCAGCCGACGGCCGGCGCGATGTCGATGATCGGAATCAAGCTGCGATTCGGCGGGGGCAGCTCTGGGTCGGCGCCCGTGCCGTCGGCCACGGTCAAGCGCGCCGACTGGCCGCACGACGCCGCGAGCACCGCGGCCCCTAGCGCCGCAGCGCTCCGAAGCCCTGATGGCGGTGCGCCTCGCATGAGCCTGCGGAGCAAGATGTATGCCGCGCGGCGGCAAGGGCTGCAGTTTCTGCGACGGAAACCCAAAGATTGCGCCGCCGAGACGACGCAAAGCGCGCAAGCGCGGCACCCTTGCCGTTGGTATGTGGCTTGCAGCGACCCGAGGGAGAAATCACCGGAGAGAGCCGATGCGGCCCATCGCAGTCAACGTCCTGTCGAACGCCGAGGTTCGCAGCCCCGCCGGCGAGGACGTCGGGAAGATCGTCGACTTCATGCTCGACACCGAGCGCGGCTCGGTCGTGTACGCCGTCCTGGCAGTGGGCGGGGTCCTCGGCGTGGGAGCCAAGATGCTCGCGATACCACCGCAAGCGCTCAAGCTCGACGACAACGGCCACTGTCTCGTTGTCGCCGTCGATACCGCGACGCTCGACGCCGCGCCGGGAATCGATCGAGCGAACGCTCCCGAGACCGCGGACGCGGCGGTGCGCGCACGCACGCCTTCGGGCCGTCGGCAACCAACCTCACGCAACCAAGGATAGAGCCATGGGTGGATTCGGCGACGCAGTGAGTTACACGGTCCTTGCGCTGGGCTTCGTTGTGCTGATCTTCGTCGGCGCGTTCATCTTCGTGCAGGCCAGCCGCCGCGGCAGCCGCCGCTCTAAGTGGTCGCGCGACCCCCGCGCCGAGAACCCGGCGCAGCGAGAAGCGGCACGGTTGAAGCGCTAGTTTTCGCTCGCGAACAACGGCTCGGGCCGCGGCGGCGGCGCTTGGCGGTCGAAGCCGGGCGCTCGGCGCAACGCTTCGTCGTCCGCCGCGACGACGAGACACTCGTTCTCGCTATCGAGCGATAGCGCATCGAGCGCGACGCCGAGCAGCTTCTCCGGCTCGCCCGCCAACTCGCACCGCAACACCGCATAGCAAATGCTCCAATCATCGGCGTCGAGAACGACGTCGTCGATTGCGCCGACCTTGCCGCCGAGCTTGTCACCGCGCCGGTTGAAGACAGGATAGCGCTTCAGATCCGCAATCGATTGCTTCATCGGCGTTACCTGCGCTCGCGTGGTCCCGCAACTCGTGCAAGCTTCGTGCCGCAGCCGTGTTGCCGCCGTCCAGTTGTCGCTTTGTGCCGACCGTTCGGTTCCGGCGCCGTTCGCGGCTAGCCTCCGCCCCGTTCATTAAAACAACGCATCGGGGGGAAGGTGCAAATGAAAATAGTGGTAGCTGTGGCTCTCGCGTGCCTGGCGCCCGGACTCGGTTTCGCCGCGTCGTTGACCGGGTCGAACATCCTCTCCACGGCCAGCGTCAATCTCTCGTCGGTCGGCACGCTCGACTGGGCCCGATGGCCTGGGTACACGCACAAAAGCAATCTGATCTCGAACGTCACGACAATCGGCACGCTCAGTACTTACACGACCGGCCCACGGATCATCGGCAACGCGAGCGGTATCAAGGTCGGCGGCACCGGCGCTTCGTTCACGTTCACGGTTGCGGCCACGACCGTCGAGCGAACGTTGACGTATTACATGGGGGGTTGGAACTCGACAGGACGTGTCACGGTGACCCTGCCGAACGCGTCTACCTACACGACGACGTTCTCGAGCGGCTCGTCGTACAGCCGCGTGATCACCGTGAAATTCCGAGCCGATGCGCCCGCCACGCTGCGCGTCAACTACACCATGACGTCCGGCGCGGGCACCATCAACATGCAGGCTGCGGCGCTATCGCAGGTCGCAGGCTCCGCGATCCTGACGTGGGAACCGCCCACGCTGAACACCGACGGCTCACCGATCACCGATCTCGCCGCTTTCAAGGTCTATTGGGGTACGACGCAGGGCAGCTACTCTCAGTCGACGAAGATCTCGAGCGCCACCGCACGCTCGCACACCGTCACGGGGCTCGCGAAGGGCACGTGGTATTTCGTCGTCACGGCACTGAACTCAAAAGGCACCGAGAGCCCATACTCGAACGTTTGGAGCAAGACCGTTCAATGATTCGAGCCGCCGCGCGGGGCTACGAGCTCGTCGGCGGCGAGCTTGCTACGGGCCGTAGCCGTAGCTGCGGATCAGCTCGCGCGCCGCGTCGCCCCTCACGAACTGCAAGAACGCGCGCGCGGCCGCAACGTCGCGTAACAGGACGGCCTCTTGCTCGATCGGCCGGTGCAGCGTCTCGGGCACCAACCAGTACGAACCTTCGATCGCCGTTGCCGGTTTCTTGATCTGCGCGTACGCGACGAAACCGAGCTCCGCGTTGCCGGTAAAGACGAAGCTATACGCCTGCCCGATGTCCTGCCCCTGCACGATCTTGCCTTGCAGCGCGTCGAAGACGCCGAGCGCAATCAGCGCCTCTCGCGCCGCGGCGCCATAAGGCGCGAGCTCGGGATTCGCCATCGCGAGGAAGCGGAACGCGCCGCTTTCGAGAACGCGGCCGGCGCCATCGACGAGATCGGGCCGGCGGCTCCAGAGCGCGAGCCGCCCGACGGCGTAAAGGAATCGCGAGCCGGCGACGGCGTGTCCTTCCTGCTCGAGCAGCCGCGCGCGCTCCGTATCGGCCGAGAAGAACACGTCGAACGGTGCGCCGTTGCGAATTTGCGCGTAATGATTGCCTGTCGATCCCGCACTGAGGAGGACGGTGTGCCCGCTCGCTTGCTCGAAGCGCTCGGCGAGCGCGGTCATCGTCTCGCTGAAATTCGTCGCGACGGCGACCGTGATCTCGTCTGCGCCGGCGACGCCTGACGACCAGAAACTCACGGCGAGGAGCAGCCCGGCGGTCACGCGCCCGCGCATTGGAGTCACGAGACGCGGATGCGAGCAGTGCCGGCGAAGAGACTTGAACGTCGCTCTGCAAACCGCACCGAACGTCGCTCCAGCGTCGTAGTTATCAAGGCTCGGTACTAGTATGTACTAGGTTCGATTGAGAGACGCCACGACGCCGCGTTCTCCACGCCAGCGAAATCCAAGGTCGGCGGTACAGCGACGTTCGAGCACGGCAAACCCCGCGACCCGTCTCGGGTCGCGGGGTCGCCGATGCACTACGAGTGCCGGCCGCCTTGGGCCAAAGCCTTGCACCAGCGCGCAAGCTGGCTCAACACCGCCTGGGCCTTTGCGCGATGGTCGTGACGCCCAACATGCTTCTGCTTTTTGGCTTGGCGATCACCGCTGTCACAGTGGCCGTTGGCGTTGCCGTGTGAGTGACTGAGGCCGAACCCATGCTGGTTCCCCTTCGCGCAGGCGTCGGACACCGGCGGCGGCGGGGGTGGCAACGGCTCCTCCTCGGGCGGCGGCGGAGGCGGCGGCGGCAACGGCTCCTCCTCGGGCGGGGGCGGAGGCGGCGGCGGCAACGGCTCCTCCTCGGGCGGGGGCGGAGGCGGCGGCGGCAACGGCTCCTCCTCGGGCGGAGGCGGAGGCGGCGGCGGCAACGGCTCCTCCTCGGGCGGAGGCGGAGGCGGCGGCGGCAACGGCTCCTCCTCGGGCGGAGGCGGAGGCGGAGGCGGTAGCGGCCGCGGCCCGCAGATCGCTTCATCACCCCACACGTCCATGCAGTCGAGCCATGCGGCCTCAGCCGTCGTTTGTGCACGAGCCGGACCCAACATCAGTGCTCCGACGGCTAGCGCGACCAGTCGTAAGAGTTTCGTTCTCACCGAAGTTCTCCCTGAACTACTTGCCTCAATTCCGAAGGCGACTTTCTCGCCACGCGGTCCTGCGGCGCTTCCTGGATGCCGCGCATCGTTGCGTGCCGCATTACACAGACCGAACTGCCTTATAAGCGGAGACGACGGTCACATAAGGTTCGTGTCAAATACGAGTGCGGCACGTGCCTTCGCGGAATTTGTCAAAACACAGCCGACGACCACTGGTGGGTCTCGCGCTAGCCACCGGTGGCGCGAACGAGCTGGAAGCGGGAATGCCGGCGATGCGGAGCCGGTATTTAAGGTGTAGCACGCGCTTGGATACAGAACCGACTCGCCGGCAATCAACGCCGAGATATCGGACTGTTCGCGTTAATCGATGCCGGCGGATGTATCGGCCGACGGAAGATCAATCTGAGCACCGTCTTCGTCGGCGAGAACGTCAGCGTCTAACACGTCGCCCGCGCGATCTGGCTGGTCGACTTTATGGACGATGACTATGTGACCGGAATAGACCCGATGTACGTGGTGCCGGCGGAGGGACTTGAACCCCCGACCCCCCGCTTACGAAGCGGATGCTCTACCAACTGAGCTACGCCGGCGACCGAAGAGCCGTATTGTGCCTCAGGCCGGCACTCAGCACCAAAATGTGAACGAGCGCCGTTAACCGCCGCGGCGGCCTCGGACGCGCACGACTACATCGACGCCGGCCCGCTCGGTACCGGGCGGCAGCGCCGTATCGACCTGCAGCATTACCGACTCAATGGGGATGTCGGTCAGCTCGCCCGTGTCGACGTTATAGAAGTGGTGATGCGCGCGCGTCGAAGAATCATAGAACTGCCGAGTCGGGTCCACGTCGACCGTTCGCAGCAACCCTTGCTCGCGGAATAAGTTCAGCGTGTTGTAGACGGTCGCCTTCGAGATCTTCAGGCCGTTCGCCCGAATCGCGGAGATGATCTGCTCGGCCGACAGATGCTGCGGAAGTGCCAACGTCAGCAGTGCGATGTCGATTCGCTGTGCCGTCGGCAGCACCCCACGCTCGGCAAGCAACGCTGCTGCTTCATCCCGTGTCATATTCCGATACCAGCAAAATCAGCTACTTGCCAGTATACCCGCGACTCGACGTCGATATCAAAAGCAACGATTTCAACGCGTTTTCCGCCATTTGCGTTCTCGATCCGCACCAGCAGCCCCGCTAGCGTCGTCCGGGCGAAGACCACGGAGGATCTCATGCGGCCGGCGCGCGGGTTTACGCTCTGGGAGCTTCTCTGCACGCTCGGGATCGCGGCCGTCGCGCTGACAGCCGGCGTACCGGCGTTCCAGGCCTTCGTGCTCGACGCGCGGCTCACGGCCGCCGTCAACGGCTGGATCCTCGCCGTCCAGCTCGCGCGAAGCGAAGCCGCGAAACGCGGCCGGCCGGTCATCGTCTGCAAAACCGACGACACGCGACGCTGCGGCGGCGCGGACTTGCCCGTCGAGGCCGGCTGGATGGTTTACGTGAATCTCGACGACGACTATCCGCCGCAGCGCTCACCGACGGAGCCACTCCTTTATATGCATGAGCCGGAGCTTACGGGTACCGTGACCAGCAACCGCCCGTACTACGAGTTCCGCCCGCACCGGCGCAGCACGAACGGCACGACGGTGTTTTGCGATCGGCGAGGCCCGGCCGCCGCTAAAGCCGTCATCGTCAGCTACACGGGTCGGCCCCGCGTCGACCGCGTCGACGCGGACCGTCGCGCGCTGAGGTGCGCAGCGTTGACATAACCGTGCAGCCGCAACCGCCGCTCGTCGTCGAGCAAGCACCGGTCGTCGGGCGAAGCGCAGCGCGCACTGAGGCGCTCCGTATAGTCCGCCGCCATGTACACATGTCGACAATATGGATTCACTCTCTGGGAGCTCATGATGTCCTTGCTCGTCGCGGGCATCCTTTTGGGCATCGGCGTCCCGAACGTGATGGAGTTTCAGCGCAACGGCGCGATGACGGCCGCGGCGAACGATCTCATCACGGCAACGCTCGTGGCGCGCACGGAGGCCGTTAAAAGGCAAGCTCCCGTCACCTTGTGCTTGAGCGACAACCCCACGGACGTGACTCCGACGTGCTCGCCGGGCCCGGTCTTCAATTCCGAGACGCGCGGCTACGTCGTTTGGGTCGACGAGAACAACAACGTCGATGCCGACGGCTCGCGCATTCTGACGGACGGGACGGATGGCAACGCCGCCATCGACGCCGACGAGCTTGTGCTCTCACGGACTGTCGCACCCGGCGGCACGATGCGCATCTCGGCCAATTGCGGTTATGTCTCGTTCGCGCCGACGGGCTTCACGCGACAAGCCCTCAGTCTGTGCTTCCCGGCCGCGCGCGCCGTGCTGTTTTGCGACGATCGCGGCCTCCGCGTTGCAGCCGGCACTCTATCGACCGCGCGGGTCGTGAGAACGCGTGGTCCCGGACGCGCCCAGGTGCTGCAGCAAGTCGCGGACATCACGCCGCTCATGGCGGGGTTCAACCCAGCCGCCAACTGCCTATAAGAAGACGAGTTACCCATGCACGCCACATTCAAAGATTGGCAGTCCGGCTTCGGCCTCGTCGAGTCGCTCGTCGCGCTCGTGGTCGTGTCCGTCGGCATGATCGGTATCGCGGTGTTGTACGGCCAAGGGCTTGGCGCCAGCCGAACCGCCCTCAACCGCACCCAAGCCGTCAATCTGGCCGCCGACATGGCCGACCGCGTTCGAAGCAATCGCCGCGGCGGCGCGAGCTATGGCGGCGCCGGCGCCGACAACAATTGCGAGGCCGGCGGCAACACCGATTGCACGACGGCGCAGCTGGCCGCGCACGATGTATGGGAATGGGAGACGCAGGTGGATGCGTTATTGCCGGGCGGCGTCGGCACGGTCGAGTACGCCGGCACGACGCCCCCGACCTACACCATTCGTGTGCTATGGCAAGAACCCGTCGGCGGCGCGCAGGAAGTCGAAATCGCCGTCCGAGTTCCAGCGCTTTAGAGGGCGAGCCATGAGACAGCACACGCAACAGGGTATGACGCTGATCGAGCTGATGACGGCGCTCGCCATCGGTGCCTTTCTCATGCTCGGCGCGATCACGGTGTTCATGCAGAGCCGGACGACGTTTCGAATCAACGAGTCCATCTCGCGCATGCAAGAGAACGCGCGCTTCGCGATCGACGCGCTCGAGCCCGAGATTCGCATGGCCAACTATTGGGGGCTCACGAGCGCGGCGCCCAACATCGTCAACCGCTTGGCGCCCACCGCGGCGAACGGGTTCGGAAAAAACCACTGCGGGCCGGGTGGGCTGCTCACGCTCGATCTCGCCGTGGCCGGCACCAACAACAGCTATGGCTTCACCTGTACCGAAGTCACTAACCCTGTCGAGACGAATTCCGACACGCTGATCGTGCGCCGCGCCGCTGAAAACGACGAAACGCCGCCGCTTAGCGTGGCGGCCCCGTTGAGCGCGAGCACGCTACGTATTCATAGCGTGCGCGGCACTGGTGAGTCGCGAATCTTCACGGGCGCGACGCTCCCGGCCGGCTACGATGCCGCAACGACGGAAATTCATCGACTATTCGTGAACGGCTTCTACGTGAGCCGCACGTCGTCGGCGTCGACCACCCTCAACCAGGTTCCGTCGCTGCGCGTCCAAACGCTGCTCGGGAACGGCACCACCATACAGAATCAGGAAGTCATCGCCGGCGTCGAGGATCTGCAAATCCAGTTCGGCGTCGACACCGACGCACCGGGCACGCCGGACCGTGGATCGATCGACCGCTACGTCAATCCCAATGACCCGATGATCGACCCCGGGAACGCCGGTTTCAACGCAAACGCCGAAATCCTCGCCGTGCGCGTCTGGATACGCGTCCGCGCTGAACGCCCCGAGAACGGCTTCATCGATGGGACAACCTACTCCTATGCGGGTCAGAGCGTGGGGCCGTTCAACGACGGCTTCCGCCGCCTCGTCGTCTCGAAAACGATCTATCTGCGCAATGCGCGCCCGGCCTCGTGAGTACCACGAAAATGAACAAGCGATACTCTTCACCCGAACGCCTTCCGCCGTTACGCCATACGCAAGCAGGCGCCACGCTGATCGTGGGATTGGTGCTGCTGCTCGTGTTAACCGTCGTCGGCGTATCCGGCATGAACACGGCCACGATGGAACTCACGATGGCCGGGAACGCGCAGTTCCAGCAAGACGCGTTTCAGCTCGCCGAGGACGGCATCGAAATCGCCCTCGGCACGCGAGAATTTTCCACGGACGGGCCGCGCACCGTCGACTGGCTCGACAATTCCGACTATGACCGGCGCGCCGAGACGACCTACCGCATGAACACGCCGGCTCCGGGCAGCAGCGTCGGCGAGCTCGAAGCGTTTCACTTCGATACGACATCCATCGGCCGCGGGCCGCGGAACGCACAGTCGCAGCATACGCAAAGCTTTTACGTCATCGGCCGTAGTCTTTAACGGCCGCACGGGAGTACAGCTCATGGCAAGGCCCTTGATGATCCTCGCGCTTCTGCTTTCGTTGACCGCGCCCGCCGGCGCGCGAACGTTGATCAAGCTCGAACGAGGAGTCGCGCTGACGCTCGCCGGCGTGAAGCTACCGACGGCCGACGGCGGAACGGTCAGCTTCAAGACCTGTGCCGATTGCGCCTATCGCACCCATCGCACGATGGACGCGACGGTCTACTTGGCCAATGGCCGCTCGCTCCCCCTGCCCGACTTCTTGCGCGTAGTCGAGGAAATCTACGAGCGTGCGGGAGCGGCGGAAAACGACGCCGTGGTGGCGGTATTTCTCGACATCGCCTCCGAGCGCGTGACTCGCGTGGCGCTGAATTACTGACGCACGGACGACGAACGGATTCGAAGCTTCCAGCACGGCGCGCCACGAAGGCGCGCGGATACCCCGAGGGATCAAACATGAATAGCAAGTACCAGCGCACGTTCTCGCTCATCGTCGGTGTGGCATGGATCACGCTCGCCGGACTTCCTGCGGTAGCGGACGACACGGAGCTATTCATCTACAACAACTTCGAGTCAGCCGGGCAACCCAACGTTCTGTTCATTCTGGACAACTCGGCCCTCCAGGACAGTCTCGTCTTGAGCCAGCCCAACTACAATTCGTCCACTACGTACGACCAGTACGCCGGCTGCGACCGGAACCGGATTTATTGGACCACAACGGGCCGCGCGCCGGACTGCAGCGAGACGAACAACTGGTTCTTGGAGTCGGCGCTTCGCTGCGCAGCCGCCGAGGAAGCGCTCGCGGCAGCGGGCTACTACACCGGCCGCATGGCGCAATACGACGCGACCGATGGCAGCGGCGGCCGGCGCTGGGAGAACATCAGCGATGCCTTTAACGACCGCGTCATCGAGTGCCAAGACGACGCAGGCCTCCACGGCGACGGTATCGATACGACGAATCTCTATGCGACCGATGGCGGCACGGACGCGGGCGGCAGCTGGGGACCGGAAAGCGACAAGATCCGGTGGGGCCGAGCGCCGACCAACGAGACCTACACAATTTTCGACGGCAACTGGTTGAACTGGAACGAAAGCCCGGTATTAACGGAGCGGGCGGTGCTCGAGATCCTCCAAGACGTCACGAATGACGTGCTCGCGTCCGTGAACGGCATCAACGTCGGCCTCATGTACTTCAACGCGAACACGAACAACAGCAATGACGGCGGCAGTGTTGGCGCGGCCATGGGCGATGTCGGCAGGAACCGACGAGACGGCACTTTCGCAACGACGATCCAAGGCCTCAGCCCGACCGGCTTCACGCCGACGTCCGAGACGCTCTACGAAGCCGTGCAGTATTTTTCCGGGCGGGACGTCGCTTACGGCCGCAACAGCGTCGCCACGTCGATCGTCAGTGGCAGCAATCCCAAGCAATACATCTCGCCGCTCGACATCGCCTGCCAGAAGAACTACGTCGTGCTACTGACCGATAACGTGCCGACGAACGACGAGGCTGCCGACGGCCTGATCACGGACCTGGTCGACGAAGGCGGCGGCACGTTCGCTGAGTTAGTCACCCATGGCGACGACGGCCTGAACGACGGCGTGGAGGTCAGCGCCGCCTCAACGCCGAGGGGCACCTGCGACGTAGAGACGTGGCCGGCGGATCCCGAGCACTCCGGCGGGGAGTGCCTCGATGACCTGGCCGAGCTCCTGCAGAAGGGCGACTGGTCGGATCAGCCGGGTCAGCAGAACGTCACGACGCATGCGATAGGTTTCACCATCGATCTACCGGTGCTCGAGGACGCTGCGATACGCGGTGGGGGCGACTACTACAGCGTCAACGACGCGGTCGGGCTCGCGAGTGCGCTAACCAGCATCATCTCGAACGTGAAGGAGGTGAACATTTCGTTCACGGCACCGACCGTTGCCGTCAACTCCTTCAACCGGACGCAGACGTTGAGCGACCTGTTCATCAGCGTGTTCCGGCCAACGGGCACCGCGCACTGGCACGGTAACCTCAAGAAGTACCGTGTGGACGCCGGCACGGCCGAGATCCTCGACATGCTCGTAGAGAACCCGGACAAACCGGCGGTCGACCCCGCCACCGGTTTTTTCCGAAACGGTGACCCTGTGACCCATGTGGGCGGTGCGCAGAGCTTTTGGTCGTCCGTGGTCGATGGCAACGACGTCGAACTAGGTGGCGCAGCGAACCTGATACCGACGACTCGGCGCGTGCTCACGCACGTCAGCGGCACGGACCTGACGTTGGTGGACGGAACCGCCAACGCGGTGACGGACGTGTTAACGGACGCCCTGCTGGACATCGGCGAAGTCAACATCACCGTTCAAGAGGTCGTGGACTTCATCAACGGCATCGATACGCCGGACACCGACGGCGACAGCGATCACAGCGACGCGCGCACGCAGATGGGCGATCCGTTCCATTCGCAGCCCGCGTCCGTCGTGTATGGCCCCGGCTTGCGCGACGGCCTGATCTTCGTCGGCACGAATGACGGTTACCTTCACGCCATCGATCTCGAGACGGGCGTCGAGCAGTGGGCGTTCATCCCGCCCGAGTTCCTCGGCATGCAAGTGGACTTGTACAAGGACTTTTCCGTCACGAGTAAGAGCTATGGCATCGACGGCGACATCCGCGTCCAGATCGTCGCCGACAGCGACGGCCTCATTGAGCCCGGTGAGAAGGTTTACCTGTTTTTCGGCGCGGGCCGCGGTGGTCAGTTCTACTACGCCCTCGACGTCAGCAACCCAGAATCGCCGCAGTTCTTGTGGAAGCTCGACGGCGACACCCTGCCCGGCCTCGGCTACACGATGTCGGCACCGATGCCGACGCGCATCGACGTCGCCGATGCTCCGGCGAACGCCGACAACCCCGACCAGCTCGTGCTGGTGCTGGGCGGCGGCTATGAGCTCGACCAGGACAATTCGGCTCTGACGACGGACACGACCGGCAACTCGATTTACATCGTCGACTCCGAGTCGGGGGCCCTGCTCTGGCACGGCAGCTACGACGGAACGCACAAGGACTTCAACCTCTCGGGCCGCTCGATGAACTATTCGATCCCCGGCCGCGTCCGCGTCGTCGATATGGACGGCAACGGCTTCGCCGATCGCTTATACGCCGGCGATATGGGCGGGCAGGTGTGGCGCTTCGACATCACCAACGGCGAACCGGCCGCGAGCCTCATCAACGGCGGTGTGATTGCCAGCCTCGGAGGCGCCGCAAACTCGGGCCCGACGAACGTTCGGCGTTTCTACAACGCCCCGGACGTCGCGTTCATCAACACGCCGACTGGATCGTTCATGCATGTCGGCATCGGCTCGGGTCACCGCGGCCATCCGCTCGACCTGGTCGTCCAGGACTATTTCTACGCGCTTCGGGACTCGGCGGCGCCCTTGACGCAGACGCTGTTCGATACGCGGCCTGTGATTCAACATTCGGAACTCGCGCTCGTAAGCGGGAGCAGCACCGTCGCGAGCACGGGGGGCTGGAAGTTCGCGCTGGACGTCGGCGGCTGGAACGGCGAGAAGGTTCTGGCTGAAGGGCGCACGTTCGCCAATCAGGTGATCTTCTCGACCTTCTCGCCGACAGTGAGTGCTGTCGATGGCTGTCAGCCTGCCCTCGGCACGAACCGCACTTACGTGGTAAGCGTGTACAACGGCAGCCCAGTGTTGAACCTCGACGGCTCCGCGGACGGCAGCGATGACCTGTTCGTGGAGGCGGAGGGCGGCATTCTGCCGGCAGCGCAGGTGCTGTTTCTCGCCAATGACTTGAACGGCGACGGCATACCGGACATCGAGGCCGATACCGATCAGGACGGCATCCCGGACTCGGAAGAGGAAGATCCTGACGGCGACGGCATCCCGTACGCCGAGGAAGACCCTGACAACGACGGCATCCCCAATGCGTTGGACGACGACGACGACGGTGACGGCATACTGGATGCCGACGAGGACGACGGCGGCATCGTGTGCGTCGGTCTGCGGTGCTTCACGGGCCTTTTGGACAACGACCCCATCCGCACGTTCTGGGCTCAGGAAAGCTTGGATTGATCCGGCCGGTGAGGCGCGTCTGGGCGCCCCACCGCGCCCGGCGGTAGGAAAGGGAGACAGCGATGAATCACGCGAGGTCGGTTGGCATGGATACTCGCCGCGGCATGCTGGGTGTGACACTGCTCGAGCTCATGGCGGTCGTGTTGGTTATCGGCATCCTCGGCATGATCGCGATCCCGAGCTACCGGCAGTACATGACGCGCGCGCAACGAACCGAAGCCAAAACCGCCCTGCTGCGGGTCCAAACGAATCAGGAACGGTACTATTTGGCTAACCGCACGTACGGGACGGTCGCGCAGCTCGTCGCCGCGGACCTGCTTGACGACGGCGGCCTCACGGAGCGCGGCACGTATACGATCACGATCGACGGTGCCGACGCCGCGGGCTACATGGCGACGGCCACGCCCACGGTCGGCGCCGACATCGACATGACCAACGACACTCAGTGCACGACCTTCACGCTCAATGCACAGGGCGAGCGAGCCGCAACAGGCACCGCCGCCGCTACGTGCTGGTGATCTTCTTCTTGGCCCGCGCGCGATCGAGCTCGAGCAAATTGTCGACGATGATCAGCACGGCGCCGACCGTGATCGCCGAGTCGGCGACGTTGAAAGCCGGGAAGTCGAAGCTCCACGGATCGTAGTGCACGCGGATGAAATCGACGACGTAGCCGTGCACGACGCGATCGATGACGTTGCCGAGCGCGCCGCCGACGATCAGCGATAAGCCCGCCGCCAGCAACCCCTGGCCCGTGGGCGGCAGGCGCCGCAGCCACACGAGAATGCCCGCACTGACAGCGACGCCGAGGCCGATGAACAACCAGCGCTGCCAGCCTCCGGCGTCATCCAAGAAGCTGAACGCGGCGCCCGTGTTGTGGAGCCGCATGAGCTCGAGCACCGGCAACAGCACCACGCGATCGAATTCCTCGAAGCGCTCGACGACGAGCCATTTCGTCCATTGATCGACCACCATGACGACGACGCCGACCCAGAGCCAGTTCGATGCGCCGGCGTTGAGTCCGAACCAGCGGCGTTGCGTCATCGTGCCTCCGAATCCCTCGCGAGCCGAATGATCCATCGAGCTTCACCCTGCTCCTGAGCAGCGACGAATTCCTGGGCGCCAGGCTTACGCCAAGCGCTTGCGAGCGTCTCGCTCATCAAATAGTCGCGATGCTCCGCAACGGCAGCCGTCACGGCGGCATCGCCTTCGACGCAGAGGACGATGCGGTCGGCGACCTCGAGGCCGGCCTGCTTGCGCGCGTCCTGAACTGCGCGCACGAGCTCGCGCGCCAGCCCCTCGCGGCGCAGCGGGTCGTCGAGCGCGGTATCGAGGCCGACGAGGAAGCCCTCCTCCTCGGCGCACGCGAATCCTTCGGCGGCCGCGCTCTCGACGAGCAAGTCCGCCGGCTCGATCGTCAGCGACTCGCCGTCGATGACGAACGTTTGCGATGCGCCGCGCCCGACCGCGGCCGCGATCGCAGCGCCATCGGCCGTCTTCAGATACTCGCGGATCTTCGGAATCAGCTTGCCGTAGCGCTTGCCGATGACGGGCAAATTCGGCTTGATGCGGTAGGTGACCAGCGTCGCATCGCGCGCGATGAGCTCGAGGCGTTTGACGTTGAGCTCGTCGAGGATCTGCTCTTCGTTACGCCGCACCGCGGCTTCGGCGCCGGCGTCGGGCACGCGAATGAGGAGACGCGACAGAGGTTGGCGGACTTTGAGCTTCGATGAGTTGCGCGCGGCACGGCCAAGCCCGACGACCCGCTGCACGACGTTCGTTTGCGTGAGCAGCCGCTCGTCGAGCCGCCGAGCGTCGCCGCGCGGCCACGCCGCCATGTGCACGCTGACGGGAGCATCGGGCGCGATCGCACGCACGAGGTTCTGATGCACGGCCTCACTGATGAACGGCACGAACGGCGCGAGCAAGCGGTTGACCGTCTCGAGGCACTCGTAGAGCGTCGAATAGGCCGCCTGCTTGTCGGCGCCGCTGGCGGCCTTCCAGAACCGCCGCCGGTTGCGGCGAACATACCAGTTGCTGAGCTGGTCGACGAAGCTCTCGATCGCCGCCCCTGCGCGCAGTGCATCGTAGTCGTCGAGCGCCGCCGTCGCAGTCGCGATCGTCTGCTCGAGCAGCGACAGGATCCAGCGGTCGATCTCCGGCCGGTTCTCGTAAGCCGCGCCGGCGCCGCGGTCGAAGCCGTCGAGCCGCGCGTACATCACGAAGAACGCGTACGTGTTCCAGAATGTGTTGATGAAGCTGCTCGCGACGTCCGCAATGATGTCGACGGACACGCGCTTCTGCACGTCGGGCGCGACGCGCGCCGTGAAGTGCCAGCGCAGCGCGTCGGCGCCGACGGCATTGAACACGTCGTAGGGGTTCAAGATGTTGCCGAGCGACTTCGACATCTTCTTGCCGTCTTGGTCGACGATGTGGCTCAAGCAGATGACGTTCTTGTACGCGGATTGGCTCGACACCATCGTCGCGATCGCGTGCAGCGTATAAAACCAGCCGCGAGTCTGATCGATGGCTTCGCAGATGAAATCGGCGGGGAAGCTCTTCTCGAAGACGGCGGCGTTCTCGAACGGGTAATGCCATTGGGCATACGGCATCGCGCCGGAGTCGAACCAGCAGTCGATCACTTCGGCGACGCGCCGGAACTCGCGGCCTTCGTGCATGAACGTCACGCCGTCGATGGCGGGCCGGTGCAAATCGAGCTCGCCGAGCTTCCGCCCTGCGCGCTGCTCGAGCTCGGCGACGGAGCCGATGCAAATGTAGTCGCCGTCGCCGTCCGTCCACACCGGCAGCGGCGTGCCCCAGAAACGCTCGCGCGACAGCGCCCAGTCGATGTTGTTCTCGAGCCAGTTGCCGAACCGCCCTTCGCGAATGTGCTCGGGCACCCATTTGATGCCGCGGTTGAGCTCCACCATGCGCTCGCGGTACTGCGTCGTGCGGATGTACCAGGCGTTCTTCGCGTAATAGATCAGCGGATCGCCGGTGCGCCAGCCGAACGGGTAGTTGTGCAAATATTTTTGCGCGCGAAACAAAAGGCCCCGCTCGCGCAACAGCTCGATGATCGTTGGATCGGCGTCTTTGAAGAACTTGCCGGCGACGGGCGTGACAGCTTGCAGGAAATAGCCGTCCTCTCCTACTGCGTGCAGCACGGGCAAACCTGACGAAAGGCCGAGCTTCAAATCGTCCTCACCGTACGCCGGCGCCACGTGCACGATGCCCGTGCCGTCCTCCGTCGTCACGAACTCGGCCGTGCGGACGCGGCAAATGTCGCCGTCCGCCGGAAGATAATCGAACAGCCGCTCGTAGCGCATGCCGTCGAGCTCGAGGCCGCTCGCGCTGCGGACGATCCGCACGTTCTCGTCCTTGAAGACGGCACCGACGAGCGGCTTCGCGAGGATAAGCAACTCGTCGCCGTGCTCGACCCAGACGTACTCCATGTCCGGATGCACGGCGAGCAGCAGGTTGGCGGGCAGCGTCCACGGCGTCGTCGTCCAGACGAGAAAATACGTGCCTTTCTCACCATGCACGCGGAACCGCACGTAGACCGACGGATCCTCGACCTCGCGATAACCCTGCGCGACCTCGTGCGATGATAACGTCGCGCCGATGCGCGGGTCGTAAGGCACGACCTTGTAGCCCTGGTAGATGAGCCCCTTGTCCCAGATCTGCTTCAGCAGCTGCCAGACGCTCTCGATGTAATCGTTGTGCAGCGTGAAGTAGGCGTCCTTGAAATCGACCCAGAAGCCCATGCGCTCCGTCATGGCTTCCCACTCGGCCACGTGGCGCAGCACGGACGCGCGGCACTGTGCCGTGAAGCTCGCGATGCCGACTTCCTGCTCGATGCGGCGCTTGTCGAAGATGCCGAGCTCTTTCTCGATCTCGTGCTCGACGGGCAGCCCGTGCGTGTCCCAGCCCGCCTTGCGTGGGCAGTGGAAGCCCCGCATGGTCTTGTAGCGCGGGTATAGGTCCTTGAACGTGCGGGCGAGAACGTGGTGAATCCCGGGCCGTCCATTTGCGGTCGGGGGCCCCTCGTAGAACACGAATTTCGGGCGCGCGGCGCCCTCGGCCATGATGCGGCCGAAGATATCTTCGCGGCGCCAAAACTCGAGTATTCCCTTCTCGAGCTCGGGCCCGTCGTAACGGGCGGGAACGGGTTCGAACATGATCCGTTTAGAGCTTGGGCAACGACCGGGGAAGGGTCGAGAGTGTACGCGATTCAATCGGTTAGCGCAGCCCGCGCAGCCGCGACGTCAACATGCATTTGCCGCTGCAGCGCCGCGAGATCGGCAAAATGCCGTTCCTCGCGGAGACGTTTCACGAAGTGCACCGTGATGTAGTGCCCGTAGATCTCGCGATCGAAGTCGAAGATCAGGACCTCGAGCAGCGCTCTTCCGCCGCCGATCGTGGGCCGTGTGCCGACACTGGCGACGCCATCGAGCGGCACGGCGCCGAGCCCGGTCACGCGTGCCGCAAAGATACCGTCGACGGGCGCCTGGATGCGCTTCAGATGCACGTTGGCGGTCGGAAAACCGAGCTTGCGGCCGAGACCTAAGCCACGGACGACGCGGCCCGAGATCGAGTAGTCGCGCCCGAGCATCGCGCGCGCCAGCCGAAGATCGCCGGCTTGGAGCGCGCGGCGGATCGCCGTGCTGCTCACGCGCTCTCCGTTGCAGAACACGGGCGGAACTTCGGTCACGGCCAATCCATGCTGCCGGCCGTGCGCGACGAGCTCCGCGACGGTGCCCGAGCGGTCCGCCCCGAATCTGAAATCGTCGCCGACGACGACGTGCCTCGCACGCAAGCTCGCCACGAGCAGCTCGTCGATGAACGCACGCGGAGTGAGATCGCGAACCGTGCCGAACTTCGCACAGACGAGCTCGTCCACGCCGAGCGCGCGCAGCTGCTCGAACCGCTCGCGAAACCGCGTGAGGCGCGGCGGCGCATCGGCCGGCGAGAAAAACTCTTTCGGGGTGGGCTCGAACGTCAGCACGAGCGACGGGCCGCCAACATCGCCGGCTGCGGCACGCGCGCGCTCGACGATCGCCCGATGACCGATGTGCAGACCATCGAATACGCCGATGGCGACGGCCCGTGGCCCGGCCGGCGGCGACCGCCGTAGCGAAGCGAACGTCCGATAGAGCCGCATCCGAATCCTCAAGCCACCGACTTCATTCGGAGCTCGCTCGGGCGCAAGCCGACGAGGTGACAGGCCAGAAAGTATACGGCTGCACCACCGCCGACGAACGCGGCGAGGCTCGCGATACGTTCGAGCGTGCTCATCGCGAACCAGTCGCCGGCGATCGCGAGGCCTCCCGCTAGCGCGAGCGCCATGATCGCGCTCGGCACGACGACACGCCACGCAAGCGCCGGCCAGCCCGGTCGAGCGCGATAGATGCCATGCCGCCGCAATCCCGCGAGCAGCAAGGCGGCATTCGTCAGCGCCGAGCACGCCGTCGCCGCGGCGATGCCGGCATGCGCCGGGGCCCAGCGCGTCCAAAGAAGGATCAGAACGAACGCGCCGGAGAGCGCCATGCCGAGCACGAGCGACTGCAGGCCGACACGGACCGGCGTCCGCGTGTCCTGGCGCGCGAAATAGCCGGGCGCCAGCACCTTGACGAGGATGAAGCCGAGCAAGCCCGGCGCGTACGCACGCAGGCTCGCGGCCGCCATCTCGACGTCGCGCTGTGTGAACTCGCCGCGCAAGAACATCGTCGCGAGCAGCGGCTCGGCAAGCATGGCAAGCCCGATGGCCGAGGGCACGCCGATCACGACGACGAGCTTGAGCGCCCAGTCGAGCGTATCGGAGAACGTCTGCGACGACTGCGTCGCGTGGTGCTCCGACAGCCGCGGCAGGATCACCGTGGCGAGTGCGATGCCGAACACTCCGAGCGGAAACTCGACGAGGCGCTCAGAGTAGTAGAGCCAGCTGATGCTGCCCGCGAGCAGGAACGATGCGATCAGCGTATCGAGCAGCACGCTGATTTGCGCGACAGACGACCCGAACAGTGCCGGCGCCATGAGCTTCAGGATCCGCCGCACGCCTTCGTGGCTGAACCCAAGACGCGGCCGCGGCAACAGATCGAGCCGCCACAAGAATGGCAATTGAAAGGCGAGCTGGACGATGCCGGCCACCAGCACCCCGGCCGCGAGGCCGAGCTCGGGCCGCGCGAGCTCGGGGCCGATCCAACCGGCAAACGCGATCATGACGACGTTCAGCAGCACCGGCGTGAACGCCGCGACGGCGAACCGCCGATGGGCGTTCAGCACACTGCCCGCAAGCGCCGTCAGCGAGACGAACAGGATGTAGGGGAACGTGAAGCGAAGCATGTCCGCAGCCAGCCCGAACCTTCCGTCTTCGCCGCCAAAGCCCGGCGCGAATACCAGAATCAGGGCCGGCGCCGCGACGACGCCCACCGCCGTGACGGCAAACAGCGCGACGCCCAGCGTGCCCGCGGCCCGGCCGACGAGCTCGCGCGTCTCGGCATGGCTCCTGTGCGTGCGGTATTCGGAGATCACGGGCACGAATGCCTGCGAGAACGCGCCTTCGGCGAAGAATCGCCGCATGAGGTTCGGAATCTTGAATGCGACCGCGAACGCGTCCATGACGGGGCCCGAGCCGAACCATGCTGAGAAGGCGATATCGCGCGCCAGGCCCGTGATGCGCGACAGCAGCGTCATGAAGCCGACGACCGTGGTGGCCGTAAGTAGACGTTCCTGGTGGCGGGCGCTATTCGCGTTCGCGGTCGAGGTCATGAGCCGTGCGGCGGGCTATGTGCTTGACTTGCCTGGAGGCGCTCCGAATAATAGCCGCCTTTTCGGGGCTTGCCCCCACACGGAACCCCTCTTGGCCAACATTCAATCCGCAAAGAAGCGCGCTCGTCAGGCCGTCAAACGCCGCGCGCACAATGTTACGTTGCGCTCGAGCGTCCGCACGGCGGTCCGCAGAGTCATGAAGGCCATCGAGGCCGGCAACAAGGAAACCGCCAAGGCGGAATTCGCCGCTGTCGTGCCGCAGATCGACCGCATGGCCACGAAAGGCATCCTGCCGAAGCATCGCGCCGCGCACTACAAGAGCCAGCTGAATTCGCGGCTACGCGCCATGCCCTGACGGCTCCGCCGTCTCGGCGGCATCGCGCTGCCCTTCCAAGTACGACATCACGTCCTGCGCGAGGCGCTTCGTGCCTTCGGCCGTCAGCGCGCTGATGCCGTATACGGGCCCTTTCCATTTCAAATTCTTGACGATCGCCGCGGTTCGCTTCTTGCGCTGCTCCGCGGGCAAGAGATCGAGCTTGTTGAGCACGAGCCAGCGCGGCCGATCCGCCAAGGCGTCCGAATACTGGCCGAGCTCGCCCTCGACGGCGCGATAGCTCGACACGACGTCTCCGCCCGAGAGCTCGGCGCACGCATCGACGATGTGCAGCAGCAGCCGCGTCCGCTCGAGATGCTTGAGGAACTGAATCCCGAGACCAGCGCCTTGCGCGGCGCCCTCGATGAGCCCCGGGATGTCCGCGATCACGAAGCTGCGGTCGGTGTCGACGCGCACGACACCGAGCTGCGGATGCAGCGTCGTGAACGGGTAATCGGCGACCTTGGGGCGCGCAGCCGATAGCGCGCGCGTCAGCGTCGATTTGCCGGCGTTCGGCGCCCCGAGCAAGCCGACGTCCGCGAGCAGCTTCAACGCGAGCTTGAGCCGCCTGGTCTCGCCGGGCTCGCCGACGTCGAATTGCCGCGGCGCGCGGTTCACGCTCGTCTTGAAGCGCGTGTTGCCTCGGCCGCCCTGCCCGCCCTTCGCGACGAGTAGCTGATCGCCGTCGCGGGTGAGATCGCCGAGCTTCTCGCCGGTGTCGAGATCGTGAACTTCGGTGCCCTTGGCGACTTCGACGTACAGATCCGCGCCCGCCGCGCCGGCCATGTCCTTGCCCGAGCCGCCGCGGCCGCTCTCGGCGCGGAACCGGCGCTTCACGCGGAAATCCGCGAGTGTGTTGACGCCCTCGCGCGCAACGAGATAGACGCTGCCGCCGTCGCCGCCGTCGCCGCCGTCGGGCCCGCCGCGCGGCACGAATTTCTCGCGGCGAAAGCTGACGCAGCCGCGCCCGCCGGCCCCGGCCTCGACGCGAACTTCGGCTTCATCGATGAATTTCATAGGAGCGGCGCTAGCGACTAGAAACGAAAAAGCCCCGCACTGCGGGGCTTATCGTTGGACCAACGGCGTCGCCGACGTCAGTCGGCGATCACGCTGACGACGCGACGACTCTCGACGCCCTTGACGCCGAACGCCACTCGCCCCGCAATGCCCGCATACAGCGTGTGATCGCGGCCCATGCGGACGTTGGCGCCGGCATGGTACTGCGTGCCGCGTTGCCGAATGATGATGTTGCCGGCGATCACCTGCTCGCCGCCGAAACGCTTGACGCCGAGTCGTTTCGACTCCGAATCGCGGCCGTTCCGGGTGCTGCCGCCTGCTTTCTTGTGTGCCATGTCGCTTCTCCTTAGCCTTTAGGCGCCGCTGATTCCCGTGATCTCGACCTCGGTGAACGCCTGGCGATGACCTTGAACGCGCTTGTAGTGCTTACGGCGCCTGAACTTGATGATCATGATCTTGTCGTCGCGGCCCTGCGAGATGACCTTGGCATCGACCTTGCCGCCGCTCACGAGTGGTGCGCCGACCTTGACCTTCGCGCCTTCGCCGACGAGCAAGACCTCTTCGAACGCGACGGCATCGCCGACGGCAGCCTCGAGGCGCTCGATACGAACGCGCTCGCCCTGACGGGCGCGGTATTGCTTACCGCCAGTACGGAAAACGGCATACACGACGGGTACTCCTGAAACGAATCGGGCGCTTGGCCCGCAGAAAGGCTGGCAATTCTAGTGACTTGGGCTGGATGGGTCAACGAACGCTTGCTTCGCGGTCGCGCTGCCTAGCGACGGCGCGCAAAGAGGGTCCGGGGTGGGGCGTTTCTGCGGTTCGCTATGGGAGGGGGGATGAGGCAAAATTTGGGTATGGCGTTGGCTGAACCGGATTCTGCTGCTCCGTCGCTCGAAGGCTTGCGCGCGCTGGTCGCCGAGGATTGGGCCGACGTCAATCGGATGATCGTGCGGCGGCTCGGCAGCGACGTGGCGCTCGTGAACCAAGTCGCGCACCACATCATTCACAATGGCGGCAAGCGCCTACGGCCGTTGGCTGTATTGCTCGCGGCTCGGGCATGCGACTCCAAGCGCAGCCAGGATCACGTCGCGGCCGCTGCCATCATCGAGTTCATCCATACGGCGACGCTGCTCCACGACGACGTTGTCGATAGCTCCGGCCTGCGCCGCGGCCAGCAAACCGCGAATGCCGTATTCGGCAACCAAGCGAGCGTGCTCGTCGGCGATTTTCTGTATTCGCGCTCGTTCCAGATGATGGTCGAGCTCGAGGAAATGCGGATCTTGGACGTGCTCGCGAACGCGACGAACACGATCGCCGAGGGCGAGGTGCTGCAGCTCATGAACTGCAACAACCCCGACGTCGGTGAAGCCGATTACATGGAAGTCATCTACCGCAAGACGGCGAAGCTGTTCGAAGCCGGCACGCGGATCGGCGCCATCCTCACGAAGCAGAGCGACGAGGTCGAGCAGGCGCTTGCGACCTACGGCCGGCACCTCGGCCAAGCGTTCCAGCTCGTCGACGACGCGCTCGACTATGACGCGAAACCCGAGGAGCTCGGCAAGAACATCGGCGACGATCTCGCCGAGGGCAAACCGACGCTGCCGCTGATCTACGCTCTCGCCCATGGCAGCGCGGCCGAGCGGCACATGATTCGCGAAGCGATCGAAACCGGCGGAACCCGCAACCTGACCTCGATCCAGCTCGCGATCGAGACGTCGGGCGGATTGCGGTATACGGCCGAGCGCGCTCGCGCGGAAGTCGAGCTCGCAATCGCGGCGCTCGACCCTGTGCCGCCGTCGAGGTTCCGCGACGGGCTCATCGAGCTCGCGCAGTTCGCGATCCAGCGGCGCTATTAGTCCTGCTTCGGCGCTACTGCCGCGCTACTTCGCGGGTTTGGCCTTCTCGGCCTTCGCTTTTTCGGCCGCGGCCAGGCGAGCGAGCTGCTCTTCCGTCGCCGGCGGCTGATAGCGGTCCTTCCATTGCGAGTACGGCATGCCGTAAATCTTCTCGCGCGCGCTGTCGAGATCGACGTCGAGATTCCGCTCCTTGGCTGCTTCGACGAACCACTTGCTCAAGCAGTTGCGGCAGAAGCCCGCTAGCGTCATGAGCTCGATGTTTTGCACTTCCTTGTGCTCGTCGAAGTGGCGCAGCAGGCGCCGCAGCACGGCGGCCTCGAGCTCGATCTCCTGGCGTTCCGTCAGCTTCGTGGTCATGGTTTCTCCCTGAGACTCCACTCTAGCGCGTTTGCAACGAGGCCGGGCCACAGGTCCTCGATCGCCGTCCCGGCCGCGTGTGCGCGAATTTTTTCGGCGAGCCTCAGCGCCTGTTCGGCCGAGAAGTGATTGCGCCAATCGCCGGCGACTCCCTTGCGCACGAACGCCGGCATTTCGGCGGAGCGAGCGCTCGACCAGCGCTCTTGGCCGCGGCGCATCTGCTCGAAACCGCTGGCGCGCACGACGCCCTCGAGGCGCCGCGCGTCGCGCGCGAGCTCGGCGGCCCGGCCTCCCCGAAACTCGCCGATCCTCTGCACGGCTGCCGCCGGCGCCTCGAGCATCCGCTCGTACGTCAGAAACAGCACGTTGTGCTCCGACCGCCGCGGCCACCACGACAGGAGATTGTCGAAGTAATCGCCGAAATCAACCTCTCCTCGCACGAAGCACTCGAAGAACGTGTCCCAGGACCCTGCCGCGAAATCGTAATGCCTCTCGAAGCCGCGCGTGTGATGGTAGAACGAGACGGCGCAGTCGAATGGATTGCGCGCAACGTAGATGTATTTCGCCTGCGCGCTCCAAGGCGTGCGCGAGAAAGGCAGGTGCGTCTTGACGAGCCGCGGCTCGCGCAAACCGCGCACAGCGGCTTCGCCGACTTCCTCGAGGTGCGGAAACACATCGTCGAGCCGCTGGCTTGCCGCGAGCGGGCGGCCTTCATGCTCGAGCAAGTACACGATGTACTGCGTCCACGTCGTGCCGCACTTCGGATACGAGACGACGAAGAGATCGCCTGGTGACGCGCGATAGCGCTGTCCGGACTCGAAGCTTGCGACGGGGAAACCCATCGGCATCCGAAACCCGTCGTGGAGCGTGTAACGCGGGCCGCGAGCCGCCGAATCGCTCATAAAAGCCTACGGCGGGCTAGAGATAGGCCATCCACCGGCCCGTGGTCACGACGCAGATCCAGAAGACGAGCGACAGCGTCGCGAAGCCTTTGACGAGCGCCGGCGGACGATCGGCGGCGACCCATTGCCCGCCCGAGCGGCGAACCGAGACGTCGAACGCGAGCGCGTTAAGGCCCGCGAGCACCATGAACCCCATCTTCAGGAGAAACGCGCTGTTCGTGCCGAAGTTCGTCGCGCCGTAGATGAACAGCATCGATCCCGTCAGCACGTTGATGATGAAGCCCGCCCAGACGAACGGCAGCAGCCCAATCATGCCCTTGAGCGGCAGCGCTCGCGCCATTCCGAGCACGCGCAAGTCGATGAGCAGGATACCGCCGACGAGCAGCGACAGCCCGAGGTAGTGACCGGTCTCGAACGTCGGATACAGCCAGGGGATCGTGCGGATCGCGTTCGCTATACCTGTGTTCTCCAACCAGACCAGAAACTCCATCGACCTGATCCCTTCGCGCGTTAGCGAGTGAGGCGCTTGTCCGCGGCGACGTAGGTCACGGCGTATAAGCGATGAGCCGGCCCGCACAGACGGCGCCGAGCCAGAAGACGAGCGACGTCGCTGCGATCCACTTCGTCCCCGCGGTCGGCGGGGGCGCCGGCGCGCCGGCCGCCGCCTCGCGAAAAACTCGCTGCCCGAGCAGCGCTGCATTGATCCCGCCGAGGACGATCACGACCATCTTGATGCGGAACGTATAGCTCTCGAAGAAATACACCGCGTCCGACGTGAACAGCAGCGCGCCGCTGATGGCGTTCAACGTGAAGCCGGCCCACGCGAGCGGCAACAATTGGCGCATGCCGAGCAGCGGTAAGTCGCGTTTCACGCCGAGCACGCGCAGATTGATGAGACCGAGGGAGCCGATCAGCATGGCCATGCCGAGCGAATGGATCGTCTCGAGCAGCGGGTAGCCCCACAGCGACTCGGCGACGAGCAGCCCGACCCAAGTGCCTTGCAGCCACTCCAAGAACGCCATCGACCCCCCTGGCCGCGCCGTGCGCGAAACGCCGCGATTGTACTTGAGCGCGCCGGATCTGAGGGAGTTGCGCGGAGCGCGAGCCGGCTACCAGGCGATGCCGTAATCCTCGCCGAAGTCGCTCGACCCGCCCCACAGCGAGCCGTTGGCGTGATCGATGAAGATCGCGTTGATCGGGCCGGAGGTGCGATCCCAGCCTTCGAGGCGATAACCCATGCGGCCGAGCTCGGCCTTGACCCAGGCCGGCGTGTCGTTGCGCACGACGAGGCGGCCGGGCTCCGACGTGTGATCGCCGAACGAATTCTGCATCTGGTAACTGTTGACGTTCGCGGCTTCGGCGGCTTGCTGCACGCTCATCTTGAACTCGACGACGTTGAGGAAGAATTGCAGCAAATTTTGATCCTGCGCATCGCCGCCTTGCACGGCGGACGAGAGGAACGGCTTGCCGTCGCGCAACGCGATGCTCGGGGAGAGCGTGGCGCGCGGCCGCTTGCCGGGCGCCAGCACGTTGTACGGATTGAGCGCGGGATCGAGCACGAAACTCTGCATGCGCTGCGACAAGCCGACGCCCGTGTTGCCCGGAATGAATGCCGGCACCCAGCCGCCGCTCGGCGTGATCGATACGACCCAGCCCTCGGCGTCGGCCGCTTGCAGCGACGTAGTGCCGGCAAGAAACGCCTCGTCGTGCGTGAGCTCGTGCTCGGTTTCGTTCGCCGCGGAACGACGCCGTTCCGCAATGCGCGGCCGCCAATCGTCTAGCAACCCTCGATACGGATTCGTCGCGCTTTGGAACGGATAGGGATCGCCGGGTCGCACCAACGGATCGTTCTGCTCCCAGTTGATCTCGGCGAAACGTTTGCGCGCGTATTCCTTCGACAGCAAGCCCTTGATCGGCTCGACGGGCGGCACGTACGGGTCGCCGTAATAGAAATCGCGATCGGCGAACGCCAGGTTCATCGCTTGATAGAGCGTGTGGATGTAGCGCGCGCTGTTGTAGCCCATCGAGCGCAGATCGACGTTCTCGAGCAGGTTCAACGTCTGCAGCATCACAGGGCCTTGCACCCAGTGGTTCAGCTTGTAGACGTCGATGCCTTTGTAATTCGTGACGGCGGGATCCTCGACGTAGACCTGCCAGCGGTCGAGGTCCTCCATCGTGATCAAGCCGCCGGCCGCTTGCGTCTCGGCCACGATCTCGCGCGCGATGTCGCCGCGATAGAAGCGCTCGTAGGCCGCCAGGATCGCCTGCTCGCGGCTCTTCCCGGCTTTCAGCGCTTCGCGCTCGGCGTCGACGAGCTTCGTCAGCGTCGCGAGCAACTCCGGCTGCTCGAAGATCTGGCCCGGCAGCGGCGCCGCCCAATCCTGCGGGCGCTTCGGGTCGTAGTTCGGCAGCATGATGCGCCGCGCCGAGTCCCAGCGAACGAGCAGCTCCTTGCTGGCCTCGATGTTCGCCGTCTGCGTTTGCTCGATCGGATAGCCGGCCGCCATCTGCATCGCCGGCTCGAGCACCTCTTCCAGGCTCAGCGTGCCGAACTGCGCGAGCATGACGAGCAAGCCACCCGGCGTCCCCGGCGTCACCGCGGCGAGCGGGCCGTACTCGGGGGGCCCGCGCAGCCCGCGCTCGTGGAAGAACTCCGGCGTCGCGCCCGTAGGAGCGACGCCGAGCGCGTTGATCGCGCGCACGTTGCCGCTGCGCGGATCGAAGATCAGCGCCTGGGTCTCGCCGCCCCACGAAAGCGTGTCCCACATCGTCGCGGACGCGGCCAGCATGGCGCAGGCCGCATCGACGGCGTTACCGCCGCGCGAAAAAGTCAGCGCCCCGGCCGTCGCGGCCAGAGGCTTGCCGGCGATCGCGACCCAATGCTTGCCGTGTAGGGCGGCTTTGCGGGTCTCGCGCTCCTCTTGGGCCGCGGCCGTGCCGGCGACGCAGAAAACCGCAACCGCGACTGCGACCGCAGCGGCGATCCGCCGAGAGGCTCGGGCCGTACCGATTCCGATCATGGGATCGAGTGTAACAAACCAGGCCGCGGAAGCGACCGGGAAGGCGTCACGCCGCCCGTAACCAGTAGAATGCCTCGTTATGCCCAGGAATGTGCCCGACGAGCTGGAGCTCTTCCCCGCCGCGGTCCCGGCGGCGGACCCTGCGGCGACCCCGCTCGCCTATCGGCTGCGGCCCGACTCGTTCGACGATTTCCTCGGTCAGGAGAAGCTGCTAGGGCCCGGGCAAGCCGCTGCGTGAAGCCATCGAGCAAGGCGCGATCTCGAGCATGGTGCTCTGGGGGCCGCCAGGCTGCGGCAAGACGACGCTCGCGCGGCTGCTGGCGCGGTACACCGACAAGGAATTCGTGACGTTCAGCGCCGTGACCGAAGGCGTGCCGCGCGTGCGCGAGATCATCCGCGAAGCCGAGCAACGCCGCCAGCTCGAAGGACGCGGCACGATCCTGTTCTGCGACGAGATTCATCGCTTCAATCGCGCGCAGCAGGATGCGTTCCTGCCGTCCGTCGAGGCCGGCGTGATCACGCTCGTCGGCGCGACGACGGAGAACCCGTCGTTCGAGCTGAACTCCGCGCTCCTGTCGCGCCTGCGCGTGTTCGTGCTCGAGCCGCTCGGGCCCGACGCGCTTGCGGCGATCGTCGCGCGCGCGCAGCGGCAGCTCGCAGCCGAGGATGGCAACGTCCCTGCGCTCTCGCCCGAGGCGACGGAGCTGCTCGTGCGCCACGCCGACGGCGACGCGCGCCGCGCGCTGAACACGACGGAAGCCGTGCTCGGCCATCTCGCGCGCGCGAAACGCGCCGCGGCGCCCGCGACTGCGGACGAGGTCGCGGCGGTTCTCGAGCGGCGCATCGCGCAATACGACAAGACCGGCGAGCAGCACTACAACCTGATCTCGGCGCTCCACAAATCGGTTCGCGGCAGCGATCCCGACGCTGCCCTCTATTGGTTCGCGCGCATGGTCGAAGGCGGTGAAGACCTGCTCTACGTCGCGCGGCGCGTCGTGCGGATGGCGGTCGAAGACATCGGCCTGGCCGATCCGCGCGGCCTTTCGGTCGCGCTCGCGGCGAAGGATGCGTATCACTTCCTGGGCTCGCCCGAAGGCGAGCTCGCGCTCGCCGAGGCCATCGTCTATCTCGCGACGGCGCCGAAATCGAACGGCGTCTACGGCGCGTGGGGCGCGGCGCTCGCGGCCGCTCGCGAGCATCCTGCCGAGCCCGTGCCGCTGCACATCCGCAATGCGCCGACGAAGCTGATGAAAGAGATCGGCTACGGCGAAGGCTATCGGTACGACCATGCCGAGGACGGGCACGCGGCCGGCCAAGAATACTTGCCGGACACGCTGCGCGGCACGCGTTGGTACGAGCCCGGCAACGCCGGGTACGAGAAAACGATCGCCGAGCGCCTCGCGTGGTGGCGCCAGCGCAAGAACGAAATTTGAGACGACTGCCCTCGGCCAGCGACAGGTGCCCCGATGACCGATACCAACGTCGAACGCGCGTTTTTCGTCGCCCTGCTGCTGGCCGTTTCGCTCGCGTTCTTCTGGCTGATCCGCGGTTTCCTGCAGCCAATCTTCTGGGCCGTCGCGCTCGGCATCGTCGTCTATCCGCTGCACGCGCGGCTGCAGCGGCGGCTCCATGACCGCAAGGCGCTTGCCGCAATCATCAGCGTCGTGGCCGTCGTCATCGTCGTGATTCTGCCGCTGATCGGCCTCGGCGCCGCGGTAGCGAGCGAAGGAACGGCTCTCTACGAGCGCTTGCAGAGCGGCGGCCTCGGCGTCGAGGGCATCAACTCGCGAATCCAGCGGAGAGTGCCGCAGGTCACGGCGCTCCTCGACCGCGTTGGCGTCGATCCCTCGCGGCTGGGAGAGCAGGCCCAGGCGGCGGCCGCCACGGCGAGCCGTGCTATCGCGGAGCGCGCGTTGTCGATAGGCTCCGGCACGTTGCGCGGCACGATCTTCTTCTTTCTGATGCTCTATCTCTTATTCTTCTTCTTGCGCGACGGGCCGCGAATCCTCGACGCAGTGATTCGCGCCTTACCGCTCGGCGACCAGCGGGAGCGGCACCTGCTCCACCGCTTCGCCGAGGTGTCACGCGCGACGATCAAAGGCACGCTCGTCGTCGGCATCGTGCAAGGCACGATCGGCGGCATCGCATTCGCCGTGCTCGGCATCGGCGCGCCCGTGCTGTGGGGCACGGTCATGGCGCTGCTGAGCATCTTGCCCGTCGTCGGCACGGCACTCGTGTGGCTTCCGGCTGCCATCTACCTCATCGCCACCGGCCAGATCTTCGGCGGCATCGCCTTGATCCTCGTCGGAGTGTTCGTCATCGGCCTCGTCGACAACCTGCTGCGGCCCGTGCTCGTCGGCCGCGACACGCAGTTGCCCGACTACCTGATCCTGCTGTCGACGCTCGGCGGTCTTGCGGGATTCGGCCTCGCGGGCGTCGTGATCGGCCCGACGATCGCGGCGTTCTTCGTGAGCATCTGGCAGATGGCGGAGCAAGAGTTCAACGCCGAGTCCCTGCCGCCGTCTCCCACAGCAGAGCCGCCAGCGGAGCCCTGAAGCACAGCGAACAGCCCCGGACTCCGCTACGCCGCACGCGGGCGCGTGGCGTGCGGGCCCTCGCTAATCAGATTTTCGTGCTCGTCGGCGGGTTGTTGCCGCCGCGGCGACGGCGGCTGAATTCCTCACCGGCGCCGCCCTCGCTCGGGCGCTGAATGCCCTCGGGATCGCTCGGTGCCTCCTTCAGCGAATCCTGTTTGCGCTTCTTTTGGGGTTGCTTTGCCATTGCAATCTCCTGCTCGACGTTCGTCTGCCGAAGTGCAAACCTGTGCCACGCTGGCGCCTCGTCTGGCCACGTGTTGCGACGACTCAGCAATCCAGAGGAGCGCGGCAACGGTTATGCTACGACGGCGCTTCCACCACATCCTCGACGAAAGTTAAGTGCTATGAGCAACAGCTACGACATCGTCACCGTGGGCTCCGGCCACAACGGCCTCGTCGCCGCGGCGTATCTCGCGGCCGCGGGCAAGAAGGTGCTCGTGCTCGAGCGCAACGCGTGGTTCGGCGGCGGCGTCGTCACGCGTGCGTTGACCGTGCCGGGTTATCTGCACGATCAGCACTCGATGGCGCATATCTTCATTCAGGCGAACCCGCTCCTGAAGAACGACGAGCTGAAGCTCAAGGCCAAGCACGGCCTGAAGTACGTGTTCCCCGAGCTGCCGATGATGTCCGTGTTCGAGGACGGCACGACGCTCGGCTTGTATCGCGACCGCGAGAAGAGCTGCGCGGAGATCGCGAAGTTCTCGAAGAAGGACGCGGAAACCTATCGCTGGCTCGCGACGAAAGCCGCGGGCTACTTGCCGATGATCGCAGCCTCGCTGTATTCGCCGCCGGCGCCGCTCGGAGCGACGTACGCGCTGATGGATCAGAGCCGCGAAGGCCGCGAGCTCTGGCGTTACATGCAGATGAGCTCGCACGATCTCTTGTGCAGCGTGTTCGAGCACGACAAGGTTCGCATGCACTTCGCGCGCGTCGCCGGCGAGAACCTCGTGTCGCCCGACGAGAAGGCGACGGGCCTCGGCGTGTTCGTGTTCGTCGCGTTCCTCGAGGCGTACGGCATCGGCGTGCCGGTCGGCGGCTCCGGCAAGCTCACGGACGCTCTGATCGCGAGCATTCGCGAGCACGGCGGCGAGGTGCTCGCGGACGCCGACGTCGCTCGCATCAAGACGAAGAGCGGCCGCGCGGCCGGCGTCGAGACGCGCGATGGGCGCACGTTCGATGCGAAGGACGGCGTCGTCGCGGCGCTGCACCCGCACGATCTTGGGCTCATGGTCGACGGCGTCGCGCCCGAGGTCGTCAAGGCGGCCGCCGATACGCAGATCTCCGAGGTCGGCTGCATCACGCTGCACGCAGCGCTCAACGGCCCGCTGAAGTTTCGCGCCGGTGCGCACGTGCGCGCCGTGATGATCGAGCTCTTGCCGAACAAATACGACACGATCCGCAAGTCCTTCGATTGCTTGCGCTACGGCGAATTCTCGACGTACCCGCTCGTCGGCTTGGGCTCGCTGACGATGTTCGACTCGTCGCGCGCGCCGCCGGGCAAGGCCACGATGCACGTCTGGGACTACGTGCCGTATCAGCGTGCCGACGGCAGGAGCTGGGACGACACGAAGCACCACTACGTGAAGCGCATGCTTGCTCACATGGAGAACTTCGTGGACAACGTGGCCGGCAATGTCGTCGCGTATCACAGCGACAGCCCCGTGGACATGGAGCGCACCTCGTCGAGCTTCCGCCGCGGCGACCTGCACGGCATCGCGGCCGCGACGTACCAATCCGGCGCGCATCGTCCGACGCCGGATCTCGGCGGCAACGTCGTTCCGGGCTGCGAGCGGCTCTACCTCGTCGGCCCGTTCCAGCATCCCGGCGGAGGCGTCTTCGGCGCCGGCCGCGCGGCCGCGATGCGTGCGTTCGAAGATCTGAAGCTCGACTTCGCGAAAGTCGGAGCCCGCTGATGCTGACGCTCTACTCGCCCGACAACAGCAAGCTCATGGAGGTGGAGGCGCTCGAGCGCAGCGGCAACGAGCTCCTGATCAAGGGCAAAGTCTTCGGCGCGATGCCGATGACGGCGCGCCTGACGCCGGCCGAGGCGCGCAAAGGGCTTCGGCTCGTTAATTTCAAGCTCGCGCTGTTCCTGCTGACGTTCTTGCTGCGCTGACGCGTGACTCGCGCGCGCTGCGCGCCAAGAAGCTTCAGAAATATCAAGTCTTGGCGCGGCGGAGCCAGCAGGTATCATCGATTTAGATGCGCACTCGCGACACAAGAACGGGTTACGGCTGGATCTCGA
Organism: uncultured Gammaproteobacteria bacterium; assembly: GCA_963713355.1. Lineage (GTDB taxonomy): Bacteria > Pseudomonadota > Gammaproteobacteria > Steroidobacterales > Rariloculaceae > FEN-1219. The sequence goes on along the minus strand of CAVQLK010000011.1, from coordinate 1,096,635 downwards.
TCGCGCTGCATTGGCTGACGGCCATCGTGATCCTCACGATCTGGTTCATCGGTAGCTCGATCCAAAACGATCTCGCCGCCGGTTCCAGCGACACGCTGCGGCTGCACACGTCGATCGCGATCTCGGCGTACGTGCTGCTGTGGGCGCGCATCGTCTGGCGCTTCAAGCAAGGCCATCCCGAGGCGATGCCCGAGCAGCGCGGGGTGTTCTATCAAATCGGCAAGTACACGCATTACGCGATTCTCGCTGCCGTCGCCGCGATGCTGATCTCCGGCCCACTGATGGTCTGGTCGCGCGGCGAGCCGATCTACGTGTTCGAGTGGTTCACGATCCCCGGCCCGTTCGGCATGAACATGGAGCTATACACGTTCCTGCATGCCATCCACATCTGGGGCTCGCGCATCATCATCGTCGGGACGGTGCTGCATCTCGGCGGCGTCTACAAGCACGCGGCGTTCAATCAAGACGGCACGTTCGGCAAGATGCTCGTCGCGTCGCGCGAAGACTAGAGAGGACATCCATGCGGAATCACATCGCGTGCACAACGTTCATCGTGCTGTGTCTCGCCGTCTCGACGGTCGCTCGCGCACAGGCGCCTTCGCCGAAACCCGCCGAGCTCACGGCGCTCGACTACATTCAGATCGAGCAGCTCATCGCACGGTACGCGCGTGCGATCGATACGTGCTCGAACAACGGGTACGACTACGCAGACCTATTCACGGCCGACGGCGCTTTCATCCCGTCGTTCAACGGCAGGCAGGGTTCGCCGATTCAAGGACGTGAACGGCTCGCGGCCGTCTCGGGTGGCGGCTCGAACGGCTGCAAGAACGTGCCCTGGATCGAGCAAGGCGTGCGGCACATCTATACGAACCACGTCATCACGCCGACGGCCGACGGCGCCACCGGGGTCGTCGACATGTTGATGATCGGGCTCGGCGGCGATCCCAACAAGATCGAGTACGACGGCCACTACGAGGACACGTACGTCCGCACGCCGGACGGCTGGCGCTTCAAAGCGCGAGTGCACCACGCGCTGCTTCGCGAAGGGCAACGCGTCACACCGCCTCCGGCGGCGCAGTAGGATTCAGCGCGCGAAGCGCTGGCCCTATTCCCAGCCCGTCGGCGAGTCGTACGGCGCGACGAAGCCGACGGCTTCGATCTCGTGAACCAATCCGTCGGCGCCGATCTTGGAGATGTGCGCGGCCGGCATGTCGAACGGGTTGAAGCTGAAATTTTCTTTGTTCCGCTCCGACGTGGAGCCGTCGGTATGGGTGACTTGATACGGCAGGTTGTCCATCGGATGGCGGAAGTGCGAGAAGCCCATTGCCAAACCCGTGACGGGGTCCGCCGCGATCAGGCGGCGATTCTCGATGCGGTCGATATAAGTGAAAGTCTTGCTCGTGAGCTGCGGCCCGCAGAGGCGCGCGACGGGCGCGCGATTCGGATCCGCGTTCGGGCCCGCCCCGGCCTCCGGCCCGGCCGTGATCATTCCGTTCTCGTGCCGCTGGCAGTCGTCGGCGAACGGCATCAGCGAGCCGTCGTTGTCGTCGAGCGCGTCGTAGTACGAAAGCCCGATCTCGACGAGATCCTCGTGGCTCTTACGGCTGCCGGCCGGCACTTCGCTCAGAAGTCCCGGCCGCGGCGTTTGTAGACGCGCCGCGTTGTTCGGATTCACGCCGGCGACGATGTGCTCGGCCTCGCTGATCTTGCCGTCTTCGAGCTTGAGCCGCACGGCGACGAGCATGGGCTCGTTGCCGTTCGCCCCTTCCCGCTCCATGACACCCATGAAGCCGGCCTGCTGCTGAACCACGTCGGGCACGTAGATTGCGAAACTCGTCGGTCCGGACGCCGCATTCGCCCACAGCCCTTCGCCGGGTTGCAGCCGCGTGACGTTCTCGACGAACGCGATATCGGCCGCGAGCGGCGCGGCCGACGTATCGCCGGCAACCACCGCGGCAAGGTACGACATCGTGAGCTCGATCAGGCAGTCGCGGTTGCAAGCTGCGGCCGGGGCAGCGCTGCTGCTCGACGCGGACGGAGCTTCAGCCGCCGGATCGCCGCCGCCGCACGCCACAATCGTCAAAGTGAGCAGCACCGTCACACCGCTCGTCATTCGAGATCTCATGTGTGCCTCCCCGCGTCTTCAACGCTTCAGTTTAGGATCGACTTTGGTGCGCGCGCGCATGGCTTTATGGATTTCTTTCCAGCGCGCTTTCGTGCGCCCCGCGAGAACCGGATCGCGTTTGCGCTCGGCGGCAGCGATCTCCTTGAGCAGCTTACGGTAGCTCGCGAGCCGCTCGGCCGGGAGCCCGCCGCTTGCGACGGCCGCAAGCACGGCACAGCCGGGCTCGCTCTCATGCGCGCAGTCGCGAAAACGGCAGCTCTCAGCGAACGCGGCGACGTCGGCGAAGCTCGTCTCGATGCCGCCGACGTCGTCGAGCAAGCCGAGCTCGCGCAGACCCGGCGTGTCGATGAGCACGCCCCCACCCGGCAGCTCGATGAGTTGCCGCCCGGACGTCGTGTGCCGGCCCCGCTCGTCGTTGCGTAGCGCGCCGACGGCCTGCGCCTCGCGCCCGAGTAACCGGTTCGTCAACGACGACTTGCCGACGCCAGAGGAGCCGATGAATCCGACGGTCTTGCCGGGGCCGATGTAAGAGCGCAGCGCCTCGATGCCCTCGCCCGACGCCGCGCTCGCGCGCACGACGGGGACGCCGCTCGCGGCGCGGTCGATCGCCTCGAGCAGCGGCGCGAGGTCCGTCTCGAGATCGACCTTGTTCAGAACGATGACGGGCTCAGCGCCGCTGTTCCAGACGGCGGTCGCGAAACGCTCGATCCGCCGTTCGTTGAAATCGCGGTTGACAGCCGTGACGACGAAGAACAGGTCGACGTTGACGGCAATGACCTGCGCTTCGTCGAGCGTGCCGGCGGCGCGCCGCAGCAGCGTCGTGCGCCGCTCGAGGACGTGCTGGATCGACGCTCGCTCCGCTCCGTCGACGACGGTGACCCAGTCGCCGACGACGGGACGCTCGACCTTCGATAGTGAACCGAGCAACTTGCCGCTCAAATCGCCTAGCGGAGCGCGGCACCCGGCAAGATGAAAGCTGCTCTGCCCTTCCGCGACGACGCGCGCGGGCACCCACTGCGGGTTCGCGTGCCGCTCCAACTGCGAGGAGAAAAAATCGTCGAAGCCGAGGGAAGCGAGTGTCGTCAAACGTGGTTTCTAGAATTGAGGCTGCAGCGATTATGCGCCCGTCGCAGCGCGCCCGCGCACTCCTCGCCGCGCGGGGCTTGCCCGGCCCTACGGCGCGGCGTATAAAGGCGCCCTCTTTTCCGCGACACGCGCAGCGAGCGGCGGCACAGCCCGGGGCCGCCAATGTTAAGCTTGCCGCGTCGCTCCTCGCGGCACGTCGGGGTGTAGCTCAGCCTGGTAGAGCACTGCGTTCGGGACGCAGGGGTCGTAGGTTCAAATCCTGTCACCCCGACCACTAATTCCTCGATGCGTTAATGGCTTACGGCAGTCCCGGCGAGCACTGCATTTTGTCTCAGTCGTTTGCCTCAGTTTTGCCTCATTTTGTAACGACACGCAGAATCGTGGCGGGGCGCTGTTCGCAGAGCAACTCGGCGCTGTTAATAAGCTGCGACAGCTCCGGGGCGCTATAGAACGTCGTCATTCGTTCGGACTTGTGCCCGATCAGGTCCTGACGATCTTCGAAAGAGACGCCAGCTGCCCGCAGACGATGCCCGAACGTGTGCCGCAGATCGTGTACACGGACTTGAGGCAGACCCGCTCTGGCTCGCGCCTTCCGCCACGCCGAGTTGTTCATCCGGCTATGTGGCGCTCCACGGTACGAAAAGACGTATTCATGATGCTGCCCGCGGACACTCTCGAGCACGCCGCGGGCAATTCGATTCAGCACGACGACACGTGGCTGGCCGTTCTTCGTGTCCGGCAAGTCGACTCGACGCTCACCGAGATGTGGACCGGCTGTTTCAGCGGGAGTTATCGCTGGCCTGATTTGTTAGAGAGGCAACGCGTCGGCCGGCGGCGAGTAGAGCGGCTCGCACTACTTATGCGCTGCGGCAGCGTCGGGACTGAGCAAATCGCCTCACCCCTACCATTCGATCAATTAGTCAGCAACATTGCTCCGTTTTTGCGATGGCCGTCGTACGAGACCGCCGCGCACACTTGCGCACCGAGCGAGCTCGTCGACACTGAGTTGCGGCGCGTCTACGGTCGACGACCGCCCGGAGTGGTCGCCTGTCAGCGCAAGTCTCGTCAGCGAGTTGGCGAACGTCTCAACGTCGGCCGACATACTCAACCAGCGCGGCCGTCGAAACCGTACTAGAAGACCCACTGGAACTGTGTGTGGAAACCGAATCCCTCGTTGGGGAGATTGGTCGGTTCCTTGTACTCGGTCTTACGGTAGGTAGCCTCGAACGCGATCCGGAATGTCTCGCCCAGATCCCAAAGGAAATTGGTATAGAACGTGCTGTTGTAGGTCCGCCCGAAGAGGGTATTGGGGATGGCCGTGATGTCGTCGTCGTCGGGATCGTCGATTCCGTAACCGGTGTGAATGTGCATGTTGGGCTTCAGGTAGACGAATCCCTCGACCCAGCCGCCCTTGGAGCTGATCGGGTTCCAGGTCACGGCATCGAGCGATTGCAGGACGGCGCCGTTGTAGTTGCCAAGGCCCTGCCCCTCGTACAGCTCGCCCTTAAATCCGAAGGACCCTGCCAAGTTCACGCGAAAGTCGACGGAGACTCCGCGCACGTCGGAAACAACACGCCGCGGAGGCTCGGTTGGAGGCGCGGTCCTGCGAAGCTCGCCCACCAAGGCCGAGACACCGAGCTCCACGCGACGCTGCGTCAGCATCCCGATGGGCGCCGGCTCTCCCAAACCAAAACCAATGCGTCCTTCCACGTTCGGCCAACCATTGTCCTCGTCCAAAATGATGTCCGGAGTGACAGCCGTATTGAGCGGCTCACTTAACGCCACCTGAAAAGTCAATTGGGAGTCGTTGCCAACGTCCACGAAACGTTCCACCCGGATTTGGCCGCGGATGCAGTTACCGGCGCTCCCAGCGCCGCCTAAGTAGGAAAAAGGCAGAACCGTCGGCAAGCCCGGAGCAAAGACATCGAATTGCAGACCGGCGGCGAACCTCCAATCTTCGTTGAACAACTCACCGTACGAGGCTTGCAGCAGAAACCCATTACGGTCTGCCAGGACGGTGTTATCGAAAAACACCGCCGATAGCCTCCCGCCCGACTGGAAGTTCCCGATCTGGGGTCCCGCGAAAAGAACGCCTAACATCGACTGCCGAGCGTTGATATCGAGCGTGGGGTTCGAAAATCCGTCCTCGAATTTCGGGACCAAAAAAAACGGAGTGCCAGGCGCCTGGGGACGCTCCTCGCTGTAAATGGCGTCCAGTTTGATCGTCCCGAAAAGTTGGACTCTGGAGTCCTCTCTCGAGGTCACGTTCTGACGGACCTCGGCGCCGTCGGCGGTGTTTGTCGTTGCCGGCGGCGACTGGCCACGCGCCGGTGCCGCCGACACCGCGAGGACGCAGACCGACCAGATCGACGCTCGACCGAGCAACACCACAGAGCGGCTGTCGCTCAATCTACGAAGGGCATGCTGTAAAGGGGGCGCTCCTTTTCGCTAGCCAGCCGCTCCTTCCGTGGCTTGCTGAAGAAATCCCAGCGCGCCGACGGCTTGAAGACGCCCGTAATCGCTGCGTTCACGAGGGCCGGCGGGTTCGCGAAGATCCACTTCATACCGAAGCCGCCTCCAAGCTTCACGTACTTGAAGCTGTCCGTGCCGATGGTGGTGCCTTTCGGGTAGTGCCGGACCGGGTTCATCGCCATGCAGGTTTGGTGGAAGATTTTGCCACCGGCCTCCTCGATGATCTTGGCGTCTCCGTAATGGTGAGCCATATGGTAGGAGGGTGTGTCGGTCTGCACCCACAGCATCACCCCCGGCTTCACCTTCTTGCCCTTCACTAGGCGAGCGACCTCGCGGACCTCCTCAAAGGTCGCGTGCGGACAACCGAAGATGACGATGTCCACCGGTTTCGCTTTTTCGTCGCCGGGCGCTGGCGCAATGTTGTTGATATGGCGGTACATCTCGACAATATCGTCCATGGTGACTTTGAACCGCTCGGGGTTCTTCGGCATCTTGCCCTTGAAGGCGGCCTCCAGCGTCGGGGACTCCGGCGTGTAGCCCATCAGGTGCAGAATCGGGTCATTCATGCCGGGGGAGCAGCAGGAGATGATTTGCTTGCTCGCCGTCGGGCCCATCTTCTTGGGCAGGTTGACCACGGCCATGATCCGGTTTTCCGCCTTTTCAGCGATGCAGGCGCCCAGGGCCGCCCAGTCCGCGGCGCCCTCCATGTTGTCCCGGGTCTCGTCATCCAGCTCGACAATGCATTTGGCCGCCCGATTCTCGTCGAGATGGCTGCCGTACTTGGGCAAGCAGCCGGTGTAGGCGCAGTAGACAGTGTTGACGACAGATTCCCGATTGGTGCGGGCGCCGAGGATGGTGTTGATGTAGGCCGCGGCGCTGGATTCGGAGCTGGCGCAGTACTCTCCCATCTTGGGGATGCGCGTGTTTGCCCAAGGGTTGCACGACATCCAGGGGAGCCAGCCATGCTCCATCAGCTTTTCGTAGCCCGCCTTGAGGTCTGTGACCATTTCCGCGTCGGCCTTGAAGCTGCCCTTGCCCGGAAGCTCGAAGTTCCAGGGGTAACCCTTCTCTTCTACCTTGTCGAGCTGCACAAAGTACGGATCGTTTCCGGACACCATGCCCGTTTCGTCCGCGACGTGGGCGTCCTTCATCGCGAAGATCGGATCGTAGAGCGAGCTGTGTCCTAAATCGTATTGCTCGAGTTTCTTCGCCGTCTTGGGATCCCGGCGATTCTTCGAGTAAATGGGACAGCAGTTCAGAACAAGGGTGAGGTCCACCATTTCCGTGGCCTCGACCGCTTCCCCGAAGTCCGCCAGCTTCTCCATGCAGAATTTCTTGGTTTCGCCATGCTTACCGTCAAGCATCTCCTGTTGGTGTTTCGTAAGTTTCATGGCCTTGGCCCGGGCGGAGGAGCGCGGCGCCGCTGCGGGGGCAGGCTTGGCCGACTCGGGCAGCGCCGGCTGAACAGCGACTTTGGAGGTGATCGTGACGGTGGCCTTCTGACCGACTTCGGGCGCATCGATTTCCACCCAGTCGCCGGTCTTGATCGTCGTGATCGGGTCCTGGTCCAGGCCGTCTATCGCGGGGATTTCACCGGCGATGGCGCCGCTGATGTCGATATCGTGGACTTTCTGGCAAATGATGGCTGCAGGGCCGTGACCTGACTGCTTGCACTTGTAGTACAGGCTGACGGCGCCGGTGGTGGAGCCCATCACCGTGGGATAGACCACGACTTTGCCAATCACGCTTTTGCCCTGAATGTCGGCGCCGGGCACTAAGACAATACCGTCCTCGTTGCCGACGTGATTGAACGCCCACCCCATGCGTTGGCGGTTCACCAGCGCTTCGCCGGCGGCCTTTCCTTTCGACCGGGCGATGCCGGTCAACACAATCTTTTCTTCCATGTCATGACCCCTTCGATTCTTGTGCACGGTTCACGAGCAAGACTCCAGGCGCGGCCGATTCGGCCATTACGTTTTGCTGCCCAGACGTTTACGCAACCGTGAATCGCGAGCCAGTGGCCTTTGGTCTCACCTCGCCGTCATGTCCCGCGCGCGGCCGCCCCGCAGTCGATCGGCACGCACGTGCTCGAAGTGCAGGAGAACGTGCGCACGCGCTCTCTTCCGGCTTTTTTCGTCGGCGGCGAATCGGGCTTTTCGATGGATTTGACGCAGGCGGCCATCTCACAATCCAGCGTCATGGCACCGACTTTCGTGCGAACACTTTGAGTTCAGCACAGACAATCGCTCGGAAGGATCGGAAGCTGACCAGCTAATTCTGGATAAAGATCTCGCGCTAATGAACGATAGGAGCACAGCGCGTCACAATGACCGTAACGGACCGCGCTAAACCTAGAAACCTTAGATCGAGGAACACCCCATGAAGAGCCTGACCGCTTTCCTCAAGGCAACGGTTGTCGGTGGCGCGCTTTATCTCGTGCCGATCGTCCTGATCCTCGTCGTGCTCGGCAAAGTCCAGGCGGTGACCATCAAGCTCGTCGCGCCGATAACAGCAGCGCTCCAGTTGCATGATGTCGGCGGCATTGGCCTCGCGCGGCTGCTGGGAGTTGCCTTGATCATTCTCGCCTGCTTCGCCGCGGGTCTGTTCGCCAGGACCCGAGTGGCGCAGCAGTTCGTCGGCTGGCTCGAGCGCGCCATCCTTTCGAACCTGCCCGGCTACAGCATGATCTCGACCCTTGGCGCGGATGCCGCAGGCGCGGGCCACTCCGACGTGAAGGTCGTGCTGGCGCGCATCGAGGACGCCTGGCAACTCGCGTTATTGGTCGAACGGGTCGACGCGACCCACGCGGCGGTTTTCGTGCCCGGGGCGCCGGACCCGAAATCAGGCTCCGTCTACCTGCTGACCGACGACCGGCTCAAGGTCGTCGACGTGCCGCGGCACGAGGCCATGAAATGCATCAAGGGCCTTGGCATCGGTTCGAAGGCGCTGCTGGCCGGCCGTCTCTAGGCGCTCGTGTCCGTTCCGTTTTGCGCGCTCGGCGATCATGACGCCCGGCGGCTCTTCCAGAGCGCAACGGATGGTCCGGCGCCCTGTGCCGCGCAGGGTCTCAGAAAGTTGGTTACACGGCGCGGCCGAGCTTCCGTAGTCAGGCCCACCTAAGTGCTTGCTAAAAAAGGAAACGGCGGAGAGCCAAGGGCATTCGGGACGCGGGGGTCGTAGGTTCAAATCCTGTCACCCCGACCACTAAATCAGCTGGTTGCCAGCGGCACGATTCTTCGAATCCTTCGGCACGGCGAGGGCGTCAGCCGCGCTCTACAATGCGCCGCGGCTACGGCTATAGTGCGCCGCGCTCCTATCGCGCACGGGGTTCACGAATGACTCGAACTGCATTAGCTGGCGGCCTCGCCGCGATTTGCTTTCTCGCAGGAGCCATTCCTGCGTCGTCACAATCGCGCCCGCCCGCGCCGCCGAAGCGCGGACCCGATGTCCTGCTGCAGCTTTCGATCGCCGCAGCCACCACCGGCCTCGCGGAGCCTTTCAAAGGCGTCACCAGGGACGGCAGTGTCGAGTCCGGCCTTTTCCCGATAGCCTCCACCGGCGTCTCGACGGAGCCTGTACGTATCGCGACGGACAGATTTCCTCGCGTCGCTGTCGCCCGAGCAGCGCTGGAAGACGCTGTTCTCCGTCAACGATGAGGAATGGCGCAAGTGGATGAATCAGAGCTTTTACGTGCGTCAGGGCGTGAGCTTTCTCGAAATGACGAACGCGCAACGCGAGGCGGCGTTCGGCATGCTGCAAGCCGCGTTGAGCGCCAAGGGGCTCCAGCAAACGCGCGACATCATGCGCTTGAACCACACACTCGCCGAGCTCACGGACGACAATTTCGATGAATACGGCGAGTGGCAGTACAACGTCACGGTGATGGGCGTTCCGAGCGCAACAGAGCCATGGGGCTTCCAGCTCGACGGGCACCACGCGATCGTCAACTACTTCGTGCTCGGTGACCAAGTCGTTGCGACGCCGTTCTTCGCCGGCTCCGAGCCCGTCACCGCCACCTTCGGCAAGTATCAAGGTACGTCAATTCTTCGGACGGAGGCGGCACAGGCGCTCGACCTCATTAACGCCCTGGACCAATCTCGGCGCCGCAAAGCAATCCTCGAGTCATCGAAGACCGTCGACGAGAACCTCACCGAAGCCTGGAAGGATAACGCCGTGATCGATTACGCCGGGATTCCGGCCATGGAGCTGCCCGATGCGCAGCTACAGCAGCTCGTCGCGCTGGTCGAGCTATACGTCGGCAACATGGACGAAGGCCACGCGCGTGTAAAGATGAAGGAAGTCCTGGCCCACATGGATCAGACCTATTTCGCGTGGATCGGCGGTACAGAGCCCGACAGCGCGTTCTACTACCGGATTCACAGCCCGGTGATCATCGTCGAGTTCGATCATCAGCGGCCGGTCGGAATGCGGCACTTGCTCGACCCCGCCCTGCCCACCACGCAACATGTGCATGTCGTCGTGCGAACGCCGAACGGAAACGACTACGGCAAAGATCTGCTACGGCAGCACTACGAACGGCAGCATTCCGGCGCGCGCATCTTGTAGTAAGACGCGGTCAGGTGTGCTGCGACCTCAGTCGCACACGCTGCCCTAGCGAACCAATTTGTCCCTGCGCAGCCTCTTAGCGATCGGCGTAGTGATCTCCGCGAGACCCTCGCCGACTGACTCGATGTTGCGGGCTTTCGTGTCCACTGTGTAGACCACCGTTGCTCCGCGCGTTTCAAAGAGTTTCGAGGTGACGTGGATATCTCGCTCGAACGTCGTAAGAGGAGCAGCCGTCTGGAAATCGACCGCGACGACGGTGCCGTAGACGCCGTAATACGAGTCCGTGGGCTTGTATATGACACCGCCTCTCGTGTCATCACTACCACCCTCCTCAGCTTCCCACGACCGGGCAATGAGACTGGTTGCGAGCACGGCGTCGGCGTTTTGCGCCGCCACCGCTGCCACGACTCCCTCGCGCGTGAGCGTCTCTCCTGAAGGCATCACGTCGCAGCTCACGATGGCCACCGTATCGGCGCTCTTGATCCTGGACGCCAGCGCGCGTTCGAATTTGCAGCGCTGGTTGAAATCCGGGCTGATGCCGACGACCAAGACGCGTGAGAACGACTGGTCGCGCGAGACACCCTCCGACCACGTGCTCGAGACCGCGGCGTAGCTCGGGGCCGCGGAAAACCACGCGGCGCCGAGGAGCAATAAAGCCGGAAAAACGGACGGGCGCGTGGCTCGCCGCCGATCGATAGCATTGGTCGGCACGGATAATCTCCTTACGGCGAAGGCGTTCGAGTGTACGCGGCTGTCGAACGCTTAGCGAGGATTGAGCCCCCCCACTATTGCCACAGCAGCAACGCGGGTACGGCCATCAGCCCGAGCAGCAGCGCGATCGTGATCAAGGCCAGCGCCACCCGCGACGGTTGCGTGCGCAGCACTTCGGCGAAGGTCTCGGCGGTGCCGTTGCGCTCCGCTTCGGCGCGTGCTTCGCGTGCGCGCGATTGGCGTTCACGCTGGTACTCGGCCATCAGCCGCTTCGCCTCCGCGACGTCGCGGTCATCGCGGATCCAGATGCCGCCGGCGGAGATGCCCCACCGGCTGGGTCGAGTTTCGTAGTAGCCAATCCCGCCGGAGTCGAGGAAACGGCGCACGTCGTCCGCCTCGTCGTCGGGCACGTCGCGCAAGTTCAGCAGCAGCTTCGACATGCCCGGATGATAGCGGACGAGACGTTCGAAGGATGGATCGAGACCGAACCTGCCACGGATCCGTTCCTCGTCAGCGGCGCTCGCCGCGGACGGCATAGTCGAGCCCGCCGATGCGGAACCAGCGATAGTCGAGCGCGTCGAGCGGGATCGCGAAGCAGCCGTCACGAGCTGGCACCTCGACGGGCTCGATGAGATCCGATAACCGTGTGCCGTCCTTCGTCAGACGCAGGCACGCCTCGCGGGGCCGCTCGTCGAAATTGTGCAGGGTAACGACGGAGTTGCCTTGCCAGTCGAACCGGAGGCCGAGGACGTTCTTGGCCCCGACATCGAGCACCGTGCAGCGGCCAAGACCGATCTCCGGGCATTCCTTACGGATTCGTATCATCCGCGCCATCCAGTTCAGGAACGAGCTCGGATCGCGCCGCTGCACCTCCACGTTCACGTGCTCGTAGCTCCACACGCCATGGTCGATCACCGGCATCACCGGCTTGTCCGACGTGGTGAAACCGCCGTGCGGCTCGTTGGCCCACTGCATCGGTGTGCGAACGGCCTCGCGCTGCTCGAGGTCGAGGTCGTCGCCCATCCGAAGCTCGTCGCCGAAGCGGATCACCGGCGAGCCCGGCAGCGAGAACAACACGCTGTAGGCGAGCTCTTCGTGCTCGCGGTCGCCGAGCATCGGCGCAAGCCTGCGGCGGATACCGCGGCCGTAGAGCCGCATGCGCTCGTCCGGCGCGAAGCGCGCGAACACGCGCTCGCGCTGCTCGTCCGTGAGCCGGCCGAGATCGAGCTCGTCGTGGTTGCGCAAGAAATGAGCCCACTGGGCATTCGGCGGGATATCGAGCGTCGCTTCGAGTGCCTCGACCAGCGGGCCGATGTCGTGCGTCGCCAGCGCGTAGAACAGATGCTGATTCACGAAGAAGTTGAACATCATATGGATGCGGTCGCCGTCCTCGCCGAAAAACGGCAGCGTGTCGGCCGGCAGCACGTTCGCTTCGCCGAGCAGCACGGCGTCGCCCTTGCGCCATTGCGTGAACTGGCGGAGCTCCGTCAGATACTCGAAGTGCTGCGGATACTTCGTCGTGTGAGTCAGGACTTCCTCGATGATGAACGGCAGCGCATCCACGCGAAATCCGCAGACGCCGAGCTCCAGCCAAAAACCCATGATCCGGTAGATTTCGCGGCGCACCTCGGGATTGGTCGCGTTCAAGTCGGGCTGAAATTCGAAGAAGCGGTGGAAGAAGTACTCGCGTGTCTTGCGGTCGAACGTCCAGGTGCGCGCCTGCACGCCCGGAAAAACCATGCCCTTGTTCCAGTGCTTGGGACGTTTTTTCGACCACACGTACCACGAGCGGCGAGCAGAGTCGCGGCGCCCGCGGGCGTCCTTGAACCATGGATGTGCGTCGGAAGTATGGTTGACCACGAGATCCATCAGGACGCGCAGCCCGTGCTTTCTCGCTTGATGAACCAACTCGACGAAATCGCCGCTCGAGCCGTAGCGCGGATGCACACCGTAGAAGTCGGCGACGTCGTAGCCGTTGTCGCGGTTCGGCGAAGGGTGGAACGGCCCGAGCCAGATCGCGTCGACGCCGAGGTACTGGAGGTACTCGAGCCGCCGGATGAGCCCTTCCAAGTCCCCGATACCGTCGCCGTTCGCGTCGAGGAACGTCTCCACCTCGAGGCTATAGATCACCGCATTCTTGTACCAGCGGTCCTCGATCATCGCCGCCCGCGCACCGCCGGGACTACGCGCTCGGCGAACATCTCGATGAACTCGCGCTGCTGCGGCGCGACATTGAAGAGATAGATATCGGTTGCGCCGGCGTCTACGTATTCCTGCAAACGCTCCGCATGCTCGAGCGGATCGTGCGATACGGGCAGGCAGCGAGCGACGTCATCCGCCGTGATGAACCGTGCAGCTGCCTCGAAGTCGGCGCAGGTGCGCAAGATCGCCAGCACCTCGCCGCCGATCACGTTCGCTCGCCATTGCGACCACGCACCGTCTCGGGCCTCAGCCTTCGTCGGCGCCCATGCGAGAGCTGCCTGCACTTTCACGGGCTTGCCCGCCCCGCCGCCGCGGTGAAACGCATCCACGACTTCGGCCAGCGTCGCGGCAGGCGCGCCAACGGTGATCAATCCGTCAGCCCACGAGCCTACCCATGCCGCAGTCTCGGCGCTCAATGCCGCGCCGTAGAGTAGCGGCGGCTTCTTAGGAAGCGTGTAGAGCTTCGCTTCCTCGACGACGATCCGGCCGTGATGTGTGACCGTGTCCCCTGCCCAAAGCTTGCGCATCACTGTCACGCACTCGATCAGGCGCTCGTTGCGCTCGCTTTTCGTGGGCCAGCGCTGACCCGTGATGTGCTCGTTGAGCGCTTCACCGCTGCCGACGGCGAGCCAAAACCGTTCCGGGTACATTTCGCAGAGCGTCGCGGCGGCCTGTGCAACGATCGCCGGGTGATAGCGCCATCCCGGCGCATTTACGCAACCGAACGGCAGACGAGTCGCCTCCTAGCGCGGCGCCGAGCCACGACCATGTGAAGCCGCTCTGCCGCTGCTGCTCGATCCACGGGTGAAAGTGGTCCGAGCACATGGCGGCGGCGAAACCGGCCTGCTCCGCCAACCGCACGTACTCCAGGAGCTTGCTCGGCGCGTGCTGCTCGTGCGAGGCGTGATAGCCGAACGTCACCATGCCGCGACGGCACCCGCTTCGCGCAGCTGCCGGTCCCGCATGAGCTCACTCCTTTAGCAACACCTTAGGCCCGATTCGAAAGGCAAGTTGTATGCCAGCATCGAACGTGCCGCTAAAAGATGAGAACGACATGGAGGGCCGCCTCAGAGCGGCTTTTCTCAGGCGTGTACCCACCCAGGCCAGAGGAGCCGCCGCAGCTCGAGCATGCGCTCTCGGGCATCCGCCTCGCTTCGCAACTCCGCTCGCGTGGGCACGGTAGTGCTGTTGCCGTGGGCCATCAGTACGCCCTGTGCGGCGCGAAACCGTGTCAGGGTTGCGGCGTAGAGCGCGACAATCTCGTCTCGGTCGGTAGTGGTCATGCCCGGAGTCTAACCGCTATCGCCCCAACTCACTTCGAATTTGAGCCGCCCTTCACGGTATGCGCGTAGAGCGCATCGAGCAGCGTGCACGCAGTGCATGTAACGTGGTTGCCGCGCCTTTCCCCCCAAAATGCCCGACGCGCGCCGCCGAGGTTCGATCGCCAGCCCTCCTCTAGGCCGGCGACTGCCTGCACGTTCTATACTCGGCACCGCTGAGAGCGCTCATCGTTCTCTTCGGCTTGTGGCTAACGAAGGCCGTCCTCGCCGCCGGGTGCAATCAACCGACGGCTCCCGAGGTCCCCGCAGACATTCCGATCGGCGGGCGCGCGGAACAAAAGCTCAGTCGTGAAGCCGCGCGTTACGTCGCGGATTCCGTGAAATACGTCGCGTGCTTGCACGCCGACGACAGCGCGGATCCGTCTACGGTTGCACAGCGCGAAGCCGCAGCGCTGCGGGATGTAGCCAACCTCATCGAGGTCTACGAAATCCGTGTCGGCCACAGCGACAACCTCATTGCGGAGATGTCGCAGATCGCAGGGCCCACGAGCCGTGCAACGCTCGACCGCAGGATCGCTGCGGCACAGCGCGCGCTCGAGAGTGACGCCGTCGCGACGCTCAATGGTCACGGCAGGAATCGTTCAATGCTCGACTCGCCCTCGTGAACATCGACGTCATGCTGCGCCTTCGCGACACCGTCTCCGAGGGCGTGACGAATCGACCGGTCGAATAGGCGAGAGCTACAGGGCCTCCCTTACTCCGACGCCGCCTTGACGCCGTCGAACATGCGGCCAACGATCCGTACGCGTTGCGGTCCCCTACGCTCGAACGTAACGAGCTCGAGTAACAGCGGCTGCGGCAACAGCAAACAGATCGTCCCATGGCTCTCTGCCGCCCGATCGAGCGCAAGCATCGTCTCGGCCGATACGGGCTCGATCGTGCACGCGAACCTGGAGCCTTCCGCGCCGTAGCCTACCGACGCCCCGTGGATGGCATAGTCCGCCAAGTTCAGCTCGAGCTGAGTACCCAGGGGCTGTTCTTTTCTTATCGGCATCGACGCGGTTCGGACGCCTGGATCCTTCGATCATACTCTGCGCTCGAGCCGGCACCTACAGCTGCGAAGCGCCCTTCGGTGGTGCAGCGCTCGCCTAGTCGCCGAGATAGTAGCGAACGACGACGGGTGCCTCCCGCCCGAGCTCGCCGTCCGTCACTCGCGGGCGAAACCGGCTGCCCTTGATGAGGCTCGCGAGCTCGTCTTTCACCGGGTCCGGGACGTTCGGCGAGGCGCCGAGTATCTCGACACGTCGGCCCTCGCCGAACCGCGTCACTTCGAACCCCACGTCGATGTAGCGAGCCGATTCCGCTGTCGCGAGTGGGTTCGGCAGGAAGGTCGGCAAAACGACCGGCAGCGGTGGCGCGAAGATCTCGGCGATCAGCGGCTCGCCGAAGCCGGTCGTCGTCAGTAGCTCGTGCACTTCCCCGTATTGGTCGAGCGCTTCTCCGTTCACGGAGTAAAGGAGATCCCAGTCGGCGAGCTGCAGGTACGCCTCCAGCCGGCTTCTCAGGCCGGCTTCCTCGGCAGAAGAGCCAAACGCCATCTCGTCGTAAGCAATGATTCGGCGATAGCTCTCGCGGCCGACCTGGTAAGCGGCGCGAGCCCTGCCGGGAGCGGCACGGAGATATCCGGACGTCGCGCTCGCGTATTCGCGAGCTTCCTTCCCGAACGCTACGAAGCCGTTCTTCGGGCGCTGGCGAAACAAGTCGTTCGCACGGACGATCTCCATTTCGAGGCCGCGAAGCTCGGAGCTCGAATAGAGGCCGTTGCGCAGGATCACGGCGGCGGCATCCACGTAATGGATCTGCGCCTCGGAGACGAGCTCTGCGACGACGTCGTTTCGCGAGAGCGAGAAAAGGCCCGATTCTCCGTAGATTTCGGCAGGAAATTCTTCGGCAAGAAAACGCGTAAGGAGGTTCATCCGCCGCGCGCCGATGTTGCGATGGATCGCGACAGTGCGTAAGTCGTCGGGATGGCGGTTCGCCAGATCGTACAGCTCTTCTTCGAGCGCTTGTACCATCGCGTAATTGCCGAGCGCCTGCTGGTTTTCCACAGCCTGTTGGATCAGCGGCGCCTGATCGAGCGTGTGTAGGCCGTAGTTGGCGCGTACGACGTGTCGCGCTTCCTCGAGCGCCGCTGTCGCGAGCGCATGCTCGCCTTCCGCTTCGTACAGCACGGCGAGCTCGGTCAGGGGGTCGATCAACGCAGCGGACCGTGGACCGTCCTTCTCTACGGCGGCGCGAATGTCCGCGGCAATGCGTCCCGCTTCGTCGGTCCGCACGGGCTCGGCCTGTGGGAACCCGGCGCGCGGCACGATCCCGAGCGCGATGATGCCCAGCGTTGCGAGCATTGGAAGTGTCACGCGCGAGATCATCGGTAGCTCCCGCGTCCTCTTCGCGCCCATCCGGCGTGCAAACGGTAGCATAGTCCGTGATCGCAGAGCCGCGGCCGCCGCTACCTTGGATAGCGTCTCAAGAACCGTCAATTCGTCGATCCCGTAGTGACTATCTCGCTGGCTTCTCCGACACTTCGACGTCCGGCCCGCCGCGATTCTGAAACTGAAAGAAATGTATCGGTACCGAACTCCTGGTCTGACAAAGCGCCCGGCCCGACGACAATGAGCAACCTATCGGGTTGGCAGAGATGGATCCGGCAGCCGCAGCTCCTGACCTGGCGCCGTTTCGTCGCGCAACTGCACCTGTGGATCGGGCTCACGCTCGGAGTCTACATAGTCGTGCTCAGCGTGACGGGCAGCGTGAGCGTGTTGCGGCCGGACGTGCACCGCTGGTTCATACCCCGCAGCGTGCCCATGGAAGGCAGTCGCCTCGCCGGTGACGCTCTACAGGACGCCGTTCGCCGCACGTATCCGCTCTACGAGGTCACGGATCTTTTCGAGCGTCGCAGGCCGGACACACCGGTCATGGTGACGCTGCAACGCGACGGTGCGACGGTCGAACGGTTGTTCGATCCGTACGCGGCGCGCGACCTCGGGCTTGCTTATCCGCCGATCACCGAGGCCATCGAATGGGTCGTAGACCTCCATGACAACCTCCTCACGGGAACCACGGGCCGCACGGTGAACGGGGTCGGCGCGCTACTGTTCCTGGCGCTCACGATCACGGGTGCGATCGCTTGGTGGCCCGGGGTCAACCGGCTGGGTCACTCCTTGGTTCCAGGCAAGCCGGCGAAGTCAGCGCGCTTTGCGCGGCGGCTGCATAACGCGCTCGGAATCTGGGTGCTCGCCCTCGTATTCATCTGGGCGATCACGGCCGTCTACTTCTCGTTTCCGGACCCATTCGAGTGGACGATGGATTACTTCGACGCCGACCTGAGCGACGCGGAGCGACCCGGGGACGGGCTCGTCCGGACGCTCGTGAACCTGCACTTCGGCCGGTCCTGGGGCATGCCAGGCAAGTTGGCGTGGGTCGTTCTGGGGCTGGTTCCCGCGGTGCTGTTCGTGACGGGCTGCGTCACCTGGTGGGTGCGCGTCGTACGGCGGCGAAACGCCGGCGCCGCGATAGCGGATGCAGCCGCTGAAGCTGCCCCTTCTATTTCGGGATGAGGCCGTCGCTGCGAAGCTGCGCCGTCACCGCCTTGGCGATGCCGTCGATGACGCCGAAGAGATTGGGTTTCTCGAACGCCGTCGACTCGACACCCCAGATTCGCGCTCGGCTTTCCACGACGTAGAGATCCGTTCTTACCCGCACCGTATGCGTCGTCGTGACGGGCAGCGGGTCTTCGTAGCGCGAGTAGGCGCGAAAATATTCCGTGAAATCCGCCGTCGCGTCGGGGTTCTGCGTTTGCACGTCGACGACGCGCGTAACCAAGACGGCGTCGGCACGCACCCTTCGTGCCGCTGCAACCAACGAATCGGCGTTGAGGTCTCCCGCGCTGCTCAGGGTGTAGAGACTCGCCTCAGCGCTCGCGCCTGCAGCGCGCAGCGCGCGGGAGACGGTGTTCTCGAACTGACCGCGAGTGCCCAAATCCTCGTGGACCCCGACGACGAGGATCTCCGAAACCATGCCATCGAACGCCGGATCCTGATAGACCTTGACGACCTCGTCACCGACCGCAGGCCCTGCGAGCAACAACCCGAGCAGCACGGTGCAGCGATGCCTCAGCCAATCGAAACGGGCTCGGGTGGATTCCATGCGCGCGATTCTAGGGGTCGCCGCCTTGCCGCGTCATCGGCAGAAGGGCCAATGGAGCAGCCAACGCTCGAGCGCGGGTTCGACCGCCATGGCGGGCGTGCCGCAAATGCAGGACCAATTTGCGGCCACGGGCGATTCGCTGTGCAGCGCGTGGCACGATGCTTGCAAAATCCTTGGCCATGGACAGTAGGCAAATCACCGGCCGAGAGGGGGGCGTGTGCCGCGCGGCGGCGAACGTAGCCGAGGACGAGACACTCGCGGAGCAGGCGCGCCGGCGAGCCGCGCGGTGGCATACGTGGCTGAAAAGTCCGGAATGCACGTTCCAAGATCGGGAAAACTTCGAGCGCTGGTGCGCCGATGTCACGAACGCTGCCGCGTACGTTGAATTTTGCGGCAACCTTGCAGCCGTTACCGAGCTTGCCGGCGACGGCGACGACGGCTACCCGGCGCAGGTCCTCGCCTCATTCGGCCGCTCGCCGCGGCTCGAAGCCGATCAACGATAGTGCCGAGCTCGAGCGCGCGTCGCCGCGAGAGCTCAAGGGCGCAGACGACGCTCGACTCCTGCATCGTTCAAAATCCGGCTCGCGATCTCCTCGATCGACGATTCGGTCGTGTCGAGCACCGTGACACCGTACCGGGCGAAGATCGCCTCGGCGGCACGGATCTCGTACTGAACCTGCTGCGGCGACGCGTACCGGCTTTGCGGCCGCCGCTCCTCGCGGATCTGCCGCAACCGCTCCGGCCGTATCGTCAGCGCGTAAAGCTTCTTGCGATACGCCTCGAGGCGCGGCGGCAACGACCCGGCCTCGAGCTCTTCGTCGGTCAACGGGTAGTTCGACGCGAACACGCCGTACTGGAGCGCCATGTAGAGACAGGTCGGCGTCTTGCCCGTGCGCGACACGCCGACGAGGATGATGTCGGCGCGGCCGTAGTCGCCGCCCGCGCCGTCGTCGTTGGCGAGCGCATAGTTGATCGCATCGATGCGCAGCGTGTACACGGCGTCCGCAACGAAGTGCGAGCGCCCGGTCCGGTGCGCCGACCGCCGTTCGAGCTCCCGCTCGAGCGGGCCGACGAGGCCGGCGAAGCAGTCGAGGAACAGCGCATTGCAGGCCATCACGATACCGCGCAGCTCGTCCTCGACGAGCGTGCTGAACACGATCGGCCGCACGCCCTCCTCCTCGGCCGCGCGATTGATCCTGCGAACGGCTTCTTGCGCCATGTCCACGCTCGATACGAACGGCAGCGTCACTTCGCGAGCCTCGAGGCCGGCGAATTGCGCGAGCACGCTCTGACCCACCGTCTCCGCGGTTACACCGGTTTGATCCGAAACGAAAAACACGGTGCGGCGCCTCACGATTGCAGTCTTTCATCGGGCCGCGCGGCGCGCAACCGAAAGGTATGATCGTATGAGTGCCGCCGAGAGCTTCGCCGTCATGCAACTCGTCGTCCCGTTCGAGCACCTCACGATCGAGGATGTCGCCAGCGTCGGTGGGAAGAACGCCTCGCTCGGCGAAATGATCGGCGCGCTGACGGGGCTCGGCGTGCGAGTGCCCGCCGGTTTCGCGACGACGGCCGACGCGTACCGGGAATTCCTGCGCCAAGACGGCCTCGACGCGCGTATCGCCAGAGCGCTTTCGGCGCTCGACGTCGAAGACATCGCCGCGTTGTCTTCGACGGGCCGGCAGATTCGCGAGTGGATACTCGCGACGCCGTTCCCGGCCGCGCTCGAGGCGGCCGTGCTCGCTGCGCTCGAGCGCCTGGATGACGACCGCTCGGATCGCCGCGTGCCGCTGGCCGTCGCCGTGCGCTCGTCCGCGACCGCCGAAGACCTGCCCGAGGCATCGTTCGCCGGCCAGCAGGAAACATTCCTGAACGTGCGCGGCGGTGCCGACGTCCTTCGCGCCATGCACGAGGTTTTCGCCTCGCTGTTCAACGACCGCGCGATCGCCTATCGCGCGCACCACGGGTTCGACCACGAAGCCGTCGCGCTCTCGGCAGGTGTACAGCACATGGTCCGCAGCGACCTCGGCACGAGCGGCGTGATGTTCACGCTCGATACCGACTCCGGATTCCGCGACGTCGTCTTCATCACCGCATCGTATGGGCTCGGTGAGACCGTTGTGCAAGGCGCTGTGAACCCCGACGAGTTTTACGTCTACAAGCCGTCGCTGCGCGCCGGAAAGCAGTCGATCCTGCGGCGCAATCTGGGCGGGAAGGCCGTGAAGATGGTCTATGCGGCGCCGGGCCGGGCCGAACGCGTCGCGACCGTCGCTGTTGCGGAGCCCGACCGGGCACGCTTCTCGCTGAATGACGACGACATCGTCACGCTCGCGCGCCAAGCGCTCATCATCGAAGACCATTACGGCCGGCCGATGGACATCGAATGGGCCAAGGACGGCGAGACGGGCGAGATTCTCATCCTTCAGGCCCGCCCGGAAACCGTGCAGAGCCGCGTAGGCCGCACGATTCGCCGCTACACGCTGCGCGAGCGCTCGCGCGCGTTGATCTCGGGCCGCAGCATCGGCCAACGCATCGGAGCCGGCCGCGCGCGCGTGGTTCGAGACCCTGCTGAGATGGTCCGCGTGGAGCATGGCGACGTGCTCGTGACCGACATGACGGACCCCGATTGGGAGCCCGTCATGAAGCGCGCCGCCGCAATCGTCACGAACCGGGGCGGCCGCACATGTCACGCCGCGATCATCGCGCGCGAGCTTGGCATTCCGGCCGTGGTCGGCTGCGGGGAAGCGACGCAGCGGATCAGGGACGGCCTCGAGGTCACGGTATCGTGCGCCGAGGGTGACACCGGCTACGTTTACGACGGCGCGCTGCCGTTCGACTGCACGGACATCGAGCTCGACGCGCTACCAGAGATTCCCGTGAAGATCATGATGAATGTCGCGAACCCGGATCGCGCATTCGACTTCGCCGCACTTCCGCACTGCGGCGTCGGTCTCGCGCGGCTCGAGTTCATCATCAACCGTATGATCGGCGTGCACCCGCGCGCGTTGCTCGAGCTCGACCGGCTCGACGGCGAGATCAGGGACCGCATCCGCCTCCAGATGGCGGGCTACTCCGACCCGCGCGCGTTCTTCGTCGACAAGCTCGCAGAAGGCATCGCGCAGATCGCCGCCGCGTTCGCGCCACATCCCGTGATCGTGCGGCTCTCGGACTTCAAGTCGAACGAGTATGCGAACCTGCTCGGCGGCCGCGCTTACGAGGCCGTCGAGGAGAACCCGATGCTCGGCTTCCGCGGCGCAGCACGCTACGTCGACGAGTCGTTCCGACCGTGCTTCGAGCTCGAATGCCAAGCGCTGAAGAAAGTGCGCAACGAGATGGGCCTCACGAACGTGCAGCTCATGGTGCCGTTCGTGCGCAGCGTCGAGGAGGCGCGCGCCGTAACGGCGCTGCTTGCAGAGAACGGCTTAACGCGCGGCGTGGATGGCCTGAAGATCATCATGATGTGCGAGATTCCGACCAACGCGCTGCTGGCCGACCGCTATCTCGATCACTTCGACGGGATGTCGATCGGCTCGAACGACATGACGCAGCTCACGCTCGGCGTCGACCGCGATTCGGGCGTCGTCGCCAAGGCTTTCGACGAGCGCGACGACGCCGTCAAAGCGCTGCTCGCGATGGCGATCGAGGCCTGCCGGCGGCGCGGCAAGTACATCGGCATCTGCGGCCAAGGGCCTTCGGACCATCCGGACTTCGCACGCTGGCTCGTCGAGCAAGGGATCGACAGCATCTCGCTGAATCCCGATACGGTGCTCGAGACGTGGTTGTTCCTCGCGGGCCAGCGGCCGCAACGCTAGGTCAGCAAGCCTGCGGTTATTCCGCAGCCGAAGAGGAACCGCTGGCTGGCCGCAGCCAGAACGGGTTCCCTTCCTCCCACTTATTGTGCGTGAGCCTGACCTCGAGCCCGTCCCGGAGCCGCCGCGCGAACAGCTCGCCGTACATCTGCGGGCCGAAGACGACCTCCTGTACCATCGGCTCCTCGTCGCTGATGCCGCCGCGCTCGGAGGTGTAGACGATCCACTCGCCGTCCGGCGAGAACCACGGGTGCGAATCCTGGCCCGGGTGATCCGAGATTCGTTGCAGCGCACCGGGCGTGCCGTCGGCCGCCAGTGTCAAAAGGTAATTATCGAACGTGAGGTTTCCCCGACTGTCGCGCGCGCCGTCGCGGTTCGATGAGAACGCGATCGTCGCGCCGTCCGGCGAGAACACGGGAAAGTTCTCGCGCGCTTCGTCGCTCGTGAGAGTCCTCGCCTCGCTGCCGTCCCGCCTGCTCCAGTAAAGATCGAAGCTGCCGTTACGCGCGCTGCGGTAGACGAGCCTTTCGGCATCAGGCGAGAAAGCCGCGACGCCTTCGTTCGCGGTCGTAGTCTCGCTCAAGTTGCGCCGCTCGGAACCGTCCGCGCGCATGATCCAAATGTCGGCCTCGTCGGTACCCTGGCCGAAGAAGAAACCTTGCGTGTACGTGATCCACTCGCCATTGTCGGACCACTTGATGTCGAACAAGCGATTCGGTGTGCCGCTGACGATGCCGACGGCGGGCACGGTGAAGAGCTCGCGTTGATTCGCTCCATCGAAGTCGGCGAGCACGAGCCTCGTGCCCGCCTCGTTCTCGATCGTGACGGCGGTTTCGTTTCGGTCCGGATGCGGCGAAAGGCCCGTCGTGTGCCGCATCGGGTAGAGCGTCACCGTCCGGTCCGGCATCGCGACGTCCGCGGGATAGTCGGCCGCGAGCAGCGCGCCCGCGCCCAGAATCTCCTCGACGGCTTGTGTCTCCGCCACGGCGGGGCCCACGCCGTGAACGACGAGCGCACCGCTCGCGGCGTGAAAGTCGGGCAGCCAGTAGTCGGTCGCCATGTCGCTCTCGGCGCGAGCACTCGAGCCGTCGTCAGCCACGGACTCGATGCTCCAGCGCGCGAACCCGGTCCGCTTTTGATACGCGACACGGCCGCCGGGCATGACGGCCGGCGCAAGCGCTTCGACGCCTTGCGGCGTGACGGCGCGCGGGTTCGATCCATCGGCGTTCATCGCCCAGATCCGAAAGCCGCCCTCTTGCCCGAGGATCGGGCTCGTCGGCGGCCCGACGATCTCGCGCGGCCGTGCCGAGTAGAAATACAGCGTGGCGCCGTCCGCGGACCACTCGGGTGAGCCGTCCCAGTCGGGCGTCGTGGTCAGCCGGCGAGGATTGCCGCCGTCACGGTCCATGACGTACACGTCGCCTTCGCGCTGCCGCGTGAACGCGAAGATCGGATGACCCGAGACAGGCGTGTCGCGATCCGTCGAGAACGCAATGCGCGTGCCGTCGGGCGAGAAATCGGGCCGGAAGTCGCCGCCGGGATCGTTCGTGACGTTCGTGGCCGCGGCGAGGTTCCCCGTCGTCTGCGGCACGAACGGCAACACGTAAATGTCAGCGTTGCCGCTTGCCGTGCTGACGAACGCGATGCTGCGGCCATCGGGCGAGAACGCGACTTGATCCTCCATTGCGGCGCTGTCGATGAGCAATCGTGGCTCCGTGCTGCCTCCGAGCTCGACCGCATAGAGGTCCGGATTGCCGCGCCGCTCCGACGTGAAGACGACCCACCTGCCGTCCGGAGACAGCGCGGCGTCGTAGTCGAGCCCGGGGTGGTCCGTGAGGCGGCGCGGCGCAGCGCCCGCCGCGGCAAAGTAGAAGATGTCCCAATTGCCGGGACGCAGTGACGAGTAAACGATGCGTTCAGTCGCGCCTGGCAGCGCGGCCGATCCTGCGCTGGCCGACCCCAAGCCGTCCGCGACAGGTTCCGGCTCGTCGCTGCACGCGGCGCCGACGCACGCGACGATCGGCAACCACCGTTGCACGCTTCGGTTCATGGCGGTCCCCCTCTTCGCACGATTCTGCCCGGCTGACACAAAAGCGCAAGCCGCGGCGGCCTTCGGGCTCGGAGACCGAGCAGAGGAGCCTATGCGTCACGGGCCGGCAGCGGGGACCTTTCCAACGGTAACGTGGCTGCTCGCGAGCTCGATGCGTTTTTCGCCGGCGATCGCGGAGGCATGAAGCCGGTGGGCGTCGATGAAAAAGCACAGCAGCGCGACCGTCGGCGGCCAGGTCGACCAAACCAATTGCGGGCGCAGCAATACGAAAGCTGCCGACAACGTAGCCCCCGCAAGCGCGAGCCAAAAGGCGCGTTGGTGCCACGGAGCTTCCGGCGCGTGCATCCAAGCTGCGGCCAGGAGCAGTCCCCCGAAGTAAATGCCGCGCTATGGTTGAGCGATCGTGGACGCCCTTATCAGGAGAGCGCTTCTCCGTGGCGGCGGCGCCCGGCGTTTGCCGGCCGTAACCCGAGGCAAAAGCGCGAGCCGCGAAGCTCAACGCCAGCGAGCGCCGAGGATCCAGGCGACAAGGCTCCAGCGCGTGCCCCGCGTCACGGGCGTCACGCGGTGCAGCATGAAGCTTGGGAACGCGACGAGCGTGCCGCGCGTCCTGCCGAGCTTCTGCGGTTCCGTCCCGTACATGAGCTCGAGATCGCCGCCATCGTAATCTTCGGCTTGCGACAGCTGGATCGAGATCGAAATCTTGCGCAACGGCCGTATGCCCGCGAAATCGGTGTGCCAGCCGTAGAAGCCCGCGTTCGCGCTGTCATAGCGAGCGAGCTGGACGTTCGTCTCCACACCGGCGATGTCGACGCAGAAGAACAACCGATTGCACTCTTGCGCCGCGCTCCAGAGCCGTTCGTAGAGCCAAGCGTATCGCTGCTCCATCCCGAGCATGACGACTTGCGAGCGCCGGATTTGCGCGTTCGTGTCGCCCTCCGCGAGCTTGCCCTCGGTGAGCTGCGATGCGTGGTCGGCGATGAGCCGATCGATCTCCGCGTCGGTGAAGAACGCCGCGGCGGTCGCGAATGGCTGGAACAGAGGCAGCTCATTCCGTTGCTGCGTCGCCATACGCGTCTGCGCTATCGGAGGGAGCAGCGAGCTACAGCTTGAACAGAAATTCCTGCATGCCGTTGCGCAGCAGGCGGCCGCGCTCGACGCTGTAGCGCGGCATGCACCGCGCGAGATCCTCCGGCGAATAGCGCGGTGCGGGCCGCTCGCGGCCCGGCGCCGTGTGCTGCACGATGCGCTGATCGTCGACGGGCACGAATGTGCTCGGCCGCTCCGGCATCGCCTTCGCAGAGTAATAGACGAGCCCGTGAGCGAGCGCACCGCGCTTGCAGCGCAGCGCAATGCACTCCATCACGGCCGTCAGCGCAGGCTGGTTCAGATAGTTGATGAGGTCCCAGCACAGCACGATGTCGATCGGCTCGCCGCCGCGCGGCGGCAATAACAGATCCGCTCGCTGCCGGATGCGGCGCGCATCGACTTCGCCGTTCAACGAATCGAGACCGTCGGCAAGCTCGAC
Source organism: uncultured Gammaproteobacteria bacterium (assembly GCA_963713355.1). Classification (GTDB taxonomy): domain Bacteria; phylum Pseudomonadota; class Gammaproteobacteria; order Steroidobacterales; family Rariloculaceae; genus FEN-1219. The sequence continues at coordinate 1,070,600 of CAVQLK010000011.1, read as the reverse complement.
GAACTCGAGCCGGCACCGGAACCGGCCGAGCTCGCGGATCGTCGCGCTATGCACCGAGCCCAAATCGAGCACGATCCAGCGCCCGCCCGTTTTCAGGCGCTGAATCAGCGCGTGAAATAGGGGCGCACTCAAGCCCTCGGGCGCGCTGCTAGGTTTAGCTGCCGCCGGAGGACCTTTGCTCAATCGCCGCGCATCGACCGCCACGGCTTCTATTTAGCTCGCCGCCCCCGTTTTCGCAACTGCCGGCTGTGCCGGTTGCGCTGGCTGCACGACAGGCTTCGCCTGAGCCTGCTGCGGCGGAGCGCTCTTCTGTTGTGCGTTGCGGCCCGCAAGGATGTTCTGCGCCGCTTGGGGATCCATCTCGATCGCGCCCTTGAACTTCGCGCCGTCCTCGAGATTCACACGCGGCGACGTGACGTTGCCGCGCACCTGCGCGCTCTTGCGGATATTGACGCGCTCCGTGCCGTAAAGATCGCCCTCGACGTAACCGTCGACGTAGATCGAATTCGCGTAGACGTCGGCGCGAACCTTGCCCTGCGGCCCGATCGTCAGGCTGTTGTTCTTGAGGTTCAGCGTACCGCTGACCTCGCCTTCGATGAGCAAGTCTTCCTCGCCTCGCACATCGCCGTCGATGTGGATCGAGGGACCGATGACGGCCGCGTCGCGGCTGGATGGCGCAACGGTGCTGCGCTGGGGGGTCGACTCCGTCCTGGCCGTGCTCGACTCGGGACGCGGACCCGCCTCGGGTGTTCCTTTCTTACCGATCTCAAACATGATGATCCCCTAGGTTTCGAGTGTGAGTAGCTTTCGGCACAATCACTTGCACGAGGATTATGACGAGCGACCTATCTACCACACCACTCCCTGGAACGCCAATGTGTCGGTTCCGACCGACACCTCGCCGCGCTTTGGCTCAGGATGCGAAATAGTTGATCGCAGCCAGTATCGCGGCCCCCGTCGCGACCGAGGCGACCGCAATCGCGATCGCGGATGCCAGCGTGCCGATCAGGACGACGAGCCCGTCTCGCTCTGTCATGCCGATCGCGATGACGGAGGCCGCGAACCCCGGCGGCATGTTGCCGAGAAAGGGGATCGGCAAGATCATGATGAACCCGAGCGCGAAGATAACGATACCGATCAATACTTTACCTACGGGGTCCGTGACGATGGGGAAGCGCGGCTTACAGATCTTCTCGAGCCGCTCGAGGTAAGGCGCGACACGGTCGACCACGCGCTTCAAGTCGGCTCGCGTCACGCTCTTGTCCGCGATCACGCTCGGCAGCCAGAGCCGTTGCCGCGCCGCAATCAGGTTCAACGCGATGATGACGATCGCGACGCCGCAAACGGTCGGAAGACCCGGCGGCATGGGCAAGCAGCACGGCAGCGCGAAGATCAGCAGCGTGAACCCGAACGCGCGATGCTGCAGCTCGGAGAGGACGTCGCGGAACGTGATGCGATCGCCCTCTCCCCCTTCCGCGAGGTCGCGCAGCACCTCGGACGTGCGCTCAGGTATGGGCCTGCGCCGAAACCGCGCACGGAGCCCCCCGGGAGTGTCAGCGTCCATCGAACGGGGATTCCTGCGGTTAACTGAGCGAGTCCGGCATTCTAAAGGACGTTCAGCGACAGGCGTCACCGAACGTGAGCCAGGCAACCGCGGCATCGAGGACGGCATCGGTGGGCGCTTCGGCGGCGGCGCGCCGGCCAGCGGTGCCCCCGACGACCTCGTCCGGAGCGATGGGGCCGAGATAAACGCGGCCCGCACTGTCACTCGTCGCGGCGACCGTCAGCACGAGCGAAGCACCGTCCGCCAGCGCAAACGTACGGTTTCCGGCACTCAAACCCCTCGTCGGAGCACCGAAGGAGCGTGTTCCGGGACGGCCGCGAAACGCCACGGCGAGCACTTCCGCGGAGCTTGCGGTCGCGGGCCCGAGCAGCACCGCAACCGGCAACGCCGTGGAGGCACGATACGGCGAACGGACGCGAAGCTGGGTGTAGTCGCCGAAACCGGCTTGGCCGTCTCGGTGCCAAACCGCCACGCGCCGGCCATCGGGATAGACCGATGCCGCGAGCTGCCCTTCGCCGAGCAGCGGCCCCAAGCCCGCCAGCATCGGCCAAAGGTTGCCGCCCGTGTTCCGCCGTAGATCGACGACCCAGCCGCAGATGCTGCTTTCCTCAAGGGCTTGAACCGTGTTCTTCAAGGTCTCGGCGAACTCGACCTGCTGCACCGGCGTCCCGCCGGCAAAACCGGGCACTTCGAGATAGCCGACTTCACCGACGCGGCGGCCGCTCGGTGCTGCGGGGGGCGAGCCCGTCCGAGCATTCGAGACCGGGGCCGAGGCGAGTGCTTGGCTCGCCGCGGCGCTTTGCAGGTAGCTGTGCCCGTCGCCGAGCTCGCGAACGGCGAAACGAACGGCCAGATGAGCGTCCGTAACCCTTACCGCGCCGCGCGCGTGCTCGACCGCCTGCGCGCGCAGTGCCGGCCAGTCGATCTCTGCCCGCCGCAGCGAATGCTCGCGCATCAGCGCGAGCGCGGCATCGAGATAGCGCGTGGCCGCAGGCACGGCCGGAGGCAGGGAATCGGTGACGACCGCGTCGAGCTCGAGCGCATCGAACCACGCGCTGCCCTGCCCTCGCGCGCTGACACCGATCGCGACCTCGTCGGCGTCGCGCGGCAACGGCAGCTCGACGTCGTAACGCCGCCATTCCGAGCCGCCAGCCGGCGTCGCCGTGCCCGGGGTCACGGCCTTGACGCTGGGCTCGCGGCCATAGCCCGCGCTATCGAGAAACAAGGGGCCACGCGGCCCATCGACGCGCAGCCACAGAGCGGCCGACACCCCGGGTGCCGAGGCTCGCACAAGACCCGTCAAGCGCAGTCGCATCGTGCGCGCCGAATCGCCGCTCGCGCGCAGCAACTCCGCCGGGACGCGCCGAGTCACTCGCGCGACGCCGGCCGCCGTCGCGCGCGTGAGCTTGAGGCTGCGCTCTCCCGCGGCGGCGATCGAGTCGCTCGTCATCTCGGCGCCGCCGCCTCCGGCGCTCCAGCCGAGCGGCAAGGCGTCGACATCCAGCGTCTCGAACCCGAGGTTCAGCTCGGAGGCGGCAGCCGCAGCGGCCGCGAACGACAGCGAGGCGAGAAAACAGCGGCCGACGCTCGCCGCGCGCCGCGTCACCTGCGTCGGCTCAAGCCGACCGCAGCGCGGGCCGGTCGGGAACATCTGGATTGACGAGCCGCACGAGCACGTGGAACAGATCGCGATCGCCGAGCACGGCCAGCCGTTCCGGCGGCGACAACCACGATAGAGCTTCTGCGGCCGTGTGGGCGTCGCCGAGCTTGGCTCGCGCCGTGATGAACATGACGTCGGGACGCCCGCGCGTCGCCGCGGGCCGCGGCAACACGGCCGCGAAATGGCGCTGGCGCGCGACCTCGTCGCTCAGGAGGCGCTCGATTGTCACTCCGTCGAGCAATTCCTCGAGGCGCTGCTCCGCTTCATCTCGCAGCGCGATGACACGCGGCACGTCGACCTCTTCCGGCACGGTCAAGAAACCGAGGAACCGCGCAATCTTCGCGAGGAGGAGGCTGCCGCTCGCCGCGGACAACGGCAGCGCACAGACGAGGCCGAGCAACGCCGGCGACATCCAGATGAATAGCGGCGGCGACATGTAGAGCAGCACGACCGAGACCACGACGCCCGAGAGCATTTGCAGCCAGTGGCGCCGAAACAGCGTTCCCCACGGCGTCCGCGAATGTTTGCGGCTTTGCGTCGTCCAGCCGGAATCCTGGCCGATGATGATCTCGAACACCTGCCGCATTTGCATCATCATCATGATCGGCGCGTAGAGCGCCGAGAGAATCGTCTCGGCGACCGCGCCGAGCACGACCCGCAGCGGATTGACTTTGAGCAGGAGCTCGCCGTCGATCAGCGCGCGCAGCACGCCGAGCAGCTTCGGCGTCAGCAACGTCACCATCGCGATGATGAAGAGCCTGATCATCCGTTCGCTGTCGAACAACGGCCAGCGAGGGAACAACGAGAGCTCGTCGGTGAAGTACTCGAACTGCACCGTCGCGATGTGGCCCGCGGTGCCGAGGCCGACGAGGATCAACGCGAACCACAACGGCGACGCGAGATAGCTCATGACGCCGATACTCATGTGCGCGCGGTTCGACCACGTGAACCCCTGGCTCAGGATCACGGCGAGATGCTGGATGTTGCCTTGCGCCCAGCGCCGGTCGCGCGCCGCGACGTCGAGCAGCGACGGCGGGCTGTCCTCCCAGCTGCCGCCGAGCGTCGGCAGCATGCGCACGGACCAACCGGCGCGGCGTAGCAGCGCGGCCTCGACGAAGTCGTGCGACAGAATGGCGCCGCCGAACGGCTTCTTGCCCGGCAGCACCGGCAACCCGGCGGCCGCGGCGAACGCGCGCACCCGGATGATCGCGTTGTGGCCCCAGTAGTTGCCGTCGTCGCCCTGCCAGCTCGCGATGCCGCGCGCGACGATCGGCCCGTACACGCGTCCCGCAAATTGTTGCAAGCGGGCGAAGAGGGTCTTCCCTCCGACAAGCCTCGGAACCGTTTGCAGCAACCCCAAGTTCGGGTCCGCCGCCATCTCGCGCACGAGCGTGACGAGCGTATCGGGTGCGAGGAGGCTGTCGGCGTCGAGCACGATCATGAAATCGTAACGGCCGCCCCAATTCGTCACGAAGTCCTGCAGGTTGCCGACCTTGCGGCCTACGTTGTCGGGCCGGCGCCGGTACCACACGCGCACTCGGTCGCTGAGCTTCTCGCGCACCGCCTGATATGCCGCGGTCTCCTTGACGTAGAGCTCGGGGCGCGTGGTATCCGAAAGAACGAAAATCTCGAAGCCCGTGGCCTCTTCCTCGAGCAGCGCCTCCGCCATCGCGAGCAAAGCGGCGAAGGTGCCGGCCGGGTTCTCGTTGTAGACGGGCATCACGAGCGCCGTGCGCTGCTCTACGCGCAGGTCGCGTTTGGCTCGGCGGCGCACGCCGCCGAACAGCACTCCGGAGACGGCGGCCGTGGCCGTCAGCGCGATCCAGCCGAATGTGATCGTGAACAAGGCGACCATCGCCCACTGCAAGATCGACACGATGCCGAGCGACACGACGGCGATCATCTCGAGCGTCGCGTATACCGTGAGCGCCAACGCGCCGCCGAACGTGACGAGCCGCGCGAGCAGCGTTTTGAACGACGGACGCGCGAGGCGGCGCTCGCGTACGTAACGCCGCAGGTTCTGCTCGGGCATGTCGAGCTCGGAGAACGGCGGCACCGAGGCCGACTGACGAGCCGTCATCTGGTCCACCGGTACAGCCAGGTCTCGCCCCAAGGTTTGCCGTCCGAGTACAGCACCGCGCGCATCTCGATGATGTCCTCGCGGCCGGGCTCAAGCTCGAACGCGACGCGATAGACGCCGCTCTGCGCGACGACCTGGCCGCGGGGCGCGAACACTTCGCCCGCCGAGCTCCAGACCTCCGGGACGATGCCGTCGGGTATGTCGCCCGCGCCTTTGAAATCGACGATGAACGCGCGCCTTTCCGCGGAGGTCAACGACTGTCCCACGCGCGTCGCTACGACGCGCGCAAGCGAGTCGTCGAGCGGCTCGGCCGTGAAGCGCAACCGGTAGGAAAACTCGGCGCTCTGGCCCGCCGCGATCGGCGTGCGCGGCTGCCAGTACACGACGATGTTATCGTTCATCTCGCGCTGCAACGGGATCTCGACGAGCTCCACATGGCCCGGCCCCCATTCCGCGGTAGGCTCGACCCACAGCGACGGCCGCCGCTCGAACTGCGCCTCGGCGTCTTGATAATCCGCGAACGAGCGCTTCCGTTGCAGCAAGCCGAACCCCTTCGGGCTGTCGTCGAGAAAGGCCGATGTCTGCACGATCGTCCGTGGATTCGCGAGCGGCCGCCACAACCGTTCGCCGCGGCCGTTGACTATCTGCAGCCCGTCGGAATCGTGCACTGCGCCGCGGTAGTCGTCGAAGCGCATGCGATTCGAGCCGTCGAACAAGAACCGCGACATCACCGGCGCAATGCCGAACGCGGTGAGCTCGACGCGCGGGAACAGCGTCACACGACATCGACGACCGTCTCGTCGCCCGGCCGCGCCGTGAACGAATACGCGCCGACGACGGACGGGCTCTGCAGCAGCGCGTGAATCGACGATCTGCTCGGCGTTCTCCGGCGGGCGCTCGATCCAAAAATCCGTGAAATACGGAAACTCCTCGCCTTCGGGCCGTGCCGTGCGAACGGCGAGGCCGCGCGCCGAGACGCCGTACAGCTGGCCTTTCGCGACGGCTCGGAAATAGCTCGCGCCCTGAAAGACAAGAAACTCGTCGGGGTATCGGCCGCGTTGATCGGAGCGCGGACTCTGAAACCCGAATAGCCGGTGTGCCCGCCGGTTGTCGCCACAACCGGCACCTCGGGCCCGTACGTCAAAGCGCTCGTTCGTGAACAAGTCGTTCTTGAAGAGCACGCGGCGTGCCGTTCCGGCCGATGACGAGATTTATGTTCACGGGGACTTCGAAGATGAAGCCCGGGTACAACAGGTCGAGCGCGAACGTGCGGTTCTCGGTTCGCCAGATCGCCGCGGCGGGATCGAAGCGGATCGAGCGGTACTGGTCGTACGTGAGACGCCCTCCCTCGCCTTCGGGCCGCGGCGGCAACGCGTACGACTGTTTCGCGAGCTCGGCCGCGCGCGCGAGCAGGGCCGCACGGTCGAACGGCTCCGTCGGTCGGTCCTCGGCGTCCTGGGCGCTCCTGGGCGTCCTTGGGCCCATGACGCGCCAGCCGCGCAACGGCGAGACACCAGACTATGGGTAAATGACGGCGCAACATCGCTCTTTTTTGATCGCCCGACGGAGAATCGCGGCGGGATTAGCCAAGTTCTTATCAAGCTTCTCCGGGCCGGATAGCCGCACCATTAGAATACTCGCCTCCGCACGAGCTCGCCTACATAGCCGCCCTGCCACAAACCTCGCTCGACGCACTCGCCCCGGCACACCTTCGCCGTGAGCTGACGGGCGACGTGCTGTTCGACTCCTGGAACCGAGGCCGGTATTCGACGGACGCTTCGATCTACCAGATCGAGCCGCTCGGGGTCGTCGTCCCGCGCACGGCCGAGGAAGCGGTTCGAGCGGCCGAGATCGCCGCCGCCGCCGGCGTACCGATCCTGCCCCGCGGCGCCGGCACCTCACAATGCGGCCAGACCGTCGGTGCCGCGCTCGTCATCGACTCGAGCAAGCACGTCAACCGGCTGCTCGACGTCGATCGCGCGAATGCGACGGCATGGGTCGAGCCCGGGCATGGTGCTCGACGACCTGAACGCCCGCCTCAGCGAGTTCGGCCTCTGGTACCCCGTGGATGTCTCGACATCGGCGCAAGCGACGATTGGCGGCATGACGGCGAACAACAGCTGCGGCGCACGGTCGCTGCGCTACGGAAACATGGTCCACAACGTTCTCGAGGTGGACACCTGGCTCACGACCGGCGAGACGCTCCGGTTCGGTGCAGTGGACGCGGGACCGCCACAGGGGCCGCCGCGGTATCGCGAGCTCGTCGACCAAGCTGCGCGAGCTCTACTCGCGCGAGCGTGAGGAGATCGAAGCTCGCGTGCCGAAGCTGCAGCGGCGCGTCGCCGGGTACAACCTCGATCTCGCGTCGAGCGGCGCGTTCAACGTCGCGCAGCTGCTCGTCGGCTCTGAAGGGACACTCGGGCTTTTCCAAAAGGTAAAGCTCAAGCTGTCGCCGCTTCCTGCGCACAAGACGCTCGGCGTCGTGCACTTTCCGACTTTCTATCAGGCGATGGACGCGGCTCGGCACATCGTCACGCTCGACCCGACGGCCGTCGAGCTCGTCGACCGCACGATGATCGAGCTATCGCGCGACATCGCCGCCTTCCGCGCGACGATGGACAAGACGATCCTTGGGCTCCCCGACGCGATCCTGCTCGTCGAGTTCGCAGGAGAAGAGCGCGAGCCGCAGCTTAAAAAGCTCGCTGCGCTTCGCGAGCTCATGGGCGATCTTGGGCTTCCCGGCAGCGTCGTCGAGATCGCGGACTCGGGATGGCAACGCGACGTGTGGGAGGTTCGCAAGGCGGGTCTCAACATCATGATGTCGATGAAGGGCGACGGTAAGCCCGTGTCGTTCATCGAGGATTGCGCGGTACCGCTCGAGCACCTCGCCGAGTACACGGACCGCTTGACGCAGGTATTCGCGAAGCATGGCACGCGCGGCACGTTCTACGCGCACGCGTCGGTCGGCTGCCTGCACGTGCGCCCTGTTCTGAATCTGCGCACGGAGCACGGCGCTCACAAGATGCGGGCGATTGCAGAGGAGGCCTGCGCGCTGGTCAAGCAATACAAAGGGTCGTACTCCGGCGAGCACGGCGACGGGCTCGTTCGGTCCGAGTGGATCGAGCCCGTGTACGGCCCGCGCCTTGCACGCGCGTTCGCCGAGATCAAGAGCGCGTTCGACCCCAAGGGCCTCATGAATCCCGGCAAGATCGTCGCGGCGCCGAAGATGGACGATCGCAGCCTGTTCCGGTTCAAACCCGGCTACGAGACAGCGGCGCTGCGCACGGGCCTCGACTGGTCCGAGCACGAGGTCGGGCCCGAGAACCGCGGCCGCGGGTTCGCCGCCGCCGTCGAGATGTGCAACAACAACGGCCACTGCCGAAAGTTCGATGCCGGGACGATGTGCCCCTCCTATCGCGTCACGCACGACGAGCAGCACGTGACTCGCGGCCGAGCCAACTCGCTGCGTCTCGCGCTCTCGGGCCAGCTCGGGCCGGACGCGCTCGCTTCCCGCGAGCTCTACGACACGCTGGCTCTGTGCGTCTCGTGCAAAGGCTGCAAACGCGAATGCCCGACCGGCGTCGACATGGCCGCGATGAAGATCGAGTTCCTGCATCACTATCACCGCCGCCATGCGCGCTCGCTGCACGATCGGCTCGTGGCGCACTTGCCCCGCTACGCGCGCGCCGCGGCTCGCCTTGCGCCGGTCCTGAATCTGCGCGACCGAGTTCCCGTGCTCGCGAAGCTCTCGGAGCTCATCGCCGGTTTTGCCGCGCGCCGTACGCTGCCGCAATGGCGCCGCGACTACTTCCGCGCCGGCGAGCTTGCCGGTACCGCGCCGAACGAAGCGGGAGACCGTGAAGTCGTCCTTTTTGCCGACACCTTCAATACTTATTTCGAGCCGGAGAATCTGCGTGCCGCTGCCGCCGTTCTCGACGGCCGGCGGATACACCGTCCGCGCAGCCGAAGGCGCCCGACGGCCGTGCGCTCTGCTGCGGCCGCACCTATCTCGCGACGGGCATGATCGAAGCTGCGCGTGCCCAAGCCCGGCGCCTGCTCGACGCCCTCGAGCCGTTCGTCAGCCGCGGCGTGGCGGTCGTCGGCCTGGAGCCGTCGTGCATCTTGGGTCTGCGCGACGAGCTCGCTCGGCTCTGCCCCGGCGCCGCGAGCTCGGCGCTCGCTCGCGCGGCACTGACCTTCGAGGAATTCCTGGTGCGCGAGGCCGCCGCGGGCCGCTGGTCGCGCGTTTTCCGACGCGCGCCGTATGCGCGCGCTCTCGTCCACGGCCACTGCCATCAGAAGGCGTTCGGCGCGATGCCCGCCGTCGTGCAGCCCTGAAGCTCGTGCCGGGGCTGACAGTCGACGTCATCGCGTCGAGCTGTTGCGGTATGGCCGGCTCGTTCGGCTACCGCCCCGAGCATCTCGACGTGTCGTTGCGAATGGCGGAGGCCGCCCTGCTGCCGGCCGTCCGCAGCGCGGCGCCCGACACAGTCATCGTCGCAGACGGCACGAGCTGCCGACACCAGATCCATGACGGCGCGCAGCGCGAGGCGCAGCACGTCGCGCGCGTGCTCGCCGCAGCACTATAACGGTTACTTCAGTCCGCTCGGTTCGGCGGCCGAGCGCGTCCCGGCGCGGTAGCGCTCACGATACCGTGTCACACGTCCGTGTGGCGCCCCGCCGCGGCGAAGATGCGGACTTCAGCACTAGTGCCGGACCGGGAATGACTACCCAAGATTTTGCGCTCGTCGACTTACGCGCGCCCCCCTCACTGGCCTCCCTTGCCGAGCAGCTCCGTTATGGGCCGCTGCAGAGGCTCGTGGAGCTCCAGATCCAAACGAGGGCGCTCGCGAACCGTTCGACGGCGTGCGCGCCGACGATCGAGGATTTGGAGCAGCTCGTCCGGCTGTCAGTTTCGGCGATGGAGCACTTCAATGCCTTCACTCGCGAGTTCGCCGCGGTCCTCCGACAGCTCACCGATGCCCGGGAGCCTTCGCACTGACCTTTACGCGGCGCTGCTCGAGCTTTGTGAGCAGTTTCGCGTTGAAGGCGACATCGGCTGCGAGGTGGCTCTCGACGAGAGCCACACGCGCTTGGCCGCAGGACGTCAGTCCCGTCGTCTTCAAAACCGTGCGCGAGCTACTCACTAACGTCCGCCGCCATGCGCGAGGCGAGGCACGTCAAGGTCTCGAGCGAGCGCCGCCGCGACGGATCGATCGGCATCGCGGTGACCGACGACGGCATCGGGCTGCCGCCGCATCGGCGCCGCGGCATCCCCTTCGACGAGAAATCCGGCAGCGGCGGATACCGGCCTTTGGATGCATCGACCACCGGTTGCGCGACTTCGATGCCATGCTCGATGTCGATGCCATGCGCGGCCGTGGGACGCGCGCGATGATCATTCTCCCGGCCGCCGTCGTCGTCGGCGACTAGCCGCCCGACAACGAAGCGTTGATCCGCCGAGCTCGAGACCCGCCGCGCGTAGCCCGCTGACCAACGCATCGTGGAACGCCGCGTCGAAATGCCAATGCGCGAAATTCTTGAGCGCGTCGGGCTCGAACCCTGGATAGAGCTCGCGCATTCGCGCGGCGGCGCCGTGTGCGATGTCGTGGCGACCGCTATGCGCGGCGGCCGCCGCAAGGACGGCCTGCGCGAAAACCCAGTTCGGCCCGTCGATCTTCAGGGCCGACGCAAAGGCATCGTCGAACCGCCGGTCGCGCAGATACGCTCGCTGCATAGGTCAGGTGATAGAACCCGAACGGCGCTTTGGTCAGCTCGCGCGTCTTGTCCGCCAACTCGAGCCCGCGTGCCGAATCGCCCGAGATGACCAGCAAGAACCCGCCCTGCGCGAGGCTTGCGCGCTGTGGGCGCAATGCGAGCGTCGACTCGATGCTCTGCCGGAACTCGGGGTCGCCGTCGAAGAACTGGACGCGCGTCAGCGCGATATTGGCGAGAAAATCGTCGCCGTCGATCGCGAGCGCTTTAGCCGTGGCGTGGCGCGCGGACTCCAACGCTTCGTCGCCTGTCCGCGCCGAACGACGACGGCATATTCGTCGACATACAGCATCGCGAGGCCGGACCAGACGGCAGCGACGTCCGGCTGCGCGCTGCTGACGCTCTTCAAGCACTCGAGCGTCTCTCATACCCTGCCGGCGTTATGCGGCGACGGTACTCATGGTACGTCGCGATGCAATCGCGCAGCATCGCGGCGCCCGCGCCGAACGCCGCGCGCGTGCGAGCTCCGCTTCGAAGATCGGGCCGTACGGAGCGGCGATCGCTGACCACGTCGCGCGCCGATCTGCTCTTGCAACGCCGGCCAAGCGGTCGCGCTCGAGCGGCTCGTTGTACGCGGCCGTCCAGAGCTGCGCGCCGCTCCGGCCTCGATGAGCCGCACGGTGATTCGCGCTTGGTCGCCGGTGCCGCGCACGCTGCCCGTCAACACGTAGCCGCCCGCCGCGCCGCATCGAGGCCTTTGTCTTGGCTCGGCCCGTACCAGCTCGCCTGGCTCGCGATGACGAACAGATCGAGCTCGTCGAGCCGCAGCATGATCTCCTCTGTCATGCTCGCCGCGAAGACGTCGAGCGCGACATCCGCGCTCGAGATTCTCGAACGGAACGACGACGATGCGCGGCCACTCGGCGCGCTCCGGCTCGCCGAGCACCTCGAGCGAACGGCGCGCTTCGCGCAACGCCGCCTGCTGCCAAGTGATGACGCCGACTGCGCCGACGAGCACCGCGACCAGACTGAACGCGACGCGCCGCCACGCGAACGACGACTGCTGCGACCTCGCGCCGGAAGCGGCTGCGGGCGCCGGCACGCGCATCGCTCCGCGCTGGCACAGCGAAGCGATACTCGACGGCATAGCCGCCGCGCGGCAACTCGATCCTGCACGGGATCCGCGCTCGCCTTCGCTCGCGTAATACTCGACCAATCGCCGGCGCAAACGGCCCGCCTCGACGCGCACCAACGCATCGGATTGCGCGTCGAAATCGGCGGGCCGGCCGAACACCTCGACGCCGATCGTGTAACCCTTCAGCCGCTGACCGGCGCCGGCCAGCGTTTGCTCGACGACGAAGCGCAAGAAATCGCGACGCGCCCTTTCGCCTGCTGAAAACAACGACTCGCGAGAATGCGCTCGAGCTCGGCGTGAACTTCGCTCGCGCTCGGTTTCTCACCGTATCGTCGGTCGCGAACGCGCGGCGTCATCGCCGCGCTTTCGACTGTCGGACATCCTTCGGCCCCCCAGCTCCGTTTTCTCAGCATCCGCCGCAGAGCTACACGATAGCAGTCGTCTGTCTTTGCGCTATACGACTGGTCCCCTCGAGGCGTAGACTCGGGTGTAAGGGCTGGACCTGACCTCACACAGTCAACAGCTTGACACAACTGGTCAATCAATTGCCCCGTCAGGGCTTTCCAGACCAGAAGCTCGTACCAAGGGCCGGTAGTGAGCAGGTCCAGCCCGTCGAACCTAGTCGAACAAAGCGCGCACGTCGTCGCCGACTCGCACTTCGCCGCTCTTCACGACCCACGCGTTGATACCGCGAAGCTGCAACGCGTGGCCTCGCTCGCGAGCCGACGAAACGCTGGGCATCGCGCCCATATCGCTCTGCGAACAATCGGCATCCCGTGTGCGGCTCCGGGCTCACCTCGATCTCCGCGGCGCCGATCGCGAGCCGCGTGCCGGGCGGCAAGTGCTCCAGGCTCAAATCGAAATCGACATAGAGCTGATCGCCGGCGAGCGGCCATCGGTCGCGGCTCTGCGCGAGCAACGCCATGAGCCGCGCGTTGATGACGGTGAGCTGCTGCGCGCGGCGGCGTTTGCCGAGCGCCCAACGATCGCCGACGAGACCTTCCTCGACGTCGAGCAGCACCTGACTCGAGCACTTCGCGTTTGCCGCGGCTCGGGCGACGCACGATCAGCACGACCGTGCCGCGCTCGCGCGGCGAGCGCTCGAGCTCGGGCAACGCAGCCTCGAGCTCGGCATAGCTCGCATCGCGCCCGCTCACGGAGCCGGCGGAGCCTCGAGCCTCAAATGCTGCAGCATGATTTCGAAGACGTCGGTCTGGCGCACCTGGCCCGGGATCTCGTTCGCCGCCGCGCCGTAAGCGAATAGCGGCACGTCGGCGCCCGTATGATCCTCCTGCAGCGTCGAGTCGTTCGTCGCGTAGTTGACGCCCATGAGACGCCTTCGGGCGTCCGCATCCGCGCGAAGTAACCCGGGCTCGCGGCATTGAGACCGCGAGCACGCTCCTCTCGGGACGAGCTGCGCGGCCTGGCTGTGATCGGCCGTCACGAGCACGAGCGTCTCGGGATGCGCGCGGGCGTACTCGAGCATGCAAGCCTCGAGCGTGTCGTCGAGCTGGCCTGAGCTCGCCGATTGTGCCCGCACGGCCGCCGCAGCATGCGACTGCTTGTCGATCGAGGCGGACTCCACCATCAGCACGAACGAGCCGCCCGTCGTCGAGATGCGTCGAGCGCCGCGCGCGCCATCGCGGGCAGCGTCGGCATCGCGGCGAACGCGGGATCCGGCTCGCACGCGAACGGCTCGGGCGGCACGACGCGGCCGCTCCCGTCGCGCTGCACGCGCTGCGCCTTGGCTCACCGGCGCCACGCCATTGCACGGGCATCGTGCCCGGCGCGAACAGCCCGAGCACCTTGCCGCCGCGCGCCAGCGTCGCGAGCTCGGCGGCGGTGCCGATGACGCGAAAGCCATTCGCGGCGGCGAGCTCTGCGCACCGTCTTCGTCGTCTCGCCTTCGGCGGCTTGCGCGAAGTGCTCGCATCGCCGCCGCCGAGCACGATGTCGAGGCGCGACGCCGCGATCTGCTCGGCGATCGAGCCTTTGCCGCCGTTGGCCTTCAGATCGGCGGAGCAATGACCGTCGAGAACGCCGAGTTCGATTCGCGTTGCGTCGAGACCATGCTGCGCGGCCCCTCGCACAGCCGACCAGATGACGTGCGCGACGAACGACGCGGGCGTCGCATCCGTGACACTCGAGGTCGTCACGATGCCGGTGCCCAAGCCGGCCGCGGCGGCAAGCTCCATGATCGTCACGGCGTCCTGGTCGCTGCCCGCGGTCGTGCCGATGCGGCCCGCGCTCGTCACGATGCCGTCGCCATCGACGTCGCCGTGTTCGCCGAGTCCGGCACGTACTCGGGTAGCGCGGGTCCTCCTCGGCCACGGTTTGAATCTGCACTCTGGCTGCGACCGGGCATGCCGTCGAGCGTCAAGCTAGCCGGCTTCGAGCCGCGAGATAGTTGCGCGCGATCGTGATCTGGTGATCGTCCATGCCGTCGCCGATGACGCAAGATCACTTTGGGAGGCGCGGCCGACGGCGCGGCGCCGCATCCGTCGGCGCTGCCGAGCCGCGCTCGCTCGCGTCAACCCTGACACACGAGGGCAGCCAACGACGGCAACAGGCGACTGAGCGAATCGATGGCGGACCTTCGGCGAGTGTTAGTTCCAGGTGGGAGGAAATGCGTATCGGTCCGCGTACTCGAGCATTTGCGCGGCGAAATCGTCGGGATATTCGATGCGCACGTCGACGATCTCGTCGCCGTCGCGCACCGGCACGAGGCGCGGGCCGATGAACCCGGGTAGCGCCGGCACGTCGAGCGCCGCGTAACGCGCGTGCACCTCGGCGCGCAGCTCGGATCGACCTTCACACCGTAGCGCTCGACGAGATCGCGAATGGCCGCGTAGTCACCCGTCGACTTGATGCGCTGCAGCTCGCGCAGCAGCTCGCCAAACAATGCGCGCAGCTTACGCGTAGTCGTTGATGACGAAAAACGTCTTGCCGTCGCGCCGGCGCTTCTCGATGACGTGTCGCGCAACGCCATGCTCGTAGGCCCACAGCGCAATCAGCTGGCGATTGCGCATGTGATCCTCTTCGAGGTCCTTGCCGGGCTCGACGCGGTTCAGCTGCTGCAGCAGCGCGTTGCGGATGTAAGTGATCGTAGGCAGCATGGCCGACCTCGACGGACGGCATCAGGCCGAGCTCGACGAGCTTCGGATCGACCGCGAAATACAGCGCCACGAGATCGGCGCGCGCTTCCTCGAGCGTCGAGCCGTAGTTCTTCATCGTCTCGTGCAACGGGCCGACGCCGGGCTCGAGCTTGCCCGGAGCCGTGGCCGATGACCTCGTGCAAGTCGACGTGCAACGCCGCCGCGAGCTCGCCGTAGCGCTCGTTGCGCTCGATCTCGGCCGCATCATACGAGAACTCGCGGTCGACTCCGCCGCGCACGGCGTTGTAGGCCGCGACGATGTTCGCGAGGCTCACCGACTTCGAGCCGTGCTCGCGGCGGATCCAATCGGAGTTCGGCAAGTTGATGCCGATCGGCGTCGTCGGCGCGGCGTCGCCCGACTTCGATGACGACGGTGATGACCTTGCCCGTGATTCCCGTGACGTTCGGCTTCTTGTGGCGGTCGAAGAACGGCATGTGATCCTCGAACCACTGCGCAGCACCGGCGATCGCGCCGATGCGGCGCGTCGCCTCGGGATCGCGGAACGACACGACGCTCTCGAACGTGCCGCGCATGCCGAGCGGATCGTGGTAGACCTCGATGAATCCGTGAATCAGTCGACTTGCGACTCCGTGTCGCGCAGCCAGGCGATGTTGTAGTCGTCCCAGTCCTCGAGGCTGCCGCTGCGATAGAACGCGATCAGCTTCGTCGAGCGCAGTCGCTGCGCATCGTTCTCGGCTATCAGCCGCGGCCTTCTCGAGCCAGCCGACCATGCGCTCGATGGCCTGCGTGTACCGCCCGCCGACCTTCTGCACGTCTTCGACCAGCACGCCGTCGATCTTGACGAGCCGCGAGTTCATCCCGAGCGAGACCGGCGTCTCGTCGCCGGGAACGGCGAGGCTTTCGCATAGAACGCTTCGACCTCGGGCTGCGTGAGGCCCGCTATAGAAATTCACGGCCGAGCTCGTCAGCACGTCGTGGTCGGCGCTCTTGCTGACGAGCTTTGCGTCGACGGCCGCGTCGAACATCACGCGCGTCAGCTCGTCGATGAGCTCATCGAGTGACTGACCTTCGCGCAGCGGGAACTCCGCCGGCGTTCCGCCGCACGAACGCCGCGAACGCCGTCAGGCGAGAATCCCGGCACGAACTTGTCGTGCGCCGTAGTGGTGATGTATGCCGTTCGCGAACCAAACGCGCTTCAAGATAGAACGTCAGCGCGCGGAAATCGGCCGTGTCGCGATCGCCGGGATAGTGACGGACGATCTGCTCGAGCGTGCGCTTCACGCCGAAGTTGTAGCGGTACTTCTGGTCGAAGATGATGTCGCGGCCGCAGAGCGCCGCTTCATAGAGGTAATAGAGGAGCTCTTTCGTGCGCGCGTCGAGCGCCTCGAAACCCGGCACGCGATAGCGGAGGATCCGGACGTCGGCGAAGCGCTCGGCCTCGACGCGAAAGCCCAGCGCCTCGGCCGCTGCTTCCGCTCTGCCGCCGGCGGTCTAGCGCCCGCGGGCGGTCTCTGCCCCTTGATCGGCCGCGTACCTGCGGCCACTATTGCGGACAACATTGTACATCCTGCGGAAAACCGGGGACCAAACTATGCGCACAACGCCGCCGCAAGACCGGCAGGATCATGACACATTGCTTCCTATGGCGGGAACGTTCGCGCCGCGCGCTCTCGCTCGCGGCGGTGATCGCGGCGTTGCCATTGCAACCTGCCGCGGCGCAAGCCGCCGTGCCATGCACGGCCATTGCCGACGACGTCGAGCGGCTCGCGTGTTATGACCGCGCGCTGCGCACACCGCAACCCGCTGCTCCCGCGCCGGCCGCACCCGCAGCGCAATCAGCAGATCCGCTTACCGCTCCCGCGCCCGCCACGTCCGCAACGCAACCGGCGCCCGCATCGACGCCTGCGGCAGACGTACCAGCGACTGCTGCATCCGCGACCGCGACAGCAACGGCGCCCGCCGCGGCAGCTGATGAGAGCATCGCCGATCGTCGTCGTCGGCGTACGCGCCCCACCGGGCCACGAGACGACGTTCACGGCACAGGACGGTACCACCTGGGTGCAAACCGACAGTCAACGAGTCGTGGGGCTTCCCGATACGCCGTTTGAAGCCGAGCTCAAGCCCGGGGCGATGGGCAGCCACTTCCTCGTGCCTGCAGGACGGGGCCGCGCCATCCGCGTGCGGGCCCGCGAGCGCTAGCAGCTACTGCCCGTTCAGGTGTTGCTCGAGCCGACCCGGCCTCGAGCAGGTCGCGGTAGTAGCTATCGGGATCGCAGCTCGCCTGCTCGCTGATGTCGACGGTGTCGTCACGCGCCGAGCCGCGCCGGCGAACGAGCGGCTGCGTGTAGTACGGATCGTAGATCGTCATGATGCGATCCATCGCGAGCCGATCGGCCGTGAGCTCGTAGCGCTCGACGATGCGTGTGCCCTCGCCTTTCATCGGCAACCCCGATCCATCGAGCCAGCCCGGCAGGAGATGCGTCGTCTCGATGACGAGCACCTCACCCTCCCAACGCCCGACCGAGAAGCCGAGCGACGACGGCTGCGTCTCGGCCGGCGGCTTGCGTCCATCCATCCAGATGCGCCGCGGCGTGTTGTGCTCGACGTGAATCAGCACGTAATGCGAGCCCGCGTCGACGATCTCCATGTTGTACGGCGCGCCGAAGAGACGCGGCAGCCCGAGCGCGAGGCAGCGTAACGCGGGATCCTGATAGTGATCCGTCGCCGCGAATAACGCGCGGCCTTCGGCCGTGAACGGCGTCGGTTTCGGCTCGAGATCGTCGACCGTCACACGAAACTTATAGCGGTTTCGCCAGGGCCCCGTGATGTCGACCGGATAGTCGTTGCGCGACAGGGCCGTAGCCGTAGCTCTTGCCCGGCGTCGCGTGCACTTGATTCGGATCGGGTCCCGGGTTGTCCCCGCGACCTGTCACGAGCCGCGACCCGTCGGGGCGCACGATCGTGCGAACGTAGAGCTTCTTCGCTCCGTTGCGGCCAACCTGCCCCGCGACCTTGAGCTCGTCGCCGACCTTGAGCGTCGTCGCGCTCCAGCCGAGCTGCTGCATCGACGTGATGCTCGAAGCCTGAAGCTCCCAATTTTCGGTGGCGCCGCCCTCGCCTTCGACTTGCAACCGATAGCGGATGTGCGGGTTGTTCCACCAGACTTGCACGATCTTGCCGCTGAGCTCGGCTGTCTTGTCCGCTTCGAATTCCGCCGAGAACGAATGGTGCGCGAATGCCGGCCACGCGATCCCCATCGCCAACATCGCACCCAGCAGGCACCGCGTCATGACCAGCCCCCACTCAAAGACCGAGGCTCAAGGATACGCCGCCCTTTAGAATTCGCGCCATGCGCTTGCTTTCACGGTGCCGGCGTGGATAGTTGAACCGGAAGACTACGCAGCGCAGCGCAGCCAGGTATCCGGGGGATCAGCCATGCGGACCATTCAACGACCGTTCACGCTCTCGTGTCTCGCCACTCTGCTGGCCGCTTGCGGCGGCGGCAACGAGCCGAGCGCCGTAGGCGCCGCCAACGCTGCCGCCGTCGCCATCGATAACGACGACATCGGCGGCACCGTCAACGGCCCTGCCGGTCCCGAGGCCGGGGTCTGGGTCATCGCCGAGACCGAAGACTTCGACACGCGCTACGCAAAGATCGTCGTCACCGACGATCAAGGCCGCTACGTCGTTCCGGATCTGCCGGCGGCGGACTATCAGGTCTGGGTGCGCGGCTATGGGCTCGTCGATTCGACGAAGGTCGCGGGCCGCCCCGGGCAAACATTGGATCTCGACGCGAACGCGGCGCCGTCGCCGGCTGCCGCGGCCGTCGTCTATCCAGCCGCGTACTGGTACTCGATGATGAAAGTACCGAGCGCCGACGAGGTCAGCTCGTTACCGGGTGGCGTCAATCAGTATCTCGCGCAGGTCAAGAACCTCTCCTGCATCGGCTGCCATCAAATCGGCCAGCTCGCGACGCGCACGATACCGACCGAGTTCGGGAGCATGAGCCATCACGACGCCTGGGTGCGGCGCATTCAGTCGGGCCAAGCCGGCGCGCAGATGCTCGGGGCCGCGATGAACCAGCTCGGCGGCGTGCCACCGAGATACTTGGCCGAGTGGACGGAGCGCGTCGCCAACGGCGAGCTGCCGCACGCGCAGCCGCAGCGCCCGAGCGGCCTCGAGCGCAACGTCGTCGCGACCGTGCGCGATTGGTCGACCGAAAAAGCGTACATGCACGACTTGAGCGGCACGGACCGCCGCAACCCGACGGTCAACGGCTACGGCAAGCTCTACGGCGCGCCCGAGCTCTCGACCGACGAGTTCCCGATCCTCGATCCGCAGACGAACACGACGACGGCGCTGCACGCGCCCGTGCAGGACCCAAACACGCCGACGACGAACAGCACGCCGCCGACGCAACCGTCGGCTTACTGGGGCAACGAGGCGATCTGGGACAGCAAAGCGAACGCGCACAACCCGATGCTCGACGAGGAAGGCCGCGTTTGGTACACGGCCGTCGTCCGCGGGCCCGACAACGCGCCCGACTATTGCAAAGCAGAGTCGGATCACCCGTCGGCGAAGCTGTTCCCGCTGGCGCGCTCCGGCCGCCAGCTGTCCGTCTACGACCCAAAGACCGAGCAGTACACGTTCATAGACACGTGCTACTCGACGCACCATCTGCAGTTCGCCGAAGACGCGAACGACACGCTGTGGACGAGCGGCGGCGGTCAAGTCGTCGGCTGGCTGAACTCGAAGATGTTTCTCGAGACCGGCGACGCCGGGCGCTCGCAAGGTTGGACCGCGCTCGTGCTCGACACGAACGGCAACGGCAAGCGCGACGCCTATGTCGAGCCGAACGAGCCCGTCGATCCGACGAAGGACAAGCGCGTCAACAGCGGCTTCTACGCGGTGATGCCGAATCCCGCCGACGGCTCGATCTGGGGCTCGACGATCGGCTACCCCGGCGCCGTCGTGCGGCTGGATCCGGGCTCCAACCCGCCCGAGACAGCGCTCGCCGAGGTCTACACGCCGCCGCTGCCGGGCTATGGCATTCGCGGCGCCGACATCGATCGCAACGGCGTCGTGTGGATGTCGATGGGCAGCGGGCACTTGGGGTCGTTCGACCGCAGCAAGTGCCAAGGGCCGCTTGAACGGCCCCGCTGCGACCGGCAATCACTGCCCGGAAGGCTGGAGCTTCTATCGATATCCGGGTCCCGGCTTCGTCGGGCGCCCCGACGAGAGCGTCGAGTCGAGCTATTACAGCTGGGTCGATCAGCACAACACGTCGGGCTTGGGTGCCAACGTGCCGATGTCCACGGCGAACCTGTTCGACGGCGTCCACGCGCTCGTCGACGGCGAGATGATGACGCTGCGGATTCCGTATCCGCTCGGCTTCTACTCGAAGGGCTTCGAAGGCCGTATCGACGATCCGAACGCAGGCTGGAAAGGCCGCGGCCTCTGGGTGCCGAGCGGCGACCGCACGCCGTGGCTCAAGGAAGGCGGCAAGGGCACCAAGCCGCTCGTCGTGCATTTCCAGGTACGGCCCGATCCGCTCGCCAAATAAGGCGTCGCGGACTCACACGAAGCTGAACGCACCTAAAGTAGACGCGAACAAAGACGGCTCGGTTTCGCGCGCCGAGTTCGATGCCCGGCCGCGTCCTGCGGGCCCCGGCGGTGGCCCGCCGCCCGCGCGCTGAACGCAGTCGGGACTGCCACACCGATTCCCTTTGGTCGGCGACGTGCATGCGTCGCCGTTCGCCGACCCGCGCGCGCAACTCTCACTCTCATTATTAAGGTTCTGTCATCTGCGCTCACGCGCCGACCGGTTGTCGTGAGCCGCTCGGTCTAAACCTGCAAACCCGACGTTGGCTCGCGACTACGAGCCGTCAGCAGTGAGCAGGAGAACCGCATGAGCTTCGATGCCACGTTCGAATTTGCAGCGACGAGTGCGCCGGCCCTAATTCCGAGCTGGCGGCGCGCCCGTGGCACGGGAATCCCCAAGCTCGAGCGGCACGATCGCGTCTCGCCTCAGCGCTCAATGCTCGAGACCTTCGTGCGCACGGAGTTTCTCGCGCACTTTGGCGCGCGTGTCCGCCACTTCATGCCCGAGCTGCTGGCGCTGCGCAACGCCGAGGGCGGCATTCGCGCGGTCGTAGGCTGCCGGGCGGCGGCTGCGGATAGGTTGTTTCTCGAAACCTACACGCGCGAGCCGATCGAGTCGACGCTCGCGCGGCAAGGCGTGCACGTGCCGCGCGCAAACATCGTCGAGATCGGCAACCTCGCGTGCCGCAACGCGACGGCCGCGATCGGCATCGTTCGCGCACTAGTTCCGTATCTGCTCGGAGCCGGCTACACGTGGGTCGTATTCACCGGCGCGGACACGATCATGAACGTGTTCCGTCACCTGGGTCTCACGCCGCGCGCGCTGTGCCCCGCCGATCCGCTGCTGCTCGGCGATGCGCGGCACGAGTGGGGCAGCTACTACGATCACAACCCGTACGTCATGGGGGGGCGCATCGCGGACGGTTCGCGCGCCGCGTTCGCCCCGTTTGCATCGAGGCCGCAATGACCGACGCATCGGCGCATGTGACACCCTGGCGGCACGCGCGTGCGATCGCGCTGCTCCCCGTCATGAACACGATCGTGATCCCGGCTGTTCTTCTCACGATCTGGCCCCCTGCGCCGACAACGCCCGTCGCCGCGATGACCGCGCTGCTGCTAGCCGGAGTCGCGCTTGCGCTCACGGGCTTTTGGCTCGTCGGGCACAGCATTCGCCTCTTCGTGCGGCTCGGGCACGGCACGTTGGCGCCGTGGGATCCGACCCAAGCGCTCGTCACCGACGGCGCTTACCGCTACAGCCGTAATCCGATGAAAGGCGGGCTGTTCCTGATCCTCGCGGGCGAGGCGCTCGTGACCCAGTCGGCACCCCTCGCCGCTTGGCTTGCCTGCTTCTGGCTCGTGAACGCCGTCTACATCCGGGTGCACGAGGAACCGCGGCTCGACGCGCGGTTCGGCGCCCGCTATCGCGACTATTGCGCTCGCGTGCCGCGGTGGTGGCCAAAGCTCGCAACGCTACGCAATCGCGCCGCGGAGGCGGCAACACCATGACTTCGACACTCGACGCCGTTCGCCATTTCGCCGCCGGCTCATCGCCGCGCACTGCGGTTCGCTGCGGAACGCTGACGCTCACGTTTCGCGGGCTGCTCGACCGCGCGACCGCGATGGCCGCGGCCTTCGAGGCGCGCGACATCGAGGTCGCGGCGCTCGCGGCCGACAACGGACCGGACTGGCTCGCGATCGACCTCGCGGCTCAGATCGCGGGCACGATCCTGGTCCCGCTGCCGCCGTACTTCTCGCGCGAGCAGATTGCTCACGCGATCGTCGATAGCGGCGCGGATGCGCTGCTCGTCGACCGGCGCCTCGACAACCTGGCGCGCGAGCTCGTCGTGGGGCAAGCCGCGCCGTTTCCGCCCATCGGTAGCGAGCTCGAGTGGTGCCGGCTGCGCGGCAACGCCGCGGCCACGATGCCTGCCGCCACCGCGAAGATCACCTACACCTCCGGCACGACGGGCCAGCCGAAAGGCGTGTGCTTGCGGCAGTCGAGCATGGACACGGTCGCGCGCTCGCTGCGCGATGCCGTGGCGGCGCTCTCCGTGACGAGACATCTTTGCGCGCTGCCACTCGCGACGCTGCTGGAAAACATCGCGGGGGTGTACGCGCCGTGGATGGCGGGCGCCGAGGTCGTCGTGCCGAGCGCCGCCGAGACGGGTCTCGTTGGCGCCACGCGCTTCGCTCCCGCGACACTGCTGCGCTCGATAGAGCGGTACCGCGCCGAGAGCATCATTCTGGTGCCGCAGCTGCTCGCGGCGCTCGTGGCAGCGATCGAGCAAGGAGCTCCGCTGCCCGAAACCTTGCGGCTCGTCGCAGTCGGCGGCGGCCGCGTATCGCCGGCCCTGCTCGCGCGCGCCGCTCGCCTCGGCGTTCCCGTGTACGAAGGCTACGGGCTGACGGAGTGCGCGTCCGTCGTCGCGCTGAACACGCCCGATGCGCGGCGCGCCGGCAGCGTCGGCAAGCCGTTGCCGCACGCCGAGGTCACGGTCGACCGGCGCGGCGAAATCCACGTCGGCGGACCCGCCGTCAGCGGATACGTCGGCGGCGAGCATGTCACGCAACGATTCGCGACGGGCGATCTCGGCTATGTCGATGCCGACGGCTACCTGTACGTGACGGGCCGGCGCAAGAACCTGTTCATCACGAGCTTCGGCCGCAACGTCTCCCCCGAATGGATCGAATCCGAGCTCTGCGACGAGCCTTCGATCGTGCAAGCCGCCGTGTTTGGCGAAGCGCGCCCATGGAACGTCGCCGTCATCGTCTCTGCGCCAACCGCGACGCGGGCCGAGATCGAGGCAGCCATCGACGTCGTCAACGCGCGGCTGCCCGACTACGCACGCGTCGGCGATTACGTGCTCGCCGACGAGCCGTTCGCGCCGGGCAACGGCCAGTCGACGACGAACGGCCGCAACCGCCGCAGCGCGATCTGGCGACGCTACGGCATGCAACTGGACGCGCTGTACGCCGAACTGCTCGGCCTCACCGCTTGAACGAGGAGTGTTCATGACTTTTTCTGCAGAGTTGCGCGCGGCAACGGAGAGCGATCGCCACCGATTGCTGTCTGCGCCGATCATTACCGACTGCCTCGCGGGGCGCGTCGGCCGCGACGGCTACCGTGCCTTTCTCACGGAGGCATACCACCACGTCAAGCACACGGTGCCGCTGTTGATGGCGTGCGGCGCGCGTCTTCCCGAGCGGCTCGAGTGGCTGCGCCAAGGCGTCGCGGCCTACATCGACGAAGAATACGGCCACGAGCAGTGGATCCTCGGCGACCTCACGGAAGCCGGTTTCGACGCGGCGGAGGCGCGCGCGGGCGGACCGGCGCCGGAAACGGAGCTCATGATCAGCTACGCGTACGACACGGTGCAGCGCGGGAACCCGGTCGGCTTCTTCGGCATGGTGCTGGTGCTCGAAGGAACGAGCGCGGCCATCGCCACGCCCGCCGCGGAGATCATCGCGGCGCGGCTCGAGCTGCCGAAGCGCGCGTTCACATATCTCCTTTCGCATGGAGCGCTCGACCAGCAGCACATGGGCCATTTCGACGCCCTAGTGGATCGGCTCGACGATTGCGCCGATCGCGCGGCAGTGCTGCACGCCGCCCGCATGTTCTACCGCCTCTACGGCGACGTGTTCCGTGCGCTGCCGCGTGCGGACCTTGCGACCTCCTCCACCGACACGAGGGCTGCCGCATGAACCTGACCGACGCACGAATCATTCTTACCGGCGCCGCGGGCGGAATCGGCTCGGCGACCGCGGGCCGGCTCGCGCAAGCGGGCGCCAAGCTGATCCTCACGGACCTGAGGCAAGAACCGCTCGACCGGCTCGCAGCCAGCTTCGGCGCAAACGGCGTGCTGGTCACGGTCGCTGCGGACGTCGCCAGCGATGGCGGCCGCTCTGCGCTCGTCGCGGCGGCGCGCGAGCATGGGGCCAATGTGCTGATCAACGCCGCCGGCATCAATCCGTTCGGCCTGTTCGCGGAGCAGACCGCCGCCGACATCGCCAAAGCGTTCGCGATCAATGCCATGGCGCCGCTGCTGCTGTGCCACGCGCTGCTGCCCGTGCTGCTCGAGCGCCGCAGCGCGCACATCGTCAACGTGGGCTCGACGTTCGGCTCGATCGGCTTTCCGGGATTCGCGGCGTACTCCGCGAGCAAGTTCGCCGTGCGCGGGTTCTCCGAAGCGCTGCGGCGCGAGCTCGCCGACACCGCGGTGCGCGTGCATTACGTCGCACCGCGGGCGACGCAGCACGGCGCTCGCGACGGATCGCGTACGCGCCATGAACGCCGAGCTCGGCGTCGGCATGGACTCGCCGCAGACCGTCGCAGCTGCAATCGAGCGCGTGCTGCGCGAGGAGCGCAGCGAGCTTTTGCTCGGCGCGCCCGAGCGGCTGTTCGCCAAGCTCAATGCGCTGCTGCCCGCGCTCGTCGACCGCTCGGTGCGCCGGCAGCTTGCCGTTATTCGCCGTTATGCGGCTCCAGCGAACGACAGCCCATCTCGGCCAGCGGCAGCCCCTGTATCCATCACCCCTTGAAGGAGTATCGAGTCATGAAGCGCAATCTTGGAATCATCACGATCGCAGCCGTGCTCGCGTGCGCGCCGGCATTCGCCGACGAATTCAGCGATGGCCTCGCCGCCATTCAGCAAGAATGGGCCGTCACGAATTATCAGACGACCGATGACTCGCGCCGCGACGCCTTCGCCGCGCTCGTCGAGCACGCGGCGGCGTTTCGTGCACAACATCCAGCCCGCGCCGAAGCGTTGGCCTGGGAAGGGATCGTGCTCAGCACCTACGCGGGCGAGGTCGGCGCCATGAGCGCGATGAAGTACGCCAAGGCCGCGCGCGCGGCGCTCGAGCAAGCGGAAAAGCTCGACGCCACGGCGCTCGCCGGCGGCGTTTATGCGTCGCTCGGGGCGCTCTACTCGAAGGTCCCCGGCGGGTTCATGGGCTTCGGCGACGACGAGCTCGCGGCCCAGTACTTCGAGAAAGCGTTGGCTGTCGACCCGGACAACATCGACAACAACTTCTTCTTCGGGGAATTCTTGCTCGACCAAGGCGAATACGCGCGTGCACGCGCGGTGCTCGAGCATGCGCTCGCCGCACCGGCCGTCGCCGATCGGCCCGTGTTCGACGCCGGACGCCGTCAGGAGATCCGCGCGCTGCTCTCCGTGGCCGAGCGGAAGGTCTCCAGCTAGAACTGCCAGAGCAAGCCGATGTTTCCCGTCAAGCCGACTCGCCCGCGCTCGCTTTTTACGAGCCCGGGCGAGCCGTCGGGCAGCGTCACGGGCTCGTAGATCAAGCAACAGGGATTCTCGCGGCCCGTCAGATTCGTGACCTCCGCGAAGAAGCGCAGCGCACCGTCGCCGACCACGAAGTCCCTGCTCGCGCGAAAGTCGATCCTCCGCAAGCTCGGCAGCCGCATCGCGTTTCGCGGGCCGGTCGACGGCTATCGTCTCGCCGGTCGGCAGCGTCTCCACCGTCACCTCCGTCGCGGGCCAGCCGCGATTCAGGCTGGCGGCCGCACTCAAGCTCCAAGTGCCCACGCGCGAGACGACGCCGGCAGTGACGGCGTTCTCCTGATCCCAGCTTCGCGGCACCAGCTGCGCCCGCGATTTGATCCTCGACGCGCGCCAACGAGACGCCGACCCACCACGACACGGGCTCCTCGCCGCTCAGGAGCAGCTCGATCCCCCGCGCCTCGGCACGCTCGGGCACGAGCACCACGCGGCTCGCTCGCAGCTCCGGCACCACCACGAGCGGGTCGAACTGATTCTCGATAGCGCGGCCGCGCGTCTCGTATGTGCTTGCGGTACTACTCCGCGCGCATGGCGAGCGTGCCGACGAGCCGGCGCTCGACGCTGACGATCGAGTGCGACGCGTCTTGCGCGCGCGAGAACTCGGTCACGCCGTCCTCGACCTGCAGATCGAGCAGTCCTTCGGGCTGAAAAAAGCTCCCGTGGCTAACGCGCAAATCGGTCCTCTCGCCGAGGCGGTATAGGAGCCCGGCGCGCGGGCTGAACTGTTCGTCCAAATCGGGCGGCAGGTAGCTTTGTCGTTCCTAGCGCAGACCGAGATCGAGCGACGAGCCGCTCCGTGGCGCGAACTCGATCGGTGACGTAAGCGGCATAAGCTTCTACCCTTCGGAGCGATATCGAGATCTCTCAGCGGCGGCGCCGTCCCGCCCAATGTGCGCCAGCAAGCCGCACCGGTCCACCACACTCGCATAGCGATAGGCGGCATCGCCGCTGCTCGAGCTCGAGCCCGAACCCCAAAAGCTGACGATCCGAGCGCGTGTAATGCCACGCCTGCTTCATGCCGACCAGCGTGAGCTCGCGGTGATCGTCGACGACACCGTCGATCTCGTCGAGATCGGCGACGCTCTCGTGCCGCGATGAAGCGAAATCCGTCGAGTAAAGCCACATCTAGCTCGACACGTCGTCTCGCTCCACTCGCTGACGAGCTTGAGCCAGTGTTGCTCGCTGTTAGTGTCGCTCGCCGCCTGCTCTCGAGCCTCGGCAGCGTCCTCCGGGCGTGAACTTCAGATCGTCGCGAAACTCAAGATCACCGAAGGCGAGGCGGTGTTTCGCTCCGAGATCGCCGGCGATGCGCATGAAGACGTCGGAGTACGCCGGCTCGCCGAGCTCGTCGGCAAGCACGCGATCGAGATTGCTGCTGCGCGCGGATAGCGAGCCACGACGCACGCCCGTCGGCGAACGTGCCGCTCGAGAGCAACGACGTGTAGAGCACGCTCACCCCGATCTCGTGAGCGAGCGCCGTGGGCTCGCGCGGCTCGATGACCATCAGGCCGCTCAGCGCGTCGCCATACTCGGCGGGGAAACCGCCCGCATGGATTGCCACGGTATCGACGACGCGTTGATCGACGGCGCTCACGATGTCCTCAAAATCCCTGAAGTGATAGGGCTCGATCAGCCGCACACCGTCGAGCAGCACGGCGAACTCGTTCGTGTCGCCGCCGCGCACGTACGGGCGCGCGGAAAATTCGTTGCTGGCGACGCCGGGGAGCCGGTGCGCGACGCGGAGGGTGTCGTCGCCGAGCGAGGCCAACGCCTCGATGTCGTCGCGCGAAAAGTATGTGGCCGACGGCTGCAGGTCGTTGCTCACGTCGTAGCGGCTTGCCATGACGATGATCTCGTCGAGCTTGGCCACGGCTTCGAACAGCCGCCACGGTGATCGCGGTCGTCGCGCCCGCCTCTGCATTGACCGCAAGATGCTCAGGCAAGAACCCGGGCGACCGAACCGTTAGGTTGTGCCGGCCGGGCACGAGATCCGCGAGCTCCGCGCGGCCGCCCACGACCGCCGCGACGGGCCCGGCGGGCGCATCCACCTGCACCGTGCCGGCCGCGATCGGCCGGCCGCTGTACGCCGACTGAACCGTTGCCACGAGCCGCGCCGGAAGCGCGGGTGGCGGCAGCTCGGCGCGCACGACGAGCCAAACGCCGGTTTCCTCTCGCACCGTCAGCCCATGCGGCGCGAGCAGCTCGCGAGCGAGCGCGAGCGGCGCCGTGCCGGTCGGCTCCGAAGCGACACGCAGCGTGTCCGGGAGCAGGTTACTGCTGTAGACGAGCGGCGACCCCGCCGACCGGAGCTCCTCGATGACCGATTGCACGGTTCGGCCGAGGAACGGTCCCTCCGGCTGCGCGCCGGCCTCGGTCGCGACGGCGAGCACGAGCAAACGGCAGAAACAACGAAGCCGCAATACCATTGGCCACCGGACGAGCCGCGGGTTCGCGGCGCCCGATTGTACGCACTCGGCTGCGCTCTGCCGGGATCCGTAATGACCGTGCGTCGCAGCGCTAGCGCAGGTCGACGAGCACGCGCCCGTCTTCGAGGGTGACTTCGAGATCCGTCGTCGCCAACACGGCGGACAGCTTTTGCAGGGGCTCGAGGTCGATCGAGCCGTTCAGGACGTGTTCGCGTGCCACACGCTCGGCCGACGGGTCGGCGAACACGACGGTGCGGCCGGTCTGGGCGGCAACCCAATCGAGTAAGTCGCTGATCGTCCGCCCGTCGATGTCGAACGGCGGCGCGAGCCGCTCGGCCCACTCCCATTCGCTGCCGAACGTCGCCATCGGATTCGCGCCTGATCGTCGCCGCTTGTTGCGTAGCAACGAGCCGCTCTCCCACGCCGGCCGTGCCCGACTCTCGGCTCGTCATGAGCGCGATGCGCCCGTCCCGAACGCCGACGTCGAGCTCACTCTCGCCGTCATCGAAACGCACGAGAAACTGCGTGCCCATGTCGCGGATCGGTCCCGAGCTCCGTCGTCACTGCGAACTCGACACCCGCGCGCCGGTCCTCCGAATCGAAGTACAGGACGCCGGCCACGAGCTCCGCCGCATTCCCACCGGTCAGCACGACCTCACTCCGCGGCCCGACGCGGAGCGAGCCACCGCCCGCAAGGCGCAGCGCGACCTGACCCGCACCCGTCGACAGCCTCGTCCCGGCCGGCAGCATCTCTCCGACGGCGACCCGCACGGCCGCGCTTCCTTCGACGCTGCCGAGCGTGCGTTCGACACTTGCGACGACGGGCGGCGGCGAAGCCGGGTTGATTCCGACTCCGACCCAAATCGCAGCCGCGAGCAACACCGAAGCGGCTGCCGCGAATCCGGCGCGTCTGGCGAAAGACGCGCCGCCCCGTCACGGCGTCCCATTCGGCGTACACGGCGCGCCGAATCTCGTCGGCGTCCGCGGTCGGCGGTTGCAGGCGGGGTTTCGCGTGCGAGAACAGCTCCTTCAGCGCACGCTCTGCCTCGGTGTCTCGCTCTCGTTCGTTACTCATACGACGTCTGCGGCCGGTTTGCGGCCGTCCTCGGCTCGACCGTTCACGAGCTCGCTCGTGAGCGCGCCATACACCTCTTGAAATCCGCGCTTGGCGCGGGCCAACAGCGACTGCGCCGCTTCGACCCCGACCCCGAGCTTCGCGGCGATCTCGTCGACGCTGAAACCTTGGATGTACTTCCACTCGAGCGCATTGCCGTAGTGCGCCGGCAGCTGATCGAGCGCCACCTGAATCAATCGCATGGTCTCGAGCCGGCTGAAGTTGCTCTCGGGATCGTCCGACTCCGGCGCGGTCAGCGACTCCACGACTGCTCTAACGTCGGGGAATCTTCCGTCAGTACGACGTGCTTCCGCTCGCGCGCAACACGCTCGTGATGGTCGGCGATCACGTTCCGACAAATCGTGCAAAGCCACGTGAAGAGCGCCGCCTCACCGCGATACGAGCTCAAGCTGCGCATGGCTTTCGTCAGGGTCACCTGCACGATCTCCTTGGTCGTGTCCGGATCGTCCCCGAGACGTGCGCGAGCAAACCGATAAAGCCGCGGAAAATAACCGTCGAAAAAGGCGTTGAAAGCCTCGCGGTCGTGCGCCAGCAAGCGCTTTACGAGGCGCCGGTCTTCGAGATCGTCGGTCATTCGCGTCCGTCTCTTATGCCGTAAGACGGGGCCGGCAGTCGAAAGCGGTCGTTCGGCGTGAGAAGTGGGCCGTTACAGGCCGGCGGGACCGCGGATGTGCTCGACGTCCTGGTTGTTCTCGTTACAGATGTACTCCATGAGCTCCCAGCCGGGCCGCAGCGTATGCGTGTACTTCACCGTAAACGGTTTGGCGTACGCGCCGGGATCATGGACGGTCGTCACGACCTCGAGCTCGCCGACCTTCGTGCGTGTGTAGCGCTCGACGGTCCGCAACTGCGTCGTGTGCGGGTGACCCACGAAATCGAACCAGAAGAGGTCGTTGAATCCAACGGTCTCGATGACGAGGGTATCGCCTTCCCAATGCCCGACGGAATGCCCGTACCAGGTTGCCTCGAGGTCGTCGGGATGCTCGCGGCCGTCCATGAAGATCTGTCGGAAGCTATGGATGTTGCCTTCGAACAAGAAGAATAGATGAGTCGCCTTGCCGTACGCCGGCACTTGCGCGATGCGCCACGGATACGGCGCGATGCGCGGCACGCCCGTCGGCAAGCAGCGCGCTTCCGGGTCGTCGGCCGCCATGCGCGACTTCATCAGCGCCTCGGCTTCCGGCAGCAGGACGAGCTCCTCGCCGGGCATTAGACCGCCGCTGATATCGCCGATCGGGCCTGAGCCGACCCACACACCCGAGAAGTCGGGCGTCCCATCCGGCAAGCGCGGCGGCGGGCCCTCCGGCACGGCGCCGATCAGCGCGGGATTGTTGGCGCCGCCGCTGCCGGCAGGCGTGGTGCCGACCGTCGGCACCTGCTGGGCCAGCCCAACTTGCGCGGCGACGAGCACGGCCAACGCTGCGAGTTGTGGAGCGCATGAGCTAGCGATTGTCCGCCGCGGAGCGCGCAAAGACGCGCGTGCCATCCGCAAACGTGACGGTGCTGGCGTTCGCCATGTTGGCTCCGCTGCGCGCCAGCGAGCCTTCGACGGTGACCTCGTCACCCTGTTTCAGGGAAGTGCTCGACCACCCGGCACGCTTCAGATAGTTCGGGCTCGCGATCTCGAGGTTCCAGTTGACGACCTTGCCGTCCGCATCCTTGACGTCGATGTAGAAGCGCGCGTGCGGGTTCGTCCACTCGACCTTCGTGACGGTGCCTTTCAACGTCACGGGTTTGCTCGCGTCGTATTGCGCTGCGAACGAGTGGTGCGCTTCGACGGGCGCCATCGCGGCGAACAGCGAAGCAGCCAGAACACTGCGAACGGCCTTCATCGTCCTCTCCCCTTCGACGCGTTCGACAGACTCTAGCCCCGAGTCGCGCAGGCTGTCGAGCGCGCGCTTCTCCGAAGGCGGCCTTGCGGCAACGGCGAGGAGCGCCGCTCAGCGCAACAGCCAGAACTGCGCGCCCTGCGCCGCGAGGAATTGCTCGGCATCGGCGCCTTGCAGCAGCGCCAACGTGGCGAGCATGCCGGCCTCCGTGCAAGTCGCCGCAGCGACTGTCACCGAGCGCGGCGCGCCGACCACGGGCCACCCTGTCGTAGGGTCGAGAATATGGCCATAGCGCTTACCGTCTTTCAACAGATAGCGGCGCGCGTCACCGCTCGTCGCGAGCGCGCCGTTGCCGAGCTCGATGTGTCGCGCCGGCGTCCTTGCAGCGATGACGGACTCGATGCCGACGCGCCACGGCGCCCCGCCCGCTTGCGGGCCGAGCGCGAGCAAGTCGCCGCCGAAGTTCAAGAGGCACCGTGTCGAAAGCGGCCGCACGAGCGCCGCGGCTCGATCGACGGCGTATTCCTTGCCGATGCCCCCGAGATCGATCTCCATGCCGGGCAGCAGCGTGAGCTCGGGTGCCCGCCACCGGACCTTGTCCCAGCCGACGACACTGCAGCAGCGCGGCAACCGCCTCGCGGCTCGGGACGCGGTCGCTGCCGTCGAAGCGCCACGCGCGCCGCAAGACGCCGGATGTCACGTCGAATTTGCCGTCGCTCAGCTCGCGCAGCCGCGCGCCGTAGTCGAGGAGCCGCGCCGTCTCGTCGTCGACGACGACGGTGCGCCCGCCCGCGCTGTTGATGGCATCGACCGCGTTGCCGCGGCGGTAGCGGCTGAACTTCTCTTCGATGCGCGCAGCTTCGCCGGCCACTAACGCAACGATGCGCTGCGCGGTCTCGCGATCGGCTGCGTCGACGTGAACTTCGCACGGGCTTGCCATAGCCCGAAATACGCAAAGCCAGCCTGAGCCCCGCGGCGAAAGCACAGCGCCCGCCGCGTCTGGTGGCGCCACGGGCGGGTTAGCGCCTGCCGAACTTGTAGCTGAACTGAGCAATCAGCGCGTTCAGATCGGGATAGAGGTTGAAATTCGCGAGCGAACCGACGTCGCTTCCTTCTGATGCGCTGCCGGACTGCGTGTAGTACTCGATGCGCGCCCACCACTCGCCGCCGCGGGCCGTCGCTTGCCCGTATTTCAGGCCGACCGTGAGCCCGTCGAACTCGCCGAGCCGATGATCGGCGGTGACATAGGCCGGGAGCGGTGCGCCGTCGAGCAACACCGTCCGATAGAACCCGGCCGCGGTCTGCTGGTAGAACCGCACGTGCGGCTGCAGGTACCGCTCACCGAAGCTCCATCGGTACCGTAGCTCGACCGTGTGCGAGTCGACGTCCCAGTCGTCGGTCATGTAGCGGTAAGACGCCTCGAGCACGTCACCCTGGAAGTCGCGCTTCAACAGCGCGAAGGCGCTTTGCTTGTCGCGCGCATCGGGGCGGCTCTCGTACAGATACCGGTAAAGACCGCTGCCTGCCGGTCCCGCAACGGGATTGCCCGTCACGGGGTCCACGACGGAGAGCACCTTGTATGGATCCGTGAGATAGCCCTCGGCTTGGCTCAGCGAGTAGTTGAACTGCACGATCGTGTGACGATTCAGCACTTGCGTGACGCCGATCAGCCAGTCCGTGACGTCCTTCGATTCGCCTGCGCGTTTGTTCGCAGCGTCACCTACGCCGAGCATCGGCGCGAGCGGCACGGGGCTGCCGCCGACGGGATCGATCGTGTCGTTCGCGAGAGCGAGCCCGAACGCCAGCGTCGTGTTGCGGTTGTTGAAGTCGCGCGCCACGCGCGCGTTGACGCCCGTGTGCGTGTAGTCGTACTCGTCCGACAAGCTTGCTCCGACTGAAAACACAGCGAGGCGCGACAGCGGCAGCTCCCAGTTCGCCGTGACCGCCGTTCGCGTATCGAGGAACGAGGAATCGAGCGCCTGCGCGCCCGGGGCGACGGTGTACTGCGAGTCGCCCGACGGGCTCGTGAACGTCTGAACGACGCCGGCCGGCACGGCGCCGCTCGGCGACGCGCCCGTCAATGAGTCGATCGCGAGCGACAGGCTCAAGAACTTCTCCTCGCGCATCTCCTTGCGCGCGCGAAGATTCAAGCTCGTGTCCTGGACGCGGCCATCGGACTCGCTGTAGATCAGCATCGACGTGTCGATGTCCCAAGGCATGAGCTCCTGCGCGCTCACTTCGGCCGGCGCGCCCTGCCCCAGCAATGCGCACGTCGCCGCCGCGAGCGGCGTGCCGATCTCGCGCACTTTGCGGCGACGGCGTTTCTTCAGTTGCATCCGCAGCCGCCTCCGCCGAAGCCCTGTCCGCCGCTCGAGGCCTCCTTGCTGAAATAGATGTGCTCGTCGGCGGCGGCCTCGGTTGGATCGCTGACGAGCTGCATGTCGGGCCGCGCCAGCACGTCGCGGTCCCAGGGCTCGACGCTGGCGCAGCCGGCAAGGCCCATGATCGTCAAGACCCCTATGCTCACAGTGCATTTGGCTGTTGGGTTCACTCTGTCTCCTGAACGTTCGTTACTGCTTCGCGGCCGATCTCTGGAGCGCGGCTTCAATTCCGCGCTCGTAGTAAGCGATCTCCGCTGTCTTGAAACCGAAGTGGCTCTCGAGCACGTGGCCGTCCGCATCGATGAGATACGAGCTCGGCATGGCCTGCACGCCGAACTCCTTGGCGAGCGCGGCCGAAGGATCGAACCGCACGGCGAACTCGGCCGGCACCTCGGCGAGGAAGCCGTCGGCGAGCGCGCGGTCCTTGTCCAGGTTCACCGCAATGATCTGCAGCCCCGCCGGCCCGTACTTGCGGTGCATCGAGTTCAACCACGGAAACGAGCGCCGGCACGGCACGCACCAAGACGCCCAGAAGTCGACCCACACTACGTGGCCTTCGACGGGCTCGAGCCCAGGCGGCGGCGCCGAGCGCGCGATGCCTGCCGCGCAAAGCAACGCGATCGCGATCGCGATCGAAGACGAGATCTTCACGGTCACAGCTTCTCCTTGCGACAAGGCGAATCGAGCGCAGCGGTCGTAAGACGGGTCGCGCGGGGAGAACCGGTCGCGGAACGTCAGCGCGGGAACCGGCAGACGCAGCTGGTGTTCTATCCATATGGGCTGGTTCGACGGCGGCGTGATGCAAGGCTGGTAGCTCGGCTCCCCGTATTAAGGCGCCGTTCAGGTCACATGGCGTAGGTTGGAGGCCAAGCTGGGGCGCAGACCGTATGCGGCCGCCCGACCAGCCCAGAAGGAGACTTCTCGATGGACACGCAGGCTCGCACCAACGCTATCGATAAGGCCCCGTGGCTCTTGCCGCGGCTGTGGCTCGCGTTCGGCGTCCTCGTTATCGGCGCCGCAGTGGCCGCGCTACGCCCGGCAACCGCCCAGGACGCGGCGGAACTCGACTTGGCCACGACCAACGAGCTTCACGAGCTCGTCGGGCCCATCGCGCTGTACCCCGACGACCTCGTCGCCATCGTTCTCCCAGCATCCACGTATCCGTTGCAAGTCGTGCAGGCGGCTCGATTCCTGGAGGACCGCGAAGACGACGCGAGCTTGCAGCCGAACGAAGAGTGGGACGACTCGATCGTCGCACTGTTGAACTACCCCGAGGTCGTCAAGCTGCTGAACGACGATCTCGATTGGACTTACGATTTAGGCACGGCCGTGCTGAACCAGCGCGCCGACGTGCTGAGCGCGATCCAGGATTTTCGCGACGAAGCGTATGCAGCCGGCAATCTACGCAGCGATGAGCGTCAGACCATCGCGAACGAAGACGACACGATCGAGATCAAGCCTGCGGACCCGAAGGTCATCTACATTCCGTACTACGAGCCGGAGCGCGTCGTCGTCTATCAACCCGAGCCGGTCTATTACTACTATCCGCGCCCTTACCCCGTCTATTACTACCCGTATCCCGCGCATTACCACTTCAACACGGGCTTCTTCTGGGGCGTCAACACCTGGTTCTCGATCGGGTGGAGCTCGCACTACGTGCACGCCTACGATCCGTTCTATTACGGCCATCCGTACTACGGCCACAGCTACTACAACCCGTTCTACGTGCGGAACGTGTACGTCAACCACTACCACCGTTATCCGAATTACGTCTGGGAGCCGAGGTACCGCTCCGGCGGCCGGCCCTTCGTGCGTGGCTCGGAGGGCCGCGTGCAGACAGCGGGCCGCGTGCCGCCCACCACGGCACCGACGACGGATCGCGTGCCGCGTCGCGGCGTTCTCGATTCGAACGCCGCTGCAACCCGCACGCGGGAAGGCTCGGCCAATCGAGCTACAGGGAGCTCTGCTGCAGGCACGGCGACTCGCGCACTCGAAGGCGCAGCGACGAGCTCACGCGCGGCGAACGGCACCGCACAACCGCGGCGCGGCGTGCCGAGCTCGAGTTATCGGAGCCGCAGCACGGAGTCCACGCAGCCCCAAGCGGGGCAAACCGCGCAGGCGGCGAGCCCGACGCGCGCTGCGCCCGGCTTGCAACCGCAAGCGCGCCCGCCAGGCGCCTCGGCCGAGAGCTCGAGCGCACCACCGAGCACGTATCGCAGCGGCGGCGGAATGTCACAGGCGCTCGCTCGTAACCGCGCGCCGGTGCAACCGAGCGCCGACGCCCGCACGAACCCGAGCAGCGCGCGCACGAATTCCGGAGTCTCGCCGCGAGCGACCGAACGCTCGACGGGCATGCCGCGCGAATCGTCGCGCGCCGCTCCCGCACAGCGCGAGGCGGCGCCGAGCGCACCGCGCTCGCCGGCGGCGCCGAGCGTCAGCGCACCACGCCACGGTGGCGGAGCGAGCGCGCAACGCAGCGAGTCCAGCGGTAGCGGCGGCGGCAGCTACCGCGGCAACTCCGGCGGAAACGAGGGTGGCGGCAGCCAGCGCAGCGGCGGCTCGCATCCCGCGGCGCGCAATAGCGAAGGACGCTCGGCCGGGCGTTAGTTGTTAGAAGCTGACGCCGAGCTCGTTCGATAGCGTTTCGCGCATCTCGGCGGGCACTTCGAGCGCACCGATCGTGCCGCCGTTCGGCGCGCCGGCCGCGATCCACCAACGAATGATCTCGACCTGCTGGTCCGTCAACGGCGTCTTGCCCTCGGCGGGCATGAACTCGTCGTCGTCATGCGGCAGCGAGATGCGCCGCAGTAGCTCGCTCAGATCCGTGTTCCCGGCGACGACGACGCGGCCGCTCTCACCGCCGCGCATGACGCCGGCATACGTCGTCAGCACGAGGTCGCTT
The DNA here is from genome assembly GCA_963713355.1 of uncultured Gammaproteobacteria bacterium. GTDB lineage: Bacteria > Pseudomonadota > Gammaproteobacteria > Steroidobacterales > Rariloculaceae > FEN-1219. Next base: position 1,033,752 of record CAVQLK010000011.1, on the reverse strand, counting down.
TCCTGCTTGTCCTCGTTGTGACAGCTTGCGCACCGCTCGACGAGCATTGGCCCGACGACGTCGGCGAACGGCTCCGCCGTCGAGACGCTCGTGATCGTGCGCCGCGGCGCGAGGCCCGCGAGCGACCGTAGCGGTTGCGGCGCGTACTCGACGAGAAACGTGGAGCCATGCGTGAGGTTGCCGCCGTAATGCCCCGTCAGCGAGACGAGCACGAGCAACACGAGCGACGCCGGAAAGAACAGCGGCTTGTAGCTCGGCGCGAAGCTGCTCACACGCAGCAGAGCGACGCCCGTCGCGACGACGGCGACGACGGTGCCGTAGAACCGGTGCTGCTCCGCGGAGGGACCCGTGAAGCTGCCTTCGGCAAAGTGCATGAAACCGAGTAAAACGGTGACGAGCGCCGATATCGCCGTCGCGCCCCAAAGGTATGGCGATGCCGCAGCGAGGTAGTGGTAGCGTTCCTTGCGGCTCACGTACTCGAGCACGAACAACGCCACGATGATGCCGATCGGCAAGTGCAAGACCAGCACGTGAAAGCGGCCCAAGAAGAAAATGAAGTCTTGCATGCTCCAAGCACCCTCTTCGCGCGTTTCCGAGGGCGACTACGATATCAGCTGGGCGTGCGGCTGTGAGCAGCGCCTGCTTCGAGGGAGCCTTAAGAACTCAAAGCGCGAACGACTCGCGCAAGTGCGCCTCGAGCGCCGCGACGTCACTGGCGTTGCAACGAAAGCCGACGTAGCCGTCGGGCCTGAGCAGCAGCAGCCGATCGTCGTCGCTCGCGCCGTAGCGCGCGGCGAGCGCGGCGCTCGGCGGCACGACATCGAGCTCGAGCACGGCAGCAAAGCGCTTGGCGAGCCCTTCGAGGCTCGCTCGCAGCGGCGCTTGTCGGTCCTCGCGCGCCGGCAGGGCGAGCAGCGTGAATGACGCGTGCCGCGTCGCGTCGAACAGCGTGCGGCCGCTTCCGAAGTCGACGTCGGGCGCACGGTCGCCGATCGCCGGCCCCTGCTCCGCGCGCGGCGCCTCTTTCTGATCGCGATAGGTGTAGGAGATTCCCGAGCACCGGCCGACGACGGCTTCGAGGAAACGCGGGATCCTTGATCTTCTTCGCCCGCTCGGCGATGTCTTTTCCGTGCCCCATGAAGATCTCGTGCAGCGACGACGCGGCCCAGATCACTTGCTCGGCGATCGGCCGGCGCTCCGTCTCGTAGGTGTCGAGCAGCGACGCGCGCGCCTGATTCTTCACGACGAACGCGAGCTTCCAACCGAGGTTGTACGCGTCCTGCATGCAGCAGTTCATGCCCTGCCCGCCCGTCGTCGAATGGATGTGCGCAGAGTCGCCGGCGAGGAACACACGGCCAGCGCGGTACGTGTGCGCCAGCCGCACGAAGCTCTGCCACTTCGAGTGCCAGACCACGTCGCCGAGCGTGACGCCGTCGAAGTGCTTGTTCACGAGCCGCATGAAGCCCTGCTCGGGCGTGACGTTGGGGCCGGCCGCTTCGCCGCGGTCGCTGAGCAGCATGCGATAGAAGCCGCCCGGCAGCTTGACGATCATCACGAAGTGGTCCGTGCCGGCACAGTAGTGCACGTAGTCGTCGACATCGGGGAAGCCGTTCAGGAATGCATCGAGGTTCTGCAGCTGCGTGCCCTTGTAGTCGCTCTCGTCCTGCTCGAGGCCGGCGGCGCGCCGCACGCGCGAATTAGGCCCATCGCAACCGACGAGGTAATCACAGCGCACTTCCTCTTGGACGCCGTCGCTTTCGAGCGTCGCCGTCACGCCGCTCTCGTCCTGCCGGAGGTCGAGGCACGTCGTGTTCCAGTCGGGCGAGACGCCGAATTCCGCGCTCGTGTACTCGCGCAAGAATTGCTCCGTCTCGCTCTGCCGATGCACGAGCAGGAAGCTGTAGCGTGAGTCGACCGTCGTGAAGTCGATGCCGGGCCGCACCTCGCTGCGCTTGCCTTCCGCATCGACGAAGTGCAGCACGTAGCCCAAGTTGTGGATGCCGCGATCGAGAAAACGGCCGACGAGCCGCTTGTCGATGCGCTCGAGGATTTCGAGCGTGCGCGCGTGCACCGTGATCGCTTTCGACGTGTCGCCGGGCTTCGGCAAACGATCGATCGTGCGCGCTCCTACGCCGCGGCGCGCGAGCTCGAGCGTCAGCATGGTGCCCGCCGCGCCGGCGCCCACTATCAAGACCGGGACGTGGCTTTTCTTCATCTTCCCCTCCGCCGGCGAGTATAGCTCGCGCCGCGCAATCGACTGCCGCCATGGACGCGCGCAAGATGCGCGCATGGACTTGTCCGCGCTGCAGCTCGAAACGCCGCGTTTGTTGCTGCGTCCAATTCAGCCCGAAGACTTCGAAGGGTGGGCCGCCTTCATGGGCGATCCTGAGAGCGCGCGTTTTGTGGGCGGCGTGCAGCCGCGGCCCGTGGCGTACCGCGGGTTTCTGTCGATGGCCGGTGCGTGGGCGATGCAGGGCTTCGCGATGTTCTCGGTCATCGAGAAGGCATCGCGACGCTGGATCGGCCGCGTCGGCCCGTGGTGCCCCGAAGGCTGGCCCGGCACCGAGATCGGCTGGGGCATCGTCCGCGACCGCTGCGGGCTGGGCTACGCGACCGAGGCGGCAGCGGCCTCGATGGACTGGGCGTTCGCAGAGCTCGGCTGGACCGAGGTGATCCACACGATCGACGTCGCGAACGTCGCGTCGCAGGTCGTCGCGCGCAAGCTCGGCTCGCGCAATCGCGGCCGCGGCCAATTGCCGGCGCCGTACGAGCACGTCGTCATGGAGATCTGGGGGCAGACGCGCGAGGAATGGCTCGCGCGGCGGTCCACTATGTAAGTTCGATTGGCCTTACTCTTGAGGGTGCTCGGGACGTACGTCATCGCGCAATCGATGGTCGTCAGGCGCCACCGCGAGCTCGGCATTCGCGCGGCGCCCGCAGCGCGCAGCTTCGCCATCTCGAGCTTCTAGATACGGCTCACGCATCTGTCGCGCGGCCGTTGGCTCATGGGCACCTCACTGCCGCGCTTCGCCTTGCCCGAGCTGATCTCAGCTCCCTATCCGGCGTACGTATCGATGCAGTCGGCGTTCTTTCATCGCGGACTCATCGAGCAGGTTCCCGCAGTGGTATACGCCGCGACGCTCGGCAAACCGCGCCGCATCAACACGCCGCTGGGCACGATCTCGTTTCAGCGGAGCTCGCGCGGCATGCCCGAGGAGTGAGCGCGCCTAGAGCGACGCGGGAAAGCGCGGGAACACGCGCCGAGCGTTACTCTCGAAAATCTTCGCGCGATCGGCGGCGCTGAGGCGCTTTGCGCCGTCGATGTAGCGCTTCGTGTCGTCGAAGTAGTGCCCCGTCTCGGGATCGATGCCGCGCACGGCGCCGACCATTTCCGACGCAAACAGGATGTTGTCGATCGGGATCACTTCGAGCAGCAAGTCGATGCCCGGCTGATGGTAAACGCACGTGTCGAAGTAGACGTTGTTCAGCACCGACTCTTTCAACGGCGGCCGCTTCAGCATGTCGGCCAAGCCGCGGAACCGCCCCCAGTGATACGGCACGGCGCCGCCGCCGTGCGGGATGATCAGCTTCAGATCCGGGAAGTCCTTGAAGAGATCGCTCGTCATCATCTGCATGAACGCGACGGTGTCGGCCGCGAGGTAGTACGAGCCCGTCGTCTGGAAATACGGCGTGTTGCATGCCTCGCTGACGTGGATCATGCCGGGCACGCGCAGCTCGCACATCTTCTCGTAGAGCGGATACCAGTAGCGGTCGGCGAGGCTCGGTCCGTTGAAATAACCGCCGCTCGTGTCGGGATTCAGGTTGCAGCCGACGAAGCCGAGCTCCTCGACGCAGCGCACGAGCTCGCGCACCGAGGAATCGATCGGCGCGCCCGGCGACTGCGGTAGTTGCGCGACGCCGACGAAATTCTTCGGGTACAGCTTCGTGAGCCGGTAGATCAGATCGTTGCAGTGCTCGGTCCACGCCTTGCTCGTCGACGCATTGCCGAGGTGATGCCCCATCCAGCTCGCGCGCGGCGAGAAGATCGTGACGTCCGTGCCGCGCTCGCGCTGCAGCTTCAGCTGCGCGCCTTCGACGCTCGCCCGCAGCTGGTCGTCGCTGATGATCAGCGCGCCCTTCTGCGCCTGATGCTGCGCGTTCTTCTTGAGATCCGTTTTCTGTTGGTCGCGATAGTCGCCGAGCTCTTTCGGCGCCGTCGTGTAGTGGCCGTGGCAGTCGATGATCATTTTTCTCGGCTACTCGAACAAACCGTTGGTGACGTAAGCGGCGACGGCGCGGATCTGCTCCGGCGTCAACGCGCCGCCGAGCGGCGGCATGTTGCCGCGGCCGTCGGTGATCACCGTCATGACGAGGACGGCATCTTTGACCTGGTCGAGCGGCGCGCCGCCGCCGTGTCCTCCTCGGCCATCTTCGCCGTGGCACGCGACGCAGGCCGCTCTGAACACTTCCTCGCCTTCGAGCGCGAGCGCCGCGGGCGCGGCGCCCGGCGCCGGCGCAGCCGGCACGGCCGTCGTGCGGGCCTCGGTGTCGCGCTCGGCGGCCGGCGGCAGCGTGCCGTCGAGGCCGAACAGCCAGACGCTGTCGCCCTTCGCCGAGCCGATCAGCACGTTACCGGCCGACAGCGCGACGACGTACTGCTTGCCCTCGTGCTCGAACGAGGTTGCCGGCGCATTCATGCCGGCGCCGGTCTGGAACTCCCACAGCTTGAGTCCCGTGTCCGAGTCGAGCGCCGTCAGGCGGCCGTCGTTGCGGCCGACGAACACGAGGCCGCCGCCCGTGGCGAGCGAGCCGCTGTAGCACTGATCGGGCCAGCGAAAGCGCCAGGCGAGCGTGTTCATCGTGACGTCGAGGGCCGCGAAGATTCCCGTGCGCGGCAGCGGCGCGAAGCCGACGACACCGCCATAGTACGGCTGCCCCTCGGGTGCGATCTCGAAGTCGCGGTCGCCGCCGATGTAGTTGCCCGCAACGTCGGACGCGCAAACGAAAAGGTAGCGGCGCACGGGATCATACGAGCTCGGCGGCCAGTTCGCGCCGCCGTAGAGGCTCGGGCTCACGATCATGCCCTTGTCGCCGACGAACGGCGTGAAGATGCGGCCCTGGTTCACGAGCTGATACCCCTCCGGCGCGATCTCGACGTGCTGCGGCACGATCGCGTCGCCGATCGGGTACGGCTGCGTTGCGGCCGTCGCCTGCCGCGGCTCCTGCGGCACGGGCTGTTCCTCGATGCCGATCAGCGGCTCGCCCGTCTCGCGGTCGAGGATATACGCCCAGCCCGTCTTGCCGACTTGCGCCAGCCCTTTGCGCACGCGTCCGTCGATCGGGACATCGAACAGCACGACCGGATTCGGCGCGTCGTAGTCCCAGAGATCATGGTGGACTTCCTGAAAGTGCCAGCGGTACTTCCCCGGTGCGCGCCTCGATCGCGACGATCGACGCCGAGAATAGATTGTCGCCGGCGCGCACGGCGCCGTTGAAGTCGGGCCCTGGATTGCCCGTCGAAAAATAGATGAGACCGAGCTCGGGATCGACGGCCGGCGTCTGCCACACGGTCGCGCCGCCGTGCATCCAAACGTCGTTGTCTTGCGGCCAGGTCTCGTGGCCGGCCTCGCCGGGCCCCGGGATCGTGTAGAACGTCCAGCGCAGCTCGCCGTCGTCGGCGTCATAGGCTTTGACGCGGCCGCGTACGCCGATCTCGGCGCCCGAGAATCCCGTGATGACGAGGCCGTCGTAGTACAGCGGCGCGCTCGTGATCGAGAATCCTTCCTGCCAGCGTTCGGCCTGGATCGACCAGACCTCTCGGCCCGTGCGCTGATCGAGCGCGACGAGCCGGCCGTCGAGCATCCCCGCGAACACCTTGCCGTCGCCGATGCCTACGCCGCGGTTCGTCCAGCCGCAGCAGATCGAGGACGCGATCGCGGGATCGAGCCGCGCGAGGTGCTGCCAGAGAATCTGGCCCGAATCGACGGACAGAGCGAACACGTCGTCGGCACCCGTGATGACGTAGATGACGCCGTCGTGGACGAGCGGCTGCGCCTCGCCCGAAAACTGCGGCCCGACGCCGGAGCCGTTCAAGTGCGTGCGCCACACGCCCTTGAGCTCATCGACGTTGCCTCGGTCGATGCCCGTAAGCGGCGAGTAGCGCTGGTTGTAGAGATTACCGCCGTTCGTCGGCCAGCCGCCGCGCGGCGGCGCCGTCAAAGCCTTCGGGCTGAAAGTGCTCTCGCGCTGCGCGAGCGCCGAGTCCCCGTGAAGGATGCCGAACGCGAGCAGAGCGGCCAGCGGCCATGATCTCGAGGGCAGCTTCGTTGTTTGCATCGACACATTTTCCACATCTCGACGCCGTCGGAGTATACCTACGCTGCTTGACACTGCCCTCGCCTTGCGACTAGAAAGACAACGCTCGATAAAAAAAGCAGAAGCTCGTCTCGGGGGGGAAGTTCTTTGCTGCTGACGCGAAACCGCGCCGCTTTGCCGCGCGCTGGCATCACTACGCTTGGCCGCTGAGCTCGCGGCCTCGGGCTTTCGTCATCCTCCGGGCCCGCGAGGCTGGCCCTACGTCGGCTGCCTGAACAGGCTGCTGCGCAACCCGATGAAGTTCTGGAGCGACATCGCAAATCGCTTCGGCGGCATTGCACGCGTGCCGCTCATGGACGGGCACGCTGTCTACCTCGTTTCGGCGCCGGACTTGCTCTACGAGCTGCTAGTGACGAACCGTCAGAGGTACCGGAAGAACATCCGCTATAGGGCGGCCGCCGAGCTTTTCGGCCGCGGGTTGCTGCTCAACGAAGGCGACGCCTGGAAGCGCCAGCGCCTCCTGAGCCAACCGATTTTCAAGGCCGAGCATGTCGCGGATCAGGTGCCGTGGATGGCCGACCTCACAGCCAAGTTTCTGACGCGCTGGAAACGCAATGCCGCCGAGCGGCGCAGCTGCGACGTCGATGCCGACTTCTTGGACCTCTCGCAGCTGCTCGCGGGCTACTACTTGATGGGGCCGGGCTTCGAGCGGATCGCCGAGCGCTTCTGCCGCGCGGCGGTCGTCGTCAAGGACAACTGGCCGCGCCCGCCGCGCAACATCGCGCAGCTGCTGCGCCGTCACGGCGACGGTTGGACCGACGAGCTTGCGGCGGCCGTCCGTGCCGTCGATGCGTGCATCTACGAGTATCTCGAGGCCGAGCGGCGCAGCGATTTCACGGGCGCCGGGCTCGTCAAGCTGCTCGTCGACGGCAGCCGCGCGCAAGGCGACGAGTTCGGCGACAGCTCGCTGCGCGATCAGATCCTGACCGTGTTCTTTGCCGGCCACGAGACGTCGGCGACCTCGCTGTCTTGGATTCACTATCTGCTCGACGAGCACCCCGACGTACGCGCAAAGCTGCGCGCGGAGGTCGATCGCGTGCTCGGGCGAAGACTTCCCGCTACCGCCGATCTCGGCGCTCTGACATACACGGAGCAGGTCATCAACGAAGCGCTGCGGCTTTACTCGCCGATCCATTCGATCTCGCGCGTGGCGCTCACCGACGACATGCTCGGCGGCTACCACATTCCCGCCGGGGCCACGCTGTACGTGTCGCTGTACGCGACGCACCGCTTGCCGGCGCTCTGGCCTGACCCTGACCGGTTCGATCCGGACCGTTTCACGGCGGACAAAGTCGAGCGGCGACCGCGCTTCGCTTTCATTCCGTTCGCGGCAGGCCATCGCAACTGCGTCGGCGCGAGCACGGCGCTCGTCGAGCTCAAGCTGGCCGTGGCGATGATCGCGCAGCGCTACGAGCTCACGCGGGCGCCGGGCCAGCGAGTCGAGAGCGCGGCCGGTACTACGATGCACCCGCGCTATGGCTTGAACATGCACATCCGGGCAATCTAGGAGCGACGATGGGCGAGCCAAAACCGTCTGCGAGCTCGAAGCACGGCGCGTACTACGATCGCGCCGCGGATGCCGTCCCGCAGTTCACGGTGCTCAACTACGGGTTCAGCAGCGAGCCCGAGAACAGCGTCATCGCTGCGAACGAGCCCGAGTTCTATTGCCTGAGGCTTTATGAGCACACCGTTCGCGACACGCCGCTTGAGGGCCGCGACGTGCTCGAGGTCAGCTGCGGGCGCGGCGGCGGCGCAAGCTTCGTGAGCCGCACCTTCGAGCCGCAACGCTACCTCGGCGTCGACCTGAGTGCTGAGAACATCAAGCTCGCGACCGAGCGCGCGGCTCGCAAGGGCCTCGCGTTCACGATCGGCAACGCGGAGCAGCTCGACCTGCCCGATGCCTCGTTCGACGTCGTGATCAACATCGAGGCATCGCACCTCTACGGCGATCGCACACGGTTTTTCGCGGAGGCATTGCGCGTGCTGCGGCGCGGCGGGATCTTCTGCTACACGGACGGCTGCTGGGCCGACGACGACTGCAGCGAGGACCTGCTCGACGCGGGCTTCGAGCTGCTCGAGCGCCGCGAGATCACGAGCAACGTGCTCCACGCGTTACGCAAGGACAGCGCACGCCGCGCGGCGTTGTTCGATGCAATGCGAAATCGCGATCTGCGCGAAGAGTACAAGCACTGGGGCGGTGTCGTCGGCTATCGCGCCTATAACCGCTTCGAAGCAGGCCAGACCCGCTATTTCTCGCACCGGCTGCGCAAGCCGATCTGAGGCGCGTCGAGAACGCGCGCCAGAGCCGCGTCGACTTCCGGATCCGCGGGCACGTCGATGCCGAACGTCGATCCGAGCAGGCTTCTGAGCTCCGCGACACTGCCGATATGGCGCTGCTCGCTCACCCCGTGCAAGTGATGCACGTTCAAGATTCCGTTGCCGAGCCCGAAGCGCCGATCCGCGGCGACGCGCGCTGCCAGTAGCCGGCCGAGCATCGGCGACTCGGCATGGCTCATGACGTAGTGATTCAAGAGCTCGATATCGACTTGCTGCTGTTCCTGCAGATCGAATCGATAGAGGCGTTTCCATTCGCCGCGCACGCGCGCCTCGATGGCGAGCTCGCTTTCGACGCCGAGCACACGAAACGTCTCGTGCGGCGTCGGCTGCTCGACGCCGGGCGTGAGCTCGATCGGCGCTGTCGGCGTGAGCCCGCCGAATCCGACGTCGCAAACGTAGCGGCGCTCTCCGAGAGCGACGAGCACCAGCATGTGCGTCCGCGCGCGTTCCTCACCCGGTAGCCGTTCCCAGACGACACGCGCCGCGAGCGCCGCCGTCTCGAATCCGAGCGCGCGCAGCACGTGGTTGAACAGGAGGTTCTGCTCGAAGCAGTAGCCGCCGCGGCGGCCGTGAACGAGCTTGCGCTCGAGCGACGGCAGATCGAGCCGAACGGGTATACCCGCGAGCGTGTCGAGGTTCTCGAATGGGATCGCAAGCGGATGCAGCCGCTGCAGCGTGCGCAGCGTTTCGAGCGTCGCAGCACGCGGCCCCGAATAGCCGATGCGCTCAAAATAAGAATCGACGTCGAGCATTTGCCCTCAACGCAAACACGTCGGCCCTGACTATACTTCAGTCATGTCGGACACGGACTACCGCTACTGCCCGCACTGCCGCACCGAGCTCGGCGCAGTCCAGCGCGGCGGGCAGACGCGGCTCGCGTGCCCGCAGTGCCGTTTCGTGCATTGGCGCAACCCCGTCCCTGTCGTCGCGGCCGTCGTCGAGCGCGCGGGCCGAGTAGTGCTCGTGCACAGCGTCGGCCGCCCGCCGCACTGGTACGGGCTAGTCGCCGGCTTCCTCGAGCGCGGCGAGCATCCCGAGTCAGCCATCTTGCGCGAGGTCGGCGAGGAGCTCGGGCTCGAAGGCCGCCTCATGAGCACGATCGGGATTTATCCGTTCGAGCGGCTGAACCAGATCATCTTCGCGTATCACGTGCTCGTCGCCGACGGGCCGATCACGCTCGCAGCCGACGAGCTGGACGATTACAAGGAAGTGCCGCTCGAGAAGCTCAAGCCATGGCCGCAAGGGACCGGACCGGCGCTGCGCGATTGGCTCGTCGCGCGCGGCTACGATCCGCAAGTCGTGGACTTCGGCACCCCGGTGGACGTCTGACACCGCGCACTAGCGGTTGCCGTCGTCCGGTAAACGTCGAGTGCGTGACCTGCGTCGCTCGTATGGCGCGCATTTACGACTCGCGCGGCGAAGTGGACTAGCGACTTCGGCGGGTGTCAACGATTCGCGCAACGTGCGGCATGAATGCGGGCTCAAGGAACGGAGTCTGGGGCGCCAAGCGGTCCTTGGGCTATTTCATCTGCGAGTTGCGCTAGGCGTTCTGCTCAATCAGTGAGCGATCTTGCTCATCTCTGCCTTGAGCTGTGCAGTGTCGATCTTCGACAGATCCCAACCGCGCTCGTCCGCAACTTCCTTCAAGGCGGACTTCACGTCGTCCGGATGTGCTCTGATGTAGTCGGCCGCTTTCTTTGCCACTTCCGGGTGTGACCTCAGGAACTCTACCACTTGCTGAACCTGAACGGTTTGCTGTGTCGCCATCACTAATCTCCTTGTGCGCTTCGTCGCCCCAGACTCCATTCCGGAAAGCCAACGTAGTGTGGCCCGGACGCCGGTTGCTATCGGACTTTGGTGCTACGGCTGCTTGGCCCTTTTTGAGCCGGTGCTAACGGTCGTCGTCGCTCGTGAACGTGAAGTCGCTGAATTGCGAAGTGCCGTCGTCCGTCTGCTCGACGGCGTTGTTCGGGTTCTCACCGCAGTGCCAGTAGCCGATGCGCAAGTAGCCGTCGGCATTCGGCAGCTGCTTGTACGTCTGCTGCACGTACCACGGCTCTTCGAGCGTCACGGGGTCGTAGAGCCACACGTCGACCTGCACCGTCGTCGGATCCGTCTTGCGCCAGACCTCGACCGTTTCGAGCGACTCCGAGTACTGCGGATCGTTGCGGTGATAGATGCCGGCTTCGAGCTGCGAGGTGTGGATCACGAGCGTGTGCCCCGACCAGAAACCGATCGAATCGCCGTAGTCGAGCGGGTATGCGTCGGCCGGCGGCGGATGGTCGCGCCCGTCGGTGTAGACGCGGCGCAAATTGTTCACGGTCTCGGAAAACAGATACGTCTGGCCCGGCGTGACGATGAATTCGCGCAGGAACGGAATCGCGAGCCACCGCGGGTGACCCGGCGGGCTGCAGTCGCTGATCGGATCGTACTCGATGCCCTGCGCCGACCGCTCGCGCCTGCGCGTGAGCTCGGCCAGCGGCTCGGGCTTGAGCTTCGCGCTCGTCAGCACGCCTTGCGGCTGATCGGGATCGAAGAACGGCGGCCCCACGCGCTGCCAGAGGCCGGTCCAATCCGGCATTTCGTCGAGCGACAGCGGCGCTCCGCCGTTCGCGCGCGCCCGCAGCGCCGAGTAAAGGTTCGCCGCCGTCGCGTGCTGCAACCCAACGGCGATCTTTGCATCGCGATCCGCGGGCACGAGACCGGCCGCGGCGGGCGCAGCGGCGGTCTGCTCGGGCGGCGGGGCTTCCGGAGCGCAGGCCGCGAGCGCGAACGCGGCGGTCAAGGTCGCTGGCAACGCGGCGCGCATGGCTCGCCGCTCAGTCGTCCTGCTCCGTGAACGTGAAATCGCGGAACTGCGACGAGCCGTCCTCGGTTTGGATGACCGTGTTGTTCTGGTTCTCCGCGCAATCCCAATAGTGGATGCGCAGGCTCTTGTCGTCGTTCGTCAGCTTTTGGTACGTGTGCTTCGAGTACCACGGCTCTGCGAGCGCCGGCGGGTCGTAGACCCACACGTGCGCGACGAGCGTCTTGTCGTCAGTCTTCTCCCAAATTTCGACGGTCTCGACCTGCTCGGTATATTCGGGTTGCGTGCGCTGGTACTGCCCGCTTCGCAGCGAGTTCGTGTGGATGACGAGCTTGCCGCCGTCCCAGAAGCCGATCGAGTCGCCGTTCCAGAGCGGATAGCGATCGGCCTCGGGAATATGGTCGCGGCCGTCCGTGTAGATCCGGCGGATGTCGTTGACCATCTCGTTGATCAGATAGGTTTGATCCGGCGTCACGACGAAGTCTCGCAAGAACGGCTCCGTCATCCAGCGTGGATGACCCGGCGGCGCGCAATTGCTCAAGTTGTCGAACTCGATGCCCTTCTCGATGTTGTCGAGCTTCGTGAGGAGCCGGCGTTCGTACTCGGGTGTCAGCTTCGCCGTCGGCATTCGATTGCGGCCCTGGTCTTGGTCCCAATTGAAGAGAATGCCGCTGCGCGAGTAGATGCCCGTCCAGTCCGGCAAGCGTGCCGGATTCAAGCGCTGACCGCCGTCGGCTTGCTGCTCGAAAGCTTTATAGAGGTCCCATGCCGTGCGATGCTGCTCGCCGAGCGCGATCAGCGCGGCCTTGTCGGCAGGTAGCTCGATGGCCGCGAAGCTCGCGGCGGCCGTCAGGAGGCCGAGCGCGGCGGCGCCGGTTTTGGACACGAGCGCGTAGAACGAAAAACAACGAAAATTCGCGGTCATGGCTTTCCCTCAACGGCGTGAACACACGCTAAACCGTGCCATGGTGCCATGCAACCGGTCCTGATCGGCATCGGCGCCTACCTCGTCGTCCAATTCGCGTTCGGCATGCTCGTGTCGCGCCGCATCGCAAGCGAGAGCGACTATCTCAACGCCGGGCGCAGCCTCGGCGTCACGCTGGCGGCGTTCTCGATTTTCGCGACCTGGTTCGGCGCCGAGACCGTCGTCGGCGCGGCCGGATCGATCTACTCCGACGGGCTCTCGGGCGGCTCGGCCGATCCTTTCGGCTATGGTCTGTGCCTCATCGTGCTCGGGCTGGTCGTCGCGGCCCCCCTCTGGCGCCGCAAGTACACGACGTTCGGCGACCTGTTCCGCGAACGATACTCGCCGGGCGTCGAGCGCCTCGCCGTGCTACTCATGGTGCCGACATCGGTGCTCTGGGCCGCGGCGCAAATTCGCGCGTTCGGCCAGGTCGTCAGCGCGTCGTCGGATCTCGAGGTCTCGATTGCGATCACGGCCGCCGCGGCTTTCGTCGTCGTCTACACGATTGCGGGCGGCCTGCTCGCCGACGTCGTGACGGACTTCGTGCAGAGCATCGCCGTCGTCGTCGGTCTCGTCGTGCTGCTCGTTCTCGTTGCGGGCGCGCACGGCGGCGTCGGCGAGCTCGTAGCGTCGATCGATCCGGCGCGGCTCGCACTTTTCTCGACGGCCGAGGCTACGCCGCTCGAAATCCTCGAAGCTTGGGCGGTTCCCGTGTGCGGCTCGCTGCTCGCAGTCGAGCTCCTGTCGCGCATTCTCGGCTGCAAGAGCGCAGCGACGGCACGCAACGCAACCTTGCTCGGCGCCGTACTCTACCTCGTCGTCGGCATCATCCCCGTGACGATCGGCCTCGCGGGGCCGAGTCTCGTGCCCGGGCTCGAGGAGCCCGAGCAGCTCGTCTCACTGCTCGCGCAGCGGCACTTGTCGACGTTCCTCTACGTGCTGTTCGCCGGCGCTTTGATCTCGGCGATCCTCTCGACGGTCGACAGCTGCCTGCTCGCCGCCGCGTCGCTCGTCTCGCACAACCTCGTCGTGCCGCTGAAGCCCTCGCTGACCGAACGGCAGAAGATCGCCTCGGCGCGGATCGGCGTAGCCGTTTTCGGAGTCGCCGCGTACGTGATCGCGCTCTACGCGGGCGGTATTTACGAGCTCGTCGCAACGGCCTCGGCGTTCGGCAGCGCCGGCATCTTCGTCGTCGGGATGTTCGGTCTCTTCAGCCGCGTCGGCGGCGAGCAAAGCGCATACGCCGCGCTCGTCACGGGTGTGGTCGTCTGGGCCGCCGGCGAGTATTGGCTCGCATGGTCGACTCCGTACGTCATCGCTCTCGCTGCCGCGCTAGCGGCGTATCTCGCGGCTGCCGCCCTCGTGCGCCGCGCGCCGATCGAGGCCCGCGATGCCGAGCGCGGCTTTTGAGCTAAGATGCCGCGACGCGTCCATTTCTACTGGGGGATTGGTTAAATGACCCGCGCTGTCGGCTTAGCCGCTTTACTCGGCGCCGCGGCCCTGCCGTTCGCGGCCTCGGTCGCTCAAGAACCGATCATCGATCTCACGCCCGTTACCGACGCAATGTTGGCCAACCCCGACCCGGCCGACTGGCCGATGTGGCGGCGGACGTTGAACAACTGGGGCTACAGCCCGCTCGACGAGATCGATCAACGCAACGTTGCGCAGCTCACGCTCGTCTGGACGCGGCCGCTCGGCGACGGCGGCTACCAGGAGGGCACGCCGCTCGTCCACGACGGCATCCTCTTCTTCCCGAACCCGAACGACGTCACTCAGGCGTTGAACGCGGTGACCGGCGACTTCATCTGGGAGCACCGTCGCGCGGTTCCCGAGGATGTCAGTGAGTATTTCCCGGCCGCCGAGACGAATCGCAACCTCGCGATCTACGACAACCTGATCCTCGACAACGGCGCGGACGGCTTTGCCTACGCACTGAACGCGCGGACCGGCGAGCAAGTCTGGGAAACCAAGATCCTCGATTATCGGACCGGCGCGAAGAACAGCTCGGGCCCGATCGTCGCCAACGGCAAGGTCATCTCGGGGCGCAGCTGCGAGCCCGAGGGCGGTCCCGAGGCCTGCGTCATCACGGCATTCGACGCGAAGACCGGCCGGGAGCTATGGCGGACGCGAACGATTCCAAAGCCAGGCGAGCCCGGCGACGAAAGCTGGGGCGACATTCCCTACGAGAAGCGTTGGCACGTCGGCATGTGGATGGTCCCGAGCTTCGATCCGGAGTTGAACCGCATCTACGTCGGCACGTCCGTCACTGCGCCCGCCCCGAAGTACATGCTCGGCGGCAATCAGGAGCAGCACCTCTATCACAACTCGACGCTGGCGCTCGACGCCGACACCGGCAAGATCGTCTGGTACTTCCAGCACGTCGTCGATCACTGGGACCTCGATCATCCGTTCGAGCGGCTGCTCGTCGATACCGTCGTTGCGCCGGATGCGGCCGCGGTGAAGTGGATCAATCCGCGAGTGCGCAGCGGCGAGCGGCGCAAGGTCATCACGGGCGTGCCCGGCAAGACGGGCATCGTTTATACGATCGACCGCGAGACGGGCGACTTCCTTTGGGCGCGCGAGACGACGATGCAGAACGTCATCGCGGACATCAACGTCGAATCCGGCGCCGCAACCGTGAACGCCGAGAAGATCTTCACGGCTGCGGGACAAGAGAAGCTCATCTGCCCGAGCACCTCGGGCGGAAAAAATTATCCGGCCGGGACCTATAGCCCGCTGACGCGCACGATGTACTACCCGCTGCAAAACACGTGCATGTCGGCGACGTCAGCGAACGAGATCGTTGACACGGACGTCACCTATGCGCTGCGCAACCGCGTGCAAATCACGCCGGGCACGGACAACGTCGGCGTCATCGAGGCGATCTCCGTCGAGACCGGCGAGACGCTCTGGAAGCGCGAGCAGCGAGCGGGTCAGCTGTCGCTGATGTCGACGGGCGGCGGCTTGCTGTTCGGCGGCGACGTCAACGGCCGATTTCGCGCCTACGATCAACGCTCGGGCGAAGTGCTGTGGGAAGTGAACCTCGGCGCCCCGGTCAACGGCTACCCGGTCACGTTCGCCGTCGACGGCAAACAATACATCGCCGTCAGCACCGGCGGCTCGGGCCTCGCGCTCGGCCTCGTCAGCTTGACGCCGGACATTCGGCCCGGCCTGCGCAACCAGCTGTTCGTGTTCGCACTGCCATGATTTGAGGCCGCAGAGACGGCCCAACACACAGGAGCCGCGAGCAACAGCGGCCCGTCGGGGGAACCATCGATGTCCACAGTCACGCCACCGTCCGAAGCTTCGCGCAACGGCATGTTGACGACGTTCGGCGCCATGATCGGCCTCGCGCTCGGCCCGAGCGTCATCGCTAACCTCACCGTGACGAGCTACATACCGGCGATCGAGCAGGAATTCGGCTGGCTGCGCTCCGACGTGTCGTTCGCGTTCTCGCTCGTGGCGTACATGATCGTCGTGATGTCGCCGCTGCAGGGCTTCCTCGTCGACCGCTTCGGCTCACGCCGCGTCGTGCTGACATCGATTCCCCTGTTCGCCTTGAGCTTGGCAGCGATCTACTTCACTCCTGCGAACATGTACGTCTATTACCTGCTCTGGGCGATCGTGCCCGTGGCGGGGCTCGGCCTTTGGCCGCTCGGCTATCTGCAAGCCGTGACGCCATGGTTCGACCGCAAGCTCGGGCTCGCGCTCGGTTGCGCCAACGCAGGGATCGGCGTCGGCAGCCTTGCCCTGCCGTACCTCGTGATCGCTCCGCTGATCGCGGCCTACGGCTGGCGGCACGCCGTGCTTGCGATCGCGCTGCTCGTGCTGTTCGTCAGCTGGCCCGTCGTCGCTTATTGCTTGCGCGAGCCCTCGGCGGCCGACATCGCGGCTCGCAAGCAAAGCGTCGCGGCCAAATCATTCGGCCTCCCGTTACGGCATGCGGCGCGTGAGCCGACTTTCTGGATGCTGAATCTCGGCTTCTTCCTGTTGGGCGTTACGGCCACGAGCCTCGTCACGCAACAGGTGCCCCTGCTACGGGACGCAGGCTGGACAGCCGAGGAGACGACACAACTGCAAATCACGTTCGCGTTCGGTCTGCTATTCGCGCGCGTGGCAGTCGGTTTCGTCATCGACCACATCTTCGCGCCGCGCGTGATGACGATCGTCTCGATCGGCGGCGCCGTGGCCTGTGTCCTCTACGCGCTCTATCCGGACTTGGGCTACGTCAGCGCGCTGCTCATCGGTTTCCTGCTGGGCGCCGAGTTCGACGTGCTCGCTTTCCTCATCAAGCGCTACTACGGCAACGTCGCCTACGGCCGCATCTACGGCGTGATCTTCGGCGTGTTCTATCTCGGATCGGCCGTCGGCATCTATGGCCTGCCGAAGCTGCGCGAGCTGTCCGCCGACCTGAGCTACGACAACGGTCTCTATGCGGCGGCCGTGATTCTGTTCGCGTCGGCGATTCTCATGGCGTTCATGCCGAAGTACCGCTACGCCGCCGGGCACTCGGCGGAGCCGTCGACGGCGGCCGCGGCCCAACGAGCCTAAACGAGGTTCCTCATGCGACCCACGAACAAGAAGATGGCAGCTCTTTGCGCCGCACTGCTTGGCGCTCTCGTGCACGGCGGCGGCGCCGCTGCGCAGCAGCAACGCGCGCTTCGCCCCGTCACGGACGCGATGCTGCAGAACCCCGAGCCCGGGCAGTGGCTGTCGTGGCGCCGCACGCTGAATCACTGGGGCTACAGCCCGCTGACGCAGATCGACAAGCGCAACGTCGCGCGGCTTCGGCTCGTATGGACTCGGCCGCTCGCACAAGGCGTGCAGGAAGGGACGCCGCTCGTGCACGACGGCGTGATGTTCTTTCCGAGCCCGAACGACATCACGCAAGCGCTCGACGCGGCGACGGGCGATCTGATTTGGGAGTACCGCCGGCCCGTTCAGGAAGACAATAACGACTACATCCCGTTTCCGTCGATCAACCGCAATCTCGCGATCCACGGCAATTTGATCCTCGACAACGGCGCCGACAATTTCGCGTACGCACTCGACGCGCACACGGGCGCGCTCGTCTGGGAGACGCAAATCCTCGACTACCGGCGCGGCGCGCAGCACAGCTCGGGGCCCATCGTCGCGAACGGCAAAGTCATCTCGGGCAGGAGCTGCGAGCCCGAAGGCGGCCCCGAGGCGTGCGTGCTGACGGCATTCGACGCGCAGACCGGCAAGGAAGTGTGGCGCACGCGCACGATCCCGCGCCCCGACGAGCCCGGCGGCGACACGTGGGGCAGCATTCCGTACGAGGAGCGGCGGCACGTCGGACTGTGGATGGTGCCGAGCTTCGATCCCGATCTGAACCGCATCTACGTCGGCACGTCCGTCACGTCGCCGGCGCCCAAGTTCATGCTCGCCGGCAACGACGAGCAATACCTCTATCACAACAGCACGCTCGCGATCGACGCCGACACCGGCAGGGTCGTCTGGTACCTGCAGCACAACGTCGATCACTGGGACCTCGATCATCCGTTCGAGCGAATCTTGATCGACACGGCCGTTGCGCCGGACGCTGCCGCGGTCGCATGGATCAACCCGCGCGTTCGCGCAGGCCAAGTGCACAAAGTCATCACGGGAGTGCCCGGAAAGACGGGGCTCGTCTATACGATCGACCGCGAGACGGGGCAATTCCTCTGGGCGCGCCCGACCGTCGAGCAGAACGTCATCGCTCGCGTCAACACCGAGTCCGGCGCGGGCGTGGTCAACGAAGAGAAGCTGTTCACCGGTCCGAATCAGGAAATGCTCGTGTGCCCGAGCCTCTCGGGCGGCAAGAACTATCATGCCGGCGCCTATAGCCCCGATACGAAGCTCATGTACATGCCGTTGCAAAACGTGTGCATGACGTCGACTTCGACCGCGGCGCGGCCGAGCCTCGATGAGCTGTATGCAATCAGGACGAGGGATCAGATTGCACCCGGCCAGCAGAACGTCGGCACGATCGAAGCGATCGACGTCGAGACGGGCCGCACGGCATGGAAGCGCGAGCAGCGCGCCGGTCAGACGTCGCTGATGACGACGGCGAGCGGGCTGCTGTTCGGCGGCGACACGGCCGGGCGGTTCCGCGCTTACGACGCCGAGACGGGTGCCGTGCTCTGGGAAGTGAACTTGGGGTCGCACGTCACGGGCTTTCCGGCGACCTTCGCCGTGAACGGCAAGCAATACGTCGCGATCAGCACGGGCGCGACGCCGAACACGTTCAGCCTCGCGACGTTGACGCCCGAAGCTCGCTCCGGAACCGCGAACGGCCTCTACGTTTTCGCGTTGCCTTGAGCCGCGCTCAGGCGCGCCCAGCCGACCACGGGCTGCCGACGAGCTCCGACTCGGCGGCGACCTCGCTCGTTTCCACACCGACGGCGCGGCGTGCGGCGCGGACGTTCGACAGCGACGTCAAGCGCCCGTCGATCTCGCGCCAGAGCGCGCGGTAAATTTCCGCTGCCGCGCTCGCAGGCGCGTACGACTCGATCGGCGCGCGCCGCGCGGCCATACGCTCGAACTCGCTCCCATACGGCACTTCCGTCGCTAGCATCGCGGGGAACCGCTCGCGCAGCTCCGCGATCGTCTGCTTGTGCAGCGCGCGGCGCCGGTCGACCATCGAGAAGAACGGCAGCACGTTGATGTCGTGCCAACCGCGCGCCGCGATGAACTCGAGTAATTGCTCGAGCATGCGCGCGGAGAGCGGCGTCGGCAGCAGCGGTACCACGAGCGCGTCGGCCGCGTGCATCACGTTCTCGGAAACGAGCGACATGCCCGGCGGGCAATCGAGGACGAGGCATGCATAGCGGTCCTGCAAAGGGCGCATGAGCTTCAGCAGCAACGTCGTCGCGTCTTGGCGCTTGTCGAGGTGGACGTCCATGCGCCGATACGAGAAATCGGCGGGAACCAGATCGAGCCGCTCGTGCTCGGTCGCGACGACGATGTCGCGAAGCTTCGTGTCGCCGCGAATCAGCTCCTTCGCGGCGCCCGTCTCACGCGGGCTCTCGCGCAGGATATACGTGGCGGCTCCTTGCGGGTCGAGGTCCCAGAGCACCGTCGGCCAATCCTCGGCCGCCGAGCGGTATGCGAGGTTCACGGCCGTCGTCGTCTTGCCGACACCGCCTTTGAAGTTGTAGACGCCAATGATTTCCATATGTTGGGTCTGCTTCCTGGCTTCGAGGATGAACACAGCGCGACCTGCACGGCGCTCGCCTTGACACTCCGTGCCAAGCGTCACTAATGTCATAAGGACGCCGGGCAGGGCAAGCCCGAAAAAATCCTTCCATGAGCGAGCCACGCGCACAACGAAAAGTTGCGCCGACGCAGCCTCCTCGACTCGGCGCGTTGCGCGTAACGACGGTCGCAGCGCCGGGCTTCAGCCCCGACGACGCGTTCATCGTGTTCGCTCACGCGATTCTCCGCCGCGAAGCCGCGTCGCTGGCCGCGAACCAGCCGCAGCCCGAACGCGCGCCGACACCCGATGAGATCCATCGGCTGCGCGTGGCCGCGCGGCGGCTGCGCGTCGCGCTGCGGCTCTTCGGCCGCATGCTGCCGAGCAAGGAAGCCGCGCGCTTCGGCGCCGAGCTACGCTGGTTCGCGAGGTCGCTCGGCGACGTTCGCGATCTCGACGTGTACAGCGAGAGCTTCGATGCCTACGTTCAAGCGCTGCCGGCCGAGAAGCGCCGCGGCTTGAGCGGCTACCGGCTCTACCTGCGGCGCGAACGCACCGAAGCGCGGAACGCGCAGCTGCGGCGTGCTCGAGCCCGCGGACCGCGACGCTGCTCGCCGGTCTCGAGCGATTCGTCGGCAAGGACCCGACGCCGGCCGCGCTACGAAGGTGGGGCTCGCTGTCGGTGCGCGACGCCGTGCGGCAGGGCATGCGCCGCGGCGTAGGGCGCGTCCGGCGCCTCGGCAACCCGCTCATGGAGCGCGCGCGCCCCGCGCAGCTGCACGACCTGCGCATCAAGACCAAGCGGTTGCGCTACGAGCTCGAGTTCTTCGCCGAGGTGTATCCGGCGCTGAAGCCGACCGCGAGAGAGTGCAAGGCGCTTCAAGAGCTGCTCGGCACGCATCAGGACGTGTACACGGCCACGGCGCGGTTGCGCCGTTACGCCGCTCTGCTGCGCAAGCAAGGCGCGGACGGGACATTGCCTCCGGCACTCGTGGAGCTTCGCAGGAGCCAGCTTGCGCTCGCGCGCGAAGTCCGGCGTTCGGTCAGAGCGAAATGGCCGACGTTCGTCGCGATGATCGGCGCCGCGCGGCAGCTCGTTGCTTGACCGCCGCCGCAGCGCCCGCGCATGAGGCTATTCGCGATTGGCGACATTCAAGGCTGCGCGGCGGCTTTCGACGCGCTGCTGCGCAAGATTGCGTTTCGGCCGTCGCGCGACCGGCTCTGGCTCGTCGGCGACCTCGTCAACCGCGGCCCCGATTCGCTCGGCGTGCTGCGGCGAGTCATGGGATTCGGGCGCAGCGTGACCTGCGTTCTCGGCAACCACGATTTGCACTTGCTGGCGACGGTCGCAGGCCGCCGCGAGCTGTCGCCGGCCGATACGTTCCGCGACGTGCTCGAGGCGCCGGACTTGGCCGCGATCATCGACTGGCTCCGCAGCCGGCCGCTGCTGCATTACGACGCGCACTTCAAGCGCGTGCTCGTTCACGCGGGAATCCCGCCGGCTTGGACCGTCGCCGAGGCGCGCGCCGAGGCACACGACGTCGAAACACAGCTGCGCGGACGGCAATGGCGCCATGCGCTGAAGGAGATGTACGGCCGCGAGCCGTCGGCCTGGAGCCCGAAGCTGCGCGGAGCCGATCGGCGCCGCTACACGATCAACGCCTTGACGCGCATGCGCTACTGCGACCGGCGAGGCCGCATCGATCTCTCGTACTCGGGCGCGCCGGGCACGCAACCTAAAGGGCTCATTCCGTGGTTCGACGTGCCCGAGCGGCGCGCCGCGCGCGCCCATATCGTCTTCGGCCACTGGGCGGCGCTCGGACTGTTGCGCCGCGCCGACGTCACGGCCCTCGACACGGGCTGTGTCTGGGGCAATCATCTGACGGCCGTACGCTTCGATCGGCCGGCAAGGCCCGTCAAGGTCAGCGCGCTGGCGGTGAAGCGGCGGCGGCGCTAGCCGCGGCGGACGAAGGGAACACGACGATGCAATCGCAGACGATCACTCGCGCTATCGTGGCTGCGGCCGCGATCGCCGCGGCCGGGGTCGTGCTGCTGCTCGCACGCAGTCCGAGCGACGAGCCGGGGGTCGTCGCCCTGCCAACCCAAAGCTCACCGCCCGTACAGACGGTTGCGTCGCCCCAGATTGCCGTGGCAGAACCGCCTGCGCCGCCTCGAGACGAGCTGGCCGCCGCGAAGGTACGCGAGCTCGAAGCGATGTCGGAGACGTTCCGCAATACGACGTTCCTGATCGCGATCCGCGACTCGGGTTTCATCTGCAACGAGCTGCTGCGCGTGTACGGCGGCATCGACGCATCGGCAAAGTGGATGGCCACTTGCAGCGAGATGCATGCCTATACGGTCGGCGTGGCGAGCACCGGTCAGCTGCGAGTCGAGCCGACCTTGCAGTACTTCGACGGCCAATGGCCCCAGGTCATCCAAACCTTCGAAGACCCCACTCTGGTGCTGCCGCCGCAACCGCGGCTGCCTGCGCAGCGGCTGCGTCCCCAGCAGCTGCCGCCGCAGCCGCAGCGCTGACGACCGCCAGGGATGGCGGGAGTGCCGCAAATGCAGGAGCAATTCTGCGGCCGCTCAGAGCGAGTCGAGCACCGCCGCGATCGCGTCGGGGCCTTGCGCCGGCGCCATGACGTGCGCGCCCGCGATGCCCGGGATTTGCTTGAGCCCCTCGATGAGCTCGGCACAGACGCGCCGCCCTTCGGCGGCTTGGTCTTTCGCGGCTTCGATGCGCGCGATGATCGGCTCGGGCACCGTGACGCCGAACAGGTTCTCGTTCATCCACCGCGCTGACTTCGCCGAGCGGATCGGCCCGACGCCGATGATGACGCCGAGCTTCTCCGTGATGCCTTCGGCGCGCAGCCGCTCGGCGTACGCGCGTACGACCTCGAGGTCGAAGCCGAACTGCGTCTGAATGAACTCGGCGCCGGCCTCGATCTTCTTCTGCAGCGGTACGGGCGACCACTTCGCGTCGGGCTTGCGCGGCACGTCGGCCGCTCCGATGAAGAAGCTCGGCGCAGAGTCGATCTTGCGTGCCGACGGCAGCTCGCCTTTCTCGCTCATGTCGCGCGCGAGCTTCAGCAGGTCGATCGACTCGAAATCGAACACGGGCTTTGCGTCGGGTTGGTCTCCGCCCTTTGGGTCGTCGCCGCGTAGGATCAGCAAGTTCTCGATGCCCTGCGCCGCTGCGCCGATCAAGTCGCCCGCGAGCGCGATGCGATTGCGGTCGCGGCACGTGACCTGCAGGATCGGCTCGTACCCGTTCGCGGCAAGGATCGCTGAGGCGGCGAAGCTGCTGATCGACGTCTTGCCCGCGGCGGCATCGGTGATGTTGATCGCGTCGACCTTACCCTTCAGCTGACTCGCCTCGTGCAAGAGCTTCGTGCTTGCGGCCGAGAGCGGCGGCACGATCTCCGCAGTGATGACGAACTGCTTCGCCTTGATCTTGTTCTCGAGCTTCGACATGCCCTGCTCCAACCGCGATGCTGTACCGCTCGTCGAATTCTACGCCATACGCTCTACGGCAACGCGTACGTGATCAGCGACTCGGCACCCGCTGCGCCGGCGTCGTCGATTGCGAGCCGCCCCGCCGCGACGATCGCGACGTATTGCCGGCCGTCGGCGGCGGCATACGTGATGGGCACGGCGTGAGCGGACAGCGGCACCTCCGTTACCCAGAGCTCGGCGCCGGTCCGTGAATCGAACGCGCGAAAGCGCCGGTCGTCGCTCGCGCCGATGAATAAGAGCCCGGCCGCAGTGACGATCGGGCCGCCGACGTTGAGGCGGCCCGTCCGCCGCTTGCGCTCGGGCAATTGCTCGGTGAGCCCGAGCGGCACGCGCCACGCAATCTCGCCCGTCGCCGCATCGACGGCCATGAGCTCGCCCCAGGGTGGCTTCTGGCACGGCCACGCAGCCGAGCCGCCGCGTTGCTCGTTGCCCGACGAGTCGGCCGGCGCGTCGTGCCACCAGAAACGCGCGAGCGGTCCGCCGACGGCGCTCGTCCGGCGGTACGGCATGCGCTCCGCGCGCGCTCCTTGGCCCGTCTGCGCCGATATGGCGTCGCCCGTGTTCGGCTCGAGCCAGCCGATACCGCCCTCGCTGCTCGTGTTGACGAAGACGAGACCGCGTTCGGGATCGGCCGCGGCTCCGCCCCAACTAACGGCGCCGAGCGACCCTGGAAATACGATCGTCGATCGCGGTTCCTTGTCGGGCGCACGGTAGCGATACGGTGTGAATGGCCCCGAGCTTTGCAAGCCGCCGCTGCGATCGCGCAGCGCGCGACAGTACGCGGCGTGCTCGGCCGTCGTGTCGGCGGCGGTCACGATGTCGTCGGGCGCATAACCGACGCGCGCGATTGCGGCCGGCTTCTGCGGCACGGGCTGCGTCGGCGACACGCGCTCGCCGGGCACGTCGGAGGGCGGCGCCGGCGTTTCGACGATGGCGAACACGGGCTCGCCGGTCACGCGGTCGAGCAGATACAGGTAGCCCGTGCGGCCTGGTAGCGCGAGGATCGGGCGCCGGCCATTCTCGGCCGGCGCATCGAGCAACACCGGCGGCGCCACGAGATCGTAATCCCAAACGTCGTGATGCACCGTCTGAAAGTGCCAGCGGCGACCGCCCGTGCGGGCGTCGAGCGCGACGACGGAGCTTAAGTGCGGATCCGCGTCGGCCCGTTCGCCGCCGTAGAAAACGTCGGGCTCGGGTCCCGCAAATACGGCGTAGAGCAGCGCGCGGTCGACGTCGACGGCCAGCGACGAAGCCGGATGCAGCAACGTCGGCGCACCTACGAAGCTCCAGCGCTCTTCGCCGCTGCGCGCGTCGTACGCACGCACGCCGCCGGGCGGGCCGTTCGAGCCGACGATCAGAAGGTCCTCGAACCGCGTCGGCGCTCCCGTGTACGAGGCCGGCATCGACACCTCGCCGGCGTTACCGAACGCGAGCGCTTTTTGTCCCGTCGCCGCATCGAGCGCCACGAGCGCGCGCCCCGCCGTGAAAAAGATGCGCGCCGGCGCTGCCGCATCTCCGGGCCAGTACGCGAGGCCGCGCTGCGATGGCGCGCTCTGCGGCAGCACGAACCGCCAAGCCTCGGCACCGGTGTCCGCGCGCAGCGCGACGACGCGATCCGCGGCCGTCGCGTACAAGACGCCGTCCACGACGAGCGGCGTGAGCTCGGAGCCTTCGAGCCCTGCGCCCGCGGCGGATCCGAGCGGATAGGACCACGCTTGCCGCAGCTCGTCGACGTTCGTCGGCGAGATTTGCCGCAGCGGCGAGAATCGCGTGCCGGCGAGGTCGCGGTTATAGCTCGGCCAATCGGCGCCGCTCGTGAACTCGGCCGTCACGGCCGCGGCGGGAGCCTGCTCGGGTTGCGGAGGCTCGCTGCAAGCGGCGAGTAGAACGGCTGCCAGCGCCGCGAGCGGCCGCACTCAGCGGCGTCCCAGGATAGGCGCGGGCGGCGGCGCCAACCGCGGCGCGCCTCGAGTTAACAATGCACAGGAGGCGGCGGCGGTGGCTCGGCAGGCCTTCGGTTCGGCTCGCATGTCGCTCGCGCTCCTGTGACGTGGTGCTCGGAATTCTAGGGGACCCCTCACCGCGGTGCTAGAATCCAGCTCTTGTTGGAATGACATCGGGAGCGCGCATGCAATCGCAGACTTTGCCTTACACGCCGGTTGCCGAGCTCAGCGCCGAAACGCGGTCGAACTTCATCTGGCGAACCTATGGCCACGTCGCCGCCGCCATTTTGTTGTTCGCGGGCATCGAAACCTATCTGTTCGACAGTGGGCTTGCGATGCCGCTGGCGCAGACGATGCTCGGCTTCAACTGGCTGCTGATCCTCGGCGCTTTCATGATCGTCGGCTGGCTCGCGACGCACGTGGCGCACACAGTGCAGTCGAAACCGCTGCAGTACGTGGCGCTCGTCGGCTTCGTTGTCGCCGAAGCGATCATCTTCCTGCCGCTGCTCGCAATGGCGATCGCTGCCCAGCCTGGCATGGTCGAGAGCGCAGTGGGCGTGACGCTGCTCGGAACGGGCGGTCTCACGGCGGTCGCGCTGATCACGCGCAAGGACTTCTCGTTTCTGCGAGGCATCCTGATCTGGGGCGGAATTCTTGCGCTCGTCGGCATCGTCGCGGCAGTGCTGTTCGGCTTCGAGCTCGGGACGTGGTTCTCCGTCGCGATGATCGGGTTTGCCGGCGCGGCGGTGCTCTACGACACGTCGAACATCCTGCATCACTATCCCGAGGATCGGTACGTCGCCGCCGCGCTGCAGCTCTTTGCGTCGATCGCGCTGATGTTCTGGTACGTGCTGCGGCTGTTCATGTCGCGCGACTAACTCCGCGACTTTCAGGCCGCGAATTTCCGGCCTTTTGCTTCGTCGACGCGGCTCCCTCGGGAGCCGCGTTGCTTTTTCGGGTAGGGGGTACTCGGGCTACCCGAGCTGAATGCCGGCTGAATCCATGGCCCGCGTCTTCAGAAGGGTCAAGTTAAGGCCCCGTTTTTGCGGCCGCCGGAAACGATCGAATACAATTGCGTTATCGAGCTCATCCGCACGACACCCGGGACAACGATCATGATCAACACGTTTTGCTTGAAGTCTCTCGTCGCCGCTGCCGGCCTCGCATTCAGCGCCGCGGCGCTGGCGGCCCCCTGGACGGTCGTTCCCGAGACGAGCTCCGTGGGTTTCGTCGGCACTCAACAGGGCACGAAGTTCAACGGCCGGTTCCAAACGTTCACGGCACAGATCGACCTCGATCCCGCCGATCCGACCAAGGGCAGCATCGCCGGCACCGTACAGCTCGACTCCGTGAACACGCGCGATAGCGATCGCGACGCGTCGCTGCTCGACAAGGACTGGTTCAACGCCAAGGAGTTTCCGGAGGCCAAGTTCGAGTCGCAGAAGATCGAGAAGGCCGCCGACGGCTCGTATGTCGCGAACGGCCAGCTCACGCTGAAAGGCACGACGAAGCCGATGGCAATGAAGTTCACGCTGAACGGCTCGGGCTCGACGGCCGAGTTTGCGGGCACGATGACGATCAACCGCTTCGACTTCAACGTCGGCGAAGGCTGGAACGACACGAGCTGGGTCGCCCAGGACGTCTCCGTCGACGTCAAGCTCGCCCTCAAGAAATAGCGCTAGCGCCCCGCGATCAGCTCGCGCGCGGCGGGAGTCGCGCCCATCTGGCGCAACCAACGATAGTGGGACCGCACGGCCGCGAGCACGGTCGGGTTGCGGTTGTAGCGGACGCCGAATTCCGCGCAGGTCAGCTCCACGATGGGCGCGATCGCGGGATAGTTCACGTGGCACATCCGCGGGAATAGATGATGCTCGATCTGGAAATTCAATCCTCCGAGCAACCACGCCGCCGCCGAGCTGTCGCGCGCAAAGTCGACGGTCGTCTCGACCTGATGCACGGCCCACGCGCTCTCCATGTGCCCGGGCGAACGCTCGAGCGGAAAATCAGCGAGCTCTACGCAATGAGCCAGCTGAAATACGGAACCTAGCACCAGCCCGAGCACGGCGGCGGTCAGCACGTAGATGGCCGCGACTACCCACAGCGGATGGATGAGCAGCGGCAACCCGAACGCGAGCGTGAAGAAGACGACTTTGCCGGCGGCGAATATGGCGAGCTGCCGGCGCCGCGGGCTCGGCGCGACGTGCTCGCCCATCCGGCCGTTGACGGCCAGCCGAAAGTCATCATAGAGGTGCCATTTCATCGCCATGACGCCGTATAAGAACCAGACGTACCAGTGCTGCCAGCGATGTACCCATTCATGCCGGTGATGCGGCGTCAAACGGCCGAGGCCGGCGAGGTTGATATCGGTGTCGTAGCCGACGACGTTTACGTAGGTGTGATGGAAGACCACGTGCTTCCAGTGCCAAAAGTGCGAGCTGCCGCCGACGACGTCAAGGCTCATGCTCATGAGCCTATTGAGGAAAGGAGAATCGGAATAGGCGCCGTGGCTCGCGTCGTGCATCACGTTGAAGCCGATCGCGACGATCGCTAGCGCCAATAGGATGGCGAGCGGCACCGCCTGCCACCACGTCGTCGCAGCGAAGACTAGCAAAACGTAGGCGGCAACGAAGGTCGCGGCAATGATCGCCGTTTTCACATACATTTCGGGGCAGTCGCGCTCGCGCCTACCCGCGTCACGCATGTGAGCTTCGACGCGCTGTCGAACGACGGCGTGGAATGCATTATCGCGACCGAATTTCAGCCGTCGGATCGACGGCGTAGTCGGGATGAGGCGCGCCGCGGCGCGAATTGAGTTGACCGTATTCAGTGGTTGGACTCGTATCGCGCTTCGCGCGGTCTCAAAATACTTAAGTCGACGCCGCGCCAGGCATTGGACCAAGTGCGAATAGCGCTGCTCGGTGCCTGACGCAACAGTACGCTGATGCCGCAGTCTCATGCGGCCGATCAGGAGAACGTCAATGCGACTCTACGCAGCTCTGGCCGCCATCACAATGGGCATGTCGCTGGTCTCGCACCGCCCCGCCCTAGCGCAGGAGCTGGCTGCGAGCAGCATGGACGTGCTCCGCGACCAGCTCGACCTCGACAAGAAAGCGGTCGTGGAGGCGAATTTAATTCTCACGGAGCCCCAGGCCGCCGCGTTTTGGCCGATCTACGCCGAATATCAACGGGAGCTCGAGACGATCGACGCGCAGCTCGTGAATGTCGTTAACGAGTACGTCGAGCGGTACGTAAACGGCTCGATCACGGACGCCATAGCCCGGCGACTGATCGGTGAGGCCACCAGGCTCGACGAAGCCGAGGTCGCGCTCAGAAAGAAGACGCTGCTGAAGCTCGACGGTGTCGTTCCCGCGATCGAAGCCGCGCGCTATCTGCAGATCGAAAACAAGATTCGCGCCGTCGTAAAATTCGATCTCGCGGACGCCATTCCGCTCGTCGAATAGCGCAGCCGAGGTCGAGCGGCCTCGAATCGCCTCCCCGGCGTTCGCTGGCTCGGCTTCCGCCGGAGATCGCGTGCGGCGGACGTATAATCGCTTCAGTTCCATAGACGTGGTGACGCGTGGATACCGCTTTCTATCGACGGCTCGACTCCGAGCTCGAGCAGCTGCGCGCGCAGGGACTCTTCAAGAACGAACGCGTGATCTCGAGCCCGCAGGGCGGACAGATCCGCGCCAACGACGCCGAGGTCATCAATCTCTGCGCCAACAATTACCTCGGCCTCGCGAACCATCCGTCGATCCGCGAGGCGGCGCACCGTGCCCTCGACGGTTGCGGCTACGGCATGGCGTCGGTCCGCTTCATCTGCGGCACGCAGATCGTTCACGTTGAGCTGGAGGCGGCATTGTCGCGGTTCCTCGGCACGGAGGACACGATCCTCTACTCGTCCTGCTGGGACGCGAACGGCGGGTTGTTCGAGACGGTGCTCGGCGAGCAAGACGCGGTCATCTCCGACGCGCTCAATCACGCGAGCATCATCGACGGCATCCGGCTCTGCAAGGCACGGCGCCTGCGTTACGCGAACCGCAATCTCGACGAGCTCGAGCAACACCTCGAGGATACGCAAGACTGCCGCACACGCCTCATCGCAACCGACGGCGTGTTCTCGATGGACGGCAGCATCGCGCCATTGCGCGAGATCTGCGATCTCGCGGAAGCGTACGGTGCGCTCGTCATGGTCGACGATTCGCATGCGACGGGTTTCATGGGCGCTGGCGGGCGCGGCACAGCCGAACACTGCGGCGTCTTGGGACGCATCGATTTCCTCACCGGCACGTTCGGCAAAGCGCTCGGCGGCGGCAGCGGCGGGTACACGAGCGGCCGATCTGCCGCGATCGCAGCTTTGAGACAGCGTTCGCGTCCGTACCTGTTCTCGAACAGCATCCCGCCCGTGGTCGCCGCGGTGACGCTACGCGCGCTCGAGATGATCGAGCAGACGCCGCGGCTCAAGGAAACGTTGTTCGCGCACGCGCGCTGGTTCCGCGCCGGCCTGCAAGCCGCCGGTTTCCGCCTCAAGGCCGGCGAGCACCCGATCATCCCCGTCATGATCGGCGACGCCGCGCTCGCAGGGCGTTTCGCCGAGCGGCTGCTCGACGAAGGAATCTACGTCATCGCATTCTCGTTCCCGGTCGTGCCTCGCGGCGAGGCGCGCATCCGCACGCAGATGTCGGCAGGCTTGATGCACGCGCAGCTGGAGCGCGCGCTCGCCGCCTTCATAAAAGTGGGTCGTGAGCTGCAGCTGATATGAAGGCATTGGTCAAGAGTGAAGCTCGTCCGGGCATCTGGATGAAGGACATCGCGATGCCGACGGTGGGGCCGAACGACGTGCTCATCAAGATTGCAAAGACCGCGATCTGCGGCACCGACATGCACATCTACAACTGGGACGCCTGGGCGCAGAAGACCATTCCCGTGCCGATGGCCGTCGGCCACGAGTACTACGGGCGCATCGTCGACATGGGCAGCGAGGTGCGCGGCTTCTCGTTGGGTGACCGCGTTTCCGGCGAAGGCCACATTACGTGCGGGTTCTGTCGCAACTGTCGCGCGGGGCGGCGCCACCTCTGCGCCAACACGGTGGGAGTCGGCGTGGACCGCCAGGGCTGTTTCGCGGAATACCTCGCGATCCCGGGCGGGAACGCATTCAAGCTGCCGGACGTCGTCACGGACGATATCGCGAGCATCCTCGATCCGTTCGGCAACGCGACGCACACGGCGCTCGCGTTCAACCTCGTGGGCGAGGACGTGCTCATCACGGGCGCCGGCCCGATCGGCATCATGGCCGTGGCCATCGCGAAACGCGTCGGCGCGCGGCACGTGGTCATCACCGACGTCAACGATTACCGGCTCGGGCTCGCGAAGAAGATGGGCGCGACGCGCGCGGTGAACGTCACGCGCGAAACACTCGACGACGTCATGCATGAGCTCGGCATGCAGGAAGGATTCGACGTCGGCCTCGAGATGTCGGGCAACCCGTCCGCATTCCGCGACATGCTGCGCACCATGCACCACGGCGGCAGCGTGGCCTTGCTGGGTATCCCGCCCGGCGACACGGCGATCGATTGGAGCCAGGTAATCTTCAAGGGGCTCAACATGCGCGGCATCTACGGCCGCGAGATGTTCGAAACGTGGTACAAGATGGCGGCGTTGCTGCAGGCCGGGCTCGACATCACGCCGGTGATCACGCACCACTTCCCGGTCCATGAATTCCAGCGCGGTTTCGAGACGATGGGCTCCGGGCAGTCGGGCAAGATCATCCTCGACTGGACGACGCTGAATTGACGCCACGAGCGCGGCGCGCGGCCCATGATCGAACAACCGGCTCGGGCAAGCTACGGATCGACCGGGTCCACGCTCTCTTCGCCGTCGGACTCCATTAGATAGGCGAGGAACACGGCCACGCCGGCCCAAAGCCCGATCTTTCCTGCACGCGACAACGGCAACCCGACCGTCTGAGTCCTGCTGCCGCTCGTCGACCGCGTGGTCCCCCTCGCCTGCAGCGGCGCCTGAGTTTCGGCATCGACACCGGGCGGGACGACGACTGCCGTCGTGGCGCAACCCGACAGAACAACCGCCAGCATGAGGAGCAGGACTTTCATGACCGGCGCGCAGCGCTCACACGCGACGCACCGTCAACGCTTGAAAACGGCCGTCGCTCTCGTTCTCCACGATGTGGAAATCCACGGCGTCAAAGTACGGCGCTACCATTTGCAGCAGCTCGTCGTCGGTCCTCATCGAAAAAAAACGCGGCGGATCATGCCAATCATCCGGCTTGACGCCTTCGAACGAGTCGCCGCCGTAGACGCCGATGTACAGAAGCGCTCCCGGCTCGAGTATCGCTCGGATGGCGCCGAGCGCGGCGGGCATGTCCGCGTTAGGCACGTGCAAGAGGCAGTTCAACGCATACGCGGCATCGAACGAGCCCGGCGCAAACGCCAGGCTCATGAAGTCCATGACGTGGGCGTCGAGACCTTTCTCGCGGCACTTCGCGACCATCGCCGGCGAGGCGTCCGTCGTGACCACGTCGAGGCCCTGCTCTTGGAAAAAGCGACTGTCTTGGCCGGTTCCGGCACCTAGCTCGAGCAATCGAGTCTTGCCTTCGTCCCGCAGTCGTTCGAGAAACGAGCGGCGCTCGGTCACCTTCCAATCCGACTTCGATTGGCTGTCTCGATCGGCCGCGCTCGGGTCGTACGCGGCCCGCAATTGCGCGAGGACATCGGCGTAGGACTTGCTCTCGCTCATGTTGGAAATCGCGCCGCGAAGCCGAATATCGAGGTGCCTCGACGGTCGAACGAGTGCCGCCTCGTCCAACCCGACTAAGGTGAGGCGCAACGATCGCGCTCTCGGCGAAAGGGCCGATCGCAATCCCACCCGCTTCCCGAATAGTCGAGGTGCGCGTTATCCGGCAACTGCACCGGCACGCACGCTTTGCCGACATCCGCATACCCGCGATCGCACTTCCACCCCGATCCGAAGGAAGCGTCGACGTAGTAGGCGTTCACCGGAACAACGACGGCCAGGCAATCCGCGGCCTCGGCTCGGAAACCGCGATCGCAAACCCAGCCGGAGCCATACGAGCTATTCGTCAAGTAGCCGTTCGACGGGGCATTGATGGCGACGCAGAGCTCGCCGGACTCACGATAGCCGCGATCGCATTGCCAACGATCGCCGGCAGCGTCCAGGTACCCATGCTGAGGCACCACGACGAGGTTGCAGCGCTCAGCAACGCTCCGATATCCGCGCTCGCATTTCCATCGATCGCCCCCGGCTTCGAGATAAGCGTGGGGCGGCAGCTCGATCGCGATACAGCTCTTCGCGGACACTCGATAGCCCCGCATACACTCCCAGCCTTCCCCGTAAGATCCCGTCAGAAACGCGTTGGCCGGCAGCTCGATGGCTACGCAAGCGTCCGTGACTTTTTTGTAGCCTGGCTCGCACTCCCAACCTGTCCCATAGGCCCTGGCCGTCGCATGCTCGGGAATTCCGATTCCGCCTCCCTGCGCGCACACGAGGCCGGGGACTACCGTAGAAATCGCGGCCAGCACCAGAGTACGGAAGAAGACACTCACTTGCACGTCGCTCATGTTCACTCCTATGACAAAACGCAAGGTTGCGCCGGAACGACAATCACGCAGCAGGGACACGGACCGGCCATCGACCCGGTGGGCGACGCTGCGCGGATCCCGGTGCTAGTGACGGCAAACGATCGAGACCGTTGGCGCGGGACCAGGTCAGCAAGACGTCGAGGCGCCAATGCTCCTGCCGGTATGGGAGCCACGGTAGCGGTGTCAAACCTAGTTTCTCGACTCGCTGCTTGCACTCTCCGATGCTGCGCATGCCGAGCAACTCCGGAGTGACTACGAGCTGCCTGCTCTGCCACGTACTCGTCATGCCGTCTCCACCTTGACATTCCCTGCGACGGCTAGCAGCGCCTCATCGTCGACTTCGCTGCACCACACCGAAAAGCGCTCGAGCCGGCTCGATCCGAACGACGTCAGCAATGCAACGTCGGCGGCGTCCCGGCCACGCGCCATCAGGACGCGGCCGACGCGTGGCACGTTGTGCCGAGCGTCGAACGTGTGCCACTGATCGCCGAGATACGCCTCGAACCACGCGCTGAAGTCCATTGGGTCGGGGACGGCGGGCACCCGGATGTCGCCGAGATAACCTGCGCAGTACCGAGCCGGAATATTCAGGCAGCGACACAGCGTCACGGCCAGGTGGGTGAAGTCGCGACACACGCCGACACGTTCTCGGTACGCCTCGTAAGCCGTGCGCGTATTGCGCGCTTGCAAGTAGTCGAACTTCAGATGTCGATGGACGAAGTCGCAGACGCGCTGCACGCGCGCCCAGCCGGGCGTCGTGCTGCCGAAGAGTTGCCACGCGAGGACGACCATCCGGTCGACTTCGCAGTAACGGCTCGCGATGAGAAATTCGAGAGTGTCGTCGGGCAGCTCGTGGATTTCGCGCTGGACGGCCGTAGGCGCTTGCCGATCCGGCTCGCCGTCTGCTTCGATTACCGCGTCGTTCCACAGACGTATGCGCCCGGCAGGCGAGATGAACCGGCCGCAGCGATTGCCGAAGCCATCGACGTATCCTGTGACCTGCACGGATAGGGTCGATCAGGAGATACTCGTCGCGCCGAATCGCGGGCCGGCATGACGGATGCAAATAGAGCATCGCGATGATCGGCGTCGGCACGGGGTGCTCGAAGACGATGTCGTAACCGACGCGGATCAGCATGTCGAGGCTCGGGAGACGGGGTATAGGTGGTCAATAGACCACGTCGGCCCAACCTACGTCTGTGCGCGAGCGTACATACCCTAGGCGCGGGCGACCCTATAAGTGCTCGCGCGGCAGCAGCCGATTGAATTCTCTCTTGACGACGGCATAGCACTCGCAGGAGCGCGCTTCGAGGCCGGGCCTGTCGAGCAACGTAATGTGTCCGCGGTTGTAGCGGATCAAACCGGCCTTCTGCAGCTTCCCTGCCGCTTCCGTTACGCCTTCGCGACGCACGCCGAGCATGCTGGCAATCAGCTCTTGCGTCATTGTCAGCTCGTCGGACGGTAGCCGGTCGAAGCTGAGCAGCAGCAAGCGGCAGAGCTGCTGATCGACGGAGTGGTGACGATTGCAAACCGCGGTCTGCGCCATTTGCGTCAACAGGGCTTGCGTGTAACGCAGCAGAATATGCTGGAGCTCCGCAGCGCGCATGAATTCCCGCTTGAGGTACTGCCCCTTCAAGCGATAGGCGTGGCCCGCGCTCTGCACGATGCCCCGGCTCGGCGTGGTCTCGCCGCCCATGAAAAGCGAAACACCGACGATGCCGTCGTTGCCAACGACGGCGATTTCAGCTGACGAGCCGTCCTCCATGACATACAACAGCGAGACGATCGAGGTGTCGGAAAATAGACGTGGCTCGATGCGTCACTGACGTCGAGCGCTGAGACGGCTCGGCCGAGGAGCTGATTCTGCAGCGGGCTATGGGAACGCTCAGCCACGATCAGGTTTCCGCGCTACCCGAGGCTTCGCAAGCACCGTGTCGATCATACCGAACAGTGTAGACGAGATACTGTCCGCTATCGTACCGAGACGGCCACCCCCCCACGATCCGTGCGCCAACGTACAGACGCTACGCGCTTTGCGGTCCACGGTACATCGAAATGACCACCGATTACGAACGACGTTGAGAAGAGGCGTGCCGGTCGCATCACCCACAGTCAATCGGCTGCTCGCCGGCCTGCCGGCGCGGGCTCGCAACGATGTGCTGAACAGCTGCGAGCCGGTCGAGCTCACGTTCGGCGAGCTACTCTGCGAACCCGCGGAGACCATCCGCTACGCCTACTTTCCAACGGACGGGTTCATTTCCCTGATGGCGAACACGGATGGTCATCCCCATTTGGAAGTCGGCCTCATCGGCAACGAGGGCATGTTCAGCCCTGCGTCGATGTTCGGCCTGGACTTGTCGCCGCTCCGCGCTCTGGTGCAGGGCTCGGGCGGTGCGTTGCGGATGAAGACGGCGGATCTGCGACGCGCTGCCGACGACTCCGCGCCGTTACGCAACACGCTAAATCGCTATCTGTGTGTGATCGTCGCGGAGCTCGCACAGAACGCCGCTTGCAACAGCTTTCATCTGATCGAAGCACGGCTGGCACGCTGGCTGCTGATGACGCACGATCGAGCACACACCGATCAGCTGGCGCTCACGCACGGGCTGCTCGCCGCCATGCTCGGCGTGCGCCGCAGCGGAATTAGCGTCGCTGCAGCCGCCCTAAAAGCCAGAAAGGTGATCCGCTACAACCGCGGCGAGATCACGATCCTCGACCGTGGCCGTCTCGAAGCCGCTTCCTGCGAGTGCTACGGGGCGGCGAACGAGATTTATCGGCGGTACCTTGGATAGTCGGCGGGGGCCGCCGTACGCATCCTCGAGCTGTTGCGTTGACCGTCGTACGCCCCGCCGTGCGGCGTCGGGAGGGCGGCAACGTACGCTACCGCACAGAGGAAAGCACGACATAGCGTCATGCTGGCCGTGCCAAGCAGATCTGGCCCGCTGGCAACCGCCAGCGCGACTCAGTCCAAGGAGGACTCTTTGAAATTGTTGTTATGCCGAGGCCCGTTCGCCCGCGTCAAGGGCGCCTTTATGAGGGCAAGTACGAAGCAAGCGCCGAGCGCCTCAACGAACTGCGCACGGCGCGGTCGCCCGTCGTGGTGACTCTGGAATGCAAAGGCAACGGCACTCCGCTCGCGCGCAACATCAGCTACGCGAACTCGGACGGAACACGCGGTTCCATTTCGTTCTGAGCTGATCGAGGGTGAACCGCATGCCTGTGATACCGCACACGCCGCCGCGCGGGAGCTCGCAACGACCGTTGCTCCGAGACTCCGACTACGTGGCGCCGAAATCGCCGCACCAGACGATCGACGGCGCGATCCCAGTCGCGTTTGTCGGCACCTACGGTCCACGCCGATGCGGAATCGCGACCTTCACTGCCGATCTCGCGCTTTCGGTCGCCGGTCGCGACGGCCGTGTCCTGCCGATGGTACTCGCCGTAACCGAGCCCTCGGGGAAATACCAATACCCCGATGAAGTGAAATTCGAGATCCGGCAAAACGTCAAAGCGGACTACGTCCGCGCCGCAGAGTTCGTCAACTTCAGCCATCTGCGCCTCGTCTGCATTCAGCACGAATACGGGATCTTCGGCGGCGACGACGGAGAGTACATCCTCGATTTCGTCCGTGCTTTGCGAGTCCCTACGGTAGTCACGCTGCACACGGTGCTGAAGCACCCGTCTCAGAACCAGGCCGCGGTCGTGCGGAAGCTGTTCGAGCTCTGCACGGCGATCGTAGTGATGAGCCGGGTCGCAAAGGATTTACTTGAAAGCTCGTACGGCGTTCGCGGCTCGAAGGTGCAAATAATCCCGCACGGCATTCCCGTGATGGAGGATCGATCCGATCAACGAACGCTGAAAGCGAAGTTCGGTGTAGCGGATCGGCGCTTGCTGCTCACATTCGGCCTCCTGAGCGCCAACAAGGGCATCGAAACCGTGATTCGCGCACTACCGGACGTCGTGCGCCGTTTCCCCGACGTGGTCTACTTCGTCGTCGGCGCTACACATCCGACGGTCGTGCGGCGCGACGGCGAAGCTTATCGGACGTCGCTCGAGCTCGAGGCGGAGAAGCTCGGCGTGCGCGAGCACGTTGTTTTTCGCGGTCAGTTCGTCTCCGCAGAGGAGTTGCGCAAGTACCTGCAAGCGGCCGACGTGTTCGTCAGTCCGTATCTCAACGAGGCACAAGTGACGAGCGGTGCGTTGTCGTACGCCATGGGCGCGGGCGCCGCTGTCATCTCGACTCCTTACTGGCATGCCGAAGAGCTGCTCTCCGGGGGCCGGGGCTGCCTGTTTCCCTTCAGAGATCACGCGGCTCTGGGCAAAACGCTTCTGAAGTTGTTCGATTCGCCGAACGAGCTTCGGCGTATGCGTGCCGCGGCTTCCGAGTTCGCGCACTCGATGGCTTGGCCCCGGATCGGAGACCGGTACTTCGACGTCGTGCACGCGACCACGGGCTCCGCGGAGCACGAGCGCACGAGCCGCGCCGCGAAGGCGTTGGCCGTGAGCAGCCTGCCCGATCTGTGTCTCGACCATCTCGTTCGCCTGACCGATGATACAGGCGTCATACAGCACGCCGTGTACAGCGTGCCTTCGCGCAGCACGGGTTATTGCGTCGACGACAACGCGCGCGCGTTGATCGTAGCGGTCCACGCGGACCGCATGCAGGGCGGCGCGGACACGCGTGCGCTCGTCACCCGCTATCTCAGCTACCTGCACGCGTCCCAGCAACCGGACGGCACGTTCCGTAACTTGATGAGCTACGAACGCATCCTCGACCCGTCTCCCGCGTCCGACGATTGCATCGGCCGGTCGATCTGGGCGCTCGGCGTAACCGCATCGCTCGCAGCAAACGAGGGCTGCCGCATGCTCGCTCGCGACATGCTTGCGCGGGCCTTACCGTATTCACGCGAGCTAGGACCGCGCGGGACTGCTCAGGCCATCCTCGGGCTCGTGAGCGTGCTCGCGACCGACCCGCGCAATACCGCTGACCGCCTGCTGCTCGATAGCTTGGTCGCGAAATTGTCCGACACTTATCGCACCAACGCGTCGGACCAGTGGCGCTGGTTCGAGTCGACCCTCACTTACGACAATGCGCTGCTGCCATTCGCGCTCTTTGCCGCGTTCTCCGTGACCGGCGACGGCGCAACACTTCGAGATGCGCGCGAGTCGCTCGAGTTCCTCGAGGGCGTATGCTTCGACGGCGATCACTTGCAGCTCGTCGGCAATACGGGGTGGCACTCCTCTGGCGGCGAGAAAGCGTACGCAGACGAGCAGGCCATCGATGCGGCGGCGCTCGTGCTTGCGTTCAGCTGCGCGTACTCCGTCACGAAAGACGCGCACTACTTGCGCCGCATGCGCGAGGCGTTCGCGTGGTTCCTCGGCGCCAACCGTCTCGGTCTGCCGTTGTACGATTTCTCGACGGGCGGCTGCCGCGACGGTATCGGTGTGGGACACGTCAATCAAAACCAAGGTGCCGAGAGCACCGTCTGCTTCCTCATGGCTTTGCTCGAGATGCTGGAGGTGGACGGGAACGGATTCGAATCCGGCCCGCACCACACCGCGCCCGCCAACATCCATGCAATCGATCCGAATTAGACGCGCACGGCAGCGGCTGTTACCGGACGCACGCCGTGTGCTCGCCAAACCGTACCTTCCCGGCGACGAAATCGCCCTGCCGGGAGTCTCGCGGGCGAATCTATTGATGGAGCGCGCCTTGGCGATTCCCGAAGCGGACGTCAAAGCGCTGAATGTCGAGCTCGCGCGGCATTTCCAAGCACGGCACCGCGACCTGGCGCTCACGTTCGAGCGCAATTTCGAGGCGGTGGCGCATCATGCCCCCGGCGCCGATCTGTCGATCGACCGGCGCCTGCTGATCGGCGCGTACTTCACGCACGAGTACGCGATCGAAGCCGCCGCCCTCTTCAACCCTTCGATCGTGCCGGCACCCGACCAGAGCGGGCTCGCGGGCGGCGCAATGCGATTCGTGATGAGCCTGCGCGCCGTCGGCGAAGGCCACTTGTCGTCGATCGAATTTCGTTCCGGGGTGCTCGACGGCGATGGCGGTATCGCGATCGACGAGCCCGGAGCATATCTCGTTGCCGGCAGCCGGGCCTCGCCGAGTCATTTTTACAAGGCGCGCTTCACGACCAAGCTGGAGGAGCTCAGCGCGATCAACGACTTGTCGTCCAGAGTACTAAGCCGACTCGGGGACCGGTTCACGCCCGATGAGCTTGAGGCATCGTTGGCGGCGCGCGAGGCGAGCGGCCCCGAGCCTGCAATTTGGTTCGAAACCGCCAAGATCATTCGCATGCTGGCTTCGTCGAACTACGTGACGACGTTCCCGGCGAGCTCGGCCCTCAACGAGCGCGTCATCTTTCCAGCCGGGCCGAACGAGACGCGCGGCATGGAAGACGCACGGTTCGTCCATTTCACCGATACCGACGGCAGCAAGAAGTATTACGCCACTTACACGGCTTACGACGGATTTTCGATTTTGCCGCAGCTCATCGAGACCGAAGACTTCGCGCAGTTCACGATCTCGACGTTGAACGGTGCCGCCGCACAGAACAAGGGCATGGCGCTGTTTCCGCGCCGGATCGGCGGCAAGTACGTCATGCTTTCGCGCAGAGATCGCGAGAATCTCCATCTTTCGACGTCGACCGACGTGCATCACTGGGACGACCTGGCCGAGCTGTACCGCCCACAACATCCGTGGGAGCTATTGCAAGTCGGTAATTGCGGGTCGCCCATAGAGACGCCGGCCGGTTGGCTCGTGCTCACTCATGGCGTGGGCCCGATGCGACGATACGCGATTGGGGCGATGCTGCTGGACCTCGAAGACCCAGGGCGCGTGATAGGACATTTGTCGGCGCCGCTCATCGAGCCCGACGAGAGCGAACGGGAAGGCTACGTACCGAATGTCGTGTATACCTGCGGAGCCGTCGTTCACGGGAGCGAGGTCGTGGTGCCGTACGGGTTCTCGGATTCCGGCATTGCGATCGCACACGTGTCCATGGCAGATCTGCTCGCCGCGCTCGGACGATAGCGCCCGCCGAACAAGACCGTGCCCTTACGTTCCGTGCGGCAGCGTACAGACGAACGCGGACCATTCCGACTACCGTCGACCAAGAATTTCCATCTTGGAGAGAACTACCCATGCCGCTCAAGAATTTTCGCAGTCTGCTTCCATTCGCGCTGCTGCTCGTGCTCCTTGGCTGCGAGAAGGAGGGTCCGCTCGAGCGCGCCGCTGAGGAGATCGACGAAGCGGTCGAAGATGTTCGAGCCGGCGGCGAGACGACCGCCAACAAGATCGACGACGCAGTCGACGAGGTGGTGGATGCCGCCGACGACGTGCGTAAGGACCTCGAGTAACCCGTGCCTCGGCGCGGCTGCGATCGTTCGCTAACGAAAAGGTAGAAGACATTGACTGCAAAACAACTGCTATTCGCGCAGGAAGCGCGCGTCGAGATCCTCAAGGGCGTCAACGTACTGGCCAACGCCGTGCGGGAGACCTTGGGACCGCGGGGACGCAACGTGCTGATCGAGCGAGCGGGAGGTACACCGACCGTCACCAAGGACGGCGTAACGGTCGCGCAGGAAATCGAGGTCGGCAATCCGTTTCAGAACATCGGTGCGCAGATGGCGAAGGCGGTGGCTTCGCAGACCTCCGACAACGCGGGCGACGGCACGACGACGGCCACGGTGTTGGCTCAAGCGATCCTACGCGAAGGCATGAAAGCGGTAGCCGCGGGCATGGATCCGATGGATTTGAAGCGCGGCATCGACCACGGTGCGGCTGCGGCCATCGACGGCTTGAAGGCCATCTCCGTCAAGTGCAAGGACACGAAGGCCATCGCTCAGGTGGGAATGATCTCGGCGAACGGCGACGAATCCGTCGGCGCAATCATCGCGCAAGCCATGGAGGCCGTCGGTAAAGAGGGAGTCATCACGGTCGAAGAGGGTGAGTCGCTCGACAATCAGCTCGAGCTCGTCGAGGGCATGCAGTTCGATCGAGGATACTTGTCGCCGTACTTCATCAACGACATGCAGACGATGTCGGTGGTGCTCGAGAAGCCGTATATCCTGCTCTACGACAAAAAGATCGCGGGCATGCGCGAGATCTTGCCGCTGCTCGAGAGCATCACCAAAGCTGCCAGACCGTTGCTGGTCATCGCCGAAGACGTCTCGAGCGACGCATTGGCTCTGTTGGTAGTGAACAACCTGCGTGGGGTTTTCCGCAGTGCGGCCGTCAAAGCGCCAGGCTTCGGTGACCGCCGCAAGGCAATGCTCGAAGACCTTGCCGTCCTTACCGGCGGCACGTTGATCGACGAGGAAGCAGGGCTGACGCTCGAGAAAGCGACGCTGGCCAGTCTCGGGACCGCCAAGAGCGTGCGGATCACGAAAGACAACACGACGATCATCGACGGCGCCGGCAACGCGACGGCTATCAAGGCCCGCGTGCGCGAGTTGCGCCGGCAAGCCGAGGAAACCAGCTCCGACTACGACCGGGAAAAGCTCGAGGAGCGCGTCGCAAAGCTCGCCGGAGGCGTGGCCGTCGTCAAGGTGGGCGCCGCATCCGAGGTCGAGATGAAGGAGACAAAGGCACGCGTGGAAGATGCGCTGCATGCGACGCGCGCGGCCGTGGAAGAAGGCGTGGTACCGGGCGGCGGTGTGGCGTTGCTGCGGGTTCGCAAAGCCATCGCAGCGGCGACGGTTGCCAACGCCGACCAGGCCGCCGGACTCCGAATTCTGTTGCGAGCCATCGAGGAACCGCTGCGCCAGATCGTCCGCAACGGCGGCGGCGACGCTTCGGTCGTCGTGGACAAGGTGAAGGAAGGCAAGGGCAACTTCGGCTACAACGCCGCGACCGAAGAATTCGGCGACATGGTGGCCATGGGCGTCATCGATCCGACCAAGGTGACGCGCCTCGCACTGCAAAACGCCGTATCCATAGCGGGTTTGCTGCTCACTACGGAGACGGCCGTTGTCTCCCAGTCCGCGACGGGCTCCAACGGGACCTTGAGAATGCCCGAGGGCATGAACGCAATGATGTAAGGCCTCGCGCGAACGCCCCGCTCCCCGCGGAAGGCCTTTTTCGCGCAAACATTCTGCGCTAAGCGCGTCAACGTACCGACGCCGGCGCGCCATGAGCGGATGATTGCTTCGGTAAACAAGTCAATCATCAAGGAAGCTCAATGAAAAACTATCTGGCAGCGACAGGTTCGCTCGCGAGCGCGATCGTGGGCATGCAGGCATTCGGCGTCGAACGCGAAGGTGCAGCCAAAGACGCGTGGATCGATGGGAAGCTCGAAGCCGTGTACGCCCTCAATCGGCACTTGAGCGCGTTCCCAATCGATACCGAGGTCGACAAGGGCAT
Source organism: uncultured Gammaproteobacteria bacterium (assembly GCA_963713355.1). GTDB lineage: Bacteria > Pseudomonadota > Gammaproteobacteria > Steroidobacterales > Rariloculaceae > FEN-1219. The sequence goes on along the minus strand of CAVQLK010000011.1, from coordinate 991,621 downwards.
CGTCCACTTGACCGGCAACGTGCATAGCGACATCGATCGCGATCTCGCGGGCGAGCTGGCCAAGAATGTCGAGGGCGTCGTCGAAGTGAACAACGAGCTGCTCATCGTCGCCGGCGCACACGTACCTCCTGCGGACGGCGAGGATCGATCGTTCGGTGCATGGATCGACGATGCCACGACGACAGCGAGCGTGAAGTCGAGGCTGCTGGGCAATTCGAACACGGCCGGCATGCAGATCGATGTCGATACGCGCGGGGACGTGGTTACTTTGAGCGGTGAAGTTGTTTCGGCCGAAGAAAAGGCGCTCGCGGAAGAGATGGCGCGCAGCACCGGCGACGTCAAAGACGTGCGCAATCAATTGGTCGTCCGCAAAGCACTCTGAGGACGCACATGTCAAAAGCAACGATTTCGACCGAGCTCGGAAGCTCAACGACTGATCGGCTCGCCTCGATGGCCCACGAGACGATCGACCGCGTAACGCCCAAGGCGAATCGCGCCGAGTACGAGGTGCGCGGTGCGGCCGCGAGAGCCGTCGATACCGCGAACCTCATGCAGGAACACGTGAATACTGCGCAGAACAACCTGCGCAAGGCTCGCTCCTACGCCGAGAGCAATCCGCTAATTACGGCAGGAATCGCGTTCGCCGCCGGCGCTTTGTTGAGCGCATTGATTCGCCGCTAGAGCCCACGCCTCTATTCTGAGTTGGTGGGAGGGTTGGCGCGCGCTACCGCCGTGACATGTTGAGGTCGTGCGGAGGGTACCGGTCAGTGCGCTAACGCACGGCCTTGCGCCGCACGAAACGCTGACCGTCGCGTCCATACGTCGAGGTGAGCTCGGCCTCGTCGCTAGCAGCGCGAAACAGGCCTTCGCTATGCGCGCTGCCGTACGGACCCTGCGGAGTATTCGGCGTACCGTTCCGGATCTACATAGGAGAATTATCATGAACCGTAAAACGATGCTCGCTATTGCAGTATTGGCTGCGCTCGGAGCTGCGCCCGCGGCGATCTTTGCACAGGGCGTTCAGCAGACCGAAGCGATTGCCAGCTCCGATGTGCTGAGCCAGATTTCGATGTATAGCTACCGAGAGGGACCGAAGTCGGATCTTCTCTTTCGCGGCACTCCGATCGCGGCCACCGCGCAGGGTAAGGCGCAGGTGGAATACCAGAATGGCAACGCGCAGATCAAGGCGGAGGTGGACAACCTGCCGGAACCGGCGTCACTGGGTCCTTACACGACCTACGTGCTCTGGGCGCTGACGCCCGATGGTCGCGCCACGAACAAAGGCGTGATCGCCGGGTATTCCGGCGGGAAGGGCCAGATAGACACGCAGGACGGTGCCTCCCAGTTTGCGCTGATTGTCACGGCCGAGCCGCATTTCGCGGTCACGATGCCGAGCACGATGATCGCGCTGTATAACGTCGGCGATGACGTAAAGGGGAGTGAGTCGAAAGTTACTACACTGACCGAGCGTGCCGACTACGCAATGCTCGATAGCGCGGGACTCAAGCGCGCCGCGATCGACGATGAGACGAATCCGCTCGAGATCGTGCAGGCCCGATATTCCATTGCTATCGCTCGCTCCGCCGGCGCGGATCGCTTCGCATCTCAATCCTACGCGACGGCCAACGAGAAGTTGGCGGCGGCGGAGACGGCACTGAGTGGCAAGAGAACCGAACGTCAGACTGCTCCCGGCCTTGCCCGCGAGGCCGTGATCGCCGGTGAGGACGCGCGGCGCTCCGCGATGATTGCCTCAGCAGCAGCGACAGTGGACGCGCAACAACGGGCTGCGGCCAACGCGGCGACCGATGCAGCGAACGACGCGGCGCGCGTGGCCGCGGCCCAAGCTGCGGCCGTAGCGACCGCTGCTACGACGCAAGCTGCCGCCGTAGCGGCCACTGCTGCGACCCAGGCGGCGACCGACGCAGCCGTTGCGACCGAAGCGGCTACAGCCCTCGAACGTCAGAGATCCGCGGTTGCAGCGCGCGACGATCTGCGCAATCGGCTGAATGCTGCGCTACCGACGCGCGATTCGGAGCGCGGATTGATCTCCGAGGTCGGGGGCGTGCAGTTTGCGACGGGCACGGCGGAAACCAACGGATCCGGACGCGAGAGCCTCTCCAGATTCTCCGGGATCGTAGCCTCCTATCCGGGCCTGCGGTTCAACGTCGAGGGGCACACCGATAGCGTCGGGAGCGCCGCGACTAACAGCGAGCTGTCGTTACGGCGCGCGATGGCGGTTCGCGACTACTTGATCGGACAAGGGGTGCCGGCGTCGAGCATCGACGTCGCAGGCCTCGGTCTATCGATGCCGATCGGCGACAACTCGACCTCCGATGGGCGCGCGCGCAATCGCCGCGTCGAGATTGTGATTTCAGGCGGGCCGCTGACGGCAGGTGGTGAGACGGTTAGGCTGTAAGTGCCTGCTCGATCACTAGCAGTTCGTGGAATGTTTTGCGACGGGAACACGCAGTCATGCGCGGTTGAATGGCGTCCTCGCCATCCAACCGCGCGTTAACTTATTTAAAGTATGAGACTTCCTGCGTTGCTCCTCGCCCGATACTGGAAGATGAAGGCGGCACGCCCGCGCCCCGCGAATCTTCGGTGGTCCGCTGACTGAGCACGCGTGCGTACGTTTCTTTGGCATCCCGATAGCACCTGCACGCGACGGCTTCGAGGCCGCGGACATCGCAGATTTCGAGGTCGCCACGACGGTAGTGGATGAGCTTGCGCCGCTGCAGCGCGCTTGCGGCCCGGGTCACCCCCACCCGCCGAACGCCGAGCATGTACGCGAGAAATTCATGGGTGATCTGAAACTTGTTGGAATTCGCCCTGTCTCGCGTCATCAACAGCCAGCGCGCGAGTCGCGCCTCGACGAAATGAAAGCGTGTGCACGCCGCGGTCTGAGCGAGTTGGCTCAGGGATACGTAGACGTAGCGGTTTAGACCGCGCCGCAGTGCAGCGCTCACCGCGAGCTCGCGGCGAAACGTTGCGGTATCCAGACGCAAAGCGAAGCCCGCGCCCTGAACCAATGCCCGTAAGGGCGAATGCGGTACGCCGAGAATCAGTGAGATTCCGAGCATGCCCTCGTTACCGACGAGCCCCACCTCCAGCTGCGCCTGTCGATCGATCGGAGCGATCAGCGATATGAAGCTATCGATCGGAAAGTAAACGTGCCGAATGCGGTCCCCAGGCTCGGTCAGCGTATCGGCAACGACGAGCTCGACCGGCTCGCTGTGCGCAAACAGACGGCGACGGTCAGCTGCGGGCAGAGCAGCCAGTAAGAGGTTTGCTGAATGATCGAGCTTGGGTGCGGGCATGGAGTCCGGGAGCGGTAGCGAACCAATCTGAACCCGACAGCGTCGCCGATGGTCGCGATTCACCTCTGTGCGGTGCAGCACGTAGCGTGTCTATATTTAGGGATTCAGTCGGTATGTTCGACAGCGCACGGAAGCCGCCCGCACTTCGCCACAAAGTATCGGTGGGGAAGAGTACTGGTTGGATCGACTGCGACAGCCGCTTCTCGCGGCGCGCTCGCGGCGCGCCCTCGGCATCGGGAGATCAGACATGCAATCAAGGGAAGCGCCTTCGCCAGCGGAGTTCCCTCTGTCTTCGGTTGTCGCCACTTCGGAGCTCAGTCGGCGGGCGCCACGAGCGCCGGATTTCGAGGCCGAGAACCGCGCCCTCACGGCACTGGCTCATACGCTCGGCGCGTCGCGCGAATCGATGCTGCAAAAGCTGGCGGACGTAGCGCTCGACCTCTGCAACGCGCATTCGGCCGGTATCTCGTTGCTCGAAGCCGGCACCGACGGGCCCGTGCTTCGCTGGCGGGCGATCGCCGGAAAGCTCGCCCCGAATATCGGCGCCACCCTACCGCGGGCGTTCAGCCCCTGTGGCACGACCCTCGACAGTAATGCTATCCAGCTCATGTCGCGTCCGGTCCGGCACTTTCAACATATCAAAGCGTGGAGCCCCGAAATTAGAGAGGCTTTGTTGATTCCGTTTCACCGTAACGGCGCACAGGCGGGCACCCTCTGGGTCGCCGCCCACGATGACACTCGCCACTTCGACGCTGAAGATGCGAGACGCCTCACGAGCTTGAGCAAGTTCGCTGCGGCCGTGTCCGAGGTGCTAGCGGCCTCCCGGTCGCTCGAGGCCAAAGCCGCCGAGGCCGGCGACACCGCGAAGCTTGCAATCGCGGCGGACGGCAACAAAGACCGGTTCGTCTCGATTCTCGGGCACGAGCTGCGGGGCCGGCTCGCTCCCCTCAGAAATGCCGTCGAGCTGCTCAAGCTCAACCCAATCGATGCGGTGACGAGGCGGTCGGTCACGGAGATCATCGACCGTCAGATCGGCGGAATGACTCGACTGATCGACGATCTCCTCGATGTCGCTCGCCTGCAAGACGGACACGTCCAGTTCCGGCGCACCCGCAGTGCCGTCGCCGAGATCATCGAGCACGCGGTCGAGAACGCCCGCCCGCTCGCCGCGGCTCGCAACCACACGCTGATCGTCAGCGTCCCGCCGGAACCCATAGTCATCTATGCCGACGTCATGTGGTTATCGCAGGCGCTGCAGAACCTTCTCGGCAACGCCGCTAAATACACGAACCCCGGCGGCGTGATCGGTATTAGCGCGGAGCGAGATGAGGACAACGTTGTGATCACGGTCAGCGACAATGGTATCGGCATTGCACCGGCAGAGCTCGAGACGATCTTCAAGCTCTACGCGCAGGGCGTCCAAGCACAGACGGAGCGCTCGGCCGGCGGGATCGGCTTGGGTTTGTACCTCGCCCGGCTGATCGTCGAGGGGCATGGCGGCGTCATTCGCGCATCGAGCGCCGGTCCTGACTGCGGCAGCGAGCTCATCGTCAGCCTGCCGGTTCCACTAGCTCCTTTCTTCGGTCAGCGGGAATCTGCCGATGCTGCGGCAGCAGCCGGTCGGACTCTTTCTTGACCACGGCGTAGCACTCGCAACACGCCGCTCGAGCTTGGGACGATCCAGAACGGTGATTGCCCGCGGCTGTACTGGATCAAGCCGGCCGCTTGCAGCTTGCCGGCAGCCTCGGTTACACCTTCGCGGCGCACGCCGAGCATGTTCGCGATCAGTTCCTGCGTCATCTTCAGCTCGTTGCCGGAAGACAGGCGGTCCAGAGCTACAGCAGCAGCCAGCGGCACAGCTGCTGGTCGACCGCGTGGTGCCGGTTGCAAACCGCGGTCTGCGCCATCTGCGTGATCAGTGCTTGTGTGAAGCGCAGCGCCAGGTATTGCAGCATCTCCCCGCGGCGTTCGAATTCCTTCTTCGAGCCGCTCGCCTTCAGCCGATAGCCGTGCCCGCGCTTTGCACCACCGCCCGGCTCGGCGTGGTTTCGCCACCCATGAACAGCGAGATGCCGACCAGCGCCTTCGTTACCGATGATCGCGATTTCAGCCGATGCGCCGTCCCTCCATGACGTAGAGCAGCGAGACGATGCTAGTCGTCGGGAAATAGATGTGGCGCAGCATGTCACCCGACTCGTACAGAACCGATCCGAGCGGCATCGGCACGACCGTCAGATGCGGGAACAGCCGTTCGCGCTCGGCCGCGGGCAACGCATCGAGTATGTGGTTTTCCTGCGGACTGGGATCGACCTTCGACACTGTGCAGGGCCTGCGGAGCCTCTAGGGTAAGAGTTAAGAGTCTACGCTTATGTGCGGTACGGCACAGAGTATCCTGACCACGTCCGTGCGCCGGGCATTGATTTCGAGGAAACAGAGCGATGACCGACGACACGACGCTAATCGCGACGATCGCCGCCGCATTCGTGCTAGCGCTCGCATTCGGCTTCGTCGCTGTCTGCATCCGAATCCCTCCGCTCGTGGACTATCTGATCGCGGGAATCGCACTCGGACCGTTCACCCCCGAATCGTTGCAGACGCGAACTTCGCGGCACAGCTCGCCGAGATCAGCGTGATCCTCCTGATGTTCGGCGTCGGTCTTCACTTTTCGTTCAAGGACCTCTTCGAGACGCGACGTGTCGCGCTGCCCGGCGCGCTCGCGCAGATGGCGGCAGCCACGGCTATCGGCACGGCGCTTGCGATGCTCTGGGATGGAGCGTCGAAGCCGGAATAGTCTTCGGCTTATCGCTGTCGGTTGCGAGCTCCGTAGTCGTGTTGCGAGCGCTCGGGCAACGCATGAGCCTCGATTCGCCCGAAGGTCACATCGCCATGGGCTGGCTGATCGTCGAGGACATGGTCATGGTGCTCGCGGTGGTGCTTCTGCCGGTGCTTGCGCAGCCGGGGGATGCCGCAGGCGGCCACAACGTCGTGACCGTGATCGCGCTGGTGCTCGCGAAGATCGCCGTATTCGTGGTGCTCGCTCTCGTCGTGGGCACCCGCGTCGTACCTGGGTTTCTCATGCGCGTTACCGCAACCGGCTCCCGCGAGCTCTTCACGCTAGCCGTGCTCGCCATCGCCCTAGGCATCGCCTATGGGTCTACCGTGCTCTTCGATGTCTCGCTCGCGCTCGGCGCGTTCGTCGCCGGACTCGTGCTCGGCGAGTCCGACATGAGCCAGCGCGCGTCGGCCGATTCCCTGCCGCTCAAGGACGCGTTCGCCGTGCTGTTCTTCGTTTCTGTCGGGAGGCTGTTCGACCCTTCCATCCTGCGTGATCCACTGGCGGTTCTCGCGGTCCTCGGGATCATCCTGCTTCCATGTGGCGTGACCACGCCGTGATCGTCGGTTATGGCCGCGTGGGCGGCAGGATCGACGGAGTTCGCGCTCGCATCCTTTGGCGTGCCGAAGATCGCGCGCGCCCGAACCCGCCTCGGGCGTGAACAGGTTGGGTGCGGCAGCGTACAGACTCTGTCGGAAGCTCGCGCGCAGTCTGACGGTGGGCAAGTGCCGGAACGACAAAACGAACTTTATCGTGTGGTTTTCGGAAGGTTGATCGGTGCCGAATGACGACCCGTATGCGATCGCGGATCACGGCGGCCCGCCGGCAGCTCGCTCGCCGGCGCCGAGCAAGCGCTGCGGATCGTGCGCACGATTGGGCGCAGCCAGGTACGAACCTCGACGATGTCGGCGTCCGGTACGACGCCAGCCGAGATCGACGCGCGGAACGACGCGACGACTCGTGAGGCGCGACGATGCTGTCAGCGCTTCCCGGTCAGAAAACCCACGAATGCGCCAACAGCGGCCGCAATACCGATCACCGTCCACGGCTTGCTGCGCACGTATCCGTCGGCTGCGCGGGCCGCTCGCCGCGCTTCGTCAAGGGTTGGCCGCCTCGCGTCGCTCAAGCTCGCCTTTGTGCTGCTCAACTTGTCCTGAAGGTCCTTCAGGTTCTCCCCCACTATCTCATCCTCCGCGGAGGCGTGGACGGCAGACTCGAGCCTGTCTTTCCCAGCCGCGACAACCGTCTGGATATCGTGAGCCAGCGTTCTGCTAGCCTCATTTCGCTCGCTTGCCCGCTCATTCATCGTCGGTCTCCTTGAATTGGACAGCAAGTGTCCCGTTCGCCGACCGGAACGTCTGTACGGCCGCACGCATACGAGCCCCTTTTACAGCTACGACGTGTTCCTGTTCCAGGCGAAGGGCCGACAAGGAGATAGAGGAGCTCGGGCCTGATGTGAAGCCCTGCCCCGGCTATTCCTTTCCGTCGGGGGACCCGCGCGTGCGTTTGCCCCTACGGTGCAACATCGCGCGAACGTTAGAGGTAGTAAGCACCGCCAGATAGGAGCCTACCTTCGCACCCATTCTCAGCCGTGCGAATTCGTGAGCGAATAGAGCACCGACCTCAGCCGGTGGGACTTCGGTGCGGGCGCTCAACGAGCGTATCGCCCGGTCATGGGATGCGGTTTCCGGAGTGTTCTGGGGAGGAATGTGCATGGACCGCCATCGTGCGAGGGGGGTGCCCCCTCGGTCGGTGTGCTAACGCACCGACTTCCAGGCCGAATTTCGCGGACAGCATCGGCACGATCATGGGCAAACGGACCCGACTGTCCGAGCGCCGATGAAGCGGATAGCCGTTCCTACGATGCTTCCGTGCCGGCGCTGACAAGGCGCCCGAGGTAATCGAAGTCGACGGGCCTGACGAGGCGATGGTCGAACGCGGGCGCCGACGGTGCGATCGGCCTGCATGTACAGGTCGAAGACGAAGGACAACAGTGCCCCGACGAGATTCCGAGCCCGCTGTCCTCGACCGCGATCACGGCGTCAGCGCCGTCAGCGCAAACCGTGACGCTAATTCGACCGCCCGGCGGCGTGTATTTCATCGCGTTGCCCACGATGTTGGTCAGCACCTGCTGAAGCCGGCTCGCATCCGCGTCGATCCAGAGCGGCTCGACACTGACCGAGAATCGAGGATCCGAGGACGGGTCGCCGGCGCAGATTGCGACGGCTCCGCGGACGGCTGCGGCTAGCTCGCACCGAGCATCTCGTCGAGCCGCGCGACGCCCGACGACACACCCTCGAGCGGCGCCGGGTGCTGGAGCGCCATGCGCATGAAGGTCGTAAAGGACATGCGGCGGACGCTGCGCGACATACGCGACCGGAGCAAGCCCGACGGAATTAGCCGTCCAAGCGCCTTCGCTAGACGCGAATCCCCGGCGCCGGGAACGCCTTGCAGAACTCCGCGATCTCAGCGCGGATTTCGTGGAGCTTGTTCGCGTCGTCGGCGACCGAGAGCACCTTGTCGATCCAAGCCGCGATCGGCTCCATCTCCTTCTCTTCCATGCCGCGCGAGGTGATCGACGGCGTGCCGATGCGCAGCCCCGACGGATCGAACGGCTTGCGCGGATCGAACGGGATCGTGTTGTAGTTGCACTCGATACCAGCCTCGTGCAGCGCGCGCGCCGCCGGCTTGCCCGTGATGCCGCGCGGCGTCACGTCGATCAAGATCAGATGATTGTCGGTGCCGCCGGAGATCAGCCGCAGTCCGCGCGCTTGCAGCGCGGCGGCCAGCGCTTTCGCGTTCTTGACGATCTGCTGGCCGTAGCTGCGGAACTCCGCCGTCGAGGCTTCCTTCAGCGCGACCGCGATCGCGGCCGTCGTGTGGTTGTGCGGGCCGCCCTGCAAGCCAGGGAACACGGCGCGGTCGAGGTCTTTCGCGTGCGCCGCGTCCGACAAGATCATGCCGCCGCGCGGGCCGCGCAGCGTCTTGTGCGTCGTCGTCGTGACGATCGTCGCGTGCGGGTACGGGTGCGGATGCGCGCCGGCCACGATGAGGCCCGCGATGTGCGCGATGTCGGCGACGAGGACGGCGCCGACGGCCTTCGCGATCTGCGCGAAGCCCGCGTAGTCCCATGTCCGCGGATACGCGGTACCGCCGCAATAGATCAGCTTCGGCTTCGCGTTCCGCGCTAGCGATTCGACGCGGTTCAGGTCGACGCGATGCGTGTCGGGATCGACCTCATATTGCGACGACTTGTATTGCATGCCGGAGAAATTCACACCCCAGCCGTGAGTGAGATGGCCGCCGAACGGGAGACCCAACCCCATGACGGCATCGCCGGGTTTCGCGAGCGCGAGATAAACAGCCTGGTTGGCCGGGGATCCCGAGTACGGCTGCACGTTCGCGTGCTGCATGCCGAACAGCTTCTTCGCGCGCTCGATCGCGAGCGTCTCGACCTGATCGACGTACTCTTGGCCCTCGTAGTAACGCCTGCCGGGGTAACCTTCGGAGTACTTGTTGTTGAGGATCGAGCCCGTCGCTTCCATGACGGCTGCCGACGCGTAGTTCTCGGACGGGATCAGGCGGATGAAATCGTGCTGCCGCCGCGTCTCGAGCTCGATGAGGCGGTGGATCTCAGGGTCGGTGGCGCGCAGCGCGGGCATGTCGGACATTCGCATTCCTCGGAACAGGGATTAAGATCGGGTGGCAGCCGTTTGGGGGGCGATAGTCTACAGGACGCCACGGCGGCTTCGCAGCGACTGCAAGCACACTCGATAACGGGGGCGGCGTGGCAGGCAACAAGCACTCGAGCCTTTGGCTCATCATCACGACCCTTTTCGCGACGACGGCCGCGGCCGAGGTCGTACGGGTCGAGGTCGCGGAACGCGCCGACGTCGCGACCGGAGCGTCGTACGGCGCCGCAGGTGCCTACGAGAAGATACTGGGCACACTGCACTTCGCCGTCGACCCAGGCGCGGCCGCGAATCGCAACGTGACCGATCTGGCTTTGGCGCGGACGAATGCCGCCGGGCGCGTCGAGTTCACGGCCGATTTCTACCTGTTAAAGCCGAAAGACGTCGACCGCGGCAATGGCGCTCTGCTGCTCGAGGTCGCGAACCGCGGCCGCAAAGGCATCTTGCCGATGCTGAGCCGTGCTGCAGCGAGCCTCGATCCGACCGAGCCGCGCGAGCTCGGCGACGGATTTCTGCTCGAGCAAGGTTTCTCGCTGCTCTGGGTCGGCTGGCAGCTCGACACGCCGCCGGGCGATCCCAAGCTGCTACGCGTCTATCCGCCGACGACGGACTTGGGGCTCAGCGTCATGGGCCTCGTCCGCAGCGACTTCGTCGTGCGTACCGAAGGCGTGCGCGACCAATCGCTCGCCGACGGCGACCATGTGCCCTACCCCGTCGACGACCCGGCCAGCGATGCGCATACGCTGACGGTGCGTGACACGCCACTCGGCGAACGGCGCACGATTCCGCGCGGCGAATGGCAGTTCGCGCGCGTCGACGGCAGCGGCAACGTCGTGCCGGACTCGACGCGCGTCTACCTCCCGAGCGGCTTTACGCCGAAGCTCATCTACGAGGTCGTCTACACGGCCAAGAACCCGCCGCTCGCGGGCTTGGGCCTTGCGGCCATCCGCGACGCCGTGACTCGGCTCAAGCACGAGGGCGCGCCGGAGCTCGGTCTCGACGCGGAATCGTTCGATCGCGCGCTCGCCTTCGGCATCTCGCAGAGCGGCCGCGTTCTCCGCACGTTCATTTACGAAGGCTTCAACGCGGACGAGCGGGACCGCCGCGTGTTCGACGGAGTGCTCGCGCACATCGCGGGCGGCGCGCGCGGCGGGTTCAACACGCGCTTCGCGCAGCCGTCGCGCGCGAGCTCGAGCTATCTGTATCCGAACGAGGTCTTCCCGTTCAGCGACTCGGCGCAGACCGATCCCGTCATCGAGGTCCGCGACGGGCTGCTCGAACGCCTGGAGTCGAAGTTCATCCCGCGAATCTTCTACACGAACTCGTCGAACGAATACTGGCGCGGCTCGGCCGCGTTGACTCATGTGACTCCGGACGGCAGACGGGACTTCCCGCCGCCGCAGGACACGACGCGCATCTATTTGTTTGCAGGCACGCAGCACGGCCCGGCGGCCTTCCCGCCGCGCGTCGCCTCCGGAAGGCTCGCCGACAATCCGAATGCCTACTCGTGGTTCCTGCGCTCGCTGCTGCTCAAGCTCGATGCGTGGGTTGCAGACAATGTGCTACCGCCTGCGAGCGTCTATCCCACGCTTGCAGACGGCTCCCTCGTGCCGCGGTCACAGCTGCGTTTTCCCGCGCTTCCGCGCGTCGACGTCCCTGTCGCGCCGAGCGGCCCGCTGCGCCTATATTTCGGCCCGAGCTTCGCCACGGGCGGCATCGCGACGATCGAGCCGCCGCGAGTCGGCGGAGCATTCCCGGTGCTGCTGCCGCAGGTCGACGCCGACGGCAACGAGATCGCCGGCCTGCGCTCGCCGGAGGTCGCCGTGCCGCTCGCGACGTACACGGGCTGGCAGCTCTACAAGCCGGAGCTCGGCCGCGAAGACGAGCTCGTCAGCCTGCAGGGCTCGTTCGTGCCGTTCCCGCTCGACGCGGCGGAACGCATGCGCACGGCCGATCCGCGCCGCGCGATCCGCGAACGCTATCCCGATCGCGAAGCCTATCTTGCGCTTGCCGAGCAGATCGCGAAGCTATTGGTCTCAGACGGCTATCTGCGCGGCGAGGATCTTGCGCCCATCGTGGCGCAAGCCAGCGAGCGCTGGCGCGTGCTCGTCGAGGAGCGCGCGCAGCGCTAGAGGTCGGCAGCCACTCCGAGCCAGAGGCGCAGTGAAAGCTCTCGTCTATCGCCGCTATGGCGGCCCGGATGTGCTCGAATTGGAAGAGGTGGCGGCACCTCGGCCGCGCGAGCGCGAGGTTCTCGTGCGGGTCCATGCGGCCTCAGTCAACGCCGCGGACCGAGTACTACTGCGAGGCGAGCCGTTTCTCATCCGGCTGGGAATGGGGTTTCGGCGGCCGAGGCACGCGACCCTAGGTTTCGATGTCGCCGGCCGCGTCGAAGCAGTCGGCAGCCAGGTAACGCAGTTCCGCGTTGGCGAAGACGTCTTCGGCGCGAGCAAATTCGGCGCCTTTGCGGAGCTCGTCTGCGTCGATCAAGAGACCCTCGCTCCGAAACCGGCCGGCATCTCTTTCGAGGAGGCCGCGGCCACGCCGACGGCCGGGTATACCGCACTTCAAGGTCTGCGCAAAGGCGGCATCGCGGCGGGACAAAAAGTCCTGATCGACGGCGCATCTGGCGGAGTCGGAATGTTCGCCATCCAGATTGCACGCGCTTACGGCGCAGACGTGACGGCCGTGTGCAGCACGCGCAATGTCGAGATCGCGCGCGCGCTCGGCGCGGCGCGCGTCATCGACTACCGGCACGAAGACTTCACTCGCGACGGACAGCGCTACGATCTCGTTCTCGCGCCGAACGCCTATCGACCGCTCTCCGATTACCGATGCGTCTTGAAGCCGGACGGAGCTTACGTCATGACGGGAGGCGGAGGCGTCCAGATCTTGCAAGCCATGCTACTCGGCGCCTTCGTATCGATGACCAGCACTCAGAGGATGAGCAATATCATGGCCGTCGCGAGCAAGAACGACCTCATCGTGCTCAAAGAGCTGCTCGAAACCGGCAAGGTCAAGCCAGTCATAGACCGAACGGTCGCGCTAAGCGGTGTGCCCGATGCGATTCGTTACCTCGAGGAAGAGCACGCACGAGGCAAGATCGTTGTCAGAATCTCGCCGCCTATTGCCACGTCGTGACGCGGAGCTGTGACCTCATGGCCGGCGTCGACTGGGCGCCCAGCGTCAGAAACGGCTGCGGATGCCAAGCGCGTAGTTGCGCCCCGGCAGCGGTGCGACGTCTTTCACGAACGACGTGTGCTTGCGCGCTTCCTCGTCGCCCAAGTTGCTCCCGCTGACGAATAACTCGAGCTCCATGCTCGATACGGCGAGCAGGCGCCAACGCACGTCGGTATTCATCAACAGGTAACCGCGCGTCTCTTCCTCGAACGGTGCGACTTCGTCCTGGTCGTCGTAACGCGTCGCCTCGAGACCGACGAGCAATCGATCGTTGTGATACTCGAGCCGTGCGCCGTAGCGCAGCGGCGGCAGCCGCGGCAGCGACTCGCCGCTCGCAAGCTCGCCGCGCACGTAGTCGGCAAAGAGGCGCATGTCGACCTCGTTCGCGCCTTCGGCGAAGAGCCGGACGAAGACCTCGGCTTCCAAGCCGCTGAAATCGGCGTCCGCTTGCGTGTAGACGAAGATGGGCAGCTCGTCGACGGGATCGACGACGCCGGTGTCGGCCAGATAGATGAAGTCGTCGTACTGCGTGTGGAAGGCTGTCACGCTCCAGTCGAGCCGCTCGAGCTCGCCGCGGAAACCGACGTCGAGGTGCTCGGCCGTCTCTTCGTGAAGGGCCGCGTCGCCGATTTGCACGACGCCGCTCGCGAGATGCGGTCCGTCCGAATAGAGCTCCTCGGCTACCGGCAAGCGGTCCGACATTGCAACGGTCGCGACGAAGGCATAGCCGTCGCCGAACGGCCGCACGCCGCCGAACGACAAGCTCGTCGCGCGATCGTCGAAGCGCGGCAAGCCGTTCGAAGGGGTATGTTTCGAGCGATTCGACGCGCGCACCGAGCGAGACCTCCCACTCCGCGAGGTCGAGCTCCTCGACAACGAACAACCCCAGCGACGAGCTATCGACGGGCGGGACGAACGCCTCCTCCCCGATGGCCGCAAACTCGCGCTCGCCGAGCTGTGCGCCGAATGCGCCGCTCCACCGACCGACGCTCGCGTGCAGCAACTCGAGGCGCAACTCGGTTGCGTCATTCGTGAATCGCGTTCCGACTGCACCGCCTTCGAGCTCGAGGTGCTCGTAGTCGTTGACGCCCACCCGAACGTTGACGCCCTCGATCGCGCCCGACAGATTCTCCCAGCCGCCTCGTAGATCGACGCGGCGCTGATCGAGATCGATTCGCACGGCCTCCTCTTCCGGCGTCGGCTCGCCCGGCCGCGGCTCCTCCTCGTGGGTGTGGCCCGGTATGCCGTACAGCGTGTCGAACGTGTTGATGCCTACACCCAAGAAGCCGTCGCCGCTGAACCAAGAGGCGCCGAACGCGGCCGACTCGCTCTCGGCTGCGCTGTTCGGAACAACACCGAACGCTTCGCCCGGCCCCGCCTCGGCGAAGTCGGCGTCGACATGCGCGAAGCCCGGGATCTCGTAATCGTCGCTGTCGCGGCGGCCGGCATCGAGATGCCAAGCGAATCGGCTCCCGCCGCCGTCGAGCCGTACGGCGGCACCCCTCGCCTGTGCCGCGCTGTCTCCGCGCACCTCGAATGCGCCTTCGAAACCGTCTTCGGGGGCACCTCCCGGAATGCGCGTCGTAACGGTGTTGACGACGCCGCCGACTGCGCCGCTGCCGTAGAGCAGCGTGGTCGGCCCGCGGAAGATCTCGATCTGGTCCGCCGCGAGCGGCTCGACGGTCACCGCGTGATCGTCGCTGACGGTTGCCGCGTCCATCGTGTCGATGCCGTCCTCGAGCATTTGCACTCGAGCGCCGCCGAGACCGCGAATGATCGGCCGCGAAGCGCCGGCGCCGAAATAGGACGAGCTCATGCCGAGTTGATTCGCGAGCGTCTCGCCGAGATTGCTCGCGCGGGCTCGGTCGAGCTCGTCGCCGCCGACGACGGTTATCGATTGCGCGAGCTCGCCAGCTGCGCGATCGCGCGGCATGCCGGTGACGATGATTTCATCGACGCCTTCATGGTTTTGCGCCTGCGTAGGCAGGGCGAAGGCGGCGCCGAGCAAGGTCAAAGCAAGCGGCGGCGACGCGATGCGCCGCACGCGGAATGGAGTTGTCATTGGCTGTTTCCTTCATCGAAACGACGTCCGTTGGCTAACGGCGATCGGCGACCAGGGCACGAGCCCCGAGCGCCGACGACTCAGAATGTGAAGGAAACGACGGGAGGACCGCGTGCATACCGGCGGGTAGGCACGGCGGAGAGAAATACGATACCGGCCGCGACGACGATGAACGCCGTTGCGACGGTCGGTTCGAAGTGGACGGGCACCGATACGGCCCCGGCACCGAAGCTGGCGGCGCTCATGCAGACGGCGCAGTCTTGGCCGTTCGCATGGGCGGTCGAGTCGTATTGATGTGCCAACGCGAACGACTCGGTGAGGAGCAACCACGCTGCGAGCGCGACGCCGAGCCACGTCTTGCACGTGGCGCTCCGATAACGCTGCATCAACGAGCTTCGCCGCATGACAAGACTCTTACCGCAGTTTCCAGCTCGTGTCGAGAACCTGTGCCGCAGCTCGGGCGATGAGCCGGTAGAATGCGCCGATGCGCAAAGGTTCGCGGTTGTTGCTGTTGCTGGCCCTGACGGCGAACGCCCCGCTCTCGGCGGGCCTGCCGCCCGTGCCCGTGCCCGCCGAGAATCCGATCACGGAGCCCAAGCGCGTGCTCGGCAAAATCCTGTTCTGGGACGAGCAGCTCTCGAGCGACGGCACGGTCGCCTGCGGCACGTGCCACCGGCCGGGCGCCGGCGGCGGCGACCCTCGCACCGGAAGGCATCCAGGCGTCGACAAAGGCACGATCGACGACGTCATGGGCTCGCCGGGCATCGCAACGCTAGGCCGTGACGGCCACGCGCGGCCGCACCCGCTCTTCGGCACCGGGCCGCAAGTGACGCCGCGGCTGTCACCGTCGAACTTTGCCGGGATCTGGGCCGACGAGCTCTTCTGGGACGGGCGCGCGCAATCGCAGGTCGAGGACCCATTGACGGGCAACGTCGCCATCGCGCGCGGCGGCGCGCTCGAGAACCAGGCGCTCGCCGCGCTGCTCAATGAGACCGAGATGGCGAAGGCCGGGCGTACGTGGGCCGACGTCGCCGCCGATCTCGCGCGCGCTCACCCGCTCGCGCTCGCGACGGGCTTACCGCCCGATACCGCGGCCGCGATCGCGCAGCGCGCGACCTACCCCGAGTTGTTCGAGGCCGCGTTCGGCGACGCGGAGATCACGCCGCTGCGCATCGCGTTCGCGCTGGCCGCATACCAGCGCACGCTCGTCGCCGACCAAACTCCGTACGACCGCTTCGCTGCCGGCGATACGGCGGCGCTGACGGGCCGCGCGCTGTACGGCTGGCGTGCGCTGCAGGCGTTTCACTGCACGGCGTGCCACACGCCGCCGCTGTTCACGAACAACGAGTTCTTCCAGATCGGACTGCGCCGCGCCGATTTCGACCGCGGCCGCGAGAACGTCACCGGTGATGCCGAGGATGCCGGCGAGATGAAGGTGCCGAGCTTGCGCAACGTCGCGTTACGCACGCGCTTCATGCACACGGGCGAATTCACGAGCTTAGGAAGTGCGATCCGCTTTTACGTCAACACGCTGGCGCTGCCCGAGCGCGACGGAATTCCCGGCGCCGGTCTCTACACCTTCAATATGAGCAACATCGACGAAACCGATTTGCGCGAGTTCATCGCGACTGGCCTCACGGATCCGCGCGTGCGCGACGAGACGTTTCCGTTCGACCGGCCCGTGCTGCGCAGTGAGCGCGCCGGCACGATCGGCGCCGCCATGAATCCGTCGCAATAACCCTGTTACCATCCGCGGCACCTCAAGCACGGGCTCGTCACATGGGCAACCCCGGCAACACGGGACTGCGCCGCATCGTCAATGCGACTTTCTTCTCGTTCGCCGGATTCCGCACCGCATGGCGTGAGGAAGCCGCGTTCCGCCAAGAGCTCTTGCTCTGTCTCGTCCTCGTGCCAACGGGCGTGTGGCTCGGACGCACGGCCGTCGAGCGTGCCTTGTTGATTGGCTCGTGTCTGATCGTGCTGATCGTCGAGCTCCTGAATACGGGCATCGAGAACGTCGTCGATCGCGTTGGCCAGGAGCCGCATCGGCTGTCGGGCCAGGCGAAGGACTTGGGCTCGGCGGCCGTGTTCACGAGCCTGGCGCTGACGCTGCTCGTCTGGGGCTTGATCGGTTGGGAACGCTTCGGACCGAGCGCGCCGCATTGAGCCGAGTGGCTGCTGCGTTCTGGCTCGAGGTGCACGAGCATCTGCGTCGCGACGCGGCCGGCCTCGAGGCCGCCGGCAACGACTACTTGGGCGGCCGCTCGACGCCGGCGCAGCTCGCCGTGATCGCCGCTCCGCGGTTGCACGGGCTCATCGCTGCGATGCACGGCCACCATCAGATCGAAGACTTCCATTACTTTCCGGCATTTCGACGCGCCGAGCCGAAGCTCTCCTCGGGATTCGACCGCCTCGAGAGCGAGCACGCGAGCTTGAGCCGCAGCGTCGAGGCCGCGCTCGCCGCGCTCCGCGAGCTGCGCGAGACGACCGAGCTCGCGGTCGAGCCGGCGGCAGCGGCGACGCAGCAGCTCGCGGCGCAGCGCTATGCAGCCGCGGCTGCAGCGTTGTGCCTCGAGCTCGAAAGCCACTTGAGCGACGAAGAGAATCTCGTCGTCCCACTGCTCGAACGCAGCGATTACTGACGCATCAGCACGACGGTGAGATTGTTGGCCGGCATCGCGACCACGTCGGCGAGCGCAAGGGAATGCCGCAGCGCGAGCGCGACGACGTCGTCGAGATCTCGCACGCCCCACTCGGGATTACGCCTGCGAAGGTCCTCGTCGAATGCCGCGTTGCTCGGCGCCGTGTGCTCGCCGCCGCGTTTGAACGGGCCGTAGAGCACGAGGGGCGCCCCGGGTGGCAGCAGGCGCTCGGCGTGGCCGAGCAGCGCGGGACACGCCGAAGCCGGCGCGATGTGAATCATGTTGATGCAGACGATGGCCGCGACCTCGCCGAGCGCCGGCGCCGCGTCGTGAACGTCGAAACGCAGCGGCACGCGCAAGTTCGGCAATGCCGCACGCCGCACACGCGCCGTCAGCGCCGGAAGCATTTCCGCGTCGGGGTCGCTCGGCTGCCAGGTCAAGTCGGGCAGCAGCCGCGCGAAATGCTCCGCATGCTGGCCCGTGCCGCTCGCGACCTCGAGCACGAGGCCCGCGGGCGGCAGCACGCGCTCGAGCACGTCCGCGATCGGCTGCTTGTTGCGCTCGGCGGCGGGGCTCGTCGGCAATTGCGGCGGAGAACCGCCGGCCGAGCTCACTTGGCCGCGGCCTCCGCGGCGCGCGCACCGCTCAGGATGTTGCGCATCGCGAGATTGCCTTCGTGGCACGCGTACTCGTAGATGCGCTGCGTGTGGTCGACCTGCGTGAGCGGCATCGAGTACGTCCAGGGCCGCTCCCACGTCGTCGCGTCCTCGAACGTCACGGTCCATTCGACGATGCCTTGGGACGTGCGCTTGAAGCGCTCGATCATCTTGACGTTCTCGCTCGCGCGCTGCGGCGCGGTCTCGCCGCGGAAGTTCGTCGTCTCGACGACGAGCGTGTCGCCTTCCCAGTAGCCGCGCGCATCGCCGAGGTACTGCTTCAAGCTCGACGGGATGTGGGGACGCCGATCGAGCGGGATCACGCGGGCCTCGTGGATCATCTCGTAGCGGATCGCGACGGTGTCGGGCGCCTGCACGATCTCGTAACGGCTGCCGTAACCGGCCGGCATCATCGAGTTCGGGATGCCGCGCGTGATGCAGCGGTCGTAGAGGCCCATGTCGGTGTAGCTGTTGAACGGCCCGCGCGAGTTCTGGTTCGTGCTGGTACCGCCCGTCCTCTGCCGCGCTTGCGCTTCGGCCGTGCGCGCCGGGATCTTACCGTCCTCGGGTTCCGTGATCAGCCAGGGACGTTTGTTGTTGCGGTCGAACGTGTCGAAGATCAGGTGCGGCGGCGGCGAAATGCTGCGGCGCCACCCTTCGCTGTCGACCTGCGCCTTGAAGCGGCGATCGCGCTCCGCGACGATCTCGGCGATCTTCTCCGGCGTGATCGTGGCGAGCGTGAGGCCTTCGAATTCGTCTGGGCGCTCCATCGGCGTACCCGTCTCGTCGTCATTCGAGTAGATGCCCGCGAGGTCGGGGTCGCCCCACGACGTGCGCGGCGTTTGCCAGCCCGAAGGCGCCGCCGTACCGCTCGGCAACTGCTCCCTGCGTTGCTCTACCGCGGGCATCCCTGCCCGCGTCTGCGCGGCGGCGAAGCTCGCGGCGACAAAACTTAAGACTCCAAACGCCAGAGAACCTGCGCTGATTCGGTTCATCACGTCTCTCCGCCGACACACGGCGCGACTCAAGGATTCGAGGCCCGCGCGGCTTTGACAAGCGCAGCACATTCGCATAGAACGGCTGCATAAAATCAAGACGAGCCCGATTGTACGTGCGGCACGAAGTTGCAGCTACGCCGTACGCTCACGGGTCGACTGCGGGGGGGATCATGCGACGTCTGCTGCTGACGGCCGTTTCCATGACGGCCACGACCGGCGCCTTGGCCGCGATTCCGGCCGAAGTCACGATCGACAGCGGCAGGATCGCCGGAACGACGGGCGCGAGCCTCGAGATCCGACTCTTCAAAGGCATCCCGTTTGCTGCGCCGCCGGTCGGGCCGAATCGCTGGCGTGCGCCGCAGCCGGTCGCGAAGTGGTCGGAAGTCAGGGCCGCGACGGAGTACGCGCCGCGCTGCACGCAAGGTGGTGCGGGCGCACCGAACGCGAATGCGCCGCCGACAAGCGAGGATTGTCTTTACCTGAATGTCTGGACGGCCGCGGAGTCTTCGAACGAGCGCCGGCCTGTCATGGTTTGGCTCTATGGCGGCGGCTTCTTCGGCGGGGCCGGGATCCGAGCCGCGCTATGCCGGCGACGGCCTCGCGCGTAAAGGGGCCGTCGTCGTCACGTTGAACTACCGCTTGGGATCGCTCGGCTTCTTCGCGCACCCCGAGCTCTCGGCGGAATCACAGCGAAAAGGCTCCGGCAATTACGGCATGCAGGACGCGATCGCGGCGCTGCAATGGGTGCAGCGCAACATCGCGGCCTTTGGCGGCGACCCCGGCAACGTCACCGTGTTCGGCGAGTCGGCCGGCGCCAATTTGACGGGCGCGCTCGTCGCGTCGCCCGCGGCCGAAGGGTTGTTCCACCGCGCAATCGCCCAGAGTGGCGGCTTCATGGGGTTGGGGCTGGCGCGCACCGGCACGCTCGCGCGCGCAGAAGCCACGGGCGCCAAAGCGTTGGCCGATGCGGGCCTCGCGTCGATCGCCGCGGCGCGCGCCAAGCCGGCTGCCGAGGTGTTCGCGGCGATTCGCGGCGGCGGGCTCATCGTCGACGGCTATTTGATTCCGGAGGACCTGTCGCTGACGTTCGCGAACGGCCGGCAGAATGCCGTAGATCTGCTCGTCGGCTCGAACAAGGACGAAGGGACGTTCTTCGCGCGGCCGGGCCTCACGGCCGCGCAATTCACGAGCCAAGCGAAGCAACGCTTCGGCGTGCTCGCCGACCGATACTCTAAGCTCTTCCCGGCCGCCGACGACGCGCAGGCGAGTGCGTCCTATCTCGCATCGTTCAGCGACGAAGCGGCGTGGGCGATGCGCAAGTTCGCCGAGCTGCAAGCGCAACAAGGCAACCGCGCCTACGTCTATTACTTCACGCGCGTGCCGCCGGCGCTGCCCGATCGCCCGTCGCGCGGCGCGACGCATGTCGCCGAGATTCCGTACATGTTCGACAATCTCGCGCCGCCCCTGCCGTGGACCGACGCCGACCGGCGGCTCGCCGACATCATGTCGTCGTACTGGGTCAACTTCGCGCGCAGCGGCGATCCGAACGGTCCGGGCTTGCCGCCCTGGCCGGCGTACGGCGACGCCGCTACGGCCAAGGCGCAGGTTCTCGGCGACGTCGTCGGCACGGAGTCGCAAACCGTGCCGGCCTCGGCCACACTCGCGTTCTTCGATTCCGCATATCAACAACTCTTGCAGGGCGGTGCCAACCAATGAATACGACCATTCGCTTATCGTTCTCACCGCGCGTCGCGACTCGGTCGCTCGCCGCCATCGTGCTCGCGGCAGCCGTCTCGGCCTGCCAGCCCGCGGCCGAAGCGCCGAGCGAGCCCGCGGCGGCGGAGATTCCGCGCCTCGGGGACAAGCCGGACTTCAACGGTGTGTGGCAAGCGATCGGCACGGCCCACTGGAACCTCGAGGACCACTCGGCGACAGCCATCTCGGAATTCTGGGGACTCGGCGCCATCGCCGCCGTTCCGGCAGGCCAGAGCGTCGTCGAAGGCGGCACGATCCCGTACTTGCCTGCGGCGCTCGCGAAGCGCGACGAAAACCGCGCCGGCTGGCCGAAGACCGACCCCGAGGCGAAGTGCTACATGCCGGGGATCCCGCGCGCGACGTACATGCCGTTCCCATTTCGCATCGTGCAGGGCGACGGCGACATCCTGTTTGTCTACGAATTTGCGAGCGCGAACCGCATCGTGCACATGTCGAACCACGAGGAACCGCCCGTCGATAGCTGGATGGGCTGGTCGAACGGCCGCTGGGAAGGCGACACGCTCGTGATCGAAGTCACTGGAAACAACGACCAGACCTGGTTCGATCGGGCCGGCAACCACCACGGCGCCATGCTGAAGGTCACGGAACGCTACACGCTGATGGGCGAGAACCACATCCAGTACGAGGCCACGATGGAGGATCCCGAGACGTTCGAGCGGCCTTGGACGATCTCGATGCCGCTGTACCGCCGGCTCGACAACAACGTTCAGCTGCTCGAGTTCAAATGTGTCGAGTTCTCCGAGGAGCTCCTCTACGGAGACCTCGTCAAGAAAACCGAGTAAAGTTCGCTGATAGAAGGTTCTGCTAGCACGGAGATGACTGCAATGCGCATGAAGCTCTTAAGTGTTGTCTTAGGTTCGCTGCTCACGGCCGCAGCGGCGCCGTCGCTGGCGCATCACTCGTTTGCGGCTGAGTTCGACGCGAACCGCCCTGTGGCGCTCGAGGGCACGGTCACGAAGATGGACTGGATCAATCCGCATTCGTGGATCCACATCGACGTCACGACGCCGGCCGGCGAAGTCCAGAAGTGGATGGTCGAAGGCGGAGCGCCGAATGCACTGCTGCGCCGCGGCTGGAACCGCAACTCGCTGCCGACCGGCACGAAGATCAAGGTGCAAGGCTTCCAGGCGAAGGATGGCTCGTTCCGCGCCAACGGCCGCGACATCACGTTCGAGGACGGCTCGAAGCTGTTCGTCGGCTCGTCGGGTATCGGCGCGCCGGACGAGCGGCCCGAGTAAACGCAGCGGCCATCGGGTCGTATCTCGGTTCGCATCGGAAGCCGCGGCTCGCGTCGAGCCGCGGCTTCTTTTTTCCCGACAGCGAGACGAGGGGCACTGCATGACCGAATCAGGTCCGCCGCGCAAGAAATCCGTTGCCTTGTCGGGCGTCGTCGCCGGCAATACGGCGCTCTGCACCGTCGGGCGCACCGGCAACGACCTGCATTATCGCGGCTACGACATCCTCGACGTCGCCGAGACCTGCGAGTTCGAGGAGATCGCGTATCTTCTCGTCCACGAACGCCTGCCGAATGCCGTTGAGCTTGCAGCGTACAGAACAAAGCTCAATTTCTATCAGCGGCTTACCTGAGCAACTTCGCGAGGTGCTGGAAGCCATTCCGCAGTCCGCTCATCCAATGGACGTGCTGCGGACCGGCGTTTCCATGCTGGGATGCGTCGAGCCCGAGCGCGATCAATCGCCTGAGCATGCGCGCGATCTCGCTGACCGGCTCATCGCGTCACTCCCCGGGATGCTGCTCTACTGGTACCACTTCGCGCACAACGGCGTACGCATCAACGTCGAGTCCGGCGCCGATTCCGTCGCCGCGCACTTCCTCACGCTGCTGCACCGGCGGTCCGCGCCTGACTCCTGGGTCCGTGCCATGCATACGTCGCTCGTGCTGTATGCCGAGCACGAGCTCAACGCCTCGACATTCGCGGCGCGCGTCATCGCGGGCACGGGCTCCGATCTCTACTCGTGCATTGCCGGCGGCATCGGCGCGTTGCGCGGGCCGAAGCACGGCGGAGCGAACGAGGTCGCGCTCGAGATTCAGCAACGCTACGGTACGCCAGACGAAGCCGTCGCGGACATCCGCGCGCGCCTCGCGCGCAAGGAGGTCGTGATCGGCTTCGGCCATCCCGTCTACACCGTCGCCGATCCGCGCAACCGCGTCATCAAGGACGTCGCGCGGCGGCTGTCGGAGGAAGGCGGCGACCGTACGTTGTTTCGCATCGCCGACGCGATCGAAGCCGAGATGGCGGCTGCGAAAAAAATGTTCGCCAATCTCGATTGGTTTTCCGCGGTGGCCTATCACGTCATGGGCGTGCCGACGGCAATGTTCACGCCGTTGTTCGTGATCGCGCGAACCACGGGCTGGGCGGCGCACGTCATAGAGCAACGCGCCGACGGCAAGATCATCCGCCCGAGCGCGAACTACGTAGGGCCCGAGAACCGCCGCTTCGTCCCGCTCGCCGAGCGCGGCTGAACGGCGATGCAGGAGATGCCGACGAGTCCCGTCTACCTGCTCAAGCGAGCGGAGCTCGCCGTGCGCGGCTGCGTCGAACAGGCGTTCAGCGAAGTCGCGTTGACGCCGAGCCAGTGAGCTATTGGCGCAGCGGCTCGTCGAGCACGTCTCTGACGTGCTTGTCGATCTTCTCCGGTCTGTCGCTGGGCGCGAAACGCTTGACGACTTTGCCCGACCGGTCGACGAGGAATTTCGTGAAGTTCCACTTGATCGCTTCGGTGCCGAACACGCCGGCCTTCTCGCCCTTGAGCCACAGATAAAGCGGATGCGTGCGCGCGCCGTTGACGTCGATTTTCGCGAACAGCGGAAACGTGACGTCGTAGCTCAGTGAGCAGAATTGCTTGATCTCGGCTTCGTCTCCTGGCTCCTGGTGGCCGAATTGATCGCACGGGAAGCCGAGCACGACGAACCCCTCGCCGCGGCGCTTGCGCCACAGCGCTTCGAGGCCCTCGTACTGCGGCGTGAAGCCGCACTTCGAAGCGACGTTGACGATCAACAGCGCCTGACCGGTGAATTCGCCGAGGCTTCGCTCGCGGCCGTCGATATCTCGCGCCGTGAAGTCGTAGGCCGTCGTCTGCGCACTGCTTGCATTCATGTATTCGGTCACCTTATATACGGCGTTGCAACGTCGGTCATGCCACCAAGGAGAATTAAACCATGCGCATGCCATCCCGCGTTCTGATGCTCCTCGCAGCCGCCTGCCTCGCTCTACCGATTTCCGCGCAACAAGGCGTTGCGGGCCGTTGGAACGCCAGCGTCGACACGGAGTTTGGTCCGTTCGCATTCGTGTTCGAGCTCATCGTCGACGCGGCGGGCAAGCTGACGGGCGCGATGCACAACGAGCTCATCGGCGCGGCGCCGATCAAAGACGCGCTGCTCGACGGCGACAACCTGTCGTTCAAGCTGACGTTCGAGGGCGGCCCAGACGGACCGATGACGATCAGCTACACGGGTACCGTCAAAGGCGACGAGCTCGCGCTGACGAGCAAGTTCGAAGGCGCGCCGCCCGGCGGCGGGCCGGCCGAGCAGTCGTTCACGGCCAAGCGCGCGCAGTAACGCCTGGGTCGTGCCGCGGGCTTTCGGCGGCGCGCTCGCGTCGGCCGGGCTCTCGGCATCTTCAGGGGACACGGATCAGCGGCTCGCCATCGGGCGGCCTCACGCCTGGCGAGCCGGCGAACGTCACGGATCGGACGCCAGGCGCGATCTGCCGCTGCACGACGCGTTCGAGCGATGTGATCGCTTGCACCGCTGCCGGTCGCCCGTGACGGCGCATGCGTATTGCGCGACATCGGCGAGGGCCGTCCACGTGCCGGGCTTCCCCGCCTCGATACTGCGGTCGGCCGCGGCGATCTTGTCCGCAAGTGCGTCGCTTTGGCTGGCCTTCCCCGGCGCGACACACGCCGGCGCCGGTGGCGGCCCGAACGGTTGCGCGGCCGCGGCAAGCCCCATGCCCGCACCCAACGTCAGCGCGGCGCACGAGAGCAAAAATCGAGCGCTCATGGCTTCTCTACCGGCCCGCGAGGGTCGCCTGACCTTATTTTACTCGGCCGGGGCGCTCGGGACGCGGATCGCCAGCGTCTCCCGCCGGCGTTGCCGCATGATCGCGGCCTGCAACGATTCGCCGGGCTCGAAGGTCGCGAGAATCCTGAGCGCGTGCTCCGGGCTTTGCGGCTTGCGGCCGGCGAGATCGATGATTACGTCGCCGTCGCGGAAGCCGAACTCGGAGGCCCGGCCCGCGCGCACGACAAGCAGCCCTTCGCTGACGCCGAAGTATTCACCGAGCGCCGGCGTCAGCGACACCAGCTCGATGTCGTTCCACGCCCCGGCGTACCGGAACGGCATCCACGCGGCCGTCGGCCACCGGCCATCGCCTACACCTGCCACGTACGGTATCCGCAGCTGGTTCTGGCCAGCCTTCACGACGACGTCGCGATAGTCGCCGCCGCGCAGGATACGCAGCTTCACATCGTCGCCGGGCACGACGTTGCCGATTTGCCCGAGCAACGTCGCCGAAGGCGCGGCCCTGCCCTCTGCCGGCCCGAGCTCGACGTCGTTGATCGAGACGATCGTATCGCCAACGGTGACGCCGGCCGTTGCAGCGGGGCCGTTCGGCGTCACGCCGGTGACGAACACGCCGAAGTCCGAGTCATCGATGTTGAGGCCGAGAACGGCCGGCGACCCGACCATGAAGCGCAGGTTGCGCTGGACGTCTCGGAGGTTGCGCTCGACGTCTCGCAGCACCGGCTGCGTGATCTGCTGCCGAGACGCGCGCGACGTCGCCGACCGCGCGCGCGAGCTCCTCGCGCGCCTCAGCGAGCTCGCGCTGTAACTCACGCTGGGCGGCAGCCTGCTCGACCGCGAGTTCACGCTCGGCGTTAGCCTGCTCGATTGCGAGCTCACGCTCGGCGGCGGCTCGCTCGCGTTCGGCGGCCGCTTGCTCGCGCGCGTGTTCCCGCTCTAAGTTGGCGCGCTCGCGCTCGGCGGCAGCCTGCTCGAGAGCGTGCTCACGCTCGAGGGTCGCCCGCTCGCGCTCGGCGGTGGCTTGCTCGACAGCGAGCTGCCGCGCGACGGCTGCCTCGTCCTGCGGGTTCGCGGGTTGCGCTGCGGTCTGCGAAGCGAGGGCGAGAGTCGCCAGCGTCAGGAGCCACAACGGTCTTTTCTCGAGCATCACATTCTTCCGATGACAATTGCGCACTTCAAAAACCCTGCGTCTGCGCGAACCGTACGTACACGAGCGCGTTCATGAGCTCGACGCGCTCGCCCCACAACGCCTCGCGATACGGCGGCGCGAGATCGCGCGCCGCCGCGTACGACAACTGAGAGTCGATGAGCGCGATGCGATCCTCGAGACCGACGACCGTGCCGGCCGCCGAGCCAGCCATGAGCGGCCGCGGCGCCGGCAGTCCCGCGAGCAGACGCTCGAGCCGTGCCGACTCTGCCACGAGCGGCGCATACGACGTTCCCTCTACCGGCACTCGAGACGGCTGGACCGCGACGGACAACGTCGGCGGCGCGGGACGATCGAGCATCGCGACGTAAACGAGCGGGATCGCGGCCAACACGATGACGGCCGCAGCGGCCAGCGCTCGCCGCCGGGAACGGCGCGCAGCCGTACGAAGGCGCGCAGCTTCGAGCACGCGTTCCCAAACGCCGGGCGGCGGCGCGAGCTCGGGCAGCTCGCGCAGCTTCAACAAGTTTTCAGCTGGGCCGTGCATAGATGCGTCTCGTTCTTTACCTCCGGGCCTTCCAGCAGCACGCGCAGGCGCTCGTGCGCTCGCGCGAGCTGCGACTTCGAGAAGCTCGCGGTGCGGCCCATGAGCCGGCCGATCTCGCCGTGCGTATAGCCCTCGACGTCGTGCAGCCACACGACGGCCCTGGCCACATCGGGCACGGAATCGAGCGCGCGCTCGAGCGCCATCTGGTCGTCAAGCGCGCCGCGGTCCTCGCCGGACGGCTCGTCGCCTGCCGGCCCGCGCCGCGAGACCCAGCTCGAACGCACGTGCATGAGGCATTTGTTGATCGCGATGCGTTTGATCCAGGTGCCGACCTCCGCCTCGCCGCGGAACCCGCCGATCTTGCAGAGCACCTCGACGAACGTCTCCTGCAGCACGTCCTCGGCGAGCGCGCTCGAGGCGAGCATGCGCCTCGCCAACGTGAAAACGGGACCCGCGAGCAACGCGTACAGCTCGGCATGCGCGGCGCGCTCGCCGCGCTTTGCTCGCTCGAGGACCTCGCTGGGGACTGTTGGCGACGGCTTTAACATTGGGCTCCGTCTGCTTAGATGCCGGACGCGGGCAAAGCGTCGCAGGGCGGCCCGATCCGAAGGCTTCGAGCTAGTCGGACCGCAGCGCCGCGCTCGGTTCGAGCCGACTGATTCCCCGCACCGCGAGATAGATCGACAGCAACACGCACGCCGAAACTACGGCGACGACCGCCGCAGCGAGCCATGCCAACGTCCCGGCTTCGACGGCGAACCCTTGCCGAAGCGCGAACAGCACGAGCGCCGACAGCAGCCCGCTGATTCCGAGCCCGGCTGCGAGCTGCCTCGTGCCCTGCCGCACGAACGTCGCGATCACGTCGTCACTGCTCGCGCCGAGCGCTCGCCGCAGTCCTATCTCATGGCTCCGCAACACGACGGCATTGCGGCTCATCCCGTAGATGCCCGAGACCGCCAGCAGCACGGCGAACAGCCCGCAACCCACGAACAGCTTCGTCAGCGTGCCGGCGAGCAACGTCATCCGCTCGCGAGCGTCGTCATAGCGCTCGATGGCTGGGGCAATCGTGGGATCGACTCGGGCGAGCGCCTCGAACATCGAGCTGCGCGCTCGAGCCTCGTCCGCGAAAGATTTGACGAGTATGCGAGTGGTCGCCCCCGTGAATTGCGGCAGCGGCACGTAGACTGCGGAGAGACCGATGCCGGACATGCCCACAGGATCGTACGTCACGTCGCCGACAACGCCGACGACCGTCCGAGGCTCCGCGTCCCGGTCGCCGAGCCTGACGTCGATTCGCCGGCCGACCGCCGATTCGCCGGGCCACTGCGCTCGTGCCAGCGAGGCGCTTACGATTGCGCTCTTGAGACCTGTCGCGCTGTCGCGGCCGTCGAACGCGCGCCCGTCGACGAG
Source organism: uncultured Gammaproteobacteria bacterium (assembly GCA_963713355.1). Classification (GTDB taxonomy): domain Bacteria; phylum Pseudomonadota; class Gammaproteobacteria; order Steroidobacterales; family Rariloculaceae; genus FEN-1219. The sequence continues at coordinate 963,319 of CAVQLK010000011.1, read as the reverse complement.
CGGGGGACCGAGCGGAGCCGGCGTTTCCGAGAGAACGACGTGCCAGGCTCCCGGGTAATCTTCGGGTGTTGCGTATTCGAGCCCGTCGGCGGCGAATCGCGTCACGCCGGGGTCTTGCATGATCGTTGCCGCCTCGATGCCGGCTGCGCCGCGCAGCTCCGCGAGCAAATCCTCGTACAGCGATAGCTGCCGCGCGGTCGTCGCGTAGCGTTCCGCGGCGAGCTCGATGCGCATCGTGAAAACGCCGTCCGTGTCGAGGCCGTTGTCGAACGTCGCGGCACGATGAGCGATGACCGCCACGGCGCCACCCACCATCATCACAGCCGAGATCAGAGCAACTTGGAGAGTGACGAGCTCGCGAGACAGGCGGCCCGTCCCGCGGCCTCCGCCTGTCCGCGTGCCGTCCCGCAGCAGCGCATTCGGATCGACGCCGGTCACGCACAGCACCGGCAAGACCGACACCGCGACGACCGTCAACAGCAAGAACAGCCCGGCCACCGCGACGACGCGGCCGTCGAGGCTCCATGTCCACCAGAACGGCATCCCGGCGTACGCGGCGCGCGCGAAGCCGTTCGTCGCCTCGAGTGCGCGCGCCACGAGGAACAGTGCGAGGCCACCGCCGAGGACGCACAGGAGGGCGTTCTCGAGCGTCGTCTGAACGACGAGCCGCACGCGAGGCGCGCCGAGCGCGATGCGCACGCCGACTTCCTTGATGCGCTCGTTCGTGCGCGCGAGCAGCAGATTGCCGACGTTGACGGCGGCCAGCAGCAGAATCGAGATCGACAGCAGGTTCAGGATGCCGAAAACCACGGTGGCGAAGATTCCGTCGCCGCTGAAGTCCAGCACGGCCACGGCGTCGGAGCTACGCTGGTCGGCGACCGGGCGCTCCCGCCGCACTCGTTCCACGAGCGCCGTGAGCTCCGCCTCGGCCGCTGCTGCCGACACGCCGGGCCCGAGGCGTGCGTAGGTCTCGAGCTCGCGGCCGGTGTAGCCGATCGGAGCGAGATCCGCGGGTCCCAAGGGCAGCCAGATCTCGGCGCTCTCGGGAAACGCGTAGCCTTCCGGCATGACACCGACGATGCGTGTCGGACGGTCGTCGATACGCACGAGCGTGTCGATCACACTCGCGTCACCCGCGAACACGGACTGCCAGGTCGCGTGGCTCAGCACGGCGACCGGCTCGGTCCCGGCGGCGTTGTCGCCACTGACGAAGCCGCGCCCGAGCAACGGCAGCGTGCGCGTGAACTCGAAGATCCGCCAGTCGGACTCGACCGAGCGGAGGCTACGGCTCACACCGGGCGCGCCGACGCGCGAACGCGACCCGCGAAATACACCGAGCTCGGCGAGGCTCTCGGCTCGGGTCCTGATCGTCGCAAGCTCGAACGCATCGAGGGGCTCGATGTCCACCCAGCTGCCGGCACCGAGCTTTACGATCGGGCCGCCATCGGGGAACCGCACCTCGCGATAGAGCATCGTGTCGAGCACGGCGAACGTGTACAGGCCGATGCCAAGGCCGCCCGCGAGCATAAGCACGGTCGACAGCGTGAATCCGGGGCGTTTGACGAGCAACCGAACGGCGTACTTGAGATCGGATAGCGTCAACGACATGCGGCAACCCCCGTGATCCGCCCCGGTGCAAGCCGTGTGCCACGCAGAAACCCACGCCACTGCTCGGTATGGGAGGCCGTAAAGCCAGACCTCGTCCCGAATTCGCGCCTAACGTCTCGAACGCGGGAACCAGTCCTAGTCGATCCGGGTGGCGTCGAGCGCGGCCAAAATTTCGTTCGTGTGCTCGCCGAGCAGCGGCTCGCGCAAGCTAGGCAGCGCGGGCTCTGCGGCGAAACGAATCGGCGGCGCGAGATGCCGCCGGCCGTGCTCATCGCCGATCAGCAGCCCGCGCGCCGCGACTTGGCTGTCGAGCGTCGCTTCGAGCAGCGTGTTCACGGGCGAATAGCCGACGTCGAGCGCTGCCAGCCAATCGAGCGACTCCTGCCGCGTGCGGCTCTTGAAAAAAGCCTGCAACGCTTCGACGACGGGCCGCTGGTGCGGCCCCGGGCCGCGCGTGCAAAGCTCGATGAGATCGGGGCGGCCGAGCGCCGTCAGCACGCGCTCGACGAACTTCGGCTCCTGACCCGCGAGGGCGAGCTGCCGGCCGTCGCGCGTGTCGTAGAACCGGTAAAACGCGGCACCGCCCGTCGTGCGCTGCGCCTTAGGGTCCGTATCCCGCTTCTCGGCGAGCACGGGGCCGACGATGTTCGGCATCGCTGCGAACAGCGAATCGAGCATCGCGATCTCGACGTAATCGCCGCGACCCGTCTCTTGCCGCTTCAGGAGCGCCATCAATACGCCTGCGAGGCCTTGGAGCCCCGCCGCGATGTCGGCGATCGGCACGCCGGGCAGCGCGGGCCGGCCGTCGTCGCCGAGCGTCATGCTCGAGATGCCCGCCAGCGCCTCGATGGCGAGATCGTGCGCGGGCCGATCGCGATACGGCCCCGAGTTGCCGAACGCATTCACCGAGCAATAGACGATGCGCGGATTGCGCTCGCGCACCTGCGCATAGCCGACACCCAGCCGATCACAGACGCCGGGGCGAAACGATTCGACGAGCACGTCGGCCGTCGCCGCGAGGGCAAGCAGCCGCTCGACGTTGCGCGCATCTTTCAAGTCGAGCACGACGCTCTTCTTGCCGCGGTTCAAGTTGCGGAAGTAGACGGTCGACGGGCCGTCGGCCGCGCCGATGCGCCGCGTCGGATCGCCGTCGGGAGGCTCGATCTTGATCACCTCGGCGCCGTGATCGGCAAGTGCGAGAGTCAGATACGGCCCTGGTAAGAACACCGTGAGATCGACGACGCGTAGACCGTCGAGCTTCATCGGCGCGGCAGCAGGCGCAGAGCCTGCGTCGGATGCGGCACGTGGCGAATCGTGCCCGTCGCGGCCGGGGTCTTCACGGTGATTCCCTCTTGTCGTGGTCTAGGCTAAGCGTCAAGCGGGCAACCAGCAATGGCGAAGCGCGCCGACCTGAGCGAACTGAGCGGGAGATAACACTCCACTCTTATGGTGGGCGGCTACAATGCCGCGCGATGAAATACCTCCGCCTGCTTAGACACGAGCGCGGCCTCATCGCCAGCGCGCTCGTCGCCGGCGGTGCTGCGGCCGGACTTGGCGTGCCGATCGACTTCGTGCTGTTCGGGCTCATGCTCGCCGGGATCGCGCTGTTTCATCGTCACACGCTGCCGGTCGCGCTGACGGGCGTCGCTGCGATCGTCGTCTACGAGCTCGCGTCCGGCGGTTTCGACACCGGCCCCGGCGTCGGAGGGCTTGCGCTTCATCTGAAACACGAGTGGGTCACGCTGGCGAACCTGCTCGGTCTGCTGGTCGGCTTCGCGCTCCTGGCACAGCACTTCGAGGACTCGAACGTGCCGTCGCAGCTGCCGCGCGTGCTGCCGAGCGGTTGGCATGGGGCCTTTGCGCTGCTCGCGATCGTGTTCCTGCTGTCGTCATTCCTCGACAACATCGCCGCGGCGCTGATCGGCGGCGCCATGGCCCATGCCGTCTTCCGCGGCAAGGTCCACATCGGCTACCTGGCCGCCATTGTCGCCGCTTCGAACGCCGGCGGCTCCGGCAGCGTGATCGGCGACACGACGACGACGATGATGTGGATCGACGGCGTCAGCCCGATGGACGTGCTGCACGCGTATGTGGCCGCGGTACCGGCGCTAATCGTATGCGGCATCGTCGCGGCTCATCAGCAACACAAGTACGCCCCGATCGCCAAAGACGGCTTGCGCGCGTTACCGTTCGACTGGCCGCGCGTCGGCGTCGTGGTGTTCACCTTGCTCGCCGTCATTGTTGCGAACGTCGCGACGAACCTCCGCTTCCCGAGCCTCGCCGAGCAGGTGCCCGTCATCGGCCTGACGGCTTGCGTCGCGATCCTCGTCGCGAGCCCAGTGCGGCAACCGGCCTGGCGGCTGCTCCCCGGCGCGCTCAAGAACAGCATGTTCCTGCTCGCGCTCGTCCTTGCGGCGTCGATGATGCCCGTGGAGCAACTTCCGGCCGCCTCCTGGCCATCGGCGCTCGGGCTCGGTTTCGTCTCTGCGGTGTTCGACAACATCCCGTTGACGGCGCTCGCGCTCGCCCAGGGCGGCTACGACTGGGGCGTGCTCGCGTACGCGGTCGGCTACGGCGGCTCGATGGTGTGGTTCGGCTCGTCGGCGGGCGTCGCGCTATCGAGCACCTATCCCGAGGCGAGATCCGTCGCGCGCTGGCTCACGCAAGGCTGGCACGTTGCCCTCGCGTACGTCGTTGGATTCTTCGTTCTTCTCCTGTTGCTCGGCTGGCACCCGGTGGCGACGAGGTGAACCAGCGGAGCGCCGGTGGCGACTTCTCGCGCTGCGCTCACTGGCAGCTGCCGCGCAGCGAAGCGACAAAGGATTCGTGCCAATGCCGAATGGTGTTGCGCCGAAGGGCCGCCAGCATCTTGGCATGACAGGCGCGGCGGTCCGCGAGGGGCAGCTCGAGCGCTTCGCGTAGCGCGGCTGCGACGGCGTGCTCGTCGTAAGGATTCACGAGCAGAGCATCGGTCAACTCGCGAGCCGCGCCGGCCATGTTCGACAGCACCAGAGCGCCCGGATTCTCCGGGTCTTGTGCTGCGACGAACTCCTTGGCGACGAGATTCATCCCGTCGCGGGCGGGCGTGACCGCGCAGACGTTCGCGCAACGCAGGAATCCCAGCAGCACGTGGTGCGGAAAGTCCCTGTTCAAGTAGCGAACCGGAGTCCAATCGGTGTCCGCGTACTGGCCGTTCGTGTGGCCCGCTGCCTTCTCGAGAGCGTCGCGGATCTCGGCGTACGCGGCAACGTTCATTCTGCTCAGAGGCGCGATCTGGATGTACGTTATCCTGCCGAGATGCTCGGGGCTCGACTCGAGCAAATGCCGATAGGCCGTGAAACGCTCGACGAGCCCTTTGCTGTAGTCGAGGCGATCCACACCGAGCAGCAACTTGCGGCCAAGTAGGCCCGCGACGAGCCGCTGCACCTGCTCATCGCCCTGCGCTTCTGCAGCCTGGGCAGCAATGGCCTCGACGTCGACGCTGATGGGAAAAATACCGACGTTGACCTTGCGTCCATCGGCGACGACGTGCGTCGCCGCGCTGATCGCCTGCTCGCCGAAAACGTCGCGTACAGCGGATCGAAACCCCCTCAGGTCCTGCTCGGTCTGAAAGCCGACGAGATCGTACTGACAGAGATCGCGAACGAGCTCCGCGTACACCGGCAAGATCCGGAGTACTTCGATGTTCGGAAACGGAATGTGCAAGAAGAAGCCGAGCGGTCCGCTCACTCCCTGGGCGCGCAGATAGCGCCCTGCGGAGATGAGCTGGTAGTCGTGAACCCAGATCGGACTCGACGCAACGTCCAGCTGTTCCACGGCGGATGCGATGCGACGATTGATCGCCTGATAGGCCACGTACTCGCTCGCGTCGTAGCGGAAGCGTCCCGGGAAATAGTGACAGAGCGGCCATAGAGAGCCGTTGCAGAATCCCGAGTAGTACGCCTCGAAATCCGCGCGCGGCAGGTCGATCGTGGCGTAGCGAATGCCTTCGTCCTCGCTCATGCTCGGCGAGGTCGCCGGCTCGTCGGCGAGCGTGCCGCTCCAGCCTACCCAGGTCCCGCCGCACTGGCGAAGCGCCGCGAGCACGCCCACGGCCAACCCGCCGGGCGCCGCCGAGCTGTGCGGGCGGCTGACGCGGTTGGAAACGATGATGAGTGGATTCACTGATAGAGCACTTGCGCTGACGCTCGCCGTTTCGTCTCAACGATAAGGAGCTCGAACCAGCGCGATACAATAGTAGTTTACATGGCCGACGACTCGCCGGATTGTGCTTCGCTGCGCCGCGTCGGGCTATTCCTCGACGTAGACGGGACCCTGCTAGATCTGGCACGCAGGCCGGATGAAGTCGTTGTGCCCACGCGAACGGTGATGGTTCTCACGCGCCTGCGGATCGTGCTCGACGGTGCTCTAGCGCTCGTGAGCGGCCGCTCGATCCGGCAACTCGATGCGCTGTTCGCGCCGCTGAAGCTGCCCTGTGCCGGCGTGCACGGCGGCGAGCGCCGCGATTGCATGGGGCAGATGCATTACCTCGCGCCGCACGCGGCGGAACGGCTCGATGCAGCGCGCGCGTTCCTGTCGACGTTCGTCGAGTCCGAGCCCGGGTTGCTGCTCGAGGACAAACGGACGTCGCTGGCCTTGCACTTTCGTCAGCGTCCTGAGCTCGCGGTGATCGTCGAGCGACGGCTCGAGCAGGCCAAGTCGCGAGTCGGAGACGGGTTCCGAATCCAGGAAAGCGTGCTCGTGCGCGAGCTCGTACCCGCCGTCGCGCGCAAAGGTCATGCCGTGGAAGCCTTCCTCGCCGAGTCGACGTTCGCCGGGTGCATGCCGGTTTTCGTCGGCGACGACGTGACGGACCTCGACGCGTTTGCTGCGGCAGAGCGCCACGGCGGCCGCGCCATCGCGGTCGGCGACTGTGTGACCGCGCCGTGGCACCTGGCCGGGCCCTCGGCGGTCATCGACTGGCTCGAGTGCCTGGTGCGTAGCGAAGGCCGGCTTGCTTGATGACCGGCGCTTCGCGGGACGCAGGTGGCTACGCCGTGCTCACGAAATTGCCGATGAGCGTCTCTTCGATCGTGAAGCCTTCGCAGAGACCGTCGAGCGCAGCGTATTCCGCCGCGTACGAGGCCCGGAACGCTTCGTAGTCTTCAATGCTGCTCCAGGTATCGATCGTCACGAACCGCAACGGGTCCTTTTCATCCTGAAGCAGTCGGGTTTCGAGATAGCCGCGCGCTCGCCCGAAGAGCTGCGTCCACGCGCCGCCTTTGCCGTAGTACTGTCGAAAGGCCTCGGCGTGTTCCCGATGAATCTTGAACGTCCAAATGTATGTGTAAGTCGGCATACGCAGCACATCGTCAAAGAGCGACGCCTAAACTCTCGAGTTGCCGCTCGATCGTGGCGGCCCAACCGCGATTCGCGAGCGGGCTCGCGGGGCTCGGGTGAAGGATCGTCCCTACGCCCACGTTCTCGCCGGCCAGCGCGGCACGGGCGCGCCTTTCGGCAAAGCCGCCGACGCCGATCACGATACGCGGCTGCAACAGACGCACGACTTCGCGAAGCGCTTCGTCGCATGCACCGGAAACGGGGCGCTGCTCTGCCGAGGGCAGCTTGTCGGGCGTCACGTTCGCACCACTCGCTTCCATGAACGCGAGCGGACAGTAGTTCGCGACGAAGAATCGCGCGAAGAAGCGCTCCGGCGTGTTGAAGCGATCGCGCGCCCAGCCCCAGAGGCGCGTGCCGCTGATTTCCGTGCGGTGGCACTCGAAGCCGAGCACAGGTCGCTTCGGGTGCTCAGCGCGCGGCTTGGCGACGGGAGCGGTGATGCCGAGCCAATCGCGGACCATCGTGACGTCTCCGAACGGCACGCCGGTCTGCACCATGCCGAAAGGCCCCGGATTCATGCCGAGCAGCAACACCTCTTTCGGTTCTCCGCCATAGCGAGTCAAGTACAGCTCGTGCGGCGCCCGCGCATACTCGAGTGGGTTGTAGACGCAGCAGACGGGATCCGCGAAGCGCAGCGTCGCGACCCGCTCCGCCAACGAGCGACTGACGTCGACGAGTGTCACCGCCGCATTCGGACGCCGGACGACGCTGAAGGCCCGCGTTACAGCGCCACCGGCTCGATGCGCAGTAGCGCACCGTCGTCCTCGTCCGTGATCACATAGAGCAACCCGTCCGGTCCTTGGCGCACGTCGCGAATGCGTTGGTGCAGCGAGCCGAGCAGCCGTTCCCGGCGAATCTCCTCGAGCTTGTCGTTGAGCACGACGCGCTCGAGACCGCCCGTGCGCGGAATCTCGCCGATGCGTGCACTGCCGACGAACAAGTTGTTCTTCCAGGCCGGGATCTTGTCACCCGTGTAGACCGCGATGCCCGTCGGTGCGATCGACGGCACCCAGAGCACGAGCGGCTGCTCGATACCGTCAATGACCGGCATCGCAGAGAGCCGCGTGCCGTCGTAGTTGCGACCATAGGTGTAGGTCGGCCAGCCATAGTTGCGGCCCGGCAGAATCAAGTTGACCTCGTCGCCGCCGTTGGGGCCGTGCTCGGCCGCGAGCACTGAGCCGTTCGGATGCACCGTGAGGCCAAGCTGATCGCGATGGCCCATGGAAAAAACCTCGGCTCGTGCACCCGCCTGCTTCGCGAACGGATTGCCATCGGCGGGCTTGCCGTCGTCGCGGAGACGAAGGACTTTGCCGTAGACGCTCGCCGGGTCTTGCGCCGCCGTCATACCGAACGGCGCCCCCGTCGACACATAGAGCAGGCCGTCCGTGCCGAACGCGAGGCGCGAGCCGCTCGAGCCCGTCGACCATTCGCCCGTGAAGATCTCCTCGACGTTCGTCAGCGCGTTCCCGGAGAGCTTGGCGCGCTGCACCGTGATCGCGGACTGACGGCGCCCCGGCGGGTTGGAGTCGGGAATGACCTCGCCGAGCTTGTTATAGGAGAAATAGACGAGCGAGTTGTCGGCGAACTTCGGATGCAACGCGAGGTCATGTAAGCCGCTCGTGCGCTGCGTGTGCTTCTCGAGCGTGCCGGCGATCGGTTGCGTTTCGAGCGTAGCCGCACCACCCTTGCCGCTCACGGCATTGCGCACGAGGCGCAAGCCCGCGCTGCGTTCCGCGACGAGCGCGTCGCCGTTCGGCAGGAACACGAGGCTGAACGGATGCGCCAACCCGCGCACGACGACGGATACCTTGATGCCGTGCTGCTCGGCCGTATCGAATGTGTACGGCGTGTCGGCAACCTTGACCGGCAGCGGGCCGAGATCCGGCTGCTGTTGCGCATGCCCCGCGCCGGCCAGCGCCAGCGATACCGCAACGCCCAAACCCGCGTAACGCAGCCTTGAGATTCGCCCAACCATCTAGATGCTCCCCGCCTGAAGAACTCGAATCGAGCGCGAGCATCGCATCGCGAGCCACCGTTGCCAAGCGGCGCCCGCTGGAGCGCGCGCCCCCGCGCCGCTAAGATGCGCCATGGCCGCCCACCCGGCACCCGAGCGCACCATCGTCCGCGCAGCCTGCCCGCACGACTGTCCAGACACGTGCGCGATGCTCGTCACAACGGAGCTGCGCAACGGCAAGCGCGTGGCCACCGAGATCACGGGCGATCCCTCCCACCCCACGACGGCCGGCAAGCTCTGCACGAAGGTCGCGCGCTATCTCGAGCGCGTTTATCACCCCGACCGGCTGCTCTATCCGTTGAAGCGCAAAGGCGCGAAAGGCCGCGGCGTGTTCGAGCGCGTGAGCTGGGATGAAGCTCTGACGGACATCGCACGAAGGCTCGCGCGCATTGCGGCCGTCGACCCGCAGCGCATCGTGCCGTACAGCTATGCCGGCACGATGGGTCTCGTGCAAGGCGAAGCGATGGCTCAGCGGTTCTTCAATCGCCTGGGCGCAAGCTTTCTCGACCGCACGATCTGCGCGCAAGCCGGCGCCGAGGCGCTGAACTACACGCTCGGCTCGCGCATGGGCACCGACGTCGAGCAGTTCCAGGATGCGAAGCTGATCCTCCTCTGGGGCACGAACGCGATCGCATCGAATCTGCATCTGTGGACGCGCGCGCAGGAAGCGAAGCGCCGCGGCGCGAAGCTCGTCGCGATCGACCCGTATCGCTCGCTGACGGCCGAGAAATGCCACGAGCACATCGCGCTGCTGCCGGGAACCGACGCGGCGCTCGCGCTCGGGATCGTACATGTGCTCGAACGCCAACGCTGGCTCGACGAGGATTACATAGAAAGATACACGCTAGGCGCTGCAGCGTTGCTCGAGCGCGCCCGCGCCTTCACGCCGGCGCGCGTCGCGGATATCTGCGGCATCACGGCTGCTGAGGTCGAGAACCTCGCGCGCGACTACGCGCAGACGCGGCCAGCCGCGATCCGCCTGAACTACGGCATGCAGCGCGCTCGCGGCGGCGGCAACGCCGTGCGCGCGATCGCATGCTTGCCCGCGCTCGCGGGCCATTGGCGCGACGCGGCCGGAGGGCTTCTGTTGTCGACCAGCGGGGAGTTTCACGTCGACGACGCTGCGCTGTATCGCCCCGAGCTTTTGGCCGGCCGCAAGCCACGCACGATCAACATGAGCACGATCGGCCGCGATCTCGCGGCGGCCGACCCGCCGATCGAGGCGCTGATCGTCTACAACAGCAACCCCGTCGCCGTCGCCCCGGAATCGCGCTCCGTCGCCGCCGGCTTCGCGCGCGAGGACCTCTTCACGGTCGTGCTCGAGCAGTTCCAGACGGATACCGCCGACTACGCCGACTACGTGCTGCCGGCGACGACGCAGCTCGAGCACACCGACGTGCACAAGTCGTACGGTCATCTTTATAGGCTCGCGAACAATCCGGCCATCGACGCGCTCGGCGAAGCGCTGCCCAATAGCGAAATCTTCCGCCGGCTCGCCGCTGAGATGGGCTTCGACGAGCCGTGCTTCCGCGACTCCGACGACGCGATCGCCGCGACCGCGTTCGCCGAATCGAATTTCGACTGGGAGGCCTTGAAGCAGAGCGGCTGGCAAAGACTCGACCGGCCGAAGACGTATGCGCCGTTTGCTAACGGCGGCTTCCCGACGAAGAGCGGCAAGTGCGAAATCTACTCGGAGGACGTCGCGAAGCTCGGCCTCGACCCGGTGCCCGGCTACATCGCGCCTAACGAAGTCGCCGATGCGGGCCTCGCCGCACGCTTTCCGCTCGCGATGATCTCCCCGCCCGCCCGCAACTACCTGAACTCGACGTTCGTCAATGTGCAGAGTCTGCGCGACGCCGAAGGCGAGCCGCACCTCGAGATCCACCCGCAGGACGCCGCGGCCCGCGACATCGCAGACGGCGCCCGAGTGCGCGTGTTCAACGACCGCGGCTCGCTGCTGCTCAAAGCGCGCGTCACGGAGAGGGCACGGCCCGGCGTCGTCGTCGCGCTGTCCGTCTGGTGGAAGAAGCTCGCGCGCGACGGCAAGAACGCCAACGAGCTCACGAGCCAAGTGCTGACCGACATCGGCCGCGCGCCGACGTTCTACGACTGCCGCGTCGAGCTCGAGGCCGAAGCGCGGTAGCTCGCTCGACGTCGCAACGGCGCCAGCGGGACGGCGAGCCGTAGCTCGCCGTCCCTTGCACGATCGTCCTCAGAACTGCGCGTCGACGCCGACGTAGAACTGCCGGCCGAGGATGCTGTAAAAGCCGGCTTCAGTCGTGCCTTGACCCGTCGTCGGATTCGGATCGAGGGCCGTGCGCGCGCCCGTGATGACGGGGTCCGTGTCGAACAGATTATCCACGCCCATGCGAAGCGTGGTCCGCTCGCCAAAGCCCCAACTCGCCGACAGGTCGAACACGTCGTAGGAGTCCTCGGCACCGAGCACCGTCGCCGTGCCTCCCGTCGTCGAGTCGAGCGACGCTTGCAGCGCCGACTTCGCGCTCGGCAAGTGCCGCCACCGCAGGCTCATGCCCCAGTCGTTGAACGCATAGTTGAACGTTGTGAACGTACGGTAGTCGTAGGCGCCGTTGTTCAGCGACGTGCCGGGATCGGGACCCAGCGAGCCCTTCCAGTCGATGACGGGCGCCGTGGGCGTCGCTTTCGTCGTGAGGTCGAGCAGCGCGCTGACCATGAAGTTCACGGAGAACGTTCCCGGCAGGCGCTCGAACCCTATCTCCGACAGATCCCTTTGCCAGGTGGCCGAGAGATCGACACCGCTGATCAAGGCGCCGCCGGAGTTGATATAGGACACGTTCGAAGCCGTCGCACCGCCTGTCGCGGGATTGCGGATGATGCGCGCGCATGCTTCGTGAGCAGCACTGAACGTCGGGTTGCTCGCCGGGCTCAAGCACTCCTGGTACACCGCTGATCCCGGCTCGACGGCAATCATGTCGTCGATCTCGATCTCGTACCAATCGATCGTGCCCGAAAACCCGCCTGTGCTCGGCTGCCAGACGAAGCCAGCCGTTAACGTCGTCGCGTCTTCGGGGTTCACGTTCGGATTGCCCACCGCGTTCACGAACCATAGCGCGCTCGCCCCGGGCGGCTGAGGCGTCGCGGGATCGTAGAACACGGATGCACCCGAGCTCATGAGCTGCGAGCACAACGCGCGTGCTTGCGCCGCATTCGGATTGAACGCGGGGTTGGCGCCGTACGATGCGACGGTGTTGAGGCCGCACGGATCACCGGGCGACGCGGCCGACCAGGTCTGCGACTGCGCTTGAAACATCTCCGCGATGTTCGGCGCGCGCGTCGCTTGCTGGCGGCCACCGCGGAACCGGAGCGTGTCCGTGATGCCCCAGTCGACGAGCGCCTTATAAGTGTCGATGCCTCCCTGGAAGTTGTAATCCGAGTAGCGGTAGCCGAGCTCGAGGCTCAAGTGCTGTGCGCCGGGCTTGTCGCTCAAGACCGGCAGCAACAACTCACCGTACACCTCGTTGACTTCCGTCTTGCCGCGCGTGCTGTTCGCTGGGAACGTGCCGAGCCCAAGATCGAGATACGACGCTTGCGTGTTCAGCGTGTCGAAAATGTACCTGTAGCTGTTCGTGCGCGAATGCACGCCGGCCGAGAAGCGCGCCTCTCCGGCCGGAAGGTTCACGAGCCTGCCTTCCACGTTGGCCTCGACGAAGTTCTGCTCCATCTCGGACTGATGCTGGAGATCCACGATCATCGCGTCCAAGCAGTCCTGGGTGATATCGGAGTGCGGCCGAAATACTGGCACTCCCGACTCGCACGAAGCGACGCCGCCCGCAAAGCCGTTGCCGGGCGGCCCTGCGTTCGCCTGGCGGAAGAAACCGCGGCCGTAGTTCGGCGATTGAATCAGCTGGCGCACGCGCTCGAGCGCGGCGTAGCCGACGAGCAACAAGCCCTGGTCCGTAGTGCCATGCGAGCCCACGATGTCCCACGATCCGTCGATGCCATCGATACCGCCGCGCAAGCCGAACGACAGCTGGTTCGTGCGCTGCTCGCTGTCGATCGAGCGCGGACGTCCAAGCCCGAAATGCGCGAAGTCGAGCGTGTAGCTCAAGTTCCACGGCGCGTTCACGTTGGAGCGCGAATCGAGCAGCGACGCAAGCTCGGGGCTCACGGGGAATACTTGCGAGTTCGTGCAGCCGCCCGTCGGCGCGCAGTTGAGCCCGTGCTGCCCGCCCGGAAGAAAGGCCGGCAGCGTCGTGCCGTTAGCCGCTAGCGATGCCGCATAGATGCCGTTCCCGTGCGGGATCGTATGGCTCCAGCCGCCCGTAGCCGGCGACACCTGCCAAAGCTGCGTGACCTCGGATTCGACGTTCTGGGCCGTGAAGCGCGCTTCGATGTTGTCCGTCAGCTCGTAGTTCGCACGCGCGAACACGGAGTAACGCTCGAGAGGCACGTTTGCTTTATGACCCGGGATGAACTCCTCGAGCTCGCCCGTCGAGTCGATCTTGCGGAACTGGAAATCGCCGATGCGCAAGGGGCCGTTGTAGCGATAGAGTCCCGCCGTCGAGCCGGCACCGGCCGGCGCGACGCCGTCGAATATCGCGGCGCCCGTATAAACGGAGCTGTCGTCGTTGAGATAAACACGCCCCGTGACGGCGCCGGCCGTGTTGCGCAGCACGACTCCAGGCGCCTGCGTGAAGATCGCGTCGATGGCGGCGCCGCTCGGCGTATTGCCGGCCTCGATGTTCCAGTAGGGATCCGTGACGATCGAGATCGTGCCCTGAACCGTCGGGTCCTCCATCGCCTTGGCGTAGAAGTCGACGTCTTTCCATTCGACGGCCCGCCGGCTCGCGACCTCGAGCCCGAGCATGATGTTGCCTCGGCCGTCCGCCGTATTGACACCAAACAAGCCCGACGCGCGCGTCTCGCCGGCTTCGCCGTTCTCCATCGCGCCGTACTGAATATCGAGGTCCATCCCTTCGAAATTCCTGCGCGTGATGAAGTTCACGACACCCGCCACGGCGTCGGCGCCGTACACCGAGGACGCGCCCCCCGTGATGACCTCCACGCGCTCGATCGCCGCCGCCGGGATGGAGTTCAGGTCGACGGCCATCGTTGCGTTGACGGGCATCGCGCGATAGCCGTCGAGCAACACGAGATTACGATTGGGACCGAGGCCGCGCAGGCTCAACATTGCGGCACCCGATGTGACGGTCGAGCCCGTGAAAATGAGCTCACCGTCCTGGACTTGCGTGTAACCCGTCGCCGCGGGCACGAACTGCGGAAACTCGTTCAACGTGTCTTCCATCGCGATCGCGCTTTGCGCCTCGAACGAAGCAGCGTCGATCGTCTGGATTGGGCTGTTCGCTTCATAGTCGCGTCGGACGATGCGCGAGCCCGTGATGATGATTTCCTCGAGCGGCGCTGCTTGCGCCTCGGGTTCTTGCCCATGAGCGGTCGATGCAAGGCCGCACGGTAGAGCGAGCGCCATGGCGATCGCCGTTGCAAGTCGTTGCCGTTGGTAACGGCCCTCCAATGGAGGCGGTGTCGAGAATCGGACCGGACGAATACAGCGCGTTTTCATGAGATTCCCCTTGTTGACGTTGAACGAGTGCGTGAGCGCAGCGCGCGCGCACGCACGCCAGCGAACCATTAGCTCACCGCGCAGAAGATTTGGGAAGCCGTGCTAACTATTCCGCGCGACGGAACGTGATAGCACTGCCACTACCACAATTGAGGGGCTAGAAGAGCCGTCGATTGCGCACGAATTGCGAAACGATCCACTTCTCGCCGCCCGTCGGCGGCCGGCCTGCGTGCAATGTGCGCACGTCCGCGCTGCCGTCCGGCAGCGCATTGATGAAGACGATGCCCTGCGTCTTGTGCCCCTTGTGGCGCACCCCGACGCGCGGAAACTCGGTCTCGCCGCCACCGTAGTCGTCGTTCAAGTAGATGAGGAATGTCGCGATTCGTTGTCCGCGCTGCGCGATCTCTTGCTCGTAGTCCGGCACCTTGGGATCGACGAAATCGAAGTGCTCCGTGATCTCTTCGTCCTCGGCGTAGTGCAGGACGGTGATCGTCTCGAATTGCCTGAACGACACATCGATGGCGGCCGCCATGCGCACCTGGGTCAAGACGCAGACGAAGTCCGTCTCGAGCATGTTGAACGACGCCGCGGTGTTCGTCCGCGTGGGGTGCACGGTCACTTCTTTGCGCAGCGCCTCGTAGACGAGCGCTCGTGACAGCCGCCCGGCCGCTCGGCCGATGAGCCAGCGACAAACGTCGTCGCTCACGAAATCGTCGAACAGCCGAATCCGCGGGCTGCCGCTCAAGTCCCTGCCGGGCGCGGCGCGCATCCACCAATCGAGGTCGATCGTCGCCGCGAGCTCGTGCCAATAGGCCGGCTTCTGCGCGGCGTCAAGCGCCGCAACGGCACGATCCGGGCTCAGTGCACGGAGCTGACCCTGCGCCGCCGCCCAACCGCGCTCCGCTGCGACGACGAGACTCTGCAAGCCCGAGCGCACGTCGTGATTGCGGTTCGCACCGACGGCGAATAGCACGGCCAGCATGGCTGCTGCCTCGGCCCCACCGCGGCCCGAAGCCTCCTCGAGAAAGCGCGCGCCGTCGTTAGGGAGCAGTGGCGCGCGGTCGCCGACGAGCAAACGTTTGCCTAGACGCGTCGTCGCTTCGACGTCGCCGTTCTTGACTCCCGCGACGAGCTGGTCGATCGCCTCTACGTGGCGTCCAGCAGCATCGTGAGCCTCGGCCTTTGTCACTTCGGCCGAGAATGGTGCGCTGCCTGCCGTCATTGCCGCGCCACGGCCGCTCCGAACCGCAGCGCTTACTGGACGCCCGCGAGCGCGGCTTGTGCGCACTCGTTCGCGACGGTCAAGTAACGCCGCACCGATTCATTGCCGACGACGTACGGATGCGGCGCACCGGCGCGGCGGGTGCTGAGCGCCGGCAGCTTCTCTTTCGTGCCGTCGTAATCCGTGTGATTCGAGAGCAGCACGTCGGCGCCGGCCGCCGTCGCGATCTCGCGGAACTTGGCAGCCGACTCCGCGTACGAGCGGAAGCGCGCGGCGTCAGGCCCGAAGTTGAACAGCGTGCCGCCCCAGAGCGCGCCGACGTGACGGCTCGCGCCGTCGCGCAGCGGAATCAGCGTCGACACGGTACCGTTCGTGTGGCCCGGCGTGTGATACATCGTAAGCGTCGTGTCGCCGAGCGTGAGCTTCATGCCGTCCGTGATCTCCATGTCGCGGCGTGGCTTCCACGGCGGATTGTCGCGATCGAGCAAGTCCCAGTCCGCGGCCGTCAACAGCACGCGCGCGCCGAAGCGCTCCTGCAGCAGCTTCGCGCCGCCGACGTGATCGAGGTGGCCGTGGCTCACGAGCACGTATTCGATGTCTGCGGGATCGAACCCGAGCTTGCGCAAGCCCTCGACGACTTCGTCCTCGACGGAGTAATCGAACAACGGATCGATGACGATGATGCCTTCGCTCGTCGTGACGGCCCACGCCGAAAATTCCGTCATGCCGACGAAGTAAAAATTGTCGAACACCTTCGCGGGCTCGGCGTGCCACGACTCGCGTGGCGGCGTCGCGGGCGGTCCCGTGCGATTGCCCTGTACGGGCCGTACGACGCCCGGCATGGGGCACAAGCGATCGACCATCGAGGCGTGCTCGCCGGCCGCCGCGCGCGCGGCCGCGAGGTGCCGCTCGACCTCCGGCGCTTGCGCCGCGGCCGTTGCCGCCGAGGAAACCGCGAACGCCAGCAGGTATCGAGAAACACGCACGCCTGAGTCCCTCGTTACGGCAGCGCGAACACCACGAGCTGCGCCGGCGGCGACTCGCCCGTGAGCTCGGGCGTCACGCGCCGCGAAGCGCCGGCGACGAGCGACTGGCCCGTCGTGACGGCGACGTACTGCTTGCCGTCGACGGCAAACGACACGGGGTAGCCGCTGACGGGCGCGCCGATATTCGTCTCCCAGAGCACCTTGCCTGTCGTGTCGTCGAGCGCGCGGAAGTTGCCGGCGACGTCGCCGCCGAACACGAGCCCGCCGCCAGTCGCCGCAAGCGACATCACGCCGACGCGCTGCTCGTGCTTCCACACGGTCGTGCCCTTCTCGGCCGAGATCGCCCAGACGACGCCGATCTTGTCGGCGCCCGGTGCGGGGATGTACTCGCTCTGGAACCCGTACACGAGCCGCGGGTCGCGCTCGCCGCTCTGGATCGTGGCGTTCATGCACATGTTCTGCAGCGGCATGTACATCGCGTTCGTGCGCGGGCTGTAGGCCCCGGCCGGGAAGTTCTTACCGCCGTTCGTGCCGGGGCAGACCATCAGCGCTTGCCCTTTCTCCGTGAAGACGCGCTCGGGATCGACTTCGACCTTACCCGTCGCGCCGTCGATGTTTTTGATGACGTTCTGGAACACCGTCGGCCGGGCCCAGAGGAACTCACCCGTCGCGCGATCGAGCGTGTAGACGACGCCCGTCTTGCCGGGGATGCCCGTCATGACCTGGCGGCGCTCGCCGGGACGCACGCGCGGATTGATCCACGCAACCTCGCTCGAGTCGGGCGCGACGGCCGTGTCGACGAGCAGCCGCTCGAATGGATGGTCGAGATCCCAGTGGTCGTTCAGATGCTGGTAGTGCCAGACGATCTTGCCGTCGGCGGGATTCAGCGCGAGCGTCGAGTTGTGATAGAGGTGCGTCTTGTCGACGCCGCCCAAGATGAATTTCGGCGCCGGGATCGTCACCGACGTGCCGACGTAGATGCGGTCGAGCACGGGATCGTAGCTCGGCACCATCCACGTGCCGACGTGCCAGCGCTGCTCCATCGGCACGTCGCCCCACGTCTCGTCGCCGGGCTCGCCCTTGCGCGGAATCGTACGCGTGCGCCAGAGCTCCTTGCCCGTCGCCGCGTCGTGCGCTGTGACGATGCACGACTCGTGCGTCGCGCCGGGCTGGCACTGCCGGCCCGTGATGACCTTGCCGTTCGCGATGATCGGCCCGGAGCTCGCACGCGCCGGCAGCGTCGGCTCGAGCACCTTCGTCTCCCAAACGAGCTTGCCCGTGCGCGCGTCGATCGCGTACATCGAGTTGTCGGCGCCGGCGTCGATCAGCGTCGTGCCCCAGATCGCCATGTTGCGATTCGTGCCGCCGCGCACGCCTTCGGGATACTGGCGCTTGTACTCCCAAAGCAGCGTCCCGCTCTTGGCGTCGAACGCTTTCACGAGGTCGCCGCCGCCAGGCAGGTACATGACGCCGTCGTAGACGAGCGGCGTCGATTCCTGAATGCCCGTGCCGAGCTCGTGCGCCCAGACTTGCTCGAGCTTTCCGACGTTGCTCCTGTCGATCTCGCTCAGTGGGCTATAGCCCCAGCCGTCCAACGTGCGGCGCCACATGAGCCAGTCGCCGGGCGCGGGATTCTTGAGCATGGCGTCCGTCACCGGCGTGAACTCGCGTTCGCCGGTCTGCGCGCTAGCGCTCGCCGCCGCCGTGATCGCCAAAGCCAGCGTTGCAAGAGAGAAGATCTGTCGTCGCATGGTATTCCCCCGGGATTGTGGACACGCACCGCGACAAGCGGCGCCGCTCTTCTTTTATCGGGTGGTCAGTCGAACCACTTCCAGAACTCCCACCACTCGGCGGGCGCAGGGGGCGCGTTTGGAGCGGCCGGTGCAGCCGGCGCCGCAGGTGCGGCCGGTGCAGCGGCGGCGCCCTGCGGTCCTATACCGCCCGAGTTCGCATCGGGCGCCACGCCGTCGGCGGAAAAGTCGACGAACGTGAGCTCCGCGCATGCATCGGGCGCGTACGGCAGGTCCGCGACGCCGATCGTGTCGCGCCCCGTGTACTGATCCGTGTAATAGACTGGATCGGTCGCCGTGTACTCTCGCGTGAGCGTCATGGCATTCGGGTCGAGCGTGAAACGTTCGACGACATGCAGCTGCTCACTGTTCGCAATCGGCGGATTCAAGAAACCGGGAGCGAAACCGACCGTGTCGACGACGAGCACGTCGTTCTCCCAGCGGCCGATCGAGTGCCCGGCGCGGCTCGGTTCGATGTTCGCGGGATGCTCCGTCATGTTCATGTGGATCGTGCGCGTGAGCCCGAGCTGGCCATATTGCAGCGTGATCGTGTCGCCGCTCTGTGTGATGCGGTTGACGGGACCGTCGAATGTCCAGTCGAACAGGATGCTCGTCGTCTCGCAGCGCATGCGCGGGTTGTCGGTCGTGCCGCCGCGGAATGCGTCGGCCGCCGCCTGGCCTGCAGGCGTGTAGGTCACACGCGGAGGGCCGCCCCGGCCACCTCCGGCCGCGGCTGCGCCGCCCGCACCACCACCGCCCGCGGCTGCGCCGCCACCGCCATTGCCGCCCGCAGGGCCGGCCGGCGGAGCCGGCGATTGACCCGGCTCGGACTCCTCGACGCGGCTCACGGGCACGAGCGCACCGCTGCGGCCGCGCGGGTCCGTCATGACGACTTGTTCGGGCGCCCAGTCGCCCGTGATGTTGGGTTCGCCGCTCGGCAAGCGCGCAGCGCGCGGCGCAGCCTGTGCTGGTGCCGCGGCCGGCTTCGAGAGCTGCGCATAGCGGTCGGCCGTCGTGCCGTCCGCGAACACGACCGTGTGCACGTAGCACGAGTTCACGTCGAAACGATCGGGCGCGCCTTCGATCTTGATCGGCTCGCCGGCCTTGAACATCTCCGCCGACCAGCCCGAACGGCGCAGCACGGTCGCCGCGCGCATTTCGCAACGCTTCGCGACTTTCGTGCCGTCTGCATTCGTCGCCTCGAAGTAGACGTAGGCATGGGGGTTCACGAAATCAATGCTCGTGATCGTTCCCTCGAGCGAAACCTCGCGGCTGCGATCGAAGTTGCCGAAGCCGTGGTGTGCGCTCGCAGCGTCCGTCGCGAGTATGGCCGCGCACGCGGCAGCGAGGCGCAAAGGCGTGGCGTTCATGAGTCCCCTCGGGAATTCCTGCGTTTCGGCTATTAATCCCGACTTCCGTGGCCACTGCAACCGCTACTCGAGCGGCCGGGCACGGCGTATCTCAAGCTACGTCAAGGCCGCGACGAGCGGCGTGGCGCGGCAGTCGCTGCGCCGTTGGTGCGAGATGAGCGCGGCACGAGTTACGATGACGATGCCGCTCAACCGTGCACTTCGGGGGAATCACTCATGAAATCGGCGCTTGCAGGAGGGCTGCTCGCGGCCCTCGTCGTCGCGACGGCGGTCGTCGCCCAACCCGCTCCGACACCGTTCAAGCTCGGCACTTTCGAACGGCAAGGCCGCCCATTCGTCGGCATCGTGCTTGGCGAGTCCCGTGTCATCGACTTCGCAGCGGCACACGCGGCGATCACGAATCCGGCTTCGGGCGTCGCGGCGCCGACCGACATGAAGGATCTCATCGCACGCTACGACGGCCTGCGCGCGCGCATCATCGAGATCGTGCGCACCGTCGGCGACACGCGGCCCGCGTACGTCTACGACGTCGGCGCGCTGAAGATCCTGCCACCGATCATGTACCCGACGACGATGCTCAACGTCGCCGTCAACTACCGCGAGCACGATCTCGAGATGGCGAGACGCCAAGGCGACACACGCACCGCGACGGCCGGCGAAGCGCCGGCGGGGACGACCAGCGCGGCCGGTATCTGGGAGCGCAAGCAAGGCGACACGCGCTGGAATCCGTTCATGTTCATCAAGCTGCCCGGCGCGATCGTCGCGCAGGGCGAGCCCGTCCGCTTGCCCGTCGGCCGCACGCAGATCGAATGGGAATGCGAGCTCGGCGTCGTCATCGGCCGGCCGGCGGCGCGCGTGGCCGAGGCGCGCGCGATGGACTACGTGTTCGGCTACACGCTGCAGAACGACATGTCGGACCGCGGCGGCCGCGGCGACACGCGCTTCGGCTCGGACTGGCTCATCACGAAAAACCACGACACGTTCGCGCCGATGGGCCCGTTCATCACGCCGAAGGAGTTCATCCCCGACGTCGGCAATATCGCGATGCGATTCGTGCTGAACGGCGAGGTTCTGCAAGAAGGCACGACGGCGCAAATGATCCACACGGTGCCGGAGCAAGTCGTCTACGCGAGCAATATCCTGACACTGCGCCCAGGCGACGTGATCGCGACCGGCACGCCGCCCGGCGTCGGCTCAGCACGCAACCCGCCGATCCTGCTCAAGGCCGGGGACCGCATGGAGTGCAGCTACGAAGGCGTGAGCCCGCTGACGAACCCAGTCGTCGCGCCCGGTTGACCGCCAGTCGAGCCGTCACGGATGGCTACTGGCCGCTGGGATCGAGGCTTGGATCGCCGCCAGCGAGCTGCCAGGTCGAGGACTACGTGCGCAGCTGGACTCGCCCGCTACGGCGCAGCCGCCGCAGGCTTGCGCTTGCCGGGCGCCGTCTCGCGCACGAAAAAGCACACGATGATGCCGAGCACGACGCCCACGAGCGCGACGTAGAACACACTCGGCAAGCCGAACCGATCCGCGACGCCGCCTGCGATGATCGGCGCTACACCGCCGCCGAAGATCTCGCCGACGCCGACGACGAGACCGATAGCCGACGACACGAGGCCGCGCGGGGCGGACTCGGTTGCGATCGGTCCCGTGATCAACGCGACGTTGCCGAGACAGAAAAAGGAACAGACGAATAGCGCCACGAACAGCGGCAGCACGGCAGCGCCCGTGTTCGCGAACCACCACAGCGAGAGCGTTGCGCCGATGAAGCCGAGCAGCGCGAGAGGCTGGCGGCCGAACTTGTCGGACAGACCCGGCCAACCGAATTGGCCGAAGAAGCCGCCGAAGCCGAGCGCCGAGGTCACGACGCTCATCTGCCCGGGCGTCAATCCCAGCACGTTCACGAGATAGGGTGGCACCATTGCGCTCAGCACGAATACGCAAGCCATCGCACAGAGTAGCGCCAGCATGCAGAGCAGAATGTTGGGCGCCTTCAAGACCTCGATCCACGAGGCCTTTTGCTGCGTCGCGCCGATCAACGCGCCGGCCGGAGCGTCCTTCGGCTCGCGCAGCGAAAGAAACAGCAGCAAGCCGACGACGAAGCCCGGCAGCGCGACGATCCAGAACACCCAGCGCCACGACGGCACGACGTTCAGCAACTGAATCGCGATGATGGGCCCGAGCGCGAGGCCGAGCAGCGCGAAGCCGCTCTGCTGCAGTCCCTGATTGAAGCCGCGGCGCTGTGGCTTCGAAGCGGCCGCCACGGCCGTGAAGCTCGTCGGGCAGTACGTGCCTTCCATCGCGCCCATCAGCGCGCGAATCAGGATCAACGCCGTGAGTCCTTGCGCGAGCCCTGACAATCCCGACAGCAGCGAGAACATCAGGATGGCTGGGATCAGCACCTTGCGATGACCGATCGCGTCGGACAGTCGCCCCGAGAAAATCGCGAAGACGCCCCACAGGATGCCGAGGATGCCCGCGAGCCGGCCGGTATCGCCGTCGGCCAAGCCGAGATCGGCTTGGATGAACGGAAACAACGGCTGGAGGATCCAGCGATCGAGGCCGACGAGCCCAAAACCCAATCCGAGCAGGACGACCGCTCTGCGCTCGTAGGCGGTATCCCAGACGGAAGGTGACGCCGAACCGGGTGGTGTGGTTGCTCGAGCCATGGTGACCTTTGTTATTGTTCCTGAAGTTATGCTGGCCGACGGCCGTACAGTATCCTCGCGCGAGGCCGCTGGCCAGCGGCACTCGCCAGCGACGTAGTCCCCGGGGGAAAGTTGCTATGTCATTGCGATCAGCACCGAGCGTAGCCGTTTTAGGCGTGCTGCTCTCGCTCGTTGCCTCACAGGCCGCCGCGCAAACGAATCTTATCGGCTACTGGAATCCGCTCTTTCACGAGGACGTCGACGAGCGGATCCCGGGCCCGTCGATCGGCGACTATGCCGGTTTGCCGATCAGCGACACTGCGCGGCTCCGCGCCGAAGCCTGGGACGCCTCGCTGCTGTCGATGCCCGAGCACCAATGCAAGCCGCACCCTTCGACGTACGGCTTTCGCGGCGTCGGCGTGCTCCGGATTTGGGAAGACCGTGACGAGGACACGCAGCAACTCGTCAAGATCCACACGCATATTGCGTGGCAGGAGCAGCATCGCGAGATCTGGATGGACGGCCGACCGCATCCGCCCGAGTACGCGCTGCACACGTGGCAGGGTTTCTCGACGGGCAGCTTCGAAGGCGACGTCCTCGTCGTGAAGACGACGCATTTGAAAGCCGGTTGGATGCGGCGCAACGGCTTGCCGCTCAGCGACCGCGCCACGATGACGGATCGCTTTCATCGTTACGGCGATCTCATGACGCACGTGATGATCGTCGAAGATCCCGTGTACTTGACCGAGCCGCTCGTGAAGACGAACGGCTTCCTACTGCAACCGGCCGGCTCGATGACGCCGTACCCCTGCGACCCCGTGATCGAGATCGTTCGCGAGCCGGGCTTCGTGCCGCACCACTTGCCCGGACAGAATCCGTTCATCGGCGAGTTCGGCGAGGCGCACGGCTTGCCTCGAGAAGCGACGCGCGGCGGCGCCGCGACGGCGTTGCCGGAGTTCGCGGAGACGCTGCGATGACTGCCGCGCGCGCCACGCATGCTCCGCGTGTTACACAGCTGTGTAGCGTCGTGCTCGCACTCGCCGCTTCGACGCTGCTCGCTGGGCGCATAGCCGCGCAACCTCCTGCAGCGCCGCCGACGCCGCCGCCCATACCGCGCGAAGCGGCGCCGATCGACCTCACGGGCCAATGGGTCGCAATCGTCAATGAAGACTGGCGCTGGCGCATGGTCACGCCACCGAAAGGTGACTACGCGAGCGTGCCGCTCAACGCCGAAGGGCGGCGCATCGCCGACGAATGGGATCCCGCGCAGGACGGTGCCTGCGAGGCTTATGGCGCCGCCGCGCTGCTGCGCATGCCGACGCGGCTTCGCATCCGCTGGGACGGCGACGCTCGGCTCGTCGTCGAAACCGACGCGGGTCGGCAGGTGCGTAACCTCGACTTCGGCGCAGCCGGCGCCAGGCGCCGCACGCTCGCTGCAAGGCCAATCGGCCGCCAAATGGGTGACGCCGCCACGGCCCGCCGGCGGACCGGGGCTCGCGGGCGCCGGTGGCGGCGGAGCACCTCGCGCCGGCGGCTACCTCGAAGTCAAGACGACGAACCTGACGCCGGGTTGGCTGCGCCGCAACGGCGTGCCGTACAGCGAAGACGCCGTCGTCACCGAGTACTTCGCGCGCTTCGCTGCGCCGAACGGCGACGAGTGGCTCATGGTCACGACGATCGTCGACGACGCGCGGTATCTCACGCAGCGCTATGTCACGAGTAGCCATTTCCGCAGGGAGCCCGAAGGCGGCCGCTGGAATCCGCGCGACTGCGGAGCGGCGTCATGAGCACGCGCGGCACCGCCCTCGCCGCTCTCTGCGGCTTGGCCGTGGCCGGCGTCCAAGCGCAAGCGCCGGGCCCCGGCGAGATCGCGGCGTGGCAAGTGCGCGACGGCATCTACATGCTCGTCGGCGAAGGCGGCAACACCACGATGCAGATCGGCGACGACGGCCTGCTCATCGTCGACACCAAGCTCGCCACCGGGTCCGATGCCCTGCTCGCGGCGATTCGCAAGATCTCCGACGAGCCAATCCGTTACGTGATCAACACGCATTGGCACGCTGATCACGTCGGCAGCAACGAAGCGGTAGCTAAGGCCGGCAGCACGATCGCCGGTGGCAATGTCTCGGGCGCCATCGCGGACGCCGGCGAAGGCGCAGCCGTGATCGCTCACGAGAACGTGCTCGTGCGCATGTCGGGCCAAGACCCGTCGCCGCCGTTCGAAGCATGGCCCACGGTCACGCTGTTCATGCCGCAGAAGGATCTTCACTTCAACGGCGAGGCCATCGAGATCCTGCACCAACCCGCCGCGCACACCGACGGCGACAGCCTCGTGTTCTTCCGTCGCTCGGACGTCGTCAGCACGGGCGACGTGTTCACGACGACGGGGTACCCTGTCATCCGGCCCGAGGATGGCGGCGGCATCGACGGCGTCATCGCAGCCCTGAACCACATCATAGGAGATCACGGTGCCCGAAGAGAAACAGGAAGGCGGCACGCTCGTGATCCCTGGTCACGGCCGGCTCAGCGACGAGGCCGACGTCGTCGAGTACCGCGACATGGTCACGATCATCCGCGACCGCATCAAGAGCATGGTCGAAATGGGTATGACGCTGCGGCAAGTGCAGGCCGCGAAGCCGACGGCCGACTACGACGGCCGCTACGGTGCGACGAGCGACGCTGGACGACGGAGCAGTTCGTTGCCGCTGCCTACGAGAGCTTGAAGAACGACTAACGACAGGAGCGATGATGGCCAGCAAGAACGACGCCGCGAAGGGCGAGAACATCGGTGCGGTGCGCTACGACCGGCCGCAGACCGGCGAAGAATACCTCGAATCGCTGCGCGACGGCCGCGAGGTCTATATCTACGGCGAGCGGGTCGAGGACGTCACCGACGCATCCCGGCGTTTCGCAACACCGCGCGGATGATCGCGCGGCTGTTACGACGCGCTGCACGACCCGGAGCAGCGCCGAAGCTGCTGCTGCCGACCGACACCGGCAGCGGCGGCCTCACGCACGCGTTCTTCAAGGCGCCGACCGACGCTCGAGGAGTCGCTCGCCGGGCCGCGACGCGATCGCCGAATGGGCGCGCATCACCTATGGCTGGATGGGCCGCTCGCCCGACTACAAGGCGGCGTTCCTTGCGACGCTCGGCGCCAATGCCGAGTTCTACGCTCCCTACCAGGAGAACGCGCGGCGCTGGTACCAGTTCTGCCAGGAGCGCGTGCCGTTCATCAACCACGCGATCATCCATCCGCCGGTCGATCGCGACCGGCCGCCGGACGAGGTCGCCGACGTCTGCTGCATGTCGAGCGGGAAACCGACGCCGGCCTCGATCGTCTCGGGCGCCAAGGTCGTCGCCACCGGCTCGGCGCTGACCAACTACACCTTCGTCGCGCACCACGGGCTGATCCCGCTCCAGGACAAGAACTTCGCCCTGGTCTTCATGGTGCCGACGAACGCGCCGGGCGTGAAGTTCATCTGCCGCACCTCGTACGAGATGACCGCGGCGGTGATGGCGAGCCCGTTCGACCAGCCGCTGTCCTCGCGGCTCGACGAGAACGACGCGATCTTCATCATGGACAAGGTGCTGGTGCCGTGGGAGAACGTGTTCGTCTACGGCGACGTCGAGAAGGCCAACAACTTCTTCCCGCGCACCGGCTTCCTGCCGCGCTTCGTGGTGCACGGCTGCACGCGGCTCGCCGTGAAGCTCGACTTCATCGCGGGCCTGCTGCTCAAGGCCACCGAGGCCGCCGGCACGAAGGACTTCCGCGGCGTGCAGGCCAACGTCGGCGAGGTGATCGCCTGGCGCAACATGTTCTGGGCGCTGACGGATGCCATGGTGCGCGACCCGCGGCCCTGGATCGGCCCCTACCTTCTGCCCAACATGGACCCCGGCAACGCCTATCAGATGCTCGCGACGATGGCCTACACGAAGATCAAGTACCTCATCGAGCAGACCGTCGCGTCGGGCCTGATCTACCTCAACTCGCATGCCCGCGACTTCAGCAACCCCGAGATCCGGCCCTATCTCGATCGCTACCTGCGCGGCTCGAACGGCTACACGGCTGAGCAGCGGGTCAAGCTGATGAAGCTGCTGTGGGACTGCATCGGCACCGAGTTCGGCGGCCGGCACGAGCTCTACGAGATCAACTACGGCGGCAGCACCGAGGAGATCCGCCGCTACGCGCTGTTCGGCGCCCAGGCTCAACGGCAACGCCGACGTTCAAGGGCTTCGCCGAGCAGTGCATGGAGGAGTACGACCTGGACGGCTGGCGGTGCCGGACCTGCTCGACCCGGGCGAGTTGTCCTTCCACAAAAAGAAAACCGCGACAAAGAAGTAGCGACCGTCGAAACTCGCAGAAATAGCACAATAAAACATGAGGTTGCGTCGTATTTCGAAAGTGTTAGTTGCTGCAGGCTCGAGCCCGTGCCCGGAGCCTCGCGCGTGATCTTCGAGCAGGTCGCGACCGGCGGTTGCCAGTCCTATCTCGTGGGCTGCCCCGAAGCGTGTGCAGGCGTGCTCATTGACCCCGAGCTGCGGCAGCTCGACCGCTACTTGGCGAGCGCCGCCAGCGAGGGCTTGCGCATTCGCTATGTCATCGACACGCATACGCATGCGGATCACTTCTCGGCGACGCGCGAGCTCGGCACGCAAGCTCGACGTGCCCGTCGTCATGCACCCGCTCTCACCTGCGCCGTTCGCGATCGCTGCGTGTCGACGACGGCGACATGCTCGCCGTCGGCAAGCTGCGGTTTCAGTTCATTCACACGCCGGGCCATACGCGCGATTCGACGTGCATTCACGTCGCGGATCGCCTCTTCACGGGCGACACGCTGCTGATCGGCGGACGGGCCGCACGGATCTGCCGACGGGCGATGCCGACGCGCTCTACGACAGCCTGTTCAACGGGATCCTGAAGCTCGACCCGCGCTGAGAGTCTTTCCGGCTCACGACTACAAGAGCGCAAAGCTCGTCGACGCTCGCGCGCGAGATCGCCGAGAACCCGCGCCTGCAGAGAACGGGACCGCGCCAGTTTCGTCGACCTGATGAGTCACCTGAACATCGCGGCGCCGACCACCTGACCGAGGCGCTGCGTACCAACCTGCACGGGCGGCAAGACCGTCGCGCAACTGCTGCCGAGGCGGCCGCCGAAGTCGCCGTTCATGTCGTTGACGGAGCTGCAGAGCCGGATCGGATGGCGGCGACGCCGCTGGTCGTGCTCGACGTGCGCGAGAAAGATGCGTTCGATGCGGCGCACGTGCCCGGCGCGAAGCACTTGCCGCGCGGTCAGCTCGAGCTACGCATCGACGAGGTGCTGCCGGATCCTACGGCGCGCATCGTGACGTTCTGCGAGTTCGGCAGATCTCGACGCTCGCCGCCGCGACGCTGCGAGATCTCGGCTTCTTGCGCGCGGTCGCACTCGACGGCGGCATGAAAGCGTGGCGCGAGGGCGGCTTTGCGGTCGAGGCGGGCACAGCGCTCGCGCGTTGAGCGCGGCACGCGCGACGTGAGCCCGCAACTACCAAAGGTCGCTAAGGTCGATCTCGATCTCGCCAACAGGGAGCTCGGCGGTGGCTGCCGTGACCTCGTCGACCTGTGCGTATTGCGCGCCGCTCGGTGCGCGATGACGCACAACTCGACGATTGACGAGATCGACGACCCAGTAGTCGAGGATGCCGTGCGTCGCATAGAGGCGCGCCTTGACCTCGAGGTCGTAGCGCAGCGTCGAATCGCTGACCTCTATGAGAAGGAGCGTGTCGCTCGCCGTGGGGTGCGCTTCTCGGTAGGCGTCGGACCTGTACCTGACCAGCGCGATGTCCGGTTGAGGTTCCGAGCGCGGTAGAAACCGTACGGGAAACTGAATCCTTACATCGGCCAAGTCGCCCAGCGCGTGGATCATGCGCTTGGCGAGCACCGTGACGGCCGCGGCGTGCCGGCTCCCATCGGCGGCATATCGACGATTTCCCCCTCGATCAGCTCCGTTCGATCGTCGGGAGACAGCAAGCCGACCTCGGCCATGCGGTAGTACTCATCGACGGTGAGTCGATGGGGCCGCGGCCACGCTTCGCTGTGGGCACTCATCAGTCAGGCGAGCGACGAATCAGGGGACTTCGGTGAGATATTACGGCCCTCGTGAGCCGGCGTCGCTAGCCGCCGGACGCGGCCGCCGTACGCTCTTGCTCGATCAAGTAGTCGGCGATCCGCAGCGTGTCCGCGTACGTTTGGCCTCGAACGAGATAGCGGCCGTTGATCACGACCGACGGCGTGCTGGGAATTCGGATGCGCGTCATGTGGTCCGCTGCTCGGCGTACTTTCAAGTCCACGGCAAAGCTCCGCATCGTTGCAAGGAACTGTTGCTCGTCGACGCCGTAGTCGGCGTAGAACGCCGCGATCTTTTCCTCGTCGGGCCTTTGGCCTTCGGCGGGCAACGTGCGGGTCCTGTGAATCGCCTCATAAACGGCGGCGTGCGTTTTCTCTGCAATATTCAAGCTCTGGGCAGCGTAGTACGCGCGCGCGTATTGCACGAAATCGGGGCGGAAGCTCGCCGGCACGTGCACGAGCTTGACGCCCGAGGGCAACTTAGCGGCCCAGGGCGCGAACACGGGCTCGAAGGCATTGCAGCCCGGACAGATGTAGCTGAAAAACTCCTCGACCACGACCACTCCGTCGGCCGGATCGAGCGGGCGGCCGTTGGGGATCGCAACGTAGTCTCTTCCGGCGACGGGTTCCTGCGATTGGGCTTGCGCGGGGCTGAACGAGCCCGCAAATAAAGCGAGCAGGGCTGAAACGGCTATGGTTCTCATGGTTGCGACTCCTCCGGTGCAAAAGAGCATAACACGCACGATCCGACTATCATGATGCACGGTCAGACCGTCGGGGCTTCATGAGCGACATTCGTTCTCGTGCACGGCGCGTGGCACGGCAGCTGGTGCTGGAAGCGTGTCCGCACAGCGCTACAGCGCGAAGGCCACGACGTGCTCACTCCGACGTTGACGGGCGTCGGCGAACGCTCGCACCTGATATCGCCGCAGGTGAATCTCGACACACACGTCGCCGACGTCGTGAATCTGATCCGCTGGGAAGAGCTGACCGACGTCGTGCTCTGCGGACACTCTTATAGCGGCTGCGTCATCACGGGCGTTGCCGACCGCATTCCCGAGCGGCTAGGTGCCCTCGTCTATCTCGACGCCTTCATTCTCGAAAACGGCCAGTCACTGCACGACGTACTGCCGCGCGAGGTCGTCGAGGCGCAAGTCCGCGGCGCGCTCGAGACCGGCGACGGCTGGCGCGTGCCGCCGATCACGGCCGAGTTCTTTCGAGTGAATCTCGAGGATCGCGCGTGGGTCGACGCCCAGTGCACGCCGCAGCCGCTCGCGACGTTTCAGCAGCGCTTGCGCGTCGATGGAGTTTTCCCGGCCGCGAAGTGCACGCACATCCTCGCGACGGGCTACGAGCACTCGCCGTTTCCGCCGTTCCACGAGATCGCTCAAGTCAAGGGTTGGAAGACGCTGAAGGTCGATTGCGGTCACGACGTCATGCTCGACAAGCCGGCCGAGCTCGTCGCGATGTTGCGCGACGCCGCGCAGTCTTAGCGCTGCGCGAGCCGCGCCGCGCGCTCGACGATCGCGCCGTCGCCCCACTGCGCCGCCAGCGCACCGAGCGCCGCCGTGTTCGGGCCGCGCCAGAGTAGGTCGTCGAGCGTTTCGGCGAGAGGCACGTCGACGCGCAACGTCGCGAGCTGCCGAAACAACAACGCTTCGGTGCGATGCATCGCCAAGCTTGCAGCGAGCGCCGGCGCGCCGCGGACCGGCGACCGCCACTCCGCAGCATCGGCCGGGATCGCTTCGAGCTTCTCATAGGTGCCGAGCACGGCGGCCGCCGACTTCGCGCCCCAGCGCGGGATGCCGGGATAGCCGTCGGCGCTGTCGCCGACGAGCGCGAGCCAATCGGGGATCGACTTCGGATGCACGCCGAACTTCTCGACGACACCGCGCTCGTCGAGACGTCTTGCGCCGCATGCGATCGAAGCACACTACGCGCTCGCCTCTGCACGCACTGCGTGAGATCCTTGTCGGGCGAGCACACGACGACGCGCTCGACGGAGGCCGACGGCGGCGAAGCGCGCGGCCGCCGTCGCGAGCGCATCGTCGCACTCGAACTCGACCATCGGCCACGTGACGATCCCGAGCGCGCGGCACGCGTCCTCGGCGAGACCGAACTGTGCGTACAGCGCGGGATCGATGCCGTCGCCGGTCTTGTAGCCTGGATACAAGTCGTTGCGAAACGACTCGATGACGTGATCGAACGCGATGGCGACGTGCGTGACGTCGCGCTCGCCGAGCAGACGCGAGCAACGAGCGCGCCAGCCCGCGTGCCGCGCCGACTTCCTTGCCGTCGCACGTCGGTGCTCGGCGGGCTGCCGTAGTAGGCCCTGAAGAGCTCGAACGTCCCGTCGACGAGATGCACGTTCATGCGTCGCGCTCCTCCACGTCCATGGTGCCGCGGTGTTCGCGGCCGAGAGGCCGGTGCTAGTCTAGGAAAAATTCGCCAACGGGGAACGGCAATGTACGAGCGCGGCTTTCGCCACGGTTCTGCTCCTTGCAACGCGGTCTCGCCACTGCACAAACACGCGAGCCGCAACCCGCGTTCCCCGGCCAAACCGAAGCGCCGCCGCCGCGAGCGCGAATCGCGCTACAAAACCGAAGTCATCACCGACAAGCTGACCGGGCCCGTGGGCGCTCGCGTTTCTGCCCGACGGCAACTTTCTCGTCTCCGAGCGCCGCGGCATGCTGCGAACGGTGACGCCGGCCGGGGCGAGTCTCGGAGCCGATCAGCGGCGTGCCGCCCGTCAAGGTCGTCGCAGCGCAGAGCTTTCACGACGTCGTGCTCGATCCGAATTTCGCGACGAACCGTTACGTGTACTTCACGTACTTCGCGCCGCCGAAAGGCGAAGCCGCGCGCGAGTGGCCGATCGAGCATTACTACAACGACGTCTGGAACAAGACGCTCGCGCGAGCGCCGCGTGCTCGACTTGGGCGCCGAGCGCGTCAGCCGCGCGCAAGCTCTCAGCGCCGACAACCGCCGCCTCGAGGACTTCGAGGTGCTCATCGAAGGCCGCGTCGAGCGGCGCATCGTGTTCGCGCCGCGACGGCACGATGTACGTGACGGGCGCCGATCGCGTTCCGCTTCTACGACTCCGATCTCGACGGCACGGAGCACACGACACCGCTCGAGCCCGACGTGCGCCGCAACTTCACGGGCCGCGTCATCCGCATCAATCCGCGACGGCACGATCCCGGCGGACAACCCGTGGCTCGGCCGCGCGACGGTGTCGCGCGAGACGTTCGCGCACGGCTTCAAGGACCCCGAAGGCGCGGCGATACATCCGACGACCGGCGAGCTCTGGCTCGTCGATCACGGCCCGCAGGGCGGCGACGAGATCAACATCGTGCGCGCGGGGCGCGACTACGGCTGGCCCGAGGTCTCGTACGGCGTGCAGTACGACGCGCGCCAAGCCGACGGCCGCAAGAACGTTGCGATCGGCACCGGCGCGACCGCGATGCAAGGCGTCGAGCAGCCGATCTATTTCTGGGTGCCGTCGATCGCCCCTTCGGGCATGGCGTTCTACACCGGCAATCTGTTCCCCGACTGGCGCGGCAACCTGTTCGTCGGCGCGATGGCCGGCCGGCACCTCGTGCGGCTCGTGCTCGACGGCGAGCGCGTCGTCGCCGAAGAGAAGCTGCTCGAGGAGCTCGACCTGCGCGTGCGCGAGGTGCGCCAAGGCCCCGACGGCGCGCTCTACGTGTTCGGCGGCGACTCGCTGATCCGCATCACGCCGCCGTAGCCCGTTCCAGCGAAAACCCGCAGGGGAGCATGTAATGGCTACTCACCGCAGTGTCTCTCGGGCACTGATCGCGATCTGCGTGCTGCCGGCGGCGAGCTTGGCGCAACCGAACTACACGATCGCGGTCGACACCTTCGCACCCATCGACACGGACATTTTCGCGGCTGATGCGGACGGAACGAACGCCCGTCCTCTGTTCTGCCCACGCGTCCTTGGACTACAACGCCTCGCTGTCGGGCGACGGCGAGTGGGTGATCTTCACATCGGAGCGCGCGGGCTCCGCCGACATCTACCGCGGCCGTATCGATGGCACGGCGCTGACACGGCTTGTCGACAGTCCTGCGTTCGACGACCAAGGAGCACTATCTCCCGACGGCAGGTCGCTCGCGTTTGTTTCGTCGCGGAGCGGTCAGGCGGACATTTGGATTCTCGACCTCGCCACGATGGAAACGCGTCTCGCTGCTCACGGCGCCGTCGGGCGAGTTTCGACCGCGTTGGTCGCCCGATGGCGAATGGCTCGCATTCTCGTCGGACCGCGAGCCACAGCGCTCATCGTGCACCGGCGCGACAATCCCTGGCGGGCCGGGCCCGTTCATCACGCCGCAATACACGGGTCTTTTCGTCGTGCGTCCAAACGGGACGGAGCTTCACCGCGTAACCTCGGCGACGGAAGTCGCCGCAAGCGCCGTGTGGTCACCGGATGGCGCGCGGCTCGTTTATCACACAGCGGCGCCCGAGCAAGTGTGCACCGGCGGCTTGATGTTCGCGACGGGCACCAGCCAAATCGCCGCGATCGACGTGGCGACTGGCGTGCGATCGTTGATCACCGACGGCGCGGGCTCAAAATCTTTCCTGCCGTGCTCGACTCGAGCTCGACGGCGTACGTCACGCGGACCGGCCTTCGCTTTACCGGGCGGGAAGCGGAGACTCGCCGGACGATTCGGCAGACCGTCGTGGTCTGCGAACGGTGGCAGCTATGGTGTTTCACCGCGACATTCGTCGCGGCGAACGCCTCCGCGGCGAGTCACGCGCGAGCTCGGACCCCGGATTTACGTTATCGCTCTACTCGGACGCCGGGTCGTTCTCACCCGATGGCCAGCGCGTGGTCCTACTTGGCAGCAATTTCGTCGGAGCAGTGCGTAGCGGCCGGCTGATCGTCTCTGCACCGGACGGGTCGAACGCCGCCGCGATCTATGACAGTGCGCCGACCGACAACCTGGCGGGCGTCGCTTGGTCGCCGCGCGGCGACGCGATCATGTTCGGCGATCGGAGGCTATTTCCAAACCGCGGAGACGCGCACCGCACGACTGATGAGTGTGCGTCCCGGACGGTACCGGGCTCAACCAGGTCACCGACGGCTCGACGAACGATGGCATGCCGAGTTGGTCGCCGGACGGCACGGAAGTCGTGTTCCGCGCCGCAAGTCCCGGCGCACGCGGTCTCTATATCCTGAACCTGGCGACGGGAAAGCGCCGCAAGCTGATAACCGGCTCCGACTACGACACCTTCCCCGCCTGGTCGCCACGCGGCGACTGGCTCACGTTCACGAGCTTCCGCGATGGCGACTATGAGATCTATCGCATCCGGCCCGATGGAACGAGCGTGCAGCGGCTGACGAACATCCCCGGTGCGGACGCGCACTCGAAAGTTTCGCCGGACGGCGAATGGATCGTGTTCGCGACGTCGAAGCAAGGTTTCAAGGACGAGTCGCTCGGTCTCGTGATCGGCGTGCTCCCGCCGCCCTTCCAGGCGTATGGCGAGATCGCCGTCATGCGCATCGACGGCTCCGATCTTCGCGTCCTGACCGACAATTCCGTCGAGGAGGGCTGGCCGGTTTGGATTCCGCAGCGGGACTAGCGCGGCGCGGGTGGCGCTGCCGGCGGGCTTGCGGGAGCGGCCCCGGGAGGAGGTCCGAGGGGACGTATACCGGCCCCCGCGGTCTTACCATCCGGCGTCAGGGAGATGGTCCAGCGCAGCGCGCCGTTGACGAACTTCACGTCGAAGGCGTCGCCTCCTTGCGGACTGACCTCCACGAACGTCACGGACTCGATCGCGCCCAGCGACTGGAACGTCTGCTGTAGTCCCGCGAGCTGCGCCCGCGTCACCTCCTGCATGCCGGGCGTCAGCAAGTCGTAGTTCGGCTCACCGCGCGCGAGCTCCTCGGCCGTGCGGCGAATCGTGGGCTCCGAAAGCGGGTTCGCCGTCGAGCGCGGCTCGAACAAACTCGCCTCCGACAGCGCATCGATCTCCATCTTGTCCGTCGTGTGTCCAAGCAGGCCGAGCGCGACTTTCAGTGCGTCTGCGGCCGGCGCAGGAACGTCCGGCTTCACGCCGACGCCCTCCCAGTTCGTGCCCGTCGTCGGGTTCTCGCCGCGCCCGCCCGGCATGAACATTCCGAAGTCGGGCGTCAGCGGCGCCCCGCCTCCGGGATTGGCGCCGCCGCCCGTCGTCTCGCCGACGATCGTCGCGAGCTTCAGCGCTTGCATGTCGTAGGCGACGGCCTCGCCGCCGGAGAAAGTCCGAGCGCTCGTCAGCACGTAGACGGGCTTGTCGCGGTACCAGTACGGCGTCGGCGAGCTCAGGAACTCTTCGGTGCGAAACGTCTCGGTGCCGGGATTGCGCCAGACGAATCGGTTGACGGGGATGGGCTTTGCGGGATCGAGCAGGTAGCTCGTCAGATAGACCTCCGCGTGTGGTGTGCCGCCGCCGTTGCGGCGCAGATCGATGATCAACGCACGTGTGTCGGCGAGCGCAGCCATCGCACGCTCGAGTGGAGGCTTGAAAACATCGAGGCCCGGTAATCCGACGACCTCGATGTAGCCGATGTTGCCGGGCAGGCGGTCGGCGCGCGCAATGCCGGCCTCGCTGCGCGGCGGAGGGCTCGGCGGCGGATTCGCCGCGGCAGTGGCCGGAATCGGCGCCGACCCACGAGCCGAGACGCGTAGATGCTTGTCGCGCGCAACGGCTTGCAGGTCGGTCGTCAGCCGCTCGGCGAAGGCCCACGGCTGCACGATCTCGTCGTACGCTCCGGCCGCGAGCGCGGCCTCGATCGATTCGGCGGCGCGCCGGCCGACGTCGGGGTACACGTAACGCTGCCGCAATGCGTCTGCCGCGGCGTTGACCACGGCCGTGCGACTCGCAGCGTCCAGCGGCGCGGGAGGCGGCGGCCCGGGAGGTTGAGCTCGAACGGCGAGCGCCGCTAGGAGGGCAGCCGCAAACCCGACGATGACTCTCCGAAGGCAGGTCATGAGTCTCTCCCGTAGTTGCGGGTGCGACGCGCCGATCATGTTCGCGTGAACTGCGTTGTTCAATAGGCTACGTTCGCGGCGGGTGCGAATGGTTCCCCGTGCACGCATCGCGGCTGGCACGTTTCGTGCTGCATCGTTCGGCCACGGCACGGTTGTCGCATGGAGCACCCATGGCAAGGAAGTACAGCAAGAAGGCATCGAAGAAGGTCGAGAAGGTCATGCGCGAACGCAAGCGCGGCACGTTGCGCAGCGGGCGGTCGGGCAAGAAGGTCACGAGCCGCAAGCAAGCGATTGCAATCGGCCTTTCCGAAGCGCGCCGCTCCGGAGCGAAGGTCCCCAAGCGGCGCACGCGTAGGACACGCCGCAAAAGCTCTCGCAGCCGCAAGCGCGCCGCCAGCTAGAAGGCGCCGGCTCAGCAGTGATGTACCGGAGTCGACGCGGCTCGGCGTCCCCGGAGACGTCGGGCAGCGCCGGCTTGTGCCGCCGCAGTTGATCACTATCATAGGCGCTCCCGCGCCGCTGACAGGCCGCCGTCCCTAGCGCATGCAATCCGTCATTTCGATCCAAAACGTCACGAAGACCTATGCGAACGGCTTCGAGGCGCTGAAGCCGACTAACCTCGAGATCCGCCGCGGCGAGATCTTCGCGCTGCTCGGACCGAACGGCGCCGGCAAGACGACGCTGATCAACATCGTCTGCGGCATCGTCAACCGCGACGAGCGGCACGGTCACGGTCGGCGGTCACGACATTCGCAAGCACGCACGCGCCGCGCGTCACTTGCTCGGCCTCGTGCCGCAGGAGCTGTCGACGGACGCGTTCGAGACCGTCTGGGCCACGACCGTCTTCAGCCGCGGCCTGTTCGGCAAGCCAAAGGACTCCGCTTATCTGCGAGAAAGTGCTGCGCTCGCTGTCGCTCTGGGACCGCAGAAATAGCAGGATCATGACGCTGTCGGGCGGCATGAAGCGGCGCGTCATGATCGCGAAGGCGCTCGCGCACGAGCCGCAGATCCTGTTCCTAGACGAGCCGACGGCCGGTGTCGACGTCGAGCTGCGGCAAGACATGTGGAACGTCGTGCGCGGGCTGCAGGCGTCGGGCGTCACGATCATCCTGACGACGCACTACATCGAGGAAGCCGAGGAGATGGCCGAGCGCGTCGGCGTCATCAACCATGGCGAGATCATCGTCGTCGAGGAGAAGACCGAGCTCATGCGCAAGCTCGGCAAGAAGCAGATGACGCTGCAGCTGCACGCGCAGCTCACGGCGACTGCCGGAGTCGCTCGCCGATTTTCCGCTCGAGCTGCACGCCGACGGGCACGAGCTCGTCTATACCTACGACACGCGCAGCGAGCGCACGGGCATCACGACGCTGCTCGCGGCGCTCGGCGATGCCGGCATTCGCTTCAAGGACCTGTCGACGACGCAGAGCTCGCTCGAGGAGATCTTCGTCAGTCTCGTGCGGAGGTCGGCATGAACTGGCACGCCGTTCACGCCATCTATCATTTCGAGATGGCGCGCATGTTCCGCACCATCGTGCAGAGCATCGTCGCGCCCGTGCTCTCGACGTCGCTGTACTTCGTCGTGTTCGGCTCGGCGATCGGCTCGCGGATCCAGGAAGTCGACGGCACGAGCTACGGCGCGTTCATCGTGCCGGGCCTGATCATGCTGTCGCTGCTGACGGAGAGCATCGGCAACGCTTCGTTCGGCATCTACTTCCCGCGCTTCACGGGCACGATCTACGAAGTGCTCTCGGCGCCCGTATCGGCGGCCGAGGTGATCCTGGGCTACGTCGGCGCCGCCGCCACGAAGTCGGTGATCTTGGGCATGATCATCCTCGCGACGGCCGCGCTGTTCGTGCCCGATCGAGATCAAGCATCCGTTCTACATGCTCGCGTTCCTCGTGCTGACGGCGGCTACCTTCAGCCTGTTCGGCTTCATCATCGGCCTCTGGGCCGATAGCTTCGAGAAGCTTCAGGTCGTCCCGCTGCTCGTCATCACGCCGCTGACGTTCCTCGGCGGCAGCTTCTACTCGATCAGCATGCTGCCGGACGTATGGCAGACCATCACGCTGTTCAACCCAATCGTCTACTTGGTGAGCGGCTTTCGCTGGAGCTTCTACGAGATCGCCGACGTGCGCGTCGGCATCAGCTCGGGCATGACGCTGGCGTTCATGATCCTGTGCCTCGCCACGACGTGGTGGATGCTGACGACGGGCTGGCGGCTCAAGAAGTAACGGGCGCGCTGAATTAAGTCATGTTGCGGCCGGCGCTTGGCTGAGACCGCGCAGCGGCCTTCGTTTCGCACGAGCTGGGAACGGCTGCGCGCGAGTCTGTCGCCCGCGCAACAAGCCGACCTGAACGATGCCGTCGTGGCGCTGACGTTCGCGCGCTACGGCGGCGCGACGAACATTCCGGGCAACCTGCAAAGCAGCCCCATCGTTCCCGAGATGATCAGAGATCGAATCGCCGGGTTGACCTACGCCGAGATCATCGCGCTGTCGCAGTAGAGCCTCAATGATCGGGCTGGCGGGAGGGTCGACGCACCGCTAGCATGGGCCACGGCTTCGCACGGAGCACCCCATGCGCCTGATGCTCGCTCGCTTTTGCATGACTGTCCTCGCGGCGTCGATCGCCGCCACGGCCGGCGGCCAAGACGGTGACGGCGCGCTCGGCGCGAACTACGTCGCGGCGACCGAGCGCCTGCACACGGCCGGTCAACCGGACGCCGCAACGCTCGCGACGCTCGCCGAGCAAGGTTTCGAGCTCGTCGTGAACCTCGCGCCGCCGTCGAGTCAAGGCGCCGTGCCCGACGAGGGCAAGCTCGTCGCCGAGGACGGCCCGGCCTACGTCAACATCCCCGTGAGCTGGCAACAGCCGACGTACGAGGACTTCGAGCTGTTCAGCGCCGTCATGAACGGCGCGCGCGACCGCAAAGTGCTCGTGCACTGCCAGCTCAACATGCGTGCGTCGGCGTTCACGTTCCTGTACCGCGTCATCCACGAGGGCGTCGCCCCCGAGGAAGCGATGGAAGCGCTGCGCGCGGTTTGGATTCCGCGCGATCAGTGGGCCACGTTCACCGCCGACGTGCTCGAGCGCCACAAGGTGGCCTTCGAGCTCCCGACGCCTTGACGCGCGCTCTCTCGAAAAATTAAGCAGCGCCGCTCGGGTCGCGGCCGGTCGCCTCTTCTGCGTTCGCGCGGCAGACGGTTATGATGCATCGCATTCTAGTGAGGGTGATGCATGGCGAAGTTCGCACCGACCGCCGCTCTAGCAGCCGCCTTGATCGGTGCTCTGCGGCGTGCGAGCCCACCGCGCCCGCCGCGCGCTCCGGTCGCGGCTGTGCCGCAGCATCCCGACTTCAGCGGGCTCTGGTTCCCCGCGGGACGCCAGCAAGAGCCGCAACGCCCCGAGTACACCCCGGCCGCGGCGGCCGCGCTCGCCGAATACGAGAAAGCGTTCGAGCTCGACGACGACCCCGGCCGTTACTGCCAATGGCCCGGCATGCCGCGCGCCATTTGGGGCGCGCCGTTCACCGTCGAGATCCAGCAGCGGCCGCAGGACCTCACGATCTACTGGGAAGGCTACGGCATGTACCGGAAGATCTACATGGCGGACCACAACCCGCCGGAGCCCGTGCTGCCGTCGGCGATGGGCCATTCCATCGCGCACTGGGAAGGCGACACGCTCGTCGTCGAGACGACGAACCTGAAGCCGTATCCGTATATGACGCGTCAGGCGACATCGTCGGACGCGCACGTCGTCGAGCGCATCCGGCTCGAGGAGCGCGACGTCGACGGCCAGAAGGTGAAGTTCATCGTCAACGAGGTCGTGCTGACGGACCCGAAGGTCTATACCGCGCCGATCAAGATCACGGGGACGCTGCGGCATCGCCCGGATCTCCAATTGCTCGAATACACGTGCACGGATGCGCTCTGGGACGAGTACCTGTCCGAGCGCGGCTTGACGCTGCCCGACATGGACGCGTTGCCGGCGCCATGAAACTACCTTTGACTGGCTTGCTCGCCGCCGCAGTCGCGGCCGTGACGCTGCCCGCAGCGGCGCATCATTCGTTCGCGATTTATGACATGTCGCAGAACGTCGAGTTCGAAGGCGTCGTCGAGACGGTGAAGCTGCGAAACCCGCACATGGCCCTCACGCTGACCGTGACGGAGTCCGACGGGACGAAGCGGACGGTCAACTTCGTCGAGGGCGCCCCCGCCAACATGATCGTTCGCATGGGGTTGAATCCCGCGGACATCGCCGCCGGACAGCCCATCAAGACCATCGGCGCACCGCGGCGCGACGACGCGAACGCCTATTTCCTGAAGGCGATCATCCTGCCCGACGGCCGGCGCTTCTCCGTCATCAACTGAGAGCACAAGGCGCGCTTCGCCGTGCTCGGCAGCCGCTTGATCTGAAGCTCGCGGCGTAGCGCGGCGCCTCGATCCGCGGCGGGCTCCGAGTAGACGAGCCTGACCGGCAAGCGCGGCCGCGTGTACTTCGCGCCGCGGCCGTCGTTGTGGGCAGCGATCCGCGCCGGCAAATCCTTGGCGACACCCGTGTAAAGCGTGCGATCGGCGCAGCGGACGATGTAGACGTGCCAGCTAACGCGGCGCTCCGAGCGCTCGCTCAGAGCCCGAGCGCGTACAACAGCGTGTCGTTGTACATGATGAAGCGGCCCATGACGATGACCATGATCCAGGCGAACAGCGATACGGCCGCGACGGCCTTGGCACCTGTCGGGGCGTTGCCGTCGGCGGGGACATTCTCCAACGAACGGTGAATGCCGGAGACATAGAAGACGAGCAAATTGATGCCGGCGATCAGCACGATCAGCATCTTGATCTGCAGCGACAGATTCGTCAGATACTCCATCGGCCCACCGACGGGGTTCCCGGCGATGAAGATGAAACCTGTCACGAGGTTGACGAAGAACGCGATAACGCCGAGCGGAATGAACTTGTCGAGCAGCCGGATGGGAATACCTTTCGCCACGCCGAGAACGCGCAGGTCGACGACGCCGACGGTGCCGAGCAGCACGCACATGCCGACGAAGTGCAGCGTCTCGCCGAGCGGCCACACCCAGTCGTACGTAGCGACGAAGTCGCCGATGCCGGTGCTGATCAAGAAATCAGATAAAGCTTCCATAGCCCGTCACCACTCAAAAACCAAGCCACGCTTCGACGAAGTTCGGATAGGCGGTGAACCGCCCCGCGACCATCGCCAAGCTCCATAGAACGAGCGCCACGATCGCCACGGTACGGGAATGCTTCGGCAATTCGCCGGGCGCCGCAATGACGGGCCGATCGAACACCCACATCCGCGTCAGCTCGAGGTTGATCATCGCGAGCGCAATGAATACGAGCTTCGCGATGAACAGCCAGTTCCCGAGATCGTTGCTCAAGTTCGCTGCGAGCAACGACGAGCCGGAGAATAAGTTGATCGCGAATCCGAGGTACATCCACGGGAACAGCTTGCGCAGCGGTTGCAGCGGAATGGCCTGCACGAACCCGAGCAGCCGCAGCGCGACGAGCGTGTGGATGCCGACGATGATCGCGAGGCCGATCGCGTGCAACGAAAGAATCGACGTGTACGCAAAGATCGACGGAGATTCGCGCACCCAAACGGCATACGCGCTATTTTCGATAGCTTCGAGCATAGGACCTCGTTATTAGGAATCAGCGCCCGTGCGCAACGGCGCCCTTGAGGCTCGCCGTCGACTCGGCGCGCCGCTCGGCAGAATCGGACTCGGGTACCTCGGGCTTCACGACGAGCATTGTGAGAACGCCGGCCGCGACGAGCGAGCCGAGGGCCATGACCATCGAGACCGTGGGGACACCGAGCTCGGCGGCAAACAGGGCTCCGGCGAGGTTCGGCGCAAGCACCGACCCGCCGCGGCCGACGCCGACCGCGAAGCCCGTGCCGAACGCGCGCGCGTGCGTCGGGAACGCTTTCGCGAACAGCGCGTACATGCCCGTGATTGCGCCGTTCGTGAAGAAACCGGACGCCATGCAGATCAAGATCAGCGCCGTCAAGTCGGCCGGGGCGCGGCCGAACAACGTCACCATGACCGTCGACACGACCATTACGGCGATCGTGATGAACTTGACGTTGTAGCGCATCGCGAGCAGGCCGACGACGGTGCCGCCCGTCGCGCCGCCGACGTTGAGCCAGCTCAAGACCTGGCCGGCGTTGCTCGGCGCGAAGCCCATGTCGACGACGAGCGTCGGAACGTACTTCACGATGAAGTAGAACGTCGTGATGTGGAAGAAGTACGCGATCGTGACGATGACCGTGATCGGCAACAGGCTGCCGCGGAAAATGTCCTCGACGGAGCGCTTGCGCACGGCCTCGGTTACGGCCGGCAGCGCCGCGACCGACGCATGGCCGATCTTCTTCAACGTCTTATTGACCCGCTCGAGCGCGTTCTTCGGCTGCTTGCGCGCGAGCCAATGCACGGACTCGGGCATGAAGAAGAACACGATCGGAATCATCGTGAGAGTCACGACGGCGCCGAACTGGAACACGGACCGCCACTCCGAGAGCTCGAGGCCCGCCGAGGTGATGAACCCGCCCGTCGCGGCGCCGACCGGATAGCCGATCGACATGATCGCAACGCTGATGTCGCGGCGCTTCGCGTTCGAGAACTCCGCGGCCACGGCGTTGATCGCGGCCAGCATGCCGCCGATGCCGAGCCCCGTGACGATGCGCCAGGTCGCGAGGTCAGCGAGCCGCGGATCGACCTCACCGGCGACGAACAGCGAGAACACCGGCTCCACTACGCCGCCGACGACGAACCCAGAGGACGTCGCCATGTACATACCGGTCGCCATGACGACGAGGCAGCCGAGCACCGTCGGCCGGCGGCCGATCTTGTCGGCGAGCCCGCCGAGGAAAATCGAGCCAAGCGCCATGCCGATGAGCTCCGCCGACAGGACGAAGCCGAGCGCCTGTGGCCCCAAGCCCCATTCCGCGCGGATACCGGGGGACGCAAAACTGATCGACAGCACGTCAAAGCCGTCGAGAGCGTTCAGAAAGATGGTGATCGCGA
This sequence comes from uncultured Gammaproteobacteria bacterium, assembly GCA_963713355.1. GTDB lineage: Bacteria > Pseudomonadota > Gammaproteobacteria > Steroidobacterales > Rariloculaceae > FEN-1219. The sequence continues at coordinate 920,597 of CAVQLK010000011.1, read as the reverse complement.
TGATGACGATCTGCATCGTCGTCATCGGCGACTTCAATAATGCGTCACGCGGATCGCTGTGCAATGTCGTTTCCCCCGAACTTTTGCGACTGACCGTCTTGTGGCGGACTGCGCAGGGCGAGCGTAGCACTTTCTGCACTCACGCGCCCATGGCCAAGATTCTTAAGGTAAGTCGAGTTGGCTTTAAGGCGGCAGCCGAATACGGTAGTTTCTCGCGTCGATCCGCACCGCAGCGAAAACATAATGGCGATTCGTTTTACGACGTCCTTGTTGGCACTTGGCCTCGCCGTCATCGCGGCCCCTGCGACCGCGCAGTGGCCGCCGTACACGACGCCGAATGTGCCGCGCAACGCAGACGACACGGTGAACCTCACCGCGGCGGCACCGCGCACGGCCGACGGCAAACCCGACTTGACCGGCCTTTGGGAAATATACTCCACCTCGATTGCGCCGCCTCCGCCGCCGGGTCAAGCAAGCCCTTCCCGCTCGCTACAGGACTCGACCGACAGCGGCGCCGATCAGCTCGGCATTCCCACGGGCGGTCCGCCGCCCGATCCGAATGCGCCGCCGCGCGCGACGTTCTTCGACATCGGCGCGAACATCGAAGGCGGCCCGCCCTTCCAAGAATGGGCTCGCGAGCTACGCGCGCAGCGCATGGCCGACAACCAGAAGGACAATCCAGACGCGAACTGCTTACCGATGGGCTACATGCAGCTGCATGGCCATCCGCAACCGCGCAAGATCGTCCAGACGCCCGAGCTCATCGTCATCATGTACGAGGGCAACCAGGGCCTCCGGCAAATTTTCATGGACGGCCGCGACCTGCCCGAGATCGACGAGAACTTGCAGCCGTGGTGGTACGGCTACTCCGTCGGCCGGTGGGAAGGCGACACGCTCGTCGTCGAGTCCGCGGGTTTCCGCGAGGACGGCTGGCTCGACGTCTACGGCAGCCCTCTGACCGAGCGCGGCAGGCTCATCGAGCGCTGGCGGCGTCCCGATTACGGTCATCTCGAGATCGATGTCACCGTCGACGATCCGAAGGCGTACACGAAGCCGTTCACCGTGCGCGTGAGCCATCAGCTCACGGTCGATCAAGAGCTCATCGAGTTCATCTGCAACGAGAACGAGAAGTCCTCGCAGCACTACGACCCCTGATTGCCAAGGAGCACTGCATGAAACCCGTTTCCACTCTGATGGTCGCCGCTGCGGGCGCGCTTCTGCTGTCGGCTCCGGCATCGGCACACCACTCGTTCGCGGCCGAGTTCGACCGCGCGATGCCGATCACGGTGAGCGGCACGGTCACGAAGGTCGAATGGATGAACCCACACGCCCGCTTCTACATCGACGCGAAGGACGAGGCGGGCAAGACCGTGAGCTGGGACTTCGAGCTCGCGAGCCCGAACGGTCTCATGCGCCGAGGCTGGAACCGCAACTCGATGAAGATCGGCGACACTGTGACGGTGACGGGCCATCGTGCCAAGAACAACCCGCTCGTCGGCAACGCGAGCACGGTGACGCTCGCGGACGGCAAGCGGCTATTCGCCGGCTCCTCGATCGAGAACGAGCCCGCGCAAAGCGCGCCCCCACAGCAATAAACGCGCCGCCGTGCGTTACCGAACCGCAGCAGGTGCTGCCATTGGACTGACATTGGCGCTGGCCGTGGCGTGGCCGGCCGCCGCTCAATGGCCGACATTCGAGGCCAAGCGTGCGCCGCGGAAAGCGGACGGCACCGTCAACCTCGAAGCCCCGGCGCCGCGTACCGCGGACGGCCGGCCCGACCTCTCGGGACTCTGGGAACGATTCGGCCCCGGCGGGGCGAACGCCAACTTCGACGCTCTGCAATCGCCGGACGGCGGCCCGCCTGCCGCTACGTTCTGGAACTTCGGCGCGGGAATTCGCGGCGGCCTGCCCTTAACGCCGCTCGCGGCCATGCTGCGCGACGAGCGCATGGCGGACAACCAGAAAAACAACCCCGACGCCTTGTGCCTGCCGATGGGCTTGACGCAGCTGCACCTGCATCCGCAGCCGCGCAAGATCGTGCAGACACCGGGCCTCATCTTGATGATGTACGAGGGCAACGAAGGGCTGCGTCAGATCTTCACGGACGGCCGGCCATTGCCGGTGCTCGACGAAAACCTGCAACCCTGGTGGTACGGGTATTCGGTCGGGCGCTGGGAAGGCGACGAGCTCGTCGTCGAGACGGTCGGCTTCCGCGACGACGTGTGGCTCGATGTCCAGGGCGCCCCGTTGACGAGCAGCGGCAAGATGACGGAGCGCTTTCGCCGGCCGAATTACGGGACATTGCAGATCGACGTAACTATCGAGGATCCAGCGGCTTACAAGCACCCTTTTACGGTTCGCGTGAACCAGCGTCTGTTCCCCGACGCCGAGCTCATCGAGTTCATCTGCCTCGAGAACGAGAAGTCGGTTCGCTACTACGATCCTTGAGCCGAAATCGGCAGGCCCGGTTCTGCTTTCCCGCGTATCATTAGTCATACGCATGAGGGCTGCGTGCGGCAGCTCACTCGGGGAGCGAATGCGGTTGGGACGGTCGTCCTTGTCGTCGAGTTGGGCCTTGGCCGCATGCGGCGTGGTCGCCGCTTGCAGCAATGAGCCGCCACCCCCTGCCGTCGGGCTAGGCCAATACCAGCCGGCGACGCTCGCAGAGGCCGTCCTGCTCCGTAATGCCACGGCGATCGAGAACTTCCTGGCGCTCGGCGTCGACCCGAACGAGCCCGAGCCCGACGGCACGACGCCGTTGATGCGAGCCGTTCACAGCCAGATGCCGAACACGGCCCGCCTTCTCATCGATGCGGGCGCCGACGTCAAGAAAGCCAATTCCTACGGCGTGACCGCGCTGTACATCGCCGCGCGGGCCGGCGACAACGCGGCCACCCGCATGCTGCTCGCGGCAGGCGCGGACGCGAACGCGGCTCTGCCGACGTCCGGCGAGACGGTTCTAATGACGGCGGCGAAAGCCGGCAGTGCCGACGTCGTCGCCGCGTTGCTGACGGGCGGCGTCGAGGGCGTCTCGCTGGCGCAGCTCGGCGAAGCGCGCGCGGCCGCACGAGTAGCCGAAGCGGCAGGCTATTCGCTGCTGCCAAACCCGACGAGCGCGACCAACTACGCTGACGTCAACGCACGCGAGCGCTGGTACGGGCGCACGGCGCTCATGATCGCGGCGGCCGAAGGCCATTTGGACTCCGTGCGGCTGCTCGTCGAGGCGGGCTCGGACTTGAGCCTCGTCGACGCCGAAGGCTCCTCCGCGCTGTCGCTGGCGCGCAGCTACGGCCACCTCGACGTCGCCGCACTGCTCGAGGAAGCCGGCGCGCGCTAGCCCGTTCGCTTGCCAACCGCGCGCGGACTGCCCGAGCCCCCAGTGCGGACCGGCTGACGGGCTGGCGGACGCCTCAACGACCGTCACCGTTGCCCCGGTCCCAGCTCCATGACAGCCATATGCTGCCCTCGACGTCCGGTGCCGCATCGCTGAGACCGACGTGGATCCCGGTGCGGATCTCGATGCGCTCGAGTTGCGTGATGGCGCCGAAGCCGAGCTGGCTGCGCGTCTCGCCGCCGTGTGCGCGTCTCGTGAAGAGCTCGATACCCGGGCGCCACCGTTCGCGCGGAAACTCCGCGAGCACGCTGGCGCGCCACCCGCGCACCGTTTCGTCGCCGCGCGGATCATAGAAGGCGCCCGCGTTGAAGTGGAGGCGCCATTCGTCGTGCTTCAGCGTCGTCAGAAACTGGGACTCGATCCCGGCGCCGCCTTGGTCCGATTGCACCGGCAACAACGCCAGCGTCTCCACGCCGAAGCCCAAGGTGCCATCCAGGTTTGCCCACTTGAAGCCCAGCGCGCCTTCGTCCAGTTGATGATCGTCGGGCGCGTACTCGAGCTCGTTGATGATCTCGTAGTGATCCCCCATGCCGATGTTCAAGCGACTGAGGGGCGTCAAGCGGTTGCTCTCGCCGTCGCTTCGTTGGATCCGTAGTAGCCCGAGCCGCAGCTCGACGACGTCGGCGCCTGCGGTCTCGGCGTCAGTGCTTCGATAAGGCGGAAACGCGTGGGCCGCGCCGGGCAACGTGAGAGCTAATACGCCCACCGAGAAAGGGGCGATTCGTCGGCGGCTCATTTCCTCTCCCGATAGTGACGTCAGTCGCCGGAGGCTTCGAAGTCGTCGAACTGGGTCACGCTGTCGGCCTTCGTCCATAAGCCGACTCGGCCGGCGCCCGCAAACGTCGAGTCCTCGACGTCGTAAAGCTTCGTGCCGTCGAACGACACTGTAAATTCGCTGCCGAGCAGACCGCTGCCATCTTCAACAGACGTTTCGTGTTCATCTGACACCTCCTATGAGCCAGAGCGCCGAACCGATGACTGCGCAGGCTCCTATCACGGGGATGACACCCACCTTGAACCGCCACAACGCGAGCAAGGCGGCCACGACTATCAGCAACGACACCCAGTCGAAACGGCCGGAAAATGGACTCTCTTCCGTCGCGTCCGGCCACAAGACGTGCCATGCGAAGAACGCGGCGAGGCTCAGGATCACGCCGACGACGGCGGCCGTAATGCCGGTCAGTGCGCCGGCCAACGTCACGTCGTGCCGGGTTGCTTCGACCATGGGACCGCCGATCAAGACGAACAGAAAGGAAGGGAGGAACGTGAAGAGCGTTGCGACGCTCGCACCCAACACGCCGGCCGCAAACAGCTGATCCGGTCCCAACAGCTCCTTGGTCCATGCGCCCACGAAGCCAACGAAAGCGACGATCATGATCAACGGCCCCGGCGTCGTTTCGCCGAGCGCGAGGCCGTCGATCATCTGGGACGCGGTGACCCAGCCATGTGTCTCGACGCCTCCTTGGTAGACATACGGCAACACGGCGTAGGCGCCGCCGAAGGTCAAGAGCGCCGCTTTGGTGAAGAACCAGCCCATCGCCGTGAGATCCGATGCGAGACCGAAATACGCGATGAGCAAACCCAGGAGCAGTCCCCAGAGCAGCAACCCCACGCCACCGTAGAGGATCATCGAGCCGATCCCCGAAACGGGCGTGCTCCGGCGTCGGCGTATCATCGTCGATGAGGGCCGGGCCGATGGCCGCTGCCGATTCCGGACCGTGCTTACCCGCACCGACGCGGAACAGATGCGGAGCGGCTCGCCCGCCAATGAAGCCGACGAGCGCCGCAACCGCGACGATCAAGGGGAACGGCACGTCGAAGAACACCGTTGCAGCGAACGCTCCGAGCGTGAGACCGATCAACGGCGCGCCTTTGACGGCGCGCGAGCCGATACGGTAGGCGGCGAACACGACGATCGCCGTGACCGCCGGCTTGATGCCGTACAGAACGCCGGCCACCGCCGGCGCATCGCCAAAGGCGAGATAGACCCAACTGAGCACGCACAGAATCACGAGCGACGGAGCGATGAACAAAGCTCCGGCGATGATGCCGCCCCACGTGCCGTGCATCAGCCAGCCGATGTAGGTGGCAAGCTGCTGCGCCTCGGGGCCAGGCAGCACCATTACGTAGTTCAGCGCGTGCAAGAACCGGCCCTCGCTGATCCAACGGCGTCGGTCGACGAGATCCGAGTGCATCAGCGAAATCTGGCCGGCGGGGCCGCCGAAGCTCACGAAGCCCAGCTTGAGCCAGTAGTAGAGCGCCTCGCTCAGCGAAACAGCGCGAGGCGGCATAACCGTCGCCGCGGGCACTAGCTCACTGCGCTCGAAACCCACGACACGTCCAACACGGCATGCCGGGGCCCGCGGCTCTCATGCCGCTCCGCCGACGGTGTTCAGCGCTTCGATTCGTGCCAGAACGGCCTCCCAGTTGATGTTGTTGAAAAACGCGTCGACGTACTGCCCTGCGGCAGCGCCGAAATCCATGTGGTACGAATGCTCGTACATGTCCATGACGAGCAGCGGCACGGTCATCGCCGGCGAGTGCATGTGATCCGCCATCCAATAGTTCTCGACCGTTCCGAATTGGCGGTTGAACCCGAGGATGACCCAGCCTGAGCCGCCGCCGAGACCGTTGGCGATACGACGAAACTCGGCTTCCCACCGGTCGAACTGACCGAAACCGCTAGCAAGCCAAGAGCGCGCGCCCTCGTCGGCTCGCCCGTTTCCCCCGAGGTTCTCGAAGTACAGCTCATGCAGCACTACGGACCCGGTCCGCATCAGATGCTCGCGCTTGAGGTCGTTATAGATGTACGGCGGCAAATCGCGATCGGCGAGCGCGTCGGCAAGGCGGCGTTTCGTCTCGTTCAACGCGCGTACGGAGCCGCCGTAGTTGTTCTGCCAATGCGAATCGATGAGCCGCTGCGACAAGCCGTTCAGCGATGCCGAATTGAACGGCAACGGCTTTGGCTGATGCGACTGAGCGAACGATTCAGCACGCACTTGCGCGACGCCAGTCTGCTCTTGCGCTCGGGCCTGCCCTGCAATCACTGCGGCAGCGAGTCCTACGGCCGTCGATTTGAGCATCTGCCGGCGATCGATCTCGTTTGCCGCGGAATTATCGGTCTCGTGTCGCATGGCGTCTCCTGTGAAGTGGCGTTTCATTTGCTCTCCTCGATTATCGGATCGTCGCTGACTTCGAAGTCGTCGAATTGCGTGACGCTGTCGGCTTTCGTCCACAAGCCGACACGCCCGGGCTCGGTGAATGTCGTGTCCTCCACCTCGTAGAGCTTCATGCCGTCGAACGACACGCTGAATCTGGGGCCGTTGAATTCGACGCCGAGCTCGTGCCACTCGTTGGAGGGTACATCGCGTCGTTGGCCGTATTCCCCCTCTCTGCCGATCGGGGAGATCGCAGCCCGGTTGCCGGCTTCGACCTTATAGAGGACGACGTTGTCTTCGAGCGCGTTCGCGCGGACGACGTAATAGTTGTTTGGATCCCTGTAGCGCCACACGAGCCCTGCAGCTTGATCCACGCGCCCGGAGATAGACTTGAACCGAACGGCGAGCTTTCCGTTGCGTATGGCCTCCGGGGCGCGGACCGCCAGCGGAAAGCGCTGCGATGTCGAATCGTCCGACGTTTGCGCCAGCACCAATCCGCCTTCCTCCGAGCGCACGACGATCCACTGCGGCTGTCCACCCTCATGCGTCATCGCGATGGACCAGCCCTGCGGCAGCGCGCCAATGGCAGAGGACTCGAAATCAAAAAGCTCTGCGCGAGCGACGGTCGTGGACCCAATGGCAGCCAAGAGTGCCGACGCACGCAGCAAGCGTTCCGTGTTCATGCTGGTCCTCCGATACGGGCGTACCGCCTACATCGAGGTCATGCACCACCCGTGCCAGACCGCTGTGGCCGTCGAGCGAGTACGAATCGACCAGAATGCGCCGACACTTGCGGTCGGAAGCCGCTGAGCTGCGCTAGAACTCGAACTTCAGGCCGACGCGCAGCGTCCGCGGCTCTTCGGCGCGACTCATTCGGCAGTTCGTGACGTCGCAGTCGATGTCTTCCAGAAGTCAGACCCGGAGGATCGAGACCGTCGACGTAAGCTTCGTACCAGTAGACGATGTCCTTGCCGTCCTCGTCGAGCACGTTCAGGAGCTCGGCGTACCAGGTTGCTCGTCCGAATTTGTACGCGCCGCGCAAGCCGATCGACGTTTGCGCCTCGGCGCGTTGCGAGTTGTCGGGCACGAGCGCGTACTCGCCCATGTAGCGAAGACGAAGGCTCGCTTCCCACCTGTCCTTGATGGCCGAGATACCGAGCTGGCCGGCGTGCTCGAGCGAGCCCTCGATGCGCGGGCCGTCGGGATTGTCGACGTAACGCGCGCGGCTGCCTGTGTAGACGGCGTCGACTCCGATCCAGTCGACGGGCTGCCAGAACGCCGTGAGCTCATAGCCTTCGCGGCGCGAGCCGCCGCGCGGCTCGACGGAGTTCGAGTCGCCGACGAAGATCAGCTCGCTGTCGAGATTCAGCCACCAATAGGCACTCGTGAGCTTGACAGTACCGAGCTCGAATCGCGCCCCGGCCTCGTAACCCGTGCCGGGCGCCAAACCTGCAAGCGGCTCGACGGGATTCACTACGCCGCGAGCGTCGTTCGAGTGGAACCCCTCGCCCCAGTTGCCGTAGAGCTCGACCTTCTCACTGACGGTGTACGCGACGCCGACCTTTGGCGACACGCGCGAGTCCGTCGCACTACCCTCGAAGCTCCCTGGCGTCTTCGCCGTCGCATCGAAATCGTAGGTGTCGCCACGCAGTCCCGCCATCAACCGCAAACGGTCCGTCGCCGACCAGCTCGCCTCGATGAAGGCGCCGAGCGACATTTCCTGAATGCTGTTGTGGCTGATGTTGGCCACGAATTCGCCGGCATCGAACTCGTCGACGCCAACGTCGCCGACGTCGTCGTAGCGGAGCTCGCCGCCGACCGTTACGCCGATTCCATCCGAATCGACGATCGTGCGCTCGTAACGCCCCCCCGTCGTCCAGCGCTGATCGAACTGATTGATCTGGAAGTCGTAGGTCGGGTTCGACTGCATGAACCAGTCGTAGTACTGCGCGTAGAACGACGCTTGCCACACGTCGCCCTCGAGCTGTGCGCCGGCGATCCAACGTTTGGTATCGCCGTCGGGCGTCAGATCGAGCGTGCAAAACGCGTCCGCGCAGACGTCCGTGCCGATCGCGCGCTCTGGGATCTGCTCGGTTGGATGCCAGTTGCCGTCGTATCCGGAAACCGTGATGGCCAGCGCGCCGAAATCCGTTGGCCGCCGATACTTGCCCCAAAACGAAGTGTGCGCGAGGCCTTCGTGGAGCTGAAACGGACCGTCGTACTGCTTGTTCTCGATCAATCCCGTGAGAGTGGCGTCGTTGTCGAGATCGAGCGTGCCGCCGCCAGCGACCCTGAGCCATCCCTCCTCTCCGGTCTCGAGCGCCGTGAACGGAGCCTCGAGCCGATCGATTGTCCTGATGAAAGAGGCCCCCGCCATCGCGAAGTCGCCGGTATCCGCCCGATACGGCCCCTTTCTATAGTCGATCCGATCCACGATCTCGGGCAGAAGGCCGTTGACGTCGAGATAGCCCTGCCCGTGGCCGTGCGAGCGCAGATTCAACGGCATGCCGTCGACGTAGGTCGTGAAGTCGGTGCCGTGGTCGAGGTTGAAGCCGCGCAAGAAATATTGATTCGCCTTGCCGCTGCCGGAGTGCTGCACGGCGACCATGCCCGGCACGGCCTCGAGCAACTCCGCCACGCGCAGCATGGGCCGCACGAGCAGGTCCGCGCCGGCGACGGTTCCTTCGCTCGCGGCCTGCGCCGAGCCCACGAGGTCGAGGCTGCGACCGAAGACGACGATCTCCTCCAGCCCGTCGTCGGGCTGAGCCGCGGCTGGGCTCCCGGCGGCTGAGCTTGCTGGCCAACGGCCATCGAAGCGGCCACTGTCATAGCCACCGCAGCCGCCAGCGCGGAGAGACGCGGTGTCGAGCTTCGAACGCATGACATAGGAGCGAGACTCGTCGGTTCTTGAGACGGGCCGCAATCGTGGCTAGACCGGCGAGCCCTGTCACGCTATTAACGGTTGCCTTAACGGCTAACGTCGCGTTAACCCGAACGGAGGCAAGCATTTGCGCGCGTGTCGGCTATAGTAGCGGCCCGGCCGAAACCGGGATTCGCGCTGATCGGGGACACTATGGAGAAGACCTACAAAGGCGGCTGCTTTTGCGGCGCCGTTTCGCTCGTCGTCACCGGCGAGCCCGTGACGATGGGCTATTGCCATTGCGAGTCGTGCCGCCATTGGTCGGCCGGCCCCATCAATGCCTATACGTTGTGGCGGCCCGGCGCCGTCAAGATCACCGCCGGCGCCGAGCACATCGGCAGCTACAGCAAGACGCCGAGCAGCGTTCGCAAGTGGTGCAAGGCCTGCGGCGGGCATCTGCTGACGGAGCACCCCTCGATCAAGCTCATCGACGTCTATGCCGCCGTGCTGCCGGGGCTCGAGTTTCGACCGCGCGAGCACTTGCACTACCAAGAGGCCGTGCTACGAATCGTCGATTCATTGCCGAAGCACAAGGACCTGTCGAAATCGGCTGGCGGCTCGGGCGTACTTCTGCCGTCGTAAGGGGACAGATCTATTTTCTACCGAAAATAGATCTGTCCCCTCCTAGCATTTAGAGCAGCCAGAGCGACGCGAGCGCCAAGAAGATGAAGAAGCCCATGCTGTCGGTGATGGCCGTCAGCAAGATGCTGCTTCCCATGACGGGGTCGCGGCCCATCCGGTCGAGGATCATCGGGCACAGCACGCCGACGGCCGAGGCCACGAGCATGTTGAGCAGCATCGCGCTCGCCATGACGGCCGCCAAGCCGAGCGAGCCGTAGAGCAGCAACGTCGCCGCGGCCATCACGATTCCCCACAGCAGGCCGTTGATGGCGCCGATCGCGAGCTCCTTGCGCAGCAGGAACAGCATGTTGCGCACGTTCAACTGCGACAACGCAAGGCCACGGATCACGAGCGCCACGGTCTGATTGCCCGTGTTGCCGCCGATGCTGGCCACGATCGGCATCAACGCGGCGAGCGCCGTGAGCTGCGCGATCGAGCCTTCGAACCCGCCGACGACGCGCGACGCGACGAACGCCGTCAGCAGATTCAAGCCGAGCCAGGCGAGACGCTTGCGGCCGCTTTGCCAGATCGGCGCGAATAGATCCTCGTCGTCGCTCAATCCGACCTGGCTCAAGGCTTGCTTGAACGAATCCTGCTTTACCTGCTCGAGCACCTTGTCGACGGTCAGCAGCCCGACGACCTGCTTGTGCAGATTGACGACGGGCGCGGCAATCAGGTCGTAGCGCTCGAACGCCTCGGCTGCATCTTCCTCGCGGTCGCTCGTCAGAAAGTATTTCGGCTCGGCATCCATGACGTCGCTGACGCGCGAGCTCCCATCGCGGACGAGGAGCTGCTCGATCGGCAGAGTTCCCTGCAGGACGTTGTTGCGATCGATTACGGTCAGCGCCGTCAGCTGCGGCGGCACGCTGCCGCGCCGGCGCAACGACGCAATCGCTTCCTCGAGCGTGACGTCCGCGCGCACGGTGATGACGTCGAGATGCATCAAGGCGCCGATGCTGCCTTCGGGAAACGACAGCACGGACTGGACCTCGGCCCGCTCCTCGGACCCGAGCTGCGCGAGCACGGCGTCGACTCGCTCCTGCGGCAAATCCTCGACGAGGTCCGCGAAGTCCTCGGCCTCCATCTGCCGCGCGAGACCGATCAGCTCGGGCTCCTCGAGCAGCGTGACGAGCGAAGCGCGCACGGCGTCCGCGAGCTCGAGCAGCACGGCGCCGCGCCGCTCGCGCGCGATGAGCTGCCAGGCCGTCATGCGCTGCTCGAGCTGCAAGCTCTCGAGCACGAACGCCGCATCGGCCGGATGCAGTTGATTCAGCTTCTTCTCGAGCTCGACGGCGTGCTGGCGCTCGACGAGCGACTGCACGAGCGCGTGCTTGCGCGTGTCCGTGCGCGCGACGAGCTGGTGCACGAGCGCCTGCTTGTCGAGCAGCGCGACGACGGCGCGCAGCGTCGCGTCGAGAGTGCGCTGATGCTCGAGGTCGGTGGCCACGACGGGGTTTCAGCGCGCGTGTCGCAGCAGCAATCGCTGCACGCCGCCCGACGCTTCGGGATCGTTCCCGAACGAAGCACGGTTGCAGAGGAACAAGTCGGCACGCCCGTCGGCGTCGAAGTCGGCAACCTCCACGTCGAAGCCATTGCCGTCGGCCGAGGGCGGCAACACGGAGTCGCGCGCGGCCACGGAAAAGCGCGCCTTGCCGTCGTTGAGCAGCACGCGGTAGTCGCCAGCCGCTCGCTCGAACACCGTGCTCGGCGCGATGACGTCGACGTCCGCGTCGCCATCGACGTCGACAGCCTGGATCGTGAAGTTGTCGGCGTCGCCGGCGGCGGGCAACGAGCCGGCCGGAGCGTAGGCGAACATTCCCTTGCCGTCGTTCAGCAGCAGTGTGTCGACTGCCGGCTCGTCGCGCACGAACTGCACATTGCCGACGACGAGGTCGAGATCGCCGTCCCCGTCGAAATCGGCCGCCCGGATCTCGCGCGATTCGTCGTTCTCGCGCGGCAAATGCGTGGCCGTCACGTCGACGAGCACACCGGAGGTGTTCAAGTAGAGCTGATTCTGGCCTTCGTTGCCGACGGCCACGTCGAGATCGCCGTCGCCGTCGGCGTCGAACGCCTCGAGGTCCTGCGTCCGCGACTCCGCGCTGCCCTGGCGCCAGCGCGTTGCCGTCTCGTCGCGGAAACGACCCTCACCGTCGTTGATGAGCGCGCGGTCGGTGCCGATGTTGCCCGTCAGCACGTCGGGCGCGCCGTCGCCGCTCAAATCGAGGACGACGAGCGCGTTCGACACGTCGTCGGGAATCAGCCTGTCGCTCACGTCGCTGAAGCGGCCGGTGCCGTCGTTCAAGTACAGCTCGTCTTTGCGATCGTCCTCGCTGACGAGCACGAGGTCGAGGTCCCCATCGGCATCGAAGTCGGCGAATGCGACGTCCTCGCTGTCGTGCTCGGTGCGCGGCAACTGGCTCGAAGCGTTTTGAAAGCGTGCCATACCGTCGTTGAGCAACAAGACGTTCGCCTCGAACTCCATGGCCAGCGCGAGGTCGAGATCGCCGTCGCCGTCCGCGTCGCCGGCGGCCGCGTCCATGCAGGGGCCCGCGAGACCGCGCGGCAGATGCGTCGTCGTCACCTCGGTGTAGAGCGGCTGCGCCGCAGCGTGAACGCCGAAGAACGCCATTGCCAGGGCCGTGAAAGCTTCGCTGCGCATGACGCACCCTCCTCTAACCCGCTGGTCACGAGACCTTAGTTCACGCCGCTCCGAGGATAGTTCGGCTAGGGTCCCCGAGAGTTCGCGGTCATTCGGCGACTGGATCCGGCCGCAACGCGGCTTTCGTGTGCTCGTCGATGATGATGCGCTCGAGCCCGTGTTGCTCTCGCTGCCGTACCCGCGCGATCAGGAACACGGCGACGATGATGAGCCCGACGACGAGCCCCCACCATAGGCCGACGGCGCCGTAGTCGAGGCCGAAGCCAAGCCATAGGCTCACGGGCATGCCGATGCACCAAAAACCGATGACGTTGACGACCATGGGCATGCGCGTATCGCCGAGGCCGCGCAAAAGGCCAATCGCAACGACCTGCAGGCCATCGAACACTGCGAACAGGCCTGCGAGCGGCAACAGCAATGCCGCGAGCGCGAGCACCACCGCATCGCGCGTGTAGATTCCGGCGAGCGGCTCGGGCGCAAAGGTGAACAACGCGCCCGTGCACAGCATGAAGCCGGCGCCGACGGTCAGCGACGCGACCGTCGCGCGCCGCACACCCTCGGCGTCACCGCGGCCGACGGCGTGGCCGACGATGACCGCCGCGGCCGATGCAACGCCGAGCGGCACCATGAACGCCAGAGACGCGAGATTCAACGCGATCTGGTGCCCGGCCACCTGCACGACGCCGAGCCACCCCATCAAGAGGGCCATGACGTTGAACGCTCCGCCCTCGAGCATCATCTGCCCTCCAATCGGAAGACCGAGCTTCAGCATGCGCATGAGCGGGCGAAGATCGAGCAGATTCGGCGCGACCTCGAGCAAGTACGGCTTCAGCGTCCGCCAACCGAGCGCGAGCATCAGCAACGCCATGAGCCAGCGGCTCACGGTCGTCGCCCACGCCGAGCCGATCACGCCCATCGCAGGAAAGCCGAAGTTGCCGTAGATCCACGCGTAGTTCAGCGCCACGTTGACGAGATTCGCGACGACGATCGTGATGCCGATCGGCAGCACGCGGTGATGAGCCTGCAGGGTTTGCCGCAGCACGACGAAAATGTAGAACGGCCAGACCGACAACGCGTTCCGGTGGACGAAGCCCGCCGCGTCGGGAATGACCTCGGCCGGCTGACCGACGAGCTCGAGCACGGGCCGGACCGTCAAGAGCACGAGCGAGATCGGCACGCTGAGCACGAGCGACAACACGAGGCCGCGCTGCAGACCTCGGCGCACAGCGAGCTCGTCGCGCGCGCCGAGCGCCTGCGCAACGATCGGGTCGAGCGCGAACAGCACGCCCATGCCGAAGATCGAGATCGCGAAGAAGTACATGTGGCCGAGCGCGACCGACGCGAGCGCGCCCGGCGACACGCGACCCACCATGACGGTGTCGACGACGCCCATGAGCATCGTGCCGACCTGAATGGACACGAGCGGAACCGCGAGACGCAACAACGCCCGGAAGTCGGCTCGCGTCGGCTTGTGTTCGAGCGCAAAGAAAGACATGGCAGCGAACGTCGCGAGGGGTGCGCAGCTTAGCTCATCGGAACGAGCCGTGCCGCAGGGTCAAAGAGCCGCGCGCAACCCGGTCATCAAGCTCGTCCGGTCGTCGTCCGCGAGCCGCCGCTCGGGCTGCGCCCTGACGTCTTGCGCCCAGATCGGCTGGCGCCAGCGGCCATCGTTCTTGTAACGCGGGATCACGTGCCAGTGCAGGTGCGGCATGACGTTGCCGAGCGATTCGACGTTGATGTGGTCGGGCTCGCAAACAGAGCCGATGGCCGTCACGACGCGGTGCAAGTCGGCGGCATACGCGTGCCATTCGGCTGTCGTCAGCTCGTCGAGCCGCGTGACGTGGCGCGGGTCGAACACGAGCACCCCGTGCCCGCGGTACATCTGGTTCACGGGCAAGTACCACGATGACGCCGTCAGCTGGCGGACGAGCGCCCAGTGCGGCGTGACCTCCGGGCGCGGCGTGTCGAAGGGGCAGCCGCGCCCCGCTACCAGATCGTCCCAGCTCGCCTCCGCCATCGCTTGCGCTCCGCTCGATCGGACGAAGGCACTGTAGCACTGCGACGCGGCGCGCCAGTATGCTGGCGGCGTTCCTCAAAACGGGAAGCACACGTCATGCTGCGTCACGCATTCGCACGCGCGGTCTTCGGTCTCTTTCTGCTCGGTGCCGCTGTCACGGCGCCGGCCCAATCGTTGCAGCCGGCAGCGCCGGAAAGCGTCGGCCTGTCCACCGAGCGCCTCCAGCGGCTCAGCAACGCGCTGCAAAAGTACGTCTACGACGGCCAGGTCGCGGGCTCGGTCACGCTGGTTGCGCGGCGCGGCAGCGTTGCGTACTTCCAAGCGTTCGGGGAGCGGGACCGCGAAGCGAAGGAACCGATGCGAACGGACGCGATCTTCCGCATCGCATCGCAATCGAAAGCCATCGTCAGCGTCGCCGCGATGACGCTCGTCGAGGAAGGCAAGCTGCTGCTGACGGACCCCCTCGGCAAGTACTTGCCCGAGCTCATGGCGACGAAGGTCGCCGTTGCGCGCGACGGCGGCATGTACGACGTCGTGGACGCCGCCCGTCCGATCACGGTCCGCGACTTGCTGACGCACACGTCGGGCTTCGGCTACGGCAACGGCGTCGGCGGCGAGCTTTGGGCGGCCGCCGGCCAGACGGGCTACTACTTTGCCGATCGGGACGAGCCGATACGCGATTCCGTGCGGCGCATCGCGGGGCTACCCGCACACGCGCAGCCGGGCACGCAATGGATCTATGGGTACAGCACCGACATCCTGGGCGCGCTCGTCGAGGTCGTCGCCCGCAAGCCGCTCGACCAAGCCTTGCGCGAGCGCGTGCTCGAGCCGCTCGGAATGCGCGACACCGAGTTCTACCTGTCGTCCGGCAAGAACAACCGCTTGGCCGCCGTATACTCGATCGTCGACGGTAAGCTCGAGCGCGCGCCGACGCCGGGTAACGCCGTCGGACAAGGCCACTACTCCGAAGGGCCGCGCAAGAATTTCTCGGGCGGTGCGGGCTTGCTGTCGACGGCCACGGACTACGCGCGTTTCCTGCAGATGATGCTGAACGGCGGCGAGCTCGATGGCAGGCGGATCCTGAGCCGCAAGACCGTCGAGCTCATGACGACGAGCCACTTGGGCGAGATTCCGTACAACGCGGGCCAAGGGTTCGGCCTCGGCTTCTACGTCGTAGAGGACGTGGGCGAACGCGGCTCGCCGGGCTCCGTCGGCGAGTTCGGCTGGGGCGGCGCGTATCACACGACCTACTGGGTCGATCCGCGCGAGGAGCTCGTCGTCGTGCACCTGACGCAGCTCGTGCCCGCCGGAGCCGTCGACGATCAGGCGAAGGTGCGCGCTCTCGTCTATCAGGCAATCGTCGACTGAGCGCGGACGCGCGCCACATGCACGCGCCGCGCGATCGGTCCGTCATGCTCGAGCTCGGCGCGATCGGCGCGGCGGCAGTCGTGTTCGTCGCGACGTTCCAAGTTCGGCCGCCCTATCTGGACTTCGTCCTCGCCGCCGCGGCCGTGGCTCTGATTGCATTCAGCACCGCCCGCAGCCGGGAGCTGTGGGCGCTCTCGCGCAGCGTCGATCCGGCCGGCGCGCGCGGCGCATGGATCGCCGCGCTCGCGTTCACCGCCGTCGCGCTCGCCGTGCTCGCCATCGCCGCGGTCGTCGTAGCGCGCGGGGCGGGTACGCCCGCGCTCGAGCGGTTCAGCAACTGGCACATGCTGGCGGCCGCGGCGCTGTACCTTCCGTGGGCTCTGCTGCAGCAATACATCTTTCAGTTCTACTGGTTCGGCCGCTGGCTGAGGCTCGTGCCCGTGGCCATCGCCGTCCCGCTAACCGCCCTCGCCTTCGCGGCCGTGCACTTTCCGCGCTGGCCCGTCATGGCCGTGACGCTGGTCGCCGGCACTGCGTGGGCACTCATTTATTACCGCTGGCGAAGCGTGCTGCCTCTTGCCGTCTCACACGCGCTGCTCGGCACGGCACTGCACTACTGGGTATTCGGCAATGACCTGCTGGCGCGTTGGCTGCCGTTGCTCGAGCGTTGGCTGCCCTAGCGCCGCGGGATTGTGCGTGCATGCTCGCCCGTGGTCTAGTAACGCGAACCAAGCGGGGGAGCTCGCAATCATGACCGATGAAACAGACAACCTGGACCGTCGCAGCGTGCTGCTCGGCGCCGGCACCGCCGCCGCCGCGGGCGTCGTCGCCGCGTTCGGCGCAAGCACGGCAGATGCGCAAGGCCGCGTCGATCAGGAGTGCATGACGATCGTGTACCAGAACGGCGCCGACGTCCGCTTCAACTTCGACTACTACGTGAACACGCACATGCCGCTCATCATGCGGCTCTACGGTAAGTCGATCAGCCGCTTCGAGCTACGCCGCGGCCAGGCCGGCGCGGACGGCGCGGCGCCGCCGTACGTCGCGACGATCACGATCTGGATTGCCGACGGCGCCGCGTTCGACGCCGCGCAGGTGGAACATCAAGCCGGCCTGCGCGCCGACGTGCCGAAGTTCACGAACGCCGTGCTGATCGCGCAACGCGACCGCATCGTCGGCACCGCTTCGTCGTAGAACTGCGCACTCGGCCACAGTTTGCGGCGCCGCGCGCGCCTAGCCTGGGGTCATTCGCAATGACCGTGGGCCACGCTCGTGCATGCATCGGCCGAGATCGACCGGCGATTCTTGTCCTTCGTGACGGACCTGCTGCTCTGTAGCCGCTGCTTGCGGCAAGGCGTGCGCACCCGCGTGCGACAACCGATCTCGCCGCGTCATCGGCTGCTGTCCCTGTGCCGCGACTGCCGAAGCGACCACGCCGCGCAGCACTGACTCTCTGCTAGACGAGCAACGACGGCAGCTCACGCATTTGCGTGAAGACGTGCTGCGCCCCCGCAGCCGCGAGCTTCGCGGCTGGAGTCAGATCGACGAAGCCGAACACCGTCATACCGGCCGCACAACCTGCGAGCACGCCGTTCACGGAGTCCTCGATGACGGCCGTGCGCGCGGGATTTGCGCCCATTCGCTCGGCGGCGAACAGGAAGATATCGGGCGCCGGTTTGCCACGCGGCACTTCGGTGGCGCTGAACAAGCGCCCCTCGAAGAACGGCATGAGCTGCGTTGCGCCGAGCGTGATGCGCATCTTGTCGTGGCCGCCGCTCGACGCGATGCAGAACGGAATGCTGAGCGTCTCGAGCACCTCGCGGATGCCTTCGACGGGCCGCACCAGCTCGCGCAGCACGCGGTCGCGATCCGCACAGTAACGCTCGAGCGCGCCCGTCGGCACGGGCTTGCCGCTCAACCGCTCGACGATCGACATGCACTCGGGAAGCGCTCGGCCGAGAAACTGCTCGTGCGTCTCGCCGTCAGTTAGGCGGACACCAAGCGAACGGATGAACGAGCCGAACACCTCGAAGACGATGCGCTCGCTGTCGACGACGACGCCGTCGCAATCGAAGATGACGAGATCGAAACGCGCCATCAATCGCCGAGCGCGCGAGGCTCGGGTTGCGGCCCACGCCGCGTCAGCATTTCTGTCAGACGAAATTCCAAAAACATCGGATTCGCGGCGGACTCACGGCACCGGGCAAGAAGTCTTTCGCCCTGGGGCGAGTCGGCGGCGATCGTTTCCTCGTTCCCGAACACGTCCTCGAGAACGGTCCGAGCGAGCAAGTCTCGTAATCCTTCTGTACCCCGCGCGTCGCGTGACAACAGCCGAAGGGCACGGGCGAGCTCTTCGTCGTCCAAGACACCCTCGAAACGTTGGTCCCCGATCGTGGCCTGGGCGATCGTGGCGAGGATGCTAGGCGTACCCAGGGACAGGGAACCACTCGACAGCAACCCGCCGCAAGCGGCGAATAGGTTCGCAACGACCTCTTCGTACGCGTGCGCCGCGTTCGGTCTGAGGCTGGGATCGTTCCTGCCGAGCGACCAACGACCCGCCAACGCATGATAGAGCTCGTGGGTAGCGACACCCGACGAGAACATTCCCTCGCGCCCGAACAAGGCGAGCTCGTAAGCATCCCCTTCCCGCCAATCGACGCGCTTCGCCTGCGAGAAAGGCGCGTCGCCGGGCATGAAGTGCACGTCAATCTGCACCGGAGTCGGCTCCGCCGGCCAAACGCGTGAGGTCACCAACGACACGGCACGCGCAATCTCCGCAGCCTCCTCGCCGCCGCGTTCCCGCGTGTACGGATCGAACGCGCGCAGCCGCACATCGACCGCACCGTGCATACCTTCGGCAATGACTCTCTTCGGCGCGTCGAGCAGCTCGCCGGTTCCCGGCGAGTGCGCGCCGGTGCGGTAGCTGAACCGACCCGAGCCGGCGTCGAAGGGCTCCAAGACACGGATGAGATTGGCCGTAGCGCTCGACATCGAGAGCGCATAGGCACCACCCCAGTCGAACGCCTGCAGCTCGCGTTCGATCCGCGCGCCGTTTTCGCGCCGCACGCTGTTCGACACGCCGACGACCGTCATACTGGCGAGGCCGAGAGCCGCGATCAGCCAATACCCCCGCCGCCGTGGCATGCGAATTCCCCTCAATCGTCGAGCGTCCGCCGCTCCCGCTTCAAGCGGCCGTGTCTTGTCTTGTTGTCGAGCCGGCGGGCCTGCGACGCGCGCGTCGGCTTCGTCTTGCGCCGCACCTTCGGCACGACGAGCGCGCGGCGTACGAGCTCGGCCAATCGCTCGAGCGCCGCGGCCTTGTTCTGCTCCTGGCTGCGAAACTGCTGCGCTTTGATGACGACGACGCCGTCGGCCGAGATGCGGTGATCGCGCAGCGCGAGCAGCCGCTGGCGGGCTGCCGGCGGCAGCGCGCAGGAGCGCGCGGCGTCGAAGCGCAGCTGCACGGCGCTCGCGACCTTGTTGACGTTCTGGCCGCCCGCGCCTTGCGAGCGGATCGCCGCGAAGTCGAGCTCCGACTCGGGGATCGTCACGCTGCCGTTCACTCGGAGCCCGCCTTCGAGGGCCAAGCCGCTACTCCTTCAGTTCGCGGGCTCGATGCGCAGAATCGCGCCGGCGTCCTCGTCGGTCAGGAGGTACAGCAGCTCGTCCGGGCCCTGCCGCACGTCGCGGATGCGCTGACGCAAATCCACGAGCAGCATCTCACGGCGCAGCTCTTCCCAGTTCTCGTTGAAGCGAATGCGCTCGAGATGTCCCGTGCCCGGGATTTCGCCCATGCGCATGCCGCCGACGAACGCGTTGCCCTTCCAATTCGCCAGCTTGTCGCCCGTGTAGATCGCGAGGCCCGAGGTCGCGATCGACGGCATCCAATAGACGATCGGATCCTCGAATCCCTCACGCGAGAACCCTTTCGACTGCCACGGCCCGGGATACGAGCGGCCCGTGCTGACGAGCGGCCAACCATAATTCGAACCCGGCTTCAGGATGTTGATCTCGTCGCCGCCGTTCGGGCCCTGCTCGCTCTCCCAGAGCTCACCGGTAACCGGATGCACGATGAGCCCTTCCGTGCTGCGGTGCCCGAGCGTATAGATCTCGGGCTTGTAGCCCTCGCGGCCGGAAAAGGGATTGTCACGCGGCACGCTGCCGTCGTCGTTCAAGCGCAGCACCTTGCCGGCGTGGCTCATCGGATTCTGCGCACCGCTGCCGTCGCCGGCATTGCCGAACGTGCTCACGTAGAGCTTGCCGTCGCGGCCGAAGGCGAGCCGCGACACGCTGCTCGCGTCCGTCGTGACGAATATGTCGCGCACGTTCGTCAGCGCTCGGCCGTCCCACACGCCGCGCGCGACGCCGAGGCCGTTCTGCCGTTCTGCTACGCCCTTGTTGTAGCTCAGGTACACGAAGCGATTCGTCGCGAACTGCGGATGCAGCGCGACGTCGAAGAGACCGGACAATCCTTGCGCCCGCACCTCGGGCACGCCTGCGATGGGCTCCGGATCGAGCGCGCCGTTGCGCACGATCCGCAGTTGCCCGCCGCGCTCGGTGACGAGCATCTCGCCGCTCGGCAGCCAGACGAGACTCCACGGGCGCTTGAGCCCGCTCGTGTGCACGACGACGCGAATTTCTTGTTCCGCCGTCTTGTACGTGAAGGGGCCCACGCCTAGCGGTGGCACTACGATGCCGTTCGGCGGACGCGGAGTCGCGCCGCTCGCGGCCGGGGCCCGTTGTTGTTGCTGCTGCTGCGCGGCCGCTGCGAACGCAATGGCTGCAAGCGCCGCGGCGGCGGCGCAACTGACGATTTTTCTCATGTGAATCCCCCCCGCCTGCCCAGTGGCGTTTTCGGCACACGGCATCGTAACGCGGTGCGACGGGGTTTGTCCGCAACCTGGGCTTCACTCGTGCACGCCGATCGGAGCACACTAGGGTTCAGGTTATCCGGCTTCGTTCAGGGGGTCTCGATGACGACGGCTCACGACATTCTGAGGTTCAAAGGACAAACCGTTCACTGCGTGCGCCCCGACGACACCGTGCTCTCCGCGCTCGGCGTCATGGCACAGCACGACATCGGCGCCGTGCTCGTGCTCGACGGCGACGAGCTCTTAGGGATACTCACAGAGCGCGACTACGCGCGCAAAGTCGCACTGGTCGGCCGTGCTTCGAAGGACTCGCCCGTACGCGCCATCATGACGTCCAACATCGTCTGCGTGCCGCCGAGCCGTACCGTAGAGGAATGCATGGGGCTCATGACCGAGCGCCGCTGCCGGCACTTGCCCGTCGTCGAGAACGGGCACGTCGTGGGCGTCGTTTCGATCGGCGATCTCGTCAAGGCGACGATCGACGAGCAGGAATTCACCATTAATCAACTGAAGAACTACATAGCAGGCTAGCGGGCGCCGGCCGCGCCCCTTGCGCGAACGCTTGGGCCTTGTCACGATCTTGCAAGGCCCTCCCGGCCATCATTCACCGTTCACTTGGGGAAAACCATGAAAAAGCTATTGATCGCTGGTCTCGCTGCCGTCGCCGTCGCACTGCCCGTCGCCGCCGCTTTGCAGAAAGGCGACGCCGCGCCGACGTTCACGGCAAGAGCATCGCTGGCCGGTAAAGAGTTCAATTACTCGCTCGTCGATGCGCTGAAACAGGGCACCGTCGTCGTCTATTTCTATCCCTCGGCGTACACGCAGGGCTGCAACATCCAGGCGCACACGTTCGCGGAGAACATGGAAGCGTTCAACGCCGCGAAGGCCACCGTGATCGGCGTATCGCTCGACAGCATCGCGCGCTTGAACGACTTCTCGGCGGACCCCGCCTACTGCGCCGGCAAGCTCGCCGTCGCGTCGGATGCCGACGGCTCGATCGCGAAGTCGTATCAGCTCATGGTCCGTGAAGGCCGCCCCGGCGGGATGCCGGACACGCGCGGCGTCAACATCGATCACGGCTTTGCCGAGCGGACGACGTTCGTCGTGACCCCGGACGGCAAGGTCGCGGCCACGATCGGCGGCGTCTCGCCCGAGGAGAACGTCGCGCAGGCGCTGCAGGCCGTGAAGGACCTCGCCGCGCTGTAATCCCGCCTCGCTTTCCGCTCCAACAACGAGCCCGTTGCGTTCGCGCGCAACGGGCTTCTTTTTTGCAGAGCGCCGCGTCGAGGTGCAGCATAGAGCTCAGAAGCCGTGCAGGCTTAGCGACGGCCAAGGAGGGACGTGGGAATCTCGGCTCATCCGACACGGACGTCGGCGCTCATGCCGCTGCTGCTCGCGCTCGCGGCGTGCTCGAGCGGCGGCGACGATCCATCCGCGCAAAGCGTCGCATCGCCGCCGCGAAGCTCGGCCCCGCCGGCGAATGGACCTGATCCACTGTCGCCCACGCCTCAGCCCGCGGTGCCGCCGCCGCCCTCGGCGGTGTTCGTACTCGGTGACAGCCTGTCCGATGTCGGCAATGTCGCCGCTGTGGCCGACTACGCCTTGAACTTGGCCGTAGACCCGCCGACCGTCGGGCTGTGCAATCCCGTCGAAGTGCTGGCGTTGAAACGTGGTTGCGACGATCTCTTCTATCGGCAGAGCCGAATCAGCGACGGCCCGGTCGCCGTCGAGCATCTGGCCGATCATTTCGGGCTCGCGCCGCTGCGCCCTTCGTTGCACCTGCTGCCGAACCAACCTCGCGAGGGGACGGTGTACGCCGTTGCGGGCGCCAAGGCGCGCGGCGTGTCCGACGAGGATCTCGCGCGCCAGGTCGATTGGCTCTTGATCAATCACGTAGCGCTGCCGGCGGAGGCGCTCTACATCGTGATGATCGGCGGCAACGATGCCATCGATGCGCTGCAAGCCGACCTCTCAAGCCCTGCAGCGGCCGTGAGGCCGAGCGCCGCGATCGTGTCGGCAGCCGTCGACTCCATCGCGACGCAGGTCGAGCGCCTGCTTGCCTTCGGCGCGCGGCGCGTGGTCGTTGCGAACGTGCCCGATCTCGCCGCCGTGCCGGCCGTCCGCGCCGCGGCACGAGCCAACGGCGACGAGCCTGCAGCTCTCGCAGCTGCGAACGCCATCTCGGTCGCGTTCAATCGCGACCTCGATGCGAGGCTCGACGGCGTCGAAGCCCGCTTGCAATGGGTCACGCCGCCGCTCGCCCTTGCGCGATTCGACCTCTACGCCGCTTTATCCGTCGGGCAGCTTGCGGTGGCGGCGAGCGGCGGCAACGCGGGCGACGCTTGTTTCGCGACCGACGTCTATCGCGAGTCTTCGGCGGCACAGCGTGTCTTCCACCCGGACTGTGCGCCAGTCACAGCCGATGGCGCGCCGCGCTTTGCACAGTTCGCGTTCTTCGACGGTATCCATCCCACGGGTGCGACGCACGCCGTGCTCGGCCAAGCGCTCGGCCTGCTGCTCCAACCGCCGCTTACCGCTGCAACGGCGCGCTAGCGCAGCCAGCCCGCGGCCATCTGTTTCTCGTGCGCCGTGATCGCGTTGCGCATGAACATGGCGACCGTGACGGGGCCGACGCCGCCCGGCACCGGCGTGACCCAGCTCGCAACCTCTTTGACGTTGTCGGTGTCGACGTCGCCAACGATCATCGTCTCGCCGTCGGGGCCCGCGATCTGATTGATGCCGATGTCGATGACGGCCGCGCCGGGCTTGACCATGTCGGCGCGTAGGAAGCGCGGCTTGCCGACGGCGACTAGCACGGCGTCGGCGCGCCGAGAATGCGCGGCAACGGACCGCGTCAAGTGGTGGCACACCGTCACCGTCGCGCCTTCGGCCATCAACATGAACGCCGCGGGTTTTCCGACAATCTCGGAGTGACCGATCATGACGACCTCTAGGCCGTGCAGATTCAGGCCCGTCGCCTTGATGAGCTCGACCGACGCTGCGGCCGTGCAAGGCGCGAGCGCCAGGTCGTTGTAGACGATGTCGCCGATCGAGGCCGGGTTCATACCCTCGATGTCCTTGAGCGGATGGATCGCGGACGCCAGCGAGCGGCCGTGCAGATGCTTCGGGATCGGCCGCTGCAGAATCACGCCGAGGACGCGCGCGTCGTCGTTCATCGCGCGCAGCCGCGCTTTGCATTCGTCCTGCGTCAGCGTCGCGGGCCAGGTTTGGTCCTCGAACGGAATGCCGACTTTCTTGGCGGCGTTCGCTTGGCCGCGAACGTAGACGGCGACCTCCTTGTGCTCGCCGATGCTGATCGAGACGAGCCGGCCCAGCGAGTGCCTCGCCGCTCCGGCGTGCACGCGTGCAGCAACACCGTCGAGTATGCGATCGCGGACGGCTCTGCCGTCTAGGAGGCGGTTATCGAGCATGAATGTGATCCGGTTGGCTAGTTGAAAGTATCGCAGGCGCCGGGATCGCCCGTACGCAGGCCCGTCGAGAGCCACTGCTGACGCTCGGCTGACGAGCCGTGCGTGAAGGAGTCCGGCGTCACGCCGCGTCCTGCGCCGCGCTGCAAGGTATCGTCGCCGATCGCCTCGGCCGCAGCGAGCCCCTCTTCGATGTCGCCGGGCTCGAGCACGGGCGTCGTCTGGTTCGCGTGATAGGCCCAGACGCCCGCGAAACAGTCCGCCTGCAGCTCCATCGCGACTTGCAAGCGATTGGCGTCGGTCTCGCGCGAGCGCTGCTGCGCCGAGCGCACTTGATCCGAAGTCCCGAGGAGCGTCTGCACGTGATGGCCGACTTCGTGGCCGATGACGTACGCGGCCGCGAAATCGCCGGCGCCGCCCATGCGTGCGAGCTGATCGAAAAACGACGTGTCGAGATAGACGCGCCGGTCGCTCGGGCAGTAGAACGGCCCCGATGCCGAGCTCGCGTAGCCGCACGTCGACTGAACCGCGCCGGCGAACAACGTGAGCTCGGGCGCCTGGTATCTGTCGCCGGAATTTGCAAACACCGCGCCCCAGACGTCCTCGGTGCTGCCGAGCACACGTGCCACGAACTCGCTCGCCTCGTCACCGGCGGTGAGCGGGCGGCCCTGCTCACTGGTCGGCGCGCTGCCGCCTCCGCTGAAAACTTGCAAGACGGCTTCCGGCCCGCCCAGCACGAACAGAAGACCGAGGATGACGAGCATGCCGAGCCCACCCCCAAGCCGCCCGCCGCGGCCGATCGGCAACGGAATTCGGCCGCCGCGCGTGCCGCCGGCTCCGCGCACGTCGCGAACGTTGCTGCTTCGTCTTAAATCCTTCCAGCGCACGCCGAACTCCATGCACGCCTCATGCCAGCTTATCGGAACGGCCGGCGAGAATGAACGGCGACCGGTCTACAATAGCGGGCCAGAGAAGCGCAGGAGTTGCGTTGAAGCTCGTCGAAGAGTATGCCGGCATCGGCTCGTTGCGCGTCCGCGATCGCACGCTCGGCGCGATTCCGTATCGCATCAGCCGCTTTCAGGGTATGGCGGCGTCGGGATTGCCGATCCCGGGATTGCATCGCATCGAAGGCACGCTCGCGCTCGCGAGCCTTCCGGAAGCCCGGGATCTCGTCGGCTCCAACGTCACGCTCGAGCTCGAGGATGGCCGCTCGTTGGCGCTGACGGTTGCCGACGACAGCGGCCGCGTGCTCGCCGAAGGGCATGGGCCGCAGCGCGGCTGCGGCTGCTGCTGAGCGAACCTTGCTCGTCCGCGACGCCGACTTCGCCGCCGACTTCGCGAGCATTCGCCACGTCCGCGAGACGGTGTTCATCGACGAGCAACGCGTGCCGCGCGAGCTCGAGTTCGACGATCGCGACCCGCTCTGCCTCCACGTGCTCGCTTTCGACGGCGACGCAGCTGTCGGCACGGGCCGCCTAGATCTCGGCTACGGCGGGAAGGTCGGCCGTGTGGCCGTCGTCTCAACACATCGGCGCGGTGGTCTCGGGGCCGCCATCATGGAACGGCTGCACGCGCTGGCGCGCGAGCGAAAGGTGCCGCGACTCTGGTGCCACGCGCAGCTCACGGCCGTGCCGTTCTACGAGCGTTTGGGCTACGTGCGTTTGGGTGCGATCTTCGCCGAGGCCGGCATCGACCACGTGCGTATGGAACGAGATTTGCTCTGACGCCGCTACTCTCGCGGCGGCACAAAAATGGGGCCGTCATCGTTGTCGAAGTTGGGCTCTGGCAACCCCTTGGCGCGCGCTTCGGCGATCGCGCGATCCTCGGCGCGCGCAGCGCTCAAGATGTTTGCGAGCGCCAGGTTGCCCTCGTGGCACTCGTACGGCAGCACCTGATAATCGGGCTGCGGCGTGATCGGAAACGCGATCGTGAACGGCGCGGTGTACGTCTCGGGATCCGTGACCGTGACCGAATAGTCGATGCGATCGTCCGCGACGCGCCTGAAGCGCTCGACGAGCATCGCCGACGGCGTCAATGGCGGCCCGTTGCCGTTCAAACCGATTGCCGTGCGGCCGATCATGTTCCGCGTCTCGATGACGAGCGTCTCGCCTTCGAAGCGTCCGCGCGCGTCGCCCATGTACATCTTGATCGCCTCGCCGACGTGGGGTTTGGCGTCGAGCGGGATGATGCGCGTCTCGTGAATCATCTCGTACCGGATCACGACGTCGTTCGGCGTCTGATGAATCTCGAGTCCGTTGCCGTAGATCACGGGCAGGATCGACCCGACGACGCCGCGCGTGAGGCAGCGATCGTAGAGGCTACGGTCCTCCCACGAGCTCGGCCGCGACCGGCGCCGTGCTTGTGTCACGTCGGTGCGCTGCTGGCCGTTCGCCGTCAGCGGCGGGATGCGCCCGTCCGAAGGATCGACGACGAGTGAGGTCTGGCGGAAGCTGCGCACGCCTCGCTCCGCGAGGAACGCAGTGCCGCCTTCGCGCAAGCGCGCGACCTGCGCATCGTTGCCACGCTGCCGCTCCGCGAATTCCTCGTCGGTGAGCTCGGCGCGTGTGCCGAGATCCTCGGGGCGCTGGAGCGGAATGCCGCGCACGTCGTCGCTCGACCACGTGCCTTGCAGATCGGGATGGCCCCACGGCGTGCGCCACTCTGCGGCGCTCGCTTCCGCCGGGCCGGCGACCTGCGATTCGCTGCTGCCGATGACGCCAAGTGCGAACGCCGGCGCCAGCGCAATCAGATGCCATCGTTGCATGTTCCCCCTCCGCGCCCGCGCGGGCGCAGTGCAGCACGATTGTGTGCCGCTCCGCCGGCCGCCGCAAATTCAGTACAATCACTGGCAGAGCGCGGAAACTTCGAGGCCTTACACCATGCGGATCACGACGATCATCTACAGCGGGCTCTTGGCGGGCATTGCGAGCGGCGCGATGGCTTGCGACCTGCCGAAGCTCGCGGTCATCCCGCCCAAGGACGAGGTCGCGGGCAAGGAAGCGGAGATTCGCGCCGCTGCCAACGTGTATTTCACGGCGATGCAGGCTTACACGGCGTGCATCCAAGCGGAGCTCGCGGGCGCCGGCGGAGAGTCCGCGCCCGATATCGTCAGGCGCGTGCTCGTGTCACGGAATAACACCGCCGTCGCGGAGGCCGAGTTCATGATGAAGCTGTTCACGGATAACGTCGGTCCCGTCGAGGCCGCGGCCGTGGAGGCCGTACCGACGCGCTGACCGCCGCGGCTCGGGGCTCACCCGGCCGTTTTCCATAGTGCGGGCCGCCTCGCGCGGCTCAGCGGCCGTTCAGCATTCGAGGCGCCAAATGTTCCTCACGGCACGCGTGCCGGGAGGGCCGAACATGAACACACGCTTGCTGGCATCGCTCGCCGCCGCGAGCTTCGTCCTCGGAGCGAACCTGTGCGCCGCGCAGCCGGCGGTGACGGAACGTGTGACGCGCAACGCCGCAGGCCCTGCCAGCGACCACGCCGCCGACGAGCTCCGCGATCCGACCTCGTTCGAGCTCCTGAGGCGTCAACCCGCCGAGATCATGGTCAAGCCGCGCGTCCAGGCCGGCAAAGGCGCGCAAAATCTCCGGGCTTCAGGCGACTCGTGGATCTACGACGCCACGGCGGACACTTTCGCCGACCGCGACGGCGATGGCTACTACAGCTATCTGCGCGTGCAGCTCGACGCCGACAGCATCTACTCCGAGACCTACGTCTACGCCGAAATCTACGTGAGCGCCGACGGCACGGCATGGGAGCACTTGTACTCGACGAACGATTTCGCGATCTGGGGCTCCGATCCCGACGACGACTACGAGGTCGAGACGGAGCTCGTCTCTGGCTATTCGACGGGGCTCTACGACGTGCTGATCGAGCTCTACGACGCCGACACGGGCGAGCTGCTCGACGAGTACGGACCGAACGAGTCGCCGCTGTTTTCGCTGGTGCCCCTCGAGGACGCGGAACGCGACGGGCTCATCGTCCCCTTGCCGCCCGTCGACGACGACAGCGGCGGCGGCGCAGTCTCGTGGCTCGCGCTTGCCGGGTTGCTCGGCGCGCTCGCGCTGCGCCGGGGGCGTCGCGCCGCGTAGCGGCGACTCGGCGCGGCAGCGGCGGCGGCATCGTTCGCCGCCGCTGCTCTATACTCCGGGCACGTCGGTTTTCAGTCAGGTGCTCGCGTGCGGTTCAAGCTCCTCGTGCTCGCTCTCTGCGCCGTCGTCGGCGCTTCGTTCGCGGTGCTGTCGTCCGCGCAGCCGCGCACGCCGCCGCGCGAGATCACGCAGGTCGAGGGCGATCTCTACCGCGCCCGCAACGGCAACTGGTACACGGTGTTTCTCGTGACGCCGGCCGGCATCATCTTGGGGGATCCGATCAACGAGAGCTTCTCGCCGTGGCTGAAGAGCGAGCTCGATACCCGCTTTCCGGGCCGCCCCGTCCGCTACGTCGTCTACAGCCACAGCCACTTCGATCACGCTGCGGGCGGCGCCGTGTTCGCGGACACTGCGACCTTCGTCGCGCACGAGAACATGCTGCGCAACATGGACGGCCGATATCCGCAGATGCCGGGCGACATGATCGACCGCAACGACAACGGCGTCATCGACCGCGACGAGATCGACATCCCGACGAATACGCGGCCCGGCGTCTGCGGAATGGGCCCCGGCTTCTTCGACGGCATCGACCGCAACAGCGACGGCGTTGCGACACCGCAGGAGCTCCAGCAGCACATCGTCAAGCCGACGATCGTCTACAACGACCGCATGCGCATCGAGCTCGGCGGCAAGATCGTCGAGCTCGTGCACCCGGGCTTGAACCACTCGAACGACGCAACCGTCATGGTATTTCCCGCCGAGCGCGCGGCGTTCGCGACGGAGTTCATCGCCGACGCGCTCGTGGGCGGCAACCCGCGCTCATTGCCAAGCGCGTGCGGGCCGTTCGACGGCAGCCCGCTCGCGGAATGGATCAAGTCGTATCGCACCGTCGAGGACCTCGACTTCGACGTCATGCCCACGGGCCATGGCTCGATGTCCGTCGACAAGGCGCTGATCCGCGAGACGCGGGAATTCTTCGAGCAGCTGCGCAGCGAAGTCGCTGCCGGCATGGCGGCGGGCCAGACGCTCGAGCAGCTCAAGGAAAGCGTGCGGCTCGAGCGTTACAAGGACTGGGCGAACTACGAGCGGCTGCGTGCGGATAACGTCGAGGCGGCGTACCGCAACCTGGTGCTGTACCGCTAGGCGATGAGGATAGGCTTCCCGGAACTGAAGATAGACTTGATACGCGAGCAGCGGGATCACCCAGACGGCCCAGATGGCGGCCTTCGACATCTCCGGCCGCGAAATTGCCCAGATTGTCTCGTAAGGAACATAGTCCGTGACGATGCGGAACGTCACGAACGCGAACGTCACGAGGTAGCTGCGGATCATCCATTCGCGGTGCGCTTTGATATTTCGGCGGCGGATGCAGTAGATGGCAGTGCCGGTCGTCACGAGCCACGCGAGCGCAAGCGCGAGCAGCCCGACCGCCCATGCGAACCCGAACAACGCCGACGTGACCGACAACCACATCGCGGCGAGCGAACCGACGAGCACCGCCGTCACGTAGAGTCGGCCGCTGATGGGATGCGCACTCATGCTCTTGGCATTGAGCCCCGACCACAACTGAAAAATCCCGGCTAGCAACGCGACGAGCCCGCCCGTCACGTGCAACACCAACGCGATGCGATACGGCCAGTAGTAGCCATAGCTCGCCTCCGTCCAGACGAAGTACCGCAGCACGTTGTCGTAGATGAAGTAGAGCGAGATCGCGCCTGCGACGAGCAACACGAGCATCTTGAGGCCACCGAAGGACGGCGCAATCGTTCTCGCTGCTGTTGCCATGGAATCCCCCTTTTTATCGTTTCTGGTTTTGCCAGCTGTGGAGCGTATCCTAAGGAGTCTCCGGCTCGAAGTATCCCGGCAATCCTGGCTTCGTCGCGACCAGAATCTCGATCATCGCTTCGCGATCCGCGGGCAGCAGATGCATGTAACGCGGGTCGTCGACGCTACCAGCCAACACGGCCCAAAGCCGCCGATAGATCGCATCGCGCGCTTCTTGTGGGAGCCCGTCGAACGCAGGCGAGTAGATCGTGTAGCTCAACGGATAACGCATGAGCCGCCCTTCGAGTTGCAGCTCTCGCAACGAGCGTCCACGGCCGTCGCTCGGACCGAGCGCCGTGAACCGTTCCGCGAAACCGGACGTGCCTTCGATGCGCTCGATCTTCGCCTCGTCGACGAACAACAAGTAATCGACGACGTCCTCGATCGTGCGCTCGAGCGAAGTCGCCGTGCCACCGTCCGTCGCCGCGACGCGGTACTCCCAACCGACACGGGTCAGAACATTCATCGCCTCGAGCTGGTGCTCGAACACGAGGTGTGCAACGGCATCGCTGTAGGGCGTCAGGTAGCTTGCGGCGAGCGCTGCGGGCAGCTGCTCCGGCGCACCGAGCGGCAGCGGCGGCAGCGCCGGCGCACGGTTGTCTTCGATGAGCGCATTCCCGTAGTGCGCCTGCGAGCCGACGTTGCCGGTCACATACCAGCCGCCCCAGCGCTCGGCAAGCGGCGTCGAGTGATCGACGGTCAGATTACCGAGCCAAGGCAGAATCTGACCATTGGCAGCCGTGGGAATGCTGCGCGCAAAAAAACCCGGCACGCCCAGCGTCGCGTGCGCGTAATGACAACCGAGACAGCTTCCCTGCCTCTCGAGGCGAGGCTCTCCGGCCACACGATCCAACGTGTAAAAGACGGCCCCTTGCTTCGCGTCGTGGACGGCGATCTCGATGAGACCGTCCTGGACCGAGCCGACGGCCAGCTCGTCGTTGAAGAAGATCGCGCGCGGCCGGTGCGGCGCGATCAAGCCCTGTTGCAACGACGTCTTCGAGTACACGAGCAACTGCGACTCGAGCGGCACACGGAACTCGCGCAGCACGTCCGCCAAGTAGCCGATGCCGGGGCGAGCGTCGAAGGCGAGCTTCGACTTCCCTTGCGCAAGACGTTCCTGGAGATCGGCGACGGAATTCCGCAGCGGCTGTGTCCTGTAGCCGATCGCCGAATGCTCGAGCGAGACGACAGAACCGTCGAGCTGAGCTTGCGCGTTTGCCGCGACGACGACGACGGCCAAGACCGCCAACCAACGAAACATCAAGGCCTTGTCCGGTTTTCGGGTCGAGTCAGCATACACTTCGACGCTCGGGTAAAGTACGAACAAGGGTCGCTATCCGGGGGGTTGGGCGTGCCGACGAAAACACTCGCTTTGCTCGTTCCTATCGCGCTCACAGCTGCGCTGTGCACGCCCGCGTTTGCGCAACCGGCACCGCAGCCGCCGACGCCGCCATGCCCTGCCGTGCGCGACGTGCTCGTCACGAACGGCCGTATCCATACGATGGATGTGAGCAACACCGTCGTCGAATCCGTGCGCATCGTCGGCGATCGGTTCGCGGAGGTCGGCACGACGCGATTACCGACGTCGCGCTGCACGCGCACGATCGATCTCGAAGGACGCACGGCCGTGCCGGGCCTCATCGACAATCACAACCACATCGTGCTTCTCGGCTTGCGGCCCGGCCACGACACGCGGCTCGAGTCCGCGGCGTCGATCGGCGATGTGCTCGCGCTCGTCTCGGCGCGCGCGGCTGCGCTGCCGAGCGGCGAGTGGATCACGTCGATCGGCGGCTTCGACATCAACCAATTCGTTCCGCCGCCCGGCGCGCCGCGTTTTCCGACGCTCGCTGAGCTCGACTCCGTGACGCCGAATCATCCGGTCTATCTTCAGCAGTCGTTCGCGGGCCCGTCGGTGACGAACACGCTCGGCAAGCGGTTCTTCGAGCAGGCCGGCATCGAGGTCGGCGCCGACGGCGCGCTCGCGGGAGGGTTCCAGACACCGAATCCGACGACGCGCGCTTTGCATGAGCTGCGGCAACGGCAAACGCTCGAAGACCAGAAGCGCGGCACGCAAGACGCGATGCGTTACGCCGCCAGCCTCGGGCTCACGACGCATCTCGACCAAGGCGGCTTCCCGGCGACGGCCACGGCCGCCGACGGCGCGGCGCATTTCGACCGTTACCGCGCATACGACGCGCTGCTCGAGCTCTACTCCGAAGGCGCGCTGACGCAGCGCATCCGCCTGAACTTCCTGCACATGGAGACCGACGCCGCGACGCCCGAGCTCGCGGCGCGTCTCGCGAACGTGTTTCCGAACTACGGCGACGACTTACTGAAGATCGTCGGCATCGGCGAATTCACGGCGGGCGCCTCACCGATCCTCGCCGAAGCGAGCGAGGTCTGGCGCAATGGCACGCGCCGCGTTGCCGAAGCAGGCTGGCGCAACGAAAACCACTCGCTGACGCCGGCGGACTTCAAGATCATCATCGACGAGTGGGAGCGCTTGAACGCGTCGCTACCCGCGCCCGGCATCCGCGACCAACGCTGGGTCGTCGCGCACGCGCCGTTCATCACGCAAGAATACGCCGACAAGCTGAAGGCGCTCGGCGGCGGCGTCAGCGTGCTCGGCGGCTGGCGCTACATCAGCGGCACGGCGCAGCAGAACGGCCCGCCGTTCAAGCTGCTCGCCGAGAGCGGCATCCCAATGGGCATGAGCTCCGACGGCATGCAGATCTCGCCGATGAATCCGTGGCTCGGGCTCTACTACATCGTGACGGGCAAGAACGCGCGCGGCGAGGTCATCAACGCCGGCCAAACGCTCGACCGCGCCGCCGCGCTGCGGCTCTACACGGCCGCGAACGGCTGGTTCCTCGGCGAAGAAAGCGAGCTCGGCACGATCGAGCCCGGTAAGTACGCCGACCTCGCCGTCTTATCAGCCGACTACTTCGATGCCCGCGCCGTCAGCGACGAAGACATCAAGCGCTTGACTTCCGATCTGACGATCGTCGGCGGCCAAGTCGTCCACGGCGGCCCCGACCGGCTCTCGCCGTAGCGTCGGCGCGGACGCGCGGCTTCAATCGGCCGTCGAGAACGTCGTCTCGACCAATCTGACGGCTCGTTCTTAGCGGTAGACGGCTCCCGCCTCGAGATCGCCGTCGATGACCAGTCCGACTTCCTCACAGTAAACTTTGTGCGAGCCGTCCGGACTCAGCGGTGTGCTCTCGTCGACTTCGACGCAGTCCTCGAAATTGCCCGCTGGCACGCTGACCTCGAATTGGCTATCCACGTGCTCCGCTCGATCGAGTGCGACGCCCGGCGCGATCTCCTGGTAATAGCGCTGGCCCAGGAGGAAGGCCGACTCCGGCATGATGATGCCGGGCCGAGCGCCGTAGCGCCCCGCGAGCCAGGCGCCTTCATGGCTCACGATCTCGCCCTCTTCATAGATGTCCACGTCCTCGCCGAAGTAGTAGACGTCGCGCGAAGGTAGGCATGTCGCGAAATAGTTTCGCGAGATCTCCGTCAGCTCGCCGTCCGCCATCTCGAGCTCCTCCACGACGCGCGTCCAAACCTGGTGCCTTTCGCCATCGATCTCGAGCGGTATCTTCTTGGTCCGTCGCGTGACGGTAATCCAGAGCTCTTCGGTTTCGCGGCACTCTCGTTCGGCGACGCATTGCGTGTTGCTGAAGTAGGTCTGCCGGCCGGGGGCGAGACTGAAGAAGTCGTTGCCGCCGTACGGCACGAAGAAGCAGTCGTCGATCGGGAACGTCTCGGTAAATTCGGGCTCCGCCGCGGCGGCGAGGCCGCCGAGGCTGACGGCCGCTAAGAAGGTTGCGTAACGCATGACTCTTACTCCTTTGTCGAGGATGACCTGCTGCCGTGAGACGCTCACGGGCCATGCGGCCCTTTGGGCCTTGAAGCTCGTGAGTCCGCTCTCTAGAGGCCAGAGCTCGGCGAAACTGGTCGCCAAGGACCATAATCCCTTCCGTGCGACCAGAAATCCGCTCGCGGAGCATCTAAGGCGCATGCCGACCGACTCGCCCGTCGTCCACGTAGAGGACAAGCGCCTCGCCGCGCTGCTGCTCGCCGGCGACGAGCGTGCGTTTCGGCAGTTCTTCTCCGATCACTACGCGCGGCTTTATCGCTTCGCGCTCGCTCGCATGGGCCGCGATACCGCAGCAGCCGAGGACGCGGCGCAGGCGGCGCTATCGCGTGGGCTGCAAAACCTGGCGAGCTACCGTGGCGAGGCGCAGCTCTTCACTTGGCTGTGCGCAATTTGCCGCGCCGAGATCGCGCAGTGGGCTCGCAAGAGCGGTCGCCGTGAAGCCCACGTCGTCTTGCTCGAGGACCATCCCGACCTGCGGGCGGCCGTCGATTCGCTTGTATCCGCGGGCGAAGGCCCCGAAGCTGAGGTCGAGCGCGAGCAGCGCGCACGCTACGTCCAGGTCGCACTCGATCGGCTGCCGCCGCGGTACGGCGACGCGCTCGAATGGAAGTATGTCGAAGGCTACTCCGCGCAGGAGATCGCGGCCCGGTTGAACATCGGCCTCGAGGCCGCGAACTCCTTGCTAGCCCGAGCGAAACGGGCGTTCAAAGAAAGCTACGCCGCCATGATCGAGCTCGAGCGGCAATCAGCGAGCGCAGCGCCATGAGCGATGCACGAGAGAAGCGGGTCGAAGAGCCCGGCGACGATCTCGAGACGTTGTTTGGCCGAGTCGCTGCGCGCGAGCGCCCGAGCGAGCCCGCCGAAGCGGCTGCGTTCGCGGCGCTCTACTCCGAATGGCGCGAGCGCACGGCGACGCGCCGGCGGCACCGCACGCTCGCGTTCGCCGCTGCCGCGGCCGCATCGTTGACTGTCGCAGCACTCGGCTTCCTTTGGTTGCAGAGCGGCACGCCATCCACGGCGCCCACGCTCGCTACGATCGAGCTCGCAGACGGCGACGACGTCACGTGGCGCGACGACCGGTCGCAAACGCAGCCGCTCGGCGCACGCAGCGAGTTCGCCGAAGGCGAGCGGCTCGCGACTGGACTCGACACGCGCGTGGCGCTGCGCTGGCATGACGGCGGCTCGTTGCGCCTAAATTCGAGCTCGCGGCTCGAGCTCGTGTCTGCCGACGCCGTGCGACTGACGGCCGGTAGCCTGTACTTCGATTCCCTTGACGGCGCGGAGGATGTTACGGCGCCGGCGCTGGCTGTGCAGACGCCGGCCGGCGAAGTGGTTCACATAGGCACTCAATTCATGGTGACCGTCGCGGGCGAGGAGGTCGTCCTCAGCGTCCGCGAGGGGCAGGTCAAGGTCACGGGTGACGGCTTCGAGCTGGTCGTCGACAGCAACGAGGAGCTCGATTTGCGCGCCGACGGTACGCGCGAGACGACCGCGATCGACGGCCACGGCGAGCGTTGGGCGTGGGCGTCGAATATCGCTCCACCGATCGAGCTCGACGGCCGAACGACGTTCGACGTCGTCGCGTGGGCCGCGCGCGAGACGGGCCGGCACGTCGTCTACGCGACAGCGGCGGCGCGCACGCGCGCCCAAAACGACGTGCTGCGCGGCATAGATCGGCGCAGCCCGGGCGGCATCCTCACGCTGCTGCCTCATCTTACCGGGCTTGCTTACGAGATTCGCGACGACACGATCGTCGTCTTGGAGCCGTGAGCGGGCGGTTCGCTGCCCTGCTCGCCGCCGCGTGCGCCGCAGGCGGCGCGATCGGTCAAGGTGTGCCGGCCGTCGACATCGGCCGCCCGATAGCCGGGATCGTCGACGAGCTGCGCGCCGCCGGCGTGCCGCTCGCGTACAGCACGGCCTTGTTGCCGCAGACGTTGACCGTTCGCGCCGCACCGCAATCCCGCGAGCCCGTCGAGCTCGTGCGCGAGCTTCTCGCTCCGCACGGGCTGACGCTGCGCTTCGTCGAAGGCCTGTACATCGTCGTTCGAGCCGCCGAGGTCGGCGCGACGGCGCCGGGCCCTGTGACGATCGCGGTGCGCGATGCGGAGACGGGCGCGCTCATCGCAGCCCCCATGGTGGAAGACGTCTCGACCGGGCTCGCCGTCGAAGCGTTGCGCGACGGCCGGCTGCGCGTCTCCGGCCCGGTGCAGCGCCGCTACGGGATCACGATCAAAGCCGACGGCTTTGCGCCGCAGCGGATCTCGTTGGCCATAGCCGAGGAGCCGCGCGAGCTCGACGTCGCTCTGGCGCCGCTGCCGGCGGTGGTGCCCGAGATCGTCGTGACGGCGAGCCGCTACGAGCTCGTGCGCGACGCCGTGACGGCGCCGTTCTATCTCGACCAACGCGCGATCGAGCAGCAACCCGACTTCGGCGACGATCCGCTGCGCGCGCTGCATCGCTTGCCCGGCGCCGCGACCGGCGTCTCGGCCAAGGCCCACCTTCGCGGTGCCGAGCTCAACGAGACGGCCGTCGTTCTGAACGGGCAGCGGCTGCTCGATCCCTTCCACATCCGCGACTACCAGAGCATGTTCAGCGCGATCGACGCGCGCGCCATCGACGGCATGCAGGTCTATACGGGCGGCTTTCCCGTGCAGTATGGCGACAGCATGGGAGCGCTCGTGCTCGTCGATGCGCTCGAGCCGCACGAGCCGCGGCACAACGAGCTCGGCTTGAGCGCTCTGAACACGTCGGCCCTCTCGGCCGGCACGATCGGCGACGGCACGGGGAACTGGCTCGTGTCGGGCCGCCGCGGCAACCTCGAGGACGTCGTCAACGAACGGCTCGGGGAGCCCTCGTACTATGATTTCTTCGGCGAGCTCGGCGTCAACTTTTCCGCGCGGACGCAGGTTTCCGTCAACGTGCTGAGCGCGCGCGACGAGGTGCTGCTCGTCACGGAAGCCGATCCCACGGAGGTCGAGCAGTCGCAAAACAACACGCGCAACAACACGCTCTGGGTGCACTGGCAGCAGCAGTGGTCGAACGGGCTCGAGAGCTCGACGACGTTTTCGAGCAATGCCTTCGACAGCACGCGGCACGCTCAAACGAACGACCCGGAGACGATCGTCGCAACGGTCACCGATCGGCGCGACATCTCGATCGCGGGCGTGCGCCAAGACTGGCACCTCGGCCTCGGCGACAGGCATGCCGTGTCGTTTGGCGCCGAGTATCAACACCAGCGCGCCGACTATGACTATTCGGCCGCCGCCGACTATTTCGGCTTCTTCCTGACGTTCCCCGGAATTCCTCCGACGCTGCGCCGCAGCGCCGCACTCTCGCCGAGCGGCGACTTCACGGGCGCCTACGTCGCGGATCGTTGGCAAGTCACGGGCGCCGCCACTGCCGAGCTCGGGCTGCGCTTAGACCGATACCGCTATGCCGGCACACCGGACGAGCAACACGTGAGCCCGCGCCTCAGCGTGCGGCACGAGCTCACCGAGCATACCGCGCTTCGCTGGTCGCTTGGCCGCTACTTCCAGCCGCAGGGCTTGCACGAGCTGCAGGTCGAGGACGGTGTCACGGTGTTCTATCCTGCGCAGCGCGCCGACCACGCCGTCGTCGGCTTCGAGCACCGCGTCGGCGAGCGCTACTTGATCCGCGCGGAGGCGTACCACAAGTCGCTGGACCGCTTGCGGCCGCGGTATGAGAACCTGTTCGATCCGCTCGCGATTCTGCCCGAGCTCGAGCCCGACCGTGCGCGCATCGCACCCGACGAGGCTTCGGCGCGGGGCGTCGAGCTTTCGATCGTCTACGCCGAGCCGGAACGCAGGCGCAACTGGTGGGCGAGCTACACACGGGCGCGCGCGACGGACCTCGTCGACGGCGAAACGGTGCGCCGCAGCTGGGACCAGCATCACGCGGCGCAGCTCGGTATCGGCCAGCATTTCGGACGATGGGACCTCAGCGGCGCGCTCGGCTACCACAGCGGGTGGCCGACCACGGGGCTCACGCTCGACGAGTCGACAAGCGGTGAGACGATCGCGGTCATCGGCCGCCGCAACGCGCTCGAGCTCGGCAGCTTCGCGAGCCTCGACGTACGCGCGAGCCGCGAGCTGACGCTGCGCGTCGGCTCGCTCGACGTGTTCGTCGAGCTATCGAACGCGACGAATCGGAAAAATCCATGCTGCGTCGATTTCGACTTGGAAGAGGACGAGAGCGGCGAGCTCCTCGAGCAGGAGACGGATTACTGGCTGCCGCGGCTCGCAACGTTCGGCGTTCTCTGGCAGTTCTGACTCTGCGACCAGTTCGCCCGTTACGCGTCCTCTAACGCGCATACAACGACGTCGCGGAGGACGATCATGCGCTCGCTTTCACAGTGGCCCGCTCTGATCATCGCGTTCGCGCTATTGCAATGGCCGCAGGCTATCGCGGCGCAGGAATCGAGGTTCGAGCTCGGTCTTCGCGGCGTCGTGCTACTCGGCAAAGGCACGCCGGCGAACGACATGATGGGCGAAGGTCTGATCGGCCGTTTCGCCGTAAGCGCCCCCTGGCATCTAGGCGTCGCACTCGACAGCGTAAAGTTCGATTACGAGACGCCGAACAGAACGCTCGGGATCCCCGCTACGGCCGTAGTCGACGGCACCAACGAGCTGGCGCCGCATCAGCGTGCTCGTCGAGCGCCGCTTACGACGGCGAGCGGCGCTGGCGCTGGCATTGGCTCGCCGGCCTCGGCTACGCCGACGTCGAGCCCGTCTCGAACGTCACGGGCCAGCGCGGGGACGGCGGCACATTCGACATCGCGACGACCGCGGACAACGAGCTGCACGTATTCGCGGGCGGAGGCGCACATCGCGAGATCAAACGACGCTGGCTACTCGATACGTCGCTGACGGTCGAGCATCACGACACGCACTACGAGCTCGTCGACACGGTCTCGGGCGCTCGCGGGCACGATCGGCGCGCAGACGGTCTACGGCATCGCCATCGGCATGAGCTACCGGCTCTAGCGGCGCTACTCCGCGGGCTCGATGCGCAGCAGCACGCCGGGGTTCTGGTCCGTCAGCACGTAGAGCAAGCCATCGGGACCGGGACGCACGTCGCGGATGCGCTGGCGCAGCTGCGCAAGGATCGGCTCGCGCTGGATCGGCTGGCCGTTCTCGGCGAACGTGATGCGCTGCACGTGACCTGTCGCTCGCGTGCGGCCTTCCATCATCGAGCCGACGAACGCATTCCCTTTCCACGCCGCAAGTCGATCGCCCGTGTAGAAGCTCAAGCCGGAGATCGCGATCGACGGCACCCAGAACATGAACGGCGTTTCGTAGCCCGCGCGCGTGCTCGCGTCGC
This sequence comes from uncultured Gammaproteobacteria bacterium, assembly GCA_963713355.1. GTDB lineage: Bacteria > Pseudomonadota > Gammaproteobacteria > Steroidobacterales > Rariloculaceae > FEN-1219. The sequence goes on along the minus strand of CAVQLK010000011.1, from coordinate 881,019 downwards.
TGACGGGCGTGCCGTCGTAGTTCTTGCCGTAGGTGACGAGCGGCCAGCCGTAGTTCGCCCCTGCGCGCACGATGTTGATCTCGTCGCCGCCGAGCGGGCCGTGCTCGTTCTCCCAGAGCTCGCCCGTCGTGGGATGCACGGCCAAGCCTTGCGGGCTCCGATGGCCTACGGATAGATCTCCGGCAAGTAACCGGCTTTGCCCGCGAACGGATTGTCCGACGGTGCCGTTCCATCCTCATTCAACCGCAGCACCTTGCCGCCGTGCAGCATCGTGTCCTGAGCGCGGTCTTGCTCCTGGCGCTCGCCGACGGCGAGGTACAGCTTGCCGTCGCGGCCGAACACCATGCGCCCGCCGAAATTCGTCGGCGAGTTGCTCCAGTTCTCGGCGACGAAAATCTCCTCGACGTCTTTCAGCGCAAAGCCCTCGAGACGCGCGCGCACGAGCGCCGTCGTCGCGAGCGTGCCCTCGCCGCCTTTCGCATACGTCAGATAGAGGATCCTGTTCTGCGCGAAATTCGGGTGCGGCAGCACCTCGAGCAGACCTCCGAGCACCGTGATGCGCACTTCGGGCACACCGGGGATCGGCTCGGAATCCAGCGCGCCGTTCCGAAACACGCGCAGCCGCCCCGGCCGCTCCGTGATCAGGAGGTCGCCGTTCGGCAACCAGGCGAGGCTCCACGGATTCGCGAGCCCGTCGGCGATCTTTTCCACGCGGATCTTGAGATCGGCCGTCTCGTAAACCTGCGGAAACGACGGCAGCGGCGGCGATGCGCGCGAGTCCTGCGCCTGCGCAACCTGCCCTCCCAACACGAGAACGGCCGCAAGGCCCGCCGAGATACGCATTGCCCGCCCCTCACGTCACGATTTACGCGGGCAAGGATAGCCACTGCAGTGGCGAGCCGCTATCCTCGGCTGATGGTATCGAAACGCTGGACGTGGCTCGCCGGGCTCGCGCTGCTCTTCGCGGGGCTCACGAACGCACATAGCCACGTCCACTATTGTTTCGACGGCCAAGAGCCGCCTGCGGCCGTGCACCTCGCCGACAGCACGGATCACGACCACGAGCTGCCGAGCCACGACGGCGGCGATGCCGAGCATGACGACCTCGATCTCGACGTGCCGAACCAGGCGGTCGCGAAAGCCGTCAAGCACGACCTGCCGGCAAACGTCGCCGTCGCCTGGGCGACGGCCATCGCTGTGCTGCCGGCCAGCGCGCTCGCCGAGAGCATCGACGTTCCGGCGGCTCCGAACCCACGCTACGCCCTACCGCAGCTGCGCGCCCCGCCGCGCTGAAGCACCCGAGTCGTTCGCGGCCTCGGCATATAAATGCCGCGGGCCCGTTGATCGCGCGCGCTCGGCGCTGCGCGGTCGCCTTCGCGTTGGAGGCTGCATGACACTTTCGTTTTGGCGCGCGCTGACTGCGGCGTGCACTACTATTCTCGCCGGTGCCGCCGCGATGGCGGCGGGCCAAGAGCTGACGCTCAAGTACGCCATCGAGCAGACGCTCGCCCACAATCCCGAGCTCGTAATCTACGGGCCGCGCCTCGAGGCGGCCCGCGAACGATCGACGCTCGTCACATTGCGCCCACCCCTCGAGCTCGATGCCGACGTCCAAGATGCACTCGGCACCGGCCGCGCGAGCGGCTTCGATTCGGCGGAAACGACCTTCGCGCTGTCGCAGGTCATCGAGCTCGGCGACAAGCGCGAGCTGCGCGCCGGCGCCGCGAGCGCCGGCGCGGACGCGATCGCCGCGGAGCGCGCGGCCGCGGAGCTCGACGTGCTCGCCGAAGTCTCGAGGCGCTTCATCCACGTCGTCTCCGATCAAGAGCATCTCGCCGTGACGATGCGCGCGACGACACTCGCAGACGAGAACATCGCGGCCACGACGGCGCGCGTCGCGGCGGCACGCGCGCCCGAGGTCGAGCTGCGGCGCGCACGCGTCACGCGCGCCCGCGCGGGCACGGAGCAGGAGCATGCCGAGCACGAGCTTGCGACTTCACGCCGCAAGCTCGCAGCGATGTGGGGCGACAGCGACGCGACGTTCGGCAGCGCGCGCGCAGATCTCTATACGCTGCCGCCGAGCGAAGACTACGAAGCGTTGCTCGCGCGGCTCGAGCGAAGCCCTGACTTCGCGCGCTTCGCGTCGGAAGCACGCCTCCGCGATGCCGAGCTGCGCGTGGCCGAAGCGCACGCGCGCGCGAATCTCACAGTGCGTGCCGGCCTGCGCTTCCTGCACGACACCGATGACACGGCGTTGGTCTTCGGCGTCACGCTGCCGCTGTTCGCGGAATCGCGCGCACGCAGCGAGATTGCCATTGCGCAAGCCGAGAGCCGCCAAACCGCGGCCGAGCGCGAGGCACACCGCGTGCACGCCGCAGCCCAGCTCTTCGAGCTCGTCCAGGAGCTGCGCCACGCCATCACCGAGGCGGACGTGCTGCGCACGGCGGTGCTGCCCGAGATGGAAGCCGCGCTCGACGCGACGCGTTACGCGTTCGAGCGCGGGCGCTACAGCTATCTCGAGTGGGTCGACGCGCAGAGCGAGCTGCTCGAAGTGCAGCGCGCATTGATCGACGCTTCGGCGAACGCTCATTTATACCGCACCGAAATCGAACGCCTGACGGGCGAACCCCTGTCGGGCGCCAACTGAGGCACTGCCATGAATAAGCTCCATCTCTTGTTGCTCGCGACAGTGGTCGCCGCCGGCTGCGACGCGAATCTTGCGCCGAGCTCGGCCGACACCGGCGCAGAGGCCGAGGGCGCCGACTTCGAGCGCGGACCGAACGGCGGCCGGCTGCTCGTCGATGGCGACTTCGCGCTCGAGCTCGCGATATTCGAGGCCGGCGTACCGCCCGAGTTTCATGCCTGGGCCACATCGGGCGGAACGCCGATCGCGCCGCGCGATGTCGATCTGACGGTCGAGCTTGGGCGCCTCGGCGGCGAAACCGATCGCATCGATTTCATGCCGCATGACGAGTACCTGCGCGGCAATCAGGTCGTGCGCGAGCCCCACTCGTTCGACGTGACTCTCGTCGCGCGGCATGCCGGCCGCGAGCATCGCTTCGCGTACGAGTCGTACGAAGGCCGGACGACGATCGCGGCGGACGTGGCGCGCGCGGCCGGCATCGGCACTGCCGTCGCGGGTGCCGGCACGATCGGCGACGAGCTCGTGCTCTACGGCGCGATTGCAGCCGACGCCACGCGAGTCCGAACCGTGCACGCGCGCTTCCCAGGCGTTATCCGCAGCGTGACCCGCAACGTCGGCGACACGGTGCGCGCGGGCGATGCGCTCGCGACGATCGAGTCGAACGAAAGCTTGCAGACCTACACCGTCTCCGCGTCGATCGCAGGGACCGTCACGGCGCGTCATGCAGCGGCCGGCGAGCAAACGGACGCCGACGCCCTGTTCGAGATCGCGGATTTCTCCTCCGTTTGGGCCGAGCTCGACGTGTTCGCGCGCGACCGGCTGCGGCTCGCGACCGGGCTCGCCGTCATCGTCACGGCCGACACGGGCACGAGCGCGACCGGTTCCATCGACTATCTGGCGCCGGTCGGGAACCGCGCCTCGCAGAGCGTGACGGCGCGCGTCGTGCTCGACAATGCCGACGGCCGCTGGACGCCGGGCCAGTTCGTCGAAGGGCACGTGACGATCGACACGACGCGCGTCGAGCTCGCCGTGCCGTTGTCGGCGCTGCAACGCTTCCGCGACTTCGACGTCGTGTTCGCACGCGTCGGAGACACCTATGAGGTGCGGATGCTCACCCTCGGGCGTCGCGACGCCCGCTTCGTGGAAGTGCTCGAGGGGTTGGCGCCGGGGACCGAATACGTCACCGACAACAGCTACTTGATCAAAGCCGACATCGAGAAATCCGGCGCGAGCCACGATCACTGACGGAGAACGCGCATGCTCGACTATCTCGTCGCTCGATCCGTACGGCACCGCTGGCTCGTGCTGCTCGCCGCCGCGGCGCTCGCTGCGTTCGGCGCGTACAACTATCGGAACCTCACGATCGATGCAGTTCCCGACATCACGAACGTGCAGGTGCAGATCAACACCGAAGCGCCGGGATTCTCGCCGCTCGAGGCCGAGCAGCGCATCACGTTCGCTATCGAGACCGCCATGGCGGGCCTGCCGCAGCTCGACTACACGCGCTCGATCTCGCGCTACGGTCTGTCGCAAGTCACGGTCGTGTTCGAGGACGGCACCGACATCTACTTCGCTCGCCAGCGCGTCGGCGAGCGGCTCCAAGAGGTTCGCGCCGACTTGCCGCCCGGGCTCGAGCCGGAGCTCGGGCCGATCGCGACGGGCCTTGGCGAGATCTTCAGCTTCATCCTGAGCGTCGCGCCCGGCGCACGTCGCGCCGATGGCACGCCGTACGACACGACCGATCTGCACACCGTCATGGACTGGGTCGTGCGGCCGCAGCTCGCGCGGGTGCCCGGCGTCACCGAGGTCAACATGATCGGCGGGCACGAGCGGCAATACGTCGTCGCCCCGCGCCCGACCGCGCTGCTCGCGTTCGGGTTGACGCTCGCGGACTTGGGCGTAGCGCTCGAGCGCAACAACGTCAACGTCGGCGCCGGATACATCGAGCGGTTCGGCAGCCAGTACCTCGTGCGCGTACCGGGGCAAGTGGCCTCGCTCGAGGATCTTCGTGCGATCCGCATCGCGACACACGACGGTACGCCGGTCGTCATCGGGGATGTCGCCGAGGTCAGCGTCGGCAAGGACTTGCGGACCGGCGCCGCGACGATGAACGGCGAGGAAGTCGTTCTCGGCACCGTGTTCATGCTGATGGGCGAGAACAGCCGCATCGTCGCGCGTGCCGCCGCGGCCAAGCTCACGGAGATCAACGCATCGCTGCCGGAAGGCCTGCGCCTCGAAGCGGTTTACGACCGCACGACGCTCGTCGACAAGACCATCGCGACGGTACGCACGAACTTGTTGGAGGGGGCACTACTCGTCATCGCCGTTTTGTTCGCGCTGCTCGGCAACTTCCGGGCCGCGCTCGTCACGACGCTCGTGATCCCGCTGTCGATGCTCCTCACGATCACCGGCATGGTCGAAGCACGCGTCAGCGGCAACCTCATGAGCTTGGGTGCGCTCGACTTCGGCCTCATCGTCGACGGTGCCGTCATCATTGTCGAGAACTGCCTGCGGCGGCTCGCAGCGGCGCAGGCCGGCGGCCACGCGCTGCCGCTCCGCGAAAGACTCGAGGTCGTGCGCGAGGCGACGACGGAGGTCATCCGGCCGAGCACGTTCGGCATGTTCATCATCCTCGTCGTCTATTTGCCGATCTTCGCGTTGTCGGGCGTCGAGGGGAAAATGTTCCATCCGATGGCGCTCACGGTCGTGCTGGCGCTGACGAGCGCGCTCGCGCTCTCGATCACGTTCGTGCCGGCCGCCGTAGCGGTGCTCGTGCGCGGCAAGGTCGCGCCGCACGAGAACGCGGTCATGCGCGCCGCGCGGCGCATTTACGAGCCAGCGCTGCGCGCGGCGCTGCGCTTTCGGTTCGCGGCCGTCGCGGCTGCGGTGCTCGTCGTGATGTTCGGCGCGACGCTCGCGGCACGTATGGGCAGCGAGTTCATTCCGAGCCTCGACGAAGGCGACATCGCGCTGCACGCGCTGCGGATTCCCGGCACGGGCATCGAGCAAGCGATCGGCATGCAGCTTCAGCTCGACGCACGAATCGCAGCCGTGCCCGAGGTCGACCGTGTGTTCGCGAAGCTCGGCACTGCCGATATCGCCACGGACCCGATGCCGCCCTCGGTCGCCGATACCTACGTGATTCTCAAGGAGCGCGAAGCGTGGCCCGATCCGCGCAAGCCCAAGGACGAGCTCGTGAGCGAGCTCGAAGCGCTCGCGGCGCGTATTCCCGGCAACAACTACGAGTTCACTCAGCCGATCGAGATGCGCTTCAACGAGCTGATCTCGGGCGTACGCTCCGACGTCGCCGTCAAGGTTTACGGCGACGACTTGCCGACGCTGCTCGCGATCGGCGAGGAGATCGAAGCGGCGCTCGCTGGAATCGCGGGCGGCGCCGACGTCGCGCTCGAGCAGATGACGGGCTTGCCGATGCTGACCGTCGAGCCACGCCGTGGAACGCTCGCGCGTTACGGTCTCGACGTGGCCGATGTGCAAGACGTCGTCTCGACGGCGATCGGCGGAAAGGCCGTCGGCCAGATTTTCGAGGGCGACCAGCGCTTCGATCTCGTGATCCGATTGCCCGAATCCGTGCGCAACGATCCGGCGACGCTCGAGGCATTGCCCGTTCCCCTGCCGGCGGGCGGCTACGTGCCGCTGCGCGAGGTCGCAACGCTGTCGATCGTCGAAGGCCCAAACGCCATCAACCGCGAGAACGGCAAGCGGCGCGCCGTCGTGACGGCGAACGTCCGCGGGCGGGACTTGGGCTCGTTCGTCGCCGACGCCCGCGAGCGCATAGAGCAGAACGTCGAGCTGCCCGCCGGCTACTGGCTCGAGTTCGGGGGCACGTTCGAGCAGTTGATTTCGGGCACCGAGCGATTGCGGCTCGTCGTGCCGCTGACGCTGCTCATGATCTTCTTGCTGCTGTACCTGTCGTTCCGCTCGCTCGTCGACTCCCTGCTGATCTTCAGCGGCGTGCCGCTCGCCTTGACAGGCGGGGTGCTGATGCTCTGGCTGCGCGACATTCCTCTGTCGATCTCGGCCGGCGTCGGTTTCATCTCGTTGTCGGGCGTCGCGGTGCTGAACGGCATCGTGCTCGTGTCGTTCATCCGCAACTTGCTGCACGAAGGCCGGCCGCTCGACGACGCCATCGTCACGGGCGCTTTGACACGACTACGCCCCGTGCTGATGACGGCGCTCGTCGCCTCGCTCGGCTTCGTTCCCATGGCGTTCAACACGGGCGTCGGCGCCGAGGTGCAGCGGCCGCTCGCAACCGTCGTCATCGGCGGCATCGTGTCGTCGACGTTGCTGACGCTGCTCGTGCTGCCGGCGCTGTACCGGCTAGCCCACGGCCGGCGCGCCGCGTGAAAGCCCGCAGATTGCGGACGGCTGCGTAAATGGCGCCGACCACGCAACGCCAGACGCCGTCGTGCGTGATCATCGAGGTGCGCGAAAACCCGCTCCACGGGAGCCGCGACGAGCGCCCTACTTTCGATACGATGCGCCGAGATGGGTTCGGTGTGCGCCGCGTCGTCCGTGCTAGTGATGCGCGTCATGGTTCTGCTGCGCCGGCGTCTCGCCTGCCTGGGGCTGTGCCTCCCTCTGGACCATCTGTCCCATCATCTGCTCCATCATCATGCGCATCATGCCCATGTGCTGGCCCATCATTTGCTGCTGGTCTTGCATGCGCTGCATTTGACATGCCGCGTCGGTCTCAGCGCATTGTTCGCCTTGCCGTTGACCGCCGCCCGGTCCGGGCATCATCCGGCCCATCATCATCATTCCCTGCTGCATGGACTGCGCGTGCTCGTCCAGCAGGCGCTGCCGCTCCTCCGGATCCTTCGTGTTCTGAATGCGCTCCATCAGCGCGCGCATCGCCTGCATTCGGCCTTCCATCTGCTGCATTTGCTGCATCTGCATATGCATTTGCTGGTCTTGCTGGCTCTGCGGCGGCGTTGCCGCACCCCCGCGGTCACTATTCGGCTGTTGCGCGGCGCACGTAAATGCAAACGACAACAACACGATGAACAAGGATGCTTTCTTCATACTCGATGCTCCTGTACTTGGAGGCTCCTCGGCCTTAGCCAGCACTGTACCGGAGCTTGATAACGCGTCTCATACGAACTTGTACGTAGAACCTGAACCCAACGGGCGAGCAACCCCTCGCGAGCCTCGTCTGCAAACGGATACCGCGCGAGCGCGGGCGCCTGCCAAGCCGGTGCCGTTGCGGAATGTGTTGGGCGCGCGCATTCTTGCGCGCGTGCCGCTCCATTGCGCCCCCTGTGACGCCCGCGCCCGCCAGCTCGGCGTGAGCGATCAAGCATGATGACGGCGCTCACTTGGCTCGAATCGACGGGCATGGCTAGAACGATCAGCGGCTCGCTTCCGCTTGCCGCGAGTCTGAGCGCCGCGCATCTGCTCGGCTTCACTCTGGTCTCGGCAGGCGCTTTCGTAATGCACCTGCGGCTCATCGGAGCGATGCTGCCGCGCACGGCGCTGCTCGATGTCGCGCGCCCGGCCGGACGCCTCATTGCTCTCGGCCTGATCGTGAGCGTAGTTACCGGCGCTCTGCTGTTCGCCGCCCGCGCGAGCTCGATCGCCGCGAACGGCATCTTCCAAACCAAAATGTCCCTTCTGCTCCTTGCCGTAGCCTGGCAGCTGGTCGTCCAGCACCGACTCACGCGAACGACAGCGCAGTCGCCGCAGGCTACGCGCACGGCGGGTTTCGCCGGACTCGCGCTGTGGCTCAGCCTCGCGGTAACGGCATGCGCGTTCATCCTGCTCGAATGAGCGACGGTCGCTTAAGAGCCGACCGATGACGTTGCTCGAGGTTTGCGAGTGGCTCGAAACGACTGCGGTAGCGCTCGCGATACAAGAGTCGCTGTACGGGTTCGCGATCGTGGTGGCAACCCACATTCTCGGGGTTGCAGTTTCAGTCGGTATTTTGCTCTGGGTGGACCTGCGCCTGCTCGGCGTTGCGCTCATGCGCAGACCGATGGAAGAAGTTTATCGAAGCCTGGCACCGTGGTTCGCCGCCGGCTTCGGCATCATGTTGCTAAGCGGAGCCGCACTGTTCGCCGCGTTTGCGACTTCGGCCTACGGCAACCTGTTCTTCCGGATTAAGCTGCTGCTGTTGTTGCTGGCCGGCGCCAACGCGGTGGCGTTTCATCGCTTCGCAACGCGGTCCGCCGATCCCGCCGGCGGCGCGGAAACACCGGCCGCAGCAGCTCGGTTCGCGGGGCTTCTTTCGCTTTCGATCTGGGCCGGCGTCATCGTGATGGGACGAATGATGTCCTACACGATGTTCGGCTGACGCGATCACCGCATGGCACGTGCACGTAAACCTACAGGTTTTGCCAAACCTGATACGTACATCTCCTGATACAGGCGTGAAAGCGCCCGCGCTACCCTTTCCAGCGCACCCTGGTTCACTCATCGACAACGGGAGAAACTCCATGAAGAGCACGACGATTGCCATGACACTGTTATCCACGTTCCTTGCGGCACCCTCGATTTCGCAGGCGCAACAACATGACATCGAGCATCTCGTCATCGAGATGGCCAACACGGCGCAAGAGCATCAGGCCGTCGCCGGACACTACAGGATGAAAGCGCAAGAGGCGCGCGACGAGTCCCGGAGCCATCAAGAGATGGGCAAGGTCTACGCGGGGAGTCGCAGCGCGACACCGCAACGCGGCCGCCAGCACTGCGAGAACCTCGCTAAGCAGTTCACGGCGATAGCGAGCGAGTACGACGAGCTAGCGAAGCTGCACGACGAGCTGAGCAAGAATCCTGCGCAGTGACCGTCTTCGCGAGCGAATTCGTACGGGACTCTCGGCGGAGGGTCCCTGGATTTTCTCCGCGAACGTTCAGTCTCGCTCACACGGCTATTCACTGCATCTGCTCAGAAGCGCAGCCGCACGCCCGCGACCAAACGCGTGTCGTCGGCGTCCTCGCCTTCGGCGTGCGCGCGATCCGCGGTGGCGCCGAACTTTCGTTCGCGCACCAGTCCAACGTACGGCGCGACCTCGCGGCGAAACTCGTAGCGCAGCCGCAGCGCGGCTTCGGCGGTGGATAGCCCTGGACCGACGCCGCGCGAGGCATCGGATTGCCCGTACCAATTGAGCTCGAGTTGCGGCTGCAGAATCAGCCGCGGCGTGATGAGGAGCTCGTACTCTCCCTCCAAGCGCGCCGCGGAGTCTCCGCCGTCGCTGAGATAGGCCGTAGCCTCGAGCTCGAAACGATACGGCGCGAGCCCGCGCACACCGAACGCAGCCCAGGACTCGGTCGCTCCGGGCTCGAAGTCCGTTCGTGCGCCGGCGACGACGTCCCACCAGCGAGCGACCGAGTGCGACCAGAGCAGCTCGAGCTCGGCCTTTTCCGTGGTGCCGCCGCGTTTCTCTCCCTCGCTGCGCACGACGAGCTTGTCGAACGCGTAACCCGCCCAGAAGGTCGTATCCCACGCGAGCTCGCGGTCACCGCCGTCTTCATGCGTCTCGAGCTCGTCGACGAGCAAAGAGCGATTAAACGGATCCTCGAGCATAGCGTGCGCAGGCAGCCCGACGGGCGTCGCACCGTCGGATGCCTGCGCATCTGCCAGCCCCGCGAGCGCGAGCAGGCCGACGCTCGCGACTAACCGCAGGCTCTTCCCGCTAGGAGCTCGCATGCGCACCGTGCCCATGAGTGGCCTCCTCGTGATCGGCTACGCGGACGACGCGGAACATCCCGGCCTCCATGTGGTAGAGCAGATGACAATGGAACGCCCATGGCCCGGGCGCATCCGCCGTCACGCGGAACGACCGCTTCGTGCCCGGCGGCATCGAGATTGTGTGCTTACGAACTTGGAACTCGCCCGCTTCGTTCTCGAGGTCGCTCCACATGCCGTGCAGGTGGATCGGGTGCTCCATCATGGTGTCGTTGACGAGCACGATTCGAACGCGCTCGCCGTAGCGCAGCTCGAGCGGCTTGGAGCCGGAGAACGGAATGCCGTCGAACGACCATACGAACCGTTCCATGTGGCCCGTCAAGTGCAGCTCGATCGTGCGCTCGGGCGCGCGCCCGTCCGGGTCCGGAAACGCGGACTTCAAGTCGACGTAGGTCAGCACGCGCCGGCCGTTATCGCGCAAGCCGACGCCGGGATCGTCGAGACGCGGCGACGGAGCCGCGGCTTGCATGTCGACGCCGGGATTCCCGCTTTCGCTCGGGGGATGCGTCGGCGGCGTTGCGCCCGCCGCGTGCGCATGCTCCACCGTTGCGGGAGAAGCCGCGGGCGCGGCGTGACCCGCGTGGTCGGTAGCGGGGTCCGCCGCGGGCACCGAGTGAACGGCGTGCCCCATGTCCGCCATCGAGAGGTAAGCGACTGCATCGAGCTCCGGCACGGCCGCCTGCGCGCCGTCGCGCACGGCGAGCGTGCCGCGCGCGAAGCCGGCGCGATCCATCGACTGCGCGAACACCGTGTACGCCTCTTCGGCTCGGGGCTCGACGAGCACGTCGAGCGTCTCGGCCGCCGAGAGCCGGAACTCCTCGACCGCGACGGGCTCGACATATTGGCCATCCGCCGCCACGACCGTCATTTCGAGACCCGGGATCCGCACGTCGAAGATCGACATCGCGGAGCCGTTGATGAACCGCAGCCGCACTCGCTCGCCCTGCGCGAAGAGGCCCGTCCAGTTGCCCGCCGGCGTCACGCCATTCATGAGATAGGTGTAGCCGTGGCCACCGACGTCGGCGAGATCGCTCGGCTTCATCCTCATGCGGCCCCACTCGAGGCGCTCGCGAAGCGTGCTCTTGAACCCCTCGCGCTTGCTGTCGCGGACGAAGTCGCCGAGCGTCCGATCGTTGTAGTTGAAGTAGCCCGGCTGCCGTTTCAGGAGCCGATAGAGATCGAGCGGATCGCGGTCGGTCCAATCCGACAGCAAGATCACGTGCTCGCGATCGTACGAGAACGGCTCGGGATCGCGCGGTTGAATGATCAAGGGACCGTAGAGTCCCTGCTGCTCTTGGAAGCCCGAATGCGCGTGATACCAGTATGTGCCGCTCTGCCGCACGTCGAAGCGGTACGTGAAAGCCTCGCCGGGCGGAATGCCGTGGAAGCTGACGCCAGGCACGCCGTCCATGTCGAACGGCAACAGAATTCCGTGCCAGTGGATCGAAGTGTCCGCGTCGAGTGCGTTACGCACGTGCAAGGTCACCGTGTCGCCCTCGCGCCAGTGGAGCGACGGCGCCGGCAAAGAGCCGTTGACGACCGTGGCGAGCGACGCACGGCCCGTGAAGTTGGCTGCTGCCTCGCCGATGACGAGCTCGAGCTCGTTGCCCGCGAGCGTGCTCGGTGGCGCCAACGCGGCCGTCGCCCTCCGTGCCCTGCCCCCGAACGCGGCCAGGACTCCGCCAGCCGCAACGCCTTGCAGAAAGCGGCGTCTCGTCGGCGGCTCGGCCAAGAGTGATTTCGCTTCGGTCGTTCATCGTTCTCTCCGATCACAGGCTGCGCGGAAGGCGAATCCAATCGCTGGACTCACGTTCGATCGCGCACGCTCGACGACGGGACCGCTCCCGGCGATGACCGGGCGGCTACCGCGCGAGGCGCGCGGCACGAGAAGGATCAAATCAGAAAGACGCAGTGACGAATGTTGAGACGAACTGTGGGGATTCGCGACGCGCGTGACGGCAGCGCGGCGAGTGGTGAAGCAAGCGGCGGCGGCAATGTGAACGCCGCAGGTGTATACAGCGGCACGAGGGGCTGCGGCGCGTCCTTCGCGTGCGACGCCGCGACATTCGTGAGATCGGCCAGAGCGGCGCATGACCAATGATCGTAGCCGTGCGCGATCGCCGCGGCGCCCTCCAACGCGGAAGGACAATGAGGACAGTGGTCGCTGCCGTGCTCAGCCGGTGTCGGCGCAGTTTCGTGTCTGGCCGGCATGCCGCCATGGCCTTCATGGCCATGATGCGAGCCTGCGACGTCAGCGTGCTCGTGCCCGATGGCGATAGCGTTTCCAGCGTCCGCTGGCTGGCTCGCAGCCGCGGCACACGGCGCGACGCCGGCCGAAAGATAGGCCGCGGCAAACGACGCGACGACATAGCGCGCTGCGCCGGCGTTCCAGCGGCGCAGGCGCCCGAGAATGTTCGCTCGATGGTTCATCGGCCCCAACTCTATGCTCATCACTCTAGGTCGCCGCGTGACCCCAAACAAGTACCGACAACGAGAGCCCTACAGCCGCACACTACGCAGCCGCAGTGCATTTCCGACGACGGACACGGACGAAAGGCTCATCGCGAGGCTCGCGATGATCGGCGACAGCAGCAGGCCGAACACGGGATAGAGAACCCCAGCCGCTAACGGCACACCGAGCGCGTTGTACCCGAAAGCAAACACCAGATTCTGGCGGATGTTGCTCATCGTGCGTCGCGACAGGCGGACGGCGCGCGCGATCCCGCGCAGGTCTCCTTTGACCAACGTGACGCCCGCCGACTCCATCGCGACGTCGGTGCCCGTGCCCATCGCGATGCCGACGTCGGCTTGCGCGAGTGCCGGAGCATCGTTGACGCCGTCGCCGGCCATCGCTACGACTTCGCCTTTCGCTTGGAGATCTTTGACGACTGCGGCCTTGTCCTGCGGCAGAACGTTTGCGACAACCTCGTCCACGTTGAGAGCTTTGCCGACGGCGCGCGCCGTCGTTTCGTCGTCGCCGGTCAACATGATGATGCGCACGCCTGCATTGCGCAGGTCCGCAATGGCCTCAGCCGTCGTCGCCTTGATGGCGTCGGCGATGACGAGCAGGCCGGCGGCTTGCCGCTCGACAGCGACATAGATCGCCGTCGATCCCTGCGAGCGCTCGTCGTCGGCGCGCTCACGCAAGGAGGACACGTCGACGCCGTGCCGTTCCATGAGACGCAGATTCCCGACGAGCACGGTCTTCCCCGCCACGTCGCCCCAGACGCCGAGGCCGGGATCGGAGTCGAAACCCGAAGCCGTCGCGGACACGACGCCTCGCGCAACGGCGTGCTCGACGATCGCGCGCGCGAGCGGATGCTCGCTCGCCGCTTCGATGGCCGCCGCATATTGCAGCACCGACGCTTCGTCGAAGCCGCCGGCGGCCGTCACGCGCCGCAGGGTCGGTTTCCCCTCGGTCAACGTGCCGGTCTTGTCGACGACGATCGTGGTTACCTTCTCCAAGCGCTCGAGGGCGGCGGCATCCTTGATCAGCACACCCTCGCCGGCGCCGCGCCCCACGCCGACCATGATCGACATCGGAGTCGCGAGGCCGAGTGCGCATGGGCACGCGATGATCAGCACCGATACGGCGACGACGATTGCGTGCGAAAGCTGCGGCGGCGGCCCGACTGTCGCCCACGTGATCGCCGCAGCGATCGCAATGATCACGACGGCCGGCACGAACACGGCCGCCACCTTATCAACGAGCCGCTGCACGGGCGCCCGCGAGCGTTGCGCCTGAGCCACCATATGAACGATCTGCGACAGCAACGTTTCGCCGCCGACGCGCTCCGCGCGCATCAACAGCGTGCCGCTGCCGTTTGTCGTTCCCGATGAGAGCGGCGCGCCGGCCGTTTTGCGCACGGGATCGGGCTCCCCGGTCAGCATGGATTCGTCAACGTGGCTCGAGCCTTCGACGACGCTTCCGTCGACCGGTACGTTCTCTCCGGGCCTAATTCGCAGCAGGTCGGAGACGGCGACGCTTTCGAGCGGCACGTCGCTCTCGCGGCCGTCCGATTCGACGCGGTGGGCGATCTTCGGTGCAAGCCTCAGCAGCGCGCGAATGGCGCCGGACGTCTGTGCACGCGCGCGCAGCTCCAAGACCTGTCCCAGCAGAACCAGTGTGACGATGACGGCCGCAGCCTCGAAGTACAGGGGCGGCGCACCCGACTCGTCCATGAAAGACACCGGAAGAACCTCCGGGATCACCGTCGCGACGACCGAGAACAGCCAGGCGGCTCCGGTACCGAGCGCGATCAGCGTGAACATGTTGAGGTTGCGCGTGACCACGGAATTCCAGCCCCGGACGAAGAACGGCCACCCTGCCCAGAGCACGACGGGTGTCGCAAGCGCGAGCTGAGCCCAAGCAACAACGGCATGCGGGAAAATCCGCATGGGATTGATGGCGGGAAGGATCTCGCCGAGCATCGACCAGAGCAGCGGTAACGTGAGCGCGACGCCGATCCAGAAGCGCCGCGTCATGTCCTTGAGCTCGCGGTTCTCGCCTTCCTCCGCCGTCGGCGCCAGCGGCTCGAGTGCCATCCCGCAGATCGGGCAGGCACCCGGCCCGTCACGGCGGATCTCGGGATGCATCGGACACGTCCAGACGGTCCCCGCCACGGCGGCGTCGATCGCTTGGCCCGCCGCAGCTTCTCGAGGCACTGTGTGCCCGCCATCGGCGGCGTGTTGATGTCCGTGGTGACGGTCATGCCCGTGATGCGCGTGCTCGCGCTTGGAGCTCATCGCTCATCCTCGCCGCTCAACGCGGCCACGATTGGACAGCGCTCGAGATCGCCATGACCGGGACAGGCGTCGATCAGCGTCTTGAGCCCTCGACGCACCCGCTGTAGCTCCTTGATCTTGTGCTCGACCTGCTCGAGCCGTTGCTCGGCGCGGCGCTTGACGCCGCGGACGTCACGATCGGCGGACAGCGACAACAGCTCGGCGATCTCGGCCAGCGTGAAGCCGAGGTGCTTTGCTCGCAGAATGAATCGTAAGCGCTCGACGTCGGACAGCTCGTATTCACGGTAGCCTGATGCGCGGCGGACGGCCTCAGGGATCAAGCCGTTGCGCTCGTAATACCGAATGGTGTCGATGTTGACGCCGGCTTGCTTGGCGAGCCGACCAATGGTCATCGTGCGCATTCGTCTCTCCATCACAGCTTGACGTCAGCATAGACCCTGGACCCTAGTCCAGGGTCAACATCCCGACGACGCGCTTCGCGTTGACTGCCGCCGCGCTGAGGCGTAGATTGCGCGCGCGCATGAATACGCACGTACAAAACCACATCGCCAACGCCGGCCAAGCCGTTCGAATGCTTTGCGTTCGTGCGTCGAAATCGTCGTTCGCGGCGGACCGCCGACTCGCACTTACGCGGCTCCGCTGGACGGGTGTCTATACGGGCGGTTTCACGAGCTGACGCTTTCGAACAATGGGTCGGAAGGCGTCAAAGGAGCCTTCCGATCAGGGCCTGACACAAAGCCCCGGTTGGTTTGCTCCACCGGGGCTTTTTCGTTTTGGGAGAAGGGCCGTGTTGTTCTTTCGCGAGTTCACCGTGCGCAAGCACGAACGTGGAATCCTGCTTCGAAACGGCGATTTCGAGCGCTTGCTCACGCCCGCGGTCTATCGCTTCTTCGATCCGCATCGGCGCCTCGAGCTCGAGCGTTTCGACGTGACGCAGCCGGCGTTCGAGCATCGCCTCGTCGACTACCTCGTGCGCTGCCAGCCCGAGGCCGTCGAGGACCACTTCCTGACCGTCGAGACTGGCGCTGGCCAGGTCGCCGTGATCTATCGCAACGGCCACCCGTGGACGTTCGTCTCACCCGAGCGCCGCGCGCTTTACTGGAAAGGCATCGTGCGCGTGACGGCTGAGCTCATCGACGTCGCCACGCATATCGTCGTGCCGCGCCGAATCGCGCAGTCGTACATCACGGAGCGGCAGGCGCGGCGCTCGTCGGCATTCGATGCGGCGATCGTCGTTCGCGAGGTGCCCGAAGCGCACGTCGGTCTGCTGTTCGTCGACGGCCAGCTCGTGCGCGAGCTTGTGCCTGGCGTGCATGCGTTCTGGAAGATCGGACGCAACGTCAGGGTCGAGCTCGTCGATTTGCGCGTGAAGGCGCTAGAGGTCGTCGAGCAAGAGTTGTTGACGAAGGACAAGGAAAGCCTGCGGATCAACTTGAACGCGAGCTATCGCTTTCGCGACGCGCAGCTCACGGTGCGCAACGTCAGAGACCCCGTGGACTTCCTTTACAAAGAGATCCAGCTAGGTCTGCGTAGCGCCGTCGCGAAGCGCTCGCTCGATGCGCTGCTCGAGCACAAGAGCTCGCTCGACCGCGACGTGTTCGCTCGTGTGCACGACAAGCTCGCGGCGCTCGGCATCGATCTCACGGAAATCGGCGTCAACGAGCTCGCGCGCATCACGATCTGAGGCCGATCCCCCTCGGCCTTCTTGCTCGTCGGTCGGTCTTTGCGGCCAGTCCTGAGCAACCGCGCCTGCTGCGCAGGCGCGGTTTTTTTTCGCCTCGCGAAGCGTGGGACCTGCCGCGTCGCCTTGACGAGCGTGCGCCGTTTGCGTAGCGTCGAATCACACCATTCGCCAGTCGCAAGAGGGGTGTGCCGATGTCGATGCACCGTCGCGAGTTCATTCAGTCCGGCACCGCGGCCTCGCTCCTGACGGCACTCGGGCTGCCTGCCCTTGCAGCCGAAGCGCCGACCGTCGGGCTCATCTTCCCGCCCGCGGATTACCCCATTCCGCCCGACGCGGGCCGCCTGTATCCCAGTGGCGTGCGCTTCATCGGCAATGGCCTCGGCTTCAACGGCATGACGATCGAGAGCTACAACGAAGCGATTCCGCGCGCGATGCCGCGGGCACAGGAGCTCGCGGCGCAAGGCGCAAACCTAATCTCCGTGTTCGGCTCGTCGATCACCTTCTATAAAGGAGCCGCGTTCAACGAGGAGCTCACGCAGAAGGTCACGGCGCTGACGGGGTTGCCCGCGACGACGCAGAGCAACGGCCTCGTCGACGGCTTGAAGCACGTCAACGCGAAGCGCGTCGCCGTCGCTACGGCGTACACGAATGTCGTGACCGAAAGGCTCGAAGTATTCCTTGCCGAGCACGGCTTCGAGATCATGTCGGCGATAGGCTTGGGCTACGAGCGTGTTCCCGAAGGCGGCGGCACACCCGAGATCCTGCACAAGCTCGGCGTCGACGCCCATGCGGCGGCCGGCAGACCCGACGCCCTCGTGATGTCGTGCGGCGGCCTGCGGACGCTCGACGTCATCGTACCGCTCGAGAACGTCATCGGCGTGCCCGTCGTCTCGTCGACGCCGCACGGCCTCTGGCACTGCGCGCGCATGCTCGGCGTCAAGGAGAAGATCCAGGGCTTCGGCATGGTGATGGCGGCATAGAGGGCACTACCCGCTCGGCGCTCCGAAAAAAACGGGCGCACTCCGATAAAGGAGCGCGCCCGCTTCATTCGAACGGACGTTAGCTAGAAGTCCTTCGTGTACTGGATGCCCCAGCGCTGCGGCATCGCTTTCCAGACGAACGGGTGCGAGAACTCGTCGTTGTATTCCTCGTCGAAGAGGTTCTTCGCCCAGACGACAGCGGACCAGTCGTCCCCTTGCATGCCGACCCGCAGATCGACGACGTTCACCGGATCGCGAACGGTTTGGTTCCACGCCAGCAGACCGAAGCCGGCCGGGTCGCCCGGACCCCAATAAGTGTCGCCTATGCTATGCAGGTCGCTGCGCACGATGAACTCGCGCCCGTTGCGGAGCGGCTTCGCCCAGTTGATTCCGAGGTTGAACGTGTAGTCGGACGTCAACGGCACTTCCTGTCCCACGACATGCGGGATCTGCGCATCCGCCGTGATCTCGCTGTTCATGGTCGCGATTCCGAGATTCAGCGACAGACTGTCCGTCAGCGACGCGTTCAGCTCGAACTCGAGGCCGTCGTACTCGACCTCGTCGAGACTGCCCAGATTCTGCGTGCTCGACGCGACGAGAAAGATGAAGTAGTAAGCGCCCGACAAATCCGTCGTGTAGTACGCGAGGCTGGTGTTAAGGCGGCCGTCGGCGAACTGCCGCTTCCAGCCGACTTCGAACGTGTCTGCGATCTGCTCGTCGAACGTGTTGAACACGCCGGCAACGCCAGCGTTCGCGACACCTGACTGGTTGAAGCCGCCGCTTCGGAAGCCCCGGCTCAAGTCGCCGTACAAGGTGCTGTTCTCATTGGGCTGCCAGCGCAACGTGATTTTCGGCTGCGTGGCGTCCCAGGTTTCCGTGCGCTTTTGACCGGTGACGATATCGAGAATCGGAAGACCCGTTACCGCATCCCGGGGAATGAATCCCGGCGGCGTTTCGGTCGTTTGCTCGCGCTCGTCCTCGTCGTACCGCATTGATAGCGTGAGGTCCCACTCGTCGCCCAAGTCGAAGCCGAGCTGGCCGAACACGGCCCACGCGAAGTTGTCTTGCGAGTCCGAGAGGTATGTAACCTGCGGGTTCGGGATCGAGGGGTCGAACGGGAAGCCCGTCGTCGAGCGCGGAACCTTGTAGACGCGCGCCACTCCGTCACCGGTGTCCGCCAGGTTGCCTGTGCCAATGAACCGCTCGGTGTCCAAGAAGTAAGCGCCGGCAATCCAGCGCACACGCTGGTCCTCGGGCGACGTGAATCGGAACTCCTGGCTATACGAGCTAACCTCGAGGTACTGCGCCTGATTCCAGTCGCTGAAGAAGAGGCTCGGCGTCAGCGGGGGGAGCGGCGTCTGCTGGAATCTCGGAAAGAAAATCTCGTTGAACGACTGCCCGATCGGCCGGAAGTCGAACGCGTCGCCCGTTAGAAGCTCGTGCAAGTCGTCGTACGCCGTGATCGAAGTGAAAGTACCCGCGTCCGTCGCGATGTCGAACTTCATGGACACCTCGTCCATGTCCTTCAAGCCTTCGCCGGGGTTGTTCACGCGGATCGGCAAGCCCGTGTAGTTGACGTTGTTGACGTCGGCGGGCGCGACGGTCAGACCGTGATATTGGCCCGGGTTCGGCACGCCAACGAACCCGCCGAGCGTGCGCCAATCGTCGTTGATGACGAAGTGCAGCGCCGTCGTCTCGATCTCGGAGCGCGCGTAGCGGAAGTCACCCCTGACGGTGTCGCTCGGCTCCCAAGTCAACTGCACGCGCGCCGAGGTGTCCTGATATGGATCGGCCTTTTCATTCAGGAATTCGTTCTCGCGAAAGCCGTCCGTATCCTGCAGCGACAACGAGGCGCGGTACTTCCACGTGTCGCCATCGCCGAGCGGCCCGCTGACGGTACCCTGCGCCATCAGGCCAGGCCCCGAGTCGGCGCCGAGGCGCAGTCTCGCCTCGAAGTCGTCGGTCGGCGCTTTCGTCACGATCGAGACGGCTCCGCCGATCGCGTTGCGCCCGTAGAGCGCGCCCTGCGGCCCCTTCAGCACCTCGATCTGCTCGATGTCGAACAGCTCTTGGTTGAACTGCGCGGGATTCGTCATCAGCACGCCGTCGACGACGACCGCGACCGGCATATCGCTGTTGCGCGCCTGCGACACGCCGCGGATCGTGATGAACGAGTTGCCGGGGTTCTGCGTCTGAACGACCGTCATATTCGGCGTCAGCGCGATGAAGTCGTGCGGCGTCTGGATACCGGCCGAGTCGATTTCTGCAGCCGTGAACGCCTTGATCGCCGCGGGCGCTTCGATCGAACTCTCGGAGCGTAAACGAGCAGTTACGATGATTTCTTCGAGCTGTTCTTGTGCCTGCGCGATACCTGCCGCAAGCGGCGACAGCGTCAGCAAAACCGGGGCAACGACGGGTAGACGTCTGAGCGCGCTCATGGATTCCCCCCTCTGAGCAGAGTGTTGTTGCGTCGGCGCACTCTACCGCAGCCGAGATGATTCGTCACGGTGATAACGTGGTACTGGCACTGCCCGGAGCTAGACTGAAAGCATGTCGTTTCGCGACCGAGTCGAGCGTCTGACTGACGCGCATTACGTGCTGCCGCGCACCGGCGCCATGCGCGTGGACGTCCATGCGTTCCTGTCTCCGGCGTTGCTCGCCCAAACCGACGAGCAGCTATGGCGGCAGGCCGCCCAGGCCGCGGCCTATCCCGGCATCGTCGGCTTCTATTTGATGCCGGACACGCACGTCGGCTATGGCATTCCCGTCGGCGGCGTGGCGGTGACGGACGACGTGATCATCCAGGCGGGCAGCGGCTACGACATCTCTTGCGGCGTGCTGTATTTGAATGTTCCCGGCATCACGGCCGTCGACGTCGCCGACGACGACAAGCGGCGCCAGTGGATCCGCGCCGTCGAATCGCGCATCGCAACAGGTATTGGCAGCCATCGCCCGCGCAACATGCCGCGGTTCAGCGAGCGCGACGTCGAGGAAATCTTCCACTACGGCGCGAAGGCTTTGGGCGTCGATGCGGATCTGTGCGAGCGGCAGTACATCGACGTCGACGACGACGTGCTCGATTCGGATCGGATTGCCCGGGCGCATGAGAAAGCGTTGCCGCAGCTCGGCTCCATCGGCGGCGGCAACCACTTCATCGAGATGCAAGTCGACCGCGATGATGGCTCGGTGTGGGTCATGATCCATTGCGGCAGCCGCGGCTATGGCTGGCAAACGGCGAACCACTACTTCTACGCCGGCGCCGAGCTGCGCGGACTGCCGAAGAACCGCCGCGAGGAATCGTGGCTGCGCGCCGACGAGCCGCTCGGCCGCGAGTACTGGGCGCATCACAACTCGGCGGCCAACTACGCCGTTGCGAACCGGCACATCATCGTGCGCGGCGTGCAGCGGGCGCTCGAGGACGTCTTCTCCGTGACGGGCGAACCGTTCTACGAGATCTCGCACAACCTCGTGCAACGCGAGACGCTCGTGCTGCCCGACGGCCGCACGCAGAGCGGCTTCGTGCACCGCAAAGGCGCGACGCGCGCGCTGCCCGCGGGGCATCCGGATCTCGTAGGATCGCCGTGGGCCACGACGGGACACCCGTGCCTCGTGCCGGGCTCGATGATCGACGGCGCCGCGATCTTGTATCCGCTGGAAGGCTCGTACGGCTCCGGCTGTTCCGTGAACCACGGCGCCGGCCGCGTCATGGCACGCGGCCAAGCGAAACGCGAGCTCATGCCGCTGCAAGGCGACATCGACCGCGAGATGCGCACGATCACGCGCACGCTCGGCGGCGTGCCGATTCGTGGCATCGTCGGCAACACGGAGCACACGCCGCTCGACGAGTGCGGCCATGTCTACAAGAACTTGGACGCCGTGTTGCGCGTGCTCGAGAGCGCAGGCATCGCGCGCGTCGCGCGGCGGCTCTACCCCGTCGCGAACATCAAAGGTACGGATTAGCTCGGCCGATCCTCGGAAACTCGCTACGGGAGCGCGACGTCGGCGAGCCCTTCGATGAGGCGCAGATTCTGCTCGATGTTGCCGATGGTATACGTGAGACCCGTGCCGTCGGGGGTCGGCGAAAGGCGCAAGCCCGGAGAGAACGAAGTCTGAGGCCGATGCTCCGGAATCAACGAGCCGATCGTGCGCAGGACCTTACCGTTCAAATCGAGCTCGACCAAGGGATGACGACCGTCGCTCGGCATCGTTTGAATGCAATGGAGCAGCGGTTCTCTTGGCGCAAACGCGCAGCCCACGTTCTCGATGCCGAGGGCACGTGTCGACGTGCCGTCCGCGGCGACGAGGATTCCGCGCGGCGCCAGCAGGATCCACTGACCGTCCGGCGACCAGACCGGTAACCATGCGCTGTATCCCTGCCCCTCGAGCAGCGTCTCGGGCTCCGCCCGCCCAGTCGTCTTCACTCGCTTGAGAAAATTCGCCTCCCCTTCGTGGGCGAAATAGACATACGAATTACCGTCGGGCGACCACGAGCCGGCCGTCTCGATCAGGTCCTCGTTCGTGAGGCGCTCCGGCGCGCCGCCGCCGATGGCCGAGATCCACAGGTTGGCCGACTTGGAGTTGGGCCCTTCGACGCGCTCATAGATGACGCGCCCAGCGTCCGGCGAGAGCGCCGGAGCGAGGAAGGAGCTCGTCTCGGTCGGAAAATCGCGGCTCGTCACCAGAGGCCGGTCGGGCTGCGGCGGCTGATGAAGCCAAACCTCCGGCATGTTGTTGGGTAACTTGACGAAAACGAGCGTCGGCGTGTGCGCGGCAGCAGCCCATGCCGGCATCTGCTCAAAGCCGTCGCTATCGAACATTGGCGTCACGGCCGCCGTGCGTAGATCGACAGTCACCACATCGAAGTTCGGGTCGACCTCGGTGTAGATGAGCTCGTCCCCGGAAGGCGACACGACCGGTTGTACCTCGGCGTTGCTTCCGCTCGAGAGCAGTGCGGCAAACCCGCCCGAGAGCGTGTCCGCCACAAACAGCCCCGGCGGTCCCGGCTGCCGCCCCTCGGGCCCCGCCGACACGACGATGTGCCGGTTGTCGGGCAGCCAGGAGAAGTCGGGCGTCCCATAGACGACCGGTACCCCCTCGAGCACTCGGCGCGGCGGGCGACTTGCGTCCGACGGAAAAGGCAACAGCCAAGCTTCCGCCGTGCCGCGACCGGCGTGCCACCACAGCAACAGCTGCTTGCCGTCGGGCGAGAACCTGAGGAAAGGGTTGTTGTAGAGGTCGGTGGCCGCGAAGGGATCCGGCCTGTACTCCACCGGCTTCCCGTCCGGGAGGGATGCCGTGAAGACCCCGATGCGTCCATCGTCGGTCCGCGCGAGCGACGCGAGCACCGAGCCGTCTCGGGTTATGTCCATGACCCTTTCCGCGTTCCGACCATAGAGACCGAAGTCGTAAGCGAGGGCTCGCACGAGCTCAGGCGGCCCGCCGACGGGCGAGACCGACCAGAGCCCGCCTTGATCCCAATACAGAATCTTGCCGGCGGTCGTCCACTGCGCCGGCGCCCCGATATTGGCATTTACGAAGGTGCCAATCGAACGCGGGATCAACGCGCCGCGCTCACGCACGAAAAGCTGCAGCGGCTCGCTCAGGTTGCGGCGCGCCGCGTAGGCGGCCTCACGCCCGTCGGGAGACCACACGGGGCCCCGGTGCCCGCCCTTCGCGCCGGACCAGTACGCAGATTGCACGCGCGGGTTACCGGGAGCAAAGGCGCGATTCCCGAGGAGCGCGAAGCCGACGACGAGCAGCGTGAAAGCGGCCGCTGCGGTAACCCAAACGGCGCGGCCGGCGACCCCCGGCGAGCCGATGCGCGACTGGGCCGGAGCCGGGACACGCGCGGGCAACTCGGGAGCACCGGCATCGCGCTCTGCCGAGCCGGGCTCGGCGGCGACGCGCGACACGATCGAGACCTCCGCGACGAAGCGATACCCGCGCCCTGGTTTCGTGACGATGAACTTGTGCTCGCCCGGTTTCTCCCCGAGCACCCGGCGCAGCTCCGACATCGTCTTGTTGAGGTTGTGCTCCTCGACGACGAGGTTCGGCCAAAGCGCTTCGAGCAACTCGTGTTTCGTGAGCAGTTGGCCCGCTCGCTCGACTAGATACAAGAGCGTGTCGAGCAGCCGTGGCGTCAACGAGATGGGTTGGCCGCTGGGTCCGAACAACACGCGGCGCTGCGCGTCCAGGCGAAAGCCCTCGAACACGTACACCGGTTGCCGGAGGGAGTCGTTCACGGGCGCTCGCCAGGTTGCGCCGCGAAGATCGCGGCGCGAGGGTAAAGGCCACGAGGATTCTAGCGCTTTCCGCCGGCGCCTGGCGCAGCAGCGCGGTTCAGCAGCGGTTCCGGAAAAATTCAGAACGTTCCACGTTCCGGCCAGGACGCTTCAGGCTCGGCGAGGCGATTCTGCGCTCCATGCTCCAGGGCCAGGACCACCGATCGCCAGCGAGTGCTCGTCCGGAGCGCCCGGCCTATTCCTGGCGCCGCCTAAGCAGGCTGGCCCGCCGTAGCTGCCTGGGCCTCGCCCTCATGGCCTCGCTGGAGCTCGCCGACGCTGCAAACGCCGATAGTCTGGATCGCTGGCGTGTCCACCCAAGCGTCGGCCTCCTAGAGAGCGTAGCCCTCCGGATTCATTGGTTCAGCAGCAAGGAGGAGCTCCGCGAGGCCGCCAGAAAGAGCGGGCAAAGCATCAACGAGTTCGGTCTGCACGGCTTCGCGATCCTGAAGCGCAACACGGAAACGAACCAGTACGTTTGCGACCTTTACGTCGTCAAGATGACGGGCGGCGACGTCAAGGGCGATCGAACGACGGTGTTCGGCCACGAAGTTCTACACTGCTTCGGGTTAATGCACGAATAGCCGCCTCGACGCGGGAGCGGACCACGGGAGCGGCCCGCGAGCGCTACGCCGCGATGGCCACCGTGAGCTCCGCGTCGTACCCGCCCGTCCCGAGTGCTCCGTCACCGAGTTGTAACGAAATGTTACGGGCGCGCGAGCCTTGAACGGCACAGGGTCCGCGCGCAGACTCCGCCGTCATGCCGACATCACGGTTCGTCGCGGTGGCCACCATCGCCGCGCTCGTCACGGCCTGCAGCGCCGAGAACCCGCCGAATCCGTATCGCACGCTGACCGGCTGGATGGCGGCGCCGGCCGGCCGAACGCTGGGCTCGATGAGCATGGCCGACGTCGCGCCCGACGGCACGCTGTGGATCGCGGAGCGCTGCGGCGCGAATGATTGCCTGGCCAACGGCGACGTCGACCCGATCCTGCATGTCTCGGCGAACGGCGAGTGGCTCGGCGCGTTCGGCTCGAACGTGTTCGCCTGGCCTCACGGCATCTACGTCGATGCCGGAGGCAACGTCTGGGTCACCGACGCGCGCGGCGGTGACGACCGCGGCCATCAAGTCATCAAGTTCGCGCCGGACGGCCGCGAGCTCTTGCGGCTCGGCACCTCGGCGCACGCCGACGACGGCGAGACGCACTTCAACGGCCCGACGGACGTCGTCGTCGCGGCGAACGGCGATGTGTTCGTCAGCGACGGCCACGAGCCGATGTCGAACAATCGCATCGTGAAGTTCTCGGCCGATGGGCGCTATATCAAGGAATGGGGCGGTAGCGGCAGCGCGCAGGGCGAGTTCCTCGTGCCGCACGCGCTCGCGCTCGATTCGCAAGGGCGCCTCTTCGTCGCCGACCGCGACAACAACCGCATCCAGATCTTCGATCAGGACGGCAATTTCTTGGAGCAGTGGACGCAGTTCGGCCGACCGAGCGGCATTCACATTGCAGCCGACGACACGCTCTACGTCTCGGACAACCAATCGAACGACGAGCGCCATCCCGGTTGGCCGCGCGGCATCTACGTCGGCAGCGCGAAGGACGGTACCGTGCGCGCGTTCATTCCGGATCCCGAGTTCGATCCGGCGCAAGCGCAAGAGACCGGTGCGCACGGCCTGGCCGCCGACGCCGCCGGCACGATCTACGGTGCCGAGGTGTACTCGCAGAGCGTCAAGAAGTACGTGCGCTGACGCGCGAGTCCGTCAGAACGCTGCAGCGAGTGTCGAGCGGTACTCGAGCAACGCGCGCTCGGCGACGGCCCGGTCGCGCTCGAGGTGCTGAATCTCGTTCGTCAGCTCGCCGTAGCGGCGCCCGAGATCGGCGCTGCGTGTGACCATCTGCAGGCGTTGCTCGGCCGTCGTGTCCGTGGCGATCATCTTCACGCCGATGTCCGTGAGCTCCTGCTTGATGCTCTCCTGCGCGCGGTAGTTGCCGGCGATCCGTGAATCGGCGCTCGCGAGCGCCGATTCGAGCTCGTGTAGGCGCCGCCCCGCGTTGTACTCGGCCATGAAGTCGGGCTCGAGGTCGGCCGGGCAGACGCCTTGATAGGCCGCGCCGCTGTGACCGACGACAAAGCCGTTACTCTCGCGGCAGTAGATGCGCACGCCCTCGGCGTGGCCCGCGCGATAGCTTTCCAGGTCCGGCGCGACGCCATGGTCGGCGCACTGCTGGCGATAACGGCCGATGCTCCCTTCGGGGCGCCCGTACGTGCCGTCCTCGAAGCCGACCGTGCGCCAGTCGGCCGTGACACAGGCTTGCTCGCTCATGCCCGAACAGCCGGCGACGAGATACGCGACGGCACCGAGAGACAGGAGGCGCGTTGCAGACATAATGTGTCCCCAGTTGGTTGCCTCAGTATAGAAATGAGTCGCGCGCCCTCCTTCGACGCAAGTCACAACGTCGCCTGATGACCGACGCATTTTCGCTGCCCGAGCTCGATCTCGCGCCGTTCATGGCGGCGCCTGAGAGCCGTGGCGGCCGCGAGCTCGTCGCGCGCTTGCGCGACGCCTGTCACGGGCCGGGATTCTGCTACCTCGTCGGCCACGGCGTGCCGCCCGAGCTCGATGCCGCGATCATGGCCGCCGCGCGCGAATTCTTCGCGCTGCCCGAAGCCGAGCGCCGTGCGCTCGCGATCGCGAATTCGCCGCACTTCCGCGGCTACACGGTGCTCGGCGGGGAGATTACGAAGGGCGTCAGCGATTGGCGCGAGCAGCTCGACGTCGGGCTCGAGGAGCGGGCCGCAGCAGTAGCGCACGGCGATCCGCCGTGGCGGCGCTTGCGCGGACCGAACCAGTGGCCGGCGCGGCTGCCTGCGATGCAGCCGACGGTGCTCGCGTGGATGCGGGCGATGGACCGCGTCGGGCTCGCCGTGTTGCGTGCGTTGGCGCTGGGATTGGGACAGCCGCTGCACCACTTCGACGATGTGGTTCTGCCGCGCGGCGATCCGCACTTGAAGATCATTCGTTATCCCGCGCAAGCGCGAGAAGCCGACGCGGGCCAAGGCGTCGGCATGCATCACGACTCCGGGCTCGTCTCGTTCGTGCTGCAAGACGAGGTTGGGGGCTTGCAAGTCGAGATCGACGGCGAGCTCGTTGACGCGACACCGAAGGCCGGCACCTACGTCATGAACTTGGGCGAGATGCTGCAAGCCGCGACGCACGGCTACCTGCGCGCGACAAAGCATCGCGTGAAGAGCCCGCCGTCCGGGCGCGAGCGCTTGTCCGTCGCGTACTTCTTCCACCCGCGGCTCGATGCGGTGTTCGCACCGATCGAGCTACCAACCGAGCTCGCAGCGGCCGCTCGCGGCAGCCAGAACTCAGATCCGAACGACCCGATCTTCGCGACCTTCGGCGACAACTACTTGAAGATCCGTCTGCGTTCGCACCGCGACGTCGCGCTCACCCACTACGATGACGTCGAGCAACCGTGAGGCCCGGCGCGAGGTTGCGCCGTCTGCATCTAAACGTCGTTCGCGCGTGTCTAGTCGATCGGTAGCCCATATTCTCGAGGTAACGAACCATGTATAGGTCGATGTTGCGGCCCTTGGCGGTGCTCTTCACGGGCCTGTGCGCGGCGCCGCTCGCGCTCGCGCAAGAAGCGGCGGAGCAAGCGGAGCCCTGGGGCTTCATCACTGCGGTGACGCTAGGCGCGTTAGTTATTCCGATCGCGATCGTCGCGATCGTCAATATCAGTGAGTACCGCCAGACGCGTGAGCGGCTGGCCGCGGTCGAACGCCTCGTGACGGCCGGCCATACCGTGCCGCGCGAGCTCATGGTCAACGAGCCGCGGCGGCTCACGTTGCCTGACGAACGGCGGCGCGACGTACGTCGCGGCATTACGTTGCTCGGCTGGGCGTTGGGCCTCGCGCTCGTGCTCTATCTCGTTACTCCGCCTCCGCACGGACTGCGAGCGTCAGCGTGGGGCTTGCTGTTCCTGATCTTGAGTCTGGGCAGCTTCTTGAAGGGCTGGCTGACCGCGCGCGAGATCGCGCGCGGTACAGCCGACGACGCGCGCTAACGCTTCAATGAGCGACAGCGACACGGCGCTCATCGCCCGCGTCGTCGCCGTTGACGACCGCGGTGCGTTCGAGCTCCTCGTGCGCCGTCATCAGTCAGCCGTGCGCAACTTCTTGCGGCGACTCGCGCGCAACGACGTCGAGCGCGCGAACGATCTCGCGCAGGAGACGTTCATCAAGATGTACCAGGCCTTGCATTCGTATCGCGGGGCGGCGCGATTCTCGACGTGGCTCTTCCGCATCGCGTATCACACGTTCTTGAATGACCAGCGCGGCCGACATACTGACGACGAATTCAGCGAGGATGAGCATAGCGGCGTTGGCGACCCGACCGCGGCCGTCGCGGCCGAGCTTGACGTAGAGCGCGCACTGGAGCGATTGTCGGTCCGCCAACGCGCCGTCTTCGACTTGCACTACAAGAAAGGCATGACGCATTCTGAAATCGCCGAGGCACTCGAGCTGCCGCTCGGCACCATTAAATCCGATCTCGTGCGCGGTCACGAGAAGCTCAGGGAGTGGCTCGGCCACCATTGAGGCACAAATGAATAACGACATCGACAAACTGGAGAGCGCGCTGCGCACGCCGGAGCCGGCGCTCGCCGACGACGACTTCAGCGCGAACGTGCTCGCGCGATTACCGCCGCGACGCCGCCGCAGCCCAGCGCGACGCTGGACGCTCGCAGGCGCCGCCGCGCTCGGCAGCGCGCTGACACTGGCGATTGCACCGCCGCTCGAAGACGTGGTCGCGTCCATCGGACCGTTCGCGATCCCGCCGCTCATGCTCTCGGCCGTCGCGGTCGTCGCGATCGTGACGATCCCCGCGTTGCTCGCCTTCTACTCGGACCGCAACGATCGCTAGCTACTGCGCTCCGCAAACGCGGGATACGGTAGACTGCCTCCCAAAAACCGGGAGGCACGGAATGAAGACCACGGATTACGGATTCATCGGCGTCGGGCGCATGGGTGCTCACATGGCGCGGCGCCTGCTCAAGGCCGGCATTAGCCTCACCGTGTTCGACACGTCGAAGGAAGCCACCGACGAGCTCGCGAAGAGCGGCGCGCAAGTCGCGAGCTCGGCGCTCGAGGTCGCGAACAACACCGAGGTCGCATTCTTGAGCCTGCCGACACCCGACATCGTGCAGAAAGTCTGCGCCGGTCTCACGGAGGCGAAGAAGATGAAGATCGTCGTCGACTGCTCGACGACGGGGCCCGGCGTCGCGCGCATCGCGCATGCCGAGCTCGCGAAGGCCGGCATCGTCTACATGGACGCGCCCGTCAGCGGCGGCATGGCCGGCGCGCGCGACGGCACACTCGCCGTCATGGTGTCCGGCAAGCGCGCGGTCTACGACCGCATCGAGCCGGCGATCAAACAATTCGGCAAGCTGTTCTTCTGCGGCGAAGGCGCGGGTCTCGCGCAGGTCATGAAGCTCGCGAACAACATCATCGCGGCCGGCGTCATCGTCATGTCGGCGGAAGTCATCGCCATGGGCACGAAGGCGGGCCTGAATCCGCGGCAGATGTGCGACATCATCAACGCGGGCAGCGGCCGCAACGCCGCGACGCAGGACAAGTTCCCGCGCTCCATCCTGCCGGGCACGTTCGACTTCGGCTTTGCCACGGGCCTCTCTTATAAAGACGTTCGCCTGTGTCTCCAGGAAGCCGACGCGCAAGGCGTGCCGATGCCCGTCGGCGCCGAGGTCTTCCAGGTGCTCGGCATGACGAAGGCGAGGTACGGCGCAGACTCCGACTTCACGTGCATCGCCAAGCTCTACGAGGAGTGGGCCGGCGTCGAGATGCGCGGCTGACGGCCGAGTCCACCGTGGCCACCGCCGATCGCTCCGCCTCCACCGCCGCTGCGCCATTGGCCGTGCGGATGGCGAGCGCGCTCGTGGGCTATTCGTATGCGCGCCAGAGCCCCGAGGTCGTCGCGAAGGCGAAGCTCTGCATCTATGACTTGCTGTCGTCGGCGCTCGCCGCCGGCGAGCAGCCGTGGAGCCTTCAAGCGGCAGCCATCGCGCGCCGCAACTCGGGCGGAACGGCGCGCGGCGCGCCGATCATCGGTACGAGCGACGTGGTGTCGCTGCAGGACGCCGCGTTCGCGAATGGCACCTTGAGCCACGGCCTCGTCCGCGACGACATGCACGTCGGCAGCGTGAGCCATCTCGGCACCGTGCTCGTGCCGACGCTGCTCGTGCTCGCCGAGGCTGCGAACGCCAGCGGCAAGGATTTTCTGACGGCGCTCGTCGCCGGCTACGAGGTCGGCGGCAAGGTCGGCCGCATGATCATGGACGTAGAGGTCTCGAAGATCTTCCGGCCGACCGGGACGGTTGGCCCGATTGCGGCGGCCGCGGCAGGGGCGAAGCTGCTCGGCTTGACGCAAGAGCAAACGACGGCGGCGCTCGCGCTCGCGGCGAACACGGCGGCCGGTTATAACGAGTGGGCCGGCACGGGCG
This sequence comes from uncultured Gammaproteobacteria bacterium, assembly GCA_963713355.1. Lineage (GTDB taxonomy): Bacteria > Pseudomonadota > Gammaproteobacteria > Steroidobacterales > Rariloculaceae > FEN-1219. Next base: position 850,455 of record CAVQLK010000011.1, on the reverse strand, counting down.
GTAGCGAGATGTTCTTTCACAACGGCTTTGCGGCGCGCAGCGCCGTGACGGCCGTGCAGCTCGCGGCCGAGGGCGCATTTGCGTCGCCGACGGCGCTCGACGGCGACGCCGGCATGCTCGCGGCATTCCGCCGCCCTCGCCCTCCCACCGTGCCGGAGCTGTTCGCGGACCGGCCCGAGATCCTCTCCGTCTTCTTCAAGCCTGTGCCGGCATGCAATTTCGCGCAGACGCCGGCCCAGGCGGCGCTCGCGCTTGCGCAGCGCTACCGCGTGAAAGCCGCCGACATCGATAGCGTTGTCGTTCGTGTCACAAAAGCCGCCGCGCTCTACCCCGGCTGCGACGCGAGCGGACCGTTCGAGCACATCCTGCAAGCGAAGATGAGCATTCACTACAACGTCGCCGCGGCGCTCGCGCACGGCAACTTCGAAGAGTGCAATTACGTGCCGCAGCAGAACGCCGAAGTGCAGGCGCTCGCGAAGCGCGTGAAGATCGAGATCGATGCCGGCTTCACGAACGCGTTTCCGGCGAAGCAAGGCGCAGCCATCGTCGTGCGAATGCGCGACGGCCGAACGCTCGAGCAGAGCGCCGACGACGTCGAGCCGACGGACGCTGATGGCGTCCACGAGCGTTTCTTCGCGGCCGCCAGCGAGCGGTTCGGCGAGGACCGCGCGCGCGAGCTCGACACGCTGATCGGCACGCTCGAATCTTGCGCCGACGCAGCGAAGCTCGCGCACCTCGCCGCCAATTGCCGGAGCACGACGTAATGAACGAGACGACGCAGAATGGTTCGACACCGCCGCAGTCCGTACGGCGCGTCGCGCTCGCGAGCATGATCGGCACGTCGATCGAGTGGTACGACTTCTTCCTCTTCGGCTTGGCGGCGCTCGTGTTCAGCCGGCTTTTCTTCCCCACTTTTTCGGAGCTCGCGGGCACCCTCGCCGTATTCGCCACGTTCGGCGTCGGGTTCGTGGCGCGCCCCTTCGGCGGCCTGATATTCGGCCACTTCGGCGACCGCCTCGGGCGCAAAGGGATGCTCGTCGTCACGTTGACGATGATGGGTCTCGCGACTTTTGCGATGGGTTTGATGCCCACCTACGACTCAATCGGTGTCTGGGCACCGATCCTCATGGTGGTGCTGCGCTTCGTGCAAGGCCTCGCCGTTGGCGGCGAATGGGGCGGCGCCGTGCTCATGGCGACGGAGCATGCGGGCGGCCAGCGCCGCGGCTTCTTCGGCAGCTTCGCTCAGGTCGGCAGCGCCGTCGGCCTTTTGATGGCCACGGGCATGTTCCTGTTGATGCAGCAGCTACCCGAGGAGGACTTCCTCGCTTGGGGCTGGCGCGTCCCGTTCCTGCTGAGCATCGCGCTAGTGGTCGTCGGTTTGTTTATCCGCCTCCGCATCATGGAGTCGCCGGAATTTGCGAAGGTCAAGGAAGCCCGCCGCGTCGTGAAGGTGCCGGCCGTTGAACTCTTGCGCAGCGACACGCGCAACGTCCTGCTGGCAGCAGGTCTCTATTGCGCGCACGGCGTGCTGTACTACGCGATGACGGTCTTCACAAACACCTATACGAGTAGCGCATACGGCCTCACGGGGAACACTTACCTCGTCGGCGTGATGGCGGCTGCCGCAGGGCAGCTCTTCACGATACCGCTGCTGGGCGCCCTCTCGGACAAGGTCGGCCGACGCCCCGTGATGATGTTCGGCACGCTCTTCATCATCGTATTCGCAGTGCCGATCAACTTCTTGATCACGTCGCAAGTTCCCGTGCTCATCTGGCTCGCGGTCGTCGTCAGCATCTGCGTCGGTCACAACGCGGTGTACTCCCCGACGGCAGCACTCTACACGGAGATGTTTCCGGCGCATGTCCGCTACAGCGGCGCCTCGTTGGGCTACCAGCTCGGCAGCGCGATCGCGGGGTTCGTGCCGTTTGTGGCGGGTGCGCTCGTTGGCGCCGCCGGCGGCGCCTACTGGCCGATTGCCGCGTTGATCGCGCTCGGCGGCTTCGTCGGCTTCGTGTGCATTTTGCTCGTGCGCCCGGCAGTCGCGGCGCCGGTATTGCAAGGCGACCTGGCAACGGTCGACGCGCTGAGATCACGTTGAAACACGTCGCCGTCGCGCTTGCTCGCAATGGACTCGGCCTGTTCGCCACGAAGGCGTTCAAGCCGACGCAGACCATACTGAAGATTGCCGGCCGTGTGGTGCATGATCGCGTGCTCTGGAAGCGCCGCGGTTCGACGTTCTCCGCGAACTGCTTTCGGTATGGGCCGCAGACGTATCTCGATCCCGGCGACCATCCCGGCCGTTATCTCAATCACTCGTGTAAGCCGAACGCTGCGATCCGGAAGCTCAACAACCAGATCTTTCTAGTCGCGGCGACGCCGATCGATCGCGGTGATGAAATCGTGTTCGACTACTCGACCACGATCGGCGACGACGACATCTGGACGATGCGCTGCAATTGCGGCGAGCCGCGTTGCCGCGGACGAATCAAGCGGTTCGGCTCGCTGCCGCGTGCCCTGAAGGAGCGCTACCTCGGCGACCGGCTTGTGCCGAAGTACATCCTCGCGACACTCGGGTAGGTCTTCCCGGCCGCGGATCCGCGCGTGTCGCTGCTGGTGCTAGCCGCATTCGAGGCGTAGCCACTGTCCTGAAGGATATGATGGATGTCGATATGGGACGAAGAACTGAGACCGCCGCGATGAGCCGCTCCGCCCGTTTCCGCGAGCTGCTCAAGAAACCGCCGTTCGTGTGCATGGGCGCGCACGACGCAGTCACGGCCAAGCTCGCCGAGCAAGCCGGCGCGCCGGCCGTCTACGTCAGCGGCTTCGTCGCCTCGGCCATCGTGGCGGGCGCGCCCGACTTCGGCGTGCTGACGCAAACCGAGATGTTCGAGCACATTCGGCGCATCTGCCGCGTAACGAAGGTGCCGGTCTTCGCGGATGCCGATACGGGCTACGGCAACGCCCTCGACGCGCAGCGCACGATTCAGCTCTGGGAAGAAGCCGGCGCCTCCGTGCTGCACCTCGAAGACCAGGCCATGCCGAAGAAGTGCGGGCACTTCGCGGGCAAAACGCTCATCAGCGCCGAGGAGATGCAGCAGAAGCTGCGCGCGATGCTGGCGGCGCGCCGCGATCCCGATTTCTTCGTCGTCGCGCGCACGGATGCGATGGGCGTTACCGATCTCGACGACGCGATTCGCCGGCTCGAAGCGTATGCGGCCGTCGGTGCAGACGGACTCTACGTCGACGCGCCTCGCAGCGTCGAGCAGCTCAAAGAGATCGTGCGGCGCCTGAAGCCGCTCGGTCGGCCATTGCTGTTCAACATGGTTCGCTCGGGCAAGAGCCCGGTTCTGTCGCTGAAAGAGATCTACGCGCTCGGCTTCGATTACGCGATCTGCCCCGTCGAGCCGATGCTCGCGATGCACAAAGCCGTCAAAGAGATGATGGAGACGTTCCTGCGCGAAGGTTGCTCGACGGACGCCATCGCCGACAAGCTGACGACGTTCGCGGAGTTCAACGACTTCATCGGCCTCGACGAGGTCGTCGAGCGCCAGAAACAGTTCACGCCCTGACGATGGCCGAGCTGCTCGTCACGCGCCGCGAGAACGTCGCCGTGCTGACGCTCAACCGGCCGGACGCCGGCAACCGGCTCACGACTTCGCTGGCCAACGCGATGGCGGCAGAGCTCGAAGCGGCGCGCGGAGACGACTCCGTGCGCGCGTGCGTGCTGACAGGCGCCGGCGACGTCTTCTGCCTCGGCGGCGATTACCAAGGCGCCGGGCCGACGACGGCTGGCCGCGAGGCGTACGCCCAAGCATTGCTGCGCATGGATAGAGCGATGGGCGCGCTCGGCAAGCCGCTCGTCGCGGCCGTCAACGGCGACGCGCACGCGGGCGGCTTCGGCGTCGTCGCTGCTTGCGATCTCGCCGTGGCCGCCGCACAAGCGACGTTCGGATTGCCCGAGGCCGCGCGAGGCTTGTTTCCGTTCATCGCGCTCGCCATCGTCAAGGACGCGCTGCCGAAGAAGGTCCTGTTCGATCTCGTCTATTCCGCGCGCCTCATGCCCGCGGCCGAAGCGCTGTCGCTACATCTCGTCAACGAGATCACGGACCGCGGCACGGTGCTCGAGCGCGCGCTCGAACGCGCCCGGCAAGCCGGCGCGCACCGCACGGAGGTGGTCGCGCTCGGGCGCGATCTCTACTACGCGCTGCGGGGCGCGGGCGCCGAACAGTCGCTCGACGCGGCCGAACGAGCGCTGCTCGCCGCCCTCCGGCTTTAGTCGCTGCGCCGCTCCATGTGGCATGGGCATTGCATGAAGGGGCATTCTTGCGAAGTGAAGACGGGCCATTGCGGCGCGCCCTGCCTCGACGGGCGTGAGGCGGGCTTCGGTTTACCATACGTTCCCCGCGGCGCAGATCGCACCGTGGCCTCACTTCAAGGAAGCCAAAATGAACAAAGAACTTTTCGAGAAAGGCCTCGCGATTCGCAAATCGGTAATCGGTGCCGAGTTCGTGGACAAGGCTCTCGCGACCGCCGACGACTTCAACATGCCGCTGCAGGAGCTCGTGACCGAGTACTGCTGGGGCGCCGTTTGGGGCCGCGACGGACTCGAGAAGAAAACGCGCAGCCTGCTCAATATCGCAATGCTGAGCACGCTGAATCGGCCGCATGAGCTCAAGGTCCACGTCAAAGGCGCGATCCGCAACGGCGCGACGAAAGTCGAGATTCGCGAGGTGCTGCTGCAGGTCGCCATCTACGCCGGCGTGCCGGCCGCCGTCGATTCGTTTCGAGTAGCGAAGGAAGCGCTCGCGGAGCTCGAAAAGAAGTGAGACGCGTTGGGCGCAGATTCAGGGGTTCAGCGGCGAGCAGTCGCCGCAACAGGAGTGATGCATGAAAGCTCTCGTTACCGGCGGCGCCGGGTTCACCGGAGTTCACCTCGTCCGCGCCCTCGTCGACCGGGGCGACGAGGTCACCGTGCTCGATATCAGCGCAGGTGATCCGGTGGATACCGATCCCCTGAAAGCGCGGGGCGTGAAGTTCATCCTTGGCTCCGTGGCGGACAAGGAGCCGCTCGAGAAGGCGGTCTCCGGCCAAGAGGTGATATTCCATCTGGCCTCGGCGTTCCGTGACATCCACCAGGGAGCGCCGCTGTTCCACAAGGTGGACGTCGAAGGAACGCAGCAATTGCTGGAAGTAGCGAGACGCGCGGGCGCGCGCCGCGTGGTGCACTGCTCCACGCAGGGGGTGCACGGGTCTCTACGGGCCGGCCAGGTGCCGGGCAACGAGGAGTCGCCGCTCGCCCCGATCGACTATTACTGCGAGGCCAAGGTGGCAGCCGAGGCCGTCGCGGATAAATTCATCGCCGAAGGAATGGACATCGTCAACGTCCGGCCGACTTCAATCTACGGGCCGGGCGATACGCATGGCTGGCTGAAGCTTTTCAGGATGTGCAAGCAGGGCCGCTTTCTGATGCTGGGTTCGGGAAAGGTGTTCAATCACCCGGTGTACGTCGGGAATCTCGTCCAGGGATTCCTCCTCGCCGCCGATGTTCCCGAGGCGCGCGGCCGCACGTACCTCGTCGGCGATAGCGAGTACGTTTCGTTGAACGAGCTGGTCAGGCTCATCGGCAAAGTGCTGGGGACCAAGGTCAAGCTGTACCGGTTTCCGTGGTACAAGCCGGTGCATGCGCTCGCGTATCTCATGGAGGTCGCCAGCAAGCCGTTCAACTATGAGCCGCCGCTATTCCGCCGAAGATTGACCTGGTTCAGCACCAACCGCGGCTGGGACATATCGCGCGCGCGCACGGAGCTGGGCTTTCAGCCACAAGTCGACCTCGAGAAAGGTCTGACTCTCACGAAGCAGTGGTATCAAGAGCGCGGGCTGCTTTAGACGCCGGGCGCTAGATCGTCGGCACGATGTTGGCGTTGAGCCGGAACAGGTTCTTCGGGTCGAAGCGGTTCTTCAGCGCGACGAGCCGCGGCAGGTTCGCCGCGTAGTTGTCGTCGATCTGCTGCTGAGACTCCTCGATCGCGTCGTTCGTATAGAAGCCGCGCGTGTGCGGCTCGAGGGACCGCCAATACTGGCGCAGCCAGTCGATGTGCGGGCCTTGGTTGACGGCCGCATCCCAGCTCGCGTTCAGGAGCATCGTTGCAACGATCTGCCGGTGCGGGAAAGCCGTCGCGTCGGCGGCGACACGCGCGATCGCGCCGCCCGAGTGCTGAAAGCCCATCGACGTGCCGCGTTCCGGATGTGCCTCGAAACCGTCGACGATGGCGTCGATGAGCGCGCCCGGCAGCGACGGGATGAAGCCCGTCTTCGTGTACAGGCCGAGCGCGCGACTCTCCGTCATGTCGCCCGACTTCTGCAGCGCGACGTAGTCGATCGCCTCGACCTGGTCGAGGATCGGCGTGCCGACGCTGCGCAGCGTCCGCGCGATGGCGTCCCAGCGGCTCGGCGGGCCGCTGTAACAGATGAGGAAGCCCGCGCCCGTGCCTTCCGGGGTAGCCTGCACCCCGCAGCTCAAGTACAGGTCGTCCGGCGCCGAGGCCGCGTACTCCGAATAGAAGCGCAGCACCTGCTTCGCCTGCGCGAACGGGAAAATGATGTCGCCGCCGATCACTTGGCGTTGCATCGGGTGCAGCGCGAAATCGAACGAAGTGACGACGCCGAAATTACCGCCGCCGCCGCGGACTCCCCAGTAGAGCTCGGGGTTTTCCTCGGCGCTCGCGCGCAAGATCTCGCCGTTGGCCGTGACAATATCGACGGCCCGAACGTTGTCGAGCGACAGCCCGAAACGGCGCGCGACGCGGCCGAAGCCGCCGCCGAGCGTGAGCCCGCCGACGCCCGTGTGCGAAACCGTGCCGGCCGTCGTGACGAGGCCGAACGCCATGGTCTCGTGGTCGAGGTCGCCGAGCAGGCTGCCGCCGGCGACGCGCGCGACGCGCGCCGCGGGATCGACGCGGACACCGCGCAGCAGCGAGAGGTCGATGAGCATGCCGTCGTTGCAAGTCGAGCTGCCCGACGGGCTGTGCCCGCCGCATTTGACGGCGACGAGCAGGTCCGAGTCGCGAGCGAAGTCGACGGCGAGCTTGACGTCGGCGGCACCGCGCGGCTGCACGATGAGCGCCGGGTGCTTGTCCATCTGCCGGTTCAGCACCAGCCGTGCCGGGTCGTAGGCGGCGTGCCCGCGCAGCACGAGATTGCCGCGCAGCGCGTCGCCGAGCGCCTGGACGTCTGCACGCGCCAGCGTGATTTCCTTGCCGGCACCCGTGACTGCGCGCAAATCGGCCTCGACGCGCGAGGTCGGGCTCAGAGTCGCTGACCAGGCGCGGCTTGCGGGTAACGAGGCCGCGAAGCCGGCGGCGAGAACACTGCGCGTGAATTGGCGGCGGCTCAGCATGATTCGGGCTCCCGTTGAATGAGGACCGGTCCCTGGCCCGCTCGCGCGATCATCTCCGGCGTCTTGCCGGGCGTCAATCAGCCTTAGGAGCGCGCATCCTCGACGCGTCCGTCGGCGTGCTTCGCGAAGCGGCCGCGTTCGCGCGGGTGCACGGGATCGTTGGCGCCGAACGGCCAACCGCCGAACTGCGTGCGCTGGTAATCGTAGAACGCCTGCTCGAGCTCGGCGCGCGTGTTCATGACGAATGGGCCGTACTGCGCGACGGGCTCGCCGATCGGACGGCCCTGCATCATCAGCACCTCGACCTTGCCGTCCGGGGCGGCCAGACTCACGGGCCGACCGGCCGCAACCTCGATCGCGGCGTACTTCGTCAACGCGCGGCCTTCGATCTCGAGCTTGCCGCCCACGAAGAAATACAGAGTGCGCGCCGTGCGCGCCAACGCTCCCGCCGTGCGCTCGCCGCTCGCCGCCGGCAGCGTCCATTTTGCGCCCTGCTCGAGCGTGATCAGCCAGATCGCGAGCTCGGCGTCGGGATTCGCGGCCCAGGAATCGGGCGGCGGCTTCGGCGGCGTCGCGTCCTCGAGCGCGCCGGCGACGACCGTCACCTCGACGCCTGGCGCCGGGTGGGCACGCGGCACGTCGTTGTCCCAGAACATCGTGAAGTACGGCGCTGCGAATTTGCTCTTGGCCGGCAAGTTGACCCAGATCTGAAAGAGCTCGAGCCGGTTGCCCGCATCGGGCTTCAGCAACGGAAACATCTCCGAATGCACGATGCCGGCGCCTGCCGTCAGCCACTGCACGTCGCCGCGGCCGAAGCGCGCCGTCGCGCCGAGTGAGTCGCTGTGATCGATGTAACCCTCGCGCACGAACGTCACGGTCTCGAACCCACGGTGCGGATGCTGCGGGAAGCCCGGCACGACGTCGCCGTGATACATGCGCCAGCCGTCCTTGCCGGCGAAGTCCTGCCCGATGTCGCGGCCCTCTAGCGTCGCATCGGGCCCCAAGCGGTCGTTGCCGCGCGGATAGAGATCGACGTGGTGGACGCAGACGAGGAACGGGTCCTTCGTCTGCCACGGGAACGCGAGCGGCGCGACGCCCAAGATGGAATCGGAGCTCATGGCTCGACGCCGAGGTTGTGCATCACGAACGCGTAGATGTCGGCCGCCGCCTCGAGCTGCTTCGTGAGGCTGCTCGCGCCGTGACCGGACTTCGTCTCGATGCGGATCAGAGCCGGGTTCTCGCGGCTCGCGAGCGCCTGCAGCGTAGCGGCGTACTTGAACGAATGCGCAGGCACGACGCGATCGTCGTGATCGGCCGTCGTGATCAGCGTCGGCGGATACTTCACGCCGTGCCGAATGTTGTGCAGCGGTGAGTACGCGTACAGCGCCTTGAATTCCTCGGGGTCGTCGCTCGAGCCGTAGTCCGCGATCCAGTTCCACCCGATCGTGAATTTGTGAAAGCGCAGCATGTCCATGACGCCGACTTCGGGCACTGCGGCGCCGAACAGCTCGGGCCGCTGGTTCATCACGGCGCCGACGAGCAGCCCGCCGTTCGACCGGCCCGTGATCGCGAGCCGCTTGGGCTGCGTGTACTTCTGCTCGATGAGCCACTCGGCGGCTGCAATGAAGTCGTCGAAGACATTTTGTTTGTCGAGCTTCATGCCCTGCCGGTGCCACGCTTCGCCGTACTCGGCGCCGCCGCGTAGATTTGCCGAGGCATAGACGAAGCCCCGCTCGAGCAACGCGATGCGAGCGGCGCTGAACGTCGGGCTCACGACGATGTTGAAGCCGCCGTAGCCGTAGAGCAGCGTCGGATTGTTGCCGTCGAGCTCGAGCCCTTTGCGGTAGACGAGGAACATCGGGATCCGCGTGCCGTCCTTGCTCGGATAGAACACCTGCTTCGTCTCGAAGTCCGCCGCGTCGTAGCCCGGCACGCGCGGCGCCCGGAACACGGTGCTCGTGCGCGCGGCGATGTCGTAGCGGTAGATCGTCGGCGGAATGCTCAGTGAGTTGAACGTGTAAAACACGAACGGCGAGTCGTTCGGGCCGCTGAATCCGCCGGCGGTGCCGAGCCCCGGCAACTCGATCTCGTTCTCGAGGGTGCCGTCGAGGCTGAACACGTAGGCACGCGTCGCGACGTCTTTCAGATACGTCGCGAACAGCTTGCCGCCCGCGGTCGTCACGCTGTCGATCGGCTCGGGACGCTCGGCAAGCACGGTCTTCCAGCTCGCCTCGGCGATGTTGGCGGGATCGATGAGCACGACGCGCCAATTCGGCGCACCGTGGTTCGTCGCGACGAGCAGCTTGTCGCCGACGTTGTCGACGACGTAGAACGTGTCGTTCGAGATCTCCGCCACGAGCGGCGCGAACTTGCCGTCGGGATCGGCGAGATCGCGAACGTACAGCGCGTTGCCGTCGAGGCCTTTGCCACGATCGGAGACCTCGAGGATCAGGAAGCGCTCGTCTTCCGTCGTGGACGTCGTATGGAAGCGCTGCGGATTCGCGCGGTCCTCGAACACGAGCGTATCGGCCGCCTGCGACGTGCCGAGCTTGTGGAAGAACACCTGGTGGTTCTCGTTGATCGACGCCTTCTCGTGGCCTTCCGGCGGCTCGGGATAGCGGCTGTAGAAAAAGCCGTCGCCGTGCCACGCGACCTGCGATACCTTCGCCCACTCGACGTTGTCCTCGAGCGTGCGCTTCGTCGCAAGCTCTAAGACCCTGTACTGCAGCCAATCGGAGCCGCTCTGCGAGATGCCGTAAACGGCGTGCTTCGCGTCTTTCGACGGCTCGAACGCCGAGAGCTGCACCGTGCCGTCGGCGGACCACGTGTTCGGATCCAGCAGTACCTCGGGAGCGCCCTCGAGGCCTTTCTGGATGTGCAGCACGCTCTGGTTCTGCAGGCCTTCGTTCTTGCTGAAGAAGAAATACGGGCCTTTGCGCGCCGGCGCGCCGTAACGCTCGTAGTCGTTGAGCTCCATGACGCGCGCGCGCAGCGCTTCGCGATACGGAATGCGCTCGAGATACGGGAACGTGACGGCGTTCTGCGCCTCGATCCACGCGGCCGTCTCGGGCGACGTCTCGTCCTCGAGCCAGCGGTACGGGTCGGCGACTTTCGTGCCGTGATAGTCGTCCATGTGATCGATTTTCCTCGTCGCGACATAGGGCGCCGCTTCCTGGGCGAACAAGGCGGCCGCGAGCACCGCGCTTGCAATTCCCGCACCTACCGCCGCCAACGTCCGCGTCTTCATGCGTAGCCCTCGATCAGCCTGTCCTAGGCTCGACGTGAATTATGCCATCATCGCCCAATGGCCAAATACGAGCCCAAGACCAAGAAGAGTGACCTCGATCCGAGCGCCTTCATCGACAAGGTCAAGAACGAAACGAAGCGCCAGGATTGCCACGAGCTCGTCGCAATGATGCAAGACATCACGGGCGCGCCGCCGAAGATGTGGGGCACGTCGATCGTGGGCTTCGGCTCCTATCGGTATACCTATGCCAGCGGGCATCCGGGCGAGACCTGTATCACGGGCTTCTCGCCGCGCTCGAGCTCGCTGGTCGTGTATCTCGGCCCCGGCATCGAGAACGACGCGCTCATGGCCAAGCTCGGCAAGCACAAGGCCTGCGCCCTGAATTAGCGCGCGTCGCCACCAGCCGGGGAGAAACCCTTACGTGAGGGGTTCCGATCACGGTCCCCTGTGCGATCATTCGCTTCTTTCCTACAACCAACGCCCCTGGGGGAACTCGTGCGCACCAAAACACTATTGGCTTCCGGTATCGCGGCTTTGTTGACGGCGGGTGTCGCGCTCGCACAGGCGCCGGCGCAGCAGCCCGCGCAGCCGCAACCGTATCGGGTCGGCACGCCGCTCGGCGCGACGAACGAAGCCGGCCAGCAACAACCGATGTCGAGCAACGTCAAGGTCTACGGCAGCTTCCACTTCGCGGAGAGCTGCACGTTCGATCCGGACCGTAATCTGATCATCGCCATGAACGCCGCCAATCCGCGGGACATGGGCACTCCACCGCCGCTGACGCCGAACGACGGCTTCGCATCGTTGATCAACCCGGACGGCTCGGTGCACACGTCCAAGTGGATCGGCGTCACGCGCGACGGCCTCACGCTCGTGCATCCGCTCGGCAGCGCGATTCAAGGCGGCACGCTCTACGTGAACGACGGTAACTACATTCGCACGTTCGACCTTAAAGCAGGGACGCCGAAGCAGGCGTTCGAGGTCAAGGAGGCCGTGAACTTGAACGGCATCGGCGTCGCGCCGGACGGCACGATGTACGCGTCCAACACGGGGAACGCTCAGCAGCCGGAAAACAAGCAGCGCATCTACAAGGTCACGCCGAGCGGCGAATCGTCGGTGTTCGTCGACGGCGCGCCCCTGAACCTGCCGAACGGCGTTGCGATAGATACGGACGGCAACATCGTCATCGTCAACATCGGCACGAAGGACGTCATCACGTTCAGCCCGGCCGGTCAGGTCGTGAGGACCGAGCAAGCAGCCGAGGCCGGCAACGACGGCGTCGTCGTGCTGGCCGACGGCACGAAGTACGTCAGCAGCGTGCGTTTCGGCAGCGTGTCGCGCATTCGCCGCGGCCAGCCAGCCGAGGTCATCGCGACGGGCATCCCGAGCGCGGCCTCGATGTGCTACGACTCGCGGCAAAACCAGCTTGTGATCCCGCTGAATCCGAACAACGCGCTGGCATTCATCGCGCTCGGCCGGCGTTGAGGAAGTGACTCGCGATGGGCCGCGGCGCGCCGCGGCCCTTTCGCAGCTGCCCGGCGCGCGAGTCGATCTACCGCAGCTGGAACCGCACGCGCACCTGCAGGCGGCGCTCGTAAAGGCGGCCGTCGCGCTCGAACGGCACATAGCGGTGCTGCGTGACGGCCGCGAGCGCGGCGGCATCGAACAGGCCCGGCGGCGACGCCTGCACGACGACCACATCCCGCGGCTGCCCGGAGCGATCGACGACATACTCGAGGTCGACCCAGCCCTGCGTTCTGCGCTGCAGCGCCAACGGCGGATACACCGCGGGCACCGAGCGCTCGAGCGTGAGCACGCTCGCTTGAGCTGCCGTCGCCAGGTAGCTCTCTTGCTGCCGCCCCGCAGCGAGCTCTGCGGCAAGCGGTGCTGCCGCGGCCGCACCGCTCGGTGCCCGCATGAGCCCGGCGAGCTGCTCGTCGGCCGCTGACCAATCGCGCCGCTCGATCGTATCTTGGATAGCAGCCGCTCCGGTCTCTCGGAAGGCGTCCCACGCCTCGTCGAGCCCGGCGAGATCGGGCGCGTCGGTCTGAAGCGCCGTCAGATAGTCGAGCGCGCTGTCGCCGGCCGGTGCGAACAAGGCGCCGCTTTGCACGCGCCCGCGTGCAGTGTCGAGCCGCGCGGCCAGCTGCTGCTGACGGGCCAGCGCGGCGGCGAGATCGTTCTCGAGCGCGGCGAGCGCCGCGGACTCGACGCCTAGCCGGCGCGCTGCGGCGGCAAGACTCGCAGCCGCCGTAACATCGGAATCGAACACGAGTCGCGCGGCCTGGACCAACGCCGCGGCGAGATCCGTTCGCAGCGCCGCGACGCGCGGATCGCTGGGATCGAGCTGCGCGGCGCGTGCCAGATAGGCGCTTGCGCTGTCGCCGGCAGGACTGAGCAGCTGGCCGCGGCGCAGCCGAGCCGTCGCAAGGCTCAGCGAGCTCTCGAACTCCGTCGGTGCAGCGGCGGGCGGTGGCGACACCGCCGGTGGTCGGGGCGTAACGGCCGCAAGCGCGCGCGAAAGCTGCGCATCCAGAAACGCGAGGCGGCTGCTCGCGGGATCCGCACGCCGGACGTGATCGAGCGCCGCGGCCGCGGCTTCGAGCGAGTCGGTGAGCAGCGCTTCTTCGGCGCGCGTGAACAAATTCTCGACGACGGCCAAAACGCCGGCGCGGGCGCCCGGATCCGCCGGCACCATAGCGAGAATCGAGAAATAGTGATCGAGTGCGTTGTCGCCGGCGGGCTCCGCGAGTCGGCCCTCCTCGAGCGCGAGCGCGGCCTTAGCTCGGTACTCCGCGAGCCGGTGCTGGGGCGATAGCACGGTCTCGGCGGGCGCGGGCATGGTTGCGGAAGGCGCCGCCGCGAAGGGCTCCGTTGCCCCGAGCCTGCCGAACCGGTCCCACCACCCGAGCCGTGCAGCGATGATCGCGATGGCGAGCAACGCGACGGTAGTGGCGCCGGCGACCGCCGGCACACGCCATCGCGAGAATCGGCTCGAGCTTGTCGCGGCGACTGCGGCAGCGCCGTCGTTCGCGGGCTCCTCGCGAAGCTGGAGACGGCGCGCCGTCGCCGACTCGATCAACAAGCGCGTAGCGCCGATAGCCAGCGGCTTCATCGCCAGCCGGTGAATGCGTCCGTCGGACAGGAAGCCGACGTACTCCTGCGCCCCGGCGCGATCGGCCGCCACGAGCGTCACGAGCCGATCGGCGTACACGGCCAGCGCGGCAACGCAGTGGGCTACGCGAGCACCGAGCACGGCAGCGTCGATCAGCGCAATGCCGCAGCGGCCCGACTCGACGGCTTGAATGAGCTCGGTCCAGGTTTCGACGACGAACAGCGGGTGCTGGTCGGCTGCCCGGCGAATCGTCGTTATGAGCGCGGCGTCTGTGGCGAGCACGAACAGCGTCGCGCCGCTCGCAGCGAGCAGCTCGCGAATCGGCGTCGGCGGCAACGTGGCTTCGAGAGGGCCGCGATGCCGGAGCACGTCCCGAACGCTCGGAAAGTCCACACGAAGGTGCGGAGTCTCCGCGCCCGGCAGGTTTTCATAGCGAGCCGCCATCGGCTCCCCCCTCTTGTAGCCGACATCGGTCGGCGGGCTCAGCCCTGCAGCCGCGACTCTAGACCTTTATGCGCAGCAGGTGCAAACGCCTTGTAAGGCGCTGTAACGACTTGCGATTTCAGGCCGTGACCGTGGGCGAAGGGCGGCCGAGCGCGAGAAGCACGACACCAGCCGTGCTCACGGCCGCCGCGCCCCACTCGAACGCGGTCACGACCTCGCCGCCGAGCCAGACTCCGAGCGCGAGCGCGATCACGGGATTCACGAACGTGTAGCTCGATGCGAGCGCGGCGCTGACGCGGCCGAGCAGGACCATGTAGGCGTTGAACGCGAGCAACGACCCGAACACGATCAGATAGATCCACGAACACGCGGCGAGCGGCTGCGGCGGCCACTGAGGACGCTCGCCGACGGCTGAAGAAATGACCAGCAGCAACACGCTGCCGCAGAGCATCTCGCTCGCGAATCCCATCGCGCCCGGTGCGAGCGGAAAACGCTGCTGCGACAGCACGCTGCCAAGTGACCAGCTCAGGCACGCGATCGTGATCGCGACGAGCCCCGCCGGAGAGGCCGTGAACGCCTCGCCGCGCACGAGCATGACCACGCCGACCGTGCCGACGAGCATTCCGACGAGCTCTACGCGAGTCGGCTTCACGCCGAACGGCAAGTTCATGACCGTGACGATGATCGGGATGATCGCGATGTACGCGACGATGAGTCCCGAAGCGACGGTTTGCTCCGAGTACGCCGTGAAGCCCATGCCGCTCACGAGCAGCAACGTGCCGATGATCGCGGCGTTACGCCACTCGACGAGTGTCGGAAGCGGGCGGCCACGCAGCTTGAGCCAAACAATCAGCACCAAGCCTGCGACTAGGAACCGCGAGCCCATCTGGTAGAACGGAGGAAAGCTCTCGAGCGCGAACTTGATCGCGAGATAGGTCGAGCCCCAGATGACCCACGTCGCGGCGAGGCAAGCGAGCAGCAGCGGCGACAGCGACACGCGGTTCCCTCGAAACAGGCGGTGAGCTTACTACCTCGCGCGCCGCACCAGTACAATCCACGCAAAGCCCTCGACGACGACGCGCATGGCAACACCTACCTATCAAATCTTCGCGATCAAGTACGCGCATGTAGGCCGCAAGGCCTGGGGCAATTTCGTCGACGGCGATCCGCACGAGGACTGGGACATGCCCCTCGACTACTACGTGTGGGCAATCGTCGGCGGCAGCCGAACCTTCGTCGTCGATACGGGCTTCGACGGCCCAATGGCGAAGAAGCGCGATCGCAAGATCGTGCATCCCGTCGAGGACGGGCTCGAAGCCGTCGGCATTCGCCATGCCGACGTCGAAGACGTCGTCATCACGCACATGCACTACGACCATTGCGGCAACGGTGCGCTGTTCCCGAACGCGCGCTTTCACTTGCAGGACACCGAGATGGAGTACGTCACGGGCCGCTGCATGTGTCACCACCAGATCAACCATGCCTTCGAGGCCGACGACGTGTCCCGCATGGTGCACCGGGTGTTCGGAGGCCGCGTGCAGTTTCACGACGGTACCGACGAGCTGGCACCCGGCATCACGGTGCACAGGATCGGTGGGCATACCAAAGGCTTGCAGTGCGTGCGCGTCGCGACCGAGCGCGGCCCCGTCGTGCTCGCCTCGGATGCGACCCACTTCTACGCCCACATCGACTCGCGGCGCGTGTTCCGGGTGCTCTACAACCAGGCCGACATGCTCGAGGGCTACAACACGCTGGAGCGGCTTGCGGGCGGCGCACGCGAGCGCGTGATTCCGGGCCACGATCCCCTCGTGCTCGAACGCTACCCCGCAGTATCCGCAAGCACGCAGGGCTGGGCCGTGCGCGTCGATTTGCCTGCGATGAAGTAACGGCCGAAATTATGGTGCATCGCTAGAAGAGCTGCGCCTCGTAACCGGTGCCGGATCTCTTTACGTGCGCCAGTTCCTTTCCATAATTCGACAAGGGGCGGTTGGCGACCACGGCATTGCGCGGCCGCGACACATGGGGCTGGACGCTGACGGCGCGCGCGTCGAAAATTTCGCTCGACCCATCTTGGTCCCGCGAGGATAAGGAAAAGAAGATGAGCTCGCTATTTGCACGGAAGCGTAACTTCAGCCCCGAGATGCTGACCCTGCCGGCCTTCGTTGTTCCCGCCGAAGTATCCGCGAAATTGCTGTCCAAGCGCGAGGCGCAGCTCGAGTGGATGCGCGAGCGCGGCGTGGAATACATCCTCGGCAGCCCGGTGAAACGGCACGCGCCGACGCCCGAAAGGCGCGTCGCTTAGAGCGGACCGCCAACGCTCCGCCCGATGCGCTACGTGCGCTCGGGCGCGGCGACTCCGAGCGCACGAGCATTCATGCGCGCGCGGAGTCTGCTTGGCAGCCCGCGCGCGAGCGCAGCAAGCAAGAGCAACAGCAAAGACGTGGCGCCGCCGCCTCCGCCGCCTCCGCCGGAAGAAGGCGGCGCGGGCGGGCTCGGCGTCGCTGCGGGCTGGACATCGATGGAGAACGAGGCTGCATTGTTGGACGCGATGGGATCCGGCTGGTCGCCCTGCACGCTCGCGCTCACGGTCGCGGATCCCGAGCTCGGCGCGACTGCAGTCAACGTGATTCCGATGGACGCATTCACGGCGAGCGGGCTCAGCGTGCAAACGGCCGCGCTTCGTTGCGCGGTACACGTACCGCTCTGTGACGTCGCCGTGACGTTCGCCAGTCCCGCCGAGAATTGAATAGTTACTCGCGAACCGCTCGACGCGAACGAACCGCGGTTCGTCGCAAACAGCACGGAGGAGAGCGTGGCCCCGGGAGCGGCCGTGGTCGGCGGTGATGTGATGCCGAGCTCGAGATCCGGCTCGATGCTCATTTGCTGGACACCGAAACCCTCCGTGCCGACGCTCACGACGTTCGAGCGGCGCGGATCGACGATCACCGAGCGCGGATGCCACCACGGGTTCATGGCCAGGCTCCGCATCGTTTCAAACGATTCGCCGCCGTCGACGGACCTCAACACCGAGTTCTCGACGGAAACGAGGTAGACGACGCGAGGAACGACAGGATCGATCGCGATGCGCCCGAAGCTGCTCACCGACTGTCGCAGCGTCCGCCACGTACCGCCGGAATCGGTCGACTTCACGAACGTGGTGCCGGCAATCGCGTACACGATGCGCGAATCGGTCGGATCGACTTCGATGTCGTACGCGCCGAGAGTCTCGATACCCGCGTTGGCGGGCGCCCAGCTCGTGCCGCCGTCGGTCGACCGATAGACGCCGAACACTTGCGGCGCCCCTAGGGCGGACAAGTACGGCCCGAAATAGACTACCGACGGGTCCGACTCCGCGAACTCGATGTCGAAGGTTGCGAACTCGTCCGGCAAGCCCGCAACGGCGATACGCGCCCAGCTAGCCCCCGCGTTCGCGCTGCGAAAAGCACGTGGAGTGCCTGCCGCAATCAAGTTCGTCGGGTCGCCTGCGGCGCTCGCGAGCTGCCACAACTGAGGCGGGGGCTCGGCCCAAGATCCCGGAATGAGACTCCAACTCGTCCCGCCGTCGTTCGACCGCGCAAGCTCGTGCGAGAGCAGCGCGAGCAGACTGCCGGGCTGGGCATGAATCGTCGTCAGTGGTGTAGGTGGGGGCAAGGAACCGATTGTCGCCAGCGGTCGATCGTCGACAGGCAGGTAGTCGACGCCGCCTGCGCTGACGTGAACTCCTCCGGTAAACGCATAGATTCGATCGGTCGTGGCATCCGCAGCGAATTTTAGAATGCTCGTTGCGATGATTCCTGCATTCCTCGACACCCATGTGCCCGGTGAGGCGCCGGGAACGCTGATGCCGCGCGATCCGCTGAGCATGATCAGATTCGGATCCATGGGGTGTGCAGTCACGCGCCGTATGCTCGGCCGCAAGTCGCCCGTGATGTCCGTCCAGTCGCTGCCGCCATTATCAGAACGAAAAGCGCCGTCGTAAGTCGACGCAATGATCTCCAAGACACCGCTGCGCACGTTCAGCGCAACGTCGTAGACTCCCGTCAGAGAACCGACACTCTCCCAGGTCGCGGCGTAATCCTCGCTCTTCCACAACCCATCGGCTTGCGCCGACCACACCTCGCCTGAATGCTCTGGATGCGGCACCAGGCTCGTTTTCGCGGTTCGCCGTGTCCAGCTCACCGCGCCATCCTGACTGACGAACAACTCCAGCGGAGAAGGGTCCGCGCCCGCCAACGCATACACCGTGTCCGGGTCCGAAGGATCGACGACGAGCGAACGAATGCGTGCGCCGGCGGGCAGCACGATCTGCTCGCGCACAGTCCAGCTCGAGCCATGATCGCTCGAGCGGAACACGCGCAAGGCGGCGCTGAAATACATGACACCGCCCGTTCCGAGACCGAGGCGCGGCTCGAACACATTCGCCTCGGGCAGATTCGGGAGCGGCCCGAAAGTCACTCCTCCGTCCGTGCTGACCACGATATGGGGATTGCTGAAGCTGAAGACGTAGAGCCGGTTCGGATCGCTCGGGTCGATCTGCAGATCGTAAGGCGGGTTCTGAAACTGCTGAGCGCTTTTTGTCCAGCTAGCAGCACCATTCACCGTGCGGTAGACACCGGAAGACGCGATCGCGACGGCCATATCGGGTTGCGTCGGATGCATCACGACCTCGCGAACGTCGCCGCCCTCCGGGCCTATCGCCGTCCACGTGTTGACGCCTGCATTGGCCCAGGCAGCCGCGCCGAGCATCGCAACACCGACCCCGATCCGTTGCTTGTTCAAGAAGGGTTCCCCACTCCGGCCGTTCTTGACGACGGCTCATTTCGAATCGGGTCGACGACGTTTAATGGGGCTGATTCTAATAAAGCCGCGCACCGCAAGGAAATGCTGCGGCTCCGACGGCAGATCCCTGTTCGGCAGGCGACACGCAGCAGCGGCCGTCCCAACTTATGTCGGGTGCGGTAGCGCCGCCAGATGCGCTCGGGCGACGCTAGGCTAGAACCGCTTCTCGACCGTGAACGCCCACATCCGCGGCGGGCTGATGACGCCCGTCCGGCCGGCCGGCGCCAGGTTCGTGATCGCACCGTTCGCAGCGTTCACCGTGATCTCGGCCGAATACTGCTGCCAGTAGAGCTCGTCCGTGACGTTCGTGCCGGACAACGCGAGCCACCAGTCGCCGTTCGGCGGCTGGTACGTGAGGCGCGCGTTATACGTCGTGTAGTCGGGAATGCACTGCGTCGGGCACGTGTTCGCAGTGACCTCGTGGACTCCGGGGCGAGCGTTCGCGGGGCCCGTGTGGCGCTTCGATTGGTAGAAGGCGTCAAAACGGGGCGTCAACGTTCCACCGCTTCCGAGCTGGAACTCGTACTGTATGCCCGCGCTCGAGTTGAATTCCGGCTGGAACAGATATCCCGGCGCGATGTAATTCACCGACGTCGGATTCATGTCGGCGTTCTCGTACTCGTTCTGGCCCAGCGAGAAACTGATCAGCATGTTTTCCAAGGGCGTCGCAGTCAGCTCGACTTCATAGCCGTTCAGCTCGCCGGGCAGATTCGTGTAGTAGAACCAGGGCAAGCCCGTCGATCCCGCGAAGAACGTCCCGGCCGGGCAGTTTCCGCCGCCGAGCCGATAGGGCACCGGGTTGAGCTCCGTCGGAGCGTCGCATTGATTCACGCCGCCCGTCTGGCGGACTCGCGGGTCGTAGTCGCTCTGAAACAGGGCCATGTTGACTCGAAGCCGCTGGTCGAGGAACTCGAGCTTCGCGCCGATCTCCGTGCTCAGCAGCTCCTCGCCTTCGAGCGCCATAAGCTGCCCGACCGTGAAGATACGCGGCGTCGCGGCTTCCGAGCTGAAGCCCGTCGCGGCCTGGGCGTAGAGGAAGACGTTGTCCGTCAACCCGAAATCGAAGCTCAGCTTCCAGTCGGTGCGTGAGTCGCCGAAGATCAGCGGCACGTCGGAGCGGTTGAGCGCCGGGCCGTGATCGAACGTGTTGGTTTTCTCCTCATCCGAATAGCGAACACCGCCCGAAACCGCGAAGCGCTCCGTGAAGCTGTAGTTCGCGTGGAAGAACACCGACTGGTGGTCCGTCGTGTAGCCGTCATTCGCCACGAAGTTCGCAAGGGCCCCTGTGTAGTTGAACGCCTCGAACTCGGTGGTGTTGTAGGCCCGGCTAGCGGATTCGAAGAAGAACAGTCCCGTCGTCCAATTCAGGCGCTGTTGGGATCCCGCGGCGCCGTTGAATTGCAGCTCGATCTGCTCTTCGTCGTGGTTCTGGATGTAGTGCGTCTGCGTGATACCGAACGGCGTGCGGTCGCTGTCGTTAGTGAACTCGGTGTCGTACCCTCGATCCGCGAAGATGAGCTTCGCGCCGACGTTCTCGCCGATCTGATACTCGAGAACGATCGACGCTCCGCCGCTGTCCATCGTCGCTTGCCGCGGATAGGTCTGGCCGTTCACCGGATCGGCGAACGTCGCGTAGTTCGTGTATGGGCTCCCCGTCAGCATGCGAGCGTCGTTGTAGTGAATGCCGTAGCGGCGGAACACGACGTTCGCGTCGTACGAATTGTCCGTCGCGTTGTTGATCGGTGAGATCTGCATGTCGACATTCGGATTGTCGTCGCTGCTCATGCCGTCGACCGACACCATGATGTCGAGCTTATCCGTCGGGACGTAGCGCAGCATGAAGCGGCCCGCGAGCGACTGTGTGCCGCCGAGCTGGCCGAGCTCGCAGGTGCCGTCCTGCGTGATGCTGCGCGCTGCCGGCAGGGAGAACGCGTTGTCGGCCGCGCTGCCGACGGGCACGGCGATCGGCGGCAGCAGGTCCGGCGCGGAGTCGAAGTCCGGACCGTCCGGAACGTCGCCGCCGAAGCCCAAGCCGTCGCCGAGGCCGGCGAGCTGCGGCGTGCCGCGCCGGATCATCTCGCACGTGAAGTCGAGCGACGCGCCGTAGCCTTCTTGCTCCTTGCTGGTGCCGACGACACGCATGAATACCTTGTCCTCGACGAGCGCGAAGTCGCCGATCGCCTTCAAGTCCAACCTGTCGTAATCGCCGAACGTCGCCTGCACCTGCCCCGTGTTGTCGCCCTCGGGCTTCGTCGAGATCAAGCGAATCGCGCCGCCGATGCTGTTCTTGCCGAATAGCGTCCCTTGCGGCCCACGCAGCACCTCGACCCGCTCCAGGTCGACGAGGTCCATGTCCGAGCCCGTGATCGTGCTGTGATACACGTCGTCGATGTAGATGCCGACCGTCGGCTCGAACGCGTAGCTGAAGTCGACCTGGTTGAGGCCGCGTAGGCCCACCGTGTTGTTCGGGCCGAAATTGCTCGCGTTTCTGCGGAAGTACGCGTTCGGCACCACGCTGCCGATGTCCGCGAGGTTCTCGATGCTGCGCACCTCGAGCTCGTCGCCGCTGAACGCCGAGATCGAGATCGGCGTCGTCTGGACGTTCTCTTCCCGATAGCGCGACGTGACGACGATCTCCTCGAGACCGGTATCCTGAGCGAAGCTCGGGCTTGCACCGATGCCGCTCAATGTCGCACCGATCGCCAGCGCGAGCGGCGAAATACGCACGTGACGCCCACGGTAAGCGAGCCGAACAGCAAACTCGACGGTCATGGAATCCCCCGCAACTGTGTTCAAACGACAACGCAGGCGATACTGCTACAAGACATAGCGAAACGCCATCGCGTCTCTACGGCGCAACAACAAAACCGAACAGAGCGGTTCGCCTCTACTGCGCAGGCTCGACGCGCAGCTGCTGATACTCGAGCCCGGGGTCGTAGCGGTTGTCCTCGCAGACGTACTCTTGAAGCTTGTACCCGGGCCATCGCCTGTACATCCACGTCCACGTCCACGGCGCCGTGAGGTACGTGGGATCGGTCACGGTCACGACATCCTCCATGTAGTCGCGGTCGACGAGCCGGATGCGCTCGACGATTCGCATGTTCATCGAGTGCGGCACGTTGCGGAACCTGACGTAGTCCTTCACACCGACGGTCTCGACGACCAACGTCTCGCCCTCCCATCGGCCGACGGAGTGGCCCGAGAAGCGCGGCTCGGCATCCTCGGCAGCGACGAGCTCCTCGTCGAGATAGACGCGGCGGACTTGGTTGAAGGCCTCCTGGATGATCGTCACCTGCCCCGGGGTCACGAGCACCTCCATCGGGAAGGTCGCCATCATCATTCCCGGCATACCTTGCGGCAAGCACGCAGAGCCTCTGTCGGGCTCCGGCACGCCCTGTTGGATGAGCTCGGTGGCACGCGCGGCGCTCGCGCGCCAATCGGCGACGTACTCCGGTTTGAGGGGCGGATCGGGGATGGGCGCAGGCGCGGCGGGCGCGACACGAGTTGGATCAGAGCCGAGCCCGCTCGCGATGGTGGGATAGCGCTCCCACGAGCCATTGATCGCCATGATTCCGGCGGGTTCTTGCGCCGCAGCCGCAAGCGCGCAGACGGCGGCCAACGCCGTGAATCCCAAGATGAGGCGCCGAGCCCTCGCGGCGCGCGTCGGCTGCTGCCGTGTTGTCATCGCGCCGGCTCCTCGTCGAACGAGATCCGCGCTGGACCCGCAGGACCGCCGTTACCGAAGATGGTGCCGTCCGGGAGCCGCACCGCCTTGAGAAGCGCGGCCGGCTCGCCGTTGCGCAGCGGCGACACGATCACGCTGATCTCGTCGCCTTCCTTGATCATGTTCCACTTCCAGCCGATGCGATTCAGTATCCCGGGGTTCGCGCCCTCGATGAGCCAACGCTTCGTCTCGCCGTCGGCGCTGCGTACGTCCAACTCGATGTAGACGTGCGGATTCGTCCATTGGTATTTGGTCACGACACCGTTGAACTGGACTTGGACGTCCGGCTCGTAAGGCGCGAAGGAGTGGTGGGCGAACGCGGGCGTGCCTGCGAGCACGAGCGCGAAGAGAGCGGGAGCCCATGCTCCGTCCGATCGAATCATACGCACGACTCCTTCGTTTCGTAGCGGATAGCTCATCCTAGCCGACGATCCGGCGCGACGTCAGGACCGACCGGTACGCAGCCTGGACGGCGTCAGCCGCAGCGAGCGTTGGTGCGGCCGCGAGCCCGAGTTCGGGGCCGGGCGCCGCTACATGCGCTCGGGCGCGGCTATGCCCAATACCCCCAAACCGCGCGCGAGGATGCGCGCGGTCAGCTCGCAGAGCGCGAGCCGCGAGTCGCGCGTCGCCTCGTCCTGTGCTTTCAGCACGGGGCACGTCTCGAAAAACGCCGTGAAGGCCGTCGCGAGATCGTAGAGGTAGCCGCCCAATCGGTGCGGCCGCAGCGTCTGGCCGGCTTCGAGAACCGCGCTGCCGAAGTCGAGCAGCTCGAGCGCAAGCCTCCGCTCGGCCGGCTCCGCGATCTGGATCGCCGAGCCCCGCTTGTGCGCCACGCCGCTGTCGGCGCCCTTGCGGAAAATCGACCGGATGCGCGCGTGCGCGTACTGCAGATACGGGCCTGTGCGGCCTTCGGCCGCGAGCATGCGGTCCCAGTCGAACACATAGTCTTTGATGCGGTCGTTGGCGAGGTCGGCGTATTTGACGGCCCCGATGCCGATCTGCGCCGCAAGCTCGCGGCGCGCGGCCGGGTCACCGTCGGGGCTGCGGCTCGCGAGCTCTGCTTCTGCGCGCTCGACGGCCTCGTCGAGCAGGTCCGTGAGCCGCACCGTCTCTCCGGCGCGCGTCTTGAACATCTTCTTGTCGGCTCCGAGCACGTTGCCGAACGCGACGTGCTCGGCACGCGCCGGCGGCGCGAGCCAACCGGCTTGCGCACCGACGGCGAACACCATCGACAAATGCTGCGCTTGCGGCGCGCCGACAACGTACAAGAGGCGCGTGCCGCGCAGCGTTTGCGTGCGATAGCGCAGCGCCGCGAGGTCCGTCGCGCCGTAGCCGTAGCCGCCGTCTTGCTTGCGCACGATCAGCGGCAACGGCTCGCCTTCGCGATTCGTGAATCCCGGCGGGAACGCGCACAGCGCGCCGTCGTTGATCGAGGCGAGACCCTTGCGCTCGAGCTCCGCAGCGATCTCGGGCAGCACCGAGTTGTATGCGCTCTCGCCGCGCACGTGCTCGTTGCGCAAGGCGACGCCGAGGCGCTCGTAGACGCTCGAGAAGTAGCGCTTCGAGATCTCGACGAGCTGCCGCCAGAGCTCGAGCGTGCGCGCATCGCCGGCTTGCAGCAGCACGACGCGCTCGCGCGAGCGATCCGCGAACTTCGGGTCGCCGTCGAACTTCGCGCGCGCCGCGCGATAGAAGTCGCTGAGCTCGCCCATGCTGGCTTGCGCTCCGCTCTCGCCGACGTCGAGCAGATGCTCGATCAGCATGCCGAACGGCGTGCCCCAATCGCCGATGTGGTTCTGGCGAATCACGTCGTGGCCCGCGAGCTCGAGCAGCGCGCGCGATCGCGTCGCCGATGATCGTCGAGCGCAGATGACCGACGTGCATCTCCTTCGCGACGTTCGGCGCCGAGTAATCGATGACGACGCGGTCTTTCGCCGCCGCGAGCGGCACTCCGAGCCGCTCGTCGCGCGCGACAGCCTCGACGCCGCGCGCGAGGAACGACGCCTTCAGCGTGACGTTGATGAAGCCGGGTCCGGCGATCTCGACGCGCTCGGCTATGTCGGCGAGATCTACGGCAGCGACGACGGCCTCCGCGACCTGCCGAGGCGGCCGCTTCAACGCTTTCGCGAGCCCCATCGCGAGATCTGCCTGAAAGTCCGCGCGCTCCGAGCGGCGCACCATCGCGTCCACGGCCGCATGCTCGGCGCCGAAGGCTTTGACGACGGCGGCTTGCAGCCGGGCGCCGAGGACCGCGCGCGGATCGTGCGCGGCTGTCACGGCCGGGACCTCGCGCAGCGTCGATGGGCGTGGATCAAAGCGAGCACGGTCGGTTCCAGTCTTTCGAGGCAGCGTAGTATACGGGCCGAAGTGCGAGGCGGCGCCGTAGGAGCAGCGGTCAGGGCACGAGCAGCAGCTTCCCCGCCGTCGCGCGCGCCTCGAGCGCGCGGTGCGCTTCGGCCGCTTCGGCAAGCGGCCATACGCGATCGATCGTGACCTTCAGCTTGCCGGCCGCGAGCCATGCGAAGAGATCGTTGGCCCGGCCGACGAGCTCGTCACGCGTGGCGATGTATTGATTCAAGCCGGGACGTGTCAGGAACAAAGAGCCCTTCGCGCCGAGCACCGCAGGGTCGAAGGGCGGCACGGGCCCGCTCGAGAAGCCGAACAGCGCCAGCATGCCGCGAGGGCGCAGGCTCCCCAGGCTCTTGTCGAACGTGTCCTTGCCGACGGAGTCGTAGACGACGTCGACACCGCGGCCGTTCGTGAGGTTCTTGATCTCGGCTTCGAAATCCTGCGTCCGTTAGTCGATCGCCGCTCGCGACGCCGGCGGCACGCGCGACGGTGGCCTTCGCTTCGCCGCCGACCGTGCCGTAGACCGTCGCGCCGCGCAGGCGCGCGACTTGCGTGATCAGCTGCCCTGCGCCGCCCGCGGCGGCGTGCACGAGCGCCGTGTCGCCGGGTTTGAACGGATACGTGCTGTGCGTCAAATAGTGCGCCGTCAAGCCTTGCAGCATGACGGCCGCAGCCGTCTCGAGATCGATCGCGGCCGGCACCTTGACCAGCCGCTTCGCCGGCACGACCGCGTACTCGGCGTACGCACCGAGCACCATTGCGTACGCAACGCGGTCGCCGATGGCGACCTCGCTGACCCCGGCGCCGACGTCGTGACGGTTCCCGCGCCTTCGGAGCCGAGCGTGAACGGCAGCGCCGGCGGCTTGTAGCGGCCCGTGCGGTGCTGCACGTCGATGAAGTTGACGCCGGCGGCGGCGATCTCGACGAGAGCTTCGCCGGCTTGCGGCTCCGGCGTCGCAACCTCGTCGTAACGCAGCGCCTCGGGGCCGCCGCACGCGTGGACACGTATCGCTCTCATGCTGGCTCCTCGCCCGGCCCGGAACTATATCGCAAGCCGCCGCGGCGCCGGTTTACTATTCACGGCAGTAGTTCCGACTGCATGGCCTGCATGAACACTGCCGCCGTTCGCTATCAATCCGGATTCGGCAACGACTTCGCGAGCGAAGCGCTGCCCGGCGCGCTGCCCATCGGGCAAAGCAATCCACAAGCGCCGAAGTACGGCCTCTACACCGAGGAGATCAACGGTACGAGCTTCACGGCGCCGCGCGCGGCGAGCCGGCGCTGCTGGACGTATCGCATTCGGCCGTCGGCCGTGCACGAGCCGTTTCGCGAGATCTCGGCCGGGCTCGTTCGCAGCGGTCCGTTCGACGAAGCGCCCGCGTCGCCGAACCAGCTGCGCTGGCGGCCGCTACCGATACCGAACGAGCCGACGGACTTCGTCGCCGGGCTCGTCACGATCGGCGGCAACGGCGATCCGGCCGCGCAGTCGGGCACGGCCGTGCATCTGTACGCCGCGAACGCCTCGATGGTCGACCGCTTTTTCTACGACGCCGACGGCGAGCTATTGATCGTGCCGCAGCAAGGCGCGCTGACGGTCCGCACGGAGCTCGGTATCCTCGACGTCGCGCCCGGCGAAATTTGCGTCGTGCCGCGCGGCGTGAAATTCCGCATCGAGCTCGACGGCCCGTCCCGCGGCTACGTCTGTGAGAACTACGGCGCGCACTTCAGGCTGCCCGAGCTCGGGCCGATCGGCACGAGCGGGCTCGCGAATTCGCGCGACTTCCTGGCGCCCGTCGCCGCATTCGAGGAGCGCGACGGCGACTTTCGCGTCGTCGCCAAATTCCTGGGCAAGCTGTGGGAAGCGAAAATCGATCACTCGCCGCTCGACATCGTCGCGTGGCACGGCACGTATGTCCCGTACAAATACGATCTCGCGCGATTCAACACGATCAACACCGTCAGCTACGATCATCCGGACCCTTCGATCTTCACGGTGCTGACGTCGCCGACGGCGACGCCGGGCACGGCGAACGTCGACTTCGGCGTGATCCCGGACCGCTGGTCCGTCGCGGAGAACACGTTCCGGCCTCCGCCGTTTCATCGCAACGTCTGCAGCGAGTTCGTCGGTCTCGTGAAGGGCCGCTACATCGGCAAGGCCGAAGGCTTCACGCCCGGCTGCGCGAGCTTGCACAACTGCATGTCCGGGCATGGGCCCGATAACGACGCGTTCGAGGCGGGCTCGAAAGCCGCGAACGCGCCGCAGTACTTCGCCGACACGCTGACGATCATTTTCGAGACGCAGCTCGTCATCAAGCCGACGCGCTTCGCGCTCGAGACCGAGCTACTCGAGCGCGACTACTATCGTCACTGGCAGGGGCTTCGGAAGCGCTTCCGCCGCGACTAAGCGGCTGCCGTCCGTCAGGCAGGGCTACCGCGGTCGGGATCGAGGCGCCAGGTGCGCCAGCTTTCGATCAGCGCGGCTGCGACGGCAATCCCAACCGTGCCGAACCACATCGCAAACGAAATCAACGGCGGGACGACCAGGCTGGTTGAGAGCCCGATTAGCCCGCCCCAGAACAGCACACGTCCCAGCGTGCGGTGCGCTCTGTCCCACGCGAGCCGGCTTTGCGTCGTCCAGGGCACGCGCAAGCCCATTGCAGTGCCCGGTTTCAACTTGCCGACGCCGGCACCCTTCAGCGCGATGACGGCCCACATCAGGGCGAACATGCTCGCGACAACGAATGCGGGCGGCGGGGCGGCGTCGGGCACGAGCCGGTTGACGCCCATCGCGAGAGTGCCGAGCGTGAGCAGCAGGAGCGCCACCGCACGCGAGGCTAAGATCCACGGTGCAGCGCCGCGATTGGGCGGCCTGACGACAAGTTTGCGCTGGCCCGCGACAAACAGCGACGTGCCCATCACGAGGACCGGGAAGATGTGCGTCGCACGATCGAAGCCGAGGTCGTTCCACATCTTGGCGAAGATCGCCAGTTGCAACGCCAGGAGAACAAGCCCCGCCTTCTCCAAAAAGTCGAATTCGCGCTCGGGTGTTTCGCTCATACCGGTTTCATCCTTCGTGACGGTCGCCGCGCAGCCGCGGGTCGCGCCCTCTTTGCCGGCTGCATCAAGCCGAGCAGGAACCCTAGTGCTTCCTCGGCGGCGGAAATGTTGAGGCGGTAGCGTATGACGTTTCCGTCGCGTTCCGACTCCACGAGCTCCGCGTCTTTCAAGGCCGCCAGATGTGCCGTCACCGAGGGCCACGCCATGTCGAACTCCGCCGCAATCCCACCGGAGGTCAGCGGCCCTTGCTGGAGCATGGCGACGATTTCCCGTCTCGCCGGATGGCTCAAAGCTTTGAATACCGAATTCATAGGCAACATCCTAATTAGTGTATTGCCTAATTACAAGCCGGCTCTGCGGTGCGCACGTTGGCACACGGTGGCGCAAGCGCTACGCCTACTTCACCGCACGTTCTCCTTCGAGCAACTCGACGATCGACTCTATGAGCGCACTGCCGTCGGCGGAATCGACGCTGCGCTCGGCACGCAGGCGCCGGAACACGTCTTCTAGCGCGCGCCGCCGCTCGGGATCGATACCGTCCGCGAGATGCGCGCTGGCGCGCGCGTCGAGCGCGAGCGACTCGCGCCGTGCGTGGTTGCGCTCCGCGACGAGCTTCGCGTGGAGCAACGCGCGGCCGAGCAATACCCAGGGAAGGTTCGGGTCCGTGATCGGACCGACACTGAGCTCGTAGCCCCCGAGGGGCTGGCCGAGCACTCTGAACTTCGCGAGCCGTCCCGCGCCGGCAAGCGTGCCTGCCGCGCCGATGACGGCGCCAATGCCGGCGCCGAGGAGCAACGATGCGCCGCCGAGTGCGACGTCGATGACGGTGCCTGCGACTGCGCCCGACGCGGCTCCGCTCAGCGCGAGCTGCGCGGCCGACAAGCCGAATACACTGAAGCTCTGCGCGGAGAACACGTCCGCGACCAGATACGGAGCCGTCGATTCGGCGATGGGCAGTGCGGCGTGCCGATAGATTTCTTGCACGCTGCGCCGTGCTTCGACCTCGCGGCGGCGCACGCGCTGCTGCAGCTTACTGCGGCCGTTCGCGAGCGCCGCTTCATCCGCGTCGGGGCCTGCAAGCGGAACCGTCACGGTCGCGCTCAGCGAGTCGATCAGGAGATCGCCGATCTCGACGGCAGCGGCGCGGCGGCGCCGCTCGCGATCGGCCTCGAGCGCGTCGGCCGCTCCCGCAAGCGGCGCGGCCCAGCTCTCGTCGATCGCTCCGAACGAGCGAAGCAGATCGATGCGCTTCCCGAAATCTGCTCGCACCGCATCGAACACGCGAACGATCGAGAAGTACTGCGAGAGCGCGGCTCGCCACTCGTCGACGTGGTCGCCCGCCGAGATCAGATTGATGAGCGCCATGCGCGGCTGCCCGGTCCAGCGCAGCACCTCCATCTCGGCTTCGTACTGGCGCCCGTACGGGCGGCTGCCGTCGACGACGTACAAGATGCCGGCGCCTTCGACGATCGGCTTCAAGAGCGCGCACTCGTCCTTGAAACGCGGGTCGGCAGAGTGCGCGGCAACGAACTCGCGCACGACGGCCCCGCGCGCGCCGGCACCACGGTCGTGCGCCTCGAGCCACGCGAGCGTCTCGCGCGCCCGCTGGAATCCGGGCGTATCGATGAGCTCGTACAGCGTCTCGCCGTCGAGCCGCATCGGATACGCGCGCGCCTGCGTCGTGGTACCGGGGTGCGGCGAGATCGCGACGTCGTCGTCCTCTGCCAGTGTGGCCACGATGCTGCTCTTGCCCTTGTTCGGATGGCCGACGATCGCGAAGCGCGGCACGCTCATGCGGCGGCCTCTACATAGAGCCGCGGGTCCCGTAATCGCCCTATCGCCCGTGCCCAGGTTTCATGCTCGACGGCCGTCACCGGACGCGCTTCGTCGGCGACCGGTGCCACCACGATCGAGTGGTCGACGCCGACTCGATGCCTGATCTCCCCGAGAAAATCGAGCAGCTCGAGCAACGGCGGCTCCCACGCCGGCGTGAACACGACCGTCGTGCCGGGCTCGCCGGGCCCGATGGCCTCGAGCGCTTGCCGGTCGGCACCGAGCGTGCGGCTGCCGCCCGCCTCGACGATGGCGACGAGCTCCAAGTCGAGCCGGTTGCGCGCGTGAGCGCGGGCTGTCTCGACGGACGCGCAGTTTTCCCAAATGACGGCGCGAGCGCGGCCCGTGGCTTCGCGGTAATCGGCCGCGCCGGGTAACGGAGCCGAGACCGTCTCGTGCTCGGCGGCCGCCGTTTCGACGGCCGGCGTCGCCATACGGTCGAGGAGCGCCCTCACACGCACGTCGTCGAGAAGCAGCGCCCGCTCGGCCGCGCGCAGCCGCGCTACGGCGACGGCGAGCAGCACGAGCCGCGGCGTGAGGCCGTACGTCAGGATCGTCAACAGCGTGAAAGGCCACCAAGCCGTCAGGGCGCGTCCGCTTGCGAGCGCACCGTCGTCGAGCCGAAAGAATTGCGACTGCTCCACGAGCGCTGCGCTGGGAACGGCGCTCGGAACGAGCGCGTGCCATGGCCACGCGATCGCATGCGCGATGCGCGTCACGGCTCGTGGATCGACGTCGAGCGTCGTGCTCCAGCCGAAGGCGAGATCGCTGAACGTGACGAGCAGCACCGCCGTCGCGAGCACTGCGATATTGAAACCGACCGCCGCAGCTTGCGACCAGCACATGAGCTGCCACTTCGCGACACGGGCTGCCGTCGAGCGGCCCGCGCGCCAATCGAACATCCGCGCAAGCTCCGGCGACCCGCTCGCAAGCCGGCGGAACACGGCCAGCGCGAGCGCGCCCGGATTCAGCGGCGCGAGGAGGTCTTGCACGCCGCGCAACAGCGCCAGACGCCCCGGGAGAAGCAACAAGCTCGCAATGAGGAACAGCGAGGGAACGATGACGAGCAGCGCGATCAGCCGCACGACGTTGACGGGTTGCGAGCCGTCGTACTGGAATGCCGCGAGCGCCACGCTTCCGCCGAGCACGGCGCCGAGCAGCGCCATCACGGCCATAATTGCACCGCGGATCCGCTCGAGGCGCGCGCCGGGTCCCTCTTCAGCGCGTGCCGCGGAGTGCCACCAGCGGCGCACGCGCTGCAGTGAATCGCGGCTCTCGAGCGTCAAGCCGATGTCGCGGTCGCGGCGGATGCGGTCGGGATGCGGCGTCAGCCGATCGGCTTCGAGCCACAGCGGAATGTCGATCGCATCCTCGAACAACGTCGTCGCAGGCCGCGGCATGCGCCGATCATACTGGCAAGGCCCGCAAAAAGGACTTGCGTCAGGAGTGAGGGCTGTCGACGGTCTTTAGAACTGGAAGTAGATGAACGGCCGCGCCTCGTCGAGCTGCGATGCCCCGACGGACACGATGATCGCAGCGATCAAGGCATAGCGGCCCGCGATGGCTGGCAGCTGGCCACCCTCGAGCGTGGGGCGGAGACGGGCGGAGTGCCGATAAATCCACTCGGCGAGGAACAGGCCGACGATCAGCGCCCACAGAATCGGGGTATCTACGACACCCGCGCCTATGACGCCGGAAGTGCCGCTGAACGAGAAGACATGCGTAAGCACATACCAGGCGTCGCCGATCGACTCCGCTCTAAAGAACACCCACCCGACGCAGACGAGCATGAACATCAGAGCGATGGAGCCGAAATCGCGCGCGCGCGCGGTGAGCCGATCTGCGGGCCCGTTACTTCCCGCGGCCGCGGTACGGTTCCAGCATCGCGAGATACACCGCGATCACGACGCCCCAGTAGAGGCCGAACACGAGAAATGTCCAATTGGCGCCGTGCCAAAGGCCAATCAACGCCATCGCGATGATGTGCGCCTTGTACTTGCGGCAGCAACCACCGCGGCGCATGTAGCGGATCGCCAGCGGGTAATACAGATAGTCCTGGAACCACTGCGATAGGCTGATGTGCCAGCGCTGCCAGAATTCCACCGGCGTTTTCGAGATGTACGGGAAATCGAAGTTCCGCATCAGCTCGAAACCGAGCATGCGTGCAACACCGCGGGCCGTATCCGTATAGCCGGAGAAATCGCAGTAGATTTGGAATGCGAAAAAGTACGGTCGCGGTAACCAACGCCGTGCCCGAGAACTCCGCGGGACTCGCGTATACCCGTCGACGTACGGCGCTAGATTGTCGGCGATGACGACTTTCTTGAAGAGCCCCCAGAACGCGAGCTGCAGCCCCGACTCGAACGCGGGTGTGCTCCACACGCGCGCTTTCTGGAACTGCGGAATCAGATGGCCGGCACGTTCGATCGGTCCGGCAACGAGCTGCGGGAAGAACGCCACATATAGCGCGTAATCGAGAAAGCTCCGCGCAGCCGGCACCTTGCCGCGATAGACATCCACGATGTAGCCGATCGTCTGGAACGTGTAGAACGAGATGCCGATCGGCAACACGATTTCGAGAACGGATATGTTGGCATCGAATCCCAACCGCTCCAGCAGCTCCGCAAACTCGGTAACGAAGAAACCTGAGATACTTGAACGTCGCGAGAAAGAGCAGATTGCCGGTAACGCTGACGATCAGCACCAAGCCGCTTGCGGCGCGGATCTGCCGCGCCCTCGATCAGCAGACCGCAAACGTAGTCGAGCACCCTGCTCGCGATGAGCAGCAGCAGGAACTTCCAGCTCCAGGCGCCGTAGAACACCCAGCTCGCTACGAGCAGCAATACGTTCTGCGGCGCTCGCGCGCGCAGCAACCAGTAAAGCGCGAATACGACTACGTAAAAGACGACGAATGTGATCGGAGTTGAACAGCATCGGCTCGCTCTGCCTAGCTGGCGCTCTCCTCGAGCCGATCGCGCAGCGCTGCGAGGAACCGCGCTGCCCGCATGCCGTCCGACGAGGCGATGATCGAAGGTCAGCACGAGGTCCCGCGGAGCGCGCATCGCTGACGCGCCGCAATAGGCCGAGAATCGCCGACTGCCGCTCGTTGAGCACGGGAACGAAATGCACGACGCCCTCGCCCGACAAGTCCGTGATCGTGAAAGTGCCACCCGTGACGTCGTCGATCGTGAGCTCGTCGCGCATGTAGCGCAGCGACAAGTCGCGCACGGCGCGAGCCACGTCGCGCAACGAGATGCTGCCCGCGCTCCTTGACGACCGGCACTCGCAAGCCCCGCCCGAGATTGACGGCGAAACCGATCGCGACCGATCGATAGCCCACGCGCGCCCGTCGGCATAGAAACGCGTTTAGCTCCGGCCACTCCGGCAGTAGCCGCGCGGCCTCGTAGATGCAGATCTCTAGCAAGCTGACACGGGCCCGTGCTCGACCGCCCAGTCTCGTCGCAGCGCTGCTCCAGTCGCTCGCACCCGACGAGCACCGCGACGACGGTGCTCGGCACGACCTGCTCGTAGACGCGGCTCAGAGTCTGTATCTCCGTGATCTTCGATGGCGACAGCTCGAGCGGCTCGGCGCCGCTCGGCACCCGTACCGTGGCGCAGGTTCGTGCCGCGCGCCGCCGCCACGCGCTCGACCGCGTCGGCATCGACCTTTCCCACGCCCGGGAAGTCGGCTTCGCTGAGACCGCGCTCCTTCATCAGCTTCCAGGCCTTGCGCGTGAAACGCTCGCCGGGCTCGCTCGTCGCGGCGCGGCCGCAGCGGAGACCGGCGTGGGCAGCTCGCAGCGGGCCGTCGTGTCCGCAATCCAGACGACGCGGCGCACCGACGGCGAGCTCGGCATTCGGCTCGTGCTCGAAGAACGCGTATCCGTCGCTGCGGCGCGTCGACGTCGAACGTCGTCTTTGTCGTCTCGAGCGTCACGAGCGGTTGCCCGGCCGCACGCGGGCGCCTTTCTCGACGTGCCAACGCACGACGACGGCATGCTCGTCGTTGGGTTGATCTGCGGCACGGGGACTGCGACCGGCTCACTCATCGTAAAGCTCCAAGCATGCGGCGCGCAGTGTCGCCGCGCTCGGCAACACCTCGAGCTCGAGGGTAAGTGCGCTTGGAATTGGCCGCGGCTTGCGCCGCTATGCGGCGCACGCGCAGGCGGTCCTTGCCGCGGTAGCCTTCGACGGCCGCGCCATCACCTCGCTCGCGAGGTCAAAGTGCGCCGCGCCCTCTTCGACGACGACCAGCTTGCCTGTCCGCGCCACAGATTCGAGCACGGGTCGCGCATCGAACGGCGAGACGCTGAGCGGCAACAGCATCTCGAGGTCCATCTCGTCGGCATACGAGCTCGGCAGCCACCTGCTCGGCGACCATGCTCATCCGCCCGAACGCGACGACCGTCAAGTCGGGCTCGCCTTTCGGCGCAGCACCGTGGTCGGGAAATGAGTCTGCCGTCTCGATAGCTCGTAGCCGGGCGGCAGCGCTGCGTCGCCGCGCTCGCGATAGAGCAGCTTGTTCTCGATGATCAACGTCGGCTCGACGCTGTTGCGCAGCGCCGCGATAGAGCGCTGCGATCCGCGCGCGGCCGTGCAGTACGAGCACTCGCAGCCCGGCATGCCCGACGAAGTGCTTCTCGAGATTCTGGCTATGCGTGGGGCCGTAGCCGCGGCCGCCTCCCATCGGCGTGCGGACGACGATCGCGCTCGACACGCGGCCGTTGTACATGCCGTGAAACTTCGCCGCGTGGTTCAATAGCTGGTCGAAGCAAAGCGCGAGGAAGTCGCCGAACATGATCTCGACGACCGGTCGGCGCCCGCCGAGCGCGAGCCCATTCGCGATACCGACGATGCCGGCCTCGCTGATCGGCGTGTTCATGACGCGACCGGGATAGTCATCCGACAAGCCGCGCGTTACCTTGAATGCGCCGCCGTACGGCGAGCGAATATCCTCGCCGAGCAACAGCGCACGCGGGTCCTCGGCGAGCCAGTCGCCCAGCGCTCGGTTGATGGCCGCGAGCTGCGTGCCGGCGCCTGCGATGGCTGGCGCCAGGACAGTGCAGCAACTCGGCCCGCGCGGTTCGAGCCCGCCGCGAGGTCGAGCACGGGCGCTTGCGCGGCGCGCTCGATTGCGTGCGCTACACGCTCGCGAATCGCCACAAGCTCCGGCTCGTCGGCGCCGTCCTCGTTCGCCAGAAACTGGTTCAGCGGATCGCGGCTCGGTACCGAGCGATCTCTTCCGGGTCGCGATCGTCGTCGCCTTTCGAGTGCGCCGCGAGGCGATAGGTGTCGACTCGCACGAAAACCGGGCGGCAGTCGCGCCTGACCGTCGCGGCGGCGCTGCGAAGCAGAGTCATGAGATCCTCGTGCCGCCACGTGTCGCCGTGCAACGTGGCAATCCCAAACGCCGCGGCGCGCGCGCAGATGTCGCCGGCAAGCGTCTCGCTCTGCGACGTCGACTGCGCATAAAGGTTGTTCTCGAGCACGACGAGCAACGGAAGGCTCCATTTCGCCGCGATGTTCAACGTCTCGTACACGACGCCTTCACCGAGCGTGCCGTCCCCTATGCAGACGGCCGCGATGCCGCCGCTCGCTGCGAGCTTCCGAGCGAATGCGAGGCCGGCCGCCACGGGCACGATGCCGCCTTGAATACCATTGCTGAAGAAGCCCTGCGCGGCGAGTGCTGGCTGCCGCCGAGGCCGCCGCAAATTCCGGTCGCTTTGCCCATGACCTCGGCCAGGAGCCCGTCGGGATCGTCCGTCCACGCGAGGTAGTGCCCATGGCAGCGGTGGTTCGAGACGATGACGTCGCGGCTGCCGGTCGAGCGCAGCGGCCAACGCGACGGCAGCCATCTCCTGTCCGATACAGGTGTGCGTAGTGCCGGACAGCTTCCCCGCTGCGAACAGCTGCAGCAGCTGCTCCTCGACCGTGCGCACGAGGTACGCCGTGTGCAGATGCCGGCGCGTCTCGAGGTTCACGCAGTGCGCTCCGCAACGCGCTCGATCACCGTTGCGATGCTTTGCATGTCGACGGCGTCGGCGCCGTCGAAGCGGACGCCGAACTCGACTTCGAGCGCGACGAGGAATTCCATGTGCTTCAGCGAGGTCCAGTGCTCGTGGTCGGCGCGCGCGAGCTCGAGGCTGAACGGCAGCCGGTTGCCGAACACCTCCACGAAAACGCTTTCGACGCGCGCCGCGACGTCTTCTGCCGTCATTGCTGCCCCCTGGAGTCGATCGCCGCGATCACGGCTTCGCCGAGCACGGCGTGGCCGCGCTCGCTCGGATGGTTATCTATACTCAGCATGTAAAGACGGAGGTGATCCGGCTCTTCTGCGAACAGCGCGGGGCCGTCGACGACGGCTACGGCTGATTGGCTTAGAACGTCCCAGACAGCGTTGTAAAGCGTCATAGCCCGCGAGCGCCCCACGGATAATCCGTACCTCGGCAGAATAACGACGATGACGCGGCCTCCCCACTCGCCGGCCGTTTCCGCCACGCGCTCGACTGCTCGCTCGAAGTCGGCGAGGTCGGGCACCTCGGCGCGCCGCCGCGCCACGGCGCCGAGATCGGTGACGCTGCGGACCTCCGAAAGCTTGATGAAACGCTCGAACGGAAACGCAGACGGGCGCTCCAGC
Source organism: uncultured Gammaproteobacteria bacterium (assembly GCA_963713355.1). Classification (GTDB taxonomy): domain Bacteria; phylum Pseudomonadota; class Gammaproteobacteria; order Steroidobacterales; family Rariloculaceae; genus FEN-1219. Next base: position 813,814 of record CAVQLK010000011.1, on the reverse strand, counting down.
TGCTCGCGCAGCGCACGGTCTTGCTGCACGCTCAAGGGCACCATGACCTCCCGAACGAACGAGTCGACATCGCGCTGGCGCTGCGATAACCCTTGCGAGAAGGACGCGTCGTTCAGGTACCGCATCAGCATGGGTTGGCCGCTCTCGTCCCCCGGCTCCGTGTAGTCCAGGTTGACGAACCAAACGACGACCGCCGGCTCGAGAGGCTCCACATACTCGCGGAACGCGCCGAGCTGCGACAACACTCTCGATCCCGCGACTCCGAAGTTCGCGGTCCGGGGAAACCGTGCCCGCACTCGATCGACGGCGCTGGTCGAGGGCGCGACGCAGTGACCCAACGCCAACGATTCGCCTATCACCGCAATGTCGACCGGTCCAGCTGAGACGCCCGGTGGATTGTTGAATCCGAACTGGTCCGAACGAAACTTGAGATAGCCGGTTCCTTCGTTGCATTCCACGACCAGGACGTTGGCCACGTTCGAGAGAGGCAGCAGGTCGCGCTCTCGTATCGCGTTCGCTACCGCAGGGTCTGCATGTCGACTTCCCACGAAACCCGGAACCGCATCCAATCCTCTCGCCTGCAAATCGTCGACGACCTCCGCGCGCAGCCGGGCGTCGTATGCGAGCCCTTGCTCGCGTGCAGCGCGCTCGCGGGCGACGAATCGATGTACGAGCGGATTGTCGGACCAGTTCTCGGGCGCGCGAAACAGCAACGTCGCCTCCGCGACTATCAATGCGCACGCGAGTAAGACTATTTCCGTTGCGACGCGCTTGATCACGTGCACGCTGCCTCGAACGGCAACACCGATTGCCAAGACGAGGACGATAGCGGCTGCAATGACAGCGACCACGACGGCGCCCGCGGTCCAGTCGTCCCACCACACTGGCGCCCGGTAAAGCGCAACGCCGAGGGTTGCTATGCCGGCGGCCGCGATGACAACCCGTCGTATCCCAACGGCCGTGGGTCCCAACGATTTCAACGAAAAGGAGATGATCATTTGGTCGATTGCTATTCGTAACCAATGGAGCAAGGAATGCGGCGCGAGGCGACGACGCGCCGTTCGCGAACGGACTCGAAGAAGAGTCAGGTTGGGATAATGGCTCGAGCGGGCGGCGTCGTTCGAACGGGCGACGCCCAGCCTGTATTGCCGAAGAACATGGCAGCCAGCCGGCTTCGGCGCAGGAGAGCAGCCCATTGTGCCCGGTGTAACGAACGAGCAAAGCGACGGCGGAACTCCGAGTACCGTCTTCGCCTCGAGCGCCCGCAACGATGTAGGCTGAAAAATGTTCGCATGACCGACCTCGACCTTGTTTGGACCCGAACGCAGCCCCCCCCAAGGCGTGCATAACCTATACCCTCAGCATAACCCATGCCACCAGTCGACGGCGTTACTTCACGACTGCCGAGTGGCAGCGATTCCAAGGATTGCGCGCCTGCTGGCAAGCTTGGATCGGTCATGATGGAGATCGGGATCTGACGCAGGCGCAGGTGGAGCGCCAAGAGGCCGCGAGTCAGTCGTTCGGCACGACCGGCGCCGGCACGGCCGCATAACGGCGGTACTCGCGCCAGAGAATGATGAGCCCCGCCGCGATGACGAGCGGCGCGCCGATCCACATCGACCAGTGCGGCACCTCGGCGAAGAAGTAGTAGCCAAGCGCCACGGCCAGCAGGAGATTCGTGTAGTCGAGCGGCGCCAGCGTCGACGCTTCGGCGTAGCGGTACGACATCGTCATGAGTAGCTGGCCGAAGACGCCGAACAGTGCCGAGAGACCGATGAAGAACCACTGCACCGGCGTCGGCATTGGCCAGCCGCCGACGGCCGTCAGCGCGGAGCAGGCCACCGTCGTCGAGGAAAAATAGAACGTGATCGCGAGTGGATGCTCGCCGCCGGCGCCGCTCATGCTGCGCAGCGTCGTGATGGCGGCCGCCGAGAAGATGGCCGCGCCGAACGCCGCGAGCACACCGAGCGAGCTGCCGCCGGGTGAATCTCCGCCGATCGACAGATGGGGGCCGATCGTGATCAGCACACCGACGAAGCCGATGATGAGCGCCGTCCAGCGATACGCGTGAATACGCTCGCCGAGCAATACCATCGCGAGAAGCGTGAGAAACATCGGCGCCGTGAAGCTGATCGCCGTGAAATCCGCGAGCGGGATCATCGTCAGCGCCGTGAACCAGCAGAACATGCTGGCCGTTCCCGCCAACGACCGCACGGCGTGCGAGCCCAGCCTTTCCGTGCGCAGAATCTTGAAGCCGTAAAAGTGCCAAGCGATGAACGCGAGCACGGCCATCGAGATCACGCCGCGCGCGAAGATGATCTGCCCCGTCGGCACGCCGTCGCCGAGGTATTTCACGCACGCGGCGAGGCACGAGAGCAACACGACCGACGACAGCTTCAACAGCACGCCGACGACCGGCCGATGTTCGTGATCGTTCGCGGCCAACGCGAGCACCGTCGCGATCTGAAGGGCGCTCACCATAGCAGGGCGCACGGCGCTTTGCAGATTCGGCTATTCTTCCGGCGCGGGAGGGCTCATGCACATCAGACTCACTCTGTCGTTCCTGATCGTTTCCTCTTCGAGCTTCGCAGCATGGAGCCAAGCGCCGGACGCCGAGGCGCTGTTCGCCCAGCATTGCGCGGCATGCCACATCAATCCCGTCGAGGACGACGTTCCGACGCGCGCCGCGATGGGCACGCTCGCACCGAACACGATCGTGGAGTCGCTGACGGAGGGCACGATGCGGCTGCAGGGCCAAGCGCTGACGCCCGCGCAGCGTGTCTCGATTGCGGAGCTCGTGACGGGCCGCCCCGTGCTCGTGGCATCGGCACAGCTCGATCAGGGACTCTGCACGGCGAGCACGCCGTTCGCCGGGCTCGACTCGGGACCTCGTTGGAACGGCTGGGGCCCCGACTTCCGTAACACGCGCTTTCAGAGCGACGGCGGCGGCATCACCGCTGCCAACGTCGCGAACCTGAAGCTCAAATGGGCGTTCGGCATCGCCGACGTCACGCAGTCGCGCTCGCAGCCCGCGATCGTCGGCGGCCGCTTGTTCATGGCGAGCCAATCGGGCGCCATCTACGCGCTCGATCCTGCGACGGGCTGCACGCATTGGACTTACAAGGCTCAGTCGGGCGTGCGCACGGCAATTTCCGTCGGGCCCGTGGGCCCCGCGAACGCGCCGACCGGTTACGCAATCTATTTCGCGGACGCGCAGGCGCGCGCGTACGCCGTCGACGCCGCGACGGGCAAGGAGCTCTGGGTCCGCAAAGTCGACGAGCATCGCGCCGCGCGCGCCACGGGTGCGCCGACGCTGCATGCGGGCCGGCTCTACGTAGTCACCTCGGGCGTCTCCGAGGAGACGGCCGCATCGATGCCGGACTACGAGTGCTGCACGTTCCGCGGCAGCCTGACGTCGCTCGACGCGACGACGGGCGAAGTCGTCTGGAAAACCTACACCGTCGACGAGCCGCGGCGGCGCGGGACGAGCACGAGCGGCAAGCCGCTCTGGGGGCCCGCAGGCTCGCCGATCTGGAGCGCACCGACCGTCGATGAGGAGCGCGGCCTGATCTATGCGGCGACCGGCAATGCGTACGCGGACCCGGCGCCGCGCACGAGCGACGCGATCGTCGCGTTCGAGATCGCGACGGGCAGCATCCGCTGGGTCAACCAAATCATGCCGGATGTCTGGATCTTGGGTTGCGGCGCACCACTCGGCGGCGGCGACGCGACCACGGCAGAAGACAATCCGAATTGCCCCGAGGAGGTCGGGCCGGACTTCGATTTCTCGGCCTCGCCGATTCTCGTGACGCTGCCGAACGGACGCGATGCGCTCGTGATCACGCAGAAATCGGGGGTGGGGTACCTGCTCGATCCCGAGCGGCGCGGCCGCGAAATTTGGGAGTACCGCTGGGGCCGCGGCAGCCCCGTCGGCGGCGTCTGGGGCGCAACCGTCGACGGCACGCAAGCGTATTTCGCCGTGGCCGACCAGCTGACGCCGGCGCCGGGTGGTCTGCACGCCGTCGATCTCGTGACCGGCGAACGCCGCTGGTTCACGCCGCCGCAGGCGCCCGTCTGCGCGCCGGGACCCGGCTGCAGCCCTGCGCAATCCGCGGCGCTAACCTCCATTCCCGGCGTCGTGTTCTCGGGCGGCGCCGACGGCGCCGTGCGCGCCTATTCGAGCAACGACGGCAAAGTGCTCTGGACGTTCGATACGAACCGCGATTTCGCGTCGGTCAACGGCGTGAAAGCCGACGGCGGCTCGATCGACGGGCCGGGGCCCGTCGTGGCGGGCGGAATGCTGTATGTGACCGCCGGAAACGGCGGCATCGTGGGCTCGCCCGGCAACGTGCTGCTCGCGTTCGGCCTCGAGTAAGCGAACGCCCCGGCTTCGCGACGAAGCCGGGGCACGCTTCTCTTAGCCGAGCGCTCTTAACTGACCGCGATTCGGCGCGCCATCGCTTCCTTGGCCTTCGGCAACTCGACCGTCAACACGCCGTCTGCGACCGTCGCGGAGATTCCGCTGCCGTCGATCTTCGTCGACACGGCGAACGTGCGCACGAAGTTGCCGACGTTGTACTCCGAGTAGATCGGCCGTAGCGACTCGTACTTCGCCGAGTCGATCGACGCCTTGATCGTCAGCACGTCTTTCTCGAGCTGAATGTCGATCGCGTCCTTGTCGACGCCCGGCACCTCCATCGACACGACGACCGCGCGATCGGTCTCGTGGATGTCGGTGTAGGGGCTGAAGAACTTGCCGGCCTCGGTGCGCTCCTCTGCTTTCGTCAGCTCGCGCTTCTCGCGCGGGGTTACTTCTTGGCTAACCATGTCGTTTCCCTCTTCAATCGAATTCTCAGTTGATCGTGACTGCGCGCGGCTTCGCGCTCTCTGCGCGCGGCAAACGCAGCGTCAGGACGCCGTCGCGATATTCCGCGGCGACCTTTGCCGACTCGATGTCGTCGGGCAGCGTGACGGTTCGATCGAACTCGCCGGCCGCGCGTTCGCGCCGATGGATGCTCGCACCTTCGGAGTGCGCGATCGTTTTCCTGCCTCGGATCCGCAACGTGTCGCCGCGAACCTGAATGTCGAGATCTTCCTTCTTGACCCCGGGGACCTCCGCGACCACGACGAAATCGTCGCCGTCGTTGAACACGTTGATCAGCGGAAACGCGCCGGAACCGGACGTACGGCCGCCGAACCAATCGCTTCCCATGACGCTCTCCATCGCACGCTGCAACCCGACCAGCGTCTCGAACGGATCTTTGACTCGAATGACCATGCTTGGCCTCCTGAAAAAGGGGTGAAATCGCCGCCGTCGGCCCCTTGTGTGGGGCCGGGATCATGGGGATTCAAGCCCCGGCAGGCTCTAGAGGAGGCGCATAACGACGATGACGCCGATCATCGCGAAGGCGATCGCAAGCTTAGCGGCCGTGCCCAGCACGAGGCCGAGCGCGGCGCCGACTCCGGCGCGCCCGGCCGCCGCCAGATTGCGGCGGACCGATAGCTCGCCGATGACGGCACCGACGAATGGGCCCACGAGCACGCCGACGAGCCCGAAGAACAGCCCGACGATCGCGCCGAGCGTTGCGCCGAGCACGGCTCGGCCGGAGGCACCGAAACGCTTGACGCCGAAGGCGCCGGCAATGAAGTCCACGGCGACGGCCAATGCCGTCAAGGCGCCAAGAACGACGAGCGACCAGAGGCCGATGTAGGCGAAGTCCTCGGCCCACGCGGCGAGCAACGCGCCAAGAAAAATCATTGGCGCGCCCGGCAAGATCGGCAGCATGAGGCCCAGCGCGCCGATGACGATCAGCACGCCCGCGGCGATCCAGAGCACGATCGTTACGGGTTCCAAGTGCTCGAGCTTTGACGCCTTTTCGATGGTTGTCCTAATTTAGCCGATCACCGCGATCGATAGGCTCACGGGCCACGTGATGCGAGGTGCGAAGCCGTGCAGTGTAAGGTTGTCATCAGGCGGTCATTCGGTGGGCGTGCGGTCATAGCTTTCGCGTTCGCACTGTTTGCGCACGCCCAGACGGGAACGCACGCGCGAGAGCGATCGTCGGCTTGCCCTGCGAAGACTGCGACGTCCTGTTCGTGGGTCTCCCCACGTCGGTCGATGAAGCGGGGCGCATCGCGCCCGCGAACGTCCGCGGCGAGCCATTGCAACTGCACGGGCGTATTCTGGATGCCAGCGGCTTTCCCGTCGCCGGCGTCGCCGAGCGCGTATCACACGACAGCACCGGCATCTATCCGCCTGATGGCGCGCTAGCCGAGACGCGCGTGCGCGACGCGCGCGGCATCTGGCAGGTCGAGCGCGATCTTCAACTCGGCTTGAACATCCCGAATTATGCGGAATGCGCTGCGAGATAGCGGAGCGAAAACGCCGCCATTACCTAATTCAGATCGGGCGTGCGCAGCTTCTCACTGTGCCAAGCTTTGTTGCGGACGTGCGTTCGTGATCGGATGCGCCAACCTTCCGGAGTACGCACGTAGACGTCCTCGTAGCCGCCGTGGCGCGCGACGCTGCCGGGGCCTGTCATGCCGAGCTGCACGAGGTAGATGCGCCCCGCGGCGCCGTCCGCCGTGGGCGTGATCTCGTGGTTCAGCATCAAGTGGCTCCAGTCCGTCCAGACCAGCTTCGTCTCGCAGCCGCGGCTGCCGCCGCCGACGAGCGTCGCGAGAGCGTCACGCCCTTGCGCGAGCACTCGCCCCCCGGCCCCAAACCCGGCCTCCGAATTGCGGTCGATGAACACGCCGTCGATCGTGAACAGATTGGCGTAGTCGTAACCGTTGTTACCGCACGTATCGATCCCGTACGCGTAGCGGTTGATGAGTTGCGTGATCTCCTGATAGTCGAGCGCTGTGAGCGCGCCCGTTTGCGCGGCAGCGCTGCCGTTCTCGCCGAACCGGCCGGCGGCGAAACCTAGACCGCAGGCCATGGCAACCGCGGCAAGCGAGCGCATTCGCATGTTCATGTGTTCTTCTCCCGGAACGGCTGAACCTATCGATCGACGAGCTCGAGCGCGGCGACGACACCGTCGTTGGTCCACTCGCTGAAACGCTGCCACATCGACGGCTCCCCGCACGCGCCGTCGATCGTGACCGACAACGGCTCGCCATTGGACGGCAGAGCAGGCCGTGGCTCGTGGCGCGTGATGATTCCCGTCGTAGTGCGGTAAACGTAGTAGACGTTGCCGGTGTCGATGTCCTGATACGTCGAGCTGCCATACGTGGCGTCGAGCAGAAAATTCCACGAGCCCAGCGTTTCGGCGACCGACACCAAGTCGACAGCCGTGCGCTCGCTCAAGGCGTGCGCGATGTTGGGCTGGGAGTTCTGGTCGGCTGCCAAACGATACCGCCCCTCGAGCCGATCTAGCCGGTATTGCGAGTCGAGCCCGAGCAGCAGCGCCCAGTACTTCCATTTAAGGAACTCGGCGTCGACACGCCATTGATCGCCGAGCACGGGCAACACGCGCTCGTCGCACCGATCGCCGGTCCGCAGGTGCGCTATGTACTGCCGGTCCCCCGTCGCATCGAACCTGAGCTCGGCGATCAGCGTTTCGGCCGTGAGCCGGTCGTACGTGTAGATCGTGGCCGTCAGCAACACGATCGACAGCGCCGCAAACAGGACGACGACCCACAGGGAAAATTTCAACGCTCGCCGCATGAGGCGCCTCATCGAAACGGTGCCGTGCGAGAATATCACGCCGTTCGCCATCGACTTCCGCGAGACCGAGGACCGCCGACGTGCTGACGATCTACGGCCGCACGAACTCCGTCAACGTTCAGAAAGTGCTCTGGTGTCTCGCAGAGCTCGAGCTTCCCTACACGCGCGTCGATGCAGGGCTCGAGCACGGCAAGAACACCGAGCCGTGGTATCTCGCGCTGAACCCGAACGGTCGAGTACCGCTGCTCGTCGACGGCCCGTTCACGCTCTGGGAATCGAACACGATCATCCGCTACTTGGCGGGCAAGCACGGGCTCGGCAGCCTCTGCCCCCTTTCGCCGGAGACACGCGCGCTCGCGGAGCGGTGGATGGATTGGCAGCTCTCGACGCTCGTCGGTCCCGTTTCGGCGGTGTTCCGCGAGCTGATTCGCCGGCCGCCCGCCGAGCGCGACGCCGCGTCAATCGATAGCAACACCCGCGAAGCAAACCGAGCGATGCTGCTGCTCGACGCGCATCTGAAGACGCAACCCTACGTCGCCGGCGGCGCCTTGACGATGGGCGATATCCCCGTCGGAGCAACCGCGCATCGCTGGCTCGAGATCCCGGGAATCGAGCGGCCGCCGCTCGAGGCCGTTCGCGCATGGCGTGTGCGCCTCGCCAGCCGCGAGGGGTTTCGCGCTCACGTGCAGCTGCCTTTGAGCTAAAAAGCTTTGACGACGCGCAGACGGTGCGGTAGTTTCCGCCCGCAAGCCGATAGAAACACACGAGAAAAACACTAAACGGACGAGCGCTCGCTCGGTCTCTCGGACGTGAACCACGTCCGAGACGGCCGGTGGCCTCGATGGACATAATCCAACAACGAACATTGCGAACAGGAATCGGAAGCCACTACATGCGCATCGCATATCGCTCGTTGGCGGTAGCCTACGCCTTCGCCCTTCTCGCCTTTCACGCCAACGCAGAGAACGAGCTGTTTCCGCGGCCCGCGGAGCTCGAGCCGGCGGTCAAATTCTGGACACGCGTCTACACCGAAATCGACACGAGCGAAGGTTTCATCCACGACTCGCTGCGCATGGATATCGTGTTTCAGACGGTGCGTGCTCCCGATGACTTGGGCTCGCGCGAGCGTCGCCGGCGTATCGAGCGTGCGCAGGAAACGACGCGCAACATCCTCACGAAGCTCGCGAGCGGCGCTCGCGAAGGATTGAACAACGAGGAAGAGCGCGTCCTGAAGCTCTTCCCCGAAGGCACGAGCAACGCAGAGCTCCGCGCAGCCGCGGGACGCCTGCGCTTTCAGCTCGGCCAGTCGAATCGGTTCCGCGCGGGACTGGTCCGCTCGGGCACGTGGAAGCCCTACATACAGGAAGTGCTCGCGAAACGCGGCCTGCCGCTCGAACTTGCGGCGCTGCCGCACGTGGAGTCGTCGTTCGATCCCACGGGGTATTCGAAGGTCGGCGCAGCCGGCATGTGGCAGTTCATGCGCTCGACGGGAGTGCGCTACATGCGCATCGACCACATCGTCGACGAGCGCCGCGATCCGTTTTTCTCGACGGACGCCGCGGCCCGGCTGCTCGCGGACAACTACAGCGTCATTCAGTCCTGGCCGCTCGCGCTGACAGCCTACAACCATGGGCTCGCAGGAATGCGGCGCGCCGTGCAGCAGCAGAAGACCTCGGACATCTCGACGATCGTCGCCAAGTACCAGAGCCGCTCGTTCGGCTTCGCGTCGCGAAACTTCTACACGGCTTTTCTTGCGGCGCTCGAGATCGACTCGAATCCGGACCGCTACTTTCCGAACCTGAAGATCGATCCGCCGTCGGATACGGCGACGATCACGGTGCCGGCGTACATGACGGTCGACACGCTGGCCGACGCGCTGAACCTGCGCGAAGCCACCCTGCGCACGCTGAACCCCGCGTTGACGGACATCGTCTGGTCCGGCGACAAGCTCGTGCCGCAGGGCTTCGAGCTGCGCTTGCCGCGCGACACGGCCGCAGTCGCCGAGGCGCTGCTCGGAACGATCGAGGCGGACGAGCTATTCGCCGCGCAACGGCCCGACCGCGAGCACCGCGTTCAACGCGGCGACACCCTGTCGAAGATCGCCGCCGAGTACCGCATCAGCCTCGCGGCCTTGATGAGCGTCAATGGCATGACGAACCGCTCCGTGATCCGCGTAGGTCAGATGGTCCGCTTGCCGACGGACGGTGTTGTGACGGCCCCGCCGGACGCGACGCTCGTGCGCGCCGAAGTGCCCACGCGGCCGGCCGCCGCCCCTGCGCTCGCAGCAACGAGCGCCGAAGGCGTCTACGTCGTGCGCCGCGGCGACAGCATCGAGCGTATCGCAACCCGGCTCGGCGTCCATACGCAAGCCCTCGTGGCAGCTAACGGCATTAGCAACCGCAACGTCATTCAGGTGGGCCAGCAACTCATCATTCCGACAACGCCCGGCGCCGTCGTCGCCGCGGTTGCCGTCGTGACGCCGCCCTCGCCCGCCGCCGAGTCGCCGATTGCGGCAGCGGCAGAGTCGCCGGCCGCAGTCGCCGCCGCGCCCGCCGCGTCGGCCGACGTGACGGGTGCATTGGCCCCCGCCGTCCTCGAGAACGGCCTGCCTGCGCCAGCGGGTGACGCCGAGGGCGAGCTCGTGGCCGACGTCGGCGCACTCGAGATCGAGCAGGACATGCTCGCGGCAGACCCGAGCGATTACTCCGTGAGCACAACGAACGCGATCACCGTGCAGGCTCTCGAGACGCTTGGTCACTATGCCGATTGGCTCGAGATCCCCACCCAGCGGCTGCGCGATGTCAATTCACTGCCGTTCCGCGAGGCCGTCGTGCTCGGCCAGAACCTCACGCTCGATTTCGGCCGAATCGACGCGCCCACGTTCGAGCAACGCCGCCGCGCGTATCACCAGCAAATCCAGAGCGATTTCTTCGCGACGTATCAAATCGAGGACATCGAGAGCCACGTCATCAAGCCCGGAGAGTCGTTGTGGATACTCGCGGCCCGCAGGTACAACGTGCCGGTCTGGTTGCTCCGCCAGTACAACCCCGACCTGAACTTCGATCGCATCCAGGCAGGCGCTGTCGTCAGGTTCCCGCGCTTGAAAGCCATTGCCGCGGGTAACGCCGTAGCCGGCGCGCCACAGGTACTCGCCGACAATTAAGCGTCGACGCGTTCGACCGATGAGCACGCCGCCCAGCGAATCCGACCGCGTGCTCGAAGGTTACGTCGTCGCCGTTCCCGAATCGCGGCAGCTCGACGTGCTCGTGAGCCTGCTCGAACGGCGCGGCGCCAACGTGCTGCGCTGCCCTCTCGTCGGCATTCTCGACACGGCCGACGAGCCGGGCGTCCTAGCTTGGATCGAGCGTCTGATTGCGACGCCTCCCGATCTCGTGGTGTTTTACACGGGCGAAGGCGTTGAACGGCTGGTCGGATTTGCGCGCCGCGCGGGTCGCGACACGCCGTTCGTCGCGGCTCTGGCCCGTACGCCGAAGCTCACCCGCGGCCCGAAGCCCAAACGCGCCTTGAAGGCTCTCGAGCTCGAGCCGGAATACGTCGCAAGCGAGCCGACGACGGCTGGCATGATAGCGACGGCAAAGACGATCGAGGCGCCGTTGCGGCGCGTCGCGCTTCAGCTCTACAACGAGGATCAAGATCGGCAGCTCATCGACTACTTCGAGCAGCGCGGCGCGAGTGTCGATTCCGTGGCACCGTACGTGTATGCATCGCAGGCCGAGGACGAGCGGGTCGCGGCGTTGATCGGCGAGCTAGCCGCGGGCCGCGTCGACGCCATCGCGTTCACGAGCAAGGCCCAGGTGCAGCGGCTGCTCGATCTTGCGCAGAAGCGAAAGCTCGAAGAGGCGCTGCGCTCGGGCCTCGAGCGAACGCGAGTCGCGGCGATCGGACCGGTCGTCGCGGCGAAGCTCACGGGCGCGGGAATCCGCGTCGATACCATGCACCGAAGCAAAGCTATTCGATGAAACCGCTCGTCACGAGCGTGTGCGAGCTGCTCGGCCGTGCGCGCTAGTGCTTGTGGCGCAGCTGCATGGCGGTCGGCCGGCCGTCGGCCGCCGGCTGATACCAGACCGAGAAATCCGCAAGCGCCGTGCGGTAATCCTTCAGGGGATCGGCACTCTGGATGTCGAACGCGTCGAATCCCGTGCGCAACATAAAGAATAGTTGTTCGAGCAACACCTCGCCGACCGCTCGAAGCTCGCCCTTGAAGCCGTAACGCTCGCGCAGCAACCGCGCGTATGAATACGCGCGCCCGTCGCGGAACTTCGGAAACTCGAGGGCGACGACGGCGAAGCGCTGCAGATCCGCTGCGATGAGCTCCGGCGGCTGATCGCTGTGCAGACGTATGCCGAGCGGCGTGCCGCGGCTCGTAAGCTCGTCGCGCTTCGCCTTCCACTGCTCGAGGCTCACGATGATAGGACCTGTGGCTGGCAGGACGTCGGCGCCGCTGGCGTCGACGAACGCGCTCGTGACGAGCTCACCGTTCTTGACGAGCCCCATCAGGCCGCCTGGCTTTCTTCGCCGTAGACGGCCGCCTTGAACGGCTCCACGCCGACACGGCGGTACGTGTCGAGAAACCGCTCGCCCTGTTGCCGGATCACGAGATACACGTCGACGATCTTGCGAATCGCGGCCGGTACCTCGGCCTGCGGCAAGCCCGGCCCGAGCCGGTCGCCGAGCGACGCATGCTGATCCGACGAGCCGCCGAGCGTGAGCTGGAAGAACTCCTCGCCGCGCTTGTCGACGCCGAGGATGCCGATGTGACCCACGTGATGATGGCCGCAGGCATTCATGCATCCGGAAATGTTGATCGTGAACTGGCCGATCTTTTGCAGCTCATCCAAGTCCGTGAATGCGCGGCTGATGTCCTGGGCGATAGGAATCGAGCGCGCGTTCGCGAGCGCGCAGAAATCCAGCCCGGGGCAACAGATGATATCGGAGAGCAGGCCCAAGTTCGGCGTGGCGAGCTCGAGCTCAACGAGCTTGTGCCACAGCTCGTAGAGCTCCGATTGCTTCACGTCGACGAGCACGAGGTTCTGGCGGTGACTCACGCGGATCTCGCCCATGCTGTACCGGTCCGCGAGATCGGCGACGGCTTCCATCTTGTCGGCCGTGATGTCGCCGGGCACCTTGCCGGGCGCCTTCAGCGACAGGTTCACGATCGTGTAGCCGGGCACCTTGTGCTCGACGACGTTGCCGCGGACCCAGCGATCGAATGCACGGTCGCCCGAGCGGATCTTCGCGAGCGGTTCGGCTTGATCGGCCAGCGTTTCGTACTGCGGCGGCGCGAAGTAAGCATCGATGCGCGCGACCTCGTCGTCGGGAACCTTCAGCGCGCCGTTCTTCGTGAACTCCCAATCCTTCTCGACGAGCTCGCGATATTTATCGATGCCCATCTGATTGACGATGATCTTGATACGCGCCTTGTGAATGTTGTCGCGCCGGCCCTGCATGTTATAGATGCGCAGGATCGACTCGACGTACGAGAGCAGGTGCTCCGGCGCGAGCCATTTGCGTATCGTCTGGCCGATGTACGGCGTGCGGCCTAAGCCCCCGCCGACGAGCACCTCGAAGCCGATCTGCCCCTGCTCGTTCTTGTGCATGCGCAGACCGATGTCGTGAACGGCCACGGCCGCGCGGTCGTTCGGCGAGCCCGTCACTGCGATCTTGAACTTGCGCGGCAGATACGAGAACTCCGGATGCAGGAACGAATACTGCCTCAGCAATTCACAGTAGACGCGCGGATCCGCAAGCTCGTCCTTCGCGCGCCCCGCATACTGATCCGCCGTGATGTTGCGCACGCAGTTGCCGGACGACTGGATGCCCGTGACCTCGACGTCGGCCAGGTGCTGCAGGATGTCCGGCACCTGCTCGAGCTTGATCCAGTTGTACTGGATGTTCTGGCGCGTCGTGAAATGGCCGAAGTTCTTGTCGTAGGTGCGCGCGATGAAGGCAAACTTGCGCATCTGCCTCGACGACAGCGTCCCATACGGCACATTGATGCGCAGCATGTAGGCGTGCAGCTGCAGGTACAGGCCGTTCATGAGCCGTAACGGGCGAAACTGGTCTTCCGTCAGCTCGCCCGCCAGGCGACGCTTCACTTGGCGCCGAAACTGCGCGACCCGCTCGTTGACGAAGCGAGCGTCGAATTCATCGTAACGATACATAGCTCGATCCTGTTCCCTTGAAGCGTCCGCTTGAAGCGTCCGCTCGAAATTACTTCTCCGTGAGGTCCGTGCGGACGGTCGGGCCGAACGCCCGAATCGCCTCGCGAATGGCCGTCGGCCGCGGCTTGCCGTCCTTGACCTCGATGTCGATCAATTGCGGATCGATGACCTGACAGGCCCCCTCGTGCTGCTTGGCCACGCTCATCAAGCGGGCCGCGTCAGCTTCGTTATCGATCACCGTGCCGGCCCCTATCGCTAGCTCCCAGCCCTCGTTCGGAGCCAGGAATACGACGGCGCCGTCGCGCAAGCGGTTCGCAATGATCATCTGCGGCATCGAGCTTCGCGCGGCCTCGGGCGCCAGTCGCCCCCTGTTGGGATTCTACACACGCAGCGCGTGTGACCTCGGTCTCAAACTGTGCACAAAATCTGTGGATAACGCTGTGGAGAACGTTGTCAAAAACGTCGCTCACCGCAGTCTTCATTAACCTCAAGTCATTTTGGTCAAAAAACCGTCAAAAAAGAACTTTCTCTCGGCTTATCAGCGCGCTACACCATTTTACGACTACGGCGCTGCAGGAACGGACGACAACCAGTTCGATGCCGCAGGCTAATTCCAATAATTGGAAATCGGCTGTGCACAGTGCGCGGCGAACTTCGCCGCGAGTAAACGCTGTGGGCAGCCGCCGGCCTGACGTATAGTTTCCCGCGGACGATGGGGGGATCGCCATGACAATTCGTTCGAAGCTAATGCCGGTTGCCGTGCTTTCGGTTGCCGCATTCGTCGTGGCACTACGGGCATCCGGCGCTCCGGCCGTCCAGGCCGACATCCCCTACGCGCAAAGCATTGCCGGCGAGCCGCTGCGGCTCGACTTGTACTTGCCGGACGCCGCCGCGGCTCCGCTCTTGGTCTGGATCCACGGCGGCGCCTGGGAGAACGGCAACAAGTCTGCGATGCCGATGGCACCGTTCGTCGAACGCGGCTTCGCCGTCGCGAGCCTCGACTTCAGCCCGGCGTCGAAGGCCAGGTTCCCGGGGCAGGTCCACGAGATCAAAGCTGCGATCCGCTTCTTGCGCGCGCAAGCGAAGCGGTATGGCTATGCCGCGGAGCGAATCGGCGTCGCGGGCGCGTCGTCCGGAGCGCATCTTGCGGCCATCGTAGGAACCAGCAACGGTAATACCGAGCTCGAAGGCACGCTAGGCGATCACCGCGCCGAATCATCGGACGTCCACGCCATCGTCTCGTACTTCGCCGCGACGAACCTCACGACGATACTCGCGCAGTCGACTCCGTTTGGGCTCAACATCCGCGAGCCCGCCTTGACCCGCTTGCTCGGCGCAGCGCCCAAGGATGCCGAGCAGCTCGCGCGGCTCGCGAGCCCGGTGTTTCAGGTCGACCGAGGCGACCCGCCGTTGTTGCTGCTGCACGGCGATCAGGATCCGCAAATGCCGATCAATCAGTCGCACGAGCTCGAAGGCGCGTACGAACGCGAGGGGCTCGAGGTCGATTTCATCGTTGTGCACGGCGCGGCTCACGGCGGCAACGCGTTCTATGCCGCGGGGAACGTCGAGCGCGTGGCGGCCTTTTTGGGAACGCACCTGCGCCGATAGCAAGAGGGACAGATCTATTTTCGCTGGAAAATAGAACTGTCTCCGCTTAGCGCCTGGGGCGCTCGCGCTCGGGAACGTCTTCGGGGGGGCCGCCGCCCCACCGCTCGCGGTGCATTTCCTCGGCCGCGCGCTGGACGTCGGCGTGACGGCGGCTCAACAGCAGGCTGCCCGGCGGACAGACTCGTGCACGAATGAGGCCGAGATCGGCAGCAGCGTCGAACAGGCTGGGATACCACGTCCTCCAGCCCGGCAGCAGGCGATCGACTTGGTCGCGCAGGCTCATGGGCCGAGCCTAGCGGAGCGCAGCCGGGCCCGCAACGCACGGACTTCTGTTACCGCAAAAATTCGACGGGATCGCGCGCGCCGCCGCGCACTCCGGGTCGGCGGACATACACTCCGAAATGCAGATGCGGCGCCGTCGTGACGGCGTTACCGGTATTGCCGACGGCACCGAGCGGCTCGCCGGCGATCACGAAGTCGCCGGGCTCGACCCATTGCTCGTTGAGATGCGCGTAATAGACACGCATGTTGCCGAACAACGGCTGAATCCAGACCACCTTTCCGCCGACGCGTGTCGTCTCGACGCGCGTGACCCAGCCGTCCGTCGCTGCGAGCACGGGCGTGCCGCGCGCGGCGAAGATGTCGACGCCCCGGTGCGCGCGGCGGCCCCCATCGCGCTCGGCGCCGAATCCGCTCCAGATCGCCCTGCCGTTGACGCCGTCGACGGGGAATGCGAGCAACGCGTTTGCTGCGATCTCGACGTCATAACCGGCCGTCGTCCCGAGCGACGGCTGAACCCGCATCACATAGTCGCCACCCTCGATGGCGTCGATGACGACCGGCTGCGAGGCGCCGCCCGGGAGCGCGCCCGCGACTCGCTCGTGTTTCCCCGACGACGTGCGCAGGAACAGGTCGACGAATAACTCGCCGCGGGGCTCATCGGCCGTGACGTTCACCGAGACGCGCCGGCCGACGGGCACCGTGAACGCGTAGCCGATCGCCGCACCGACCGCCGCTTGCTCGTCGAGCTTTCGAAACGGCAGCCCGACGGGTTGCGGTTGAAGCAGCGCTCGATCCGCCGCTTCGACCCAATCGCCGGCCGGTGTGCCACGCCGCAGTCGCGTCAGCGCGAGGTCGTAGCCGTAGGCTTGATGCGGATACTGCGCTGCATGCGGCAGCATCGCGATCGAGCTGACGGCTGGCCCGGCCGAGATCAACGGCAGGAGCGCCAACGCGCTTCCGGCGGATACGGCCAAGAAGTTGCGAAAAGAGCAGCAGCGAAGCAGCGCGCGCGCCGCGCGCCGAGATGCTCCGTGACCGACTGCCGTGCTCACAAGTCGATGGTACGCGCGCTCCTCGGAGAGTGTCGAGAATCACAACCTGCAGAAAAATTGAGTGGCGAAGCTTGACCCCATCCTCGGCGCTGCCTAGGTTAGTCGCCACAGTCCGGCAGGCCGAAATTCATGCTATTTGGCGAGATCGTGATCGTTGCGCTGCAGTCGATTCGCGCGAATCTTTTTCGCGCGGCTTTGACGATGCTCGGCATCATCATCGGCGTCGGCGCCGTCATCACGATGCTGGCCGCGGGCGCCGGGGCGCAAAAGCGCATCGACGATCAGATCGCTGCGCTCGGCGCGAACATCCTCACCGTCAACGCCGCGCAGTTCTTCGCGGGCGGCATCTCGCGCGACCGGCAGACGCTCGTCGTCGACGACGTCGATGCGCTGATCTCCGACACTCGATACATCGATGCCGTCGTTCCCGAGATGCAGGCCCGAGGCCAGCTGAAGCTCGGCAACATGAACACGAACACGCGGCTCATCGGCACGACCACCGAGTACGCGGACGTCTTCAACTACAAGCTTTCGCATGGCCGCTTCTTCACGGCGGCCGAGGACGAGCAGCGCAGCCGTGTCGTCGTGCTCGGCGCGGACATTCCCGAGCGGCTCGAGACGGATCCCGCTACGCTCGTCGGCAAGACGATCGCGGTCAACGGCCAGCCGTTCCAAATCATCGGTATCTTCGAGAGCATCGGCGGCGGCTTCGGCAATCAAAGCCCCGACTTCGCCGCATTGATTCCGTTCAGGACGGCCGAGCAGCGCGTCTTCGGCCGCGAGGAGATGGACAACATCAGCGTGCGCGTCGCGTCGGAAGCGACGATGGAGCGCGCGATGGTGGACATCGAGCGGGTGCTGCGCAGACGGCACAAGCTTGTGCCCGGTAGCCCGAATGACTTCTCGATTGTCGACCGGCGCGAATTTCTCGACACGCAGCAGGAAGCGCAGCAAACGTTCACGATGCTGCTCGCGAGCATCGCCGGCGTTAGCCTCATCGTGGGCGGCATCGGCATCATGAACATCATGCTCGTCAGCGTTACGGAGCGAACGCGAGAGATCGGAATTCGCATGGCGCTCGGCGCGACGCGGTTCAGCATTCTCTTGCAGTTCCTCGTCGAGTCCGTCACTTTGTGCTTGTTAGGCGGCGGATTGGGGATCTTGCTTGGCACTGTCGCTGCGCGAACGCTGTCACGCTTCGCAGGCTGGGAAGTCTTCGTCTCGCCGGAGTCCGTGGGCATGGCTTCGGCATTCAGCGTCGGCGTGGGCCTTTTCTTCGGCATCATGCCGGCGCGCCGCGCCGCCAGCCTCGATCCCATCGAAGCGCTGCGCTACGAGTAAGACGGGACAGATCTATTTTTTTGCGAAAAACAGATCTATCCCCTCTTCGTTACGGCTTCTTGGCCTGACACTCGCTCTCGCGTGCACGAGCTGCGCGCTCCATGTCCATCGCGATCCGGAGCCAGCGCCGGGCTTCCGCTTCGATGCGGCGCAACCAGCCGCGGTGCCGTTCGACTCGTTCGAGCGCACCGCCGTCGAGCTCTCGGAGCCGTTCGAAGAGACGGGCTCGCACGAAATCGTCAAGCTCTCGTTCCGCTCGAACGGCCGCAACGGCCATCCCGAGAATCTCGTCGAGGGGCAGTACTTTCGCTCGAAGGAGCGCGGTCCCAAGAGCCTCGTCGTCGTCATGCCGATCTGGGGCACCAGTGACTACCCGCCGCAGAAGATCTCGACGGGCTACGCGCGGCGCAGCCGCGATTCACACGTCATCTGGATATACGGCAGCGCACCGCTGTTTCCGTGGCCCGAGCTCTCCTCGGCGCCGACGGAGGAGAGCTTTCGGGCGATGGCGCGCGATAGCGCCGAGCGCTATCGCGCCGCAGTTGTCGACATGCGGCGACTCGTCGACTGGGCTACGACGCGCCCCGAGATCGACCCCGAGCGCATCGCGTTCGTCGGTTTCAGCATGAGCGCGCTTGTGACGGCGACGTTGCTCGCGAACGAGCCGCGCCTCGCGGGCGCCGTGCTGATGATGGGCGCGGCCGGATTCGCGGACGTCTTCGCGATGTGTCGGAACCGCGCCGGCGAAGTCCGCGAGCACGCCATGCAAACCTTTGGGTGGACGATCGAAGAGTATCGCGAGTTCTTCGAAGTGCTTTTCGATCCCGCCGACCCGACACGCTTCGAGGGCCGCTACGACCCGAGCAAGATCCTGATGATCGACGCCATGTTCGACGACTGCATGCCCGAATCGTCGCGAGCAGCACTCTGGGAAATTACGGGCCATCCGGAGCGGGTGACCTTCCTTTATCAGCACCGGAGCGCCTTCTATTCGTTGACGCCGCTCGGGCTCAACGTTTCCCGGCGCAAGATCTATCGCTTCCTCGACGAGATACTACGCAGCGAGCCCGACGCGCGCAGTTGACATAAGCCCTGTCGCCGTTTTGCGTCATGTGCGCAGTCGCTTGCAAGAGACATAGGCTATCGGCGATATTCGGCCCGCCGATCAAAGGTAAACCCGACGAAAGTCGGGGACACAAAGCTTCCGGTCTAACGGGCTCAAGGCCCTACGACAGCGGGGTTGCCGGCCACTCGAGACTGCTTACGCGGCACTCCCGTTCGTTATCGACCGGCGGCACGGAATTTAGGGAGTCCGTCCGCTAATGAATACTGCCGTCGCGCGCAAACGCAGCATCGCTCCTGCCGCCCCCACGATGGGCCCGGCCACTATCGTCGACGTGTCGACGCCGACCGAGATTCAACAAGTGCTGATGGATGCGAAGCGGTATCCGAGCCCCGTACGCCCCGTCGGCTCGGGCAGCTCGATGACGCGCTGCGTCACGGCCAACGGCGGTACGCAACTCGATTTGTCGACGATGAACCGCGTGCTGAAGATCGAACGCGATCGCGTCACCGTGCAGCCCGGCATCTCGCTGACGGAGCTCGCCGACGTGCTCAGCGACGAAGGGCTCGAGCTCGTCGGCGGATTCGACCTGGCGAACCGCACAGTCGGCGGCGCGGTTTCGGCAGCGGGGCTCGAGGCCTCGATGGCGGGCGACGTCGGTCAGTTCGCGTCGCACGTCGTCCAGCTCAAGGTCTTGAGCCCGAACGGCAAGAAATTCGTCGTCAGCGAAAAGACGAAAACCCTGCTCGCGTTGATGCGATTGAGCTACGGCCTACTCGGCGTCGTCTACGAAGTCACGCTGCGAGTAAGGCCCGTGCAGGGCTTCTCCGTCCAAACGGCGAAAGTGTCGTTCAAGGACTTCGGCCGCCTCGGCCCGAAGCTGATCGGCGCAACAGCCGGCGTGAAGCTCTATCTGCTGCCGTTCCGCGACCGCATCTACCTCGAGCTGCGCCGGCCCGCGGCAGAAGCCGATCCGGGGCGCAAGTTCGCCTGGCGGCTGAAGGACTGGGCCGTTTACACGGCGCTGCCCGAAGCGGCCCATTCACTCGGCATGGCGATGCCCATACGCCAACTTCGCTATCCGCTGATCGACAGCTTGAGCGAAGTCGCGCAATCGCTCGTGAACAACGCGCTCGTGCGCAGCGGCAGCAATTCCGTCGAGCAGAGCGGGCGTTACCGGATGCTCGGCAGCAAGAGCCGGTTCACGTACACGACGTGGGGCTTTCCGGCCGGCGAGTTCGCCAACACGGCGCTCGCGTACAAGCTCTTCTGCAAAGAGTATTACGCGCGCACGGGCTTCCGCTGCGACATGCCGACGGTCGGCTTCCGGCTGAACCGCGACCGCAGCGCGCTGCTCTCGCCGTCGTTCGACGGCTCCATCTTCACGCTGAGCCCGCTGTCGACGCAGGGTGACGGTTGGGACGATTTTGTGCTCGACTTTGCCGACTTCGCGGCGAAGCATCGCGGGATTCCCTTCTTCAACCAGACGCGCAACGCGGGGCCCGAAGTGGTGGCCCAGCGGTTCGGCACACGCCTCACCTTCTTCAACAAGGTTCGCCGTGAGCTCGACCCTTACGACCGCCTCGTCAATCAATTTTTTCAATCCTACCTGCCGCAAGCGTAGCCGTCGCACCAGCAGCGGAGGACGCGTTACGAATACTGAAGTGACGCTTCCGCCATCGTGTGACGAGGGTCACGGATCATCTGCGCCTTCGGATGCAGATTGACGCCTCTGAGCCAAGGAGGGCCTGCTTCATGAACAAGTCGATGTTGATAGGAGTCGTCGCCGGTCTCGGCGTCGCGACCGCCGGCGGAGTCGCGGCGTTTTCGATGCTGGGAGAACGATCGCCGAGCGATCAAGAAGTCGCGTTGGTGGACCGAGAAGTGGCGGCAATCGCGCCATCGCCAGCCCCTGCAATCGCAGAGTCGCAGCCTACGGCACGGCCCGCCATCGCCGTGCAACCGCCAGCGGCGGCGCCCGCACCGGCACCACGGCGCACGGCACAGTCAACCGCACCTGTTGCGCAACCCGCCCCTGCTCCCACGCCAGCACCGACGGTAGCCGTTGAACCAGCAGCGACTGCGTCGTCTGACTGCGTCGAAGGCCCGAAGGATCAGCACGCGATCGCCGGTACGGCAATCGGCGCCGTCGTCGGCGGCGCCCTCGGCAAGGAAGTCGGCGAGAATGATGTATCGACGGCCGCCGGTGCCGCGGCTGGCGCATTCATCGGCCGGCGCTTGCAACGTCGCATGCAAGAGAATCGTGCCGAGCAGCAAGCGGCGGTCGTAGCCGAGAGCGGCTGCCCGCCCGCACCTTGATGTCGATCCACGTCGGCGCGCCAGCGATACCGTGCGGGCTCGTGCTCTCAGACGAGCCACGCCACGGGGAATGTGCCGGGCGCTACTTGACGAACCCCAGCGCCTCCAGCTTGACGATGATGCGGTGCGCCGACATGTCGGGCGTGGATTCCGACGTGTCGAGGCGCATCTCGGGGTTCTCGGGCACCTCGTACGGATCGTCGATGCCCGTGAAGCCCTTGAGGATACCGGCTCGCGCTTTCGCGTAGAGGCCCTTGCGATCGCGAACCTCGCAAACCTCGATCGGGGTCGCCACGTGAATCTCGATGAACCCGCCGAGCGGCTCGACCATCTCGCGGACGCGCTTGCGCGTGGCGGAGTACGGTGCGATCGGCGCGCAAATCGCGATGCCGCCGTTCTTCGTGATCTCGCTCGCGACGTAGCCGATGCGCTGGATGTTCAGATCGCGGTGCTCCTTCGAGAAGCCGAGCTCGCTCGAGAGATGCTTGCGAACGAGATCGCCGTCGAGCAGCGTTACGGGACGGCCGCCCATCTCCATGAGCTTGACCATCAGCGCATTGGCGACTGTGGACTTACCGGAGCCCGATAGGCCCGTGAAGAAAACCGTGAAGCCCTGCTTGTGACGCGGCGGGTGCGTGCGCCGCAGCTCCGCGACGACGTCGGGAAACGAGAACCACTCGGGTATGTCGGAGCCTTCCTGCAGCCGGCGGCGCAGCTCGGTGCCCGAGATGTCGAGCGTGCGCGTACCCTTCTCGACCTCGTCCTCGGGGAAGTACTGCGCCTTGTCCTCGACGTAGACCATGTTCTTGAAGGGCACCATGCTGATGTCGAGCTCTTTCTCGTGCTTCTTCATCAGCTCTTGCGCGTCGTACGGCCCGTAGAACGGCTTGCCGTTGCTGTCGTTGCCGGGGCCCGCATGGTCGCGGCCGACGATGAAGTGCGTGCAGCCGTAGTTCTTGCGAATGATCGCGTGCCATACGGCCTCGCGCGGGCCGCCCATGCGCATGGCGAGCGGCAGCAAGGAGAGCGCCGTCGTCTGCTCCGGATATGCCTTCAGCAGATGCTCGTAGCAGCGCACGCGCGTGAAGTGGTCGACGTCACCGGGCTTCGTCATACCGACGACGGGCTGGATCAGCAGGTTCGCTTCGGCGTCTTTCGCGGCGCGGAACGTGAGCTCCTGGTGCGCGCGGTGCATCGGATTACGCGTCTGGAACGCGACGATGCGGCGCCAGCCGAGCTTGCGAATTCGATCGCGAAATTCTTTAGGAGTATCGCGTAAGTGCTTGAAATCGTAATGCCCTGGCGGCTCCACGCCGCGCAGTTTTCCGCCGAGATAGACGGGATTGCTGTGCGCCTTCAAGTAGCTGACCGCAGGGTGTTTCAGATCCGTGGTGCCGAAGACCGACTTCGCCTCGACGTCGAAGTCGGGGCGGTAGATGCTCGAGATGTCCATCGTGGCGATCAGCACACCTTCGCCGTCGCGCAGCGCGATCGTGTCGCCGACTTTGAGTTTTTCTGCGAACTGCTGCGGCACGTCGAGCGTGATCGGCATCGGCCAGAGAACTCCGCTCGCGAGCCGCATGTCCGACAGCACGCGGGCGTAATCAGCCTCGTCGAGGAAACCTTCGAGCGGTGAGAACGCTCCGTTCAGCAGCATCTCGATGTCGCAGAGCTGCCGCATGTTCATATCCCACGAGGGCAAGTCGCGCGCGCGCGCCTTCTCTTGCTTCACGGCCGCTTCGTGGAGATACAAGTTCTTCAATTCCCCACCGTGGGGGATTTTCAAGGCACCCATTCGCTCCTTACTCCCGTATGAATCTTGGTGTGCGCTCGAGTCGCAAAGGCTCGAGGCCTCGCGGCGGCGCGTTTTCGATGCTCAACTGGTCAACCGTTCAACAGCTGCTCTGCCGTCGCACGGATCGTCGTCGCGTTGATGGCGGGCAGGTACTGCGCTTGATGCTCGCGCCACTTCAACGATTTCTTGACGATGCTCTCGAGGTTCGGGCGCTTGCCTTCGGGCCCTTCGCCTTTCCCGATCCCGCCGCCGAATTCGATGATGGTGTCGACACCTGCATCGACGGCCGTGTTGATGCAGGACACCCACTTGACGGGGTTGAAGAGCTGGAAGAACAACCGCGAGCGTATCGCGTTGCTCGCAGACTCGTGGAGCTTGCCGGTGTAGTTCGACAGCGTGTCGACGCCGAGCGCGCCGAACTCAGTTTGCTCCAGCACGCTCCTGAATTCCCGAGCCGCGCCGACCATCAGATAGGTGTGGAACGCCCCCTCGGTGTTCAAGCGCACGCCGCGCTTGTTGGGGTGGAGCGTCGCCATCTCGGCAACCAACGCGTCGAGATCTTGCGTCTCGCCCGCAACGACCGTTTGGTCCGGCAAATTGCAGCCGCCGATACCGCAGAAAAATTTGTCGGCGAGCGCCTGCGCCGCCGGCAGCTCGAGCGTAGTCGCGAGCATTCCTCCGCGGCCGAACTCGCTCATGAGCTCGCCGCGCCTCTGCACGAGCTTCAGCGCCGCCTCGAAAGACAGCGCACCCGCGTTCACGAGCGCCGTGTATTCGCCGAGGCTGTGACCTGCGCCAAGCGCCGGCTTCACGCGGTTGCCGACGAGGCTGCGAAACGACTCGAGGCACGCGACTTCGTGCGTCAACAGCGCGGGCTGCGTGAAGCGCGTCAGGTTCAGCTCCTCGCGCGGGTCGCGAAAACAGAGCTCGCTGACGTCGTAACCGACGATCTCGCTGGCACGGGCGTAGAGATCTCGTGCGACGGGGAACGCCTCGACGAGATCGGAACCCATGCCTCGATACTGCGATCCCTGCCCCGGAAAGACGTAGAGAATTTTCTTTTCGGCCACGCGCAACTATGCCCTGACGCTCGTCTAGTGCCGTACGATGCCTCGGACGCGGCCGCAAAGCCAAGACGAAGCTGGAATCGCGTTATGCCGGCGCGGTAGGACGCAAGTTCGCGTACGATTTTTCGTGCTCGTCCGAGGAGGGCGCTAAGAAGCCGCCGTAGCCGCGCGCCGGCCGCGCTCGGGGTCGACGCTTGTGAGCACAAAAAGCCCGAGCACGAAGAACACGCCCGTGACGAGCATGGCGCCGCGGTGATCGTTGCCGGTCATCCAGGTGACGGCGCCGTAGCTCAAGGGGCCCAAGATCGACGCGAGCTTCACGGCCAGGCCCCAAAGCCCGAAAAATTCTGCGTGGCGATCGGCGGGCGTCAAGTAACCGACGAGCGCGCGCCCGGCTGACTGGCTGGCGCCGAGGCACAGGCCCGCGATGTTGGCGGCAACCCAGAAACCGGCTTGACCCGTGCTGAAGTACGCGATCAGCACCATCGAGCACCAGCCGAGCAGCGTGAATGCCAGCGTCCTGCGATGGCCCAGCCGGTCTTGCCACCGCCCGAACAAGAACGCGCCCAAGCTGGCCGTCACGTTCACGAGCAGAACGAGCATGATCGTGTCTTGCGTCGTGAAGCCCATCGCCTCCTGCGCATAAATGGCGGCTAATGCGATCACCGTTTGCACACCGGATTGGTACAACGCGATGCAACCCAAGAACCGTAGCAGATCCTTGTATTGCCGCGCGTGACGCAGCGTTTGCCCGACGCGCGCCAGCGCGCGCGGGGCAGCTCCTGCGCGAGCCTGCTGTGGGCGCGCGCGCTCCTTGAGCACCAAGAACGTGAAGGAGCTGGCCAGTGCAAACATGCCGGCTGTGATCAGCATTGTGACCGGAACGAACTCCGCCGCCGTTTGACCCTGGCCTCCTGCCCACGTCACGTATGCCAAACAGACGGCAAGCGTGATGAGGCCACCGATGTATCCCAACGACCAGCCCCAAGCCGAGACCTTGCCCATCGCCTCGCCCTTGGCGAGCTCGGGCAAGAACGCGGCCGCGATGTTCTCGCCGGTGCCGAAGAAAAGGTTGGAGACCACGATCAGCGCGAACGCGAGCGCCAGATCTCCCGGCCCGACGAGTGATAGCAGCGCCGTGCCGAGCACGCAGCCCGAAGTCGTTACGGCAAGCAATTTCTTTTTGGCTGCGTGAGCGTCGGCATAGGCGCCGATGATCGGCGCCGTGAAAATCACGAACGCGTAGCTGATCGACAACGCCAACGTCCACGCGAACGTTCCCCACGTCTCGCCGGCGGCAACGACGCCCACGAAATAGGCGTTGAATACGGCCGTGACGACGACGGTCGTGTAGCCCGAATTCGCGAAGTCGTACATCGCCCACGCCCAGACCTCGCGCGGGTGGACACCGGCCTGCAGGCCGCTGTTGCTACTCACCGTAGCTCGTCGTGTTGCAACGGGGCTCGAGCGGAACCGCTAGCATGTGCAGTGCGTGAGCTCGTCGCCTTCTCCCGTCGAGGCCCCAGCGCCGCAGTATATCGGCTGCGCGCGGTGCGCAGCAGTCTCGTCAACGCAGCGCCGCGAGCAGCGACTTGCCGCCGAACCGCGCCTGCCACCGCGCGACGGCTTCCGTGTTGTAGATGCGCTCCGGCAGCTCGCCGCGCAGCGCCGCGAGCGCGGCCTCGGCAGTCCAAGGAATCGCCGCTCCAAGCGTTCCGCCCTGGTTCGCGGCCACCATGTGCGGCGACAACAGCACGCTATCGCCGAGCCGCGAGATTCGCGCGTCGCGCTGAAGCGGCTCCTCGGGCAAGACGTCGAGCGCGGCGGCGGCCAGCGTGCGCGCCTCCAGCGCCTTGCAGAGCGCGTCGAGTTCGACGATGGCGCCGCGGGCAGTGTTGATCAACACTGCCGTCGGCTTCAACAGTGCGAGCCTCCGGCGGTCGATGAGCCCGCGCGTCTCGGCCGTCAGGTTGCAATGCAACGTCACGACGTCCGACTCTCGCAGCAGCGTGTCGAGGTCCGTGCGCTCGACGCCATGGCGCGCGAACTTCCCGGGTTCCACATACGGGTCGGCAGCCAGCACGCGTGCGTTCCAGGGTTTCAGCAGCTCGGCGACACGCGAGCCCGCGCGGCCGAGCCCGACGATCCCTATCGTGATGCCGGCGTAGCCGTCTCCGCGTCTGCCGACGTAAGTTCCGTAAATCGGCGGCTCGCGCCACCCGCCGGCTTTGACTTGCCGGTCGCGCTCGCGAATTCGCTTCAGCACGGCAAGCATCAGTGCGAGCGTGCCCTCGGCGACTCCGCCCCAGTTCGCTTCGGTCGGGCTATGCGTGACGAGCACGCCGAGCGCGCTCGCCGCATCGACATCGATGTCGTCTACTCCGATCGTGTACTTGCCGACGAGCCGCAACCGCGGCGAGATCGTCAAGAACGAGTAATCCATGTAGCCGCGGAACGTCGCGCCGAGCAGGACGTCGGCGCCGGCAGCTAGCGCTGCGAGCTGTACGCGGTCCGCATCCGCCGGGGCCACGACGACGCTGCACCCCGCGGCCTCCATGAGGCGATGTGATTCCCCGCTCTCGTCGACGGCCCGGTAGATCAGTACGCGCGGCCGGCTCAAGCGACTTCGACCGAGCGCTCGGGCGCGCGGTCGATCAGAGCTCGCTCTTCAGGGCGTTGTAAAACGCCGTGAGGAAGCGCTGCGTCGCGGCGGCGTCCGGTGGCGGTCCGCTCGTCACGAACTTCGTCGCGAGATCGGCGGTCGGGTTCGCGGCGACGACCTGCTCGACGGTCATCCCTTGCTTGATCAAGTCGGTGATGCGGCGCTGCGCTTCGATCGTGTTCGTGCGGAACGCCGCGACGTCGGCGCGCGTCGAAACGACGCCGTGTCCCGGGATGATTTTCGTGTTCGGCCCGGCCATGTCGACGAGCTCTTGCAGAGTCTCGATCGTGCCCTTCACGGTCCCGCCGTTGTTGCCGTCCACGCCCGGATAGCCCGTGGTACGGAACACGTCGCCGGTGTGGATCACGTCGGCCTTGGCGAAGTGGATGAAGCTGTCGCCATCCGTGTGGGCCGGCGGCAGCTTGCCGATCGTGACGGTCTCGCCGTTCAAGTGCAGCTTCATGCGGTCGCCGAACGTCACGACGGGCAGCGCGACCGCCGGTGCCGGCGGCGCGTTGTTGGCGCCGCGCGCGAGACGCACGCGGACGTTGTCGTGCGCGACGATGTCGACGCCCATCTTGCCGAAGTTCTCGTTGCCGCCGGTATGGTCGCCATGGAGGTGGGTGTTGATCAGCATCCTGATCGGCTTGTCTGACAGCGCGCGGATCGCAGCGAGCAGCTTCTCCGACAGCGGCGCGAACTGATCGTCGATCATCAGCACGCCGTCGTCGCCGACGAGCAAACCGACGTTGCCGCCCTGACCCTCGAGATAATAGATGTTGCCAGCGACCTGATGCGTCTTGATCTGCACGGCCGAAAAATCTTGCTGCTGGCCTTGCGCGAGCGCGCCGCTCGCTGCGCACAGAGCGACCGGCACGAAACAAAGCGCGAGCTTCGATTGCGTCTGCAAGATGACTCTCCCCCGAGCTGTGACGGTCTGACGCGGCAGTCGTGCCGCTTTTGAGCCGATCATAGCACCGGCCGCGACCGAGTTGGACCGAGCGAAAGGCCGTCCAGGACCGTGCGATACTCGGTCCATGACGGACCGCGCCGCTCTTTGCAGCGAGCTCACCGCGACTTGGCATCGTGAGATCCCAATCGTTGCCGCCATGGGCGTGACCGTCGAGCGCTATGACGGCCGGTCGTTGATGGTGCGCGCGCCGCTGCAGCCGAATCGCAACGTGCATGGCACGACGTTCGCGGGCAGCTTGTACTCGGCGTGCGCGCTGACGGGTTGGGGCGCGGTGTGGCTCGCGTTGCGCGAGCGTGGGCTCACGGGCGTCATCTACGCAGCCGAAAGCACGGTCCAGTACCGCAAGGCCGTCGAGCGTGACTTCGTCTGCCGCTGCGAGCCCGACGCCGGCGCGCTAGAGGCAGGGCTCGATAAATTCACTGCGTCGGGCCGGGCGAGCTTCGAGCTCGTGTGCACGATCGACAACGAAGACAAACGCGCCGTTATCTTCAACGGCAAGTACGTCGTGCACGCGAAGCACGCCTAGCCGGCAGCTTCGACGAGCTCGAGCGTGCCGTCGAAGATCATGCGCAGTGCCACGTAGAAAATGATCGCGAGGCCGACGTAGGCAATCCAGTGGAAGCGCGCCAAGAGCCGCGCAATGACGGCCGCCGCTAGACCCATGAATGCGACGGACAACACGAGCCCGAAGATCAACACCCACGCGTGCTCGCGCGCGACGCCGGCGACGGCGAGGACGTTGTCGAGCGACATCGAAACGTCGGCGATGATGATCTGCGTCACGGCCTGACGCATCGTCTTCGCCGGCGGCACAACGGCTGCCGGACCGATCTCGGCCGAAACCTCGCGCGGCGCATGCCCCATCGACATGTCGATGAGCCGCCCCGTGCGCAGCTCGCGCCACAGCTTCCAGCAGACCCACAGCAATAGCAGGCCGCCGGCAAGCAGCAAGCCGATGACCTGGAGCAACTGAACCGTCACGGACGCGAACACGATCCGCAGCAGCGTCGCAGCGGCAATGCCGAAAACCATGACTCGCCAGCGCTGCTGGACGGGCAGCCCGGCAACGGCGATGCCGACGACGATGGCGTTGTCGCCGGCCAGGACGAGATCGACGAGGATGACCTGCACGAGCGCCGACAGCTCGGCCATCGAAATGAAGTCCATAACCGGGTTCGTGTGTCAGCCGACGGGCCCGCCAGTGTGCCCGGAAGCCCAGGCCAATTCACGCTGTAGCGTGCCCGCCACGATGACGGCTGCGGCGAACGGCGTTGCCGCCCGAGGGGCCCCTACGTCATGATACGCGGCCAGTCAGGCCTCGAATAACCACGGGATTTCTCATGCACCCACTTCGCTGGCACTACAGCCTTGCTTGTTGCGCGGCCCCGACCCTGGCGCTTGGTACCGCAGCGCTCGCGCAAGCGCCTGCGCAGAGCCAGGGCCCGCTCGAGGAGATCATCGTCACGGCCACCTTGCTCGAGCGCACGCTCGAGAAGACTCCGGCCTCCGTCAGCGTAGTGACCGAAGACGACATTCAGCTCGGGCGCCAGCAGCTAGCGCTCGATGAAGCGCTGAGCCGTGTGCCGGGTTTGTTCATGCAGAACCGCTACAACTTTGCGCAAGACCTGCGCCTGTCCGTGCGCGGCTTCGGCGCCCGCGGCCAGTTCGGCATTCGCGGCGTCAAGGTGCTCGTCGACGGCATTCCGGAAACGTTGCCCGACGGGCTCGGCTCCGTCGACAGCATCGATCTCGGCGCCACGAGCCAAATCGAGGTCATCCGCGGCCCGAGCTCGGCGCTCTATGGCAACGCCTCGGGCGGCGTCATCAGCCTGACGTCCGAAGGCGGCCGAGACGTCCCGCAGGCCGAGCTGCGGGTCGCCGCGGGCGGTTACGAGTTCGCGAAGTCGCAGCTCAAGTTCGGCGGCGAGACGGAACGTCTCGATTACCTCATCAGCCTCTCTGACCAGGAGCTCGAGGGTTACCGCGCGCAGAGCACTTACGAGAACAAGCTGCTGAGTGGGCGGTTCGACGTCGATCTCGGCCGCGATCGCAGCCTCTTGACCGTCATCAGTTTCACGGATCAACCGGTGTCCGACGACCCGGGCGGCCTCACGGCGGCCGTCGCGCCCGTCAATCCGCGCTCCGCGGCCCCGAACAACGTGCTATTCGACGCCGGCGAATCACTGGAGCAGCAACGCCTCGGCTTCGTCTACACGACGCCGGCCGGCGAGCGCGGCACGCTCACGGCGCGCAATTACTATGCCTGGCGCGACTTCGGCAACCTGCTGCCTGTGCTGAGCCAAGGACAGGTCGACCTCGAGCGCGATTTCGTCGGCGGCGGCGTCAGCTACAACCACGACGGCTTCTGGCTCGATCGGCCGAATCGCTTCATAACGGGCGTGGATTTCGACGATCAGAGCGACGATCGCCTGCGCTACGACAACAACGTCAACGGCGTGCGAGGGCCGCTCTCCTTCGACCAAAACGAGCACGTGACGAGCTTCGGCGTGTTCGTGCAAAACGAGCTCAGCGTGTCCGAGCGCGTGCAACTCTCGTTCGGCGTGCGTTACGACGAGGTCGAATTCGAGGTGACGGACCGGTGGTTCGCCAACGTAACGCCTGACAACCCCTCAGGCGACGACTCCGGCTCGAAAAAGTTCACGGACACGAGCCCGATGGTCGGTCTCGTCGTCGAGCTCACCGACGACGTGAACTTCTACACGACGTACTCGAGCGCGTTCGAAACGCCGACGACGACGGAGTTCGCTTTGCCCGGCGGAGGCGGCGGATTCAACCAGGCGCTCGTGCCGCAGGCGGCGAGTAACTTCGAGGTGGGGCTGCGCGGCAATATCGGCGATGCGCAACGCTACGAGGTCGCGGTGTTCACGATCGACGTCGAAGACGAGTTGATCGGGAACGAGATTCCGACCGCGCCCGGCCGTTTCTCGTTCTCCAACGCCGGCGAGACGAGCCGCGACGGCCTGGAATTTTCATGGATCGCGAGCCCGACGGATCGCATTCAGACCACGGTCAGCTACACATACTCGGATTTCACGTTCACGCAGTTCGTCGAGAACATCACGATTGCAGACCCCGACGGCGTCGACCGCAGCGGCAACGTCATTCCCGGCACGCCCGAGAATCTGCTGTTCGCCGAGTTCGCTTACCGCGCGCCGCGAGGATGGTTCGTCGCAGCCGATGCGATCTACGTCGACGAGCAGTTCGGCGACAGTGCCAACTTGGTTGTGATCCCCGATTACACACTGGCAAATCTGCGCATGGGTTACGAGCTCGAGCTCGACAATCTGGTTCTGTCGCCGTTCATCGGCGTCAATAACTTGAGCGACGAGACCTATACGGCAAACGCGCGAATCAACGCTGCCGCGAACCGGTACTTCGAGCCGGGCCCCGGGCGCACCGGCTACGGCGGCATCGCAGTCAATTGGAAGTTCCGCTAGACGACGTAGCCGGCGGAGGCGAAAGCCCGCCGTACGTGGGCCGGGCCGACGAGCGCGCGGCGCTCGGCGGCTATTACGACCGTCTCGCGCGCTGGACGGCGTCGGCGCATACCTTCGGTTATGGCGGCGGGCACGACAAGCTCGCGGTACACCGAGCCCTGGCTGATCCGCGCGTGGGCGGCCGCACGACGGTGACGCGGCTGCACGACGTGCTGCTTGCCACACTCCCTTCCCCGCCGTCCGGTCATGTGCTCGATGCCGGCTGCGGCTTCGGGGGCACGATGCTGGATCTTGCCGGCCGATGCTCGGCGCGATTCACGGGGCTCACGTTGAGCGCGCAGCAAGCCGCGGTGGGCCGCGCAGCGGCAGCGAAGGCCGGCTTCGGCACTCGCGTCGGCATCGAAATCGGCAATTACGATACTCCACCCGAGGGCCCATTCCATCTCACCATCGCGATCGAATCGCTGGCGCACTCGGCACATCCCGAGACCAGCATCGCCGCCCTGATTGCGCGGCTCGCGCCCGGCGGCAGGCTCGCGATCGCGGACGACATGCCCGAGCCCCGAGCGCGCGGCACGCGGGATCTCGAGCTGTTCCAGGCCGGTTGGCGCGTACCGATGCTCGCGTGCGCCGTCGAGCTCAAGGCGGCGCTCGCGCAGCGTGGCCTCGCGATCGTCGCCGACCGCGACCTCACGACGGAGCTGCGGCCGCGAACGCTCGCGAAAATCGCGCGGCTCGAAACGCTGAACCGCGTGCTGCACCGCGTCACACCGTCGGCCGGCCTGCGCGAGCTGCTCGATTCGTATCACGGCGGGCTCGCGCTCGAGCGCCTCTATCGGGCCGGTCTGATGCGCTACCGGCTCATCGTCGCGGAAAAGATTGGTTAGCCTCGCCGGGGCTTCCTTCCGCCGCTCATGCGCGGCGGCCCGGTGGAAAGCGCCACCACGCCGCGACGACGGCCAAGCCGAACAGCGTGTAGGCGGCCGTGAAAACCCACGCCGGCGCCTCGTAGAAGAGGATTCTCGTGAGCCAGTGCTCGACGAAGCTCGTCTCGTAGCCGGCCTCACTCCCCTGCACGCGCAACCAGCTTTCGAGCGTCGTCAGCGGGCAGACGACGCCTAGCCACGCCTGTGCGACGACGACAGCGATCGCGGCGAGATGCGTCAGCCGGAACCACCAGCCGTTCACGAAGCGCCAGCCGCAGCGATTGCCCGCGACCACGAGCACGAGCCCGCCGATCACGAACGCAACGATCGCGAAGTGGATCGTCAGCACCACGTCGGCAAGGATGCGATAGATCGCCATGCGCGCCCTCGCGCGTCAGTACGCCTTCGCCCAGACGACCCGCTGCGCGCTCGGCTTGCCCGTGAACGGGCACGTGCCGGGCTCGCTTTTCTCGAGCGGGATGCAGCGCACCGTCACGGACAAGTCGTCCTTGATCTTCTTCTCGAGCTCGACCTCGCCGCTGAAATGCGTCAGCGCGAAGCCGCCGTGAATCGGCGTCGGCTTACCCTCTTCCTCGCGCTCGGTCGTGAAAAATTCGTAGAACTCGTCGCGGCTGTCGATGCGCCGCGTGTGCTCCTTGCGAAACGCCTTCGCACGCGAGAGCAAACCGTCCTGGATCGACTGCAGCGTCGCCGCGATCTGCGCCACGAATTCCTGCCGCGGAACGCCCTGCTTGTCCTTCGGCGCGCGATCGCGTCGTCCGGCGAACACGGCATCCTTGTCCATGTCACGCGGCCCGATTTCGAGGCGCACCGGCACGCCTTTGCGCACCCACTGCCAGATCTTCTCGCCGCCGCGCTCGTCGCGCTCGTCGACGAGCACGCGCACGGGTGCGTCGTGGAAGCGCTGCGCGCGCAGCTCGGCCGCGACCTTGCGGCAGTACTCGAGCACGCGCGCCTTCTCCTCGTCGCTGCGGAAGATCGGCACGATGACGACGTGCTGCGGCGCGAGCCGCGGCGGCAAGACGAACCCGTCGTCGTCCGAATGTGTCATGAGGATCGCCCCGATCAGCCGCGTCGTGACGCCCCAGCTCGTCGTCCACGCGTGCTGCTGCGCGCCGTCGGCGCCGAGGAACTGGATGTTGCTGGCGCGCGCGAAGTTCTGGCCCAGGAAATGGCTCGTGCCGGCCTGCAGCGCCTTACGGTCTTGCATCATGGCCTCGATGCAGTACGTGCGCTCGGCGCCGGGAAAGCGCTCGCCGGCCGTCTTCTCGCCCTTGATGACGGGCACGGCCATCCAGCTTTCGGCAAACTCGGCATAGACGTCGAGCATGCGCATCGTCTCTTCGATGGCTTCCTCGCGCGTTGCGTGGGCCGTATGGCCTTCCTGCCACAGGAACTCGGTCGTCCGTAGAAACAATCGCGTGCGCATTTCCCAACGCACGACATTGGCCCATTGATTGATGAGCAGCGGCAGATCGCGGTAGCTCTGCACCCAGCGTGCGAATGCATCGCCAATGATCGTCTCGGACGTCGGGCGGACGACGAGCGGCTCCTCGAGCTCCCCCGTCGGCACGAGCTTGCCGTCGGCGTCGGCTTCGAGCCGATGGTGCGTCACGACGGCGCACTCCTTAGCGAAGCCCTCGACGTGGGCGGCTTCCTTCTGCAGGAACGACAGCGGGATGAACAGCGGGAAGTACGCGTTCTCGTGGCCCGTCGCCTTGAACATGTCGTCGAGCGCGCGCTGCATGTTCTCCCAGAGCGTGTAGCCCCACGGTCTGATGATCATGCAGCCGCGCACCGGCGAATTCTCCGCGAGATCGGCGCCGGCAATCACTTGCTGGTACCACTCGGAGTAGTTTTCTGCTCTCGTCGGCGTGATCGCCGTTTTCTGCTTCGTCATAAGGGCCCGAAGGATAGCCGCTCGTAGACCGTCCCGGAAGCGCCGCGGCGCGCGAGCCCGCTGTAGGCTCTGACCACAATGGCGTTGCGGCGACGGTGCAACGCCACCGCGCCGCGGCCGCGGTCACGCCCTGCACGGGTGGGTCTCGAGTAGCGGTGGTTACGGAGTTGCTGCCGGCACGGGATCGGCGCAGGTGCACTTCAGGTCACGTACGCGGACGTTCACGAGCTCGACGTTCTCGCCGATCGGGTAGTCGGTATTGAAGGTCACGTCTCCCGCGTCGGCGCGCTGCCACGTCTCGCTGAACTCGATCGGCTTGATCTCGCCGCTCTCTTCCCTGACGCGTGCAACGACGTTGTAGTTCCCCGTCGTTCCCGCCGGGCAGCTCGCGAGGCTGATCGTGCCCGAGACGCGCGCCACCGTGTTCCGCTGAAAATATTCGGTCAGCGTCGTAGCCTCGCACTGCGGCCCGCTCGGCTGCGAAACCGTTACCGCCGCGACTGGGACTTGGAGCGCTTCCTCGGTCACACCGCGTGCCTTGTCGTACTCGTCTTCGAGCTCGACGTACTTCACGACGGCCCGGTAGAACTGCCGGTCCTCGGTCAAGAGCCGGTTCCATTCCTGCTCGAATTTGGCCAGCGCGTCCGCCTCTCCGCTCTGTCCTGCAGCCTGCGCTTCGCCCGTGCCTATGTTCGCGGCGACTTGTGTGCCTGGCGGGGCGCAGCACGTATATGTTCTGTAATTGCCGGCGCTCATGAGCAGCGAGCCGAGGAAGTCGCGAGCTGCGGCGGCGTCCACCCTGTTCTCGGCAGCGGACCGGCACACGTTTTGCGACATTCGACTGCCCGTCGGCTGCTCGTCCCGACATCTAATATCAGTGTCGTTGCCCTTGTTCGCCTCGTTGAATTGCCTGAAGACCTCCTCGCGGGCCCGCTCCAGCTCTAGCCGGTATTCGCCCAGCGATTTCTGTCCTCGGACCGTGATTTCCTCGGGCTCTTCGGCGCGTTGGCCAAGCACCCCGCCGGCAAGCCCGGCTGCGGCGAGTACAACGGTGAAGGCGAGGGGTCGCAGAACGGGTACGCGCATGGCCTATTTTTTCCTTTTAACTAAAGGGGTTGCGCAGGACGTCCGACGAGCCGTGGTTATAGCGCGGGCGGACCGCGACTGCAATCATCCCGCCATCGGGACCGGGCCCGGTCAACGGCCGTGAGGAGGTAGCTTCTTCGGCGCGAGGGTGATCAGAGCCACCCCGCTGACGATGATGGCGGCCGCTACGCCAATTCGAAGCGTCAGCTCCTCGCCGGCGAGCGCCCAACCGAGCAGCACGGCGACGACGGGATTCACGTAGGCGTACGTGCTGACGCGCGCCGGCGTGCTGACGCGCAGCAGCCAGATGTACGCGCTGAACGCGACGATCGAGCCGAGCACGATCAGATAAAGAAGCCCGAACGCTGAACGCAACGAGACGGCGCGTGCGTCGAATGCCCACGGCTCGCCGAGCAGCACACTGAGCAGGAGCAGCACAGCGCCGCCCGCGAGCATCTGCATGGCCGTCGACAAGAACGGCGACGCCGGGGTCCGTGCGTGACGCGAGTAAATCGAGCCCAGCGCCCACGAGAACGAGCCCAAGACGACCACTGCGGCGCCGATGAAGTCGGCACGGCCGCCGCCGATCAGCGTGTCCGGACCTACGAGCCAGAAAAGCCCGACCAAGCCAAGCAGCAAACCCGCGAAGACGTACCCGGAGGGGCGCAAGCCGCCCGGCCGCAGCCAGTCAATCAATGCCATGAAGCACGGCACCGTACCGACGAGCAACGCGGCGACACCCGACGGTATGCGCTGCTCGGACCAGACGAGCAGGCCGTTGCCGCCTACGAGCAGCAGGACGCCCACGGCCGCAGCCGCAAGCCACTGCGCTCGGCTCGGCGCCCCCGTCCCATTCACGAGGCGCGACCATGCATAGACCAGTGAGCCTGCAACGAGGAACCGCATACCCGCCATCAAGAACGGCGGCAGCGTCTCTATCGCGAACAGGATCGCAAGGAACGTCGAGCCCCAAATCAGATAGATGATCGCGAATGCAGCCGCCAAAGCGAACCGGGACGGAGGGGCGGTGGGACTGAAGCTCATGGACGTCGCGCGATGCGGGCCCTTGGCCCTCGCGAAGCGACTCTTCAGTGGGCTACGCCGGCCGCGAAGTCAGGCTTCGTGTCGCGGAGAATCTCGAGGATCGCGGTGCGGTCTGCCGCGGTCAACTGCGCGAAATCTTCGCTCGTGTCGCGGCCTGTCAGGACCTCGTTCAACCGTTTTTGAAAGATGCCCTTGGCATCGTCAGGCAGCGCGTCGAACGCCGGCGAGTAGATGACGTAGCTCAGCGGATAGCGGAACAAGCGCCGCGTCAAGTCGAAATCGCGCAGTGAACGGCCTTGCGTGTCGCGCACGGCGCGGCGCGTGAACTGCTCGACGAATTCCGGGCGGCCCGAGATCGGCTCCGTGTATTCCACGGCGTCGACGAACAGCATCATGCGCAACAGGCGCTCGGCCGTCGCCTCGAGCGGCTCTTCACGCTTGTCCGCGGCCGTCCGCGCGTCGTAGCTCAAGCGAGTGATGAGGTTCTGGACGTCGGCCTGATGCTGCAGCACGAGCAACGCGACGATATCGCTCGTGTTTGTGAGGTATGGCTTCACGTCGACGAGCGCGTCGAGCGTTTCGACGTTGCCGACCCGCAGCTCCTCGAGCTTGTCGAAGTCGTCCAGCGTCTTGATGACCATGTTGCCGAGGTGCACTTGGCTGCCATGCCGGCCCGTCACATACCACCCGCCCCAGCGGCTCTTCAGCGGCGTGCGGTCGGAGACGAGGATCCAGCCCTCGTGCGAGACGAGCATGCCCGTCGTGCCCGTGTAGCCCGAGCCGACGATGAAGCGCGGCACACCGCCGCCCGTCAGCGAGTACGAGTCGTGGCAGCTCAAGCAGCGGCCGAGCTCGGCGCCGAACACCGGCGAGACTGGATTCTGCTCGAGAAGATAGAACACGGGTCCCAAGCTCGGATCGAGCGCGGCGATCTCGATCGGCCCGTCTTGCACGAAGCCTAAGTAGACGTCGTCGTTGAAGTAGATCGCACGCGGCGTCCTGGGACCGATGAGCTTGCTCTGCAAGCTCGTCTGCGAGTACACGAGCGTTTGCGACGACGGATCGATCTCGAGCGCCGCCAGCAGCGAGTCGAGGTAGCCGCGTGAGCCCGCGTGCTCGAGCGTCGTCTCGCCGCGCTCGATGCGGTCGATCAGCGCGGCTACGCGGTCCGTGCGCTTGCCCGTCGTATACGGGATCGTCGGATACTCGGTCTCGTAGCGCAGCACGGAGCCCGCCGCCGGGGCTGTCGGCGCGTAGCCTATCGGCGCCGGCTCGGTCTCCTCGAGCGCGGAATCGCCGCGGAAACGCTCACCGAGCAGGAGCCACGACGCAGCGCCGCCGAGCACGGCGATGCCAACCGCGCCGAGCGCAACCAGACGCGCGCGAGATCCGTGCTTGCGGTGATCAGTAGTCATACGCGTAGCTTGCCAAAACCTCGCAACGACGGCCATGCTCCGCGCGGGGCGTGCAGTACAATGACGCACATGGATGTCAGCACCGCCACCTTCGAGCGCGAGGTCGTCGAAGCTTCGAAAACAGTCCCCGTCGTCGTCGATTTCTGGGCGCCGTGGTGCGGCCCTTGCCGCACGCTCGGCCCCACGCTCGACAAGGTCTCAGACGCGTTCGGCGGCCGCGTCAAGCTCGTCAAGATCAATTCCGACGAGAATCCAGACCTGTCGCAAGCGTTCAACATCCGTTCGATTCCCAACGTCATCGCGTTCAAGGACGGACGCGCGGTCGCGCAGTTCATGGGAGCGGTTCCGGAGGCCCAAGTCCGCGAGTTCTTCGGCCAGCTCGTCCCGTCGGCCGGCGAGGAAGCGTTGCGTGCCGCCGAGGCGGCCCTCGCGGCCGGCAATGTCGACGCAGCGGCGGAGTTGCTTGCCAACGTGCCGCGCGACATCGCGCTCGCCGATCGCATCGCGACGCTCGAGCAAGGTATTGCGTTCGCGAAGGCGGGCGCCGGCGGTCCAGGCGAGGTCGAGCTCCGCGAGCAGATCGGCATCGATCCGCTCGACCACGACGCGCGCATCAAGCTCGCGAGCGTGCTCGCCGGCAAACGGCGATTTCGTGAAGCCATGGAGGAGCTGCTCGAGGTCGTTCGCCTCGGCCGCCATTCCCAGGCCGACGAGGCGCGCGCGCAGCTCGTCGCGTTGTTCACGCTGGCCGCGTCGGAGCCGGCGCTCGTCGCCGAGTACCGCCGCAAGCTCGCCACCGCGCTGCACTGACGATGCAACGCACGCTGATCACGATCGGCATCGCAGTGCTCGTTGCCGGTTTGCTCTGGCCGTGGCTCTCGAAGCTCGGGCTCGGCCGTTTGCCCGGCGACTTCCGTATCCAAACCGGCAACAGCGTGTTCTACTTCCCGCTCGCGACCTGCCTGCTCGTGTCGGTGGTGCTGTCGCTCGTGCTGTGGCTGCTGCGCCGCTGAGCTAGTGCGCCGGGGCTCTCAGGGGAAACATGCGAACGTTTCTATGCTCGGCCGTGTGCCTCGGCGCGACGGTGGCCGCACTCGCGCAACCGCCACCACAGGTCGAAGTCATCGACGTGATCGGCGCTACGCCGCTCGGCGGCGAGCTCGAGACCAGACGGATTGCCGCCAATGTCCAGACCGCGAGCGCAGCCGAGCTCCGCGATCAGGGCGCTCTCGATCTGGCCGATTTCATGAAACGCAGCATGGGAAGCGTGTTCGTCAACGACGCGCAAAGCAATCCACTGCAACCCGACGTCCAATACCGCGGCTTCGTCGGCTCGCCGCTGCTCGGCTTACCGCAAGGGCTCGCGATCTACCAGGACGGCGTCCGCATCAACGAGCCGTTCGGCGACACCGTGAACTGGTCTCTGATACCGCAGAGCGCTATCGACAGCGTTTACCTCGTGCCGGGCTCGAACCCCCTGTTCGGCTTGAATGCGCTCGGCGGCGCAATCGCCGTGCGAACGAAGGACGGCTTCGCTCACGAGGGCTCGCGCGCGGAGTTGACAGCCGGATCGTTCGGCCGAGTCGAGCTGCAGGCCGAGACCGGCGGCTCGCTCAGCGACGAGCTCGGTTACTTCGTCACGGCATCGCATCTCGAAGAGGACGGCTGGCGCGACTTCTCGCCGACCGAGGCGCAGCAGATCTTCGCGAAGCTGACGTCGCTCGGGGAGCGCTCGCGCGTCGACGTCAGCTTGACGCGCGTCGCTACCGATCTCGTCGGCAACGGCGCCGCGCCCGAGGATCTGCTCGAGCTCGAGCGCGAAGCGATTTTTACGCATCCGGATCACACGGAGAACGCGCTGACGATGCTCAGCGTCAGCGCCGAGCAGAGCCTGTCACCGAACGTCACGCTGCGCGGCAACATTTACGTGCGCGCGAGCGACATCGACTCGTTGAATGGCGACGACTCGGACTTCGAGGAATGCGTGGCCACGCCAGGCTTCATCTGCGAGGAGGAAGAGCTCGCGCTCGACGAGAACGGCTTGCCGATCCCCGCGGACGACAGCCTCGAAGGCGCCACGGTCAATCGCACGGACACCGAGCAAGACGGCGCCGGCTTCGCGCTGCAGGCAGACCTCACGGGCAATCTCGCGGGCCGCGAGAATCGCTTCACGTTCGGCGCGAGCCACGACGACGCCGACGTCGAGTTCGGCGCGAGCACGGAGCTCGGCGCGCTCGACGACACGCGGCAAGCCATAGCCGGCGGCGTATTCGTCGGCGAAGCCTTCACGGGTCTCGAGTCGTCGACGACGAACACGGGCTTCTATCTGAGCAACATGTTTACGTTCGGTGAGCGCACGGCACTCACCGTATCAGGGCGCTACAACCGCACGCACGTCCTGCTCGAGGACCAGCTCGACGACGATCTCGACGGCGACCACACGTTCGAGCGCTTCAATCCGGCAGTCGGCGTCACCGTCGGCACGGACGCCCTCGTGTTCTATGCGAGCTACAGCGAAGCCAATCGCGCACCTTCACCCGTCGAGCTGACCTGCGCCGACGAGGATGATCCGTGCCGCTTGCCGAACGCATTCGTCGCGGATCCGCCGCTCGAGCAAGTCGTAGCCAAGACATTCGAGGGCGGCGTGCGCGGCGAGTGGGACGGCGGGCGCTGGAACGCCGGCGTCTTCCGCACGACGAACGACGACGACATCTTGTTCATCAGCGCCGGCGCCCTGACGAACGAAGGCTTCTTCGACAACGTCGGCGAGACACGCCGCGACGGTTTCGAGGCCAACCTCGCCGGCGCAGCCGGCGAGCGGTTCACGTGGTCGCTCGACTACACGTATCTCGATGCGACGTTCCGCGAGGAGTTCGCGGTCGCGAGCCCGAATCACCCCGAGGCCGTCGACGGCGAGATCGAGGTCGAGGCCGGCGACCGGCTGCCGCTCATACCTTCGCACCTGCTGAAGGCCGGCATGCGCTTCGCCATGACCGACGCTCTGATGTTCGGCGTCGATGTCCTGGCCTCGTCCGGCGCGTACTTCCGCGGCGACGAAGGCAACTCGCTCGAGGAACTCGACGGCTATTCCATTCTCAACCTGCGCGCCGAATACCGTTTCGGCGAACGTGCGAGCGTGTTCGCGAGCGTCGATAATCTGCTCGACGAGGAATACGAGACGTTCGGCGTGTTCGGCGAAGCCGACGACGTGCTCGGCGACGACTTCGAGGAGCCGTTCTTCGTGGGGCCCGGCGCGCCGCTGGCCGCGTGGATCGGCGTGCGCGTCGAGTTCTAGCCGGCTAGTCGACCACTGCGTCCTCGTCCTCAGGCAGCCTCGTCACGGGGCCCGGCGGTAGATCGCCCGCGATTCGCGCGCTCAGGAACGACCAGAGCTCATCGTAATACGGCGCGACGTTCGGATCGCGGCCGCGCGGCGGCATCGTGCTCTGCGGTCCGAAGTAGCCGCGATCCAGTACCGCGAAGAAGTCGCGCTGCGTCATGCCGCCCATGCGAAGCGCGAGATCGGGCGCGAAGCTCGAGCCGCGCGCGTCGGCCGCATGACAGGTCGCGCACTGCGCCTGAAATACGCGCCAGCCGATGTACGTCGCGAGATCGACGCCGACAGGCCTGATCGGGCGCACATTCAACCTTGTACGGCGCCGCTTCGATTGCAGAGCGGCTGCGCCACGCCGGCTTGGCCGCCGAGCGCGGCGCAGACAACCAGTATCGAACGGGCCGGACGCACGCGCCCCGTCAGAAGTGAATGACGGACCGAATGCTCTTGCCTTCGTGCATGAGGTCGAAGGCCTCGTTGATCTTCTCGAGACCCATCGTGTGCGTGATCATCGAGTCGATTTCGATCTTGCCGTCCATGTACTGCTTCACCATGCCGGGCAACTGCGTGCGGCCTTTGACGCCGCCGAACGCGCTGCCGCGCCAGACGCGGCCCGTGACGAGCTGAAACGGCCGCGTGCTGATCTCCTGGCCCGACGCCGCGACGCCGATGATGATCGACTCGCCCCACCCTCGGTGGCAGCATTCGAGCGCGGAGCGCATGAGCTGCGTGTTGCCTACGCACTCGAACGAATAGTCGACGCCCCACTCCGTCATGCCGACGATGACTTGCTGCACCGGCTTGTCGAAATTCTTCGGGTTGACGAAGTCCGTCGCGCCGAGCGCGCGCGCCATCTCTTCTTTTCCGGGATTGATGTCGACCGCAATGATGCGCTCCGCCTTCGCCATGACGGCGCCCTGAATCACGCTCAAGCCGACGCCGCCGAGGCCGAACACGGCGACCGTCGAGCCCGGCTTCACTTTCGCCGTGTTGAGCACGGCGCCGATGCCCGTTGTGATGCCGCATCCGAGCAGGCACACCTTCTCGAGCGGCGCTTTCTTCGCAATCTTCGCGAGCGCGATCTCGGGCAGCACCGTGTATTCGGAGAACGTCGACGTGCCCATGAAGTGCAGGATTTGCTTGCCTTTCTTCGAGAAGCGGCTCGTGCCGTCCGGCATCAAGCCCTTGCCCTGCGTCGCGCGGATCGCGACGCAGAGATTCGTCTTGCCGGACTTGCAGAACTTGCACTTCTTGCACTCGGGCGTGTACAGCGGAATCACGTGGTCGCCGGCCTTGACGGTCTTCACG
The DNA here is from genome assembly GCA_963713355.1 of uncultured Gammaproteobacteria bacterium. GTDB lineage: Bacteria > Pseudomonadota > Gammaproteobacteria > Steroidobacterales > Rariloculaceae > FEN-1219. Next base: position 771,309 of record CAVQLK010000011.1, on the reverse strand, counting down.
CCCTTGCCGACTTCCTCGACGACGCCGCCACCTTCGTGCCCGAGAATCGACGGGAACGCGCCCTCTGGGTCGGCGCCCGACAACGTGTAGGCGTCCGTATGGCAAACGCCCGTCGCAACGAGCCGCACCAGCACCTCGCCTTCCTTGGGACCCCCGAGCTCGACTTCCTCGATGCTCAAAGGCTTGCCGGCTTCCCACGCGACCGCTGCTTTGGTTTTCATTCTTCTTGCCCCCTGCAAGTGAGTGTTGGTTTGGGCATGATTGTAGGGACTTGCCCTCAAGACGAATAGCCGGTGATTGACGTTTATCTCGGCCTCGGCTCGAACCTAGGCGATCGCCGTGATCATCTCGCCCGAGCTCTCGAGCGGTTGGCCGCGCACGGCGTTCGCGTCGCGCGCGTGTCGCCCGTCGTCGAATCGCCGGCCATGCTGCCCGATGATGCGCCCGTCGATTGGAACCGGCCGTTTCTCAATCTCGTCGCGCACGGCCGCACGAACGCTTCGCCGGCCGACGTGCTCGACGGCTTGAAGTCCATCGAGCGCGAGCTCGGCCGCGTCGATAGCGGCCGCTGGGCGCCTCGCCCGATCGATCTAGATCTGCTGCTCTACGGCAGGGAGACGTTGGCGACGGAGCGGCTGCACGTGCCGCACCCCGGCATCTCGCAACGTGCGTTCGTGCTGACGCCGCTCGCGGCGCTCGAGCCGCGGCTCACGATTCCCGGTTTCGGCGCACGCACCGTGCTCGAGCACGCGCGCGCGGGCGGTCATCATTTGCCGTTGTGGATGGGCATCGTGAACTTGACGCCCGACTCGTTCTCCGACGGCGGCGAGCTCGCCGACGACGCTTCCGCGGAAGCGCGAGCCGCGAAGCTCGTCGAGGATGGCGCCGAGCTCGTCGACCTCGGCGCGGAGTCGACGCGGCCGGGCGCGACGCCGCTCTCGCCCGATGAGGAATGGGCGCGGCTCGAGCCCGTGCTCGGCAGGCTTGTCGATCGCTATCGCGGAGCACTTCTGCGGCCGCGCTTGAGTATCGACACGTATCACGTGGAGACGGCGCGGCGCGCACTGGCACTCGGTGCCGATATCGTCAACGACGTGAGCGGACTTACAGCTCCGGCCATGATCGAGCTTGCGGCGACGAGCGGCGCGGACTTCGTCGCGATGCACAACCTCGGCGTGCCGGCCGACAAGGCGCGCGTGCTGGCCGCCGATCAAGACCCGACGGCTGCGGTCGAGCAATGGCTCGAGCAGCGCATCGGCGAATGGGAGAGCGCAGGTCTGAATCTCGCGCGCATCGTGTTCGATCCCGGCATCGGCTTCGGCAAGAACGCGTTGCAGTCGCTACGACTCTTGCGCGATATCGAGCGATTTCATCGGTTCGGCTTGCGGCTTGCTCGTCGGGCACTCGCGCAAGTCGTTCATGCAGCAAGCCGCAGCGGCCGATCGCGAGGATCGCGACCTGTTCACGGTCGGGGTGTCGCTGAATCTATGCCGCGCGGGCGTCGACATCCTGCGCGTGCACAACGTCGGCTGCACACGCCGCCGCGTACCGCGGCTGGGCGCACGTCCGCTAGACGCCGGCTGCCAAGCGCTCAGCCGCGCCGTTGATATAGACTAGCGCGGCGTCGGGACGCTCGACTTTCTCGATGGCATGAACAACATAGATAACAAACCGCCCGTCCGCGCGCCCACTTGGCATGAGCGAATGCCCCGCCGGGTGGACCCGGACCGAACGCCTGTTTTCGCTGATGGGCGCAAGGCCTTCATCGGGACGTTGCCGGTGCACGTGGAGCTGATCGAGCTGCGCGTGATCGTCGTCGCCAGTGACTTGGACGGTCACAGTGCCCGCAGTACCTTCGTCGTCCGACGCGTATCGACCGATCTGATGGCCGATGCGGTTACGGCGCAGCTCCCGGAGCCGCAGGCAGCGCGCTGAGCGCATCGCGGCGCGCGAGAATCGCCCGGCGCTCACGCGCGTCGAGCAGCTCGCCGAGCGCCGTTGCGAGCCCCGGCTCGTCCAGCGTCAGCAATCGGCGGCGCAGCTCCGCGCCGGGCGTCGGCGGCTGCGCGCGCAGATACCGCGGCAGACCGCGGCCGGTGCCGAACGCGCCGCCGAAGGAAGTCACGTACAAGAAGCCCTCGTCCGCGTCGTACAGGATGGAATCGGTGGTTCGCTGCTCGTTACCCGTGAGCGAGTCGAGCGAATAAAGCAGCTGGAACTGCGGACCGAGCTCGCACGATCCGCCCGAGAGCGGCTGTTGCTGCCGCTCCGACTCTCTCGTTGAGCGCAGCGGACGAGCTTGCAGCACGCCCGCGCGGCCCTGGAGTTGCCGTTCGACGGTCGCGGGCACGATTCCGAGCCCGAGCAGCCGGTCCAAGCGGAACGCCGCGAGCTCCCGCCGCACATCGTCTGCATCAAGGGGTCGGAACACCGCGGGAACGCGGAAATCCCCGCGACGCACCGAAACCGTGAGCTCGTCCGCAGCGGCGGGACCGCTCACCTCGATCTCGCCGTCGCGTAACGTCGTCAGGACGCTGGCATCGTCCAGTCCCTGCGGTGCGACGAAGAAATCTTCGGGCTCGAGCGCTGCATTCCCCGCTTCTCCTGCGTACAGCACGCGCACCGTCTGACCAGTCACGAGCAACGCGGCACTGCGGCCGCGATACACGGGGTTCATGCCGGTGTCGAGCTTCACGACGCGCCCATCGAACCGCGTGACCGCGCGCGCGTCACGCGTCGGCGTGTGGCCGATCACCAGTCTTTCGGCGCCGAACTGAGCCAGCAGCGGCAGCAGCACGTCGCTTTCGGTCGCCTCGTGGCAGAGCGCCGTGCCGCGATACCAGTTGGGACCGTCCGCTGAGAGCAGCGGATCCGCTTCCGCCGTCTCGGGGCGCTCGATAGCCTCTCTCAGGGAGGCGCGGTAACGCCGATTCAGGTCCGTCAGGTTGACCGCGCGGAGCTCGGGCCCGAGGCCGCCATGCATGTAGAGCGTGTCATCAATGCGGATCGCCACGGGCAGGCCGAGCAACCAGCGGCCGTAACGGCCGTCGGGCGCGAACGCGGCGCGGTGCCCGAAGTATCCCGGCGGGAACCGCTCGTCGAACGACGGGCAGGGTGTGGAGCAACCGTCGATCGGTGCGAGGCGTGCCGCTTCACGTTCGGCCGCCGATTCGAGATCTGCGTAGCCGGCATACTCCTGCGCGTCCACGTAACGCAGGTCGCCAAGCAAATTCATCGCCTCGTGATTGCCGAGCACGACATGGAGACGCCCGCCCGCCATTCGCGCTTCCTCCTGCAAGCGCATCAGCAAGTCCAATACCTGCCTCGAACCGGCGCCGCGATCGAGCAGGTCGCCGAGGCTCACGACATGGGCGTCGGCGGCCGCCCAGCGATCCGCGGCGTCCACGACACCGCTTTCGCGCAGCAGCGTACGCAGCTCGGCATCGGCGCCATGCACGTCGGCGAAGGCGATGACGCGCTCGACGCCGTCCCACTCCACGGTTTCGGATTGTGCCCACGCCGTGCGCGCGCCGCAGACGAGGGCGGCCAGCGCTATCGAAGCGAGCAGCGGAACGAACGCGCCGCGAGCGGCTGCGGCCATGGCGCCGCCTCAGGGCCCTGACGCGGCCACGAGCTCCACGCGGCCGCGATCCACTTGGCTCAAGAAGCGCGCCAACTGGCGGTATACCTGCGCGATCTCCGACTCGGTGAGCCCCATTTGCAGCGCTCCGTCCCTGCTGCGGACGCCGCGATTCGATGCCATGTTCTCCCCGGCGGGCATTGGCACGTAGCTGCCGTCTTCGAGCCGCCACTGCGCCAGCACGCCGAGGCGTTGCTTCAGCAGCTCCGGCGTCACCGCACGTAGGCGCTCGACGGCATCGGCCGGAAATCGGTCCACGCGTATCACCTTCCACAACTCGCCGCGGTCGCTGCCCTCGGATGCAAAGGCGACGCCATGATCGATCGAGAACACTCGCGGGCCGGTCGCAGCGCGGCCGATCAGGAAGTTGCCCAGGTTCGAATCGCGGTGCTCGATCAGGTAGGTAAGGAGGTTCAGCTGCCCGATATGCCGCGCATAGAGCGGATCAGCGGCGAAACGTGCAGGATCGTAGATGTCCTCCGCGTTCGTGATGTCGTTCAGCCAGTACTGAACGACGGCCAGAACCTGCTGTTCCGCTTCGCGAAAGGTGCGCTCGACCTCCGGCGCAAACCGGGCGAAATCCGCCAGCTGCACCATGCGCAGCGCAGTGGGTGGCACCACGTACTCCTCGGGATCGAGAAAGAGCTTCTGCAGCTCGTATGCCGCGAGGTCGTAGCGCGGCACGTTGTTGAAGGTCTCCGCGCCGGGCTCCGCGCGGCGCAGCTTCACACGCAACGCCGGCGCGCCGCCGAACGAAACGTCGGCTCGCAGCGTGATGTCGCCTTGGGCCTTCGGCCGGCTGACCTGTGCCTGCTCGATGACCATCGTCTCGGCCGCGAACAGCTGCTCGAGCCCCGCCGGAGGCTGCGTGATGTTGACGTCCTGTGCGGCCGCAGTCGCGATAGCCAAGAACGAAGCAGCGAGAAACGCGGTCAACCGGTGCATGTACTCCCCTTTGGTCTACGCTGTGGACATTCAGTAGACGCTATACGTGCGGTTTCCCGACACCCATGATTCCCCAGCCTCGGCCGTGGTCGTAGGTCGAGTGGTTGCCGGGATGAATCGAGAAGCGGCCATAACACAACTTGCGCAGAATCGACGCCGGCCGCAGATGCCAGCTGGCCCAGCTGAGCGGCGTCTCGCCGTTCATGTCTTTGGCGTCGACGAGCGCGCCGGCATCGAGCAGGAGCTGGATGGCCTCGTCGGTGCCGAAGGCGGCGGCGCGATGCAGCGGAGTCTCGCCTTTGGTTCTGCAATCGCGCATGAACGATCCGGTTTCGACGTTCGGTTTCGTTGCGCAATTCGGCTTCGCGCCGTTGGCGAGCAGCACTTTGACGACGAGGTCGTACTTGGGGCGGTTGGCTTTGCACAACGCCGCGTGCAGCGGAGTTTCGCCGCTGTCCGGGTCCGCGCGATTCGTGTCCGCGCCGTTTTCGATCAAGAACTGGCACAGCTCCCAATGCCCGTGGAACGCCGCACCGTGGAGGCCGAGGTTCGGGCCGAGGCTATCGAGCGACTCACCGTTGGCGAGCAAGAACCGCATGCCGCTGACGTCCCCGTAATACGCGCACCAATCGATCAGCGCCGTCCCTCCTCGATCGGCGGATTTCGCGGGATGCCCTTGCGCCAAATAGTCGAACACCAAGTCGGTGCGGCCATCGGCGACGCGCTCGAGAATGTTGCTCGTCATTCGGCTCACTCTTCTGAAACGATAGTAAAGGAGCCGGGCCGTTCGGCCGGCCGCACCACCCACCCCGAGGTCAGCGTCGCGCTCCAGCCGTTGCCCTGCAGGGTGGTCCCTTCGAGCGGCCCCGTAACCGGTACGGACAATGTCGCCCCACCGGTAGCACGCAAGACGCCGGCGTTCGCGCTGAGACGGCCCCACCGGGCGGACAGCGTGAAGTTGCCAAAAAACACGGTGCCGACGTTCGGAATGCCGACGCTGCCGTTGCTGTTACTGGTGCCGCTGCCCAATCCAGGCATCGTCAGCACGGGCCCGTCGACGAAGCGCCGACGCAGCTCGGCGACGCGGACTTGCTGCGCCCGATCGCGCGCCTCCTCCGCCGCGCGCAGGGTTGCCGCGTCGTAGCGGGCCGCTGCCGCGGCAAGATCCGTCGTCGGTGCCCTGTTCGTTGCCGAGGCGAGCATGTCGCCGAGGTCCGAGCTGTCACGAACCTGCCGGCGCCATTCCGGTAGGAGCTCATCCAGCAGCACCCCGTAGGCCGGTCCGGAGGCCGCCTCGAAGTTGCCGACAAAGGACTGCTGCAATTCGCCGCCTGCGGCTGCTGTCGCCGCGGCGCGGCGCGCATCGGCGGGCGAATCGGCCCAGGCCGCGATGCCGGTGTAGGAGGCAAGACCTTCGCGGATCTCGTCGCGCCGTTCGTTGTCCGCCGCGCCCGGAAACAGGCGGCGGCGTTCGCGCCTGAACGCCAGCGCATCGGCAATCGCCTCGGCCCGGTCGTTGCCGCTCGACTCGAGTGCCCGGTGCAGCGCCCGCCATTCGAGCTGCATGAAGACGCGGCCTTCGAGCGTATCGAGATGCTCGTTGAAGCCGTCGCCCGGCATGAGCTCGAGCTCGGGCTGAATGTGATGAAACAGACCGTGCAGCATGATTTGCTGACGTGCATCGGCATCGTTCGCCGGGAGCAGGAACAAGGGGTACGCGAACCACCGCAACCCGCCCCACGAGACGGGGCCGTCCGCGAAACCCGGAAAGCGCGGCGGCGGCGCGTCCGGTTCCGGCTGACTTGTGGCCCGCGTTCCGGTCGCGGGGTCGAAGATCACCATCGGACCACACAGCGACACGCCCCATAGCCGACCCGCATCGCGCTCGCAGAGCGTCGTGGCTTCCTCGAAATAGCGCTGCGCCAGCTGCGACTCGACCTGTGCATCCGCAGCCGCTGCGGCGCCAAGCAACGCGAGCACCAATAGCGCCTCGAGATCGTGTCCAGTCTGCATCGGAGCATCCCCCAGCGAGAGCCTATCGCCAAACCATCGCGACGGAAAAGGCTACGTGACGCCGCCATCACTCATGACGGCCAGCATCGCAGCCGCCTTGTCGAGACTTTCTTGATACTCCGCATCGACGTTCGAATCGGCGACGACGCCGCCGCCGGCCCACGTATAGACGCGATCGCCTTGCTGCACGAGCGTGCGGATCGCGATGTTCGTATCCATGTTGCCGTCGAAGCCGATGTAGCCGATCGAGCCGCAGTACACGCTGCGCCGCTGCGGCTCGAGCTCCTCGATGATTTTCATCGCCGCGAGTTTCGGCGCGCCCGTGATCGAGCCCCCGGGAAAACACGCCGCGACGAGATCGAGCGCGTGCTTGCCCGGCGCAAGGCGGCCTTCGACGGTGCTGACGAGCTGGTGCACGCTTGCGAACGACTCGACGTCGAACAGCTTGCTCGCGCGCACGGAGCCCGGCACGCAGACCTTGCCTAGGTCGTTGCGCAAGAGGTCGACGATCATGACGTTCTCGGCGCGGTCTTTCGCGCTCGCGCGCAGCTCCTCGGCAAGCGCGCGGTCGCGCTTCGGGTCCTTCGATCGCGGCCGCGTGCCTTTGATCGGTTTTGTCTCGACATGCCCGTCGCGCAAGCGCAGGAACCGTTCCGGAGACGAGCTCACGATCTTGCCGTCCGGCAGGTCGAGGTATGCCGCGAACGGCGCAGGATTGAGCTCGCGCAAACGGACGTACGCATGCCACGCGTCGCCTTCCGCGCGAGCGTCGAACCGCTGCGTGAGGTTCACCTGATAGCAATCGCCGGCCCGAATGTGCTCTTGCACCGCGCGGAACGCCGCCGCGTAAGGCTTGCGGCCGAGGTTCGACTTCGGGTGGCCCAGCACGCGAAACGGCGGCGGGTCCGGCGGCGGATCCGCCGATAAGCGCTCGACGAGCTCGTCCCAGCTCGCGAACGTGCGCGCGTCACGGCCGTTGCCGACGAGCCACGTGCGGCGCGCCGCATGATCGATGACGACCGCCCAATCGTAGAGGCCCATTGCGAGATCCGGCATCGCGATATCCGCGGCGGCGATCGACGGAATGCGCTCGAGCTGCCTGCCCAGGTCGTAGCCGAAGTAACCTACGGCTCCACCCGAGAATGGCAGGCCGGGGGCCGCGGGCGCGAGCTCGCCGAGCTCCTCGCGTAGCAGCTCGAACGGCGCGCGTTGCGACTGCGTCTTCGTGCCGCCGCGCCGCGCGATCTCGGTCGTCGCGCCGCGCGTGCGCAACGTGACGAAGGGATCGGCGACTAGGACGTCGAACCGTTCGCGCGAATCGAGCGCCGCGCTGTCGAGCCAGGCAGCCCACGGCAACCCGGACAGCGTGCGAAAGCGCCGATCGATCGCGCCCCAGTGCGCAAGCTCGAGCAGTCGTGGCGGCTGCAAGTGACGGGGCTTCCGGGTCATCGGCGGGGAGTGTACGGTGGTTGCGGCGCGCGCCACAAAACAGAGATTGGCCGACGCACGCGACTGCTTGGAGGGTTTTGCTCGTGACTCATTTCACTCGCCGCACTCTGAAGATCAATGGAATCGACACGGTGGTTCTCGAGGCCGGCAGCGGACCGCCGCTCGTCTTCTTGCACGGCGCCGGCACCGTCACGGGGTTCGATTTCGCGGCAGCTTGGAGCCGCAAGTTCCACGTCGTCCTCCCGTATCATCCGGGGTTCGGCCCGTCCGCGGACGATCCCGCGATCACGGAGATTCACGACTTCGTGCTCCATTACCTCGAGCTGTTCGACGCGCTCGAGCTGCGGCAATTTCGGCTGGTCGGCCAGTCCATGGGCGGGTTCATCGCGACGAAGTTCGCCATAGAGCACGGCGCCAAAGTCGAGAAGCTCGTGCTCGTCTGCCCGATCGGTCTGCCCGTGCCTCCGGGGCAGCCGACGGTGAACTTTCTCGCCGTGCCGCCCGAGCAGCTGCCCGCGCTGTTGGCGCACGACCCGCAGACCGTCATCAGGCATCTGCCCTCGGGCGCGCCAAGCGCCGAGTTCATCGCCGAGCGCGTGAAAGAAGCCACGACGGCCGGCCGCGTCCTCGGCGAGGGCAAGGTCACGTTCGACGAGAAACTGCCGCGTTACCTGCACCGGCTTGCGATGCCGACGCTGCTCGTCTGGGGTAAACAGGACAAGCTGACGCCGACGGTTCAACACAAGACTTGGGCGAAGGCACTTCCGAATGCGAAGGTCAGCTTGTTCGACAAGGCCGGTCATCTCGTGCTCGACGAGTCGCCGGCCGCCGTCGAAGCGATCGCGGCTTTCTAGCGGCCAGCTCCCGGGCGGACGTCCACGGCTACGCTGACCTGATGCGCTCCGCCGCCGACGATGAAGCCGTTGATCGGGCTCACGTCGCCGTAGTCGCGGCCCCACGCGAACGTGATGTGCTCGACGCCGGGAATCATGTCGTTGGTCGGATCGAAATCCACCCAACCCGCTTCTGCGGCGAACACCGACACCCAGGCGTGCGACGCGTCGGAGCCAACGAGCTTCTCCTCACCTTCGGGCGGCCGCGTCAGTAGATAGCCGCTGACGTAGCGCGCAGCCAAACCCAGGCTGCGCAGGCAGGCGATCTCGAGGTGTGCGAAGTCTTGGCAGACGCCTTGCCGCATCGCGAACACTTCGCTGACGGGCGTCGACACGTCCGAGACTCCGCCGCGATATTGAAATTCGCGGAAGATCCGGCCCGTGAGATCCATCGTGGCCGCGAGAATCGGCCGGCCCGGCGTGAACGACTGCAACGCGTACTCGTAAACGGCATCGTTGCCGGCGGCATACGGCGACTCGAACACGAGCTCGTAGACATCGAGCGCCTCATGAGCCGCGAGCTGTTCCCGCACCTCCTCCCACGGCGCGCTCTGCTCGAGCGCGACCGGCTGCGCCGGGGGCTGCACCTCGACGCGCGAGCGGGCGTCCACGACGAGCTCCTTGTGCGGTCTTTGAACGGTCAGGTGCTGGACCGGATTGCCGAAGTAGTCTTCGCCGACGGAGTCGACGGCCGGTTTCGGATCGACGACGGTCTCGCTCTCGAGGCACGTTTGCTGCGGATGACGGCGCGGCGCAACGTGCAGCACGTGGTGCGAGACCGATACGACCTCCTCGTAGCTGAACGTCGTCTTGTGACGAATGATGTACAGCACTGCGCTGTCCTACGCTGTTCCCGATCCGCCGACGCGAGTCGCCGACGAATGGCTGAAGAACCGCTCGGCGATGTGGTCGGAGAGCACGTGGACGTCGCGCTCGATGCGGCGCAGCAGCCGATCGAGGTCGATGCGCGTGTCGAAGCGCATGACGCCGCCGCCGAGCTCGACGGGGTCCGCGAGCGTGAGCTCGTTCTTCAGGCGCGTCACGAGACGCTGGTCGGCCGTGAGGAGCCCTTCCTCCTCGCTGCTCGGCAAATGCGCGATGTGCTCGTCGAGCATGACGATCTGGTAGACGGCCGAGCGAGGATTCGTCTCGTCGCACAAAAGAAGGTCGAGCACGGCCGAAAGCTGCGGCGCCGCTTGATAACGCCCGCGATACGTCATCGTGCTGTCGGCAAGCTCGAGCAAGAGCTCGAGCTCGCCATGGACCAGAGCGTCGCCGCGCACGGCGAGCTGCTGGATTACCTGAATCATCGCGCGCGTGCGCTCGAGGCGGCGGCCCATGTCGAGGAAACGCCAGCCGTAGCCGTGCGTCATGTTCTCGGCGACCATACCGTTGAACGCGGCGAGATATTGAATGAGCCGGTTCAAGAGGCGCAGCGCATCGTCGGTCTCGCGTCCCGTCGAGAGCTCCGACTGGTGGCTGACCTCGATGAGGTCGCGAAGGATGCGAAACGTGTCGTAAGACAGGCGCTCGCGCACGGCCACCGCGTTGCGCTGCACGTTGCCGAGCACGGTCGCGAGGCCGTCCTTGCACTCGGGGTCGAACAGGATCGTCCAGAGCTCCTCTTGCACGGCTTCGCGGCCTTCCTGCATCGCGCGGCGGCCGCGGCGCGTCGACAGGTGTTTCTGCGCCATCAGCATTGCGACGACGCGCTCGGGCGACACGAGCGTGCGCGTCGAGCCCATCTCGCCTCCCAAACGCGTCACGAGGCTGCGCAACAAACGCACGGCTCCTTCGGCGCGCTCCGTGTAGCGGCCGAGCCAGAACAGGTTGTCGGCCGTCCGGCTCGGCAGGTCGCGGCCGCTGCGGCGCAGACGTTGGTTCGCCTGCCGCTGCGCGAGCAGGCTGAACTGCTCGACGGGCTGATCCGAGAGCACCCAGGTGTCCTTGCTGACGTCGCCGACCTCGAGCCAGGCGGCCTGCGGGTCGATGCCGTCGGCGACGCGCGCAAGACCGCCCGGCATGACCTCGTAACCCTTGCTCGTCGCCGCGACATAGACGCGCAGCAGCACCGGCGCCGCGCGCAGCGCGGTCGAGCTCGACCACGTCGGCGCCAACGACAACGAGATCGGCTCCTGGCCGATGAACGCGTGCCCGTTGCGCTCGATCTCGCGAATCAGGCGCTCGCGGTCCTCGGCCGGCATCTCGGGCGTGATGAGCCCCTCTTGGCCGCGCGGGAACAGGCTGCGCGAGGAGCTCACGCGGCGCACGACGAGCTCGTCCAAGTGATCGAGCACATAGCGGCGTTCTCGCTCTTGCCCGCACCACCACGTGGCCAAGCTCGGCATCGCGAGCTCCTCATCCAGGAAGTGCTTGCTCAAGCTCGGCAGGAAGCTCAGGAACGAGTCGCTCTCGACGAGGCCGGATCCGAGCGCGTTGCCGATCGTGACCTTGCCGGCGCGAGCGGCCTGCACGAGCCCCGGCACGCCGATCAGCGAGTCCGTGCGCAGCTCGAGCGGATCGCAGAGCTCGGAGTCGATGCGGCGCATGATGAGGTCGACGCGCTTGAGCCCCTCGACGGTCTTCAAATAGACGCGGTCGTCGCGCACCGTCAGGTCCGAGCCTTCGACGAAGCCGAACCCGAGGTAACGCGCGAGATAAGCGTGCTCGAAGTAGTTTTGCTTCGACGGCCCCGGCGACAGGAACACGGCGTGCGGCTGCTCGCGCGGCGATAAGCTCAAGAACCGCTCCGAGAACGCACGGAAGAAGCTCGCGAGGCGGCGCACGTTGCGCTCCGCGAACAGCTCCGGCAGGCATTGCGAAGAGACCACCCGATTCTCGAGCGCGTAGCCCGCACCCGACGGAGCTTGCGTGCGATCGCTGACGACCCACCAGCGGCCGTCGGCCGCACGCGCGAGATCGTAAGCGACGAAGTTCAGATGCAGGTCGTCGCGGACAGCGACGCTCGTGCAGGGCCTTAAGAATTGCCTGTTGCCGAAGACGAGCCCTGGGGGCAGAAGACGTTCTTGCAGCACGCGCTGTGAGCCGTACAAATCGCCGAGGAGCCGGTTCAACAGCACCGTGCGCTGGACGACGGCGCGCTCTATCACGCTCCACTCATCGGGTGCGAGCACCAGCGGAAATAGATCGAGCCGCCATTGCCGGCTCGTGTCGCGGTCATCGAGGGCGGCGAACGTGACGTCGTTCTCCACCATGAGCCGCTGCGCCTTGTCTTGCGCCGCCTGCCTCGTGTCGACACCCATCGCGGCGAACGCCTCGAGCACGGGCTGCCAACGCGGCCGCACCTGGCCGCTGCCGGCCGTGAGCTCGTCGAACGCGTTCGAAGAAGGTTGGTAGGAGTCGAGCAACTTGACGTCGGAGCAAGCGAACTCGTTCTCTGCGGGATTGATCGCCGACATTAAATTCCGTCGCTCGCCAAGGCGGTCACGATTCTACTCAGTGCGACCAGCGTAGATCGAGCGTATTCGGAAATTCGGCGCGCGCCAGCGGTTGCGGCTCGGGATGCGGGCCCGTCGTATGGCCGAACGGAACGAAGCGAGCGAGCCGTCGGCTCTCGGCTTCGTACGAGTTAACGGGAAAGCGTTCGTGGCTGAGTCCACCGGGATGCGCAACGTGATACGTGCAGCCCGCGACGGCGCGCCCGGACCAGCGATCGTAGAGATCGAACGTCAACGGCGCGTCGACGGGCACCGTCGGATGCAGGCTCGCGGCGGGGCGCCACGCACGGTAGCGCACGCCGCCGACGAGCTCGTCGGCGCGGGTAGTCGGCGTCAGCGGAACGCGCCAGCCGTTGCAGCCGATCACATATCGGCCGTCGGTGAGGCCGCGAGCCTTCACTTGCAGCCGCTCGACGGACGAGTCGACATAACGCACGGTGCCGCCGACCGCGCCTTCCTCGCCGAGCACGTGCCACGGCTCGAGCGCTTGTCGCAGCTCGATCTCGATCGAGCCGAAGCTCACAGTGCCGTAGAGCGGAAAGCGGAACTCGAAATGCGGCGCGAACCAGCTCGCGTCGAGCTCGTAACCCGCGCGGTTCATGTCGCCGATGACGTCGACGAGGTCGCCCCAAACGTGAAACGGCAGCATGAACTTGTCGTGGAGCTGCGTGCCCCAGCGCACGAGATCGTGGGCGTACGGCTCGCGCCAGAAGCGCGCGATCAGCGACAGCAAGAGCTGCTGTTGCACGAGGCTCATGCGTGGATGCGGCGGCATCTCGAACGCCCGGAACTCGACGAGGCCGAGCCGGCCCGTCGGTCCGTCCGGCGAGTAGAGCTTGTCGATGCAAATCTCGGCGCGGTGCGTGTTGCCCGTGACGTCGATGAGCAAATGGCGGAATAGCCGGTCGACGAGCCACGGCGGCACCGGTTGCTGCGCCGCGTCCGCCTGCTTGAACGCGAGCTCGAGCTCGTGCAGCGAGTCGTGCCGCGCTTCGTCGATGCGCGGCGCCTGGCTCGTCGGCCCGATGAACATGCCCGAGAAGAGATACGAGAGCGCGGGATGGTGCTGCCAGTAAGTGAGCAGGCTGCGCAGCAAGTCGGGCCGCCGCAGGAACGGGCTGTCGGCCGCGCGCGCCCCGCCGAGCACGACGTGGTTGCCACCGCCCGTGCCCGTATGCCGGCCGTCGAGCATGAACTTCTCGGTCACGAGCCGCGTGTAATGCGCGTCCTCGTAAAGACCTTCAGTGATCGCGCGCATCTCCTCCCAGCTGCCGGCCGGCTGCACGTTAACCTCGATGACGCCGGGGTCCGGCGTCACCTTGATCACGTTCAGCCGCGGGTCGCGCGGCGGCTCGTACCCTTCGAGGTGAATCGGCAAGTCGAGCTCGGCGCTCGCGTCCTCGACGGCCGCGAGCAAATCGAGATAGTCCTCGAGCTCGGCTACGGGCGGCATGAATACGCACAGATGGCCGTCGCGCGGCTCCACCGCGACTGCCGTCCGCGCCGGGCGGCCCGGCGCCGTGCGCTGCGTCCTGCGGTCCTGCCGCGGCTCCCCGCCCCTCTCGCCTTGCAGGAACGGCTGGCGCTCCGGATGCGGGTCGGGCAGCGGCCCGTGCTCGACGAACGGGTCCGCGAGCACAACGTGCGGATACTGCGATGGCGGTAGATGAATGAGCGAGTGCAGGGGCAGGCGGAACCCGAGCGGCGAGTCGCCCGGCACGAGAAATAGCTTGCCCGCGCGCGTCGACCACCGTTCGCTAGCCCAGCGGCGCGTCGCGGATGCCGCCGCGTTCCAGCGCTGCACGGGCAAGACGTAACCGACGGGCTTGCTTAAGCCCCGTTCGAAGACGCGAGCGAGCCGCGCGCGCGCCATCGGATCGTCGAGGCGATTCGTGGCCGCGTCGAGATTTTCGGGCAGCTTCTGTTCCTGGCCGATGAAGTGCCACGGATCCTCGTACGCCGCCGTCGCGGCGGCCGGGTCGAGCTCCAGGCGCAACGCCACTCCTTGCAAGAGCTCGCGCGCCTGCTCGGCGGTCACGCCGTAGTCGTTCGCTTCCTCCGCAATCAGCTTGTCCGCGCGCCACAAATCCTTGCCGTCGCGCCGCCAATACAGGCTGAACGCCCAGCGCGGCAGCTGCTCACCGGGGTACCACTTACCCTGACCGTAGTGCAGCAGCCCTCGCGGCGCGAAGCGCGCGCGCAGCCGGTGAATGAGCTCCGCCGCGAATCGCCGCTTGGTTGGCCCGGTGGCGGCCGTATTCCACTCTGGCGCATCGGCGTCGTCCATCGAGACGAACGTCGGCTCCCCGCCGATCGTGACGCGGACGTCGTCGGCGTTGAGTTGCTCCTCGACGCGGCGGCCGAACGCGTCGACGGCGCGCCACTGCTCGTCGCTGTACGGCTTCGTGACGCGCGGCGACTCGACGATGCGTTGCACGCTCATCGCGTGCTCGAACTTCGTCTCCGCTTCTTCGAGCGCGCCGGTGATCGGCGCGGCGCTCACGGGATGCGGCGTGCACGCGAGCGGAATGTGGCCCTCGCCAGCCAGCAGGCCCGAGGTCGGATCGAGACCCACCCATCCCGCACCGGGCAGATAGACCTCCGTCCACGCATGCAAGTCAGTGAAATCGCGCTCGGCTCCCGACGGCCCGTCGAGCGACTTCACGTCGGCGACGAGCTGGATCAGGTAACCCGACACGAATCGGCTCGCCAGCCCCAAGTGCCGCAGGATGTTGACGAGCAGCCATCCCGAGTCGCGGCACGAGCCGGAGCCGAGCTTCAGCGTTTCCTCGGGCTCCTGCACGCCCGGCTCCATGCGGATCGTGTAGCCGATGTCGCGCTGCAGGCGTTGGTTCAAGTCGACGAGGAAGTCGATGGTCCGTGTTGTCGGCCTGTTGCGCACCGCCTTCAGCCATTGCCGCACGCCGCGCCCGGCCGGCTCGACGTCGAGGTACGGCTCCAGATCCTTGCGCAAGCCGCGCTCGTAGACGAACGGAACCTTCTCCGCCTCGGGCTCCAGGAAAAAGTCGAACGGATTGCGCACGGCCATGTCGGCGACCAGGTCGACGTCGACGCAAAACCGGCCGACCTTGTCCGGAAACACGGCGCGCGCGAGGAAATTGCCGTGCGGATCCTGCTGCCAGTTTAGAAAGTGGCCGTCAGGCTCGATGCGCAGCGCATAGCTCAACACGGGCGTGCGGCTGTGCGGCGCGGGCCGCAAGCGAATGACTTGCGGACCCATTTGCACGGGGCGGTCGTACTCGTAACGAGTCCGGTGGTTCAGGGCGACGTGGAGGGTCATAAGCTAACGGCCGAGCGCCGAAACCCCCGCCGGCTTCGGCGGCTGGGACCGGCTGCGCCACTGCGATTGCGATTGGCTTTGCGTATGGGTGTCAGCGGCGATTGACCAGGTGCGGTCGTCGTCGAGGGTCTGAACCACCTCGCTTCGACGAGCCCGTGCAGCTCGCCGAGCTTGAGCTGCGCCTCGTCGATCCATTGGTGCAAGCTCGCGATCGAGAGCTCACCCAAGCCGCGCAGCGCGAGCATGCGTCGCAGGTCGCCGAGCTTCTTGATCGGCTCGCCGCTGCGCGGCAGCATCGCGAGCGCCGCCCCGACCTCGCGCAGGCTGAACCCGACAGCGCGCGGAAACTGCGTGTCCGTCAACAGATATGCGATCACGTCCGGCCCGTAGATGCGCCGCCGTACCCGCTGCCGGTACATCTGGTACGCCGACAGCGACTGCAGCACAGCCATCCACAGCGTGTTGTCGAAGCGCGCGAGATTCTCGCGGCCGAGCAGCATAGCGGCAGCCACGTCGAGGATCCGCGTCGTCATGTCGGCGCGCTCGATGCCGCGCCCCAAGCGGAAGAACTGATACGCGGCGTCGTGGCTCATCGTATCCGAGAGCATGCCCGTGATTTGCTGGCAGCGCTCGACGACGCGCGAATGAATGCCGTAGCGGCGCCGGTGCGACGTCTCGGCGTCGAGCTCTTGCGTGACCCAGAGGCAGAGCTCGTTGATCGAGCGCCACGCCTCGGACGGCACGATGTCGCGCGTGGTTCGCACGCTCTCGCGCGCAAGAGCGAGCGACGAGCGCACCGAGCTCGGGTTGTCGCGGTCGGCGACGAAGAACCGTTCGGCGGTATCGACGGACGGGCTCGGGTGCAGCTCGCGATACAAGTCCCCGCCGCCCGTGATTTGCACGAGCGCGTCCCAGCTCAAGCCCGCTTCTCGAGGCAAGTCGAGCAGCAGATTGCCGTAGACGCGTGCTAGCCGCGACGTCGTTTCGGCGCGCTCGAGATAGCGGGCGGTCCAGTAGATGCGCTCGGCGACTCGCGACAAGAGGCTCACGGCTTCACCGCAACGATCCAGGTGTCTTTGCTGCCGCCGCCTTGCGACGAGTTGACGACCAGCGAGCCGCGCCGCAGCGCGACGCGAGTCAGCCCACCCGGCGTCACCCACACTCCGCGGCCCTGCAGGATGAACGGCCGAAGATCGAGGTGCCGCGGCTCGATCTCGCCCTGGACGAGCGTCGGCGCAGTGGACAGCGCGAGCACGGGCTGCGCGATGTAATTGCGGGGGTTCGCCTCGACGACGGCCGTCATCGCGGTTTTCTCCGCGTCCGTCGCGCGCGGCCCGATCAGCATGCCGTAACCGCCCGATTCGTTCGCCGGCTTGACGACCCATTGGCTGAGATCGGCCAACACGCGCTTGCGGCTGTCTTCGTCACGCAGGAGCAGCGTCGGCACGTTCGGCAAGATGGCTTTCTCGCCGAGGTAATACTCGATGATCGCGGGCACATAGGCGTAGACGACCTTGTCGTCGGCGACGCCGGCGCCGGGCGCATTCGCGAGCGCGACATTCCCCGCGCGCCAGGCGCGCATGATGCCCGACACTCCGAGCACCGAGCTCTTGTCGAAGCACTCCGGGTCGATGAAAGTGTCGTTGATGCGCCGATAGACGACGTCGACGCGCTCGAGGCCGCGGATCGTGCGCACGTAGACGCACTCGTCGTCGCCGACGCAAAGATCTTGGCCCTCGACGAGGTCGACACCCATGCGTTGCGCGAGATACGAGTGCTCGAAGTACGCCGAGTTGTAAATGCCGGGCGTCAGCACGACGACGCGCGGAAAGTCGACCTTGCGCGGGCTCAAGCTGGAGAGCATGTCGAGCAGCTGCGAGGCATAGTCGTCGACCGGTAGGATCGACGCGTGCTCGAACATCTCCGGGAACACCTGCTTCGTGACCATGCGGTTCTCGAGCATGTACGAGACGCCGGACGGCACGCGCAGGTTGTCCTCGAGCACGTAGACGGTGCCGTCGCGGTCGCGCACGAGATCCGTCCCGCAAATGTTCGCCCAGACGCCGTACGGCGGCCGGCCGCCCGACGCAGGCTTCGAGAAAGTTCGCCGAGGTCGCGATGATGTCCTCGGGCACGACGCCATCCTTGATCACGCGCCGTGCGTGGTACAGATCGTCGATGAAGTGGTTCAGTGCCTTGAGCCGCTGAATCAGGCCGCTCTCGATGCGCGCCCATTCCGCAGCTTCGATCGTGCGCGGAATGACGTCGAACGGCCACGCGCGGTCGATATTCTGACCTTCCGTGTAAACGGTGAACGTGATGCCCATCTCGACGATGGCGCGCTCGGCATCCGCTTGCCGCTCGGCGAGCTCGCGCACGCCAAGAGACGCAAGGTACGCGGCGAGCTCGATGGCCGACGGGCGTGCATTGCCCGGTGCGGCGAAGAGCTCGTCGTAGAACCCGCTCGGTTGATATTGATCCCAGTCGATGCGCATCGTTTTGGGGTCACCATACGCGCAACAACCCGCTAAATCGACTCGACGAAACGGTGCAAGCGCTCGGCGCGGAGCACCAAACCGGTGCTCTCTGCCAGCCCCGGAAACCGCACTGCGCCTGAGTGCTCCGCCCGCCGAGGACGCTCGGCACCGTCGCGGTGCAGCCACATCAAGGTCCGTTGCCGCGTCGCGGCCGCGTGGCTCATAGTCACAGTGTGATCTCCGGATGGGGTAAGACGGGGGCCCTGCCTCCGGTTACCGGATACGTCTTTTCGTTAATCGCGCTGGCGGGGACGATCGCGTTCCGCTGGTTCCTCGACCCGTGCCTGGGCGAAACGCTGCCGTTTACCCCATCGCTCGGCGCCGTGGCTGCGGCCGTTTGGCTCAGCGGTCTTCGCGCGGCGATCGCCGTCACGATCGTCGGCTACTTCGCCGCTACTACCTCTTCCTCTCGCCGAGGGGCAAGCCGGATTCGAACCTGACGGACATGTCGGCCTCGCGGTATCTGTTCACGTGCTCGCTGATCATCGCGTTTGGCGGAGCGCTGCGGGCGGCGCGGGCGCGCGAAGTCCGAGCCCGGAGCTGCTGAGCTGACCTTGCAGAGCATTGGCGATGCCGTCATCACGACGGACATAACGGCACCGTCACGTACTTGAACACCGTTGCCGAGACAGTCACGGGGTGGAGCACGCAGGAAGCGTTGGACAATCGCTCGAGCCGTTTTTCGGATCCTCAATGAGACGTCGCGTGAGCGTGTCGCGAGCCCGGCTGAACGGGCGCTGCGTGACGGGGTCGTCGTCGGGCCCGCGAACCATACCGTGCTGATTCGCCGCGACGGCACCGAATGCCCGATCGACGATAGCGCCGCACCGATCAAGGACGATCATGGCGTCGTGTCGGGTTGCGTGCTGATCTTTCGCGACGTGACAGCGCAAAGACAGAACGAGCGTGAAAGGCAGAGACAATTGCTTACGGCGCGCCGGCTCGCATCCATCGTGGAATCGTCGGAGGTCGCGATCATCGGCAAGCGGCTCGACGGCACCATCGAGACCTGGAATGCGGCTGCCGAGCGCGTGTTCGGTCACGCGGCCGTCGACGCCATCGGCCGCCAGATCTCGCTCGTGATCCCGCCGGAGCGGCTCGCCGAGGAAGAGCGCATCATCGCGACGCTGAAAGAAGGCCGGCGTGTCGAGCATTTCGAGACGGAGCGGATGCGAGCCGACGGCCGCCGCGTGGTGGTGTCGCTGAGCGTTTCGCCGATCAAGGACGACGACGGTAACGTCATCGGCGCGTCGAAGATCGTCCGCGACGTCACGCGCGAACGGCAAGCCGAGGCCGAGCGCAATCGACTCATCACACTGATCGAGAACAGCAAAGACTTCATCGGAGTCTACGGTCTCGATGCGGTGCCGATCTTCGTGAACCATGCAGGGCTCGAGATGGTCGGGCTCGAGAGCATCGAGGCCGCGCGCCAAGTGACTGCATGGGACTTCTTTTTTCCCGAGGATCAAGCGCGGATCCGCGATGAGCTATTCCCGGTCGTGCTGCAGGAGGGGCACGCGGAGATCGAAGTTCGGTTCCGCGATTTCAAGACCGGTGCCGCGCGTTGGATGGCATACAAGCTGCTCGCGCTCGTCGACGGGGAGGGCAAGAGGATCGCGATCGGCACCGTGAGCCAGGACATCACCCATCGCAAGGACCTCGAGAACGACCTGCGAAAGCTCGCGACGGAGCTAGCCGACGCAGACAAGCGCAAGGATGAGTTCCTCGCGACGCTCGCGCATGAGCTGCGCGGCCCGCTCGCACCGCTCGCGAACGTGCTCGAGCTGTGGAAAAGGTCGAGCAGTGCCGAGTTGCTACAGAACGCGCGCGAAACGATGGAGCGCCAGCTCGGCCAAATGGTCCGGCTGGTTGACGACCTGCTCGATCTGAACCGCATCACGCGCAACCGGCTCGAGCTGCGAAAAACCCGCGTCGACCTCGCGAGCGTCATTGCGCACGCTGTCGAAGCATGCCGGCCGCTTATCGACGGTCGCGGGCAGACTATCGCCATGACGCTACCGGAGGGCTCGTGCGAGCTGCACGCCGACCCGGCGCGACTGGCTCAGGTGCTCGCGAATCTACTGAACAACAGCTCCAAGTACACCGATCCCGGTGGACAGATATTCTTGAGCGTGTGCCGGGATGCGGGCGCTGTCGTAGTGAGCGTGCGCGACACGGGCATTGGCATTCCGCCCGAAAAACTCGCCGGCGTGTTCGACATGTTCTCGCAAGTCGATAGCGCGCTCGAGCGCTCCCAAGGCGGGCTCGGCATCGGCCTGACGATCGTCAAGCGGCTCGTCGCCATGCATGAGGGCACGGTCGAGGCGCGCAGCGCCGGGCTTGGCAAAGGAAGTGAGTTCGTCGTGCGCTTGCCCGCGGTGGGCTAGAGCACGCTCAGCTGCTCGGTTGCCCAAGGAATGAAATAGCGCCAATTCGGCCCGTCGGTGTGGCCACCGTCGTGCTGGCGCCACGCGAGCGCTCCGTCCAACAACCCTTCGCCGACGGGCGGCATTTCTTCGGATCGATAATCGTCCGACCTACCGAGGTCCCTCGCGCCTAGCAAACGAAACACGGGCTGCGCCGCGACGGCGGCCATGAAGCTGCCTTGCTGATCGAGCCATAGCGCGTCGCCCTTCTCGGGTATTCCATAGCTGACGAATACCGGCCGCGGCGCGCACAGCGCGATCAGCTCGTGCGCGTCGACTGGCAAATCGCCGGCGTCCATGCGTCCGAACGCCGCGTCCTCGGCGCCGTACTTCAGAAAATTGCCGGCCATCCAGTGGTACTCGCTGCTTGCCGTGAGGTTCTCGACGGCTTCGCCGAAGTTACGGCGGTGTAGCTTCGCGCCTCCCTCGCCGGACGAGCCTACGAGCACGACGGCGAAGCGCGGGTCGAACGCCATCGCGACGAGCGCAGCCTTGCCGTAGCGCGAAACTCCCTCGACGCCGACGCGCTTGGCGTCGACGCCGCTCTGCGTTTCGAGCCAGTCCAAGCCGCGCGAGGCGCCCCACGCCCAGGCGCGCAGCGCGCCCCAATCGTCGGGCTTTCGCGGCTGGCCCTCGTTGACGAGCCCGATAATGCCGCGCGTGAGCCCCGCGCCGTTGTCGGCTTGGACGCTCGTCGGGCGCAGCGACGCGAAGCCCCAGCCGGCCACGATGAGCTGTTCCGTCGCCGGCGCGTCGGCGCCCGCAGGCGGCGCTCCGGCCGACGCACCCGATCGAGCCGCTGGCCGGCAGGCCTCCGGCAGCGCATTGGGCTCGATGGCCTCCGGCGGCAGCGCGCCGCCGCCGAACATGATCATCACGGGCACGCCCGCTGCATCGGCCGGCGTCACGAGCGTCATGCAGATCTCGACGTCGATCGCGGGGTGCCGCCGGTTGTCGACCGTGCCGACGAGCTGGCGACCGACGACGCGCCGGCCGCCGATTTCCCACTCGCGCGTCGCGACGACCGACCACGTGACCGCAGGCGTTTGCGCGGGCACGCGGCCGACGACCTCGCGCTCGAAGTCCTCGAGGATGTCGGGACGGCGCACGTTCCACCATGCGTCGGCCGTCGTGACCTTCGCGCCGTCCTTCGCTTTCAAAGGATCGGGCAGGACCGGATACGGATTCGCGAGCGCTTCGTCGTAGTTTGCGGCGTTCGGCGCCGCAGCGTCCGCATTACGGCCGGGGCGCAGCGCCCGGATTCCGAGCTGCTCCAGCATGTTGCGGTGGTCGTCGGCCGTCGTCCAACCGCCAGCATCGGCGGTTCCCGTGGGCGTTTGCCCCGCGGCTCTATCTGTGGGCGCCCCCGCGAGCAGCAACGTGCAGGCAAGCGGGACAAAGGCGTGTTTCATGATAATGCAACCCCCGTGCCCCCTCGTCGAAGGGTCCCCCACGTTAGCTGCGCGGCACGCGACTTGCACGCTTTCGCAGCCGGCGTACTGCCGGTCACTAACAGGAGATCGGGCATGAGCTTCATTCTTTGGTTGATCGTCGGCGGCCTGCTCGGCTGGGTGGCCAGCATGATCATGGGCACGAACGACACTCAGGGTAAGTTGCTGAACATCGTCGTCGGAATCGTGGGCGCCTTCCTCGGCGGACTGCTCCTGGCACC
Source organism: uncultured Gammaproteobacteria bacterium (assembly GCA_963713355.1). Classification (GTDB taxonomy): domain Bacteria; phylum Pseudomonadota; class Gammaproteobacteria; order Steroidobacterales; family Rariloculaceae; genus FEN-1219. The sequence goes on along the minus strand of CAVQLK010000011.1, from coordinate 748,975 downwards.
GCTGTTCGACACGGGGACCATCAATCAGGGCGACTTCAGCTTCGGCTCGCTGATCGTGTCATTGTTGGGCGCCGTGATACTGCTGTTCATCGTCGGCTTGTTCCGCCGTCGGCGCCACCACGTGTAGCAACCGCAGCACGAATTGCTCGCGCCGCGCCCGAGCCGGCGCGAGCCTCCTTCGCCTCTCGACGCGTTCCGACGAGCGGAGCTCATGCATCGCGCGGCTCGCGTGATCGATCCCGCGCGGCTACAGTCTGCGCTCGATGCAGCAGCGCACCCCATAAAGCCCCCGAATGGGCGACATAGGATCGGCATTCGCCGAGGCGGCTCGTCTCATCGCAGCAGCTGACAGCACCCTCGTGGGCATCGTTCTGCTGAGCCTTCAGGTGAGCCTTTCCGCGGTTGCTGTTGCGACGGCAATCGGCTTGCCGCTCGGCGCTGCGCTTGCGATCCGCCGTTTTCCGGGACGACAAGTGTTGCTCGTGACGTTGAACGCGCTGATGGGCTTCCCGCCCGTGGTCGTCGGCTTGGTCGTGTATTTGTTGCTGTCTCGAGCTGGGCCGCTGGGCGAGCTCGGGCTGTTGTTCACGCCTCCGGCGATGGTCATCGCCCAGGCGATACTCGTGATACCGATCATCGCCGGCCTGTCGCGCCAGGTGCTCGAGGACGCCTGGCGCGAATACGAAGAGCAGCTGCGCTCGCTCGGTGCGACCCCGGCGGCAGCGGCGGCAACGCTGGTCTGGGACACGCGTTATTCGCTCGTGACCGTCGTCCTGGCCGGGTTCGGGCGTGCCGCCGCCGAAGTCGGCGCCGTCATGATCGTCGGCGGCAACATCGACGGCGTGACTCGCGTGATGACGACGGCTATCTCGCTCGAGACGAGCAAAGGCGACCTACCCCTCGCGCTCGGCCTCGGCATCGTGCTGATCACCGTCGTGTTCGTCATCAACGCCGCGGCGCAGGTCATCAAGTCCGCGGCGGTTCGCCGCTATGGGTAGACGGCCATGCTTCCGTTGATGCTCGAGGAGGTTTCGTTCGTCGCCGGCGGCAGAACGATCATCGACCGAGTGTCGTGCGAGGTCACGCCAGGACCCCGGACGGTGATCCTGGGTCCGAACGGGGCCGGCAAGAGCGTCTTGATGCGCCTGTGTCACGGGCTCCTGACACCCACGTCCGGCCGCATCGTGTGGCGCAGCAGCCGCGATGAAGGTCGCCCGCGCGCGCAGGCCATGGTGTTTCAAAGGCCGATCATGCTGCGCCGCTCCGCCGTTGCGAACGTGACGTATGGGCTCCATCTCGCCGGGATCGCACGAGCGGATCGCAACCGCCGCGCGCGCGAGGTTCTCGATGCGGTGGGACTCGGTTCGGCGGCCGGTCATCCCGCACGCGTCTTATCGGGCGGCGAGCAGCAGAAGCTGGCGCTCGCGCGCGCGTGGGCTCTCTCGCCCGAGGTGTTGTTCCTCGACGAGCCCACGGCTAACCTCGACCCCAGCGCAACACGAGAGGTCGAGCGCATCGTCGACCAGATTCACGCGAGCGGCACCAAGATCGTGATGACGACGCACAATCTCGGACAAGCCCGCCGGCTCGCCGATGAAATCCTGTTCATGAGCGCCGGCCGCCTGGCGGACCACGCACCCGTCGAAGGCTTCTTTGCGCAGCCCTCGACGGCAGAGGCCGCTGCGTTCATCAAAGGAGAGCTGCCATGGAGCGGATGAGCCGCGTTGCGCGAGCCGCTGCTCTGCTCCTTACCGCTGCGTGCCTGCAGAACGCGCTCGCACAACAGTTCATCACGGTCGCATCGACGACCTCGACCGAGCAGTCCGGGCTCTTCAAGCACTTGTTGCCCATGTTCGAGCAGCGCAGCGGCATCGGAGTGCGCGTGGTGGCCCTCGGCACGGGCCAAGCGCTCGACCTCGGGCGCCGCGGCGATGCCGACGTCGTGTTCGTGCACGCGAGGTCGGCCGAGGAAGAATTCTTGCGCGAAGGCCACGGCGTGCAACGCTTTCCCGTCATGTACAACGATTTCGTCGTCATCGGGCCAAGATCGGACCCGGCCGGAATCGCCGGTGGAACCGATACGCTCGAAGCGTTCCGCAAGATCAAAACCTCCGCGGCAGCGTTCGTCTCACGCGGCGACCGCAGTGGCACGCACATCGCCGAGGTCAACCTCTGGACGGCCGCGGGCATCGACATCGGGAAGGAAAAGGGCCCGTGGTATCGCGAGACCGGGCAGGGCATGGGTCCGGCGCTGAACACGGCAGCATCGATGAATGCTTATCTTCTCGCCGACCGAGCAACGTGGCTCGCCTTCAAGAATCGCGGCGAGCTCGCAATCCTCGTCGAAGGCGACCAGCGGCTTGTGAATCAGTACGGCGTGATGCTCGTGAATCCTGCCGAGCATCCCAGCGTGAAGCGTGCCGAAGGCCAAGCGTTCATCGATTGGCTCGTCTCACCGGAAGGACAGGCTGCGATCGCCGACTACAAGATCGAAGGCGAGCAGCTGTTCTTTCCGAACGCGAACGAGCCTGGCGTATGAGCGCTCGCGTCAGCGTCGACGTGAGCGCTGCGCCTCGACGGCGGCGAGGTCCTCGCGCGTGTTGACGTTCGCGAACGCTTCGGCGCGATCGAAGAACACCTTGCGCGCGCCGAGACGCTCGAGCAACTGCCACGTCGGCGGATGAGCGCCATCGGCTAGCGCTTCGCGGACTGCGGTCACCGCCGAGACCGGCCACAATGCACACAGCGGCTGACGGCCTTCGCTCGTTTCCGCCATCGCCGCACCACCGTTGGCGCGCTCGAGCAAGCGGGTGTACAGATCGTCTGGGAGGAGCGGCGCATCGCAGGGGCTGACCGCCAGCATGTGCGCGCCCTGCTCCTCGGCCCAGCTCAATCCTACTTTCACGCCGGCGAGCGGGCCCGCCGCATCGCCTATCTCGTCGTAGAGCAGCGGAAGCGCCAGCGCTTTTGCGACGGTCTCCGCTTCGGTTCCCGGGCGCACGTTGACCGCCACATTCTCGCAGACCGACCGCAGCCGCTGCGCAGCCCAAGCGAGCAGCGGCCGGCCCTCGAGCCGTGCGACGGCTTTCTCGCCGCCGAATCGAACCGAACGTCCGCCGGCAAGCACGAGCCCGACCACCGAGCTCACTGCGCTCATGGATACGGCCGCGCGAGTTTGTCGACGAGCACGGCGATCGCTTCGACGTCGTTCAGATCAGCCCAAGGCAGCGGCACATTCGCGGGCCGCTCGTCGCTCGCAATCGCGTGGATGTGCGGATCGTTGGGAAACAGCAGCGGCTTGCCGATCGCGCTGCGATGAACCTCGAGCTTCGCATGGGTTTCCGTCTTGAAGCCCTCGACGATGACGAGATCGACGGGAGACAGGCGCGCCACAAGCTCGCGCAGTGTCGGCTCGCGCTCGTCACGAAGCTCGTGCATCAGCGCCCAGCGTCGCGCGCTCGAGACGAGCACCTCGTGCGCGCCGGCGAGCCGATGGGTATGCGAGTCCTTACCGGGTTGGTCGACGTCGAAGCCGTGGTGCGCGTGCTTGACCGTGGAGACCGTGCGGCCTCGCGCGATCAGGGCCGGCAGGAGCTTCGCGAGCAACGTGGTCTTGCCGCTGCCGCTCCACCCGGCGAGCCCGATCAGCCGCACCCGCTCATTCCGCCGTGGCCATCGCCGCCGGTTCGTGCGCCGTCTCAAGTTGCGCTCGCTCGACGCGTGCCGCGCAGTACTTGAACTCGGGGATCTTGCCGAACGGGTCGAGCTTCGGGTTCGTCAGCCGATTAGCGGGACTCTCCGCGAAGCAGAACGGCATGAAGATCGAGCCCTCGGCGACCTCGCGATCGGCACGCAAAATCGCCTCGAGCACGCCGCGCCGAGTCTCGACGGTGATCTTGTCACCCTGGCGAAGCCCGCGTTTGTGCATGTCGCGCGGATTCATGGCGGCGATGCCGACAGGCTCGATCGCGTCGAGCACGCCTGCGCGGCGCGTCATCGAGCCGGTATGCCAGTGCTCGAGCAGCCGGCCCGTCGTGAGAACGAGCGGAAACTCTGCGTCGGGCACCTCGTCGGGGGGCAAGAGGTCCGCGGGCACGATCTTGCCGCGGCCGTCCGCCGTCGGGAAACCGTCGGTGAATGCAATCTCGTCGCCCGGCACATCGGGCGCCTTCGCGGGATAGATGACCGAGTCCTCGCGGTCGACGCGCTCCCAGGAGATGTTGTTCAGCGACGGCATCGTCGCTGCCATCTCGTCGTAGACGTCCGAGACGTGCTCGTACTTCCAGTCGAGGCCGATGCGCCGCGCGAGCTCGACGATGAGCTCCCAGTCTTGGCGCGCCTCGCCGGGCATGTCGAGCGCGGGGCGCCCCATCTGCACCTGACGATTCGTGTTCGTGAACGTGCCGAGCTTCTCGGCGTGCGCCGACGCAGGCAAGACGACGTCGGCGTACCACGCCGTCTCGGTCAGGAAGATGTCCTGCACGACGAGATGCTCGAGCTTTGCGAGCGCGGCGCGCGCATGGTCTTGATCGGGGTCGGACATCGCCGGGTTCTCGCCCATGATGTACATGCCCGTGATCTTGCCCTCGTGGACGGCGTCCATGATCTCGACGACGGTGAGGCCGCGCTTCGGATCGAGCGTTTGGCCCCAGAAGTTTTCGTACCAGCCCCTGATGTCGAGCTTCTCGACGGACTTGTAGTCGGGAAAGTACATCGGGATCAGGCCCGCGTCGGAAGCGCCTTGCACGTTGTTCTGACCGCGCAGCGGATGCAAACCGGTGCCGGGCCGGCCGATCTGGCCCGTGATCAGAGCGAGCGCGATCAAGCAACGCGCGTTGTCGGTGCCGTGCGTGTGCTGCGAGATGCCCATGCCCCAGAAGATGATCGACGCTTTCGACGTCGCGTAGATGCGCGCGACGGCACGCAGCACGGGCGCCTCGATGTTGACGACCTCCGCCATCGACTCGGGCGAGAAGTCCTTGACCTTCGCCTTGAGGGACTCGAAGCCCGCGACGTGCTCGCGAATGTACGCCTCGTCGTAGAGCTTCTCGTCGATGATCGTATGGAGCAACGAGTTCAGCAGCGCGACGTCGCTGCCGGGCTTGAACCGGAGCGCATGCGTCGCGTGGCGCATCAAGTCCTGGCCGCGCGGATCGATGACGATGAGCTTCGCGCCGCGCTTCGCCGCTTGCTTGAAGAACGTAGCCGCAACGGGGTGGTTGACTGTCGGCCGCGCGCCGATGACGACGATGCATTCGGCGTCGAGCGCCGCGTTGAACGGCGCCGATACCGCGCCCGAGCCTATGCCTTCCATGAGCGCCGCGACCGACGACGCATGGCAAAGCCGCGTGCAGTGGTCGACGTTGTTCGTCTCGAAGCCCGTGCGCACGAGCTTCTGGAATAGATACGCCTCCTCGTTCGAGCCCTTCGCGGAGCCGAAGCCCGACAACGCGTTGCCGCCGCGATCGTCGAGGATCTTCTTGAGCCCCGCCGCCGCGCGCGTCAACGCCTCTTCCCAGGTCGTTTCGCGAAAGACCGAGAAGCGGTCCTCGTAGCGCGTCGTCGAGAGCTCCGCAACCTTCGGCGCGTCGTCGCGGCGAACGAGCGGCTTCGTCAAACGCTCCGGCGAGGCCACGTAGTCATAACCGAAACGGCCTTTGACGCAGAGCCGGTTCTCATTCGCATAACCGTTGCGGCCGTCGACCTGAACGATGCGGTTGTCCTTGACGGCTACGGCCGTTTGACAGCCGACGCCGCAGAACGGGCACAGCGTGTCGACGACCTTGTCGAACTTCTGCACGGCACGCTTCGTCGCCGTCTTGTCCATCAGCGACTTCTCGTACAGCGCACCCGTCGGGCACGCTTGCACGCATTCGCCGCACGTGACGCAGGTCGAGAGCCCCATCGGGTCGTGGATGTCGAACACGGGCACGGCGTGGCTGCCGCGCAGCCCCATGCCGATGACGTCGTTGACCTGAACCTCGCGGCAGGCGCGCACGCACGCGCCGCACGCGATGCAGGCATCGAGATTCACGGCGATCGCGGGATTCGAAAGGTCGAGAGCGGCCTCTTCGTGACCGTGCTCGTGATCGCCTCCAAACTTCGAGGCATAGCGGTCGCTGCCGGCGATGCCCATCGACTCGGCCCACTTCCAGAAAGGCGCCTGATTGTCGGGCCCCTCCTCGCGCGGACGCATGTTGCTCGCGAGCAGCTCGAACACGAGCTTCCGCGACTTCGCGGCGCGCTCCGTCTGCGTCGACACTTCCATGCCGGGCGTCGGCTTGCGGATGCACGAGGCCGTCAGCACGCGCTCGCCTTTGACCTCGACCATGCAGGCGCGGCAGTTGCCGTCCACGCGGTAGCCCGGCAAGTCGACGTGGCACAGATGCGGGATCGTCGTGCCTTCGCGCTTCGCAACGTCCCAGAGGGTTTCACCGGGCCGTGCGGCGACTTCCTTGCCATCGAGCTTGAAGACGATGTGCTCGCTCATCTCACAGGGTCCTTCCGAAACAGCGTCAGCAAATGGGCCACGGGGTTCGGTGCCGCCTGGCCGAGGCCGCAGATCGACGAATCCCGCATGACCAACTCGAGGTCGCGCAGCGCCGGCTCGTTCAATGCGCCCTTGGCCTTCAGCAGAGTCACCATTTTATCCGTCCCTTCACGGCATGGCGTGCATTGCCCGCAGCTTTCGTGCCTGAAGAATTTCAAAAGGTTGACGACCGCATCTTTGACGTCGTCGTGGTCGGAGAACACGACCACGGCATGCGACCCGACGAACGCGCCCACTTTGGCGAGCTCGCCGCCGAAGTCGAGCGGAATGCCCCCCATCGACGCGGGCAGGATCCCACCTGACGCGCCGCCCGGCAGATAGGCCGTGAACTCGTGGCCCTCGAGCATCCCGCCGCAGTAGTCGTCGATGAGCTCGCGCACCGTGACGCCGGCCGGAGCCTGGACGACGCCCGGCTTCTTGACGCGGCCGGACACGGACCACGACCGCGGGCCCGGATGACCGGGTCGCCCTTGGTTCGCGAACCACTCGGGACCCTTCTGCAGGATGTCTCGGATCCACCAGAGCGTCTCGACATTCTGGTTCAACGTCGGGCGGCCGAAGATGCCGACCTCTGCAATGTAGGGCGGGCGATTGCGCGGCAAGCCGCGCTTGCCTTCGATGCTTTCGATCATCGCGCTCTCTTCGCCGCAGATGTAAGCGCCGGCGCCGCGGCGGAGCTCGATGAATCCGGCCGGAGCGAGGCCGGCCGCTTCGAGCGCGGCAATCTCGCGCCGCAGGATCTCGAGCACGCCCGGATACTCGTTACGCATGTAGAAATAAATGCGCTGCGCCTCGACGCTGAGCGCCGCGATCAGCGCGCCTTCGAGCGTGCGGTGCGGGTCGCGCTCGAGGAACCAGCGGTCCTTGAACGTCCCGGGCTCGCCCTCGTCGCCGTTGATCGACATCAAGCGCGGGCCGGGATACGAGCGGACGAATTGCCATTTCTTGCCCGGTGGAAAGCCCGCGCCGCCGAGGCCGCGCAGGCCCGATGACTGGAGCTTCTCGATGATCGCTTCGGCAGTCAGCTCCCCCGAGCGAACCGACTCGTAGAGCTCGTAACCGCCTTTCTTACGGTACTCCGAGAGCGCGACGTAGCCGGGGACGACGACGTCGGTGTCCCGCTCGCGCGCTACGCGCAGAAGGCCTTCGGCGGTGGCGTTCTCGACCTCGCGGTTCCCGACTCGGGCCGCAGGCGCGCCGGCGCAGCGGCCGACGCAAGCGGCGCGCACGACGCGGACCTCCTTCGGGTTGGTGCCGGCCTCCAGTTTTTCGATCAGCTCGTCGGCGCCCGCGATCATGCAGCTGATGGATTCGCAGACGCGGATCGTGATCGGGGCCGGTCGGGGCTCCCCTTCTTTGACGATGTCGAAGTGGTCGTAGAACGAAGCGACCTCATAGACTTCGGCCTGCGACAAGCGCATTTCTTCGGCCAGCGCGCGCAAATGGCGCGCCTCGAGGCAGCCGAACTTGTCCTGGATCAGGTGCAGGTGCTCGATCAGCAAATCGCGGCGGCGCTCGCGATCGCCCAGTAAGGCGCGAACGTCCGCGAGCGCCGCGTCGTCGAGGACGCGGCCTTTCGGCCCGCGCTCGCGGCGCGAGCGCGGAGTTTCAGGTCTCATTGGAAAGCCCTCTCCCGGCTCCAGCAAGCGGGTCGATCAGAGCAGGGAGGCATATGTAAAACAATCGACCATCTGACCCGGTTCGACCCGAGTGACGTCCTCGCGAAGCTCGAGCACGCCGTCGGTGTCCACCAACGAGGATAGCAGCCCGGCCCCCTCACGCGGAAATTTCAGGGCTTCGAGCGTGCCGTCCTCGGCTTTACGCAGGTGGACGCGCACGTACTCGCGGCGCGCGGGCTTCTTGCGATACGAAAACTGGGCCTTGACGCGAGTCGGAGGCGGCGGAGACCACTCTGCGCCGGCGAGCGCGAGAATCGCAGGCCGCGCGACCTTCGCGAAAGTCACGAAGCTCGCGACGGGGTTGCCCGGCAGGCCAATGAACGGCGTGCCGCCGATGACTCCCATGGCGACGGGCCGCCCGGGCTTCATCGCAATGCGCCAGAACACCAACGTCCCGACGCTTTCCACAGCGGCCTTGACGTGATCGCTCTCTCCCGTCGAGACGCCGCCCGAGCTCAAGATCAAGTCGTGCGACCGAGCGGCGCTCTCGAGCGCCTCACCGATCCGCGCACTATCGTCGCGAAAGATACCGAGGTCGGTGACGGCGCAACCGATGCGCCGCAGCATCACCAGCAACATGAACCGGTTGGAATCGAATACTTGCGGCAGCGCCCTGGCCGTTCCCGGCTCGGCAATCTCGTCGCCATTGGAAAACAGCGCGACCCTCACGCGCCTGCGCACGCGGAGCTCGGTGAGCCCCATGGCCGCAGCGACCGCGATATCCTGCGGCCGCAACCAGCGATTCGCGGGCGCGATGAGGCTTCCCGCCGCGATGTCCTCGCCGGCCGGCCGGACGTTGGCTCCGCGCTCGAGCCCGGCCGGCAGCAACGCGCGGCCCGCCTCGTCGACTCGGACGTCTTCCTGCATGAACACCGTGTCCGCACCTTCGGGCATCGGCGCGCCCGTGAAGATGCGAACCGCTTCACCTGGCGCGACCGGCGGCCCGACAGCGCCGCCGGCGTGTACACGCCCTGCCACTTTGAACAGCCGCGCCGCGCCGCTGGCCGCCGGCACGTCCTGCCCACGCACGGCGTAGCCGTCCACGGCGGAGTTCGTGAACGGCGGCAACTGCAACGTCGCAATCAGGTTCTCCGCGAGCACGCGGCCGTCGGCTTCGACGAGCGCCACCGCTTCGACGCCCTCCACCGGGCTCAAACGACGCGTGATCGCGGCGACGGCGTCGTCGACGGATAGGATCGGCGCGCCGGACGCGAAACAATCTTGCGAGAGCTGCGCCATTTAAAGAATGCGATCGGGCCGGCTGTAGATGTTGAATCGATCGGCCTTCAAAAAGCCGACCAGCGTGATGCCAAACTCGCGCGCGATCTCGACCGCCAGCGACGACGGCGCGCCGACGGCTGCGACGAGCGGGACGCCGGCCATCTTGGCCTTTTGCATGAGCTCGAAGCTCGCGCGGCCGCTGACGATGACCCCGTTGCGGCGCAACGGCAGCTCGTCACGCATCAAGGCATTGCCGATGAGCTTGTCGAGAGCGTTGTGTCGGCCCACGTCTTCGCGCAGCTCGAGGATCGTGCCCGCCGAATCGAACAGGCCGGACGCATGCAAGCCGCCCGTCTGCTCGAACACGGCCTGCTGGACTTTGAGCGCCGACGGCACGCGACCGAGCGCCGCGCCGGTCATCCGGAAATCCACGGCGCCGACGTCGTATTGACCCTGCACGGCGACGGCGTCGATCGAAGCCTTGCCGCAGACGCCGCAGCTCGAGGTCATGTAGAAATTGCGCTCGAGGCGCTTGAAGTCGACCGTGACGCCGGGCGCGAGATCGACGCGCACGACGTTGACGAGCCCATCCTGCATGCGCTGCCCACGCGCCACGACGGCTTGCACGTCGCTGCGCCCGCGGATGATGCCTTCCGTGAAGAGGAACCCGACGGCGAGATCCTCGTCGTGCCCCGGCGTGCGCATCGTGACCGAAACGGGCTCCTCGGCGCGGCTGCCGTCACGCCGCGCGTAGCCCAAGCGGATCTCGAATGGCTCCTCGGTGGCGACGAGATCGGGATCGTCGGCCGCGCCGAGCTCGCCGCCGCGGAAGCGACGCACCGAAAGCTGCCGCGTCGACTGGCGCCCGCCCGCGGTTTCTATGTCGCCCACGAGGCGCCCACCTTGCGAATGACGCTCGCATCGACATCGCGAATCGTCGGACAACCGAGCAGCGCCATGTCGCGCGCGAGCTCGGTTTTCAGGATCTTGAGTGCCTGCGTCACGCCGGCTTCGCCGCCGGCGCCGAGGCCGTACAGATGTGGTCGACCCGCGGAGCATGCGCGTGCGCCGAGCGCGAGCGCTTTCAGAATGTGCGTGCCGCGCCGCACGCCGCCGTCGAGGATGACCTCCAAGCGATCGCCGACGGCGTCGACGATCTCCTTGAGCACGTCGAACGGCGCCGGCGAGAAATCGAGCTGCCGGCCGCCGTGGTTACTGATCATCACGGCCGTCGCGCCGATGTCCGCCGCCCGCTTCGCGTCCTCGCCCGTCATGATGCCTTTGATCGCGAGCGGCCCGCCCCATTCCTTGATCAGCCACTCGGCGTCCGTCCACGTGACGCTGCGGTCGATCTGCGCGTTCAAGAACTGGATGATGCCGCCGAGCTTCTCGCTGCCCGGCGGCGGGCGGTGCGCGATGTTGGCGACCTCGATCTTCGGCGTCGTGAGGTGCTTGTAGACCCACATCGGCTTCATCGCGATGTCGATCAAGCTCATCAAGGCCAGCTTCGGCGGCACGGTCATGCCCGTCACGATGTCGCGCTCGCGATTGCCCGAGACCGTCACGTCGACGGTGAGCTGCAAGGCGACGTAGCCCGAGTCTCTCGCGCGCTGCAAGAATTCGCGGCTCAAGCTGCGGTCCCTGAACATGTAGACCTGAAAGACCTTGGGCCCCGGAGACAGCTTCGCGGCAGCTTCGATGCTCGTCGAGGAGACGCTCGACAACGAGAAGATCGTGCCGCTCGCATGCGCGGCACGCGCGGTGCCGCCCTCGCCCTCGTGATGGAACAAGCGCTGCAAAGCCGTCGGCGCGCAGAAGTAAGGCCAGTCGATCCTCTGCCCGAACAAAGTCGTCGATAGGTCGATCGTCGAGACGTCGACGAGCGCGCGCGGCATGAATTCCACGTGGTCGAACGCAGCGGTATTGCGGCGCAAGGTCCATTCGTCGTCGGCCGCGCCGTCGATGTAGTGGAACATCGGCGCCGGCATGTTCCGCTTCGCGAGCTTGCGAAGCTCTGCGATGTTGTAGCAGCGGTCGATCCGGCTACGGAACACGCGGGGACCTATCGTGACGAACGTTGTGGCTACGCAACAGAATCGCCCTCGACGCCGCGCGGGCTCTGCGCGCCGTCCTTCTCGAGCACGATCTGCAGCACCTTGCCGCCGCCGATCGGCTGGCTGCCTTCGCCGGAGACCTCGTCAGGCCGCGACCACAGGTCGAGCCGCGCTTTCGGCAACACCACGAGGATCGCGGCCCCGGCGAACGTGGCAGTCATGGCACCCGTCGGACGGACCTCGATGCCATAGCGCAGGCTCTGCTCCGACGAGAAGCGCGTGGTCTCCTCGACCTTGCCCGCCTCGGCGAGCGTCGCGAGCTCGGTCCTCGAGACTCGCAAAGTAAGCGAGTTACCGCGGATTCTCAGTTTCATTGCGGCCGGCCATGCAAAGTGGGGCGCATTCTAACAGCCCGAATCCCGCGGCGGACCCGCGGCCAATCGCAGCGCCGGGTGCCCAGATACGTTACGCCAGCGTGACGGCCACTCGTTTGTCATATAATCCGCGCGGAAGTAGCGCCGGTGGCGCCCGAGCAACGGGAGCCGACCGAGCAAAGAACTGGGAGTTCTATGACCGACGAAGTAGGTATCAGCGGCTTTGGCGTCTACGTGCCGCCTTACCGAGTAGACCTCGAGTCGTGGTGTCGCTGGACCAACAACGTCTGGGAAAAGACACGTGCCGTCGTCGGCCACAGCTTCAGGATGCGCGGCCCGGCGCAGAGCGTGTACACAATGGCCGCTACGGCCGTCATGCGGCTGATCGACCGCTACGGCATCGATCCCGGACGCGTCGGGTTCTTGGGATTGGGCACCGAATCGAGCACCGATAACTCGGCGGGCGCCGTCATCGTCAAAGGGATGCTCGACGAGGGCCTGCAGGCGAAGGGCCGCGCCCCTTTGTCCCGCCACTGCGAGGTGCCCGAGATCAAGCACGCGTGTCTCGGCGGCATCTACGCACTGAAGCATGCGCTGCGCTACCTGGCGCTCGAGTCCGATGACCGCTGCGCGATCGTCGTCAGCGCCGACATCGCCGAGTACGCGCGCGGCAGCTCGGGCGAGCCTACCCAAGGCGCCGGCGCCGTCGCGATGCTCGTCGAGCGCGACCCGAAGTTGCTAACGGTCCACCTCGAGCACATCGGCAGCGCGTCGTCGTATCGCGCCGTCGATTTTCGCAAGCCCGTGCTGCGCAACATCATCCGCGGCAAGCTCAACTGCCACTTCCAGGACTTGCCCGTCTTCAACGGCAAGTACTCGACGACCTGCTACCTCGACGAGACGCTGCACGCGTTGAACGACATGGCGCGGCGCATGGGCCGCGAGCCGTCGGCTTACTATCGCGAGCTTGCCGCGATCTTCATGCACCGCCCGTATCACCGGATGCCGGAGCAATCGTTCGCGATGAGCTACCTGTTCGGCCTCGCGCAGGATGGTAGCCGCGGCCGCGCCGAGCTCGCGCAGCACTGCGAGCGTGCCAAGATGCCTGTCGCGAGCGTGCTCGAGGAGATGCGCTCGCAGCCGAACATTCTGCAGCTCGTCAAAGACGGCAACATCGATGCCGACGCGTATCCGCTCAGCATCCAGCTGCTGAAAGATTTCCGCGGCAGCGAAGAGTTTGGCGCTTTGGTCGCCGCCAAGATGTCGCTCGGCTCCGAGCCGATGAAGGACATCGGTAACGTGTACTGCGCGGCGCTGCCCGCGTGGATAGCGGCCGGGCTCGAAGACGCGTATCAGCGCGGTGACGACCTCGCCGGCCAGAAGCTGCTTGCCGTCGGTTACGGCAGCGGCGATGCCGCCGAGGCCATTCCGATGACCGTTGCACCGACGTGGCGCGATGCGGCCTCGAAGATCGGTTTCGAGGCCGCGCTCGAGCAGCACCAAGATCTCACGCAAGCGCAGTACGAAAGCCTGCATGACACCGGCACCGCGCAGGGCCTCCGCGATCCCGAGCACGGCTTCGTGATCCAGTCGATCGGCAGCAGCGCGAACCCGAAGTTCAGCGACGAAGGGATCGAGTACTACCGCTTCGTGCGCTGATGCGCCGCGGTGCCGCGCGCGGGGGTCGTGCTGGCAAGGAGATCGGGGCATGCTGAAGCGGTCCATCCTGCTGCTAGCGTCGGCGGCCCGAACGCGACGAACCTGTCGAAGCGCCCGAATTCTCGGTTCGACATAAACAAATTGAGCGGCGCGTCGATCTTGAAGCCGCGGCCGAGGAGATGGTTCATCGCGATCGCATTGACCGTCGGCACCTGAAAACTAATCTCATCGACGCCGGACTCGTGCGCGCGACGTTCGAGGTGAGGAGTATCGCGCGCTGATCGGCGGGCTCGAGCGCCGCGATTGGCCCGCAACCGGTTACGCTGAAAAAAGAGAATCCGACTACGCGACCGCGCCGACGGTAGAGATAACCCTCTCGCTGGTCGAAGGATCGCCGAGCAGCCCCGCCAAGTGATCGGGATTCCGTGTCGCGCTGCTGCGAGCGCCCTGGGAGGACGGCTATTTGCCGAATGGAGCAACTGACAGCCCCAGGCGGCGTTTGACGGCAACCCACAACGCTACCTGCGCTGCCAGCAAGTTCGCTCCGGTGGCAAGCGCCGCTCCCAGGATTCCCAGAGGAGGAATGAGCGCCGCGTTCAGAATACCTGCTGAGAGGGCCGAAGCGACGACGATCGTCGCCGCGGACTTCTGGTGGCCGGTCATGATGAGCAGGCTCGTCATCGGACCCGAGCCCGCCACGAGCACATGGGCAACGACGAGAATCATCATCGCCGGGTAGGCCGCCACAAATTCTGCGCCGAAGCGCTCGAGCACCCAGTAGCCGAATACGCCAAGCAGTGTGCCGATGGCGAGCGATGCGATGAATATCGAACGGGAGGCCGCCGAGACGAAACGTTCAAGATCAGCCTGACGCTTCTCGGCGTGCATGGCGGCAAGATCGGGTTGCGCCACGATACTGGTCACGGTCATCACGAATGCGACGAGGGTGGAGGTTCTTACCGCGGCTGTATAAATACCGACGTCCCGCGGTTCGAGAAACCACCCCACGAACAGCAGGTCGGTGTTGAGCCTGATCATCTGCGCTCCGTTGAGCAGCAGCATTGCGACCGCGACGCCCAGCCATGCCCGGACATCGCGTCGCGCGGGACCGTCTTCCAATTCCGTGCGCAGGCGCGCCCGGACGGCGACATGCTGCCCTCCTGCTGCGATAAAGTAAGCTGCGACGCAGGCGATCACGTAAGCATTGGCGTTGCCGATAGCCGCGATGAACAGCGCTCCTCCCAGGGCAATCAGCACGATCGGACGCGCGATCTGCTCCGCTAATACGGACAACGTCATCCAGTTGCAGCCGCGAGCATAGGCGGCTTCCAGCCAGAGCAGCGCGAGCGCGGGGATAGCGAGAAAAGACACCCGCAGAGCGCCTAAATAGGGAGAATTCGGATCCATGAACAGGGTCGCGACAAGGCCGCAGAGCATGATCGCGAGCGAACTTGCGAGCGTGAGAGCGCGGCCGAAGCGCAGCAGGCCGCGCATGAAGCTGTACGCAGACTGAGCGCGATAGGTCGCCAGAAACCGCACACTCGTCGAGCTAAAGCCGACGCCGGCAATGGTGCTGAGAACGGCGACCCATGCCCAGGCGTAGCTATACACTCCAAATGCCTCCGTCCCCATCCAGGCCGCAAACAGCACCTGGCTTAGGAACAGCAGCAGCCCGCCGGATAAGCGCACGACCGCTACGGCCCCGACCGCCTTGAGGAACGGGTGATGCAGCCGCTCGCCGGCAAGCCACTGCGTACAACGCTTGATCGGACCGGGAGATGTCATGTTGCGTTCGAGTTTTGCCGCGGCTCTAGGTCACGGCACGCGCCGCGGCGCTAGGCTATTCTCGGCATCATCCGCCGTTCACGCCTGCTCAAGGTACGGAGTGATTCTGGTAGCACGAACCGAGATCGCCGCAATACGCCGGCGGGCCTCCTATCGCCCATGACAGCGCACTATCGAGTTGCCATGGTAGCCGCCTGCCCGTTCCCCGCGTCTCGTGGCACACCGATCCGCATCCACCGAATTGCCGAGCAGCTTGCCAGACGAGGGCACCACGTGGATGTGTTCACATACCACCTCGGGTCGAATGCGGACGGCGCGCCATTCAAGGTTCATCGTATTCCGGACGTCAGGACCTACAAAAAGGAATCTCCCGGTCCAAGCTATCAGAAGTTGTTGCTGCTCGATTCGCTGCTCGCTTTCAAGTTGCTGCGCGGCTTGCGCCGGGAGCGGTACGACGTCATTCACGCGCACCATGCCGAGGGGTTGCTCTCGGCGCTGCTTGCGCGCCTGTTCATGCGCGTTCCTATCGTATTCGACGCGCACACGTTGCTCGAATCGGAACTGCCCTTCTATGGTCTGGGCCTGCCGAAACGGCTGCTGCAAAGAATCGGTACAGCAATGGATGTGTGGCTGCCTGGCCGAGCCGACCATGTCATTGCAGTGTCGGAAGAAATCCGCGCAGCACTGATTGCGCGCCGTCGCGGCGACGAGAACCGTATCGCGGTGATTCCGAACGGCGTCGAAGCCGAGTTCTGGAAAGAGCACGCCGCGGCCGAGCGCCTCGACGGGGGACCCACGGTGGTCTACGCCGGCACTTTAGCAGCCTATCAACGCATAGACTTGCTGCTGCGCGCCTTCGCGAAGGCGCACTCGAGAATGCCCAAACTGCGCCTCATGATCTACACGCACAGCGATTTCGAACCATTCGAAGGTATGGCACGGGAACTGCGCATCGCGGAGAGCATCAGTGTTACGACTCCGTCGCTGGAGGATCTTCCGAGTCTTCTTGGGGCGGCGGACGTCGCCGTCAATCCGCGCACGCAATGCACGGGAATGCCGCAGAAGCTGGGCAACTACATGGCGGCAGGCTGCCCGATCGTAACGTTCGCCGGGTCCGCGAAGCACGTGGTCCACGAACGCACCGGTCTCATCGTCGCGGACGGCGACGTCGATGCGATGGCTGCGGCGATTCTGCGTCTCATAGCGGACCGCCAGATGGCACGGCAACTCGGAATGCAAGCGAGAGCTTTCGCGCGGGAAGAGCTCGGCTGGCCGCGCGTCGCGGAACGAATCGAGAACGTCTACGCATTGGTCACGCAAACCGCAGTGGATCCTACCGGCTCTCGCATCTCACGGCCATGACTGTGGTCCAGAGCCGAGTCGAGCCCACCGTCGGCGCGGTGATCGTCAATTACAATGGCGGCGATCGCATCATACGCGTTGTCGCGGCGCTGCTGGACCAGGACTACGCGCTCACGGCCATCGTCGTGGTCGACAACGATTCGATGGATGGCAGTCCCGCCCGCATCCGCGCCGCCTTCCCGGCAGTGCAAATGATCGAGCTCGGCGCGAATACGGGGCTTTCAAATGCGCGCAACGTCGGCTTGCGAAGTCTCGAAACGACTTTCGCCTTCATTGTCGATCATGACATCTACGCCGACAAACACTGCGTCGGCAGGATGGTGCGCACCTGTCTCTCAACGCAGGCAACCGTCGTCTGTCCGCGCATCCGGCTGATTCCGGAGCGCCAAATAATTCAGGTCGAGGGAGCGGCACCGCATTTCGTGGGTACACTGATTCTGCGCCACGGCCATCAACGCGTCGCCGATACGCCCGCGATCGCCGAAGCGGTCGACGGCTGCACGGGTGGATGCATGCTCGTGAACCGGCGCCTGGTGATCGATGCCGGCGGATTCGACGAATTGTTCTTCTTCTATTTCGAGGACCTGGAGTTTTCACTTCGGCTGCGCGGCATGGGCCATCATTTCTGGTGCGAACCAACGGCCGAGGTATTTCACGAACCGGCTGCGGGAACGCCCGGCCTGTCCTATCGCGGCAAGGGACGCTATCCGGGACAGCGGGCTTACTTCACCCTCCGCAACAGGTTGCTGACGATCTTCATCCACTACCGGTGGCGGACGCTGATCGTGCTGTTGCCGGCATTGGCCTTATACGAAGCCGCCTCGCTTGTGGTCGTAACGAGGAAAGGCTGGCCCGGCCAATGGCTGCGGGCGTGGTGGTGGACGCTTGCGCACCTCCGAACCATTCGCGCACGCCGCCGCATGATTCACGGCCGGCGTACCGTCTCCGACAAGGATTTGCTGCGCGGCGGTGTGCCACCCCTTGCTCCGGGATTTCTGACCTCGCGACTGGAACACAGATTGCTGCATTGGTTCTCTGCGACACTGAATGGTTACTGGACACTGACTCGCAGGTGGATTGCCTAGGGCCCTGTCCGACTCAGCACCGACCAAACACCAGTCTTCATGAGAACGTTCAGATACGGCGGCGAAATGAAGGACGATCCTCCGCTGGCGTCCGTGATCATTCCGTGCCGCGACCATGCCCGTGCGCTGGCGCGCTGTCTCGACTCGGTCGTGACGCAAACACTCGACGACGCGTTTGAAGTCATCGTCGTGGACGCCGCTGCGGATGAACGCGTTGCAGCCGTTGTCCGCCAGTATCCCGTCGTCCGGGTGGTGCGCAGTGCCACTGCCCTGCTCCCGGGTGCGGCGCGCAACCTCGGCGCCGCGAGCTCGACTGGGGAGCTCCTGGTGTTCATCGACGCGGATTGCGGCGCTGAGAGCGATTGGCTGGCCAGCGCCATCGAGTCCTTGCGATCGGGCGCACGCGTCGTGGGTGGAGCCGTACTGCACGGCGAGCCATGGCACCCGGTCGCCGTGATCGACAACCTGATGCAATTTTCCGACCTGGCTGCGGGCCGGCCGCGAGGCTCCGCGCGGCTACTGCCAAGCTGTAATCTCGCGCTTGCCCGCGCCGATTTCATGTCGTTGGGTGGATTCCCCAGCGTCACGCTGCCCGCAGGAGAGGATGTACTGTTCAGTCACGCTGCCCTCGCGAAATGGCCCGACGGAATGCTGTTCGAACCAACGATGCGCGTGCGTCACTTCGGTCGCAGAGCGTTCGGGCAACTCTGGACGCACCAGGAACTGTTCGGCTTCGTCCGCGCAACGTATGCGCTCGAGCTCGATTCGAGGTACAGGCGCTGGGGCCGGTTTGCCTTCATGGCCCCTGCGGTGGCACTCAAACGACTGTGCTATATCGCATGGCGCGCCGCATGCTGGCATCCCATTTCGCTTGCCGCGATGACAGTGTGGTCGCCCATCCTCGTATACGCGATGATCGGCTGGTGCGCAGGATTTCGCAGGGGCTGCGAAGCGGCGCGACATTCCTGAACACAAAGAGAAACACTGAATGAATCAGCGCCAACGCAGGCCTGTTCTAGCGATCGGCATGGACGCCGCAGAGATCACCCTGCTCGAGCAGTGGATGGAGGAAGGCGCGCTGCCCAACCTGCGTGCCATGCGTGATCGCGGCGCGTTCGGCCGCATGAGATCCACTGCCCAATGGCTCGTCGGATCACCGTGGCCCAGCTTCTACACGAGTACCTGGCCATCGCAGCACGGCATGTATCACTACCTCATCTGGCGCCCGGAGCTGATGTGCCATGAGCGCCCCGCGCCGGAATGGCTGCCGTTGCAGCCTTTCTGGCGCGATATCTCAGCGACAGGCAAAAGAGTCGTAGCCGTCGACATTCCGCTCGCGTACGCCCCCGGAAGCTTCAACGGCATCGAGATCTCCGGCTGGGCAACGCATGAGATCCTGGAGCCGCCGGCTTCACATCCACCCGAGCTCATGCATTGGGTGCTCGAAAAGTTCGGCAAGCCGCCATTCGACAACGAAGAAGCCCATCTGCTGCCTGCGTCGCGACTGCTCCAGGTGCGTGAACAATGCACCCGGACGACCCGGCTGGTGGGAGATCTCGGCGTCGCCCTCATGCAGAAAGAGCCCTGGGACCTGTTCATGATCTGCTTCGCGGCCACTCATCGTGGCGGTCACCAACTCTGGGACGCCACGAGCATGGCCGGTCCGGCAACCGCCGATCAGAGCGCGATACTCGAGCATGCGATCAAGGACATTTACGTCGCGTGCGACACCGCCATCGGGGAGCTCATGAACGCAGCGGGAGGCAATGCCACCGCCATCGTGTTTTCGCTGCATGGGATGGGCGCCAACCTGTCGCGATCGGACATCCTGCGCGAAATGCTTGCACGCGTCCTGGCTGGCGCCGACGGATCGGGCGGACCGGCGGTTAGCCCGCGCATTACGGATCGTCTGCGCGCGTTGCTACCGATTCAGCTACGCAGTTGGATCAAGAATCGCCTGCCTATCGCGGTGCAGGATCGGCTTACCCTTTTCTGGCGCACCGGAGGCACGGACTGGAGCCGGACCCGCGCATTTGCCGCGTTCTGCGATCTGGATGGCTACATTCGAATCAACTTGCGCGGCCGCGAGTCGCTCGGCATCGTCGAACCCGGCCAGGAATTCGAACGGCTCTGCGCAGAAATCGCCGCAGGCCTGAAGACTTTCGTCGATGAGGATTCGGGCACACCAGTGGTCGAAGACATCGCCCGTCTCACGGAGCTTTATCCAACGGGCGACATGCGCAAACATCTGCCTGACTTGATGATTCGCTGGTCGACGGAGCCAGCAGCCAAGCATCGCCGCATCGTTTCTCCGCGCTACGGCGCAATCGATTGGCCGACGCCCGGGCATCATCCGCAGGGACGCAGCGGCAATCACTGGCCGGACGGATTCGTGCTGGCGTGCGGTGAAGACATTGCACCGGGCAGGATCCTCGAAAACACGCACATACTGGATCTGGCGCCAACCGTCTGCGAACTGATGGGCGTCGATCCGCCGGCCCATATGCAGGGACATTCGCTCGCGGCTGAACTGGAGCGACGGAATGGCGTTGCATGACGTTCGCAGGCTCGACTCCCCCAAAATCGAGGCCGATGTCTGCGTCGTCGGCGCGGGCGCAGCGGGAATCTCGATTGCCAGGGAGCTGACGGGTCAGTCCTGCCGGGTCGCTCTGCTTGAAAGCGGTGACCTCGTGTTCAGGCATCGTCCGCAATTTCTCTATCTTGGAGATAACGTCGGCACACCGAGTTATTCGCCGGGCAAGTCGCGCTTCCGCATGTTCGGCGGATCGACGACTCGCTGGGGAGGGCAGTGCCGGCCGCTTGACGCCATCGATTTCGAAGCGCGCGAGGGTTTGCCTTATACGGGCTGGCCGTTCGGCCGTGAAACGCTCGAGCCTTACTATCGGCGCGCCCAAAGTCTCTGCAATCTCGGACCTTTCGATTACCGGCCTTCGGCCTGGATCCATGCCGATAGCGAATCGCTGCACGTACCGAGCTCGCTCCTGGAAACAAAGATTTATCAGTTCAGCCACCCCAGCGATTTCGGTGTCGTATATCGCGACGCCCTCGCCCGCGCCGAAAACATCGATGTGTACTTCAATGCGAACGTCACAGAGATCGAAGTGGACGAGCGCGCAGCCAACGTAGCCGGACTCGTAGTGCGCACTTTCAACGGCCGTCAGCTCAGCGTGCGCGCTCGATATTACGTGCTTGCATGCGGCGGCATCGAGAACCCTCGCCTGCTGCTCGCCTCCAACCGAATTGCGCCGCAGGGCATTGGCAACCAGCATGATCTCGTCGGGCGTTTTTTCATGGATCACCCTTATTTTCTGCTCGGTTGCTACGAACCGGCGCTGGCGCGATTCGACAAGAGCATGTTCGTCATCGAGGATTACACGCGCGTCGGTATCGAACAGAAGGCAAACGCAGCCCTGTCGCTGGCCGAGCAGGTGCTGCGCGAGGAGAACCTCAACGGCGGCGCGCTATACCTGGTGCGTCGGCCGCGCTACAAAACGAATCCGGAATACTTCGCTCCCGGAGCACGGTCGTTCGTCCATCTCGTGGACGTGCTGCGCCATCACGAACTACCGGATCGGCAGCTCGGCCGCCACCTGCTCAACATCGCCGCCGGCCTCGGCGACGTCGGGCGATTGCTGGCGCGCAAATCGGCGGCACGCCGCAAGCCCGACAACAAGCTCGCTTTGCGCGGGGTGCTCGAATCTACTCCCAATCGGGACAGCCGAGTTGCACTGGGACGGCGCAAGGATCATTTCGGCATGCCGCGCGTGGAAGTGGACTGGCGCCTGAACCCCGAGGATCGACGCGGCCTGACGCGCCTGATGAGTGTCATCCGCACCGAATTCAGCCGCCTACGGCTCGGAACACTGATTGAAGATCACACGACGGATGATGGCGGCTGGCCGCGCAGCTTGACCGGCGGCAAGCACCATATGGGCACCACGCGCATGCACGTCGACCCCCGCCAGGGCGTTGTCGATGCGGCCTGCCGTGTTCACGGCTGCGCGAATCTCTACATTGCCGGCAGCTCGGTCTTTCCGACTTCCGGATTCGCGAATCCGACGCTCACCATCGTAGCCCTCGCCGTCCGCCTCGCGGATGAATTGAAGGGAAAGCTCAGAGGAGCGGATACGCCGATTTAGGCGACGAGCTCTGACAAATCCGCTATCCGCCGCTCTTCTTTCGCACCATTCCCCCCTCCATCTTGGCGAGCCGAGCGCCTTGCACTCCGCACAGGTCGCGATCGATGAGCATTCCGGGCCGGTATTTGAGCAGCCCGATTCTGGATCTGTAATCGAGAACCAGCGAATGCTCATTGGCAACTCCGACACGAAACGTCGCCGAGAATTTTCGCCCACTGATCGAGTCGCTCAGTAGCGAGCGAATCAACGCGTGCTCGGGGGCCTGACCCGCGGGGGACAGCGCGACATCCGCCCGGGAACAATCGAGAGCGTCGGTTCCAACCGGATCGTCAATGAGATTACACGTTAACGCCTCAGCGCCGTCGCGATCCATTTGCGTGCAAAGATCTCGCAACGAACCCGGTACCTCTAGCGGATTCATGAAGAATTCGTTTCCCACGACGAGCAGGCACCACTGGCCAGCGCCATATCGATACAGAAGCTGGCGTAACCTTTGCGAAGCCGGAATGTTGCGCTCGGAGAGCAGAATGTGTAGGCGCTCCCGCGGACGGCCGAGAGATTCGATCGCATCGGGCGTGCAGCTACCCGTCGCAACCAGAACTCTGTCGGCACCACACCTCAAGTAGTGGCGGATCAACGCCGAAACCGACGAATCCATGAAATCGCACGCGATCAGCACACGCGTCTCGCCGGCAGCTTCCGGTATCTCGATGGAGTCACGCGGCCAGCGCAGCACGAGCCAGCCGCGAAACGCACGTTTGCTCGCGTCCATGCGGCTGAGGGCACCTTGCCGGCGCTTGCGCATTGCTCGTACCAGACGCGCCCGCCATCGCGATATCGTGGGATGCACGGGGCGGCCGGGCCGCCATCCTCGCCATGCGGTGGCATCCACATATCGATAGAACGTCTCGCCGAAACCGTAGGAAAAATCGTGATGCCACGGCTTGATCGCCGCATTGTAGTGAACGATATAGGGGGAGCGACTGAGAGCCTGGATCGCGGCATCCTGCGACTCGCGAAAAACGTGCATGGTTACGTTCCACCGGGGATCGAGCGCAGTCCAGTCGCCCGCGACGACGGCGTTCAGCGCTTCCTGGTCATGCCAGCGCAGGCGCATTCCGGCCTCGCGGATGTACTTGATCGCGCGTTGCATCACCAGGAGCTTCCGCCACCGCTCGAGATTGATCGACATCACGCCGGAGTTGAAGAACGGCAGATCCGGCGGCAGACCGAGCTCTCGATATAACGGAATCCCGGCGCTGGACGATACGAATCTCGAACGCGCGGCAAGCTCCCCCACTGCCAGCAGACACGTAGCACGGACATCCAGATCCCATAGCGCGCCCAAGTCGTGCAACACCACGAGGTCACAGTCGAGATAGATCACCTTGTGGATCTCTTTGGGAAGTAATTCCGGCAATAGCAGGCGGTAATAGGACGCCAGGGATACGGTGTCGAAACTTCGCAGCGTGCCGCGCAGCTCACCGAGCCGCCCTGCCAGCACGTTTATCCACTGGACGTCGATCCGATCCGTGGGCAGGTCGCCGGCTATTTTCTGCTTTGTTGCATCGGACAACTCGCTCTCGAGCACGTATACGTTGGCGCGACGGAGGGGATGCAAATTCGCAGCGACCGACGCGAGCATGGTTGCCATCGGCATCGCGTAGGACTCGTCGCATGCTGCGGCGATTTGAAGCGTTTCGGCCGGGGACGGCAGCATCTTTGATCCAGGGACGGCATTGGGCAGTCGCGCGAGAGTTCCGGTGCGATCGGCACCTCGCTCATGCGTAATAGCGCGGCACACTCTAACGCGTGACAGCAGGTGAACAAAGAACTCTTCGACAAAGGCCTCGCGATTCGAAAATCGGTGATCGGCGCCGAGTTCGTCGACAAGGCGCTCGCCACTGCCGACGACTTCGACATGCCGCTCCAGGAGCTCGTGGCCGAGTATTGCTGGGGCGCTGCATGGGGCCGCGAAGGCCTCGAGAAGAAGACGCGCAGCTTGCTCAACATCGCGATGCTGAGCACGCTGAACCGGCCGCACGAGCTCAAGGTTCACGTGAAGGGGGCGATCCGCAACTGCGCCACGAAGGAAGAGACTCCCGAGGTGCTGCTGCAAGTCGCGATCTACGGCGGCGTGCCGAGTGCCGTCGACTCGTTCCGCGTCGCAAAAGAAGCGCTCGGCGAGCTCGAGAAGAAGTGACGCGGGCGTCTACGCAGTTGCGTCCTCGACGCGCCCGTCGAGTGATCATCGCTCCCTAACGCCGGAAGCACGAGCAGGTCGGCTGTTCTAGATCCGCTCGTGCCTTGGCTTCCGCGGCGTTTTCAGGCCGGCGGAGCCGCGACCTCGTGCGCAACGGCGGGAGAGGGCCGAGATTCAGTAGAGAAAGCCACGAATCGAAGGCGCGCCGTTCGCGCGCGACGGCGGCGAACACCGCCTACCGCGACTGGCCGTCGAGTGCTCCGATCCCGCGCCCCGCGCCGCCCCGCTCATCCGCGGACATAAAGCCGATTTCCGGTCTATCCGCATTCCGCTCTTGATCGTACTGGCCTCTTGCGCGCCTGTTAGAGTTCATTGAAGCGGAGGACACTCGTCATGACCGATGCATCCGCAGATCTCACTGGAGTGCGCCTGAGCGGGCACTTGGGGCTAGCCGCCGAAGCGAACGCGAACGGATCGCTGCGGCGCTTCGACTGCGGGAGCATCTCGCTGCTGCTGTTCGTCGGCAACGAGCTCGAAGGCGGGCCCACCAACTTGTACTTGCGCCGGCTCGGCGGCTCGGCTGAGTGCACACCGCTCCTCGGCCCGCAGAGTCCCACCTGCTTCGAGCCGGGTGCGCAGAACGGCCGCTTCGCCGGCACTGGGTCGTGGCTAGGGGTCGAGTACTCGCTTGAGCTGGTGCTCTCGAAGCGCGCGACGGCGTGGTTCTGGCATGTGCAGCTGAGCAACGGCACCTCCAACGCTCAGGTGCTCGATATCACGTATGCGCACGACTTGGCGCTTGCTCCGTACGGCGCCGTGCGCATGAACGAGTTCTACGTGAGCCAATACCTCGATCACACACCGCTGACGCACCCGACGCAGGGTGTCGTGGTGGCATCCCGGCAGAATCAGGCAGCGGATGGCCGTCATCCCTGGTGCATCGTCGGCTCGTTGCGCATAGGCGCATCCTTCGCCACGGACGCATTGCAGTTTCATGGGCTCGCAAATCGCGAGGGGACGATTACGGGGCGCTTGGCCGCGGAGTTGCCGAACCGCCGTCTCCAGCACGAGCACTCGATGGTCGTCATTCGCGATGCGCCGATCCGCCTCGAGCCGCGCGGAAGCGCATCGGGTGGCTTCTTCGGTGGATACTTCGCCGATCATCCCGAGGCCACGTCCCACGTCGATCTCGAAGAGGTGAAACGGATCCTCGACCTGCGCGAAGCGAAGCCAGCTTTACCTCCACCCAAATCGAGACGGAAGACCGAAGCCGCGACGCTGTTCAGCCCCGCAGTGCTACTCAACGCACACGACCTTACCGACGACGCGCTGCGCATCACATTCCCCGCGCCGTGGCGGCACGAAGAGCGTGATGACCGCGGGACGCTCTTGTCCTTCTTTCACGGCGCAGACCGTCACGTCGTTCTGCGAGCAAAAGAGTTGCGCGTGCAGCGGCCGCATGGGCATCTGCTGCGCACAGGGCGTCATCCCACGCCGGACGAAACGGCGTTGACCTCCACCGCGTGGATGGGCGGCGTGTTTCATTCGATGGTCACGCAGGGTCACGTGAGCATCAACCGCTTTCTTTCGACCGTGCACAGCTACGTGAGCCTGTTCCGCTCGCACGGGCAACGCGTGTTCGTTCAGCTCGCAAATGGGTGGCAGCTGCTGGATACGCCCTCGGGGTTCGAAATGTCGCCGGACGCGTGTCGCTGGATTTATAGGCACGATGCCGGAGAGATCTCTGTGCGTGCCGAAGCGCGCAGCGAACCGCAGGAGCTGGCGCTCTCCGTGGAATTTACCGCTGGAGCACCGACCGCCGTGCCTGATCGCGCATCACGTAGCGCTCAATGGCGACGACGGCAGCGCGCCGGGCCCGCGCGATCTGGCGGCAAGAAGGCTCTGACATCGTCGTTACGGCCGCGCCGGATTCTGAGGTGGGCGAGCCGCTTCCCGAACGGAAGCTTCCACATCGCTCCCGCTGCCCGGCACGCAATTCGATCGTATCGGTGGAGACGAGTTGCTTTTCATCGACGGGCGTTCGCGTCAGCAGCCGTATCTATGCGTGCGTCACCGCGCCGGCGCGCGTCGTGGAGTTTCGCATCCGGGGACGGCTGTTACGCCGAGAGCCGTCCCGCCGCCGATCTGTGCGGAGCAGCGGTGAACGCATCATTCCGAGATCGGCCGCGACGGCCGCGGACACGAGTTCACTGCAGACGCCGCTCTCACGTATCGCGGACATCGTGCCGTGGTTCGCGCACAACGCGCTCATTCATTACCTGTCGCCGCGAGGTCTCGAGCAATACTCGGGCGGCGGCTGGGGCACGCGCGATGTCAGCCAGGGACCGGTGGAGCTGCTGCTCGCCCTGGGTCGCGTGCAGCCGATTCGCGATCTGCTGCTGCGCGTCATGCGCGCAGCAGAATCCCGACGGCGACTGGCCGCAATGGTTCATGTTCTTCGAGCGCGAGCGCGACATCCGTCGCCGGCGATTCGCACGGCGACATCGTGTTCTGGCCGCTGCTGGCGCTCGCGCAGTATCTCATCGCTTCCGGCGATGCGCGCATCCTCGACGAGCGCGTGCCGTTTTTCGATGCGCGCGGCGAGACGCCGGAGCACCGGCCACTGTCTGGCAGCATGCCGAGCGCGCGCTCTGCGTTGATCGAGCAGCGCGTCATTCCGGGCACGGCGCTTGCCGCCTACGGCCACGGCGACTGGAACGACGCGCTGCAGCCCGCCGATCCCGTCGATGCGCGAGCATATGTGCAGCGCCTGGACCGTGACGCTGCATCATCAGACGCTGACGACGCTCGCGCGTGCGCTACGCAGCGTCGGCCGGACGGACGACGCCGCGCCTCTCGAAGCCTGGGCGGAGGCAGTGCGGCGGGATTTCCAGCGGTTGCTCGTTCGTCGATGGCGTGCTCGCCGGCTATGCGCTGTTCGAAGATCGCGGCCGCGTGCGCTATCTGCTGCATCCGCGCGATGCCACCACGGGCGTGCGGTACAGCTCGCTCGCGATGATCCACGCGATGCTCGAGGACCTGCTCACGCCGGAGCAGGCGCGCGAGCACCTGCATCTGATCGATGAGCATCTGCAGGGGCCGGACGGCGTGCGTCTGTTCGATCGACCGATGCCGTATCACGGCGGCCCGCAGCGTTTCTTTCAGCGCGCTGAGAGCGCGACGTTCTTCGGCCGCGAGATCGGGCTCATGTACATGCATGCGCATCTGCGATATGCGCAGGCGCTCGCGCACGTCGGCGATGCGCAGCGCTTCTTTCATGCGCTGTGCCAGGCGAATCCGATCGGCATCCGCTCGATCGTGCCGAGCGCGACGCTGCGGCAGGCGAACTGCTACTACTCGAGCTCCGATGCGGCGTTCGAAGACCGCTATCAGGCGAGTGCCGAATACGAGCGCGTCGCGCGCGGCGACGATCGAGCTCGACGGCGGCTGGCGCGTGTACTCGAGCGGCGCAGGGATCGCGCTCGGGCTGATCGTGCGGCGTTTCCTCGGGCTCTCCAGCGAAGCGGCCGCCGTGAGCATTGACCCGGTCATTCCACCGGAGCTCGACGGATTGCGTGTGCAGACCGCGCTCCTCGGCCATCCGATCGAAGTGCACTACAGAGTTCGGGGCAGTGGCTGCGGCGTCACCTCGGTCGTGCTGAACGGCGAAGCGATGTCGTTCACTACTCGCGCGAATCCGCATCGGCGCGGCGCCGCGCTCGTCGCCAACAGCGCGCTGCTGCGCGGGTTGTCGGCGAAGCGGAACGTTCTCGCCATCGAGGTGGCTTGATCTTGCGGCGCGCGGACGGCCAGCGGCGCTGGGTGCGACCGGATCATCTATACGAGGGGAACTCATGTCCCCTGCGCGGTGAAGGCCGCAGCAAGTGCTCAGCTTGCCACGCAGTGGTTGCGGCCACTCTGCTTCGCTTGATACAGCGCGCGGTCCGCACGCTGGTAGACGCTCGCTGGAGTATCGCCGGAGCGGAAGTCCGTTACCCCCGCTGACATCGTGATCTGCACGAACTTGCCGTGATGACGAAATGGCGAGGCTTCGACAACGCGGCGCAGCTTCTCGGCGACGCATGTCGCGGCCTCGAGCGTCGTCATCGGTAGCAGCAGCGTGAATTCTTCGCCGCCGATGCGCGCGAGGAAATCCTCGGCGCGTTTGTTCTGCGTGAACAGCTCCGCGACGCTGCGCAGCAAACGGTCGCCGGCCTGGTGACCGTAGGAGTCGTTGACGCGCTTAAAGAGGTCGATATCCCAGATCGAGAACGATAACGGCTGCGAATGCCGTTGCCATCGCTGGAACTCCTCCTCCAACCGCTGCTCATAGGCGTAGCGGCTGTGACAACCCGTCAGGGTATCGATCATGAGCCGTGCTTCTTGCTCGGCGCAGAGCTTGATGAGCGCGTCGGTTCGGCCCTTGAGCGTCGATAGCTCCTTGCCGAGCTCGTTCGCGCAGCGCTCGTCCTCGGCGTGCCGGCTCGCTTCCTCCTGCCTAAACTCGATCAACTCGCGCGCGACCTTGTCGAGCCGCGCCTTCATTTTCGTCTTCAGATAGGCGAGATCCGGCGAGGTCACGACTTCCCGCTGCAAGTGCACCGTCTCGGCCTGCACGGTGAGCTCGAGACCGGGCGCGTCGTCGCGGCGGCTCTGCGTGGCTCCGGCCTGCCAGCGGGTCCAGTGCTCGAGGCCCGCAAGCTGCTCCGTGAGTTGCTCGAGGAAGTCATCGAGCTCACGCTGCTGCGACTCGCGCGCGTTCACGACTTCGCCGACGGCATCGGCTACGCTGCGCACGAACGCCTCCCAACCACCTTCGGCTACGCCGAGATCGAGGCGGCGGGACAGTGTTGCCGCCGTGTCGGCCAACGCCGGCATCTCGGCGAACCGGCGGAGGAGCGCGAGCAGCAGGCTCACGATCTGGTTCGTCGCCGCACTCGTCGTGCGAGGTATGACGACGCCATGGGGCATCGCACGCGCCGGCGCGCTGTTCAGCCCGACGGCGCTCCGGACCTTCAAGGCACCCATGGAGCCCTCCCTGCTCGAGCGTTCGATTGCCCGCTGACAACGCCAAATCTTGCACGCGCAGACCACGACGGTATATAGGGCGAAAGTCCGCTAGCGTACAATCCTACGGCCGGGAGAAACGTTCGTGCGGCTGGCAAGAACAACGCATTTGGCCTGTTGTATCGCGCGAAGCAACGGCGAACTGGTGCTCCCTCAGAACGGGCTCGTGGCCATGAGCAGGCGCTGAAATGGCCCGAGGCTAGCGGTTCGGAGTTCCCGCACGGCACGGCGGCGAGCGGCTTGACCTCGAACGGCCAATGCTCGGATGATTCCTGAGCGTCGATCCACCAGCGGGGAGCACACAGCATGAAACACGCATGCGTCACCGCCCTTGCCTTGGCCATTGCCGCGCCGTCCTTCGCCGACGTGACGATCACGCAGACGATGAACGGCAAGGCCTTGGGCTTCTCCGGAGAAACGAGCGGGGCTACCTACATCAAGGGCAACAAGATGCGCACCGATGCCGTCGTCGGCAATCGAACCCAGACGACGATCTTCGATCTCGATGCGCAAAAAATGTATGTTTTCGACTCGAGGAAGAAGGCAGCTGACGTGTGGAACATGACGGCGTTTGCGGCCGAGCTCGCCAAGAGCGTCGACGTGGCAGGCGCGAAGACGTCGTTCACCCCGAATGGCCAGACGAAGCAGATTGCGGGGCTCGCCGCGGCCGGCTACGACGTCGAGGTTTCCGCGCAGGGCTCGATGGGCGGCGCGCCCGGGATGATGATGGACGTCACGCTGGCGGGGCCGGTCTGGATCGTGAAGGACGCTCCTGGCGCAGCCGAGTACGCCAACTTTTATAACGTCGCGGTCGAGAAAGGTTGGATCTTCTCCGATCCGCGCGCGGCGATGGCCCAGCCGGGGCAGGCGACGGCGATGGCGGAGATGTACCGGCAATTCGCGCAAGCGGGTGGCATCGCTTACGAGACCGATGTGCAGGTGAAGATGAGCGGCAGCGGTCCGATGGCCGCGATGATGGCACGCATGGGCGGCGCAAGCTTTACTACGGTGGTCGACGCCGTAGAGACGGCAGCGCTCGCGGACGACTTATTCGCGCCGCCGGCGGATTACAAGCTCGAGATGAAATAGCACAGGGCGCCGCGAGTTGCTGTGGCGGCCAGCCGGACCGACCGGTGGTCCGTCACTGCGCGCTGCGCGAAAGATAATTGTCGCCTTCGCCCACCAGCCGCGCCTCGGTCGACGCCCGGCGCCCATCAACCCCAAAATCTAGTGGCGAATCTGGTTGTCGATGTCGTCGAGCTCGTAGGCCTGGCAGTGGCCGCGCCCGGTACCAATCAACGTGGGGTTACTGCGCCCAGGCCGTGCCGGGCACGCCGTCGATCTTGGGGTCGCCGTCGTAGTTGACGCGCTTGCCCCCCTGTCGACGAATTCGAACGGCTTCCCGCTGACCGCGTGCGAGCCGATCGAGGAGCTCCCGCTGCTGCACGAGGACCCCACGCTTTGAACGACCCTTCTGCGCCGGCAGCAGCGGCGTGTAACAGCCATTCTCTCGGAAGCCATCTGGGGGTCGCGATGGGGATGGAGCGTCGCACCCGAAGTCGCGGGTGGAAGCGTTATCGTTGATTTGGAGGGTAATCTACTCTCGGCCCTACCCCATTTCAGTCAAGGGCGCACTGTCGTTACGTGAAGGCGCGCGGCGGGGCGCGATCCAGCGCCCCCGCGTCAGGCGCCGACGGTCCGCTCGATGGTCTCAGCCAAAGAAAGGCGTGGAGACGGCTTATCCGCTTTAGCAGGCCGGGCGGATCGCCCTCGCCTAGCCGCGTTGATAACGGCTACCTCCGCATCTAGACTGGCCGCCCGCTGAGCAAGAAGAACACCTATGGCCGGCGACCGATCCTCGTTTGGAATGATCGGAATGGCAGTGATGGGCCGCAACCTGGCCTTGAACATGCTCGATCACGGTTTCCGTGTCTTCGCGTACAACCGCCAGTTGCCCGTGCTCGAAGCAGCGGTAGGGGCGAGCGGCGGCCGATTGATCGGCTGCGAGTCACTCGAGCGGCTCGTCGCGGCGCTGCCGCGGCCGCGCATGATCATGATGATGATCAAAGCCGGCCAGCCGGTCGACCAAGTGCTGGAACAGCTGCGGCCGCTGCTCGAGCACAGCGACATCGTGATCGACGGCGGCAACTCGCTGTACACGGACACGCGCCGGCGCGAGAAGAGCTATGCCGCACATGGCCTGCAATTCTTCGGTGTCGGTGTTTCGGGCGGCGAGAACGGCGCGCGACATGGACCGTCGATCATGCCGGGCGGGGACGCCGAAGCGTACCGGCACATCCAGCCGATCTTCGAGGCGATCGCCGCGAAGACGGATTCGGGGGCGTGCGTGACCCATTGCGGCCCGGACGGCGCGGGCCACTTCGTCAAGATGGTGCACAACGGCATCGAGTACGCCGACATGCAGTTCATTGCCGAAGCGTACGACGTGCTGTCGCGCGTCGGCGGGCTCAAAGCCGATGCGCTCGCCGACGTATTCGGCGAGTGGAACACCGGCCCGCTCGAGTCGTTCCTGATTGAGGTCACGGCCGCAGTGTTGCGCGTGCGCGATCCGAAGACGAGCGGTTGGCTCATCGACGGCGTGCTTGACAAGGCCGGGCAAAAAGGGACCGGCAAGTGGACCGTGACGACCGCGCTCGAGCTCGGCGTGCCCGTGCCGAGCATCGCGGCTGCCGTCGACGCGCGCGTGCTGTCGAGCATGAAAGACGATCGCGTTGCGGCGAGCAAAATTCTGCCCGGACCGCAGTCGCCTGCGTATCGCGGGCGCGCCGAGGATCTCGTGAAGAAAGTGCACGACGCGCTCTACATGTCCAAGATTTGCGCCTACGCTCAGGGGATGCATCTTCTCGATGCGGGCTCACGCGAATACGGCTGGAACATGAATCTGCGCGAGCTTGCGCGGATCTGGAAAGGCGGCTGCATCATCCGCGCGCGCTTTCTCGACTCGATCATGAAAGCGTACGAGCGGCGGCGAGATCTGCCGAACCTCCTGCTCGACGAGGAGTTCAAGACCAAGGTCGCAAGCGGCCAGGCCGCTTGGCGCGAGGTCGTCGGCCTCGCCCAGCAGGCCGGCATCCCGGTCAGCGGAATGGCGTCCGGTCTCGCGTACTACGACAGCTACCGATCGGCGGAGCTCCCGCAGAACCTCACGCAAGCACAGCGTGATGCGTTTGGATCGCATAGGTATCAGCGCAAAGACGAAGCGAATGGCCAGTTCGTGCATACCGACTGGCTCGGGTGATGGCCGCCGCGCGCGTGCCGGCCGCGGCCAAAAACGGCGCTAAACGTGGGCATCGCGCTCTCGGGCGCGACAAGCTCCGAACGCTCACGATCGATATCGGTGGCACCGGGATCAAGATGCTGCTAATCGACGGCCAGGGCCGGCCCGTGTCGGCGCGCGCACGGATGCTCACGCCGAAACCCTCACCGCCCGACGCAGTGCTCGAGGTCATCCGCATGATGATCGCGGCGCAACGCGGCTACGATCGCGTCTCGGTCGGCTTCCCCGGCGTGATCCGCGGCGTCGTGCAGACCGCGCCGAATCTCGACACCGAGGCGTGGCGAGGTTTCGACATCCAGGGCGCGATCCGGAAACTGGTCGGCAAGCCGACGCGCGTGATCAACGACGCCGATCTGCAAGGGTACGGAGTGATCGGCGGGTTCGGCGTCGAGCTCGTGCTCACGCTCGGGACGGGATTGGGCAGCGGCCTGTACGTGAACGGCATCCTCGTGCCGAATCTCGAGCTCGGGCATCACCCGTTCCGCGACGGCAAAACGTACGAGCAGCTCGTGTCGGACAAGCAGCTGAAGAAGATCGGGAAGAAGAAATGGGTGCAGCGCGTGCGCGACGTCATCGAGGAGCTCGAGCCGACTTTCAACTACGACTTGCTGTACATCGGCGGCGGCAATGCGAAGCTGCTGAGCCCGCCGTTGCCGCCGCGCGTACGGATCTTCGAAGCAGTCGAAGGTCTCGCGGGGGGCGTCCGCCTTTGGTATGAGGACTGACCGGCTACGTCCGGCACTCGCGAGTCCGACCGACACGCGCGAGTGGCTCGAACCCGATCGATCGGGCGGATTCGCGATGGGTCCGGCGTCCGGAATCAGAACGCGGCGCTACCACGCGCTGCTCACCGCAGCTACCGATCCGCCCGCGGGCCGCGTCGTGCTCGTCGCTGGCGCCGAAGTGTGGGTCGAGGACGGCGAGGATCGCACGTTTCTTTCGAGCCAGCGGTACCTGCCCGACACGGTGCATCCGAACGGTCGCGAACGGCTCGCGGCATTCACGCACGAGCCGTGGCCGACGTGGACGTACGCGCTCGATCGAGGAGCGATCGTGCAGGAGCTTCTCTGCGAACCCGCCTCGGGAGACGTCGTGATCGTCTGGCAACTACGCGGCGATTCGAGCGTGACGCTCTGCGTGCGGCTGTTGATCGCGGGCCGCGACTACCACGCGCTCCACCGCGAGAACGGCGCCTTGAGTTTCCGCACGCGAGTCGTGGGCGCCGGCAACGTCGCGTGGCAGCCCTACGATGAGCGTACGGCGATCACCGTGATCACTAACAGCGTGTACCAGCACGACGCCGTCTGGTATCGGCAGTTCTCGTACGAGCACGAGCGGCTGCGCGGCCTCGACCACGTCGAGGACTTGGCTTCGCCCGGGGTGTTTCGGTTCACCATTGCGCCCGGATCGGAGGCCGCGATCGTGTTGCGCGCGGGAAACGCTCCGTACGGCGATGCCGCGGGCGTTGCGGACAACGCGCGCGCCATCGAGCGCGCGCGGCGCGCGCGATTCGCGGGACCTTTGGAGCGCGCGGCCGATGAGTACCTCGTGCGACGCGGCAATGGCTCGACGGTGATCGCGGGGTACCCGTGGTTCACGGATTGGGGGCGCGACACGTTCATATCGTTGCGGGGACTCTGTCTCGCCAGCGGCCGCATCGATGAAGCGCTCCGCGTGCTGCTCAGCTGGGCCGATACGGTATCCGAAGGCATGCTGCCGAATCGGTTCACCGACACCGGCGGGGAGCGCGAGTACAACTCCGTCGATGCGTCGCTGTGGTATGCGGTCGTGGTCGGCGAGCTGATCGAGATGCGCACGGTTTCCCCGCGCGACGAACGGCGACTGCTCGACGCCGTCGATGCGATCGTCCGCGGCTACGCGCGCGGCACTCGATACGGCATTCGCTGCGATGACGATGGCTTGCTCGCTGCGGGCGTGCCCGGCCTGCAGCTCACGTGGATGGACGCCAAGATCGGCGACCGCGTGATCACGCCGCGTATTGGCAAACCGGTCGAGATCCAGGCGTTGTGGGTCAACGCACTTGCCGTCGCGGGCCGACGCGACGGCGCTTGGCGGCGGCTGCGCAAGCAGGCTACCGCGAGCTTTCTCGCGCGCTTTCCGCGCGGCGACGGCAGCCTCTACGACGTCGTCGATGCCGACCACGTGCGCGGCAAGACCGACCCGGCGTTTCGGCCGAATCAGATTTTCGCGGCCGGCGGCCTGCCGATCGCGCTGCTCGAAGGGCCCGCCGCGCGGATCCTCGTCGACGCGGTCGAAGCACGCCTCTGGACACCGGCGGGACTTCGCTCGCTCGCGCCCGAGGACCCCGCTTATCGAGGCCGCTACGAAGGCAGCGTCGACACGCGTGACAGCGCCTATCACCAGGGCACAGTCTGGCCGTGGCTCGCGGGCCCGTTCGTCGATGCGTGGCTACGCGTGCGCGGCGGCACCGCGGAGGCACGCGCGGAAGGTAGCCGGCGTTTCGTGCAACCATTACTCGCGCAGCTCGACGTCGCAGGCTGCGGTCATCTATTTGAGATCGCCGACGGCGATGCACCGCATGCGCCGCGCGGCGCGCCGTTTCAGGCATGGTCGCTCGCCGAGCTGCTGCGCGCCCGCGCGCTCGTCGGAGAACTCCGGTGACGAAAAAAAAACTCGACCCCGAACGGCAGCGCCAATCCGAAGGTCGCGTGTGGCAAATCTGGGGTCCGTACTTGAGCGAGCGCCAATGGGGAACCGTGCGCGAGGACTACAGCGCGCACGGCACGGCCTGGGACGACCTACCCCACGATCATGCCCGCAGCCGCGCTTATCGGTGGGGCGAGGATGGGATCGGCGGATTCTCGGACTACAAGGCGCGCATCTGCATGAGCGTAGCGCTATGGAACGGCAAGGATCCGATTCTCAAGGAGCGGCTGTTCGGGCTCACGAACTCTCAGGGCAATCACGGTGAGGCCGTCAAGGAGATCTACTACTACCTCGACGCGACGCCGACGCAGTCGTATCTGCGGATGCTCTATAAGTACCCGCACGCCGAATTTCCGTACCGCTGGATCGTCGAGGAGAACGCGCGGCGAACGACGAAGGACCCGGAGTTCGACATCATCGAGACCGGGCTATTCGATGACGATCGCTATTTCGACGTCGAAATCGAGTATGCGAAAGCGGAAAGTCAGGACATCCTGCTACGGATCACGGCTCACAACCGCGGCCCGGACGACGCCGAGATCCACGTGTTGCCGCACGTCTGGTTTCGCAACACCTGGTCGTGGTCCGAGGCTGGCGACAAGCCAGGGCTTGCGCTCGACGGCGATGCGGCCGTGCGCCTCCAACATCCGCTGCTCGGTGAGTGGCGCATGGATTTCGACGCGCCGCTCGACATCTACTTCTGCGAGAACGAAAGCAACGCCGCGCGCCTCTGGGGCACTCCCGGCGCGATGGCCTATCCGAAGGACGCGATCCATGCGCGCGTCGTCGATCGCAGGGTCGACGCGGTCAACCCGGCGCGAGTAGGCACGAAGGCGGCCGCGCATTTTCGATTCGCGGTGCGCGGCGGAGGCAGCGCGAGCGTGCGCGCGCGGTTTCGACGGCGCCCGGCAGCGGGCGACGCGTTCGGCGATTTCGATGCGATCTTCGCCCGCCGCCAAGCCGAGGCGGACCAGTTCTATTCGGTGCTGCAGGCGGACATCCGCGATCCGGAGAACCGCCGGATCCAGCGCCAGGCGATCGCCGGAATGGTCTGGACCAAGCAGTTCTTCCACTACGACGTGTGGCGGTGGATGGTCGGTGACGAGCGTCAGCCGAAGCCGCCGCCGAACCGTTTGCGCGGGCGCAATTACGAGTGGGTCCACTTGTACAATGAGGACGTCCTGTCGATGCCCGACAAGTGGGAATACCCGTGGTATGCGGCTTGGGACCTCGCCTTCCACTGCCTGCCGATCACACTGATCGACTGTGAGTTTGCGAAGCGTCAGCTGATCCTCATGACGCGCGAATGGTACATGCACCCTAACGGCCAGCTGCCGGCCTACGAATGGGCATTCTCCGACGTCAATCCGCCGGTGCACGCTTGGGCGACTTGGCGCGTGTTCCAGATCGACCGCAAGCAGCGCGGCGGCCGCGGAGACCTCGCCTTCCTCGAGCGCGTGTTCCACAAGCTGCTGCTGAACTTCACGTGGTGGGTCAACCGCAAGGACACGAAGGGCAACAACGTGTTTCAAGGCGGATTCCTCGGCCTTGACAACATCGGCGTGTTCGACCGCAGCAGGCCGCTGCCGACCGGCGGTCATATCGATCAAGCGGACGGCACGGCCTGGATGGCGATGTACAGCCTCGACATGATGCGGATCGCGCTCGAGCTCGCGCAGTACAACACGACATACGAGGACATCGCCTCGAAATTCTTCGAGCATTTCCTGCACATCGCCGACGCGATGACGAAGGTCGGCGATGGCGGCCTTTGGGACGACGACGATCGCTTCTACTACGACTGCCTACACATGCCCGACGAGCGGCGCATACCCCTGCGCGTGCGCAGCATGGTCGGGTTGATACCGCTGTTCGCGGTCGAGGTTCTCGAGCCGGAGCTGCTCGAACGGCTGCCCGGATTCCGCAGGCGGCTCGAATGGTTTCTGAAGCAGCGTCCGGATCTGCATGCGCTCGTTTCCCACTGGGAGAGCGATACCGGAGTCGGCCATCGACGGCTCCTGTCCCTGCTGCGCGGTAGCCGCATGAAAGCGTTGTTTCGCCGCATGCTCGATGAGAGCGAGTTCCTGTCGCCATACGGCGTGCGCGCGATGTCGCGTGTCCATCTCGAGCACCCGTTTCGTTTCACGCAGGGTAACCAGGAG
The DNA here is from genome assembly GCA_963713355.1 of uncultured Gammaproteobacteria bacterium. Taxonomy (GTDB): domain Bacteria; phylum Pseudomonadota; class Gammaproteobacteria; order Steroidobacterales; family Rariloculaceae; genus FEN-1219. The sequence goes on along the minus strand of CAVQLK010000011.1, from coordinate 711,628 downwards.
TACGTCGTTCAATACTCCCCGGGCGTGTCGACCGACACGGCATTCGGCGGCAACTCCAATTGGCGCGGTCCGATCTGGATGCCGGTCAACTTCCTGCTGATCGAAGCGATGGAGCGCTTCCATCATTACTACGGCGACGACTTCAAGATCGAATGCCCGACGGGCTCGGGTCGGTACGTCACGATCTTGGAAGCGGCGAACGAAATCTCGCGCCGGTTGCAAAAGCTGTTCTTGCGGGGTGATTCCGGCATGCGTCCATCGCAACCGAATCACCCGAAGATCCAGCACGATCCGCACTTTCGCGACTACGTCTGGTTCTACGAGTATTTCAACGGCGATAACGGCCGCGGGGTGGGCGCCCCGCATCAGACTGGCTGGACCGGGCTGATCGCGAAGCTGATCGAGCCCGCACGGCCGCCGAAGCGCACGCGCCGCCAGAACCGCTGACTTCAGCCGCCCGGGGCTGCGAGTGCGTCGGCGAGAACCAACGCGCGGCTCCCCCGCACGCGGCTTGCGACGAGGTCCGGGTCCTTGCGCAGCAAGCCCGCGAGCGCCGCACGCTTGTCGCGGCCGGTCACGACCCACAGCACGAAGCGCGCGCGATTGATCGCACCGATCGTGAGCGTCATCCGCCGCCATCCGCGATGCACGCCGGTCACGATCACGTCTCCTGGGTCATCGCCGGTTGCGGCGGCCGGGAAGATCGAAGCGGTATGGCCGTCGTCGCCGATTCCAAGATGCACGACGTCGAGGATCGCAGGGGTGCCGGCCACGGCCTCGAGTTCGCGCTCATAGCTGTGCGCGGCCGCCGCAAGATTCGGCTGCTCGACGGGCATGAAGTGATAGCGCTCGGGAAACCGTTCGACTTGCGTCGCGAACGACGCGCGGACCGCGATCGAGTTGCGCTCGGCATGGCCGGCCGGGGCGATTCGCTCGTCGACCTGGAAGAGATCGAGCACGTCCCACGATAGCGGCTCGCGAGCCGCGTGCGCGAGCATCTGCGCCGGCGTCCTGCCCCCGCTGACCGCGAACGCGGCCCGGCCGCGCGCCGCGATGGCGCTCGCCAGCTCGTCCGCAAGCACTCGCGCGGCGCGGCGCGCCACGGCTTCGACAGTCGGCAGTATCTCGAGCGCCGGACCGGCGTCGCTCATCCCGCGGTGGGCGCCATCCACTTCACGCCGTGCGCGAGGATTCGGTCCGCTTGCCGCGGCCCCCAACCGCCGCCCTCGTATCGGTACGGAGTCGTGGTAGCGGCGAGTGCGGGGTCGACGATCCGCCAGGCCTCGAGCAGACCGTCCTCACGCGCAAACAACGCGGTGTCGCCTTCCATCGCGGCGCCGATCAACCGCTCGTAGCCGCCGACCTCATCGGCGCTCGCGTTGGAGACATACAGCTCGACCTCTCGTCCGATCATCTCAATGCCGGGCTGCTTCGCAAGAGCTCCGATCGCGATCGCTACGCGGTCCGGACCGAGCCGGAAGCGGAAATAGTTCGGATCATTCAGCCGCTTGCCGAACACGCGCTGCGGTGGCTGCTTGAGTGTGACCAAGACCTCGTTCGCGGTCGCCGCCATCTGCTTGCCCGCACGGATATAGAACGGCACGCCGGCCCAGCGCCATGAATCGATCCAGAGGCGCAACGCGGCGTACGTTTCGACCGTCGAACCTCTTGCGACACCGGCCTCGCTCAGGTAACCGTCGTACTGCGCGCGCACGACGTCCTCGTTCGTGAGCGTCCGAATGGCGCGAAACACCTTGATCTTCTCGTCGCGCAGCGCCTCGGCTCCGACGCCGATCGGCGGCTCCATGGCGAGATGCGCGACGACCTGCAACAGATGGTTTTGGACGACGTCGCGAATCGCGCCGACTTCCTCGTAGAACTTGCCGCGCCCTTCGACGCCGAACGTCTCGGCCATCGTGATCTGCACGTGGTCGACGAAGTTGCGATTCCAGACCGGCTCCAGAAACGAATTCGAGAAGCGAAAGAACAGCAGGTTCTGCACCGACTCCTTGCCGAGGTAGTGATCGATGCGGTAGATGTCGGCCTCTGCGAAGTTTTCGTGGAGCGACTCGTTCAGCGCGTTCGCGGAAGCCAAATCGCGGCCGAACGGCTTCTCGACGACGACGCGCGCGCCGTCGGCCGATCCGGATTTGCGCAGGTTCCCGGCCACCACGGCGAATAGACTCGGTGGAACGGCCAAGTAGTGAAGCGGATGCTTGGCGTTGCCGAGCGTCTCGCGAAGCCGCTCGAACGTGCCGAGATCGCGGTAATCGCCGTCGACGTATCGGAGCAAGCTCTCGAGCTTCGCAAACGCGGGCGGATCCAGCTGATCGAATTTCTCCAAGCTTTCCGCGATCTTCGCGCCCAACTGCTCTACGGTGCCCGAGCGGCCGACTCCGATGATCGGGATGTCCAGATCGCGGCGACGAATCAACGCCTGTAGTGCCGGGTAGATCTTGCGCTGCGCAAGATCACCGGTTGCGCCAAAAAGCACGAGTGCATCGACTTGCTCGCCGCTCATGAGTTAGTTGTTATTCGGATAGGCGCGATCCAGCAATGCTCGCCATTATGCACGCATCTGGGTAACTGCGCGCCCCCGCGGCCGCCCCGCTCAGCAGAAGCACGTGGAGGAAGACCAAGCGTGCGATCGATCGCGACCGAACGCCCCGGACGCCGTCCGGGAAGCGCTCGCTCTGACGTTGCAGAAAAAACGCTCTCTGAGTTGGCTCGGTGACCAGATCGCGCAGTGGTTACTAGGCGCTTGTTGTTGGCGGCCGTTTGTAAGTCGGACTCCGAGGCGACGTCGCCATCGTGAGCCGCCTGCACACGAGCACGCTCGCCGTCAGCGGCTCGGCAAACCTCGAGCAGCCGCGGCTGATCCTCGGCATGAGCGACAATCCGAGCCGAGAGTTGCGCGCAGCGGTCGCGAAGACCTCGCCATGGCAACGAGTGCGGACCTTGAGCTGAACTGTTGCGAGTATCGGCTGACGTCACCATCAGTGAGCCATCGGCTTGATGGGACCTTTTTCAAGTGCAAGCTCGGACCCTTGCCGGCGGATGCCCTAGCGGCGCTCGAGAATGCTGCCCAAATCCAGTGGCGCTGTTCGCCTCGTATTCGAGAGCACGCGTATCGACTTTGTGGGCGTTGCGATTACTCGCAGCGAGCTCGCTGCGCTCGCCAGAAGCCGCGCCTATGACGCCGTCCCGAGCTACGACATCACGAGCGACGTCGCCAGCCTCGATCAGGACGCGTTTCTCGAAGCGCTGGCCGGCGACGAGCCTGCGCTGATCTCGGCGGGCGCCGTCCGGCTCGACGAGCCCGTGGCCGACCGCGCCGAAGGCATCAAGCGCCTGCAGGCGCTGATATTGCAAAATGTCGACGCCGTGCGGCCGGCCATCCGGCAACGTTTGGGATTACCGCCGCTCGCGCAGTAGGCCCGAGAAATACGGTCCCTTGGTATGGGACTTGCACGCTCGCGCTCGTTCAGTGACCCATTCAAGGAGGAATGGCCATGACTCGAGCAACCGAAAAATGTTTGGCAACTTTGGGTGCAATTTTTGTCTTGTCTGCGGGCGGCGTCGCATCGGCGCAAGAGGTCGCGCTGGCGCAAGACAGTCCAGAGTCGAAATTCTTGGTGGAAGCCGTTCGCGGCGATCTTGCCGAAGTGAAGCTTGGCGAGCTGGCGCAGCAGAAAGGTCAGAGCGAAGCCGTTCGTCAGTTCGGCGAAATGCTCGTCGAAGACCACTCGAAAGCGATGAAGCAAACGGCCGAGCTCGCGAAAGACTTGAACGTCATCCCGCCGGCGCAGCCGACCGCGGAGCAAACGCAGAAGCACGACGCCTTGGCGCGTTTGTCGGGCGCGGAGTTCGATCGGCAATTCGCGGCAGAGATGGTCAAAGGCCATCAGGAAGAAATCGCGAAATACGAGAAGCAGGCTCAGAGTGGCGACTCGAAGGTCGCGGAGCTTGCCGAAGAGCTGTTGCCGACGCTCGAAGAGCATCTTGCGGCGGCACAACGTCTGCAGTCCGGCGGCGACGCGAGCCACGAGCGGCCACACAACTAGGTCCGCGCACTGCCCCTCTCCGGCGCAGCCCATGCGGCTGCGCCGTGTCGGGCCGCTCGTCGAGCAGCCGCGACGCGACTGCCGTGAGGCTGCTGTCAGCGCTGCAGGCGCTGCGTTTGCTCTTCGAGCTCCGCGATGAGGCCGTCGAGGCCTGCGCTCGAGAATACGCGTTGATACTCGGCGCGCTTCAACGCGAGATCGCTGACGCCATCGGCCACGACGTTGACGATGCGCCACATCTCGCCGTCCTGTTGCAGCAAGTACTCCAGCGAGACGTCGGGCTGACCTTGGCGCTCGATTGCCGTCGTGACTTGCACGCGCCCGTTTGCATCGGGCGCGCGCGCGACGATGGGGCGAAACGCATCGGCCGCGACCGCGCCGAAACGCGCTGCATACGTCATGACGCTGAGCCGCTGAAACGCCGCGACGAAGCGCTGCTGATCCTCGGCCGCGAGCAAGCTCCACTGGCGGCGTAACGCGAACTCGGCGATGTACGGCAAGTCGTGCGTCGCGACGATCAGCGGCTCGAGCTTCGCGTAACGCTCCTCCGCCGCTGCGGACTTGTCGCGCGCGGCTTCGACGAGGCCTTGTTGCAGCGACTCAATCGTGGCGACGGGCGAGTCGGTGCGAATTTCCGCCGCTCCGCCCGCGTGGGCGGCGAGGACGCCGGACACGGCGCAGCCAAAGAGGAAAGACCGGCGCCGCATGAGCCTTTAGCGCCCGCCGCCCGAGGACTGCCGCAGGTACGCGGCGAGGTCCTGAATGTCTTGCTCCGTGACCTCCGTCGGCCGAAACGGCGGCATCGACCACGTGCCGCGCCGTACGAACGTGCGGATCGCCTCGGCATTGAGATCCGTGCGCCGCTCGAGCAGAGCCGGCAGCGAGCCCTGATACTTGATGCGCAGCGCATCCGTGCCGGGCAGCATCGCGCGCCCGTCGTCGCCGATGCCATCGCCGTGGCAAGGAGCGCAGCTCTCCTCGAACTTGGCGCGGCCGCGCTCGACGGACGCCGTCTCCTGCGCCGCCGACGCCGCACGACAACAACACGAATGCGATCGACGAGGCGACTACCTTCGCCGTCGCGCTCATGAGCGCATCCCCCCGCGCATCGAGCGGAACGCCGCCGGCCAGACGCCGGCCCTTCCCGGCGAGATGATGCCGTTCGGATCGATGGCGTCCTTCAACGTCTCTGTGAAACGCCGCAACGCGAAGTCGTTGAACGAATATTGATCGGCGACGTCGTCCTGCAGGATCGGCGGCGCGCGGTAGTCGCCGTAGCCGAGCGCGGCGTTCTCGCGCAGCACCTCGCGCAGCTTCGCCGTGGCCGCCAGCTTCCCTGCGGGGCTCACGTCGCCGCCGCCGAGACCGAAGCCGTTGCCCATCAAGAACGCGAATTGGTACCAGTTGACGGGAGTCTGGATCGCGTTCGGGAACAGGCTCGGCATTTCGAGCTTACGTGCGATCGACGCGAAATCTTTCTGCGCTTGCAAGACGGCCTCACCGCTGCGGCCGATCAAGGAGAATAGGCCGATGTGGGTCTCGTTCCACGCGTTCGGATTGCGCTCCGTGCGGCCCGTCATGTACCAGATGCCGAGCCCCGGAACGCCCTGCGTGACGTTGCGCCGCATGTTCGTCGGGTACGGGCCCGTCGTCGCCGCGATTTGCTCGCGCGTCAATGGCGTCTTCAGCGACTCGCCGTCGGTGAAGCGTGCACCGGGCACCTTTCGAGCGACGAGCTCCTTGGCGTACTCCCAGCTCGCGAGCGTCGTGCGTTCCGACCCGTAGAACTGCAGCTCGACTTGCCACGAGTGCAGCTTCGCGGCCGCGGCCTGTCGATCCATCTCTGCTTCGTTGAACGAGAGCGCCGCGTCGCGAAACTCGGTGTTGCCCATGAGCTGGCTCAAAGGGCTGCCGTACCACGGCTCGCCACACATCGAAAGGTCGCCGAGATAGTTGACGGCTTCGATCAAGGGAATGAGATCCTGGCGCTTCGGTACCGTGACCAAGCCGTTGCGCCAATGCTCGGGCGCCGGCATCAGCCGAAAGCCCATCTTCGTGACGATGCCGAAGTTGCCTTGGCCGAACAGCCCGGCGGGATCGGGGCCGTAGCCGTGCCGGTATTCCTGCCAGCTCTGCGACGCCGGCATCGCGCCCATGCCCGTGCGCATGACCTCGCCGTTCGGCAGGACCACCTCCATGCCGGTGTGCGCACCGAAGTGGTCGCGGTAATACCCCATCGTGTAGCCGATGCCGTGATCCATCGCGTTGCCGATCAGGCTGCCCCAGCCGGGATCCGGCGTATCGACCCAGACGTTCAGCTTGTTCGCCTGAATGTGCCGGTAGAGATCGATGTAGGACACGCCGGGCTCGACGAGCGCGAAATTGCGCTTGTCGTCGCAGACGAGAATTCGGTTCATGCGCTTCAAGTCGACGGTGACGCTGCCGCGCACGTTCGGCGACGGGCCTCCGTAGGCAAAGTTCTTGCCCGTGGAGATCGCGTACAGAGGAATCTTGTGCTTGTTCGCCGTTCTGACGATGGCCTGCACCTGCTCCGTCGTGTCGGGGCCGACGGCAGCCGACGGAATGAGCTCGTTCGGTTGATCCTTGATGTACGAGAAGTGGTCGCGATACGAGTACAGATCGTCGTCGCTCGTGAAGACCCAGTCGCGTCCGACGGCGTCCTGGAACTCGCGAATCGCGGATTGAAACGACTCGGCACTGACCCCGGGCGGCAAAATCGCCATGGCTTCCCCTCAACTGTCGACGCGCGACGCGACGGCCGCGCGCGGCGCGATGATCCACGAATGAAGCGGTGCGTCGCGCAAGGACAGCGGCGCGCCGTCGGTCACGAGCTCGGCGCGCGCGGTCTGCGGCGCGCCGAGCGGGCACTCACTGAGTGCGCTCGCCAGCGCGCTTTCCCACGGTACGCGCAGCGGCGCTAGCCGCTCGATGAGCGCAGAGGGGCCGGCGACGCGGTGCGTGATGCTGCCGTTCTCGACGAGGCCATGCTCGCCGCGATAGACGACGTGCATGCCTCGATCGAGCGCGAACGTCTCGAGAACGAACAGCGCGTCCGCGAGTGTGACCCCGGCGAGCGCCATCGGAGCGTTGCGCCATTTGAGATCGAGATCGTCGTACCAGAGCGTCATCAAGTCGTCGGCTACCGGTGACAGAGGAACCCCGAGCCGCTCGATGTGCTCCGCGATTGCGCCGGACTCCGCGAAGCGCACGTCGAACACGAAACGCTCGAGCGCCAGCGACGGCTCCGCCGCGCCGAGCGCGCGCCCGAACGGCGCCGCGGCAAGCGAAGCTGCGGGCAACATCGCGCCGGCTCTCAAGAGGTCCCTACGGTTCGCCATGTCCGTACTCCGCCTTTGCCCTCCCTGCAAGCATAAACGACAGTCTCGGTCAGCGTCGCCGCCTCCGCGCCTCGGGCTCATGGTAACGTGACCGCGTCGTTCTCTTCGGATGCTGACGTGCAACACTGGCGGAGAAGCGCGCGCGCGAGCTTTGTGCGCCTGCTGATGGTAACGGCGGTCATTGGCGTGGTGCCCGGCTTCGCGAGCGCCGAGACGGTGCTCATCACGGGCGCGAACTCGGGGCTCGGCCTCGAGTTCACCAAGCAATACGCAGCGAAGGGTTGGACGGTGATCGCCACGCACCGCCGGCGCGAGCTGCCGGCGACGCTCGCTGCCGTCGTGGCCGATAACCCTAAGGTTCGAGTCGAGACGCTCGACGTCACGGACGTCGAGCAGGCGCGCGCGCTTGCCGCGCGGCTCGTTGACGTGCCGATCGACGTGCTGATCAACAATGCCGGCGTCTATAACGACCGCAGCGAGTGCGCGTCCGGAGACGAAGACTGCCCCGGCGATTGGTCGACGCAGAGCTTCGGTCAGATGAGCTTCGAGCTGCTCGACACGATCATGGACGTCAACATCAAAGGCCCGCTCGTCGTCTCGGAGGCGTTCTACGGGAACGTGAAGGCCAGCACGCTGAAGAAGATCGTCGCGATCAGCTCTAGCAACGGCACGATCACCGGGGAGCTGCCGAACCCGCGGCCCGGAGCCACATTCTATCGCATGAGCAAGGCCGCCTTGAACCGCGAGATGCAAATCGTGGCCGCGTCCGTGAAGGCGGACGGCGTCACGGTCGTGATACTGAACCCGGGGCCCACGCTGACCGAGCGGCAAGCGTATCTGCGCGGCAATCCGATCATGATCGAGGCGTCGTTCACGGTCGAGAACATGATCCGCACGATCGACAAGACCACGCTCGCGGAATCCGGGCGTTTTTGGCGTTATGACGGAGCACCGGAAGCATGGTAACGATCGAGTCGAGGCGCACATTCCGCTCGACGTTCGTCACGGCGCTGCTCATCAGCGTGCTCGCGGCTACTCCTGCGGAACGCGCGAGCGCGCAAGCGCCGTCGACGGCCGCCGACGAAGCGGCCATCGCCGAGTTCAATCGGCGCTACGTCAAAGCCATCAACGACGGCGACATCGACACGCTCGCGAGCTTGACGACGGACGGGCACATGATGATTGCGTCCGGCGGGCCGCCGCTGACCGGCAAGCAGGCGCTCGTCGACGCCATGACGCGCGCTTTTCAGACCACCGAGTTCGACGAATCTTGGGCGCCCGAAGAGACCGTAGTTTCGGGCGACCTCGCCTATCAGCGCGGCACGTTCGTCGTCGTCGCGAAGCCGAAAGCCGGCGGCGCCGAGTCGCGAACGACGGGCAACTTCCTGCGGATTTACCGCAAGATCGACGGCGCCTGGTTCATGGTGCGCGACTCGTTCAACGCGCAGCAGCCGCGCAACAGCCAATGACCTCGTAGCCCCGGCGGCGCACAGCGGTTTCCTGCGGCTCACCAGCCGAGGCCAATCTTCAGCGCGAGCAGCACGGCCGTGCCCGTGACGATCATGCCGAGGATCCCGCGCCGCCACCAAAAATACGCGGTGCCGACGAGCACTGCGTAAATGCGCGCGTCAGCCCAGGTCGGCAGCAGCACGCCGTCGGTCAGCACGATCTCGGGCGCGATCACGGCGACGAGCGCCGCGAGCGGCGCATAACGCAGCCCCTGCATCGCCCACGCCGGCAGCGTGAGCTCGCGCTCGGGAAGCAGGAAGAAAGCACGCGTCAACACCGTGACGACGGCAAGGCCGAAAATGCCGACGACGGCGTACCACTCGTCCATCAGGCGCGCTCCCCGACCGGCGCCGAGAGGAACCGGTCGAGCAATAAGCCGGCGGCTACGCCGGCGCCGATGCCGACGACGATGTTGAGCTTCAGCGGCAACGCAAAAGCCGCGACGGCAGCCCCCGCCGCGACTCCGGCCGCGAGCCAGGTCTTGGTGCCCGCGAGCAGCGAGTACGTCACGCCGAGCAAGGCGAGCACTCCGGCGAAGCCGAGCCCCCACTGCGTCGGAATTCGATCCGCCAACAAGATGCCGACGAGCGAAGCGCCTTGCCAGCTCAGCCAATTCCACAGCGCGCCGCCCCAGAAGTAGGGTAGCTGCTGTGGTGCGGCCTTGGGCTCTGGGAACCGGCGCACAAATATCACGTAGCTCAGATCGACGGCGAAGTAACCGAGCACGAGGCGCTGCCAGCGCGGCAGATGCCCGAAATACTTCTGCCAATGCGCGCTGTAGATGACGAAACGTAGATTGACGCAGAACGCGGTCGCCCAGAGCACCCATAGCGGCGCGCCGGCGACGAGCAACGGCAGCGCCGCAAGCTGCGCACTGCCGGCATACACGAGCATCGTCATGAGCGCGGCAACCGCCGGCGACATGCCGCTCTTCACCATTGCGACGCCCGTGACGAGCCCCCATGCCGCGATGCCGAGCGACGGCGCCGACATCTCGCGGAAGCCGCGCCACAGCTCGGGGTGACGCGTCAAGCTCGCGCGTCGGGCGTCAACACAGGCGCAGCGGCCGGATTCAACAGATAGCCGGCATTCGGCACGTTGCGCACGAGGCGCGGGTCGGTCGGATCGTCTTCGATCTTCTGGCGCAGGCGGTGCACGAGCTGCTTCAAGAGTTGGCGGTTGCCGCCGGCGCGATTGCCCCAGACGTGGATCAGGAGACGGTCCGTCGATACGGTTCGCCCCGCATGCGCAAACAACAGCTGCAGGAACCGCGCCTCGAGCGGCGTGAGGCGCACGGGCCCGCGCGCGAGCCCGAGCAGCATCAGCTCGGGCACGTCGAGCGACAACGAGCCGACGGCAACGGCGTCGCTCGCCTCGGCGCCGGCGCGCCGCAGCAGCGCCTTGACGCGGGCAATCAGGATCTTGGGGCTGAACGGCTTGCTCAAGTAGTCGTCGGCACCGAGCGCGAGCGCGCGCACGACGTCGGACTCCTCGCTGCGCGCCGTCAGCATGATCAGCGGAATGCGGCTGCGCTCGCGCAGCTTCTGCGCGAGATCGAAGCCATTCATGCGCGGCATGTTGATGTCGAGCACCGCGAGGTGCGGCTGCTCGCGCTCGAACGCCTCTAGAGCCGCCAGGCCGTCCGCCGCTTTCACGACGAGGAAGCCCGCCTGCTGCAACGCAAAGCCCGTCACGGCCAGCAGATCGGGGTCGTCGTCGACGAGCAGGATCTTCACGCCGGCGCTTCCTGCGGCAGCTCGACGGTGGCGCGCGTGCGACCCAGCTCGGTGCGTTCGAGGCGCACGGTTCCGCCGTGTCTTTCGACGATCGACCGGACGATGTAGAGACCGAGACCGATCCCGCTCTCGTCACGATCGGCCTCGCCGCTCGCGCGATGGAATTCATCGAAGAGCCGCGCATCCTCGATGGCCGGGGAAGCGACACCCTCGTCCTCGACGAAGAACGTGAGCCCGCCCACCGCATTGGCGTGCGCGCCGATGCGAATCGTGCTGTCCGGTGGCGCGAACTTGTTGGCGTTCGCGAGCAGATTGACGAGCACCTGCGCCAAGCGCTGCTGGTCGCCGCGCACGACGGGCACGCCGGCGTCGATCTCGAGCTCGATGCGTTGACCGCGCTGCGCGATCAGCGGCTCGATGAGCTCGCGCGCCGCGACGACGATATCGTCGAAAACGACGTCCTGGTGCCGGATTGCGAGCTGGCCCGCCTCGATGCGCACGCTTTCGAGCAAGTTGTCGATGAGCCAAGCGAGCCGCTGCGTGCCGCGGTGCAGCGAAGCTACGAGCTCGCGCTGGCCGTCGAGGCTCATCGAGCCCAAGCCCTCGCGCAGCAATTCGATCGACGCGAGCTGCGCCGCGAGCGGCGTCCGAAATTCGTGCGAGATGTTGGCGAGCACCGTGTCGCGCGTGCGGCGGGCCGCTTCGAGCTCTGTCTCGTCGCGCAAGACTTGAACCTGCATGCCGTCGGCCGCCGGCGGCGCGCTCGCGATGACGACGCGGCGCGGGCTGTCGGGACGCGGCGCGACGTGCTCGAGCGAGCGTCCCGAGCCGCCGCGGCGCGCTTCGATGATCGGGCAGGCGTGCTCGCACGGTCTACGGCCGTGGGCGTCGAGCGCCGGCTTCAGCACGTCGCCGCAGAATCGGCCCATCGCTTCCTTCGCCGAGATCTTCAGCAACCGCTCTGCTTGCGGATTCAAGAAGCGGATTCGCCGCTCCTCGTCGACGGAGTAGACGCCTTCGACGATCCCGCCGAGCACGGCCTTCGCGTCGAGCTCACTGCGGCGCAAGTCGGCCGTCAGCTCGACGAGATTGCGCCGCATTCGCTCCATCGTGGTACCGAGCAGCGTGAGCTCCTTGCCGCCGCTGACGGGAATCGAGGCGGCGAGGTCGCCGGAGCCGAGCCGCTCGGCGGCGTCGGTCAGGCTCTCGACGGCGCTGATCCAGTAGTGGCCGATGAAGATGCTCATCGCCAGCGCGAGCACGGCGATCAGCGCCGCGACGAACAAGATGTTGCGCGTCATGTCGCTGGCCGGCGCCATGACCTCTTCGACGGGGAGCCGCGCCTCGAGCAAGGCGATCGTCTCGCCGCTCGTCGAGGCGATCGGCAAGCTCGCGGCGTAGGAGCCGATCGCGTCGACGTACGCCGCGACGGTGCCGCCGCGCGACAAAGCGTCGGTGTTCAGGATGGCCAACGGGCCTTCGCCGGGCTCGAACGACGCGTAGTCGACGATCGCGATCGGCACGCCGGTTCGCTCGACGAGCCGAGCGGCAAGGCGTTCGTCGAGATTACGCAATGCGATGATCGTGATGCCGGGGTGCTCGGCGACGCCGGCTCGCGCGCCCGACAATGCGAGCTTTGGCGCGGCGCCCGTCATGAGGAACCGCTCGCCCTGCTCGTCGGCGGCCGCGAGCACGAGATCCCATTCGATCGGGCCCGCCGTCGTAGCGAGCAAGTCCTCGCCGCGCACGAGCGCGCAAGCGTCGAGCGCCATGCTCTCGCAGGCCCGCGCGAGGAATGGCTGCAACGTCTCGGGCACGGGTCCGCGCAGCTGCTGCTGCAGTGCCCGCCGCTCACCCAGCGTGCGTGCGGCCGTCAACAAGTCCTCTGTGCTGAGACGTATGCCTTCGCGAGCGGACGACACGGCAAGCTCGACGCGCGTGAGGCCTTCGGCGTCGGCGAGGCGGCGCAGTGCGCTGATCGCGAACATCGACATCGCGGCGACGGCGAGGACGACGAGCAGGCCCGTCGCGAGCGCAAGCCGGCCCGCCAAGCCGGGCGCGTGGAGTCGCGCGCGCCGCTGGACCACGGCCGCCGTCGACTCGTAGACCTTCTTGAGGCGCTGCAATGCGGTCATGCGCGGTGGCGCCGTGCGCTGAACGCCTCGATGACGGACTTGAGCACCAACGTCAGCAGCGCGAGCAACATCAATAGCGAGGCGACGGCAAAGGCTCCTACGAGATCATACTCGTCGTAGAGAACCTGCGCCTGCAGCGGCATCGTCGTCGTGAGCCCGCGGATGTGCCCCGAGACGACGGCCACGGCGCCGAACTCGCCCATCGCTCGCGCGTTGCAGAGGATGACGCCGTACAGCAGGCTCCAGCGGATGCTCGGCAGCGTCACACGGAAGAACGTCATCCAGCCGCCGGCGCCGAGGCTGACCGCGGCCTCTTCGGCCTCGCGTCCCTGCATCTGCATAACGGGAATCAGCTCCCGCGCGACGTACGGAAACGTCACGAGCATCGTCGCGAGCACGATGCCGGGCAACGCGAACACGATCTGGATGCCCTGATCGCGGAACCACGGCCCGAACCAGCCTTGCGCGCCGAACAGCAGCACGAACACGAGACCCGCGATGACGGGCGACACCGAGAACGGCAGATCGATCAACGTGATCAAGATCTGCTTGCCGCGGAAGTCGAACTTCGCGATGGCCCAAGCCGCAGCGACGCCGAAGATCGTGTTCATGGGCACGACGATTGCCGCCGTAGTCAGCGTCAGCCGGATCGCCGCGAGCGTATCGGGCGAGCGCAGCGCCTCGAGATAGACGGCAAGCCCCTGCGAGAACGCATAAGTGAGCACCGAAACGACGGGCATGATCAAAATCGCCGCGAGGAACAGCACGGACACGGCGATCAACACGACGCGAGCGAACGGATTCTGCTGTCTGCGAACGAGGTGGTCGACGGCGGCCATCAGCGCCTCCCCGCGACGCGGCGAATTCGCCAGCCGTTGATCGCGTTGATCGACAGCAGCATGACGAACGACACGCACAGCATGACCAGCCCGAGCGCGGCCGCGCCGAGATAGTCGTACTGCTCGAGCTTGATGACGATGAGCAGGGGCGTGATCTCGGTCAGCATCGGCAGGTTACCGGCAATGAAAATCACGGAGCCGTACTCGCCGATGGCGCGCGCGAGCGCCAGTGTGAAGCCCGTCGCGAGCGCCGGCATGACGGTCGGCAGGATGACACGGCGGAACACGGTCCAGCGGCTCGCCCCAAGCGACTCGGCCGCCTCCTCGAGGCTCACATCGACTTCCTCGAGCGCCGGCTGCACCGAGCGCACGACGAACGGCAGGCCGATCAACGTGAGCGCCACGACGACGCCGACCCAGGTGTACGCGACTTGCACCCCGATCCGCTCGAGCTGCATGCCGAGCCACCCGTTCGGCGCGAACACGGTCGCAAGCGCGATGCCCGATACGGCCGTCGGCAACGCGAACGGCAAATCGATGATCGCGTCGACGAGCCGGCGCCCCGGAAACTCGTAGCGGACGAGCGTCCAGGCGAGAATGAAACCGAAGACGGCGTTGATGCACGCCGCGAGGAACGAGGCGCCGAACGTGAGCCGGTACGACGCGAGCGCGCGTGGCTCAGTCGCAATGCGCCACAGCTCGTCGAGAGGCAGGCTGCCGGCTCGGATGATCAGCGCCGCCATCGGGATCAGCACGATGAACGTCAGGAACAACCCGGCGAATCCGAGCGTCAAGCCGAACCCCGGCAACACGCTGGGGCTTACCCAGCCTCTTGCGGCCGCCATGGTCTAGGACCCGATGCCCGTCGCGGCGCGCCGGCTCATGGCCGCGGCGGCGCGCCCGACGCAGCCACGAACACGCGGTCGTAGATGCCGCCGTCCGCGAAGTGCTCGGCCTGAGCGCGCGCCCAGCCGCCGAAAACTGCGTCGACAGTGAACAGCCGCATCGGTGGGAATTGCTCCACGTAGCGCGCGGCGACAGTGGGGTCGCTCGGCCGGAAAAAGTTGCGCGCGACGATGTCCTGGCCCTCGGGCGCGTAGAGATAGTCGAGATAGGCCTCGGCAACGGCGCGCGTGCCTTTGCGGTCCACGACGGAATCGATGAGCGCCACGGGCGGCTCGGCGAGCACGCTCATGGACGGGCGGACGATGTCGAAAGCGCCCGCACCCATTTCTTTCTCCGCGAGCAGCGCCTCGTTCTCCCAGGCCAGCAGCACGTCGCCGATGCCGCGCTGCACGAAGGTGTTCGTCGCGGCGCGCGCTCCCGTGTCCTGCACGGGGACGCGTCGGTACAGCTCGCCGACGAATTTCTCGGCTTCCGCTTGCGCGGCAGCGACGCGGTCGGCCGGCAGCGACGCGAGTTGGCCAATGTCGGCGCCGAGCGCACGCTCGAGCGCAAAGCCCCAAGCGGCGAGGTAGTTCCAGCGTGCGCCGCCCGACGTCTTCGGATTCGGCGTGATGATCTCGACATCCTCGCCGAGCAGGTCGGGCCAATCGTGGATGCCTTTCGGGTTGCCCTCGCGGACGAGGAACACGATCGTCGACGTGTACGGCGAGCTGTTGTTCGGCAAGCGCGTTTGCCACGACGCCGGTAAGCGCCGGCTGATGGCCTGGATGTTGTCGATGTCCCACGCGAGCGCGAGCGTCACGACGTCGGCGTTCAGACCGTCGATGACGGCGCGAGCCTGGCTGCCCGAGCCGCCGTGCGACATCTGCACGGAGACGCTCTGGCCGGTGTCCGCCGTCCACTTCGCGACGAATTGCTCGTTGAGCTCGCGGTACAGCTCACGCGTCGGATCGTAGGACACGTTCAAGATCTGCAGCTCGCCCGCTTCGCCCCCTGCGCCCGACCCGCATGCCGACAGCACGCCGGCGGCCGCCAGCAACAGGGCTCGCGTCAGAGCCGCTCGCACCGTCGCGCTCACAGCGAGAAAGCCGCAGCGAGGGCCTGCGACTGCGTTTGGTTCTTGTCCCGCCCGCTGACGAACAGCACGGCTGCGGGCGGCTGCTCGCGGATCAACTTCTGCAAGTCCTCGACGAGATCGCTGCAACGCTCGGGCGCGCTCAAGCCGATCACGAGCAATGTTTGCTCGTCCGACGTGACGAGGCGCTCGCGGACGGCATCGGTCGCGCTGCCGCGGAACGTTTCCGTACGAATGTCGAGCCCGTGCTGGTTCAGCGATACGTTGCGCAGGTCGAGCAGATCGCGGTAACCGTCGTCTTCCTCGTCACGCACCAGCATCCCGACGTCGATCGGCAAATGCCGCGCCAGGCTCGCAGCCGCGGCGAGCACGCTGTCACGGCCGAACGAGGACGGCTCGACATAGATCAGCATGCGCTCGATGTGCGGCTCCGGCGCCGTAAGCATGAGCACTTGGCGCGCGCCGCGCGCGAGCAGATCGAGCGCCGCTGCGATGCTGGCCGTCGAGTCGGCCGCCAGTATCGGCAACCCGCGCACGTGCTCGGGCAGCCGCGCGACGTCGTCGTAATACAGCGGCTCGATGTGCATGCGCTCGGCGAGCTGCTGGACGAGCGGCGTGCGGGAAATATTGTCCGCCGTGCGCCCGGCGCTCGCGACGAGCCGGAGGCTGCTGATAGGCGTCGGCAGCGCATGCATGTGCTTGAAGCCCACGTAGACTTTCTGGCCGATGGACAGCGGCATGGCGGTGACGTCGCTGGCGGCGCGTGTGGCCTCGATCGTGAAGGTCGGCGCACCGGGCCGCTGCGCGCTTGCGAGCGATTCCATGGCGCTCATCTCGAGGCGCAGCCGCTCGCTCGAGCCGCCGAACTTGAGCTCGACGATCTTGCCCATGCCGACGACTGGCACGCTCAGGAGATCGCGCATCGGCGCGAGCACGACGTCCTCGGGGCGCACGACGACGGCCGCCTCGTCGCCGCTGCGCAGCGCTTCGGACCACCGATCGACCTCGAAGTATGACTCGCCGAGCCGCACGTCTCGGTACCCGTAGGGCCCGAGCAGCAAGTTGGCGCCTCCGAGAAAAGTCGCGACGAAGCGCGTGCCGGGCCGCTGATACAGCACGCGCGGCTCGCCGACTTCCTGCAGACGGCCGCGGTCCATGACGCCGATGCGGTCGGCCATGCTGAACGCTTCGTCCTGGTCGTGCGTGACGAGCATCGTCGTGATGCCGACGGCACGCTGAATCTCGCGGATGCCGCGCCGGAGCTCTTCGCGGATCTTCGCGTCGAGCGCGCCGAACGGCTCGTCGAGCAATAGCACGCGGGGCTCGTGAGCCAGCGCGCGCGCGAGCGCGACGCGTTGCTGCTGGCCGCCCGAGAGCTCGCTCGGCAGCCGTTGATCGTATCCCTCGAGCGCCACTAGACGGAGCAGCTCGGCGCGCCGGCGGCGCCGGTTTGCACGGCGCACGCGGCGCGCGCGCAGCGCGAACTCGATGTTGTCGGCCACTGTCATGTGGCGAAACAGCGCATAGTTCTGAAACACGAAGCCAACCTCGCGCTGCCGGGCGCCGAGGTTCGTGACGTCCCGCCCGTGCAGGACGATGCGGCCGTGGTCGATCGTCGTCAGACCCGCGATCGCGCGCAGCAGTGTGCTCTTGCCGCTGCCGGAAGGGCCGAGCAACACGAACAGCTCCCCTTCCTCGATTTGCGCCGTGACGTCGGTAACAGCCGCCGCGCCACGAAAATCCTTCGATACTTGCTCGAGTGCGATGGACATGGGCCGGGCGCGTCCGTTCCGACGTAGGAACTCAGGATGTTACGGGCGGTGGGTGACAAAGTCGGTATTAAGGTGGTTACGCGCCGGTGACATTCGAACCGGCTCGTGCCAGCCGCGATCGGCCCCGGCGGGCGCGGCGCGTCAAAGCCGCGACGTGAAGCTGCCGTCGGAGAGCGAGTAGCGCACGCGATACGCAGTCCAACGCTCGGTGTCGGCCAGGGGACTCGGTCTGAAGCGGCCGTTGTTGATAGCGGCGGCCAACGGCTTCGACGCGGCGGCGGCATCGTCGCCGCCGGTGGCGACAATGGTCACGTCGCGCGGCTGGCCGTATTTGCCGACCTCGAAATCGACGTCGACGTAGCCCGTCGACCCGGCGACGGCTCCGTCGAGCAGCGGCGCAAACGTCGGCAGGAACACCGGCGTATCGGTTGGAAACAGCTCCTCGATCCGCTGAGCCGGCACGCGTTGCTCGACGAGCAGCGCGTGCGCCTCCGCATAGCGCTTCAGGGCCGTGCCGTTGCGCGAGAACAGCAGCGACCAGTCGGCCCGCTCGACGAGCGTACGCGCATAGTCGACGGCCGCCGGAGGTGCGACCCTCGTGTACTCGATGCGTCGCTGGTAGCTCACGAGGCCGAGGCCATACAGCAAGTCGTCGGGCCCCACGTAGCGACGGCGGTTGTTGGCTTCGAGATAGTAGGTGCGCATCAGGCCTTCCTCGAGCTCATAAAGCTCGGTCTGATGCTGCGCGACGTTACCGACGAGGGCCCAGATCGCCTCGTTGTAGTGGCGGCGCGCCCGCCAGACGCTCTCGGCCGCATCTTGCTGCGGATCCTCGGCGTTGATCGTCACGACGAACGGAAGATCGCCCCGCAGATAGCGCTCGTAATGGTCCATTTCTCGCTCGGCCGCGTCGCGGAAGATCGGCGCCGCACGCGGATCGGCGCGATTGCGCCTCGCGAGATCGAGCAATCGTTCCTCGAGCGCCGCGGCGGAGTCGACACGGCCGACCGCAGTCTCGCTGGCGATGAGCCGCTCGACGAGCGCCGCCTGATCGAGGCCGAAGAGCCCGTCGTTGAAACGCCGAAGGAACAGCGCTCGATCGAACATGCCGAGAGCGAGATCGTGCCGATCGTATTCCTGGTAGGCGAGACCGAGCGACGTCAGCAGGTCGATGAGGTTGCGCGAGAAGGGCCCGTTGCGCGCCTCCTCCTCCTCGATGCTCGCGAGCAGCGGCTCGGTGGCCGCCTCCCAATCCTGGCCGGAGTCGGTCGTGGCCGTCTCCGCGGCGCGCGCGCCGTAGACGGCGCACATAGCGATAGCGAGCCATGCCATGGACCGGTGCTGTGCGGGACAGCGTGCCATCGCGACAGGTCCTTTCGATCTCTCGATTGACGTTACAAGAGCCGGCGGCGCCGTTCAACCGGGAGCCCAGCCGCGGCCCTCAGCGGCGCGTCCGCTCGGGTACCCGGCCGTAATCGCGCGCTTTCCAGCGCGCGCGCGTGCCGCGCCAGTAGCTGAACGCCGAGCCCCAAGTCATTAAAAGGAACAACGCAGCCGCCACCGGCAGGGTCGCCGCCCATGCGCCGGGCAATCGATAGAACGCGACGATGGGCCAGTACGCCGCACAAAGCGCGAGCCACGCGGCTCCGGCTGTCAGCGCCACGCTCGGTTCCGCTGCCGCGAGTCCGGCCGCAAGACCGAGCGGAGGAGTGAGCAGCGTCAGCATCATCAAGGCCGTCGCAGCGAGCAGCCACGCCGTTGAATAGTGAAGCTGCGTGAACGCGCTGCGCGCCACCATGCTCCAGAAGTCATCGAGCGAGGCGTAGACGCGCAAGCTACAAACGGAATGCGTCATGCCGAGCCAGATCGGCGAGCGGTGCCGCTTCAGCGCGGCTGCCAGCGTGCAATCGTCGATCAGCGCGCCGCGGATCGCCGCGAAGCCGCCGATCTGCCGCAGCGCGTCGGCGCGGACCAGCATGCAGCCGCCGGCCGCAGCCGCCGTCGCGTTGGCCGCGTCGTTGCTCCAGGCGAACGGATAGAGCAGCTTGAAGAAAAACACGAAGGCCGGAGACAGCAGCCGCTCCCAGAACGTCTCGCAGTGGAGCTCGGCCAGCAGCGAGACGAGCGTGGCGTCGCGCTCGTGCAGCTTGGCGAGCAGCGCAGGCACGAGCCGCGGGGCGAGCTCGATGTCGGCATCGAGCAGCAGCACGTAGGGCCGATCGACGACGGCCAGGCCTTGCTCGAGCGCCCAGAGCTTGCCGGCCCAGCCTTCGGGTAGCGGCCGGCCCTCGACGATGCGCAGAGAGAGATCAGGTCCGGCTGCGCGCGCCGCGGCGACGCGCGTGTCGTCGCTCGATTCATCGTCGACGACGACCACGTCGAGCCCGCGGCCTTGGGCCCCGAGCGCGGCAATCGCACGGCCGATCGAGGCGGCTTCGTCGCGCGCCGGGATCAGCACCGTGACGGCGTTGAGATCGTCGGGCGCCGCGGCATCGGCCTCGAGCCGCTCGCGCACGCGATGCGGTTGGTGCGGCGCCAACAACACGCCGAGCCACGCCAGCAGCGCGAGCGCGCTGCCGACGAGGAGCAGCATCATGCCGTCGCGGGTGCCGCTATGACTTGCGGTCGATGCGCCCGATCTGATCGACCGGGATCGCGATCCCGGGAGCGCCGTTGTGCAGCACGGGCAACTCGGGTGCCATCTCGCCTTCGAGACGCGGGCCGAACAGGAACACGTTCAGCGCCGTCAAAGGGCTCGAGATCGTGTGCTCGACGGCCGTGCCTTCGTAACCGCAGTGCGCCATGCAGTTATCGCACTTCGGATTGCGGCCGACGCCGTACTTGGCCCAATCCGTCGTCTCCATGAGCTCCTTGAAGCTCTTCGCGTAGCCTTCGTCGACGAGCAGATAGCACGGCTTCTGCCACCCGAACACGTTGTAGGTCGGATTAGCCCACGGCGTGCACTGATAGCTCTGGTTGCCGGCGAGGAAGTCGACGAACAGGCTCGACTGATTGAAGTGCCACTTGCTGCCGCGCTTCTTGCCGATGCGAAAAATGTCGCGGAACAGCTCTTTCGACTTGCGCCGGCCGAGGAATACGTCCTGCCGCGGCGCGTGCTGGTAGCTATAGCCCGGCGACATCATGACGCCTTCGACGCCGAGCGTGTTCGTGAAGTCGAAGAAGTTCGCCACGTCCTCGGGATCCTCGCCCGCGTACAGCGTGCAATTCGCGGTCACGCGGAAGCCCTTCGCGCGCGCCGCTTTGATCGCGGACACGGCGCGGTCGAACGTGCCGTCGCGGCACACGGACGCGTCGTGGCGGTCCTTGTTGCCGTCCAAGTGAACCGAGAAGGTCAAGTACGGCGACGGCTTGTATTGATCGAGCTTCTGCTCGAGCAGCAGCGCGTTCGTGCAGAGATACACGAATTTCTTGCGCGCGATGATGCCCTCGACGATCTGCGGCATCTCCTTGTGGATCAGCGGCTCGCCGCCGGGAATCGAAACGACCGGCGCGCCGCACTCATCGACGGCACGCAAAGCGTCCTCGACGGACATGCGCTTGCGCAGCACTTCGTCGGGGTAATCGATCTTGCCGCAGCCGGAGCAGGCCAGATTGCACTGGAACAGCGGCTCGAGCATCAGCACGAGCGGATAGCGCTTGTTGCCCTTGAGCTTCTGCTCGAGGATGTAGCGCGCGATGCGGTATGTCTGAACGACCGGGATACTCATTCCTGCTCCTGACCTTATTGTTTAGCCGTCCGTGCCGGTGCTCGCCAGCATGCCGTCGAGGTAGTTGGCGTTGATGTGCACCCACTCCATCTTGAACCACGGCGTGAAAGTCTCGGGCGCGACTCTGAGCTCGCGCTCGAGCGCCTCCACGCCGACGAACCGCCAAGCGGCGATTTCGGTGACGTTCACGTCGACGCCGCCGTCGTAGCGGCCGAAGTACACTGAGCACAGCTCATGCTCCGCGCCGACGGCGCCGAACTGCGCCTGATATTTGAACTTGTACAAGAACTCGAGCGGGCACCTGAAACCGAGCTCCTGCTCGAGCCGCCGCGTGACGGCTACCGTCATGGCCTCGCCGCGGCGCGGGTGCGAGCAGCAGGTGTTCGACCAGTAGCCGGGCCAGAGCATCTTAGTCGGGCTGCGCTGCTGCAGCAGCAGCTCGTTGCTCGAGTTGAAGACGAAGATCGAGAACGCACGGTGCAGCACACCCTTGCCGGTATGGCAATCGGTCTTGGCTTTGAAGCCGATCTCGCGATCGTGGTCGTCGACGAGAATCAGCTGCTCGCTTGCGTTCGAAACGATCTCTTCACGCGCCATTCAAATCCGCTCCGAGATGCACCGGCATCGCCTGGAAACCGGCTGCGCGAATCGCGCTGACGACGGGCTCGGTATCGCCGTCGCAGATAGCAATGATAGAGCCCCCGCCGCCGCCGCCCGTCAGTTTCGCTCCGAGCGCGCCGTTCTCACGCGCGATCGCGCACAGTTTCTCGAGCTCGGGCGTCGATACCTGCAGGGCGTTCAGCATGCCCTGACATATATTCATGAGCTGGCCGAGCGTTGGCAAGTCATTGTCTTGTATGGCCTGAATGCCGCGCAGCGTCAGGACGTCGATCTGGTCGAAAATGCGCTCATATAACTTATTGTCCTGTTGCCACGCTTCGCGGACCTTCCCGACGGTTTTCGCCGTAAGCCCCTCGAATCCCGTCATTCCGATGACGGCCGGGATGGGCTCGCGGATGTTCAACGGCTCGACGAGCGGCGGGTCGCCGGCCCGGAACACGAGCGCCTTTCCGTAGCAGGCAAGCGTGTTGTCTAGGCCGCTCGGGCTGCCGTGCGCGAGCTTCTCGGATTCGAACGCGAGGCGATTGACCTCGGCGTCCTTGAGCCCGAGGCGGAAGTGCTTGTCGAGCGCACGTACGATCGCAACGGCCATCGCGGCCGAGCCACCGAGCCCCATGCTGCGCGGCACCTCGGGAAACACCTCGATCTTCATTGCGCGCTTGCTCAAGCCTAGATGATCGAGCAAGGCGCCCGCGGGCCGCTCGAACGACCGGCGCTCGCCCGGATTGCTCGCGAGCCGGTACTCGACGCCCCAGCGCGGAATCAGAAGATGAATGCCTTCGTCGCAATCCTCGACGAGCGCCTTGATCTTGAGCGGAATCGGCGCCGCGATCGCGTGCCGGCCGTAGACGACGGCGTGCTCGCCGAGCAGGATGACCTTGCCGTAACCGACGCCCATCGCGGCTTCCTTGCCGCGCTTGGGCTTGGGCCCTTTGGCCGCACGCTGCCGCTCGTCCTGGACCTCGGCGACGAGCTCTTGCGCCTTCCAGACCTTGATCACGCCGCTCTGGACAAGCCGCTCGAGCACCTCGTCGAAGATCTCCTTCGGCGCGCCGGCAGCCGTGACGACGCTGCGCGCGTGCAGCGTCATGTGGCCCTTCTGGATGCCTTCCGTCGCGAGCGCACGAATCGCCGCAAAGTTCTGCGCCAGGCCGGCGGCCGCCATGACCTGTGCGAGCTCCACTGCCGAGCTCACGGCGAGCAGGCGCAGATTCAAAGCCACCGTGGGATTCGATTCGATCGGCGCGCCCACGATGCCGACTTTGATTGGCAGCTCGATGCGGCCGCAAAGGTTGCCTGCCTCGTCGGCCCACCAGTCGGTCAGCGAAGAATAACGGCCGCCGCGCGCGGCGTATGCGTGCGCGCCGGCTTCGATGGCGCGCCAGTCGTTGCCGGTCGCGATCGCGATCGGATCGATGCCGTTCATGATCCCTTTGTTGTGCGTAGCGGCGCGGTACGGGTCCACGGTCGCGAACTCCGCGGCGACGATGATGCCGTCGCGAGCTTGGACACCCGTGTAGCCCTTGCCCGCGAGCTGCTCCACGGGAATCTTGCAATTCGCGCGCACGAGCGACCGATCGGTGAGGTTCGAGAGGATGCGCAAGAACACCTCGCCGCCCGTGATCGACTCGACCAACGGCGCCACGCCCTCGCACATGCCGTTGACGAGGTTCGCGCCCATCGCGTCGCGCGTGTCGACGAGCAAGTGGACGACGAGCATCTGCTTCGCGCTCGACGGCAGCGGATGCACGAACAGCTCGATGTCGCGTGCGCCGCCGCCGCGCGCGACCATGTTCGGATGCAGGCTGTTGGCGAGGTTGACGATCTCCTGCTTCCTACGCGTCAGCGCCTGCTTCGCTTTTTCCATGTCGGGCAGATTCACGATCTGGATCTGGCCGATCAGGATCGGGTCCGTCGCTTCTGTCTTGAACCCGCCACAGGCTCGAATGAGCTTGCAGGCCGAGCCGAGAGCCGCCACGACGGACGGCTCCTCGACGACCATCGGAACGATGTACTGCTGGTCGTTGACGACGAGGTTCATGCCGAGCCCGAGCGGCATGCCCATGACGCCGACGACGTTCTCGATCATCTTGTCGGCGGAATCGAGATCGAGCGTGTGCTGCCCCGTTGCGAGCGCCCGGAAATCAGCGGTATTGATGAGGCCGCGCTCGTGGACCGCGCGGACGCGTTCTTCGACGGAGAGCTTGTAGAACTCGGGAATGCGCCGTTGATCGTCGCTCATCGCTGCCGCTCCGCGCCGCCGTGTGCTACCTGAAGGCCGTGGTCGGCCAGCGAGACGTTGATCACTCGAAATCCCCGATCCGCTACCGATGTCCTGAATGCCTCGAGCCGTTCCGAGTCGGCCGCGCACGCGAGCCCGAGATCGCCGCCGCCGGCGCCGCTGATCTTGTACGCGACACCATGGCGGCTCGCTTCGGCGCCGATCGCACGGTGCTCGGCCGTGACGATGTCCGCACCGATCGCTTCGCCGAGCTCCTGCAAGCCTCGCCCGTAGGCTGCGAACGCTTCGAGCCATTCCGCAGCGGCGTTCGTCCCCTCGAGCGCCGCACAACCCGTCTCGGCCAGCGCCGCCAGGCGGCGCACGAGAACCATCGCCTCCCGCGGCCGATCCCGGCGCCAAGCCCGATAGCGCGCAACCAAATCGGGCGTCGAAGCGGACCGGCCGGCAAAAATACCCGCGAATCCTACACTGTTCGGCAGGCGGACTGAACCAATTTGGGGCAGACCGGGACGTGGGATGCGGTAGATGATCGCCCCCCCGGTGTACGACGCGGCAACGTCGAGACCGCTACCCTTACCGCCTTGGAACGTCCGGTGCAGCTCGATCAGCGCTTCGACCGTGGGCGGAGGAATCGCCTCTCCTCGGCTGCGCGCGAACGCAGCGAATGCGCCGGCCCATGCGCAGAGCACGGCGGCGCTCGACCCGAGACCGAGCTTCGCTCGGCGCTCGAAGAACGCCTCCGAATCGATGGTCGCGGTCCACGCGAGGTGCGGCGCGGCAGCCGCCACGAGATCGACGAGCGGAGCGCTGCTCGCGCCGCCCGGCGAAAATGTTCGCTCGACGACGGTCGCGGAACGCGTCGTCAGCCGGCACAAGCCGTCGGTGCTCGCCTCGAGCTCGGCTTCGACGTAGCGATCGAGCGCCAGCACGACGGCCGGCGCTCCGTCGAGCACGGCATATTCCCCTAGAGCGACGAGCTTGCCCGGAGCGCGCGCAACGAACACTCAGTAGAGCTCCGCACCCGGACCGAGCGCGCTCGTCATGAGCTCGAGCACACCCGGCACCGCGTGCAGCGCTCGCTCGACTTGCCCCCGGGCGCCCGGAGCGCAGACGGCTTTGAGCTGCGGGCCCGCGTCGATCGTGAAGAACACAGGCACGCCGCCGGCTCGCAAGCGGCGCACGGCATGCAAGCACTCGACAGTTGCGCCGTTCCAGTAGACGAGCGGCGGCTGCGCCGCGAGCGCTGCGGCGTGCATCTTCAGGCAGTTGTGCTCGGCGACGTCGGCGAGCGCCGCGAAGTCGCGCGCGCGGATCGCGGCTCGCGCGGCCTCGAGATCGGGCGGTTGGCCCGAGACCCACGCGGCATAGTACGGCGACGAGGCCGCCGAACGCGTCATGCCGCTACGCGAGCCGATCTCCTTTTCGCCCTTCGCAGTGACGGCGATGACGACCTCGAGCGGCCACTCCGCACCGTCCCGCAGCGGCTCGGCGAAGCTGTCGGCGCCGTCGTGTGCGACTCCTGCGTGCATCTCGACGAAACCGCCGAAGATCGAGCGCGCCGCGGAGCCCGAGCCCTGGCGCGCGAGAATGCTGCGCTCACGCCGCGTCAGCTCGAGGCCGAACGCCGCCTCGGCCGCGCGCACGAGCGCCGCGAATCCCGAGGCCGACGACGCGAGCCCGGCTGCAGTGGGAAAGTTGTTGCGGCTCGTGATGCGCACACGCGTTTCGACTTGCGCCAGGCGCCGCAGCAGATCGACGCACGCCGAGACCTTCGCGACGTCCTCGGTGCGGCGCTTGCCGTCGAGCGTCAGCTCGTCACTCGCGAGGTCCGGCGCAAGCTCGACGGTCGTCTCCGTATACAACGAGTCGAGCGTGATCGAGATCGAGCCGACGGCGGGCACGTTCAAGCGGGCATCGGCCTTGCCCCAGTACTTCACGAGCGCGAAGTTCGCGCCGGCGCGGGCGCGCGCGGCCCCCTGACGGTGGACCTCAGAAGTAGCCATTGCTCTTGAACCAATCGACGGCCGCCGCGATCGCAAAACGCGGATCGCGCCAACGGTACTGCAGCTCTCGCTGGGCTTTACGGCTCGAGAAATACATGTGCTTCTTCGACATTCGAACGCCGTCGAGCGTCACGCGCGGCTCGCGTTTCGTGATCCTCGCGACCGCTTCGGCCGCGACGGCGACCGGGTAGACCGACCAATGCGGCAGGCGAATCGTACTCGCTCGCCTTCCCATGTGCTCTGCGACGAGCGTCAGAATTTGCTGCAGCGTGAAATCGTCGCCGCCCAAGATATAGCGCTCGCCGGGCGTGCCAATCCTGAATGCGGCGCAATGACCCAGCGCGACGTCATCGACGTGCACGAGGTTCAAGCCCGTGTCGACGAATGCGGGCATTCGCCCGGCCGCTGCGTCGAGCAGAATGCGGCCCGTAGGCGTCGGCTTGATGTCGCGCGGGCCGATCGGCGTCGACGGGTTGACGGTGACTACGGGAAACTCGAGCTCGGCGGCGCGCTTGCGGACGGCTTGCTCGGCGAGGAACTTCGAGCGCTTGTAGTGGCCGACCATGTCCTCGAGCGTCACGGGCGTTTCCTCGTCGGCCGGAGAACGATCGTGGTTCAGCCCAAGCACAGCGACGCTCGACGTGTAGACCATGCGCGCAGCACCGGCCGACGCGGCCGCTTCGAGGACGTTCAGCGAACCGTTGACGTTCACGCGGTACATCGCCTCTGGATCCGCGACCCAGAGCCGATAGTCGGCCGCGACATGAAAAACCGCCGCGCAGCCTGCTGCGGCCCGCCGCAACGATTGCGGATCCGTGACGTCGCCGTTCGCTACGCTCACGTCGAGCCCTGCCAGGTTGCGGCGGTCGCTGCCGCGCCGGACGAGCGCGCGCACGGCAGTACCCTCCGCGAGCAGCGCGCGCACGACGGCGGAGCCCAAGAAGCCGTTGGCGCCCGTGACGAGCGCCGTCACGCGAGGCGCCTCCGCTGTGCAGAGCGAAGCTCGAGCCACGCGGGCAGTACGATCAAGGTTGCCGTCATGCTGGCCGCCAATCCCAGCGCTAGCAAGATGCCCATGCTCGCCGTGCCGGCGTGCGAAGAGAACGCGAGGTTGCCGAAGCTCGCGACGGTCGTCAGCGCGCTTGCAAGCACGGCCCGCATCGTGCTCGTCTCGAACAACCGCGCGGCACCCTCGCTTCGCATGCGGTGCACGACGTGGATGCCGTTGTCGACACCGATCCCGACGAGCAGCGGCAGCGCAATGATGTTTGCATAGTTGAACGGCATGCCGACGACGACGGTGAGCGCGGCCGTCAGCACGGACGCCAGCGCGATCGGTGCGATCACGAGCAGCACTTCCTTCATATTCCGCAGCACGAGCCAGATAATCACCGCCACCATGATGAACGCGTACGTGAGCGCGCGCTCGAATGCGTCGACGACCGTTGCGGAAGCTTCCTGGTAGACGACGGGCAACCCGGTCGCCGTCGGCACGACGGCGTGGACGGCGGCTATGAACCGCCGCGCGGCCGCGTTGTCGCTGACGTCCTCGACAGGGGCTATCTCGACGAGCTCCCGCCCGCCGCTCGCGAGCCAGCGTGCAGCGAGCGCCTCCGGTAGATCGTCGCGATCGAACGCTTCGGCAGCGAAAGCGCCGGCGAGCCGCGCCAGCTCGCGGGGCAGGTCCGCCGTCAGTGACTCGTCGAGCCGGCGCAGCGTGGCGTCGCGGTAGGCCGCTGTGCCGCCCGCGAGCCGCGCGCGCAACTCGACGGCGGCAGCGTGCACGTCGGTCGCCGTCGCGGCCGTCGCGCTTGCCGCTTCGAGCTCCGCGAGAGCGGCAGCAAGCGCTTGGCTGTAGGCCGGTGCGCGCGCGAGCCTCGCGAAAT
Source organism: uncultured Gammaproteobacteria bacterium (assembly GCA_963713355.1). Lineage (GTDB taxonomy): Bacteria > Pseudomonadota > Gammaproteobacteria > Steroidobacterales > Rariloculaceae > FEN-1219. The sequence continues at coordinate 683,753 of CAVQLK010000011.1, read as the reverse complement.
CGGTGCCCATGAGTAGCTCGAGATCTTCGAGCAACGCGAGCTTCTCGGCCTGCTCGGCCGGCACGAGCGCGTCCGGTGTCGAGGCGCTACGGACTTGCGGTAGCGCGCGTAGCGCGTCTGCCCACCCGCGCGCCGTCGCACGATCGGGCGCCACGGCGACGAGATTCAGGAGCGGCGCGTCGCCATCGGCCGCAAGCTCGAGCAACGTCGAAACCGATTCGCTGCGCGGATCTCGCAGGTGGATCGGATTGCTGTCGAACGTCACGCGCGGCAGCACCGCGAGCGCCGCAACGAGCGCGACGGCGGCTCCGCCGAGCACGAGCCGCGGACGGCGAGCTAGCGGCGCAAACAGCCGCGGATCGAGCCATGTCGTCGCGCGGCCCGTTGCTTGCGGCTCGTCCCACCACGCGACGAGCGCCGGCAACAGCGTCACGCTGACGAAGAGCCCGAAGAACACTCCGGTGCCGGCGATCAAGCCGAGCTCGGACACTCCCGAGAACGTCGTCGGAATGAACGAATAGAAGCCGGCCGCCGTCGTCACGGCGCAGAGCACGAGCGACGAGCCGACGCCGCGGACCGTCTCGACGAGCGCGTCCCGTTTCACCTGACCCGCGGCCGTGAGCTCGCGATAGCGCAGCAACACGTGAATGACGTAATCGCTGCCCAGGCCGACGTTCAGCACGACGAACGCGATCGACAAGAGATTGAGCTGGCCGACGGCGACGGCGGCGAACGCAGCCGTCAGCGCCAAGCCCGCGACGAGCGTCACGAGCGAGGCTACGAGGAGGCGCCACGAGCGAAGCGCCGCGTACAGCACGAGCGCGACGACGATCAACGTCGCAAGCGCGCCGAGCCCCGCGCCTCGGCTCACGCTCAAAAGCTCCTCGTGCTCCATCGCGACCGTCCCCGTGAGCCGGACCGTCACGCCATTCATCTGATGCCGTTCCGCAATCGCGCGAAGGTCGGCGATCGCGGCGGCGGCCGGCTGCATTCGGCCGAAGTCGACGGCCGGCTGCACTGCGACGATTCGCCGCACGCGCTCGAGCGGCGCTCTCGGCGGCGCTCCGACGATGACTCGGTTCCAGGCGAGCGGCGAGACTTCGCCGTCGCCTGCGGCGCGGATCGTCCGCGCAAGCTCCTCATAGAAGGAGGCGAGCTCGACCGAGTTGCCGGCTTCGGCCGTCAGCGTTCGGCGCGCGACGTCGAGCACCGCGGTGCCATCTAAACGTTCCTCGAGCAATCCCAGCAACGGCTGCGCCGCTGCAAGGCGGTCCGTCAGCTCGGCGAGCTCGGCCGTGCCGAGATATAGAAGGCCGTTGCGGTCGAAGAACTCGCCCTCGCCGGCCAAGAGCGGCGCGCGAAAACGCTCCGGTTGCGCGCGGAGCTCGCGCAGCATCGCGCCGGCAACCTCGTCGGCCTGCGCCGCCGCCGGCGCATCGATGACGATCAGCAAGTTGCGGTCGCGCAGCGGAAACGCATCGCGATACTCGTTGTAATGCTGCCGCCACGGAATCGTCGGCGCGATCATGTTCGCCGTGTCCGTGTTGACGCCGAGGTTGCCGGCCGCGAACCACGCCGCGAACGCTGACAGAGCGAGCGCCGCTGCGGCCACGAGCCTCGGACGCGCGACGACGGCGCTCGCCCACGCCGCGAGCCATGCGCCGATCGAATGCCCCATGCGCTAGCCGCCGGCCGGCAGCGCGGCGGCGCCGACGGCGAACAGATGCCGCGTTGCCAACGCGCGCGCGAGCCGGTCGAGAGCCCCGCTCGCGACGCGATAGCGGTTGGCCAGCGTCAGCAGCGAGCGCCACTGGCGCGCGTCGACAGCCGCGCGCAGCGCCGCAGTGAAGCGCCGGTTGCCACGCGCGTCGATCCACTGTTCCGCGCCCGTTGGCAACGCGTCGTCGAGCGCATCGACGACGACGCGTAACGCCACGAACGGCACGCGTGCGCGCGCCGCTACGGCTGCGATGGCCGAGGACTCCATGTCGACGGCGACGGCGCGTGTCTCTGCAGCTGCCGCGCGCTTCGCGGCCGGTGACTCGAGCGCCGCAGGCGCCGTCAAAAGATCGCCTTGCTCGAGGGCAAGCTCGTCGGCGAGAGCGCAGAGCCGCGCGTGCCAAACGGCATCGACTGACACGAGCTCGCCGCCCTGCTCGAGAAGGCGGCGCGGGAGCAGCACGGTGCCCGGTGCGACCGCGGCGCCGAGCCCGCCCGCGAGACCCCATGAGACGAGCAAGCCGGCGCCGGAATCGACGGCACGCTTGGCGCCATCGGCGGCGCGCGCAGCACCGGGCCCACTTTGCACGACGAGCCATGGCGCGGTGCGCGGGCGGTGCCGGCGCAGGCTCGTGCACTCGCTCGCGAGGGCGGCGATGAATCCGATCGTGAAGGCACCGCCCGCGCGGGCGGGCTCGTCAAACGACATCGACTCGCGCGGAGCGGCGGGGCAAACCCGCGCCTGCGCCGGGAGCTAGCGCCGTCGTCGCCAGCGGGAGCCCGTCGGCGGCCCGCGCGAACATCAGGCGCAGCGCGCGATTGCTCATCAGCGTGAGATTGGTCGTCAACACGGTCGCCTTGACGGTGCGCCGAGACACTTTGACCTCGCTGGCGGAGCGGAACGTCGGGTGCCGGTGAATCTTGCGCAGCGTCAGCACCGCGAGCCCGATGGCCCAGAGGCAAAACCGGCGAATGCCGGTCTCTCTCTTCGGAATCAAGCAGGTGTACTCGAGCGCGTTGCGCAGATGCGCGTGGCCGACGCCCAGCAGCTCCTGCAAGCCGTCGCGAAAGACGGGTTGCGCATGCCAAGCCTCGAGCTGCTCCAGGTCCATCGTGCCATTCGCGAAAACGGAACGCGGCAGCCAGCACGCGCCCGACTGCCGGTCGTCCCAGATGTCCTTCAGAATATTCGTCATCTGCAAACCTTGGCCGAACGACACGGCCAAACGCAGCATGACGTCGCGCTTCGCGGCGAGCTCGGGACAATGCAGCGCGAAGAGCTCCGTGCACATCTCGCCGACGACGCCGGCGACGTAGTAGCAGTAGTCCGCGAGCTCATCGAGATCGGCAAGACCGCGCAAGCTCTTGTTGCGCTGAAACTCCGGCATACCGCGGCACATGATCGAGACACAGCGAGTCAAAGCCGCGCGCTCGTCGGCCGAGCAGCCCTGCGTAACGCGGATCACCGCCGCCGTGTTGCGTACGAGATCGTGCTCGGCTGCCAGGACGCGGTCCGACAAGAGCGGCGCAAGGTCGCGCGCGAATGGCTCGGCGCGTTCCGTGCCGTTCACCACGGCGACGAAGCGCGAGTGAAATTGCGACTTCTGCTCGTGACTCAATCCCGGATCGTCTTCGATGGTGTCCGCGATGCGACAAAGCAGATACGCGTTCGTCGTCACGAGCGCGAGCGCATCGGGCAGTACCGGAATCGTCAGTGCGAAGGTGCGAGAGACGCCCGGCAGAATACCGCTCTGATAGTTGAGATCGGCGGTCGACGCGCGGGTTGTTGAGCTCGATTCGGTCACCACGAAGGGTCGCGCTCGGGCGCGCCGTTTCGGTGTTAGGATGGCTTTGGATGATAACACGGGCCACTTCCCTCGCGTTCGCAGAGCGGCTCGATCATTACCGCCGCAGAGTCGACCGGAAGCTCGCCGACATTCTGCGCACCGACCACGCGGTCCCCGACCGCTTGCTCGAGGCGATGCGCTACTCCGTTCTCGGCGGCGGTAAGCGGGTGCGTCCGCTGCTCGTCTACGCGAGCGGCGAGGTCGTCAGCGCGGCGGAAGATGCGCTCGACTCGGTGGCCGCCGCCGTCGAGCTGATTCACGCCTACTCGCTCGTGCACGACGATTTGCCGGCGATGGATGACGACGATCTGCGGCGCGGCCGGCCGACGACGCATCGGCAATTCGACGAAGCGACGGCGATCCTCGCCGGCGACGCGCTGCAGGCGCTCGCATTCGAGGTGCTCGCCACCGACCCGGCGCTTGCGGCTCGACCGGAGGCCCAGGTCAGGATAGTCGCGTGGCTCGCCCGCGCCGTCGGCCCCGCGGGCATGGTAGGCGGCCAAGCGCTCGACATGGCCGCCGAAGGCCACCGCATCGACGAGCGCGGGCTCGAGCGCATTCACCGCGGTAAGACTGGCGCGCTGATCCGTGCCTCGATCATGATGCCGAGCGAGCTCGGTAGCTTGAGCGCAGACCAGCGCACGAGCCTCGACCTGTTCGCGAGCGACATCGGGCTCGTATTTCAGATCCGCGACGACTTGCTCGAGGTCGAGCAGGATACGGCCACGCTCGGCAAGAACGCCGGCAGCGATTCCGGCAACGACAAGTCGACATACCCTTCCACTCTCGGCGTCGAAGGCGCGCGGCAACGAGCGGCCGAGACGCAGCAGCGCGCCGTCGAGGCGCTGCGCACGCTCGGCGAGGGATCGAATGGCTTGCTGTGGCTCTCGGAGTTCATCCTGAACCGCTCGCACTGACCGCGTTCAGTACTTGATCAGGCTGAAGACCGGAAGCTCGCCGAGCTTTTCCCGGCCTGCGAGGAACTCGAGCTCGACGAGGAACGCGCATGCGGCCACGGTCGCGCCTTGCTGCGAGACGATGCTCGCGACGGCGGCCGCGGTTCCGCCGGTCGCGATGACGTCGTCGACGATCAGGTAACGCCCGCCTCGGTGGATCGCATCCGAATGCATTTCGAGATAATCGAAGCCGTACTCGAGCTCGTATCGAACGGTGATTGCTGCGCGCGGCAACTTGCCGCGCTTGCGCACGAGATGCAGCGGAAGCCCAAGACGTTGAGCGAGCGGCGCGCCGATGATGAAGCCGCGCGACTCGATAGCGAGCACGGCATCGCACTCGAGCCGCGCAGCATGCTCCGCGAGATGCTCGGTCACCGCCTTGAACGCAGTGGGGTTCGCGAGCACGGGTGTGATGTCCTTGAAGACGATGCCGGCCCTCGGAAAGTCCGGCACGTCCACGATCAACGATTTGATCTCGAGCGGGCTCATTGCTGGACGCAAGCTTCCTCGGCCAAAATGCCGGCGTTGCATAGTAGCAAACCCCTCTTCTACCGATGACTTTCAAAGGTGCCTGCGTCAAGACCGCGGTGCGCGGCTTGAACTTGGGCGGCCGGACTCTGCGCCGGCTCGGCGTCGAGCCTCCTGCGCTCGACGCCGATTCGTTGCACCGTGCCGCCCATCGGCGCGCCGAGCTTCGCAACTACGGCTCGTGGGACTTTGCCGAGCCGCTCGATCGGCTCCTGAAGTCGTACCGCGACGAGGCGAGGCTAACGACACTCGGCAGAATCACCGCGCGCGAGCTCATCGTGAGCCTGCTCGACAATCTGCTGCGCATGGAAGCCGAGCGCATCGCAAACCCGAGCATCGAGCAGCAGCGCATCGCGGCGCCCGTGTTCATCATTGGCCTGCCTCGAACGGGCACGACCCATTTGCATGGGCTGATCAGTCAAGACGCTGCGAATCGCGCGCCGCTGACGTGGGAGGTGATGTATCCGGCGGCGTCGCGCTCGCCGGCCGACATCGAGCGGGCTCGCTCGCAGACGGGCACGCGTCTCGACTGGGCCGATCGATTGGCGCCGGAATTCATGCGTATTCATCCGATCGCGCCTGACTTACCGCAGGAATGCATCGCGATCACAGCGCAAGTGTTCATGAGCATCCAGTTCCATACGACACACGACGTGCCGTCGTATCAGGATTGGCTCGAGGGCGCTTCGCAGCGGCTCGCGTTCGACTTCCACCATCGCTTCCTGCAGCACCTGCAAGCGAAAGCGACCGCCATGGATGGCGGGAGGCCCGGAAATGCAGGACGCGATTTCCGGCCGACCGCCATGGATGGCGGGAGGCCCGGAAATGTAGGACGCGATTTCCGGCCGACCGCCACGGACGGCGGGAGTGCCGCAAATGCAGGAGCAATTTGCGGCTCCGACGCGCGCTGGGTTCTCAAGGCGCCGGGCCATTTGTTCGCGCTCGAAGGATTGCTCGAGCGCTATCCCGACGCGCGGATCGTCCACACTCATCGCGATCCGCTGCGCGTCATGGCGTCGATGGCGAGCCATGCAGCAGTGTTACGGCGCGCGTTCAGCGACAAAGCGGATCCGATCAAGATCGCCGCAGATTGGGCGGACCGGTGGGCGCGAGCGCTCGACGAGTTTCTCGCCGTGCGCAACCGCTCGCCGGCAGCGCAGTTCCTCGACATCGGCTTCGAGTCGATCGAGAGCGATCCGCTCGGCACCGTCGAGCGCGTTTACGATTTTCTGGGTTGGCCGCTGACGACCGAAACGCGCAACGCCATGCAGAGCTTCCTCGCCGCCAATCCGAAGAACAAACATGGTGTGCACAGCTACACACTCGAGCAGTTCGGCTTGAACCGAGCGACGCTGACGGAACGCTTCCGCAGCTACTGCGAGCGCTTCCGGATTCCTGTTCGCGCGGAGCGCTGACTCACTGCAAAAAAACGCTGGACTTTTCCGAGCGCGCTTGTGGTATGTTTCGCCGGCGCGCACAAAAAACGCGGGTTTTCCCGCATATTTTCACTACCCAGGAGTCGAGTATGGCCAAAGCACCCACGAAGTCGGAAATCGTTGCTCAGATCTGCAAGGACACGAAGCTGCCTCGAAAAGAGGTCGTCAAAGTGTTCGAGTCTCTGAACGGAGTCATCAAGAAAAGTCTCCGCGGCGCCGGATTGTTCACCATGCCGGGCCTACTCAAAATGAAAGTCGTGAAGAAGCCTGCCACGCCAGCTCGTGAGGGAATCAATCCGTTCACGAAGCAGCCCACCACGTTCAAGGCAAAGCCCGCCTCAAAGAAGGTTCGAGTTTTGCCGCTTAAGGGCCTGAAGGCATTCGTTAACTAATAGCGCTCTTTCGGCTGCGCCAATGGGCGGCGACGAGCGATCGTCGCTGCCCTGAGAGCCGAGCAAGTTCGGACCGCGTATGGGGGCGTCGATGCCGCGAGTCCTACTGTCGCTATTGGCGGTCGCCGCAGCGATCACCATCCACGTTGAGACCTTCGCGCAAGCCCTTGATCAAGATCATGGGCAGTACGGCCGTGCCGACGTCGAGGCGGGCCAGCGACTCTACGGACCGCAGTGTCAGGTCTGCCACGGAGCAAACGGCGACGGCGTACCGGGCATCGATCTAAAGCTCGGGCGCTTCCGGCGCGCCTCGTCGGACGAGGACCTCGCGCGCATCATCACGTCGGGCGTGCCCGGCACAGGCATGCCGGCGTTCGTGCTGCGGCCGGAAGAGTTGGTCTCGATCGTCGCCTTCATTCGCGCTGGCTTCGATCCGGCGTCCGCCTCCGTGCGCGTCGGCGACGCGGCACGCGGCCGCGAACTGTTCCATGCCAAGGCCGAGTGCGCGCAGTGCCACCGCGTCAATGGGCGGGGGCCGCGCGTCGCCCCGGACTTGAGCGACATCGGAGCGATCCGCACGCTCGCGGCGCTGCAGCGGGCGCTCCTCATGCCGAACGAAGCGCTGCTGCCGATCCACCGCTCCGTCCGCATCGTGACGAGGGACGGCCGCACGCTGCGTGGCCGACGTCTAAACGAGGACACCTATACGGTGCAAATCATTGATGAGCAAGAAAACCTACTGTCACTGGCGAAAGAGGATCTGCGCGAGCTCATCGTCTACACAGAGCCGAAGATGCCGTCCTACGCCGACCGCCTAACGGCCGACGAGCTGGCCGACGTCATCGCGTATCTCGTATCGCTGAAGGGGCTGTGACAATGACTCGGCGGCACTGCTTTCCCGCCTCGCTCTGCGCCGGTGCGCTTGTCGCGTCGCTCGCGGCTGGCGCCGCTGCGCAGCAAGTGACACCGCAGCGAATTACCGAGGCGGCCGCCGAGCCCGAGAGCTGGCTTACCTATTCCGGCACTTATTCGAGCCAGCGGTATACCGCGTTGCGCGAGATCACCCGCGCCAACGTCAGCGACCTCGAGCAACAGTGGGTCCTACAGGGTCAGGTGCTCGGCGCCTGGCAATCGTCGCCGCTCGTCGTCGACGGCATCATGTACCTGACGCAGCGGCCGAACGACGTCCTCGCGCTCGACGCAAAGACGGGCCGCGTGTTCTGGCAGTACCGCTACAACAACTCGCCGGACCAGCGCGTCTGCTGCGGCGCCAACAACCGCGGCCTCGCGATCCACGGCGACACCTTGTTCATGGGCACGCTCGATGCACATCTGATAGCGATCGACGCGCGCAACGGCCAACCGATCTGGAAAACGATGGTTGCCGACTCGAAGCTCGCGTACTCCGTGACGATGGCGCCGCTCGTCATCGAGGATCTCGTCATCGTCGGCACGGGCGGCGGCGAGTACGGCATTCGCGGCTTCATCGCCGCGTACGACGTCCGCACGGGTGACGAGGTCTGGCGGTTCAACGCGATCCCGGCTCCTGGTGAGCCCGGCAGCGAGACGTGGAGCGGCGACGACTGGGAGCACGGCGGCGCGTCCGTCTGGATCACGGGCTCGTACGATCCCGAGCTGAACCTCACGTACTGGGGCATCGGCAACCCGGGTCCCGATTGGAATCCCGACCAACGGCCCGGCGACAACCTGTATTCGGACTCCGTCGTCGCGCTCGACGCGGATACCGGCGAGCTCGCGTGGCACTTCCAGTTCACGCCGAACGACGCCTACGACTACGACGCCGTGCAGATCCCCGTGCTCGTCGACATGCGGTGGCACGGCGACGAGCGCAAGCTGATGCTGTGGGCGAACCGCAACGGCTTCTTCTATGTGCTCGACCGCGCAACGGGCGAATTTCTGCAGGGCACGCCATTCGTCAAGGTGAACTGGGCGAGCGGGCTCGACGCCGCCGGCCGGCCGATTCAGACGCCGCAACCGCCCGGTGCGCCGACCTGGCCCGGCAACCAGGGAGGTACGAACTGGTACTCGCCGTCCTTCAGCCCGCGCACCGAGCTGTTCTACCTCTCGGCATGGGTTGACTACGCGTCGTACTTTCGGCGCGAATACCAAGAGTTCGAGATCGGCCGCAACTACGCCGGCGGCGGCCACCGCGTCGTGACGCCCGTCCCCGACTCGCCGGGCGTCGCGATCGGCCGCCGCACGCCGATCAATAATTGGACCGATGCCGTCGCGCATGGCGAAGTCATCGCGCTGGATCCGCAGACGGGACAGCAGCGCTGGAGCTTCCGCCAGTACGACGTGACGGACAGTGGCATCATGACGACGGCGACCGATTTACTATTCACGGGCGGCCGTGAAGGCTACTTCCACGCGCTCGATGCGCGAACGGGCGAGTTGCTGTGGAAGGCAAGCCTTGGCGGCCAGATCGTCAACGCACCGGTCAGCTTCGAGATCGACGGCCGGCAGTACATCGCGACGATCTCCGGCAACAACCTCGTCGCGTTCGCTCTTCGCGAGTGAGCACGCATCGGCTCTTTGTCGAGCTGCACGCAGCGACCGATTACCTCGGTAGCGTCGGCTGCCCGGGCGGCAAATGCTCGTCGACGGCGATCGCGTAAAAGCCGCTGACGGCGTAGGTGCTCATGACAGCGACGAGGTCCATGGCGCCCTTGTCGCCGAACAGCTGCTTGGCCTTGGCGAACGTCGCCGAGCTCATCTTGCGATCGTTCAAGAGCTCCCGGCCGAAGCGGATGACGGCGGCGTCGGCGTCGGGCACGCCGGTCAACGCGCCATTCGTGCGCACGACGTCGACGACCTTTTGCTCTACGCCGGCGCGCAATGCCGCGGCTTCGTGCGCATTCCATTCGAAGTCGTAGTTGGTCGAGCGACAGGCGACGAGAATCGCGAGCTCGCGGACGTGCGCGTCGAGCGTGCCCTTGCCGACGGCGCCGTCGTGCAGGTCGAGCAGCGCGTTTGCGACGGGCACGTTGTAGGCGGCGAACGCGAGCGGCCCGGCGAGCTCGTCGGTCGGAGCGTTGCTGCCGCGCACGAAGATGTCGAACAAGCGTTTCGCCGACTCGTCGGTGTCCTTGCGCTGCACGTACGGCAGCCGCGCGCGCGACTTGGCATCGAGGTCGCTCGGCAACGACTGGGCGGTTGCGACGCCGGCGCCGGCGAGCACACAGAAAGCGGCGCTAGCGATGGAGAGACGGCGAAGGTTCATGGGAAGTTCTCCTGTTGGTGATCAGAGCTCGCACGCAGCACCGGCGAGCGCCTGCTGCGCGCAGCGAATGTTCGAGTGGCCCATGAGGACTATCAGGTTGACGAGGCGGCGCTCGCCGAGCTCCGCAAGCGCTGGGGCGAACGTGGCGTCCGAGAGGAAGCGTGTCTCGAGCAGCTCCGTGGCGAATCGGTGCGCAACCGACTCGAGCCGCGCGTCGCGCGGCGTCCTGTTCCATTGCCTCGCGACGGCGCTGCGTGCGGCATCGCGCGCCGCATGCGGCAGCTCGGCATCGCGCTCGACGCTCGCGCCGAGTGCCGCGATGGCGCGCTCCGTGTCCTCGTTCGGAATCGCCGCACGCGGCGTCACTGCGCCGCGCGGGCTGCGATAGAGCGCGTCGGGCTCGAGCACGCGCAGCGCATGCGCCGCGGCCGCGGCTGCGGGCGGCGCGTCGGCCGGCAGCGGATAGCGGTCGACGTTGAGCAGCATCGACACGTACTCGTAGTACGCCGCGATCGTGACCGTGCTCAGCAGGCGTCGCTCGCCGAGCACGGCGAAGGCTTCGGCGTAGGTATCGTCCGTGATCCGGCGCGTGTAGAGCAGCTCATCGGCGACGCGCCACACCATGGCGTCTTCGGTCGGCATCGCGGTGAGATCGGGATCGCGATGCTCGGCGATCGCCGCGATGACCGCCGCGTCGATGCCCTCGTCGCGCGCGTAGCGTTCGTGCGCGTACCACTCGTACGTCGAGGTCCAAGCGCGGCCCGCCATCAGCGTCGCGAGCTCGCGCAAGCGCGCCGACAGGCCGGACGAAAAACGGATCGCGTTGCCGAGCTGCTGCGACTGCTCGCCGACCGCCGGCGAGCGCAGCAATGTGTTGAACGGGCCGTTGCCGGTCGTGTTAGTGACTGCCCGCGCGCTGTTGACGACGTTGTACAGCAGCGCCCGCTGCGGCTCGGTCATCTCGCGATAGTGCAGGCCGCGAAATCGGTCGCCGCGCAGCTGGATGCTCTCGATCGGCAGTGATTGCGCCTGCGCGGCGGCGCTGCTCGCCGCGAGTACCGCGACTGCCGCTGCAGCGGCGAGCCGCATCCGCTTCATGGCTCGAGACCGGAAGGCAGGCGCGGCGACGAGATCAGGTCGGCGAACGCCCGCCAGCGCTGCACCGCGTCGTCGCCGGCCTGTCGCTCGACGTAGGCGGCGACGAGGTCCTTGCCGAGGTTGTAGTTGATGACGTACGCGCCGTACTGATCGATGAAGCGCACACGCTGCGCGGCACGGTCGGGCGACATCAACGCGTACGTCTCGTGCCATTTCGCGGCCGCCGCCGCGTCGATCGCGCCGTTGCGGTAGCGGCGCGCCGCTTCGTTGCCGGCGTACGAGAGCTTCGCGACGAGCGTCATGACGTCGTGGAACTCGTCTGACTTGGACGCGTCGAGGCCCGCGGCCGGAAACAGCACGTCGCGCTCGAAGCGGCGCCGCTCGTCGTCGGTAAATGCGACTTCGATGCCGTAGTTCGCCGTGCCCTCCGCGATCAGCGATTGCGGCGCGAACAAGGGATAGACGGAATATTCGAGCCACCCGCGATCACGGACGAGATGCTGCTCGAGCAGCACGTTGTAGACATGATGGCCGGGATAACCTTCGTGGCACGCGAGATCGATCGCGCGATCGATGTAGACGGGCAAGTCGGTGTTGATCTGAATCAAGCTGCGGTAGTTGCCTTGATACCAGTTGTAGCCGCTCCAGCTCTTCCCCGTTACGTACTCGAGCGTGAAGCTCTCTGCGTCCGGCAGGGCGATGTGCTCGAGTGTCCGGGCACGGCACGCGTCGATGGCCACCGCGAACACGGCGGGCAGCCGGTCCTTCGGGATCTCGAAGGCGCCGCGAAATGCTTCGTAACGCTCGAGCAGCGTGCCGCTGCCCGGCAGGCTCTGCGCGAGCGCGGCGAGCGGGGCTTCGAGCTCGGCTTCCGTGTGCATCGGAGCGACGGCGTCGTAGAGTGCAGCCGATTCGGCGTCGAACGCGAGCCGCTCGCCGCGCAACATCGAAAGACGCGCGCGCACCGCTCCGACCTGCGTCGTCAGATAGCGGTAGCGAAGCAGCTCGAGCTCGTCGGCACCGCGCGGCGGGCTGCGGCTCTCGAGCGCCGCGAGCAACGCCGCGGCGTCGGCTTCGAGCTCGGCAATGCCGCGCCGGGCCACAGCGGCTTCGGCGCGCCATTCGGGCGGCCCGTAATAGGCATCGACGTAGTCGGCGTCGTGCACGCCGACGGCGAGCACGAGCTTCACGTAGCGCTCGGCGAGATCACTCATCGCCGCGGCCGGGCCGTGTGCCGCGACGAGCAAGCTGACGGCGGCCAACCATGCCGCCGCCCGATGCTGTCGCCTCATCGTTGCAGCTCCTCGAAGGCCGCGCCACGAGCGCTATTGGCCCTCGGCGAGCGCCTTCATGTTCTTGAGCGCCGTCTCGAACATTCCACGGCGCCGAGCGATATCGGCGTCTTTCGCCGCTTGATCCGCGAGGTTGGATACGTCGTAAACCAGCGTATAGATCATCTTCGACGTGGTCGCCGACACGGGCCGCGCTTCCATGAACCCGTGATAGAGGTTGTAGAACTGGCCTTCGCGCGCGGGCTGCGTGTAGCCGTACGAAAGCTCCGTTTGAGCGACAAGGATCTCCGTCACCCGCCCGCCCGCGAGCAGGCGTACCGTTCCGAAGCCGCCGTCGCCGGACGTGATCGCGCAATCGACGTTGTTGAGCCATTTCGAAATGTCGCAGTAGCCGCCGACCTTGGCCCAGACGTCTTTGGCGGGCTTGGCGATGTCGATCTCGAGCTTGATCGTCGTGTACTCGGGCTCGGCGAGGGCCGTGCCGGCCAAGGCGGCCGCGGCCAACGCGAGCCACGCGGAACGAAGGCTGTTCATGTTGTTCTCCTCATCGAGCGCGACGCGGGACGCGTCGTGCCGGCTGATGGTGTTGGGAAACGGCCGCCAATGCAATGGCCGAGTCACGCCGTCGCCGAGCCCCGCTCGGCCGCGATCTGCCGCAGCGCTTGCTCGAACACGGCGCTCGGCTGCCCGCCCGAGATCAAATGCCTGCGATCGACGATGACGGCCGGCACCGAGTGAATGCCGACCTCCTGCCAGAAGCGCTCGGCCTGGCGCACCTCGTTCGCGAGCTCGCCGCGTTCGAGCACCTCGCGCGCCCGGTCGGCGGGCAGCCCCGCTTCGGTGGCGAGCTCGACGAGCACGTCGTGCGACGCGATGTTCCGTCCCTCGCCGTGATACGCCGTGAGCAGTGCCCGTTTCAGCGCGCGCTGCGCGCCGGGCAGACCTTCGGTGCCTGCCCAGAACAGCAAGCGGTGCGCATCGAACGTGTTCCACACGTGCGACCGCGTCCCGAACGCGAATCCTTCGGACGCACCGCGCTCGACGATGCGCTCGCGATTGGCCGCGAGCTGCGCAGGGTCCAATCCGTATTTCTCACTTAGATACTGCGCGGCATCGGCACCCTCAGCCGGCATCGTCGGATTCAACTCGAACGGCTGCATGTGCACTTCGATATCGCCGACGTCGGAGCCAATGCGCTCCAACGCGCGCTCGAGAGCGCTCATGCCGATCGCGCACCACGGACACGCGACATCGGATACGAAATCGATTCTCACGGCTGGCACCTCGCCTTTGAAGCCGACGATACACATTGCGATTGTGCCATGTGCACCGAGCGTGAGACCGGCGGCTGCACTGTCGTGGTGCAGAATCCATCATGTGATGCGTTTTGCTCCTCGGGCTCGCGGCGCCCGCCGAAGGCTTACCCTGCCGTGCCGGCGGCTGGTCTGAGCTGCTGCAAGAAGCCGAGGCGGTCGACAACTTGCCAATGCCCGGCGATGCGGTCGCCTGTGACTTCGTAGATCGTCTGGCCCGCGAACTCCAGGCGCTTGCCGGTGGCCGGCAGGTCCCGCAGGTTTCCGGTATGGGTTCCAGCAGCGCTCCAGCGCGCGGCCACTCGGCTCCCGGCCGCAATCACATCGTGAACGGTGAACGCGAGATCCGAAAACGCGTCTCGCGAGTAGCGCACGCGTTCCTCATACGCCTTTCGGTCGAGCGTTCTTCCCGCCCACGGATCGCCGGGGTCCGAATGGATCGTGTAACGCGGTGCGACGAGCTGCTCGATCGCTCGAACATTACCGCGGGTCCAGATGCGCTCATACACATCCCTAACGACAGCGGCCGCATCGCCCGTCCCGGGGTCCGCACTTTCTGTGGCAAGCCGAGCTTGCGCAACGGCGTGATCGCGGATGTCCTTCGGCCAGCGGCGCACGAGCCGCTCGAAACGTGCGATCTCACCAGCGAATAGCGCGCGCCCGGCTTCCTCGAAATTCGGGCGATCGCCGGCCATGCTGTAAAGAAAGCGGCTCAGCGCCTCGCGTGCGCGCCGCGCGCGTTGCTTACCCGGCTGCGCTCTCATCGCCTGCTCGACGAGCCGGCGAAGCGCGCCCGAGGTTCCTGCGCTCTGTTCCTCGAGCCAGCCCCAGTGCCGGGGAAGTAAGGAGATCTCCCGGCTCACGACGCCGAGCTTGGGCCGTCCGCGGCCGCGTTGCGGCGCCGGCAGCTCGCGCTCGAGGATTTCGGCAGGCGTGCCGCGCAAATCGAATTCCACCTGCCGGCCGGTTTCGACTTCGAATACAAGCCCTACGTCCGAGCGGTTGCGGCCGAAACGCCGTTTCAGCACGGGAAGAACGTCGCGCAGCTGCCCTGCAGCCACGCGGCGGGTGCCGGCGAAAACGACGTAGTTGAGCTCTGCGGTCATGTTTTTTCACCCGGATAAAAATGAGCCAGCATTTTACCCGGTAAAAATAAAATTGCCAGCGGTCAGCTGGCGAGCCTGGTGGCTGCTAATGTCCGCTTCGAAGGTCAATTACCGTCAAAAGAAACAGTTTGACCGCTTGTCGCGCAGTGCCCAAAAGCTAGCTGTTGCCATGATCTCCTAGTTTGCCAAGCCTTAGACGTCGCGCAGCGCCCTGACGAACGCCTCGATGTCGCTCTCGTCGTTATAGATGTGCGCCGACGCGCGCAGCGTGCCGTCGAGCTGCAGCCGTTGGTGCAGCACGTGCGCGCAATGGAAGCCGCCAGAGACGAAGATCGAGTGCGCATCGGCGAGTAGCCGCGCGATGTCTTGCTGGCGCATCGCCGGCCAAGGCAACGACACCGTCGCGAGCGCAATACGATCGCGCACGGAGCGGCCAAGCACCGTCGCGTCAGGCAGGCTCTCGAGCCCCTCGATCAGCTGCACCGCGAGCGCGCGCGAGTGCGCGGCGACATTCGCCATGCCGACCCGCAGCAAGTAATCGACGGCGGCGCCGAGGCCGATGACGCCTTCGACGTTCGGCGTTCCGGCCTCGTAGCGGAATGGCGCCTCGAGCGGCTCGAAGCGGTCGTCGGCGAGCATCGCGACCATGCCGCCGCCGACGTTGCCGAGCCCGAGCTCAGCGAATCGGTCGCGGCGGACATAGAGAACGCCGACGCCGTTCGGCCCGAACATCTTGTGGCTCGAGAACCCGAGGAAGTCCACGCCGAGCGCGTGCACGTCGAGCGGCAGATGAGCGACGGACTGCGACGCGTCGACGAGGACGGGCACGCCGGCCGCGTGCGCCGTCTCGATCCACTCCTCTACCGGCGCGATCACGCCCGTCACGTTCGACACGTGCGCGACGGTCACGAGCCGCGTATGTTTCCCGAGCCGAGCCGAAAGCTGCGACCACTTCGGCACGGCTTCCTCGTCGAGGTCGACGATCGCGGGCCGTGCGGCCACACGCCACGGCAGATAGTTGGAATGGTGCTCCGACGCGGGAAAGACGACCTCGTCGTCCGGCCCGAGCCGCAGCGCGCGCGCGACGAGGTTGAACGAATCGGTCGCGTTGCGCGTGAACACGATCTCCGCCGGCTGCGCGCCGATCAACGCCGCGACGCGATGGCGGGCGCGCTCGTACTCCTCGGTCGCGGCCTCCGCGAGCGGATAGAGGCCGCGATGAACGTTTGCGCCGAGCGTCTCGTAATAGCGCGTGACGGCCGCGATGACCTGGCGCGGCTTCGGCGTCGTCGAAGCGCTGTCCAAGTAGACGAAGGGGGCGCCGTCGTAGCCGTTCTCGAGCAACGGGAACCCGGCCGGTTGCATCAGCGCTTGACGAGGCGGTATTTCCCGGACGCTTCGGGTGCGATCGCAGAGACGCGCTCGCCGCGGATGGGCCGCTCGAGCAGCTCTGCGAGAGCCGCGGCCGCGGCGGCCGCGCTCGCGGTGCTGCGGGGATCGACCACGAGCACGGTGTCGCCCGCGAGCTGCCATTGCTCGAGCGTAGCGTCCGCGCCGAGCGCCGCATGGATCGCGTCGTCGATCATCAGTGGAGTCACGGTTTCGTCGCCGACACTCGTGCAGTCGCTATGCCGGCCTTCGATGCGCTCGATCAAAGGGCCGTCGCTGACGAGGCCGCAGGGGCAGTCGCGCGACTCGGCGACGCGGACGACATCGCCGATGTCGTAGCGCAGCAGCGGCATCCACGCGCGGCCGAGCGTCGTCACGAGCACCCTCGCAAGGCGGCCCAACCCCGGCACGGGCACGAGATCCACGTGGCTGTGCCGCTCGTTCGGGTGCAGGCGGCCGTGCTCACACTCCATGAACAGGACTCCGGCCTCCGTCGCGCCGTAGAGCTGATACACCGGCGCGTCGAATGCGCGCCCGATGTCGCGTCGCATCGCGCGCGTCGTCGTCTCGTACGTCAGCGTAATGAACTCAGGCGTGGGCAAGCGCAATCCGCGCGCAAGCGCCGCGCGGGCGATGATCGCGAGGTACGCCGGGTCGGCCTCGACGCCGCGCGGCGCGAACTCGCGCCACTCACGCAACATGCGCTCGAGCTCGCCGTCGGTCCAGTGAGTCGGGTCCGCGCTCTCGTTGAAGAACAGGATGCCGTCGATGCTGCGCTCGGCCGCCGTCTGGCTGCCGAAATGACAGGTGCCTCCGCCGCATGCGGGCGTCGTCAGCACGGCTTCGCGATAATCGACGCGCTGCATCGTTCGCGCGATTCGTGCGTTCAAGCGCATTGCCTCGCGCTCCTGCGGGTCCCACCACGACCATTCCCAAATGACTTGCAAGCGGTCGGACGTCGTTCCCGACGTCGCGAGCAACGTAACTTGTTCCAGTAGCATCGCGGCGTGCAGATCCTGGTGCTCGCGCACGAGCGCTTTCGGAAATCCACGCCGAAGCTCGCGCTTGCCGACCGGCGGTACGCGCGCAAGCCATCGAATCATTTCGGTCGGATCGGCCGGCGGCTCCGGACGGTCTCGGTACAACGGGACCTCGGCCACCATGCGGCGCGTCTCGTCGCCGACTCGTCTCCAATGTGCTCTCGAATAGCTCATCTCTTCTCGGCCGGCAGCGTCCGTTCGATCGTCGGGGTACTACGCGGGGTGGCCGCGAACACGGGAACCGGCTCGCATCGTGCGCGCATTTTGCCACCGCCGCTCACGATCAGCGCGCCGCCGCTCGACACCGCGTAGGCCTTGGCCTTGCGCCCAAGCTCCCGGGCGCGCACTGCTACGAACGAGCGCGCCTCGCGCCACTGGTCGGTTTCGCCGTGCGTGTCGAGTGAGCATGGCGCGATTCCGAGGCACTCGTAGGTCTCGGCTTCGCCGTCACCGGCATCCGCACGCGGCCAGCGTATCCAGCGCTCGCCGAGCATGATCGCACCGGCGGACATCCCCGCAAATACGACACCGCGTGCCGCCGCGGCGCGAAGCTCGCGAATGAGCTCCGCGCGCCGCAAGACATCCATTCCCGCCTCGACGTCGCCGCCGCCGACGAACACGAAGTCGACGCGCTCGAGCGTCTTGCGGGCCGCCGCGGCCTCCCGGCGGCGACGCTTCGCTAGCTTCGGCCAGAAGACCTCTGCGGCCCCTGCCGCGCCGAGCAGCGCGCACAGCGCCGTGCCGAACGAAGCGTCGTCGCCGTTCGCGGCGCCGATGTACAGCGCCGCGGGGTTTTCAGTGCTGGTCGATCGCAATGCGGCTTCGAGATGGGGGCGTGTGCCGAAATGCGGGCTCTTGAATTGGCCGGCGATCAGCGTGACAGGTTTGCGCAACCGAGCTCCTTCTCTTTGCGCTGCGACTCTAGCAGGGCGCGCCGCTCGGCACGACTCAGGCGGAGCTCGCTACCTTCCGAGTCAGCGATTCGAGAGCGGCCAGCATGTCGGACGATCCCGCGAGCACGCCGGCCATAGGGTCGCCTTGCTTTTGCAGCCGCTTGCGCGCCGACCGAATGTTGAAGCGCTCGAGTTTCAAGCGGCCATTCACCTCCGACCACTCGAGCGGCATCGAGACCGGCGCAGCCGGCAGCGGCCGCACGCAGAACGGCGACACGAGCAATCGCCCGTGGCCGTTCTGCAAGTAGTCGAGGTACACCTTGCCGTCGCGGTCGGAGACGGACCGCACGATCGTCGCAATGTCAGGCAATGACTTTGCTGTGAAGCGCGCGAGCAGCTCCGCCAGCGTTCGCGATTGCTCGTAGGTATAGCGCGCGCCGAGCGGGATCAGCACGTGCAGCCCCGTCGAGCCGCTCGTCTTGACGAAGTTCGTGAGGCCGACGTCCTCGCAGAGCTCGTGCAGGTGGCGCGCGATCGCAATCACGTGCTTCAACGGCGCGCCCTTCGGGTCGAGATCGAGGATGCACCAATCGGGCCGCTCGAGCGCGGCGACGCGGCTCGACCAAACGTGCAGCGGGATCGTGCCCATGTTCGCGACGTACAGCAGCGACTCGATGTCGTCGAGCACGAAATAGCGGATCTCGCGTTCCGCGTGCTCGCTCCACATCGTCTCGAGCCTGAGCCAGCTCGGCGCGTAGACCGGCGCGTCCTTCTGGAAGAACGACTTGCCATCGATGCCGTCCGGATACCGCGTCAGCACCACGGGCCGGTCCTTCAGGTACGGCAGCAGCCATTCCGCGACGCCTTCGTAATACGCGATCAGGTCGCCCTTCGTGTAGCCGTCGGCCGGCCAGAACACCTTGTCGAGGTTCGTGAAGGCGACGCTCGGCCGCTCCGGTGGCTCGTCGGTAGTCGGCGCGGGCTCCACCGCTCGGCCTTCGGCCGCTGCGCCGTCGTCGGCGTCCGCCTGCCAGACACACTCGGCCGGCTTCTTGTCGTCTCGCAGGCGCAAAAACACGGGCTGACGCAGCATGCCGTCGGGCGTGCGCTGCTTGAACTTCACCTGCACGACGGGGCCGTCCGCGACCCATACCGCGCCACGCGTGAGCTCCGCAGCTGCCGGCGGCGTCGCGGCCGGTTTGGCGGCGAGCAGCGGCTCGAGCACCGCGAAATCGCGCGCCGCGAAGCCGCTGCCCGCCCGCCCGGCGTAGGTCAGCTTGCCGTCGCGGTACTGCCCGAGCAGCAACGCGCCGAACCCTTTGCCGCCCTGCTTCGGCGGCAAGTAGCCGACGACGACGAAGTCGTCCGACTTCGCGGCGTTGATCTTGATCCAGTCCGTCGAGCGCTTGCCGACGTACGGCGACGCGGCGCGCTTGCCGATGATGCCCTCGAGCCCCATGCGCTCGGCTTCGTCGAACAGCGCCTCGCCTTGGCTCTCGAAGTGCTCCGAGTAGCGCAGCGCGCCGGAAACCGGCAGCAGCGCGCGCAACGCCGCCTTGCGCTCGACGAGCGGCAGAGCGCGCACGTCGAAATCCTCGAAAGCCAGCAGATCGAACGCGTAGATGCTCGCCGGCAGCTCGAGTGCCGCGCGCGCGACGTCGGCGCGACGCGTCAAACGCCCGCGCTTTTGCAGCAGAGCGAAGCTCGGCAAGCCGCGCTCGTCGAGGACGACGACCTCGGCGTCGATGATCAGCTGTGGGAAAGGCAACGCGGCGACGATCTCGGCGATTTCCGGAAACGTCGCCGTGAAGTCGTTGCCGGCGCGCGAGTACAGCTTCACCGCGCCGGCTCGCTTCTCGGCGAACAAGCGGTAGCCGTCGTACTTGAGCTCGAATACCCACTTGGGGTTGGAGAATGGCTTGCCCGGCGTCGCGAGCATCGGCTGCAAGCCGCGCGCCTCGAGCTCGCGCCTCGCGGCGCCGAGCTTGCGCAACTTCGTGGCGACGGCCGCGCCGCGCGGATCGCCGCTCGCGACTTGCTCGACGGTTCGTCCCGACAGCACGGAGTCGTGCGGGTAGTCTTCCGTGCTCTGCGTCGTCGCGTACGCGTCGCGCTCCTTGATCAGCAGCCACTCGTTCTTGCCGCGCTTCGTCTTGACGAGCGTCCACTTGCCGCGCAGCTTGTGACCGCGCAGCTCGAACAGCAGCTTGCCCTTGTCGAACCCCGCGGCGATGTCGTTCAGCGCGATCCACTTACCGCGGTCCCAGACGATGACGGCGCCGGCGCCGTAGTTGTCGGGCGGGATGACGCCCTCGAAGTTCACGTAGTCGACGGGGTGGTCCTCGACGTGGACCGCCAAGCGTTTGTCGGCCGGATTTGGCGACGGCCCCTTCGGCACGGCCCACGACTTCAGCACGCCGTCGAACTCGAGCCGAAAGTCGTAGTGCGTCCGGCGCGCGGCGTGCTGCTGCACGACGAACCGCTGGCCGCCCGGCAGCGCTGCCCCGAAAGGCTCCGGTGTTCGATCTGCCTTTCGCTTTGCGCGATAACTCTCTAAGTTGTCGACATTTTTTATTGTCACCGCGCTGGCGAGGATATATGATCCGGCCATGCCAGCGCGAGCACTGTCGACCGCCACCATCTCGTTTGGTCTCGTGTCGATTCCCGTGAAGCTCTATTCGGCCGCCGAGTCGAAGGCGGCCTTGGCGTTCAATCAGATCCACAAGAAGGACGGCTCGCGCGTCAAGCAGCAGCTGATCTCGTCGCGCAGCGGCGAGGTCGTGCCGCGCGAGGAGATCGTCAAGGGCTACGAGTTCGCGAAGGACCAGTACGTGCTGTTCGAGGCCGAGGAGCTAAAGGCGCTCGAGGCTGCGGCGACGCACACGATCGACATCACGGAATTCTTGAAGGCCGAGCAGATCGAGCGGCGTTATCTCGACAAGGTTTACTATCTCGGTACCGAGAAGGGCGGCGCGCGCGCGTACAAGTTGCTCTCGCAAGTGCTCGTCGACACGGGCCGTGTCGCGATCGGGAAATATGCAGCGCGAGGCAAGCAATATCTCGTCATGGTGCGGCCGATGGAGAACGGCCTCGTCATGGAGCAACTCCACTATCCCGACGAGCTGCGCGCGTTCGGCGAAGTGCCGATCGAGGACGCAACACTGAAACCCGCCGAGCTCAAGCTCGCGACGCAGCTCGTCGAGCAAGCGGCTAGCGACGAGTTCAAGCCCGAGAATTACAAGGACGAAGTGCGCGAGCGCATGCTGGCGCTGATCCAGCGCAAGGTCGAAGGTGAGGACATCACGCTGGCGCCCACGGCCGAGCCCGAGCACAAGATCATCGACATCATGGAAGCGCTGAAGGCGAGCCTCGCCGCCGGCAAGAAGCCCGCGCAAGCGGCAGCCGAAGACAAGAAGACCGCTGCCAAACCCAAGGCCGCGGCCAAGAAGCGCGCCGCCAAGTAAACGCCGATGAAGGCGTATTCGACGCGCGAAGTCGCCGAGCTTCTCGGGCTTTCGGCGGCGCGCGTTCGATCGCTGATGCGCTCGGGCGTCGTCACGCCGCAGCGCACGAGCGCGGGCCGCGCGAGCTTCACGTTTCAGGATCTCGTGCTCTTGCGCACCGCGAAAGGGCTCATCGACGCGAAGGTGCCGGCGCGGCGCATCACGAAGGCTCTGCAGGCGCTCGCGAGCCAGCTTCCGACCGATCGGCCGCTCTCGGCCGTGCGCGTACAGATCGACGGCGATCGCGTCATCGTCCGCGACAGCGCGAGCAGCTGGGAGCCCGAGTCGAAGCAAACCGTTCTCGACTTCTCGATTCGCGAGCTCGGCCAGAAGGTGGCGCCGCTCGCGCGCGAATCCGTGCAGCGCGCTCTGCGCACCGCATCGACAGCCGACGACTTATTCAGCGCGGCACTCGAGAGCGAGGAGATCGGCGCAACGGCCGAGGCCGAGACCGCGTACCGCAACACGATCACCGCGGACGCGGCGCACGTGGCCGCGCACATCAACCTGGGCCGGCTGCGGCACGCGGCGAAGGCGCTCGATGAAGCGGAACGGCTCTATCGGCGCGCGCTCGAGCTAGAGCCCAATCATCCGACGGCGCGGTTCAACTTGGGCGTGGTACTCGAAGATCGAGGCGTGACGGCGGGCGCGATCGCCGAATATCTCGAAGCCGTTCGGCTCGACCCGCGAGTCGCCGACGTGCACTTCAACCTCGCGCGCCTGTACCAGCAGACCGGCGATCAGCAAGCCGCGCTGCGCCACTTCTCACGCTTTCGCGCTCTGACCCGCGACCGCATCGACTGACTCCGCGCGGCGCATCGACTCACGGAGCCGCGCTCAATCTCGCTTCGCGGCTAGCCTCGGATCGCCAAACTGTTCGTTGAGCCCGACGGCCTCTCGAGTCAGCCGGCGCACCGTCGCGGAAACGACAGTCATGCCCTTGCGCAATTCCAGCGTGGCCATCTCGTACTTTCCGCCCGGCTTGAGACCCGGCTCGATTGCGCGTAAGCGCTGCCCTCGCCAGAAGCCGAATAATATTCGGTCGTCCTCGGCACGAATGAGCAGCACGGGACCGTTCGCCAGATACACGAGGTGGCCCCACTTCACGGCCTCCTCCAGAGCTGCGCGGAGGCCCGAACCGTCTTGCGAAGCTCTTCGACGCACTTACGACGCCACCCGTCGAGCGCGGTAACGTATGCCTCTGGATTCGCGGCAGCCTTCGCTTTTCGCATCATATGGGTGAATAGAATAAAGAACGTCGCGTTCAACGCAACGGCTTTGGCGAGTACCCGCGCAAAAGCTCCGCGAAGTCCTGCGGGGCAACGGGCGTGCTGAAGTAGAACCCCTGCATCTCGTCGCATAGCCGGTCGCGAAGGAACGACTGTTGCTCGGGCGTCTCGACGCCCTCCGCTACGACGGTCAAGCTCAACGTCTTGCCCATGGCGATGATAGCTTCGGCGATCGCGCGGTCTTCGGCGTCGTTCGGCACCTCGCGAATGAACGACCGGTCGACCTTCAGCGTGTCGATCGGGAAGCGCTTCAGATGTGCGAGCGACGAATAGCCGGTGCCGAAGTCGTCGATCGCGAGGCGCACGCCGAGATTCTTGATCGTCGTCAATACGCGCACGGCGCGGTCCGCGTTGTCCATGATCGTGCTCTCGGTGACCTCTAGCTCGAGTAGCCCGGGATCGAGCCCCGTTTCCTCGAGAACGCTTTCGATCTCGCGGACGAGCCCCTCGTCGGCCAACTGGCGCATCGACAGATTCACCGACAAGCAAACCGGCGGGAGTCCCTGTTTCTGCCAAGCGACGCTCTGCGCGCACGCCGTCCTGAGCACCCACGTGCCGATCGGCACGATGAGCCCGGTCTCCTCGGCCAATGGAATGAATCGAACCGGAGACACCGAGCCGAGCTCCGGGTTGTACCAGCGCAGCAGCGCCTCGACGCCCGTGATCGCGCCCGATTTGAAGCTCACCTTGGCCTGATAGTGCAGGGAGAATTCGCCGAGCTCGAGCGCGCGGCGCAGATTCGTCTCGATAGACAGGCGCTCGATCGAATGCGGTTCATGCCGCTCGTGAAGAACCGGAAGTTGTTCTTGCCCTCTTCCTTCGCAAGATACATCGCCATGTCGGCATTCTTCATGATCGCGTGGTCGTCCTGACCGTCCACGGGGTGCAGGCACACTCCGATGCTCGCCGTGACACGGCATTCCTGGCCGAGGATGACGATCGGCTTCATGACGACGCCCAAATGTTGCGCGCCACCGAAGCAGCCTGATCCGGCTCGGTGAGTTCCTGCAGCAGCACGACGAACTCGTCGCCGCCGAGGCGCGCGACGACGTCGCTCGCACGCAAGCATTCGCGCAAGCGCGCCCCCATCTCACGCAGCAACACGTCGCCGGCCTCGTGGCCCAAGAGTGTCGTTGATGATCTTGAAGCGGTCCAGATCGATGAACAGCACGGCTAGCTTGCGTCCATAGCGCCGCGCCGTCTCGATCGATAGCCCCAGCAACTGCATGAACATCTCGCGATTCGGCAAGCCCGTGAGGCCGTCGTGCGTCGCAAGGTATTGAATGCGCTCCTCCGCGCTCTTGCGCGACGAGATGTCTTCCACGACCGAAATGTCGTACAGGCACGCGCCCGCACGGTCGCGCTTGCTCGCGATCGTGAGGCCGACCCAGATCGCCGATCCGTCCTTGCACAGGTAGCGTTTTTCGGTCTTGAACGACCGGATCGCCCCGGAGCGGAGCTGGTCGCGCAACTCGTCGGTCGCGTTCGCGTCGCCGGGATGCGAAATCTCTTTCACGGTCATCGCCAGCAGCTCTTGCTCCGTATAGCCGAGCATCGTGCAGAGCTGCGGGTTCACGTAGCAAAAACGCCCGTCATGCTCGACATGTGCGATGCCGATAGCCGCGAGCTCCATCGTGGACGAGACGCGCTCTTCGCTTTCGCGCAGCTTCTCTCGTGCAACCGCTCGCTGACAAAAGTGGCCGATCTCCGCGCTCGCGCTGCGCAAGAGCTTCAAGAACTGCGGCTCGGGTGCCGCGACGTGCTGCGCATAGAAATCGAGCACTCCGATCGTCGCGCCGCCGGCCTTCACTGGAACAACGAGACCGGTATGCCAACCCGGCACGTCGGCGCTCTCGAGGCGCGCCGCCCGCGGGTCGGGACCGACGTCGCCGATCCAGACGGGTCCATGAGTCAACCAGGGCGGCAGCCGCTCGCCGGGATTCAACACGGACCGGCGCTCGTCGCCGTCCGAGCTCCACCCGACTTCGTGCCACAACGTGTCGCGCTGCGCATCGACGCGCCAGAAATTGCCAGCCGTCCAGCTCTGCGCTTCGCACATCGCTCGAATGACTACCCGTAGCCCCGCCGCGACATCGTCGGCCTCCCCGAGCGTGTGAGCGATCGTGTACTCGAGCTGGCCGAGGCGTTCCGCGCGAATCTGCGCGCTGACGTCGCGAGCAATGCCGCGATAGCCCTTGAACTTGCCGCGCTGATCGAAAACAGGTTGGCCGCTGAAGTGTAGATAGCGGACACCTGTCGCGCTCCTGCCGAGGCAATGCAGCACGTCACGAAACTCCGCACGCCGCTCGAGCGTCGCGATCAATGGCGCCCAGCCATCGGCTTCCGGGGATTCGGCGAAGAACTCCCAGCTCGTCTTGCCGACGAGCCTGCGCAGCTCGGCATCCGGCTCACCGCCGGGCCTATACACCGTGAAGCGGTGCTGCTCGTCCTGCTCCCAATAGAAATCGGCCGCGAGCTCGATGACGCACTGCAGCCGCTCGTCGGCCAGCCGCGAGCTCGCGGCTCCTTTCGGCGAACGCTGCGACGCTGCCACGCGAGCGACCGTTTTGCCAGGACACATGACCTGCCCCCAACCCGAAACCCGCGCGGCCGTAGCGGCGATAAGTCTGTGGAGCGCTTCTGCGACGCGCGGTTAGCCAGAATAACGGCGTGGCGCCCGCCCGTTTGAGCGATCCTTCTCACTCGAATGGGCGCCGAATGCGACGTGATTAACGTCTAGGAGCAAGTCGCCCCTTTTTGGGCCGAAAAGAGCTAACCACTGCCCGGCAACGCAAGCAGCTGCGCCGCCAGCTTGGGGCCGGTTGCGCCATCCTCGTGCTTGAAGAAGACCTGCGCCTCCGTCACACCGGAGGCTGCGATCCGATCGCGCCAACGCTGCAGGTCTTCCGGCGTGTAGACGACCCGGCGGAGCCGCAGATACGCCCAATCGGCCGTCCAGGGCAGCGGCTCGAACGTCTCGTCGCTCTCGCTCTGGACGAGTGCCGCGTTGCATGACTCCAGCAACTTGAACACCGCCGGCACGAGCCACGTCTCGTTCCGAAACTCGAATGCGACGCGCGTGTCGTCGGGCAGCTCTTTCAAGAAAGCCGCGAGCGCCGCCTCGTCGCAACGCGCGTGCGGCGGCAGCTGCACGAGCAGCGAGCCGAGACAGGGAGCCAGCTCGGCGAGCGCGCTCGTGAGAATCCTCATCTCGGAGGCGCAATCGCGCAACCGCTTGATGTGCGAAATCCGCCGCGGCACCTTGACGGCAAACCGAAATGAATCAGGTACTTGAGCACGCCAGGACTGAGCCGCAGCCGCGTTTGGCATTCGATAGAACGTATTGTTGATCTCGACGATCGGCAACCGTGTCGCGTAATGCGCGAGCATCGCTTTGGCCGGAAGCTTGTCGGGATAGAACTCTCCGACCCACTCCTTATAAGAGAACCCGCTGGTACCTGCGAGCAATTGCATCGGGCCATCCTATTTCGCGAAGCGCGCTAAGACGAGCTATGCTTGGGACGAACCAGACCGTTCGCCCCCCTCTGCGCCTCGATGCTAGAGGCGTGTGTGGACAACCTCAACCAGCGTCGATGAACGCACCCGAGAATGGACCAGTACGCGCGCATCAGGGACCAGCTCATTGCGAAACAGACCGAGCTCGCACGCCGGCTGGAGCGCCTGAAGGAAAACCTCACTGGAGGGCGTAGCGCGGACTCCCAAGAGCAGGCCCAGGAGCTCGAGAACGCGGAAGTCGTCGATGCGCTCGGCAACGAGGCGCGCAGCGAGATCAGCAAGATCGCGAAGGCGCTCGACCAGATCAAGAACCGCACCTACGGAATCTGCGCCGACTGCGGCGAGACGATCCCGATGGCACGGCTCGAAGCGTACCCGTTCGCCGACCGCTGCATTCGCTGCGCGACGGCGGCCGAGGCCAGCCGGCGCACACGCTGAACGCCGTCCCCGCTAGGCTGCGCTTGCGCGCACCGCCGACACGCGCTGAGCCGGGGTTGCCCACTGCTTCAAGAGATCCTGCTCGGCCGCGCGGGCGCGCTCAGCGGCGGCGTTCTTGACGGGCCCGTAGCCTCGGACTTGCTCCGGCAAGCGCGCGAGCGCAACTGCAAGCTCGAAGCGCGAGTCGTCGACCTCGGCCGCAATCCGATCGAGCAGCGACTCGTAGCGCGCGAGCCACGCGCGCTCGAGGCGCCGGTCGGCGCTGATACCGAACGGGTCGAGTTTCGTGCCGCGCAGCCAGCGCAGCTTCGCGAGCAGATGCAGCACCGGCAGCACCCACGGACCGAGCTCGTATTTCTTCGGCCGCCCCGTGGCCCTGTCGAGCCGGGCGAATAGCGGCGGCGAAAAATGGAAGCTCATGCGCACGCCCGCGCCGAAGTTGCGCTTGACGCTCTCGACGAAGCCGCTCTCCGTGTGTAACCGCGCGACCTCGTACTCGTCTTTGTACGCGAGCACGGAAAAGTAGTTGCGCGCGACGGCGTCCTGCAGCTCTTCGCTGCCGGGCCGCACGCGCTGCTCGACGGCCGCGAGCCGCGCCACTCGCGCGCGATAGCGCTCGGCATAAGCGCGATTCTGGTAGCCGACGAGGAATTCCTCGCGCCTAGCGATCGCTTCGGGCAAAGACGCCGACGTCGGCTGCACTCCCTCGGTCGCGAGACGCTCGACCTCGACGAGGCTTTCAGCGGCGAACCTGCCCCAATCGAACGCAAGCTTGTTCTCTTCGACATTGCGCCCGTACAGCTCGAGCGCGCGGTAGAGCGCGACGCCCGACACGGGCAGCAACCCGCGTTGAAACGCAAACCCGAGCATCAAGACGTTCGCGCCGATGCTGTCGCCGAGCAGTGCCGACGCGAGCCGCGTCGCGTCGAGCGTCGCGATGGCGCCCGCGCGACCCGCGGCTTTCAGCGAGGCCACGAGCCTTTTGCCTGGAAACGCGAAGTCGCGGTCGCGGATGAAATCCGAGGGCATTTCCTCGTGCGTGTTGACGATAACCGCCGAGCGGTTCGCGGACAGCATCGAAAGCGGCTCCTTTCCCGCGGCGACGATCAAGTCGGCGCCGAGCAAGAGGTCGACCTGCCCCGCCGGTATCCGCATGCCGTGCAGCTCGTTCTCCGCGGCCGCGATGCGCACGTGCGACAACACGGCGCCGTACTTTTGCGCGAGCCCCGTTTGATCGAGCTGGTGAACCGCTTTGCCTTCGAGGTGAGCCGCAAGACCGAGCAACCCGCTCGCCGTGACGACGCCCGTGCCGCCGACACCGGCGATCAGCACATTGTGAACGCCGTCGAGCGCCGCTTGCCGCGGCTCCGGCAAGCTCGGCAGGGCGGCCGCCGCGAGCGGCCGCGGCGTGACGCGTTTCGCGCCGCGCAGCGTCACGAAGCTCGGGCAAAAACCGTTCAAGCAGCTGAAGTCCTGATTGCACGACGACTGGTTGATGCGCCGCTTGCGGCCGAACTCGGTCTCGAGCGCCATCACGGACAAGCAGTTCGATTGAACGTTGCAGTCGCCGCAGCCCTCGCAGACGAGCTCGTTGACGACGACGCGCCGATCCGGAGTCGGCACGGTACCGCGCTTGCGCTTGCGATGCAGCTCGGCGGCGCACGTCTGATCGTAAATGAGCGCGGACACACCCTTCACGTCGCGCAATTCCCTCTGCAAGCGTTCGAGCTCGCGGCGGTGATGCACGGTGACGGACGGCGGCAGGCCGTTCGCGCCGGCATACTTTTGCGGCTCGTCCGTCACGACGATGATCGGCCGCACGCCTTCGCCGACGAGCTGCTGGGCGACGCCGGCGACGGTCAAGTTCCCTTCGACGGGCTGCCCGCCCGTCATCGCCACGGCATCGTTGAACAGGATCTTGTAGGTCATGTTCACGCCGGCTGCGACAGCGGCCCGGATCGCCAGCGTGCCCGAGTGGGCGTACGTGCCGTCGCCTAAATTTTGGAACACGTGCTGTGTGTCGGTGAACGGCGCTTGACCAATCCAAGTCGCGCCCTCGCCGCCCATCTGAGTGAACGTGACGGTGTCGCGGTCCATCCAAGCGGCCATGTAATGGCAGCCGATGCCCCCGACGGCGCGACTGCCTTCGGGCACGCGTGTCGAAGTGTTGTGCGGGCAGCCCGAGCAGAAGTGCGGCTGGCGGTTCACCTCGTCGGCGACGGCGGCGAGCCGCCTATCCTGCTGCTCGAGGAAGCGCACTCGTTCCTCGATGTCGGTGCTCGAATGGAACCGGCGCATACGCTTCGCCAGCACGCGCGCGATGAGCGCCGGCGTCAGCTCGCCGTTGCTCGGCAGCAGCCATTCACCGCGCTCGTCCTGCTTGCCGACGATCAGCGGCCGGCGCTTCGCTTGCCAGTTGTAGAGCTGCTCCTTGAGCTGGCTCTCGACGACGCCGCGTTTCTCCTCGATGACGACGATTTCCTCGAGCCCCTCGGCGAACTGCCGGATCGCCTCGGGCTCGAGCGGCCAGCTCATGCCGACCTTGAACAGCTTGATGCCGACTTCGGCGGCGCGCTCGGCATCGAGCCCAAGATCCTCGAGCGCTTGCAGCGCGTCGAGGTGGGCTTTGCCCGTCGTGACGAGCCCGAGCCGCGGATACCGGCTGTCGATGAGCGTGCGGTCGAGCGCGTTCGCACGCGCGAACGCGAGCGCGGCCGGCAGCTTGTAGCGCTGCAGGCGAAGCTCCTGATCGTTCGGCGGGTCCGGCCAACGGATGTTCAAGCCGCCGGACGGCATTGCGAAATCCGGCGTCACGATGTTCACGTTCTGAGGCACCAGCGCGAAGCTCTGCGTCGCGTCGGCCGTCTCTTGCGTAACCTTGAGCCCGACCCAGCAGCCGCTGAAGCGCGATAGCGCGTACCCGTAGAGACCGAGCTCCACGATCTCCGCGACGTCGGCCGGATTCAAAACCGGCATCGAGGCATCGATGAACGCGTACTCGCTCTGGTGCGGTAGGGACGACGACTTGCAGGTATGGTCGTCGCCGGCGACGGCGATCACGCCGCCATGCCGCGACGTTCCGGCCGCGTTGCCGTGCTTGAACGGGTCGCCGGAGCGATCGACGCCGGGCCCCTTGCCGTACCACATGCCGAAGACGCCGTCGTAGCGTGCGCCGGAGAATAGATTGGCCTGCTGCGTGCCCCAGATCGAGGTGGCCGCGAGGTCCTCGTTCAAGCCCGGCTGAAAGCGGATTTGCGCGGCGTCGAGATAGGGCTCGGCGCGCCACAGCTCGCGATCGAAGCCGCCGAGCGGCGAGCCGCGGTAACCGGAAACGAAGCCCGCCGTGTTCAGGCCGGCGAGCCGGTCGCGATAGCTCTGCGCGAGCGTGAGACGCACGAGGGCTTGCAGACCGGTGATGAACAGTGGGCCGGTTTCGTCAAACCGGTACCACTCGTCCAAACGTGCGATCTGCCGAAGCTGCATGCCTGTCCTGCTCTCCCCGTTCGCCTGAAGCCGCTCGGCATTATGTGCTATTTCGCGCGGCCGCGGTTCGGCGCATCCGGTGCGAGCGGGCGCAGCACGTCGGCGAGCAAATCGGATTCGACGTTGCCGCCCGACAGCACGACTGCGACGCACGGGCCTCGCGGCCGCGCTTCCGCCAGCACCGCCGCGAGCGCCGCGGCGCCCGACGGCTCGACGACGACCTTGAGCTCCCGAGCCGCGATGCCCATGGCTTCGCGAATCTGCGCATCGTCGACGGCTAGCGCGCCGGCGAGCGCGCGCCGAGCGATCGCGAACGTGATCGCGCCCGGTGTCGGCGCGCGCAACCCGTCGCACAACGTCGTTCCGCCCGGCGCGACGGTGCGCCGTTCGCCGGCTGCAAGCGAAGCGGCGAGATCCTCGAAGCCGCGCGGCTCGACGGCGTACACGGCGCAGCTCGGCCATTCGGCCTCGAGCGCGAGAGCGCAGCCGCCGACGAGCCCGCCGCCGCTGCACGGCGCATAGAACGCATCGATCGCAAGGCGCCGCGTGCGCGCCGCGCGAGCGAGCTCGAGCGCGAGCGTGCCTTGGCCCGCAATGACGTGAGGGTGGTCGAACGGCGGCACGAGCGCCGCGCCGCGCCGCTCCGCAATCTGCGTCGCGATGGCTTCGCGGTCCTCGCGCTCGCGGTCGTAAAGCACGACTTCGGCGCCGAGCTCGCGCGTGCGCTCGAGCTTGACCGCCGGCGCGTCGGCCGGCATCACGATCGTCGCGGGAACGCGCAGCCAGCGAGCAGCGAGCGCAACGGCCTGCGCATGATTGCCCGACGAGAATGCGACGACGCCGGCTGCACGCTCGTCGGCATGGAGCTGCAGCAAGCGATTCAGCGCCCCGCGGATCTTGAAGCTGCCCGTGTGCTGAAGGCACTCGGCCTTGAACAGCACGCGCGCTCCGACACGGTCGTTGATGGCTTCCGATTCGAGCACGGGAGTCTCGATGAGCCAGCCGCGCAAGCGCGCCTCGGCATCGACGACGTCGGCTACAGTAGGCAGGACGTTGGTCATAGACGGGCGCTCGCGCCCCTAGTCTATCTCAGGAACACAGCACGGGAGTGCGCGACGCCGCGCGCCGAGGCGAGCGTGGCGCGCGATCGCGCCGTCTACTCCCTGATCAGCGATTCGACCTCGTCGAGGACGTCCTCATCGCTCTCGGCAACCTCGATCTCGGGGCGCTGCGATGGGTCGGCACCTGGAAGGCGCCGCGTGCTGCCCGCCGCGAGGTTGGCTACGTACGCCGAGATTTCGTCGGGTGTTTTCTCGCCCGGCATGACGATTGCAACTCCGCTCTGCACGACCTCGAGGTCGGCCGTATCGCCGTCGACGATGCCGATCATCGAGCTCGCACCCGACGTCGTACCGCCGAACAGCCCAGCCACAATCGCCTTACCGGCGGGCGTGATCGTGATGCTGAACCTCGAAAACGCGATCGCGTCGACGCCGAGGTGAGCGGCCAGAAGCCGCGCGGAGTCGCCGGCATTGTAGATCCGGTCCGTGAGTTTTTTCGGACGGTACCGAGCGATCATCTCGTCGTACGCGCGCTTCGCGTCGACGACGTACTCTTGCAGCATGCGGTCCGCATTGATCCGGTCCGCGTCGACGACCTGCACTTGGTAGCCCTTCGCCGTGAGAAGCTCGGCGACGTCGGCGTTGAACTTCCCGCCGAAGACGACGCTCTCGTCGATGAGGCCCACGGTTTCGACGACCTGTGCTCTCGTGATCGAGGCTTCCACCGGCAGCAGTGCGATCGACTGCGGCCGCGTCGCGCCGCTCACGAACTCGTCCGTGAAACCGCGCTCAGCCGACGCCTGCGTGCTGCACGCAACAGCCGCCGCCAGCGTTACAACTGCTCGCATCTTGATGTCCATATCACTGCTCTACCTTCAATAGCGTGGTGAGGAGTCGGAGCCGGCCCACCACGATCGGGCGATCGGGGGCTTCCGGCGCTTGCTTGACGTAGGTTAGATAAGCCTCAGCCGCGTCGCGAGGGCGTTTCTGCTGCTCGTACACCTCGGCGAGGCCGCGGTATGCGCGAGCGAAGTTAGGATCCATCGCAATCACGCGCCGATAGGTTTCTTCGGCACGTTTCAGGTTCGCGGCGTAGGCAGCCCGGCCTTCCTCGGTTTCGAGCAGCTCCGCTAAACGCTGCGCGCGCGTCTTGCGAGCCCGATCGCGAAGGTTTTGCCGTTTGTCAGAAGCTCGTCAGCGTCGCGGGGTCCATCGGACCCTGTGCGCCCATGCCTTGCCACGCGTCGCCGAGTAGCTGCAGCAACTCGACGTCGTTCGGATACCGCTCGACGAGCGACTCGGCGAGCGCGACGGCGGTATGCGGAAAATCGTCCTGAACATAGTCCTCGATCGTCATGGCGCGCATGTCCATGACGGCAGCTTCGAACGCGTCGTGGTGGCGGTCGCGCCGCACCGTTCCGGCGACGAGCCCGCGGCTCGTTTCGGCGCGCGCGCGAACCTCGGGATGCGTGGTCCAAACCGCCGGGGTTCGCGGGCGGAGGCCCTCGTAGTCGCGCCCCAAGAGGTCGAGCATCTCGGGCAGCGCGTGAGGGTCGTAGCGGCTCGCGAGCAACACTTCGATTGCGCGGTCGTCGGCTTCCTGCTCGAGGTCGCGGCTATAGCCGTAGACGGATGTCTGTAAAGCGATCGAGATCACGGCACCCCAGCCGCCGAGACCACCGAGCACCATGCCTGCAATCGCCTTCTTGCGCGTCGCACGGTGATTGATGATGCTGTGGTGGCCGGCGACGTGAGTGATCTCGTGCGCGAGCAGCGCTGCCAGCTGATCCTCGTCGCCGAGGCGCGCGAGCATGCCGGTATGGACGTAGACATGACCATTCGGCAGCGCAAAGGCGTTCGGCGACGGGTCACGGAGCACGAAGAACTCGTACTCCACATAGTCGTCAGCGGGCTGAGGTCGAATCTCGTGGCCCACACGGCGTACGAGCTCGAGAGCCTTGGGCTCCGTGTAGAGCAGCGACTGCGAGTTGAAGTAGCCCTCGAGATCCTGCGACTCCTCGATCAGTCGCCATTCGTCGTTGTCGATCGGGACGGGCTCATAGACTCCACCGGCCGAGGCTGCGGAGACACAAGCCAACCCGGCAACCCATGGCAGCGGTCGTCGCATCGAGCGGAGTCCTTTCCGGCACGAGGTCCCAATCGTACAGTGCGCTTTCAGCCAGCGCCGCGGCGCGATTGCCGGACTGTGACGCGTGCCACAGAGGACCCAGCCGATGACTGTTGCGCCGCTCGTCACTCTCGCACACGTCGACGTCGAGCTCGCCGGCACGCCCGTGCTGCGCGACATCTCGTGGCAGCTCGCGCGCGGCGAGCATTGGGGCGTCGTCGGCGCGAACGGCAGCGGCAAGAGCACGTTGCTCGGCCTCATCGCCGGCACGATCTGGCCCGCACCTGAGCGCGGCACGCGACGTTACGACTTTGGCGCCGGCGAAGAAACGGATGCCGTGCGTGCAAGAAGCGAAATCGTGCTCATCGGACACGAGCTGCAGGACCGGTACGCGCGCATGGCCTGGAATTTCACGGCGCTCGACGTCGTGCTGTCGGGAATCTACCGCACGGACGTGCCGCGCCGAAGACCTGCGGCAGGCCAGCGCGAGCGCGCCGTCGGCGTGCTGCGCAGGCTCGGCGTCGCCGATTTGGCGGAACGGCGTTTCCTCGAGCTGTCGCGCGGCGAGCAGCGGCGCGTGCTGATCGCGCGCGGCGTCGCGTTCAAGCCCACGGTGCTGCTGCTCGACGAGCCCGCGAGCGGGCTCGATGCCCGTGCGCGAGTCGAGCTCGATGCGATGCTCGAGCTCGTCGCGAGAGAATGCACGCTCGTCTGCGCAGCGCACGTGCCCGGCGATCTGCCCGCGGTCGTCGGCCGCTACCTCCTCATCAACGGCGGCCGCGTCGAAGGCGTCAAGCACAACACGCGCGGGCAGCCCGCAACGACAGACGGCGGCGCCGCGAGCGCGCGCGTCAGCGGCAGCGAGCCGGCCGCTGCACGAGCGCCCGATCTCCCGCTCATCGAGCTCACGGCCGCCGACGTCTGGCTCGCGGGCCGGCGCGTGCTGCACGACCTCACATGGCGGCTCATGCCGAGCGAGCATTGGCTCGTGATCGGGCCGAACGGCTCCGGCAAGAGCAGTTTCTTGCGAGTCTTGCACGGCCAGCTGCGGCCTGCGCTCGGCGGCGCCGTCGCGTGGCCCGCGCTCGCGAACCCGCGCGACGTTTGGGAGCTGCGCAAGCAAGTCGCGTGGGTGTCGGCCGAGCTGCAAGCGGCTTATCGCTATCCGTCGACGGTGCGCGCCTGCATCGGCTCGGGCTTCACGTCGAGCGTAGGCGCGACGAGGCGGCCGACGCCCGAAGAGACACGGCGAATCGAGGAGCTGCTCGAGGAGCTCGAGCTCAGCTCCCTCGCCGAACGGCTGCTCTCGACGCTGTCGTACGGCCAGGCGCGGCGAGCGCTTCTCGGCCGGCTGCTCGCGAACCGTCCGCGCGTCTTGCTGCTCGACGAGCCATGGGAAGGGCTCGACTCGCCGATGGCGGAGCTATTGAACACAGTGCTCGAGCGAGTTGCCGCCGACGGCACGCAGCTCGTCTGCGCTTCGCACCTCGCGACGCACCGCTCGCACTTCACGCACGAGCTCGTGCTCGCCGAGGGCCGCGTCGTCCACGCCGGGCCGACGCGCGCTTTCTAAGCACACTGCTGTCCAGGACGACGGCATCCCAGCCGACGGGGCCTACAGAGGCAACGGAGCGCGCTACGATGGCGGCTTGCGATTACATGCGACCTTTCGATCAATGCGCCTCGTGGCCGCCGCAACGACGGGCACGGCAATGGGTAGTGCGGCGGCACAGGGACCGCCATTTCGTTTCGAGATCACGCCCTATGCCGCATATCGTATAGGCGGTGAATTCGAGCCGCAGTCGGAATCCGAGGACCTCGACGCCAACGGCCGGGGCTTCGAGCTCCGCGAGGGTAAGGCCGAGGGCCTGATCCTCGATATCCGCGCGAGCGCAGGCGACAGCCAGTGGGAGGTGCTCTACGCGCACCAAGATACGCAGCTCGAAACGCAAACGTCGTTCGTCGGCGGTCCGGTGATCGATATCGACGTGAGCCATTTCCAGCTCGGCGGCACCTACCTCTTCGAGGACGACAACGACACCGTTGCGCCGTTCATCGCGCTGACCGCGGGCCTCGCGCGCTTCGAGCCTCGGCTCGATGCTGCCGAAGCCGAAAACTACTTCTCGTGGTCGCTCGGCGGCGGCGTGCAGCTGCGCGCCGATCGGCGCATCGGCGTGCGGCTCGAGGCACGAGTGTTCGGCACTCTCATCGACGACGACAGCGCCCTGTTCTGCGTGTCGTCGCCCGAGGTCAATTCGTGTGCGGTGCTCGTCGAAGGCGACCAGCTTTACCAAATCGAGGCACGCGTGGGCGTCGTCGCGCGCTTCTAGCTACGCGCCCCCTCCCGTAGCGCCGCGTCAGACTAGTGGCTGTGCAGCCGCCGAACCTCGCGGAAGTTGCGCCAGTGCGCGGCCGCGAGCACGACGCTGGCCACGACGTTGACGAGCACCTCGACGGAAGGATCCCACGCACCGTGGCCCCAGAGTGCAGCAGCCGCGAGCGCCGCGATCGCGAGCGCGCCCATCGCCACGATGTCGACGCGGCGGTGCACGCGAGCTCCTAGCCCGAAGCCGAGCACGCTCGTCGGCACGACGAACCACAGCATCAGCGAATGGAAATGGCCGTCGCCGCCGAGCGCGAAGGCCGTGACGGGCAATAACGCGATGACGAACGGCATGGCGAGGCAATGCACGATGCAGATCGTCGAGAGCGCAATTGCGACTCGGTCGAAATACTTCGAAAGCAGCATCGGGGCGTTGAAAGGCGTATCGGGGTCCAACCGTCGGCCCGCGAGCATACCGTAGTTTCGCGGCCGGCCGCCTCTTTTGTGGTGGCGTCGCGCCCCTCACGCTACTATCCGCCTTCCTACGCGCGAGCCGATTCGCTCGAGGTGACGCATGGACCTTCGCGGCAAGACAATCCTCATCACGGGAGCCGGCCGAGGCCTCGGCGCCGCGATGGCGAGGCGGCTCGCCGCGCGCGGCGCGAACCTCGCGCTGCTCGACCTCGACGAACGCGGGCTCGTAGCCGTGCGCGATGCCTGCCGCGGCCTCGGAGCGCGCGCCGAAACGTATTCGGCCAACGTAGCCGTCGAGCACGAGATCATCAGCACTTTCGATCGTGTCGTCGCCGACTTCGGCCGACTCGACGGCAGCATTGCCAATGCCGGCATCCTGCGCGATGGCCTGCTCGTGAAAGCGAAGGATGGCGAAGTCACGGGTAAGCTCAGCCTCGAGCAATGGCAAGCCGTCATCGACGTCAACTTGACGGGCGTGTTCCTGTGCGGCCGAGAAGCCGCGGAGCGCATGATCCGCGGCGGCAACGGCGGCTGCATCATCAATATCTCGAGCTTGTCGCGCGCCGGAAATTTCGGCCAGAGCAACTACTCGGCGGCCAAGGCCGGCGTCGCAGCGCTGACGGTCGTCTGGGCAAAGGAGCTTGCGCGGCACCAAATCCGCGTCAATGCGATCGCGCCGGGATTCATCAAGACCGAGATGGTCGCCAGCATGAAGCCCGATATCCTCGAGAAGATGGCCGCGGGGATTCCCGTGCAGCGGCTCGGCGATCCCGAAGAGGTGGCATCGGCCGCCGAGTTCATTTTCGCGAACGACTACGTCAACGGCCGCATTGTCGAGGTCGACGGCGGGCAGCGCCTCTAGGACATCGAGCCGGGCGATGAAGAATCAGGGATTACTGCGGCGGCTCGGCTTCGCGCTGACGGGCTTGCAAACGACGTGGCGCACCGAGCAGAGCTTCAAGGTCCACGTCGTCGCCACTGCCGCCGTGCTGGGTGTGCTCCTCTGGCTCGAGCCCGCGCCGGTGTGGTGGGCCATCGTCACGCTGACGGTCGCGTTCGTGCTCGCAACCGAAATCGTCAACACCGCCCTCGAAGGGCTCGCCGACCATTTGCACCCCGAGCAGCATCCCGCGATCAAAGCCGTCAAGGACTGCGCCGCGGGCGCCGTGCTCGTCGCGAGCGTCGCGGCGCTCGCCGTCGCGGCCGCGCTCGTCTACGACGTCGTGCTTTGAAGCCGCTTCAGCGGCGCAAGTCGACGGTGTAGCCGACCACGATGCCGTCCGCGAGCGGCTCGAACGTGACGCGCCCGCGAGGGCCGTCGCCGTCGCGCTGTTTCATGACGAACCGCGCCGTCGCCATGCCTAAGCCCGCGCCCGCGACCGTATCCGACAACCAGTGCGCATCGTGGTCCATCCGCGCGTAGGCGGTGCCGACGGCGAGCCCGTAGCCGAGCACGCGGCGCACCCAGCGATGCCGATCGTTACCGGACTCGGCGAGCACGGTGCCGACGGCGAACGCAGTTGCCGTGTGCAACGAAGGAAACGCATCACCCTCCTCGCGCCAGGCATCGGCGTCGGGCGTCGTGTACGGGCGCTCGCGCGCCGTGAGCTGCTTCAGCGCATAACCCGCGGCACCGCTCAGCGCGGCAGCCTCGAGCATCACACCCGCCTCGCGGCGGCCTCCGTCCTCGTCACCGACGACGGCCGCGATCCAGGTGCCGCCGAGCGCAAGCACCGTGGGCGCCGCGTCACGGCCGTCGCGAGTATCAGGCTTCGTGCCCGGTGGCGCGGTGACGGTGCCGAAGTGCTCGCGCACGTCGTCGTCATATTGATGCGCAAGCGCGATCGCACCGAGCGCCGCGCCGAAGCGCACCCATTGCGGGCGCCGCGCATGCAATGGAGCCGTCACATAGTCCTTCACGTCGGCAGCGACCGTAGCAACGCGGCCTTTGGCCTCGTTCGTCGGCGCCGCGTCTTCTTGAGCGAGCGCCGCCGGCGGAGCGCTCGTCGCGGCGAACGCGACGGCAGCGTATAGTCTCAACGAGCCGTTCATGCTCGCGCGCCGGTATCGCCGCTCGATGAGTTTTCGCAAAAAGTTTCTCCTCGTGGCCGTCAGTGTGTGCTACGTATCGTCGAGCCTACCGGCCACGCTGCGGACCGTCGACGTCTCGCGCCGGCAAGACCGCTATCGCGTCGTCGCCGATACGCACCTCGCTGCACCACCGGCAGCCGTATATAAGGTGTTGCTCGACTTCGACGACGATCGTTACCAGCGTATCTCCGAGATCTACAAGGAGAGTAGCTATTTGCCGCCGGACAGCGACGGCACTCCGCTCGTCTACACGCGTGTCGAGGGATGCCTGCTGCTGTATTGCCGAAGCATGAGCCGCGTCGAGCGCCTCGAGGTCGTCACGCCGCAGTTTATTCGATCCCGCACCATCCCTGAACGCAGCGACTTCAGATACTCGCTGTCAGAGTGGACGTTCGCCGCCGAGGGCGAAGGCACTCGGGTCACCTACCTCATGGAGATGGAGCCGAGCTTCTGGCTGCCGCCATTCGTCGGGCCATGGTTCCTGAAGCGGACGCTGCTGCGCGGGGCTCCTGCTGCGATCGATCAGATCGAGCTGCTGGCGCAGCAGGAGCAGGGCGCGGCGGCGGTTGCCGACCGCTCCCGCACAGAACGTTGACACAAGAGCAGCGAGCGACTGCGCTTCGCGCTCGAGGCGTGCGAGGCGCTCTGGGTGTTCCGCGAGCTCCGAAGGCAGCGTTTCGATCGCGACGTCGCGACGCAGGCGCGTATCGCGCGCCTTCCAAACCTCGCCCATGGCTCCTCGGCCGATCGCAGAGAGGATCTCGTAGTGGCCGAGCCGGGAGCTGATTTGCATGGCGGTTAACGCCACCTGCACGGGGCGTGAATTCACAGGCCTTGCGCCAAATAAAAAGGCCGGCAACCTCGCGGTTGCCGGCCAACTTACGGTCCGAAGTCCCAGCTAAATCAACCCGTGTACGCGCGCTCGCCGTGCGACGTGATGTCGAGGCCTTCGCGCTCCTGCTCCTCGGCCACGCGCAGGCCGAGGACGGCCTTCACGACGTAGAAGCCGATGAACGAAACCACCCCTGTCCAGACTACGACCAAGGCGACGGCCTTGGCCTGAATCCAGAGCTGCGCGCCGATGCCGGGGTAACCCATCGTCACCGTGACCCAGTCGGTCACGAGGCCCGGGCCGCCCAAGCTCGGCGCGTTGAACACGCCCGTCAGCAGCGCGCCCAAGATGCCGCCCAAGCCGTGCACACCGAAGACGTCGAGCGAGTCGTCCGCGCCGATGACCTTCTTGAGCCCTGTGCAGCCCCAGAGGCAGACGACGCCAGCGGCGAGGCCGATCACGAACGCGCCGGGAATGCCGACGTTGCCGGCGGCCGGCGTGATCGCGACGAGACCCGCGACGGCGCCCGAGGCGGCACCGAGCATCGACGGCTTGCCCTTGAGCAGCCACTCGGCGAACGTCCACGAGAGCACGGCGCACGCCGTGGCGAGGAACGTGTTCATGAAGGCCAGCGCCGCGAAGCCGTTCGCTTCGAGCGCCGAGCCCGCGTTGAACCCGAACCAGCCGAACCACAGCAGCGACGCACCGATCATCGTCATCGTCAGGTTGTGCGGCGGCATGCTTTCGCGTCCCAGGCCGACGCGCTTGCCGAGCACGATCGCACCGACCAACCCGGCCACGCCGGCGTTGATGTGCACGACGGTGCCGCCCGCGAAGTCGAGCGCACCCCAGCTCCAGATCAAGCCCGCCGTCGCGTTGGCAGCTTCAGCAGCCGCTGCATCCGTGTACGAATCCGGACCCGCCCAGAACCAGACCATGTGGGCGACCGGGATGTACGCGAACGTGAACCAGATGACGAGGAACAACAGCACGGCTGAGAACTTGATGCGCTCGACGAGCGATCCCAAGATCAGGCAGCACGTGATCGCCGCGAACGTCGCTTGGAATGCGACGAACACGATCTCGTACATCGGCGTTGCCTTGCTGAACGTCGCGCCGAGCGCGAACGTGCCCGCGGACGAGTCGAACAGGCCGTCGAGAAACACCCTGGCCGTGCTGCCGAAGAACGCGTTGCCGGTCGTGAACGCAAAAGAGTAGCCGTACACGCACCACAGCACCGTGATCAGCGAGAAGCTCACGAACACCTGCATGAGCACCGACAGCATGTTCTTGCTGCGGACGAGGCCGCCGTAGAACAGGGCCAGTGCCGGAACCGACATCAGCAACACGAGTGCCGTCGACGTCAGCATCCACGCCGTGTCGCCTTTGTCGGGCGACTGCGCGAAAGCCAGCGCCGGACCGAGGGCGGCCATGAGGCCCACCACCAGGCGAAGCGGCGAATAAATTGCGGTCTTCATCGTTCTTATCCTCCCCTTGTTCCTAAAGCGCTGCGTCGCCGGTCTCGCCCGTGCGGATGCGGACCGCATGCTCGAGATCGAAGACGAACACCTTGCCGTCACCGATCGAGCCCGTGCCCGCGGCGCCCGTGATGGCTTCCAACACTTGCTCGACGAGCGAGTCCGGCACGGCTGCTTCGATCTTCGTTTTCGGAACGAAGTCGACCGTGTACTCGGCGCCGCGATAGAGCTCGGTGTGGCCCTTCTGTCTGCCGAAGCCCTTGACCTCGGTCACCGTCATACCCTGAACGCCCGCCTCGGCCAGCGCCTGGCGGACGTCCTCGAGCTTGAACGGCTTGATGACCGCCGTGATGAGTTTCATCTTCGATACCTCGATGTGTTGTTCATGTGGAGGTCACTCGCTGATGCCGATCGTCTTCTTGATGCCGAACGTCAGCGCCCACTCGCCGGACTCGCCGCCGAAACCGTCGTCGAACGAATCGCTGACGGGCAGGTCGTCGCTGAAGACCGTGGCGATCGTGAAGTCGATGCCCTCGTCTTCCATGCTGTAGGTGTAGCCGAGCTCGAAGTAGTCACCGTCGAAGTCGTCACCGAAGCTGCCGAACTTGTAGTACGGGCCCATCTCCGGAGCGATCGTGATCGACGTGAACGTGTAGTCGGCCGGCGTGCCGAAGCCGTCCCACTCGCCGACGGCGACGTCGAGCATGAACATCCCATAGCCGACGCCGAGATTGATTTCCTGATAGGTGTCGTCGAAATCGTCGGTGTAGAAGTAACCGGTGTAGCCGACCTTATATTTGAAGTTCTCGCCGCCCGCGAAGCCGAAGTACGCGTCGTACTCGAGACCGTCGCCGACGTCCGCGCCCCAGGTGCCGAGATAGAACTGCCCAGCGGTCCAGTCGATTCCCGCTGCGGCCGAGCTATCGTCCTGATGAATGCCGCGGTAGATGTACTCGCTGACCCAGCCGATGTTCGCCGAGAGCTCGGCCTGCGAGGTCGCGGGAACCATGGCAGCCGTAGCCGAGATTGCGAGAGCCGGGACGAGATTTTTGATTTTCATGACGCGTGTTACTCCTGATTGCGCGAAGGGATGTCGAACGCGAGCGCATTGCAGCATCCATGCCACTGCACGAAAGCGTTTCGTAACAAAGAGTTAGGTGAAGACGCACCGTCAGCGTGCGGGCTTGCGGCACCATCGTGGTGCGCGCGGCGCACCACAACGGAGCGCCAAGCTCGATACGGTGCCGAGCGAGGGAATGGTTCAGGAGTCGGGTGCGACCATGAGCCGCAGCCCTTCGAGCTCCGCCGTCACCTTGATCTGGCAGCTCAAACGTGACCGCGCCGTGTCGAATAGCCGCGAGCCGGCCAGCATCAGGCGCTCTTCATGACGGCGCGGCGGCAGGCGCCGCATCCACTCCGCCTCGACGAAGACATGACACGTCGCGCACGAGCACAAGCCGCCGCAGATCGCTTCGACGCTGCGCGGCAGCTGCCGGATATTCTCCATGACGGACAAGCCGGCGCGCGCGTCGACGTCGATGTCACGGCCGTCCTTGTCGATGACGACGAGCTTGACCATGCAACTCGTTTCGGCGGATGCGCTACGGGGCGGGCGACTATAGCAGACGAGTTGCGCCGGGCGCGGCCGTGCGATCAGCGCGAGTTGTACGGATCGAATCCGCCGCCACCGCTGCCGCGGCGGGGCGGCAGCGCGCGCCCAGCGCCAAACACAGCAACACTCAGCCGCTCAGCAGCTCGAGCGCCGCCTCGTGCAGCGCGCGACTCCCCGCGGCGACGATGTCGCCGCCGTCGAGCGGCGGCCGGCCTTGCCAATCGGTCACGATGCATCCGGCGCCTTCGAGAATCGGCACGAGCGGCACGATGTCGTACGGCTTCAGCTGGCTTTCCACGACGAGGTCGAGGTAACCGGCCGCGAGCATCGCGTAGTTGTAGCAGTCGCCGCCGAATCGCGTCAGGAGACAGCGCCCGGCCAACGCGCGGAATACTCGAGCCCGTTCGCCGGTGAACATATCGGGGTGTGTGCTCGCGAGCGCCGCTTCCGAAAGCTCCTTGCCCGCGCGGGCGCGTAAACGGTCGCGGCGGTCCGCTTTGATCAGCCAGCTGCCGCTAGGGCCGCCAAAGAAAACTTCCTCGAGCACGGGCTGTGCAAGCAGGCCGAAAAGCGGCGTCCGCCCGCGCACGAGCCCGATCAGCGTGCCCCAAAGCGGCGAGCCCGTCATGAACGCGCGCGTCCCGTCGATCGGGTCGATGTACCACGTGTAGTCGCCCAAGCCTAAGCGCACGCCTTCTTCCTCGGCGACGATGCCGTGGTCCGGGTAGCGCGCAACGATCGCCGTGCGCAGCACGCGCTCGATCGCGCGGTCTGCGTTCGTCACGGGGTCGAACGAGCTCGCGCTCTTGTTCTCGACGGTGACGGGACGGCGGAAGTGCGCTTGCGCGATGCCGCCCGCCGTGTGGGCCAGCTCCAGCGCAAAGTCTTCGAGCTCGACGAGCGCGATCTCGGTCATGGCCTCAATGAGTGACGGGCGCGGGCGCGCCGCGCACCGCAACGTTCTCTTTATATACGCCGCGCATGACGAGCATGACGAGGGTCGAGATCAGCGCGGGCGCCGCAGCGGCGTAGAACAGCTCCTCGGAACCCCACTGCCGGCCGATCAGCACGCCGGCGATGCCCGGACCGACGATCGCGCCGATGCGCCCGACACCGAGACCGGCGCCAACACCCGTCGCTCGTAAATACGTTGGGTAATAACTGGCCGACATGGCATTAATGCCCGGCTGCCCGCCCACGACGCACCAGCCGGCCACGAATACGACGACGCTGAGCAGCGTCAGCGAGAGCCCCGGCTGGCCAATCAGCGCTGTGCTGACCGCGGCCACGGCGAAGCTCGTCAGCAAAACAGGCACGAAGCCGCGGCGCGAGATGACCCATGCGAGGCCGAACGTGCCGATCGCGCCGCCCACTTGCAGCAGAGTGCTCACGAGCACGGCGGTCTGCTGGTCATAGCCCATGCCGGTGACGAGCGTCGGCAACCAGTTGGACAGCGAGTACAGCATGAGGATGTTCATGAAGTTCACGATCCACAGCAGCACCGTGAAAACGGCTCGACCCTCGCGGAACAGGTGCCAGAACGGCACGCCGCCTTTGCTCGTTTCATTCGCGATGTACTGGGTGCTCGCGTCTACGCGCAGGCTTGGAGCGAGCTCCTTGAGCCAGCGCGCCAGTAGGTCCAAGCGCCGTTTGCGCACGGCGAGGAACTGCAGCGATTCCGGCAATCCCCACATCATGAAGAGCGCGATCACGAGCGGCACGACGCCGCCGAAGATGAAGACCGACCGCCAACCGAATGCGGGAATCAGCCAAGCGGCGACGAAACCTCCGATCGCCGCGCCGATCGTGAAACCGACGGTTATGCACATCACGAACGTCGTCCGGCTCGCCTTCGGGCTGTACTCGCCGATAAGCGCCGTTGCATTCGGGATGATGGAGCCGAGCCCGACGCCGGCAATGAACCGCAAGAAAAGCAGTTGCTCGAGGTTCTGGGCATACGCCGTCGCGATCGTCATGACCGAGAAGAAGACCGTCGCCCACACGATGACGGGCCGGCGGCCGATCTTATCGGCGAGCATGCTGAACGCGAGCGAGCCGATGAGGACGCCGAAATTCGCCGCGACGAACACGGGGCCCATTGCCGACCGTTCGATGCCCCAATCCGCGAGCACGGCCGGCGCCACGTACCCCATCGCTTGAACGTCAAAGCCGTCCATGATGAGACATGCCATGCAGAGCACGAAGATGCGC
The DNA here is from genome assembly GCA_963713355.1 of uncultured Gammaproteobacteria bacterium. Lineage (GTDB taxonomy): Bacteria > Pseudomonadota > Gammaproteobacteria > Steroidobacterales > Rariloculaceae > FEN-1219. The sequence goes on along the minus strand of CAVQLK010000011.1, from coordinate 639,061 downwards.
ACATGCATCGCGCCTACAGGGGTATTCTCGAGAAGCTCGCTGAGATTGACCTTAGCGCTCACGGCGCCTTCGTTTTGCATCGTGATCCCCTGTCGACGCCCGCGTCTCGTGCCAGCGGCACGCGTTCCGGCCCGGCCACTATACAGGGCGGCCTCGGCCGGATGCACAGGAGGAAGCTCTCTACGCCGGGAAGAAGTCGATCGGCTTCGTCGTCGTGATGGACTCGACGTCGTCGCGCGCCTCGAACTGGAATTGCAGGACGCGCTGCACGAGGCCGCGCTCGAGCTCAGGATCGTTGAGCTCCGAGGAGACGATTTCGCAAAAGGTTACGCGCCCGTCGGCCGCGATCGTGAGACGGAGGACGACTTTGCCCTGCAGTGCCGGGTTCTCGCGTAGCGCCCGATTGTAGAGCGTGAAGATGCGGCCCTTGTTGGCGTCGAAGACGCGCTCGATCTCCTCGCGGCTGCGCGATGCCAGGTCGCTCGCGCCGCTGCGCTGCGCCGCACCGCCGGCTTCCGCGAAGCCTTCGACGGGATTCTCGACTTGCGTCGTCTCGCGGCCGCCGAGGCCGCTGCCGCCCGTGTTGCGGCTCAAGGCCGCCGTATTGATGCCGCCGCTCGCCGTGCCGACGCGCGACGTGATCAGCGAGCGCTCGGCGAACGGCGTATCGCTGCTCGCAGCGCCGACGGCATCCGCGCGCTCCAGTTGGTCGTTGGTCACGGTGTTGCGCAGCGCTTGAAGCTGATTCGTCAGCGGCAAGAGGCCGGCCACGCGCGCCCGATCGCGCGCCTGCTGCGTTCGATCGACGGGCGGCGGCTCGATGACGGGCGCAGGCTCCGGCTCGCGCTCGACGACGCGTTCCTCGACGACGCGTTCCGGTTCAGGCTTCGGCTCCTCGCGGACGACGGGCGGCGGTGGCGGCGGAGGTGGCGCCGGACGGTCGAGCACGAGGCGCGCCAGGCGCCTCGGCGCTTCCTCGACCGCCGCGGGATCGACCTGCGGCTGCGGCAAGATCCAGAACAGCAACGCGAACACGACCGCGCAAATAAGCGAGCCGCGCGTGAGCTTCTTGAAGCGCGCATCGTCCTCGAACCCCGTGGACCACGGCAGCTCGTAGATTCGATACGGTGCGATGGCCGCGTTCGACATGCTGGGCTCTTAGTTCCTCACGACGACGGTTGCGAGCCGCGCCTCGGACGCCTTCTGCAAGACCGCGAGCGACAATTGACCATAATCGGCCGCCGTCGACGTCGCCATGACGCGCTTCAGCAGCTGATACGGAATTTCCTTGTCCGCCATGATCGTAACTTCGCGGCTCGCGACCCGCTGCTCTTCCGTTTGCTCCAAAGGTTCGGTCAGCACGCGCTCGACCTGGTTCTCGAGAGCGGTCTTTAGAGCCGGGATGATGAGCTCTTGGCTCGCCAGGATGTCGGAGATCTTGCCGAGGCTCTCCCCGTTCATGAGGATCTCGGTTTCGGACACGATGACGACGACCGCCTCGCGCGCCGTCTGCTCGGCCATCGACTGCGGAAGCTGAACGTCCTTCGCGTTCGGCAGGATCTCGATTTCCTCCGTCGTATAGACGAGCAGGAAGAACACGAGCATCGTCATCATGTCGATCATGGAGACGAGGTTCATCTCGCCTTCCGCCTTGGCCCGCTTGTGATGCCGCGCCATGCGAGCGGCTCGTCCCATGAATTTCATCGCGCGGGCCTAGTTGAGCACCGGCGCGTCGCCGATCGAGATCTCGGGGAAGAGGTCCGCACGTACGAGCCGGCCGTCGCCTTCGGCGATTCGCTCCGCGACACGCATACGGTCCATGACGGCAACGAGCAGGTCGTAGGAGATGTCGGGCTCGAGCAGCAGCGTGGCGTCCGTCTTTTGCGGAAACTGGTCCTTGACCTGCGTTAGATAGGTCGTGAGCTGATCGAGGTGATAGTCGTCGTCGGTCTTCTCGATGCGGTTGAGGAGCCCGGTGGCGCGGTCGCCGACTTCGATGCCGCCCTCGCGGACGGTGACCTCGAGCTGGAACTCGGGCGGTTCCGCGCTCGCCTGCGATTGCGCCGTGGGCAGATTGAGCTCGAGGATCGCGAGCCGCACGAAACCGCCGTGCACGAGCAGGAAGAACACGAGGATCGTCATCATGTCGATCATCGACACGAGATTGATCTCGGCACCGTTGCGCCGCTTGTGGTGGCGCGCCAGGCGCGCGCTACGGCCTATCGCTTGCATCGCTCGATCCTCGAGGGCGTAAGCTCGTTGCGCCGCCGTTAGCCGCGGCGCGGCGCCGGAGCCGGAGCCGGAGCCGGGGCCGCTTCCTGCGCACGCTCCGAGATCGCGTTCAAGAACTTCACGGACGCCATCTCGAGGCTGTCGATGATCGCGGTCGTCTTCGTCTGGAGCATCGAGTGGATCAGCACGAGGGGAATGGCGACCATGAGACCGAACGCGGTGCAATTCATGCCGATCGAGATGCTGCGCGACAGGAGCTCGGCCTTCTCGGCCGGGTTCGCGTTCGAAACGGCTGTGAACGCATCGATCAAGCCGATGATCGTGCCCAAGAGTCCCATCAGCGTCGCCATGTTCGCGAACGTTGCGAGATAGTGGGTGCGCTTCTCGAGCCGCGGCAGCACTTCCATGAGGCTCTCCTCCATGGCCTGCTCGATGTCCTCGCGACGGCGAGCTGAGCGCACACGGTTCAAGCCGTACGTCATCACCTGGCCGATGACGGCGCCGGACTTCTGCGTGACTTGGACCGCGCCGGCGAAATTGCCGGCCTTCAAGTACGGAGTGACGGCGTTCCACAGCGCCTTGTTCTTCGCGGTCGTGATCGTGAGGAACAGCCAGCGTTCGATGGCAATCGCCGCGCCGAGAGCGAGGATGATGAGTATGGGAATCATGAAGACCCCGCCATTCTTGAAGAATCCGACGATGACGTTATAGATCTCCACTTCTCACTCCTGTGCGCGTTCCCCGTACAGGGAATCGTAGTAGCTCAAATGCCTTTCGAAGACTGCGGGATCGACGGGCGCGAGCACCTCGTCGAGCAACGTGTTCACGGGGCGCCCCACCAAGTCGCCCAGATCGGACTTCTTCCAGGGAACGATATAGAGAACCTTAGGCAATTCCGCATTGCCGGTAATTGACGTGGTTCCCAGATCGAGCGAGTCCATGAATCGCGGCGCTGCGAGGCCCGACGGCGCGCCTTGCGCGGACGGAACGGCTTCGGGGACGGCGGGCGCCGTGGACCGCGATGCTTCGGCAGGCGGCCCACCGACGTCGACGGCAGGCTCGAGATCCTCGACGGCCGCGAGCGGCGCGCGCCGTTCCGGCGCAGCAGGCGCTTGAGCAGCGGCACTGGCCGTGACGAGCAACAGCACGGCGGTGAATGCGGTTCTCATGTGCCGTCTCCCTGAGCGACGCGCGCGGCATCGCCGCCGTTGCTAACGCGGCGGCGCAAATCGATGATCCAACGGCCGACGATTTCGTTCGGCTCCGCTAGCGTCGCCTGATACGCCTCGTAGTGCGCGAGCGCGTCTGCCGTGCGGCGCAGATAGATGTCGAGCAACACCCCCAAGTTGTAGTGCGCGAGCGCGTGATCGGGATCCGTTTCGAGCGCCCGCCGATAGGCGGCCTCGGCTTCCTCGAACTTGCCGTCTTCGCGCAGCATGATGCCGAGCTGCGTGTTGGCCGCCGCGTGGCCGGGCTCTACGCTGAGCGCGCTCTCGAGCTCGGCCCGCGCGTCGGCGCGCCGCCCGTCGTTGAGATAAACGAGTGCAAGGTTGACGTGCGGACCCGGATACTCCGGGTACTCGAGCGTCAGCTGCTCGAGCTCGAGCTCGGCTTCGAGCCAGTTCTCGGCTCGCAGCGCCGCCAGCGCGCGCGCGTAAGCCGCGGCCGCCGCTTCGGGCACCGGTTCGAGCGCCGCGACTGCAGCGTCGGGCCGCGCATCGGCGTCCGCTTGGCGCGGCGCGGACGAGCCGCACGCGGCGAGCGTCAGCGCGAGCGCGGCGGACGCGAGCAGCCGCAAGCCGAGCGGCCGCGCAGCGAAGTCAGCGAATGGCTTCGACAACGGACTCTCCTATTTCGGCTTTGGCGTAACGTCCCGGCGAGAGCTCGGCGAGCGCCGTCAAGCTCTTGCGCACCCACTCGTCGTAGATGCCGTCGACCGTGCGCGCGGCGTTCGTCTCGTGGAGCTCGATCGCTTCTTCCTCGAACGGAAACGCCTGCTCCTCGAGCAAGATGTCGTATTGCTCGAGCTCCTCGACGTTGAGCTCGGGCGGACGCTGCGACGCATAAAGATCTTTGCTGAGCGCGTGATAGAGCTCCGCGATCTCGTAGTTGGCCGCCGTCATCACCTCGGCGATCCCGTAGTCGGCGGCCTTGCCGTAGGCGGACAACGCCTCCTGCATGCGCAGTTGCTTCGCCTCGATGCTCTTGTCGAGCGGGACGACGAGCCGCGTCTCCAAGAACGCGTCGCGCGTCGGCGCCGCGAGCTCGAGCTGCGATTTGGCCGCGAGATAGCGCGTGCGATCGGTGCGCTCGGCGCCGGCCGCGGCGTCCGCAGCGACGAGATCGCGCATCCAGCGCGCGCGCTCGGCGTTGTTGCCTGCGGCTCCCGACAGATCGATGAGTTTTTGACGCGCCTCGACGGCCTCGACGACGGGCCACGGATACCGTTCGACGAACCGGCCGTATGCGCCCGCGGCAGCGACGCTCTGGCCCGTCTTCTCGTACAGCTCGGCCGAGCGCCATAGCGCCTCGCGCTTGACCTCGACGGGCCCATCGCCGTCGGCGATTCGCTCGAACTCGCTGGCCGCGCGCGCGCTGTTGCCGGCTTCCACGTAGGCAACGGCGAGGTTCGTCGTGACTTCGGCCGCGAGCTCGTGGTTCGGAAAGGCGCTCCTGAAGTCTTCGAGCACCGTCGTCGCGCGCTGCCAGTCGCCCATCTGAATCAACACCGCGCCGGCGTCGTACTGCGCCGTCGCGCGCACCTGCGACGCCGGAGCAGCCTGCCCGACGCGCAGGAAGTGGTCGACGGCAGCGCCGAGCTGGCCCGCCGCGCGCGCCTGCTCGCCCTGCTTGTAGATCGACGACGCGATGCGCTCCGTGATCTCGCTGCGCTCCGAATCGCCGACCGGCACGAACGCGGCGAGCTGAACATATGCCGTTTCGGCGGCCGCGAAGTCCTGCAGGTCGAACTCGGAGTGAGCGACGACGGTCCAGGCCGTCCGCTGCAGCGCGGGCTCGACGGGAGGCACGCGGGCGGCGACTTGCCGGCCGATGTCGCGCGCGCGGCCGAACTCGCCGAGCGCGAATAGCTTCTCCGCAGCATCCGTCTGCACCGTGCTGGCTTGGGCGTGCGCGGGATACGTCTCGGCAAACTTCAGCGCGCTGTTGATGCCGCGCAGGTGCCACTCGGCGCGCGACGCGCCGGTCAATTCCTCTTCGTGCTTCGCGTACGCGAGCAGCGCTGCGTAACCCGCCTCGCCGGCGGTGTCGTGAAACGTGTAGGCATAGGCCGTGCGCTCGTACTCGGCAGCCGCATCGCGGAAGTTGCCGCTCTCGTAGAGCACCTCGGCGAGCAGGAAGTTCGTCTGCGCGGCGTTCGCGTCGTCGGGGAACGACTGCAAGTACGTGCGATACCAGCGCGCCGCGGCCGCGTATTCGTCCGCGTCGCGCGTCGCCTGCGCTTGCGCGTGGTGATATGCAGCCAGATCGGTGACGTTGCCCTTCAAGTGCGCAACGACCTCGGGCTGCTGCTCGAAGGTGAACCGCTGCCAGTACGGGCTACCCGGTCCGTACGTCTCGACGAAGTTCTCCTTGCCCTCGAGGACGAGGTCCGCGAACGCCCCCTTCTTGAACGCCTCGATGACCTCGACCTGCAGCAACGGAGCCTTCGCGTGATACGGGTCGAGATCGACGAACGCATGATAGGCGTCGGCGGCGTCCTGGTAACGCTCCTGCTCGAGATAAAGGTCGCCGAGATTCGTGTACGCGATGAACGAGTACGGCCGCGGGCCGCGGCGGTTGAAGTAGCGCGAGATCGACTCGGCACCGTCGAGGTACGAGAAGCCGATCGACAGCACGCGGAAAGTGTCGTCGATGAGCTCCTGCTGCGCGCGTCCCATCGCCGAATACAACACGGCCGGGTCGCGATCGCCGGCGGCGTCATTATCTGTGCCGAGCTGGCGGTCGAGCAGCGTGAAGAACGACACCAGGCTCTCGTCGTATTGCTGTTGCTTGAACACCGCCCAACCGTGCTTGTAGAGCGATTGCTCGTAGAACGTAGACGCTTGCCCGACGCCGAGCACGTAGGCGTAGGCGCGCTCGGATTCGCGATACCGCTTCTGCACGAACAACGTCTCGCCGCGGCGGAACTGCGCCTCATCGAGGTGCGGCGTTCGCGGGTATTCCTCGATGAGCCGGTCGAGCGTCGCGAGCGATTCATCGATGCGGCCTTCAGCCTCGTAGGCGCGGGCAAGCTGATAGAGGACGAGATCGTTCTTGGCGTAGTTCGGGTAGGACGCAAGAAGCTGCTCGTACATCTCGATCGTGCTGCCGAGCGTGCCGAGCGCCTCGAGGTTGGTCGCGAGCTCTTCGGCGTCGGCCGTTTCGAGCTGTAAGTCGGCCAGCCGCCGCATCGCCTCGGCCTTGAGCACCGGGTCGTCGGAGGCGACGTCGAGGAACAAGCGATAGCTTTCCATGGCTTTCGCTTCGCTGCCGACGATCCGCGCCTCGGTGTCGACGTCGACGGTCGCGCGCTCGAGGTCCTTGATCGTGCCCGTGGGCTCGACGGGCTTCTCGCGATCGCGATCGCGGCCGAACGGCCAGATCGCCGCAGCCGCGAGCAGCACGAGCAGCGGCGCGCTCGTCATTGGCCGCTCTCCGCGAGCGCTGCCGCTTGCGCTTCCGCGGCCGGCGTCACGCGCGCCGAGGCCCGGTCGTAGATGGACGCGAGGGCGAAGCGCGCCTGGACCCTATACGTGCTCAACCGGTCGCGCTGCGCCTCGAGCTCCTCGACCGCGATGCCTTGCAGAAACTCTTGCTGGTGCAACAGCGCGAGCTGCGCAGACTCCTGTAGCCCCTGCACGCGCGGCCGCAGGCCCTCGATGCGCGCCGTGAGCGCCGTGAACTTCTCCGGCCAGTCTTCGCGCGAGCTCGCGACCTGATGGTGGCGCCGCTGCGCCTCGCGGAGCTGCCGATCGAGATCGCCCAACGCTTTGCGCTGTGCCCAGAGGCGCGCTTTGTAGTCGCGCCGCAAATCCCACAGCAAGAGGCCGCGAAGGAACTGGTGCTTCGCGCGCATCTCGTCGCTTGCGGCATCGTTAGGCAGCGACGCGAGCTGCGGCTCCATCGCCGCGAGCATCGCCCACGTTTCCTGCTCCTTGGCGGTGCCGAGCGCGACGACGTCCTCGCTGCGCTCGATGGCCTGCAAGCGCGACTCGAGCTCGACGCGGCGCTGCGTCATCGCGGAGAGGTCGACGCTCGAAAGGCTCGCGTCGATCGCGGGCAACCGCTGCACGTACGCGCGCTGGCGCGTGTCCAGGATGTCGTCGAAGGCGCCTAGGCTCTCGACCCAGCGCTCGAGGTTGCGATTCATCTGCGTCAGATCGCGATAGTTCTTGAGCCCTTCCTGGAACCGGTTGCTCGCGAGGAGCTCGTAGAGATAACGGCTCTCGACGGAGTCGGGAATGCGCTCGAGCCGCCAGTACCAGCCCGAGGCGTCGTCGGCGACGTCGTCGTGCTCGCCGAGCAGCGCCGTGATGAGCTCGCCGTTCGCGATGCTCTCGATCGAGGACGTGAGCCGCACGATCTCGCTGCTGAACGCCTCGATAGCGTCGACGTAGTGATCCGCCGCTTGCTTGTCCGCGCCGAGCTGCGCAAACGCGTACGGCACGGCGAGCAGCGATTCCTGCACGGCCGAATCGAGCAGATTGCGCTCGCGCAGCGCAAGCCAGGGCGCGAGCGCCGCGCGATAGTCGGCGGCTTCCGCGTCCGCCCAGCCGACGCCGAGCAGCGCCTTGCTCGAGAACGGCCCGTCGAGCCGGACGCGTTGCAGCGACGGCTTTGCCTCGATGGGCCGCGCCGCCTGTAGCCAGGCATAGCCGAGCGCGACGTTGGCCTTGTCGCGCAGCGCGTCGAACGCGGGGTTCTCGGGATCGAGCTGGCCAACCTCGTCGAGCACGTGCGCGCCCGCCTCGACCTGGCCGAGGCGCACGAGCGAAACGCCGATGTTGTACTTCGCGTAACCGACCCACGCGTCGCCCGGGCGTTGCCACGCTTCGAGCGTAGCCAAAGCGTCCACGAACCGGCCCTGCTCCATGAGCACTTGCGCGTGGAGCATCCGCCGCTCGGGCTCGAGCTCTTCGGGCAGCTCGCCAAGGATGCGAGACAGCGCCGCTTCGGCTTCGCCGAGATAGCCGCGCTGCTGCCAGATCTTGGCGAGGAAGAACCAGGCGCGATCGTGCAGCGCCGGATCCACGCTTTGCGCAAGCACGCGCTCGAAGATTTCGCCGGCGAGCCGATGCTGCCCGTAGGACAGATACAAGCCGCCAAGCATCAGCTCGGCTTCCGCGCCGTGGTGCGTGAGCTCACCGCGCTGCTGCGCCGCGAGCAAACGCGACAGCGCCGCAAAGTAGTCCTCTTGGAAAAACTCGAACAAGACCTCGCCATAGGCGAGATCCTGTACGACGATGCCGGTGTCGTCCTCGCGCGCAGCAGCCGCGTCGACCGCCGGCAGCGCCAGCGCGACTGCCGCAACGATGGGGAGACGGGCCGCCACCGGCTACTCCCACTCCTTGACGACGAATTCCGGCTGCTGCTTGATCTCGCGATCCGAGATCGTGAGCTCGATGTATTTCGGGCCGATTCCCTTCTCGAAGATCACCGACGCCGCGCGCCGATAGTCGCGCGTGTGCGGGCCTTGACCCGTGAAGACGGCGACGAGCTCGTGCTCGCCGGCTTTCAGGTTGCCGATGTAGAGCCGCTGAACGCCGCCCTTCAGCAGCGCTTCCGCCTCACGCTCCGTGTAGAGATAGTTCGCGACGTCCTTGTCGTCGATCTTGAGCTCGACGGAATCGAGGCCGAAGAACTCGCCGACGTCCATCGAGATGAACACGGCCGTTTGCGTGTTCGACGGGAACAGTAGCTCCTCCTCGAGGAGGAAGAGGTCGCGATTCAGATCGAGCACTTGCTTCTTGAGGTCCTGCGTTTCCTCGTCGAGCGTTCGGAACTCGGTTTGGTTTTCGGCGCCGTTGCCGGCGCGGAACTCGGGCACCGCGGCGACCGTCTGTACCGGCGCTTCCTGCGCGGCGACGAGCGCAGCCTGAACGGCGAGCACCGCGAGAGACACCGACGCGATCCACTTGACTACCATCGTAAGCTCCAGTCCGCCGAACCCCGTCACTCGCGCAGCAACGCTTGCACGCGCTCGAGGTACTGCTCCTCGTTGCCGCGCCGAAACCCTTCGAACACGTCGCGCACGACTCCGCCGCGATCGATGAGCACCATCACGGGCATTTTCGTCACGTCGTACAGCCGGCCAACCTCGCCCCCGGCATCGTGCAGCACTGGATAGCGCGCATCCGCGGCCGTCGCGCCCGCCTGACGTGCGTTCTGATCCAGGCTCACGGCGAGCAGCTCGATTCCGGCATCCTGATAGCGGTCGCGCATCGTGCCGAGCTCGTCGAGCTGAGCGCGACAGTCGCCGCACCACGTCGCCCAAAAGCTCAGCATGACGACGTCGCCGCGATACTCCGACAGCCTCAGGTTCTTGCCGGAAAGACTCTTGAGCACGAAGTCGGGCGCTTCGGCGCCGAGCAACTGCGTTGCCGCGGATCCCGTGCCGGTAATGACCAGCAACGCGGCAAGCGCCGCACCGCACCAGAGCGCTCTCATACGTTCTCTCATGCCGGGAGTCCTCGCGAACGTCGTCGGAGCGGCGTGGAAAACCCTATTCCGCCGCGGCCGCGCGGGCTATGAGCCAGGTCTCAATCCCCTTGTCCGACCTCGCGGGAGAGGCCGAGCACGAACCGTGCCAGTGGTCACAAACGGCGCGCAACCGGCGCCGTTGCTCGATTCGGGACGATAGGGCACGGCGAAGCGGCGTCCGAATTGTCGGCGCACAGCTACATCGCTTCTGCTTGCGGAACAGGAAACGCTACTAAAGAGGCTCGTTTTGCTGTCGCCGGACAGCGACAGCAGTGACGCGCTTGCGCGCGGTCGTCGCGCGGCCCAGATTCCGTGCGACGCGGGACCCGATGACGCACCATGCGTCGATCGGCGATCGCGAACGGAGAGCAAGATGCCCGACGTAGTTCCGTTCTTGACCTATGAGGACGGCATTGCGGCCCTTGAATGGCTGGCCGAAGTGTTTGGATTCACGGAGACAGCTCGATTCACGTCTCCCGATGGAAGGCTCTCTCACGGAGAAATGTCGATGGGCGATGGGCTCATCATGTTGGCCAGTCCGTCGCCGGACTATGAAGCACCTAAGCGGCATCGCGGCAACTGCAAGTATCGCCGCCTCATGGTCCGCGCTGCCATGGATCATTGACGGTGTTCTCGTCTATGTTGATGACGTCGATCAGCACTATGCTCGGGCTAAGGCCGCAGGAGCCGTCATCTTGTCCGAACCGGAGGATGGGCCGCCCGCGCGACGATATAGAGTCGAGGATCTAGAGGGACATCGATGGATGTTCATGGCACGGAACTAGCTCGCGCGCTATTTACGATCGCAGTCGTCGCGCCGGAGTGAGCACATGATGATCCGTCTGGTACCGAAGATATTTTTCGACCGCATGGAGGACGGCCTGGACCTGTTCGTTAATTGTCTTGGATTCACGGTGCTCCACCAGGACGCCTCTCTCGCTGTTGTGGGGAGGGACGGTGCGAAGGCTTATGTGGTCGAAAGCCCGGAGTACGCGGCCAAAGATCGGCCGGAGATAGCAATAGAAACGGACAACATCGCTCAGGTTTACGAAGAGGTTTCGGCGAAACGGCCCGATATTCTTCATCCGAACCTTTCTCGAATAACGAAAAGACCTTGGGGCGCGCTCGAGTTCTCGCTGCTGGATAAGACGGGTGTTTGCGTCGTATTTCGGCAATGGCCCGGGCATGCCTAGGCGGCGATGTCGTCGCTAGCCAATCCAGGTGCGCGCGTTGTCGAAGAGTCGCTGCCAGGGCGAGCATTCGCCCCACTCGGCAGGGTGCCATGATAGCTGCACGGTCCGGAACACGCGCTCCGGGTGCGGCATCATGATCGTGACGCGGCCGTCGGCATTGGCGAGGCCCGCGATGCCGCGCGGCGAGCCGTTCGGATTCGCCGGATAGCGCTCCGCGACGGCGCCGTCGTTGGTCACGAACCGCAGCGCCGTGAGCTGCGCGTCGCAGGCGGTGAGCTCGCCGGGCGAGGCGAACGCTGCGCGTCCTTCACCGTGCGACACGACGATCGGAATGCGCGAGCCCGCCATGCCGGCGAGCAGCACGGACGGGCTCGGCACGATCTCGACGAGCGACACGCGCGCCTCGAACTGGTCCGAGCGGTTGCGCAGGAACTTCGGCCAGGCTTGCGTACCGGGGATCAGATCCTTCAACGCGGCGAGCATCTGACAGCCGTTGCAGACGCCGAGCGCGAAAGCGTCGCTGCGCGCGAAGAATTCCTCGAACATCCGCCGTATGCGGTCGTGGTAGAGGATCGTCTTGGCCCAGCCTTCCCCGGCGCCGAGCACGTCGCCGTACGAAAAGCCGCCGCACGCGACGGCGCCGCGATAGCTCTGCGAGGCTCGTACGGCCTGACAGCAGGTCCGTCATGTGCACGTCGTGCGCCTCGAATCCCGCGCGGTCGAGCGCCGCCGCCATCTCTCGTTGGCCATTGACGCCCTGCTCGCGCAGCACAGCGACTTTCGGCCGACCTGCGCGTGCCGCAGCGCGGCGTTCAGCCTGCAGCGGAAACGTGAGCTTGGCGCTCAAGCCGGGATCCTTGGCGTCGAGCATCGCATCGAACGCCTCGCGCGCGCACTGCGGGTCGTCGCGCAGCGCCTGCATCCTGTAGGTGAGCTCCGACCATTTGCGCCGGAGCTCGACGCGCGGCGCGCGATAAAGCTCCGCGCCGCCGCGGCGAACGGCGATGTCGTCGTGGTTCGCAATGCGCGCGATCGCTTGGTGCGGCAGCCGCTGCTCCGCTAGGAGCTTCGCGACGCGCTCCTGCGCGGCAGCCGGCACCTGTATCACGGCGCCGAGCTCTTCGTTGAAGAGATAGGCAATGACGTCGGCGGCTCCCTCCTCGATCTCGACGTCGAGACCGACATTGGCCGCGAATGCCATCTCGAGGAGCGCCGTGAACAAGCCGCCGTCAGAGCGGTCATGGTACGCGAGCAGCAAGCCGCTCGCGCGGAGCTCGCGCTGCGCAGCGAACCAACGCGTCAGGCGCTGCGGCTCGTCCACGTCGGGCGCCGCGCCGCCGAACTGGCCGAACGTCTGCGCGAGCGAAGAGCCGCCGAGACGTTGCGCGCCGCCGGCGAGATCGACGAACAGCAGCACCGACTGAGGCTCACGCTTGAGCTCGGGAGTCAGCGTGCCGCGGATGTCGCCGACGGGTGCGAATGCCGAGACGATCAGCGACACCGGAGCCGTGACGGCGCGTTCGCCGCCGTCCTCGCGCCACACGGTGCGCATAGATAAGGAGTCCTTGCCGACGGGTATGGCGAGCCCCAGCGTGGGGCAAAGCTCCTCACCGACGGCGCGCACCATTGCGTAGAGCGCGTAGTCATCGTCGGCGTGGCCCGCGGCGGCCATCCAGTTCGCCGACAAGCGGATGTCCGAGAGCGCCACAACGTCTGCCGCCGCGATATTGAGCACGGCCTCCGCGACGGCGAGCCGCGCGGAAGCCGGGCCGTCGTGAACGGCGACCGGCGTACGCTCGCCCATCGCGAACGCTTCACCGGTGTAGCCTTCGTAACCCGCAGCCGTTACCGCGACGTCGCTGACGGGAACTTGCCAGGGACCGACGAGCTGATCGCGTGCGACGAGGCCGCCGACCGTGCGGTCGCCGATGTGAATTAGAAACGACTTGTCGGCGACGGCCGGAAACGCGAGGACGCGATCGACGGCCGACGCGATGCTCAACCGATCGCGCCGCCACTCGGGAGGCTTGAATCGGACTCGTGCCGCTTGCCGAGTCATCTTCGGCGGCTTGCCGAACAGCACCTCCATCGGCATCGCGACGGGCGTGCCGCCGAGCGCCGTGTCGCGCACGACGAGCTCGCGGCTCGCCGTCAGCTCGCCGATCACGGCGTACGGTGCGCGCTCACGCTCGCAAATCGCCGCGAAGCGCGGCACGTCGCCGGCCTCGATCGTCAGCATGTAGCGCTCTTGCGATTCGTTACACCAGAGCTCCATCGGGCTCATGCCGGGCTCGTCGCTCGGAACGGCACGCAAGTCGATGACGGCGCCGCAGCCGCTGTGCTCGACTATCTCGGGCACGGCGTTCGAAAGGCCGCCCGCGCCGACATCGTGGATCGCGGCGATCGGATTGCGCTCGCCGAGCGCGCAGCACGTGTCGATGACTTCTTGCGCGCGCCGCTGCATCTCGGCGTTGCCGCGCTGCACGGAGGCGAAGTCGAGCTCGGCCTCGGCGGCGCCGCTGCCTTGCGACGATGCCGCACCGCCGCCGAGCCCGATCAGCATCGCCGGACCGCCGAGCACGACGAGCTTAGCGCCCGGGCCTGGAGCGCCCTTCTCGACATTCACGGCGCGCACGTTCCCGAGACCGCCGGCAATCATGATCGGCTTGTGATATCCGCGCCAAATGCCGTTCGCCTCGAGCAAGCTCGTGCGGAAATAACCCGCCAAGCTCGGCCGCCCGAACTCGTTGTTGAAGCTCGCGGCACCGATCGGGCCGTCGAGCATGATCTGAAGCGCCGACGCGATGCGGTCCGGCTTGCCGGGCGACGAGCGCTCCCACGGCTGACGCCAGCCCGGCAGCTCGAGATGCGAGACCGTGAAGCCCACGAGCCCCGCCTTCGGCTTGGCGCCGCGCCCAGTGGCGCCTTCGTCGCGAATCTCGCCGCCCGAGCCCGTCGCGGCGCCGGGATTCGGCGAGATCGCCGTCGGGTGATTGTGGGTTTCGACCTTGATCGCGATATGCGCGGGCTCTTGCGCGTACGCGTAGGCATTCGTCGCAGCATCTGGCCAGAGCAAGCGGGCTTCCGCGCCCGCGATGACGGCCGCATTGTCCTTGTACGCCGACAGCACGCCGTCCGGCGACCGCGCGTGCGTGTTACGGATCATCGCGAACAGGCTCTTCGGCGCGCGCTCGCCGTCGATGACCCAGTCGGCGTTGAATATCTTGTGCCGGCAATGCTCCGAGTTGGCTTGCGCGAACATCATGAGCTCGACATCGGTCGGATTGCGCTTCAGCGCCGCAAATTGCTCCGCGAGATACTCGATCTCGTCGCGCGCCAGCGCGAGGCCGAGCTCGCCATTGGCGCGCTCGAGCGCGGCGCGGCCGCCCGCGAGCACATCGACGGTGCGCGCGGGCCGCGGCACGTGCGCGGCGAACAGCAGCTCCTCTTTCGGCGCCTCCGTCAACAGTGTCTCCGTCATCCGATCGTGCAGCAGCGGCGCGATGCGCCGCCGATCGACGTCCGTGAGCACGGAGGGCACCGCGAGCTCGAAGACGCGGCCGCGTTCGATGCGATGCACGGGAAGCGAGCAGATCCTCGCGATGTCGGTGGCCTTCGACGCCCACGACGAGATCGTGCCGAGCCGCGGCACTACGTAGAGCTTCTGGCGCCCCCCCGTTCGAGCGGCCACCCCGCCGCCGTAGTCGAGCAACGCGCGCAGCACACGGTCCTCGCGCTCCGTCAGCGGCCGCTCGAGATGGACGAAGTGCTCGAAATGCGCGGCTGCGTCGCCGACCGCGGGGGCGAGCGCACGCAGCTCGGTGCGGAGCTTTTCGAGGCGGAACGCAGTCGCTGCCGGAGGGCCGGCCAACTGCAGCATCGTCATGGGTTCATCTACGTCAGGTGAGCTTCGTGCACCTGCAATTCTACTCTCGCGCGCTCGAAACCTGCCAGTTCGCTACTCGACGGCGAGCCATGCCGTCGGCGCATCCTGGCTCGCAAGATGCAGCGGATAGCGCGCGTTCTCGAGCGCCGGCCGCAAGGTCGTGCGGACGTGCTCCGGCGAGTTGTTGCGTTCGCTCAAGTGCAAGCCGAGCAGCCACTGCACGCGCGTCGCGTCGAGCCGATGCAGCAGCTCGGTGGTCTGGTGATTGTTCAAGTGGCCGAATCGCGAAGCGACCCGCGCCTTCAGCGAATCGGGATACGGGCCTCGCTGCAATGAGTCGAGATCGTGGTTGCATTCGAGCGCCAGCGCGTCGCAATCGGTCAGGCGCTCGAGCATGTGCGGCGTGACATGCCCCGCATCCGTGAGCATGCCGAGCCGCCGCCCCGCCGCCCCGAACGTGAACTGACATGGCTCGCGCGCATCGTGCGGCACGGGATAGGGCTGGACATCGATGCTGCCGATGACCAGCGCGCGATGGCAGCTCAAGTGACGCACGCGGGTGATCGTCGGCAGCGCGCTCGCGGTGCCCGCCGTCGTCCAGACCGGAGTGTTGTGACGCTTCGAGAACGTTGCGACGCCTTGTGCGTGATCCGTGTGCTCGTGCGTGATTAGGATCGCCGTCACGTCGCGCGGTTGCCGGCCGACGGCTTGGAGACGCTCCTCGACGATCTTGCACGGCAATCCGCAGTCGATCATGAGCAGGGTCGAGCCGAACTCTACGAGCGAGGCGTTGCCGCGGCTACCGCTGCCGAGCGAGATGAAGCGCAACGTCACGCGCTTGTCCTAGGAGGCGCCACTGGCGACGGCTAGCGTTCGGTAGGGCCGCCTTTTTGCGGCGTGTACACGGGCATGGGAAATTGGGCTACGTTGCCGCCTTCGGCGTTCGTGATCTTGCTGACGCCCTGCTTGTCGACCTCGTCGATGCGGAGCACGTAGTGCATGGGCAAGTAAGTTCGCTTGACGCCGGCGAACTCGATCCGAAGCCGCTCTTCCGCAGGATCGACGACGACGCCCTTGCGTGCGTCGAACACGAGCTCCTCCACTTCGACGAAGCCGAACAGCGAGCCCGTCTGGCTCACCTGCCGCGCATAAACCTCGTAAACCTTGCCTTGGTTCAAGAAAACGACGCGGTAGATCGGCTTCGCTGCCATTTCTGTCCATCCGATGAGGGCAAACGGAGCTTAGCACAGGATTTTCTGAGAGCCCGATCACAGTAATCGGGCGCTGCGCTCAAGATTCGCGCGATCCGCAAGCTACACTCGGCGCGAGGGGCAGATATGGAAATCGAGACCGGCGCAGGGAACGACATGGCCCTACACTTGAAGATCGTCAGCCGCCACCGACAAGGCCTCGGCGAACGCGCCGCGATGGAGTTCAGCCATCACGGCGGCACGATCGGCCGTTCGCTCGAAAGCGATTGGGTCCTTCCTGATGGCCAGCGATACCTGTCGAGCCGTCACGCGAGCATCGACTTCCGCTCCGGCAGTTACTACATCGTCGACACGTCGACGAACGGCGTCTACGTCAACGAGTCGGAGCAACCCGTCGGCCGCGGCAATCCGCAACGCTTGTTCACGGGCGATCGCCTCCGTATCGGCGAATATGAAATGAGCGTGGAGATCACGGACGAGGACGACACGCGCGAGACGCTCCTCGACGATCGGCATGTCGATCCCGTTTCCAAAGCGCAGCGCGTGCCGCCGCCCGATCCGACACGAGCCGACATGGTCGCACCGCACGAGATCACGGCCGTCGGCATCGAAATGCTGATCAACGAGGAAGCCGAGATCAGCCAGATTCAGCGAATCAATCAAGCGAACGTAGCTGGGTTGAGACTCGAGGACGACTTCGCGAGAACGAAGCCTCACGCGCAGCCGCCGAGAACGCCGGACGCCGACGAGCAGCCGCCAAAAGCGGCGGCACCCGCTCCGCTCGGCGCCGCCGCGCCCAAGCGTTCCGAGCCCCCGCCGGTCAGCGCGGCCGCTCACGTGACGCAGCGCGCCTCGCTCGCGGCGAAGCCGGCGGCAGCCGTTCCGGCCGCCCGGCCGGCGCCGGCCACCTCTGCGGCGCAAGGCTCGGCCGCGGCGCTCGACGCGTTCTATCGGGGCGCGGGCTTGCAGCCGCTGCGCGTCGACGACAAGCAGGCTGAGCAGGTGCTGCAGCGACTCGGTCAGATCATGCGCGAGGTCGTGCTCGGCTTGAGCGACAACCTGCACGTGCGCGCCGAGCACAAGAACTTCATGCGCGTGCCGACGACGACGATCCAGCCGCAGAACAACAATCCGCTGAAGTTCTCGGCCAGCGTCGAGGAGGCGTTGAACAACTTGCTGTTCCGCGATTCGGCGGAGTACCTCTCGGCCGTCGACGCTGTCCGCGAGACGTTCGGCGACGTCAAACAGCACCAGCAACACTTGCTATCGGCCATGCGTACAGCCGTCGTCAACTATATCGGCCGATTGGATCCCGAAGAGCTCGAGCACAAGATCGGTCGCGGCAATTCGCTGCTTGGCGCCGCGAACAAGCTCAAATACTGGGACTTGTTCAAAGACCTCTTCGAGGTCGTCTCGCAGTGTCAACCCGGGCAGTTCCCGCACCAGTTCATCGAAGAGCTGGGGCGCGCGTACGAGCTCGAGGAGTCGCGCGCGGGCTCGGCGGGCACCGGCCGCCACTCCAAGATCGGCTGACGGCGGCGCGACGTCAGGCCGCAACACGGGCCGATGGCGTCGCGCGTCGTGCCGAGCTCGGTTTTCTAGCGCGGCTTGTGTCGGCGGAACAGCACGATCGTGAGGTCGTCGGGCTTGCACGGCCGGTGGGCCGCTTCCTCGCCCTGCATCCGCGCCTGCACACGCTCGACGAGGCGATCGGCCGCCGCCGTCAGCGGCCCGCTGCGGATCGCGGCGACGATCTCGTCGATGAAAAGATTGTCGAACAATCCGTCGCTCGCGAGCAGTACCGTGTCGCGCGCCGCGAGCTGCAGCGCGGGACCGACCTCGACGCGCATGTCGGGAGAGCCGATGACGTTGAATAGCACGTGCCGCTGGTCGTGCTGCACGGCTTCGTCCTCGTCGAGCAAACCGGCCTCGACGGCAAATCCCGTCGGCGAGTGCGGGACCACGCGTTGCTTGATGCGGCCACGCTGCCCGACGGCCAAGAGCTCCGAATCGCCGACGTGATAGCTTTGCAGCCGCGTCGCGTCGAGCTGCGCGACGACGAGCGTCGTGGCAGCGCCGCGCGCCAGGCCGAGCACCGTCTTGTTGGCTTCCTCGACGGCGTCGAGGATCGCAGGCCGAAGGCGCGGAGTATCGTCAGGCAGCTTCGTCAGCACGCGCGAAAGCGTGCGCACCGTCGCGTTCGACGCTTCGCGGCCGGCGACTGAACCGCCGACGCCGTCGGCAACCGCGAGCACCAGCGAATCGTCGCCGAGCTGGATGATGGCCGCCGAGTCCTCGTTTTCGGTTTGCTTGTCCGGCGAACGGATACTGCGTACGCAGACTTCGCCGTGCGGCAACAACTGGTCGGCTTGCTCGCGCTCCTTAGACCCAAGGAACAGTTGGACGCGCTCGGCAGCCGCGTTCATCCTGCCATGCCTCCGGCGCGCGTCATGCTTCGAGCGCCTTCGTGCACCACGGGCAGTAATGCCAAAAATTCGTGTCGACGCCCCAACGGCAGTGCGGGCAGCGTGTGGAGCTGCCCGGGAGCTTCCAGGGGCGCTTGGTCTTGACACGGCACCACGGACAGTAGCGCATGAACGGCATCAGCGGCCCGCGGCAATTCTCATTTTGACATCTTGTGCTGTAGCGCTTGTCCGAGTAGCGCCGCGTGGTCTCGACTTCGAAACCGGGGCCGTAGCACCAGGCGCAATAATGCCAATCCGTCTTGACGCCGCGATGACAGCGCGGGCAGTCGGCCGGGTGCCGGCTCTTATGCCGATCGAGCGGCGGGTCGGTGCCGCACCACGGGCACGACTGCATGAGCTCCGACACGGGACCCGCGCAGTGGCGGCACCGATAGCGCGCTTCGATCGATTTACCGTACTTGCGGCGGAACTGCCGGAACAGCACCGCCTGCCACAGCGACGGGTCGTCGGCGTGGTTGCGCCGCGCTCGCCGCTTCTTCTTGACGGCGCCGTTGCGCAGGCGCTTGAACTCCCGGTACATCGTCACGGCGTTCTTGAACCGGTTCTCCGGCCGCACCTGGATCGCATGCCGCAGCCAGTCCGTCAGCTTCGGGCCGACGCGCTCGCGCACGCGCTTGATCTCCGGCGGCGGCCAGTCGTACGGCCACTCCGGCACGTAGCCGGACAGGAGCTCGTAGATGACCAAGCCGAGCGAGAACACGTCCGACTGAAACTTCGGCCGACCGACGGCCTGCTCTGGCGCGATGTAGCCGACCGTGCCGGAGCCCGACGCCTTCAGAGTGCCAGCGGCGACCTTAGAAAAGCCGAAGTCGGTCAGCTTGAGCCGGTTCTCCGGGAACAGGATGAAGTTGTCGGGCTTGATGTCGCAGTGAATGACGTTCGCGCGGTGCGCGTGCGCGACGGCCGCGACGGCCTGCTCGATGAGATGCAGCGACGATTCCGTCGAAAAGCGCCGGCGCATGCGGCTCGCGAGCGAGCGCTCGCCGAGCGGCATCGCGATCACGAACCGGTCCGCGATGAAGGACGCGTCGCGAATTGGCAGTATGTTCGGATGCTCGAGCCTGTGCGCGAGCCTGGCCTCGCGCTTGAAGTCGGCGAGAAAATGCTCGCTCATCGAGCTCTCGTGCGGAATCTTCAGCGCCACGTGCAGACCGTGGATCGTGTCGACGGCCTCGTAGACCGCCGCGATCGGGCCTTCGGAAATACGCCGCTCGATGCGGTACTTGCCGAGCTTTTGTCGTGCTTTGAGCGTCACGAGTGTTTTCGTTCGCCGTCCGTCAAGTCGGCGCCCGTGAAGTCGGACGCTCGTCGTTATCTTTGTAAGCCGGCCGCCATGATCCCCGCGGACGCCGAGTGGGTCAATTCGCGCGTGCTACCATGCGCGCGCGAGCGGAATCGACCCATGCAGCACCCCCGCGCTCACGCGCACGATCACAGCGGCCACGATCATGACCACTCCGGGCATGGTCACTCGCACGGCCATGGCCACATGGCCAATGAGCGCAGCGTCGGTCTCGCCGCGCTCTTGACGGGCGGATTCATGGTTGCCGAGGTCGTCGGCGGCCTTCTCGCGGGCTCGCTGGCCCTGCTCGCCGATGCGGGCCACATGCTGACGGATTTCGCGAGCCTTGCGCTGGCGTGGCTCGGTTTCCGGCTGACGCGGCAACCGGCGGACTGGCGCCGCACTTACGGATTCGACCGGTTCGCGGTGCTCGTCGCGTTCGTCAACGGCATCGCCCTCTTCGCGATCGCGATCTGGATCGTCACCGAGGCCGTGCAGCGGTTGTACTCGCCCGTCGAAGTTCTCGGCACCCCGATGCTGTGGATCGCGGCCGCGGGGCTCGGCGTCAACGTGCTGGCCTTTTTCGTGCTCCGCTCGGGCGACAGAGACAACCTCAACATCCGCGCGGCCGTGCTGCACGTCATCGGCGATCTGTTGGGCTCGGTCGCGGCCGTCATCGCGGCGCTCGTGATCCTCGCGACGGGCTGGATGCCGATCGATCCGCTGCTCTCGATCGTCGTCGCGCTGATCATCCTGCGCTCGGCGTGGCGCGTCGTCGCCGACAGCGGTCATATCCTGCTCGAAGGCTCGCCGCCTGGCGTCGACTCGCGCACCCTACGGGACCAGCTCCGGTCCGCCCTGCCGTTCGTGCTCGACGTGCACCATGTGCACGCCTGGTCGATCAACCAGGAGCGGCCAATGGTCACGCTGCACGCAAGCATCGCGGCGAGCACGGATTCCGCGGTTGCCGTACGCGAGATCAAGCGCGAGCTCGCGCTGCACTTCCGCATCACGCACGCCACGGTCGAGATCGAGTACGACGCCTGCGGCGACGACCCCGCGGGACGGTCAGCTTGCTAGCACCGTGGCGCCGCGCCGAACCTCGTATCCCACCACGTGGCGGCTCACCACCGCGAATCTGAGGCTGCCAATCCCATGATCGACATGAATCTGAATGACATCAGCTCGATCGCGAACCTGTTGGCCGCCCTCGGCGTGCTGATCACGTTGATCTACCTGTCGCGCCAAGTGCGGCAGGGCAACGTGCTTGCGAAATACCAGGCTCGCCAACGCATGATCGAGCAGGCGCAGGAGGAGCTCTACCGCTGGGCAGACTCCCCCGGCTTGCGCGAGTCATTCATCAAGACTGAGCGGTTGTCGGCACAGGAGCAGGAGGAAGTGCATTACTTCTTGCTTGCCGCAATGCGGCAGCGCGAGTGGGAGTGGTTTCAGTTCAAGGATGGAGTAGTCGAGAAAGCGGTCTACGAGGCCTATCACGAAGTTATCGCGCTGCACTTGGGAGTTCCGCGGACGCGCCAATGGTGGCAGACCGTCGGCCGGATCGGTTTCAATCCGGTGTTCGTCGCCGAGGTCGATAAGTTCCTCGCGACCCGACCCACGACAACCTATTTCGAGCAGATCAGAGAGTTCGATACGGCCGTCAACACGCCGGCAAAAGTGGCATGACGCCCTTTGACTCGGGACAGACGGGCGTGCTTGCGCCGATCGTCAGCCGGCGTGAGCTCAATAGAGCAGAAACGGCCGTCGTTCGCGCTGCCACGCCTTTTCGTCGGCGCGCGCGAGCTCGTCGAGGTCGTTCGGCCGGCTTCGCCGATCGTCGACCCAGCGGCGCAACAGGTCGCTGCCGCTGAGCAGGTCGATCGCGAGCCGGTCTTTCTCGTACTCGTACGCAAACTCGCGCCAGAGCGGATACTTCGGCTCGAGCGCCCGCAAGGCTTTGAACATGAGCGCCTGCAGCCGCCACGGACGAAACGCCGCGTGCGAGTAGTCGCCCTCCTCGACGTGGATCTGCATTCCCGCGCATAGCGTGCCGACGTGCTTCTGGAACGTCGGCTCGAACCAGCAGGGGCGCAGCGCGCAGCCGCGCAGCCACTTCGGCTCGAGCTCGCGCATGCGCTCGATCAATGCTGCGGCGTCGATATCGGGAGCGCCGACGAGCTCGAACGGCCGCGTCGTTCCGCGGCCTTCGGACAGCGTCGTGCCCTCGACCATGACGGTACCGGGAAAGCAGCGCGCCGATTCGAGCATCGGCACGTTCGGGCTCGGATTGATCCAGGCGCGCTCGTCGACGGGCCAACCGTAGCCCGGGCCGTCGTCGGGGCGCCAGCCTTGCATTCCGACTACACGGCAATCGACTTTGAGGCGCAGCGTCGCGACGTACCACAGCGCAAGCTCGCCCATCGTCAGGCCGTGCCGCATCGGCAGCGGCCCCGCGCCGACGAAGCTTTCCCAGCCGCGGCGCAGCCGCAAACCCTCGATCGGCCGGCCGACGGGGTTCGGGCGGTCGAGCACCCAGACGGCCTTGCCGTGCCGCGCCGCTTCCTCGAGCACGTAGCGCAGCGTGGTTATGAAGGTGTAGATACGGCAGCCGACGTCTTGCAGGTCCACGAGCAGCACGTCGAACGTGCTCAGCATCGCCGCCGTCGGCCGGCGCACGGCGCCGTAGAGACTGAACACGGGAATGCCGTGCACGGGATCCGTGAAATCGGGCGACTCGACCATGTTGTCCTGCTTGTCGCCGCGCAGGCCGTGCTGAGGACCGAATGCTGCTGTGAGCGCGACGTCGGACAGCGCCGCCAGCGCGTCGACTGCGTGCGTCAAGTCGCGCGTCACCGAGGCGGGATGTGCGAGCAGTGCGACGCGCTTTCCGTGCAAGCTCTTGCGCAGCGCACGCGAAGCGACCAACCGATCCAAGCCGAACTTCATCGAGCGCTCCCGTCGAGCAAAGCCGTAAACCCGGCGGCATCGTGGAAGTCGGGCTTCTCGCGCGGGTGCTCGAGCGCGAAGTACGCGCGGCCGCCGGCGCGGTCCTCGACGACGGCCGTCAAGCCGATGCGCCACGGCCATGCTGCGTCGGCAAACGCGCCGAGCGCTACGGAAGCCGTCACAGATAGCTCGCCGGCGGCTTTCGCGACGACGATCGAGGGCGGTTTCGCGAACGTGAGCGGCCGCATGCCCTCCCGATAGCCGTCGAATTCGTACGCAGCCCATTGCGTCGACGGCGAGAAATTGAGCTCGAAGTAGCGCGGAGCCGAACTCGGGGCAATGAATGCTTCGAAGCACGTGTGCTCCCAGAGCCGGTCCGCGCGTTGAGATCGTCGACGATGGGGAATCGCGAGCTGCGACAGGTCGCCCGTCAACCGATAGCTGAAGCGCACGGTCGAGCCACGCTGTTCGAGCTCGGCGCGAGCCGCGATTGCGAGCGCATCTTGCACAGCGCCGCCGCGATGCGGAACGAGCACATGCTCCGTCACGACAAGTTGCCGACGCTCATCGAGGTGTCGGATCGCGTCGTCAAAGCGGCTTCGGCACTACGGCGTCCGACGTCACGCGCCACCGATCGCCGTACACCGAGCGGTACGTGATCTCGATGATCGCCTTGTCGGGTCCGGACTTTACGGTCTCCGCACCGTCGTACCAACTCTGCGGCGCGTCGCCGAGATCGAAAAGCTTCAGAAACTCGCCGAGCATAGGTTCAGCAGCTTCGCCTTCCGTGCCGAGCATCAGAACCCCTTCGCCAGCCGACACGAGCCGGCCCGGAATGAGCCTGTCCACGCTGAGCCCGAAGGCCGCGGCATCGGGTCGAACGTCGCGCAAGAAATCGTGCGGATCTTGCTTGAGCTCGGCGCCGCGATAGCGAACGACGACATCTTCGATGAGCGCGGGACCGACGCCGGTGTTGCGAGCGACGACGTACGTTTGCTCGCCGTTCGCCATTATTCCTATCATCAGATACGGCAAGGCGGATGCGGCTTGCTGCTCGCGCAGCAGAGCCGTCTGATAGACGATGATGAACAGGCTGCCCAAGCCGACGATCATCGCGCTAAGGCTCACCACGCGGTCGGTGTTGAATCGCATCGTTTCCCCCTACGGTGCGGCGTCGATAGTACACCGGGCGGCGGCGCACCGGACTCTCTCGCTCTCGCTCCCGGTGACCTGCGATAATGGCTGCATGCTTCTAGTTCGACGCTCCGACGACCGCGGCCGCGCCAATCTCGGTTGGCTCGACAGCCGTCATACTTTCTCCTTCGCCGATTACCACGATCCGCGCTATATGGGCTACGGCCAGCTGCGCGTGATCAATGAAGACCGCGTGCAACCGGGCCAAGGCTTCGGCACGCACGGGCACAGCGACATGGAGATCATCTCCTACGTGCTCGAAGGCGAGCTGGCGCATCGCGACAGCATCGGCAACGGCTCCGTGATTCGCCGCGGCGATGTGCAGCGCATGTCGGCCGGCACGGGAGTCCGGCACAGCGAATTCAACCACTCGCAGACCGATCCCGTGCATTTCTTTCAGATCTGGTTGCTCCCCGATCGCCGCGGCCTCGCGCCCGGCTACGAGGAAAAGCATTTCGACGACGAGGCGAAACGCGGCCGCTTGAAGCTCGTGGCCTCGCGCGACGGCCGCGACGGCACCGTCGTCGTGCATCAGAACGCGGATCTCTACGCCGCGCTGCTCGCCGCAGGCGACGAAGTGAGTCATGCGACGGAGCGCACGCGGAAGGGCTGGGTGCAGATCGCGAGCGGCGCGGTGACCGTGAACGGCGAGGAGCTAACGGCCGGCGACGGGGCCGCGATCGCGTACGAGGACAACGTCGCGATCCGCGCGTCTGCCGACAGCGAGCTGCTGCTCTTCGACATGGCGTGACGCTCGCGCATCCGGCGCGCAACAGAAACCTCGGCGCCCTCGAAGCCCGAATGTCGAGCGACGATGATTCGACCCTGCAGGACCACTGACGCCGCCGCGATCGCGGACATCTATAACCGTTACGTCCGCGAGACCGTGGTCACGTTCGAGGAAACGCCGGTGCCGGCGGACGAGATGGCGCGGCGAATTTCCGAAACCGCGGCGCGCTTTCCATGGCTCGTGTGGGACGACGGTGGCACGGTCGTCGGCTGGGCCTACGCAACGACCTGGAAGACACGATCCGCGTATCGGTTTTCGGTCGAGACCACGGTCTACGTCGCGGCGAGCCACCACAACCGCGGCATCGGCGCCGCACTCTACGAGGCGCTGATTGTCGAGCTCAAGGCGCGGAAGGTTCATAGCGCCGTCGGCGGCATAGCGTTGCCGAATCCTGCGAGCGTCGCGCTGCACGAGAAGCTCGGCTTCGTGAAGATCGCGCAGTTTGCCGAGGTCGGCCGCAAGTTCGACCGCTGGGTCGACGTCGGCTATTGGCAGCTGATCTTGTAGGGCCGGGGATTCTCTCGGGATGCTAGCGCGCGCCTTCGCGCGTCTCCATGAGCTCGGTCGCGAACAGAAGCACCATCGCGCCGGCGCGCGGGTCTTCGCCGAGGATCGCGGCGCGCCGCAAGTACTGCTCGAGCGAGGTCATCCGCGCCGTGGACTCGCAAACGTCGATGAAGCCGCCGCTCGGGGACGTTCGCGAGCTCACGGCGAGCCACGCGCGGTCCACGGCTCGCTCGTAATCGCGGCCGTCGAGCCAGCCCGCGTCGAGCCCGCGCCGCATCGCCCACCCGATCATCGCCGTCGCCGAGAGCTCGGCGTAAGCGCCGGCATGATCGATGACGTTGCGCCAGAGCCCATCCCGGTTCTGGTATGGCAGCAGCGCAGCCATGTGGCTGCGATAACTTTGAAGCGCATGCGCGTAACCGGCGTGATCGCGCGGCAGCTCGGCCAGCGTCAGCGCGAGGCCGAGCGCCGCGAAGCCGTTGCCGCGGCCCCAAGCCGCATCCGTCGCCGGCTGATGCCGATATAGGCCGTCGGGCCGAAGATCGAGGTTCTGCATGAATTTCAGGTGCCGGTCGGCCATGTCGAAATATTTGCGGTCGCCGGTCAGCGTACCGGCTTGCGCCACTATCGCCGTGCCCATGAACACCGAGTCGCTGAATTCGTTGTGATACGGCATGGCCTCTTTCATCCGGCCGTCGGCCTCGAAGCCGAGCTCCGCGACCTTGCGAACCGCGGCCGCGTAGCGCGGATCGTCCGTGCGGTGCGCGAGCTCCGTGAACACGATGTGGCCCGCGAGGACGAGCGAGTTGGCCCGCTCGAGGCTGTCCTTCGTTCCGTCGACGTACGGCTCGACGAGCCGGCGCACGTCGTCGAGGTCACCGAGCCGCAGCCGCCCGATCAACGCGATCGCGCCGATGTACCACGGCTGGTCGAAATCGCGGCCGTATCGCAGCGCGAGCTCTTGGGCCACCTGCCGCGGGGAGCGCGCGCGGCGCCGCTCGATCTCGACACTTGCCTCGGACTGTGGAATCCCGTCGAGCGCGGCGAGGTCGTCCGCGCCAGCCCAACGCCGCGCCGGAATCCGGCCGACGTCGGCGGCCGCATGCTCGGCAAGCGCGTCCGCGAGCCCAGAGTCGTCGTCTCCGGCGATCAGCACGAGGTCGGGCGCCTGCGCGCCGATCCAGCGCCACAGCGCGTGCGACTCGGACCGCTCGCGATACGCGACGCCCGTTGGTGGAAACTCGAGCGCCGCGCCATCGGGATTCGCGAGCGGCACGGCGAGCAATTGCACGCCGCGCTCGCGGCGCCGCTCGAAGCTCGCGACGGCGTCGCGGACGGCGGTGACGCTGTCGTCGTCGCCGCGCAAGCCACCGATCACGAGCACGGTGCGAGCCGGCTCGCCGCGCGCGGCAACCGCCATCGCATCGATACGCACGCCGCTTGTCGCAAGACCGATGTCGAAAGTTTCGGCGGCGCGAAGCGGCAGCGCGACAACGCACGCGAGCAAGACGATCGATATGCGAGCGAGCAAGACGCCTCCTGCTCCCGCTGTCGCAAAGATGGCTCCGCGGGACCCGAGTATCGTGCCCGTTGCGAAGCCGACGGTCGAGCGCCGCGCGTGCCTCAGGCGCGTGCGGGCAGCAGCTTCGTGCGGCGCGTGCGGCCCGCCTTGCGGACGGGCACCTCGTCGAGCAGTTGCTTCATGCTCGCGACGTACTGCTCGAGGGCTCGCTGGCCCGTCGGCGTGATGCGCAGCACCGTACGTGGGCGCTTACCTACAAAGCCCTTTTCGACGCCCACGTACCCGGCTTCTTCGAGCTTCGCAAGATGCGACGACAGATTGCCCTGTGTGAGCTGCGCCTGCTGCATGACAAACAGGAAATCCGCCTCCTCCACCACGTAAAGCTGGCTCAGGATACTGAGGCGCGCGGGCTCGTGTACGAGTCGATCGACCTCCATCTCAAGTGTTTTCCGTGACGCCGCCGTTCTTGCGTGGATAGCGCTGCATGAAGCGCGCGAGCACATTCGCACCGCAGAAGGCAATGACCGCGCCCGACGGCCAAAACAGCCATTCGTTCGGCCCGGCGCTCAGAGCATCGGCCACGCGCTCGAGCATCATGACGGCTGCGTACCAGTACCAGCGCGGCAGATCGGCGAAGTAGCCGATGACCGCCAGCGGAATCGCGAACACCAGCCCGGGGAACCACGTGTCTACCTCGCGCCCACCGTCCGTGAAAAACACGCCGAGAAGAATGATTGCGGCCATCGCGACCGCGCCCACGCATTGGCCCAGCTTCAACCGCGACGAGCGTGCCGCGTGCAGGCGCACGTAGCCGACGCGCGGCTCGGCGATACCGCGACGTAACGCACGCCAGGCCGGAAACGCTGCCGCCGCGAGCAAGGCGCTGACGAGACCGACGTTCACACCGAGCTCGAAGCTCATAATGACGCCCACGACGACGAGGAACGCGCCAACAAGGATGTCGGCGATGCCGTCGTCGAAGGTTTTATACGTTCGGCGTTCGAGGCTCGCGAGATCGTTACTCATCGTCGTGCTCCTGCGAGAGTGCGAGAACGCCGGCTTGGGCCGGCGGCGCGCTGCGGCAAAAACGTCGGCTCGGACTCTAGCAACTTGTAGTTTGCGATGCAAACTCAAACGGAACGCAATGTTGGTTGCACCACCGGGGCGATCGCTGCAACACCAGCGGTGCTAGCGGTACTTTACGTAGCAGACTTTGTGATGCGTGAAGAACTCGATTCCGGACGAGCCCGCCTCGGGCAATCCCGCGCCCGATTCCTTGACGCCGCCGAACGAGAGCTGCGGCTCCTTGAGCGCCGTCATCAGGTTCACGTGCGCGAGACCGACCTCGGCGCGTTCCATATAGGTCAGCGCGCGTTTCAGGTTGTTCGTGAAGATCGACGACGATAAACCATACGCGACGCCGTTCGCGACCTCGACCGCTTCCTCGAAAGTCGAAACCGTCATGACGGCGAGCACGGGGCCGAATATCTCCTCGCGCGCAATCGCCATGCTCGGTGTCACGCGGTCGAACACCGTCGGCGCAACGAAGCAGCCGTGATCGTAATCCTCGCCGTCGAGCGCCGCGCCTCCCGTCAATAAACGCGCACCCTCGGCGCGGCCTTTCGCGATCCAGGCCAAGATGTCGGCCTTCTGCTTCGCGCCGCAAACGGGCCCCATGCCGCAATCTTCCGCCGTGCCGGCGCGGACCATGATCGCTCGCGCCGCCGCGACGAGCCGCTCCGTGAGCTCGTCGGCCGTCTCCTCGAGCACGACGACGCGGCTCGTCGACGTGCACCACTGGCCCGAGCACGCGAACGCGCCTTTGACGATCTCGGCGACGGCGAGATCGAGATCGGCGTCGGGCAGCACGATCGCGGGGTTCTTGCCGCCAAGCTCGAGCTGCGTCGCCGTCAGGTTGCGCGCGGCAGCAAGCTGAATCGCCTTGCCGACGGACGTCGAGCCCGTGAAGGACACCGCTTTGATGCGCGCGTCGCCGACGAGCGCCGCACCGGCGCTACCGCCCGCCCCCGTCACGCAATTGACGACACCGGCTGGCATGCCGCTGTCGGCGAGCAGCTCGGTGAACTTGAGGCCAGTCTGCGGCGTCAGGCTCGCGGGCTTGAGCACGAGCGTGTTGCCGCCCATCAGCGCCGGAGTGCCCTTGCGGCACGGCACGTTGAACGGAAAATTCCACGGCGTCACGATCGCGACGGGGCCGAGCGCTTCGCGCGTCGAGTAGGCGAGCGTGCCGCCGACCTCGACAGGCACCGTCTGCCCGCAAAGCCGCACGCCCTCGGCGATCTGGTAGTCCATTTCTTTGATCGCAGAGTCGACTTCGCCGCGCGCTTCGCGCAGCGTTTTGCCGTTCTCGCACGTTATGACGCGCGCGATCTCGTCGCGGCGCTCGATCATTGCACGCAGCGCGCGCTCGAGATACGCCTTGCGGGCGAGCGGCGACAGCGCGCGCCACGCCGGGAACGCCGCGTGCGCCGCGGCGATTGCTGCATCGACGTCTTGCACGGCTGAATCCGCGAACGTGCCCGTGACCTCGTGCAGGAACGCCGGGTTGCGCTGCTCGAACGTGCGGCCGCTCGCCGCGGGCCGCCATTGGCCGCCGATGAAATTCTTGCCGTCGAAGCCGCTCATCGAGCGGCCATTGTGCGTGGCGAAGCTCAATCGCGATAGGGGCGATACGGCAGCGCGAAATGCACGGCGAGTGCCGCTACCAAGAATGCGAGCGCCGCGTACATCGCGGCTCGCCAGCCGCTGAAGCCGGGCACGACGATGTCGAGCTCTTCGACGAGGATGGTCTCGCAGGCTCCGTCGCCCGTGTCGTCGCGCGTCGTGCTCGTGCCGCGCAACCCGGCACCGCTCGCGCCGTAGCGTGCGAGCGATCCCTTGACGCGAATCTGGTCGCCGACGCGGATCTCCGCGACTCGATCGCGAATGAATGGATCCGCCGAGATCAGGTGGTTGTTCGAGAGCTGATTCATCCGGAACCGCGACCACGCCGCGCTGTCGCGCGTCTGCACGTTGCACGTGAAGATGCCGTTCCAGAAATCGAGCTTGCCCAGAGTCGGCTCGAACGCCGAGTCACTCCATACGACGCAGACGTCGGCCACGTTCAAGCGATCGCTCGACCAGCGGTGCATCGAGTCCTCGCCGTCGTGCTGCCGGTACGAGACGACGAGCCCGTAGAGCTCGTAGTCGTACAGCGGCTCGATACGATACTCGACTCCCGCATACGGCACGGTCATCGGCCGCTTGTCGATCGGCCGCTGCCGCGGCTCGTCCGCGAGCTTCGGATGGAAATCGATCGCGCCCGGCAAATCGTTGCGGTTCCAGAAAGCCACGGCGAGCGTCAGCGCGCTCGCCGTCATGACGGCCTTGTTCAGCGTCCGCAGCATGCGCGCACGCTAACGCCGGCGCTTTAGCGTCGACAACGAGCAGCGTCACGAAAATGCGGATCGCACGAGCATGAATCGGCTCGAACGCCGCCATAGCGGCCTGAAGTCGGCTCCTGGCGCCTGTTGAATTTCCGAGCGTCGCTGCCCATGCTGGCGGCCACGCAATCGGCCGCGTACGGTGCCCCACCTCTATGTCTGAAGCGGTATTACGCGTCCGCGACGTACGCAAGGCCTACCGGGACGTCGTTGCGGTGGCCGGCATCGACCTCGAGGTACGGCGCGGCGAGTGCTTCGGGCTGCTCGGGCCCAATGGCGCCGGCAAGACCACGACGATCGAGATCTGCGAAGGGCTCACGCCGCGCGACTCGGGCGACGTCGAGGTGCTGGGCATGCGGTGGGAGTCCGACGCCGGTGCATTGAAGCAGCGGCTCGGGATTCAGCTCCAGGAGACGCAGCTCAGCGACAAGCTCACGGTCGAGGAGACGGTGCGTCTGTTCCGCAGCTTCTTCCATAACGGGCCCGCGCCCGAGCGCGTCATTGCGCTCGTGCAGCTCGAGGAGAAACGGCGCTCCCGAGTCGGAACGCTTTCGGGCGGCCAGAAGCAGCGCCTGGCGCTCGCGTGCGCGCTGGTCGGCGATCCCGATCTCTTGTTCCTCGACGAGCCGACCACGGGGCTCGACCCGCAGGCACGCCGTCAGCTTTGGGAATTGATCGAAGAGTTCAAGCGCGCGGGCCGAACGATTCTGCTGACGACGCACTACATGGACGAGGCGGAGCGGCTCTGCGAGCGCGTGGCCATCATGGACCACGGCAAGATCATTGCCCTTGGGTCGCCACGCGAGCTCGTCGCGTCGATCGGCGTCGAGCACGTCGTGGAATTCTCTGCCGGCAGCGCGGCGCAGCGGTTGGACCTTGCCGCACTGCGCGCCATCGAGGGCGTCCGCGACGCGCAGGCGGACAACGGCATCGTGCGGATGCAAGTGACCGCACTCCACCTTGCGGTGCCCGCGTTGCTGGCCGAGCTCGTCCGGTGCGGCATTCCGCTCACGGAGTTGCGCACGCATTCGGCCACTTTGGAGGACGTCTTCGTCACGTTGACGGGGCGGCACCTGCGCGATGCGTGACCATCCGCTCGTTCAGCTGACGCTCGTACGGTTCCGCGAGTTCCTACGCGAGCCCGAAGCGTTGTTCTGGGTTTTCGGCTTTCCGCTGCTGCTCGCCGCCGGCCTCGGGCTTGCGTTTCGCAACACGCCGGCCGAGGTGCTGACCGTCGGCGTCGTAGGGACCGACCGTGCGGCCTTCGAAGACGCGACCGCGCTCGCGGTCGACTCGTTCGCGACGGTCGAAGACGGCCTGCGCGCGTTGCGCGAAGGCAAAGTCTCGTTGCTCGTCGAGCGTCCCGCAAATGGCTCCGTCGTCTATCACTACGACGATACGAACCCGGAGGGACGCGACGCGCGCCTGCGAGTCGACATTGCCGTGCAGCAGAGCGCCGGAAGGACGGATCCCGTGGCCGCGCAGGACCAATTCATGCGCGAGCCCGGGTCTCGCTACATCGACTTCCTCGTTCCGGGGCTCCTCGGCATGAACCTCATGGGCGGCTCGATCTGGAGCATGGGCTTCGCCATCGTCGACGCACGGCGGCGCAAGCTGATGAAGCGGCTCATTGCCACCCCGATGCCGCGGCACTACTTCTTGCTGTCATTTCTGATCTCGCGGCTCGCGATGCTCGTCATCGAGGTCGGAGCGTTCATAGGCTTTGCCGTACTCGTGTTCGACGTCCCGGTGCGGGGATCGCTAGCGCTGATAGCGGGTGTGTGTGTGGTCGGCTCGCTCGCGTTCGGCGCGCTCGGCCTGCTGCTGTCGTCTCGCGCGCGAACGATCGAAGCGGCATCCGGCCTCATGAACCTGACGATGTTGCCGATGTGGATCCTGTCCGGCGTGTTTTTCTCGTCACAGCGGTTTCCCGACGTCGTTCAGCCCATCGTCGCGGCGCTGCCGCTCACCGCGTTGAACGACGCGCTGCGCGCGACGATGCTGCAGGGCGCAACGCTCGTCGAGATCGGGCCGCAGCTCGCCGTGCTCGCGGTTTGGCTACTCGTGTGCTTCCCGTTGGCGCTGAAGCTGTTTCGGTGGCGGTAGGCGCCGCGCTCGGAGGCGGCGCGGGCTAGAGCGCTCGCCGCGAGCGTCAAGCTCGCGACGAGCACCGGGCCTCGATTATTGCGCGACGAAGCAGTAGAACAGCCCCGCGCCGCCGGTAGCGACGAGATCTTCTTGGCTGCAGCTGCGCGAGCTATGAACCGCGTTCCACGACGCGTTCGGGCCCCCGAGCCGGTCGTGGTGGCCGAGCATCGCATTGCCCGTGCTGTTGCTCGTCCAGTTGTTGCACGTCGTCAACGCAACGTTGCCCGGCACGAGCCGGCCCGTCGAGTCGGAGCCCGTGAGCATGTCGTGCATGTTCGGCTGCTGGCCGACGCCGTTGACTTCTTCGCCCTTCTCGTTGAGCGCCGTCGGCTTGCGGATGTTGTTGCGATCCTGATGCAAGTCGTCGACGTTCGACGCGATCAGCGCGCCGCGCGCGTTGAACCACGGGCCGCGGCCGATGCGATCGCGCGCATGCGTCACGCCGTTCGGACCCTGCGCGCCCGCGCTGAGATACGCGCGCCACGTGACATTGCCGCGTCCGGCGGCCTGCGCGAGGCTCTGGCAATGCGCGTCGGCGCCGGCTAACCCGCCGAGATTGGCGCCGTCGCCTTTGCCGACGCTCGTCACGAAGAAACTCATCGGTTGCGGAGGCGGCTGATTCGCCGCCGGTTGCTGTGGTTGTTGTGCGCCGGCCGAACCGGCGAGCGCCGCCAGAGCGAGCGGAACGAGAGCGAGCTTCATGGTTTTCATCGGTTCCCCCAAGGTTGTTGTTCGAGCGCGTGCGCCCAGCCGGAGCGCTGCTCTGGATTCTAAACCGCTGCACTCTTCCCGCTATCTGAAGGAAACTGAAGGTGGCATGCTGATTGCTCGCACAGCGGCTTGGCGGCGCCGGTCGGTGCTGGCGAAGCTTCGCAAGGGGGACGTCATGAACGGGGCATTTCTCAGCGCCTTCGGACGCGATCTGAAATACGCGATCCGCGTGCTTCGCCGCACACCGATGTTCACCGCGACGGCCATAGTCACGCTCGCGCTCGCGATCGGAGCGAATACGGCGGTCTTCAGTCTCGTCGACGCGATTCTGATCAAGCCGCTGCCCTATCCGGAGCCGGATCACCTCGCGTACGTCGTTGCGCCGATTCAAACGGTGGAGGGCGAGTACATCGTCGAGTCGCACGACGGCACGACGTGGGAGCTCTTGCGCGACCGCGCAACCCCGATCGACGCGGCAGTCACGAGGGCTCGGTCCGGGCTCGGGCAGCAAGTCAACTTGGCGGTCGGCGACTCCGCCGTGTCGGTCCGGCAGGCACGGGTCGGCTCCGGATACTTCCGAGTGCTCGGCGTCGCGCCCTTCGTCGGCCGCGAGTTCACGCCAGACGAAGATCGGCCGGGCGGCCCGGCGGTGACGGTGCTGAGCCACGGACTTTGGCAGCGCCTCTTCAATGGCGACCCCTCCGCCATCGGCAGGACGCTGCTGTTGCGCGGCGAGCCGCACGAGATCGTCGGCGTGATGCCGCGTGGCCTTCGCGGGGAGACCGGCGACTTCGACGTCTGGACCCCCGTGCAGCCATCGCTGACCGGTGAAGGAGCCGGCACGAACTACGGCGTCATCGCACGCGTGAAGGCGGGCTACACATGGGCCGAAGCGCTCGCGGGGATGCCCGCTCTCGACGCCGAGTACTTCGGACGCGTCATGGGCCGCAACTGGTCAGACGCGCAGCCGAGCGGTCGTTTCTCGCTCGTCCCGATGCAGCAAGCGCTGACGGCCGGCCCGGCACGGCCGCTCGTAACGCTGTTCGGCGCCGTCGGCGCGGTGTTGCTCGTCGCGTGCGTGAACCTTGCCGCACTGCTGCTGGCGCGCGCGGCCGGCCGCACCAAGGAGATCGCCACGCGCCTCGCGCTCGGCAGCGGCCGCGGCGCCGTGGTACGCCAGCTGTTCGTCGAGAACCTCGTGCTCGGTGCGGCCGGCGGTGCATGCGGCCTGCTCCTGAGCTTCGTCTGTCTCGAAGCCCTGAAGATGCTCGGCGCGACGACGTTCACCGAATGGGCAGGCGTGACGCTCGATCTGCGCGCTCTCGGGGTGACGGCAGCTGTTGCGCTGGCGGCGAGCATGCTGTTCGGCTTGTTCCCGGCGTTTGCCGCCACGGCCGTCAACGTCAATGAGTCGCTCAAAGAGGCTGGCGAGCGCGGCAGCGTCAGCGGCTCGCGCCAGTGGACGCGGCGGTTCCTCGTGGCCGGGGAGATCGCGCTCGGCGCCGTGCTGCTGATCGCCACAGGTCTCTTGATTCGAACGTTCGTGAATCTGAGCAGCCTCGACCCCGGCTTCGATGCTGCAGATGTGACGACCGCCAGCGTGTCGCTGCAGGACGCACGCTACGACACAGCCGCCAAGATGAATCGGCTCTTTGAAGAGTCGTTACGCCGGATCGAGTCGTCCCCCGGCGTCGAGGCTGCTGCCGTTTCGCTCGAGCTGCCGTACCGGCGGCTGCTCAACCTGAATTTCGCATTTACCGACGAGCCGACTCCGACGGGTCCGCGCATCGCCAACGTCACGTACGTCACGCCGGCGTACTTCGAGACGCTGCGGATTCCGCTGGTCACTGGCCGCACGTTTGCGGAGACGGATACCGCGTCGACGCCGCCCGTCGTTGCCGTCAGCCAGAATTTCGTCGACCTATTATCGAACGGCGAAAGTCCCGTCGGGCGCCGGATCCGTGTCGCCGGCGTCGAGCGCGAGATCGTCGGCGTCACCGGCAACGTCAGAGTCACAGAATCAGGATTCTCTCTTGCCGGCATGATCGACGGACCCGTCACGAGCGCGCCTCTCATTTACTTGCCCGCGGCACAGACGCCGGATGGCTTGCTCGCTGTTCATAGGACGTTCTCGCCGATGTGGGCCGTCCGAGCCGCGAGCGGCATAGCGGCCGCGGCCGCGTTGCGCAGCGCGATAGCAGCCGTCGATCCGCTGCTGCCGGTCGGCGCGGTCCGTCCGCTCGCGGAGCTGCGCGCCGCGGCGACGGCGAGACAACAGCTCATGATGGTGCTCGTCGGCGTGATCGGCGCCGCCGCGTTATTGCTCTCGGCCGTCGGAGTCTACGGGCTCGTTGCACACAGCGTTGCCGAGCGGCGCCGCGAGCTCGCCGTGCGCTTGGCGCTCGGCGCGACGAGCGGCGGGACCGTGCGCCGCGTGGCTTCGTCGGGATGTGGCCTCGCCGCGATTGGCGCGAGCGCCGGGCTCGTGCTGGCGTGGCCGGTCGCGCAGGCGCTCGAGGACCGAGGGATGCTGTGGGGCGTCGACAGCCACGACCCCGCGACCTTCATGGCCGGCGCCGCCTTCTTGCTCGTCGTCGCGTCGATCGCGAGCGTCGTGCCGGCGCTCAAGATTCTGCGCCTTGACCCCGCGCAAGCGCTGCGGGAGTGAGGACTAGCCCGAATCGACGCCGGCGCGCTGGCAGAAATACTCCCAGCTCCGATCGAGCGCGAGCGGCGAGAACTGCGCGTCGGCCGAGCGCTCGATTTCCTCGGCGGACAGCGGCTCCGGCGAGCCGAGCGGCAGCGCTTGCAGCAACACGTTCGCATTGACTTGCAGGTAGATCGCCGTCAAGACAGCGCGCTCGACCGACGCACCGACGACGACGGCGCCGTGGCCGCGGATCAGCACGCACGTGTTGGCCGCCAGCGTCGCCGCGAGATCGCGGCCCTGCTCGATCGAGCGCACGAGCATGTCCGTTGCGCCGAATCGCGTGCGGATGTCCCAGACCGGAATCTTCGCGCCGATGACCGAGGCCGTGTGCACGACGGGCCGCAGCGGCTCGTCCGTGATCGTGAAGGGCAGAACGCCGTAGGCGTGGTGATGCACGATCGAGCTCACGTCGGCGCGCGCGGCATACACGGCCGCGTGGATCATCCGTTCGCCGTACGGCGTGCGGCCACGCGCATCGATCGCCGCGCCGTCCAGAGCGAATTCCATGAGATCGTCTAGCTCGACCAAGGCCGGGCTCCGCGAGCGCGAGAGCCAGAATCGCTCGCGATTGCGCGGATCGCGCACGCTGACGTGGCCGAATGCATCGACGACGCCTTCGTGCGCGAGGATGCGATTCGCCGCGACGAGCCGCGAAAGCTCGCGCGGCACTCCGCTCGACGCTTGTGCGCGGACGCCGCTCGGCAACGATCCGAGCAATGCGCCCGACATGGCGCCTTCGAGCACGCGCCGCCGCGTGCAGCCGTCTATTGATCGACGAGGTTCAGGAACAGCCACTTCTTGCCTTTGGCCATGCCGCCGAGCTCGCGCCCCATGGCCGCATAGACCGGCGGCGACGACGTGATGTGCTGCGTGCCCGCATGCATGTCGCGGAACAAGTGCTGAATCGTGCCGGCGCGCAATGCCGCGGTGCCGGCAGCCTTGTAGGCGAACGTGGCGGCTTCGTGCGCAGACCACGTTGCGTGCGCCAGCGCGAGCCGGATCAGCGTGTTCTGCCGCACCGATAGTTTCTCGCCGCGCGCGAGCGCCGCGCCCGCATCCCTCCAGGTCTCGAAAACGAACGCCCGCGCCGAGCGCATGACGGCCTCGACGTTCGCGAGCCCTTCCTGGAAGCTCGCGCTGTCGGCCAACGTGCCAGGACGGCCGGCTTTCTCGGCAACGACGGCGATCAGCTCATCGAGCACGCGGCGGCCGATGCCGCAGGCCCAGCCCGAATGGCACAGCCCCGCGAAGCCGATGATGCCGATGCGATAAAGGTTGCCGCCGCGCAGCGGCTCCTCGGTCGTGGCCAGGTGCGTGTAGGCCTCGGGCACGAACACGTTGTCCGTCGTGTAGTCGATGCTGCCCGTCGCGCGCAGGCCGAGCACGTCCCAGTTGTCGATGAGCTTAGCGTTGCCTACGGGCAGCACGAAGATGCGCGCTTCGTGCGTGCCTTCGATGAGGCCGAGCGTGTGGATGTGCGTGCCATGCTTGATGCCGGACGCGAAGCTCCATGAGCCCGTCAAGTTGAAACCGCCTTTCGTCGGCTTCGCCGTCCCGGGGCGAGTGCCCTGCCCCGCGATGACGGGAAAGCGCGAGCCCGAGAACAACTCCTTGACCGCTTCGTCCTTCAAGTAGGCTGCGCCCGTGCCGATCGCGAGCGACGCGGCCATCAGCACCCAGCCCGCCGACGGATCGCCGTACGACACGTTCTCGATGACCTCGAGCGACGAAACAGGGTCGAGCTCGAGACCGCCGCGCAGCGTGCGCGGCACCCACATGCCGAGGAGCCCCTCGCTGTGCAACGCTTCGGCGACGGGCTCGACCAGCTTGCCGAGCTCCTCGCTCTCTTTGACGTGCTTGCGCGCCAATTCGCCGACGCGCTTCGCTCGCGCGACGACATCGGCGTTCTGCTCGAGTGCGTTCACGACGACGACGCTCCTTTCAGCACGGTCTGCAGCGCGGGCCGCGCCCCGATACGCTCCACGTATTGCAAGAACACCGGCCTCGGTTCGAGGCCCTTGACCATCAAACCCCACTGGACTTGCGCGCCAACGTAGACGTCGGCGGCGCTGAAGCGCGGGCCTAGAATCCACGGTCCCGGCTTCAGCGCCGTCTCGAGCGCATTCAGCATGTCTTCGTAGCTGCCGTAGCCGAGCGCGCTCTTGCGCTCGACGGCC
The DNA here is from genome assembly GCA_963713355.1 of uncultured Gammaproteobacteria bacterium. Taxonomy (GTDB): domain Bacteria; phylum Pseudomonadota; class Gammaproteobacteria; order Steroidobacterales; family Rariloculaceae; genus FEN-1219. The sequence goes on along the minus strand of CAVQLK010000011.1, from coordinate 600,922 downwards.
GGGCGGCTGAACAGCTTGTCGACGATCGCGGGCTCGATGCAGCCTGCCCCGAAGAAAATCCAGCGCAGGTATGTGCCGCGCTGCGGATCGTCGAGCGCCGGTGCGAGGCCGGCTTTCGGATAGGCGTCGGCGAGATAGGTGCAGATCGCGGCAGCCTCGGTGACGACGGTGCCGCGGTGCACGATCGCCGGCACTTTGCCCATCGGATTGATCTTCAGGTAGTCCGGCTTCTTGTGCTCGCCCTTCTCGAAGTCGAGGATCTTCATGTCGTAGCTCACGCCGAGCTCCTCGAGCAGCCAATGCACGATGCGGCCGCGCGACATGGGGTTCGTATAGAACGTGATGTCCGCCATCTTTCCCCTCCTTGTCGTTCTGCCATCGGACTCTAGCGGCCCCGCCGGCACCTGTGCAAACCTTTGCGGCGATGCAACAGCTTGCCAGCCCGGGACGTGCCGTTGGGATCCCGCGCGGCGTATGGGCGCTCGGTTTCGTCAGTTTGTTCATGGACATCTCCTCGGAGATGATCCATGCGCTGTTGCCGGTGTTCCTCGTCGGCGTGCTCGGCGCGAGCGCGACAGCCGTCGGGTTGCTCGAAGGGACCGCCGAAGCGCTGGCCCAGGTGACGAAGGTATTCTCGGGCACGCTCAGCGATCGGCTCGGCAGCCGCAAGCTGCTGACGGTCGTCGGCTACGGGCTTGCGGCGCTGACGAAACCGCTGTTTGCCGTCGCGCCGTCGGTGGCATGGCTGTTCGCCGCGCGGGGCCTCGATCGCGTCGGCAAAGGCATTCGCGGCGCGCCGCGCGATGCCCTGATCGCCGATCTGACGCCGGCTTCGGGCCGCGGCGCCGCGTTCGGCCTGCGGCAAACGCTCGACACGATCGGCGCATTTGCAGGTCCACTCATCGCGATCGCGTTGATGGCGGCCACCACCGATTCGTTTCGCACGGTGTTTTGGCTTGCATCCATTCCCGCCGGCGTCGCCGTCGTCCTGCTCGTGCTGTTCGTGCACGAGCCCGCGACCGCGGAACCAAGACGCGCTGCTCCCCGCCCTCGCATTCGCGAGTTGCTCTGCACCCTTGGCGCACGGTTCTGGTGGCTCGCGCTCGTGGCTGCGTTGTTCACGCTGGCGCGGTTCAGCGAAGCATTCCTGATCTTGAAGGCTGCCGAAGGGGGCTTGAGATTTGCGTACGTGCCTGCCGTGCTCGTCGTCATGAACGTCGCGTACGCACTGTCCGCGTATCCCGCCGGTTGGCTCTCGGACCGCATGAACCGCTGGGGCGTGTTCGCGGTCGGCGCGGCGCTGCTCGTCGTGGCGGACGTCGTGCTGGCGTTCGGCTCCTCGCTCGCCGCTATCGGTCTCGGCATCGCGTTGTGGGGCCTGCACATGGGTTTCACGCAAGGCTTGCTAGCGGCGCTCGTCGCCGATTCCGCGCGCGCCGAGCAACGCGGCTCGGCGTTCGGCGTGTTCAACCTCGTGACGGGCCTCGCGCTGCTCGCGGCGAGCGTGCTCGCGGGCGTGCTCTGGGACCGCGGCGGGCCGGAGCTCACGTTTCTCGCGGGCGCGGCGCTCGCGGCCATCGCGGCCATCGTCGCGTTCGCGTTGCACTCGTTGAGAAAAATCGACGGGCGCGGCCGCACCGCGGCTTGAAGCGCTACGTATCGACAGCCGCACGGCGAATCGCGATACTGCGCGCCCCCGTTCGAAGAGCCGCCGATGTTTCGCAGCGTCCGTTTCTATTCCGTGTCGAGCCCATGGCCCGACTCCGAGCAAGCCCTGTCCGAGAAGCTCGCGGCCGCCGCCTTCAAACCGTGCGGCTCTTATACCGAGCGCAGCTCGGGCTTCGAGGCGCCGACGGGCACCGACGATGCGCCGCTCGCGCGTCGCGTTGCGGGCGCGGATCTCTTCCGGTTGCGCAATCAGATGCGCGTGCTGCCGATGGCCGCAGTCAACGAGGCGCTCGACGTACGGCTCGCCGAGTATCGCCAGCGCATGCAGGAAGAGCCCGGCCGCCGCACGAAACGCAAGCTCAAGGAGCAGACGCGCGACGAGCTGCTGCCGAAAGCGCTCCTGAAGTCGGATCGCACGACGGCGCTGTTCCTGTCGAACGAGAACGTGCTTGCCATCGGCACGGCATCGGAGCAGCGCGCCGAGCGCTTCCTCGAGCTGCTACGCACGGCGCTCGGCAAGCTCGATTCCGAGCCGCTGACGTTCGCGCGGCCGATCGAGCACGTCCTCGGGCGCGTGTTTGCCGGCGATCCGCCGCCGAAATTCGCGCTGGGGCGCGAGGCCCGCATGCGTGACCGCGCGGACGCCAAGAGCTCCGTGCGCTGGAGCGAGGTCGATCTCACGCACGCGAACGTGCGCCGGTGCGTCAAGGACGGCATGGAGCTCACGCACCTCGGCATCGAGTTCGACAGCGCTTTGCGCGGCGTACTGGACGCCAAGGGCACGTTGGGAAAGCTGAAGCTCGTCGGCCTCGACGAGACGGCCGACGAAGCGGCAGAAGGCACGGAACCCGCCGAGAACCCGCTCGCGCGCCTCGACGCCGAGCTCGCGCTGCTCGGCGGGACACTGCGGCAGCTCGTCGTCGGGCTCAAGCACGCGCTGGACGGCTAGACGCACCCTGTCAAGCCAGTGCGTCTATGAAGCGGCTGGCTTCGGCGATCGAGCGCTCCATTTCTTGGATCAACCGGGCCGTGGCTCTTTCGATGTCGGCGAGCTCGGTCTCCAACGAGCCGATCGCGCGCGCGTTCAAATTGTGACGAAGAAAGAGCACCTGATCGCGGAATAGGGTCAGCACGGGCTCCATCGCCGCGTCCGCGCGCTGCATCGCCGCGATGAGCCGCCGGTAGTCCGCGCGCGTGTCGGTCAGGAGACGCTGGCTTTGCCTGCGGAGATTCGGGTCGCTGTACTCGCCGATCTCGTCTTCCCATTCGGCGAACAGGTCGTTCGCAACGGATTCCACGGCGGAGACGCGCTCTCCGACGGCCTGCGCACGCATCTCGCTGCGCTCGAACTCGCTCGCGAGCCGGTCGTAAACTTCCTCGAGGTCGCCGCCCTCGACGTTGACGACGCTGCGGTAACGGTCCAGCGCGGAAGTGAACTGCTCCTTCGCGTCGGTCTGCGAGTCACGGGCCTCCTCGACGCGGTCGACGAGGACGTCGCGTTTCTCGATGCCGACGGTCTCGAGCGCTCGGTAGTACGCGGTCGTGCACGAGGTCAGTAGCGGTGCCGCGGCAAGAACGGCGATGAATAGTCGGGGCGTGCGCATTTCATTGGCTCCTGGCTCCTCGCACCTTCAAGCAAGATTTGGGCCACACGTGCGCTGCGGCGAACGTAGCCGACCACGATAGGGGTCAGGCTCGAACGGATCCCACCGCCGAGGTGCTATTGCCGGCGTGTACACTACGCAACCGATGACAGCGACGATCACGGCAGCCTATCTCCATCACCTCGCGGCCTTCCTGGTCGTCGGAACGCTGATGGTCGAGCTTGTGCTGCTGAGAGGCGAGCTGACGCCGGCGTCGGCACGCAGCGTGCTACGCATGGACATGGTGTACGGGATCGCGGCGCTCGTCCTGCTCGTCGTCGGTTTCGTCCGCGTGTTACACACCGAAAAAGGCTCGATGTACTACTTCTCGAGCGGACCGTTTCTCGTGAAGCTTGCGCTGTTCATTCTCGTCGCCGTGCTGTCGATCTACCCGACGATCAAGTTCATGGGTTGGCGCAAGGCGCTGCGCGAGGGCCGCGTGCCGAACTTCGCCGCCGGCACGGGGCGCACGATCCGGATGCTGATCCATATAGAGCTCACGCTGATCTTCGTCATCATCCTCATGGCGATCATGATGGCGCGCGGAGTCTGGTACCCGGTTTTCTAGGCCGAGCGGCGGCGGAGCGGCGCGGGAATGCAGCGCTACTCGTAACGCAGCGAGGCGATCGGATCCAGGTTCGCGGCCTTCGCGGCCGGCAGGATGCCGAAGACGACGCCGACGACGCCCGAGAACCCCAGCGCGAGCGCAACGGCCCACCACGGCGTGAACGCCGGCGGGAAGCCGGGGATGAGCGATGCCGCGAGGCCGCCGATTGCGTAGCCGAGCACGAGGCCGATCAGGCCGCCGAACAAGCACAGCACGAGCGCCTCGAGCAGGAATTGCAGCAAAATGTGATGCCGCTTCGCGCCGATCGCTTTGCAGATGCCGATCTCGCGCGTTCGCTCCGTCACGGAGACGAGCATGATGTTCATGATGCCGATGCCGCCGACGAGCAGCGAGATGCTGACGATGCCGCTCATGACGACCGTCACGCTATTCAAGATTCCCTCGACGGTGTCCTGAAGCTGCTGCGCCGATTGAACGCGGAAATCGTCCTCGTCGTCGCGCCCTAAGTTGTGCGCCGTCCGTAAGAGCCGCGTGATCGTCGCACTGACTTGGTCGAGCTCGTCGAGGTCACGAATCGTGAGCCGGATCCACAAATCACGCTGGCGTTGATTGCCCTGCAGGCTCGCCAACGTGTTGAACGGAATGATCAGCTGATTGTCCTGGCTCTGACCGAAGATCTCGCCCTTCTCCTCGAGCAGACCGATGATCCTGAGCCATTCGCCGTTGAACTGGATGTACTCGCCGAGCGGATTCTCCGGTAGCGCCAGATCGGCTCGCACCTGCTCGCCGATGACGGCGACGCGCCGGCGCGTCTGGTTGTCGCTGTCGGAGATGAACCGGCCGCGCGCCGCGTAATAGAGAGCGACCTCCTGGTACGCATACGTCGAGCCGACGACCTGCGTCGCCGTGACCTTCGAGCCCGACCGAACTTGCCCCTGCGTTTGCATGATCGGCGTGATCGATTCGAGACCCTCGACGCGGAGGCGAATCAGGTTGTAGTCGGCCTCCGTGAGCCGCGCGACGCGGCCCGCGAGCCACGCCTCGCGCGACGTGAACGACTGCACGGTGACGCCGTTCGCGCCGAGACCGGCAAATTGATCGCCGATCATGGCGCTGAGCCCCTGGATGATCGAGATCATCGCGATGACCGAGGCCACGCCGATCACGATGCCGAGCGTCGTCAGAAAGCTGCGGAAACCGTGCGCGCGAATCGAGGCGAGCGCGGCGCGCGCACCTTCGCTGGCGGCGAACCACAGAGGGAACCGCGTCTTCACGACGCGCCGCGCGCGTGGGCCGCGCTTCTCAGTGCTCGGTGCGGTCGCGCTCATTGCGCCGGTCCTCCACGACTTTGCCGTCCTTGAGGCGAACGACTCTCTCGCCATGCGCCGCGACGTCGGGCTCGTGCGTGACGACGATGATGGTTTGCCCGTCGCGATGCAGCTCGTCGAACAAACGCAGAATCTCGATGCTCGTCTGCGAGTCGAGATTGCCCGTCGGCTCGTCGGCGAGCAGGATCGAAGGGTTAGTGACGAGCGCGCGCGCGATCGCCACGCGCTGCCGTTGGCCGCCCGAAAGCTGGTTCGGCAGGTGATCCGCGCGATCCTTGAGCCCCACGCGCTCGAGCACGCGTTCCGCCTCCGCTTTGCGCTCGGCGAGGCTCATGCCGCGGTAGATCAGCGGCTGCATCACGTTCTTGAGCGCGCTCGCGCGTGGCAGCAGGTTGAAGCTCTGGAAGATGAAGCCGATCTCCTGATTGCGGATGTCGGCGAGCTCGTTCTCCTCCATGCCGCTGACGTCCTTTTCGTTCAGGACGTAGCGTCCTGAAGTCGGCGTGTCCAAGCAGCCGATGATGTTCATCAGCGTCGACTTGCCCGAGCCCGACGAGCCGATGAACACGATGTACTCGTTGTAGTCGATCGTGAGGTCGAGGCTGTCGACGGCTTTAATGAGCTGCTGGCCCATCTCGTAGTGCTTGCTGATCGAGTTGAGCTCGATGACGGGCATCGGTGCTACTCCGCGGCGAGCGTCGTGCGGGTGCCGCTGCGGCTGACGCTGGAGTTGTCGCGGCTACTCTCCGCAATGGCGATTCGGTCGCCATCCTCGAGCGCGCGCAACACACGGTCGGGGCCCGTGACGATCTCGTCACCGGCCGACAGGCCCGTGACGATCTCCTGATAGGTATCGTCGGCGAGCCCGACTTGAACGGCGACCTTCGTCGCGCGCCCGTCGCGGTTAACGAACACGTCGCGCGTGACGGCATCCGTCGTGAGGTTCTCCTCGACGAGGATCGCTTGAATCGGCGCCGCGAGAACGTCGCCCTTCGTCGCCGTGAAGATCTCGGCGCGGCACGTCATGCCGGGCCGCAGCGTGATCTTCTCGGGGTCGAGCAAGCGAATCTTGATCGCGAAGCTCTGGCCCTGCTGCCCTTCGGCGACCTTCGCGGAGACGGCGATCGACTCGACGACGCCTTCGACGGGCTGTTCCGGGTACGCGATCGCGAACACGCGCGCCATCTGGCCGATCTCGACGTTCGCGATGTCGGCCTCGTCGACGTTGACCTCGGTATGGATGCTCGCGGGGTTCGCGATCGTCATGAGGCTCGAGCCTGGGATGTTCGTCGAGCTCGAGATCGCCGTCTCGCCGACCTTGATGTCGAGCGTCGTCACCGTGCCGTCGATCGGCGAATAGACGCGTGTCTTGCTGAGGCGGTCCTCTTGCTGCTCGAGCTGCGCGCGCGCCTGCTCGAGCGACTCACGGCTCGACATCAAATCGACTTCGGCGATCTCGAGGTTGTTCGACGACGTGACGAAGCTGTCCTCGTCGATGAGGTTGCGGTCGTGGAGGCCCTTCATGCGATTCCACGTCGTGCGCATGTTGTCGACCTGAAGCTGCTGCCGCTGAATCGCGATCTCCTGCATGCGCACGGACGCCTCTTGCTGGTCCACGGCGGCCTTGAGGCGCTGGTCGTCGATCTGCAGCACGAGCTCGCCGCGCTTGACCTTCTGCCCTTCGTCGACGTAGATGGCCGTGACCTTGCCGATCTCTTCGGTCGAGAGCTTGACCTCCTCCTCGTGCACGAGCTTGCCCGACGCCAGCACCGACGACTGGATGACGCGCGGCTCCAGCCTCTCGACCTCGACCTCGACGGACGACGTGCCGCGTATACGTGCGTTGATCAGGGGCACGGCCACGACGAGCACCACGAGGCCGATGATCAGCATGAGCTTCTTGTTCATGGCACCCTTAAGTCAGCGCGAAGATCGAAGCGACGAGCACGATGACGGCCAGCGGCCCGAGCACGACGACGGTGGACGTCACGATCGAGCGCTGCGTGAAGGCCTGATAGCCGAGGATCTGCAGCACCGTGGACCACAACACCGTCACGTCGAGCTGCATCAGGATGCGCTCGACGATCGTGGCGCCTTGGGTCTCGAGGGCGAGCAGGCTTCCGAACGACAGAGGGTTCAGCTGGTCCGCCGGCAGGAATCGCGCATCCGTGACTTGCAGGTTCACGAACGATGCGATCAGACCGAACACGGCCGGCAGCGAGCACCACGCGATCAGCGCGAGCCATTGCTGATACTTGATCTTGTCGTTCAGCGCGAACGACACGCCCGTGTAGTAAAGAGCGATGAGCGCGTAAATGATGAGGATGATGACCGCGCTCGAGACGCCCTGAATGGCGCCGAGCACGCTCGCGGGGATCTGCGTCGCTGCATCGACGGCCTGGCTGCGCTGCTCTTCCGAGATATCGCCCCCAGCTTGCTGAAGCTGCTGATCGATGAGCCACGGCAGGTCGACGGCCTGCAGGTACGTGAACTGGACGGCGAAAGTTCCGACGATCAACACGAGCAGCGGCACCCACGGATTCGGCCGCTCCTTGATGGCGGCGAACGCAATTGCGGGTGCCGTGAAGATGTTCGTGAGAACGCCGACAGTGGTGCTGTCTGCCATGCCCAGTGTTCCTTATCTTGATTTCGGGCGGTCGCGGAATTCGCGGATAGTACTTCTAAACTGGTTCTAGAACATCCTGTTAGCGGAATAAAGTGAACCCGGCCGCAACTTGCGGATGAGCCGCCCGGCGCCCAGCGTTTTCCTCACGAGAGCTAGTACGCGCACGCGCGGGATTCCTTACAGACGCCCAGAAAACTTAGGGTTGCGCGGCGAAGTCCGTTTGCTCGACGAGCCGACACTTCACGGTCGAGAACGGCGCCTCGAGAGCCAGCGCCGGCGCCGTGTCGCGGGTATCGACGCATTCAGGCATCAAATCGAGGTAGGCCGGGCGCACTTCCGGGAACAAGCCGCTCGGCCCGCCGTCGGGCGGCGGCGCACAAAAGCTTCCGAAGCCCATCAGCGAGAAGCCGCCCGTCAACGCGTTACACAGAGCGCTGACTTTGTGGCCGAGCTTCGTTCGCGCTTGTCCCAGCGTGCCGACTCTGGGACCGATCGGCTCGCCCGTTCCGTCGAAGATGCTGCGCTTTTGCTCGGGCTCCGCTTCGGGTAACGGCGAAGCGAGGTCGTTGTTCGAGAACGTCAAGGTCTCGCTCTCGTCCGCGCGCGATCCGATGACCTGATTCGCCGCACGCCGCCGCGCCTCGTCGAAATCGATGTACGCACGCGGCGTAGGAGCCGGCAGTGGCTCGGCGCGCGGGGCCGGCGCCGGTGCGACTGCGGGAGGCGGCTCGACGACGACGCTCGGTTCCGGGGCGGGCTGCGTTGGTCGAGGCGCGGGCACGGGCTCGGGTTGCTCGGGGACCTCGGGCACCGGCTCGGACGGCGACAGGCCAGGCGCGGCTTCGGTCGGCCGCGGCGCCCGCGTCTCGAACAGGAAGAAATCGGCGATCGGCTTCGGCGCCGGTTCGTCGGGCCATTTGTGCCGGCTCAGCGCGTAACCCGCGACCACATGCGCGGCGATCGATGCAATGAACGCCGCGCGCGACAGCGGAAAGCTTGCGCGCCCGCGCGCCGGGCGCCGCGGCGCGTCGATCGAAGGATGGCCGGCTGGCTCAAGCTCGCGCATCGGCTTCCGCAGGGCAACGGCGACTATGACCGGCCGACACGCGGATGGTTTCGCCTGGCCGTGCCTAGGCGAGCGGCGGCTCGCGCCGATGCCAGTCCGTCGCCTGCTCGTACGCATGAGCGAGCGCGAGCACAGGCGTCTCACCGAGCCGCGGGCCGATGATCTGCATGCCGATCGGCAAACCCGCGCGCGCGAACCCGCAGGGCACGCTGATTGCCGGGATACCGAACACGTTGAACGGCAGCGTGTTGCGGATCAGCGAGCCCTCCCGCGCCGGATTCGCGAGCACCGCAGCGATAGTCTCGGGAACGGCCATCGACGTCGGCGCGACGAGGACGTCGACGTCGGCAAACGTCTCGCCGATCGTATTGCGCGCGATCTGCATCTGCCTGCGCTGCTCGATGTACACCTGCGCCGTTACGCTTGCGCCGCCCATCACGCGCGGCAACGTCACGGGAGTGTAGAGGGCGCGCTTCGCGGGGTCCGCGAGCAATGGCGCGTGGTAAGCGTAGGTCTCGGCATCGAGCAACGCGTACGTGTTGGGCGGCGCGAGGTTGACGTCGCGCGTCGGACCCGTGAGACCGACGAGAATGTCGAGCGCCGCGCGAACGGCCGCGTCGATCTCCGGATCGAGCTGCTCGAAGAACGGCGAGCGCGGTATGCCGATACGGAGCCGGCGCACGTCGCTGCCAATTGCGGAGCGGTAGTCCACGCGCTCTGCGCGGATGCTGACGGGATCGAGCGGATCGAAGCCGGCGAGCGCATTCATGACGAGCGCGCAATCGGCGACGCTGCGCGCGAGCGGTCCGACGTGATCGTGGAATTCCGACAGCGGCACGATGCCGCGAATGCTCGCGAGCCCGTGCGTCGCCTTGAGGCCCGCGACGCCGCAGCACGCAGCGGGGTAGCGCACCGACGCAGCCGTGTCCGTGCCGAGCGCCGCGGCGCAGAGCCGCGCGGCGACGGCGGCCGCGGACCCGCCCGACGAGCCGCCGGGGTGATAATCGAGGTCCCACGGATTGTGCACGGGGCCGTAGTGCGTGACGGCCGAGGTGCCGCCGTACGCGAACTCATGCATGTTGAGCTTGCCGAGGAAGACGGCGCCCGCATCGCGCAGCTTGCGTACGCACTCGGCGTCCTCGGTCGGGACGCGGTCTGCGTACACGGCGCTCGCGGCCGTCGTCAGAATGCCGGCGGTATCGATGTTGTCCTTCAGCCCGACCGGAATGCCGTGCAGCGGCCCGCGGTTTTGACCCCGGGCGAGCTCGGCCTCGAGCGCGCGCGCCTGATCGAGAGCTCGATCCGCCGTCACCGTGATATAGGCGTTGACGCGCGGATCGACGCTATCGATACGCTCGAGATACGCGCGCGTCAGCTCGACGGGCGAAAGCTCGCGTGCGGCGATGCGGCGACTCGCTTCGCCGATCGAAAGCCGCGTCAGATCGTCATTGCCGGTACGTTGCGCCACCGCGCTTCGTGTCGCCGCAAACGCGGCAGTCGCCGCAGCGCCGGCGATGAGCCTGCGGCGCGTGATCGGGTCTTCGATCGTCATCGTTGTCCCCCGTTTTTCGGTCAGAGCATAGTCGCGCCGCGGTTTCGTTACTATGGCGCGGCCCTTCTCGCATGGAGCTGGTCCGATGCCGTATTTCTGGGTCGCCTTGGGCGGCGCGCTCGGTAGCGTCGCGCGTTACGCGTCCTCGACGGCGTCCGCGCGCTGGCTCGGCGCGGGCTTCCCGTATGGCACGCTGTTCGTCAACGTCGCGGGGTCGTTCGCGATCGGTTTGCTCGCGGCGCTCGTCGCCGCCGACGGCCGGCCGCTCCTCGGCACCGACGCGCGCACTTTCTTGGTCGTCGGCGTGCTCGGCGGCTTCACGACGTTTTCGGCCTTCAGCTTGGAGACGCTCGAGCTCGCGCGCAGCGGGGCGCTCGGCGCCGCCGTTGTAAACGTTGCACTATCGCTCGTGCTCTGCTTGCTCGGAGCGTGGCTCGGGTTCGCCGCCGCCGGTTTGCTCAATCGTTGAGCTGTGCTTTTCGTTGCCGCTCCGAGCCGCTTGCCAGTAAACTGCGCGGCGGAGAGGTGCCGGAGTGGCCGAACGGGCTTGACTCGAAATCAAGTGTACGGGTGACCGTACCGTGGGTTCGAATCCCACCCTCTCCGCCAATCCGCCTATCAATGACTTAGGCAGCCTTTCAGCCTCAGCCAACGTCAGAGCCAACATCCTGTCGCGTCCAACGTCGGCCGCTCGAGCTGTTATGCGCAGCTCGGCGGCCTAACCAAGCCATCGTCGACATTCGTGTGTTGCTCCGCGCCGGCGTGACGCTGCAGGACGTGGCGGCGTTCCTTCGGGCGCATCCGCGGGAGATCGAGGCGCTCATCGACCTGGATGTAGTACGTACTACGCGCCCTACTGAGACCCCGCTTCGGCGGGGTTTCTTTTTGGTGGTGTCCGGGCCGATGGACGTATTGGCATTTACCTTGCATTCGGAACGGCCGTGAATGATGCGGTTCTTCAAACCTTACACGCACGGTACCGAAATGCTCACAAAACGTACTACGCAATTATGGTGCGAATCGACGAAAAGTTGGATCGCGGTTCGTTACCGTCGGCCGAAGAGTTGGACGCCGAGTCCGAAGCCTCTTCCGAGCTAAGCGTCGCTCGGCGGGATTGGTTGAAAGCAATTTTTACTGCGATGAAGCATTAGTCGAGGTAGGTTCTTCGAGAGCCTTAGGGCCACTCAGGTCAGCGCACTCGGTCTCAACCGCTTGTTCAAGATCAAAGGCTGGCTTGGTCAGAACCCTTGCGAAACCAGCGTCGCGTGCCCGGCGCACAATCTCTTCTGGCGTGTATCCCGTTAGGGCTACGAATTTGGCCCCTGGGCAATACTGCCGCAACTCTTTCGCCAGGTCGAAGCCGTTCATCACGGGCATCCCGATGTCCATGAGTACGACGTCGGGGTCGAAGGCTATGGCCTTGGAGACAGCGTCTTCGGCTGAGTACGCGGCCTCGGCCTCGTGTGCCCACACACGCAGAAGGCGGACGGTGCTGTCCGCATTGGCCCGCTCGTCGTCAACCACGAGTACTTTGCACGGCGTTTTGTTCACTGAACCCTGACCCTCCGATGAGCGCGCTTCGCGGGTTGGCGGCGACTCTCCCGAAGCCTCTCGAGCTCCTCGTCGTCGATCGTGCGAATGATGACGTTGAGCACGCCATCCGGCGCCTCGTAAACGTCGACCTTGGACTCGTGATCGGGGATCGATTCCATAGCGAAAGTCAGAGCGAAACCGGCGTGCGAAGTTCCTTGGGAGACCCGCGTCGGCAGTTTCTTTTAGTCGTTTGCCATTGCCGCTAGCATTTCACGACGGGCGTGAGTGAGCTGCCGCAGCGCGTTAGCCTCCCGGGTAAGGAGACCGGCCGAGGGCGCGATCCCGCTCGCTGCGGCTTCAGCCGAGTCCCGGGCGCAGCTCCTGTATGCCGAGTAGGAAGCGTTGTAACGCTGCCGCAGCCTCCGCAAGGCCTCCTCGGAGATACGAGACATGGCCGATTATCTTTGGGCGTTCGCACTGAAGCGTATTGGCCCTTCGGCTAAGCCGCAGTCTGGCCTCCGTTCGTGTGGTCGTAGAGCGCATGCATTAGCGCCCGCCTGGCGAAGGAAAGTTCGCTAAACACCTTCTCTTCCGCCCGTATTCCAGTGTCGGATAGACCTCGAAGCCGACTGGTTGCTGATCCGACGCCTAAAGCGTGGGCGTACGGGCATTCATAGGTTGGCGGCCGACGAGCTGGAGTTACTGACGCAGCTCAAGTCATGGTCGGTGAACGACTATGTAGCGGAATGCAGCCTAGGAGACAGTTGCGTTGGAATCTTTGGCCTTGGACTTGTCGCCTGTGAACGGGGCCCAGTCGAAAAAGTACGCTAATGGGTAGACCAAGCCCGGTTCTTCCCATCGCTGGATCGGCTCGTCGAGGAACTTCACTCGGTGAACGACGGTTCCGTTCTTGATTCGGGCGTGGACGGTCTGTCCCGGCTGAGGTAGGGCAACCGTAGTAGCGACCCAAGTGATCTTCATTGAACGTCCTTGCGCGTTTGTTCTTATGGTGCGCGGGAGGCCACGGAATGAGCGTAACTCTACGCCGCGACGCTTGTGTTGCAAGCGAGACTTAACAGTTGCAGGCGGGCAACGCCAGTATCTACAGCACCGTCGCTACGTGGGTACCCAAACAACGAGTGGGAGAAGGACAATTATTCTATCCGGCCGGAGTACCGCGAGTTGGTATCGGAGGTTTTGGCCGATATCGGCAAGTCAAAGCCGTCCGTTGCGGAGGGGACGAGTTGGTACCTGCGCTGGGACTCGCTCGCCGAGAACGGCTCGAGCATCTACTGGTCGCTCGCGGAGGAGCTGGCTGGGCGCTACGGTTGGGAAACGCAGCCCGCGGCCCTCGCGGCCCTCGCGGCCCTTCGGAAACAGTACGCTCGCGCCGTCGACGCAGCCGATGCTCGCCGAGCGGCGGCTCTCGAGGAGCTGCGCGCGATCGAGCAGCAAACGGCGGCAAGGATAGCCGGCAGCGGCAGCGACAATCGAGATCAAGAGCTCGTCGAGCGGCAAAGCACGGTCAAGGCGGCTGGCCGAGAGTCGCGGACCACTTGAGCCCGTAGCCTCCTAGTTCGCTCTACCCGCTGGCGTCAATCTCTACGTCTGTAGATACTACGGCCAGAGGCCGCGTCCAATCTCCCTATTTCGGAATCTAGTCACCATGCTGACCGGCATTCTCGTCTGGCTCGAGGAGACGCCTGCGAGCGTTTGGGTGCGCGAGTACCCCTCGATCATGGGATTCCCGTTCATTCTTTTCTTGCACACGCTCGGCCTCGCGATGTTGGCCGGTGTCAGCATCGCGGTCGACATCTGGTTGCTGCGGGCGGCCACGTTCACCCGCAACGTCCGGATGACGGGCTTGACGCGAGTGATGTGGCTCGGCTTCGGCATCAACACGGCATCCGGGCTCGCGCTGCTGCTCGCCTATCCCGCGAAGGCACTCACGAACCCCGTTTTTTACGCGAAGCTGGCGTTGGTCGTGGCCGGGCTCTATGCCGTCGCCGCCATCAATCGCGAAGCGTTCCCTCGCGGCGAGGCCGCCGCGGGCTCCGTCATCAATGCGGCGGCGAAACGCTGGGCGGCGGGCTCGCTGCTCGTCTGGGCCGGCACGATCGCGACGGGCCGATTGCTCGCCTACACGCACCAGGTGCTGTTCGCGAGCCAGCTGCCATGAGCCTCGGCGACATCATCGGTTGGCTCACGAGCACGCCCGTCAACACGGTCGTCATGGGCTATCGGTGGGTCTGGCCCATCAGCGAGGTACTGCATTTCTGCGCGCTCGCGGTCATGGTCGGCACCGTCGCTACGTTCGATCTGCGGCTCCTGGGCCTCGTCAAGGGAGTAGCGCCTGCAACGCTGCACCGCTCGCTGCGCTACGGTGTCGCGGCGTTCGGCTTGTCTGCCGTGACCGGTTCGTTGTTCATTTTTGGGCAGCCGGATCAGTACTTCTACAACGCGGCGTTCAAGCTGAAGGTCATAGCCCTGCTGTTGCTCGGGCTCAACGTTCTATTTTTCTACACGTTCGAGGCGCGACGCGTGCTCGCACTCGAACCGTCGGGCGACGCGCCGGCGCGCGCGAAGATCATCGCAGCAATCTCGCTGATGCTGCTGGTTTCCATCATGCTGTTCGGACGGATGCTGACGTTCTTCAGGCCCTGATCGAGGAGCGCGCGCCCAGGCTAGTACGTCCTGACCAATGCGTCCAGCAGCTCGCGACGTATCCGTGTGAGCTCGTACAACGCTTCTTCCTCGGCCGCGAGCACTTGAGGCGCGGGTTGCCGCCCGCCCTTACTGTGCTCGATGAGGTTTGCGGTGTGCATGCGGTACACCTCGAACGCTGCTTCGTACCGCAGCCGCAACGCGTCGATATCGATCCGAGTAGTCATCGCCGCAGCTTGACCCACGGCGGGGCATCGGTCGTGAAACCTACCGTTACGTGTAGCTGCTCACTATTCGATAACCGTGTGTTTGTCACGGTAACGCGGCGCCTTGAACGAGCTCCGCGCGCCGTCGCAGCTGCCGGCGTTGCCCGCGGTCGGCGTATCGCGCCAACCGCGGGCTGGTCGGTTCTCGACCTCAATGCGCTCGCGGCTTCGTCTCGCTATCGTGCACCTCGCCGCGCCAGGCGCCGTCCTCGACGCCGCGGCTCTCGATGTACTTCTTGAACTGCTTGACGCTCTTCTCGACACGGCTGCTCAGCACGCCGAGCGCATCGCCGACGCTCTCCGTCGCGCCTTGCGGCTCGTAGGCCATCACCAAGCGAACGAGCGTGCGCTCGGGGCCGATCGGCTCGAAACGTACGGTGCCCGCATTGGGCGCGTCTCCCGAGATGCTCTTCCAGCCGATCTTCTGGTCAGGGACCTGCTCCGTGATCTCGGCGTCCCATTCCTTGTCCTTGCCGAAGATCTCGGCATGCCACCGCACGTGCGTGTCATCGAGCTGCCTGACCTCTTTGACTCCGTCCATGAACCGTGGAAATTCCTCAAACTGCGTCCATTGGTTGTAAACGGTGCGCACGGGCCGATCGACCTCGATGGTTTTTTCGATGCGTTCCATTGGTGCCTGCTCCTTGCCTTGCGTTTGTCGGGGCAGCAGCCCTGCAAGATGCATTCCGGCACGCATGGCACGGAGCTTGCTCCCGCCGTAGCAGGCGCCGCCCGGCGCAGCGTGTCGTGCATGATCGAGGAGCTTCTGCTGCAGGCGGCCAAAGCCGCAGCCTACTACGCTGCGCTGTTGGTGCTCGTCCGCTTGGCCGGGAAGCGGATGGCGGGCCAGACCACGACGTTCGACCTGCTCGTCTTGATCACGCTCGGCGTCGTCATCCAACAGGCGGCACTGCAGCGCGGCTCCGCGAATGCCTTGGTCTTCGTCCTCACGGTCTTCGTTTTGCATCGCCTGACGGCCTTGCTATGCGCACGGTCACGAAGCTTCCGTCACCTCGTCCGAGGCAAACCACGGCCTTTGGTTCGCGACGGCCGCATCATCGAGCGTGCGCTCGAGCTCGAAGGCGTCACGCATGCCGAGCTGCTGGCAGGATTGCGCAAGCTCGGCTACGAGCGTGCGGAGGACGTGAAGCTCGCCGTGCTCGAAGAGACGGGACACATCTCCGCCGTCGCGCGCGAAGGCGCTTAAGGCGCTTCGTATGTCGACGGCACGGGTTATGCATTACCCGATTCGCGGATACGCGGACGTTTGTGGATTCGAACCGATGCCTTCCGCTCAACGCCACTCGGCTGCTGCGGCTGCCGGGTGGCGCACTTTTTGTGAGCCACAAAAACGGGAGTCAGCCATGCTGGACAAGGCACAACTGCAGGAGCTTCTGCTTCAGTCGCTCGAGCACGAGCGTGGCGGCGTCAAGGTCTACGAGGCGGCGATTCGCTGCGCGATCTTCGAGGAGCTCAAGCACGAATGGTCGGAGTACCTCGAGCAGACGCGCACGCACGTTCAGATACTGGAGAACGTTTCGCAAAAGCTCGAGATCGATCCAGATCAGGCGTCGCCAGGCCGAGACATCGTTCGCAGTCTCGGCGAGGCGCTCGTCGCCGCGATCGACAAGGCCCAGGCAGCCGGCAATCCGACGGCGGCGCAGCTCGTCGCCTGCGAGTGCGTCGTGCTCGCCGAGACGAAAGATCATCTGAACTGGGAGCTGCTGACGAAGTGCGCCGCCGATCTCAAAGGCGCGCAGAAGAAAGCGCTCGAGGAAGCTTGCGAGATCGTCGAGGAGCAGGAGGATGAGCACCTCTATCACAGCAAGGGCTATTGCCGCGAGCTGTGGCTCGAGTCGCTCGGCCTGCCGGCCGTGCTGCCGCCGCCCGAAGAGCAGCGGCACGTGAAATCGGCGATCAGCGCCGCGCAAGCACAGCAGGAAAGCGAGCGCAGTCGCTAGCCGCGGGCTGCCGAGCTGAGCCCCACAGCGCCATCGATCCTCGTGCCGGGCCGCCGGGAAGCGGCCACGCAGCCCTCCGCGTCTAAGCCGCTCGAAGACTACGGCGCTGATCGGAAACATCATCTCGGCGGCGCTGGTCGCACGCGACGGCTCGATCGATTGGCTGTGCCTGCCGCGCTTCGACTCGCCGGCCTGCTTCGCGGCGCTGCTCGGTCGTACCGAGCAATGGCCGTTGGCTCATCGCGCCGGCGGACGATTCACGACGACGCGCGGTCGTATTGCCGCGCACGGCCGTGCTCGAGACGCGCTTCACGACGCCGAGCGGCGAAGCCGTCGCTCATCGACTTCATGCCTCTCACGGACGATGAGAACCAAGATCGACGTTGTGCGCATCGTTCGCGGCATTCGCGGCGAGCGTCGATTACGATGGAGCTGATCTTGCGCTTCGACTTATGGCACGCCCGTGCCATGGGTGCGGCGGCGCGACTATGGCCTGCGGCCATCGCCGGCCCGGATGCTGTCGAGTTGCACACGCGCGTGCCGCTGGACGGCCGCGACATGACGACCCACGCGCAGTTCACCATCCGCGAAGGCGATAGCATGCCGTTCACGCTCTCGTACCATCGTCGCACAAGGCGCCGCATTTCGTGCCGGACCACGCCGAGAGCCTGAACCAGACGGTGCTGCGCTGGCGCGAGTGGTCGAAGCGCTGCCTCTTCGAGTGCGACACGAACGCTGGACGAAGCCGTCATTCGCTCGCTGATCACGCTGAAGCTGCTTACCTATACGCCGACAGGCGGCATCGTCGCCGCGCCGACCACCTCCCTGCCGAGAACTGTCGGCGGCGTCGCGCAACTGGGACTACCGCTATTGCTGGATGCGCGATTCTGCACTGACTCTGTATGCGCTCCTGAACGCTGGCTATCGCGAAGAGGCCGAAAGCTGGCGGCACTGGCTCCTGCGCGCCGCTGCAGGCCGCCCGGATCAACTGCAGCATCATTTATGGCGTCGCAGGAGAACGCTGGTCTGCCCGAAATCGAGCTTCCCTGGCTCGCGGGCTATGAGAACAGCGCGCCCGTGAGGGTTGGCAACGCCGCGTCGACGCAAGTGCCAGCTCGACGTCTATGGCGAACTGATGGACGTGCTGCATGCGGCGCGCGAAGCCAAGCTCGCTCCGCTCGACGATGCGTGGACGCTGCAGAAGATGTTGCTGCGATATCTCGCGCGCGCTGGAAGGAGCACGACCACGGCATCTGGGAAACGCGCGGGCCGGCGCGCGCGTTCACGCATTCGCGGCTCATGTGCTGGGTCGCGTTCGACCGCGGCGTGAAGAGCTGCGAGCGCTTCGGTCTCGACGGGCCCGTGAGAGGTGGCGCGAAATGCGCGCCGAAATCCATGACGACATGTGCGCGAACGCGTTCGACGAGAAGCGCAACACGTTCATGCAGTATCTATGGCGGCCAGCGCCTCGACGCCGTCTCTACTGCTGATGCCGCAAATCGGCTTTCTGCCCGCGAAGGACCCGCGCATCGCGGGCACGGTCGCCGCGATCGAGCGCGAGCTCTTGCACGGCGACGGGCTCGTCTGCGCTACTCGAAAGACGCTGCCGATCCGACAGCGAGGAAGGCGTGTTTCTGCTGTGCTCGTTCTGGCTTGCGGATGCCTATGTGCTGCTCGGGAGGGTCGACGACGCGACGCGGCTGTTCGAGCGCATGCTCGCGCTTTGCAACGATGTCGGCCTGCTGTCCGAGGAATACGACGTCGACGCGCGGCGGCTCATCGGCAATTTTCCGCAAGGGTTCTCGCACATCGGGCTCATCAACACGGCGTTCAATCTCGTGAAAGCGCACGGCCCCGCGCAACAGCGCTCCGAGTGCGTTGCACCGACAAGCTAGCGGCGGCACACTCGCGCGATGCCCGAGCTCTTCCCGCGCGGCTTTCGCGTCGAGCGGCGGCCCGCGAACGGTATCGCGCTCAACGTCTGCTACGACGCCACGCCGACGCCCGTCCGACCGCCGCTGTTGCTGCTGCACGGCTTCCCGCAAACGCACGCGATCTGGCACAAGGTTGCCGAACGCCTGCGACGAAGCTTCACTCTCGTGATGCCGGACTTGCGCGGCTATGGCGACTCCGACAAGCCGCGCGGGCCGCAGGACCATTCGGCCTACGCGAAACGCACGATGGCGCTCGACGTGCTGACGTTGATGCGCGGCTTCGGCTTCGAGCAATTCCTCGTCTGCGGCCACGACCGCGGCGGCCGCGTCGCGCATCGGCTCTCGCTCGATCATCCGCAGGCCGTGCGCAAGCTCGCGCTGCTCGACATTTCGCCGACACTGACGATGTACGAGCGCACGACGCTCGACTTCGCGCGTGCCTACTACCACTGGTTCTTCTTGATTCAACCCGCTCCGCTACCGGAGACGCTGATCGGAGCGGCGCCATCGTTTTACTTGCGCACGAAGCTCGGCGGGTGGGGCTCTGAAGGGCTCGCGCCGTTCGATACCCGCGCGCTCGCCGAGTACGAGCGCTGCTTCGCGAACAACGACGCCATCCATGCGATGTGCGAGGACTATCGCGCGGCGGTAACCATCGATCTCGACGACGACCGAGCGGACTCCGCGCGGCGCATCGACTGCCGCACGCACGTGCTCTGGGGCGAGCGCGGTGTCGTGCACCGGCTTTTCACGCCGCTCGAGGATTGGCAGGCAAAATGCGCGCAAGAAGTCACGGGCCGCGCCCTGCCGACAGGTCACTACATTCCCGAAGAAGCGCCGGAGCTGCTCGCCGCGGAGCTCGAAGCATTCTTTGCATAGCGAGCCGCCACCCCGCGTGAGCCCGTGACGGAGAATGGGTATAGTCGGGCACACCAGTGCACCGACGTCCGGTGCGCTCAACACCAATGGGGGAAGGCCGCATGTGCGAGAAGGATATTTTCGAAGAGGACCTCGAGAAAGCCATCCGTGCCGGACGAGTCTCGCGCCGAGACTTTGGCAGCCTGACGGCCGGCGCCAGCCTAGCGATGATGTTGCCGCGCGCGGCGAACGCGCAGGCCGTCACGGAAAAGGACGTCGAGATCAAGACGCCCGATGGCACCTGCGACGCCTACTTCGTGCACCCGCAAAGCGGCGCGCACGCTGCCGTGCTCGTGTGGCCCGACATCCTGGGGCTGCGGCCGGCGTTCCGGCAGATGGGCAAGCGGCTCGCCGAGTCGGGTTACTCGGTGTTGACCGTGAATCCGTTCTACCGTGGGAAGCGGGCGCCCGTGGTGCCGCCCGGCTCCGCGTTCAACCAGGAGACGATGGCCGTCGTGCGCCCGCTCGCGGGGCAGCTCAACGCGACGACGCACGTCAGCGACGCCAAGGCATTCATCGCCTGGCTCGATGAGCAGCCGCAGGTCGACAAGAGCCGCAAGGTCGGGACGACCGGCTACTGCATGGGCGGCCCGATCACGATGCGCACCGCGGCCTCGGTCGCCGACCGCGTCGGCGCGGCGGCGTCATTCCACGGCGGCGGCCTCGTCTCGGAGAATCCGGACAGCCCGCACTTGCTGGTACCGCAGATGAAGGCGCGGTACTTGTTCGCGGTTGCTCAAAACGACGACGAGCGAGAGCCCGAAGCGAAGAACGTGCTGCGCGACACATTCGCGAAAGCAAAGCTCGACGCGGAGATCGAAGTGTATCCGGCCATGCACGGCTGGTGCCCGCCCGACTCGCAGGTCTACGACGAAACGCAAGCCGAGCGCGCGTGGAGCCGCCTGCTCGCTTTGTTCGAGCGGGCGCTCGCTTAGGGTAAGAGTCCAAGAAGCCGAGGCCGGCGAAAGGCCTCGGCTTCAAGCGCCTAAGGCGCCGTTACGCGGCCGGCGCGTGCGAGAGACGGGCGGCGAGCAAATCGCGTTTGATCTTGAGCTGCTCGGGCACGCGGGAGCCAAGCTTTTCGAACCAATCGCCATGCGCGACGAGCTCGCGGCGCCACGCGTCGTTGTCGACTGCGACGAGCTCCTCGAACAACTCACGCGTAATGTCGCACCCTGACCAGTCGATTTCCTCGAAACGAGGCACCCAACCGAGCTCCGTCTCTCGGCCCGCAGCGCGGCCGCGAACGCGCCCGACGATCCACTCGAGCACCCGCATGTTGTCGCCGAAGCCGGGCCACATGAAGCGCCCGTTTGTGTCGACACGGAACCAGTTGACGCAGAAAATTCGAGGCTTGTCGCTGAGCGCCCGGCCAATGCGCAACCAATGGTTGAAGTAGTCGCCGATGTTGTAGCCGCAAAACGGCAGCATCGCGAACGGATCCCGCCGCGTGACGCCCTGTTTGCCTTCCGCGGCCGCCGTGGTCTCGGAGCCTAGCGTCGCGGCGAGATACACGCCGGAGCTCCAGTTGAAAGCTTCGTAGACGAGCGGCACCGTCGTTGCACGGCGACCGCCGAAAATGAAGGCGGAGATCGGGACACCGCGCGGGTCCTCCCACTCGGAGTCGATCGACGGGCATTGCGACGCGGGCACCGTGAACCGCGCGTTGGGATGAGCGGCTTTGCGCCCCGTCTGCCGGCCGATTTCCGACGTCCAGTCCGCGCCCGTCCAGTCGACGACGTGCCCAGGCGGTTCGCTCGTCATGCCCTCCCACCAGACGTCACCGTCATCGGTGAGGGCCACGTTCGTGAAGATCACGTTCGCGCGCAGAGTCGCCATCGCGTTCGAGTTCGTCTTTGGCGACGTGCCGGGCGCGACACCGAAGAACCCGGCCTCGGGGTTGATTGCGCGCAGCTCGCCGTTGCGGCCGCGCTTGATCCACGCGATGTCGTCGCCGACGGTCGTGATCTTCCAGCCGCCAAACGAGCGCGGCGGTATCAGCATCGCGAAGTTGGTCTTGCCGCACGCCGAAGGGAACGCCGCCGCC
Organism: uncultured Gammaproteobacteria bacterium; assembly: GCA_963713355.1. GTDB lineage: Bacteria > Pseudomonadota > Gammaproteobacteria > Steroidobacterales > Rariloculaceae > FEN-1219. The sequence goes on along the minus strand of CAVQLK010000011.1, from coordinate 579,148 downwards.
ACGTAGATCTTCTCGCCCTTCGGGTCCTCGACGCCGAGGATCAGCATGTGCTCTGCAAGCCAACCCTCGTCGCGCGCCATCGTCGAAGCGATGCGCAGCGCGAGACACTTCTTGCCGAGTAGCGCGTTGCCGCCGTAACCAGAGCCGTAAGACCAGATCTCGCGGGTCTCGGGAAAATGAACGATGTACTTCGTCTCCCGATTGCAGGGCCAGCGACTGTCCTGCTGCCCCGCCGCGAGAGGCGCGCCCACCGAATGAACGCACGGCACGAAGCGCCCATCCTCGCGTAACTCGTCGAGCACCGCGCTGCCCATCCGCGTCATGATGCGCATGTTCGCGACCACGTACGGGCTATCGGTTATCTCGACGCCGATCTGCGAGATCGACCCGCCAAGCGGACCCATGGAGAACGGAATCACGTAAAGCGTGCGTCCCCGCATGCAACCCGCGAACAGGCCGTGCAGCGTCTTGCGCATCTGCTCGGGCTGTTCCCAGTTATTCGTCGGTCCCGCGTCGTCGCGATTGACCGAACAAATGAAGGTGCAGTCTTCGACGCGAGCGACGTCGCTCGCATCGGAGCGAGCGAGATAGGAGTTCGGACGGCGCTTGGGATCGAGCCTGATCAGCATTCCCGAGGCGACCATCTGCGCGCAGAGCGTGTCGTACTCGGCGTCGGTGCCGTCAGCCCAGTGGAGACGGTCTGGTTGCGTCAAATTCGCAATCTCGGCGACCCACACCGCGAGCGCGCGCTGGCGCAAGTTGCTGGGGGCATGGACGTTGTCGGGCGTGTACGTGTGCATGAACTATTCTCCAAACCGGAGGGCCGGCGCACCTCGACGCCGCCCGATCGTCGTGCATGCTTCCTAGCGTTTGCCCTTGGACGCGGTCTTGGTCGCGTCACTGGGGCGCCATGGCTTTCCCGACCGCTCTTCGATGTACGCGCGGATCAACCGGCGCACGACCTGCGACGGCGTCTGATCTTCATCGGCGCACAGCGACTCGAACAACGCTTTTTTGCGTGGATCGATGAGGATCGTCAAACGCGCGGAGCGGTCTTCGGGCAACTGCGGCGACCTCTTGGACTATAACTCAATGCTAATGATATTATCATTGAAGTACAATCTTGAGGTCGCCGTCACGGGACCTTCGTGAGACCTGGTGAGCGTGTCCGCTCCGATGCCCCTCCTCGTCAGCCTGCTTGGCCTATGGGTCGTAATAGGCCTCCTCGGGCTGCTTCGGCCCACGAGCCTCAGGCTCGTGGCGCACATCCTGTTTCCGCTCGGCGCCGCGGTCGGCGTGGCGATTGCCGCAATTGCCGTGGCGAGTATCGCGAGCCCGCCCGAGCGGTGGGTGCTACCGATCGGACTGCCGGACCTACCCGTGCACCTTCGCCGCGACGCGCTGTCGAACGTTTTCTTGTTCCTGCTCGGCGCGGCATCGGCCGGGGTGTCGCTGTTCGGCGCCGGCTATTTTCGGCGCGGCGAGGGCACTCTGCCTGGGCTGCTGTGCTTGCAGTACCACTGGTTTCTAGCCGCGATGGGCGCCGTCCTGCTCGCCGACGATGCGTACTCGTTCATGGTCGCGTGGGAATCGATGGCGCTGACGTCCTATTTCCTCGTGACGACGCAACATCGCATCCCCGAAATCCGGCAAGCAGGGTTCTTGTACCTGCTCATCGCTCACCTCGGAGCAATCGGTATCCTGCTCTCGTTCGGCGTGCTGCAGGGCGGCAGCTGGCAATTTACGTTCGATGCGATGCGCTCGGCCACGCTGCCCGAGGGTTGGGCATCCGCCGCATTCTTGCTCGCCGTGCTCGGGTTCGGCGCCAAAGCCGGTCTCGTGCCGATGCACGTGTGGCTACCCGAAGCGCATCCCGCAGCGCCCTCGCCCGTGTCGGCCCTCATGAGCGGCGTCATGCTCAAGATGGCCGTCTATGGCGTCCTACGCGTGACGTTCGATTTGCTCGACGAGCCCGGGTGGTGGTGGGGACTCGTTGCGATGGGGCTCGGTCTCTTCTCGTCGCTGTACGGCATCGTCTTTGCGGCTGCGCAAACCGACATGAAACGCTTGCTCGCGTTTTCATCTATCGAGAACATCGGCCTGCTGTTCACGGGGTTCGGGCTCGCGCTGGTATTCCACGCAGCAGACATGAACGCGCCGGCAGCGCTCGCCCTCATCGCCGTGCTCTATCATGCCGTCAACCACTCGTTCATGAAGAGCTTGCTGTTCGTCGGCACGGGCGCGGTTCTGCATGCGACAGGGCAGCGCAACCTAGGAAAGCTCGGCGGGCTCATGCGCCGCATGCCATGGGTCGCATGGCCGACACTGATCGGTGCGCTCGCGATTGCAGGCTTGCCGCCGCTGAACGGCTTCGTGTCGGAGTGGTTGCTGCTGCAAGCATTCCTATCCGCACACGAGGTGCCGCGACTCTTCCTCAACATGCTGCTGCCGCTCGGCACAGCGGTGGTCGCGCTAGCCGCTGCGCTAGCAGGCTACGTGATGGTGAAGTTCTTCGGGGTTGTATTCCTCGGGCAACCGCGCGAAGCCGCGTTGGCGAATGCGCACGACGCCGGTTGGCGCGAGCGCTGCGGCATGATCTGGCTCGCCGCAGGTTGCGTGCTTCTCGGCCTGCTGCCGAGCCAAGTGATCGCGCTACTCGCGCTCGTGCCGTCCGAGCTCGGCTTGCTCGCTCCCGACGCGACGTTCGGCCGCTGGTGGCTGCTCGACCCGGTCGCCGAACGCCAGGCCTCGTACGCGCCACTGGTTTTCCTTGCAATCGTGCTGCTCTCCGTGCTCGCAACGGTCGCCGTCGTCAGCCGCGTTTATCGCCGGCGCGTGCGCCGCTCGGCGCCTTGGGACTGTGGTTTCGTACGTCTCGACTCGCGAATGCAAGACACGGCCGAAGGCTTCGGGCAGCCGATCCGGCACATCTTCGAGCCGTTCTTCGGCATGCGGCGACAGTTGCCCGGCCCCGCGGATCCGGCGCCGCACTACAGCGTCGAGGTGAGCGACCGCGTCTGGACCGGCCTGTACCTGCCTGCCGCCGCTCTCGTGCAGCGTCTCGCGCAAGCTGTCGTCCAACTTCAGCAGGGACGTATCTCGACGTATCTCGTTTATAGCCTCGTGACGCTGCTCGTGCTCTTGGCGTTCGCGCTATGAGCGGCCTCATCTGGCTCATTCAGTTTCTCGAGGTGTTGATCGCCGTGCTCGTCGCGCCGCTGTTCATGGGCTGGATCTCGCAGTGCCGCGCGGTGTTGCAGAACCGCAAGCCGCCGAGCATCTGGCTGCCGTATCGCAACATCCGCAAGCTGCTCTTCAAGGAGGCCGTGCTCGCCGAGCACGCGTCGCCGTTGTTCCGCACCGCACCGTACATCGTGTTCGGAACGATGATCTGCGCCGCCGCGATAGTGCCCTCGACAGGCACCAACCTGCCGTTCTCGAACGCGGCCGACGCGATCGCGCTCGTCGGGCTGCTCGCGACGGCGCGCGTGTTCATGGCGCTCGCCGCCATGGATGTCGGCACCGCGTTCGGCACGCTCGGCGCCCGCCGAGAAATGATGGTCGGATTCCTCGCCGAGCCGGCGCTCTTGATCGTCATCTTCGTCGCATCCCTGATCTCGCAGAGCACGGCGCTACCCGAAATCGCCGAGCAGCTCGCGACTGCGGAGTTTGCGCTCTACCCGAGCCTCGCGTTCACGGCCGTTGCCTTCGCGCTCGTGCTGCTAGCCGAGAATGCGCGGCTACCCGTCGATAACCCGGCCACGCACCTCGAGCTCACGATGATCCACGAGGCGATGCTGCTCGAGTATTCGGCCCGCCATTTAGCGCTCATGGAGTGGTCGGCCGCCCTGAAGCTCTTCAACTACGCTTGCATCGGCATGGCACTGTTCGTGCCTTGGGGCGCCGCGACGACGGCCATGCCAACGTTCGCCGCACTGCTCGGCGCTCTACCGGTTCTCGCGTTGAAGCTGCTCGTGAGCGGAGTCGTCCTCGCCGTGGCCGAGACGGCGTTCGCGAAGCTGCGCGTCTTCCGCGTGCCGGAGCTGCTCGCGACGGCGTTTCTGCTCGCGGTTCTCGGCCTGCTCGTTCACTTGCTACTCGAAGGTTGAGGCTATGAGCTCGTTGCCGTTCGATCTGCAAGTCCTGAACGCGATCGCCGCGCTTTTCCTGTTGCTCGCGTTCGGCATGCTGTCGCAGCGGCGCGTCGTCACGCTCGTGAAACTGCTCGCCGCGCAGGCCGCGCTGCTCAGTGCGGCCACCCTACTGCTCGCATGGCGCACGGGGGAGACCCACCTCTATTTGTCCGCGCTCCTGACGCTCACGCTGAAAGTGCTGTTCTTGCCATGGCTGTTGAACCGGCTCATCAAGCGGCTCGGCGTCTATTGGGACAGCGAGCCGTTGCTGCAGATCTCGGGCACCATGCTCGTCGGACTCTTGATCGTGATTTTCTCGTTCGGCCTGGCGCAGCCGATCGTGGCTCTCGCCAGCACGGCGACGCGCAGCGGCATCGCCATCGCGATCGCGGTCGTGCTGCTCTCGTTCTTGACGATGATCACGCGCCGCAAGGCCATGTCGCAGGTCGTCGGCTTCCTCTCCATGGAGAACGGCCTGTTCTTCGGCGCCATGAGCGCCACGTACGGCATGCCGATGATCGTCGAGCTCGGCGTGGCGCTCGACGTGCTCGTCGCCATGCTCGTGCTCGGCGTGTTCTTTTTCCAGATTCGCGAGCGCTTCGACAGCCTCGATCTGCACCACCTCGAGTCGCTGCGGGAGGATCGATGATCGAGCTCGCGCTGCTGCTCGCGATCCCGCTCGCCGGCGCTGCCGTCCTCGCCGCAGTCGGCGCGCGGCGCTGGGCACCCGAAGTCAACGTCGGCTTCAGCGCCGCGACGTTCCTCGCGGCGTGCGCTTTGACGAGTCGTGTCATCGGCGACGGCAGCTTCACGGCGCTCGGCGAACAGTTCTTCATCGACGCATTCAACGTGTTCCTCGTGGCGCTCACGGCGTTCGTGAGCTTCACGACGTCGCTGTTCTCGCGGCCTTACATGCGCATCGAAAGCGAGCACGGGCGCGTGAAGCCTCAGCAACTGCGCCTCTACCACAGCATGTATCAGCTCTTCATCGCCGCGATGTTGCTGGCGCTGACGAGCAACAACATGGGAATGCTCTGGGTGGCCATGGAAGCGGCGACGCTCTCCACGGTGCTGCTCGTGACGCTCTACCGGACGCCCGCAAGCCTGGAAGCGGGTTGGAAGTACTTCATTCTCTGCAGCGTCGGTATCGCGCAGGCGCTGTTCGGCACGATCCTGCTCTACTTCGCCGCGGAGCGCGTGCTCGGCGGCAGCGGCACGACGGCGTTGCTCTGGACGAACTTGAACGAAGTCAAAGGGCAGCTCGAGCCGGCCGTTCTCACGCTGGCGTTCGTTTTCCTGCTCGTCGGCTACGGCACGAAAGTCGGCCTCGCGCCGCTGCACAACTGGCTGCCCGACGCGCACGCCGAGGGTCCAACGCCGATCTCGGCCGTCCTCTCGGGTCTTCTGCTCAATGTCGCGATCTACGCCGTCGTGCGTTGCAAGGTGCTCGTGGAGGGCTCGCTGCAGTCGGAGCTGCCGTCGCGGATGCTGATGGGCTTTGGCCTGCTCTCGGTCGTGCTCGCGGCATTGTTCTTGTGGCGGCAGAAGGACGTCAAACGGCTGTTCGCCTACTCATCTATCGAGCACATGGGCATCATCACGTTCGCGTTCGGCATGGGCGGCCCCGTTGCGAACTTCGCCGCGCTGCTGCACATGACGGTGCATTCGCTGACGAAGTCGGCCATCTTCTATTCCGTCGGCCATGCCGCGCAAAAAACCGGCACTCAGGTCATCGACGACATCCGCGGGCTCGTGACGGTGAGCCCGACGATCGGGTGGGGTCTCATGATGGGCACACTCGCGATCCTTGGTATGCCGCCCTTCGGCGTGTTTGCGAGCGAGTTCTTGATCCTGACGACCGCGATGCGCCAGGAGCCGTGGTCGACTCCCATCTTGCTCCTCGCCCTCGGCATTGCGTTCGCAGCCGTGTTCCGCCGCGTGCAGCCAATGGTGTTCGGCGAGACCACTGCGAAACGCTTGCCTCATTCGCCGGCACTGTTGCCGGTATTTGCGCATCTCGCGCTCGTGTTGTTGCTCGGCATGTACATTCCGCCGTACTTGGCCGATTGGTATCGCGCAGCCGCAAGCTTGATCACCGGCCAATGAGGCACGGATAAGACGCCATGCCGATTCGCAAGTGGCTCGACCGATCGCAAGCGCTGCCGGGTGCGCCCGGCACGCGCCTCGTCACGGTCACCGCACCAGAGTGGCGCCGCGTCGCCCTCGACGTTGCGACGGCCGGCGCCCGCCTGCACGCGCTCTGGGGCGAGGTCGACGGCGCTGGCGCCGTACGCGCCGTGTATCTCGGCGATGACTTCCTGCTGCTCGTCACGCTAGCCCTGGCGCGTGACGAGACGCTGTACCCAGATATCACGGACGTTTTTCCGACCGCAAGCCGTATGCAGCGCGCGGCCGCCGATCTCACGGGGCTTCGCGCACAGGATGCCGATGAGCGCCCGTGGCTGCGGCACAGCGCGTGGCCGGCAGATTATCTGCCGCTGGAGCCGCATGCCGCGCTTCCGCCGAATCCGGGCGAGTTGCGAGCCGATGACTACGCGTTCGTCCGGGTGACGGGCGACGGCGTGCACGAGATCCCGGTGGGTCCCGTCCATGCCGGTATCATCGAGCCCGGCCACTTCCGCTTCTCCGTGGTAGGCGAGAAGGTGCTCCGGCTCGAGGAACGGCTCGGGTACGTCCACAAAGGTATCGAGCAACTGTTTGCACGCATGCTGCTGCACGATGCGCACCGCCTCGCGGCGCGCGTCTCGGGCGACTCGGCCGTTGCGTTTTCTTGGGCTTATTGCCAGGCGCTCGAGGGGCTCGCGGGGTGCACGATTCCGCCACGAGCCGCTTGGCTCCGGGCGCTCGCGCTCGAAGCGGAACGCATTGCGAATCACCTGGGCGATCTCGGCGCGCTCGGCAACGACGCCGGCTTCGCGTTCGGTCTCGCGCAACTCTCTCGCCTCAAGGAACTTTGGCTGCGCGCAACACAGGCATCGCTCGGCAGCCGCTATCTGTTCGATTTCGTCGTCCCGGGCGGCGTCGCTCGCGATGCAGAGCCCGCACGGCTGGAAGCGCTCGCGGCATCCGCACGTGCTATCGAGCGCGAAGTTGGCGTCGTGCGCGAAATCTTCGACGAGCACGCCGGCGTTCGCGATCGCTTCGTCGGCACGGGCATCGTAACACCGGACGTTGCGACGCAGCTCGGGCTCGTCGGGCTCGCCGCGCGCGCGAGCGGTCTCAACCGCGACCTGCGCGCGGATTTGCCTTGCGAGCCATACGGGCACCTCGCCGTGCGCAAAGTCGTGCGCCGCGACGGAGACGTCGCCGCACGTGTCGCCGTGCGCTTCGAGGAGCTCGCGGAGTCCGTCCGGCTCGTCGCGGCGATCGCCGCGGAGCTTCCTTCGGGCGGCGTTCGCGCCGATGTCGAAGTGCCGGCCGCCGGAACGATCGCCGTCGGTGCCGTCGAAGGTTGGCGCGGGCCCGTGCTCATCGCGCTGACAGCGGCGGAGAACGGCGGCATTCGCCGCTGCCATCCGCACGACCCGTCGTGGCAGAACTGGCCGGCGCTCGAGCACGCTATCATCGGCAACATCGTTCCCGACTTTCCGTTGATCAACAAATCGTTCAATCTCTCTTACAGCGGACACGATCTGTAGCGCCCATGTGGAAGACGCTCAAGCAAATCGGCTCAGTCGGTATCGTCACCGAAGCGCCGCCGCCGCCAGCCGAAGAGCTACGCGTGCGCGAGCATCTGCAAGCAGCGATCCTCACGACGCTGGGCCGCGCACTGTGCATTCGCCAAGTCGACGCCGGGTCCTGCAACGGCTGCGAGCTCGAGATCCACGCGCTGAACAACGCGCTCTACAACATCGAAGGGCTCGGAATTCGGTTCGTCGCGAGTCCGCGGCATGCCGATCTGTTGCTCGTGACCGGACCCGTGTCGCGCAACATGGAGCTCGCGCTCAAGCGCACCTACGACGCGACGCCCGATCCGAAGCTCGTAGTGGCCGTCGGCGAGTGCGGCGCCACCGGGGGCATCTTCGGCTGCAGCTATGCGAGCGCCGGCGCGGTCGCCAACGTCATTCCCGTCAACGTCGCAGTACCGGGTTGCCCGCCGAGCCCTAATCGAATCCTAGCCGGGATACTCACGGCCGTTACGGCGGCCAATGCAGGGACGACAAAAAATGGCTGATGTCGCAATTCCTTCGCAACCGTTTCGTGCGTGGCGCTCGCACCGGGCCTCAAACGAGCCGCTGCGCGAACGACCCCGTGTCTCTCGGCGTGCGTGCCTGGCCGCGCTCGCGCTCGGCGCAACGGGTCTTGGCCACGCTCAGCAAAGCGTGCCGTTCGCGAACGGCATTCCCGTCGCGCCCGAGATGCCGATTCCCGCGATGCCCGACGAAGCCGTCGAGTACGCGACCGCCGAAGGTCAGCGCATCCGCGTTTCGGTCGTGACGCGCGGCATCTCGCATCCGTGGAGCATCGCGTTCTTGCCGAATGACGTTTGGCTCGTCACGCAAACGCACGGCGGATTGCGCGTGGTGCGCAACGGCGTCCTCGATCCTGCACCCGTCGAAGGCGCGCCCGAAGTTAAACCGCTGCGGCGCTCCGGGTTGCTCGAGGTGACGCTGCATCCGCGCTTCGCCGAGAACCAGCTCGTCTATTTGACGTACCACAAAGGCCTTGCCGACGATAAAGGCGCGCTCGCGCTCGCACGTGGCCGCTGGGACGGCAAAGCGCTGCACGACGTGCGCGACTTGTTCGTCACACTGCCCGATTCTGGGACCGTGTCGCGCATGATCTTCGGGCCGGACGGTAAGATCTACATGTCGACGGCGGGCGGCGACGCGCAGGATCCGAGCACGCACGCGGGCAAGATCTTGCGGCTCAACGACGATGGCAGCGTGCCGCGCGACAACCCTTTCGTCGGCCGCGACAACTATCGACCCGAGATCTTCACGCTCGGTCATCGCACGACGCTCGGGCTCGCCGTTCATCCCACGACGCAGCAGCTCTGGCAGAGCGAGAACGGCCCGAACGGCGGCGACGAGATCAACGTGCTCGTTGCGGGCGGCAACTACGGTTGGCCGCTCGTCAGCTTGGGTCGCACGTATCAAGGCCCATGGCACTCGCAGAAATTCCAGGGCGAAGGCTTCATCGATCCCATCGTCTATTGGATGCCGTCGATCGCCGTCTCGGGGCTGGCGTTCTACACGGGCGACCGGTTGCCGAAGTGGAAAGGCGACGTGTTCGTCGGCGGATTGCGTACGGGCGAGATCATCGGCACCGGCCAGATCCAACGCATTCTGCTCAATGAGAAAATGGAGGAGTTGCGCCGGGAGGCGCTGCTCACGGACTGGCGACACCGCATGCGCGACATCCGTCAGGGCCCGGATGGGCTGCTGTACGTGCTTGTCGATGATGAGGACGGAGCGATTCTTCGCATTGAACCTGCGGGCTAACCAGGTGAAAAACTTGAAAAATCGCCCGCCCTCTGGCGTCGTACTGCGTTAATACGTATTATTTTGCCGTCCGTCGATCGCTTCCAATGAGTCTGCTTGGCATGGTGCCTGGTGCTCTTGAGCGAGCGCTACCTCGGGAGGTAACCATGGGCAGAAAACTCTACGTCGGCAACTTGCCGTACTCGGCGTCCGAACAAAGCGTCCGCGAAGCATTCAGCAAATGCGGCACGGTGTCTTCGGTCTCCATCATCAGCGATCGCGATACCGGTCAGAGCAAAGGCTTCGGCTTCGTCGAGATGTCGAGCGATGCAGAAGCGCAAGCCGCGATTCAGCAATTGAACGGTACGTCGCTCGACGGCCGGCAGATCAAAGTCAACGAGGCTAAGCCGAAGGCTCCGGGTGGCGGCGGCGGCGGTGGCCGCGGCGGCTACGGCGGCGGCGGTGGCGGTGGCGGTGGCGGTGGACGCGATCGCTGGTAAGCATAGCCCGCTCTTCGTCGAGCACGAAAACGCCGCAGCGATGCGGCGTTTTTTTTGCCCTTAACTGACGCGTCTCGTCAGTCCGGCGCTACATAACGTCGCTCGCGATGGCGCGCATTGGCGCGGCGCCATGCTTGGCATGCGACTTGCTCTCCGATCCCTAGAACGTTGCGAGTCTTGGCGGAGGAACGACGATGGGTGTCCGAGTGCTCAATGCACCGCCGTCCTCGGGGTATCCCGAGAAGGACTACATTTGCGTGCACACCGACGCGGATCCCTTGGACGACACCGTCGTGCTCGCCACGATCGAGCGCGTGACCGACCGCACGAAAGGCAAGGTCAAGCGAGTCAAGACGCTGCTCGCTCGCGTGCGGATGTCGGTCGACGCCGCGCTCGTCCTCGCGACGAGCTACGCGGAGTGGAAAGAAGTCCCCGTCGTCTACTCCGACGCGCTGCCGCGTCAGGCGCCGTAGGCCGCGCACCGAATGCCCTGAGCCCCGGACATAGCGGCTAGGACATCAGTCCGAGAAGCTGAGCCTCGTAGACGATGAGGGCGAAGTACGCGGCCACCAGCGCATAGAGGAAGAGACTCACGCGAACGAGCTTGAATACGCGCGCCCGAGCCAGCGCGACGAGCACCACGACACCGAGACCGGTCAGCGCCATTTTTACGACCGCGAACAGCCGGGGATGCTCGTTCAGCACGAACGCGAGCAGCGGGTTCATCTCCTCGGCCCCGCCGGCCATCAACCTGACGGTCAGGAACGCGTCGGCGACGCTGAGCAGCAGCATCGCGAGCACGGGGACGAGGAGCCGCGGCTCGTAGAAATCGACGGGAATCTCCTCGTCGCTGACGCGCCGGCCGCCGCGGCGCCGCGGCGCCAGCCCCGCCGTGAACAACGTGCGCAACGTCAGCGCACGCCGGTCCGTCTTGCTGACGCGGCGGTCCCTGGCAAACGGCGCTGGCTCGTGATCCGAAGGAGTGCTCACGTCGCAAGCGTGCGGCGTCCCGGCGCAGTTGGCCAGCGCCGCCGCCGAGAATTGCGAACCGCGTCCATCGGAGCCGCTAGTTGCCAGCCGGCGTGCCGCGGCGCGACACTGAGCTCATGCGCGCCGAGCTCCCCGCTGCAGGGGTCGATGCCTCACGGCCGCTGCCGAGCAAGCAGCGACGCCGCGCGGCGCTCGTGTCCGTTGCCGGACATGGCGCGTTCCTCGCCGTGCTGACGCTCATCGGCACACGCGCCGAGCTGCCCTCGTTCGAATCCCCCCTGATCTTGGGCGAGCTCGTCACGGCGTCGTTCGAGGCGGAGGTCGCTCCGGCGGAATCGCCGGCTGCGCCCGTCGCCGAGCGTGCGGCGGAGCCGCCGCCCGCACCCGCGGAGGCGCAGACGGCCGACCTCGCGCCGCCTCCGGCGCCGCAACCGGAGCCAGAGCCGGAGCCGGAGCGGCGACCGGAGCCGGAGCGCGCGGAGCCTCGAGAGCCTACCGTGGAGACGCCGTTGGAGCCTCCGCCCGAGGAACAGCTAGCAGAGCTCCCGCAACCCGACGTCGAGCCGGTTGCCGAGATACCTCAGGGTCCGGAGCCGTCGGTAGCCGAGGGGCTGCCGGCCGCGGAAGCGCCGACCGTCTCGACCGAGGAGCCCGTCCGCTCGCTCGCGAGCCATGAGCAACGCGCCGTGCGCAAGCGCCTCTCGTCATGGACTGGGCAGCTCGGCGCCGACGCGCCGGGTACGCTCGCCTGGCGCGACGCCGGTCAAGACTACACGGCCGTGCTCAAGCACGTGCCGGCGACGGACGCGATGGGCATGGAGCAGCTTCTCGTCGAGCTCACGACGCAACGCGACGGTGAACGTCTCGTGACGGAGCTGCGCATGAACCGCATCGCCTTCTCGAATTTTGCCCAGTTCATCGATCGCTGGGACCCCAACGTCCAAATCCACGACGACCTCATCGACGGCCGTTTTCATTCGAACTCGGAGATCCGCGTCAGCCGCGAGCGCGGCGTGCAGCCCGTGTTCAACGGCAAGGTCACGGTCGCGGCCGGCGACGTTCGCGCCGACGGCTCCGGCTTCATGAACCGGCGCACGATGTTCCCCGAGGGCATCGAGACGAGGGTGCGGCGCATCGTGCTGCCGTCGCGAGCGGCGGCGTTCGACGACGGTGCCGTGCCGGCCGATCGCTTGCGGCGCATCGCGCGCAGCTCGCTAGTGACGTTCCACGCCGACGGCACTTTCGACTCGCGCGCCCTCGGAGAAGACGAGGCCAGGGAAGCAGCGGCCGCGCCCGGTGCGGAGGGCGACGCGTTCGGCGACGAGCCGTTCTACATCGTCGCCGAAGACGGCGTCGACCTGCACGTTCGCGGCACCGTCAATGGCAAAGTGCTGGTCTACTCGCCGGAGCGCATCGTCATCGTCGACGATGTCCGCTACTCCACAGACCCTCGCCAGCAAGGCGCAGACGACTATCTCGGCCTCGTCGCGGAAAGGACCGTCGAGATCGACGAGCCCGCGGTCACAGGGCCGGGCGACCTTACGATTCACGCATCGATCTACGCTCGCAGCCGTTTCGCCGTCCGCGACTATCGCTCCCGCCGCAGCGGCACGCTCGTCATTCACGGCAGCATCACGGCCGGCACGGTCAGTGCGACGGAGCCGCGGTTCGCCACTCGGATCGAGTTCGACGATCGCTTGACGACCATGCGCGCACCCGGTTTTCCGTTGAGCGACCGCTACGAGCTCGACACCTCGAGCGGCGAATGGCGCGTCGTCGACGCGCCGTGAGCCTCGACAGCCGTTAGCGCTCCGCTCGCCGCGGCACCAGCATCTTCACGACCGCGGTCTGCACGGGCTCGCCGTGCTGGTTCAAGGTCTGGTTGCGCACGGTGACGATGCCTCGACCGGGCTTCGACTCCGAGACGCGAACCGCGAGCACTTCGGTCTCGACACGCAATGTGTCTCCGGGATAGGTCGGCCGCGGCCATTTGATCTCGCCGCCAAGGCCGATGAGGCCACCGGCGATCGTCAGCTCGCCTTCGACGAGCAAACGCATCGACAGCGACGCCGTATACCAGCCGCTTGCGGCGATGCGCCCGAATACACTCCGCTGCGCCGCATCGTCGTCCAGATGGAACGGCTGCGGATCGAATTCGGCTGCGAACGCCTTGCAGCCTTCGAGCGTCAACGTCACGGAACGTGTGACGAACCTGCGGCCGACCGCGAGATCGTCGAGATAGAGCACCGCGGCCATCTCAATGCGTCATCGCATAGATGACGTAGTTGACTCCGAAGCGATACGCCGTCGCCGTCATCGGCGCGGGATAATGCGCGTCGTCGGCGTGCTCCCATGCGTCGCCCATGTCGCTGTTGTGATTCATCGCGACGATGAGGCGGCCGCGGTCGTCGTAGATGCCGCGCCAGTGCGGCGGACCTTCCATGTTTCGCCAACCGAGATGACGCTCGCCGGGTATCTGCGTGCGTTTGTCGAGATCGAACAGGATGTGATGCAGCTGATCGTCATCCGGAATGTCGATGATCGGGCGGCCCGGCAGAAGTACGGCCATCGCCTCGCGAACCGATGCCCATTCGTACTCGTTGTGGAAGTCGTCGAGGACGAGGAACCCGCCGCGCGCGAGGTATTCGCGCAGGCGCTCGAGATCCTTCCCTTCCGGCAGCCAGTTACCTTGGCCCGGTTGCTGCAGGAACAACCACGGGTAGTCGAAAAGGTACTCGTCGTCGAGCGTGATGTGGCGGCTGTCGGGCGCAACCTCGATGCTGGTCATTCGCTCGACGGCAGGTAGAAAATGCGCCTCCGCATACGGATAGTCGATGGCCCACCACGGGTTGCAATATCCGCGCGAGCCCGCGCAACCGCGCGCGAAATACGCGAGCCGCGCCATGTGAAACTCGGCCTCGGGCGGCGCGCCGCCCGGTTCGGGCGCCTGGCGGCGGAACTGCGCGCTCGCGAGCCCGCCGAGCAGGCAGGCCGTAAGGGCGAGAATCGGCAGCTTCATGCGCATTCGCCTCGTACTGTGCCACTACCGGCGAGCGACTTCCAAGCGGCTGCTTCTACAGGAGGGGCTGAAGCTCCCGGCGGACCTGCTCGGCCGTCTCGAACTGGATCGCAGGCAAGCCGACCCGCCACGCGCTTTCCACGTTGCGGGGTAGATCGTCGATGAACACGGACTCGCTGAAGTCGAGCTTGAAACGGTCGCGCAGGTGCTCGTACATCGCGGCCTCGGGCTTCAAGAGCTTGACGGCGGCGGACACCACGATGCCGTCGAACAGCTTGAAGAAATCGTGCCGGCCGTGGAGGTACGCGAAGATCGCCTCGGACATATTGGACAGACCATAGAGCTTGAGACCGGTGCGTTCGCGCAGCTCGCGCAACAGCGCGACCGTCGGCTCGATCGGCGTGAGCGCCGCGCGCACGTGGTCGAACAGCCGCCGCAGCTCGTTTTCCGGCCGTGCCATGCGCTCAGCGCAGCGGCGTACGACGCTCGCTTCGTCCAGCGTGCCGCGGTCCATGTCGAGCCAGTCGTCGTGCTGAAATGCGTGCGTGCGTAGGGCCTCGCGTAGATGCGGCTCGACGTAGAAAGAGTCGATGATTTCCTGCGGCCGCCAGCTCACGAGCACGCCGCCGAAATCGAACACCACGTTCCGGACACGCGCCAGGGATGGCGGTATCGCAATTGCAGGGCGCGAATCGCGACCGGGCGCGCGCGCAGCGCCTGTCATGCAGTGCGTCCCGCCGGGATCGCGTTGAACTTGCCGGCCTGGTAATCCTGAATCGCCTGCATGATCTCTTCGCGCGTGTTCATGACGAACGGCCCATACGCGACGACGGGGGCGCCGATCGGCGCGGCGTGACCGAACAGCAGCACGGCGTCGGAGGCGGCTTCGATTTCGACCGAATCGCCGACGTCGCTGAGCTCGATCAGGTGCCACTCGGGCGCCTCCTCCCCCGCGACTTTGATCCCGCCGCGGACGACGTAGAGGAACACGTTGCGCTTCGCCACACCCGAAAACTCGACGCGCGCGCCGGTCCTGAGCTCGACGGTCGACATGAAAATGTCGAGCAACGGCTGCATCGCGCCCTTGCGGCCGAGATACTCGCCGGAGATGAGGTTTACGGTGCCTTTGCCGTCCGGCGTCGCGACCGCGGGTATCTCGTCGCGTTGCAAGCCGATATAACGCGGCTGCGTCATCTTCAACTTCGGCGGCAAATTGACCCACAGCTGGAGGATCTCGAGGGGGCCGCCCTTCTGCATGAACTCGTTCGGCGAGATCTCGGCGTGCACGAGGCCGCTGCCGGCCGTCATCCACTGAATCCCGCCCTCTTTGATGACGCTCTCGTGCCCCGCGCTGTCGCGATGCGCGAGCTCGCCCGTCAGGATGAACGTCACGGTCTCGAAGCCGCGATGCGGATGCGGGCCGAACGGCAGGCCGCGATTGCGCGGCGCGTAGACCTGCGGGCCGTGATGGTTGAGAAACAGGAACGGATCGATCTGCTCGACGTCGCGGCCGGGCACGGGACGGCGCGTGGTGAGATCCGCGATGTCGTCGCGCATGGCCGGATGCGCGCGCTTGATGGTTTTCGATGTCATTGGTTGCACTCCATTGCGGCCGCACGGCCCTTCTTCGGCGGCCGCCAGCATACAGGCCCGGCGTCGCGCTTGGCACGCAGCGGGAACAAATCTTGAGGGCGCTGACGTGGCGCTATCGCTAGAATGCGCCGACAACAACAATCCCGAACCGGGGGTGCGTCTTGAAGAAGTGGATGCTTGCGTTGCCCGTGGCCGGCTTGGCCGCAGCCGTCGCGCCGGCCGTCGACGCCCATTTCAAGCTCGTCGAGCCGGCCTCGTGGCTAGAGCAGGACGACCGCGGCGACCCGCAAAAGCTCGCGCCTTGCGGCGGCACGCTTGCCGATCCCGGCGAGCCGACGGGCGCCGTCACGGCCGTGACCGGCGGCACCAAGCTCAAGATCGTCGTCAACGAGTCGATCTTCCATCCGGGCCACTACCGAATCTCGCTCGCGCGCAGGCGGAACCTTCTGCCGCTCGATCCGTCCGTCTCGATGCACGAGACCGAGCGCGGCTTGCGGTCGCAATCGGCGTTCATCATGACGACGCCGATGCCGCCGATCATCGTCGACGGGCTCTGGCCGCACACGGAACGGCCCGCGGCGAACTGGGAAACCGAGATCGCTGTCCCGAACATCACTTGCGAGGGCTGCCAGCTGCAGGTGATCCAGGTGATGCTCGAGCACCCGGGTGTCCGCGAAGGCGGGTTCTCGTATCACCATTGCGCCGTGCTGAACATCACGGCGGATCCGGCGAAGCCGAACGAAGACGCCAAGTGGTAGCAACGGCTCGCTAACCCACGGTTGAGTGGCTTAGCCTCATCCACCCCGCGACGATGGAGAATCGGCCTCGGGTTCTCGTGAACGCAGCAAGCAACAGCTGTATGCCAAACATAGCGAAATCGAGCTTACGGCTCGCGCAGCTCCGACAGCAGCGCCTTGGCGCCGTTCGCGAGGTACAGCGTGTCGACGCCGGCAACGATCAGGGTGTAGCCGCGCGCGAGGTATGGCCGCACGGCAGCCGCCGTGACGCCGAAATACCCCAGCGGCATGGCGACGGCGCGGCACGCGTCCGTGACACGGCCAATCGCGGCAACGACCTCGGCGTCGTCGATCTGCCCCAGCTTGCCGAGGCTAGCCGATAAGTCGTAAGGGCCGAGCAGCACGGCGTCGACACCGGGCACGCGGACGATCGCGTCGATGTTCTCGACGGCGCGCGCGTGCTCGGCCTGCACAATGACGGCGATCTCGCGATTCGCGGAGCTCAAGTACTCGCGAAACTTGAGCCCGTAGCCATGCGCGCGCGCGAGACCGACGCCGCGCGCGCCTTCGGGCGCGTAGCGGGCCCAGCGAACGACGTCCGCGGCCTGCTCGGCCGTGTTGACCTGCGGCACGATGATCCCGTGCGCGCCGAGATCGAGCGCCTTCTTGATCGGCAGCTCGGCCGCTTCTGGCACGCGCACTATGCACGCCGTCTTATCTCCCACGGCTTGTAGAATCTCGTTCAGCTCGCGCGACTCGAGCGCCCCGTGCTCGGCGTCGACGAACAGCCAGTCGAATCCCAGGCTCGCGAGCACTTCGGCTGACGCGCCGCTCGCGAGCGTGACCATCGTGCCGAGCAGCTTATCGCCGCGCTTCAGACGGGACCGGAAGTCGTGTGTCATAAGCGCGGTCGCCTCCTGTCGGCGGAAACCAGCTCCGGTCGTCGCCGCGGCTTGAGCCACGGCCATCGTAGCAGCATAGTGGGAATCGCTTGGAACACTGCCACCAACGTCCGGAGAAGCTCGAAATGCGCCGCACACCTGGGCTCGCGGCCCTCCTCGGCGCCCTCGTGGCGTTTTCCTCACTGGCACAGCCAGCCGAGGTGCCGCTCGGCGAGCTCCTGGCCGCTGCCAGCGAGCAGATGGCCGTCGAATGCGAGCTCTGGCTCAACGTGCAGCCTCTGCCCAACGAGCTCGCGAACCGCGAAGCGGATATGAGCGCGGCCCTGTTCTGCGACTGCATGCCGCCGGCGCTCCAGGCGTTAGGACGCGACCGCGGCGCGGACACCCTGATCACCGGCGAAGAGTTCGGCGCGCTCGTCTTGCGGGAGTTCGACATCTGCGGCGCACGCACGGTTCGCGACACGACGCGGCGCGACTGCGCGAAATTCACTCCGCCAAACGCGCCGCCCACGTATTGCGCCTGCTTTTCGACGGCGGTCGACGGCCTCACGGACGCCGAGATCGTCGAGGACTCGCTGGCCTCCCGCGACAATCTCGAGCAGCGCGCGGCCGCTCGCCGCAACTCGACGCCGGAGCCTCCGCTGCGCGAAGGTGTGCTCGCTCGCATCGACCTGCAGTGCAAGCGTCCGCCGCCCGCGCAGTAGACGGGCGCGATTCAGAGCAAGCGCGGCGGGGAAGACGCTTTCAGGCACCGGCGAAACCGAGCGGCCGGCGCTCGATCAGCGCATGGCGTCCGCAAGCAGCTCGTAGGAACGTAGCCGCGCGGCCTGAGCGAATATGCCGGCCGTGACGATGATCTCGTCGGCCGCCGTGGCTTTCGAAAATTGCGCGAGCCCCGCACGGACCGTCGCGGGCGAGCCGACGAACGAGCAAGCGAGCATGCGCGAAGCGTGCGCCTTCTCGGCGGGCGTCCAGTAACCTTCGATGTCGTCGATCGGAGGCTGCAGCTGGCCGCGCGCGCCTCGGAGCAGATTCGTGATTGCCTGCTGCACCGACGTGAATAGCCGCCGCGCCTCCGCATCCGTTTCCGCCACGACGACGTTCGCGCCGACCATCGCGTATGGCGCCGCCAGCTGCGCCGACGGCTTGAAACCGGCCGATACGCCGCAAGCGCCGGCATCAGGTCGCCGGGCGCGAAGTGCGACGCGAACGCATACGGCAACCCGAGCGCGGCCGCGAGCTGCGCGCCGTAGAGGCTCGAGCCCAGTATCCAAAGCGGCACCTCGAGCCCCGTTCCCGGTACCGCCTCGACGACTTGGCCCGGTTGGCGCGGACCGAGCAACGCCTGCAGCTCGAGGACGTCCTGCGGAAACGACTCGGCGCTCATGGGATCGCGGCGCAACGCGCGCAGCGTGCGTTGATCTGTGCCCGGCGCGCGGCCCAGGCCGAGGTCGATGCGGCCCGGATATAGGGACTCGAGCGTGCCGAATTGCTCCGCGATGACGAGCGGCGAATGATTCGGCAGCATGATGCCGCCCGCGCCAACGCGGATCTTGCGCGTGCCCGCGGCGATGTAGCCGATGACGACCGAGGTCGCGGCGCTCGCGACGCCGACCATGTTGTGATGCTCGGCGAGCCAAAAGCGCGTGTAGCCCCACTGCTCGGCGTGCTGCGCGAGCTCGAGCGCGCGCCGCAAGCCTTCGGCCGGCACGGCGCCCTCGGGCACGAACGCAAGATCGAGAATCGACAGCGCTGGCATCACGCCGCGCTAGTGGGTGCGCGAATGCGCGCGCAGCTGCGCCTCGAGCCACTCCGCGAACTTGGCGGGCGTGGACGCGAACCGGCCGTGCGGCACGGCGAGCCAGTCGTCGCCGATCTGCAGCACGAACGTCGGAAACCCCTGCGCGCCGATGTCGCTCATGAGCTCCTGCGAGGACGCGATGTGCTCGTCGACGGGTACCGTCTTCAGCGCGCTGCTGAACGCGGCGACGTCGAGGCCGATTTCGCCGGCGACGTCTTCGAGCGTCGCCTCGCGAACGACGTGCTGGCCGCGCTCGTAGTGCGCGTGCTGGATGCCGCGCAGCATCGACAGGGCCTTCGTTGGTTCGAGCGCTTGTGCGGCCAGCACGGCGGCAATCACGGGCCGCGATTCGAGCACGAGCTCGGGATCGAACAGCAGGCCGTTCAAGTACGGCTCGCCGTACGGCTGGCCGCTCATCTGCCCTACGCGCGCGTCGGCCTGCTTGATGTATTGGCGCGTCGGCTCGGGTAGCCGCGTCGGCTGCGGCCACAGGCCGCCCGCATGCATGCGCAGCGCAAGGCCGTCGACCTTGCTGGCGGCCCACACCAACGGCTCGGCGCCGTAGCACCAGCCGCACAGCGGGTCGTAGATGTAATGAAGCACCGCGTTCATGGGGCCGCCATCTAACAACAGGGGCGGCGAGGTCCGCAAGCGCGCGGGCTTTCACAGTCGACGTGGTCTACGTGCCTTATCATCGCCACACGCATGACCGCCGCGCCGCTCGATCCGCTCGCCTCCCCCTGCATCCGCAACTGTTGCCTCGACGACGGCAATGTCTGCATGGGCTGCGGCCGCTCGCTGCAGGAAATCGTGCAATGGGCGACGGCGAGCGACGCGGACAAGACCGCGATTCTCGCGCGCAGCCGGGAACGCCTGCGTGCGCGAGCGGCGCCGGGCCGTAAGCCCGCCGGCGACTGAGTCTCTCAGCGCGCCGCTGTCACTCCGGAGGCGAGCCTGGAGACCGTTTCGGGCGATGCGACCTCGGCGGCGTGTGGGTCGTCTTTCGTCGTGATGCTGCCCTGGAAACTTGCCCCGCTTTCGAGCGAGACGCGCGGCGCGACGACGTTGCCGATCACGCGCGCAGTCGCGCTGATCTGCACACCTTCGTCACCGTGCAGGTCTCCTTCCACGGTGCCGTAGACCGTGATCAGCCTCGCCCGGACGTTGGCTTTGACCCGG
Source organism: uncultured Gammaproteobacteria bacterium (assembly GCA_963713355.1). Classification (GTDB taxonomy): domain Bacteria; phylum Pseudomonadota; class Gammaproteobacteria; order Steroidobacterales; family Rariloculaceae; genus FEN-1219. The sequence continues at coordinate 558,850 of CAVQLK010000011.1, read as the reverse complement.
CCGCTCTTGCCGATCGTCAGATGGTGGTTGTGATGGGCAATCTTGCCTTCGACCGTGCCTTCGATGATCAGGTCCTCGTCGGACGAGAGCTCGCCGCCCCGGAACGTCAACGTCGGCCCGAGGACGGAGACACCTTTCGCCGGCGCGCGCGGCTCGGCTTCGATTCGGAATGAAGCGGCCTTCGGAGCGTCACTCTGCTTCTTGAACATGGGTAACTCCTTGCGATGCGTTCGATTGGATAATCGACATTTCGCCGCACGGATCCCGCGACGCACTTCACAGTCCGGCGTTACGGAGCTTCGAGCTAGCGCGAGCGCTTCGCGACGAATTCCTCGGCCGGGAAGCCCATGAGCTCGCGCTTCAACTTGAGCTCGTCGCCGGCGATCTCGCCGGAATACTTGAACTCGAGCGGCATGCCCTGGTACGAGCCCTTCTCGACGAACGAGATCTTGTTGCCGTCGACCTTACCGTCCGACAACGTGGAGTCGCCGAGCAAGTTGGACTTCGCAGTCCCCGTCAGCGCGCCGCCTTCGATCTTGAGCGTGTACGTGTACTCCTGCTTGCCGACCTGGGTGTCGAAGCTCGCCGTCCAAGTGCCGGCGACATTGCCGGCCTGTGCGAGCGCACCGAAGACACCGATCACCGCGAGTATCGTTCCAATGAATCGCATCGCTATCTCCCGTGGGTGAGTTGAACGTGCACTGCTAGCCGGCCCGGCGCAGCGTCAGATTGATACGTGCGCCGGCGGCGAACGGATGCTGCGCGGACGTGAGCGGCGCCACACCGTGGTAACGCAGGCGGCTCGGCCCGCCCCAGACGACGACGTCGCCGTGCGTCAACGTCAGACGCGATGGGCGTTCCTTGCGCTTCAGCCCGCCGAACAGGAACACGGCCGGCACGCCGAGCGAAACGGACACGATCGGCTCGCGGAAGTCGCGCTCGTTCTTGTCCTGATGCAGTGTCAGCCGCGCGCCGGGCTCGTAGCGGTTGACGAGGCAGGCGTCCGGCTCGAAGCGCTCGAAGCCCGCGGCGGCCGCGGCGCGCCGCGCGAGGTCGAGCATGACGAGCGGCAGCTCGGGCCACGGCGCATCCGTGACGGGATCCTGCTCGGCGTAACGGTAACCGCTCGCGCTCGAAACCCAACCGTAGCGGCCGCAATTCGTCATCGCGACGGACATCGTGAACCCGCCCGGCGTTTGCATGTGGCGGAACGGCGCAGCGGCCGCGACGCTCGCGACGGCGCGTCCGAGCTCGGCGTCCGCAGCGAGCGCGAAGCCGCGCAATAGCACGGCTCCGTCTGCCAAGTCGTAGCGCGTGGCTCCGCCTTCTTCCTTCGCCGCGAAGAGGTCGCGCGAGATCAAGCCGCCGGCATCTGCCACTCCGGCACCCACCAGCCGTGAATCTGACCGACGGCGCGCATCGGCAGATGCACGGTCGCGACGGGGCCGTCCTGCAGGCGCTCGGCGTCGAGGATCACGAGGTCGGCACGGCCGGCCTCCGTATTGCGCGTCGCGACGCCCATGAGATAGCCCGCGCCTTCTGGAGCGTTCTGACTCTTCGGCGCGAAGCAGCACTCGGCGAGCGACGTCTCCGTGCCTGCGTTGAACAGCGTGGACGTGCGGTTCTGATGGTCGAAACGCGCGTAGCAGGCGCCGCCGGTGCCTGGTTGAGCGGCAGGATCCGCGCGTGCCCAGGAAGCCGTAGCGGTACGGCACCGTGTTGTAGCGATCGTCCTGGCGCGGCAACGCGCCGACGTGCGGATACATCTGCTCGATGCCGTACGCTGACGGGCGGCGGCCCTTGAGATCGACCGTGAGCCGCGTGATGTGGCTGGTGCCCGCAACGGGATCCCAGCGCGAGCCGTCGCGCATCGGCATGAACGGGAACGGATTCGACGTCGACATCTCGACGTCGACGACGAGCTTCTCGGCGTCGTCGAAAGCGCCCATGACGTGCGTCGCGCTGCGCGTCGGGCCCTCGATCCAGCGCGCGTCTTTGCCGTCGCCGCCGCGGCGCACGAATCCGAAGTACGTCGGCTTCGTGCCGTCCCACGACCAGTGGATGCCGCCTTTGTCCATCTGCGGCTGATCGATCGTCATCGGGATCACGTAGAACACAACGTAGTTCTCGGTGACCGCGAAGTCGTGCAGCATGCCGACGTACGGAACTTGGACTTTCGCGTCCCAGACCTTGCGGCCCTGCGGCGTGAACTCGAACATCGTGACGACGTCGCTGCCGTGGCCTTCGGACTCGTAGCCGAACGCAACCATGTTGCCCGTGCGCGAATCGACCTTCGGATGCGCAGTGAACGTGCGGCTCGGCAACTGGCCGTCGAACGTGTAGCTCGGCGCCACGGTCTCGAGCGTCAGCAAGTTCAGCGCCGACGGCGGGCTGTCCTCTTTGAGGGCGAGCAAGTAGTTCCGGTGATTGATGATGTGCGTGTTCGCCGTGCTGCGGCTCAAGCCCTTCACGCTCGGGTCGTCCATCGCGGGATTGCGATACATCGGGAACAGGATGCGGCCGGCTTTCTCCTGCGCGAGATAGCGCTCGTTGCGCACGAAGCGGCTGCGGTAATTCACGCGGCCGTCCTTGATGCGGAACATGCTGACGTGCCCTTCGCCGTCGAACGGAATGTTGCCGCGCGCCAGCGGGTACTGCGCGTCGGGGCCGACGCGGTAGAAGGCGCCGTTCAAATCGGTGGGCACCTTGCCCGTGACTTCGCAATCGCGGACGTCGGCTTCGAGCCGATAGAGCCGCGGGGTCATTTGCATTAGCGTCGACAACGTCGGCTCGGTCGGCCCCCCCGGCTGCGCGGCGGCCGCACCGGCTCCGCCTTCCGCGGGTGCTCGTTGCTGTGCATTGGCGCCTGCCGCCCCCAGCGCTGCGGCGCCCACCGCGCCCGCCAGGAACATGCGGCGATCGAATTCGTTGCTGTCGTCTTTCATCGGCGGTCTCCGGCTATGAGGGCTGCGGCCCGAACGGCGCGCAAGGCCGAATGATACTCGAAGCCGCGCCGTCGGCGGGACCCGCGCCACAACCGCGCCCGGCCGGACCGAGGACGTAGGCGTATGATTTGCGGATGGCGGTCCGACGCCTCGCATGGTTCGGCCTGGCGGCCTGCCTCCTGATGGCGGGCGCGGTGAGAGCGAGCGCGGCCGAAGTGTGGGTCGTCGAGCTCGATGGTGCCATTACCCCCGCGACCGCCAACTACTTCATCCGCGCCCTCGACGACGCGCACGGCGCGAACGCCGCCGCCCTTGTCGTCCGGCTCGACACGCCGGGCGGCCTGGACCAGGCCATGCGCGACATGATCAAGGAAATCCTCGCATCGAGGATTCCCGTCGTCGTCTACGTTGCACCGAGCGGTTCGCGCGCCGCGAGCGCCGGCACCTATCTCATGTACGCGAGCCACGTGGCGGCGATGGCCCCTGCGACGAACATCGGCTCGTCGACGCCGATCAGCATCGGCGGCTCGCCGTTCCCTTCGCCGGCCGACCCTGCAGAACCGGGCGGCGAGGACGAGGTCGAACCGTCGGGCCCGTCGGCGATGGAGCGTAAGGTGGTCAACGACGCCGTGGCTTACATCCGCGGCCTCGCGGCGCTGCGCGGCCGCAACGCGGATTGGGCTGAAGCCACCGTCCGCGAAGCGGCCAACTTGCCGGCGGCCGAAGCGCTCGAAAGCAACGTCATAGACCTCGTCGCCGAGGACCTCGACACGCTGCTCGCAGCGCTCGACGGCCGCATGATCACTGTCGAAGGCGGAACCGTGACGCTCGATCTTACAGACGCCACGATCGAGACCGTGGTGCCGGATTGGCGCGACGAACTGCTCGCCGTGATCACGAACCCGAACGTCGCCTACATTCTGCTGATGCTGGGTCTCTACGGGCTCGTCCTCGAGTTCTACAGCCCGGGGCTCGGCGTGCCGGGTGTGGTGGGCGTCATTTGCCTGCTGCTCGGCGCGTACGCGCTGCAGATGCTGCCGATCAGCTACGCCGGGCTGGCGCTGCTTCTCGTCGGTATCGCGCTGATGGTGGCCGAAGTCGTGACACCGACGGTCGGCGTCCTCGGCACCGGCGGCGTCATCGCATTCGTTGCGGGCTCGATCATGCTGTTCGATTCCGAGCTGCCGGGTTACCGCGTGTCGCAGCCGCTCATCGGGGCCGTCGCCGTAGCGTCGGCAGGATTGTTCATGCTCGGCCTCGGCGCGGCCGCGCGCGCACGTCGACTGCGAGTCAGCACTGGCCGCGAAGCGATGCTCGGGGCGCCTGCCGTTGCGCTCGAGGATTTCGCCGAGAGCGGCCGCGTGCGTGCGTTCAGCGAAAGCTGGCAGGCCCACTCGCCACAGCCAGTGCATACAGGCGACAAGCTACGCATCACGCGCGTCGATGGGCTCGTGCTCACCGTACAACCCTGGGAGTAGGCATGGATATTTTCGTATCGGCCCTGGCCGTGATCATCGCCGCGCTGCTGTTCAGCGCCTTCAAGGTGCTGCGCGAATACGAGCGCGGCGTCATCTTCATGCTCGGCCGTTTCTACCGCGTCAAAGGCCCGGGCTTGATCATTCTTATTCCGATCGTGCAGCAAATGGTCCGAGTAGACCTGCGCACAAAGGTGCTCGACGTGCCGTCGCAGGACGTCATCACGCGCGACAACGTTTCCGTGAAAGTGAACGCGGTGCTCTACTTCCGCGTCGTCGATCCGCAGCAGGCGATCATCAACGTCGAGAACTTCATGGAAGCCACCGGGCAGATGGCGCAGACGACGTTGCGCTCCGTTCTCGGACAGCACGAGCTCGACGCGCTGCTCGCCGAGCGCGAGCGGCTCAACAACGATATCCAAAAGATACTGGACACGGCTACCGACGTTTGGGGAATCAAAGTCGCGAACGTCGAAATCAAGCACGTGGATCTCGATGAAAGCATGATCCGAGCAATCGCGCGGCAAGCCGAAGCCGAGCGCGAGCGGCGCGCGAAGGTCATCCATGCGGACGGCGAGTTCCAAGCCGCCACGAAGCTCGTCGAGGCCGCAGCCCTGCTCGCGCGCGAGCCGCAGTCGATGCAGCTACGCTACTTGCAAACGCTGACTGAGGTGGCCGGCGACAAGAGCACGACTATTGTCTTTCCCATTCCGACGAACCTCCTCGATCTCGTGCACCGGCTCGCAGGGGGCGCGCCGTCGAAGGCCGGCTGACCGCGTCAGGCGCCCGTCACCGCCACGACCGCGCTCGCGCGAACGCCCGCGCGGCCGTTCTCGTGCACGTCGCAGAGCACACTGCCTTCGACGGGGTCGTTGGCGTTGAACACGGTTCGGCGGTCGACGTAGCGCCGATAAGGATCCCAGGTCCGGAAAACGTCGGCCGATACTTCGTCGGGAAAGAAGATCTGGCTAGCGACGACCTCGTCGCCGCCGAGCAGGACCTTGAAATGAAGGTGCGGCGTGCGGCCGCCGTACCAGCTCGGATAGATCGTCGTGAAGCGCACCCAGCCGTCGGCATCCGTGACCTGCGTGCCGCGCAAGTACGTGCGGCCGATCGGCAGCGGCGTGCCCGCGCCGACGCCGCGCTGGTTCTCGTAGCCCGAATAGAGCCCCAAGCCGTCCGCCTGCCAGAGATCGAGGCGCGCGTTCGCGAGCACCGCGCAATCTTCGGCGCGCGTGACCTGGATCGCGATCTCGAGCGGCGCTCCGGGCATGCCATCCGTGACGTCGGCGCGCAGCAGCTTCGGGTCGAAATAGAACGGGCCCTCACCGGCATTCGGCGTCAACACGCACCGCGCGGCTTGCGCCAGCGCGTCCGTCGTGACGAGCGCGCCCGTCGCGCACGCGGACAGCTGTAGCAGCGTGCGCCGCCGTGCGAGATCGACACGGCCCTGGCGCCAGTGCCGCTGTCGTTCAATCGGTCGTTCGCCGGTCATCTTCTCCTCCTCGAGCTACTTCATCGAGGAGCGGCCGCCGTCGGCGGCGTCCACTCGACGGTCTTGCCCGTCACGGGCTGCGCGTAATGGAACGGCGGCAGGAACGCGCTGGGATACATCTCGAACGGGTGCGTCGGCGGCGCGTCGGGCGGGTTCGCGGCCGTGATGCCGGGCGGCGGCCGCGGCTGCACGTCTTTGAACCCCACCGTGTACGGCACGAAATACGTGTTGAAGACCTGGTCGCTCTTGATCTTCCAGACGCCATTTTCTTTGACGTACTCGTTCTCGTAGATGCCGCCCATCCACTGACTGTAGCGCTCCCACTGCCCCATGATGCTGAGCGCGCGCGAGCGCATCCTCGCGCTCTCACCGTCCGGCGCGACCGTGATCACAGGCTGGAACTGCATGTGATTGTGCTGCAGACCGAACTGGTCGTCAGTCGCCTGGCCGTAGAGGTTCAAGTTGCGGCGCACGCTCGCGGCGCCGGCATACACGCCGCGCATCGCGATCTCGATCGTCCCCGTCGGCGAGAAGATGCCCGTGAGGTCGTCCCATTGCAGGTGCGCGAGGTAGTAACCGTAGATCGAGTTCAGCCGTTCGAGCTGCACGACGTCCTCGAGCAGGCCGAGTCGGCTCTCGAGAGCGCCGAGCGTGACGTCGAGCGACTCCGGCGTCGCGGCGCGCGCGACGACTTCGACGCCGCCGCTCTGCACCGGACTGGTCACGGGGTTCTCGTAGTGGAATGGCACGACGAACGCCTTGGGATACGCCTCGTACGCGACCGTCGGCGGCCGATCGGGCGGCAGCTCCTGCGATGGAGCCGCGTTCGGAATCGCTTCCTTGGCCCAGCCCGACTCGTACGGTGTGTACATCGTCGTGAAGAAGTGATGGCGGCTGATCTTCCAGACGCCGCCTTCCTTGACGTACTCGTTCTCGAGCACGCCGAGGCCCCAGTTCGCGTACTCGCCGTGCATGGCTTCCTGTGCGAATACGTGCCAGCGCCCTTGCGCCGTCAACCCGTCGGCGGCGACGTGCACGATCGGCTGCAGCTGCATGTGGTCGAACAAGCGCTTCGGCTGCGGAGTCTCCGGACCGTGGAGCAGCAGAAAGTCGCGGATACGGTCCCGGCGAACGTAGACGCCGCGACCGCCGACTTCGATCGTTCCATCGGCCGCGAACAGATCGGCGGCTTCGGACCAGAGCTGCTTGTCCGTGTAGAAGCCGTAGATGCGCTGCAGCTTCTTGATCGCGTTGACGTCCTCGAGCCGCGCAACGTCGCGCTCGAGCGCCGCGGCCCGCACCGCAAGCGCGTCGATCGATTCCGTGTCTTGGGACGACGCGGGCCGAAGCCAAGCCGCGATCCCGATCGCGGCCGCGACGCCGAGAGCGCTTGCAATGTAGGTCATTCGCATCGCCGTCTCCTACTCCGCCGCCACGTACTTGCTGACGGGATTGGCGAAGCTGAACGGCGGTACGTAGGTGTCAGGCCAGGTCTTGTACTCGACGCTCGGCGGGCGATCGGGCGGCAGCGTTGCCGACACGAACCTGGCGCCGGTCGGATCGGGGTTCGTTTGCCAGCCGCCCTCGTACGGCACATAGAGCGCCTGATACCAATGCAGCGTCTTGATCTTCCAGACGCCTTCGTTCTTTACGTATTCGTTCTCGTAAGGCCCCTCGCCCCAGAACGCTTCACCCCCAAGCTGGCCGGTCAGCGTGATCGCGCGCCAGCGCGCTTTCGCCGTGAGGCCATCGGCCGCCAAGGTGATCACGGGCATGACTTGAAGATGCTCGTTGAGCTGCCCGTCGACGAGCCCTTGGCGGCCGCCGCCAAGCGCGTGCAAATACTCGCGCACGCGAGCCTTGCCGACGTAGACGCCGTCGAGACCGATCTCGACCGTGCCGTCGTCGGCGAACAGGTCCGCGACCTCGTCCCACAACGCACGGTCGACGTAGTAACCGTATGCGGCCTGCAACCGCTCGATCGCGTTGACGTCCTCGATGCGCTCCTTGCGCTGCTCGAGCGCTGCGACACGCGCTTCGAGCGCGCGCATCTGCGCGGTTTCCTCCGCGCTCGGCGCACCGCCGCAACTCGAGAGCATCACCGCCGCGAGACCCATCGCAATCGTCGGCCGTAGCATCATCGCCAACCCCTTCGAACCGGCTCCGATCATCTTAGCTCCTCACGCCGGAATGTGTGTCGACGAATGCGCGCGCAGCCTCGGCCATCTCGTCGAAGACGCTATCGGTGCGTGCTCTGCTGCGCTTGCGCACGCGATAGCCGTGATCGGCCGTGTCGAGCCAGTGCAGCACGGCGCGCGGCAGCGAGCGGACGAGCGGCTCGAGCAGCTCACGCTCGGCAAGCTCGTCGCGAGTGCCTGAGAGGAACAGCATCGGCTGGCGAATCGCGGCGAGGTGCAGTGCGCGTTTGGTGTCGGGCTTGCCGGGCATGTGCAGCGGAAACGAGCAGAGGATCAGCCCGGCCGCGGGCAGCTCGCGGTCGACGACGGCGTGCGTGGCCATGCGCCCGCCGAACGAATGCCCGCCGAGCCAAATCGGCCGATCCGTTCGCTCGGTGGCCGCCGCATACGCCTCGGCGATCGCCTGCGTCGCGACGGGCGGTGAATCGACGCGGTTACGGCCTGCGGCCATGAATGGAAAGTCGAAGCGCAGCGTCGCGATGCCGCGGCGCTCGAACGCGTCGGCGATCGCTTGCATGCTCGCGTGGCGCATCCCGGCGCCGGCGCCGTGGGCGAGCACGAGGGCGGCGACGGCGTTGTCGGGGCACTGCCACAGCACGCGCTAACGGACCGTGCACTCGTACGGCAGCAGCGTCACGCTCGGCAGCCAGAGCCAGTGCTGCCTCAGCACGACGGGCCGCGTGAACGTCGCCGCGTCCGTGACCGTCATCTCGTAGTCGAGGCGGCTACCGTCGGATGTCGGCGTAAAACGCTCGACGATCTCGACTGACGGGCTCTGGCGAATGCCGAGCTGGCTGAAGAACGGCCAGCTGATGCGTGTCGTCGTCACGACGAGCGTCGCGCCGTCGAAGCGGCCGACTGAGAAGCCGAGCGGCGACGGCTGCGGTAACTCGCGAGTCGCCCCCGCAGCGCTCATATCGATGTAGCGCGTGAGATCATACTCCTCGAGCTTGAGCAGGATGTCGCCGTCGTTCCGCCGCACGAATTCGATCGGGTACGGCGCCTCCATGATCGTCGGCATGCCCTTCGGCACGCAGTTCGCCGTCGGATTGTCGGTGCTGCGGTCGAACGCGGCGAGTTGCGCGCGAGCGGTCGGCGTCAGCGGATACGCGTTGATGTCGACGGCCGCGTCGGTTACCTCTGGAAACAACCGCGCGATCGTCCGCGTGTGGCTCCAGACGCGAAAGATGCCGAGGTCCGGCCGCGAGCCGTCGCCTTCGCGCGCCATCAGCAGCGACTCGTCGCCGACGACCCTGCTGCGCTCGCTCCAACGCGGCGCAAGGCCGACGTTCATGAGCAGCTCGCGGCCATCGGCCAGCAACACGTGGCGCGCGTACATCTCTTTCTTCTGACCAACCGGAGGATTCGCGGCAATGCGGATCCGGTCGCCGGCGCGGATCGTGCCTTCGTCGATTCCCATCCGCTTGAGCACCGTCAGAGAGCTAGTCTCGACCTCCCAGACGACGCCATCGGCGCGCACGCTGAAGTAAGCATGCGGATTGCGCCACAGCACGTCCGTGACCTCGCCCTCGAGCTCGACGAGCGTCTCCGTATCGAAGCGGCCGAAGAAGCTGTGGTGCGCCGCCGCGGCGCCCGGCAGCGCCAAGGCCACTAGCACGCTGCGCACGACGGCCGGCATTGCGCTTGCGGTCAGTTCGGCTTGCGAAAGATGAAGAACGCTTGGTCCGTCGTCCCGCGCGTCCCAGGCGCGAAAACCATTTTGGCTCGATCGTCGGCCGGGTTCGCGAGCAAGTCGCTCTCGAGGGCGAGCTCGAAGCCGGCCGCGAGCACTTCCTGCTTGATCGTATCGACGCCCATGCGATGGATCGTCCCGGCGTCGCGCCAGCCGGAGCCGTCCTCTGCTTTATGATCGATGACGAGATAGATGCCGCCGGGCTTCAGCGCGTCGAAGATCTTACGATTGAACGCAGCTGTGTCGATGCCTTGCGGTTGCAAGTCGTGGTAGTAGAGCACGTTCCACACCGAATCGACGTTCTGCGGTAGTACAACGTCGTTGTAGCTCTCTAGATGATACGCGGCGTTCGCATGCTTCGCGACGAACTCGCGCGAGGCCGGGCCCGACCGCTGCTCCGTGTACGGGAGGTCATACATGTCGACGTGGCCCGTGGGCCCGACTGCGGCGACCAGCATCGTCGTGAAGTACTGGCCGAACGCCGCGATCTCGACGATGCGGTCGCCTTCCTCGATGCCCGACAGCGTCATGATCTCCGCGGGTTTACGATGATAGTCGCGAGCGCGCTGCTCGGCGGTTCGCTCCGGCGACTCGACGGCTCGCCGGATATGAGACGGCGTGCTCGCCGGGACGACGTAGGGTGGCGCATCCTGTGCGCGGCAACCCTGCGCCCCTCCGGCCAGCAGCAGACCCGATGCGACGAGCAGCAGCGTACGCATGAGGATTCCCCCTTTCTGTAATTTGTACTCATTCTGCGGGCTTTCGGCGCCCGAGTGAACTGCCGCGCCCGAGCGCATTCGGGGGCCGCCGCTCGGAGAACCGGCCCGCAGCGGTCCGAGTCGCTCATCGGGAGTTGAGCACCGCTCCACATAACGCCTCGGGACCCTGTGCTACCGTGACGCGCGTCATGTTTGCCCGGAGGCTCCCGTAGTGCAGAGCTCGCGGTCGAGCGCCAACGGCTTCACCGAAACCGGCTCGATCGACGCCAAAACAGCGAGCGAGGTCGAGCAGCTTCGCTTTGCGCCGGAAGCGGAGTCCGAGTTTCAGACCTACTTCATTCAACGCTCGCTGGTGCGCGCGCGCTGGGCGACGGCGATCTATCTCGCGCTCGTCGCCGTGGTCACTTCCATCAACATGCGGGGCAGCATGGCGCCTTTGTCCGAGGCGGTGCTGCAGCCTATCTACCTCTTGCGCCTGGGCGTGGCTTGCCCGGCGCTCGTGCTCATTCTCGCGGCGACGGTGATCCCCGAGCTTCAACGCCATTACCAATGGATCGCGGCGACGGCGGCCGTCGTGACTGGTATGAGCGTCATGGCGATCAGCGGCCTCGCCGCAGCCGATGGGCAGCCGCAATTCCAGATGGGCGACGTGCTCGTCGTCGTCTATGCGACGCTCTTCCTCGGCCTGCTGTTTCGCGCCGTCATGATCGTCGCGGTTGCGCTGATGCTGGGGTTTGTCGGCACTGGCCTCTTTCTCGGCGTGGCCGTCGAGCATCTGATCTTCGCATCTTCCGTCATCTTCGCCGCGACGCTGATGTCCGTGTTGTCGGCCTTGCGCATGGAGCGCCTCCTGCGCGCCAATTTCATCGAGAACCGCTTGCTCAACGATATCGCCGAGCGCGACGGCCTGACCGGGCTCTACAACCGCCGCATGTTCGACACACTGGCGAACCGGCTGTGGCTGCAGGCACAGCGCAATCAGGAAGCGCTGCAAGTCATCCTCGTCGATATCGATCACTTCAAGGCCTACAACGACCTTTATGGCCACCAAGCCGGCGACAATTGCATCCGCCGCGTCGCCTCGATCATCGCGCGCGCGACGAAGCGGCCGCTCGACTTCTGCGCGCGCTACGGCGGGGAGGAATTCGCGCTCGTGCTCTATGCGCCCTCTGGCATCGACCCATCGGCGCTCCCCGAGCGGATTCGCCACGAGACGATGGCGCTCGACATTCCGCATGCGCATGCCGCAACGGCCGAGGTGCTGACCGTCAGCATCGGCTCCGCGACGGCGGAGGCCGGCACGAAGCGCAGTCTCGCCGGACTGATCCAGACCGCCGACGAAGCGCTCTATCGGGCGAAGCAGCTCGGTCGCAATCGCGTGCTGCACGTCGACTCCGCCGAATCGGACACCCCGACCGGCGCGTTCAAGGTCTTGGCTATCAAGTAACGGGCATTGATACGAGAACCACTCGCTTCCGGTGGCGGGCCGTCGTCGTTGGCGTGTTATTTGCAAGTGTCCGGGCTCGGGCCGCATGAATGTGGTATGGCGCACAGACATCGGCCACTTTGCGTTGTAAAGTACTTGCCTTAGAATCTACTTTCGAGATGGTCGAAACCCGAACATGAGCGCTTCTTCCAATCGCCCGCGCCGAATCGAGCCCACTCCGATCGACTCGGGAGCCGTCGAAAATCTGCGCTACATCCGCAGCACGATCGAGGCCGCGCACACCTTCACCACGGTCCCCGGCAAAGGTTGCATCGCGATGGGCATCACGGCGCTCGCCGCCATCGGTATCGAATCGATACCGCAGCTCGCCGCCCATTGGCTTGCAGTCTGGGTTGGAGCGGCTATCGTCGCGTGCGGAGCGGCATTGTGGTTCATGGAGCAGAAAGCGCGCGCCCAAGGTTTGAGCTTGCGGCGCGCAGTCGCGAAACGGTTCTTCATGACGCTCGCCCCCGCCTTCATCGCCGGCGCCATTCTCACGACGGCGCTCGCCGGCCAAGTCGATCGCGAGCTCGTTACGGGTATGTGGCTACTGCTCTATGGCGCGGGCCTTGCGGCGTGCGGCTTGTTCGCCATCCCGGCTGTGTTCACGGCCGGGCTTGCGTTCATGGCGCTCGGCACGGCGACTCTATGGTTGCCGCCGGGCTCGGCCCATATCGTGCTCGCGCTCGGCTTCGGCGGCATCCACCTCGCGCTCGGAACGACGATCGTGAGACACCATGGCGGGTAAGACGGTGCTGAAGCGTCAGGAAGCCGGAGCCGTCGATCCGGATTCGCAGCGGCTGCGAGCCGTGGCTGGCTATTTTGCGGACCGCGAGGCCGGCGAGACGGACCGCCTCATCTACGAGCGCGTGCGTCTCGGAATCATGAGCGCGCTCAGCGTCAACCCTAGCATGACGTTCGCGGAGCTCAAGGAGCTTCTCCAAACGACGGACGGCAACTTGAGCATCCATGCACGCAAGCTCGAGGATGCCGGCTATGTCGCGTGCAAGAAGCGCTTTTATGCCCGCGTGCCGAAAACCGAGTTCAGCTTGACCGCGAAAGGCAAGCGCGTCTTTGCGCGCCATCTCGAACATATGGAAGCGCTGATTCACGCGGCGAAAGGCACTTAAGAGCCATGCATACGGCGATCATCATGGATGGCAACGGACGCTGGGCGGAACGCCGAGGCCTCGCGCGCACGGCGGGCCATCGCGCAGGCGCCAAGGCGGTTCGGCGAATCGTCGAGGCTGCAACGCGTGGGCCGATCGACATTCTGACGATGTACGCGTTCTCGTCCGACAACTGGTTGCGGCCGGCTCAAGAGGTTGCGAGCCTGATGCGTTTGCTGAAGCGCTATTTGGTCAGCGAAACGGCACGCTGCCTCGACAACGGCGTTCGCCTCAGCGTGATCGGCAGGCGCGACCGCTTGAGCCGTGATCTCGTCCGCACGATCGAGAACGCCGAGCGCATCACGGCCGACGGCGCGAAGTTGCACTTGCGATTGGCCGTCGATTACTCGGCGCGCGCCGCGATCGCCCAAGCGGCGGTACGCGCTCGGGCTCCCGAGGACTTCGAGCGCGAGCTCGCCGCGGCCGTGCATTCCGACGTCGGCATGGCCGTCGACTTGCTGATCCGAACCGGTGGCGAGCGCCGGCTCAGCGACTTTCTGCTCTGGGAATCCGCATACGCAGAGCTCGTCTTCGTCGACACTTTCTGGCCCGACTTCGACGAGGCGGCGTTCGAAGCGGCGCTGCGGGAGTTCGCGCGCCGCGATCGCCGGTTCGGCCGCGTGTCGGCTGCCGCCGCCGTGCCGGTCGGTTATTCGCGCGCCGAATAGCCCAGCTCGCCCAGTTTACGTTCAAACCGCGAGCCGCCAAGCGGCTCGTAGGCGATGTGCCGATCGTCACCATCGCGCCGACTCGACGAGCACGCGCTACGCTGCTACATCGAATGCGCGCCCGGAGCCTGCCTCGAGCGCGTCGAAATAGTCGCGCGTCAGGCGGAGCTGCTCTTCCGCCGTCTCGGCTCGATTGACAACGGCGCGAAACGCCGTGTTCTCGGGCCGATCCTTCGCGTACCAAGCCAGGTGCTTGCGCGCGATGCGGACGCCCGCGGCGTCGCCATAGAACGCATGTAACGCCGTCACGTGCTCCAGCAATGTTTCGCGCACGACGGCGATCGCCGGCGGAGGTGCAAGCTCGCCTGTCGCGAGGAAGTGCGCGATCTCGCGGAAAATCCACGGCCTGCCCTGCGCCGCCCGCCCGATCATCAACGCGTCGGCGCCCGTGAGTGCGAGCACGTCGCGGGCCTTCTGCGGCGAGCTGACGTCGCCGTTCGCGACGACGGGGATACGCACGGCTTGCTTGATAGCGGCGATCGTCTCGTACTCGGCGTCGCCTGCATAGAGCATGTCGCGCGTCCGGCCGTGCACGGCCAACGCGCGGACCCCGGCATCCTCCGCGATACGCGCGATGCGCACGCCGTTGCGATTCGCGTGGTCCCAGCCCGTGCGTATCTTCAGCGTGACGGGGACGGCGACGGCTGCCACGACGGCGCTAATGATACGGCCGACGAGCGCCTCGTCCTTCAGGAGCGCAGAGCCGGCCCAGGCGTTGCAGACTTTCTTCGCGGGGCAGCCCATGTTGATGTCGACGATTTCTGCGCCGTGATCGACGGCGTGCTGCGCCGCTGCCGCCAACGCCACGGGGTCAGCGCCCGCGACCTGAACGCCGATCGGCGCCGGCTCGCCGTCGTGATCGAGGCGATTTAGGCTCTTGCGGGTGCGCCACAAACGCGGATCGGAGCTCGTCATCTCCGATACCGCATAGCCCGCACCGAGCCGTTTACAGAGCAAGCGGAAGGGCTTGTCCGTCACGCCGGCCATCGGCGCGAGGATCAGCGGTGGATCGATTCGGAAACGGCCGATCAGCACGAGAGCGGTCCTGGCGAGAAGACGGCCGCGAGTTTAGCACTGCAACCGACGCGTCAGCGTGAGCGCGGTGCGAGAATCACACTCAAGCGATCGGCCGCCGCCGTATCGCGCTCGAGGTGCGGAAAGCGTAATCCGCCGCGATAGTCGATCATGACCGTTCGGTACTGATCGCCGTTTCGCAGCAGCAACTCGAGCGGCGCAGGCTCCGTCTTCGCTGCCGTGACGGCGCGGCGCAGCGAGTCGTTGCTGAACGAGACGCCGTTGACGGCCACGACCTGTGTACCGACGGTGATGCCTTGGTTGAACGCCGGGCCGTCCCATTGCACGGCCGTTACGTTGCCGTTCTCGCCGAAGCTCAAACCGAGCGAATAGCCGAAGTCGGCGTTGCGGGCGTACGCCTCGGCCTCGCGCTGAAACTCACTGCGCTCGTCTTTGAACACGAGCCGGTAGCCGCCGCGCATGAGGCCGTCGAGCGGGGGCTCCGTTCCCGTCTCGTAGACGCGCGCTCGAAGGAAACCGGCCCAGTCGTGCTCGAGCACGCCGTTCAAGGCCGCGACGACATCGTCGAACGTATACGTCAGCGGCGTCCACGAGCCATCCTGAACCCCGAAGAACGCGCGCGCGAAGTCGTCGAGCGAGCGGCTGCCGTTCGTGCGCTCGCGAATCAACGTGTCCGCGTCGAGCCACACGAGCAAGCCCTCGGAGTAGTAATCCTCGTTGCGCAGCCAGCTTCGCCACGGGGCCGGTCTGCGTGCCGAGAGGACCGGATCGTTAGTCGTGTCGGCGACGGGACGCCACTCTCGCCCTACGCGGTGCTGATACGTCGCCGCCGTCATCGCGAGCGCCGCTCGCGTCTGCTCCTGAGACCAGAGCCCCGAGCGGGCGGCCAGCACGAACCCGTAGTACTGCGTCAGGCCTTCGTAGACCCACAGCAAGCTGCCGCGCATCGGCGTGTCGAAGCTCGGCGTCCACAAATCTGCGGGCCGCCGAAATTTACCGTTCCACGAGTGCACCATCTCATGCGCGAGCAGGTCGCGCTCGCTTGCAGCGCGCTCCCAGTCGGTGAAATAGATGCTGTCGACGCCGTTCTCACTCGAGCGATGATGCTCGAGCCCGATGCCGCCCATCCTATCCGTCAACGCGAGCAGGAAATCGTAGTGGTCGAAATGCTGCGAGCCGAACAGCCGATACGCCTGCTGCACGAGGTTGCGATGCGGCTCGATCTGCTCGGTCGTCGCCGCGAGCTGATCGGCGCGATCCGCGAACAGGTTCAACCGCACGGGCCGGGCGGCGCCTCGGTCGAGATCGATGAGACGATAGTGCTTGCCGGCGAACAGCGGCGAATCGACGAGCGTCTCCAAATCCGTTTCCGCGAACCGCGTCGTGTCGCCCGTTGTCGCGGCGCCGTCGAGCGCAGCGGCGAAGCGGAAGCCCTCGGGCAGCTTGACGCTCGGCACGACGCGGATGCGTGACGAGTAGTGGCCGGCCGGATACAGCAGCGCCACCTCCCATTGCAGATTCAACATCTCGCGCGTCACGACGATGCGCCCTTGATTCGTCTGCGTCGGTGACACGAACTGGAATGCGAGGTCGAGGGCCGCAGTGCCAGCCGGCACGTCGATGTGAAAGGCGTACACGTTGACGGGATCGCGGCGCCATGGAAGCAGCTCTCCGCCTGCGCGAATCTCGATGCCCGACAGCAGATTGATCGCGCCGCGCGGCGCGTGCTTGCCGGGGAGCCACTCTGGATAGAGCAGCGTCAGCGGACCCGCTTGCGCCACGGGAATGCGCTCGCGCACGCGGAAGATGCCGCGCGCGACGTCGCTCGCATCGACGTCGAGCGAGATGACGCCGGCGTACGGAACGTCGCGCGGCTCGGGTGTAGCCGGCGGCAACGGCATGCCGCGCGGTTGCCCCGTCGCACCGAGCGCTGCGACAGTCATTGCTGCAATCGCGACCGAACGCCACAAGCACATACGTCACTCCGCGGAAAGTGTGCGAGCATACCGCGGCGGGTCCCGCGCGGGCCAAGGCTCGAACGACGACGAATACCGCTTCTTCGCGGGCCGGTAGACGGGCCGCAAGGCGTCCGCGAATCGCTGAGGTGGTACGGGCTAGAACGCGGTCGATCGCCACCTTCGCCGCCGGTGCCAGGCGAAATACAGCAACACACAAAGCGCCAGCGCGAGATCAGCCGCTGCCCCGCCGCCGCTGCCGCCGGTGCCGTCGCGGGGTGCGACGCTCACGCTGCGCGTAACCTGCGCGGCAGCATTGCCCGACCCATCCACCACGTCATACGTCACGACGTAACTTCCCACAATTGCCGTGTCCACGTCGTTCTCGACGACGATGCTGCTCGTGAGGTTGCCGTCCAAGTCGTCCGACGCGGTTGCGCCTGGGTCCTGATAGGCCGAGGCGACCGTCACCGTCACCGACGCTTCGCCGAGCAGCTGTATCACCGGCAAAGTGACATCTCCCTGCCCTAGGCCGCCGCGCCCGTCGTTGATGAAGAGACCAGCGCTCTGCCCGCCCGCTACCGCGACGTCGACGCGCGCGTCACTGCTGAACTGGCCGAGCACGGCCCCGAGTGCGCCGGGGATCGAGAACTGGACCGCGTGCAGCGCGAATCGACCCGCGCCGTCGCCGCGATAGACCTGGTGCGTGCCCGTGGAGTTGATGGTGATGACGTCGGTTGCGCCGTCGGAATCGACATCGGCCGCGAGCACATCGATGGTTGGCGATGCCCCGAGGCTCGCGATTCGCACGAACAGCGGACTGCCGCCGATGCCCGGGTTGTTCTGGTAGACGGGGTTCGACGGCGGACCCGAGACGGCGGTGAACCGCGCAAACACGAGATCGGGGCGACCGTCCCCATTGAAGTCGCCGCTCGCGACGGACTCCGCGCCGTCCGTTTCCACGACGACGCCCGCAGCGAACTTGCCGGCCCCGAGGTTGCGATAGAAACGGCTCGGGCCATTCGCACTTGCGAACACGAGGTCGGGCAGATTGTCGCGGTCGAGGTCGACCGCGATGACTTGACGACTATCGTCATTGCCGAGCGCGGCAACGAGGTTGAAGGCCGCGCCCGCCCGGTTCAAGTACACCGTGCCCGGGCCGGTGTTCGCAAAAGCGAGATCGGGAAGGCCGTCCGCGTCGAAGTCGGCTACGGTTACTGCGTTGCTGTTGCCTCCGCCGATCGACGCGGACAATGCGAAGGCGCCCCCGGTGTTCAAGAAGACATCGTTGGTCTGTCCAGTGCCGTTGGCCATGACGAGGTCGGGGTCGGAGTCGCCGTCGAGATCGGCAAACGCCAAATCCGAAGCGGGCGTATCGCCCACTACCATGTACTGCTCCCCTAGCCGGCGGAGCCGCACGTTGGCGGGATCGACGACATTGAGGTAGATACCGGCGCCTTGCCCGATGGTTTTCGCCAGCGCGAGGTCGGCGAAGCCATCGCCATCGACGTCGTCGGCTGCCAGCCCTTGGGTTCCCGGGCTCGCCAATAATTGCAACGGACCGGTCAAGGCGTCGGCCACGTTCAGTGTTGCGGTCGCGCGATTGTTGCTCCGGTTCGGGTCGCCCGGGGTCGACGCAATGCCCGACACGCTGGCCGTGACGAGGATATCTCCGCCCTGCGTGGCAGGCCCACGCACCTTGATGATGGCGGCCGCTCCCGCGGCGATCGCCGGCACCGGGCAGGTCATCTGCTGCCGATCCGCGTTCGGGATTACCGAGCACGTCGACAGCTCCGTGAAGCTAGGCGCGTTGCCCACGAACTCCGCCGTCAACGCCGCGGAGGGCGAAAGCCGCGGCCCGCGGTTGGCTATCGTGAAGCTCCATTCGATCGCTGCATTGGTAAGGGCCGGCGCCGGCGTTACGGCGATGTCCAGCGCCAAATCGGCGCGGTCCAAGGCGGAGATCGTCAGGCTGAACGACAGTCGCGGCAGCTGGTTCGACGGCGTTTTGTCGTCCGTCGCAGTAACGTCGACGACGTATGGCGTGTCCCGCGCATCCGCACTGCGCGCAGTACCGGCGATCTCTCCCGTCTTAGAGTCGACGACGAGGTTACCGCTCGGTGGGAGACCGGTCACCTCGTAGCGCAGCGTATCGCCGACATCCGGGTCGCGGAAAAACGCGCTCAAGAGAGCAGGCGCATGCGCTTCGTCCAGGAGCTGGAACGGCGCATCCACGACGGCCAGTTGGTCCGGAATGGGTGCGACGATCTCCGGCGGCCGATTGCCGGCCGCCACGCTGACCTGGACGCTGAACGTGTTGCTGTTGGCCATGCCGTCGTTGACTTGCACCCGGACTCCGAGCGTACCGGTGAAGTTCGCTGTCGGAGTGATCGTGTTGCCGCTTCGCGTGTAATCGCTTCCGTTCAGCACCGTCAGCGAGAAGCCCGTCGGATAGGTGTGGTCGGCATCCGTTACTAGCAAATGACCGAATGCGATGGTGAGCGATGCGTTGCGTGCCAACAGGATCGGGTTCGGCGTCTGCCCGACTATGACGGGAGCGTCGTTGACGTTCGCGACGGTGATCGTGAATGACTGGGTCGCAGTCGCTTCAGTCCTCAAGTTGGTGACGAGGAGCGTGACCGCGTGGGTGCCGACCTGTGCTTGAGTGGCGGTGCCGGAGAGCCGGCCCGTCCCGTGGTTGCCCACGTTGGTCAGGCTGAGCCAGGCGGGCAGCTGCGGAGCCGTCACTCGGCGTGGCCCAGACTGGAAGTCCGCCGTCCTGATGTCGTACCGATACGCGGCGTCCTCGTTCGCCACGGTCACCGGAAAGCTCGTGAAGAACGGCACGGCCAGCGCCGCGTCCGCAACGAGCACCAGCGCGACCAGAGCGACGAGCCGGGCGCAAAGCGACAAGCCGCGGGCGAAGGCCGAGCGCCCGCTTTGCGGCACGGGAGCCGCGCGCGTCGACGAGTCGATGGCCTCAGGGCGTGCCTGGTTCATGTTGTTCTTGTTTCGCGGCCCGAGAGAGGCTCATTGTCCGATTCGCGCAGATTCGAAGCAAACGGCGCACCTTCAGTATTCTTGTCGCTCCGGTGCCGTCTTATGTAATCAACGCGAGCTCAGCGTGCGAACCGTTACGCGCAATGCGCATGATCTCGACCAGCCAGCCCGAGTCCATCGAGAATGCCCGACGCTGCTAGCCGAGATACTCGAGTACATGGAGGCCGGCGTTCCAATCGGTCGCGAAGATGAGGCCGCTCTTCGTCACGTAGCAGTCGCACGTGAGCGCATTGCGCGCAACGCGCGGCCTAGGGTCGAGCATCCGTTCCGGCATCGGCGGCACCCAGGACGCGATCTCCTTCGGCTGATATTGGTCGCGGATGTCGAACACGCGCACGCCGGCGTTGTGGTAGGTCGCGAAAATGGTCTCCTCGCTGACGAAGCTCTCGGGCCGGTTCTCGTGAAGATTGTGCGGCCCGAAGTTGCCCATCGCGCAGAAGTCGAGGCCCGTTGGGGTCGGCAGCGTAGAGATCGGCACCGGGTTTTCTTCGGCGCGAATGTCGACGACGAACGTATAGAACAGACCTTTGGCGCAATAATCCGCGTTCGACTCGTCCGCGACGACGAGGAGCTGCCGCTGCGGCAAAGGCAGCGCCGTATGCGTGCCGCCGGGATACGGCGGCGACCAGTTGAGCTTCGAGAGCAGCTTCGGATTCGCGGCGTCGGAAACGTCATGGATCGTGAGCCCGCCGTCGCGCCATGCCGCGTAACCGCGGTTGCCCGCGACGATCATGTGGTGCAGCGCGTAACGTTTGCCCTGCGGTGCCGCCGGTGTCTCACCGCCGGCACGATGCATGCCGGGAAGCCACCACCGCGACACGATCGTCGGCTTCGTGACGTCTGCGAGATCGACGATGCATAGAATGTGGTCCGTGAAGCCGTCGAAATGCGCGGACACGTATGCGTAGCGGCCGCCGGCCCACCACAGCCGGTTGACGCCGATGCCGGGCATCTCGAGAAACGCGATCTCGCGCGGTTGCGCCGGATTCGTTTCGATATCGAAAATCGACAATCCTGCGCGGAAATCCTGACGGTTCGTCAAAGAGTCGGCGAGCGTGTTCTCGAAGTAGTCGCGCGTGTTGTCGTACGACTGCATGCGAACGATGTTCGCGCCGTTCGCGAGCAGCATGAGCCCTTCGGCAACCTGCAGGTGGTGCGTGCGAGTGTTCGGCGCCGTCGTGAAATAGTGGACGGGCTTCAGCGCGCGCGGATCGCTCGCGTCGAGCACCGTGACGCCGTCACTGAACATGTGGCCGACGTACAGATGACCGCGGTGCAGCATGACTTGCACGCCGTCGGGGCGGCCGCCCTGATCGCTGTACGAGAGGTGGCGAATCCCGCGGCCGATGCCCTCGGGCGGGATGTCGTCACCCACTGCCGCTCGCAGCGCGCGCGGCAGAGCGGCGGTCGCCGCCGCGCCGAGGAGCCCTTGCAGATGTGCGCGTCGCGTCGACATGGTGAGCGCTCGCCGCTGCAAGCGCCGCGCTCAATTCGGCTTCCAGGTGTCCCAGGTGCGCACGATCTGCCCCGCGAGCTTGTCTGGATCCGCGCCCGGCAGCGGCTCGAACTTCTGCACGCGGCCCGCGAAGCAATCCGCGAGGTACAGATTGCCGAGCTGGTCCGTCGTGATGCCGTGCGAGCAGCCGAGCCGGCCCGGCTGCGGGCCGCCAGCACCCCAGCTATAGAGGAAGTTGCCGTCGAGATCGAACTTCAGCATGCGAAACGTTTGGCCGTCGCCGGCCCAGATGAAGCCCTTGTCGTCGATGAAGTGATTGACGACGAACGCCGTCGTGCTCGCGGGCCAGTGCGGCGAGCGCAGCGGCCACATGTCGAGGAAATTGCCGTCCGTGTCGAACACCTGCATGCGCTGATGCCCGCGGTCCACGACGAACAAGCGCTCGTCGGCGCTGATCGCGATGCTGTGCACCGTGTTGAACTCGTTCGGTCCCGGATTCGCGGGATCCGCCGGCGCTTGGCCCCAGTCCTTGATGAACTCGTCGTTCGGGCCGAACTTCGCGACGCGCGTGCCGCCGTAGCCGTCCGTGATGAAGTACGTGCCGTCGGGCAACCACGCGATGTCCGTCGGCCGGTCGAACGTGTTCGGCCCGCGGCCGCGGACGCCGAGCTCGCCCTTGCTCATCTGAAGCTGCCCGTCGTACGTGAACCGATAGATCATGTGCAGTTGGTCGTCGATGATCCAGACGTGCTTGTCGGCGTCGTACGGGCTGATCTTGATCTGGTGCGGACCGCGGCCGCACGGCAGCTGGCTGAACATCTGATCGAGATGCGGCCATTCGTCGACGAGATTGCCTTCGCCGTCGACGATGATGATCGAGTGCTCGAAGCGGCGTTCCCAGCCGCGCGGCGGCTCCGGTTCACACGTGGCGGTGATGCCGTTGCCGTTGCCAGTCGAATTGCCGCGCGACGGGTTCAGTGCGCCGTAAGGCGTCCACGGCGCGGCGCCTTCGGGCAGCGGTAGCTCCCCGCGCATCGCGAGCCAGATGCGGTCGGGGCTCTCCGCGTAGACGCCGCCGAACGAGCCCCAGGTCCAGCCGTCGTGCGAGTGGCGCGTATCGGGTAGCGGCTTCGGCCAGCTCTCGGCGACGCGATAGTGGCCCGTCGGCCAGTCGTGATAGCTCCAGCGCCCATCGGGCCTCCCGCTCGGCGCGACAGACGCGGCCGGCGCCGATTGCGCGGCCGTCGCGCCCGGGGCCGTGTCTTGCTCGCAGGCCGCGAGCAGCGCGGCGCACAACCAGGCGCCCGTGACGGCCGTCCGATGGAACAGAGTGCTGCGCTGCATATCGATTCCCCCTCGCGGCATTCTGCCTTGTTTTGTTTAGGGCGTTGAGTCTTGGCTCGATCCGGCGAACAGGCGTTTGCCGTCGGCCGTCGTTACGGAGCGGGCGTTCGAGTTCGTGCTTCCGTCGCGCGCCCGCGAGCCCAGAATCGTCGTGACGTCGCCTTGCTTCAGCGAGTTGCGCGTCCAGCCCTGACGCATCAGCCCATTCGGGCTCCCGAGCTCGAAGGCCCATTCGGCTCCCTCGTTGCTGCCCGGCGCCCGGCATGCCCACTCCTGTTCTACGGCATCGGGGCCGCGAGCAGCGGTGCGCTCGCAGATCTCGGTAACGCTCAGGTGAATCCACGCATGCGGGTTTTGCCAATCGAGTTTCGTGACCGCGCCCGTTGCCCGGATCTCCTTGGCCGCATCGAACTCTGCGGAGAACGAATGGTGAGCAGCCAGCGGTAACGATGCGGCGAGGGCGGCAACGGCGGTGCTCGTAACGGCTCCGATCCGGAGCACGCTGCCGCTATCGTGAAGACTGCTGCTGCGCTTCGATTGTTGATTCACTTGCGACGCTCCTAATTCAGCTGAATCCTGGTACCGAATTGTTGATTCTCGTTGCAGACGAACTCGATCAATTCTTGATCCGGCAACAGCCGCTGATCGATACGCACGGTCCACGGTTTGGTGTACGCCTTCGGATCTTCGATCGTGAAGTCGATCTGCAAATGGCCGAACGTCGGCCGACGGAAGCGCTCCGTGATTTTGGCTTCGCGTGTGTGCGGGCTGCCGTTCACGTCGAGCCACCCGTCGTACGGGCTGTCCTCATCGGCGCCGCGCAGGTTGTTCGTCTCGACGACCAGATCGTCGCCGTCCCAGCGACCGACGGAATATCCGTACCACCACGGCTGCGGCTCGCCTTGCGGCGGAAGCTCGCGCCCGTCCAGATAGATATGCCGAAGGCCGTAATTGGCTTCGTACTCGATCAGGATCATTTTCTCGGTCTGAATGATCATGCGTGGTTGGGGCTGCTGATGGAACTGCAGAAAACCCATCGGCAGACATTTGGCATCCGGGTTGTCGCGCGCGCGCAGGGCGAAGCGTTGATCCCGAAGCTCCTTGGCCCACGGCGTGTAGGGCAGACCACCTTCGATGTTTTGACCCGCCTCGAAAAAGGCCGCGATCGGCGGGCCGTTCGGATCGAGCGGAACCGGTGCCTGTGCAGGCTCGAGCTGACCGCCGCCGCCGCCTCCTCCTCCGCCGCCTCCTCCGCCGCCTCCTCCTCCGCCGTTCTCCGGCGGCGGCCCGCTGCGCGTCCGCATCCAAAGCCCGGACAGATCCGGGGTTCCGGCGGCAGTCCGCGGCGTCGGCGCGTCGAACACCACGTTGCCTTCCGCATCGCGCGGTACTTTGGGATCGGTTACAGGCGCCCATTGCGCCGAAGCGCCGGCGGCCCAAGCGAGTGCGATGAGGCAGGGCAGCGCAACACGGACCGCGGTCGCGCCGGTTTGCAGCTGCAGCGAGCGCCGACCGCCGAGATCCCTAGTTATTGTCGTTTTGAGCACGTCACCCCTCCTAGAAGTGTCACTCTATCGTGCAGCATGCTGCCTACAAACGATTAGTCATCCGAATGAAATATTGAGATTCAGTGGAGCCCGCTTCCGGTCGATGCCGGCTCCGTGTGCGCCGATGTTTGCGCCCGGCTCCACGCTCGCGATCACACCATTGTCGACTGGCGAACACAAGGCTCGAAGCGCGTGTTTGCGGTTCTTGGCGACTGTGCCGCCGAGGTGATCCGCTAAACTGGCATTCGCGCTGAGCCCGGCAGCGCGCAACGACAAGGAGCTTCCGATGCTCGTGACATTCCGCACGAAAGCGTACGCAAACATTACGATGTTCGGCGACGTCGCAAAGCAGTTGCTCGAGCTCATGGGACACAGCGGCACGATCCCGAGCGCGATCAAGGCCGAGGACGTGCCGATTGCGCTCGCGCGGCTCGAAACCGCCATTGTGCAGCGCCGAGCGGCCGACGCCGCGAAGCTGGGCGAAAACGACGATGCCGGCCGCGACGACTACGACGCGCCGCGCAAAGTTTCGATCTCGCAGCGCGCGGTGCCGTTGCTCGATCTGCTTCGCGCCGCCGCGGCGAACAAGACCGACGTGATGTGGGATGGCTGAGGTGATCCGTACGGAGCCAATGATCGAGAAGGCGTGATTCGCGAGTCCCATCCGCCGACGCCGCGCATGCTGGCCGTCATGCTGCTGCTCATGGCTGCCAGCGGCTGCGCGGCGCTGATCTATCAAGTCGTCTGGCTCGAGCGGCTGTCGCTCGCGATCGGCTCGTCCGCGATGTCGCTCGGCGTCGTGCTCGCGACGTTCATGGGCGGCTTGGGATTGGGCAGCCTGCTGGCGAGCCGCCATGGCGGAGGCGCGTCGCCGCTGCGGCGCTACGCGCTCATCGAGGTCGCGATCGGCGTGCTCGGTATCGCGACACTGATGGCCATTCCGCTGCTGGGCGGCGCGTATGCGGCGCTCTCCGGCGGAGGCGCGTGGACCCTCGCCTTGAGGCTCGTCGTCGCGGCGCTTGCGCTCTTGCCCGCGACGATGCTGATGGGGGCCACGCTGCCCGTCATCGCGAGCTCCATCGGTGGCGGCGTGCGCGGCGGCGCATGGGTCGGTTGGCTGTATGCCGCGAACACGATCGGCGGCGTGCTGGGCGCCGTCGTCGCCGGCTTTTATCTGCTGCGCGTTTACGATGCTTATGCCGCGACCTACGCCGCCGCGGCTCTGAATCTCGGCGTTGCCGCTATCGCGGGCGCGCTCTCGCGCGAGCACGGGGCGGCGCGAGCCTCGGCCGTCGAAGCACCGAGCACGACGGCGCACGCTCGCGGCGCGGCGACTCTATATATCGCCACAGCGTTGTCAGGCGCGACGGCGCTCGCGGCCGAAGTGCTTTGGACTCGGCATCTGTCGCTTCTGCTCGGCGGCACGGTGTACACGTTCGCGCTGATTCTCGCGGTGTTCCTGTCCGGTCTCGGGCTCGGCAGCGCCGCAGGCGCGGCCTTGGGCACACGAGTCGAGCCGCGCGCGGCGCTCGCCGTAGCTCAAGCGCTGCTCGCCATCGCGATGGCGGCCGCGGCCTACGCGCTCGCGCGGTCGCTGCCGTTCTGGCCGATCGACGTAGCGCTGCCGATCGCACCAGCCGTCGCGCTGCAGCTCGACTTGCTGCGCGTGGCGTACGTCGCGTTGCCGGCCGCGCTGCTATGGGGCGCGAGCTTTCCGCTCGCGCTCGCGGCGCTGGCACGCGCCGGCGAGGCGCCGCGCCGCGCCGTCGGCCGCCTGTACGCGGCCAACACGGTCGGCGCGATCGCCGGCACGCTCGTGACGACGTTCGTGCTCGTGACCGTCATCGGCAGCCAGCGCGCACAGCAAGCGCTGATCGTTCTGTCGGCCGGCGCCGCGGTGCTGCTGGTCGCAACGCACGCCAGCGCCACGACGCGCCGCTACACCGCGGTCGCGGCCGCGCTAGCGGCCGCCGCGTATTTCGTGCCCGCGCTGCCGCCCGCGCTCGTCGCCTACGGCAGATTCCTGCCGACGCGCGGTGTCGACGCGAACGTCGTGTACGTGGGCGAAGGCGTGACGGCTTCCGTCGCAGTGACGGCCGAGCCGAGCGGCATCCTGACCTACCACAACGCCGGCAAGACGCAGGCATCGACGTATCCTCAGGACATGCGTCTACAGCGCATGCTCGGACACTTGACGACGCTGTTGCCCGAGCGGCCGCGCAGTGTGCTCGTCGTCGGGCTCGGCGCCGGCATCACGGCGGGCGCCGTCAGCATCGACCCCGCCGTAGAGCGCGTCGTGGTCGCGGAGCTCGAGCCGCTCGTTGCGCGCGTGGCGGCCGAGCACTTCGCCGAGCACAACTTCGGCGTCGTCGCGAACGGCAAGGTCGAGATGCGCATCGACGATGGCCGGCATCTGCTCGCCACTACGGCGGAACGCTTCGACGCCATCACGTCCGATCCGCTCGACCCATGGGTCAAGGGCGCGGCTTCACTGTACACGCGCGAGTTCTGGCAGCTCTGCAAGGACCGCCTCGAGGACGGCGGCGTCGTCACGGTATTCGTGCAGCTCTACGAGACTACCGAGGACGCCGTGCGCAGCGAGCTCGCGACGTTTCTCGACGTGTTTCCGAACGCGGCCGTGTTTGCGAATACCGTCGAAGGCGGCGGCTACGACGCCGTGCTCGTCGGGCGCAACGGCGACGAGCCGATCGACGTCGCGCGCTTGACGCACCGCCTCGAGCGCCGCGATTACCTGACCGTCGCGGCATCGCTACGCGCCGTCGGTTTCGCTTCGGCGCTCGACCTATTGAGCACGTTCGCGGCCGACGCGGAGTCGCTCGAGCCGTGGCTCGAGGGCGCGGATCGCAATACCGATCGAAACTTGCGGCTCCAGTACCTCGCGGGACGCGGCCTGAACGTGTTCGCCGCCGGTGAGATCTTCGGCGAGCTCGCGAAGGCCGATCCCAGCGTCCCAGCAAAGCTGTTCACCGGCACGCCGGCGCAGCTCGAAGAGCTTCGGCAGCGGCTCGCAGGCCGCTTGGGCCGCTACTCGACGGCGCGTTAGTCTCGCTCTGCGAGGAGCCGTTCCTTCGCTTTGCGAAGCGCGGCGAGGGTTTCCTTGCCTGGGCGCGGGAAATCGACGTCGAGCTGCGCGAGCGCCTTGTTGACGAGCTTCGCGACTTGCCAGCGCAGATAGTGCCTGTCGTCGGCGGGAATGGCGTACCACGGTGCCCAGGGTCGCGATGTCGCATTCAAAGCCTGCTCGTACGCGGCCAGATACTGGTCCCAGAGCTCGCGTTCGTCGAGATCGCGCGGATTGAATTTCCAGTGCTTCTTGGGCTCTTCGACGCGTTCGAGCAGCTGCTTGCGCTGCTCGGCCCTCGATATGTTGAGCCAGAACTTCAGGATCACGGTCCCCTGCTCGGCGAGATAGCGCTCGTGATCGCGAATCGCACGCAGGCGGTCGTCCCAGAACGATGCCGACGGCGGGTCGGGCAAGCGCTGTGCGGAAAGGAGCTCCGGGTGGACACGCACGACGAGGACTTCCTCATAGTAGCTGCGGCTGAATATGCCGACGCTGCCTCGCTCGGGCAGCGCGACCGTCGTTCGCCAGAGGAAGTCGTGCTCGAGCTCGTGGTGAGTCGGCTGCTTGAAAGACGTGACACGAAGCCCGGCCGGGTTGACGCCTGCGAAAACGTGCCGGATCGTGCTGTCCTTGCCCGCCGCATCGAGCGCCTGGAAGATCAGCAGCACCGCGTAGCGGTTGTCGGCATAGAGACGGTACTGGCCGTCGGCGAGCACCTTGACCTCGGCCTCTAGCTGCTCCCGCCAATGGTCCTCGTCTTTGTCCTTCGGCGGCTCCGTTGGCGTTCCGCGAACGGCGAACGTGCCGTCGAACGGCACGAGTAAAGGATGTGGCTTCGCCGCGAACATACGCGAGCTCCTCGACGTCGGGCAGACCCGCCCCACCGCAGGTCGGTGCCAGGATCGTACCCGAGCCGTGGCCACGACGCGCAGCTCCTTCGGCTATAAGATCGGAGCGGGCGCTCGCTCGAGCACACTTCCGTACGAGGTGCATCACTTAGTGGCATCGCCGCACTCCGAGTTGACGAGGTCGACGGGCCTGAGGCGCGCGGTCACGCGCTGGCAGATCGTCGGCATGTCGATGAACGGCGTAATCGGGAGCGGCGTCTACTTGCTGCCGGCGGCGGCCGCCGCAGTTCTCGGGCCCGCAAGCCTCTGGGCCGTTCCGCTCGCCGGGCTCGCCGTGCTGGTGCTCGCGCTGTGCTTCGCCGAAGCGGGCAGCCACTTCGATGAGCCGGGCGCAGCCTACATTTATACGCGCGAAGCCTTCGGCGAGCTCGCCGGTTTCCAGGTGGGCTGGATGACATGGCTGGCGCGCCTCGCCTCCGCCGCAGCGCTATGGAACGGCTTCGTGCAGGCCCTGACGTTCGTTCTGCCGGGCGCCGGAGAAGGCGGGACGCGTGCTTTCCTCATCATGCTGCCGCTCACGTTTTTCTGCTTGGTCAACCTGGTTGGGGTGCAATACGCGGCGCGCCTCGAAGTCGGTCTCACGATCGCAAAGACCCTGCCGTTGGTGCTTCTGATCGCCGTCGGCATCACGGCAATCGACGGGTCGCTGATATTTCCAATGACCTTCCCGGACACTGCCAGCCTCGGAGCCGCATCCCTTCTGCTGCTCTATGCATACGCTGGCTTCGAAAACACCGCTGCTGCGGCAGGCGAATTCAAGAATCCGAAACGCGACGTGCCATTCGCTCTGATCACCGTCGTTGGCGCGGTGACGCTGCTCTACACGCTGATCCAGCTCGTTGCACTGGGAACGCTTCCGGACCTGGCCATGCGCGCGGAAGGAGCCCCGCTCGCAGACTCGGCCGCCATCGTCATCGGCGTCTGGGGAGGGTTGCTGATGACGCTCGGGGCAGCCCTCTCGATCGGTGGCAATGTCGGCAACACGATGCTCGTGGGCTCGCGCTATCTCTATGCGCTCGCCAGCAGCGGCTTCGGGCCGCGAATTCTCGCGCGCGTGCACCCGCGCTTTCAGACGCCTGCGTGGGCGATCGTGGCCCAAGCGGTTCTCACTGCGGCACTCGCCCTTTCCGGTTCGTTCGTTCAACTCGCACTACTGTCCGTCGTCGCGAGGCTCGCCACGTATATCGGCACCGCGGCAGCAGTGCCGGTGCTTCGCCGCAAATTCCCCGCGAAAGAACAGACGATCGTCTTGCCGGGCGGCGCGACCATTCCGGCTCTCGCACTGCTCGTGTGTGTCGCGTTTCTTGCGAGCTCGACTGCCGCAAATCTCGTCGCCGGCCTGATTGCCCTCGCGGTCGGCGCCGCAGTGTACGCTTTCCGCCGGAAGGCGCTGAACGGTGTGGTCGACCCTATTCCGTGAATGGGCGACTCAGTTGGCGAAGCAGGTGCTGCGCTTCTTCCGAGTAGGCGGCGACGGCTCCTGTCAGCCCGGCGGGGGCGGCGGTGGCGCCGTGCGGCACTCCGTCGGATTCCACTTGCTTCCGTTCCCCTCGCGCTTGAAGTGAGTGCTCGTCAGGAACTCGCCGTTCAAAAAACGCGGATCCTCGACGATCGTCAGCACGTGCAGCCAGGCGTCGCCGTTCGGCGCTTCGGGCAAGCGATGAAAATACTCGGTGATCGTGGCGTTCTCGCTGTACGGCACGCCATTCTTGCGCAGATAGCCGGCGCGAAAGCCGGCCGTGACGACCTTCAACGCGCCGCCCTCGCTCAACGACCCCGACGGCGGCGGACCGCCGCGTTGACCGCGGCCGCCGCCGCCCGGCGCGATCGGCCCCGCGCTGTTGCCGATCTGCGCGCGCACGGGCCCTTGATTGCCGCCTGGCGGGCGCTGCCACTCGGCGCGGGAAAAGCCCTGCCACGTCGGCTCGCCGGCCGGCGGCTGCGCCGAGGGAGCAAGCTCGAGCAATCGCGTCTGCGTTCCGGCGTCGAAGTCGACTTTCAGCGTGTCATCGTCGGCCCACGTGATGTGGAGCCGCCCTGGTTGGCGCATGAGACCGCCGACGCCGAATGCCTTGCACTGCAGGCCCGCCGCGTCGTCGGCCGCGAGGTCCCATTCGTTGGCGACGCGCCGCCCTTCGGCGTTCAGCGGCAAGCTCTCGAAATCGCCTTTGCGCGGCGTCGCCATACGGTGCCGCCAGTCCTCGTTGACGACGGCGACCCAGTAGCCGGTCAGGTCGATGGGCGCCGCGCTTCGCGGCGTTTGCGGCGTAGCGCCGGGACGGGGCTGCGCAGATGCCGCTTGCAGCGCGCCCATCGCAACGAGGCACGCGGCACCGAGAAGCAAAGCCCGCCTCATTCGCTGCCCCCCGCCCTGAGGTCCGTATAGATCGCCTCGACGAAGTCGGCCGACGTCCAGTCGCCGTTGTCGTTGCCGTAGCGCAAGTCGTAATCGAGTGCCGGCCGCGCCTCCTGCACTTGCGCGAGCGTCTTGCCCTCCGCGATGAGGTCCGCGACGCGCGCACGAACAATGACGAGCATGTCGCGGAAGGTCAGAACGTCCGCCTCGTCGCCGATGCGCCCGTGCCCCGGGATCACGTAGGTGCCGCCCTCTTGCAGATACGCCGGCACGGCGATGTCGAGCAGCAGATTCAAAGCGTCTATGTATCCGTCGATGCCGCCGCCCGCCGCCACGTCGACGACGGGATACTGCGTCGTCACGAAGATGTCTCCGGCCACGAGCACGTCGGAGCCGCGGAAGTAGACGACGATGTCGCCGTCGCTATGTGCGCTCGGAACGTGATGGAGGAAGACCGCCTCGCCGTTGAAGTAGAAATCTCGGCCGGCCTCGAAAAAAGTGTTCAGCGGCATCTCGGTCACGGGCCGATTCGCGGCCGTCATGCGCGCGAGCACGTTCTCGTGCGAAACGATGGCGGCCGGATTGCCGTTCACGGTCATGCCGGCCTGCGAGACGGTCTCGTTGCCGCCGGTATGGTCGAGGTCCGCGTTCGTGTTGATGATCCAGCGGATCGGCCCGTCTGAGAGCTCGCGGATCGCCGCTAGCACGGCTTCACGGGGTCCTGGGGCGCCAGTGTCGACGACGAGCACGCCGTCTTCGCCGATCTGCACGGCGACGTTGGCGCCGGCGCCGATCAGCACGTGCACGTTGCCTTGTACGTGGAACGTCTCGATCGAGTCTTGCGCGCGCGCGGCCGCGATCGCGGCAAGCGCGGCGGCTACGATCGCGAGCTTGGCGACACCGCTGCGAACGCTCATCGATTCATCAGCCGTTCCAGCGTCGGCAAGTACTCGGGGTACGTTGTCGGCGCGCCGCCGAACACGGCCTCGAACGGCACACCGTAGAGCTTCGCGTAATCCTCGATGAACGGGTTCCTGCCCGGCAGGTAGAACGGCACGTCGTTCTTGTCCATCGGCACTTCCATGACGTACTCGCAGTTGTAGAGCCAGTTCTGGTTGCCGCGCTCCATGAGCACGAACTCCTGGCTCAAGACGTACGGCTCCGTGAGGTACACGGGATCGGAGATGATCATGACGTGCGACAGCACGTTACCGTGGCGAATGTAGTGCTCGACGAGCGTCGTGAGATCGCTGCTCGGGGCGCCGCTGCGGCGGTAGAACTCTTTCTTGATGTGCGTCGTCGTGACCGTGAGAATGTCGCCGTGCCATTCGCCCGTCGAGAACCCCATGTGGGTATGCGGCACGTGCGACGGCGGATGCGGCCGGCCGTCCATCCAAATCGTGCGCCACTGCATGTACGTGCCGCTGAACTGCCGGTACGCGATGATTTCCTGCGTCGCCGGGTCCTTCTCCTCCCAGAGCCGAAACTGAATCGGGCCGCGATAGATGTGCGCTACGTTGTAGGGCTGGCACTGATGCTCGAGCACCGCGACGCGAGTGACGTCGAACGCTTCGGCGTACTTGCGCGCGGCATCGTTCATGGGCACGCCCGTGAAGTCGCCTTGCACGTCGCCGGGCACGCGATCGCCCTGGTCCTCGTGGTAGCGGCCCGTCCACTCTCCGACGAGCGAGAGCTGCGCGCGCGCGGGTGCGGCCACGGCGATCAGGCACAGCGAGGCGCCGATGAGGAAGGTCCTCACATTAAGAGGCCTAGTTGAACGTCTCGCCAGGATTTCTGCCCCACTCGAACCCGTCCGCGGGACGGCGCAGGTACTGCATGCGGATGCGGTGATCGGCCGGGTCTCGGCCCGGATTGCCCGTGATCGACACGACGTCGCCGACGCGCAGCGTCTGGTTCGTCACGCCCTGCCCGGAGAGCTGACCGGCGCCGCCCCACTCGACGGCCCAGCGCTGCGGCATGCCGTTCTCGTCGGGCGCTTCGACGTGAACGAACGAGTGCGGGTTGCGGAACATGAACTGGAGCAGCTTGCCCTCGATCTCCATCGTGCGGTCTTCGAAATACGTCGCCGTGAACGAATGATGGGCGGCGGCTGCACCCGCGAGCGCCGTCAGGGCGGCTGCGGTTGCGATCAAGGGCCAGCGCGTGCGCATAGCGATACTCCCAAAAGTAGCGGTGCTTCCGGCCGCCCCGCGGCAGCGGTTCGAGCTGATTCTACCGGTGTAACGGCGCCGGTGTTAAGCCGCCGCTGCGCGGCGGCGCCGCGCGCGGACGGCCGTCGCCAAGCGGTCGAGCGCGCCGATGGACGTCGGCCAGTCGATGCAGCCGTCCGTGATGCTCTGGCCGTAGACGAGCGGCTTGCCGGGGATCAGCTCCTGCCGCCCGCCGACGAGGTGGCTCTCGATCATCACGCCGACGATGCGCCCCTCCCCGCCCTCGAGTTGTACCGCGACGTCCTCGACGACGCGCGGCTGATTCTCCGGGCGTTTCGAGCTGTTGGCATGGCTTGCGTCGATCATGAGCCGCGCCGGAAGCCCCGCCTGAGCGAGCAGCTGGCACGCCGCTGCGACGTGCTCTGCGCCGTAATTCGGCGACTTGCCGCCGCGCAGAATGACATGCCCGTCTGGATTGCCGGCCGTCGCCGCGACGGTCGCCTGACCCTCCTTGGTCACGGCCAGGAAATGATGCGGATGCGACGCCGCGCCGACGGCGTCTACGGCAATCTTGACGTTGCCGTCGGTGCCGTTCTTGAACCCGACGGGGCATGAGAGGCCCGACGCCAGCTCGCGATGGACCTGGCTCTCGGTCGTTCGCGCGCCGATCGCGCCCCACGCGACGAGATCGGAGATGTACTGCGGCGAGATCGTATCGAGGTACTCGACGCCGGCCGGCAGCCCGAGCGCGTTGATGTCGCACAAGAGGCGCCGTCCGAGCCTGAGGCCCTTGTTGATGTTGAAGCTGCCGTCGAGATCCGGATCGTTGATGAGCCCCTTCCAGCCGACGGTCGTGCGCGGCTTCTCGAAATAGACGCGCATCACGATCTCGAGCGCGTCGCCGTGCGTGTCGCGCAACGGCCGGAGCAAGCGCGCGTATTCGAGCGCAGCGTTCGCGTCGTGGATCGAGCACGGCCCGATGACGACGGCGAGACGGTCGTCCTCGCCATGCAGGATCCGATGCAGCGCGCGGCGTGCGCTCGCGACGTTGTCGGACATCGGCTCCGTGCACGGCAGCTCGTGCAAGAGCTCGGCCGGCGTCGACAACGGCGCGAAGCTGCGAATACGTAAGTCGTCTGTATGAGGCGGCATCTCGAATTCTCCAAGGTGCCCGTCGGCTCGAGAAACCTGACGGCAACAAAAAAGCCGCCAGGGTACTGGCGGCTTTCGGGTGTTTCTTCGCTTTTCAGTTCGTCAGAGCGATCACGACCCGTCCTCCGCCAGTGGCTTCGGATAGCCATAAAACCAGAACCAATAGCGGGCCGGTGACGCGATCATGCGCGCCATTGAAGCACAGCGCGCTGCGATTCTCCAAGGAAGGCGCCCGCATCGAGCCCGAGAACGGCCGTCCGCTATGGGATAATTCACGCCGTTCCGCGATCTGTCCCCAACGTGCTATGGAATTTGACCTATTGCTACCGGCGCTCGAGCTGCCGAGCGCCGCGGCGCCCCGCCGCACGTGGGCAGAGCTGCACGGCGGAGCCTTGAGCCTTGCCGCGGCCGAAGCGGCCGCGCGCCATGAAGGCCCCGTCTGCGTGCTGGCGCCCTCGGCCGCCGAAGCAGACCGTCTCGAGCGCGAAATGGCGTTCTTCGGCCGGCGCAGCCTACGCCGCTTCCCCGATTACGAGACGTTGCCCTACGAGCCGATCTCGCCGCCGCAGGACCTGCTCGCGGATCGGCTGCTCGCCC
The DNA here is from genome assembly GCA_963713355.1 of uncultured Gammaproteobacteria bacterium. GTDB lineage: Bacteria > Pseudomonadota > Gammaproteobacteria > Steroidobacterales > Rariloculaceae > FEN-1219. The sequence goes on along the minus strand of CAVQLK010000011.1, from coordinate 524,276 downwards.
TGAACCGGCTCGCGCGCGGCGAGCCCGAGACCTTGGTACTCGAGGCCGGAGCTTTGCTCGAGCGGCTGCCGCCGCCGGAATTCATCGTCTCGCGCTCGCTGTATCTCGCCAAGGGCGATCGCTTCGATCCCATCGCGATGACGAAACGCTTGAGCGAGCACGGCTATCTGCGCGTCGAGCAGGTAGCGGAGCCCGGCGAGTTCGCGGTTCGCGGCGCGGTGTTCGACATCTTCCCGACGGGGAGCGCGTCGCCGGTGCGCGTCGACCTGTTCGACGACGAGATCGAAACGTTGCGCACGTTCGACGCGGAGACGCAGCGTTCGGCGGGCAAGACCGACAAGATCGAGATCCTGCCGGCCCGCGAGTTCCCGTTCGACGAGGCCGCGATCAAGTTCTTTCGCGAGCGCTTCCGCGAGCACTTCCCCGTCGAGCCGGGGCGCTGCCCCGTCTACCGCACGATCTCCGACGCGCAGCTGCCGGCCGGTATCGAGTACTACTTGCCCTTGTTCTTCAAAGCGACGGCATCGTTGTTCGACTATCTGCGAGCCGACACCTTGTTCGTCGTCGTCGAAGGCGCTCTCGACGCGCTCGATCGCTCCTGGCAGCTGATCGAGGAACGCCATGAGCAGCTGCATGGCGACATCGAGCGGCCGATCCTGCAGCCGACGCAGGCGTTCTTCGGCCCAGCAGAGCTCCGCGCGCGCATCGCCGAGCGGCCCGTATTGACTCTGACGCCGCACGCGTCGCTCGAGAGCCACGACAATGCCGGCGTCACGCATCCGCTCGGGGCCGGGATCGCGGCCACGGACGACCGCATCGACCGCTGGCTCGGTGCCGAGGCCGGCGAGCGCACGTTGCTCGCGACGTCGTCACCGGGCCACCGCGAGATGCTGCTCGAGCTCTTACGCGGCCGCGGTTACGAGCCGCACGTCTATTCGGGCTGGCAGGAATTTCTGACCGGCGCCGCGCCGCTCGGCATCACGGTCGCGGAGATTCACGACGGCTTCCGCTTCGGCACACGCCGGCTGCGCCTGATCACCGCCACCGATCTCGGCATGGAGCGGCCGCGGCAACGCCAGCGTAAACGCCGCGCGCGCGATCCCGAAGCCATCATCCGCGAGCTCACGGACCTGCAAATCGGCGCGCCGGTCGTTCACGAGGACTACGGCGTCGGCCGCTACCGCGGACTGACGACGCTCGACGTCGAAGGCATGCCGACCGAGTTCCTGCTGCTCGAGTACGCCGGCGGCGACAAGCTCTACGTGCCGGTGCTGAGCCTGCACCTCGTGACACGTTACAGCGGCGCCTCGCCCGAGGACGCGCCGCTTCACCGGCTCGGTACGGACCAGTGGGACAAGGCGAAACGCAAAGCCGCTCAGCAGGCGCGCGATACGGCCGCGGAGCTCCTCAATCTGTACGCGCAGCGTGCGGCCCGCCAAGGCACGAAGCTCGAGCTCGACGAGGCCGCCTACCAGCGGTTCGTGCTGCAGTTTCCGTTCGAGGAGACCGAAGACCAGCAAACGGCCATCGACCGGGTGCTCGGCGACTTGGAAAGCACGCGGCCGATGGACCGCGTGGTGTGCGGCGACGTCGGCTTCGGCAAGACCGAGGTCGCGTTGCGCTCGGCGTTCGTCGCCGTGCAGGCCGGGTTTCAGGTCGCGGTCCTCGTGCCGACGACGCTGCTCGCGGAGCAGCACCATCGCACGTTCAAGGACCGATTCGCCGATTGGCCCGTGCACGTCGAGCTGCTGTCGCGCTTCCGCGGCGCGAGCGGCTCGGCCGCGACCGTCGAAGGGCTCGCCGCCGGCACTGTCGATATCGTGATCGGCACGCACAAGCTGCTGCAGGGCAACATCCGTTTCAAACGCTTGGGGCTCGTGATCGTCGACGAGGAGCACCGCTTCGGTGTCAAAGACAAGGAGCGGCTCAAGCGCTTGCGCGCCGAGGTCGACATGCTGACGCTGACGGCCACGCCGATCCCGCGCACGCTGAACATGACGCTCGGCGGGTTGCGCGATCTGTCGATCATCGCGACGCCTCCCGCCGAGCGGCTGCCCGTGAAGACGTTCGTCGGCGAATGGAGCGACCGGCAGATTCGCGAGGCCGTGCTGCGCGAGATCCGCCGCGGCGGGCAGATCTACTTCGTCCACAACCGCGTCGAGAATATCGAGGCGGTCGCGGAGGATTTGCGCAAGCTCCTGCCCGAGGCCGAGATTCGCGTCGGCCATGGCCAGATGTCTGAGCGCGAGCTCGAGCTCGTGATGCTCGATTTTTATCACCGCGAGTTCAACGTGCTCGTCTGCACGACGATCATCGAGAGCGGCATCGACATCCCGACCGCAAACACGATCGTCATCAATCGCGCGGATCGCCTCGGATTGGCGCAGTTGCACCAGCTGCGCGGCCGCGTGGGCCGTTCGCACCATCAAGCCTATGCGTACCTGCTCGCGCCGCCGCGCAATTCATTGACACCCGACGCGCTCAAGCGTCTCGAAGCGATCGAGTCGCTCGAGGAGCTCGGCTCCGGCTTCACGCTGGCGACGCACGATCTCGAGATTCGCGGCGCCGGCGAGCTTCTTGGCGAAGGCCAGAGCGGTCAGATTCAGGCGATCGGCTTCACGCTGTACAACGAGCTCCTCGGGCGCGCCGTCGCAGCGCTGCGCGCCGGGCAGGAGCCCGACCTCGAGGACCCGTTCGCGCACGGGCCCGAGATCGAGATCGGCCTCGCCGCGTTGATTCCCGAAGACTACATGCCCGACGTCCACATGCGGCTCGTGCACTACAAGCGCATTGCGAACTGCCGCTCGGGCTCGGAGCTCGATTCGCTGCAGATCGAGCTCATCGACCGGTTCGGCTTGCTGCCGCTGCCGCTAAAAACACTATTCGCCATCACGGCGCTGAAGCTGCTCGCCGAGCAGCTTGGGATCTCCAAGATCCAAGCCGGCGCAGAAGCAGGCAGCATCACGTTCGCCGAGCGGTCGCGCGTCGATCCCACGCGGCTGCTGAAGCTCATCGAGAGCGACGCCAAGCGCTACCGTCTCGACGGCCCCTACAAGCTCAGGTTCTCATGGATGCTCGAGAGCCCGGAGAAGCGCGTTGCCGCGCTCGACAAGCTGCTCAAGCGCCTCGGCGCCGCGGAGACGGCCGCCGCGGCCTGACTCGCGCGACAGGCTATACTCTCGCCATGAGATCCACGCTGTCGTGCTTGGTCATGCTCGTGACGACCGCCGCCTTGGCTCAAGCGCCGCAGGAGCCGGCCGCCGAGGCCGCGCTGCCAACTCCCTACGAGGTCGAGATCATCATATTTGCGAACCGCGACTTCGATCCGACCGAAGAGCGCTTCGACTTTGCACCGAATGGCTTTGGCGACGACGCGGCCGCCGGGCTTCGCGAAGCACCGGTTTTCGACGACACGACTTTCACCCCGCGAGGCGCTCCGCTGCCGCCCGTGGACCCGTTCACGCCCGTGGACCCCCTCGTCGCCGCCCGCGCCGAGGCGCTGCGAGTCCGGCCCCTGCTGCCCGAGGAGCTCAAGCTCGGCAACGAGCACCGCAAGCTGCGAGCGATCGCAGCTTACGAGCCGTTGGTGCACGTGGGCTGGGTGCAGCCGGGGTTGCCGGAAGCCGACTCGGTGGCGTTCGATCTCAGCACCGTGGGTGTGCTCAACCCGCGCGGCACCGTGCGCGTGCACCTGATCCGATATCTGCACATCACTCTCGACTTGACGTATCAAGCGGCGGATGCCACGACGCCTGCGCTCGGCTCGAACGACGGTCTCGACGAGATCGCGGTCGCACCGCAGTACCGGTTGACGGCGACGCGCAGCGTGCGCAGCAACGAGCTGCACTACTTCGATCATCCCGCCTTTGGCGTGCTCGTGCGTATCACGCCCGTGCCCGCACAAGACGGCTCGGGTCGCCGACCGGCGGCCTGACGGGCGCGCGGATCACGCTCAGGAGTGAACGGCGCGAGCCGGCGTGATTTCGCCGCGCGATTCGGCGAGCGCACGTGCGATCAGAGGCTCGGGATCGTCGTGCGCCCCCGGCGGGCAACTGATGACGATCATGCGCGCCGCGATATAGCGGCTCGACTTCGCGCGTGGATTATGCAGCTTCAGCTGCTTTATTCCTTCGGCGATTCGTTCCGTGATGGGTTGAATATCGCTCGCGTGCTGCCCGATGACGGCCGCGACCAACGTCGTGTCGTCGTAGCGTGCGCACAGATCGCCGGCTCGGCGCAGCGCGCGCATGATCTGCGCGCCGATCATGCGCTGACACGAATCGGCCGCTTTGTCGCCGAACGTCTGCCGGTAGACGTCGAACTCGGCGATCTCGAATACGAGCAACGTGACGAAGCGCCGGTCGCGGCGTGCCATCGCGAGGTCACGCCGCAGCATCTCCTGAAAGTACGCGAACCGCAGCAGCCCCGTTGCCGGATCGAGGCGATCGAGTGTCGCGATCTTCTGTCGCGCGCCGCCGAGCTGGCGCTGCAGCTCGCTGCTCGCTTCGCCCGCCGGCGGCCATTCGGTCTGATGCATGGGCGCCGCAAGCTCGTGGCTCAGCAAGAAGTACCGCAAGTCGCCGCGCGGGCCTTGCAGAGGTGTCACCGAGATCTCGCACATGAACGACGTCCCGTCCTTGCGCAGCTCGAGAATGGCCGCGCGGCAAGCCTTGCCGTCGGCGAGCGCCGCCTTCACCGACGCGAGCGCCTCGTCGGCTGCGGGCGCGCGCGCGAGCGCGGCCCACGGCTGGCCTGCAAGCTCGGCGAGCGTGTAGCCCGTCAACCGCTCGTAGGCGGCATTTGCATAGACGACGGGCACCTCGGGATGACTTGAATCGGCAATGAGAACGGCTGCCGGGCTTGCGGCAACGATTTGCTCCAACGTGTGGCGGTTCAGGGATCTGATGCCGAATGCGTCCCTGCCTGTGTCCATACGATTATGTTCGATTACGCCGCGCGTAAGCGTCTATGAAGCACATCACATTGCATCCGCTCCGTCGCCAACGAGCCGGTCGAGCACGGCACGAGCTTTCGCCAACCCTAAGCTCGTGAACCGTTCGATCTCCGCTACGATGGGCCCGCCGTCCGGCGATCGGCCAGCGGCATGATTGACGGCAACGGCGCAAATTGCATAGTCCATGCCGAGCTCGCGGGCCAAGGCCGCTTCGGGCATCGCCGTCATGCCGACCATGGAGCAGCCGTCGCGCGCGAGTCGCTCGATCTCTGCCGCCGTTTCGAGCCGCGGCCCCTGGGTGACGCCGTAGGTTCCGGCGAGGACCGCGAAGCCGCATACGGACACCGCGGCGGCAATCCGCCCCCTGAGCACCGGCGAGAAAGGCTCGCTGAATTCGACGTGCCGCACCGCAGCGCCGGCGCCCGCCATGGAAGGCGGAAGTGTTGCGAATGCAGGGAGCAATTCGCGGCCACCGAACGTCGCCAGCCGCCCGTGCGTGTAATCGATGAGCTGGTCGGGCACGGCGAGCTCCCCCGGCGTGAGCGCTGCGTCGATCGCGCCGACGGTGTTGATCCCGATGCAGGCGCGCACGCCGCGCTGCTCGAGCGCCCAGATATTGGCTCGGTAATTGATCTCGTGGGGTAGGTACTGGTGGTGCTCGCCATGCCGGACGATGCACGGCACGCGCGTACCGCGAATCGCGATCGTGAGCACGGCGCTGCTCGGCTCTCCGTACGGAGTCTTCGTGGGGCTCCTCGTGAGCACCTCGAAGCCGAGGTGCTCGAATCCGCTGCCCGCGATCAGCGCGAAGCCCGTCATGTGCGCTCCGCTACGACTGCGTAGATGCCGGGGAGCGCGCGCCAATAACCACGGTAATCCATACCGCTGCCGAACACGTAAACGTCGTCGACGGCGAGCCCGGCTGCGGTGACGCTCGGCCGCCTCGCACCCGGAAGCTGTTTGACCACGAGCACCGCGCGATACTGCTCTGCAACGCCGATGCGCCCGAGCTCGGTGGCGAGCGCGCGCAGAGTCTTTCCGCGATCGAGTATGTCGTCGACGACGAGAACCGTGCGGCCCGCGAGCGCCCTCCTCGGCCGGACGCGCCACGTGAGCGCGCCGCCGCGCGTTTCGCCGCGATAGCGGGTGATGTGCACGTAGTCGAGCTCGTGCGCGAACCGAAACCGCTTGCAGAGCTCGAGCGCCGTGAACGCTCCGCCGTGCATGACGGCGAGCACGACGGGATTCGCAGACCTAAGCCGCGGCGCGAGCTCGGCCGCCATCCGGTCGAGCGCTTGCGCGACCTCGCGCGGCGAATACAAGCGCCGCGCGTTGCGGCGCACCTCGCGCACGCCGGCCGGCCGCAAATCGCTCCCTGCATTTGCGGCACTCCCGCCGTCCCTGGCGGTCGGCGGCTCAACCCTCGAGCGTGAGAGTCGGACGCGCGCGGAGCGCCGCGACAAGCGCGCTGGCTTTTTGCCAGTCGGCCGAGGCATGCAGAGTCTCCCAATTCAAGTCGCCGCGGCCGTGTAGCCGCGTGAGCCGCAGCTGCGCGGTCGGATTGACGTAACCTTGTAACGAAGCGAGGACGGCCGGAACCTGGTCCGGCGCATTGCAGAGCAGCACGAGATCGCAACCGGCCTCGAGCGCGAGCTGCACGCGCTCGGACGCGGACGCGGCGACGGATGCGCCGGCCATGCTCAAGTCGTCGGAGATCACGGCGCCTTTGAAATCGAGCTCGCCGCGAAGGTATCCGCCGATCCACCAGCTGGACAGGCTCGCGGGGCGCGAGTCGACGGCAGGGAAGCTCACGTGCGCCACCATGACGGCGGACAAACCATTTGCGATGAGGTCGCGGTACGGCGCGAGGTCGTCGTCGAGATCGGCGAGCGCGCGATTGTCGACGGCGAAATCCGTATGCGAATCGCCATGCGCTCCGGCGTGCGTAGGGAAATGCTTCGCAGTGATGCCCATCCCGGCCTTCTTGGCTCCCGCGGCGAAACGGCGCGCGAGCGCTGCGACGACGGCCAGCCTCGCGATGCAGGGCGCGGTCGCCGATGACGTCTGCGAGGCCGCGGTCGAGATCGACGCACGGCGCGAAGCTCATGTCGACACCAACGGCACGGAGCTCGGCCGCAATGAGCCAGCCGTACGCGCCTGCCGTCTTTAGCGCGAGGTCGCGCTCCTCGTCATAGAGCCTGCCCAGCGTTCGGAAAGGCGGCATCCTGAAAAACGGCTCGCGGAACCGCTGCACGCGTCCGCCTTCCTGATCGACGGTCACGAGCAACGGCGGCTGCCGAACGGCATGGATATCGGCGACGAGCCGCGCAAGCTGCTCGACGCTCTCGAAGTTGCGCGTGAAGAGGATGACGCCGCCGACGAGCGGCGACTCGAGCCATTCGCGTTCGTCGGCGGCAAGGGTCTTGCCGCGCAAGTCGATCATCAAAGGGCCCAGTGACACGACGCCTCCGTTCCGTCCCTTCACTCGATTTCCACGACCGTCCCGACCGGCACGAGATCGAACAGCTCGACGACGTCGGCATTCGCCATGCGAATACAGCCGATCGAGCTTGGGCTGCCGAGCGGCTCGGTGGCCGGCGTGCCGTGGATGTAAACGTAGCGGCGCATTGTATCGACTCGCCCAAGCCGATTTCTGCCGATTTCCGTGCCCGAGAGCCACAAAATGCGCGTCAAGATCCAATCGCGATCGGGATGAGCGCGAGCAAGCTCCGGCGAGTAGATCTCACCGGTGGGCCGGCGCCCGCGAAACACGGCGTTCAACGGCGCGCCCGCGCCGATCTTCGCGCGAATGATGTGTCGGCCGCGAGGCGTCTTGAAGCTGCCGTGCAGCTCGCCGGCGCCGTGCTTCGAGGTAGAGACGGTGTACTCCTTCGCGAGCGTGGCACCGCGCGTCAGAGTCAACGTCTGCGCCGCAAGCGAGACACGCAGGCTCACGGGTTCCGTTCGACGTCGTTCCATGCGCGATAAGGATGCGTTACGAGACACACGTTGTAGTAGCGCCTGAGCTGCGTGACCTCGATGCCAAGCCACGGCGGCCGCGCAAACGGCTCGTCCTCGCGGTCGAGCTCGAGCTCGGCGACGACGAGCCCCTCGTTCTCGCCGTGGAACTCATCGATTTCGAACGTCTTGCCGCCGTGCTCGACGAAGTGCCGCGTCTTGTCGATCAACGGCCCTTCAGTGAGCGCCAACAGCTCGCGAGCATCGGCCACGGGAATCACGTACTCGTACTCGAGCCGCGACGCGACGAGATCGCCGGACTTGATGTTGAGCCACGCTGAGTCGCCCGCGATGCGCACGCGCACCGACACGTGCTTGCCGCTCGCCATGTAGCCCTGGCTCATCGGCTCACTGCTTTTGACGAGCGCGCGCCAAGCGTCGCTCGCGAGCAGGAACTTACGCTCGATCTCGCGAGCCATGCGAACTCATTCGGTCGGCACGAGGCGCTCGAGCTCCTCGAACCAGTTGACGACGAAGTGCACTTGCGGCTCGCGCAGTGGAACAACGCCGAGCCCGATGAAACGCCCGTCCGGCAACACGTCGAACGCACGCGTCTGGCCCGACAACCTCTGTGCGCCGACGTCGAAGGGGAGCAAGGTGTGCGTTCCGAACGATAGGCCACGCCCGGTGGCGACTGGGACTCGCGCGATCTGATCCGAAGCGGCGGACGGTACGTAGTAGAGATCCGCACCCACAGGCGACCACACAGGTTGAAAATCGCGGGTCACCTTTGGCGCCTGAAAAAACGTACCAGTCGGTAGAACCGGCTCGACGAATACACCACCGCTCGGCGAGTTCGCAGTGGCATCACGCGGTAGCATGTGGTAAGCGATCCACCGACCGTCGCTCGAAAAACTCGAGCTCGTCGGGTCCACCGAGGCCACCTTGTCGAGTGGCGTTAGGGTACGGTCGCGGAGCGACAGCAGTGCCAGTGAGTAGAGCCCTTCTCGCTCTATCGCGACAGACAGCCACTCGCCATCAGGCGACCAGTCTTCGGGGATGTGCGCCTCGCCCTGACTCGGAGTCGTGAGCCGCTGCGGCTGATCGGTGCGATCGACACGCTGCACCCAGACGCCGGTGTCGCCGCCACGCGTCGACTGAAACGCAATGCGTTCGCCGTCGGGCGACCAGACCGGAAACTGATTGCGGCCGTCGAACGTGAGCCGCTGCGGCGTACCGCTCCCGGCGAGATCGTGCACCCATATGATCGCTTCGCCCCCAACGTCGCTATCGAGCGCGATTCGCGCGCCGTCTGGCGCGGCACGAACCCGGCCATAGCGCCCTCGCGGCACGTTCGTCGGCAGCGGATTCCCGCTCGCGTCATCGATCAGCACGGTGGCTTCCGCGGCCTCTCCCGCCTGGATCGGCCCCGGCAAGTAGACGAGAGTACCGCTAGCGGCGACGTCGTATTGACCGACTCCGGATATCAGCCGTCGCACACCTTCGACCACGGGCCCCTGCGCGCCCGAGAACTCGAGCCGGCGCACGTCGAAAGGCGCGGCGTAAAGTACCCCTTCCGTCATGTAGAGGAAATGGCCTGTCGCGACGTAGCGAGCAGACGCGGCGTTCGTGCGCAGCGTGCGTTGCTCGCCTGTCGCCACCGAGGCGACTCGAATTTCCGACACGTTGGTGGCCGGAAGAAACAGCGTGTACAGGATCCACTCGTCGCCCGGCAATAGCTGCGGAGCCATTGCCTCGCCGACTTCTACAGTCACGACACGAGTCGGCGAACCACCGGCATCCGCCACGCGCCAAATGCCACCACGGTGCGCGTAGAGGATCGTGCCGTCCAGCTCCCAGCTGATGCCGGCCGGCGCTATGCCTTCGACGGGCGCGATCGCGATTGATGCACCGCCCGCTACGGCAATACGACGGAGCTGTCCGGCGTGGAAATACGCCAGCGACCGGCCGTCCGGCGAGAACGTCGGATTGGCGTTGAGGAGATCGACCTCGCCGGGCGATCCCGCGATAGGCCGCTCTTCGAAGCCATCCATGCGGCGCAGATAGAAGGCGTCGGGACCGGTGTAGACGAAGGTGCTGCCGTCGGGCGAGACGGCCAGCGCGCGCCCAGCGAGGGCGCGCACAAGAACGCCCTCCGGCAACCTATGGACGCCGCGCACGACAGTTCGATCTTCGGGCTTCGAGCTCCACGCAGCGAATGCCCCAACAACCCCACCGAGCGCCAGAGCGGCGGCCGCAGCGATCATCGGCCATAGCCACGATCCGTCGCGTCGCTTTACTGGTGCAGTCAATGCGAATCGGCCCGCGAGCGAGAGCTTCACGTCGCGAATGTCGGCAATCCGTTTCTTCAAGTCTTTTTCGAGGCAGAGCTCGAGCGTGCGGCGTACCGCGGCCGGAGCGCTTGCCGGTAGCACCGCGAAGTCGGGGCTACGCTCGAGTACTTGCGCGAGCACGAGTGTGACGTCGTCGCCGCCGAACGCCAGCTGGCCCGTCAGGAGCTCGTAGAGCACGCAGCCGAACGCCCAGACGTCGGCGCGTTGATCGACGCGCTTGCCGCGGGCTTGCTCCGGGCTCATGTACGCTGCCGTGCCGAGCACGATGCCCGCTTCCGTCATCGCGGGCGTCGTGAGCGCCGCAGGACCGGGGCGCGTGCCGGTATCGAGCGCCTTCGCAATGCCGAAGTCGAGCACCTTAACTGTGCCGTCGGACCTGAGCTGGATGTTTGCCGGCTTCAGATCGCGATGCACGATACCGCGCTCGTGCGCCGCTTCGAGCGCATCGGCAATCTGGTCTGCGATAGCTAGGGCTTCGTCGACGGGAAGGGCGCCGCGGGCGAGCCGCTCGACCAGCGACTGTCCGTCAACGAGCTCCATGACGAGCGCCGTCGTGCCGTCGCTGCGCTCGAGACCGTAGATTTGCGCGATGTTCGGGTGATTGAGCGCGGCGAGGAGCTCCGCTTCACGCTGGAAGCGTCCGAGGCGTTCGGCATCGCTCGCTAGCGCCGCAGGCAGCACCTTGATCGCGACATCGCGCTTCAACGCGGTATCGCGCGCGCGGTACACCTCTCCCATGCCGCCCGCACCGAGCGGTGCGGTGATTTCGTACGGACCGAAACGGGTGCCGGCGGCGAGTGTCATCGGTTGGCGCTCGCACGAATCCTATACCATTCGGCGCGCAGCGATCACACCCTCGCGCCCGCCTCCGCGGGGCGCGGTTGCCACCTAACGCTCGAACAGCGCCAGCGCTTCGATATGGTGCGTGTGCGGAAACATGTCGAAGACGCGCGCCGCGCGCAGCGTGAAGCCGTGCCTCTCGACGAGCACCTGCGCGTCGCGCGCGAGAGTCGCGGGATGGCACGACACGTAGACGATGCGGCGCGCGCCGCTCGCGCCGAGCTCGGCCACGGGCGCTTCGGCGCCCGTGCGCGGCGGGTCGAGCACGACGACGTCCCAGCGCTCGCGATAGAACGGCCAGTCCGAGGCCATGAGATCGGCCGTGACGAATCGCGCGTTCGCGATGCCGTTCTTCGCCGCGTTGCGCACGGCGCGAGCCACGAGCCCCGCATCGCCTTCGACTCCGAGCAACGCGCCCGCGCGCTGCGCGAGCGGCAAGCTGAAATTGCCGAGCCCGCAGTAGAGATCGAGCACTTTGTCCGTCGCTTCCACGGCTGCCAAGCGCACGGCCGTGGAGACGAGCTCGGCGTTGATTCCGGCATTGACCTGCACGAAGTCGGTGGGCAGGAACTCGAACACGAGCCCGAACTCGGCCAGCCTGAACGTGAGCGGCCTGGCGCGATCGAGCGGCACGACGGTGCCGGGGCCGCCGCGTTGCCAGTACATGTCGATGTCGTGCTGCGTGCCGAAGGCGCGAAACGCTTCAGTGTCGGCGGCGCTCGGATCGTCGAGCACGCGGAACACGAGCGCGGCGGCGTCATCGGCTACGACCGCCTCGATCTGCGGCACTTGCTCCCTGACGCTGCTCTTCTCGATGAGCTCGGCCAGAGGGCCGAGCAAGCCGTCGACCGGCGGAACGAGCACAGGACAACGGCGCATATCGGTGATGTAACCGCCGGCGCGCTCGCGGAAGCCGACGAGCACGCGGCCCTTGCCCGCGACGTACCTGACGCCGAGCCGCGCGCGCCGGCGATAGTGCCACGGAGCGCTGACGACGGGCGGCAGCCACTCGCGCGGCTCGACACGCCCGATGCGCCTCAACGTTTCGGCGACGACGCGCTGCTTGAACGACACTTGGGCGGGGTGCGCAAGATGCTGGAGCGCGCACCCGCCGCAGCGGCCGAAGTACTCGCACTCGGGCGCTACGCGATCAACCGCCGGCTCGAGCACGCGCTCGAGATCGGCTTCCTGCATCTTGCGGCGGCGCTTGCGCAGCGCAACCTCGACGCGCTCCCCGGGCAGCGCATCGGGGACGAAGATCTTTCGGCCGTCGAGATCGGCGACGCCTACACCGTCATGCGTGAGGTCGACGATCGTGACGCTTACGACGGGGCCGTCAGCCCGCATGCCGCGTCGTCTTCCAGAGCTCGTGATACTGCTGCAAGTGTGGACGATCGGATTGGGCTAGCTTTGCCTCGACGACGGCGAGCTCGTTCTGATAGCTCGCGGAGTCGAGCTCGCCGCGCACGAGCTGGAAGCGCAAGTAGAGCAAATAGGTGTTCAAGACGTCGGTCTCACAGTAGTCGCGAATCGCGTTGAGCTCGCCGCGGCGGTACGCCGGCCAGACTTGCGCGCCGCCGATGCCGAGTTTCCCCGGCAGCCCGACGAGCTGGGCCGCGAGATCGAGCGACGCACGGCCGCTCGCGCCATAACCCGACAACACGTCCATGAGATCGATGTGCCGCCAGTGGTAGCGGCTCAAGTAGTTGTTGTAGCGGAAGTCGCGGTCCGACTCGCCGGCTTCCCAGTAGCGGTGCGCGTTGACGCCGTGGCGCAGAGCGCGGTAGCTCAGCACGGGCAAGTCGAAGCCCGAGCCATTCCACGAGACGAGCACGGGCATGTAGCGTTCGAGGCCGTCGAAGAACCTCTGCACGAGCTCGCGCTCCGGCGATTGCTCGTCGCCCAAGCTGAAGATCTTGAGGCCGTCGGGGGTGCGCAATACAACGGAGATCGCAACGACACGCTGCTGCGGCGCGGGCAGAAAGTCGTTTGCTTTGAGGGCACGCTGCTTCGCGAACATCGCCTGCGCGACGGCCGCATCGTCGAGGCCATCGAGGTCATAGAGCCGCCGGCCGAGCTCGACGTCGGGCACGGTCTCGATATCGAATGCGAGTACGTTCATGCGTTCTCCGCCAGCTAGCCTGCGGCGCGCTCCGCGCGCATGAGCACGGCAACCGCGACGATGAGGCCCGCCTCGTCGCTGAGCGTGAGATGGCCTTCACCGACGCCGAGCTTCCTGCACAATGCGCGGCCGCGCTCCGAGTAGACGACCTGGGGCTGTCCCAGCGCGTTCGGCATCATGCCGACGTCACGGACCCATATGCCGTTCGAGAAACCCGTGCCGAGCGCCTTGACGATCGCTTCCTTGGCCGCGAACCGCATCGCCAGAAAGCGCACGGGCCGCTTCGCCTTGCCGAACAACGCAAACTCTTCATCGAGCAACAGCCGACGCGCGAAATGCTCGCCGAACCGCTGCCACGTCTTCTCGACGCGCTCCGCCTGCAAGACGTCGGTGCCGATCCCGAAGATCACGCTCGCGCCGCCACCATGAGCGCCTTCATCTTCGCGACGGCGCCCGCAAAGCCGTCGAACAGCGCTTGCGCGACGATCGCGTGCCCGATGTTGAGCTCGACGATCGAGCCCATGGCGGCGATCGGCGTCACGTTGTGGTAATTGAGGCCGTGGCCGGCGTGCACGACGAGACCGAGGGAGCGGGCCCGCGCGACGGCCGTCTCGATGCGCGCGAGCTCGCGAGCGACGGAAGCTCCGCCGGCCTCGGCATAGGCCCCCGTATGGAGCTCGACAACGGGCACACCTACCGCCGCGCTGGCTTCGATTTGCGCGGGGTCGGGGTCGATGAACAGCGAGACGCGGATGCCGTGCTGCGCGAGCGTTCGGCACGCGTCGGTAAGCCGCTGCTTTTGCCCTGCGACGTCGAGGCCGCCTTCGGTCGTGAGCTCCTCGCGGCGTTCGGGCACCAAGCAGCAATCGCTCGGCCGATGCTTGGCGGCGAGCTCGAGCATCGAGTCCGTCACGGCCATTTCGAGGTTCAGCCGCGTTTGCACGGCACGCAGCAGGACATCGACGTCGCGCGCTTGAATGTGGCGGCGGTCCTCCCGCAGATGCACCGTGATGCTGTCCGCGCCCGACAGCTCGGCGATGAGCGCCGCCGCCACGGGATCGGGATAACGTGTGTGACGTGCCTGGCGTAGTGTCGCGACGTGGTCGACGTTGACGCCTAGATGAATCGGTTCCATTGCGCTCACTACAGTCCGCGACTGACGATGTCCTGCAATACGCGCCGGCTTTGTAGCGGCCGTTCGCCGAGATGCGCCCTGAGGAGTCGCCCGAGCAGCCGCTGTGCCGTCTTGAGACTGGCTTCGTCGTCGAGCGCACGCTCCCGCAGCGATATCAGGTCTCGACCCGGATACACGTCCGCGTCGGAGTCCGCGATGTCGACTCGTCTAATCCCAAGCTCGAGCTCGTAGACGTAGCTCGAATCCGCTCGTAGCGGTTCGCCGGTCGACGATTCGCCGTCGAGCTCGACGCCGTAACCCAGAGCGCGGAGCAGCTCGAGCTCGAATAACCGCAGAACGCGAGCGGCGCTCGGCGCTGCGCCGAGCTGCGCGAGGCAGCGACTATAGCAGGAAAAGGCCTCGCCGTTCGGATCGCCGCGCGCCGTGAGCCGCAGCATGAGCTCGTTCGCGTAGAACCCCGCGAGCAACCGCTGCCCTTCGAGCGCGTAGCTCGGCCCGTCGGCCTCGACGTGAATGAGGCGTCCGAGCTCGCCGCGGCGAATCCACGATATCTTGAGCGGCGCGAACGGCTGTAGCAGCGCGCGTTGCCGCGTCGCCGCGCGCCGCGAGCCGCGGGCGACGAGCCCGATTCGGCCGTGCGCGTGAGTCATGCACTCGAGCAATTGGCTCGAGTCGCGATAGGGCCGTTGATGCAGCACGAATCCCCGCTCGAGCAGGACCTGTTCGCGCTCTGCCATTACACCTCGAAGCCGAGCCGCTGCAGCTCGCGCTCGCTGTCGGCCCAGTGCTCGCGAACCTTCACCCAGAGCTCGAGATGCACGCGCTCGCCGGTCAGCTCGCGCAGCTCTTGGCGCGCCAACGTGCCGGCCTGCTTCAAGACGCTGCCGGCCTTGCCGATGACGATGCTCTTCTGGCTCTCGCGCTCCAGCCAGATCAAGGCGTGGACGAGACGCTGGCCTTCTTCGTTCCGGCCAAGGTGCTCGACCTCGACGGTCAGGCCGTAGGGCACTTCCTGGTGAACGAGCGTCATCAGTTTCTCGCGGATCGTCTCCGCGACGCGAAACGCGAGGTCGCGGTCCGTGACCATGCCGTCGGGGAATTGCTTGGGGCCGACGGGAAGGCGCGCGAATATTTCCTCGACGAGGCGCTCGAGATTTTCTCCCGTGCGCGCGGAGATCGGCAGCAGCGCCGAGAACGGCCGAGTTCCCATTTTTTCGAGTGTCGGCAAGAGCTCGATTTTGCTGGCGAGCGCATCGAGCTTGTTCACCACGAGGAGGGTTCTGTCGAGCTTGCCGTCGAGAATTTCGATCAACGCGTAGTCCTGGCTCGTGAGCCGCTCGGCCTCGACGACGAGCAATGCCACGTCGCAGTCCTCGAGCGCTTGGTGGATTTGCCGCGCCATGAGGCGATGCAGCGCGCGCTTCGTCCGGCGCGCATGTCCCGGCGTATCGATGAACACGGCCTGATCGGCCCCGCGATTGAGCACACCGAGCACGCGTTGTCGCGTCGTGTGCGGCTTGTCCGTGACGATGCTGAGCTTCTCGCCGACGAGCGCATTCAGCAAAGTCGACTTGCCGACGTTCGGCCGGCCGACGATGGCGACGAAACCGCAGCGGCCCGCTTTCGCGTCAGGGCTTGTCACCGGTCAGCGCCACGAGCATCGCCGCGGCAGCTTCCTGCTCCGCTCGGCGGCGGCTCTGTCCTCGACCGGTCGTTTGAACATTTCTATCTCTAACTTCGCATTCGACGATGAACGTCTGCTCGTGATCGCGGCCCTGCACGGCCGTGACTACGTACGACGGCAAGGGCAACCCCTTGCCTTGCAGCCACTCTTGCAGCCGTGTCTTGGGATCCTTGAGCGTCGCCGCGTCGGGCAAGCTCTTCAGCTGTTCGGCGAACATGAGGTCGACGACAGCTTCCGCCGCCGTAGCGCCGCCGTCAAGCAACACCGCGCCGATCAAGGCTTCGAGTGCGTCGGCGAGGATAGCCGCACGCTGCGCTCCGCCCGTGCGCAACTCCCCGGCGCCGAGCGTCAGCTGCGCGTCTAGCCCCAAGCGCTGGCCGATCGCTGCGAGCGTCGGCTCCTTGACGAGCGCGGCGCGAGCGCGGCTCAAGTCCCCTTCCGTATCGTCGCGGCGCAGATCGAAGAGTCGCCGCGCGATCGCGTAGGTCAAGAAGGAATCGCCGAGATACTCGAGCCGCTCGTTATTGGCTTTCGCAGCACTGCGGTGCGTCAGCGCCAGGTCGAGAAGTTTCGTGTCCTTGAACGCGTAGCCGAGGTGCTTCTCGGCCCAGAGGCCGCGAGCGCTCACCGCGTTATCTCGACCTGCTTGTCGTACGCGACGACGAGGTAGATATCGGCCACGTAAGAAGCCCGTTCTTCGTACTGTACGCGCAACGAGTAGCCGTTCTTGCTCTGCGTGATCTTCATTTGATCGCTGCCGAGCCTGATGTCCTCGACCGAGAATCGGCGCGCCAGCTCGTTGCGAATGCTCTGCGGCGTCGCCGCCTGGCCGCTCAACTCGCGCTCGACGTCGTTCAGGATCGTATTCAGGCGCATATTCTTGATGTACATCGGAGTCACTTTCAGGACCGCGAGACCGACGACGCCGACGAGCAACGCGAGAATCAGAAGCCCGAGCGCCGTGACGCCGGCTTGCGACTGCCGTGTCGAGCCCGTCATTCGATGCCCTTGCCGATGCGATTCCATTGCGGTCCTCCTTCGGACGGCCGCCGCCAGTTCATCCAAACGCCCGTCGCTCGCCCCGCGAGATTCCCTTCCGGCACGAACCCGACTTCCTCGCTCCACCGGCCATCCTGACTGTTGTCCCGGTGGTCGCCCATCATGAAGTAATGCCCGGGCGGCACCACATACTGGCCGCCGGGGCTCGGGCGCGCACCCGGCGTCAACAGGACGCGATGCTTGTGCTCGCCGAGCTGCTCCCACCCTAGCTCCGTTCCGGGCTCCTCATCGTAGGGGCCCACCATCTCGATCGGGACCAGCTCGCCGTTGATCGTAATCCGCTTGTTGGCGGGATGGTATTCGACCACGTCACCAGGCAACCCTACGACGCGCTTGACGTAGTTCACGCTTGGGTCCGTGGGCAGCCGAAACACGACGACGTCACCCCGCTGCGGCTCGCCGAGCTCGATGAGCTTGGTATTTATAACGGGCAGCCGTAAGCCATATGAGAACTTGTTCACAAAAATGAAATCGCCCGTCAGCAGCGTGGGTGTCATCGACGCGGACGGAATTCTGAACGGCTCGAAGAGAAACGAGCGAATCACGAGAACGATCACCAGGACCGGAAAGAACGATTTCGCATACTCCACCGCGATCGGCTCTTTGACCTGCTCGCCGCGAGCAGCCCCGGCGACGCGGGCCGAGCGCAGGAACAGCGCATCGAAAGCCCAGATGAGGCCCGCGAGCGCCGTCAACACGACGATGATCAATGCGAAGTCGAGGCCGCCGATGAAGGCGAGCACCGAGCTCATTTCTTGTCCACTTGCAGCACGGCCAGGAACGCCTCTTGCGGGATCTCGACGGAACCCACCTGCTTCATGCGCTTCTTGCCTGCCTTCTGCTTCTCGAGCAGCTTGCGCTTACGAGTGACGTCGCCGCCGTAGAGCTTCGCCGTCACGTCCTTCCGGTACGCCTTGACCGTCGAGCGCGCGATGATCTGGGAGCCAATAGCGGCCTGAATGGCGACCTCGAATTGTTGCCGTGGAATGACTTCCTTTAGCGTCTCGACGATCTTGCGTCCCTTGCGCTCGATACCGTCGCGGTGAGCAATGAACGCCATCGCGTCGACTTTCTCCCCGTTGATGAGGATGTCTAGCTTGACTAGCGGCGCCGCCTCGAACCGCAGGAACTGGTAATCGAACGAGGCATAACCCCGGCTCACTGACTTTAGCCTGTCGAAAAAATCGAGCACGACCTCGGCCAACGGCAGCTCGAACTCGATTTGCACCTGCCGGCCCGAATACTGAATTCGTTTCTGCTTGCCGCGCTTCTCGATGCACAACTGAATGATCGCGCCGAGATACTCCTGCGGCACGAGAATGCTCGCGAGGATGATGGGCTCGCGGATCTCGCGAGTTCTGCTCGGCTCCGGCAGATCGGCCGGATTCTCGACCTTGACGACCTCGTCGGTCGTCGTCGCGACCTCATAGACGACCGTCGGCGCCGTCGAGATCAACGAGAGATCGTGCTCGCGCTCGAGCCGCTCCTGAATGATTTCCATGTGCAGCAGACCTAAGAAACCGCAGCGCATGCCGAAACCCAGCGAGGCGCTGACCTCGGGCTCGAAGGTGAGCGATGAGTCGTTCAAAGCGAGTTTCTGGAGGGCCTCGCGAAACTTCTCGTAGTCCTCGGACACGAGCGGGAAGAAGCCCGCGAATACCCTGGGCTGAATTTTCTTGAATCCGGGCAGCGCCGCGACGTTCGGCACACCAGCGTCAACAATCGTGTCGCCGACGGGAGCGGCATTGATCTCGCGCATGGCGGCGATCAAAAAGCCTACTTCGCCGGCTTTGAGCTCCTCGCGCTGGGCCGAACGCGGCGTGAATACGCCCACCTTCTCGACCGTGTACTTGCGCTGCGTCGAGTGCACGACGATGCGTGCGTCTTTGCGAATAACACCGTTCATGACCCGCACGAGCGAGACGACGCCGGCGTAGCTGTCGAACCAAGAGTCGATGATCAGCGCCTGCAGAGGCGCATCGACACTGCCCTTCGGCGGCGGAATCCGCTCGACGATTCGCTCGAGCAATTCGTCGACGCCGAGACCCGTCTTGGCGCTGATGCATACGGCGTCCTTGGCCGCAATGCCGATGATGTCTTCGATCTGGCCGATGACGCGCTCGGGATCGGCCGTCGGCAGATCGATCTTGTTGATGACGGGCAGCACCTCGAGACCTTGCTCGATGGCCGTGTAGCAGTTCGCGACACTCTGCGCTTCGACGCCCTGTCCCGCGTCGACGACGAGCAGCGCGCCGTCGCAAGCCGCGAGCGAGCGCGAAACCTCGTACGAAAAGTCGACGTGCCCCGGCGTATCGATCAGATTGATTTGGTAGTCCTGCCCGTCGCGCGCGCGATACTGCAACGCGACGCTCTGCGCCTTGATCGTGATGCCGCGCTCGCGCTCGAGATCCATCGAGTCGAGCACTTGGTCTTCCATCTCGCGCGCCGTGAGACCGCCGCACAGCTGGATGAGCCGGTCGGCCAGCGTGGACTTGCCATGATCGACGTGCGCGATGATCGAGAAGTTACGGATCCGTTCCATGGGTTTGAGCGACACCGCCCTTGGCGGCGGCGCGGATTATAGCGGTATCGCCGCCTCGCGGCTCTTTCGCGGCTATTCCGACTCGAGATAGCGGCGCACGCGCTCGCGATCGAGCGGGTAACCCGAGATCTCGACGTCGCCGGCCGCGAGCACGGGGATGCGCAGGCCGTAACGGCGCGTGAGGGTCACGCTGCTGTCTACGTCGACGGTCTCGACATGGTCGTCGGCACGAAGCAGCGGCACGAGGTCCGCGAGCAGCGCCTCGCAAAGATGGCATTCGGGCCGGCCATAGAGGGTCAGTGTCCGCACGGCGCGCTCACGCGAAGCGCTGCACGGCGAGGTGCCGCAGCGTTGCCCGTTCGAGCCGCCGCCGCAGCGGCGAAGCCGCCAGCAACGCGACCAGCAATGCCGCCGCGCCGCCGGCCGCAGCGGCCCAATCGGAGGCAAAGATCGCCGCGGCGACTGCAGACCCGGCGAGCAAGGCGCCGAGCGGCAAGACGTAGATGACCATTGCGCCCGCGAGCAGGTACCGCTCCGGCAGGGTCACGACGACGGCGGTGCCGACCGGGATGGAGCCTGTTGCCGCAAGCGTCAGCTGCTCGCTGGGCGGCACGCGATACCAGAGGCACGCGCCCGTGCACCCCTGGCAGCGCGGCGGGGGCGCAAGCTCGACCGTCACGCAACCCTGTCCCGATTGCCGGACGACGCCGATTGCGCTGCAGCCGTGAGCAGAGATGGAGCGCCCCTAGTGTTGGTTCGGCGGGTTATTCGGCCACGAGCGACGAAGCGATCGTGCGCACGGTCTGCGGCGGCACCTCGCCCATCGCCGTGATCTTGCGGCCGAACCGCGTCACCGAGTACGCGTTCGTGCTGCCGACATTCGAGAAGCCCTCGCGAACTTCAGCCTTCGTCGCGGGATCTTCGATGAACACCGATACCGTGGCCAAACCGTCCGAGTAGACGAGATGCCCGACCGGAGTGTCCGAGCCCGCGATCGGCCCCTGCGTGGCGACGGAGAGCTCGAAGCCGCCGGGAACAGTTGCGGCGCGCCACGGAATCTCGGCTGCGAGCGGCGCCGACTCAGGCTCGGGCGCCCGCAGCGTCGTGAAGCCCGTCGTATCGATCGTCGGCTCGAGCGCGTCCGCGGGAATCTCGACCGGAACTTCGATGTCCGTAAACAAGATCCGCTCAACAACCTGACCCTGCTCGTCGACGAGCGCCGATTGCAGCGGCATCGCGGTCTCTTGGTCGAGCCACAACATGTAGCCGTAGCGGAACTCGTCGCGCGGCTTGATCTCGAGCACCTGCACCGGGCGATCGGCGACGCGCGCGGTACCGCCGAGCGTGATCTCGTAGTGCGGCTCGAGCTCGGCCGTATTGCTGGGCAACGCGGCGACGAGCGGGCTGACGTCGCTGCGCATCTCGAACAGCACGACGCGGCGATCGGGAAAGATTCCCTGAACGCTCGCGCCTTGCCGCACGAATTCGCGGCCGGCCCCGTCGAGCGACAGGATCCGCTCGCCGCTCTGGCCGTCGGCATTGCGATGCACGATGTGCAGCGTCTCCATCTCCTGCGTGCCGTGGTGCGCATGCACGAACGTGCCGCGGTAATTGAGCTCTTCTACGGCGCGGTTCATGCGCTCTAGCCAATCGCGCGCCTCCTGCGCGGCGGCGTGGCCGCCGATGAAAACGAACAGGAGCAATGACGGAGCCGCGACGGGATGAGCCGCTCGCATCGCTACTCCAGCCCTTTGTCGGCGACCGGCTTCGACACGGAAGTCGCATCGGTGGTGACGGGCTCCATGACGGCGCCCACGACATTGGAGTTGACGGATGTCCTCGTCAAACCCGAAGCGAACTCGCCGTGATGCATGAGATAGTTTGCGAGCCTCGGAGCGACCGTGCGCGACTGCTCGGGATCCGAGTCCGGCGGCACGACGTAGATTGGCGCATTGACGGGATCGCTGACCTGCAGCGGGACGCCCGCGAGCGGCGTCACATTGCCTGGCGCGAACGCTGCCTCGTTCAGCGACCGCAACGTGCCGACGGCGACGACAGCCACGGTCGCGGCTATGCCGACGCCGAGCAGTGGCCGCGCCCAGCGGTCCGTCCAACGTTCGCGCGCCTTCGGGCTGCTTGGCGTGGCGCCGCCCGAGAGAGCCGCGGCGACGCGTTGCCGCAATACGGAGGGATGGGGCTCGAGCAGCTCGCCGCGCACCGATGCGCCGATCAAGGTGTAACGCATCGCGCGCGTCCGCGCTTCGGTGTCGCGCTCGAAGCGTCGTACGAGCAGGGCACTCTCGTCGGCCGAGAGCTCGTTATCGATGAAGGCGGAGATCTGATCGTTGATTTGGTCTGTCATATCGGCGAGTGGCTCGGGATTAGTTTTTCACAAGAAGGTATTCCACAAGAGGGGTTCACAACAGCGGCGCAAGCGCCTTGTCGATTGCTTCGCGCGCCCGAAAGATGCGCGAGCGCACGGTGCCTACGGGGCACTCCATGGTTTGCGCGATCTCTTCGTAGCTCAGGCCTTCGATCTCACGAAGCAGAATGGCGGTTCGCAGCTCTTCGGGCAGCGCATGAATGGCGCGATTGATCGTGTCGCGAATCTCCTCGGACTGCACGAGCGCCTCTGGCGTGTCGAGCTCGCGCAGCTCATTCAAGATCCCGGCCTGCTCGGGGTCTTGGGTATCGAGGTCGTAGCTCACGGGCTTGCGTCCTGCTGCGACGAGATGGTTCTTGGCGGTGTTGATGGCGATTCGATACAACCACGTGTAGAAGGCGCTATCGCCTCGAAACGAAGGTGCTGCCCGGTACGCCTTCAAGAACGCTTCCTGCGCGACGTCAAGGGCTTCAGCCGAGTCACGAACGTATCGCATGATGAGCTTGACGATCTTGTGCTGATACTTGACGACCAACAAATCGAACGCCGATCTGTCGCCCTGTTGCACGCGTCGGATCAGCGCGAGGTCGGCGGCTCCGCTACCAGGAGGGTGTCTGTCGGCCTGCTCTGTCAAACGCTGCTCGGTAGACCCCATGCTCCACCAAAAGTTCGCCCGCGCGTGAAGGGATCGAGTGGTGCGAGGCGGCTCACGATCGTGGAATGATTCTAACTCAGTTGCACCCTCCACGGCCCGCAACAACGTCGGCTCATGTCGCTCAATCGCCACGCGTCCGCGCGAGAAGCGCTCGGAGCCGCCGCCAGTCTTCGGGCGGCAGCTGATCCGCGATCAACAATATGTCGCGTCGCCTCGAGCCCTTCCCAAGGTCGAGCCTCACCCAAAAAGGACACACGAGCGTGCGCGAGCCGAGCGGCCTTCGCCCCGTGCTCCACTCAGGCACGACGCAAGTTCCATCCTCACCCACCACGACGAGGCCCGGCGATGCCTGTGGACGCCGCCAAACTCCGTGCGCACCAATCGCGATCACCACGAGCACCTTGATCCATGCCGGCCCTCCGACGAGGGTTGCCGCAGTTGCCAGCAACAGGTGCAGCGCGCGCCACCACACCCACAGCACGCGCGAGGTCCTAGGCGTCAGCACGCACACCGGCGCGGATGCGCTCGATGAGCTCGGCGGTGGCGGCGTCGTCTGGAGCACTGCGCCCCAAAAGGTACGAGTGCAGCACGGGATCCGGCAGCTCGAGAATGGCCTCGAAAGCCGCCGTTTCTGCTTCCGTCAACGCCGCGCCGGCAGAATCGACGAATGCCAGCAGCAATGCATCGAGCTCGCGCATGCCGCGCCTACACCGCCAACGCAAGCGCGCGATCCTAGTCTCCACCGGTAAACCTCGGCGATTCACGGGAGGTTGAGCGCCGGATCTAGAGCCGACGCTCAGCAATCATCTTCTTGATTTCGGCGATCGCCTTGCCAGGATTCAGATCTTTCGGGCACGCCTGCGTGCAGTTCAGGATCGTGTGGCAGCGATAGAGCCGAAACGCGTCCTCGAGCTGATCGAGCCGCTCGCCCGTCGACTCGTCGCGGCTGTCGACGATCCACCGATACGCCTGCAGCAACGCAGCCGGGCCAAGATAGCGGTCGCCGTTCCACCAATAGCTCGGGCACGACGTCGAGCAGCACGCGCACAGAATGCACGCCGAAGGCGTATTGATCTTCTCTTGGTCGTCCTTCGACTGCAGGCGCTCCCGATCGGGCGGCGGCGGCGTCTGCGACTCCAGCCACGGCTTCACCGCTGCGTATTGGGCATAGAACGTTGTCAGATCCGGCACGAGGTCTTTGACGACGGGCATGTGCGGCAGCGGATAGATCTTCACCGTGCCTTTGCAATCCTCGATCGACGTCAAGCACGCGAGCTGGTTCTTCCCGTCGATGTTCATCGCGCACGAGCCGCAAATCCCTTCCCGGCACGAACGGCGAAATGTCAGCGTCGCGTCGATCTCGTTCTTGATCTTGATCAGCGCGTCGAGAACCATCGGCGCGCAATTGTCCATATCGACGTCGTACGTATCGACGTGCGGGTTCTCGCCCGTCGTCGGATCGTACCGATAGATCGCGAACTTCTTCACGTTCGTGGCGCCGTCGGCGCCGCCGTGGCTCTTGCCCGTCTTGACCTTCGAGTTGGGAGGAAGAAAGAACTCTGCCATCGTGAATCCTCTAATGCGTCCTGCGCGCGCTCAATACGTGCGGGCCTTCGGCGGAATCGGCTGCACCTCGTCGGTCAGCGTCGTCATAGTGACGGGCTTGTAATCGAACCGTACGCCGCCGCGCGCGTCTACCCAGCATAGCGTGTGCTTCATCCAGTTGGCGTCGTCGCGCTCGGGGTAGTCCTCGCGTGCTTGCGCGCCGCGGCTCTCCGTGCGGTTTGCGGCCGACTTGATCGTGCCCATCGCTTGCAGCAGAAGGTTGTCGAGCTCGATCGTCTCGACGAGGTCCGTGTTCCAGATCAACGAGCGATCGCTGACGGAGACGTCCTCGAACGACGCGAGCACCTGCTCGAGCTTCGTGATGCCCTCTTGCAGCGACTCGCCGGTCCGGAACACCGCTGCATGGTCCTGCATGACGCGCTGCATCTCGAGCCTGATGCGCGCCGTCGGCGTCTTACCCTTCGCGTTGCGCAGCTTGTCGAGCCGCGCGACGCCCTCTTCGCCGGCGCCCGCAGCGAGCGGCCGCGGCCGCGCGCCGCGCTCGATGACCTTGCCGCAGCGCTCCGCAGCCGCGCGCCCGAACACGACGAGATCGATCAGCGAGTTCGAGCCGAGGCGGTTCGCACCGTGCACGGAGACGCATGCCGCCTCACCGATGGCCATGAGACCCGGCACGATGCGTTCCTTGCCGTTGTCCTTCGTGAACGCTTCGCCGTGATAGTTCGTCGGGACGCCGCCCATGTTGTAGTGCACCGTCGGCAGCACGGGAATCGGCGCCTTCAGCACGTCGACGCCTGCGAAGATCTTCGCCGTCTCGCGGATACCGGGCAGCCGCTCGTCGATGACGTCGCGCCCGAGGTGCTCGAGGTGCAAGTGGACGTGATCCTTGTGCTTGCCGACGCCGCGCCCCTCGCGGATCTCGATCGTGATCGAGCGGCTCACGACGTCGCGCGATGCGAGGTCCTTGGCGTTCGGCGCGTACCGTTCCATGAACCGCTCGCCGGCGGAGTTCGTGAGATAGCCGCCCTCGCCGCGCGAGCCTTCAGTGATCAAACAGCCGGCGCCGTAGATGCCCGTCGGATGAAACTGCACGAACTCGAGATCCTCGAGCGGCAGCCCTGCGCGCAGCACCATGGCATTGCCGTCACCCGTGCAAATGTGCGCCGACGTGCACGAGAAATAGGCCCGCCCGTAGCCGCCCGTCGCGAGAATGACCATCTGCGAGCGGTAGCGATGCAGCCGGCCCGTCGCCATGTCGAGCGCGACGACGCCGCGGCAGGCGCCGTTCTCCATGATCAGATCGATCGCGAAGTACTCGATGAAGAACTCCGCCGCGTGCTTGAGCGACTGCTGATACAGCGTATGCAGCATCGCGTGGCCCGTGCGATCCGCGGCCGCGCACGTGCGCTGCGCGATGCCTTGGCCGAAGCGGGTCGTCATGCCGCCGAACGGCCGTTGATAGATGCGGCCGTCCTCGGTGCGCGAGAACGGCACGCCGTAGTGCTCGAGCTCGATGACCGACGCCGGCGCTTCCTTACACATGTACTCGATCGCGTCCTGGTCGCCGAGCCAGTCCGAGCCTTTGACGGTGTCGTACATGTGCCAGCGCCAATCGTCTTCGCCCATGTTGCCGAGCGCGGCGCTGATGCCGCCCTGCGCCGCGACCGTGTGGCTGCGCGTAGGGAAAACTTTGCTCAAGCACGCCGTCGACAATCCTTGCTCGGCAAGACCGAGCGTCGCGCGCAAGCCCGCGCCGCCCGCTCCGACGACGACCACGTCGTAAGTGTGATCGATGAATTCGTATTCTTTGGTCATTGACTAGGATCCAAACGCGATTTTCAGGACGGCGAACACGGCGGCAATCGTGAGGCCGACGTGCGCCAGCGTCGACGCCATCAGCGTCGCGGCGCGCGATCCTTTGCCCGTCACGTAGTCCTCGACGACGACTTGGATGCCGAGCGACGAGTGATAACCGACGGCGACGACGAAGAAGACGAGCAGAATGCTCGTCACCGGCTCCCGGACCCACGCCACGACCGACGCGTGGTCGAAACCCGGCATCGTAAGCAGCTCGTAAGCGAGCCACAAACCGAGGGGCAGCAACGCGACCGCCGTCACGCGCTGCAGCCACCAGTGCTCTGCGGCGCCCTTCGCTACACCTAAGCCGAGGACGCGGTTCAACGGAGTCATCAAGCTCATTGGCGCGCCTTTCAGAAGATCGCGGCGTACGAGAACGCGGCCGTCGCGACGAAGGTAGCGACGACGACGGTCCACCCGCTCGCGCGGATTCGCTTCGGATCGAAGCCGTAGCCTGCATCCCAAGCGAGATGACGCACACCGTTCGCGAGATGGTAGAAAAAGCAGAACGTCCAGCCGACGAGCAGCGGCTTGAACCAGCCGGAGCCGGCGATGGCCGTCACGGAGGCGAACGGCTCCGGACCGCCTGCGGCCGCGATCAGCCAGATCGACAGCGCGACGGCGCCGAGCGAGAGCAGGAGCCCGGTGACCCGATGCAGGCTCGACAGCCACATCGTGATCTCCCAGCGATAAATCCAGTACGGCGATACCGGCCGCTGAACCCCGTGCATTGCTGAAGTCTCTCCCTAACGGCTAAAAATCGATGCAGCGCCCCGCGCGCTCCCAATCGCCGAAGCGCGTCGGCTCCGGCCCTTTCGGGCCGCCGATCTCGCGGCTTTGGCTGACTTCGGGAGGCTGCGGCTCTTCGATCTCGGCACGAGGCCGTGATGCCGGTGCCGCGTCGGCGACCGGCCGTTGGCTCTCGTCAGGCATCGGCAAATCTTGCCAGAAACCCCTAGACTCCGCACTACGACCCAGCTTGGACGAGCGGTATTTTCGCGGCGATCCAAGAAACGAGGACGATTCGAGCGATGCCTCTCTCCTATGCGGCGCTCGGGACGCGCGCATGCATCGAGGTGCGCGGCGCCGACGCTGCTGCGTTCCTGCACGGCCAATTGAGCCATTCCGTTATCGGGCTCGATGCCGCCGACGCGCCGCTCGCCGGCTGGGCCGACGCGCGCGGCCGCATCCGCGCGCTGTTCCGAGTTCTCAAGCTGCCGGAACGCTGGCTGCTCGTGACGCCGCGCGACGGCGCGGACGCGCTCGTCAAAAAGCTACGCATGTTCGTTCTGCGCTCCAAAGTCGATGTTGCGCTCGCGGAAGACGTCGCCGTCGGAGCGCTGCTCGGCGACGCGAGCTCGGCGCTGGTTGCGTACGGTGTCGCGGCCGAAACACCGGCGAACCGCATGGTCTGCCGCGACGAGCTGTGCTTCGTCCGCATCGGCGCGCGCTATTGGCAAGCGCTCGGCGCGCCGGCTGCGCTGGAGCCTGTCGCGGCGCCGCTGACTGCGGCAACCGACGCGGCGGCGGCGCTCGCCGAGATCGAGCTCGGGATTCCCGAGATCTCGCAGCAGACGACGGAGCGGTACGTCGCCCAGATGCTGAACCTCGACGAGCTCGGGGCGATCTCGTTCGACAAGGGCTGCTATCCGGGCCAAGAGATCATCGCGCGCGTCCACAACTTGGGAGGCGTGAAGCGCCGAGCGCGCCGCTATGCCGTGCCGACGGCGCCGCCGGCGCCCGGCACTGCCGTGCTCGCCGAGGGCTCGCGCGAGGTCGGCGAAGTCATTCGTGCCGCGCGTACGGCAACGGGCTCGGAGCTCGTGGCCGTCCTGGATCATACCGCGGCCGGCGCGCGGCTCACGTGCGGCGGCGCTGCGCTCACGGAGCGTCCCCTGCCTTTCGCCGTGCCGCGCGACTAAAAGGGGACGGATCTATTTCGGAAGAAAATAGATCTGTCCCCTATTCGGGTTTCAGCTGCGGGAACAGCAGCACGTCTCTGATCGACGGCGAGTTCGTCAGCAGCATCGCGAGCCGATCGATGCCGAGACCCAAACCTGCCGCCGGCGGCATCCCGTACTCGAGCGCGCGGATGTAGTCGGCGTCGAAGAACATCGCTTCCTCGTCCCCTGCGTCTTTCGCTTCGACCTGCGCGCGGAACCGCGCTGCTTGCTCCTCGGGATCGTTGAGCTCGGCGAAGCCGTTCGCGAGCTCGCGCCCGCCGATGAAGAGCTCGAAGCGGTCCGTCACGAATGGATCCGCGTCGTTGCAGCGCGCGAGCGGCGAGACTTCGGCGGGATACTGCGTGACGAACATGGGGCCCTGCAGCGTGGCTTCGACGGCCTTCTCGAACAGCTCGTACTGGAGCCGGCCGGCTCCAGCGTCGCGGGCCGCTTCCATGCCGTGCGCACTGCAAGCTTCGACGAGCGCGGCGCGATCGCGCACGCGGCCCTGGAGCGCGGGCACGGCTCGCTCGAGCGCCGCCTCGACCGTGATCTCGTCGAACTTCGCGCTGAGATCGAAGCGCTGCCCTTGATATTCGATCTCGGTGCTGCCCGTGAGCGCCTGCGCCGCGCCGCGGATCAAGTTCTCCGTCAACGTCATGAGGTCGCGCGGAACCGCATACGCTTGGTAGAGCTCGAGCATCGTGAACTCGGGGTTGTGACGCGTCGACAACCCTTCGTTGCGGAACACGCGGTTCAGCTCGTAGACGCGCTCGAAACCGCCGACGAGCAAGCGCTTCAGATACAGCTCGGGAGCGATCCGCAGGTACAAGGTCGCATCGAGCGCGTTGTGATGCGTCACGAACGGCCGCGCCGTCGCGCCGCCGGGTATCGGCTGCATCATCGGCGTCTCGACCTCGGTGAAATCGAGCGCGTCCAAGAAGCTGCGGATGAAGCGGATCAAGACGCTGCGCCGGCGAAACACCTCACGCGTCTCCTCGCTCATGATGAGATCGACGTAGCGTTGACGCAGCTTCATCTCGGCGTCCGCGATGCCGTGCCACTTCTCGGGCAACGGCCGCAACGACTTCGCGAGCAGGCGGAGCTCCGCGACGTCGACCGATAGCTCGCCCGTCTTGCTCTTGACGACCTCGCCGCGCGCGGCAATGACATCGCCCAGATCCCACTTCTTGAACTCGCCGTAGAGCGTTTCGCCGAGCCGATCGCGCTTGATCATGAGCTGGATCTGGCCCGAGCGGTCCTGCAGCCTCACAAAGCTGATGCCGCCGCCGATGCGCTTCGTCATGAGGCGCCCGGCGATGTTAACGGGAATCGGTTGCGCGGCCAGCGACTCTGCGCTGTGCGACCGATACGCTGCCGCGAGCTCGTCGGCCAATGAGTCGCGCCGGAAATCATTCGGGTACGCGTTGCCTGCCTCGCGCAAACGCTGAAGCTTGGCGCGCCGCTCCGCAATCAACCGATTCTCTTGTCCGTCGTCAGCCATCTCTCGTGCCTTAAAGGCCCTGCTTCAAGCTCTCTTGTAGGAACTCGTCGAGATCGCCGTCGAGCACGTTCTGCGGCCGGCCGCTCTCGAGGTTCGTGCGCAAGTCCTTCACACGCGACTGATCGAGCACGTAGGACCGGATCTGGCTACCCCAGCCGATGTCGGCCTTGTTGTCCTCGACGATCTGCGCCTGCTCGCGCGCGCTTCTGCTCTTCGAGCTCGTAAAGCTTCGCGCGCATTTGGTTCATCGCGGTCGCACGATTCTTATGCTGCGAGCGCTCGTTCTGACACTGCACGACGATGCCCGTCGGCAGGTGCGTGATGCGGATCGCCGACTCCGTCTTGTTGACGTGCTGCCCACCGGCCCCGCTTGCGCGGAACACGTCGACGCGAAGGTCTGCGGGATTCAGCTCGATCGCGATGTCGTCGTCGATCTCGGGCGCGACGAACACGCCGGCGAACGACGTATGTCGCCGGTGGCCCGAGTCGAACGGCGATTTGCGCACGAGGCGGTGCACCCCGGTTTCCGTGCGCAGCCAGCCGAATGCGTACTCGCCGCGCACGTGGATCGTCGCACTCTTGATCCCGGCGACCTCGCCGGCCGACTCTTCGAGCACGTCGACGGCGTAGCCCTTGCGCTCGGCCCACTTCAGGTACATGCGAAGCAGCATCGCAGCCCAATCCTGGGCTTCGGTCCCGCCCTGGCCGGCCTGAACGTCGAGAAACGCGTTGTGCGAGTCCATCTTGCCCGCGAACATGCGGCGGAACTCGAGGACCTCGAGCTCCTTGGTCACGCCTTGTGCCAGATCGACGACGTCCTTGAGGGTGCCCTCGTCCTGTTCCTCGATCGCGAGGTCGTGCAGCTCGCCGGCCTCGTCGAGCGATTTCTCGACGCGGTTCAGCGTCGCGACGACGCCCTCGAGCTCGGCGCGCTCGCGGCCCAGGCTCTGCGCGCGCTCCGCGTCGGACCAGACGGCGGGATTTTCGAGCTCGCGGTTGACTTCCTCGAGCCGCTCTCGCTTGGCGTCATAGTCAAAGATACCTCCGCAACGCTGCGGAGCGCTCTTTGAGCGCGACGATGGCAGGTGCGATTTGATTCGTTTCCATGAGCCGGGCCACGGTTTCAGCGGCGCCGATATTATCACGAGGGCAGCGGGCGAAGCCGCGCATGTATCATGGCACTTCGGCGCCACGTTCAGATCATGCAACTCAGTCGCGACAACAGCCCCCTCCATTTCATCCGCGCTTGGGAGCCGGGCCGCGTGCGCGTCGCCGATCGCTGGCTTGCCGGCAACGTCATCGTCGGCAACGAACGCATCGTCGAGGCTTGGACATCGGTCGAGCCGCTCGAGCTCACGATCGAGCACCTCGAGCCGGCGCTCGAGCTCGAGCCCACGATCATCGTGCTCGGCACGGGCACCGAGCGGCTGCTGCCCGACGTCGACCTCATGGCGGCCGCCGCAGCACGCTCCGTCGGCCTCGAGATCATGAGCACACCGGCCGCCTGCCGAACCTTCAACGTGCTACTCGGCGAGCAGCGGCGTGTTGTTGCCGCGCTCTTCAACCGATAGGTCCTGCGTTCTATTTGGGGATTTCTCCCCGCGCGTGAATGACCCCTCCCGAGACACGCCGGAATAGCGTCCCTGCGGCTCGTGTGCGCACATCCCTGTGCGCACACGGTCTCGGGAGGGGTCATTCACACGCAGGGAGAAATCCTCGGGCGTGTCGCGAGAGGTCTCTCTCGCGAGGCGAGAATCCCCACCGCGCCCCGTCTTGACCGCGTTCGCCGGGCCTATATACGCTGTGCCCACATATGGCCACGAATTGGCTGTCGCGCGAGCTCAAGCGCGGGAGCGCCGAGCTCCTGATCCTTGCTCTGATCGAGCAGCGAGCGAGGCACGGCTATGAGATCGCGCAGCTCATCGAGCGGCGCTCTCTCGGCGCCATCGCCTTCCACGTGGCGTCGCTGTATCCCACGCTCTATCGACTGGAAGGCAAGGCCCTCATCGAAGGCCGCTGGGTGGAGAAGGCGGGACAGCGGCGGCGCCGCTACTATCGAATCACCGCCGCGGGTCGTCGTGCACTCGCGAGCCAACGGTCGCATTGGGAAGGCTTCATTGCTGCGCTCGATCGAGTAGCGCGCGTCAAGCGCGCAGAAGCATGACCGGCGAGATCGACTGGGCGGCTCGGATTCGTGCGGCGCTCACGACCGGCGCCGCGCAGCCCGACGAAGACGTCGTGGCGGAGCTCGCCGAGCACGCAGTCGCTGCCTACGACCACGCGCTCGCGCGCGGCGCGACGCCCGACGAAGCTACGGGCCGCGTGATGAACGACATCGAGCAGTGGCGCGTCGAGGCGGCGAGCCTGAGACGCCAGCGTGACCGCGTGGCGCGGTCGACCCTCCGCCGGTCACCCCCTCATCGTGGGTCGAGGGTCTCTTGCACGACCTGCGCTACGCGCTGCGCCTGCAGCGCCGGCAGCTCAAGTTTGCCGCGCTGGTGATCGGCTTGACGGCGCTTGGCATCGGCGCCACTGCGGCTCTGTTCAGCGTGACCTACGACGTGCTCGTCAAGCCGCTGCCCTGGCCGAACGCGGACCGTGTCGTGAGCTTGACCGAGACGCGCGGCGGCAACAGGGCCCGGGTCGGTGCGTTTTCCAATGTCGTGTATCTCGCGTGGCAGGAGGACGCCCGAACCGTCGACGGGCTCGCGGCCTGGTCGCCCGGGCTCGCGCCCTGGTCGCCCGGCCTCGTGACGCTGACTGGCGACGGCGACCCCGAGCGCATTGCGACCGTGTCGGCAACCGCGAGTCTCTTCTCCGTGCTCGGCGTGCAGCCGTTGCTCGGCTCGCTCTTCGTGGCTGAGCAGGAAACGGAGCGCGTCGTCGTGCTGAGCGAAGATCTGTGGCGCCGCCGCTTCGCCGCCGATCCGAACGTCGTCGGCCGGCTCGTGTCGCTCGACGGACAGCCCTACACCGCGATCGGTGTCGTGGCCGAGAGCACGATGTTCCCCGACCGTCGGACACAGGCTTTCGTGCCGCTACGCGTGCCCAACACGCCGAACGGCTTGCTCGTGCTAAACGCGCTCGCATTGCCGCGACCCGGAACGTCGCTGGAACAGGTTGACAGCGAAGGAACAGTGCGCGGCGCCGCAGCGCCGAATCCCGAGTTGACGAGCACGGGTATGTTCGGCCGCAGCGGCCCCGTCGGAGTCACCGCGACACCGCTCGTCGACTCGCTGACCGGAACGGTCAAGACCCCGCTACTCGTGCTGCTCGCCGCGGTCGCGCTGCTGCTCGCGGCCGCGACCGCGAACGTCGCGAATCTGCAGCTTGCTCGCGCGATGACGAGGAGCCGAGAGCTTGCGCTACGTGCGGCCCTCGGCGCGGGGCGCGCGCGAATCTACCGGCAGGTGCTCATCGAGAACCTGATCCTCGGGCTCGCGGGCGGTGCGATCGGCGTGGTTGTCGCCTGGGCGTTGCACCGGTCGTTGCCGGCGCTGCTGCCGACCGCGTTTCCGCGAACGGACGAACTCGCTCTCGGGGTCGGCGTCATCGCGCTCGCGCTGTTGCTCGCCGTCGTTGCCAGTGCCGCTTGCACCCTCATCCTCGCCGTCGGCTTGCGGCACATCGATCCGCGCGCGGCGCTCGCCGAGGACGGCGGCGCATCGGCCGGCGCGATGCCGCGTTCCCCCATCGGCCGCGCGCGACGATTCATCATGGTCGCCCAAGTCGCCATCGCTTGCGTGCTACTCGTCGGCGCATCCCTCCTCGGCCGCAGCTTCGTGGAGCTGCTCGATGCGGACCGCGGTTTCGATCCATCGCGCGTGCTCAGCGCGCACCTGGCGATGCCGGCGACTGCTTTCACTCCGGAGCGGCGCACGGCAGTGCTCGACGAAATCCTCGATCGCCTCGACGCCGTTCCCGCGACGCGCGGCGCAGCTTTCACGTCCGTGTCGCCGATCACGCCGGGTGGGGCGACCGCCTCGTTCGATATGACGTCGCCCGAGGGCGAGCTAGTCATCGTGCAGGCCACGCTGCGCGTCGTGAGCCCCGGCTACTTTGCGGCCCTGGGACTGCCGATCGTCAGCGGCCGCGGGTTCGAGCAATCGGATACCACAACGTCGTTGCCTGTGGTTGTCGCGAACGAGACTTTCGCGCGGCGTTACCCGGGCGAGGCGCTCGGCGCGCGCGTGCCGAGTTTTGGCGGGCGGGGCTCCCCGGCCCAGGCGGTCGTCGTCGGAATCGCGGCGGACGTGCGCTACATCGACAGCCCCACCGAGTCGTTGCCGGAGCTCTATTTCTCACACCAGCAGCGTCCGGCCAGTCTCGCGACATTGACCACCAACATCACCCTGCTCGTGCGCACCGACTCGGAGCCGGGGCCGGTTGCGGCGTCGCTTCGCAGCGTCGTGCGCGAGGCCGACGCCAATCTCGTTCCCGAGGCGATCATGACGCTCGACGATTCGCTCGTGGCGACGAACCTCGCGTTGCCGCGCCTCTACGCGCTGCTGCTCGGCGGGTTCGCGACGCTCGCGTTGCTGGTCGCGGGAGTCGGGCTGTTCGGAGTGCTGTCGTACGTCGTAGCACAGCGAACCCGCGAGCTCGGCATCCGCGCGGCGCTCGGCGCGCGCCCGCAGGATCTCGTACGGTTGGTCTTGCGGCAGGGGCTCGGAACGACGATCGTCGGCCTCGCCGTCGGACTCGTGGCCGCGGGCGTGCTGATGCGTTTCGTGACGACCCTGCTCTATGGCGTCAGCGCCGCCGACCTTCCGACGTATGTAGGCGTTCCGGCGCTGCTGCTCGTCGTCGCCGGCGCGGCCTGCATCATTCCGGCGGAGCGCGCGGCCCGACTCGATCCCTTGCGCGCGCTCCGCCAATGAATCGAGTCGAACCCGTATAAGGACGCGATGACGACTCCAAATACAGAACAAGGAACGCCGCCCGCCACGCGAGCTCCCGCGTGCCGCAAAAGCTGGCGCCGGGTGAGCTACTTCGCGATGCAGTTCGTCCTCATCACCGCCGGCATCCTGATGGCGCTGCTGATCGACAGTCTGATCGAGGTGCGGCGGGAGAACAGGCTCGTCGCCGAAGCGCATGCCGCGATCGCCGCCGAAGTCGCCGACAATGCCAAGCAACTCGATAACTCCCTGCCCTCCCTGGACTCGGTCGAAGCCACGCTCAATGGGATGCTGCAGGCCATCGACGAAATCGTCGCGAACGGCACAACCACTTTCACTTGCTGCGACTTCGGCTTGGTACTGCCCCG
The DNA here is from genome assembly GCA_963713355.1 of uncultured Gammaproteobacteria bacterium. GTDB lineage: Bacteria > Pseudomonadota > Gammaproteobacteria > Steroidobacterales > Rariloculaceae > FEN-1219. The sequence continues at coordinate 489,454 of CAVQLK010000011.1, read as the reverse complement.
GCTGACGCGCGCCAGTTGGGAGAGCGCCGAGCGTACCGGCGCACTCGGCTACATGGACTACCCGCAGGTACGGGAGTACGCGAGTTTGTACGCGGCGCAGGACACGGTGCTTGCCGCCTACACCGGTTTGTCGGACCGTTTCCCCGGGTTGGCATCGGTAGGGGGGGCCATCAACGGCGACGTCGGGCCAACGCGGCACGACGACCTGAGGCGCGGCCGCGCGACCATCGTGGAATTTCTGATCGCGATAGGCTCCCACCGCGTCATTGCGAGAGGACTCAGGGGTCGGTATCGGGCGCTCCCATGCTACCTGGACGAGTGTCCTCAGCCCGAAGCAGCTCCGTCACCCTGATTCGAAAAGAGGGGCGTCCCCTTTTTAGGGAGGCGCTTGCACGAACAGCAGCGGATCGACGGGCGTGCCGTTGCGGCGCACCTCGAAGTGCAGCCGCGGTTGGCGGCCTGGGCCTTGGCCCATCAGCGCGATTGTCGCGCCGCGCGCGATGGTCTGGCCTTGCGTCACGAGCAGCTCGGCGTTGTAGCCGTACGCGCTCAAGAAGATTTCGTCGTGCTTGATGATGACGAGCTGGCCGTAGCCGATGAGACCGCCGCCGGCGTACACGACGGTTCCCGCCGCGGCCGCGCGCACGGGCTGGCCTTCGCGCCCGCCGATGCCGATCCCTGACGCAATGCCGTTGTCGGCGCCGAACCGCGCGACGATTCGACCGTCCGTCGGCCATGACCAGCGCAGCGCCACCGGCGCAGGCGCGCGCGTGGTCGTCCGAGGCGCGGCCGACCCGGCGGGCGGAGTGGCCGACGGCGGCGCCGTGCTCGTCGCAGGCCGCGGCGGCGTCGCGCGCGGCGGCGACGACTGGCGCGCGGGCTGGGCGGCGGCCGCGCCGCCGGCGCCGGCGCGGCGGCGACGTAGCCGCGCGGCGGAACGAGCCGCAGCCGCTGCCCGACGCGCAGCTCGTCGGGATCGCGGATGCCGTTCCAATTCGCGAGCTCTTGCTGGTCGACGCGGTGCTGCCAGGCGATCTTGTACAGCGTCTCGCCGCGCTGCACGACGTGCACGGCCGCGCGAGCCTCGCGGCGGTTGACGTACACCGGAGTAGTGCTCGTGCAGGACGCGAGCATCGCGAGGCCAACGCACAGCGTCCACAGCCGAACCGCCGTCGAGCCTCCGCCTCTGCGGCGGCTTGCGCCGCCGGCACTCACGTCTCCGTGCCCTCGACGAACGGCACGAAGCTCACCGGAAGCAGCTCCTCGCGCTTGAACTCGTCGCCGTTGCGCGTCACGCGCAGCAGCATTTGCTGGCCGCGTGCGCCGATTGGAATAACGAGCCGGCCGCCGTCGTCGAGCTGCTCCAGGAGCTCGGGTGGCACGATCTGCGGCGCAGCCGCGGCGATGATTCCCTGGAACGGCGCTTGGCTGCGCCAGCCGTGCCAACCGTCCGCGTGCCGCAAGCTGACGTTCGCGATGCGAAGCTCGGCCAATATCGAGCGCGCCCGCTGCAGCAGAGGAGCGATGCGCTCGACGCTGTAGACGTGCTGCACGAACGGCGCCAGCACGGCCGTCTGATAGCCGCAGCCCGTGCCGATCTCGAGCACACGCGTGAGCTTTTTCGCGCCGTTCTCGATCAGCGCACTCGTCATCGCGGCGACAATGTACGGCTGCGAGATCGTCTGGCCGAAGCCGATTGGCAGCGCCGTGTCCTCGTAGGCGCGGCTCGCGAGCGCCTCGTCGACGAACAGATGCCGCGGCACCGCACGCATGCGCTCGAGCACCGCGGAGCTTTCGATGCCCTCTCTTTTCAGCCGCTCGATGAGGCGCTCGCGCGTGCGCGCGGACGTCATGCCGATGCCGTTGCGCTCGATGCCGTTCATTTGAACCGCTCGAACCAGGTTGCAACCTTCGCGATCGAGGCGTGCGCCGTGAGGTCGACCTTGATCGGCGACACCGACACAAAGCCCGCCGCGATCGCGTGAAAGTCCGTGCCGGGCCCCGTGTCCTGCCCCGCACCCGCGGGGCCGATCCAATAGATCGGCCGATTGTGCGGGTCGAGCGCCTTCACGGCGGGCTCGGACTTGTGGCGAAAACCGAGACGCGTGGCCCGCACGCCCTTCAAGGCTTCGAACTCCACGTCGGGCACGTTGATGTTGAGTATCACGTCCGTCGGCAGCGGGTCCGTGATGTTGCGCTCGACGAGCTTGCGAACGAGCTTCGCGGCGGTCGCATAGTGCTCGGCACCGGCGAGCACGAGCGAGACCGCGATCGAAGGTATGCCGAGGAATCGGCCCTCCATCGCAGCAGCGACGGTGCCGGAGTACAGCACGTCGTCGCCGAGATTCGCGCCGTTGTTGATTCCCGAGATCAACACGTCGGGCTCGTGCTCTAGCAAGCCCGTGATCGCGATGTGCACGCAGTCCGTCGGCGTGCCGTTGACGTAATAGAGGTTCTCGTCGACGCGCTCCACCCGCAGCGGCGTCTCGAGCGTCAGCGAATTGCTGGCGCCGCTGCGATTGCGGTCCGGCGCGACGACGACGACCTCGGCGATCGGCGTCAGGTGCTCGGCGAGCGTGCGCAAGCCGCGCGCCTGGTAGCCGTCGTCGTTGGAAAGCAGGATTCGCAATGGCCGTTCCCTTGGCTTGCGGCGAGAGTCCCCCGCCTCCGGCGCCGTCAACGCTCGGCGGCGGGCGGCGCCGGCGCGATCTGATAGAACGTTTCTCCGGTGTGGATCATGCCGAGCTCCGTGCGCGCGCGTTCCTCGGCGGCCGCGGACCCCTCTCGCAAGTCGATCACCTCGGCCTCGAGCGCCGAATTGCGTGCCGCGAGCCGGCTGTTGTCCTCGACGCGGCGCGCGACTTCGGCTTCGAGGCGCCACACTTCCCGCAGGCCGCCGTTCGAAAACCACAAACGCGCCTGGAGCAGCACGAGCACGACGGCCAGCGCGATCATCAAGAAGCGCATCGAGCCTCCCGCGTGCGCCGGACGGCAGCCGCTCGCGACGAGTTACGCATCAAAGGGAGACGGGAAACGCTTTGGCCCCATCGAACCTTGCCCTAGTCCCGAGCGCCCGTTCAATTCGCAGCAGCTGATTATACTTGGCCAGCCGATCTGACCGACACAGCGATCCCGTCTTGATCTGGGTTGCCGCCGTCGCCACGGCGAGGTCGGCGATCGTGGCGTCCTCGGTTTCGCCCGAGCGGTGGGAGACGACGGCGGAGTAACCAGCCTTCGTTGCCATCTCGATCGCGTCGAGCGTCTCGGTCAGCGTCCCGATCTGGTTCGGCTTGATGAGGATGCTGTTGGCGATCTTGCGCTCGATGCCTTGCTTCAAGATCGCCGTGTTCGTGACGAATAGATCGTCGCCGACGAGCTGAATCTTGTCGCGGAGGCGCTTGCTCAACGTGGCCCAGCCGTCCCAATCGTTCTCGGCCATGCCGTCCTCGATCGAGACGATCGGATAGCGCCCGACGAGATCGTCGAGGAAGTCCGCGAACTCCGCCGACGAGAACTTGCGATGCTCGGACTCGAGCGTGTAGGCACCGGCCGAGAAGAACTCGGAGCTCGCCACGTCGAGCCCGAGATAGATATCGCGGCCGAGCTCGTAGCCAGCCTTCTCGACGGCCTCCGCGATCGTCTGCAAGGCCTCCTCGTTCGACCCCAAATCCGGCGCAAACCCGCCTTCGTCGCCGACGGCCGTGCTCAAGCCCTTGGCCTTCAACACGGCCTTCAGCGCATGAAACACCTCGACGCCGTAGCGCAAGCATTCGGCGAACGTCGCGGCGCCGACGGGCAGGATCATGAACTCCTGGATGTCGACGCTGTTGTCGGCGTGCGCGCCGCCGTTGATGATGTTCATCATCGGCACGGGCATCGTGTAGCTCGAGCGGCCGGCGCCGAGGAGCTCGTACAACGCGACGCCGCGTTCGGCTGCATGCGCTTTCGCGTTCGCGAGCGACACGGCCAGGATCGCATTCGCTCCGAGCCGGGCTTTGTTCGGCGTACCGTCGAGCTCGATGAGCCGCAGGTCGAGCTCGCGCTGCCCTGCGGCATCGAGGCCGACGACGGCCTTACGGAGCTCATCGTTGACGTTGCCGACGGCCTTGCTGACGCCCTTGCCGAGATAGCGCTTCTTGTCGCCGTCGCGCAGCTCGTGCGCCTCGCGCGAGCCCGTCGACGCGCCCGACGGCACGGCGGCGCGCCCGCATGCACCGCTCGCGAGCACGACCTCTGCCTCGACCGTGGGATTGCCTCGCGAGTCGATGATCTCGAGGCCGCTGACATCCTTGATCGCACTCATTGAAGCTCCTGAATCCTAATGTACGCGCTCGAGCTCTTCTTCGAGGTACGGCCGCGCCTTGACGACGGCGTCGATGGCCTTGAGCTGCTCGAGAAGCACCGCTACGCGCGCGAGCGGCCATGCATTCGGCCCGTCGCAGAGGGCCGCGCCGGGGTCGGGATGGGTTTCCATGAAAACGCCGGCCACGCCGGCGGCCACGGCCGCGCGCGCGAGCAGCGGGACGTGCTCTCGTTCGCCGCCGGACGATGTTCCGAGCGCGCCCGGTTGCTGCACCGCGTGCGTGGCATCGAAGACGACGGGGCAGCGCGTCGCGCGCAGGATCGCCAGCGAGCGCATGTCGACGACGAGATTGTTGTAGCCGAACGAGACGCCGCGCTCGCAGACGAGCAGCGCCTCGTTGCCAGTCGAGCGCGCCTTGTCGACGACGTTCGTCATCTCCCACGGCGCGAGGAACTGGCCTTTCTTCAAGTTGACGGGCTTGCCGCGGCTCGCGACCGCGACGATGAAGTCCGTTTGCCGGCAGAGCAGCGCCGGCGTCTGCAGCACGTCGACGACGGCGGCAACCTCGTCGAGCGGGGTGTCCTCGTGGACATCCGTCAACACCGGCACGCCGAGCTCCGACCGAACCCGCTCGAGTATGCGCAGGCCGCGCTCGAGGCCGAGACCGCGGAAGCTGCCTCGAGAGCTGCGGTTCGCCTTGTCGAACGACGCTTTGAAAACAAACGGGACGCCCAGCTGCGCCGTGATCGCTTTCAAGCGCTCGGCCGTGCCCAGCACGAGCGCCTCGCTCTCGATGACGCAAGGGCCGGCGATGAGAAACAGTGGAGCCTTCGAGCCGACCTCGAAACCGGCGAGCCTCATGCGCTCGCGACCCGCGGCAGCTTCAGCCCCTGGCACGAGCGCGCCGCGGTGATGAAGCTCGTGAACAAGGGATGTCCGTCGCGCGGGTTCGAGGTGAACTCCGGATGGAACTGGGTCGCAAAGAACCACGGGTGCACGGCAGGCGGCAGCTCGATGAGCTCGACGAGGCCGTCGCGCGAGAAGCCCGAGAACACGAGGCCCGCTTTGGCGAGCTGCTCTAGATAGTTGTTGTTGACCTCGTAGCGGTGCCGATGGCGCTCCGAGATCTCGCTCGCGCCGTAGATGCTGTTCGCGAGGGTGCCGTCCTTGACGTAGCAGGTCTGTGCGCCGAGCCGCATCGTGCCGCCGAGATCGGACGCGGCGCTGCGCTCCTGCAGCGAGCCGTCGCGATCGTGCCACTCCGTGATCATCGCGATGACGGGATGCGGCGTGCCGCGGTTCAGCTCCGTCGAATGCGCGCCCGCAAGCCCGCAGACGTTGCGCGCGTATTCGATGACTGCGACTTGCAACCCGAGACAGATGCCGAGGTAAGGCACCTTCTTCTCGCGCGCGAACTTGACTGCAGCGATCTTGCCTTCGATGCCGCGCTCGCCGAAGCCGCCTGGCACGAGGATCGCGTCGACGTCGTTCAAGCGCGAGGTGCCTTGCGTCTGGATGTCCTCGGACTCGAGGTACAGGATGTTTACGCGCGTGCGAGTCCTGATGCCTGCATGACGCAGCGCCTCGGTCAACGACATGTACGAATCGCGCAGGTCAACGTACTTGCCGACCATGGCGATCGTGACCTCGGCTTCCGGATGGGCCTTGGCATGGACGACCGCGTGCCACTCCGAGAGATCGGCAGGCCTTGCGTCGAGCTTCAGCTTGTCGACGACGTAGCTGTCGAGCCCCTGCTCGGCCAGCAGCATCGGGATCTTGTAGATGTCGTCGACGTCGACGGCCGAAATCACGGCGCGCTCCTCGACGTTCGTGAACAAGGCGATCTTCGCTCGCTGCTCGCGCGGCAGCGAATGCTGGGAGCGGCAAACGAGGACGTCAGGTTGAATGCCGATCGAGCGCAGCTCCTTGACGGAGTGCTGGGTAGGCTTGGTCTTGATCTCCGACGAGGCGGACATGAACGGCACGAGCGTCAAGTGAATATAGAGCGCGCGGTCCCGGCCGAGCTCGACGCCCATTTGGCGGATCGCCTCGAGAAACGGCAAGGATTCGATGTCGCCGACTGTGCCACCGATCTCCACCATGCAGACTTCGGCGTCGCCGGCCGCCGCGAGCACGTTGCGCTTGATCTCGTCCGTGATGTGCGGAATTACCTGGACCGTCGCGCCTAGATACTCGCCGCGGCGCTCCTTGGCGATGACGTTCGAATAAATCTTACCCGTCGTGAAATTGCTCATGCGGTTCGTGCGCGTGTGCACGAAGCGCTCGTAGTGGCCCAGGTCGAGGTCGGTCTCCGTCCCGTCGTCCGTGACGTAGACCTCGCCGTGCTGGAACGGGCTCATCGTGCCCGGATCGACGTTGATGTACGGGTCGAGCTTGATGAGGCGGACTTTGAGCCCGCGCGCCTCGAGGATCGCGCCGAGGCAGGCCGAGGTAATACCCTTTCCTAGCGAGGACACGACCCCGCCGGTGATGAAGATGAATCGTGTCATGCCAAAACCGGGAGGGCCGGACGCCGCTTCGCTGCGAAGCTGTCATCCGGCCGTCGAAGTTTGAGTGCTTGGTACATCGAGACGGTATTGCAAAGTATCAAAAGTACCTCGGCCCCACCAGTCCCGGCTCGCGCGCGGGCAACTCAGCGCCGTTCCGGTGCGCGCAGGCTCGAGTGGCGCGTCCAGTGCACGCGCCAGCGCGGCTCGTTCGCGAGCGCGTCGCCGGCCGCGGCGCTGATCCACAAGTCGCCGATCGCGGCGAGCTCGTCGCCGTGATAGATGAGGGGCACGCGCTCGCGCATCCACGGCACGACGCCTTTTTCTTGGAACAAATGCTTCAAAGAATGGTGATGCTCGCGGCCGTGCGGCCGGAATCGCTCACCGCCGCCGCGGAAGCGCAGCGTCAAGCCTTGCTCGATCCATGACTGGGCGAGCCCCGGGCCCGCGTGCGCCGGCGTGAGCTCGACGCGGCCTTCGGGGCCTGTCCACGGCGCGTCAATAGTGAGACGCGCCGCATGATCGGGAGGCGACGGCAGAGGCAGCGGAGCCAAGAGGTACAACGCCTCGCGGTATACGCGCCCTTCGCCGCCCGGCCAGCGCACGCGCGTGCGCGACTCCGGATGCGATTCGAGCAACGCCTCACGCAGCCGCTCGATCGTGCGCGCGCCCGGCGCCCCGAGCCCCAAGGTGCGCAGCAGATAGCGCAGCAGATTGCGCTGCCTCGCCGGCTCGAGCGCTGCGAGCGCTGCGCGCGGCACGTGCCAGGCTTCCGCGAGCGCGTTCGCGTCGTCGCGGGCTATGGCCTCGAGCAGCCGCTCGGCGTCGCTTGCCTGCTCGGCCAAGCGCTCGGCGTGGTGCGCCGCAGCCGGCCAGCGCGCGCGCAGCGCCGGCAGAACCTCGAGGCGCAGGTAGTTGCGATCGTGGCGCGGCTCGGCGTTCGACGGGTCTTCGAGCCAGGCGAGCTGCCGCGCGGTCGCTTCGGCGCGCAGCTCCTCGCGCGTGAAGTCGAGCAACGGCCGGCCGAGCCAGCCGGGGCCGAACGGCCCGAATGCGATGATGCCGCGCAGCCCGCGGACACCCGTGCCGCGCAGCATGCGTAACAGTAGCGTCTCGAGCTGATCGTCGGCGTGATGCGCGGTGAGCAGCCACTCGCCGGGCGAAAGAAGCTCGCCGAGCGCGCGATAGCGTGCAGCACGCGCGGCCGCCTCGAGGCCCTCGCCCGACGCTCGATCGACGTCGACGCGGACGCTGGAGAGCTCGACGCCGAGCGCTGCCGCCACGCGCGCGCAATGCGCGCTCCATTCGCCCGAGCGCGGATGAAGGCCGTGATCGACGTGCGCGGCGCGGAGCCGCGCCGGGAAACCCAGGCCGCAGAGCGTCGCGAGCAACACCGTCGAATCGAGACCGCCGCTGAAGGCAACGGTCACAGCCGAAGGCGGGTGCAGCGCCGCCCAGCCGTCGAGCACGGCACGCAGCTTCGCCGCGAGATCATTCGGCTCGTCTGGTCTCGACTTATCGGAAGTGGACATGCTGTGCCGCGCGATCTCCGGCGACACCGGAGCTCAGCCCTCTTTGAAGACTCCGTAGCTCGCGAGCCGCTTGCGGCGTTGCACGAGCAGCGCGTCGAGCGGAATGCCTTGCAGCGTCGCCAGCGTTTGCGTCAGCGACTGCTTCAACGAGTCGGCCATCACTTGCGGGTCGCGATGCGCGCCGCCAAGAGGCTCCGGGATCACGTCGTCGACGAGCTTGAGCCTCAGCAAGCGCTCTGCCGTGATGCCCATGGCCTCGGCGGCCAGCTCGGCCTTGTCGGCGCTCTTCCACAAAATGCTCGCGCAGCCTTCGGGTGAGATGACCGAATAGATTGCGTACTGCAGCATCAGCACACGGTCCGCGACGCCGATCGCTAGCGCGCCGCCGGAGCCGCCCTCGCCTATGACGATGCTGACGATCGGCACTCTCAAGCTCGACATCACGAACAGGTTGCGAGCGATCGCCTCGGCCTGCCCGCGCTCCTCGGCGCCGATGCCGGGATACGCGCCCGGCGTGTCGATCAGCGTGATGAGCGGCAGGCCGAATTTCTCGGCGAGATTCATGAGCCGCAATCCCTTGCGGTAGCCCTCGGGCCGCGCCATGCCGTAGTTGCGCCACACGCGTTCCTTGGTGTCGCGCCCTTTCTGGTGGCCGATGACGACGACGGGCTCGTTGTCGAGGCGCGCCAAGCCGCCGACGAGCGAGTGATCGTCGGCATACATGCGATCACCGTGCAGCTCCTGAAAGTCCGTGAAACATTTGTCGACGTAGTCGAGCGTGTACGGCCGTTGCGGATGCCTCGCGAGCTGGGCAATCTGCCAAGCAGTCAGGCTCGAAAAGATGCTGCGGGTCAACGATTCGCTCTTGTTGCGTAGGCGCGAGATTTCCTCGCTGATGTTGAGCTCGGAGTCCTCGCCGACGAACTTGAGGGCATCGATGCGGGCCTCGAGCTCGGCGATCGGCTGTTCAAACTCCAGGAACTTCAAATCCATAGCCACTCAGGCGACGGGGACGCCTTGCACCTTACCCGACCGCCGTTTCGCGTGACAAGCGCGGCGGAGGCGCTCGGAACAAGCGCTCCGTTCTGGCGGATCGGCGCGGGCGTGCGGTTCGCTCGGCGCGGGCGTGCGCGCAGAGGGCCCTTCCCGAGACACGCCGGAAGTGCGTCCCTGCGGCTCATGTGCGCACATCCCTGTGCGCACATGGTCTCGGGAAGGGCCCTCTGCGCACACGCCCGCGCTCGTCACTCGCTTTTGCGCGCGGGCCCGGACCCGCCGCTCGTCGTGCGTCCTTGTTCGCCAGACGGCGCCCACGCACCGTGATCGCTCGCGCCCTCGATCGGCTGAAAGAATGCGGGCGGTGGGTGTGCGTGCAGCCGCCGCCCGCCGCTCGACGGAAACGACGACGCTAACCGCGAGCGCGCGCAACGCCCGCCGCTTGCCAGCGCTCGTCAGAGGAGGTGTTTGGGGTAGTGGAGGAGGTAGCCGTCGTCGCCGAGGAGGCGCGTCAGCTGGTCGCGGAGCTCGCGTTTGACGCGGACGGACCAGGATTCGCCGAGCGTCAGGGCGGCCTCGGCGCCGCTTCTGCGGTACTCGATGCAGACTTCGCAGCGGCCGCCCGCGAACGGCTTCAAGATGCGCTGCAGCTCGCGCACGAAATTGCCGCTCGCGTCGCTCGGCCAGCGGATCGTCAGCCGCCGCGCGTACTCCTCGATCACGTCGTCGGCGGACCGCACCCGCTTCGCCGTGAGCCGCCAACCGTTGACGAAGTCGTCGTACCGCAGTTGCCCGTCGACGAGCACGACGGCGTGCTTCGCGATGACGTGCTTCGCTTGCGCGAACACCTCGTCGAACATCGTGACCTCGATGCGCTCCGTGTCGTCGTCGAGCTGAATCGACACCCGGTTGCCGCGCCGCGCCACGTCGGCGACGACGCCTGCGAGGACCGCTTCCTTGCGCACTTGATACGGCTGCGCAGAGGTCGGCAACTCTTGCAGCACCTTCGCGATGGAGCCGTTCGTGAACCGTTTGCAGTGCTGCGCGTAGTCGTCGAACGGGTGGACCGTTAGATAGAGGCCCAAGCTTTCGCGCTCGCCGTCGGCGCGCTCGCGCTTGCTCAAGTCCCGGACCGGCGTCAGCACGTGCTCGAGAACGTCGTCATGATCATCGCCGCCGAACAACGCCGTCTGTCCGGCCGCCTGCGCGTGCACGGAGCGTTCTGCCGCCTGCAGCGCGTTGGGGATGCCTTGCATTAGCGTCGCGCGATTCGCGCCGAGGGAGTCCAGAGCGCCCGACTTCGCGAGCGCCTCCAGCACGCGGCGGTTGATTTTCGTGAGATCGACTCGCCGGCAGAGGTCCACGAGGCTCGTGTACGGCCCGCGCGCATTACGCTCGTTGACGATGGCCTCGACGGCGCTCGGGCCGACCCCCTTCAGCGCGCCGAGACCGTAGCTGATGCGCTTCGGCCCTGCGACGGTGAACGGCAAGATAGATTGATTGACGTCGGGCGGCTCCAGCACTTGCCCCAAGTTGCGCGTCAGCTCGTTCTTGAAGACGACGAGCCGATCCGTGTTGTCCATGTCGGCCGTCAGCACGGCCGCCATGTACGCCTCGGGATAGTGCGTCTTCAGCCAGGCGGTTTGATACGCGATCAGCGCGTACGCCGCAGCGTGAGACTTGTTGAAGCCGTAGCCGGCGAACGTCTCCATCTGGTCGAAGATATGGTTGGCGCGCGCCTGCTCGACGCCACGCTCGATCGCGCCCTTCAAGAACACGCTGCGCTGCTCGGCCATCTCCTCGGGCTTCTTCTTCCCCATGGCGCGCCGCAGCAGATCGGCGCCGCCGAGCGAGTACCCGGCGAGGACCTGCGCGATCTGCATCACTTGCTCTTGATAGAGGATGACGCCGTAGGTCGGCTTCAGCGTTGTCTCGAGCCGCGGATGCAGATAGTCGGGTGCCGCGGCGGCGCGATGCTTGCGCGCGATGAACTCGTCGGCCATTTGCATCGGGCCCGGGCGGAACAGCGCGACGATCGCCGTGAGGTCGTCGAACCGGTCGGGCTGCAAGCGCTTGATGAGATCGCGCATGCCGAGCGACTCGAGCTGGAACACGGCTGTCGTTCGGCACTGCCGAAGCAACTCGTACGTCTTCGCATCGTCGACGGGAATCGCGTCGACGTTCAACGGCGGCTCGCCGCGGCCCGCCCGCTCGCGATTGATCGTCGCAACGGCCTTGTCGATGATCGTGAGCGTCTTGAGTCCCAGGAAGTCGAACTTGATGAGGCCGATCGCTTCGAGATCGTCCTTGTCGAGCTGCGTCAGCAGCGCGCCGTCGGCATCCGCGTAGAGCGGCATGTACTCGGTGATCGGCTTCGGCGCGATGACGACGCCGCCCGCGTGCGTTCCGACGTTGCGCGCGAGGCCCTCGAGGCGCTTGGCCAAGTCGATGAGCCCGCGCACCTCCTCGTCGTTCTCGTAGACGCGCCTGAGCTCCTCGTCGTCGGCGATCGCCTTGTCGAGCGTGATGCCGATCTCGAACGGAATCAGCTTGGCGATCCGGTCGACGTACCCGTACGGCAGCCCCAGCGCGCGGCCCACGTCGCGGACGACGGCTCGCGCGGCCATCGTGCCGTACGTCGCGATCTGCGCGACGCGCTCGCGGCCGTAGCGCTGGCCGACGTAGTCGATGACGCGGTCGCGGCCGTCGATGCAGAAGTCGATGTCGAAGTCCGGCAGCGACACGCGCTCGGGATTCAAGAACCGCTCGAACAAGAGATCGTGGGCGAGCGGGTCCAAGTTCGTGATGCCGAGCGCGTAGGCCACGAGCGAGCCGACGCCCGAGCCGCGGCCCGGCCCGACGGGAATCGCGTTCTCGCGCGCCCAGGCGATGAAGTCGGCGACGATGAGGAAATAGCCCTCGAAGCCCATCTTGCAGATGACGTCGATCTCGCGCGCGAGGCGCTCGCGATAACGCGGCGCCCGTTCGGGCGCTAATCCGAGCTCGGCGAGACGTTGGTCGAGGCCGCTCGCCGCGCGCCGCGCGAGGAGCTCACGCGGCGGTGTGCGGTCCTCGGCGACGAAGTCCGGCAGAAACACTTTGCCGATGTCGACCTCGAGAGAGCAGCGCTTGGCGATCTCGACGGTGTTCGCGATCGCTTCGGGCAAGTCCGCGAACAGCTCGGCCATCTCGGCCGGCGACCGCAAATACTGCTCCTCGCGGTACGTGCGCGCTCGGCTAGGATCGTCGAGCGTGACGCCTTGCGCGATGCAAACACGCGTCTCGTGCGCTTCGAAGTCGTCGCGCGTCAGGAAGCACACGTCGTTCGTCGCGACGACGGGCACCGAGTGCGCCGCCGCGGCCTCGACGGCACGCGCGAGATACTCGCGCTCGCCGACGCGGCCGAGCCGCTGCAGCTCGATGTAGAAGCGCCCCGGCAGCAGGTTCTGCCAGTAATCGAGCGCCTCCGCGCCGCGCGTGCCGCGGCCTGCGGCGAGCGCCTTGCCGACCTCGCCGATCTGGCCTCCCGACAAACCGATCAAGCCGGCGAGCCCAGCAGCCTCGAGCCACTCTTTGAGCAGCACGTTGCGGCCGCCGATCGGCCCTTGGACGGCGCTCTTCGTGAGCAGCGCGCTCAAACGCTTGAATCCGGCTTGGCTCTGGCAGAGCAGCGTCAGCCGCGACGGCTCGCGGTCCTCGCGCGATTCGGCGATCCAAACGTCGGCGCCGACGATCGGCTTCACGCCGCGCGCAAGCGCGGGCTTGTAGAACTTCACGAGCGCCGAGACGTTGCCTTGGTCCGTGATCGCGCACGCAGGCATGCGCCGGTCCGCGACGGCGTCGACGAGCGCGTCGACGCGCACCAGGCTATCGACGAGCGAATACTCCGTATGGACGCGCAGATGAACGAAACTGTTCATCGCGCATGCTCTGCGCCAACCAACCTTACGATCACACGCTTCCCCGTACCAGCGCGAGCACTTCGCGTGCGGCTGAAGCACTCGCGTCGCAGCGTAACTGCCGATGGATATCGGCGAAGGCATCATACCAGCCGGCCGGCAGAGCCGTGCCGTCGAGCGCGCCGAGCACTGCAGGCCCGAGCACGTCGGGTCGCACGTCCCCTTGCACGAACTCAGGCACGAGCGCGCGTCCGGCGAGCAAGTTCGGCAGCGAGAAGTACGGCAGCTTCGCCACACCGAGCCGGCGCACGAGCCAGTACGTCAGCGGCACCATCTTGTAAGCGACGACCATGGGCCGCTTCGTGAGCAGCGCCTCCAGGCTTGCCGTGCCGGAAGCCGTCAGCACGACGTCGGCCGCGGCCATGACCTCACGGGCCTGCAGCGGAATCAGGGCAGCGCCGCCGAGCTCGATGCCCGCCGTCGCCTCGCGAAACAGCTCGGCGGCGCTATCGCTCGCCAGCGCGACGGCGACGGCGAGCTCGGGGCGCTCGCGCTTGAGCCAGGCCGCCGTCGCCATGAACGGCGCCGCGAGGCGCGACACCTCGCTGCGGCGGCTACCCGGCAACACCGCGAGCACCGGCTTGTCGGCAGGCAGGCCGAGCTTCGCTCGCGCGGCCGCCTTGTCGACGCTGAGCGGGATCATGTCGGCGAGCGGATGTCCGACGAACCTGGCGTTGACGCCGTGCGCCTCGTAGAACTTCGGCTCGAACGGCAGCACGCAGAGCACGAGGTCCACGGCCTCGCGGATCGTCGCGACGCGCGATTGTCGCCAGGCCCAAACCTGCGGGCTCACGTACTGCACCGTCTTGATGCCGGCGCGCTTCAGCGCAACTTCCGCTGGCTTGTTGAAGTCTTGCGCATCGATGCCGATGTACGCATCGACTTCGGCGCGCTCGATGCGCGCGATGAGGTCGCGGCGTAGCTTCAAGATCCGCGGCAAGTGCGGCAAGACCTCTAGAAATCCCATGACGGCGATTTCTTCCGCGCGATACCACGGCTCGCAGCCGGCGGCGATCATCTTCGGCCCGGCCATGCCGACGAACGTCGAATCCGGAGCTTGCGCGCGCAGCGCCTCGATGAGGCCGGCTCCTAGCGTGTCGCCCGACGCCTCTCCTGCCGCCAGCGCGAATCGCAGCGGTCGCGTCATCGCGCGCTCGTCAGCGCGCGAGGCCGCGGGAGCCGTCGCGCAAGGAATCCAAGAACGGTTTGATCTCGGGCTGCGCATCGACGAGCGACGTCAGCTGCGCGATCGCTTCATCGAGCTTGAGCTCCTGGCGGTAGACGACGCGATACGCCTCGCGGATGTTGCGGATTTGGTCCGCAGTGAAGCCACGCCGCTTCAAGCCTTCTGCGTTGATGCCGCGCGGCTCAGCCGGCCTTCCCGAGATCGTGACGTACGCCGGCACGTCCTTCGTCACGTAGCTGAACATGCTCGACAGCGTGTGCGCGCCGATCCGGCAGAACTGATGCACGGCCGTAAAACCGCCGAGGATCGCGTAGTCGCCGATGCGCACGTGGCCCGCGATCGACGCGTTGTTCGCGAAGATCGTATGGTCGCCGACGACGCAATCGTGCGCGACGTGACAGTACGCCATGATCCAGTTGTCGCTGCCGATTCTCGTGACGCCCTCGTCCTGGATCGTGCCCCGATTGAGCGTGCAGCACTCCCGGATCGTGTTGCGGTCGCCGATGACGAGCTTCGTCCGCTCACCGGCGTACTTCTTGTCCTGCGGATCGTCGCCGATCGAGGCGAACTGAAAGATGTGATTGTCGGCGCCGATCGCCGTCGGCCCTTTGATGACGGCGTGCGTCTCGATACGCGTGCCGCTCGCGATCTCGACGTCCGCGCCGATGACGGCATACGGGCCGACATAGACACTTGCGTCGATCTTCGCGGAAGAATCGATGACGGCGCGCGCGTCGATCAAGACTTGGGCCCGTCCGCCATGAGGATCTGTGCTTCGACGGCCACCTTGCCGTCGACCTGGGCAACCGCCGTGAACCGCCAGAGGTTTCGACGCCGTTTGACGAGCTCGACGCGCAGGATCACTTGGTCGCCCGGCCGCACGGTTTGCTTGAACCGCGTCTCCTCGATGCCGACGAGATAGAGAATCCACAGCCGCTCTTCAGCGGTCGCCGTTTCGTACGCGAGCACGCCTCCGGCTTGCGCCAACGCCTCGACGATCAGCACGCCGGGCACAACGGGATGGCCGGGGAAATGGCCCTGGAAGTACGCCTCGTTCGCGCTGACGTTCTTGACGGCGACGATCGATTTGCCGGGCACGACGTCGAGCACGCGGTCGACCATCAAGAACGGAAAGCGATGTGGTAGGCGCTCGAGGATGCCATCGATGCCGAGAGGCTTCTTGTCAGTCATCGGTTTTTTTCAGCGTTTGTCCGAAGGGAGTGATTTTGGCGAGGGCGCGTTCGACTTCGATCAAGCGGTCGGCAAGCGCGTCGAGCTTGCGGAAGCGGGCAGCGTTCTTCCGCCACAAACCGGCCTCCTCCGCGGGCAGGTGGCCAGAATAGGTTCCCGGCTTGTCGACCGAGCGCGTGACGATGCTGCGGAAGGTGAACATGACGTCGTCGCAAATCGTTAGCGAGTTGATCATGACGACGCCGCCGCCGATCATACAGCGCTTGCCGACCTTCGTGCTGCCCGCGACACCCGACATCGCGGCCATGATCGTATGCGCACCGATACGCGCGTTGTGAGCGATCTGCACGAGGTTGTCGAGCTTGACGCCGTCCTCGATGACCGTGTCTTCGATTGCGCCTCGGTCGATCGTCGTGTTCGCGCCGATTTCGACGTCGTCGCCGATGACGACGCTGCCGACTTGCGGGATCTTTTGCCAAGCGCCGCGATCCCGCGCAAAGCCGAAGCCGTCGGCGCCGATGACGGCGCCCGGGTGCACGATGCAGCGGGCGCCGATGCGCACGCCGTCGAGCACCGTGACCCTGGGGCCAATCCGCGTTCCCCTGCCGACTGCGACGCCGGAACCGAGGACGGCCCCGGCCCCGATGACGGCGTCCTCGGCGATCGTGCAGTCGCTGCCGACGACGACGTGCGCATCGATCTGCGTTCCCGCCGCTACGCGCGCGCTCGCGGCGACGACGGCGCTCGAGTGGACGCCGGGCGCGACGGGCGGGGGTGGATGCAACGAAGCGGCGATGCGGGCATACGTGAGATAGGGCTCGGGGTGCACGAGGCTCGCGACAGGGCACGCGTCGCGATCGCGCGGCGCGACGACGACGGCGGCCGCGCGGGTGTGCGTAAGCTGCGCGCGGTACAGCGGATTGGCGAGGAACGTCACGGCATTGGGGCCCGCGTTCGACAACGTGCCGACGCGAGTCACGGCGACGCTCGGGTCGCCGTGAAGCTCACACCCGAACTGCGCCGCGAGCTGCCCTAGAGTCGCGGCCATCGGCAACCGCTCGGCCGCGCAGCGTTACCGCGCAGGAGCAGCAGCGGGATTCAGAAACTTGAGCACGGCCTCGGTGATGTCGACGGCCGTGCTGGCGAAGATGATGCTCTGGTCTGCGAGCAGCAAGTCGAATTTCTGCGCGCGCGCGTACTCTTGCGCCTTCAACAGAACGTCGCGCTGCAGCTTGCCGAGCTCTTCGTTGCGCCGCAGATTGAAGTCTTCGACGAGCTCGTTCTCCGTGCGCTGAAACTCGCGAGTTCCGTCGCGAATCTGCCGCTCGAGGTTGAGCCGCTCTTCTTCGCCCATGACGGGAGCGTCGCGCTGGAAGGTCTCCTGCTGCCCGCGCAACTTTTGTTGCATCGCCGCAAGGTCGCGTTGCCGCGGACCGAACTCTTCCTCGAGCTTCTTCTGCGCGGCTCCGAACTGCGGCGACTGCTCGACGAGCCTGGCGACGTTGACGACACCGATCTTGAGGTTGCCCTGTGCGTTGACGGCGCTCGCCGCGATAAACGCACCCGCAGCGGCCGCGATCAGCCAGACTTTCGACACGATCATGAACTTCTTCCCTCGAGCTTTAGAAGGCGTTGCCGATAGAGAACTGGAACC
Organism: uncultured Gammaproteobacteria bacterium; assembly: GCA_963713355.1. Classification (GTDB taxonomy): domain Bacteria; phylum Pseudomonadota; class Gammaproteobacteria; order Steroidobacterales; family Rariloculaceae; genus FEN-1219. The sequence continues at coordinate 472,126 of CAVQLK010000011.1, read as the reverse complement.
GTTCCACTTCGTCGGCAAAAAACCGATCCGTTGCGGCGTCCTCGTTCAGCGGCATGGCATAGCTGAAGCGCAATAGCCCGAGCGGAGCCAGCCACTCGACGCCGAGGCCTACGGATTTCTTCAACTTATCATAGTCGTAGCCGTAATCGATAGGGTCGCCCAGCTTGTCGAAGAAGCTGACGCCGCCCGTCGAGAACACGCCGGCCGCGTCGAAAAACAACGAAATGCGCGTCGACCCGGCGATCTTCTCCGGCGTCGGAATGATCAGCTCGAACTGATTGGCGAACAGCAGGTTGCCGCCGTAAGGATTGCCGAAGTCGTCCCTCGGCCCGAGATAGCTTTCCTTGAAGCCGCGCACGGACCCCGGCCCGCCGCCGTAGCGGTTGCGGTACGGCGGGATCGACGTCGTGTGGTCGCCATACGCGTCGCCGTACGAGATCTCGTTGTGGATGCGGAAGATCCAGGGTCCGCGAATTCTGAAGTACCGCGTGAAATCGACGTTGGCGGTGAAGTACTCGACGTCGCTGCCCGGAATCGACGCGGTCAAGCCCATCGACATGCGCGTGCCGGCGGTCGGAAACAGCCCCGCGTTCAACGTGACGTACTGCCACGCGGAAACGACGTCGAGACTCTTGACTGTGGTTCCGACGAAACCGCCGGGCACAACGAACGGCTCGCCGTTCTGCGACACCCACTCGAGCGCCTGCGGCGAGCTGAAGGTGCTCGTCAGCAGCTCGGAATCCTGATACGCGAAGCCCAGCGTCAGGCGCTGAAAGTTCGCGACGGGATAACCCCAGTTCATGCCCGCGGACAGTGTCGTCGTCGAGAAGTCCGACGTCGCCGACGTGTATTGCGTGATGTCCTGGTAAGTCACCGAAATCGTGCGCGAAACGCCGTCGATGTTGCGATACGGGTCCGTGAAGTTGACGTCGAAGACCTTCTGATACTCGCCGCCGCGCAAGTCGAGCGCGACTCGCCGTCCCGTGCCCATGAAATTCGAATGGATGAAGTTGCCGCCGAGCGTGACGCCGTACGTCTCCGAGTAGCCGAGATTGCCGCCGAACTGACCGGGGAGCCCCTCCTCGATATCGAAGTCGACGTCGACGAGGTCCGGGCTGCCCGCCACGGGCGTCGTCTCGTGCTCGATGCCCTCGATGTAGGGGAGTTGCTGCACCGACAGCTTCGACCGCTCGATCAGCGAGTTCGACAAGTAGCCGCCTTCGAGCTGCCGCATCTCGCGGCGGAAGACCTCGTCGTTGACGTTATCGGCGCCGTTGAAGTTGATACGCCGCACGTACACGCGATTTCGCGGGTCGACGAAGAACGTCACCGACGCCGTCTTTGCTTCAGCGTCGAGCTCGGGCACGGCCCGAATCTCAGCGAATGCGTAGCCGTCTTGGCCGAGCCTCGTGGCCATGAACTCCTCGCTGCGAGTCAACACGGCCTGCGAGAAGATTTGGCCCGGCTGCGCGAGCATCAGGAACTCGAGCTCCTCTGCGGGCACCACCATCTCGCCGGCGAGCTTGACGTCGGAGATCGTGTAGCGGTCGCCCTCGGTCACGCTGATGGTGACGAAGATGTCGCGCTTGTCCGGCGAGATCGCGACCTGCACGTCATCGGCGCGGAAGTCTGCGAAGCCGCGGTCCATATAGAAGGAGCGCAGCTTCTCGAGGTCGCCTTCGAGCGCCTCCCTCGAGTAGCGGTCGTTGTTACGGATGAACGACAGCCAGTCGCCCGTCGACAGCTCGAAGTCGGCGATGATCTCGTCTTCTTCGAACGACGTGTTGCCGACGATGTTGACCTGGCGAATCTTCGCTCGATCACCCTCCTCGATTTGGATCGAGACCCGCACGCGGTTGTCCTCCAAATTCTCGACGGTGGGCGTGACCTTCGCCGCGTACTTGCCGCGCCCGTAATACTCTTCGGTCAACGACTGCGTGAGCTGCTGCAGCGTCGAGTTGTCGAACGTCTTGCCCGTGGCGAGCCCGTTCTCGGTGAGAACCTTCTCCAAGTCCTCGTCCTTGATGTCCTTGTTGCCGTCGAACGTGAACTCGAGGATCGACGGCCGCTCGAGCACGACGATGACGAGCGTGTCGCCGTCGCGACGGAACTCCACGTCCTGAAAGAAGCCCGTCTCGAACAGCGCACGCGTCGACTCGCGCAGCCGCCGCTCGTCGACGGTGTCGCCGATGTTGACGGGAAGATAGTTATAGATCGTGCCCTCGGAGATGCGCTGCGCGCCGTCGACGCGGAAGTTGCGGACCACGAACGGGTCGAACGCCGCGAGCGCGGCCGTGCTCGTCCAACCGGCGATGCATAGCACCGCCACCCAATGCGCGACGCGAAGTGTTTTCATGAGCCGAACAACCTGACGATGTCGTTGTAGAACGCGAAGCCCGTGAGGGCGATGACGAGGAAGATGCCGATCTGTTGCCCGATCACCATGGCGCGCTCCGACAGCGGCGCGCCTTTGACCGCTTCTGCGAGCTGATAGACGATCTGGCCGCCGTCGAGCAACGGGATCGGCAAGAGGTTCAGGACGCCGAGGCTGATGCTGACCGCCGCGAGGAAGCTCAAGAAATAGGCGAGGCCCATCTCGGCGCTGCTACCCGCGATGTCCGCGATCGACAGTGGCCCGGACATGTTCTTCAGCGACACGTCGCCGATGATCATTCGGCCGATCATCGACACCGTGAAGGTAATGATCTCCCAAGTCTTGTCGACGGCACGCGGCAGCGACTCGACGATTCCATAGCGTTGCTCCGGCGCGTTCGCGCCGATCCGGCCGAACGTTACTCCGTTCTCGGTGCGCGTCTCTAGCGTTGCCGTCAGCTCGCGCTCCTCGCCGTTGCGGAGCACCGTCAGCTCGACCGTTTCGCCGGGGCGAGGTCGTAGGAACTCTACCCACTCCCTCCAACCGTCGATCGGCTCGCCGTTGCCGCGGAGCACGCGGTCTCCCGGCAAAAGCCCCGCGCGCTCGGCAGGCGAATCATCGAGGATCGAGCCGACGACGGAGGCCTCCCCCGGTCGAATCCCCAACCCGGCGAACAGCACGGCGGGCTCGGTCAATTCCTGCTCGCGGCCGCGCACGTCGAGCTCCGCGTTGCGAGTCGAGCCGTCAACTCCGCGGACGGTCATTTCGATACGGCCGTCGTCGAGCAGCTCGTCGAGAAGACGCAGCGTGGCAGCCTCCCACGCCGGCGTCGGCTGGCCGCCGATCGCAATGATCTCGTCGCCGGCCGCAAGCTGTGCGCGGGCCGCGACCGAACCAGGCTCGACTTCGGCAACAAGCGGCTTCAGCGCGACCACGCCTGTCACGAACATGAGCCAATACGCGAGGATCGCGAACAGGAAATTGAACCCGGGACCGGCGAGCAGGACGGCTACGCGCTGCCACACGGGGCGCTGGTGGAACGCGCGATGACGTTCCTCGGAGACGACGGGACCTTCGTGCTCGTCGAGCATCTTCACGTAGCCGCCGAGCGGGATCGCGGACAGCCAATATTGAATGTGATCCGGCGGACCGCCGCGCCACGAGAGCAAGGGCCGCCCGAAGCCTATCGAGAAGCGCAGCACTTTGAAGCCGAGCTTGCGAGCCACGATGAAGTGGCCGAACTCGTGCACGGCGACCAGAACGCTGATCGCGACGATGAACCACAAAGCTTTTTCGAGTACCGGGAAGTCCATCGGTGCGGGCTACCGTCGGTCCTTTGGCGACCACGTCATCGGGGTCGGTATTCTAGCCCGGCGCATCGCTGATGGGGCATGACTCTTCGCCGGGTGTCAGCCGTGGCCATGACGCTACAGACCGCCGCCTCGTCGGGCAGTTCCCGGCTCAACTAATGAGGTTCAAAGCCCACAGCCCGACGACGAACGCCGGGACCGCGGCCGTGAGGCTGTCGATCCGATCGAGCACGCCTCCGTGGCCGGGCAGCAACCTGCCGCTATCCTTGAGCCCCACGTTGCGCTTGAACATGCTCTGGGTCAGATCGCCGAGCACCGAGATCAGCGCCGTGGCTACACCCAAGAGCACGAGCCGGCTCGCGGGCAGCTCCAGCCATGCGGCGGCCAGGCCGGCGGCGAGACCCGCCGTCAGGAGCCCGCCGGTCACACCTTCCCAGGTCTTGCCGGGGCTCACGGCCGGCGCGAGCTTCGTGCGGCCCATGAGCCGCCCAAACGCGTAAGCGCCGACGTCGGCCGCCCACACGATCAGCAGCAGCGTGAAGGCAAGCTCGGCGCCGAGCGCCTCGTCGCCGTGCAGCCGCACGAGCAGAGCCCACGACGGCAGCAGCACGACGACGCCGGCGAGTGCCACGAACGTCGAGCTGAAGCTGCGCGGATAGCGCACGACGAGAACGAGCGCGAGGATCCACCACGCGAGCGCCGCCAAGACCAGCACCGAGAGCCCTTCGTCGCCGAGGGACGACCACCCGAATGCCATGGCGGCCGCAAACAGAACCGTGTACCCGACTCGCCCGGCGGCTGGCAGCCGCGCGAACGCCGCCCATTCCCATACGCCGGCCAGCCAGAGAACGGCCAGCACGGCCGCGGTCACGGGCGACGGAGCGAGCAGGATCGCGGCGGTGATCGCGGCGCCGAAAATGAAGCCTGTAATGATTCGCGGGGCCAGCATGATGAGCGTAAGCGAGCGCTCAGAACTCCATGATCTCGGCTTCCTTGTCCTTCAGCAGCGAATCGACCGTCGCGACGTAGCGGTCGGTCAGCTTCTGGATCTCGTCCTGGCCGCGCCGCTCATCGTCCTCGGCAATGACCTTTTCCTTGAGCATGTCCTTGATGTCGCCGAGCGCCTCGCGGCGCACATTGCGCAGCCCCACGCGCGCCGTCTCGGCATGCGCGCGTACGACTTTGACGAGATCGCGGCGCCGCTCTTCCGTCATCGGCGGCAGCGGGACGCGAATGACCAGGCCGGCAGTGACGGGATTCAGGCCGAGACCGGCGTTGATGATGGCCTTCTCGACGGCAGACACCATGTTCTTCTCCCAGGGCGTCACGACGAGCGTGCGCGCATCCTCGACGGAGATGTTGGCCGTCTGCTTCACGGGCACGTTCGTGCCGTAATACTCGACCATGACGTGCTCGAGCAGGCCCGCATGCGCGCGGCCCGTGCGCAGCTTGCGCAAGTCGTCCTTGAAAGCCTCGATGCCGCGCTGCATGCGCTGCTCGGCTTCTTTCTTGACGTCGTTGATCATTTGCCGGTCCCTGTACGCGGCAGCCGGTTCATGACCGACGTGCCGACGGGCTCGCCGGCGACCACGCGCACGAGATCACCGGGATTGTTGAGATTGAAGACGACGAGCGGTAAGTTGTTCTCGCGGCACATGACGATCGCGGTTGCGTCCATGACGCGCAAATCGTCGGACAACACCTGGTCGAACGACAAGGTCGGATAGCGAACGGCTTTCGGATCCTTGACCGGGTCGGCCGAGTAGACGCCGTCGACCTTCGTCGCCTTGATGAGCACGTCGGCGGATATCTCGATCGCTCGCAAGCTCGCGGCGGTGTCGGTCGTGAAGAACGGGCTGCCGGTGCCGGCCGCGAAGATCGTGACGCGCCCTTTCTCGAGATGCCTCACGGCTCTGCGGCGGATGTAGTCCTCGCAGACCTCGTGAATTTGCAGCGCAGACATGACACGAACGCCGGTGCCTTGGCGCTCGAGGGCATCCTGCATCGCGAGCGAATTGATGACGGTGGCCAGCATCCCCATTTGATCGGCCGTCACACGGTCCATGCCGGCCTCGGCGAGCCCTGCGCCGCGAAAGATGTTGCCGCCGCCGATGACGAGGCCGACTTGAACGCCGAGCCCGACGACTTCGCTGATCTCGACGGCGACGCGGCGGATGACGGCAGGATCGATGCCGTAATTGTGGCTTCCGAGCAATGCCTCGCCGCTCAACTTCAGCAGAATCCGCCGATAGGCCGGCGAGCGTTGCGCCATAAAACCTCTGCCTAAAGTGCGTCCCGGCACGGCCGGGACGGGTTTAGATTATCGGCTCTGCGAAGCCTGCGCCATGACTTCCTTTACGAAGTCAGAGTCTTTTTTTTCGATTCCCTCGCCGACCTCGTAGCGCCGGAAGCCTTTGACCTTGGCCTTGTGCTGAGCGAGCACGTCGCGGACGCGCGCCTTGCCTTTTTCGTCCTTGACGAAGACCTGACCCGTCAACGTGATCTCGTCGACGAATTTACGAAGCTTCCCTTCGACCATCTTGGCCACGATCTCGGGAGGCTTCTTCTCCGTCTCCTCGGCCGTCTGTGCTTGAATGATCTCGCGCTCCTTGTCGAGGAGCTCCTTCGGCACGTCGTCGTTGCTCACGTAGCGCGGCGCCAGCGAAGCGATTTGCATCGCGATGTCGCGCGCGAATGCCGCGTCGCCGCCCTCGAGATCGACGAGCACGCCGATGCGAGAGCCGTGCACGTACGTACCCACGGTGCCGCGGCTCTCGATGACATCGAAGCGGCGCACGGAGATGTTCTCGCCGACTTTCGTGACGAGCTCGAGGCGCAGGTCCTCGACCGTCCGGCCGTCGATCGAGCTACGCAGCAATGCCTCGACGTTGGCGGGGCGCTGCGCGAGGATGACGCCGGCAACCCGCTCGACGAACGCGCGGAAGTTGTCGTCTTTCGCGACGAAATCCGTTTCGGAGTTCACCTCGAGCACGACGTGCCGGCCGCTCTTCTCGTCGCTCGAGATCGCAACACGGCCTTCGGCGGCGACGCGCGAGGCTTTCTTGTCCGCCTTCGCCGCGCCGGCCTTGCGCAGCCACTCGGCCGCAAGGTCGATGTCGCCGTTCGTTTCGACGAGCGCCTTCTTGCATTCCATCATGCCGGCGCCCGTGCGCTCGCGCAGTTCTTTGACCAAGGCGGGTTTGATGTCCATTCCCAAGCCCCTCTCGCTCTGAAATCGGATGAAAAACTATTCTGCGGCTGCTTCGGGCTCTTCCTCGCCGCCGCCCTCGGGCGGCGCCTCCTCACCGGGACGCCCTCGCCCTTTCGACCGCACTTTCGTGACGCGGGCGCGCTTCTTCGGCGCCGGCTTCCGCTGCTGCGGCTTCGCTTCGGCCTTCGGCTTGCCGCTCTCGTCGAGCTCGACGAACTCGTCGTCGCCCCTCGGCACCTCGGGGATCGAGGCCTTGCCGTCGATGACGGCGTCCGCAATTCCCTCGGCATAGAGCTGAATGGCGCGCATCGCGTCGTCGTTGCCGGGGATCGGATAGTCGATGCCTTCCGGCGAGCAGTTCGTATCGACGACGGCGACGACGGGAATGCCGAGCTTGCGCGCTTCGCGCACGGCGATTTCCTCGTGCCCTACGTCGATGAGGAACACGGCAGTCGGCAGCGCGTCCATGTTCTTGATGCCGCCGAGCGTGCGCTCGAGCTTTTCCTTCTCGCGCGCGAACCCGAGCATCTCTTTCTTCGTGAACTCGACGGTCGCGCCGGGCTCCGTGAGCTCCTCGAGCGACTTCAAGCGCTTGATCGATTGGCGGATCGTCTTGAAGTTCGTCAGCATGCCGCCGAGCCAGCGCTGCGTGACGTACGGCATGCCGCAGCGAGCGGCCTCGGTCGAGATGGCCTCGCGCGCGGCGCGCTTGCTCCCGACGAACAGCAGCGTGCCGCCGTCCGCGACGAGCCTGCGGATGAACTCCGCCGCAGCCTGGTAGCGCGGCACAGTTTCCTCGAGATTGATGATGTGGATCTTGTTGCGCTCGCCGAAGATGAATTCGGCCATTTTTGGATTCCAGAAACGGGTTTGGTGCCCGAAGTGCACACCCGCTTCCAGCATCCGGCGCATGGTGACGTCGGCCATGGAAAGCTCCTGTAGGGTTGGTCCTCCACGCGTTTCTGCGAACGACCTCGTTACCGAGGCACCCCGCCCGCAGTAGTTAGGCGCGTGTGTGAATTACCTCGGCGCGGTTTGCCTCCGAGGCGCGCGCTTTATACCATAGCCCCCTTGCGGCAAACAACGTGAATCCGCGCGCGGGGCACGATTTGCCGACCCAGCATGGCCCCACCGGTGACGCAGTCGACCGCGACTCGCTAGCACGATCTCGACGATGATTACGATCAAAACGCCTGAAGAGCAGGACAAGATGCGCGTGGCCGGGCGTTTGGCGGCGCAAGTGCTCGACATGATCGCGCCGCACGTCCAGCCGGGCATCGCGACCGAGGAGCTCGATCGGCTGTGCCATGAGTACATCGTCGGCGAGCTCGGCTCCATTCCGGCGCCCCTTAACTATCGCGGCTCGGCCGGCGCGGCCCCATTCCCGAAGTCGATCTGCACGTCGGTCAATCACGTCGTTTGCCACGGTATCCCGAGCGACCGCACGTTACGTAATGGCGACATCGTCAACATCGACGTCACCGTCATAAAGGACGGCTATCACGGCGATACGAGCCGCATGTTCATGGTCGGCCCGCCGTCGATCATGGCGGACCGGCTCACGAAGGTGTGCTTCGACGCAATGTGGCGAGGCATCCGCGCTATACGCCCCGGCGCGAAGCTCGGCGACATCGGCCACGCGATCCAGAGCTATGTCGAGGAGCAGCGCTTTTCCGTCGTGCGCGAGTACTGCGGCCACGGGATCGGCCGCGTATTCCACGAAGACCCGCAAGTGCTGCACTACGGCCGGCCAGGCACCGGCGTCGAGCTCGTGCCGGGAATGACAATTACCGTCGAGCCGATGGTCAACGCCGGCAAGCGCGAGGTGAAGCTGCTCTCCGACGGTTGGACCGTCGTCACGAAGGACCACTCGTTGTCCGCACAATGGGAGCACACGGTGCTCGTCACGAGCTCGAGCTTCGAGGTCTTGACTCTGAGCCCCGCCGATCGCGGCGCATGACGCTATGAACGCCGAGCCCTCACCCGCTGCGCTGATCGACCGCGGCGCGCTCGAAACGGCGCTGCGCGGCGATGTCAGGGCCGTGAAGGCATTCCGCGATGCGTTGAAAGCCGCGAACGTCGAGCTCGGGGAGCGCTTTCGCCGCAACGAGCACATCGAAACGCTCGTCGCCGATCGAGCGCACGTCGTCGACAACGTCATCCTCGCGAGCTTCCTGCATTTCGCCGAGAGCGTGCTCGATTCGGCCGACCTGGTCGCCGTCGGCGGCTACGGCCGCGGCGAGCTGCACCCGCTGTCCGACATCGATCTGCTGATTCTCATCGAGAGCGCCTCCAACAAGAGCGACGACGCCATCGGCCGGTTCTTGACCTTCCTCTGGGACATCGGGCTCGAGGTCGGCCACAGCGTGCGGACTCTCGACGATTGCGAAGCGCAGGCACGCAGCGACGTGACCGTGCTCACGACGCTCATGGAAACCCGGTTGCTGCATGGGCCCGGCAAGCTGTTCGCAGAGCTGCCCGTGCGCCTCGGCACGGATCGTATGTGGAACAGCGCCGAGTTCTTCCACGCCAAGACCGAGGAGCAGCGCGCGCGTCACGCGCGTTATCACGATACGGCCTACAACCTCGAGCCGAACGTCAAAGGCAGCCCCGGCGGCTTGCGCGACATTCAAATGATCGGTTGGCTCGCACAGCGCCACCTCGGCACGCGGACGCTCGATGAGCTCGTGCCGCACAAGTTCCTGACACCGGGTCAGCTGCGGATTCTGACGCAAGGGCGCGCGTTCCTCTGGCGCATCCGCTTCGGCCTGCATCTCTTGACGGGCCGGCGAGAGGATCGGCTCTTGTTCGACCATCAGGTCAAGCTCGCACAGATGCTCGGCTACGAGGACGCGAGCTTCACACTGGCGGTCGAGCAGCTCATGCAGCGCTACTACCGCACCGTCATGGAGCTCAGCCGCTTGAACGAGATGCTGCTGCAGCTCTTCGAGGAAGCGATCCTGCTCGACAAGAACGATCCGCCCTTGCCGCTCGGCCCCCGCTTTCAAAGCCGCAACGGCTACCTCGAGGCGGTCGACGACCAGGTGTTCGCGCGGGAGCCGTCGGCGCTGCTCGAGATATTCCTGCTGCTCGAGCAGAACCTCGATCTACGCGGCGTCAACGCGCGCACGATCGCGCTCGTCAAGCAGCACCTGTGGCTCATCGACGAGGAGTTTCGGCAGAACCCGCGTCACCATCGCCTCTTCCTCGACATCTTGCGCGCGCCGCAGGGCGTCACGCGCACGCTGAAGCGCATGAACACGTACGGCGTGCTCGGGCTATACATCCCGGCGTTCGGCCGCGTCGTGGGCCGCATGCAGTACGATCTGTTCCACGCGTACACCGTCGACGCGCACACGCTGTTCGTCGTCGAGAACCTGCGGCGCTTCGCGCTGCCGCGGTTCGACAAAGAGTTTCCGTCATGCAGCGCCATCATGCAGCGGCTCGAGAAGCCCGAGGTCGCGTACCTCGCGGGCCTCTTCCACGACATCGCGAAAGGCCGCGGCGGTGACCACTCCGAGCTCGGCGCCGTCGACGCGGAAGCGTTTTGCCTCGAGCACGGCATGAGCCGCTACGACGCGCGCCTCGTCGCGTGGCTCGTGCAACATCACCTGCTGCTCTCGCTGACGGCGCAAAAGAAGGACATCAACGACCCGAACATCGTCAATGAGTTCGCGCGTACCGTCGGCGATCAGACGCACCTCGACTATCTATATGTATTGACGGTCGCGGACGTCCGCGGCACGAACCCGAAGATCTGGAACTCGTGGAAAGAATCGCTGTTCGCCGAGCTCTATCAGGCGACGCGGCGCGCGCTGCGCCGCGGCGTCAGCAATCCGATCGACAAGGACGAGCTGATCACGGGCCGGCAAGCGCAAGCAGAGCAGCTGCTGGTGCAAGCAGGCCTCGCGCGCGCTAGCTACCAGGCGATCTGGGCGGGATTCACCGAGGAGTATTTCCTGCGCCACCGCCCCGAGGAGATCGCGTGGCACACGCGCGTGCTCGCCGAGAGTGCGAGCCCGGGCGCGATCACCGTCGACGTCAACGACGTCGTGGTGCCCGGCTTGACGGCGGTCGCCGTGCATTCGCCGGAGGAGACGCGCTCGTTCGCACGCGCGACGGCCGTGCTCGACGAGCTCGGCCTCACGATCGTCGACGCTCGCATCGTGCCGCTCGCGAAATCGAGCCTCGACACGTACTGCGTGCTCGAGAGCGACGGCAGCACGATCACCGAGCGCCGCCGGCTCGACGAGATCAGGCATCGGCTGCTGAAAGCCCTGACGGCCGGCAGTGAGCAGGCCCTCAAGGTCACGCGCAGGGCGCCGCGGCAAGTGCGCATGTTCTCGACGCCCGTGCAGATCGCGATCTCGCCGGACGGCAAGAATGCGCGCACGATCGTCGAGCTCGTCGCGGGCGACCGCCCGGGCCTCCTATTCCAGATCGCCAAGATCTTCGACCAGGAGCGCGTCGCGTTGCAGAATGCGAAGATCCTGACCGTGGGCGAGCGCGCCGAGGACGTCTTCTTCGTGACGAACGCGGCACGCCAGCCGCTCGACGAAAAAGCCTCCGAGCGGCTCGGCCAGGCGCTGCGCGAAGGCCTCGCCGACGCGCGCAGCTGACATTCGAGGAACGTACTTTGAGCACACTGCAGCCAATCATCGAGCGCGGTTGGGAACGCCGCACGGAGCTCACGCCTGCCCGCGCCGACGCGGAGCTGCGCGACGCGGTCGAGCAATGCCTCGCCGGGCTCGACGCCGGCACTCTGCGCGTCGCCGAGCCGCTTGCCGGCCGCTGGGTCGTCAATCAGTGGCTGAAGCAGGCGGTGCTGTTGTCGTTCCGCATCAACGACAACCGCGTCGTCGACGCCGGTTACACGCGGTTCTTCGACAAGGTGCCGCAAAAGTTCGCGCAATACGATGCCGAGCAGTTCAAGCGTGGCGGCGCGCGCGTGGTGCCCGACGCCGTCGTGCGCCGCGGCGCGTACATCGCGCCCGACGTCGTGCTGATGCCGTCGTTCGTCAACATCGGAGCTTATGTCGATCAAGGCACGATGATCGACACGTGGGCGACCGTCGGCAGCTGCGCGCAGATCGGCAAGCGCGTGCACATCTCGGGCGGCACCGGCATCGGCGGCGTGCTCGAGCCGCTGCAAGCCTCGCCGACGATCATCGAGGACGACTGCTTCATCGGCGCGCGCTCGGAAGTCGTCGAAGGCGTCGTCGTCGAGCGCGGCAGCGTGCTCGGGATGGGCGTCTACATCGGGCAGAGCACGCGCATCTACGACCGCGAGACGGGCGAGATCCACTACGGCCGCGTGCCCGCGGGCTCCGTCGTCGTCGCCGGCAACCTGCCGTCGAAGGACGGCAAGTACTCGCTCTACTGCGCCGTCATCGTCAAGAAGGTCGACGAGAAAACGCGCGCGAAGACCTCGCTGAACGAGCTGCTACGCACCGCCGACTGAGAAGGGACGGAGCTACTGCGCGTCGGGAAAACGCGGATCGCCCGGCGCGCCCGGACCCGTCAAGCCGCTTCCGCCGCGCTCCGTGGTACCGCCCTGCCGCGTCCTCATGAGGGATCCCTGATCGATTTGTTGGTGCGCGCGTTCCGTGCGCTCCTTCTGACTGGCGGGAAATTGGGACGGCAGCAGCTGGTGCGCGTCGACTACTTGCCCGTCATTTTTTGCTTCCCGTGCTCGCGCCTTCGCCGTTTCGCCGGTCGGATCCGTGAAGGTGACGACCTCGTCGTAGCTCAAGCCATGGAGCTGCTGGTAATAGTCGCTGGCCGTGTATTCGCGCTGGTTGGCTTTGGCGTCCGTCGTGCCTTGAATCCAGATGTCCATCAGCGCACCTTGGAACACGCGCTGGCGCTCGGCCGAGAGCTCCTCTTTGAAGGTAGCCAGCGACTGGTCGAAGGCGGCCTTGCTGCTCGCGTCGACGCGCAGATCGCGCCATCCGGCCGCGCTGGCGGCGCACGCGAGCGCTCCAGCCAACACGGCAACTGTGAGCTTCAGCATTTGATCCGCCGGTTCACGGGGGACCGGTCTCCCGTATGCCACCGTCGATAGCACGGCGTGGCGCCACGGTACGTGCCATTCTGAACGGGGGGCGGCGCTGGCATGGAGGACCACGACGGGTTCGTAGGCCCCGACGGTGTGTTCCGCGCCGCGTACGCGACGTCCCTGCCCTGTTTGTATCGCCGCTTGGCCGTGTCGCCAGTCGGGTCCGTCAGCGTGACGACCTGTCGTACCCCAAGCCATCGAGCTGCCGAAGGTAGTCGCTCTCCGTGTACTCGCGCTGCTCGGCATCGGCGTTCTTCGTGCCCAGCGTCCAGATATCCTGCAGCGCCGACGCAAAGACGTAGCGGCGGACCGGCGACAGCTTCTCTTGAAACGCCGCCACCGATTCCGAAAAGCTAGCCTCGCTGCTCGCGTCGATGCGCAGCGAGCGCCAACCGGCTGCGCTCGCGGAGCCCGCGAGTGCGATAGCCAACACGGCAATCGTGAGCTTCAGCATACGGACGCTCCCCGCGACCGAATGGCCGCCACAGTCATAGCCTACCGCCGCTAGCCCCCGGCTGCACCACGGCTGGCGCGAACCCCGACGGGTACCCCATTTTCTCCGCGCCCAGGTAACGTAATCGGGAGTACCGAAACGCCGTGCGCGAACACCCTAGGGGCGGCACGGAGGGCGCGGGTGTGAGCGAGGGTGTTGGCCCCGCGCTCGAGCGGCGGCCTGAAAGCGGGCCATCGAACCGCACGGTGGTTCCTCCGAATGGCACGAGCGGTCCGCCCCGTTGCCCTACTTTGAATGGCACGCCCGGCCCGCGCGTTTCGACTGGCGCCGCCAACCATCGGCCGCGAGGGCGGTAGCGGGGACAATACCCTCGATCGCGCCCGCGCCCGGACCTAAAAAGCGCGCGTCTTATCCGAACCGGCCCGTGATGTAGTCTTCGGTGAGCTTGTGGCGCGGGTTCGTGAAGATGTCGTCCGTGTCGCCGACCTCGATCAGCTTGCCGAGGTGAAAGTACGCCGTGCGCTGCGAGACGCGCGCGGCCTGCTGCATCGAGTGCGTCACGATTGCGATCGCGTAGTTCTGCTTCAGCTCGTCGATCAAGTCTTCGATGCGCGCCGTCGCGATCGGATCGAGCGCCGAGCACGGCTCGTCCATGAGGATCACGTCGGGATTCACCGCGATCGTTCGGGCGATGCAAAGCCGCTGCTGCTGCCCGCCCGACAACCCCGTGCCCGGCTCCTCGAGCCGGTCCTTGACCTCCGTCCACAGCCCGGCACGCTCGAGGCTCGTCCGCACCATGTCGTCGAGCTCGCCGCGATCACGTGCGAGGCCGTGAATGCGCGGACCGTAAGCCACGTTGTCGTAGACCGACTTCGGAAACGGATTCGGCTTTTGAAACACCATGCCGACGCGCGCGCGCAGCATGACGACGTCCATGTGACGCGCGTAGATGTTCTCGCCGTCGAGCGTGATGTCGCCCGTGACGCGCGCCGATTCGATCGTGTCGTTCATGCGGTTCAAGCAGCGGATGAACGTGGACTTACCGCAACCGGATGGACCGATCAGCGCAATGACTTCGTTGCGGCTGATGTCGAGGTTGACCTTCTGGATCGCATGATTGTCGCCGTAGAACACGTCGACGTGGCGCGCCTGCATGACGGCATTTGCCGAAGTGAAATCGCCGACGGTGCGATAGCCTTCCTCGACCGGTTTCGTCGGACCGGCCTGTGCCGACGGCGCTCCTGCCGCTTCTGTCGCGACCTCTGACACGTCGTTGCTCTTTCTGTCTGCGGCGAGTCTCACATCGTACCCCAATCCGTCTCAATAGCGCCGCTCGAAACGTTTCCGCAACAGGATCGCCGTCGCATTCATCACGAGCAGGAAGAACAGCAACACGACGATCGCCGCCGAGGTGCGCTCGACGAACGCACGCTCGGGACTGTCGGCCCAGAGAAAGACCTGCACGGGCAGCGCCGTCGCGGGGCTCAACGGAGAGTCGGGCACGTCGACGATGAACGCAACCATTCCGATCATCAAGAGCGGCGCCGACTCGCCGAGCGCGCGCGCCATGCCGATGATCGTGCCCGTGAGCATGCCGGGCATCGCAAGCGGCAACACGTGATGCAGCACCATCTGCATCTTCGACGCCCCGACTCCGAGCGCTGCCTCGCGAATCGACGGCGGCACGGCCGTGAGGGCGGCCCGCGAGGCGATGATGATCACGGGCAACGTCATGAGGCTCAGCACGAGGCCGCCGACGACGGGCGCCGAGCGCGGCAAGCCGAACACGTTGATGAACAGCGCGAGGCCCAGCAAGCCGAAGACGATCGAAGGGACTGCGGCGAGGTTGTTGATGTTGACCTCGATGAGATCCGTCCACCGGTTGCGTCGCGCGAACTCCTCGAGATAGATCGCCGTTGCGACGCCGAGCGGGAACGACAACACGAGCGTGACGATCAGCATGAAGAACGAGCCGACCGTCGCGCCCCAGATACCGGCCAACTCCGGATCGCTGGACGCGCCGCTCGTGAAGAAGTAGCGGTTGAACCGCAGGTCAACGCGGCCCTGCTGCTCGAGCGCCGCCAACCAACCGAGCTGCCGGTCGTCGACACGGCGGTCCGACTCCGGAACGTCGCGAGGCGAGTGACCCTTGACGAGGACGTCGATGTCGTCGTCCGCGAGCAGCCACAGCGTGCGCGTCTCGCCGATGGCCGCGGGCTCGTTGACGACGAGCTGTTGCAGCTCGATCCCGGCGCCGGCGCTCAAGAGCGCGTACAGCGCGCGCAGGTCGCCGCGGCTCGTGACCTCGGGGAACAGATCGCCGAGGGCGTCGCGCGCGAGACGCTGGTAGTCCGCACCACGCAGCGTCTCGGGAGCGCGCGTTCCCTCGGGATCGATGACCGCGGCGTCGAGCTCGACGTCGAGCCGGATGCGGGTTTGCTCGAGCGCCGTGTAGCCGTTGCCGACGAGCGTGTAGAAAAAGAATGCGAGGAAGCCGAGTCCGATCAGCAATGCGGCGAGGCCGAGCGCGCGAAAGATGGCCTCGTTGCGATAGCGGCGCTTGATACCGCGCGCGACGGCTTCTTTGACCGAGCGCCTCGAGTGGCTACTCATACTGCTCCCGATACCGGCGCACGACGCGCAGAGCGACGACGTTGAGGGCCAGCGTTACGAGGAACAGCACGAGGCCGAGCGCGAACGCGGCGAGCGTCCTCGGGCTGTCGAACTCCTGGTCTCCCGTGAGCAGCATGACGATCTGCACGGTGACCGTCGTCACGGCCTCGAGCGGGTTCGCAGTGAGGTTCGCGGCAAGGCCCGCGGCCATCACGACGATCATCGTCTCGCCGATCGCGCGCGACACCGCCAACAGCACGGCGCCGACGATACCCGGCAGCGCCGCGGGGAACACGACGTTGCGAATCGTCTCCGACTTCGTCGCACCCAAGCCGTAGGAGCCGTCGCGCAACGCCTGCGGCACGGCCGTGATGACGTCGTCCGACAACGACGAGACGAACGGGATGATCATGACTCCCATGACGAGGCCCGCGCCGAGCGCGCTCTCGGAGGCGACGTCGAGCCCAATCGCTCTCGCCGAAGCCGCGCAGCATGGGCGCAACCGTGATCGCGGCGAAGTAGCCATACACGACGGTCGGGATGCCGGCGAGGATCTCGAGCAGCGGTTTCGCGTACGCTCGGAAGCGCCGGCTCGCATACTCGGCCAAGTAGATGGCCGACATCAGACCGACGGGCACCGCGACCAGCATCGCGAGCCCGGAGATCAACAGCGTTCCCGTGAATAGCGGCACGGCGCCGAACGCGCCGGAAGCTCCGACTTGGTCCGCGCGGATCGCCGTTTGCGGGCTCCATTGCAAGCCGAACAAGAAGTCGAACAACGGCACCTCGCGGAAGAACCGCAACGCTTCCACGAACACCGAGAGGAAAATGCCGATCGTCGTGAGGATCGCGACGCTCGATGCTGCGATGAGCAGCAGCTCGATGGCTTTCTCGACACGGTTGCGCGCGCGGAAGTCCGGCCGCACGCGCCGATAGGCCCACGCGAGCACGACGACTCCGAGCACGACGACGGCGCCCGTCGCCAAGTTGCGGCTCGATGCGCGCAGCTCCGTGTAACGTTGCGCCGCCGCGGCCACGCCGGAGCTCGGCTCCGCAGCAACGAAGTTGCCTTCGACCTGATTGCGAATTTCGTTATAGACGAGGCCGAGCTGATCGTCGGGAAGCGCCTGCATCGCTTCGGGCAGCGAATCGAGCACGGCGCTGCGCAGCCAGGCCGGCTCGAGAACCTGCCAGAGCACGAGCAGCGTCAGCGCCGGCAGAGCACACCACAGCGCCACGTAACCGCCGTGATAGCCCGGCAGCGAGTGGAAGCTGCGCGGCCCCGCCGCGACGGCGGCGCGGACGGCACGTTGCCTGCCGACGTAGTAGCCGAGCAGAGCTAGGCCGACGACGACGAGCAACAGTGTCGATGAAGCCACGCAGCGTTCTGGTCGTTAGCGCGAGGGATGGCTCTCGTACGGTGTCATGGGCTTCCGAGGCGAAATGGCACGAGATCCTTCGCCTGCGTCTGCACCGTCTCACGCTCGTCATCATCGAGCGGAATCAAGCCGCTCTCGGCAAGATAACCATACTCGCCCACGGCTGCGTCGCTCGTGAACTCCGCGACGTATTCCCGGATGCCGGGAACTCGCTCGACATGCGCCTTCTTGACGTAGAAGTAGAGAGGCCGCGAGACGGGATACTTGCCTTCGACGATCGTGTCGAAGCCCGGTGCCACGCCGTTGATGTGCGCGCCTTGAACCTTGTCGGCGTTCTGCTCGAGGAAGCTGTAGCCGAATATGCCGAGCTGCCGCGGACTCGCCGTGAGCTTCTGCACGATGAGATTGTCCTGCTCGCCGGCATCGATGTAGGGGCCGTCGTCGCGCAGCATGTGGCAGGCGGCGAGGTACGCATCGCGCGCCAGAGCCGCGACCCACGGAAACGTCTTGCAGCCGCCCTCCATGACGAGCTCGTTGAATGCATCGCGCGTCCCCGACGTCGGCGGCGGACCCAGCACGCTGATCGCGTCGGCCGGCAGCGACGAGTTGATCTCCGACCACCTCGTATACGGATTCGGCACGAGCTTCTGCGCGCCGGTGGGATCGGGAACGTCCTTCGCGAGCGCGAGATACACGTCGCGTAGCGTGACTTGATAGTGCGGCGCCGACTTCGCGTTCGCGAGCACGATTCCGTCGTAGCCAATCTTGACCTCGACGATCTCCGCGACTCCGTTCTTGGCGCAGTCGGCAACTTCGCCGGCCGTCATGCGCCGCGACGAGTTCGCGATGTCGGGATACGAGATACCGACACCGCCGCAGAACGCCTTGATGCCGCCGCCGCTGCCCGTCGGCTCGATCTTCGGCGTCTTGAAGCTCGGGTTGCGGCGACCGAAGCTCTCGGCGACGACGATCGCGAACGGAAAGACGGTGGAAGAACCCGTGATGTCGATGTAGTCTCGCCCCGCCTGTGCGTGGCTCGAGCTCGATACCGCAGCGCCGATCGTCGCGAGCACCGCGCACAGGATCAGTCGGCTGCGCCAAGTCTGCTGAGCGTGGTTCCCCATGAGTCCTCCAGTAGAGTTCGTGGCGGCCCCGCAGATGCCGCCCGGGTTAGCATTACGCAGCGACGAGATTAGCCAGATAATGTTAAGGATTTATTGCAGCCCGCCTTCGTCTCGTTGCGCCGCGGCTTCACCGAGCGCCCTTAATCCCATGAAACTTCGCGATATTTCGTTCCCATGGACACGCTGAGCCTCGCGCGCGAGCTGATTCGCCGGCCGTCGGTGTCGCCCGCCGACGCAGGCTGCCAGGTCCTGATCGGCGAGCTGCTCGAGGCGGCGGGCTTCGGCGTCGAGCGGCTTCGGTTCGGCGAGGTCGACAACCTGTGGGCGCGGCGCGGCCGCGCCGCTCCGGCGCTCGTCTTCGCGGGGCACACGGACGTCGTGCCGAGCGGCCCGCCCGAGCAATGGGAGGTGGAGCCGTTCGCGGCGACGGTACGAGGCGGCAGCTTGATCGGCCGCGGTGCCGCCGACATGAAGGGCAGCCTCGCCGCGATGATCAACGCGTGCTGCCGGTTCGCCGAGCGCTACCCGAGGTCCGCCGGCTCGCTCGGCCTCTTGATCACGAGTGACGAGGAAGGCGCCGCCGACGACGGCACGCTGAAAGTCATGGAGACGCTCGCGGCGCGCGGCGAGACGTTTCAATACTGCGTCGTCGGCGAGCCCTCGAGCACGGCAACGCTCGGCGACACGGTGAAGATCGGCCGCCGCGGCAGCCTGTCCGGCATCATGACGATTCGCGGCGTGCAGGGGCACGTCGCCTATCCGCTGCAGGTCGACAACCCGATCCACGCGCTCGCAAAGTTCGTTGCGGCCATGACGCGCGAGGCGATCGACGAAGGCAACGAGCACTTCCCGCCGACGACCTTCCAGATGGTCAACGTTCATTGCGATGCCGGCGCGCCGAACGTCGTGCCCGGCGAGCTGAAGTGCCGTTTCAATCTGCGCTACTCCAACGTCTGGACGCACGAGCAGCTCTCGGCCCGCATCGAAAAGCTGCTCGCGGATCTCGGCATCGATTACGAGCTCCGCTGGCGCGTCGCCGGCAAGCCGTTTCTCACGCAACCGGGGCGGCTGACGGAAGCGGTCACGAAAGCCGTGCACGAGTCGACGGGCCTTCTGCCGGCGCTCTCGACGAGCGGCGGCACGTCGGACGGACGGTTCATCGCGCCGTATGGCATCGACGTCGTCGAGCTCGGCCCGATCAACGCCACGATCCACAAGGTCAACGAGACGGTGTCGATCGCGGATCTCGAGCGGCTCGAGCTCATCTACTTCCGGATTGCTGAGCTGCTTCTCCTAGAGTGACCGGTGCCGAGTGGCGTGGTCCCGAGAGCGGCCGTCGATAGGCCGTTCCGGGGACGCCACAAGTACGTCCCTGTAGGCTCGCTGTTCGCCATCCATGGCTCACAGCGCCCCGGAACGACCTATCGACGTCCACTCTCGGGACATTAGCCTCATCGCACCCAAGAAAAGAGAAGAGCGCTCGACGCCGCTTGAGGGCACCGCAAACGCTCGCGGTCCGCTCTTCTTTTGGGGAGAAGAAAGAAGAAGACGAAAGAACTGAGACCCGGCGGCGTGGATGCGGGCAGTGCCGCCCCGGGGCGTAGCGCGCCAGGGATGGCGCGCTACGAGCCACAGGGACGTACTTCCGGCGTCCCCGGGGCGGCACTGCCCGCAGCCGCGCCGCCGGAGCGATGAGGCCAATCAGAACTATCTTGAGAGGCGGGTCCAGTTAGCGACGACGGCTAGAGCGCCGAGCGCTACGAACCAGACAACACCCAGGCCGGCATGCTGAGGCCCAGGAAGGTCCAGTTCACGACGGCGCATTCGCCGGAGCTCGTGAAGATCATCGCGAGGCCTTCGAACCAGCCGAACGCGTCGACGAGATAGTCGAACCCGGGCCCGCAGGTCGGAACCTCGGCCGGCGGCAGATTCTGCATACGAACGTGCCAACCCGAGATGCCCATGCCCGTCAGCGCCGCGAGCCCGCCGAGCACGCCGTACACGCGCGCGCCGGTGCCGCGCGGCGCGTGCAACGCGGCGGCCAGGAACACCGCACCGAGTGCCATCATCGCGATGCGCTGCAAGATACACAGCGGGCACGCGTCGAGCCCCACGACGTGCTGCTGATAGTACGCGTAGCTCATGAGCGCGACGACGATCGCAAGCCCGGCGGCATTGGCGAGCCGCCGTCCTTGGCGTGTGGCGATCACGGTCTGCTATCCAAGCGCCGAGCGCCCTGCTCGACCTCGGCCTCGATGTTCTTGACGCCGATGTGCCGGACGTCCTTGCCGTGCACCATGAAAATCACGTACTCGCAGATGTTCTTCGCGTGGTCGCCGATGCGCTCGAGCGCGCGGGCCATCCACGTCACGTCCATGACGCGCGTGATCGTGCGCTGGTCTTCCATCATGAACGTGAGACCTTGGCGGTAGATCGACTCGTACTCCTCGTCGACGGTGTTGTCGGCCTTCACGACCTCGAGCGCGCCCTTCGTGTCGAGCCGCGCGAACGCGTTCAGCGCGCCGTGCACCATCTGCTTGACGTGCCGTGCGAGGTTGCGCAGCTCGCGATAGTTCGTCGATGGCCGCTCGACGCTGGCCAACCGCGCCGCGAGCACGCCGATCTTCTCGGCCTCGTCGCCGATGCGCTCGAGGTCCGTGATCGTCTTGATGATGGCGATGACGAGCCGCAGGTCCCCGGCCGTCGGCGCGCGCGTCGCGAGGATGCGGCTGCACTCCTCGTCGATGCTGACCTCCATACGGTTGACCTTGATGTCGTCCTCGGCAACCTGCAATCCGAGCTGGCTGTCGCCCTCGGACAGCGCTTTGACGGCGCGGTCGAGCTGCTCCTCGACGAGGCCGCCCATCGAGAGCACCGAATTGCGCACGCGCTCGAGGTCTTCATTGAAGCGCCTCGAGATGTGATGACCGAGATCTTCGACTTCCATGGTCGGGAGCCCTCTGTGGCGGCCGAACTATAGTACGGCCGAAACGGCGTCGCCACGTAGCACGACGCGGTCACGGGGAAATCGGCAACTGAACGTGCTGCCCTTGCCTTCACGGCTTTCGATCTTGAGCTCTGCCTCGTGCCGCTGCAGCGCGTGCTTGACGATCGCAAGCCCCAAGCCCGTGCCGCCGCTCGCGCGCGAGCGGCCGGGATCGACGCGATAGAAGCGCTCCGTCACGCGCGGAATCTGCTCCTCAGGTATGCCGATGCCGGTGTCGATGACGTCGAACACCGCGCCGCCGTCGACGGCCTTCCAGACGACCCTGACGCTGCCCGTCGGCGGCGTGAAGCGCACCGCGTTGTTCACGAGGTTGTAGAAAATCGAGTGCAGCTCGGATTCCTTGCCGAGCAGCGCTGCGTCGGTCTCGAGCGCAAGCTCGACGCTCGGGCCCAATCGGCCCTGGAACTCCTGCACGATGGACTTCAGCATGCCCACGACGTCGATGAAATCTCGATCCGCGCTCGCGTCGGCCGACTCGAGCCGCGTCAGCTCGATCAAATCGCGCAGGATGCGCGTCATACGCTCGGCCTGCCGCTGCATCTCGGCGACGGGAACCTGCCACCCCTCAGGAACATCGCCGGCGTCTTGCAGTGCCTCGAGATAGCCGCTGATGACGGTCAGCGGCGAGCGCAGCTCATGCGACGCGTTCGCCACGAAATCGCGCCGCGTCCGCTCGATGTTCTTCTCGTTCGTCACGTCGCGCACGATCGCGAGCCGTTGGTCGGTGCCGTACGGAATGATCTGGACGTGCAGCCAGCCCGTCTCGTGGCGCGGCGATGCGACCGTGATGCCGTCGCCGGACGGTGCCTTGAGATACGCGGCGAAATCCGGATGCCGCAGAAGATTATCGATCCTGTGGCC
This sequence comes from uncultured Gammaproteobacteria bacterium, assembly GCA_963713355.1. Classification (GTDB taxonomy): domain Bacteria; phylum Pseudomonadota; class Gammaproteobacteria; order Steroidobacterales; family Rariloculaceae; genus FEN-1219. The sequence goes on along the minus strand of CAVQLK010000011.1, from coordinate 449,735 downwards.
GACGTCCGTCGCGTGATCAAGCCCAAGAAGCCGCGCGGCCGCCGGGTTGAACCACATGATCTCGTGGTCGGCGGTCAAGATGATGCCGCCGTCGGACAGCGCGCCCGTGCTCTCGCGGACCTCGCGCAGCAAGCGGTGATACTTCTTCTTGCGATTGCGGGCCTTCGTGCGCAATTTCTCGACGCGCGCGAACACCTCGGCCCAAAGGCCGCGCGTCTCGAATAGCGGCACGCGCCGATGGCCGTCGAGCGCGCGATCGAGCCAGTAGAGATGGCGCAGCGTGAACAGCAGATACAGCCAGGTCGCCCCGAACAGCCACCAGCCCGGGCGGCCGAACCACCACCCGAGCAGCAGCGCCGCCGTCAGCAGCGCGCCGAGCGCGGCAATCTGCGAGGCCCAGCGGCTCGGTAAGGTCACGACTGGCCGACGGAGAACCTGTAACCCGCGCCGCGCACGGTCCTGATGAACCGCTCATGCCCGTGCGGCGTCAACGCCTTGCGCAGCCGCCGGATGTGCACGTCGACCGTTCTCTCCTCGACATAGACGTTGCCGCCCCAGACGCGATCGAGCAGCTGCGCACGGCTATAGACGCGATCGGGATGACGCATGAAGAACTCGAGTAGGCGGTACTCGGTGGGCCCGAGCGCGACCTCGGCCCCGCCCGCGCTGACCTGATGGCTCGCGGAATCGAGCTTCAATGTGCCAGCGGATACCACCTCGGCATCCGCGGCCTCGCGGCGGCGCAGCGCCGCGCGGATTCTCGCGAGCAGCTCGCGCGGCGCAAACGGCTTCACGACGTAATCGTCGGCGCCGCCGTCGAGACCGGTCACACGGTCGTCTTCCTCGCCGCGCGCGGTCAGCATGATGACGGGAATCTCCTTGGTCTCGGGATCGCGCTTGAGCTGCCGAGTCAGCTCGAGTCCGCTGATGTCGGGCAACATCCAATCCATCAGAACGAGGTCGGGCCTGGCGTCGGCGATTGCGGCACGAGCTTCGCGTGCGTCGGCGGCTGGAGATACCTGATACCCAGCCCGCCCGAGATTGAAGCAGACCATCTCGCGGATCGCCTGTTCGTCCTCGACTACGAGAATTCTCCTCTGGCTCATCGTCAACTCGCGGCCTCGCGGCCCACTGCACGGAGGCCATTGGAACGCGACAATATTACAGTCAGGTTAAGAACTGCGCTTCCAAGCCGTGTGCTCGCGCAAATACACGGGCAGCGCGGCCGACGGCGAGGCGGCGCGCCCCGCCGCAAGGTCGCGTTTCGCCTGCGGCAACAAGCTCTCGGCCGAAGGCACGAGCTCCGGCAATACCTTTTCGGCCGCGGAGGTCACCGCAGCCAACGGCTCTGCGTGCGCCGCAAGACCGCTGCCGGCGGCGCACCAATCGGAGCCTTGCGGCGCGACAACTTCCGCCGGAGCGCCGAGCCGCTCGCCTCCGACGATCTCCACGGTGCCGCCGCGCGACTCCGCGACGGCCCAATAAACCTCACCCATGTGTGCGTCGACGCAGACGAGCGCGCGCCGGCAACCGGACTCACGGAGAGCGCGCTCCGCGAGGCCAAGCAAGCTAGAGACGGGCAGCAACGGTACGCCGGTGACGGTAGCAAGACCCTGCGCCACGGCGACGCTGACACGCAGCCCCGTGAACGACCCGGGCCCGCGGCCGAACGCGATGCCGGCGAGGCTCGTGAGCTCGATGCCCGCCTCGGCGAGCAACTGGTCGGTAATGGCGAGGAGCCGCTCGGTCTGCTCGCGTGGAGTGCCGAGCTCGCGCACCAGCAAGCCGGCCGGCGTCTCGAGAGCCACGGAGCCGATCCGGCTCGAAGTTTCGAACGCCAGGAGATTCATGACGCCGCGGCCTTGGGCGCGATGGCCGTTTCGGCGAGGCTCGCGGCGAACTCGAGCGCCGCGTCGAAGTCGTCGATGACGGGCATTTCCGGCAGGCTCTTCAGAAACGTGGCGCCGTAATGGCGCGTTCGCAACCGCGGATCGCCGAGCACGATGAGCCCGCGGTCGTCGAAGTCGCGAATGAGCCGCCCGACGCCTTGCTTCAGCGCGAGCACGGCTTGCGGCAGCTGCAGCTCGTTGAACGCGTCGCCTCCGGCTCGGCGAATCGCCTCGGCGCGCGCCTGCACGAGCGGATCGCTCGGCACGGCGAACGGCAGCTTGTCGATCACGACGAGCCGCAGCGCGCGGCCGCGCACGTCGACGCCCTGCCAGAAACTGCCCGTGCCGAGCAGGACGGCGTTGCCGTCCGCGCGAAACTGATTCAGCAGCTCGCTGCGCGACCCGCGGCCTTGGACGAGCACGAGCTTCGGGTGCGCGCGGCCTTCGAGCCAGCGCTCCGCGCGTTGCAGGGCCCGGTAGCTCGTGAACAGCAGAAACGCCCCGCCCTGCGCCGCTTCGACGAGCGGCCAGATCGTCGCGAGCAAAGTCTCGACGTAGTGCTCGTCGCTGGGGTCGGGCAGTCCTTGCGGCAAGTAGATTCTCGCGTTGCGCTCGTAGTCGAACGGGCTCGGCAGCACCGCTTGCAGCGCGGCCGTGAGTCCAATGCGGCGCGAGAAGTGCGAGAAGTCCGCGCCGACGGCCAGCGTCGCCGATGCGAACACCCAGACCCCATCCTGCGCCTCGATGCGCGCCGCGAGCGCGGCGCCGACATCGAGCGGCGTCCAGTGCACCGCGACGGAGCCTGCGGTGAGATCGAACCAGCGCAGCCCCTCGCTCGCGTCGGCGACAGTGATTTCGCGCAGCCGCGTCGCGGAAGCCGCGCAGCGCTCCAGGCAATTGCGGAGCGCCGCTTTCGATTCTGCGAGCGGCTCGAGCGCGGCGCCGAGCTCCTCGAGCGCGCACGCCGCCTCGGGCAGACCGTCGCGCAGCGCCGCTGGGGCGGCGACCCACGGCGTGCGCCCTTCGGGCCGCACGACGGCCGCGCGCAACGCGACGACCGCGCGGCCGAGCAGGCTCAGCGCTGCGTCGACTTCCGCCAATACGCCGGCCGCCCTCGCCTCGGCGAACACGTCGCGCGACAACGACTCGAGCTCGCGCGTGCCGACCGACCAGCCGAAGAACTGCTGGGCGACGTCGGGCAGCTGATGCGCCTCGTCGACGATCACGGCATCGGTTCCCGGCAAGAGCTCGCCGAAGCCGCTGTCCTTCAACGCGAGATCGGCGAGCAGCAAGTGATGATTGACGATCACGACGTCGGCGGCCTGCGCGCGTCTGCGCGCTTCGGCGACGAAGCAGCGATCGAAGAACGCACAGTCCCTTCCCAAGCAATTGTCGACGGTCGAGGTGACCTGGGCGCGCAGCGCGTGATCGTCGGCCAGATCCTCGAGCTCCGTGAGGTCTCCCGTATGGCTCGTCTTGCCCCACGCATCGAGCGCACGCAGCGCTGCGAGCGTCGGCGCGTCGCGCGTGCCGTCGTGCGCGGCGGCGTCGAGACGGTGCCAGCAGAGATAGTTGCTGCGGCCTTTGAGCACGGCAACCTGCATCGGCCGGCCGACGACGGCCGAGAGCAGCGGGAGGTCGCGGCCGAACAATTGATCCTGCAACGTGTGCGTGCCCGTCGAGATGATCGCGCGGCGCTCGAGCAGCAGCACCGGCAGCAGGTATGCGAACGTTTTGCCGATGCCCGTGCCGGCCTCAATGACGGCGTGGCGCTTCGTCTCGAGCGCCTCGGCGACGAGCTCCGCCATTTGCTGTTGCGCCGCGCGGTACGTGAAGCCGGGCAGCCGCTCCGCAAGCGCGCCGTCGGCGCCGAACACGTCGCCGAGGATCAACGCTGGACTGCCCGGAATCGCGCGATTCCCGTGGCGCCCGCGTCGAGCGGCGCGCGCAGCACCCAACGAACGTGCGTGTATTCGGCCGCGTCCGCGCCGCGCACGCCGCCGTCGGGCGCAACGAGCTCGAGCTCGTCGGGCCGGCCGAAAGTGCGGCCGCCGTCGACGGAGAACAGCACCTCGCTGCCCGGCCCGCTGGCGCTGTGAGGCACGTACTGCAGGTCGGGGGGAACGGGGCTCGTGATGCGGATGGAATCGACGACGTCGCTGCCTCCGTTCGTGAAGCGAACGGTGACGATGAGCTGGTCTGCCTGTGATGCGGTGGTGTCGGTAGCGATTCGCACCGCTGCTGCCGCATCATCTGCCTGCGGCGCGACGATTCGCTCGAGCGTCGACGAGACTTCCAAGCCGCGCGGCACGCGCGGCGCTTCCTGTGCGATCACGACGACCGCCGCGAACATGAAGAGCGCGGCCGCCAGCGGCTTTGCGGCTCGACCGGCCGCAGCGCGGCTCGAAGTCGGCGCTTTCCCGCCAACTCCGCGAGTTGCTTGAAGTTTTCCACAGGGTAGCGGCGCCACTATTCGTCCGTTTCACGGCCGCCCGGCTATACTAGCTCGCTTCCATCCCTCGAAGCACCAAGGTACCAAGCCCTCCATGACGACCCGCCTCAAGAGCCTCCGCGACTGGGTGGCACAAGTAGCGCAATTGACGAGCCCCGATCGGATTCACTGGTGCGACGGCAGCGACCAGGAGTATCGCAAGCTCCTCGACGAAATGCTCGACAACGGCACGCTGCTCGAGCTGAATCAATCGACCTACCCCGGCTGCTACTTGCATCGCTCGGATCCCGAGGACGTCGCGCGCGTCGAGCATCTGACGTTCGTCTGCACTAAGGATGCCGCGGACGCGGGACCGAACAACAACTGGAAGTCGCCGGACGAGGCAAAAAAGCTCATGGACTCGTGCTTCGCCGGCTGCATGCGCGGCCGCACGATGTACGTGATCCCGTACTGCATGGGGCCCATCGACTCTCCGTATGCACGCTGCGGTGTGGAGATCACGGACAGCGCTTACGTCGTCGCGAATATGTATTTAATGACGCGCATCGGCAAACCGGCGCTGAAACGCATTGAGAAAGACAAGACGTTCGTCAAAGGGCTCCACTCGACCGGCGAGCTCGATCCCAAGCGCCGCTACATCGTGCACTTCCCGGAAGAGCTCACGATCATGAGCTACGGGTCGGGCTACGGCGGCAATGCGCTGCTCGGCAAGAAATGTCATGCGCTGCGCATCGCGAGCTACCAGGCGCGCACGGAAGGTTGGCTCGCCGAGCACATGCTGATCGTCGGCGTGCAGAGCCCCGCCGGCGACATTCACTACCTGGCGTGCGCGTTCCCGTCGGCGTGCGGCAAGACGAATCTCGCCATGTTGATCCCGCCCGCGAGCCTGAAGGGCTGGAAGGTCTGGACGCTCGGCGACGACATCGCCTGGATGCATCTCGATGCGAACGGCCAGCTGCGCGCGATAAACCCCGAAGCCGGCTACTTCGGTGTCGTCCCGGGAACGAACCCGCAGACGAACCGCAACGCCTACGACATGATCGGCAAGGACACGATCTTCACGAACGTCGCCGTCACGGCAGGCAACGACCCATGGTGGGAAGAGAAAGGCAACGGCCAACCGGCCATCGATTGGAAGGGCAAGCCTTACGCCAAGGCGAACGGGCCTGCCGCGCATCCGAACGCTCGGTTCACGGTGTCGGCGAAGCAAAACCCGAGCTATTCGAAGCTCGCGGAAGCGCCTGAAGGCGTGCCGATCACCGCGCTCGTGTTCGGCGGCCGCCGGCGCGAGCTCGCGCCGCTCGTCTACCAGGCCAAGGATTGGGCGCACGGCGTGCTCGTCGGCGCGAGTGTCGCCTCGGAAACGACGGCGGCCGCGACGGGCAAGGTCGGTGTCGTTCGCCGCGATCCGATGGCCATGAAACCCTTCTGCGGCTACAACTACGGCGACTACTGGGCGCATTGGCTGTCGTTCGCCAAACGCTCGGCGAAGCTGCCGAAAATCTTCCACGTCAATTGGTTCCGGCGCGACGCGAGCGGCAAGTTCCTCTGGCCCGGGTTCGGCGACAACTTGCGCGTGCTGCGCTGGATCATCGACCGCTGCGAGGGCAAAGTCGGCGCCGTCGAGACGCCGATCGGCTTTCTGCCGAAACCCGGCGACATCGACGTCAAGGGCTTGGACGTTTCGAGCGCTACGCTGGACCAGCTGCTCGCCGTCGATCCAGAGCAGTGGCGCAGCGAGATGGCCAGCATCGGCGAGTACTTCGCCGAGTTCGGCGATCGGCTACCCGCAGAGCTCAAGGTCGAGCATCAGAAGGTGCTGAGCGCGCTCGGCTGAGCCCCTACTCTTCAACGACGAAGTGCACGGCTAACGCCGTGCCGGGCTGCGCCACGCGCCCGAGGCCGATGACGCCCTCGCCCGTGAGCTGAGTGCTGTCGCGGCGAACGAAGATTTCCTCGCCGGCGTTGGTCTGCACGAACGTGCCGTTCGTGCTCTCGTCGACGAGCGTGAATTTGTCGCGGCTCGCTTCGACGCGCGCGTGCACGCGCGAGATCAAATTGCCCTTGACGACGACGTCGTTGTCCTCGGCCCGGCCGAGCGTCGCGCTCTTGCGGCCCTCGCCGACGGTGACCTCGCGGCCCTGGTAGCGCAGGCTCAAGCGCTTCGGCCGTGCGGCCTTGTTCCTGCCCTGGCCAACGGTCGGCAACATGCTCGTGGCATCCTCGGGCTGCCACAGCACTTCGAATAGCACGACCTCGTCGGCCTTGCCGCGCACCGTCGCGATGTCGATCTGGCGCGTCGCGGCCTGCCAGTCCGGCGACATCTTCTGCACCGTCCCGAGCGTCGTGATGATCTGCTTCGCCTTCGCTTGGCTCGTCATGCGGTTCGCCGTGTGCACGGCCGAACCGAAGATGTCGCGCTGCTCTTGCACGACGGGGCCGAAGTGGCAGCCGATCCTAATCGCGACGTGGCCGTTCTCGTGATCGAGCTCGCCGTCGATCGAGATGCGCTCCTGCATGCGCTTCGCCGCGTTCATGGCGTCGTCCGCCGTCGGGAACGTCGACATGACCTCGTCGCCCATGGTCTTGATGACGGTGCCGTGATTGGCCTCCGTCGCCTCGCGCATGATGTCGAGACAACGGCCCACCATTTCTCGCGCTTTGACGTCGCCGAGCTGTTCGTATAGCTGCGTGCTGCCCACCACGTCGGCGAACAGAATCGCAACCTCTATATCCTTCCCCATGGCTTCCTTTGGTGCGCAAGCGGAGAGCCGAGGCGATTATACGCCAGGATCAGCGCATTCATTCGCGTTGCATTCCGCGCGAGCGCTTCGTCGCGCGAATCGATCGCCACAGCGCGCTTATTTTTCAGCGACGATGTACGCGATCCACGCCGGATCCGCCTCGCCCGTTGCGTGCTCCTTGAACTCGCCGTTGCCGCCGCCCTCGCCGTCGTCGCCTTCCCAAAAGACGCGGGAGCTCGAAAAACCCGCCTCGGCGAGAAGCTCGCGGAGCTCGGGCAACGTCCAGAGCCGCCAGTCGTACGTGAACGCGCGTTTGATTCTCGAGCCGTCGGGAAATTTGAAGTGGATGTGGCAAAGAATGCGGCTCGTCACGGGCTCGAACTCGGCCTGCTCCCAGATGTACGTGAACCGTCCGATCTTCGTTTGCTCTTTCACGATGTCCGACGCATCGGGACCGCCGAAGGCGTCGAGGAAAAAGAGGCCGCCCTCGTTCAGCGCTTGCCGCACGCGGGCAAAGTAGCCGCGCATCTCGTCGCGCGTCTTGAAGCAGAAATAGCTGAAGTTGAATGCCCCGACGATATCGACGGCATCGGTCCGGACAGTGCGGACGTCGGCCTGCAAGAGCTTGACCCTTGCACGAGCCGTCTCCGTCAACCGCGCAAGGCGATTCCTGCGGCCCCAATCGAGGACACCGGCATCGATGTCGACGCCGATTGCGTGCCGGCGAGGCCCCGAGCGAGCCCACTCGCACGTGAGGCTTGCGGTGCCGCAGAAGTCTTCGCGCAAGCTCGACGGGTCCCGGCCGCGCAGCGCGCGGTAGGTATCGCGCAAGAACTCGACCTCGAGGTCGACGGTCTGCACGGACTTCTCGTAGAGATCGTGGATGTCCGCCTTCGCGGCCATCGTGGACGCAAGCTTCTGCTTCGCCGTGGCTGCCACGCCGTTCACCTCAACACTGGAAAAAGAGCGCGCCATTGTAGCGGTGTCACGCGCCGTTGTGTGCAGCGGCCTCGGTGACGCCGGCGGCCGCAAAACGCTCCTGCTATTGCGGCGCCGCCATCCATGGCGGCGATAGCGACGCGCCGTTCGCGAACGTGCCGACTAGCGAGCGCAGCTCTTCGAGGCCGCGCGTGCCCTCGCCGAGCTCTCCCAATATTCTTCGCCAGCGCCGCCCGCCCGCGCGCCCGCTGCGCATGCCGAGCAGGTGCCGCGTCATGGCGCGCAACGGCGTGCCGGCCGCGACCTCGCGCGCGACGTAGCGCTCGAACGTGCCGAGCACCGCTTGTTCCGTTGTCTTCGGCCCAGCGAACAATCGCTCGTCGAGCCGCGCGAGCAGCCACGAATCCTGATAGGCGGCGCGGCCGATCATGACGCCGTCGACGTGCTCGAGTTGCGCAACGCTGTCCTCGAGCGTGACGAAACCGCCATTGATGACTAGAGCCAACTGCGGGAGCTCGCGCTTCAAACGATAGACGCGCGCGTAGTCGAGCGGCGGAATCTCGCGATTCTCCTTGGGACTCAAGCCGCTGAGCCAGGCCTTGCGTGCATGCACGATGAACGTCGTGCACCCGGCCGCGGCGACCTCGCCGACGAAATCCCGAACGAACTCGTACGAGTCGCGATCATCGACGCCGAGCCGCGTCTTCACGGTAACGGGAACGTCCACGGCGCTGCGCATCGCGCGCACGCACTCGGCGACGCGCCTTGGCTCGAGCATCAACGCGGCGCCAAAGCACCCGGCCTGCACGCGGTCGCTGGGGCAGCCGACGTTGAGATTGATCTCGTCGTAGCCTGCGCCGGCGCCGAGCCGCGCCGCCATTGCGAGCTCCTCGGGCTCGTTGCCGCCGAGCTGCAGCGCGACGGGATGCTCCACGGCGTCGAACCGCAGCAGCCGCTCGGCGTCGCCGCGAACGAGCGCCTTCGCCGTGATCATCTCCGTGTATAACCGCGCATGCGGCGCCAGCAACCGCAGCAAATACCGCAGATGCCGATCGGTCCGATCCATCATCGGCGCGACGCACAATTTGTATGTAGTCGAGGCTTGCATGAGGCCGTCATTATGCAAGCCCCGGCGGGCCAGAGCTAGGACGAGGCGGCGCGTATACGGTGCGTGTTCGAGCGCTGCGGCAGCTCGGAGACTGGCTGCGGCACCGCGATGAAGTAGCCTTGAGCGAAGGAGACGCCGAGCTCGCCGAGCCGCTTCATCACGTCGCGGCTCTCGACGCGTTCCGCGATCGCATGAATGCGGAAGGCTCGCGCCATTCGCGCGATCGACTCGACGACGCACTCGTCGGCAGCCGTCCCGCAGCACATTGCCCACGAACTGCCCGTCGATTTTCACGTAGTCGACGGGCAAGTTTTTCAGGTACGTCAGCGACGACAACCCCGTCCCGAAATCGTCGAGCGAGAAGCGGCAGCCGCGCGCTTTCAACGCGCGCATGAACGAGATGACCTGCCCTAAGTTCGCGATCGCGGCGGTTTCCGTTATCTCGAAGCAGATCGCGCCGGGGACGATGGCGGCCGCAGTCAGCTCGTCGAGCACGAAGTCGAGGAAGCGCGCGTCGTTCAACGTCGTGCCCGACAGGTTGATCGCGACCGTATACGGCGTAGTGCCCGGAGCGCCGCGGTACGCGAGCGTCTCGAGCGTGTGGCTTACGACCCAGCGGTCTAGCCCCGGCATCAGATTGTAGCGCTCGGCGGCTGGAATGAATGCCGTCGGCGCGACGAGCTGCCCTTGCTCGTCGCGCATGCGCAGCAGCAGCTCGTAGTGCGGCCAATGCCCTTGCTCGGGGCCGATCGGCACTATCGGCTGGTAGTAGAGCTCGAACCGCTCCTCCTCGAGCGCGCGCGTGATTCGCGCGACCCACAGCATCTCTTGATGGCGTTCCGCCGCGTCGCCTTCCTCGTAGACGTGAATACGGTTGCGGCCGAGGTCCTTCGCGACGTAGCAGGCGACGTCGGCAGCGCTCATCAACGTCGCCACGCTCTCACTGCCTGCCTCGACGGGCACGATGCCGATGCTGACGCCGACTTGCAGCGCGCTGTCGCGCCACGAGAAGCGAAAAGCCGCGATCGCCTCGCGCAGCGACTCGGCGATCGCCGCGGCCGCGGGCAGCGTGAAGTCCGGCAGGAGCACGGCGAACTCGTCGCCGCCGAGGCGCGCCAGCGCGCCCGTCTTCGGAACGTGCGCACGCAGCACGTCGCCGAGCTGGCGCAGCAGTAAGTCTCCGGCGCTGTGCCCGCAGGTATCGTTGACGACCTTGAACTGATCGAGATCCATGTAGAGCAGCGCGGCCGACTTGCCGGGCTCGGCCTTGACTACGCCGAGCACCGTGGACAACCGCTCTTCGAGCTCGCGGCGATTGATGAAGCCCGTCAACAGGTCGTGACTCGCGAGATAGGCGAGCCTGCGGTGCAGCTGCCGTTCCTGGCGCACGTCGTGGAACACCATCACGGCGCCGACCGTCTGGCCGTTGCGATCCTGGATCGGGGCGGCCGAATCTTGGATCGCGATCGTCGAGCCGTCGCGAGCCACGAGGACGACGTTGTCGGCGATCGTGACGACGCGGCCCTCTTGCAAGCAGCGCGAGACGGGATTTGCCACGGCCTCGCCCGTCAGCTCGTCGCGCAGCACGATGATCGTCTCGATCGGCGTGCCCTGCACCTCGCGCGCCTCCCAACCCGTGAGCTGCTCGGCGACGGGATTTAGGTACTCGATGTTGCCGCTCGCGTCCGTCGTCACGACGGCGTCGCCGATCGACTGCAGCGTGACCTGGGCGCGCTCCTTCTCGTTGAACAGCGCGCGCTCCGCGGCCTTGCGCTGCGTGATGTCGGTGATCGTGCCTTCGAAGTACAGCGGCCGTCCGTCGCCGTCCGTCACGAGCCGCGAATTCTCGAGGACGATAATGACGCGCCCCGTGCGCGTGCGCATCTGATACTCGAAGTGCCGAACGCGGCCATAGGACCGGAGCTCGCTGACGAGGCGCGCGCGTTCCCTCGGATCCACGAAGAACTCGGCCATGTTGCAGCGGCCAAGCGCCGTGACGTCTTCGAGACCGAGCATCTGCACGAGCGCGGGGTTCGCCGACAGCAGCTCGCCGCTCGGCGCAGCCTGGTACACGCCGTCCACGACATTATCGAACAGCGACCGGAATCTCGCCTCGCTCTCGCGAAGCGCCGACTCGTCCTGCTTGCGGCGGATCGCGATACCTGCGAGCTGCGTCAAGCGAGTGACGAGGTCGAGCTCCTCGGTTTGCGGACCGCGGACGGTGTCGAAATACAAAGCGAGCGTTCCGTGCACGCGGTCGCCCGTTGTGAAGATCGGCGTCGAGCAGCACGCGCGCACGCCATTGGCGAGCGCCACGGGCGCGACCTCGGAGCACAGCGGATCAGTCGCAACGTCGCGAACGACGACCTGACGCCCGAGCGATGCGGCGACGCCGCACCAGCCCGACCGCACCCCGATCGGCAGCTTCGCGAGGTGGTCCGACAGCGCGGCCGTCAGGCCGTGCGACGCGGCCAACCGCAATTCGCCCGCGCCTGCATCGAGCAAGCTGATCGTCGCGCTGATGCCGGGATGCAGCTGCTCGATGAGCCGCACGACCGACGCCAGCGTCCTCTCGAGAGGCGCGTTCGCAGCCACGAGCTCGAGCACACGGCGCTCGCCGTACGCGAGCGTCTCGGACTGACGCGCGTTCTCGACGAGCGCGCGATAGCGCGCTTCGCTTTCCCGCAGCGCGTGCTCGTCGTGCAGCCGCTCGGTGACGTCGCGCATGCACAGCAAGAAGCGCATTCCGGTCCCGTGGTCGGCGCGGCTCACGGTGACCTCGACCGTCAGCGGGCTCCCGCCGCTGCGCTGCGCCTCGAGGATCTCGGGCGCCGCATCGACGAACGTGTCCGCGATACGATCCGCGAGAGCATCGAGCGTCGCTAGCGCGGGCGCAAGCTGCGGAATGAAACGCGCGACGTCTTGGCCGACGATGTCCTCGACTGCCGCATCGAGCAAACGAGCCGCCGCGGCATTGGCTTCCCGCACGATGCCGTCGACATCTACGCTCACGATCGGGTCTTTGACCTCGAGGATGGGCAGCACGGCTTGCGGCTCGTGCTGCCTCAGCTCGTCGGCGCCGACCAGGATTTGCTTCAGCTCGTCGCGGGCCGATGCGCCCTGCAACGCTTCCGCGATCCTCCGCTTGAGGCGATCCTTCGCCATGGTGAGTTTCGAGCCCTCGGAGCCGGCCGCGACCGCAGTACAAAGTCTAGGAACGGCGCCTTGCCGGCGCCGTGACTCAACTCTCGTTTATCGCCGTTTCAAGGACTTTCTTGGACGGGCAATGCGATCAGGGCTTCGCCATCAGCCGCGGGCGGCGGATCGGAGCTAGGCGCTGCGGCAGCGCGCAACGGCACCGTGACACTGCGCGCCTGCGCGACGCCGTCGACCTCGCCTGCCACGATGACGCTCAAGTAGCCGGCTTCCGCGACCAGCGGCACGACCGTGATCGTCCACGAGTACACGCCTGCACCGGACGACCCGAGCACTGGCGCCGTCACGAGGACAGCGCCCGTGGAGCTAGCGGCAGCTTCGATCGTGACGCGGCCGACGTCTGCTTGGACACGCGCCGTGATGGCGATCTCGAGCGGTACGCCGACGGCCGGCTGCGCCGCCACGCGATATTCGATGCCGATCGGCCCGGTCGGCTTGACGGGTAGATCGACGCGAGCCGGCGCCGCACGCTCTGCCGCCCGCGGCGCCGCAACGCCGAGCGTCGGCGAAGCGAGCACGGCCATGAGCAGCACGACTGCCGTTCGCTTTCTCATCGCGTCACCGTCACGTCGAAGCACGTCCGGCCGATCGGCGGATACTCGGGGTCGTCGGCTCGATTCGTGTTCGACCATTCATAGACCTCGAGCACGTAGTTGCCGACTTGCAAGTCCGGAGAAAATTCCTCGACGCAGCTCGCAGGCGTGCTGACCGAGCAGCTGGGCTCGCTTTCAGATTTCAGCATCTGGCCGCCGCCGAGATGCAACACCAAGTCCGGATCGGCCGCGGCATTCAGCGGCGCCCGTGCGCGCGCCGTGATCGTATGCACGCCGGGATTCGTGACGGTGAAGTGCACATACCGCCGCGACGCGAGCTTGTTCTCGGCTCCCGTGGCCGAGCTCGTGTAATCGTCGAGGCTGCAGACCTCTGCCAGCGTCGCGCCGACGACGAGCGAGCCGTACACCGTGTTGAAATCCTTGGTGACCTCCGCCAACGTGCGCTTCGTCGGTATACCGAAGTTCGTCTGCCCCGTGCCGAAATCGTCGGTGACGTCTGCGATGCGCTGCGACTTCGTCAAGCTGTCGATCAGCGATTGATCCGCCGGGCGTGCGACCTTCAGCGCGTTGACGAACGGAAACACGCTCGTCAGCGCTCGCGTCGTGCGCTGCTCGTTCGTCAGCGCTCTCCAGATCGGGCCGAACCCGAGCGACAGATCGTCGACGGTCAGAGAGCCCGGCGGCACGTCGCGGCCGTTGTCGTAGAGATCGTAGATCAGCGCCTGCAGCGACTCCTCGTTGAACCAGCCGGGGTTCGGATTGATGCGCGTCGGGCTCTGCTCGAGGTCGAAGCTGAAAGCGTGCGCCTGATCCGCGCTGTGGCTGTCGACGTAAATGCGCTGGCCCGTGACCATCGCCGCGAACGCGCTGCCCCAGGCCTCGCCGAACGCGAGCCGCATGTCGAGCTGGTCCGTGAGCCCGTGCGGACCGCCGATGCTGTCGGAGCGCGAGAAGCGATGCTCGAGATAGTGACCGAATTCATGCGCGATGACGTGCCGGTCGTATTCGTCGGTGTCCTGATTGGCGGCCCCGAGAAGCACAATACCGGCGTCGGCGCGGTACCGGCTCGAGCCGATCTCCCCGGGCCCCGCCCCATCGACGGGAACGTTCGCCGTGCTCCACTGAAAGCGCAACGCAGGAAACGCCGTCGCCGGCGCGGCCGTGAGCACGAGCTGCACGGCATCGTAAGCGACGTCGAGGATCGCAAACGGCGCCGCGGAGCGCGTCTCCGTGTAAGCGGATCCCGTCCATCCCGATGCAGCATGCAGATTGCGCGTGACGCCGGCCGTGCCCGTGTTGAACACGGTGCCCGCGAGCGTGTACAACGCATCGCCGTTGACGTTGTCGACGACGCGGAAGTCCCAGCTTGGGCTCCCGACGCGCAGCATTTCCGCGCGCACGCGCACGGCGACGTCGATGCTCGCCGCGACGTTACCGAAGGAGTAATTGCCGGCCGCATCCGTCGTCGTGCTCGCGGTGACCGAGCCGTTTTGGAGCAGCTCGACCGTGACGCCGCGCGCCGGCTGCGCAACGGTCTGTGAGTAAACGAGCCCTTGGCCGGGAGCGACGGGCACCTTGTCGAACGTGACCTGCCCGCTGACAGTGACGGCGGGCCCGCCGGGCCCCGGATCGGCGCTGCTACTGCTGCCGCAACCGGCGAGAAGCGCGAGGACCGAAACAGCAGCGAGCCAGCGAAGCATCGCGCGATCCTACCCGCGTACGGCCGATCGAGGACAGTGTCTGTCTCTTGCGACGCAGAGGCGCCAAATTGCGACTCGTTTCCGGGTTGTGTAGAGCCGAGCTGCTAAACTCACGGGTCGAGATTATGTCGCCCCATTTAAGTCTATGAAGCAAAAAACAATTCTGGTCACGGGAGGCGCGGGCTATATCGGCTCGCACGTCGTGCGCCAGCTCGGTGATGCCGGCGAGAAGATCGTCGTGCTCGACGATCTCTCGACGGGGTTCCGCCAGGCGGTCCTGCACGGGGAGCTCGTCGTCGGCAACACCGGCGATTCAGAATGTCTCAAGAAGCTCTTCGATCGCTACGAGATCGATACGGTCATGCACTTCGCGGCGCACACCGTCGTGCCGGAGTCGGTGGCCGATCCGCTGAAGTACTACTGCAACAACACCTGCGCAAGCCGCACGCTGCTCGAGCACTCGCTTCTCGCGGGCGTGAAATACGTGGTGTTCTCGTCGACGGCGGCCGTCTACGGGATCCCGAGCGACGGCGAAGCCTCCGAGGAAACGCCGACGGCGCCGATCAACGCCTACGGCACCTCGAAGCTCATGACGGAATGGATGCTGCGCGACGTCGCGGCCGTGAATCCGCTGCGCTACGTCGCACTCCGCTACTTCAACGTCGCGGGCTCCGATCCCGCCGGCCGTATCGGCCAAGCGACACCGAAAGCGACGCTCCTGACGAAGGTCGCGTGCGAGGTCGTTGTTGGCAAGCGACCGCACGTCTCGATCTTTGGCACAGACTACCCGACTCCGGACGGCACCGGCGTCCGCGACTACATCCATGTCGAGGATCTCGCGGACGCCCATCTGAAAGCGTTGGCCTACTTGCGCGGCGGCGGCGAATCCACGACATTGAACTGCGGTTACGGGCGGGGCTATAGCGTCCGCGAGCTGCTTTCCATGGTCGAGAGCGTCGCTGGGCACCCTATTGCCAAGAGGGAGGAACCTCGTAGGGCCGGCGATCCACCCACGTTGGTCGCTCGCGCGACCCGTATCCGTGCCACCCTCGGCTGGCAACCGCAGCACGACGACCTTGCCAAGATCGTAAAAACGTCACTGGAATGGGAACGAAAACTCGCTGCAGGGCACTGGCGCTCGTGAGCCATCGAGAAACAGAAGAATGAACATGGGGCGTCCGCGAACGCTGCTCGGCATGGTGCTGATGGGCCTCGCGTTCGTCACCGTGCCGCTGCTGCTTGCGGTCGGCAACGGCTTCATCAGGCTCGGGCAGCTCGCGGCCGAGAGCGAGGTAGTGCTGACCGACAGCGCCACGTCGACGCTGCAGAACGAGCGGCTCGCGAACCTGCTCGGCAGCATGGAGCGCAACGCGCGCAATTACGTGACGATCAAAGACGTGTCGCCGGCCGCCGCGGCCAATCTGCTGGCCGTCTACGACGGCGATCAAGCAGATTTCGAGGAAAGCGTCGCCGAGATCCGCGTTCTGCCGAGCGACACGGCGATCCGCGATCAGCTCGCGCGGCTCTCGTCGATAACGAAGGACGTGCACCGCATCCTCCACAGCGGCGCGACCGAGAGCCCCATCGTCCAGCGCTTCCGTCTGCTGTCCGAGGCGACGCGCGCCGTCGCGGACGGCATGCGAGTCACGACGAACGCGCGGCTCGAGACGCTGCAGGAAAACACACGCTCCGCGCAGCAGGAGCTCGCGTGGATGTCGGCCGCGCTGATCCCCGGCACACTCGTCCTCGTCGCACTGTTCTTGTTGCTCGTCGGCCGGCCGCTGCGCCAGGTCGACCGGGCGATCCGCGAGCTCGGCGAAGGCGACTTCGGCCGACCGATCACCGTCAGCGGCCCGCACGACATCGAAACCCTCGGGCGCCAGCTCGAGTGGCTGCGGCACCGGCTCAAGGAGTCGACGGACGAGAAGAACAAGTTCCTGCGCCACATGTCGCACGAGCTCAAGACGCCGCTTGCGAACATTCGCGAGGGCACTGAGCTGCTGCTCGACGGCTCGGTCGGCCAGCTCGACGTTCAGCAGCAGGAAGTGACGAGCATACTGCGCGACAACGGCATCAAGCTGCAGATGCTCATCGAGAATCTGCTGACCTTCAGCGCTTGGCAAACACACACGGCGTCGCTCGAGCTGTCCGAGTTCGGGCTCAAGCCGATGGTCTTCACTGTCTTGAGCCAACATCGACTGGCGCTCGCGAACAAGAAGATCAAGCTGCAGCTCGCGGTCAACGCGATCACCGTGCTGGCCGACGAAGGCAAGCTCAAGCTCATGCTCGAGAATCTTCTGTCGAACGCCATCAAGTTCACGCCGAGCGGCGGCACGATCAACGTCACCGGGGGCATGCAAGGGCACGAGCTCGTGATGGACGTCAGTGACGACGGTCCCGGCGTGCATCCCGACGACGGCAATCGCATTTTCGAGGCCTTCTACCAAGGGCGGCGCCCGCAGGGCGGCCCCGTCGGCGGAACGGGTATCGGCCTATCGGTCGTCGCCGAATGCGCGCAAGCGCACGGCGGGTCCGTCCAGCTCGTGCATGACGAAGCGCCCGGCGCGCATTTCCGCGTGCGGCTGCCGCTGCGCCGTGCCGCCGACAAGCGCTTGCGTGTGGTGGCCAGTGCGTAACGCGGCGCCGTTGCTACTCTCGGCCGCGCTTGCCGGGGGCGGCTGCACGTCGGTCGGCAACACGGAGGCCGGACGGCCGTCGACGGCGCTCGTCGCGCCGGAGGGGCCTTCATCGAATGTGGCCGACGGCATTGGCTTCTATCTGCAAACGTTGCGCGAGCTCATCGAGGGCGACGCCGTCGTGCAAGCCGACGTCTTTCGCAACGTCGCCGCCGCGGCCGATGTTTCGCCGACGACGACGAACCGGCTCATGCTCGCACTCGCGCTCGCGACGCCGACGCACCCTGCGAGCGATGCCGGCCAGGCGCAACCCGTGCTCGCCGAGCTGCTCGCGGCCGGCGACGCGCTGCTGCCCGAGGAGCACGTTCTCGCGCTGATCCATTTGAAGGACGTCGAGCAGCGGCTGATTCTCGATGCCGAGGCCGAACGCCTGCAGCGCGCGGCTTCGGCGGCGGCCGCGCAACGCAACGACCGCAACGCGCAGCAGCTTCAGGCCGCGCTCGAAGAAAACCGGCAACTCCAGCTCGCGCTCGACGACGTGCGCGCCAAGCTCGACGCCATCACCAACATAGAACGATCGATCCGGGAACGCGAAAATGGTGCAGATACACAGTAAGCCTCCGGGCACAGTTCCGCTGCGCGGCCGAATACTGCTCGTCGACGACGACCCAGGCCTGCTGCGCTTGCTGAGCATCCGCCTGCGGGCCGAGCACTACGACGTCGAAGCGGTCGAGAGCGCAGCCGAAGCGCTTGCTGCGCTGTCGCGCTTTAGGCCCGATCTCGTCGTCACCGATCTGCGCATGGACAACATGGACGGCATCCAGCTGCTCAAGGAGATCCAGCGCCAGCGGCCGGGGCTCTGCGTGCTGCTGCTGACGGCGCACGGGACGATCCCCGATGCCGTCGAAGCGACTCAGAGCGGCGCGTTCGGGTTCCTCACGAAGCCCGTCGACAAGCAGCAGCTGCTCGAGTACGTCGAGCGCGCCATGAAGGTCTCCGGCATGCCAAAGAGCACGGACGAGTGGAGCGCCGAAATCATCACGCGCAGCCCCGTCATGGAAGCGTGCCTACAGCAAGCGCGCATGGTCGCGAACACCGACACGCGCGTGCTGATTACGGGCGAGTCCGGCACTGGCAAGGAGCTGCTCGCGCGTGCAATCCACCGAGCGAGCACGCGCAAGGACCAGCCGTTCGTCGCGATCAACTGCAGCGCGATGGCCGAGAACCTGCTCGAATCGGAGCTTTTCGGCCACGTCAAAGGCGCGTTCACGGGCGCCGACCGCACACACAAGGGGCTGTTCCAGGCCGCGCACGGCGGCACGCTGTTGCTCGACGAGATCGGCGACATGCCGATGCGGCTGCAGGTCAAGCTGCTACGAGTGCTGCAAGAGGAACAGGTGCGGCCCGTCGGCAGCACCGAGGCGATCAAGGTCAACACGCGCGTCATCTCGGCGACGCATCAGGATCTCAAGGAACTGTTGATCAAGGGGTCGTTTCGCGAGGATCTCTACTACCGGCTCAACGTCGTGAACATCCACCTCCCTGCCCTGCGCGAGCGGCGTGAGGATATTCCGCTGCTCGTCGAGCATTTTTTGAGGCATATCTCGACGGAGAGTGGGCAGGAGCGGAAGGTGTATGCGCCGGAGGCCGTCGAGCTGCTCGTCGCGAGCCATTGGCCGGGGAATATTCGGCAGCTTTATAACGTGGCGCGGCAGAACGTGGCGCTGTCGCCGATGAGGGTGATTTCGGCGGAAGGGGTGCGGAGCGCTTTGGGCGAGCAAGCAAATGCGCTGCCCTCGTTCTCCGAGGCGCGCGATGAGTTCACCAGGAACTACTTGTCGCAGCTACTGCAGATCACGGGCGGCAATGTGAGCCAAGCCGCGCGGCTGGCCAAGCGCAATCGGACGGATTTTTACAAGCTGCTTGGGAGGCATCAGTTGAATGCCGAGCAGTTCAAGGACGGGCGGTAGCTCGCCGCTGTCGCCTACTTCGGCGCTGCGGGCTTTCTGCGGTTGATTACTTCTGCGGGGCGCTCGCCCGCTCGACAGGCGAAGCGGCGGGCGCGGGCGGCTCGGCTTCGTCGGCGCGAATGCCGTATTTCGCCACGAGGTCGTAGAGCGTCGGCCGCGTTACCCCGAGCAACTCGGCCGTGCGCGAGATGTTGCCGCCGGCACGCACGAGCGCCTGGCGAATCGCATGCGTCTCGGCGATTTGGCGCACGACGCGCAGACTCAGGCTCGGCGGATTCGTTGCGACGCTCAAGCCAAGATCGGCGGCCGTCACGAACTTACTCTCGGCCATGATCACGCCGGCCTTGATCTTGTTCTCCATCTCACGGACGTTGCCGGGCCACGCGTACGTATCGATCGCATCATGAGCGTCGTCGGTGAAACCCTTGATGACGCGCCCCTGTTGCTTCGAGAACTTGTTGAGGAGGTATCGAGCGAGCAGCAGGCGGCCACCCTCGCGCTCGCGTAGCGGCGGAATGTCGATCGTGATCTCGCTGATGCGATAGTAGAGATCGTCGCGAAACGCTCCCGCGGCCATCGCCTCCTTCAAGTTCTTGTTCGTCGCACACAAGACGCGCACGTCGACCGGTATCTCCGCTCGCCCGCCGATGCGCTCGATCGTACGCTGCTGCAAGAACCTAAGCAGCTTGGCTTGCAACGACCCCGGCATGTCGCCGATCTCGTCGAGGAACAGCGTGCCGCCGTCGGCAACCTCGATCTTGCCCGGCGTCTGCTTCACGGCGCCCGTGAAGGCGCCCTTCTCGAAACCGAAGAGCTCCGATTCGAGCAGCGTGTCGGGGATTGCGGCGCAGTTGATCGCGACGAACGGCTCGGCGCGGCGAGAGCTCAAGGAATGTATCGCGCGCGCGAGCACTTCCTTGCCCGTGCCGCTCTCGCCTTGCAGCAGCGTCGTCGCATTGGTCGGCGCGACCTTCTCGATCGTCCGGCACACCTTCAGCATCGATTCGCTGGCCGCGATGACGCCATCGAGCGGTGACGCGCCGAGCGCCTCGGCGAGCCGGCGATTCTCCGCCTCGAGCGCATGCATCTGGTGCGCACGCTGAACGATGAGCTGCAGCGTGTCGACGTCGACCGGCTTCTGATAGAAGTCGTAGGCACCGAGACCGACGGCTTTCACGGCATTACTCTGGTCGCCGTGGCCCGTGACGACGACGACCTTCGTGAACGGCGCCAGCTTCAGGATCTCTTTTAACGTCGTAAAGCCTTCGGTCACCCCGCTATCGTCGGGCGGAAGACCGAGATCTTGCAGCACGACCGCCGGCTCGTGCCGGCGCAGCTCGGCGATCGCGGACGCGCGGTCCGTCGCCGCGATGACCACGTAGTCCTCGAAGCACCAGCGCAGCTGGCTCTGGATGCCGGGATCGTCTTCGACGATCAGCAGTTTACGGGGGCCATCGGTCACCCGGGGATGCTGCCACAAATCATGGGCTCGGCCAAAGCCACGGCGTCACACAACGAGCTGCGCGAGCGAGGCCGTCAACGGTCCGCGGAACGGACGAAAGCCGCCATCTGCCGAACGACGTACTCGCGTTGCTCGGGCGTCAGCTCGGGGTAGATCGGCAGCGCCAAGACTTCGGCCGACGCGCGCTGCGAATTCGGGAAGTCCGCGGGATCGTGCTCGAGGTAGGCGAAGCAGCGTTGTGCGTGCAGCGGCACGGGATAGTAGATCTCCGTGCCGACGCCATTGGCCGCTAGGTGTGCCCGCAGCTCGTCGCGTCGGCTCGCTCGTACGACGTATTGGTTGAAGATGTGCCGAGAGCCCGGAACCCGCGCCGGCACTCTGACGGCGTCACCGAGATCCGCGGCCCGGATCAGCTCGTCGTAGTGGGCCGCGTTCTCTTGGCGGGCGCGCGTCCAATCGTCGAGGTGCTTCAGCTTGATCACGAGGACGGCAGCCTGGAGCTCGTCCAACCGGAAGTTGCCGCCGATGAGCGCGTGGTAGTACTTCGGCTCGCCGCCGTGCACGCGCAAGATACGCATGCGCTCGTGCAGTGCGCTGTCGCTCGTGACGCACATCCCCGCGTCGCCGAACGCTCCGAGATTCTTGGTCGGAAAGAAAGACAGACAGCCGACGTCGCCGACACTGCCGGCACGCCGGCCATCCGCGAGCGCTGCGCCGATCGCCTGTGCGGCGTCTTCGACGACGGCGAGCCGATGCTGACGCGCGATGCTAACGAACGCGTCGAGATCGGCCATCTGGCCATATAGATGTACCGGCAATAACGCTCGGACCATTCCACCGGTGACTCGATTGACGAGCCTGTCGCCGCGCTGCTCGCAACGCTCCGCGATCGCCCGTCGGACGGCAGCTGGATCGAGATTGAACGTCGCGGAATCGATGTCGCAGAAAAACGGCCGCGCGCCGAGCCGCGCAACGACACCCGCCGTGGCAAAAAACGTAAAAGGAGTTGTGATGACTTCGTCGCCGGGGCCGACGCCGAGTGCCATGAGCGCGAGCAGAAGCGCATCGGTTCCCGAGGACAGGCCGAGGCCGTGCTTCGTTTGGCAGTACGCGGCGACGTTCGCTTCGAGCTCCGCGACGCGCGGACCCAAGACGAACCGCTGCTCGTCGCACACTTCTTTGATGGCCGCCTCGATCTGCGCGCGCAGCGGCGCGTATTGGCCCTTCAGATCCAGTAGCGGTACTTGCATAGTCGTGAGCTCGAGTCTCGCTGCCAATCACCGACCACGGCCAGCGCTGGCTCCCACCAACGCCGTCGGCCGGCCAGAGCCAGTACGTGCGGACTGCGATCGAGAGAGTAAGAGGGCGACGCTGCCAAACTCAGCGCCCCGGGAAACCGCCGCCGACAGACGGGACTACCCATGGCTTCCATCAGGCTCCGAGCCCGACAGCGCGCCCTCGAGACCAACTGGTGGGTTGCCCTGATGTTCTGGCTCGCAGGATAACCGGCTAGCTAGCGAGCCGCCAAGACCGGTGCAAGTTGGCTTTAAATTCAAATGCTTAGCGGAACTCGAAGTCCGGCCCTCCTCATATTCATTATCCGTACCGGATGCGGGTTTCGCGCCACACCGAGGGGCAGAACAGATGTGAAGTCCCAATAGAAGGGTGACACATTCAGCTCTTTCTCAAGGCTGCTAAAGCTTGGAGTGAAGAGCGATGACAAAGGCAGAACAAGCGCGCGTCCTGGCGTGGCGATTGAAGGTCCTTCGATGGGCGCAGAGCGAGCCGCGCCAAGTCGCGCGGACATGCCGGCATTTCGGCATCTCACGCACGGTGTTCTACCGCTGGAAACGACGGTTTGACGAGCTCGGGGAGGCCGGCTTGGCCGATCGCCCGCGCACGCCCCATCGATCGCCGCGGGCCACCCCCTCCGCTGTGGTGAGCAAGATTCTGTACCTGCGCCAGCAATATCACTTCGGGCCAGGCCGGATCGCCGATTACCTCAAGCGCTTTCACCAGGTGACGATCGCCTGCTCCTCGGTGCACCGGATCCTAGGGAAGCACGGCATGAACCGGCTGCCGGCTAATCAGAAGCACCAGCCACACCACAAACGGTGGAAACGTTACGAGAAGCCGCGTCCGGGGCACAATCAGAAGCTGCGTCAATGGGAGGACTACTACAATTACCATCGTCCGCACGGAGCCCTCGAGGGGCAAACTCCGTTCGAACGACTTATCGCAAAAACCCGAGCTGGTGTGTCACAAGGGTCTTGAGACCTTACATATCCCGGCGAATACTGACTGCTCGGTCGCCGTAGTCAAAAGCATCTGCCGCGCGCAACGCGCCGCGTCGCGAAAGCACATTGTCGTACGCCTTGGCGCCGACGCTGTGCGTCGTGCCTCTTCGGCGCCTCACGTCTTTCGTCTCGACACCAAAACACTGCGCCGTGCCGCACGACAGCTTCGTCATCGCGTGATTCACCTCGACGATCGTTTGGCATGAGCGAAGACGCCGCGCGCGATTCCAATTGCAGCGCGCGGTGATTCAGAAGGAAGCCTCGTGCTACGTAACTCGAGGGGGCGCCCACGAGCCGAAGCTCGGGGGGTCGAATAGCGATGTGGTATTCTCGCGAAAAACGATGTGAGCTCGAGAACAGAACATGACCGACTTCACCGTCAAAAGAATCGCGTTCGGCTCCTACATGCGATTTTGCTGCCTACTTGCCGCAAACATCGGCTTCGTACTCGCCCTACTATTTTTTTTGGCGAATGACGGCCGGCAAATGAGTCTTGGGTCGTTCTATTTCTACGACGCCGGCGCGGATTGGATGGTGTTTCTTTTTTGGCTCTTGTCAGTGACCGCTTTGACCGCTTTGCTCAGCTTGGCTGCGTACCCGCTCATGACCTTTCTGTTGAGATTGCTTGGCGGCATCAAAATGTCGGGTGACTTGCACTGAATCTCGCAACCATGGCATGCAAGCACAACCTGAGGCACGCGACGCACATCCTAATTCTCGCGTTGCTCAGTACGGCGAGCCCGGGGCTGACTCAGAGTAACTCCACAGCGAGCCCGGATGTGCTCTCGGTGTTCGTGGCAGGGGATGCCATTATCAACCAGCGATGGCGACACATCACGGATCCCGATTTCCTCGAGTTGATTCAATACAGCCGAGAGGCGAGTGTCTCGGTGGTCAATCTCGAAACGACGCTCGGGAACTACGAAGGGTTCCCTCAACGACATTCGGGCGGCACGTACTTGATGGCGCCACCGGAAATCGCTCACGAGCTCGTGTGGGCCGGCGTGGATATGGTCGGAGGTGCGAACAACCATTCGTTTGACTATGGATCATTGGGAATTCTCGCGACGATTGAATCTGCGGCGCAGGCCGGTTTGGCGATAGCCGGAATCGGGGAAAATCTTCAGCGAGCGCGGCAAGCCGCCATCATCGCGCGACAGAACAGGAACGTCGGTCTGTTGTCCATGACGTCCAGCTTCCGAGACTATGCCGCCGCGAGTCCGGCGCGTCGCGATCTGCATGGCCGCCCTGGACTAAACGGACTAGAAGTGGAGCGCGACAACGTGCTCGTGCGCTTGCTGGCCTACTCTCAGAAATACGCACTAGACGAATTGTCCAGGCTCGGAGTATCAATCCGCGGTATCGGACTACACAAACTGAACGCGGAAGACCTTTCCGCCAACCTCTCTGCCATTCGAAACGCCGAACAGCAAACTGATTTGTTGATCCTATCAATACACGCGCATCAGCCCGATATTTGGCTGGACGATTTTGCGCACCAAGCAATCGACGCCGGCGTAGATGTGTTTTTCTCCCATGGACCACACACCGCAGCGGGGATAGAGATCTACAAAAACCGGCCCATCTTTTACGGGCTAGGGAATTTTGTCTTGCAACGCGATCAGGTTGAAAGGTTGCCGGCGGAAGCTTTCGAACGCATTGGATTGAGCGCGGAATCCACCATCCAAGAGTACTTCCAAGCGGTCGAAACGAGAGACGGGACCCAGAGCTTTGATCGCCGCAAGGAGGTTTGGCAGAGCGTCGCGGCCGTCGTCCACTTTCGCGGCGAAGAGCTCATTGCGGTCGAGCTCGTTCCGATCGACCTAGGATTTCAGGAACCTAGGGATCGGCGGGG
The DNA here is from genome assembly GCA_963713355.1 of uncultured Gammaproteobacteria bacterium. Lineage (GTDB taxonomy): Bacteria > Pseudomonadota > Gammaproteobacteria > Steroidobacterales > Rariloculaceae > FEN-1219. The sequence goes on along the minus strand of CAVQLK010000011.1, from coordinate 424,913 downwards.
CTTTCCCATGAAAGCGCAGCCGGAATTGTCGGCACAGATTATCGAGCTCTTGAGACGCAACTCTCATCGGTACGGTACACGCATCGAGTTCCAAAGTGAGAACGGCATCGGCGCAATCGAACTGGCGACTCCTTACGATTAGCGAGCCTGGGTGTTCGACGGCGACCCGGCTTCAGGCGAGCAAATACGCCACCTTGCCATCGGCGACGTAGCGGCTCACGGCGCTCGCCGCTCTTCTGATCCGCACGACCTCCTTCTGCTCGGCCGCGCCATCCCGAAGGGAGCGCAATACGGTGGCGCTTGTCCGGGGGGCGCGAGCGCGATCGGATTTCTGGGCCGGACGCGGGATAAGGGTGCGCCGCCGCCCGCTGCGGGCACTCGACCTCCGCCGCGTAGCGGCCGGCGATCTCCTCGTGCGGCGCCACCGTGAGATCCGGGATCGCAATGACGTCGGGCTTCGGGCACGTCGCGAGCGAGGCGTGCGGCTGCATCCATAGCTGGTTGCCGATCGCACGGCCGCGGCCGTCGGCCGACACGATCAGCGTTCGCAGCGCGCTCGTGCCGGGCCGGCCCTCGACGAGCATCCCCCAGTCGCGGCCCGCGGACTCGAGCACGTCGAACATCCCATAGAGCGTCGACGCCGTGGACTCGGGTAGGCAGAGCAACGTTACGACGGGCTTACCGTTCTCGTCAGGCATGGCAGATTTGACCGGTTCTGGCCCGAAAACGACTTTAGCGCACGCTGCCGGAGGCGCCTAGGCTGACACACGCGCATTCAACGCCCAAGCGCTTCATCGATCGCCGGGGTGCCTATAACTCGACGAGCTCTTCGTGTTCACGCGGCTCGATGGGCGGCGCGTGGAACGGTTCGAATGGTTTCTGCGGTGCCGCCCATCCAGTCGTCGTATCGCGAGTTCGAGGACAGCTTGCGGATCTACAGCTGAACCGAGGGCGGGCTCGAGATCGACCGTCGGCGCATAACTAATTGTTTTTTATGGCGTCCCCAGGGGGATTCGAACCCCCGTTACCGCCGTGAAAGGGCGATGTCCTAGGCCTCTAGACGATGGGGACGTTCGCGGGAAGGTTGGTGGAGCCAGCCGGGATCGAACCGGCGACCTCTACAATGCCATTGTAGCGCTCTCCCAGCTGAGCTATGGCCCCGCACTGCGGCACGCAGTCTAGGGATCCAAGCGCGCATCGGTCAACTGTCGTTGGTCGGCGCGATCGTCGCGTACGATGCCGTGACTCGCCCAAGAGACCCGTCCCGCGATGCTGAACGCCGCCGCACTGAGCCCGCACGCAATCCTTCTGCTCGTCGTTACCCTCATCGCCTTCTATCTCTATACGCGGCCGTGGATTCGGCTCGAGCTCGTGTCGTTGCTGCTGCTCGTCACGCTGCTCCTCATCTTCTACGTCTTTCCCTACGACGGTTTGGATGCGCAGCTCACCGAGGTCGAGATCTTCCAGGCCTTCGGCCACCCGGCGCTCATCGCCATTTGCAGCCTCATGATTCTCGCCCGCGGCCTTACGTTGACGGGTGCCATGGAGCCCGTCGTCCGACTGCTGGCGCGCGTATGGCAGTTCAATCGCTGGGTGGGCTCTCTCTGCACGCTGGCGTTCGCCATGGTGGCGAGCGCCTTCGTCAACGATACGCCGCTGCTCGTTCTCATGCTGCCGCTTGTGCTCGGACTGGCCGAGCGCACGCAGTACCCCGCCTCGAAAACGCTCATGCCCGTCAACTGCGCGATCCTCGCAGGAGGCATGCTGACGAGCATCGGTACCTCGACCAACGTGCTCGTGCTCAGCATCGCTACGGACCTCGGCATGGAGCCGATGGGCCTCTTCGATTTCACGGCCATCGCTGCCATCGCGAGCCTGTTGGCGTTGCCCTATCTCTGGCTCGTCGCGCCACACCTGCTGCCCGACACCGGGCGCGGCAGCGCCCGCAACAGCCGCCTCTATGAGGCTCGGGTCGCTGTCGGCACGGGCGGCGGGCGGTTGCGCGGCCGCAAGCTCGCCGACATCGGGCGCGTGCTTGGGCGCGCCGTGCCCGTCTTCGGCCTGATTCGAGAGGGCGCGGAAGTCGCGCTCGGCGATGCGACCGTGCTTCTCCTGGGCGATGCATTGCTGCTCCGCGACACCCCGGAAGGGCTCCGCGAATTCGCCACCGCGTTCGGCGTCCAGCTCTACGAGCGCGAAGGCGGCAGCGGTTTCGTGCCGAGCGAGAAGAGCCGCACGGCCATGACGCTGGTTGCCGAGCTTGTGGTCGGCAATGAATCGGACCTGAGCGGCCGCACGTTGCGCGACGCCGGATTTTCGGAACAGCACCAGGTCGCGGTCGTCGGCCTGAACCGCGGCACGGGATCGCTGCTGCACGGCGTGACGGACATCGCGGGCACGCCGTTAGCTGCGGGTGATGTGCTACTCGTGCAAGGAACTCCGGACCGCATCGAGCGGCTGAGGGGCCGTGGCGATCTCATGCTGCTCGATGCACGCCTCACGGTGCATCAATCGCACCTGGCACCGGTAGCGCTGGCGATCATGGGGGTCGTGCTGTTCCTCGCCGCCACCCAGTTGCTGCCGATCCACGTGGCGGCGTTCCTCGGCGTCGTCGCCATGCTCGCCACAGGCTGCGTCGGGATCGAGCGCGCCGGGCGAGCGTTGAGCATCGAGGTCGTCTTGCTCATCGCCTCGAGCGTAGCCCTCGGCCAAGCTCTCGTATCGACGGGCGCCGCCGCCTGGGTAGCCTCGGGCGTCGCGGTCGTCGTCGAAGGATTCCCGCCTGCCGCGCAGCTTGCCCTGTTCATGGCATTCGCGGCGATTCTGACCAATTTTGTTTCGAACGCGGCGACAGCCGCGGTCGGCACGCCGATCGCCGTGACGACCGCGCAGGCGCTCGGCGTTCCCGTCGAGCCGTTCGTGCTCGCGATCCTGTTCGGCGCGAACTTGAGCTATGCGACGCCGATGGCCTACCAGACCAACTTGATCATCATGAACGCCGTCGGCTACCGCTTCGGTGACTTCGTCCGCGTCGGCGGCCCGCTCGTCGCGGGCATGCTCATCGTGCTCTCCTGGCTGCTAGCGCGCAGCTATGGGCTTTAGACGCCGGCCTGATGTGAGAGCATTCCGGCCGCCTGCAGACGATCGAATATCTCGTTCGCAGCTTGTTCGGCCGTCAACCGCGTGGTGTCGATGTGAATCTCCGCATGCTCCGGCACCTCATAAGGCGAGTCGATACCGGTGAAATTCTTCAGCTCGCCTCGGCGGGCCTTGCGGTAGAGTCCTTTGGGATCGCGTTGCTCGACGATTGCCAAAGGAGTATCGACGAACACCTCGAAGAACTCGCCCGGTTCCATGAGGTCGCGCGCCATCCGACGCTCGGAACGGAACGGCGAGATGAATGACACCAGCACGATGAGTCCGGCATCGACCATCAACCGAGCCACCTCGGCAACGCGGCGGATGTTCTCCACGCGATCTTGAGCGGTGAAGCCGAGATCCCGATTCAAGCCGTGGCGGACGTTGTCGCCGTCGAGCAAGTACGTATGACGACCGAGCGCGAGGAGCTTCTTCTCGACGAGGTTCGCGATCGTAGACTTGCCGGTTCCCGACAGGCCGGTGAGCCACAACACACAGGCCCTTTGTCCCTTCATTCTCGCGCGCGCACGTTTGTTGACGTCGAGCGCCTGCCAGTGGACGTTTTGCGAGCGGCGCAACGCGAACCGCAGCATGCCCGCACCGACGGTGTTATTGGTCAGCCGATCGATGAGGATGAACGCACCAAGGGCGCGATTCTCGTGATAAGGCTCGAAAACGATTGGTCTATCGAGGGATAGCTCACAGACTCCGATGTCGTTGAGCTCGAGTGTCTGCGCACTCAGATGCTCCAACGTATTGACGTTGATCTTGTATTTCAACGGCATCACCGTAGCGGTGACCGTGTTCGTACCGATCTTCATCAGGTAGGCTCGGCCCGGCAGCAGCGGATCGAAGTGCATCCAGACGATCGTCGCCTCGAACTGATCGGCGATCGAAGGCGGCGCATCAGCGGTAGCCAGCACGTCGCCTCTGCTGACGTCGATTTCGTCGGCCAGCGTAAGCGTGACGGACTGGCCAGCGATGGCGCACTGCAGATCACCGTCCTGCGTGACGATGCGGGTCACACGACTCTGCCGACCCGATGGCAGCGAGCGAACGGGATCTCCAGGACGGACCACACCCTTGGCGATCAGCCCCGCGAAGCCTCGAAAATCCTGATTCGGCCGATTCACCCACTGCACGGGCATGAGGAACCGCTCGTCAGGCGCAACGTCTTGGCCGGCTTCCGCAGCATCGAGTAGGTACATCAGCGTCGGTCCGCCGTACCAGGGCATATTGCTGCCGGGGTCCACGATGTTGTCGCCGTAAACCGCCGACAACGGAATCGCCGTAATGTCCTCGAGACCGATACGCGCCGCGAACTCGCGGTACTCGCGCTCGATCGCGTCGAACGCTTCGCGCGAGTATCCGACGAGATCCATCTTGTTGACGGCCAGAACGACTTTGCGGATTCCGAGCAACGATACGAGAAAGCTATGCCGGCGGGTCTGCACGAGCACGCCCTTGCGCGCGTCCGCGAGGATGATCGCCAGATCCGCCGTCGACGCGCCCGTGACCATGTTGCGCGTGTACTGCTCATGGCCAGGCGTGTCCGCAACGATGAACTTGCGCTTCTCGGTGGTGAAGAAACGGTACGCGACGTCGATGGTGATGCCTTGCTCGCGCTCCGCCGCCAATCCGTCTACCAACAAAGCAAAGTCTATTTCTCCGCCGCGCGTGCCCATCTTGCGAGAATCGGCCTCGAGAGCGGCGAGTTGGTCCTCGAATATGACCTTCGACTCGTAGAGGAGCCGGCCGATCAGACTAGACTTGCCGTCATCGACGCTGCCGCAGGTGATGAAACGCAAGAGGCTCTTGTTCTCATGCGCCTCGAGATACGCTTCGATGTCCGCGGCAATGAGATCCGATTGGGCCGCCATCAGAAATACCCTTCTTGCTTCTTCTGTTCCATCGAAGCTGCGGCGTCGTGATCGATCACGCGCCCTTGACGCTCCGAGCTCTTCGTCAAGAGCATTTCCTGGATGATGGCGGGCAGCGTATCGGCGGAGCTTTCGATCGCGCCGGTAAGCGGATAGCACCCCAGCGTGCGGAAACGCACGCGCTTTCTCTGCGGATGCTCTCCGGGACGCAACGGCATGCGGTCGTCGTCGACCATGATCAGCGTTCCGTCCCGCTCGACGACCGGGCGTTCCGCCGCGAAATACAGCGGAACGATCGGAATGTGCTCGAGATGGATGTATTGCCAAACGTCGAGCTCGGTCCAGTTGGAGAGCGGAAACACGCGGATGCTTTCACCCTTGTTCTTTCGAGCGTTGTATAGGGACCAAAGCTCGGGCCGCTGTTGCTTTGGATCCCAGCGATGCTGCGCCGAGCGAAAGGAAAAGATGCGCTCTTTGGCACGGCTCTTCTCCTCGTCGCGCCGCGCGCCACCAAAAGCCGCGTCGAACCCATACTTGTCGAGCGCTTGCTTCAGCGCTTGCGTCTTCATCACATCGGTATGCACTTGCGAACCGTGCGTGAAGGGACCGATGCCCTGCGCAACGCCGTCGGGATTGACATGCACCAACAGGTCGAGCCCGAGCTCCCGCACAGTCCGGTCGCGGAATGCGATCATCTCGCGGAACTTCCACGTCGTATCGACGTGCAGCAGTGGAAACGGCAACTTGCTCGGATAAAACGCCTTGCTCGCGAGGCGCAGCATGACGGCGCTATCCTTTCCGACCGAGTACAACATGACGGGGCGTTCGCACTCGGCGACGACCTCGCGCATGATGTGGATGCTCTCGGCTTCGAGTCGCCGCAGGTGGGTCAAGCGGGCGGAAGACGGGCGGGTTTCTGGAATTTGAGACGCGCGACCGGCGAGATCATTCGGGTTGTTCATAGCTACGCATGCAAGGCTCGAAGCGGTAGGCCATCCGTCCCTCGGATCGCGACGATCGCCATCGTACTCGACTGGCGGGGCGAAGATCACGGACCTCAATCACAGCTGGTGCTGCTCGAAAAGATGCGGGCGGTGCAGCCCTTCGAGGAACCGCAGGAACGCTAGCCGACGATCAACGCGTAACTAGCTATATCTCCTGCGTAGGTGATCGCGGCGGCAACGGCGGACTGCAGACGAAGCGTTGCCAACATCGATTTTTGGCGAAGAAAGCCGTTGCGCCGGTACCAGTGGACTGTAGAGCTGATTCCTTCCATAAGGGGAACGCTAGGCTCGAAACCGAGCTCGCTTCGCGCCCTCTCTATCGAGAAAGCCCGGCTCTTTGTAAAGAAGTCGACACGGCGACGATAGATGGGCGGTTCCACCCCTAGCGGCACACATACGTTCTCTACCAACGAACCCAATAGTTGCACGGGTCGCACCGGAAATCGTAAGAAGGGTGTCGATACCTGTAGTTCGCGCGCGATGATCCGAGTCAACTCGTTCAGCGTGCAGTATTCGGGGCCTCCAATCGTGAAAACCCTGCCCGGTGCTTTCGGGTGCTCCGCAAGCACCCTCAGTCCGCGAACGACGTCATGGACGTAAACCATGTGATAGAAAACGTCCCCGGACCCAAGCATGACGAATCGCCTATTGGCGATTAGCCGGAATAGCTTTAGTAATCGCTCATCGCCAGGTCCGTATATCGGCGTTGGCCGAGCGACGGTGACGGGCAGAGCCTGGCAATGACGGCTCAAAGCGAGCAATTCAGCTTGGCTCTTGGTCGACTGATAGATGTCCCCCGGCTTGTGGGGCCATGTTTCATCCGCCGGCGGGTTGTCGATATGGCTCAGCACGCCGACGGTGCTGCAGTGGACGAATCGTTCGACGCCAACATTCTCCGCGGCATCCAGGAGATTCTGTGTCCCCACCACATGCACGTCGTGGTAGCGCTGATGCGGTATGCCCGGCTCACGATACGCAGCTGCGAGGTGAAACACGAGGCTGCACCCCTTCATCGCCTCTTGGCAATGGTCCGAGCGCGAGATATCGCCTTCCACGATCTCCACGGCAGCTGCAAAGCGTGACACGGCCCGCGGTCCAGAGCGCGTCAAGACGCGGACTTCATGGCCCGCGGATGTCAACGCGTCGACTAGATGTCGGCCTAAAAACCCGGTCCCGCCAGTTACTAGTATCCGTTTTTGCGGCATTGAGGGCTCCACTTAGGCGCTATGATCGTCAGACCTTAGCCCAAAGATCACGGACTTAGCGATTGTCGCCGATCCGCGACAGCTAACTGCGCCGCAGTGTTTTTTACATGGAGCCTTCAGCCAACCGCGCGCACCTTCTTGGGGTGCATAGTCGCGAAGACTACTCCGCCGACGAGCCCTTGGGCCACGATGACGGCGTATACGAGCCACGAAAACGTGATGCTCTCCGCGGGTGGTGCTCCGTAGAGACCGAACAGATAGACGAACACGCTCTCCCTCACGCCGATACCGTTGATAGAGATCGGCAGCATCATGATCGCGATCGCGAGCGGGACGAATAGTACAAAGGCGCCGAGTGGCACGGCCAGCCCGACGGCGAGCGCGACTAGATAGTAGTGGCCGACGACTGTGACTTGAAGAAGGAGCGACCAAATCAACGACTTGACCAGCACATCCCGGCGGCCGCGAAACGGTGCAAATGCAGCGAACAACCGTTCCACGAAGTTGCCGATACTGGCTGGTATCCGCCCATGGATGGAACGTAGGGCATCCAATCTGCTTCGTGGCACGAGAAAGACAACGCCAAGGGACACAAGTCCGAGCATCAATAGGAGGACGATAGCCTCGAGAAGATGCTCGGGGACCGCGCCGACACGCGCGGCGAAGAACAGCCCAGCCAACGCCACTAACATGAGGGAAACGGCTCCGAGAACGCGATCCATCAGAATGGCGCTGAGTGCGGCACCTCGGCCCGCACCAGACGTGTACTGATACCTCATGACATCGCCTCCGATCGTCGTTGGCAGGATCTGATTGAAGAACATGCCGATCATGCTCGAGGCGTATAAGTACCCAAAACCGAGATTTCCGCCGTGGACGCTGAGCAACAGCTTCCAACGGGACACGCTTGTAAAATAGCTGACGAAGTACGCGAGAAACGCGCAGCCGATCAAGGCGAAATTCGCTTCCAGGATTAGCGTCCCTATTTGCGCAAGTTCGGACTGGATCAGCACGAAAACCATGAGGGCGGCGGATACTCCGAGACGAAGCAGCAGACGCATCAACGTTTCTCGTTGGCAATTCGGGGGACGCGAGGTTTCTTCATGATGCTGTGCTCCGCAAAAGTCCGACAGTGCACCGGTAGCTCCAAGATCGCGGTCGTGGTTGCAACCGATTCGCGTGCAATCGCGGATGCGAACGGTTCCGGATGATCTGCCGCTCAATCTGAACGGCAAGGTCGACAGGCCGGCGCTGCGGAAGTTATTTTGCGGCGTAATGGGTGGAGCGCGGCGCCGCTTTTCGTAGCGCGCTAACGTCGCCTATTTCTGACGTCGCCTCCCCTCGCACCGCACCGGTCGCGCGCCGGATGCGCCCCGACAACGCTAGATGTACCCCTCCTTGGAGTACCATTCGCCAGTTCTTCTCAACCCTTCATCGATGCCGACACGCGGCCGATAGTTCAGATCTTTTTTTGCTTTGCTGATGTCAAAAGCACGAACCTGCCGAAACCAGTCGACTCGTCGGGGAAAAATCGGCGGGGTTATGCCGAAGGGTTTACAGACCTTCTCGACGATATGGCCACCGAGGATAAGCGGCCAAATCGGATAATGCGGCACGCGCACATCGACGCCGATGGCCTTCCCGACGCGCTTCACCAACTCATCGAGCGAGAAATACTGCTCGTCAGCGATGATGTACGCTTGTCCCCTCCCCGCCCCTCGCGGCATTGCCAGCACGAACGCGTCGACCAGATTGTCGATGTAGACGGGATGGTAGTATGTTCGCCCGGCGCCGAACATCGGGAACACCCCTTTCTTGGCTCGGCGATAGATCATGACGAACCGTCCTGGATCTCCCGGCCCGTAGATCGCCGTGGGCCGAATGATGGTGTATTCGAGCCCCTTATCCTGAAAGTTCGGCAACTCTAGTTCGCCCTCATATTTCGTCTGCTGATAATAGTCCGCCGGGGCAATCGGAGAATTCTCGTTGCCGGGTGGGGACGTTATATGGCCGTGGACGCCCTGCGTGCTGCAGTACACGAGCTTACGCGCTCCCGCCTGCAATGATTGTTCCGCAACGACCCGAGTTCCGCCGACGTTCACGTCCTTGTAAACGCTGTCCGGTACGTTCAACTCGCGAAACGCCGCGGCTAGGTGAAAGACTACCTCACAGCCCTTCACGGCCTGAGCTACGACCTTCGGATCGGTTACGCTGCCATAAATCAGCTCTGCTCCACGTTTCTGGAGCCGCTCCGCAATCAATCCCGGCTGCTTATCAAGGACCGACACCGCATGACCGTCGTCGAGCAAACGTTCGACGAGTGCGGCGCCAGTGAAGCCGGTGCCGCCTGTTACGCAAACCTTCATCTGTCGTTCCTTTCCACTAAATCCAAGCCTTACCGGCTCACGCCAACAGCCTTGGAATCGCCGGTCGCAAGGTCCGAATGTCGACCAGGAACATCCCGACGCCCCAGCTCTCGCTCCAGCAACGACTCTATCTCGGAGCGCAACCCGGGTGCATCGCCGCCGGTCACACCGAGGCTCGTCCGTCTGTAAAGAAGGTCACCGGCCGACACGGCCATCTCCTCGCGAATGGAATACGCTAGCCGGCATCGCAAGAGCCCGTTAACGCCGGAACCCCGTTCGAAGCCACCGCGATCGAGCACTTGTTCGGCGCGGCTGCCATACGCCATTGCGAAGTCGAGCAACTGAGCAGGTTCGAGACCCGTGGCGCCCACGAGGCTGTTCACAACCGCCTCGCGTCCTGCGTAGCGCTCGCCGCCCGGCAAAGGCTTCCCGAGAAGCGTGCACGAGCACGGTTTGCTCATAACGCGATCGACGATCGCATCGACTGCGCGCTCGGCCAACCATCTGGCAGTAGTATATTTGACGCCCGTCACGGTCCAAAGCCCCTTTACTCCATCGATCCTCTCGTGATCCGTTACGGTTCCATGCCGAGAACGGCGGGGCTGACCTTCGCCGCCTTCACCCGGCGTCAAGCCTCCGTAAACGTACAACACGTCCTCTCGACGTAAGGCGCTGCGCGTGTACGCTTCGTTGAACTCACCCAGGAATTCTTCGACGTCGTGATCGTCGAAACTGCACGTTTCCGGTTCTGCGTCGAATGGCTCGTGGGTTGTTCCGATGATCGACCAATCTTTCCATGGCGTCACGAAGAACAGACGGTTCGTGTTCCCTACGGTCGAATCGGATCTCCGCCGACTTTCTATTCCTACCGCAAGCGCGTCGTGCTCAAAGAGGCGAGGCACAACTACGTTCATGTTCTTGATCTGCGAAACCGTCGCCTGCGCACGCCGAATACCCGCGCGACGCAGGAACGTCGGGTTCCAGGGTCCGGCCGCGAGCGCGGTGTGGCTGCCGCGCACTTCGAATTCTCGGCCCGTCATTCGATCGCGAACATTCACGCCGGTGACGCGATGGTCCCGTTGCTGCCGCAGACCGAGCACCTCCGCGTAGTTGAGGACCACTGCGCCGGCCTCGCTCGCCGCAACCATGCAAGCCAGCAGCAGACGATCGGCTTCGAGCATTTGTCCGTCGTGCCAGATCGCCCCGCTTGTATAGCCTGGGCGTAACCCCGGCGCGAGCTCGTAGAGGGTTTCTCGGGACACGGTATAACCTGGCGGTATCCGGCACTCTGGGCGCACACCCGAATTCCGACCGAGGCTGACGAGATCATAGACCTTCATCGCGGCGAACAAGGCCGCTCTGCTGCGCGTGCCAAGACCGCGCAGCGGCATGAGAAACGCAAGTGGGCGACATAAATGCGGAGCGGCCGACAACCAGTATCGACGCTCGGTAATCGATTGCCGGATTCGCGGCAAGTCGAAGTGCTGCAAGTACCGCAATCCGCCATGCAAGAGTTTCAATGAACTATGCGAAGTAGCGCATCCGAAGTCGCCCTTCTCGAGCAACGCGACTCGCAATCCGCGCACCGCTGCATCCATCGCAATGCACGCGCCTTGGATACCTCCTCCAATCACGATCAGATCGAAAACGCCATCGCTCAGCAGGTCAGGCTGCCTCTTCATGTCTCTGGCCGGGCTAAGCCTTCGAGCAAAACGCCATCAAATGATGGCCGGTGCGACGCACCAGTCGGCGGGGTAGTAGATTGAAAGGATCGACGAACAGCGCGTTGAACAATCGCGCCTTCCACCCGGAATGCACCTTGGTACGCACGGGAAATCGCTCGGGCACGATCCGCACATCGTGAAATGCGCGAAGCATGTTTCCGAACTCTTCAATCGTGAACTTATAGTAAACCGGCGAATCCAGGTGGTCGATCTCGAGCTTCGCGGCGCGATGCATGGCGTAGAGCCAGGACTTGCGGTTGACCGTCATTAGAATCGCCGTACCGCCCGGCTTAGTAACTCTATGGATCTCATCAATCATACGCTGCGGATTCGGCGTGAAATGCAGTACTGTGTGGCAGTAGACAAGGTCAAAACTATTGTCGGGAAAATCCAGGGCTTCGCCGTTCATGACCTGGAAGTCGCCGTTCAGACCGCGCTGTGCGAAATTCGCGCGAGCTAGCTCGATCGAATGCGGTGCGAGATCGATCCCCGTCACGAGTGCACCACCACGCGCGAATCGCGAAACGTCGTTGCCGACTCCGCACCCGACATCGAGCACCGACTTTCCCGCGTAACCGGCGAAATCTACGACCTTGGGCAAATAGGCAAGCTTCTCGAAACGATAGTCCTCGATCTCGAGGAAGAACTCGTGGGTGCCGGGCGCGCTGCGTGCAATTTTCCAATCGTGAACGTGGTTGTCCCAAAACGATCTGACGGCGTCGAGCCGATCGAGCTGCGTCTCGGTTTGCGGAGGCACGGACGCTGTCCCAGGGGCGTCTCTCATTGACATAGTCCTCGATTCGTCCCCAAGTATGGCTAATCGTCGAGGTTAAGAGTTATCCCGAGGGTCGTCTACGAACGACATCACGCAAGGGAGACGCCCCCCAACGTCGGAACTCACGAGCGTAACGACTCGGGTCGCGCGCCCCGCGAGTCCAAGAACTGTTCGGCCCAAATTTCCGTCGCGACCGCCGTCCACAAGCGCATCCCGCCTTCCGCGCTGTAACGCCCGTTGCGTCTAAAGCTGCGGAATCCTTGCAGCGCTTCGAATTTGAAGAACCCGCGACGCTCCACTTTTTCCTTGGACAGATAGCGTGAGCAGAGGGAATCGAGGGCGTCCGCGAAGCCCTCGTCGTAGCGCATTCGCATCGGGAATTTGGGGATATCAAGTAGCTCGCGCGGAACGATGGCGCGTAACGCGCTGCGCAAGATGTACTTCTCCTTGCCTCGTTTTATCTTCAGTCGACTGGGCAGGCGGAACGCGTAATCCATGACGCTTCGGTCGAAGAACGGCGCGACGAAATCGACCCCAAAGGCCTGCACTGGACGCTCCATTCGGACCAAAGAACGGGAAACGTTTTCGTTGGCTCCCGCAACTAGACAGCGATTGATGTATTCCGGACCAGGTGCAGCGAGGACCGGCAGCGCGGCTACATAGTCCGACCCAACAATCCTAGGCACGGGAGGCACCGAATTGCGGAAATACATCGCCTCCATGGCGCGAGCAAGCAGCCGTTGCGGTGGTCGGCCGGACTGCGTGAGCGCGTAAAATTCGATAAGATCCTTGCGAAGGGGAGGTACAACGTCGCCCAGCCATAAGACTTTATGCCTCGGCATTCCGGCGAATAGATTGTCGGCGCCCATTCCACTCATCAGCCAATCGAAACCGCTCTTCCGCGCGGCGCGCCCAAGCTCAAGAAACTGAACAGTCTCGCTGCGACCGACCGGATTCTCGAGATGCCAGACCGCCTCCGGCAGGCGGCTGACCATGGTCTCGGCGGTCACGACAACCGGTTCATGGCGTCCGTTAATTCGCTCCATAACCAGGGCCGCGGTGCGGACTTCTGGATCGTCCGCACCGTATCCCGCGGTGAAACCCGTGAGCTCGGCGTCGGGTGCGCATTGACGGCAGGCGTAGGCGACCCCCACGGAATCGATACCCCCACTGAGCGCGATGCCGATTCGCGAATGGTTCGCAACGAGACGGCGCGCGGCCTCCATGAACTCTTGCCCCAATTCGACCCGCGCTTGGTCTTCATCGACTGCTTTGATGTCGACCGCCAATCCGCGCATGCGCCCCTCCTCGGTCTGTGCTCCGTCCGCATCGAAACGGAGCACCGCACCTGGGGGTACAGAAAGAATACTGCGAATCAGGGTGCGCATGCCGGGCGTACGCTTGTAGCACTGAAGGTACTGGATCGCATCGAGGTCCGGTTCCGCCGGAACTGCGGAGTGCGCAAGCAGTGCCTTGTACTCCGTCGCAAAGATCACGCCGAACGCCGGCAACGCGTAGTAGTGCAGTGGTTTGATGCCCACGAAGTCGCGCGCAAGTCGGATCGTACGACTCTCATCGTCCCACGCCGCCAGCGCGAACGGTGCGTTGCCGCCCTCCAGGCCGGCGATGCCGCCTTTCAAGAATCTGTCGATTACATCGCCGTGTGAAGCAATGCCTTCGGTCGCCGCTGACCCATCGACCACCGACGTCACAGAACCATTCGTGATGAACGTGCGTTCCTCGTTCGCGACGTATCCCAAATACACGCCGTCAGCAACCTCCTGCCAGCGGCACAAGCGGCCTCGGTGCGCGAGGCGGCTGCCCATCTCGTTCAACTCTGCGGCTGACGCTCTGCCGACAACCCCGAATATCGCACTCACGGCTGGCTCTCCGCTTACCTTAGGTATTTTCGCTATCGCTATGAGGGGCTCGTGCAGCCCACATTTTCGCGAATGCTCTCAATATATCGTGTACCTCGCCGACGCGAATGTACCTTGTCGCAATAAGAGCGGCCGAGATCAGAATCACGGCACAACCCGTGCTGAGCACATGGGAGTCTAGGGGTAGCGCAATGACGAGCAGCAGCATCGCGGTGGCGATGCCGGCAGGGACGAGAAACCATTTGTAGGCATCACGCGCGAGCTCGCGACCGAAGCCCCCGGTCACCTGGAGCAGAACGAGCAAGATATTGCTCGCGACGGTTGCATACGCAGCGCCTATCGACCCTAGGCGAGGGATCAGAAGCAGGCTGAGTCCAATACTGCACGCGACGCAGACAGCCATGGACCTCCATCGGAGCGCGTGCTTGTCCAAGCTAGAGAGCACCCACTGCGATACCGACGCCATACACTTGAGCACCATCAAGACGCTCAGGATCTGCAGCATTTCCGCGCTTTCCGCATATTGGCCTCCGAACAGTAGTCCCACCATTTCGTCCGCAAGGGACCACGTCACCACGCCCGCCACAACACCGACGAGCACCAACCCTCGCGCATAAGCCGAGACCAAGCCGTGAAACTCTTCGCGATCCGGTTTGCGACTGCTGACGAACAAAGCCGGCGCCATGACGCGCCCCAAAAGGACAGGAACCTTGTAGAAGAGATCGACGAACTTGAACGCGGCGGCATAGAACCCGGCCTCGATCGGTCCGGCGAGCCACGCGAGCAGCACAATGTCGATCCTAAAGAAGACTTGGGACAGCCCGCTGAAGAGCGCGTAGTGATAACTCTGGCCGGCCATGCGGAGTGCGCCGCGGAAATCGCCCGCGACCTGATGCTCGCGCACGGTCCACCACAGCCAACCTGTCGCCACGATGGTCATCCCCACCGCATACGATGCACCGACACCGATCAAAGAAGGTGCTAGTAGGTAAGCTGCCAGCGCGCAGATCAGAACGGTGAGGGGTGCAAGGGCCTGGAACACCGCGTTCACATGCATTCGCTGCTCGGCAGAGAAAACGGCGGCCAGGGTGTCGCTCACCGACATACCCGGCACGAACAAGGCGAACACCGTGAGAAAGACCTTCAGCTCCGTCGGCAAATCGAGCGTCCAGACGACGGCCATGGCGGCGACATACGCGAGCAGGACTAAGGTGCCCTTCAGCCGGAGCGCGTTGCCGAACAATACCGGCAACTTGGCCCGATCTCGCGAGCCTTCCTGCACTATCCACCAGTCAATGCCGAGATCGGTGACGATCAGCGCAAACAGGCACGCCGAATAACTGATCGAGAAGATCCCGTAAGTCGCGGCCCCGAGCTGCCGCGCCAGAACAACTTCGATGAGGACGAATGCGACTTGGGCAACCACGCCACCCGCGGCGAGCGAAGTAACGTTGCGCGCAAAACGGCGGCCAGGGGAGATCCGGGGAGTACTTTGCATCAGAAGTGGACCGCGCAATGCCAAAATCGGTGGCTGGGGACGATCTGAGGACGAGACCGTTCTCACCGTACGGCTGTGGGCGTGTCGCTATCGGCGTTGACGATCTCGGCGATGGTGTACTCTCTCAAGTGTCCGGCATGAGTAAAGATAATGAGCTCGCCAATCAATCCGAGCGCAAAGACCTGCACTCCCAGCACGAGGAGCAACGAGCCAAGTAGCAACGCCGGCCGGTCGGCAAGCGCAACCGCAAAAAACAGGCGCTGAATCACGACGACGAACACCACCGCTCCGCCGAAGATCGACACGACGCTTCCGATCATTCCGAAAAACCGCAACGGCTTTTTCGTAAAACGAACCAAAAAAAAGATCGTGACGATGTCCAGAACTCGGTGCAGATACTCGCGAACCCGGTATCCGCCGCGAAACCGATCCTTCGCAGACTGCGCGACGTCGATCTCCTTGACGCGGAAACCGAGCCGATTGGCCAAGACGGGAAAGAATCTATGCTGGTCGCCGTACAGGTCGATTTCGGATGCGACGTCACGCTTGAAGAGGCGGACACTGCAGCCCAAATCCCGGAAGCGCTCCCCGCTCAACGCCTGCAACAACCAATGGAACGCGCGTCTGCGCAACGCCTCGAACGCAGATCCCGCTCGCGGCCAGCGGCGTGCGACCACCATGTCGCACTCTGCGATCGCGTCCGTCAAGTCGTGGATCGATGCCGGTTTTATCTGGTGGTACGCCGGCAGAGTCAATATCAGGGCGCCCCTCGCGTGCGCGAAACCCACGGACAGGGCCGCCGCTTCTCCGAAGCGCTTGGCGAGCTTGATCAGCGAAAAACGTATACCGGAGTGCTGCAACTGGCCGAGCTCGGCAGCCACCCGGCCCATCCCGCCGTCGACCACTACGATGACCTCGTAGGAGAACCCGATTTTCTCGAGCTCCTCGTTGTAGCCCGCCAAGAGCTCCGCGAGATCGTCGGTGCGGTCACCGACCGGGATCACGACCGACAATCGGGGCGCCGGTTTTGCGGGCTCAGCCTGCGGCAGGCGCATTGGTTTGGCCATCTCCCTCATTATGTTCGCTCACCTCCATGGTCAAGCGCCCCATTATGCTCAGGTTCACGTCGCCCGTATGGTAGACGAGCTCTGCAAGAGCACCGTTGAAGATTAAGAAAACAGTCAAAGCACCGAACAGCACTCCGGTGCCCGCAAGCGGTCCCGAAATGGTCCCGCCGCCACTAATCAAAGGAGCCATGCTCGCAGCGAGAGTCGCGATGCTGAGGAGCAGGCTAGGCAGTGCCAATACCGCAAACCACACCAGCGGACGGCTCGCGAACGAGACAATCGTCTTGATCGCCATCAGATCGAACAAGACCTTGAAGATGCGATTCAAGCCGTATTTGGATTGACCGAATTGGCGGGCGTGGTGCCGCACCTTGATTTCAACGACTCGGGCTCCCGCCAGCGACGCCATGGCGGGGATGAACCGATGCATGTCCGAGTACAGAGGCACCTTCTTGATGACGCTTGCGCGATACGCCTTTAGGGAGCACCCGTTGTCCTTGATCGGCACCCCGGTGATCCTACCGATGATCCAGTTCGCGACCCTGGATGGCACCTTCCGGCTCAGCAGCTTGTCCTGGCGATTGAAACGCCACCCGACGGCTATGTCATAGTTTTCCAGGTGGCGGACTAGCTCGCCGATGTCTCGCGGATCGTTTTGCAGGTCCCCGTCCATGGTGACAACGACGTCGCCGCGCGCCTGATCGATTCCAGCGGCCATAGCCGGCGTCTGGCCATAGTTCCTGCGCAGCCTGATGACCCGAAGCGCCGTGTCGCTCGCTGCTAAGCGGCGAGCTTTTTCGACGGTGGCATCGCGGCTGCCGTCGTCAATGAACAGGATCTCGTGGTTGTAGGGGAGTGCCTGCAACGCCGATTTCAATGCCGTATAGAGCGGCTCAATGCTGTCCTCCTCGTTGTGCAAAGGAACTACAATGGATACGTACATTTGAATCACGAGCCAGGACAGCCGAGCCGCATTTTACACCACGCTCCGCACGGGATTGGTTGTATCAGCTCACGCTATGGGAAGTGCATCGCTTCGGCCGCTTTGAAGATATGGCAAAATTGCTTGCCGTTCGACGGCTGCGAGCCAGCCCTTCAGTTATTGCAGCCCCGCGGGGCATCAGCCAGATCAGCCCTATACGTGCCCCTATCCGGAACCGCTACCGCCCATGAAGGCCCTGGTCATCGCTCCTCAGCCCTTCTTTTCGCCTCGCGGCACGCCGTTCAGCGTTTACTATCGGACGCTCGTCATGTCGGAGCTTGGCGTCGATGTCGACCTTCTGACTTACGGGCAAGGGCAGGACGTGGAGGTGCCTGGCGTCAAGCTAATTCGGATCCCGCGACTGCCATGGCTAGGGCAAGTGAGAACAGGACCTTCTGGCCTGAAGTTCCTGCTCGACGGCTTGATTTTCTTGTGGACGGTTGGTTTGTTGCTGCGTCACCGCTACGACTTCGTTCACGCTCACGAGGAGGCCGTATTCTTCTGTCGCTTCCTCAAACCAATCTTTCGCTTCAAGCTCGTCTACGACATGCATTCGAGCCTGCCTCAACAGCTCGATAATTTCGAATTCACCAAATCGAAGATCATCAAACGGCTGTTTGCAGCCCTCGAGCGCGCCTCGCTGAAGGCCGCGGACGCCGTGATCACGATTTGCCCGGACCTTTCGGATTACGTGATCAGTGAAATTGGCGATGATCCGAAGCACGTGCTAATCGAAAATTCGATCTTCGAGCCGGTTCGGCTCGCACGCAGCACAGCGCAGGCCGCTGGCGGGGACACGGTCGACCTCCCGAGCGGCCGACCTGTCGTGATCTACGCCGGCACGTTGGAAAAATATCAAGGATTGGACCTACTGATCCCTGCCTTTGCGATCGCGAGGCAAGCGGTACCTAACGCGCTGCTGCTCATAGTCGGCGGCGACGATCGCCAGGTGCGAGCTTTTCGGGCGCTCGCGCAGCAAGCCGGAGCAGGCGGTGACACTATTTTCGTGGGCCGCGTTCCGCAAGAACAGGCGAAGCGCTACGCTGCGTTGGCCACAGTATTGACCTCACCCCGATCCGCCGGAACCAATACGCCTTTGAAAGTCTATGAGCTGCTCGCGAGCGGCAAGCCGTTGGTCGCGACCCGAATCTACTCCCATACGCAAGTATTGACCGAGGACGTAGCCTTCCTTGTCGAACCAACCGTCGAGGACATGGCTCGCGGAATCACTGAGGCGCTAGAGGATTCTCAGAGCGCAAAGAAGAAGGCGGAAGCGGCCCGCGCACTGTATGAAGCGAAGTACTCGCGGCCGGTTTATGAACGAAAGATGCGGTCTTTGATATCCCACCTATCCGGGGTAGTCGAAGAGCGGCCGACTTTGACGTAACGTCCCGCGGCAGAGACCCTCGAGGCAGCTCAACGAAGTGGCGGCTGACTCGCAGCGACAACTGTGAAGGTCATGGTCAGTCCGAACATCTTGTTCCTGGTGATCTCGAACTCCGTCGCGGTCGATCGCCGCAGTAGACGTTGGAGCTTCCCAAAGGACAGAAGATCGATCCGGGTCGGATGCTGCTTGGCTCGCTTCCAACTGGCAAACAGTCGGTCGCTCCAGTGCAAGAAGAGCAAGTTCGTGTGCGCCTCCACTGGGAAAAACTTGTTCGGGGTGGTGAAGTAAATCCGCTTTGCGACCCGCAACATTTCGTTCAGGAACAGCTCGGGGTTTTCGACGTGCTCGATCACGGCGTTCGAGAAAGCCCAGTCGAAGGTTTTATCTGCGAACGGGAAAACGTTTCCATCATAGGTGATGAATCGAGCGTCAGGATAAAGTTCGTCCATCCCCGTCAGGTCTTGCACGCCGAGACCGGTGTAAGTGCGGTCCGGCGGGAAGTTCTTCCGAAAGTAATTCTCTCCAGCGACTCGTTCATGCCCCCTCCGGTTCGAGACCCCGACGTCCAACACCGAAGCCCTCGCTGGACACAATGTGAAGAAATGCCTCAGTTTTGCTTGTCGTGACTTTTTCCCGACCCTGGCCCGGAATGATTCGCTTCCTGGCATGCGCGGTGCTCCCTCAGGGCCCTCATTGGCCGTGGCTATACTAGCCCGGTTCAATTCGGTGTAGGCAGCGCCCGTGATTGAAGTCTCACCGAAGAAATCGTTCGCGATGGTGAGCGACTGCGCGGCCATTCACGAATCCGTTCTTTATGACTAAACCGGCTGCTGCCCTCACGTTAAGATCTCAAAATGCGCACAAACCTTCTCTGGCTCACAACGGAGCTACCCGACACCGTGCATCACGGCGGCGTGCTCAGGCTCGTGAACTTGGCACGGGAGCTTGGAGACATGGGCAGCTCCTATCTCGTTGTTCTCAACGGCGCAGAGGGGTCGTTGGAAGGCATTCGGCGTCTCGGTATCTTCAATGAGATATTAGTGTTAGAGCCTCCTCAGGGATCGCCGAGCTCGACGCGTCACCTACGGTGGTCGAATGCTCACATCGCGCAAAGGGGGCATCCCACGTACTTTCATCAGACCGCCGAAAAGCTCAGCGCCTGGATTACGACGCGCGACATTCAAGTGGGCGTCGCTTTTACGCTGCTTGCGGCAGAGTTTCTAGAGGCCCTTCCGTGTAAGGTTCGCATCGTCGACGACTATGACTGCGTCACGCTGACGCTTGAACGACACGCGCTCGTCGGCGCTCGGTCACGCAACCCGCTGCTACGTCTTTCAGAGCTCATACACTACTGGCGCACCAGGCACCTCGAGGGCTCATTGACCTCACGCTTCGATCTCGTGACGACGATATCGCACGCCGATCAGGCTCGACTGAAACAACTGTCCAAGACGAGAGCCGACGCCGTTCAAGTCGTGAAAAATGGAGTCGAGGAACGACTGCTGAGCTTTCGAAACACGAGTATCGAAGAGCGCAACGCCGTGATTTTTTGGGGGAATCTTGCGTTCCCCCCGAACTACCATGCCGTTCACTTTTTCTTCAATGAAATATTCAAACCGCATTTGGAGCCGCGCGGGGTACGTTGGCACATTGTCGGCGCACGCGCCGACGCGTCCATACGCCGGCTCGCGTCGGCCAGCGAACAGATAGAGTTGGTGGGCTTCGTTCCGGATCTCGCCGCGTATGTCAGCAGGATTCCGGTGATGGTCAATCCGATGATTAGCGGCAGTGGTCTAAAAAACAAGGTGTTGGAGGCCTTTGCGCTCCGCCGCGCGGTCGTATCCACGACGATGGGAATCGAAGCCATCCAGGCTGTCGCAGGCAAGCACTACTTCGAGGCCGATGACCCGAAAAAGTTTGCGGCTGACGTTACGTTGTTGCTCGACAACCAAGAACTGCGTTCACACTTGACGGAACAGGCCTCCTCTTTCGTGCTTTCGCACTACCGGTGGAAGGCAATCGGAAACGGGCTGCGAGACCTCATCGCAGCGCGGCTTGAATCGCCGCGGCCGTCCCTACCGCGAGCCGCGACTCAGGCGCGCGCGCAAACCCCGGTGTCAAACAAAGATTCGTCGGCGCAAGGCAGCGTCGTATCCACCGCCTCAGCGAGGGACCCGCCCGCCGCACCCACCGCGGCTGACCTGATGGGATAGGCTACATCCCGCGCCGTGACCCAGTCGGCAGCGTCTTGGCTGGATTTTTCCTGTAAAATCATCTTGGTTCCGAATAAACCGGACCCACTAATAAATATAGGCTGTCGTGGATGAGGCGTTGATGACGTGCAAGCATACTTATCGCGGACTGTCAGTTTGGCCGATCGTCCTTGCGGCGCTGACGGCCCAGATGGCTGTGGCCCAGGATCAGCCTTCGCCAGACCCGCCCTACCTCGTGAAGCCCGGCGATCAGCTGAACGTATCCGTCTGGGGCGAGGAAGACTTGGAGCGCGACGTCTTGGTGCGCCCGGACGGCGGCTTTTCATTCCCGCTCGCGGGTGATCTCAACGCCGCGGGCAAGACCGCAGAGGCGATACGCGCCGAATTGTCCGAACGCCTAGACCGGTTCATACCGAACCTCGTGGCCACGGTGATGGTGACAGGCATCAACGGCAACAGGATTTACGTCATCGGCCAGGTGAACAACCCCGGTTCATTCGTAATGAACCCGCGGCTCGATGTCATGCAAGCGCTAAGCGAGGCCGGCGGCACGACACCGTTTGCGCAGGTCAACGACATCAGAATATTGAGGCGAACGACCCGGGGGCAAACAGCGCTGCCGTTCGCCTTCAGCGATGTGGCAAGAGGCCGCAGTCTCGAGCAGAACATCCTGCTCGAGAGCGGCGACATAGTCGTCGTGCCTTGATTCACGAACCATAGATTCGAGAACTTCATGGTGTATCAAGGCAAGACATTCGCAGACTACCTCGCGGTGCTAAAACGCCGACTGCCGATAGTGCTGGTCTCCGCTGTTGCCGTACTTGTGATCGGCGTCTACGTCGCTTATTCGTTGCCCCCCACTTACCGCTCCATAGCCACTATTCTGATCGAGCAGCAAAACATCTCCTCGGATTTCGTGCAGACCACGGTTACGGGCTACGCGGACGAGCAAATCCAGTCGGTGCGCCAGCGCGTCATGACGACACCGAATCTAACCGCAATCATCGAGAAACACGGGCTCTATCCGGACATTACGGCGACAGAATCCATTGAAGCCGCCGCGGATGAGTTGAGCGCCAACGTACTACTCGAGACCGTAAGCGCCGAGCTGGTCAATCCTCGCAGTGGTCGGGAGATGGTGGCGACCATAGCCTTCACGTTGTCGGTCGATTACTCCGACCCGGCGCTCACGCAACAGATCGCCGTCGAATTCGCCGATCTGTATCTTCAAGAGAACGTCAAGAGTCGCACCGCTCAAGTGCAAGACACGATCGATTTCATCCAGATCGATATCGACAGGGCCGCCGACGAGGTCAAGCGAACCAGCGAAGCACTCGCAGATTTCAAGCAACGCCACGCGGGAAATTTGCCGGAGCTCCTGAATTTCAATTTGCAAACGGTGGAACGGACCGAGCAACAGCTGGACAATCTAGACCGCGAAATTCGAGACGCACGAACGCGTGAGTTCACCCTTCAGACCGAGCTCGCTACGACACCGGGGGGCGCCGCAGTGGACGCGAACGGCGAGCCGATCGTCGGTGCCGCAGGCCGCCTAGCCCAACTGCAAGCCGAGCGGCTGAGGCTGCTATCGATTTATACGCCGATTCACCCCAACGTCCTTCAGGTGGAAAGAGAAATCGAGATGCTCACGGGGGGCGCACCGAATCGGACCGCAAACGTTACAGATCTTCAAACGCAGCTCGCGGCCGCGAGGGAGGAATTGAGCACCGCCCGACAGCGGTATTCGGAGGAGCACCCGAATGTCACGCGTCTCACCCGGACCGTGAGCGCGCTCGAGGCCCAGCTAGGCCAGGCGCTGGCTGCGCCGCGATCACAACAACAAAACCTGAGCACGCTTATGGCTCAGGATCCGGTAGTTCAACAGCTCACCCGGCAGATCCAATCCGAGCGATCGTATCTTCAGACGCTGGTGGCGCGACGAGCGGAGCTTGAAAGAAAGTTGAGCGAATTGCAGACGAACCTATCGCGGATGCCGCAGGTCGAGCGGGAGTACGAAACTCTCAATCGGGAAAACGAGCTCGCTGTCCAGCGCCACAATGACGCGGTCGGGAAACTCGACAATGCTCAGCGAGCACAAGTACTCGAAGCGGGAGGTTCGGGAGAGCGATTCACTCTCATCGAGCCCCCACGGCTGCCGCGGGAACCTTATAAACCAAATCGCACTGCACTCATCATGTTGGCGCTCGTGCTCGCGATCGGAGCCGGTGTTGTCATCGCGACTGTCCTAGATAGTTTGGATGATTCAGTTAAGACTGCGAGTGAGCTGGCTGAACTCACCGGCATCCCCGCTTTAGCGATGATTCCGTATGTCGAGACAGCAACGGATCAACGCAAACGTCTGGGCATGGCGATAGGAATGTCAACGATCGTCGTCGGCGGCTTGATTGCGGCCGTGGCGATCGCCTGGATCATGGGCTAGTACGCTTGTAGACACAGGGACACGGTCGGGATATGACTCAAATCGAGAAGGCACTGGCCAGGGCGCGGTCACAAAAGGCGAGTCCGCCCGTGCGCAGCCCCGTCACCGACGAGACCCTAACGAACCGGGACGAAGGACGGCGACCACCAGCAGCGGTCACTCCTTCGGAGCTGTTGACCCAAGCCACGTCCATCGCTCTCGATCCCAAACATCTTGCGAAACATCGCATCACCGCACTTCAGGCCGCAGATCCGAGCTCCGCAGCCTACAAAATGCTACGCACACGTGTTTTGCAGCGCATGCGGTCGCACGGATGGAAAAAACTCGCGATCACGTCCGCTAGGACGGGCGCCGGCAAGACGATCAGTTCTATCAACGCCGCAATCAGCTTGGCGCAGGAAGCGAACCAACAGGTGATCCTCGTCGATCTCGATCTCAGAAAGCCGAAAATTGGCGGCTATCTCGGTCTTCGGTCTCAGTTTGGGATTTCGGACTTTCTGCTGCGAGGTGTGCCGCTCGAGCGGGTGATACTGGCAACGAACATTCCGAGATTGTTTGTAGTTCCTAACTATGAGCGGGTTGAAAACTCCTCCGAGATGTTGGCTTCAGCTCTAATGCGTCAGCTCGTGGAAACGCTAACGACGACAGCGGATTCCACTATTGTGCTATTCGATCTTCCGCCTTTGCTCGACGCCGACGACATGCTCGCATTCTCAACTAACGTGGATGCCGTGCTTTTCATAATCGCCCAGGGAGAGACGCGTCGCGGCGACGTGGCACAGTCGATGGAACTGATCAAGGACATGAACTTGCTCGGAACGGTTCTAAACAAGTCGAACGACCAGGCTCCGGCGTATTACTGAACGCATCTCGCAATGTCCCACGGAAGCCAGTCCCCTCCTCCGTTCAGGCCCTGGCTACGGTAATAACCCGCTATTCAACCGGGACTCAGGACTGGTACACCGTAAGCGTACGGGGAACCGTCTTGCGGTCGGGCGCGGATCGAGAATAGGCCGCACAATAGTCAAAGCCCGCGGCGGCCCGGAAGGCATGCAAACGAAGCGACCGAGAACCGTGAACTCAAACTCTCGTCAACTATCCTGGCCACGAACGACAATTATCTTGGCCGATGTGATCGGGACCCAATCCGCTACTTCTT
The DNA here is from genome assembly GCA_963713355.1 of uncultured Gammaproteobacteria bacterium. GTDB lineage: Bacteria > Pseudomonadota > Gammaproteobacteria > Steroidobacterales > Rariloculaceae > FEN-1219. The sequence continues at coordinate 400,195 of CAVQLK010000011.1, read as the reverse complement.
CTGACTGACCTTGGCTTTGCCGGCGGTCTTGGCTTCGGCGGCCTTGCGTCGATAGCTCTCCACGTTCAGTTCGAAGATCGTTGAGTGGTGGACGAGGCGGTCGGACGGCAGCGACCGTAGTCGCCACTTTCTGGGAACCCCTGATCCCAGGCGGAGAACGGCTGGTTGGCGGTGATGGCGATGCTCTTGCGATCGTATCGCTCGGAGATCAGCTCGAACAACACGCTGCTCTCGGCTTGATCGCGCCGAACGTAGCTGAAGTCGTCGAGGATCAGCAGGTCGGGCGCAACTGACCTGCTCCCTGATTAGTCCGGCACCGCGGTAGAGTCTGCTCAACCTGGGAGCAGACATGAAGAGGAAGCGATTCAGCGAAGAGCAGATCATCGGGATGCTGAAAGAGTCCGAGGCGGGGGCCAAGACGAAGGAGCTCTGCCGTAAGCACGGGATCTCCGACGCCACGTTCTACAACTGGAAGGCGAAGTACGCGGGGATGACGGTGTCGGAAGCGCGTCGTCTGCGCGAGCTGGAGCACGAGAACACGCGGCTGAAGAAACTGCTGACGAAGCGGAGCTCGACAAAGCGGCGCTGAAGGATCTACTCGGCCGAAAATGGTAAGCCCACAGGCGAAGCGCCAAGCCGTCGAGGTGCTGCAAGCGGAGCACGGCTTTGCAATCACGCGCGCATGTGGGCTCATCGCTATCTCTCGATCGCTGTATCGGTATCGAAGCCGACGGTCGGACTGCGCAGAGCTGCGTCAGCGCATGGAAAACCGAGTACAACACCGAGCGACCGCATCGCTCACTCGGCGATCGGACGCCGGTCGAATATGCGGCGCTCGCGATGGAGGTATCGTTAATCGCAGACTCTAGCTCGATCCCGTACTACACGAGGGGAGCAGGTCACAACGAATCTTTCGCACTTTCCATCGAAGTGGCGGCGCAGCGCGCTCGCCGGGGGCGAAGACGCCGTGATAACGCGTCAAGTGCACGCGCGGCGGCGGCACGAGGGCGGCGCGGCGCGCCAGCAAATCCGGCGGATCGAGCAGCACGTGAGTCGTGCCGTCGCGGTGGGGCGTCTTCAGCCGGTCAGTGCACGTGGCCCTGCCCCGTCAGCTCGAGCCGCTCGTCGGCGACCGCCAGGCGGCTCATGGGCGAGCTTTCGAACCACTCCGGCTACGATCACCAGGTCGCAGGTTTGCTCGACCGCGCTTCAGGGTACGAAATGTTTATCCGTCGCGTTCAGGCTTCGGGAATAACGCTCAACGAGTTTGTCGATACCCCAATGAAATAGCAGCGCTTCCCGGCCAACGTAGCCATACGTGAGCTTTCGCACGCCGCGTGGCAACAACTGGGAAATTTTACTTCACGGCCACTCGCGGCGCGTACAACTCGGTAGGCAAACCCATTCGCTCGGGCATTCAGCTTATCGAAACGTCGGCCCATTCTGACGAGCGTGCTTATCAGTCCGAAACGCCGACGCCAGTTCTCATCGGCAAATCTCGAAAAATCCCGCAACGACTCGGGGGACAGCGTCGCTTGAACACCTTCTTCGGTGACGAAGACGCCTGCAGCCCGTTTGCTCATGCCGAATAGATTTCTGTCCACACCGCATTCTTCGACGAGGCGCCGGGCAATCGGTCTGTCATACCGGGTTCCAAGCGTCCACGGCTGCATCTCGGCTGAGTTCGAAAGCCGGTGGATCGAGGGTGACTGGTACAACCAATGAAAGGTACCGGCAACAGAATAAAGCCGGCTCTCAATCGAAGCTCAGTCAGGCTACTTCCACTTGAATCACCGCGAACGATTCGTGTTCCGACAGACTTGCAATTCTTATCCCACACCTTGTCGCCGTGGAACCCCACCAACAAAATCTTGCGAACGAGTGCATTGCCCAGTGACGAAAACTCGGACGGACCCCCCATGCATTCCGCCTCGGGAAATCCCGATGTCGTCAGATACCCTTTTCGGTCGAAGCTTGTCACCCTGAGACCGAGTTGTGTCGCAATCGCTTTGCCGGAGTCGTCGCCACTCATGCCTCGAGCGGCAGAAAATGTCAGTGCGTCACCACAACCGGCTTTCCTGGCCACGACCGCGCATGCGGGCGAATCATATCCTGACGAAATCGTCGTAACCGGCGAATACTGAACGTTTCGTTGTGGATCGGACGCGTTGGAACAGATGCCCCGGACCTCGTTCTCAAGGAACGCCGTATAGTCAGAAAAATCAGGAAATCCTTTACACGCTCTTTTGGCAACTCCTTGATCCGTAGTTGGGAATCGATACGAAGATTGCAATGATAAAAAAGCGTGACCACATTGCCTGACGCGGTCGGTACCGATCGCACATATCGATCCAAACCGTCCTTCATCGAAGCGAATATTGCATCGTAGAGCAAGAAGTTCATGTCAAGTGCGTCGTTCGCCTGTGCCAACACGAATGGCAGCGAATTCGAAGCGATAAGGAAATCCGGTAGCCCTTCTGTATATGTCATTCACTCGAGCATATAGTACGGGCACGCCAAAAGGAAGTATCCATTGGAGACCTTCCCGCCGGAACCCATCAAGGTGCTCGATTCAAAGCACCACTTACCGAAGTCACCGTTCCAGGCCCCTCGACAAAACGGTCTCTGCCAACTTCGACCCAGGAACCATGCCTGATCACAACGACATCAAGGTTTCTGTGCCACTTCTTGCTGCCCAAGCCAAGTGTGGCAGCTCGCCGACTCTTTCGAACTGAATCTTCATCTATATAATCGACTTCACTTCACATTGACCCGCGAGGGACCTGCCCACCGTCCACTCGAACTGGATCAACGGCGCACAGGAGCTTGGAAACGGTGGCGATCGCGATCGATCGTACCCCAGGTCCTGCGCTTTGCCGCGGAACACCCCGTACGCGAACACCGAGTAGCCGACGATCACCGGCAACGACGAGAGTGCCGAACGAGGATCACCAACAAGGATTCCGACGCCGCCGCGCCTCCCATATCGTCATCGGTCCAGGATGAGCCATCGGTACAGTGTAGACAAGGCCGTGAAAAGCCAGACATAAAGCATGGAGCGACAACTAGGACGCATCAAGGCCGTTATCCACGACCGAAAGCCGCGCGCCGGCACGTCTCGATCTCGATCGCGAGCACCCGCTTCAAGCGCTGTGCCCAGGTCATGCTCGACGCTTCGCGAGCCGCGACTCAGCGGCAGTGCCGACCTCACTCGGCCTCGCCCTCGGGCCGCCGGCGTAATCGCTCCGCGCAGATCATGACGGGTGCGAGGCAACGAGGTGACCTGCCGGACCACTGCTACGTGTCCTTGTGAACTCAAACACCGAGACGGCAGGCTGTTAGCAGTGTCTCCATGGAGAACGAGTATGAGTCGACTGCAGTCCCGGCGATTTCGAGCCCGGACGGCGCAGGGATCGCCTCGGCTGCTCCGTCGCTGAGGAAAACCACAGTTGCGACATAAGCCGCGTCGGCAAATTGACACGTGAGTTGCCATGTGTCCGCAGGCTCTGCGATTCGCGTCCCCGGAGAAAACCACCCCTGCAAAAAGGGCTCTCGACACCCATTCAATACCGTCTGCTCTAGAGCGACGTTCGAAACGGCTCTCGCGCGGAACACCCCGCCTTCCGCGGCGTACAAACGCCCCGTGCTCGCGTCGAATCTTGCTCGAGGCGGCAAATGGAAGTTGATCGTCGCGGTGTGACGACCAGCGCCCTGCAAGTAGTCCACAATCAGCACGTAAGGGTTCGGTCCCTTGCGCAGAAACAACTCCCGCAAATGCTTCGCGGGCGAGTAACCGCTGTGTGAACCGGCAACGTAGTCCAGTTCGCTCGTTAAGCTATAGCGCTCTAATTTGGCATTCGCCAATCTGCCGTAGCCCAAGACACCCGATAACTCCGATTGATCCTTGCCATCTAGCACGACCGTGTTGTGGGCGGCGGTGCTACGGAAGAAGCGTCGGTACTCATCATTGTAGTAGCCATAACCACCGGGATCGACAAACAGGTCTGCACGCCCGGCACCGATCTCCACGCTCAACGCATCCGCATGACCATGATGAGGGAACTCAGGATCTGAGAAGGGTGCTGCGTCGAAGAACGCGTAAGCCTCGCCGCTACGCAATACCGCTAGGCCGGTTTTTTCGAACACGGTCGAGACGGGTATCTCGTCAGTCACGAGCACGCTCTCCCTGCGGACGCCGAGTAGCCAGACCAATGAATCATTGATGCTGGCGGCAAACTTGCTGTATATGGGACGTCCATATAGGACGCTCCTCGCCGGCAGCAGCGCTTTTGCCTCCCAATGTTCGCGGTCATTCGTGACCAATGGCTCCCCGTCGCCGAGCACGGGATGTGTCAAGTCAATCTTCATGGTCACATGGATGTATTCAAGCATTCGGCCGAACTTAGCCCGATAGCTCTCCGGCACCGGATCTCCTCCGGCCTCAGCCGTCAGGAGAAATTTCAGAAAATGCGTGCTGACCGCCTGGTGGTAGAACATCGATTGCTCGGTATGCACACCGTCCTCTGAAGTCTGTTTGTGCAACTCCGCAAGCAATGTGCGTCTACTCCACTGCCGCCATCGGCGAGCCTGTCGCGATCCAGCGAAAGCGCTCCCCACGACGTAATGCGCGAGCGCCTCGAGCACGAGGTGGTTGCCGCCTGCGCTCCGCCACGCGGAAATAAACTCCAGTTGCAGATAGATGATCTGGAGCAGACGCGCTGCGTTCTGCCGGTCCAGCTTCAGCACGTCGAAGCTGAGCACCCACATCCAGTTGATCAGGCGAATCGCAGTATCTATTGGTGTGTCGCGCTTCCGCAGCTTTGAGAGATCGAAGTTCTTAGTCCAGTACGTGAAGAGCTCGCGAATTTTCTCGCGCGCCGCTGGATCGCCGGATAGCAAGACCTGTTGAACCAGCGGCACTAGGAAGTCTTGACGACTGATCATCTCCGTACTAACGGCCGGATAGTCGTACCAGTCACCAGGGGAAAATCTCAGGCGAATCCTCCCGAGGCCGCGAAACTCGACTTCGCCATTGATCACGTCCACGGTCGCAGCTGCGATTCGGTCACGTGCGGTGGAGTTCACTGCATCTTGGTCGAGCAGCGCACACAGTTTATCGGATGCCGGAAGAAACGATGGCCCGACCTTCAGCTCGTTATCCATCTCGTCGGAGAACCGGCGTGCACGTGAGCTTCTAAAGGTATAGAAGGCGATCACACGCCTGGCCATGGCGACTCGCCAAAAAACGCGCCGGCAGACCCCGCCTAAACCAAGCTGCCGCGCGGCCGCGAGTCTATTGCGCATTGAACAGCTTCGCCAAGACCCGCGGTCCATCGTTGAACTGGGCGACCACTTTCGAATGCGCGTTGTTGCCCAGTGTGGTCTGAGGTACTCGGAAATGGAAACTATCGACCGGAGAGCGTTACGGTTTGACGCCGACTAAACGAACGTTTATCAGCCTTTTGATCGTTCCATGGCGAGACGCCGCCCGTCTAAAATTCTGGGGCAAGGCCTGCAAGATTGCTTCCAACGTCGTCACCAGGGAGACCGGTACTCGCCTGTAACGTCCTAACACCTTGAAGAAGATCATAGTCTTTACGAAACCAACGCGCTTGAAGAGGGAGTCTAGTTCCGTAACCGTGTATTCTTTCAAGTGAAAGCCAGTAGCAACCGTGTCGAAGCGCCCCGAAATATCATGAGGGCCACTAAGCCTGTTCGGTGTGATGCAGAGATAGATTCCGCCCGGCGCAAGGGCCCGATAAACATTGCTCAATTGCTCGACGGCATCGTCGGGGTGCAAATGCTCCATCAGCTGATTGGAGAAAGCAACGTCGATTTCGCCATCTGGCACGGGGATCGTGCAGCCATCGGAAATGACCAGCTTGAAGTTTTTGGGTACGGCATCGGAGTACGAGATGGTCGGGCTAACATCGACTGCGTAGACCTTCTTTACGACATCTGCCACTGCAAATGCTAAAGCACAATCACCCGGGCCAAGCTCGAGAAACGAAGCATCGGGCCTCAGAAATCGGCTGAGCAGCCGCATCTGGTAGTCGACGGATCGCTTTCGATCTTCTAAAGAGGCTTTGCGTGTGAGCTGAGTATGATGCGGCACGCGGCGAAACAACTCTTCATACAGCGCCCCATAGAGCGTGCGCCGCTCCTCCTTTGAGGCCGCCAGCAAACGCGCAGCGAGCTGTCGTTCGATTTCATAATGCTCACGTACTTGGGCATCTGACCGATTGTCGTCCATGGCAGTGCTCGCTCTATGCCGGCTCAACGCCGTTGGAATAAGGGCAGGCTCAGCGCGCCGCGTTAGCGGAACGCACGGAAACAATCGCATTCTCCCTTTGGCGTGCCGGGCATAGCAACACTAGAGCAGTCGCTGGAGCGTATCCGTCTCTTGACTGACCGCTTGCCCAGAGCGGTTCAAAATCCGCCCATACAACCGACTGGTCGCATCTGCGACTGCAGCGGGCCTAAACCGCACTTCGGCAGCTTGCCGCGCCGCTCGCCCCATGGCTTGCAGAATGCTGAGATTGCGTACGCTGTCCAGGATCGCTGCCGCGAGAGCGGCTGGGTCCCGTAGCGGCACGACTCGGCCTGTGACGCTGTCTTGCACCATATACCTGCAACCGCCGGCGTCGGTTGTCACCACGCCGCGCCCCGCAGCCAGGGCCTGAGAAATCGACATCGGTGCCGTTTCTAAGACGGAAGACATGACAACGAGAGAGCTCTCTGCATACTCTTCAAGAACTCGCACTTCATTAACGTTACCGAGCAGTGCAACCGAGCCGCGTAGATCGTGTTGCTCGATGTACGTGTTGATCGAATCCAGATAGCCGTCACCGCTGTTTGCGTCGAGCGCACCGGCGAGCCGGAGCTCCATCACGGGCAGATGGTCTTTCACGACACGAAAGGCCTTCAACAATGTCAGAATATCCTTGCGCGGCGTAAGGCGCCCGACGTAGAGAAGACGATGATTAGTTTGGACTTCTGGAACAGTAAAATAAGCATCGGAGACCGGGTTCTCGATATGGCTCACTTGCCCGCGGACCAAGCTGCCAAAGGTCTGATCAACGAATGGGTTGATTGAGATCACAAACTGCGCCCGTGCGATGCAGCTTGCTTCTGCAAAACGAATAACGTGACGCCGATAGAGCTTGTCAATCACGCCCGTCCGCAAATTGGCCTCCAAATAGCGAATACCGTGGAGCGTCAAAACATATGGCTTGCCGCTGGAATGTGCCGCGTGGGAATAATGTCCGGCGATGTGCGCGTGTACGAGATCGGGATCGAGCTCGCGAAGTTTCGCTGCGAGGCGTTTGCGATTCCCAACCTCGTGTAACGGTCCGCGCAAAGGGGACGCCGCGACATAGTGCGCCGTTATCCCATTGTGAAGGAGGACTCGATCCCCCAATCCCCACCGATCGAGCGTCACCACGCATAGCTCTAGATCGGTTCGCAGACCCAAGGCTTCGCCTAGATACAGCATGACCGACTCGACGCCGCCGCCAATGGCGCCTGGCTCGCGCGGAAAATCTCCGATCATTGCGACGCGCGGTAAGCGCTTCATTGCCGCCCGATACGACGAAGCACAGCGCGAGCCGCGGCGGGTGTCTCCCACCGACCGGCAGATGTAAAAAAGGGAAGCTCGTTTCCGTCGCGGCGTTCAGTACTCACGATAGATGGCGTATGCGCCTCGAACTCGTTCAATCGTGTCGTCGAATGCTGACACATTGCCTGGACATTGTCGGCGGGCCTACGATTCGCGTCACGCTTCACCCCCCGCTGCGGAATGTGACAATGGTCACGGTCTAGGACGACAAGACGAGTGTGGCATGCGGGGACGTGACATACTTTTGACCGAAATCTCTAAAGCGAGACTCCATATGTGGAAGCCTGCCGCGATCGTATATCTGCTAGCTATCTTCTCCTCTGCCCTTTTCAGCGGACCGGCCCACGCCGCAACGAAATACGCTAGCCCTACCGGCCGCGCGGACAACGATGGCAATAGCGCGAGCACACCGTGGAACAGTGCCACGTGCTTCACCTCGCTCGCTCCCGGCGATCGATGCATCTATCTACCGGGCAACTATGGACGCACACACTTCATGCCCGCGAAGAGCGGCGTTTCCGGCAATCGCATCACCCACGAATGTCAGACCCTCCACGGCTGTAGTTTCGACCGTATTCGAATCGAGAGTGTCGCTTACCTGACCATCAAGAACATCAAATCGGACACAAACTACTACGACCCTACGCATACGTACACAAATCCGCGCGCGTGGGTGCAACTTTCTCACGATATCAAATTTGATTCGATATATGTGCGAGGGGAACCGGAACGATGTGCGCCAGGCAACCCCGGTCCGGGCTGCGCCGGTACAGAATGGGAACGTTACAATGATCTTTTTCAACTGGGTTCTGCGGGCAAGGCTTCTTACAACATCGAAATAACGGGCAACACCCATCTAATCGACGGGAACCACGACTCGCTGACGCTCTTTGACGACTCCGATACCGTTGCGTGCGAGCCGAACGAGTCGAACGTCTGGGTACATGGCACGGAAACAACACCAATCGTTGTTTCGATGCGCTATCACCACAACTTTTCGATCAAGGGCGCGTGCCGCGTTTTGATCGAGCACGTCGACTTCCGTCAAGCCGGGAGCGGCCGTGGCGACCTTCAACTGCCGCATGATGCGAGTGACCACGACCAGGCCGGCGAGATTATCCATGGAGCGGATTTTCAACACGCGATCGTTCGGTTTGCCTCGATGTCGCAGGGCGGATCTGGGACGGCTAAAACGCAAAACAGTGCCAATATCGGTATTGGAAACTACGGGAGCACGGTAAACGGCGCATGTTTTGCACACCTCTCGCACTATCGCCCGTGGGGCGCCGCCCTCTCGATGGGCCGCATGAACGACGTGGCGAGCGTCCAGCGTGTTTCTATCTTGAACAACGCAGTTAACGAGGCGTGGCACATGGCCACAGCGAACCCCGCCGTCACGGACAGCCCCTATAAGAACTACATTCTGCTGCGAACATACGGCACGGGCAGTTTCAGCGCATACATTAACGGCCTGGTCGCAGGCAGCGTTCACGAAACAGATGCATTGTTTTACAACAGTCTAGGTGCAAAGCAGGGTTTCGGCAGCGTGCCATTGAACGTCGACGGCGTGCAAATCGGCAGCAATGTGAAGAGGTTTGACGGCGCGCTCTATCGCGATCCATCGAAACGAGATTTCACTCCTCTGCCGGATGGTCCACTGGTCGCCGCGGCCTCGCCAATCGCGCTAACTACTAATTCCGGCACTGGCACGAAAATAAAGATCGATCGTCCGGAGTGCTTCATGGGCACCATGGGCGGAATGCGATCGGGTGACGTCATCGATATCAATAGCGATCAATGCACTGTCGTTGACGTGAACCTCGCCAACAGCGAGCTCACGTGCTCCAGCACTATTAGCTGGGCGGCTGGCGAAGCAATCTATTACAAGCCGGGCGGTACGATATTCAGGGAGATAGGCGCACGACGCGTCGGTGGATTGCGGCCACGCCCGCCTCGACTGCAATAGAACGCCCTTTCATTCACGGTTCTTCAAAACGGATCTGAGGTCCGCGTCGCCTGAACAGCGCGTATCAGCGGTCGCGTGATAGCCGCACCACCGGAGAGAATGCGTTACAAACGCCTGGAGGCGGCGACCTCGTTGGCGATCGTCGCGATGGCCATTTTGTAGGCCTTCGCGCGCCGTGCTTTCTGCTCCACAGCTGCTGCCCGCAATTCCTCGCTCCGTCTTTGGAGCTCGTTCACTGCTTCCGCTATCCGCGGCGGTGTGTTTTCAACGTATAACGCAGCATCTGCGAACGACTTGCGAAGAATCGCAAAATCCGAACGTGATGATCGGCACTTCCAGGGCGAGCGCCTCGTAGGCTCCACGCTGCATGGTATTGTCACGCGTGGTCAACACGATCACACCCAATGAGTGAGAGATCAGGCCGAGATACTGCGGGTAGGCGATGAACCCCGTGAAATGGACGTTGCGAGGCGCTCGTTCGCGAACCTCGCTCGTGAGCTTGTTGTAGTTACCCGTCAAGTAGAACTCGACGTGCGGCGTTATTCGCGCCGCCTCGATGATCTCGACGATTGGCTCATCGAAGCCGAACGAGGTGATCGCCACAAGGTACCGCTCCGGGATATGCGCCGGCGGCTCGACCCGATCGATGAAAATTGGTATGTCGGCAATGATCAGCGATCGCCCGCCCCACGATTCGACGAGACCCTTGTGCACATCATTGGTATTGACGTTGATCAGGGCCCGTCGCGCCAGGATACGGTATATCGGTATTGCCCAGCGCCACTTCGGGTTGTTGAAGGCTCCGGAGTGGGAGTCGATGATATAAGGTATTCGCGCGAAGCTCGCGTACAGAGCAACGGATAGCACCAGAAAAATCGGCTGATTCTCCGTCAGAACGACGTCCGGCCTGCGCTTTCGCAGCTGCCGGATCGTGCTCGGGATGGACGCGACGTAGCGAAGAATTGCCCCCAGCGCTCCGGAGACGGGCGTAACGAAATGCACGATCAGGAGCTCGGCGCCGAGATGCCTCGCCTGATTGGAGCTCCGCGTGCACTGCTTGCTCCACGTGACGAAGACCGAATTGGGAAGCAGCGGTCGCATCGACGGCAGTGTCGGTGCTAGGAGTAGGCTTGCAGGCTGCGGTAATACACGGCTGCGCATCAGGGAGCGATCGGGAACCGCTACCAACCGATCCCGTCGTACTGACTCGACGGCTCAGCCGGTTTTGCAACGCCCACGAAATCTATCACATGCTGATGGGGCTTCAGCAGGCGGACCACGTCCCGAAACTCTTCTGAACCGTTGCCGATTACGATCGTCTCCGCAGTGGCGAGCACTTCTGTAATTGATTCAACCATGATCTTGGCGATGTGCGGCACATGATTCAGAATATAGTCTCTGTTCGCTCCCATCAGGCGAGCAATGTTGACGTTCTTGTCGTAGATGCGGACGTCGAAGCCTTTGCCGATGAGCCGCTCGATCAACTCGACGAGCGGGCTCTCCCGAAGGTCGTCTGTGCCGGCTTTGAAGCTGAATCCCAAAATTCCGACTTTTTTGCTTCCTTTGGCATGGATCATATCCAGCCCGCGCTGGATTTGACCGACATTGCTCTGCAGGATCGAGTGCAAGATCGGCACTTCGACGTCCAATCTACCGGCCTTGTAGTTTAGCGCGCGGAGATCCTTGGGTAGGCACGAACCGCCGAAAGCGAAGCCCGGGCGTAGATAATAGGCCGAGAGGTTCAACTTCAAATCTTCGCAGAAGATTCTCATCACTTCCTGCCCGTCCAACCGCATGACCTTGCACAAATTGCCGATCTCGTTCGCGAAGCCTACCTTGAGTGCATGCCACACGTTGTCGACGTACTTGACCATTTCAGCCGTATCCACATCGACACGGATCAACGGCGCATCCAGGTTCTCGTAAAGAGTCTCGAGCAGATCGGCGTCCCCGTGAGCAAGCTCGCCAAGGACTATCTTCGGAGGATTGAAGTAATCGTAGACTGCCGTTCCCTCTCTAAGAAACTCGGGATTATTGCAAACACCGAAATCGGCACCGGCCTTCTTTCCGGAGTGCTCCTCGAGCGCCGGGATGACGACCTCTCGCATCGATCCGGGCAGCATCGTGCTACGCAAAACAACCGTGTGACGCGTACCCTTGGTAGCGAGCGCCTTGCCGACCTCCGCGCATACCGCGCGAACGTATCTGAGATCCAGGCTTCCATTGATGTTGCTTGGCGTTCCGACGCAGATCAGCGAAAGATCGGTATCACGAACTGCTGTGGCAGCATCGCGCGTCGCCGTAAGGCGACCGCTCTTCACGACCGCGCGGATGATATCGCCGATCTCGCGCTCGACAATCGGCGTTTCACCACTATTGATCAGGTCCACTTTGGTGGAGTTGGGGTCGACGCCGATTACGGTATGACCGTCTTTCGCCAGACAGCCGGCTGAGACCGCACCGACATAGCCCAATCCGAAAACGCTCATCTTCATCCGAGTATTCCTGCAACCCTATTGCCCATTGAACAGCGCCGCCAACGCTCGCGCCGACCGTTCATTGTTGAACTGATCGACTACCCTCGCGTGCGCGTTGTCGCCCAAGCGTCGTCTGAGATCTACATCCGCGGCAAGCTTCGCGATCGCGTCCGCCAACCGCACGAAGTCGTCCGGGGGGACGAGGACGCCGCTGACACCGTTTTCAATGAGCTCCGGCAACCCGAGAATATCGGTGGATACGACGGGCAATCGATCGAACATCGCTTCCATCAGTGCCACTGGAATCCCGTCCCTGTATCCGTCTTTAGAGATCACACACGGCAGTACGAATAGGTCGCATCGCGAGAGGAACCCCGGAATCTGCTCGTGAGGCACGGCGCCCAGAAGCGTGACCTGGTGCTCCAAACGATGTCCTCTTATCAAGCCCTCGAGCTCGGGACGCTGTGCTCCTTCACCGATGATCGTGCACTGATAGGAAACCCTCCGGTCCGTCAGCATTTTGCAGGCGGGTATCAATACTTGAAAACCCTTTCTCGGATTGAGTTGCCCGATGCTCAAAAGCCTGATCGTTGCCGGCTGCCCGCTGTCACGCATCTGCGGTGTCCTTTCCGCATCAATGCCACAGTGGACGACATGAATTTTGGTTGCGTACCCGCGGCCATACTCGCTCGAAACATACTGTCGGTTGTACTCGGATATGGAGACAAGAAATTTGCATCGACCGAGCTTGTTGCGGACCGCTATCGGATCCAGCCAAATCATCGACGCATGCATCGTAAAGGAGAATGGCACATCGAGCATTAGACCCATGAACATCGCAATCGAAGTGGGGCCGTTGATGAAATGAGCATGAATGTGCTCGATGCCTGAGTGCCGATATCGATGGGCGAGATAGCCGCCCTCGAGCAAGTGATACGCCAAACGCGCATAGTCCCTCACGCCCTGCATCGGGCTTGCGGAACAGTATTCGCGCAAGCAGCGCACGAGCCTACCGGGATACCGTACGCTCATCGCGGCGAAGAACCATAGCTTTGCTAGCAGCAGCACGCGATCGAGATAGTGCGTAGTCTCGCGCAGGGAGCGGCTTTCCGTTCCGACTTCCCTGGGATTCGGCGTATTCATCGAAACCGTATGAATCTCGAAGCCGAGCGCTCGAAGCCTGAAGATCTCCTTGTATATGAACGTTACCGTCAGTGCCGGCAGCGTCGCGGTGATGTAGAGGATCCGTTTCATGACGATAGCCAGGCTCGTTAGACGCGTGCCATCGGCCGCTACGCGGATCGACCGTTCGGTTTTTGCAAGATGGCGAGCAATTGGAGTGAACCCAGTTCACGAAGAATTGGTGCGGCGTTCACGAGCTTGTTCGGCAGGCGATATTTTCCGCGACCTTGAGCGGGATTGACTCGCAGCACCTTGGTGCCGAAGCCCGCCTGACGTACATATCCTTCAAACTGCCGCATGACGTACGTCACTTGCGCAATATGTAGAGCAGGTTGACATGACGGGAAGTCAGCTTCCCTAATGTCAGGATCTCGACTAGTTTTGAGAAACCCGCCTGCCAAGCAGGCAAGAAATAGGCGAACCCGTGCTCTTCGACGATAGTAAGTTGATGCTCCTCGGCGTACTGCCGAAACCTCTTGCTCGCCAAGACGTGATCGTAAACCGTCGGGTATGGATCGTATCCCGGTTTCCCTGCATTTTTCAGGCCCCTTATCCGCCGCTTATACAGCACGTGAAGGTAGAACGGCGTCACTCTCGCGAAGAAACCGTACACTGAGTCCCGATCCGGGAACATCAATATCATGATTCCTCCGGGCTTTAGCCAGCGGATGAAATTCCCTAGCACGATCTCAGCCCCGTCGACGTGCTCAAGCACGTATCTATTGTAGATCACGTCGAAACTGTCCGATGGTAGGCTCACATGTCTGAGATCGCCGACGATGGCCTGATGAAGGTCTTTGCGTTCTTGGCGGATCCGGAGCGCGGTCTCGTCGAGGTCCACACCTATCAGCCGGTGCGGAATTCCTTTTAGATCGAAAGGCATGTGGTTGCCACAGCCGGCCTCTAGAATCCGGATCTCGGTACCACTAGGGACCGACTTGGACACCGATTTGACGGCGTCCAGAACGATTTGCACCAGCTGCGTTGCGCTCGTAATTATGTTCATAAGACAAGTCGGCTTCGATGGCGGCAAACTGTATTCTTTCGATTCATCCGATGTAAAACAACGCCGCACGTTCACATATCTGAACGTTTTTCGTGCCGGCTGAATTTCGACACTCGTCGATATCGCCTTGGGGAAGCGTTACCGGCGAACGCCAGTAAGGTGCCAGTATCGGTGTGCGGAAGCACTAGACATCCGCATGCGGCGCCCAGTGGTTACCAAAACAGTGCACGCCTTTTGACACGGCCACTCCAGGAGTGAGCACGCAGTCGCAGGGTAGACTACAGAGTGCCGGTTCATCAACCCAATGTTTTCCAAAGTGTCGAATCGCTAGTCCAAGGTTCTTGTCTCCGTTCCGAGTACAACCGGCAGTATGTTTTGAGCGAGTTGGCAGCGAGAGTCCCAGCTAAGATTCGCGACGCAAGCAGTCGATACCGGGAACGAACGGGGCGTTTGTCCGCAGCAGGGCGAAGCTGAGCTTGGCCAGCGGCTCAGCGCAACGAACGCCGCCGTGCTGCTCAGGCCACGCTCACGCAGCTTCAGGTGTCTTAACCAAGACTTGATCTGACGGACCCGCCGACGACATGGCTGCAGGCGCTGTTTCGGATGCGCCTGGATCCGAGCGTTCTGCGAACGCATGCTGGTAAGCTCTGCCGGCTAGCGGTTTGAACGCACAGGGAGGGCAGCGCTATGACGACATCGGCTGGTAAGCGAGTCCTCATCATTGTCGAAAACCTGCCGTGCCCTTTCGATCGGCGCGTCTGGCAAGAAGCGCTGACCCTACGCGCCAACGGATACGACGTCAGCATCGTGTGCCCGAAAGGCCGCGGCTACGACAAATCCTATGAGGCGCTCGAGGGAATCCATATCTACCGGCATTCGCTCCCCGTGGAGGCGGATTCAGCCTTCAGCTACGCGCTCGAGTATACGTACGCGTTGTTCGTAGAGTCCTGGTTGGCGTTGAGGATCGCGCTAACTCGCGGCGTCGACATCATTCATGCTTGCAATCCGCCCGACACGATTTTCCTGCTTGGCCGTGTCTTCAAGCTTTTCGGCAAACGTTTCATCTTCGATCACCACGACGTCAACCCCGAACTATACGAGGCCAAGTTCGGCCGAAGAGACATCTGGTATCGCCTCTTGTGCCTCTTGGAGCGTTGGACCTTCGCAACTGCCGACGTCAGTATCGCCACCAACGAGTCCTACCGCCGAATTGCCATCGCCCGTGGCGGAATGCCCCCGGAACGTGTGTTCGTGGTGCGCAGCGGCCCAGATCTCAGCCGCCTCCAACGTTTCCCCGTGAATGACGCGCTGCGGCAGGGGAAGCGCTTTCTCGTTGCCTACGTGGGCGTCATCGGCAAGCAGGAGGGGCTCGACCTTCTCCTTACCGCTGCCGCGTACATGCGAAACGAGCTGCAGCGGACAGACGTGCACTTCACGATCATGGGTGACGGCACCGAGGTGCCAGCCTTGCGAGCCATGAGCCGCGAGCTCGGCGTAGATTCGTTCGTGGAGTTTCGGGGTCGCGTTTCGGAGTCTACGTTGTGGGAAACGCTCGGCACGGCAGACGTCTGCGTGAATCCGGACCGCGCCAATGCGATGAACGACAAATCGACGATGAACAAGATTCTAGAGTACATGGCCCTCGGCAAACCTATCGTCCAGTTCGACCTCACCGAGGGCAAGGTTTCTGCCGGCGACGGGTCCCTGTATGCCGCTAAGAACGACCCACGAGACTTCGCGCGCAAACTCTGTGCGTTGCTCGACGACGTCGAGGCACGCGCTCGAATGGGCGAGATCAACCGACAGCGAGTTGAAGGCGTCCTGGCGTGGCATCACCAGGTTCCGAAGCTTCTAGCTGCCTATCAGAAAGCTATGGGCGAGGCGCGATCAAGAGACGAGATCCCGCAAACCGAGACAGCGGAACACGAGACAGCGGAACAAATGGAGCCTCCGCTTGACAAGAGCGATGATATTGCTCCGAAGGAAGGAGGGTGAGAACGGAACGGCATCGCCGCACGGCGCCGATGCACTCGATTGACAGCCTATTCGCGGTCGACAAGACTAGCAGGCGATTCGTCGACGCTGGGGAAGGCCAGGATCGCCAGGATATGGCCGACCAGAACGAAAAACAGCGTCGGGAGCGGGCGCAACGGGTTCTCGCGGAGGAAGTCCCGACGTTCTGGGAGCGATTCGCCGTCGTCCCCGACCTGGAAGGCAAGTCCGTACTCGAGATCGGTTCGGCCTCGGCAGCCTCTGCATTGACATTGCGGCACGAGGTGCTGGTCTCGTCGTAGGCGTGGACATACTGAGCGAGGACATCGCGTTCGCGCGCCGCTTTGCGATGGAACGCGATCCGCGCCTCGCGCAACGCTTGACGTTTACCGACCAGCCGCTGACCGCGCTCGGCGATCGGCGCTTCGATTACATTGTCTCGAAGGACTCGTTCGAGCACATCATCGACGTTGACGGCATGCTGCGGGTCATTCGCGAGCGGCTCGCGCCCGGCGGCAAGGTCTACATCGGTTTCAGCCCGCTTTATCACAGCCCGTACGGCGATCACGACCGGCGGCGCACCGGTTTTGCCCGTTACGGGGCGGCCGGCAAGCTGCTGGCCGCCTTGCCCTGGGGACACATCTTTCTCGAACCGTGGATCCTGCGCCGACACTCGGCGATGCGCGGCGAACCAGTGACGTCGATGCACCAGCTGAACCTGAACAAGATGAAGGTTGGCGAGTTCCGGTCTCGCATCCGGACGGCGAACCTCGAGATGGAGAGTTTTCTCGTCAACCAGGGTGACAACAGGGTCGGCCGGTTGCTGTCCGCGGTGCGTTCGTTTCCCGGCCTCGAGACGTATTGTACGTACAACGTCTACTGCATCCTGACAGCCGGCTGAGAAAGTCCCTGGCGGCGCGTTTCCAGCTGTCAGCCGGCCAGCACGAGCCGGGCGGCCGCCGCGGGACTCGCCGGTTCGGGGCATTCGACCGTGCGTCCGTAGACGAACATCGGCAGTGCGGCCGCGAACGTCAGGACGAGGCCGAGCATATGCCCGAAATCTTCCCGTCCCTCGTACTGTCGTTGCAAAAGGCGCCGCAGCCGTGCCTTGTCGAAAATCGCCGGGTCGCAGTACGCGCTGTCGATGAACGACTCGAGGCGCGCGCGCGAGCCCGGATGCTCGAGCAGCATGTTCGCTTTCGTCTCGCTCGGGCGGACCTGCGGGATACGCGCATCGCTGCGAAGTTGCGGCAGGCGCGCCTTTTTCCACGACCGGTGCGCGAGACTCGCGACATAGTCCAGCTGGTTCGCCAAGATTGTCGCCTTCAGGCCGTGCAAGTATTGCGCGAAGCGAATCCCGTTATTCCCGGCTCGCCGCATGCGAACCAACGCGCGTCCTGCTCATCGTGACACGATCGTCGCGATAGTCTGCCCGCCGGTCAGTGACGTTTTTCCGTAGGGAACGGGCGAATTTCCTCGGCTCCGATGAGCTCGATGAATCGAGAGAAGCCGCCTTGCAGGTCCTCGAAACGAATGATCAAGTCGAATTGCTTGCGGTACGTGCTTGCGAAGGTGTCATGCGGAAAACGATAAAAACCAAGGTAGTCGCCGAAGCTCATCGAGCGCGTCTCGAGCGCGTCGCGATCTCCCGGATGATGTGAAGGCGCTGTGCAATATCTGCGATAAATTTCAGGGCTACGTCGGGCGGATTTCGTATACCACCGACTGTGAGATACTGTTTCTCGTCTTCCGAAGCGCTCCGCAAGAAATCTGCATAGGTCGAGTGTTTCTCAAGGACCGGTACGCCTCAATAATGTTCGACGAGTTCCGCGGCGATCGCAGTTGTACCCGTGTGAAGTAGCTCAACGAACAAGTATCGATGCTTGTGACTTAATGTTGTCACATCGTCGTTTTTAGCGGTGCAGATTCTTGATTGACGGGCAAGCGAACGAACTCTAGCCTCCCTCCCGATGGTCAATCCTATATCGAGTCTTCTCGCTAGCAACGCCTGGCGCAACCATGTGCTACCCGCGGAGATTACCGGAGCCGTCCAGGCCCAATCAGCACTGCGGGCGATCGAGAAGCGGTGGCCCTTCGAGACGGTCGACGACGACCACTCGCCTCTCTTCATTCTTTCCGCCGGATGGGGATCTGGCTCGACGTTGCTGCAGAGACTCCTCATTTCAGGAGGTGAATGCCTTTTGTGGGGCGAGCCTTTCGACCACGCGGCGCCGATTCATCGTCTAATGCAAACACTCTACCCGATCGCGCCTAATTGGCCTCGCGAGGAGTATTTTATCGGCTCAGAGCGTACGGACGATCTTTCGAACAAGTGGATCGCCAACCTAACGCCGCAGTTCGCACATCTTCGCGAAGCGCATCGTAACTTCCTACTGACTTGGTTGAGGGTGCCGGCCGCTGAACGCGGCTACCAACGATGGGGACTGAAGGAAGTGAGATTGACGATCGATCACGCGCGTTACCTGAAATGGTTGTTTCCCAGAGCAAAGTTTCTGCTCATCTATCGCGACGTGTTGGATTCGTACCGTTCGTGCAAAAACGTCAATTGGCTGAGCATCTGGCCCAACTACCCAGTCCGGCGCGTGTCGTTGTTTGCCCACCACTGGAGATTCTTGCTCGAGGGCTTCTTGGCCGATGCATCGAGCGTGGGAGCACTCTTGGTGAAGTTCGAGGATCTCACTTCCGGCAAGCTCGACCTTGCGACGATTTCGGCTTACGCGCAGGCCGGCGCCTTGGATCGATCCGTCTTGGATGTGAAAGTCGGCTCGAGGCGCGACAAACACGGAGTTAATCCGCTCGAACGTTTCGTGCTCACGAGCGTCGGGGGCGACCTTCGAAGGCGTCTCGGTTATAGCTGACGGTGGCTGGACGCTGCCACGCGGCAAACGCGGGCCGGGTCACGCGCGCTTGTTGTTCGAGCAACGCAGCACACGCAACGAAAAGGCCAAACAGCACGAACATGTAGTGTTGCACGTCCTCCATGCTCACTCTCAAAAACTCGACACGCATCTCTCCAACGAGAAACACGAACAACACCAGTAGGCCCACGCGCGGCATTTGGGACAAGGGCGCGTCGGGCGTGTGTACCCTCCTCATCGACAGAAGCGAGATCGTCAGCGCAAGCAGGAAAATCGTCCACGCGATCATTCCCACGATGCCCGTGCTAGCCAAGATGTGCAGCGGCAAATTGTGAGGATAGTTGCGCCACGGGATGTCGGCTACCTTTTCGTCCGGCTCCCGGCCGCTTATCGTATACACGGGCCCGAGACCCACGATAGGGCTCTCTGAAAAATACTGAACCCCCCGAGCGACCGAAGTAGCTCGGTTGTCGGGCACGCCGCCTTCGGCAAACTCGGTCTCTTCGAGGCGACTGTAGAGAACTCCAAAATCGGTGTACTGGACCATGAGAAAACTGCTAATCGAAAAAAGCACAACGCCCGCCACGAGCATTCTCACCGCGCGGAAAGATCCGATTTCCCGCCTGAAGAGAAACAAGAACGACAAGGCGGCCAGCACAAAAGAGACGAATCCGCCACGGTCGCCAGTTGCGACGAGCAACATCGAATTGGCGGCTAAGAGGCTACCAAACAGAAACTTAACGCGGCTGCGGCTCTCGTTGATCAAGCAGAATCCCAGTAATACACACTGTATGACGAGATAATCGGCGGTCGTATGTGTCGACCCGAAAGGCCCGACCAACCTGCCGGCGTGCGCTCGGCCGGCGTCAATCGTCCATTCCTTGATACCGAATACGGCGGTCTGCGATTGCCCCACCGTCATCTCGAGGACGCACGCAATGACGACGAGCACGTTCGTGAAGTGCAGGGTTTTGATCAGGAACCGCCAATCGCCGCTCCGCTGCACAAAGTTGACTACAAGATAAAATAGCAGGAAGCCGCTGAAAAACCCGACGAGCCAAAACAGGTTGTATGTGCGCGCAGCGGGGTGGACCATCGAGAACGATATGGCGTAGGCGAACAACACCAGTATCGACGGCCAAAACATCGGCGCCGCACGCATTCGGCCTTGCAACAGATATGCAAACACGACCAAGTAAATCAAAACGGTGTTGAGCGTACCGTACCGAGAGTCCACGAGCTGGAAAGGAATCAATATCACCAAGAACGCAAGCGTCGCTTTTTCCGGCACGCGGTACACCGCGATGAACAATGCAACGCCCGCCGCGAGCGCGCCGATTAGTTGAACATACTGGCCGGTCGTGAAATCCATTGGTCTATTCTAGCGAACTACTTCTGATCACGAACGCTGAGCTCGGTCAGCCGCGGGCATCCAACCAGCCTCGCCGGCCGGTTAGGCAATCGACCAGCCACCACGCGCGCAGAAGGAAGAGAAGCAAGGGATAACCGATACAGGCCATGCCCCCTCCGACGAGCAGTTGCCAAACCGGAGCAGCATCCGGTAGCACGGTTGCCTGGCCGTAACCCGCCATTGCCCCGCTGCCCACCGCGGCGGCGAGAGTCTTTCCCAACGTCGGCCAATCTTGAAGTCGTCCGAACGAGATACCGAGCACCTTCGCCGCACGCCTGAAGTTGATCAAGCGGTTGGCAAATTCTGCCGCCACCACCCCCCACGCCACGCCTACCAAACCAAAGAGCGCGGCTCCAGCAAGAACCAGCCCGAAGGAGGCGATCAGCATCACTGCGCTCACCGTCGCGACGAATCTACCCTGCTCCAATATCCAAAGAACCGTTGCAAGCTCGATCGACATGACGATCAACAACACCAAGTAGACCCGCAGCACCGCAACTGCTTCGAGATAGTCGGCCGTGTAAAGCAACTCTATGAGCGGCGCGGCGAAGGTCCAAATGAAAACGACGACTGGAAACACGACGACGCCGATGGCAACGTTGCCGCGGTTGTTCAGCTCGAGCGCCCGAGCCGTATCCCCCGCTGCGTGAACTGCGCTCATCCTGGGCATTACCGCGTTGCCCACGGAGTGTCTGAGCACGGCGAGCGTCGCATTGAAACTGATGCCCACGGCGAAAAGCGCGAGGGAACCCGGTGCGAACATCCAGGCTACGATCCATTGCGTCATCTGGCTCCGCGCCGTCGCGAGGCTGCCCGACAGTCCAAAAGGCACGGAATAGGCGAGTTGCCGTTTCAGCCCTGCCCAACGTTGGCAGCTTCAGGTGCGGCCCGTAATGGATCCACACATACAGTGCGAGCACAACACCTTGTATCAGCACAAAACCAAGCACGCCGAGGAGAACTGCCTGCAGGTCGCGGGTAACCAGCGCTACGCTGGCTACCAGGACACTTCGGAACAGCGCGAGAACGACGATAGCTCTCGACTGCCACGCGATATTGCGGTCCGCGTTGGGCAGCAACTGAACGAGAGACGACCCCATCCAAAGAAATCCAAACACGCCCAGCGCCAACCCATGCCCCGCCAAAACATCGAAGCCATCTGGTAACCAGAGCGAACCCTGGCCGAGGACGACCGCAGTCAGCGCAGCAACGATTAGAAAATACGCCAAGGTTTGGCTAACGAACTGCGCGCGCTCATGCAGCGAGGAGCGCGGCAAAAAGTATAGGAGCCCCCGGTCCATCCCCATCGACCCGATCAACGTGGCCGTGTTCGCTATGAGCCAAAGCAGCCGATACTCTCCATACTCCTGCTGATCGAGGACTCGCACGAGAACGAGCGGTGTCATGAATAGCAGCGCTGCGGCAAGACCGTTGGCTCGAGTGAGCTGCAGCACATCGCGACGCGTGGATTGAGCTCCGGCCATAGGCTGTGCGCCGGTATGGCTCAGGGATCGCACTGGCGGGGCGGGTAGCTCGATCCACGCTCCCAAACGTACGTTCGCAATCCCCACTCGTCGAGCGACTCGATCCGATTCATCCGTTCCTCGATAAAGGTCGCAATCGCGTCGTTTACGACCACAGGATTGCGCCATCCGGCTCTGTGGATCACGACCACCCCGGTCCGATTGCATTCGACAATCGCGCGAAGGGAATCGAGGTCTGCGATCACTCGTCGGCCGGTTCGCAGGTCTATGTTGCTGTCGTCGGCGCCGCGATCCTGGAACTGCGTCGCATTGAGCTCGACGTCATAATCTCCGAGGAAGTAGATCGCGTGAAGCCCTTGGCTCGTCAAGAAGATATCCGAGTCGGCGACGATGTCCTGTAGCGGCTCCACGGCCCTACTCCAGGTGGTGTCGTACGTGGACCAGTATCGTGGAGAACCTCCGCCGGCAATCCTGACGGGCTCGTCCAACACCATTCGGACCGTGAGCTCGGTGGCCGGAGTGGACAGGACTAAAAAGCCGACGATTCCCGCCAAGATACTAGCTGCCGCGGCCGATCGAACCGTCGTTCTCGAGGACAAGGGTTCGAGGAGCCGGCCGATCGCCGTTGACAGCCAGTATCCGGCCGATGCGGCGCCGATACCCCAAAGCACAACGAAAAACGGCATCGCGTAAAAAAGGAAACGCTCCGCCTGCGTTCCTCCAAATGATTGAAGAACGAAGCAAGTGCCAAAGACGCAAGCGCAAAACAGAGCCGGTCGAGGCTTCGAGGCGATCGCAACAACCATCGCAGCCGGAAATAGGCTCCAAAACGCTCCGAATTGCTCTTGATAGAACCTCACGTAGTAGAGCGGATGGCTGCCCCCGCTCCACAACGCCCTTTCCGTGTAAACGTCCAGCAGAAATTCCAGTGGAACGAAAAGCAGACTCAACATGCCGCCCGCAATCAAAACGGCGACTGTCACCGTTTTCAACGCGGCAGAGGTTGCTCGAAACCACCGCGCAAACGTGGGCATATAGACCACAACGAGCCACGCGCCGAGTCCGGCAATCCCGATGAGAGTCGTGATCTGCAGATGAAAGCTGAGCTGAAGCAAGGCTGCGACCGCGATTGCAATTGCGCCGGTGGCCGTCCTGGAAAAACGCTGAGTCGCCAGCGCATAGATCCCAATGGCGGCGAACCAGAACGTAAGCGCATGCACGCTGTAGAAGCGGATGTATTGAGATAGAAAAACGGCCCCTGGCATCACCGCCAGCATTGCCGACGCCACAATGGCTGCGGTGCGACCGGCGTTCCTGATCGTCCACAGATAGACTCCGGCAACCAACAAAGAGCCGAAGAAAATCGATAGCAGTCGGGCCGCGTTGGGGTCGCCGTCGCCCCAAAAAAGCGCAAAGGCGACCATTTTGGTGAACAGCGACGCTCGTGTGTACGTGCCGTCGGCGATCGCGAGCGCCCCCGTCTGTAGCCAGGATAGCGCGGGCAATATGTGATAGAGCTCGTCGGTGATCGGCTCGTGTTCGTGATTTGCGTAGCGGATTGCGAACGCTACGAGAAACACTACCACCGCCCCGCCAATACCAATCCAACGACGGTCAGGGCCCCGCTTCGCCGTGGCGAGGCTCCCTGCTGGCGCGGCTGGCTCTTCCATTCGAAGTTGTTGTTTTTCCGGCGATGCCATCGGCTTGATTGAGAGCGCGTGAAAAGCCAACGCTACACCGCAAGGGGCTCGGGAGGCTACGAACAGTATCGCAAAGAAGCGCGCGTCCCGAGCTTGGGATAGCAACTAACGGAAAAAGCGGCGGTCTGCTCTTCGAGACGCGTTAAAACCTTCGCACGAACGAGACGCAAGATTAGCGGCGCTATCGCATGGCCGCTACATAATGTACTGCAGCCAGATGCGCCGACCGCCAAGGCCACCAACATAGGACGTATGGAAGTGTTGATTCACTAGGTTTTTGTGACGCAGGTCACAATTTTCGGGTTCGTCGCACCGTTTCTTGGTTCTTCTGGTGCAATCCGACAGTAGAATGAGGAGTCCGCGACGACGCTGGATGAGCAGGAGCAAACACCTGCGAGTCGCGCCCCGAGTACAAAAGCAACAACCATACCGACGGGCCGCGAATGTCTGGACCAACCGACCGAATCTCGCTTCAGACTCTGATCCGCGACGCCGTGACGACGGCCAGAGCACGCTTTTGCCCAACGAGCAGGGTCCCGGCCGGTCGAGGCGGCGCCATGGGTTTGGGGCGCGAAAGGTCCTGTTTGGTACTCTCTTATTTGGTATTCTCCTAACGCAAAGGGCAAGACGGCCACGCGATGATTTTCTCTAAGGAACCTGTCCGTGGCGGTTACAACGCGTGGCTGACGATCGTCGGCACTCTGCTGCCGCCTGTTGTCGCGACCGGGTCTCTCTATCTCGTTCTCGCGTTGTTCGGCCTACCGGCCGAGCAGCCCTATTCGGTGCTCGCCGCGCTGACCTTCCTGATTACCCTAGCTGTTTATCGCGAGATGGCCGCGATATCCATTACCTTCGCTCGGCGGCCGCGAGACTTCCTCCAACGGTCGCTCGGCGCGTGGGTCGTGGTTGTGGCGTGCTTCGCAGTATTGGGTTTTGCACTTCAGGCTGGCGAAGTATTCTCGCGACGCGTTCTGTTGTCGTGGGCCGTAGTTACCCCCCTGTTCATCGCTGCCGTTCAGTTCTGGGCGTACACGTCGCTCGCGCACACGTCCGCAAGCGCACGCCGCATCGTGATCGCCGGCGTGAGCGATCTGAGCCGGCGCTTGGCGCAAGCGATTGCAAGCCAGCCAAGCCTCGGCTTGAGCCTCGCAGGTTGGTTCGAGGATAGAAGCGCCGACCGGGTCGGCTCCGCTGGAAGGGAGGCCGCTGCTTGGCAAGCTCTCCGAGTTGCCGCAATACGTGAAGGACAACGCGATCGACGTCATCTATATCGCCCTGCCGATCAGGCACGAGCTGCGAACCAAGCAGTTGCTCGATGAGCTGCACGATACGACGGCATCGATCTACTTCGTCCCGGATATCTTCGTGTTCGACCTGATCCAATCACGCGTCGACGTCATCGATGGGATCCCACTCTTGGCGCTCTGCGAGACGCCGTTTGTCGGTATCAACCGTCTCGTCAAACGTGCGACCGATCTCTGCCTAGCATCGTTGATGCTGGTCCTGGCCTCTCCGATCCTGCTGATCGTCGCGACAGGTGTAGCACTGACCACGCCGGGATCGATCATTTTCAAACAGCGGCGGTACGGGCTCGACGGACGCCAAATCACGGTCTACAAGTTTCGAAGCATGTTGAGCTCGGACGACAGCGACCGTGTGCCCCAAGCGCAACGAAACGACAGTCGCGTCACGCCGTTCGGGCGGTTCATACGCAAGTATTCGCTCGACGAGTTGCCGCAGCTCGTCAATGTCGTTCAAGGCCGTATGAGTTTAGTTGGGCCGCGGCCTCACGCTGTAGCGCACAACGAGGAATACCGACGCTTGATCAAGGGCTACATGATCCGTCACAAAGTCGCGCCCGGCATCACGGGGCTTGCTCAAATCCGCGGCCACCGCGGGGAAACGAGCACCGTCGAACAGATGAAGGTGCGCGTCGAATCCGACCTCGAGTACCTGCGGCGCTGGTCGCTCGCACTGGATCTGAAGATCATCGGCGTAACGATCCTACGGATATTCAACGACACCAAGGCGCATTGAACAGCCTCGCGCATCCACCTCCGAGCGTCTTGAGGCGTGCCAAGCAGGAGTTTCGCCGTCTCAAAGTGCTGCTGAGCAAGCGCTTCGCTCGCTTCAAATACGACTACCGCGAGGAATGGCTGCGGCTCATCGATAGCCTTTCCTCCGCCACGAACCCCCTCCCTCTTCCTGATCGCGCCGTCATGGCGTTGGCCGAGATCATCGGCAGCCCCGGCGGCTTGGCATTCGTGCAGGAACACGACTATCAGCTCTACGTGCCGGCTGGATCGTGGGGGGTCACCGAGCCGCCTCCCATGTCGTGGCAGGAGTTGCCACGCGATGACCTGATGGCGCACATGGAGAAGAGCGGCTGGATCGTCGACGGCGAGGAAGGCGTGCCGGCGGGCATCGGCAGTCATTTCTTGACCGAGCTCTCCCAGCATCTTGGACGTGGCGTCCTCGTCGTCCCGATGCTGCTGCACGAGCGCCTGTTCGGCTTCGTGGTCTTGCAAAAGAAAAGGAAGGGCTATCGGCTGACCTACGAGGACATCGACTTGCTGCGAACGAGCGGCCGGCAGGTGGCGAGCTACCTCGCGCAGCACTATGCCACGCGACGCCTGGCGGAAGCGCAGCAGTTCGAAACTTATGGCCGCATGACGGCGTTCTTGATTCACGACCTCAAGAACATCATGGCGCAGCAGAGCTTGCTGGTGCAGAACGCGGCGCGTCATCGACATAATCCGAGCTTCATCGACGACGCGGTGGCCACCCTCGAGAAATCCCTGGAGCGCATGAGCCGGGTGCTGAAACAACTCCGCTTCGGTACCGCGCAGAACCCCCCACAGCGTACCGATCTGCGCGAAGTGGCCGCCGACGCGGTGGAACGCTGCCGGGCCTTTACGCCGCCGCCGGAGCTCGACGCCACGGACGTGCCCATGGTCGCGCTCGCCGACGGTGAACGCCTCGCCTTCGGCCTTACCAACCTGATACGCAACGCGCAACAGGCAGCTACCGCCAGCGGAAGCGTACGTGTTCGCGTGCACGCGGAGGGTGGCACGGCCGTGATCGAGGTGACCGACGACGGCCCCGGCATGACGGGATCTTTCGTCCAGGAAAGACTGTTTCGTCCGTTCGACAGCACGGCGCCTGAGTTCGGCATGGGCATAGGCGCGTTCCAACTGCGTGAGACGGTCCGGTCCATCGGCGGTACGGTCGCCGTGCAAACCGCGGAAGGAGCCGGCGCTTGCTTTCAGGTCCGAATACCGCTGGCCGAATCTCGTTAGCACCGTCGCGATTTGGCGACTTTGATTTTCGTTCTTATGTCGCAAAACGGTTGCCGCCGTTTCAATCCTTCGGCAGTCTCCCCTCTGACGACAAAGGCAAACTCACTGAAAGGTGAGGACGCAAAGCTTCCGGTCTAAAGACGAGGAGTCTATGACAGCGGGGTTACCGAATCAGACGGGCAGAACCGCGGCGCGAAGGCCGCATCCCTCTCTGTCAACCGCTCACCTCTTCCAGTCCGGGCCCGCGATCGCGGTGCACACGCCTGCGGCTTTGTCGTCAGTGACGTAAGCGTTTCGACAAGGGCAAACCCACCGAAAGGTGGGGACGCAAAGCCACCAGTCTAACGGCACGAAGTGCCTATGACAGTGGGGCCGCCAAACGCGGAAGGGTGCAATCGGCGCCCGTAACGGACCCGTTTGTTCGGCATGCGCCAACGCTCCTTGCGAAACACGGTGAGAGCTGTGGAACAGGGAGGTCGTAGTGATGGAGCATGCCGGACTGCTAGTGGGGCGTCGCCGAATGGCGCTCGCAGTGATGATGGCCGCGGCGCTGCTGAATGCGTGCGGAGGCGGCGAGGAAGAGGAAACGGCGGCTGACGCAAATATACCAGCCGCATCGACAACGCCACCGCCACCGCCACCGTCATCGTCCACGTCGCCCCCGCAGATCTCGGGTCAACCGAAGACTTACGCCCTGATCGATTACCCCTACTCGTTCGTCCCGACGGCGAACGATCCCGACGGCGACACGCTCGAGTTCACGATCGCCAACCGCCCCTCGTGGCTCACCTTCAACCCCAGCACGGGTGCGCTCAGCGGCACCCCCACGGCGGCAGACGTGGGTGGCTATCGCGGAGTCACGATTCAAGTCACCGACGGAGTCTCGCCCAGCGACACTGCCGCAGTTCGACATCCAGGTCGTCACCGTGGGCCCGAGCAGCGTGACGCTTTCGTGGATCCCGCCGACAGAGAACGAGGACGGCACGCCGCTCACCAATCTAGCCGGCTATCGAATTCGTTACGGAGACCGCTCGGGCTCGTACTCGAAGACGATCTCGGTCACCAACCCGGGTCTCGCGGCCTACGTCATCGACGGCTTGCTGCCAGAGACGCATTACTTCGTGATGTCCTCCGTCAACAGCAGCGGTGTCGAAAGCCAGTATTCGAACGAGCATGTCATAAGCCTCTGATCCCGAAGGCGCGGCTGTACGCCGGCCAGCCCGCTGCCCCTCGATCGTAGGGCAGTGACATAAGGGCGTCGGCTCGCCTCGCACCGGTCGATCTGGCAGAATCTCGGCCAACCGAGGACGAACACTCGCGGGCCCCATCCCGCAGGGGCGCCAGGACGGCGCTGCAGCAGCCAGCAGCAGACTACATCACGATAGCCTGCTGGCGGTGCTGACAAGAAAACGATAAGGCGAGCAGCGCATGGACGAGCACTCCGGAGCCACCACCGGCCGACAGCAATTCCGTAGAACCTGCGCCGGTTTGTGGTTGCTGGTGGCACTATGCTCGGCTCCGGCGATCGCGCTGGCTGCCCCGCCGGACGCCGTCGCGGACGGCTACAACGGCGTTGAGGATACGACCCTCAACGTCGCTGCACCCGGCGTGCTCGTTAATGACACCGATCCCGATTTGGACACGCTCACGGCCGTGCTCGACACCGACGTGTCGAGCGGGACGTTGACCCTCAATGCCGACGGCTCGTTCTCATACGTCCCATACGCAAGCTTCCACGGGGCGGACAGCTTCAGCTACCACGCCAACGACGGCACAGGGTCGAGCAACGTGGTCACCGTCTCGATCAGTGTCGCCCCAGTCAACGAGCCGCCGGCCTTTGCCAGCGCCGGTCCGACCGCTGCGAGCGAAGGCACCGGCTATTCGTACACTATGACGGCGAGCGATGGCGACGGCGACTCGCTGACCTTCGCCGCACCGACGCTCCCTGCGTGGCTCTCGTTCAACGGCACCAACACGATCTCCGGTACACCGCAGCAGGCGAACGTCGGCACGCACAACGTCGTCGTCACCGTCACCGACAACATCGCGCCGACCGTCCAGCAGAGCTTCACGATCACCGTCAGCAACGTCAACGATCCGCCTGTCTTTACCAACGCAGGCCCGACGAACGCGAGCGAGGGCACCGCCTATTCGTACACGATGACGGCGAGTGATGACGATGGTAACCCGCTGACCTTCGCCGCACCGACGCTCCCTGCTTGGCTCTCGTTCAACGGCACCAACACGATCTCCGGTACACCACAGCAGGCGGACGCCCCCGGCCCGCACAACGTTACCGTCACCGTCTCCGACAGCATCGCGCCGGCCGTTCAGCTCAGCTTCGCGATCACGGTGAGCGACGTCAACAACCCGCCGACCGTTGTCGCGCCGATTGCGGATCAAAACGGCGCCGAAGGCACGCCTTTCGGCCCGCTCAACGTCGCCGCCAGCTTCGCCGATTCCGATGGCGACGCGCTCACCTTTACCGCCAGCGGCTTGACTCCTGGAAGAGGCTTGTCGATCAGCGCCGGGGGCGTGATTTCCGGCACCCCGACGAATGCCGCTGCGCAAGCTTCGCCTTTCAGCGTCACCGTCACGGCTACAACCAGCGACGGCTCGGTCAACGACACGTTCACCTTCACCGTTGCCGACACGGCCAACTCGCCCACCGTCGTCACGCCGATCCCGGATCAGAGCGGCACGCAAGACACCCCTTTTGGCCCCGTCAGCATCGCTACCCACTTCACCGATCCCGACGGCGACGCGATCACCTTCTCCGCGACCGGCTTCCCTGCCGGCAGCGGCTTGTCGGTCAACGCCGCGGGCACGATCACCGGAACCCCGACCAACGCCGCCGCGCAAGCTTCGCCGTTCAACGTCACCGTCACGGCCACCGCGGGCGACGGCTCCGTCAACGACACGTTCCAGTTCACTGTCATCAACGTCAATGACGCGCCGACGGCCGTCGCCGACAGCTACAACACGGCCGAAGACGTGACGCTCAACGTCGCCGCACCCGGCGTCCTTGGTAACGACACGGATCCCGATTCGGGCACGACGCCCACGGCGGTGCTCGATACCAACGTTTCGAGCGGCACGTTGACACTCAATGCCAACGGCTCTTTCACGTACATCCCCAACGACGATTTCGATGGGACGGACAGCTTCACCTATCATGCCAGCGACGGCTCGCTGTCGAGCAACGTCGTTACCGTCACGCATCACGGTTACCGCCGAAAATGACGACCCGGTTGCCGTTGCGGATAGCTACAGCACGACCGAAGACATGGCGCTCAACGTCGCGGCGCCCGGTGTGCTCGGTAACGACACCGATGCCGATACCGACACGCTCACCGCCGTGCTCAATACCAACGTGTCGAGCGGCATGTTGACGCTCAACGCCAACGGCTCGTTCTCGTACGTCCCGAATGCCAATTTCAGCGGCGCGGACAGCTTCACCTATCACGCCAACGACGGCACGGCGTCGAGCACCATCGTCACCGTCACGATCACCGTTACCGGCGTGAACGACGCGCCGTCCGTGACGAGCTTCCCGGCACTGGCGGTTCCCGAGGACGTCGCATACAGCTACACGATCACGGCCACGGACCCCGATGGCAACCCGCTGACCTTCGCCGCTCCGACACTGCCGAGCTGGCTCGTATTCACGGCCCCCGCAACGATTTCCGGCACGCCGACCCAGGACGACGTCGGCGCACACGGCGTGACGATGACGGTCGCCGACGGCATCGCAGGCGCGGTCTCACAGAGTTTCCAGATCACGGTCGACAGCGTCGACGACATCCCCGTGATCGCCGCACCGATCCCGGATCAGATCGCGACCGAGCTCGCCGCGTTCAGCTTGAATCTCGGCGACTTCGTCAGCGACGTGGACACGGCGGCGAGCAGCTTGTCTTACGCGGCGACGACGGCGCTGCCGAGCGGCTTGACGCTCGGCACGACTGGAATTCTGTCCGGAACGCCGGCCTTCACGACGAGTGTCGGGGACTTCGTAGTGGGATTCGAAGTGAGCGACGGACCGAACACCGTTTCGGGCTCGTTCAACCTCACCGTGCTGCGCGCCGGCAGGGCCGATCTCGCGGTCGCCGTGTCCGCAGCGCCGAACCCCGTGGCGCTCAACACCACGGCCACCTGGACGTTCACGATCACGAACAACGCGCCGCTCGTCGACGTCGGGGGCATATCGCTCCAAGCAGCATTCGCCGGCGAGGTGCCGTTCCAGTTCGCCGCTCCGACCAACGGCTGCACGATCTCACCGGCTGGGAACGAGACACAGGTCTCTTGCACGCTCGGCCCGCTCGCGGGCGGAGCCACGACTGCCGTGACACTCGCCGGCACCGGCAGCTTCGCGGGCGACGCATTCGTCACCGCCACGGTCGCCGTCGCGGGCGCCGTTCCGATCGACGAAACGCCGCGCAACGATACGGCCACGGGATCATTGAGCATCGCGCAGCGCGTGAGCTCTACCCCTGCGCAGGCAATCGCGGGTCTGGATGCGCGCGCCGCCGCTGCCGGCGATCTCGACGGCGACGGCTTCGTCGACCTCGCGGTCGCGACCGGCCCTACTCAAAGCACGATGATATTGCTGAACGTCGTCGACCCCGCCAACCCGAACAAGCGCGCACTATCGGAGGTGCCTATCGCCCTCGGCGGTCAAGCATCGGACAACGGCATCGTCCTCGCGGACCTCGACGGCGACTTGGACCTCGACGTCGCAACGGCCACAGGCGCGGGGGCGGAGAATGGAATCTTCCTGAACTCGGGCTCCGCCACGTTCACGGCACTGACGTTGGGCGACGCGAGCGAGGACAGCCGCGCCGTCGCGGCGGGCGACATCAACGGTGACCTGCTGACGGACCTGGTGTTCGCCAACGGCAGCCCGAACACCGTGTACACGAATCAAGGTTCTCCCGGCGTCTTCGCGCAGACCGGCTCGCTCGGCGACGCCGACAGCCGCGGCGTCGTGCTCGTCGACTTGTTCGGCGACGCACTGCCGGAGCTCGTCTTCGCGAATGCCGACGGCGACGCCGCGGTTTACCGAAACGGCGGCGGAACGTTCCAGCTCGAGCTCGCTTTGCCCACGGGGCCCACGACCTCGGTCGCCGCAGCGGACTTCAACAACGACGGCCGCGCCGACCTGGTTTTCGGCCGCAGCGAAGGCGCAACACCGACGGCCGTGCCGAGCAATCTCGTCTGGCTGAACACTTCGGGAGCCACCGGCAGTTTCTTCCTAGCGGACGAATTCGGAGCCTCGCCGACAACCGCCGTCGCCGTCGCGGACATCGACTTGGACGGCGACGCCGACATAGTGGCCGTCAACGCGACCGGGGGCCACCAAGGCTATCAGAACGTCGCCGGCGCCAGCGGCGCGTTCGCCCTTGCCGCGCAGCAAATCGCCGCTCCGGGAGCGCTTGCCGTGGCGTTCGGCAACTTCAGCGTCGATGCTCGCGTAGACGCTGCGCTCGTGGGCTTCAACGGCGTGGCCGTGTTCTACAACGACGGCTCGGGCAACCTCGGCGGCGGCGACGTCGCCGCGCCGATCATCCAGCTGCTCGGCCAGCCGTCGGTTTCGCTGACTATCGGGAGCGCCTACACGGACGCGGGGGCGACGGCGACGGACGTCATCGACGGCGACGTGACTGCGAGAATCGTCGTCGACAATCCCGTCAATTCCGCCGTCATCGGCACCTACACGGTCAGCTACGACGCGACGGACCTATCCGGCAACAGCGCCGTCAGGGTGACACGTACCGTGCAGATCCAGGCGCAGCAAGGCACCGGCGGCGGCGGCGGCGGCGCGACGGGAGTCGGATGGCTGCTACTGCTGGCTTCCGCCACTCTTCTTAGTAGACTGCGCCCAATGCGGCGTTTGCGGAGTGATGCCTGGTGATCGGGAAGAGAAGCCTCCTCTGGGGGACGCTCGCGCTGCCGCCGTTCACGGCGTCGGCTTCCGAGCTCAGCTACACGTTCTTGGATTTCTCGCGGCCGAAGAACACGGTCGATGCAACCGGCGTGCAGAATTCGGTGCCCGGCCAGGCCGTCAGCATCACCGCTCACGACGGCGAAGGAATCGCCATTGGCGGGAGCGTCGCCATCGGCCGGCGTTTCTACGCCGGCGGCGCGTACGAGAGCTCGATCGTCGACGTTACGGGGGTCGTCTCGAATCCGCTGGTCACCGTCAACGTAGCCGGCACGTTCGACCTCGTCGTCACCAGCCTTGCTCTCGGCTACATCCGCCCGATCGGCGACGAGCTCGATTTCGTCGCCGAGCTCTCCTACGACTCCACGAATTACGACTTCGGCAGCTTCGCGGGCGAGAACTTCGATCTCGATGAGTCGGGTACGGGCGCGCGGGTCGGCCTGCGCTGGAATCCGACGGCCCCCGTCGAGATTTACAGTTTTGCGCGGTACTCGCCCGTTGCCAAAGCGCTCTTGTCCGAGGGAACCTACGAAGCGGGCAGCTCGGCCAGTGTCGGGGTTCGCTGGTACTTCTTCGAGAGCTTGGGCGTCGGACTCGAATACGAAAGCGGCGACGTCGACACGACGACGCTGTCGATGCGCTTCAGCTTCGGCAATCTGCAGTGGTAAGGGGATAGCGTGGACAACTTGAGACTCGCGGCGAGCACGAGCGTTATCGGCGCCGTGATCGGCATCCTCGGCGCCGTACCGGCTCACGCGGCTTGGGACGTCGTCCCGGATCTCACGATCAGCGCGCAGAACGAAAAAGACCCGCGCCTGCAGCAAGACGGCCGCGCCGAGCCGTCGACGACGAGCGCTATTTTCGACGTGGCGGCCGACATCGCGAATTTTACCGACAGAAGCTTCCTGACGTTCGAACCTCGAATGATCGTTTACCGATATGCCGACTCGGCCAACAGCGACCTCGAAAGCGAAGATCTGCTCGTGGGAGGCTCCGGCGAGTATCGGTGGCAAACCGTCACGGCCGGGTTCAGCGCCGACTTCGCGCGGGAGCGCTTACTGAGCGCCGAGCTCGGCGACGTGGACGGGGACAATGACCCCGACACCGATGATCCGGACGACATCGATACGGGACGGCTGGTGTCCATCGGCGAGGACCGCGAGCTTGTTCGGCTGAGCCCGTATCTGGCTTTTGAGGTCTCGGAGCGCAACACGCTGCGCTTCGAACTATACGACATCGAGGTCGCCTACCCCGGAGGGAATTTCGCAGGACGCACGGGCTACCAGTCCACGCAGGCGTCGGCCGGAATCTATCGCACCGTCGACGCGCGGAATTCGCTTGCCGCGGTGGTGACCGTGGACAGCTACGAGGCCGACATCAATCGAAACGTTACAGAGACCGTGACCGTCGAAGGGTCTTTCACTCGCCCGGTGTCCGAGCTGTGGTCTTTCAATCTGGCTGCCGGCGTTCTCCGCAGCGATTTCGAATTTTTCGACCTGCAGTTCACCGAGCGTGCCACGACCGACTACACGCTGCGCGTCGGCGTGCGGAAGCGTTCGGAGCGCTCCCGCGTCAACTTCGACCTCTCACGCGACGTCTATCCGAGCTCCACCGGCTACGCGTCGGTGCGCCGCGAGCTCAGGATGTACTGGGTCCAAGCGGTCACACGACGCCTCAATACGAGCTTCGGCGTCAGGATCAACACGACCGAGGCGCTCGGCGACGTCAACGACCGCAACGATCGGGACTATGGGCGCGCCGAGATCCGCTTCGATTGGGCGCTCAAACCCGTGTTGTTCCTGACCGGCGGCTACGACTACACCACCCAGGAGTTCACGGATTCCGGCGTCAACAGCGCCGACTCTCAAGCCCTCTACATCGGCTTGAACTACCGCGGGCTTTCGCGACGGTAAAGGCTAATCGCGTTGCCTGCGGCGCCGCTCGGGCGCGTGACGCCGCTCGTGCGTAAGCGCGGGCATCTTGACCGAGTCGCCGCGGCCGATGCCGTAGTACGTAAACCCGATGCTGCGGAGATATCGCGGGTCGTAGAGATTGCGGCCGTCGAAAATGACCGGCGCTTTCAGGTTTTTCTTCATCGAATCGAAGTTCGGGCTACGGAACTCGCGCCACTCGGTGGCTATGACGAGCGCGTCGGCACCCTCCAACGCTTGTTCGGCAGTCTCGCAGAGCGTGAGATCGGCGCGATCGCCGTAGATCTTGCGCGTCTGCTCCATCGCCACGGGGTCGTAGGCGCGGACCCCGCAACCCGCGGCCCAGAGCGCCTCGATGAGCGACCGACTCGGCGCCTCGCGCATGTCGTCCGTGTTCGGCTTGAAGGAGAGCCCCCAGAGCGCGACGGCCCTGCCCTTCAGGTCGCCGCCGAAGTGGCTCTTTATCTTCTGGAACAACACGCCCTTCTGCCGATTGTTGACGTTCTCTACCGCGTTCAGGAGCTCGCTCTCGTAGCCCGCTGTTTTCGCCGTCATTGCCAACGCCTGCACGTCCTTCGGGAAACACGAGCCGCCGTAGCCGCAGCCGGGATAGATGAACTCGTAGCCGATGCGCGGATCGGAGCCGATGCCCCTGCGAACGTTCTCGATGTCCGCACCCGTACGCTCCGCGAGATTCGCGAGCTCATTCATGAAGCTGATCTTGGTTGCGAGCATCGCATTGGCCGCGTACTTCGTCAGCTCGGCGGAGCGGATATCCATGACGATGACGCGCTCGTGGTTGCGATTGAAGGGTTCGTACAAGGCGCGCAGGAGCTCGGCCGTACGCGGGTTGTCGGTGCCGATGATGATCCGATCGGGCTTCATGAAATCGTTGATCGCAGCCCCTTCCTTGAGAAATTCCGGGTTCGAGACCACGTCGAAATCTACGGCGCGCCCGCGTTTGTTCAGCGTGTTTTGAACCTCGGTACGCACGAGGTCGGCGGTGCCGACCGGCACCGTCGACTTGTCGACGATCACCCGATACTCGCTCAAGTGCTCGCCGATCGAGCGCGCGACGGCGAGCACGTGCGATAGATCCGCGGAACCGTCTTCGCCCGGCGGCGTGCCGACCGCAACGAATTGGAAGAGCCCATGGTCGACGCCCGCCTTGACGTCGGTGGTGAACTGAAGCCGCCCGGCGTCGCGCGAGTGCTTGACCAGATCCTCGAGCCCCGGCTCATAGATCGGAATTTCGCCGGCATTGAGGCGATCGATTTTTTTGGCGTCGATGTCGACGCACAAGACGTTGTTGCCGGTTTCCGCAAGGCAAGCTCCGGTGACAAGGCCGACGTAGCCGGACCCGAAGATCGTGACGAGCATCAGATTCCTGCGGTGGATTGAAAAACGCCGTGAGGATACTACACGGCGGCCGCCGGGCCAGGAATCTCCTCACGGCGGCCGCGGAACCGGGCGCCGGGGACGGATCTATAAATCCGTCCCCACGCTTGCCACCCGCAGCGCCCCCACTTCACAATAGCCATCACGGGCGATTAGCTCAGCGGGAGAGCGCTCCCTTCACACGGGAGAGGCCACTGGTTCAATCCCAGTATCGCCCACCATCCTCTCCTCAACGGCCGCGGCCGGCGTTTCGCGCCGCGCGCCCCGGCCACCCGAGATCATGAGTACCGCGATTGTCTCCGCGGGATCGCGGTGCTACGAGGCGCTCTTCGCGACGACGTTCGAGAAATCGCTCTCGGCGCCGTGGACGTCGAAGGCGGTCATGACGACGTAGTACGTGCCGGGCGGCAGGTCATCGATGACATACGATGCCACGCCGGGATTCCGGATCGTCACCGTGTTCGGGTAGTCGCCGGGCGCCGTGCCCCAATAGACCTTGTAGCCCGCGAGACCGGTGAGCACGGAGCCGTCCGAACGCTCGGTCGGCGGAAGCCAGCTCACCATGAACGAGCCCGTGGCCGTGCCGACGACTCGTAGGGTGAACGGCGTGAGCGGGACGCGGCTCCTTCCGTCCGACACGCCGATCGTGATATCGCGGTACGTGCCGACGTCGGCGACGCCGGGTGTGCCGATCAGGCGACCCGTCGATGCATCGAAGGCCGCCCACGGCGGCCGATTCTCGATGAAGAAACCCAGCGAGCTCCCTTCGGGGTCGTGTGCCGCGGGCGAAAAGCTGTACGCGGACCCGGCCGTGACCTCGTCGGCCGAGCGGCCCGAGATCAGCGGCGCACCGTTGTCCGAAGGATCCGGCGGCGCTGCATTGTCCGAAGGATCCGGCGGCACTGCAGATGCGGGAACACCGCCATTGGACGCGGTGCCGACGGCGCCCGGCGACCCACCCCCACACGCCGCGATGAGGATTGCTGCGCAGAGCACACCGGCGATGTGCACGCGCCTTCGACAACCCAAGGACAATACTTTCCCGCGATCCGATGACCGTATCATGCGCAACCCGCTCCTGATGAAAACGCGTGCTTGGCCGGTGGCCTTGCGCGCTTGCTTCCGGGTTGGCGCGTGACCGCGGATCGAATTGTGCGCACGCGTTTCGCGTGTCGCAAACTGTCGCGGTAGAGAGACGCGTTACGAGCTGCAGTTCACGTGCGTGACTGGATTCGCTCCACGATGCGTTTCACGTGCGTGACTGGATTCGCTCCACGATGCGTTTCACGTGCTGCGAATATTCGCGTTTCGCGACTAAGACGGCGTCTTCCGTCGCGACGATGACGACATCCGTAACTCCGAGAGCCGCGACGATCCGGCCGCGTGCGCTGATGAGACTGCCGCGACAATCTTCGGCGACCACATCGCCCTGTAGCACGTTGCCGTTCGGATCCTTGGCCAGCACTTCGTGCAGTGCCTCCCACGAGCCGACGTCGCTCCAAGCGGCGTCGAGCGGCACGACGGCGGCGCAGTCGGTTTTTTCCATCACTGCATAGTCGATCGAATCGGAAGGACACTCGGCGAACGCGGAACCAAGCCGCAGAAAATCCGGGTCGCTCGTCGCTTCATCGAACGCGCGCCGGATTGCGCCCATGATCGCCGGCGCGTAGCGCTCGAGCTCGCGCAGGTAAACGCCGGCCGATACGACGAACATGCCGCTGTTCCAGAGGTAGCGGCCCGAGGCCAGGTAGCGCTCGGCCGTTACGCGATCAGGCTTTTCGACGAACTGCTCGACGCTGTACCAACCCCCATGCGCAGCACCGCGCAAGATATAGCCGAAGCCGGTCTCGGGGCGAGCTGGCACGACGCCGAACGCAACCAAGCGGCCGGCCGCTGCGGCATCCGCGGCGGCCTCGACCGCCGCTGCAAAGGCCCGGACATCCTGGATCACGTGATCCGCCGGCAGAACGAGCAGCAGCGGATCCGCAGCATCGCCGCGGCGGCTGGCCGCATCCTGGGCCCGCAGCGCCGCTACCGCCAAGGCCGGCGCCGTGTTGCGCCCCTTGGGCTCGAGAATGATGGCTTCGGGGACGGTGCCGATATCACGTGATTGCTCGGCGACGAGAAAGCGGTGGGCTTCATTGCAGACGATAATGGCCGCCGCCGCGGGTCGATCGAGATTCGCCACGCGAAGCAACGTGTCCTGAAACAGGCTGCGGTCGGTGATCAGCGACAAGAACTGCTTTGGCTGCGACTCGCCGGAGAGGGGCCAGAGCCGCGTGCCGGATCCGCCCGACAGGATCACCGGAACGACCGAGGGCCGTGCGACGGTATTCATGCTCGTTCGGAGGCCACGATGGCACGGCGTCTCAAGCTCGCGACAGCGCGTTGCGCCGTCCTCCCGTCCCACGACGGAATCGTGCACGACGCCTTCAGCGCGTGGTAGAGAGGCGCGATCTTCATGAAGTTCGGGCGGGCGGCGGCGATGAGATCGATTTGGAGAGGAGCGCTCACTGGGGCCCTTGGCTCGGACGGCAGCCTATTCTCCACGGAACGGCCGCGGCCGGCCACGCTCTCGTTCACAGACGGAGGCGCCCCGGGCTTTCCCCGCCAAACTCCAATAGAATCCCGCAGCTAAGGCCCTGCGCCAGGACGCAAGTCGTGAAAATTCTCGTCACCGGTGGAGCGGGCTTCATCGGTTCCGCGACGATCCGCCATCTGATCGGCCAAACGGCGGCCCATGTCGTGAACGTGGACAACCTGACATATGCCGGCAATCTCGAGTCGCTCGCCGATGCAACGGCGTCCGAGCGTTATGCGTTCGAGAAGGCCGATATCTGCGATAAGAAGCGCCTGACGCAGATCTTCCGGC
Organism: uncultured Gammaproteobacteria bacterium; assembly: GCA_963713355.1. Taxonomy (GTDB): domain Bacteria; phylum Pseudomonadota; class Gammaproteobacteria; order Steroidobacterales; family Rariloculaceae; genus FEN-1219. The sequence continues at coordinate 361,039 of CAVQLK010000011.1, read as the reverse complement.
GGCACAAGCCCGACGCGGTCATGCACCTCGCAGCCGAGAGCCACGTCGACCGCTCGATCGACGGGCCCGAAGCGTTCTTCCAAACCAACGTCGTCGGCACGGGCAGGCTGCTCCAGGCGGCGACCGAGTACTGGAGCACGTTGACCGGGGAGCGACAGGCGCCATTTCGTTTCCTGCATGTCTCGACCGACGAGGTGTTCGGCGACCTGGCCGCCGATGACGAGCCCTTCTCCGAGACGACCGCCTACGCCCCCAGCTCTCCGTATGCTGCGACGAAGGCCGCTTCGGACCATCTCGTGCGCGCGTGGGGCCGCACCTACGAGCTGCCAGTGTTGATCACGAACTGCTCGAACAACTACGGGCCGTACCAGTTCCCGGAGAAACTCATCCCTCACATGATTCTCAACGCCCTGGCGGGGAAGCCCCTACCCGTCTACGGCGACGGCCATCAGATTCGCGATTGGCTCTACGTCGAGGACCACGCCCGAGCGCTTTGGACGGTTCTGACCCGCGGTCGCATCGGCGAGACGTACAACGTCGGCGGCCGCAACGAGCGCCGCAACATCGACGTCGTTCGCACGATCTGCACGCTGCTGCAGCGACACGTTCCGCCGACGTCAGGACCTAGATATGAAGACCTGATCACTCACGTGGCCGATCGACCGGGCCATGACTCGCGCTACGCGATCAATGCGGGCAAGATCGAACGAGAGCTCGGCTGGAAACCCGCCGAGACGTTCGAGACCGGCTTGGCCAAAACCGTGACTTGGTATCTCGAGAATCGCGACTGGTGGCAACGCGTGCTCGACGGCAGCTATCGGCTCGCCAGGATCGGCACAGGCACGGTGTCATGAGGCGCGGAATCGTCCTCGCCGGCGGCGCCGGGACGCGGCTTTATCCGGCTACGATCGGAGTGTGCAAGCAGCTGCTGCCGATCTACGACAAACCGATGATCTATTACCCGCTGTCGACGCTGATGCTCGCCGGCATTCGTGACGTGCTCGTGATCTCCACGCCGCAGGACATACCGCGGTTCGAGCAACTCTTGAACGACGGCAGCCAGTGGGGAATGAGCATCCAGTACGCCGTGCAACCGAAGCCCGAAGGAATCGCGCAAGCTTTCCTCATCGGCGAGCGCTTCGTGAGCCACGAGCCAAGCACGTTGATTCTCGGCGACAACCTGTTCTTCGGCAGCGGCTTCACAGGCCTCCTCCAAGAAGCGAGCCGCGCGACGCAGGGCGCCACGATTTTCGCGTATCGCGTCTCGTCACCCGAAGCCTTCGGAGTCGTGAGCTTCGATGAGACCGGCCGCGCAATCTCGATCGAAGAGAAGCCCGCGAGACCGAAGAGCCGCCATGCCGTCGCCGGCCTCTATTTCTACGATGCGGATGTCGTCGAGATTGCGAAGTCGCTGAAACCGTCCGCGCGCGGCGAGCTCGAGATCACCGACGTCAACAACCGCTACCTCGCGCAGGGCCGGCTGGACGTGCAACGAATGGCAAGAGGCACCGCGTGGCTCGACACGGGCACGCATGACTCGCTTCTCGAAGCGGCCCATTTCATCCAGACGATCGAGAAGCGGCAAGGGCTCAAGGTCGGCTGTCCCGAGGAGATCGCGTGGCGCCTGGGCTGGATCGACTCCGCCGCGCTGGAGCGCCTCGCCGATCGGCTCAAGAAAAGCGGCTACGGCGACTACCTGCTCGGCCTGCTGGAGCAGGGCGCGTGAAGGTCATCGAGACCGCGCTCGCCGGCGTGCTGATCATCGAGCCGAAGGTCTTGGAGGATGAGCGAGGTTTCTTTCTCGAAACATTTCAAGCGGAACGCTATCGGACTCGCGCCGGCATCTCGCTCGCATTCGTGCAGGACAATCAGTCGCGATCGCGCCGCGGCGTGTTGCGGGGCCTGCACTTCCAGAAACAGCAGCCGCAAGGCAGACTCACGCGCGCGGCGCGCGGCGAAATCTTCGACGTTGCCGCGGACATCGATCCACGGTCACCGACATTCGGCCGCTGGGTCGGCGTCACGTTGTCGGACACGAACCACCGCCAGCTTTGGATCCCGCCCGGGTATGCGCACGGATTCGCCGTCGTGTCGGACGTTGCCGACTTCGCGTACAAGTGCACCGACTATTACGACCCGGGCTCGGAGATCGGCGTGATATGGAACGACCCTGACCTCGACATCGCGTGGCCGATCGAGGATCCAACGCTGTCGCAGAGGGACCAGCGGCTGCCGACGCTCGCCGAGCTAACCTCGAGCGCATGACGGTCCTTGTGCTCGGGTCTTCCGGCCAGTTGGCCACACATCTGAAGGCGTTGCTGCCGGATGCGAGGTTCTGCGGCAGGGACGCACTCGATCTCGCCGACCCGGCGCGCGTCGCCGCCGCGATCGAGGCCCTGAAGCCCAGCGCGATCGTCAACGCCGCAGGCTATACGGCCGTCGACAAGGCAGAGTCGGAGCCCGTTATCGCGTGGCGCATGAATGCCGAAAGCGTCGCGGCGACCGCGCAGGCGGCGACTGCCCTCGGCGTCGCCTTCGTGCACGTCTCGACGGACTACGTGTTCGACGGAAGCAAGACGTCTGAATACACCGAAGACGATGCCGCCCGGCCGCTCAGCGTCTACGGAGCAACGAAGCTCGCCGGCGAGCTCGCGACGCGGGCGCTGTGCAAGAAGAGCTGGATCCTTCGCGCGAGCTGGGTCTTCAGCGAACACGGCGAGAACTTCGTCAAGACCATGCTGCGCTTTGCGGCAACGCGGGACGAGCTCCGAGTCGTGGCTGATCAGCGCGGTCGCCCGACGTATGCCGGCGACCTCGCGGCAGTGATCGCCGCAATCGTGCGCGGACCGGGCATCGAGAACCGGTTGCCCTTCGGCATGTACCATGCCGTCGGTGGACCGGTCGTGAGCCGGTTTGAATTTGCGGAGATGGTCGTCGAGCAGGCGTTCGTTCGGAGGATCATCCCTAGGCGCGTACCTGTGCGGCCAATCACGGCTGCGGAGTATCCGACGGCCGCTCGACGGCCGGGGAGCGCGGTCCTCAATCCGAGCGTCGAGCTCGAACGCGCCTTAGGGGTAACAATAGACTGGCGGAAGGGGCTCGCAGAGGCGTTTTCGGCGCTCCGCGTCTGACGAAGCGAGCTAGCGGCGACGCACTAGTTCATAGCCGGGTACGCTCGCTCCATGTGGCGGTCACCTGCTGCTGCGGATCGTGATGTGCATCAGGGTTCTAACGATGATCGTGAAATCGACGGCCAGGCCGTGCGTCGCGACGTATTGCTCGTATAACGCAAGCTTGGGCGGCAAAATTCGATTCACGTAAGTCCATTCGGGGTCGGCCGCGTTCGCCAACATCCGCTCCTCGTCCAAAGTGACGACTGCCTGATCGGTCAAGCCGGGCCGAACCGATAAGACGCGCTCGCGAATCTCCGCTGGATAGAGCTCAACGTACTTCGCAACCTCTGGACGAGGACCGACGAGGCTCATGTTGCCAAGCACGATGTTGACGAGCTGAGGGAGCTCATCGAGCTTCGTCCTGCGCAAATATCTTCCCAGCGCCGTTATGCGTGGATCGTTCCCCACTGTGAGCTGTAGCCCACGCCTCTCAGCGTCGACGACCATGGAACGGAACTTGTAGAGGGTGAAAGGTCGCCCTCCAAGGCCGATTCGTTCCTGCCTGAAAAACACAGGTCCGGTCGACGTCAACTTGACGCCGAGCGCGATGGCCGCGAATACCGGCGAAAGAAGTATGAGTCCGAGCGTGGCGATCGCTAGGTCGACGAAGCGCTTCGTCACGTACGCAGTATCCTTCGAAGCGCGTGTATGACGCGATTTTGATCCGCGTCGGTCATCGTCGTGTACAGCGGCAGGCTGAACGAGCGCTGCGCCAACCGCTGCGAATTCGGGAATTGCTCGGGCAATAAGTTGTAGCGATCGCGCCAATACGGCTGCATGTGCAGCGGAATGTAGTGGACGTTGCACTCGATACCTTCGTCGTATAGGACGCGCAATACTTCGTCTCTAGCGAGCGGCGCTTTTTCCGTGAGCTGTACGACGTATAGATGCCAAGAATGCGTCGAGCCCTCGGGAGCCGTCGGTGGCAGAATGAGGGGTAGGTCGCTAAGGCCTTTGTGGTAGCGCCGCGCGAGCGCACTTCGCCGTTCCAACAAACGGCGCGTTCTCGCTAGCTGCGAAATTCCTATCGCCGCCGCAATGTCTGTCATGTTGTACTTGAAACCCGGTGCAATAACCTCGTAGCGCCAACTAGGATTCGGCGCTGTCGTACGGCTGAACGCGTCGCGATCGATTCCATGCGTGCGCATCAGGCGCGCCCGCTGCGCTATGGCATGGTCCTTGGTTACGAGCATGCCGCCTTCGCCGGTTGTCAGCGATTTCGTTGCGTGAAAGCTGAACACGGTCGCGTCGCTGGCGAGCGTGCCGACAGGCTTGTTCAGGTATCTGGAGGAGAACGCATGCGCCGCGTCCTCGATGACCGCGAGGTCGAACCGCTCTGCAAGCTTCAGGATCGCGTCCATTTCGGATACGAGGCCGCCGAAATGCACCGGAATGATCGCGCGCGTCCGTGCCGTGATGCAACGTTCGATCGAACGTGGATCGATGCAGTAGGTGCCGGGATCGATGTCCGCGAAAGCGACATCGCCGCCAATATACCGGACCACCTCGGCAGTCGCGGCAAACGTGTGAGTTGGAACTATCACTTCGTCGCCCGATTGAACTCCGCACGCCTCGAGCGCCAGGTGCAACCCGGCAGTCGCGGAATTCACTGCGACACATTCGACGCCATCACCGATGAAACGTTGAAAATTCTCCTCGAATAGACGGACCTTAGGGCCGGATGTGATCCAGCCGGATCGAAGTGTGTCGACTACCGCTGCGATCTCGTCCGGGCCGATGTCCGGCAATGCAAATGGTATAGGCCTGATGCCGCGTGCCGTACTGCGTACGCTCGACATGCATTCCCCCGGTTAAGGTTGCGCCACCCTGGCGATCGTATCTTTTCTTTTTCGGGATGGACAAAGCAATCCAATCTAGACTATCCCAAAAAATAGCTGCCTGCCTGCTATATTATAAGCGAGAAAACCCTGCGAATAGTGAAACATGTGTCCAACTTGGTAGGCCTCGATGCGCCGTCACAATTCGATGATTCCCGTGCACTTCCGGAGATAATCGGATGGGACATCGTGAACTGGTCACACGCGTTGGGTTTTTGGGAGCGACATGCGCAGCTGCCTTCACCCGCGAGTTGCCTCGAGCTCGGTTGCGGAAACAACAGCAGCCTTGCGCTGTGGCTCGCGCTGCTCGGAAACTCAGTCGTATGTTCTGACCTCGGGGGCGTTCCGGAAAACATCAAAGCAATGCATCGTCGCCACGGCGTCGATGACCGAATGTCGTACGCGGACATCGACGCGCGCACGATTTCCTATAAGAATCGATTTGACATTATCGCTTTTAAATCCGTGCTCGGTGGCATCGTCCGGAACGAGCCGGCCACTCTCTCGCGGGAGATCATGCTGAAGCTGTATGACGCCTTGAAACCAGGCGGCGCATTGCTGTTCGCCGAGAACTTACGGTCCACGCCGCTGCATAACTTCGCGCGATCGCACTTCATCGGTCGGGCAGCTAGCTGGCATTATTTCGCATTGCGCGAAATCGAATCGATGCTGAGTTGCTTCAGGTCGTTCGAGATCACGACGTTCGGCTTTCTAGGATGCTTCGGGAGATCGGAAGCTCAACGTCGCTTTCTGGGAAAGCTTGATAGCGCCTTGTTGGACAAGGTGGTGCCCAAGCGGTGGCACTACGTCGCCGCGGCGATTGCATACAAGTAGTAGACTGCCCGGGCCGCTAGCAACCCGAACGAGTCGATCATGCTTCTTGCGGACACCTTCGCATTGAAGCGCTTACCTGTCGGCGAAGGCGGTCCTGTCGGCGTACATATCCGCCGAGTCCGACGACGAGCGCTCCATCGTCCTGGCGTGGTTCGGAGTTGACTGGCAGCGGACGAATTCAGTGCTGCCGCTCGCCCTGCGGCGCGGCGCGCCGCGGCTCGAGCGGCGTGACCTTGCTGCCCACCGCGGCGCGCGCCCCGGCGTTGCGCTGCCGCCAGACGAGATCCTCGACCTCCGTTGTCGGGGAGTAGCCTACGACCACACGGAGCAGCAACTCGCGAGCTTTGCCGCAGTCGAGCCGCTGACAGGCGCTCCAGAGTTGCTCGACCAGCGGCCTGAGCTCTTCCCACGGCAGGAGGTCCTCCTCTGCACGCATGATGCTGCGGTGCTCCGTGCCCGAAACGTTGTTGCCGATCAGGAGCTCCTCGTACAACTTCTCGGCGGGGCGTAAGCCCGTATAACGGATCTCTATGTCGCCGTCTGGATGGTCCTCGTCGCGCACGGTGAGACCCATCAAGTGGATCATCTTCTCTGCCAAATCGCGAATGCGTACCGGCCTGCCCATATCGAGTACGAACACGTCGCCGCCGGTTCCCATCGATCCCGCCTGTAGAACGAGCGACGCCGCTTCGGGAATCGTCATGAAATAACGGTAGATTTCCGGATGCGTGACGGTCACGGGCCCGCCGTTGCGAATTTGCTCGCGAAACAACGGCACGACAGAACCAGACGACGCAAGAACGTTCCCGAAACGCACGATCGACAATGTCGTCTGCGATCCGCGCTGATTGAGCCCTTGAAGAACCAGCTCGGCGAAACGCTTGGTGGCTCCCATGACATTAGTCGGCAGGACGGCTTTGTCGGTCGACACCAACACGAACGATTTCACGCCGGCCGCGATCGCAGCCTCAGCCGTATGCAGGGTGCCGAAGACATTGTTGTGGACGCCCTCGATCATGTTGTGCTCAACGAGCGGCACGTGCTTGTAAGCTGCCGCGTGATAAACGGTATCGACGGTATAGGTTTCCAGAACCTCACGCATACGCTCGCGGTGATGTGCTGAGCCTATGAGCGCCACTATCTCGACCTCCAGGGACTTACGTTGGGCAAGCTCCTGCAAAGCCTGATCGATCATATACAGTGCGGCTTCCGAAATATCGAGCAAAACAAGCCGCTTCGGGCCGAGCTGCGCTATTTGCCCGCAGAGCTCCGAGCCGATAGAGCCACCCGCGCCGGTCACCATCACGGACTTACCACGAATGCACGCATCAAGCAGCTTTGGATTCGGCGGCACGGTATCCCGCCCGAGCAAGTCGGTTATGTCCACCTCTCGGATGTCGTCCACGCGAGCGTTGCCCGCAGCAAGGTCGCCGGTATCGGGCATGGTCTGGACATGCACGGGAAACTGTTCGAGTTGATTGATGACTTCCAGTCTCCGGCGTCTTGACACGGACGGCAGCGCTAGGAGTACGTGTGACACGCCAAACTCGTCGATGAGACTCCGCAGATCTCGCGGCGGGTATACCTCCAGGCCGTTGATGACGGAGCGATGAACCGCGGAGTTATCGTCGATAAACGCCACCGGGATGAACTCGCCGCGTCCGCGTAGCGCGGTGACGAGGTGCGCACCCGCATCACCCGCACCGTAGATGACGATTCGGTCGCCCGCCACATCGCGCGCTTGAAGGAACCAACGGACGGTAAGGCGTCCCCCGACTACGTACACCATACCGAGCAACCAAAACGTTGTGCTCACCCGTAGGCCGTCAGCCCAATTGTCTGCCCACCCTATGGCAACTAATAAGGCGAACGCGGCGAGTGTGAGCGCCCGGAACGCCGCGACTACGAGCTCGAAACCCATGAACCGAACAACGGAACGATACGTCGCACCAAATCTCAAGCCGGAAAGGCCAATGACGACCGGAATACCCCACACCCAAGAAGCTAGGTGCTCGATTGGTTGAGGGCTTACCAGCCAGACGGCAGCCAAGAGGCTTATGGGCAACATCAGGGCGTCCGCCACTAGCATGACGAGCCGCTTCTGGCTTCGAGGCATGGTCACCAGAGTTCGTGCTAGCCAGACGACCGATGACTCAGCTAACCGAGGGCGTTGTGCTTGCAAAGGACTACCACCGAACAGCCCGTTGGCACGAATAACGAGAATACTACGGTCTGAGAGCCGAGACTGTACCGATGTGTCGTCAACAAGACACTTCGCGCCGAAAGGCCCGCGTTTGAGCTCTCGTGTGTGGCTGGGGACGAACACCATCCGCGTTCGGGATCGACTCGAATTGCCATGTCAACGCCCTCGCGCGTCGAGACGGCCATTAAGCACACCAACGGCAACCCGGGTGGCCTTTTCCGGACGGCTCCCGGTTCAACGCACGCGTTTCAAGTAGCCCCTCGGCGCCACGCTGATCAAGAGCTTGCCGTCGATGCGCTCATCGATCTCGAACTCCGCATGATCTTTCAGATACTCATAGACAGCGGTCTTTGGATTGTCGCCCGGTCCCCACGGCCGGTCGGTGAACTGCTCGTCCGGTAGGTCCTCGACGACGGTGTCGAAGGCCACGCAGTAGCTGCCGACCGAAACGAGCGGCGCGTATGCGTTGAGCTCGGCAAGAACGTGCTCGTGAGTATGGTTGCTATCGAGAAATACGAGTATCCGGCGTTTCGCCGCGGCGTGCTTCCGCACCCTGTCCACGATTTCCGGCGCGACACTGGACCCTTCGATCATCGAGATGCGCTTGGAGATCGGGTGGCTCTCAATCGCGGATCGGTTGTGAGCGCGAATGTCGATGTCGACCGCAAGCACCTCGGCATCCGAAGGTCCTCCACAGACGGCGTTGAGCTCGAGCATCGAGGCCGAGAAGATCAAAGAGCCGCCGTGCGCGATACCGGTTTCTATGATCAGATCCGGCTTGAGCGTCCAAATGAGCTCCTGCATTGCCAGCATGTCTTGTGGATATTGAATGATCGGCCGCCCGAGCCACGTGAAGTTGTACGAGTACTTCGCGGCGATCGAACTGCGCATGAAGTCGCCGGCAGCGACGTGCAGCTCCTCGTTGCCGATATTCGCGGCGATCCGAGCTTCGGTCTCTTGCTCAAACATTTGCGTCGTCGATCGTTCGGTAGCCAAACCGCCCCCCGGTAATGTCTCTAATCTCATTCAAGTAGTTCGAGTTCATGACGAGAATCTCCGTCTCGTCCGCGAAACTGCGGATCGCCTGCTCCGGCGAGCTCACGACGTGCCCCGTGGCGGGGATGAATTTCCCTTGTTTGGCGGGATTGGCGTCGACGACAGCGTCGACCGTCGCTCCTGCGCGCTCCATGAACAACGTGAACAGAACGCCCTTCGACGCACCGCCCCAAACGGCGACCGGCGATCTTCGCCGCCGGAGCCTGCTCGCGTGCGACTCCACGCTGCGCAGGAAATCGGGTGGGAACCGGACGCGATCGGCTAAGCGCGGCGCGCGCAGAGTCGCCAAGTCTGCAACGACGTAGAGATACTGCTCGCCGAACAGCCGCCCCGCGGCGTCGACCCGGCCGAACATGCGATGAAAATCCGCCAAGCGGAAGTAGTTGACGTGCTCGTAGAAGATGTCGAACCACGTCTTGTGCGCACATATCCACTCGAAGCAGGGCACTTCGATATAGATCTTTCCAACGCCGCCGTTGGCGTCGCGAATGCGACCGAGGAATGCGACGGGATCTTCCACGTGCTCCAGAACGTGTCGCAGGACGATACCCTGCGCCCGACGCCCGCTCTTGTCGGTGAAGGCCTCCTTGACCACCGCGGGGTTGACGCCTTCGTAGGCCGGATCCATGCCGCTGATCTTGAAGCCCGCGGCTTGCAGGATCTCAAGGAAATACCCTTTACCGCAGCCGACTTCGATCAAGGTCTGCCCGGAGAAGTGGGCCGCGATGACGGTAGCAACTTCGTGCAGATGGCGCTGAAACGCTGCGCTCATCGCCTGCTCGTTCTGATAAGCGCCGTCGTACTCCATTCGCTCGGGATCGAATGCCCGATTCAAGATCAATCCTGTCGTGAGATCCTGCACCAACACGACGTCGCCGCGCGCGCACGCCTTGGCTGCGGCCGCCGAGTCGAACATGCGATTCTGGAAGACCGGCAGATTCTTCACGGAGTACAGCTCGCCCGCATCGGGCGTTGGGTTTTTGAGCGACATCACTCGTCTGCGCTGCAACGCCGTGAGATTTCGGCCGTCACTCCAGAACGCCAGGGCTTCGTAGTCGGGACAGGCATAGTAGCCGAAGTTCAAGTCGATGCTCCAACCGTAAGACCCGGCGCAGAGACGGCTCCGATCGGGGCGGCCGAGCCTTCTCGGCCCAGGTAAGATATGCGCCGGCGGCCGTGGAGCGCTATTAATCAATCATCTACAATCGCGCATGGCGCCGGCAGGTCGGGAGATCTTGTGCACGCTACCTCAGTTGGATGCGAGCACCGCGCTTGCTCGATCATGAGCGCCGCTGGTTGCTAGGGACCTGAAAGTGCACGAAGACACTCAGCCGACACGCCATCCGGATCCTCGCTTTGCATCCGACGAACGAGGCGTCCCGTTCATCCAACCGCAATTCGTGCGCGGCGGTGCGGAGATCGATCTGCGTGAACTGTGGCAGGTACTGTGGCGCGGAAGATGGTCCGTCCTCGCGTTTACCGGCGCGTGCGCAGTTGCGTCGGTCGCCTACGCGCTCTTGGCACCGCAATGGTACCAAGCTCAAACACTGTTGATCCCGGCATCGACGAATACACAAGGGTTGTCGGGTCAGCTCGGCCAACTGAGCGGCCTCGCGAGTCTTGCAGGCATCAACATCGGCGGAGAAACCGAGACCGGCGAGGCGCTCGCCGTGCTCGAGTCGGACGGTTTCACGCGAGAGTTCATCGAACAACATCAGTTGTTACCGATACTGTTTGCCGACGAATGGGATGCGGCCGCGGGCCGTTGGGAATCGAACAGCTTCAGAGAGGCGCCCGAAATTCGCGATGGCGTGAGGTACTTCAACGAGGAAGTCCGAACCGTTCAGACGAACACTCGAACAGGAGTCGTTAGCCTGGCCATCGAGTGGACGGATCCCGAGCTAGCGGCGCAGTGGGCGAATGCGCTCGCGGAGCGGCTGAACGACCGTATGCGGCAGCGCGCATTGTCCGTCGCGGAAACGAACGTGGCTTATTTGCGGGAACAATTGCAGGACGCCAGTCTCGTTGCGCTGCAGCAATCGATCTCCGGCCTTCTCGAGAACGAGCTGGAGAAGCTGATGGTCGCAAAAGGCAATGTCGAGTTCGCTTTCCGGATCGTCGATCGAGCTACGGCGCCAAAATGGCGTTCCCGACCACGGCGTACGCAGATCGTGATAATCGCCGTGCTGCTTGGCGCCGCCTTGTCGGTGGGGTTCGTCTTCGTACGTGCTACGTTCCGAAGCGAATCGGCCGATTCCACGAGCGCGTCATAGCCGCAACCGGTTAGCCGACGCTGAATCCGCGCTTACATATCGAGGGCTAGGCCGAACTTGAAAGCAGTTATTCTTGCCGGCGGTCTCGGATCGAGAATCTCCGAGGAAACGCATCTCAGACCGAAGCCAATGATCGAGATCGGCGGCCGTCCGATCCTTTGGCACATCCTCAAGACGTACTCGGTTCACGGCATCAACGATTTCATCGTCTGTTGCGGTTACAAGGGGTACTTGATCAAGGAGTATTTCGCGAATTACTTCCTGCACATGTCCGACGTGACGTTCGACATTGCGCGGAACCACATGGAAGTGCATCAACGGTACGCCGAGCCTTGGAAAGTCACACTGGTGGACACCGGAGAAACGACGCTAACGGGTGGACGACTCAAGCGAGTCGAACGATACGTTGCTGATGAGAAGGAGTTCTGTTTCACCTACGGCGATGGATTGGCGAATTTGGATATCGGCGCGGAGATCGCATTTCATCGTCGCCACGGAAAGCTCGCAACCGTCACGGCGGTGCAACCGCCGGGCAGATACGGCGCCTTGGAGTTGAACGGCGAACAAGTCGTGGGTTTCGCCGAAAAACCGCGCGGCGACGGGGGACTGATCAATGGCGGTTTCTTTGTTCTTTCGCCCCGTTGTTTGGACTTCATCGATGGAGATCGAACGAGCTGGGAAGTAGAACCGCTGGTCCGACTCGCGAGCCAGGGTGAACTGATGGCGTTCGAGCATCATGGGTTCTGGCAGCCGATGGACACGCTGCGAGACAGGAATTTGCTAGAAGAGATGTGGTCGACAGGTAGAGCGCCTTGGAAGCAGTGGTAAAGATCGATCCCGCACTTTGGCGCGGTGTTGACGTGCTTCTGACGGGCCATACTGGTTTCAAGGGTGCGTGGTTGGCGGCATGGCTGAGTCAGCTCGGGGCGAAGGTGCACGGATATGCACTCGATCCGCCCACCGACCCCAATCTGTTTGAAGCCGCCCATCTCAGTGAGATTCTGGCTTCGGACGTTCGCGCAGATCTTCGAGATTTCTCCCGACTACGCGGCGCGTGCGTGGCTACGCAGCCTGAAGTCATCTTTCATTTGGCTGCTCAGCCGCTCGTTCGCGAAAGTTATCGCCAGCCGCTCGACACCTTGGCGGTAAACATCACCGGCACGGCCCATCTGCTCGAGGCGGCGCGTAGCGTGCCCTCCGTCAAGGCCATCGTGGTCATTACCACCGACAAGGTGTACGAGAAATTCGAGGCTGTCGAGCCACACAGCGAAAACGACCGGCTTGGCGGACGCGACCCGTACAGCGCAAGCAAAGCTGCGGCCGAGATCGTGGTGTCGTGTTATCGAGCGAGCTTTTTTTCGGAACCGCTCGGCCATGGGGCGCGTATTGCAACGACGCGCGCCGGAAACGTCATCGGCGGCGGCGATTGGGCTAGGGACCGGCTGGTGCCGGACTGCATCCGTGCTTTCTCCCGTGACGAAGCCGTGCAGCTGCGCTTCCCGAATTCTGTACGCCCCTGGCAGCACGTCCTGGAGCCCCTCGCGGGGTACATCCTGCTTGCGCAGCGACTCCTGGACGCGGATGGCGGACGTTTCGCATCCGCCTGGAATTTCGGCCCGGACCCGACCGCCGATGCAACGGCTGACGAGGTCGCGCGAATCATTGCGCGTCTCTGGGGCGGCGGAGAGGTGGTGTATGCGGAGTCTTCCGACAATCCACCGGAGGCCGCAGTCTTGCGGCTCGACAGCACCCGGGCGCGCACCGAGCTCGGCTGGCGCCCGCGTTGGGGATTGGAGGACGCGCTGGCTCGTACAGCGGACTGGCATCGCCAATGGATCCGAGGTGCGGATATGGGCGCCTACACGCGCGATCAGATCGACGAATACGGTCACTCGAATCCGGCATGAGCGGGCGGCTGGAGATTCTCGATACCCCGCTGCAAGGTCTCAAATTGGTGCAGCGCAAGCCAGTTGCGGACCATCGCGGATACTTCGAGCGCCTTTTCTGCAGCACCGAATTAGGCAGCCTGTTGACTGAACGACAAATCGTTCAAATCAACCACACCCTGACGAGGAAAGAAGGTGCAGTGCGAGGACTGCACTTTCAGCGCCCTCCGCACAGCGAAATCAAGATGGTGAGTTGCTTGCGCGGCGCCGTATTCGACGTCGCCGTGGATCTGCGCGCAGGCTCCTCGACATTCCTACAATGGCACGCTGAGATACTGAGTGCTGATAACTTTCACACCATGTTCGTACCCGAAGGGTTCGCGCATGGATTTCAAACGCTCGCTGCCGATTGCGAATTGGTCTACATGCATACTGCCGAGTTTCGACCTTCTGCCGAGGGCGGTTTGAACGCAAACGACCCGATGCTGTCGATCAAGTGGCCAAAGCTGATCTCCGATCTCTCGGCGCGGGACTCTACACATCCTTTCCTGACGGCCGATTTCGCCGGAGTGAAGTTGTGAATTGCCGCCACTGTGGCTCGCTCTTGTCTTTGACGTTCGTTGACCTGGGAACGACGCCTGTCTCCAACGCGTACCTGACGGCGAATGCCCTGACGCGTGCCGAGCGGAAGCTGCCACTCAAAGTCCTGGCCTGTGAGCATTGCTGGTTGGTGCAGACCGAGGACTACGCGAAGCGAGATGAGCTATTCGACAACGACTACGCATACTTCAGCGGCTACTCGAAAAGTTGGCTCAAGCATTGCGAACGCTATGTCGCGGAGGTTGTGGCGCGCTTCTCGCTCAGCGAGGACAGTCATGTTGTGGAAGTGGCGGCGAATGATGGTTACTTGCTGCAATATTTCGTCGACCGTCGGATACCTTGCGTCGGCATCGAACCGACTGCGAGTACAGCTGCGGCCGCAAGAGATAAGGGAATCTCGATTATCGAAGAGTTCTTCGGGGAGGCACTGGCCAAGAAGTTGGGCTCGCGACAGAGGGCGAACCTCATGATCGCGAACAACGTGCTTGCGCACGTTCCCGAGATCAATGATTTTGTCGCCGGGTTTCCTCATCTGCTTCACGAAGAAGGGGTAGCGACGTTCGAGTTTCCGCACCTCCTGCGGCTCGTAGCAGAGAACCAGTTCGATACTATCTATCACGAGCATTTTTCTTACCTGTCTCTCACGACCGTGAGCCATATCTTTGCGTCCAATGGTCTCCAGATTTTCGACGTCGAGGAGCATCCGACGCACGGTGGCAGCCTTCGCGTCTTCGCGCAGCGCAGCGACACGGGCAGGCAACGCGTCGCCGACCGCGTAGTAGACGTCCTCGAACGCGAAACGCGCTCCGGCGTGCGCACGGTGCAGTACTATGCCGGCTTTCAAGCCAAGGCTGACCGCGTCAAGAACGACCTGCTGCAGTTCTTGTCGACGGCGCGAAGTGCTTCAAAAAAAGTGGCCGCGTACGGCGCTGCCGCGAAGGGCAACACGCTGTTGAACTACGCGTCGGTCGACTCCGAATTGGTGTCTTGGGTAGCGGACCGCAACCCGGCCAAGCTGGGCAAATATCTGCCCGGCAGCCGAATACCGATCGTCAGCGAAGACCACATACGACGCGAACGTCCCGACTATATCCTTATCCTGCCGTGGAACCTCAAGGCCGAGATTACGTCACAGCTCGCGTACATTCGGGAATGGGGCGGTAAATTCGTCTGGGCAGTTCCGGAGCTTGCGGTCCAATGAAAGTTGCCGTCACCGGCGCTACGGGTTTTGTCGGACGTCACGTGTTACTCGAGTTGGCGCGCCGAGACGGTATCGAAGCGACCGCCATATCTCGTCGACTTGCCGATGCGAGCGTGTTGCCAGCCGGTGTGAAACATCTTCAGATGGATCTCGAAGCACCGACCGTGGACGACATCGAATGCATCGCCGGTTCGGACGTCCTAATTCACTTGGCGTGGACGGGCCTGCCGAATTATCAATCGCTTCACCATTTCGCGACGCATCTCGGCGCTCAGTACCGTTTCCTCGCACAGATGATCGAAAAGGGTCTGCCGTCGCTGGTATGTGCGGGCACTTGCTTCGAATATGGGCTTCAGTCCGGTCAGTTGAACGAGTCCATGGTGACGATTCCGCAAAACCCCTATGGGTTCGCCAAGGATGCACTGCGGCGCCAGCTGGAATTCCTGCGTGCGCAAGTGCCGTTCAAGCTGACGTGGGCTAGGCTGTTTTATCTCTACGGCGAGCACCAGCCCTCCACGTCCTTGTATTCACAAGTCGTGGCTGCCGGCCAGGCCGGTACGCGTTCATTCAAGATGTCCGGAGGCGAGCAGCTTCGTGATTACCTTCCGGTGACCGAAGTCGCGGCGACGATAGTCGCCTTGGCGCTTCGCGGGGCCGACGCAGGTGTTGTCAACATATGCTCCGGACAGCCGAGATCCGTTCGCAGCATGGTCGAGCACTGGCTTCGTACGCACGGATGGGCGATGGAGCTCGAGCTCGGTCATTATCCCTATCCCGATTATGAGCCGTTGGCCTTTTGGGGTTGTAGGGAGCGGCTGGACAGGATCCTGAAGGAGATCAACGGCGGTCATATCGGATCGTCAACATGACGCCGACACTTGCATCTTGAAGCCGGCTGCAGCGCCGATCACCGATGTGTGGCGTAGCGGACGATACCAAAGCGGTTCCCGTACACCCTTGAGCCTAAGAACAAACGTCGTCGCCAACTACCTCGGTCAGGGCTGGCGAGCTCTGATGGCGTTGGCTTTCATCCCGATATACATCCAATTCCTCGGGATCGAAGCCTATGGCTTGATCGGTATGCTCGCTCTCCTCCAAGGCTCGTTATCGCTGTTCGAAGCAGGTTTGAAGCCGGCGATCATTCGGGAAATGGCGCGTTTTGCCGTGGGGGCGCTCGATTCGCGCTCGATCAAGGATCTGCTTCGTACCGCCGAGGCCGTCGCAGTAGCCGTCGCGGTAACCGTCGCGACCGCGATCTGGGCACTTTCGGATTGGCTTGCGACCAGCTGGGTGAAACCGGACGCGCTGTCCGTTGATGTCGTCAGCACGGCGTTTGCAACGATGGGCCTGGTGGTCGCGTTGCGACTGGTAGAGGCAGTTTATGTCAGCAGTGTGGTGGGCTTACAGCGCCAAGTGCTCGAGAACGTCATCAGCAGCGCCATGGCAACGGCGCGAGGCGTGGGGGCCATATTGGTCCTCGCTTTCGCTTCTCCGACGATTGGCGCTTTCTTCTTATGGCAGGCGGTGGTTTCTCTGGTCACGGTGATCGCGTTCGGGTGCGTCATCTACAAGCACCTAAACAAGGTAGCGACGAGAGGCGTCGTTTCAAGCGCCACTTTGCGGCGTATCTGGGATGCATCACGCGGGACTATGGCGATCGCGGTATTGGCCATAGTGCTGACTCAATTGGACAAACTATTGCTTTCGCGCCTACTGCCTCTCGAGTCGTTCAGTTATTACGCGCTCGCCAGCGTGACGGCGGGCTCACTCTACCTGCTGATTGCGCCAGTCATCACCGCCTTCTATCCGAGGTTTGCGGAATACGTTACGTTGGGCAATCAACGAGCGCTGCGCGCGGCATATCACCAAGCAGCGCAATTAATCAGTGTAGTCGTAGGAACGGGCGCGGTGATTTTGATCGCCATGCCTGACAGAGTGCTCTTGCTCTGGACGGCGAATCCACAATTGGCGCAGGAGGTCGCGCCTTTGCTGTCGATTATGGCTTTTGGGACGCTACTCAACGGCTTGATGTGGGTTCCGTATCACTTGCAGCTCGCGCACGGTTGGGCATCGCTGACGGCAAAGGTCAATGCGGTAGCCGTCGTTGCGCTGGTTCCGGCAATCTTGCTAGTCGTTCCGAGCTATGGCGCGATCGGCGCGGCTTGGATTTGGGTGGCCCTCAATGCAGCATACCTCACCTTCGGTGTCTATCTAATGCACCGAAAGTTGCTGCCCGAGGAAAAGAGGAGATGGTACTTGGAGGATGTTGCAGCACCCTTATGCGGCGCAGCGGTTGTCGGCGCCGTGCTCAACTATGCCATGCCGACCGAGATCCCGCGGGCGTGGGAATTAGGGACGCTGATCTTTGGGGGAGCATGTATGGTCGCGTTTTCCGCCGCCGCTTCGTCGACGCTGCGGAGTAAGTTGCTTTCGTGGTCGACTCGTGTGCACCCAAGCTGAGCGCTGGACGTCTGCAATCGAACCCGTGGAAGTGTTGAACGCATCGACCGCCAAACGGCGGTCCATAGCTGTCGACCGCCGTACTCAGAGTGATGAGTACCGCGGCTTGATCGTCGTCATACCGACGCGAAACCGCAGCGACCTCGTGGCGAATGCACTGCGTAGCTTGGCAGCTCAGAACTGTAAGGATCGACTCAAGATCTATCTGTCCGACAATTCGACCGATACGCAAGCCGTCGAAGACAACCGCCGCGCGGCGGCGGAATCGAAGCTCAACGTTGCGTACATTCGGCCTCCCACGTCGCTATCGATGACGGATCACTGGGACTGGGCAGCCCGCCATGCACTCGCCGCAAGTGACGCGAATCACATGGTGTTCTTGACGGACCGCATGCTGTTCAAACCGAGGGGCGTTGACCGGCTCGAAGCCGTCGTCCGCCTCGACAGTGGCAGGATCGTTTCCTTCGCACTGGAACGCATCAACGATTACGAGCACCCAGTCATTTACGAGCGCAGCGTTGCAAGCTACCGCTGCCGCGTCGTTCCCGCTATCCGGCTAATTGAGCTTGCTTCCCGCATGAAGTTTCCAGAAGCGATGCCACGGATGCTGAACTGCGTCGTTCCCCGCAGTTTGATGGACCGATTGAATGAAATACATGGCCGGTTCTTTTCGTCGGTCGCGCCCGACTACAACTTTTGCTTCCGAGCGTTGGCATTGATCGACGACTATGTCTATTTCGACGATCCGATTCTCGTTCACTACGGTCTCGATCGCAGCAATGGCGCGGCGCTGAGCAGAGGGCGGCACTCGCAGGACACCCATGACTTCATTTGCCATTTGCCTTCCAGGCAAGAGCCATTCCCTAGTGCCCCGGTCCCCGCGCTGGCTACCGTGGTCAATGGTATCGCGCACGAGTACGTCACCGTGCGAGCGGAAAAATCGGGAAGGGCGTTTCCGCCGGTCGACCTACCGGCCTACATTGCGGCAAACCTCCTCGAGATCAGCCGCTTTGTGGATCCAGAGAGCCGGCGCGCCGCGCTCGCGCTTCTCGAAGACTACGTTGCCGAAGGGCATGGGAATGAGTCGATGAATGCGCTCGTCGCAGGGGCAAAGAGGTGGCTCTACCGCATTATTACCAGAAAACGAGATCTCACGTTCCGCGACAGACTGGCCGCCGTCAACTTTGTGCTGACGGCGCGCCATCGACGATCGTTCTTCGATCGAATAAGGGCATTTCCGCATGTCTACCTGTTGCGCAGACTGCGCTGCACCTATTGGCGGCCTAACGTTGGCTAGCCGGTCGCACCTGGAGCTACCTTGCGCGTTCAGCGGCTGCGTCTAGAGCAATTCGTCATTCTCGCGATCGGTGGTGGCCTGACACTGGCCGTGCTGTTGGCCGATCTGCAGAGTGCGGCGTTTTTTGCAATAGCGTCTGTCGCCATGCTGGTTATCACGGCGAACTACTTTCGATGGCGACAGTCGCTGGATATGGCGATGTTGGTCATTGCCGGAATGATCGTGTTCGCATACTTCGTGCGCTATTTGGTCATCATTCAGAGCGCGGAGTTGCTTTACTTTCTCGTACCGACGGTCGCACGGCCTGCGCTCTACTCTGCTCCCGTGCTCACGGCTTCGCTGATGTACGTCACGAGTGGTTTCCTCGCGTTCGCAACTGCCGCCACCGTCCTACGGCTCGGGCAAGTGCGCTGGCCACGCTACGCCACGGCGCCGCCTCGGCTTCGAATTCCCGTATCTGTGCTTCTGATCGCCGCGATCGGGTCACTGATCCTGATAGACGTCCTCATGGTCAAGTTTGGCATCGGAACGCAAGGCAAATTCGTCGAGTCGCCGCTACCGTTCAAGCTCACCGGTGCTATCGTTTATGCGAAACGGATCATCATCCCTTGCCTTTGCGCGCTCTGCATCTATTGGGCACAACTCGAAGGCAGACCGCTACTAGCGCGCCTAGCAGCCGCGGTACTACTCATCAGCGGCGCGCTCGACATGGTGATCTTTGCGAGCCGCGGTGCGCTGTTGACGCAAGTATTGCTGGTCGCACTGGTCTGGCTGATGGCCGGGTTCAAGATAACCAAAGGTGATCTGCTGTTGCTGGTCGCAGTCGTTGGCGGAGCGTTGTTCGCCGTTCCGATTGTCACCTTGATCCGGCTTTACGACATTTCTCTGCAAATCGTATCCGTTGCGCAAGTCTATGTCGGATTGATCTTTGTTTTGCTTCGCATCACGGGGATCGATCAATTCGTGATCATCCTGGATCTGTCGATGCCGCTGCCGTTCGAGAGACTATGGGAGGTGCTGACGTCCGAGCGCGGCGTCGCCGGTTACTACACACTTGAGCTTTTAGGTCTTGACGAAACCCTCCCCCAGACATTCGCTCCCTCCGGCGCGGGCTGGTTATATCTCGTTGGGGGGACGCTTGGCGTAGTGCTAGGGTGTATCGTCATGGCGTTTTTCCTGGTCGGCGCCTGGAAAGCGATCGATGCGCTGCTGCCTTGTTTCGGTGATGTAGCGCGAGCGGTAGTCGTAATGCAGCTGATCGTAATGATCACGGACGGCGTCATGGGTCTCGCAATGACGGCAATGTGGGTTGGGCTGGCGACGCTGTGGCTCGCGGAGATTGTCCTCCCGATCCGAGTAACGCATTCGCCGGTTGCTCGTGCCAACATCCACCCTGCTTGATGAAACTGGTCACGTTGCAGATTTTTCGAGCCGCTTTCCCAACGGGGCTTTCCTAGTGCATCGAGCGTATTTGCTCCCTAGTGCGTCATGAGAAAGCTGCATGCCGCTACATTTTCGGGGAAATCCGGAATATCGCGGTATGCCGTCGACTTTCACGACCTGGTGCTGTCGCCACGAGGATATGAAAGGCTCGAGGTCGGGTCTGGTAACGCAGCTGACGGAGTGGCCAGCGACGACATCGTTCACATCGAAATCGGAGTCAATCAGACAGCGGAAATCGAACTCTTGTACGAGCTGATCCGGCGAAAGCACCAGAGGGTGGATGTAACGCTGCATGATCCGCCGTTCGTACGCTGGCCGCACTTTAGGTTCGAGAGGCGAATCTGGAACTCGGCGGCCAAGTTCGTACAGCTTTACTTCAGAAACTTTGGAATAGGGACGAGCGACCTACGCACGATTCGCAGGTTTTTCGTTCTCACGAGGAAGGGTTGTGAGTCCGTCAAGCGGCGTTACGGGTTCGATAACGTTCACTATTGCCCGTTCGTACTGCGCCCGGAAGATGTCCGTGACGCGAATCCGGCGCCGCTAAACCTCTTGTATTTTGGGTTCATCTCCAAGAACAAAGGATTGGATTACGCCTTGGCGTTGCATGAGGGACTGCTTCCGTCCTTTCCTGACGCGCGTTTTGTCGTGATTGGTGACGCCATCAATCCGGACGGTGCGGCGTACTTGGCTGAATTGAGGCGCCGATACACGAGGAACGTCGACTATCTTGGATTCGTGGACGACGCGCGCTTGGCCGAGTGTTTTGACAGAGGATCGTTGGCGCTCTTGCCATTTGCCGCATACAAGTCCGTCGTTCCTGCCAGCGCCAGCGTGCTTGGCGCTATGAAAATGGGCAAGGTGGTCGTCGCCACCAACGTCAACGCGGTCTCAGAATTCGTTCGAGACGGCGACACCGGATATCTCTTGACTGGAGAACCGGCCGCGGACATAGCGAAGGTGCGCGGGATTCTGACGGCCCCGGAACGAATTCTCTCGGTGGCGCAGGTGGCGACTCGGTATCTGAGAGCTGAGCACGACCCGCACACAGTCGGTCGCTTCTTCGATTGTGCAGAAAGCGGCAGCAAGTGAAAGTTCTGTTCGATTCCCAGATATTTTGTCTGCAGCGCTTTGGCGGAGTCTCGCGCTATTTCGCCAGCCTCGCCCAGGAAATGCTCGCCCTGCCGGGCGTCGAACCTCGCATCGTCGCGCCGTTCCACATGAACACTCACCTGGAGCCTCTACAATCGGGTCTCGTGGAAGGACGAAAGGTTGAGTGGGGTACTGGTGCAAGGGTGTTCACCCAGTTGGCCGGTATTCTGCCTGGCGCTTGGCGAGCGCATCGCTTCAAACCGGACGTGTTACACCGGACTTATTACCATTCGAGCTTCGCTTCGTTTGCGGAAGGGCGAAACGTTGTCACCGTTTTCGATATGATTCACGAGAAGCATCCACAGGATTTTCAAGCGGGCGGAATGCTTGCGCGGATGAAGGCACGGGCGGTCGCTCGTGCCGATCACGTGATTTGTATTTCCGAACATACGCGACGCGATTTGCTCGATCTCTATGACATCCCGCTTGAACGAGTCTCGGTGACGCACCTTGGTTACGAAAATCTCGCCAGGCTTGTCCCCAGCGCGAGCCCCGAGAGTTTTCGCACCCACGTTCTGGGCAGCGACTCTCCCTATGTCCTGTATGTGGGCAAGCGGGGCGGCTACAAGAATTTCGCTGGGCTTATTCGGGCGTATGGAGCTTCACAATGGCTGCGTGAGCACTTCAAGCTCCTTTGTTTCGGCGGAGGTCCTTGGTCTGCCGCGGATCGAAGCCTCACCGACGAAGCGCGGGTAACCAAGCAAGTGCATCACGTAGACGGCTCCGACACCGTGCTCGCTGACTGCTACCGCAACGCGGAGCTATTCGTGTACCCGTCCCTCTACGAGGGATTCGGCCTTCCGCCATTAGAGGCAATGTCGCTCGATTGCCCGGTGGCATGTAGTAACACCAGCTCAATCCCAGAGGTGGTCGGTGACGCGGCGGTGAGCTTCGACCCGCACGATGCCGCGTCCATTCGTGAGGCGCTTGAAACCGTTTTGAGCTCATCGAGCGCTCGCGCTCAGCTCGTGCAGCGCGGGCGACAGCGAAAAACCAGATTTTCCTGGCGCAAGTGCGCTGAGGAAACCATCGAAGCTTACAGAGCCGCACTATCCGTATGAAAGCCTTGATTTGCGGTGTAACCGGACAGGATGGCGCGTACCTCGCCGAGTTTCTGTTGAAGAAGGGCTACGAAGTCTGGGGTACGTCGCGAGATGCGCAAGTAGCGGGGTTTGCGAGCCTCGAACGGCTGTCGATCCGCGACAAGATCATGGTCCGATCCATGGCGCCCAAAGACTTTCGCAGCGTAATGTCGGTTCTATACGACTGCGAGCCGGATGAGGTGTACTTTCTGGCTGGCCAAAGCTCTGTGGGACTCTCGTTCGATCAGCCGGCTGAAACACTAGAGAGCGCCTGTTTGGGCGCGCTCAACGTCATGGAAGTAATTCGCCTCCTGCGCAAACCCATCCGTTTCTACCATGCTAGCTCGAGCGAGTGTTTCGGTGACGTCGGTGCAAGGCCCGCCGACGAGACGACCACCTTTGCACCGCGGAGCCCTTACGCCGTTGCCAAAGCGTCGGCGCACTGGATGGTACGCAACTACCGCGAAGCATACGGGCTGTTTGCCTGTAACGGCATCCTATTCAACCATGAGTCACCTTTGCGGCCGTCGCGCTTCGTGACGCGCAAGATCGTCGCTGCCGCATGCAAGATTGCGGGTGGCTCGACGGAGTCGCTCAAGCTCGGTCGCGTCGACATCGTGCGTGACTGGGGTTGGGCGCCGGAATACGTTGACGCCATGTGGCGGATGTTGCAGGGCGCGGAGCCTGACGATTACGTAATTGCAACGGGCGAGGCGAATTCGCTGGAGTTCCTCGTGAAATCGACCTTCGAGGAGGTGGGACTGGACTGGCGAAACCACGTCGAGACCGACCCCAAGTTGTTTCGACCGACCGATCTCTTATGGAGTCAAGGCAAGCCAGAGAAGGCGGCGCGCAAGCTCGGTTGGCAAGCCAAATATCGCCTGAAGGACGTCGTTCACGAGATGGTAAAGGCGGAGCGCGGCCCCTCGAAAATGCTGGAGCGCTAAAATGCCAGGGTATTCCCAGGCGTTTTGAATTGGCACGGATCGTAGCGCGGGCATGGTGAACGTCGCTGCGACCGCACGAGACTGCGAGGTCAAAGCGAAACCGGTCTATCGCGTGGTCGCTCAGCCAACGAAAGCATCACTGCACTGCCGCTCCGTAGAATGGATCACTTCGATATACGCGCCGAGTCCGACATCGCGTGCGAGCTTGGCGTTGTAATAGCGGCGAGCGGCTGCGCCCATTGCCGCGCGTGTGCCGGGATCGGCCGCGAGCTTGATGAAGGCATCGGACGCTTCCCTTGTGCGCCCGCTTTCGATGCAGATGCCTCCTCCTGCTTCGTCGATAACTATCTGCACATCGCTCGGCGGCCCCACGTAGATCGTCGGTACTCCGCGGGCCATGTAGCCGAGTAGCTTGCTCGGCACAACCAAACCCTCGAACCCGCTTCTGAGGGTGACTAGCGCAACATCGGCGAGACCCAAGCTATGCGGTAGGAGGTCCATCGGCACCAAAGGATGGAATTGCACGGCCGGTGCGATATTGAGCTGCCCTGCAAGTGCCTGCGCCTCCGCCAGTCTCGTTCCCTTGCCGACAAAAACGAGCCGTAGCTCTGGATGCTCCGCGTGCGCGTCGACGAACGCGCGCAGTGGTGTCTCGATATCGTGCGCGTTGCCGAGATTACCGGAGTATAGAATTACGGTCTTGTTCTCTAGTCCCCATGCGGCGCGCAGGACGTTCTGTTCGCCGCGTACGACGTGCTCCTCTCCTGTCGCCCAATTTGAGATGCATCTGATGCGCGACTTTTGAACGCCCTTTGCCTCTAACCGCTCGGACATCGTGGGCCCGAGTGATACCACGATGGAAGCGCGGCGGTAGGCCCAGCGGAATATCTTCTGCAGGAGACGTGCGCCGGCGCCTTCGGCCTTCAGCATCCGATGCGCGAGTATCACTTCCGGATACAGGTCTTGCGCGACGATGATGAAGGGGCAGTTGTGGATGCGTGCGGCGACGGCGACGAGCCAAATTATCAAAGGCGGATTTGTCTGTGTTACATAAACGCTAGGCGACCGCCGTAAGAAAAGCATGGGTGCCGATGCGATGTAGAACCAGAGTTGCCTGAGCAGCTTGAGCCGATGAATGTCCCCGGACACCCAACGCGCGACTTTCCGTATCCTTACCCCGTGGTGCGCAGGATTGGGGATAATCGAGCCGCCTTCCATCGGAGCGTACTGATCGGAGCCGCAGATGACCTCGACGTCGTAGCCCTGCGCGGCCAGAGCGATCGTGATATCCCGGGGCAGTTGGGCGCCGCCCCAGCCTTCAGGGTAGTAGTACTGCTCGACGAAGACGATCGTACGCCGCTGCGCGGTCTGCGGTAGGGTCATCGAATTACGGGTTGCTTGGCTATGTCGCGGATCGCCACTTCGTCGCACTTTCCTATGGCAGGTCTGTAAAAAACAGTGTGTCCCTCGGTTCTGTTAGTCAAGCTCCTTTGAATTCTTCCCGCGACGTTGAGATATTCATGTCTTTGAAGCGCTCTAGCGATGACCGATCCAGCCAAGTCGTTGTGGCGAGCGACGTAGATCTTCGAATCTTTCTTCATTTCTTGTATTGTCCGGACTCTGCAGAATGAGCGAGTCTGCAACAAAATGCCCTGAGTGAAGTCGCATCTTCACGCACCAAAGCCAGCGATGCGTCGATCCGTTGCTCTCCCCGGCTTCCACGGCCCCCTCTCGCTGCGGTTGTACCGTTCATGATCATCGCTGTTACCGGCGCAAATGGGTTCGTCGGGCGTCACTTTTGTCGCGAGGCTCTAGCGAACGGCGTAGACGTAAGACCGATCTCTCGTCACCACGACCCCACGATACCCGCTGGGGTAACGACTGATTACGCGACCCCCGAATCGATCGAGCGAGTACTTCGCGGCACCGCAGCGGTTATTCATCTTGCCGCGCGCGCGCACATCATACGCGAGCGCTCCGACGACGCCGACCGCTTTCGCGATGCGAATTTGGAGCTAACGAAGCGCGTGGCGCTCGCAGCTGTCACTGCCGGCGTGCGCCGGTTAGTATTCGTGAGCTCCGCTGGCGTGCTTGGCGCGAGCTCGACAGTGGAGGGGTTTGCGGATGGCAGTGTGCCTCGCCCGTCCGGCGCCTATGCGCGGTCCAAGCTCGAAGCCGAGCACTGGCTCGAGGGCGAGATCAGCAATCGACTCGATCTCGTCGTCGTGAGGCCACCGCTCGTTTACGGTCCCGATCCGATCGGGAACTTCGGCCGCCTGATGAATGCGGTAATACGAGGTTTGCCGCTTCCGGTGCGAGCGCTGCGAGCCCCTAGAAGTTTGATCGGCGTTCGCAACTTGAGCCACTTTCTTTGTCTGTGCGCGACGCATCCGGACGCTCCGGGCCGACCGCTATTGATTGCAGATTCCGAAACCACTTCGATTGCCGATCTGGTAGACGAAATCGCCGGAATAGCAGGACGACGTGCTCTAACGTTTCCGATCCCACCTCGAGCGATGGGTCTTATAGTTAGGATGCTCGGTCGCTCGGCCGACGCAACTAGGCTGACGGAGCCATTCGTAGTCGCATCCTCAGCGCGGATCCGCGAGCTGAAATGGGAAGCGAGGTACTCGCGGGCCGAAGAACTTACTTGGGCAGTAAAGACTTACATGGAATGTCTGGGGCAGTGACGCACGCGATAATGATGTTAGCGGCCGTCGTCGGAAGTGCGTTCGCACTAACCGGCTTGGCTCGAACGCTTTGCGTGCGGTACGGCCTGCTCGATGCTCCAAACGCCCGGAGCTCGCACACGATCGCGACGCCGCGCGGCGGTGGACTAGCGATCGCAGCGTCAGTGCTCGTGAGCCTCGGCATACTGGCGCGGCAACACCTACTGAGCATGCACCTCGCCACTGCAATTCTGTTCCCCGGTGCAACATTGGCTGCGCTAGGCTTTCTCGATGATCGTCACAGCTTACCCCGCTCCGTGCGCTTCATGGTCCAATCGGCCTGCGTGGCTTGGTTCCTGGTGGCGTGGGGAATCCCGCCGAGCATAGATGCACCCATAGTTGACGACTATCCGATAGTTGTGTGGCCGCTGACCTTCGTCGCAATGCTGTGGCTGATCAACTTGTTCAATTTCATGGATGGCATCGACGCGTTGGCGGCGTCCGAAGCCGTATTCTTCGGTCTTGCGGCGGGCCTCATCATTCTTCTGCGCGGCACGTTCGATGAATCGGCATGGCTCGCCGGCGTCGTTGCCGCTTCAGCATTCGGCTTCCTCGTATGGAATTGGCCTCCGGCGCGAATCTTCATGGGTGACGTTGGCAGTCTATTCCTCGGATTCATGCTCGGTAGCTTTGCGGTCGTGGCGAACCAGACGGCCGGTCTGCCGGTGACCGTCTGCTTGATTCTGATGGGGATATTCGTCGTTGATGCGACGATCACGTTGGTCCGGCGCGCGCTTCGGACGTCGAAATTCTATGAAGCTCATCGAACGCACGCGTATCAGTTCGCTTCCCGGAAGGTCGGTTCCCACCGAACGGTCACACTGGCGGCAGCGGCGATCAACGCGTTTTGGCTATTTCCGCTCGCTCTGGCGGTGAGCTTCGATTACATGCACGGCTGGTTGGGCGTCTCGATAGCCTACGCACCTTTGATCTGGCTAGCGCTGCGCTTCAGGGCAGGCGTAGCCGACCTGCAGTAGCACGAACGGTAGAGGCCGCCGAGGTCGCGCTGCAACAGCATCGACGCCGCCGCGTGGACCCAATCTCGATTCCACGCGATGCTAGAACGAGTTTACGGCAGCGGCGGCGATGGCGAATTGGTAGATTATCTGGGTGATCGCAGCCCACCTCAGCAACGGCTGATCGACGTCAACCGGCACGATGATCGAATCGCCCGGCCGTATGTTAGAGCCGCCATCCCTTTGGAACCAGCCAGCGCCGGACTCGGCGACAACCTCGCCGTTTGCGCGGACCACATAGGTGCGCTTCTTATCGGCACGCTCGCTAAAGCCACCACTACGATTGATGTAGTCGTCCCGCGTGAGCCCGCGCTCGAACACGTGGGAGGTTGCGTATTGCACCTCGCCAAGAACGCTCACTTCCTGGTGCGCATCTGGAACCAGCAGGGTGTCGCCGCCTTTCAGCGCGACGTCCGCGGCCCGGTTGCCAGCCACGAGCTCGTCGAGCCGGATGACCAAACGCCCCGGCGCGACGGAGGTCCGAAGCGCACTGACCAGCGACTGACCGGCCGAAAGCGTTGTGCTCGCGTTCGGCTCGGACACCGCGATCGCGGCCAGGTCACGTTCGACGCGCTGTGCGAGTTGCTCGAGCTGCTCGCGTTGACGCGCCTGGATCTCCAGACGCGTAAAAACGCTGCCCTCCGGGAATGCAAGGTCGGTGAGCCCACCGGCCCTGGTAAGCAGCGAGGACAGCGTCTCGCCACGACGAATAGGATACGTTCCGGGGAATACGACTTCGCCGCGAATCGTCACTGATTCCTCGCCGCGCCATCGCGATACCTCCTTAATGTTGAGGTAGTCGTAGGGACCGATCGCGAGATCCGCCGTGGCGTCGCCGCGCACGACGCTCGCGAGGTTCACCGTCACGAGCTGCGTCTCGCGATACTCGCCGTCGATGACCGTGTAGCGCGTAAGCTCGGCGTCGGTCGCGTAGGCTGCCGCGCTCAGACCGCCACCGGCGCGCAGCAAATCGCTGACGCGCATGCCGGGCTCGAGCGGATATTCGCCTGGTGCACGTACCTGGCCGCCGATACGGGCTACGGGCAACGCCTCGTTTGATGCCGCCTGCGCCTCGAGCTGCTCGATGAGAGGCTCGAGAACTTCCTGACGGCCGGTCTCGATGTGGAAAACGTACACCGTGTCGCGCGCCTGTAGCTGAATGTTCGCGGGACTATTCGGCTCCCGCCACGCGGCCTGCAGATCCGCCGAGACCACTGCGATGTCGACGTTCGGCGCAAGCTCCCGCCGGATGAGCACATAGTTCAAGTCGGACAGCGGCTTGACGCGGTCCGGCACCGGCACAAGATCGGCAAGGCGCATGCCCGGGCGCCATTGATAAAGCCCCGGCTGAAACACGTTGCCAGCCAACTCGACGGAGTTTTCGAGCTGCTCGAGATTGGCGGGAACCCTCAGGACGTCTCCGTCGCGCACCGCCGTCTGCGTACCGCCGCCCGTCGCAAGGTCGACGTCCTGAACAGTCGTACCGCGATTTGGCACGACGCGCTCCAGCTTGACGGCCGTGCGGTTCGCGGCGGCATTGAGCCCGCCGGCAAGCGCAATGAGCTCCGCGATCGAACCTTCGTTCTTGACTTCGTATATCGCAGGGCGGCGAACTTCGCCGTCAACGGTGACCTGCGCGCCGATCGGCGGCACGAATACGACGTCGGCCGCCTGAAGCCGCATGTCGCTGCTCGTATCGCCTCGCAACAGCAAGTCGTAGAGGTCGAGTGTCGCTACGGTCATGCCGTCGCGACGAAGCTCGACGTTGCGCAACGATCCGATGGGCCGCACACCGCCGCTCGCATAGAGTGCATTCGTGATCGTCGAAAGACCGCTGACGGTGTACGACCCCGGTCTCACGACGTCGCCCAGCAAGAACACGCGAATCGAGCGTAGCTCGCCGAGCGTGACGCTTGCGCGGACGCCGATCATCTGCTCCCTGACGCGTTCGTTGATCAGGTCTCGCAGCTGAGCGAACGTCATGCCGCTCACACTGACCGGCCCGAGCTCGGGAAAGTTGATCGTTCCCTCGCGACTCACCGGCAGGAAGACCTCGTCGCTTCGACTGCCGAAGAGCTGAACGTTGACGACGTCGCCCGGACCGAGCACGTAATCGGCCGGCACCGGGATATCGGTGTCGGAAGCGAACGCGCGCCTCGATCGGTCGAAAAGGTCGTAGCCATATGGTTGCAGCGCCTCGATGCCGACGGGCTCGAGCGACAGGAACGTTACGACAATTGTGAACGGCCGCATCGCCGTCTCGGCCTGTATGCGGACGGTCGTTTCGTCTACGTCGAGACCCGCAAGCGGTATCGCTGGCACTCCTGGCAAGTACAGTAGCCCGGTATCGTCGAGCTGATAAGGATTGCCTTCCTCTAGCCGATCGCGAAACTGCGTGATCTGTTGATCCTCTTCAGCTGTGCGAAGTGGCGCACGGGGATCGTCCTCGAGCGGCTCGAAGCGAATGACGAGCGTATCGTCGGGACGCAGCCGCGGTTCGTCATCATCGCCAGGTTCGTCAAGCCCTCCGCCTTGTCCTTCGATCGCCTCGCGGAGCGCTTCCTCCGTTTCCGGATCGATATCCCCGACGTCCTCTTCCGCGCCACTATCGCCCTGCAGCAGCCCAATGATTGCCTCGCGCTGCGCCGGAGGCAGAGAACGCTGGAGCTCCCGAATCAGGGCCTGTTGCTGCGCGGGCGACATCGAATTGAAAAGCCGAATCTGCTCGTCGACGGGAATCGGCACCTGCGCCAGAGCGAGAGCAATGACGGAAGCCGCTACGAGAGCCGTAATGCCGTTAAGGGCGCCACGAACGGCGTGACGAGCCAGCCGAATCATCTCGATGCCAAGGGTAAGGCGCGCGCGACTGCCGTGACCGGAGACGGAAACGCGGTGCGTGCCAGCATTCGACGGAGCGCCCTCAGCGGGAAAGCCCGCATGATATCGACGCAGCCACAGAGCGACAAGGCGGCGCGCCGCCTCGGTACACGCCGCGCCCCGCTCAGCGCTTGCGCCCTAGCAGCGCCGCCACCGCCCCCGCAACCGCCGCCGGAACACGCGTAGGGTCGCCGCCAACCGCTGGCGCCAGCTCTGAAGCGAGCTTCTTGCCGAGCTGAACGCCCCACTGATCGAACGAATTCACGTCCCAGATCAAGCCTTGCACGTAGACCTTGTGCTCATAGAGCGCGACGAGCTTGCCCAGCATCGCCGCGTCGAGGCGTTCGAGCAGGAGCAACGAGCTTCCGCGATCGCCGGGATAACGCTGGTGCGGCGAGCGCGCCGCGCCCGCCGGGTCACCCTCGGCCAGCGCCCATGCCTGCGCGAGGCAGTTCGCGGCCGCGAGATCCTGTTGATCCTGTAGCCCCACGGCTGAACGTACCGGCAACAGGAAGTCGATCGATACCCGTTCGGTTCCTTGGTGCAGTAACTGATAAAAGGAGTGCTGCGCGTTCGATCCCGGCTCACCCCAGATCACGGGGCACGTCGCGCACTCCACGGGCTCGCCGCCGCGGCGCACGGATTTGCCGTTGCTCTCCATCTCGAGCTGCTGCAGATAAGCCGGAAAGCGTGCCAAGTGATCGTCGTACGGCAGCACGGCATGGCTGCCGGCACCGAGGAAGTTCCGATTCCAGACTCCAATCAGCGCAAGCAGCACGGGTAGATTTTCCACGAGCGGCGAACGACGGAAGTGCTCGTCCATCGCAGCGCCGCCGGCGAGAAACGCCGCGAAGCTCTTCCAGCCGACCGCGAGCGCCACGGTGAGGCCGACGGCCGACCACACGGAGTAGCGCCCGCCGACCCAATCCCACATCGCGAGGCGGCGATCGGGAGCAATCCCGAACTCGTCCATCGCGGCTTCGTTCGTCGACACCGCCACGCACTGCGCGGCCACGGCCGCCTTGCCCCCCACGGCGAGCAGCCACTCGCGCACGGCTTGCGCGTTGACGAGCGTCTCGAGCGTCGTGAAGCTCTTCGAGCAGATCACGAACAACGTCGTCTCGGGACTGACTTTTGCTAGGACGTGCGCGAGCGCGACGCCGTCAATATTCGAAACGAAATGCACTCCAAGCCGGGCGCGGCGCTCCTCGGCCAATGCGTGCACGGCCATGACGATGCCGAGATCGGATCCGCCGATGCCGATGTTGACGATGTCCGTGATCGACCTGCCCGTGTAGCCGCGCAGCTCGCCCGTGTGCAAAGCATCGGAGAGCGCGCGCATTTTTGCGCGCTCTCGCTCTACCAGCGGCATAATGTCCTCGCCATAAGCCAAGAGAGGGGTCTTGGCCGGACGGCGCAACGCGACGTGCAGCGCCGGGCGGTCCTCGGTATTGTTGATCGGATGGCCGCCGAACATGAGCTCGATCCACCTGGGCACTTCGGTCTGCTCGGCCAAAGCGAGTAACGACTCGAGCGCGCGCGCGTCGAGGAGCTGCCGGCTGAAGTCGAACAGGATGCCTTCGGCATCGAGCGAAAAACGCTCGAAGCGCTTCGCGTCGGCCGCGAATAGAGCCTTGATCGACCGCTGTTCGAGTGACTTCGCGGATTCCGCCAGCGCACCCCAAGCGGCAGTGCGCGGGCCGTAGGTTTCGGGCTTCATGGCACAAAGAGTATCAGTCCCGAGCTCAGAGGCGAGGGATCAGCGGTTGACCTTGTAGTAATCGAGATACCACTCGACGAACCGCCGTACGCCCACCTCGACCGGCGTGCTCGGCCGATAGCCGACGTCAGCGACAAGATCCTCGACATCGGCCCATGTATCCGGCACGTCACCGAGCTGCAGCGGGAGCATGTTCTTCTCGGCCTTGCGCCCAAGACACTCCTCGAGCACCTCGATGTAGCGCATGAGCTCGACGGGCTGCTGATTGCCGATATTGTAGATTCGATACGGCGCCTTGCTCGTCGCGGGATCCGGTGCGTCGCTGCGCCATGCGACGTTCGGCTGTGCGACGCGGTCCATGGCTCGCACGACACCCTCGGCGATGTCGCCGACGTAGGTGAAATCGCGCCGATGGTGGCCGTAGTTGAAGACGTCGATCGGCTTGCCGGCCAGGATGTTCTTCGTGAACAGGAACAGCGCCATATCCGGCCGCCCAAACGGACCGTACACCGTGAAGAACCGTAACCCGGTGATCGGCAGGCCGTACAACGACGCATACGTGTGCGCCATCAGCTCGTTGCCCTTCTTCGTGGCGGCATACAGCGACAGCGGATGATCGACGTTGTCATGGACCGAGAACGGCATCTTCGAGTTCGCGCCGTAAACCGAGCTCGTCGAAGCGAACACCAGATGCTCGACGCCGTTGTGGCGGCACCCTTCGAGCACGGTCATCGTGCCTTGCACGTTGCTGTCGATATAGGTAAACGGCGCCTCGATGCTATACCGCACGCCGGCCTGCGCTGCAAGGTGGATGACGCGGGTAAACTTCTCGGCGGCGAACAGCTTCGCCATCCCGGCGCGGTCGACTAGATCGAGCTTGACGAAGCTGAAGTTCGGCCGACCTTCGAGACCCTTGAGGCGCGCATGCTTGAGCGTGACGTCGTAGTACTCGTTGAGGTTGTCGAGTCCGACGACCTCGTCGCCGCGATCGAGCAATAGATTCGCGGTATGGAAGCCGATGAACCCAGCCGCGCCTGTGACGAGTATTTTCAAAACGGATTCCTACTAGCGATCAAAGCCGCCCGTCCGAGGCGTCTTTGGGCAGCACATGTTTGATGTCGAAGATGACAGTGTTGGGGCTGCCGAAGCTGCGGATCCCGCTGACGCCAAGATCGAGGAATTCTTTGTGCGCGACCGCGACGACGATCGCATCGTAGCTGCCTGATTTCGGCTTATCAATCAAAGAGATACCATATTCGTGCTCGGCTTCCGACGAGCTCGCCCATGGGTCATGCACCGCGCGCAGCTCTTCGCTCGTCGCCTCCAACGTTGAGTCCGTCCCGTTCTCGAGCTCGGCGATGCGCTCCTTCTTGATATCGAATCCAACAGTGGAAAAGTGCTTGCCGAACTCGACGGCTAACGGCAGCCCGACGTAGCCAAGCCCAATGATGCCGATCCGAGTGTCGCTCAGCGCGCGCAATGACCCCATCCTCCCAAAACTACCCCGACCGCTGACTAGAACGACCTGGCCAACCATAGGAGGTAGGCAACAAGTGTACCGGAGCAGCTCCGACGCCGAGACCGCCGCGCAGAATCAGGCTGCGGTTTCCAGGCTCGCGACGCGGTCGGCTTGCTCGAGCTCGCGCCAGATCGGCGCACCGCGCTTCGCCATCACCGCCAGCATGGCTTCGTGCGCCCGCTCTTCCTCGGCGCTCGCCATGACAACCACGAGCTCGATTCCTCGCCGGTCGATCGCCAGCTCGACGGCACCCTCCGCAACTGCGCGCGCCGCCTCGCTCTCGAGCGACAGGCTGACCTGCCCGCCCGTCATCGCAAGATAGATGTCGGCCAGGATCTGCGCGTCGAGCAACGCGCCGTGCAGCTCGCGCTTTGAGTTATCGACGTTGTAGCGCTTCGCCAGCGCATCGAGGCTGTTGCGCTGGCCGGGATGCATTCGGCGCGCGAGCGCGAGCGTGTCGAGGACGCCGCAGCAACTACGAATCTCTTGCGGCATCTCCGGCAGCCGCTTGAGCTCGTGGTTCAGGAACTCGATGTCGAAGTCCGCGTTGTGAATGACGAGCTCGGCGCCCTTGACGAACTCGACGAGCTCCGCCGCGACCTCGGCGAACTTCGGTTGAGTCGCGAGAAACTCGTTCTCGATGCCATGCACCTCGAGCGCGCCGCGGTCGACCTCGCGCTCGGGGTTGATATAGCGGTGGAATCGATTCGAAGTCGGCCGGCGATTCACGAGCTCCACGCAGCCGATCTCGATGATCCTGTGGCCGGCCGCCGGCTCGAGGCCCGTGGTTTCGGTGTCGAGAACGATCTGACGCATCAGCGGCGGCGGCTTCTCATCGGCAATCAAAGAGTGCGCGTATCTTGCCCGCTCGCGAGCATCGCGTCGATGCCTTCGTTCGCGAGCTCGTCAGCGCGCTCGTTCTCGACGTGCCCGGCGTGCCCCTTGACCCAATGCCACGTCACGTCGTGGCGCGCCGCAGCCGCGGCGAGCGCCTCCCACAAGTCCTGATTCTTGACGGGCTTCTTGTCCGCGGTGCGCCAGCCGCGCGCGCGCCACGCCGGCACCCATTCCATGATGCCGCTTCGCACGTAGCGCGAATCCGTGTAGAGGTCGACGCGGCAGGGGCGTTTCAAAGCCGTCAGCGCCTCGATCGCGGCCCTGAGCTCCATGCGGTTGTTCGTCGTCGCGGGCTCGCCGCCGAAGAGCTCCTTGACGCGCTCGCCAAAGCGCAACACGACGCCCCAGCCGCCCGGGCCGGGGTTGCCGCGACAGGCACCGTCGGTGAACGCCTCGACCGCCGACACTAGCGCTCGGGCGAGTCGCCGGCCGAATGCGGCAGCGCGCGCACGGGGGCGCGCGTCGTCGGCTCGACGAGGCCGCCGACGACGCGCAAGCGCGGTTGCCGGCGAAACAGGCGCACGGGCGTCAGGGGATGCACGCGCTTCTGCGCTCGCAGCATGTAGCCGCCGCTGAAAATGGGCAGCCAGCGCTGCGCCCATTCCTCGCGCGGCAGGATCTTGAGCTGCTTGAAGCGCTCGATCGGCAGTGTGTGGCAGTAGCGAGTCGCGGCAGGCACCTCGAAGGACAGGAGCTCGAGCCAATCGCGGAGCCGGCCTTCGCGCATCGCGTGGTCCCGGCCGTTCGGATAGCCGCCGCTCGACAGCAAGTGCCGCAGGCCCCACAAGCCGCCCGACGCGAAGCTCAAGACGATGAGATGCCCGTCGGCGCGCAGGACGCGATCGACCTCGCGCAGCACGGCGTGCGGCGACGCCGTGCGCTCGAGCGTGTGCGGCAGCAGCACGGCGTCCACCGAGTCACTGGCGATTGCAAGCTGCTCGGGATCCGAGATGAGATCGGCGGCCACGCCGGGCCGCCAGTCGACGAGCGCGCGCCGCTGCGTCCGCGCGTAGCGCAGGAACGAGTTGCGCGCGCCCCAGGCGCCGATCTGCAGCATCTGCTCGCCGAAGACTCGTTCCAACGCGCCGCGCATGAGGCGCTGCTCGTTGGCGAGGCAGCGCCGCCCGAGCGGCGTCGAGAGCCATTCCTTGACTGAGATCGGTTCGCTGCTCATGCCTTGATCCTGCCTGAGAGGCCCATCACAGTTCAATGCACGCGCGCGCGGTGTCGCCATTTTCGCCCTTGCATGGAGCTGCGGTCCTCGGTAACGATACGTTTACCACCTCGAAAAATGGGCTCCGGCGCTCTATGGACAACAATAACAACAGGCTGCGCCGGAGCAGCCGCCCCACGGTAGTCCTCGCGTTGGGCCTCGTTGTTTCGGCCTGTCAATCCATGGGCCCCGAGCAGCCGCCGCCGGCTGCCGCTCCGCCTCCCGTCGTGGCCGTCGCGCCCCTGGAGGCGATCGTGCTTCCGGCGCTCGAGTACCGCGACACGATCGCCGAGGCGGACCTGCTGACGCGGCTCAGGTCGCGATTCGCGTGGGAGATCGCCGCCGACCCGACCGTCGAGCGCGAGCGCGCGTGGTACGCACGCAATCAGGCCTACCTCGATCGCGTGTTCACGCGAGCCGACCTCTATATGTTCCACATCGTCGGCGCCCTCGAGGCGCGCGACATGCCCGCGGAGCTCGCGCTCTTGCCGATCGTCGAGAGCGCGTTCGACCCGTTCGCGTACTCGCACGGCCGCGCGGCCGGCTTGTGGCAGATCATCCCCGGCACCGGCAAGCGGCTCGGCTTGGAGCAAAACTGGTGGTTCGACGGCCGCCGCGACGTCCTCGACTCCACGCGCGC
Source organism: uncultured Gammaproteobacteria bacterium (assembly GCA_963713355.1). Classification (GTDB taxonomy): domain Bacteria; phylum Pseudomonadota; class Gammaproteobacteria; order Steroidobacterales; family Rariloculaceae; genus FEN-1219. Next base: position 324,983 of record CAVQLK010000011.1, on the reverse strand, counting down.
CGCGCTCGACTATCTCGAGCAACTGCACCGGCAGTTCGACGGCGACTGGTTGCTCGCGATCGCGGGCTACAACTCCGGCGAAGGCAACGTCGCGCGCGCTCTGAAGAAAGCGGCTGCCGCGGGCAAGCCGCTGGATTTTTGGGGCATCAAGAATTACCTGCCGGCCGAGACGCGCACGTACGTGCCGCGCCTGCTCGCGATCGCCGAGCTCGTCGGCAACCCCGCCGTCTTCGGCGTCACGCTGCCCGAGCTGCGTAACGAGCCGCGGTTCGCCGTCGTGACCACGGGCAGTCAAATCGACATGGCGCTTGCGGCACGGCTCGCGGGCATCGAGACGGACGCGCTGTACGCGCTGAACCCCGGCGTCAACCGCTGGGCGACCGACCCCGAAGGCCCACATCGGCTGCTGCTGCCGATCGCGCAGGCAGGCGCATTCGCGACATCGCTCGCGGCTCTCGGCGAGCGCGAGCGCGTCGAATGGACGCGGCACCGCGTCAGCGGCGGCGACACGATCGGCGGCATTGCCGAGCGCTATCACACGACGCCCGCAGTGCTGCGGGAGGTGAACGGGCTACGCGGCAACACGATCCGCGCCGGCGAGTATCTGATGATCCCGCACGCGACGGAGTCGCTCGCGAGCTACACGCAGAGCGCCGATGCGCGTGCGACTCGGCAGCAGAGCACTACGCGCAGCGGCGAGCGGCGCGCGCACGTCGTGAAGAACGGCGAGTCGCTGTGGTCGATCTCACGCGCCTACGACGTCGATTTGCGCAGCCTTGCCAGCTGGAACGCGATGGCGCCCGGAGACGTGCTCAGCGTGGGCCGCGAGCTCGTCGTCTGGGCCGACGCTCCCGCGGCGACGGCCGCGGTGGGAACAGCCGTGATACCCGTAGCGGCCATCACGACGACGCCCCAGGCTTCGCTCGTGAGCTCAGGCGCCGCGCCCAGCTTCGCCGCGACCCCGCGCATTCGCGAGATCACGTACGTCGTGCGCCGCGGCGATTCGCTGTCGTCGATCGCGCGGCGCTTCAAAGTCTCGGTCGACAAGCTCGTCGAGTGGAACACGGGCGCCTCCGGCAAGTACCTGCAGCCTGGCCAACGCCTGAAGATGGTCGTCGACATCACCGAGCAAAGCGGCTGATGGGCTTCCTCGCCGGCAAACGGGCCGTCATCGTCGGCCTCGCGAGCAATCGCTCGATTGCGTGGGGCATTGCACAAGCGATGCGGCGCGAAGGCGCCGAGCTCGCATTCGGGTACCAGAACGACAAGCTCAAAGCCCGAGTCGAGGGCATGGCGTCCGAGCTCGGCAGCGACCTGACTCTGCCGCTCGACGTTTCCGAGGATGCGCAGATCGACGCGTTCTTCGCCGGCATCGCAAAGCGCTGGGACGGCTTCGACGTGCTCGTGCACTCGCTCGCCTTCGCGCCGGCGGACCAGCTCGACGGCCGCTATCTCGACGCAGTGAACCGCGAAGGCTTTCGCATCGCGCACGACGTCTCGAGCTACAGCCTCGCCGCGCTCGCGAAAAAAGCCGAGCCCGCGATGCGAGGCCGCGCCGGCGCACTGCTGACGCTGAGCTACCTCGGTGCCGTCCGCACGCTGCCGAACTACAACGTCATGGGCCTCGCGAAAGCGAGCCTAGAGGCCAACGTGCGCTTCCTGGCAGTCGATCTCGGCGCGAGCGGCATCCGCATCAACGCAATCTCGGCCGGCCCGATCCGCACGCTGGCGGCCTCCGGCGTCAAAGGCATCCGCGACATGATCGCGCACGTCGGCAGCGCCGCCCCGCTCAAGCGCAACATCACGATCGAGGACGTCGGCAATGCCGCCGCCTTCTTGTGCTCCGACCTCGCCGCCGGCATCACCGGCCAAGTCCTCTACGTCGACGCCGGCTTCAACATCGTCGGCATGGCCCTCCCTACCGCCGCTTCTTCCAACCCAGGCTGATCGCGCCTCGCTATGTGGGGCGGCCGCGGGACCCGTTGAGGGCGAGCAGAATAGGGATCAGAACAATGGGGGATTCAGGATGTCGTCGGGGATGCGCACCTCGGCCGCGTCGCTGACGTTGCCGGCATACCCCGTCAGCTCCGCCCGCGCCGCCTGATCCGCGAGCTGTCGCTGCCGCTGATCGCGCTCCTCCTGGGTCATCGTCGCCGGCTCGCCGGCCTCGACGCCCGTCAGCACGACGACGGCCTGGCCGCCGTTCGCGAGCGCGATGATCTCCCGTTGCGGCGCGCCGCCCGCAACCTTCGGCATCCCGAACGCGGCCGACAGCACCTCTGTCGGCACAGCTTCATCCGTGCGCGTGATCCACGCCGCCGCATTCCAGACGCCGCCGCGAGCCGCAGCCCGCTCGGCAGCGTCGCCGCCGCGCTCGATATCCGCGAGGAATGCTTGAGCCGCTTCCTCAGCGAGCCCGAGCGCACGCTCGCGAACGAGCTCTTCGCGAATCAGCTCGCGCACCTCGTCGAGCGGCTTCGTCATCGGAACGTGATGCGCCGTGACGCGCAGCACGAGCACGTGATCTTCGGCGAGCTCGACGATCTCACTGTTGCGCCCGCTCTCGACGATCTCCTCGGCGAACGCAGCCTGCACGACGGCCGCGCTGTTATCGAACAGGCTCGAGTCGCCGGTGCGCGGATATCCCATGGCCGTCTTCAACGGCAGATTCAGGGCGGACGCCACCGATGTGAGCTCGTCGTGGGCATCGAACGCCGCGTCGGCCAGCTGATTCGCGCGCTCGTAGAATTCATCTTCCGCTTCGCGCGTTCGCGTTTCGGCTGCAAGCTCCTCGCGCACGGCCTCGAACGGTTGGATCTCGCCGACGCGCACTTCCTCGAGCCGAATGACGTGAAAACCGAACTCCGTGCGCACGGGCTCGCTCAAGCCCCCCGTCTGAAGCGCAAACAATGCGTCCTCGAACGGCCCTACGAGCGTGCCGCGGCTGATCCAGCCGAGCTCCCCGCCCTGCGCTTTCGTGCCGGCGTCGGCCGAGACCTCGGCCGCAACGGCGGCGAAATCTTCGCCGGCGCGTAGACGCGCGAGGACGGCTTCGGCCGCCGCGCGCGCCGCTTCTTCCTGCTCGTCGGCGACCTCGATCAAGATGTGACTGGCGCGCCGCTCCTCGGCCGTCTCGAACTGCGCACGCTGCTCCTCGTAAGCGGCACGCAGCTCCTCTTCGCTGACCTCCACGGTCGCGGCGATGTCGGCCAGCGCGAGCTCGAGGTACTCGAGATCGACGGTTTCCGTGGTCTGGTAGCTCGCCTGATTGTTCTCGTAACGCGACGCGAGGGCGGCGTCGTCGATCGTGATGTCTGCACTGTAGCGCTCGAGCTCGAACAGCGCGTACGCGACCTCGCGCCGTTGGTTGTAGAGCTCGATATAGCGCCGGAACTCGGCCGGCGTCAGGAACGTCGAGTCCACGATGCCGTTTTGCAAATCGCCGACCTCGAGGCTTTCGCGCGTCAGCGCTCTGAACATCGGCGGCGTCAGGCCTTGGTTGGCGAGCAGGCCGACCGCGAGCTGGTCCGAATACTCACCGTCGACCTGGAACGCCTCTACGCTGCGAATGGCTTCATCGACTCGTGCCGGTGATGCGCGGTAGCCCTGCTCCTCGACGCGCTGCGTGAGCGCGGCATCGCGCACGAGCTCGTCGATGACGGCGCGCCGCAGCTCGCGACGCACGTCTTCCGGCAGCTCGGCGCGGTAGATCTGTCGATACTGGTTCTCGCGAGCCTGCAGCGCACGGTTGAAATCCGTGATCGAGACGTCCTCGCCGTTGACCTTCGCCGCGAACGTCGAGGCGCCCGTCAGTCCAAAGTCGACGCCCCAGAAGATGAAGCTGAACGCGATCAGGCCAAGAACGATCACGACGATCCATTTGCCAAGGGAGTCGTGAATTCGCTGCAGCATTGTTCTGAAGCCCCAAAAAAGAAAGGACAGACGCCGTCCCGGGCGCACGCTAGTCGGCTAGCACCCGGAAAGCAATCTGTCCAAAGAGTTCAGTCAAAAATGGCGGAGTGGACGGGACTCGAACCCGCGACCCCCGGCGTGACAGGCCGGTATTCTAACCAGCTGAACTACCACTCCGGCTGGCTCTGGTGGGTGCTGAGGGGATCGAACCCCCGACCTTCGCCTTGTAAGGGCGACGCTCTCCCAGCTGAGCTAAGCACCCTGGGACAGAGCTGGCTAGTTTACGGAGTCCTTGAGGGCCTTGCCAGCTTTGAACCCGGGAACGTTGCTTGCGGCGATCTGAATCGTCTCACCCGTGCGCGGATTGCGCCCGCTGCGCGCGGCGCGGTGCTTCACACCGAACGTGCCGAAGCCGACAACGGACACCTGTTGTCCTTTCTTCAGCGCCGCCGTAATGCTGTTCACGACTGCATCGACTGCACGACCCGCATCCGCTTTGGAGAGGTTGGCCGCAGCCGCTACCGCATCGACGAGTTCCGCTTTGTTCATTCGAATCCCTTACACGAGTGTGCGAATTAGAAGTGTTGCTCGAAAAACGTGCTGAGACGCACGTCTACCCCACGAAGATTGTCTCGAAGGGCCGCCCGCTCGAAACAGCGGCCACCATATACCGCGCGATTTTCGCGTGTCAACTGAACGAGCGCTCGTTAGTGAGGCAGCGCTGCTTCGCTGGTTTCGTCGTCGTCGACGGTAGCGTCTCTAGTGTCTCTTTCTGGCGACGCCACGACCACGTCGCTGCGAATCGGGCGCGGCGTTTGCTGCAACGCGAGCTCGATGACCTCGTCGATCCACTTGACGGGAACAATGTTCAACTTGTCCTTGATGTTCTTTGGTATTTCGGCGAGGTCCTTTTCGTTGTCCGCCGGAATCAGCACCGTCTCGATGCCGCCTCGATGCGCGGCCAGCAATTTCTCCTTGAGCCCGCCGATCGGCAGCACTTCGCCGCGCAGCGTGATCTCACCCGTCATCGCGACGCTCGAGCGCGCCGGGATCTTCGTGAGCGCGGAGACGAGCGCAGCGCACATACCGATACCGGCCGACGGGCCGTCCTTCGGCGTCGCGCCCTCCGGAACGTGAATGTGCACGTCGGATTTCACGTGGAAACCTTCGTCGAGCCCGAGGATCGCCGCTCGGCTTCGCACGACGGTCATCGCGGCTTGAATGGATTCCTGCATGACGTCGCCGAGCTGCCCCGTGTGAATCAGCTTGCCCTTGCCGGGCACGATCGCAGCCTCGATCGTCAGCAGCTCGCCGCCGACCTCGGTCCATGCGAGCCCTGTGACTTGACCGACCTGATCGAGCTCCTCGGCGCGGCCGTAGCGGAACTTGCGCACGCCGATCAGCTTTGGAAGCGTTTCGGCGTCGACCTTGACCTGGTTCTTGCGCGGCCGGAGCAGTAGCTGCTTGACGACCTTGCGGCAGATGTTCGCGATCTCGCGCTCGAGATTGCGCACGCCGGCCTCGCGCGTGTAGTACCGCACAATATCGATGATCGCCGAGTCCGAGACCCTGAGCTCGTCGTCCTTGAGCCCGTTCTGCCGCATCTGCTTCGGCACGAGATACCGGCGCGCGATGTTGAGCTTCTCGTCCTCGGTGTAGCCCGGCAGGCGGATGACTTCCATGCGATCGAGCAGCGGCGCCGGAATGTTCAAGCTATTCGCCGTGCAGACGAACATGACTTCCGAGAGGTCGAAGTCGACCTCGAGATAGTGATCGTTGAACGTCGCGTTCTGCTCGGGATCGAGCACCTCGAGCAACGCCGACGACGGATCGCCGCGGAAATCCATCGACATCTTGTCGACCTCGTCGAGCAAGAACAGCGGATTCCGCACTTTGACCTTGCCCAAGTTCTGCACGATCTTGCCGGGCATCGAGCCGATGTAGGTGCGCCGATGGCCGCGAATCTCGGCCTCGTCGCGCACGCCGCCGAGCGACATGCGCACGAACTTGCGATTCGTCGCGCGCGCGATGCTCTGGCCGAGCGACGTCTTGCCGACGCCCGGGGGACCGACGAGACACAGGATCGGGCCCTTGAGCGCCTTCACGCGCTGCTGCACCGCAAGATACTCGAGGATGCGCTCCTTGACCTTCTCGAGCCCGTAGTGATCTTCCTCGAGCACGCGCTCGGCCTCTGCCAAGTCCTGGTGGACTTTCGTGCGCTTGCGCCAGGGCACCTTGACGAGCCAATCGATGTAGTTGCGAACGACGGTCGCCTCGGCCGACATCGGCGACATGAGCTTGAGCTTGCCGAGCTCCGAGGTCGCCTTCTCTTTGGCGTCTTTCGGCATCCCGGCCGCCTTGATGCGCTGCTCGAGCTCCGCGAGCTCGTTCGGCGCATCCTCCATCTCGCCGAGCTCTTTCTGAATGGCCTTCATCTGCTCATTCAGGTAGTACTCGCGCTGGCTCTTCTCCATCTGCTGCTTCACGCGACCGCGGATGCGCTTCTCGATGCGCAGCATGTCGATCTCGCCGTCGATGAGCCCGAGCACGTGCTCGAGCCGCTGCCGGACGCTCGCGATCTCGAGCACCTTCTGCTTCTCCGACAGCTTCAGCGTCATCTGCGCAGCGACGGTGTCGGCGAGCCTACCCGGCGAGTCGATGCCGGACAGCGAGGTCAGAATCTCGGGCGGAATCTTCTTGTTCAGTTTGACGTACTGCTCGAAGCGCGACATCACGGAGCGCGTCAGCACGTCCATCTCGCGGCGATCCTGCTCGCTGCCCTCGGCGAGCTCCTCGGCCTCGGCCGTGAAGCTGTCGGTCAGCGTGAGGTTCTTGAGCCGCGCGCGCCTGATGCCCTCGACGAGCACCTTGACGGTGCCGTCCGGCAGCTTCAGGAGCTGGAGGATCGTCGCGAGCGTGCCGATCTCGTAGATGTCCTTCGGGCCGGGCTCGTCGATATCGGGCTGCGTCTGGGCGACGAGCAGAATCTCGCGATTGCCCGCCATCGCTTGATCCAACGCTGCGACCGACCGCTCGCGGCCGACGAATAGCGGTATCACCGTGTGCGGATAGACGACGACGTCGCGCAACGGCAGGATCGGAAGACGACGGACGGTCGGAGTTTCGGTGCTTTCTGTCATTGCTTCCGTTCTCGTGAGTGGTGGCTCGGCCTCGCTCGGCCGGGCGATGGGTGAAAGGAGCAGGGCGCACCCCGCTGCACGGAGCGTCGGCATGCCGCGAGCGTGCGGCTAACGACGTTCGTCTCCGACGGCAGCCGGTTCGTCTGCTTCGTAGATGACGTAAGGCTTGGTTTCGCCGGTGACGACGGCATCGTCGACGACGACCTTGGTCGCGTTCGCCATCGACGGCAGGTCGTACATCGTGTCGAGCAGCACGTTCTCGAGGATCGTGCGGAGCCCGCGCGCGCCGGTCTTGCGCTGCATGGCCTTGCGAGCGACGGCGCGCAATGCGTCCTCGCGAAACTCGAGCTCGACGCCTTCCATGTCGAACAGCTTTTGATACTGCTTCGTCAAGGCGTTGCGCGGCTCCGTCAGGATCTCGATCAAGGCTTCCTCGTCGAGCTCCTCGAGCGTCGCCACGACAGGCAACCGGCCGACGAACTCGGGGATGAGACCGTACTTGATGAGGTCCTCGGGCTCCACGTCGCCGAGCAGGTCGTTGATGTGCTGCCCGCCGTCGGGCGGCCGCACCTCGGCGACGAACCCGATGCCGCTCTTCTTCGAGCGGTTCAGGATGATCTTGTCGAGGCCCGAGAAGGCGCCGCCGCAGATGAACAAGATGTTCGAGGTGTCGACCTGCAGGAATTCCTGCTGCGGATGCTTGCGCCCGCCTTGCGGCGGAACCGACGCGATCGTGCCTTCGATGAGCTTCAGCAGCGCTTGCTGCACCCCCTCGCCCGAGACGTCGCGCGTGATCGACGGGTTGTCGGACTTGCGCGAGATCTTGTCGATCTCGTCGATGTAGACGATGCCCGTCTGCGCCTTCTCGACGTCGTACTCGCACTTCTGCAGGAGCTTCTGAATGATGTTCTCGACGTCCTCGCCGACGTAGCCCGCTTCGGTCAGCGTCGTGGCGTCGGCGATCGTGAACGGCACGTTCAGAAGACGCGCGAGCGTCTCGGCGAGCAATGTCTTGCCGCAGCCGGTCGGCCCGATCAGCAGGATGTTGCTCTTCGCGAGCTCGATGTCGTTCTTGCTCTTGTCGCGCGAACGCGTCTCGAGCCGCTTGTAGTGGTTGTAGACGGCCACCGCGAGCACTTTCTTCGCGGTCTGCTGCCCGATCACGTACTCGTCGAGCACGGCCTTGATCTCGGCCGGCTTCGGCAGCTTGTCGCGGCCGCGCTCGGCCCGCTCATCGAGCTCCTCACGGATGATGTCGTTGCAGAGCTCGACGCACTCGTCGCAGATGAAAACGGAAGGGCCGGCGATGAGCTTTCGCACCTCGTGCTGACTCTTGCCGCAGAACGAGCAGTACAGCAGCTTGCCGTCGTCGCCCTTGCCGCGGGAATCATCGCTCATGTGACTGTCCCTCGTCCTTAAGACCGGGTTTCTCGGCCTTATAGCACTTCAAACCGCGGTCTGCAAAGCAAGCGGCTCGCAGTTCTCGGCGGGCTGAAATCGCTTCGCAAATCGAGCTCAACTCACGCCTTCGGCACGGCGTCGGTTCGCTTCGCGAGCACCGTATCGACGAGGCCGTACTCCACCGCTGCCTGAGCCTCCATGAAATTGTCGCGTTCCATGTCGCGCTCGATGCGCTCCACAGATTGACCCGTGTGCTTGGCCATGATCGCGTTCAGCCGCTCGCGCACCTTCAAGATCTCGCGCGCATGAATGTCGATGTCGGAGGCCTGGCCTTGGAAGCCGCCACTCGGCTGATGGATCATGATGCGCGAATGGGGCAAGCAATAGCGCTTGCCCTTCGTGCCACCCGTCAGCAGCAACGAGCCCATGCTGGCCGCCTGGCCGAGACAGATCGTGCTGACGTCGGGCTTGATGAACTGCATCGTGTCGTAGATCGACAAACCGGCCGTCACGATGCCGCCCGGAGAGTTGATGTACAGATGAACGTCTTTGTCCGGATTCTCGGACTCGAGAAACAGCAGCTGCGCAACGACGACGTTCGCCATGTAGTCGTCGATGGGCCCGACGATGAACACGACGCGGTCCTTCAGCAGCCGCGAGTAGATGTCGTACGAGCGCTCGCCGCGCGCAGTCTGCTCGACGACGATCGGGACCAAATTCAATGCTCTCGTATCCAATCTACGTGCTCCTACGACCGACCGCGTTACGCGCCCATGAAGTCTTTGAACGTGATGCTCTTCGTCGTGCACTGCGCGCGCGAGAGCAGAAAATCCACCACTTGGTCCTCGAGAACCGAGGCCTCGACCTGAGCCATCATGCCACGATCGCTGCGATAGAACTGCGCGGCCTCGTCGGGCTTTTCGTACGGCGCTGCGAGCTCCTTGATGCGTTGCTCGAGACGCGCTGCGTCGAGCTTGATCTTGTGCTCGCGCAGAAGCTCTTGAATCAACAGTCCGACTGTCACGCGGCGCGCAGCGATACCCTCCAGGCGTTCGCGAGGCGGCGCTTGCTGCGGGTCGCTGCTGCCCATTTGCCGCAAAGCGTCGGTCTGCAGCGTGTTGATCTCTTGGTCGACGAGCGCGCGCGGCAACACGATGCGGTTCGCTTTGATCAGCGCATCGAACGCTCGCGTCTTCGTCTCCGCGCGCAGCCGCTCCTTGAGCTCGCGCTCCATGTTGTTGCGCACCTCTCCTCGCAGCGCGCCGGCTCCGCCGGCGAGCCCAAAGCTCTCCGCGAACGCGTCGTCGAGCTCCGGCAACTGCCGCTCCTCGACCTTCTTGGCGTCGATCGCGAACAATGCGGTCTTGCCGGCCAGGCTCTTCGTCGGATAGTCCTGCGGAAACAGCACGGTCGCCGTCGCGCTTGCGCCGGCTTTGAGCCCGCGCAGGGCCGCGTCGAAGTCGCGTAAGACCTGCCCGGAGCCGATGACGATGCCGATGCCCTTGCCCTCCCCGCCCTCGAACGGCTCACCGTCGACGGTGCCTGCGAAGTCGACCGTGACGCGATCGCCTTCGGCAGCGCCGCGCTCGACCGTAGTCCAAGTCGCGCGCTGGCTGCGCAGCTTCTCGATCATCGCGTCGAGATCGGGCTCCTGTACTTCCACGGTCGGCACGTCGATCGCGAGCTCGCCGAGCGGCTGCAGCGTGAACTCGGGATAAACCTCGAACGTCGCGCGATACGTAAAGTGCTCGTTGCCGGCATCGGCGGCGGCCAGCGGCTCGATGCGGGGCCCACCGGCCGGATTCAGCTTTTGCTGCGTGATCGCATCCGAATAGGTCCTGCGGATGACGTCCGTCATGACCTCGTCGCGGACCTGGCCGCCGTAGTACTGGCGCACGACCTTGTGCGGCACCTTGCCGGGCCGAAATCCCTTCAGTTTCGCGGTCTTACCCACTTGGGCCAGCCGTGCCGCGATCGCGCGCTCGATCTCGGCGCTCGGCACCCGCACCGTCAGCCGCCGTTCCAGCCCGGCCGAAGTCTCCAGCGAGACTTCATAGCTCTTTGAATTTGCTGCGTTCATTCCCTTTTGCTCGATTCGAGGCTGGTGCGAAAGGGGAGACTCGAACTCCCACGGGTTGCCCCACTGGATTCTAAGTCCAGCGCGTCTACCAATTCCGCCACTCTCGCTTAGGCGGCAATCCTCAGCCCGGCATTATAGACATGGCGGCTGCGCGAAGCTTCAAAGGGAGGGGCGCGGGAAGGACTCCCGCGCCTTCAGGCTCACAGAATCGTCGTGCCGGCGGCCGACGAGAAAGTGCTCTCGACACCGGCAGAGCTCAGAGCGGTCGCGACGAAGAATAGGTGCCGGGGGCCAAGTTGCCGACGACATAGTTCGTCAACCCGGGATTGTTCAACGTCACCGAGCTCGGATAGTTGCCTTGAGCCGTGCCCCAGTAGATCTTGTAACCGGCGAGGTTCGTCAGCGGTGAGCCGTCGGTGTTCGTCGTCGGACCGTCGCCGACGGTGATCCGGATGTCGGTGAACGCGCCGGCCGCTGTCGGCGTGCCCTGTCGTCGACCCGTCGCCGCGGTGAAGACGGCGCCGCGACGAAAGCGCCACTCAGCGGCAAATTTCGCAATGCATGCGATAGTCGCCGCTCGCTATCCGCGCAGCTATCGCGACGCTGTATCGATAACGATAGACCCATGCCGTCTCGCGGCCGCCGCGAACGAGCTCCACCTCGCACCGGTCGCGCACGAACCGCGCTTTGCCGCGCGCGCCGGCTTCGTACCGATCGAGCACGCGGAAGACACGCGGGTTCGTGACGCGATAGACATCGCCAACGACGCGCTCGGCGCGTCCGCGCGCGGCGCTCATACCGGGATACGCGCCGAAATCGTACAGTCGGCCGCGCGTCGTCGCCGCGCCCACATAGCGTGCGGCGTCGCGTAGCCACCTCGCCATCTCGATGTCGACGAACGGACGCAGCGTGCCGTAGACGAACAGCAGCGAATCGCGTCCCGCGAGCCTTGACGATATCATGCGCCCTCGCGATCAATGGTAGCGGGCGCGGAGACTGTCGTGCGAGGGTCCCTTTTCGTGTTGGCGATGCTCGCAACGCCTGTTCATGCGCGCGGAGTCAGCCCGTATCTGCCCGTCGACATCTCGCCGGAGATCGAGCGCAAGGTCGAGCGCGTTCTGATTCTCGCGGAGCAGCCTGCGCTCCGCCGACCGATCGCTGCAGCCACCGTCCTCGGCGCGCTGCCGCGCGCGTGTGAGCGCGACGCCGTCCTCTGCGAGGACGTGCGCCGATACTTGGCGAGCCTCGCGCGAACGGCCGGCATCAGCTACGCGAGCCTGACGGCGGCAGGCGCATCGGGCGCCGACACGGCGCTGCCGAACCGGCACGGCATGACCTCACAGAGCAACTACGAAGCCGCCATCACGGCGTACTGGCAGCCCAGCCGCTCGTTTCTCGCGACAGCGGGCGTAATCGCCTACGAGGGCGAGGCGACGCCGACGGGCACGATGCTGAGCTTCGGCGGCGAGATCGTGCAGATCGACGTCGGTTATCGCGATCATCGGTGGTCTCCGGCGCAGGACAACGCGATGCTGCTGAGCACGCAGGCTCCGACGATGCCGTCGGTGACGATCTCGAATTATCGGCCGCTGACGAGACTGAACCTGCGGTATGAAGCGTTCGTTGCGCGGATGAGCGAGTCCTCGAACATCGCATTCGGCACCGGCACGACGGCCGGCCATCCGCAGCTCGCGGGCTTGCACTTGTCGATCGAGCCGTTTCCGGGCTGGTCGCTCGGCGTGGCGCGTGCCATGCAGTACGGCGGCGGGGACCGCGAGGATTCGTTCGGCGATCTCCTCGACGCGTTCTTCAATCCGGCCGACCGCGACAACAATACGGCGACGGACCCGGCTGCGGAATTCGGCAATCAGGTAGCGTCATTCACGTCGCAGTTCGTCGTCGGCGAGCCGCTGCCGCTCGCGATTTACTTCGAATACGCCGGCGAAGACACGTCGACCTCGAACAACTTCAGGCTCGGCAACACGGCGCTGTCTGCAGGCATTTCGTTCCCGCAGCTCGGGCAACGGTTCGCCGCGACGTTCGAGCTCACGGAGTGGCAGAACGGTTGGTACGTGCACCACATTTATCGCGACGGCCTGCGCCACGAGGACCACGTGCTTGGTCACTGGGGCGCCGATTGGCGGGTCGTAAACGACGGCGTCGGCGCACGCAGCGCATTCGCGCGCTTGAACGTCGAGCGCGTCCTCGGCGGCGCCATCGAAGCAACCTACCGGCAGCTCGACAACGAGGACTACACGGGCGTCGATTATGAGACCGCGACGCAGTTCGACGGACGCTACAGCCGGCCGTGGGACCAGGTCTTCGTCGGCGGCGAGATGACGGTCGGTCAGGACGTGTTCGGCGAGTCGTACTCGCGAGTCGGCTTCTTCGTCCGCTTCTAGCGCGAGCCACTAATGAAAGACTCGATCTCTTTCGGCCTATATGTCGCCGCTCTCGCAGCCGCAATGTGGGCGCGAGACGCCGCTGCCGAAGGATTCGTCGACTTCGGCATCAACGGCACCCACGTCGACGCCGCGATCGCGACGCTGCCCGGGAACGTCGAGAGCGACGCCAGTGGGCTGCACGTTGGCGGCGGCTTTCGCCGTGAGCTCACGCGAGGAAGCATCGGCGCGCGCATCGAGCTCGACGACCTTGACGGCGACTTGCTGCTCGCCGTGCGCGCGCTCGACTACCGGCGCCACTTATCGCAGCGGCTTGCGCTGACGGCGTTCGGCGGCGCGGCGCGGCTCGACCTCGACACGCCCGCGCAAGGTTGGTACATCGGCGCCGGCCTCCAGATCAAAGACCTCTGGCCGCGGTGGAGCTTAGGGGTAGATCTTCGATACGGCGACAAGCTCGCGCGCGACAACGTGCTGCCGACCGATCCGCAAGGCGGCAGCCCCGACAACTTCTACGACCTCTCGGGCGTGTCGATCTACTTGAGCTGGGGATTCTGAGCCGCGATCAGACGGCGCGTTCCCTCGACGTAAGCACGCGCGTCGAAGGCCACGACCGACGTCGCGGCGGCCTCGGCAAGCCGCACGCGCAGGTCCGCGTCGGCCAGCAACACGAGCGCGCGTTCTGCCATCGCGCCCGGCTCTGGGGCGTCGACCAGCCACGGCGCGTACTCGGCCGGCAGGCACTCGCTGGCACCGACGCGCCGCGACGTCACCACGGGAACGCGCATCGCTTGCGCCTCGGCCAGCACCATCCCGAACTCTTCGAAACGCGCCGCATAGAGGAACAGATCGAGCGCCGCGAACCAAGGCTTGGGATGACGGCTCTTCGGGCGATAGCTCACTACACCGGCGCGCACGAGCGCATGCGCGCGCGCGTCGTCGGGCAAGCGCTTGGAGCCGACGACGAGAAACCGCGCGTCGGGCCGCGCAGCGGCGATCCGAACCGCGCACTCGAGGAAGATATCGAGGCCGCGCTTCGCGAAGTCGCCGGAGGTCACGAAGCCGACGAGCGGCGCTTCAAGGGCTACGCCGAGCGCTTGGCGCGCTCCGCCGCGCAACTGCGCGTAATGCTGCGGCGAGTAACGCCGCGCGTCGAAGGCCGGGTAGAGAACCGTCACGCGCTCGCCGTCCAAACCAAAGTGCTCGCGCAGCGCGTCGGCGACGAGCTTCGAGTTCGCGACGATCGTCGTGGAAGCGCGTAACGCGCGAAAGAACTCGCGCTCGCGCCGCAAAGCCTCGGCCGTTGCGTGTCCCGGCACATGGCGCTCAGCCTCGGTGGCCAGATTGTGCACGAACACGAGCTCGGCGCTCGGGAACTGAAGCCCGTGATCGACGAGCGTCGCACCCCGCGCCTGTAGCCGCTCGACGTCCGCCGCGGTCGAGCGGCGCGCGCGAACGCCCGTTCGTAGCCAAAACTTGAACGCGCCGCGCTCGCACGCGAGCAGCGTCGGCACGCCGGCCGACGTCAGGCCGCGCCATTGCATCGCGAGCAGCTGGCCCGCACCGCTGCGCGCGTCGAGGCTCGGCCGATGCAGCACGACGGTCATGCGGCATCTCGCTCGCCGCTCAAACTACGAGCGGCCGATGAATTCATCGATGACCGCCATGACGTCGCCAACATGGTCGGCAAAGGCCGGTTGCGCAAGCACGTGCGCGCTCGCTGCGGCGCTGTCCGCCTCGAACGTGCTCGCGTCCGCGAACACGGCGGCGACCACAGCGGTCACGTGCTCGGGATCGACGGCGCGCGGCTCTCGTAGCGCATCGGCGGCCGGATCGTATATGCACCGCGGCAGCCCATCGAGCGCGCCGCCGAGCTCGACGTAGCGCCTGAGCGGCAGCGTCGGCGCAATGAGCCGTCCCGTGACGCCGTCGGTAACAGCTTCGGCGAGGCCATCGACGCTGGCCGCTATGACGGGGCAGCCGTGTGCCGCCGCTTCGATCGCGACGAGCCCGAAAGCCTCCGTGATCGGCGTATGCACGAGGCAATCGACGCTCGAGTAGAACGCCGGCATGTCGTTGACGGCGCCGCGAAACGTCACCTTGTTCCGGACGCCCAAGCGCTGCGCCAGATGCACGAGGCGCTCGAGCTCTGGACCGGCGCCCGCGACCTCGAGCTCGACGTCGAGCGAGCGCCGCAACGCCGCGACCGCGTGCAGCACGATGGCGAGACCTTTGACGGGATACAAGCGCGCGGCCGCACCGAGCTTGATTGCCCGCCCGCGCGGGAAGCGTTTACGTTTTGGCGCGGCGGGCGCGACGCTCGGCCGCAGCGCGTTGCGGCAGACGCGCACTTCGCCGCCGTAGCCCCAAAGGAGCTGCAACACGCGGCCGGCCGCAGCCGAGTTCGCGATCGCGAGCGGCACGCGCGAAAGGTACTCCCGCCGCTCCGCTTCGCGCCCCGCGTCCCATGCGGCGCCGTGCTCCCAATGGATGCAACGTCGCCCGCCCATCGCGTCGAGCGCGAAGCTCGCCTTGGCCGTCCGATTCCAGATGACGAGCACGTCGGTGCGCGCCGCTGCGAGCGCGCGGCGGCAGTGCCACGTCCGCAACGCCTTCGGTCGAGGCGGCAACGGCAACCCGAACGCGCGCTTCGCACGAATCGCGTGCGCGAGCTCGCCGTCGACACGTTCGGCGATGAACGGGTGCATGTCGCGGGCGGCGTTCAGCCAGCCGTGCGCGAAGTTCGGGTGGGAGACGCGAGCATGCCGAACGAACTCGCTGAAGTGTGCCTCGACTCCGGCGGCCTGCGTGAGGCTCACGAGGTGCGTGACTACGGCCACGCGGCGATCCTGCTCATCGTGTCGCCGTGCGCGCGTCGCCGCATGAAGTGGTGGGCCGTGTAGGACTCGAACCTACAACCAATGGATTAAGAGTGCGCCGTGTATTCGCGAGAAATCCGGCAGTTGCGAACACGATTCCCAAAACCAACGGCATTTCCCACGTAGAAAGTATGCGGTTTGCGCCCGGAGTTTGGGACGCTATTTCGTGGGCGCCACCTGCGGCACCGACACATCGTAAATAGGAACCATCGACGCATTCTTGTGTCCGCCGGCCGCGAGCTTGTCGCCCTTGGCCTCCGTTACGCCCTTGCGCTCGAGGTCATGGAAACGCCAGGGTTCGATGCCTTCGAGCTTCACGGCCTTGTTCATGGCGGTATCCCACGCGCTGCGGAACGCATCATACCGAATCTTCTGACCGTGGCCGTCGTGGATCAGATAACCGTCGGCCCGTCGACTGTTCGTTCCACGATCACCATCACGGTACGCGGTGTGGCGGCATCTACTTGTAACCGCCTCGCCTTTCCGGAGCTCGAGCTGCGCGCTACTCCAACATTCCTTCGGCTTTGTACCAGTCGTACGTCCGCCGCAGGCCTTCGTCGAGCGGCACGCGCGGCCGATAGCCTAGATCGCGGGCGGCCTTGCTGATGTCGAACGCACGATCCAATCGGTACCAATCCACGCGCCGCGGGAAAATCGGGGGTGCGACGCCGAAAGGCTTGCACGCCTTCTCGACGATATGGCCGACCAGCACCACGGGCCAGACCGGATAGTGTTTGACCTTCAGCTCTCGGCCCATCGCCCGCGCCACGCGCCGCACCAGATCCTCGATTTCCACGTACTGCTCGTCCGCGATCAAATACGCCTCGCCCAACCCCTTGTCCGGCTGCTGCGCGAGCACAAACGCGTCCACGAGATTGTCGATGTAGAGCGGGTGGTACAGGGTTTTGCCCGAGCCGAACATCGGAAAGCTGCCGGTCTTCTGCACGCGCTTGAAGATCATGTAGTAGCGCCCGGGGTCGCCGGGACCGTAGATCGCGTTCGGCCGCAATATCGTGCTCGGCAAACCCTTGCGGTGATACTCGAGCGTTACCAGCTCGCCTTCGTATTTCGTTTGCTGGTAGTAGTCGTGCGGTTGTATCGGCGATTCTTCGCTCGCCGGCGGATTCTCGCACTCACCGTGCACACCGCAGGTGCTGCAATAAACGAACTTCTGCACGCCATGACGCAGCGCTGCATCGGCTACTATTCGCGTGCCTTCTATGTTCACGTAGGCATACGCTTCGTCCGCCAAGTGCATATCGCGGAACGCGGCCGCCACGTGATGCACGACCTGAACGCCCGTCATGCATTCATCCACCTTAGCGGCGTCCGTCACGGAGCCGATCACCACCTCAGCGCCGCGCTCCCGAAGCTCGGTGGTCTTGTAGCCTTCTTTGTTGTCCAGCACGACGACTTGGTGACCGTCGTCGAGTAACCGGATCACCAGGGCTTTACCGGTGACTCCGGTGCCGCCCGTCACTAGGATTTTCATTCGCTGCTCGATCCTTCTGTTTTCGGTGACCGTGTTCAGGCCGCGCGCGTGCGCAACGCGCCGTTCACGAGCGCTTCGAGTCGGCGGCGCGCTGGCTCGGCGTACCAGGCATTGGTGCGGCGTTCGATAAGGTCCTCGAGGTAGACGGCGCTCTCGCTGGCGGCGAGCGCCAACACGGCGTCGCGCTCGACTGGTTGGCTGCTCATCATATCCCGGCCCGTTGCCGGCACCGGGCGCGGCGGAAGATCCGCTCGAGTCGCTCCGGTTACGCGATCGAGGACCGCGCGCGCCACGGACCTGCGCGTGATTGCGACGGCCACCGTCATGCTTTGGCCTCTACGGCGGCCGGCGCGGACCGCGGTGTCACGTCGCCCTCGAGCCAGCGCCGTCGCCAACCCTGAAACAGCATCAAGCTCCACAGGATGTGGGCGTGATTGCGTTGACCCGCGAGGTGCTCGCGCTTCAGCCGCCGTATTTCCTCGACCCGAAAGAGCCCTTGGCAAACGAGCTCGCCATCGTTGAGCAAGTCGTCCATCAACGCGCGATGAGAGGTCCGAATCCAATGCTTCAACGGCGCGCTGAAGCCCTCTTTGCGCCGGTAGACCACAGCGCGCGGCAGATGACGCTCGGCCACCTTCTTCAGTATCCATTTCGTCTGCCCGTCACGGATCTTGAGGCGCTCGGGGATGCGAAACGCGAGCTCCACCATCTCGCGGTCGAGGTACGGCATGCGCGTTTCCAACGATACAGCCATAGACATGCGGTCGACCTTAGGCAGGATGTCGTCGGCGAGAAAGCTGGAAAAATCCGTGTACAGCTCGCGGTCCAAGCTGCCGCGCGACTGCGCTTCGCCGTACAGACGTTGCACGTGCTCGTCGAGCGGGCGAGTCATGGCGGCTGCAGCGTCGGCAGTGAGCACGGCGCGCGCGTCGTCAGGCGACAGGTACATGCGCCAGCGGGCGTGACCTGCGGTCGACGGGTTGCGCAACCCCTCGGCGAACCGGATCACCTTGTTCACGGTGCCTTTCTTCGCCGCACGCGGCCGCAGACGCGCCGCGAGCGGCTCGAGCACCCGCCGGCGCAGCGGCGCCGGCAGCATGCGGTAGCGTCGCTCGAGTGCCGCGGCGACGTAAGTTTCGTAGCCGCCGAACAGCTCGTCGCCACCATCGCCGCTCAAGGAGACGGTCACGTGCCGGCGGGCGAGCCGAGAGAGGAAATAGGTCGGAAAAACGGACGAGTCGGCGATCGGATCGTCCAGCATTTCGACCAAGCTCCAGAACAACCCGACGCAATCGTCGCGGATCACCTCCGTCAAGTGCTCCACGCCGAGATGCGCGGCCGCGTGCCGCGAATGCGCGAGCTCGTTGTAGCTCGGATCGTCGAAGCCCATGCTGAACGTGGTGGCGCCTTTCATCGCTGCCACGAGCAGCGCGGAATCCACGCCGCCCGATAGGAATGCCCCCAGCGGAACGTCGCTGACCATTTGCCGGCGCACGGCGGCGGTGAGAGTGGCGTCGACCCGGTCGATCCACTCTTCGTCCGTCGCCTCCTCGCGCTCCTCGGGCACGTGCCAATAGCGCTGCTGCTGCACGGCACCGCTGCGCAGATCGAGTTGCCACCATGTGGCCGGCGGGAGCTTGCGGATCTCGCGAAGTAACGTCGCCGGCCCCGGAACATATTCCCACGCGAGAAACTGGCCGAGCGCTTCGAGGTCGAGACTACGCCCGACGAGACCACTGGCGAGGATCGCTTTGATCTCGGAGCCCCACACCAGGCGTCGCCCGTCCCACGCGTAACACAGCGGCTTGATGCCCGCGTGATCCCGAGCCAGCAGCAACCGCTCGGTGCGGCGGTCGAACAGCGCAATCGCGAACATGCCATTCAGCCGCTCGAACAGTCCCGTGCCCCACTCCTCGTAACCGTGGACGATCACCTCGGTATCGGATTGGGTCGCAAAGCGGTGCCCGACGCCGGCAAGCTCCCGCCGCAGCTCACGGTAGTTGTAGATCTCGCCGTTGAATACGGTAACGACGGAGCGGTCCTCGTTGAACACGGGCTGGTTGCCGCCGGCCACGTCGATCACCGCAAGGCGGCGCATGCCTAGCGCCACGCCCGGTGCCGTGAAATAGCCGTCGCCGTCGGGCCCCCGGTGCACGAGCGTGCCGCACATGCGGAGAATTCGCGACTCGTTGTCGTTCGTCGGCGCGAGCTCGGCGATACCGGCGATGCCGCACATCAGCCGGCGACACGCGCCATCAGCACGCGCATTTTGTCGGTGTAGGTCTCCCGCGAGCTGCCGCGGCCGTAGGTGAGCAGATCCGTGTCGACGCCGATCTCTCCGGCGATCAGCGTGCGGTAATACACGCTGAACGGCGTGCCGCGAAAGCTGAAAAACGGCTGCGGCGCCACCACCAACGTCTTCACGCCGCCGCCCTTCGCAATCTCATATGTACTTGTGCCCGGATCTGATTCAGCCCGAACTGCAACCATCCCGCACCCCGTCCGTAGGCGGCGGGTGAGCTCTGCGAGCGACGCAGCTGCTCGGCGAGCGATCGCCATGGGCGTTCGCCGTCCACGGTATCCGTGACAAGGCAGCCGAAGCTACCGACGCGCCGATAATCGCGACCGAAAGGAAACGGGTCCGTGCCTGGCAACGTCCGCAAGCCTTGTCGTTCGCCATCACGGAGCAACCGCGGCCGGGCCAGTCTGTCGAGACGCCCGCCGTTGTCACCGAGCCATAAGTCCTTCCCGGCCTCTTCGGCGAGGAGGCCGCGAACGAGCTCGCCACGCCCGCCCCACCATTTACCGAAACCCCACGGCAGCACGGGCAGCGCACCGGCGGCGCGAATGCGTGCGAGCGTGGGCCGCAGCCCCGCATGGGGCTCGAAGTCTCGATCCGTGCCGAGGGCCAAGAGCTCCAAGCCTCGCTCGGCCGAGATCTGCCGGCCGCACACGACGAGAAGTCGATCACCGCCGCGGTCGATCCACAGCGACTCCGGTTCCGCACCGACGCGCTCCACCGTCCACGCGCCGACCGCCTTCTGCTCACGCAGCCACTCGAATCCATGTTCCGCCGTGGTCTGCGCGAGCAGCAGCACGCCGAGCGGCCCCGAGCCCTCCGGACATGCCGCGGACGCGAAATTTGCCGCGGCCGCAACCAATGTAGGTTCGATCCAGCGCCGCTGGTGGAAGTGAACATGTGAGTCGATAGGCATCACGACTGACCCAACCTCGGGCGGATCCTGCACGAAGCGGGAATTTCCACTGGCGAGAGGCAGTGTAGATGGCCGCGGATCGCAGCGATGCAACGCCGGTCACACTGCCGCGTCGGCGGGCCGGTGAATGTTCTTCGCATAATCGCCAGCGACGCGGCTCTCCCTGCACCGTTTGCGCCAGAATAGCATTGGCGACGATCGCGCCTCGATGGCTTCGCTCGGACAATGTGTGCGTAGAATCGAATGTCGGTCACGGAAGCCGAGGCGCAGTGCGGCTGAAAATGCCGGCTTCCCTACCGTGCACGTCGGCGCATCCATCGCGCAACAGGGCTTGTTTGCATGTGCGGCATCGCAGGTTTTCTATCCCGTCGGTCGCAGAACCCGGCAGCCGCCGAGCCGCGGCTGCGGACGCTCGTAAACGCGCTTCGTCACCGCGGACCGGACGATGAGGGGTATTACGTCACGCCGTACGCCGCGCTCGGCATGCGGCGTCTCGCGATCATCGACCGTGCCCACGGCCAACAGCCGATGTCGAGCGACGACGGCAGGCTCACCCTCGTATTCAACGGCGAGATCTACAATCATCGCAGCGTCCGCGCCGAGCTCGAGCGGCAGGGCTGCCGGTTTCGCACGCACAGCGACACCGAAGTGCTCCTGAAGGTGCTCGAGGCGCACGGCCTCGACGGCATCGATCGACTGGAAGGCATGTTCGCTTTCGCAGCGTGGGACGAGCACACACATACGCTCACGCTCGCGCGCGACTGGCTCGGTCAGAAGTCGTTGTTCTGGGCGGACACCCCGGCCGGTCTCGTGTTCGCGTCCGAGATCAAAGCGCTGCTCGGGCTCCCCGAAATTTCCCGCTCGCTCGATGTCACGGCGCTGTCGCATTACATGTCGCTGCGCTATCTGCCCGGCGAAGCCACGTTCTTCGAAGGCATTCGCAAGTTGCCGCCGGCGCACGCGCTCGTCGTGCGCGGCGACGCGCGCGAGCTGCGCGAGCTGTGGCGCCCGAAGTACGAGCCCAAGCATCGCGCGACGGAGCCGGAGCTGATCGAGCGGCTCGACGGGCTGATGCGAACCGTGGTGCACGAGCATTTGATGAGCGAGGTGCCGATCGGGGCGTTCTTGTCGGGCGGCATCGATTCGAGCTTGGTAGTGGCCTATGCCGCTTCGGGAGTCGCGGAGCCGTTGTCTACGTTCGCCGTGGGCGTCCACGACCGCTCGCAGAGCGAGCTACCGTGGGCACGGATGGTCGCGGAGCGCTACGCCACGCGTCATCACGAACAGATCGCCGAGCCGGATCTTGCGCGGTTGACGCCGCGGATGGTGGCCTCGCTCGAGGAGCCCGTGGACCCGTTCGGTGCCGGCGTTTATGTGGTCGCGGAGATCGCGCGCCGCCACGTCACGGTAGCGCTCGGCGGCGATGGCGGCGACGAGCTCTTCGCAGGCTACGATCGCTACAAGGGGCAGGAGCTTGCCGAGATGTACTCCCACCTGCCGCGCGCGCTGCGTCACAAGTTGTTCCGTCCGTTGCTCCGCGCTGCGCCCGACAGCTTCGGCTATAACACGCTGACCGCGAAACTGCGCTGGTTGGATGAGGTGGCAGACTCGACGGGGTTCGAGCGCTACGCGCAGAGCGCCGCGTACCTACGATTTCCACATGCGCTCAAGGCGCGGTTGTTCGAGGCGTCCCCGTGGGAGCGCGTGCGCACCGCGGTCAGCGAGGATCTCCTCCGGCATTACTTCAGCGACGGCTGCGCCGAAGCGGCGCTCGACAAGATGCTGCACGCCGATTGCATGACGCGCTTGAGCGACAACCAACTACCCATTACGGACCGCATGTCGATGGCGCACAGCCTGGAGCTGCGCAGTCCTTTCCTCGATCGCCGCATTGCCGAGTTCGCCATGGCGATTCCGGCGCCGCTCAAGTTGAAGCATCGCCGGCTGAAATACATGACCCGCAAGCTCGGCGAGCGTTACCTGCCGCAAACGCTCTTGGACCGGCCGAAGAAGGGCTTCGGCTTTCCGCTCGCGTTGTGGCTGCGTGGGCCGTTGCGGCCTCTGATGCAGAGCACCATCGACGAGAGCCGGCTCGTGAAAGCCGGGCTCTTTCGCCGCGAGGAGCTGCAGCGCCTGCACGACGAGCATGCGTCCGGACGGGTCGACCACAACTATCGGTTATGGATGATCTTCAACCTCGAGGTGTTCTGGCGGCATTTCCTCGAGAGCGAGCCCGTCGAGCGCCTCGAAGAGTGGGTCGAGCGCGCCTCCCACGCCGGGGGCGCGAAGGCGGCGCGGTAGCCTGATCGCGATGCCGACTGCGGAGCGCGCGACGGCACGGCCGCACGGATCGCGGCCGGACCCGTGCTACCCACGCCGGTCTCGCAACGCTTCGAGCAAACCTCGCGCCGTGCCGACCAACGCCCCAGGGTTGCCGCGCGCGAGCTCGCGCAAAGCCATCTTCAGCGTGATCAGCGGCGCGCCGATCAGGAAGAATCCCGCGCGCTGAATCGGTGAACCGTGGCGCCGTAGGAACCGCAGCCAATGGCGCGCTTTTGAGCGTGCGTAAGTGGCCGAGTACCCGCCGGACTCGAACGAGTGACTGACCTCGTGGTATGCCACCGCGCGCGGGATATAGAGCGCGCGGTAGCCAGCTTTCTGCAGCCGCAGCGAGAAATCGAGGTCCTCGGGGCCGTACGGATCGAATACGGAATCGAAGCCGCCGAGCTGCTGGAAGATCTCCGCACGCACCATCATCGCGCCGCCGCAAGAGACGCACGGAGCCACGTCGTCGCACTGGCCGCGATCTAGCTCCTTGAAGCCAACGGGGTCCGTGCGGCCGAACCAGTAGTTGATCCGGCAGCCGCCGCCGTCGTTGATGCGGTTCGGGTCGTGGAGATAGAGCAGCTTCGCTTGCGTTTGCCCGAGGCGTTCGTCGCATGCGAAGGGCTCGAGCAAGGACGTGACGAAACCTTCCTGCAGCACGAGGTCGTTGTCCAGAAACAAGAGGTGAGTAGGCTGGAAGCGTTCCATCGCGAGCTTGGCGCCCGCGTTGCGGCCCGACGCGACGCCGAGGTTGCGCGGATGATGGTGTGTGGCCACTTCGGGAAAATCCAGCGCGATCGCCTCGACGGTGCCGTCGGTGGAGCCGTTGTCCCACACCAACACGGAATGCCGTCGCCGGTCCTCGGCGCTCAAGCTGCGCAGCGCACGAAGCGTGGTCTCACGCTGGTTCATCGTCAGCATCACGATCGCGACGCGCGGGGCATTCATACGTTGTCTCCCGGCGAAGGGTGCTCCACCCCGGCGCGCGGCGACGGCGGCAATGGTCGATGCATGGCCATCGCAACGCGCGTCGCCGTGCGCATGGCGCCGCGCGCGAGCCGGCCTCGCCAGCCCGAGAGCCCGTACGCGGCGGTGCGCTTCGCGAACTGGAAGGCGAGCCAGACGCGTGTGCCGCGCAAGCCCTGCTGCTCCAAGTGCTCGCCGAGCCAAATAAAGTAGCGCCGTTCCGCAGCCCGTCTATTGCCGCGTCGCTCGGCCACCGCGCATGCGCTGTCGGAATGTTGCCGGTATCGGTCCCAGCATTCCTCGGCGACGAACACCGCGTACCGCGAGCAGATCCGCGCGAGGAACGCCTGGTCCTCGTAAAGTCCTTGGAACGCATCGGCGAACCCGCCGCAATCGAGCGCGGCTTGCCGCCGCACGGTCAGGCTCCCCATGCACGGGAGCGCGGCTTCGTTGAGCAAGTGCATCGCCAACAGGTTCGGCGCACCGATCGTGCAGTCCGCCTTGAAGCCGTGCGGCTGCACCCAATCCAGCGGCGAGTCGGCATTCGATGTCCAGCTGTACCAGTACTGCGTGCGGCCATACGCCATCGCAGCTTCCGGATGTGCGTGCAGCAGCGCTACCCCACGCGCCAAGCGGTTTGGCAGCCATATGTCGTCGGCATCCAAAAACGCGATGAGCTCGCCGCGCGCTGCGGCGAGTCCGAAATTTCGCGCGGCGCTCATGCCGCGATTCTCGTGGCCGGGGTGCTCGAGATAGCGCACACGAGTCGGATCGCGTGCCGCATGCGCCTTCGCGATCGCGGTGCTGCCGTCGGTCGAGCCGTCATCGACCAGCAGCAGCTCCCAGCCGTCATGCGATTGGGCGTAGACGCTCGCAATCGTCTCCGCAAGGAAACGCTCTTCGTTCAAAAAGATCGTGATCACCGAGACGAGCGCGGAGTCACGTGACATGGAGCCATCCTCGGAGCCAGTGCTCGAAGCGCGCACCGTCCCAATCCCCGACCCACAGGCGCGGCAGCGCGAACGCGGGCGCACGCGGCGTGGCCACGTCCTCCTTGCTGCAACAAGCGTTCTCGTAGCCGGCAGCGGCCACCAGTGCGGTGGTCGTCGGGGTCAAGGCGCCGTGCGGATACGCGAAACTCGTCACCGGACGGTCGAGCAGCGTTTCGAGCTCTGCTCGGCTGCGCTGGAGCTCGTCGCGTTGCCGGTCGACCGCGAGTCTCGAGAGCGGCGCGTGCGTTACGGTATGGGCACCGATTTCGATCAGCGAGCTCGCCGCCAATTGCTGGAGCTCCGCGGCCGTGAGCGTGCGATGCAGCGGCGCGGACAGCGGCGCTTGCCGTTCGAGCTCGCGCAGCTGCGCATCGCGTGCCGCCTCGTCGAGGTGCTGTAAACGCGCGGACAAGGCATCGTGACCCGGTCCGGGCTCCGGTAACCGCAGTCGCGCGAGCCGGTCCCACCAAAACTCGCCGCCCCGATTGCCGGACGTAACGAACATCGTGGCCGGAACGCCGTACTCCTCGAGCAGCGGCAACGCGGCATGCAGGTTGTCGGCGTAGCCGTCGTCGAACGTCACTACCACTGCGCGCCGCGGCACGCGACCCGTGCGCAGCGACTCGGCAGCGTCCCGCAGACGCACCGGTCGCAGCATGCGCACGATCACCTGCAAGTGCTCAGCGAAGCGAGCGGGCGCGACCGACAGCCCTAGGGGATCCGCCGCACCAGCATGCAGCCGGTGATAGCCGAGAACGGCCACCCCAGGGCGGATGAGGCTTCGCCAGCGGCGCAATGTCTGCGAATCTCGGATGTGGCGGGGCAGGCGCATGCTCTCTTCAGCCGTTCTTCTGGGCTCGCACGGTGATCAGCGTCTCGAAATCACGATGCCGATACAGCAGCTCCTCCTCGGTGAGCTCCTCGG
The DNA here is from genome assembly GCA_963713355.1 of uncultured Gammaproteobacteria bacterium. GTDB lineage: Bacteria > Pseudomonadota > Gammaproteobacteria > Steroidobacterales > Rariloculaceae > FEN-1219. Next base: position 299,257 of record CAVQLK010000011.1, on the reverse strand, counting down.
CCGCGATCCCCTGCAGAAAAGCTGTGGCCGCGAGCACGTTGCCGTAGGCGTCCACCTGCACCCGCTCGGGCTGAAATGCCTCGGCGAACAACCGCCGCATCGTGGCGGTGGTGAACGACCAAAAGTGGCCCCACTGGTCCATGTCCTCGCGCGAGATTTTGGTGATTCCGGGCGCGGTGACTAGTGCCACGCCGCCGGGCGCGAGAATTCGATGCAGAGTTCGGACGACCGCATGCACGTCGTACACAAGCAGCAGCGTCTGAGTCACGATCGCGCAATCGAACGCGTTGCTAGGGAGCCCGTCGCCCGAGGCGAGATCTCCTACCAACGTGACGGGCGGCGGCGCAGGCACGGGATGCAGCACGTCGCTACGCGTGACGTTCGCGCCGCCGTAAAGTTGCGTCATTTGCGGATTGGCGATCTCGAGCACTCGTCCGCGCACGTCGCCCGCGTGAGCGCGCAGAAAGCGATCGATGTAAAAGCGGTCGACCGGAGTACCGCGATCGAACCCCCAACTGGCGCTGATCGGATCCACGCGGCGCAAGTCGCCGAAATCGACGCGACCGATGCGCGGGCGGCGCGTCAGCGCACGCAGCCACCGAGCGACATTGCGGCGCGCGCGGAGCGGCCAACCGGGGGAGGCGTTCATGGGCAGATCGCGATCTCGCAGGCCGACAAAGAGGGCGCTGGGCGTTATGGTGCCTGAGAGTCGGCTCGCGTGCCTCTGACCCACCTCGCAAGTTCCCAAAGATGCAAGCTGAGCCAGCGGTCGAGCCCCACCAGAACCACGACGGCCGCCGCGACGCCCAGCACGGCGCCGAGCAGCAATCCGACGAGCCCCGGCACCGCGGCGGCGCCGGCTACGCCGGCCGCGGCGGCCGCGCCGGCCGCGGCGAGCGTCGCCAGCAATGGCTGGGGCTGAAGCGCGAGCCCGCCCGGCACGAGCGAACGCAGCCAGGCGATCGTCACGAGCATCGCCGCAACGTTGCCGGCGAGCCAAGCGAGCGCCGCGCCGCGTACGCCGAACGCCCCGACCAGGGGCCACAGGACGGCCACTTGCACGACGGTCTGGACCACTTCGAGCCGAAATACGCGGTCGGCGCGACCGCGGCCCATCAGCAAAGGCGTGACGATCTCGCCGAGCAGGCCTGTCACTGCCGACACCGCGAGAATCCGGATGACCCCGGCCGTGCCGGTCCACCGCTCGCCGAGCGCGGCTTCCAACGCCGGCGCCAACACGAAGACCAACGCATAGCCCGGCAGAAGCACCACCGCTTGGCCGGTGAGCAACGTGCGGAATGTCGCGACAGTGCTGACTGCATCGTCGCGCAGCTTCGCAAACAGCGGTAACGCCACCGACGCGATCACCGCCGTCATCGCATCGATCGGCAAGAACGCGACGCGGGTGGCCAGGAAGTACAAGCCGAGCGCGGCCGCACCTTCGAGCCGCGACACGCCGAGCTGGGTGAGTAGGTTGCCGAGCAGCGCGACGATACCGGTTGCGAGCACCCAGCGGCCGTATCGGATCAACGGCGCAATCGCGGCGAACCGGAACATTAGCCTTACACGGTGCGGGGCCGCGACATACGACAAAATCAGCGTGGCGATCGACCCCGCGAGCGCGCCGGCCACCAGGGCCCAGACACTGAGCCAGGGTGCCGTCGCGACTGCTACGACGAAATCCGTTACTGCGGCCGGCACGGCGATCATGGCGAGCCGCTGGAAACTCATGTCGCGAGTGAGACGCGCCACGCCGATACTTCCAGCCGCCTCAATCAGCGGCCGCAGCCCCAGCGCGCGAATGATTGGCGCGGCGTTGGGCTCGCCGAACAGCGCGGCGATCGGCCCGGCGAACGCGAAGAGCACGGCGGCCACCGCAGCCGCCCGCACGAGCCCGACCGTCCACGCGCCGTCGAACTCGTCGAGCGTCGGCGCAGGCCGTTGCACGAGCGCCGGCACGGTGCCGAGATCGCTCACCCGCAGCACCGCGCCGATCGCCACGATACCGATGGCGACCAGGCCAAACGCGTCCGGGGCCAAGAGCTGCGCCAGCACGATCAACCGCAGAAAGTACACGCCCTGAACACCGGCGAGCTGGATCGCTCGCCAGCGCATCGCGCTGCCGGCTCGTATCGTCGCCGCTCCGCTCATGACCGGTTTCTACTGCTGCGCCAGCCCGCGGCGAGGCCCGGCAACAACCCGAGCACGTAAGCACGACCGTTTAGCGCGAGCTCTCGCTCGCCGCGCAACGCACCGCTGCACCAACGGCGTATCGAGCGCGCGAGATGCACAAGTATCCGAGCCGCAATGAATAGATCGCCGCGGCGCAGATATTTGCCGAAGAACCCGCCCTGGCTGTAGGCGTAGCTGCGGTATTGTTCCGCGCGCTCGGCGGCGCCGCGCCAGCCGAGATGGCGTACCAGAACCTCGGGCGCGTAGGCGATCGCAACACCCGCGCGCAGCGCGCGATACGCGAACTCCGCGTCCTCCGCAGTGCGCATGCACGGATCTTCCTCGAACGGTCCGAGCTCCCGCGCGAGCGCTGTCGCGATACCCATGTTCCCGCCGCTCAGCCGATCGAACTTCAGGCGCGGACGGCGCTGCAGCACCGGGTGCGTGTCGGTAACCACCGCGAGCACGACGTCGCCGTCACCGGCTTCCACGCGCCCCGTAACGATCGTGCGCGGCGACGATCGGAGCGCCTCGCCGAGTCGCGCGATCCAATCCGGCGCCGGCACGCAGTCGTCGTCGGTGATCGCAAGATATTCCGTCCGGACGCGGTCGATACCGGCGTTCAGCCCGGCCGAGCGGCCCGTCTGCGTGGAAGCCACGTACGTCACTTCGAAGCCGCTCGTGCGCCAGTCTGTCGCGAGCTGCTCGATCTCCGGCACACGGCCCTGGTCCACCACGACGACGGCGACCGGCCGCACGTCGCCTGCCGCGAGAGCGTCGAGCACGCGCCGCAGCAGGGACCTGCCGAGCGTCGGAATGACGACGGTCAAGTCGCTGTCCGTGGCGGCGGAACCCTTCATCGCGCGACGGCGGCAAATAGCGCGGCGTAACGCTCGGTGATCGCAACCGCACCGAACTGCTCGGCGGTCACGCGCGCCGCGCCCCCGAGCCGCGCGCGCAGCTCGGCGTCGCCCAGCAGACGCCACAGCGCCGCGGCGATACCGCGCGAGTCGCCCGGCGCAACGACGAGCGCATTCGTCTCGTCGACCACGAAGTCGCGTAATCCGCCGACCGTGGTGGTGACGGCCGGTAAGCCGCACGCCATAGCCTCCACCAGCGACAGCCCGAAAGCCTCGTTTTCGGTTGGAAACGCGAACACGTCAGACGCGCGAAGCCACGGCTGGACGTCTGCCACCGCCCCGACGAATCGCACGCGCGCGGCAAGCCCATGGCGTTCGGCGAATTCGCGCAGCTGCTGTTCGCACCCGTGGATGTCGTTGCCTTGTTCACCAATCAGCACCAGCGTGCCCGACGTAATTTCGCGCCACGCCTCGAGCAATGCCGGCAACCCTTTGTAAGCGACCAGTCGGCCTGTGTAGAGCACGATGTTGCCGTCGGGCAACTCGAGTCGCGCGCGCAGCGCTGCGCGCTCAGGACCCGTCGCAGGTCGGAATCGCTCGGTGTCGACGCCATTGCCGATCCGGTGCACCGCCGTGGCCGCGACGCCGTGCGTGACGAGCTCCTGCGCCATCTCATCCGACATCGCAACGAACGCGTCCGCGCGCCGCAGCAGCGCGTTGCGCGCGGCGAGCGCTCGCCGCGCTAACGGCGTTTCGAGCCGCACGCCGGTACGCGCAAGCCCGGCGCGAAAATACTCGCCGGAGAGCTCGCCGCTACTGTCCGCTTTCAGCACGGTCGGCTTTCCACTGATGGCGCGCGCGAGCATCGCCGCGATACCCAGCAGCCGATAACCGGACACGAGCACTACGTCATAGCTGCGTCGTTGCCACAGCAACAGGACGAACGCCGGCAACACTTGCAGCCACTTGCGCCACCGGCCGGGTCCCGTCGGCGGCAATCGCAGCACGCGCACTGCCCCGTCGGCGTCGCGCCACGGCAAGCCGGCGCGCGAGCGCCGCGCGACGATCGTCACTTCGCGGCCGCCGCGTGCCAGCCCTTGCGCGAGCAACTGCGCCTGCCGCTCGCCGCCGCCGATCTCGGGCCAATATGTCTCGGTCAGCAGCAGCACGCGCCTCACCGAGGAGTCGGCCGCGCTCATGTGCGGCGCCGACCGCAGTAGCGCGCCGCCGCGCGCAGCCACAACCGTAGGAAATCGGCGGCTGAAGGTTGCCGGTAATGGCGGCCCGCACGCTGGCGCGGCGGCTGCGGCTCGAAACGCGCGCGTCCGTCGCGCAGCTCGAGCAGCGCTGCAACGAAGAGTGCAAAGCCGAGCGTCTGCGTCTCCCGCTCGACGCGGCCGTAGCGCTTGCGGCCGATCGGCACTTCGCCCCGCGCGACCACGTCGCCGGAGTCGATGCCGGCGTTCACTCGCTGAATTGTCACCCCCGCCGCGCGCTCGCCGTTGTAGATCTCCCAAAAGGTGGTCTTCTTGCCGCGGTACTCCGGGACGCGGCCGTGATGTATACCGAGCGTGCCGAGCGCCGGAATCTCGAATAGTTCCGGTCGCAGAATCGGCGCGCCGTAGATTGCGCCTGCGTCCGGCGCGAGCGCACGCAAGCGGCTGAGCACGTCGGGGGCATGCACATCCGGCACCGTGCGGGTCTTGATGGCCACGCGGCGCGCGGCGGCGCGAAGCGCCAGCGAGGCACGCGGCGCGTGCAGCCAGCGGCCGATTGTGCCCGCCATCTCGCGTGCGAGCACCGGCAACGCGAAGAGTCGCCGGCGGCGCAGGAGCTCGGTGACTCGAAACCGCCAGCCCGCTCCCTCCGCCTGGCATACCACCTCGACGAGCTCGATCGCCGGATGCTCATCGAGTAACACCGCAAAGCGCAATGCGGGCGGATCGAGATACGCCCCCCGAACAGCACGACCCTGAGCGGTCGCTCGAGCGGAGCGCTCATTTGGCGAGCCGCTCGGCGAGCCGGTCCTTGAAGCGCTTCAGCGGCGGCTCGAGCCGGCACGCAAGCGGCACCCACACGCGGCCGCGCGCGAGGCCGCGGCGGCCACCGTGCTCCGGACGGTGGAACAAAAAGGTCTCCGGCTCCGTGCACACGCGTTCGATCAGCGCCTCGGTCAAGATCGGCCGGGTCTGCCAATCGAAATAGCGAGTCGTCTGGCTACCGTAGCAGGCGAGCGCAGCGCGCTTGCGCTCACTCGCAGCCGGCGCGTTGAACCGAACAACGTCGTCGGCCCGCAGATAATCGCGCACGTCTCCGGTCGCGAGCAGCCGCCACTGCGTATAGACGAAGTATTCCACGACGCGCGCGTCGCCGAGGCGTCCTGCGCATCGCGCGGCGGTAGCGGCACGGTTCACCGCCAGATGATCCGGATGGCGATCGTAGCGGAACGGCACGAGCACATAGGCGGGCGACAATGCCCGCACGTGCTCGACGATCGCGAGCCGCAGTGCGGCGGCATGGCGCGAGAGCGCGCCGTCGGGCAACCCGAGAAATGCGATGCGCTCGCGCGGAACGCCGAGCGCCGCGAGCGCCCGTTCGGCCTCCATCGCGCGTACGTTCGGCAAGCCCTGCACGGGAGCGCCGGCGGGCGGCTCGGGCGATCGCGCACCGTCCGTCGCAAACAGCACGTGCGCGGCGAAGTGTTTCCCGTGCTCGGCCATCAGCATCCCGCAGCCGAGCGTTTCGTCGTCCATGTGCGGCGCGACGACCAAAATGTCGCCCGTCAACCCGGCAGTGGCTGCGGCGTCAGCCACTCGCTGCCGAGCCCCGCGCGGGTTCGGGGGTGCGTTCGCCGGCGGCGGCTTCGAGCACGCTCAACGTCTGTCGCGCACATGCTTCCCATGAAAACAAACGGCTGCGATCCAGCCCCGCGGCGCGTAACCGCGCGGCCAGCGCGGGATCGGTGAGCACTGCGTATGCCGCCCGCGCGATCTCGTCCGGATCGTGCGGGTCCACCAAGAGCGCCGCGTCGCCCGCGAGCTCCTCGAGGCCGTTGGCCTTGGAGGTCACGAGCGGCGTGCCGCACGTGAGCGCCTCCGTGACCGGGATGGGGAACGCTTCCTGATTCGACGGATACAGGAACAAGTCGCTCGCGCCGTAGATCGCCGGCAAGTGCTGCTGATCGAGCCAACCGGGAAACACCACGTCGCGACCCCAGCCGTCGGCCGGGATCGCATAGTCGTCGCGAAACCGTTCGCAGCCCTGTCCGCCGATCACGAGCTTATGGGGCACGCGGCCATGCAGGCGCGCGTACGCGGCGAGAATCCCGCGCATGTTCTTGCGCTCGCCGCCCGCGGTTTTGGACAACGTGAAGATGAACCGGTCAGGCAGGCCGTACTTGCGCTTCACGGCCGCGAGCGCGGCCGGATCGGTAACCTGATGGAAATGACGCGCGGGGCCGAAGTACACCGTCCGAATCTTGCCCTTCGGCACCGTGAAGATACGCTCGAAGTCGTCGGTCGTGAGCTTCGAAACGGAGATCACCGCCGCGGCGCGCCGCAGATAGAGCGGCATGAACGCACGCATGTAGACGCGATCGAGCCGGCCGTAGAACTGAGCGGCGTCGGGCAAGAACCAGTCGGCGCCGTGCAGGACCATCACGCTCGGAATGCCGGCGGCAAGCGGCACAGTGAATTTCGGGTGCAGCACCACGTCGGCCGCGAGCTTCTTGCAGGCGCGCGGCACGGCGATCTGATCCCAAAGCGCTTTGTTGCGGCCCGCTACGACATGCTCCGCGACGTTTGGCCGCGCCGCAAAACGGCCGAGTTGCGCGGCGTTGCGGTAGAGCAGCAAGTATTCGTTCCGGGCATCGAGATCGAGCAGCGCTTCGACGAGATTTGCCGTGTAGACGCCGATGCCGCCTTTCTCGTCGAGAGAGCGCAGCATGATCGCGATGCGCATGGCGATGTCGTCAACTCTTGATGGCAGTGACCGAGAATTTGTACGCCCACCGCAGCGCCAGCTTTTCGGGCAACAGGTTGTAGAGCGGCTGGAACACGCCCCTGTCCAGCGCTGCGGTGAGGCCGCGCTTTGCGACCGGCAGCGCTCGGTGATGCTCGCGGGCCGTGCCCACCACCCGGAATCCTTCGAACATCTCGAGCACTTGCGCCTCCGTGTAGAACTCGTTCACTGGCGGATCCGAGTCGTGCGCTTCGATCGGCTCGCGGCCGAGACGGTGAATCGTCCACATCCACGACGGCCGGCGGTAGAAATGCGAGATGATCGCGCGGCCGCCGGGTTTCAGCACGGTCGAGCGCGTTTCCGGATTCATTCTTGCGTCTCCTTCGCTTCCACGGCGGGCCGGCGAGTGCGAACCAGCCGGGCCGGCACGCCGGCGACTACCGAGTAGGGTTCAACGTTGCCCGTCACCACGGCGCCGGCTGCGACCACGCTGCCGCGGCCAATTCGCGCGCCATCGATCACCACACAGCCCGCGCCGAGCCAGCAATCCTCCTCGATCACTACGCCGAGGCGAGGTTCGGGCTGGGCGGCGATCGGGATATCGATGCGCCCGCGAGCCGTGTAACGTCCGCCGCCCACGTAGCATAGGGCGGCCAGCATCGTGTCCGCGCCAATTTCGAGGCGTGAGGAAGCATACAGCACGCACCCTGCGCCAATGTTGACGCGCGGCCCAATTTGCAGCGGTCCATTCTTCCCAGAAATGATGCAGCCGCGGCTGATCAGCACGCGCTCGCCGATTTCGAACTTCCCGACCCCGCAGCCCTGGGCATCGAGCTGGCAAGCGTCGTCCACCGTGACGCCGTCACCGATCCGCATCTTGAGCGCATGCCGCAGCGTGATACCTCGGCCCCAGACGACGCCCCGGCCCGTCGCGGCAAATAGCCCGCGCCACAGCAGCGAGCGGAACGCGAGCCCGCCCGCGCCCGGCAGCAACGCGCCCCAGCCGGCGAGCGCCTCGTGTTGTACGAGCCGCCACCAGGAACGCGAGCCGACGACGAGATCCTGATAGGCGCGAATGGCGCCGCGGTGTCGCGCCGCAGCCTCGCGCGCTGCCGCGGCGCGATCTTCTCCCGCAGCCGTCATGCGCCGCTCCCGAGCACCGGTTTGTGGCATTGGGCAAGCAAGTGCAAGCCGATCGGCTGGACCCACTTGCGGGGCACGAGCCCCACCAACGGCACCACCAGTCGATCGAATACCGCGCCGCCACGGCCCTTGTGCAGCCGCGTCGGCGCGGGCAACCGCTCGGCAATGATCGTGCGCTCGGGGAACCGCCTCACGAGGGCTTCAAGTTGCCGCCGGGAATGCGTGCGAAACCCGGGCGCATCGTCGTGACCCAAGTGCACGCCCGGCACGGCGCGCAGCACGCTCATCCACGAATAGCGGTTGTACACCATGAAAATCGCCGCCCCCCCGCGGCGCAGCACACGCCAGGCCTCCTCCACCATCGCGGCGGCATCTCTGGCAAACGGCAGCACCCCGTGGCAGAAGACCAAATCGAACGACTCGTCGCGGAACGGCAGCCTTGCGCCGTCTGCCTGAATGAGCACTGCGCGTACTTTGGCCGCCGTCACGTTCTGCCGAGCCAGTGAAAGCGCGCCGGTCGACAGCTCGACACCATGCACATACGCACCGGCGCGCGCGAATCGAACCAGATCGAGCCCGGCGCCGCAACCTACATCGAGCACATCGCGGCCGCGCCAGCGATCGAAATCGACGAGCCCGGGCAAATAGTCCAGGCGACCGTACCGATACGCGTCGAGCGCCGCAAAAAACGCGGCCGAGCCCGGCGGATCGTTTGAAAGCTCGATGTCGTGGATTCGCTCGTCCCAATACCGGCGGATTGCGGCATCTAGAACGCGCGCCGGACCCGAGCTAGCGGTCGTAGTCATACGCGGTGTCCACCTCACCCGGCTGCGCTTCGGCTCACTCGATGGCGTTTGTAGCGCAGATACCGTCCGGCGCCAAGGCGAGGGTCGCGTGCGCAAGCCATTCGCTTCTGTACGCGCCTGTCGTGGTGAGGCGCGCGCCCAGCCGCACCGCGAACGATGGATGGTGCACACCGGCGTTTTTCCAGAACGACACTCCATCACTGAGATAGGCGAGCACCCGCGGAAAAAATCGGGCTCTGCTCGATTGAGGTACTGTAGGACCGTACCTGACGGTCAAGTGGATCGAACGCACGGTTACGCTCTGTGCGTCGACGAGCTGATATGCTCAAAGCGTCGAGCGGAGAGGTATCCATGAAACCCAATAGTCATGCTCCTCGGATGTTCGGTCTCCTAGTCGCAGCTACCCTGACAGCCTGTGCCCAACCACGGGCTCAAGAGTCAGCAGCCGACGTAGCGATGACGGCCGAAAGGGTCTCGCTGCTCACCGACCAGATGGCGAGCCTTCAGCGATACAGCGCGCAGATGGAAGAGATTTACGCGGCGCAAGAAGCCGAAATCATGAGCCTTAAGCGATACAGCGCTCGGATGGAAGAAATCTACGCTGCGCAGGAAGCCGAGATCCTGAGCCTACAGCAAGAAATCGCTAGGCGCGGTCCGAGCCAGTAAGAGATCTTCTGACGGCGTTCAGACTCACGCTGCCCACACGCTCTCGTGCGCGTGCGCGGCGAGGTCGGTGTACACAACCCCCTTCTGGCCTGGCGGCAGCGACGCGTAACGACGATTGTGTCAAAGCCGCCGGCGGGTCGCGGCGGCGAGCCGGCCTCACACCCCCGTCAGCAGGGAGTTTCAACTCGTTGAGGCTGCCGCTGGCGGCCTCCGGCCTCGCCGCACGCAGCACTGCCCGCCGCTCGCGCCAGAAAAACACGAGCCTCAATAAGGAAACCGAACGAGGGGCAGACTACTACTCATGGCCGATGGCGGAGCTGTTAGACCCGAGCGAGCCCCGTCAACCTCTCGCTGGCGCTCCGGATCTATAGTGTCTTCAAGTACGAGACCAGCTGTCGTCTCAGATGCTCGTCCGCAATGCCAACGTATTGCATCGACGTCCCAGGCAGAAAGGTGGACGGCTCGGCGAGGTAGGCGTCCAATGCTTCTTCTGTCCACGTTCTCTCTGCGTTGGCGAGCGCCCGCGAGTAGGAGAAGCCCTCCACGTCCCCGATGCGCCTGCCAAAGACGCCATTGAGACGAGGACCGATACCGTGTTCCTGCCCAGCGTCTACCGGGTGACATCCCGTGCAGGCCGAGAACAACTCGGCGCCGTCTGCGTCGGCGGTACGCCGAGAAATGAAAGCGATGGCTGATCCGTCCTTCGACCATAGCGCGATCTCGCCCGACCGAGTCTCGACGAGATCTCTGACTCCGAGCGGCAGGCTAATTGGCTCGACGAGCAGCGGCTTCCCTTCCACGAGTCTCATCCGAAAAAGACTCCGCGCGGTCAGTGAGGAGACAATTAGGTCACCGCGCCACAGCCGGAAATTGTCGTGGGCAAGCTGAGTCAGGTTCGAAACCCCAATCGAAGGGGTCCAGACGTAGGTGGGCTCGTGAAACTCATCGTGCCGACCCTGCGTCGGATTCCGAGGCCAGCTGCGTGTACTGTAGTTCGTACCGTATATCACTAACGGCCAACCGTAGTTGGCGCCTTTTTCGATGAAATTTAGCTCGTCGCCACCTTGGGGCCCATGCTCGGTCGACCAAATCTCGCCTTCCGGAGTCACAAAAAGGCCTTGAGGGTTTCGGTGCCCGGAACTCCAAATCGAGGCGGCTCCGGTGGGTAAGTCGATGGACAAGATCTTCCCGTAGTCTGCGGTCATGTCTTGCGGCAAGTCGGTTTCGGCGTTCACGGAGTCGAACTCGTGATCACCCACTGAGAACAGAAGCGTCTTCTCGTCAAGCATTACGAGCCGCCCACCGGACTGGTGCCCGCCAAAAGGGTTGGGACTTTTCATTTTCAGGCATGGCGAGGTTTCGTACACCGTCGTCCAGCCGTCGCTGCCTGTTGTGCTCTGCAGTTGCGGAAGGGTGACCTTCAGCTGTGAGACACGCAGCGTGACGCATCCATCTTCTTCTCGGAAGTAGTGATGGCTGACCCATACCGTGGCAACGTCACCCTCTAACGTGACAAGAAGATCGGCCACTCGGAAATGGGGCGCGAAAGCCGAGACCGTTTCGGCGAACTCACGAAAAGCTTCGCTATTGATCGGAACTCGCAGCGGCAGGTCGACTGTGCTCAGGGAGAGTTCGATCGCGTTTTCCCGCAGCAGGTAGAAGACGCCGTCGCCGGTCACGAGCAAAATCTGTTCCTCCGGTAGTGGCGCCAATCCACCTCCCATCGCGAACGAGAGGGGTATCTGGTTTCGATAAGTTCGTAGTTCGAGCCCATACAGACTCGTATCCAGCGACTGCCGCGCCGCCGAAGGGGTGCGCCTGAGCACACCGAGCGCTGCTGGCGAGCTCAAGCCGACAAGCACGGCGATCATTGCGGCCAAGAACAAGAGCCGAGTCTTGTCGAACCCGCGAACCGCAATAGGCGCGAGGAACATTGCAACGGCCGCTGCGTAGGAAACTATGACTGCGGACTTGGACACGCGGAACCCAGACAACAGAAGCCAGGCCAATACGAACGTATTGACGAGACAAGCCTGGAATGCAGCTTCGCGCCACGAGTCTCGACGCTCCATCGAGCGAAGACCAACCCACGATGCGAACAGCAATCCCGCCAACGCGAGCGCAAGCAAGGCCGGGGAAGGATCTGCAGTCAGCCACGCGTTCCGGCGGGCATACACAACGGACCACGCGCCGGGAATGAGCGAGAGACAAAGCACTGAAAAAAATGCCTGCAGAAGATGAATCCGCCTGTCGTACGTGTCGCTCATGGTTGTCGTCCTTTCCGGTATCGCGACGGGGTCGAAGTGGCCCCGCCAGACCGGACCGGGCGCACGCGGATACGAGCGTTCGATGAACTCACGGGCGAATGTCCTAGGCGGCTATTGGCCACTGAAAACCAGCCTACGCTGACCGTTCTAGGTCTCAATATACGTAGGTCTCAGTCTCAATACGTCTGCATTTCGAAGCACTGCTCGGCGGGAAAGAGGTCGTCGCAACTCAAGTGTTCTTCCCCGACGTCGTAGCGATCGCACGCGGCGCCTGATCGGGCTCAGCCGGCTTTGGACGGCTCGATCGCGGCGAGCTTGTGCAGCAGGTCGAGGACACTCGTCGCACCGGTTGCACGCGCGAGCCCCGCCTTCTTAAGAATGTGCGCTGAGAAGTATTGTCGCGGCGAGAGATTGCCGAGCGACTCGTGCGGACGGATCTCGTTGTAGCGAGTGATCCACTCCGCGGTCATCTGCCGAACCTCGCCGAGCGTTTCGAAGACGTAGCAGTTGAGCACCTCCTGTCGATACGTTCGATTCAAGCGTTCTACGTAGCCGTTCTGCATGGGCCGGCCAGGCTGGATGAAGCGGCGCTCGACGCCGTGACGTCGCGCCCACTTCCCGAGCTCGTCGCTGATGAACTCCGGGCCGTTGTCGACTCGCAGAGCAGCTGGCCGGCCTCGCAGCTCGATGAGCTCGCGCACGATGCGTCGCGCGGGCAGGTTCGTGTCGATCTCGATCCGCAGCACTTCGCGGTTGAAGTCGTCCATCACGTTGAACGTGCGGAACCGCCGACCCGACCACAGCGCATCCGCCATGAAGTCGGCCGACCAGACCTCGTTCGGTCCACCGGGATCACGAGCGCTGTCTTCACCCGAGCTGGTAGAGCCAGCCCCCTCGCCTGCCGCCTTGTACCGGTCTTGGGGGAGGTTTTGGGGATTGGCGCAGCCGGCCTCTCGGATGCCGGCGTAACGCGTTGATTTAGTGGTGGGCCGTGTAGGACTCGAACCTACAACCAATGGATTAAGAGTCCACTGCTCTACCAATTGAGCTAACGGCCCCGGAGGAAAGTGGGGTGGACGATGGGACTCGAACCCACGACGGCCGGAATCACAATCCGGGGCTCTACCAACTGAGCTACGTCCACCAGTGTGTCGCCATTGTATCGTGAGCGATGGCGCGCCCGGCAGGATTCGAACCTGCAACCCCCGGCTTAGAAGGCCGGTGCTCTATCCCTTGAGCTACGGGCGCTACTTTCAGCAAGGTGTTTTTTGGTCGGGGCAGCAGGATTTGAACCTGCGACCCTCTGCTCCCAAAGCAGATGCGCTACCAGGCTGCGCCATGCCCCGTTTGCTTTCCGCTCGGCATCTTATGCTCGGCTTACCTGCGCAAGCAAACGAGCTAGGTGACTGGTCGCCATTGAGCCCCTAAAGAAGCTCGTGCGAGAATCCGCGTCCCTTCGCAACCCGGGACTCCAAGTGACCGCGACGCTCCTCGACGGCAAAGCCGTCGCCAAAGACATCCGCGACGAGCTCGTAGCTCGCGTGAACAACGTCGTGCAACGCCTGGGACGCCCGCCCGCGCTCGCGATCGTGCTCGTCGGCGACGACCCGGCGTCCGAGGTCTACGTCCGCAACAAGTTGAAGACGGCAGAGGATGCCGGCATGGGCGTGCACCTCGAGCGGCTGCCTGGATCCTCTTCGCTCGCGGCCGTGCTCGCCGTCGTCGACCGCATCAACAAGGATCCGAACTACGACGGCATTCTCGTCCAGTCGCCGCTGCCGAAGGCGCTCGGCGCAGATGCCGAGCAGCGCATCTTCGATACGATCGATCCCGGCAAGGACGTCGACGGGTTCAGTCCGATCTCCGCGGGGCGAGTGAGCCAGAATCGCGAAGGGTTTGCACCGTGCACGCCGGCCGGCGTCATCGAGCTGCTCGTGCGCACGAAGACGCCAATCGAAGGCAAGCACGCCGTCGTCATCGGCCGTTCGGACATCGTCGGCAAACCGATGGCGGCGCTGTTGCTGCACAAGAATGCGACCGTCACGATCTGCCATTCGCGCACACGCGACTTGCCGGCGATGGCGCGAACCGCCGACATCCTCGTCGCCGCCATCGGGCGGCCCGCATTCGTGACGCCGGATTTCGTCAAGCCGGGCGCCGTTGTCATCGACGTGGGCATCAACTCCGTGACTTCGGCCGACGAAGCGAAGCGGATCTTCGGCCGCTACCCCGAGCGCCTGCAGGTCTTCGAGAAGCGCGGCTCCGTGCTCGTCGGCGACGTGCACCCCGACGTCGCAGCGACGGCAGGAGCCTTGACACCCGTGCCCGGTGGAGTCGGGCCGTTGACGATCGCACTACTGATGGCCAACACGGTCAGAGCGGCGGAGCTGCGCCTGCGCTGAAACCTCCACCGGAGGAAGGCCGAGCCGTTATCATCGGGCGTAGGAGAGCAAAGGATTCGAGGTCGAGTTCATGCGCGTAGTCAACCTGTTGCTCTGCTTGCTCCTGCTGCCCCAGCTGCTCGCCGCTCAAGAAGCGCCCGCCGCGGCTTCGGCGTCGACGGCCTCGCCGCGCATTCGCGTGGTCACGAACGCGGGCAACTTCGTCATCGAGCTCGACCGGAACCGCGCGCCGCGCACCGTCGAGGCGGTCTTGAAATACGTCAATGAAGGCTTCTACTCCGGGGTCATCTTCCATCGCGTCGTCGCAGGGTTCATCGCCCAGACCGGCGGCTATATGGCCGACCTGGAGCCGAAAGCCGTTACGCAAAACGTAGTCAATGAATCGGGCAACGGTCTCAGCAATCTGCGCGGCACGGTCGGCTTCGCGCGCACCAACGATCCACATTCCGGCACGAGCCAGTTCTACGTGAACCTCGCCGACAACATCGACCTGAACCCGCGGCCGACGCGCTGGGGTTACACCGTATTCGGCAAAGTCGTCGAGGGAATGGAAGTCGTCGACGACATCGGCCACCGCCCTACCGGGGGCGGAGGACCGTTCACTGCCAACGTTCCCGTCGAGCCGATCGTCATCGAACGGATCGAGGTCATCGAGTAGCCGCCGTGACGGCGCTGTTCATCTCCGACCTGCATTTGACTGCGGGCGATGCGGAGACGACGCGCCGGTTCGTCGATTTCATGGACGGGCCCGCGCGGACGGCCCGCGAGCTGTACATCTTGGGCGACCTGTTCGAGGCATGGATCGGGGACGACGACGACGATCCGCGGCTCGCGCCGATCGTTGCAGCGCTGCGCAGGCTGACGGCCGCGGGCATCTCGTGCGCTCTGATGCACGGCAACCGCGACTTCCTGCTGGGCCAGCGATTCTGTGCGCTGACAGGTGCCCGCCTACTCGGCGATTACGAGCGCATCACCCTCTTCGGCGAGCCGGTCTTGCTCACGCACGGCGACCTGCTGTGCACGGACGACACACGTTACATGACGTTGCGCACGGAGCTGCGCTCGGCGGGATGGCAGCGCGACTTCCTGGCCCGATCGCTCGACGAGCGCCGCCAGATCGCGAGCGACTTGCGGCAACTCTCGGCCACGGAGATCGCCGCCAAAGACGACTACATCATGGACGTCAATCAGGCGGCCGTGGAACGCACGATGCGCGACTATGACGTCACTCTACTGTTACACGGCCACACACACCGCCCAGCCGTGCACCGTTTCGAGCTCGACGGCCGGCCCGCGGCGCGAATCGTCCTCGGGGCCTGGTATCACGACCCCAGCGTCGTGCGCTGGACGGACGGGGGCTTCGCGCTCGAGCTGTTACAAGAGGGGCCAGATTTATTTTCCGGCCGTTAGCCCGGAAAATAGATCTGTCCCCTCTTGCACGTCCAGCGCCGCGACGAGCTCGCCTGCCGACTGGAACCGCTCGAAACGGTCGACGGCGAGCAAGCGATCGAGCACGGGTTGAAAATGCGTCAGAGCGAGACTCAGGCGCGGCCGCGGCGCGTGGGCGTGTCGATAGATGACGCCCATCGGCGAGCTCGCCGTGAACGGTCGGGCGCCGGTCAGCATCTCGTAGAAGATGCAGCCCAAGCTGTAAAGATCGCTGCGCTCGTCGGTCGGCTCTGCGTGACCTTGCTCGGGGCTCATGTAGTAAGGAGTGCCGAAGATCTGGCCCGTCCCCGTGATCGCCGCATGCAGCCGCATCTGCTTGGCCAAGCCAAAATCGATCAGCGCGAGGCTGCCGTCGTCGCGGATCATGATGTTCGCGGGCTTCAGGTCGCGATGCAGGATCCCGGCCCCGTGGATCGCCTCGAGCGCGCCCGCGATCTGGCGCAGGTAGCCGACGGCCGCCGAGGACGGCAGCGCCTGCGTCAGGCGCTCGGCGAGGCTGCCGGCGCCCACGTACTCCATCGCGATGTATGCGTGATCGTCGGCGACGCCGAGATCGAAAATGCGCACGACGTTCGCGTGGCGCACGCGCGCGATGACCTCGTACTCCTGCAAGAACCGGTCGAACAGGCGGCCGCCGCCGACGTCGGGAACGTGGCGTAGCACCTTGAGCGCAATGCGCTCGCCGCCGTCTTCGGACTCGGCGAGATAGACCGACGACAGGTCGCCCGCGTAGAGCTTCGCGACGAGGCGGCGCTTGCGGGCGCCGTTCAGCGCCCTGTGGTCTACGAGCAGCTCGCCCGTCGTCTCGATACGCCGCACGCGCAGCTCGCCGCGCACGACTTCGATGAGGCGTTGATGCTTAACGCGATCCTTCGGGAAAAAATTCGCCGCGCCCGACTTCAGCGCGTCGACGGCAAGGAACTCGTCGCTATTGTCCGCGAACAAGAGCACCGGCGGGCAGTCGTGACGCCGCCGCAACGACTTGAGGAACGAGAGCCCCTCGTGCGTCGCCAGCGGATGACCCAGCAGGATGAGATCGACGCCCGTCAGATCCAGCGTGTCTGCGAGCCGCCCGGCCGAGCTCGGCTGATGCTCGTCGATGACGGCATCCGGCCATTCGACCTCCAAGTGATAACGCAGAAGCTGCCGGTAGTCGGCGGCGTCGTCGATGATCAGGAAGCGCAAGGTTCTTTAGAGGCCGCTCGCCACCTGGATGGTGTCGTCCTCCGACTCCTCTGCGCGCACTTTCGCGTCGCGCCGCGCCTTCGCCGAGTTCGAGCGAATCACCTCGAGCGCGTCGAGATAGGCGCGGCTCACGTCGCCGGTGACGTACTCGCCCGAGAAGCACGACGTGTCGAAGCCGTCGATGTCGGCCTTCTCGTGGCGCACGGCCGAGACGAGGTCGTCGAGATCCTGGTAGACGAGCCAGTCGGCGCCGATCTTGCGCTGCACCTGCTCGACGGTGCGGCCCGCGGCGACGAGCTCGGCAGCCGCCGGCATGTCGATGCCGTACACGTTCGGGTAGCGGACCGGCGGCGCGGCCGAAGCGAAATAGACTTTCTTTGCGCCCGCCTCGCGCGCCATGTCGATGATCTGTTGGGACGTCGTGCCGCGGACGATGGAGTCGTCGACGAGCAGCACGTTCTTGCCGGCGAACTCGAGCCCGATGGCGTTCAGCTTGCGCCGCACCGAAGCCGTGCGCGCCGATTGCTCGGGCATGATGAAGGTGCGGCCGATGTAGCGGTTCTTGATGAAACCCTCGCGATACTTGACGCCGAGCCCCTGCGCAACCTGCATCGCGGCCGTCCGCGACGTGTCCGGAATCGGGATGACGACGTCGATGTCGTGGTCCGGACGCGTGCGCAAGATCTTGGCCGCGAGCTTCTCGCCCATGCGCAAGCGCGCTTTGTATACGGACAGGTTGTCGATGATGGAGTCCGGGCGCGCGAAGTAGACGAACTCGAAGATGCAAGGCGTATAGCCGCGCCGCGCCGCGGTCTGCCGGCTGTGCAGATAACCGCGCTTGTCGATGAAGATCGCTTCGCCGGGGAGGATGTCGCGCTCGAACTCGAATCCTCCGGCGTCGAGCGCCACGCTTTCCGACGCGACCATGTGCTCGACACCGTGCGCCGTCTCACGAATACCGAGCACAAGCGGCCGGATCCCGTGCGGATCGCGGAACGCCACGATGCCGTAGCCGATAATCATCGCGACGACGGCGTAACCGCCGGAGCAGCGTTTGTAGAGCGCCTCGACGGCATCGAGGATTTGCTGCGGTTTCAAGCCGTTCGCGGCGGGCTTCCCGAGCTCGTGCGCAAACACGTTCAGCAGTACTTCGGAGTCGGAGCTCGTGTTGAGGTGGCGATGATCTTGCTGCTCGACGAGCCTCTTGAGCTCGTCGGCGTTCACGAGATTGCCGTTGTGGGCGAGACAAATCCCGTAGGGCGAGTTCACGTAGAACGGCTGCGCCTCTGAGACCGTGGCGCTCCCTGCCGTCGGATAGCGCACGTGGCCGATGCCGACGTTGCCCGCGAGCTTCAGCATGTGGCGTTCCAAGAAGACGTCGCGAACGAGGCCGTTGCCCTTGCGCACGCGCAAGCGCCCGCCGTCGTCGGTCATGATGCCGGCGGCGTCCTGTCCGCGGTGCTGGAGCACCGTCAGCGCGTCGTAGAGCGCTTGATTGACGGGCTCATGACCGACGATTCCGACCAGTCCACACATACTTCCGCACCTACACGTTGGACGCCACGACGCCAGCCGACCGTGAGCTCGCAGATTGGGCCACGGGCGACTCTTGCAAGTACCGCGTGCCGAGCTCGGCGTAGTACTTGACCGCTTCCGCGACGCGCTCGGCATACGGCCGAAGACGCGCTTCCTGCCACCACGACTCCTGATCGACCTCGGCAAACTGCAGCACGATGACCGCCAACCCGACGAGCAATGCCGCGCGCGCCAACCCGAATGCCGCGCCCAGCGTGCGGTCGAGGCCGCTCAACCCCGTACCGCGGACCAATTTTCTCGCAAGCCACGACACGAGACCACCGATGACGAGCACGATGACAAAAATAATGAGACGCGCGATCCACAACCTCGCGTCGCCCGCGCCGGCCCAGTCACCGAGGCCGGGAGCGAGCGCGCCGGCGAAGGTCCAAGCCAGGCCAATCGCGGCCACCAACGTGATCAGCGACAGCGCCTCCGTCGTGAACCCTCGCCATATGCCGACTGCTACCGAGATCAGAACCAGAAACAAGATGACGTAATCGATCGGCGTCATTCCGCGGCTCAGCGCGCCGGCACGACGCGGGCATCGCTGATGCCGTGCGCGCGCAGCGCCAAAGCCACAGCGTCGGCCGCCGCGCGTGTAGCCTGCGGGCCGACGCGTACTCGATACAGCGTCCGACCGCCGTCCTTGTAGCTCGAAACCTGGGCCTTGTAGCCGTAGGTCCCGGCCTGTTGCGCCAGACGCCGAGCGTTGGCTTCCGCGCTGAAGCTACCGAGCTGCACCACCCAATCGCCCGTGGCCGCCGGTGCCGCTGCCGGTTTCGGCGCGGTCGTTGCCGGTTTCGGCGGGGTTGCCGCGGGTGCCGGAGCTGCCGCGGCGACACGCTCCGCTTCCGCTGCGTCAGCCGCCGCGACGACCGTCGGTTCGCCGTCCGTCGCTGCCGGTTCGGCCGCGGCCGACTGGAGCTCGGCCGAAGCGCCCGACGCCGGCGTCGCCGTGAGCGGCGTAGCCGCAGGCTCGACGCTCGGCTCCGGGGTGTCGCCCAACCGCAGCGTCTGCGTGCGCATCGGCATCGGCTCCTCGGCCGCCGGCAATTGCAGCGAGTTGCCGGGCGTTTCCGGCCCGGCCTCCGGACCGTCGAGCACCCAAGGAATCAGCCAGACGGCAATCGCGACCAGAACGGCCGCCCCGACGAGTCGTTCCTTCAGTCCCTGGTCCATGTCCCGGGTCGGTCAGATGGGGAGGGTGCGCAGTATAGCCGAAGCGTTTCCATCGCGGCGCCGACGGTATGGAAGGATCCATAGACGACGACGCGATCGCCGCGTCGCGCCGAGGCTCGCGCGGCAACGCAGGCCGCCGCGACATCCTCAGCGACGTCGACTCGACGGGCGCCGAGACTCTCGAGCAAGTACTTGAGCTCGGCGCCCGTGGCGCCGCGGTCCACGCTCGCTTGCGCGACGAACCAGCCGTCGGCCGCGGCCAACGGTTGCACGACACCCGCAAGGTCCTTGTCGCGCATCGCGGCGAACACGATCCACGTGCGTTCAGCGGCCGGCAGCCGGCGTAACGACGCCTCGAGCCCCACGGCGGCCGCGGGGTTGTGGCCGACGTCGAAAATCCACTCGACGCCGTCGATGTCGCGCCGCTCCAAGCGTCCTCGCAGATAAGCGTTCGAGATGCCGGCCGCAAGCGCCGCGTCGCTGACGGGCAAGACCTCGCGCAGACATTCGACGACGGCGGCGCACGACGCCGCATTCTCGAATTGCTCGGTACCGCCAAAAGGCGGCAAAGGAAACGACGGCATCGCGTCCGTATCGCCCGCTCTACGCCAGCGCGAGCCGTCGCGCCCAAAATCGAAATCGCGGCCGATCAGGTAGGCCGGCGCGCGCTGTGCGCCGGCATGCTCGAGCACGCTATCCGGCACGGCTCGGTCGCCGATGACGACGGGCTTGCCGGGACGGACGATGCCGGCCTTCTCGCGCCCGATGGCCTCGCGCGTCTCGCCGAGCCACTCGCGGTGATCGAGATCAATGCTCGTGATCAGCGCGCAGTCGGTATCGAGGGCATTGGTCGCGTCGAGCCGGCCGCCCATGCCGACCTCGAAGATGACGACTTGCGGATCACGGCGGCGAAACAGCGCAAGTGCCGCGACGAGCGACGCTTCGAAATAAGACAACGTGGCCGACCCAAGTCTCGCGGCGACGTCCTCGAATACCTCGACGAGCTCCTCGTTGTTCGCGTCCACTCCGTTGAAGCGAATGCGCTCGTTGAATCGCCATAGATGCGGCGATGTGAACGTGCCGACGTCGTAGCCGGCGTGCCAGTAGATGCTTTCGAGCATGGCGACGCACGAACCCTTGCCGTTCGTTCCCGCGACCGTCACGACCTTGTACGCCGGTGTGCGCAGATCGAGGTCGTCGAGAATGGCGACGAACCGGTCGAGCCGCAGATCGATGCGCTTCGGATGGACGGTCTCGAACCAGGCGAGCCAACGATCGAGCGTCGCTCCGCGTGGTAACGGCGTCACTGGGAGCGGCCGAGCCTCAGGACAAGAGGGGCCGCGCGCTGAGCTTCGCCAGCAGGGCCGCGATTTGATCGCGCGTGTGTCGGCGATCGAGGATCATGTCGATCGCGCCTTTCTCGAGCAGGAACTCGGCGCGCTGGAATCCTTCGGGCAGCGTCTCGCCGGTCGTCTGCTCGATGACGCGGGGACCCGCAAAGCAGATCAGCGCGCCGGGCTCCGCGATATTGACGTCGCCGAGCAGCGCAAGGCTCGCCGAAACGCCGCCCGTCGTCGGATCGGTCATCACGGAAATGTACGGTAGCTTGGCCGCCGCGAGCTGCGCGAGCGCCGAGCTCGTCTTCGCCATCTGCAGCAGCGAATAGAGCGCTTCCTGCATGCGTGCGCCGCCGCTAGCGGAAAAGCAGACGAGCGGGCGGCGATGGTGGATGCAATAAGCGACGCCACGCACGAAGCGCTCGCCGACGACGGACCCCATCGAGCCCGAGATGAAGCGGAACTCGAAAGCGGCGGCGACGATGGGCAGCCCTTTCAACGTTCCCGCCATGACGATCAGCGCGTCGCGCTCGTCGGTCTCGCGCTGTGCCTGGTTCAGCCGCTCGCGATAGCGCTTCGTGTCCTTGAAGCGCAGAGGGTCGAGCGGCTCGAGGTTAGCCGCGAGCTCGTAGCCCGACTCGGGGTCGAGGAACATCTCGAGCCTGTCGCGCGCGCCGATCCGCAGATGGTGGCCGCACTTCGGACAGACGTGAAGATTGCGGTTGAGCTCGGCGCGATACAGCTGTGCAGAGCATCCGGAGCATTTGACCCAGAGTCCCTCGGGCACCGAATGCTTGCGCTTCTCGGTGCGGATCCGGGACGGCATCAGCTTATCGAACCAACTCATACGACCGCCATGGATGGCGGGAGTGCCGCAGTGCGGCCCCGCTTCTTACCGAGACTTGAGGGCATCATAGCCGAAAGCCCGGACGCGGCATCACGGCCCATCGTCATAGCGCGGGAACGCGAGCTTGGCCGGATACAGCACCTCGACGAGCGCCAAGCCTTGGGGCGGCGCCGTCACGCCGGCCTCGCGCCGGTCGCGGCGCTCGAGAATGCGCGCCGCGTCCTGCGCGCCAAGCTCGCCGCTGCCGATCGCGACCAGCGTTCCGACGAGGTTGCGAACCATGTGCAGAAGGTAGGCGTTGGCCGTGAAATCGAGCGTCACGAGCATGCCCTCACCGCGCTCTCGCCGCGCTATCGCGACAGCCGTCAGGCGGCGCATCGGTGATTTGGCCTGGCAGCCCGCACCGCGAAACGACGAGAAGTCGTGCTCGCCGAGCCACGCCGTGGCCGCGGCCGTCATCGCAGCGCAGTCGAGCGCCTGCCGCAGCCACCACGCGCGGCGGCGCAACAGCGCCGAGCGAGTTGCCTGCTGCAGGATCGTATAGCGATAGCGGCGACTCGTGGCCGAGCGGCGCGCGTCGAAGTCGGCCGGCACCTCGCGCACCCACCGCACCGCTACGTCGGGCGGCAGGTTCGAGTTGATGCCGAGCAGCCACTGGCGCTGCGTCCGTACGACGTGCGTGTCGAAATGCGCGACCTGATGCAGCGCGTGAACACCGGCATCCGTTCGTCCCGAGCCGTGCACGACGAGCGGGCCCCCGGCGACGAAGCTCACGGCGGTCGCAAGCGTGCCTTCGACGCTGCGCCCCGTCGGCTGGATCTGCCAGCCTATGAAGTCGGTACCGTCGTACTCGAGTCCCAGTGCGATTCTCGGCATATGGCTCTGCGGCCGGCCGTCCGCAGAGGCACCTTCAGGCGTTACGCGCTCAAGACGTCGATCAAGCCCTGCGCCTCGCGCCGCTGGTTCGAATCGCCCTCGCCGAGCACCTCCTCGAGAATGCTTCGCGCACCTTCGGGATCGCCCATGTCGATATACGCGCGCGCCAAGTCGAGCTTCGTGCCGACCTCGGTCATCGTCTGCGGATCGAGTGCCCCTTCTTCGGTGCCGGTCGGATCGTCGTCGGCCGGAATGGGGTCCTTGCCGATGTCGAGATCGAGATCGAGCGGCGTGTCGCCGCCGCCGAAAACGTCGCGCGAGAACGACGACGAGCGCGGCTGCTCGACGGTATCGGCGCCGCGCAATGCGGCCGTCAAATCAGCGAGATCGAGGTCGACCCCTTCGTCTTGTTTGCCGCGCAGCGACCTCATGAGCGCCGTATTGCCTGAGTCACCGTGCGCCTTATGCCGGCCTTCGAGCACCTCGGTGCCCGTCAGCGTGCTCGTGGCGTCGGGCTGAAACCCGGTCGCCATCATCGTCGCGTCCTGATCCTCGAGCACCGACGTGTTGCGCCCCTCGGAATCGTCGTCTTCGTCGCCGTGCAAGACATGAGTGACGCCGGTGGCCGACAGCAATCCGTCGTCCTCGCGCAACGCCGGCTGCGACCGAGTGTCCGTCTCGCCGGACGTAGCCATCGGCAAGTCGCCGAGATCGCCCGGCAGGCCTTCGATGTCCTTGACGTCGAGGCCCAAGTCGTCGAGATCGATCTCGGCCGTGTACTCGTTCGTCTCGGAGCCGAGTGCCGGCTGCTCGACGGTAGGCGATTCGTTGCGCCGCGGCATCGCGACGGTCTTCGACTTGATCGTGGAGCTCGACCTTGCCGCTGGGCTCTCGATCGTCGGTGTCTCGACGGTCGGCGCATCGGCCGACGAATATTGGGCCGTCGGGCTTTCGACCGTTGCCCAGTTGCTGTGCCCGGGCCGCTCGATCGTCGGCGATTCCTGCGTCACCGCAAGGCTATCCTCCATGAAGTCCGGGCTTGTGCGACCGGCATCATCCTGGGTCGCCTCGAATAACGCCGCCTCGAGGCCCGCCGCTGTGCGCGCGCCGATGTCGAGGGAGTCGTTGTCGAAATCGCGTCGTGCCGCCGGCTTCGGCGCCGGTTTTTTCGCCACGGGCCGATGGTCGGAGGACTCGAGGTCCAAGTCGAGGCCGGCCATGGCTGCGCCGACGTCGGTCGACGCCGCATCGTCGAACGCAAGGTCGAGCGGGGAGTCGCCGGCTTCGAGGTCGACATCGACGCGACCAGCACCGGCCGTCGCTTCCGAGAACAAGCGCTCGTCGGGGCAGATCTGCTTGCCCATGATGACGACCTTGTTCCAGTCGGGGTCGTCGGCGCCGCCGAGGTCGGCGCGCAAGCTCTGGGCAGCTTTGAGGAACGCGTCCTTGTTGCCCCACATGAAATAGACCTCGAGCAGCTTGAGCTTCAGGTCGCGCCGATCGGGCGCGGCCTCCAGCGCTCTTTGCACGAGCTCGGCGGCTTGGTCGTACAGACCGTACGCAATGTGGAAGTCGGCCTCGGCGACGGCATCCGCTTGGTCGAGATTGATGACGGTTTGAGTCGAAAGCGTGTCGTCCGGATTGACGACTTTCTGCGGCCGCGGCGCCGCGCGCCGCGCAGACGCCTGCTCGGGCTCGGCATCGCCAGGGCGCAGCCCCTCCGCGAGCTGCTCCTCGACGACGATCGTCTCCTCGGGAGCCACCTGGCGACGCATGCGCGCGGTGGCCTGGAGCGTCGTCTGATCGTCGTCCGTCTCCGATTGCAGCGCTTCCCAGCGGCCCGTGACGTCCTCGGTTTCTTGCCGGCGCCGGCGCACGAACCAGAGCGCCGTCAATAGCAGCGCCGCCACGCCCAAGCTGATCCACAACAGCGGTGACGCAAGCCACCCGACGACTTGCGATAGCAACGACGGCTCGGTGGAAACGCGTGCTGCAGGAGCCGGAGTCGGAACCGCCGGCGCGGCGGCCTGCTCGGGCTCGGCGACCGGTTCGGCTTCGTCGGTGAACAACGGCTCCGACTCGACCTCGACGCCGGGATCTGCAACCTCGGCTTCGGGCTCCGCCACGGCGTTGGCGTCTGCCGCTGCCGCAGCCTCTTGAAGGCTACGCAACTCCGCGTTGCGTACTTCGAGCAAGCGAGCCTCTTCGGCGGGTGCAGCGGCCGCTGAAGCTTGAGCGGCTTCGGCAGCCGCGGCAGCCGCTGCGGCTTCAGCGCGCCCCGATTCTACAGCGGCGGCCGGGTTGCGCGCGGTCTCGGTATCCGAAGGCGGCAAGAGTCGCAGCTGACCGCCTGGCGCGCGGTTCTGCCACTCGTCCGTGTGCCGCCGGACCTCGGCGTTGGCAACGGTCGTGGCCAAGGTGTCGAAATCGGCCGACGCGGGCAGCCGCAGCGTCGCGCCGGCGCGCAGGACATTGATGTTGCCGCCGAACGCCTGGGGATTCTGTTGGTAGATCGCGATCATCATCTGGTTGATCGAGATCCCTTCGGGCCGCAGCCGATCGGAGATCGCCCACAGCGTCTCGGCCCGCTGCACGGGGCCATAGGCGCCGCCGGCGGCCTGGGACGGCCGAGGCGCCGACGGCCTCGTGCTCGAAACGTTTGGCGCCGGCTCTCGAACGGCCGGAGCCGGAGCCGGGACCTGCGCGGGGGGTGCCGTTGCCGGCGGCGCAGTGGCCGGCGCCGGTGCGGCCGGGCGATTGATCGCGCCGCCGGACGCGCCGCCGCTCGTACGCGTTTCGGCGGGTTGGACCGCGGGCGACGTCGCCGGGCCTGGCAGCAATACCGGCGGATCGAGCAACACGGTGTACTCGCGGACGTTGCGCCCGCGCGGCCACGTGGCCTCGACTAGGAGCGTCAAGAACGGCTCGGCAATCGACTCGCGCGACGTGATCTGAATGACGTTGCGGCCGTTACGGCCGGCGACGACGCGAAACTCGAGGCTGTTGAGAAAGCCCGGACGATCGAGACCACGACGCTCGAACGTGTCGGCGTCGGCCAAGAAAACACGCAGCCCCTGCAGCTCTTCGGCGGTCGCGGAGAGCTCGATCTCGGCTCGAAACGGTTGATTGAGGGCTGACTTCAGCTCGATTTGCCCAAGCCCAAGCGCCCATGCGCCGGCGGGAGCGGCCAGCAGCGGCGCAATGCCCCAACGTGCCCGTAGTCTCATGCAATCTCCCTAGCTACCCGGTCCGTCCATAGTCGGCACCCCACGAGGCGCCTGCCCTGCGATAACGGATCGAAAAGATACCTTACGTAAAATGGATTTACCAAAGTCAGATCGCCTCGCCGGTCGCCGCGATGCGCCGTAGCGAAACCGCGCGGCATAGAGACATCCGGCGCGGAATTTAACAATTTGCGGGCTACGCGGACTGTGATTCTCGTTCTACTTTCGCGATGGCGCGTCGCAGCGACGTACCTCGCTTACCATAATACTCCCCGACGAAGCCGTTGCGAGCCTGCGGCGCACCGGCGTGGGGTATCAGGATCAGGGCGTCTTGCGCGCCGCCAGCACTGGCACGCTGGAATGGACGTCGGCGTTCTGGCCGCGATGCCTTAAATAATGATCCATCAGCGTCAACGCGAGCATCGCCTCGGCGATCGGCGTCGCGCGCAACCCCACGCAGGGGTCGTGCCGGCCCGTCGTCACGATTTCCGTCGCGCGTCCTTCCTTGTCGACGGTCGCACCGGGCACCTGAATGCTCGAGGTCGGCTTCAGCGCGATGCTGACGAGAATGTCTTGACCGCTCGAGATGCCGCCGAGAGTACCGCCCGACGAGTTCTTCTGGAAACCGTCCGGAGTGAGCTCGTCGCGATGCTCACTGCCGCGTTGCCGAACGCACTCAAAGCCGTCGCCGAACTCGACGCCTTTTACGGCGTTGATGCTCATCAGGCCTTTCGCTATCTCGCCCTCGAGCTTGTCGAACACGGGCTCGCCCAAGCCGACGGGCACGCCTGACGCGATCAGATTGATACGCGCGCCGATCGAATCGCCGGCCCGGCGCAGCTCGTCGAGGAAGACCTCGAGCTGCGGCACCTTGTCCGGATCGGCGCTGAAGAACGGATTGTCGTCGACGTGCTCGAGGTCGACGGCGCGCAGCTTGAAGGGGCCGATCTCGGCGAGGTAGCCGCGGATGCTCAGGCCGAGCTGCTCGGCGAGATACTTGCGCGCGATCGCGCCGGCGGCGACGCGCATGACCGTCTCGCGCGCCGACGCTCGGCCGCCGCCGCGATAGTCGCGGATCCCGTATTTCTGCTGATACGTGTAATCGGCGTGCCCCGGCCGAAAGCTGTCCTTGATCTTCGAATAGTCGCCGCTCTTCTGGTCGACGTTCTCGACGAGCAAGCCGATCGCCGTGCCCGTCGTGCGGCCTTCGAACACGCCGGAGAGGATCTTCACTTGATCCGGCTCCTGGCGCTGCGTGACGTGCCGCGAGCGGCCGGGACGGCGCCGATCGAGGTCCTTTTGAATGTCGGCCTCCGTCAGCGCGAGGCCGGGCGGGCAGCCGTCGACGACGCAGCCCATCGCGGCCCCGTGGCTCTCGCCGAAGGTCGTGACCGTGAACAATCGTCCGTACGTGTCGCCTGCCATGTGCCGTGCCGAATTGGGCAGCCTGCCCGCTGCGAGGTGTGCCAATGATGCGCGCTTAGCTCGTGCGAAGGAATTCCCGGATCTCCGCCGCCGTCGTCACGAGCACGCCGTCGCCGCCGCGTTCGAATTCGAGCGCGATCAGCGGCAGGCGCGGATGCTTGGCCGCGAATGCATCGGCGCCCGCGCCGAGCTCGAGGAACAGCACGCCGTCGGGCTCGAGCCGGTCGGCGGCGCCGCGCAGGATTCGCTCGGCCGCGGCAAAGCCGTCGGCGCCGCTCGCGAGGCCCATGACGGGCTCGTGCTGGTACTCCGTCGGCAACGCGGCGATGTCGCTCTCGGGCACATACGGCGGATTCGACACGATGACGCGATAGCGCTCCCCGCGTGGCGGATACAGATCCGCCTCAAACAGTGAGACACGCGGCGTGAGGCCGTGGCGCTCGACGTTGCGGGCCGCGACTGCCAGCGCGTCGGGCGATAGGTCCGTTGCATGCACGTCGACGCCGGGGCAATGGTGAGCGGCGGCGATCGCGATGCAGCCGCTGCCCGTGCCGATGTCGAGCACGCGGTCGGCCGGCGTGAGCGCGCACCACGGCGCAAAGCCTCGCTCGACGACCTCGGCGAGCGGCG
Organism: uncultured Gammaproteobacteria bacterium; assembly: GCA_963713355.1. Lineage (GTDB taxonomy): Bacteria > Pseudomonadota > Gammaproteobacteria > Steroidobacterales > Rariloculaceae > FEN-1219. The sequence continues at coordinate 271,251 of CAVQLK010000011.1, read as the reverse complement.
AGCGCGGGACGAGCACGCGCTCGTCGACGTAGAACGACAGGCCGGCGAACCACGCTTCGTTGATCAGATACGCGAGCGGCTTGCGCTCCGCGGCTCGGCGCGCGGCAATTGCGAGGGCCCGCTGCGACTGCTCCGCCGAAGGCGGCGCGCGAAAGTCGACGTCGCGCCAACCTTGTAGATGACGCAGCAGCCAAAATGCCTCGTCGCTCGCGTTGTCGGTGCCGTGCCCGAACGTGAGCTCGTGTGCCGCGAAGAAGTCCGCGAGCGCCGCGATCCACTCGTCACAGTCGCGCGCAGAGCGTAAGCGTCGCTCGAGGTCGGAGGGGCTCATGGGGCGCGCATTCTACCGCCGGCATCGCCGCCGGCGTGTGCGATAATCGCCGCGTGGTCGGCGGAATGTTGCGCATCCTCGTCGTCGTCTTGGTCGTGCTTGTCGCGGCGATGTTCCTGTTGCCGCGTGGTCAGCGCGGCGCGCCTCCACAGACGGCGACGGAGCTGCCAGAGGCGAGACCGCTACCCGACGTCCGCTTCGTAGACAAAACCGGCGGTGAAACGCACTTGAGCGAGCTCAAAGGCAATTTCACGCTGCTGTTCTTCGGGTTCACGAATTGCCCCGACGTCTGCCCGCTGACGCTGAGCCTACTCGCGCAGGTGCGCGCGGATGTCGCCAGTCGTGCACCGCGGCTGACGCCGCGCGTTCTGTTCGTCAGCGTAGACCCCAATCGCGATACACCGGAGCGGATCGCGGCGTATCTGAACGGCTTCGACGCCGAGTTCGCCGGCGTCACCGCTTCCGACGCAGAGCTCGAGCCGCTGCTGAAGCAACTCGGTGTCGCCGTGGAGAAGCACGTTCACGGCGGAGCGAATTATAACGTCGTGCACAACTCCGCGATTTACGTGCTGGATCAAAACGCTGAGTGGATCGCCGTGTCGACAGGCCCGCACGATCCGAAGGTCGTCGCGGCGGACTACCTGCGCCTCCGACAGCGGCACGCCGGCGGCCGGCCGCCGGGCGCATGACGTCGCCCACCTGGGTCTGGCTCACGCAACACCTTATCCCGAAGAACCTGTCTTCGGCCGTCGTCTATCGCGCCACGCGATCGCGACACCCCTGGCTAAAGCGCTCCCTCACGCGCTGGTTCGCGAAAGCGTATGGCGTCGATATGACGGAAGCCGCGAACGCCGATCTTGACAGCTACGCGACGTTCAACGAATTCTTCACGCGCGAGCTGAAGGCGGGCGCAAGGCCGATCGCTGCCGAAGCCGGCCTCGCGATCGCGCCGGCCGACGGTGTCCTCACCGAGCACGGCCTCATCGAAGGCGGCCGCGTGTACCAGGCCAAAGGAAGCCCCTACACGTTGACGGAGCTGCTCGGCGAAACCCGCGCCGAGGTCGCGGCGCTCGAGGGCGGCCGCTACTTCACGATTTACCTCGCGCCGCACAACTACCATCGCGTTCACTCGCCGCTCGCCGCGGCGTTGACGCGCACGCGTTACATGCCCGGCGCGCGATTCAGCGTGAGCCGCGCGACCGCCGCGGCAATCCCGCGGCTGTTCTGCCGCAACGAGCGCGTCGCCTGCTGGTTCGAAACGCAGCACGGCACGATGGTCGTCGTGTTCGTCGGGGCGTTGAACGTCTCGAGCATCAGCACGTTCGCTCACGGCGAGATCGCGAGCGGTGCTCCGCAGCAATGGCTCGAACGACCGCCGCGGCCCGTCGCGGCCGGTCAGGAGATCGGGCGCTTCAACATGGGCTCCACCGTCGTGGTGCTGCTCGGTTCCGCGCGGTTCGAATTCGCGCCCGCGCCCGCAATAGCCGACGGTAGGCCCGTACGCATGGGGCAAGCGATCGGCGCGTTCGCGGAGGATTGACGCCGTGGCGTATGAACGCGCCGCATCGCTCGAGACGTTGCGGCAACGCGCCGCGATCCTGAGCGCCGTCCGCGCCTTTTTCGCGGCGCGCGGCGTGCTCGAGGTCGAGACGCCGGCCTTGTCGAGCGCCGGCGTGACGGATCCTGCGATCGAGAGCGTCGTCGCGAGCGCGCGGAGCTTGGGGCCGGCGCCGCAATACCTTCAGACTTCGCCCGAGTTCGCGATGAAGCGCTTGCTCGCGGCCGGCAGCGGCGACATCTATCAGCTGTGCCGTGTGTTTCGCGACGACGAGCTCGGCCGCTGGCATCAGCCCGAGTTCACGTTGCTCGAGTGGTACCGCGTCGGTTGGGACGAGCAGCGGCTGATGACGGAAGTCGCGGAGCTCATCGAGACGGCGCTCGCCGCGGCAGGGCCACCCACCGAGAGTGCGCGCCCGCCACGGCGCATCGTGCGCACGACCTACGCGCAAGCCGTCGCCGCCGTCGTCGGCGCCGCGCCCGACGCGACGACTGCAGAGCTAGTCAGCCGCTTGAGGACGCAACGAATCGACGTGCCGGCGGGGCTCGCGCACGATGCCGTGCTCGATCTCGCGTTCGGCACTGTGGTGCTGGAGAGTTTCGACTCGAGCGCCGTGACGCTCGTCTACGACTACCCCCCGAGCCAGGCCGCGCTGGCGCGCATCAAGGCAACGAAGCCGCCCGTCGCGGCGCGGTTCGAGGCTTTTTGCGGCGGCATCGAGCTCGCGAACGGGTTTCACGAGCTCGCTGATGCCGCGGAGCAACGCCGCCGTTTCATGGCCGACGTCGAGACGCGCCGCGCCGCCGACCGGCGCGCGCCACCGCTCGACGAGCACTTGCTGCGCGCGCTGCCGTCGCTGCCCGATTGTGCCGGCGTCGCGCTGGGATTCGATCGGCTCGTCGCGCTCGCGACGGGCCAAGATAACGTGGCCGCTGCCATGAGCTTCGCTCACACCAGGCGCTAAGAAGGGACATCTGTCCCCGGAAGCTACGCGGTTACGGAGGCGGTTATTGCTTGACGCGTGAGATGTAGGTGCCCGTGCGCGTGTCGACCTTGATGACTTCGCCTTCGTTGATGAACAACGGCACGCGCACCGTGGCGCCGGTCTCGAGCTTGGCCGGCTTTTGACCGCCCTGCGCCGTGTCGCCGCGCACGCCGGGATCCGTCTCGACGATCTTGAGATCGACGTGATTTGGCGTCGCTACATACAGCGGCACGCCGTCCCACAACGTGACGATGCAGGTCTCCTGCTCTTTCATCCACGGCTTCGCGTCGGCAACGGCCGCTTCGCCGGCCGTAACCTGCTCGAACGTGTCAGGCACCATGAAGTACCAGAACTGGCCGTCCGTGTAGAGGTATTGCATGTCTTGGTCGACGACGTCGGCGCCCTCGGCCGTGTCGCCGGACTTGAACGTCTTCTCGACGACGCGGCCGGTCTTCAGATTGCGGACCTTGACGCGGTTGAATGCTTGACCCTTGCCGGGCTTGACGTACTCGTTCTCGAGGATCGCGTAGGGATCGCCGTCGAGCAGGATCTTGAGCCCGCTCTTGAATTCGTTCGTGCTGTAAACTGCCATTCGACTGCAACTTCAGGAAAAACCGAGCGCGGGATCATACTCCGGCGCTCCGCGGAACACGAACGGCCGCGGAGCTCGCCGCTCGCCACAGTGCATGGGAACCAACGACGCCGCATCGCCGGGCGCGGCGACTAGCCTCGCACCGGCTAACCCGCCCGAGCCGCTGCCGCTGCCGTCGTGGCAGGCCGAGCTGCGCCGCGCCGTCCGCGACCCACTGGAGCTGCTGCGGTTGCTCGATCTGCCGCCGGCCGCGCTCGGCACGCCGGCGAGCACTGCGTTCCCGCTGCTGGTCCCGCGCGGCTTCGTGGCCCGCATGCGCAAGGGTGACGCGAACGACCCGCTGTTGCGCCAGATCTGGCCGTCCGCGGCGGAGCTCGCTCCCGTCGACGGGTTCTCGGCCGATCCCGTTCGCGAGCAAGGGCTGGCCGCGCATGGCGTCATTCGCAAGTACGCGGGCCGCGTGCTGCTGATCGCGAGCGGCGCCTGCCCATTGCACTGCCGCTATTGCTTCCGCCGCGAGTTTCCGTACACGGACCTGCTCGCGGCGCGTGCGGACTGGACGGCGGCGCTCGACGAGCTGCACAACGTGACGGGCGCGACGGAAGCGATCTTGAGCGGCGGCGACCCGCTGTCGCTCTCGAACCGGCGCCTGCGCGAGCTCTTCGCGCGCATCGCCGATACGCCCGTGACAACTCTGAGGATCCACACGCGCTTCCCCGTCGCGATACCCGAGCGCGTCGATTTGGGCCTCATACAGCTGCTGCGCGCCACGCGCTTGAAAACGGTGCTCGTCATCCACGCAAATCATGCCAACGAGCTCGACGCGGGGGTCGAGCGGGCCCTCGCAGAGCTCAAGCCCGCGCTGACGGCGCTGCTGAATCAGTCCGTGCTACTGCGCGGCGTCAACGACGAGGCGGAGACGCTCGCGACGTTGAGCCAGCGGCTGTTCGCCTGCGGAGCTTTGCCTTATTACCTGCATTTGCTCGATCGCGTGACCGGCGCCGCGCATTTCGACGTCGACGACGCCGTCGGGAAGCGCCTGATCGCGGAGCTGCGCGGCCGCTTGCCGGGCTACCTCGTGCCGCGACTCGTGCGCGAGACGCCCGGAGAGTTAAGTAAAACCGTCGTCGCTTAGCGACACATAATCTTACGGCTGCGTGCGTTTGTGACCGGCGTCCCTATTGAGGCCGCGCGGCGCTGCTTACACTGCAGGTCTTCGCCCTCGAACAACTAACGGCATGGCTCAAGCCCCGGTACCGCTCATCGTGCTCAGCGGTCGCGAAGACGACGTCGAGCTCGTCAACCGTTCGTTGCGCGATGGTGGTCACCCGGTCCGCTGCCACTGGGTCGCGAAGGTCGACGCGCTCCTCGGCGCGCTCGAGGAGCACGCCCCAGAGCTGCTGTGTTTCTTTCCGGACAGCTTGCCGGCGCCGATCCGCGCGATCGCCAAGATCAAGCAGCACGCCGCCGCCACGGTTCCGCTCGTCGTGGTCAGCAAGGCAGCGCAGGAGACGGACATCGCCGAAGCGCTGCTCGCGGGCGCCCAGGATCTCGTCTCGGCGGGGCAGACCGAGCGTTTGCGAAGCGTCGCCGAGCGCGAGATGCGTTCGTTTCGACTCGAGCGTGCGCTCAACGAAACGCTGACCTCCGCAAATCAGTACAAGACGCAGCTCAAGGCTTTCTTGGCAGGGTCCGTCGACGCCATCGCCCACGTTCAAGAAGGCATCTTCGTCGATGCGAACCAGGCGTGGGCCGACTTGCTCGCCCATCCGAGCGCGGAAGCGCTGTTCGGCACACCGCTCATGGATTCGTTCGACGCGGCGAGCCAGGCGGCGCTCAAGGGCGCGCTCGTCGCTTGCGGCCGGGGTCAGTGGGCCGGCGAGTCGATCAAGGTCGTCGCCAAGACGGCCGCCGGCGCGAAGCTGCCGCTGACCTTGCAGCTCGAGGCCACCTCGGTCGACGGCGACCCTGCCGTCAAGCTCAGCGTTCCGCGACCGCGCGTCCAAGCGCGCGAGCCCGAGGAGCTCGTCGAGCAAGTCGTGCACAAGGATCCGGCGACCGGCTTCTATCACCGGCGGCGATTCCTCGAGGTGTTGACCGATCGCCTCGATGCCGCCGGCGGCCGCGGCGTGCGCGTGCTCGCGTACATTCGACCCGACAAATTCCGCGAGATCGAAGAGCAGCTCGGGCCACTGGCGAGCGAAGACGTCTTGATTCAGATCGCTCAGCAGCTGCGCGAGCTAACGCAGCCGCAGGACCTCTATGGGCGCTTCGGCGGCCAAGTTTTCACGCTATTCGTCGAGCGCGCGACGCTGCGCGACGTCGAAGCCTGGGCGAAGAACGCGCTCGCCCGCATCGCCAACCGCATTTTCGAGAGCGCGCACAACACGTTGTCGGTCACCTGTACGATTGGCCTCGCCGAGGTAGGCCCGGCCACCGAACGTCTCGACGCGCTGCTCGCCGAAGCACGGCGCTCGAACCAAGTCGGCCGCGACGAAGGCGGCAACCGAGTCGTGCTGCAGCAGACGTCCGACGAGAGCACGCGCGTGCAGCGCTTCGACGAGATCTGGGTGCAGCAGATCAAAACGGCGCTCATGGAAAACCGCTTCAGGCTCGCTCATCTGCCGATCGCAAGCTTGAGCGGCGAGCAGCTCGCAATGTTCGACACCGTGCTGCGCTTGATCGACGCGCAAGGCGACGAGGTCGCGGCCGCAGAGTTCATGCCGGCCGCTTTCCGCAATCGCCTGCTGCGCGCGATCGACCGCTGGGTCATCGGCGCCAGCCTCGCGTTCTGCTCGAAGACACCGCTCGATTGCGTGTTCATCAAGCTCTCGGCGGAGTCGATCATCGACAAGACGCTGATCGACTGGCTCTCGAAGGCCGTGGCCAGCTCGGGCGTCGCGCCGAAGCAGTTGTGCTTTCAGGTCAGCGAGCAAAACGCGACTCAGTACCTGACGCAGACGCAGGGGCTCGCAACGCAGGTACGCTCGAAAGGTCATCGCTTCGCGATCGAGAACTTCGGAGTCGGCCGCGACTCGGGTCGAATCCTCGCGCAGACGCCGATGGACTTTCTCAAGATCGACGGCTCACTGATGCAGGGCATCTCGAGCGACGCGGGGCTACAGGAAAAGGTCCGCGTGTACGTCCATGCCGCCTCGAATCGCACGATTCCCGTCATCGCCGAGCGCGTCGAGGACGCCAACACGATGGCCGTGCTGTTCCAGCTCGGCGTCGGCTACATGCAGGGCCACTACGTCCACGAGCCCGAGGTCGTGCTCTCGGACCTCGACCGCTAGTCCGCGCTGAGCCGGTCAACGGTGCGCCAACCGCGCGGCAACGCCATGCCGCGCCGGCCTCGCCCGCCGGCGTAGTGCTCGAGATCCGGCGCCTTGATGACCATGTGCCGCGTTCCCGAATCGATACGCAGCCCTTGCTCCGCGGCCAGCACGCAGATGCCCGCGAGCGAGACGCCGTCCTTGCTCGGCACCGCGAGAATCTTGTTGCCCTTGCCCTTGCTGAGCTCGGGCAGCTCCTCTAGCGGGAACACGAGCAGCCGGCCGTCGCTCGAGGCGGCCGCGAGTCGCGCGCCTGCCGGGCCCACGGCCGAGGCCGGCACCACCGTCGCGCCCTCGGGCACGCGCAGTGCCGTCTTACCGGCCTTCTTGCTCGAGTACAGCTCCGCGAGCTTCACGACGAAGCCGTAGCCCGCCGACGACGCGACGACCCATTTGTCCTCGGGTTGGCCGATCAGCACAGCGCGAAAGCTCGCTCCGTCGGGCGGGTTGAAATGACCCGCGAGCGGCTCGCCCTGGCCGCGCGCCGACGGCAGCGCGTGCGCGCCGACGCTGTAGGCGCGCCCCGTGCTGTCGATGAACACCGCGAGCTGATTGCTCTTACCGCGCGCGGCCGACAGGAACTGGTCGCCCGATTTGTACGACAAGCCGACGACGTCGATGTCGTGGCCCTTCGCAGCGCGCGCCCAGCCGCGCTCCGACAGCACGACGGTGACGGGCTCGCTCGTGACGAGCTCCGACTCGTCGATCGCTTGGGCGGCCTCGCGCTCCACGATTCCCGTGCGGCGCTTGTCGCCGTGCTTCTCGGCGAGCTCTTCGAGCTCGGTCTTGATGAGCTTCGTCAGCTTAGGCCTAGATTTCAGCGTCTGCTCGAGATCGGCCCGCTCCTCCGACAGCGCCTTCTGCTCGCCGCGGATCTGCATCTCCTCGAGCTTGGCGAGGTGGCGTAGCTTGAGCTCGAGGATCGCCTCGGCCTGCGCGTCGGAGATCTTGAAGCGCTTCATGAGGACGGGCTTCGGCTCCTCCTCGCGGCGGATGATCTTGATGACTTCGTCGATGTTCAGGTACGCGACGAGCAAGCCGTCCAGGATGTGCAGGCGCTGCGCGACTCGCTCGAGGCGGTACTCGAGCCGGCGCTTGACCGTCGCCGTGCGGAATTTCAGCCACTCCTCGAGCAGCCCTTTCAAGCCGTAGACGGCAGGTCGGCCGTCGAGGCCGATGATGTTGATATTGACGCGGACCGTGCGCTCGAGCTCCGACGTTGCGAACAGGTGGTTCATCAGCGCGTCGAGGTCGATCTTCGACTTGGCGGCGATCACGAGCCGCGTCGGATTCTCGTGATCGGACTCGTCGCGCAGGTCCTCGACCATCGGCAGCTTCTTCGCCGTCATCTGCGCCGCGATCTGCTCGAGCACCTTTGCACCGGACGTCTGAAACGGCAGCTCCGTGATCACGATCTCGTCGTCCTCGATCTCGTAGCGCGCTCGCAGCCGCAGCGTGCCGCCGCCGGTCTTGTAGATCTGCACGAGGTCCCCGCGGCTCGACACGAGCTCGCCGCCCGTCGGGAAGTCGGGGCCCTTGATGTGCTTCATGAGCTCGCCGAGCGTCGCGTCGGGATCGTCGAGCAGGCGAATCAGGGCCGTCGTGACTTCCTTGAGATTGTGCGGCGGCACGTCCGTAGACATGCCGACGGCGATGCCGCTCGTGCCGTTCAGCAGCAGGTTCGGCAACTGCGCGGGCAACAGCTTCGGCTCCTTCAGCGTGCCGTCGAAGTTCTGCTGCCATTCGACCGTGCCCTGCTCGAGCTCGGCGAGCAGCACGTGCGCGTAGCGCGTGAGCCGGGCTTCGGTATAGCGCATCGCCGCGAACGACTTCGGATCGTCCTGCGAGCCCCAGTTACCTTGCCCATCGACGATTGGATAGCGGTAGCTGAAGCTCTGCGCCATGTGGACCATGGCTTCGTAACAGGCGGTATCGCCGTGTGGATGGAATTTGCCGATCACGTCGCCGACGGTGCGCGCGGACTTCTTCGGCTTCGAGGTGGCCGAAAGACCCAGGTCGCTCATCGCGTAGATGATGCGGCGCTGCACGGGCTTCAAGCCGTCGCCGATGTGCGGCAGCGCGCGATCGAGGATCACGTACATCGAATAATCGAGGTACGCCTTCTCGGTAAATGTCGCGAACGGCACCCGCTCGATGCCGTCGAAATTAAGCTCCTGCTCTCTCATTCGCACCTCATTTCCATGATGCCGTCGATCGGGGTCATGCGTTCCAAAGACGCAGCGGGCAGTGATCCGCCATCAGCCTGAAATCGCCGTCTAACGTGAGCAACGTCAACTCGTGCCGCACACACAATTGAGCCAGCAGAACGTCGATGGTGCCGACTTGCACGCCGCGCTTCCGGCATAAGCTGCGAAAGTCCGCCGCAGCAATATGATCCTGCCGGTCGGGTACAAGCAGTGGAAACGCCGCGAAGCGCTCCACGATCTGATCACGCGCTTTCCGGCCAGCGAAACCCTGGAGCAACTCCTGAAGTACAAGCCCGGTCGTGACGACGCGCTCTCCGACTTCTAAAGCATGAGTCAGCGCGCGTACTTCGGGAGCGTCGGCGGGCCGATCGCGTCGCAGCAGCAGCGACCACACGCTGGTGTCGACGAAGAGGCTCAACGCCGCGTTCTCTCCTTCTTGTAGTCGTACCCCGCGTCCCATTCGAGTTTGCCCGCGATCTCGAGCACTGCCTTTTGGCGCCGGCGAGCGATGAACTCCTGCAGCGCCTTGGTCACGGCTGCGGCTTTCGTCCGCTCGCCGCTGACCTTCAGCGCCTGCTCGATGAGCTTCGGATCGACGGAGAGATTGGTGGCCATGTGTGTATCTCCTCACACACTATGCTACACATGGGGTACACAGCGGCGCAACGAGTGTTCGCGGACAGCGGCGCGCGTTTCATACGAAGATTTGCTCGAGATGGCGCTCAAACGTCGGCGAGGTTGCCTTTCTCTTGCAGCCAGTCGCGGCGGTCGGAGGAGCGCTTCTTCGCGAGCAGCATGTCCATGAGGTCCCTCGCCGCCTCGACGGTCTTCGCGTCGACGGCGAGCTGCACGAGGCGGCGCGTGTCGGGCGCCATCGTCGTCTCGCGCAGCTGCGACGGATTCATCTCGCCGAGGCCCTTGAAGCGCGTGACCGTGATCTTGCCGTTCTTCTTCTCGGCCTCGAGCCGATCGATCAGCAGATCGCGCTCGGCCATGTCGAGCGCGTAGTGGACTTCCTTGCCGACGTCGATGCGATACAGGGGCGGCATCGCGACGAAGACGTGCCCCGCCTCGACGAGCGGCCCGAAGTGCTTCAAGAACAGCGCGCAGAGCAGCGTCGCGATGTGTAGCCCGTCGGAATCGGCGTCGGCGAGGATGCAAACCTTGTGGTAGCGCAGGCTATCGAGCTTGTCCGAGCCCGGATCGACGCCGAGCGCGATGCTGATGTTGTGCACCTCCTGCGACGCGAGCAGCTCGGCGGGGTCTACCTCCCAGGTGTTCAGGATCTTGCCGCGCAGCGGCATCACGGCCTGGAACTCGCGGTCGCGCGCCTGCTTCGCGGAGCCGCCGGCCGAGTCGCCCTCGACGAGGAACAGCTCGGCGAGCTCCGGCTCTTGGTTCGTGCAATCCGCCAGCTTGCCGGGCAACGCCGGGCCCGCGACGATGCGTTTGCGCACGACCGTCTTCGCGGCCTTGAGCCGATGCTGCGCGTTCTCGATCGCGAACTGCGCGATGGCGTCGCCGGTTTCCGGATGCTGATTCAGCCAAAGCGCGAAGTGGTCCTTGACGAGCCCGCCGACGAGCGTCGCGCATTCGCGCGACGAGAGTCGCTCTTTAGTCTGGCCGGAGAACTGCGGCTCCTCGATTTTCACGGATAGCACGAAATTCACGCCTTCCCAGACGTCCTCTGGAGCGAGCTTGATGCCGCGCGGCAAGAGGTTGCGGAACTCGCAGAACTCGCGCAGCGCGTCCGTGAGCCCCGTGCGCATGCCGTTGACGTGCGTGCCGCCTTGCGGCGTCGGGATCAGGTTCACGTAGCTTTCGAGCATCGCCTCGCCGCCGCCGTCGCGCCGCCAGACGACGGCCCATTCGACGGCCTCGCGCTTGCCCTCGAGCTTGCCGGCGAACGGCTGCTCGGGCACGAAGTCGCCGCCGGCAAGGGCTTCCCTGAGGTACTGCTCTAGCCCGCCTGTGTACACCCACCGCTCAGACTCTTTTGGCTTCTCGACCTCGAGCGTGACCGTAAGACCCGGGCAGAGCACGGCCTTCGCGCGCAGCAAATGCTTCAACCGCGGCAGCGAGAACTGCGGCGAATCGAAGTACTTCGGATTCGGCCAGAAGCGCACCGTCGTGCCCGTCGTGGTCTTTGCGACCTTGCCGACGACCTCGAGCTTGCTGCGGCGCTCGCCGTCGGCAAAGCTCATGTTGTATTCCTTGCCGTCGCGGCGAATCCAGACTTCGAGATTCTTCGACAGCGCGTTGACGACCGAGACGCCGACGCCGTGCAAGCCGCCCGAGAACTGATAGTTCTTGTTCGAGAACTTGCCGCCGGCGTGCAGCCGCGTGAGGATCAGCTCGACGCCGGAGAGCTTTTCCTGCGGATGGATGTCGACGGGCATGCCGCGCCCGTCGTCTGCGACTTCGAGCGAGCCGTCCGCGTGTAGCACGACGTCGATATTCTTCGCGTGTCCCGCGACAGCCTCGTCGACACTGTTGTCGACGACCTCGTGCGCGAGGTGGTTCGGCCGCGTCGTGTCCGTGTACATCCCGGGACGGCGGCGTACGGGCTCGAGCCCGCTCAAGACCTCTATGTCGGCAGCGCGATAATTGCTACTCATCGATCCGGCCTAGCACTCGAGCGTAACCCAAGTTCCCACGTAGGCCGGCGCGATTGTGCGCGTTCGTGCGCGCGCAAGACAAGATGTCTTTCAGCGGCGACGGTTCAGTTTCTGTCGAGATCGGCGGCGAGCGACTTGCGCATCTCGGCCGAGGCCGCGAGCTCGTGGCGATAGTGCTCGTGATCGACGCCGAGCGTCAGCGACGCGCCGCCCTTCAGTGCCGCGCGCATCGCCGCATCGAGCTCGAACCGCAGAAAGTGCACGGCCGAAGTCTTCGTCTCGTCGCTGCGCGTAAGGTCCTCGTCGGCATGCGCGAACACGCGCCCGAGCGTGCCAACCTCGAGATAGACGGAATTCTCGACGCCCTTCAAACGCTCGAGCGCGGCGCGCCGCTCGGCCACGTCAGGATATTCCAGCATCATTGTCGCCTTCAGATTCGTGCCGTCGGGAATCAGCGGGTTATACGCCCCGAGCTCCTCGGCGATCGCCTCGGCCTCGAATATCCGCTCCGCCCGCAGCATCTCCTGCACTTGATAGTGCATCGTCACGCGGTCCTCGAAGTACAGCGTTAGGTTCGGGCCGATCGGCGCCTGGCGATGGCGCTTGTGCGCGAGCACCTCGGCGCGCAAACGCGACCGCTCCTTGTGATAGCGCTCGAGAGGAAGAAGATCGTCGGTCGTCAGCTTCTGCATAGTCTCGCCCTTCTTTAGGCTCAAATGCCGTAGGCCTTGCGCAACAGCTGGATCGGGTGCGTCGCGTGCGCCGACTCCGCGACCGTGGCGATCTGCTCGGCCGCCATCGGGCAATCGCTCGTGAAATGCTGCGCCTCCGCGTTGTCGACCTGACGCGCGACAGGCCGCGCGATCTTCCGCGACACGGCCGCGTACTCCTTTTTGACTCCGTAGGTGCCGTCATGACCCGAACAGCGCTCGATGGCCTGCACGGCCGTGCCCGGCACGAGCTGCAGCACGTCGCGCGTCTTGAGACCGACGTTCTGCACGCGCAGGTGGCACGGCACTTGATAGCTGATCTTGCCGAGGCTCGTTGCGAAGCTCGTGCGGAGCTTTCCTTCGCGATGGCGCAGCATCAGGTACTCGAACGGATCGAAGAAGGCATCCGCGACGCGCCGCACGCGCTCGTCCTCGGGAAACAAGAGCGGCAGCTCCTGCTTGAACATCAGCACGCACGACGGCACGACGGCCGTGAGATCCCAGCCGTCGCGAGCTCGAGCGTCGAGCTCGTCGATGTTGGCTTCCTTGAGCCGCTCGATCGACTTCAGGTCGCCGAGCTCGAGCTTCGGCATGCCGCAGCACCGCTCGCTGCCGACGAGCGAGACGCCGATATCGTTGTGCTCGAGCACCGCGACGAGGTCCTCGACGAGCCCTGGGTGGTTGCGGTTGCCGTAGCAGGTCGCGAACACGGCGACGCGGCCTTGGGTTCCTGCAGCGGGCTTGGCCTCGGCGCTGCGGCCGACGCGGTCCTTGAGCCGCGAGCGCGCGCTCTTCGAGTGATATTTCGGGACAGGGGCCTCGGCGTCGACGCCGAGCGTCTTCTCGAGCAGCTTGCGGCCGAGCTTCGAGCCGTTGACGGCGTTGACGACTTCCGCAACGACGGGAATACCGGCCAGCGAGCCGACGGTGTCCGTCGAGCTCAGGACCTTGTCCCGAAACGATGCGTTGCCGTCCTCGAATGCCTTGACCTTGGCGCGCAGCATCAAATGCGGGAAGTCGACGTTCCATTCGTGCGGCGGCACGTAGGGACACTTCGACATGTAGCACATGTCGCAGAGGTAACAGTGCTCGACGACCTGCCAGTAAGCCTCCTTCGGCACGTCGTGGACTTCGCCGCTCGCCGTCGCATCGACGGCATCGAACAACGTCGGAAAGGCGTTACAGAGGCTGAAGCAACGGCGGCAGCCGTGGCAGATGTCGAAGATGCGCGCGAGCTCGTTGTCGAGCGCCGCGGGGTCCGTGAATTGCGGCGAGCGCCAATCGAGGGGATGGCGGGTCGGGGCCTCGAGGCTGCCTTCGCGGCGCGGTATCGGCGGGTCGCTCACTGGCGGTGCTCTCGGCGCGAGCTCTGCCCGGGCCGAACGCCCGGGCAGAGCTAACGAACGGTGATGAAAACGCTTCGCTCGCTACTTACCGAGCGTATCGAGCGCCTTTTGGAATCGATTCGCGTGCGACCGCTCGGCCTTCGCGAGCGTCTCGAACCAGTCCGCGATCTCTTCGAAGCCCTCGCCGCGCGCAGCCTTCGCCATGCCCGGGTACATGTCGGTGTACTCGTGGGTCTCGCCCGCGATGGCCGCCTTCAAGTTGTTACCTGTCTCGCCGATCGGCAGGCCCGTGGCTGGATCGCCGACGGCCTCGAGATACTCGAGGTGCCCGTGCGCGTGCCCCGTCTCGCCCTCCGCGGTCGACCGGAACACGGCTGCAACGTCGTTGTAGCCCTCGACGTCGGCCTTACCGGCGAAGTACAGGTAACGGCGATTCGCCTGCGACTCGCCGGCGAACGCGTCCTTCAAATTCTGTTCGGTCTTGCTGCCCTTGAGGTTCATGAGTCTGTCTCCCTGGAACATCGTTACGTGCCGGCGCCGAGGTCCGGTGGACGCCCTTAGACTTTGTCTAGGGCTCGGACCAATCTATTCCGGACCCTGAAATCTTGTCAACCTGCACGTTCGGCCCCCGGGGTTTGACCTCGCGGATTGGCAACCGGTACCGTGGCCGCCTCGCAAATGGAACGGACGATGGCTGCGACCGAGAAAAGCAACGACCTAGGCGGTCTCGAGAAATCGCTCGAGGAGCTCGAAGCGCTCGTGGTGCGCCTCGAGAGCGGCGACCTGCCGCTCGAGCAGGCGCTGAAGGAATTCGAGCACGGCGTGAAGCTGACGCGGCAGTGTCAGGCCGCGCTGCAAGAAGCGGAGCAGAAGGTCGAGATCCTGCTGAAGAAAACGGCTGCGGCCGAACCGAGCCCCTTCACGAACGGCGACGAGAATTAGCCGCCCTCTCAGGTCGTCAGCTGCGCAATGCCCTGTAAGCGCTCGATCAGCGAACGCAAGAACACCTTGTTGAACCGCAGCTGGCACGCCGACGACGATTGCTCGAGCAGCGTCGAGCTGACACGCACGAGCGTCAGCGGGCTGATGGCCTTGATCGTGGCCGTGCGGCGCGCGCCGCGCACGTAGCTTGCCTCGCCGAAGCAATCGCCGTCGCTGAGCACGCCCGTCTGGCGGCGTCCCGACTCCACACTGACCGAGCCGTTGACGATGATGTAGAACCGATCGTCGAGCTCGCCCTCGCGGATGATCTCGTCTTCCGGCTGATAGATGGACCATTCGCTCGCGCGCAGCACTTCCCAGATCTCGGCATGCGAGAAGTCGTGGAAGAAACGCAGCTTGCGCAACAGGTCGAACTGCTCCTGTCGATCGATATTATCGTTCTGGCTGCGCAGCTTCTGGTGCAGCTTCGTCAGCGCGCCGGCGAACTCGACGGCGCTCGCGAACCGCTTGTCGGGCTCCTTCAGCAGCGCTGTCATCACGACGTTCTCGATCTCTTCCGGAATACCCTCGCGAAGCGTGTGAATCGGCGGCGGCGTCGCGTACACGATCTGGTGCAGCAGCTTGCTCAGGCTGTTGGCGCGAAACGGCCGGTAGCCCGTGAGCAGCTCGTACATGACGGCGCCGAGCGAGTAAATGTCCGACTTGTGCGTGATCTCGGCGGACTGCACTTGCTCGGGCGACATGTAGCTCGGGCTGCCCGCGATGCCTTCGATGCGGGACACGTCCGAGTCCTTGATCAGCGCGATGCCGAAATCGATGATGCGGATGTCGTTGTCGAGCGTCAGCATGATATTGCTGGGCTTGATGTCGCGATGGACGACACCACGGCCGTGCGCGTAGTGCAAACCCTTCGCGCACTTGAACAGGATCTCGACGACGTCATCGATGCGCAGCAAGTTGTCGGGGCGGCAATACGCGTTCAGCGTGCGCGCGCCGTGCACGTGCTCGGTGACGACGTAGTAGGCGCCGTTCTCTTCACCGGCGTCGTAGATCGGCAGGATGTTGGGGTGTTGCAGCCGTCCCATCATCTGCGCTTCGTTGAAGAACATCTTGCGAGTGACGCGCGCTTTCTGCTCGTCCTCCTCGCTCTCGATGTTGTACAGCTTGATCGCGACGTCGCGGCCGTAGTACGGGTCGTGCGACAGGAACACCCGGCCAGTGCTGCCCTGCCCGACCTCGTTGATGATGACGTATTTGCCGATTCGTTCCGGCACGTCGCGACCGCGCTTTTCAACGGCCGCTGGGGCTTTGGCCTGAGACATAGAAAGCTAGATCGTTGCCAGCAGTACTCTGATCGTTGCGACACACACCGCCGCGTAGAGAGCGGCGATCAGGTCATCAAGCATAATTCCGAGCCCGCCTTTTAGACTGTGATCCACATCGCGGATCGGCCAGGGCTTGAGGATGTCGAAAAACCTAAAAAATACAAAGACTAGCGCGAGCCCGACAACGTCCTTTTCGACGACGACGAGACTCGTCAGAAGCACGCCTGCGATCTCGTCGAGCACGATACGTTGATCGTCGTGGCGGCCGAGCCTGCGCGCGCTCTCCCCGCAGATCCAGAGACCTAAGCCGATCACGCCGGCCACGACGGCAACGCGCCACGCGAGCGGCAGCTCGAGCAGCCACCATGCCGCGACGAGCCCGACAGCGCTGCCGAACGTGCCCGGAGCCTTCGGCGCGAGGCCGGCGCCAAAGCCGAATGCAAGGAAGTGAATCGGATCGCGCAGTGTGCCCACGCTTAGCCGCCGCTTCAGAAGTGGCGATAGCCGCGCGCGGCCGGCGTGAACGGCTCGCCGTCGCGGCGGCACACGACCGTTTGTCCCGCGACGAGCTGGCCGATGCGGCGCACCGGCGTGGCGGCGGCTTCGAGCACCGCCTCGATCTCCTCGGCGCGCGACGGCGGCGCCGTGAAGCAGAGCTCGTAGTCGTCACCGCCGCCGAGCGCGAGCGCGAGCGCTTCCTGCGGCGGAAACAGCGACAATAGCTCGGCCGACAACGGCACGCGCTCGACGTCGATCGTGGCGCCGCAGCCGCTCGCCGTGCAGATGTGGCCCAAGTCCGAGAGCAGGCCGTCCGAGACGTCGATCGCCGCCGTTGCGAGCGGCCCGAGGGCGAGCCCTGCCCCGACGCGGGGCTCGGGGCGGTAGAAGCGCTGCTTCAGCGCCGCTTGCAGCGGAACCCTGCGGCGCCGCGCTGCGCTCGAGGATCAGCGCGATGCCTGCCGCGCTGTCGCCGAGCGTGCCCGTCACGTAGATGTCGTCGCCAACATGGCCGCCGCCGCGCGTCAACAGATTCGCGCGCTGGATTTTGCCGATGAGCTGCAGCGTCAAGCTCAATGGGCCGCGGGTCAAGTTGCCGCCGACGAGGCTGACGCCATAGCGGTCGGCGAGCTCGAACAGGCCGCGGCTGAAGCCGTCGAGCCAGAGCTCGTCGGCGGAGGGCAACGTCAAGGCCAGCGTGCACCAGCGAGGGCTGGCACCCATCGCGGCGAGGTCGCTCAAATTCACGGCCATCAGGCGGTAACCGAGCAGGTTCGGCGCCGTGCCGTCGGGAAAGTGGACGCCCGCGACGAGCGTGTCGACGGTGACGGCCACGTCGCCGTCTACTGCGAGCACGGCCGCATCGTCGCCGATACCGAGCACGACGTCGGCGTCGCCGCTCGCACGCGTGAAGTAACGCGCGATGATGTCGAACTCGCCGATCACGATTCGCCGCCCGCCTTGGCCGCGCCGCCGCGCAGCTCGCGCGAGCTCTTGTCGAGGACCGCGTTGACGAACTTGAAGCTATCTGTGGGGCCGTAACGCTTCGCGAGCTCGACGCCCTCATTGATGACGACTTTGCTCGGCACGTCGCTGCGGAATTTCAGCTCGGCGAGACCGAGCAGCAAGATCGCCCGACCGACCGCGTCGAGCTGCTCGATGCCGCGTGAGGCGTGGCGGGCGATGATGAGGTCGAGCTCGGCTGCGCCCTCGATCGTCACGGGGAGCAACTCGCCGAAAAAGTCGCGATCACAGCGCGCGAAGTCTTCGTCCGCGGCGAACTGCGCCGCAATCTCGGCGACGCTGTGGCCGGCGAGCTGCCACTGATAGAGCGCTTTGACGAGCAGCTCTCTTGCCAGGTGCCGTGCTCGCGCACCGCGCTCACGTGCCAAGCCTACTGCTCCAGCTGGCGCAGCAGCGTGGCCATCTGAATAGCGGCGAGTGCTGCATCGGCGCCTTTGTTTCCTGCCTTCGTCCCGGCACGCTCGATGGCCTGCTCGATCGTTTCGACGGTCAAGACGCCGAAGCCGACCGGGATCTCCTCGCTCGTGCTCACGCTGCCGATGCCGCGCGTGGCCTCACCAGCGACGTACTCGAAGTGCGGAGTGCCGCCGCGGATCACGCAGCCGAGCGCAATCAACGCGTTGTAACGGCGGCTCGTTGCCATCTTCTTGATTGCGAGCGGCGTCTCGAACGCGCCCGGCACGCGCACGACCTCGATGTCGGCGGCCGCGACGCCGTGCTTCAGCAAGGTGCTGACGGCCGCATCGAGCAGGCGATCGACGATGAAGTCGTTGAACCGCGAGGCCACGATGCCGAACCGAAGCCCGCGCGCGTTGAAGTCGCCCTCGAGCGTCTTGACTCGATCATCCATTCGGATCATCCATGCGCGTCGTCCCGCTCGGCCGAGTCCGAGACGTACTCGACTACCTCGAGGCCGAAGCCCGACAGCGCGTGCATTTGTTTCGGAGCGCCGATGACGCGCATGCGGCGCACGCCGAGCGCCCGCACGATCTGCGCGCCGATGCCGAACGTGCGGAAATCCATGCTGCGGTGGCGCCGCGTGCCGAGCTCGGGCTCCGGGGGCGGGGTTAGCGATTGCACCGAGCGCATGAGGTCGCGGGCCGACTCTTCGGGCCGCAGAATCACGGCGATGCCGTGATCCGCCTCCGCAATCAGCTTCAACGCGTCGCGCAGCGGCCGATGCAGCGTCGGCGCGTGCAAGCCCAGCACGTCGCTCAAGGTGTCCTGCCGATGCACGCGCACGAGCGTCGGCGTTTTCGCGTCGAGCTTGCCGCGCGCGAGCGCAAGATGCACGGCGCGATTGACGTGGTCCTCGAAGCAGACGAGACGGAACTCGCCGAACTCCGTCTCGACTTTCGCCTCGCCGACGATCTCGACCGATTCTTCGGTTCGCAATCGATACTCGATGAGATCGGCGATCGTGCCGATCTTCAGCGCGTGACGGCGAGCGAACTTGACGAGATCGTCACGGCGCGCCATCGCGCCGTCGTCGTTCAAGATCTCGACGATGACAGCCGCGGGCTCGAGGCCGGCGAGCCGCGCGAGGTCGCAGCCGGCCTCCGTGTGCCCCGCGCGCGTCAACACGCCCCCGGGCTGCGCCATCAGCGGAAAGATGTGGCCCGGCTGGCGCAGATCGCTGGGGCCTGCCTTCGGCGCGACGGCCGCTTGGATCGTGCGCGCGCGGTCGTGCGCCGAAATCCCCGTCGTCACGCCTTCGGCTGCTTCGATCGAGATCGTGAAATTCGTCGTCTGGCGTACGTCGGTGTTGCTGACCATCAGCGGCAGCCGCAGCTGCTCGCAGCGCGCACGCGTCAGCGTGAGGCAGATGAGCCCCCGCCCGTACTTCGACATGAAGTTGATGTCTTCGGCGCGCACCTTCGTGGCCGCCATGACGAGATCGCCTTCGTTCTCGCGCTCCTCGTCGTCGAGGATCACGACCATTTCGCCGGCACGGACCGCCGCGACGATCTCGTCGGTCGTATTCAGCGGAGACCAGGCGCTATCGGTGGTCGCGTGCGTAACCATGTTCCCTCAAGAAAGCGAGATCGACGCCGCTGCGGGCGTCGGTCTGAACGAAACGTTCGAGATAGCGCGCCAGCATGTCGACCTCAATATTAACAGCGGTGCCGCGCCCATACTCGCCGATCACCGTCACGGACTGAGTGTGAGGGATGATGTTGACCTCGAGCTCCGCCGCGCCTACGGCATTAACGGTGAGGCTGACGCCGTCGATGGCGACCGAGCCCTTCGTTGCAATGTAGCGCGCCAGTTCAGCGGGCACCGCGACGACAATCCGCTTCGAGCTGCCCGCGGCCTCCACGGAGAGCACCTCGCCGACTCCGTCGACGTGCCCCGTCACGATGTGCCCGTCGAGCGGATCGCCTACCCGAAGAGGCGGCTCGAGATTCACGCGCGCGCCCGCGGCAAGGCGTCCCAACGTCGTCACGGCCAACGTCGCGGCGGATACGTCGGCCGTGAAGCTGCCAGGCGCGACGGCGACGGCCGTGAGGCAAACGCCGTTGACGGCGATGCTGCCGCCGATCGCCAGCGGCGCGATCGCAGCGGTGCCGAGCTCGACGACGAGCCGCGCGTCGCCGCTCGTATTCGCGCGTGACACGACTCGCCCGACGCCCTTGACCAATCCCGAGAACACGCGCTCTCCTCGCCCGCTCAGGCGCCCGGTACCCTACTGACGCGCGCCGTGATCCGCAAGTCGGCGCCGATCTTGCGAAAGTCGTCGAACCTGACGCGATAGTCATCGGCCAACGACTCGAGCGCCGGCACTTCGAACATGCCGCGCGCCGTGCTGCCGAGAACACGCGGGGCCATATAAATAATGAGCTCGTCGATGAGCCCCGCTTTGAGCAACGCGCCGTTCAAGCCCGCGCCTGCCTCGACCCAGACGTCGTTCACCTCG
Organism: uncultured Gammaproteobacteria bacterium; assembly: GCA_963713355.1. Taxonomy (GTDB): domain Bacteria; phylum Pseudomonadota; class Gammaproteobacteria; order Steroidobacterales; family Rariloculaceae; genus FEN-1219. The sequence continues at coordinate 250,864 of CAVQLK010000011.1, read as the reverse complement.
AGCCTTCCCAGGTGCTCGAGCACGGCTCGGAGATCGCAGTGCTCGGCATCGCCGGCGATACGCTCGACGCGCGCTCCGGCCCCGCGCAGCGCCTCGGCCTTCGGATCGTCGGGCGCTCGCGTCGTCAGCACGAGCACGTCGCCCGGTCTCGACAACGTCTTCGCGCTCGGCGGTGTTTTCAGGCGCGCATCGATGACGACGCGCAGTGGCTGCTTGATGCCGATCGAGTCCGAAATTTGAGCCTGCTCGCGCCGCGCGTCGAGCGAGGGATCGTCGTCGACGATCGTGCCGCTGCCCGTGAGCACGGCGCTCGAGCGCGCGCGCCAGCGGTGCACGTCGGCACGAGCCGCGGTGCTCGTGATCCATTGGCTCTTGCCGTTCGCGAGCGCCGTTCGGCCGTCGAGGCTCACGGCGAGCTTGCTGCGCACGTATGGCGTTCCGCGCCCCATGCGCGTGAAAAAGCCGCGATTCAACGGCTCGGCCGCGCGCTCCATGACGCCGCCCTCGACTGTTACTCCCGCTGCCGCGAGCTCCGCCGCGCCGCCGCCGCTGACACGCGGGTTCGGATCGTGGCCGGCAAACACGACGCGCGACACGCCCGCTTCGAGCAAGGCTTTCGTGCACGGGCCGGTTCGCCCCGTATGGCAGCACGGCTCGAGCGTCACGTAGGCCGTCGCGCCTCGGGCCGCCGCACCCGCCGCACGCAGCGCAACGATCTCGGCATGCGGCCCGCCTGCGGGCGCCGTCCAGCCCGTGCCGACGACTCGCGCGCCTTTGACTATCACGCAGCCTACGGTCGGGTTCGGCGCCGTGTCGTAGACGCCGTTCGCTGCCAGCTGCAGCGCGTGCGCCATGTGCTCGTGGTCGATCGCCCCGGCCATACGGTGTCTTGCTATTTCTTCTTGTCGTCGTCGCCGGGCAGCAGCGACATTTGCTCGCGGCTCTGGAGAAGGCTCGGCAGCGATTGTAGCCGCTCGATCTCAGCTTGAAACTCGGTCACGTCCTGAAAGCTGCGATAGACCGACGCGAACCGCACATAGGCAACCTCGTCGAGCCGGCGTAGCTCCTCCATGACGAGATCGCCGACGAGCCGGCTCGGCACCTCGCGCTCGCCGAGCGTCTGCAAGTGATGCTCGATGTGCTCGATGCTGCGCTCGATGTCCTCGCGCTGGACGGGGCGCTTCTGCAACGCGTTCAAGAACCCGCTGCGCAGCTTGTTGACGTCGAACGGCTCCCGGCGATCGTCGCGCTTGACGACGTACGGCATCACGAGCTCAGGACTTTCGAACGTCGTGAAGCGCTCGCCGCACGACAAGCACTCGCGGCGGCGGCGCACTTGCCGGCCCTCGCCGGCGAGCCGCGAGTCCGTCACCTTCGTGTCCTCAAAATTGCAAAACGGGCAATGCAAGACGGTGTACCTGACGTAGAGGGACAGGTCTATTTAATCCGTACGCCTGCGGTAGCAGCATGGAGCGGATTAAATAAGTCTGTCCCCTGTTCCACTATTGTGCGCCGTAGACGGGGAAAGAAGCGCACATTCCCAGGACGGATGCGCGGACGCGGGCGATCGCGCGCTCGGTGCCGCCGGAGTCGAGGATGTCGGCGATCCAGCCGGTCAGCGTGCGGATTTCGGGCTCGGCGAGGCCGCGCGTCGTGACGGCCGGAGTGCCTAGGCGTAAGCCGCCGTCGCCTTGCGTCGGCTCGCTAGCAGTGTCGCCGGGCAGTGAGGCGCGGTTCACGGCGATATGCGCGGCATGCAGCGCGCGCTCGGCACGCGCTGCGTCGATGCGCGCGCCGCGCAGGTCGACGAGCAGCATGTGATTGTCCGTACCCCCTGTCATGACTTTGTAGCCGCGTGCGATCAAGCCGGTTGCCATCGCGCGCGCATTCGCGAGTGTCCTGCGTTGGTAGTCAGCGAACGCCGGCTCGAGCGCTTCTTGGAACGCAACGGCCTTGGCCGCGATGACGTGCATCAAGGGGCCACCCTGCGTGCCCGGGAAAACGGCGGCGTCGATGCGCTGCGTGAGCGAGGAGCGCCGCGCCGCGAGGATCATGCCTCCGCGTGGCCCGCGCAGTGTCTTGTGCGTCGTCGTCGTCGTGACGTCGGCGAGCGCGACGGGGCTCGGATAGAGATCGGCCACGACGAGACCCGCGACGTGGGCGATGTCGGCGAGAAACAGCGCGCCGACCTCGTCGGCAATTGCGCGGAAGCGCGCCCAGTCGACGACGCGCGAGTACGCGGAGAAGCCGGCGACGACGAGCTTCGGGCGATGCCTTCGCGCGAGCGCCGCGATCTCTGCGTAGTCGAGCTCACCGGTCGCCGCAACGTCGTATGGAACGACGTTGTAGAGGGATCCCGACTGATTCTCTGCGGCACCGTGTGTCCGATGGCCGCCGTGCGCGGGCCGCATGCCGAGCAGCGTGTCGCCGGGTGACAGCACCGCGAGATACACGGCGAGATTCGCTTGCGAGCCCGAGTACGGCTGGACGTTTGCATAGCCGGCGCCGAAAAGCCGCTGCGCGCGCTCGATCGCGAGCGTCTCGGCGACGTCGGCGAGCTCACAACCGGCGTAGTGGCGCTCACCGGGGTAGCCGTCGGCATATTTGTTCGTGAGCAGCGAGCCCTGCGCCTCGAGCACGCGCGGGCTCACGTAGTTCTCCGACGCGACCAGCTCGAGGTACGTCTCTTGCCGCTCGCGCTCGCCGATCAGTGCACGTTCGAGAGCCGCATCGACGTCGCCGAGACTGCGTGCGTCGAACATCAGGCTGCGAGCTCCTCGACGACGCGCGTCCAGGCATTCGCGAGATTCGTGCGGTTGTAACCGCCGCCGCCCATGCCGAGCACGCGGCCGTCGGCGAAACGATCTGCGAGCACGCCGAGCCTGCGCGCGGCATGCGCATGCGCTTCGGCCGTCAACTGCAAGTGCGTAATGGGATCGCCGGCCAGCGAGTCGGCGCCGCACTGCAGCAGGATCAGCTCGGGTCTGGCGTTTTCGAGATACCGCTCGACTTCTTGCCAAGCCTCGAGGAAAACCGCGTCGTCGGAGCCCGGGGGCAGCGGGATGTTGAGCTTCGTGCCTACGCCTAAGCCGCGGCCGGTCTCACTGCGGCTGCCGGTGCCTGGATAGAGGTAGCGCCCGTCCTCGTGCAGATCGGCGAACAGCACGTCGGGATCCTGCTCGAAGGCATAGAAGACACCATCGCCGTGATGCGCGTCGATGTCGACGTACGCGACGCGGCGAATGCCGTAGAGCTTGCGCGCCGCCTCGATCGCGACGCCGCAATCGTTGAACACACAGAAACCGGCCGCGACATCGCGCGCAGCGTGATGGAGGCCGCCGATCGGGATGAACGCTCGACGAACCGGTCCCGCCACGATTGCGGCAAGCGCCTCGAGCGTGCCGCCGACGACGCTCGCGGCAGCCTCATAAACGCCGAGAAACGCCGGCGTGTCGCCGGCATCGAGCAAGCCGCTGCCGCGCTTCGACAGCTCGATGACGCGATCGACGTACTTGGACGTGTGGAAGTACTCGAGCTCCTCGCGCGTCCCCTGCCGCGCCGAGCGCCGCACGAGCGTGGCCGCGACCGGCGATTGCTCGAGCCGCGCCATGAACGCGCCGTGGCGGTCAGTGCCGAACGGATGGCCCTGCGGGAACCCATAGCGGGCAATCTCGGGCCCAGAGATCAGAAGGACTGAACGCGGCATCTTGGCGACCTCGGATCTCAGCCCCGCTCTGCACGCCGTGCGAGCTGCTGACAGAACGAAAGCAGATCCTCTACGTCGTTCGAGGCGAGATCGAAGATCCCGCCGGCATCAACCGCGCCGTACTGATGCATCAGCTCTCGCAGCCCAGATCCGGCGCTCAGCCGCTGCGCGAGCTCAGCTTCGAGAACATGTCGATCGGCCAACGCCGCGAGCGCGTTGTCGCGAATGGAGGCCAGCTTCTTGGCTAAAACAGCCTCATCGACCATGCGCGGCTGCCGCCAGGACGCCGCCAGCGGCGAGCGTCTCGATCGGACGGAAATCGAGGTACTCGAGGATGGCGCGGGTCTTGTGCGCGACGAGCGTGCGGTGATTCTTTTCGATGATCACGTGGCCGTCGCGAAACACTCGGTAGGCAATGACGGGAGGCGCTTCGTCGACTACGACCACGTCGACCGCGCACCCACTGGCACGCTCCAGACGTGAAATCAGGTTGCCGAGCTCGAGCGCGCAGAGGCGCACGCGCGGTTCAAGCCCGACGGCAACGTTGACGTCGCTGCCCGCCTGCGCCGTGCCGCGCGCGGTCGATCCGAACACTAGCGCGTATGCGATGCGCGAATCCTCGGCCAGCACCTTGCGATGAGCCTCCATCGGCAAAAATATAGCATGCGCTCGTACCGTTACGGCGACCGCGAACGCGCGCCTCAATCGGGAGGTAACGCGCGGTGCTTGCAGCCTCCCGGTTCTCCTACAGGCCGGATTCGTAGAGATCTCCGATACCGTATCGGCAGCCGAGCTCGAGGAGCACGTCGCGTTGCTTTCCGGCGTCGACGCCGGTCGCGATCGGCGTCAGCGAGAGCGCCTCGGCCATCGCGATGCCGGTTCGACACACGGTGCGTGCAGTGGCATCGCTGCCAAGCGCCTGCACCCAAGCGCGGTCGAGCTGCAAACCCCACAAGGGCGCGCGCGCCAGCGATGCGAGAGAGCTGACGTCGCGGCCAACTTCGTCGACGACGAACTGCACGCCGAGCCGTTGAAGCGAACGGAAATCGGTGGGATCGCGTGCGACGAGAACCTTCTCTGCGATACGAAGCTCGAGCCGATCCGGCGGCAATCTGCCGTCCGCGAGAAAGCCGTGCAGCTCTGAGACGAAGTCCTCATGCAGCACGTGATTGCGCAGCGCACCCAGCGAAATGCGGACCTCGGCGTTCGCTGCGCCACCGAGCGCTGCGAAGTCGGTCGGCAACTGCGCCAGCACGCTGCGCGAGAGGGCCATCGCGAGGCCCGTCGTTTGTGCGACGCGCAGAAAGTCGGCGGGCCGAATTTCGCCGCGCAGCGGATGCCGCCAGCGCAGGTAGCCGACCCATGCGACCAAGCGTCCGCTCTGCAGATCGTGTCGGCCGGTATAGCGCAAGCGGATTGCTCCTCTTGCGATCGCGTCGCGCAGCTCGCGCGCGATGTCGACGCGCGCGAGTGATTTGAGCTGCATCGTATCGCTGAAGAAGAACACCTCGCGCGAGACTGCGCGGCGCGCTTCGGCAGCGGCCGCGCGCGCGTGGTCGAGCAAGACCCGCGGGTCCGATGCGTCCACGCCGAGGACGCTGACCCCGGCATACGGCGTGAGCCGAAATTCCGCGTCACCGACAACAATGGGCGCGCGGAGCCGATCGCAAACGTCGGCAACGGCAGCTTCGATCACGTCGCGGTCGGCGGACTCCACGACGAGCGCGAGCAAATTCTCGCCGAGTTGCCCGAAATAGCCTTGCCGCGAGGCATCGAGCTCGCTCACGGGAAGCCGCGCGAGCGCGGTGGTCATGATCTGCTCGGAGATTTTAGTCGAGATGATCTGCGCGATGTCGGCGATTTCCTCGATGTACAGCACGGCTATGGCGACCGGCCGCTCGCACAGCGTCGCAACCGATGTGGATTCTTTGAACCGACGCAAAAATCCACGGCGATCGAGCTGCGAAATTCTGTGCTCGCCGGTCTGCTCCAAAGCCCCGTCGGCGCCCGCGTCGCGTAGGCAAAGGCGAATGACGCAGATCGCACGATCCGGCCCTTGTGGATTCAGCCGAATCTCGTATTGCTTGTCGCGCTCACGGAACCGAGATTCGACGGGGGCGCGATCGGCGATGGCTTTGCGAGCGAGCTGTCGCACCAGCACCGCAGTCGACTCGGACCACGTGGGTTCGAACACTCCCGTGCCCTTTGCCGGCGCGCCGAGCTCGGGCACTCCTCTACCGCCGGCGTAAGTGACGGGAGTGCCATCTCGCTGCACGAGCAACAGTAAGTCGGGAAGCGCCTCGAACAGCTCCGGGCTCGGCATGGGCCCACTGTAGCGAGACTAGGCCCCTCTAAACGTAGACGCACGTCTAGCCGCCGGCAGCGCGTTTCCCGCCATTACGGGGACGGCCCGTCGACGCAGCTCAGCGCGGCGGCAGCAATGCCGGGCGGTTCGGCGGCAGGTGCTGATCGATCGTCGTGAGCACCATACCGACCATGACGTAATCGCCCATCACGGTCACGAGCTCGACGAGGCCTTTGCGGCCGAACAGCCGCACGGCCTCGGCGTAAATGTCCGAGTCGACCTTGTGCTCGCGCATCAGCTGGCGGCCGAGACGGATGATGATTGTCTCTTCGGGGCTCAAGCCCACGGGCTCGCGGTCGTATTTGATCGTGTCGATGACCGCCTGCGGCGCCCCGTACCGCAACGCCGCCGGCTCGTGCGCCGAATACTCGTACTGTTGCTCGATCTCCCAGGCGGCGACACAAATCGCGACCTCGGTGTGACGCGGGCTCAAGTCGCCGTTGTAGCGGAGGTACCCGTTCAGCTCGCTGAACGCGAGCGCAACCTTCGGGCTATAGAGCGACATCGACACCGGCCCTGTCGTCGGCACGGGCCCGTCACCGACGATCTTGTCGTAGACGGCCTTACCCTCGTCGTCGAGGTCCGCGCGCGTGAGCTGCGGCAGGCGCGTCAGCGTGACGGGATCGATGTCGGGCGGCAGCGCGGCCGTCTGGGCTGCGCCCTGCTGCGCAGACGCAGCAGACGTGGACAACCAGAGTGCGATCATGGCGACGATTGTTCGGTAGGACATGGAGCGCTCCTTCCTTTCTTTTGTTCGGCGGTTATCGGGAACGAAGCATCCCGAGTGCACCCCATATCAGCACAACGATCCGAGGATGGAAAGAAGTCACCGATTCCAGCGCCCGAAGCAATCGCCGGGAGCGGTTGCCGCGGCGTAGCGTCGCGTCGATAATCGCTGCCCTCCCTCGCAACCCCGACACCCATGGCCCAGTACATTTTCACGATGAACCGCGTCGGCAAAGTCGTTCCGCCGAAGCGTTACATCCTGCGCGACATCAGCTTGAGCTTCTTCCCGGGCGCCAAGATCGGCGTTCTCGGTTTGAATGGCTCGGGCAAGTCGACGCTGCTGCGGATCATGGCCGGCGTCGATACCGAATTCGAGGGCGAGGCGCGGCCGCAGCCCGGCATCAAGATCGGCTTCCTGCAGCAGGAGCCGGCCCTCGATCCGAATAAAAACGTCCGCGCGGTCGTCGAGGAAGGCGTCGCGGATCAGCTGAACCTGATCAAGCGCTTCAACGAGATCAGCGACAAGTTCGCCGAGCCGCTCGCCGACGACGAGATGAACAAGTTGCTCGAGGAGCAAGGCAAGCTGCAGGACGCCATCGACGCGGCCGGCGGCTGGGAGCTCGAGCGCAAGCTCGAGATCGCCGCGGACGCGCTGCGCCTGCCACCATGGGACGCGAGCGTGACTTCGCTCTCGGGCGGCGAACGCCGCCGCGTCGCACTGTGCCGCCTGCTCTTGTCGAACCCCGACATGCTGCTGCTCGACGAGCCCACGAACCACTTGGACGCCGAGTCCGTCGCGTGGCTCGAGCGTTTTCTCAAGGAATTTCCGGGCACGGTCATCGCGGTCACTCACGATCGCTACTTCCTCGACAACGTTGCAGGCTGGATCCTCGAGCTCGATCGCGGCCACGGCATTCCGTGGCAAGGCAACTACACCTCGTGGCTCGAGCAGAAAGACCAGCGCTTGAAGCTCGAGGAAAAACAGGAAGCGGCGCGGCAGCGCACGATCAAGACCGAGCTCGAGTGGGTACGCACGAATCCCGGCGCGCGGCGCGCGAAAGCGAAGGCGCGCCTTGCGCGCTTCGAGGAGCTCACGTCGAAAGAATTTCAGACGCGCAACGAGACGAACGAGATCTACATTCCGCCGGGGCCCCGGCTCGGAGATCTCGTCATCGAGGCCGACAAGATCGGCAAGTCGTTCGGCGACCGCGTGCTGTTCGAGAACCTCTCGTTCACCTTGCCGCCAGGCGGCATCGTCGGCGTCATCGGCCCGAACGGCGCCGGCAAGACGACGTTGTTTCGCATCATGGCGGACCAGGAGAGACCGAGCACAGGCACGATTCGCACAGGCGACACCGTGCACCTCGCTTACGTCGATCAGAGCCGCGATTCACTGAACAACGACAAGACCGTCTGGGACGAGGTGAGCGGCGGCCAGGACATCATGCGGATCGGCACGTACGAAACGCCATCGCGCGCCTACGTCGGGCGCTTCAATTTCCGCGGCACGGACCAGCAGAAGAAAGTCGGGTTGCTGTCGGGTGGCGAGCGCAATCGGGTGCACCTCGCGAAGCTGCTCGCCTCGGGAGGCAACTTGCTGCTGCTCGACGAGCCGACCAACGACCTCGACGTCGAGACGCTGCGGGCCCTCGAGGAAGCTCTACTGAACTTCCCCGGCAGCGCCGTCGTGATCTCGCACGACCGCTGGTTCCTCGACCGCATCGCAACCCATATCCTCGCCTTCGAGGGCGACAGCGAGGTGGTGTTCTTCCAAGGAAACTACGCCGATTACGCCGAGGATCTGAAGCGGCGCAAGGGCCAGGACGCCGACCAACCGCACCGGATTCGCTACAAGAAACTTAACTAGCGCCGCACAGAGGGCGACCGCCAGGGATGGGGCAGTGCCGCAAATGCAGGAGCAATTTGCGGTCGGGCTGCTACACTCAAAAGAAAAGGCCCGCCCGTGGCGATTTATGTAAAGAAGAACAATGGCTTCGAGCAGACGGAGCCGATAGCGCGCGTGTGCCCGCACTGCGCGACGCATGCGCAACTGCTGGCCGTCGCGAACCCTTCGTTCGCTGTGCTCGCGCAAACACGGCCCAAGCATGCCGGCCTGCTGTTTCGCTGCGCTGCGTGCAACGAGCCGCGCTTCCTGCGGGCCGCTGTCCGAACGATCGGCGACGAGCGCATCGAGCTCGCTCCGAACCTCGTCGAGGTCGAGCGAGTTCGCGAACGCTTCCAGTATGCCTACCTGCCCGACACGATCGAGCAGCTCCTGCGCGAGACGCTCGACTGCTATTCGCTCGGCGCGCACAACGCGTTCGCGACGATGTGCCGCCGTACGACGCGCACGGCTCTGCGCGCGCTCGGCGCCACGGCGAAGCCGCGCTGGCGCGACACGCTGCACGAGGTGCTGCGCGTCTGCGAGGTCGATGCCGTCACAACGAGCACCGTCGACGCCGTGCTGTTCGGCGACGACGGCGAGCCGCCCGCGATCACGCCGGACGAAGCCGCCGTGCTCGTCGAAGCGCTGAAGGATCTCTTCTATCAGAGCTATGTGCGCACTGCGAAGCTGCGAGCGGCGCTTCGGATGCGCCGGTTCTTCGCCGGCGAGAATGCGGGCAAAGTCACGCCGATCGACCGCGAAGGCTGGCGAGAGCTCGCTTAAGGCGCGCCCGCAAATTGCTCCTGCATTTGCGGCACTCCCGCCGTCCCTGGCGGTCGCAAGTTCGGCGCCATGAGCCCCTTCGAGTACGAGACCTCGCCCGTCGCGTCGACGATGATCGTTTCGTACTCGGGGTAAGCCTCGATGAGCTTCAGGCCTTTTTCGACGCCGAGCACGAAAATGGCCGTGTCGAGCCCGTCGGTCAGCGTGCCGTCGGGACCGATGACGGTGACCGTCAGGATTCCCTCCGTGGGCCGGCCCGTCGCCGGATTGATGATGTGGTGATAGCGTCGCCCGTTCTCCTCGAAGAACCGCTCGTAGTCGCCCGACGTCGAGATCGCTTCATCGACGAGCGGCAGCCGAGTCACGACCTCGTCGGCGACGCGCGGATGGCGAATGCCGACGATCCACGGCTGGCCGCGGCGGTCGCCGATGACGCGCGTGTCGCCGCCGGCATTCAGCAGCGCATGCTCGACGCCCCACGCGCGTAACATCGCAGCGGCCCGCTCGACGACGTACCCCTTCGCGATGCCGCCGAGGTTGATTCGAACGCCGTGGGTCTTGAAGAAGATCGTGTGCCGCTCTGGATCGAGCACGACGTGCCGGTAGTCCACTGCGCCCAGGCGCGCCGCGATCTCGCTATCGGTCGGGCGCTGACGCGCGCGGAAGTCGTAGAGATAGCCGACGCTGTCGTACGTGATGTCGAAGGCGCCGTCGCTCGCGACGGAGAGCTCGAGCGAGCGCTCGACGAGCCCGAACAGCTCGTGGCCGATCACCATCGGCGCCTCGGCTGCGTGCGCATTCACGCGCGAGATCTCGCTGGTCGGCTTGTAAGTGCTCATCGCGTCGTCGACGCGGTGGTACTCGCGCATGATCTCGGCAACGAGCTCGCGCCCTCGCGTCGCGTCATCGGCCCAGAGCTCGACCGAAACGCGCGTGCCCATGAGATCGATGGCATCCCCGATCCACTCGGCGCGCGCCGGAAGCGCGACGAGCATCACAAACACAACGTTGACGAGGGCTGCGCGATAGCGCGTGGCCCACGGGCGGCGTATTCTCCCGGCGTCCAAATCGGGAAGGAGCTCATTCGTGGGAACGATCATCACGCTCGTGATCCTCGCGGGTCTCGTCTGGTACGCGATCTCGATTTACAACAATCTCGTGAGCTCGCGCAACCGCGTGGGTAACGCTTTCTCGCAGATCGACGTGCAGCTCACGCGCCGCTACGACCTGATTCCGAATCTCGTCGAAGCCGTCAAAGGCTACATGGGTCACGAGCGCGGCACACTGGAGGCCGTCATCAACGCCCGAAACGCGGCGCAGGCCGGCCTCAAAAAGGCGGCCGCGGACCCCTCCGATCCCGATGCCATCAAGGCGCTCGCGGCGGCCGAAATCACGCTCGGCGGCACGCTGGGGCGACTGTTCGCGCTCGCGGAAGCTTATCCCGATCTCAAGGCGAATCAGAACATGCAGCAGCTTCAAGAGGAGCTCACGTCGACCGAAAACAAGGTCGCATTCGCTCGCCAGGCCTTCAACGACGCCGTCCTGGGCTACAACAACGCCTGCCAGAATTTCCCCGGCAACCTGATCGCCAACAACTTCGGCTTCAAGACGGCGGAGTACCTCGAGATCGAGCAACCCGAGAAGCGCGCGGTGCCGAAGGTCTCGTTCAGCTAGCCGTTCGCGGCGGCCGAGACCGTGGACTTCTTCGCTCGTCAGGAGCAGTCGCGCCGCACGAGCCGCGCGCTCGTCGTCGTTTTCCTGCTCGCGTTCATCGTCGTCGCGCTGGCGACGACGGCGCTCGTCGCCGCGGGGCTGCGCTTGTACACCGAGAATAACTCGCTGTTCCTCGGCACCGAGAATTGGCGGCAGTGGCTCGAAGGGCACGGGGGGCTCGTGCTCACGGTCGCCGTCGGCACGTTCGGCGCGATGGTTCTGGCGAGCCTCTATCGCGCCGCGACGCTCGCACGCGGCGGCGGGCATGTTGCGCGATCGCTCGGCGGGACGCGCGTCAGCGGCGAAGGCAACGACCCGCTCGAACGGCGCCTCGTGAACGTCGTCGAGGAGATGGCGCTCGCTTCCGGGCTGCCCGTTCCGGAGATTTACGTCCTCGAGCACGAAGCGGGCATCAACGCATTCGCGGCCGGCCGCACTGCGGCCGATGCGGTGATCGCGGTCACGCGAGGCGCGCTCCAGCACCTCGAGCGCAACGAGCTCCAAGGCGTGATCGCCCACGAGTTCAGCCACATCTTGAACGGCGACATGCGGCTCAACCAACAGCTGATCGGCCTATCGTTCGGCATTCTCGTGCTGTCGCTCGTCGGCCGCTGGCTGCTGCGCAGCGTCCGCTTCACGCGCGTCAGCCGCGGCCGCAAGAACGGCGGCGTCGCCGCGGCACTCGCCATCGGCTTGGCTCTCACGATCATCGGCGGCATCGGCATCGTGCTCTCGAGACTGATCAAAGCCGGTGTGTCGCGGCAGCGCGAGCGGCTCGCCGACGCGTCTGCCGTCCAGTTCACACGCGAACCCGAAGGCCTCGCGGGCGCGCTGAAGAAAATTGGCGGGTACTCGGCACGCATCGTCTCGGTCGACACCGAGGAGGTCGCCCACATGCTGTTCGAAGGCCGATCGCGGGCCCTGAGCGGCTGGTTCGCGACTCATCCGCCTCTGCTCGAGCGTATCCGGGCGCTCGAGCCGGGATTCGACGCGCGCGATCTGCGCAAGCTCGAACCGTCCTTGCCGTCCTCGCCGATCACGGGCGCTGCGGCGAATCCAGCGACGGCGGGGCTCGTCTCGGGCGAGCCGCGCGCGGCCACGGCGCCGCTCGGGCGCGCCGGTGAGATCGCGGCGCCGGCTGGCCGCGCGCTGCGCGAAGCGCTGCCAGACGAGGTTTACCACGCGACGCGCTCGCGCGACGCAAGCCTGCTCCTCGTCGTGGCTTTGGCGCTGTCGGGCGACGACGCGACTCGCCGCAAGCAGCTCGCTTTCGTCGAGCAGCGGCTCGGCGCCGCACGCACGGAGCTGTGTAAGCGCTTGCACAGCGAGCTCGGAAGAGCGTCGGCCGAGCTGCGCTTGCCGGTGCTCGAGCTCGCATCGCCGACACTGCGCCAACGGCCGCGCGAGGAGCTCGAGTATCTCTGGGAGCTGCTCACGCGCGTGCAAGAGCTCGAGCCCGCGCCTCGCCTGTTCGATTTCGTGCTGCTCCGCGTGCTCAAGACATATCTGCGCGACATACCTGGCGCCGAGCCCGCTGCCGGGCAGCGTGGACGCAACCTTCCCGATGCGCGTACGGCCGTCCGCGTGCTCCTCGCCACCGTCGCGGCATTCGGCAGCGACGAGGCGAAATCTGCGCGCGCGTCGTACGACGCGGGCATGGCCTCCGTCGGTTGGTCTCATGGCAGCGACGAGCCGACGTTCGAGCCGTTGGCTGCGCAACGCGACTTCGAGCGTCTCGACTCCGCGCTCGCGGCCCTGGCTTCTGTTCGGCCGCGCGACAAGGAGCGCGTGCTGCGCGGAGTATTGGCCACGATCCGGGCTGATGCCGTCACGGCAACCGCGGAGCGCGAGCTGTTCCGCGTGATCGCCCTTTCGCTCGGCTGCCCGCTGCCGCCGGACGTCGTCGTTTAGCAAAGTATTTTTCTTGTTAAGATGCCCGGGCCGAGGATCTTCGAGAGCATGATGCGCCGTATTCGCCTTGCCCGCTCCACATTGCTCACATCAGTGGCCGCACTTTGCGTGCTGCTGCTCGGGCCCTTGGACGCGCAGCGCGACACCGAGCGGTTCGTCGACGCGGCGAAGGTGCTCGAGCTGTTCACGACGGACGAGGAGCACGGAATCCCCGCGGACATCCTGCAGCGGGCTCGCGGGATCGCCGTCATACCGAATTTGATTCGCGGCGGTTTCATTTTCGGCGGGCGCCGCGGACGCGGCGTGCTCTCGATCCGGTCGCCGAACGGCGAGTGGAGCAACCCGGCATTCGTGACGCTGACGGGCGGCAGCTTCGGCGCGCAGTTCGGCGCCGAGAGCGCCGACGTCGTGCTGGTTTTCGCGAACGACCGCGCGGTGCGGAACATCGCCAGCGGTAAGTTCACGCTCGGCGGCGATGCGACCGCCGTCGCGGGACCGCTGGGCCGCCGAACGCAAACCGCGGTCACGGGCCGAGCCGAGGTATACGTGTACATTCATTCGCGCGGGCTGTTCGCCGGCGCGGCGTTCGAAGGAACGCGCCTCGACGTGGACCAGGACGCCAGCGACGCGTTCTACCGCAACACGAGCGGCGTCCCGCTCGGCGCACAGACCGTCGAAACGCCGGCGGCAGCGCTACCGTTCCTGGATGCGCTGCGGACCGCCGCCGTGCTGCCGGGCGAGCCATCGGTCGTCGCCCCAAACGACAGCAGCGCTTCGCCGAGCAGCGACGAAGCGGTGACATTTCCTTTGGAGTGAGCCCCGCCGGGGCTATTGCTGATCGACGTCGTCGCGAAACGGCCGCGGTACGACCGCGAGATCCGTCAGCTCGAGCCGCGGCGACGCGATGACAAGATCGTTCGCCGGCGGCTCGGCCGCCGCGATCTCGAGCGTGCGCCGGCCGAGCGGGTCGGCGCCTTCGGCGTAGACGTCGAAGGACGACGCGCTTGTCATAGACGGCATCACGGAACCGAGCGGCGCCCCGAAAGCCGGCGCTGAGAACGACGAAGGACTGCCCGAAGCTTGCGGGCTTTCCCGCGCGTCACGCTCGCGCAACGCGAGCAACTTCGCTTCGGACTCCTGCTCGAGCTGCGGAGCACGCGCGCGCTCGGCCTCGAGCGCGATCGCGGCCTCAGCGCGGCGCGCGTTGACGCACTCCAGATCGGCCACCGTCTCGTCGCGACCCTCGTTACAACGAATAAGAACGCCTTCCCTGGCGAGGCCGTCGTCCATGAAATCGATAACGGAGCGCGGCGTGGGTTGCGGCGCACAGGCAACCAGCTGCCGCTGCGAGCAGCGGCGTTATGCCAGCGCGGAGTCGAAACCCTGACTCCCGTTGTCTTCGAATTGCGACCGGTGCGTACACGTTGATGCTCGTTGCGATGGAGCTTACGTAAAGCGAAACGCACGATAGCGCGGCTCGGGCCGAGCTGCCCGCCGCTCAGTTCACAAATTCAGCGAAAATTGTTGCTCGCATTTGCGCCGCGCGGCGCGATCAGGGGTCGAACGGCACCGGATCGCCATTATCGTTAAGCCGCAGCTCGAGAAGAGCGGACCAATCGCGCGCAACGAGCGCGGATGCATCGGCCGTCACCGCGCTCGGCAAAGCCGTGAGGTCGATGATTCCGGACGCGAGCGCACCGCCGGAATCGACTCCGGCGAAGCGCACCGTCGTAGCCGAGACGGCCGTCAACACCGCGCTCGACGCCGGCCACACGACGAGCTTGCTGTGCGCGGGCGCGAGCGTCGGCCTCGAAGCCGGCGTCGCGGCGAGCGCATGCAGCCACGCGTCCGTCGCAACGAGCAATGTGCCGCCGTCCGCGCTGAACTCGAGCCAGCGGATCGGCTGCGACCAGTGACGCACGATACTCTCGACCTCGCCGTCGGCCGCGGCAAGGAGCGCGATCGCTCCGTCGGCGGTTGCGGCTGCGAGTCGACGGCCGTCGGGTGCGAATGCCAGCGACGTCGCTGCGGCGCCGAGCCGCACTGTCGTGCGGTCGCGCGCCTCGGCCGCGAGCGGCGCGATGACGATGCCGCCTGCCGCGTCGCCGACGGCGAGCCGCGCGGAATCCGGTGCGAACGCCACGGCCGTCGCTGCGCCTTCTGTTTGTACCTCGGCAATCACACGGCCGTCCGCGACCGTCGCGACGCGGATGGCGCGCGCCGCGGCGCTGGCCACGTATTCGCCGCTTGCGCTGAGCGCGACGATCGTCACGGGGGCGTCTGCAGGTTGTGCCACGACGGCCGTCGGAGCACCCGACCCGAGGTCCCAAACGCGCACGATGCCGTCGTTGCCGCCCGTCGCTGCGAGACGTGCGTGTGCCGTTCATGGCCGCGGCGGCGATCCTGCCGCGATGCCCGAAGAAAGACAGTGAAGGACGCGCCGCCGGCGCGCCAGCAGCCACGATCTGCAATTGGCCGCTCGCCAAGCCGACGGCGACGACATCGTTGAAGCCGTCGACCGCGAGCGCCGTCGGCACGGCGTCGACGTCGCTCGATCGCGGCGTCACCGGCTTCGCGGGCAACCGCCAGATTTTCAGCGCCGCGGCGCTCTGCGTCACGAGCTCCGTGCCGTCCGCCGACAACTGCGTGCGTGTCACGGGCACGGAGCGCGCGATTCGCAGCCGATAGAGCTCGGCGCCGGCCGCGACGTCGACGACGGCGACCGCACCGTCGTCGCGCGTGAACGCGAGCCGCCGCCCATCGGCCGAAGCGCTGACGGTCGCGGCCGATACCGTGCGCCCGAGCGGCCGCCCGCGCTCTTCGCTGGCCAACGCCAGCGGCCATGAAGCGATCGAACCCGCGCTATCGACGGTCACCAGCACGGCGCCGTCGCTCGAGTGCAGCAGCCGCTCGACGGCGTCCGAATGGGGCAAGCGTCTGAGCTCGGCGCCGCGCCGCGTCTCGAGCACGCGCACGACGGTCTCGGGGCCCAAAAGCGCGGCGTAGCGCCCGCCGGGTCCGAGCTCCCATCGTTGGACGTCCGGTGTGCCTTCGATGGTGCCTACGAGCGAGCCGTCCGAGCTCCGCAGCACGCTGTACAAAGGATTCGCGCCGTCGACTCGCTCGGCAATCGCGACATAGCCGCCGTCGGGAGAACCCGGGCGGCAGACGAACTCCGTCGCGGTAGCCGACGCGGGCGGCGAGCTCGCCGTCGGCAACGTTCCATACCATCAACAAACGGTCCGTGCCGGCGAGCACGCGGTCGCCCATGGGATCGAGCGCAACATCGCGCGGCGCCGCAGGCAACGCGAGGTCCCGCTCGAGCTGACCCGTCGCGAGATTCCACAACGCGAGCGTGCCGACGACTCCCGCCGACACCGGCCAAGCGACGGCACGCTCTCCTGCGGCCTGAACGACGACCGCGCCGCTGCGCACGGGATCGGGAATCGGCACGAGCTCCGGCGGATCGTCGCGCACGACGGTTTCGGCGAACCGGAGGCCCCAGCCGCCGAACGCGCCGGCGTTGCCGGCCTCGCGGTCGACGACCGTCAGGCGCCAGGCGCCACGCAGGCCTTCGTCGGCGAGTTGCGCGAGCGGGGAGTCGCGTGAGGCCTGGAACAGGAATGTCTCGACGGCGCTGCCGTCACTGCGCGGGACGGTAACGGCCGCGACGGCGCCGCTCGGCGCCGTCAGCGTCACGAGCAGCTCGCCCGTTGCGGGATGCTGCACGGCCAGCGACAGCTCGAGCTCCCCCGCCGTTCCGTCCCCGTCGACGGCGAGCTCGCGCGTCAGCGCGGCGTGCTCGAGCGCGGTCAACGCGATCGCGGCATCCGGCGCCGGCGTTGCCGCGGTCGAGCCGAGCGGCGTCCGGAACGCCTGTTGCTCCGTGTCGATCGAGACGACCGCTGCGAGTGCAGCTGTCATGTACCAATGCTCCGGCGTGCTCGGAAGGCGCAACGAGCGCTCGAGCCGTGAATAATCGTCGCCGGCGAGCTCGCTGAGATACGCGAGCGCGGCAGGATCCGCGGCCGGGAGAACCGCCGCGCGCTGCGCGAGAAGAATCGCGGCGTCGCGTTGCTCCGCATGGGCCCGCTCGCGAGCGCGGCGCAACCAGAACTCGCTGAGCAAACGATCCGCGGCCGCGTCTTGTCCCGGCAGCTCGCGCAGCCGCGTGTCGGCGGCCGCGGCGGCTCCGAGCGTCGTTGCGGCACGGCTCTGGCGGCCGAGCGCCGCGAGCCATAACTCGTCGGCACGCTGCTCGAAACCCGGCAAGCTTCGCAATCGGCGATAGGACTCCTCGACGTCGTCCGGCGCCGCGGCGGAGCTCGTCAACGTCTCGATGTCGGCGACCGGCAACCGTTGCGTGTACCAGTAGCCGCCTGCGGCGACCGCCACCAGCAGCACGGCGGCTGCGGCCAGCCATATCGCCGCACCGCTCTTGTTCGTCAGCCAACCGGCCCCGACGAGCTCCTTGACGATGCGGTTGCGAATACTGAGGCGCTGCTCCGTATCCGCGCGCACCGCGCCCGAAAGCCAGAGCCGATCCGCGACCGCCGCGTCCGCCGGCACGGCGACCTTTCCCCCGGCTGCGAGCTTTTGCACCAACTTCGCCGCGCGCCGCGCGGGCCGCGATGGCGCGGCGAGCCAGCCACGCACCTGCGCAAGCAGCGGGTCTCGATTGGCGGCTTCGGGTGTCAGCAGCTGCTCTCGCACGACGCGCTCTACGTCCTCGAACCGGCCGCCCTTGCGGGCCACGCTGCGCGCGACACGTTGCGTCAGGTACGGATGTCCGCCGGTCCACGCGCAGATGCGATCCATCAACGCCTGAGCGAGCTCCTGATCGCCGCCGAACGCGACCGCGAGTCGATACGATTGCTGCGCCGTGAAATCCGCAGGCTCGATGAGCGCGGCTTCGGCGAGGCCAAGACCGGCGCTCGCTTGCTCGAGCTCGCGCCGCGAGCTGCAGCCCGCGAGCGCGAATCCCAGCCGGCCGAAGTCGCGCTCGCGGCTGCGGCGCTCGTGGCAGCCGCCGATGGCATCGAGAAGCTCCGTCGCAAACGGCAATGTGAGGGCGGCGTCCACGTCATCGAGCATGACGACGACGGGCGCGGTCGTGTTCGTCAGCACGACCTCCCAGAAGAACTCGACGAGGCGGTCCTCGCCCTCGGCGCCGCACGCATCCCACCAAGCGTCGACGTCGACTCCGAGCTTCAGCTCCGTGGCGATACGCGCGGCGATGAGACGTAGCGAGCCGTCGGGCGTGCCGCTGCCCTGCTCCGCGATGCGCCGCAGATCGACGTTGGCGACCAACGAGCCCGAAGCACGTAGCGTCTCCGCGGCACGGTGCAGCAGGCTCGACTTGCCTATCGCGAGCGGGCCGAGCACGCAGCACAAACGCTTCGCTCGCAACGTTTCCAAGAGCTGACGATCCGCGGCGCGCTCGACGTAGCAGCGCCGTTCGGGCTGAACCGGGCCGCCGACGACGAAAAATTCCGCGGGCTGGATCACACTAGGCATGCGGCGCGATTGTAACAGCGGAGCCATCGGCTCCTACGAATGACGACGGAGCAACTCAAAGTGGACGCCCTCGGCACGACGCGGCTCGTTAGAGCCCGCAACGGCGCGTTTGTCGAGCGCGACACGCGCACGGCGCACTTCGCGTTGCGTTTGCTTGCCCGCCGCCTCGCGGCTCGCGAAGCCGCGGCGCTCGCCGCGCTAGCCGGAGAGACTCGCGTCCCGCGTCTGATCGCCTTCGACGGCAAGGTCGTCCGCCGCAGCTATCTGCCGGGCGTGCCGCTTTACGAAGGTGCACCACGCTCGCGCGTGTATTTCGTCGACGCGCTGCGCTTGTTGCGCCGCATGCACCGCGCGGGCATCGCGCACAACGACCTCGCGAAGGAAGCGAATTGGCTCGTCACGGCCGGCGGCGGGTGCGGGATCGTCGATTTTCAGCTCGCGATCCGCTCGCCGACGCGCACGGCCCGGTTCCGCCGGTACGCATACGAAGATCTGCGGCATCTGTTGAAGCACAAGCGAACGTACCAGCCGCTCGAGCTCACGGCTCGTCAGCGCAGCGTCCTCGCGCGGCCGACGCTCTCGGCGCGCCTGTGGCGCGCGCTCGTCAAGCCGCCTTACCTGTTCGTGACGCGCGTCGTGCTCCGCTGGCCCGAACGCGCAGGCCCCGTCGAACGCAGCGGCTGAGATCGCCCGCCGCCGCCGCAGCAGGCTAGAATGCGAGCGATTCCTCGAGCCCTCGCATCGCATGGACATCTGTCATCCGCACAATCTGAATAAGCCGCTCGACGCGCCGAAGCCCTACGGCATCCGCGTCAGCATGCGAGCGAGCGACACGTTTGCACGGCTGCTCGGCACGGGCTGGCACCGCGAGTACTGGTATGCGACGCGCGAGGAGCGCGACGCCGCGTTGGCCGACATGGCCGGCGAGCATCAATACTCGCGCCGCGGCGACAAGCCGACGCTCAAGTTCGAGCTCATCGAGCAGACGACCTAGCGCTGCCGAGACGCGCCGGCTTGAGTCATCTTCGCGCTTCTCGATGCTTCTTCATCCGCCGACTGTAAGCGCGGGGGTAGGTCGCTCGTTATTACTCCGTGTAAGCACCCACTAACGGAGTCGGTCATGAATGCTCGTTCCTTCGCTCTCACAGCCGCTGCCTTGATCGCGATTTCGCCGGCCTTAGCTGAGACACCGAAGCGCCCCGCCGTCGAGCCGCGCCCCGCAGTTCGCGAGCAAACGCTGCTCGACGAGCTCGCGGCCGGCATGCGCGAAATCGTGGTTGCCGTAGTGCCCGAGATCTCGCTGCCGAAGCTCGAGCTGAAGCTGCCGACGCTTGCCCGCTAGTAACGCGCGCCGTGCCGCGCCGCGAGCTCTCGGTATGCCGCAAGCTCGTGCGCGGCGCGCGCCGAATCCCAGATCCCGAGGCGGGTCATCGCGGCAGCCGCCGCCGGCGCGGCTCGTAAGCCGAAGTCGGCGTCGAGCCCTGCCATGCAGCGCCGCTGCAGGCAGTCGACGAGCGTCACCGCGAGCTCGTTCGTGAGGCCATGCACGAGCTCGGCGGTCAAGACGTCGCTATCGCCGAGCCGCTCGCCGAGCTCGGGCCGCTGCGCGAGCGCGGCGACGTCCGCCGCGGCCTTGCCGTAGATGCCCAGAAGCCGCCGCGCTTGGCGCTCTCCAAACCTATCCCGCAGGTCGGCGAGCAGCATGTCGCGGTCCGCGGCGGCGAGCGCACCAGGCAGCGGCCGCGCGCGCGTAACGTCGCGCGTTACCGGCCGAGGCAGCTCGTGGCGCAGTTTGTGCAGCACGTCCTCGGCGAGCGCGCGGTGCGTCGTTAGCTTTCCGCCGACGATCGAATACAGCCCGCGCGCGGCGCGATGGCGGCGAATGACGTGGCGCCGTGTGATCGCACCCTCGGCGCCGCGCGGCTGATGCGGAAGCGGCCGCACGCCGGTGTGCGTATAGAGCACGCGATCGACGAGGCCCGCCGCGCCGGGAAACACGCGTTCCGTCTCGTTTGCGAGGTACGCGCGCTCGCGCGCGTCGATGTCGGCGGCGGCCGGGTCCCCTTCATAGCGCTCGTCGGTCGTGCCGATCAGGAGCAGCTCGTTCCACGGCAAGATGAAGAACGGCCGGTGATCGGCGCCTGCTTCGACGTAGACGCCGACGCGAGGCGCACCTGCAAACGGCGGCACGACGATGTGGCTGCCTTTCGTGCCGCCGATCAGCCGCGTGTGCTGGATCGGCCCGAGCACCTCGTCGACCCACGGACCGGCGGCGTTGACGATTAGCGGTGCGCGCGCGCCGCCGCTGCCGCGCGTCGATTTTAAGTCCACTCCGGTCGCGCGGCCGTGCTCAACCCGAACGCGCGTGGCGCGTGTATACGTCTCGAGCACGGCCCCATGGTCGATCGCATCGCGAACGTTCTCGAGCACGAGCCGCTCCGGATAACGAACCTGCGCGTCGTAGTAGCTCGCCCCGCCGACGAGCCCGTCGGGATTGAGCCCCGGCAACTGGGCGAGCAGCTCGTCGCGCCCGAACAGCCGCCTGCTCGGCAACGATTTCCCCGCCGACAGCAGATCGTAAAGCGCGAGCCCGACCCCGATCTGCCAACGTCCACGGCGCGCACCGCGATAAACCGGGATACACAGCTCGAGCGGCTCGACGAGATGCGGCGCAGTCGCGAGCAGCCGCTCCCGCTCACGCAACGACTCGCGCACGAGCCCGAGCTCCGCATGCTCGAGATACCGCAGCCCGCCATGAATCAGCCGCGACGACGCCGCGCTCGTGCCACCGCCGATATCCCCGCGCTCGACGATCAGCACCTTCAATCCCGCGAGCGCCGCCTGCCGTGCAATCGCCGCCCCATTGATCCCCGCCCCGATCACAATCAGCTCGTACTCGGCTTCACTGGGTGGCTGCGCGCTCACGGTTATCGCACGCCCGCGACGAGCCGCATTGCAGGTGGCGCCGCTGCGAGAGAGCCGTTTCGGCACCGCCGCGAGTACATCCCTGTAGGCTGCGTGGGCGCCATCCCTGGCGCCCACGCTGCCGAAACGGCTCTCTCGCATCGACGCCACGTCGGCGTCGGGCGGGCGGGCTTTGACACGGACGCGACCGCGCGTCGCTGCGGGCGGTTGGAGTGACCGCGGCGTGAGAGAGCGCTGCGCGTACAGGCCGCCGGCAAGCTCAAAAGCGGCGTCGATGTGAGATGGCGCTTTCGGCAGCGTGCGCGACAGGGATGTCGCGCACGCAGCCTACAGGGATGTACTTGCGGCGGTGCCGAAAGCGCCATCTCGCAGCGGCGCCGCGCCCGCGATGGGCCGGATCGCGGGCTGAAATGGATCGTGGAATCGATCAAGGGCGGATTTGGCCTGTGCCGCGGACGACGTATTTGTAGCTCGTGAGCTCGGCGGCGCCGACGGGTCCGCGCGCGTGGATCTTGCCGGTTGCGATGCCGATCTCCGCGCCCATGCCGAACTCGGCGCCGTCGGCAAACTGCGTCGACGCGTTGTGCATGACGATTGCGCTATCGAGCTCGTTCAAGAACCGCTCGGCGGCCGCGGCGTCGTCCGTGACGATCGAGTCCGTGTGCGCCGAGCCGAAACGCCGGATGTGCGCGAGCGCCTCGTCGAGCCCGTCGACGACGCGAATCGCGACGATCGCGTCGAGAAACTCCTTGCCCCAGTCCGAGTCGACGGCCGCGCGCACGCGGTTGTCGCTCGACTGAGTGCGGGCGTCGCCGCGTACTTCGCAGCCCGCGTCGATGAGGTCCTTGACGATCGGCTGCAGGTGCGTCGCGACACAGGCGCGATCGACGAGGATCGTTTCCGTCGCGCCGCAGATACCCGTGCGCCGCAGCTTCGCGTTCTTCGCGATACGCCGCGCCATCTCGAGGTTCGCGCCCGCATGCACGTACGTGTGGCAAATGCCTTCGAGATGGCTCATGACGGGCACGCGCGCGTCTTCGAGCACGCGCGCGACGAGCCCTTTGCCGCCGCGCGGCACGATGACGTCGATGAAGCTGCCCATGTCGCGCAGCATGATGCCGACCGCCTCGCGGTCCTGCGTCGGCACCATCTGCACGGCCGTGCCGGGCAGGCCGTGCTTCACGAGGGCGCGGGCGAGACAACCGTGGATCGCTGCGTTCGAACGAGCGCTTTCGGAGCCGCCGCGCAGAATGGCGGCATTGCCGCTCTTCAGGCACAGCGCGGCTGCATCGGCCGTGACGTTCGGCCGGCTCTCGTAAATGATGCCGATCACGCCGAGCGGCACGCGCACGCGTGCAATCTTGAGCCCGTTCGGACGCTGCCATTCGGCGACGGTTTGGCCGACGGGATCGTCGAGCGCCGCGACGGTCTCTAGCCCTGCGGCCGTCGCCTCGAGCCGCTTGTCGTCGAGCGCGAGGCGGTCGATCATCGCGCCCGATACGTCGCGCGATTTGGCCTCGGCGATGTCCTCGGCATTAGCGGCGAGCACGCTCGCGCGCGCATTGCGCAGCTCGCTCGCGGCCGTCTCGAGGACTTTGCGCTTCACGGCGGAAGGCGCTTGCGCGACCACGGCCGCGGCGGCTCGCGCCGCGCGGCCAAGCTCGAACATGCGCTCGCGCAAACCGTCCGCAACACTGTGTTTAACGGTGCTCATGACTTCGTGCCCAAGAGTACCAAGTCGTCGCGGTGGATGATCTCATCGCCGGCGCTGTAGCCCAAGATCTCTTGGATCTCGCTCGAGCGGCGCCCGGTGATCTGCGCAGCCTCGTCGGCGGGATATGCCGTCAAGCCGCGCGCAATCTCGCGGCCGTCGGCCGCCACGACGCTGACGGCGTCGCCGCGACCGAACGGGCCGTCGACGGCGGTCACACCGGCCGGCAGCAAGCTGCGGCCGGCCGTCAGCGCGCGCTCGGCCCCTGCGTCGACGCGCAGCGCGCCCTTCGGCTTCAGCCTGCCCGCAATCCATTGCTTGCGCGCGGCACCCGGGGTCGCGCTCGGCAAGAACCAGGTCGCCTTGCCGCCTTGCAGCAAGACACTGATGGGCCGCGTGACGCGGCCCGTCGCGATGCACATCCGGCAGCCGGCGCCGACCGCGATGCGCGCGGCCTCGAGCTTCGTCCGCATCCCGCCCGAGCCGTGGCTCGAGCCGGGGCCGCCGGCCATCTCGAGCACGTCGCGCGTGAGCTCGGTGACTTCTTCCACGTAACGCGCGTTCGCGTCGCGGCGCGGATCGGCCGTGTACAAACCGTCCACGTCCGACAGCAACACGAGACACTCGGCGCTGACCATCTGCGCGACGCGCGCCGAGAGGCGGTCGTTGTCGCCATAGCGCAGCTCTTGAGTCGCGACAGTGTCGTTCTCGTTGATGACGGGCACGGCCCCGACCGCAAGCAGCGTGAGCAGCGTCCGGCTCGCGTTCAGATAGCGCTCGCGGCGCTCGCTGTCGTCGAGCGTCAACAGCACCTGCGCGGCCGTTAGCCCGAAACTGCGCAGTATTTCTTGATAGGCGTGAGCCAAGAGGATCTGCCCCGCGGCAGCCGCGGCTTGACTCTCTTCGAGCCGCGAGAGGCGCGGGAGCTTCAGCTCGCGACGGCCGAGCGCCACGGCGCCGGACGAGACGATGACGACATCCTTGCCGGCACGGCGCAGATCGGCGACGTCGGCGCACACGCCTTCTAGCCAAGCGCGATTCATCGCGCCCGTCTGTTGATCGATGAACAGCGCCGAGCCGATCTTGATGACGACGCGGCGCGCGTTAGCGAGACGTTCGGTGTGCGTCGCGTGCGCTGCGGTGCTCATGATTCGATGCGCTCACTCGAGGTAGCGCGCGCCGCCGCACTAGTTCCGTTTGACCGCGGCGGCGCCGCGCATCACAGCCATTGCTCCGCTGCGAACGAGCGCGACGACGTCCGCGACTTGCGAGGAACGCTTCAGGAACCGGTCGATGTCCTGGCTGCCGCCGACGAGCTCGACCGTGTAGTGCTCGTCGACGTCGCTGAGCACGCGCGCGCCGAACTGCTCTATGACGGGCGTGAGCTTTGCGGCGGCGCCGTTGCGCACGTGCAGCTTGAACAGCGCGAGCTCGCGCTCGATGTGATCGGACTTCGTCAGGTCGACGAGATCGACGACGTCGACGAGCTTGCCGAGCTGTTTTTCGATTTGATCGATGACGGTTTCGGAGCCCGACGTGACGAGCGTCAGCAGCGACACGGTCTCGTCGACCGTGGGCGCCACGTTCAAGCTCTCGATGTTGTAGCCGCGCGAAGAGAGGACGTTCGCAACGCG
Source organism: uncultured Gammaproteobacteria bacterium (assembly GCA_963713355.1). Classification (GTDB taxonomy): domain Bacteria; phylum Pseudomonadota; class Gammaproteobacteria; order Steroidobacterales; family Rariloculaceae; genus FEN-1219. The sequence continues at coordinate 225,988 of CAVQLK010000011.1, read as the reverse complement.
CGCGAGCGCGCCGGCCTCGTTCTGCAGCAGCATTGAAATGATATGTCGCATCGTCGTGGAGTACCGCGGCGCGCGCAGGGCCTGACATGTTGGCTGAGTGCAACGGCTATTGCAATGCACCTTCTTTTCGTCAAAACTCCTTGAGCTTAGCGGCTTCCAGCCCGTTATCGAGCTCCCGGCGACCCACATGGATACCCTGATTCAGCCCAAGCTTGCGCGCTCGCACCCGCTCGCGGGTGCCACGATGAGCGGCGCCGACATCCTCGTTCAAGTGCTAGCTGACGAAGGCGTAGGCACGATCTTCGGGTACAGCGGCGGCGCAATCTTGCCGACGTACGACGCCGTGTTTCGCTACAACCAAGCGAACAGGCGCGGCGGCGTCGAGCCGATGCCGCTGATCGTCCCGGCCAACGAGCAAGGCGCCGGCTTCATGGCCGCGGGCTACGCGCGCGCCAGCGGCCGCGTCGGTGTCGTGATGGTGACATCGGGGCCCGGGGCCACGAATTGCGTGACACCGGTCCGCGATTGCATGGCCGATTCGATTCCGATCGTCGTGATTTGCGGTCAAGTTCCGACTGCCGCGATCGGCAGCGACGCATTCCAAGAAGCGCCGGTGACGGCCGTCATGGGCTCCGTCGCGAAACACGTGTTCCTCGTCACCGACCCGCTGCGGCTCGAGGCCACGATGCGCACGGCGTTCGAGATCGCGCGCACGGGCCGGCCGGGCCCCGTCGTCGTCGACGTGCCGAAGGACGTGCAGAACTGGAACGGCACCTTCATCGGCGAGAGCCAACTGCCGGTCCCGGGTTACCGGCAGCGGCTCGCGGCCGTCGAGAACAACACTCTGTCCGAGGCGAGCTGTCAGCAATTCTTGTCGATGCTCGGCGAGAGCCGGCGGCCGTTGATCTATGCGGGCGGCGGCGTCGTCAATGCCAACGCGAGCGTCGCGCTGCGTGCGTTCGCGGCAGCATTCAAAATTCCCGTCGCGAGCACGCTGATGGGGCTCGGCGGGTTCGACACGAAGCATCCGCTCTCGCTGCACATGCTCGGCATGCACGGCACGGCGAGCGCGAACTACGCCGTCGACGACTGCGACTTGCTGATTGCCGTCGGCGCGCGCTTCGACGACCGCGTCGCCGGAGTGCCGGCGAAGTTCGCGCCGAAGGCGAAACGCATCCTGCACTTCGACATCGATCCGTCGGAGATCCACAAGGTCAAGAAAGCCGACTGGCATCACGTCGGATTGCTGCCGCAGGCGCTCGATTCGCTCGTCGCGTACGCACGGCGCACGGGCTTTGCGACGAACCTCGACTCGTGGCACGGCGAGATCGCGGCGCTGAAATCGACGTACGGGCTGAACTACGATCGCAGCAGCCCGCTCGTGCAGCCGCAGTACGTCATGGAGACGATGAATCGTCTCACGAAAGGTGAAGCGATCATCACGAGCGGCGTGGGCCAGCATCAGATGTGGGCCGCCCAATACTGCGACTTCCGCGAGCCGCGCTTGTGGCTCACGTCGGGCAGCATGGGCACGATGGGCTTCGGCTTGCCCGCCGCGATCGGCGCGCAGATCGCCAATCCCGGCAAGCTCGTCATCGACGTTGACGGCGACGCGAGCATACGCATGAACCTGGGTGAGCTCGAAACCGTCACGACCTACGACTTGCCGATCAAGATCATCGTGCTCAACAACTTCGGCGACGGCATGGTCATGCAGTGGCAGCGGCTGTTCTTCAAAGGCCGCTTGTCCGCCAGCGACAAGTCGCTGCGCAAGAAGGACTTCGTCAAGACGGCGCAGGCCGACGGCTTCGGTTTCGCCAAGCGGCTGGACGCGAAGCATGATGTGCCACGGCTCGTCGAGGAGTTCCTGAGCCATCGCGGCCCCGCGTTCCTCGAGGTCATCATCGATCCGACGGCCGGCGTCTATCCGATGGTCGGCCCGGGATTGTCCTATCACGAAATGATCACGGGCGACTTCATTCCGAACCGCTACGCGGACCTCGGCAAGCCGCCGTCGCCCGACACATCCGAAATGTTTTGAGCGCGAGAAACCCATGAAACGCTTACCGCCCATGTTGCTCGGAACCTTCGTCGCAGCGGCCGCGAGCTCCGCCGCCGCGCATCACTCATTCGCGATCTACGACATGCAGCAAGACGTCGAATTTCACGGCGTCATCGCGAACATCAAGCTGCGCAACCCGCACATGGCGATGACGTTGACGACGACGGGCGCCGGCGGCGAGCAAAAGACCATCGAGTTCGTCGAGGGCGCGCCGGCCAACATGTTGGCGCGCCTCGGGCTTCGGCCCGAGCACGTCAAGGTCGGACAAGAGATCACGGCGATCGGCGCGCCGCGTCACGACAATCCTGACGCCTGGTTTCTCAAAGCGATCATCCTGCCCGATGGCACGCGCTTCAACGCGCTTCAGACCCCGAACCAGCAACGCTGAGCCGAGCCGTAACATTGCGGACCGGCCCGCCGCATTTAGCGGCCGGCGGCGCTATAGCTCGCCCGCGGCGGCAGCCTCGCGCAGCACGTCATAGATAGCGGCCGTGAGGCGCGCGAGATCCTCGGCTTCGATGACGAACGGCGGCATCAGGTAAACGACGTCGCCGAACGGCCGTATCCAGACACCGTGCCGCACGAAACGAGCCCGCAGCGGCTCGAGGCTGGGCGGGCGCTGCAATTGCACGACACCGATCGCGCCCTTGACGCGCACGTCGCGCACTTCGGCGAGCTCGCGGCACCTTGCGAGCTCGCGCTCGAGCTGCGCCGCAATCGCGGCGACCTGCGCAAGCCGAGGCTCGGCGGCGAATAGATCGAGCGACGCGTTCGCAGCGGCGCACGCGAGGGGATTGCCGGCATACGTCGGCCCATGCATCAGCGCACGGCTCGCGTCGTCGGAAAGAAACGCTTCGTAGACGCGCGAGCTTGCGACGGTTGCCGCGAGCGGCAGCGTGCCGCCCGTCAAGGCCTTCGACAGCGTGACGATGTCGGGCACGACGCCGGCCTGCTCGCACGCAAAGAGCGTTCCCGTGCGGCCGAAGCCGACTGCGATCTCGTCGAAGATCAACAGCAGGTCGAACCGCCGAGCTGTCGCGGCGACGCGCGCGAGCGTCTGCGGCGAGTGGAAGCGCATTCCGCCGGCCGCTTGGACGAGCGGCTCGACGATAATCGCCGTGAGCTCGTGCGCGTGGGCCGCAAGCGCGCTCTCGAACTCGCGGCTCGACTCGTCGTCTTGCGGCAGCGGCACCAGCAATTGCTCGCGTAACATCGCACCGAACACGCGGTGCATGCCCTCCTCGGGATCGCAAACCGCCATCGCCGCAAACGTGTCGCCGTGATAGCCGCCGCGAAAGCTCGCGAAGCGTACGCGGGCCGTCTCGCCTCGATTCAAGCGGTATTGCACGGCCATCTTCAGCGCGACCTCGACGGAAACCGAGCCAGACTCGCTGAAGAACACGTTCTCTAGGTCCGGCGGCAGCAACGCAGCAAGACGCGCGGCCAACGAGACGGCTGGCGCGTGCACGAGCCCGCCGAGCATGACGTGCGGCATGCGCTCGAGCTGCGCGGCGACTGCGGCTCGAATGTACGCATGGTTGTAACCGTGGCAGGCCGTCCACCAAGACGCGACGCCGTCGATGAGCTCGCGGCCATCGGCGAGATACAGCCGCACGCCGTCGGTCCGCTCGACGATCAAGGGCGGCGGCGCGGTTTTCATCTGCCGATACGGCAACCACAAATGGCTCAAACGCGTTACACCCGCGACGGACTAAGCTGGCATCATTACATAGTGTTCGATTGCCAACTTCACGTAAGCCGGTCGGGTCCACGATGACGAAAATCAATTGCTTCAAGGCCTACGACGTGCGCGGTCGAGTCCCCGAAGAGCTCGACGAGGACATCGCCTATCGCATCGGCCGCGCATACGCGGCGTTCGTCAAACCCCGCGTCGTCGCCGTCGGCCGCGACATCCGCGCCTCGAGCCCGATGCTGACGGCGGCGCTCGTCAAGGGGCTCAACGACTCCGGCGTCGACGTGCTCGACATCGGCGTGGGCGGCACGGAGCTGTCCTATTTCGCGACCTTCAGCCGCAAGCTCGACGGCGGAATCATGGTGACCGCGAGTCACAACCCGCCGAACTACAACGGCATGAAGTTCGTGCGCGAGGAGTCGCGCCCGATCAGCGCCGATACCGGCTTGCAGGAGATCCGCACGCTGGCCGAGCGCAACGCGTTCGGGCCTCCTATCGCGGCCCGCGGCAAGATCAAGCAAGTCGACATCAAGCCCGAGTATATCGAGCATCTCTTGTCGTACGTCGACCTGAAGGCGCTGGCGCCGCTCAAGATCGTCGTCAACGCCGGCAACGGCGGCGCCGGTCCCATCGTCGACCTGCTCGAGCCGCATTTGCCCTTCCACTTCGTCAAAGTCTTTCACGAGCCCGACGGCAGCTTTCCGAACGGCGTTCCGAACCCGATGATCGAAGAGAATCGCAGCGTCACGATGGAATGCCTACGCGCCGAGCGCGCGGATTTGGGCCTGGCGTGGGACGGCGACTACGACCGCTGCTTCTTCTTCGACGAGCTCGGCCAGTTCATCGAGGGCTACTACATCGTCGGGCTGCTCGCGGAGACTTTTCTCGCGCAGTCGCCCGGCGAGCGGATCGTGCACGACCCGCGGCTCACCTGGAACACGCTCGATATCGTGAGCCGCTTCCACGGCGAGGCCGTGCAAAGCAAGTCCGGGCACGCGTTCATCAAGCAGCGCATGCGCGAGGTCGACGCCGTGTATGGCGGCGAGATGAGTGCCCACCACTATTTCCGGAAGTTCTCGTACGCCGACAGCGGCATGATCCCGTGGCTCCTGATCGCGCAGATCATGGGGAAGCGCAAAGCCTCGCTATCGCAGCTCGTCGGCCAGCGCATGCGTGCCTTCCCCGCGAGCGGCGAGATCAATCGCAAGGTCAAGGACGCAGCGGCCGTGATCGCACGCGTCGAAGAAAAGTACATGCCCGGCGCCGACTCCGTCGACCGCACCGACGGGCTGTCCGTCGAGCTCGGAAGCTGGCGGTTCAACCTGCGATCGTCGAACACCGAGCCGCTGTTGCGCTTGAACGTCGAGAGCCGCGGCGACGACGGCCTGATGCGCGCGAAAACGGCGGAGCTGCTGGTTCTGCTCGGCGGCGAGCCGGGCTAAGCTTCCGTGGCGGTTAAGCGCGTAGGCCGAGCGAAGCGGCCGGCACGCCGGTCGCTACCGGAGGCTCTGCGCGATCCGCGCTGCTACGGCCCTGGCGTCAGCAAGGTCGAGCTCGTCGAGACCCACGTCTCGTGGGTATTTCTGACTGGGCGCTACGCCTACAAGGTCAAGAAGCCCGTCAAGCTGCCATTCGTCGACTTCAGCACGCTGAAGCTTCGCAAGCGCTTCTGCGACGAGGAGCTACGAGTGAATCGGCGGCTCGCGCCGGAGCTCTATCTGGGCGTCGTGCCGATCGGCGGCACGCCGGCGGCGCCGCGAGTCGGGCGCAAACCGGCATTCGAGTACACCGTGAAAATGCGCGAGTTCGCGACGGCCGATCGGCTCGATCGGCGGCTCGCTGCGAAGCGCGTGCCGAAATCCGCGTTGGCCAAGTTCGGTGCCGAGCTCGCGCGCTTCCACTCAGGTCTGCCGCCCGTGCGCGGCATCGCGGCCGGCGACGTCGCAGTGGCGGCGCGGCGCAACATCGACGAGCTCGCGGACTATCTCGGAGGGCGAAAGCAGCGCGAGCTCGCGCTGCTGCGCCGCTGGACCGAACGGCAATGCGAGCAGTTGGAGCCGATCTTCGCGCGGCGCGCCACTGCTGGCGCGCACCGCGAGTGTCACGGCGACTTGCACCTGCAGAACCTGCTATGGCGGGACGGCAAGATCCTCGCGTTCGATGCGCTCGAGTTCGATCGCAAGCTGCGCGACGTCGACGTCGTCAGCGAGACCGCGTTTCTCGCGATGGACTTGCGCGCGCACGGTCGCACGGACCTCGCCTACGAGCTCTTGAACGGCTATTTCGAGGTCGGCGGCGATTATGAGGGCGTCGACGTGCTGCCCTTCTACCTCGTCTACCGGGCGCTCGTCCGGGCCAAGGTCGCTGCGATTAAAGAAGCGCAGTCTGCAGCGGACGGCCACGGCGCCGAGCGTTATTTGGCCACTGCCCTCGAGCTGCACGCGCCGAAGAAGCCGTTACTCGTCGTCACGCGCGGGCTCTCAGGCAGCGGCAAGACATTCGTGACCGACGAGCTCGTGAGCCGCTTGCCGGCCATCCGCGTACGGTCGGATCTCGAGCGCAAACGCTTGCACGGGCTCGCGGCAACGGCTCGCACGAGCTCTGCTCTCGGGGGCGGGCTGTACACCGCCGCCGCGAGCCGGCGCACGTACGCCGCGCTCGCCGAGATCGCGGACCGGCTGCTGCGCAGCGGTCAGAACGCGATCGTCGATGCGACGTTTCTGCGCCGCAGCGAGCGGCTCGAGCTCCGGCAAGTCGCAGCCTCCAATGCCGCGCGCTTCGTAATTCTCGATTGCACCGCTTCGCGCGCCGAGCTGCGCAGGCGAGTCCGTAAGCGCGCACGGGCGGGCCGCGACGCGTCCGAGGCCGATCTCGCGGTCCTCGAGCAGCAATTCGCCACCGAGGAACCTCTCGATCGCGCGGAACGGAGGGACGCCGTAACGGTCGATACAGAGAGAGGCTTACGTCACGCGGAGCTGGCTGCCCGGCTCCGCGCACGCTGAGCGGCCAGTTCGATCGCCCCACGCGGGCTTGAACGCCCTGATGGGAGGCCCCAGATAGCCATTCGGTCATTCGCGGAGGCACTCATGTACGACGAGAACGAACACCTGCCGCAAGCCACGCGTGACAACGGGCCTGTGACGTTGCCCGCGGACGTATTGCTCATCGTTCCGGTGCGCAACATCGTGATGTTCCCCGGCGCCGTCACGCAGGTCGCGCTGACGCGCGATTTCTCGATGCGTGCTGCGCAGGAGGCCGTCCAGCATGGCTACAAGCTCGGCATCGTGCTGCAGAAGGACCCGAGTGTCGACGCGCCGGAGCCCGAGGACTTGCATCGAATCGGCACGACCGTGTCTGTCGTGCGCTACCTGAAGGCGCCGAACGGCGTCCACCACCTGATCTGCCAAGGCGAGCAGCGCTTTCGGACGCTCGATTATCTGACCGGGCTGCCGTTCCTCGCCGCGCGTTTCGATCTGATTCCCGACCAGGTGACGACGGACGCCAACGTCGAGGCGCGCGCCGCCTTGCTGAAGCAGAAGGCCATCGAGGCCATCGAGCTCCTGCCGCAAGTTCCGCCCGAGCTCGCGCCGGCATTGCAGAACATCGAGTCCCCGGGCGCGCTCGCCGACATGGTTGCCGGCCTCATCGACATCAAGCCGTCGGAAAAGCAGACGATTCTCGAAGCCCTCAGGGTCCGAGACCGGCTCGATCGCGTCATCGAGTTCCTCACGCACCGCGTCGAGGTCCTGAAGCTGTCGCGCGAGATCGGCGAGCAGACTCAGGGCAAGCTCGACGAGCGGCAGCGCGAGTACGTGCTGCGCGAGCAGCTGAAGACGATCAAGAAGGAGCTCGGCGAGGACGACACGCAGTCGGAGCTCGACGAGCTGCGCCAGGCGATCGCGGACGCGAAGATGCCCGAGGAGGTCGAGAAGCAGGCGCAGAAGGAGCTGCGGCGCCTCGAGGGCATGCCGGACTCGTCGACGGAGCATTCGATGGTGCGCACGTACCTCGATTGGCTCGTGTCGGTCCCTTGGTCGAAGAGCGATGCGGAAGCCATCGACATCGCGAAGGCTCGCAAGATCCTCGACGAGGATCACTACGGCCTCGAGAAGGTCAAGCGGCGCATCCTCGAATACCTCGCCGTGCGCAAGCTGAATGCGTCGGGCCGCAGCCCGATCCTGTGCTTCGTTGGGCCGCCCGGCGTCGGCAAGACATCGCTCGGCCAGAGCATCGCGCGTGCCGTGGGGCTCAAGTTCGTGCGCGCGAGCTTGGGCGGCGTGCACGACGAGGCCGAGATTCGCGGGCATCGCCGCACCTACATCGGCTCCATGCCGGGCAAGATCGTCCAGAGCCTGCGCAAGGCCGGGACGAACAATCCCGTGTTCATGCTCGACGAGATGGACAAGCTCGGCGTCGGGTTCCACGGCGATCCGTCCGCGGCGCTGCTCGAGGTGCTCGATCCCGAGCAGAACTCGTCGTTCTCCGATCACTATCTCGACGTGCCGTTCGACCTGAGCAAGGTGTTCTTCGTCGCGACCGCGAACGTTCTCGACACGATTCCTGGGCCGCTGCGCGACCGCATGGAGATCATCGAGCTGCCGGGCTATACGCAGGACGAGAAGCTCGCCATTGCGACGCGCTATCTCGTCGCGCGGCAGCTGAAAGCGAACGGGCTCACCGAGCAACAGGCCACGATCACGGAGGACGCCTTGCGCGTCGTCATCGACGGTTACACGCGCGAAGCCGGCGTGCGAAACCTCGAGCGCGAGATCGGCGCCTTGCTGCGCCACGCAGCGATGAAAATCGCGGAAGGGACTGCCGAGCGCGTCGCAATAGACGCCGGCGACGTTCACTCGATCCTCGGGCCGCGCCACTTCGACAACGAGGTCAAGCTGCGGACGAGCGTGCCGGGCGTCGCGACGGGGCTCGCATGGACACCCGTCGGCGGCGACATCCTGTTCATCGAGGCCACGCTCGTGCCTGGTAAAGGGCAGCTGATCCTGACCGGCCAGCTCGGCGACGTTATGAAGGAGAGCGCCCAGGCGGCAGTGAGCCTTGCGAAGATGCGCCTCGACAAGCTCGGCGCGGCGCGCTCGGTGCTCGAGACGCACGATTTGCACATCCACCTGCCGGCGGGCGCGATCCCGAAGGACGGCCCGAGCGCCGGCGTCGCGATGTTCCTCGCCGTGGCCTCGCTACTGTCCGGCCGCACGGTGCGCAACGACATCGCGATGACGGGCGAGATCAGCTTGCGCGGTCTGGTGCTGCCGATCGGCGGCATCAAGGAGAAGGCGCTCGCGGCTCTGCGTGCCGGCATCGACACTGTGCTGCTGCCGAAGCGTAACGAGAAGGATCTCGAGGAAATTCCGGAGCCGGCCCGCAAAGAGCTCAAGTTCGTGTTCCTCGAGAACATCGACGACGCGCTCGCAGCGGCCTTCGATCCGCCGCCCGGCGCGAACGCCAGCGAGCGCCGCGCGGCCGCCTGACGGTCAAGGCGGCTTCCCGCGACCTGCCCCGGTCGGTGAGAATGCGCGCTCACCGGCCGGAGCTTCGCACTTGCCATCAAGTTCTCGCAGCGCGGGCCCTTCGCTCGACGAGATCGCACGCGACAAGCTCGAGGCGCTCGAGCGAAGGCAGCTGCGCCGGCGGCTCGTGCTGACGGCGCGGCCGAGCGCGACGGCGGCGGTCCAAGCCGGGGCCGAGCTCGTCTCTTTCTCGTGCAACGACTATCTCGGCCTCTCGCAGCATCCCGACGTCGTCGAGGCGAGCGTCGAAGCGACGCGCCGGTTCGGCGCCGGCGCGGGCTCGTCGCGCCTCGTAAACGGCAATCACCCGCTGTACCTCGATCTCGAGCGCAGGCTCGCGGAGCTCAAAGGCACGGAGGACGCCGTCGTCTTCGGCAGCGGCTATCTGACGAACGTCGGAGTGATCTCCGCGCTCGCCGGCCGCAGCGATTTGATCGTCATGGACGAGCTCTGCCATAGCTCGTTGCTGGCCGGGGCCGGTTTGAGCGGAGCGCGCGTGCTCGAGTTTCGTCACAACGACGTCGAGCATCTGACGGAGTTGCTCGCCGCGCAGCGAGCCGCGCATCGGCATTGCCTCGTGCTGACCGACGGCGTGTTCAGCATGGAAGGAGATCTGGCGCCGCTGCCGTCGCTCGCCGCGGTTGCGGCCGAGCACGACGCGTGGCTCATGACCGACGACGCGCATGGCCTCGGCGTCGTCGGTGACGGCCGCGGCTCGACCTTCGCGTCCGATCCGCCCGTCGCCATTCCGCTGCAAATGGGGACGCTGTCGAAAGCCGTCGGGACTTACGGCGGGTATCTCTGCACGAGCCGCAATGTCGCCGAGCTCGTCCGTAATCGGGCCCGCAGCTTCGTGTATTCGACGGGCTTGCCGCCCGGCACCGTGGCAGCGGCAAGCCGCGCGCTCGAGCTCATCGCGACGGACAAGGAGCTCGTGCGCCGGCCGTTGATGCGCGCACGCGAGCTCACGGCGGCGCTCGGGCTGCCCGCGGCGCAGAGCGCGATCGTCTCGCTGCTCATGCGCAGCGCCGGCCGCGCGCTCACGGCGAGCGCGACGCTGCGCGCTGCCGGCTTCCTCGTCGCGGCGATTCGCCCGCCGACGGTGCCCGCCGGAACGTCGCGGCTGCGCGTAACGTTGTCGGCCGCGCATACCGCCGAGCAGGTCGCAGCGCTTGCGACCGCCCTCCGGCCTCTGCTCGACGCATGACGGCCGTCTTCATCACGTCGTCTGGGACGGGGATGGGCAAGACGTTCGTGACGCTGCGCCTCATCGCGGAGCTCAAGGCCCAAGGCCGCAGCGTACGGGCGCTGAAGCCCGTCGCGTCGGGCTTCGACGCTGCGCAACCCGAAGGCAGCGACACGGCACTGCTGTTGCGCGCGCAGAGCCTCGACCTCACGGCGGAAACGCTCGATACCGCGAGCCCGTGGCGGTTCGCGGCGCCGTTGTCGCCCGACATGGCCGCTAGAGCTGAGCGGCGCTCGATTCCGTTCGCCGCGCTCGTCGCGCACTGCCGCGCCGCCAGCGCGAAGGCCGGCGTGACGTTGATCGAAGGCATAGGCGGCGTGATGGCACCGCTCGACAACGAGCACACCGTCCTCGACTGGATCGAGGCGCTCGGCGCACCGGCCCTGCTCGTCGTCGGCAGCTACTTAGGCTCGTTGAGCCACAGCCTGACCGCGGCGGCGGCGTTGCGAGAGCGCGGCGTGACGATCGCGGCCATCGTAGTCAGCGAGTCCGAGGAGCAGCCGGCGCCTGCGGCCGAGACGGCCGCGTCTCTCGCGCGCTTCGTGGCGCCGGTCCCGGTGTGCGTGCTGCCGCGCGCCGCGCCCGTGCCACTGCTGCCGCTCGTCGAGATCCATCTCAAATAGCGGCCGACCGCCAGGGACGGCGGGAGTGCCGGCCGCAAATTGCTCCTGCATTTGCGGCACTCCGGCCATCCCTGGCCGTCGCAAATGCAGGAGCAATGTGCGGCCGGGAGCGCCGCCTCGCTCCTTGTGCGGCGGCTCCCGGCCACTCGGGGGGACCCTTGCAGCGGCGTCAGTTCGTGCCGAGCTCCGCGACGCGGTCGACGTCGACGACGTTCATCTCGACGCGCCGCTCGAGCGCCATGCCGTCCGTATCCTGCTCCGGCGCCGTCGAGGCCGTTTCGCCGGCGCCCGTCACGATGACACGCTCGGCCGGCATGCCGGCCCGGATCAGCGCATCGCGGACGCTGTGCGCGCGCGCCGTCGACAGCGTCGAGTTGTACGCTTCGGTACCGCGTACGTCCGTGTACCCCTCGAGGCGAATCACGGCGCCTTCCATCGGCTCGATCAGCGCTGCGAGCTTGGCGAGCCGCTCCTCGGTCGTGCCGCCGACACCGCTGTCCTCTGTCCGGAAGAACACCTCGACCGACAACGCCTCTTGGAGGTTGCGGCGGTGCGCAACCCGCTCGCCGAACAGCTCGGCGTCCTTAGCAACGACGGCGCGCTCGCTCGCGGCGAGCAGCGTCTGCAGCTCGCCTGCGTGGACGCTGGCCTGCGCGGCGCGCTCGTCGGCCTCGCGCCGAGCGGCGCGCTCGCCGTGGAAGCGGTCGCCGAGCCAGCCGCCGAACGCCGCTCCGAGGACGAGCCCCACGGGGCCGCCCGCGAGCGCGCCGATCGCGGCGCCGCTGCCAAGACCGATCGACTCTTCCTTGGCAACGACGCGCGTCTCGTCTTTCATGGCACGCGTCTCGTCCTTCGCGGCACGGTTCCTCGGGCCCGCGAAGCTCGACGTTGCGAGCACGGTGCCGATCAACGCAACAACAATTCTCTGCGGGAACAGTTTCGTCTGCATGGTTCGCTCCTGAAGCGCACAGTGGTTGGACACGGGCGCTATTGCAGCGAACCGCGCTGACGCGCGGCTGACCAATTGCGGCAGGACGCTGCCGCAATCGTGACGAATTATGGCGCGGTGCGCGTCAGCCGCCGTGGAGGCGGCTGATCAGCTCTTCCTCGGCGTAGTTCTCGATGTCGAGCGTCAGACGCTCTTGCGAGAGCTGGATCTCGTGCAGGATGTACATCAAGAAGATGCTCAACGTCAGCGCCACCAACGTCGAGTTGAACGAGATGCCGAGGCCGTTCGTGACGGCCGTCGTGTCGCCCCTGACTGCGAGCTCGGCGCCTTGGAGCGCGAGGCCGATACCGCGGACGGTGCCGACGAAGCCGAGGGCCGGCGCGACCCAGACGCTGAACCGAAGGATCGCGAGCTCCGCGTCGAGCCGGTTGTGCTCGCTCTCGCAGGTGTTGTGCACGGTCTGCGACGCATCCTGGACGTTGCCCGTGGCGCCGAAGCGCTTCAGCGCCGCGGCCAGCACTCGCGGCAACGCGGCGTCGCGTTCCTTCGGCGGCAACTGCTCGAACGTGCGCAGATACTCGCGCGCATCGCTCGGTAAGATCACGACGCCGGCGTCCTTCGTGAGGTAACCCGCCTCGAGCAGCTCGCGCTGCACCTTGAGCTCGCGGAAGCGCATGCCCGAGAGGATCAGCGCCCAGATTGTGATGATGATCGTCGCCTGCTGCTCGGGGTCCTGGATGATGACCATGAGCGAGCGTTCCGGCGTGTAGCCCGGATTCGTCGCCGCGATCTGCCGCTGCTCGTCGAGCCATCGCTCGGCCGTCGGCCGCACGTAGGCCGTGTACACGAGCTGCGTGATGACCGTGATGACTACGAGAATGCCGAGCTTCTCTACTCGATCGCGTACGTAATTCTGAGCCGCCATTCGAACCTCCAAGCTTTGAGCGCCGGCCGCTCCACGCGGCGGCGTAACGAAATCGTGCTATCTCTCGTCTCGCTCCCGTATGACCGGCAGCGCGACGAACGTGCCGCCGTTGCGCTGGCAGATGATACGCATGAGCGTCGCGTAATTGGCCGCCGTGAACAGGTCGCCGCCCAACATCAGGTACACGGCCGGGAACGCGACGGCGTGAATGCGAACGAGCCGCTCTCCGGACTCCGTCGAGCGATTGCGTCGATCGATCTCGCGCACGACGGGGTTGATAGAGCCCTGCTGGAAGTCGTCGCTGTAGACGTACAGCGAGATCTTCTTGGCCGGGTCGTAGAACTGGTCGATCGCCGCGAGAATACCCTCGCGCGGATTCGAGTTCGAGAACGGTTGCCAGCTCTTCAGGGTATCGAGGATCGCTTGCCGGCGTGACGGCGTATCGGGAATCCACTCGCCCCGATAGCTCTTGAACATGTACTCGCCCTCGTCGTTCATGATCTGGATGCCCTTGACGGTCGGGTAGACCTCGAGCGTCTCGCGCAACTGGGCTTGGACGCGGTCCCACTGGAACTGCTGCATGCTGCCCGACGTGTCGATCAGGAAAATGATGTACTCGCTGTCGACAGGAATGCCGCCAACCTTGTAGTCCTCGATCGGCGGCCGGTAATCGGCGAGCAAGCGACGCATCTCCTCGGTCAAAGTCTGCCGCGCCGCCGCGAGGCGGTTCTGCTCGGTTTCGAGCGTCGGATCCTCGACGGCAAACACCTGGGCGCGGATGCGCTCGAGCTGAGCCTGCAGATCCTCGATGCGCGTCCTGTCTGCTTGCAGATCCTCAGTGGTATTCAGCTCCTGGCGGCGCACGCGCTCGGTCTCGCCGAGTATCTCGTTGAGCTCCTGCTCGTACTGGGCGATGAGACCATCGAGATCGCGCTCGGCCTGCTCGAGCCTGCGCGGCTCGCCGACGCGAATCAAAAGAAACAGCAGGATCATTGCGCCGAATCCGCAGCAGATCGCGTCGAGGAACGACATGCTGAAGATCTCGAACTCGCGGCGGCGTCTCATGGCCAGTCCTCCGAGGGCGCCATCATCGATCCGCCCGTGCGGATCGCGACGAGCCAATAGGCCGGCGCCGCCTGCGGGTCGCCTTCCATCGCGAACAGAAGCGTGTTGACGGGAACGCCGACCGGCAGCTGCCGGATCGCGCGCTCGAAGTGATCCAACCGCTCGTCGGCCCGGACGCCGGGACGCGTCGGCTTGATCTCGCCCATCGTCGGCAAGCCGTCGGTCAGCAGGTAGATGTTGTCGGGCTTGGGATCGAGCGTCTTGATCGCGTTGAACGCCGCATGCAGGCTCGTGGGGCCCTGCGGATGGGTCGCGCGCAGCGCCTCGACGGGCGCATCGAGCTCGCTGCCGTCGTTGACCGTGACCCATTTGCCTTCGGTGCCCGGGATCAGCCACGTGGCCGTGTCGTTGAAACCGATGACCTGCACGTTCGTCCCGGCCGATATCTGCGTTGTGAGCCAGTCCACGGTATTGACGGCCTGCTGCCACTTCGGCGCGCGGCGCTGCTGCTCGGGCGACATGTTGCGCCGGCGCAGGATGTTGACGATCGTGCGGTCGAGCATGCTCGTCGAGGTGTCGACGAGGATCGCGACGTGCCGCCCGCCCATGCGCAGGCCCGTGAGGTACTGGCGATTGCCTTCGCCCTCGAACGCGCGCAGAGATCTCGCGTCCTCGGCCTCTTCGAGCTGCGTCGTCTCGAGCTCCTGCGACTGCCGATTGAGCTCGGCGAGCTCGCGGCGCAAGCGCTCGATCGCCGCCCGCCGCGCCTCGGAGTCTTCAGTCAGCGTCGCGAGCTGCGACTCGGTGTCCTCGATCTCGGTGACGAGACCCTGGCGCACCGCGAGCAGCGCGGTCCACTCTTGGATCTGGCGCTCGAGCTGCTCGCGAAGGGCCACGAGGTTGCGCTGCCCCGTGAGCACCCGGAGCTCCCACCGTCGCGCCTCGGCCTCGCGGTCTTCGACGACCACGCGTTGGTCGAGCACGGCATTCGCGCTGACGAGCATGAACAGCAGCACGACGCAGCCGAACCCCGCCGTGATCGCGTCGAGGAACGACATCGAGAAGACGTTGAGCTCGCCCTTGCGCCTCTTCGTCATTCGGCACCCTCCATGTCGACGACGTGCAGCTCGGCGCCGGGCGAGCCGATGCGAATGACATCGGCGCGCTTCAGCGCCGCCTCGCCGGCGACCTTCTTCTCGTTGACGAACGTGCCATAGCTGCTGAGATCGCGGAGCTTGAGCTCGCCGTCGCGCAAGATCACCTCGCAATGCAAGCGTGACACGCCGCTGTTGCCGACGAGCACGACGGTGCGCCGCTGCGGATCCGCTTCGCGGCCGATGGCGAGGCCGGCGGCGCCGACGCGGTAGGCGAGGCCGCCGTACACGACGTGTGTCGGCGGCTTCGCGCGCGCAAGCACGGGCGCGTGCTGTGGCTCGCGGCGTTCGGTGGCCGGTGCATCGCCGCTTGGCGGCTCGCGCCACGGGACGCGCTTCAACAGCTTCACGTCGCCTTGGCTGCCCGTGATCGACGGCGCCAGCAGCACGGCACGCGCAGCATGGCCGGCCGGAAAACGCTCGATTTGCGAGTCGTCGAGCCGCGAGAGCTCGCCGACGAACCCGGGCAGTGAGGCAACTCGATCGGATAGCTGCACGACGAGCCGCAGGCCGGGCTCGCGGTGCTGAGCGATGAGCTGGATGAGGGCGCGATAAACGCCCTGCTGCGCGACGCCGAGGATGGCCTCGCGCTCGGGCGTGATGCGGAACTCCTCGTTGCGGTGCTTCAGCGTGAGCTCGACGCGCTCCTCGCGCTGCAGTGCCTCGAGCCACGCGGGCAGACGGTCGTAGAGCGCTTGCTCGGCCTCTGCGTGAGTGAACGGATCGAAGCGCGTCGCGCGCACGAAATGATCGGCGATGCGGCGCGCGAACCCATCGGCGGCGTTGGAGAGCCCTTGTGCGAGCGCGTGCTCGGCGCGCACTTGAGCTTCGCCGTTCTGCGCGAGCAGCGAGACGGAAACACGGTGACGGCTCGCGTCGACGTAGACGAGCTGTCGCCCGGGGTATGGACGCACGCTCGCCGCCGCCGCCGCATCGACGAGCGCGCGGACCGGCATGCCGCATTCCTGCGCGAGGCCGAGCAAGAGCCCGAGTTGCTCGGTGCGATACCCGCCGGGCACGACGAGCACGACGGCGGTGACGCCGGCGCCGAAGCGTTGCCACAACGACTCGAGCTGCGCGTAGGCGAGCTCCGCGGCGCTCTGGCTGAAGTCGGACCCGGCCGACCCCGGCTCCATGCTGAGCTGGCTCCAGAAGCGACCGCTCGTGCGACGCGGTTGCAGCCGCGCGCGCGCCCGCGCCTCCTCGCCCGTCACGATGCGCCCGCCATCGACGCGCGCGAAACCCGGCTCGACGGCCAGCACGCCGGCCTCGTTCGCGACGACTAGACCCGAATCGTTGATCTCGATGGCGACGGCGCCCATGGCTCCCCTAGATGTCGACGGGGAAGGTGACGGCGGCGTCGGGCTGCAGCTCTTCGGTCGGAATGAACACCTCTTTGGCAGCTTCGTCCGACGGCGCTCCCGCAGGCTCGTCCTCCTCCGCGGGAGCCGCGGGCGGCGGTGTGCTCGCGGGAGGCGTGCTGGCCGGCGGCGGTGTGCTCGCGGGCGGCGTGCCGGCCGGCGGCGGCGTGTCTTGTTGCGCAGCCGATCCCACGAGCCATGCCGCCATTAGCACGGCCGCGGGCGCCGACACCCTCAACCAACGCATGTGCAACCAGGATTTCCGCACGACATTGTCCTCACTGCAGATTGCGCGCGATGCGAAAGCCCAGATCTTCGCGCCCGTCGGAGCTCGAGCCGCGCGCGGCGACGCGAAGATCCGTCACTGTCGCGCTGCGCCAGCTCGCGCCGCGCACGACGTGCAGCACGCCGCTCGCGGGCCCCAGCGGATCGTCGACTCGCTGCGTCGACTCGATCACGTCGAGCGTGTAGAAGTCGTGGATCCATTCGGCGACGTTGCCGCCGAGATCGAAGATGCCGTAAGCGTTGGCCGTATAGCTGCCGACCGGCGCGCTGACGGCATAGCCGTCGTCGTAAGTGACCATCACCGTCGGTAGCATCTGCGCGGCCGAGACGTCCGCGTAGTTACCCGAGCGATCGGGCGGTCGCGTTTCCGCGCCCCACGGATAGAGGAGCCCCTCGGTTTGGCCCGCGAACCGGGCGGCCCATTCCCATTCGGCGTCCGTCGGCAACCGATAGCCGTTGCGCAGCGGCTGAACGGCCGCCCAGCCGCTGGCACCTTCCTCATAAACGGGCTGGAGGCCATCCTTGACGCTGAGATCGTTCAGGTACAGCACGACCTCGTCCCAGCTCACGTTCACGACGGGTTGATCGTCGCCGTTCAAGGACTCGCCTTCGAAGTCGCCTGAGTCGTGATCTGACTTGAACGCGCGGAACTCCGCATTCGTGACCTCGCGCGCGCCGAGATAGAACGCGCGCGTGACGCGCACGGGGCGCAGCGGCTCGTTCGAGCGCCGGCCGATCTCGCGGCGCGACGAGCCCATCGTGAATTGACCGGCCGGCACGAGCCTGAGCTCCTGGCCCGCGCTCGTGCGCAGAAAGCTCGCGAAGCCGCCGCCCGACGACTCGTCGAGCTGCGTCAGGGTGACGGCGAGCTTCTGCGGAAAGCCCGGGCGCGGCGTGAGCTCCGAGCGCTCGACGGCGAAACCTTCGCGGCGAACCTCGATCGCATGCTCGACGGCCGTGAGCTGCAGCGTCACCGGCGTCGAGCCGCGCCGCTGCCCGTCGACCCACACGTCGGCCGGCGGCGTGCTCGTGATCTCGATGTCGCCGTACTGCGCCGTGAGGTCGATCTGCAATCGCCGGCCGCTGTCGGCAGCGACCGAGAGCTCGCTCGTCGCGGTCTCGTAACCCGGCTTGGTCAACGTCAAGCGGTGCGCGCGCCCCGGTGACAGGCGCAGCGACAACGGCGTGCGGCCCCGGAACTCGCCGTCGACGCTGACGCTTGCTTCGCTGGGGTTGCTCGCGATCTCGACGCGGCCGTCAGCCTGCGCCAGCGTCACGTCGGGCAGCTGCTGAGGCTGATTCGACTCGACGAGCACCTTCGTGCGCCACGCGTTGTATCCGGCGAGCCGCACCTCGACGTCGTGCTCGCCGCTCATGATCTCGATCGCAGCCGGCGTGACGCCGGCTTCCGCGCCATCGACGAGCACGGTGGCTCCGGGCGGAGACGTGTTCAATGATACGACGCCCCAGTCGGGCGTCAGCGCCACCGCGAGCGCCTGACGCTCGCTGGCTCCGGCAACGTCGAGCTCGCGCGCGGCGGGAAGGTACCGATCGGCCATGAGCTCGAGCTGATGGATACCCGGCGTGATCTCGACGTCGAGGAGCGGCGTCGTTCCGAGCGCTACGCCGTCGAGCAGCACTTGCGCGCCGACCTCGGGCTCCGTCGTCAACGTGACGATGCCGGGCAGCTTCGTCAGCGTCAGTGCAATTGTCTGATCGGCGAGCGGCCCGACGTCGATTTCGGTGTCGAGCGGGTAGTAGCCCGGCAACTCCGCCTCTACGCGATGCGAGCCGGGCCGCAGCAGGAACCGGCCGCCGACCTTCACCTTGAAAAGCGTGCCGGGCAGGCTGACGCTGGCCGGAGTCGGCTCGATGTCGAGCGCGACGGATTTCGCCGTGAACGCGAACCAGGCGACGATGGCAAGCACGCCGAACCCCGACGTCATCGCGATCGTCATGCGGCTGGGGCCGCGCTTTTCCGCGACCTTGCTCGCAGCACGCGGCTTGAACGCGATCGGCGTGATCGCCACATCGGGCGCACGGCGGTGGTCGCGCGCGAGTTGATCGAGATCCGGCGGCGCCGTGTCGCCGGCCGTGACGATCCAGTCGATGCGCAGCGCGAGCGTACCTTCGCCGGCCACTCGGCATTCCAGCCGCGCCCGGTCGAACGCAATGACGTCGCCGTCTTTGAGCTCGCGCGTGCCCGTCAACGGCTCGCCGCCGACGCGCAAATTGCGGGCCCCGCGGCCAGCATGCACGAAGAATACGTCCTTGAAACGGCCGATTTGGATGCTACCTGTGACGCCTTCGAGCGCGACGTCGGCATCGTGACCGGCGCCGAGCGTCACGGGCAGCTCGGCGGCGCCGAATTCGTGCGTCCGCCCGCGCTCCTCGACCGTCACGATCGACTTTCGCCCGCTGTCTGAGGTTACCTGTGTCACTCGAGACCTTTTCGCATCTAAATCGGCTCGATGCAGACCAGTCTGATCGGCTCCAAGTTCCGCCCTGGGCGCACGGTGAACGTCTGGCGCACGTCGCGATAGCCGTCACGGCTCCCGATGGCCGTGTACGTGCCGGGGCGCAGCTCGACCTCCTTGGCTGTGAACGCGCCGAGCGAGCCGACGCGATACAACGTGACGCTCGTCAGCTGATCCGACTCGAGGCGCACCTGGATCGGCTTCGACGCGAGCTCGACCAGCTCGCCGAGCTTCTCGATCTGCCCCGTCAGACGCGGTCCCTTCTCGGCCTCGGCCGCGGCCGTTTCGAGCAACGCGCGCGCATCGGCAAGCACTGCGTCGCCGAACAGCAGCGTCGGATTGTCGATCAGATTGACGAGCTTGGCGTCGAGCCCCGCGCGCTCTCGGGCTCGCTCGAGCCCCGTCTGCGCGAACAGCAACGTGCCGTCGCTGGCAAGCACGGTGCGATACAGCTCGATCGCTTGATCCCATAGCTCGCGCCGCTCGAATGCGAGCCCGCGCGCTTCGGCCAGCGCGATCTCGTCGAGCTTCGCGCCTTCGACGGCTTGCGCGAGACCGTCGGCCGCTTCGCGCGACCCGGGCCGCATCGCGACGGCCGCTTCGAACTCGCGGCGCGCGGCGACGAAGTCCTCGGCGCCGAGCAAGCTGAAGCCGGCCGACAATAAGCGCTCGAACTCGGCATCGCGCATCATGCGATTCACTTCGTCGATGCCGGCGTGCGCTGCAGGCCAATCGGCATCGATCGCGAGCGCCTCGCGGTACGTCGAGAGCGCAGTCGTAAGCTCGCCGCGCGCAGTCTCGACGTTCGCGCGCTGCACGAGCTCTTGCACCTCGGGCAAGCGTTCGGCGCGCGCGCGGCCGGCCAACGCCGCCGCATGCGTGGGCTCGATCGTGAGCGCCACGGCGTATTGCTCGAGAGCCAGCTTCGAATCGCCGGCGGCGAGCGCCGCGTCGGCGGCGTCGAGCGACGTGCGAAACGTCGTCGACGCGCGCGCGACGAGTGCGTCGCCGAGGGCTTTCGCTTCGGAATAGCTCGTGGCGGAGGTCTCGTAATCCTCGGCGAGAAACGCGTTGTCGCCGGCTTCGGAGAGTTGCTGGTATTTCGCCCAATCCTCGGCGGCCCAGTCCGCGACGTTCAATTGCGTCAGATCATCCTGCAGCGTCAACAGGCCCGCGAGAAGATTGCCCGATTGCACTCGCAACGCCTCCCGCTCTTCGGCCGAGAGGACGCGCCGAGCGGGCTCTGCGGCGGTGGCAGGATCGGCCACGGGCCTCGCGACGACGCGCTCCTCCTCGACTCGCGCCGGCAACCAATAGAACGCCGCGACAGCCGCAACGACCACGGCCACGCCGCCGATCGCCGTCAGCGGCCGCCGCCAAGACCGGGGCGGCGCAACCGGGGCCGCGCTGCGCTGTGCTGCAGCGCCACGCAGATTCGGCCGAACCGGAACGATCGTCTCGTCGTGTTGTGGGAAATTCGGTTCCAAGCGTCAAATGTCAGCCGTTGAAGAGTCGAGCAGATTCTAAAGCATCGCTGAAATACGAAAGCCCTCGGACGCGGCCGCGGGCGTGCAGTGCCGCCGCCGCTGCGGCCAATAGGCCGGCGGTCTCGGGGCCGCCCGGTGTCGCCGGCGCGAGCTCGGCGGCGCTGTCGAACAGGCCGCCCTCGCCGTACGGCAGCCGCCCCGCCACGAGCTCGAACAGCAGCGCGGCGAGGGCGAAGCAGTCGGCCTCACGAGCGGAAAAGCCGCGCTGCGCCGGGAGACTGTAGGCCGCCGTCGTTGCGGCGGCGGGCGCATCGAGCGGCCGCGCGAACGCAAGATCGGCGAGCCGCGCGCTGCCGTCGGCGGCGAACAGCACGTTTCTCGCCTTGACGTCGCCGTGCGCAAAACCATGACGCTCGAGGTCGGCGAGCGCGCCGATGACCGCGCGCAGTGCCGGCAGCCATTGCCGCGGTGGCGCGCCGAGCAGCGGGACAAGGTCGCCGTGCGGCAAGTATTCGAGCACGAGCACGGCGGCACCGTCGTGCTCGATGAGCCCGTACGGCTCGACGAGGTGGGGGCTCCCGACCGCGGACAGCACGTCGTGCTCATGGCGAATCGGCGCGTTCGCTGCTGGATGCTTGCGCAGCTCACGCTTCGCGAGCTTCAGCGCGGCCTCGCGTCCGTCGGGCCCAACGGCGTGCCAAATTTCGGCCGTACCGCCGCGGCCGAGCGGCGCGACGGCGTGCCAACTGCCTAAGGATTCGCCATTCGGCCAATCGACGAAGGTGCCGATCGCGCGCGCGTCAGACTCCGTCACCAGCGCTTGCGTTCGCATCCGCGGCTTCCGTCGTGGCGTCTTCATCCGCGGCCGGTGTCGCTTCGGTCGTCGGCTCGTCGGCGGCGGGCAGCTCCGCTCCCTCGCCCTGCGTCGCTTCGATCGCCGACAGGTCGACCGCGGACAAGTCCGCTGCCTGCTGTCTTGCGTCGAACGCCGACCCGTCGTCGGCGGCCAGCCCGGGCAGGGGCGGCAGCTCAACGGGGGCCTCGGGCGCGGGTTCCGTGTACATCGTCACTTCTTCCGGCACGAAGCCCGACTCGTTGATGAAGATCTGCCGCAATAACTGCCGCCACTCGTCGTACTGCGCGTCGGCCGTGCCGGTTAGGCGATGCTGCGTGCCTTGAATTTCGACAACCATCGGTTCGATGCTGTCGTCGAAATCCTGCGCCAGCTCCTCGAGCGTCTCCGTGTGGAGCCGCTTCTCCTGCTTGCGCACTTGGCTCGAGCGGATCATGTCGACGCCGACGTACATCAATGCATCGCGCAGCATCCGGTCGGAAAAGCTGCCGCTGTCGGAGTTCTGCCCATACGCGATCGAAGCGATGATCGTCGCGATACCCATTCCCGTTCGCCACCGCGCGGAGCGCGTGAGCTCTCGAACGGCAATCGCCTCCTCGCGCGTGTACTCGCGCCAGCTGTCGTACGGCTCCATCGCCTCCGTCGAGAACTGCGCGTAGTGTTGATCGAGCGTGTCGAGGAATAACCGCTCGCGCTGTCGGACGCGCTGCGTGCGATCGAACATCGGATCGCCCTCGGCGGGCAAACGATTCAGCGCATAGGTACCGTCTTTGTCGTCGGCGACGACATAGCCCGCAAACACTTCGGGGCTGACGTCCGCGGCATAGCGAAGGCTCGTGACCGTGCGGACGTCACGCCGGTCCTTCGCCGACAGCTCCCGCTGCGCCAAGGCGAGGTCGTTCGCGATGGCGTTGAACGCGTCCTGATAAGGATCGAGATCGGGATAGCGCTGGCGGTTGAATGAGCCGGCCGCGGTTTCCATCTCGTAGGGCTGCTCGTCGAGCCACACGCGGCCCGTCGAGTCCGTCGCTGTCACGACCAGCCGCAGCTGATCGCCATCCGAGTGCAGGATCTTGCCGGCGACATTGACGTCGGCGGTCGTCGTCGGTTTCGGCGAGATCCAGACCGAGCCCCAGTTG
The DNA here is from genome assembly GCA_963713355.1 of uncultured Gammaproteobacteria bacterium. GTDB lineage: Bacteria > Pseudomonadota > Gammaproteobacteria > Steroidobacterales > Rariloculaceae > FEN-1219. The sequence goes on along the minus strand of CAVQLK010000011.1, from coordinate 203,144 downwards.
CCCGTCTTCTGCAGCGTCTGGCGCAACAGCACCGACATGTATACCGACTCGGAGCGCCGAATGTGGACGAAGGTGCCGTCGGCAATCAGCTCCTCGAGCGTTTCTTTCGAGACCTCGCCTTCAGGAACACCGGAGTCGAAGAGCACGATGCCGACGTCGAGCAGGTCCTCCTCGGCGATCGTTTCCTTTGCGGTGCTGAGCGGCACCGAATGCGCGACGACGACCTCCGAGCTGGTGCAACCAAAGAGCCACCAGCTTCCAATCAACAATAGAGCGAGACGGCGCATGTCTTCCCCTTCCCGCTCGAGACCCTATGTCATCGAGCGACTAGCTTCTTGTACTCGTTATATTCGTCCCACAAGGCGGCGCGCAAGAACGGATCATTCTCTTGCGTGGCAGCTTCGCAGAGCTGCCGCGCCACTCTGTCCGAATCGTTGCAGCCCTGCACTGTCGCAACGGTCTGCGAGTCGGGTCCAAGATCTCTAATCGCAGGCGCTCCGGCTTCGCCACCGCCGCCGCTTGCGCCTCCGCCTGCCTGGCCAGATTCGCTCCCGTCACCGCCTGCTTGGCCACCTTCGCCGCTTCCCTGCGGGCCACCTTCGCCGCCCGCCTCACCGGCTGCGCCTCCGGCACCCGCACCGCCTTCGGCTGAGGTGCCCGAATCGGCTGCCGGGCCGCCGCCTTGCCTCGCGATGTCGTCTTGCTCTTTGCCCATCTCGCGGTCGAAATCACCAAGCGACTTGTCGAACTCCTCGTCGCCGCCTTGGCCGCCACCACCGCCGCCTTCTTCGCCGAACGGATCGCCGTCGCTCGAGCCGCCGCTGCTGCCGCTGCCGTCGCCACCACCGCCGCCGCTCTCGCTGCCGCCGCCACCGCCGCCGCCGCGCGAATCGCCGGCCGGAAAATCTCCACCGCCGCCGCCGGCGCCACCCGCGGATCCGCCGCTCGAGCCGCCGCCCTGGCTACCGCTGCCCGAGCTGCCGCCGCCGCCCGCGCTGCCGCCGGCCGGAAAGCCGCCGCCACCGCCCTGACTTCCGGAGCCGCCATCCTGCGAGCCCGAGCTGCCTGAGCCACCGCCCTGCGAGCCCGAGCCCTGGCTGCCGCCACCGGAGCTGCCGCTGCCGGGAATGCCGGCGCCGCCGCCTGGAGCGCCGGAGCCTCCGCCCGACGAACCACCGCCGGAAGACCCGCCAGACGAGCCGCCCTGCGACCCGCCGCCCGACGACCCGCCGCCCGAAGACCCGCCGGAGGAGCCGCCCTGCGACCCGCCGCCCGACGACCCGCCGCCCGAAGACCCGCCGGAGGAGCCGCCCTGCGACCCGCCGCTCGGCATCGGAAGACTCATGCCGCCGCCGCTCTGAGGCCCGACCTGTTGCTGGCTCGAGCACGCGGCGACAAACGCCGTGCCGCCCGCGAACAGCGCGACGAGCACGAGCTTGCGAAGCAGTGGACGATGCATGGTCACCTCAGCGGATTCGATTTCGACCTGCGCGGCAGATTGCATTCTTAGTAACTCGCGCAGGCGGCGAAGTTCACTATAGACGCGGCCGACAAATTGTGACTCGGACATTGCATAACGCCCGGCCGATAACGCACGGCGGCCGATGGCGTTGACAGCTGTCCGCTCCTGCTAAGATGCGCGCTCTCATTCATCCTGAACGACGCTAAAAGCGGGGGAATCCTCATGCCCAAGATAACACCGTTCAGCGGCCTGCTCCTATTGGCCTTAGGGGTGCCTGCTCACGCTCAAGAAACGGCTCCCGCAGCGCTGCCGCGCACGGCCGCGCCGGAAAGCGCACTGACGTATTTCCTGTCGCCCGCGAACGGCTCGATGGTGAGCTCGCCGTTCACGATTCGCTTCGGCCTGCGCGGCATGGGCGTCGCACCGGCCGGCGTCACGACGCCGAACACCGGTCATCATCATTTGCTCGTCGACGTCGAAACGTTGCCGCCGGACAACTTGCCGATCCCGAACGATGCGAATCATCGCCACTTCGGGCTCGGCCAAACCGAAACGGAGCTTACGCTTCCGCCCGGACAGCACACGCTGCAGCTCGTCCTCGGCGACGCGTTGCACATTCCCCACCAGCCGCCCGTGCGATCGGAAAAGATCACGATTACCGTCACGCAATAGGCCTTCGCCTCGATGGATATTCGGCAGGACTTTGTCGATGCGGTCGGCAACACGCCGCTGATCAAGCTGCGCCAGGCATCCGAGCTCACGGGGTGCACGATCCTCGGGAAGGCCGAGTTTGTGAACCCCGGCGGCTCCGTCAAGGACCGCGCCGCCAAGTACATGGTGCTCGACGGAGAGCGCCGCGGCGTCATCGAGCCGGGCGGCCTCATCGTCGAAGGCACGGCCGGAAATACCGGCATCGGTCTCGCCCTCGTCGGCAAGTCGCGTGGGCTTAGAACCTTGATCTTGATGCCGAACACGCAGTCGCAGGAAAAAAAGGACGCGCTCCGATTGTGCGGAGCAGAGCTGCGCGAAGTGCCGGCGGTGCCGTACAAGGATCCGAACAACTACGTGCATATCGCGGCGCGCACGGCGAAAGAGCTCGAGGCGACCGAGCCGCACGGCGTGCTGTACGCGAACCAGTGGGACAATCACGCGAACCGCGACGGCCATGCGGCGAGCACGGCCCCGGAGATCTGGCAGCAGACCGGCGGCTCGATCGACGGCTTCATCTGCGCCGTCGGCACGGGCGGCACGCTCGCCGGCGTCAGCTCGTTCTTGAAGCACAAGAACCCCAAAGTCGTGACGGCCGCGGCCGATCCAATGGGCGCGTCGATCTACAGCTGGATCAAGACCGGCGAGCTCAAGGGCCAGGGCAGCTCGATCAGCGAAGGGATCGGCCAAGGGCGCGTCACGGGCAACCTCGACGGCGCGCTCATCGACGATGCCTTTCAAATACCCGATACGGAGATGCTGCCGATTCTCTACGACCTTCTACAGAAGGAGGGGCTGCTGCTCGGCGGCTCGAGCGGCATCAACGTAGCCGGCGCGATCCGGCTCGCGCGCGAGCTCGGCCCCGGCAAGACGATCGTGACCGTGCTCTGCGATTCGGGCCAGCGTTATCAATCGAAGCTGTTCAATCCCGAGTTCCTCAAGGCCAAAGATTTGCCGTTGCCTCCCTGGCTCGTGAAAAGCTGACGCGAGTCTGTCGCCGTCTGCCGACCGCGTTTTTGTGAGCTGCCGCAGCGAGCGCGGTGGCCGCCGTCTCTAGAATGCATCTCGTCTTCAGGGACGATTCAGCTGCGGCGGCATAGCCTTTCTCCATGCTTCGCTTTCCACTCAGAGCCATGCTGCCCATGCTCGCCGCGATCGCGGCAGCCATGACCGGCTGCGCCGGCGCACCCACCGCTCCCGCCGCCCGAGTCGCAGGAACCGTCACCGTCGAGCCCCGCATCGCGGACGAATCCGTCGGCGGCGCAATCGCCGACGTCGCGATGGGCATGGTCGGCACCCGCTACCTCTACGGCGGCATGGACCCCTTGGAAGGCTTCGATTGCAGCGGGCTCGTCCACTACGCCTATGGGCAAGCCGGCTATGACGTCCCGCGCTCGGCGCGCGAGCTGTTCCGGGCGGCGCGCAAGATCTCGGTCGGTGAAGCCGATCCCGGCGATCTCATGTTCTTCCAAGACCAGACGAAGCTCTCGCACGTCGGCATCTACTTGGGCGACGGCCTGTTCGTGCACGCGCCTGCAAGCGGAAAGAACGTCGCGGTCGGCAGCCTCGACTCGCACTATTATCGCGAGCACCTCGTAGCAGTCGGCCGGCTGTTGCCGCACTGATCGGTTATTAGTCACGCGGGTCGATCAGCCGCGCGGCGTCACGCGCGGCGCGCTCGCACGCGGGCACGCTGCGCGCGCTCGCCGAGCTGCGCCGGATGCCGAGCCGGCGCTCGTCGCGCTGCGCCGTCGCGAGCTCGTTGACACCTGCGCAAGCGTCGAGCAGCCGCTGCTCGGCGCCTTCGAGCGCGCCGCGCTCCGCTGCCGGCTCTTCGAGCGCGAACGCCAACTCGTCCGAGACTCTGTTCTGCTCCCGAAACACGCGTTCGACGTACGCGCGGAAGTCGGCGGACGCGAGCCGCAATCGGGCGCCGTCGACCGTCGTCACGGTCGCGCAGCCGGACGAGCAGAGAACCGCGGACAGGGCAACCCAGCGGGCAAGAGGCATGTGGAACCGTCGCAGAGCGGCGTTGCCGCATGCTCGGCCACCTACGCCGCGCTGCGCAAGGCTCGACGCCCCTCGTCGGGCGGGGGCGCGCGTTGTGCGATAATGCGCCGCCCTCAGCAACCGCCGGTGGTTATGCTCGTTTCCGCGCCCCGCGCACTGGACACCCCGACCGAGCGCGTTGACGCCGCAATCGCCAAGGCGATCGGCTGGCTCGATCGCGACCAGACGCCGGAAGGCTTCTGGGTCGGCATGCTCGAATCGAACTACTGCATGGAGGCCGAATGGCTGCTCGCCATGCACTTCCTGGGATATCGGCATCCTCGCGAGCAGGATCTCGTTGCGACGCTGCTGAAGGCGCAGCGGCCGGACGGCTCCTGGGAGGCGTACTACCAAGCTCCTCACGGCGACATCAACGGCACCGTCGAGTGCTATGCCGCGCTGCGCTGCGTTGGCTTCCGCGCCGACGACGAGCCGCTCGTTCGCGCGCGCCGCTGGATTTTCGAGCACGGCGGCCTGCGCGGCCTCCGCGTTTTCACGCGCTATTGGCTGGCGCTGATCGGCGAGTGGCCGTGGAGCGCGACACCGAATCTGCCGCCGGAGGTCATTGCGAACCCGCGTTGGTGGTTCAACCTCTACAACTTTGCGAGCTGGGCGCGAGCGACCCTGTTGCCGCTCGCGGTGTTGTCGGCGCGGCGCGCCGTGCGTCCACTGCCGCCCGAGCGCCGGCTCGACGAGCTCTTTCCGGACGGCCGCGACAAGACGGATTATCGGTTGCCGCGCCGCACGCCATGGTTGTCGTGGCGCCGCTTGTTCTTGGTGTCCGACCGGCTGCTGCACATTTACCAGCAGCTCGGCTTCACGCCCGGCCGCGAGATGGCGATCAACGCGTGCCTCGGCTGGATCGTGCGCCACCAGGACGCCGATGGCGCGTGGGGCGGAATTCAACCGCCGTGGATCTACAGCCTGATGGCGCTCAACGTCGAGGGCTACACCCTGGAGCACCCCGTCGTGTCGAAGGGGCTCGCGGCGCTCGATAGCCACTGGTCGTACGAGCGCGACGGTACCCTGCACATCCAGGCCAGCGAGTCGCCGGTGTGGGACACGCTGCTGTCGTTGCTCGCCATGCAGGACTGCGAGCGCGCGTTCACGCCGCAGATGGAGCGTGCTCTCGACTGGGTGCTCGCGAACGAGGTGCGCTATCACGGCGATTGGTCCAAGAAGGTCAAAGGCGTCGAGCCGAGCGGCTGGGCGTTCGAGCGCGCGAACCTGAATTACCCCGACATCGACGATACGGCCGTCGCGCTGATCGTCCTCGCGCGTTTGCCGCGCGCTCTGCTCGATCAACCACGGATCCGCGCGGTGATCGACCGCGCGCTCGGCTGGACGCTCGCAATGCAGTCGTCGAACGGCGGCTGGGCCGCGTTCGACAAGGACAACGATCACCTGATCATCACGAAGATCCCCTTCTGCGACTTCGGCGAAGCGCTCGACCCGCCTTCGGCCGACGTCACGGCGCACGTGCTCGAGGCCCTCGGCTTGCTCGGCTTCGACCGCCACCATCCGGCCGTCGCGCGCGGCTATCAATTCATCCGCAAAGAGCAGGAAGCCGAGGGCAGCTGGTTCGGTCGCTGGGGCGTCAATCACATTTATGGCACGGCCGCCGTGCTGCCGGCGCTCGCGGCGATCGGCGAGGACATGACGCAGCCGTACATACGCAAGGCCGCCGAGTGGCTCGTCGCGCATCAAAATGCCGACGGTGGCTGGGGCGAGACGTGCGCGTCGTACATGGACGACAGCCTCCGCGGCAAGGGTCCGAGCACGGCATCGCAAACCGGTTGGGCGTTGCTTGCACTGGTAGCGACGAACGACAAGGAATACGAACGCACGATCCGTCGCGGCATCGGCTTCCTCATCGATACGCAGCGCGAGGACGGCACCTGGGACGAGCCCTACTACACGGGCACCGGCTTTCCCGGTTACGGCTTCGGCGCGCGATTGGATTTCCGCGATCAGAAAACGCGCCAGCGTATCGCGCAAGGCACCGAGCTGCAGCGCGGCTTCATGATCAATTACAACCTCTACCGCCATTACTTCCCGCTGATGGCGATGGGGCGCGCGCGCCGATTCTTCGCCGACGTGAAGACGTGAGACGCCCCGTCACGCTGGTCGGCGTCGAGTCGGCGGCCAGGCGGCTGGCGGTTGCGGACGAAGCGGAGCTCCACTTGCTTTGTATTCGGCCTGACATGCGCCGCAACGGAATCGGGAGAGCTTTGCAGGCGGCCCTCGTGCAAGCGAGAACGAGAGGCGTCAGAGCCATCGTGCTATGGACGCAGCCAACGATGCTTGAGCCCAGCGGCTATACCTCGAGTGCGGTTTTCATCGAGAACCGAGTGCAGACTTCCGGCGAAACGAGCGACAGTTTCTCGTATACCGGCATGTCCTCTGACGGCGTCAGCCGAACGTCTTGGCGAGTGCTTGCTCGATGTCGGCGACGAGGTCGTCGACGTGCTCGATGCCGACGGCGAGGCGAACGGTGCTGTCCTTGATCTGCGCGAGCGCATGCTCCTCGGCCGAGAGGTCGCTGCCGAGATAGAGCTTGACGGGGCACACGAGCGACTCCGTCGAGCCCAAGCTCGCCGTCGTCGTGAACAGCTCGAGCGCGTCGATGAACGCCCAGGAGCGTTCCTTGTCGGCGTCGAGATCGAACGCGAGCACGCCGCCGAAGTCCGTCATTTGCTCGCGCGCGAGCGCGTGCCCCGGATCGGAGGGCAGCCCCGGGTAGTACACCTTCGTGACTTCCTTGCGCTTCGTCAGGAGCTCCGCGATCGCGAGCGCGTTCGCCGAATGCCGCTCGTAGCGCAGGTAGTACGTCTTGAGCCCGCGCGCGATCAGCGATGCGGCGCCGGGGTCGAGGATAGCTCCCATGTTGACGGACAGCGGCTTGATCGCGCGAATGCGCTTGCGCTCGCCGACGACAATGCCGCCCATGACGTCGCCGTGGCCGTTCGCGTACTTCGTGAGGCTGTGCACGAAGTAGTCGATGTCGTAGCGGCCGTGGTTGTGCAGCCCCGCGAACGTGTTGTCGAGCACGGTGATGACGTCGTGCCGCTTCGCAAGTCCGGTGATCGCCGCGAGGTCGGGCACCTGCAGCATTGGGTTCGTCGGCGCCTCGAACAGCACGAGCTTGGTGTCGTCCTGCGCGAACGCCTGCTCGATGTCGGCCAGGTCGTGCACGCTCAGCATCGAGAAAGTGACCCCGAGCTTCGGCAGGAAACGGCGGACGGCGATGCGGTTCGGCCGATACGACTCGACGAAGATCACTACTCTGTCGCCGGCCTCGAGGTTGCCGAGCAGCGCGAGCCAAACCGCTGCCATGCCGGAGCCGGTCGCGATCGCATCGTCGCGGTCCTGGAGCTCGGCCGCGAGCAACTCGAGCTCGCGCGTCGTGGGGTTCGAGTCGCGCGTGTAGTCGAAGCCGTGCTCCTTCGCGTCCGGCGTCAGCGAGTCCGCGATCGTCGGATACGTGAACTTCACGCTATGGTGCACGGGCGGCACGACGGCGTCGTTGCCGCCGAGCAGCTCGACGGCCTTCGGGTGCGTGACTCGCGTCTGCTTCTTCATGGCCGTATCGTGGACGACTAGAGCTTGCCGAGCGCCTCGCGCAGATCGGCAATCAAATCCTCGACGTCTTCTATTCCTACGGACAGCCGCACGAGGCCGTCCGTGATGCCGACGCGCACTCGCTCCGCCGGCTCGACGACGGCGTGCGTCATCGTGACCGGATGCGTGATCAGCGTCTCTACAGAACCGAGATTCTCGGCGAGCGTGCAGAGCTTCACGGAGTCCATGAGCTTCTTGCCAGCTTTGACGCCGCCTTCGACTTCGAACCAGAGCATTCCGCCGAAGCCGCTCGCCTGCTGTTTCGCGAGTGCGTGCTGCGGGAAGCTCGGAAGGCCCGGATAGCGCACCTGTGCGACCTTCGGGTGCTTCTCGAGGAACTCGGCGATGGCCTGCGCGTTCGCAGTTTGCCGCTCGAGGCGCAGCGACAGCGTCTTCGTTCCCTGCAGCGTCAGCCACGCGACGAACGGCGACATGATCACACCCGTCGCGTTCTGGTGAAATCGCATTTTCTGATCGAGCTCGTCGCTGTCGCAGATGATGGCGCCGCCCGTCGTCGCATTGTGGCCGTCGAAGTACTTCGTCGTGCTGTGCACCGAGATGTTGGCGCCGAGCTCGAGCGGCCGCTGGAAGTAAGGCGTCAGGAACGTGTTGTCGACGGCGTGCGGAATGCCGTGCTCCTTCGCGATCGTCGAGATCGCCGCGATATCCGTCAGCTTCAGCGTCGGATTCGCCGGCGTCTCGGTGAAGATCAACTTCGTGTTGGGCTTGAGCGCCTTGCGCACGGCATCGGGATTCGCCGTGTCCACGAACGTGAATTGCACCCCGAAGCGTGAGTAGATCTTCGTCGCGATGCGATACGTGCCGCCGTACGCGACGTCCGAGACGATGGCATGATCGCCGGCCGACAGCGTCGCCTGGAGCACGACCTGCTCCGCGGCCATACCCGTCGAGTAGCACGTGCAACCCTTGCCGTTCTCGAGCGCAGCGATCTTCTGCTCGAGCGCGCGCACGGTTGGGTTGCCGCTGCGCGAGTACGAATAGCCCTTCGACAGATACTCGTCGACGGAGTCCTGCACGAACGTCGTCGATTGATAAATGGGCGTGAGAATGGCCCCTGTGACCGGGTCCGGCGTGACCCCGGCGTGAACTTGCTTCGTCGTGAAGCCCATCGGCTTTCCCCGCGCTAAGGACGTTAATTTAATGAGGCGGGGATGATACCGGAAAGGCTGCCAACGGGCATGATCGGCGGCAGCGCGCGTACAATCGACCGAGCGCCGAAACCTGGGGGACATCATGCGACGCATCATCGAGATCGCTGCCGCGGCAGCGCTCGTCGTCACGAGCGGGGCTGCCGCCGCCGACCTGTCGGCACCGAACGCGGCCGGAGTCGCAATGGGCCACCTTCATTACGTCGTGCGCGACGTCGCGGCGAACAAAGCGTTCTGGGTCGCGCTCGGCGGTCGGTCCGTGCTCTTCAACGGCACGACGGAAGGCGTCGTCTTTCCCGACGTCGTCGTGCTGCTGCGCCAGGGCGAGCCCGCCGGCGGCACGCAGGGCTCCGTCGTCAATCACGTCGCGTTTCGCGTGAAGTCGGTGGCCGCGATCGAGCGCGCCGGGTTCGAGGTCGAATACAACGCTCAGTATCCTGGCGTGGCCTCGGTCCACACGCCCGAAGGCGAGCGCATCGAGCTGTTCGACGACGAGCTCGCGACGAACTTGGGCTTCACGATCGACGGCGGCGTAAGCGACGCGGCCGCCGAGCGGCACAACCGCAAGCTCGAGGTGCCGATCATCGCGCACCACATCCATCTGAACGTGCCGCAAGATCAAGTGGGCGCAGCGAAGGAGTGGTACGCGAAGCACTTCGGCGGCGTGCGCGGCATGCGCTGGCGCTACGACGCCGTCGATCTGCCCGGCATCAACATCAACATCTCGGCCGTCGACTCCTCGCAAGCGCCGACGCGCGGCCGCATGCTCGATCACATCGGCTTCGAGGTCGAGAACCTGGAGGCGTTCTGCAAAGAGCTCGAGGCCGCCGGCATCAAGCTCGATCGACCGTACGGGACGCTGCCGTCGGGCTTCGGGCTCGCGTTCCTGACGGATCCTTGGGGCACGTACATCGAGCTTACCGAGGGCCTACGCGCTCTTTGAGCAGCGCTAGCGCGCGCCGCCCGTCATTTGCGCTGGAAGACGGTGGTGCCCGACAGCACGGCAAATTGCCCGACGCCGGTAGTCGTCTGCGTCAGCGTTTTCCCGTCACTGGAGATCTCGGTCACGGCGGTGGCGATGAGCTGCCCGTTGAGCTTGAGGTCTGACTTGTAGACGGTATCGCTCTCGCGCGCCATGGATTGCGTGATTGCTGTGCCGGGTTGCGCCGGTGTCGCCGTCACCGCGTAGTCCTTGCCGTCGACCGAGAACGTAATCTCGCTGCGCCCGGTCATTCCGCTGATGGTGGCCTCACTCACGGACGTGTACTTGCCACCGCCGGCGGCAGTGATGTCCAACGTGCCGCCGGTCGGCACCATCCCAGGCGGCCCCTTCGAATTCGCGGGATCGAGCACCCAACTGCCGACGAATGCGTCTTGTGCCTGGGCGGCGCTGAACAGCGCAAGGACGAGCGCAAGGACGAGCGCAAGGACGAGCGCGAAAACCTTTGCCAAATTCATTGCGTTACCTCTCGATTGGTTGCGATGAAGCGCTCGACGCAAGCCGCCAGCTTACTCTTCGCCTTTCGGCTGCTCGACCCGGCGCTTGGTGACGGCCTGCCGCAGCAAATACTCGATCTGGCCGTTGACGCTGCGCAGCTCGTCTGCCGCCCATTTCTCGAGCTCCTTCCAGAGCTCGGGCGGCAGACGAAGCAGGAAGGACTTGCGCTCTTCGGCCACCTGCGTCAGCCGTAGAGCGTGCCTGTGTTGATGACGGGCGAAGCTTCCTCGGTGCCGCAGAGCACGACGAGCAAATTGCTGACCATCGCGGCTTTGCGCTCCTCGTCGAGCTTGACGACGTTCTTCTTCGCGAGCTCGTTGAGCGCCATCTCGACCATGCTGACGGCGCCGAGCACGATCTTCTCGCGCGCGGCGATGACGGCTTCGGCCTGCTGGCGCCGCAGCATCGCCGGCGCGATCTCGGGCGCATACGCGAGATGAGTGAGCCGTGCTTCCTCGACGACGACTCCGGCCTTGTTGAGCCGCACCTCGAGCTCCTTCTGCAGCTCCCGTGCGACCTCATCGCCGCCGCTGCGCAGCGTGGCCTCGTGCTCCTCGCCGTGATCGTAGGCATACAGGCTCGCGATGCTGCGAATCGCGGATTCGCTCTGCACCTGGACGTAGCTCTCGTAATCCTCGACGTCGAACACGGCCTGCGCCGTATCGTCGACGCGCCACACGACGACGGCCGCAATCTCGACGGGGTTGCCGCGCTTGTCGTTGACCTTCAGCGTCGGGCTGTTGAAGTTGTGAACGCGCAGCGACAACTTGGTCTTCAACTTCGGCTGCGTCGCGCCCTCGAGCAGCTTCTTGGCAACGGGCACCGGGGCCGAGTTCGGAGCGGTGCCGCGGCTGCGCGCGTAGAGGGGGTTCGCCCAATGAAAGCCGCTGGTGCGGACAGTGCCTGTGTAGGCGCCGAACAGAATCAGCACGCGCGCCTCGTTCGGCTCGAGCGTGAAAAACCCGAAGCACGCGAAGATGCCGACCGGCAACATGAGCAGACCGGCCAATATCTGCAGGGCATCCCCCTGCTCCAAGCTGTCATCGGCTGGTCCAGCCGAGGCAACGATAGCCACGGCGGCAATGAACCACAGTACGACGAGCACCAACGCCAGCCAGCCGTTCAGGGGTAGGCGGTCGCGTTCGACCGTGTGTTTCAACTGTGGAGCAGCCATGGATCGCACCTCCCGTGGTGATATTGAAGTGATATCACCACGAAATCACCCGATGCGTCAAGGCCAAGCCCTGCAGCGTGCCTGCCTGCAAGCGATGTTTTGACTTAACCCAGGGCAGGAGCCCGTCGATCGAGGAAAGCGGCGAACGCGAGCAACGCGAACGAGCACACCCAGATGAAATAGCCGGCCTCGAGATAGCGGCGGTCGGATTCCATCGTGATCACCCAATGTAGATCGAGCAAGGTCGCCGCGGCGGCGGCCCAGAGCACGGCCTTCGGCCGTCCGCCGCGCAAGAACACCACGGTGAGCCCGAGGAACAAGACGTTCGTCAACGCACTGCCGACCATGAGGATCAGCAACCACACGGGCTCGTCCTGAAAGTCCGCGAAGGACCACAGCGGGCTCAATGCCACGGTAAACGCGGACCAGCCGCGGTGGTCCGCGGCGGCGGGCAGCACCCAGCCGAGCACGTTCGCGGCGACGGCAGCCGCGAGCACCGCGCGCGACGCTGTCATCGCGGTTCGCAGCTCATGACAGCAGCTTCTCGCGCTGCGCCCACGCGAGCGTGTCGTCGAGCCCACGGCGCAGCTTCGTGAAGATCTCGTCGACGTCGGACGGCGTCACGATGAACGGCGGGCACAGCGCGATGACGTCGCCGATCGCGCGCACGATCAAGCCGTGCTCCTGGCAGAAGTGCATGCACTTCGCGCCCACCAAGAGCTTGGTGTCGAACGCGGCTTTCGTGCTCTTGTTCTGCACGAGCTCGCACGCGCCGACGAGCCCGATGCCGCGCGTGTCGCCGACGAGCGGATGCGAAGCCAACGAGGCAAGCGCGGCCTGAAACTGCGGCGCGATCTTGCGCACGTGCTCGTAGAGCTTGCGCTCCTCGTAGATGCCGAGCGCGCGCAGCGCCACGGCGGCGGCCACGGGATGGCCCGAATACGTGAAGCCGTGCCCGAACAGGCCGACCTCGCGGCTCGCTTCGATCATCGGCGTGTAGAGAAACTCGGGCACGATGACGGCGCTGATCGGCAAGTACGCCGAAGACAGCGCCTTCGCCGCCGTCACCGTGTGCGGCTGCATGCCGAACGCTTGCGCGCCCCAGAGCTCGCCCGTGCGGCCGAAGCCCGTGATGACCTCGTCGTCGATGAGCAGCACGTCGTATTTCGCGAGCACGGCCTGGATCTTCGGGAAGTAGGTGCGCGGCGGCAGCAACACGCCTCCGACGCCCATGAGCGGCTCGGCGATGAACGCGGCGATCGTCTCGGGCCCCTCGCGCAGTATCAGCTGCTCGAGGCTCGCGGCGAGCCGCGTCGCGTAGTCGTCCTCGCTCTCTCCTTGTTGCGAGCCGCGATAGTAATAAGGCGCGTCGGTGTGCAGGAACGGCGGCAGCGGCACGTCGAACAGCTTGTGAAACGACGGCAGGCCCGTGAGCCCGGCCGACGCCAGCGTCGTGCCGTGATAGCCCTTCAAGCGCGCGACGATTTTCTTCTTCTTCGGCCGTCCCAGCGCGTTGTTGTAATACCAGACGAGCTTGATCTGCGTATCGTTGGCGTCGGAGCCCGAGTTGCCGAAGAACACGCGCGACGCCGCGAACGGCGCCATTCCGGCAAGCTTGTCGGCGAGCAGGATGCCGGGCTCGTGGCTCTTGCCCGTGAACAAGTGCGAGAACGACAGTTTTTTGATCTGCTCGTACGCGGTGCGCGCGAGCTCGTCGTCGCCGTAGCCGAGCGTCGTGCACCACAGGCCGGCCATCGCCTCGATGTACTGCTTGCCGCGGTTGTCCCAGACGTGCACGCCCCTGCCGCGCACGAAGACGAGCGGCCCGCCGTGGTGCAGCGCCGCGAGATTCGTGTTCGGATGCAGCATGCGCTTCAGATCGAGCGCATCGAGATCGTTCTGCGACGAAGCGGCTTGCGTTGCCATGGTGTTCGTCCCGCTGTCGAGGAAAAGGCCGCAGATGATACACCCGCCGCAAGCCGCAGCCGGCGGCGCTAGAACACTCGGCCGAGTGAGATGTAGAACGCGTCCTCGCTGCCCTCGGCGCGGCCGTAACCGAGGTAAACGGGGCCAATCGGCGTATCGACGCCGGCCCAGAACGAGCCGCCGAGGATCGCGTCGTTCGACGAGATGTCGTCGCGCGACTCCCAGGCGTTGCCGAGCTCCAGGCTCGCGCCCGCGAACGCCGGAAACAACGCGAGATCGCCGATGCGCCGGTAGTAGGCCGCTCCGAGTCGCGTCGCGTGCTGTCCGGACAGCTGGTTGCGGTTCAAACCCGAGATGTCGAAGAATCCGCCCATTCGGAACAACCGGCTGTCGGCGGCCGTGCCGCTGACCGTGGCGTCCCAGCGCAGCGTCGTGAGCACGGTGTGGCGACCCCACGTTTTCGCGTACGACGCCGCCAGCAAGAGTTGATCGAAGTCGGCATCGGCTTCGAGAAGCCGTTGGCGCGACGCGCGCCATTCGAGCGAAAGCTGCGACCCTTCTCGCGGAAACGCGACGCTGTCCATCGTGTCGACCGAGAAACGGCCGAAGAACTCGCCGCGCCGAAACTCCTCCTCGGAGATCTGGGTCGGGTCGCCGACGCGCAGATCGAACTCGCCAGTCGAGCGGCGCGCAAGCCGAACCGGTACTCACCCCAGGTCAGGAGCTCCCGCCCGATCGCGAACTCGAGCGTCCCTCGCGCAGCTGCGCTTCCGTGATGCGCTCGTCGCCTTCGTACACGTTGAACTGAGTCGACTCGAGATACAGCGACGGCGCGTAGAAGTACAGTCCCTTCGGCCCGAACGGCTGGTACAGGTCCGCGATCAGCGCAGGCTCGTCACCGATGACGGCAGTCGCGCGCCACTCCCCGCCGAGCGGGTTGATCGCCGTGCTCAAGTAGCTCGCGGCGAGGCCGAACAACGAGTCGGAGTCGGCCGCGGAGCTGTACTCCATTCCGAGCTGCAAGTAGTTCGGCCCCCACGAGCGCGCGTCGAGCTCGAGCTCGACGCCAGTCCCGCCCGCCTCGTTGACGAGCCCGTAGCGAACGTTCTGGTAATAATCGAGCCCGTAGACCGTGTTCATTGCGCGCTCGACGGCATCGACGTCGAGCGGCTCGCCGACCTCGATCGCGCCGAGCCGCGCCTCGACGACGCTGTCGGCGACGGGGCCTTCGTTGTCGAGGCGCACGAAGTCGACCACGGGCAACTCGCTCATGCGCGGGTCCCGGCGCACGGCGAGATACGCGTCGTACTCCTGCTCCGTCAAAGCCAGCCGCTCGAACTGCGCGCGATTCTGCATGACGGTGTCGTAGCCCGTTTGTATGGTCTCGCGCATGCGCGCGAACTCCATGGACGTCAGGTCCCCGCTGAACGTGAGGCACGATTAGCACGTCGCTCGAGGTCAGCTTCGCACGCTGCTGCAGCGTGCCGTTGCGCGTCAGCATGTTCGTGAGCTGCGACGTGACGTCGAGCACGGACCGCAGCGTCTCGCGGTCGAGCAGACTCCGACGAGATGTCGACGGCGATGACGACGTCGGCCCCCATCTCGCGGGCTACGTCGACGGGCAGGTTCAACACGATGCCGCCGTCGACGAGCAGCCGCCCGTCGATCTCGATCGGAGACAGCGCCGCCGGGATTCGACATGCTCGCGCGAATCGCGCGCGCGAGGCTGCCCGAGCCGAGCACGACGGCCTCTCCCGTCACGATGTCGCCTGCCACGGCACGGAACGGGATCGCGAGCTGATCGAAATTGTCGACCTGCGACGCGCGCAGCGTCTCGCGCGAGATGATCATGTCGACGACCTGGCCCTGCACGAGCCCGAACGGCAACTCGAACTCGCCGTCGTTGAGACCGGGCTTTTGATTGACGAGGAACGAGTCGTCGTCGCGTTTGCGGCGGAACGACTTGAGCTCGCGCGGCGTGACGTTCAAGAAAGCCGTCTCCCACTCGAGGCTCTCGACGAGCTGCTCGAGATCCGCGACGCTCATCCCGGAAACGTAAAACCCGCCGATGACGGCGCCTATGCTCGTGCCGGCGACATAGTCGACGGGCACTCGCAGCTCTTCGAGCGCCTTCAGCACGCCGATGTGCGCGCCGCCGCGCGCGCCGCCGCCGGACATCACCAGACCGACCGTCGGCCTCGCCAGCGCTTCGGCCAGCGGACGCGCCCTGCTGCGCGAATGCGGGCGTCGTCGCAATCCACGCCAGCGAGAGCGTCGAAGGGCAGCAGCAAGCGTTGTCGTGGGCGTCGATGCATGACGCTGAATTCCTCGGCTTAAGACGATTCACTCGCGCTGCATGATGCCAGAGCGCAACGGTGGCGACCCAGTGGCGCGTCCACTACCATACGGCTGCGCAAACCAGGAGTGGGCATGCCTGCAGAGCATCATCGCCTCATCATCGTCGGCTCGGGGCCGGCCGGCTACACGGCCGCCGTCTACGCGGCCCGCGCCGCGCTCACTCCCGTCATCATCACGGGCGTCGAGGTCGGCGGGCAGATGACGACGACGACCGAGGTCGACAATTGGCCCGGCGACGACAAGGGCGTCATGGGCCCCGAGCTCATGGAGCGAATGAAGCGCCACGCCGAGCGCTTCGGCACGAAGCTCATTCACAACCACGTCGATCGCGTCGAGCTCGGGCAACGCCCGTTCCGCCTGTTCTGCGGGAAAGACGAGTACACCTGCGACGCGTTGATCGTGGCCACGGGCGCGTCGGCGAAATACCTCGGCTTGCCGACGGAGGAAGCGTACAAAGGCCGCGGAGTATCCGCGTGCGCGACTTGCGACGGCTTCTTCTTCCGCAATCAACCGGTCGCCGTCATCGGCGGCGGCAACACGGCAGTCGAGGAAGCGTTGTATCTCTCGAACATCGCGTCCCGCGTCACGCTCGTGCACAGGCGCGACGAGTTTCGCGCCGAGCAAATCATGATCGACAAGCTCGTCGAGCGCAGCCGGACCGGCAACGTCGACATTCTCTACGACCATGTGCTCGACGAGGTGCTCGGCGACGACCGCGGCGTCACGGGCGTCCGCTTGAAGCACACGAAGAGCGGCACGGGGCAAAAGGTCGACGTGCAAGGCGTGTTCATCGCGATCGGCCATACGCCGAACACGGGTATTTTCCAGGGCCAGCTCGCGATGGACGGCGGGTACATCGTCACGCGCGCGGGGCAGCGCGGCTTCGCGACCGCGACCAGCGTCGACGGCGTCTTCGCCGCGGGCGACGTTGCCGACCCGATCTATCGGCAGGCCGTGACGTCCGCGGGCTCCGGCTGCATGGCGGCGCTCGATGCGGAGCGCTTTTTGACGGAACATTGAGTCTCTATAATGAGAACCGGATACCGGTTTGCATGGACGAGGGTTGCGATTATGTTTCCAAGCTTTCCGGAGGCTCGATGCTCTTAGGACGACGCCGTTTCTTGGTAGGATCGCTCGGCGCGGCGACAGTGCTGTCGCGCGCGGGGCGCAGTGCCGCGGCCACGGCCGTTGCAGCTCACCAGCTGTCGTTCTATCACGTCCATACGGCGGAAAAGCTCACGATCGTCTATCGCGAGAAAGGCGTGCTCATTCCCGAAGCGCTCGCGGCCATCAATCGCTACTTGCGCGATTTCCGCACCGAGCAGGTTCACGACATCGACGCCGAGTTGCTCGACACGTTGCACGCGCTCTACTCGGCTTTCGACGAGCGCGGCAACTTCGAGGTCATCTCCGGCTATCGCTCGCCGCGCACGAACGCCGCTTTGCGGCATGCAACGACCGGCGTCGCTGAGAACAGCCTCCACATTCAAGGGCGCGCCATCGACGTGCGTCTGACCAGCGCCAAGACGGCTGCGCTGCGCGATGCCGCGCTCGCGCTGCAATCGGGCGGCGTCGGTTATTACGCGGAGTCGAATTTCGTCCATCTCGACACGGGCAACGTCCGCTCCTGGTAGTCGCTGCCCGCCGCAATCCGCTAGACTGCCTGCCGCCGTTCTTCCACTCGAAGTGGCCATGCAGCGCATTGCCATCATTGCAGCGCTCGTCGTCGCCGTGCTCGCCGCCGCGTGGCTCGCCACGCGACCGGAGCCCGTCGCGGTTGCGCTCGTCACGGCGGACCGAGGGCCCGTCGCCGCAACCGTCGCGAACACCCGTGCCGGCACCGTCGACGCCTGCCGCCGCGCCGGCTTGTCGCCTGCGCTCGGCGGGCAGATTGCGAATCTGCCCGTCAAGGACGGCGATCGCGTCGAGGCCGGCGCGCTGCTGCTCGAGCTCTGGAACACTGATCTCAAAGCGGAGTTGACCCTGTCGGAGCGCGAGGCGCTCGCGTCCCGGTCGCGCGCGCGCGAGGCGTGCGTCGTCGCCGACGTCGCCAAACGCGATGCCGCGCGCTCGGCGAAGCTGCGCGCGGATCGGCTCGCGTCGGAGGAAGCGGCCGATCAGGCCGAAGGCCGCGCGCAATCGACGGCAGCGGCGTGCACCGCGGCCGAAGATGCTACGCGAGTCGCCGATGCGCGCGTCGACGTCACGAAAGCCCATCTCGAGCGCACCCAGCTCCGCGCGCCGTTCGCCGGCGTCATCGCCGAGATCAACGGCGAGCTCGGCGAGTTCGTCACGCCGTCGCCCGTCGGCATCCCGACTCCGCCGACCGTCGATCTGATCGACGCTTCGTGCCTGTACATCAGCGCGCCGATCGACGAGGTCGACGCGCCGCGCGTCCGCGCCGGCCTGCCCGCAAGGATCAGCCTCGACGCCTTTCCCGACCGCACGTTCCCGGGGCACGTGCGCCGCGTGGCGCCGTACGTGCTCGATCAAGAGAAGCAGGCACGCACGGTTGAGATCGAAGCCGAGTTCGAAGATGCCGAGAAGGCCGGGCTCCTCGCGGGCTACAGCGCCGACGTCGAGGTCGTGCTCGACGAGCGCGCCGACGTGCTGCGCCTGCCGTCGTCCGTGATCTTGCCCGACAAGACCGTGCTCGTTTACGACGAAGCAACTGGGAGGATCGCGTCGCGCGCCGTCGAGACCGGCGTCGCGAACTGGGAGTTCACCGAGATTCGGAGCGGTATCCAAGGCGGCGATCAAGTTGTGACCTCCATCGATCGCGAAGGCGTCGTCGACGGCGCCGCCGTGACGCCGGAATGAGCTGCTTCCCGTAGCACCGCCCCATGATGGAGCTCTCCGGAATCTGCCGAGAGTACGTGGTCGGCGCGGAGATCGTGCACGCGCTCGATAACGTCGATCTCACGATCGGCGAAGGCGAGTACGTTTCGATCATGGGCCCGTCGGGGTCGGGCAAGTCGACGTTGCTGAACGTGCTCGGGCTTCTCGACCGGCCGACGTCGGGCACCTACCGCCTGCAAGGCGAGGACGTCTCGCATCTCGACGACGACTCGCTCGCCGCCCACCGCCAACGGCACATCGGATTCATCTTCCAGTTCTTCCACTTGATTCCGCGCCTGACGGCGCTCGAGAACGTCGAGCTGCCGCTCGTCCTAGCGGGCGAAGCCCCACGGGCGCGGCGCGAGCGGGCCACAGCGATACTCGAGTCCGTCGGCCTGAAGGCGCGTCTCGACCATCGGCCCGATCAGCTTTCGGGCGGCGAGCGCCAGCGCGTGGCCATCGGCCGTGCACTCATCATGCAGCCGAGCTATCTTCTGGCCGACGAGCCGACGGGGAATCTCGACACACGCTCCGGCAACGAGGTCATGCAGATCCTCGAGCAGCTCAATCGCGGCGGCATCGCAGTTCTGATCGTGACCCACGATCCCGCGATCGGCGACCGTGCCAAACGCCACTTGAAGTTGCGCGACGGCAAGATCGTGGACGACGTGCGGGAGCTTGAGGCGTGAAGGCGCGCGACGTGACGCGCATGTCGTTGCACGCGCTGCGCCGCTACCCGCTGCGCACGGCGATGATGCTGCTCGCCATCGCGATCGGCGTCGCCGCCGTCGTGCTACTGACGGCCGTCGGCGAAGGCGCGCGCCGCTACGTGACGGGCCAGTTCTCGTCGCTCGGCACGGAGCTGCTGATCGTGCTGCCGGGGCGCGCCGACACCGCCGGCGGCGGCATTCAAGGGCTTCTCGTCGGCGAGACGGCGCGGGAGCTGACGCTCGACGACACCATCGCGATCATGCGGAGCCCACGAATTCGCCGCGTGACGCCGCTCGTGCTCGGCGCAGGCACGGCCTCCTCGGGCGCGCGCGAACGCGACATCACGGTGCTCGGCACGGGAGCCGCGATGCTCGAGATCCAGCATTGGGTCATGGGGACCGGCCGCTTCCTACCCGAAGGAGAACTCGACACGGCGCAACCCGTCTGTGTGCTCGGCTTCACCGTCGCACGCGAGCTGTTCCCGGGCCAGTCGCCGCTCGGGGAGTGGCTCAGAATCGGCGACGCGCGCTGCCGCGTGCTTGGCGTGCTGTCCGAACAAGGCTTGGCGGGCGGCTTCAACGTCGACGAGACGGTCATCACGCCGGTCGCCAATGCGCAGCAGCTCTTCAACACCTCCGCCGTGTTCCGCATTCTCGTCGAAGCCACCGATCGCGATGCGGTGACCGCCGCGCGGCGCGACATCCTGGCGATCATCAAGGTGCGTCATGCCGGCGAGGAGGACATCACGGTCGTGACGCAAGATGCGCTGGTCTCCACATTCGACAGCATCTTCAACATGATCACCGCGGGCCTGGCGGCGATCGCCGCGATCAGCCTTGTCGTGGCGGGCGTGCTGATCATGAACGTCATGCTCGTCGCCGTGAGCCAGCGGACGGGTGAGATCGGCCTGCTGAAAGCCGTCGGCGCGCGCAATGGACAGATCCTCGCGCTGTTCCTGACGGAAGCCGCGTGCCTCTCGCTGCTTGGCGCCTGCGTCGGGATCGCATTCGGCACCGGCGGGATTTGGCTCATGAAGATCTTGTTCCCGGTGCTCGATTTCGCCGCGCCGCCGTGGGCTTCGGCCTCTGCCGTCGGCGTCGCGGTCGCGAGCGGCCTCGTGTTCGGCATCCTGCCCGCGCGCCGCGCGGCGGCGCTCGATCCGGTCAACGCCCTCATGAAGCGGTGAGGAGATGCGGCAGCGCGATTTCATTCGCCTAGTCGGTCAATCCATCGCAGCGCACCGGTTGCGCAGCGTGCTGACCGCACTCGGCATCGGCATCGGCGTCACCGCCGTCGTGCTGCTGACTGCAATCGGCGAAGGCTTGAACACCTACATGGTCGAGATGTTCACGCAGTTCGGCACGACGACGATTCAGGTACAGCCCGGCAAGACCAGCACGCTCGGATTCTCGCCAGGCGTCCTGAACTCGGTGCGGCCGCTCTCGCTCGAGGACGCCGAAGCCCTTCGTGGCGCGCCGCACGTCCTGGCCTCGGTGCCCGTCGTGGCCGGCAGCGCTTCCGTCGAAGGGCGTGGCCGCGAGCGCAGCGTCACCGTCTATGCCGTCGGCCCCGACTTCGACAAGGCGTTCAAGTTCGACGTGACCGTCGGCACGTTCCTGCCGCACGACGAGCTCCAGCGCGCGCGCAACGTGGCTGTGCTCGGCTCGAAGCTGTACGCGGAGCTCTACGGCACGGCGAACGCGCTCGGCGACCGTATCCGCGTCGGCGGCCAGCGCTATCGCGTCGTCGGCATCATGGAGCCGAAGGGCGACATGGTCGGCATCGACCTCGACGACACGGTGTACATCCCCGCGGCGCGCGGCCTCGAGCTCTTCAATCGGCAGGGGCTACTCGAGATCGACGTGCTCTACGCCGAGGATGCGCCCGTCGACGAGGTCGTCGCCGGCGTCAAGAGAATTCTTGCGGCTCGCCATGGCGCCGAGGACTTCACTGTGATCACGCAACAGCAGATGCTGGACGTGCTCGGATCGATCGTCGGCGTGCTGACGCTCGGCGTCGCGGCGCTCGGCGGCATCTCGCTGCTCGTAGGCGGCGTCGGCATTTTCACGATCATGACGATCGCCGTCCGCGAGCGGACGCAGGAGATCGGCTTGCTGCGCGCGATCGGCGCGCGGCGGTCACGCATCGCGCAGCTCTTTCTCGGCGAAGCGATGCTGCTCGCAGGCTGTGGCGGCGCAGGCGGGCTCGCGCTCGGGTTCGCCATCGTGCTGGTGGTGCAGTGGACGCTGCCCGCGATGCCGGCCACGATCTCGCCGCTCTACGTCATGCTGTCGCTCGCGTTGGCGGTCGTCATCGGTGCGATGGCGGGCGTGCTGCCGGCACGCAGCGCGGCGCGGCTCGAGCCGCTCGACGCGCTGCGCGCCGAGTGAGCGCGAGTTTCGAACGGCTGACGGGAGAACGTCGCATGTGGAGCTGTACTGAAAGCGTCGTTGGCCGCTGCGGCCGTGGCCGTGGCGGGGCTCGGCCCGCAAAGCGCGGCCGCGGAAACCGTCGCGATGATCGGGACGGGCAACGTCGGCGCGGCCCTCGGGCGGCGTTTCGCCGAGAACGGCCACACGATCGTCTACGGCTCGCGCGATCCGTCCGCCGCCGACGTGCGCGAGCTCGTCGCGGCCACGGGCAACGGCGCCGTCGCGACGACACAAGCCGAAGCCGCGGCGCAAGCCGACATCGTCATCCTCGCGGTACCGTGGCGCGCGGCCGAAGAGATCGTTCGCGCACTACCGGACCTCCGCGGCAAGATCGTCGTCGACCCCACGAACCCGCGCGTCATGGCTGACGACGGCTTCGCCGACTACCCGATCGACGACTCGAACGCCGAGCGCATCGCGCGCGCCGCGCCGGGCGCCGACGTCGTCAAAGCGTTCAGCACGCTCGGCGCCGAGACGATGCTCGATCCCGAGCTCGCCGGCGGCCCCGTCACGGTGCCGATCGTCGGCGACGACCGCGCTGCGAAGGAGCGTGTCGCGGCGTTGACTCGCGAGATCGGGCTCGAGGCCGTCGACGTCGGCCCGCTGCGCCACGCGCGCATCATCGAGGGGCTGCATTACTTGCGCGCCAATGCCTACGGCGGTCGCATCAACTACCACTTGCCGCGCGACCCCGCTCGCGACTGAAATGAGCGCCAAGCTCAATCACACGATCGTCTGGTGCCACGACCAGGAGAAGTCCGCGACCTTCCTGACCGAGATCCTCGCCCTGCCGCCGCCACGGCGCTTCATGGGGTTCCTTGTCGTAGACCTCGCGAACGACGTCTCGGTCGATTACTTGCCGGCGGAGTCTGAGCCGATCGCATTGCAACATCTGGCCTTCCTCGTCAGCGAGAACGAGTTCGACGGCGCGCTCGCGCGCGTTCGCGAGCGCACGAGCGAGATCTGGGCCGATCCCGCGAAAAAGCAGCCTGGCCACATCAACCGTCACTTCGGCGGTCGCGGCGTCTACTTCGACGATCCCAACGGCCATCTGTTCGAGATCATCACGACGCCCTACGGCGATCCCGCCGATCTGTAGCGCTGCTCGACGGGTGCTAGCTAGTCGGTGCGCCGTTACCGACCACCACGAAAAAAAGGCCGCTGCGCGAGCAGCGGCCTCTATGCTTCACGAGCCCGATAGCGCTAGAACCGGTACGTGGCGCTCATGTACCAGCGCCGGCCGATAACGTCGTACACGCTCGGGTTCGTGCCCGAGTCCTGATCCGGCGTGTACAGCTTGGGGTCGACGTCGGTGAGGTTGTCGATGCCGAGGCGCACCGTCAGCGAGTCCGTCGGTGTCCAACGCGCCGAGGCGTCGGTGTAGACCGTGGCCCCCACGCCCGTGCACTCGCAGACGGCCGGGTCCGTGCTGCCGACCAACGCCGTTTCTTCGTGCTCCATGGCGTCGATATAGCGTAGTCCCAACATCGTCTGGAAGTTGCCGAAGCTCCAGATCGTCGTGAAGGTCGACTTCATCTCGGGGATGACCTCGCCTTCATTGTCGCCGATCGTGCCCGTGTACTCGATGAACTCTTGGTCCGGAGCGGGCTGCTCGGACCACTCGTTGATCCACGTGGTGCGGAAATTGAAGCCGAGAGTATGCGAGCCGCCGATCATACGGCTCCAGTCGAGCTGGAAGTCGACTCCGTCGGTCCTGAACGCGCCGATGTTCTCGGTGAGCGAGAGCAGATCGTTGATCTCGGCGGTGCCGGCACTCCGTCCGAACCTCGTGCATCGCTCGTGCGCGTTGCTGTACGTCGGATTGCTGCCGTCGAAGTTGAAGCACTGATTCACGACGAGCGAAGGATCGAGGAACGTGATGACGTCCTGAATCTCGATGTTGTAGTAGTCGACCGAGACCTGCAGGTTGCCGTCGGTCTCGGGCTGCAGGACGAAGCCGACGGTATACGTGTCGGCGGTCTCCTCGCTCAGCTCGGGATTGCCGCCTTGCAGCGCATCGATCTGGTCCGTCGACTGCTGAAAGCCGGCAAGGTCGACGGGCAATACACCCTGCGCTACACACAACGCCTCGACCTGAGCTGCGTTCGGTCCGCTTCGGAACGAGCTATCGAAGTTGCACGGGTCGGTGACCATCGGGTTGTCCTCGACGCGCGGCTCGAACAGCGAGCCGATATCGGGTGCCCGAACGGCGCGCTGATAGCTCGTGCGGAACCGAAGCGGATCAGAGAGCCTCCAATCGAGCTCGAGCTTGTACGAGTCGTTGCTGCCCGAGATGTTGTGGTCCGAGGTGCGCCATCCGGCCGTGATGCCGAGCCCTTCGGTGAAGGGCAGGTACAACTCGGCGAACAGGTCGGTGTTCTTCGTCTGACCGAAGATATCCTCTTCGGCGTTGAACCCGGAAACGTCGCCCGAAGCGAGGATCTCATCGGCGATCTTTTCGTACGTCAGCTCTTGCCAAAATGTGCCGACCGCCAACGAGGCCGACCCGCCGCCGAGCTCGAAAATGTCGCCGCTGACGACGAACTCCGCGAAGTTGTGCTCGATGTCCTGGGTGTTCTTCGCGATGACGCTGACGTAGTCGACACACTCCGCGGAGAGCTGCGTGCCGAGCAGGGGGAAACCTCCCGCGCAAATGCTGGCGCCGCCGTCGGGAGCGTCGAGCAACGACTCGACCTTCCGCACGCTGACGTTGCCGCCCTGTTCGAGCCGTTCGTCGTACTTGCCGCGCGCGTAGTAGCCGTCGAACGACCAATTCTCGGACAGGTCGCCGCGCACGCCGCCCACCCACTGATAGACGGCGCGGTCGTACGACTCGATGCGCGGGCCGTTACCCACGAATCGGTAGCGGTAGATGAAATCCTCGGTCGCGCCGGTGCCGGGCAACACCACGTTGTTGCCCGTACGCGAATTGAGGATGGCCAGCAAAGCGGGATTCGACTGCACGAACGGGTTCGCGACGGGCACCGTGAAGTCGATGATCGCGTTGCCGGGCGGTAGCGTCGAGTTCTCGCCCGTCGGCGCGGGGCTCGGCGCCAGGCGGATGTCGGAGTTGTAGTCCGTGTACATCAGGCGGCTGTAGATCTCGACGTTGTCCGAGGCATCGAACGTGAAGTTCGCCCCGTAGTTGAGCCGTTCCTGCGGAATGATCAGGTTGTTGTACGGCTCGAAGTTGAAGCTGTAGAAGTCCGGCAAGAAGTTTTGGCCTACATAGAGACCGTTGATGTCCTGCCCGAGCACCGTCCTGAAGTTGTGAATGTTCTCGCCATTGGCGCTGCCTTGGCTGAACATCGTGCCGTCGTCGTTACCGACGAGCGTGCCGAGCACCTCCGGTGCCGTCGAGCCATACATGCCCGTGAAAACGTTCTGCACGGCGGGGAGTGTCCAGCTATTGCCCGACGCGCGTCGCACGTGCCCCGTCGGGAAGTACGAAGTCGTCGAGACGGCTTGTGCGGAAAACTCCCGGTCGCCCTTGCTGAGCAGATCGCGTTGATTTCGCGTCGCCCATAGCATCACGTGGCCGCGATCGTCGATCAGGCGCGAGCCCACGAGCACCTCGGCCTGGACGCTGCCTGTATCGCCCTGTGCCGACTCGCCGGCTTGCGCCGTGACCTCGACACCCTCGAAGTCGTCGCGCAGGATGAAATTCACGGCGCCCGCGACAGCATCCGATCCATAGACAGCCGATGCGCCGCCGGAGAGGATATCGACGCGCTCGACCATCGCGGTCGGAACGGTGTTGATGTCGACCTTGCCATCCTCTTCCGAAGGCATCAGTCGTTTGCCATCGATGAGGATCAGCGTCCGTTCGGGACCCAGTCCGCGCAGGTCGAGGTAAGACTGACCCGTGCCCGGATTGTTGTTGCCCGATGAGAAATGGGGCGCGATCTGCGGTAGACGGTTGATGAGCTCTTCGGCGTTGACCGTGCCCGTGTTCAGGAAATCCTCGTTGGTCAACGAGACGACGGGGCTCGCCGACTGATAGTCCTGCCGGATGATGCGCGAGCCGGTGACGATGAGCTCTTCGGGTGGTCCTTCCTGTTGTGCTTGCACGAGCGGGACGTAGCCCACTGCCGAGGCCAATGCGCCTATGCCTAGGATGCGGCGAACGGGCGACGCCTTACCGTAGGTCGACGCCAACGCGAGCTGCACGGCGGAGCGAAGCGAGTGGTTCGTGGACATGAAGTGCCTCCTCGACGAGCGGTTGCGTCATCGGTTGGGGGCACCACTATCGGCGCGCCCGTCCCATCGCGAGCACCGATAACCTGTTGGGCGACAATACAACAAACGTCTCAGAGACGAAACGAGCCGCCGCGAAGCCCCCGGCGGGTCGGAGCCTTGCACGCGGATTGAGGCACGCCTCTTGTGGCAAAAACGCCGCGGATTGAACACCCGAACCGTGCGGTTCGGCTCCGGCCTGCTAGCCGTCGGCTGGCCGGCCGGGCGTCCGAAGAATCAGCTCATAGAGAGCGAGGTCGAGCCAGCGCCCGAACTTGAGCCCCGCGTGATGGACGACGCCGGCCGGCGTGAACCCAAGCTCGACGTGTAGCGCAATGCTGGCGGCGTTCGCGCATCGATGCCGGCGACCATCACGTGCAGGTCCTGCTCAACCGACGGCGGGCCGCAATGCCGGCTCGTCGTCGCGGTCGTCGAGCTCGTTCGCGATGAAACCGCCCGATTGATGCCGCCAGAGTTTCTCGTAGTGCCCGCGATGGCGCAGCAGCTCCTCATGAGTGCCCTCCTCGACGACCTGTCCGGCATCGAGCACGACGAGGCGGTCCATTCGCGCGATCGTCGAGAGCCGATGCGCGATCGCGATGACGGTCTTGCCTTGCATGAGGTCCAAGAGCTGTTGTTGGATTGCGAGCTCGACCTCGCTATCGAGCGCCGAAGTCGCTTCGTCGAGCACGAGAATCGGCGCGTCCTTGAGGATGACGCGCGCCAGCGCGATGCGCTGCCTCTGGCCTCCGGACAATTTCACGCCGCGCTCGCCGACGTGCGCGCCGTAACCCGTCCGGCCGTGCCAATCGCGCAGCGCGACGATGAACTCGTGC
The DNA here is from genome assembly GCA_963713355.1 of uncultured Gammaproteobacteria bacterium. Lineage (GTDB taxonomy): Bacteria > Pseudomonadota > Gammaproteobacteria > Steroidobacterales > Rariloculaceae > FEN-1219. The sequence continues at coordinate 176,126 of CAVQLK010000011.1, read as the reverse complement.
GCCTGCGCCTTGCGCGCCGCAGCGACGATCTCGGCTTCCGTGGCCGCCGGTTTGCCGTAGCGGATGTTGGCCGCGATCGAGCGGTGCAACAGCGAGGTGTCCTGCGTCACCATGCCGATCGACGCGCGCAAGCTTTCCTGCGTCACGTGCGCGATGTCCTGGCCGTCGATCCTGATGCGGCCGGACTCCGTATCGTGCAGGCGCAGCAACAAGTTAACGAGCGTGGACTTGCCGGCCCCGGACCGCCCGACGAGACCGACGCGCTCGCCGGGCCGAATCGTGAGATTCAAGTTCTTCACGACGGGCGCCGCGTCGCCGCGCCCGTAAGCGAAGCTCAGCCCCTCGAACCGGATCTCGCCGCGCGCGACCGTAAGCGGGCGCGCACCCGAGTGGTCGACGCCGGCATGCGGCACGGCGATCGATTGCATACCTTCCTGCACGGTGCCGATGTTCTCGAAGATCGACGTGACCTCCCAGCTGACCCAGCCGGCCGCCGTCACGGTCTGCCAAGCGAGCGGCAGCGCCGTCGCGACGGCGCCCGCATCGATCGCGCCGCGGCCCCAGAGCGTGAGGCCGATGAAGGCCGTGGCGACGAGCAACAAAGCGTTCAGGAACGTCAGCGAGAAGTGGAACCGCGTGATCATCCGTAAGTGCTTGCGCATCGCGCCGTAGTGGCCGTCCATCGCCTCGCGGACGTACGCGTCTTCCTCGCGCATACGGCCGAACAGCTTCACCGTGAGGATATTCGTGTAGCTGTCGACGACGCGGCCCATGACGAGCGACCGGCCTTCCGAGCTCTCGCGCGAGAGCTCGCGGAGCCGCGGCACAAAAAAGCGCAGGATCAGCGCGTAGCCCAAGAACCACGTGACAATCGGCACGCCGAGGCGCCAATCGGTCGCGATCATCAAGCCAAACGCCGTGACGCCATAAACGCCGATGTACCAGACGGCGCGGATGCTCGACATCGCGCTCTCGCGCAACGAGCTCGCCGTCTGCATGACGCGGTTCGCAATCCGCCCCGCGAAGTCGTTTTGAAAGAACGGCCAGCTCTGGCGCACGACGTGCCAGTGGCTCTGCCAGCGGATCAGGCTCGTGGCTCCGGGGACCAAAGCGTTGTGCCGGATCGAGACGTCCGCGAGGATCGCGAGCGGCCGCACGACGACCACGAGCACGACCATACCGAGCAACAAAGGCAACGCAGCCGTCAGCGCGGCCTCGCGATCGGACGCCTCCATCAACGAGACGAGGCGGCCGATGAAAAGCGGGATCACGGTGTCCAGCAGCGCGACGGCGAGGCTCGCGGCGAACATCGCGGCGTACCAGCCCTTCGTCTGCTTGATGAAGTGCCAGTAGAACGCGACCAGCCCTTCGGGCGGCGCGCCGGCCGCAGGGCTCGCAGTAACGGGAATGTCGAAGTCGACGAGCTTCACGGAAAGTGCGCTGCGCAGCCTGAGCCGCTACCTCGAATCAAGGGGTAGCCGGCGGACCGCCGGCGCGCAGCACGATACCAGATTCGCCGCGCGCGTGCGCCGTGAGGCCGCGTCGCGGGAAGATCAGCGTGCGGCCATGAGCGCCGTCAGCGGCTCCTGCACGGCTTGCGCCCAGATCTCGTAGCCCTTCGGCCCGGGATGCAGCAGATCGCTCATCACGTCGGCAGGAATCGTTCCGTCGGGCGCGAGAAACTTGGCGCCGATGTCGAGATAGTGCACGCGCTCGCCGTCGTGGAGCTTCGCGATCGTCCGGTTGATTTCCGCGATCGTGGCGCGCACCGGATCGTTCGGGCGGCCGCGCGGGAACACTCCGAGCAGCAGGATCTTGGCCTGCGGAAAGTCTTTCTGCAGCTCGAGCACGACGGCCCCGATGGCTTCCGCAATTTCGGGGGCCGTGTTTCGCAGCGTGTTGTTCGTGCCGATCATCAACATCACGGCGCGCGGGCTGAAACCTTGACCCTCGCCGTTCTGCAAGCGATAGAGAACGCCCTGCGTCGTGTCGCCCGCGATGCCGAAGTTCGCGACTTTCCACTGACCGAAATGCTTGTCGAGCACGGGCTTGCCGGCGAACGGGCCGTCGGCATTGCGCCAGAAGTCGGTAATCGAGTCGCCCATGAATAGCACTTCGGCGTCGCCTTGCTTCGCGACTTCCTTGTTCGCTTGGTGCTTCGCCTGAAATTGCGGCGCGAGCCCCGGCACGACAGCCGTGTTCGGGCCGGGCGGTCGCACCTCGAGAAGGCTCGGATACTTCTGAAGCAGGCCGCGCGTCGCCGCGTCGGCCGACGCCAGGAATTTCGTGAAGGCGTCACGTGCGGCTTGGACTTCGCCGGCGCTCGGACGAGGAATCGCCACGGCGGCCGGGACCGGAGCGGGAATCGGGGCGGCTTGCGCCTCCGCTTGCGGCTGAGCTGGCGGCTGAGCTGGCGCTTGAGCCCACGCGCCGACCGAGCCTGCGGCGATCAGCAGGGCGGCAATCAGTGCTTGGAGCGTGCGCACAACACGAACGTCGTCGAAAGAACGCATGACCGGAATCCCCCTGATTTCTCGACGCGGGTGATTCTGCCCCTACTCCCTACGCGGGTCCACTGGGTGGCGTCGCGCAGCAATCAGACTTTCGCGGACGTACGCCATGCGGCGAATTCAGCGGCTGTGAACGTCGGCGCCCGCCAGGCCCCGCGCCGTCTCAGCCTTCGTCCCGCTGCTGTGTCGTGCGCCGCGCAACGCGTCCTCGACGAGCGCGAGCGTGCGCTCGAGCGCTCCGCGATTGTCCGTCACGAGAGTATGCGCGGCTCTGCCGGCCGCGCGACGCAGGTCGGGCTGATCGAAATACAAAGCGACGGCCTCGGCTAGACCTTGCACGTCGTGGATTTGGCGAGCTGCGCCGCGCTCGATCGCCATGGCGCTGATCTCCTCGAAGTGGAACATGTGTGGCCCGACCACGACGGGCACGTCGACGGCGCACGCCTCGAGCAGATTCTGGCCGCCGTGCGGCACCAGGCTTCCGCCGATGAACGCGACGTCGGCGGCTGCGTAGAGCCGCTGCAGCTCGCCCATCGTGTCGCCGACGAGCACCTCGGTTCCGGCCGGCAACGGGCCCGGCATGCGGCTGCGCAGCGCCACTGCAAAGCCATGCTTGCGGCTGAGGCGCGCGACGGCTTGGAAGCGCTCCGGATGACGCGGAACGAGAACCAGCAGAAGCGCGGGGTAACGTTGCTTCAGCGACGCGAACGCCTCCAGAACCTTTCGTTCCTCGCCGGCGTGCGTGCTCGCCGCGATCCACACCGGCCGCTCGCGGCCCCAGTGCCCCCGCAACTCTCGCGCTTCCTCGAGGAGCTGCGCCGGCAGCTCGACGTCGAACTTGAGATTGCCCGTCACGTGGATGAGATGCTGGGGGGCGCCGAGATTCCGCAGGCGCTGCGCGTCGACGCGCGTCTGCGCGCACAACAGGTCGGCGTTCAGCAGCATGGCGCGGGCAATACTGGGGACCCGCAGGTAGCCGCGCAGCGAGGCCTGTGAGACGCGGCCGTTCACGAGCAGCAAGGGAATCCGCCCGCGGCCGCACTCGGCGAAGATGTTCGGCCAGAACTCCGTCTCGGCGATGACGGCGGCCTCGGGCCGCACTCGCTCGAGGAAGCGCCGCACGGCGCCCGGGAAATCGTACGGAACGTAGCAGTGGCTCACGCGCTCGCCGAACAACTCGCGCACCTGCCGCGATCCCGTCGGCGTCATCGTCGTGACGACGACGCGGTGCTCGGGGTACCGCTCGACGAGGGCCGACACGAGCGGCGCCGCCGATCTCACCTCGCCGATGGAAACGGCATGCACCCACAGAGCGCGCCGGCCGGCCAGCGACGCCACGAACCCGAAGCGCTCGGGCCAGCGGTGCCAGTACGCCGGGTAACGCAGCGCCCGCCAGATCAGGTTGCCGATTGCATACGGCAAAAACAGATAGACGGCGATGCGCCAGATGCTCACGTCACTCGTTCGCCCGCTGATCGACAAACTCGGTCGTTACTGCCTGGCGAGCGGCGAAATAGGCGGCGTAGTCGCGGTCCCATGCGACGCGCGATGCAACGACGGCCTCGAACGAGCCGAGCAAGCCGAGCAGCAGCTCGCAGACCTCGCGCACGGCGTGGCGCTCGGGCGCATGCGCCGTCACGTAGTCGCAGAGCCCTTGCCGCACGACGTACTCGCGCAGCAGGGGGCTCGCGCTGCGTTGCACCAGCACGCGAATGCCGCAGGCGAACACCATGCCGAGGTCATTGACGTCGTCGAAGATGCACACGAGGTGCTCCGACGAAACGCTGTGCGTGCGGCACAGCGCTTCGAGGGCAGCGGTCTTGTTGCGCGCGCCGTAGTGAACGGCATGCAGGTGCTCGCGCAGAGCGAACGTGCGCGCCGACGGATTGTGCAGACCGGTGATGAGCGCCGCGATCGGCAGCTGCCCGTGCTGGCGCCACAGCGCGTAGCGCAGCAGGTTCGTGCCCATCGAATCGGGTTCGCTGTAGGTGCTCTCGGCGCCCTCGCCCTTCGCGCCTTGATTGAAGACGCCGTCCCAATCCGAGACGAACCCTCGAATCGTGCGCATGCGCTCGACGAGCGTGTCGACCGGAGTCACGAACGTGCCGCCAAGCCGCGAGAAGACGCTGAGCTCGGCTGCGGGCTGCATCGTCTAAAGATGCTCTTGGCCGAGCAACCCCAGCTTGATGAGGTCTTGAACGTCGAGCACGCCGACGGGCTTCTTGCCGTCGACGACGATGATGCTGTCGAGCGCCTTGCTCTTGAACACTTTGACTGCCTCGTTGAGCAACGCGTCCTGGGCTATCGTCACCGGCGACTCCGAGAAGCCGATTTCCGCGAGCTTCTTGTCGAGGATCGTGCGACCGCCGGCTTGCAGCTTCCGCCGCAGGTCGCCATCCGTGAAGATGCCGGCAACGGCGCCTTTGCCGTCGACGAGCGTCACCGTGCCCAAACGCGACTCCGTCATCTTGACCATCGCGTTGTTCAAAGTGTCATTCGTCTCGCAAACGGGGTTCGACGCGCGGATGACGTCTTTCACGCGTTGCGTCATGAGCGCCGTGTGCTCGCGGAACTGCGCCGTGCCAAGCGCTGTCAGCGTGTTCTCGCAGAGGTTCTTCATGACAGAGAACGGCATCGTGCAAACGTGCACGCCCGTCAGCATCGCTTGGCGCACGTGCTCGGCGTGGCGCACGGACGAGAACATGACCTTGCTGTCATAGCCGTAGCGGTCGATGACGTCGACGCATTGCTCGAACAGCTGGATCGCGTCGTGACCTTGATCCTGCATGCGTCCGGCGAGCGGGCAGATGAACGACGCGCCGGCCTCCATCGCCATGTACGCCTGGTTCAGTGTATAGATGAGGTGCACGTTGACCTTGTAGCCGCGCGCGCGCAGCCGCTGGCAACCCTTCACACCCTCGTTCGAGATCGGCACCTTGAAGACGGGCGGCCGCTCGAGGCCGAGATTCATGATGCGCTCGGCTTCCGCGACGATCTGGTCCGGCGTGTCGCCGAGCGCCTCGACTTGCAGCTCGGGCACCATCTTCGACAGCTTGACGATCGCGCCGTCGATGTCGGTGATGCCATGCCTGTGCATGAACGTCGGCGTCGTCGTGAGCCCCTTGACGAAACCGTAGTCGAGCGCCGCTTCGATCTCTTTGAAATCCACCGAGTCGAGATAGAGGTCCATGCGAGTCCTTTAGTGCACGAGCTGCGAGCGAACCAAGTTATGAATGTCGATCAGCGGTCGCATGAAGCTCTCGAGGTCCTCGAGAGCGTACTGGCTCGCCGCATCGCAGAGCGCATCGGGCGGGCTCGGGTGCGCCTCGATGAAGAAACCGTCGACCCCGGCCGCCACGGCGGAACGGGCCAGCGTCGTCAAGAACTGCCGCGCGCTGCCGCGCGGGTCCTTGCTGGGTATTCCGTACTTGCGGATCGAGTGGCCCGCGTCGAACACGACCGGATAACCGATCTGGTTCAGCAAGTAGAAGCTGCGCGGATCGACGACGAGATCGTTGTAGCCGAACGTGTAGCCGCGTTCCGTCACGATGATACGGTCGTTGCCCGAATCCTCGATCTTCTTGACGGGCTTCGCCATGTTCTCGGGCGCCAAGAACTGGCCGTGCTTGATGTTGACTACGGCGCCCGTCTTCGCGGCCGCGACGACGAGCTCCGACTGCATGCAGAGATACGCGGGAATCTGGATGACGTCGCAAACCTCGCCGGCCGGCGCCGCCTGATACGGGTAGTGAATGTCCGTGAGGATCGGCAAGTCGAACTGCCGCTTGATCTTCTCGAGCATGCGGAGGCCGGGCTCGAGCCCGGGCCCCTGGTAGTACTCGAGCGAGCTGCGGTTGTCCTTCGAGAACGACGACTTGAAAATCAGCGGAACGTCGAGCCGCTCGGAGATGCCCTTGAGCCGCTCCGCCGTACGCATCATCAGCGACTCTTCCTCGATGACGCACGGCCCGGCAATCAGAAACAACTGATCCGAGCCGCAATCGATGTCGCGGATGAAGACGTGTTTCTTGGTCATTGAACGTCCTTGAAGTACGGCGGCATTTTGGGCCTCGGGTCGCCGTGTGGCAAGGCTCATGGCGGCGCCCGCAACAATTCCGCGAGCAACGCATAGTTGCGCGATGTTGCGCCGCGGCCGGCCTCCGTGACGCGCTGTGCACGCAGCCCGAGTGCGCGGCGCGCGACGCCGTCGGCGACGAGCTCGACGACGGCCGCCTCGAGCTCGGCCGCGTCGTGCACGAGCCGACCGGCATCGGCGGCGAGCAGATCCTCGACGGTTTCTTTGAAGCTGAAGTTGTACGGGCCGAACAGCACGGGCACGCCGAGCACCGCGGGCTCCATGAGATTGTGGCCGCCCTTGTTGGCGCCGCGGAAAAACAAGCTGCCGCCGACGAACGCGAGATCGGCGACGGCATAGAGACGCGAGAGCTCACCGACCGTGTCGACGAGCAGCACGCCGTCGCGTCCCGGAGCCGGAGCGTCTCCTTTATCGACAACCGTCTTGCGCGTGACGGCCAACCCGCGCTCGCGCGCACGCTGCGCGATGACGTCCACATCGGCGGGGTAACGCGGCACGATGACGAGCGCTGCATCGGGAAGCGACGCGCGCGCCGCGGCGTAAGCGTCGAGCAACGCTTCGTCTTCGCGATCGTGCAAGCTGCCGCCGATGACGACGACGTCGCGCGGCTCGTAGCGGAGCGCCGCGCGCAGCTCGAGCGCGATCGAGCCGCCGGCGGCCGGCGGCGTGAGGTCATACTTCATGTTGCCCGTGACATGCAGCCGAGCGCGCGGCACGCCGAGCGCCACGAAGCGCTGTGCGTGCTCCTCGGTCTGCACGGCAAGCATGGAGAATTTCGCGAGAACGCGGGAGACGAGGCGCGTCCGTGCATGAACGCGGAACGACTTCGCCGACATCTTGCCGTTGACGAGCGCCGCCGGCACGCCGCGCGCGTGCACGAGGCTGATGAGGTTCGGCCAGAACTCCGACTCCGCAACGACGAGCAACCGCGGGTTGAAGCAACGGAGGAAGCGCGCAACCACGAACGACAGGTCGACGGGCAGCGGCACGACACGGTGCCGCGCGTACAGCTTGCGCGCCGTCGCAAGCCCCGTCGCCGTGAATGCCGAGATCACGAGCGGCGTGCCCGGATGGTCGCGCTCGAGCCTCTCGACGAGTGGCCGCAGGACGGCCACTTCGCCGGCCGACGACCCGTGCAGCCAGATGGAGGACGGGAGGCCCTCATGGAGCCCCACGCCGAAGCGCATTGCGAAGTCGCGTCGCCCCGCCGCGCACAAGCGGTACACGAGCCACGGCGAGAGGACAATGCAGGCGAGGAGGTAAACGAAGTCGAGCAGAAATCGCATCGGCAACTTCAACGGCACTCGCCTGTCGAGGCGCCGGAGTTTACTCCAGCCGCGGCTGTCGGCGGGAAGCTACGGTTGCTGGACCGCCGCTTGCTCGGGCCACTCGCGCTCGACGGCCGCGCGGCGCACCTTGGCGGTCGCGGCGTAGTGCGCCATCCACTCGGGCACGAGATCGCCGCGCATCGGCCGGCCGATGTAGAAGCCCTGCGCCATCTCGCATCCGAGCTCGGCGATCGCCGCGACGGCTTCCGCGCTATCGACGCCTTCGGCCACGACGCGCATGCTGAGCGCGTGCGCGAGCGCGATGACCGTCTTGACGATCTGCTTGTCCGTCTCGTCGACGGCGATCGTTCCGATGAAGCGCTTGTCGATCTTGATCTCGGCCGCCGGTATCTGCTTCAAGTACGTCAACGAGGAATAGCCCTTGCCGAAATCGTCGATCGCGAGATCGACGCCGAGCTTTCGCAACCGCTCGATGCCGAGCGACGAAGCGTCGCCTTGCACCAAGCTGTCCTCGGTGAGCTCGATGATGAGCTTGCGTTTGCGCTGGTCGAGGGCCGACTTGAGAGCTTTGACGCGGGTCGTGAACTCGGGGTGACCTAGAATCTGTGGAGAGACGTTGACGGCGACTGAGAACGACTCGGGCAGCGCCTTCCATTTCTCGAGCTGCGCGACGATGCGGTCGAAGACGAGCCATGTCAGCGGCACGATGGCGCCGTTAGTCTCGGCGAGCGGAATGAAATCGCTCGCCGGAACGAAGTTGCCGGAGTCGGTACGCCAGCGCACGAGCGCTTCGACGCCGCAGACGCGATGCGTGGCGAGCTCCACCTTCGGCTGGTAGTAGACCTCGAGCTTGTTTTTTGCGACGGCGCTCTGCAGCTCCGTCTCGAATTTCCACAGCGCGGCCTGCTGCTGGGTCGCGTCGGGCCGGTAGATGTCGAACGCAAGCTCTTTCTCGCGCGCTTCCTTGAGCGCGAGCTCGGCGCGGCGAAATAGCGTCGGTGCGTCATCGGCGTGCGAAGGAAACACCGCGATGCCGAGCGTGAGATCGACGACGAACTGGTCGCCGCCGACCGTAAGCTGCGGCGGATTGTCCTCGGTGAGCCTGACGGCGATGTCCATGACCGCCGACATCGAATCGCAATTGACGAGCAGCGCGAAGCGGCGTTCGGACAGCCGGATGATCGGCGTGCGCGGAGGAAGGACCTCGCGCAACCGTTCCGCGTACAGTGCACAGAACGCGTCGCACTCTTCGTGACCAAAGGTCGTCGCGATCCGGTTGAACGCGTCGAGCTGACCGAGCAACAGCCCCGCGAGCCGGCCTTGCTGCCCTTGACGCAAGAACTGCTCGATGAACCGGATTTTCGGGTTCTGCTTCTTGCCGGAGCCGCTTTCTTCTTGAGCTTCGGTCACGGGTTACTCACACAGCACCGCTGCCAAAAACCGGAAGGCGCGATTTGAGCAGAATCAGACTTTTCTGGCTGTGAGAGGATTCACGACGGTGGCACTGGGGTATCGGGAACGTGTCACGTGCCACGGAGTCCACTCCTGACGGGCTGCGTCAGCCCGCGTTGACATAAGCGCCTCATCGCCCAGCACCGGACCGGGCGCGCCGCGGCTGGCACAACCCTTGCTCTTCGTCGTAGGAGCCAGCGCATTGCGTGGGGCGGGGAGCAGCCATGGCCAGAGTGAAGCCGAGTGTCAGGCCCACCGAGACCTATACGGAGCCGAACTTTCTGCGCGTTTACACGGCCGAGCAATCGGAGCGGCACGGCCCGCGGCTCGCGACGATCGAGCACCTCTCTTATTCGGCCGCAGGCGACAGCGGCCGCTCAGGCTGGAGCTGCACGACGATCGTCGATGGCGAAGCGATGTCGAAAGAAGACGCGATGTTCATCGCCCGCAGCTACGCCGTCGAGCACAACATCCCCGTCATTTACGAGGTCCACGCGAACTGAGGGGCGCGGGCCCCGGTCGGCCTCTATCGGTTCATTCTCGAGCGCAGCTCCGCCGCGCTCAGATTGCCCTGCGCGAGCGGCTGGCCGAGATCGAACTGGCGCGTCTCCGCCAACGTGCCGATCATCACGGGATCGAACCCCGCGTCGCGCACGAGCCGCTCCGCAATCGCGAGCGCGGCCGCGTCGTCGCCGCCTATCGGGATCGCAATGCGCTCGGGCTGCCGGTTCGAGAAACCGGCCAATGAAGCCGCCGGGATGCAGTTGAACGCCCGGACGACGCGATTGCTCTTCAACAGTTCCGCCGTCGACACGCCTGCTCCTTTGCGCTGCCATTCTGGCACGCGCTCGCCATCGCGCCCGGCGACGGGGTTGCTCGTGTCGATGATGACTTTCCCGGCAAGCTCGTCGGCGAAATCCGCGCCGATCTGCGGCATCGCGCCGTAAGGCACGGACACGAGCACGACGGAGCCGAACGCCGCAGCCTCTTGCGGCAGCCCGACGTGGGCGCGAGGACCCAGCTCTGTCGCGAGCGGCTCGAGCTCCTCGGGATGGCGCGACGACATGAAGACCTCGTGGCCCGCATTGACCCAGTGGCGTGCGAGCGCCCCGCCGATCCTGCCCGTACCGATGATGCCGATCTTGAGCGGCTCCTGCGCCGCCGCGGGCCATGCGCCGACGCTCGCTGTAGCGCCCGTGACAAGCCCAGCGATCAGGATCAGCGCGCGCCGCGAGAACAAGCTGGTGACCGATTCTGTGCGCATGGCATTCCCCGATCGACGAGCTGAGGTTGCTTGCGATCATAGCCCGCGGCCCATCGGCGCGAGACCGTAGGCTCGACAAATCTTGACCGACTTGCGAAGAGGGGACAGATCTATTTCTCACGAAAATCAGATCTGTCGGCACTTCGATCTCGAGCTCCGCTTCGACCTCGACGGGCAAATCGAACGGCAGCTCCGCCATGCCGACGGCGCTGCGCGAATGGGCGCCGCGCTCGGCCCCGAACAGCTCGAGAATCAAATCCGAAAAGCCGTTCATGACGCGCGGCTGCTGATTGAAGCCCGGCGCCGAGTTGACCATGCCGAAGACGCGCGTCCACGCGCGTACTCGGTCGAGATCGCCGAGCTCGCGCTCGATGCTGCCGAGCATCGCGAGCGCCGTGAGACGTGCCGCGCGATAACCCTGCTCGACGGACAAGTCGCGCCCGACCTTGCCGAGCGGCGGCGCCAACGTGCCGTCGGGGTTCAGCGGGCCGTGGCCGGAGACGTACGCATGGTTCCCAAGCACGCGCACGAGGCGAAACGGAAGCAAGACGCCGGGCGGCGGCCGGACCGCTTTCGGCAAGACGAGCCCCAGCGCTTCGAGCTTCGCGGCGATCAGCGGCACCTCGGCGCTCCTAGCTCGAAACGGCGCGCGAGCGAATGAAGAACCAGATCGCGCCGCCAAAACCTACGACAGCTTGCGCGACCACGAGCCCGATGCGCACGTCGGATGCGAATTCCGCACGCCCCATCGCAAACCAATAAATCGCGTGCGCGCCGATCAAGAGGCAGAGCACGGCGTTCAAAAGGAACCGGACACTTCTCGACATTGGACTCCCCCGTCGCACCAGCGTAGCGGTCGGGCTACGTGAGCGGCAAGGCCACGTCGAGCGGGCGCTGGGGCCGCCGGACCTAGGCACCCACTATTTGCACGGGAATCCCCTCGGGATCGCGCACATAGAAGCCGTAGTCGAGGTTTTGCTGCGCGGTGAGGCCGTGCTTCGCGAGCTCCGCCGTCACGGCCTCACGGTCGAAATTGTCGATCGCGATCGCGAAATGGTCGACGATTCCGACCGGCGGCTTACGGTGCAACGAGACGATGATGCGCGTGACGCCCATTCGCACGATCTCGTTCTCCTTGTCCTCGCCCAGGACCTTGAGCCCGAAGATCTTCTCGTAGAACTCGATCGAGCGCGCCATGTCCGTCACTTGGATGCTGATATGGTCGATGCGCGTCGAGCTGAACGGCGTCGCCTGCGCCGACGCGGGCAGCGCCCCGCCAGCCGCAGCCAGCGCCGTCAGTCCTTGAATCAAATGCCGGCGCGACAGAGTGCCTCGATCGAAGCGGGAGACGAGATCGTCGACGACGCGATTCATGGCGCACCTCTGCTGCGACTTGCTTGTGCTCAGTTTACCCCGGCGCAAAATGCAGGCGGAATTCGGCGCCCGGCTCGCAATTACGCACGTCGACACGCGCACCCATTGCCAGCGCGAGCTGCCGGACGAGCGCGAGCCCGATCCCCGTGCCGACCGTCTCCCGCGTCAGCTCGTTCTCCGCGCGATAGAAGAGCTCGAAGATCTTTTTCATCTGGGCTTTCGGCACGCCGGGGCCATAGTCGCGCACCGTGAACAGCACCGTGCCGTCGCCGCCGCGACGTGCCGCGATGTCGACCTTCTTCACGGCGGCGCCGGCGGAGAACTTCAACGCGTTGTCGACCAGATTGATGAAAACCTGCGCCGCGCAATCGAGGTCGACGATGACGGCGGTTCCTTCGGGCGTCTCGTTGCGCACGGCGAGCTCGAACCCGGCGCGCTCGACCTGCGTCGCGACTTTCGAGCGCACGAGGTCCGCAAGCTCGGCGACGGTGACGCTTTTCAAGTCGAAGCGCTGTGTGTTGCGCGTGAGCCGCGCGAGCTGCAGCACGTTCTCGATCAGGCGCGACAGCCGCTCGCTCTCGCTATGGATGTAGTCGTAGTACGTCTGCCGCTTGGCCTCGTCGGCCCAACCGGCCTTCAACATCTCGCCGTACATGCGGATCGACGTCAGTGGCGTTTTGAGCTCATGGCTCACGGCCGAGACGAAGTCTTGCTGCTGGCGCGCGAGGCGCATCTGCCCAGCGCCGAAGCGATACATTAAAGAGAAGCCTGCGCAAAGCACGGCGGCCAGCGTCACGGCGACCCAGGCGAGCAACGTGGCGCCCGGCGCCCGCGGCAGGCGGTCCACGAAGAAGGTCAGCTCGACATCGCCGAACGGCGGCGACAAGCGCGCGCGGTGCAGCATGTCGCCGGCAAGCTCGCGCGAGGACGCCGGGCCCATGTACGAATTGCGCGTCTCGATCTCGTTCAAGACGCGACCTTGGAAAGCCACGGTGAGGCGCGCAACGGTCGCAACATTGCTCGTACCAAAGGCAGTCTCGACTGCGGCGTCGACGAAAGCCCGGCGGTCGATGAGCGCCCCTTGCACGTAGCGCTGCCCTTCGCGCCAGACGTTGCGGAACAACACGAGGTGCCCTGTGTCGAGCACGCCGAGCTCGAACGGGTCGACTTCGCTCGCGAACGTCCGCACGGAGACCTCGATTTTGGCCGGAGGCGCGTCAGCGTCTGCGGAGGCGTCCTCCGCGACGGCCGGTTCCGCGACGAGCGCTTCCTCGACGCGTTTTTGCCGCGCATCGGCGAAGCTGTTTTCGCGCTGCTCGAGGAGCGCCGGCCGCATTGCTTCCGCATCCGCCGCGGCGGAGTCGGCGGCAACCTCGCGTGCGCCGTTCGCGGCATCGGCGCGCGACGCAAACGCCGCCGTTGGCACGGGCGCCTCCGTCGCCGCGAGGCGGTCGAAACCGGCTTGCGCGGACGGCGGCGATGCGCCGACCTGGCCGGCGTCGAGCGAGAGCTGCCGGCGCTCGCGCTCGAGCGGCGCGCTCTGGCGCTCGGGCGCAGGAGCTGCGGGCGCCTCGTCGCGGGGAGCCCGCACGAGCTGATTGCGCGCGAGCAACGCTCGCAGCTCTTCGACGCGCTGCGCGCGCGCCGCCTCTTCGGCCGGCGTGATACCGTAGCTCGCCGCGGTCACACCCGCTTGCGGCAGCAGTGGCGTCGTGAGCCTGCCGGCCGCATCGACCTGAAAATAGCCGAGCACTCCGGGCACGGCGCTTTCGACGGGAAACGCCGAGAGCGGCGAACGCTGCACGAAGTTGGCGGCCGCGTCACCTTCGACGACGAGGAACGAATAAGCGCCGAACGAGCGCGCGTCCTCGGCTGCGATCGCGGCGCGCAGTGTCGCATCGATTCGTGCCGCGAGCTCCTCGGCGGCGACCTGCGTGCTGCGAAACGCCTGCCACTTGAGCTGGCCGTAGGCTTGTGCGATCAGCACGCCGGCCGGCACGGCGAGCGCCAGAAAGAACGCAGCGAGCACGACCTTCAGTCCGCGCTCGTCGATACGCCGCAAGAATTTACGCTTCACGGGCTCACCACCAATCGGTAGCCGGCGCCGCGCACCGTGAGCAGGTTGCGCGGCTCCTTCGCGTCGAGCTCGATCTTGCGCCGCAGCTTCGCGACGTGGATGTCGACGGTGCGCGTCTCGATCTCGGCCGATCGGTCGTAGCCCCAGACTTTCGTCAGGAGCTCGTCGCGCGATACGGGGCGCTGCGTGTTGCGCTGCAAGTACTCGAGGATCTCGATTTCGCGGCGCGTGAAGGTCAGGGGCTCGGTGCCGCGACGGCCCGACAGATTCGGCACGTCGATCTCGACGCCGCCGGCGAGCTTGATCTGCGTGGCCGCCGCGGCAACGGTGCGCGAGCGGCGCAGCACGGCCTTGACGCGCAGCAGGAGCTGCGCGATCGAGAACGGCTTCGCGATGTAGTCGTCGGCGCCGAGCGACAAGCCGTTGACGATGTCCTCGTCGCTCGTCTTCGCCGTCAGCATGATCACGGCGAGGTCACGATCGACCTTGCGGACCTCGTCGCAGATCGAGAAGCCGTCGCGCCCGGGCAGCATGACGTCGAGCAGCAGCAGGTCGTACCGGCCGCTCAGGGCCTTCTGCAACCCTTCGCGCCCATCGCCGACGGCATCGACGCCGTAGCCGTGATAGACGAGGACGTCGGCGAGGCCCTCGCGAATGGCGGCCTCGTCCTCGACGACGAGAATGCGTGGCTTCGCGGTGTCCATGTCCGCCCAAGGCTAGCAGCCCGCAACCGAGCGCCGTGTAAATCGTTTGTAAAGATGTGCCAGGTTTCACGCGTGTTTTCTGCGGAAAACCGTCGTACGTCTCGAAAAACGTGACCCCGTCTTTATTTCCGGTCTGGCACGTCTCTTGCTAGCTATTTGGGCATGGAGCGGACGAACATTCTCGACGGTAGCAACAGATGGCCGAAGCGGTGGCGCACAATGCCGGGGATGGCCCAGCCAGCCCCCTCCGAAGCCGATCTGCGCACGCTACGCCTGCGCTACAACGCCGCGTACTCGGCCTATCAAGCTTGCCTGATCGCGATGAATGAAGCCGCCATGAGCGGCCAAACGGCCTCACCCGAGCTACTCAAGCAAGAAGCCGAGGCGCTGCGGGAGCTCAACGATGCTCGCGGCAACCTGATAGCAGCCATGGCGGCGATGGTCAAAAATCACTAGCTCGAGCGGCGGCCAGCGCAACTGAGCAAGCGCAGCTTCTTATTTAGGCGCCGAAGCGCACACGGTCTCGACGGCTTCCTCCAAGACTGTCGCGGGCGCCGGTTTGAACAGAACTCTTTCAAATCCAGCTTCGCGTGAACGACGCACGATGTCCGCCTTGGCAAAACCCGTGACAGCCACGAACTTCGCCCTCGGGCAGTGGGTGCGCAGCTCATTCACTAGCTGGAACCCGTCCTTGCCTGGCATTAATAGATCGATTAGTACGACATCGGGGTCTAGCGTTTTCGCTTTAGCGATCGCATCGTCGGCCGAGTAAGCGGCCTCGGCTTCATGACCCCAGATCTCGAGTAATGTGACGGTGGTGTCGGCGTTGTCTCGCTCGTCATCCACCACGAGGACCTTGCACCGCTCTGTGTTCACTTGAATATGGCCTCCCTGCCAGCGAGCCATAGACTGCCGCCTGGCCGAGCCGATATCAAGCAGTACGCAGAAGTGTAACCGGCGTGTAAATCGTGCCGCCGCCTTTTTGCATTCCTGCGATAGAGCGCCGCGCCCGCGATTCATAAATTGGCCTCCGCACCGTTCACCGAGCTTGCGAGGAGGCTGATCTCATGGCGCTCATCAATCGAATGTCGCGGTTGTTCACGGCCGACGTGCATGCCGTGCTCGACCGCATCGAGGAACCCGACGTGCTGCTAAAGCACGCCGTGCGCGAAATGGAAGAAGAGCTCGCGCGCGGCGAGCAACGTGTGCGCGCTCTCGAGCACGAGCAAGAAGCGCTCGGCGAGCGGCAGCGCAAAGCCGAAGCGGCGCTGCGCGAGCTTGGGCTACAGCTCGATGTCTGCTTCGAGAGCAGCAACGAGGAGCTCGCGCGCAAGATCATCAGGCGCCGGCTGGAAACCGAGCGCCTCGTGCGGCATTCCGCGGAGCGCCGCGCAGCTCTAACGAAGGAGCTCGCAGCGGTCTCCGCCGCCCTCGCCGAGCAGCGCGAGCAGCTCGACGTGATGCGACAAAAAGCCGAGCTACTGAGCACGACCGCGATCGGCGACGACTTCCGCCACGGCGACTTCGTCGTCGGCGAAGCCGAGGTCGAGGTCGCGCTGTTGCGCGAGCGGCAGAAGAGGCAGCAGTCATGAGCGCCGCGCGCCGAATGCCGTCTCTCGGCGCGGGGCTCGTAGCCGCGCTCGTGCTGAGCGCCGGCGGCGCCGCGTTGCTCTCGGCGATGACGCCGCTGTTTGGGTTCGCGACAACGTTGCACGCTGTCATTGCCATCCTCGGGCTTGCGTATGTGCTCTACGCCGTCAGCCGCAGCGGTGAGCGCATCGGCCGCATCGCGACGATCGCCGGCTGGATCGTGATCGCAAGCGCAGCGTGGCTCTTAGGCTTGCCGCTCGCAGCGTATGTGCTCATGCACGTCGGTCTCGTCTGGCTCGTGCGCTCTCTTTATTACTACTCGGGCCTTGTGCCCGCGCTCGTGGACCTAGGGCTGACCGTGCTCGGCGCGGCGTTCGCCGTCTGGGCAGCGCAGCGCTCGGAGAGCGCCTGGCTCGTTCTCTGGTGCTTTTTTCTCGTGCAGGCGTTCCACGTTCTGATTCCCGCCTCGATGACGCGGCGCGACAAGGGCGCTCTGGACTCGCGCGACGACGCTTTCGCGCGGGCACACCGCGCCGCCGAGGCGGCCGTGCGGCGCTTGTCTACCTCGCCTCGCTGAACACTCGTCGATACAACGGAGCTTGAACATGAAGACGAACATCTTGGGTCTAGGCCTCGTGCTTGCAACGGTCGGCACGGTGCTGATCTATCCGACGATCCGCGGCAACGCCGCAGGCACCGCGCCGACGGGCGTCACCGCGCCGACGGGCGTCATCGCGCCGAGCGGCGCGAAGCGCGTCGAGGCTGTATTCGTGCTCGACACGACAGGCAGCATGAGCGGTCTCATCCACGCGGCGAAGGAAAATATCTGGTCGATCGCGAGCACGCTCGCACAGGCGCAGCAAGCGCCGGAGATCTCGATCGGTCTCGTTGCCTATCGCGATCGCGGCGACGCGTACGTCACGCAGATCGTCGACCTGAATCGCGATCTCGACTCGATGTACGCGAAGCTCATGGATTTTGCGGCCGACGGCGGCGGCGACGGGCCGGAAGCCGTCAACGAGGCGCTCGACGCCGCGGTCAAAAATATGTCGTGGAGCCAGGATCAGAGCACGTACAAGGTCGTGTTCTTGGTCGGCGACGCGCCGCCGCACATGGACTACCAAGACGACGTGAAGTACCCGCAAATCGTCGCGGCCGCGGCCGCGAAAGGCATCGTCGTCAATACGATTCAATGCGGCAGCCTGAGCGACACCGTCGCGCCGTGGCGGCACATTGCGTCGCTCGGCGGCGGACGTTACTTCACGGTCGAGCAGGCGGGCAGCGCCATCGCGATCGAGACGCCCTTCGACGCACGCATCGCGACACTCGCGGCAGAGCTCGACGGCACGCGTCTTTACTACGGCTCACCGGAGCAGCAAGCGGCGATGGCTTCGAAGGTCGACGCATTCGATCGCATCAATGACGAAGCTTCGCTCGCGGCGCGCGCGCGGCGCGGCGCGTTCAACGTCAGCGCCGCCGCTGCTGGCAACGCGGGCGAGCGCGAGCTCGTCGACGACGTCGCGAGCGGCCGCGTCGATATCGCTGCGGTTCCGCCTGCAGAGCTGCCCGCCGCGGTCGCTGCGCTGCGCGTCGAGGAGCGGCGCGCACTCGTCGCGAAGACGGCGCAGCAACGCGACGAGCTCAAGTGCGAGATCGCGGAGCTCGCTGCGCAACGCGACGCCTATATAGAGACGCAGATCGACGCCGCCGGCGGCGCCGACGCGTCGCTCGACCAGCAGATCTACGAGGCCGTGCGCGAGCAGGCCGCGCCGCTCGGTCTCGATTACGAGGACGGGCCGCGGTTTTGAGCTTCAACGGGCGCGGGCGGGCATCGCCCGCGCCCTTCAGTCGCTGTTGGAATCTCGCTACAGTTCGATGCCTGCTCCGCTGCTCAGAACACGAACTCGGACCTCCGCCTGCAAGTCCCTTCCGGCGGATTGCGAGCCGCTGTTGCCGATGAGGTGTACACAGTGCTAGCCTTCGGGCTGACAGCCTTTCGAGCACAAAAACAACATCTCGAGAGCTCGGTTTCGTAGGTTTCCGAAGTTCTTTTTTTTGGGGGGAGCATGAAAGTCATCACTGATGCGGGCTTGCGTCCGCGTGTCAACGGCCTTTCTTTAGCTATTGCCGAGCTCGTAAGGGGCTCGCGCGCCGCCGCTACCGGCGGAGCAATTCTCGCTTCGGCGCTCGCGGTCGTGCCGGCAACTTCGGTCGTCGCGCAGGAAGCGGAAGACGATCAGGTTCTCGAGGAGGTCGTCGTCACGGGCTCGCGCATCGTGCGCCAAGACTTCACGGCGAACAGCCCAATTCAAACCGTCGATGAAACGCTCTTCGAGGAAACGAGCGCCGTCGGCGTCGAATCGGTCCTGAACCGGTTACCGCAGTTCGTGCCCGCCGTCACGCAGTTCACGACGGGCGACGTGCAGCAAACAGTCACCAACACGGTCGGTGCATCGACGGTCAGCTTGCGCGGCCTCGGCCCCAACCGGAACCTCGTGCTCATCAACGGCCGGCGCGCGATGCCCGTCGATCCGCGAATGGTCGTCGACACCAACTCGATCCCCAACTCCGCGATCCAACGCGTCGAGGTCATCTCGGGCGGCGCCTCGGCCGTGTACGGCGCGGACGCCATCGGCGGCGTCGTCAACTTCATCCTGAAGGACGACTACGAAGGCGCGAACATCGACGTCCAGTTCGGCGACACCGAGCACGGCGGCGATCAGACGACGGAGATCTCGGCCCTCTTCGGCGCGAACGTCGCCGACGACCGCGGCAACGTCATGCTCGGCATCGAGCGCAGCACGCGCACGAAGCAGCTGACGCACCAGCGCGACTGGCGTATCGAGGACCTCGCGAACCCGAACACCGCGGGCGGCGGCTTCGCCTTCGGCAGCGCCACTTGGTTCCACAACGAGCCGGGCGGCGGCACTCCGAACCCGAACTTTCAAGCCAACCAGGCGGTCAGTGCGAACAATCCGCGAATCATCCCCAACAACTTCGTCCCGAACCCCACCTACGTTCCGGGTTCGACGGTGTCGACCGCGAATCCGACGGTCGTTGCCAACAATCCGAGTCAGACCCAGGTCAACACGATTTTCCCGGCGGCGGGTTGTCCCTTCCCCAACCCTGCTCCGGCGGCCGGTTTGACCGGGTGCCAGATCTCGAACAACCTGGCCTCGACGCGGTTCCGCATCAACCGCGACGGCACGGTCTTCTCGGGTCTGCAGGACGCGACCGCGCTCGCTCCCGGCGCCTACAAGTTCAACGGGCCGGTATACAACGATAATTTCAATGGGCGCCAGGGCACCGGCGACCTCGACGGCTCTTTCCAGGGCCTGCCGGGTTTCGTCATGCAGCCGCACGGCGGAATCAAAGAGAACGTCCTGTACAACTGGGCGTCCTCGCCGCTCGAGCGGCTCTCGGCGTTCGCGAACGGCCATTTCGACGTGGCTGACAACGTCAGAGTCACGGGCCAGGCCATGGTCACGCGCACCAAGACGGAGTCGAGCCTCGGTCTGACGGCAGCCAACATCAACCAGTGGGGCGCCGGCGTTCCGTTCGGTAATAACCTCTATCGCGGCAATCCGAATACCTACCTGGATATCCCGGACTCGCTGCTGCCGACCGGCACGACGAACCCCGACTACACGCTCAACGGCCGATTCGGCGTCGAGTGCGACGGGCCGGCCACTGCGGCCAAGCCGTGGCTCGATAATCTGCCGGGCTGCACGAACTCGGAGGCGTTCCCGACGACGCCCGAGATCTACAACCTCATGATGACCCGCGTGGATCCGAACGCCGTCCTGTGGGCGAGCCGCGAGCCGGATTGGATGAGAGACGCGCTCGGCGCCGGCCGCTCGACGACCAACGAAACGACGACGATGAGCTTCACGCTCGGTCTCGAGGGCGACTTGCCGAGCGGCGACCATAGCTGGGACGCCTCGATCTACACCGGGCGCTCGGACAACACGGTCAATCAGCTCGGCTCGATGCGGCTCACGTCGTACCGCGACGTGATCACGTCGCCGAACTGGGGCCGCAACATGACCTACGACTCGAATCCGTGGGAGTTCGGCGGCTTCGCCGAGGCGTCTTCGACTTGCACCTCGGGTCTGCCGATCGCCGACAATCGCGAAGTCTCGGCGGACTGTCTGCAGATGATCTCGCCGCAGCTGAAGAACCTGCGAGAGATGACGCAGACGATCTTCGAGGCCAACCTCATGGGCGACCTCGCCGAGATGCGCGCCGGTCCGCTGCAATATGCGCTCGGCGCGACGTATCGCGAGAACGGCTTCACGTTCACGCCGGACAACTTGAGCGACATCCAGAACATCACCGATCCGATCGCGGGCTTGTTCCCGAACGAAGCTTCCGACGGCGAGTTCGACGTGTCCGAGCTCTACGGCGAGCTGCTGGTTCCGATCATCGAGGACGGCCCGATCGGCGTCGAGCACTTCAGGCTCGAGCTCGGCGCGCGTATCTCGGATTGGAGCATGGAGCAGATGCCCAACCTCGAGACCTACAAGGCGTTGATGGACTGGGCGGTCTCGCCGCGCTACCGGATTCGCGGCGGCTTCAACCGTGCCTTCCGCGCGCCGAACTTGGGCGAGCTGTACAGCCGGCGCACGCAGCTGTTCGGCGCCGGCGGCGCGACGCGCGACTGGTGCTCGGAGAACCTCGCGAATCCCGGCACGTTCAGTGCGACGCCGGTGACGGGCCCCGGCACTGCGTCCACCGCGCAGAGCATCCAGACGGAAAACATCTGCCGAGCTTTGATGGGCGGCACGGGGGCCCTCGAGTACTACGACAACCGCGCGCGCACCGAGCAGACCACGACCGGCGGCGTCGGGATCCCGCTGACGTTCGGCAACCCGCTGCTGCGAGAGGAGCAGGCCGACACCGTCACGATCGGCGTCGCCATGGACATTCTCGAGGACTGGAGGCTCACGGTCGACTGGTACCAGATCGAGATCGAGAACATGATCGCGACCGAAGGTCTCGACACGACGTACGAGCGCTGCCTGAGCGCGGCGTTCAACCCGACTGGCGATCCGAACAATCCGGTCTGTCAGCAGATCCAGCGAAATCCGAACACCGGCAACGGTGCGACGGTCGAGCGCACCTTCACGAACGAGGGATTGGTGAGCTTCTCGGGCGTCGATCTGCAGCTCGTCTGGTCGCATCAGATGGCGAACGGCGGCTCGCTGAACCTCAACGTCTCGTCGAACATCCCGCTGGAGGAGATCACGCAGGATCGCGCCTCGGTCGCGGAGATCGACCACGCCGGCTTCAACAGCTGCGGCCTCGGCATGCAGTGCCAGAACTACGACTACCGGCTGTTTACCAGCGTGGGCTACGGCCGCGGGTCGTGGAACATCAATGTCAGGCACCAGTACTGGCCGGAGCTGTTGAACAACAACTGCCGTGCCAACCCGCCGACGGCGGCTTCTCAAGTATCTTGCCAAAACAGCAGCCTCCCGGCGTACGACCTGTTCTCAGCAGCCGGCAACTACCGGTTCGCGGATCGGTACAACTTGAGCGTCGGCATCGAGAACCTGCTCGACGAGGAGCCGCCGTGCATCGGCGCCAACCCGCTCGCGACGCCGTTCCCGACGGACTGCACGCGAACCGGCGACGGTTCGACGTACGATCCGCTGGGCCGACGGTTCTATGTCAGCATGACGATGGATTTCTGATCAGAAGGGAATCCTGATACGACTCGGCGGCGGGCTTCGGCCCGCCGCTTTTTTTTGGAGACCATGGATGGCCGATTTGGGGAGAGACCTTAGGTCTGTCCCCTCTTGCTCAAGCGCTCGGGAAGTCCACGTGCAGCAGCAACAACAACGCGAGCGTCGTCGAGTGCCACGATGACCCGTCCGGGTCGGCCGGATTCGGAATGTCCGGTTTTCCCCAGCCGCCGTCCGGTCTCTGGATCGAGACGACATGCCGGACGAAGCCAGGATCTACGCGCTTGCCCTGGCGCGCCATGCAGAGGAACGCGGCGGCTTCGAGCTTCAAGTCGTTGACGATCGTCGGCTGGTCCTCGAGGATCGCCGCTACGGCGCGGTACATCTCTTCGACGAATCCGTCCCGCACCGGCAGCCGGCAGCGGTTGTCCGTGAGCCAGATCCACGCCAGCAGCACGTGCGTGGCGTGGTATCCGCCCGCCTTGATTCCCTTCTCGAGCGCTTCGGCGTAAGACTCGGGCAAGCCCAGTCGATCGCAATAGAGCGCCGCCGCGAGGATGCGGTCCGTGTGGATCAGCACATGGTCCCAGTCATCGGGCTGCAGCGGGTTGTTGGCGTCGAGCAGACGTCGAAGCACGCGCAGCACGGGAGCCTCTTTGGGCCGGGCCGCGATCTCCTCGTCGTAGCGCGCGAGCGCATTCGCGAACTCCGGGATTTTGAAGCGGATGTACATGAGGCCCATGAACCACAAGCCGTACGGCTCGCGCGTGCGGTTCAGAAACTTGATCCCGTTCGCAACCGCGGTGCGAACCTGTGCCTCGGTCAGCATGAGCTCATCCTTCTTGTTGATTTTCAGGATATCGGAGCCCGACACGCGGGCACAATCTTGGGCTCACGGCTGAATTCCATGCCGGGAGGCTATAGGATGTCCGCACTCCAGACGATCGCAGAGGCACTGGCATGGCCGATCCGGCGAGGCCGCGGGGGGCCGCAAGCGGCGACGCGCCGCCGCTGACGCTGCTCAACCTTTTCCCGACACCCCTCGTGGTCGCCACGCTGCCCGACGCCGACGCGCTGAACGCGGAGCTCAAGCGCATCATTCTCGCGCGCGAGGCAGCGAGCGAATCGGTGCAGCGGTCGAATCACGGCGGCTGGCAGTCGAGCTGGGACTTTCACGAATGGGGCGGCGCACCCGCGCAGAAAGTGCTCGGCTTCGCGCAGGCCGTCGCGAGCGACGTCACGGTCGACCGCGCCGGTAAACGTCATGCGATCGCCTGGCGCATCAACTCCTGGGCCAACGTCAACCGCCACGGCCACGGCAACCAGTTCCACACGCATCCCGGCGCGCTCTGGTCGGCCACTTACTATGTCGACGACGGCGGCATCGGCGCCGACTCCTCGCTCGGCGGCGAGTTCGAGATTCAGGACCCGCGCGGTGTCGCACCCGTGATGTACGCGCCGTACCTGACTTTCCCCGGCCCGGACGGCGCGGCGCTCGGCGAGTCGCAGAGGCTGCCGCCGCGGGCGGGCATGCTCGTCGTCTTCCCGAGCTGGCTTTCGCACGGCGTCCGCCCGTATCGCGGTACGCGTGAGCGGATTTCGATCGCCATCAACTTCAGCCTCGGCGGCGGCTAGCGGCTCCAGGTGTCCATGAGCCTCATCTTCGCCGTGCCCCTCCTCGTCGAGGACATCGACGCGGCCGTGCGCGACGCCATCCACACCAAGGTGTCCGCGTATCTCAAATCCGAGCGCGCGCAGCGCGACGTCGTGCCCTCGCCCGAGGAATCCGTAGCGACGTCGTACTACAAGCCCGAGACGCAGGTCCTCGCCGATGCGGGACTCGACGAGCTCGAGCGATTCGTGCTCGCGATGGCCAAGACGTTCCTCGAGAAGGCGCTGCACCTGCCGCCCCGGCGGCTGACGATCGAACGCTCGTGGATCAACGTCTTCAAGCCCGGCGCGCAAGAGGCGCAACATTCGCATGACGGCAGCCTGCTCTCTTGCAGCTACTACGTCGAAGCTCCCAAGGACTGCGGCTGCATCGTGATACCGGACCCCATCGGCGCCCGACGAAGCTACCGCGAGTTCACGAAGACCACGGGAAGCGATTTGCTCACGCGGCGCGACATCGCCGTGGAGCCGCAGCCGGGCCGGCTCGTCATGTTCGAGTCCTGGCTGCCGCACTACGTGCAGTGCAACAAGAGCGACCACGTCAGGATTTCGATTGCCATGAACCTCCGCGAAGCCCCGGCGCAAGTTGCGGCGCCGAAGGCTTCGGCACCCGCGACGAGCTCCGACGCGAAACCCTTCCTGTTCGATCAAGTGTTCGAGGTCCGCACGGACCTCAAGTTGAGCCTCGAGCCGATCCAAGGCGCGATTCCGACGATCGTCGTCGACGACTTCCTGAAGCGCCCCGACGAGGCAAGGCAGATCGTGGGCGCCGCGCCCGCGGCGAACTGGAAGCACGAGAAGGGCGGCAGGAATTTCGTCGACTACTACGATTGCCGGCTGCGCTTTCCGATCCGGTATCCGAACGGCATGATTGCCGCCGCTCAGCAGATCATTCGCAAGGTCTATGCGGTCGATACGCGGCCGGCGGACGCGAGCGTCGACATCAACTGGTTCAAGCAGATCGACGAAAAGCGCGCCGATTCTGCCGTCCCTCATAACGACATGACAGACAAGGTGCGCCGGTCCTTCACCTGCATCGTCTATCTGAACCGCCGCGACGAGTGCTCGGGCGGAACCGCGTTCTTTCGCTTCAAGAAGTCGGGTTCACTCGTGCTCGATCAAACGTACCTGAAGGCGATCCACGATGACTCGCGCCTCGCGGAAACGGGACTTGATTATTGGCCCTCGGGAGTCGACGAGGCGTGGGAACGCGTTGGAACCGTCGACATGGTGCCGGGGCGCTTGCTGATCTTTCCGTCCGAGTATTTCCACGCCGCCTATCACCCGCAAAACTCCTTCTATGAGTTTCCGCGCTTGACGCTCGCGTTCTGGATGGTCGCCTGACGAGCCGCGCGCAGATGGACGCCCGCCTCGAGCAGGCAAGCCCGATCGTCGTCATCGGCATGCACCGCTCGGGCACGCGGCTGCTCGTCGACATCCTCGACAGGTTCGGCGTCTTCATGGGCGCCGACCGGCAGGGGGATTCCGAGTCGGTCACCTTCATGCTGATCAACGAGGGAATCCTGCATCAATGCGGAGCCTTCTGGTCGGAGCCCATGTCGGCGCACTTCGTGCTCTCGCAGCCCGATGCAGCGGAGCAGCTTGCGGCGAGCGCGCGCGACGCGCTGACAGCGCAACTCGACAAATACGTCGGGGGCTCCGGTTGGCATCAGGAGCGGGGGCCCAAGGAGTTGCCGGCGTTCGGCTGGAAAGACCCGCGAAACACGTTCACGCTGCCGGTCTGGAGGCGGGTGTTCCCGAATCTGCGGACCATCCACATCGTCCGCCACGGCGTGGATGTCGCGGCGAGTCTCGCCGGCCGGCACGCCGAGGCGCTGCGCGCGGCGACCGGCGAAGCGGTTCCTTCGGCACTGACCGTGATTCGCGACCACGCGCTCGGCGTCTTGTCGTCGCGGCGCGGCTGGACGCTCGCGGAGGCGCTCACGATGTGGGAGCAATACGTCGAGAAGGCGCGCCTGGAGTCCGCGGCGCTTGGCGAGCGCGCGCTCGAGGTCCGCTACGAGGACCTGCTGATGCAGCCGGAACGCGTAATTCCGACCATCGCCAAGTTCTGTGGCGTTGCGGCGCCCGCGCAACATACGGCGATGGTCGGCGGCCTCGAGCCTGGCCGAGCCTTTGCTTATCGCCGAGATGCCGAGCTCGCCGCCTTCGCAGAAACTGCGCGTAAGGCGCTTACCCGTTATGGTTACGCACCGTGATCCCGCCACGCGCGCTCGTGGTACGCTTCCTCTGGGTATCAGCTCGATTCGGAGGCTGAAACATGAGCCCGCTTCACCGTCTTGCACTGCTTGCGCTGTCGCTTGCCGCGCTGCCCTGCTCGACAGCCGTGGGGCAAGTCATCTTCGGACCCGGCATGCAAGGTGTGGCCGACCGAGCCAATCAGGGCCGCGCTACGGAAAAAGGCGATATCTATCACTGTCAGGCAGCGCCGGGCGGCTCGCGCGTTCGAGAGAACTGCGAGGTCGAAACGGAGACCGTGCGGATCGAGCAAGAGATCAAGCTCGCCATCAGGCTGGCGCCACCGCCGAGCGCGTTGCAGTGCGGCGCCAGCACGACGACCGCATCCCAGCAGCGCGACACGATCGCGCGCATCAACAGCACGCTGGAAATCAAAGGCTGCACGATGGCGTCGGGAGCATTCACCGTTGCGCTGCTCGTCAAGGACGAGAACGGCCAGCAAACGCCGCTCGAGTTCAGCGAGACCTGGCAGCGCAGCGACGACGAGGCCGTGCAATTCACAGCCGACTATCCTATCGGCGAAAACACGGAGCTCGTCGACGTGCGGCTTCGAGGCCTCCGCTGCACCTGCACCGATTCCGCGGACGTCGAGCAGGCGCTGGTCGAGCCCGCGCTGGACGAGCCGCCGCCGCTCGCGGAAAACTGACGCCGGCGGCGCGCGTTCTTCAAGTTTTCACGAGCCGCGCCAAAGCACGCGCCAGTGCCGGCACGGCCGGTTTTCCATACGGTAGACTCGGGCGCTCTGTTTGTAGGACCGAATACGGATGCTCGTTCCCAGAACCCAACGCGCCACTATGGCTTTGGCGCTCGCAGCCGCGCTGCTGATCGCGCAGGCGCCGGCACAGGAGCCGTCTGCCGACGTCTCCGCTCCCTCGCCAGCCGAAGCGGCCTCAGCGATAGAGGAGGTCATCGTCCGCGGCCAGCGCTTGGGCGATATCGAGGACAACCTTCGGCTCTACATCAGAGATTTCATCGGCGAGGTCGTCGCAACACCGCCGGGGCGTGGCTTCGCGCGCTGGTATCGGAAGGTATGCGTCGGCGTTTACAACCTCGAACCCACCGCCGCGCAATATGTCGCCGACCGCATTTCGCGGCTCGCGCTCGACGTGGGGCTCGAGCCCGGCGAGCCCGGGTGCCGGCCGGACGTGAACATCGTATTCGCGACCAACGCGAGAGAAATGGCCGCACAGATGGTCGAGAACGACCGGCGAACTTTCATGCCGGTCGGAGGACATGCGGGCATGGATCTCGGCCGCGTTGCGCTCGATGAGTTCGTAGAAACCGAGAAAGCCGTGCGCTGGTGGCACGTGAGCCTGCCCGTCGACGCGCGCACAGGAGCGCCCGCCATCGAGCTGACGAAAAACTGCGGCGCGCCACATTGTCCGCCGACGATCGCCGTCGCCGGTCCTTCCCGTATCCATAACGGCACTCGCGACGACCTGATGTACGTGATCATCGTCGTCGACTCGACGAAGCTGAAGGGAACGACCTGGCAACAGCTCGGCGACTACCTCGCTGTTCTCGCTCTCGCACAGATCGACCCGAAGACGAATCCGGCGACCTTCGACAGCATCCTGAACCTGTTCAGCAATCCCGCCGCCTATTCCGGGCTCACCGATTGGGACCGCACCTATGTTCGGGCGCTGTACGAGTTCGATCAGGAGCGAATCGTGTCGATGCAAACGAACGAGATCGTCGGCCGCATCGCGGAGCAAGAGCTCGAAGACGAGTAAACGGAATCGCGCCTAGGAGAGGTTCGCAATCCCACGCGAGAGGCTCAGGCTCGGCTCTCGCACCAGGCGCGCCACACCGTCCGCAGCGCCGCCTCGAAGTCGCGCGCGAACTGCCTCGCGTCCATGATCGGCGACGACTCGAGGCGCTCGCGCAGACTGCGCCGCAGCTCTGCTACCGCCGCCCCGTCGCGGATCAAGGCCGCCGCGAGCTCGACGTACTGCGCCCCACTTCGCGCAATCAAATGATCGAGACCGACGTTGGAAAGCAGCGTCGAGCCCGCTCGCGAGACGGCCGTCCCGCCTGCGAGGCTGATGACCGGCACTCCCATCCAAAGCGCATCGCACGTCGTCGTGCCCCCGCCATACGGATACGGGTCGAGCGCGACGTCGATCTCGCGATAGGTCTGCAGATAGTCGACGAGAGATTGGCGACCCACGAACGCCGCGCGCGACTCCTCGAGCCCCGCGGCGCGCAAAGCTCGCCGCACGCGGTCGCGATGCCCCTCCGTGCGCGCATAGATGAGGAGCCGGGCTTCCGACACGCGCAGCAGCAGGCGCATCCAGAGAGCGAGCGTGACGTCGCTGACCTTGGCGAAATTGTTGAGGCAGCCGAAGGTCGGCGGGCCCGCGGCGCGCTCGATAGCCGGGCCGCCGCCTAGCGGAGGCGCCGAGTAGCACCAATAGCACTGCGGCAGACGGATCGAGGTTTCGGCGTAGTGGCCTGGCTCGCCGGGCGGGTCGAGAAAACGGTCGGTCACTCGATAGTCGATCGCATCGACTCCCGTCGTGCTGCAGTAGGCGAGATACGTGATCTGGATGGGCGCGGGCTTGCGCGCGAACGTCAGCAGCCGGTTGCGGCCGGAATGGGCGGCAAGGTCCACGAGGACATCGATCTCGTCCGCGCGCACGAGGTCGGCGAGCTGCTCGTCGCGCAGCGTCGACACGTCGCGCCATTGATCGACGTGATCACGGAGCAAGCGCGTGACCGGGTCCGTCCTCGTCACGTCCGAATAGGTAAACACTTCGACTTCGGCTCGGTCGTGCTCGCGAAACAGCGGCAGCACGAATCGAGCTACGGGATGCTCGCGAAAATCGGGCGACACGTAACCTATCCGCAGGCAGCGGTCCGGCTCGCGGCCATTCGGGTGCGGGCGGCGAGCTGCGGCGAGCGGCGCCACGTGCCGCTGCGCCCACGCGCGGTGCTCGCGCAGAAGATCGGCCGGCGAGCAATCGGGATGGTAGTGCAACGTCAGGAGCAAGTTGCTGTGGAGCGCCGACAAATCCGGCCGAAGCTCGACAGCGCGCCGGTAACTCGCGATCGCTGCGTCGAGCTCGCCTAGATCCTTCAGCAGGTTGCCGCGGTTCGTATGCGGCTCGGCGTACGTGGGGTCGCGATCGATAGCCTTGCGATAAAGAGCCGCGGCGTCCGTCAGGCGATCCTGCCGCGCGCGGAGGTAGCCCAAGTTGTTGTACGCCTCGGCGTCAGTGGGCTCGAGCTCGATTGCGGCCTCGTAGCAGGCGGCGGCTTCGTCGTCGCGCCCGTGGCGCTCGAGAATTTGGCCGAGCGTGTTCCGGCAAGCCGCGGCGTCGGGCCGCAACGCTACCGCGCGTTGAACGAGCTCGAGCGCGGACGCGAGGTTGCGCGTTTGCAGCGCGATCACGCCGAGCATGTGAAGCGAGTCGGCGTGCTGCGGCTCGCGTTGCAGTATGGCTCGATAGCCGCGCTCCGCCTCGGCCAGACGAGCGGCTCGATGGCGCTCGAGCGCGAGCGCGAAAGCTTCGTCGGCGCTCTGCTCCGGCATGGCTCTTACTCGGCGTCAGCGCACGCGCTCGACCTGGATGTAGCCGCGCAGCACCGGGCTCGTGAGCCGGTAAGCTCGCCATCTCGAATAATAGACTCGGACGTCGGATCCCAGCCGCAACGGGTAAACCTCGGGCACCGTCTGGCGCCACACCTGGCCGTTGTCGAGCGTGATCAAATAGGAGTTCGGCACGGTTTCGCGCAGCTCGGCCACCTTCGCGACGATGTCTGCCGGCGGCGCGTCGCGCTCGCTGCCTTGATCTCGGCCGCTCGAAGCGCTGCCCGCCGCTGCGGCACCGCCGGCGGCCGCGGCGCTACCCGCTCCGCTCGGCGCTTCCGGGGCCGGCTGGGCCGGAGGCGCGCTGCGCGCTGCCTCGACCTGCGCCTCGAAGCAGGCGAGCCGCTCCTCGGGCTGACTGAGCTCGACACAGTCGCTGACGTCGACGCTGACCTGCGCGACGGCAAGCCGGATGGCCGCAGCGCTGGCCAAGGCGACGGCGGCCATGCCAGCCGTCTGTAACCCACGTTTCGTTGTTTTCGTCGTCGTCACGGCAGCCCTCGGGCCGGTTCGCAAGACGAAAGCATAGCGCAGTGCGGCAGCGAATCGCTGCGGCGATTTTCCGGGATTGCGGTTTTCTGTTATATCGGACCGAGGGTTGGCTAACTGCCGGGGGCTGGGCGTGCGACGCACCTTCGTGCTGCTCGGAACCGGCGCCTTGCTCGGCGCCACCGCAATGTATTTTACGCCCGACGGAGACGACCCCGACACGCCGGCCGCGATCGTCGACGTTCGTGAAACCCCGGCGACGCCGAGCACAGATGAGCGCGGGCAGCGCTCTATCGAGTTCCTGACGCTGGCGATGGGCGCCGTCAGCCTGACGGAACGCGCGGCGTTGTTTCGATTCGCTGCCGAAGCCGACCGCCGCGCGATCGAGGCCATGGCCGCGCAAGTCGCGGCGATGCCAAACATCGAGGGGCGCCGTCTGGCGCTCGAAGCGCTGTTCACGCGGTACGCCGAGATCGACGCGCCCGCGGCCGAAGCTTTTGGCCGCACGTTGGGCCTTTCGCCGGCCGCGCTGAGGCCGCTCTACGTGACGTGGGCGCGCAGCGACGCGCGCGGCGCGCTGCGAGCGCTCGGCGAGCTGGACGCAACGGCAGCGGTGACGCTCGGCGTCGCCGTGCTCGAGGCCATCGGCAACGACGGCTCGGGGCTCGCGCGCGTTCTCGACGCCGCACCGCAGATCGACGCCGACCGTTTCCGCATCGAAGCGGCCATCGCGAAGGCGCCCGACGATCCGGCGAGCGCGCTCGAGGACCTTCTCGAGCTGCCGCCCTCCAAGGCCGGAGCTGCATTCGAGCGTCTCGCCGTGATCTGGATCGAGCGCGACGTGTACGGCGCGATGGCGGGCGCCGAGGAGATCGCGGACGAAAGCCTGCGCAACGAATTCAAGGCCGCGATCATCCGCGCTTGGGCGCGCGTCGATCCCGACGCGCTCGTCGATTACGTCGTCGATCTCGACCCGCAGCGACGCAACGAGGCGCTGCGCTCCCCCGGTGCACTCCAAGCGTTTGCTCTCGTCGATCCGCAGCGTGCGCTTCAAGCGGCCGAGGGCATGCCCGGCGAGCTCGGCGCGATGCTCGAACGCGCGGCGCTCATGAGCCTTGCGCGCGACGACCCGCTGGCCGCGCTCAGCATGGCTGAAGCGCTGCCCACGGGGAACGAACGCGACCAGATGTTGAGCATCGTCGCGGCAAGCTACGGCCGCGCGAATCCCGAGGCCGCGCTCGCATGGGCGCAAGGCTTGAGCCCGCCGTCGCCGAATGTCGTCGCGAACGTGCTCGCGGGCTTGGCCCACGTCGATCCGAACCGAGCGATCGACTTGCTCTTCGAGACGATGGACACCACGAACCAGCGCAGCTCGGGGCCACTGATGACTCTCGTGACCAACGGCGGGCTCGACGCGGAGCACATCGCGCGGATCGCCGATCGCTTGCTCACGGCGCCGACCCGTGGCCGAGAGCTGCAGATGTTGACGCAGATGTGGGCACAGCGGCAGCCGCACGACGCCACGCGCTGGTTGCTGGCGCGAGGCAGCGCAGCGCCGCGAACGGCGCTCGGGCAAGCCGCGATCCAGCTTGCGCGCGCGGATCCCGCCGCGGCGATCGCCTACGTCGACAGAGTCCCACCCGAGCTCCGCGCGACATGGATCAGCGCCGTCGCCGACGGTTACGCACAGAATGATGGCCGCGCCGCAGCGAGCTGGATTGCACAGCATCGCGGCGAGCCGGGCTATGACGCGGCGCTCGCCGCGATCGCGGGCAGGACCGCGCCCCGCGATCCTGCGGCCGCGGCGCGGCTGTTCGACTCGCTCAACGTCGCCGAGGCGCCCGACGCACCGCAGACGGCGCAACGGATCGCCTCGGCATGGGCGCGGCAGGACCAGCGCGCGGCAGCGGCTTGGGCAACGGCTATCGCAGACGACGGTGCTCGCGAGGCGGCCGTCGGCACGGTCGCTGGGCAATGGGCGTCGCAAGACGCCGGCGGCGCCCGCGGTTGGGCGCTCAGCCTACCGCCGGGCGCGGCGCGGGATGCGGCGCTCACGCAGGTTCTCGGCACGTCGACGACGAGCGCGATCGACTACGCGCTGGTCGACGGTTTCAGCCACGCCGAGGCGAGACAGCGTGCCGTTAGCGACGCCGTACGCATGATCGCGCCGCGCGACGCCGCGGCAGCGCGCCAGCTCGCGGACCGGTACCTGACCGATCCCGGCGCGCGCCAGGCCGCCGAGCGCTTCATCGAGCAGGGGCGAAACGGTCCGACCATGGGGCCAAGCCCGCCGCGATTGCCGCCGGGCCGCTGAAAGGCCCAAGAGGGGACAGATCTATTTTCGGAGGAAAAATAGATCTGTCCCCTCTTGGGATTAACCCGCTACCATCGACCGCGGGGGATCTTTCAATGGCGCGCGGTTCGATTGCGTTCGGTGTGCTCGCTTCCGCGACGGTCGCGGCGGCGGCGCTCGCGCAGCCTTCGGGCGACGCCTCGAAGCTTCGCGCCGTCGCGGCGGCGCCCGTGACGGACGCGATGCTGCGCGATCCCGACCCGGCGGACTGGCTCATGTACAGCCGCACCTACGACGCGCAACGCTACAGCCCGCTCTCGCAGATCGACCGCGACAACGTCGGTGGGCTCGCGCTTGCATGGTCGAACCCGCTCGCCGCCGGGCCGCTCGAGATCATTCCGCTCGTGTATCGCGGCGTCATGTACCTGACGACGCCGGGCAGCCGCGACGGCGGCAGCCGCGTCGTGGCGCTCGACGCCACGACGGGCGAGACGTTGTGGGAGTACGTGCCGCCGAACACGGCGTCGTCGCGCATCAAGGCGCTCGCGATCTACGGCGACTCCATCTATTACACGGCACCCGCGCCGAACGGCGAGCCGAACCCCGTCATCGCGCTCGACGCCGCGACGGGGGAAGTGCGTTGGCAGACGCCCGTGACCGTCGAGACGCATACGGCTGGTGCGCTCGTCGTCGAAGGCAAAGTGATCTCGGGCCGCGCGTGCAACACCGCGCGCTCGAATTGTTATCTCGCGGCGCACGACGCGCGCACGGGTAAAGAGGTTTGGCGGTTCCATACGAGCCCGGGCGCCGGCGAGGCCGGCGACGAATCGTGGGGCGGCACGCCCGTCGACGAGCGGCGCGCCGCGACGTGGGGCTTGCCCGGCAGCTACGACCCCGTGCGCCGGATTCTCTACTGGGGCATCGCGAACCCGATGCCGAACACGCGCGCGGATCGGCACGGCGGCAACGCCGACGCCATCGCGCGCCATGCGCCGGCGGATCTCTACAGCAACTCCACGATCGCCCTGAAACCGGACACTGGCGAGCTCGTCTGGCACTACCAGCATCTGCCCGGCGACGACTGGGACATGGACGTCGCGCACGAGAAGACGCTGATCCGCACCGTCATCGATCCCGATCCGCGCCACGTCAAGTGGATCAATCCCAACGTTGCGCGCGGCGTCGCGCGCGATGTCGCCGTCACCGCCGCCGAAGGCGGCGGGATCTGGCTCAACGACCGCGAGACCGGCGAGTTTCTCTGGGCCACGCCGTTCCCGTACGACACGCCGCATTTCACTATCTCGAGTATCGATGTCGAGACCGGCATTGCGCACATCAACTCCGACGTGCTGCTGACGGAGCCCGGCCAGACGAAGCTGATCTGTTACTGGAACACGCGCAGCTTCTGGCCGACGGCGTACTCGCCGAAATCGAACTCGCTGTACGTGCCGTACATCGATCACTGCCTCAGCATGACGCGCGCGGTGCCTGGAGGGGACGGCGAGCGGCGCACGAGCGGCCTGCGTCCCGGCGCCGAGCAGGCGAAGCTCGCCGGCATTGCGAAGATCGACATGCGAACCGGGGAGATTCGGCGCCTCTACGAAGCGCGCACCGCAGGCAACGGCGCGATGCTCGCGACGGCCGGCGACCTCTTGTTCTGGGGCGACATCGGCCAGGTGCTGCGGGCGTTCGACGCGGAGACGGGCAAGGTGCTGTGGCAGTCGGAGCCGCTCGGCGCGACGGTGCAAACGAGCACGATCACCTACGCCGTCGACGGCAAGCAGTACGTCGCCGTCGTCGCCGCCGAATCGCTACTCGGCGCGCCGCGGCTAGCCGCGATCGCGGGAGCCACGATACCGCCGCACCGCGCGAGCTCGATCAACGTGTTCGCGTTACCGCGTTAGGTTTCTTCGGGCCGTGTAAACCGGTTCGCGGTCTCGGCCGTTGCAGCGTGTAGGCTTCCTCGACTCGAGGTGCGTCGATGTTGACAAAAGCTGCGGCGATTGCCGCCAATCGCTTCGGGCTCGGCGCCCGGCCCGGCGACTCGGGCGCGATCGGCGCCGACGCGCAGGGTTGGCTGCTCGCGGAGCTCGACGTGCCGGCGGCAGCGCCGTCGGCGGGCGCACCGGAGTCGGCCCGCGTGCTCGCCGCGGTGCGCGAGCTGCGCGTCGCGCGGCAAATCGCGACGCAAGCGCGCGCGAACGTCGTGCCGCCTGCGGAGCAGGAGCCGGCCTCCCCCGGCATCGACGCGGAAGCGCTACCGCGAATTCGGCGCTTTCGTCCGCGAGCACTACGTCGCACAGACGGCCGAACGCCATCGGCTCGCGATCGAGACCGAGCGGCCGTTCGTGGAGCGGCTCGTCCACTTCTGGAGCAACCACTTCGCGGTCTCGGCCGACAAGCAGCCGCTCGCCGCGCTCGCCGGCCTCTACGAGCAGGAAGCGATCCGGCCGCACGTCGCGGGCAACTTCTACGATCTCCTGCTCGCGGCCGAGCGGCATCCCGCGATGATCGTGTATCTCGACAACCAAGCGTCGATGGGCCCCGGCTCGCAGGCCGCGGCGCTCGTGCGCCGCAACCGCGGCCGCGAGCTCGGCTTGAACGAGAACCTCGCGCGCGAGATCCTCGAGCTGCACACGCTCGGCGTCGACGGCGGCTACACGCAAGCCGACGTCTCGGAATTCGCGAAGGTGCTGACGGGCTGGTCGATCGGCGGAACGCTCGGTGAAGGCCGAGCCGTGCCGGCACGCTTCGGCGGCGACGGCGGGCCATCCGGCGAGTTCCATTTCCGTGCCGCGATCCACGAGCCCGGCGACAAGACCATTCTTGGGCTACGGTACCGCGAGCGCGGCGTCGAGGAAGGCGAGCACGTGCTGCGCACGCTCGCGCTCCATCCGAAGACGGCCGGTCATCTCGCAACGAAGCTCGCGCGGCACTTCGTCGCCGACGATCCGCCCGCGAAGCTCGTCGAGCGCATGGCCGACGCCTACTTGGAGAGCGATGGCGAGCTTCGGAGCATGTATCGCGCGCTGCTCGAGGCGAACGAGAGCTGGCGAGAGCCGCTTGCGAAATTCAAGACGCCGCACGACTTCGCGATCTCGGCCTACCGCCTGCTCGGTTTCGCGCCGGAGAATATGCAAGCCATCACGGCATTCCTGACGCAGGCCGGGCAGCGGCCGTACACGCCGGGCTCGCCGGCCGGCTGGCCCGACACCGCAGCGAGCTGGAACGGCGGCGACGCGCTCTTGAAGCGCATCGAATTCGCGGCCGCGGCCGGCCGCCGCATCGGCGACCGCATCGATCCGCTTGCCCGCGCAAACGAGGTGCTCGGCCCGCTCGGCGAGCACACGACGATGAGCATCCGCGGCGCCGAGAGCGGCGCGCAAGCGTTTGCGCTGCTGCTCGCCTCGCCCGAGTTTCAAAGGAGATGAGCATGACAACTCGTCGTTCGGTGCTTGCGACGGGCGCCACGCTGACGCTGCTTGCGCCGTTCGCGCGGCTTGCGGCCGCGCAGGCGAATCCCGACAGCCGGTTCGTGCTCGTCATCTTGCGCGGCGGTCTCGACGGGCTCGCGGCCGTGCCTCCGTATGCAGAGCCCGCGTACGCGCAGCTGCGCGGCTCGCTGGCGCTCGGAAAGCCGGGCACCGAGAACGGCGTGCTCGATCTCGACGGCATGTTCGGCCTGCATCCGGCGCTCACGAATCTGCATGCGATGTATCGCGCGCGCGAGGCGCTCGTGCTGCATGCCGCGGCGACACCGTATCGCGAGCGCTCCCACTTCGACGCGCAGAACGTGCTCGAAGCCGGCAGCACGGCACCCAGCACGAGCGGCAGCGGCTGGCTGAACCGCGCACTGGCGGCGCTCGACTCGGCCGGCGGCGCGCGCGGCGCCGTCGCGCTGGCCGACACCGTGCCGCTCGTGCTGCGCGGCGAGTTCGCGGTGACGTCGTGGGCGCCGTCGCAACTGCCGGAGACGGACGAGGACACGCTGGCGCGCGTGCGGCGCCTCTACGAAGCGGCCGATCCGGCGCTCGCCGCGAGCTTGAACGGCGCGCTCGCGGCGCGCGAGATCGCCGGTGACGGCGCGGACGCGCGCATGGGCGGCGGCCGCGGCGGTCAGGCGATTGCCCCGCTCGCGAGCGCCGCGGCCCGCTTCCTCGCAAGCCCCGACGGGCCGCGGATCGCCGTGCTCGACGCCGGCGGCTGGGACACGCACGCGAACCAAGGCGCAGCGCAGGGGCCGCTCGCGCTGCGGCTGCGCGGGCTCGATGCCGGCTTACAGATGCTGAAAACCGAGCTCGGCACGCACTGGCGCGAGACGACGGTGCTCGTCGTCACGGAGTTCGGCCGCACGGTCGCCGTCAACGGCACGCGCGGCACGGACCACGGCACGGCGGGCTGCGCGTTCGTCGCCGGCGGCGCCGTCGCGGGCGGCCGGGTCGTCGCGGATTGGCCGGGGCTCGCCGGTCGCGAGCTGCACGAAGGCCGTGACTTGCGCGCGACGACGGACCTGCGATCGCTGTTCAAAGCCGTGCTGCACGAGCGCTTCGGCGTTGCCGAAGCCGCGCTCGCACGCAGCGTCTTTCCCGCCAGCGATTCGGTCGAGCCGCTCGCAGATGTGACCGCCTGAGGGGATACCGGAACGAGCTCGGTCCGAGCTGTTCCATCGAGCTTGCGGCTCCGGCGCTGGTATGCTCGCACGCATGAAGCGAGTTGCGTTCTTGGGGCTTGGGCGGATGGGCGCGGCGATGGCATCGCGGCTGCTCGCCATGGGCTACGCGCTTACCGTCTATAACCGCACGCGCGAGCGCGCCAAGCCGCTTGTCGACGCGGGTGCGGTGCTTGCGTCGACGCCGCGTGAGGCGTGCGCTAGCGCCGATGCCGTCATTGCGATGACGGCCGACGACGTCTCTTCGAAGGCGATGTGGCTTGGCGACGACGGCGCACTCGCGGCCGAGCTGGCGCCGCGCACGTTGGCCCTCGAGTGCTCGACGTTGTCACACGAGTGGGCCATGACGCTCGGTCGCCGGGTCGCCGAGCGTGGTTGGCGCTATCTCGACGCACCCGTCACAGCGTTGCCAGCGGCAGCAGCCGCCGGCGAGATGACGCTGCTCGTCGGTGCCGATCCCGCCGACCTCGAAGCGGCCCGCCCGCTGCTCGAAGCGCTCGCGACACGCGTGCTGCACTTTGGCCCTGTCGGCACGGGAACGGCGTACAAGCTCGCCGTCAACTTGATCGGCGCCGTGCAAATCGCCTCGGCCGCCGAAGGCTTGGCGCTCGCCGAGCGCGCGGGCCTCGACCCTGCCCTCGTCGTCGACGCCCTCGCGACGGGCCAAGCCGCGAGCCCGCAAGTCGTCCGCAATACGCGCCGAATGGCCGAAGGCCAATTCACGGGCGACATACCGTTCACGCCGGTGCTGCGGCTCAAGGACATCGACTACGCGCTGCGCCTCGCCGACACGCTCGGCGTAGCCGCACCCTTCGGCGCCGCAGCGCGCGAGGCTTTCGCCGGCCTCATCGCGCTTGGCGGCGCCGCCGATCACGAAAGCCGCGTCATCGAAGTCGCCCGGGCCACGCCAAGGAAACCGCCATGAACAAGATCGCAGGACTCGTCGCGGGGTTGTCGTTCGCCATCGCCGTCGATGCGCACGCTGAAGACACGGCACTACGCAACGATATCGCGGCCGACTACCAGCAGCGGCTGGCGGCGCTGTTCGAGCACTTCCATCGAAACCCGGAGCTTTCGGGTCATGAGATCGAGACCAGCAAGCGTCTCGCCGCGGAGATCCGCGCACTCGGCTACGAGGTCACGGAAGGCGTCGGAGGCAATGGCCTCGTGGCAATCTTGCGCAACGGCGCCGGCCCGACCGTCCTGTTACGCGCCGACATGGACGGCTTGCCCGTCGAGGAGAAGAGCGGTTTGCCGTATGCCTCGACGGCTCGCCAAACCGACGTCGCGGGAATCGAGCAATTCGTCATGCACGCGTGTGGTCACGACGTGCACATGACGGCCCTCGTCGGCACGGCGCGGCAACTTGCCGCGCGCAAGAGCGCCTGGTCTGGAACGCTTGTCCTAATCGGCCAGCCCGCCGAGGAAATTGCCGGCGGCGCACGCGCGATGCTCGCCGACGGTCTCTACACGCGTTTCCCGAAACCCGACTTCGCGCTCGGCTTCCACGTCTGGGCGACGGCGGCGGCCGGCACGATCATGGTGCCGCAGACGATCGCTATGTCGAGCGTCGACAGCGTCGACATTGCCGTGCACGGCGTAGGCACGCATGGTGCGTACCCGCACCGCGGCATCGATCCGATCCTCGTCGCGTCGCAGATCGTGGTGTCGCTGCAGTCGCTCGTGAGCCGGTCGATCGACCCGCTCGAAGCCGGCGTCGTCACGGTCGGCGCAATTCACGGCGGCACTAGGCACAACATCATCGGCGATCGTGTCGATCTCAAGCTCACCGTTCGCTCCGACAATTATGAGACGCGCGCGGAGCTGCTCGAGGGCGTCGAGCGGCTTGCGCACGGTGTGGCCCGCGCGCACGGCGTGCCCGAGGACAAGCTGCCCGAGGTGGTCGTCTCGAAAACCGAAACGACGCCGCCGACGTTGAACGACGAGCCGACAGCCGCGAGAATCCAGGCCGCGTTCAAAGAAGCCTTCGGCGACGAGCGCGTGCCGCCAAACCGTCGCGAGGGCATGGGCGGCGAGGACTTCGCGTACTACGGCGCGCCCGAGCACGGCGTCAAAGCCGTGTTTTTCTTCGTCGGCGGAACGCCCGAGGCGGAGCTCGCTAACGTGGCGGCCCATCATTCGCCGCTGTTCAAGATCGCGCCGGAGCGTTCGATCACAACAGGCATCGAAGCCATGGTCGTCGGAGCTATGTCGCTGCTGCCGAAAGCACGCTAGAACCGCAAGAAAGCTTTAGCGCACGCCCGGTGCAGTGCCGGATCGCGTCTCGGCAATTCAGTATATGACTCGTTGAATCACCTCATGAGGCCCTGATGTCCCGCGCACTTTTCGCCGTGCTAGCGGCAGCGGTCACCGTACCGGCCCTTGCGCAGACCGTGCCGCGCACGGCCGACGGCAGACCGGATTTGCAGGGGATCTGGCAGGTGCACAACCGCGCTGCCTACGGCCTCGAGCACCACGAGGCGAAATACCTCATGCCTGCGGGTCCGAGCGTCGTCGACGGCGGCGAGATCCCCTATCTGCCGGCGGCGCGGGAGCAGCAGCGGCAAAACTTCGAGAGTCGCGCCGAGGCCGACCCGCTGAATAGCTGCTATCTGCCCGGCGTGCCGCGCATCATGTACATGGAGCACCCGTTCCAGATCTTTCAGACCGGCGAGCATGTCGCGATCACGTTCGAGTGGTCGCAGGTCCACCGGCTCATCTACGCGAACAGCCAGCCGACGCTGCACGAAGGCATCGAGTCGTGGATGGGCAACTCGCGCGGGCGTTGGGAAGGCGACGTGCTCGTCGTCGAGGTGACGGACCACAACGACCGCACTTGGCTCGATGCTGCGGGCAATTTTCACAGCAATGCGCTGAAAGTCACCGAGCGTTACGCGCTGCGCGACGCGAACACGAT
Source organism: uncultured Gammaproteobacteria bacterium (assembly GCA_963713355.1). Classification (GTDB taxonomy): domain Bacteria; phylum Pseudomonadota; class Gammaproteobacteria; order Steroidobacterales; family Rariloculaceae; genus FEN-1219. Next base: position 136,193 of record CAVQLK010000011.1, on the reverse strand, counting down.
CGACTATTCCGCCACGATCGAGGACCCGAACGTATTCTCGCGTGCGTGGACGATCCGGATGCCGCTGCACCGGCAGACGGAGCTCGGCCGGCTCTACGAATATCAATGTCAGGCCGAGAAAGAGGAGGCGAACGGCGCGTTCGAGCGCGATCCTCTGACCTGGTATCCCGCGCCGATTCCGGCGGGGAATGAGGCGTTCGACGCGCGCGCCGGCGCGCGCCTGGCGCCGCCCGAGGTCACGGGCGCGATTCGCCGGTTGGCCGACGGTAAGCCGGATCTCTCGGGTTGGTACGAGCTCGAGCACGGCGGCGGCAACTACGGGCTCGAGGCGCGGCCGCAGAATTTCCTGATGCCGGAGAGCCGCGGGCTCGTCATCGATCCAGCCGGGGTCCTGCCGTACCAGGAGTGGGCGCGCGCGGAACGCACGGCGCGCGAGGCGCCGCACCGCGGTTACGACGATCCGACCGCGCATTGCTTCCTTGCCGGCATTCCACGCTCGCACTACGTGCCGCAGCCCGTGCATATCCTTCAGCCGCCGGGCTACGTCGTCGTGCTGTTCGAGCGCATGTCGTGGCGGCACATCGCAATGAACCCGCGCCCTGCGCTGCCCGATCACGTGCGGTTGTGGCAGGGCAGCTCACAGGGCCACTGGGACGGCGACACGCTCGTCGTCGAGAGCTCGAATTTCAACGGCAAGGCATGGCTCAACGAGCTCGGCGACATCACGAGCCATAGGCAAACCGTCGTCGAGCGCTTCACGCCCGTCGACGAGGACACGATCATCTATCGAGCGACGGTCAGCGATCCGATCCCGTACACTCGGCCGTGGACGATCGAAGTGCCGATGCACCGCAAGGCCGACGAGCTGCTCGAGGTCGCGTGCCACGAGGACAACGCGGATCTCGAGCACTTGAAGCACGTGCGCGACGAGTACCGCGCGACGCAGCAAGGAGGGAACTAGCGCCATGAGGATTCGAGTTGCACCCGCTGCCGTCGCCACCGCGCTTGCCGCAGCTCTCGCTGCCGGCACGACTGCCGCGCACCACTCGTTCTCAGCCGAGTTCGATCCCGAGCGGCCCGTGAAGCTCACGGGCAAGGTCACCGAGGTCAAGTTCTCGAACCCGCATGCGTGGATTTACATAGACGTGGCAGGGGAGGACGGTAAGACCGTGAACTGGGCACTCGAGATGGGCGGCGCGAACGCATTGATTCGCCGCGGCTGGCGCCGCGAGGATCTGCCGGCCGGCACGGTGCTGCTGATCGAAGGCTGGCAAGCGCGCAACGCGACGCCGACGGCCAACATCTCCACCGTCACGTTCGAGGATGGCCGCCGGCTCTTCGCGGGATCGTCAAACCCGGCAGCGCCGCAGCAATAGTCGAGCGATACAGCGCAGGTAGGGCAATAGCCGCACGCCACCCCGGCCGCACACGGTATATGGCACGAGGCTCCCGCACCTCCATGGAGGGATTTTCGCAATCTCCATTCGGATGCGCGTGGCCCTCCACGGAGGGATTCTCGAGCGCCTGCTCGCCGTCGAAGTCATCCGTGAAATCGTCCGCGCGATACCCGCAACGCGGAATCGCTCTACCATCCGCTCGAACGAAGTAGTGCTTGCCCTGATGGTCGCGCCGAATCCTGTAGCCACCCTCGTGCAGCAATCGATGGTGGTATGAGCACAGCAGCATCAGGTTATCGATGGTCGTTTCCCCTCCGTCGACCCAGTGATCCACATGATGCGCGGCGACGAACCGCGTCCGATGACAGCCTGGGAACCTGCAATGCCGATCGCGTGCCAACAGCGCGCGCCGCAGCGGCGTCGACACCAGGCGCTGCTTGCGGCCGACGTCGAGCGGCGTCCCGCGCTCATCCTCCGTGACGACGACGAGGCTCGCATCGCATGCGATGCGCTTCACCGTCTCGAGCGGCGCGTCGGCCCGGCCCGTCCCTCCACGGAGGGCCGCCTCGTCGACGTGCACGACCACTTGGTAGCGATCGGCTGTCGAAGCTGAGTCTGCGCCGCACGCGGGCGCGCCTTCGTCCAGATACGCACGCGCGATCGCCACGAGCGCATCGGCCTGTTGGCTGAAGAAGGTCGACTTCGACGTTTCGGCGATGGCCTCTGCAACCCCGTCTTGCTCCATCGCCCGCTCGATCGCCTGTAACACGAGATTGCCGACGTCGATCGGCAGCTCGACGCGCATGCACAGCGTGCCGCGCGCGGCATTGCGCGACGCCGACAACCACCGCGCCTCCCATGCTCGCCGCGCGTCGTGCACGGAATCGGGGTGCACGTTGCGAATCTGACGGCAGCGCTCCTCGACGTCCGGCGCCGTGGCATCGAGCGCGTAGCGCAGCAACGAATCCTCGCCGTGCTGCGCTGCCACTCGCGTCAACGCGCGCACCTTCGTGTACGAGAGCCGCCCTTCGCGAAACGCCAGCGAGATCGCCGGCAGGTCGCGCAGAGCTTGTGCGGTGCGCACTTTCTCTCGCGCGGTGGATAGGGTGATCCCGCAGCGCCACGACAACCACTCCGCGCAGTTTGGGTGGCTCCATTTGGCCCACCCCATGCGGTCGTCGAACTCGCGCACGAGCACGAGCAACTGATAGTTCACGGCGTTGATGCGGCTGGCGAGGCGGCAAATGGCCGCGTCGAGCTCGTCGATCGAGCGGTCGGGATCGGCTCGGACTGCAGAAGGCATTGCGCTGGCAGCGGTGCTCATAGCAGGCTCCACGGGTTGGCTGAGTGGCGAGCCTGGTATTTTATACAGCTCATAACACTCTGCCCAATAAAGATTTTTGATAAGAACAGCTAGATTGTCGGCCGCAGCGCGCGCGGTCCTTGGTGCTTCGTGCCCCGTGATCACCACCACATGACGGACGCGCGCCACACGATCCTGACGCCCGCGCCTGCCTAGCACGCAGTAATCCCGCTCTGGCAAGCAATTCCTGTGACCGCTTCGACGTGCGCGGCTCGCCGCGTTTGTTAGCGTCGATCCCATGAGCCCATCCGATTACTACCGAATCCTGCAGGTTGCGTCCGACGCGCCGGCGCCGATCATTCACGCGAGCTATCGCACGCTCGTGCGGCGCGCGCTCGGCAGCCGCGGCGCCGCCGATATCGCGGCGCTCGATTCGGCTTACGCCGTTCTCGGCGACTCGCAACGGCGGGCCGCATACGATCGTGAGCGCGCTGCCCGGGCCGATGCATCGCAAGGCGCGCGAGACGCCGCCGGCGCCGGCACGACCGCCCAGTGCCTTTTCTGCTGCGAGACGTCCCGCTTCGACCGTGCGCTCGAGCGCGACGACGAATGCGCCACCTGCGCGAGCCCGCTGTATCCCGCCGATCGCCAGCGGCTGCAGTACTCGGGGCAGAGAACCGTGCGGCGCATTCCGAAACGGCATCCCGTCAGCGTCTGGGTTACGTGGCCGCAAAGCGCAGCGATCCTCGGCGGCATGCGCAATCTGTCGCTCGACGGAATGGCGTTCGAATCGAACGTGCTGTTTCAGCTGAACCAAATCGTGCGCATCGAGTGCACGGAGCTGCACGCGCTCGGACGCATCGCTCACGCCGGGCACGCGAAGAGCGGCGCATACCGCTTCAAGGCCGGCGTCGAATTCTTGACGCTACGCTTGCGGCAGGTCGGCGGGAGCTTTGCCTCGGCGGACGAATAGCGCATCATCAGTGTGCCCGGCGAAGCCGCGGCATACCGACGCAGAAAAACCCGGGGGACTCTCCATGCTTCGCACTGCACTGCGGCGCGCGCTCGCCGTTCTCTTCGCCGTAACGGCGGCCTTCGGTCTCGAGGCTCAGAGCACCGCCGCCTCACCTCGCCTGTACGTGCTCGACGGCGGAGTGCTCAGGTCGGAGACCGCGCGCTATCGCCTGACGGACGCCGACGTCGAAGAGGTCGAGCTTTCCGTCGCGTCGTTTCTCATCGTGCATCCGCGCGGCGTGCTGCTGTGGGACGCCGGCGCAGTCGCCGATCGTGAGCGCGGCGGCCCCGTCGGGTTCGAGCAGCGCCTCTTGCGCCGCGACGGCCAGGAGCGGTTCGTGAAGCTCGCGCCGTCGCTGGAATCCCAGCTGAAGGCCGCGGGCTACGAGCCGGCGGATGTCACACATCTCGCGCTGTCGCACTACCACTGGGACCACACGGCCGACGCGAACACGTTCGCGCACGCGCAGTGGCTCGTGCCAAAGCTCGAGCACGACGCGATGTTCAGAGCCGACCCGCCGGGCGGCACGCGGCCCGAGACGTACTCGGCGCTGCGCAACAGCAGCCGCACGACGTTGCTGACGGCCGCCGAGCACGACGTGTTCGGCGACGGCAGCGTCGTCATCCGCCAAGCGCACGGCCACACCGAAGGGCATACGGTGCTGTACGTGAAGCTCGCGAAGACGGGCGGCGTCGTGCTCTCGGGCGACCTCTATCACTACCCCGCCGAGCGCACGTTGAATCGATTACCCACGTTCGAGGTCAGCGAGGCCGCGACGCAGGCCGCTCGCGAAGAGCTCGAGCAGTTCTTGCGGCGCACGAACGCGGCACTGTGGATCCAGCACGACTTGGTCGCGCATCGGAAGCTCGAGAAGGCGCCCGAGTACTACGACTGACGCAGCGGCGCGCGCAGCATGTGCTAGCGCACGGCTTCGAGCGCCGCGCGCCGCGCCGCTTCGAACTCGTTGCCGGCGTTCCACTGCGGCAGCGCGTCGTCGTTCGCGACGATGAGCCCGGCATAAAAGCCGAACCGTGCGTCCTGCACCATGCCGTCGAAGTTCCACTCGGGCGTGAGCTCGTCGCTCGGCTGATGGTAGTGATTCGTTTCGTAGAGCTGAATCTGCTCGGCGCCCCAGCCCGCCGGGCGACCCACGAAGTCGGTGCCGCCATCGAAGTAGAACGCCGGCACGCCGATCTTCGCGAAGTTGAACTGGTCGGAACGATAATAGAAGCCGCGATCCGGTAACTGATCCCCCTTGAGCGTGCGCTCTTGAAGACCGGCCACCGTGTGCGCTACCGCGTCGAGGCTCGACTTGCCGAGCCCGATGAACGTGATGTCGCGTGTCTCGCCCCAGATGTTGCCGCTGTCGAAGTTGATGTTTGCGGCCATTCGTCCCGGCGGGATGGGCGGATGCTCGGCGAAATACTGCGAGCCGATGAGGCCCTGCTCTTCGGCCGCCGCGAACAGCAGCATGATGGAGCGGCGCGGCGGCTGCGGCAGCGCTACGAATGCCTCACCGATCGCGAGCAGCATGCCGACACCCGACGCGTTGTCCATCGCGCCGTTGGCGATGGTGTCCGTCGGATCGGCCGCATTGGGCTCAACGATGCCGAGATGGTCAAAATGCGCGGAGTAGATCACGTACTCGTCGGCGAGCTCGGGATCGCTCCCGCGTAAGGTCCCGAAAACGTTCGCCGTCGGCGTCCGCGTCACCGTGTTCGTCAGCGTGAACGACGTCGTGATGCCGAGCGGAACCGGGCGAAAATCGCGGCTCTTGGCTTGCTCGATCAGCGCGTCGAGATCGTGCGCCGGCCCAAGCAGCCGGCGCGCCGCGTCCTCGGTTACCCAACCCTCGACTGCGATGCGAGGCTCTGCGCCGGCCGGCAGCTCGTACTGCGGCCCGCTCCACGACGATTGCACGACCTGCCACGGATAACCGGCCGACGGGATCGTATGGATGATGATGACGCCGGCCGCGCCTTGGCGCGCCGCGCTCTCGTACTTGTAGCTCCAGCGGCCGTAGTAGAGACGCGTCGTGCCTTCGAACAGAGCCGGATCCCAGTCGGGATCGCTGTTGAGCACGACGAGGACCTTGCCGCGCACGTCCACGTCCTTGAAGTCGTCCCAGCCGTACTCGGGCGCCTGGATCGCGTAGCCCCCGAACACGAGCTCCGCGTCGCGAAGCTCGGCCGTCGGGGCTTGCATGCCGCTGCCCGTGACGAAGTCCGTGCTACGTGCGAGCTCGACGGTGCCGCCCTCGCGCTCGAAGCGCCACGTCGCCGGCGCATCGGCCGTGACGCCCACGAGCTCGATCGGTTGCTCGTAGCTGCCGCCGTCGCCGCCCGGCGCGAAACCGATCCGAGCGAGCTCGGCCGCGAGATACGCTTGGGCGAGCTCGTCGCCTTCGGACCCCGGCAAGCGGCCGCCATAACGGTCGTCCGCGAGCTCGGCCACGACGCGGCGGATATCCTCGCCCTCGATGGCCTGAGCAGCGGTCCCGGCCGCTGCCGTGATCAGCGGTGCCGGGCGCGGCGGAGCCGCCGACGAAGCGCTTTCCGGCGCCGTGTCGCCATCGCGGCTGCAAGCCGCGAAGCAGCCTACGATCACGAGCGCAAGCGCCGCTCGCCTCCACGAACTCTGTTCAATCGACCACATGTAAGCTCAACCATTCGGCAACGAGCGCCGGTTTATTCTCGCCTTCGATCTCGACCGTGACGTCGACGCGCATGATGACGTTGCCCGGTTTTCGTTCCGAGACTTCGCCGAGCTTGCCGACCGTGCGAATGCGCTTGCCGACTTTGACGGGCGCCGAGAAGCGCACCTTGTCGAACCCGTAGTTCACGACGAGCTTCCTATTCGCGAGCGTCGGAATGAACGGCAAGCACAGATGCACGAGCAGCGACAGCGTCAAGAAACCGTGCGCGATCGTGCCACCGAACGGCGTCGCCTTCGCGCGCTCGACGTCGACGTGCACGAACTGGTGATCCAGCGTGACGTCGGCGAACGCGTCGACGCGCTTCTGGTCGATGAGAAACCAGTCCGAGACGCCGAGCTCCCGGCCGACCATGGCCGAAAGCTCCTGTCGCGTCACCGTCTGCGCCATGCGGCTCCCGCGGGCGCGCGGCGCCCTATATACCGGGATTGTGGTCTGCCGGCCTTGCAAAGGTAAAGCCGGGTTGCCTTTTCCGGCCGTGCGTGGCGCAATAGCGCCCCCTGCGGCCCTGCCGCCACCCCCTGTTCGAGCGCAAGTGCCGAAAGCCGCTACCAAAACCCATTCCCCGAAAGTCGGCTTCGTGAGCCTCGGCTGCCCGAAGGCGCTCGTCGATTCCGAGCGGATCCTGAGCCAGCTGCGTGCCGAGGGCTACGAGACGGCCGCCGACTACGCCGGCGCCGACGTCGTCGTCGTCAACACGTGCGGATTCTTGGACAGCGCACGCGCCGAGTCGCTCGACGCGATCGGCGAGGCGCTCGCCGAGAACGGCCGCGTCATCGTCACGGGCTGCCTCGGCGCGGAGGCGAACGTGATTCGCGACGCGCACCCGAACGTGCTCGCGATCACGGGGCCGCATCAGTACGAAGCCGTCGTCACGGCCGTGCACGCGGCGATCCCGCCGCCGCACGATCCATTCGTCGATCTCGTGCCTGCACAAGGCGTCAAGCTCACGCCGCGCCACTACGCGTACTTGAAGATCTCCGAAGGCTGCAATCACCGCTGCAGCTTCTGCATCATCCCCCGCTTACGCGGCGACCTCGTGAGCCGGCCCGCCGGCGACGTGCTCGGCGAAGCGGAGCGCCTCGTGCGTGCCGGCGTCCGCGAGCTGCTCGTGATCTCGCAGGACACGAGCGCGTACGGCGTCGACGTGAAATACAAGGAGTCGGCGTGGCGGGGCCGCAATGTCGCGGCACGAATCACGGATCTCGCCGCGGCGCTCGGCGAGCTCGGCGCATGGGTACGCTTGCACTACGTCTATCCGTACCCGCACGTCGACGAGCTGATCCCGCTGATGGCCGAAGGCAAGGTGCTGCCGTATCTCGACGTGCCGTTCCAGCACGCGAGCCCGAAGATCCTGAAAGCGATGAAGCGGCCCGCGGCCGAAGCGAAGACGCTGCAGCGCATTCGCGAGTGGCGCGCCGCCGTTCCCGAGCTCACGATCCGCTCGACGTTCATCGTCGGGTTCCCCGGCGAAACCGAGCAGGACTTCCAGACGCTGCTCGACTGGCTCGACGAAGCCGAGCTCGACCGCGTCGGCTGCTTCCGCTACGAGCCCGTGCACAACGCGGCCGCAAACGCGCTGCCGAACGCCGTGCCCGAGGAACTGAAAGAGGAACGCTGGCACCGCTTCATGGCGGCGCAGCAAGTCATCAGCGCGCGGCGGCTACAACAGCGCGTCGGGCAAGACATCGACGTCATCGTCGACGAGCTCGACGGCGACCAAGCGCTCGGCCGCTCGATGGCCGACGCGCCCGAGATCGACGGCCGCGTCTATTTGCCCGCCGGCAAAGGCGCGAAGAAAATCAAAGCCGGCAGCATTGTCACGGCGCGCGTCACGAGCGCCGACGAGTACGACCTCTGGGCGGAGCCCGTCGGCTGAGCAGACGACCGGCGAATCAGGCTACTCGCCAGACGCCTTCGTTCCGACATCCGTCTTGTCGAACACCTCTTCGACGCTGAGGCCGAAGGCGTCGGCGATGCGAAACGCGAGCGGCAGCGACGGATCGAACCGGCCGTTCTCGATGGCATTGATCGAATTGCGCGACACGCGCACGCGCTCGGCCAGCTCGGCCTGGCTCCAGGCCTTCTCGGCACGCAGCACGCGGATGCGGTTCTTCATGTCGACGTCCGCCTGCACGTCACGACCGTTCTCCGAATCCGCCCATGCGCCGCCACCAGATAACGGCAGCGACCAAACCGCCCAGCGTCTGCATCACGACCATCAGGCTGGCGCCATAGATGAACGCCTTTCGCACGTCGCCGCGATCGAACACGTCCGGCGACCCGGCGGTCGACAGGTTCGCCAGGTCGATCAACCAGTTCGTGACGGGCGGCAGGATCAGCAGCAACACCGTGACGAGTGTTGCCGCGAGCCCGCCGTGGGTGTGGGCGAAGCGTTGGCTGGCGATCTGCACTTCATCCAGACGCCGTTGCTGCCTGTACGTTAAGAAAACGCCGTAGGCCATCAAAAAGATCACCAGCACCGGGGCGACAACCCCCGCGGCAGCCGGATTCTGCTGCTTCAACCACGACAGCGCGACGACGGCAGCCACGCCAACAATCGGCAGGAGCCACATTGCGATCTTTTCGAGGTGCTTCAGCGCCATGAGAGTCTCCTTTGTGCGTGAAATGCTAGCGGCGTTCGGCGGCAATGCCGCGCGCGGCGAGGCGCAGCTGCACGCTGTCGGGGCCGACCAGATGCCCCGCGCCGACGGCGATGAAGGCCACGCCTTCGCCCGCGAGCAGCCCTTCGATCTGACCCGCCCAATTCTCGTTTCGGTTCGCGACGATGATGTCGTAGGGCATCAACGCGGGCATCGCGGTCTCACCCGCGCGCCAGTCCTTCATGAGCGCTTCGAGCGGCGAGCTCTCGCCCGCCATCCAAGCGCGGAAGGCGGCGTCGCTGCGCGCGAGCAGGGTATCGAACTCCGGGTCCGAGACCGCGAGGAATGCGCGCAACGCTCGAAGCTGCTCCTCCTTCGTGCCGCGGGCAAAGAGGTCTAGCTGCTGCTCGCTCGTCTCGAAGCCCAACACCTCGTCACCTTGCTCGTGGGCGAGCCGCGCGAGCACGACGTCGGCACCGGCGTTCGCCTCGTAGCCCGCCGATAAGAATGGCGCGATGCCGAGCGTCCATGTGGCAAACCACGGCTTCATGTTCTCGAGCGCCACAGCGAGCTGCTCAGGCATCGGCGTGCGCGCAAGCGCCCGCTCGAGCTGCGCCTCTTCCTCCTCCGACAAGAGGCTCGACAGCGAACGGCCCGGCGACGGTGCGCGCTGCATGAGCAGCGGGACCAGCTGGGCCTGCAGCTCCTCCAGCGTCGGGGAGAAGGGGACCTCGAACCAGACCTCGGACGCCTCGTCGAGCGCCTGCTCCACGCGCGGGGTGAGCCACGCGATCTCCGGGTCGAGAAGATGGACCGTGCCGAACAGATAGAGCGTCGAATCCTCGTCCTCGATCACCCAGATCGGCGGCTCGGCCCGCGCGGCGGCGGCGACGACGCAGAGGACAACTGCGCATAAGCCGGCTCGCCAGACGGGCCGGCCGAACACGGACGAAATAGCGGTGGTGCGGGTCATGCAATGTCTCCTTCCCAAAATGCACAGTAAGCTTGTCATATCCAGGCGTGAATGACAAGTGTTCTTTGCATCTCGGGTCGTTGGGAACGTCCGCAGAGCGGACCCGCAATCTACGACGAGGCTAAGCTACGTCGCGGAACGCGGCGGGGCGTCAGCCGGCTGTCAAAGGAGCTCCCTCATGCCAGAGGTCATCGGAATCGATCACATCTACGTGACCGTTTCCGATCTTTCAGCAGCAGAGCAGTTCTACGACCGGGTGATGATCGAGGTGCTCGGCTTCCGCAAGAACAAATTCAGTTGTCGCGGGTGACCCGCACGTTCAGTACTTCAATCGACACTTCGGCTTCGTGCTGAGACCGTCTCGGGAATTCGCGCTGCATGACCCTTACTCTCCGGGCCTGCATCATTTCTGCCTGCGTGTCGATTCCGCGGCCGATGTTCATGCCGTAGCAAATCAGCTTCGAGCGCTCGGAATTGCCGCGACCGAACCGAGACTGTATCCAGAGTACGCCAGCGACTACGCGGCGACCTTCTTCGAAGGGCCAGATGGTATTCGTCTCGAGGTGACAAACTACCGGCAGGAGCGCAGGGAGCGCCATGATCACTGGCATCACGGCGCTGGCTAACGAGGAGCACGAGATGACGAGGCCCATCGACTTCGCTGAGAAACTCGCAAAGCTCTCTGACCTTTGGTCGCCGCGAGTGGTGGCCGAGATAAACGACTACCAGTTCAAAGTGGTCTGGTGATGCGGGCGGCCGACTAACTGCACGATGATCAATGTCTTGATCATCGCCGCCGGCCTCGGCCTCGTGGGATGGCTGTTGCATCGCCTGTTGCGATGGGCGCGCTCCGGCGGAAGAGGAGCGCAGGCACTGGGCTCGGTCCTCACGGAGGTTACGCAAAGCGCCGTCGTGCGCGAAGCCAAACAGGACAAGAAGCGCAAGGACGCCGACGGCGGCGACCCTCCGGCTCAGAAGTGACATCAAGACATGCGCCAACCATGATCGCTGCTGAAGGCATGGTTAAGCATACGGGCGGCTGCCATTGCGGGCGCGTGCGCTTCGAGGTCACGGCGCCTGCGCGCATCGACGTCACCGAGTGCGACTGCTCGATATGTAGTAAGTCGGGCTACCTTCATCTGATCGTGCCGAAGCCGCGGTTCAAGCTGCTCTCCGGCGCCGAGACGCTCACGACCTACGAGTTCAACACGAAAACGGCGAAGCATCTCTTTTGCTCCGTCTGCGGAATCAAAGCGTTCTACGTCCCGCGCTCGCATCCGGACGGCTACAGCGTCAACGCGCGCTGTCTCGACGACGGAACCATCGATGAGATGACTGTCACGCGGGCCGATGGCAAGAACTGGGAGCAGACGTACGCTTCGGGGCGCGGCACCCCGCTAAAGTAACCGAGCAGGATGGTCGTCTTCATCAACGGCTCGTTCGAATCGGCAAACGACCGTCGCCCGTCTGCTCGCCGCTCAGTTGCGCGGAGCATCGTCTTCAACCCCGAGCCGATGGCCTTCACGAATCTCGCGTATCTCGGCGAGGTTCTCTCATACCTTCGCGATCACGGTCGACCGCACGGCACGCGACGTCGCGCACCACATTGCCGCGCGGATTCGCAGTGCGGCGCGCCCGCAGTAGAATCGAGCCCCACTGCTATGAGCGAACGATTCGTCGACGTTCTGAAGCACGAAGTCGCCGAGGAACAAGCCGGTGCGCTCGGGCGCTGCGGCCGACGGCTCGAGCATGCGCTGCAACTATTCCAAGGCCATGGGACGCGTAAGGACCCGCGCGCGGATGCGAGACGCGAGCGGCTGCTCTGGGACTTGGCGGAGCGCGTCGAGGCGTTCGTCGTGCAGCGCGAGGCGTGCGGGCTCAGAGATTCCCGCCACGTGCTGAAGTTCTACGGCATCCCGCGCGAGGCGATCGCGCGTGTCGGCGCCCGGCGCCCGAAGAGCTGACGCGTCCCTCTAGCGCGCCTTCCCTGCCGCCGCGCGCTCGTCGGCGCGGTGCCCGCTTAGAATATTGAACATCGCGAGGTTACCCTCGTGGCACGCGTACTCGAACATCCCGTAGCCGTCGTCGCGCTGCAGCGGCAGCTCGAGAGTCCACGGCGCCGTCCACGTCTCGGGATCTTCTACCGTGAGGCGCAGCACGAGCGTGTCGTCATCGACGCGCGTGTATCGCTCCGTGATCTTCAGCCTGTCGCTGTGGCGAGCCTGGCCGACGTTCGTGCGGTCCGTGAAGTTCGTCGTCTCGACGACGAGTGTGTCGCCGTCGAAATGCCCGCGCGAGTCGCCGACCCATTGCTTGATCGCGGGGCGGAGCGGCGGGCGGCCGTCGAGCGGGATGACGCGCGCCTCGTGGATCATTTCATTGGTTATCACGACGTAGCCCGGCGACTGCACGATCTGGTTGCCGGCGTTGTAGATCGCGGGCGTCAGCGAGCCGACCATGCCGCGTGTGATGCAGCGATCGTAAAGGCTGCGGTCCGTGTACGAATCCGCGGGGCCGCGGCCCTCGCGCTCCGCGCGTGCCGCGGCCTGCCGCTGTTGGCCCGCCGCCGTCAGCGCCGGCATGCGGCCGTTCGGAGGATCGATGATCAGCGAGGCCTGGCGCTGCGGGTCGCCGCGCTCGAGCCAGTGCGGCGGCGGCGAGACGGGCCCGCCGACGGCGCCTCCGGGCGTCGTCGCGGCGTTCTCGAGCTCGAAATCGGCGTTGTCGAGCTCCTCTTGCCGCGCGAAGTCGGCCTCGCGCGCCGCGTACTCCTCCTCGGTGAGCCAGTTGCGGAGCCCAAGCTTCTCGTCGCGCTGCATCGGCACGCCGACCATCGCAGTGCCGGGCCAAATGCCCGAGAGATCGGGATCGCCCCACGACGTGCGCGGGACCTTGTAGGGGGTATCGTTCGCCGAGCCTGCGCTCTGTTGCGAGGACGCCGTGAACGCCAAAGTGGCCGCGGCCAGAGCCGTTAGCCAAGGCCGGTCGAAGATCCGCATGCTGCTCCCATGGGCTATGGCCCCATCTTCCGCCGCGCACCCGCGCAGCGCAACGGAGGACTTATTCGTACCGCAACGCCTCGAGCGGCGCGATGCGTGCCGCGCGCCACGCCGGCAACCAGCTCGCTGCCAGAATCACGGCCGCGAGCACGACTGCCGCGGCGCCGATGACGGCCGGGTCGCGTCCCGACAGCCCGAACAGCACGGACTCCGCAAACGCGCCCAAAACGAGCGCTGCGGCTAAGCCCATCGCCAAGCCGATCGCCGCCATCAAGCCGACCTGCTTCAGCACCAGCGTACGCAGCTGCTTGGGCTCCGCGCCGAGCGCCTGTCTCAAGCCGAGCTCGCGCGTGCGCTGCTGGACGTTGTACGCGAGCACGCCGTACAGGCCGATGCCCGCGAGCAGCGTCGCGAGCGCGGCAAAGCCCGTCGATAGCGTCGTCAGCAGGCGATCGATGTAGGTGTTGTCGTTGATGCGCTCGCGCATCGTCTGGACGATGACGAGCGGCACGTCGGGGGCGATCTCCGCCATCACGCGCGGGATCATGGCCTTCAACGTGTCCGCAGCGACGTCGCCACGTACGTAGACCCACATCGACTGGAACCAGCCGGCCATCTGGCGGCGCGGGTAATACATCAGCGCCGGAACGTCGCCCTTGACGGAGGCGTGCTTCGCGTCCGCGACCACGCCGACGATCTCGATGGCGTTCTGGCCGCTGCCGATTCGCCTGCCGACCGCGTTTTCCACGATGTTGAACTTGCGCGTGAAGGCCTGATTCACGATCGCGATGCGCGGCTGGCCGGGGGCATCGCTATCCGCGAACGCCCGCCCTTCCAGCAACGTCACGTCCAGCGCATCGAAGTAGCCGGAGCCTACTGCCGTCGCGGCGGCGTACGTGTCGGCGCCCGGAGCGCTCTCGATGCCTTCGATCTGGACGTTGCCACCGAGCGAGAAGTCATAGAACAGCGGTATAGCCGTGGTGCCGACGCCAGTCACGCCCGGTTGGGAGGCCAACGTTTCCTCGATGCGGTCGTAGAGGATCAAGAGCTCCGACTGATCGTACGAGCTCAACTGCGCCGTGATGCCGAAGTTCACGAGCGAGTCGACGTCGATGCCGAGATCCTCGCGCGTGATGTTCGAGAGGCTCTGCGTGAATAGCCCCGCGAGCACGAGCAGCACCATCGAAAACGCGATCTGGGCCGTGGTCAGGATTGCGCGGAAACGCGCGGAGCCGCGACCGCTGACCGCGCGTGTGCCCTGCATGTTCATGACTTGGCCCGGATTCGCGCCGCTGACGCGCCAGGCGGGCACCAAGCCGAACACCAGCACGGTCACGAGCGACGCCGCTGCCGTGAACAACAATGCGGTTGGATTGAGCGCCGTGAGCCCGAGCGCGACGTTCGACGGCACCATGCCGGAGATCAGCCGCACGATGAGCGCGGCCACGAGCAGGCTCGCGATCCCGCCGATCGCGATCAGCACGAGCGATTCGGAGAGCAGGGCTTTGGCGAGCTGAAGACGCTGCCCGCCGAGCGACGAGCGAATCGCCATTTCGCCGCTGCGCGCCGCGCCGCGCGCGAGCAACAGATTCGCTACGTTCACGCAGACGATCAGCAGCACGAGCGTCGTCACGCCGATCAGCATCAAGAGCGGACGCTCTGCGCGCGCTCGCAGCGGCCCCCACCCGAGCTCGCCCGGCGAGAACGCGATGCGCCGCGCAAGAAATTGCCCGGCGACGTCCGGCGGCAGATTTTGCGCGTTGGCGGCCAGGACCGGCGCTTCGACGTCGTTGAGAATTCCGCTGTAGAGGGTGTTGAGCTGCGCGCCCGCCTGCTCGACCGTGACGCCGGGCTCGAGCCGCCCGAACACGTACAGCCAGTAGTTGAAGAACCGGCCTGGATTGTTCGGGTTGTACGGGCCGAGCGTCGGGACCATCGCCCAGCGCATCGACAGCGGCACGAACACATCCGCGCGCAGGCCGAGAATCGTCCCCGTGAAGCCCTCGGGCGCGACGCCGATGATCTCGAGGTCCGTGCCGTTTACCGTCAGCCGCTCACCGAGCACGTTCGGATCGCCGGCAAACCTGCGCTGCCAGTAGTCATAGCCGAGAACGACGACGGCCGACTCGCCGACCTGCGGCTCGTCGTCGGGCACGATGAGCCTGCCCAGCGCCGGCCTGAGGCCCAGAACGCGAAAGTAGTTGCCGGATACGAGCGTGCCGCCGCGGCTGTAGCTCGGTTGCTCGCGATAGCTCAGGTTCGACACGAAATCCGTGTGGCCTGCGAGAGCCGTGAATCCGGGGTGCCGGGCCTCGAGATCGCGGAACATCGGGTAGCTGAACTGGGCCTCGCGGTCGCCGATTCCGAGGTCGCCGTACCCTCCGCCGATCTTCCCCGGCCCCGGCGCCGCCAGGTTCACGATGCGCTCGGGCTCGGGTATGGGCAGCGGCCGCTCGAGAATCTGGTAGTACAGCGAGAACATCGCCGTCGTCGCGCCGATGCCTAGCGCAAGCATGACGATGACGACGAACGAGAGACCGGGACGCAGCCGAAGCTGACGCAACGCGAGCTTGAGTTGATTCACGATTCCCCCGGAGCTATGACTTGCGGGACGTCGGCGCGCGGCCTCCCGGCCACGGCGTGCCGTACGGGTAAGAGATGCGCGACAAGCGCTTTTGGTTACATGCTGGTACCGACACAGCTTTGCGCAATCTGCCGGCGTCGTTTCGGCTACTCGTACCGCAACGCCTCCGTGGGCGCGATGCGCGACGCGCGCCAGGCCGGGAACCAGCTCGCCACGAACACCACGGCGGCGAGCACGGCGACCGCCGCGCCGAACACAAGAGGATCGCGCGCCGACATGCCGAACAGCAGCGACTCAGCGGCCCTGCCGAGGCCGAAAGCGCCGGCAAGCCCGATGCCCACGCCGATCAGCGCCATGACGCCGACCTGCTTGAGAACCATTGTTCGCAACCGCGCGGGCGGAGCGCCGAGCGCGAGTCGCAAGCCGAGCTCGCGTGTGCGCTGCGTGACGTTGTAGGCGAGCACGCCGTACAAGCCGACGCCGGCGAGTAACGTCGCGAGCGCTGCGAAACCCGCGGAGAGCATAGACAGCAAACGATCGACGTAGACGTTGCCATTGACGGTCGTCGTCATGGTCTGGAGATTGGTGACGGGCACGTCGGGATCGATCTCCGCGACGACGCGCGGAACCATCGTGAGCAACGCTTCCGGCTCGACGCCCGCGCGCAGGAAATAGAACATCGCTTGGATGCCGCCCGCGGTTTGGTATCGAGATAGATAGATCACCGGCTCGAAGCCGCCCTTGACCGACGCAAACTTCGCATCCGCGACGATGCCGACGATCTCGAACTGATAGTTCGTCGTCGTCCCGAAGCCGGCGCGTTTGCCGACCTCCGCGACGTTGAACTTGCGCGCGAAGCTCTCGTTGACGACGGCGACCAGCGGCGAGCCGGTATCGTCTTGCTCCGTGAACGTGCGCCCCGTGCGCAGCGGAATGCCTAGAGCGCCGAAGAAGTCGGTGCCGACCATCGCCACCGCGGCCGTCGTGTCGGCGCCGGGCGCCGTGTCGAAGCCCTCGACGGACAACGGCTCGCGCAGCGCGAAATTCCCGAGCAGCGGAACGCCGCCGCTGCCGACGGCGAGCACGCCGGGCCGGGCCGCCAACGCCTCCTCGAGGCGATCGTAATAATCGGCGAGTTGCTCCGGACCGTACGCGTTCATGCGCGGCGTGACGCTGAAGCTGACCAGCGAGTCCACGTCCATGCCGATGTCCTGGCTCGCCACGTTCATGAGACTCTTCGTGAATAGACCGGCGAGCACGAGCAGGAGCATCGAGAACGCGATCTGAGCGACGGTGAGCGCACCGCGAAACCTCATCGCGGCGCGGCTGCCCCCGGACCGCGACGCTTCCGCGCGCATGACGAGCGCCGGATTGGCGTCGCTGACACGCAATGCGGGCACGAGGCCGAACACAACCACGGTCGCGAGCGACGCGCCCGCCGCGAACAGCATCGCCGTGGTGCTGAGCTCCGGCGAGAGCCCGATCGCGATGCCGGCGGGCAATAGCGCGGCGATCAATCGCACGAGCAGCGCCGCGACGACCACGCTCAGGATGCCGCCTATCGCGATCAGCACGAACGACTCCGTCAACAGTTGCCGGACGAGCCAGCCCCGGGTCGCGCCGAGCGAAGCGCGAGTCGCCATCTCGCCGGCTCGCGCCGCGCCGCGCGCCAGCAACAGATTCGCGATGTTCACGCAGACGATCAGCAGCACCAGCACCGTCACGCCGAGCAGCAGCATGAGCGGCTGCGATGCCTGGCCCGCAAGCGTGCTCTGGCCCTGCGCGCCCGGCGAGAACTCGATCTGGCGCGCGCGAAACCGGTCGAGCGTTCCCTCGGGCAACTGCTGACCGCTGAGCTCCGGCGCTTCGACGTCGTTCAGAATGCCGGCATAGATGCCGTTGAGCTGCGCGGCTGCACGGTCGAGCGTGACACCGGGCTTCAGGCGCGCGAAGAGGTAGATCCAATAGCCTTGCCGGGTATCGAACATGCGCGGACCAACCAGCCCGGCCATGGCGCGCGGCGCCAGCGTCAACGGCACGAAGACATCCGTGCGAACGCCGACGTTCGTGCCTCTGAATCCCTGCGGCGCGACGCCGACGATCTCGAGCGAGTGCCCGTTGACCGTCAGCGTCTTGCCGATGACGGCAGAATCGCCGCCGAACCCGCGCTGCCAGAATTCGTAGCTGAGCACCGCGACGGCCGCTTCGCCGACGCTTGGCTCGTCGCCGGGCCCGAGGAGCCGCCCGAGAGCAGGCTTCAAGCTCAGCACGTCGAAGTAACTGCCCGACACGAGATAGATGCGGCCCGACGTCGGCCGATCCTCGAAGCTCAAGTTCGCGAGGTAATCGACGTAGGCCGCGATCCCTGTGAAGCCGCTTTGCTCTCGCTCGAGATCGCGGAACATCGGATAGCTGAACTGGGCCTCGCGTAGCCCAAGGCCGATATCCGTCATTCCGCCGCCGGGCTTCGGGCCCGGCGCGGCGAGATTGACGAGCCGGTCCGGCTCCGGCACGGGCAGCGGCCGCAGCAAGATCTGGTGGTACAGAGAAAACATCGCCGTCGTCGCGCCGATGCCGAGCGCGAGCATCGTGATCACGACGAAGGTCAGGCCGGGACGTAGCCTGAGCTGACGCAACGCGAGCTTGAGTTGCTTCATATTTTTCGATCACTCCTCTCGCAATGCCTGCATTGGATCGATGCGCGCGGCGCTCGCGGCAGGAACAATCGCCGCGATCACCGCGGCGCCGACGACGATTGCGACGACAGCCGACAACGTGACGGGATCGGACGGCGAAACCCCGTACAGCATCCCGGACAAGAAGCGCGTGAACAGGAGCGACAGCGCAAGACCCGCCGCGCACGCCACGGCGACGATGCGCAGCGCGCGCGCGAGAAACTGCCCCACGATGTCGCGTGAGAGAGCGCCGAGCGCCACGCGCAGGCCGACCTCGCGCCGGCGTAGGCCGACGACGTAGCTCACGGTGCCGTAGACGCCGAGGCACGCGAGCCCGAGCGCCGTGGCAGCGAACGCCGTCAGCAGCCAAGTGCGCAGCCGGCTCTCCACGCTCGCGTCGCCGATATGCTGCTCGAGCGGTGCGAGCTCGTACACGGTGCGCGTCGGCTCGAGCTCGCGGAGCTTGGCACGCACACTGCCCGCGACGGCCGCCGGCGCGCCTGCCGTGCGGACGAGATACCACGGCGTCGAGTCACCCGTGAACGAGCACCGGTAAACGCTCGGCGTCGGCTCGCTCGCTATGCCGGCTTCACGGGCGTCGCGGACTACTCCGACGATACGCCGCGGCGGATTGCCAGCGAGCTCGGCACCGACAACGGGCCTATCCGGAAAATAGCGAGTCGCGAAGCTTTGATTCACCATCGCGTAGTCGATCCCGTTGCCGCTCTCCCGGCAGAGCTCGCCGGCGACCAACGGGATCCCCATGGTCTCGAAGTAGCTCGGCGAGACGTTGGTGCGGAAATCGGCGAGTAGCGGTGAAGCATCGGCAGAAGCACCCGCAAGCGTGAACTCGACCTGATTTCTACCCGTAACGGCCGGCAGCATGCCGGAAACCGCGGCGGACTCGACTCCGGGCACGGTTTCGAGCGCCGCGCGCGTCCGCTCGACGCGCGCCGGCACGTCGGAATTCACGAACTCGAAGTTGCTGCCGCTGACACGCAACGCGAGCACTCGCTTGGGCTCGAAGCCGGGATCGACGCGCGACAGCATCTCGAAGCTCCGCAGCAGCAGCCCGGCGCCCGCGAGCATCGTGACCGACAGCGCGACCTGCACGCCAACGAGCATCCACTGCATGCGATGCCGCCCGGACACCTGCGTGCGGGCGGCGCGCGCCAGCGAGTGATCGCCGCGGGCGCTACGCACCGCGGGCGCGAGCCCGCACAGCAGCGCGACGATCACGGCCGACACCGTCGTGTAGACCAGGATCCGCGTGTCGAGCGCGATATCGTCGAGCCGCGGCAGGTCCGGCGCGAGCGCGCGAAACAGGCCGGCAGCTCCGGCCGCAAGCAGCAAACCCGCGCCGGCCCCCGCAAATGCCAGCGCACCGGCTTCGGCCAGCATCTGGCCGGCGATCGCGCCGGCCGAAGCGCCGAGCGAGCGGCGCACGGCAACCTCGTGCACCCGCTGCGTCGCGCGCGCGAGCAACAATGACGCGATGTTCGCGCACGCGATCAAGAGCAATAGGGACACCGCGCCGAACACGAGCCACAACGAGCTGCGGACCTCGCCGACGACGGCGTCCTTGAGCGGCCGCAAGCTGACGCCGCGGTCGCGGTCGGTGTCGGGGAATTCCGCGGCGAGCCGCGATTGCACCACCGTGAGATCGGCGTGCGCCTGCTCTAGCGTCACGCCGGGCCGCAGGCGGCCGACGCCGACGTACATTCCCCAATCACGTTGGCGCGCCAGAGCGTAGTTCGTGAAGTTCGGAAACCACACGTCCACGTCGCGATCGGGGAACAGAAACGACGCGGGCAACACGCCGACGATCTCGAACGGGAAGCCGACGGGATCGCCGAGCCGGATCGTGCGGTCGAGGATGTTCGGATCTGCGTCGAAGCGGTTCCGCCACAGCCGCTCGCTGATCCATACGACGGTCGGCCGCTGGGTCGCCGAGTCGGCCTCGACGAAGTCGCGGCCGAGCAGCGGCGCCACTCGCCAGACCTCGAGGAACTGCGGCGCAACGCCTGCCCACCGGACGCGGCTCGGCGTCTCGCCGGTCGTCTCGGAGACGTCCTCGGTGAAGTAACCCGTGATCGCCTCGAAGCTCGAGTTGCCGGCGTTCCATTCCTCGAGACGCACGGGAGAGAGCACCCACTCGCCGCCCTCCGGTCGCATCTCCATGACGGAGACCAGCCGGTCGGGCTCTACGTACGGCAACGGCCGCAGGAGAATCGAATCGATCGCAGAGAACACCGCGCTGTTCGCGCCGATGCCGAGCGCGAGCGTGAGCACGACGGTGACCGTGAACGCCGGCGTCCGCGCCAAGCTGCGCGCCGCATAGCGCAGGTTCAGCAGCAACGACTCCATACGATTCCCCGAGTGTGCTTTGGGCCCCTGAGGCCGTTTCCGCTGCAAGGCAAGTGCCGTGCCAGTATCGGCTTAGCTGCTAAGTCGCTGTATGTGCGGCGAAACCTGCGTCTGGCCTCGCGGGACCCGTCAGGTCATATCCCGCGACCGGGAAGCCTGTCCCGTTTCCAGAACGCGACGGCGGGCCCAGGCTTATGGGTGACGGCACTCGTCCCGCTTCAGAGCTTGGCGCGGCTCCAGCACCAGACGATCTCGGCGATGCCAACGATCACGAGGATCCCGCCGTAATAGGTCCAGCGGATATCGTTGACCATGAAACCTTGCATGATCACCGAGGGCCCGACGCCGAGCCCCTGCATCATCCAAACGGAACCGCTCAAGATCATCAGCAAGCCGACGAGGCTCGTCACGACCCGCATGACGACGTCGAACGCGCGACGCATGACGCTCGGCCGCTACTCGCCGGCGTTGATGTCGAAGTAGCGCTGGCCTTCGGCCGGCACTCCGTTGCGGATCTGCTCGTGATTGACCGCGCGCGCGGGTATGGGCAAGCCCTTGGCCTTCGCTTCGGCGACTTGCTGCTCGTACACGCGCTCGCCGGAGAGCGAATGCGCGACGGCGCCGTTGCCCTCGTGGCACGAGTACTCGAGCACCTCGTAGCCGGGGCGCGACGTGATCATCACGCGCAACGACCACGGCGCCGTGAACGCGCCGGGATCGTCGACGGTCGCGACGTACTCGATCATCGCAGGGTCGACGCGCGTGAGCCGCTCCGTGAGCTTGAGCTGCTCGGTGTTCGGCACGCCGCCGCCGTTGCTGCCGACGCTCGTTCTATCCGTGAAATTCGTCGTCTCGATGACGAGCGTGTCGCCTTCGAAGCGGCCGCGCGCACTACCCATCCACTGGCGAATGCCGCTATCGAGCGCCGGGCGGCCGTCGAGCGGGATGATGCGAGTGTCGTGAATCATCTCGTAGCTGATCGCCACGGACTCCGGGTTCTGCGTGATGCGCACGCCGTTGCCATAGATGACGGGCAGCATCGAACCGATCACGCCGCGCGTGATGCAGCGATCGTACAGCGAGAAGTCGTCGAAATCGTCGAACGGCCCCGGCCCGAACGTGCCGCGCGTTTGCGCGCGCGCCGCGGCTTCGGCGGAAGGCGTCAGCGCGGGCAGCTGGCCGTTCGACGGGTCGACGATCATCGACGTGTAGCCGAACGTGCGAAGGCCGAACTCATGGCGCAGGAACGTGCCCACGTTGACCGAGAAATCGCGGCCGCTCTCGATGTCCTGGGCCCGCTTCGCGAATTCCTCTTGTGTCAGCGACGTCCGGTTCCCTTGATCGCGCGGCCGAGTCACCGGCACGCCGCGGAAGTCGTCGGTGCTCCAGGCACCCTCGAAGCTCGGGTGGCCCCACGAAGTGCGCGGCGCCTTCCAGCTCTTGTCGACATAAGCCGCGGCCGTCGTCTCGGCGGGGACACGGCGTAATTGCGACACGGGGACCGAGGCATTCTCCTGAGGGACGGCGGCGGCCGTCAGGCCGCCAACGGCTAGCGCGAGAATCGTCCTATTTTCGAGGCTGATTGGCATGGCGCACCCCTCTTTCGGGACGTGTTACCTGACTATAATCGACCGGTGTTCCCAAGGGCCAACGCAATCTTGCTCCTGACCGGCGCCGCCGTACTCGCGGCCGGCTGCACGCCGTCGCGCGAGCAACTGATCGCCGAGCACCAGGAAACCGTCGAGCGCTATTGCACGAGCTGCCACGACGACATCGAGCGCACGGCCGAGCTTTCCCTCGAGTCGCTGCCGTTCGACACCGTTGCCGCGCATCCCGCCGAGTGGGAGAAAGTCGTCCGGAAGCTGCGCGCCGGCATGATGCCGCCCGTCGGCGAGCCGCGGCCGGCCGCCGAAGCGCGTATCGAGCTCGCGAGCTGGCTCGAAGGCGAGCTCGATGCGGCAGCCGCCGCGAGTCCGAACCCCGGCCGCACGGAGCCGTTCCACCGCCTGAACCGCGCCGAGTACCGCAACGCCGTCCGCGATCTGCTGCACCTCGACGTCGAGGTCGCCGAGCTCTTGCCGGCCGACGAGGCGAGCTACGGCTTCGACAACATCGCGGGCGTGCTGAAGCTCTCGCCGACGCTGCTCGAGCGCTATCTCGCCGCAGCCGACAAGGTCAGCCGGCTCGCCGTCGGCACGCCGTCGCCGTTCGTCAACATCGACTGGTTCCGCGTGCCCGACGACCGTTCGCAGGAGAAGCGCCTGCCCGGTCTGCCGTTCGGCACGCGCGGCGGCGTGGCTGTCGATTACCACTTCCCGGCCGATGCCGAGTACGAGATCGCTGCCGAGCTCGCGCGCGATTTGAACGAGGGCATGCCGCTCTACGCCGAGGAGCAAACGCTCGAGATCGCCGTCGACGGCGAGCGCCTCGCGCTGTTCACGCTGCCGGCCGTGCCGCTGATGGCGCCGCAGGCCGCGAACAACGACCCGAATGCGCCGGCGATCAGCCAGATCGTGCAGCGCTTTCAGCTGAACCGCGAGGGCCGCGCCGCGCGCAACCGCGCCGACGCCGATTGGCGCGTGCGCGTGCCCGTCAGCGCCGGCCGGCACACCGTGACGGCGACGTTCCTCGCACGCACGGCCGCGCTCGACGAGCCGGCGCGGCTGCCGTTCGAGCGGCCGTATCCGGCCGGCGTCAACATTCCAGAGACGCGCACGGGCTCGTACCTTCGCGCCGTCGAGATCAGCGGCCCATACGAAGCCGACGGGCGCCGGCGAGACGGCGAGCCGCGAGCGCATCTTCGCGTGCCGGCCCGCCGCCGATGCCACGGCCGTGGAGGCCGAAGGCTGCGCGAGCGAGATTCTGAGCACGCTCGCGCGGCGCGCGTATCGGCGGTCCATCACGAGCGACGACGTCGCGTCGCTGCTCGCGTTCTATCGCGACGGCGCCGAGCAAGGGTTCGATGCCGGCATCCAGCTCGCGCTGAAGCGGCTGCTCGTATCGCCGGAGTTCCTGTTCCGCGTCGAGCAGGATCCCGCCGGTGCCGCACCGGGCTCCGTTTACCCGGTGTCGGATTTCACGCTGGCCTCGCGCCTCTCCTTCTTCTTATGGAGCAGCATCCCCGACGACGAGCTGCTGGCCGCCGCCGAGCGCGGCGAGCTGCGCGACGCGAGCGTGCTCGAGCGGCAAGTACAGCGCATGCTGGCCGACGAGCGCGCGACGGCGTTCGTCGAGAACTTCGCGGGCCAGTGGCTTTACCTGCGCAACCTCGACGCTGTCGTGCCCGTGCAGAGCGTCTTTCCGGATTTCGACGACACGCTGCGCCAGGGGCTCAAGCGCGAGACCGAGCTCTTCTTCGGCAGCATCGTGCAGGAAGACCGCAGCGCGCTCGATCTGCTCCGCGCCGACTACACGTTCGTCAACGAGCGCGTCGCGCGCCTCTATGGCTTACCGAACGTCAAAGGCAATCACTTCCGCCGCGTGACATTGCCAGCGGACAGCCCGCGCCGCGGCCTGCTCGGCCACGGCAGCATTCTCACGGTCACGTCGTATCCGGACCGCACGTCGCCCGTCGTGCGCGGCAAATGGATCCTCGAGAACTTGCTTGGGACCCCGCCGCCTCCGCCGCCGGCCGATGTGCCGGAGCTCGAGGAAACGAGCGACGGCGGCGGCACGCTGTCGATCCGCGAGCGGCTCGCGGCGCATCGCGCGAACCCGAGCTGCGCGAGCTGCCACGCGCTGATGGACCCGCTCGGCTTCGCGCTCGAGAACTTCAACGCCGTCGGCGTCTGGCGCACGATCGACGACACGGGCGGAGCGATCGATGCCTCGGGCTCGCTGCCCGACGGCACCGAATTCGCGAGCGCCGCCGAGTTCCGTGCCGCGCTCGAGAATTCGGACCTATTCGTGACGACGCTCGCCGAGAAGCTCCTGACATATGGTTTGGGGCGCGGCGTCGAGGCGTACGACCAGCCGGCCGTGCGCGCGATCGTGCGCGATGCCGCGGCCAGCGACTATCGCTTCTCGGCTCTGATCACCGGAGTCGTGCAGAGCCCCCCGTTTCAGATGCGGAGAGCCGGAACTTGATCATCAGTAAACGCACGCTGCCCCGTCGAACGTTCCTGCGCGGAGCCGGCGCCGCGATTGCGCTGCCGCTGCTCGACGCGATGGTGCCGGCGCTCGCGCAGAGCAGCGCGCCGAAGGCGAACCGGATCGGCTTCATCTATATGCCGAACGGCGTCGCGCGGAACTTCGACGGCATCGACTTTTGGACGCCGACGACCGAAGGCAAGAACTTCGAGCTGTCGCGCGTCATGCAGCCGCTCGCTCCCTATAAAAATGTGTTGACGGCCGTCAGCGGCCTCGCGCAGCACCAGGCCGATGCGCAGGACGACGGCGCCAACGGCGACCACACGCGCGCGACGGCCTCGTGGCTGTCGGGCGCGCGCGTCAAGCGCACCGAAGGCGCCGACGTCGAGAACGGCATCACGGCCGACCAGATCGCCGCAACGGTGCTCGGCAAGGACACGCCGTTGCCGTCGCTCGAGCTTGCGATCGACCTCAACTTCCTGTCGGGCCAGTGCGAGAACAGCTACGCCTGCATCTACATGAACACGATCGCGTGGCGTTCCTCGACGAGCCCGCTGCCGACGGAGAACAATCCGCGCATCGTGTTCGAGCGCCTCTTTGGCAACGGCGGCACGACGGCGCAGCGCGTCGCGCTCGCGCACGAAAATCGCAGCATTCTCGACTCCGTGACGGCCGACTTTGCGAAGCTCTCGAAAACACTCGGGCCCGGCGATCGCACGCACGTCGACAGCTACCTCGAAGCCGTCCGCGAGGTCGAGCGCCGCATCGCCGCCGTCGAGAAGCTCGGCGACGACGCCAGCCTGCCCGCCTTGACGCGGCCGCGCGGCATTCCCGAGGTGTTCGGCGATCACGTGAAGCTCATGTACGAGCTGCAGTGGCTCGCGTTCCAGGCCGACCTCACGCGCGTCGTCACGTTCATGCTCGGCCGCGAGCTGAACTTCCGCACGTACCCCGAGATCGGCTTCAACGAAGGGCATCACGGCGTGTCGCATCACGGCGATCGGCCCGAGCAGATCGAGAAGCTCGCGCGGCTCAACACGTATCAGACGGATCTCTTCGCTGGGTTCCTCGCGAAGCTGAAGGCGACGCCCGACGGCGACGGCACGCTGCTCGACCACTCGTTGTTCCTCTACGGCGCGAGCTTGAGCAATCCGAACCTGCACGCGCACTACGACCTGCCGCTGACACTCGTCGGCGGCGCCGGCGGCACGCTCGAGGGCAACCGGCACCTCGTGTTTCCGGCCGAGACGCCGATGACGAACCTGCTGCTCGCGATGCTCGACAAGGTCGGCGTGCCGACGGCGATCGCTCGGCGACAGCACGGGCCCGCTGAGCATCTAGCCGTGAGCTGTACGCCGCTACGCTGCCTGATCGCCGCGCTCTGCACCGTGAGCGCGTTCGCGGTGTCGGCCGGCGACCTCTCGAGCACGCTGAAGACCGGCAACAGCGCCGGCGCACGCGCGTTGCTTGCCGAGCGCGCGGATCCGAACGACGCCGACGCAGACGGCACGACGGCGCTGCACTGGGCCGTGCATCATGGCGACGCCGAGCTTGCCAAGACGCTGCTCGATGCCGGCGCGAAGGTCGACGCGCGCAACCGCTATGGCGTGCCGCCGCTGACGCTCGCGGCCGAGAACGGCGACGCCGCGATGGTCGCCCTGCTTCTGGCGCGAGGCGCCGACGCGAACAGCGCATTGCCCGAAGGCGAGACGGCGCTGATGACGGCCGCGCGCACGGGCGACACGGCGACGCTTCGGGTCCTGATCGAGAACGGCGCGCGCGTCAACGACACGGAAGGCTGGAAAGGCCAGACGGCGCTGATGTGGGCCGCGCACGAGAACAACGCAGCGGCTATCGGCACACTGCTTTCGGCCGGCGCCGAGCGCGACGCGCGTTCGACGGCCGGCGACTTCAGCGCGCTGCTGTTCGCCGTGCGCGCGGGCTCGCTCGAGGCCGCTCGAACGTTGCTGGAAGCAGGAGCGGACGCTAACGAAACGCTGCGCGACGGCACGAGCGCGCTCGTGCTCGCCGCGACGAACGCCCACTACGCCGTCGCAGCCCTTCTGCTCGAGCGCGGCGCCGACCCGAACGCCGCCGCGCAAGGCTGGACCGCGCTGCATCAGATCGCGTGGTCGCGCCGCTGGAACATGGGCTTCAACTTGCCGGGCCCCGCGCAGACAGGCGATCTCGACGGCCTCGAGCTCGCGCGCCGGCTCGTCGCGAAGGGCGCGGACGTCGACGCGCGGCAGACGAAGGAGCCCGCCGACGGCAACCGCAACAAGCTCGACCGTCTCGGCGCAACGCCGTTCGTGCTCGCCGCGAAGTCCTGCGACCTGCCGCTGATGAACACGCTGCTCGAGCTCGGCGCCGATGCGAGCCTCACGACGAACGCGGGCACGACGGCGCTGATGGCCGCGGCCGGCGTCGGCATCTGGGCGCCCGGCGAGAACCCCGGCACGCACGCCGAATGCCTCGCGGCGATGGAGCTCGCGCTCAACGCGGGGGGCGGCGACGTCAACGCAATCGACAAGAACGGCGAGACGGCGCTGCACGGCGCGATCTACCGGGGCGGCAACATCGCGGCAATCCGCTTCTTGGCCGATAGAGGCGCGGCGCTCGACGTCGTGAACGCGAAGGGCTGGGCGCCGATCACGGTCGCCGACGGCGTCGAGTACACGCCCGACGTGCTGAAACGCTACCCCGAGGCCGCGGCGCTGTTGCGCTCGCTGCTCGCTGAGCGCGGCTTGCCCGTGCCGCCGTCGACGCAACCCGGCCGGTGAGGGCCGACGTCCACGGTTATCGCTTGTAGCCCGCGGTGATCGAGTAGTAGCTCGCCGTCTGCCGCGTTTCGATATTTTCGAATCCCGCGTTCTCGAGCAGCGCTTTGAGCTCCGCGAACGTGAACTGTTGTCCCTGTGTCGCGAGCAGCATCAACATCGAGAATGCGGCGGTGGTCGGCGGTCCGCCGCCGTCGTCGTCGAGTAACGCCTCGTGGAGCATGATCCGCCCGCCGCGCGGTAGCGCCTCATACGTACGCGCGGCGAGCCATGCGCACGTTCGAAAATTCCAGTCGTGCCAGATGTTCGAGAAGAACACCGCGTCGTAGCCTTTGGGCCACGGCTCGCGGAACATGTCGACGGCTTTCGTGTCGACTTGCGTCTCCACGGCGGCCGCTGCGACATACTTCGCAGCCACGTCGCACATCGTACCGAGCTCCATCACGGTGGCTTTGAGCTTCGGATGCGCTTGCGCGATCGCGGTCATGAAGCAACCCGAACCGCCGCCGACATCCAAGATGCGCGCGATCCCGGTGAAGTCGTAGTTGCTTGCGGCGGCGACCGCGGCCGGCAGTGAGTGCGATTGCATCGCGGCGGCGATTTGCTCGGCTTGGCCGATCTGGATTTCGCCGGCCGCCCACCCGTCGGCCGGGCGGCCGGATCCCGACGGCTGCGGCGTGCCTTCGGGGCCAGCGGCCTCCGCCGAGCCTTTCTGTTTGAGTTTTGCGAGCGCGGTGTCGCGATGCCATTCACTGACGGCGACGCGCATCATGTGGCCCCAATAGAACGGGCTCGATCTCACGAGATAGGTCCGCGCGGCGTCCGTGAGCTGATAGCTTCCTTGCCGCCGCACCAAGAGCCTGAGCGCCGCGAGCAAACGCAGCACGATGCCGGTCGCGCGCGTATCGAAATCAAGTCGCTGCGCGAGCTCGGCGATCGTCGCGGGACGCTCCGCGAGCGCGCCGAAGATTCCGGCGTCGTCGGCTGCGACTATCGTGCCTTGGTAGAGCCCCGTGAGCCAGAGATCCCAGATGTGCCGATCGTCGCTCGTCGGCGGTCGATACTCGTTCACTCGATCCTCCGCTCAGCTCAACTGGTTGCGGCCCCAGCAGGCTATGAGCTGCGGCAGCTGCTCCGTGCGCGCGGCGATCGCCGCGAGGTTCGGCGTGTTCGTCGCAAACCATTCGCGCTTCGGGCGCCAACGAGTCATCACGCAGAGATAGATGTCGAGCGCCGAGAAGTGCTCGCCGAGGAACCACGGCGCGCCGGCGACACCCTCGAGCTGCGCGTAGAGCTTCTTGGCGTAGGCGTCGACGTGGCTCCGAAACGACTTCTGGGCTTCCTCACCGTCGACGAAGCGCGCCGGCTCGTCGCCATAGGTGTAGGTCGGATAGACGTTCGCGACCAAGAAGACGAGCCACCGCAAGAACGGCGCGCGGGCCGCATCGCCGGCGCGGGGGACGAGCGAGTCCTTGCCCGTCACCTCCGCGAGATAGAGGGTGATCGCCGCGCTCTCCGTGAGCACCGCACCGTCGGCGAGCACGAGCGTCGGGATCTGCGCGAGCGGGTTCACCGCCGCGAGCCGCTGCCGGCCTTCCGCCGATTTGAACAGATCGCCGACGCGCTCGAAGTCGTGCTCGATGCCATACCAATCGAGCTGCGCCTCGACAATCGCTGAGCCCCAACCGGGCTCGCCGAACAGGCGCATCCTGCCCATGAGAGCCGACTCCAGTGAAAGCTGCTGCTCAATATATAGCCTGCAGCGAAACCGCGGGCGTGCAGATGCGCCCATTCTGCGCGTGCTGGGAAAAGCGCGACGCATGGCCGCCGGAGCAGACCGTGTACCCCGAGCTGGGACCGGTAAGCGACGCCCGGGTCGGTACACCGCCCGTCGTCACGGCGCAGCCCGTCAGCGCGGCCGCCGCCAAACCCAAGAGCAGCGCCGTCTTCGTGAATCGGTTCGATGTCGAGCTCATTTGAAGTGACTCCTAAGGTATGGTTGTATGAGACGGCGACATGCTAGGAGGCTGAAAGCCGCGCCACATGGGTATATTCTCGGACTATGATGATTTATAGGAATACTAAGCCGTGCCGCGCGACCTGCCGTCGCTGAACGCGATCCGCGCGTTCGAGGCGGCCGCGCGGCTGCAGAGCTTCAGCCGCGCCGCCGACGAGCTCAGCGTGACGCAGAGCGCCGTGAGCCGGCAGATTCAGAAGCTCGAGACCGAGCTCGGGCAGCCGCTGTTCGCGCGCAGCGGGCCGCACTTGAAGCTCACCGATCGCGGGCGCGAGTACTACGGCGTCGTGCAACAGGGCCTGGGCGTGATCAAGCGCGGGACCGAACGATTGTTCCGCCATTCCGCGCCGATTCTCACGATCAGCTCGACGCCATCAATCATCTCGAACTGGCTGGTACCGCGCATCGGCGACTTCGAGCGCCGCCATGCGGGGACTTCGCTGCACTTGAACAGCTCGACGGCGATGGTGGATTTCGCAGTGGCGACCGGCATCGACGTCGGCATTCGCTTCGGCAAAGGCCGCTGGCCGAACGTCACGGCCGACGTGCTCGTCGACGACGTGATCTTTCCCGTCTGCCGCGCCGACGTCGCGCGGCGCCTGAAGCGCCCGAGCGATCTGCTCGGCGAGCTCTTGATGACGGAGAGCCCGAGCTGGGATCTCTGGGCCGACTGGTTCGCCGCGGCGAACGTTCCGCACACTCCGCCCAGGCCGGTTCGCTTGAGCGACGACTTCTACGTGCAGCTGCAAGCCACTTTGCTCGGACGCGGCGTCACGCTCGCACGCGGATTGCTCGTGGCCGACGCGCTGCGCGAAGGCCGTGTGGTCTGCCCGTTTCGGCTCGCCGTCCCGTCGCGGCTCCAGTACTACGTCGTCTGTCATCCCGACCGGCACGGCGAAAGCGCCATCGTCGCGCTGCGCGGCTGGCTGCTCGAAACGGCTCGAGAGACCGTCACCGATCTCCCCGCGCTCATCGAGCGCGGTGCGACGGACCGTTGAGCGCGGCGCGGCGCCGGGTTAGCGTTGCTTTCAGCCTCGACCGAAGGAGCTTCCTTGCTCGGTACTCTCGCGCCACCTGCTGCTCGCGCTCGCAGCAGCCGGTCCTCTCGCCGGCGCGGCCGCGGCGCACGCCCAAGCGAGTGCCGCCGACTGGAGCGCGCTCGCGCAGCTGCCAGACTTCAGCGGCGTCTGGATACCCGACGTCGCGGACCAGCGGCGCAAGGAGCGCAACGAGACGCCGCCATGGACGCCGGCCGCCAAAGCGCAGATCGACTTCCTGTTCGCCGAGGACCGCGCCGGGCGGCCCAAGCTGATCCTCGACCACTGCCTGCCGCACGGCATGCCGAGCTGGATGCTGATCACGCACAATGCGCATCGAGATCCTCGCGACGCCGGGCCGCATCACGATGCTCGGCGAGGGCGACGGCAACCGCATGCGGCGCATCTATACCGATGGCCGTCCGCAGCCTGAGATCCCGACCTCACGATCCACGGCCACTCGATCGGCCGCTGGGATGGCGACACGCTCGTCGTCGATACCGTCGGCATCATCCCGCAGTCGTACATCGCGTTGAGCGAGGCCGTCGGCATCCCGAACAACGGCGACATGCACATCGTCGAGCGAATTCGCCTGCGCGACGCCGATACACTCTGGTCGAGCTCGCGATCACTGCCCCCAAGGTTCTGACTGAGGGCCTGGACGACGACGCGGCTTTTCGTGCGCCGCCGCGGACCGCAGTTCGACATCGTCGAAGGCCAGTGCGTGCAAGGCGAGCTCGTCGAAGCCGTCGATGAGCAAGGCAATGCGATCTTCGAGCATGCGCCGCTGCCCGAAGATGGGCGCGTGCCGATCAGCCGTTGACGCGCGCAGCAGGAGAGGGTCTCGCATGAAACATTGGGCAGCCATCGGAGTCGGCCTGGTCGGAACGCGTCGGCCCTCGCGCATCATTCGACGAGCATGTACGACCGCGGCGCGCCGATCGCGATCGACGGCCGAGGTCGTCGAGTTCCGCTGGGTCAACCCGCATTCGTATCTGACCGTCGTCGAGGCAAGCGAGACCGCCGCCGAAGACATGGTCGATCGAGATGTCGAGCCCTGGCGTCCTCACGCGCTCGGGCTGGAGCAAGCGCACGTTCAACCCCGGCGACAAGATCACGCTGAAGTTCGGGCCGCTGCGCAACGGCGATGCGGGCGGCATCTTTCTCGAAGCCACGCTGGCCGACGGCACGGTCATGACGTACAGCACCGAGCTGCCGACGGAGTAGAGTCGTGAGCCAAGGTCACGACACGCTGTCCGACGTTTTGCGAACCGTGCGCCTGCGCACGGCGGTGTTCTACTACGTCTCCTGCGAAGGAGAGTGGGTCGCGGAAGCGCCGACGTCGCGCGAGATCGCGACGGCCGTCATGCCCGAAGCCGAGCACGTCATGGAGTATCACGTGCTGACGTCCGGCGAGTGCTGGGCCGGCCTCGTCGGCGAGCCGGCCGTCAAGATGCGGCGCGGCGACATCGTGCTGCTGCCGCACGGCGACGCGCACGTCGTTTCGAGCGCTCCAGGCATGCGCGCCGATCCAGCAATCGACAGCTACTTCGAAGTCAGCCGCACGCAGCGGCCGTTCCGCATCCACTACGACAGCGCGCAAGCGTCGCTCGTCGACTATGACCGCGAGCCGCCGCAGCCCGGCGCCGCACCGGGCGCCGCGACTTTCGTCTGCGGCTTTATCGGCTGCGACCTGAAGCCATTCAATCCGCTGATCGCAACGCTGCCGCGCTTGCTGCACTTGCCGGCCGAGGGCCGCAGCGCGCTTAGCGAGCAGTTCGCGACGTTCGCGGCCGCCGAATCGGCCGCGCGCCGGCCCGGCAGCGAAGCGTTGCTCGAGCGCTTGAGCGAGATGATGTTCGTCGACGCGATTCGCCGCCACGTCGAGCACATGCCCGAGCAATCGACGGGCTGGCTCGCGGGCCTGCGCGACCGCTACGTCGGCCGCGCGCTCGCGTTGCTGCACGAGCGGCCGGCCGCGCCGTGGACGATCGAGGACTTGAGCGACCAGGTCGGCCTGTCGCGCTCCGCGCTGCACGAGCGCTTCGTGTCGCTGATCGGGCAGCCGCCCGTGCAGTACCTGACGAATTGGCGGATGCAGCTCGCGTCGCGGCTGCTGCTCGAGGGGCGCTCGACGGTCGCGACGGTCGCCGGCGACGTCGGCTACGACTCCGAAGCTGCCTTCGCACGCGCCTTCAAGCGGCTCGTTGGCATGCCGCCCGCCGCGTGGCGGCGCGCTCACGAGCCCGTTGCGGCGCGGGCGCAGTGATGCAGCGGCGGCACGCAGTGCGGCTCGCTGCGGCTTGCGCGCTCGCGCTCGCGGGCGCCGCGGCAGCGGCTGCCGACGTCACGATCTCGATCGTCGGCACCAACGATTTGCACGGCCGTTTGTTCACGGACGATCAAGGCCGCGGCGGCCTGACGGTGCTCGGCGGTTACATCGACAACCTGCGCGCGGCGCGCGCCGCCGACAGCGGCGGCGTCGTCGTGCTCGATGCCGGCGACACGTTCCAGGGCGGCATCGAGTCGAACTTATCCGAAGGGGCGATGGTCGTCGACGCTTACAACGCCATCGGCTACACGGCGCTCGCGATCGGCAACCACGACTTCGACTTCGGCTCCGTCGATCCGCGCGAGCCGGTGCGCACGTGGTTGCCGCTGCATGCCGCCGGCGCGGCGACCGGCGACATGCAAGGCGCATTGAAAGCAGCTGCGGCGCGCGCACGGTTTCCCTTTCTCGCAGCCAACATCGTCAGCGCCGCGAGCGGCGAGCCCGTGCGCTGGCCCAACGTCGCGCCGTCCGCCCTCGTCGAGGTTGCCGGCGTCACCGTCGGCGTCGTCGGCGCGATGACCGAAAGCGGCTTGCGGCAAACACTCGCGTCGCACGTCGAAGGGCTCGGCACCCGGCTCCTTGCGTCGACGGTCGCCGCCGAAGCGCGCGCCTTGCGCGAGCGCGGCGCGGACATCGTCGTGCTCGCGGCGCATGCCGGCGGCTGGTGTGGCGAGACACGCGATCCGCACGATCTTGGCTCGTGCGACGACGCGAGCGAGATCTTCAGGCTCGCCCGCGAGCTGCCGCGCGGCGCGCTGCAAGCGATCGTCGCGGGTCACACGCACGGCACGGTGGCGCACTTCGTGAACGGCATGCCGATCGTTTCCGTCGGCAGCTTCGGTGCGCAGTTCGGCCGCGTTGATCTCGAGCTCGACGCCGCGCGGCGCGCCGTCGTCGCCGTGCGCATCCACGAGCCGCAGCGCGTGTGCGCGCGCATCGAGCCGCGCAGCGGCGACTGCGCCGTGGCGCCGTCCGGTGTCGCCGCCGAGTACGAAGGGAAGCCCGTGACGCCGAGCGCCGCCGTGGCGGCCGCGATCGAGCCCGAGCTTACGCGCGTGCGCGCGTTGCGCGCCGAGCCGCTTGGCGCCGCCGCAGAAACGCCAATCGGCCGTGCGGCGCCCGAGTCGCCGCTCGGCCATCTCTTTGCCGACGCGCTGCGCGCGGCCGTGCCCGGCGCCGACGCGGCGCTCAGCTACGGCCCCGGCCGCGGCGGGCTGCGTGCGGACCTAGCGGCAGGCGCGCTGACGTTCGGTGCCGCCTACGACACGTTTCCGTTCGACAACCGCGTGCTGCGGGTGACGTTGACGGGCGCGCAGCTCGCACGCGTGCTGGCCGATCAGCTTCCACAGCTCGTCGATGGCCGCCGCGGCTTGTTCGGGGTCTCGGGCATCCGCGTGACCGTCGCGTGCGAGGGCAGCGAGCCCCGCGTGCGTGTCAGGCGCGACACGGGCACGCCGATCGCCGCGGACGAGCCGATCGTTCTGGCCGTCGCGTCGTACTCGGCGGGCCGGGCCGCGTGGGCGGCTGTCGAGGGCGAAGCCTCGGTCGCGGCCACGGAGCTACCGCTGCTCGTGCGCGATGCGGTCGCCGCGTGGCTCTTGGATCGCGGCCGCCTGGACCCCTCCGGCTTCGCCGGGCGGTGGCAGCTGCCCGCGCAAGGCGCCGGCTGCAACGCGTCGCCTCGAGCCTAGCCCGTCCGACGCGGCACCCCGGCCCTCATCCAAAACCTGCAATTGGTTTCGAGAGAACCGTTACGGCGCTGCGTATGGCACCGTAGCCTTAAAAAGGCACGTGGAGCCTCGTTCCTCGCAGGAGCGTGCCCCGGCCCCAGCCCCAGCACCCGCACCAGCGTCGCCTGCACCGCCGCCGGCGCCGGAGCTCGCCCCCGACGAAGGCGGCGCAGGCGCGACGGGATGGCCCCTCGCTCTGCTCCTGCCGCTGCTCGCGTGGCGGCGACTTAGGCGGGCGCGCGCGGTGTCCTAACCCGGGCGATCAAGAGGCGCCGAATACCGGCCATCGAAGGCGCCGCAACGCCGCGTTGACGGGTGTTACGATCGGATCTTCGAATCGATTGGCAAGCCCGGAGACCGACCGTGAATCCAGTTTCGAACCGCTTGTGCGCCTCGGCCCGCGTGCTCGTCGCGACGACCTTTTTTCTGTCGCTCTTACCCTCGACCGGCGCGCTGGCCCAGGACAGCGAGCAGCAAGTCGACGCCGCGAGCACTGCGCCCGAACAACCGCGGCGTCGCGATCGCCGCCGCGCGGCGGAGGCCGCCGCAGCGTCGGACGCGCGGGCGCAAGAGGCCGGGGCGACGGCAGCCGTTGCGGCCACCGAGCCGGCGACCGCGATCGTCGAGCCCGAGCTCGTCTGCAAGCGCATCGAGGTCGCGGGCTCGAAAGTCCCCCGCCGCGTTTGTGGCACGCCGGAACAGTGGGCTACTCAGGGGCGCCGAGCCTCGCGAGCAGCGCAGGACGCCGTTCAAGAGATCCGCGACCGGTCATCGTTCCCGGCACCGCCCGAAGTCCCGACAGGGGGCTCCGTCGGGATACCCGCAGCAGGAGCCGGACTATCCGGACTATAAGGTCGCGCGCCGCACGCGCCAGGCCTCGCGCAGCGGCCGCGTCAGGCTCGTTCGGCGCCGGGGCGGCTCAAGATCGCCTCCAATGCGGCGCGATCGGCCGGTTTGATCAAGTGTTGATCGAAGCCGGCGTCCTTGGTTCGCCGTTTGTGCTCGTCGAGACCCCAGCCCGTCAATGCAACGAGCCACGTGCTTTCGCACCAAGGCTCGCTGCGCATTCGCTGCGCGACCTCGTAGCCGTCCATGTCGGGCATCTTGAGGTCGAGGAACACCGTGTCGGGCCTGATGCGCTCGGCGAGCGGCAGCGCTTCCTCGCCGCTCAGCGCGACGTGCACGTCGTTCGCGCCGAGCGTCTGGATCAGCACGGCCAGGGTCTTCGCCGCGTCGGCATTGTCGTCGACGACGAGCACCCGGTGGCCGCCGAGCGTCGCAGCGGCAGTGGGTACCTCGCGCCTCGGCGTCGGCTGCCGCGTACTCGAGCACGGGCAGCCGCAGCATGAACTCGCTGCCGTGGTCCACGCCGTCGCTCGCGGCGCTGATCGTGCCCCCATGCATGTCGATGAGCGACTTGGCCAGTGCGAGCCCGATGCCGAGACCGGTCTGGGTCGCCGAGCGTGGGTCGGCTCCCTGATAGAACATTTCGAAGACGTGCGGCAGCGCGCTCTCGGGAATGCCGTAGCCGTTGTCCCTGACCGTCACGACGGCCGTGTTGCCCTCGCGCCGCACGC
This sequence comes from uncultured Gammaproteobacteria bacterium, assembly GCA_963713355.1. Lineage (GTDB taxonomy): Bacteria > Pseudomonadota > Gammaproteobacteria > Steroidobacterales > Rariloculaceae > FEN-1219. Next base: position 100,005 of record CAVQLK010000011.1, on the reverse strand, counting down.
GCACGTCGATCTTTCCGCCGCTCGGCGTGTAGCGCGCGGAGTTATTCAGCAAATTTGCGAGAACTTGCGTGAGGCGCGCAGCATCGGCGTCGAGCATGATCCGTTCACGCGGCGTGTCGACCGATAGCGCGTGGCGGGACCGGTCGATCAACGGCCGCACGGCGGCAACTGCGTCGCGCACGATGTCCGCGAGCGCGACGGACGTCTTGCGCAAGTGGAGCCGGCCGCTGCTGATACGCGAGACGTCGAGCAAGTCGTCGATGAGCCGCACGAGCTGCGCAGCTTGGCGCGACATCGTCAGCGTCACGCGTGCGGCGATTGCGGGATCGAGATCGCGGCGCTTCAATATCTCGATCCCCGAGCTGATCGGCGCGAGCGGATTGCGCAGCTCGTGCGCCAGCAGCGCGATGAATTCGTCCTTGCGCCGGTCCGCTTCGCGCAGATCGAGCTCCGCCTTCTTGCGGCTCGTGATGTCGACGAGCGTCATCGCGACACCGCCAAGCCCCTGTGGCGCGGAGCGATACGGCAACATGCGCAGCAAGTACCACTTGTCCGTTTCGGCCTCGACCTCGCGCTCGATCGGCGTCGAGTGCTTCAGCACGCGCCGCGCATCGTCGAGCAGACGGCATCGCGAAGCCTGTGATTCAGCTCTTCGAGGGGCCTGCCCTTGTCGCTCGGCAGCGCGTCGAAGATCTCGAGCAACGGCGGCGTGAAGCGCACGACCTTCAGGTCACGGTCGAGGAATAGCGTAGCGAGCCCTGTCGACTCGAGCAGCACCTCGAGGTCGGCCGACAGCCGCGCGAGCTCCTCGAGCCTGCGCGCGATTGTCCTGGTTCAGCGTCAACAGCTCCTCGTTGACGCTGCGCAGCTCCTCCTTGGCCGCATCGAGGTCGTCGAGCACGCGCACGAGCTCCCCGTCGTTCTCGTCATCCGACTCGGGCGTGCCTGCGTTCCCCTCGCCGTGCGCGACGATCGCGCGCAGCCGCCGCGCTCGCCTCGTCGATCTCCGACTCGAGCAGCGACGTGAAATCAGCGGCGGCTTGCACGCGATCGTCCTCGCGCAAGCTTTCTCGGGCTGCGAGCTCCTCGAAGACGACGAGCTTGCCGTCCGCCACGAGCGAGTCGGCGCCGACCGGCTCGACGTGCACGGCCACGCGGCGCATACCGCTATCGGTATGGACCAACAGCGCGTCGGACGCCCAGGCAGCGGCGCGCCGATCGACGGCTTCGAGCCCGCCGCGCACGGCGCTGCGCAGCGGCTCACGCAGGAGCTGCACGACCTCGTGCGTCAGCTCGCCGCCGGGGATCCGGAGGTAACGGCCGGCCCGCGCTGAGTAGTGAATGACGCGGTCGTCGGCGTCGACGAGCACGCTCGCAGGCGCATAGCGCTCGAGCATGCCCAAATGCACGAGCCGCGCATCGAACGCGCCGCGCCGCGATGCGCTGAGGTGCAGGCGCGAGTCGGGCAACGCAACGCCCGTGCCCATCGCCGGCGGCGGCACGACCGACGGCCGCCCGGCGAGCCGCCGGTACACGCCTCCGTCGCCGTCGGCCGTGAACAGCTCCGGCGCTTCGAGATCGAGCCCCACGCTCGAGTCGACGATCAGCAGCCCGTGCGGCCGCAGCGAATGATGGAAGTGGCGCAGGACCGCTCTGCGCACTTGGGGCTTCAGGTCCTCCAGCATCCCGTGACGGCAAACGACGAGATCGAGCCGTGAGAACGGGAAATCGTGGACGACGTCGTGGCAGGCGAACACGACCGCGTTACGCAGCTCGGATCGCACCCGATAGCCGCGCTCGTCCCGGACGAAGAAATTCATGAGCCGCTCGAGGGATATCGAGGCCTCGATTTCCGACGAGTAGGTCCCGAGCCGCGCGCGTTGCAGCGATTCCTCGCCCACGTCGCTCGCGAAGACCTGAATCGGCGTCTGCATGTCGCGGCGAGATCGTTCCTCGAGCAACGCGATCGCGAGAGAGTACGCCTCCTCGCCCGTGGAGCAGCCGACGACCCAGGCGCGGACCGCGTCGTGGTTACCTGCCCTCGCGGCGAACACGCGCGGCAGCACGTCGCCTTCGAGCCGCGCGAACGCCTTCTCGTCGCGGAAGAACCCCGCAACGTTCGAATGGATATCGCCGGCGAGCGCCTGGGCCTCGGCCGCATTGCGTCGCAACAGCTCGAGGTATTCCGACCAGTCGTCGATGGCGTTCAGGCGCATCCGTTTGTCGACGCGCCGCGCGAGCACCGACCGCCGGTACACGGAGAAGTCGCGCTGCGTGTGCGCCTCGAGCAACTCGAGCAGCGCGCCGAGCGCATCCGCATCGAAGATGCCGTCGTGCCGCCCGTGCGCCGGCAGGCGCGGGGCCGCTCCGCAGTAGCGTACGATGGCTGCGGGAATATCGCGGAGCGGCAACACGAGATCGGCGACGCCGGCGTCGATCGCCGCGCGCGGCATGCCGGCGTACTCGGCTTCGGCCGGATCCTGCGCGACGCTGAGACCGCCCTGGTCCTTGATGTGCGCCAGCCCCGAGGCGCCGTCGGAGCCCGCGCCTGTGAGGATCACGCCGATCGCTCGGCCGCCTCGCGCCGCGGCGACCACGCGAAAAACCCGGTCGATGCGTGCGCGGTGGATGCTATTGGCCACCGGCGTGACACGCAGATGCGAATCGAGGGCACCGACCTCCGTGGCGGGAGGCAGGATGAGAACCGTGTCGGGCTCGAGCAGCGTCGCGTCTTCCGCCATGCGAACGGGCAGCTCGGTGTAAGGCTGCAGCAGCTCGGCGATCTCGCTCTCGCGCCCTTCGGGCGAGCGATGCACGACGATGACGAACGTCGCGCCGGAACCTGCCGGCATGCCGCCGAGCAGCGTGCGCAATGCTTCGAGCGCCCCGGCCGAAGCGCCGACGGCCACGACGACACCCGGCCGCGGCGCCCCGCTGCCGGGCCGCCGCCCATTGAGCTGCCTAGTTGCGTCGTCAGCGGCCACTCTCAGGCACTCCTGGTCGTCCTATCGAGCCTTCGCCGGTTCAAATTGCGTGCCAACCATGCCAGTTCAATTCTTCACGAACGTGAGGACCGCGCCGTCGATCTTGTCGTCGGACGTTCGGTACGGCCGGATCCGGACGGTCAAAGTGTGCCCGTCACGCGACCTGACGACACGCTCGACCGGCGCGAGGTCCACGAGCACGCTCGCGGCGTCCTTCCCGAGATCGTCGTAGAGCACGTTGTTCGTGAGGTCGCCGATCGGCCGGCCGATGTCGTGCTTCTTGACGTTGAAGATCTGCCGCAATGGCGCCGTGAACCGCTTGATGCAGAGATTGCGGTCGAGGAACAGCATCGGTATGTCCGTCGCGAGCATGAAGTTCTCGAGGTCGTTGTTCGCTCGCGAAACTTCCTCGAGCTTCAGCTTGAGCTCGTTGTTGACGGTTTGCAGCTCTTCGTTGACGCTCTGGAGCTCCTCCTTGCTGGTCTCGAGCTCCTCCGTCGTCGAGCGGTATTCTTCGTTCAAGCTCTGCAGCTCTTCGTTCGCGGCGCGCAGGTCCTCATAAGCCAACGCGTGCTCCTGGCGCATCGTCTCGAGGCGCTGCTCGGCGATCCGCAGCTTGTCGCGCAGGCTGAGCACGAGCGTGTCGGTCGACTCGACGCGGTCCGTCGACTCCCTCTTGTAGGCGTCGCCGGCCTCGAGGAACGTGACGAGGACGTCCTGCGCGCGGCCGTCGCGGCGCGGCCGCGGCTGCACGAGCACCGCGACGAGCTTCGGCGAGCCGTTGAAACGCACGGGCACGAACGTCGACAAAGACGGCTCGCGCAGCTCGAAGGCGCGGTGCAGCACGGCGCGCAGCTCGTCGCCGAGCTCGGGGCGCACCAAGTCCATCAGCGTCCGCGTCGGCGGGCCGCCGCGCGGCAGCAAGAACCGGCCCGCCGTCTCGGAGAGATGCTCGATGTTCCAATGCTCGTCGACGAGCAAGCTCGGCGGCGCGAGCTCCTCGAGCGCTTCGACATGCGCATCGGCCGCGGAATTGCGCACTCGCAGCGCGCGCTCGCGGACGCGCTCGAGCGCTTGCGGCATGTGCGTCACGTCCGGAAGCTGCGGAAGCCGCATCGGCAGGTTTGTCGCGCGCGAGCGTGCACGAAACACGCGGTTCTGCTTGTCGACGGGCTCGAAAAGGTCTGCGTCGGCGCTCTCGGAGATGCCGATCAACAGGAAGCCGTCGTCGCGCAAGCCGTAGCGAAAGACGTTCTGCAGCTGCTGCTGCAGCTCGCGGTCGAGGTAGATCAGCAAATTTCGGCACGACAGCAAGTGCAGCTTCGAGAACGGCGGGTCGCGCAGCACGTTGTGCACTGCAAACACGACGCAGTCGCGGATCTCGTTGGTCACGCGGTAGTGCTCGCTCTCGGCGCGGAAATACCGCCCGAGCCGGGCGTCCGAGACGTCGGCCGCGATCGCCGCCGGATACAGGCCTTCGCGCGCGGTCGAGAGGGCACTCTGGTCGACGTCGGAGCCGAAAATCACGAGCTCGTTGGCGGCGTCGCGCCGGCTCAGCTCCTCGCGGAACAGGATCGCGAGCGAGTAGACCTCCTCGCCGGTCGCGCAGCCCGGTACCCAGATGCGAATCGGCTCGTCGCTGGACGTCGTATCGAGGAGTGGGACCACGACGTGCGCGCGCAGGGATTCCCAGACCGCCGGATCGCGAAAGAACGTCGTCACCGAGATCAACAGATCGTCGAACAGCGCCTGGATTTCCGGCGGGTGCTCGCGCAGCAAGGCGATATACTCCTCGAAGGTGGAGCGCTGATTGAGCTGCATGCGCCGCGCGATCCGGCGCAGGATCGTAGGCCGCTTGTAACGCTTGAAATCGTGCCCTGTGCGTGCACGCACGAGCTCGAAAATGCGCCACAGCACGGCCTCGTCGCTATCGACGATGGCGTTGTGCGGCTCACGCAGCGGCGCCAGCACGCGCCCGTGCCGTACGAGCTCCACGAGCTTCACGACGAGCTCCGCCACGGGCGCCACGACGTCGGCGACCTCGGCCGTGATGACGGACCGCGGCATCGCCTCGTGCGCCGCTTCCTTGCGGATCCTGGACCAGAACGACGCCGCCGGCCTCCTTGACGGCGCGCGCGCCGAGGGCGCCGTCGGAGCCGCCGCCGGAGAGAATCACGGCGAACCCTTCGCCATAGCTTTCGGCGAGCGAGCGGAAGAACACGTCGATCGCGGCGCGCCGCTCGCGCACATCGCTGAACGTCCCCGCGGCGATCGTGCTCCCGTTGATCACGAGCTTGCGGTCCGGCGCGATCACGTAAACACAGTTCGCAGTGAGCTCGAGGTGCTGGTGATCGCGGACCTCGATGACGCTCATTCTCGTGCTGCGCCCGAGGATCGCGGCGAGCTCGCTCTGGTAGTCCGGCGCCAAATGGATGATGACGACGTACGCGACGTTGAGATCGGCGGGAACGGCGGCGAAGAAGGTGCGCAGCGCATCGATGCCGCCGGCCGAAGCGCCCATGCCGACAACCGTGATGCGCTGGGCTGTACTCGCTTCGTTCGCCGGCATCCGCCTCTGCCTCCCGCCTCTTAGAAGCGGGGAATACGGCTCGGCTTGATACCGATGCCTTAGTTATAGGGACGAAAATGCGGCGCCGCCCTGGCGCGTGCACCGCTTTCCTCTCGATTGTGAACCCCTGGAAGCTAGCGCCGCAACGGCGAACCGAGCGCGGCCGCTGCCGGGAGATCGGCATTGCCGCCTCCGACGACGTTGCGCTCAGGCGCGTCTGGACCTGCCGTCAGTTGCCGCACGCGCTGGGCGTTGGCGGCGTCCCGCGATGCGTCGGCCGCCAGCCGCTCGGCCCGCGCGTCGTCGCCGCTCTCGCGTGCGCGCCGCTCCAGCGTTCGCAGCAGGAACGACCGCTCCTCGATGGCACGCACCGCCTTCCAAAGAGACTTCTCGATCGCGACCTCCGTCTCTGCGAGCAGCGTTTGCAAGGAGTACGCGTGGCCCGTATGGCAGCGATAGCGCACGATACGAGCCTTCCCGGATCTCGACCAGCGAGCCGTGACACTCGGGGCACGAGTTCGGCGACGGCTGACCGAGGTCGAGCACTCCTTGCTTCAGCGCGTTGCCGCGGAGCTCCATCGCCGCTTCCGCAGCCATGGCGCGCGGCACAGGCGTCACGCGCGGGATCGACTTCGCGGTCACGGCCGCAAGCGTCGAGCCGATCCTGTCGACGGGCAGCACGTGATCGACGTCGACGTGCGTGAGGGCGTTCTTCGGCATGTCGGGAAACTCCGCTTCCGCCGGATCTTGGACGACTGCGACTCCGCCGCGGTCCTTGATCGCCCAGAGACCCGCCGTGCCGTCGTCGAGCGCGCCCGACAACACGACGCCGACGACGCGCGGCCCGAGATCGACTGCCGCCGAGCGAAACAGCGTGTCGATGCACGGCCGGACGCGGTTCTCGCGCGGGCCGCGCGTCAGGCGCAGCCGCCCGCGCTCGACGAGCAGGTGCCGGTCGGCGGGCGCAACGTAGACCTTCCCCTTCTGAAGCGTCCGGACCCCGCCGGCCGAAGCCCCTACCACGATGGCATCTCTCATGCTGGCACTCCGTCTCCAGGCGCCGGCGGGCGGCCGGCGGCGCTGTGCTAGGGAGCACGCGCCGCAAGGGATATGCCAGGAAAGGGCGCTAGCGAGCCGGAGCGGCGAGCCGGTAGGAGAACTGCAGCCGCAGCTGGTCTTCGGTATTGGTTTGCGGCGTGGCGTAGAACATCGGCCAGAGGTCCCGGCTCGACTCGACGCGCAGCCATTCGATGCCGCCGCTGAACCGCTCGGTCGGCTCGATGCGATAGCTCAGCGTCCAGGCATGGCCCCGATCGCTGTAGAGCTCGGGCACCTCGGCCGGCCGCCGCGTCGAGAACGTGTCGTAGCGCAGCGCGATCCGCTGCGAGGCTCCAAGCCTACGCGTCAACATCACGAACTTCGACTCGAATTCGTCGTGCACATGCTCCGAGATCGGCAGCCGTGTTCCGTTCGACAGCGCGGCCGTGAGCCACTGCGTCGCGCCGTCCATCCACTGCACGACGAGGCCGACCTCGGCGGGCAGACCCACCTGCACCGCGAGATGATTGAAATCGGTTCCCCAGCCCCACTGGCCATCCGAGAACGAATAGGGATCGGCGCGATTGTCGTAGCGCGCGACTTGCACGAGCGCGCGCTGCGCATAACGCCACTCGAGGCCCGCGTACGCGCCGGGACGGTGATCGGTCTCCGCGATCGGAGCCAACCGCTGCGGGCTCGTCGTGAACGGCATCGGCGGAATGTCGAGCTCGTCGTTGAGCCGGGTCTGCCGGTCGTGCAGCGCCCAGCCCCGCCAGAAAAGCAGCGTGCCGGCCGGATCGTTACCGTAGAACCCGGCCGCGAACGCGCGCAATTCGTGGTTGCTGCGGGAACCGTCCAAGCGGCGGCGCAGCGACCACTCGGCGCCGATAGGCCGAATTTCCTCGGCGAGCCAGGTATTGATCGCCGAGTACGCGTAGGTGAACGGGCTCTGCCAGCCGCGCTCCCCATTCTCGAGCGAGAACGAAGGATAGAACGCACCGAGGCGCAACTGGTGCTGATTGCGCGACTGCGGGATCGGCCGCCAGTCGATGAGGGCCTCCGTCACGCCGAGCCCGTCCGAAGCGTCGTCGACGTAGTCGACGACGACGCGTGCGCGCAGCGTCGGCGTGATCCTGCCGTGGTACTCGCCGAACAGGCGGAACGCCTCGAAGCCGTCCTCGACGTAACGCAGCTTGCTGAATCCGCCTTCCGTCCACGCGGCCAAGTCCGTCGAGGCCGAGACGTAGCCGGCCGAAGCGTCGAGGTAGAGCTCGTGGCGGTCGCCTTGCGCAGTCCCGGGCGCCGCGGCGAACATCGCTGCGAGCAGCGCGACGGTCCGAGACCGCGTCAGTAGCGGTCCCATGTCAGGCTCGAAGCGGCGTGCTCGTGCGCGGGCGCCAACCGGCCCGTGATGTGGATCTCGGCCGCCACCGTGCCGCCCTGCGTCACGGCCACGGGCTGCGCCGGCGGCAGATTCGCAGGCCGCACGCGCGGCGTCCATGCCGTAACGGCGTAATCGCCGCTCGGCACGCCGTCGATCAGCGCGATGCCTTGCTCGTTCGTCCGCGCGAAATGCGGCGTATCGACGACGACGATGTAGCCGAGCATGCCGTCGTGGATGTTGCAGCCGAGCACGACGATGCCGGGCCGGTCGAACAGGACCGGCGGATAGACGTCACCCTTGTAGAGCGGCAGCTCGAACGTCTTCGTCTCGGAGAACGAGTAGACGTGATGGCTCACCTTATCGCCGTTCGGAAAAGTGACGAGAGCACCGGACTCGACGACGAGCAGGTGCGGCACGAACTGCAGTCCCTTCTGGTCCATGACCGCAGGCGCCGCCGCGTGCGCAACGGCTTCGCCGGCCGCGCCGTGGTCGCCGGCACTATGCGCCGGCATCGCATAAACGGCGACGTTCTCGATCGGCCGCCCATGCGCGTCGACGACCGACACCTCGAGCGTTGCAGCCGCTGAATGCACGGCGGGCACGAGCGCGACGAGCAGCGAGCTCAGTCGCAACGCGGCGGACCGAACAAGAAGCGTCGTGCGCATGTCGATGCGTCGCGATCAAGAATAAGAAGGAGCGCGGATGTTATGTCGACGGTCGCGCGGCAACCGTGACCGAACGCACACAACCCTTTCGTAAGGCTCCGTAGTATCGCAACTGCATGAAGCAGTACGGCTTTCGTCACAGAATTCTGCTGCTCGCCGTTGCGCTGGTCGTCGCGACGCAACTCGTCATGCTGTTCCCCGTGCTCGACCTCATCAAACGCGATTCGGCCGAGCAAGCCGAGCGCACGGTCGGTCTCGCCGGCGCGCTGTTCGACGTGCACATGCGCAACCGCGAAGAGACGCTGTTCAGGACCGTGAACGTGCTCGTCTCCGACTTCCCGTTCAAGCAAGCCGTCACGACGGGCGGCGATGAAGAGACGATTCGGTCGGTGCTGCGCAACCACGCGACCCGCGTCGATGCAAGCGTCGCGGCGCTGCTGAGCCTGGATGGACAGGTTCAAGTCAGCTCGACGGCGGACGGACGCCCGGTGCCGGCGCTTCCGAGCGTGCCGTTTTCTTCGCTCGACGAAGAGACGCGTCATCGTGTGCTGCACATCGGCGGCGTCCCGTACCAAACGGTCACGGTGCCGCTGCGCGCACCCGATGTCCGCGCGTGGGTCATGCTCGGGTTTCCGATCGACTACGCTCTGGCAGCGCAACTGAAGGACCTCACCGGCCTCGACGTGTCGTTCCTTTCCATGCGTGGAGTCGCGCCGCACACCATGAGCTCGACGCTGCTCGATAGCGGGCAAGCGAGGGCGCTCGCCGGCCTCGATCCGAAGCAACCCGCTGCGCAGCGCGCTGGGCGCGGAGCCGCCGCCCACGTCTCGCTACTGCGGCCATTTGCGGCCGACAGCGACGACGTCTACGTTGCGATGCAGCTCTCGGAAGCCGTGGCCGCGGCGTCCTACCGGCGCGTGCGCAACTTTCTCTACGCGATCACGGGGTTCTCGCTGCTGCTGGCGATCACGGGCTCGTTCTGGCTCGCCAAGACCGTGACGCGCCCCGTCCACGATCTCGCCGCAGCCGCGCGGCGCATGCGCGAAGGTGTCTACAACGAGCCGATCGACATCCGCACCGCCGACGAGTTCGGCGAGCTGGCCGGCAGCTTCAACGCGATGCAACAGGCGATCGCGGACCGTGAGAGGCGCATCGTCCATCAGGCGCATCACGACAGCTTGTCGGGGTTGCCCAACCGCGAGCTCGTCGTCGGCCTGCTGCGCGCGACGATCGAACGGCACGAGAAGCTCGCGGTCGTGAGCTTGGGGCTCGACCGAATCAACGGCATCGTCTCCTCACTCGGCCACCGCGCCGGCGACGAGGTCGTCAAGCTCGCGGCCGGCGCGCTGCGCGGCCGCCTCGGCGACACCGACGTGCTCGGGCACCTCAGCGCGCACGAGTTCGTCATCGGCCTGCCCGGGCGCGACGCGCGCGAAGCCGTCGAGTGGATCGAGCTGCAAGCCGACGCGTTGCGGGCCGGCGTGCGCATATCGAACGCCAACATCTCGCTGCAGGCGACGGGCGGCGTCGCCTGCTACCCGGAGCACAGCGAGGACGCCGCGGAGCTTTGCAGGCGCGCGTCGAGCGCGCGCAGCGAGGCGCTCGTACGGCACGAGATCGCCGCCGTGTACCGCTTGGGGCAGGACGACCGCTCGCTACAGCAGATCAGGATCGTCGGCGATTTTCCGCGCGCGTTGCGCGACGGCGAGCTGCGGCTCTACGTGCAGCCGAAGCTCGAGCTCACGACCGGCGAGATTTACGGCGCCGAGGTGCTCGTGCGCTGGCAACACCCGGAGCTCGGGCTGCTGTTCCCCGATGCGTTCGTTCCCGCGATCGAGCAGGCCGGCAGCATCGCGTACTTGACGCGCTGGGTGCTTCGCGAGGCCGTCGCGCGCTGTGCGGCCTGGCGCAACCAGGGCGTGATTCTCGGTGTCGCGATCAACATCTCGGTCGACGATCTGACGGACGAATATCTGCCCTACTTCCTGCTCGAGCTGACGCAGAAGCACCACCTCGCGCCCCACACGTTGACGCTCGAGGTAACCGAGAGCGCGATCATGCACAACGTGCAGAAGTCGCTGGCAGTCGTGAACTGCATTCACGAGCTCGGCTTCCGCTTGGCGATCGACGACTTCGGCACGGGCCACTCGGCGCTCTCGCAGCTGAAGCGCCTGCCCGTCGACGAGGTCAAGATCGACAAGTCGTTCGTGACGCGCAACGACGATGCAAAGGACGACGCCATCTTGCGTGCGACGATCGACCTGGCCCACCAGCTCGGCCTGAACGTCGTCGCCGAAGGCGTCGAGGACGAAGCCGCGATGGCTCGGCTCGCGGCGCTCGGCTGCGAGCACGCGCAAGGCTTTGCCATCGGCAAGCCGATGCCGCACGAGCTATTCCTTCCCTGGCTCGCGCAGCGACGTAGCGGCGGCCGTGCGAGCGTCGTCGCGTTGTCCGTGGTCGGCGCCGAGCCGGCGGCCGCTCGCAGCTGATCGACCCGCGGGCGGCTCGAGCGATCTGCTCGCCTGATGCTCGGAATCGTCCTGTCGCCGCAAGATTCGCACCATCTAGCGCCAGCGCGCGTAGTACTCGCGGTGCAACGCGAGCTCGGCGTCGGCCTCGCCCTTGCCGTTCAGCAGCGACTTGCGCACGCCGGACTCGACGCAGGCGACACGGACCCGCCTTTCGTCGACGCGAAAGCGTAGCCGCCAATCCTTGACGCACAAGGTGAAGCCGTCCGGCTCGTGCCGAATCCGCCGATACGGATGCGGCTCGGGACCGAGCGCGAGCGTCGTCATCGCGCGCTCGCGCAGCGGCAACCCCGTCCGTGCTTCTACCCAGGCCGCCTGCTCGGAGGCCATGTCATCCCACAGCACCTCGAATTCCGGGATTGGATCGCGCGGCGCATCCGCGTTCGTGAGCCACCCGTCGCCTGCGTCGGCTATCGCGTCCGTGTAAGCGACATACGGTTTGAGGTCGAGCACCGGCGTCCCATCTAGCATGTCGACATCGCGGACGTGCAAGGTCAGCCCATCGACACGCGTGAGGCCCACGGCCGACAAGCCGAGCGGATTCGGTCGGTGCGGTGAGCGCGTGGCAAACACCCCCTTCCGGCCCGAGCGGCTGCGCGGCGGCAACACCTTCGGCCGCCAGCCATCGTTGCGGTCGAACCAGTACAACACCCAGATGTACTGCCACTCCGCGAGGTCGGAGAGCGCGTGCTCGAAGTTCCGGCCGGGCAAGAGCTCGATGCGGCCCGTGGCTCCCACGCTCGAGCGCGCACGCGGTTGCCGCGCGGCCTCGACCTTCGTCGCGAGCGCGCAGCGAACGTAGCCGATCGGCTCGAGCGTCAGCTTCCTCGACGAGTCGGGCCGCCGTTGCGGATCCATCACTTTCCTGCCTCGGAATAGCCGTTTACCGCGAACTTTACCGCTAAACTGTCGAGGACAAGCACGCGCCCCGGGGGGTCTCATGGGAATCCGCACCGTCGTCCGTCATTCGGCGCTCGGCACCGTATCTGCTCTCGTAGTGATCGCTTGCTGGCAACCGATCCCGGCGGAGGCGCAGCCGTCCGCAGCGCTCGCGGGCCGAGTGACGTCTGCCGACGAAGGCGCCATGGAAGGCGTCCTCGTCAGCGCCAAGCGCGAAGGCTCGAACAAGACGGTCACGGTGGTCAGCCATGCCGATGGCCGCTATTCGTTCGCGAGCGACCGGCTCGAGAACGGCCGTTATGCCGTGTCCATCCGCGCCGTGAAGTACGTGCTCGCCGAGCGCGACCAGCAGGTCGAGATCGCGGCGGGAAAGACGGTTGAGCTCGATCTCACGTTGCGCGAATCGAACCCGCTCGAGCTCGCGTTGCAGCTCACGGATCCCGAATGGTTCGCGAGCTACCCGCTCGACGACCGCACGAAGTGGGAGCTGTTCCGCGATTGCAGCCGCTGCCACACGATGCGCCGGCCTTCGATGTCGACGTATGACGCCGAGGAGCTCGCGTACGTCATGCAGCGCATGGTGTATTCCGCCGGTAGCTCGCCGATGCGCTTTCAGTTGCCCGCGGGAGCGACGCCGCATTGGGGCCGAACGGAGCAAGGCGAACCGTCGGCGCTGCAAAAGCGGCAAGCCGAAGCCGTGGCCGCGATCAATCTGCACAAAGGCATGTGGAGCTACGAGCTCAAAACACTGCCGCGCCCGAAGGGCAAAGAGACGGAAGTCGTCTACACGACCTGGGACCTCCCGGCGACGGCCCGGCCACACGACACACGCATCGCGGCCGACGGCACGATCTTTTTCAACCACTTCAACGACAACGCGATCGGCCGGCTCGATCCAAAAACCGGCGAGGTCGAGGAATGGCGCTGGCCGTATCGCGCGAAGGAAGGCTCCTTCCAACCGACGGGCGCGCGCACGCTGATGGGGCCCGACCAGGAAGGCCGCTGGTACATCGGCAATCAGGCGCAGAGCGGCGTCGTCGTGTTCGATCCGAAGACCGAGCAGTTCGAGTTTCACGATCCGCCCGGGGGCGGCGAGATGATCGACGTCTCGGGCGCTCATGTCGATGGCAACGCGTGGCGCGCCGTCGCGGGCCCCGTCGCGGGCGGCGGCGTCTACCAGATCGACCTCGAAACGTGGGAGCACAAGGAGATCAAAGGCACGAACGAGAAGCCGCTCTACGCGTACGACATCGCGGCGGACTCGCGCAACAACGTCTACGGCAGCGCGCGCGGCGCGCAGTACGTCTGGCGCATCGACGCGAAGACGCACGCCGTGCAGCACTTCGACATTCCGCCCGAGCCGCGCGGCGCGGGCTCGTTCGGCTCGGGCATGCGCCGCGGCATCACGGACTCGCAAGACCGCCTCTGGTGGGGCGGCTATGACGGCGGCTACATCGGCCTGCTCGACCCGCGCAAACCCGCGGCCGAAGCGATGAAGCTCTATGCCGTGCCGTTCCCATACTTCTTCCCCTACGACGCGCACTACGACGAGCAGGGCTACACGTGGACCGGCGGCATCTACGCCGATCGCGTCGCGCGCATGAACGTCGAGAGCGGCGAATGGAATTTCTATCTGTTGCCGTTCGAAGCGAACATTCGCGACGTCAACTTGAAGCCGGCCGCGCGCAACGGCTTGTCTGGCCTTTGGATCGGTCACACGCATCAAGCGATGATCACGCTCGTCGAGCCGCTCGCGCGCTGACGATTCTCGCGTAGCTCCATCAGTGTCGTGCACACACAACGTGTGCGCGCTGTTTCTTTTCGCGCTTGAACCTTTCGCAGGCGACTGCGGAACTCATCGCCTGCCAGACCAGTGCGAGAAAGCAACATGCGTGCAGCCAATCTTTGGCGCGCGACGACGCGCCTCTTTGTCCTAAAAATTTGTCTGTTACTCGCAGCGTGCGGCTCGGGCGACGGCTTCGTCGGCAGCGGCGGCGCGAGCGGACCACTGACGGCAAATTTCGATTCGATCCAAGCCAACGTCTTCGAGACCGTTTGCGTGCATTGCCACGCCGGCGCGAACGCGCCCGTGGGCTTGCGTCTCGATGCCGCGAACAGCTACGCGCTGCTCGTCGGCGTCGCGAGCGGCGAACGGCCGAGCGTGCTGCGAGTCGCGCCGGGCGACCCGAACAACAGCTATCTGATTCAGAAGCTCGAAGGCACGGCCGCGGTCGGCGAGCGCATGCCGGCCGGACTACCACCGCTGCCGCAAGCCGACATCAACGTCATCAGGCAGTGGATCACCGACGGCGCGCTGCCAAGCTCGTCGACGTCGGGGCCGATTCGCGTCACGTCGCTGTCGCCGGCGCCGGGCTCGACGGTGCCCGCGCTGCCGGGCTCGATCACCGTCGGCTTCGACCGCGAGGTCAACGCTGCGTCCGTCACGACGGCCTCGTTCACGTTGCGGCGCGCCGGCGCCGACGGTCAGCTCGGCACGGCCGACGACGTCGCTGTGACACCCGCCTCCGTGACGGTGCCCGCGGCGAACCCGCGGTCGGCTGTCATGGGCCTCACGGGCATAGCGTCCGTCGCCGGCAGCTACCGCATCACGCTGCTCGGCACGGGCCCCGCGGCGGTCCTCGACCTGAGCGGCAACGCGCTCGACGGCGAGCCGATCCGGCTGCTGCCGTCGGGCGACGGCGTCGCCGGCGGCGACTACACGGCGACGTTCACGGTAGCGGCACCGCCCGCGACGCTGACGTCGATCCAGACGAACGTGTTCACACCGCGCTGCTCCGGCTGTCACAACGGGACCGGCGGGACGCTGCCGGGCTCGATGAACCTGACGAGCACGAGCGCGAGCCGTGCCGCGCTCGTCGGAATCGCGAGCCTCGAGGTTCCCGCGCTGCAGCGCGTCGCGGCAGGCAATCCGAATGACAGCTATCTGATCCGCAAGCTCGAGGGCGGGCCGGGCATCTTCGCGAACCGTATGCCGCTCGGCAGCCCGCCCCTCGATCAGCCGACGATCGATTCGATACGGCTCTGGATCGCCAACGGCGCGGCTCAGTAGGAAAACGCCCATGAAACATTCGTTGCAAACGTTCGTCTTCGCGTCGCTGCTCGCCGTGTCGGCGTTTTATTCGAAGCCGGCGATCGCCGAGCCATACCTCGCCGTCGAGAGCGGGCTCAAGTGCGCGAACTGTCACGTCAACCCGAGCGGCGGCGGCAAGCGCAACGCGTTCGGCACGCTCTACGCGCGCAACATGCTCTCGGCGCGCGCGCTCGAGCTCGACGCAGACCGCGAGCCGTGGACGGGCGAGGTCGTGAGCCGCTGGTTCGCCGTCGGCGGCGATTTTCGCGGCGGCTACGAGTCAGTCGAAGTCCCGGGCTCCGAGGAGACGTCCGAATGGGCGGTGTCGCGCTCGACGGTTTACGCGGAAGTCCGGTTGCTGCCGCAGCTGCTGACGTTGTACGCCGACCAGAAGCTCGCGCCCGACGACTCCGAGAACCGCGAAGCGTATTTGTTGCTGACGCCGCTGCAAGGCAAGCTCACGGTCAAGGCGGGCCAGATGTTCGTGCCGTTCGGCTTGCGGCTGCAGGACGACGAGACGTTCGTACGGCAAGCGACGGGCGTGAGTTTCTTGACGCCCGACGACGGTGTCGAGCTCGGGCTCGAGCTCGCGAAGTGGTCGGCACAGGTCGCCGTCATCGAGGGCGAATCCGGCGCCGACGATCAGCTGAGCGCGACGGCGGTCTACGTGCAACCGAGGTGGCGCATCGGGGCCAGCGTCAACTCGAGCGAGGACGCGTTCGGCGAGCGCGAGATGCAGAGCGTGTTCGGCGGGCTCAAGACGGGCCCGATATCGTGGCTCGCCGAGGTCAGCCTCATCGAGGACACTGCGCCCGCCGGCGACAACGACTCGTATGCCACTCTGCTCGAAGGCAACTGGCGGCTGCGCAAAGGCCACAACCTGAAGGTCGGCTACGAGTTCTTGGAGCCGAACGGCGACCGCGACGAGGACGAGCAGGAACGCTACAGCCTCGTCTGGGAGTACAACCCGCTGCAGTTCGTGCAGTCGCGCGTCGGCGTCCGGCGTTACAACGGCATTCCTAACATCGCGGCCAGCAACCGCGACGAGGTGTTCGCCGAGCTACACGTGTACTTCTAGAAGGCGACGTTGACTCCGACCGAGGCGCGCCGGCCTCGGTTCTCGCCCGTGACGCCTAGACCTGTGCCCGTGGAAAAGTTGGAGCTGTATACGGTCAGATTTTCTTCGGGGTCCTCGTCGAGCAAGTTGTTGAGGGTCACGAACAAGTTGACGGCGCCGCCGCTGGTTTCGAATCGATAGCTGAATCGCGCGTCGATGACATTCTCGGCGGCGATCTCGTTGTCCAGCACGTCCCACCGGGTGCTGGTCCCGTTGAAGTTCCAATTTTGGTTCGCCAACTGGGAATCGGCGTAGCGCCAGGAGAGTGTGGCCGACATCCGGTTCTTGTAGTAGCTGCCCTGGATCAACGAGGTCCATTCAGGTAGGCCGAAGGTCCCGGCCAGTCGGGTCACAGTGCCCGTGGAGCTGACGTTGTTGCGCTCATCGAGCCAACTTCCGAGGAAGCGTAGGCCGACATCGCCGCCGCCGAAGAAGTTCACGCCACGTCGATAATTGACCTCGAAATCCACACCCGTGGCCTCGACGGCGTTTTGGTTGAAATAGGGAACGCCTATCAGCGAAATCGTGTTGACGCCACTGATGGGCGCCCCCTCTCGGGTAATCAACGAGCACAGGAAAGGCTCGTTCTCCTGATAACAGCCGTTGATGACCGACTGGGGCGTGGTTTGCTGGATGTTGTCCTTGACGACCACTTCGTACCAGTCCAACGAAACGCTGAGACCTTGGAGCTCTGCCGGCTGGTAAACGAAGCCGAGGGTCTTCGTCTTCGCTATCTCCGGCTGGATGTCGGGCGTTCCGTTCGAATACTGCGTCGCGGCGTACGGAGGCGGGTTCGGAACGATCCCGAGGTCGGTGAACGGAGGCACCGTTATCCCACCCGTTCGGTCGAACTTCTCACCCATCGAGGCGGCCCGAACGTCCTGCGACACGGTGGTGCGCAGGCGAAACGAGTCGATGATCGCCCAGTCCAAACCACCCTTCCAGGATTGCACCTGTCCAGCGCCCGAGTAGTCCGCCCAACGCGCGGCGGCTGACAGATTCAACTGCCGCGCTCCGGGGACCCCATTGACGAGCGGGATCAGAAATTCGGTAAAGGCTTCCTTCACGTCCTGCTCGCCGCGCGCGAACGGCACGTTGGAGAACTGAATCTCCACGGAGTTTCCGGACGCGAGCGCGCCGCCCGGCACACCGCGAACGCCGAACTGAGCTTGATTGGCCGGTGTGCTCGCCATGACGGGACGATACCGCGGATCTGCATTGATGTTGCCGCCCGGGCCGACTTCGACGACCTGCGTGAAGGATTCCTCACGAAAACCGGCGCCGAAAGCCGCCGTGATCGGACCCGCCCAGCCCTCGGCAAGCTGGCCGTCCGTCGAGATTTCCCAGACGTCTTGCTGAATATCGATGACGCGGCGCTTGTTCTCGCCCGAGACATAGTCGTGCGGGATCGACTCGGTCGCGGACAGGAAGCCGTCGGCGTGCATCGGCACGCCCGGCTCGAAACCCGTGACCCAGTCGATCGCAGCCTGCGAGGCGCGGCCGCGTCCGAACAGATTCAACGGCACGCAGTCCTGATAGATCGGAGTGCCGCTGGCAGCCGACACCACCGAGACGTTGCAGCGAGGACCGGAGGGCGTGTTGACCACATCGGCCGCGAGATAGATCCGATCGAGGCGGATGCCGCCGCGCTGAATGGCCTGCACGTCGGTCTGGCCGGCCTGGTAGTAGCCTTCGAGCTGCCAGTTGCGGCTGCCGAAAAAGCCATCGCCGCCGAACGCGTACTCGAATCCGCCCGTCAGCGAATCCGTCTCGGTGATCTGCTGCGTATAGGCATCGAACCCGATGTCCTCCAGCGCGCCGATACGGCTGAACTGCACCGACGCGACACCGTTTGCCGTCATCGCGGTCTGGATACTCGCGGGAAGGAACGGGTTACCGCTGAAGATCGTGAAATTGCGGTCCGCGCCCGGACCGGGGGGATTGCCGAATAGCCCCCCTTGGCCCTTCGACGTGAACTGCGCTTCGCCGAAGATGGCTTGACCGTACACCGTCATGTTGCCGAATTCGTGCTCGATGTACGCGAAAACATTCTCGCGGCCCGAGTCCGGACTGATCTGGTAGCCCTGAACGCCGCTCTCTACCCCCGAGCCGCCGGCGGTCGTGGAGCAACCCATGACTTCGAGCGCCGGGGCAGGGCCCCGCGCACAGGGAGAGCCGTTGACGAACGCCGAGGGGTTGCCGCTGGCATCGAGAATCTGGTCGCCACCTGCGGCCGCGGGGAGGTGGAAGATGCCGTCGAGCGAGTAGTCGGCGCTATATACGTCGCTCACGGCGACATAGAACGGGTTGTCGGGCGACGTACCCGCGCCGGCCGCGGGGTTATTCACCAGCGCGCGCGCGTCGTACCAGTCGTAGTCGTAAATCTGGTCGCCCCAGATCGGGTCCTGCTCGTTCTTTTCGAGCGAGACGAGGAGATGGGTCTTTTCGCCGAAAGCGAATCCGCCCGCAAACGACGCCTCGTAATGGTCGCCGTCGCCGTTATCGTTCGCGCCGCCCGAGACGTTCGCTCTGAGCCCTTCGAAGTCGGTATCGAGGATGAAATTGACGGCGCCGGCTACGGCGTCCGTGCCGTAAGCGGCCGTTGCGCCACCGGTCACGGTCTCGATCGATCGGATCACGCTCGAAGGGAAAAGGTTGATGTCGGGGCCGCCGAATATCGTCGACTGCACGACGCGGCGTCCATCGAGCAGTTGCAGCGTGCGCTTGCTGTTGAGCCCCCGGAGGTTCAACGATCCGGCCCCGTCCGAAGTGAAGAAGGCGCTGGGGT
Source organism: uncultured Gammaproteobacteria bacterium (assembly GCA_963713355.1). Classification (GTDB taxonomy): domain Bacteria; phylum Pseudomonadota; class Gammaproteobacteria; order Steroidobacterales; family Rariloculaceae; genus FEN-1219. Next base: position 80,941 of record CAVQLK010000011.1, on the reverse strand, counting down.
TTTGCGTCGTGCTCGACAGGTAGAACTGAGGTAGCTCCGCCAAGCCTTCGATGAGATTCGTGGGCGCGATGATGCTGATTTCGTCTTGCGTCACCACGGTGACGGGGTTCGGCATGTCCATTCCGCTGGTGCGCAGACGACTGCCAGTGACGAGAATTTCATCGCCGACGTTTTCCTGCGCATCAACGACGGTTTGGACCGCACCTAGAGCGGCCACGATTGCAGCCGCCAAGCGTGACGTGCGACCGATAGTGGTCGCCACTCGCATCTGTCTCATTGATCCCCCCAATCGCGCAATTTTTTTCGACAGGCCGCCGCCCTACTTCGGTGGATGACGGCGCTCCAGCATCGCGCAAAGCCAAAATGAGAATAACCGTTCTGTTATTCTAGTCAAGCGACTTTCTCGAGACCGCCTTACGCCGCACCAGAAAGTTTCGTTCCCATTGCGGTAGTCGATTCGGTATCCTCGGTGACGAAAAACAAAACGAGGCTTACCGATGGCGGTAGTCAACGCTCTCGGCGCGGAGCAGAGAATTCGACAGAAGCGTGGGCAGATTACCTACGACGCTCTGATCGACACGTGCTTCGATCTGCTGCGAGAAAAGGAATTCGATCAGATATCGATAGCGGAGCTCGCGCAAAAGGCGGGGTATTCCGTCGGCGCGTTCTACGCGCGTTTCCGCAGCAAGGACGAGCTCTTCGACGCGATAGTGCAGCAGCACGTGCAGAACCGCCGCAAAGTGCGCGAACGCCAGTTCAAGGAGGCCGACGACGAGGCCCTGCTCCACACGCTGCTCGAGGAGACCATTCGTTATTACTGGGACCGCCGCCGTTTCTGGCGCGCGGCCTTGATTCGCAGCATCCGCGAGCCGGCGTTCTGGGCGCCGATGCGCAAGCTGAGCTACGAGTTCGCCGACGCGTTGCTCGGCCGCTTTGGCGCACGCGCGGGCCGTGCGCTGACGGGCGCGGAGGAAGCCAACGTGCGCTTCGCCGTGCAGCTCGCATTCGGCCTCATCAACAACACGATCTTGAATCGCCCCGGCCCCTTCTTTCTCGAGCAGAACCTGTTCATCGAAAATCTCGTGCGAGCGTTCAAGCTCGTGTCGGGCTACGATGAGTTCGGCGCGGCGCGCACGACTCGCCGCGCCAAGCGATCGAAAGCCGGCGCGCGGAGGCCAGCGCAAGCGCAGCCGCGGCTAGCTACACGGACGGGAGCATCGGGGGAGGCTCTGTTGAGGGGAATGCTCGCGTTGTGGGTTGCCGCGCTCGGCTGTGCGACGAGCAGCGCCGCCGCACAGTCGCTCGTCGACGAGCTTGCCTGGGCGTACGCGATCACGCCGGGCCCGGCACCGGCGCCGCCCGTCGACGACGGCACGCGCCATTTGCTGCCGGGCAGCGACAGGCAGTTCACGCTCGATCAAATCCGCAACCGCATGGGCCCCGCCGATTGGTATCCCGGCGATCATCCGAGCATGCCGCCGATCGTCGCCGTGGGCCGCGAAGCTGCCGGCATCTGGGCCTGCTCGATGTGCCACTACCCGAACGGCAAGGGACGACCCGAGAACGCGAGCGTCGTCGGACTGCCGAAGGAGTACTTCATCCGGCAGATGTACGACTTCAAGAACGGGCTGCGCGAGAGCGCCGAGCCGCGCAAGCCGAACACGCCGCTCATGACGGGGTTCGCCGTCGCGATGACGGACGACGAGATCCGCGCCGCGGCCGAGTATTTCAGCGCGATACGCTGGACGCCGTGGATCGAGGTCGTCGAGACGGACACGGTGCCGAAGACGCGCATCGCCGGCGGCATGCACTTGAAGCTCGAAGGCGCCGAGGCCGGCACCGAGCCGCTCGGGCCGCGCATCGTGGAATCGCCCGTCAACGCCGAGCACACGGAGCTCTTGCGCGATCCGCGCTCGGGCTTCGTCGCGTACGTGCCGAGAGGCTCCGTCGCGCGCGGCGAGAAACTCGCGCGCCAAGGCAAGGAAGGCGTCGCCGCGTGCACGGTCTGCCACGGCGAGACGCTCGACGGGCTCAGCATAGTGCCGAGCTTGCGCGGCCGTAGCCCAAGCTACGTCGCGCGGCAACTCGCCGACATGAAGCTTGGGCGACGCCGCGGGGAATGGACGCCGCTGATGATGCCCGTCGTCGCGGGACTCACGGCCGACGACATCCTGAATCTCGCGGCGTATCTCGCCTCGCTCGAGCCGCAGCCGTAACGCTCAGCGCGCCGGCGCGATCGTCAAGTTCCGAAACTCGATCGGGCCGTGATCGCCCTGCAGCATGATCGGCCCCGCGGCGCCCTCGTCGCTGTCGAGCGCGCCGCCCGTGATGCCCGGTATCTCCTGGCCGTCGATGATTGTCAGGCCGTTCAGCACCACCGTGACGCGCCGGCCGACGAGCTCGACGTCGAGCGTCTGCCATTCGCCGGCGGCGCGCGCGGCAGCGACGCTCGGCGCGATGAAGCCGTAGATGCCGCCCATGCGCAGCGAATCGAGCGCCCTGTCCGCGTCGTCCTGGATCTGCACCTCGTAGCGCCCTCGCAGGTAAATGCCGCTGTTGCTGCCCGGCGGGATTTTGAGCTCCGCCTGCAGACGGAAATCGCGGAACGTCGCATCCGTCACGAGGTCGACGCATGGCGGAGTCGCGGCCAGCACCGAGCCCTGCACGCGCCAGCATCCTGCGTGCTCCGAGCTACGCGGCGTCCAGCCCGTGAGATCGCGGCCGTTCGTGAGCGGCGACGCGGTGCGCCACCTCGGTCTCGACTCCGACGCGAGCGCCGGCGCGCGTGTTGCCGTGAAACGCACTGCAGCGCCATCGGCCGCGAGCGTCGTGCCTTCGATTCGATCGCCGCTCACCGCGCCTTCGAAGCGTAGCGCGTCGATGTCGCTTTCGTACTGCACGGGCACGCGCAGCGTGACGCGGCCGCCGGAGTAGTCGATGTCGCTGACGTAGCGCGCGCTGCCGACGCGGCCGACGAACCGCCCCATGAGCTCGGTCTCGGTGCGCAAGCGCACCTCGAGCCACGACGGATGAGCGCCGTCGGCCGCCTCGATCGTGAGGTTCCAGCGGCCGAGCAGCGCGTCGGCGAAGCCGGGCGAAGGCGTCTGCGCCACGCCTTGTGCGGCGGCGCAAAGCATGGCGCCCGCCGCGGCCCGCGCGTGCCGGATTCTCGACCTCATTCGCGAATGATACGCCGCCGGCTTCTGCGGTGGCCTCTCGGCGGCGGAACTGGTAGAACGAGGCATCCCCCACGGAGAAAGTAAGGAGAGTTTCATGCGCGCGCTACGAGTGACCTTGACCTTTGCCGCGCTGCTCGTGCTCGGCCAAGTCGCCGCACAAGCGCCCGCCTATCGCGTGCCCGCCGCCGCGCCGGCCAACATCAAACGCGCCGTCGAGTCGCCGTCTCGCCCCGCCGAGCAGCGCGCGCGCGACGCCGACCGCAAGCCCGCCGAGACACTGATGCTGTTGGACGTGGCAGAAGGCGAGCGCGTCGTCGAGCTCGCGGCGTTCGGCCACTATTGGACGAACATGCTCGTCGAGGCAGTCGGCCCGTCGGGTCAGGTCTACATGGTCGACATGCCGTGGACGGACCGCTTCGGCGGCGAAGCCGCGCGCGCGTTCGATATGGCGCACGCGAACGCCACCTACACGCAAGCGCACTACAACCAGATGCAGCTGCCCACGGGCGTGGATGCCGTGATCATGGTCCAGTTCTACCACGACCTCACGCGCGACAACGTCGACACGGCCGACATGAACCGCAAGATTCTCGCGGCGCTGAAACCGGGTGGGATCTATCTCGTCATCGATCACAACGCCGAGGCCGGCTCCGGCTGGCGCGATGCGTCGACGCTGCACCGCATCGACCCCGCGACGATCAAGAGCGAGGTCACGGCGGCCGGCTTCGAGCTCGTGCAGGACAGCCCGCTGCTCGCAAACGCGGCCGACGACCGCAGAGAGAACATGCGAGCCGAGGGACTCCGAGGCAAAACGGATCAAGCAGTGCTCGTGTTCCGCAAGCCGGCACGCTAGCTCGTGGCAAAGCTCGTTCGCCAGTTCGCGGCTCTGCGGCCGACGGCTGCAAGCGCAGCCGAGGTCGTTGCGCCGCCCTATGACGTCGTCAGCGCCGACGAAGCGCGCGCGCTCGCCGCAGACCGGCCGCGAAGCTTCTTGCACATCTCTCGGCCAGAGATCGACTTACCGGAAGGCAGCTCGCCTTACTCCGACGAAGCTTACGCGCAAGGCGCGCGCAGCCTCGAGCGGCTCGTCGCCGAGCGCGTGCTCGTCCGTGACGAGAGACCGACTTACTACCTCTATCGCATGGTGATGGAGGGCAATACGCAGACGGGAGTCGCGTTCGTCGGCTCCGTGCGCGCCTACGAGCAGAACCGCATCCGCCGCCACGAGCTGACGCGGCCCGACAAAGAAAACGATCGCGTGCGCAACATCGCGACATTGAATGCGCAGACCGGACCCGTGCTGCTCGCCTATCGCGCGAGCGACGCGCTGCGCGAGCTGCTCGCCGTCGCGACGAACGCGGCGCCGCTGTTCTCGGTGACGGGGCCGAACGACGTCGTGCACACGGTGTGGGACACCACGCCCGCGACCGATGCGACGCTCGAAGCCGAGCTCGACACACTCGAGGCACTCTATATCGCCGACGGCCATCACCGCTCGGCCGCCGCAGCCCGCGTCGCGGCGGCGCGGCGCGGCTCGCCGGACGCGAGCCACGAGTTCTTCCTTTGCGTCGCGTTCCCACACGACGAGATGCGGATCCTCGACTACAACCGCGTCGTCCGCGACTTGAATGGCCTTTCCGCCGAAACGCTGCTCGCTCGCATTCGCGAGTCGTTCACCGTGGAGCCGCTGGACGCGGCGAAGTCGCCGGCGCAGCCGGAGACGTTCGCGATGTATCTCGCCGGAGCTTGGCACGAGCTCAAGATCAGCTCCGCTCTCGTGCCGCGCCACGATCCCGTCGCGAGCCTCGACATCAGCTTGCTGCAGGACCATCTGCTCGCGCCGGTGTTGGCCGTCGGCGACCCGCGCACTGACCCGCGCGTGGACTTCGTTGGCGGCGTGCGCGGCTTGGCCGAGCTCGAGCGCCGCGTGCAGTCGGGCCGTGCCGCCGTCGCGTTCGCGCTGCACCCGACGAGCATGGAGCAGCTCATGGCCGTCGCTGACGCGGGTAAGTTGATGCCGCCGAAATCGACGTGGTTCGAGCCGAAGCTCGCCGACGGCCTGCTGTCGCACGTCCTCGACTGAAACCCGCTCGCCGCGGTCGCGGCGCAAAGAGCTGTCGCGGCGTTCAGGCGCCGAACGGCGGCGCCGTCAATCTACGGCCGGCCCCGTCGCCGGGATAGACGCGACGATTCGCTCCGGGATAGGCGTAGCCATTGATCAAAATGCGGCGATACCGCTCCGAAACGTTCTCGAAGCTCGCGTGCGCCGTGTACGGGCCGAAGAACAGCGCATCGCCGGGGCGTGCCGCAATCGTCACGGCATCCTTCTCGCGCAACTTCGCCATCGTCTCGGCGGTCTCGTCCGCGGTGTCGTCACCGAGCTCCACGCGTCCCCACTTCGCGCTGCCCGGCATGAACTTCAGGGGGCCGCTGTCGGGCGTCATCTCGTCGAGAGCGATGATGGTTTGCACGAAGCTGCCGCAACCGTTGACGTCGGCCCAGGTCCCGTTGCCCTTGTCGCGGTGTTGAATGTCTTGATGCCAGCCGAACGTGACGCCGTCGCCCGGCCGCTTGAAGTGGGCCTGATTCAGCAGATGATCCATGGCGCCGCTCTTGAGCAACTGCGCCGACGGCATGGTGAGCCGCGGGTCGCTGCCCACGTCGAGCAAATAGCGCTGGCAGCCACCGGCCCAGACGACGCGATTGATGACGCGCTTGCCATTCTTCTTTGCGAGCACGAAATGCGAGCCTTCGTGCATCCCGGTCTCCGGCAACTCGTCCGCGATCTGCTCGAGCTCGTCGAAACAGGCTCGCATCCGCGCGACTTCGTCGGCTCGAAACAAGCCTCGCCGCACGATCCACCCGACCTCGAAGAAGGCTCGGATCTCGTCGTCGCGGAGGCCGGTGTCGTGGCTCGCCTGGGACATCATCGCCATTGTCACGGATTCTCGTTCTTCTTGCCGTGACCTATCGTGTTAGTTATAGCGATCGCCGCGGCGGCCGTGGCCCCTTCGTGACTTAATACAGCTCGGCAGCCCTCATAGCAGCGGCAACGCGCTCAGAGCTCCGGGAATCGTTACGGGTAGCGCCGGTTGCAGATAGGTGCCGTCGAGCTCGCCGAGTGTGCTCGTGCCGAGCAACTTCATCGCCACGCGAAGCTCCGTCTCCAGTATCTCGAGCATGCGGATCACGCCGCGCTCGCCGGCAGCGCCGAGCGCGAGCGCCTGCAGCTTACCGATGCCGATCATCGCAGCGCCGCGCACGACGCCTTTGAGGATGTCCGTGCCGCGCATGAACCCGCCGTCCAGAATGAAGTCGGCTTTGCCGCGAGCGGCGCTGATGACCTCGGGCAACAGCTCGATTGCGCCGCGGCAGTGATCGAGCTGCCGGCCGCCATGGTTAGACACGTAGATGATGTCGACGCCGTGCTTCAGGCACAGCTCGGCGTCCTCCGCCGTCTGGATACCCTTCAGCATCAGCGGCAGCTTCACGGCGCGCTTGAGCTTCTCGACGAGCTTCCAATCCGCGCGGCCGCGGTGCGCCTCGCCGGCGCGCAGCGCGCCGAAGGGACGGCCGGCCATGGCATGGCGGCGATGGATGTGGCGCTCGCGGCGGCCGAACGTCGGCACGTCGACGGTCAAGCACACCGCCTTGGCGCCGGCCTGCGCGGCACGTTTCGCCGTATCGACGACCCACTTTTCGTCGCCATCGGTGTAGAGCTGTAGCGCGAACTGCTCGCCGGCCGCACGAGCGACTTCCTCGAACGGAGGCTGCGTCACGCTGCTGACGAGCATCAGGCAACCGAACTCGGCCGCTGCACGCGCGACGGGCAGCGCTCCCTCGGGATCGATGTCGGTCAAGCTAGCGATCGGCGCCAGCAGTACCGGCAAGCGATGTTTCATGCCGAGGAATGTCGTCGCGGGGCTCGCGTTCTCGACGTTGCGCAGCACGCGCGGCCGGAACGCGATCGAGTCGAGCGCATGGCGGTTGCGAATGATCGTCGTCTCGGTCTCCGCGCCGCTGACGACGAAGTCCCAAGCCGCTTCGGACAGGCGTTTCTTGGCGAGCGCGACGAGCTCCGTCGTCGTGAGAATCTCTTCGTCGGGAGTCGCTTTCGTTACCGCTCTCTTGGCAGCGGTTCTTCTCTTCGCCATCGCTACCCATCTCCGCTCAATCTTTCGACTGCGGCGGAGTTTACGGTGACTGAAGTGCCTGCGATACCGTCAAGCTGCTGCGCAACACGGCGATGAACTGCCAGTCGGAGCGAAGCAGCGCGGCGGGCGCGGGCAGCCGATCGAAGACATCGAGGCCCGAGTCGAGCGCCGTGATGAAGAGGCGCTGCTCGGTAGCGAGCCGCACGAACGCTTCGCGCGTGAAGTGGTCCTTGACGAGCACGTGCCGCGCTACGCGCCCGGCCTCGGCCAGCAACCGCGCTCCGCTGTCGGGCGCGTCGTGCAGCACGTCGCACAGCAGTGCGACGTCGAATTCACCGTCGTTGAAGGGAATCGTGCGGCCGTCGAATTGGCTGTACTTGCGCCAGCGCGCCTCGTCACGTTGCTCGGCCGCAACAGGCACGCCGTGGACGTCGATGCAGCGCCAGTCCGTGCGCGACTTGTGCGCTTGCATCGCCTCCACGAGCGCCATGTCGCCGCACCCTATGTCGAGACAGCGAGCGCGACCTCGAGGCACGAGCGATTCGATGTGCAACGCGATGCGCGGTGCGAGCGCGACGAGCGACTGACTAAACAAAACGTAGCCTCCCAGCAACGCTTCGTTCTAATAGTGCAACTTTCATGCCGCGCGCTCGAGCCATGGGCGTGTTGGTCAGAATGGGATCTCCGAGCATCGGCATAGCCCAAAATTTGGAAACGTTCTCGGAAGCAGAACCGCGCGGGCTGTATTCCGTCAAATTCGGATCACGGCGACGAGCGCGACTCGAAGAACGCGCGCAGGGCTCGCGCCGTGTGCGATCGGCCGCGGGCCACTTTCTCTGGTGGCCCTTGCGCGACGACGCGACCGCCGCCGTCGCCGCCCTCGGGACCGAGATCGACGATCCAGTCAGCCTCGGCGAGCACGTCCAAGTTGTGCTCGATGACGATGACGCTGTTGCCGGCGTCGACGAGCCGATGCAGCACGCGCACGAGCTTCTCGACGTCGGCGATGTGCAGGCCGATCGTCGGCTCGTCGAGCACGTACAGAGTGGGCGCCGACGGCCGGGAGCGAAGGCTCTCGGGCCGCACTTTCGCGAGCTCTGTCACGAGCTTCACGCGCTGCGCCTCACCGCCCGACAGCGTCGGACTCGGCTGGCCGAGCGCGAGGTAGCCCAAACCGACGTCGCGCAGCAGCGTGAGCGGATGGTGGATCTTCGGCTGCGCCGCGAAGAAAGCGACGGCCTCGTCGACGGTCATCATCAATACGTCGCCGATGCTCTTGCCGCGAAACTGAACGGCCAGCGTCTCGGCGTTGAAGCGGAGCCCGCCGCAGCGCTCGCAGTCGACGCACACGTCGGGCAGGAAGCTCATCTCGATCTTCTTCAGGCCCTGTCCTTCGCAACCTTCGCAGCGCCCGCCCGCGGCGTTGAACGAGAACCGGCTCGCGTCGTAGCCGCGCAGGCGCGCTTCGGGAGTCGCCGCGAACAGCTTGCGGATCTCGTCGAAGATGCCGACGTAGGTCGCGGGGCACGAGCGCGGTGTCTTGCCGATCGGGGTCTGATCGACCTCGAGCACGCGGCCGATGCCTTGCCAACCCTTCAAGCCCCTGAGATGCGAGAGTTTCCCAGCTTGCCCTCGCCGGGCGGCGACGCAGCGCGAGAGATTGTCCTCGAGCACCTCGCGGATCAGCGTGCTCTTGCCGCTGCCGCTGACGCCTGTCACGCAGACGAGCCGCGCGAGCGGCAGCGCGACGTCGAGCCCGCGCAAGTTGTGGCGCTCGACTCCTTCGAGCTCGAGCCAGGCAGTGTCGAGGCCGCCGTTCTTGTGCGTCTTGCGGCGCTCGCGCAGCGGATGCTGCGGCGGTGAGGCGAGCGCGCGGCCCGTGATCGAGTGCTCGCTCGCGACGAGGTCCGCGAAAGAGCCGTTGACGACGACCTCGCCGCCGTTGCGCCCGGCGCCGGGGCCGAGGTCGACGATATGCTCGGCACGGCGAATCGTCTCCTCGTCGTGCTCGACGACGACGACCGTGTTGCCCTTCGCGCAGAGGCGTTCGATCGTCTCGAGCAGCAGCGCGTTGTCGCGCGGGTGCAATCCGATCGTCGGCTCGTCGAGGATGTAGCAAACGCCGCGCAAGTTCGATCCGAGCTGCGCGGCTAACCTGATGCGCTGCGCTTCACCGCCCGACAGCGTCGGCGCCGCACGATCGAGCGTCAGGTAGCCCAAGCCGACGAGCTCGAGGAAACCGAGGCGGCCGACGAGCTCCGGCGTCACGTCGCGCGCGATTTCGCGCTCGCGCGCTTCGAGCTTCAGCTTCTCGAAATATCGGTGCGCTGAAGCGACCGAGCGCGCCGTGACCTCGGCTATTGTCTGTCCATGAAAGCGAACCGCGAGCGCTTGCGGCTTGAGGCGCTGGCCGCGACACGCGGCGCAGGGCTGCGCATAGCCGTCCGGTTCGGCCCACTCAACTTCCTCGCCGCTCTGCTCGTCGTCGAAATCATCGAGCTCGACGCCCGTGCCGAAGCACTGCGGGCACCAGCCGTAGCGCGAGTTGTACGAGAACAAGCGCGGGTCGAGAGGCTCGAAGCTGCGGCTGCACTTGGGGCACGCGCGCTCGGTCGAGAAGAGCTCGCCGTCGGCCGCCCCAGGCGGCAGCACTCGCGCCGGCAGGACGCGGACCATGTTGCGGCCGAGCTTCACCGCTTGCGCGAGAGCGTCACCTAGCTCCCGGCCCTTGTCCGGCTTCACCTCGATCTGCGCGACGGGCAGCTCGATGTCGTGCACCTTGAACCGGTCGAGCCGCGGCCAGGCGTCCGTAGGCGTAAGCGCGCCGTCGACCCGCAGCTCCGCGTAGCCGCGATTCGCGGCCCACTCGGCGAGCTCGGTGTAGTAGCCCTTGCGGCCGATGACGAGCGGCGCGAGCAAAGAGACGCGCCGGCCGCGATAGCGCTTCATGACCTTCGCGTGGATCGCGTCGAGGCTCTGAGCGTCGATCGGCACGCCGCAGTCGGGGCAATGCTGGACGCCGAGCTTGACGAACAGCAGGCGCAGAAAATGATAAACCTCGGTCAGCGTCGCGACGGTGCTCTTGCGACCGCCGCGGCTCGTGCGCTGCTCGATCGCAACCGTCGGCGGTATCCCATACACGGCGTCGACGTCTGCGCGCCCGGCCGGCTCGACGAACTGCCGCGCATACGCATTCAGCGACTCGAGATACCGCCTCTGCCCCTCCGCAAACAGAATGTCGAACGCCACCGTGCTCTTCCCACTGCCGCTGACCCCCGTGATCACTGTGAACTTGTCGCGCGGAATCGCCAGGTTGATATCGCGCAGGTTGTGCTCCCGCGCCCCGCAAATCTCGATCGAATTGCCGGTCGAAGACGTCGCCTCCATCGCCTCGGCATCACCGCGGTCGTCACGCTGATCGACGCTCGAGTTACGCGATTCGCCAAGTCCACGCGTTCCACCTCGCTCGATGGGCGGAGGCAGGTGGACGTGCGCAGCACCCTGGCCGGGGCGCTGTGAGCCAGGGATGGCGAACAGCGAGCCTACAGGGACGTACTTGTGGCGTCCCCGGACAGGGTGCTGCGCGCGGCCGCCTGACTCCGCCCCCACTGCCGCCGACACGCGCGCCTCTTCGTATGAAGCGAGTGCGACGGCGGTATGGCCGATGCCGGCCGCGCGCACGGACGAAGGTGGGCCTTCGGCGACGATGGTGCCGCCCTGGTCTCCGCCTTCGGGGCCCAGGTCGATGAGCCAGTCGGAGGCGGCGATGACGTCGAGGTTGTGCTCGATGACGACGACCGAGTGGCCGGCGGCGACGAGCCGGTCCAAAGCCGTGACGAGCTTGGCGACGTCGGCGAAGTGCAGGCCCGTCGTCGGCTCGTCGAAGAGGAACAGCGTCCGGCCCTTCGCGCCGGCATCCGCGAGCTCGGCCGCGAGCTTCAGCCGTTGCGCTTCGCCGCCCGACAGCGTCGGCACGGCTTGCCCGAGCGTCAGGTATTCGAGCCCGACGTCGACGAGCGGCTGAAGCCGCTCGCGCACGGTCGCGTGCTCGACGAAGTAGTCGAGCGCGTCGGCGACCGTCATCTCGAGCACGTCGGCGATCGACTTCGGCTCGCGACCCTTCGAAGTCCCCGAAGCGGGGCGGCCGCCCAATGCGAGCTTCACCTCGAGCACCTCGCTGCGGTAGCGGCGGCCGTTGCACTCGGCGCAGCGCAGATACACGTCGCTCAGGAACTGCATCTCGACGTGCTCGAAACCGTTCCCCGAGCAGGCGGGGCAGCGGCCGTTGCCGGTATTGAAGCTGAACGTGCCGGCCGTGTAGCGGCGCTCGCGCGCTAGCGGCTCGGCCGCGAACAGCTTCCGGATCGGCTCGAGCACGCCGACGAAGCTTGCGGGGTTCGAGCGCGTCGTGCGGCCGATCGGAGCCTGATCGACGAGCACGACGTCGGCGAGCGTCTCGAAGCCTTCGACGCCTAAGTGCGCGCCCGGCGCGTCCTTCGGCTTGCCTAGCAGCGCGAGCAGTCCGCGATAGAGCACGTCCTCGACGAGAGTCGACTTGCCGGAGCCGCTGACGCCGGTGACGGAGATCAGGTGGTTCAGCGGAATCGCGACATCGACGCTCTGCAGGTTGTGCTCGCGAGCGCCGCGGATCACGAGCCGCGGGTCACCCGCGGCAACGGCACGCGGCGTGCGGCCGCGCGCGACCGTCAGCTCGCCGCGCAGATACTTCGCCGTCAGGGAGTCGCCGCTCGCGACGAGCTCCGGCGGCGTGCCGTTGAAGACGATCTGCCCGCCGGCGCGGCCGGGGCCGGGGCCCAAGTCGACGATGCGGTCGGCCGCGAGCATGACCTGCGCGTCGTGCTCGACGACGAGCAGCGTGTTGCCGGCATCGCGGAGCTTCGCGAGCACGTCGACGATCCTTCCCAGGTCGCGCGGATGCAGGCCGACGCTCGGCTCGTCGAGCACGAACAGCGTGTTGACGAGCGACGTGCCGAGCGCCGTCGTCAGATTGATGCGCTGCACCTCGCCGCCCGACAGTGTGCGCGATTGCCGATCGAGCGTGAGATAGCGGAGGCCGACGTCGCAGAGATATTTGAGCCGCGTCCGGATCTCGCCGAGCACGAGCTCGGCCGCGTCGTCGAGCGGTCGCGGCAGCTCGAGGCGCTCGAAGAGCTCGAGCGTCCGCTCGATCGGCAGCATCATGAGGTCGTGGATCGACAACCCAGGCAGCGCGGCGAATGCCGCGTCGTCGAGCGCCGGCAAATGCGCGCGGAAACGCCGCTGCGGCGCGACGACCGCTGCGGCGTCGGCCAGGGAGCCGAGCCGCCAGTACAGCGACGCCGGCTTCAGCCGCGCGCCGCAGCACGCCGGGCACGCATCGTAGCTGCGGTATTTCGACAGCAGCACACGGACGTGCATCTTGTACGCCTTCGACTCGAGCCACGCGAAGAACCGCGCGACGCCGTACCACTTGCGCTGCCGCCACGAGCCTTCGCCGTCGATGACCCACGCGCGCTGCGCAGCCGTCAGCTCGCGCCACGGCACGTCGACGGGGATGCCGCGCTGCTTCGCGAAGCGCTCGAGATCGACTTGACACTCCTTGTTGCTCTTCGTTTGCCACGGCTTGATCGCACCTCCCGCCAGCGTCTTGTCCTCGTCGGGGATCACGAGCCGATAGTCGATGCCGATCGTCCGGCCGAAGCCGCGACATTGCTCGCAAGCGCCAAGCGGCGAGTTGAACGAGAACGTGTTCGGGATGCAGTCGTCGTAGGCAATGTCGCACTGCGCGCAGTGCCGATGCGCCGAGAACTTGAACGCCGCGACGTCGTCGTCGGCGACGCGCACGGTCACGCGGCCGCCGCCGACCTTGAGCCCCGCTTCGAGCGCCTCGACGATTCGAGCACGGTTGTCGGACGTGAAGGCGAGCCGGTCCTGAACGACCTCCACGGCGGTTTCGGTCCGCGCATGAATGCGCGTGTATCCCTGCCCCGCAAGAAACGTCTCGATTTCCTCTCGTTTGAAATTGGCGGGCACGGGGATCGTGAACGTGACGAGCACGCGCGCTCGGGCAGCGCCGACGGATGGCTCGCGCGCGAGCTCGGCGAAGATCGACTCGGCGTCGTCGCGGCGCACCTCGCGGCCACAGTTGCGGCAATACAGAAGGGCGGCGCGTGCAAACAGGAGCTTCACGTGATCGTTGAGCTCCGTCATCGTCCCCACCGTCGAGCGCGACGTCCGCACGGGGTTCGTCTGATCGATCGCGATCGCCGGCGGAATACCTTCGATGCGGTCGACCTGCGGCTTGTCCATGCGATCGAGGAACTGCCGCGCGTACGGCGAGAACGTCTCGACATAGCGGCGCTGGCCTTCGGAATACACGGTGTCGAACGCCAGCGACGACTTACCCGAGCCCGACACGCCCGTCACCACGATCAGCTCGTGGAGCGGAAGGTCGAGATCGAGGCCGCGCAGATTGTTCTGGCGCGCCCCGCGGATGCGGATGACGTCGTCGGTCATGGGTGTTCGGCGACCGGAAAGGGGCCGCCGAGAACGAATTGTGCCGAAACGACGACCGGCACGCGAGCCGCAGGCTGACTTTCGCTGCTGCGGCAGGCTAGAGTTTGCCACCCGCTCCGGCCGAGACGAAAAGATGAACGAGAGTCCGCCCGTTCGAACGCTGCCGACGCGCCGTACCGTTCTGCGAGGCGCCGCGGCGCTTGCCGCGCTCGGCTTCGCGGCACCGCGGCTCGCGCAACCTCCGCCGGCAAGCCGGCCTCCGGCGCCGCCCGGCACCCGGCTCGTGCTGCTCGGCACACGCGGCGGGCCCGGCGTGACGGTCGATCGCAGCGAGACGGCGAGCGCAGTCGTCGTCGACGGCGTGCCCTACCTCGTCGATTGCGGCTACGGCACGATGCGCGCGCTCGTCGCGTCGGGCCTCGGTTTCCAGCCCGTCAGCACCGTGTTCCTGACCCACCTGCACGACGACCACACGGCGGACCTCGCCGCAATGCTCGCGCACCAATGGACGGGCAGCAAAGCGACCGAGACGCATGTCTACGGACCTTACGGCACCGCGCAAACCATCGAAGGAGCGTTGTTGTTCTCGCGCGCCAACGTCGAGATCCGCACGATCGACGAAGGCCGCACGACGAAGCCCGAAGCGCTGTTCTTCGGCCACGACGTCGACGTCGGCGCTGATCCGATACGCGTGTTCGCGGACGAGAAGGTGATCGTGACTGCCACCACGAACACTCACTATCCCGAGCGCTTCGTCGCGCAAATGCGGCACCGTTCTCTCGGCTACCGCTTCGAGACGAGCACGCGCTCGATCTGCTTCTCGGGCGACACGGCGTATTCCGCGAACATCGTGCGCCTCGCGCGCGGCGCCGACGTCTTCGTCTGCGAGGTCATGGATCACCGCACGTATGACAACAACATGGCGCGCGCCCGGGAGCAGGCCGCGGCCGGCAATGAGGAAAACATCTTTCGCCACGTCGCCGAGACGCACTCGACGCCGAGCGACGTCGGCCGCATGGCGGCCGAAGCCGAGGTCAAGACCGTCGTGCTGAACCACCAGCTGCGCGCTCAAGCGGCGCAAGGTTTCACGATCTCGTCGTTCATCGACGGCGTGCGCGCTGTCTTCGACGGCAACGTCATCGTCGGGGAAGACCAGCTCGTGATCTAGCGACGTGGCCGGCTCAGCGGCGACGCTCTAACTATGCCGTTCGCTCGATGATGGCGACATACAAAAAAGTGGGTGACCCCCGCCAGATAGCGGGAAGGCCCGCTGGCAACAGCGACGAGCCCGTCGGAACGCTCGATGACCTCGAAGGCGTTCGTGCCGTGGTAGTGATCCCACACGGCATGGCCGAACGCGTCTTGCTCGTTGCTCAACTTCATGGGCGATTCCCCGGCGAGGCGCCGGCGCCGGCGCCGCTAATACGCCGAGCGGTCGATGCGCTGCCCGCGCAAATACACGTCGCGAATGCGCCGCGTGTTCGTGATGTCGTCGAGCGGATTCGCCTCGAGCACGACGAAGCTCGCCGACTTGCCGGAGGCGACGGTGCCCGCGTCGCTGAGGCGCATGAACTCCGCCGCGTCGCCTGTCGCGGCAACGATGACCTGGCCCGGCGTCATGCCGGCGGCGACCATGTCGGCCATCTCGAGATGCGGCCCCCACGGCACGTTGCCATCGGTGCCGAGCGCGATCTTGACGCCTTCACGCGCGAGCCGCTCGAGGTTGCGCGCCTGAATTCCGAAGAACGCTTGCGCCTCGGGGCGGTCGACGGCAGCAGCTTGCAACGTGGCGACTTGCTCGGCCGGCAAGCTCGCCGACAACCAGCTCATGTCCTGCGCGACACCGCGATCCGGCAGGTTCGGCACGACGACGAAATCCGGCCGCTCCTTCAGCATGGCGACGAATTCGTCGTCGATGGGCTCGCGCACGCCGTGCGCGAACGCGTCGATACCGCGGCGCACGAGCTCTTTGGCATCCTCGAGATAGTACTCGTGCGCGGTCACGCGCAAGCCGTTCGCGTGTGCCTCTTCGATGACGGCACCATAGATCTCCGCCGAGAGCTTCGGATACTGGCCCATGCGGTCGTCGACCCAGACCTTGATGATGTCGACGCCGAGCGCGACCTGCTCGCGCACGCCGGCTCGTCCCTCCTCGGCCGTCGTGATCCAGTACGGCACGTCGCTGCGCCCCGGCTCCGGCGCCGTGAACCCGCGCCCGGCCGTGCGGTACAGCGCGTGTCCCGGAATGACTTCGCGGCGCATCGCGTGGATATCGTCGCCGTTGTCCTGCCCGAGGCTCATCGCGGCGCCGACGCCGAAGTACGCGCGGTGCTTCAAGTCGGCCGTGAGCCCTGCGCGGTCGCGCGACAGATGCGTGTGCGTGTCGACGAGCGCGGGCATCACAGTGAGCCCGGCGAGATCGATCGTCGTCGCACCGGCCGGCACCGTGACGGCCGCCGTCGCGCCGACGAGGCCGAAGCGGTTGTCGGGCCCGACAGTGAACGTCGCGCTGTCGATGACGCTGCCGTCGCCGACGAGGAGCCGCGCGCCCGTGAACACGGTGACGTCGGGAGCCGCCGCGGGCGGCCCGCCGGCTGATTCAGGCGCGGGGCTCGGCTGCTCAGAGCACGCAGCCAGCGCACCGAGCGCCAGAGTCCAGATGAAACGAAAACGCTGTCGAGCGGTTCGCGACATGGCGGGCTCCCCCTTCGCCAGGAACGTTCGATCTTAGGCCCAACCGGCTGCCGGCCGCCACGCAGGCAACGGCCTTGCTCTCGCCGTCGCTCGCCGTGAAACTAACTGCGCCGTCGTTTGCGCCTCAATTTTTCTCCGTCCTCGGGCTTTCTTGTGACTGCCCAAGGGCCTGAGGCTTCGTAAGTCCGTATATTGCCGACCTTTTCGTGAGCCGGCCGAAAAAGCCGCCATCAGCCAAGAACGACAACGAGAGCAGCCCGCAACCGTGCCCGTCCATCGTCCCCGAGCCTCTTCGCGGCTGCGCGGCCGCGCAGCGACCGCAATTGCGGCGCTCGCGCTCGCCGTCTTCGCCGCGCGCGGCGCGGCGCAGCCGCCGCCTGACGACGCGGAGCAAAAGACGGTTCGCATCCAGCGAGCCGCCGAGCCGCCCGTCATCGATGGCGATCTCGACGAGGAAATCTGGGTCCGAGCACCGCTCGTCGACGACTTTCATCAAGTCACGCCCGTCGAGTTCGAGAGCCCAAGCGAGCGCACCGAGGTCTTCGTTCTCTACGACCGCGACGCGCTCTACATCGGTGCTCGGCTCTACGACGCAGAGCCCGAGCTCATCAACGCGCGAATACTTAGGCAAGGGCAGAACATCAACAGCGACGACCGGTTCTTCGTCCACATCGATCCGTTCAACAGCCGCCGCAGCGGCTACATGTTCGGCGTGAACCCGAACGGCGTGCGCTACGACGGCGTCTTCGAAGGCGTCACGCAACGGCAGTTCGATTGGGACGGCATCTGGCAAGCGGCTGCGCGCATCACGCCTGAGGGCTGGACGCTCGAGATCGAGATCCCCTTCAAGACGCTGTCGTTCGACCCTTCGACGACGACGTGGCGCATGAACTTCGCACGCAACATCCAGCGTAAGAACGAGGGCATGGCGTGGAACTCGCGCAACCGCAACACCGATCTGTCGACGATGGCCGACGTCACCGGCATCTCGCAGATCCAGCAAGGCCGCGGTCTCGATGTCGTGCCGTCCATCAGTGCCCGCGAGCGGCGCGCAATCGGCCCGGTCGCCGCCGAATCTCAGACCGAGCCTTCGGTCGACGTGTTCTACAAGATCACGCCGCAGCTCAACGCCTCGCTGACGGTCAACACGGACTTCTCGGCGACCGAGGTCGACGATCGGCAGGTCAATCTCACGCGGTTCAGTCTGTTCTTCCCCGAGCGCCGCGACTTCTTCCTGCAGGACGTCGACATCTTCCTGTTCGGCCGGCTCCAGCAGGACGGCCGGCCGTTCTTCTCACGGCGCCTCGGCATCAATTCCGCGGGCCAACCCGTGCCGCTCGACGTCGGCGGCAAAGTCAGCGGCCGCGTCGGCCGGTTCGACATCGGCACGCTCGCCGTCAAGCAAGAAGCTTATCGAGATCCGTCGAACCCGGCCCAGATCATCGAGTCGACGACAGCGCTCGTCGGGCGCGTCGCCGCCAATGTGCTCGCCGAGTCGAGCGTCGGCATGATCGTGACGAGCGGCGACCCGACGTCGAACCGCGACAACAGCGTGGCCGGCGTCGACTTCAGATATCTGAACAGCGAGATCGTCGGCAATCGGTCGCTCGAGGGCGACGCGTGGTTCCAGAAATCCGACACGCCGGGCCTCGTCGGCGATGACACCGCGTTCGGCCTCGGGCTAAACATGCCGAGCAACTCGGGTTGGCGCGGCGAGGTCGGCTACATGCGCGTCGACGACAACTTCTATCCGGCCTTAGGCTTCGTGCGGCGCACCGGGGTCGACGACCTCGCGCTATCCGGCGGGCACACCTGGCGGCCGCGCGATACGCCGATCAGGACGATCTTCTCCGGCTTGAACGTCAATCGCATCGAATATCTCGACGACGTCTTCGCGGCAGGCGAGAAGCTCGACGTCCAGAGCCAGAGCATCAACCTGCAAGCGTTGAACATCGAGCTCAACTCGCAAGACGGGTTCCAGCTCGGCTTCTCGAACAGCAAGGAAGGCCTCGAAGGCCCGTTCATGATCTCGCGGGGCGTCGTCATTCCGGAGGGTACGTACTCGTTCGACACGCTGAACTTATCCGTGCGCTCGGGGGAACAGCGCGCCATCGGCGGCGGCTTCTTCGTCAACGAGGGCGAGTTCTACGACGGCGAGCGCTTCGGCGTCACGACGTTCATCGGCTGGCGGCCGAGCCCGCACTTCCGCACGAATTTGAACTACCAGTACAACGAGATTTCGTTCCCCGGCAAAGGCGATGACTTGCTTCCGAGCGGCTTGCCGCGCTGCACGACGCTCGACTGCGCGTTCGTCACGCGCGTCGCGCGCCTCTCGCTCGAGACGATCTTTTCGTCGCGCTGGTCGTGGGTCAACTTGCTGCAATACGACAACGTCAGCCGTACGATCGGCGTGAACAGCCGGCTGCACTGGATTCCGCAAGCGGGCCGCGAGGCATTCCTCGTGCTCAACCACAATCTTCGCGACGACCCGCTCGATCCGAGCGACGACTTCCATACGTCGTTCGGCGAGGTCACGCTGAAGTACAGCTATACGTTCAGGTTTTGACGGAGAGACGATGATGAACACTCTCGAAGAATTGCTGCGCTCGTTCCTGCGGACGGCCGCGCTCATGCTGTTGCCCGTCGCCGCGGCGCAAGCTCAGGCGCCACCGGCACCGGCCCCTGCGCAGGCGCAGGCGCAGGACCTCGACAATGCCGCCGCGTACGCCCTCGCGAACCAGCTCGCCGACGAGCTCGAGATCGTTCGCGAGCGCATGGGTCGGCCGTTCGACGACAGCCCGCGGCTGCCCGTATCCGCCGTCACGGAGCTCGAGCTTTACTTCCAAACGCAGTCCATGCTGCGCAAGGCCAATCAGCTCGCGCAGGAGCTCGCGGGCGCCGCGCCGCGCTCGCAGGGCCCCGTGCCCTCGGGCGAGATAGGGCCGAGCGACATCCATGCGCTGCTCGAGGACGCGCTGGCGCAAATCCGCGTGGCCGCCGAAGCGATCGGCATCACGGAGCGCGCGACGTTCGAGCAGCGCGTCACGAGCATCGCGGCAACGGGCGTGTTTCTCGTCGTCATCGACGTGAATCGACAGTTGAACCAGATGCTGCGCGTGCCGATTAGCGACGCCGAGGTATTCGCGGAAATCTCGGCGGCGATCACCTCCGCTGCCGCGATGCTCGCGACGCTGCCCGGCACGACTCCTGTCCCGGACGCGCCGCCATTCGACGCTTACAAGCGGCCCGCCGACGTCTACGAGCGGCTCACGGAATGCATGGATGTCATGATCCGCGTTGCACCGAAGATCGGCGTGCCGGTGCTGGGACTCAGCGCGCGCCGCAACGTGCCCGACGACACAGAGCCGGGCCACGCCTTCGACATCGCGCGGTTCCTGGTTGCCGACCTCTCGGCGTTCGCCGACGCGCGCGACGTGCCGCGCATGCGGGTCTCGCTGCCCGCGCCGAAGCACGTCTTCTCGACGGAGGTCTACACGCACGCGGGCATCCTGCTTAGGCAGCTCGAGCAGCTCGAGCAACGGTTGTAGCAGCTCGCCGCTCAGCGGCCCGGGCTGTTGACGCGCGGCCGCGAGCCGACTTGCTCGTAGCGGAATCCGTCGGCGGGGCGGTCGAGCTGCCGAATGTAAAGCGTGCGCGGCTCCGTGCGGCCCAGGCTGCCTGTCACGACGACGCGGTCGCCGGGTTGCAGCGTGTCGGCCGTCATCCCGACGCCTTGCAGCTCGAATCGATTGTCCATCTCGAGCCGCCACGACTCTTCGGTGCCCTGCTCGCCCACCTTGACGATGACGAACGGGTGCGGATTGACGAACTGGAACTCGGCTACGACGCCTTCGATGCGTTGCTGGCGCGCACTGTCGTAGACGGCGGCGATCGAGTGGTGCGCTCCCGCAGAAAAGCTCGCGAACACGAGTGCGCCGCCGACGATGCTGATTCGCTTCGTGAATGGCATGGCTTGGTTATCGTACCGCGCCATTGCCCGCAGCGCGCGCCGAGCGTAGGGTAACTAGAAGGAGCATGTGTGAACGGAGGCACCGTGTTCGCTCTGAATAAAATCCTCGTCCCGACGAATCTCGGCGAGCCATCGCGCGCCGCGGTCCAATACGGCGTCGCGTTCGCGCGCCAATTCGGCGCCAAGCTGTTCTTGCTGCACGTGCTCGACGCGAAAAAGCTCGACGCCGCGCTCGAGACCGAACGCGTTCTCGAGGTGCTGTCGCCCGACGCTGTCGAGCGCCCGATCGGCGAGCCGAGCCCGCTCGAAGTTGCACGCAATGCGGCACGCCACGATTTGAGCCGCTTGTTGACGCAACAGGACGAGCAGGACACCCGCGCCGAGTACTTGCTGCGCGCTTCCGGCGTCGCAGGAGCCGCCGACGCGATCGTCGCGTGCGCGCGGGAGCTCGAGGTCGAGCTCGTCGTGATGGGTAAGCATCATCTCGGGTTCGTCGAGCACATGCTCTCCGGCAGCGTGGCCGAGAAAGTCGTGCGGCATGCGCCCTGCCCGGTTCTCGTCGTGCAGCACCCCGAGCATGATTTCGTGGTGGCCGAGCCGCGGCAGGCGACGGCGGCTCACTCTCTGCCGTGAATGCAGCCTTTAGAGGCTGCGCGTGCGGCGATAGCTTGCCCGTAGCTGCCCTAATGCGCCGTTCAGTCGAGCAACTAATCACGCTGGCGCCGAGACGGCCGCCGGGACTACTTGGATCACCGTACGGCGATAACGACCACGGCAACAATCAGGGCGCTCTTGCGACCGAGTTTCATGTCGCACCTCGTTGGGTTGCCTGAACCAGCAAGTCATGCATTTCGCTTGACCGAGCGCGACGAGAGCAGTCAATTGCAGTAAGCCCGTCCTTGTTCGTCGTATCGATAATGGCTCCGGCACGTACTAACTTATTTGCAGCAGCGATTTGACCTTCGGCGTTGTTGGGGCCGCGTGGGCCGAATGCATGAACGACCCAAAAAAGCGGTGTCGCGCCAAATTCTGTGCACTTCGATTCAATCTCCGCGCCGCTTTGAACCAACAAATCGACGGTCGAAGGCAGTCCCATATAGGCTGCCCAATGTAGCGGTCCTGCTCCGAAAATGGATGTAGCTTTGATATCAGCCCCTGACTCGATCAACATGTTGGCTACCTTCTCGACCCCTAAAGATGTAGCACCCAACAACGGAGTTTCCCTGCCGTTCGTACCATCAACGGTTGCGCCATGAGCGAGCAAAACGCGGGCGAGTTCGGCTGCTTTCTCGGCGTCGATCCATTCTTCGGACACGCAGTCGCATACGAAATGCAGAGGATCAGACTCGCATTCCTGCCTGAGACCCCAGACCACCGTCCCATTCGCCAATAAGGAATCGGCAGCCAACGCATTTTTGACGCTGTCTACGTCGCCTGCCTCAATCAACTTTCGGAAGGCCTGCATATCCATCGTGTTCGCTCCCGGACTGCCCTTGGTAAGCTAAATCATGGTTACAGACCGGTCGAGGGGTGTATGAGCCTGTGCGCCGGACAGTTCAAAGAATTTGTCCGATAACTCTACGAATTCGCCAATGTCCTCCGACATGCCCTCAGATCCCCGCATCATAAGAACACGTGAGTCCTTGCTTGCTGCATTCGCCCACCTCATGCAGCAAAGGTCTTATGGAGAAATACGGGTTGCCGATATTGCTGATCAGGCAAACGTTGTCCGATCGACGTTCTACGAACATTTCCGTAGCAAAGAGGAAGTGCTGCTGGGAAGCATCGAGGGTCCATTTACAGTTCTAGCTGGATGCGCTGTCGGGGCGTGCACGCCCAGGCAACTGCGGCTCGTGCTTCAGCACTTTTGGGATCGTCGAACTTTGATCAGGAACCTATTGGATGGTGTCACGCTGGAGCGATTGACTCGCAAACTTTCGGGGATGACATACGCGCAGCTAGCCAGTGCGATACGCTCAGGCTCAGACTCGAACGTACTGAGATTGCGTGCGATTCACTCGGCTGGCAGCCAGATTGCACTTATCCGAGCTTGGTTGTCCGGCGAGATACCCAACAACATCAAGCCGATCGTTCAGCTGCTACTCACATCGCCGGCTATCTGCGCGAGCGAGTGAGCGTGAACACGCGCGCGTGCCGTAATTTTTTTCGATCGCGCTTGGCGCGTTTTGAGCAAAAATGTTCCCTCGGTGCGTCCGAAACGGTCAGGTGAAGACATGAGGCACGATCAGCCCAAGACGGTAAAGCATGGCCGCACCAACACCGGCTTCGACGTGGTTGCCGAGGTTGCTCGGGTAATCCCGGACGTCGAGGAAGTCGCCTCGCCTCGGGGCAGAGGGCTCAAGATTCGAGGCAAGTTGCTGGCCTGCCAGGCTATTCACAAGTCGGCTGAGCCGAACTCGCTAATGGTTCGAATCGACTTCGACGAGCGTGAGGTCTTGCTCGCAACGGAGCCGGACACCTACTACCTTACCGATCACTACCGCGGATATCCGGCCATACTGGTTCGGCTGTCAAGGGTTCGCCGCAAGGCACTTGGCCAACTGATACAGATGGCGGCTGAATTCGTAAGCGCAAAGAAGCGACGCGCGCAACCATGAAACCGGTCAAATGGTGGCTACGAATCGTCGGCACTCTCTACGTTCTGGAGGGAGTGGGCTTATCGGCCATGGCTCTGCTCGCGCCCGAATCGTTCGCGGAAGTCTGGAGCGGGGCGCCGCCCGGCACGCTCGATCAAATCCCAGTGCGCGGCATGAAGATCGCGGGACTGCCCAGCGTGATGACCTGGGCGTTGCTCGGCGTGATGATGCTGGTTTTCTCGCGTTGGCCGGCACGCGCCGGCGTGCTCGTGATGATCGTCGCAGCTTGGGAGTTGCTTGTGTGGCTGCCAGTCGATCTGGTGGCTTCATTCAACGGGTTCGAAGTCGCGCGAGCCGCCACGCTGATGACCATTCACGTAATCATCGGCGTCTCCGGAATAGTGCTACTGCGTCGGACTACGAAAGGCGTCACCTTCAACGAGCTGCGATAGGGCCAACTGCGCCACGCGCCGCGCGAACTGCGGATTCAATCGGCAGACGCCATCGTCCGGACCTATCGACTGGTTACAGCGCGTACGAGGGAGACATGTGTTCAATGCTCGGTGTGTGACGCCGAACGAACGCCGATCACTGGACGCGCTCGACCCTCCAGTTCAGTTCCTGAAGGTCGATCGACACTCGCCATACCGGTGACTCAGGATCTCCCAACTGAGTGACCCAGTAGGAATAGAGTTGTCCGTCACCTCGCTCGAGAGCGACCACCCAAATCCCTTCAAAGTAGTGCGCGCCGCCGACCTCGTGTGCAACACGATTTGCGTGCCACGGCCCGCCGGGAAAATCAGAGAACACGACGAGGTGTTTCCCGCGTGCGTAGGCTTCGCCACAAAAACGTGTTCCGTCGCCGAACCTGTTTCGGTGGCTTTGTTCACTATGACGCCGTCTCCGCCTGTCGGATCGGTAGTGAGTGTCCATGCGTGCGGCTCTACCTGATCGTTGAGGACGGCGCAGATCAACCAATTGCAAAGAATTTCGCGGGGACGCAAAGGGAAGTTCGGCACGTCCCGGCCGCGGTAGAGGAAGCGAGGGTCACGTATCAGGGGCGCTAAGTCGCTCAACAGAGACTGGTGATCACGTACCGCTGTGACTGGGTATCGCATTGGCTGTTCTGCGTTCAGCTGTTCAGAGCGCGAGAGTTTGATTTATTTCGGCCGGATATCTCTATACCCCCGGATAGTCGTTGCGCCACCACGTAAGCTATTGACGCAGCTATTCTTTCTGCGCAAGATACTGTATATCCAACCAGTTCATTCCGGAGGTCTCTCATGGCCTGCGCAGCCCCTTCGTGGCTCGAAGATGTCCGCCGCAAAGAGCGCGGGTTCGAGGAGCTCGAAGCGAAAATCACGGAGCTCTGGGGATACCTCAACGCGGCCACGGCTCGCTTCCTCGCTCTCATCGCGGAGTTCGATCGAGCGAAGGGGTACGAGCGCCACGGGCTCGCGAACACCGCGCAATGGCTGAACTGGCAGTGCGGGATCCGTGCCGTGGCGGCGCGCGAAAAGGTTCGCGTCGCGCGAGCGCTCGAGGCGTTGCCGGAGATCGCGGATGCCTTCGCCAAAGGCGAAGTCTCGTATTCGAAAGTGCGTGCGATGACGCGCGCGGCGGATCCGACGAACGAGTCAGTGCTTCTCTGCGTCGCGCGCCATGGAACGGCGCAGCACGTCGAGAAGCTCGTGCGCAAGTATCGCTGGACGCAGCGGCGTGACGCCGCGAAGCTCGCGCAGCTGCAACACGAGCAGCGCAACGTCTCCTCCTTTTTCGACATGGACGGCACGTTCATCTTGAACGCCCGCTTACCGCCTGAGATCGGCGCGATCATTTCCAAGGCGCTCGCGCTCGCCGTCGAAGCAGTGCGGCCGCCCGGCGGAGAAGTTTCCGCTGAAACTCCGCTGCAGATCGCCGCGCATGCGTGGCGGGCCGATGCGCTGCGGCTCATCGCCGAGCAATTCCTCGAGCGTCGCGGCGAAGAGACCGGAGCGGGCTCCGCGGCGGACCGCGTGCAAGTCGTCGTGCACATCGATCACGCCGTGCTCTCGGAGCAGCAAGCTGCGGCAGCGAGCGGCCCGCATCGTTGCGAGCTCGAGGAGGGACCTGCGCTCGCGCTCGATACGGCCCGCCGGCTCGCGTGCGACGCGACGGTCATCGGCCTCGTCGAAGGCGACGACGGGGAACCACTCGACATCGGTCGCAAAACCCGCAGCATCCCGGCCGCGATCAGCCGTGCGCTAAAAGCTCGCGACGGCGGTTGCCGTTATCCCGGCTGCGACCGAACCCGTTCCACCGAAGGCCATCACGTGAAGCACTGGGCCGACGGCGGGGAGACGAAGCTCGGCAACCTGGTGACGCTGTGCCGCTTTCACCACGGGCTCGTGCACGAAGGCGGCTACGGCGTGGCCAGCCCCGACGATGGACTATTCATCTTCACGCGGCCCAATGGCCGGCGCGTCGAGCCGAACGGAGCACAATGTTTCCGCGGAAACATTTTGCCGCCGGTCCCGGCGACGTATCGCGGCTTCGAGGACAGCCTGCGCAACTACCTGCAGAAGCACGAACCCGGCCTATCGATCACGCCGCAAACGAGCCGTTGCCAGTGGCACGGCGAGACCATGGACTACAGCCAGGCGATCGAAGCGATGCAGTTTCTCGAGCAGAAGGCGGCCGACGTTGCGGGAGCGCACGACACGAGTACCATCGCCGCATGACTGACGCAACATTTCGCCGCGCATTCGGCGAGCAGTTCTTCGACCGCTTCTGGCAGCTTTCGCCCGACTGGGCGGTCGCCATCGGTTACTACAAATACGCCGACCGGCTCGTCGTGCCCGACGCCACGTCGCGCACCGAGATGCTCACGCAGCTCGACCAGTGGCTCGAGCGGCTCCGTGAGATCGATCAGGGCACGCTGAGCCCCGCGGTCCGCGCCGATCGAGCGATGCTCGAGAACGAGTTCCTCGCGACTCGCTGGTCGCTGATGGAGCTGCGCGCTTGGCAATGGAACCCGTCCGTCTACAACGTCGCCGAGCCGTTCGCGCTGCTGCGCGACCTGACCTTTGCGCCGCTCGACGAGCGGCTGCGCATCTTCAGCCGCCGGCTCGAGCGCGTACCGGCTTATTACGCTGCCGCGAAAGCGAACATCGAGGCGCCTACTCGCGAGCACACGCGGCTCGCGATCGACCAGAACCGCGGCGCATTGGCCGTTTTCGGCCCGGACCTCGAGAACACGCTCGAGATGTCGGACCTTTCGGCCGCCGAGCGCGCGGCGTTCAACGAGCGCCTTGCCGCCGCGAGGGCGGCGATCGAGGACTTCGTTCGCTGGCTCGAAGCGCTCGACGAGCGGCTCGTGTCGGGCGCCGTCGCGGCGCGCTCGTTCCGGTTGGGAGCCGCGCTGTACGCACCGAAGTTCGCGTTCGAGATCCAGTCCGGCGACACGGCCGAGGCACTCCACGCGCGCGCGGTCGCCGAGAAGGACGTGCTGCACACGCGAATGGCCACGCTGGCCGAGCTGCTGTGGCCGAAGTACTTCCCGAACGAGGCCGCCCCCAGTGACAGGCTCGAGACGATCGGCCGCGTCATCGCGCGGCTCTCCGACGAGCACGTCGCGCCGGCCGAGCTCGTGCGCGAGGTCGAGCGGCAAATTCCCGAGCTCGAGCAGTGGGTGCGCGACCACGACTTGCTCGAGCTCGACGCGTCGAAGCCGCTCGTCGTGCGCGAGACCCCGCCGCACAAGCGCGGCATCGCGGGCGCCGGCATCGACGCGCCGGGGCCCTACGACGCGGGCGCGCCGACGTACTACAACGTTACGCCGCTCGACGGCGAGCGCGCGGAGCGCGCCGAGAGCTGGCTGCGCGAGTACAACCGCTGGATGCTGCCCATTCTGAACATCCACGAGGCGATCCCGGGCCACTACGTGCAGCTCGTCTACGCGAATCGCTCGCCGAGCTTGATCAAATCGATCTTCGGCAACGGCGCCATGATCGAAGGCTGGGCCGTCTACGCGGAGCGCGCAATGCTCGAGTCGGGCTACGGCGAGCACCGCGCGGAGGCATGGCTCGTCTACTCGAAGTGGAACCTGCGCAGCGTCTGCAACACGATCCTCGATTACGGCGTGCATGCGCTCGGCATGACGGAAGCCGACGCCATGGACCTGCTGACGCGCCAGGCGTTCCAGACCGAGGCCGAAGCCGTCGAGAAATGGCGGCGCGTGCAGCTCACGAACGTGCAGCTGACGAGCTATTTCTCGGGCTACGCGGCGATCCTGGATTTGCGCGAGACGCTGAAGCGCGAGCGCGCCGGCGCGTTCGAGCTGAAGCGCTTTCACGAGCAGCTCTTGAGCTACGGCAGCGCGCCCGTGCGCGTCATCCGCGAGCTGATGCTCGCGGGTTGACCGTCTAGTCCTTGCCGAACCGCTGCGTGATGTTCGCGTAGGCGTCGATGCGCCGGTCGCGGAAGAACGGCCAGCCGGCGCGCACCGCGTCGATCTCGGCAAGATCGATCTCCTCGACGAGCACGACCTCGCGATCCACGGGCGCCCGCACGAGGATGCGTCCGTCAGTGCCCGCGATGAAGCTCTGGCCCCAGAACTCGATGCCGCCCGTGCCGCCCGGGTCCGGCTCGAAGCCCGTGCGGTTCACGGCAATCACGAAGCAGCCGTTCGCGACGGCATGCCCGCGCTGCACGGTCTCCCAGGCCCCGTGCTGGCGTTCGCCGTACTGCGCTTTTTCCTCGGGATGCCAGCCGATCGCCGTCGGATAGACGAGGATCTCGGCGCCCTGCATCGCCGTGAGCCGCGCAGCTTCCGGATACCACTGGTCCCAGCAAACGAGCACGCCGAGCTGCACGGGCTTCGTGTCGAAGACTTTGAAGCCGAGATCCCCCGGCGTGAAGTAATACTTCTCGTAATAGCGCGGGTCGTCGGGGATGTGCATCTTGCGGTACTTGCCGAGGTAGCCGCGCTCCGCGTCGATGACGGCCGCCGTGTTGTGATACAGGCCGGCCGCGCGTTTCTCGAATAAGCTCGCGACGAGCGTGATCTTGAGCTCCGCCGCGAGTAACCCAAGCGCTTCCGTGCTCGGCCCCGGGATCGCCTCGGCGAGCCCGAACTGCGCCGCGTCCTCGCTCTGGCAGAAGTAACGCGAGCGGAACAGCTCCGGCAGCACCACGAGCTTCGCGCCGCGCTTTGCCGCGTCGCGCACGCCGTCCATCGCTTTGGCAAGGTTCGGCGCGGGATCGTCCCCCATCGCCATCTGCACGAGCCCTACCCGGAGCGGGCGCCCCTTGGTAGTCCCCGAAGGGGGGCGTGCCGTCATCGTTGGTGCTCGCGCTCGATGTCGCGCGTATCGCAGTACGTCGTCTGCGGAAAGCACGCCATGTATTGGTCGAGGATCTCCATGCCCTGCGTCGGGCGCACGATGTTCTGCTGGATCTTCGCGCGCACGAGCTCGCTCATGCGGCGGTGCAGGTCGTTCGGGAAGTACTGGACTTGCGCGAGCATGTCCTGCACGGCCGTGCCGTGGATGATCTTCTCGATCCAGAAGTCGCCGGGCTCCTCGGCGTCGGCATAGACGTGTGCCTCGGTGACACGGCCGAACAGATTGTGCGCGTCGCCGATGATGTCCTCGTACGCGCCCATCAAGAAGAACCCCAGGTAGTACGGCGTGCCGTTGGACGTGGGGTGGACGGGCAGGAACCGGTTGTCGCGCGTCGACACGTAATGCGTGACCTTGCCGTCTGAATCGCAAGTCAGATCGACGAGCACGGCTCGCTTGTCGGGGTGCTCGTCAAGTCTATCGATCGGCACGATCGGGAACGGCTGGCCGATGGCCCAGTGGTCGAGCATCGACTGGAACACGGAAAAGTCACAGAGGTAGAGCTCTGTGAGCTTGTCCTCGAGCTCTACGATCTCGGGGCGCGAGGAATCGGGGTTGTTGCGCTTCAGCGCCTTCAACAGGCCGGTGCAGATGCGCCAGTAGAGGCTCTCGGCGAGCGCCCGCTCCGCGAGCGGCAAATAGCCGAGCGTGAACAGCTGGCGCACCTCGTCGAGCCGCTCGTTGATGTCGTGGTAGGCCTCCAGCAGCTCCGATTGCTTGCGCGTTTTCGGCAACGACGCAAGGATCTTGTTCAGCGCGTGTAGCGGCTCGGCGACGTTCTCGGGCACCGTGAGATCCTGGCTCGGGTCGTCCTTCGCGTGCGCACCCAAGACCGGCACGATCAGCACCGAGTGGTGCGCCGTCAAAGCGCGGCCGCTCTCGGTGACGAGCGTCGGCGTCGGCACCTCGTTCGCGTCGCAGACCTCCTTGACGGTGAACACGACGGCGTTCGCGTATTCCTCGAGAGCGTAATTGATGCCGGCGTCCTCCTCGAGGTGGCCTTTATCGTAGTTCACTCCGAGGCCGCCGCCGACGTCGAGGTACTTCAGAGGAATGCCGCGCTTCACGAGCTGCGCGTAAATCTGGGCGACCTCTTTGGTCGCCTCCTTGAGCACCTGAATGTCGGCAATCTGGCTGCCGATGTGGCAGTGCAGCAGCACGAGCTTGGCTTGCTGGCCGCTCGCCTCGAGCTCGTTGACCATGCGCATGAGCTCGGCGACGTTCAGGCCGAACTTCGAGTTCGTGCCCGAGGATTCCGCCCACCGGCCGGCGCCGCGTGTCGCGAGCCGCACGCGCACGCCGAGCTGCGACATGTAGCCAGTCGAGAACGCGAGGCCTTTGATGTCGGTGAACTCCGAATACTTCTCCATGACGGGCACGATGTTCTGCCCGAGCTTCTGGCCCGCGATCATCAGCGAGAGCATCGTCCGGTCTTTGACGCCGTTGCAGACGAGCAGCGTCTCGCCGTCGATGTGCGGCAAGCACGCGATGAGCTCGGCCTTCGAGCCGCACTCGAGCCCCATGCCGTACGGCCGCCCCGCGTCGAGCAGCTCGTCGACGACCTCGTGGAGCTGGTTGACCTTGATCGGGTAGATACCGCGATACACGTTGCCGTAATTCGATTCGGCGATCGCGCTGCGGAAGGCTTCGTTGATGCGCCGCACCTGGGCGCGCAGCACGTCCTGGAAGCGCAGCAGCACCGGAAACTGCACGCCGCGCCGGCGCAGCTCGTTGACGATGTCGACGACGTCCATCGTCGTGCCCTGCTCGTCGAGCGCGCGAACGGCCATGTGGCCTTTCTCGTTCACGAAGAAGAACGGATCGCCCCAGCTCGGGATCCGGTACAGCTCGGCCGCATCGGACGGCTGCCATTCGGCGGGCACGGGTTTGGTCTTCGGCTGCATGGACATCGACTTACTCTCCAAGCACGTGAGCGAACATCAGAGGCGCCACGATCGTCGCGTCGGACTCGATGATGAATTTCGGGGTGGAAGCCGACAGCTTGCCCCAGGTGATCTTCTCGTTCGGCACGGCGCCCGAATAAGAGCCGTAGCTCGTCGTCGAGTCGCTGATTTGGCAGAAGTAGCCCCAGCGCGGCGTGTCCGGGAGCTGCAGGTCTTGCTGCAGCATCGGCACGACGCAGATCGGGAAGTCGCCGGCGATGCCGCCGCCGATCTGGAAAAACCCGATCGAGCCCTTGCGGCAAGTCGCCTGATACCAGTCGGCGAGACTCATCATGTATTCGATGCCCGAGCGCACCGTGTGGACGTTATCGATGTCGCCGGAGATGCAGTGTCCCGCATAGATGTTACCGAGCGTCGAGTCCTCCCAGCCCGGCACGAACATCGGCAGGTCGCGCTCGGCGGCCGCCACCATCCAGCTGTCCTTGGGATCGATCTGAAAGTGCTCCTCGAGCACGCCCGACGCCAAGATCTTGTACATGAACTCGTGCGGGAAAAATTGCTGGCCGGCCTTGTCGGCGCGTTGCCACTCGTCGAGCACGGCGCCTTCGATGCGGCGGATGGCCTCGAACTCGGGAATGCACGTGTCCGTGACGCGGTTCAGGTGCTGATCGAGCAGTTCCTCTTCCTGCTCCGGCGAAAGATGCCGGTAGTTCGGAATGCGCACGTAGTGATCGTGCGCGACGAGGTTGAAGATGTCCTCCTCGAGATTCGCGCCCGTGCAGCTGATTGCATGAACCTTGCCGCGGCGAATCATCTCGGCGAGCGACAAGCCGAGCTCGGCCGTGCTCATGGCGCCCGCGAGCGTCACGAGCATCTGGCCGCCGCCGTTGATGTGCCTCACGTAAGCGTCCGCGGCATCGACGAGCGCCGCGCCGTTGAAATGCCGATAGTGGTGCCGGATGAAATCCGAGATCGCGCCCATCGCTTGAACCTCAGGCGGCTAGGCGCCCGTCGAAACCGTGAAGATTAGGAAATCGGCTGCTAAGCCACAACCCCGCTGCGGCGTGCCGGCTGCTCATGTCGCGGCCGTCGGCACGGCGGGAACCTGCTGCGTCAGGCAGTGCAGCGCGCCAAGCCCTGCGATGAGCACTCGGCAGTCGATGGCCACGACGCGACGGCCCGGGAAACACTCGCCCAAGGTCGCGCACGCGACCTCGTCGGCGGGGCAACCGTACGTCGGCACGAGCACGGCGCCGTTCGCGATGTAGAAGTTCGCGTAACTGGCCGGCAGGCGCTGGTCCTCGAGGTACTGCGGCACCGGCATCGGCAGCTCGACAATTTCGAGCGGGCGGCCGCCGACCGCTAGCGTCTCGAGCAAGCGGCGGTTGGCCTCGAGCGGCGCATGGTTCGGATCAGCGCGGTTCGGCTCGACGACGGTCACGACGGTGCGCGGTGCGACGAAGCGCGTGAGGTCGTCGATGTGCCCGTCCGTGTCGTCACCCTCGATGCCCTCGCCGAGCCAGAGAACCTCGCTGACGCCGAAACAGTCCCGCAGCAAGCGCTCGATGTCGGCGCGCGTCAGCGTCGGATTGCGGTTCGGGTTCAGCAGGCATTGCTCCGTCGTCAGCAGCGCGCCTTCTCCGTTGACCTCGATCGAGCCGCCTTCGAGCACGACGCCGGGCTGCGCGTAGCGCGGAACGCCTAGCGCCTCGGCCATTTGCCGCCCGATCTCCCGGTCGAGGTCGAACGGCGGATACTTGCCGCCCCAGGCGTTGTAGTCGAGATCGACGGCGAGCCGCGGCTCCTCGGGCGCAGGCCGCGTGACGAAGATCGCGCCGTGATCGCGTGCCCACGCGTCGTTCGTCGGAAAGCGGAACAGCGTCACGCGCTCCGGCGCGACGGCCGGCGCGAGCAGCTTACGGACGTGCCGCTCGTGCTCGGCATCCAGCACGTTGATATAGACCGGCTCGCACTCGGCCAGCGCGCGGACGAACGTCACCATGGCCGGCTCGACGCCGAGGAAGACGCCGGGCCAGCTATCGCGGTTGTGCGGCCACGAGAGCCAAGTCGCCTCGTGCGGCGCCCATTCGGCGGGCTGGCGGTAACCGCGAGCGCTCGGCGTATCGGCGTGTTCGGCGGACAAAGCCTCTTCCTCTTGAATGTCGGCCCCGGCACTTCGATCGGCCCCGGCCGAAAGGGCGCGCATCATACCGCCTCGACTTCAGGATCGATACACCTCGGCGCCGCGGACGCGGGTATCATGCCGCGATGGCGACGGCGACTATGAAACAGCTTCGAAACACGGGCTCCAGGCTCCGCGCTTGGGCCGCGGCGGCTACGGTCCTTTGCGTCCTCGCGGGAGCGCCGCTCGAAGCCCAGACGATCGGCAACGGCACGCTGCTCATCGCGTCGCCGCAGCTCACGGACGTCAACCTCGCGCGCTCCGTCGTGCTCGTGCTGCAGCACGACGACGACGGCACGATCGGCGTCGCTTTGAATCGGCCGACGAATCTCGTGCCGGCGACGGTGTTTCCTGAGCTCGCGGCCAATTTCAACGGCTACACCGGGCATCTCTTTCGCGGCGGGCCGATCGCGCCGACACGGCTGCTCTATCTCGTCCGCGGCCTCGCCGCGGCGACCGTGACGGGCCCCGAGGTGCTCGACAAGGTCTTCTTGAGCATCGACGACGCGTCGCTGCCGGACATGGTGCGCCTCGCCGCCGGCACCGACGACCTGCGGCTTTACGCCGGCCATGTCGCCTGGGTCGCGGGTCAGCTCCAGGCGGAAATCGGAGCAGGCGGCTGGCAAATCCTGACCGGCACTCCGGAGATCGTGTTCCACGCCGAGCCCGGCCGCCTCTGGACGGAGCTCGAGGGCAGAGGCAGCAACGGCGCCAACGTCGTCGCCGCCGTCGATCCCGACTAGCGGGTTACGAAACGGCCGCGGCGCGCGCCTTCGGGATCTTGGCGAGATCCGCGTTCAGATAGACGACGGACGCGCCGCCGCGCTTCGCGATCGCCACGGCCTTGTCGAGCGCGGCCTGCGCATCGAGCTCCATGTCGGGGATCAGCTCTTTGATGACGTAGTCGCTGGGGCCGGGGCGGACCATGGACAGGGTCGCGCGCGTGCGGACCTCTTTGCCTTCGTTGACGCGCCACAGGCGCAGGAACAATGTCGGGCTCTTGATGGGCGCCGTGGGCGTGCCCTGGATGACTTGCACGCCGTCGTTGACCGCTTTTGCGCCCTTATGGGACATGGAGATCCGGCTTCGACCGTCCCTGGTGAGGCGTAGTCTCCGCGCGGCCGCGACCGCCCGCTGTGACGGACGTATCAAAGCGGCCTTAGCCGGGCCGCAACCGACGGCGTCAGTGTGCGGACTTGACGCGGTAGTTGCCGCGCTGCGGGTCGTGCTCGAGCTCGATCACGCCTTCCTTGGCCGCGTCCTGAAGCAGCTCGGCGAACGTCCGGTAGCCGTAGTAGCTCTCGTTGAAGCCCGGATAGACGCGCTTCAGCGTCGGTTTTACGAGCGAGCCCCAGACCGGGTCGTAATCCGTCTCGAGCGACGTGACGGTCGCGACGAGCCGGTCGAACGCTTCCTGCTTGCGCTTGTCGGTGCTGTCGGTGCTGTCGGTGTTGTCTGCGCTCGCTTGCTTCGGTCTCCGACGTGTTTGCGCGCGCGTTTGCGCGCGCTTCTGCACGCGGATCAGGTCGTCGTAGAAGATGAACTCGTCGCAGTTGTTCGCGAGCAGATCGGACGTCGAGCTGCGCACGCCGCAGCCGACGACGCGCTTGTCGTTCTCCTTGAGCTTCGAGACGAGCGGCGAGAAGTCGCTGTCGCCGGTGACGAGCACGAACGTGTCGATGTGCGACTTCGAGTAGCACAGATCGATCGCGTCGACGACCATGCGGATGTCGGCGCTGTTCTTGCCTGAGACCCTCGAGCTTGGGATGTCGACCATCTCGAACCCATGCCGATGGAACTCCTGCATGAAGTCCTTGAAGCGCGGCCAATCGCAATAGGCGCGCTTGAGCACGATGCGGCCGCGCTCGAGCAGGCGTTTCAGCACGAGATCGATCTCGAACCGGCCTTTCTTGTCCTGCTCGACGCCGAGCGCCAGGTTCTCGAAATCGACGAACACGGCCGTGGTCTGCAGCTCGGTGCGCGGAGAAAGGTCGACAGACATGCAGAGATTCCTATTGGAGTCGCCCCGCATAGTGAGCGCACGAGGCAGCACGAGGCAAGCTAAGCGCGCTCGACGGCTGTCTCCAGCGTTGCGGCGAGCACGGCGACCAGCGCGCGCCAACCGCGGCCGTCGACGTGCTTCTGGTTGACCTCGAGCTCCATGCCGACGTAGCCGCGGCTGCCATAACGACGCCGCAGTTCTGTCACGAGCGCGTCCGACACGCCGCGGTAAGGGTAATTGCGCCGCAAGACGAGCTCGGGCGCCGCCGCATGCAGCGCGGCATACCATTCATCGACGAATCGCACCTCGCGGCGGCACCGAGGATCATAGAGGAAGCCGACGTCGCACTGGCGCACTTCGCCGCGCAGCGTCGGCGTGAAGCTGTGCGCGGAGACGTGTAGAACCGTCTCGCGCGCGGCGACGGCCGCGGCAACGCAGTCCTCGACGGCTTTTCGATACGGCCAGTAATGTTTCGCCAGCGCTTCACCGCGCTGCGCCGGCGTCAGCGACCGCGTGTACGCCGAGAAGACGTCGCGATTGCCGGGCGAGCGGTTCAGATCGACCACGAGCCGCGTCGTCGTCGCCGTGAACGGCGTGACTCCGAGGCGCCGAGCAAAGGCGCGCGCCACGCCGAGGGCGCCGAGATCGAACCCACGGTGGGTCGCGAGCACGTCGGCCGCAGCCGCGAACAGCGGCGCGAGCTCCTTCGGCACGCGATTGCCGCCGTGCTCGCAGCTAACGAGGAGCCGGCGGCGGGGGCGCAAAGGGCGTGCCGTCCGCGAGCGCTTCGCAGAGCTCTTCATAGACCCTCGTGATTTTGGCGCGCGTCGGCAGCAGGCCGACGGCCTTGCCGATCCGCGTCGCGAGCGTGCCGTGGCGCAGGTAGTGCTCGAGCAAGCGGCCCGTGTCGGCGCCGAGCGAGCCGCGCGCCGAAACGGTCTCGATCAGATGCTCCCACAATCCCTTGAGCTCCGTGGCACTGCCGCGAAAGCCGAAGGCGCGAAGATAGCGCTTGTCCCCGATCCCGGCTTCCTCGCCTCGCCGCGCGGCGAGATCGAGCAGCATGCCGAGCTCCTCGGTGCGCCGGCTGTTCATGCCTGCCGTGTCGAGCCACTGCTCGGCGCAGAGCAGCTTCAGCACCTCGACGATCAGCGCCGCGTAGGCGACGTCCATCGCTGGGATTTCCTGCACGTCGAGCACGCGGATCTCGATTGCCATGCGGTCGAAGCGCGCGATCGCGCCGCGCGCATTGACCCATTCGTGGCGCAGCACGCCTTCGGAGTCGAGCGGCGCGAGGTCGGCGTAGATCGGCTCGAGCACGCGCTCGAGGTACTCGCCGATCGAGCCGATCGGCTCCGGGACGACGGCCCCCGTCACGGACGGGATGCGTGCGCAGTTGCCGCGATACACGACGAGCCGGTTGTCGAGGATGCCGTTGCGCTCGCCGTCGACGATCGGCGAGCTCGCGGTCAGGCCCGGCAGGACCGGCAACAGAAAGCGAACGGCGGCGTGCAGGCGCGCGAACTCCTCGTCGCCGGCGAACGGCAAGTTGATCTGCAGACTCTGAAGATTGGCCCAGCCATGGCCCTTGCACGAAAAGATGCGATCGAACGTGTCGTAAATGACGCGCGTGCCGTGCGGCCAGAGCTGCACGTCGTTCGGGTCCATCCACGGATGCATGGCCGTCGGCATCAGGCGCAGTCCCTCGCGGCCGAGCTTGTCGTTCGCGAGGCGGACGTTGGCTTGAAACGCGGCCGCGAGCCCGTCGAGCGACGGCCGCGGCCCATGACACTTGAATTCGACGACGTGCAGGGCGAGCTCGTTGTTCCATTCGACGTCGCCGTTCACGAACTCGTCCGTGAGCTCGCCGGCCGCGGCCTCGAGCAGCCGGTCCGCAGCCGGCGCCACGTCGAGACTTTCGCCGTCGACGAGCATGTACTCGGCTTCGAGCCCGAAGGCATCGAACAGACCGAGCGGCCGTTTTCGCCCGCGGCTCAGGGGGCGGGTTTGAATTGCTTGCCGGCATCGACTGCGCGCACGGATCCCTTTCATGACGCGATCGTAGAGCTCGTCGCCGAGGATCGCGTCCTCGACGCCGCGGTCGACGTTCGGGTTGTCGTTGACCTCCATGAGCACGTGCGGCCGCCGACGGTCTTGATGTCGACGCCGTAGAAGCCCGTCGCCGATCAGCGTTCGCCGTCGTCAGCGCGAGCTCGCAGCACGTCGCGCGGCGCGTGCTCGACGGCGATCGTCTCGGACTCGCCCTCCGTCGTGCGCTTCTCGCCGTGGTGATAGATCTGCCAGTGGCCGTCCGCCATGAAGTAGCGGCAGACGAACAGCGGCTGGCGGTCGAAGCACGCCGACGCGCCAGTCGAACTCCGTCGGCATGAACGACTGCACGACGACGAGGTCGCTGCGCGACAGCAGCCGCTCGAGCCCCGCCGCGAGCTCCTCGCGCGTGTCGGCGCGGAACACGCCCTGCGAGAACGCGCTGTCCGGCTGCTTGAGCACGCACGGCAGCCCGAGCTCGCGGACGATGTCGTCGGCCTGCGTGCTGCTGCCAACGACCATCGTCGGCGGGATCGCGAGGTCGAGCCGCTTCGCGAGCTCGACCAAGTAGACCTTGTTGCCACAGCGGATGATCGATTCCGGGTCGTCGACGACGACGAGCCCTTCGGAGTGCGCGCGGCTCGCGAACCGGTACGTGTGATGGTTGACGGCCGTGGTCTCGCGGATGAAGAGCGCGTCGAACTCGGCGATACGGCCGTAATCGTCGCGGCGCAGGAACTCGACGTCGAACCCGTTCGCGCGCGCGGCGCGCTCGAAGCGTTTCAGGGCCTCGCGGTTCGACGGCGGCGAGCGCTCGTCCTGGTTCGTCAGGATCGCGAGGTCGTGCTCGTACCGCGCGCTGCGCCCGGCTCGCCCCGCGGGCCCGCGGCGCGCGAAGTGGTTCTCGATGACCTGGCGCAAGAAGGCGCGATGCTCTTTGGGGATATCGCCAACGGGGATCGGCGTGATGCTGCGAAGCCGCCACAAGCCCGTCGTCGAGGACTTCGCGAACGTCGCCCGCATCAGCGGCATGGGGAACAGGTTGAACAAGGCGCGGCTCAGGGCGGCGTGCCTTTTCGCGACGTTGCAGCCGAAATAGATGCTGAGCTCGAAGCGCTTGCCCTTGATCGTGTGCAACGAGCGCTCGACGATCTCCTCGAGCTCGTCGTCGGCGCGCAGCAGCGAGCGCGACTTCACGTCCTGGATCGTAGCGACGCCCGGCATCGTGCGATGGCCGCGCGCCGCCGCAAGCAGCGAGACGTAATAGCCGGCGGCCTGATACTGATAAGAGTCGCAGAGGTTGTAGACACGCGCCTGGCGCATGCCGGCGAGCCGTTCGTCGCGCAGATAGCTGTCGGCGCTGATGACTTCGGCCGCTGCCAAGGTCAACGGCCATTCCTCGGGATGGTCGACGACGATGAGGGCCGTCATTGGGGGGCGCGTTTCGGCTCGATGACGAGCAGGTTCGCGTCGTAGGTCATGACACCGAGCAGAATGGCCCCGATCAACCGCTGTACCTGCACGGCATAGTAACGCGTGCGGACGAGCGGATTCTCGAGCGGGTCGGCGATGAGGATCTCACGCACGTCGCGCCGATGGCCGGTCAGCACGACGAAATGCCCGACGGGCTCGCCGCGGACGTCGTCGTCCGCGTTGGTCTCGGGAACGTCGCGGATCGCCCGATACAGATAGGTCGCGCTCAAACCCGCGATGACGGGTCCGCGGTCGAGGTAGCGGCGAAGCAGCTTGGAGTCGAGGTCGAACAGCGCTAGCTTGCCGCCCAAGCGCAAGAACTCGTCGTAACCGCGCGTGGCGGTCTGCAGCCGTGTCCAGGGCTTGACCTTCGCTTGGGCGCGGAGCCGCTCGCGGATGGCGTCGTTCGGCAACGAGAACCAAGTCGGATCGAATACATCGAGGTTGTAGGTCAGGATCGTCGCGCTGTAACCGCGGTTGAGCGCATGGTTCGCGAGGAACACGTCGAGCGTGCCGCCGCGGTCGAGCGTGTGAATGTCGGCGACGACGCGCTCGAGCGGCACCTCGTCGCCGTAGTGGCGATAAACGCCGTGCAGGCACGCGGGACCGCAGGTGATGTCGTCCGGCTGCGCATCGACGACGAAGCGGAAGCCCGGCGAAGCCGGCCGCGCGGCAGAACGTTTGCGCTTGCGCTTGGCGCTCACCGCCACCGGCGTATCCTGAAAGTCGTGGCTTACGCCGGCGGGCGGCCGGCCGCTCGTCGTGTGACTACAGCTTCGTGTCGAAGTCGTCCTGCGCGTAGTCGTCCCAGTCCGAGAGCTGGCGCCGCAGGCTCTGCTGCTCGTTGCGCAGCTCGACACGCTGGCGAGCCGGCTTCTTAGGCTTGCGCGGATCGCCGCCGGAGTCGTCGTCCGAATCGCCGGAATCGTCGCTCGACTCGAGATCGTCGAAGAAGTGGGCTTCAGCGCCCTCTTCGTCGACTTGTTCCTTGGGTTTACGCATCGGGTAACACCCTCCTTGCCATTTCACTATCCGGATCTTCGGTCCGGTTTCGTCCGCGGGCGGCAGCACCCGTTGGACTGCCCGCGGCACCCCTAACCGCCAGGCTGCGCAACTATAGGCGGTTGCGACAGGCTGTCAAGGCGCGAAATGGCGTGAGAAATCCGCTAGTTATAAGATTTCTTTAGGGTTCCGGCAGCAGTCCGGCGCGGTGCCCGAGCCGGCCGCCACGGAGCTGGGTGCGCGCCCGGATCGCCTTACAAAACATGACCTTATGGTCACCGGGCGCATAGTAATCGCGCAGCCGCGCCACCTCGGCATAGCCTGCGTCACGGTAGAACCGCCGCGTTCTGACATAGGCCTTGCGCGACGAGGTTTCGATGTACAGTCTGCCGCCCCCGCGGGCGCCGACGGCCCGCTCGACCTGCGTGAGCAGCGCCCGGCCGATACCCTGCCCCTGCGCGGCGGGCGTGACGACGATCCAATACAAATCGTACGTGCGCTGCGTCAGCGGCGCATCGCCCCAGGCGGCGTAGCCGACGAGCTCGCGGCGCCGCTCCGCGAAAAAAAACGAGTAGCCGCTCCTCGCACCGCGCGCGAGCCGGGCCTCGAGCAGCTCGAGCGCCACGGCACGCTCTTGGCCGTTGAAGACGCCCGTCGACTTGACGAGGCGGCGCAGCGCCGGCAAGTCCGCAGGCTTGGGCCGGCTGCGGTAACCGACGCGATCCGCCGTCATGCGCTGCGCCCGCTCGGCGCGCGCCGCCGCGCGTCGGCAATCAGCCAGCCGATCGCCTCGTCGAAGCCGATGCCGGCCTGCGCGAGCGCCGCCGCGAACCCGGCATCGGGCGCCAAGCACGGATTGGCGTTGACCTCGAGCACGAACAGCATGCCGAAGGAGTCGACGCGGAAGTCGACGCGCGCATGGCCGTCGAGCTCGAACAGCTCCCAGCACGCGGCCGCTAGCCGCTCGGCGCGAGCCGCAAGCTCGGGCTCGACGTCGAACGAGCGAACCGTATGGCGATACTCGAAGCTGTCGACGTCCCATTTCGCGGCGTAGCCCACGATCGCAGGTTTGCCGGCCGGGAAGTTTTCGAACCGAAGCTCCGCGACGGGCAACACGCGCGGGCCCTCCGGCGCCGCGACGATGCCGACGTTGAGCTCGCGCCCCGGAACGAAGCGCTCGGCGAACCACTCGCCACCGAGCTCTGTGCGGCGCGCTGCGAGCACGCGGCGCGCGGCTTCCGCGCCCGCGACGACGGACGAGTCGTCGATTCCGAGCGACGCGTGCTCGAACACGGACTTGACGATCCACGTGCCGTCACTGGCCGCGGACCCGAACGTGCTCGGCGTCGCGATCTCGGCTTGCCGCAGGAGCCGCTTCGCAGCGGGCTTGTGAGACGTCGCGGCAAGCGCCTGCGCGGAGCAGCCCGTGAACGGCACGCCGAGCGACGCGAGCAGCGCCGGCACGACGGGAAGGAGCTGGCCACGGCCCTCGAGCGACTCGACGAGATTGAAAACGGCATGCGGCGCGAGCTCGTGCAGCGCGCGCTCGAGCGCGCCCAAATCTAGCCCGACGGGCAACGTCATCGTTGCGTAGCCGAGCCGCTCGAGCGCCGCCGCGATGGCCTGCGCCTCGAGCAGCGTATCGCTCGCGTCGGGCCGACCCGCGGCCGCCGCGGCGTCATGCAGCAGCACGACGCTAGGCGGCATCGATGCGCGCCGACGCGCAGCGAACGATCTCGCCGATCAGCGCGCCATAGCTCATGCCGGCCATCTCGGCCATGTTCGGTAGGTCGGAGTATCCGGGCTGGAGGCCCGCGAGGGGATTGACCTCGAGCATCTGCGGCCGGCCTGCGCCGTCGAGCCGAATGTCGACGCGCCCCGCATCGCGGCAGCCGAGGCAGCGCCAGGTCGCAAGCGCCACGTCCTCGACGTCGCTGCGTAGAGGGCCCGGCGCGAGCAACGCGTACTCGACGATGTTTTCCCACTGCGTCTTGTTGCGATACGAGTAGACGCCTAAGTCGGCGCCCTCGAGCAGCACGACCTCCAACGTTCCGAGCGCTCTCGCGGAGTTGCCGGTGCCGAGGATGCCGACCGTGAACTCGCGCCCGCTCAAGTACTCCTCGACGAGCACGGGCTGGCGATACCGCTCGAGGAGCTCGGCGCAGACCGCGACTAGCACAGCCTTGGACGTGACCAGCGATTTCTCCGTGATGCCCTTGCTGCTGCCTTCGGCTACGGGCTTCGCGAACAGCGGCAACGGCAAGCTCACCGCGGCGGCGTCGGCCGCGCTCGTCACGAGCTCGAAGGCCGGCGTCGGCACGCCGCAGCCGCGCGCGACGTGCTTCGCCATGCCCTTGTGCAGCGTCAGAGCGCAGACGAGCGGGTCCGAGAACGTGTAGGGAATCTCGTACGCCTCGAGCAACGCCGGCACCTGCGACTCGCGGCCATAGCCGGCGACACCTTCGGCGACATTGAAAACGAGCTCGCAGCGCCAACCCGCGACGAGCCGCGCCGCCAGCGCGCGGATGTGGCCGATGCGCTCGACCTCATGGCCGAGCCCCGTCAGCGCACCGGCAATCGCGTCGATCGTCTCGCGCGAATCGAACTCCGCTACCTCGTGCTCGGCAAATCCGAGCGCCAAGTAGTCGTCCTTCAGATCGTAGGTCAAGCCGATCCGCACTCAAGATCCCTGCGCGCGAGCGGCGCGTTAAGGCTATGGCTTGCCTAGCGTACCGTGAGGGTCGGGATACCGGCATTGCTCGCCGGCGAAATTCCGCAGCAGCAGGTCGGCGCCATCGCGGCCGATGACGGCGTCCGGCAGCAGCGCGATCTTGCCGCCGCCGCCGGGGGCGTCGACGACGAAATTCGGGACCGCGTAGCCCGTCGTGTACCCGCGCAGCTGCGCGATCAGCTCGAGGCCTTTATCGACGCTCGTGCGGAAATGGCTCGACCCGCTGATCGGGTCGCATTGATAGAGGTAATACGGGCGCACGCGAATCTTCAAGAGCGCGTGGAACAGCTTTTTCAGCGTCGCGACGTCGTCGTTGACGCCTTTGAGCAGCACGGTCTGGCTGCCGAGCGGAATGCCCGCGTCGGCCAACCGTCCGCAGGCTTCGGCAACCTCGGGCGTGACCTCGTCGGGATGCGTGAAGTGCAAGCTCATCCAGACCGGGTGGTAGCGGCGCAGCATCTTCGTCAGCGCCGGCGTCACGCGCATCGGCTGCACGACGGGCTGCTTGCTGCCGATCCGGATGAACTCGAGATGCGGGATCGACCGCAACCGCGACAGCACGTACTCGAGGCGGTCCTCGTCGAGCGATAGCGGGTCGCCGCCAGAAATCAGGCAATCCCGCACGGCTGGCGTCGCGGCGATGTACTCGATGGCGCGGTCGATGTCGGCCTTGCGCAGCGCTCGCTCGCCGCTGGCGCCGACGAGGCGCGCGCGCGTGCAATAGCG
Source organism: uncultured Gammaproteobacteria bacterium (assembly GCA_963713355.1). Classification (GTDB taxonomy): domain Bacteria; phylum Pseudomonadota; class Gammaproteobacteria; order Steroidobacterales; family Rariloculaceae; genus FEN-1219. The sequence continues at coordinate 38,381 of CAVQLK010000011.1, read as the reverse complement.
GCAGTAGACCGAGCAGAAATTCGTGACGAGCAGCAATACGCGGTCGGGATAGCGATGGACGAGCCCCGGCACCGGACTGTGGCCATCCTCGCCGAGCGGGTCGTCTTGCTCGCCGGGCGCGCGATCGAACTCGGCGAGCGTCGGGATCGTCGTGCGACGCAGGCCCTGCATCGGGTTGGCCGCGTCGATGAGGCTCATGTAGTACGGCGTCACGCCGATCGGCAGCGGACCGTTGTGCCGCGCGATGGCGGCGCGCTCCTCGTCCGTCACGGAGACGATGCGCTCGAGCTGCTCGAGGCTGCGGATACGGTTCCGGTTCTGCCAACGCCAGTCGTTCCACTCGGCTGTCTTGACGCCGGGGAAGTGACGTTTACGGAATTCGTTGCTCGGAGCGCTGACGACGAAACGCGCGCGAGCGGCGCTCGCGAGCTGGACGGGTGCGCCGTGGCCGTTGAGGTTGGGGTTTCTGAAAGAGGACTTGTGGGCTAGGGGCAGTTCGGCTTGCGCCAAACTCGGAGGTTCTTCCTCCAGGGACAGCAGCTTGCTCACCTGTAGTCCAAGGGCTCGGAGCCCATTGTTGATTCGTTACCCGGCAATTCCGTCGTTACCTGGGTGGGCAGACCATCTGACCACAACGAAACGGCGCTAAATATAAAACGCGGCTCATAGATTGCAAGTACTTTCTTCGCATCGTCGCGAGGCTTCGCGACGGTCACGCGTTCGTCACGACCGACCGCCGGGCTCGCACTAACGCCTGAGCTCAAGCGTAGAATACGCCGGGGAATCGGAGGCTTCATGACGAAGAACGCGACGCTGACGTACGAAGGGAAGAGCATCGAATTGCCCACGGTCCACGGCACCGAAGCCGAGACGGCCGTCGATATCTCACAGCTACGAGCAAAATCGGGCTTGATCACGCTCGACAGCGGCTACGCCAATACCGGCGCCTGCATGAGCGACATCACGTTCATCGACGGCGAGGCTGGAATCCTCCGTTATCGCGGCTATCCCGTCGAAGACCTCGCCGAGCGCTCGAGCTTCGTCGAGACTGCCTACCTGCTGATCTTCGGCGAGCTGCCGACGGCGAATCAGCTCGCGGAGTTCCGCCGACTGCTCGGCCGGCACGAGTACATCCACGAGGACATGCTGCACCACTTCGACGGCTTCCCGCGCAACTCGCCGCCGATGGCCATCCTGTCCGCCATGATCAACGCGCTCGGCTGCTTTCAGCCGGAGATCATGCAGCCGGAGGACAATGACCACTTCATGGAGCCGGCGGCCCGGCTCATGAGCAAGGTGCGGACGATCGCCGCGGCCAGCTACCGCAAGTCGATCGGCCGGCCCGTCAACTATCCCCGGACCGAGCTGCGCTACACGGCGAACTTCCTGCACATGATGTTCTCATTCCCGCACAAGCTCTATCAGCCTGACGAGGTCGTCGTGAGGGCGCTCGATCAGCTGCTGCTGCTGCATGCCGACCACGAGCAGAACTGCTCGACGTCCACAGTCCGCATGGTCGGCTCGTCGCAGGCGAACCTGTACGCCTCCGTCGCGGCCGGCGTCTGCGCGCTCTGGGGTCCGCTGCACGGCGGCGCCAACGTGGCCGTCCTCGACATGCTGTCGCAGCTCAAGGACAGCGGCGAGAAGCTCGATGCGTTCATCGCGCGCGTCAAGGACAAGGACGGGCACTCGCGGCTCATGGGCTTCGGTCACCGCGTCTACAAGAACTTCGACCCGCGCGCGCGGATCATCAAGGAGGCGTGCCACGCGCTCTTGAAGAAGCTCGGCGTCAACGACCCGCTGCTCGAGCTCGCCCTGCGTCTCGAGGAGGTCGCCTTGAACGACGAATACTTCATCAAGCGCAAGCTCTATCCGAACGTGGACTATTACAGCGGCATCATCATGCGTGCGCTCGGCATCCCGACGAACATGTTCACGGTGATGTTCGCGATCGGTCGCCTGCCGGGCTGGATTGCGCACTGGCGCGAAGTCCGCATCGGCGGAACTCAGCGCATCGACCGGCCGCGCCAGATCTACACCGGCTCGACGAAGCGCGCTTACGTTCCGATGGAGCAGCGCAAGTAGCGCGATGAGAATCTTGATGGTCTGCGCGGAGTTCGCCCCGTGGGCGAAAACCGGCGGACTGGCCGACGCGGTGGCAGGACTGAGCGACGCGCTTTGCGCGGGCGGCCACGACGTGCGCGTGCTCATGCCGCGTTACGCTCATCTTCCGACTCCCGCGGGTGCGGTGCAGACGGTCGACGGCCTCGGAGGCCCATACCGGCTGGCGGAGGTTGAGGCCGAGCCTCCAGCTTCCGGAACGCGCGGCGCGCGGGTCTTCCTGCTCGACCTCGCCGAGCTGACCGGCGACTCCATCTATACGGCGGACGCGCGCGATGCCGGCCGCTTCCTGCGCCTGTGCGCGGCTGCGGTCGCTTTCAACACGGCCGACGGTTGGCGCCCCGACATTTTTCACTGTCACGACTGGCACACGGCGCTCGTGCCCGTGATCCAGCGTCTGACGCCGGGCAGCTACGCGCGTACGGTGTTGACCCTGCACAACGTCGGCTACCAGGGCGTCTTCGCCGACGCGATTCTCGAGGAGCACGGCTTTGCCGCGCTCGAGCAGGTGCTGCCGGCCGACGCGCGCGCGGGTGGCGGCACGAACTTTCTGCGCGCCGGGGTACGTGCGGCCGACCGTGTCACGACGGTGAGCCCCACCTACGCCGAGGAAATCAGGCGCCCGGAGTTCGGCATGGGCCTCGAGGACGTCCTGCGCGCGCGCGGCAGCGAGCTCGTCGGCATCTTGAACGGCGTCGACTACGGCATCTGGTCGCCGGAGCAGGACCCGTTCCTCCGCGAGCATTACGATGCAACGGACCTTAAGCCGAAACGCCGCATCAAGCAGGCGCTCGTAGAGCGGCTCAAGCTCGCTCCCGACGCCGACGCGCCGCTGGTCGGGGTCGCGAGCCGCCTCGTCGAGCAGAAAGGCATCGACCTCCTCACGGCGGCGCTGCCGGCGTTGCTGCAAGGGACGAGAGCGAGCTTCACCGTGCTTGGGCTAGGCGACGCCGCGCTCGCCGCCGAGCTGCGGCGTCTCTCCGACGCTCATCGAACGCGCGTCGCCTTCATCGAAGGCTATGACGAAGCGCTGGCGCACGAGATTTTTGCCGGCGCCGACCTGACGGTCGTTCCGTCCCGCTATGAGCCTTGCGGCCTCACTCAGATGTACGCGCTGCGCTACGGCACGATCCCCGTCGTGCGCGGGACCGGGGGGCTCGCCGACACGATCCAGCACTTCGACGCGGCAACGGGCCTCGGCAACGGCAGCGTGTTTCGCGATGCCGACCCCCAGGGCGTGCTTTGGGGCGTCGGCACGGCGCTCGCATGGTTCGCCGACGCCGACATCTGGCCGCAGCTGATCGAAAACGCGATGGCGGCCGATTTCTCGTGGCCGACGCCACATTCCGCCCTACGAGGAGCTGTACCGCTCGTTGCTCTAGCCGGCGCGGCCGGAGCGGACGGCGCGCTCGCGGGAAACGGCGGCGAGCGACGCCGGGACGTCGGGCCACTCGAAGCGCCAGCGCCAGTTGCCGACGACGGTGCCCGGAGTGTTCATGCGGGCGCCCGAATCGCGCGCGAGGAGATCCTGCATCGGCACGATCGCGAGCGCGGCCTTCGAAGCGAAAGCCGCGTCGATGAGAAAGTCCGGCACGGGCGGCGCCGAGCCTACACCGAGCATGCCGTGCACGATGTCGCGCGCCTGCGGCTCGAGCGAGGCGTACCAACCGACGGTCGTGTCGTTGTCGTGCGTCCCCGTGTATACGACGGCGTTGCGCGCGTGATGCTCTGGAAGATGCGGATTGTCGCGCGAGCCGTCGAAAGCGAACTGCAGCACGACCATGCCTGGCAGCTCGAACCTGTCGCGCAGCGCTCTGACGTCGTCCGTGATGAGGCCTAGATCCTCGGCAACGAGCGGGACCTCGGCCAGCTGCGAGCGGAGCGCCGCGAGCAATGCGTCGCCGCGGCCGCGCCGCCATTGCCCAAGCCGCGCCGTCGTCGCGCCGGCGGGAACCTCCCAATACGAATCGAGCGCGCGGAAGTGATCGATGCGCAGGAGATCGAAACGCGCGAGCTGCGTGCCGAAGCGCTCGAGCCACCAGCGGAAGCCGCTGCGCTCCATGGCATCCCAGTCGTAGAGCGGGTTGCCCCAGAGCTGCCCGTCGGCGTTGAAATAGTCGGGCGGCACCCCGGCGACGGCGAGCGGCCCGCCGCTCGGCGTCGAGCGCGAACAGCCTTCGCTCCCACCAGCAATCGACGCTGTTGCGGTCGACGTAGAACGGCAGATCGCCGAACAAGTAGACGCCTCGCTCGTTGGCATGGCGCTTCAAAGCCGCCCACTGCAGCTCGAACAGGTATTGCTCGAACATGAGCGCACGCAGCTCTGCGCGGTGTGCGGCGCGACACTCGCGCAGCACTGCGGCATTGCGGTCGCGGTACGGCGCCGGCCACTGCCACCACGGCGAAGCGTCGAAGCGCTCGCTCAAGAGCTCGAAAAGGCCATAGGGCACGAGCCAGCGGCGGTGGACGCGCACGAACGCGGCGAACCCACGTTGCTGCGCGACGGTGGCCTGCGCCGCGAAAGACGTGTAGCGGGCCGCGCGGTCGCCCTCCGCATCGATACGCGCCGGCAGCTCGGGCGCGTTGGCGAGATCCGCGCCGTCGATGAACCGGGGGTCGCCGGCATGAGCCGAGCGCAAGGTGTACGGCGAGCCGTATGCGTCAGTGACGCCGAGCGGCAGCGTCTGCCAGACGCTGAAGCCGCCTTCGACGAGCCAATCGACGAAGCGGCGAGCGTCGGCGCCGAGCGTACCGCGCGCCTGAGCGCCCGGCAGCGACGTCAGATGGAGCAAGACGCCGGCCCGGCGCGCGGCGAGTAGGCTCATGCCGACCCGCTCAGGTGCTGCGCCGCAAGCCGGCCAGCATACCGCGTGTCACGAGCACGATGCCCTGATCGGTCACGTGAAAGTTCTGCCGGTCGGCCTCGCGATCGCGGCCGATGACGGTACCGTGGGGAATGTAGCAGCCTTCGTCGATGATCGCGTTCGCGATGTAACAGCTTCTGCCGATCTCGACCTCGGGCAGCACGACGGACCGGCGCAGCTCCGTGCCTTCGTCGACGAACACGCTGAAGAACAGCATGCGACTCGCGCACGACGGCCCCCGACACGATACAGCCGCCGGCGATCATCGAGTTGATCGCGAGGCCGCGCCGGCCTTCCTCGTCGAGAATGAACTTCGCGCCGGGCACCTGCTGCTGGTACGTCCAGATCGGCCACGCCTCGTCGTAGAGATTGAGCTCGGGGCTCACGTGAATGAGCTCCATGTTCGCGTTGTAATAGGCGTCGACGGTGCCGACGTCGCGCCAGTAGCGCTGCGCCTTCGTCTCGACATCCTCGAACGGGTACGCGAAGACGCGCCGGCTCGCTACGGCTTCCGGCACGATGTTGCGGCCGAAGTCGTGCTGCGAGTCCGGAACCGCGGCGTTGCGCTCGAGCGCTTCGCGCAGGAACTCGGGATTGATGACGTAGATACCCATCGACGCGAGCGCGACGCCTTCGCGGCCCGGCATCGGCCGCGCCTCCTTCGGCTTCTCGTCGAAGCCGAGGACTCGGTGATCGGCGCCGATCGACATGACGCCGAACTCGTGCGCCTGCGCGATCGGAACCTGCACGCCGCCGATCGTGATGTCGGCGCCGCTTTCTTTGTGGAACGCAATCAGCGGACCGTAGTCCATCTTGTAGACGTGGTCTCCGGCGAGAATGAGGACCGTCTCGGGACGATGCTGATGAATGATGTCGAGATTCTGGTAAACGGCGTCGGCCGTGCCTCGGTACCAAATTTCGCCGAGTTGCTGCTGCGCGGGCACGATATCGATGAACTCGCCAAGCTCGCCGTGCAGATAGCCCCAGCCGCGTTGCACATGCTGGATCAGCGAGTGCGCCTTATACTGAGTCAAGATGAATATTTGGCGGATGCCCGAGTTGACGCAGTTGGAGAGGGAAAAGTCGATGATTCGGTACTTCCCTCCAAAAGGGGTGGCCGGCTTGGCCCTGTGGTCGGTCAGCTGCATGAGCCGCTGGCCGCGGCCGCCTGCCATGACAACGGCCACCGTGCTTCGTGTGAGCTGACTGACGAGCCGGCGGCGCGGAATTTGCCTCATTTCGCTACACGCTACTACCGAAGGACTCCGCCTGTCTAACCGAGAGTCGTACGTATGACGCCGCCGAGCGAACGCGTGGTCGACGCGGATTCGACGCCACGCGATCCGGACATCGAACGCTTGCTGCACGGCCGCCTTCACGAGCCGCGGCGAGTGCTCGGCCTACATTCTGTCGGCGCGCACGATGCTCTCGTACGCGTGCTGCTGCCGAATGCGCTGCGGGTGCGCCTCATAGAGCCCGCGGCCGAGCTCGAACGCGTTCCCGGGACGGCGCTGTTCGAGTGGCGAGGGCCGCGCGCGGGACGTCGCCGCGCCGTATCGCATCCGTTGGGAGGCGCACGACGGCCGCTGGCACGAGGGCTACGACGCGTACTCGTTCCCACTCGAGATCGACGAGCACGACCTCGCGCGCTTCGCGGGCGGGAGCCATATCCACGCGCATCGGTTCCTCGGCGCTCACCAGCGCACGATCGCCGGCGTGCACGGTATCCGCTTCGCAGTCTGGGCGCCGAACGCCGAGCGCGTCAGCGTCGTCGGCACGTTCAATCACTGGGACGGGCGTTATCACCCGATGAGCGTGCGCGGCAGCTCCGGTGTCTGGGAGCTGTTCGTGCCCGAGATCGGCACGGGCGAGCTCTATAAGTACGAGCTCTCCACGCGCGATAACCGCGAGCTCAAGCTCAAGTCCGACCCGTACGGTGCGGCGTTCGAGCAGCGGCCTGCGACGGCCGCGATCACGACCCCGCCGTCGAAGTTCCGCTGGGACGACGCGGCGTGGCTCGAAGGGCGTGCACGGCGCGACTGGCTCACGGAGCCGATCTCGATCTACGAGGTGCACTTAGGATCGTGGCGCCGCAATGCCGCGGGCAATTTCATGGGCTATCGCGAGATCGCCGGCCAACTCGCGGCCTACGTCAAGGACCTCGGGTTCACGCACGTCGAGCTGTTGCCGATCACCGAGCACCCATTCGACGACTCGTGGGGCTATCAGTGCACGGGATACTTCGCGCCGACGAGCCGGCACGGCTCGCCCGACGAGCTGCGCGAGCTCGTCGCCGAGCTGCACCGCCACGGAATCGGCGTGCTGCTCGACTGGGTTCCGGGGCATTTCCCGAAGGACGACCATGCGCTCGCGCGTTTCGACGGCACGGCGCTCTACGAGTACGGCGATCGGCAGAAAGGCGAGCACCCCGATTGGGACACGCTCGTGTTCAACTACACGCGGCACGAGATCCAGAGCTTTCTGCTCTCGAGCGCGATCTGCTGGCTCGAGGACTTCCACTTCGACGGGCTGCGCGTCGACGCCGTCGCTTCGATGCTGTATCTCGATTATTCGCGTAAGCCGCACCAGTGGACGCCGAATCAGCACGGCGGCAACGAGAACCTCGAGGCGATTGCGTTCTTGAAGCGCTTGAACGAAACGGTTTATGCGACGTGCCCCGGCACCATGACCGCGGCCGAAGAGTCGACGGCATGGCCGCAGGTCTCGCGGCCGACGTACACGGGAGGGCTCGGCTTCACGTTCAAGTGGAACATGGGTTGGATGCACGACACGTTGAGCTATCTCGCGACGGACCCCTTGTACCGGCGCTTCCACCACAATCTGCTGACGTTCGGCCCGCTGTACGCGTTCACCGAGAATTTCGTGCTGCCGCTATCGCACGACGAGGTCGTCCACGGCAAACGCTCGCTGGTCAACAAGATGCCCGGCGACGAGTGGCAACGGTTCGCGAACCTGCGCTTGCTGTTGACGTTTCAATGGACCTATCCCGGCAAGAAGCTGCTGTTCATGGGCGGGGAATTCGCGCAACCGCGCGAATGGGACCACCACGGCTCCCTGCCCTGGCACTTGGCCGACGAGCCGCGCCACGCCGGCATCCGCGCGCTCCTGCGCGACTTGAACCGTGTGTACCGAAGCACGCCTGCGCTGCACCGCCTCGATCACGACAGCAAGGGTTTTCAATGGCTGTCATGGCAAGACGAGGCGCACTCGGTGCTCTCGTATCTGCGCAAGAACGGCGACGAGCATGCCGTCGTCGTGCTGAATTTCACGCCGGTGCCGCGCCGCGGTTATCGCGTCGGCGTGCCGAAGCCGGGGCGCTACCGCGAGATCTTGAGCTCGGACTCGCAGTACTACGGTGGATCGAACTTGGGCAACGACGTCCTCGAGACGGAGCCCACGCCGTGGATGGATCAACCCCACTCGATCGTCGTGACGCTGCCGCCGCTCGCCGGCGTCGTGCTCGTGCCGGGCTAGATCTTGTAAAAAAAAGTGATGCTCGTTTCTTCGGCGTTTACTTCACCGTCGAAATCGAGCTTCTCATAGCCAAGACGCAGCGCGATGCGATCCCAATCGTATTGAACGCCGAAGTAATACGCCGGCCTACTGTCGCTGAACTCGCCGCTGACGAATGGCACGCCGTCTTGGCTCAAGGTCACGTTCTGCTCGAAATCGACGTATCCGACGCCGGCCAGCAGCGAGAGGCCGTTGTCGAACGGCAGCGCTCCGAGGAGCCGTACCGTGAGCATCTTGCCGATCTCGCTCTCGAAGCCTGCCTCGAACGACGCGGGTGGGAACTGCTGCGTTAGCGTCACGGTGTCACGGATCGTGCTCGATTCCCCGTAGCTGCCCTCGACGCCGAGATGCTCCATGAACATGTAGGTCACCATGAGCCGCCACGAATCCGCGGAGTCCTCGAAACGAGGCCCGAAATCTTCGTCGACATAGTCGAGCTCGCCGAGCGAGAGACCGTAGTACGCAGCGCCGCCGGCTTGAGCTTGGATCGCTGGAGCCAGCGCGATGGCGAGCAGCGCAAGCGTTGCGAGCAGCAGGTTCTTCATGCGCCGGACTGTACCACGAACCCGCTGTCCTCGAAGACGGCAATGCCATGAGGCGCAAGGAGATAATGAGTGCCGCGCACCGCAAGTCCGGACGGCACGACGTCGTCGGGCGCGTCGAACGTCGTGTCGACGATGCGGCGCCAATTGCGCGCAGCGGGATCGGGCAGCGGAAGATTACGAACGGTCGGCGCCATGTTGATCATCACGTGCAATGCCGGCTCTTGGGGCGCCACACCGGCCAGCGTGAAGCGCAGGATGCGCGCGCCGGAATCTTGCCAGTCCGGCGCGGCGAGGCTTTCGCCGTACCAGTGGATTTCGGCGGGCCGGTCGTCCGAATGACCGTTCAAGAACCGCGCGCGCCGTAAGCTCGGATGGCGCTTACGTAGCGCAATGAGCTCGCGCGTGAATCGCAGCATCGCGCGTGCTGCCGGTGGGAACGACCAATCGAGCCAGCTCACGTCGTTGTCCTGGCAATACGCGTTGTTGTTGCCGCGCTGTGTCCTCAAGACTTCGTCGCCAGCCGTCAACATCGGCACGCCCTGGGAGAGCAGCAGCAGCGCCATGAAGTTGCGGGCTCGTTGCGCGCGCAGCCGCAGGATTTCGGCGTCGTCGGTTGGGCCTTCTACGCCGGTGTTCCAGCTCGAGTTGTCGTCGCGGCCATCCTTATTGTGCTCGCCGTTCGTGCTGTTGTGCTTTTTGTCGTAACTGACGAGGTCGTACAGCGTGAAACCGTCATGGCACGTGACGAAGTTGATGCCGTTCTGCGGCATCTTCCCCGCCCAGGCGTAGAGATCGCTGCTGCCCGCGATGCGCGTCGCGAGGTCGCCCAAGTGGCCCGGCTCGCCGCGCAAGAAACGCCGCACGGCATCGCGATAGCGGTCGTTCCACTCGGCCCAGCGAAAGCCGGGGAACGAGCCGACCTGGTAAATGCCGCCTGCATCCCACGCTTCGGCGATCAAGTGCGAGTGCGTGAGCTCCGAAGCGAGCTCGATGGCCGCGATGACGGGAGCATGCGCGAGCGCTTCGCCCTGCTCGTCGCGCGACAGCACTCCCGCGAGATCGAACCTGAAGCCGTCGACGTGCATCTCGACGACCCAGAAGCGCAAGACCTCGACGAGCCATTGCGCGACGAGCGCCTGGTTCGAGCTCACGGTATTGCCGCAGCCCGTGAAGTCGAGATACTTCGAGCGGTCCTTCGCGTCGAGCAGATAGAAGAGCTCGTTGACGAGGCCCTTGTAGCCAATCGCCGGCCCGTCGGCGCCGCCTTCGGCCGTGTGGTTCAACACGACGTCGAGAATCACGCCGATGCCCGCCGCATGCAGCGCCTTGACCATGTCGCGGAACTCGCGCCGTGGATCGCCGCCACGCGCATAGGCGCCGTGCGGCGCGAAGAAACTGACTGGGCTGTAACCCCAGAAGTTGCGGAGCCCGAGCGCGGCAGTCGCGGCGGGCACGTCCTGCGTATCGAATGCAAATATCGGCAGCAGCTCCACGTCCGTGATCCCGAGCGACTGGAGGTACGGAATCTTCTCGACGAGGCCGCGAAATGTGCCGGGGCTTTCGACGCCGGCCGAAGGATGGCGCGTGTAGCCCGCGACGTGCAGCTCGTAAATGACGGCGTCCTGCAGCGTCCGCTCGAGCGGCGCATCGCCGGCCCAGTCGTAGTCGTCGGCCGGCGCGATCTCGGCGCGCAACGCGGAGGTAGGATCGCCGTCGACGGCCGCCTGCCGGTCCCAGACCGCATCGCTGACGAGCCGCGCCCACGGGTCGAGCAGCTCGCGGCGCGCGTCGAACTTGAGTCCGGCGGCAGGATCGTCCGGCCCGTCGGCGCGCCAGGTATAGAGCCAACCCGCGCGCGCGCCAGCGACGAACACGTGCCAGAAACCGAACGTCCGGTGAGCCGCCGGGTCGAGCTCGATCTCGGCTAGCGGCTCGGCGTCGCTGGCGCCGCGATAGAGGCGTAGCCAGACACGCGTCGCACGCGGGCTGAAGACGGAGAAGTTCACGCCGTCGTCGCGAGCGGTGGCACCGAGGGGCTGCCGTGAGCCGGCGCTCACGCTGCGCTTTTGCAACGGATTCGCCTGAACGTCGCTCAAAGCCTGCGCATCAAGCCGAGCTCGTACGGGTGAGACAGCTGCGGATGATCGGGCACGCACCGGACCTCGTATTGCAGCGTGCCTGCCCACGGCGGCTGCAGCTCGAGCCGATAGCGGCAGTTGCCGGCTCCGTCGACGTCACCAGGCGTGAAAGGCGCCAGCAGAACCGCTTGCCCTTCGAGATGGCCGACACCGTGCTTCGGCCGGCGGTTCTCCGCATAGCCCTGAACAGGCACGACGAGCTCGGAGCCGAGCACGCGCCGTACCTGGCATTCGACTCGCACGTCGCGCGGGTCGAGGCCGTTCAACGCGACTTCGACCTCGAGCACGACGCGGTCGGCAAACGAGATTTCCGTCGCTGCGCTGCCGAGCAGCTTCAGCGCGACTCCGGGCCACGCGGCGCGGACTCGCTCCTTCCAAGAACCGAGCTCGCGCGCGGCCTTGAAGTCGTCGGCTGCCAACGCGCGGCCGTGGCGAGCTGCCGGGGCATAGTACTCTTGCATGTAGTCACGCAGCACACGCTCGCTGTTGAATGCCGGCAGCACGCTCGCCATGGAGCGTTTGCAGAGCTGCACCCACTCCGGCGAGTAGGCGAGGCGCTCGCCGCGCGCGTAATAAAGCGGTACGACCTCGTCTTGCAGCGTCTCGTAGAGCGTCGTCGAGTCCTGCCGATCGCGGTCGGCGTCGCCCTGGTCATCGTGGCCTGGCGGTATGCCCCAGCCGTTCTTCGAGCCGCGGCGGGCGTCGTACGCTTCCGCCCACCAGCCGTCGAGCACGCTCAGGTTCACGGTACCGTTGATCGCGGCCTTCATGCCGGAAGTACCGCTGGCCTCCTGAGGAGCGACCGGAGTGTTGAGCCAGATGTCGACGCCCGACGTCAGCAACCGGCCGAGGGCGAGATCGTAAGCTTCCACCAGCAGAATCTTGCCGACGAAGGGCGGCAGGCTCGAGACGCGCTGGATCTCGCGCATCATCCATTGCGCCGGCTCGTCGTGCGGATGGGCCTTGCCCGCGAACAGGAACAACACCGGCTGTTGCTCGTTGCGAACGAGCTGCTCGAGCCAGCCAAGATCCGCCATCAGCAGTGTCGCGCGCTTGTAGGTCGCGAAGCGCCGTGCGAAGCCGATCGTGAGTACGTCGGGCTTCTCAGGGTCGAGCAGCTTCAATAGCCGGTGGACATGCGCCTCGCTCAAGCCGTTGCGTTGATATTGCTGCGTCAGCCGGCCGCGCAGCACGCTGAACATCTGGCTCTTGACCTTCTGCCCCGTTTCCCAGAACAAGGCGTCGGGAATCGCCTCGATGCGGGCGAGCAGCGCGCGGTCCATCATGCGCTCGCGCCAGTCGGCGCCGAGATGGCGATCGAAGAGCTTCGCCCAGGTATGCCGCAAAAACGTCGCAACGTGCACGCCGTTCGTGACGAATCCCATCGGGTTCTCGGGCGGAGGCACGTCCGGCCAAGCGCTCGCGCACAGCCGCGACGACACTTGCCCGTGAATCTTACTGACGCCGTTGACGGCCGTGGAACCGCGTAACGCAAGCCGCGTCATGTTGAATACGTCGGGCCGCTCCGGGGCACGCCCCAAGTCGAGCAGCTGCTCCGTGGTGATGCCGAGCTCGGCGGCGAAGGTGGCAAACTGCTGCGCAACGCGGTCGTGCGGAAAAACGTCGTGACCGGCGCTCACGGGCGTGTGCGTCGTGAAGACCGTGTTGGCGGCCGTTGCTTCGAGGGCGGCAGCGAACGGTAAACCCGCCGTCGTGTACTCGCGCAGGCGCTCGAGCACGAGGAACGCCGCATGACCCTCGTTGATATGCCAAACCGTCGGCGCGAGGTCGAGCGCACGCAGCGCGCGAACGCCGCCGATACCAAGCACGGCTTCCTGCTGCTGGCGCAGCTCGTTGCTGCCGCCATAGAGCTTCCCGGTGATCAGCCGATCCTCAGCTACGTTCTCCGGCACGTCCGTGTCGAGCAGCAGCACGGTCACACGGCCAACTGGCGCCTTCCACACGCGCACCGCGACGTTTCGCTCGAGCGCGGGGCACATGACGCGCACCTCGCTGCCGTCGGGATTCAGCGCGATGGAGACCGGTGCGCTGCGCGGATCGATGGGCGGGTAGTTGGGAACCTGCTGGCCGCTGCGGTCGATGCTCTGGTGAAAATAGCCGTGTCGATACAGGAGGCCAACGGCGACGAACGGCAGGTTCAGATCGCTCGCCGTCTTGCAGTGATCGCCGGCGAGCACACCCAAGCCGCCCGAGTAGATCGGAAAGCTCTCGTGCCAACCGTACTCGGCGCAGAAGTATGCGATGAGATCACCCTGCGCGAGCCCATCGGAAAATGCGGGCTTGCTGCCGAGGTACTCGTCGAACGCGGCTACGATGCGCCGATATTCGCTGATGAAGCTCTGGTCCGTCGCCGCATGCTCGAGGATGCTCTGGTCGATGGAGCGCAAGAACAGCCGTGGGCTCCCTTCGACCTTGCGCCAGAGCTTGGGATCGAGCTTGCGGAAGAGCTGCCCCAGAGCCGGGTTCCAGCTGAACCAGAAGTTCTTCGCGAGATCGTCGAGCCGCTGCAGCGTGGGGGGGATGCTCGGCGAAACCTGTAGCGCGAACACACTGCTCGACATGACAAATCCTTTTGGGTGCGAATGGATAGGCTCGGCGGGCGTCCCCTACCGCCGACTGCCAACCCCATGAGTCAGTCTATTTTACGGAGCGGGTCGCTCAACCGCCATCGTCGCGACGGTGCAGCCGACGGCGAATATCGGGATCGGGGCGTAGAACAGCAGCTCTCCCGTCGAGCCTTCGGTCGCTCCAGCGACGGTCAAGAACGTCCGGATCTCGAATCCGCCCTGCCCCGCGTCGCGCAACGTTTCCTCGTCGGTGTATGAAGTCAGCGCCGCGCGGTCGTTGCGTAGGAAGCGGCGCAGGAACTCCCGATCCCATGCTTCGTTGATCGTTCCCGAGTCCGGCGTCGCGGGCCAATGTGAGATCCCGCCCGTGCCCACGAGGGCGATGCGCTCCGGCTGCGCATCGCAGGCGCGGCGCAACGCGCGGCCGAATTCGTACGCGCGCGCAAGCGGCGTCAGCGGCGGCCCCTGGCAGTTCACGTTGACGGGGATCACCGGTACGTCGTACCTCGGCGTAAGGAAATGCAGCGGCACCATGATGCCGTGATCGAATTTCCATTCTTCCGCGTACGCGACGTCGATGTCGGCGAGCAACGACTCGATGAGCCGGCGCGACAACGCGGCGTTGCCGGGCACGCGCCGCCGCTCGATCGCGAGCCACGCCTCGTCCTCGATCGGGCCTTCGTAAAAGTCGGCCATGCCCATGCAGTACGCCGGCATGTTGTTCATGAAGAAATTCGCGAAATGCTCGGCGGCGACGACGATGAGCGCATCGGGCTTCGTGGCCTCGAGCCGCGCGCGCAGCTCGTCGAGATTCGCGTAGAACGCCTCGCGCAAACTCTTGTCGGCCCTAGCCGCTCGGCCCGTGATGCCCGGTGCATGGCTGCAGGCGGCCGCAAACACGAGGCTCATCGCGGCCGGTCCTTCAGCATGCTGTAGAGCCCTGCGCGGACGGGGCCGTGCTTGCGCACGCCTTCGCGCATGGCCTCGATGTAGACGTCCCACGGCTGGCCGAGCAGCGCAGCGTAGTGCATGAGGATCTGGCCGTTGACGCCCATCACGTAGAGCAAGCCGACGTCGCCGCTCTCGATGGCCGCGCGCTCCTCGCTCGCCAGCTCGTACTCGTCGAGCAGCTCTGCTTTGTCGGCGTCGAAGCGCTTGCGGACGGCGGGATCGCGGTTCAGCTGATACAGCAGCTTCTGCACGTAGTAGAGACTCATCGCCGCTCTCACTTTCCTAGCGTGGGCACGCGGTGCGTCCCATGCGCCACGCAAACGTTCTTCGTCTCCATGTAGAAGTCGAAGCTGTAGTCCCCGCCGTCGCGCCCCATACCGCTCGCCTTCATGCCGCCGAACGGCGTAGGCAGATGCCGGTTGTTCTCGGAGTTGACCCAGACCATGCCGGCCTCGAACGCGCGTGCCAATCGATGCGCACGCCCGACGTCGTTCGTCCACAGATACGCGGCCAAGCCGTAGCGCACGTCGTTCGCGAGCGCGAGGGCTTCTTTCTCGTCGGCGAACGGAATCACGGTGAGCACAGGGCCGAAGATCTCCTCCTGCGCGATCCGCATCGAATTGCGCGCGGCCGCGAGCACCGTCGGCTGTACGTAGTTGCCGCCCTGCGCCGCGGCGGCGCCGCCTGCCGATATCGCAGCGCGCTCGCCGCGCGCAACGTCGAAGTAGCCGAGCACCTTCTCGACATGCTGCGGGTGGATCAGCGGCCCGACCTCGGTCGCAGGGTCGAGCGGGTGTCCGACCTTGATCTTGCGTACCCGCTCGACAAGGCGCGCCGTGAGCTCATGCTCAATCGATTTCTGAACGAGCAGCCGGCTCGACGACGTGCATCGCTCGCCGTTCAAGCTGTAGATCATGAACACGACGGCGTCGAGCGCGCGATCGAGATCGGCATCGTCGAACACGACGACTGGGTTCTTGCCGCCGAGCTCGAAGTGCAAACGCTTCAGCGTCGGCGCGGCTTGCGCCATGATCGCGCTGCCCGTCGCCGATTCGCCGACGAAAGCGATGGCGCGGATCAGCGGATGCTCGGTCGCCGCGCGTCCCGCGGTCTCGCCGAGCCCGTGCACGGTGTTCAGCACGCCGGCCGGCAAGCCTGCCTCCGTCGCGATCTCGGCGAGCAGCGTGGCCGTGATGGGGCTCCACTCGGCCGGTTTGTGCACGACGGTGCAGCCTGCAGCGAGCGCCGGCGCGATCTTCCACGTCGACAGCATGAACGGCGTGTTCCATGGCGTGATCGCAGCGACAGGGCCGAGCGGTTGCCGCAGCGTGTAATTCACGTGCTCGCGCGCCGGCAACGACAAACCGCGATCGGCTTCGGGCGCCTTGTCGGCGAAGAAACGGAAGTTCTCGGCGCCGCGTTTCGCGGCTTGCGACATGAAGCGGATCGGTTGGCCCGTGTCGAGCGACTCGAGCAGCGCGATCTCATCGGCGCGCGCCTCGATGGCGTCCGCGATGCCGTGCAAGAGGTTGCGCCGATCGGCGCCCGAAAGGTCGCGCCACGCGGGAAACGCACGCTCGGCCGCGCGTGCGGCTGCGTCGACGTCGGCGGCGTCGCCGGCCGCGACCTGCGCGAGAACGGTGTCGTCGATCGGCGTTCGCGTCTCGAACGTCTTGCCCGACGCCGCCGGCCGCGGCTTGCCGTCGATGAAATGCTGCACGCCGCCGCTACGAAAGTGCGCGACGTGCTGCTCCGCGTTGCGCAGGTTCGTTTCGAGCGAGCCGCCGCCTTTGCTCACGGTTTGCTCCCGCGCTTCTTCGCGTACTCGTGCAGATTGTTCTTCTTGAAGTTCAACACGGGATGCATCTCTTGAATGTTCAACGAGATCGCGAGCGGGCTGCGCGCATAGAGCGCATCGAGATGCTCCGTCAGCGCCGCAAGCAGCTCTCGACCGGCGCGTTGCTGCACGTCGAGCGGCCTGCCGTGCCCGATGAGCGCCGTCACGTGCACGAAGCCGTTGTCGCGTGCCAAGTCCGCGATACGATACGCGTCGACGCGATGTGCGCGCACGCGCAATCCGCCCAGCGGAAAGACCCCGGTGCGCAGCGCGCAAGCGTGCAGCTTGTCGAGCAGCGCATCGAGCGCAATCTGATCCTCGATGTTCGCGGAATACTCGACGATCAGGTGCGGCAAGGTGAATCCCGAGGCGGGTTAACGTACACTCGAAGTTGATCCGACACGGTAGTTGACGGCCGTAACCGCGTCAATTTCGCCGCGGGAGCGCCCACCTAGAGACGCCGATGCCGCCACGCCAGCACGACCTCGCCGCACTGCGCGGCTCGATTCCGCCGCTGATCACGCCGTTCACGCGCGGCGCTGTCGACTACGCGCGTTACGCAAAGCTCGTCGAATACCAGATCGCGGAGGGCTCGCACGGCATCCTCGTCAACGGCACGACGGCCGAGCCGTCGTCGCTGACGACGGACGAGCGCAACAGGCTCGTGACGCTGGCCGTCGACACCGCCGCGGGACGAGTGCCCGTCGTCGCCGCCACGGGCTCGCAGTCCCTCGCGGAAAGCCGCGCGCTCACCGAGCATGCGATCGCAGCCGGCGCAGACGCGCTTTTGATCGTAACGCCGTACTACATCAGGCCGCCGCAACGCGGCCTCGTCGCGTATTACCTCGAGCTCGCGGCAGGCCACGACGTGCCGTGGATGATCTACCACATCCCGGGGCGGACCGCCGTCGGCGTCACGCTCGAAACGCTGAAAGCCGTGAAGGACCGCTCGCCGCATTTCGTCGGCATCAAGCAGGCGGTCAACGACTTGGGGTTCGTGTCCGAATGCCTGCACGAGTTCGGCCCCGACTTCAAAGTCTTTGTGGGCCTCGAGGAGCTCAGCTTCCCGATGATGACGATCGGCGCGTGCGGCCTCATGAATGCCGTCGGCAATCTGAAGCCCAAGGTGCTCGCGCAGATGTGCGAGGCCGTGTTCGAAGGCGATGTCACAACCGGCCGGCGCCTGCACGAGCAGCTGCTCGAGATCAACAAGGCCGTGTTCTTCGACACGAATCCGATTCCGATGAAATACATGATGAGAAAGCTCGGGCTGCTCGAGGACAACGAGCACCGCCTGCCGATGATGAGCGCGACGCCGGAGCTCGCGGCCAAGCTCGACGGCGTGCTCGAGCGCGCGGCGCTGTAGCCGGCCATGCGCCTCCTGAGCTTCGCAGTCGGCGACTATGTGAGCTTCGGCGCCGTCAGCGGCGACGCCATCGTCGACGTCGGCCGCTTGCTCGGCGCGCAGCACCCGACGCTCGGCACGGTCTTGCGCAGCGGCGACCTGCACCGCGCGATCTCGCTCGGGGCGACGAGCAAACCTACGATTGCACTCGACGAGATCCGCTATCTGCCGACGGTGCCGGATCCCGAGAAGATCATCTGCATCGGCATCAACTACGGCAACCGCCACGGCGAGTACAAGGATGGCGGCGAAGCGCCGCAGTATCCGAGCGTGTTCATGCGCACGCCGGGCAGCCTCGTCGGGCATCTCGAGCCGATCTGGAACCCGCCGGAATCGCAGCAGCTCGACTACGAAGGCGAGATCGTGCTCGTAATCGGCAAGGCCGGAAGGCGCATAGCGGCCGCGGATGCCTGGCAGCATGTCGCGGGGCTCACGCTGATGAACGAGGGCTCCGTGCGCGACTGGCTGCGCCACTCGAAGTTCAACGTGACGCCCGGCAAGAACTTCGAGCGCTCCGGCAGCTTGGGGCCTTGGCTCGTCACAGCCGACGAGCTCGCACCCGGCGCGGAGCTGCACCTCATGACGCGCGTGAACGGCGAGCTGCGTCAGGACGACACGACGGCGAAGCTGATCTTTTCGTTCGCGCGGCTCATCGAATACCTGTCGAGCTTCATGCGGCTGACTCCGGGAGACCTCATCGCAACCGGCACGCCGACGGGCGCCGGCGCGCGTTTCGATCCGCCGAAGTACTTGTGCGGCGGCGACACAGTCGAGATCCAGGTGCCCGAGATCGGTACGCTGCGCAACGTCGTCATCGACGAGCCGCCGAGCACGTGAGCGGGGCGCGATGCCCTTCTTGATCATCATCGTCGCGCTGCTCGTCCTGACGGTCGGCCCGGGCCTGTGGGTGCAAGCCGTGATCCGCCGTTACCGCGTGCCCGCGAACCGCTATCCGCGCACGGGCGGCCAGACCGCGCGGCACTTGCTCGACACGCTCGGCTTGCGCCACGTCATCACGGAGGTCACGGAGCGCGGCGATCACTACGATCCGCTCGCGAAGGCCGTGCGGCTCACGGCCGACAACTTCAACGGCCGATCGCTGACCGCGGTCACAATCGCCGCTCACGAGGTCGGCCATGCACTGCAGGACGCCCGCGGCTTCGGTCCGTTGCGCCTACGAACGCAGCTCGTGCACTGGGTCGCGCCGATCGAGAAGATCGGCGCAGGGATGTTGATGCTGGCGCCGTTCGCCGGCGTGCTGACGCGCTCGCCCTACTTGGCGCTGATCGGGCTGGCGGGCGGCGTGTTGACGCTTGGGGCGGGAGTCGTCGTCCACTTCCTCACGTTACCGACCGAGCTCGATGCGAGCTTCATGCGCGCTCTGCCGATCATGAAGCAGCACGGCATCATCCGCCCCGACGATCTACCGCGCGCGCGACGTCTGCTGACGGCGGCGGCGTTCACCTACGTCGCTGTGGCGTTACAGAGCTTGCTGAACATCGCGCGCTGGTGGGCAATCTTACGCCGCTGACCGCGCCTCACGGCTCACGAGCAGCTTCGTCATCTGCCACGCGGAGACGGGCTTCGAGATCAAGTAGCCCTGCAGCTCGTCGCAGCCGTTCGCGCGCAGGAACGCGAGCTGCTCGTCCTTTTGGCCGGCGTGCGCCTTCGTCGCGAGCTCGATCGCTCTCTCGATGGTGCTCATGCCGTTTCGATCTCTCGACGTTTGATCTCGGCATCGCCGGAGGACCGATCCTGATCGCCCGGATAGTGATACCAGCTTTCGTGCGGCGACATTCTCTGGCATCGCAAGCAGGCCGTTTCCAGCCATTGATGCCCGCAGCCCGGGCACAATCCGCGCGTCCAGAACGTGTTCCACTCGGTCCGACAGCCCGGATGGCACCACCAACGATCGGTGGCTTTCGGCCGCCACGCGCAGACCGGACAGTAGATCTCGGCCTCACGCTTCATGAATTCCCGCTTTCATGCTCCAAGGGTTTCACGAGAAAACGCGTCGGCACCGAGCTGCCCGGCATGGAGTCGTCGAATCCGAAGCGTCGATAAAGGCCCCGAGCAGCGTTGTCGTCCCTCACCTCGAGCGTCAGCCTGCAGCAGCCCTTTCGGCGCGCGTGCTCCTCGGCGGCGCGCAGCAAAGCCCGCCCGACGCCTTGTCCTCGGTGCTGCGGAAGCACGGCCAGATCATGGATGTTCAGCAGCGGACGCGCGCGAAACGTGGACAGGCCGAAGAAGCACACGGCGACGCCTACGGGCGCGTCGTCGAGGAGCGCTAGCAGCACCAACGAGGTCGGGTGGTCGCGTAACGCCGGGACGACACGCTCTCGAACCTCCTCCGATAGCGCTTCGCCGCCGCCGATAGGATCGACCGCATAGGAATCGAGCAAAGCAACGATGCCGTCGGCATCGCGGCGATCGTCGAAGTCAGCTTCACGAATGCGGAGGTTCATGGCGTGTCGAATCGCGGTCGCTGGCATTGCCTTTTTCCCGTCCGCAGCTCCGGCTGGTCCGGAAACCCGCGGGCTGTGCGGCTGGCACAACGGACACTACTCCTCAGCTCAGGCGCGGTCAGCGACGACGTTTCCTCGTGAACAGCACATACAAGAAAGCGAGCTCAAGAAGCACGCCTGCCGCGAGAAACAGCGCAAAACCAGCGATGAATCCGACGCTGTAGCTGACTACTGCGCATGCGAGTAACGCTAATAGCAGCCAGTAGCGGTTTCCGACGATAGCCATGCTTTTGTCCTCGGTGCGGATTCAGGTCGGCCTATCAGAACGACGTCAGCAGCGCCCAAACGGTGTCCACCTCAACATGAACTGACGCCGCAATCAACGCGGCGAACTCAACGCGGCCGCATAACACCGCAGTTCGGCGGCGACACGCTGACGTAACATGCGCGCCGCGAGCGCAAAATGGCAACGCCGCGCTCGCGGCGCGCATACGATGTCGTTTCACCATCCGCTGCAACTGCTTGTTATGCCGCTCCACGGCAGGTTGCTTCCATTTCATCAGCGCCGATGAGACTACGCGTCTAGCGACTTCACGAACTGATTCGAATCTGAAATCCAGCCCAGCAACACTTCAGTGGACAGAAGGGATGCGTCATGGTTGCTGCGCGCCAACGCATTGCCTATCGGCTCGCTCATACAGTCCGCGAGAAGGACGCATAGATAGTCTCTAAACATCGCGTCGCGGACCGTTGATTCAACACAGATACTGGTTGTACATCCGGTGATGATTAGGTGTTTTGCGCCGAGATCGCGAAGCCTATCGTCCAGGTCAGTCTTGTAGAAACCGCTGAATCGGGTCTTGTAGAGCACAATATCGTCGCTGTGAGGCTTGAGCTGGTCGACGATCTCTGAGTTCCATGTATCGCGGACCAGAACACGGCTCGGACTGCCATCAGGCGCAGTGACGCGTTGGCCCACGCCGAGTTGCAAGTGCCGGACCCGGTTAACGGAATCTAACGCTCCCAAGTCCGACAGATCTGAGTGGTACGCCATCTTGAGGTAGAAGACTTTGATGCCCGACTTTCGAGCTGAATCCAGCACTCGCGCGGTTGGCGCTACGGCCTTTTGAATGCCCGAAATGTCGATTCCGGCACGGTCGAACATTCCGCCCTTGCTGCCGAAGTCGTTCTGCATGTCAACGACGATCACGGCGGTCGTCGAGGTATCTATGGTTATGGGCTGAGGTTTGGCTTCAATTGTGATGCGGCGACTGATCGGAGCTTGCGCAGCGGCCTCACTAATTCCCAATGCCATCACACCCGCAGCGGCACCGATACCCACGACCTCCCGGCGAGTTAGCATGCTCATTGGAGCCTCCTTACGGCTCGTTGATTTTGGTTGCTACTGTTGCGGCATAACTAGATATATACCCCACAAACGACCCGTTATCTCGGGACAGAAGTGGGGTATATCCGGCTCAGAAAAGCTGGAAGCCCCGTCCTGTCTGGTTCGGGTGCCGTATTTTCCAGGTATTGGTGAAAAGCAAACCGGACACTCGCCACGTAGCTCGGACGCCCCCGACGCGCTGGCCCGCAAGCCGGAGCAGCAGCTAGAGACTCGCTTCCGGTTCCGTGCGCAGCTCGTCGAGCCGATGCGCGATCGCGTTCGGCGAGCTCGTGCCGCGCGCCATGAGGTTGTAGACGGCCGGCACGATGAACAGCGTGAAGAACGTCGCGAAAGTGACGCCCGAGAAGATCACGACCCCGAGCGCCGCGCGGCTCGCCGAGCCCGGGCCCTCGGCCAGGATCAGCGGCACGGAACCCATGACGGCCGCAAATGCCGTCATGATCACGGGACGTAGGCGAATGCGCGACGCCTCGACGATGGCGTCCTTGAACTCCATGCCTTTATCGCGCAATTGATTGATGAACTCGACGATCAGCACTCCGTTCTTGGCGGCGATGCCGACGAGCATGATGATGCCGATCTGGCTGTAGATGTTCAGAGTCTTGCCCGACACCCACAGGCCGAGCAAGCCGCCCGCGACGGCGAGCGGCACCGTCACCATGATCACGAGCGGGTGGATGAAGCTCTCGAACTGCGCCGCGAGCACCAGGAACACGACGAACAGCGCGATCCCGAACGTGAAATACAGCGCGCCCGAGGCTTCCTTGTACTCGAGCGACTCGCCGCGGTAGTCGATCTGCGCCGTGTTGGGCAGCTCGGTACGGATGACGTTCTCGAGATAATCCAGAGCCTCGCCGAGCGTGTAACCCGGCGCGAGGTTCGCCGAGAGCGTAATCGCACGCATCCGGTTGTGCCGCTGGAGCTGGCTCGGGCCTGCCATGTCCTCGAGCGCCATGAGATTCGACAGCGGGACGAGCTCGCCGCTGCGATCCGCGCGCACGAAGATGTTGCTCAAATCGGCATAGCTCGCGCGTTGCTCGGGCTTCGCCTGCAGCACGACGTCGTACTCTTCGCCGTCGACGACGTACGTCGTGACTTGGCGCTCGCTCATCAAGGTTTGCAGCGTCGAGCCGATGCTGCGCGCCGTCACGCCGAGGCTCGCGGCGCGATCGTTGTTGACGCGCACGAGCACCTGCGGCTGCGTCTCGCGAAGGTCCGAATCTAGGCGAACGAGGCCCGGATTCTCGGACGCGCGCGCGATGATGATGTCGCGCCAGCGCGCGAGCTCCTCGTAGTTCGGGCCGCCGAGCACGATCTGGACCGGGGAGCCGCCGCCACCGCCACCGCCGCGGTTACCGCCGCTCAAAAAGGCGTTGACGCGAATGTCGGGGATCTCTTCCCACTGTTTGTTGAGGTCGTCGAGCATGTCCTGCGTGGCGATCTTGCGCTCGCCCCACGGCTTCAGCGTGACGTTCACGATGCCCGCCCCGTTGTTGCCCCACCCCGGCACGCTGACGATGCCGCGTTGAACGCTGCCGTCGTCAAAATACTTCTGCAGCGCTGCCTCGACTTTCATGGCGGACACGAGCAGGCGGTCGTAGCTCGTGCCTTCGGGTGCCTGGATCTGACCGTTGAACTGGCCGCGGTCCTCGACGGGCGCGTACTCCTGCGGAATCCCTTGCAGCAGCACATAGGCGCCGAACGCGATCGCGACGCAGGCCGCAACGGAAACCCACGGCGCGCGCAGCGTCGTGCGCAGCACGGCCTGATAGCGGTTCGACAACCACACGAACGCCTGGTCGAGCGTGTGCGTGAGCTTGCTCTCTTTAGTGCTCGAGCGCAGCAGCTTCGAGCACATCATCGGCGACAGCGACAGCGCGAGCACGGCCGAGAAGATCACGGCGGCCGCGATCGTCACGGCGAGCTCGGCGAACACGCGGCCGATGCTGTCACGCAAGAACGCCACGGGCGCGAACACGGACACGAGCACGACCGTCGTCGCGATGACGGCGAACGCGACCTGGCGCGTGCCGTTGAACGCGGCGAGCAACGGCGCCTCGCCTTCCTCGATTCGGCGGTGTGCGTTCTCGAGCACGACGATCGCGTCGTCGACGACGAGGCCGATCGACAGTGCGAGCGCGAGCAGCGTGACGAGGTTGATCGAGTAGCCGAACAGCGCCAGCACGGAGAACGTCGCGACCAAGCAGATGGGAATCGTGACGAGCGGGATCAGCGTCGCGCGCACGGAGCCCAAGAATATGAAGATCACGAAGCCGACGAGTGCCGTCGTGATGCCGATCGTCCAGTAGATCTCGTCGATCGCGGCGCGAATGTACAGCGATTCGTCGCCGCTCGTGATGAGCTCCATGCCTTCGGGCAAGTCGGCATTGACCTCCTCGACCTCGGCTTTGACGGCGTCGAGCACTTCGACGGTGTTCGCCGTCGACTGCTTGATGATGCCGAAGCCCGTCGTCAACGAGCCGTTGGTTCGGAAGATGCGGTTCGTCTCGCGCGACGCGATCTCGACGTTCGCGACTTCGCCCAAGCGCACCAGGTGCCCGTCGGCGCCCTGGGCGATCACGAGGTTGCGGAAGTTGTCTGCCGTTTGATAATTGCGCGCGATGCGCACCTGGAAGTCGAGGTCCCGCGACTCGATTCGCCCAGCCGGCAGCTCGACGTTCTCGCGCGTGAGCGCAGTCTCGATGTCCGCGACCGTCAGGTTGCGCGCCGTCAGCGCCTGGCGGTCGATCCAAACGCGCATCGACGGACCACCCGAGCCGAAGAGGTTGATCTGCGATACGCCCGGGATCGTCGCGAAGCGGTCGAGCAAGTACCGCTGCATGTAGTCCGTGAGCTCCATGAGCCCCATGTCGTTGCTCGCGAGCGTGAGCCACATGATCGGCTGCGTGTCGGCGTCGGCCTTTTGCACGCTGACCTGATTGGCGTCCTCGGGCAGACGACGGCTGACGCGGGACACGCGGTCTCGCACGTCGTTGGCGGCCTCGTCGAGATTGCGATTGAGGTAGAACTCGACGGTCAGCGACGACTGCCCGTCACGGCTCTGCGAACGGATGTTCTTGACGCCCTCGATACCCGATAGCTCGGCCTCGAGGACCTGAGTGATGCGCGTCTCGATGACCTCGGCGTTGGCGCCGGGGTAGCCGACTTGCACTTGCACCGTCGGCGCTACGGTGTCCGGCTGCTCGCGGACCGTGAGATCGCGGAACGACAGCGCGCCGATCGCGAGCAGCAGCATGCTGAGCACGGTCGCGAAGACCGGGCGCTTGACGGAGATATCGGACAGCCACATCGCTTAACCCTCGGAAGTGCGCGCAGCATCGACGCTCGGCGGCGCGGAGCCCTGCGAGGTCTCGCTGACCGCGGCTTCGGCGGCTTCGTAGCGCACGCGCGCGCCTTCGCGCAACTTGATGATGCCCTCCGTGACGATGGCGTCGCCGTCTTGCAGGCCACTGAGCACCTCTACGACGCCGAACCGGCGGCCGCCGACTTCGATCTGCTGCTGGTGGACCGTGTCGCCATCGACGCGATAGACGTAGGCGCGGTTCTGCACTTGGAACACCGAGCCTTCCGGAACGACGAGCGCAGTCCGTTCCGCCGTCACGACCTCGACGGTCAACAGCATGCCGGGGTGCAGGGCGCGGTCCTCGTTGTCGATGTGGGCGCGCACCGTGATCGCGCGCGTCACGGGATCGACGCGTGAACCGACGGTGCGAACCGTTCCCTCGAATTCGCGGTCCGGGAAACTCACGCTCTTCGCGACGATCTTGGCGCCCGGCGCCATCGTACCGAGGAACGTTTCGGGAACCGTGAAATCGAGCTTGATGACGGAGATGTCGTCGATCGACGTGATCGTCGTGTTCGGGCTCAACAACGTTCCGGGGCTGACTTGCCGGAAACCGAGCCGCCCGCTGAACGGCGCGAGAATGAGCCGATCGCGCAGCCGTGCGACGATGCTATTGAGACGAGCCTGGCTCGCCCCAGCCCGCGAGCGGGCGACGTCGAGCTCGGAGGCGGAGGTCAAGCCGCGGGCGCTCAAGTCTTGCAGCCGACGCAGCTGGCTCTCCGCATCGTCGAGATTCGCGCGCGCCTCGGCAAGCAGAGCTTCTTCTTCCTGATTCGTGAGCTCGATCAGCACGGCGCCCGCCTCGACGTAGTCGCCGTCCTCGAAATTCACGCGCCGCACGGTGTCCGTCACCTTCGCCGTCAACGTGACCGACTCGTTGGCCAGCGCCGTGCCGAGCGCCTCGACGACGTCGTAGATCGAATCGCGGCGCGCGTGGCCGACCGTAACGAGCGGCAGTTGCGCTTGCGGCCGTCCCGCGCCGGCACCGAAGCCAGCCGCGGGCGGGCGGCCACCGGGAGCCGTCGCCGCGGACGGTGCGCTGTTGCCGCCGTTATCCTTCGTGAAATACCACATGGCGCCGCCGCCCAAAATGAAGGCGACCACGATCAGCAAAGCGTTTTTCATGAACGTCTTCCGAGTTGCGTAGGGTCGTGAGCTCTGCTTCCGTGCCGAGCATCAGGTGAGAGCAGCGAGTGCGCGGTGCGGGAAAAGTATGACACACGGGTTTTGAGCAACCGGATCACGCTCCATCGTTTTAGTCATATTTTTTCTAAAGGTTTGGGGGACTTAGCCGCGGCTCGCGCCGCGCGCCGACCGACGTTAACATTGCGGCATGAGCCCCGGAGCCGCAGCGAAGGTCAATGGCGCGCTCGTGTCGATCACGGCGCACGTGCCCGAGGACGCGATGAGCGCCGGGCTGCTCGGCACCGAACGGGTCGGCCACGGTGTGCGGATCCGCGAAGACGGCCTCATCGCGACGATCGGCTATGTCGTGCACGAGGCCGAGAATCTCTGGATCGGCACACGCGACACCGTCGTGCCGGGGTTCGTCATCGGCTACGACTTCGACAGCGGGCTCGCGCTCGTCAAACCGTCGCTTCCGCTGCGTGGCCCGGCGATGCCGATCGGCAGCGCCGACTCGCTCGTCGTCGGCGACGCCGTCACCGTCATGAGCAGCGGCGGCAAGGAGCAGAGCATTGCAGCGCGCGTCGTCGCGAAGCAGGAATTCGCGGGCCGGTGGGAGTACGTGCTCGATCAAGCGGTGTTCACGACGCCGCCTCACGACAGCTGGTCCGGCGCCGCGCTCGTCGATGACCAAAACCGGCTCTGCGGCTTGGGCTCGCTCGTGATCCAAGGCTTCGAGACGCCAGCGGGCACGAGCACGGTCAACATGTTCGTGCCGATCGAGCTACTTGCGCCGATCGTCGACGACATCTGCGTGCACGGCCGCCGGCTCGCACCGCCGCGCCCGTGGCTCGGCATGCTCGTTCACGACGATCAGCACGACTTGACTGTGGTCGGCGTCTATCGAAATTGCCCGGCCGACAAGGCCGGCCTGCGCCCGGGCGACGTCATCCTCGGCATCGACGACGAGCCCGTCGCCGGTCTCGCGAACATGTTCCGTCGCGTCTGGAGCTTGGGAAGCGCCGGCGTCGACGTGCCGCTCAACGTGCTGCGCAACACCGAGAAGATGCAGCTCAAGGTGCGCTCAGGCGATCGCGCCGGGTTCCAGCGCAAGGGCACCGTGCAGTAATCCCCGGTCCCACGGAAATGCGAACGGCGGCCAGCGCCGCCGTTCAGTAGCGTGCATCCGACTCTATTCTTCGGCTTCCGCTCGCTCCCGATACGGGCGATGGCAAGCGCCGCACGAGGAACCGGCGGCTTGCACCATGCCTTTCGCGGCCTCGAAGCCTTGCGACGCGGCGGTAGCCGCGAGCGCGTCCGCTGCGTTCTTGAGATCGGCGGCCTTCTGCTGGAAATCGGCCATGTTGGTCCAAACCTCAGCCTTTGCATTGCTATCCGCGGAGGAACTGCTCGGAATGAACCCTTCGGGGAGCATCCCGGCCAACGCGGCGACGTCGGCCGTGTCTTTGCGGAACTTGGCCTCGTCGACGGGCACTTCGCCCGTCGCCATCGCGCGCACGGCGGCAACCTTGTACCCGAGGCTGCGCATCACGGACTGCCGATACTGCACCGCCAGCCCTTCCGGCGAGTCGTCGACGGCCGCATCGCCGCCACCGCCCGCGCCGCACGCAGCGAGCATCGAAACGAGACACGCACCGAGCAACGTGACGAAGAGCTTTTTCATTGGAATAGCCTTTGAATGATTTGCGCCGCAAACCCTTGAGCCAGCATAGCCAAACCGCGCGCGCAGCCGCAAGACCGCTCGGTTCGCGGGCACGTCACGCGTCCGCCTTCGGCGGCTTCAGCACCTCGTCGACAACGAAGAGATCCGTCAAGAGCGCGCGCAAGTGGATCGACGCATTCAGGTTGTCGATGAGCTGCGAGCTGATGTCCTCGCGCGCGAGCACGAGCCGAAGGGCTGCAAGCGCGACGCGCGCATCGGCGTCGACGGCCGCAAAGAATGCGGCGCCCTTTTTGGGCAGGTCGGGATCGAGCCCGTTCGCGCACGCGTCGATGACGGCGCTCAAGCCTTCGAGCGCGGTGACCATCTTGTCGAGATACTCGCGGACGTTGCGGCCCGCCGCAGCGCCCTTGTCGCTCTGGCGGCCCTGCGCCGCATAGGCGAGCATGAACTCGTAGCCCGTCTCGATGGCCTCGATGCGCTCTCTCAGATCGTCGCTCGTCATCATCGGTCTACCTGCCAACGTTGCGGGTCGTGGTGCTCGTCGAACTCACGGCGCGTGATCCAACCGAGGATCATGGCGCGCGTGAATTTGAGCTTTTCGGGCCGCAGCGCGAAGTACACGTGCATCATCACCATCGTGACGAGCATGAGCGCTGCGAGCCCGTGCAATACGAACACGATACCCCACGTCGCGTCGGCGAAGAGATATGGATTGCGCTGCCACCACGGCGTATCGATGCGCAGCAGCATGAGCCCGCCCGTGACGATCGTCGTGAGCACGACGACCGTGAACGCGTGGTGGATCAGCTTCTGGGCGACGGAGTACTTGCCGGGCCGGCGCGTAGGACATGCGCGGCGCAGCGTCGCGCCGGCCACGTCGAGCGCGTCCGCGCAGTCAGCGCGTCCGATCCACATCGAGCGCCAAGTGCCGCGCACGAGCACTCGAACAACATGGAACAACACGGCAGCGGCCAGCACGACGCCGGAGACCCAATGCACGGTGACCCACGCGAGCTCGACACCGAGGATCGGCAGGAACGCCGTGACGAGCAGCGTCAGCACGCACGCCGCCGAGATCCAGTGGAATAAACGATCCGGCAGCGCGTGCCGGGGGATGCGGTCGGGAGTCGCCGAGTCGCCGGTCGTGGCGCGTGAAGGCGTCGTCACGGCGTGACTATCTTTGCTTCGGTGCAAGGATC
The DNA here is from genome assembly GCA_963713355.1 of uncultured Gammaproteobacteria bacterium. Lineage (GTDB taxonomy): Bacteria > Pseudomonadota > Gammaproteobacteria > Steroidobacterales > Rariloculaceae > FEN-1219. The sequence goes on along the minus strand of CAVQLK010000011.1, from coordinate 9,153 downwards.
AGCCGGTACAGCGCGTGCCCCACGATCAGCACGCACCCCAGGCCGACGAACACCCACAAGAGATCCCACGACATACCTTGCAGCACTTCGCGGCCGTAGATGTCGCGGCTGACTCGAAACAGCTCCACTTCGGATCGCTACTTCGACGGCGGCGGCGCGACGCTTACGCGTCGCTCCTATGCATCTCGAATCGCGCGCGTCACGAGATTCTGCAGCAACGGGATCTTGAAGTGGTTGAAGTTCAGCGGCGTCGCGCCACGTACGGCGCTTTGCCCCGCGAGCGAGGCCGTCTCCGCCGTCTTCGCCTGGCCGCGCACGACTTCCTCGACGACCGTGAGCCGCCGCGGCACGCACTGCACGGCGCCGGCCACGATGCGAATCTGGTCGACGGTCTCGGCACCGGCCGCGCCGCTGACCTTCATCGCAGCCGCGATGTTGACGAGCGGAAAGTCCCACGTGTTGCGGTCGGCGACCTTCTCGAAGTAGAACCGCGCCCCGCTCCACTCGGCGGGCAAACGAATCGCCGTCAGCACGTCGCCGGGCTCTAGCACCGTCATGCGCTCGATGTCCATGTTCGGGCCGATGAAGAACTCCTCGGCCTTGATCTCGCGCTGCCCGCCCGGCCCGACGGCGACCATCGTCGCATCGAGCGCGACGAGCGCGGGTGCCGTGTCCGACGGGCTCACGGCGACGCAGCGGTCCGCGCCCCAGAGGCAATGCTCGCGATTCTGGCCTTCGGGCGTATCGGCATAGCAGGTGTTGCCGCCGGCGCGATAGCAATCGACGCCGTAGCGGTAGTACCAGCAGCGCGCGTCTTGGCAGACGTTGCCGCCGATCGTGCCCGAGTTGCGAATCTGCGGGCTCGCGACGCGGCGGGCCGCATCGGCGAGCACCTTGTAGCGCTCCTGGACGACCGCGCTGCGCTCGATCTCCGTCAACGTCGTCAGCGCGCCGATCTCGACGCCACCGTCCGGCGTCTCGCGGATGCCTTTCAGCGCCGGGATTCCGCCCAAGTCGACGACGTACTTCGGCCGCTTCACGCGGTCCTTGAACCAGTCGAAGCTATCGTTACCGCCCGCCAGCGCCCAGCCCTCTTCGCCGAAGCGCCCGAGAAGCTCCACGGCCCCTTCAACCGTGTCCGGCTGGTAGAGCTCGAAAGCGCTCATCATGTCTCTGGACATTGCCAAAGCTCCTTCAGTTAGTGGTTACGCGCGCCTCAGGCCTGGCTCACGCGCTCGCCGGTAGCCGCGCGCATCACCGCGTTCAAGTAGTGGTCGTAGGCACCGCAGCGGCACAGGTTGCCCGACAACGCGTGGCGGACCTCGTCGCGCGTCGGCGTCGGATTTTCGTTGAGGAGCGCGACGGCCGACATGATCTGGCCCGGCGTGCAGAAGCCGCACTGCGGGCCGAGCTCGTCGATCATCGCTTGCTGAACCTTGTGAAGCTCGCCGTTCGGTCCCTCGAGCCCTTCGATCGTCATGATCGCGCGGCCGCGCACGGCGTGCGTCAGCGTCGAGCACGAGTAGTTCGCGACGCCGTCGATGAGCACCGTGCACGCGCCGCACTCGCCGCGGTCGCAGCCGAGCTTCGTGCCCGTCAGCGAAAGCTTGTAGCGCAACGTCATCGCGAGCGTCTCGTTCGGCGCCACGTCGACGGGCCGCATCTGGCCGTTGACGTTCAGCGTCAGCAGGCGCTCGACGCCGGCCGCCGAACCCTGTTGGCCCGAGCAGCCGCCCACCGTGAGCAAATAACCGGCGCCCGACGCGGCCGCACCCGAGAAGATGACACCTTTGATGAATTGGCGCCTCGACGTCGCTTTGGAAACGAACGAATCGAAACGCGGTTCCGGATAGCTCCGGCCGTTCGAGTTGTCAGCCATGAGGAAGTCTCCCCTGCGGTGCGCCGAAAGCGCTGGAAATCCAGTGGATGCTAGGTGAAAAGCCGGCCCCGCTCAACAGGCCGAAGCGCGTGTGCACGTTGCTCATGCCGTGTTGACCTGCAACGGTTTGTGGGACTGCGCGCGCTTGGCCGCGGCATTGACGATCATGTCCGGCATCACGGGCGTCCGGTTGAAATAGTGCCCGCCGAGCGCGTCCGAGATCGCGCAGAGCAAGGCCGCCGCGGCGCAGCCCTGGACGGGCTCGCCGATACCCTTCGCGCCGACGGGATTTTGCGTGTCGGCGATGTCGACCCAGGCTGTCTGCATCGTCGCGGGCACGTCGAGGTACGAGACGGGCTTCGCCTGCAGCAGGCCGATGTTCCCGGGCAGGCCGTTTTGAGGGTCGTAGATGTGCCGCTCGGTCGCCGCGAGACCGATGCCCATGACGGCGCCGCTCTTGATCTGATGCGATAACCCCTGCGGGTGCAGCACCGTGCCGCAATCGGCGACGCCGACATAGTCCAGAACCTCGAACTTGCCCGTCTCGACGTCGAGCTCGATTTCGATGAACCCGGCCGCGAGCGCCGGCACCGTCCCGACGCGCGGCAAGTTGTCCTTCGCCACGCCGACGAGCCCCGTGCCTGCGACACCTGCAGCCGACGCCTTCGTCATGACGTTCAAGTCTTCGGCAACCTCGTGGCCGTCGAACTTGCCGCCGAGCTCGATCGCGCGCTGCGCGGCCTGGGCGTAAGTGAGACCTTTCGTGGTGTCGCTCTTCGCGAACACGCGCTCGCCGCCGATGTCGTAGTCGTCGGCCGCGCCTCCCAAGTCCATCGCCGCGATTTCCTTGAGCTTCGCGACGGCGTCCATCGCGGCGACGTAGTTCGTGCGCGTCATGGTGAACGACGTGTTGCTGCCGAACTGGCCGAGGTTCCATGGCAAGTGCTTGCTGCTGTCGCCGCGCACGACGGTGCAGTTGTCCCAGTTGGCCTTCAGCACTTCGGCCGCGACGCGCGACGTCACCGTGTGCGAGTACGTGCCCAGGTTGCCGACGCCCGTGTGGATGTGGATCTTGCCGTCCGGCGTGATCCGCACGAGGCCGTCGAAGCCGTTGCCGCCGGCCGAGTGATAGGCCGTGCCGACGCCGACGGCGCGGACCTTCGATCCGGTGCGCTGGCCGCTGCGCGCCTGCCGCCCGGCCCAATCGAACTGCTCGGCGCCGCGATCGAGCGCGTCCTTTAGATAGGCGCTCGTCACGCCGCCCTGCATCGAGCCGATCTTCGCCGAGTTGTCGGGCGCGTTGATGCGCCGAATCGCGACGCGATCGAGGCCTAGTTGCTTGGCGGCCTTGTCGATCAACGGCTCGACGGCGGCCGCGATCTGATTCTGTCCGGGGCCGCGCTGCGGGCCGCGCGGCGGCGTGTTCGTCATCACGGGGACGCCGCGAAAGCGCATCGCGGCCGGCTGGTAGATGATCGTGACGGCCTCGGCGGCCGAGCTCCAATCGTTGAACCCTTGGTTCGGGCCGTTCTCCTGCACTATATAAAGGTCTACGGCCGTGACGCGGCCGTCTGCCGCAAAGCCCATCTTGATGCGGCCCTGGAAGCCGGGGCGCGCCGAGCCCATGAAGTATTCCTCGTGCCGCGAGATGCGCATCATCGCGGGCCGGCCGAGCTTCTTCGACATTAGCGCTGGGATAGCCATCAGCGGATAGGCGCCGCCCTTCGAGCCGAAGCCGCCGCCGCAGAACTCCGAGACGTAGACGAGATCCGCCGGCTCGACGCCGCACAGGCGCGCGATTCCGGGAATCGGGAAGCTCTGGCTCTGCGTCGAGCCGTACAAGTGGCACTTGCCGTTCTGCCAGTACGCGAAGGCACTGCGCGGCTCCATCGAGTGATGACCGAGGCCCGCCGTCACGAAGGTCTCGTCGAGCACGAGCTTCGCGGCCGCGAAACCGGCGTCGACATCGCCGAACGACCATTCCGCGAGCGGCGCGCCTTGCGGCAGTTGCCCTTCGGCAACAGCGGCAAAATCCTGCGCCGTCCATTTGACGTTCTTGAGCTCGATGCCCTGCACGACGTTGCCGTTCGTGCGCGCGTTCGGCCCGCCCGGGAACAAGCTCTGCAGCGGATCGACGGTGAACGGCAGCTCTTCGTACATCACCTTGATCTGCTCGAGCGCATCGGTCGCGAGCTCCTCGGTGTCGGCCGCGACGGCAAGGATCGGGTGGCCGACGAACAACGGCTCGTTCGTGAGAATCGTCTCCTGCGGCTCGGGCGGGTTCATGACCTCGTCGGCCGTCAACACGCCATGCACACCCGGCATCGCGAGCGCAGCGCTCGCATCGATGCTCGTCACGCGCGCGTGCGGCATCGGGCTCGTCAGCAGCTTCACGAACACCATGCCGTCGGCGCGGATGTCCTCCGAGTATTTGGCCTGGCCCGTCACCTTCGCGTGGAGGTCGGGAGGCGTGAAATTCTTGCCGAGCAGGTCGTAGGCCATGAGATCTCCCCAGATGAAAATGGCGGTACTGCGTCCGCCCCCCGCATCATACTCCGCGAACCGTAAAACGGGCTCCCTCGAGGGCCGGCAGCGCGTAACCCGCTATGCGGCCAGCATTTCCAGCCCCTGGATTCCGCCTGTGCGAAACTCGAGTGAGCGCTCTCGCCGGAGCGCGCCCTCTTCTTTTCCGAGGCGCGGCCATGGACATCGGCACGTGGGAACTCTTGAGCTACGTCGTGACGACGATCGGCCTGCCGCTCGCGATTCTCGTCTTCGTCTACGAGCAGAAGAAGGAGCGTGACAACGAGGAGGAAGAGGTCTATCAGCTCCTGTCGGACGACTACCAGGACTTCCTGAAGATCGCGCTCGACCATCCCGATCTGCGCCTCTTCAGGCCCGAGGAGAGGCCCGAGCTCAGCGAGGAGCAGCGCGAGCGGATGCTGATCGTCTTCAACATGTTGATCTCGCTGTTCGAGCGCGCGTACCTCTTGATGTACGAGCCGAAGATGAATACGCGGCAACAGCGCCGCTGGTTATCCTGGGAGGACTACATGCGCGAGTGGTGTCGGCGCGGCGAGTTCCGCGCGCTGCTGCCCGTGCTGCTCGAAGGCGAAGATGCCGAGTTCGGCGCCTACATCCGCGCCCTCGCCGCGAAGGAGTCGCCGACCGGCTCCCTGCTGCTGTCTTCGTAGGAACGTCACCTCGCTGCGGCGCGCTCGCGCGCCCGTCCCGCGGAGAGTGCGTTCGGCAGCGCGAGATTCCCTTCGTGGCACGCGTACTCGTACATCACGTAGCTCGGGTCGCGATTCAGCGGTAGAGCGACCGTCCACGGCGCCGTGTAGACCTTCGGGTCCACGACCGTCACGGAGTAGTTGATGACGTCCTCGCTGATGCGCGTGAAGCGCTCGACGACGTGCAGCTCTTCGCTGTGCGGGATGCCGCGCATGCGCCCCGTTGCGGCGCTCGTCGCGATCGCGCCTTTGTCGTTGAAGTTCGTCGTCTCGACGACGAGCGTGTTGCCTTCGAACCGTCCGCGCGAATCGCCGTTCCAGAGGCGGATGTCGGCGCCGACGTGCGGCCGGCCGTCGAGCGGGATGATCCGCGTGTCGTGAATCATTTCGTAGACGATGATCACGTAGCCCGGGATCTGGACGATCTCGTAAGCGTTGTTGTATCCGGCCGGGAACATGCCGCCCGGCACTCCGCGCGTGATGCAGCGGACCCACGGCGTCTCGTGCTGCGGCGCGTCCTCGAGGTGCGCGAGATCGTAGTCGCGCTTGTCCTCGGCCCACTTCATGACGGGCACACGCCCGTCGGGCGGGTCGACGACCATCGACCTGCGCTTCTCGCTCATCGGGCTGTCGTGGTCGGCCCAGTGCGCGGGCGGATTGACGTTCGGAATCGTGCCGAGCGGGCCCGTCGTGTCCGACTCGAACGGCGTGCTGTCGAAGTTGACCCAGGTGCCTTGCAGGTCCGGCTGGCCGTCGCGCGTGACGCGCGGCGTCCATTTCGGCGCGGCGGAGCCAGCCGACGAAGGCTCTTGCGCGTGCGCAAGGGTGGCGAGGAGCAGCGTGGCGGCTGTGACCGCGATGGCAATGGAACGACGCTCGTTCATGCGAGTCCCTCCCTTTGCGTTTCCATCGTACCATTCGAACGAAGGGGGAACGAACATGAGCGACGATCTCGAACGCGCGCAGTGCTTCAAGCTGAAGCGCAGAGAATTCCTGTCGTCTGCGGCGATTCCGGTCGCCGCTGCGTTGGCACCATCGGCGCTGCTCGCGCAGCAGCGCGAAAGGTCGGCCGCGGAAGATCCGATCCGTGTCGGCATCATCGGCGCGGGCGGCATCGTGAGCTCGGTCCACGTTCCCGGCTTGAAGCGTGAGCCTGGCGTCGAGCTCGTCGCCGTCGCGAACCGGTCGCTCGAGTCGAGCCGGCGCGCGGCCGACGAGTTCGGCATTCCGCGAGCCTACGCCAACTGGGAAGAGCTCCTCGCTGCGGGCGGCCTCGACGCCGTGCTGATCGGCACGTGGCCGTACATGCACCGCACGATCACGCTGGCCGCGCTCGACGCTGGTCTGCACGTGCTGTGTCAGGCGCGCATGGCGAACGACGCCGCCGAGGCGCGCGAAATGTTGGTCGCGTCAGAGCAGCATCCGGATCTCGTCTGCCAGCTCGTGCCGTCGTCGGGCACTTACCGCATCGATCGCGCGCTGCAACGGCTGCTCGCCGAAGGCTTCGTCGGCGACATCTTGTCGGTCGAAGTGCAGATGCTGCAGCGCGGCTTCGCGAGCTCCGACGGCGAGCTCGACTGGCGCCACGATCCCGAATTCAGCGGCATCAACGTGCTGAACGTCGGCGGCACGTATGAATCGGCGATGCGCTGGCTCGGCCCGGGCAACAACGTCATGGCGAAGACGCGTGTTCACCTACCGACGCGCCGCGACGAGCAAGGCCGGCAACGCGCGGCGACGATCCCCGATCACGTCGAGGTGCTGTACGACCTCGAGGATGGAGCGCCCGTGCGCATGAAGTTCAGCGAGACGACGGGGCTTTCGGCCGGCAACCAGATCTGGATCTTCGGCACCGAAGGCACGATCCACATCGACAACGAGCAGCGGATCTTCACCGGGCGCCGCGGCGACGAAGCGCTCGCGGAGCTCGCGAATCCGCGCGAGCAGCAAGCGGTGCATCGCGTCGAAGAGGAATTCGTCAACGCGATCCGCGGCCGCGAGCGGATCACGATGAACACGTTCGAGATCGGCGTCCGCTACATGGAATGGACGGAAGCCATTCACTCGAGCGCCACGTCGGGCACCGCCGTTTCGCTGCCGCTCGCCTAACGGCAGGTGAAATTCGCGGCGACCCAGCTCGAGGCGTCGTCGGAGCCGCCGGCGGGGCCCGTGTAGTGTGCGACTTGCGGGTACGCGCAGACGCGGCGCTCGTTGTCGACGCGGCCGTCCGTCGATCGGTTGGTAATCGACCGTATGCCCACCAGCAAAACGAAAAGGCACAGCACACCAGCTGCCAGTGGCGGCGGATGGCAAGGTCGCTTCTGACCTGGTAATCGCTCCATCCAAGGACGTGCTTGACCTGCTTGTAGCTCTGCTCCACCCACATCCTCAACCCGTAGAGCCTCACCACCTCAGCCACGCTCGCGGGGGCCAGAAGATCGCTCTCGGTCGCTAGAAGATCGGAGCAGGAGGGATGGGGCAGGTTAGTACTCAGATACCAGGTCCTCTTCTCGGGCAACTCTTTAGGATCGGTTGTGGCCACAACCAATAGCGAAATCTTTGGGGACCGTCGGGACCAACATCCACCTCCAGGGCCCACCACTGTTGCTCGTGACCGTCCCTGAAACGTCGGCCATTACCTTCACCCAATCTCCTGGGTGGCGCTCGTCTTCCCACGCTTCGCTGGCTGCCAGTGCTGCTTCCCATGGTGAACCTATCTCGCCTACTCGGTGCCACCAGGCGTGGGAGGGCTTCAAGGCCACAACGTAACCCACTCCCTGCTCGCTCAAGCTCTGTTTGAAACCTTCATCCTCGCCATAGAACGAGTCGGCGACCACAGCCCTGAAAGGTATGCTCCTCTCTACGGCCTTCTGGACCAAGGTGTAGGCTATCTTCAGCTTGGTGCGGAAAGCAAGGTCGTTGTTGCCTCCCTCGAAGTGGTGCGCGGGAGTGTAAGGCTCGAAGTCCACCGGATAGTAGATCCTCTCATCGGCAAGCAGGCTGGTTACGCTCACCACCCCGCTGTCGGTCTTGCCTAGGTTGCCCAGCCATTGCTTGCCCACGTGGGCGGTCTTTTTGCCCCATTTGCGATCCCCATGCTCGTCTATGACCAGAACGCCTTCGTCGTTGGCGGCGGTAGTGGGGTCTTCGAGCAAGAGCTCCAGACGGCGCTCGTTGACCTCCTCGGGGTCCCACCTCGATTCCGAGAGGAACCATTGCAAGCTCTGCGCTTCCCTTCGCTGCGCTCCTACGACCGGCTCGGTGTTTGAAAGAGCGGTCAAAGTCTTGTTGCGTTCGGCGGGTAAGAGCAAACCTTCCAGGTAGCGCCTGAAAGAGTGGCGTTGGGCACGAGCACCGAAGAGATCATCGAAGCTCATGGCATAGTCCTCAAGTGGGCCGGGAGCTGGACTTACGGGTGAGCGTTTGGTCATAGCGCGAAGCACCTCCGCCACCATTAGAACACGCCTCTCGACCATACTCAACAAACTACCGATGAGTGCGTGGAAGGGACATTCTCGGAAATCCATATCCACGATCCTGCATAGCCCCACCCTCGATCAGGGGGTACCGGACCCTTGCCGGCGGAAAGCTCCCCCGAGAACCGGGGCACAAAGGTACACAAATTGTGTGCGGCGGACCCGTGGGCGCTAGGTTATAGTCTCGTCAGTGGTTTTATAGCGGACCCCGGGTAGAAGGGAGGTTAGGTGAGCGGTCCCGCCTCGGATATAGATGGCACCGGACCAACCCCCGCGCCCTTAAGGGGTGGCGCCTGAAGAATCACTATTCCCAAAGGGATGTTGAGGAAAAAACGGGCGTATCTCACACCACGATATCGAGGCTCGAGAATGGACACCGGACCCGCGCTAGGTTCGGGCACACTCGAGAAGCTGGCGCAAACTACGGCTGTACGATAGAAAGGACCTGATCGTATTAGGTAGTCAGTTGTTAGCATAGGGTATCCCCCACTCCACCCGCCCCCGTTCCCGCGTCCCCAGTGGAGGCGTGGACCAAGGGTGCAAGCTATTCACAATCGCCGGAAAA
>CAVQLK010000010.1:235000-372726 GCA_963713355.1 uncultured Gammaproteobacteria bacterium | reverse complement strand
GCGCAGCTTCTCGATGTCCTCGCCCTTCTTGCCGATCACGACGCCCGGGCGTGCCGTATGGATCGTGATGCTGGCTTTCTTCGCCTGCCGCTCGATATGGATTCGGCTGATCGACGCTTCCTTGAGCTTCTTGCGCAGAAACTCGCGGATGCGGTGATCCTGCTCGACGTAGACCGGGAACGTCTGCGTGTTCGCATACCACCTCGACGACCACTCTTTCGTGATGCCGAGGCGAATGCCGACCGGATGAACCTTTTGACCCATACGTTACTCGTCGCCCACGCGGACGGTGATGTGGCTGTTACGCTTCAAGATGCGGTCGCCGCGCCCTTTGGCGCGAGCGGCGTACCGCGCGAAGAACGGCGCGGCGTCGACGAGCACGTTCGACACCTTCAGCTCGTCGATGTCGGCGCCGTGATTGTGCTCGGCGTTCGCAATGGCCGACTCGAGCACCTTGTGCATCATTCGCGCTGCCTTCTTGCGGCTGAACGCGAGAGTTCGCAGCGCGCTCGACACCGACTGGCCGCGGATCTGGTCCGCGACGAGCCGGCACTTCTGCGGCGAAATACGCGCGTAGCGAAGTTGACGCTGACTTGCATGGACTACTCCTTACTCGCCGCCGGCCTTGCCGCCGCCAGCGGCCGCGCGGCGCCGCCTGGACCGCCGACGCCGCCGGGCGCACCGGGCGTAGCCGCGACCTTGCGATCGCCGGAGTGACCCTTGAACGTGCGCGTCGCCGCGAACTCGCCGAGCTTGTGGCCCACCATGTTCTCGGAGACGAGCACGGGGATGTGCTGGCGTCCGTTATGGATGGCGAGCGTGAGCCCGACCATGTCGGGCACGACCATCGAGCGCCGCGACCAGGTCTTGATCGGCCGGCGGTCGTTCGTGGCAGCAGCCTTCGCCACCTTCTCGAGCAGGTGGAGGTCGACGAATGGGCCTTTCTTGATCGAACGCGACATATTTGTTCTCTAGCCGAGGTTCTCTAGCCTCTAATTACTTCTGCCGGCGATCGCGCACGATCATCGAGCGCGTCCGCTTGTTGCGGCGGGTCTTGTAGCCCTTGGTTTTCTGGCCCCACGGCGATACCGGGTGCGGATTACCCTGGCCCGACTTGCCTTCGCCGCCGCCGTGCGGATGGTCGACGGGGTTCTGCGCGACACCGCGTACGGTCGGGCGGATACCGCGCCAGCGCTGCGCCCCGGCCTTGCCGATCTTGCGCAGGTTGTGCTCGTCGTTGCCGACCTCGCCGATCGTCGCGCGGCAATTGACGTGCACTTTGCGCATCTCGCCCGAGCGCAGGCGGACCGTGACGTACTCGCCTTCCCTCGCGACGACCTGCACCGAGGCGCCGGCGCTGCGCGCCATCTGCGCGCCTTTGCCCGGTTTCATCTCGATGCAGTGCACGAGCGAGCCGATCGGGATGTTCTTAAGCGCCAACGCGCTGCCGGGTTTGATCGGCGCATCGATGCCCGACATGATCGGGTCGCCGACCTGCGCGCGCTTCGGCGCCAAGATGTAACGGCGCTCGCCATCGGCGTAAAGCACGAGAGCGAGATAGGCCGTGCGGTTCGGGTCGTACTCGAGCCGCTCGATCTTGCCCGCGATGCCGTCCTTGTCGCGCTTGAAGTCGATGACGCGGTAGTAACGCTTGTGCCCGCCACCCTGGTGACGCACCGTGATGCGGCCTTGGTTGTTGCGGCCGCCGCGTTTGCTGAAAGGCTCGAGCAACGGCTCGTACGGATCGCCTTTGTGCAACCCTTCCTTGACGACGCGGACGACGAACCGCTGACCCGGCGATGTTGGTTTGAGCTTACGTAACGCCACGATTCTGCCCCGCGCGCCTTCTTACTCGGCGCCCATGAAATTGATGTCTTGGCCCGGCGCAAGCCGCACATAGGCCTTCTTCCACGCCTTACGCGCGCCGGCTCGCTGGCCGAAGCGCTTTTTCTTGGCCGGAATGCGCACGACGGACACGCGCTCGACCTTCACCTCGAACAGAAGCTCGACGGCCTTGCGGACATCGATCTTCGTCGCATCGTTGCGGACCTTGAAGACCACCTGATTGCCGGACTCGGCAACGCTCGTGGCCTTCTCGGACACGTGCGGACCGAGAAGGACCTGCATCAGCCGTTCACGATTGGCGCTCGAGCTCATTTCAGCCGCTCCTCGAGAATCTTCAATGCCGCGGCCGTGACGACGATCTTGTCGGCCCCGACCAAGCTCACGGGATCGATGAGCTGCGCTTCGAGCACATCGACGTTCGGCAGGTTGCGCGCGGCGAGCCAGAGCTTCATGTCGAACGCTTCGACGATGACGAGCCCCGTCGCGAAGCCGAGCTTCTCCAGCTTGCCGCGGAGCTCTTTCGTCTTCGCGGCCGAGAGGCCGAGCTCGGGCGCCACGATCAGCCGCTCCTGACGCAACAGCTCGGACAACACCGAGCGCATCGCGCTGCGGTACATCTTGCGGTTGACCTTCTGCTCGAAGCTGCGCGGGCGCGCCGCGAACGCTCGGCCGCCGCCGACCCAGATCGGGCTACGGATCGAGCCGACGCGGGCACGCCCCGTGCCCTTCTGCTTCCACGGCTTCTTGCCGCTGCCACTGACCTCGGAACGGGTCTTTTGCGCCTTCGTGCCTGCGCGCGCGCCGGCAAGATACGCCGTCACGACCTGGTGCACGAGCGGCTCGTTGAACGCAGCTCCGAACGTCGCATCCGCGAGCTCGAGCGTGCCACTACCACCTGTTACTTTTACTTTCATCGCCCGTTCTCGCGCGGATGTTTACTTGGCCGCTTTGGCAGCTTTGGCCGCCGGCGTTTTTACGGCCGGACGTACTACGAGTTGACCGTTCTCGCTTCCCGGCACGGCGCCCTTCACGAGCAGCAGATTGCGCTCGGCATCGACCTTGACGACCTCGAGATTGATCTTCGTGACCTTGTCGGCTCCGAGCCGGCCGGCCATACGCTTACCCGGGAACACGCGGCCCGGAGTTTGGCGCTGACCGATGGAGCCCGGCGCGCGGTGCGACAGCGAGTTGCCATGTGACATGTACTGATGCGAAAAATGGTGGCGCTTGATGACGCCCGCGTAACCCTTGCCCTTCGTCGTGCCGCTGACGTCGACGAACTGGCCAACCGTGAACAGGTCGACCTTCAGCTCGGCACCCGGCGCGAGATCGGCGCCCTCGCCTTCACCGAGGCGGAACTCATAGAGGCCGCGGCCCGGGTCGATCTTCGCCTGCGCGAAATGACCGGCCTCGGCCTTGGTCGTGCGATGAGCCTTCGGGCCGGCCCCGACCGTGACCTGCACGGCACGATAGCCGTCGCGCTCGGCCGTCTTCACGGTCGTTACGCGATTCGGCAACGCTTCGATGACGGTGACCGGAACGGAGTCGCCGTTTTCCCGGAAAATGCGGGTCATGCCGCATTTGCGGCCTACCAAACCGACTGACATTTGTCTTCCTCTATATCCGCGCCGACTACTTCGGCCGACGCTTCAGCCAGGACTTACGACGAGCGCATCCTGGCACCCATGACTCCGCCCCTTGAGGCGGCGTCTTAGTTCGAATGTGGCCGTTCAAGGCTCTGAACGGCGACGCTGAGACATCCCGGCGGCTAGTCCGGGCTGCTGAAAAGCCCGGCATTATACCCACCGTCAAATGGCTAGCACAACGAGCTAATTGAGCTTGATCTGGACGTCGACTCCGGCCGGCAGCTCGAGCTTCATCAGCGCATCGACGGTTTTGTCCGTCGGATCAACGATATCCATGAGCCGCTTATGCGTCAGGAGCTCGTATTGGTCGCGCGCGTCCTTGTCGGCGTGCGGCGATATCAGGATCGTATAGCGCTCGATCTTCGTCGGAAGCGGCACGGGACCCTTCACAGTTGCGCCCGTGCGCTTGGCCGTCTCGACGATCTCACGGGCCGACTTGTCGATGAGCCGGTGGTCGAACGCCTTGAGCCGGATCCTAATGTTCTGATTTGCCATGATTTTCTCTTTTAGACCTATTGAATGATCTTGGCGACGACGCCGGCGCCCACGGTGCGGCCGCCTTCGCGGATCGCGAACCTGAGCCCCTCTTCCATCGCGATCGGGGAGATCAGCTCCACCTTCATTTTGATGTTGTCACCGGGCATCACCATCTCGGTCGCCTCGGGCAACTCCACCGCCCCCGTTACGTCCGTCGTGCGGAAGTAAAACTGCGGCCGATACCCCTTGAAGAACGGCGTATGCCGGCCGCCCTCTTCCTTCGTCAGGATGTACACCTCGCATTCGAACTTCGTGTGCGGATTGATCGAGCCCGGCTTCGCCAACACCTGCCCGCGCTCCACCTCTTCGCGCTTCGTGCCGCGCAGCAACACGCCGACGTTGTCCCCGGCGCGCCCCTCATCGAGGAGCTTGCGGAACATCTCCACGCCCGTGCAGATGGTCTTCACCGTCGGCTTGATCCCGACGATCTCCACCTCATCCCCGACCTTCACGATGCCCCGGTCGATTCGACCCGTCACCACCGTGCCGCGGCCCGAAATCGAGAATACGTCCTCGATCGGCATCAGGAACGGCCCATCGATCAGCCGCTCCGGCACCGGAATGTACTTGTCCATCTCCGCCACGAGCTTCTCGACGCTCGGCGTGCCCAACGCGGAGGTGTCTCCCTCCAACGCCTTCAGCGCACTGCCGATGATGATCGGCGTCTTATCGCCCGGAAACTCATACGTCGTCAGTAGATCCCGGACCTCGAGCTCCACGAGCTCCAGCAGCTCCGCGTCATCGACCATGTCCGCCTTGTTCATGAACACCACGATGTAAGGCACCCCGACCTGGCGCGCCAGCAAAATGTGCTCCCGCGTCTGCGGCATCGGCCCATCGGCCGCCGACACCACCAAAATCGCCCCGTCCATCTGCGCCGCGCCCGTGATCATGTTCTTCACGTAGTCGGCATGCCCCGGGCAGTCCACGTGCGCGTAGTGGCGCGCATCGCTCTCGTACTCGACATGCGCCGTCGCAATCGTGATGCCCCGCGCCTTCTCCTCCGGCGCCTTGTCGATCTGGTCGTACGCCATGAACGTACCCCCGTGCTTCGACGCCATCACCTTCGTCAACGCCGCCGTCAACGTCGTCTTCCCATGGTCCACGTGCCCAATCGTCCCCACGTTCACATGCGGCTTGCTGCGCTGAAATTTTTCTTTGGACACGGCTGTTACCTCTTCCTATTTGCTTGGACCGATTGAGCCAGACATTCGCCGATCAGGCGGCGCGATCTTTGATGACATGCTGGCTGACGTTCGCAGGCGCGTCGGCGTACTGCGAGAATTCCATCGTGTACGTGGCGCGGCCCTGGCTCAACGAGCGCAACGCCGTCGCATAACCGAACATCTCCGAGAGCGGGACGCGCGCGCGCACGATCTTCGCCGTAGGCGAGTCCTCGATCGTCTGCAGCACGCCGCGCCGACGGCTCAAGTCGCCGCTGATGTCGCCCATGTAGGACTGGGGTGTCACGACCTCGACGTTCATGATCGGCTCGAGCAGCGCCGGCCGTGCCTTGCGCATGCCTTCCTTGAAACCGGCTGCGCCGGCCAGCTCGAACGCTGCCGCGCTCGATTCGAGGCCGCCGTGCGCGCCGCCGAGCAGAGTCACTTTGACGTCCGTGACGGGATAGCCCGCGATGACGCCGGCGGCCATTTGCCGGCGCACGCCTTCGTCGACGCCCGCGACGGCCTCGGGGGGAAGGGCGCCGCCCGTGACCGCGTCGACGAACTCGTAGCCGTGGCCTTGCGGCAACGGCTCGAGCCGCAGCGAAACCTGTGCATATTGGTCGCGGCCGCCGACCTGCCGAACGAACTTGCCATCTTGCTCGACGGCCTTTCGAATCGTCTCGCGGTACGCGACTTGCGGCCGGCCGACGTTCGCGGCAACGCCGAACTCGCGCAGCATGCGGTCGACGACGATCTCGAGGTGCAGCTCGCCCATGCCGCGCAATATCGTTTGGCCGGACTCCGCGTCGACATGCACGCGCAGCGTGGGGTCCTCGCGAACGAGCTTCGCAAGCGCCTCGCTCAAGCGCGCGTGATCCGTTTCCGTCCGCGGCTCGATGGCGGCCGCGATGACGGGCTCCGGGAAATCCATCATCTCGAGCGTGATGGGGCTCTCCGGATCCGTGAGGCTGTCACCCGTCGTGACGTCCTTGAGATCGACGGCGGCCGCGATATCGCCGGCGCGGACCTCGTCGATCTCCGAGCGCTCGTTCGCGTGCATCTGCACGAGACGGCCGACGGTCTCCGTCTTGTCGCGCCGCGGCACGTAGACGGCGTCGCCCGAGCGCAGCACGCCCGAGTAAACGCGAAAGAACGTCAAGCTGCCGCCGGCGTCGCTCGCGATCTTGAACGCGAACGCTGCGAACGGCGTCTTGTCGCTGGGGCTACGCAAGCCTTCGTCGCCGCCCCGCAGCACGCCTTTGACTGCGACGCGGTCGGACGGCGCCGGCAGATAGAACACGACGGCATCGAGCACGGCCTGCACGCCTTTGTTCCGGAACGCCGATCCGCAGAGCGCGGGCACGATTTCGCCGGCCAAGCATCGCGCGCGCAACCCTTCGCGGATCTCCTCGACGCTCAACGTCCCGGTTTCGACGAACTTCTCGGCGAGGCGCTCGTCGGCTTCGGCAGCCGCCCCTACGAGCTTCGCGCGATATTCCGCCGCCTGCGGCGCGAGCGCGGCCGGAATCTCGCTCTCGATGACGCGCATGCCGAGTGTCTTGTCGTCCCAGCGGACGGCCTTCATCGTGACGAGATCGATGACGCCTTCGAACCCGTCGGCCGCGCCGATCGGCAGCTGCAACGCGACGGGCTTCGCCTTCAGGCGATCGCGAATCTGGTCGAGCACGCGCAAGAAGTCGGCGCCGGCGCGGTCCATCTTGTTGACGAACGCGATGCGGGGCACCCCGTATTTGTCGGCCTGCCGCCAGACCGTTTCGGTCTGCGGCTCCACGCCTCCGACCGAGCAAAAAACCGCGACGGCGCCGTCGAGCACGCGCAGCGAGCGCTGGACTTCGATCGTAAAGTCGATGTGGCCCGGAGTGTCGATGATGTTGATACGGTGCTCGGGGAGCCTGCGGCTCATCCCTTTCCAGAAGCAGGTCGTGGCGGCCGACGTGATCGTGATGCCGCGCTCTTGCTCCTGCTCCATCCAGTCCATGACGGCAGCGCCGTCATCGACCTCACCGATTCGCTGCGAGACCCCTGTGTAGAACAGGATCCGCTCGGTCGTCGTCGTCTTGCCGGCATCGACGTGGGCCATGATGCCGATATTCCGATACCGCGCGAGTGGGGTCTTCCGTGCCATGTGGAGGCCCTACGACCATCACTACCAGCGATAGTGCGCGAACGCTTTATTGGCGTCCGCCATGCGGTGGGTGTCTTCGCGTTTCTTGACCGCGGCGCCGCGATTCTCGGCGGCGTCGATGAGCTCGTGCGCCAAGCGCATGGCCATGCTCTTCTCGGAGCGGACGCGCGCGGCTTCGATGGCCCAGCGCATCGCGAGCGTCTCGCGGCGAGCCGCGCGGACCTCGACGGGTACCTGGTACGTAGCGCCGCCGACGCGGCGCGACTTCACCTCGACGGCAGGCTTGATGTTGTCGAGCGCTTGACCGAGCAGCTCGATGGCTCGGCTTTGGTCTTTGCCGACGCGCTCCGAGATGCGGTCGATGGCGTTATAGACGATCTTCTCTGCGACGCTTTTCTTGCCGCTCTTCATCACCATGTTGATGAATTTCGCGAGCATCGCGTTACCGAACTTTGGATCCGGCAGGGAATCGCGCCGCGGTGCTTGTGCTCTTCTCGACATGTTTAGCCTTTGGGACGCTTGGCGCCGTACTTCGAACGACCTTGACGACGATCGCCGACGCCGCCGCAGTCGAGCGTGCCGCGCACGATGTGATAGCGCACGCCGGGCAGGTCCTTGACGCGGCCGCCGCGAATCAGCACGACCGAGTGCTCCTGCAGGTTGTGGCCTTCGCCGCCGATATAGCTCGTGACCTCGAAGCCGTTCGTCAAGCGAACGCGCGCGACCTTGCGCATCGCGGAGTTCGGCTTCTTCGGCGTCGTCGTGTACACGCGTGTGCACACGCCGCGCTTCTGCGGCGAGGAGTTCAGAGCCGGCACGTTGCTCTTGGTCTTGACTGCCGTGCGCGGTTTACGAACGAGTTGATTGGTCGTCGCCATTCAGTGTTTCCAGAATAAATTTTGGCCCGTTACCGAGCTCACTCGGCAGCCGGGCCTTAGGACGTCCGGACTTAGCCCAGCTTCGCGAAGGGTCTAAGGTTCGCGAAACCGGCCTTGGTGCGCCAGGACAGCCCGAAATTCTAGGCTTCGGGCTGGACTGGCGTCAACCAAGGGTTTATTTCGCTAAGTTGCCGGCGATTCCTCCGCGGCTTGCGCAGCGCCAGCCACGGCGGCCGCTTCGGCCTTCAGTTGCTGCTGGAGATCGAGCTCCTTGAGCTCGGCTGCCAGGATCTCCTCCTGCGTACGGCGGCGGTCTTCGTGGTGGGCATACCCCGTCCCGGCCGGAATCAGGCGCCCAACGATGACGTTTTCCTTGAGGCCGCGCAGATCGTCGCGCAGGCCGCGTACGGCGGCCTCCGTAAGGACGCGCGTGGTCTCCTGGAACGACGCCGCCGAGATGAACGACTCCGTCGCCAGCGAGGCCTTCGTGATGCCGAGCAGCACAGGCTCGAACGTCGCAGTCGTGCCGTCCTTGACGTCGGCCTCGCGGTTCGCCTCGACCACGCGATGGCGGTCGATCTGCTCGCCGCGCAGAAGGCGCGTGTCGCCCGTGCCCGTGATCTCGACCTTACGTAGCATCTGCCGAATGATGACCTCGATGTGCTTGTCGTTGATCTTCACGCCCTGGAGGCGGTAGACGTCCTGGATCTCGCGCACGAGGTAGTCCGCCAGCCTCTCGACGCCTTGCAGCCGCAGGATGTCGTGGGGATTCGGCTCGCCGTCGGCGATGATCTCGCCGCGCAGCACTTTTTCGCCCTCGAACACGTTCAGGTGCCGCCACTTCGGGATCAGCTCCTCGTGCTCCTCGCCCTCCTCGTCCGTGATGACGAGCCGGCGCTTGCCCTTGGTCTCCTTGCCGAAGCTGACGGTGCCCGAGTACTCGGCGAGGATCGCCGGGTCCTTCGGACGCCGCGCTTCGAATAGATCCGCGACGCGCGGCAGACCGCCCGTGATGTCGCGCGTCTTCGAGCTCTCCTGCGGCAACCGCGCAAGCACGTCGCCGACCATGACCCGAGCGCCGTTCTCCATGCTGAGCACGGCCCCCGAAGGAAGCGCATAGGCCGCCGGAATATCCGTGTTCGGGAAGGTGATCGGCTTGCCGTGACTGTCGACGAGCTTGGCCGTCGGCCGGTACTCGCTGCTGCGTTGCGCGGCATCGAGCACCACGATGCTCGTCAAGCCCGTGATGTCGTCGACCTGCGACGTCACCGTCACTCCGTCGATGAAATCCTCGAACTTGAGATAGCCAGAGACCTCCGTGACGACGGGGTGCGTGTGCGGGTCCCAGCTCGCGACGAGCTGGCCCGGCTGCACGGCCTCGCCGTCCTTGGCGCCGAGCGTCGCGCCGTACGGCACCTTGTAGCGCTCGCGCTCTCGGCCGAACTCGTCGACGACGGCGAGCTCTCCCGAACGCGACGTCGTGATGCGGTGGCCTTTCTGCTCATGCTGCACGGTCTTCACGTTGATGAAGCGGATCGTGCCCGTGCTCTTGACCTCGACGCTGTTGACGGCAGCGGAGCGCGAGGCCGCGCCGCCGATGTGGAACGTGCGCATCGTGAGCTGCGTGCCGGGCTCGCCGATCGATTGCGCCGCAATGACGCCGACGGCCTCGCCGCGGTTCACGCGATGGCCGCGCGCCAGGTCGCGGCCGTAGCACTGCGCGCAAACGCCGTACTTCGTCTCGCAGGTGATCGGCGAGCGCACGAGCACCTGGTCGATCGAGTACTGCTCGAGCGTCTTGACGGCGCTCTCGTCGAGCAGCGTGCCGGCTTCGAGCACGACCTTGTCGGAGCCCGGAGCGAGCACGTCGACAGCGGCCGCGCGGCCGAGCACGCGCTCGCGCAGCGGCTCGACGATATCGCCGCCCTCGACGAGCGGCGTCATGAGCAAGCCCTGGGTCGTGCCGCAGTCGAGCTCCGTGACGACGAGATCTTGCGCGACGTCGACGAGACGGCGCGTGAGATATCCCGAGTTCGCGGTCTTGAGCGCGGTATCTGCGAGGCCTTTGCGGGCGCCGTGCGTCGAGATGAAGTACTGCAGCACGTCGAGGCCTTCACGGAAGTTGGCCGTGATCGGGGTCTCGATGATCGAGCCGTCCGGCTTTGCCATGAGGCCGCGCATGCCGGCCAGCTGCCGAATCTGCGCTGCGCTACCGCGGGCGCCGGAGTCGGCCATCATGTAGATCGAGTTGAACGACTCCTGTTGACCGCCCTTGCCGGGGCCCTCGGTCACGAGCTCGACGCCGAGCTTCTCCATCATCGCCTTGGCGACCTGATCGTTGGTGCGCGACCAGATGTCGACGACCTTGTTGTAGCGCTCGCCGTCGGTCACGAGACCGGCCGAGTACTGGTCCTGAATGTCCTTGACCTCGTTCTCGGCGGCGTCGAGGATCGCCTTCTTCTCCTTCGGCACGACCATGTCGTTGACGCCGAACGAGACGCCGGAGCGCGTCGCGTAGTAGAAGCCCGTGTACATGAGCTGGTCCGCGAAGACGACGGTTTCCTTCAAGCCGAGGTGGCGATAGCACAGGTTGATGGTCGCCGAGATCGCGCGCTTGTTCATCGCGCGGTTGATCTGCTCGAACGACATGCCCGCTGGCAGGATCTCGGACAACAGCGACCGGCCGACCGTCGTATTCGTCAGCTTCGACGTCGCAACGCCGCCGACCTTCTCGCGGATGCGCACGCGAATCTTCGTGTGCAGCTCGACGGCGCCGGACTCGTAGGCGCGGTGCACTTCCTCGACGTCCGAGAACATCATGCCTTCGCCGCGCGCATTGGCGCGCTCTCGCGTCATGTAATAGATGCCGAGGACGACGTCCTGCGACGGCACGATGATCGGCTCACCGTTCGCAGGCGACAGGATGTTGTTGCTCGACATCATCAAGGCGCGTGCTTCGAGCTGCGCCTCGATCGACAGCGGCACGTGGACGGCCATCTGGTCGCCGTCGAAGTCGGCGTTGAACGCCGTGCAGACGAGCGGGTGCAGCTGGATCGCCTTGCCCTCGATGAGCACGGGCTCGAACGCCTGGATGCCCAACCGGTGCAGCGTCGGCGCGCGGTTCAGCATCACGGGGTGCTCGCGGATGACCTGCTCGAGGATGTCCCAGACCTCAGGGCCCTCGCGCTCGACGAGGCGCTTGGCGGCCTTGATCGTCGTCGCTTCGCCGCGCAGCTGCAGCTTCGAGAAGATGAACGGCTTGAACAGCTCGAGCGCGAGCTTCTTCGGCAAGCCGCACTGGTGCAACTTCAAGGTGGGACCGACGACGATCACGGAGCGGCCCGAGTAATCGACGCGCTTGCCGAGCAAGTTCTGGCGGAACCGGCCCTGCTTGCCCTTGATCATGTCGGCGAGCGACTTCAACGGGCGCTTGTTCGTGCCCGTGATCGCGCGGCCGCGGCGGCCGTTGTCGAGCAGCGCGTCGACGGACTCCTGCAGCATGCGCTTTTCATTGCGCACGATGATGTCCGGCGCGTTGAGCTCGAGCAGGCGGCGCAAGCGGTTGTTGCGATTGATGACGCGCCGGTACAGGTCGTTCAGATCCGACGTCGCGAACCGGCCGCCGTCGAGCGGCACGAGCGGCCGCAAATCGGGCGGCAGCACGGGCAGGACGGTCATGACCATCCACTCGGGCTTGTTGTTCGACTCGAGGAACGACTCGAGCAGCTTCAAGCGCTTCGACAGCCGCTTGATCTTCGTCTCCGAGTTCGTGCCGGCGATGTCGTCGCGAACCTTGTTGACCTCGATGTCGAGATTCATCGCGGCGAGCAGGTCGCGGACGGCCTCGGCGCCCATGCGCGCGTCGAACTCGTCGCCGTATTGCTCGATCGCCTCGAGGTACGCCTCATCCGACAGCAGTTGGCTGCGCTGCAGCGGCGTCATGCCGGGGTCGACCACGACGAAAGCTTCGAAGTAGAGAATCCGCTCGATCTCGCGCAGCGTCATGTCGAGCATGAGGCCGATGCGCGACGGCAGAGACTTCAGGAACCAGATGTGCGCGACGGGGCTCGCGAGCTCGATATGGCCCATGCGCTCGCGGCGCACCTTCGTCTGCGTGACCTCGACGCCGCACTTTTCGCAGACCACGCCGCGATGCTTCAAGCGCTTGTACTTGCCGCACAAGCACTCGTAGTCCTTGATCGGCCCGAAGATCTTCGCGCAGAACAGGCCGTCGCGCTCCGGCTTGAACGTGCGGTAGTTGATCGTCTCGGGCTTCTTGACCTCGCCATACGACCACGAGCGGATCATGTCGGGCGAAGCGAGCCCGATGCGAATCAGATCGAAATCCTCGACCGCGCTCTGCTGCTTGAAAAGCCTCAGTAGATCTTTCATGAAGCACCACCTACTGCAAAATATTTCATTACGAAAACCGGAGACGGATGGGGGGCGGATTTACAAATCCGTCCCCTTCTTCCCGCTCCGCTCAGTCCGCCGTGTCGAGGTCGATGTTGATCGCGAGAGAACGGATCTCCTTGACCAACACGTTGAACGACTCGGGCATGCCGGCCTGCATCTCGTGCGTTCCGTCGACGATGTTCTTGTACATCTTCGTCCGGCCCTGCACGTCGTCCGACTTGACCGTCAGCATCTCCTGCAGCGTGTACGCCGCGCCGTACGCTTCGAGCGCCCAGACTTCCATCTCGCCGAAGCGCTGGCCGCCGAACTGCGCCTTGCCGCCGAGCGGCTGCTGCGTCACCAAGCTGTAGGGACCCGTCGAGCGCGCATGCATCTTGTCGTCGACCAAGTGGTTCAACTTCAACATGTACATGTAGCCGACGGTGACGGGCCGATCGAACCGTTCGCCGGTCCGGCCGTCGTAGAGCACGGTCTGACCGGTCTCCGGCAGGTCGGCCAACTTCAGGAGGTGTTTGATTTCCTCCTCGTTCGCGCCGTCGAACACCGGAGTGGCGATCGGCACGCCGTGGCTCAAGTTCGCCGCGAGCTCGCCGATCTCCGAGTCGTTCAACGACGCGATGTCGGCCTTCTGGCCGCCCGTGTGGTTG
Source organism: uncultured Gammaproteobacteria bacterium (assembly GCA_963713355.1). Classification (GTDB taxonomy): domain Bacteria; phylum Pseudomonadota; class Gammaproteobacteria; order Steroidobacterales; family Rariloculaceae; genus FEN-1219. The sequence continues at coordinate 359,445 of CAVQLK010000010.1, read as the reverse complement.
TAGATCTTGTCGATGAACGTGCGCAACTCCTTGACCTCGCCGCCGTTTCTGATCATCTCGCCGATCTTGAGCCCGAGGCCTTTCGCAGCCCAGCCCAAGTGCGTCTCGAGCACCTGCCCGACGTTCATGCGCGACGGCACGCCGAGCGGGTTCAGCACGATGTCGACGGGTGTGCCGTCGGCCGCGTACGGCATGTCCTCGACGGGCACGATCGTAGAGATGACGCCCTTGTTGCCGTGCCGGCCGGCCATCTTGTCGCCGGGCTGCACGCGGCGCTTCACCGCGAGATAGACCTTGACCATCTTCAGCACGCCGGGCGCCAGATCGTCGCCCGCCGTGATCTTCTGCTTCTTCTCGTCGAAGCGCTTGTCGAACAGCGCCTTCTGCGAGCGCAACCGCTCCGCCGCTTGCTCGAGCGCCGCGTTGGCGTCATCAGCTTTCACGCGGACCTGGAACCACTGGTCGCGCGGCAGCTCGTCGAGATACGACTTCGCGATCTTGGCGCCCGCTGCGAGCCCGTTCGGGCCGCCTGCAGCCACCTTGCCGATCAGCGCCTTCTCGATTCGCTGATAGATGTCGTCCTCGAGGATGCGCTGCTGGTCGTCGAGATCCTTCCGCACCGCCTCGAGCTCTTGGCGCTCGATCGACAGGGCGCGGCCGTCTTTCTCGACGCCGTCGCGCGTGAACACGCGCACGTCGATGACGGTGCCATCCATGCCGGGCGGCACGCGCAGGCTCGTGTCCTTCACGTCGGACGCCTTCTCGCCGAAAATCGCACGCAGCAGCTTCTCTTCCGGCGTCAGCTGCGTCTCGCCCTTCGGCGTGACCTTGCCGACGAGGATGTCGCCGGCGCCAACCTCGGCGCCGATGAATGCGATACCGCTCTCGTCGAGCTTCGTGAGCGCCGCGTCACCGACGTTCGGAATGTCCGCCGTGACTTCCTCGGGCCCGAGCTTCGTGTCGCGCGCAACACAGGTCAGCTCTTCGATGTGGATCGTCGTGAACCGGTCCTCGATGACCACGCGCTCCGAGATCAGGATCGAGTCTTCGAAGTTGTAGCCGTTCCATGGCATGAACGCGACGAGCAGGTTCTGACCGAGCGCGAGCTCGCCCATGCTCGTCGACGGGCCGTCGGCGAGCACGTCACCCTTTTCGATCGCGTTGCCGGCTTTGACGAGCGGCCGCTGATTGATACAGGTGTTCTGGTTAGAGCGCGTGTACTTCGTGAGGTTATAGATGTCGACGCCGGCCTCGTTGGCCTTCGTCTCCTCGTCCTTGACGCGAACGACGATGCGCGAGGCGTCGACGGAGTCGACGATGCCGCCTCGGCGCGCGACGACGGTGACCCCCGAGTCGACGGCGACCGCACGTTCCATGCCCGTGCCGACGAGCGGAGTCTCCGTGCGCAGCGTGGGGACGGCCTGCCGCTGCATGTTCGAGCCCATCAACGCACGGTTCGCGTCATCGTGCTCGAGGAACGGGATCAACGACGCGGCGACGGAGACGATCTGCTTCGGCGAGACGTCCATGTACTGGATCTGGGCGGCCGGCAGCAGCGCGAACTCGTTCTGGTGACGGCTCGAGACGAGGTCTTCCGTGAACTCGCCTTTCGGCGATAGCGCCGCGTTTGCCTGCGCGATGACGTACTGGCCTTCCTCGATTGCCGACAGGTAATCGATCTCGGCCGTGACCTTGCCGTCCGTGACGCGCCGATACGGCGTCTCGAGAAAGCCGTACTCATTCGTCCGCGCATAGACGGACAGCGAGTTGATGAGACCGATGTTCGGACCTTCCGGAGTTTCGATCGGGCACACGCGGCCGTAGTGCGTCGGGTGCACGTCGCGAACCTCGAAGCCTGCACGCTCGCGCGTGAGGCCGCCTGGTCCAAGCGCCGAAACGCGCCGCTTGTGCGTGACTTCCGACAGCGGATTGTTCTGGTCCATGAACTGCGACAGCTGGCTCGAGCCGAAGAACTCCTTGACGGCGGCAGCCACGGGCTTCGCGTTGATCATTTCCTGCGGCATCAGACCTTCGGATTCCGCAAGCGTGAGCCGCTCCTTGACGGCGCGCTCGACGCGCACCAGCCCGATGCGAAATGCGTTCTCGGCCATCTCGCCAACGCTGCGCACGCGGCGGTTGCCCAGGTGGTCGATGTCGTCGACGACGCCATTGCCGTTGCGGATGTCGATCAGCGTCTTCAGGACGGCGATGATGTCGTCCTTGCTGAGCACGCCGGGGCCTTCCGACTCGTTGCGGCCCACGCGGCGGTTGAACTTCATGCGGCCGACCGCCGACAGGTCGTAACGCTCGCTGTTGAAGAACAGGTTCTGGAACAGGTTCTCGGCGGCCTCCTTCGTCGGCGGCTCGCCGGGGCGCATCATGCGGTAGATCTCGACGAGCGCCTCGAGCTTGTTCGTGCTCGAGTCGATGCGCAGCGTGTTCGAGATGAACGGGCCGCGGTCGAGGTCGTTGACGAACAGCGTCTCGATCTTCTTGATGCCCGCCGCGGCGAGCTTTTCGATGATCGTCTTCGTGATCTCGTCATTGGCGCTCGCGATCAGCTCGCCGCTCGAGGTGTCGACGACGTCGTGCGCAAGGATCTTTCCTTCGAGGTACTCCGTCGGAACTTCGAGCTCCTTGACCTTGGCCTGCTCGAGCTCGCGGACGTGCTTCATCGTGATGCGACGGTCTTTCTCGACGATGACCTTGCGCCCGATCTTGATGTCGAAGCTTGCCGTCTCGCCGCGCAGGCGCTCCGGCACGAGCTTCAGCGTGATCGGGTCGCCGAGCTTGATCTCGTTCTTTTCGAAGAAGAGGTCGAGGATCTGCTCGTTCGTGAACTCGAGCGCGCGCAGGATGATGCTGACGGGCAGCTTGCGCCGGCGGTCGATACGGACGAACACGCTGTCTTTCGGATCGAACTCGAAGTCGAGCCAAGAGCCGCGATAAGGAATCACGCGTGCCGAGAACAGCAGCTTGCCGCTCGAGTGCGTCTTGCCCTTGTCGTGGTCGAAGAACACGCCGGGGCTTCGGTGCAGCTGGGAGACGATCACTCGCTCCGTGCCGTTGATGACGAACGTGCCGTGGTCGGTCATCAGCGGCATTTCGCCGAGATAGACCTCCTGCTCGCGGATGTCCTTGACCTTTTTCTTCGGGCCGGGCGCTTCCTTGTCGTAAATCATCAGGCGCACGAGCACGCGCAGCGGGGCCGCGTACGTGAGGCCGCGGAGCTGGCACTCCTTGACGTCGAAAACCGGGTCGCCGAGGCGGTAGCTGACATACTCGAGCGCGGCGTTGCCCGAGTAGCTGACGATCGGAAACACGCTCTTGAACGCCGCGTGCAGACCCATGTCGGCGCGCTCGGTGGCCGCAACCTCCTGTTGCAGGAACTTCTGATAAGAATCGATCTGGATCGAAAGGAGGTAGGGAACGTTCAGGATGCTGGGCAGCTTCCCGAAGTCCTTCCTGATCCGCTTCTTCTCAGTGAACGAATAAGCCATGCCTGCTACTCCGAAATTTGGGCGAAATTTTGGGTGAAACTAGGGCGAATTAGGGTTAGCCAGCAAAAAAAAACGGAAGCACGCCGACCGCCCCCACTGGCGGCCAGCCGATACGAAACCTGCGCAGACGACCCATCGCACGACTCGCCTCACGCGAGACGAGCCGGCGACGCGGGAGAGACGCGACGCACCATCACTTGATGGTGGCTTTCGCGCCTGCTTCCTCGAGCTGCTTCTTGATCGTCTCGGCCTCGTCCTTCTTGACGCCTTCCTTGACGGTGCTCGGCGCACCTTCGACGAGGTCCTTCGCTTCCTTCAAACCAAGACCCGTGACCGTGCGGACGACCTTGATGACGGCGACCTTGTTCTCGCCGAACGAGTCCATCACGACGTTGAACTCGGTCTTCTCCTCGACGGGCGCTGCAGCGGCGGCGGCACCGCCCGCGGCGGCGACGGCGACGGGCGCGGCGGCGGAAACGCCCCACTTCTCTTCGAGCGCTTTCACGAGCTCGACGATCTCGAGGATCGGCTTCTTGCTCAGCGCTTCGACCAACTCTGCATTCGACAACGACATGACCAATCTCCTACGGAAAAACTGTGTTACCTGAAAACGCGTCCAACTCTGAAGAGGCTACTAAGACTGCGGCTGCTCGGGCTGCGACTGCTCGCTGCGAGCCTTCAACGTGCGGGCCAGCATCGCCGCGGGCTCGGCCAGCGTCCTCACAAGCGTCGTCATCGGCGCGGCGAGCACGCGCACGAGCATCGTGCGGGCGTCCGTCAGCGTCGGCAGCGAAGCCAACCGATCGAGATCGGACGCCGGATAAAGCTGGCCGCCGATCGACAAAGCGACCGTCACCAGCTTGTCGTGCTCCTTCGCGAACCCTTTGACGACGCGAGCTGCAGCGCCGGGATCCTCACGCGAGAACGCGAGCACGAGCGGGCCCCTCAAGCTGCCCTTCATGCACTCGAAGCTCGTTCCTTCGACGGCGCGGCGCGCGAGCGTGTTCTTCACGACTCGCACGTACACGTCGGCTTGGCGGGCCGAGACCCTGAGCTTCGTCATCTCCGCGACCGTGAGACCGCGATATTCCGCGGCGACGGCGGATTGCGCCGTCTTCGCTATCGCGGCGACCTCGGAGACGACCGCTTGCTTCGCTTCGACAGTACTCGACATATCAACTCCCGGCTTTCCCCTTGGCGGAGAAGCCAATTGCCCCACGCGGGCCTTCTAAATTCGCCGGTGGCCTCACTTCAGCAATGCCGAGTCAGGTAACACCATCTGCGTAGGCGGCTGTCGCCATTAACTCGGGCCTTGCGGCCCGGGGCCTACGGTCTTCGATGTCGACGGTCACTCCCGCCATCCCTGGCGGTCGCTCTGTCGTTTCGAACAAGGATCTTGGGGACAGATCTATTTTCCTTTGGGAAAATAGATCTGTCCCCTCTTAATGCCTTCTATGCCTCAGCCTCTTCCGATTGAACGAGCGTCGAGTGATCGACGAGCACACCGGGACCCATGGTCGAGGACACTGAAACCCTCTGCAGATACACGCCTTTCGCAGACGCCGGCCGCGCCTTCTGCAGGTCGGCCACGAGCGCCATTAGGTTCTGCTTCAGCGCGTTCACTTCGAAGCTGACGTTGCCGATCACGCAGTGCACGGTGCCGCCCTTGTCGGCGCGATACCGGACCTGGCCGGCCTTGGCGTTGCGCACCGCGCCGGCCACGTCGGCCGAGACCGTGCCGACCTTGGGATTCGGCATCAGGCCGCGCGGGCCGAGCAGCTGACCGAGCTTGCCGACGACGCGCATCGCATCGGGGCTCGCGATGACTACGTTGTAGTTCAGGTCGCCGCCCTGCATTTTCTCCGCGAGGTCGTCCATGCCGACGATATCCGCGCCGGCTTGCTTTGCGGCCTCGGCATTCGCGCCCTGAGTGAACACGGCTACCCGGACTTTCTTGCCGCTGCCGTTCGGCAGCACCGTCGAGCCGCGAACGACTTGATCGGATTTCGCGGCGTCGATGCCGAGATTGATGGCAACGTCCACGGACTCGGAAAATTTAGCGTGCGCGAGCTCTTTCACGAGCTTCAGCGCCTCGTCGGCCGGATAAGCCTTGCCGGGCTGCACTTTGCCCGCGGCCGCCTTCTGCGCTTTCGTTACTTTCGGCATCACTCAGCCCTCCACGTCGAGGCCCATGCTGCGGGCGCTGCCGGCGATGATCTTGACCGCCGCATCGAGATCGGCCGCATTCAGGTCGCGCGCTTTGACCTTGGCGATCTCCTCGAGTTGCTTGCGCGTCACTTTGCCGACCTTGCTCGTGTTCGGCGTTCCGCTGCCCTTCTCGATCCCGGCTGCCTTCTTCAGCAGCACGGTCGCGGGCGGCGTTTTCATGATGAATGTGAAGCTGCGGTCGTTGTAGACCGAGATCACGACGGGCACGGGAATGCCGACCTCCATGCCTTGGGTCTGCGCGTTGAACGCCTTGCAGAACTCCATGATGTTGACGCCGTGCTGGCCTAAGGCTGGCCCGACGGGCGGGCTCGGGTTCGCCTTGCCGGCCGGGACTTGCAGCTTGATGTAAGTTTCGATTTTCCGTGCCATACGCCTGTTTCGCTCTGTTGCTTACGCTTTTTCTACTTGACTGAAATCGAGCTCGACAGGCGTCGACCGGCCGAGAATCTGCACCGCGACCCTGACCTTGCTCTTCTCGTAGTTGACGTTCTCGACGACGCCGCTGAAGTCGTTGAACGGGCCCTCCGTGACGCGCACGACCTCTCCGGGCTCGAACAGAATCTTCGGCCGCGGCTTGTCGACGCCTTCCTGCACGCGATTCAAGATCGCCTGCGCTTCCTTGTCCGTGATCGGCGCAGGCTTGTCGCTGCTGCCGCCGATGAAGCCGAGCACCTTCGGCACTTCTTTGACGAGGTGCCAGGTCTCGTCGTCCATCTCCATCTGCACGAGCACATAGCCCGGGAAGAACTTGCGCTCGCTCTTGCGGCGCTGGCCTTCACGCATCTCGACGACCTCTTCGGTCGGCACGAGGATCTCGCCGAAGCGCTCCTGGAGACCTGCTCGGCGCACGCGCTCGATCAGCGACTCCTTGACCTTGTGCTCGAAGTTCGAGTAGGCGTGCACGACGTACCACTGCAAGGCCATATGACTAGAAGATCCCTTGTCCCGTTAATCGGCTCGTGAGCCACGCCAAGAACATATCGAGCAAGAAGAAAAAGACTCCGCCGATCAAAGCTACGACGAGCACCACGAGCGTCGTCTGAATCGTCTCTTCGCGCGTCGGCCAAACGACCTTGTTGAGCTCGACTCGCGCACCCTGGATGAACTTCCACAACGTTCGGCCCTGCAGCGACGTGAACGCGACGGCGCCTGCAGCCGCGACCGCCACGATGACGCCGAGCGTGCGCAGCAACGCGGACGAATCCCCGAAGTAGTAGTAGCCGGCGAGACCGGCAAGCACGACGACGATGGCGAGCGCGAGCTTCGCCGTATCGACGATCGTCGGTTGCTCTTCTACTTTTGTTTCCATGCCCTGTGTCGATGACGTCCGCTGCGTGGTCAAATCCACCCGGCGGAGTTGGCACGCCAGGAGGGACTCGAACCCCCAACCTGCGGTTTTGGAGACCGCTGCTCTACCAATTGAGCTACTGGCGTAACTCGCTAAGTTTGTTCTATTGAATGATCTTGGCGACGACGCCGGCGCCCACGGTGCGGCCGCCTTCGCGGATCGCGAACCTGAGCCCCTCTTCCATCGCGATCGGGGAGATCAGCTCCACCTTCATTTTGATGTTGTCACCGGGCATCACCATCTCGGTCGCCTCGGGCAACTCCACCGCCCCCGTTACGTCCGTCGTGCGGAAGTAAAACTGCGGCCGATACCCCTTGAAGAACGGCGTATGCCGGCCGCCCTCTTCCTTCGTCAGGATGTACACCTCGCACTCGAACTTCGTGTGCGGATTGATCGAGCCCGGCTTCGCCAACACCTGCCCGCGCTCCACCTCTTCGCGCTTCGTGCCGCGCAGCAACACGCCGACGTTGTCCCCGGCGCGCCCCTCATCGAGGAGCTTGCGGAACATCTCCACGCCCGTGCAGATGGTCTTCACCGTCGGCTTGATCCCGACGATCTCCACCTCATCCCCGACCTTCACGATGCCCCGGTCGATTCGACCCGTCACCACCGTGCCGCGGCCCGAAATCGAGAATACGTCCTCGATCGGCATCAGGAACGGCCCATCGATCAGCCGCTCCGGCACCGGAATGTACTTGTCCATCTCCGCCACGAGCTTCTCGACGCTCGGCGTGCCCAACGCGGAGGTGTCTCCCTCCAACGCCTTCAGCGCACTGCCGATGATGATCGGCGTCTTATCGCCCGGAAACTCATACGTCGTCAGTAGATCCCGGACCTCGAGCTCCACGAGCTCCAGCAGCTCCGCGTCATCGACCATGTCCGCCTTGTTCATGAACACCACGATGTAAGGCACCCCGACCTGGCGCGCCAGCAAAATGTGCTCCCGCGTCTGCGGCATCGGCCCATCGGCCGCCGACACCACCAAAATCGCCCCGTCCATCTGCGCCGCGCCCGTGATCATGTTCTTCACGTAGTCGGCATGCCCCGGGCAGTCCACGTGCGCGTAGTGGCGCGCATCGCTCTCGTACTCGACATGCGCCGTCGCAATCGTGATGCCCCGCGCCTTCTCCTCCGGCGCCTTGTCGATCTGGTCGTACGCCATGAACGTACCCCCGTGCTTCGACGCCATCACCTTCGTCAACGCCGCCGTCAACGTCGTCTTCCCATGGTCCACGTGCCCAATCGTCCCCACGTTCACATGCGGCTTGCTGCGCTGAAATTTTTCTTTGGACATGTCCGACTCCTGACTTTGGCTGCCTCGAGGTGGGCCCTGAGGCGCCACGCCGTTTTGTCTCTATATACTAATGTGTAGCGTTTTCTGCACCAATTTAGTGCAGCGACGCTGATTCCATGGAGCCCACAACCGGAATTGAACCGGTGACCTCTTCCTTACCAAGGAAGTGCTCTACCGACTGAGCTATGTGGGCGGGAACGCAAACCGGGAACAGCTTCTCCTGTTCGACCTTGGCCCTCTAAGCTCGCATCCAAAATTGGAGCGGGTGAGCGGAATCGAACCGCCACCATCAGCTTGGAAGGCTGAGGTTCTACCGTTGAACTACACCCGCCTGTTCTCGCCCTACCTACTCGCCTTATTGGTGGAGGGGGTAGGATTCGAACCTACGAAGGCAATAGCCAGCAGATTTACAGTCTGCCCCCGTTGGCCGCTTGGGTACCCCTCCGCGGAATAAGCCGGCTATTGTCAATTCAGACCCGAAGAGTGTCAACCGCGCCGGACGTTTCCGGCTGTGATGCTCCACCGTCCCGAAAGCGGCACCGCATAGTCGCTCGCTCGCCGTCCCGGAATCGCCGCGCGTGAGCGGCCGTCCGCGACTTACCGCATCACGCTTAGAGCGTCGCGGCGCGAGGGGCGGGCGCGGAGCGCGCGACATAATTGCCAGCGCCGTTCCAGCATCGAACGGAACCTTGGTCCAACACGCCAAGGGCTTGATTTCGAGCGCCTCGCGGTCGCATCCTTTGAGCCAAGTTCGGGGCCAGAAGAAGAAAAAAGGACAGCGATGGAAAGGCGTCTGCTGGAGAGAAACAAGGTTGCGACGACGGTGTACCTGTCCGTCCCGGGCGGGAGATTTCACCGCTGCCGCGCAAAAAATCTCTCCGCAATGGGGGTATTCCTTGAGATCAAGTCGCTTGGCCTGCCGGCCGGGACCGTCGTCAACTTGGTGTTCGCCGTGAATCTCGGTGAGACGATCCGGCTACACCGCCGCAAGGCCGTTCTCGCGCACGTCTCCGACCGCGGCGCCGGCCTCATGATGCAGGGCCGCACGCAGCTGCGTCCGAGCGCCTAACGCCGCAAATCGACCCCGGAAGCAGGCGCCTCAAAACGCGTCTTTGAGCGCGCGCGTCTTCGCGAACACTTCGACGTCCGGCGCATCGTCCAACCCGATCGTCGCGCGCAAATCGCCGCTCTGCGGGCGCAGAAAGGGATTCGTCGCGCGCTCCTCGCCGAGCGTGCTCGGCACCGTGGCGGCTCCCGCGGCACGCAAGCGGGCGACGCTCGCAGCGCGCGCCTGCAGCGAGCGGTTCTGCGGCTCGACCGTCAAGGCGAAACGCGCGTTGCTCTGCGTGTACTCGTGCGCGCAGTAGATGCGAGTGTCGTCGGGCCACCGCAGGATCTTCTGCAGCGAGCTCCACATCTGTCCCGGCGTTCCCTCGAACAAGCGGCCGCAGCCCAACGCGAACAACGTATCGCCGACGAACGCGGCGCGAGCAGCCGCGAAGTGATAGACGATGTGGCCGCGCGTGTGCCCCGGCGTGTCGAAGACCTCCGCGCGATGCCCCCCGAGCTCGACGAAGTCGCCCTCAGCGACGGCGACGTCGATGCCGGGAATGCGCGCAGCGTCTGCACGCGGGCCGACGATCGTGCAGCCGGTTGCGCGCTTGAGCTCGAGATTGCCGCCCGCGTGATCCCCGTGGTGATGGGTGTTCAGGATGTGGGTTAGATGCCAGCCCTTTGCCTCGAGCTGTCTCGCGATCTCGCCCGCGTCGGGCGTGTCGACGGCGGCCGTCGCACCGGACGCGGCATCGTGGAGCAGGTAGCCGTAGTTGTCCGCTAGGCACGGAAACATGTGAACGGTCAGCTCGCTCATGCGGCCCTCCGGGCGCCGAATTCCATGATTATCGTACAATCGCCGGGCCGCGCGGCAGGACGCGCGTTTTTTATCGAACCCGTTTTCCGTATGCCGATTATCACACTCCCTGACGGATCGCAGCGCTCCTACCCCTCGCCCATCGATGGCGGCGCGGTGGCGCGCAGCATCGGCTCGCGCCTCGAGCGCGACGCCGTCGCAGTGCGAATCGACGGCACGCTGAAGGACCTGACGTTGCCGATCGACCACGACGCGCGCGTCGAGATCGTGACGCGCACTTCGGAGGATGGCCTCGAGCTGTTGCGCCACGACGCCGCGCACGTCATGGCCGAGGCCGTCAAGGAGCTGTTCCCGGAAACGCAGGTGACGATAGGCCCCGCGATCGAGAACGGCTTCTACTATGACTTCGCGCGCACCGAGCCCTTCACGCCCGAGGACCTCGAGCGCATCGAGAAACGAATGCACGAGATCGTCGCGCGCGACGAGAAAATCGTGCGCGAGGTCTGGGACCGAGACGAGGCCGCGGACTTCTTCTTGAAGCAGGGCGAGCGCTACAAGGCCGAGATCATCGGCGCGATCCCCGCCGGCGAGCCGATCACGCTGTACCGCCAGGGCAACTTCATCGATCTATGCCGCGGCCCACACTTGCCGTCGACGGGGCGGCTAGGCTCGGGCTTCAAGCTCATGAAGCTCGCGGGCGCCTATTGGCGCGGCGATTCGCGAAACGAGATGCTGCAGCGCATCTACGGCACGGCGTGGGCCGATGCCAAGGAGCTCAAAGCCTATCTCGAGCGGCTCGAGGAAGCCGAGCGCCGCGATCACCGCAAGGTCGGCAAGCAGATGGACCTATTTCACTTCCAGGACGAAGCCGTCGGCGCCGTGTTCTGGCACACGAAGGGCTGGCAACTGTTTCGCACGCTCGTCGACTTCATGCGCGCAAAGCAAGGCGCCGCCGGATATCGCGAGGTCAACACGCCGGAGCTCATGTCGCGATCACTGTGGGAGGCGTCGGGGCACTGGGATACTTTCCGCGAGAACATGTTCACGAGCGACACGGCCGAGAAGCAGACATTCGTCGTCAAGCCGATGAACTGCCCCGGCCACATTCAAGTGTTCAAGAGCGATCTGCGCAGCTATCGCGATCTCCCGTACCGCGTCGCCGAGTTCGGCAAGGTTCACCGCTACGAACCTTCGGGCGCGTTGCACGGACTCATGCGCGTGAGGGCGTTCACGCAAGACGATGCGCACGTGTTCTGCACGGAGGCGCAGGTCACCGAGGAAGCCGGCAAGGTGTGCCAGCTGCTGCTCGATATCTACCGCAGCTTCGGCTTCGAGAACGTGCTCATGAAGTTCGCGGATCGGCCGGCGAAGCGCGTCGGCGCAGACGACGTATGGGACCGCGCGGAGGCCGCGCTGAAGAACGCGATGGACGCCCTCCACCTACCGTACACATTGAACAAGGGCGAAGGCGCGTTCTACGGCCCGAAGATCGAGTTCGTGCTGCGCGACGCCATCGGCCGCGATTGGCAATGCGGCACGCTGCAGGTCGACTTGAACATGCCTGGCCGGCTCGGCGCCACGTACATCGGCGATGACGGCTTGAAGCACACCCCCGTGATGCTGCACCGCGCGATCTTCGGCTCGCTCGAGCGCTTCATCGGTATTCTGCTCGAGCACTACGCAGGCGCGTTGCCGTTTTGGCTTGCGCCGCTGCAAGTCGTCGTTACGACGATCACCTCGGATGCCGACGCGTACGCCCACGAGGTCGTCGCCGAGCTCCGCCGCGCGGGGTTGCGAGCCGAAGCGGACCTACGCAACGAGAAGATCAATTACAAGGTGCGCGAGCACAGCCTCGCGAAGATCCCGGTGATTCTCGCGACCGGCAAACGCGAGGTCGCCGAGCGCACCGTCGCGCTGCGCCGCCTGGGCGCGCAGAACCAGACGAGCTTGCCGCTCCTAGCGGCCATCGAGCAGCTGCGCGCCGAAGCCGCCGCGCCCGGCGCATAGCGGAGGTGTGGCCATGCGACTCGTGAGCTTCGAGAGAAAAGGCACGCCGGGTTTCGGCATTGTCGTCGGCGACGGCGTCGTCGACGCAGCGGCGCGGCTCGCGGGCAAGCCGGCTGGCCTGCGCCGAGCGCTTGCGGCCGGCACTTTGGCCGAGATCGAGCGCATGGCAAGTCGTGCCCCGGACTTCGGCCTCGAGGAGATCGCGTTCGCGCCGGTGATTCCCGATGCGGCCAAGGTGCTCTGCGTCGGCATCAACTACCTGCCTCACATCAAGGAGATGGGCCGCGAGCGCCCCGAGCGGCCCGTGCTGTTCGTCCGCTTCGGCGACAGCATCGTCGGCCACGGGCAGCCGCTATTGAGGCCGCGGGAGTCCGAGCAGCTCGACTACGAAGGCGAGCTCGCCGTCGTCATCGGCAAGCGCGCGAGGCGCGTGAGCCGCGAACGCGCGCTCGATTACGTCGCGGGTTACAGCTGCTTCAACGACGGCAGCGTGCGCGACTATCAGCGGCACTCGCCGCAGTTCACGCCCGGCAAGAACTTTCACGCGAGCGGAGCGTTCGGCCCGTGGCTCGTCACGACCGACGAGATTGCCGATCCGCGCAAGCTGATGCTGACGACGCGCTTGAACGGCACGGTGATGCAGCACGAAAGCGTCGGCGAGCTGTGCTTCGACGTGCCGCAGCTCATCGAGTATTGCTCGAGCTTCGCACAGCTCGAGCCCGGAGACGTCATCGTGACGGGCACGCCGGGTGGCGTCGGCGCGGGGCGCAAACCGCCGGTCTGGATGAAGCCCGGCGACACCGTCGAAGTCGAGATCGGCGGCATCGGCACGTTGCGCAATCCGGTAGCAGCGGACTGATCGCACCGTCGATGAGGACGGCGGCGCTTGCGCTTCTCTGCTACAACTTCGGCGCGGCCGCGCAGCCCAATCTCGATTGGATCGACGGCGACGCGATCGCGGCGCGCGAGGTCCTCGTGCAAGCCGAGCGCGGCCAGCGGCCGTTGACGGTCGACGTGAGGCTCGCGGCGGAGGTCGACGCGGCGCCCGTCGCGATCTGGAACGTGCTGAAGGCTTGCGAGATCGCGCCGGAGTACGTTCCGAACGTCGTGAGCTGCAAAAAGCTCGAGGAGCTCGACGGCGGCCGCGCGGACCTGTTCGTACAGACGATCAAGCCGATCTTCTTCCTGCCGACATTCGAGCACGTGTTCCGCCTCGACTACACGCGCGTACACGCGCATCGACGTGAAGCGCGTCAGCGGGCCGATCGCGCACATGCAAGGCACGTGGTGGCTCCTACCCCGGGACAACGGCCGCATCCTGCTCGTCTACGAGCTCGCGCTCGACCCCGGCATGCCGATCCCACGCTTCATGGTCCGCGCAACGCTGAAGCGCGACCTCCCCAAAGTCATCGCCGCCGTCCGCGACCGCGCCGAAGCCGCCGCGCCGTGAATACCGCTTAGTGATCAGCGGGTCCTCTGAAGCCGCGGAGCCCAAACCAAACCCTGTGAAAGCGGTCACCGCGAAGCTTTCGCAAAATTGGTACGTTCCGGTGCTGTGGAACCGTTCGCAGACAACGCGCCTCGCATCCTGATCCTGGAGCCTGACAACAAGGTCCGCTCCGCGTTGCTCCGCTATGCCGTCAAAGGCTGGCACGGGGCCGCCGTCCAGTCGACGAGCGGCGCGCTGGCCGACGTGATCGACGACCCCCAGCGGCTCAAGAGCTTCGACGTCCTGCTGGTCGGCTGCGACTTCTCGAAAGACGGCACGGCCGGCAACCCGACGCTGCAGGCCCTGCGCGCGATGGCTGCAGACCCCGCGAATCCCGCCGTCATCCTGCTCACGACCAAGGGCAGCGAGTACACGGCAGTCCAGGCGATCAAGTCCGGCGCGTTCGACTACGTCCCGAAGACGCTGCTCGGCCGCGAGCAAGTCTTGAGCGCCGTGCAGCGCGCGATGCTGCACCGCAAAGGTCTTCTCGGCAACCGCGGCAGCAGTGTCACGGGCGTCGTTCGCCTATTCGGCTACGACATGCGCCGCTGCCTCGCGACGCGCGACAGCGTGTCGGTGCACGTGGCGTTCAGCGCGGAGCGCGGCAAGGAAGTCGTCCTGAAGGTGCTACATCGCGGCCGCGGCTCGCTCGCGCGCGACGCGAGCTTCGAGCGCCTCGTCGCCGAGTTCAAGCTGCTCTACGACATCGCCGACCGCGCCGTCGCGGAGATCTACGACTTCCGCGTCACGAGCCAGTACTGCTACATCGCGATGGAATACTTTCCGCTCGGCCATCTCGGCACGCTGCTCGACGTCACGCTGGCGCCGAGCGAGGCCTTGCATTACACGCGCGAGATCACGCGGGCTCTTTCCATCATCCATACGGCCGGCGTGATCCATCGCGACTTGAAGCCCGCCAACATCATGCGGCGACTCGACGATAGCGTCGCCCTGATCGATTTCGGCATCTCGCAAACGACGAGCGTAGCCAAGGCGGGGCTCGAACATACGGACGGGGAGATCGCGGGCACGCCCTACTACATGAGCCCCGAGCAAGGTGCCGGCGCCGCGCTCGACGAGCGCGCGGACCTCTATTCCCTGGGCGTGATCCTGTATCAGATGCTCAAGGGCGAGAAACCGTACGTCGGCTCCACGGCCGAGGAGATCCTCGAGCAGCACCGCATCGCCCCCGTGCCGACGTTGCCGTCCCATCTCGCCGCGTGCCAGCCGCTCTTGAACAAGCTCCTCGCCAAGGATCCCAATCAGCGCTTCGGCAGCGCGCGCGAGGTGCTCGAAGCGCTGCAACATACCGTGCTGGCGGGAGCCGACGCGAAGCAGCGGCCGCGCCCCGCCCTAGCGGGCTAATCGTCGGCGGCGCTCAGGCTCTCGAAGTCGAACAGGCCGCGATCGGCGAGATGCGATGGCGCTACGTTCTGCAAGCTGCGGAACAGGCGGTCGGTCCGGCCCGGATCTTCTTGCTCCCAGCTCGCGAGCATCGCTTTGATCTCGCGCCGCTTCATGTTTTCCTGCGAGCCGCAGAGATTGCACGGAATGATCGGGAATTCACGGCCGCGCGCGTAGCGCGCGATGTCGCGCTCCGCGCAGTAGGAGAGCGGCCTGATCACGACGTGCTTGCCGTCGTCGCTCTTCAACTTCGGCGGCATCGCTTTCAACCGCGCGCCGAAGAACATGTTCAAGAACAGTGTCTCGACGATGTCGTCGCGATGGTGCCCCAACGCGATCTTCGTGGCGCCGAGCTCGTCGGCAATTCGATAGAGGATGCCGCGGCGTAGCCGCGAGCAAAGGCCGCACATCGTCTTACCGGGCTCGATGACGCGCGTGACGATCGAGTAGGTGTCCTCGGCCACGATACGGTGCGGCACCCCGAGCTCCGTGAGGTACGCCGGCAGGACGTGCGCGGGAAATCCCGGCTGCTTCTGGTCGAGATTGACCGCCACGAGCTCGAAGCTCACGGGCGCCTTGCGCTGCAGCGAGAGCAGCATGTCCAGGAGCGTGTAGGAGTCCTTGCCGCCGGACAGGCAGACCATGACGCGGTCGCCGTCTACGATCATCCGATAGTCGCCAATTGCCTTGCCGACGAGCCCACGCAGCTCGGCCTGCAGCTTCTTGAAGCGGCCCGAGGGCTCCGCTATGGCTGCGTCGCGAGCGGCACCCGCCGCTTCAGCGCCGGCGTCGGCGTCGGCGTCGGTCGGCGGGATCTCGAGGGCTTCGGTCGAGCGCAAGGTGGCCTCCATGCAGAGGCGCCATGATAGCGCGGCGCATCGAATTCGACATAACGGCGGGTCGCAGAGTCGCGACGTCCGCAAGGCTTGTGAAGCCTATCACTGCAACGGTTCGTGGTTTTGCCTAACGTTCGAGCACTCGATTACGTAAATCGGTCAGCCATGAAACGTGCATTCATCGCACTCGTTTTAGCGCTCGCCGCGCTGGCGCTGCTGATCTCTCTCGCGCTCGAGTCGCGTTCGCTTCCCGTCGAAACACACGTGGCGCAATACACGATTGCAGGAGATCTCGAGCGCTTGAACGGCGACTTCCGCGCGCTCGTGGATACGCTCGAGTCGGCTTGGGTCGAGCAGACCCCGCCTGGCGAAGGTGCGCGCGCGCTGCTCGAGCGGGTCGCCACGCAGCCACAGCAATTGCCCGCGTCGTTGTTCACGATGCAAGGCAGCGCAAGCCAAGAGGCGCGCCTGAGCAACAGTCACGAGACGTTCATGGGCGCCGTCAGCGCAGCCACCGCTCTCGCCGAAGAGCTGATTGGCGATCAGACGGCGTACGCCTCCGCCGTCTCGTTCTTGCGCGAGGAAGGCGCCACCGTCATTCAGGAGCTGCGCGACGCCAAGCTCGACCGCCAGGCCGCCGACACCTTTCAGCTCGTCGTCGGCACTCTCGACTTCGCGGGCAAGGACGCTTCGGTCCGCGCCACCCCCCTCGACCGTCTGCGCGTGACGCTCAGCCGGGATCAACGCGTCGACTCGCTGCCGACTCAGTTCGGCGTGCTGCTCGCCTCCGTCGGTACGATTCTGAAGAACAAGCCGCTCATCGAGAGCAAGCTGCAGCAGCTCGTCGGCTCTCCCGTCGGCGAGCACGCCGCTGCGCTGGCCACTGCGGCCCAGGACATGTACACGATCGCCGTCACGCGCATCGAGCAGGCGCGGCTAATGCTCGCCGTCTATGCCGTCGTGTTGTTGCTCGCCGTCGGTTTCATCGCGTTGCGCTTGCACGGCAGCTATCGAGAGATCAATGCCGCCAACGCCGATCTCGCGGTGCTCAACGAATCGCTCGAGCAGCGCGTAACTTCGCGAACCCAGGAGTTGAGCGGCACGCTCGCGGACCTCAAAGAATCGCAAGTGCAGCTCGTGCAGGCCGAGAAGATGTCGTCGCTCGGTCAGCTCGTCGCCGGCATCAGTCACGAGATCAACACGCCGCTTCTATACCTCGCCAACAACGCCGAGCTCATCCGCGAACGGCTCGAGCCATTGCGCGACTTCATCTCGGCCTGCGTCGGGGCTTTCTCCATCAAATCGGAAGACTTCGCGGATCGCGCCGAGTATCAAGCCAAGTTCGTCGGCGCTCTGCGCGACGTGAAGGTGATCCTTCGCGACCACGAGCTCGACGCCGCGATCGAGGAAATCCAAGACCTGACGCGCGACAGCATCGCCGGTTTGGGCGAGCTCACGGAGATGGCGCAGAGCTTGAAGGATTTTAGCCGGCTCGATCGAGCGCCCATCGCGAGCTTCGACGTCAACGCCGGCATCGACAAGACGCTCGTCATCGCGAAGAACATCGTCAAGCACAAGGCCACGATCAGCAAGTTCTACGGCGAGCTTCCCGAGATCGAGTGCTCGCCGTCGCAGATCAACCAAGTCTTCCTCAACATCATCACGAACGCGGCGCAGGCGATCGAGACGCAGGGTGAGATCGTCATCGAGACGAAGCTCTACGACCCCGAGCACGTGGCGATCCGGATCTCCGACACGGGCTGCGGCATTCCCGAGGAGAACTTGAGCAAGATTCGCGACCCGTTCTTCACGACGAAGGAAGTCGGAACGGGCACGGGCTTAGGGCTATCCATTGTCGACGAGATCATTCGCAGCCATTACGGCGATCTACAGATCGAGTCCGTCGTCGGCAAGGGCTCGTCCTTCACGGTCATCCTACCGATCAAGCGGCCGGCGCCGGCAGAGCAGACCTTCGCCGAGGCGCTCGACTTTCCGGAGCTAAAGGAAGCGGTCTAACGAATGCAGGCCCAAGTAATACAAGACGCGCAAGCGCACCGCCCTCGCCTGCTATTCGTCGACGACGAGCAGCGTGTGCTGAACTCGATGCGGATCATGTTCCGCCGCCAGTTCGAGCTGTTTCTCGCTTCCCACGGCGCCGAAGCCCTCGACATCGTCCGCGACAAGGACATCGACGTCATCGTGGCGGACCATCGCATGCCGAAGATGACGGGCGTCGAGGTCTTGTCGAAGGTGCGTGCGATGTCGCCGCGCACCGTCCGAATCCTCTTGACTGGTTACGCCGACCTCGACGCCGTCGAAGGCTCGATCAACGACAGCGAGGTATTCCGCTTCCTCACGAAGCCATGCGCGCCGCAGCAGCTGCGCGAGACTATAGAGCTCGCTGCCAAGCTGGCTCGCGAGACGCCGGTGCCGGCGGCGCCGGAGCCCTTGATGGGCGGTGATTCGTCCGGCGACACGATCGAGATCATCCTGCAGAGCGATACCGTGACCGAGGTTTCGAACCGGTCGCCGCGCCCGCCGGACCCTGTATCGGGAACAGCCGTCCTCGAGCAGCCGAAGTTCGCGCCGGCGCCCGTCGTGAGCGCACACCCGAAGCTCGCAGCGGGCTTGGGCGTAGTCGTCTTCTCGATGGACAGCGAGGTCGTCGACGTCGTGCAGAAGGCCGTTCGCGGCCGCCTGCCCGTCTATACGGCCGGCAACATCGTCCAGGTCGTGAAGTGCCTGACCGAGCAGCGGCCCGGAGTGCTCGTCACCGACGTCTCCTCGGACAAGGCGACGATTCAATCGATGACGGCGCGGCTCAAGGAGCACCTGCCGCAGCTCGTGACGATCGCCGTGTCCCAGCACCGCGACGTGCTCGACATGGTCTGGCTCATCAATCACGGACAGATCTTTCGCTTTCTGCGCAAGCCGCTCTCGGCCGGCCGAACCGCGATCAGCCTGCAGGCGGCGTTGCAGCATCACCGCCTGCTGCTCAAGAACCCCGATCTCGTCCGGCGCCATGAGGTCGACGCCAGCACAGGCGATTCCGGCGTCGTGGAGGGCGTGCTCTCCAAGCTGAAGGGACTCAGACGTCTTTGGGCAAGCTCATGAGTGCAGCAAGAAAACCGAGCTCGAATCAGGGCGATCTGCTGCTGTGGATTGCCGGCGGCGCGATCGCCGCCGTAGGCATGGCCTGGCTCGTCATCATGCAGCCCTGGAAGGGCGGCGGCGACGAGCCGGAGGCCACGCTCGCGCTCGCCATCGGTCCTCCGGCGGCGGCGTCGTCGGTACTGACGGCCGAGGCCGAGGCAGTTACCGACGACTCCGCCGCTGCACCCGAGGCGGCGCTCGACCACCCGCTTCGCATGGCGCAGCTCGCCTACGACGCCGGCATGCTGATCGAGCCTGATGAGTACAGCGCGTGGACGTTGTTCTCGCGCGTCTTGAAGGCCGAACCCGATAACGCGGCCGCCATCGAAGGCCTCACGAAAGTCGCGGACGACCTCGTCCACCGCGGCGAGACGGCGCTCGATCAGGGGCGTTTCGACGACGCACGCGCGACTGTCCAGCGCATTCGCTCCGCCCTGCCGGAACACGAGGGCGCAAAGTCGCTGGCTCAGAAGATCTTCCCCGAGGCTGCGGGGATCACGCCCACGGCGCCCGCGCTGCCGTTGCCCGTGCCCGAAGTCCCACGCGTCGCGCGCGTCGAAACGGCGCCGGCGCAAACGCCGCCGAAATCACAGGTCGATCCCGTCGTCGAGGCCGGCGAAGCGTTCGACAAAGCGCTGGCCGAAGGGCGTCTCCTGACACCGTCGGAGCAAAGCGCCAAGCACTACGTCGGCGTCTTGAACCGCTTGAACGTCGATCACGAGCTCACCAAGGGCGCGCGCACGGCGCTGTCTCTGGAATTCCTCTCGCGCGCCGCGCAATCGATAGAAGCGCTCGACCCCGAAGCGGCCGGCATCTGGATCGACGAAGCCGAGGCGCTGCTCGGCGCAGCCGATGAAGGTGTCCGCAAGGCGCGCTCCGCGCTGACTGAGCAACTCATCGCCATGGAGTCGGCCAAACCGGTCCCTGCCTCGGCGCTGAAAATCGCTACCTACGTTGCGCCGAGCTATCCGCAGCGCGCCACCGAGCGCAGTCTCGAAGGCTGGGTCGACATCGAGTTCACTGTCGGCACGGACGGAAAGACGCGCAATATCGTCGTGACCGACGCGTCGCACGAGACGATCTTCCGCCGTGAAGCCACGGACGCCGTCACCAAATGGCATTTCGAGCCGCGCGTGTTCATGGGCCGAGCGATCGAGCAGACCTCGTTCACGCGGATTCGCTTCGTCCTGTAAAAGGCCATTCGTGCGCCGCCCCGGCGCATGCGCCAGCCCCGCACGGCCTGGCGCCCGATACGACATAACGCTTCGCGCAGCTGCCGCTGCGCACGCGGCATTGGGCTAAACTCAGCAGTAAAGTCTCTAGAAGAAGACTGCGGAGAAACGCCATGCGCCTGTCGAAGATCGTCGCCACATCGCTGCTGCTCGCCGGCGTCGGCACCGCACATGCGCAGTACCGGTGCGACTGCACGAGCGTCGTCGATACCTGCAGCGCCGAGGTCGTCGCACGCGGCACGTTCCTCGAGATCAAAACCGATCATCAAATGTGCGCGCGCGTCGACTACTTCGTCGACGGCCAACCGTTCGTCTCCGTCGTCGTCGACGGCGAGGATCGCGAGGACTGGCTCGCGCGCACGACGAATCCGCGAATCCTCGTGCAGAGCTGCCAGGTCTGCCGCGACAGCGGCGCGAGCTCCGCGCCCGCACCGGCCGTGCGTCCTGCGCCCGCTGCCGGCGAGCAGGCGGCCGGCGACGGCGCGCTGGAGCCGCTGATTGCCGGCGTGCCGGAATATCCGGAAGCGGCCCGAGCGCGCGGCCTACGCGGCTCGGTCGACGTGGAATTCACCGTAACTCCGCAGGGCACCGTCGAAAGCCCGCGCGTCGTCACTGCCGAGCCGCGCAACGTCTTCGACTCGGCAGCCCTGGCGGCCGTCGCGCGCCGGCGTTACGCCGCGGACGAGGAGCGCGAGCCCCAGGTGCTGACGGAGCGTATCGAGTTCGCGCCGCCCCGAGCGACGCAAGCCGCAGCTGCCACGGCCGCCGCTGGTCCGCTGAATGGCTGCGTCCGCGAGGATGCCGTCTACAACTACGGCGAGATGGTCGACGTCGGTTTGATCAACGCGTGCACCCAGCCGCTCGTGGTTTTTGGCTGCGCGCATGGTACGGGTAGGGACCGCGGCCGCTGGACGTGCAGCGACTCGGAGCAACGCGGCGACATCCTCGTGCAGACAGGAGATCAGCGCCTCGGCCGCCGCTATACGGCAGGCGACGGCTCCGACGTTCAGACGTACACCTATCGCGACAGCTTCTCGCTGTCGCGCGCGCCGAACTCGCAGCTGTGGTGGGTCGCTTGCGCCGAGACGGACACGGCGTGCCGCTCCGACGCGCGCCTCTGGACCCGCGCCGTCAGCGGCCAAGACGCGAGCGTCGACCCACAGGCCCGCAGCCCCATCGCCGTCGCGAGATCCGACTAGCCTACCTGCGCCACTCGACACCGAGCATCGCCTGGGTGCGTAGGTACGCGGCCCGGGCATCAGTGGACGTCACGTCGAGCGATTCGAGCTCGGCCGAAAGCTCGAGGCGCGGCGTGATGCGGTACGCCGCTTCGAGCACGAGCCCAATTTCCTCGAGCTCGCGCGCGCCGCCGGCCTCGACATGGAAAGCAAATGCGCGCGGATACTCATAGCTGCGCGCGACGGCCGCGAGCGAGACGTCGAGGCGCGCCATCGGCGCGAATCCGAGCCGCACGCGCAGCACGTCTTGCGTGTAGTCGTAGTAGCCGACGAATCCGTCGGCGCGGTCGAGCCGAAGATAGTCGGCCTCGAGGTTGAGGGCGCGACCGATTTGCCGCTCGAAACCGAGCTGCAGCCCGCGATGCACATACTCCTGCGCCGGATTCGTGTCGAGCAGCGCGCCGGTTAGATCGCGCGCGGGCCGCTCGTCGTACACCGTCCGGTATTGACGCAGGCCCAGCTTCAGCGCCATGACGTCGCTGAAGTCGTAGTGGACGTCCACACCCGTGAAGAAGTACTCGTGGTCGAAATTGGCGACGAGCTCGGTGCGCTCGTACTCGTCGCGCTCGAACATGAGGTCGAAAGCCCACGTGACGCGTCCCAGCGTATGCGTGAAATGGCCCTGCACGCCCGCGGCCTTGTACGAGAACCTTTCGCTCACGTCCTCGGTGACGGTCTCGCCGTCGATCTCGACGTCGACCTCGCGGGCCAAGCCGTTGTCGGGATCGAAATTGGTCTCTCCATGTGTGCTGACGAAAAACGAAGTGTCTACGGCACGCCGGCGGCGCTCGGCTTCGCCGAGCACGATGTCGGCACCGATCGACAAACGCTGGTCGACTTCCGTCGCGTTCGAGAACTCCTCGTCGTAGAAGACGCCGTTCAGGTCGTAGCGAAACAGGAACTCGGTGTCGCCTGACTCGTTCTCGAGCACGTACGCCGCATGCAACTCCGCCGGCACGAAGCTCGCAGAGCGCGCGACGGGCGTCACGAGCGGCTGTGCCGGATCGGAAAGATCGACGTAAGGCTCCGCCGGCGTTCGGTAAACGTTGTCGTCTTGGCCCAAGCGGGCGGCGGCTGCGAGCTCGAGCGCGCCGATGCGCGCCGTCGGCTCGGCGGAACCATCGAAGCGTCGCGCAGCGCTCGCGGGCACCGGCATCGCGGCGGCGCCGTCGTCGGCCGCCGTCGCAGCGAGCCGGCGCAAGTCGCGATCGTCGGCGCCCTCCGCGGCCGCGCGAAACGCTTCGCTCGCCGCCGCATCCCCACCGGCGCGAAGCGCCAAGCCGCGGTTGTAGCTCGCCAGCGCGGCGAGCGCCGGGTCCGGGGCAGCGCGCGCGAACTCGTCGGCCGACTCGGCGAAGTCGCCGAGCTTGTAGTGGACGACGCCGAGGTTGTAGTGCAACAGCGGTGTGTCGAGGCCTGCTGCCTCCGCTTCGCGGTAGCGCAGCAATGCCGTGCGGTAAACGCCCGACCGGACCAATTGGTTACCCTCGGCCGCGAGCTCGGCGGCCGTCTGGGCCGCCGCTCGGCCGCCTCCGAGGCAGGCCGCAAACAGCAGCAGCATCAAAGGCTTGGAATTGCGCACGCGCGGCTCCCTCGAGCGGGTCTGGCGCCACTCTAGGCGCGCCGTGCGAGGCCGAACAGGACGCCCGTCACAGGCGCCAGCCGCGCAAAAGCTACGGCGGGGCGACCGAGACGTCGACGACGAAGACCTTCTGATCGCCGCGTTGCCTGAGACGCGCCGCAAGCTGACCGCCGCGGCCGCTGCGTGCGACAAGCGTCAGGGGCAGCGCGTTGTCGCCGCCGGCGAGCCGCGCGCGCGACACGACGCGGCGCTCGCCGGGATGGGTCGCGAGCTCGATGCCGGGGGGCAAATCGACCGTGAGCTCGACATCGTCGATAGCCGTGCGCGCGCCGAACACGAGATTGATCGTGCGCGGCTCGCCGACCGTTAGCGTGACGGCGGGGGTATCGGGCGCGCGCCGCGCGCTCGGGCTTCTCACATACAGCCCCGTCAAGACGACCGTCAGCATCGTCAGGCCGAACGCCCCGAGGAACGTGAAAGCGACGACACGTTGCGCGCGTGTGGGCTTCGGGCGCTCGGGGGACGCCGGCTTCGGCGGAGCCGCCGTTCCGGGTGGTGCTGGATCGATCGGCGGCATGGTCACGGTCGGTCGGTTTCGTGAGGGGCGTTCGGCTACCATTCTAGCCGGGACGAACCAACGCCGGGCGGGCAGGTCTCAAGTGGCGGTGGCTGAAGCGAAGAGCATGGCGCGTATCGCAACGATCGTATTGGCTGTGTTCGCTTTCGGCGGGCAGGCCGCGGCACGCGATCTGCAAGAGGTGCTGAACACGGGCAAGCTGCGCGTCGGTGTGACGCTGTACGCGCCATGGGCCGCACGCGGCGCCGACGGCGAGCTCGTCGGATTCGAGGTCGACGTCGCGCGCCAGCTCGCAGCCGACATGGGCGTCGAGGCGCAGCTGTTCCCTTATGACCTCGAGCGGCTCGTGCCTGCGCTCGAGGCCGGCGACATCGACCTCATCGCAGCGGGTTTGACGATCACGCCCGAGCGCGCCCTGCACGTGAACTTCAGCGAGCCCTATGCGCAGAGCGGTGTCGGCCTCGCGACCCATGTCGAGCGCACGGCGAGCGTCACGGACGCCACGGCTCTCGACAACGAGGCGTTCACGATCGCGGCAGTCGAAGACTCGGTCGGCGCCGAGCTCGCGCGGCGCTTGTGGCCGCGAGCGCGCGTCCGGCTCTTCGCGTCGGTCGAGGTCGCGAGCGAAGCGCTGCTGGCCGGCGAGGTGCACGGCTTCGTCGAGGACGAGCCCGTGCCGACCTTTTTGGCGCTCGAGAACCCCGGCGTCGTCGACGTGCCGACGGGACGGCCGCTGCTTGCGAGCCCCGCGGGGTTCGCAGTCAACAAAGGAGATCCCGACTTTCTCGCGTTCTTGAACGCCTGGATCACGGCGCGCGAGGCCGACACCTGGCTGCCGACGACGGCGAGCTACTGGTTCGAGTCGCTGCGCTGGCAAGAGCGTCTCGGCAATGCACGGCGCTGAGCGGCGACTCGGTGTATGGCTCGGCGGCGCTGGGCGCCGCCTTCGGCCTCGCGGCGCAAAGCGCAGATCCGCCGCGCGCGCCGAGAATTCTCGATCCGCCGGCACCGAGCGCGCCGGCGCCCACGGCCACCGTGGAACCCGATCAGCTGCGCGTGAGGCTGCCGTCGACCGGCGGCATCCCGCGGCCGCCGAATGCGGCGCGGCTCGCACCGCTCCCCGAGCAACGTAACGACGAGCCCGAGGAGATCATCGTGATCGGCCAAGGCTGGCGCTTGCCGGACCTCGGCAGCGAGTGGCGCGCGCGGCAGAAAGAAGCCGCTAGCACCGGGCGTTTCAGCGCGACGGTGTTGCCGCTCTACGATCCCGCAGAGCCGCCGCTGCACAGCGAGTTTTTCACGAGCGCTGAGCAGCGGCGGCACGGCTACATCGAGCTGTTTCGGCTGCGCTTCGGCCGCCGCTCCTCCGACATCGCCGACTAGCGAACTTTCATGCCGCCGCGCTCATGCGCTCTACCTGCGTGCGGCAGTGCTCGATCCACGCGACGATCACGGTGCGATCGATTGCGCCGCCGGTGACCGGCAGCGGGTCGATGAACGCATGCGCGAACGCTGCGTGATAGCGCGCGGCGAACGCCGAACAGTGGCCGCGATGACATTTGACGGGCTCGGTCTCCCCGGCCGCGCCAAGCTCGGGCGGCACGAACAAGTTTAGGACGTTTAGCGCCAGGTCTTCGAGCTGACCACGGTCCGGCACCGGTGCTTGGGCTCCTGGCCGGTGGTCGATGACGGGCGGCTCTTTGACGACTGAGCGCGGGATGTTGGCATGGATCGCCTCGCCGACGCGCCACACGCGGATCTCGCCGGCGCCGTTGTTGACGATGTTCATTGTGCTTCTCCCTCAGTGCGCTGCATTCTCGGCCCGTCGCTTGGCGCGCTTTTCGCTGCGCTCCGCGTCCGTTTTGCCTTCCCAAGCCTCCTCTCGCCGCTCTGCGGCGCCCATGCCTATCGGCACCTGCATCGCTTGCGACGATGCCGCGCGGTCGTCGCGCAGCAAATCGGACCATGCCGAATAGATCTGGCCAAGCTGGCGCGCGTAGTCCTCGCCGTACTGCTCCGTGAGCTGGTCGAGCCGGCGCACGAGCGTCTCGATGCGCCCGTCGGAGTCTGCGTACGCGCGGACGCGCTGCGTCATGAACCGCGACGTGAGCGCCGCGAGCTCCAGCTGCCCGAACGCGATGCGCGCGCTCGTGATCGACACCGCGTTCGCGTCGTTCCAGGCTTGCAGCCATGGGCCGTTGAAGCGCGCGAAATTTTCCATAGCTTCTACGATCATCTTCTGTCCTCCTGGTGGTCGTTTTGCTGTTGTCGTCGCTTCCGGCACCAACAGTGACACGCGATCGTGACACTAGAATTGCAGCGATCGCGGGTTGCGCGGAAACGAGCGCGCCGCGCTGCAAGCACTGTGCCCGCGAACGCGGTGGCGCGCTCGCGCGGTCACCGCGTCGATCAATCACAAATTTGAAAAAGGCACTTGAAAAAATTGGGCTCGTGCGCGCGTTGTTAGCATCATTCGGTCTCGAGTGCTGACAACTCGTAGCGCAGAAGCTCTTCGCCGGGCGCCACCGCGAAGCGCCACGCGAGATCGCCGTACCGGCGCCGCATCGGCCGCGAGCTGCGCTCGACTTCTACGTCCGTGTAGTAGTACTCGACGCCGTGCCGGATCTCGAGCTCGATCGGCACGCTCTTGTTGTTCACGATGCGGTGCTCTGTCGTGACGACGACGCGATCGTCGTTGCGCGGCTCGCCACGATCCCACTCCGTCGTGGTTTCGAGCAGAACGTTCAGCGCGCGTGCGATCACGAGCTCGACGGGCAAGCCGACGGGCCGGTCGGCGAGCTCGGCTTCGCCTGCCAGCACGTCGCGCCCCCCGTAAGCTTCGAACACGCGCACGACACCGCTCGGTAACGGCTCGCCGAGGCCGTCGGCTTCTGTGTTTTCGAAACGCAACACCAGACTCGGAATCGCAACATCCTCCGCGGGCGTCGCCGTCAAGCTGTCGAGCCGCAAGCCGTACGAAACGCTCGACGCGGATGTCGGGCTCGTCGAGGAACAGCACCTGCTTCGTCTGACGGGCGTTCAAGTCGGTGCGCCACGGCAGGCGATAGAGCTGGTAGTCGCCGAATTCCTCGCGCACGACGCGCGATGCAGTCACCGTGATCTCTTCGAACGCGTCCTCGGCAACCGCCAAGCGCATGCGGCGCAAAAAGCGGCTGCGGCAACGTCGAGGCTTGCGGCAGCAGAGGCAGGTCGCTCGCGAAGCACTCGCGCAGCAGTTCGACGTCGACCAGAGCTTCGTCGTTGATGAGCCGTGCGCGCGCATCGACGTCCGATCTCTCCTTCGTCGGCGTAGACGGGCTCGGCGGCGCTGCCGCCGTCCTCGGCCGCGAGGATGTTGAGTCGGCCCGCGACTAGCTGGACCTCGGCCTGCTCGAAGATGGTGCCCGTCGAGTTCGTCAGCGTGGCCCAGCCCGCGAGGCGCATCGCAGAGCTGCGCTCGTTCAAGTGCGCGACGTAGTCGGAGCTCCAGGCGAAGCCGTGCGCGAGATAGCTGACCTTGACCGAGCGCGGTCCCGGCGCGCCCGCCGCGAGCCTCACGGACAAGCGCGGCTTCGCGAGCAGCTCGTCGGGCAGCCGCGTGAGCTCGAGCCGCTCGGGGAGCCCCGAGCAATAGAGCGCCTCGTGACCGTCCGCCGTTTGCAGCACGACGCCTTCGCCGACCGAGACGATCGTCGCGGCCGTCCTCGTGACGCGACCTGTCGCAGGATTCGTGCGCGTGATCGTCACGGTCTCGCCGATCGAGCGCTCGAGCAGGGACCGCGGCGTCAGCCGATCGAAGTCGAAGTTGCTTTCGGCGAGCGGCCGTGCGGCTTCCATGAGGATCGCGGATTGCGGCAACAGCGTCTCGACGACGTCCTCGAAGACGAGCGTGACGGCGCCCGCGGGCAAGTCGACGGTGCGCGTCTCCGTCACGAGCGCGAGATCGTCTCGATAGATCGTCACGGCGACGGATTCCGCGCGCGGCGAGGAGACCGTGATTTCCTCCTGCGCGCGCGCCGGCACCGCCGCGAGCGCAGCCGCCAGCACGAGACGTTCGCGCGAGGCGACTCACCAGCTCTGGCGGACCGTGAAGGTGAGCTCGGTCTCGCCGTTCGCGGGCACGGACACGTCCCACGCGAAGCTGTCGGCATCCGTCCGCCGGCCCGCGATCGACTCCGTGACGATCTCGTTGAAGCGCCAGAGGCTGTCCTGACGAATCGTGACAGTGATCGCCCTCGGAGCGGGCGTTGCGCACGAGATACGCCATGTCGTAATCCGTCGCGCGCCGCGACGCGCGCGTCGTCTGCCGCAGCGTCGGTTGGATCGTGACGTCGAACGCGTCGCCGATCTTGATCGCGAGCTCGGAGCCGGCGCTCGTGTGGCCGATTCGGTCCTCGCCGACGAATTGCGGCTGGCCGCGCGCATCGCGCGCGTAGACGCGCACGACGCCGCTCGGCAGCTGATCGCCGAGACCACTCGCCTGCGAGTTCGAGAATCGGACGCGCACCTCGGCCGAGACAGGCTCTTCCTGCGAGAAGAACGTTGTAGAACGTTTGCTCGTAGCCGCGGTTGGCGCGCACGCGCTCGGCGGAGAGGAAGCTGACTTGCTTCGTCTGATTGTTCGCGATCGTCGTCGCTCTCGAGCCAGCGGATAGACGTAGTAATCGGCGAGCTGCTCGCGGTCCGACGCTTCGACGCCGGCGCGCAGCACGTTCGCGTTGTTGCGGCGGACGTTGTAGATCTGCCACCACTCGGCTTCGCTGCCGACGACATTGATGTCGCCCGCGACGAGTTGAGCGTTGGCGTTCGTGAACGTCGTGCCCGAGTTGTTCGTCAGCGTGATCCAGCCCTGCAGCGACACGTTGCCCTGCCGCTTCCTCGAACACGGCGACGTAGTCGGCGTTCCACGAGAGGCCGCGCGTGAGATAGGCCAGCGTGACGTCGCCGTTCACCGCCTGCGCGGCGTTCGCGAGCACCGACAAGGTCGGATTCGCGCGCAAGTTCGAGCGGGACCTCGTCGAAAATGACGCGCGCCGGAATGCCGTCCTCGCGCAGCACCTCGATTCGCTCTCCGATCTTGCAGCACGACGCCGCCGACCGTCGACAGCACCTCGGCCGTCTCTTCGGTCTCTTCGCCCGTGCCTGGATTGGTGCGCACGATGCGAACGCGCTGACCGACGGCCTTCTCCATGAGCTTTTCGGGCGTCAGCAAGTCGTAGTCGAAGTTCTGCTCGATGACCGTGAGGCCCGGATCCGGCGAAAGCTGACCGTCTGCGACATGATCTCGGCCGACACCCCTTTGAACTCGATCCGGTGCCTGCCTGCGCCTAAGCTCAAGGGCCGGACGTGCTCGACGAGGGCGAGGTTGGAGTTGTAGATCGTGAGCTCCAAGCTCTTGTCGGTGGGCTCTTGCGCCTGCGCGCCGGTCGCCACGGCGCCCACGAGGACCCAAACGTAGCGCCGCATGCGGCTCTCCTTCTTTCTTGCGTGGCACCGATTATGCGGCCGCTCCCGCGCGGCTCGGTTGTAAAAAAACCGTAACGCTGACGTAAAACTACTGCAAACAGCGCGTGCTGCAGTCCATCCGTGCACTAGCGGCTTCGGGAGCTACGCATGGACGGCGCAGTACTGGTGATTCACGACGAGCAGGCGCTGCGCGCAGCCGCCCGCCAGGCGCTGACGCAAGCGGGCGCCAAGTCGCCGAAGCCGGCCGAAATCGCGGCCGCGCTCAAACTCGCCGAGCCGCTGCGGCCCGCCGTGATCGTGCTGCCGTGGCTCGGCCGTCGCCCCGTCCGCGAAGCGCTGGCGCAGTTGCGCGACGCCGATGCGACGCGCCGCAGCCGGCTCATCGTGTGGGCCGAGCACGCGACATGCCGAGCGCCGTCGCGGCGCTCGAGTTCGGCGCCGACGATTGTCTCGCGCTGCCGTTCGAGCCGTCCGAGCTCGTCGCGCGCGTCAACGCGTGCCTGCGCCGGCCGCTCGCCATGATCCGCCCCGACCAGCTCACGGCGGGTCCGCTCGTGCTCGACAAGGCAGTGCACCGTTTGCTCGTGCGCGGCCAAGAAGTAGCGCTCTCGCCGGCCGAATTTCGCCTGCTCGCGTTCCTGCTCGAGAACCAAGGCCGAGTATTCAGCCGCGACGAGCTGCTGCGCGGCGCGTGGCCGAAAAACATCACGGCCGGCGGCCGCACCGTCGACGTGCACGTGCGCCGGCTACGCCAGCTGCTCGAGCCATTCGCCTGCGACGACATAATCCAGACCGTCCGGAGCTTCGGTTATCGGCTCGTGCCGCCGAGTCGCGATGGGCAGCTCGTGGCGCCCGCGAACAGCCGACCTCGACGCGGCTGTAACAAATCCGCAACGCGAAATTCATTTTCCTTAAACATGGCGCGCCTACTGTGCGCCGATCGCAACACGCGGCTGCACCGCTATCTACGACGCGCGGCGCCCGCTTACCCGATCGACTTCAGGAGCAGGAAATGACCCATTGGCGAGCTTTGACCTCGGTTTCCTTGGCTGCCGCGCTCGCTGCGTGCAGCTCGGGCGACATCACGTTGGCGCCGACCAACGTCGACATCGCGACGGGCGGCGGCGGTAGCGGCGGTGCAACGAATCCGTGCGCCTCCTATACGGTCGGCGGCGCCACTCGGCGCGGCGCCTTCGACGGCACGAATTGCACCTACGACGCGGCGTTCGTCTCGGACGCCAGCCCGCTGACGGTCGACCTCACGCTGCCGTTCTTCTCGGGCGTCCATGTCTTCCAGAACAGCTTGGTCGTTGGCCAAGACGTGAGCTCGGGTGCGGCGCCGGCAGCGCACCGGTCCGACGCTGACGGTGGAAGCCGGCACCCGCGTCGCGTTCACCGACTCGGGCGATTATCTGCTGATCACACCGCGGCTCGCGGATCATCGCCGACGGCTCACCGGCGGCGCCGATCACGTTCACGGGTTTCGCGGACGCCGTAGTCGCACGCTGCCGGCCCATACGACGTGCAGCTGTGGGGCGGCATCGTCATCAACGGCAACGGCATCACGAACAACTGCACCGACGCGCAACGCGCGAACAATGACTGCCACGTCGAGGCCGAGGGCCGGCCGTCGTACTACGGCGGCAACAACAACGCCGACAACTCGGGCATCTTGCGCTACGTCGTCGTCAAGCACCCCGGTTTCGAAGTCGCGCCCGGCGACGAGCTGAACGGAGTCACGTTCAATGCCGTCGGCTCCGGCACGGTCGTCGAGAACCTGCAGATCTACAGCGCCTACGACGACGGAGTCGAGTTCTTCGGCGGCGCCGTCAACATCACGAACCTCGTTGCCCTCTACGTTCGCGACGACTCGATCGACTTCTCCGACGGCTACGTCGGCACGATCAACAACGCGTTGGTCATCCATTCGCCGACGGACGGCAACCGCTGCATCGAGGGCGACAACGTCGCGTCGACGCGCCTCGCCGGCGGCGCGAGCCAGGCACCGCTGACCCAGCCGACGATCCGCCACATGACGTGCATTCCGTCGAACTTCGACGTCGGCACGCACGGCGACTCCGAAGGCCCGGTCATCCGCTACGGAGCGCGCATGGTGCTGACCGACAGCATCATCGACGGCGGCCGCGCCACGGCGCGCTTCGGCCGCGCCTCGAACGAGTGCTTCGAGCTCGATCGCGACTTGAACGACGACACGTCGAGCGCCGCTCGCGTCGGCGAGACCACGCTGAATCGCACGGTCATCTCTTGCCAGGAGGCGTACGTCAGCGGGACCGCAGACAACATCGTCGGCACTGGAACGCCGGGCGACACGGGTCTCCAGTGGATCACGAACACCGGAACGGCACCGTACGCGTTCAACACGTTCAACAGCGTCATCACGGATCCCGCGAACGCCAACGTTCAGGTGCTGCAACCGGCAACGTTCTTCTCGGTCGACTTGAACGGCGTCGCGACACCGGCGGCGCTGCAGACGGTCACGATCACGGACGCCGCGGCCGCCACAGTCACGATCGGCTCTGCGACCGACCCCGTGGCCGACGGCTACATAGGCGCAGTGCGTAGCACGGCAAACTGGACGGCACACTGGACGTTCGGCCTGAACGCCGGCAACCGCTCCGTGGCGCCGTGGTGGGAGTGAGCGAGCCGCTCGCGCACTGCCCACGAGCACAGACCAAACGCACACGAGGTACCGAAATGCCCAAGCCGAAACTACCGCGTCGCACGCCGTTGGCGCTGTTCGTCGCCGCGCTCGCGGGCGCGGGAACTGCTGCGGCGCAGGAAGCTCTCGACCGGCCCGGTGTGGCCGATCATCGCCGCCCAACCGCAGCCGGCCGAAGGCGAAAGCGCGGCCGCCGACGGCCAGCCGCCGACCGGCATCGAGGAAATCGTGACGATCGGGCGGGCTGCGCTCGACGGCGCTCGACAT
This sequence comes from uncultured Gammaproteobacteria bacterium, assembly GCA_963713355.1. GTDB lineage: Bacteria > Pseudomonadota > Gammaproteobacteria > Steroidobacterales > Rariloculaceae > FEN-1219. The sequence goes on along the minus strand of CAVQLK010000010.1, from coordinate 327,273 downwards.
CGTCGGCGCGCGGCTCGAGGAGGACGTCGTCACCGACTTCTTGGGAGCCGAAGCCGATCTCGCGCGTCGGCGACAGCACGGTTTCGGCCGCGCTGCGGCGCGTCCCGGGCTTGACGCTCGTCAACGATCAATTCATCTATGTGCGCGGCCTCGGCGAGCGCTACTCGAGCGTGCAATTGAACGGCGCGCAGGTGCCCTCTCCCGACCTCACGCGCAACGTCATTCCGCTCGACATCTTCCCGACCGAGATCATCGACGCGCTGCAGGTGCAGAAGGGCTACTCGCCCGAAGCGCCGGCGGCATTCGGCGGCGGCAACATCGACATCAGGACGCGAAGCATTCCGAACGGGCCCGTCGTCAACATCGAGATCGGCTCGGGCATCGAACTCCGACAGCAGCGATGAAGGCTACGCGTACCAAGGCGGCCATCGCGACGGCCTCGGCCGCGACGACGGCACGCGCGCCTTTCCCGAGCCGCTGCAGACGGGGCTCCAGACGTATCTGGGAGACATCAGCTCCGCGAACATCCTCGCCGGCTTGAATCGCGACGGTACCTTCGCACGCATTGAGCGAGGCGGAAGCGATCAACCGAGATCTCGCGCTCTCGCTGAATCGCGACGTGGAGATCAAGGGGAAAGAGCTGAGCCCCGACGGCAGCCTCGAAATCGCGCTCGGCAACCGTTGGTTCTTGTCGGAAGACGACGCCTGGCGGATCGGCGTGCTGGGCCTCCTCTCGTACGACAACGTCTGGCGCAATCGCGAGCGCGTCGAGCGCGACGTCACCGACCCCGTGACACTCGTCGAAACGAAAAACCGCAACGATCAACCCAGTGTCGACGACGGGCGTCATCAATCTTGGTCTTTCCTATACGGACGACCACGAGATCTCGACGAGCAGCCACCTACGTCCGCAACACGGACGACGAGGCCGCGATCTCGACGCGCACGACCAACAACTTCCAGCTAACCGACGGCGCCCAGCTCCGCGACTACGACATCCGCTACGAGCAACGCGAGCTGCTCGCGAACCAGATTCGCGGCCGCCACGTGATCGGCCTCGACACGCGGCAAGGCCACCGGTTCCTCGACCGCGACTGGCTCGATGGTCTGACTGTCGACTGGTACGTTTCCGATGCCACGGCCGATACGGATATCCCGAACGAGATCAAGTTCTCGGCCGAGGATCAGGTCGATCCCGACCACCGGCGACGTCCTGTCGACGGCGATTCGCGCGTTCGGCCTCGGCGGCCGACTACCGCTTCACGTACCTCGAGGACGAAGTACGCAGCTCCGGCTGGGACCTGATGAAACCGTTCGCGTTCGAGAACAACATTCAAGTCGACTTCAGCGACGGGCAGGACGTCTCCGACAAGGCCCGCAGTTACACCCAGACGCAGTTCGGCCTCGGCACGACCGCGACCTTGGCCGGGCCGATTCTCGTCGGCACGCCGGGTACGGTCTTCACCGACGAGAACATCAGCAATCCGAACTATCGCTTCGGGCTGACCGCGGCGGCATCGGAACCGAAAGCTATCTCGCAGCGCAAACGAACGAGGCAGTCTACGTCAAGGCCGACGTGCTCGTGCAACGATATCTGGCGCTTGGCAGGCGGGTTGCGCTGGGAAGAGTTCCAGCAAGCCTCGCTGCCGATCGACACGCTGCAGTACGACGTCACCGTCGGCCAATGCGCGCTCGTGCCGTGCGACGAGGCGGCGCTCGAGAACGTCATGTTCGACGAGGACGACCTCTATCCGGCGCTCGCCGTGACGCGCATCTTCCGCGACGTTTGGGCCGAAGACTTCCAGCTCCGCGTTGGCCTGAGCGAAACCGTCGCGCGGCCCGACTTACGCGAAATCTCGGGCTCGAGCTTCATCGATCCGCTTGACCGAGACGCGCATCCGCGGCAACCCGGAGCTCGTGACTTCGGCGATCGGCAACTTCGACCTGCGAGCCGAATGGTTCTTCGCGAACGGCGACAACTTCACGGCGTCCTGTTCTACAAGGACATCGAGAACCCGATCGAGACGGTGCAAGCCGCCGGCACGGACGACAACATCTCGCTGACGTTCGTCAACGCGGAGTCGGCCGATGATCTCGGGTCTCGAGATCGAGTGGCTCAAGGACCTCTCGTCGTTCGGCTGGGACTTCCTGGATCCGTTCTTCTTCGCCGGCAACGTGACGCTCTCAGCGACTCCGAGCTCACGGTCGGCGACGTCGCCGTTCAATCTGACGAACGACGTGCGGCCGATGTCGCAACACTCGGAGTACGTCGGCAACCTACAGCTTGGCTTCGACTCGGACAACGGCGGCCACACGTTCACGCTCGCCTACAACACGTTCGGCGAGCGATTGTTCTTCGCGGGCCGCGACGGAGCGCCGGATGCCTACGAGCAACCGTTCGACTCGCTGGACTTCGTCTACTCGTTCTACCCGACCGACCGGCTCAGCATGAAGTTCCGGGTCCAGAACTTGCTCGACGAGGAGCTCGAGATCGAGCAGGCGGCGTCACCGTGGTCATCTCGCAGTCGCATCGGCACGACGGCGAAGATCGACGTTAAGTGGGACCTCGGTAACTGACGCCATATGCGGCGCCGCGTCAAGCGCGGCGCTGCGAACACCTGCGTCCAGTAGACGGCCGGATCCTTGCCGGGCGCCAGCGCGAACGCGATGCCGGTCTCGGTGTAGACGCGCGCTCATCAGCGTCGCACAATGCCCGGGGCTGGCGAGCCACGCCGCGACGACGCTTTCGGCGTCGGACTGCCCCGCCGCGACGTTCTCGCCGGCAACCTGCCACGTGTAGCCGGCGCGGGTCATTCGTTCGCCGGAACTGCTGCCGTCGGAGCCCTCATGGCCCAACGAGCCGCGCTCGGCCATGTCGAGCGAGTGTAACGATGCCGCCGCCGTCAAGGTCGTTGACATCGCGACCGGCGCTGCGGGTTCAAATCGCTCGCGCCCGCAGCGCCGCGCCTCTGCGCGCGCCGCGTTGACGAGCTCGAGGACGCGCCGTGCGACGGCAGCTGGATCTTGCAGCGCGGCGAACGGCGTTTCGCTTGCGCCCGGCCATCACGATCCAGGTCTCGTCGCCGCTCTGGTGCACGCCGAGCTCGACAACCTCGGATCGTTGACGCTATCGCAGTAACGCGTCTCGAGCATGCTGCGAATCGCCGCGTCCTCTCGCGAGCCGCGAACGTGAAACGACGCCGAGCTCGCACAGGGTAGCCGACGCGCGCAAGCGCGTCGCCGAGCTTCGTGTTGCGCGCAAGCTCGCGCGCGGCCGCATCGAGCGAGGTGTCGCGCCGCACCGGCGAGCCGACGGCCGGTACGCGCGCGCACCCCTGCACCCGCAGCGCGTTGACGACGCTCGCGGGGTCCGCATGCGCGGCGTGCTGCGCCGCCCCGAACGCTGCCAGCGCGATTGCCGCGCCGCGACAGAGGCGCTTGCAGGAGTGCGGCCCGGCCACCGTGCAGTGCTCCTAGCGCCAGCCCGACGCCGTGTTCGCCGGCATGCCCTCGAAAATCGCTTCGACTGCGTGGACTTGGCCGCCGTGGATCTTGAACGCCTCGAACGTCACGAGCGACCGCGGCGCGGCTCCCGGCGGCCCAGGTAACGAGCCCGGACCGAAATCCATCCAGACGAGCACGGTGCCGTTCTCCTCGTCGACGGCGACGACGTGCGCGACGATTCCCGCCAGCGTCGGGATCCGTTGGCCGCGCATGTTCTCGCAGCCCGGCGGCTGGAATGTGCAGCCGGGCCCGGCCATGCGCACGCCGTTCTCGAGCCGGTACGCGCCCGGCGCGAACGGCACATCGGATTTCTCGAAGCTGCCGACCTTCAGGCCGCCGGGATAGCGCAGCGCCATCTCCGTCAGCGCGTCGCGCGACATGCGCGACGCGGCCGGAGGCGCGGCGACCATTGCCGGCGACGCCTGCGTCAGCGCATCGGGCTGAAACAGCGCGCCCTCCTGTTGATTGCGGACGACGATCGTCTCGACCTCCGTGATGCGGCGGCCGACGACGCGTAAGCGCGCTGCGAGCAACACCGGTGTGCCGTTCTCCTCGAGCACGGCATGGACTGCCGCGGTTCCCGTCGCCGCGTCGAGGAAATCCGTTCGGAACGGGCGCAGCTTCGTGGCCGTCTTCCAGATCCCTTCGCCCACGGGCAGTTCCTTCGCGTCCTCGGTGAACCGCACGCCGGCGGCGAGCGGTGCTTTGCTCGGGTCATGAGCAACGAGCGAATCGAGATACGCTGTCATCACTCCCGCGAGGCAGGCTCGGTCGCAGCTTGCAGCGCTCTGCGAGGCGAGACGCGGCGACCACGTGGCGGCAGCGGCTGCGACAGACATCGCGAGGCAAACATGGACGATGCGCATGGGCGGATTCTCCTCATTCTCTCAATCGCGTCGCGACAGGATCCACTTCGGAATCACGCCCGCGTGCGACAGCAAGTAATCGCGCGCGCCGGACAGCCTATCGAGCAGCCTCGGTAGATCGACGCGCACGAGCTGGCCGTTGTGCTTCACGATCCGGCCGGCGACGAACACGGTATCGACGTTCGAGGTGTCGGCGCAGATGACGACGGTCGCGACGGGATCGATGATGGGGGCCACGTTCACTTGGTCCGTGCGAATCAAAATGATGTCCGCTTGCTTGCCCGGCTTGATCGTGCCGATTTTGTGATCGAGCGCGCAGGCGCGCGCGCCGTCGACCGTCGCGAACTCGAGCACGTCGCGGTGCGTCAACGTCGGCGCGAACGCGATGTCGGGCGTATCGGTGAACGCGAGGATGCGCTCCTGCACGAGCGCCGTGCGCATCTGCGTGAACATGTCGCCGGGCACGCTCGACACAACGTCGATCGACAGCGACGGCCGCACACCGCGCGCCACGAGTCGGCCCGTCGGCGGCACGCCGTGCCCCATCAGCATCTCGACGTAAGGCGCCACGGAAGTCGTGCCGCCCGACTTCGCGATGAGGTCGAGCTCCTCGTCGGTCGAATCCGTGCAGTGGATGTACGTCGTGTCGGGGCCCATGAGGCCGAGATCGTGCAGCGTCTTGATGTGGTGCACGTGCACACCCGTGAGCCGCATGCCGACGTGAACGCTGATGCGGATGCCGAGCTCGCGCGCGAGCTTCCAGTCGTGCGTTGCAACCTCCGGCGTCGTGTTGCCGGGGGCGCGCGCCGCGAGTGCGAGCGTCAAGAGCTGATCGTCGGAGTTGAAGTACTGCTTGCGGATACGGCGCACGTCTTCGGGGTGCTCCGCCGAGCTGTACGCCCACCACTTCGAGGCTCCGACCGGCGGGCCGTGCGCATAGACGGCGCGAATGCCGGCCTCCGCGAGCCCCGCGATCGCTGCATCGGCGTGCTCGGGCGTGTTGTTGACGTGCGACCAGTCGAGCAGCGTCGTGATGCCGCCCGAGAGCGCCTCGAGCGCGCCCATGAGGTTCGCGATGTAGACGTCCTCGGCGCGATACTGGATGCCGATGTTGTCGAGCATGCCCGAGAAGTACTGGTCGAGCGTGCAGCTCGGCAGCACGCCGCGCACGGGCGTCTGCCAGGTGTGCCGGTGCGTGTCGACGAAGCCCGGCATCACGATGCGGTTCGTGGCGTCGATGACGTTCGCGTTGGGACTCACCTTCAGGTTGCGCCCGACGGCCGCGATCTTGTCGCCGTCGATGAGCACGTCGGTCAGCGGCAAATCGCCGAGCTCGGCGTCGAGCGTCAGCACGTAGCCGTTCTTGATCAGGGTCGTACGATCCGTGTATGGGCGTCCGCCGATCATCGTTGCCACCTTGGCGCCGTGCAGCGCGCGCTCACTGTCATTGTTGCTTGTTGGGTCGAGGCACCGCCGCCGGCGCTTGCGCGCGGGCGGTTGTTTTCGATGCTAGCACGCCGTCGGCGCCCGCTAACGGCGCCGCTTGCGCGGCGCGACAGCCGCCGCCGCTGCCGCGTCGATCGCGACGATGACGGCGGTGTCGAGCGGCCGGGCGACGTTGACCACGTCGAGCTTCTTGCCGTCCCACTCGAGCTGCGAGCCCACATGGAGGGCGATGAGGACGGGCTCCCGCTCGACGCCGACGACGAGCGGCGAGCCCGAGGTGCCGGGATACGTGTTGCACGTATGCGCGAGCAGGCGTTGCGCGGTCCACGCCTCGAGCCGGCAGTCCGATTGCGCCGCATCGGCATAGCGCAGCACGAGCCGCACGCGCGCGTTGTCGGCGACGAGTTGCTCGAGCCAGGCCTCCGCGACCTCGGCGACGCGCCACCGGCGCGGCTCGCCCTTGATGCGCTCGCTGAGCAGGACGGCCCAGTCGTGCTCGGGCCCCGCCGCGTAACCGCCCGCGTGCCACACGGCCTCTATTGCATGTGCTTTGCCGCGCGCAAGGATGCGGCAATTCCGCCGAGCCTCGTCGGCCGTCGAGGGCAGACCGTGACCGGCCGTCAGCAAGACTTCGGCGCCCTCGTCGACATCGACATCGAGCAGCGTGGCTCGGCTAACGGTGACCAAGCCGGACGATGCCGTGCATTGCAGGACTGCGACGCCGCGCTCGACGCCAGCTCCGGCCGGCGGGGGCAGCTCTGTCCGTTCAGCCGAGCTCGCCGCTGTCACCACCGCCAGCGCAGCAGCCGCCGGCAGCCAACCCCGAGTGGCGCGCATGCTGCAAACAATACCGCCGCAGCGGCGGAAGCGCACCTGCTGCGCCATATCGCTCGGCCCGTATTGTCCTAAAGCTGGTAGTGTTAGCGGTGCGAACGTCACCGGAGGACAGCTCATGCAGCACTGCCGCTCTTCCTCGAAAAAAATCACCGTGGCGCTCGGCGCGACGGTTGCAGGCTTCGCCACCGTATCGGCGCAAGCACAAGAGGCGTTGGAAGAGATCGTGGTGACGGCGCTGAGGCGCGCCGAAAGCTTGCAGGACGCGCCGGCCACGGTCACGGCGTTCGACGCCGAAACCGTCGAGCAGGCACGCATCCAGAGCATGCGCGACTACGTGAACCTCACCTCCAACATGACGCTGATGGAGACGCAGAACAACGCGTTCGCGTTCGTCAACATTCGCGGCTTGGCGCAGATCCGCAACGTCGATCCGACGGTCGCCGTCGTCGTCGACGGCGTATTGTCGACGACGAGCCTCGCGTTCTCGCAAGAGCTCTACGACGTGCAGCAGATCGAGGTGCTCAAAGGCCCACAGGGTGCGCTTTACGGGCGCAACGCCACGGGTGGTGCCGTCAACATCACGACGAAGCAGCCTACGACGGAGCCGGAGATCTACGTACGCGGCGGCGTCGGCAACGGCGACAACGTGCAGTTTTCGGCCGTCGCGAGCGGCCCGATCGGCGGAGACGAGGTGCTCGGCCGCATCGTCGTCGGCTACAAGGACGCGGACGGCTGGCGCGACAACGTCGCGACCGGAGAAAAAGCCGACCCCTATGAGGACCTTACGATCGCCGGCAAGCTGCTCTGGGAAATCGGTGCCAGCACGACGCTCGATCTGCGGGCCACGGTCAGCCACACGCAGTCGACGGGCTCGCAATTCATCTCGAACGCGCCGAACTTCGTGACCGGCTTCCCCGGCACGGCGCAATACCCCGGCAACGGCACCGCGCCGCCCGTGCCCGGCTTGCCGGCGTCCATCACGGCGCTGATCGGCGACCCCAATAACACGAGCATCAAGCACCAGGGCAACGAGCCCGGCATGGACGACCGCGAGATCCTGAACCTCTCGGCCAAGTTCGACTGGGAAGTCGGCGCCGGGACGCTGACCTCAGTCACTTCGCTCGATTCGCTGGACCACGTGACGGCGGCGGAGCAGTTCGCCTATTACCCGTTCGTGCAAGTCGCCGGCACGCCGGGCGCGGGCTCACACCCCGCGAGCGTCGTCGTGCCCGCAACCGCTTTTACGCTTGCGCTGCCTGGAACGGGCCAGAATCTCACGTTCGGCCAGAATCGCTTCCACGATTCTTTCAGCCAGGAGCTGCGGTTCACGTCTCCCGATGATCAGCGCTTGCGCTGGATCGGCGGCATCTACTTCGCGCGAACGGATCTCGACGTGATGATCGCGATCAACAACGACCTTGGTCAGGGATTCGTCGAGCAGCGCACGAGCCCCAACATCGGCGGCATCAATCCGACGGCGACCTGGACCCAACGATTCATCGCGCCGTTGATCCCGATCCCGGGCATCGGCCTACCGGGCGCCTTGGCGCGCAATCCGAATACCAACCCGAACGCACTCGCCTACAACTTCGACAGCAATCACAACACCGCGTACGCGGCGTTCGGCCAGATCGAGCTCGATCTGACGGACGAGCTCGAGCTCTCCGCCGCACTGCGCTACGACCGCGACGAGCGTGAGCTCACGATCATGGCGCCGGACCAATTCCTGCCGGTGTTCCCGTTCCCGAGCGGCCGTCAGGGCGACGTGCGCGAGACGGAGTTCGATTCGGCGCAGCCGAAGCTCACGCTGAGCTGGCGGCCGAACGAGGACTGGACTCGTCTACGGCACGTACGCCGAAGGCTTTCGCAGCGGCGGGTTCAACTTGAGCGGTGTCGCGATCGGCGTCGCGACGCTCGTCAGTGCCGGCGTCCCGGGCTTGCCGCAGGGCGTGCAAGACTCGTACGACCAAGAGGACACCGAGGGCTTCGAGCTCGGCTTCAAGTCAGCGCTGCTCGGCGGCGCACTGCGGTGGGACGCGGCGGTGTTCGACACGGAAGTCTCGAACGGCTTCACGTTCGTGTTCGTCGCGCCGTTCACGGCTCAGACGACGCGCAACATTCGATCGGCCGACGTCAGCGGGCTCGAGACGAGCCTCTCGTGGCTCGCGACGGAGCGCCTGCAGGTCGATCTCGGTCTCGGCTTCCTCGACTCGGAGATCACGGCGAGCGATTGGGTCGGCGCCGGCGGCATCAACATCGTCGGCAAGGAGATGCCGCAGAATCCCGATTCGACCGCGAACTTAGGGTTCGTCTATCGCGGCCAGCTCGGTGGCGACCGCGAGTGGTATGCGCGGCTCGACTATCGCCGGCTCGGCGAGATCGTATTGGGAGCCGGAGAATTTCATCGCGCGCGATCCGCTGTCGCTCGTCGACCTGCGGTTCGGCATCACGGCCGCGCGCGGCTGGGAAGCCGTCGTCTGGGTCGACAACGCGACGGACGAGGACTGGATCTCCGAAGAGTCGAACCCGAATGGCATCGTCTATTACGGCAAGCCGCAGCAGTACGGCGTGGAGATGACTTACCGGTTTTGAGTGTCGGCGTTCTTTTTTCCGCCGGATATGTCTATGCCCCCGGGCGGAAGTCGAGTTCTCGTACTCGAGAGTTCGCGCGATGACGCGCGTGGCTGATCAGGCCAACGAGTCCGTGCTCGTGCATGTCGCGCGCCACGGAACGGCGGAGCACGTCGAGAAGCTCGTGCGCAAGTATCGCTGGACGCAGCGGCGCGACGCAGCGGCGCGACGCCGCGAAGCTCGCCCAGCTGCAGCACGAGCAGCGAAACGTCTCCTCCTTCTTCGACGCAGACGGTACGTTCACCTTGAACGCCCGCTTGCCGCCCGAGATCGGCGCGGTCGTCGCGCAAGGCGCTCGAGCTGGCCGTCGAAGCGGTGCGGCCAGCCGGAGGAAAGGTTTCCGCGGAAACTCCGCTGCAGATCGCGGCGCATGCGTGGCGGGCCGACGGCGGCGAGACGAAGCTTCCCAACCTGATCACGCTCTGCGGGTTTCATCACGGGCTCGTGCACGAAGGCGGCTACGGCCTTACCGCCACCGACGACGGGCTATTCGTGTTCACGCGGCCCAATGGCCTGCGTGTCGAAGAGAACGGTGCGCATTGTTTCCGCGGAAACATTTTACCGACGGTCCCGTCGACCTATCGCGGCTTCGAGGACAGCTTGCGGGACTATCTCCAGAAACACGAGCCCGAGCTGAAAATCACGCCGCAGACGAGCCGCTGCCAGTGGCGCGGCGAGAGCATGGATTACAGCCAGGCCATCGAGGCGATGCAGTTCCTCGAGCACAAAGCGGCAGCGCCCGAACCGTTGTCGGGCTAGCTACGAGCGGCGTCAGAAGCGTCGGCCGCGCCGAACCGTCGCCGTACGGCGTCCCCGGCGCGCGACGTCCAGACGAAGAACGACGGGATGAACAGCACCGCGATGAACGTCGCGGCCAGCATACCGCCGATGACGCCGGTGCCAATCGAGTGCCGGCTCGCCGCGCCGGCGCCGGTGGACAGCGCGAGCGGCAGCACACCCAAGATGAACGCGAGCGAGGTCATGACGATCGGCCGGAACCGCAGGCGTGCCGCCTCGACGGCGGCTTCCTTGAGGCCCATGCCTTCGCGATGCAGGTGCGCCGCGAACTCGACGATCAGGATCGCGTTCTTCGCCGCGAGGCCGACCAGCGTCACGAGCCCAATCTGTAAGTACAGATCGTTGTAGAGGCCGCGCAGCCAGACGGCGAGGAACGCGCCGAAGACGGCGAACGGGACCGCGAGGATGACGGCGAACGGCAGCGTGATGCGCTCGTACTGCGCCGCGAGAATCAGGAACACCATGAGCACGGCGAGCCCGAAGATCCCGGCCGTGTTCTGGCTGCTCGTCTTCTCCTGATACGACTGGCCGGACCACGCGAGCGTGTAGCCCGCGGGCAAGACCTCGGCCGCGACCTCCTCCATTGCCGCGAGCGCCTGCCCCGAGCTGTAGCCGGGCGCGGGCTCGCCGGCCAGCCGCGCCGACGGAAACAAGTTGAAACGCTCGACGAGGTCCGGCCCGGTGATCGGGTTGACCGTGGCGATCGCCGTCAGCGGAATCATCGCGCCGTCTGCCGAGCGCACGGAGACGTCGCGCAAGTCCTCCGGGTGCGAGCGGAACTTCGCGTCCGACTGCATCTGCACGCGATACACGCGTCCTTCGCGATTGAAGTCGTTCACATAGAAAGCTCCAAACGTGCTTTGCAGCGTGACGTTCACGTCGTCGAGGCTCACGCCGAGCAGCTTCGCCTTCTCGATGTCCAGATCCACGTTGATACGCGGCACTTGCGCCGAATACGTGGTGGCCACGTTCGCGGTGCCATCCGGACCCTTGAACTCGGGGCGCTGGGCCGCCGCAGCGACCAGCGTTTGCGTCACCTGCTCGAGCGCCGCGTAGTCGTTCGAGCGCGACTGCACGAAGCCCTCCAGGCCGCCGACGTTGGACATGCCTTCGACGGCAGGCGGCGACAGCGAAAACACGAACGCGTCTTTGATAGCGGCTCCCGCGCCCATCAATGCACCCGCCACGGCTTGCGCCTCGAGCTCGGGCTCGTGGCGCTCCGACCAGTCCTTGAGCAGTATGAAGCTCACGCCGGAGTTGCTGCGTTGGCCGCCCGTCTGCACGTCGAAGCCCGCAACCGTGATGTTGTCGAAAAATGCCGGATGCGCGAACGCGGCCTCATCGAGCTGATCGAGCGCTGCTTGAGTGCGCTGCAGCGAAGCGGCCGGCGGCAACGCCGCGATCGCAAGCACGTAGCCCTGGTCCTCGTTCGGCGCGAGCTCGCTCGGTACGCGGCTCTCGAGCCACCAGATCGCGGCGGCCATGGCGGCCATCGCGGCCACTGCGACCGCGGCGTGGCCCAGCATCCACCGCACGGCCCCCGTATACGCGCGCGTCAGCCGCAGGAAGCCGCGGTCGAAGTGCGCCAGCAACCCCGTCGGCTCGACCTCGCCGGTTTGCAGCAGCTTCGCGCACATGGCGGGCGTCAGCGTCAGCGCAACGAAGCCCGAGATCGTCACCGACACGGCGATCGTGATCGCGAACTGCCGGTACATCTCGCCGACGAGCCCGCCCAAGAACGCCACGGGCAAGAACACGGCGTTCAGCACGAGCACGATCGCGATCACGGGCCGGCTGACCTCGGCCATCGCGCGCCGCGTGGCATCGCGCGCGCTGACGTGCTCGTCGCGCATGTGCCGCTCGACGTTCTCGAGCACGACGATCGCGTCGTCGACGACAATGCCGATCGCGAGCACCATCCCGAACAACGTCAACGAGTTGATCGAAAAGCCGAGCAGGTACATGCCCGCGAACGTGCCGACGAGCGACACGGGCACCGCGACCGAGGGAATCGTCGTGGCGCGTAAGTTATAGAGGAACAGCCACACGACGAAGAACACGAGGACGAGCGCCTCGACGAACGTGAGCGCGACCTCGCGCATCGACGTGCGCACGTAATTACTCGTGTCATACGGAATCGACCATTCGAGCCCTTCCGGAAAGCTCGCCTCGAGCTCCGCCATCTTCGCGTAGACGGCGGCCGCGGACTCGAGCGCGTTCGCGTCGGGCGCGAGCTGCAGCGCCGCGCCGATCACGGGCCGGCCGAGGCGCGAGAGGGCGAAGCCATAATCGCGTGCGCCGAGCTCCACTCGTGCGACATCCCGCAGGCGCACGACCTCGCCGTTGTCGCCTGCGCGCAGCACGATGCGCTCGAACTGCTCGGGGTCCGACAGCCGCGATTGCGTCGTAACGGTCAGAGTGAGATCGACCTGCTCGGTGATAGGCTCGTCGCCGAGCCGGCCGGCGGCAGACTGTGCGTTCTGCTCGCGCACTGCGGCTGCCACGTCGGCCGGCGTGAGGCCGAGCTCCGTGAGCTTGTCCGGCCGCAGCCAGATGCGGATCGAGTAGTCGCGCGCGCCGAATACCTGCACGTTGCCCATGCCCGGAAGGCGCCTGAGCTCGTCTATGACGTTGAGCGTCGCGTAGTTCGAGACGAACAGCTCGTCGTAGCGGCCGTCCGGCGAGTCGAACGACACGATCATGAGGAAGCTCGGCAGCGCCTTCTGGATCGATACGCCTTGCCGGCGAACTTCCTCGGGCAGGAGCTGAATGGCGCTCTGGACGCGGTTCTGCACGTTGATGAGCGCGATATCGGGATCGGTGCCCACGGCGAACGTCAGGGCGATCGTCAGCGAGCTCGCCGTCGACGAGCTGCCTGAGAGCATGTAGAGCATGTCCTCGACGCCGTTCAGCGCTTGCTCGAGCGGCGCGGCCACGGTCTCGGCGATCACGTCGGCGCTCGCGCCGGGGTAGACCGTCGTAACGGCAATCTGCGGCGGCGCGACGTTCGGAAACATAGCCACCGGCAGCTCGCGGAACGCCGCCAAGCCGGCGATCACGATGAACGCCGAAACCACCGTCGCGAACAACGGCCGATCGATGAAGAAGTTCGAGATCACGGCGTGGCGCCCGCTCCGGTGGTGCGTGCCGCGCCCTCGCCGATCGGCACCGGGTTGACGGGCACGCCCGGCACGACCTTGAGAATCCCGTCGACGACTACGCGTGCGCCGGGCGTGAGGCCCGCCGTGACGGCTACGTCGTTACCGGCTAAGGCGCCGAGGTCCACGGGCGCCGGCGCTACTTGCCCGTTGCCGTCGACGGTCCAGACGTACGTGCCCTGCGCGCCGTACATGACGGCGCGCTTAGGGATCACGAGCGAGTCCTCGATCGTGACGCCCTCGATGCGCGCGCGCACGATGCGCCCGGGCACGACGCCGGCCGGATTGTCGACGACGGCTCGGATCGCAACGGTGCCCGTGGCGTCGTCGACGCGCGGCGAGATGAACTCGATCGTGCCCATCTCCGCGAGCGGCTGGCCGCGCGCGTCCATGACGCTGATGCCGACGTGGCCTCGCTTCTCGCCCTCGAGCGCCGCGCGCACGAGCTCGGCATCGGCATCCGCGACGGCGATGTCCACGAACAGGCGATCCGCCTGGACGATGTACGTCAACAGGCTCGACTCCGTGCCGGCCGTGACGAGGCTGCCCTCGGAGCGCACTTCGCGGCTGGTCAAGCCCGAGATCGGCGCGCGCACTTCCGTGTACGACAGCTCGAGTTCGGCGGTGCGCAGCTCGGCTTGCGCGGCGGAGACGTTCGCTTCGGCGCTCTCGAAGGCCGCGAGCGCGTTGTCGCGGTCGCGCAAGCTCGCGAGCTTCTGCTCGTAGAGCGGCAAGATGCGGTCGCGCTCGCGGCGCGCCTGGCTCAAGTTCGCGTCCGCGACTGCGAGCTCCGCCCGTGCACGCGCAGCCTCGGCGCGAAACGAATCCGCATCGATGCGGAACAGCACCTCGCCGGCCTCGATGCGGGCTCCTTCGTCGTAGCGGCGCTCGAGCAGGATCCCGGACACGCGCGCGCGCACTTCGACCTCGCGCACGCCTTTGAGCTGGGCCGGATACTCGAGCACAAGAGCCAACGCGCGCGGCTCGACGTCGACGACGCCGACCTCGACCGGCGGCGGCAACGGCATCGCGGGCGGCTCGCCGCGGCAGGCGGCGACGAGCGCCACGGCCGCCAATGAGAAAAAGCCGGGACCGCGCCGCGCGGTGCGGCGATTTGGCTGTGTTGGCACTGACAAAACTCCCTCAGGAACGAGCCGCGCAGAGACCCTCTGGCGGCGGCCGGACGGCGGCGGCCGAGAAAGGCAATCGAAACGACGCCGGCAACATTGCCAATTGTAAATGCATCGGCCTCACGGTTTCGAGCCGGAAAGCGAAACTAGCAGAGCAACGTGACGGGGAGTGTCAGGTTTCCAGCCGTTACGGCAGCGGCACGCTCAGCTTGAAGCCGCTTCGTGCTGCGCGCTGACCCGCGCGCCGTATGGCATCGTTCTTGCTTGAACGAGTCTCGTCGCCAGCCGGCCGCAAAGACCACTCCACTGAGGTGCCGTGATGCTCGAGACGTTGCAGCGGTTGCTCGAGATCCCGGCTGCTGATCTGAAGGTCGCGCTGTCTCACGCCTGCGACGCCGTCGGGGCGGCCCTGGATGCCGACAAAGTCGACGCCTGAGCGCGGCAGGAGAGCGACGACGTTGCGTGCATCGAGATCATCGACGAAGGGCCGGGAATAGAGCCCGAATTGCTACCGCATATCTTCGAGCGGTTTGTCACAGGCGACCAACACAACGGCGGCCTCGGGCTCGGCCTTTACCCTCGCGAAGCGCATCGCGACGTTGCACCGCGGCGACCTTACCGTCGAGTCGAAGCCGGGCGGCGGCGCGCGGTTTACGCTGACGCTGCCGTGCTATCGCGACGACCACGCCGCCGCGGTTTGAAACATCTCGTCATCCTCGCGCGGTCAACCGACGGCACTGGGCGCGGGCATGCTGCGCTCCTCGTCCTCGGCGCCGCCGCGGCGGCCGAGCCGCGAGATCCACTGCTGGAAGTCGTCGACGACCGTGAACATCGCGGGGACGATGAACAAGCTCATGACCGTCGAGACGATCAAGCCGCCGATCACGGCGACACCCATCGGCGCGCGGAAGCTCGGATCGCCGGCCCAGCCCATCGCGATCGGCGTCATTCCGGCGATCATCGCGATCGTCGTCATCACGATGGGCCGAGCGCGTTTGCTGCACGAGTCGATCAGCGAGTCAAACCGCGACATGCCGTGGTCGCGCTGCGCCATGATCGCGTACTCGACGATCAAGATGGAGTTCTTCGACACGATGCCCATCAGCATCAGCAAGCCGATCAGCGAGTTGATCGCGAGGCTGTAGTCGAACACGAGCAGCGCCACGATTGCGCCGGCCGCGGAGGGCGGCAGCGCGGCCAGGATCGTGACCGGCTGAATGAACTTGTGGAACAGCATGACGAGAACGGCGTAGATCGACAGCACACCGACGGCCATGGCGAGCGCGAACTCGCCGAAGATCTCGCGGATCCACCGCGCATCTCCCGTCGGCACGAGGCGCACGCCTTCGGGCAGATTGCGTAAGGACGGCAGCGCCTCGATTGCCGCGAGCGTGTCGCCGAGCGGCAAGCCGTTCAGGTCGACGTCGAGCGTGATGTTGCGGCTGCGGTCGACGCGCGTGATTTGCGCCGGACCGGCACCGAGCGAGATATCGGCGACGTTCATGAGCGGCACGGGTCCCCTGCTGCCCGGCACCGACAGGAGCTGGAGACGTTCGAGATTGCTCCGCGACGTGTCGTTCAGCCGCACGAGGATCGGAATCTGGCGGTTATCGAGGTTGAACTTCGACAGGCTCATGTTGACGTCGCCGCTCGTCGCGATACGCGTCACGAGGCTCAATGTCTCCGTCGTCACACCGAGCTCGGCCGCGTTGTCGGGCAGTGGCCGGATCACGATCTCGGGCTTCTGCAGCGCCGCGCTGCTCGTGATCATGCCGAGCCCCGGCATCGCGCGGATCTCGCGCTCGGCATTGGCGGCCGCGAGTCCAAGGCGGTTCGGCTCATCGCCGGCGACCGTGATCGAGAGCCGGCTGCCGCCACCGCCGCCGCCGAATTGGAACCGCGCACCCGGAATGGAGCGCAGGACTTCGGTCGCCTTGCGCTCGAAGAGCTGCTGCGCGCCGCGCGTGCCATCGGGATTGTCGAGCTGAATGACCATCGAGCCGCGCCGCACGTTGCCCGCGGAACCGCCGCCCGTCGGGCCGCCGCCACCGCCGCCCGTTCCGACCGTCGTGTAGATGCTGCCCACTTCGGGTAGCTGCCCGAGCCGCAGGCGCGCAGCCTCGGCCACCTCGAGGGTGTCGTTCAGAGAGGCGCCCGGCGCGAGCTCGACGCTCAGCGTCGTGAAGCCGTTGTCGCCGGCCGGCGAGAACGCCGTCGAAAGCAGCGGAAAGAGGCCGAGCATCGCGGAGATCGCCGCGCCCGCAACACCGAGCGTCCACCACCGGTGCGCGAGGCACCAGCGCACGCGCTCGAGATACCAGGTCATGATCCGCGACGGGCGCTCGGGGCGATCGTGCGGCTTCAAGAAATACGCCGCCATCATCGGCGTCAGCGTGCGCGCGACGAGCAGCGAGCACAGCACGGCCACGACCACAGTGAAGCTGAACGGCCCGAAGAACTCTCCGGCGATGCCGCTCATGAACGCGACGGGAACGAACACGGCGCAAATCGTGAACGTCGTCGCGACGACGGCGAGGCCGATCTCGATCGCGGCGTCCATCGCGGCTTCCTTCGGCTTCTTGCCCATTCGCAAGTGCCGCACGATGTTCTCGACCTCGACGATCGCGTCGTCGACCAGGATGCCGACGACGAGTGACAACGCGAGCAGCGTCAAGATGTTCAGCGTGTAGCCGAGCACCCAGATCGCCCAGAACGTCGGGATGATCGACAGCGGCAGCGCGACCGCGGAGACGGCCGTGGCACGCCAGTCGCGCAAGAACAGCCAGACGACGAGGATCGCGAGCAGCGCGCCTTCGATCAGCATCTCGATCGAGGCGTCGAAGGACTCTTGAATGTAGCCGACCTGAGAGCTCGCCTCGGCGAACCTGACGTGCGGGTACTCGCTCTGCAGGCGCTCGACGACCGCGCGCGCCTCCTTGGCGACGTCGAGCGCGCTCGCGCCCCACGAGCGCACGATCTGAAATCCGATCACGGGCTCGCCGTCGAGGAGCGCCGCGGAGCGCTGCTCGCCGGCCTGGTCGCGAATCTCGGCGATTGTGTCGAGGCTTACGTTGCGGCCGTCCGGCAGCGCGATCGGCAACGCGCGCAAGTCGTAGACGGAAGTGATGATGCCCGTCGTGCGGACGGTCTGCTCGAGCCCGCCGAGGCGTCCTTCGCCGCCCGGATATTCGGCCTGAATGCGCCGCAGCTGCCGCGACACGTCGCTCGCCGTGGCGCCGAGCGCCGCCATGCGGTCGGGATCGAGATCGACGCGGATCTCGCGCGCGACGCCGCCGACGCGGCTGACGCGGCCGATACCGGGCACCGCCGAGAGCTCGCGCGTCACCGTGAGGTCGACGAACCACGAGAGCTCGGTGTCCGTCATGTTGTCCGACGCGACGCTCCACGTGACGATGGCGCCGCCGGCCGTCGTCACTCGCGAGACGATCGGCTCGTTGGCGTCGGGCGGCAGGTCCGAGCGGATCCGCGTCATCGCGTCGCGGACGTCGTCGAGCGCGGCCGAGAGGTCCGTGCCGAAACGGAACTCGATGCTCGTCGTAGACGCGCCTTCGTCGACCGTCGAGGTCATCTGCTCGATGCCGGCGATCGTCGCGACGGCGTCCTCGACCTTGCGCGTGATCTCGCTTTCCATCTGCGTCGGGGCGACGCCGGGATAGGTGACCGTGACGACGACGGCCGGAAACTCGATGTCGGGACGATCGAGCACGCCGAGCTTCGGGAAGCTCAAGAGGCCCGCGACCGTCAGCGCGATGAAGAGAACGATGACGGGAACGGGGTTGCGGATCGACCACGTGACGAAGTTCATGAGCCGCCCAACCCGTTGCTCACGTCGACGAGATCGCCGTCCTTCAAGAACCCGGCGCCCTTGTTGACGATGCGCTCACCGGCCTCGACACCGTCGACGACCTCGATCGCGCCGTCGTGCATGGCACCGGTTTCGACGCGCCTGCGCGCGACGGTGTTGTCCTCGCTGAGCACGAACACATAGCTGTAGCCGTCGGAGCTTACGATGCTCTCGAGCGGCACCATGTAGGCGGGCCCGGTGCCGATCGCGATCTCGCCGCGCGCGAACATGCCGGGGCGAATGCGCTCGTCCGGGGGGAGATCGACGTACACGAGCGCCGTGCGGTCGTTGGCCGAGATCGTCGGGGAGACGACGCGAATCGTGCCGTGGAACGGCGTGCCGTCGGCAGTCATGACGCTGACGCCTTGTCCCGGCGCCAAGTCGTTGAGCCGCGTCTCGGGCGCTTCGCCGCGCCACTCGATGCGCCCGTTGCGCAGCAAGCGCAGCATTTCGTTGCCCGCCTGCGCGATCTGGCCGACTGTGACCGTGCGTGAAGTGATGACGCCGTCATCGGGCGCAATGACGTCGGTGAACTTCAAGCGCAGCTGCGACGTCTCGAGGTCGGCGCGCGCCGACTCGAGCCGCGATTGCGCGGCCAGCTGCTCGGACGTGAGGCGATCGAGATCGGCCTTCGACAACACGTTCGTCGCCGCCAGCGACTGCCCGCGGTCGAGCGCGGATTGCGCGTTCGTGAGCTCGGCCTCGCGCTGCCGGAGCGTCGCTTGCTTCGTCGCGACCTCGGCTTCGAGCAACGCCGTCGACAAGGAAACGAGCCGCTGCCCTTTGCGAACGCGGTCGCCGACGTCGACGAACACGTCGGCCACGCGGTAACCGCCGACCTCCGACGCGATGATGACGTCCTGCCATGCGTGCACGGAGCCGTTCAACGACATCGTGCGCGTGAGCTCGATACGCTCGAGCGGCGTCGCCGTAACCGTCATGACGGCCTGCCGCGCGACGGCGGCTTCGTCCGCGCCGTCCTGACGGCCGCACGCGGACAAGGCCAGGACGATGGTCAAACCGAGCGGCACGGCAACGCGAAGCCGGCGGCGCGAGGCATGGGGGGGCATGTCGAGCTCGTCCTTGATTAGTATCAGCTTGCTGATATGATATCAGCTATCTGATATATGGCAACGGGAAGCGATGCCCAAGAATGCTGAATCGTTCGGCGATTGGCTCAAGCTCGAGAAACCGGAGCACGTTCTCGGTTTCCTGTTGAAATCGCTGCACCACACATTGCGCCAGACATTCGACGAAACCCTACGCAAACAAGGGGTTGAGCTGTCTTTCGCGCAGTTCGCCGCCCTCTTCAATCTGCACAGTGACCCCGGTGTCACGGGCGCGCGCCTCGCGCGCCGCGCGTTGGTTTCGGCGCAGACGATGAACTCGGCGCTGCGCGCCCTCGAGCGCGACGGTTACATCGAGCGGCGGCCTCACCCGCAGAGCCGCCGCGCCGATAGCTGGTCGCTGACGGACGCCGGCCTCGAGGAGCTTGCACGCGCACGCCGAGTCGGCAGGACGATCTTCGCGCGGATGCTCGGCACTTTCGACGCGAAGGAAATCACAGCGTTCGAAGACTACCTGCGGCGCTGTATCAAGGCGCTCGACGATGACACGCCCGCTGTTCAGCGGCGCCAGAACGCCGGCGTCAGCAGCACCAGGAACGTGTAGATCTCGAGCCGGCCGAACAGCATCGCGGCGGCGAACATGATCTTGCCTTGCGTGCTCACTTCCGCGAACGTGATCGCGACTTCGCCGAGCCCAGGGCCCAAGTTGCTGATCGTCGCGGCCACTGCGCCGAACGCCGTGACTTGATCCATGCCGTCCATCATGGCGAGCGCCATGAAGATGAAGAACACCATCACGTACACGGCGAAGAACCCGCCTACGGCCTCGACGACGGAGTCGGGCAACGGTTGGCCGTCGAGCTTCATGCGGCGGATCGCTTGCGGGTGAATCAGGCGGTGAATGTGGATTCCCACCTGCTTGAACAGAACGACGAAGCGGATGACCTTGATGCCGCCGGCGCTCGACCCCGCGCAGCCGCCGATGAGCCCCAGGAAGATGAGCACGATGGGCAACGCCAAGGGCCACAGCGAAAAATCGGCGATTCCGAAGCCTGTGGTCGTCAACACGCTGACGACCTCGAACGCCGCATAACGCAGCGATTCGGCGACCGACCCATAGGCGCGCGTGGCAAACAGCACGAGCGTCGTCAGCGCCACGGCGACGGCCACGATCAACACGAACGCGCGAGTCTGCGTATCGCGTCCATAGCGTTGCAGCTGCAGCGTGCGCCACGCGATGAAGTGCTCGTTGTAGCTGATACCCCCGATCAGCATGAACACCGTCGCGACGATCTCGATCGGCACACTGTCGAAAAACGCCAGGCTGGCATCGTGCGTGGAGTAACCCGCCGTAGCCACCGTCGACAGACTATGCGCGACGGCGTCGAACAAGCTCATGCCGGCGGCCCAGTAGCTCGCGGCGCAGGCAGCCGTTAGCACGGTGTAAACGACAACCAAGCCGCGCGCGGTGCGCGCGAGCCGCGGCGTGAACCGCTCGTCCTTGAGGGGGCCCGCGGTCTCGGCCTTGTACAGCTGCATGCCGCCGATGCCGAGCATGGGCAGCAACGCGACCGCGAGCACGATGACGCCGATGCCGCCCAGCCACTGGATTTCTTGGCGATAAAAGAGGATCGACGGCGGCATTGCGTCGAGGCCGACGAGCACGGTCGCGCCCGTGGTCGTATAGCCAGAGACGGACTCGAAGAACGCATCCGCGAAACCGATATCGAGGACGAGCATGAAGGGCACCGTCCCGAGCAAGCTCATGGCGCTCCACATGAGCGCCACGATCAAGAAACCGTCGCGGCTGCGGATAGCGTGCGAGTCGTTCCTGAAAGGGAACCAAAGCACGACGCCGACGATCAACGCCAGCGCGAACGTAATCGAGAAGTTCTGGATCTCTGCGTCGTTGTAGAAAAGCGAGATGCCGATCGGCGGCAGCAGCGTCGTGCTGAACAGCAAGAACAAGACGCCGAGCGTGCGGATGATGACGGTGAGTCGCATAGCTGGCCGCTACGGGCGGAGTGGCGATTGAAGTGAATGCGCGCTGCATTATGCCTGGCGGCCATTGACGAAATAAGCCATCCCTCGCGGTCAGTGCTATGCTGGCGCCCGGCTCGACGCCGCCGCCAAGGCCTCGCTCTTAGAACACAACGCGCGCCGATCCGCCCTCATCCGACTGCTCGAACGTAAGGTGCACCGTGTCCGCACGACTCAGTAATTTTGCTCGATCACTATCGGTCGAGACGGCTTTCACGGTGCTCGCCATTGCGCGGTCGCTAAAGGCGGCGGGCAAGGACGTGATAGAGCTCGAGATCGGCGACAGCCCGTTCGACAGCACGGCGGCCGCGCGGGCCGGCGGCATGGACGCGATCAGGAACAATCAATCGCACTATTGCCCATCTCCGGGCATTCCGGAGTTCCGCGCGGCGGCCGCCGAGTTCGTGCGCGAGGAGTTCGACATCCCGGCAGAGGCAGCCAACATCGTCGCCGGTCCCGGCGCCAAGGTGTTCGAGCAATTTTTCTGCGAGGCGTTCTTGAATCCCGGCGACGGCGTGCTCGTCTTCAGCCCCTATTTCCCGACGTACGTCCCCAACATCGAGCGGCGCGGCGCGCGCGCAGTTCTGACGCCGCTCAAGCAAGCGAACGGCTTCCGCGCCAGCGTCGCGGACGTCGAACGCTTCCTTGAAAGCGATCCGTCGCCGCGCGCGATTTTCTTGAACTCGCCGCACAACCCGACGGGCGGCGTGACGACGCAGGAGGATTTGAAGCAGATCGCCGACGTCGTTCGCGGCCGCGACGTCGCCCTATTCAGCGACGAGCCGTACTGCCACATGGTGTGGCGCGGCAGCCATCACTCGATCTTGAGCGAGCCCGGCATGCTCGCGCAGAGTGTCGGCGCTTACACCTTCAGCAAGTCCTACAGCATGAGCGGTTGGCGGCTCGGCTTCGCGGTCGCATCCGTCGAAGTCGCCGAAGTCATCGGCAAGATGATCAACACGACATTGTCGTGCACGCCGCCGATCGTGCAGCTCGCAGGAACGGCGGCGCTGAAGCGAGATCGGAAGGAGCGCGACGAGGTCATGCAGAAGTTTCGCGAGAAAGTCGTCCTCTTGACCGAAGGCCTGAACCGAATCGAGGGGTTCCGGACGCTCGATCCGACGGCAACGTTCTATGTCTTCCCGAATGTCGCGCGCGCTTGCAACGAGCTCGGCGTCACGAGCCACGGGCTGGCGCTCTACCTGCTGCAGGGCGCCGACGACAAGCTCGGGATCGCGTGCTTGGGCGGCGAGTGCTTCGGCCAGGCCGGCGCCGGTTTCTTGCGTTTCAGCTGCGCAGAGCCGAACGAGCGCTTGCAGCAAGCGCTCGACTTCATTCCGAAGGCACTCGCTCGGACCGATCGGCTAGCGGCGTGGCTCCATGGCAACCCGCAGTACCGGCTCGCCAAGCCCTACGCGCTCGAATAGATCCTTATGTCACGCCTGTGACGCGCTTCACAGGTCTTACCGAATCTGGGGAGGATACTGTTCAGCAAGTTTGGAGATTCTTGCTCCTGACGGTTTCCCCCCCGAACTCGCCCGGCCTAGTGCCGGGCTTTTTTTGGCGGAAGCCCAGCCCTTCGAGGGGTTGCGCAACCGCCAGGCGGCACATAGCGACGCTAGGCGAGCGGCGGCCGTCGCTTGCCGAGTTGCGTCGTTTGCTCGAAGGCACGAGCGAGCTGCAATACCTCGAGATCGCGGCCACGGCGGCCGACGATCTGTAAACCTACGGGAAGACCGTCAGTCGAGAACCCGCACGGCACGCTGATCGCCGGCAATCCCATGCAGCTGACCGCGTAGCACGTCGCCATCCAATCGACGTAGGTATGCATCTGCACGCCTGCGATCGACCGCACCCATTCGACCTCGACGTCGAACGGCAGGACCTGCACCGTTGGCAGCACGAGAAACTCGTGCGCGGCGAAAAACTCCGCGACGCGCTTGTCGAGCACGGCCTGGAGGCTCGCCGCATGCTCGAGGTCTAGCGGCGTCAGCTTCAGCCCCTGCTCGATGTTCCAAACAACCGTGTCCTTGAGCTCTCCGCGGCCACGCTCGAGGTCGCCGGCGAGCGCCGCCGCGTAGCCTGCTGCCCGTAGCGTTTGGAATAGCTCGTCGACGCCGTCGAGATCGGGCTCGCCGTCGACGACATCGCAACCGAGCCCCGCGAACACGGTGCGCGCGGCGCTACAGACGGCCGTCACGGCAGGCGCGACGGGATAACGGCCGAGCCGTTCGCTGAAGGCTATTCGCACGCGAGCGAAATCGCGCTCGGGCACTTCGCGGAACACGGCGCCGGCCTCCGGCAACGACGTCGGATCGCGTGGATCGGGTCCCGCCATGACCGACAGCAGCAGCGCGAGATCTTCGACGCTGCGCGCCATCGGGCCATGTACGCCAAGCGTGTCACCAGCGCGCGCGTGCAGGCGCGGCACGCGGCCCGGCGAAGGTCTAAAGCCGACGACGTTGCAGAAGCTGGCCGGATTGCGCAACGAGCCGCCGAGATCCGTGCCGTCGGCGAGCGGCAGCATGCCGCACGCGAGCGCGACGGCCGCACCGCCGCTGCTGCCGCCACACGTCTTCGTCAAGTCGTAGGGATTGCGGGTCGCGCCGAACAGCGCATTGAACGTCTGCGAGCCCGCGCCGAACTCCGGCGTATTCGTCTTGCCGATGATGACGGCACCGGCGCGGCGCAGCCGCTCGACGTACAGCTCGTCCGACGTCGGCACGAAGTTGCGGTACAGCGTCGAGCCGAACGTAGTGCGCAGACCGCGCGTCAGCGAAAGATCTTTGATTGCGGTCGGCAACCCGTGTAGGGGCCCAATGGCTTCTCCAGCGGCGAGCTTGCGATCCGCTGCGGCGGCTTCGGCGAGCAACTCCGCGGCCGGCCGCAGCGTCACGATCGCGTTGACGCGCGGATTGATCCGCTCGATTTGCGCGAGATGGGCTTGCATGACTTCGACAGCCGAAAGCTCGCGGCCCGCGAGCAGGGCGGCGAGTTGCCGCGCGCTCGAGAACACGATTTCGTCGGGAAGCCGCCCGCTCACGCTGCCTCGCGACGGACGGGCACGGATCCCAAACTGCGCTAGATTGCGCGGCGCATCGCGTGCGCCGCGAGCGCGCGCCCGATCGCGGACAACGTGGCCTGCAACGAAGCCAGCGAGGTGTCCTCGTCGATGCAGCAAGCGCTCGCCTGCTGCCCGCTCGCTTCGACGGTCACGGATGCGAGTGCCTTGGCCTCGGTGCCCGCCGACATCGCGTGCTCGTCGAACTCGACGATGTCGACAGTGACGCCGAAGCGCCGGCTCACGGCGTCGATCAGCGCCTCGATGAGGCCCTGCCCTTCGCCCGTGAGCACGACGTCCGCGCCGCTTGCCGCCAAGCGGAATTTGCCGTGCGTGCGCTGGCTCTCGGAATGCAGGTCGTAGCCCCCGAGCCGCCAACCGTCCGGCACGCCGAGGAACTCCTTGTCGAACAGCGCGCGGATCTGCCGCGACGAGACTTCCTCGCCCGTCGCGTCTGCTTGCGACTGCACCACGCGGCTCACGGCGGGATGCAGCCACTTCGGCAGCGTGACGCCGTGGTCGCGCTCGAGCACGAGGGCGACGCCGCCCTTGCCGGACTGGCTGTTGATGCGTACGACCTCTTCATAGCGCCGGCCAAGATCGGCGGGATCTATGGGCAGATACGCGACGGCCCAATGCGGCAGCGCCTGCTCGCGATGGAACGCCATCGACTTGCGGATGGCGTCCTGGTGGCTGCCCGAGAATGCGGCGTAGACGAGATCGCCGGCCCACGGATGCCGCGGGTGCACGGGCATGTCGGTGCAGCGCTTGTAGACTTCGATGATGCGGCCCATGTCCGCAAGGTCGAGCTTTGGATCGATGCCTTGCGAGTAGAGGTTCATGGCCATCGTGACGATGTCCATGTTGCCCGTGCGCTCGCCGTTGCCGAACAGTGTGCCTTCGATACGATCGGCGCCTGCGAGCAAGCCGAGCTCGCCGGCCGCGACGGCGCAGCCGCGGTCGTTGTGGGTGTGCAAGCTCACGCGCAGGTGCTTGCGCTGCGCGACATGGCGGCAGAAGTGCTCGACTTGGTCGGCGAACACGTTCGCCGTCGTCATCTCGACAGTGGCCGGTAAATTGACGACGACCTTCTGGCCGCGCTGCGGCTGCCATACGTCGATGACGGCGTTGCAGACATCGACGGCGAAGTCGGGCTCGGTGCCCGAGAAGCTCTCGGGCGAGTACTCGAACGTCCAGTCGACGTGCGGGTGCCGCGCGGCGCCTTCTTGCAGCAAGCGCGCGCCGTTGACGGCGATGGCGATGATGTCCTGCTTGCCGGCCTTGAACACCTGCTCGCGCTGCACCGGAGACGTCGAGTTATAGACGTGCACGACGGCACGCTTGATGCCTCGCAGCGATTCGAACGTCCGCTCGATGAGCTCACGGCGAGCTTGCGTCAACACCTGCACGGTGACGTCGTCGGGAATCAGCTGCTTATCGATGAGACGGCGCGCGAAGTCGTATTCCGTCTGCGACGCCGACGGAAAGCCAATCTCGATCTCCTTGAAGCCGAGCTCGACGAGCAACGCGAACATCTCGAGCTTCTTGGGGACCGACATCGGCTGCACGAGCGCTTGGTTGCCGTCGCGCAGATCGACCGAGCACCAGTCGGGCGCCCGCTCGATCGTGCGATTCGGCCATTGGCGGTCGGCGAGCGAGATCGGTCGATACGGCCGGTATTTTCGGTGGTCGAAGTCGCTCATAGGATTCCCTTCGAGAGGCCCGTAGCTGGGCACTGAACGTCAGCCCCTCATTCTAGGCGCGCACGCGCGGCAGAAAGACGCTATTTCTACCCTAATTCACCGGCATCCCGCAATATTCCGCCGAATTCTCGCGCCATGGCGGTGTATTCTTGCGCCATGACAGAGAAACTCGACTCATTCGACCTCAAAATCCTCGCCGAGCTGCAAGCCAACGGCGGTTTGAGCAACCAAGAGCTCGCCGACCGCGTCGGCTTATCCGCGTCGCCGTGCTCGAGGCGCATCATCAAGCTCGAACGCGACGGGATCATCCGCGAGCGCGTGGTTCGGTTGGAGCCGCGCGCAATCGGGCTCGACCTCACGGTGCTGATCCACATTCGCATGGACCGGCACACGCCGGAGCGATTCGCGCAATTCGAGAGCGCAGTGCGCGGCTATCCCGAGGTGCTCGAATGCTATTTAATCACGGGGCAGGAAGCGGACTACCAGCTCAAGATCAGCGTGCCGAACATGGACGAGTACCAGCGCTTCCTGCTGACGAAAATCACACGCATCGACGGCGTCATAGGCGTGCACTCGTCGTTCGTGCTGCGCAAAGCAGTCGATACGACCGCGTTGCCGCTCGGTTACGCGCGCGCTTGACCGCCGCGAGTCAGCGCGACCGCCAGTCCTCCTTCAACAACGCCCAGCGGTCGTGATCGCGCCAGCGGTTGCCGATCTTCAAGAACCCTCGGGCCTTTCCCTCGCGCCGGAAGGCCAACGCCTCCACGAGCGCGATCGAGCGGCGATTGCCCGGCTGAACGTTGGCTTCGAGCCGATGCAGACCGAGCTCGCGGAATGCGCGCTCGACGACGAGGCCGAGCCCCTCCAGCATGAGCCCCTTGCCCGCGTGCGGGACGAATGCGTAGTAGCCGAGACGGCCCGAGAGCTCGGAATGCCGCACGATGTCGTTGATATTGATGACGCCGGCGAGCTCGCCGGACTCCGCGCAGATGACGAAAAATGATTCCTGGTTGGCGCGGCGCGCGCGCCGCAGGTAGGCACGATATTCGAGCGGCGTGAAGGCGGGTACGACCCAGCCGCGATGCAAAGCCCTGCTGCGCAAGGCGCCTTGAAGGTAGTCGCGTTCGCGGCGCGTGCTCGGGCGCTCGAGACGGATACGCGGCTTCGGCGTCGTCACACGCCCCACCCTATGGCAGCTCGTCGACCTTCACTTGCTTCGCTTCTACGAAGTCCGATTGCTCGACCTTGAGCGCCAGCGCCATCGAGCTCGCGACATAGATCGACGAGTAGGTGCCGACGACGATACCGATCACGAGCGTCACCGCGAAGCCCCAGAGCGTGTCGCCGCCGAGGAACATCATCGCGAACAGCACGAGCAGCGAGGTGACGCCGGTCACCAACGTGCGCGCGAGCGTCTGGTTTACGGACGCGTTGACGATCGCCTCGGGCGTGCCGCGGCGCATCAAGCGAAAATTGTCGCGGATACGGTCGTAAACGACGATCGTGTCGTTGATGGAGTAACCGAGCACGGCGAGGAGCGAGCCGAGCACGGTGAGGTCGAACGTCCACCCTGAGAGAGCGAAAATGCCGGCCGTGACGAGCAGGTCGTGCACCGTTGCGACGATCGCGCCGACGGCGAGCTTCCAGCGAAAGCGCAACATCACGTAGACGAACACGAGAATCAGCGCGAACAGCAGAGCGAGGCCGGCGTTGTCGAAGAGTTCCTCGCCGACCTGCGAGCTGACGTTCGCGGCACCACGAAACTCGACGTCGGGATCCTGCGCGCGCAGCACATCGAGCACGCGGTCTCGCACATCTGCAACGGCTTCGGCGTCCAGCTCGGCGCCGTCCGCGCCTTCGGGAGGCGGCAGCCGAATGAACACGTCGGAGCTCGAGCTCGTCGCTTGTGCCGACTCGAAGCCCGCGTCGGTCAGATTCCTGCGGATCTCGTCGAGCGGCGGCGCCGTCGGATAGCGGACTTCGACGAGCACGCCGCCCGTGAAGTCGAGGCCGTAGTTCAAACCGGGATAGATGGTCGCGACGATCGCGAGCATCGACAGCACGGTCGATGCCACCATCGCCACGTGCCGGTATTTGACGAAATTGAAATTAGGCGTGCGTGATAGCCACTGCATAGGTCACAGGAACGGCCCCGCCGTTCCCGAGCGGGTCGCGAAAGGGAAGGAGACTACTGCTTTTCTTCGTCGCGCGTCAGCTGCTTCGGCGATTCAACGGGCTCATCGGCCGTGTCGCCTGCAGCGCTCATGGCCTTGCGGAAGCTCTTGACGGCACTGCCCAAGTCGCCGCCGACGTCCCGCAACTTCTTCGTCCCAAAGATCAGGGCCACGATCACCAAGATGATCAGCAGCTGCATAGGGTTCATCGCAAGACCCATAAGACTCTCTCCATTCGACGGCCGGTGGCGCGTCGAAGCGGCATTTTGCCAGGTGGTAGGACCGAAAAGCCAATTTGCGCCCCCGCCGCATCGCGGGTGCGCCCAGCATGCAGTATCGACCACGCCGGCTGCGGGTCAGTTCACAACCGGTCGGCGCCGTTCGCGGCTAACATACGCGCCGGTGCTCATATCGCCCGGCCGGCCTAATGGATTCTTTGCAGATCGTCGTCCTCGCCATCGTCCAAGGAATCACGGAGTTCTTGCCAATATCGAGCTCGGGCCACCTGATCCTCGTTCCTTACTTCACGAATTGGCCCGACCAAGGCCTCGAGTTCGATCTCGCCGTCCACATCGGCACGTTGACGGCGATCGTCGCGTATTTTCGTAAGACCCTGGCCGCGATGGCGCGCGACTGGGTGCTGTCCGTCGCGCAGCGGCGCGAGGTTGGCGAGAGCCGGCTCGCATGGGCGGTGCTGTTCGGCACGATTCCCGCGGGAGTGGTCGGGCTGCTGTTCCGCCACGACATCGAGACGACACTGCGATCGCCGTTCGTCGTCGCCTGTACGACGGTCGGCTACGCGCTGTTGCTGCTCGCCGCCGATTGGCGCCGCGGGACGCGCGACGAGCGCTCGATCGGTTGGCTCGACGTCGTCGTGATCGGTTGCGCGCAAGCGCTGGCGCTCGTGCCGGGCACGTCGCGCTCGGGCGTGACCATGACCGCGGGCCTGTTCCGCAACCTGTCGCGCGAAGCAGCCGCGAGGTTCTCGTTTCTACTCGCGGTGCCCGTGATGGCCGCGGCCGGGCTCGCCGAGGTTGCCGGCTACGCGGGCGAATCCGTGTCGGGGCCCGTCGACACGCGCGCCATCGTGCTCGGTCTCGCGGTCTCGGCCGTCACGGGTTTCGCGTGCATTCACTACTTCCTGAAGTGGCTGACGCGGTTCGGCATGGTGCCGTACGTCATCTACCGGCTGATCCTCGGCGCGGTGCTGTTCGTCGTGCTGCTGTGAGAGCCGCGCAGAGATCGCAGAAACAAAGAGGGCCGCTTGCGCGGCCCTCCGTGAGACGGGGTCTCTGAACCCAAAAAAGGTACGCGTTGCTAAGCGCCTCGCTCTTGGCAGGAACGCTCACACCGCATCGAAACCCCAACAATCTCACTAGACATGGGATCACCTCCTTTGGGTTGTTAAACCTGGCCGTAAAGTTGCCTATTCGCCGCGCAAAACGCAAGAGCGTTGCGCTACCACTCCTCCATAGCGTGATACCGTTCACGCAGTGAGCGTTCGGGAAAAACTTCGGGGGTTGGGAAAGCACCGCGGCGTGCGCTACGCCGCGTCGCTGCCGGAACGCGTCGTACGCTCCGCGTCCGCGCTCGCGGCCGGCACCGTCCGCGAGGTGGCCGCGGTCGCACTGCCGATCGGTTTTCGCCGGGGCCGCATCTACCGCAGCCTCGTCGACGTCACGCTGCAGTTCCTCATCGAGGACGTCGGTGGTGTGCGCGGCGCGCAGCCGAGCGAGCAAAAGCTCGGCGAGGACTTTCTGCTGCGCCGTGCCGCCGGCAACGGCATCGAGCTCATGGGCGTCGTCGCGTTCCGCGCGTCGCCCGTGTGGGTGCTCGCGGCGCTCGCGGACGCCGCGGGCTTCGGCCGCCAGCTCATTCCAGAGATTGCCGAGAGCTTGAAGAAGGAAGGCCTGCTCGCGCCCGACGGATCGTTCGCGACGATGGACCAGCTGCTCGCGGGTCTCGAGCGCAGCTCCGGGCAGCTCGCGGAAGCCGTGAACGCGCCGCCGCTCGACGTTGCGGGCTTGCGCGAGGAGTGGCGCAAGTTCATCGGGGAGGCCCGCCAGTTGCCGGCGCCGCAGCTGCCGTCGGCTTCCGCCGTGACGCGGCTGTGGCAGGACCTGCGCGCCACGGCCGAGCGAGAGCAGCGCTCGGTGTTCCAAGTGTCGTCGCTGCTCGCCGTTGCCGCCGTCGGCGAGCTTCCCGAGCGCGCGCGCGTGCTGTCGAAGTCGGCCGCCATCGTGCTGCGTCACGGCGGCGCTGCGGTCTCGAACGCGCTGCTCGAGCATTACCGGCAATCGCTGCAGCAGTTACGAGAGGTCGGTTATCTCCGCTACGGCGTTCGACAGCTCGCGCCGTACACGCATGCCGCGATCGGCGCGTTCGCGCCGGAGCGCGAGACGCTGACCGGCAAGCTGCTCGACAGGCTCTAGCGCTGCGCTTTGCCCGCTTGCTCGAGAGCGCGGCCCGTTTCGACGAGCTTCGTCAACGTGTTCCAGTTGCGCGCCGTCCCAGCGGTATCGAGCTTACCCTCGATGACGGCTGTCGTCAGCTTCGAGCGCCCGATCCCGTCGGGATAATAGAGATAGATTTCGGGGCCGCGCATCTCGAGCAGCTCCCTCATCTCTTTGCTCTTGTGCCACTTGGTGAGCGCGGCTTGCGCCGCGGCGTCGGGCACCGCCTTCAGGAACATCACGAGCAGCTTGTTTCTATCGGCGCGCGGTGAGAGAACGGGACCGCGCTCGACGATGCTCGCGACTTCCTCGAGCGTGCGCAGGATCACTTCGATCTTCAGGTCGAGCTGCCTCTCGATCTCCTGTGTGATGCGCTTGACGAGCTGTTGCCGGTCAGTGATGCCGCTGCGAAACAGCACGTTGCCGCTTTGCAGCAGCGTGCGCACGTCGGCGAGCCCGAGCGACTCGTAGACTGCGCGCAACGCCTCCATCTTGATTGGACTGCTGCCGCCGACGTTCACGGCGCGCAGCATCGATACGTAGACCCTCATCGTGCCTCGTCCACCGAGGCCACGTTACCACCACATCCACCGCGGCGTGAGGTTCGGCTCGAAGCGGAAGGGCTCGGCGAGCGTCGTGTCGACGACGACGTCGACCCAGCCGATATCGGGCGAGCCGAACGTCTCGAGACGTTGCAGGTTCTGGATTGGCTCTCCCGTCGCGGGATCGCTGAACGGCCGGTCGACAATGTACTGATGCTCGTCGCCGTGAACGAGGAGAACCGGCTTGCGATACTGCTTCGCGAGCTCGACGAGCTCGTCTCGAATAGGCGCGTAAGCAGGCCGCTCGGGGTTGCTCGGCTCGTGCAAGAGACTTGCGTGGAGGGCTACGACGACCGCGGCTGAATCGGAAACCGTGGCCGCGCGAAAGCCGTCGCGGAGCCAGTCGACCGCCGCCTGCGTGCGCCGCGCGACCTCTTCGTCGTGCCGCTGCTCGCGCCCGCGGAACGGCCTGCCGCCGTTCGCGCCGCCCACGACGTGGATCGTGATGAACAAGACGCCGCCGTGCGCCCAGCGCGCGTGCTCGACTAGGTCGGCGTATCGCGGGTCGGCCGACTGCGTCTCGAGCGGCAGCGGCGCCGCGCCCAGGCTGCGATCGGCGGGCGCATAGAACGTGGACCGCAAGCTCGCGAGGCGCTCCAGAGGATCCACGGCGCGAAACGCGATATCGACGCAGTCGAGCCACTCGTTGTCGCCGGGCGTGTAGACGACGGCGTGGCGGATGCGCTCGATCAGCGCACGCCGCTCGCGATACGCCGCGTCCGTGCACGGTTGCCACATGATGTCGCCTATGTGGATGACGAACTCGAGCGGCCGCGCGTTCAGCGCGTCGACGACGCGCCGTGCGCGGCCGTTCTCATCCCACGAGTAGGGGCCGTCGCCGAACACGGCGAAGCGGAACGAGCCTCCCGGCGCAGGCGGCTCCGGGGTCCAGTCGCACGCCGCGAGCACGGCGCAAGACGCTGCGACCAACCCCATTCTCAGCGCTCGGCGCCCGCGCCCCCGCGCCGTCGCGTGCGAGTGCGTCATCGCGAATCTTTCGGCGCAGGCTGGCCGCTGCCGTCGTACGAGAACACCTCCTCGAGGCGGACGCCGAACGCGGTCGCGATCCGAAACGCCACCTCGAGCGACGGCGAGTACTTACCGAGCTCGATCGCGTTGATCGTCTGGCGCGTAACGCCGACGCGCTCGGCGAGATCCTGCTGCGTCATCTCGTTGCGCTCGAAGCGCAACTTGCGAATCGTGTTGGTGATCGCGGTTTGCGTCACTTCAGACACCCCGCCGGTAGTACACGATGCGCGCCGCGTAGTTCACGATCTCGGCAACAATGAACGAGAGAAAGACCCCAAAGCACACGCCGATTGCGCTGGCGCCCAAATGGACCAGAGTGAACCCCGACCCCAAGCTCAGAACCGCGTAAACGTAGGCCGCAATGCTCGTCGCCTTGAGAGCGATCAGCCGCTCGCGTTCATCGCGCGGAGCCTGCGCGTCGCGCGGCGCGCGAATCGCCACGATGACGTGCGCGACGATTTCGATGACCACGAAAGCCGCGACGCCGATCGTGAGCACGTGGAACATGAAGCCGCCGGGCGGCTCGAGCAACCAGGCCGGCGGCAGATGCGTCAGGTAGAACAGCGTGAGGACGATCAGGGTGATCAGCGTGATCCAGGCGCTTTTTTCGCGGAACGACATCGGGCACTCCAGGAGCGTCTAGTTATTGCGACGCAATGTACGTTATATGCTCCTCTGAGTAAATAATTATTTACATTGTGTACGTTCTGTTTTACATTTCGGCCGTTGGGGGCTCCAACGCTCCGACCAACGCACAATGGCCAAAAACCTGGAGAACAAACTTGATACCGACAAAGAGACTGCTGGCGCTGGCGGCTTTCGCCTCCCTATCTCTCGGGCACTGCGCCCGCGCACAACACGCGACCGACGGGGGCCAGGGCCAGGGCGAGACGATCACGCTCGACGCTCAGGGCGGCGACTACCCGGAGTGGTTTCAAAACCCACACATGGTCGAGTTCTACGCGCTCAGCGTCGAGATGCTGCGCGCCAATGCCGGCCGCGTCGACGCCGCCGCCTACGAGCAGAAGTCCTACGCGATCTTCCGAGCTTTCGCTGGCTCGCTCGGCGCGGATCCCGACGGGATGATCGACCACTTGAAAGCAATTCCGCGGGAGATGGTGGCGATCGTTCGCGACGATCCGACTGTCCTCGATAGCTACGAGAGCTTCCTCGTCGCGTTGAGAGGGCCGCGAGAACACGGCTAGAAAACTGCGGTCCCGAGGCAGACTTACTCCTGGAATCGGGATGCTACTCCCCTGGTCGGAGACGGCGATACCGATTCGAGACCAGATTATGTAATCCGCCGCTCACGCGCTTCGAAATGGTACCCTGCAGCCCGAGCGCGGCGTCAAACACGCCGCAGAACCCCATGCCAGCAACCCATTCGAGCAACGCCGCCGAGGCCCCCGATCTTTTCGGGCACCGCAAGTATTGGGCACACCGCCTGACGCCGGCGCCGTTCTTGCCAATGTCCCGCGAAGAGATGGACCTGCTCGGCTGGGATCAGTGCGACGTGATTCTTGTTACGGGCGACGCCTACGTCGATCACCCGAGCTTCGGCATGGCCATTGTCGGCCGTTCACTCGAGGCACAAGGCTTCCGCGTCGGCATCATCGCGCAGCCCGATTGGCGGTCGACTGCCGATTTCGAGCGCCTAGGAACGCCCGCCCTCTTCTTCGGAATCACGGCCGGCAACATGGACTCCATGGTCAACCGGTACACGGCCGACAAGCGCGTGCGCAGCGATGACGCGTACACGCCCGAAGGCGTCGGCGGCCGGCGGCCCGATCGCAGCGTCATCGTCTACTCGCAGCGCCTGCGCGAAGCGTTCCCGCAGGCAGCCGTGATCATCGGCGGCATCGAGGCAAGCCTGCGGCGCATCGCGCACTTCGACTATTGGCAGGAGAAGGTGCGCCGCTCGATCCTGCTCGATGCGCGCGCCGATCTGCTCGTGTTCGGGAACGGCGAGCGGCAAATCGTCGAGATCGCGCATCGCGTCGCCGCCGGCGAGCATCCGAGCGCGATTCGCGACGTTCGCGGCACGGCGCTGCTGCGCACGCCAGCCGGCGAAGGCTGGACGGAGATCGATTCGACCCACCTCGACACGCCGGGGCCCGTCGAGCGCCATCCGGATCCGTATGCGATGGAGCCCGAGATCGCCGCGGCCGCGAAAAGCGACGCCTCGCCGCAAGTTCACGTCGTGCGCTTCACGCGCCGCGTGCCGACGGCGGATCGCGCGCGCAGCTACATCCGCATCCCAAGCTTCGAGCAGGTGCGTGACGACCCGGTGCTCTACGCGCATGCGTCGCGCATCCTGCACATGGAGTCGAACCCCGGTAACGCGCGCGCCCTCGTGCAGCGCCATGGCGCCAGCGACGTTTGGCTGAACCCGCCGCCTCTGCCGCTGCGCTCTGCCGAAATGGACCGCATCTACGAGCTGCCGTACGCGCGCGTGCCGCACCCCTCGTACGGCAAAGCGAAGATCCCGGCCTACGAAATGATCCGCTTCTCCGTGACGATCCAGCGCGGCTGCTTCGGCGGCTGTACGTTCTGCTCGATCACGGAGCACGAAGGCCGCATCATCCAGAACCGCAGCGAGGGCTCGATCCTGCGCGAGATCGAGACGATTCGCGATTCCGTGCCGGGGTTCACGGGCGTCATTTCCGATCTCGGCGGCCCGACGGCGAACATGTATCGCTTGGCGTGCAAGAGCCGTGAGATCGAGTCGGCGTGCCGCCGGCCCTCGTGCGTTTACCCGGCCGTCTGCCCGAACTTGAACACGGACCACGCGCCGCTGATCAACCTCTACCGGCGTGCGCGCGAGCTGCCCGGAATCAAGAAGGTGCTGATCGCGTCGGGCGTCCGCTATGACCTGGCGATCGAGTCGCCGGAGTACGTCAAGGAGCTCGCGCAGCACCACACGGGCGGCTACCTCAAGATCGCGCCCGAGGCGATCGGGGAAGGGCCGCTGTCGAAGATGATGAAGCCCGGCGTCGGCACGTACTACAAGTTCAAGCAGCTCTTCGACCGCTATTCCCAATCGGCCGGCAAAGAGCAGTACCTGATCCCGTATTTCATCGCGGCGCACCCCGGCACGACGGACGAGGACATGCTCGAGCTCGCGCTGTGGCTGAAGAAGAACGGCTACCGCGCCGATCAGGTCCAGGCGTTCCTGCCGGGGCCGATGGCGACGGCGACGGCGATGTACCACTCGGGCAAGAACCCGCTGCGGCGCGTCACGCGCACGTCGGAAGGCGTCACCGTTCCGAAAGGCCTCAAGGTGCGCCGCCTGCACAAGGCGTTCCTGCGCTATCACGATGCCGAACAACTGGCCGATGCTGCGCGCGGCGCTGAAGCGCATGCGGCGCGAAGACTTGATCGGCAGCGGCAAGCACCAGCTCGTGCCGCGTTTTCAGCCGAAAGGCCTGGGCCGGGCCCCCGAAGGCCGGCGCGGTGCGCCCAAGCCGAAGGGCCGCCCCTTCCGCACGCAGCACGTTCGCTAGCCGCAGCCGGCTCTGCGCGCAAGTTGCGTAGCCGCGACGTCGCTTCCCCGCGTGACTGTTACTTGTAACACCCATAGACTCAGCTAGCCCCCGCGTCCTTGC
Source organism: uncultured Gammaproteobacteria bacterium (assembly GCA_963713355.1). Taxonomy (GTDB): domain Bacteria; phylum Pseudomonadota; class Gammaproteobacteria; order Steroidobacterales; family Rariloculaceae; genus FEN-1219. Next base: position 291,304 of record CAVQLK010000010.1, on the reverse strand, counting down.
GCTCGAGATCGAGCCGCGGGGGCGACGCTAGTCGCCAACGCATTCGCGCCAGAACCACAGGGGGACCATCGCCATGTTGATCAGGAAGACTGCAGTGGCCAGCGCCGTCGCCAGCGCACTGCTTGCACCGTTCGCAGCACCGATCCACGCCCAGCAGCCGGCGGCCGAAGCGGGCCTCGAAGAGATCATCGTCAGCGCGCGCCGCCGCGAAGAGAATCTACAGACCGTACCGCTCGCGATCACCGCGTTCTCCGGCGAGTCGCTCGAAGCGCGCGGTGTCGACATGGTCGGCAACATGAACGCCATGGCGCCGAACTTGTCCGTGCAAGGCCAGGCAGGCCGCACCAACGAGTCCGAGGCTTCCTTCCGCGTGCGCGGAGTGCCCGGTGTCGCCGTGTACGTCGACGGAATCGATCAGACGAGCTCGATCGGCCTGTTCACGATGGGCGTCGTCGAGGTCGACCGCATCGAAGTGCTGCGCGGCCCGCAAGGCACGTTGTTCGGCAACTCCGCGCTGGGCGGCGCCGTCCACTACGTGACGCGACGGCCCGGCGACACATTCGGCGCGCGCGTGAACGTGCGCAGCGGCACCTACGACCGGCTCGACATTCAGGGCAGCGTCGACGTGCCGCTCGCCGAGAAGTTCCTCACGAAGTTCACGTTCGCCGACATGAGCACCGAAGGGTTCATGCAGAGCGTCGACAGCGGCTCCAAGTACGGCGACATCAACGACCAGTTCTATCGCGCCGACCTGCTGTTTCGACCCACCGACAATCTGGATATCCGCTACAGCTACGACCGCAGCGAGCAGGATCGAAAGGGCGGATCGCGCGCCGTCTGGGAGATCGGTCCGAAGAACATCTTCACGTTGCCGAACGGCGTCGTGTTCAACACGAACCCGCACGCGCAGGCGTACGAGAACGCGTTCGGCATCCTGTTCGACGATCACAACGTGAGCTCCGGCCACCCCGGCGGCATCATGGGCGAGTACGAAACACGCGTCTCTGACGACACGAACGGGCTGCAGCTCACTCTCGATCGGCAGACGCTCGACGTGACTTGGAGCATGACGGACGCGCTGACGTTTCGCGCGCTGGCCGGCGACCGCGTGCAGACACGCCGCGTAATGGTCCAGTTCGACGCCGATTCGAGGGTCTTCTTGTCGGATCGACAGGACAACGACGAAGCCGACGAGCAATCGTACGAGCTACAAATGCTCGGCACGCACGGCGATCGCGACCAGTTCAGCTGGGTGTTCGGCTACTACAACAGCGATCGAACGACGAAGGCACGCTTCCCGACCTTCCACGGCGTGCCGTTCGTCTGCGACTTGCTCGGACAGCCGGCGGCCGCCGGACTGGCGCCTTCGCTCGCCGATCGTCGCGGCGTCACGATCTCGGACCGTGCCGAGTGCTTCAACAACCGGATGCGAGCGATCAATCAGCAGGCGAACTTCGTGGCCACGCCGCAGATGACGGCAGCGCAGATCCAGGCCATGTGGGCGGGCATCGCAGGAAATCCGGCAGCCAATACCCTCTACAACTACAACGGCGTGACGCCGGCGATTCTGGCCGGCCTGGCCGGACCGAACTTCGATGCGCTCGACATCACGGACTTCGAGACCGAGGCTTTCTTCGCGGACTTCAGCTGGGCTATCACGGAGCGGCTGACGCTCGCCGTCGGCGCCCGGCAGCAGGAAGACACGAACTTCGGCACGGCACAGGTTCGCGGCACGAACTTCATGGAGTTCTCGGCATGGGACGACATACAGGTCGACTACCGCGATCCGTTCGGCTACACGGCAGTAAGTACGAGACTGCCGCAAGCCGTGTTCGAGGACACGACGGCGCGCGTGTCGCTCCAGTACCAGTGGAACGACGACCTCATGACCTACATCACGGTGTCGAACGGTTATGCGCCGGGCGGCGTCAGCCAGGTACCGACCAACATCCTCGTGCTCGACGCGAATAACGTGGCGACCGGCGGCCTGTTACGCGACATCTACAACGCGAACCCAGCGCTCGTCGATCTGCCGTACCGCTTGGTCCGCGGCAAGGAGACCGTCGACAACTACGAGATCGGGATGAAAGCCGATTGGGCGGACGGCCGGCTCCGCACGAATCTCACGGCGTTCATGACCGATTGGCAGAACATGGCCGGCTCGACGTACGTCGCGACGGTCTGGTGGGACTTGAACGGCAACACCTTCGCCGAAGTGCCCGGAGCTGCGGGCTTTCCGAACGGAGGCCACGTGCCCTGTGCGGCGCGTTGCGATACCACCAATGTCGCCGAGGTCAATTACTTCCCGAACCTGTTGACGGCCGGAGTGTTGAAGGCCGAAGCATCGGGCATCGAGCTCGAAGTGACGTACCTCGGCGGCGAGAACTTCCAGCTCGGCTTCAACACCGGATTGCTCGACACGCAGTTCACCGAGCTCGGTCAAGCCGGCGAAGGCACGGTGCCGGCCTACGACGAGGGGGACGGTTTCCCGGGCGCGCCGGACATGACGGCCAACCTCTGGGGCCAATACGACTGGGCGCTTTCGAACGATCGCTCGGTCTCGGCGCGCCTCGACTACACGTGGACGGACGACTACACGACGTTCGCGGGCGGCCCGTTGCAGCGGACCCAGGAGGCCTTCGGCTTGCTGAACGCGCGGCTCGTGTACGACAGCGGTTCGAACTGGTCGGTCGCGCTCGCCGGCACCAATCTCACGGACGAGTACTACAGCCCGGCCTTCTTCTACACCGTCTCACAGCAACTCTGGGACGGCAGCGTGGGTAGGCCGCGCGAGGTCTATCTCGGCTTCGATTTCTCGTTCGAGTAATCGGACTCATCTTGACCGGCCCTCGCCAACGCGAGGGCCGGTTTTTTGTCCGGTGCTAGACTCCGCCGATACCGAACCCGGAGCCGCACATGATTCCGCACGCACGCCGTTCGCAGCGCGCCGCAGTCGCAGCCGCCCTGCTCGTCGGCCTCGTCGGCAACGCCCTCGCCCAGCCCGCGGCCGGACCACCGCCGATGATCAAGCAAGACGCCGCGCGGAAAATCGCCGAGCACACGTTCGTGATCCTCGACGACAACGTCGGCATGGTGCCCAACGTTGGTATCGTCGTCGGTGAGCGCGCCACGCTGATCGTCGACACGGGCTTAGGCGAGCGCAACGGCGCGATCGTCCTTGGCGAGGCGCGCAAAGTTTCGGACAACACCAAGTTCTATCTGACGGCGACGCACTTTCACCCCGAGCACGACCTCGGCGCGACGGCGTTTCCGGAGGATGCCGAGATGGTGCGCTGGCGCGCGCAGCAAACCGAAGCCGAGGAGCAGGGAGCGCAGATGATCGAGCGCTTCTCGAGCTTCTCGCCTGCCAACGCCGAGCTGCTCGCCGGCGCGCGCCTGCGCGAGGTCGACACGCTATTCGACGACGAGGTTCAGGCTCGACTCGGCGGCGTGCACGTGCGCGTGAAAGGTGTCGGGCCGAATCACACGCGCGGCGACACCGTCATGTTCGTCGAGGAGGACCGGGTGCTGTTCACGGGCGACGTCGTGATGTCGGTATTTCCGAGCGCGAGCGCGCAAGCGGGCAGCGTCGACAAATGGATCGCGAACATGGCGGAGTTCGAGGCGCTCGCGCCCGCGGTCGTCGTGCCCGCGCACGGCCGTCTCGGCGACGTGCAATTCGTTCGCCGTTACCGCGACTACCTGACGGCCGTGCGCGACGAGACTCGCGCGGCAAAGAGGCAGGGCAGCTCGCTCGAGCAGGTGCAGCAGTCGCTCGCGCCGACGCTCGCGCAGCGGTTCCCCGATCTCGCACCGCTGACGGGCCAACCGACGGGCCGCATCAACGCCGCGATCCAGATGGCCTATCGCGACGCCCCGTAAGGGGACAGATCTGTCCCCTCATACAATATATTGACAAGAGCGGGCGCCGGGACACAATATCTTGTAGCGCAAGCGGTTCGCACTACCGTGCGATGAAAAGGGAATTCGGTGCGGGGCTTTAGAAGCCCCAAAGCCGAAGCTGCCCCCGCAACTGTAAGCCGCAACGGAGCTGTCCCCTCTCGTCACTGAGGCGTAAGCCTCGGGAAGACCGGACAACCCCAGTCGAGCGGCGAGCCAGGAGACCTGCCGCGGGCGCAACGTACTGACAGCCGGGGTGTGCTGGACAGGCGCGTCGCGACTTCAAGTGCTGCCCGCACTCGCTGTCCACGCCCTACCCGCCTCCCCAATACCTTCAGGGGAGAGCAGATGGCGACGCAAGCAGCTCACGTCTTCGACGAAGAGATCATCAGGGACACTCGCCGCGACGCGCTGCTTACGCCGTTCGGCCGCGCGACGTTGGCCGATCGGTATCTATTGCCCGGCGAGGGTCCACAGGACCTGTTCGCGCGCGTTGCGCGAACGTATGCCGACGACCTCGCGCACGCGCAGCGGCTCTACGACTACATGTCGCGGCTCTGGTTCCTCCCGGCGACGCCCATCTTGAGCAACGGCGGCACCGACCGCGGGCTGCCGATCTCGTGCTTCTTGAACGCCGTCGAGGACGACCTCGGCAGCATCGTCGAGACCTGGTCCGAGAACGTCTGGCTCGCGTCGAACGGCGGCGGCATCGGCACCTATTGGGGCGGCGTGCGCTCGATCGGCGAGCCCGTGCGCGGCTGCGGGCACACGTCGGGCATCATCCCGTTCGTCCGCGTCATGGATTCGCTGACGCTCGCGATCTCGCAGGGATCGTTGCGGCGCGGCTCGGCAGCCGTCTACATCGACGTGCATCACCCCGAGATCGAAGAGTTCATCGAGATCCGGAAGCCGTCGGGCGACTTCAACCGCAAGAGCCTGAACTTGCACCACGGCGTCTGCATCACGGACGAGTTCATGCACGCCGTGCGCGACGACGAGCCGTTCGCGCTGCGCAGCCCGCATACGGGCGAGCCGCTGCGCAAGGTCTCCGCGCGCCTGCTCTGGCAGAGACTGCTCGAGACACGGCTGCAAACAGGCGAACCGTATCTGCTGTTCATCGACACGGCGAACCGGCAGCTCGCGCCGCACCAGCGCGAGGCGGGGCTCACCGTGCGCCAATCGAATTTGTGCAGCGAGATATTGCTGCCGACGGGACGCGATCATCTGGGGCAAACGCGCACGGCCGTCTGCTGCCTCGCATCCGTGAACCTCGAGCGCTGGGATGAATGGCGCGAGCACGAGCGCTTCGTCGAGGACGTGCTGCGCATGCTCGATAACGTGCTCGAGGACTTCATCGAGCGCGCGCCGGACAGCATGGCCGCCGCGCGCTACTCGGCGACCCGCGAGCGCTCCGTGGGGCTCGGCGCGATGGGCTTTCACTCGTATTTGCAGCAGAACTTGATCCCGTTCGAGAGCGCCCTCGCGCGCTCCGCCAACTTGGCTGTGTTCCGCCACCTGCGGCGCGCCGCCGATGCCGCATCTCGGCGTCTAGCAGCCGAGCGCGGCGCCTGCCCCGACGCGGCCGAGCGCGGCGTCAACGAGCGCTTCAGCCACAAGCTCGCGATCGCCCCGACGGCGAGCATCAGCGTCATCTGCGGCGGCACGAGCGCGTGCATCGAGCCGATTCCCGCCAACGTCTACACTCATAAAACTCTCTCCGGATCGTTCAGCGTCCGCAACGAAGCGCTACAGAAGGTCCTCGCGGACAAGGGGCTCGAGACGGAGGCGACCTGGCAGTCGATCCTCGCGCACGAGGGCTCGGTCCAGCATCTGCCCGGCTTGAGCGAGCACGAGAAAGCCGTGTTCCGCACGGCGTTCGAGATCGACCAGCGCTGGGTCGTCGAGCTCGCCGGCGACCGGGCGCCGCTGCTCTGCCAAGGTCAGTCGCTGAATCTCTATCTCAACAGCGACATCCACAAATGGGACCTCTTGATGCTGCATTGGACGGCCTGGGAGCGCGGCATCAAGAGCCTCTACTACTGCCGTTCGAAATCCGTGCAACGCGCCGGATTTGCGGGCGTCGACGGCGACAACACACGCGCCTGGCGCGTGCGACCGCTCGAAGCCAATGCCGACAAATACGACGAGTGCTTAGCATGTCAGTAATCAATCGAGATCAGATCGAGCTCATCAAAGCCCCCGGCCTTCTGACGCCGAGCCGCAGCTATAAGCCGCTGCGCTACCCGTGGGCCATCGACTTCTGGCGCCGCCAACAGCAGATCCACTGGATGCCCGAGGAGATTCCGCTCGGTGAGGACTGCAAGGACTGGAGCACCCGGCTCACGGACGCCGAGCGCAATCTGCTGACGCAAGTGTTCCGCTTCTTCACGCAGGCGGACATCGAGGTCCAGAACAACTACATGGAGCGTTACGCGCGCGTATTCCGCCCGACCGAAGTCAAAATGATGCTCGCCGCGTTCGCGAACATGGAGACCGTGCACATCGCGGCTTACGCGTTGCTGCTCGAGACGCTCGGCATGCCCGACAGCGAGTTCGCGGCGTTCCTTGACTACGCCGCGTTGCGCGACAAGCACGACTACATGCAAGCGTTCGGAGTCGAGACGGAAGCCGACATCTTGCGCACGCTCGCGATGTTCGGCGGCTTCGCGGAAGGGCTCCAGCTGTTCGCCAGCTTCGCGATCCTGCTCAACTTTCCGCGGCACAACAAGATGCGCGGCATGGGACAAGTCGTCTCCTGGTCCGTGCGCGACGAGACGCTGCACTGCGAGGGCATCATTCGCCTATTCCACGCGTTCGCGAGCGAGACCGGCGCGCTGACGAATGCGGTACGCGACGACATCGTCGACTGCGCGCGCACCGTCGTGCGCCTCGAGGATCGCTTCATCGACCTCGCCTTCGAGCAGGGCCCGATCGACGGTCTTACGGCGACCGACGTCAAGGCCTACATTCGCTACATCGCGGACTGGCGCTTGAACCAGCTCGCGCTACCCGCGCTCTATGGCGTCGAGGAGCATCCACTACCGTGGCTCACGGCGCAGCTGAACGGCGTCGAGCACGCGAACTTCTTCGAGACCCGCGCGACGGAGTACGCCAAAGCGGCGACGGGCGGCGCCTGGCACGGCGCGGAAGGCGCGTGGGGATTATTCGACCGGCGAGTCTCTCGCCGCGTGCAGCGGGAGCTGCTTGGCCCGACGGCCCACACCTAAAGCGCGCTAGGCGCTTCGAACAATGACGGCCGATAGACTCGATCACCTGTTGCGCGCGGCCGCGGTCGACGTCGCGCCGGGCTGCGTCGCGCTCGTTTGGCGTAAAGGCACACTGCGCCACGCGGGCGCGTACGGTGTCCTGGCGCGACACGGCGTCGACTTAGGCCGCCGGCAGCCGGTGTCGATCGGCAGTCGCTACGATCTCGCTTCGCTGACGAAGGTACTCTGCACCACCACGCTGGCGGCTCAAGCAGTCGGACTCGGCGAGCTGTCGATGGACGACCGGTTGCCGCGCTCGCTCGCCATCGGCGAGTACCGACCTACGCTGCGCGACCTGCTCGAGCATGCGAGCGGCCTCGCAGCGCACCGCGAGTTCTTTCATGAGCCGTGGTCGCTCGGCATCGGCGCGCGCGATGAGCTGATTGCAGCGGTCCGCGAGGTCCCGCTCGTCGCGGCACCTCGCACACAGGCCCTCTACTCGGATCTCGGTTTTATCCTGCTCGGCGCGTGGCTCGAGTCGCTCGGGGGTGCGCGGATCGACGCGCTCTTCGTCAGTCGCGTCGCACGTCCATTGGGGCTCGAGCGAGAGCTCGGCTTTCCGGCTCTAGAGCCATTGCCCGCGAGCGAGGTCGCTGCAACCGAGGTCTACGATGCGTCTCTCCACGGCGGCGCGCGACAGCACTGGTATGCGATTCGCGAGCGGGCGGGACAGCCCACCGCATGCGGCCTCGTCCACGACGACAACGCGCTCGTCATGGGCGGTGTCGCCGGTCACGCGGGACTCTTCGGTACCGCGATGGGCGTACTCGGGATCGCGCGTGCCTGGCTCGAGCGGCGACTACCCCTGCTCGGCGCGATGCAGAGCGCGGCAGTGGTCTCCGAGTTCACGAGGGTCTCGACCGTCCCCGGCTCGACTCGCCGCATGGGCTTTGACGGCCGCTCACCCGACGGTAGCGGCGCGACCGGGCTTGCGCTCTCTCCGCGCGCGTACGGACACAACGGCTTCACGGGCGTCAGCGTTTGGATTGACCCGGACGCCGAATCGATTCATGTGCTCCTGACCAACCGCGTGCACCCGGCTCGGAGCAACGATCGAATCGGCACGCTGCGCCGGGAATTCCATAGACTCTCGGCCGCCCTCTAAAGGAGCACCCGCTGTCTTCCGGTGACGCGACGCTCGCACAACAGGAACAGCAGCGAGACGGTCGAACGCGAAATAGATGAGGACGAAGCGTGCTAGGCGCGCGCCGCTGAGATCGGGACGACGTTGCTCGACGCTTTGTCTTCCGCGGTCTGCTCGCCAAGCACCCAGCGCACGATCGGTAGGAACTCACGCTGCTCGGCCACGGCGGCCTCGGCCAGCAAGTCGAAGACGCCGAGGCCCGTCTCGGCGGCCTCGATGTAGACGTCCGAATCCGTGACGCGGCCGAGGAACGTGATTCCGAGCGACGCCACGAACCGCTCGAGCGGCGCGTAGACGGGCTTGTTATTGCGCACGCGGTTCGCGATGACGGCGACGCGGATGTTGCGGAACCGGACGTGGCCGACGAGCAGGAGCTCCTTGATGAAATTCGCCGTCGCGTGCACGTCGATCGACGACGGTGCCACGGGAATCAGGATCGACTGCGCGCGCGCCAGGAGATCCTGCAGTAGAAGACGAGATGGACCGGCCGGCGCATCGATGATGAGCTGACGTGTCTCGCGCGGAATCACGCGTCGGCCGTTTGCGAATCCTGCCCCGATGCGGCTCGAAAGGTCGGCACCGTTGATCTTGCGCGCGTCGCTGCTGCGATGCGCGAGCCAGTTCAGGCTGGAGCCTTGAGGATCGAAGTCGGCGATTGTCGTCGGGATGTCGCGGGCCGCGAAGTAGCTGGCGAGATTCGTCGTGATCGTGCTCTTGCCTACGCCACCTTTGGCGTTGATCACCAGCGTCGTGTTCATTGTCATCTGGCTGCGTCCCTGCGCCTCGAAAGAGCCGGCCGGCTTACGTAAAAAGGTTGAGGGAATAGTACCGGTTTTGAATGTCCAAAGCCGCGACTCGGGTCACAGTTGCCCCGCGGCCGAGCCACTCTCGGTCGATGCCCGCGCGACGGGGAGACGATCTTCTCATCCTCACGTCATGAGTCACGGTCTATCGCAATGCTGCGACGGCTTGCGTCCCGAAGCAGGCGGGCTCAGGATCAGCCGATTCGAGCCTCGCGCTCGATCCGTCAATTGTTTTGGCCACATGGGAGGCTTGCATGGCAGACGCCAGTCACCGCGGCGAATTCGTTTGGCATGACTTGATGACACCGAACGCCGCAGGCGCACACGAATTCTACGGTAAGGTCGTCGGTTGGAAGACGCAACCATGGGAGAGCGACCCGAGCTACGTGATGTTCGCGGCGCGCAGCGGGCCCATCGGCGGCGTGACCGAGACGCCCAGCACGACGCCGCACTGGCTGCCGTACATCGGCACGGCGGACGTCGACGCCACGGTCGAAGCCGCGACGCGCCTCGGCGCGCGCGTGCTGACAGCGCCGAAAGCGCTGCCGAACGGCGGCCGCTACGCCACGCTCGCGGATCCGCAAGGCGCCGTCTTCGGCATCCATGCATCGGCCGGCGGCGACTCGGGAGGCGCCGATTCGTCGCCGCAAGCCGGCGAGTTCTCGTGGCACGAGCTTGCGACGAGCGTCGCGCCGAACATCGCATTCGCGTTCTACGCCGCGTTGTTCGACTGGGACGAGATCAACCAACACGACATGGGACCGATGGGCATGTACCTGGTCTTCGGCCGCAAGGGCCGACAGCTCGGCGGAATGTTCGACAAGGGCGCCTCGGGAAAGCCTGGCCCCGCCTACTGGCTCGGCTACGTCAGCGTCGCGGACCTCGAGGGCACCGTCGAGCGGGCCAAGGCCGCGCGCGGCTCGTTGCTCATGGGCCCGATGGACGTGCCGGGCGGCGATCGCATCGCTCAGCTCATGGATCCGCACGGCGCGTTCTTCGCACTTCACAAAGCTGCCGGGCAAACGAGCTCGGCCGCGAGCGGGGGCGACGCCGCGCCGCGCAAGGCCACCAAGAATGCCGCGGCGAAGCCCGCTGCCCCCCAAGCCGCGGCGAAGAAGCGGCCCACGAAAAAGGCGCTTCCGAAGCGCGCGAAGCCTGCCGCGCGCAAGCAGGCAAAAAAGAAACCCGCCGCCAAGAAGAAGGCCGCGGCGCGCAAGCCCGCCAAGACTAAGGCGAAGACTAAGGCCAAGCCGAGGCCCAAGGCCAAGGCGAAGGCGAAGGCGAAGGCCAAAGTGAAGAAGAAAGCGAAGAAGCGCGGCCGCTAGCGCACGGCCGGCGGCGCGCCCATGGGCGCCCCCGGCGACGCACGCGTCTGGTCGAACACCTTCGTCGCCATCGCGATCATGCTCGCGATGTCGCTCAAGTTCGCCGGCACGACGAGCGTGTTCGTGTTGCGCGCGAGGTGGCCGAACTGCGCGACGTAGCTCTCGGCGATGCGAAGCTGCATCGCCTCGCGGCCGCCGCCCGAGCTGACGGCGTCGGCGACGCGCCGTAACCCTTCGGCCGTGGCCGTCGCAACCGCGAGGATCGCCTCGGCCTCGCCGGCCGCCTCATTGATCTGTTGCTGCCGGTTGGCCTCGGACTCCTTGATGACGCGCTGCTTCTCGCCCTCTGCCTGATTGATCTTGGCGTCGCGATCGCCCTCAGAGTTCAGGATCACGGCGCGCTTCTCGCGCTCCGCGCGCATCTGCTTCTCCATCGCCTGGAGCACGTCGGCCGGCGGATTGATGTTTCGGATCTCGTAGCGCAAGACCTTCACGCCCCACGGCTCGCTGGCCTTGTCGAGCTCGTGCACGACGTTCGCGTTGATCGTCGCGCGCTCCTCGAACGTGCGGTCGAGATCGATCTTGCCGATCTCGCTGCGCAACGTCGTCTGCGCGAGCTGCGAGATCGCGAAGTGATAGTCGGAAATGCCGTACGACGCCCGCGCGGGGTCGAGCACCTGCAGGTACAGCACGCCGTCGATGCCGACCTGCACGTTGTCCTTCGTGATGCAGATCTGCTCCGCGATGTCGAGCGCCGCCTCTTTCAAGGTGTGCTTGTACGCGATGCGCTCGATGCCGGGCACGAGGATATGGAAGCCCGCCGATATTGTCTTGCTGTACTTGCCGAGCCGCTCGACGACGAAGGCGCTCTGCTGCGGCACTACGATGGCCGTCTTGAACAGGATGACGACGGCGACCGCTGCGACTACGAGCGCGAGAAGAAAGGTGCCCTGATCCATTTTGTTTTTGCTCCCCGACTTGTTTTCGATCAAATGGCTCGGACGCGTAGCGTGAGTCCGTCAACCGAGTCGATGCGGGCCGCGCCGCCCGACGGGATCGGCCGATCGCCGATGTTGAGAACCGTCCAACCGCTGCCGCGATATTCGATGCGGCACGAGTTGCCGGGCGCGAGCTCTTGACTCACGACCACACGCTGGTCAACGTCGCTGCTGACGTTGCCAAGCGGCTTGTTCATGAATCTGGCGTAGATTGGGCGGCGCAGCGTGAACATCGCGGTCACCGCCACGACAGCGAAAAGCAGCCACTGCCCCGCGATCGGCAACTCGAGGCCGACGAGCCCGAGCAAACCGACGACGACCGCCGCCAGACCGGCAAACACGAGGAAAAATTGCGCGTCGACAGCGAGCAATTCGACGCCGAGCAGCGCCACGCCCAAAATGCACCAACCCCACCACGCCATGTGTTGTCTCCTTTCAGGCGACGAACTTAAGCGGACGACCGCCAGGGATGGCGGGAGTGCCGAAAATGCAGGAGCAACTTTCGGCCTGCCGGAGATTATCCGAGCGACGCCTCAAGCGCCATCGAGCTTCTTCGTCAACGACTTCGGCGCCGTCAGCCGATAGCTCCGCTCGACGATCTCGGCGACCTCGCGCCAGCGCACGCGGCCGCGGTCGAGCCGCATCCCGAACCAGCCGCGCGGGCCGATGTAGGCCGGCAGATAGAACCGCTCGGGCTCGAGCCGCGCCCGGTCGACGTTCTCACCGAGCTGCGACTTGACGCAGACGGACACGATCCCGTCGCCGTGATGGTTGTCGAGGAAATACGCGAATACCTTGCCCCGGACGCGATAAATGGCATGGTCGCGCGCGAGTCGTGTGCTCGGCGCCGGGCAGCGCTTGGCAGATGGCCGTCACTCGTTCGCGCTTGTCATTTCTTGTCATTGCCCGTCAGTGCCCGGCTGCGCAACCTGCGCCGTCGCGAGTCTAACGCCTCGCCCATCGATAAAAGAGGGGCAAACGAGGGTGCGTACTTCTACCGATGGCCAGAGCCGCCGAGCGGCCGCAAACTGGCGCCCTCGAGGACATTTCTACGAGGAATAAGAGAATTGCGGACCAGCGCTTGGAAATGGCCGTGGCTGCTGATGCTCGGCGCCGTCGCGGCGTGCGAACCGCCCGGGCCGCCGCCGGCACCGCAAGCCGCGCGTGAGGTGAGCCAGCCCGACGGCTGGGCCGACGAGCTCGCCATGGCGGTTCCCACCGATCTCAATGCCGACCCCCGCGTGCTCGAGATCGAGATCGAAGCCCGCGTCGCGGACGTCGAGATCCTGCCCGGCACGACGACGCCGGCATGGACCTACAACGGCACCGTGCCCGGCCCGATGATCCGGGCCAAGCTCGGCGATCGCCTCATCGTGCACTTCAAGAACTCGCTGCCCGAAGCGACGACGATGCACTGGCACGGCCTGCGCGTGACGAACGACATGGATGGCGCGCCCGGCGTCACACAGGCGCCGATCGAAAGCGGCGGCGAGTTTCGCTACGAGATCGAGCTGCGCGACGCGGGCACGTACTGGTATCACCCGCATTTGGATTCGTCGGCGCAGGTCGGCCGTGGCCTTTACGGCGCTTTGATCGTCGAAGACGCTTCCGATCCAGCGGCGTTTGGCGACGATTTGGTCTTGCTGCTCTCCGACATGGGGCTCGACGAGAGCGGCGAGCTCGTGCCGGCCGACAGCGGCGGTAACTTCGGCGATCTCTTCGGCCGCGAGGGCTCCGTGCTGCTCGTCAACGGCAAAGTGCTGCCGACGCTGAAGGTCCGCAACGGCAAGCAACAGCGCTGGCGCATCATCAACGCGACGCGCGCTCGGTACTACAACATTCGGCTACGCAACCATCGGTTCATGCGGCTCGGCGGGGACAACGGTCTCGCGGCGCGCTCGGAAGACGTCTACAACCTCATCGTGACTCCGGGCGAGCGCGCTGACGCCGTCTTCACGCCGGCCGATCCGCCCGGCACGCGCAACGTCCTGCGCTGGGTGCCGACGGAGCGCGGCTACGGCAGCACGTACAACCGCTCGTCGGAGCAAATGCTCGAGATCGAAACCGTCGCCGATGCGGCCGTGACTCCCGAGCCGATTCCAGCGGAGCTGCGCCCGATCGAGCCGATCGACGTCACGGGAGCGAAACATCGAACGCTCGATCTCACGATCGCAATCGCATCGACGGTCGAGATGGGCGTGAACGGTGTGCCGTACTGGCAAGCGAAGCCGCTCGAGATCTCGCTCGGCGATACCGAGGTCTGGCGCATCGTCAACGACACGGATTTCTCGCACCCGTTTCATCTGCACGGTTACTTCTTCCAGGTGCTCGACGAGAACCGCGTGCCGGAATGGAAGGACACCGTGAACGTTCCGACCAAGTCGGAATTGACGATCGCCGTCCGCTTCGACGAGCGGCCGGGCACTTGGATGTACCACTGTCACATCCTCGACCATGCCGAGGCGGGCATGATGGGCCATCTCGTCGTTCGCGACCCCGGCGCGCCGTACACGGCGCCACCGCCCCCCGCGCATCACCGCCACTGAGCCGCACCGTTCAGGGGCTGACGTACTCGGCGATCTCGACGAGGTTGCCGTCCAAGTCCCGGAAGTAAATCGAGCGCAGCGCGCCGACAGCGCCGCGCCGCGGCACCGGGCCCGCTTCGAGAGCGATGTCCACGCTGCGCAAGTGCGCAATAGCGTCGTCGAGCGGTACGGCGGCAATCAAGCAGAAGTCGCCGGAACCGAGCGTCGGCCGCGCCGCCTTCGTGGGCGTAACGGTGCTCGCGTCTTGGAGGTTGATCTTTTGCCGGCCGAAGCAAAGCGCATGGCGCTGCTGGCCGTCAGGCCCGCGAAACGTCTCGCGCTTGAAACCGAGCGCGCGCTCGTAGAACCGCGTCGTCGCCTCGATATCGGCGACGGTGAGGACGAGATGGTCGAGGCGATCGGCCAGCAACGCCATATCGGCAACGTCAAGGCGTCGCGGCCGCCGAAGAAGGCTCGGGCTCGCCGCGCGCGCGGCGCCCAAGCACCATGAGGCACTTGTAGCGCGCGGAGCGCAGCATCTTGTACGCCGGGCGCACGCCCTTCACGGCACCCCACGCGCGGAGGTTTTTCTTGAGCGTCTCCGAAGGGTTCTCGGCCAGATATTCCTTCAGCGTGCGCTGGGAGTTGTTGGACGTGTCCACGCCGCAGTCGCGGCAGCGCCACCGTCCGCTCCAGACCTTCGTGGTGCGCTCGACGCTTAGGCAAACCGTGCACACGCTCCAGCCGTCAATCGGCTCGCGTGCCTCGATGAGGATCTCGTAGCTCACGGCCACCCGCTTGAAGAGCTCGATTTGCGCATGGAACCTCCGCAGCGCGCATCGGATGTCGAGTCGCCCGCACTAGACCACGACGTTCGCGCCGGCGTCAACGGCCCACAAATGTTCAATCGCGCGCGCTTTTTCATGGGCCGTAGGACACAATGTCGCCCGCGTCGGCGGGCCTCGGGGGCGCGCGACGCCGAGAAATAATGAGACTCAGCACAGAGCGGATTCTGACGACGCACGTCGGCAGCTTGCCTCGCAGCGACGAGGTCGTCGCGCTGCTCTACAAGAAAGACGGCGGCGAGCCGTATGACCGGGCGGCTTACGATTCCGCGACCGCGGCAGGCGTCGCCGACGCCGTGGCGAAACAGGTCGCCGCGGGCGTCGACGTCGTCAGCGACGGCGAAACGAGCAAGGTCGGCTACTCGACGTATATCAAGGACCGCCTCTCGGGCTTTGCGGGCCACTATCCCCGGCCACCGCATCTGGATCTCGCTCCGTATCCGCAGCTCCGCGAAGCGCTCGCGCGCATGCTGGGGAAGCAGTCGTTCAAGCGCGCAGGCTGCGTGGGGCCGATCGAGCTCATAGATCGCTCGGCCGTGCAAACGGATCTCGCGAATTTGCGTGCGGCGCTCGCTGTCCACGGCGCGGCCGTCGACCGAAGCGTTCATGAATGCGGCGTCGCCAGGGGTGATCTCGGCGTTCCAATCGAATCGCTACTATAGAAGCCACGAAGCCTACGTCGATGCGCTCGCGGCAGCGATGAAACCGGAGTACGACGCCATCGCCGCCGCAGGTTTTCTGCTGCAGCTCGACTGCCCCGATCTCGCAATGGCACGGCATACGGGATTCCAGGAGCTCGACGAGACCGAGTTCCTCAAACGCGCCGAGTACCAGGTCGAAGCGCTGAACGTTGCCGTCCGCGACATACCTGCCGAGTGCATGCGAATGCACATCTGCTGGGGCAATTACGAGGGGCCCCACGATCACGACATCTCGCTCGAGAAAATCCTTGCGATCGTGTTGAAGGCCAAGCCGGCCGGAATCCTGTTCGAAGCGGCGAACCCTCGACACCGGCACGAGTGGGCCGTCTGGCGCGACGCTGAGCTGCCCGACGACAAGGTGCTGATCCCGGGCTGCATCGCATCGACGTCGAACTACGTCGAGCATCCTCCGCTTGATCTGCGAGCAGCTCTGCCAGTACGCCGGCCTCGTCGGCCGCGAGCGCGTCATTGCCGGCGCCGATTGCGGCTTCGGTTCATTCGCGGGGTACAGTCGCGTAGACCCGGCGATTGCTTACAAGAAACTGCGCGCTCTCGCGGAAGGCGCCGCGCTCGCGACGGACAAGCTATGGCGAAGCGGACGTTAGCCGACCCCGCGCGCGGAACCTCGGAACCCACCGCCGCGCAAGTGATGGCGGAGCTCGAGCGCGTTCTGCGCAGCCGGTGTTTCGATCACGCGGGCCGAGCGTCGGACTTCTTGCGCTTCGTAGTCGAGAAGACGCTGGCCGGCGAAACGAATCGCATCAAGGGTCGTGCGATCGCGATTCAAGTATTCGGCCGACCGGCGGATTTCGATGCCAGGTCCGATCCGCTCGTCCGCGTCGAGGCGTCGCGGCTTCGCCAGCGCCTCACCGAGTACTACGCCGGTGAAGGGTCCGGCGACCCGGTACGGCTCGAGCTGCCGCGCGGCGGCTACACGGTCGCGGCGCGTTATGCGCACGCCGAGCCGCAGCGCGGTAACGATACGCCCGTGCCGTGGCGGCGCCGTGCCGCGGCAGCGCTCGCCATGCACGCGCGCGCTACGGTTGCCGTTGCGGCGCTCTTTGCAATTGGCGTAATTGCGCTGCAACTACAGACACCAACCGCCGACGCGCCGAGCGCCTCGCCGCCGCCTGAGCGCACGCACCGCACGCAGATCACCGTCGTGCCGCTCGAGAATCTCGGTACGACCTCGAGCCTCGATCGGCTCGCCGCCGGTCTGACCGAGGAGATCATGCTGCGGCTCGATGCGCTCGACTTGTACGTCATTGCCACGCAAGCGAGCTGGCATCGCCGCGGTAAATCGCTCGACGGAATACTCGGCGCCGAGCACCGTTACGTCCTGACGGGTAGCGTGCGCGATCATGCAGGCGGGACGCGCATCACGCTGCGAATCATCGAGGCTGAGACCGGCGCGCAAATCTGGGCCGCGGCCTACGACGAGCCGCCGGGCATCGAGGAGCAACCCCACCTGCAGGCAAAGGTTGCACGAGAGGCCGCCGCGGCGGCGGCACTGTTCGGCCCCGTGTTCGATGCGGAGCTCAGCCTTGCCCGCCGTGCCACGCATACGCTCGAGCTGCCGGATTGTCAGACCCGTTACCGGGCTTTTCGCCGCGCGACGGACCCGGCACTGTTCCCCGAAGCGTTCGCCTGTTTCCAGGGCCTCGTCGCACGGCAGCCGCAGCTCGCACATGCCTGGGCCGGGCTCGCGATGCTGCACATCGACGAGCACGTTTACTATTCAGCTTCCGCCGACGGCGGCGCCGCGCTCAATCGCGCCCGCGCAGCCGTGCACACGGCGCTCGAGATCGACGGCACGAACATCTTGGCGAACGCTGCACTCACGCGTTACCAGTACTATGCCGGCGATCCCAATTTCATGCAGAGCGTGGAACGCACGCTCTCGCTCGACCCGAACAATCCGGAGCTGCTCGGGCTATTCGGGATCCTGCTGACCGCTTATGGGGATTCGACGCATGGCGTCGAGCTCGTGGCGCGCGCGCTCGAGCTCTCGCCGCAACCGCGCAACGTATTCAATCTGGCGCGGGTGTTCGCTGCTCTCCAGGAGGGCGATCCATGCGAGGCCCTGGCGCACGCACAGCGGCTGGACGCCAACAAATGGTTCATCGCTCATATGGTCGCGGCTGCTTCTGCGGGGCTGTGCGGCGACAAGGCGGCGGCAATCGAAGCGCGCGACCGGCTGCTCGCCGTGGAGCCCAGCTTCGAAGCGCACGCAGTCGGGTTGGTCGAGCTCTGGCGGTTCGACCCGCGCCTGCGCGCGGCGATCCTGGCGGGCTTGCGCAAAGCCGGGCTCGAGCTCCATCAGTAAAGGGTGCGCGCCCCTGGCACCCCGTCTGCAATCGAGGTACGCCCTACGAAAGGTAGGGGCGCGTCAGCTCCTCCGAGACTTGCCACAGCCGCGCCGCGAGCGCCGGATCCTTCTGCAGCGCGCTCGGCTCGACGGGGTTGCAGTCGACGAAATAAAGACCCGTCACATCCACCAGAGCCGGATTGCTCGCGAGATAGCAGCTCGTGGCGGCTCCTTGCGGCGGCTGCTCGAACGAGAAGCCGCCACCTCCACCGCCGCCACCTCCACCCCCTGCCGGCGGGCGGAAATTCATGTTGCGCATGATGTTCGTCGCGACGACGCCGGGATGCAGCGAGTTCGACGTCGCCCGCGTGCCGGCCAAGCGCTTCGCGAGCTCGAACGAGAACAAGCCGTTCGCGAGCTTCGAGTGGCCGTACGCCTGGCGCTCCCAGCCTTGCCCTGAGAGATTCTCGAACTGGATGCCGCCGGGCGGCGTTTGCGCGTGCGACATGCTGCCCACGACGACGACGCGGCCCTGCGGCGCCGCCGTGACGCGGTCGAGCAAGCGGTTCACCAAGAGGAAATGCCCGAGGTGATTGACGACGAACTGCATCTCGAGGCCGCGCACTTGCTGCAGTTCCGTGAGCAGCACGCCGGCGTTGCAGACGAGCGCGTCGATCGGCGTATCGAGCGCGCGAATCGCGGCGGCGCACGCGACGACGGAGTCGAAGTCGCTGAGCTCGAGCACGACAGGCGTCGCCTTGCCTTGGATGCTCGCACACGCTTCCTGGCCGCGCTCGGGCGTGCGCGCCGTGCCGATCACGTGCGCGCCGCGCAGCGCGAGCACGCGCATCGTCTCGAGACCGATGCCGGAATTGCAGCCCGTGACGACGATCGTTTTGCCCGCGAGGTCGATGCCTTCGGTGACCTGCTCGGCCGTCGCGTCGGCCGCGAACGAGCTGCGCGGCGCCTCCTGTGCGCCGGCGCGCCCGGCGTAGGCGGCTATGGCGAGCAGCGTGCTGCGTTCGATGAAACGGCGGCGGTCGATCGTGGTCATCGTTGGCCTCTTCCTGGCTCGGCGGGAAGCTCGAACTGTACCGGCGCGCTTTCGCGCGAGCGCTGAAGAATTGTCGGTGCTAGTGCAGCCGCCGCATGGCCCTAGCGCGCGTGCAGCGTGGCCGGTAAACGCGGCGGGTTGACTTGCGCTTTGATCGACAAGCGTAGCGAGCGGCCGTCCTCCGTATCGATGACGAACCCGGCTTCCTCGCCATCGAGCGCGATCAAGCGCGGCCGGCCAAGGACTCTCTCCTCGTTGCCGTGACGTTCGAAGACGCCGATCTCGAGGAGGATTCGGTCGTCGGGTTGCACGTGCGGCACGATCGAAAACCGGAACTCCTCGAGACGGAGGTCGTTGACGTTGGGCACGAGCGTGCCGTCGTCGACAATGAACTGCGTCTTCCACTCTCCTGTCTCTGCGCCCGCGTTGATGACCGTGCTGACATCCACCAGCACCTGGTCGGCGAAGCTCTGCGTCGCGTAGAGCAAAGCGCCGCCCGTGACGACCGCCGCGAGCGCGCCGAGCAGCGGCCGGGTCCGCACTCCGAGCCGCGGCGCCAGCGGGCGCGCGTCCTCGATGCGCAGCTTTGCCACGTCGACGCCGAAAATGGCGGCCAGCGAGCGTGCGGACTCGTACGATGCCGCGCCCGTCTTCTCGATACGTTGAATCGTGCGCAGCCCAAGCCCCGTCACCTCCGCCAAGTGGTCCTGGCTCCAGGCTCGACGCTCGCGCTCGCGCTTGATGTACGAGGAATCGACTTTCATATCCATGTGGGCGCTCCGTGGTGGCTGGAGCGCTTACGGTCCGCGAGGGCCCACCCCCATTACCACGAAGGGCACCCGCCAGTTCTACGTCAGAAGGCCGCCATCACGCCGCAACGACGGCGCCCAAACGAAATCAGTCGGTGGCGCAGCCCCAGTTTGCGGCGTCCTTGAGGTCGCCTGAGCCGTCGTACCTCGCGTAGGCCGGGTACGCACAGATCGGCCGCGCGAGGCCCGACTCGCGGCCCGTCGCCGCCATCTGGTCCGGCGCGACGCCGCGCTCGCGCCATTGCTCGAGCGCGGTCAGCGTGTCGAATGTGTCGACGCCGGGGCCGCCGCGGCAGTGCCCCATACCGGGGGCCAGGAACAGCCGCATCCAGTCGCCCTGATGCGGTCCCATCTCCTCGCGCACACTCTCGTAATAGAGCACGGTGTTCTCCGGCGTGATACCCGTGTCGCGCCAGCCGGCGTACAGCAACAGCTTGCCGCCGTGCGCCTCGAACGCGCGCAGATCGGGATCGACGGCGTCAACGAAGCCCGCCGCGGCGTCGATGCGCGGCATGTCGCGGTCGAGGTCGAACTGCCGCCAGTCGTAATTCGCATCCTGGAAGCCCAAGATCCGGATCGAGTCGAGCGAGAACGAGCCCGGGCCTTCCGGCGAGCTCACGAGCGCCGGCAGCGGATTACCGAGCGCCTGGCCTGAGAAGATCAGCTCGCCCTTGCTGTTACGCAATCCGCCATAGAACGTCTGCACGGACTTCAACTCGCCGGGCGTCAGGCAGCTGTCGCCGGCGCGGCTGGTGCCGCACGCGAGCGTATTGAAATCGAACGAGCACTGCCGCGGATTGTTCAGGAACCCTTCGCCTAGCGTGTCGCATTGCTTCATGACGGCGTCGTTGACGAGCTTCGCCTTCGCTTCGGAGACGGCCTCGTCGGGATGGCGCGCGAGATGGATGCTGCGGTAGGCGCCGGCCGTGTGCATGTGGACGTGCCGGTTCGCGAGCGCGCCGGCGATGATGCCGTCGTAATCGCCGGCGTAGCGTTGCGCGGCCATGACGCCTTGCCTTCCGCCCGTCGAGCAGCCTTTGTAGTACGAGTAATCGAGCGGCTCCGCGTAGAACACGTCGATGAGCCGCTTCGACTTCACGGTCATGTCGTGCAGCGCGCGATACGCGAAGTCGACGATCTTCTCGGGATGCCCGAGCGCGAACATGCCGGCCGGGCCGTCGGCCTCGGAGTGCCCTGTGTCCGTCGCAGCCGTTGCATAGCCGCGGCGCAGCGCTTCCTGCATGTCGCCGTAGCCCTGAATCGAGCCAGCCCAGCCGCCGTTGCCGACGGCGAGGAACTTGCCGTTCCAGTTCTCCGTCGGCAGCCACAGCTCGACGTTGATCTGCGAATCCGGGGTCGGAGTCGACACGAGCGTGAGGCGGCAGTGCTGTGGGATCGGCCGCGGCGGCGGACCGGACTGCGGCTGCGGGCGCGATTCGGCACCGGCCGGCTTAAACAGCCCTGCGGCGACGTCGACGGCGCTCACGATGGTCCCGCGCTCGAGCTCGATGTTCTTGAGCTCGACGCACGGCATGTTCAGCGCTCCGGACGCAGCGATGACGATGGCCAGCATGCTCCCCCCTTTCGTCGGCGCGCGCGCCGATCCACGGTTCGTTCGAGGCTACATTGGCGCCGCCGCGGGCCGCCGGTCAAGCGGCGCGGCCTGGCTTGAGGTTCGCGGCGCATGCCCTCATCTTGCGCGCATGGCCGATGTTACGACGATCCGCTGCACGCACTGCGGCGCCACGAACCGCGTGCCGCAGGCGAAGCTGGCGCAGGGCTTGAAGCCTAAATGCGGCCGCTGCAAGCAGCCGCTGCCCTCCGCCGCCGCCGCCGCGCCCCTGATCGTCACCGACGCGACGTTCGCAGCCGAGGTCGAGCGTTCGCCGTTGCCCGTGCTCGTCGACGCGTGGGCTGCCTGGTGCGGCCCCTGCCGCATGATCGCCCCCGCAATCGACGCGCTCGCGGCCGAGCTTGCGGGCAAAGTCCGTGTCGTGAAGCTCAACGTCGACGAGAACCCAGCGACGGCAGGCCGCTTCGACATTCGCAGCATTCCGACGTTGCTCGTGCTCGCCGGCGGCCGCGAGGTCGACCGGATCGTCGGTGCACAGCCGATCGAGGCAATTCGCGCGCGTCTCGAGCGCGTCGTGACGCACGGCCCGTTTTGAAGGGACGCTAGGTTTCCGAAAGTTGAACCACCGCACAAAGCGGTGCCCGGCGTCGTGAAACGATACGTACCGACACTCGATGCGACGCCGGACGATGGACTACGTCGGGACAGATTACTTCGTGGATCTCGCGTGCTCGGAATGCGCACGAACCAGTCGCATTCGCTACAGCCGGCTGTTGAGCTTGTTGGCGAGGAGCGAGGTCGTTTCCTGCGCCGCATGTGGGCGCGCCACGAACCACGGCTGGTCGACGGTGTTCAGGGCTCAGCAGTTGTTCCGCGAGCACTTCGACGCTCGCGTTGCGCTCGAGAGCGCGCGCCGCAGACCTACGCGGTCATTCCTCGGGTAACGCGTCGAGGGCCGCTCGCTCTCTGGCAACGTCGTTTGGCGGCTGCTCCGACGCTTGCTCGCCGTCCTGTTGCTCGCCCTCGACGACGACGGCGGGCAGCGCCGCATCCTCCGCAACCTCCGGCAACCGCAGCTGTTGAAACGCGACGAAGCCGACCACGGCCAAGACGCCGCCGATGACGACGGCCACCGACGCGCTGACCCAGCGGGATCTGCGCACCCCATGACGTTGCTCGCGGGAGCTTCTCACGCGGACGCGTTGCCCGGCTCTCGCGCGCGAGCCGAACCGAACCGCTGCGTTGCCCGCGGCGTTCTTGTGGTAGTAGCGCTCGTACGCGGCGTGCCCTGCCCCTTCCCTTGCCGAAGCGCTTTTCGTGCCAGCCGCGCTGCCATCCGGCGCGCCTTCCTCACCCAGTGACAGATCGCGCCCGGCGCTGCCTTCCATGTCGGTCGTCAGCTGCTTGAGCGCGTCCATCTTCGACAAGAGCCTCTCCGCAGCTGACTGCAGAGCGGCCCACTCTTGCCGCACGTCGACCAAAGCTTCAGCCGCCATGCTCGTCTGCTGCGCCATCTGCTGCAATTGCGCGCGCTCGAGATCGAGGGACGCCAACGAGCCGAGCACCCCTTGGCGCGAGTACAGCTGATAGCGGCTGATGTCGGCGGCAAGCATCTCGCCGGGAGCGAGCACCACCTGCCTCGTGTTGGCCCAATCGATCGAGCCTTCGCCGTTCAGCGCCTGCAGCACGACGTCGGCCACGAGCAACGGCGAGCACTGGTAGGCCGTTCGCTCGTCGAGGGCGGTCCCCGCGGGCGCGAGATCCGCGAGGCGAAAGCCGACGGGAAACGCGCGGTCGGGTGTCAACGCGCTCGAGACGCGTCCGGATAGCTCGGAAACGACGTCGACGCAGTTGGCCACCGTGTGGAACGCCACGCGTTGCGCGATGAGGCAACCGACGGCGATGTAGGCGCCGCGATTCGCTTCTGAGTCGTTGGGATTGATCCGAAGAACGCGGCTGTATTCGACGTGCCGCTGACCGGCGATCACGATCGACTCGATCCGGTGACACTCGGCCGCGTCTGCCGGCGCTTTGTCGAGGTAGGCCTCCGGACTCCCGGGCAACCGTTCCGGCCCTAATTCGACGAATTCGAAGCCGCGGTTGTTGCTGGGCGTTCCGCAGATGAAGAAAGCGACACCAGGCATCACTTACCAGGCTGCAAGAAAATTCTTGATCCTGCCCCAGAGACCCAGGTTCACGTTCGGATAGCCTTTGAGCTGCCTCTGAGTGAACGAGTGATAGATCCAGCTGATGAGAAACTCGACGTACCTTCTCTCTATCGACTTGAGTCGAGCGACCGACTCGCCGCTGTCGCGCCTTTCCAGCACGACCTCGCCGACGCTGAACGGCAAGTACTGCGCCTTGATTCTCGGCGACGACAGAATCGTCGATCTCGTCTGAGGGAAATTGGTCCGAAAGTACTGGCGATCGGACTTGTATTCGTTCTGCACGACGTCCCACTTGGCCGCGATGAACAGGATGTTGAGGTTTCTCAACCCAACACCGCGGTCGCTCAAGAGATAACGAATCAGCGTATCGAACAGCACATCCTCCTCGAAGGTGCCGCGGCCAAGGCGGTTTCTCGATGCGTCGGAAATGAACAGGAAGCGCTTGTTGACGCCTGCTTGCCTAAGGTAGCGCTCCAAGTGGTCGTTGAGCTTCGGCTCCTTCTGCTCGGCCGTCGGAACGATCGAGCGGATGTCTTCGCCGGCGATCTCGATGAAGCTGAAATCGAGATTTGGTCGACCGCGCTGACCGAAACGCACGTTGAATTCGCGCAGGACTCCTTTTTGCGTTCGCTCGGGAAGATAGCCCGCAGCGATGTTATGCACCCAAGCGTTGAGGTACGCCTCGCTGGCCGTCTTGCCGTCCCGGCTGGTCCGGTCGAAGTGGATGTTTTCGTCGACGTGCAATCGGTGGACGAGGAAATTCTGCAGCGTGGATTTGCCGCTCGCCACGCTGCCAACGGTGAACAGGAAGTTGCCCGTCCTGCCGTCGATCGCCGAGCCGTCGACGACGTTGTCGAAGCTCGTCATGTCGATGCGGTTGGGGCCGGGCTCCATGATCGTTCCCACTAACGGCTTGGCCCGTATCGACGGCGCCGGCGATAGATCTCTCTGCGGTTCTTGCGCCATATCAGTACCAATTGTCCGGCCGGACGACGAGCAGCGTGAAGAGAGGCACGACACCATCCAAGATGAAGCTGACCAACAAGGCGATGACGATCGCAGCGGGGCTGATCCAATTCGTGAAGTTACGCCACGTGTATTGAATCGAGCCGATCTCGTCCGCCGAGTTGTTGATCGTTTCGATTTCCAGCACACCGGGCAGCAGCTCGCGAGCGCTGACGGCATAACCATCCAGGTCTCTCGTCATGAGATCCGTGGTGTCGGCCGAATAGGCTTTCTCGCGCATCTTGCCTTCGTAAAAGGCCTTCACCTTCTGAATGTTCGTCTGCAAGTCCACGAACGGAGCGCCAGCATCGTTATTGAATTGAGTTTCGGCTTGTTCCTCGATGAACGCGTCGAGCCGGTTCGCGTAAGCCGCGAGCTCCTCGGCGGGAGCCGTCGGGTCGGGCGCGCGCAGCGGCGTGAGATCGATGCCGAGTATCTCCGTGACGTCCGCGTAGTGCGCTTGCGCGAGCGTCCCGAAGCCCGGGTTCCGCGGATCGACGATCTGCGTCTTCAAGTTCTGGCGCGCGACGTCGAGCCTGCGGCGGCGATCCTCGAGCGTGACGACGGCGGGCACCTCGCTGATGGCGCGCAGGATCTTGCTCGTCTCCGAATCGAACACGCGCCACGCCGCTTCCTGAGTCTGGCCGACGATGTCTCGGCGGATCTGGTAGGAGTAGATCGCGTTGGTGTTCGCCAGGAAGCTGATGACGACGACGACGCATAGCATCGCGAGCGTTCCCCAGAGACCTGTCGCCGCACGCTTGCGCTTGCGCAGCTCGAAATTCAGCCCCGCGAGAAACAGACTGACGGCCACCGCCAGGACGAGCGCCACGGGCTTGGGCAAGTCGACGGAAAACCCGACGTAGGTTGCCCAGCCGCTGACGATGCAGGTCAACCAGACGGCGATCGAGAACAGGACGTCCAACGTCGTTCCCTGCCGGTGCTTGTCATCCTCGGATGCAAGCGTGATCAGGAAGTCGCCCTGTCTTTCGTCCGCCATTGGCCCCCCTCTTTTTATCGGGAACGGTGAGGCTGTTTCGAGCTCGGAATAATGAGCTGAATCCACGCTAGCACTTTGCCGGAAATGTGGCCATACCAGCCCCGGGCGCGATCGACGCCGCGACGATAGCCTTAGCCTAGCGGGGCGATCTGCGTCGCGGCATTACCTGGACCTTACAACGGCGTAACGTCGACGAGGCGACCCCAGAGGTGGCTCATGATGCGCGCCGCCGAACGGCCGTTCCCCGTCGTCCAGAAACGCTCCGTCGGTTGCGCGTCGATGCGCCCGATCAACGCTTCCGGCAACCTGCGCACGACCTGCCTCGCGACCGCTTCGCCCGTGTCGATGAGCTGCACGTCCGGGCCGACGAGCTTCGTGATGAGAGGCTTGAGGAAGGGATAATGAGTGCAGCCGAGCACGATCGTGTCGGCACCGCGCTCGACGAGGGATCGCGCATAGCGCGCGACGAGCTCGCGCGTTGCGGCGCTCTCGAGATCGCCGGCCTCGACCTGCTCGACCAATCCGGGGCACGCCTGCGTGACGATCTCGACGTCGCCGGCGTATTGCTCGAGCAACGCGGCGAAGCGCGCGCTCTCGAGCGTGCCCACGGTCGCGAGCACACCGACGACGCCGCTGCGTGTCGCGCTGACGGCCGGCTTCACGGCGGGCTCCATGGCGATGATCGGAAAATCGAAACGAGCGCGCAGCGGCGCCGCTGCGGCGGCCGTCGCCGTGTTGCACGCGATCACGACGGCCGCGGCGCCTTGACGCACGAGAAACTCCGTGAGCACGAGCGAGCGCTCGCGAATGTAATCCTGCGTCTTGTCGCCGTAAGGCACGTGGCCCGAGTCCGCGACGTAGAGCAGCGGCACGCTCGGCAGCTGCGCGCGGATATGCCGCAAAACCGAGAGGCCTCCGACGCCGGAGTCGAAAACGCCGATCGCGCTAGCGTTGTGCACCGGCGCCGAACCTCGCATCTAGGAGTGCGACTCTAGTCCGCTCGCCAGGTCGCGGCAACTTGGGGTCTCGACCGACGCCGGCGCCGCTTCAGCTGAAGAACTCTCGACGTCCCAAATTTTGTAACAGCGGTTCCGGGCCGCCGGCAAATTTTGGCGCAGCACCCTGAGCGCGCAAGAGCAGCTGGTCGGCCAAGAAGCGACGGAAGTATAGTTGGGGCGTCAACAGCGGCTGGTCGGGCAAGGGCGTTATTGTGACGGATGCAGCAGAACGGCACGCGGCTACCGGAGTCTCGGGCTTGGACGACATCTTGCGCGGCGGCTTCCCACGGGATCGCTTGTTTCTGATCGCCGGCACGCCGGGCACGGGCAAGACCACGCTCGCGATGCAATTCCTCCTCGCTGGCATCGCGGCCGGCGAGACGTGTCTTTACGTAACGCTTTCGGAAACCACAGAAGAAATCTCGAATGTCGCGCGCAGCCACGGTTGGGATCTGTCGAAGCTGCGCATAGCGGAGCTCGTGCCGTCGGAGAACAACCTATCCGCGGATTCCCAGATCACGGTCTTCAACCCTTCCGAGCTCGAGCTCGGCGAGACGACCGAGGCGTTGATCGCAGCCGCGAACACACATCGGCCGCAACGGCTCGTCATTGACTCGTTGTCGGAGCTGCGCCTAATCGCGCAAAACGCCCTGCGCTACCGGCGCCAAATTCTCGCGCTGAAGCAGTTCTTCAGCGACCGCGACTGCACGGTGCTGATGCTCGACGATAAAACCGGCGGCGCCGAAGACGATCACCTGCAAAGCATCGCGCACGGCGTCGTCGTGCTCGAGCAGCTCGTGAACCAATATGGCGCCGAGCGCCGTCGGCTGCGCGTCAGCAAGATGCGCGGCGTAGCGTTCCGAGGCGGATACCACGATTTCGCGATTCGCAGCGGCGGCCTCGATGTGTTTCCGCGCCTGGTCGCCGCAGAGCATCCCGCGGAGTTCGCCGAGCACGATCTGGCGAGCGGCAACGCGCAGCTCGACGGCTTGCTCGGCGGCGGTCTCCCGGCCGGAACGAGCACGCTGATGCTCGGTCCCGCAGGCACCGGCAAGTCCACTGTCGCGACGCAATTCGCCACGGCGGCCGCTGCGCGCGGCGAGCGCGTCGCGATGTTCGTGTTCGATGAGAACATCGGCACGTTTCGCTCGCGCTCGCGCAAGCTCGGCATTCCTATCGAGGAAGGCCTCGGCAACGGGTTGATCACGATCCAGCGGATCGACCCAGCCGAGCTCTCGTCCGGCGAATTCGCGGACATCGTGCGACGAGCCGCGGAAGGCCGAGACGAGAACGGCACCGCCGCGAAGCTGATCATTGTCGACAGCTTGAACGGCTATCTGAACGCCATGCCCGAGGAAAAGTATCTGACGGCCCAACTCCACGAGCTGCTGGCGTATCTCGGCCAGCGAGGCATCGCGACGATTCTCACGGTTACGCAATCGGGAATGGTCGGCAACATGGCCTCGCCCGTGGACACGACCTACCTCGCGGACAACGTCGTGCTGTTCCGCTTCTTCGAGTCGAAGGGCTGGGTGCGGCGCGCCATCTCGGTCGTGAAAAAACGCAACGGCTATCACGAGCGCACGATCCGTGAGCTCGACATGAGCGCGCGCGGCATCGTGATCGGCGAGCCGCTCGAAGAATTCCACGGAATTCTGACGGGCGTGCCGACTTTCGTCGGCGGCCCCGCTAAGTTAATGGACAAATCCTAGATGCCCGACGAAGGCACGTCGCGCTCCCAGCAGGCGACGAACGATTTGCGCGTGCTGGTCGTGCCGCCGACCACGGCGGACGGCGTCGCCATCAGGAAATTCCTCGACGCGTCGGAAATCGCTTGTCGCGTTGAGCCGGATGTCGCCGCCGTCTGCGCCGCCTTGCGCGAGGGCGCCGGCACGTTGGTCATCGGAGAGGAAGCGCTCGTCGCCGACAGTGCCCTCCTGATGCAGCGCCTCCGTGCCGAGGAGGTTTGGTCGGACCTGCCCGTGATCGTACTGTCGCGATCCGGCCGCGAGCCCGTCGCGCTGGCCGAGATCGTGCCGCGGGGTAACTTCAGCGTCATCGAACGGCCGGTTCGAGCGTCGACGCTCGTGAGCCTGATCCGGTCGAGCTTGCGGGCGCGTCGCCGCCAATACCAAGTGCGCGAGCATCTGGCGCAGCAGGAAGCGGCACAGCGCGAGATTCGCGAGGCCGAGCAGCGCTTTCGGCTGCTGATCGAGAACATCACCGATTACGCTATTTTCATGATCGACACGGAGGGGCGCGTCGCGAGCTGGAATAGCGGCGCGCAACACTTGCTCGGCTATTCGACGCAGGAAATCGTCGGCGAGCCGACCGCGCGATTCTTTGTCGACGAAGGGGCTGGGCTCCTCTCGCGAGAAATGGACGAAGCGCGCTCAACGGGCCGTGCAATCAGCACCGGTTGGCGCGTGCGTAAGGATGGAACGCAGCTGTTCGTCGAGGGCGTGCTGACGACCGTGCGCGACGAGCGGGGACGGTTGCTCGGGTACTCGAAGCTGATGAAGGACATCACGGATAAGCGGCGCATTGAGACCGAGCGCGAGCAGCTCCTGCAATCCGAACGCGCGGCGCGCAGCGAAGCCGAGCGCTCCGGCCGCATGAAGGACGAGTTCCTCGCGACGCTGAGCCACGAGCTTCGCACGCCGCTAAGCGCAATCCTCGGCTGGTCTCAGGTGCTCGGGCAAGTCCACGGAGCCAATAGCGAGATCCGGGACGGGCTGAAGGTCATCGAACGAAATGCTCGAGCCCAAGCGCAGATCGTCGAGGACCTACTCGACATGAGCGGCATCATCTCCGGCAAAGTGCGCCTCGAGATCCGGAAGGTGGATCTCGCGGCGGTCGTCGATGCCGCGATCAATGCGGTTCGACCGGCCGCGGTGGCTAAAGGGGTCGAGCTCAAGACAGCCATCGAGCGGCGGGCGCCCACAGTCAGCGGCGACGCGCATCGGCTGCAGCAGGTGTTCTGGAACCTGCTGACCAATGCCGTGAAATTCACGCCGAGGGGCGGTCGCGTCTCCGTCAGGCTCGAGCAGACGGGCTCCCACTTCGAGGTGACGGTCGCGGACAGCGGCGAAGGCATCGATGGAGCGTTTCTGCCGCACGTATTCGAACGTTTTCGCCAAGCGGATGCCTCGACCTCGCGCCGCCATGGCGGCCTCGGTCTCGGCCTCTCGATCGTCAAGCAACTCGTCGAGCTGCACGGCGGCGCCGTCGAGGCAACGAGCGACGGTCGCGGCAAGGGCTCGACGTTCACCGTCGCATTGCCCGTCATGGTGTCGCGCGACGATTCCGTCGAGCGGGGAGAAGCGTCGGCGGAGCAAGCCTCGCGTGCGCTGCCTCGGGGGCGCGCAGTCCCCTCACCATACGTGAACCTCGGTGGCGTAAAGATCCTCGTCGTCGACGACGAGCCCGACGGCCGCTCTTTGATCGAGCGTCTGCTGCGAGATTGCGACGCGACGGTGACGACGGCCGGCTCCGCCGGAGAAGCGATGGAGCGGGTCGTGCGCGAACGACCCGACGTGCTACTCAGCGACATCGGCATGCCGAAGGAAGACGGCTACACGTTGATCCGCCGCGTCAGAGAGCTCGATGGCGAGCAAGGCCGCATTCCGGCGATCGCCGTGACCGCATACGCGCGCGCGGAGGACCGGGTCAAAGCAATTCAGGCCGGCTACCAGATGCACCTCGCGAAACCAGTCGAGCCGGCCAAGCTTGTGGAGATGGTCGCGAGTCTCCTCAATCGCCCCCTCCACTAGGCGCCCGTCATGGCCGACCGGCGCGCCCGCCGCAGCGGGCGCGCCCGAACGGTCAGTGCCAGTAGGGCTTCGTGCCGTAGTGCGTGAACGCGCGATCGCGGAACGTGCGGCCGTCGCCCTTCGTCAGCGCCTCGATCGAGTCGGCGGGGGCGTTCTTCAGCTGCTCGGCCGTGAACGAGACCGTGTAGCCGCCGCGGTCCGGATCGTAGTCGAGCTCGCTCCAGGGAACGGGGTGGTACTTCTCGCCCATCCCGAGCACGCCGCCGAAGCTCACGACCGCGAACAAGATGTTGTTGGAAGTCTTCTCGAGCACGATGTCCTTGACCTCGCCGATCTTGTTGCCTGTGAGGTCGTAGACATTGGTCCCGATCGCCTTGCCGGCGCGGATAGCGTTCGTATGTCCCGTAACAGTTGGCATGGTTCAGTTCCTCCGTGTCGAAACCCCCGTCTGTATGCACGCAGTGTGCCAACTCACTCGCGCTCGGGGCGCGACGCGCCGCCGAGCTAATCGAGCTCGACCGCTATGGAAATCTGCAACGAATATCCCTCGAATGTCGATTCGTTGGAAAACTCGTCAAAGTACTTGAAGCCAAGCGTCACCATGCGCTCCGGCCACGCGACTATCGATGCCACACCGAGCGCATTGACACGATATCTCGCGGCGGCTTCCGCGGCCGTCACCGCGGGGCCCGCCTTGGCTGACGTTTGCCACGCCGCGTAGCCGACGGCGCCAACTTGGACTCGCGTCGCACCGCGCTCGGGCAACGTTTGCATCACCGAGAAATCAAGGTTCAGCGTGTCGCCGGGGCGAACGCCCGTGCCCGACTGGCTGCCGTGAAACTCGTACATTTGAAACGCCGAAATTGCGGTCCGCTTGCCGGCCGTCGGGAAGAATGTTTGGCCGGACGAAAGGACGTGGGTCCAGTACCCGGACCCGACGTTGTCGTTGGCTCCCGCGTCGAAACTTCCCGTCGGAGCCAGGAACCCGTACGCCGCCTTGATGTCGGCGCGCTCGAAGTGCCAACCGAAGATCGCGGGCTGATAGAAGGAATCCGCAAACCCGCCGCCGCCACTGATCGGTCCCGTCACGTCCGAGCTCAGCGCGTTGTTCGCGATCGGCAGCGTCGCGGCCATCGAGAACTTCGCCTCGCCGAACACCCGTTTCTCGCTGACCCACGCGAGCGTGTTCATGTCCATGAGCACGGAGCTCTGCCCCGTCGCCGTCACGTTGCCGTCGGGCCCGACGGCGCGGTCACGCGAATAGAACAGGAATAGGTTCGAGTAGCTGAGCCCTGGGTCCGCGACGACACCCGAAGCCGTCGCGCTCATCCCGAGCGGGTAGACCCCTCGATTCTGCGCCTCGCCGTGCCTGCAGCGAGCCAAGCGCACGCAGCGGCTGCGACCGCGGCGGTGTCGCCTCACCGCATGCGCGCGAGGTTGCGCCAGAAGCTCGCGAGGCTTTCGGTGCCGCCGAACAGCGTCGTGAAGTGCGTCGAGTCGACGAGCAGGATGTCTCCCGCGCGCTGTCCTTGCGGCGGCATCCAGAGCAGCAGGTTGAGCTCCGTGTTCCCAGCCGTCGTGAAGGGATGCGGCCGCTCGAGGTCGATCGGCTGCCGGGCCAGCACGTGGATCCCCCGGGCGTCCTTCGTCGTCAGCGCGTAATGCGGCAGATGCGGATGGAAATTGAACGTCGTCACGTCCTTCAGCAGCCCGAGCTCGTCGAGATCCCGGTTTGCTTTGAGCGGCGCAATGTCGCGCGTTCCCGCGATCGTCGCCGGCCGTAGGCCGTACTCGTTCCACACCGGAACCTCGAGCGCCTTCATCAGCGAGCGTGTGTAGGTGCCGAAGCGCTGCTGACGAGGCACGAGCGCATCGCGGTGATGCCTGTACTCGATCTGCCGCTGCTCGACGTCGTCCGTGAAGCCGACGTCGTGGTGCGGCGCGAGCAGCAAGCAGGTGCCCTCGCGCCCGAGCCAGGAGCGGATCGCCTCGATCTCCGCCGCCGACGCCGTCTGGTTCGACGGCACGTGATCGAGCCCGAACACCATCAATGTGTCGGTGTCGGCGAGAATCCGCTCGTCGATCGGCAACGCGAAACCCGCCTGGTCCACGCGCTGGAACACGGCCACGGGATGGCCGGTTACATCGCCCGCGACCCGTTGAAAGCTCAGCTGCCGAGCGATGGAACAGCTCCAGCGTGCCCGCGATTCCTTGCAGGAAGTTGGCGCCGCCCCATTCCGCGCCCTTCGTACGCCGGCCACGCGACTCTGCGAACCTCGCGTCATCGTCGAGAAGCGATTGTCGATCTCCGCGACGTCGCGGCTCGCCTCCCACGCGTAGCTCCACGTCCAGTAGATGCTGATCCGTCGCTTGCCGCGTGCGTACTTGCGAGCGACGTGCGCTTGGTTGTAAGTGCGAGCCGGTTCAATGTCAGTCATACGCGGCGTGTCCTTGTCGAACGTGTGTGATCCGCCGGCGCCTGGCTAGCCGCCGAGGCCCGCGAGGTATCGCAGCCCGTTCAAGCCCGGGCAAGAAGAAGTACTCGCCGCCGCGGCAGGTCGTGAAGGCGGGCAGGCCGGTGATCTTCTTGCGCACGGGCGCTTCGGAATCTTGTACTCGAGCGTTCCGTCCTGATTGCCGACGAACGGGTCACGCTCGTTGCCGAGCTCGTGGAAATTGCGGTCGTTGATCCAGACGTTCTGCGCGAATTCGAACTGCCGCACGAGGCTGCCGCAGATGACGAATGCGGCGATGCCGCGTTCGACGCCGTCGTCGGGCGCGCCCTCCGGTAAGCGCCGTACCGTAGGTGCCGCCGCGCCGGATCATGCGGCGACGGTTCATGTTCGCCGCCGTGTCGCGCGGGTTCATGCGTCGACATATGCGAGCCGAGCGGCACGGCGTAGCCGAGCGGGTCCTCGTTCTTGTAGTTGAAGTCGTTGTTGCGTTGCGGGTCAGCGCCCATCGCGGGATCGTCCTTGTCGGGACAGTGAGACGAGCGGAGCGCCGCTGCGCCAGCGGCCCATGAGCTTCGCGGCGAGCAGCTCTTCGCCCTCGGGCGTCTTGCCGTGCTCGCGCAAGAAAGTCGCGGAACCGACCCACGTGCTCTTCCAAACGGCGGTAAGCCATGTAGGTGCCGTTGCGCACGAGCTCTGCCGGTTGCGGCAAGTGCGCGGGCGGACCGGCCTCGTCGGCGTAACCGAGGATGAACTCTCCCGGCTTGAGCGGCGCTCCGGAGCCGGGCGTCGGCTCGTCGCCCGAGCCCTCGACGACGGGTTGGGACATCCGGTCGCGGTAGCCGAAGTGATCGTGCGCGTACTCGAACGGCGGCGTCGCGTCGAGATCTAGGAACGACAGCACTTCGACGCCGTCGGCATCCTCGATCAGCGCACGATGCGCGCCGGCACAGCGCTCTCGCTCCGCGGCGTCGCGAGCGAACAGGACGGCGATCGCGTGAACCTTGCCGCGGCCGAGCTCGCCGACCCAGTTGTCGGGGTGATGCGTGCCCGCGTCGCCCAAGATGTCTGCGCGGCTCGCCATCCCTTGCTTGAACTCCTCGGGAAACGACGCGAGCGAGGCCTCATCCAGCCCGAGCGCTCGCAAGCCGTCCCACGTGAACGCGAGTGAGATCCAGCTCTGATCCTCCTCGAGAGCTCCGCGCATGTGCTTCACGGAATGCACCCGGTCGAGCATGGCAGACAACCATCTGCGCCCGGCGGCGGCATTTCGAAACGATAGGAACTCGTAGCGCCCCGTGAGCGCGGGAGCGCGCGCCAAGACGATGTATTGGATGTCGTTCAGCTCGAGCATGGCGGCACCCGCGGTCATTGCATCTGATCGAGCATCTGGCCAAACGACGCCTTGAGTGCTAACGCCTTCTTGATTTCCTCGGCTCCCACGAACGGGTACTCGCCGTACTCCAAGAAGCTGGGCGAGTGATGCTCGCGCACGAACTTGACGAAGGCCGGGGGATTCGTCTTCCAATCGAGCGGAAAGCCCTCGAGATTCTCGAAGACTGTGGCGATGCCCGTGGCTCCGAAAAGGCTGACGGCATCCTCGGTGTACTTGTCGAAGTCAGTGTCGAAAATTCCTTGGTACATGAAATACGTGGCGCCACCGATGTCGAACAGCACCCAGCGAAGGTAGTGCAGCTTGAGTATTGCCAGGCAATGCGGATCGCCCGCGACGGCGTCCTCGATCTTCTTGCCGTGTTCCCGAATCGCGGCCTCTCGCCCGGGAATGATCTTCGCGATGATCGTGAAACCGTAACAAGCCGGAGACTTCGGGAAGATCGGGCCGTACCGGCCCCGCTCCGGCTCGCCGATGTAGCCGCCCTTCGGAATCGCCATCGCGGCGGGCTTCGACCAATCTTCTTTGCGCTTTGCGTCTGACATTGTGTTCTTCCTGTATCAAGAGGCGTGGAGCTCGCGCTGCGGTGACGCCGCGGAGCCGCGATTCAACTCGCGTGTCGCGCGCGCCGCCGCGCGCCCGAGAATTCCGGCGTGCGTCGGAAACGACAGCGGCACGTGCGCCAGCGCATCGACGCTCATGCGGGCCGACATCGCGACGGCGGCCAGCTGCGCGATATCGACGGCCCGCTCGCCGACGACGTGGCAGCCGAGGATCTGGCGGTTGCCGCGCGCCACGATGAGCTTGCAGAAACCCGTCGGCCGACCGTCGACGATCGTGCGCACTGCGGAGTCGAAGCGCGCGACGGCTACGGCAACGTCCTCGGCAGCGCGAGCCTTGGCTTCGGTAAGGCCGACCTGCGCGTACTCGGGGTCCGTGAAGCTGCCGATCGGGCTCGGCTTCTCCTCGAGCGCGAGCTTCGGCCCGAGCACCGCGTTCGTCGCCGCGACGAAACCGTCGTGGAGCGCCTGTGGGACCAGCATCAAGCGGCCCGTCACGTCGCCAGCCGCGAAAACGTGGTTGGCTGAAGTTCGCAGATGCGAATCGACGCCCACGAAACCGCGCGCGGTCGTCGCGACACCTGCAGCCTCGAGGCTCAGCTGCGAGGCCTCGGCCGTCCAGCCGACTGCGACGACGGCCAGCTCGGCCTCGACGCTCTCGCGGCGACCGGCCTTCACGAAGCTCATCCGCACACCGCCGAGCGCCGGCTCGAACGATTCGATCTCGCCGAACCCTTCGCGAACGATCATGCCGGCGCTGCGAAACGCCGCGGCAACGGCCGCCGAGACGTCCTCGTCTTCAGTCGGCAGAATCCGCGGGCCGCTCTGGAATAACTGCACTTGCGTGCCGAAGTCGCTGAAAATGGAGGCGACCTGCGCGCCGGTTGCGCCGCCGCCGATCACCAGCATCGAGGCGGGAACGGACTTCAGGCTCCACGCGTCGCTGTGCGTTGCCGTCAGCTCGGCTCCCGGAACGGCGAGCTTTCGACTCACGCCGCCCGTGCAGAGCACGATTTTGTCGGCGCGTAACCGGAAGCCGCTCGCACGTCTCCATCGTGTGCGGATCCGTGAACCGCACCGCACCGGCTCGCTCGTGGACGACGGCGCCGGCGGCATCGAGCTGCTCGCGGAACGCTGCACGGCTGCGCGCTTCGGCGACGACCTCGCGGACGCGGCCGAGCAGCTTCGGATAGTCCAGCGACAGGGCCGGCACGGCGATGCCGTAGTCCTCGAGCTGGCGCGCCTCGCGAAGCAACCTTGCGGCATGTGCGAGCGTGCGCACGGGAATCGGCCCGTCGGCCGCCGCCATGCCGCCGAACTCGCCGCGCGTGACGAGCGTGGTATCGGCGCCCAAGTCGGCTGCACGAAGCGCGGCCGCGACTCCGGCAGGGCCGGCGCCCACGACGAGCACGGCCGGCGCCGAGGTTTTCAACCGCTGACGCCTGGACCTGCGTCGAGGCGTACGTTGGCATGCATGATGCTATTCGCCCAAGCGAGCCTTTGCGGCTTCGAATGGGCACGATTTTCGCGTCTGGCTGCGAGCGGCGGCTATTGGGCTCATGTCCAATGCTCGGCCGGTTATCAGCGGCCGGTCGGAGGTATGCGCCCTCGACGCACAACACCGTGTAGCTGATTTCTTCTTCGGTCCATTGCGGAAAGCCTCGTGCAAACATTCGGATCGCGAACTGCCCGGCGACGTGTGTCGATCATAGGTGGCGGCCGGCAGCCCGCCGATCAGCTCGTCGCCGTCCACGTCGCGATCATTCACGACGATCTTGGTCTCTGCGTTCTCGACCATCTGCCAGGCGCGGGGTACGCCGAGCCCGAGCTTTTCAAATCCCGCTCCGTAACTAGCGAGGAATCTCGCGAGCGGCGGAAGGGTAAGGGTGTCGACCGGCGGCAGACGCTTGGCGTTGACGACGGCCATTCGAGATCGCCGACGACGTACTTGGAACCCGACCACCGCTGCTTCGACATAAACTGTCGGAGTCCCGTGCCGAACGTGCGCGCCGTCTCGTTCCCCATGTGCCCGTGCGGCTCGCAGCTGCCGTCATCGTTATAATTTCGCGGCTCGTACGGAGGCATTGACCGGCCGTATCGCCGGAGCGCATGACGAGAGTGAGCCCGCTATCCCGACCCAACGGGCCGCCCGCCGTCACGGCCGTGCTGCTCACGTATAACTGCGAAGCGTACGTCGCAGAGGCCGTGAGCAGCGTGCTCGCGCAACGCACGGACCATCCGCTCGAGATCGTCGTCTCCGACGACGCATCGACCGATGCTACGCTCGAGATCGTCGAAGCCGAGCTCGAGCGTTACACGGGACCACATCGCGTCGTCTTGAACCGCCGCGCAACGAACGCCGGCAACAAAAGCGCCCACTTGAACGATGTGTTTCCGCTCTGCAGCGGGGAGATCCTCGTTTCCTTCGACGGCGACGACGTTGCTGAGCCTCGGCGCGCGCGTACGCTCCTCGAGCGGTTCGTGCGGAATCCGCGCGCATTTGCAGCCTATTCGCAGGTATCGCTGATCGACGGCGCGGGGCGGCCGCGCGGCCGAGGCAACGTGCCACATCCGCCATCCGGTGCGGACGTGCCGGCTTGGTTTGCCGGAATCGACGCCTATGCGGCCGGGGGAACGCTTGCAGTACGCCGTGCCGTCGTCGAGCGCTTCGGACCCGTGCCGCCCGACCTCAACGAGGACGTGGTGTTGCCGTTTCGCGCGAGCTTGCTCGGCGACGTCGAGTTCGTCGCCGAGCCGCTCGTGAACGTTCGCCGCCATGCCGCGAGCCTCACGGCGGATTGGCAACGATTCGCTTCGATCGAAGATTACGGCGTACGCATGCGGCGCGGCCTCGAGCACGCGCGGCGCGCGGCGCGGAGTCGTTTAGCGGACATCGACATGGCCGCGCGGTTTGCACCGGAGCGCGCTGCGGAGCTCGCGCGGCTGGAAGCGGCCGTGCAACGCTCCCTGCTGCATGCAGAGATGACGGAGCCGCTGCTCAGCCCATCGTTCGCGACGCGGCTGCAGGCGCTCGCGCGGCTCACTCGAGAGGGCGCCTATCGCCACGAATGGCTCTCACATGCTGGCCTCGCATTGGCACCGAGCTGGTATTTGCGCTACAAGCGTTATCGGCTCGGCGTGAGGCGCGCCGTTGGCGAACTCCGTTGAGCACGGACGGAACTTCATGGCCGCGACGGCTAAAGCTGCTCCACGTGCGATCGACGCCGCAATACGTGCGTATTGGGACGAGCGGATCCACGATACGGCCCTGTCGACCGATCCGCCGGGCTCGGCTGGATTCTTTGCGGCGCTCGACGCTACCGGTACGGCCGGCTCGACGCTTTGCAGAACGTGTGGATTTCGGCGGAAGAAGAATGGTGCCGGTGGAGAGGATCGAACTCCCGACCTTCGGTTTACAAAACCGCTGCACTACCGCTGTGCTACACCGGCGCCGGGCTCTTCGCCGTGGCCCTCCCGTAGGCGGCGACGAACGCCGCGCATTATAGCGCCCTAGGGCCGAACGACGGCGTTACGGCTTGCGCGCGCGAATCAGGAACTGGTCCGTGCGCCCGCCCATGTCGCGGACAGGTTTCGTGTGGTCGTCGCCGGGGTTTTCGAGAATGTCCGCTTCGGCTTCGATCCTGAAACCCGCCTTCGTCAGCACATCTCGCGCCTGTGCGATTTGCATGCGGTGGAACTGCGCGTTGTTCTGACCTTCGATGCCAACGTGATCGATGACGCCGAAGACGGCCCCGGGCTTCAGTGCGTCGTAGACGCCCTTCGCGAACGCGACAGCCGCTGCCTCGCCGCCCTGGCCGTTGTAGATATCGTGAAGATTCAACGCCGTGACCGCGGCATCGGCTTGCGCGACGATACCTGCCGCCGCGAGCTCGCCGTGCACGGGCTGCACGTTCCCGAGCCGGTCATGGCGCGCCTTCTCGGTCGCTGCGAAGTCCGGTTGCGAGACGAAGAACTGCGGATTCTGAGCGAGCACCTTGCCGCTCGGGCCGACGGCCGCCGACAGCACCTCGGTGAACCAGCCGCCGGCGGCGATCACGTCGATGACGGTGTCGCCGGTCTCGATACCGAGGAACTGCACGGTCTGGATTGGCTTGCGGGCGGCATCGCGCTGCTTGTCATCGGAGGGCCGGCTCGGCGACAGCAGCGCCGTTTCCATGCGCGCCGCTTGGTCGTTCTGTGCTTGCGCGAGCGGGGCGAGCAGGCTGCCGACCACGCACGAGGCCAATAGCCAAGTCGTCGGTTTCATGAGTCTCATGGGTCTTGCTCCTTGAACGTCGGCAGAAAGGCAGCGGAAACGATACCCGAAGCGGCTACATCGTACGTTACGACGGTCGCTGAAGAATCCTCTATTGGCCGAAAACGCTAGGCGGGCGCCTCGCAGCTCCGCTGCTCGAGCCGGATGATGCGGCCCGGCGGCTGCAGCGCGTCGAAATCCAGCGTCCGGCCCGGCGCTAGCACGACGTCGATCCAGTACACCGTCGCGCGGCGCGTGCGATCGACGACTTGCGGCTCGAAACCGAGCGCGCGCACCTCGTCACGCAGCCGGCTGACGCCGCTGATCTCGCTGAACACCCCGAGCGAGACGAGATTGCCGCTGTCGCTGTTGCGGATGACATAGGCATCCGGGATGCGCGCCTCGCGGACTCCCTCGCGGATCTTCGCGAGGGTGTCGTTGGCTTGCTCCTCGGTCGCGATCGCCGGAAGGTACACCCAGTAACCGCTCCACACGTCGCCCTCGACGACGCGCTGAACCGGCTCATAGCCCGCGTTGCGCAGAGCCGCGGCCGCAGTCGCGGCTTGCGAAAGCTCGCGAAACGGGCCGACGCTCGTGCAGCGCGCTGCGGCTTGCACGCCGGCGTCGGCCGGCGGCTCGTCGGGCGCTGCGCCGGCATCGAGCCCTGCGTCCGAAACGACAGCCGGTGCGACGACGTCGGCAGGCGGAACGGGCAGGTCCTCGGTGGCGGCGTCGGCCGGCTCCGCTACGACCCCGCTGCTACGCAGATCGGCCGGCAGCTCGCTGACGAGCGTGAGCGCCGGCAACCCTTCGTCGGACGGACGTCCCACGTTGGCCGGCGCCGCGAACCACGCACTCCACGCGGCGAACGCGAGATTCACGAGCACGAGCACGAGAACAAGATTGCGCATCAGCATACTTGCGCGTCCGCGAACAACGCGAGGCCTTCCAGCACCAAGTCTGCCCGCAGTTCGACTCGAGTTTCCAGCCAACCTAGAAGCGCCTCGGCGTCGCCGCCCGTCAAGTACACGACGGGCTTCGTGCCGAGCGCGCGCTCGACGGTGACGACGGCTCGATCGAGCGCAGCGGACAGCGCGAGCCACGCGGCGTGCCCAACGGCGGCGTCCGTGTTGCGGCCAAGGAGCTCGAGACCGCGAGCCGCTGCAGGCGCGGCCGCCGTGTTGCCGATGTCGCTCGTGTTGCGGTCGAGCGCCGTCGCGAGCAAGCCGACGCCGGGAAAGATCAGGCCGCCGAGATGCGTTCCCGCCGCGTCGACGGCATCGAACGTGACCGCGGTGCCGGCATCGATGGCGCACGCAGCCCCCGCCGCGCGGCAGTACGCCGCGAGCAAGGCCACCCAACGGTCGACGCCGAGCCTGCTCGGATCCGCGTACGCGCAGCGAACCCCGAACCGCTCGGCCGAGGTCGCGACAAGATCGAGCGAGGCACCCGGACGCGTTGCGACGAGCGCCCGGAGACGTTCCGCTACGCGCTCACCGGCGACATTCGCGGCGATGATGCGCGGCTCGGCCGGCAGCGTTGCCGCGAACTCCGCGATCGCGCCGTCCAGCGAGTCGCGATGCACTGCGCTGCCGCGGCGGACGAGCCGGCCCTCGGCGAGCGTCGCCCACTTGATACGCGTATTGCCGATGTCGACGAGCACGGTCATGGGCATTCC
Organism: uncultured Gammaproteobacteria bacterium; assembly: GCA_963713355.1. Classification (GTDB taxonomy): domain Bacteria; phylum Pseudomonadota; class Gammaproteobacteria; order Steroidobacterales; family Rariloculaceae; genus FEN-1219. The sequence goes on along the minus strand of CAVQLK010000010.1, from coordinate 250,770 downwards.
CGCACGCTGACATCGCCGGCGACGACGCGCCGCCGCGCGCCGGCTTCGGTCTCGACGAGCAGCGCGCCGTCGCTATCGATGCCGAGCGCGGTGCCGAACACGCGTCCCGCCGGCTCGTCGAGGCTCACGGCACGGCCGCGCAGGAAGTCGGCGGACCGCCATTCGGTGCGATACGCGGCGAAGCCTTGCGTGGGGTAGTCCTCGAGCACGCCGGCGAGCTCGTTGACGAGCGCGCCCGCGAGCGCGGCACGCGGCGGCGGCTTGCCGAGCGCCGTCGCGAGGTCGACGGCGCCGCGCGGCCAATCGCTGAGGGATGGCAAAAGCGCGGGCGGCAATGCGACGTTGAGCCCGAGACCCGCGACGACGTGCGCGGCGCCGTGCGCTTCGGCGTCGAGCTCGAGCAGGATGCCGCCAAGCTTGCGCTCGTCGAAGACGAGATCGTTCGGCCACTTGAGCGCGATCGTGAGGCCTACCACGCGCTCGATAACGCGGCGCACGGCGACGCCGACGGCGAGCGTCAGCGCAGCAGGCTCCGCCGGCATGCCGGCGAATTGCCAGCCGACCGACAAGCAGATGCCGCTGCCGAGCGGCGCACTCCAACGCCGGCCGCGCCGCCCGCGGCCCGCCGTCTGGAACTCCGCGATGCAGACGTCGAGCTTGCCGAGCGGCGGCGGCGCGGCGAGCAGGCGCCGGTTCGTCGAGTCGACCTCCGTATACACGTCGAGCTTTGCGATACGTGCGGCGACGTCGGGCTCGAGAGCCGCGCGCAGGGCGTCGGTATCGAGCAGATCGAGCCCGCGCCGCAACCGGTAGCCGGCTCCGAGCACGGCCTCGACGTCGAGCCCCCAGTCGGCGAGCTTGTCGACTTGCTTCCAGATCGCGGCACGCGTGACACCGAACGCACGTGCGAGCTCCTCGCCGGAATGCGTTCGGCCGTCGGCCAAGGCATGAAGCAAGCGCTCGACCGTCACGCGCGTCTACTGGCCGCGGCGCAGCCAGCGCGCCGCCGGGCTCGCGAACCGCGATTCCGTGCCGTCGAGCATGCGCCGGATGTTGCCGCGGTGTGCGTAGATCAGGAGGACGGCGGTAGCGCAGGCGAACAAGAACAGGCCGCTCTGCTCCGGCAAGACCGTAAAACCGAGGAAGATCACCGCGACCAGCGAGGCGCTGATCGTCGCGAGCCCGACGAACCCCGTCGTGAACACGAGCAGCAGCCAGGAGCCGAGCACGGGTAGCGCCGCCGCGGGCGCTAGATAGCACACGAGCCCTGCGGCCGTTGCGCCGCCTTTGCCGCCGCGGAACCCGAACCACACGGGAAACACGTGCCCCAGGATCGCGGCGAAAGCGACGCCATAGAGCACGAGCGCGCGGTCTACCGTAGGGTCGATGCCGATGCCCTTGATCGCGAGCGGTGGAATCACGGCGGCCGCGAAGATCCCCTTGCCGATGTCGACGATCATGACCCACAGCGCGAACACCTTGCCCTGCGTACGCAGCGCATTCGTGCCGCCGGCATTTCCGCTGCCGATCTTGCGTATGTCGACGCCGCCGTAGAAGAAGCCGACGAGCAGGCTGCCGAGCACGGCGCCGACGAGATACGCCAACGTGACCTTGAGCCCGAGCTCGATCATGCGCTGCCTCTAGGCCGATTCGCTGCGGCTGCCGCAATGGTACGGCGCCGTCACGCGCCTAGCCACGCCCGGCGCCGCTCGACGGCCGAAGGCGCCGCCGGATCGCGCACGGCGAGGTAGCAGGTATCGAGCGGCGCGGCTTCGAGGACGATGCCGACCTCGAGCAGCTCGTCGCCGCGAAACACGCTCGCCGTCACGCGCTCGCCGCTCTCGAAGCGAGCGAGACGGCGCGCGAGGTTGCGGCCCGTCACGCGCAGGCGGTCGATCGCGATCAGCACGTCGCCGGGGTTGAGCCCCGCGCGCTCGGCGACGCCGCCGTCGAGCACGCTCGTGAGCTCGAGCCCGTGCTCGCGCTCGCGGACTGCGACGCCGATTGACAGCAGCTCGCCGCCGCCGCCGGCGCGCGGCGTCCCGCCGCGATCGTCCGCGCCGGCTGCTGCACGCAGCTCGAGGGCCACGCCGAACTGCGCGAGCAGGTCTTTGAGCGGCGGATCCTCGGTGCCGCGCACGGCGCTCGTGAAAAAGCCCGCAAGGTCGAGGCCGCTGATTTCGGCGGCGAGCCGCTCGAAACCGTCCTCGGGAACGCCCACGCCGTGCGCGCCATAGCGAAGCCACAGCTCGCGCACGACGTCGTCGAGCGACGTGCGCCCGGCCGTGTCGAGCCGCAGCTTGAGATCGAGCGCGAGCGCGACCATCGCGCCTTTCGTGTAGTAGCTGATCGTCGTATTCGCGTGATGTGCCTCCGGCCGATACAGCACGTCCCACGCGTCGAAGCTCGACTCCTCGAGGCTCTGGCGAAACCGCCCCGGCGTTCTGTACACGCGCGTCAGCAGCTCACCCGTGCGTTGCAGGAATGCGTTGATGCCCAACACGCCGCTGCGCAGCAGCATCAGCTCCTGGTAGTAGCTCGTGATGCCTTCGAAGACCCAAAGCAGCCGCGTGTGGTTGCGGCGGTCGAGACGATACGGCATGAAAGCCGCGGGCTTCGTGCGCTTCACGTGCCAGGTGTGAAAGTACTCGTGGCTCGCGAGCGCGAGGAAGCGCTGATATTCGCGCGACGGCGTCGTCTCGCCGGTCTTCGGCAAATCGTCGCGGCCGAAGATGAGGCTCGTCGACGCCCGGTGCTCGAGCCCACCATAGCCCTCGCCGACGGCCAAGCCGAGAAACCAGTACCGCTCGAACGGCGCGGGCTTGCCGAAGAACTCGATCTGCGTCGTGCAGATCAGCGCAAGATCCGTCGCCACGCGGTCGAGATCGGACTCGAACCTGCCCGCAACGACGAGACGGTGCGGCACACCTGCGGCCTCGAACTCGACGCTCTCGAAATCGCTGATCTCGACGGGATGATCGAGCAGCTCGTCGTAGTCGCCGGCGCGATAGGTGCCGAAACCCCGCTCGTCGACTTGCCCTGATGGAAGCGCGGTTGCGACCCGCCAGCCATCGCATGACGAGTGCGGCGGCGGCTCGAGCGTGACCTCGATCGGCTCGGACTGGCGCCCTTCGGGCAACACGAACACGCACGGGCCGTTGAAGTAGCCGCGGTGCCGATCGAGATACGCGCCGCGCACGGATTGGTCGAGCGCGTGGACCGTGATCGTGAAGTCGAGCGCGCCGCGCACGCCTTGCACGCACCACTCCGCGGCGCCGGTCTTGACGACGGCGAGCGTGTCGGGCCCGCTCTTCGCCTCGACGCGAACGACGTGACGCGCGAAGTCCCGCAGCAGGTAGCTGCCGGGAATCCAAGCAGGCAACGAGAACCGCTGCTCGGCGGCCGCGTCCTCGACGCGGCACTCGATCTCGAACCAGTGCCGATCGAGGTCGGCCAGACGAACGCGATAGCGAATCAGAGCACGAAACCTTGCTCGAGAGGCGCTTGCCGAAACTGGGGCGCATTGTCGCATAGCCGCCCTGTGCTAAGGTTGGCCGCAGGCGGTGCCCGAGAGGGCTAAGAGGGAACGCAGACCACTGCGGCTGTTCCCGCAACTGTAGTCGGCGAGGTCTCGCGCTACGGCCACTGAGGCTCGAATCCTCGGGAAGGCCGCGAGACCGTTCGAGCCGGCGAGCCAGGAAACCTGCCGCCGCTGTCGTCCTTTCGCGTGCCGGGAAAGCGCGTGGCACGGATTTCCGTCGTGGCGACGTGCATAGAAATACTCGGCGCCGCGCTCGCATCCTCGTCTGCCGGCGGCACCGGGCTGAACACGGAGCCCACGCCTGTGCAACGATCGAGTCGTCCCACGTCGCGCGCTCGGGCGTTGCTGATCGTCGCCTCGTCCGCGGCGGCGGCCGCGACGGCGGAGCCGCTGCCGCGCGTCGCCTCGATCAACCTGTGCGCCGACCAGCACCTACTCGCGATTGCCGATCCCGAGCAGATTTTGACCGTGAGCTGGCTCGCCGCGGACGCCGAGGAATCGCTGCTGGCGCAGGAAGCGGCGCGGCACACCTTGAATTACGGCACGGCCGAGGAGCTCTTGAAGTTCGCGCCGGACGTCGTGCTCGCCGGCACCTATACCAGCCCTTTCACGCGCATGATGCTGCGGCGCCTCGGCTACCTTCTCGTCGAGCTCGAGCCCGAAGCATCGGTGGCGGACATCGAGCGCAACGTGCGGCTCGTCGCGGACGTTGTCCACCAAGTCGCTCGCGGCGAGCAGCTCGTCGCTAAGATGCACGCGGATGTCCGTGCGCTCGAAGCCGGCCTTCCAAAGCGCCGCGTCGGTGCCGTGATCGTTCGACCTGGCGGTTTCACCGTAGGCGCCGATTCGCTCGCCGACGAGTTGCTCAGGCTCGCCGGTTTGTCCAACGTCGCCGCGGAGCGCGGGCTCGACCGCTGGGGGAGCTTGTCGATGGAGGCGCTGCTGCGGAGCTCGCCCGATCTCATTGTGCTGACGGGCTATCGCAGCAACCAGCCGTCACTCGCGAATGCCGTGCTCGAGCATCCGGCGCTCGAGGCGCTTGGTGCGACGCACCGCACGGTCACCGTGCACACGGCGTTATGGGCATGCGGGCTGCCGGGCAGCATCGCAGCCGCGGCGCTGCTGCAACGGGCCGTTCCGCCGTGAGCCCGACGGCGCGCATCGGCGTCGCACCTGCGCTCGCCGTCAGCCTCGGCGCGCTGACGCTATTGGCAGCGGCCGCATCGTTGCTCATCGGGCGCGACGGCGCCGGGCCGACGTTCGGTTTCGGCGGGCCGGAGCTCGCCGAAACGATCCTGCGCGAGATCCGCTTGCCTCGCACGCTGCTCGCGGTGCTCGTCGGCGGCACGCTGGGCCTATGCGGGGCCGCGCTGCAAGGCTTGCTGCGTAATCCGCTTGCCGAGCCGGGGCTGCTCGGCGCCTCGAGCGGCGCGGCGTTCGGCGCCGTGCTGGTCTTCTACTTCGGCTTCGCGGGCGCATCGTCGCTGCTGCTGCCGCTCGGCGCCGTCGGCGGCTCGCTGCTCGCGCTCGCGGTGCTCTACGGTCTCGCGGGCCGGCGAGGCGATTTCCTGACGATCGTGCTCGCCGGCATCGCGATCAACGCGCTCGCCGCCGCGTTGACCTCGCTCGCCTTGAACTTCGCGCCGAGCCCGTACGCCGCGCTCGAGATCCTGTTCTGGATGCTCGGCTCGCTCGCCGACCGCAGCCTGGCCCACGTATATCTCGCACTACCGCTCATGGTGCCCGGTTGGCTGCTCGTCGTGGCCGCCGCTCGCGGGCTCGATGCGCTGACGCTCGGCGAGGACACGGCCTCGAGCCTGGGGTTCGATCCGAAGCGCACTCAAGCGCTCGTCATCGGCGGCACGGCGCTCGCCGTTGGCGGAGCCGTCGCGGTCACGGGCGTCGTAGGCTTCGTCGGTCTCGTCGTGCCGCATTTGCTGCGGCGCGCGGCCGGTCAGCACCCGAGCCGGCTGCTGCTGCCGAGCTTTCTCGGCGGCGCGCTGCTCGCGACGTTGGCCGACGTCGCGATCCGCCTGCTGCCGCCGGGCCCCGAGCTCAAGCTTGGTGTCGTGACGGCGCTGCTCGGCGCGCCGTTCTTTCTGCATCTAGTGATGCGCAGCGGAGCTCGCGGAGCTTGACGGCGCCATGACGCTCGCGGCCGCGAACATCGAGGTGCGGTACGAGGCGCGTGCAGCCGTTCGGCCGACGACGTTCGCGCTCGAGCCCGGCGCGCTCGTGGCGCTCATTGGACCGAACGGCGCAGGCAAGAGCTCGCTGCTGCGTGGGCTCGCGAGCCTCGTCGCGCATCAGGGCACAGTGACGTGGCGAGGCGCGGCGCTCGCGCGGCTCGACGGCAGGACGCGCGCTCGAACCGTCGCGTATCTGCCGCAGGACCCGCCCGTTCATTGGCCGCTTACCGCGCGCGAGCTCGTCGCGCTCGGCCGATTGCCGCACCGCGCGTACGGGAGCCAAGAGGATACGGCCGACGCTGCCGCGATCACGGCGGCGATGCAGCAGACGGACACGCTGGCCTTCGCTGCGCGCAGTGTGAACCGGCTCTCCGTCGGCGAGCGTGCGCGCGTGCTGCTCGCGCGCGCCCTCGCCGTCGAAGCCCCCGTGCTCTTGGCCGACGAGCCGATCGCGATGCTCGATCCATACCATCAGCTCGACGTCATGGCCGCCCTGCGCGCGTACGCCGGCGGCAGAGGCGGAGATGCGCGGCTTGTCGTCGTCGTCTTGCACGATCTTGGGCTCGCCGCGCGATTCTGCGACCGCGTGCTGCTCATGGACGACGGCGCCGTCGTCGGCGACGGCACACCTGAGAGGACTCTCGACTCGCCGGCGATTCGCACTCACTATCGCGTCGAGCCGTTCATTGCTCGCCACGATGGCGAGCCGCTGATCGTGCCGTGGCGAGCGCTGAAAGAAAGGCGCGGCTACGAAGAACGTTGAATCGCCGGCCGCGCGGCGATCCGGTCGTGCCACTCTCGAAGCGCGGGGCGGCCTTCGAGCGGCGCCGCGCCTCCGAGAGCGCGCCCTGCAAATCCGACGTAGACGTAACCGACGATGTCGGCATAGGTGTATCGCTCGCCGGCGATGTACTTGCTCTCGCCGAGCCGCGTCTCGAGCTTGTCGAAGTAGATCTCTGCGCGGCGCTTGCCGCGCTGCGCAAGCTCCGGAATCTGCTCGTACGACACCGGGCCACCGAGCGCGCGCCCTTTGAACGCCGGATGGCCGTTGCGCAATGCCTCCTGTAGACCGAGGTAGCCTTCGAACGTCTGGATGTCGGCCCACATCAAGACGAGCGCCTGCTCCTTGGCGTCGGCGCCCATCAGGTTCGGCTCGGGGTGGATTCGCTCCAGGTAGTGGCAGATCGCGAGGCTCTCCGTGAGGCGCGTGCCGTCGTCGAGCTCGAGCACGGGCACCGTTGCGCCCGGATTAACCGCAAGAAACTCGGGTGCTTGCTGGCCGCGCGCTCGCAGATCGACCTCGACGGTAGGTATCTCGAGTCCTTTTTCGGCGACGAACAGGCGCACCTTGCGCGGGCTCGGCGCCAATGAGTAGTCGTAGAACCGCATCGAACCCCCTGCGGGACCCGCCGTCTAGTCTACTGCGGCGAGCGAGGCAGCGGCCTTCGTATAATCGTCGTCATGGCGAACCTCGTGACCTTGAGTCGGCTGCTGCTCCTGCTCGTCGTCGTTTGGCTCTTTTACCAGCCGGTCTCGGCGTGGTCGTTCGCAAGCTTCTTCCTGATCGCCTTCATCTTCGTCTCCGACGGCCTCGACGGCTACATTGCCCGCAAGCGCAACGAGACGAGCTTGTTCGGCGCACTGTTCGACATCGCCGGGGATCGCATCGTCGAGCTCACGCTGTGGTTCGTCGCGGCGGACGTCGACCTCGTGCCGATCTGGGTGCCGCTCGTGTTCATCATCCGCGGCGTCATCGTCGACACGATCCGCTCGAGCAACGCCGTCGCCGAAGGCGTCGCGCCGTTCGCGCTGATGCGCTCGCCGCTCGGCAAGCTCATCGTTGCCGGCAAATTCGTCCGGAGTCTCTACGCCGTCGCCAAGGCTGCGGCCTTCGCCGGCCTCGCACTGCAGGCGCCGTTCCCGGCCGTCCTGCCCGAGCTTTGGGAGCGAATCGGCTGGCTATTGACGGGTTTGACGTACTTCTTCGTCTATCTCTCCGTGGCGCTCTGCATCGCGCGGGGGTTGCCCGTCATCGCCGAGTTTGTCTACGCTCAAAAGAGCGATATCTTAAGGAAACCAGGAAAGCGGCAATGAAGCTGGCTATTTTCGACATCGACGGTACGCTCGTCGAAGGCAGCACGGAACGGCGGTTCTGGCGCTACCTGCTCAAGCGCGGCCATCAAGGGCCGCGGCAGGTCGTCGCGTACCTAGTGTTCTGGTTGTGGTACCTACCGGTCTTCGGCCGGCTGACTGCGAAGAAGAACAAGGCCTATCTGTACAAGCTCGACACCGCCCGCGTGCAGACGCTGGCCGCGAGGTTCGTCGCCGAGGAGATCTTGCCCCGCCTCTATGCACCGGCCGTGCAGCGGCTCCAAGGCCACTTGCGGCGCGGCGACAAGGTCGTGCTCTTGTCGGGGACGCTGGAGCCGATCGCGCAAGCGCTGGCGAAGGCGCTCTGCGTCTCGCATGTCCGCGCCACCGTCTGCCGCGTGCGCGACGGGCGCTATCGCGCGGGACCGCCCGAGGTGCACCCGTTCGGCAGAGCAAAGCTCGAGATCGCGGCGCAGTTCGCAGCCCAGGCCGGCGCTACCTTGAGCGAGGCCAGCGCATACGGCGATTCGCAGCACGACCTCGACCTGCTGCAGGCTGTCGGTGATCCCGTCGCTGTCATGCCCGATCCGCCGCTGCTCGAGACGGCGCGCGGCAACCGCTGGCTCATCATCCGAAGCCGCAACCCGCACGCGCTGCCGCACTAGCCTCACCGTCACGGTGCTCGAAGGCCGCGATGCCGCGAGGGAAAGCTGCGCTGCGCTTTTCTCCAGCTTCGCTGACCGACACGCCGCGGAGCCGTCGCGTAGGATCCTGTTATGAACGCCGCCGCGGCATGGATCGAGCTCAAGGAGGTCAGCAAGCGCTACGGGTCCCAAGCCGTCCTCGACGGTGCGTGCCTGACCGTCGAACGCGGGCAATTCGTCGCCGTCATGGGCCGCAGCGGCTCCGGCAAGTCGACGCTGCTACGGCTCATGGGCGGACTGGAATCCGCCGACGCAGGGGTAGTCCGCGTCGACGGCACGGATCTCACGACGCTGACGGAGGCTGAGCGCGCGCGGCGACGCCGGCAGGGCCTCGGCTTCGTGTTCCAGTCATTCAACTTGATTCCGACGCTGACCGTGGCCGAGAACATCGAGCTGCCGCTCGCGTTGAACGACGTGGCACGCGGCGAGGTCGAGCGCCGCAGCCGCGAGCTGCTCGCGGAGCTCGGGCTCGAACGCTGCGCCGAACGGTTTCCCGAAGACATTTCCGGCGGTGAGCAGCAGCGCGTCGCGATCGCAAGAGCCGTGATTCACGAGCCGAAGCTCGTGCTGGCCGACGAGCCGACCGGCAACCTCGACGCCGAAACGGCGCACCACGTCCTCGAACTGCTGCGGCGCACGTGCGGCGAGCGCAACGCGACGCTGATCGTCGCGACACATGGCGCCGAGCTTGCCGCGCGCGCCTCTCGCGTGTTGACGATTCGCGCGGGCCGCATAGAGGACTTGGAAGCGTGACGGGCCTGTTGCGCCGCGCATCGCTGCGCTTCTATCTCCGCCACCCGTGGCAGCTCGGGCTCGCTATCGCAGGAATAAGCCTCGGGGTTGGCGTGTACGTCGGCGTGAGCTTGGCAAACGACAGCGCTGCTCGCGCATTCGACGTCGCCGCGGCAACCGTGCGCGGCGCCGTCACGCACCGACTGCTGCCGCTCGACGGCGGAATCGACGAACGCGCGTATCGCGAGCTCGTCGTCCGCGACGGCACGCTGACGGCAGCGCCCGTCGTCGAGGCCGAGGTCGGTCTGCCAAGCCGGCCAGGCTTGCGAGTGCCGCTACTCGGCATCGACCTGATTCTCGGCGAGGACGCGCTGCGCATGGCGCAATTGGCGCCGCCGCGCGGCGGCGACCTCGCGCGCCTCGTCGTCGAGCGCGGCACCGTGCTGCTGCCCGAACAGCTCGCGCAGGAGCTTGGGTTAGCGAGCGGCGACTCGACGACGTTGACGATCGGGGAGCGCGAAGCCGTCGTCCACGTGATCGGATTCATGCCCGCCGCGAGCGCCGATATTGAGGCCGAGCCGCCGATCGTGACCGACATCGCCACGGCGCAAGAGCTGCTCGGGTTGCTCGGCCGCATCGATCGCATCGATCTCGATCTGACCGAGGCGCAAGCGCTTAGGCTCGCGAGCGTGCCGCCCACCGGCGCCATGCTCGTCGCGGCCGAGACCGAGGACAGCGCGTTTCGCGAGCTCACCGCGGCGTTCCGCACCAACCTGACGGCGCTCGGCCTGCTCGCGCTCGTCGTCGGCATGTTCCTCATCTACGGCACGATGGCCTTCGCGATTCTCCAGCGAACACAGACGCTCGGCATCCTGCGGACGCTCGGGGTGTCGCGCGCCGAGATTCTGCAAACGATCGTCTGGGAGAGCTTGAGCCTGGCCGCCGTCGCGACGACGCTCGGGCTCGTGCTCGGACATCTCCTGGCCATTGGCCTCGTGGATCTCGTCCTGCGGACGATCGGCGATCTGTCGTTCAATGCCGCTGTCGCCGCCGCCGAGCCCACGCCGTGGATCTACGTGCAGGGCGCGGCGCTCGGTTTCGTCGCAACATTGCTCGCGGCCGCCAAACCCGCTCTCGATGCAGCACGCATCGCGCCGGCCGCCGCGCTGCGTCGCGCCGTGCTCGAGCGGCGCGCGCACGAGGCGGCAAGACGCGCCGCCTATGTCGCGCTGCCCGTGCTCGCCGCGAGCGGCCTCGTGCTCGCGTTCGGCCCGAGCCAGCTCTACGCGGCCTTCGCGGGATTATTCGGGATTTTGGCCGCGGGCGCCTTGCTGACTCCACTCGCGACGGTCGCCCTGATGAGCGCGATCGACCGAGGGCTCGCGGGGCGCGCGGGCATACCCGTGACGCTCGCGGTCCGCGGGGTCAGCGCATCCTTGAGCCGCACCGGCGTCGCGACCGCGGCGCTCGCCGTCTCGGTCGCGACCGTCAACGGGGTCGGGCTCATGATCGCGAGCTTCCGCTCGAGCCTCGACGAGTGGCTGCAAACGACGTTGACGGCCGACGTCTATGTGAACGCTTCCGATGCGGCCGTGCTATCGGAACTGGCCGCCTCTGGAGCGTTGACGGCGATTCCCGGCGTCGAAGGGCTCATGCTGACGCGCGCGCGCGTCGTGCCGACGCCGCACGGCGACGTCGCGATTCGCGCCGTGCAGCCGGGCGCGCGCGGATGGGGCTTGACGCTCGTCGACGGCAGCGATGCGACGGCGTTCGAGGCGCTGGCCCGAGGCACGGCCGTCATTGCGTCGGAGCGACTGCTGTTCGCGAGCAAGCTTCGCGTCGGCGACGAGCTCGAGCTGCCGGCCCCGAACGGGCTGCGGCGCCTGCCGATCGCAGGCGCGTTTCGGGATTTCAATACCGGCGTGCCGGCAGTCGTGATGGCGCTCGATCGGTACCGCAGCGATTGGCGCGACGACGAGCTGACGGGAATCGGCCTCGACGTTGCCGCTGGAACAGACGTTGCAGCCGTCGAGGAAGCCGTGCGCTCGCTCGCCGGCCCGACTGTGCGCATACGCTCGAGCGCGAGGCTCGAGGAGCTGTCGCTGGCGGTGTTCGATCGCACGTTCAAAGTGACGGAGGTGCTGCGCGTGCTCGCAGGCATCGTCGCATTCTTGGGCATCCTGAGCGCGCTGCTCGCGATCGAGCTCGAGCGTGCGCGCGAGCTCAGTGTCCTGCGAACGCTCGGCTTCACGCCCGGCGGGCTTGGCGCCACGCTGCTGACCCAGACGGGCTTGCTCGGCCTCGCGGCCGGGTTTGCCGCGGTACCCATCGGCACGGCGCTGGCGCTGTTGCTCGTGCACGTGATCAATCGCCGTTCGTTCGGCTGGACGATGGATTTCGTGCTGACTCCGCAGGCGTTGGTGTCGGGTGTGTCACTGGCCATCGTTGCGGCGCTGCTCGCCGGTATCTATCCGGCTTGGCGCGCCGGCCGAATCGATCTCGGTGCGGCGCTGCGGGAGGATTGATGCAGCGGCTGTACAGCCTCGTGTGCCTGGTCGCGTTCGCCGCGGCCTGCAGCGACGTCGCCGAGCAACGCCCCGTCGCGCAGCAGCGCACGGGCTTGAGACTGCTCGGCGGCGAGGCCGGCGACGGTTTCGCGCGCGCGACGCAACCGCGCGAGTTCGTGTTTCCGGCCGACCACGGCGCTCATCCCGAGTACCGGACCGAATGGTGGTATTTCACGGGTAACCTCGCGACCACGGGTAATCGACACTTCGGGTTCGAGCTGACGTTCTTCCGCTACGCACTCGCGCCGCGCGGGGCGGAGCGCGACGGCGCGTCGGCCTGGCGGGCCGAGCAAGTCTGGATGGCGCACTTCGCGATCACGGATACCGACGCCGGCCGCTTCATCGCGCGCGAACGGCTCACGCGCGAGGCGCTGGGGCTCGCCGGCGCTGCGACAGAGCCGCTGCGCATCTGGGTCAAGGATTGGGCAGCGTCCGGGGAAGGCATCGGCGACGAGCTGACGCTGCGGCTCGAGGCGCGCGACGACACGATCGCGCTTGCTCTTGACTTGGCCTCGACACGCCGCCCCGTCGCGCACGGCGAGCGGGGGCTCGACACGAAGGGAGCCGGGAGCGGCAACGCGTCGCACTATTATTCGGTCCCGAGACTCGCCGCGGACGGCCACGTTACGGTCGAGGACGAAACCTTCGCGGTGTCCGGGCTCGCCTGGCTCGATCGCGAATGGAGCACGAGCTCGCTCGATCCCGGTACGGAAGGCTGGGACTGGTTTGCGCTGCAGCTGTCCGACGGCAGCAGCTTGATGTTCTACCGGCTTCGGACGGCGAGCGGCGAAGCAAGTCAGTACAGCAGCGGCAGCCTTGTCGGCGCCGACGGTATACGAATACCGCTCGCGGCGAACGACGTTGCGCTGACCGTGCTCGAGCACTGGACGAGCGAGACGAGCGGCGTACGGTACCCCGTCGCGTGGCGGCTCGCGGCGCCCGCGGCGGGCATCGAGCTCGAGATCCGCCCTTATCTCGAGAATCAGGAGCTCGATCTGTCCGTCCGCTACTGGGAAGGCGCCGTTCGCGCGGCGGGTCAGGGGCCGGGCGGCTCACTGACGGGTCAGGGTTATCTCGAGCTGGCCGGCTACTAGCCTGCGGGACGCGACATAACACAAGGCGACCGATATGCGACTTTGGTCCGGGGGCTCCGCCCCGCCTTGTGCGAGCATGCGCGACACGAAGGCATCTTTATCGTCGCGATCATGGAACGCCGCAAAAAACCAAGAAAGGAATGGGTCATCGCCAAGGATGACGTCGGGCGCTCGGTGCTTGAGTGGAAGCTCGACCCGATGCGAGCCAAGCGGATGGAATCCGACCCCTGCGCTAGGACCTACGACTTTCTGAACCAGCTGGAACACCCCGAGCTCGCAATTGAGGAAGAAGTCCAGAAGCAGACCGTGCCGAGCGCTTTCAATCCGTACGATCACGGGGCCGGAAACGGCCCGCGCAAGAAACGCTCTTCTTAGCGGCCCGCAAACGCCGCAATAAAAAAACCCCCGGCCTTACGACCGGGGGTTTTGCATTAAGAGCCTGGCGATGACCTACTCTCGCGTGGAATAGCTCCACACTACCATCGGCGCTGGACGTTTTCACTTCCGAGTTCGGAATGGGATCGGGTGGTTCCCGCCCGCTATTTTCGCCAGGCAAACCGTTATGCGCTCTCGCTGCTCTTCGAGCAGCGCGATACGCGCAATTTGGGATGATCCGTCCCGTCGCTCTGTCGCATCGATCACCCAAACCGTTTGGGTGTTATATGGTCAAGCCTCACGGGCAATTAGTACTGGTTAGCTTCATGGATTACTCCACTTCCACACCCAGCCTATCAACCTCGTAGTCTACGAGGGCCCTTTAGGAGGATCGAGTCCTCAGGGAAATCTAATCTTGGGGTGGGCTTCCCGCTTAGATGCTTTCAGCGGTTATCCCTTCCGTACATAGCTACCCGGCGGTGCCACTGGCGTGACAACCGGAACACCAGAGGTACGTCCACTCCGGTCCTCTCGTACTAGGAGCAGCTCCCCTCAAATTTCCAACGCCCACGGCAGATAGGGACCGAACTGTCTCACGACGTTCTAAACCCAGCTCGCGTACCACTTTAATCGGCGAACAGCCGAACCCTTGGGACCTGCTACAGCCCCAGGATGTGATGAGCCGACATCGAGGTGCCAAACTCCTCCGTCGATGTGGACTCTTGGGAGGAATAAGCCTGTTATCCCCGGAGTACCTTTTATCCGTTGAGCGATGGCCCTTCCATACAGAACCACCGGATCACTTAGACCTACTTTCGTACCTGCTCGACTTGTCTGTCTCGCAGTCAAGCACCCTTGTGCCTATGCACTCACTGCGCGATGTCCGACCGCGCTGAGGGTACCTTTGTGCTCCTCCGTTACTCTTTGGGAGGAGACCGCCCCAGTCAAACTACCCGCCATGCACTGTCCCCGACCCGGATAACGGGCCAAGGTTAGAACTCCGAATTTATCAGGGTGGTATTTCAACGGTGGCTCCATGACGACTGGCGTCGCCACTTCAAAGCCTCCCACCTATCCTACACAGACAAATTCAAAATTCAGTGCAAAGTTATAGTAAAGGTTCACGGGGTCTTTCCGTCTTGCCGCGGGTACACTGCATCTTCACAGCGATTTCAACTTCACTGAGTCTCGGATGGAGACAGTGTGGCCATCGTTACGCCATTCGTGCAGGTCGGAACTTACCCGACAAGGAATTTCGCTACCTTAGGACCGTTATAGTTACGGCCGCCGTTTACCGGGGCTTCGATCAGGAGCTTCGCCTTACGGCTAACCCCATCAATTAACCTTCCGGCACCGGGCAGGCGTCACACCCTATACTTCCACTTACGTGTTCGCAGAGTGCTGTGTTTTTAGTAAACAGTCGCAGCCACCGATTTTCTGAGACCCTCATCAGCTCCGGACGCGAAGTCCTTCACCGTTAAGGGCGTGCCTTCTCCCGAAGTTACGGCACAATTTTGCAGAGTTCCTTCATCCGAGTTCTCTCAAGCGCCTTAGGATTTTCTCCTCACCCACCAGAGTCGGTTTACAGTACGGTCCTCGTTACCTGAAGCTTAGAGGTTTTTCCTGGGAGCTTGGCATCGGCTACTTCGCCCCTAAAAAGGGACTCGTCGTCACGTCTCGGAATTGTGTTCCCGGATTTGCCTAAGAACACTCCCTACACGCTTAAACCGGGACAACCAACGCCCGGCCAGCCTAGCCTCCTCCGTCCCCTCATCGCAGTAACAAGCGGTGCAGGAATATTGACCTGCTTCCCATCGACTACACCTCTCGGTCTCGCCTTAGGGGCCGACTAACCCTGCGCCGATTAACGTAGCGCAGGAAACCTTGGGTTTTCGGCGTGCGGGTTTTTCACCCGCATTATCGTTACTCATGTCAGCATTCGCGCTTCTGATACCTCCAGCATGCCTCACAGCACACCTTCGCAGGCGTACAGAACGCTCCTCTACCACGTGCACAATCCGAAGAAAGTGCACATCCGCAGCTTCGGTGCATAGCTTGAGCCCCGTTAAATCTTCCGCGCGGGCCGACTTGACCAGTGAGCTGTTACGCTTTCTTTAAAGGATGGCTGCTTCTAAGCCAACCTCCTGGCTGTCTATGACTTCCCACATCGTTTCCCACTTAGCTATGACTTTGGGACCTTAGCTGGCGGTCTGGGTTGTTTCCCTCTTCACGACGGACGTTAGCACCCGCCGTGTGCCTCCCGTGATTCCACTTCTCGGTATTCGGAGTTTGCATCGGTTTGGTAAGGCGGGATGCCCCCCTAGCCGAAACAGTGCTCTACCCCCGAGAGTGATACACGAGGCGCTACCTAAATAGCTTTCGAGGAGAACCAGCTATCTCCGAGCTTGATTAGCCTTTCACTCCTATCCACACCTCATCCGAAACTTTTGCAACAGTTCCCGGTTCGGGCCTCCAGC
>CAVQLK010000010.1:0-230000 GCA_963713355.1 uncultured Gammaproteobacteria bacterium | reverse complement strand
TGCGCATCGTCGCTCAAGAAGCGAATGCGCTCGTGACGCAGCAGTATCGCGTGCTCAACGACGAGCTGATCCCGGCGCTCCGCGAAGTCGGCATTCGCTTCGTCCGGCGCGACGATTGGTCGCCCGCGCAACGCAGTTGGCTCGAGCAATACTTCCGTACCGAAATCGTGCCGCTGTTGAGCCCCACGACGCTCGATCCTACGCGTCCGTTCCCGCGCATCCTCAACAAGAGCCTGAATTTCATCGTGAGCCTCGACGGCCGCGACGCTTTCGGCCGCCCGTGTCATCGTGCGATCGTGCAAGCGCCGCGGTCGCTGCCGCGGTTGATCTCGATGCCGCCGACTCTCGAGGGAACAGGCAAGGCCGATTTCGTGTTCCTCTCGTCCGTCATCCACGCCTTCGTCGATCAGCTGTTCGCCGGCATGGAGATCGATGGCTGTTACCAATTCCGCGTCACGCGTAACAGCGATCTATTCATCGACGACGAGGACGTCGACGACTTGATTACGGCTCTCGAAGGCGAGCTGTTCGAAAGCCGCTACGGCGCGGCGACGCGCTTGGAGACGGCGCACGACTGCCCGGCTGAGCTCGCGGAGTATCTGCTCGAGCACTTCAGGCTCACGCGCTCGGACCTTTATCAAGTGCCGGGCCCCGTCAATTTGAACCGCCTGCTCGCCGTCTACGACCTCGTTGATCGGCCCGAGCTCAAATACGCGCCGTTCACGCCCGGCGTCCCGAAGGTGCTCGTCAAGACGAACATCTTCGAAGCGATCTCGAAACAGGACATCCTGCTGCATCACCCGTTCGAGTCGTTCGCGCCCGTCATCGATTTCATCTACCGCGCAGCGACCGACCCCGACGTGCTCGCGATCAAACAAACCTTGTACCGGACGACCCCAGACTCGCCGCTCGTCGAGAGCTTGGTCTCGGCAGCAAAGGCGGGCAAAGAGGTCACGGTGCTGATCGAGTTGCGCGCCCGTTTCGACGAAGCCGCCAACATGGAGCTCGCGAGCAAGCTGCAGGAAGCTGGCGCACACGTCGTCTATGGCGTCGTCGGTTACAAGACGCACTGCAAGATGGCACTCGTCGTGCGTCGAGAGCACGGCCGGCTCCGCCGCTACGTCCATTTGGGCACCGGCAACTACCACCCCCGGACGGCGCGCGCGTACACGGACTACGGTCTGCTGTCGGCGAACGTCGCGCTCGGCGAAGACGTCCATCAGGTTTTCATGCAGCTGACGAGCCTGATGCGCACGACGGACCTCAACCTCTTGTCGCAGTCGCCATTCAATCTTCACGAGCGCCTGCTTGGCTTCATACGTCGCGAGACGCGCAACGCGGCGAGCGGCGAAACGGGCCACATCATTGCGAAGCTGAATGCGCTCGTGGAGCCCGAGGTCATCCGCGCGCTCTATGAAGCGTCCTGCGCCGGCGTCTATGTCGACCTCATTGTCCGCGGCATCTGCTGCTTGCGTCCGGGGATTCCCGGCGTGTCCGACAACATCAAAGTGCGTTCGATCGTCGGTCGCTTCCTCGAGCACAGCCGCGTTTACTATTTTCACAACGGCGGGAACGAAGATCTCTATTGCGCGAGTGCCGACTGGATGGAGCGCAACTTCTTCAGGCGAATCGAGCTCGTGTTTCCGATCAGGGAGCCCGGCCTCAAAGCGCGCGTGATGGCGGACCTCGACACGTATCTGGCGGACGACGTCCAGGCATGGGAGCTGCGCAAGGACGGGCGCTACGAGCAGCTGCGCCCTACGGGCGGCCGCGATGCCATGCCTGCGCAGTCGAAGCTGCTGCGCCAGCTCGCCGAGGCCTCCTAGCCGCGCCCCCGGTTGGCGAGCGCGAGCTCGAAGCCTCGCGCGCGCAGCCACTCTGTCTCTTGCGTGAGATCGGCGGCCGTCAAAGGATTGTCGTCGAGCCATCCCTGCGGAAACTTGAGCTCGAGCGAATCTTTGCCCGCCGAGAGCGCAATCGCCGGCAAGTCCGAGGGACTGCGGCTGCGATGCAGCAGCGCCGAGAGCCGCAGCAACACGACCAGCTTGAACATCGGCGCCCGCCAAGAGCCCGGCAACTCATCGAGAAACGGATCGTCGAGCTTGCGCCGGTGCAACGTCACCAGGCTCGCAACGAGCTGCTGCTCGAGCCGGACAAAGCCCGGCAAGTCCGAGTTCTCGATCAAATAGCCGCCGTGGTGGTGATAGCGCGCATGCGCGATGTCGAGCCCGACCTCGTGGAGCCGCGCGGCCCAGACGAGCAGTGGCCGCAGCCGCCGATCGGTCAACTGCCAGCTGCGGGCCACCTCGTCGAGCAACGCCGCGGCCGTTGCTTCTACGCGCGCCGCCTGCTCCAAGTCCACGTGATACCGGCGCTGCATCGCACGGATCGAGCGCTCACGCGCGTCCTCGTCGTGCAGCCGGCCAATCATGTCGTAGAGCAGCCCCTCGCGCAGCGCGCCGCTGCTGATGTCGAGGCTCCCGACTTTCAGAGCGCTCATGACCTCGGCCAGAACCGCCATACCGCCCGGGAACACCGGTACGCGCTCCGCTCCGAGCCCCGGCAACGCGAGCTCCTCGACGCGCCGGGCCTTGATCATCTCGTCGATGATGGCTTCGACGGCCGTGAGTGTGATGCCGTTGTCGCTGAGACGCATCGCGAGCGCGACGTCGCGCGCGGCGCGCACGGTGCCCGACGAGCCGATTGCGCGCTTCCACCCGCGGCGCCGAAAGGCTGCGGCGACTGGCCGAAGCTCGAGCCGCACGGCGAGCCGCGCGCGCTCGAAGCGTTTCGCGCTGAGCTTACCGTCGGCGAAGTGCGCGCGGCTGACGCCGACGCAGCCAACGTACAGGCTCTCTAGATGCTGCGGCTCGTGACCTTCGCCGATGATGAGCTCGGTGCTGCCGCCGCCGATGTCGACGACGAAAGTAGCGCCGTCCGACGAATCCGTGTGATGAGAGACGCCGAGATAGATAAGGCGCGCCTCCTCGATGCCGGAGATGACGTCGACGGGATGGCCCAGCGCTTCCTCGGCCTTCGCGAGAAAAGCGTCGGAATTGCGCGCGCGGCGCAGCGTGTTGGTGCCGACGACGCGCACTTGATGTGCCCGCATGTCGCGGAGGCGCTGGCCGAACCGCCGTAAGCAGGCGAGCGCGCGCTCCTGGCTCGCATCGTCGAGATGACCTCCATCGTCGAGGCCCGAGGCCAAGCGGACCATCTCGCGCAACCGGTCGACGATCGACGGCTCCCCGTGCTGAGCTCGGGCCACGACCATGTGGAAGCTGTTCGAGCCCAGGTCGACAGCGGCGATGACGGCCGCGGGCTCGTCGCCGGCGCGCGATTGCGGGTCCGGTGTCGCCACGGCCCGTGGAGGCGGCGCGCTAGACGGAGAACGACGACCCGCAGCCGCAGGTCGTAGCTGCGTTCGGGTTACGAATGATGAACTGCGCGCCCGAAAGATCCTCGCGGTAGTCGATTTCCGCACCCATGAGGTACTGGACGCTCATGGGATCGACGAGCAGCGTCACCCCGCCGTTCGCGATTTCGGTGTCGCCTTCCTGGATTTCTTCGTCGAAGGTGAAGCCATATTGGAAACCCGAGCAGCCGCCGCCCTGCACGTAGACGCGCAACTTCAAGGCCGCGTTGCCTTCCTGCTCGATGAGCCGCCCGACCTTGTGGGCGGCAGCATCCGTGAAATGCAGCGGCGGCGCATCGGCCGCCGTGGAAATGTCGGTCATCCGTTACTCTCCCGCATTGATGGGCCGCGCCGTGTCGACCGGCGGACGATTGACGGCCTTGGCCGCATGCTCGCTCTCATGAATCAGCTTACCGTTAACTTCCGCGCCGATCGACATTTCAATGAGTTTGTATTGCACATTGCCGATCACGCGCGCCTTAGGGCCAAGCTCGACCCGTTCCGTCGCGCGCACGTCCCCTTTGACGGTTCCGTTGAGGACTACATGGGGCACCACGACGGAACCTTCAATACAACCGCGCTCGCTGATGCTGAGCACGGAATGGTCGTCCTTGGTTGCTCGGACGTTGCCTTTGACGTAGCCGTCCACGTGGCACCCACCCGTGAACTCGATGTCGCCATGGACGCGAGTTTCCGCTCCCACCAAGGTTCCGATAGGGGCCTGGCTACGCGATTTTTTACCCAGCATGCACGCTCCGTTTCGTTCAACCGGCGATCGCCGGCCACTCGAATGTTTGGTTGATCCGCTCGGCGCGCGCCTCGTTCGGCCAGATCTCGACGATCATGCGCTGCGGGGAGAAGCCGGCGGGCAGCGCCAACTCCGCTTCGAGACCCTGAAAATATCGAAATTCGTAACCCATATCATACGACTCACCGGGCACGATGAGCTCGCCCGCGTCGAACGAGGCCGCTTGACCGTCCTGAATGCCTTCCAGTTGCAGCTTGACGGCGCCGGACACGCGCCGGCTGTGCACGATGGCTTGGACGAGCAGCAACCGCACGACGTAACGTCCTTCGCCGTCGCCGGGCAGTGCTTCGAGGCTTTGAATGCGCAGACCCGCAACGCGGTCTTGAGGCGACACGATGCCGCGATAGAACACGAGCTCCTCTTCCTGCGCCTGAATCTGCGCCTGAAGGTCGCCCAACGTCGTTTCTACCTGTGCGTACGTCTCCCGGTCGATCTCGCTGGCGGTCTCGCCGATGGCGAGCTGCCGGCGAAGCTCGTCGCTGACACCTTGCTCCTCGGCCAGCTTTGCAGTGAGGTCCGCGCGCTCGCGGCGATGGTCGATGATCGAGTAGCCGCCTTGATAACGGCCGAGCTCGTACGAGAGATACAGGCACCCAGCAGCGACCAACACCGCGGCCGCATAGACCCACGCCGGTCGGCTCGGGCGGCTTGTCATCCGTCTTGGCGCTCGCTCAACGCCCGTTGCCAGCGCCGCGGCCACCAGGCCGGTGGCGGAGGCGGCCCGTCGTTCGGGAACGCCAGCGGCCCGAGCTCGTGCAACGCCTGAACGTAGACGGGACGCTTGAAATAGACGACCTCCTTGACGGGGCGCCAATAGTCGACCCAACGGCAGCGATCGAATTCGGGCTCGGGCGAGAGATCGAAGCGCACGCGGCTCTGGTCGGTGGTGAGCTGCAGCAGGAACCAGCGTTGCTTCTGGCCGATACAGAGCGGCGTGCGCTCGCGGCGAATGAAGCGATCGGGCAGCCGGTAGCGCAGCCAGCCCTCCGTTGAGCCGACGAGCTCGACGTCATCCGGATCGAGCCCGACTTCCTCGCGCAGCTCGCGGAACATCGCGGCCTCCGTCGTCTCCTCGGGCTGGATTCCGCCTTGCGGAAACTGCCAACCGCCGCGACCGCGGCGGCCCGCGATCAGCACGCGGCCGCTGCCGTCGGTCAAGATGATGCCGACGTTGGCGCGGAAGCCGTATTCGTCGATGAAATCCATGGTCCGGTGGATTCTTTCATATACGCCGGAAGTGTTCCAAAGCGGGCCTTCCAAGTTGTGACTTCGATCAGCTATTGGCGGCCCGCGCCACGGCGTTTCGACCACCGGCCTTGGCCTCGTAGAGCGCGACGTCCGCCTCGGCCAACAGGCGCTCCGCTACGACCGTAAGGTCGCGCTCGTCGTCGCCGGCGCCGTGCTCCGCGACGCCGATCGAAACCGTTACGGGCAACTGCGACCCGGCAGGAAGCTCGAAGGGCTCGGCCGCCACCGCCTGGCGGATGCGCTCAGCCAGCAAGAAGCCGGCGCCGATGCCGGTGCTCGGCAGCAAGACGACGAACTCCTCGCCGCCGTAACGGGCCGACACGTCGCTGCCGCGGACCTCGGCGCTGATGCAATCCGCGAGCTGCCGCAGCACCTCGTCGCCTGCCAAGTGTCCGAACCGATCGTTGACGGACTTGAAATGATCGACGTCGATCATGAGGCACGTGAGCGGTGTGCCGTCGCGGCGGCAGCGCGAGAGCTCCTCGTGCAAACGGGACTGGAGGTAGCGCCGGTTGTGCCAGCCCGTCAACACGTCCGTGAAACCGCTGCGCACGAGTCGCGCACGATTGACGGCGCTCTCGAGCGAGAACGCGGCGATGACGCCTAAGTGGTGCAGAAAATCCGTACCCAGCGCCGACAGGAAACGCTCGGGGTCCCGGCTGCCGAAGTTCAAGCAGCCGATCACGCGCTCCTGCCGCAGCAGAGGCAACAAGGCGACGCTTTCGAGCCTCTCGGCGGCCGGGAACAGCAAAGCATGATCGGCGCGGCTGAATTTGCCGAGCCACGGTCGCCGCGCGGCGACGACTGCCGGCGCGACACCCTGCACGGAGTCGACGAAGACCACGCCGCCCTGCGGCCCGATCGGCGGACCTTGCGCCGTCAACAAGCGGCGGATTTCGTGATCCGGGTCGGCAATCACGAGCGTCGCGGCCTCGAGCCGATACCCCCGCCGCAGCCCCTCCGTCAAACGCTCGAGCAGTACGTCGAGCGTGTCGGCCTCGAGCAGCTCCATCTCTCGCGCCTGCGCGCGCCGCCATGCGTCGTCGTTCTTCCGCGCTTCCACGGTCAGGCCCGCCAAGCGGCGGCGGAGGTTCTTTGCCTCGCGCTGGTGGTCGTCCCTGTCCACTCGATTCTCCGCTCGCTCCGATTACATCCGGTTTTCGAGATAACGGCGGCCCGCCGCCATCAGCTCCACGAAGCCCGCCTCATCACGGCTCTGCACGAGCCGCTCGATGCGCTCCGTCGCGGCGCGCAGTGCTTGCAGTGACGCGGTCCCATAATCGTTCAACGTCTGGATGTCGAAGTACAGGTACGGATTGTCGCGCGCGACCAAGGTCGAAACCGTGAGCTGCGCATCGAAAGTGGTGCTCGACATGCGCTGCAACCGCGGCACGAGCTCGCCGCTGGCAGCGAGCGCCGTGAAGAACGCCAAATTCAGTGCGTGCGACAGACCCAACACGTACGCCATGAGCCGATCGTGATCGTCGACGCTCATCTCGATCTGCTCGGCCATCGTCGAAGCGAACAGCGCACGCGCAGCCTGCGTGGCTTCCGGCACGCCGACGTCGCAGAACACGACGTGCCGGCCCGACAAGAGACGTGTGTCCGGACCGAACATCGGATGTATCGACGTGACCTTGCAGCCGGCAGCCGCCAGCCTCTCGAGCCCGGCGCGCAGCGGGCTCTTCAGAGAGCCGATGTCGACCACGACCCCGCGTGGCCGCCGCGCGGCGAGCTCCGTCAACACGTCACCAGCGACCTTCATCGGCGTCGCCACGACAATCAGATCGTAGTCGAGAGCGTTGTCGCGCCAATCGGCGATGCGCGGGAAACCGACGGGGGCCGAGCTCGGATCCGCGACTTCGACGCCAAACCCCTGCGAGCTCAAGAAGTGGGCGAACCAGGCCCCCATCTTGCCTGCGCCGCCGATGATCAACACTCGCTTGCCGGCGCCGCTCGTGCCGGCCGCCACGCGCCGTTGCTCCTGGTGCGTCAGCGACGCGCGGATCAAGAGCTGCATGATCTCGACCGCGAGCTCCGGCTCGAGCCCCAGGGATCGCGCCTGCGTCCCTGCGCCTTTCAACACCTCGCGCTCCCGCTCATAATCGCGCGTCGGCACTGCATTCTGGATCTTGTGGGCTCCGATCTCGGCAACGATTTTCTGCCGCGCGGCCACGAGACCGATCAAGTCGCGATCGACTTCGGAGAGGCGTTTACGTAATTCTTCGAGCGTCATGCATACCTCGTGAGGGCGGTTTGTAACGCCCTGGAGGTCCGGGTGCAAGGCCGACGAGCATGAGCTACTGACAAGGAATCGCGAATGACCAAACCGTCCATTGAACGGGTCAGCGAATCGCGCTGCTTCGAAGGCCGCCAGATCGTCTACAAGCATGCGTCGTCCGCTTGCGCGTGCACGATGCGTTTCGCCGTGTATCTTCCACCGGCAGCGGACGCTAAGCCCGTGCCTGCGCTCTACTGGCTATCTGGCCTTACCTGCACCGAAGACAATTTCAGCGTCAAAGCAGGGGCGCAGCGCTATGCCGCCGGGCTCGAGCTTGCCCTCATCATTCCGGACACGAGCCCGCGCGGCGTCAACATTGCGGGCGAGGACGCGCAAATGGACGTCGGCACGGGCGCGGGGTTCTACGTCAACGCGACTGAGCCGCCCTGGGCCGCGCACTACCGCATGTATGACTACATTCGCGACGAGCTGCCGGCCGTCGTGAACGCGAATTTGCCCGTGGACCCGGCGCGCAAGTCGATCAGCGGCCACTCGATGGGCGGCCACGGCGCCATCATCATCGGCCTTGGCAACGCGGAAGCCTACCGGTCGATCTCCGCATTTGCGCCGATCGCCTCGGCGAGCCAATCGGCTTGGGGGCAACAAGCGCTGACGGCGTACTTGGGCGCCGACCGCGAGCGATGGCGCGACTACGACGCCGCGGACGTCATTCGCGCAAAGCCGAGTCAGCACGAGCTGCTCATCGATCAAGGCATGGCCGATCCTTATCTCGAGCAGCTGCGACCCGACGCGCTCAAGGACGCATGCCGCGCTTCCGGCCAGCGCCTGACGTATCGCGAGCGCGCGGGCTACGATCATGGCTACTACTTCGTCAGCACGTTCATCGCAGAGCACCTGCGGTTTCATGCTGCCGCGTTGCGCTGAGCGGCCATGGCTTCGCTGCTGATTCCTCCGCCCGAGGATCCCGTCCGCGCAGCAGCGCAATGGCTCGGTGAAGCCACGGCGCTCGGCCGCCGCAACGCGAACGCGATGGCGCTCGCGAGCGTCGACGAGCTCAAGCGGCCGTCCGTGCGGATGGTGCTGCTCAAGGAGCTCGCGCCACTCGGCTATGCCGTGTTCTACACGAACTACGGCTCGCGCAAGAGCGTCGAGCTGGAGTCGACGCACCGGGCCGCAGCCGTGCTGTACTGGCACGAGCTCGGGCGGCAAGTTCGCTTCGAAGGACCCGTCGTGCGCTCCCCCGACGCGGAGAGCGATACCTATTTCGCGAGCCGGCCGCTGCCGAGCCAGATCAATGCCTGGAGCAGCGAGCAGAGCCGCCCGCTGTTGGACTCTGCGGCTCTCGAGGAGCGCGCCGCGAAGCTCGCCGGCACCAAACCCGCCGATCGCGGGCTACCGCGCCCCGACTTCTGGGGTGGGTTTCGCTTGTGGCTAGAGGCCGTCGAGCTCTGGGTTGAAGGCCGCGATCGCTTTCACGAACGCGTGCGCTACGAGCGCCCCCTCGGCGCGCGAGACGAGTATACCTTCGAGCCCGGCCGGTGGAGCTGGCAGCGCTTGCAACCGTAGCGGACCGCAAAGCGTGATTCAGTTCGAGGCGATCACCTGTCCGTACTGCTGGGAGTCCATCGAGATCAGCCTCGACCTCTCGGTCGACACGCAGCAACAGATCGAAGACTGCTCGGTGTGCTGCAGACCGATCGTCATCCGCTATAGCGCTGCGGACGGCGAGCTCGCGTCGCTCGACATAGCGGCGGAGAGCCGCGAGTGAAGTGGTTCCTCGCAGTATTGCTCGCTGCAGCGGCGGGCGTTGCCGGCGCCGAAGAGCGCATCGCCGACATTCGTCAGGGAACGAACTTGTCCGTCGCTGTGGCGCCCGGTGGGTCGACGCTCGTCGTCGATCTGCTCGAGCAGTTGTGGAGCATGCCGGCGGCGGGCGGTGGCGCCGTGGCGCTGACACCGGCCGGGGAGCAGGCACGTAATCCTCGGTTCAGCCCTGATGGTGGACGCATCGTCTATCAGCAGCGCAACGGAGGGCACTGGGATTTGTGGCTCCTCGATCTCGGCACGCGCGAGCGCCGCGCACTGACGACCTCGCCGTACGACGAGCGAGAGCCGGATTTCACGCGCGACGGCAGTGCCGTCGTCTTTGCGACGAATCGCACGGGTCGCTATTGCGTCTGGTCGATCGGGCTAGCTGACGGCGTCGAGACTCAGCTGACCGAAGAGGCCGGCGCCGCGTCGTTTCCGACCGTCTCCGCGGGCGGGCTCGTCGCGTACGTGCTGGCGCGTACCGGCGAGTGGTCGATTCGCGTGCTCGGACGGGACGGCGCGATCGACGTCGTGCACATGAGCTCGAGCCGGTTGTCGGCACCGTCGTGGCGGCCCGGCGGCGGCGTGCTCGTGTTCGGCGAGCAGGACTCCGTGGAGACGAGCCGGTTGCAGCTGCTCGTGCTCGGCGAGCCGCGCGTGTTGAAGTCGCTGACGGCCCGCGAAGACCTGTTTACAGCGCGCGCCGCATGGCGCTCGGCAGCCGAATTCATCTATGCCGCCGATGGGCAGCTCTGGCGGCGCGGCATCGCGCTGCCGACGCGCGATCCCGTGCATTTGTTTGCGGCCGCCGCGGTCGAGGTCGCGACAGCGCCGACCGATCCCGCGGCGCTCGACGACGCGTCCGTGCGCTCGGCCGCCGGGATCAATGGCATCGCCCGACCGCCCGACGGCCGGCGTGCGGTTTTTACGGCGCTCGGTGACTTGTGGCTCGCAGAGCGCGGCGAGCCGCGCCGGCTGACCGACGACGTGTTCGTCGACCTCGATCCCGCTTTCTGGCCCGACGGCGACTCGGTTGTGTTCGCCAGCGAGCGCACGGGGCAGTTCGAGCTCTGGCGGTTCGCGTTGCGCGAGGCGACCGCCACCCAACTGACGTTCGGCGCACTGCAGCCTCGGCTTCCGACGGTCCGGGCCGATGGCAATGTCATCGCGTACCTTGAGAGCGCGAGCCTCGAGGAGGCCACGGCGACCGTCGTCAAAACGCTGGACGTGCCCCGCAAACAGGAGAGCACGGTCGCGACGAACGTCGTCGGTGCAAGCGCGCTCGGCTGGGCCGAAGACGGCCGGACGCTGATCGTACGGGCTCGCTCTGCACAGCCCGCCGATGGGCGCGACATCAGGATCGATATCGGCACGACTCCGCCGTCGACCGTAGCGGACGCCGGGCCGCCGCCGCGAGTCCCGTGGCAGCTGCCGGCACCGCCGCCCGACTATGTCGTGGAGGTGGGTCGCCTCTTCGACGGGGTCCGCGGCACCTATCACCGCCACGTCGATTTGCACATACGAGGCGGGCGCATCGCGGCCATCGTGAGCCGCGGCGTCTTGCCGCCCGTAGGTCGAGTCATCGACGCGCGCGATGCAACTGTCATACCGGGCCTCGTCGACCTGCATGCGCATCAGAGCTCGCTTGTCGGCGAGCGGCTCGGCCGCGCATGGCTCGCCTACGGGGTAACAACGGTGCGCGAGCTCGCCGCCTCGACCGGCGAGGCTGTCGAGCGCGCCGAAGCGTGGGCGAGCGGCCGCTCCCCGGGGCCGCGCCTCGTGATATCGCCGGCGAACGCGTCCGGTACGCTGACGGGCGATTCAACGCCGGCAGTCCGCTCGTATCCTGGGATCTCGCACGGCTTCGCGCACAGCCTGCCCCGCCAGGCGCGCGAGCTCGCCGTCCCGCCGTGGGACCTGAGCGTGCTGCCGCCGCGCATTCAAGGCGACATCGACTCGCCGAGCCTCGAGCTCGAGCTTTCGCCGGGATACACGGCGTACCAGGACGGCTTGAGCCGGCTCATCGCAGCAGAGACCACGTTCGTGACGGGACTCGCCGCGATTGCGGGCCTCGATGGTTGGCCGGCTCCTCGGCCGCGCCGCGACCCTGCGTACACGCTGTTCACTCCGGTCGAGCAGGCCACCTGGGAGCGACCTGATGCCTTGGCGGCGACCGTGCCCGCCTTGGAGCGAACGATCGCGCGGTTGGTCCGCGCGGGCGGGCGCGTCGGCGTCGGTTCCGATGCACCGGCCGTGCCCTACGGGCTCGGCGTCCACCTCGAGCTGGCGCTGCTCGCGCGGGCCGGTATCGCGAATGACCAGGTGCTTCGAATGGCGACCGCGGGCGGCGCGCTCGCGCTCGGTCTCGAGCGTGACATCGGCACTCTCGAGCAAGGCAAGCTCGCAGATTTCGTCGTGCTCGAGGGCGATCCGCTGACCAACATCGCGGATACGTTGCGAATCGTCGCCGTCGCCAAAGGCGGAGCCTGGCTGGATCGCTCGTCTCTGCTGTCTCAGCCGTGATGTCAGGCGCCTTTACGTGCACGTCCGCCCGGGTGTTGAGCGGTGCGTCGGCGACCGGAAAGTTGCGCAGCCATATGAAACAGCCTCTTATCGGCCGAGGCTCATTTGCCACGCGAGCATGACCCCGTAAACGAGCTGTCGACCACCTTTACAAGACCAATTCCAAACCTCACGCCCCCAGACGTTTCCACGCCGTATCTTGCTGTATTCGTTGCTCTTTCGTGCTATGGCATATGTCTTGCTTTATCTAGGTCGTCCCCACCCAGGGACGAGTGAGTGCGCAAACGAACAGAAATCGATGCGAGATCGCAAAGGGTTCTGTTAAATTTCGAAACCTTAGAGAAGAAGAAGAAAGTAGAAGAACAAGAACAGAAATTTGGCTGGACAATAACAACAAGTCGCGCGGCGCCTTCGGGCGCAACGAGCAACAGCCAGGCCGCATACTTGAAACCGTAAACTCCGATAACAAAAAGATCTGACCCGGCGTTCCCACCGCCGGGTTTTTCTTTTCTGGCCCCCTAAAAACCCGAAACGCGCGTTCGTGATGAGCGCCCGCGTTCGCCTGCTGCGTTGCATGGTTCACTACGGCCGTCGAAGAGGCAGAGAGCCGTGTTCAAACGCCTGCGCATCGCATTGCTGCTGTACGTGCTCGTGTTCGTCGCGGCTGCGCAGCTCCTGACCGCGCGGAACACGACGGACTGGGATGCGCCGCTGTGGGTCGACGTCTACGCCGTCGCGGGCGACGACGATCCTGTTACGCGCCGCTTCATCGACGGCTTGATCGCGACGGAGTTCGCGGACGCGGAAGCGTTTCTCGCGCGCGAGGCGAAGCGCTACGGGGTCTCTCTCGAGCAACCGTTCAAGCTCAGGATGATCGGCGAGCACACCGGCGAGCTACCGCGCCTCGATGCCGGCGCAAGCTTCGTCGGCGTCCTCACATGGAGCTTACGCATGCGCTGGCTCGCTACGCGGCTATCGTGGCGGAATCGGCCAAGCGGCGACATCGTCGTGTTCGCCGTTTACCACGAGCCCACTGCCGGAGTGGCGCTCGACCGCTCTACGGCGCTCGCCAAGGGGCAAATCGCGGTAGCCAACCTGTTTGCGGCTCGCGAGGCAGGCGGGACGAATCAAGTCGTGCTCGCGCATGAGCTGCTGCACACGCTGCGCGCAACGGACAAGTATTCGCCCTCGTCGAATGCGCCGTCGTACCCCGATGGTTACGCCGCCCCGGACGCGCGGCCGCTGTTGCCGCAGACGAAAGCCGAGCTCATGGCGGGCCGCATTCCGCTCGACGAGCAGCGCGCCGAGATGCCGAGCGATCTACGCGAGGTCGTCATCGGTCCCGCGACAGCGCGCGAAATCGGTTGGCAGGCTCGCCGGTAGCCGTGACACCATAAGCCCTTCGCGCCCGCCGGCGCATGCAAACGGCGAGCTATGGGGCACCGGCTCAGCAAGATCTACACCCGCACTGGCGACGACGGGACGACGGGCCTCGCGAACGGCGAGCGCGTCGACAAAGCGGACGGCCGAGTCGGTGCCTTCGGCGACGTCGACGAGACGAATAGCGCGATCGGGCTGCTGCTCGCGGAGCCCGGCCTGCCACTTCAGATCGGCACGCCCCTCACGCGCATCCAGCACGAGCTGTTCGAGATCGGTGCCGAGCTCTCGTTGCCGGGCTACCTGCAGATCACGGCTGAGCATGTCGCCTCGCTCGAGCGCGATCTCGATTCGTTGAACGACGAGCTGCCGCCGCTCGAGGAGTTCGTGCTGCCCGGTGGCACTCGCGCGGCCGCCGTTTGCCACCTCGCTCGCACGGTCTGCCGGCGCGCCGAGCGCAGCGCATGGGCGGCGCGCAAGCTCACGCCGCTGAACCCCGAGCTCTTGCGTTACCTGAACAGGCTGTCGGACCTGCTATTCGTGATGGCGCGCTGGCTGGCCAGGCGAGGCGGCGGACAAGAAGTTCTATGGCGGCGTTGACCTACGTCGCGCTCGCTGCCGCAAGCTCGCGCCGGAGCAGCGCCCAGTCGAACGCGGGCCCGGGGTCCGTCTTGCGCCCCGGCGCGATGTCGCTGTGGCCGACGACGTCCGCGCCGCGCAGCGACGGATAGCCGCGTCGCAGCGCCGCGATGAGCTCGGCGAGCGCGAGATACTGCGCGCCCGTGTACGGCGAATCGTCCGTGCCTTCGAGCTCGATGCCGATCGAAAAATCGTTGCAGGCGGAACGCCCGCAATGCTCCGACTTGCCGGCATGCCAGGCGCGCCCGTCGAATGGCACGTATTGCGTCAGCGTTCCATCGCGCGCGATCAGCACGTGCGCCGAGACGGTGACGTCCTGGATCGTCGCGAAATAGGGATGTGCGGAGGCCGGTAAGTCGTTACAGAAAAACCGGTCGATCCAACCGTTGCCGAACTCGCCGGGCGGCAAGCTGATCCCGTGCACGACGATGAGGTTGAGCTCGGTGCCGGCGGGACGCTCGTCGAAGTTCGGGGACACGACTCGGCGCACGCCCACGAGCCAGCCTGACGCCGGATCGACGATCACTTTGGGCCCCGCAACTTGCTACAGTGCGCCGCAGACATGCGGGCGAAACTATAGCAGTCCGCTCAGCTACGCCTGCATCGACCCGAACGTCATGCCAATCACGCATCGCTCGCCGCGTCTGTACATCGAGCGCGAGCTCGCTGGGACGAGCCTCGCGCTCGATGAAAGCGAGGCGCACTATCTCGGCCATGTGCTGCGTCTTGCACGCGGTGATCGGCTCGTCGTGTTCAACGGCCGAGGCACGGAGCGCGATGCCAGCGTCGACTCATTGCAACGGCGCGGCGCGACTTTGACGCTCGCCGCGCCCCGCGCTGCGCTGCCCGAGTCGTCTCTCGACTTGACCTTGATCCAAGCGCTCCCCAAATCCGACGCGATGGACCTGATCGTGCAAAAGGTCACGGAGCTCGGCGTGCGGACGCTCGTGCCCGTCTACACAGAGCACAGTGTCGTCAAACTCGACGCCGAACGCAGCGAGAGGCGAGTCGATCACTGGCGCAAGATCGCAAGAAGCGCCTGCGAGCAGTGCGGCCGGCACACGCCGCCTCGCATCGAGCCGGCGGCTCCGCTGGCCGAGGTGCTCGACGCGCTGGCCGACGCGCCAAAGAAGCGGCTTGCGCTCGATCCTGCCGCCGAGCGATGCCTCGCCGAGCAGCCAGCACCGTCGAGCGGCCTCATCGTTGCAGTAGGTCCCGAGGGTGGGTTCGGCACGGCCGATTGGCGGCGGCTCGACGCCGCGGAGTTCACGCGCGCTGCACTTGGCCCGCGCGTGCTGCGCGCCGAGACCGCCGCGCTGGCTGTCTGCGCGATTGCTCAGGCTAGCTGGGGAGACTTCAAGCGAGCCGCTCGTCCGCTCTAGAGCGGTATATCGGCGAGCATTTGCTCGATCCGCTCGAGATCCGGGATCAGCGGATACTCGTGAATCATTCGCGCCCGGCATAGGGCCGGCAATCCGTCCGGCAGCGGCTGCGCGGAGTCGAAGCCCAATACGTCGGCATTGACGCGAACGAGCTGCGGAAACCCTTGCGTAAGGATTCCGTAGTACCCGCCTTTGAGCTCCTGCGTGATTGCGTGAAAGACGACGACGCGCGCCCGTGCGCGCTTCGACTTGCGCTCCTCGCCGTGCTGGCCTTCGAACGAGACGACGGGAAGGCGCCGGTTGTTCCATTCGATCGCGCCCAAGTACCAGTCGGGCGCCGCGTCGTCACGGCTGCGGGCCGCGTCCGCGAATGCGATGACTTCCGCCACGCACATCCGCGGCACGAGCAACCGCTCGTTTTTCAGCGGGATCAGCAAGCTGTAGAGCTCTTTCGGCTCGGCGCTCATGCCTCAGAACCCACGTCCGACCAGGGCCTCGATCGCAGCGATGAGCTGGCTCTCCTGATAAGGCTTGCTCAGATAGTCGTTGACGCCGATCTCGATCGCCTTCGCGCGATGCTTTTCGCCCGAGCGGGACGTGATCATGATGATAGGCAGGTGCTTCTGCTTGGGATCGTTGCGAACGTGCGTCGCGAACTGATAGCCGTCCATGCGCGGCATCTCGATGTCGAGAAGAATGACGTCGACGGCGTGCTCCTGCAGCACGGTGATCGCATCGAGACCGTCGCGCGCCGTGAAGACCTTGGCCCCCCGCCGCTCGAGCAGGCGCTGCGTCACGCGCCGCATCGTGATCGAGTCGTCGACGACGAGCGCCGCGAGCTGCGTCGAGGTCTTCGGTTGCGCCGCGGCACGCAACGCCTCGACGGGCCTGTGCGCGCGGACCAGCGTGCCCGGATCCAAGATCATGATGACGCGCCCGTCGCCCAGGATCGTCGCGCCCGTCACGCCCGGCACGCTCGCGATGTGCGGCCCGAGCGTCTTCACGACGATCTCGCGGCTCCCCTCGAGCGAGTCCATGAGCAGCGCCGTCGAGCTGTCGCCCGCGCGAATGAGCACGAGGGACACCGCATTCTCGTCCTCAGGTAACGCCGACGGCGCAGCGCCGACGAGGCTGCCCAGGTGCTGGATCCGGTAGCCGATGCCGCCGTAGTCGAGCTTCGGCTCGTCCTCGGTTAGATGCTTCAAAATCTTGTCGCGCGACAGGCGCGTGATGCCTTCGACGGTCGGCAGCGGGAGCGCGAAGGTCTCCTCGCCGACATTGACGATGAGGGCGTGCGTGATCGCGAGCGTGTACGGCAGGCGCATCAGGAACTGCGTGCCCTCGCCCGTCCTGGTCTCGATACGCATCGAGCCGCCGAGCTTCTTGACTTCGTTGTCGACGACATCCATGCCGACACCGCGTCCCGCGGCCTGCGTCAGCTCGCTGGCCGTGCTGAAGCCCGGCTGGAGAATCAGCTCGACCGCTTGCTCGTCCGTGATCTTCTGGTTCTCCGCGAGCAGGCCCTTCTCGTAAGCCTTACGGCGAATCGCGGCGAGGTCGAGCCCGGCGCCGTCGTCGCCGACCTCGACGATGACCTCCGAACCCTCGCGGCGCACTTTCATGAATACCTGGCCCGCTTCCGGCTTGCCGCGCTTGCTGCGCACCTCGGGCTTCTCGATGCCGTGCGCGATCGCGTTGCGCAGCAGATGCTCGAACGGCGGCAGCATCGACTCGAGCACCTGCCGGTCGATCTCGTTGGCGCCACCGTCGACGACGAGCTCCGCCTGCTTGCGCGTGTCGGCGCATGCTTGACGCACGATGCGCTGCAGGCGCGCCACGTGCCTCTGGAACGGCACCATGCGCGTCTGCATGAGACCCGTCTGCAAATCGGATGTAACGCGCGCCTGCTGCGTCAGCAGCGTCTCGGCTTCGGTCGTGAGGCCGTGCAGCAGCTCGTTGATGCTCGCGACGTCGTTCGCGGATTCGGCGAGCGCGCGCGACAGCTGCTGGATTGTCGAGTAACGATCGAGCTCGAGCGGGTCGAAGCCGCTCTCGACGTCGTCGTCCTGATGCCGGTGCAGGATCTGTGCTTCCGTCTCGGCCTCGAGCTTGCGCAGCTGCTCGCGCAACCGCGACACGGTGCCGCCAAGCTCGCCCAGATGGAACTCGATCGAGTGGAGCTGCTGGCTCAGCCGCGACTGGAAAATGTTGATCTCGCCGGCGCCGTTCAGCAGCACGTCGAGCAACCCCGCGTCGACTCGCGCCGTTTCCGCGCGCTCGGCGCGCGGCTCCGCTACCGTGGGTGCTACCGGCGGCGGCGCCGGAGGCGGCGCTTGATTTGCCGGCCGCGCAACGACGACGTCCACGTCCCGCTCGACGATCGTCGCTTCCTCGCTGACGAGCGGTTCGTCGATGACGAGCGCTTCCTCGATCGTCGGCTCTTCGAACGGTTCGGCCGCGAGCGCCGAGGGCGGTCCGAGCCCGATCTCCCCGAGCTGCGCAAAATCGGCGTCCTTCAGATCGACGGTCGCGACGTGCGCCAAGACCGGCGCTTCAGTCGCGGGCGTTTCGGCCGCCGGCGGGCTTGCCGCCTCGGCGGGCGCGCGTTCGGCGGCCGGCGGCGCGGCCGCCGGCGCGCCGCGGCCGGCGTCGAAGCTCTCGAGCTGCCCGATGAGCCCCGGCGTCGCGCTCGGCGTGCGCCCGGCGTCGATAGCGTCGCGCATCTGCTGCAGATCGTCGAGCCCGCGTTGCACGAGATCGAGCGCCGCGGGCGTCGCGCGACCCTCGACCATGCGCGACAGCGAGGTCTCGATGGCGTGACTGAGATCGCCCATCGACAACACACCCGCCATGCGCGCTCCGCCCTTCAACGTGTGCAAGAAGCGCTGCAGCATCCCGATCGCAGGTTGATCCTCGCGGTGCCGTACGTCTTGCAGCGCTGCCTGCGAGTTGTCGAGTATCTCGGCGGCTTCCTCGGCGAAGATCGCGGCGATCTCGGGATCGAAGGCGCTCGCTTCGGCGGTGGCCGTTCCCGGCTCCGCCTCTGTCGCAGTCGGCGCGGTCTCCGCTTCGGCAGCCGCCGCCGCAGCGGGCGGCGGCTCGCGAAACGTGAGCACGTCGAGCGACTTCAGCACGCCTTCCTCAGGCTCGAACGGACGCCCCGCCGTCAGGGAGTCCGCCATGCGTTCGATCTCGGTGGCCGCGGCGCGCACGGCGTCTGCGGCCGCGTCGCTTATTCCGACGCCCGACTCGAAATAGTGGCGCAAGTGGCCGGCGAGCGGCGCCGCGAGCTTCATCGCTGGCTCGTATCCCGCCATCCGCGCGCTGCCGAGCAGCGTGTGGCATGCACGATAGAGCGGCTCTTCCACGGAATGCTGCCCCGTGCCCGATTTCACTGTGGCGAGGAATTGCCGAATCACCGCGAGGTGGCCGCGCATCTCCTTGACGAAGATCTCCGCGAGCACGGGATCCATGCCGGGCTCCGGAGCCGCCGCCGGAGCGGGCGGGCGCAGCGATAGGCCCGTGAGGTCCGCGGCATCGGGGTCGCCGTCGGCGAATGCCCCCGCCTGCCTCATCAATAGCTGCACATCGAGCTTCGGCGGCCGGCCAATTTCGAGCTGCTCGAGCAGCTGCGGCAGCGCCGCGCTCGCTTCCGTTATGAACGAAACCATGCTCGGCGTCGGCTCGAGCGTTTGATTGATGATCTTGTTCAGCAGGTTCTCGATGCTCCACGCGAACTCGCCGATGAGCTGCGCGCCGACCATGCGGCCGCTGCCCTTCAGCGTGTGAAACGAGCGGCGCGTCGAGATCAGCGCTTCGGAGCTCGCCCGGTCTGCGGCCCACACGGGCAGGTTGCGCTGGATGCTCGCGATCTCTTCCTTGGCTTCCTCGATGAATACTTCGACGAGCTCGGGATCCGAGCGGTCCTCCTCGATTTGCATCACGCTCGGCGGAGGCGCGGCGCTCTTCTTGGGAGGCGGCGGCGCAGGGGCCTGTGGCGCCGGCGCGGCCGTGGGCTGCTTTGCCACCGGCAAAGTTTCCAAGAGATCGAGGCAACGATCGGCATTGTCGAGCATGTACCACGGGTCGGTGCGGCCTGCGCTGACCGTCTCGAGGTAGTACTCGACGCTGACGATCGCGTCGGCGAGCCGCTCGAGGTACTCGGGCCTGAGCTTCGTGCCGACTGCGAGCCGCGAGCTGATGACGGCTCCGACTCGCTCGACGACCGTCACGGCCTTCGTCTTGTTGAGCATCAACAGCCCGGCCGTTATTCCGCGCAGCTGCGGCTTGGCCTGCTCGAGCGGCCGCGTATCGGCGGGATTCTCGACGAGCTGAATCACGGCTTCCTTCACTCTCGCAAGGTTGACCGTGCACTCGCCCATGACGGCCTGCGTGACTTTCCGCTGTTGCGTGTCCACGGGGCCACCGGCCTCAGATGGCTCGGCCTCGAATCCCGGCATTACGGCTCGCACGAGCTCGCGATCCAGCGCGTCCTCGACGTCGAGCAAGGTCGCGGCGATTTTTTCGAGGACGCTCCGATCGGGCGGCCTGCCATTCGTCACGATCGCGGCAAGCTCCTGCGTCTCCCGCTGGATCTGGCTGCGCGCTTTGTCGAGCCCTAGCACGCCGAGTGTGTCGCCGATCTTTTTCAGCATGTCGAGCTGCGGGCTCAATTTGTCGGCGCCGTTCATGCCCGTGCGCACGAAGATGTCGAGCGCATCCTTGACGGTGCCGAGATCCTCTTTGATCGCGTGCGCAACCGTGCGCATGAGCTTGACGCTCGGGCCGGCGAGCCCTTCGCGCGCCTGCTCGATCTGCAGCTGCCCCGGCAGCAGCTCTCCGAGGTTGTACTGCTTGCGCAGTGCCTCGATGCGCGGGTCCTGAGAGCTCGCCTTCGCCACGTAATAGAGGAGACTATCGAGGAGCTCGACCGGTGGCGCGTTGACGAGCGCCGACTCGCCGCCGTCGATGAGCCTTTTCAACTGTCGGTCGACTTGGCCGATCAGGCGTTTCAACGTGACGCTGGGCTCGAGCCCGCCGCCGCGGATCGCCGTCAGCACGCCCGTCATGACGGTCCAGAGCTGCTTGACTTGCTCGCTCGCGGCCGCGCGCTCGAGGTTCGTGGAGACGCGCAACAGCTCGTCGAGAGAACGCGCCGGCTCGGCGCCCTTGATCCAAGCGAGCAGCGCAGACTGGAACGCGGGCCGCAACCGCTGTGCAACCTTGTCGAAGCCGCGGCCAATCTCCGCGCCCACACCGGCGCCGGCTGCGAGGCGGGGCGCAAGGTGGCGCTCGAATGGGCCGGAGCTCAGCAGCACGAGCGTGCCTTCGGACAGCGACGGCTTGTCTCGTGCTTGGCGCAAATCGTTCAGCAACGGCAGCAGTGCCAGCGCGACGTCCTTACCGCCGCCGACCAGCCTCTCGAGATAAGCAGGCAGCTGCACCATCGCGCGTGTCAACGCTTCGACGCCTTGTTCCGACCTTTGCTCGTCTTTTGCCTCGGCAAGCCGGCGGCAGGTCTGTTCCATCTCCTCGGCTAGCAGCGCCGCACCGTGAATTTCGACGATCTTGAGCGCTCCGCGTGCTGCATGCAGATGCTCGGCCGTCTTGAGCAGCGAGTCGGACCCGGCGCGGCCGTCCACGTACTCCTCGAGCTGAGCGCGCGCGGCATCGAGCGTGCTCGCGAGCTCCTTGTTGACGAGCTCAAAGGCATGCGTCGCCAGATCGTTGATCGCGTGAGTCGCCATACCCTCGGCTAGCCGGACAGACGGCGACGTGCGACGCTTTGCGCAGGCGTAGACGGCGGCGCGGGCAAGTGCTCGGCGCGCTCTAGGCTCGCTGCGACGCGCGCAGCACTCAGCACGCCGGTGTCGCCGCCCTGATCCGGCAGCGTGAATCCGGCCACGCTGCGGCGCAGCTGCGACGCGAGCTCCGAGAGCTTGCTGATGGCGCTCGAGGTCGCGGTCGTCGATTCGGTCGTCTTCGTGCTGATCTCGCGCAAGACGTGCATGTTCTTCGTGATCGCGCCGGCGACGCTCGTTTGCTCCTTCGAGGAGCTCGAGATGTTGTGGACGAGGCTCGCGATCTGGTGGGAGACCTGCTCGATCTCCTCGAGCGCGGCGCCGGCATTCTCGGCCAGCAGGGCGCCGCCGACGACATCGGTGGTGCTGCGCTCCATCGACATCACGGCCTCGTTCGTGTCCGATTGGATGGTGCTCACGAGCACTTCGATCTTCTTCGTCGCGCCCGCCGAGCGCTCCGCGAGCTTCTGTACCTCGTCGGCGACGACGGCGAATCCACGGCTCGCCTCACCGGCGCGGGACGCCTCGATCGAGGCGTTCAGCGCGAGAATGTTGGTCTGCTCGGCGATCTCTTCGATGAGCTCGACGATGTTGCCGATTTCCTGCGAGCTTTCGCCGAGGCGCTTGATGCGTTTGCTCGTGTCCTGAATGGTCTCGCGGATCGTGTTCATGCCCGCGATCGTGCGGCGCACGGCCTCGCCGCCCTTGTGCGAGATCTCGACGGCGTGGCGCGCCACGTCGGAGCAGCGCTCGGCGTTGCCGGAGACCTCCTCGATCGAGATGGCCATGCGCGCCATCGATTCGGAAGCCGCGGCCGCTTGCTTCGCTTGCGTTTCGGCCGATCGGACGAGGTGCCGCGAAGTGCCTTCGGTTTGTTTCGAGGCCGCGTCCACGAGAATCGAAGAGTCATTGATCGTCGTGACGAGCTCGCGCAACGCATCGATCGCGTAGTTGATCGAATCCGCGATCGCGCCGGTAATGTCTTCCGTCACGGTGGCCTGCACCGTCAGATCGCCGTCGGCGAGGCTCGATAGCTCGTCGAGCAACCGCAGGATGGCCTGCTGGTTGCGCTCGTTCTGCCCCGCCTGCTGCTCGGACGCGCGGCGAAAGTCGCGCCCGCGGTAGTAGACGAACATCATCAAGGCCGCGATCGCCAGCGCCGCGAATACGAGGAGCAGCGGTAGCCGCGTCGTGACGCCGCTTTCGGTGACGGCCGCGATCGAGACGTCGGTATCGCGGTAACGAGCCAAGAGCTCCGCGGCCGCCTCGTCGAACTCTCGGATCGCGGACAGCGCTGCGGTCAGCGTCTCAGCGCCCGTGGAAATCGCCGCAACCCCTTGTCGGGTCCGCTCGTGCAGAGTGGAAATCGGCTTGAGATCCGCTTGGCCCGCGCCGGAGTTGAGGGCAACGACGCCAAGCGTGCCGTCCTCGCCGCGAAGGCCCCGAACGAACTGGCCGACATATTGCTCCGCGTCCCCGAGCCGCCGGACATCATCGCCAACGTCGACTGTCGGGCCGAGCCCGCGCGTATTCTGCTGCAGCGATTCGATCGCGAGCTCAAAGCGCCACAGATGAGGTTGGTTGGCGGCAAGATCGGCGGGCGGCAAGGCACTTGCGACATTGCTGGCGGCCGCAAGCAGCAGCGGCGCCAGCGCGAGAATCTCGGCGCGCGCCGTCTCGAGGTCCGCCAATCCCTGCCGCGACGCGAGAATCGTGTCGAGATTGCTCTCGATGCGCTGCCACAGCGCTGCATCGGCGGCCAGTAGCCGCGCGTCGGCGCTCGCCGAGCCGTTGGCACCGACGGCGTTGCGGAGGCGCGTGATCGTCGTGCGGTTCGCCGCGAGCGCGTCGAACGACGCCGCATCGCCTTGCACGGCCGCATTCGACTCGGCGCGAGCGGCCTGGGTCACAGCGATGAGCTCGCCGAGCCCGCCGTCGCTGACCGTCGTCGTGCCGCTCCCGCTCCACCACACCGAGCCAGCCGCGGCGAGCAACGCGACCGCAAGCGCGATCCCTAGCGCCGGCAGCATTTTCGGCCACGGGCTCGACTTCGTCATGGCCTCACCGTTTCGCCCGCCGTGAGAAACAGCGGATCCTCGAGCAACTTGAGCAGGCTGAACCGTGGCCACTGCTCGGGGCCGCGCCGATAGCTACCTTCGAGATAGTGCTCGCACCGAATGACCCCGGGCGACGTCTCGTCGCGATAATCGGCCGAGCCGAAACGCCGGAAGCCGACGACCTCGTCGACGATGAGCCCCGTCGGGACCTCGCGGCTCGCGACGACGAGCACGCGGGCTTGGCGGTCGGCCGTCGGCGCGCCCGCGCCCAAGAACGACTTCAAGTCTACGACCGTGAGGAGCTGCCCGCGCAGGTTCGCGATGCCGCGCAGCCATGGCTTGGCGCCTGGCACTCTCGTCACTTGCTCCGGTATGGGCAACACCTCGCGAACGTCGGCGCGGCTCGTAACGAAGCGCTCCGCGCCGAGTCGAAAGCCGATTCCGACCCACTCGTCCGATTCGGTGGGGGCACCGTCGCGCGCGGCGACGGCAGCGCGAGCTCGGCGCTCGAGCTCCACGAGCAGCTCGAACGGTTGCTCGGCCAACGCTTGCAGGTTCAAGCGTTCGACCCCCGCTCCAGCACTTCCTGTGCTTTGGCGACGAGCACGGCCTCCGAAACGGGCTTGACGAGATAATCGACGGCGCCTTGGCGCAGGCCCCAGATCCGGTCGGTCTCCTGGTCCTTCGTCGTGATCATCACGACAGGGATCGACTTGGTCTGCGGATCGCGAGTCAACGTACGCGTGGCTTGGTAGCCGTTGATCCGCGGCATCACGACGTCCATGAAGATCAGGTCGGGTCGCACCTCGCGCGCGAGGCTCAAGCACTCCGAGCCGTCGGCAGCCGAAACGGTGTCGAAACCGTGCTTCTCGAGCGCCGTCTTCAGAACGTGCACCTCGGTCGGCGAGTCATCGACGATCATGATCAGAGCCATAGTCTGTCTCGATTACTTGGCCACGTGGCTGTGGATTGCGCCGAGGAGCTCGTCTTTCGTGAACGGTTTCGTCAAATACTGCTCGGAGCCGACGAGACGGCCCCGAGCTCGGTCGAACAAGCCGTCCTTGCTCGACAACATTATGACGGGCGTGTCCTTAAATACCTTGTTGTGCTTGATCAGCGAGCACGTCTGATAACCGTCGAGGCGCGGCATCATGATGTCGACGAAAATGATGTCGGGCCGATGGTCCGCGATCTTCGAAAGCGCGTCGAACCCGTCGACGGCGGTAAAAACCTCGCAACCTTCCTTCGCAAGCAGCGTTTCGGCGGTTCTCCGGATCGTTTTGCTGTCGTCGATGACTAGGATCTTGAGCCCTTGCAAGCCGCTCTTGGGGTTCACTGCACTGCCGCCAGACACTTAGCTTCCTCCCGGGCCGCTCGCCATTTTTCGAGCCGGAGCCGCGCACGGGGACCCGTCGGACTCAACGCGCCTTTTAACATATCGGCGCCAGGCCTTCCATCGACTACTGCACGCGAATTTCCTCCGGTCGAAAGCCGCATGCCGAGCGCGCTCGAGCCGACGAAAGTGCGACAGAATCCCGTTATGGTAGCGTTGCGCTTTTTCGCGAAACTGCGAACCCGCGCGCAAAAACGAGGAATTCCTAATGAGCGAGTCCCGGCGGTTGCTCGGCGTCGTCATGGACCCTATCGGGTCGATCAAGCCCAAGAAGGATTCGACGCTCGCCATGCTGCTAGCTGCTCAGCGCGAGGGCTGGGACATCGTCTACTTTCGTCAAGGGGATCTCGAGGTCCGCGATGGAGCGCCGGTGGGCCACGGCTCGCGCCTGAAAGTGCGCGACGACAGCGAGCGCTGGTTCGAGATCGGCATTCCGTGGAGCGGCGGGCTCGAGACGCTCGACGTCCTGCTCATGCGAAAGGACCCGCCTTTCGACATGGAGTACATCTACACGACCTACATACTCGAGCTCGCGGAGAACCGCGGCCTGCTCGTCGTCAACAAGCCCGCGAGCCTTCGCGACATCAATGAGAAGGCGTACACGTCTTGGTTCCCGCAGTGCACGCCGCCGAGCCTCGTCACGCGTTCCCGCGCGGCGTTGCTCGAGTTCCTCAAACTGCATGGCAAAGTCGTGCTGAAGCCGTTCGACGGCATGGGCGGCCGCTCGATCTTCATCGTGACGGCCGGCGATCTCAATACCAACGTGATCATCGAGACGCTGACGAACGACGGCGAGCGATTCACGCTCGCGCAGCGCTATATCCCCGAGATCGTCAACGGCGACAAACGCATCCTCTTGATCGACGGCGTGCCGATCGACTATGCGCTCGCGAGGATACCGGCACCCGGCGAGAGCCGCGGAAATCTCGTCATGGGTGCGCGCGGCGAAGGACGCCCGTTGACTGATCGCGACCGCTGGCTGTGTGCGGAGGTCGGACCGACCTTGGCCTCGAAAGGCGTGCTGTTCGCGGGGCTCGACGTCATAGGCGATTATTTGACCGAGATCAACGTGACGAGCCCCACGGGAATCCGTGAACTCGATCGGCAGTTCAACATCGACATCGCTGCTAAGCTCGTCGGCGCAATCGATCGCAAGCTGGCGGCCAAAGCCGCGTAACGCTATCGTTGTATCCGCTCATGAGCGATGAACGCCTCGGGTCGACGCTTTTCCTCGCCGCGCTCGTCCATGGCGTCGTCATCCTCGGCGTGACGTTCACGGCCGCACCGGCCGGTGACGGCACCGCCGTTCCTTCGCTGAACGTCACGCTGGTGCTCGACACCGAGCGCGAGGAGCTCGCGGCCGACACCGCGGAGTTCATTGCGAATCGCGATCAGCTGCGGGCGGGGGAAGCGGCTCGAGGCTTGCGGCCCACGAGCACTTTGTCGGCCGACCAGCCGGCGACTCAGGTCGGCGACGCGTTGGGCGCCGATGCCACCGACGGCGCGCCACGCGACGAGACGCCGAGCGCCGACCAGCTCGTCAGCAGCGGCCGCGGCGGAGAGCCCGTCCCCGCGGTGCCGCAACCGACTGACGAGCCGGCTCTTACTCGGCAACGCGCCGCAGCGTTGATTCAGCAGGCTGCGCCGCAAACGACTGCAATGGAGCTCGCGATGCGCGCGGAGCTGCCGAACGGCCGCGACGACGCGCGCACCCTGATCGCAACGCCGAGCACGCGACAATCGGGGCTTGCGGAGTACTTGGATGATTGGCGGCGGCGCGTCGAGCGCGTCGGCACCGCGAACTACCCAAGGGAGCTATTGGGTAACATCGACGCCGGGCGACCGACGCTCGAGGTCGTGATCGCCGCGGACGGCCGGCTCGACGACATCGTCGTCCGCCGCTCGTCGGGCGACACAGCGCTCGACCAGGCGGCGTTGAAGATTCTACGGCTTGCCGCGCCGTTCCCGCCTCTGCCGCCGGCCATCCGCGAAGACTACGACGTGCTGCGCTTCGCCTACGAATGGGACTTCACGGCCGGGGCAGCCGGCGGGCGCTGAGCGTGTCGTCGATGCTACGATAGAGGCGTCGCCTCGAAACGGAGCTAGCCGCCGATGCAGTCGCTGCAAGATCACTTCTTGATTGCGATGCCCGCGATGCCGGACCCGAACTTCAACGAGACCGTCACCTATATCTGTAAGCACGATACCGAAGGCGCGTTTGGCATCGTGATCACCCGGCCGAGCGACCTGTCGCTCGGAGAGATGCTCGGTCAGCTGGCGATCGAGCTCAAAGACCGCAGCGTGTCGGAGCGGCCGGTCATGCACGGTGGCCCCGTCGAGCCCGAGCGCGGCTTCGTGCTGCATCGTTCGGACAAGCCGTTCGAGGCGACGCTCGCCATCGGCTCGGAAATCAAGCTGACTTCGTCGCCCGATATTCTCGCGGCTGTCGGCTCGGGCTATGGCCCGGATCCCATGCTGGTCGCGCTCGGCTATGCAGGCTGGGGCCGGGGCCAGCTCGAGGCGGAGCTCGGCAGCAACACCTGGCTCACCGTTCCCGCAAATCCGTCCATCATCTTCGAGACACCGATCGAGCAGCGCTGGACGGCGGCGCTCGGCCTTCCCGGTGTCGACATCCGGCGTATCACGCACTATGCGGGTCATGCCTAAAGCGCCAGGACAAACGCGTGGCGCGTCTTAGTGAACGAGACCGCGACGGCCACATCCTCCTCGCGTTCGACTTCGGGCTTCGTCGTATAGGAATCGCGACCGCGAACCGCGCGACGCGAACGGCGTCGCCGCTGACCACGTTGCGCGCGGGCGGCGAGCCGCCCTGGCGCGACCTCGACCGAATCCTCGACGATTGGCGGCCGGCCCAGCTCGTCGTCGGCGTTCCAGAAGGCGCCGGCGTCGAGGCTGTCGCGCGCCTCGCACGCGCTTTTGCTGCGGAATTGACGCAGCGTTACGGCTTGCCCGTCGCGACCGTCGACGAGACGCTGACCTCGGCAGCCGCGGAGTCGGAGCTCGCCGAGAACCGCCGATCGGGGTATCTTCGCCGCCGCGTCGGCAAGGGCGGCGTCGACCGAGTCGCGGCCTGCCTGATCGCGGAGCAATGGATGAGTCAGCAGTGAGACAGAAACAGTGAGCTACGAGCCGAATCGCGGCAGCGTGTTCCTCGAAGACGCGCGGATCCTCGCGCAGCGAGCGTGGCCCGGAGAGCAGTTCGTGCTGCGCGTCCAGGCGCCGCGCGCGGCGCGCAAGGCGCTGCCCGGCACGTTCGCCCATATCTCCTGCGATCCCTCGATGCCGATGCGGCGGCCCTTGTCGATCATGCGTGCGAGCCCCGCCGAAGGCTGGCTCGAGTTCTTGTACAAGCCGAAGGGACACGGGCTCGAGATGCTCGGCACGCGTCAAGCCGGCGAGACATTAAGCGTGCTCGCGCCGATCGGCCACGGATTCGCCGTCGATCCGGCCCGGCCGCGCTTGCTCGCGCTCGGTGGCGGCGTCGGAATCCCGCCGATGATCTTTCTGGCCGAGCAAGCGCGTGCGGAGTCGAGGTTGCTGCCGCTCGTGCTGATGGGCTCGGAAGTGCCGTTCCCGTTCGAGCTCGCCGAGTCGCGGCTCGACGTTCCGGGCATCGGCAAGCATGCGACACACGCGGTTGCACTACTCGAGCAATGGGGAGTGCCGTCACGCCTTGCGAGCAATTCGGGCATCGCGGGCGCTCATCGCGGCTACATTACGGATCTCGCGCGCGACGCGCTGCAGGCGATGACGGCTCAAGAGCGCGGCGAGA
The DNA here is from genome assembly GCA_963713355.1 of uncultured Gammaproteobacteria bacterium. Lineage (GTDB taxonomy): Bacteria > Pseudomonadota > Gammaproteobacteria > Steroidobacterales > Rariloculaceae > FEN-1219. The sequence continues at coordinate 201,513 of CAVQLK010000010.1, read as the reverse complement.
CGCAAATGTTCGCGTGCGGCCCGACGCCGATGCTGAAGGCGGTTGCGAAGGTCGCGCGCGATTTCGACTTGCCGTGCCAAGTCGCGCTCGAAGAGTACATGGCGTGCGGCATCGGCGGCTGCGCCGGCTGCACCGTGCTACTGCAAACACCCGACGGCCCCGCCATGAAGCGCGTCTGCGTCGACGGCCCCGTCTTCGACGCCCGCCACGTATATTACTAGCGGCATCGCAAGCGACGCGCTCGCGCCTGCGTACGAAGCACGGGGGCGCGATCCGGCTAGCCGAAGTTAATCTTGGCTTCGAGGTTCGAGCGCGAGTCGGCGTTCGAGAGGGCCTCGTCCATGCTGATCGCGCCCTTGCGGTAGAGATCGAACAAGGCTTGGTCGAAGCTCTGCATGCCGGGCTCTTTCGTGTCCTTGAATGCTTCCTTCACGTTGCTGATGTCGCCCTTCAGTATCAGCTCCGAGATGTGCGGCGTGTTCAACATGACCTCGACGGCCGCGACGCGCTTGCCTTCCTTCGAGCGCACGAGCCGCTGCGAGACGATCACGCGCACGTACTGCGCCAAGTCCATCAGCACCTGCTTGTGCTGATCGTTCGGATACATGTTGATGATGCGGTCGAGGGTTTCCGGCGAATTGTTCGCGTGCAGTGTCGCGATCGCGAGATGGCCCGTGCCAGCTAGGTCGATGGCGGCCTGCATCGTCTCGCGGTCGCGAACCTCACCGATGAGAATGACGTCGGGCGCCTCGCGCATCGCACTGCGCAGGGCGCGGTGATACGACATTGTATCGAGGCCGACCTCGCGCTGATTGACGATGGATTTTTGATTGCTGTGCAAGAACTCGATCGGATCCTCGATGGTCACGATGTGTGACGCCGAGTGCTTGTTGCGATAGTCGATCATCGCGGCCAGCGTCGTCGACTTGCCCGAGCCGCTCGCACCGACCATCAGGATCAAGCCGCGCCGCAGCATGATCATATCTTGGAGAATGTCCGGCATACCGAGCGCATCGAGCTGCGGCAATTCCGGCGTGATGAAGCGGAGCACCATCGCGACGTTGCCGCGCTGGTGAAACACGTTGATGCGGAACCGGCCGAGGCCGGCCTCCGAGATTGCGAAATCGATCTCGAGGTCGCGCGTGAACTGCTCGAGCTGCTGCTCGTTCATGAGCTCGAGCGCCGCCTGGCGAACCATCTTCGGCGTAAGCTCGACCTGATTGACGGGCATGATCTTGCCGTCGATCTTGATCATGACGGGCGCATAGGTCGTGAAGAAGAGGTCCGACGCCTTCTTGTCGACCATCAGCTTGAAGAGCGGCTTGACGTTCATCGCAGCAACAACTGTTTCGCCGGAAAGCTAGAACCGGCTTTCTTTTTCTTCTTCGGCGAGCTGCAGGCTCTCCCCTTGCTCCGCCTGGGCCGACCCTTCGCGCTTGCTCTGCAGCTTGATCTTGAGCCGCAGCTCGTTCTTCGAGTCGGCGTTACGCATCGCCTCTTCGTACGAGATGATGCCGTCCTCGTATAGCTGGAACAAGGCTTGGTCGAACGTCTGCATGCCGAGGCGCGTGGACTTCGCCATGATGTCTTTGATCATCGCCACTTCGCCGCGGAAGATGAGGTCGCTGATGAGCGGCGACGCCAGCATGATTTCCATTGCCGCCACGCGGCCCATCTTGTTCTCGCGCGGTATGAGGCGCTGCGAGATCATCGCCGTGATGTTCAGCGACAGGTCCATGAGCAGCTGGTGCCTCCGCTCCTCGGGGAAGAAATTGATGATGCGGTCGAGCGCCTGGTTCGCGCTGTTCGCGTGCAGCGTCGCGACGCAGAGGTGCCCGGTTTCGGCGAACTGGATCGCGTAATTCATCGTATTCTGGTCGCGGATCTCGCCGATCATGATGACGTCGGGCGCCTGGCGCAGCGTGTTCTTCAGGGCGTTGTGCCAGTTGTCGGTGTCGACGCCGACCTCGCGGTGCGTGACGACGCAGCCGCGATGCGGATGGACGTACTCGACGGGGTCCTCGATCGTGATGATGTGGCCGCGAGTGTTCTCGTTGCGATGTCCGATCATTGCGGCGAGCGTCGTCGACTTACCGGAGCCCGTCCCGCCGACGACGAGGCAGAGCCCGCGCTTCGTCATCGCGACGTCCTTGAGCTGTGCAGGCAAGTCGAGGTCCTCGAACGACGGAATCTTCGTCACGATCGTTCGGATGACCGCTCCGACCTGCGCTTGCTGAACGAACGCGCTCACGCGGAATCGGCCGATGCCCTGTGGAGCAATCGCGAAATTGCACTCCTTCGTCGCGTCGAATTCCTTCGCCTGCTTGTCGTTCATGATCGAGCGCACAATCAGCGAGGCCTGCGCCGACGTGAGCGGCCGATCCGCGAACGGACGGATCGTGCCGTCGATCTTGATGGCAGGAGGAAAATCGGCCGTGATGAAGAGGTCGGAGCCGTTGTTCTCGACCATCTTTTTCAGCAGATTTTGCGTCAGTCGTACTGCTTGATCGCGCTCCATTCCGACGCGCTCCTATGGAAGTGCAAGACTAGAGAGCAAGACGTTGACTAGAAGCTCTCTTTGTTGACGGCCTTGAAGCGGGCTTCCTCTTTCGTGATGAGCCCCTTCATCATGAGCTCTTGCAGATTCTGATCGAGCGTCTGCATGCCTTGGGCCTGACCGGTCTGAATGGCCGAGTACATCTGCGCGATTTTGCCTTCGCGGATCAGGTTACGAATGGCCGGCGTGCCGATCATTATTTCGTGCGCCGCTATTCGCCCTCCGCCGACGCGCTTCAGCAGCGTCTGCGAGATGACGGCGCGCAGCGATTCCGACAGCATGCTGCGGACCATCTCTTTCTCGGCGGCCGGGAACACGTCGACGATGCGGTCGATCGTTTTCGCGGCGGAGCTCGTGTGCAGCGTGCCGAAGACGAGGTGCCCTGTTTCCGCGGCCGTCAACGCGAGGCGGATCGTTTCGAGGTCGCGCATCTCGCCTACGAGGATGACGTCCGGGTCTTCGCGCAGCGCCGAGCGCAGCGCCTCGCTGAACCCGTGCGTGTCACGATGCAGCTCGCGCTGATTGATCAGGGAGCGCTTGCTCTCGTGCACGAACTCGATCGGGTCCTCGATCGTGATGATGTGGTCGGGCTTGTTGTCGTTGACGTAATCGACCATCGCTGCAAGCGTCGTCGATTTGCCGGAGCCCGTCGGCCCGGTGACGAGCACCAAGCCGCGCGGGTGCATCGAGATGTCTTTGAATATGCGCGGCGCGCCCAAGTCGTCGAGACTCAAGATCACGGACGGAATCGTTCTGAACACAGCGGCGCAGCCGCGGTTCTGGTTGAAGGCGTTGACGCGGAAGCGCGCGAGCTTCGGAATCTCGAACGAGAAGTCAGTCTCCAAGAACTCTTCGAAGTCCTTGCGCTGCTTGTCGTTCATGATGTCGTAAACCATACTGTGCACTTCTTTGTGCTTCAGTGCTGGCATGTTGATCCGCTTCACGTCGCCGTCGACGCGGATGATGGGCGGGACACCCGAGGACAAGTGCAGGTCCGAGGCGTTGTTCTTTACGGCAAATGCGAGCAGTTGCGCAATATCGACCGCGGCCATGGCACTCCTTTCGCACGGGCCCGTAGCCTTCGTGAGAAGGCTGAGAAGTTGACAGTATAGCCAAGGGGTGCCGGCAAAGCGTGACTGATATCACGGACCATTTGCGAGTTTTGATCGAGCGCGTCGCGCGAGCCGCCGAGCGCGCAAAGCGTTCGCCGAGCAGCGTGACGATCGTCGCCGTCGGCAAGCAACAACCATCGACATCGATCATCGCCGCACAGCGAGCCGGCCTTCGGCACTTCGGAGAAAGCTACGTGCAGGAAGCGTTGCCGAAGATCGCCGAGCTTGCGAGCTCCGAGTTGACGTGGCATTTCGTCGGCAAGCTGCAGGCGAACAAGACACGCGACGTGGCCGCGACATTCGATTGGGTGCACACAGTCGATCGTCTCAAGATAGCCGAGCGGCTCAGCGAGCAGCGCAGTCCGTTCGCAGCGCCGCTGAACGTGCTGATTCAAGTCAATCAAGGCGGCGAGGTGCAGAAGGGCGGCGTGCTTCCTCGAGACGTTGCGGGCTTGGCGCGCGCCGTCGCCGCATTGCCGCGACTGAAGCTCCGCGGCCTAATGACGCTCCCGCCGCAGAGTGACAGCCCCAAACGCCGGTTCGCCGAGCTCGCGGCGCTGCGTGCCGAGCTCGAGCGCCAGGGGATCGAGCTCGACAGCTTGTCGATGGGAATGTCGGCCGACTTCGAGGAGGCGATCGCTGCAGGCGCCACGCACGTTCGAATCGGCACGGCCATCTTCGGCGCGCGCCAGCCGTGAGACCGCCTGCTCATGCTATCTTCGCCGAATCGATCGAGTAGCTGCCGATGCAAAGTGCGTTGATCTTTCTTTTCAAGACGCTCGCCGATCTCTATCTGCTGACGTTCTTGCTGCGCTTCATCATGCAGTGGGTGCGCGCAAGTCATTACAACCCGCTTTCGCAGTTCGTGTTCAAGGTGACGAACCCGCTCGTCGTGCCGGCACGTCGCGTGCTGCCGAGCGTAGCCGGGCTAGACACACCGACGCTGCTCGTGCTGCTCGCGCTCGAGATCCTCGTCACTTTCGTCTTGCTGCGGCTCGGCGGTCTTTCGCTGCCGATCCTCCAGCTGTTCGTCTACTCGCTGCTGCGGCTCGTCACGCTCGCAGTCTGGTTTTATACGGTGGCTCTCTTCATCTATGTCGTCTTGAGCTGGTTCGGAGATCGCGGCGGGAATCCGATGACGGCGCTGCTCAGAGAGCTCGTCGAGCCTATCTTACGTCCCGCGCGCCGCCTGCTGCCGCCGATTGGCGGGCTCGACTTGTCGCCGCTCATCGTGATCTTGTTGTTGCAGGCCGTCATGATCGCGCTGCCGTTCCCGCCGTACCTCACGTACCTTCGCTAGACAGGTTTCTTGCACGCGCGTAATGTCGGTCTGCGCCAACAACAACATCGCGCATCACGGGGGTTGGAGCATGATTAGACGCGTTCGCATGCTGGCTTGCCTCGTGCTCGCAGGCGGAATTGCCGCCTGTGAGCCGACAGGCAACGTCGATGCCACCAGCACGCAGGAAGGCGTCTTGCCGGCGACCGAAAGTAGCAAGGATTTCGGCGAGTACGTCGTCTACTTCAACGCGCTCAACACGGACCAGCTGTCTCCCGACATCGCGCGCGAATACGGCATCGTGCGCAGCAAGAGCCGCGCAATGCTCAACGTCAGCATTCGCCGCAAGCTCGACAATGGGCAATCGGAGTCAGTGACGGGCGCCGTCTCCGCCTCGGCAATCAACTTGAACGGCCAACTGAAGACAATGACGCTGCGGGAGATCCGCGAGGAAACCGCCATCTACTACATCGGCGAGCTCGCAATCACCGACGGCGAAGTGCTCATTTATACGATCGACACCACGCCAAGCAATGACCCAAGCCGGTTCACGGTAAGGTTCAAAAAGCAGTTTTTCGTCGACGAGTGACCGTTCGCCTTCGGCGTCATTGCACGGAGCGCACGCGGTTGCGGATCCGGATGAGGTCGGAGTGCGATACGTACAGGAGCTCTGCGATCCGGCGCACGAGGTGATCCTCGTGCTTGTCGAGCCCGCGATCCGCTAGCGCGACCTGCCATAGCATCTCGACGACGCGGTGCTTTTCGGCGACGGAAAGCTGCTCGTGCAGGCGGCGCGTGAATTGCTGCAGCTCGACGGCGCGGTCGGCCGTGCTGCGCGCCTCTTCGAGCAACAGACCCGCCGCGGTGTCTTCGAGCGCGAAGAACTGCTTCAGCGACGCAAGCATGGCCTCGTCCTCCGCAACGTCGGCGGCGTAGTCGGCCTTCGCCACCTCGATCAGCAACAGCGCCGTCGCTACGCGCAACGCATGCTCGCGCGCTTCTGCGTCGTCGTTCTCGCGTGCGAACGCGCCGTCGAAGAGCGCTGCGAGCCTACGCAGCATCGGAGCCACCGCGAGCGGCGAGCTCGGCGCCGAATGCTTCAGTGACGGCGTCGGTCAAATCTGCCAGCCGTCCGTGGAAGAAGTGCCCGGCGCCCGGCAACACGACGATCTTCGGCGGCGCCGGCAGCTTCGCGCACCACTCGAGCACGGGATCGAGCCGCACGACGTCGTCGGCCTCGCCATGGATCAGCAGCCACGGACAACCAGGCGCGACGAAATCGGCCGCCAGCCGCTCGACGGGCGGTGCGACAGTAACGAGCCCGGCAGGCGCCGCCCGCGCGGCGATCGCCGCCGCGACCGCGGCTCCGAACGAGAAGCCGCCGAGGTAAAGCGGCCGGCCCGGCCAGCGCGCTTTGCACCACGCCGCAACCGCAAGCGCGTCGTCGCGCTCGCCTATTCCGTCGGCATAGCGGCCGCCCGATCTACCGACGCCGCGAAAGTTGAAGCGGACCGCGTTCGCGCCCAAGCGAGCGAACGCACGCGCGACCGTCGTCACGACTTTGTTGCTCATGGTTCCCTGCTGCAAAGGATGTGGATGACAGACCAAGGCCGTGGCGACAGGGGCGCGCGCGCTCCGGTCGATCGCCGCTTCGAGGGCCCCGGCCGGGCCCGCGATTTCTACGGCCTCTGCCTTCGGCGTCCGCAGTGCGGGCTCGCTCACGACCCCCCGCTCTGCGCGCCGAGGTCGGCCAGCAGCTCGTTGAGCCGCGCCACGAACGCGGCTGGATCTTCGAGTTGCCGCCCTTCTGCGAGCACGGCCTGCTCGAACAGCAGCAAGGCGAGCCGCTCGAACCGGCTGGCATCGGACTCTTGGTCGAGCCGACGCACGAGCGGATGCTCGGGATTGAGCTCGAGGCTCGGGACCGCGGCCGGCGGTTTGTGACCCGCCGCCGCGAGCAGCTCGCGCATCTGATAACCCAAATCATGCTCGTTGAGCACGAGGCACGCGGCGGACTCGCGCAGCCGGCCGCCTACGCGAACTTCGTCGACACGCTCGCGCAGCACTTGCTTCACGCGCTTCAAGAGCGCCTGACGCTCGCGGTCTTGAGGCTCGGCCTTCGCCTTGTCCTTGGCGCCGTCCGCGGGTCCAAGATCGAGCACGCCGCGGCGCACGTCCTTGCACGGCTTGCCGCCGTGCTCCGTCAGGTGCTGCATAACCCATTCGTCGAGACGGTCGGTCAAGAGCAGCACCTCGATGCCCCGTTCTTTGAACGCCTCCAAGTGCGGGTTACTGCGTGCTGCAGTCGGCGACTCGGCGATCAAATAATGGATCGCGGCCTGCTCGGGCTTTAAGTCGGCGAGATATTGCTCGAGGCTGCGCGATTGCTCGTCGCCGGCCGTTTTCGTCGTGTTGAAGCGCATGAGCTTCGCAAGGCGGTCCCGGTTTGCGAAGTCCTCGATGAGCCCCTCTTTGATCAAAGCGCCGAATTGCCCCCAGAACTTCGCGTACTTCTCGGAGTCCTCGGCGAGCCGGTCGAGCATGTCGAGGACGCGGCGCGTCAGCGCCGTGCGCATTGCGCCGATGGCCTCGTCTTGCTGCAGCAGCTCGCGGGAGACGTTCAGCGCGAGCTCGCTCGAGTCGACGACGCCGCGAACGAAGCGCAAATACAGCGGCAAGAACTGCGTCGCCTGATCCGTGATGAACACGCGCTGGACGTACAGCTTGACGCCCTTCGGCGCCTCGCGGTTCCAGAGATCGAACGGGGCGGACCCCGGCACGTACAGCAAGCTCGTGTACTCGCGTTTGCCTTCGACGCGATTGTGGCTCCAGATCAGCGGCTCTTCGGTGTCGTGCGCGATGTGCTTATAGAACTCGATGTACTCCTCGTCCTTTATCTCGGCACGCGGCCTGGCCCACAGCGCCTTCGCGCGATTGACCGTTTCCTCTTTGTCGCCACCGGCGGCCAGTCGGACGGGAAACGCGATGTGGTCGGAGTACTTGCGAATGAGGGCGTTCAAGCGCTCGGGCCGAAGGAACTCATCGGCATCGGCCTTGAGCTTGAGCTGCACGGTCGTGCCGCGTTCCGGTCGTTCTACGGCTTCTACGCGATACTCACCACGACCGTCCGAAACCCAGCACACGCCCTGGCTCGCCGGAACGTCGGCACGGCGGCTTACGACCGTCACTTCCTCAGCGACGATGAATGCGGAATAGAATCCAACGCCGAACTGGCCGATCAGCTGGGCGTCCTTGCGCTGATCGCCGGTGAGGCGCTCGAGGAACTGGCCCGTCCCGGAGCGGGCAATCGTTCCCAGGTTTTCGATGACTTCCTCGCGGCTCATGCCAATGCCGTTGTCGGTGACCGTGAGCAAGCGTCGTTCGGAATCCACGGTGATGCGAATGCAGAGCTCGGGATCGGTAGACAAGAGCTCGGGCCGGGCGAGACTCTCGAATCGCAGCCTATCGTTGGCGTCCGAGGCATTGGAGATCAACTCGCGCAGAAAAATCTCTCGCTCGCTGTACAGCGAGTGCACCATCAGGTGCAGGAGCTGCTTAACCTCGGCCTGAAACGCGAAAGTGGACGGCCCGCCATTGCCCATTGGCCCCCCCCGAAATTCTCTTGGGATGGGGCTAGGTTAGGCGCTGACCGAGTTTTTTCAAGCCGTCAGGAAGCGGCGTGCCTCCCGATAGTAGAACGCTCGCAGGACGGCGCCCGCGAACCAGGCGGCGACGCTCGAGACGGCAATGTATGAAAACGCGGGAACCCAGTGAGTCGCGATGGCCGACAGCTCCGACGCGGCCAGGGCGAATGAAGACGCGAGGCCGATCCCGAGCACGGCGCGGCGCAAACGCTCCCAGGTGAGCGCCACGGAGAACAAGGCGTCGTCGAGATCGTCCAACCAAAGCAGTACGACTTCCATGTCGCGAGAGCCTCCGCGTCAGCGGCGAGTGCAGTCGATCTTCACAAGCGTCAGCGCGGGACGCGGCCGGACCGGCGGGTAACGTTGCTCGTCCTGTTTGTACCGGCGCGCCGCATCGATCGCCCAGGCGATCCATTCCAAGCTGCAGATGCTATTCTTGTCGTGCGAGTGCTCGCCGTGATCTTTTGCGTCCATGCTGGAAGATCTGCGCTGTGACGAATGAACTATAACGACGGGGGCGCAGCGTCTCTGTGAAAGTGCTCTCAAGAACCAACGCGGCACGATAAAGCGTTTTACCTATTATGATTCACGTGTGAGCGAGTTAACGCGAGCATGCAAAGGATCATCGTCCTAAATCCGAAGGGTGGATCCGGCAAAACCACGATAGCCAGCAATCTCGCAGCCTGTTATGCCGCGAACGGCGAGCGGCCAGCGCTCATGGACCTCGATTCGCAAGGCTCGAGCATGCGATGGCTGCGCAAGCGTCCCGACAATGCGTTACCGGACCTCACTCGCGGCGCCGATGCCGTGCTCGTGCCCGTGATACCGTCCGAGATCGACATTCACGCGGCCGCGAAATGCATAGCGGACCTGCTGCTCGTGGCCAAGATCCGCCGCTCGCAGCGGCGCATCGGCATCATTGCCAATCGCGTACGCGGCCACACGCGCGTGTCGCAGGCTCTTACGCGTTTCTTGAGCAGCCTCGATATTCCGCTGGTCACGACGCTCTGATACGCAAAGCGACGTTCGTCGGCCGAGATCGGCCTCGGAGTCTACGAGATGCCGCAGGGGCAGGTTCAGCAGGATCTACCGCAGTGGCAGCAGGTCTTGTCGTGGCTCGCCGAGCGTCGCCCGGCCCAGTCCGTACCGGCGGCAGTCGAGCCGCATGGCTCGGAGTCGCTGCGCCTGCCGGTCGGCCGCGAACCTGCGTCCGGAGCTGCAGCGCGCGATTGAGCGGTTAGGTCAGCCGTCCTTCCATGACTGGCGGACTTTGTCCGCCCACGTATGGTACCCGCGCCAGCTGTAGATCGAATGATCGAGTGGCGTGCGCTCGCCCGTCGATTTCGTGCTGACACGCGACAACCACTTTCGATACGCGTCCCAACCGTGCTGCTCGTTCGTGCGCGGCTCGTCGGCGTGGCCGGCTTCCTTGGAGTACAGGGCCGGTCGGAATTGATGTGGTTTTTGGTCGCTCATGTTTCTGCTGACAATCCTTGTCCCCAGATGAGCGAAGGGTACTGTGATAAACGTCGCGGGCCGAGGAACCAAGTCACAACGGCGGTCGTACACCGGCGCGGCTTTTGACGATAATGAAGCGACGCCGCGGCGACTCAGGCCACGATTCGGTAACAAGGCACGTAGGCGCTCGGCTCAGACAGACGCATGCGTCGCTCGGTCACGAAGTCCTGCAATAGCGTGCCGAGCTCGGAAATGATCTTCTCGTCGCCGCGCAGCTCGAATGGCCCATACTTCTCGACACGCTCGATGCCGGCTTCGCGCACGTTGCCAGCGACGATTCCGGAGAACGCGCGGCGCAGGTTGAACGCGAGGCTGTGCGCCGGCTGATCGCGGTGCAGCTCGAGCGCGCGCATCGAGTCGTGCGTCGCCTCGAATGGCTTCTGGAATTCGAGCCCGATATCGAGCGCCCAGTTGAAGAAATAGGCGTTGTCGTCGGCCGCGCGGCGGTCGCGGACGTGTTTCAAGCCGCTCGTCGCCGCCACTGCGACGGCTGCCGCGTCGCCGAGGATGATCTGGTAGCGACGCTGCGCGACGGTCCCCAGCGTCGCGCCGATGAAGGCGTGCAGACGCTCGAAATACTGCTTGCTGGTCGCAGGGCCCGTGAAGATCACCGGCAGCGTTTCGGCTGCGTTCGTGGGACTTAGCAGGATACCGAGCAAATAGAGAATTTCCTCGGCCGTGCCCACGCCGCCGGGAAAAACGATGATCGCGTGGGCCATCCGCACGAAAGCCTCGAGCCGTTTCTCCATGTCCGGCAGGATCACGAGCTCGTTGACGATCGGATTCGGCGACTCCGCGGCAATGATCGTCGGTTCGGTGAGCCCGAGGTAGCGCCCCGTGCGGATACGTTGCTTGGCGTGCCCGACGGTCGCGCCCTTCATCGGCCCCTTCATCGCACCTGCGCCGCAGCCCGTGCAGATGTCGAGACCCTCCAGCCCCAGTGCGTAGCCGACGACCTTCGTGTAGTCGTATTCCTCGCGGTCGATGGCATGACCGCCCCAGCAGACGACGAGCCGGGGCTCCTCGTGGGCGCGCAGCACGCGCGCATTGCGAAGGATGTGAAAGACCGCGTCAGTGATTCCCTCGGACCGTGTCAGATCGAAACGCGGATTGTTCAGCACGTCGTCGTGCGCATAGAGCAGGTCGCGCAACACGGCGAACAGGTGCTCGCGGATGCCGCGAATCATCTGTGTCCCCACGAAGGCGATGTCGGGCGCGTTCTTGAGCTCGAGCGCAATGCCGCCTTCGTACTGGACGACGGCAATGCGGAAGTTTTCGTGGCGGCTCAGAATTTTCCGGACGTCGTCGTCGGACGCGCCCGAGTTCAGCACGGCCAGCGAGCACTGGCGCCAAAGCTCGTAGAGGCCGCCGCCGCCCGCATCGCGCAGCTGATTCGCCTCGACCTGAGAGAGGATCTCGAGACTGCCCTCCGGGGCTATCAACGCGTCCATTGCGTGTCGCTGCTGTCCGCCCTACGGGCGAATCTCGATCGGTGTCGATTCGCGCGTCATGAGCCAGATATCGACCATGTCGGAGTTGCTGACGGCGATGCAACCGTCCGTCCAGTCGGTGTCCTGATAGCGCCTCAGATCGTATTTCGGCTCGTTGGGCCAGCCATGGATCATGATCTGCCCGCCCGGATCGACGCCCTGCGCGTGCGCACGCGCTCGATCGGCTTCGTTCGGATAGGAGACATGAATCGACAGGAAGAAATCGCTGTTGGCGTTGCGTCCATCGAGAGAGTACTTGCCTTCGGGCGTTCTGAAATCGCCTTCGCGCTGTTTCGGCCCGTTCGGCATCTGCCCGAGGGAGACATCGAACTCGCGCAAAACTCGCCCGGCCTTGTAGAGGTAGAGCTTGCGTTCTGACTTGTCTACGACGACATAGTCGGCGCGATCGGGTCCCGCAGCGAGATCGCGTTCCTCCGCCGCCGCGCTGCCGAGCAAGCTTGCGATGCCGAGAACGGCCAAGAATCCGCGGGATCCGATCATCGGCGAGACTCTAGATCAACGGCCGGAAAAATAGCAATGAACCGCGTCGAATCTCGAGCGCGCCGGTGCAGCGCTCGAGTACTTCGCTCAGCGCGCTCGCTGCAACGCAGCGATGCGCTCCTCCAGCGGCGGATGCGACATGAAGAGCCGACCGAAACCGATGCGGCCGCCGGCGATGCCAAACGCGCGGATCGCTTCCGGCAACCTGGCTGGCTCGCTCGAGCGCCGTAGGCCTTCGAGCGCGCGAATCATCGAGTCGCGGCCGGCGAGTTTCGCGCCTCCCAAGTCCGCGCGGAACTCGCGCCGGCGCGAGAACCACATCACGATCATCGTCGCGAGGATGCCGAGCAGGATCTGCGCGACGAAGCTTGCCAGGAAGAAGCCCGGACCGGTGCCGCGCTCGTTGCGAAGCAGGACACGGTCGACGATGAAGCCGATCACGCGCGAGAGGAATATGACGAACGTGTTGACGACGCCTTGCAGCAACGTGAGCGTCACCATGTCGCCATTGGCGACGTGGCTGACTTCGTGGCCGAGAACGGCCTCCACCTCGCCCTCCGAAAGCCGCGACAAGAGCCCGGTGCTCACGGCGACGAGCGCGTTGTTGCGCGTAGGACCCGTCGCGAACGCGTTGACGTCGGGCGAGTCATAGATCGCGACCTCGGGATGCCGGATGCCGGCCTCGTCCGCGAGGCGATGCACGGTGTTCTTGAGCCAGCTTTCGGCCGCGTTGCGCGGAGTGTCGATGACGTGCGCGCGCGTCGACATCTTGGCCATCCATTTCGAGAGCGCCAACGAAATCAGCGAGCCGGAGAAGCCGACGACCGCGGAGAACACCAGCAATGCGCGTAGATCGAGATCGGTGCCGTTATTCGCCAGGATGCTCTCCACGCCCAGGATATTGAGCACGAGGTAAATGACGGCGAGAACGGCGACGTTGGTCGCGACGAACAGGGCAATACGCTTCATCGATTTCTCCAGAGCTTCTTGGGAGCTCACCGGCGGCAGATATTGGCCCGCCGGTCAGGATATCAAGTTAGCTGCCATGCGCTTGCTGCTAATATCGCCTCAAGTTTTCTCGCTCCTGACGCGTCCCGGCATGTCCTCAGATAACTTCTGGACCACGAAGTTCGCCTCGTTGCGGTACGCCGTCGGCTGGCTCGGGTACGCCTGGATGAGGCTCGTGGTTTTACTGCCCTTCCGCGTGCAGATGGCCATCGGGCGGGCGTTGGGACGCATCGCGTACTCGTTGCTGCGCGAGCGCCGCCGCATCGCCGCGCGCAACATCGAGGTTTGCCTGCACAACGTGCCGGCCGAAGAGCGTGCGCGGATACTCGTGCGGCATTTCGAGGCATTGGGCCGGTCGCTCGTCGAGATGGCGATGGGTTGGTTCGGCGAGCTCGCCGCCGTGCGGCAGCGCACCGACGTCGAAGGGGCCGAGCATCTCGAAGCCGCGCTGGCGAAAGGCAAAGGCGTCATTCTCTTTGGGGCGCACTTCACGCCGTTCGAGTTTTTTTGGCCGGCGCTGAAGTCACTCTGCCCGAAGCTCGCCGGCATGTACAAGTGGCAGCGCAACCCCGTCATGAATCGCGCCATGCAACGCGGGCGAGGGCGCTCCTACGACGTGCAGATCGCGAAGGACAATGTCCGCGAGATGTTGCGGACGCTGCGCGAGAACTCGGTCTTTTGGTACGCGTCGGATCAGAGCTACGGCGGCAAGGGCAGCGTTCTGCTTCCGTTCTTCGGCGAGCCCGCGATGACGAACACCGCGATCGGCCGGATCGCAAGAGCGAGCGGCGCTTCCGTCTTGCCATACCATTGCCGCCGGCTCGAGACCGGCCGGTACCTCATGACGATCGGCGCGCCGCTCGACGGAGTGCCGAGCGGCGACGAGATCGCGGATACCCAAGCGTTGATGAGGAAGATCGAAGACTACATCCGCCTTTGTCCCGAGCAGTACTGGTGGATACATCAGCGCTTCAAGGGTCGGCCCGCGCCGTTGCCCAATCTCTATGCCTCCGCCTCCGGCGTGACGAACCCGCGCACGGATAGAGCCGCGTGAAGCGCCCCAAGGAACTATCGCTCGCGCCATTTTGGGGACCGCGCTACTGGCCGATGTGGATATTGCTCGGTTTCATGCATGGCGCCGCGAAGCTGCCGGCCGCATGGCAACTTCGACTTGGCCATTGGTTTGGAAGCTTGTTCCGGCTCGCGAAGAAGCGTGAGGAGCGGATCGCCGGGCGCAACCTCGAGCTGTGCTTCCCGGAGCTCGGGGCCGCGGCGCGGCGCGAGCTGCTGGACCGGCATTTCGCCGCCGTGGGCATGTCGTTCGTCGAGATGGGCATCGGCTGGTTCACGCCGATCGAGCGTTTGCGCGAGCGAGTCAGCGTCCACGGGCGCGAGCACCTCGAACGAGCGCTCGCAGAGGGGCGCGGCGTGCTGTTGACGGGAGGGCACTTCACGACTCTCGAAGTCGGTTTTGCGATGCTCGAGGTACTCACGCCGCGCGCGAGCTGCATGTATCGGCCGCAGCGCAACGCGATGATGGACGTCATGATTCGCCGCGGCCGTTATCGCTTTGCCAAGCAACAAATTCCGCGCGACAACGTGCGCGCGCTCGTGCGCAGCCTGCGAGACGGTTACGCCGTCGGTTACCTTCCCGATCAAACCTACCTCGGCAACCAAAGCGAACTGCTGCCGTTCTTCGGCGAACCCGCTGTCACGAACACGGCAACGAGCAGGCTCGCGGCGCTCAGCGGCGCGACCGTGCTCACCTATTTTTTTCGCCGGTTGCCGAGCGGCGACTACCGCATCGACATCGGCGCGCCGCTTCCGGATTTTCCCAGCGCGTCGCCGGCGCACGACGCGCAGCGACTGTTCGGCTTGCTCGAAGACTACATTCGGCTCGCGCCCGAGCAGTACCTCTGGCTCTACAAAAAATTCAAAGGGCGCCCCGCCCCGTTGCCGGACGCGTACGCCGGTTGAGCCGAAGGCTCACGCCGCAGCCTCGAGGAGTAGACTTGCCGACGCGCAACCCCAGCGCGGCCGTCAACTTTCGAGCGGAGACAACAATGCTAAAAGAGTTCAAAGAGTTCGCGATGCGCGGCAATGTCATGGACATGGCCGTCGGCATCATCATCGGCGCAGCCTTCGGCAAGATCGTGACGTCGCTCGTCAACGACATCATCATGCCGCCGATCGGGCTGCTCATGGGCAACGTCAACTTCAGCAACCTGTTCGTGACCCTCGGAATGACGCAGCCCTATACGAGCGTCGCCGAAGCCGAAGCTGCGGGTGCACCGATCATCAAGTACGGCATCTTCATCAACACGATCCTCGATTTCGTCATCGTCGCGTTCGCGATCTTCCTCGTCATCCGCGGCATCAACCGGTTTCGGCGCAAGCAGGAAGCGGCGCCGCCGCCGGGCCCGTCGGCCGAAGAGAAACTGCTCACGGAGATCCGCGATCTTCTACGGGCACAGTCACGCTGAGCTCTCGGCCCGTCGGTACTCAGCTGCCGCGGCGGTCGCCGTAGCCGGCCTCGATCTCGGCCCATGAGGAAGAGTCGAACTCGGTGCCCGTCTCGAGCGCGACCTTGCGCAGCGAGCGATTGAATCGCTGCATGCCAAGGCGCCGCCACTCGCCGGGGGGCTTGCGCTTCGCGTTGTCGAAATCGACGAGGAAGCATTTGCCGGCATCGTCGAGCAAGACGTTGTGCGCGGTGAGATCGGGATGATCGACGCCGTTGTCGTGGACCGCTCGGATCATGGAGCCGATCCGCCGCCAGCAGGCCGACGGAACGCGGCCCTGCCCGATGAACCACGACAGCTTGTGCGTGTCGGGCAGGTACGACGTGATGATGTCGGCCGTGTAGATGAAGCCGGTTCGATAGACGTGCGCAGCGACAGGATGCGGGACGGGCAGCCCCGCCGCGCGGAGCTCGCGCAATAGCCGCCATTCGCGAAACGCGCGGGCGCGCTCCGCGCCGAGCCAAAGATAATGATCGTCTATGAATCGCGCGACGAGACCGCCGCGCCGGTAGTGGCGAAGCACCCACGTTTCGTCGCCGCGGGCGACGATGAGCACCTCGCCGCGGCCCGAGGTCTCGAGCGCGACGGCGCCGGCGCGCCGCCACTCGCTGGCAGCGAACCAACCTGCGATCGGCGCCTCGCGATCGCTTGCGACGAGCATCAAGTGCGGCCCGCTGGCTACGAGCTTCTCGTCTCCCATCAATGACTCCCGCGGCGACGGCTGGCACGCAGCGAGTCGACGGCTCGCAGCACCGTCGCGGGCGCAAGGTCGTTCAAGCACTTGAGGTGCTTCAGCGGGCACTCGCGCGCGAAGCACGGGCTGCATTCGACTCCGAGGTAGACAATGGCCGCCGCATCGGTGAGCGGCGGCGTGAACTTCGGCGACGATGAGCCGTAGATCGCGACGACGGGCGCACCGGCCGCGGCCGCAACGTGCAGCAAGCCGGAGTCGTTGCTGACGGCGACGTCGGCCGCAGCGAGAAGGTCGACGACATCGGCGAGCGACGTGGCACCGCACAGATTGCGCGCGCGGGCGGTGCCGGCCTGCGCCGCGACCTCGTCGCCAAGCGAGCGCTCCTTCGCCGAGCCGAGCACGATGACGTCGGCACCGGCGCTCGCGAGTGCCGCCGCCAACGCACCGTAATGCGCAGTTGGCCAGCGCTTGGCGGGACCGTACTCCGCGCCGGGCATGAGCGCCGCGAGCGTCGCGCCCGGCGTGAGCCCGTGCACGGCGCGCAGCCGCTCGAGATTGCGCGCATCGCTGCGGAGCCGCGGCTGCAACGCCGTAGGCAACGCGTCCGGCACACGCTCGCCGCGCCGGCAGCCCAGCGCGGCGAATCGCTTGACGGTCTGATCGAGGCTCGCATCGAGCGAGCGAACGTCGTTGAGCAAACCGTAGCGCCATTCACCGCGAAACCCCGTTCGCAGCGGGATACGCGCGAGCCATGGCACGAGCGCGGCTTTCGCGGACCGCGGCAGCACGATCGCGCGGTCGTAGCATTCGGCGCGCAGTCGCCGCGCGAGCCTCCATCGCCTGCGCAGCCCGACTTCACCGTGGCCGACGGCGAGCTCGATGCCGCGGGCCACCTCGGGCATCCGCTCGAGCACCGGCAGCGACCACGGCGGCGCAACGACGTGAATTTCCGTTAGCGGGTTTTCGAGTCGCAGCAGCTTGTACAACGTCTGCGCCATGACCATGTCGCCCACCCACGACGGGCCGACGACGAGCACCTTGTCGGGGGCAATCACGGGCGAGCGACGAGTGCGTCGAGATAGTCCTTGACGCCTGAGCTTACGTCGCGGAACGGCCGCGAGTAGCCGGCGCTGCGCAGTGCCGTGATGTCGGCTTCCGTGAAGCTTTGATAGCGCGCCTTCAGCTCGTCGGGGAACGGAATGTAGCGGATGGCGCCTTTGCCGTGCCACGCGATGATGGCGTTCGCGACGTCGTTGAACGTCGCGCTCGCTCCCGTGCCGACGTTGAAGATGCCTGAAACCTTCGGGTGGTCGTGGAACCAGAGGTTCACGTCAACGACGTCGCCGACGTGCACGAAGTCGCGCCGTTGCTCCCCGGCCGCGTACCCGTCGCTGCCCTCGAAGAGCCGTGCTTCGCCCGTCGCCGCGACTTGGCCGTGCAGATGGAACGCGACGCTCGCCATCCCGCCCTTGTGCGCTTCGCCCGGCCCATAGACATTGAAGTAGCGCAAGCCGACGACGGCAGCCCGCCGCTTCGCGCGGCGGCCGCGGCCCTCTTGCGCTCGGCGGCCGCGCTGCGCGCGCCGGCGCCGCACGTAGTCGTCGAACAGCAGCTTCGAGTAGCCGTACACGTTCAACGGCCGTTCGGCGGCGCGGTCGTCCTCCTTGAAGACGGTGCTCGCGCCGTAGACGGCCGCCGACGATGCGTAGATCAGCGGCACGCCCGCCTCGGCGCAATACTCGTAGAGCTCGACGGAGTAGCGATAGTTGGTGTCCATCATGTAGCGTCCGTTCCACTCGGTCGTCACCGCGCAGGCGCCCTGATGGAAGATCGCGTCGATCTCGCCGAGCTCGCCGGCTTTCATGCGAGCGAGAAACGGATCCTTGTCGAAATAGTCCGCGATCTCGCAGCCGACCAAGTTGCTGAACTTGCTGCCATCGCTCAAATCGTCGACGACGACGATGTCGTCGCGGCCTCGCGCGTTGAGCTCGCGGACCAAATTGCTGCCGATGAAACCGGCCCCGCCGGTGACGACGATCATGACCGCATTCGGCCGGCTAGCGCGCTGCGCCCTCGACCAAGCGATACGTCGAGCTGCAATAAGGGCACTTCGCCTCGCCCGTGACCTCGATGGGCAAATAGACCTTCGGATGGGAGTTCCACAGATACATGCTCGGCAAGGGGCAATGCAGGGGCAGATCGGCACGCGCGATCTCGTAGACACGCTCGGCGTTGGCCGTGGTCAAGTTCTCCTGCACATTGCCGTGACGCTGCCGCACCGCTCGCTCTCCAGGCCGACGAGGCCGCGATTATACCCGCGGCACCGCCTTATTCGCCTTCTACGCCGCCGAACACCTCGCGCCAAACGCCGCTGACGAAGTCGCGGACGGCTGCGAGCTCCGGCTCCGGCACGACGCGCCCGCCTTCGTCGAGCGCCAGCTCGTGCACACGCTGCCGCAGCGCGAGATAAGCTTCCTTGAGCCGCAAGCAAAGGGCCTCTGGAACGAGGCCGGCTCGTGCGAGCGCCTCGAGCTGCCGGATGTTGTCGGGGAACTCGACGAGCTCGGGGTAAGCCGCCGAGTTCGCGAGCACCCAATAGTCGACGAGGAACTCGATATCGGCGACCCCGCCTGGATCCTGCTTGATGTCGAACGCGCCGGCCGCTGCGGCCGAGAGCTCCTCTCGCATCCTGCGCCGCATCTTCGCTACCTCGTGCTTGAGCTTCGTGCGGTCCACGTGCTGCACGAGCACGTCGCGGCGGATCTTCTCGAACGCGCGACAGACCGTCGGCGAGCCGGCCAGCGCTCGGCTGCGCAGCAGAGCTTGGTGCTCCCACACCCAGGCCTCCTGCGTTTGATAATGCCGAAACCCTTCGAGGCTCGTGACGAGCAGCCCCGATCGGCCGCTCGGCCGAAGCCGAGTGTCGACCTCGTACAGGCGCCCCGAGCTCGTTTGAACCGACAGAAAGTGAATGAGCCGCTGCACGAGACGGCCAAAGAAGCGCTCGTTGTCGAGCGGCGGCACGCCGTCCGTTTCCTGCTGGGCGCCGCTCGAGTCATGCAGGAAAACGAGATCGAGGTCCGAGCCATAGCCGAGCTCGAGGCCCGCGAGCTTGCCGTAGCCGATGACGGCGAAGCCCGCTTCACGCGGCGGCGGGCCGCAGCGCGGCGTACCGTATTTGGCGGCGAGCTCGCGCCATGCGGCGCGCAGCGAGTAGTCGAGCACGAGCTCGGCCGTGTCAGTCAATCGATCGCTGACCTTCATGAGCGGCAGCGAGCCCAATCGGTCCGCGACGGCAATGCGGAAGATCGCCGTGCGCTGGAACACGCGGATAGCGTCGAGCATCGCTTCGACGTCGGCGGCTCCTTGCGTCGAGCGCTCGAGCAGCGTCGCGAGCTCTTCGCGCGACGGCGGCGTGTCGAACACGCGCGCGTCGAGCAGCTCGTCGAGCAGCATCGGTTGCTCTGCGATCTGACGCGCGAGCAACGAGCTGTCGGAGACGAGCGTGAGCAGCCGATCCAGAGCCGCCGGATTCTCGTTCAGTAGCGCGAGATAGGCACTGCGGCGGCCGGCAGCGCGAAACACCGGCAGCACGCGCTCGAAGCACTTCAGAGCGGCAGGGCGCTTCGCCAGCGCCTGCAGCGTCCGAACCATGACGCCTCCCAATCGCTGCCGGCCGACCTCCTCCATGCGCTGGTACAGGCCGCCGTGCCGCAAGTCCTTCAACAAGTCGAGCGCGCGCTCGTCGCCTGCGAGCGGCGTGCTCGCGAGCATCGCGGCTGCGTCGCCGGTCTGCCACGCAGTCAGAAGCGGATCGATCTCTCGCGGCCCTTCGGCATCCCACGCCACGCGCTGGAACTCCGCTTCGACGACGGCGCGCTGATGTTTGAGGCGCGTCTGAAACGTCGTCCAGCTCGGCTCGTCGAGGGCGTACGCGAGCCGCGCTCGGTCTTCCTCGTCGGCCGGCAAGTCGTGCGTCTGCGCATCGTTCATCGCTTGAATGCGGTTCTCGACGATGCGCAGATACCGATACGCCGCCGCCAGCGCGGTGACGGTGGCCGAAGGCAGTTGCCGATCGCCGGCAAGGAGCGGCAATACCGTCAGCAGCGAGCGTGCGCGGAGCTCCGGCCTGCGGCCGCCGCGTACGATCTGAAACGCCTGAACGATGAACTCGATCTCACGGATGCCGCCTGGACCGAGCTTGATGTTCTCGGCCACGTCCTTGCGCGCGACCTCCTGGGCGATGAGGCGCTTCATTTGCCGAAGCGCGTCGAATACGCCGTAGTCCAAGTAACGGCGATAGACGAACGGCGTCAGGACATAGTCGAAGACGTCCGAAGCGAACTCGATCCCCGTGAGGAGCCGCGCCTTGACGTATGCGTATCGCTCCCAGTCGCGGCCGTGCTCGACGAGGTACGCTTCGAATGCAGAGAGCCCGACTGCGAGCGGGCCGCTCGTACCGAAAGGGCGTAGCCGCATGTCGACGCGATATGCGAAGCCGTCGTCGGTGCGCTGATCGAGCAGCTTGATGAGGAGCTGGCCGAGACGAAGGTAGTAAGTCTCCGGCTCGACCTTGACGCTGCCCTCGACGGCTCCGTCGGGGTAGAGGAACACCAAGTCGACGTCCGACGAGAAGTTCAGCTCGACGCCGCCGAGCTTACCCATACCGAGCACGAGCAATGGCAACTCGCGCCCGGCCGCGTCTCTCGGCCTGCCGAGCCGAGGCTCCAGGGTTGCCGCGGCATAGCGCAGCGCAGCGTCGATGAGGCACTCGGCAAGGAGCGACACGTCGGCGAGCGTCGCGTCGAGCGCGGCGACGCCGGCGAGGTCTCGCCACGCGATGCGCGCCATCTCGACGTCGCGAGTGCGCCGCAGCGCCGTCATCGCCTGCGCCAGCGCGTCATTGCCGGGAGACAGCTCGAGCCGCGCGGCGACCGAATGCGGGTCGAGCGGCCCGTCGTCGGCGAGGCGCGAGCTCAAAGCGTGCGGGTGACGCAGCAGGACGCCGAGGACGAAATCGCTGACGACGACGGCTCGAGCAACGGTCTTGGCTGCCGCGGGCGGCAGCTCGACCTCGACCTCGGCGAGGCGCGCGGCCACGCGCGCAAAACGCGCCTCGAGGGCCGGGGGGAGGTCGACGGGGCGTTGCAGTATCACGTCGGCATCGAAGGCGCTGGACTCCGCGGCATGATAGCGCTTGCGGTAGCGACGCGCGGATCAAGGGACTATTGCCGCCTGCTTCGGAACGCCGACACTATCGGCGCATGATCTTTCCCTCGAGACGGCGGCGGTGCGCGCCGGGCATCGTCGCTGCACGCGGGGCACTTTCGGCACTGCTTTGCTGCGGTCTCGCAGCCTGCGTGACGCCGCGCGTGCAACTGGCGCTGACCGATGTCGAGCAGCCGCGGCTCGAGGACGACGCGGCCGTCATGGACGACGGGGCACGCTTGCCGTTGCGCGCGTGGCTGCCGGTTGCACCGCCACGCGCAACGATCGTCACCGTGCACGGGCTCAACGACCATTCGGGCGCGTTCGAAGCCACGGGCGACTTCCTCGCGGCCCGCGGCTTCGCGGTCTACGCGTTCGACCAGCGCGGCTTCGGCCGCACGTCGCAGATCGGAATTTGGGCCGGCGGCAACAGGATGGCGGACGATGTCTGGCAGGTCGCGCGCCTGCTGCGGCTTCGTCATCCCGGCGTTGCGCTCTACGGCCTCGGCGAGAGCATGGGCGGTGCCGTCATGCTGCGGGCGCTGCAACGCCATCCGCGGGGCTGGATCGACGCCGTGGTGCTGACGGCGCCCGCTGTTTGGAGCCGCAGCGAGATGCGGCGCTATCAAAGGTTGCCGCTGCACGCGCTCGCACACAGCTGGCGCGGGTTGAAGCTATCGGGCCGCATCACGGGACGGAGGCCATCCGACGATCCCGCGACATTACGCCGATTGCGCGAGGACCCGTTCGTCATCCGCAGGACGCGTGTGGACGTGCTTTGGGGGCTCGCCGACCTCATGGACGCCGTGACCGACGATGCCGCCACACCCGGAGTCCCAACGCTCGTGCTCTACGGCGCACACGACCAGATCGTGCCGCCGCAACCCATGTGCAGGTGGCTCGAGGCGGTGCGCGCTGCGGAGGGGTGGCAGGTCGCGCTCTATCCGAGCGGCTGGCATCTGTTGATGCGGGATCTCGACGCCGCGCGCACGCTCGGCGATCTGGCCGACTGGTTCGCGCATCCCGGCGCGAGCTTGCCGTCCGGCGCCGACTCGGGCGCGCCGATCGAGCGCATCTGCGCTCTCGACTGAACCCAAAAACGCAGCGCATCCGCGGCTCGATCTACTCTTGACAATCAAGAGGAGACGCGCGATGGTCGAACCGTAGCCACTCGTGAAGCCGCCATGACCGAGCGCACGACCGACGTCATTCAAGGCACGCTGGACATGCTGATCTTGAAGACGCTGAGCGTCGCGCCGATGCACGGCTACGGCATCGCGCGGCGTATCGAGCAGGTGTCGCGCGGCGTGTTCAAGGTGAACCCGGGCTCGCTACTGACGTCGCTGCATCGGCTCGAGCGTGCCGGCTGGCTCGACGACGAGTGGCGGCAGACCGACAACTCGCGGCGCGCCAAGTATTACTCCTTGACTGCAGCCGGGCGGCGACAGCTTACGGTCGAGACGGAGTCGTGGCAGCGGCGCGTTGCCGCGGTGTCGCGGCTCTTGAAGGCGGAGAGCTAGCGCCGTGTCGCTGTACCGCCAGCTCGTGCGCGGCGTGCGCGCTCTGTCGAATCGCGCAGCGGTCGACGCGGAAGTCGACGACGAAGTGCGCGACTATTTCGAGCGTGCTTGCGCCGATCTCGTTCAACAAGGCCTCACACCCGAAGAAGCCGCGCGCGTCGCCCGGCGCGAGCTCGGCGACCTCGGCAAAGCGCGCGACACGCTGCGAGCGTACGGTTGGGAGAACCAGGTCGACGCCACGCTCGGCGACTTTCGCCAATCGTGGCGCCGGCTGCGTCAGAACCCGAGCTTCTCCGTGATCGTCGTGACGACGCTCGCCGTTGGCATCGGCGTCAATGTCGCGCTGTTCTCACTGTTTCAGCAGATCCTGCTGCGGCCGCTACCCGTCGCAGAGCCCGAGCGGCTCGTCAATCTCGTCGATCCGGGATTGGACCTCGGTTATATGAGCGGTGTCGCCGGTGGACTCACGTTCGGCTCGATCACCGGCAACGGCGACCACGTCTTCAGCTATCCGCTATTCCGCGACCTCGAGCGTCAGCCCGGCCCGTTCGCGGGCATAGCGGCACATCGGCACTTCGACGCAAGCTTGTCGATCGGCGAGAACGCGCGGCGCGAGACGGGCTTCTTCGTTTCGGGAAGCTATTTTTCGGTGCTCGGCCTTCGACCTGCGCTCGGCCGGCTGCTTGGAGCCGAGGACGACCGCGCCGACGGGCGAGCGGAGTCGGTCGTGCTGAGCCACGCTTACTGGCAGCGCGAGCTTGCTGGCGACCCCGGCGTGCTCGGCCGCAAGCTGACCGTCAACGGCATGCCGCTGACGATCGTGGGAGTCGCCCCCGAAGGATTCCACGGCACGACGGTCGGTGCGCGTGCCAGCGTCTTCGTGCCTATCACGTTCCGCGGAGTCGGAACGCCGACTTCGGTACCAAATCACGACAATCGCGGTTTTTACTGGGTCTATTTGTTCGCGCGCCTTGGCGCCGGAATCGACGCGCAAACGGCAGAGAACGTGATCAATCCGCTCTACCAAGCGATATTGAACGAGATCGACGCGCCTTTGATCACGCTCGGCGAGGCGGAATCAGTCGAGGCGTTCCGCAGAAAACCGCTCGTGCTCGAGCCGGGCCTCCGCGGGCAAAGCGCGCTTCTCGCCCCCATCGGGGGAGCTCTCGAGATGCTGTTCGCCGTCAGCGGCGCCGTGCTCCTCCTGTGCTGCGCCAACGTCGCCGGCCTCGTGTTGATTCGTGCGACGTCGCGAACCGGCGAGATGGCCGTGCGCGCGTCGATGGGCGCGAGCCGCGGGCGTCTCGCGTCGCTGCTGCTCGCCGAGTCGCTACTGCTGGCTATACCCGCTGCGTTGCTGAGCCTGCCCGTCGCGCTGCTGGTACTGCGAGGCTTCGCGGCCGGCATACCGGGCCTCCCGAGCGCGGCGTTCGACGTCGAGCTGAGCGCGGCCGCGGCAGTGGTGGCGATCGGTGCCGCGGTTCTAGCCGCGGTGGCATTTGGGCTCTTTCCCGTGCGCGATCTCACGCGCACGCAGCCCGCAACGACGCTGCACGCATACGGCGCGAGGCAAACGTCGGGCAAGCGCGTCACGCGCTTTCGAGCGGCGCTGGCCACGGCGCAGGTCGCGCTGTCGATGGCAATGCTTGCTCTAACGGGCGTTCTCGCGCAAAGCCTCGGCAACATCGCCCGCATCGACCTCGGCCTCGACGTCGACTACCTCGCGATGCTGACGATCTCGCCCGAAGCAAGCGGGTATGAGCCGGCCGCCGCGTCTATGCTCCTCGACCGCTTAGAGGAAGAGCTTGCGGCGATCCCGGGTGTCGCTTCCGCTGCTTCCGCGATGGTGCCGCTGTTCGCGGGCGGTGGGGTGGAGACAGGTGCGCGCTCGGAGGGAAAAGTCGATTGGATTGGCGTCCACTTGAATAACGTTAGCGCGGACTTCTTCCGCACGCTCGATATCGGCGTGCTCGCCGGCCGTGAATTCAACGCGGCCGACCGCGAGGGTGCGCCGGCGGTGGTGATCGTCAATCGGCGCCTGGCCGAACGTCTGCGCCCCGACGGCGGCGTGATCGGGCAGCGGATCTTCACAAATAGTGACTCCCGAGAGATCGTGGGGGTCGTGGCGGACGTCAAATACGACAACGTAACCGACGAGGTCGAGCCGCAAGTGTTTCTACCGCACCGTCAGTCGACCACGCTCGGCGCAGCGACCCTTTATGTTCGAGGCGCCCGGCGCCCCGAGCAACTCATCAACGAGGTGCGCGAGAGCGTCGCCCGCGCCGCTCCGACAGTGCCGATCACGGACCTTCGCACGATGCGGCAACAGGTGCGCGAAAACCTTGCCACCGAGCGCTTCGTCGGGGGCGCCTCGACGGCATTCGCCCTGCTCGCCACGGCGCTCGCGGCGCTCGGCCTATACGGCGTGCTCGCATACTCGGTCGCGCAACGCTCGCGCGAGATCGCGCTGCGCTTCGCGCTGGGCGCGCCCGCCGCGAGAATCCGCGCAATGGTTTTGCGTCAAGTCGGCGTAATCGCACTCCTGGGTCTCGCGCTCGGCGCTGTCGCCGCGCTGCTGCTCGGCCGCGCAGCGCGCGGCTTGCTGTACGGCGTCGAAGCCGCCGATCCCACCGCATTGATTGGCGCCGCAGTCGTGCTTGCGTGCGTCATGCTCGGCGCGGCCTACATTCCCGCACGGCGCGCTTCGCGCGTGAATCCGATCGTCGCTCTGCGCTACGAGTAGCGCCAACGGAAGCGCACCCTGCCGGGCGCACCAAAAAGAAAGCCCCGCACGAGGCGGGGCTTTCGGTTCGAGCCTGAGACGCTCGAGAGACGCTTACATCATGCCGTCCATGCCGCCGTGGCCGTGCGGCGCGCCGCCGCCCTCTTTCTCCTGCTTCGGCGCCTCGGCGATCATCGCCTCGGTCGTCAGCAAGAGACCGGCCACCGACGTGGCGTTCTGCAACGCCAAGCGCGTGACTTTCGTCGGGTCGATGATGCCGAGCTTCACCATGTCGCCGTACTCGCCGTTGGCGGCGTTGAAGCCGTAGTTGCCCTTGCCGTTGACGACGGCGTTGAGCACCACCGATGCATCGGCGCCGGCGTTGCCGACGATCTGGCGCAGCGGCTCTTCGACGGCCTTGCGCAAGATGTTGATGCCGACGTCCTGGTCGTCGTTCGCGCCTTTGAGGTTCGCGATGCCCTTCAGCGCGCGCAGCAGCGCCACGCCGCCGCCCGGCACCACACCTTCCTCGACGGCCGCGCGCGTTGCGTGCAGCGCGTCCTCGACGCGAGCCTTCTTTTCCTTCATCTCGATTTCGGTGCCCGCACCAACCTTGATGACGGCGACACCGCCAGCGAGCTTCGCGACGCGCTCTTGGAGCTTTTCGCGATCGTAGTCCGACGTGGACTCCTCGATCTCCTTGTTGATCTGATCGATGCGGCCCTTGATGTCCGACTTCTTGCCGGCGCCGTCGATGATCGTCGTGTTCTCCTTGCTGACCTGGACTTTCTTGGCTTCGCCAAGATCGTTCAACGAGGCCTTCTCGAGCGACAAGCCGACTTCCTCGGAAATCACTTGGCCGCCCGTCAGGATCGCGATGTCCTGCAGCATCGCCTTGCGGCGATCGCCGAAGCCCGGAGCCTTGACGGCTGCGACCTTCACGATGCCGCGGATGTTGTTGACGACGAGTGTCGCAAGCGCCTCGCCTTCGAGGTCTTCCGCGATGATCAACAGCGGCCGGCCCGACTTGGCGACGGCCTCGAGCAACGGCAGAAGCTCGCGGATGTTCGAGATCTTCTTGTCGTGGATCAGGATCAACGGGTTCTCGAGGTTCACAGACTGCGTGGCCTGATCGTTGATGAAGTACAGCGACAGGTAACCGCGGTCGAATTGCATGCCCTCAACGACGTCGAGCTCGTTCGCGAGACCGGAGCCTTCCTCGACCGTGATGACGCCTTCCTTGCCGACCTTGCTCATCGCCTCGGCGATGATCTTGCCGATCTCCTCGTCGGAGTTGGCCGAGATCGTGCCGACTTGTGCGATCGACTTGTCGTCTTTACACGGCTGCGAGAGTTTTTTCAGCTCCTCGGTAATCGCGATGGTCGCCTTGTCGATGCCGCGCTTCAGGTCCATCGGGTTGAAACCCGCGGCTACGGACTTCAGGCCCTCGCGGAGGATCGCTTGCGCGAGCACCGTCGCCGTCGTCGTGCCGTCGCCGGCGGCGTCGGAGGTCTGCGAAGCGACCTCCTTGACCATCTGCACGCCCATGTTCTCGAACTTGTCCTCGAGCTCGATCTCCTTCGCGACCGAGACGCCGTCCTTCGTGACGGTCGGGGCGCCGAAGCTCTTCTCGAGCACGACGTTGCGGCCTTTCGGGCCGAGCGTGACCTTGACCGCGTTCGCCAGAACGTTGACGCCTCGCAGCATGCGCTGCCGGGCATCGTCGGAAAAACGGACTTCTTTTGGAGTCGCCATGACTCTATCTCCTGGTAATTATTGAAGCGGATCCGGGGTTACTTTTCGATGACGGCCATGACGTCGTCTTCACGCATGACCAGCAATTCTTCGCCGTCGACCTTGACCTCGGTGCCGGTGTACTTACCGAACAGCACCTTGTCGCCCTTCTTCAGATCGAGGGGGCGGACATCGCCGTTCTCGAGAATCTTGCCTTTGCCGACCGCGAGCACTTCGCCCTTGATCGGTTTTTCAGTCGCCGTATCGGGAATCACGATACCGCCGGGGGACTTGCGCTCTTCTTCGGTGCGCTTGATTACAACACGATCGTGCAGGGGACGAAGTTTCATAGTTGATCTCCCAATAGTTCAACTGCTTGATTTTGAAGGATTTTTTGACCGGCGCGGATTTATTAGCACTCGGTCAAAGCGAGTGCTAATCATATGGATCGGGACGCGGATTGCAAGGCCATGAGAGGGGAGTCATGACATTGCTTGAAACCCATCGCTATGCTTGCTGCGGTTCGATGCGACAGAAATCTTCGCGGTAAGCCGTAATGACTGAAGACACGATGGTCGTCTTGACGACCTGCGGCAACGACGAGGACGCCGGCGCCCTGGCGCGAGCGCTCGTCGAGCGGCGCCTCGCGGCCTGCGTCAACGCCGTCGGCAACGTGGCGTCGACGTACCGCTGGAAGGGCGAGGTCCAGCAGGATCGGGAGACGCTGTTGATCATCAAGACGACGGCCCCACGGCTCGCTGCGGTCGAGAAGACCATCCGCGAGAAGTCGAAGTACGACTTGCCCGAGGTTCTCGTGCTGCCCGTGCAGGCAGGCGGAGTGGACTACCTCGGCTGGATCCGGGAATCGGTTGCCGAGTTGAAGGACTAACACCTCTATGATCGCGTCGCGTTTAGCAGCACGAGTGTTCATCGCGTGGCTCGCCGCCGCAGCCGATGGCGCGTTCGCGCAGGACGACCCCCTTCCGCCGGCGGAGGTCTTCCGTTACTCGACGCGCGCCGATGCGGAACGCGTGTACGTCGATTTCGACGTCCTCGACGGGTACTACCTGTATCGCACGCGCTTTGGCTTCGACTCCGGCACCGACGGCGTCGCGCTCGGCGCCGCCAGGTTTCCACGCGGCGAGATCCATACCGACGAGTTCTTCGGCGAGCAGGAGATTTTCCGGCAGCGGTTCCAGGTCGTGCTCCCGTATCGCCGCATGTCACCGGCCACGAGCCTCGACCTGAAGCTGGAGCTGCAAGGCTGCGCGCCGACGTTCTGTTATCTGCCGCAGGACTGGACGGCGACGGTCGCGCTTCCTCCGGCACCGTTCCTCGGTGCCGGCTCGATCGACACGTCCGCCACCGGCGATCTGTTGCCCGTCGACGATGCGTTTACGATGAACGCGCGCTTCGACAAGCCGAACGAGCTCACGGTCGCCTGGCAAATCGCGCCGGGCTACTACCTCTATCGCGACAAGCTGACCTTTGCCGCGGCGGGCCGCATCAGCGTCGGAGCGCCGACCCTGCCGGCCGGCCAGCCGCATACGGACGACAACTTCGGCGACGTCGAGGTGCTGCGCGACTATGTCGAGATCAAGGTGCCGTTCGCACGCGCGAGTCCCGACGCGCTCGACGTCGAGCTGACGGCGGGTTTCCAGGGCTGCAAGGAAGGCAGCATCTGCTATCCGCCCGGCGAGCAAACCATGTCGCTCGTGCTGCCGGCGACGAGCGAGTTCCCGGCGCCGCCCGCACCCGATGCAGGCGGCATCGTCTCCGAGCAGGACCAGTGGCTCGACCGGATCGTCAACGGCTCGTGGTGGACGCTGCTCGGCGGCTTCTACGTCGCGGGGCTGCTGCTGTCGTTCACGCCGTGCGTCTTGCCGATGGTGCCGATTCTCTCGAGCATCATCGCGGGTCAAGGCGGCACGGTTTCGCCGCAGCGCGGATTCCTGCTCTCGCTTTCATACGTGCTCGGCATGGCCGCCACGTACACCGCGGCCGGCGCCGTCGCCGCCCTTGCGGGCAACCAAGTGCAAGCGCTGTTCCAGAAGCCGTGGCTCATCACGCTATTCGCCGGCCTTTTCGTCGTGCTGGCCCTCGGCATGTTCGGGCTGTTCGAGCTTCAGATGCCGGCCGTCATCCAGACGCGCCTCGCCAACATGGCCAATCGTCAGAAAGCCGGCACGTTCTTCGGGACCGCTTTCATCGGAGCGTTGACGGCGCTGATCGTGACGACCTGCGTCGCACCACCCTTGATCGGCGCGCTGACGTTCATCAGCCAGACCGGCGACGTCGCTCGCGGCTCCGGCGCTCTATTTGCGCTCAGCATGGGCATGGGCACGCCGCTGTTGCTCGTCGGAGCCTCGGCGGGCCAACTGCTGCCGCGGGTCGGGCCGTGGATGAACACCGTGAAGGCCGGCTTCGGCGTCATGCTGATCGGCGTCGCGATCTGGATGATGGACCGCGTACTGCCCGGCAGCGTGACGCTCGTCCTGTGGGCCCTGCTCGTGTTCCTCACGGGCGTGTTCCTCGGCGCCTTCGAGCCGCTACCCGCAGCGCCGACGCCCGTGCGCCGGCTCGCCAAGGGCCTTGGCGTGCTCGCGTGCCTTTATGGCGCGCTGCTCCTGATCGGCGCGACGCTCGGCGGCGAAGATCCGCTGCGGCCGATACCGCGGGCCGCCGTCGGCGTCGGCGCGGCCGGCAGCATGCTCGCGGCGACGGCCGAGGACGAGCTGCCGTTCCGTCCGATCGAGACGGTCGCGCAGCTCGATGCCGCGCTGCGCGATGCGCGGACTGCAGGCCAACCCGTGATGCTAGACTTCACGGCAGAGTGGTGTGTCTCCTGCAAAGAAATGGAGGAGTACACGTTTCCGGACCCGGGCGTGATCGGCGCGCTGAAACCGTTCATGCTGTTACGTGCCGACGTGACGGATAATGACGACGATGACCAAGCACTGCTGGAACGTTTCCGCAGCTTCGGCCCGCCGACGATCGCATTCTTCGACCGTAGCGGGTTCGAGCGGGATAATTACAAGCTCGTCGGCTTCGTGCCGGCCGACAAGTTTCGGACCCACGTCGAGGGTCTCGCCGCGCTCTAACGAGGAATCTCCGCATGGCTAAGTCGCGCCCAGTGCTGCTGACCGCGGCGCTGAGCGCCGCCGCCGTCCTCGGCTATCTGACCTACCGCCTCGTCGGTGCCCCCGAGACGCCGGGCGCCGACGACATCGCTGCCGCCGCGGCTGCGCCGGCCGTTGCCAGCCTGCCCGATTTCTCGCTGGCGAACCTGGCCGGCGACCAGCAATCGATCCAAAGCTGGCCCGGCAAGCCGCTGCTCATCAACTTTTGGGCCACTTGGTGTGCGCCGTGCCTCCGAGAGATTCCGATGCTGAAGGAGCTGCAGACGTCGCGTCCAGACCTGCAGGTCGTCGGCATCGCGATCGACAAGCCCGATCTGGTCGCCAAGTTCGCGGGCGACATTCAGTTCAACTATCCGATCCTGATCGGACAGAACGAGGCGTGGGCCGCGGCGGGAGCGCTCGGCGTCAACATTTACGCGTTGCCCTTCACGATCTTCGCGGGCGGTGACGGCAGCATCCTGGGCGTCCATACGGGCGAGCTTCATGCCGAGCACCTCGAGAGATTTCAAGCCGTCGCGGACGAACTCGCGGCTGGCCGAATCGACGTCGAGCAAGCGCGCAGCCGCATCGCGGAACCGATCTAGAGCCGTTCTAGCCCGAAAAGCGCGCATAGTGGCGCCAATTGCGCCGAAAACGGGTAAACTCGCCGCCATTGATCGGCCGAGTACGCTGGATGGCGCGCCTTCTGCTCCTGAACGGCCCAAACCTGGGACAACTCGGGCGCCGCGAGCCCGGCATCTATGGCACCACGTCCCTCGGCGACATAGAGTCGACGCTGCGGGCGCAGGCGGCAGCCGCGGGGCATGACCTCGAAGCCTTCCAGAGCGACTCGGAATCGGAGCTGATTCAGCGTGTTCATCTCGCGCGCGACGAGGGCATTGCCGTCATCTTGTTCAATCCGGCCGCGTTCACGCACACCAGTGTCGCGCTTCGCGACGCGCTGCTGACGGCACAGGTACCGTTCATCGAGCTGCACTTGTCGAACGTGGCGGCCCGCGAAGCCTTCAGGCATCACTCGTACTTCGCGGACATCGCGCTCGGGACGATCGCCGGCTTCGGAGTTTCCAGCTACGAGCTTGCGTTGCAGGCGGCGATTCGTCACCTGACAAAGGGGGGGAAGTGATGGATATTCGAAAAGTAAAAAAACTCATCGAGCTTCTCGAGGAATCCGGTATCTCGGAGATCGAGATCTCCGAGGGCGAAGAGTCCGTCCGGATCAGCCGCTATCCGAAGCCCGGGGTCACGACGACTGCGGCGCCGGCCGCTGCGGCGGCGCCTCCCCCCGCTGCGGCCGCGGCACTGCCAGCGGAAGCCCCCACCCCGCCTGTGCAAGGCCAGCAGGTCACGGCCCCGATGGTGGGCACGTTCTATAGCGGCCCGGCCCCCGGCGCAAAGCCGTTCGTCGAGATCGGCACCGAGGTCAAGCCCGGCGATACGCTGTGCGTCATCGAAGCGATGAAGATGATGAACCAGATCGAATCGGAGTTCGCCGGCCGCGTCGTCAGCGTCCTCGTCGAGAACGGCAGCCCCGTCGAATTCGGCCAGCCGCTTTTCGTGATCGAAAAATAGTCATCGAAGAATAGTCGCGAACGAGCGCCAACAACGATGCTCGACAAAGTCCTGATCGCCAACCGCGGCGAGATCGCACTTCGCATCTTTCGGGCTTGCCGTGAGCTCGGAATCAAGACCGTCGCCGTGCACTCGACGGCCGATACGACCTTGAAGCACGTCCTGTTGGCCGACGAAACCGTGTGCATCGGCCCGCCGCGGTCCCAGCAGAGCTATCTCAACATGCCGGCGATCATCGCGGCGGCCGAGGTCACGGACGCCGTGGCCATTCACCCCGGTTACGGCTTTCTGTCGGAGAACGCCGACTTTGCGGAGCGCGTCGAGGAGAGCGGCTTCATCTTCATCGGGCCAAGACCCGAGACGATTCGTTTGATGGGCGACAAGGTCTCGGCCATCAAGACGATGCGCGAGGCCGGAGTTCCCTGCGTGCCGGGGTCCGACGGCCCGTTGACTGACGATCCCGAGGTCAACGCGCGTCTCGCGCACGAGATCGGCTACCCCGTCATCATCAAGGCGGCAGCGGGCGGCGGCGGACGAGGCATGCGCGTCGTCCACAGCGACGCGGCGCTCTTCAACGCCGTGGCCATCACGCGCGCCGAGGCGCTATCGGCCTTCGGCAGCGACCAGGTCTACATGGAGAAATTCCTGGAGCACCCTCGGCACATCGAGTTCCAGGTGCTGGCCGACAGCCATGGCAACGCCGTGCACTTGGGTGAGCGCGACTGCTCCATGCAACGCCGTCACCAAAAAGTCATCGAGGAATCGCCGGCCCCCGGGCTCGCGGACGAGGAACGGCTGAAGATGGGCCAAACCTGCGTCGACGCCTGCTTGAAGATCGGCTACCGCGGAGCGGGCACGTTCGAGTTCCTGTATCAGGACGGGCAATTCTTCTTCATCGAGATGAACACGCGCGTCCAGGTCGAGCATCCGGTCACCGAGCTCGTGACGGGCATCGACATCGTGAAGACACAGCTCGCGATCGCGGCCGGCGAGCGGCTGCCCTTCGCGCAAGAAGACATCCGCTGGCGTGGGCACGCGATCGAGTGCCGCATCAATGCCGAGGATCCTAAATCGTTCGTGCCGTCGCCAGGCACGGTGAGCCTGTGGCATCCGCCGGGCGGCCCCGGCATCCGCGTCGACAGCCACATGTACAGCGGCTACGCGGTACCGCCGTACTATGACTCCCTGATCGCGAAGATCATCGCCCACGGCGAGCATCGGCGCGCGACGATCGCACGCATGACGACCGCGCTGCAGGAGATCGTCGTCGACGGCATCAGCACGAACATTCCGTTGCACCAGGAAATCTTTCAACACGGCGCGTTCAAGGCCGGCGGGACCGACATCCACTATTTGGAGCGGCGACTCGGCTTGAGGTGACGCCGTGAGCCGGCAGCGATTGACGCTCACGCTTGCGGCTGCCGATGTGCCGAGGGCGGAAGCGCTCCTCACGCTCGCGGGCGCCGAGACGATTTCGTTGCGAGACGCCGCCGACGATCCCGTGCTCGAGCCCGAGCCCAGCACGACGCCGCTGTGGCCGCACGTGGTGATCGAGGCGTTGCTCGCGCGGGAGCTCGACATCGAGGCGCTCCGAAACCTGCTCGCAACGGCGTTTCACGGCGCCGAAGTAGCCGTCGAGGCGTTCGAGGAATCGGCGTGGGAGCCCAAGCTTGCGCAAGCGGTGAAAGCGCGCGCGATCGGCAAGCGTCTATGGCTGGCTCCGACCGACGATCGCCACGCGCCGGGCGAGCGCCTCGTCGTACGCATCAACATGGGTCTCGCGTTCGGCACCGGCGAGCATGCGACGACGGCGCTGTGCCTCGAGTGGCTCGAGCGCCATGTCGTGGCCGGCATGACGCTGCTCGACTACGGCTGCGGATCCGGCATTCTCGCGCTCGCCGCGCTGACGCTCGGCGCCCGTCGCGCGTACGCCGTCGACAACGACCATCAAGCGCTGACGGCCACGAGCGCGAACGCGGCGCTGAACGGCGTCACCGATCGGATCTTCATAGGCGCGCCCGAGCTTCTGCCGCCCGTCACCGTCGACGTGCTCACCGCAAACATCCTCGCCGGCACGCTAGTCGAGCTCGCGCCGGCGCTCGCGAAGCGTGTGGTCCCGGGGGGCATGCTCGTGCTTTCGGGAATCCTCGAGCCGCAAGCGAGGAGCGTCGCCGAGGCCTACGCTCCCTATGTCACAGAGACCGCGCAAACGGCCCGCGACGGCTGGGCCTGCCTGACGGGGCGCGTGAGGGCGGGTTAAGCCGGTGAAGAACCGCTAGAATCGCCGCGTCACGAGCCAACCGGCCGCCATGCTGTTAACGCGCTGCCCCGAATGCGACACGACGTTCCGCGTCACTGACGAGACGCTGAAGAAGGCGAGCGGCCAAGTTCGCTGCGGGCGCTGCGCCAGCGTGTTCAACGCGTATGCGGAGCTGCACGACCCGGCGGCCAAATCGTTCGAGCCGGAGCATGCCGCGCGCGCGAAGCACGCCGCCGCGCCGCCGACACCGGATCAGCCGGAGCCCGCCGCCGCTCCAGCCGCCGCAACGCCGGTCGCGGCCGCGGACACCGAGGCGCGCACCGACGTCGAAGCGGAGGGGGTGCCGGGCGCCATCAGCGCGACGGAAGTCGATCGTGTGTTAGCCGCAGAGCTCGACGCGCCGCTCCCGCAACTCGATTACGTCTGGGCGCGAGCCAGCGAGCCGACGCGCCGCAGCCGCTGGTGGGCCGTCGCGGCGGCCTTCGCATTGCTGGCGCTCGGCGCGCAGACGATCCATCACTTTCGTTCCGACATTGCAGGGCACGCGACTTTCGGCCCGTGGCTCACTGCCACTTACAGCTCGTTCGGCGGCGAGCTCACGCCACATTGGGACGTGCACCAATATCAGATCATCGATTGGATCGCGACGGCGGAACCGAACTCGCGCGGGCTCGGGCGCTTGAAGATCACGGCGCGGATTCAGAATCGCGGTCCGTCGCGTCAACCGTATCCCGCCGTGCAGTTGCGGCTCAAGGATCGATGGGAAGCGGCGGTCGGCAGCCGTGTGTTCACGCCGGCGGAGTATCTCCCGCGCGACACGCCGCACGGCCGGCTCATGTCACCCGGTGAAACGGCGCGCGCGGAAATCGAAGTCGTCGATCCCGGGCCCGATGCGTACGGATTCGAGATCGATGTTTGCATCGAAGTCGAAGCATCTTTAGTAACTTGCGGTGCCGACGAAGTATTTCTCTGACAGGCGCGCTCGCGCGAATTCGCAGAGCAAAATTTCGCGCACGCATGCTATGATTCTCGCACCCTGAGTCGGTACTTCTACTGCAAGAAACGGGGTTAGCGTCAAGCGAAAAAGGATACCTGGCACAAAGCCGGGACCCACTTGCTTTCGCACTCGCGGGTCGATCGCGACGCTACAGAGAAGTACTGAACCGGGAGCTCACGACGTTCTTGAGGGGGAACGTGATGATGGCTATGGCGAGCAATAAAAAAACGTCACGCAAAAAAACGAAGCGGGTCGCACACCACACCGCACACGTCGGCACGCGGAGTAAGTTGCTGAGCAACTTGACCGACGAATGCCTGAGCAGCTACTTCGAGAACCTGAACGGCCATAAGCCCGGCGACCTGTATCAGCTCGTCATGGGCGAGGTCGAAAAGCCCTTATTTCGCGCTGTTTTGACCTATACGAACGGCAACCAGAGCGAAGCAGCAGAGATCCTCGGGATCAATCGCGGCACGCTGCGCAAGAAGCTCAAAGACTACAAGCTCCAGGGTCGATGAGCCCGAGCCGCAAGACGCGACGATCTCGCACGGAGCGATCTCAAGTCCCGGACGCGCCCGACAAACGCCACTCGAAACGCCGTGCATTGCTCAGCGTGGCGGACAAGCACGGCCTCGCGCCGTTCGCATTGGCGCTCGAAAGGTTGGGCTTCGAGATCGTCTCGACGGGCGGTACGGCGAAAGCGCTGCGAGCGGCCGGGATCATCGTGACGGAGGTTGCGACGATCACGGGTTTTCCCGAGATCATGGACGGCCGCGTCAAAACGCTGCATCCGCACATTCACGGCGGTCTGTTGGCAAGGCCCGGCGTCGACGACGCCGTGCTCGAAAGCCACGGTATCGGCGTCATCGACGTGCTCGTCGTCAATCTCTATCCGTTCGAAGCGACGACGGCGCGCGCGGACTGCACCGATGCCGAGGCCATCGAGAACATCGATGTCGGCGGCCCCGCGATGCTGCGCGCCGCGGCGAAGAATCACGACAACATCGTCGTTGTCGTCGATCACGCGGACTACGACACGGTGCTCGCGGCGCTCGAAGGCGGCGAAGTTCCGGCCGCGGTGCGCCGCGAGCTCGCCATCAAGGCTTTCAGCCATACGGCCCATTACGACACGGCCATCAGCCGGTACCTGCGCGCTCACAGCAGCGCGCCCAGCGACTGGGCGAACCCGCTGCTGCGCAGCTGGAGCCTCCATCAGCCGCTTCGCTACGGCGAGAACCCGCATCAGCGCGCAGCGCTGTATCGAGCAGCCGAAAGCGTGCCAGGCACGGTCGCGCACGCGCGGAAGCTGCAGGGCAAGGAGCTGTCGTTCAACAACCTCGTCGACGCCGACGCAGCGTATCAGGCCGTCAAAGCGTTCGAAGCGGCGGCCTGCGTCATCGTCAAGCACGCGAGCCCGTGCGGAGTCGCGACGGCCGCGTCGTCCGTGACCGCATATCAGCTCGCGTATCGTGCGGATCCGACGTCGGCCTTCGGCGGCGTGATCGCCTTCAATCGCGCGCTCGACCAGCCGTCTGCGGAGGCGATCGTCGCGCAACAGTTCGCCGAGGTCGTCATCGCGCCCGAGGTCGGTGAAGGGGCGCGCGCCGCGCTCGCGCGCAAGCAAGCCATTCGCGTCCTCGAGGCCGGTTGGCAGACGCCCGCCTCGGCGGCGCGCGAGCACGGCTTCGAGCTCAAGACGATCGAGGGCGGCGTGCTCGTTCAGAGCGCTGACGACGGCCGCGTCGACGTCGCGGCGGCTAAAGTCGTCACGCAGCGTCAACCCACCGCAAGCGAGCTGCGCGATCTCGAGTTCGCGTGGACCGTCGTGAAGTACGTAAAATCGAACGCGATCGTGCTCGCCCGCGACGGCGCAACGATCGGCATCGGAGCCGGACAACCGAGCCGCGTCATGAGCGCGCGCATTGCGGCGCTCAAGGCCGAAGAGGCGAAGCTCGGCGTCGCGGGCGCGGTGCTCGCGTCCGACGCCTTTTTCCCGTTTCGCGACAGCATCGACGCCGCCGCCGAGCGCGGTGTTCTCGCCGTCGTTCAGCCCGGCGGCTCCATGCGCGATGAGGAAGTCGTGCGCGCCGCCGACGAGCACGGCATGACGATGGTGTTCACGGGCATGCGACACTTCCGCCATTGAGCGCACGGAGCGACGCGGTGAAAGTCCTGCTGATAGGCAACGGCGGGCGCGAGCACGCGCTGGCATGGAAGCTCGCTCAGTCGCCGAAGGTCAGCGAGGTGCTGTGCGCCCCAGGCAACGCCGGCACCGCCGGGGAGCCGAAGGTGCGTAACCTGGCCTTGGCCGTCACGGATTTCGCCGCGCTCATCGATGTCGCCAAGAAGGAGCGCGTCGCATTGACCGTCGTCGGCCCCGAAGTCCCGCTCGTCGGCGGCATTGTGGACACGTTCGAGGCCGCGGGACTCAAGTGCTTCGGGCCGCGCGGCGCCGGCGCACAGCTCGAAGGGTCGAAAGCCTTCACGAAGGAGTTCCTGGCGCGTCACGGAATCCCGACCGCGGCCTACGGGAAGTTTACCGAGTTCACGGCCGCACGCGACTACGTCGCGAGGCAAACGCCGCCAATCGTCATCAAGGCGGACGGGCTGGCGGCCGGCAAAGGCGTCATCATCGCCGCCACTCGAGCGGAGGCTGAAGCTGCGCTCGATCGCGTGCTGCGGCAACGGCAGTTCGGTCAAGCCGGCGCAACTGTCGTCATCGAGGAGTTTCTCACCGGCGAGGAGGCGAGCTTCATCGCCGTTGTCGACGGCACGCGCGTCGTGCCGCTTGCGAGCTCGCAGGACCACAAAACGCGCGACGACGGCGATCTCGGGCCCAACACGGGCGGCATGGGCGCCTATTCGCCGGCCCCCGTGGTCACGCCCGAGGTCCACGACCGCGTCATGCGCGAGATCATGGTGCCGACCGTGCGCGGCCTCGCCGCCGACGGCATTCACTACCGCGGCTTCCTGTACGCAGGTCTCATGATCGACGCTGCGGGACAGCCGCGCGTCATCGAGTTCAATTGCCGCTTGGGCGATCCCGAGACGCAGCCGATCCTGTTCCGCCTTCGCTCGGACATCGTCGATATCTGCTCTAGCGCGTTCGACGGCACGCTCGGCGACAAGCCGCTCGAGTGGGACCCACGTGCAACGGTCGGCGTCGTGATGGCGAGCCGGGGTTACCCCGAGGCCTACGACAAGGGCAAGCCGATCAGCGGTCTCGAGGCGGCGACGGGCCGCGATGTGAAGGTCTTCCACGCCGGCACCCTCCTCGACGGCGGCCGCGTGGTAACGGACGGCGGCCGCGTCCTTTGCGTCGTCGGCGCGGGCACGACCGTCCGCGCAGCGCGCGAGGCAGCCTATCGCATCGTGCGCAAGATCAGCTGGGACGGCGCCTTCTACCGGACCGACATCGGCCACCGCGCCGTGCACCGCGAAGAGTCCCGTCCCTAAGCACGTTTCCAACTCTTGCGATGCAATCGAGGATCGTGGAAACGAGGCGTCGCCGCAATCGCGCGGCAGTTATCGGGGGACCGCGCCAGCAGCGCGTTTCACCGGCGACGCCTTGTCTTCGGCATGGCGTTTGCAAGGCCGGGCCATACCGTTCGAATCGGCAGGAACAAGCGCAGCGCCATAGCGCGTTCGGCTGGGCTTTTGTACAAATCGGCCAAGGAGGGCTGCCCATGATCAATTCCATACCAACGGCGACCCTGCTGGCGAAAGCCGGTCGTCATCCGTTGCGTACGGTCCGAAGGCTCATGGACATGGCGCGACTCTCGCGTCTGAACACTCCGGAAGAGCGCGAAGTCGCCGAGCGTTTTCTTTCGGACGTCTTTCACGTCGACACCCAGGCGATCATCGAAGAATGCCAACGCTCGGGGATAGGCGCATGGGTGCAAAGCCAGCGCGCTCGGCTGAAGGAGTTTGCCGGCTCCGGACTCGGCTCTACGCCGACATTCGACTGCGAGACGATCTACTCCCTGGTGCGCGCGATGCGCCCCAGCGTGGTCGTCGAAACGGGCGTTTGCTATGGCGCGTCGAGCGAGTACATCCTCGAGGCGCTGAAGGACAACGAACACGGCGTCCTGTACAGCATCGATCTCGGCAATGCACCGGACGAGCCGCCGAATGACTTCTTCGTGCGGCCGACGCTGAAGGATCGCTGGCGCCTGATCATCGGCGATAGTAAACGAGAGTTGCCGCGGCTATTGGCGCGGCTTGGTCAAATCGATCTCTTTCATCACGATAGCCTGCACACCTACGAGCACATGATGTGGGAGTACGAGACGGCATTTCCATACTTGGGCGCCAACGGCGTACTTTCGTCGCACGACGTGCGGACTACCGTGAGCCTCGGCAATCCTTTCCGGCGCAACCCGTTCTCGGCTTTCTGCGAGCGGTACAACCTACGTTCGGTCGAATCACGCAACATGGGCATCGCAACGCGGTAGGCTCGGCGCCGGCATCTCGGACCGACGCACGAAAGACTCGACGAACTGTGTCGCGGCTAACGCTACCGCTTCATCGACTCGAAGAAGTCGGCGTTCGTCTTCGTGTCCTGCAGCTTCGAGAGCAAGAACTCGACGGCCGCGAGCTCGTCCATGGGATGCAGCACTTTGCGCAGCACCCACATCTTCTGGAGCTCGTCGGGGGCGGTTAGCAGCTCTTCCTTACGCGTGCCCGAGCGATTGATGTTGATGGCCGGGAACACGCGCTTCTCGGCGATGCGGCGATCGAGGTGGATCTCCATGTTGCCCGTGCCCTTGAACTCCTCGTAGATGACGTCGTCCATCTTCGAGCCCGTGTCGATCAGCGCCGTAGCGATGATCGTGAGGCTGCCGCCCTCCTCGATGTTGCGCGCCGCGCCGAAGAACCGCTTCGGGCGCTGTAGCGCGTTCGCATCGACGCCGCCCGTCAGCACCTTGCCCGACGACGGCACCACCGTGTTGTAGGCGCGCGCCAGCCGCGTGATCGAGTCGAGCAGGATCACGACGTCCTGCTTGTGCTCCGTGAGCCGCTTGGCCTTCTCGATGACCATTTCCGCGACTTGCACGTGGCGCGTCGCGGGCTCGTCGAACGTGCTCGACACGACCTCGCCGCGCACCGTGCGCTCCATCTCCGTGACTTCTTCGGGCCGTTCGTCGATGAGCAGCACGATGAGCTGAACGTCGGGATGATTGGCCGAGATCGACGCCGCGATGTTCTGCAGCAGCATCGTCTTGCCGGCCTTCGGCGGCGAAACGATGAGGCCGCGCTGGCCTTTGCCGATCGGCGCGACCATGTCGATGATGCGCGCCGTCAGGTCCTCGGTGCTGCCGTTGCCCTGCTCCAGCTTCAGGCGCTTCTTCGGGAACAGCGGCGTCAGATTCTCGAAGAGCACCTTGCTCTTCGCGTTCTCCGGCGCATCGTGGTTGATCTCGCCGACCTTCAATAGCGCGAAGTAGCGCTCGCCGTCCTTCGGCGGCCGGATGAGCCCCGAGACGGTATCGCCCGTGCGCAAGTTGAAGCGGCGAATCTGGCTCGGGCTCACGTAGATGTCGTCAGGACCGGCCAGGTACGAGCCGTCGGACGAGCGCAGGAAGCCGAAGCCGTCCTGCAGGATCTCGAGCACGCCTTCGCCGAAGATGTGCTCGCCGTTCTTCGCGTGCGACTTCAGGATCGAAAAGATGATGTCTTGTTTGCGGGACCGCGCGAGGTTCTCGAGCCCCATCGTCTCCGCGAGCTGCACGAGCGCCGCGGCGGGCCGCGTCTTGAGCTCGGACAGGTTCATCCCGTTCTTCGTCGATTCGAGATCCGCGGCCGGAATGACGTCGAACTCTTCGTCGTCGGGGAACTCCTCCCGCATCGGCCCGCCGCCGCCGCCACCACCGCCACGATTGCGGCGATTGCGTTTGCCGTTGCCGTCACCGCCTTGGTGAGGGCCGCCGTCCTTCATCCGCGCGCGCGCGGAATTACCTAGGTATCCCCTCACGATTGCATCCTGAAAGTAGTTGTGTAGCGATTAAGCGGTTTTGCTGGATTGACTGTGTTGGCCATTTAGATGTGTCTCGAGAAAAGACTCGAGTTGTGCTTTGGAAACTGCGCCGACCTGTTGCGCGGCTACGGTGCCGTTGCGGAACAGGAGCAAGGTTGGAATGCCGCGAATATTGAATTTGGGTGGGGTTTTCGGATTCTCGTCGATGTTGAGCTTGACGACGCGGAGCTTGTCTTTGTACTGCGTGGCGATCGTGTCGAGAATTGGAGCGATCATCTTGCAAGGACCGCACCACTCGGCCCAGAAGTCGAGCAGCACGGGCTGCGCGGACTTCACGACGTCTTGCTCAAAGGCCGCGTCGGTCGTATGTACGATCTCTCCACTCACTTTAGTTGATCCTCTGATTTCAGGCCGCCCCCAAGACCCCGGGGCGGATAGGCGAAAAGGCGATAACACCCAAACGAGCTAAGCCGAAAAGTGACGCCGCCTGGCGGGTCAGGCACAATTTGCGGCAGGTGCTTCCCTCGAGGCTCGCAGGAACTCAGTGGGTATTTGGGAGGGCGTACCGTATTTTTAACTGCCGAGAAGCGAATTTGCAAGTATCGAGGCCCGATATCGAAACTCCCGCACAGACCGACCACCTCACCGATCTACGCTTCGCCGACCTCCCTTTGTCGGCCGGATTGCAGAAAGGAATCGCCGAAGCCGGCTTCGTTCAGTGCACGCCGATTCAGAGCAAGACTCTGCCGCTTGCCCTCGACGGCCAAGACGTCGCAGGCCAAGCCCAGACGGGAACCGGCAAGACAGCCGCGTTTTTGCTCGCGCTCTATCACCGGCTCGAGCACAGCCCGCCGCTGACGACGGAGGCCGGCCCGCCCGCGCCGCGCGCGCTGATCATGGCGCCTACTCGCGAGCTCGCCGTGCAAGTACACACCGACGCGACGGTGCTTGGCAAGCACCTGCCGTTCAAGCTAGGTCTCGCGTTCGGCGGCACAGATTACGACAAACAGCGCGACGTGCTCGCCGCAGGCGTCGACGTGCTGATCGGCACCCCGGGACGCCTCATCGATTTCTACAAGCAGCGCGTGTTCGGCTTGCGCGGCATTCAGGTTCTCGTGCTCGACGAAGCCGATCGCATGTTCGATCTCGGCTTCATCAAGGACATCCGTTACGTTCTACGCCGTTTGCCCGAGCATCATCGGCGCCTGAACATGCTGTTCTCGGCGACGCTTTCGCACCGTGTGCTCGAGCTCGCGTACGAGCACATGAACGATCCCGAGCTCGTGCGCATCGAGCCCGACAAGATGACCGTCGATCGCGTGACGCAGAGCATTTATTTCCCCTCCAACGAGGAGAAGCTGCCGCTGCTCTTGACGCTGCTGCGCGACCACGACCCGCATCGCACGATGGTCTTCGTCAACACGCGCCGGGAAGCGGAACGATTGCAGGAGCGCCTGCAGGCGAACGGAATCAATGCGGAGGCGCTGTCGGGCGACGTGCCGCAGCGCAAGCGGCTGCGCATGCTAAAGGACTTCCTGTCGGGCGACCTCGCCGTCTTGATCGGCACCGACGTCGCTTCGCGCGGGCTGCATGTTCCTGGCGTCAGCCACGTATTCAACTACGACTTGCCGCAGGACCCCGAAGACTACGTGCACCGGATCGGGCGGACCGCGCGTGCCGGGGCCGCCGGCGACGCGATCAGCTTCGGCTGCGAGGCCTACGCGATCTCGTTACCCGACATCGAGGACTTCATCGGCCGGAAGATCCCCGTCGCGACCTTCGATCGCGGCACGCTGGTTAGCGAGCTGCCGCACACGCCGAGCGCCCGCCCGCATCGCCACGGCCCTCCTCAGGGCGGCCGCCGAGGCGGCCCCCCTCGTCGGCGCCGCCCGCCCAATCAGCGGCGATCCTGAGGGCTAGACGAGCTCGAAGACGCCATTGATTGCCGTGAACTCTGCGATGGCGCGCGGCGGCAACTGCGAATCGGGGCGGCGGATCGCGATCGTATGCTTGAGACCGTAGGCGCGCGCGGCTGCAAGCACCGTGAGGCTATCCTCGATAAGCAACGTGCGTCCTGCATCGAACGGCTCGTGCGCCTCGAGCGCGTGCCAGAACGCAGCGCTCTCCTTCGGCGCCGCGAAATCGTGCGAGCACACGACGGAATCGACGAGCCGGTCGATGCCTGTGCGCTCAGCCTTCACGGCAAACGTATCGCGATGCGCGTTCGTCACGACGACCAACCGTTTGCCGCGAGCACGCATGCTTGCGAGAAATTCCTGCGCTCCCGGAAGAAACTGGATGCCGTCGCTGTGCTCATGCTTCAACGCCTTCAAGTCCATGCCGAGATCGCGCGCCCAGTGATCGAGGCAATACCATTCGAGCGTGCCGATCTTGGCGTCGAAGCGCGGCGTGAGCGCCGCTTGCGCGGCAGACACGGTGATGTTGTGCAGGAGCGCATAGCGCTGCGGCACGACCTCGCGCCAGAAGAAGGTATCGAAGCGGAGATCGAGCAACGTGCCGTCCATGTCGACGAAGACGGTATCGATCGCACCCCATTCGACGATGGTCGTGGCTGCCGGCGTCATGTCGCTATGATACAAGACGCCTCATGACCGGCCCGCGCGACGACCGCCATTTGCTCGACGCAGCCTGCGAGATTGCTCGCGAAGCGGGGCGCGCGATTCTCGAGGTCTACGCGCGCCCCGATTTCGCCGTCGCACGCAAGAGCGACGACTCCCCGCTGACCGAAGCGGATCAGGTAGCGCACGGCATCATCAGCGCGGCGCTCGAGCAGCTCGACGCGAAATTGCCGGTCCTGTCCGAGGAATCGCTGCCCGAAGATCACGCGGCGCGGCGGGGGTGGCAGCGCTATTGGCTCGTCGATCCGCTCGATGGCACGAAGGAGTTCGTCAAGCGCAACGGCGAGTTCACGGTCAACATCGCGCTCGTCGACGAGCAGCGCGCCGTGCTCGGCGCCGTGTACGCGCCGGTGCTCGACCGCATGTACTCCGGCGCCGTTACGCTCGGAGCGTGGCGGGCCGATGGCGGCGGCGCTGCACGTGCGATCGCGGTCCGCGCCGAGGCGCCGTCGCCGCTGCGCGTCGTCGGCAGCCGCAGCCATCCCGCGCCGGAGCTGGCCGCCTATCTCGCGGCCCTGCCGCCGCACGAGATCACCGATATGGGCAGCTCACTGAAGATCTGCCTCGTCGCCGAAGGCGCGG
This sequence comes from uncultured Gammaproteobacteria bacterium, assembly GCA_963713355.1. Classification (GTDB taxonomy): domain Bacteria; phylum Pseudomonadota; class Gammaproteobacteria; order Steroidobacterales; family Rariloculaceae; genus FEN-1219. The sequence continues at coordinate 156,840 of CAVQLK010000010.1, read as the reverse complement.
CCGACATCTATCCGCGGCTCGGTCCGACGTCCGAATGGGACACGGCCGCCGCGCAGGCTATCCTCGAAAGTGCGGGCGGGCGTATGATCGACCTAGCCGGTCGGCCGTTGCGGTACAACTCCAAAGATCACCTGTTGAACCCGCACTTCCTGGCCTTTGGCGACCAGCGGCGGAACTGGTTGGCACCGATCCGTAGCACTAGTGACCGACAAAATAGAAACTGAGACCTTCAGGAACGTGGAGCGGCTGAAGCAACTGCGCGTGGAGCACCGGGACTTGGATCAAGTCATCGCTCGGCTCGTAACCGATCCGAACGTGGATCAGCTCATGCTGAAGAGGCTGAAGAAGCGCAAGCTGATACTGAAGGACATGATCACTCAGCTCGAGAGCGCCAGGATCCCGGACTTGAACGCCTGACGAGCGCGCCGTGGACCTGATCGCCGACATCGGCGCGACGACGACGCGCTGCACACTCCTCGACGACAAAGGCCAAGAGCTCGCGCCCGAGATCTTCGAGAACCAAGATTTCACCGGCGTCGCGGGCGTTCTCGGCATCTACCTCGACCACCGCCGCGCCAGCGACCGCCCGACGCGCGCGGCGTTGGCCATTGCGGCGCCGATCGTCGGCGACGAAGTCCAAATGATCAACATCGACTGGCGCTTCTCGCAGCGCGAGCTCAAAGAGAAGCTCGGCCTGAAGCGGCTGCAGGTCGTCAACGACTTCGCGGCGATCGCGTGGGGGTTGCCGTTGCTGACGCCGGCTGACATCGTGCGGATCGGCGGCGGCGAGAGCGTGCAGCGGACGACGCTGGCGGCGCTCGGCCCAGGCTCCGGGCTCGGCGTCTCGGCGCTGGTGCCCGCAGCGGACAGCTGGGCCCTGATGACGGGCGAAGGCGGCCACGTCTCGCTGCCGGCCGCCACGCGCGAAGAGCAGGACGTCATTGCGCTACTGCGCGACCAATTCGACGGCCATTGCTCGGCGGAGCGCGTGTTGTCGGGCCCCGGCCTCGTGAACCTCTACGTCGCGCTTGCCGAGCTCGCCGGCCGCGGTCGACCGACGGTTACTCCGGAGGACGTCACGAATCTCGCGAGGCAAAGCGAGCCGTTGGCTCGCAAGACGCTGGCGATGTTCTTCGCGATGCTCGGCACCGTCGCCAGCGATCTCGCTGTCACCACGGGCGCCCGCGGCGGTGTCTATATCGCCGGTGGCATCGTCCCGCGCCTCGTGAAGGAAATCGGCAAATCGGAGTTTCGCGCGCGCTTCGAGGCGAAGGGGCGCTATCGGGGATATCTCGCGGCAATTCCGACGCACGTCATCACGGCCGCGCTGCCGGCGTTCCGCGGCCTCACGTACCTGCTCGGATACCGCTGACGCTTGGGGCGTGCCTAGCGCGACGCCTCTTCAATGCGCCGCCGCTGCTCGGCCGCCTGATCGTCGACGGTCTGCTGCACACCCTGTGCGCGCCCGATCGTGCTCGTCATCGGGTCGAACACCGTTTCTCGCCGCGGCGCGGGGTCGCGCGGCTCGCTCGCTTGCTCGCTAGGCTCGGAGATTCCGCAGCCCGCGAGCGCGACCGCAATCGCCGACGTCAGCAAATACCTACGTTGCATGGCGAGCCTCCGACGAGCGCTGCGATTCAATCTAGCACCGCGACTTAGGAAAAACCGAGACTTGAGACACCCTTGGCGCGGTTCCAGCGGCCGCAAGACGCGGTGTATTCTCGGCCGATGACTACCACGACGAATTCCTCATTCGATCCGATCAAGCTCGGCTGCTGGGTCGGAATTGCCGCCTACGCCGTCAACAAAGCGTTGCGCCTGCTCGAAGGTGCGACGCTCGGCGAAATCTTCGATTTCGGCGACCCCTCGCTCTGGGGTCTGATGGTTGGCGCCTGCATCGTCGGGCTGATCTTGCGGTCGCCGAAGATTCGCCGCTCGGCGACGCTCATCGAAGCGAACGAAACTCGGGCAGCGACGATGTCGTTCTTGACGGGTTTCACGGTGATGTCGGCTTACTTTTTCTTGCGGCCCGTCCGCGACTCGATGGCGAGCGACTGGTCCGATGCCGAGATTTCCCAGCTTTGGACGATTCAGTTCTTCCTGAGCCTCGGCCTCGTGATGATCTACGGCCTCGCGTGCTCGAAGGTCCGGTTCCGATTACTCGTTCCCGCCGTCTATACGTTCTATGCGGTCACGTTCGCGCTGTTCTTCCTGGGTTCGCGTCTCGTGAACGATGCCGTGCTGCTCGATAAAAGCTTCTACGTCTGGGTCAGCCTGTTCAGCCTTTTCCACCTGTCGGTGTTCTGGAGCTTCATGGCCGACACCTTCAGCTCCGAGCAATCGAAGCGCTTGTTCCCGTTCATTGGTGTCGGCGTCAGCGCCGGCGCCGCGGCCGCTCCGCTCGTCGTGGCCGTTATCGCCACGGACGTCGGCAACCAGAACCTGATGCTCGTCGCTGCGATCATTCTGCTGCTCGCGATCCCGATGATTTTCCACCTGCAACGCTTGAAGGTCGTCGACCTGCACAACGAGGCCGTGCACGCCAATCTCGGCGCCGCAACGATGGGCGGCAAATGGTGGCAGGGGTTCCATGACTTCGCTACGAACCCCTACCTCCTGACAATCGGCGTGTTCATTCTGCTCTACACCGCGATCCAGGCGTTCATCTACTTCGAAACCACGGAGTTGCTGCGCATATACGAGGAACGCGAACAGCGCACGACGATCTTGGCGCTACGCGACGCCGTCGCGAACATCCTCACGTTCGGCCTCGGGCTCTTCGTCACGGGCCGACTCGTCAAGCGGCTCGGCATGCCCGCTACGTTGGCACTGTTGCCGGCCTTTTGCGCGCTCGGATTTTTGATTCTCGCGCTGGCGCCGATTCTGTCCGTGTTGCTCGCTGTCGATATCGCGCGGCGAGGGGGCGAATACGGCATCACGAGGCCTGCTCGCGAAATGCTGTTCACGGGCGTCGATCGCGAGACGCGCTTCAAGACGAAACCCGTCGTCGACGTCGTCGTTTATCGCGGCGGCGATGCGTGGTGGGGCGGCATCTTCGCGTTCTTGAGCGAAGGCGTCGGGCTCGGGTTTGCCGCGATGTCGTTGATCGGATCAGGGTTCGCGGCCGTTTGGGTCGCGTCTGCGATCTATCTCGGGCGCGTGTTCCAGCGGCGGGAGCGCCGCTTCGATGAAACGCAGTCCGCGCCGATCAGAACCGGCGCGAAGGTCGCGGAGCAGCGGACTTGACGAGCGCGGGCCCCTAGCAGCCGCCCGTCGTGGCGACGACGTGCGGGGCCTCGTTCGCGGCCGACGGCGGCTTGTACGTCACGAAGCAGTTCGCGACCGGCGTGCCGGTCGGCGATTCCTTCGTGAACACGGCCGTTCCGCCGGGCGTCGTCAGCTTGAAGCCCGTGTATTCGACGAGCGTGCTCTCGATCGTGACGGCGTCCGGATAACCAAACGTCATCCTGATCGGCTGCCCCTCCATCGTGACGCTCGCGCTGGCCGGATCGCCTTGAGAGAGCCACAGTGCGTGCGCGAGCGACGCGCCCGAGCGGACGCTGCCCGCGAGCGCCTGCGTCGAAGCGAGACGCGCCTGGCCTTCGAGCGATGCAAACCGAGGCACGGCGAACGCGGCGAGAATGGCGAGAATCGTGACGACGACGACGAGCTCGATCAGCGTGAAACCGCCCTCATTCTTTCCCTTCACTGCAGCGCTCTCCATAAGTGTGACGCACGCATCGCGACTCTACGGCGCACGGACGGATTAGGCTGTGATCGCCGCCACAGACCGGTAATCCAACCGTGACGACGCTCGCGACCCGTCCCGATTACGTCGAATGCGCGCGTTCTGTAATCTCGCGCCTCATGAAGCGCACGACCGCATGACGGGCCGCGGCTGGGAATTCTGGATCGACCGCGGCGGCACGTTCACGGACGTCGTCGCACGCACGCCGTCCGGGAAGCTCGAGACGTTGAAGCTTTTGTCCGTCGATCCCGGCCGTTACGACGACGCCGCGGTCGCGGCCATCGAGCGGCTGCTCGCCGCCGGGCCGGCCGGCGAGCGCAACGTCTCTGCCGTGAAGATGGGCACGACGGTCGCGACGAACGCACTGCTCGAGCGGCGCGGCGAGCCGACGCTGCTCGTCATCACGGCGGGATTCGAGGATGCCATTCGGATCGGCGGCCAGCAGCGTCCGGACATCTTCGCGCTCGACATACGGCTGCCCGAGATGCTGTACGCGCGCGTCGTCGGAGCCGCCGAGCGCATCGACGCGCACGGCCGCGTGCTCGAGGCGCTCGACACGGCGAAGCTTACGCGCGATCTCGAGGCCGCGCGCGCCACGGGCCTCGACAGCGTCGCAGTCGTGCTGCTGCACGGCTATCGCTTCCCGCAGCACGAGCTCATGGCCGCCGAGCTCGCGCGCTCGGCCGGCTTTCGGCAGGTTTCCGTCTCGCATCGCGTGCTGCCGCTGCCGAAGCTCGTCGTGCGCGGCGACACGACGCTTGCCGATGCCTATCTATCGCCCGTGCTCGACCGCTACGTCGCGAGCGTGCGGCGCGGGCTCGGCAGGAATTCGCTCCTGCAATTTCCGCACGCCGCCATCGATGGCGGCGACGCACGAGGCGGCGCGCGGCTCTACTTCATGCAAAGCCACGGCGGCCTCACGGCTGCCGAGCAGTTTCGCGGCAAGGACAGCCTGCTGTCGGGACCCGCAGGCGGCGTCGTCGGCATGGTGCGCGCAGCGCGCGCCGTCGGCTGCGGCGAGGTCATCGGCTTCGACATGGGCGGCACGTCGACGGACGTCGCGCTATACGCCGGCGAGCTCGAACGTACGACCGACGCCGTGATCGCGCAGGTCCGCGTCAGCGCGCCGATGCTGCGGATCCAGACGGTCGCCGCCGGCGGCGGGTCGATCCTGTCGTTCAAACAAGGCCGGCTGCAGGTCGGGCCGGAATCGGCGGGCGCCCTCCCGGGTCCCGCCTGTTACCGGCATGGCGGGCCGCCGACGGTAACCGATGCGAACCTGCTGCTCGGCCGCATTCAGCCCGAGTTCTTCCCGCGCGTGTTCGGCGCCGATGCCGACGAGCCGCTCGATGCGGAGGCAACGCAAACGCAATCGCCAAGCTCGCGCGCGCCGTCGCGGCCGACACGGGCGATACGCCGAAGCTCGAGCAGCTCGCGGCAGGCTTCTTGCGGATCGCCGTCGAGCGCATGGCGAACGCGATCAAGCAGATCTCCGTGCAGCGAGGCCACGACGTCACGCGCTTCGCGCTGTGCTGCTTCGGCGGCGCCGGTGGGCAACATGCGGCCCAGGTCGCAGAAGCGCTTGGCATCGAGCGCGTGATCATCCATCCGCTCGCCGGCGTGCTGTCGGCCTACGGGATCGGTATCGCGGACGTGCGCGTGCTACGCCAGACCAGCGTTGAAGCGAAGCTCGACGACGAGCTCGCGGCAGCGCTGGCCGCGCGCTTCGAGCCGCTCGCGGCGGCAGCTACCGCAGCGCTGCGCGACCAACGCGCCGACGTGGAGCGCGTGCAGCTCGAGCGGCGCGCGCTCGTCAAGGTCGCCGGCGCCGACACGGCGCTGCCCGTCGCGTGGCGCGATGGCGACGGGCCCGTGGACGTCGCACGAGCGTTCGGGGCGCTGCACGAGCGGCATTTCGGCTTTCGCGTCGAAGCGAGCGCCGCGCTCGTCGTCGAATCGCTCGAGCTCGAGGCGGTGGTCCCGGGCCTCGACGACGCCGCGGCCGTCGCGCAGCCCGCGGCGCGCACCGGGCGCGTGAAGCCGATCGCACGCCGCCACGTTTGGTGCGGCGACGGTTGGCGCGACGTGCCCGTCTACGACCGCACACGGCTTTCAGCCGGCGCGCGCTTCAAGGGACCGGCGCTGATCGTCGAGACCAACGCCACGACGATCGTCGAGCCCGGCTGGCGCGCCGAGGTCCACGCGACCGGCACGCTGCTACTGACGCGCACGGGTAAGCGCGTGCGACGCGAAGCGCTCGGCCGCGACGCCGACCCCATCATGCTCGAGGTGTTCAACAACCTCTTCATGCACGTCGCCGAAGAGATGGGCATCGTGCTCGAGCACACGGCGCACTCCGTCAACATCAAGGAGCGCCTGGATTTTTCGTGCGCCTTGTTCGCGGCCGACGGCTCGCTGATCGCGAACGCGCCGCACATTCCGGTGCACTTGGGCTCGATGGGCGACAGCGTGGAGAGCATCCTGCGCTCGAAGCAGCTCGCGCCCGGCGATGCCTACCTGCTGAATAGCCCGTACAACGGCGGCACGCACCTGCCCGACCTGACGGTCGTCACCCCGGTGTTCGACGAGCGCCGCACGAAGCTGCGTTACTTCGTCGCGAGCCGCGCGCACCATGCCGACATCGGCGGCCGCACGCCGGGCTCGATGCCGCCATCGAGCCGCACGATCGACGAAGAGGGCGTTTTGCTCGACGGCGTCCGCATCGTCGCAGGTGGCGAGCTGCTCGAAGGCGAGCTGCGCGCGTTGCTGGCGAGCGGGCCGTTCCCCGCGCGTAACCCGGATCAGAACGTCGCGGACTTGAAAGCGCAGCTCGCGGCGAACGCGCGCGGCGTCGCGGAGCTCGAGCGCGTCGTCGCGCGATTCGGCGTCCGTACCGTCGAGCGCTACATGCGGCACGTGCAGCACAATGCCGCGGCGTGCGTGCGCGCGGCCATCGGCTCCTTGTGCGACGGCAGCTTCGCCGTCGAGCTCGACGGCGGCGAGTGGATCAGCGTGACGGTGGCCATCGGCACCGACGGCCGCAGCGCGACGGTCGATTTCTCGGGAACCTCGCCGGCCAGCGCCGGCAACTTCAACGCGCCGTCGTCGATTGTGCGCGCGGCCGTGTTGTACGTGTTCCGCACGCTCGTCCGCCAGAGCATCCCGCTGAACGCCGGCTGCCTCGAGCCGCTGACGCTCGTGCTGCCCGAGGGCGGTCTGCTCGCTCCGCGCTATCCGGCGGCTGTCGTCGCCGGCAACGTCGAGACGTCGCAGTGCATCACGGACGCGCTGCTCGCCGCGCTCGGCGCGTGTGCAAGCTCGCAAGGCACCATGAACAACTTCACGTTCGGCAACGCGCGCCACCAGTACTACGAGACGCTGTGCGGCGGCGCGGGCGCAGGTTCGGGCTTCGACGGCGCGAGCGCCGTGCACACGCACATGACGAACTCGCGCCTGACGGACCCGGAGGTGCTCGAGCAGCGCTATCCGGTGCGCATCGTCAGGTTCGCGATTCGCCGCGGCACCGGCGGTGCGGGGCGTTGGCGCGGCGGCGACGGCGTCGTCCGCGAGATCGAGTTTCTGGAGCCGATGCAGGCGGCGATCCTGTCGAACCGGCGGCGCGTAGCGCCGCACGGGCTTGCAGGCGGCTCGCCGGGCGCGTGCGGACGCAACTACGTGCTGCGCCGCAATGGGAGCGTCGCAGATCTCGGCGCGACGGCGTCCGTCGAGCTCGCGGCCGGCGACCGGTTCGTCATCGAGACGCCGGGCGGCGGCGGCTACGGGCCGGAGTCTTCGTCCGCTTGAAGGAAGTCCACAATCCGCGCGTTGACTGCATTGGGCGCGACATCGCCGCTAGGTGATGCGAGCTGGGCGGCCCTTTCCATCGCGGCCGCAATGGTCGTTGCTCGCGAAGCACGAGGGCCGAGCGAACGTTCGGGCCGAGCCCTTCGACGCCATCGAGCTCGAGCTCGGGGCGCTTTGGACGAACGGATAGACAGTAGGGCGAGACCCGTGAGCGCTACCCGAGATGCCGCTCCGCGTCGCGCACGGGCCGCACCTCTGTCGTGAGGCTCGCGGCGTGGTAGCGGAAGTCGTAGGTCACGAACTCCCTCGGCGCGCGCGGCGCAAAGCCGATGCGCAGCGCGATCGTGATGTCGTGCGCGTCGCCCCCCGCGCTCGTGCGGACGAAAAACGCCTGATCGGCCGTCGCACCCGCGAACGCTCCGTGCTGCTTCAACCGCGATAGAAACACCCAGACTTGCCGCTCGAGGTCGGCCGCGAGCTGGTCGGGCTGCTCCGCCGTGAACACCCACCGCGTCTCGGACTCGATCGAGCGCACGATGAACGCGGCAAGTCGGCTCGCGCTCAAGCTCTGCCACAGCGAATCGACGGTCGTCGATCCTGCGAAGGTCATGTTGCCTTGCAGCGCCGCGACGCCCGGCAGTAGCCGAGCGAACGTGTTGACGCCCATACGTTGCAGCGTCGCGGCCTGCGCCCGCCCGACTTCTGCGAGCGGCGCGAGCCCGCCCTTGAGCGTCGTGTCGACGGGCGGCATGCGATGCCAGACGCCGGCCTGATCGCAGCGCGCGAGCATGCCCGCGACGATGCCGCAAGCCGGCAAGCCGGATGCGTAGCGGCCGAGATCGCCTCGCGGCCGCACGCGTGGGAAATACGTCACGGCGTGCCGGCTCGCCTGTCCCGAGGCGCGCAGGCCAAGAACGGCCGAGTCGGGACTCGTCCACGCCCATGGAGGATCCCAGACGAGCAGCGCGCGCCGCCGCTCGCAGTAGCGCGTCGCCGCGAGGAAGCTCGTGCTGCCCAAATCTCGCTCCGGCGGCGACGGCACGCAGACGAGATCGATACGTTCGCAGCGATCGAGCGCGAACAAGCCCGTGCCTTCGGCGTTCGAGCCGATGACATCGTAGTCGGTGAGCTCCTCACCGTCGGCGCCCGCTTGCTTGACGGTTATATATGGAATCGGCTGGCCGGGATGCGCGGGCGCCGTCGCGGCGGGCCGGTAGGTCGGTAGAGGCCCGACGAGGCGCACGAGCTCGGAGTCGTGCAGCGCGTCGACGATGAAGCGCTCGTCCGTCGGGTCCATGGACAATCCGTCGAAGACCTCCTGGTCGTCGACGAGCTGCGAGCCGGCGCGCGACACGCGTTGGATCACCAGGTTGAACTTGTCGGGAGTCCGCTCGACGCGGTCGTAGTCGACGGACACGCGTAGGTGCTCGCGGCTGCCGGGCTGGCGCGCCTGCAGGCGCAGGATTTCTCCTCGCCCGGCGGGAACGTCGAGCGTCGCACGAGTCGCACGATTCGCCACGCGGACGACGACGGCGGCCTCACCGCCGTGCCAGAAGAAGTGCTGCACGGCCAGCGAGACGAAGCTGAGCGACGTGTGGCCGCCGAAGACACGGCTGAACTCTTCGAAGGCCTTCACGGCCACGGGCTCGTTCAACGGCCCGCGCTCCGTGCGACCGATGAACGCTACGATGGTGGGAGAAACGATCGGGATGACATCTGCGCCGTGATGACCCGGATCTGCGCCGGAGCTCAAGTCGACAGGTTCGGACGCCATTGAAGCCCGCGCTGCGGAGGAACGCGTGCATCATAGCCGCCGTCATCGACGCTTGCAGCACCGCAATGTCGACGAGGGCATGGATGCCCGAGGTACGGCAATGCAGGAGAGCAATTGCCGGAGCAGTTGTCGACGAGTTGTCAGTCCGGCCGTTTTCGTCGCTCGCGAAGAAACCAGCGGACGAGGATGGCGCCGCCGACGAAGCCGCCGATATGCGCCGCGAACGCGACGCCGACGGCGCCGGGCTCGATCAGCATCGAGCGCGCGAGCTGGCCCCCAAACCACAAGCCGAGCATGACGAGCACCGGAACGCGCGCCAGCATGAACGGCATCGCGAGGAGCACGCGCGCGCGCGGGTAGAGCACAAAGTACGCGCCGAGCACGCCCGACACTGCGCCACTTGCCCCGACCATGGGTACCGTCGAGCGCAGGTCGGGCAGCGCCTGACAAAGCGCTGCGAGCGCGCCGCAGATCAGGTAGAACGCGACGAAGCGGCCGCGGCCGACGCGATCTTCGATGTTGTCCCCGAAGATCCACAGATAGAGCATGTTGCCGGCGAGATGAAAGAACCCGCCGTGCAGAAACATCGCAGTGAAGATCGCGCCCGCCGGCGAGATCCACGGATCGCCCTCGATGCGCGCATAGCCGAACAGCACGCCCGGTATGAATCCGAGCAAGGTCGTCGCCTCGAGCCGCGCTTGGGGCGGCAGCGACAGCTGCCACAGATATGCCCCCATGCAGGCGAGGATCAAGAAAACCGTGGCGACGGGCAGGCCGCGAACGGGATTGTCGTCGCGGATCGGAATCATGCCGTCGCGGGGCGCGGCGCGCGCGCCCGCCGCGGGCTCAGGGGCTGGAATTCACGACCGGCTCCGCGAGCCGCGCCGTTTCCTCGGCGACTGCGATCGGAACGGTGTTCTCGACGATGCGCGCGCTCGCGAGATACTGCTCGAGCGAGCGATTCCCGCGCAGCACGGGCAGCGGCATGCCGCGTTGCTCGGCGACGATCTTTTCGATGGCGGCGCGGTCGATCGTGACGACCGCGGCTGCGGCGCCGGCCCTCTCGAGCGCGCGGTTCAGCGCGGCATCGGCCTCCGCGACGAGATCGTGCTGCTCCTCTGCAAGCGGCGGATGGACCTCGAGGTAGAGCTGGCCGTCGCGCCAACCCGCCACCACGGGCTGGTTGACGAGCCGCACCTCGGTGCCGCGCGCGACGCGCGAGAACAGCGCCTCGATATCCTCGGGATACAGGCGAATGCAGCCGTGGCTCGAGCGCATGCCGACGCCGGCCGGCTTGTTCGTGCCGTGAATCAGGTAACCCGGCAGCGACAGCGTCATCGCGTACGCGCCGAGCGGATTGTCGGGGCCGGGCGGCACGATGCTCGGCAGCGGATCGCCGCGCTCGGCATGCTCCTTGCGGATCGAGGCCGGCACGTACCATACGGGATCGCGCGCCTTTCCTGTGACCTTTCCCTCCCCGAATGGCGTGGCCCAGCCCTCGACGCCGATGCCGATCGGATGCGTGGAAACCTTGACGATCTCGGGATCGCCGGCCTTGGCCGGCTTGACCTTCTCGAAGTAGTAGAGCCGCATGGCGGGCACGTTGACGACGATGCCGTGACGCGGCGTCTCAGGGAGGATGGTTTGCGTTGGCAGGTAGATCGGCGTGCCTTCGCCGGGCAGCCACTGATCGACTCCCGGGTTCGCGGTTCGCATCTCCTCGTACCCGAGGTTGTACTGGCGCCCGATCGCGGAGAACGTGTTCTCGTAGCGCGCGAACAGCACCTGCGTCTCGCCGACGAGCTCCTGGCCCTCCGCGAGCTCGAAGTGCCTTGTCTCGACGGGGGCAAGGCGCGGCGCTGCGGGGTTTGGCGCCGGCGGTGCCTCGCTGACCGGCGGGCCCACGGAGCCCTGCGGCGGCATCAGCAACGAGCAGCCGCCGAGCAACGATGCCGTGGCGGCAAGACACATCGACTTCCGCAGAGCGGCACGGAGATCGCAACGATTCATAGGCGGTGGGTCGGCTTACCTTCGTTATCGATGAGTATACCGAACGCGGCCGTTTGCACCGCCTTGTAGGCAGGCGGCGACAGCTCGAACGTCAGTCGAGCGGATTCAAATAGCGAGCGCCGCTGCGCGGGGCACCGACGGCGCCGCGGCGCGTCGTAAAGCGCACGGCGAGGGACTCCGTCGTTTGGTCGCGGCCCGTCCGATAGACGCCGAAGTGCAAATGCGGGGCCGTGCTGAACCCGGTGTTGCCCGAGCGGGCGAGCCACTCCCCACGCGCGACGCTTTGCCCGGCCCGGACTTGCACGCTGCCGCGCTCGAGGTGGAAGTACTCTCCCGTGGTGCCGTCGGGGTGGAGCACGACAACGAAGTTGGCGAACCGCCCACAGTCCTCGCGGGCACATCCCGCCTCGTGCGAGTCCTCGATGAGCACGACGACACCGTCGCGGGCCGCATGCACGGGCGTGCCGACGGGCATTCCGAAGTCGAGCGTGAAGCGCTCCGCGCCGCGATGACTGAGCTTAGCGCCGTAGCCCTGAATGATCGGAAAGCTCACTCCGTCGCCATACGGCAAGCGGTAGAGATAGCCGTCGTCGTGATCCGCATCGACGCGCCCCAGCGTAAGTCCCTCGCGAGTCACGGCGGCCGACCGGCTGAACGAAGAAACACGCGCGCCGCCGGCGTCCTCTTGTCCACGGACACCGAGCGGCAAACATAGCAGCAGCGCGGCTACGCGCCACAGGCAGCGGGACTCGAGCATCCTCATGGTCGTTGTTGTTCGCGGATGTCGCAGCGAGTATGCCCGAGCCGTCCCGCGGCGAGGGCAATGCTTCTACATAATCGTCAGCGCATCAGCAGACTCTCGGCGCCTCCGAAAAAGCGCTCCTGCCACTTTCGCCGCCGCTTGTAGGCGATGTGATAGAGATCGTGATCTGAGGCCGCCTCGAGTAAGACGTCGTCGCTCGTCTTGATCTCGTCGACGAGGTTGAGCTCGAGCGCTCGCACGCCGTACCAGTGCTCGCCCGTGGCGACACGCTCGATGTCGACTTGTGGCCGGTGCTCGCGAATCTGGTTCTTGAACAGCTCGTGGATCTCTTCGACCTGTTCCTTGAGCTTCGCGCGGCCCTCGTCGGTGTTCTCGCCGAACATCGTCAGCGTCCGCTTGTGGCGCCCCGCCGTGATCTGCTCGAAGTCGATGCCTTTCTCCTCGAGCATGCGATGGAAATTCGGCAGTTGCGCGAGCACGCCGATGGAGCCGACGATCGCGAACGGCGCCGCGATCAGCCGATCGGCGACGCAGGCCATGAGATACCCGCCGCTCGCCGCGACCTTGTCGACGGCGACGAGCAGCGTGAGGCCGTGCCGCTTCAAGCGCGTGAGCTGCGAGGCGGCGAGGCCGTGCTCGTGGACGGTGCCGCCGGAGTTTTCGAGCCGCAGCAGCACGCGTTCTCCGGTCTTCGCGACGCGCAACACGGCCGAGACTTCCTCGCGCAACGAGGTCACGGCGCTCGCGCGCAGATCGCCCTTGAAGTCGAGAACGTACAGACGCGGCTTCGTGCTCTCGGCCTTCGCGCGCGCCTTGTCCTCGCGCTTGCGCTCCTTCTGGCGCGCCTTCACGGCTTTCTTGTAGCGTCCCTTGCCCTCGATGGCGAGCCTCAAGCCGTCGGCAGAGTCCTCGAACTGACGATTCAGGTGCTCGACGACGAGCCCTTCCGCGTGCCCGCGGCGTCGCGACGACGCGACGAGGACGACGATCAGGAGAAGCACCAGTGCGAACGTCGCAAGCTCCGCGAGAAACAGGCCGTATGCCGCGAGGAACTCGCTCACTTTTGCTCAGAGCCCGACGTTGTTCTTCTCGAACACGCGGTCCGCTCGGTAGCTCGAGCGAACGAGCGGGCCCGCGACGACCTCGAGGAAACCGAGCTCGAGCCCGAATGTGCGATAGCGCTCGAACTCGGCCGGCGTGACGTAGCGCTCTACGGGCAAATGGTTCGGCGTCGGCCGCAGGTACTGGCCGAACGTCACGATATCGACTGCGGCTTGCTTCAAATCGCCGAGCGCCGCGGCGATCTCGTCTTCTGTCTCACCAAGCCCCAGCATGACGCTCGACTTCGTCAGGACGCCGGCTCGATGCCTCTTTGCGAAAGCGAGCACGTCGAGCGTTTGCCGGTAGCCGGCGCGCGCGTCGCGGACTTTGCCCGTGAGGCGCTCGACGGTCTCGAGATTCTGCGCGAACACGTCCACGCCGGAATCGACGACGGTCGCGACGTCCGCAAGGTTGCCGGCGAAGTCCGGCGTCAACGCCTCGACGGCCGTCTGCGGGCACCGGACTTTGATCGCGCGGATACAATCCGCGTAGTGGCGTGCGCCGCCGTCGCGCAAGTCGTCGCGATCGACGGACGTCAGAACGACGTAGCGGAGGCCCATGAGCTCCACGGTGCGCGCCGAGTTCGCGACTTCATCCCTGTCGAGCCAGCCGTGTGGATTGCCGGTGTCGACGGCGCAGAACTGACACGCGCGCGTGCACACCTTGCCCATCAGCATGATCGTCGCAGTGCCGTTGTTCCAGCACTCACCGATGTTTGGGCAGATCGATTCCTCGCACACCGTGGCGAGCCGGTGCTCGCGCACGGTCGCGCGCAAGCGTTCGAAGCGTTCGCCGGTGGGCACGCGCGCCTTGAGCCATGGCGGCTTCCGCTCACGCGGCGTTTGCTGCCGGTCCGCACGCGCCTTCACGCCATTCTTGATGGCGGCGAAGCCCTGCTCGGTTTGGTACTTAGCACCCGTCGTCACGACCGGAATGCCGCGGAACTCGGTCATCGTGCTTGGTAAGATCGGAGGTGTGCGATGAGTATCGCACGCCGGGCGAATGGGGTGTTATGGGCCGGTATCGCGCACCGCCGCCGCCGAGTGCGAAATACATCACGCCGGAAGGCGCAGCGCGGCTCAAGCGTGAGCTCGACGAGCTGTGGCGCATCAAGCGGCCCGCCGTCACGCGCGCCGTCGCGGAAGCTGCTGCGCAAGGCGATCGTTCCGAGAACGCGGAGTACATCTACGGCAAGAAGCAACTCGCCGAGATCGATCGGCGTGTGCGATATCTGCGCAAACGTCTCGCCGCTGTCCGCGTCGTCGATCAGCGGCCGAGCGACACGAGCAAGGTATTCTTCGGCGCCTGGTTCGAGCTCGCATCGGACGACGGCAAGCACGAGTACCGGCTCGTTGGCCCCGACGACATCGACTTCGCCGCCGATTACATCAGCGTCGACTCGCCGCTCGGACGCGCCGTGCTCGGCAAGAGCTTGGGCGCGGAGATCGCCGTGCGCACACCCGAAGGCGAGCGGAGTTACGAGCTCACCGGCGTTCGGTACGCGTGAGCTGTGAAGAGGGGACAGATCTATTTTCTGCGCAAACGGATCTGCCCGCTTTTTGCCGATTTGTGCGCAGAATAGATCTGTCCCCTCCGCCTCCTTCCGCCTGCTCCGCCTTCTCCGTTCGCGAAAAAAAGCGCCCGGCCGAAGCCGGGCGAGTCACAGGGGGAAACCGTTTCGGGCTACTGCAAGCGAGCCCAGTTGATCAAGCGCACGTCACCGGACCCCAGATCGAAGTTGCGCGCGAGCAAGGCCTCGATCTCCTTCGTCTCGTAGCGCTGATCCGTCGCCTGGTTCACCTCCACGACTCCGCTGAATTCCTGATCCGAGCCGGCAGCTGCCTCACCCGTCAGAACGAAGTGCGTGTAGTACTTAACGCCCATGGAGCGGGAGTCTAGGGAACGGCCACCCCGAGGTCTGTGATTGCCTGCACATTTTGTCGGCAAACGGCGCACGCACACGCGCCGAATCAGGGCAATATGTAGCGAAAGACGTTGAGGTCCTCGCTCTTGACATATTTTCCCCGCGGCATGTACAGAAGGCTCTGGGGTTTGGAGCGCGCGATGATTCCTGTCCGTCTCGCCGTACTCGCTTGCTTGCTCGTGGTAGCGGTCGCAGAGCGTGCTCCAGCGCAAGAGAATTTGCGCGCGACGCTCTTTGCCGCGGCTGACGGTGCGCTCGAACAAGCGCGTGCCGTGAACGCCGAGATCCTCGCACCTGCGGCATTCGCGCGCGGCACGGAGGCTTACGTCGCCGCCGAAGCCGATCTTACGCGCGGCCGCAATATCGAGCGGATTCGCAGCTCGCTCGCAGCCGCCGCGCGCGCGTTCATGGAGGCGCAGGAAGCCGCCGAGATCGCCAACGTGACGCTTGCGGCCGTCATCAAGACGCGTGCCGACGCGGAGAATGCGAACGCCGGTACGTTCGCAGCCGAGCTGTGGACCGAGGCCGGCGAAAGCTTCGATTCGGCGGCGCGCAGGCTCGAGACCGGCGACATCCGCGGTGCGCGCAGCCGTGCCGACGAAGCCGAAGCGCTGTTTCGCGACGCCGAGCTCACGGCGATCAAGGCGCAGTATTTGAGCCAGACGCGCGCGTTGCTCGCCGAGGCGGATCAAGCTCGAGTACCGCGCATGGCGCCGCGCACGTACGAGAGAGCGCGCTCGCTGCTCGCCGACGCCGAGCGCGAGCTCAACGAGAACCGCTACGACACCGACATGCCGCGCAGCCTCGCGCAGCAGGCCAACTACGAGGCGCGCCACGCGATCTACCTCGCGGGTCTCGTCGAGCGGCTGCGGCAAGAAGATCAGACGCTCGAGGACTTGATCTTGAGCTACGAGCAGCCGCTCGCGGACATCAGCGCGGCTGCAGACAAGGTCGCGCAGCTCGACAAGGGCATCGAGCCCGTCGTCGCGGAGCTCGTCGCGTACATCGAAGGCCTGCGCGAACAGGCGGCTCAAGCCGAGCGCGACCTGACCGACACGCGCGCTCGCGTCGGCGCGCTCGAGGAAGAGATCCGCGACCTCGACCAGCGGCTCGGCGGCGTGTCGCAGGAGCGCGTGGCGCTCGTGCAGCGGCTCGAGGCGGAAACTCGCATCCGCGAGCAGTTCGCGACGATCGAGAACATGTTCGAGCGCGACGAGGCGCGCGTCTCGCGCGAAGGCAATCGCATGGTGATTCGGCTCGTCGGCCTCACGTTTGCGAGCGGCCAGGACGTCGTGCGGCCGGCCTACCGGTCGCTGCTCGAGAAGCTCAAGCAGGCGGCCGACGTGTTCCCGCGCTCGCAGGTCACGATCGAAGGGCACACGGACTCCTACGGCGGCGACGAGAACAATCTCGCGCTCTCGCGCCGGCGCGCCGAAGCCGTGGGCGCATTCCTCACGAACGAGCTGCAAATGCCGGCGTTTCGAATCAGCTCCGTCGGTTACGGCGAGACGCAGCCGATTGCGAACAACGACACGGAGCAGGGCCGGGAGCGCAATCGGCGTATCGACGTCATCATCGAGCCGCAGCTCGAATCCGCCCCCGAGTAGCTCAGCGCTAGCGAGATCGCGCATCGCGACGAGTCGCCGCTGGACCGGATCATGTCGTCACAGTGCTTTCGAGCCAGCTGCCGACGATTTCGGCGAGCAGCGGCTGCGCGAGGTAGCCGTAGGCGTCGTGGGCGTTCAGGCCGAGGTTGTTGCGGAAGAAGTTGTCGAACTCGACGAAATCCTCGATCGAGTCGACGAGCTTCAGGTCGAGCATCCCGTGGTAGAGCGGCTTCACGCGCGGCTGCAACGCCGTCGTATCGCCGCGCGCCGTTAGGTTGACCCAGCGGCGAATGTTGTGTGGATAGCGAGCCGCACCCGCTTCCCGTCCGCCTTTGATCGAGCGCTGCACGAAGTGCGTCGCGAGCGGGCTACCGAAGGTCACGAGCAAGCTGACCTCGCCGCTTCCGCGGTGCACGTGCGTGAGCTCCCAGAGCGTGTCGTATGCAATGACTGAGCCCAAGCTGTGGCCGAGCAGCAGCACGCGCTCGCCATCGCGCCATGCCGTCTCGAGCCTCGCTCGCAGCGCGGCGCGCACTTCGGCGCCGACACCATCGCGGTTCTTCAAATAGCGGCTGGCCTCGTGCATGAGGCGGCGTGTGCCGGCCGGAGCGAGCCGCCGGCCCACGAACGGCCATGCGTCGCCGAACAGGTGCGTCCAACGCTGCAAACGGTGCGTCCACGAGCCGAGCTCGCGCAGGTCCTCAGGTCTAGGTTCGCTCTGTACGAGCAGCCGCTCGATGCCGGGAAGATCGACGCTGATGTCGCGGTGCGCGCCATGGAATAGGTATGTCCACGCAACGAGCTCGAACTGCGTGCCGTTCGCAACGAGCCAGTCGGCGGCGCGCGGTCGCATGCGGACCAGTGCCGCGAGCAGCACGCGCAAGAGCTGCGGCCGGTAGATGTCCGGCGGTGGCTTCGGGTTCAAGCCCGGAACGAAGATGATGCGTGCGCGCGTCAACTCGGTGCGGCCTGTGACCGCCGACATGGCCTTGGGTATAGTCGTCGACACTCAGGAGAACGACTCGCAAGGAGAATAGGTCGTGCGGTATCTGCATACAATGGTGCGCGTCAGTAATCTCGAGCAGTCGCTCGACTTCTATTGCAACAAGCTCGGTTTGAAGCAGGTACGCCGCGTCGATCACGAAGCCGGCCGGTTCACGCTCGTTTTCGTCGCGCCGCCGGGCCAGGAAGACTGCGCGATCGAGCTGACGCACAACTGGGATCCCGAGGAATACGCTGGGGGCCGCAACTTCGGCCACGTCGCGTACGAAGTAGACGACATCTACGCGCTATGCCAGCGGTTGCTCGACTCGGGCGTCACGATCAATCGGCCGCCGCGCGACGGCAAGATGGCCTTCATCCGCTCGCCGGACTCGATCTCGATCGAGCTGCTGCAGAAAGGCGCGGCATTACCGAAGGCCGAGCCCTGGGCTTCGATGCCGAATACGGGAACGTGGTGACGTCAGGCCAGGTCGCGTTGGATGACGCGGAAGTTGCCGGTCTCGACGTCGTCGTTCTCCGAGTCCTTGATCACGACGCGGTTGCGCCCTTCACGTTTCGCTTGATACAGGGCCTCGTCGGCCGCCTGAATCGCGCCGACGAGGCTGCGGCTCGTGCCTGGCTTTGCGAGTGCCAAGCCGACGCTGACGGTCACGTGCTTCGCCGCTTGCGAGCCGGCGTGCGGGATCGCGAGCTCGAGCACGTCGCGCCGTATCTGCTCGGGAACGGTGCGCGCGTAGTCGTCGGGCGGGCCGTATAGAACGAGCACGAATTCCTCGCCGCCATAGCGCGCCGCGAAATCGAACGGCCGTTTGGCGCCGCGCGCGATGCACTTCGCGATGCGCTTCAAGCAGTCGTCGCCGGCCTGGTGGCCGTAAAGGTCGTTGTAGAGCTTGAAAAAGTCGAGATCGACGAAAATGATCGCTACGCCGGTGCCTTCGCGGCGCGACTGCCGCCAGAGCCGCTCGACGTAATCGTCGAAGATGCGGCGGTTGTAGAGGCCCGTCATGCCGTCGCGCTCCGCGAGCTCGTTCAGGACGCGCGTCTCGAGGAAGTTCGTGCGCAGCGCGTACTCGAGGTTGTAAGTCGAGATGCCGCCGATGACGGCCGCGCCGCCCAACATCGCCGTGCTGTAGTACAGAACGTCGAACGGCAGTCCAATTGCGATGCCCGTGACGAAGTGCGCCGCAATGAGGACGCCCGCGATAGTGACGGCGACGTTGAATAACAAGCCGAGGAACAAGCAGCCGTACAGGACGACCAGCACGAGGCCCGCCAGCACGTACGAGGAACCGGCGAGCGCGGCGAGATGCGCGATGTACGTCACGACGAATCCGATCAGCGTGATGCCGACTGCGACGACCTCCGTATAGAAACGCTGCGCGGCGGGCACCGAGACCGCGATGCCGAGAACGATGAGCAGCGGGCACAGGATGCCGAGGCGCAGCGTGTTCAAGGTGCCGCTTTCGCCGAGCAGCAGATCGATGCATGTTACGGCAAGCACTAGGACCAACCCGATCAGGCCCGAAAGCCTCGCGCGCGGCAGATTTTGATTGACGTAGAACTCGCGAAAATCCTTCTCGAGCAAACCGTCAAAGCGCAGACCGCGAAAGCCTCGCTTGAGCTGCTCGCTGTAGGGCGAGCCATAGTTCTCGGGATCGAGCCTGTGTGCGTCCATTGCAAGACCGGCAGCGCTGCCAGATCCGGGAGCATGCGCCGAACGGGCTCCCGAAATCTCCAAGCCGGTCACAAACGCGAGGGGTTGCTATCGATACAGCGGCAACAAGGGGTCCGCTGGGGCCGCCTCGGGCGCCTCCGCGGCACTCTCGAGGTCGTTGCGCATCGCTGCGAGCGCGTCGCCGCTCCAGGGCCCTCCTGCAGCGCCGTAGATGTGGGCCTCGAGCGCGAGAACCTCGTGCGCCAGCGGCGCCGGCAATAGCGCCGCCAATGCGCCGAGGCTACGCGGCGTGGTTCCTGCGAACCGTGCCTCGGCGTACCGCAGCAACGCGGTCCGCGCAGCGGCCGCGTCGCTGACGGCGCACGCGCTGCCGAGGTCGCGCAAGATCTTGCGCAGCGCGGGCTTGCCGTCCGCCTTCGGCGCGGCGCCCGTCGGTGACGGCCGAGGCTCTCGCGCCGCCGAGCGCCACCAGAGCGCCAGCGTTGCGAGCCAAGCTGCGGCGAGGAAGCCGCTGACCCACGGCCAAAACGAGCCGTGTTGCACCGGCGCGGCCACGGGCGCGGTGGCCGCCGGCTCCGCGGCAGTAGCAGAGGCCGCCGTGGCGTCGCTGCCGGGAATCACGCGAACCGTTCGAGGGGGTAGCTCGGCGACTTCCCAGCGCTGCGCGATCACGTTCCACCACGGTACCTGCAGGCCCGCGAGGGTCACGTCGCCCGGCGCTTGAGCGATGACGGCGTAGCTGACGCTGCGCCGCGACCGTAGGCCGTCGGCCGTGACCTCGCGCGCAAGCTCGGGCCGGTCGGCGTATTGCCGAACGCCGGGCTGCGATTCGAGCAGCACCTCGGGCAACTGGGTTTCGAGCAGGCCGACGGCTTCGACGATGATCGTACGAGTCCGCGGAATACCAACCGCGAGGTCGCTGTCCGGCTCACTCCATTGCTCCGTCAGCGTGACTTCACGTGCGGGCAGCCATGCGGCGCCGGCGAGCGCGGGCGGCGGCGCAACGGCGGGCTGCACCGCGAGCTCGAGCACGCCGGAACGAAAACGCTGCACGCGCGAGAAGCCGCGGTCCGGGATCACCATGGCTTCGTACGTCACGGGCCCGATCGTCAGCATCCCCGCCTGCTGCGGGAATACGGCGTAGCGCCGCTCGCGGACGTCGAACTCGCGGCCACCGCGCGTGGTCTTGTACAACGCGTCCTCGCCGAGCTTCTC
This sequence comes from uncultured Gammaproteobacteria bacterium, assembly GCA_963713355.1. Lineage (GTDB taxonomy): Bacteria > Pseudomonadota > Gammaproteobacteria > Steroidobacterales > Rariloculaceae > FEN-1219. Next base: position 136,217 of record CAVQLK010000010.1, on the reverse strand, counting down.
GACTATGGCCTCGACTCCCGTGGTCTCGGGTGTCGTCAACGTCGCGCGCCCCGTGCTGACGCCGACGTAGAGCCGCAGCGTGAACACGATCTGCGACTGCGCGTAGACGACCTCGGGCTCTGCGACGAGCTCCATAAAGATGTCGGCCGCGGCCGCCGCAGAAGCGTCCGGCGCGAGCACGCGCACGGTGAGTGGATTCGATTCCCGATCGCCAATGCGCAGCGGCGGTATCGTGAAGCCGCCGGCCGACTTCGGCATCAGCTGATATTGCCACTCGTTGACCTCGGTGGCCCGTGTGTTGACGATGCCGATGCGGCGGCTGCTCATCGCATTGAGAATGTCGAACTGGGTCGCGAGCGGAGCCGTATCGGGCTCACCACGTACCGCTCCCTCGGCGCGCAGCACGAGCGTGAACGACTCATTGAGGCGGACCGTCGTGCGATCGACGGTCGCTTGGATCGGCGCCTGAGCTTGGACGGCAGCCGTACCACCGAGCACGCCTAAGGCCGCGAGCGCGAATGCCGCAAAGCGGCACGACAAGCTCACCACGGCCGTCGCTCGGCGCCGGTCCCTTCGACGCGATTACCGTTCTGATCGACGCCGAGGCGCTGGTACTGATACAAGAATTTGCGGCGCAGCAAGCCGCCGGGGTCTTGCGGCACGCGCCGCAGCCATTGCTCGGCCGCTTGCTCGGAGGCCCATTGCTCGACCTCCTCCGGGCCCGCGGTATCGGCCGCCGCCTCGTCGGCCGCCTGCTCGCCGGCGTTCGCATTTTGCTCGGAGCTATCCTCGGCTTGCGGCTCGCCTTCGCTCTGCGCGTCGTCCGCGCCGTCGGTGGCTTCGCTCTCGCCGCTCTGGCCTTTCTCGCCCTGGTCCCCCTGCTGCTCGTCGCCGCCTTCGCCGCCCTCTTGCTGCTCGCCGCTCGAGCTTTGCGATTGATCGGAATCGCCCTGCTGACCTTGCTGGCCTTCTTGGTCCTGCGGTTGCTGCTCTTGCGGATTGTCCTCGAGGTACTGCTGCAGCAAATCGCGGTTGTAGCGCGCGTCCACGTGATTCGGATCGAGCTCGAGCGCGCGATCGTACGATGCGATCGCGGCCGGCAGCCGCCCGGCTCTCGCGAGCGCGTTGCCGCGGTTGTAGTGCCCCAAGGTCGAGTCGACGTTCGCGAGCGACGCGGCGCTCTCTTCGAATTGCCCAGCGCGATACTGCGCGGCGCTGCGCCACTCGGGGTTCTCGAACAGCTCCGCGGCGCGCGCGGCCTCCTGCGCTTCGAGCGCCTTCGAGCCGCGCTGGTCCGGCCGTTGCCAGAGGTCTTGCCACTCGAGCGCCTGCGCGCGCGGCAGCGGCGCGAGCAGGACGAGCAGCCACACGCAGATCCAGCCGCGGCGGAAGCACAACGCGAGCAACGGCAGCAGCGCCACGGCCAGCACGGCGCCCCGATCGAGCCAGACATCGGCCTCGTACTGATCGCTGCCCGTATCGTCGACGGATGCCTCGAGTGTTGCGTCGAGCGGTAGGGCCGCCGGCGCGGGAAACAACGTGTCGAGGTCGCGGTCGCTCGCCTCGAGCACCGCGTACCGGCCGCCGCCCGTGGACGCGAGGACCTGCAGGCTCGCCGCGTCGAGCTGCGGGACGACGACCTGCCCGCTGTCGTCCGTGACGAAGCCGCCCTCCGCGCGCGGGATCGGCGCCCCTTGGTCCGTGCCGACGGCGAGGACGCTGACGCGATAGCCGTCGCTCGCGAGCTCGCCGGCGACGTCGAAGTCTCGGTCCGTGGCGTCCGAGTCCGTGATTAGCAACACGTCGCCGCGGCGCAGCCCCGTCTGATCGAGCAGCAAGGCGGCGCGCTCGAGCCCGGCTGCAATGCTGCCGCCTTGCGTCGGCATGATGTCGGTGTCGACGGCGCTCACCAACGACGAGATCGTCCGTGTATCCGTCGTCAGCGGCGTCACCGTGAAGGCATGCGTCGTGAAGACGACGAGCGCCGTTTGTCCCGCGGCGCGCCGCTCGAGCAAGTCGAGCAGTTTCAGCTTCGCGCGGGCTAGCCGCGACGGCTCTACGTCGCCTGCGTTCATGGAGCGCGAGAGGTCGAGCGCGACGACGAGCGCCTCGTCGGAGCGAAAGGCCGGCACCGGCATGCGCTCCCAGGTCGGACCCGCGAGCGCGACGATCGAGACGAGCCAAGCCGCGAGCGCCGTGACGAGCGCGAGCCGGCCGTCGCTCGAGCTCGTGGACTCCGCGAGCACATGAGGCCGCAGCGTCGGCTCGACGATGCTGCGCCACGCGCCGCCGTCGGCACGGCCGCGCAAGAGCTGCCAGATCAGCCAAGCGCCGGGCGCCAGCAGCACCAGCCACAAGGGCCGCAGGAAATGGAATTCAGCCATGCGGGAGATCCCGCTCTGCGAGCATGGGCGGCGCGGCTCTCGACCACGGCCAGCGCGCCGCGGCGAAACCCAAGAGCGCCGCGGCGAGCGCGACGACGATGGCCGCGCCGAGCGGCCAGTGGAAATACTCCGTGATCGGCCGGAAGCCGCGCTCATCGGACTCCGCGGGCTCGAGCTCGTCGAGGATCCGGTAGATCTGCTCGAACTCGGCCGTGTCGCGCGCGCGGAAATAGCGGCCTCCGGTCTGCTCGGCGATCGCCGTCAACGTCTCCTCATCGAGATCGGCGGACGGGTTGATCTCCCGCAAGCCGAATAGCGAGCGCACCGTCAACGAGTCGGCGCCGATGCCGATCGTGTAGATGACCAGCTTCCTTTGCGCCGCGAGCTCGGCAGCCTTGCGCGGCTCGACGGCGCCCGCGGTATTCGCGCCGTCCGTCAGGAGCAGCAGCACGCGCCGGCCTTGCTCGACGCCGGCGTCCTCGAGCGTGCGAATCGCGAGACCGATCGAGTCGCCGATCGCCGTTTCCTTGCCGGCGAGCCCGATGACGGACTCATCGAGCAGCGTGCTGACCGTCTCGCGATCGAACGTCAGCGGCGCCTGCAGGTACGCCTCGCGGCCGAAGAGGATCAGGCCGACGCGGTCGCCGACGCGCCGCTCGATGAAGCCCGTCGCGACGGACTTCAGGGCCGTGAGCCGATCGACCCACTGACCGTTCAACTGAAAGTCCTGCTCTTCCATGCTGCCCGACAGGTCGACGGACAAGAGCAAGTCGCGGCCCGTCATCGGCAGCGCCACGGGCTCGCCGACGAACTGCGGCCGCGCGGCCGCGAGGACCGCGAGTGCCCAGACCGCGGCGAGCACCGCGAGGCGGAGCTGCCGGGACGAGTGCGGCGCGAGCACGCCCTTGAGCTCGGCGAACTCCGCGGCGACCGGCGTCTTGAGCGCCGCTTCGCGGTCGAGTGTCTCGGCTCGCACGAAGCGGCGAACGAGCCAGGGCAGCGGCAACAGCGCGAGCAGCCACCACCAGGCGAGCGTCCACATGAGCTATGCCCGCCTCGGCCTGTTGGTCGTCGGTTGGGCGGTGAGCCATGCCGTGCAAAGGGCCGTGAGCTCGAGAGCCTTGTCGCGCTCGATACTGTTCGGCCGCGCGTACGGCGCAGCCAGCAACTGCCGGCCCAGCCCTGCGCTGAACTCCGTTTTCGCCCACCGCTCGTCGAGGTAGTTGAGCCAGCGATCGCCGATCAGGCCCGCAACGTGGGGCTCGGCGGCGGCACGCGTGCGCGCGACCGAGGTCATCGCGAAACGGCGCAGCACGGTCGACAAGTACTGCAGGCATGCGACGGGCTCGGCGCCTTGCTCGAGCGCAGCGCGCAGGCGCGTCATCGCGTGCAACGCGGCCCGCTTGTGGCGTGCGCGATAGTAATGAATGGCATAGAGCGTCGCGCCCGCGAGCACGAGCGCCGCAAGCAGCCACCAGCCGAGCGCGGGCGGCCACCAGCCGACTGGCGTCGGCAGATGAATGTCGCGCAGCGGCAGCTGGCTAACGTCGACTGTCGGATTCATCGTGATCGAAACTTCCGGTTCAGCACGCTACGCGGGTCTGCATCGGTAGGGCAATCGACGAGGCGGATACCCGGCCTTCGGCACAGCGCCTCGAGCGACGCGCGCCGCGCCGCAAACCGCTCGCGGTACCGCCGGCGCATGGCTTCGTTGCCGGTCTCGATGCTGAACGACCGGTCGACGCCCTGGATTCGATAGCGGCCCGGCGGCGGAAGTTCGGCTTCGACGGCATCGTAACAATGCACTAGCAGGAGGTCGCAGTGCACGGAAAGCTCGTTGAGGTACCGCTCGTAGTCTGCGCCAAGCCTGCGGAAGTCGCTGATCAGGAAGATCAGGCTGCCGGGGCGGGCGACGCGCGTGAGACGCTGCAAGGCGCGCTCGGCATCGGTCTCGAGGGTCTCGGCCGTCGTCGGCGGCCGCCAGAGAGACGCGGTGCAAACGGTCTGCAGGAGCCGCAATGCCGCGCGCGAGCCGAGCGCCGGCCGCTGCTCGTGATGCTCGGTCTCGGAGAACACGAGGCCGCCGAGGCGGTCGCCGTTCGCGACCGCGCTCCACGCCACGAGTGCGGCGACCTCGGCCGCGCGCACGCCCTTGAACGCGCCGCGCGTCGCAAACAGCATCGGCCGTCGCAGGTCGAGCCAGACGAAGACGGGGCGGTTGCGTTCCTCGCGGAACACCTTCGTGTGCGGCTTACCCGTGCGCGCCGTCACGCGCCAGTCCATCGTGCGCAGATCGTCGCCCGGCTGGTACGGGCGCGACTCGTCGAACTCGACGCCGCGGCCCTTGTACGGCGACACGTGGCCCCCCTCGATCGCCACGCGAGCTCGGGGCGCAGTGAGCCGCAGCGACTCGCCTGCCGGGCGCAGCCGCAGGAGATCCGCGAGCGTGGCCTGCACCGGCGATGACAGGGTGCGCGCGAGCTGCGCCGTCATCTCACGGCACTCCGATTCTCGCGAGCAGCGTGTCGACGATCTCATTCGGCGTGCGGCCGGCGGCTTCGGCCTCGAAGCCGAGCAGGATCCGATGGCGCAGCACATCGTGCGCCAAGCCTTGCACGTCCTCGGGCGTCACGTAGTCGCGGCCCGCGAGCCACGCATGAGCGCGTGCGCCGCGATCGAGCGCAATCGTCGCGCGCGGACTCGCGCCGTACTGCAGCACGCCCTTGAGATCGTCGCCGTAGCGCTCGGGCGAGCGCGTAGCAAGGACGATCTGAACGATGTACTCGTTGAGCGGCTCCGAGAGGTGCTGGTCGAGCACCTGCAGCCGCGCGGCGAGCACTTCCTTCTGCGTGAGCACCTCGGGCGCCGTGAACAGCTGCTCGTCGGTCACAGAGCGCTTCTGCTCCGCGCGGTTGAGCTCGAGGATCGCGCGCTCGCCGGCCGCATCGGGATAGTTGACTAACACGTGCAGCAGGAAGCGGTCGAGCTGCGCCTCGGGCAGCGGATATGTTCCTTCCTGCTCGATCGGATTCTGCGTCGCCATGACCATGAAGAGCGGCGGCAGCGGATACGTCACGGAGCCGACCGTGATCTGCCGCTCGCCCATCGCCTCGAGCAGCGCGGACTGCACCTTCGCGGGCGCTCGGTTGACCTCGTCGGCGAGCACGAGGTTGTGAAACAACGGTCCTTGCCGGAACACGAACGAGCCGTCTTGCGGCCGGTAGATCTCCGTGCCCGTGAGGTCCGCCGGCAGCAGATCCGGCGTGAACTGCAAGCGATGGAAATCGCCTTCGACGCTGTGGCTCAAGACCTTGATCGCGCGCGTCTTCGCGAGCCCCGGCGCACCCTCAACGAGCAGGTGCCCGTCGCTCAAAAGCGCGACGAGCATGCGATTCAGCAACCGTTCTTGACCGACGACGAGACGCTTCAGGTGCGCTTCGAGCTTCCCGAACTTTTCTTGTAAGGACATTGAGTTAAGCCGGACCTAAAGCGGGCCATTCTAGCCACCGCAGATAGGTCTAACCACTCGCGGGGGGAAACTTAAGCTCACCGTCCCGCGGGGATGGGCGGACCTCGAAAACCGCCGCCAAATGCCGAGCGGCCCACGCGGCAGGACGATCTGAAGATTCTGACCGCTGCGGCGAACGTCGACGACGACGGACTCGCCGCTTGCGCCTCCAAGCGTCAGCTCGTTCAGCTCCTGGACGTCGAACACGCGTTTGCCGTCGTAGGCGACGATCTCGTCGCCCTCCTGCAACCCGGCGCGCTCAGCGGGCGAGCTCGCGAGCACGCCCGTGATGTCGACGGTCGTCGGGCGGCCCATCGCGGTAAGGAAACGCTCGTAGTCTTGGTCGCCGAGCTCCGTTCGCAACGCCGTTGCCTCGACGTCGGCCGGCGGCGCGCGCCCGTCGCGTCTCGCCTCGTATTGCGCTTGCATGCCCTGCATGCGCAGCTCCTGCGTGCGGCGGTTGATCCACTCGGCTCGATCCGGCGCGAAGCCGGCGGCGATCAGCTGCTCGACACTGCGCCGCTGCCGCTCCTCGGGAGTAGCGCGGGCGTCGCGCCGAACACGCGCGCGCGCTTCTGCGATATCGGCCGGATCGAGATCGCCCCGATCACGTACCTCGGTCGCGGCGTCACCGGCGCGCGGCGCCCGCGCGGAACCGTCGCCGAGCGCTTCGAGCTCGGCCGAGAGCTCGGCTACGCGTGCTTCGAGCGCGACGCGCTCGTCGACTTCCGCAGCGAACGCATCCTCGAGCGCCGCGAGCCTTCCCTCGGAGAGTCTCGCATCGTCGGCGTTCGACCGTTCGGCAGAAGCCGCACGGCTCGCCGCTTCGGCCTCGGCGCGCGGTGTCGTCGAGCTCGGCTGCAGCCAGGAGGCGATCGCGAGGCCGGCTCCGAGACCCGCGAGGACGAGTAGCACCGTCTTCAACATGTCGATCACCGACTTGCCGTCAGTCCGTGGCGTTGGACCGGCGTGTGCCAACAGCGTTCAACGGCAATAATGGCCGGGACTCACGATAGGCCGGACTACGAGGGTATTCGATTGGCATTACGCGTGCTCGCGGCAGTGGTCGGCCTGGTGCTCGCGCTTGCCGTCACCGTCTACGCCTTCCTGTCCGCCTCACTGCCACGGCGTACCGGCGACGCGCCGTTGCCGGGGTTGACGACGCCCGTCACGGTCGAGCTCGACGCTCGGGCGATCGGCACCGTGCGCGGCGAATCGTTCCTCGACGTGCTGCGCGCGCAAGGTTACTTGCACGCGCAGGAGCGCTTCTTCCAGATGGACTTGCTACGCCGCTCGAGCGCCGGCGAGCTCTCGGAACTGTTCGGCGCGCGCGCTCTCGATGCCGACCGCTCCCAACGACCGTTCGGCTACCGCGAGCACGCACGCGCGCTGCGCGCCGCGCTGCCGGCCGAGCAAGTCGCCTGGCTCGACGCATACACGGGCGGCGTCAACGCGGGCGTCGCCGATCTCGGCGCGCGGCCGCCCGAATACTGGCTCGCCGGCGCGGCACCGCAGCCGTGGCTGCCCGAGGACAGCCTGCTCGTCGTGCTGACGTTCTACACGATGCTCTCGAACAACGACTCCTACGAGCAGCCGCAAGGCGTCATGCACGCCGTGCTGCCGCCGCCGCTGTATGACTTCTTGACGCCGTCGACGTCGCGCTTCGATCGCCCCGTGCTTGGAAGCTCGCCGAGCGATCCGACGGGCGGCTACGTGCCGCTGCCGATTCCCGGCGCCGACGTCGTCGATCTGCGGCAGCGGCCTGCGCCCCCGCGCGATTCGGTGCCGCGCGTCGAGCCGCCGCTGACCGGGCCCGCGTCGAACAACTGGGCCGTCGATGCGACGCGCGGCGTCGACGGCCGCGCGCTCGTCGCGAACGATCCGCACCTGAGCTTGCGCCTGCCCAACATCTTCTATCGCGTCGAGCTCGAATGGGGAAGCAAAGCGTTGCGCGGCGTCAGCATTCCGGGGCTGCCCGGCGTGCTGATCGGCGCCAGCAACGACGTCGCGTGGGGCGCTACGGTCAGTAATGCCGATCAGAGCGACTGGGTCGTCGTCGAGATCGATCCTTTGGACCCGAACCGCTACCTGACGCCCGATGGTTACGAAGCTTTCACGACCCGCGGCACCGAGATCGCCGTCGCGGGCGGGGAGCCGCTCCGCATCGAGACGCGCGTGACGCGCTGGGGGCCCGTCGTCGCCAAGGATTGGCTCGGCCGGCCGCTGGCGCTGCACGCGACTTGGCTCGAGCCGCAAGGGCTCGATCTCGACATCGTGGGGCTCGCGGAAGCCACCGACGTCGCGAGCGCCAGTGTGCTGCTCGCGCGCTGGGCCGGCCCGTCGCTGAACTGGGTGCTCGCCGATCGAGCCGGCGAGATCGGCTGGGTCATCAACGGCCCGCTGCCGCGCCGCGTCGGCTTCGACGGCTCGCGGCCCGAGTCGCTCGCGGACGGCAGCCGTTCTTGGCAGGGCCGACGCCCGCCGCCGGGTGCGCTCGGCGGCCGCGACGGCGCGCTATTCACCGCCAACAACCGCACGCTGCCGCGCGAGCAAGCCGATACCGTGAGCCGCATGTGGATGCGGCCCCTGCGCGCGAAGCGCATCGACGAGCTGCTCGCCGAGCGGCGCACGTTCGACGAGCGCGCCTTCCTCGCGATGCAGCTCGACACGCAGGCGGAAGGCTACGAGCAGATCCGCGCCACGATCCTCGAAGTCGTCGCGAGCGACGAGCGTGAGCCGGCGCTCGAGCGGGCCCGCGCCCTCGCGGAGGCATGGAACGGCCGCGCCGACGTCGATCAAGCCGCGTTTCGCATGCTGCACGCGTACTACCGCGCGTTGCTCCAGCGCACGATCGAGCCGTTGCTCGCCCCGGCGATCGAAGCGGATCCAAAGTTCGTCTATCGCTGGCCGCTCGCCGACGAGGCGCTGCGGCGCCTGCTCGACGAGCGGCCGCCGCACTTGCTGACGAGCGAGCACGCCGACTGGTCGTCGCTCTTGCGGCAAGCGCTGCGCGAAGCGCTCGCCGACCTCGACGGCGCCCTCGACGCCGAGTGGGGCGACGTTAACGTGCTCGACGTAGCGCATCCGTTTGCGGGAAGCCTCGGACCTCTCGGCAGCCGCCTGAAGCTGCCGCCTGCGTCATTGCCGGGCTCAATGATCTCGCTGCGCGTCGCAGCTCCCAGCTACGGCGCAGTGCTGCGCATGGCCGTCGCTCCCGGCGCGCCCGAGAACGGCGTGCTCGAGCTCGCGGGCGGCCAGAGCGGTCACTTCCTGTCGCCGCAGTTCCGCGATCAGCAGCGCGATTGGGTCGACGGCGCGCCGGCGCCGTTTCTCGCCGGCGAGCCCGTCACGCGCTTCGAGCTCACTCCGTAGCTACTGGAAATTACCGAGCTCGATCGTCGGCGGCTCCGCGTCCGCGAAGTGCGGGTGCACGGCCCAGATCTCGTCGCCGACGACGGCAGCCGTCGTCGCCTGGCCGTTCAAGATCGCGACGCCGGCGCGCTGCGCCGATAGCCAGTTGTCGTTGCTCGTGAATGCGACGAGCCGCGGCTCGGTTTGGCTATTGCTCGTCGCGACGAGCCGCCCGTCGTCCGTCAACACGACGCCGTCCTGTCCGCCGACGGGCTCGCTGACGTTGACCTGCGTCGTGCCCGCGGGATTCGCGACGGGCACCTTGTAAATGCGGTCGTCGGCAACTGCCAAGAGATAGCCGCCGTCGTGGTAGACGATGCCGTTCAGCAGCGCGCCTTGCGGCAGATCCGTGAATCGGTGCAGCACCGACGCCTCGTAACCCGGCGTCACGCGATAAATCGCGTTCGCGAACGAGTCCGTGACGTACGCGTTGCCCTCGCGGTCGACGGTCACGTCGTTTGCGAAGTAGCGCGCCGGCGCGGCAATCGTTGCGCCTAAATCCACCATCGCGAGCCGCTCGCCCGTCGACAGGTGGTAGACACCGAGCTTCGCGTGACCGCTGGCATTCTGATCGTTGAAGACGGCGCTGTTCGAGTTCGTGACGAGCAAGCGATCCCTGTCCTCGTCGGCTTCGATGCCGACCGACGATACGAGCTCCGCGTCGCGAATGAACGGCACGACGCGGCCGTCGCGCTCGAAGACGAAGATCGATCCTTCCGCGAGCGAGCCCGTGAGGAACCGGCCGTTGTCCTCGTCGTACTCGATGCCCTCGGGAATGAAGCCGCCGCGCTCGGCCATGATCACGTTGACGGCCGCATTGGCGAGCGGTCGAGTCGCCGGCGCGGCGACCGTCGGCGATGCCGCAGGCGCTGCCGGAGGCGACTCGGCCGTGGGGGATTCGGGCTCCGGGGCGCAGGCGGCCAGCATGGCAAAGGCCGCCGCAACGAACGCTATGGTCTGACGCATGGCGAGGCCCTCCAACGGTGATGATATGACTCGTTGAATCGTACACCGCGGAGTGGCGGGCCGCGCGCCCAGTGGCTAGAGTGCGGCACCCTTCTCCGCGGGCTCCTCGCCGCCGCCGCATGGATCGACACACGCTGTTGCTGGCTGCAGTGCCCGTCGTCGGCTTCGCCGCGGGCTTCATCAATACGCTCGCCGGCAGCGGCTCGCTGCTGACGTTGCCGCTGCTGATCCTGCTCGGGCTGCCGGCCAACGTTGCGAACGGCACGAACCGCGTCGGCGTGCTGCTCCAGGGCATCGTCTCCGTGGCGACGTTCCGCCGGCGCGGCGCCTTGCCGCTGGTAGGCTCTTGGAAGCTAATCGTGCCGTCGGTCGTCGGCGGCGTCATCGGTGCCGAGCTCGCTGTCGACCTCGACGAGCAGCTGTTGCGGCAAACGATCGGCGTACTGCTGCTCGTGCTGCTCGCCGTGATGCTGCTGAACCCGGAACGCTGGATCGCCTCGCGAGTCGCGCCACGCGAACCGCGCCTCCTTGTCGAGGTGCCGCTGTTCTTCGCGATCGGCGTCTACGGCGGCTTTATTCAAGTCAGCGTCGGGCTGTTCCTGCTCGCCGGCCTCGTGCTCGGCGCCGGCTACAACGTGATCGGCGCGAACGCGATGAAGAATCTGCTCGTACTCGTGTTCACGGCGGCGGCGCTCGTCGTGTTCGTTGTCAACGATCAGGTCGAGTGGAGCTTCGGTCTCCTGCTCGGCGCCGGACAAGGCGCGGGCGCGTGGACGGCCGCGCACTTGGCCGTCAAGCGCGGCGCCGCGTTCGTCCGCTGGGTCGTCGTCGTCATCACCGTAGGCTCTGCCGTGGCCTTGTTCGCCGGTGCCGGCCTGTAGACTAGCGGCCCATGCCCAAGCGACACCGCGAAACGCATCGCCTTGCTCGCGTCGGCTGGCTGCGCGCGGCAGTGCTCGGAGCGAACGATGGCATCGTCTCTACGGCGAGCCTTCTAGTCGGCGTCGCGGCGGCCGACGCGAGCCACGGCGCTCTGCTGACGGCGGGCATCGCCGGCGCCGTCGCCGGCGCGATGTCGATGGCGGCCGGCGAATATGTCTCCGTCAGCTCGCAGGCCGACAGCGAGCAAGCAGATCTCGCACGCGAGCGCAGTGAGCTTCAGGCCGACGACGCCGGCGAGCGCCGCGAGCTCATGGCCATCTACATGAGCCGCGGTTTGAGCCCCGAGCTCGCGAAGGAAGTTGCCGACGAGCTGATGGCGCACGATGCGCTAGGGGCGCACGCACGTGACGAGCTCGGGATCACCGATCTATCGAGCGCGCGCCCGCTCCAGGCGGCGGGCGCCTCGGCCGCGAGCTTCGCATGCGGCGCGTTGCTTCCGCTGATCGTCGCCGCGCTGGCGCCGGTGCATGCCGCGCTCTGGGCAGTGCCGGCGACGGCGCTAGTCTTCTTGGCATCGCTCGGCGCTGTCGCCGCGCGCGCGGGCGGCGCCGCAATCGGCGCTGCCGCTGCACGCGTGACGTTCTGGGGTGCGCTCGCGATGGCTGCGACGGCTGGCATCGGCCAGCTATTCGGCACGATCATCGAGTAACCGCGGCGCTGCAGCGTCGACGCGCTCAGGGCACGACGTCCTCGACGTCGACGATGCGGACCTCCCCGAGATTCAGCGCACGAATGCCGGGCTCGATCCGAGCGCGGTCGCCTACGACAAGCACGGCGAGCCTGTCGGGCTCTATGTGTGCGGCCGCCGCGCGCTGCACCGTCGCGGCCGTGACGCCGCGAATCGCGGCGGTGTAGCCCGCGTAGTACGTCTCGGGCAGCCCGTAGATCGCGAGCTGCTCGAGATTTGCCGCGAGATCGCCGATCGTCTCGAAGTCGCCCGGGAAGCGCAGCGACAGATAGTTCTTCGCCTTCGCGAGCTCCTCGTCGCCGATCGGCTCGAGAATGGCCTCGAGCTCCTTGAAGATTTCCCTCAGCGATTCCGCCGTCTTGTCGGTCTGCACGCCGGCGGCGGCGGCGAACGGACCCGGCGAAAGGCGCATGTCGAACCGCGAATTGGCGCCGTACGCGTAACCATGCGTCTCGCGCAGATTTTGGTTGAGCCGCGACGTGAACGAGCCGCCGAGGACAGTGTTCAATACTTGAAGCGCGAAATAGTCGGGAGTCGCGCGCGCGACACCGACCGTGCCGACACGGATCTGCGACTGCTCGGCTCCCGGCATGTCGACGATCGTCACTACCCGCGCGCGCTGCCGCGGCGCTGCGGGCACGGCAACTCTCGCCGGCGCATCGTCGGCCTGCCACGCGCCGAAGGCGCTCTCGAGGAGCGGTAGTACGCCCGCCGCCGTGACATCGCCGACGACGATCAGCGTCGCGTTGCTCGGCCGGTAGCTCTGCGCATGAAACGCGGCCAACTGCTGCGCAGTGAACGCGGCGAGCGTCGCGGTCGTGCCTACGGCTCCCGTGCCGTAACGATGCGAGTCGCCGTAGACGACGCGCGGTAACGCAGCCGCAGCCACGGCGGCCGGGTCGTCACGCGCCTGCAGCAGCGCCGTGAGCCGCTCCTCGCGCAGCCGCTCGAGCTCATCTGCCGGAAACGTCGGCTCGAGCGCCACGCTGGCCATGAGCGGCAGCGCACGCTCGAGCACGCGGACGGGGACGTTCAGGCGCACGCCCGAGGCATCGAACGAGCTCGTCGTGCCGAGCTCCGCGCCGAGAAAATCGACCTCGTCGGCAATCTCGAGCGCGCTGCGCGTGCCGGCGCCCTCGTCGAGCATTGCGGCCGTGAGGCTCGCGAGACCGAACGCGGCCGCAGGGTCCTCGCCGCTGCCGGCGTGGACGACGAGATTGATCTGCACGAGCGGCACCTCGTGCGCTTCGACGATCCAGACGTCGAGACCGTTCTTGAGCTCCCGCTTCTCGATCGCCGGCAACGCGAGCCGCGCCTGCGGGCCGAGCGACGGCGGCTGCGAGCGGTCGGGGCGTTGCTGCGCGGCGAGCAGCGCCGGCGCGACGAGCAGAAACGTAGCGAGCTTTGGCGCTTTCATTGCGCTGCCTCCGGCTCGACGACGAGCTCTACGCGCCGCTCGAGCGGCAACCACTGCGCGGCGGCGGCCTGCACGTCGGCCGGCGTCAGCACGGTGTAGCGCGCAAGATCCTCGGCGAAGTAGTCGGCTCCGCCACCGGCCGCGAAATATGCGTTGAGCTGGTCGGCCTTGCCGCCGAATCCGCCGACGCGTTCCATGCCGCGATAGAACGACGCCTCGATCTGATTCAGCGCGCGCTCGACTTCGCGCGCGGCAGGCGGCTCGCGCTGCAGGCGCGAGAGCTCCTCGTCGATGACGGCGTTGAGCTCGGCGGCCGTGCGGCCGGGACGCGCCGTCGCGACGATCAAAAACTGGCTCCCAAGTGCGGCCGAGCCCTGAAATGCCGACACGTCTTGCGCGATCTGCAAGTCGTAGACGAGCCGTTTGTACAGCCTCGAATTCTTGCCGCCGGCCAACACGGCGGAAACCACGTCGAGCGCAGCGTCGCCGGGAGCGTAATGGCGCGGCGTCAGCCATGCGAGATAGAGCCGCGGCAAGCGCACGCGATCCGTCAGCGTCTTGCGCGTCACGCCGGTCAGCCTGGCGGGCGGAGCTGCGACGGGCGCGAGCTCGGGGCCGCGCGGGATCTCGCCGAACCATTTCTCGACGAGCGCTCGCGCGGCGTCGAAGTCGATGTCGCCCGCGACGACGAGGCTTGCGTTGTTCGGCGCGTAGTACGTCGAGAAGAAGGCGACGACGTCGTCGTAGCTGGCCGCCGTGAGATCCTCCATGTAACCGATCGTCGGCCAGCGATAAGGGTGGCCTTCGGGCCACAGCAGCTCGTCGAGCTCGAGCGACGCCATGCCGTACGGCCTGTTCTCATAGCTTTGGCGGCGCTCGTTCTTGACGACGTCGCGCTGGCCGTCGACGAGCTCCGGCGTCATCGTGTCGAGCAGATAGGCCATACGATCGGACTCGAGAAACAACGCGAGCTCGAGCGCATTCGCCGGCACATCGATGACGTAGTTCGTGCGGTCGACGTCCGTCGAGCCGTTGTTGTCGCCGCCGGCCGATTCGAGCAGCGTGTCGAATTCCCCTTCACGGACGTTCTTCGAGCCCTCGAACATCAGGTGCTCGAACAGATGCGCGAACCCCGTGCGCCCCGGCTTCTCGTTGGCCGAGCCGACGTGATACCAGACGTTGACGGCCGCTACGGGGACGGTCGCGTCGCGATGCAGGATGACGTTGAGCCCATTGTCGAGCCGGAACTGGCGGAACGGGACGTCGACGGGCGACTGCGCCGCGGCGCCGGAGGCGAGCTGCGCCACGACGAGCGCAAGTACCAAGACGAATGACGAACGCACGGCGGCCCTCCGCAAAGGCGGTTGAGATCGATCTTGCAGCGCGAGCGGCGGCGCGACAAGGTGGGAAGCAGTGACCGCCGGCGCAGCCGCTAAGACGGCGGCGTGTCGCGGGCAAGCGGCTAGAATCGCGGCCATGAGCGTCACCACACGGGTATTCGGCATCGCGCGCTCGCTCGCGATGTACTACGCCATCCCGTTTCGGGCGCGGCGGTTGCGCCGCTTCTACTCGCAATTCGTGCAGCGCGGCGCGCTGTGCTTCGACGTCGGCGCGCACGCTGGCAATCGCGTGCGCTGCTGGCGCCGGCTCGGGGCACGCGTCGTCGCCATCGAGCCGCAGCCTGACTTCGTGCGTCTCCTGCGTTGGCTCTACGGCCGCGACGCCGGCGTCGAGATCGTGGCGCAGGCCGTTGGCCGCGATTTCGGCAGTGCCGAGCTCCTCGTCAGTGAGCGTACGCCGACGGTAACGACGCTGTCGAAGGCATGGGTCGAGAGCGTCCAGCACGAGCCCGGCTTCGAGGACGTGCTGTGGTCGGCTCGCGAGCGCGTCGACGTCGTCACGCTGCAGTCGCTGATCGAGCGCTACGGCGAGCCGGCGTTCGTCAAGGTCGACGTCGAGGGCTTCGAAGCCGAGGCGCTGGCGGGGCTCGCGACGCCCGTACGCGCGTTGTCGTTCGAGTACGTGCCGGCGACGCGCACGATCGCGCTCGATTGCATCGAGCGGCTCGCGGCTCTTGCGCAGTACCGGTACAACTGGTCGGTCGGCGAGACGCACCGCCTCGAAAGCGCGCACTGGCTCGACGCGGCGGCGATGCGCGCGCTATTGATCGGCCTGCCGAAGGGCGCGCCGTCGGGCGACGTTTACGCCGTGCGTGCCGAAGGCTGAGTCTCAGTGCTTTGATGCGAACGTCTCGAGCAACAGCACCGATAGTTCCGGCAGCGTGACGATTGGCCGCTGCCGCGGCGCGAGCGCGACACCTTCGATGAAGCCGGCGGCAACGAGCGCGGCTGCGATGTCATCACGGCGCGTCACGACGTGGACCGGCACGTCCCAGCGCGCGCCGACGCCGGCGACGCTCGCAGCCGGCTGATGGTCACCGAGCACGATCAGCGTCTCGTCGGCCGCCGCCCGTTCGCGGACATAGCCCGCGAGATACGTGAAGGTATACGCAAACGAGTCGGCGAACGGGTCGCCGAGCGCTTCCCAATCCGGCATAGCCCCGAGGCTGGCCTCGACGTCTTCCCTCGGATACGGCTCGGCTTCGAGCACGCGCCGCCAGTCGGCTTGATACGGCGGCACCGGAAGAAACGGAATGTGCGTGTTGACCGTCGGCATGAAGATCAAGAGCGGCGCATGCGAGCCGCTCTCGGCCTCGAGCTGCGCGGCGCGCGCCAGCGAAAATTGATCCGGGATTCGCCACCAGCCGAAATCGGGACCGCCGTAGTCGAGTGCGAGCGCGTCGTGAATCGCATCGAAGCCGTAGAACGCGCCCTCGGGCCAAGCGCCGCGCATGCCGGGCATGGCCGCGACCGCGCGGTAGCCCGCGGCCCGAAACAGCTTCGGCCAGGTCTCGCGCTCCTGCGTCAGCAGCAGCATGTAATCGCCGCTGTCGCGCACCTCGACGCCGCTCATGAAGGTCGCGTGCGCGAGCCACGAGCCGCCGCCGAAGGTCGGCGACGACGCATAGGCCGAAACGATGTGTCGGCCGGTCTCTGCGGCCGCGTGCGCGAGCTCGTCGCGCGCCGGCGCGACGGCACGCGCGATCGCCGGCGCGTCGTAGGTGACGGCGCCGTAGGATTCGAGGAACAGCAGCAGCACGTCGTCGCCTTCGAGCCGCTTCAGGTCGGACTTTGGCAGCGGCAATCCCGGCAGGTCGCGGTTCGGATCGGCCGTCGATGCCGCGAGGACGAACCGTGCCTGCTGCAGGTAGGTCGCCGAGACCGGCAGCGAATACTTGTGGCGCACGGGCCAGTCGAGCCAGTGACCGAGCGCGTAGAGCGCGACGACCACGGTCGCGAGCGCGCCGATCGCGCGGCGGCCCGTCGCGCAACGCAGCGCGCGCGTCACGGCGCCGACACACCACGCGAGCGCAGCGATCAAGGCCGCGACCAGTGCCGTCAGCGCCACCGCAAGCAAACCGACGAGCCACCACGGGCCCACCTCGGCCAGCATCGCGGCCACCTTTGGCAAGTGTTGCGCGTCCCAATAGAGGTTCACGGGCCGACCGTACAGAGCCGGTGCCGTGACCTCGGCGTAGCGGCCGAGCACCCATGCGAGCACGAGCAGCGTCAGCGTCACGACCGCCGCCATTCCTAGCGGCCGCACGAACGACGTCCAGGCGACAAGCGCGAGCAACAGCAGGGCGAGCTCGATCGATAGCTCGGCGCGCGGCAAGATCCAGAGCGTCGGCCAGACGTTGCCGAACGTCAGCGCGGCGTTCAAGACGAGCAGCGCGACGGCCGGCGCAACCCACGGTTGCGGCGACGAGAAAAACGGCGCCCCCTTTGTCATTGCGGTTTCACGAGCGTGCTCGTGCAAGCCAACGGACATCGACGGCGAACGACCAGACGAGCGTCGCGAGACCGGTGACTGCCACTGCCGCGCTCCACGGCGGCGTGACGATGGGCGCGAGCGCACCGAGCAGCGACACGATCTGCACGACGCACACCGCTTGGCGGCGCCGGCTCGGGGGCAGCGCCGCGCCGAGCCAGCGGATAGCCCAGCCCGCCGCGACGAATAGATAACGTGTGAGGCCCGCGGCGAGAATCCACGCACCCGCCTTGCCGTGCTGCCAGACGAGCGCGGCAAGCGCGAGGATCAACAACGCGTCGGTCTCCATGTCGAACCGCGCGCCGAATGCGCTCGACTCGCTGCGGCCGCGCGCGAGCGCGCCGTCGACGCCGTCGAGCGCGACGACGGCGCCGCCGAGGCTGACGAGCGTCCAGCCGAGGGCCGGCGTCGGCGCAGTGCCGAGCACGGCGACGAGCAGCACGGTCAGCGCGGCCCGCACGAGCGTCACGGCGTTCGCGGCGCCGAATGCCTCGGCGTCGAGCTTTCGAGCGGCGAGCCAGAGCAAGAGCCCGCCGCCGCCGGCTGCCAGCACGGCCGCCCGGAGCACGAGCGCGGCATCGTCGAGCCATTGCGCGAGCAGCGCCGCGGCGGTCAGGGCCGCGAGCACTGCCAACGCGATGAGCGCGGCGGCGCCGCGCGGCCAGCGCCGTGCCGGCAAGCGCGGCCGCTGGTCGATATCTGCGATGCGTGGAGTGGGCATAAGGGCGTGACGCTTGCATGCCTGCCGACCGGTTTGCAAGTATGCGGCGCGGGCGCTGCGCGCTCGAAGGAACCGACTGCACATGTCGAAAGGCGTAGAGCTTGCGCGCGCGTTCTGGATCGCGGAGCCGGGCCGCGGCGAAATTCGCGCGGAGCCGTTGCCCGTGCCGGCAGCGGACGAAGCGCTCGTGCGCACGCTTTACTCGGGCATCAGCCGAGGCACGGAGGCGCTCGTGTTCAACGGCCGCGTACCGCGGACCGAGCACGAGCGGATGCGCGCGCCGTTTCAAGCCGGAGAGTTTCCGGGCCCCGTGAAGTACGGCTACTGCAACGTCGGCGTCGTCGAACGGGGGCCGTCGGCGCTAACCGGCCGACACGTGTTCTGCCTTTACCCGCACCAAACGCGCTACGTCGTGCCCGCTGCCGTGCTGCACACGCTGCCCGACGAAGTGCCGCCCGCGCGCGCCGTGCTCGCGGCGAACCTAGAGACCGCCGTCAACGTGCTGTGGGACGCGGCGCCGCGCATCGGCGATCGCGTCGCCGTCGTCGGGGCCGGCACCGTCGGCTGCCTCGTGAGCTGGCTCGCTGCACGCATCGTCGGCGTCGAAGTCGAGCTCGTCGATGTCGACGAGCGGAAAAGCGCTGCTGCAGGCGCGCTCGGAGTGGCATTTCGCTCGCCGGCTACCGCTCGCCGCGATGCCGACGCCGTCGTTCATACGAGCGGCAGCGCGGCCGGGCTTGCCACGGCGCTCGAGCTGGCCGCATTCGAGGCCACCGTCACGGAGGCGAGCTGGTACGGTGACGACTCGCCCGCGGTGCCGCTCGGCGGCCCGTTCCACAGCCGGCGCCTCACCCTGAAATCGTCGCAGGTCGGCGCCGTGGCTGAAGCGCAGCGCTCGCGCTGGAGCCACGCGCGGCGCATGCAGCTCGTCATGCGGCTGCTCGCGCACTCGGAGCTCGACGCACTCGTCACGGGCGAAAGCCCCTTCGACGAGTTGCCGGCCGTGCTCGCGCGGTTGGCCGCGTTACCCGGTTACACTTTGACCCATCGCATCGTTTATTAGAGCGGCTCTTACGTCATGTTCAGCGTCTCCGTTCGCGACCACTTCATGATCGCGCACAGCTTCGAGGGGCAGGTGTTCGGTCCCGCGCAAAAGCTGCACGGCGCGACCTACGTCGTCGATGTGGAGTTTCGCCGCGGCGAGCTCGATCCCGACGGCATCGTCGTCGACATCGGCCGCGCCGGTGACGCCGTGCGTGAAGTGCTCGGCGCCTTGAACTTCCGCAATCTCGACGACGAGCCTGAGTTCCGCGGCAAGAACACGACGACCGAGTTCCTCGCGTTCGTCATTCACGAACGCATCGCGGCGAAGATCGCAATCGGCGAGCTTGGGCAGCACGGGCGCGGCCTCGGCAGCCTGCGCGTCACGCTGCACGAGTCGCACATTGCTTGGGCAGCGTATGAAGGCGCGCTCGGGCGCTAAGGGCAGGAAGAGCGTGGGCCGTTTCGATTTCGTCGTGCCCGGCGACATTCAAACGCCGACCGGCGGCTACATCTACGACCGCGAAATCGTCGCCGGCTTGACGGAGCGCGGCTGGCGTATTGGCGTGCACGCGCTCGACGCGAGCTTCCCGGCGCCGACGCCCCCCGCGCTGCGTGCGGCGCGCGCGACGTTCGCGGGGCTCGGCGACGGCAGCGTCGTCGTCATCGATGGCCTCGCATTGCCGGGGCTCGATCGCCTGCTCGCGGACGAGGCGCGGCGCTTGAAGCTCGTGGCGCTCGTGCATCATCCCGTCGCGCTCGAGACGGGCCTCGACCCGATCGAGGCCGAGCGCTACGGCGCGCTCGAGCGCAGCGCGCTGAAGTACGTGCAGCGAGTCGTCACGACGAGCCAATGGACGGCGCGCACGCTCGCGGCCGAAGGCGTGCCGATACGCGACCTTCGCGTCGTCGAGCCCGGGGTCGACCGGCGGAAGTCGCGCGGCAGCTCCGATCCCAAGGGCGCCGCAGTGCCCGGCGCGCTGCCCGAGGTGTTGCACTTGCTCTGCGTCGGCACGCTGACGCCGCGCAAAGGGCACGCGGTGCTGCTCGAAGCGTTGAACGAAATTCGCGATCGGCGTTGGCACCTCTCGTGTGCCGGCAGCTTGCTGCGCGATGCGCCGACCGTCGCGGCGATTCAGCGTCTGATCGACCGCTTGAGCTTGCGCAAACGCGTGAGCTTGCTCGGCGATCTCGACCGCGAGGCGCTCGAGCGCCAGTACGCGCGCGCCGACGTGTTCGTGCTCCCCTCGTACCTCGAGGGCTACGGCATGGCGCTCGCCGAGGCTGTCGCGTTCGGCCTACCCGTCGTCAGCACGACGGCCGGCGCAATCCCCGAAACCGTTCCCGCGAACGCGGCCGTGCTCGTCGCGCCCGGCGACAGCCGCGCGCTCGCGAAAGCGTTGGCCAGTCTCATCGACGATCCGGCACGCCGCGCGGCGCTCGCGGCCAACGCGCGCGCGGCGCGCGCGGCACTACCGACATGGGCGACGGCGGCCACGAAGTTCGCTGCGGCGCTCGACGGTCTCGGCGCACGAGCGTGAGCGGCTTCTCGGCCGAATGGCTCGCGCTGCGTGAGCCGTTCGACGCGGCGGCGCGCTCGGCCGCTTTGATCGCGGAGTTGCGCGCACACATCGCGGAGGGCACGGCAGCGGCGCCGCTCGCGGTCGTCGATCTCGGCGCCGGCGCGGGCTCGAATCTGCGTTGTCTCGCGCCGCTGCTCGGCGGCGTGCAGCGCTGGCGGCTCGCCGATAACGATCCGAGGTTGCTCGACGCGGCGTTGACGGCGACGCAGGCATGGGCCGAGCGACGCGGCGAAGAGGCCGCGCGAGCGGGGCCAGTGCTCGCGATTCGCGGGAGCTCCTTCGCTTGCGAGGTGCGCTGCGAGCACGTCGATCTTTCGGACCTCGAGGCCATCCAGCTGCCGAGCAAGGGCCTCGTGACGGCAGCCGCGCTGCTCGACCTCGTGTCGCGCGACTGGCTCGGCGAGCTCGCGCAGCGATGCCGCGCGGCACGTGCGGCCTTCGCGGTGGCGCTGACGTACGACGGCCGTACGACGGCCAAGCCCGCAGAGCCCGAAGACGCCGCCGTGCTCGCCTTGTTCAACCGCCATCAGCTGTTCGACAAAGGGTTCGGGCCCGCGCTAGGTATGCGCGCGGCGGAGGCGGCCGAAGCGGCTTTCGAGGCTCACGGTTACGAGCTGCGCGTGGCGACCAGCGACTGGCTAATCGGCCCCAGGGAGCACGCGCTGCAGCTCGCGCTGCTCGAGGGCTGGCTCGGTGCGGCGCTCGAGATCGCGCCCGAGAGCCGCCTGGCGCTGACGAGCTGGCACGAGCGCCGCCGCGCCCACGTGCTGGCCGGCCGGTCGAGCTTGAGCGTCGGGCACGTCGACCTCGTCGGCTGGCTCTGACGCGCAGGCGGGCTCCGGCCCGTCACCGAACGCGCGCTCGAGCGTGTTAGCTGCTATGAGGGCACGGCGGCCATGACGACGGCACATCCTGAATTCCGCGAGCTCGTCGCACCCCATCTCGCGGCGTTGTTTCGCTCGGCCTACCGGCTGACGGGCAATCGGCAGGACGCCGAGGACGTCGTGCAGGAAGTCTGCCTGCGCGCTTATACGCATCTCGCGTCCTTGAGTGCCCTCGAGCAGCCGAAGAGCTGGCTGCTCAAAATCGCCTATCGCGTGTTCGTCGACGGAGCGCGCCGGCGCGCACGCTCGCCGATCCGCGCATCGGCAGAGGACTTCGACGCGACGCGCCCGAGCGACGAGCCGACGCCCGAGGAGCGCGCCGAAGCCGAGCTCGCGGAGCGCCGCCTGCTCGCCGCGCTCGCGAAGCTCGACCGCGAGCAGCGCGCGTTGCTCGCGCTGCAAGTCGAGGGCTATAGCCTCGCCGAGCTTGGAGCCATGACGGACCTTTCCTCCGACGTGCTCAAAGCGCGCCTCTACCGCGCACGCGTGCGCCTCGGCAAGTTGCTCGCCGCAGATGGCAAAAACCCCACCCTCGCATTGGTGAAATGAACATGAGCTGCAACGACATCGCATCGATTCTCGATACTCACCGCAGTGCGCGCCTCGCGCCTGCCGAACGCTCGCGCGTCGACGCGCATCTCGCCGCGTGCACGGACTGCACGGCGGCCTGGGATGCGCAGAGCGAGCTGCTCGCGCTGCGCGTGCCGCCCGTCCCCGCCACGTTGCTCGAGCGCGCCCTGCTCGCCTCGCGTCTCCCCCAAAGCGCGACACCGCGCAGGGCGCGCTTGCCCGTAGTCATCGGCAGCGTGCTGCTGGCCGGCGCAGCAGCCGCGGCCGTGACGATCGTGTCGATGACGCGCGAGCAACCGGCGGCTAGCGTACCGCCGACGGCGGCCGAGCCGTCGGAGGCGCCTGCCGTGCCCGCCGCGACTCCCGATGAGCTCGTAACGCAGGCCGACGAGGCGCCGCCGCCGGGCGACGGCGTAACGTCCGTCGAGCTCGTCGAGACGGCGCTCAGTCTCGCGCCGATCGTGCGGCGCCCGCCGGACTATCCGCCGACGGCGCTCGAGGAGCGCCTCGAAGGCCACGTGCAGCTCAAGTTCGACGTGACGGCGGCCGGCGCCGTCGAGAACCTCAGCGTCGTCGAATCGAGCCACCCGCAGTTCGAAGACTCTGCTGTCCGCTCCGTGTCGGAGTGGCGTTACTTGCCTCGCATCGTGGCCGGCAAGCGCGTGGAAGTCACCGGGATACATACGGTGATTCGCTTTGCTCTCGGCGGCGGCGAACCGGCTGCTGCCGATGCTCGGCTGGAGCAACAGCGCGCCGACGCGATGCGAGAATCGCTGGCCGTCTCGGCCGGGCTCGAAGTGGCGCTCGACCGGCTCGCAGTCGACGATCTTCGCGGCGCCGAGCTCCAGCTCGACGAGACGCAGGCGCTATTCGGCGCGGAGCGATTCGATCTGTGGAATTTCTATGGTTACCTCTACACCGTGCAAGGCGACTACGGCCGTGCGATCGATGCTTACGAGACGGCCGTCGCGATCTCCGCTCGAGCCGGCACTGCGCCGGTGGGAGCCTTCGTGCCGCTCGCGAACCTCTACTTCGCGCGTCATCAGTACGACATGGCGCTGAAGACGTTGACGGCCTACACCGATCGAATCGCCGCGGTGCAGGCGCAGAATCCGGGGCGGCCGCTCCGGCCGCTCGAAGACGAGGCCGTTCGTCTTTACGAGCGGCTGCGGGCTCTCGGCGTCACCGAAGAAGGTCTCTGAGCCTGCTCGACACGATCATCAGATCGCGCGCGTCAGCGAGCCGCTCGGCTCGCTGAGGGCTGGTGCGGCGGCGCGCAGATCGCAGTCGAACAAGACGTCGCCGCCCATCGTGAACACGCGATGCGCGGGGCGCAGGCACTCGACGATGCGCTCGCGGGCCGGCATCGCCAGACCAGGCTGGCCGCGGCCCGTCACGAGCGGCGCAATCGCAATGTGCAGCCGATCGAGCATCCCCGCTTCGAGAAATCGCGACACCGTCGAGCCGCCGCCTTCGACGAACACTTGCGATAGGCCGCGCTCGCGCAGCCGCGCGAGCAGCACGTCGAGCTGCAGCATGCCGTCAGCGACTGGAACGTGGAGAATTTCGGCGTTGCCCGGCGCCGGCGCATCGAGCTGCGCCGCATGCACGACGAGCGTCGGCGCGGCGCCGTCCGTGAACACACGGCGCCGCGCATCGAGCCTCGCTCGCGGGTCGAGCACGACGCGGACGGGATTAGGGCCCGCGACATGCCGGACCGTGAGCCGCGGATCGTCGCGGGCGACCGTGCCGGCTCCGACGATGACGGCGGCCGACAGCGCTCGCAGCCGGTGCAGATGACGCACGTTGTCGGGGCCCGTCACGTAATAGGAATCACCGGACGCCGTCGCGATGTAGCCGTCGAGGCTCTGGCCCAAATGCGCAACGGCGAACGTGCGGCCTAAGGTCGCGAAGCACAGCGGCGCATAGAGATCGAGCAGCGCCTTGGCGCCTTCCGGCGAATCGGATCCTGCGGCGTACGCGTCGCCGAAGCGGACGAGCCAGTCAGCCGTCGCGGCCTGCTCGCCCTGCCGCGCGGCGGCAGAAGCTGCGAGCAACGACCGCCACGCGTGAGCCTCGAGCGTGCCGGAATCGTCAGCTTTCAAGGGGTTGGCGTCTCTTCGCATCGAAGGGAACGAGGCGGCTCGCGGAACGAACGGTTCCGAACTGGTATCCTAACACTCTAGAAATACAGGTTTTTTGTCATGACCTTGGGCGTAGATCCCGAAATCAACGGCAATCCCGCCGCGCTCTCGTTCGACCGCGCCGTCGACGAGCTGCGCCGCGGCCGCGCCGTGCACGTGACCGACGGCGCACGCGGGCTCGTCGTCGCGGCAATCGAAACGCTGCAGGCCCCGCTGTTCGCGCGGCTCGTCGCCGCGGGCAACGGCCGAGCCGTCATGCTCGTGACCGCAGAACGTGCGCTTGCCGCGGCGCTGTCGCGCCGATTGAGCGGCGCCGTTGCCGTGAAGTTTCCGCCGGAAACGGATCTCGAGTGCTTGCGCACGCTCGCCGGCGTCGACGGTATCGCACCCGTCGACGACGCGGCATTCCACGTCGACCCTTCGCCGCAGAACGCACTGCTCGCCGCGGCAGCGTTCCAGCTCGCGAAAGCCGGGCGCCTCGTACCGGCGCTGATCGGGTTCGACAACGACGGCAGCGCCGCGCCCGGCGTATTGACGATCGCCGTCCGCGACGTCGTGCATCAAGCGCCGCGCTTCGGCCATCATGCGTTGCAGCTCTTGAGCCGTGCACGCGTGCCGCTTGCGGATGCCGTCGAGTGCGAGATCGCCGTTTTCCGCGACGAGCACAGCCTCGCCGAGCACGTCGCGGTCGTAATCGGCCAGCCCGACGCCGCAAAAGTCGTACCGGTGCGCCTACATTCGGCGTGTCTCACGGGCGATCTGCTCGGCAGCTTGCGTTGCGACTGCGGTGAGCAGCTGCGAACGGCCGTCGCGCGCATCGAAGCGCTCGGCGGCGGCGTGCTGCTCTATCTCGACCAGGAAGGCCGCGGCATCGGCCTGCCGAACAAGCTGCGCGCGTACGTGCTGCAGGACGGCGGCCTCGACACGGTCGACGCGGACCAGCATTTGGGATTCCTCGCCGACGAGCGCAGCTACGACGTCGCCGCGGCGCTGCTCACGGAGCTCGGCTACAAGCGCATCCGCTTGCTGACGAACAACCCGCAGAAGATCAATTCGCTGCGCGATCACGGTATCGAGGTCGTGGGGCGCTTGCCGCTGGTCACGACGAGCAACCGGCACAACGAGCGCTACCTGCGCGCCAAGCACGAGCGCGCCGGTCACCTCGATCTCGCCGAGAAGAAGTCCGGCGCCTGACGGCCATCCGAGACGGCTAACGCTGCCGGTCGCGCGAGTACTGAGCCGGACAACCCGCGGGATGGACGCCGGCGCGCGCTTGCCGCGTGCAATAGTCGCGCGCCCGCTCCACCTGTTCCTCGATCGCCGCGATCGTCTCGTCGAACGTCGTGACGATGCCGTGCACGGGGATGTTCACCGCTGGATCGAGGCCGTAGCGCTCGACGCTGTCGAGATACGCGCCGCCCCACCAGTGCCAATCCCAATCGTGGGTCGTGAAGTCGCCCTCGAGAAATATGCGCGCGCCAGGAATGTACGCGAACACGGCTTCGGCCATGTGCAGATGGCCGACGGCGTGATAGACGTCGACGCGCATCGTGCCGTCGTCGAGCGCGAGGTGGTCGTCGACGGGCAGGAACTTCAGCGGCTGCGGGTTGCGCGCGAGCGCGTCGGGGAAGTTCGGCGCGGGCCGCGCGACCATCTCGCGGAAGATGCCCTCGTTGCCGCGGCGCGCGACGATCGTGAGACCGCGCGAGACGGCAGCGCGCAAGCCGCCGCTGTGATCGAAGTGATGGTGCGAGACGATCACGTGCGTGACCTTCTTGCCGGGCACGAGCGCGTCGGCGACGTCGAGGCGCGCGAACGTGTCGGCTTCGTTGTTGTAGGCCTCGAACATCACGAGGTGATCGGCGAACTCGATGACGGCGCCGCCGTTGCCGCCGATGCGGACGTCCCAGACCTTGTCGGCGATCTTCGTCGCGTCGGCGCGGCGCTCGGCGGCCGACGTTGCCGCAGCAGGCGCCGGGTAGGCCGGCTGCTCCCCGTTGAAGCGATAGGAGTCGACGTGGAACATCATCGACGTCAGGTCGCGCCAATCCATGGCGGCCGTGATCCCGACGGGTAGCCGCAAGTCGCCGAACGGCAAGTAGCCCGTGAAGTACGTCGTCGTCGTGAGGTCACCGAGCGTCGTGCTCGGCCCGATCGAGCGCACCCAGGCCGGCAGCTTCGTGACGGGATCGACCGCGAGCCACGCCGTAGGGCCTTGTGCGAGCGTGAACGGCACCACCGTGAGACCGTCCTCGACACCGGCGGGGCCGAGCCGCGTCCCGGCGTCGAGCGCCTCGAGCAGCGCCGGCACCGGATGATCGAGCGCCGCGACGCCGGTCTGCACTCGGCTGACCCGATCCCACGGCTGCTCGATCGCGAACGGAAACAGCGAGCCGCGCCGGTCGCGGTTCAAAGCGTTGCCGTTGCGCAGATCGAAAAAGCGCTCGGCGTCGTGCGCGACGGTCCACTTCACAGGCGCGCGCGGATCGGGCGACGGCGCGCTGCCTCCTTGCTGGTTGATGTACTGGCCGAAGCCCGTTATGACGAAGTTGTCGAGCCTTTGCAGTCGTTCGAGGCCGCCCATCGCGGCCGCCGCTTGCTCGAGCACGTCGCGCGCGGGCATCGGCTGCCCTTGCGCGGCTGCCGCAAAGATCACGACGCTAGCCGCTCCGATCACCCGCATCGAGATCGCACGCCGCATGCCGTTCCCCGTATTTCGAAATCAGTGAGCCGCTAGCGTCGACCGAGAGTTCGGCCGCGTCAACGGTCAGCGCGCGCGCACTAATCGAGCCTCAAAGCCACAGGGCCGTGAAGCGGTTCGCGAGATTCTCATCGCCGCGGTCGCGGACCGCGCCTTCGAGACGCTGCTTCAACTTCGCGTTGTGGCGGTAAACCGCGAGCGCTTCGACGGCCTCGAGCGCGACCGGCACACGCGCATCCGCGACGACGGTCAGCAGCCAATCGAATGCCGCCTCGCTGCGATGCGCCGCTGCGGCGCGCAACAGTGTCCGGCGCAGGTCCTCGCTTACCAGCACGCCATTCCACGCCTCCTTGAGCGGCGCGAGCGCCGCGTCGAGACGCGATTCGCCGAGCGCGAGCGCCGCGAGCTCTCGCACGGCATCGTCGGCGTGGCCGAGGTAGCTCGCGACGAAACCGATCGACTCCTCGGGCTCCACGGCGAGCAAGCCCGTAAAGCACTCGCCGAGCACCTGCGGCTCCGCGTCGCCGGCGAGCGCCTTGAAGCGCAGCAGCAGCTCGGCCTCGCGCGGATTGCCGCACGCGATCGCTCGCACAGCGCCGATCCGCGCCGCGGCGTCGGTGTCGTTCAAGAGCGCCGTGAGCTCGACGAGCGCGCGCGAATACCCTGAAGCGACGAGCCCCATCGCGCAGCTCGCGCGCACGTCGACGGCCGTATCGGCCGTGCCACCCCACACGGGCTCGAGCTGCCGGTAGCAAACGCCGCGCAGGAAGAACTCGACGTCGTTGCAGTCGAGCGCCACGAGCGCACGCGCAAGCGCCTTCTTCGCAAAGCAGCTCGGGTCTTGCTTCAGCGGCTTGTCGAGGAGGCGCGCGTACGAGGACAGCAGCGTCGGGACCAGCTCATAGAGCAACGCATCCTCGGCGGCGCGGGCCGCCTTCGCGGCGACGCGATAGTGGCCCGCGAGCGCGCGCTTCAGCGCTTCGACCTTCGCGGCGCGGTCGGCTGGCAGCTCATCGAGAAGGGCGAGCTCGGCGTCGACGTTCGTTTGCGGCCGGCGAGCCACTGCACGAGCTAACGAAGAATCGTCAGCGGCGTGGCCGCGACTTCGCTGACGAGCGCGGCGAGCCGGTCGGCCAGATACGACAGATGCTGCGCGCCGCGCCGGCCGTCGGCTTTTGCGGCGTTGCCGCAGGCGCCGGCTGGATTGAGATCCTCGGCGCGCCAACCGATCCCGACGGGCTTCTCGGCGCCGAGCAGCTTGTTGCGCGCCGCGAGCTCGTGCGGCAAGCCTCTGAAGTCGGCGAGCGCGGCCGTGCGCACGAGGTCGGGCCGCAGGTGCAGCATCAGCGACGTCTCGACCTCGCCGCCGTGAATGTCGTGAACGACCTCGGCGGGGTCGAACAGTCCCGGCAACGCGCCGAACGCGAAATAGGTCGCACGCACGACGAGCATGCCGAGCTCGGAGCGCAGTCGCACCGCGGCCAGATCGACGAGCGTCTTCTGGCCGCCATGCGTGTTCAGCACGACGAGCTTGCGCACGCCCGTGCGTGCGACGCTGCGGCCGATGTCGGTCCACGCATCGAGCAACGTCGTGTCGCGAATCGACAAAGTCCCGGCGAAGCTCGTGTGCTCGGGGCTCAAGCCCACGTTCTGCGCCGGCAGCACGAGCAGTTTCGCGCCGGGCGGCGAGCGTTCGAGCGTCGCGCGAATCAGAGCTTCGTTGATGATCGCGTCGACGCCAAGCGGCAGGTGCGGGCCGTGCTGCTCGACGGCTGCCACGGGCAGCAGGGCCACGGTTTGCTCGGCGTCGACGCGGCCGAAATCGGTCGTCGTGAGGTCCTGCCAATAGCCGCTGCGCAAATCGTAAGCCCTTGTTTTGTCGTAGCCGAGCCATCGTGCCGGGTTGCCGGAAGCCGCGTCAACCTTGGATAATGCTCGGCTCTACCGACTTAGAGCCCGTGCAGGAGCACCCCATGAGCAGACCGGAGCGAGCAGTCGCCGCCGACAACGAAGTCCAGGAGCTGGTCGCCAAGGCCCGCAAGGCGCAGGCCGTCTACGAGGGCTTCTCGCAGGAGCAGGTCGACGCCATCGTCCGCGACATGGCGAAGTACGTCTACGACAACGCCGAGACGCTCGCGCGCATGGCCGTCGACGAGACGGGCATCGGCAACTACGAGGACAAGATCCTCAAGAAGAAGGGCAAAGCACGCGTCATCTGGAACAGCTTGAAGGGCAAGAAGTCGCGCGGCGTGATCGGCGAGGATCCCGAGAACAACCTCGTGTTCGTCGCAAAGCCGATGGGCGTCGTCGCCGCAGTCTGCCCCGTCACGAACCCGATCGCGACGCCGATGTGCAACGGCATGTTCGCGCTGAAGACCGGCAACGCCGTGATCTTCGCGCCGCATCCGAAGGCGCAGAAATGCACCGAGCACCTGACGAGCGAGTTCATGAAGATCGTGAAGTCGCACGGCGGCCCCGACAATCTCGTCCAGACGATCAAGAAGGGCTCCGTCGAGAAGACGCAGGAGCTCATGCGCTCCGTCGACGTCGTCGTCGCCACAGGCGGCGGCGCGATGGTGAAGTCGGCTTACTCGTCCGGCAAGCCGTCGTACGGCGTCGGCGCCGGCAACGTGCCCGTCATCATCGACCGCGGCGTGGATTTCAAAGATGCCGTCGGGAAGATCGTGACGGGTGCCGCATTCGACAACGGCATCATCTGCTCGCACGAGCAATTCGTGTTGACGCCCGAGGAGCGTTACGACGAAACCGTCAAGCTGTTCAAGGACACGGGCAAAGTCTGGTTCACCGATGACGAAGTCGAGATCGAGAAACTGCGCAAGCTCGTCTTCCCGGACGGCCACCTGAACAAGGACGTCGTCGGCAAGTCGGCGCGCGAGATCGGCGCGATGGTCGGCATCGACGTTCCCGCGAGCGCGCGCATCATCCTGCTGCCGGCCAAAGGCGCCGGCTCGTCGGACCTGCTTGCGAAGGAAAAGCTCTGCCCCGTCGTCGCGATCTTGCCGTACAAGACGTTCCACGACGCCGTCGCGAAGGCCAAGGCGAACTTGCTCGTCGAGGGCGCGGGCCACTCGGCAGCCGTGCACTCGAACGACGAGGTCAACATCCGCGAGGCCGGCGTCGAGCTGCCGGTCAGTCGGCTCGTCGTGAACCAAGCGAGCTCGCTGACGGCCGGCGGATCGCTAACGAACGGCTTCGCGCCGACGACGACGCTCGGCTGCGGGTCGTGGGGCGGCAACTCGATCTCCGAGAACCTCGACTACAAACACCTCATGAACGTCTCGCGCATCGGCAAGGTCATCACGAATAAGAAGGTGCCCACCGACGACGAGATCTTCGCCTAACTAGCGCGTCGACGCTCCGCGCCCGCCCGCTGGCGCGGCCGCGAGCGTCGAATCTGACTAGCCAGTTACGGGCTAGTTGCCCGCAAGCCACGCATGCGAAGCGTAAAGGCCGATCGGCGACGTACGTACGCCGCCGGGACCGCGCGTCTCGCCGTTTGACGCCCCCAATCCTAGTGCCTACAGTACCGGCTTCCATAACGTGTCTCTTTGGCGCTACATCAACGCTTTGGGGGAATCATGAATTTCAAACTGCCGCGCACTAGCGCGCTCGCTTCGGCTATCGGCTTGGCTCTTACGCAAACCGCGTGGTCGCAGGGTGCGCTCGAGGAAATCATCGTCACCGCCACTCGCCGCGATGTCAGCGTGCAAGACCTTCCGATGGCGGTGACTGCCATCAGCGCCGAGTCGCTCGAGGTGCAGAACATCGAGAACGTGATGGACCTGACCGGTATCGTGCCGAACGTGCTGCTGTATGGCGGCGGCGGCGGCATTTCCGGCACCGTGGTCACGTTCCGCGGCATTCCGAACGTCGGCACGTACGTCGACGGCGTCTGGCAGGTTTCCAACGCCGGCTTGCTGCAGCGACAATTCGTCGATCTCGAGCGCGTCGAGGTTCTGCGCGGCCCGCAGGGCACGTTGATCGGCCGCGACTCTACCGGCGGCTCGATCCAGATCTTCACGCGGCCCCCCGCCGAGGAATTCGGAGTGTCGGCAGCCATTACGGCCGGCAGCTTCGATCGGCAGGACGCCAGCGTCTCCGTCGACATCCCGTTCAGCGAAAACTTCTCCTCCAAGTGGACGCTCGCCGATTACGAGAAGGAAGGGTTCGTCCACAGCGTGGTTACCGGCGACAAGACCGGCGACCTCAAGAACCAGGTCGGTCGCGCGGATTTTCTTTGGCAGCCCACCGACCGCGCGAGCTTCCGGGCGATCTTCTCGAACAATGAAACCGAGGCGTTGACCGCTCGCGTGCAGACGTTCATCAATCCACAGGTCGCGTATGACATGGGTTGGCAGGTCGGCATCGCGGAGGCGCACGACATTGCAAGCCTCGCCGCCGGAGGCGTCGGCTTCAATTGTCAGAGCACCGTGGCCGGTTGCGCCGGCGGGCAGCTCGACAAGTACCAATCCCGCATGCACAACGTGCCGCGCGACCTGCAGGACCTCGAGCAAACCACGTTCCAGGTCGACTACGACATCGGCGATGCGGTGGCCTTCAAGTACATCTTCGGCGCCACCGAGATGAACACTCAAGCGCATACGGACTTCGCCGGCGCCGAGTTCAATTTCTTCATGAATTACGACGTGAACCGGCTCGAGCTCGATAGTCACGAGTTTCAGTTCACGGGCGGCGGCGACCGCATCAGCTGGCTCGCGGGCGCGTATGCCTGGGACCAATCCAACAGCAATCGTGGCCTCGAGTGGTCCCATGCGGACTGGACTCATGCCGCTCCCGGCCGGCCCGCAGCAAGTTCTCGACTTCGACGACGTGATGGCCGCTGCGCCTTGTCAAGACCACGGCCCAGCAGCGCGGCCGCAACTTCAATGGCACGGCGCGTGCCGACGGGACGATCGTCGGGCCATCCGACGGCGACAACGGCCTCGGCGCCATTCAAGACAGCTGGGTGCTGCCCTGTTCTCAGGCCCATCCGTTGGTGCCGTTCGGCCTCTACGTGCCGGCGATCAATCTTTCGATCTTCAACAGCACCGACGGCTTCAACGGCTCGGATCGCAGCTCGCTCGCCGAGCAGGACGGTTTCGCCTACTTCGGCGAGCTCACGGTTCCAGCTCACCGATCAGTGGGACGTCACCGTCGGTTATCGCCAGCATGACCAGGACAATCAGAACTGGAACCGCGATCTCGCCGCCGGCAAGGCGTCGGGCCTCACCGAGCTGCGTCCGATCACGATCGGCACTCGGTTCGTGAGCGCGGATCGAGCGCTGAATGCTCCGATCATTCCGAGCTCGCTGACGCAAAACAGCTTCGACAAATCGACGATGAGGCTTCGCGACGAGCTACAAATTCAACGATAACGTCATGGTGTACCTGAACTACAGCGAGGGCTTCAACTCCGGCGGTTTCGCCACGCACGAGGACTCGCTTGGCCGCGTCGTCACGCAGTTCGATCCCGAGACGATCGAGAACTTCGAGCTCGGCTTGCGCGCCGATTTCGTCGACGGCCGTCTGCGTACCAACGTCACGTTGTTCGATACGAACTGGCTCGACATTCAAGCGACGCGCTCGGTCATCGACCGCGGCACGCAGCAGCCGATCACCGAAGTCACGACGGACAACGCGGCCGACGGTAGCGCCCAAGGGCATCGAGGTCGAGCTCACTTACGTCGCAACGGAGCGGCTGCTGCTCGGCCTCAATCTCGGCACTTCGGATACGAAGTACTTCAATATCCAGCCCGGCGCCCAGATCACCGAGAACACGGAGTTCGGAGGCTCGCCCGACCGCACGACCGATGCGTACGTCCAGTACGCCTGGAATCTCGGCAGCGGCGGATGTTATCGACGCGCTTTTCAGCGAACTACTGGGGCAGCTACTGGCGCTCGAGCATCCCGAGCTTCCGTGAGGACGCCTACGGCGGCAACACTCAATCGGGCGACTTCTGGACGACGAGCGCCCGTTTGACCTACACCCCGGCCAATGCGAATTACGAAGTCTCGGTCTGGGGCAATAACCTCAACAACGCCTACAACATCAACTCGGGCTTCATGGACAGCATCTGGCAGTTCGACTTCGCAGGCGTCGATGCGCCGCGTGAAGCCGGCGTGACGCTGAAGATGCGCTTCTAAGGGGAAGCCGACGTCATACGGAGCGGGGCACTCGCGGCCCCGCTCCGTGCTCCGTCCGCCCAATCAAGCCGCTACTGTAGTTGCGGCGCCACGCCCGTCGCCCCACCGAACACCTCGTTCTGGCAGCGACGCTAGCGTTTTGGCCCCTGCCGTCGCAGAATCCCTCGCTGACCCAGCGTGGTCAATTCGCAACTCAACTCATCATCCCCGGGGGGATTTCAAATGAAGAGGACCGCGTTGCATTCCGCGATTGTTACCGCGCTCGCAGGCTATTCGGCGACCGGCGCGCACCTCGCCTTGGCGCAAGAAGCCGGGGGTCTCGAAGAGATCATCGTCACGGCGACGTTCCGCGAGACGAACGTCCAGGACACGCCGATCGCGATCACGGCGGTCAACGCCGAGATGCTCGACGCGCGCAGCCAGACGAATCTCGCGCAGATCACGGCTCAGGCGCCGAACGTCTCGCTGAGACCTGCCGGCTCTGCGTTCGGTAACGCGCTCGTCGCGTTCATCCGCGGCATCGGGCAGACGGACTTCAACCCGTCGGTGGAGCCGGGCGTCGGCATCTACGTCGACGACGTCTACTACTCGACCATCACGGGAAACGTGCTCGATCTCTTGGATCTCGAGCGCGTCGAGGTTCTGCGCGGCCCGCAAGGAACGCTCGCCGGACGTAATGCCATCGGCGGCGCCATCAAGCTGTTCACGCGCAAGCCCGACGGTGAGCAGGACGCCAACATCGCAATCACCAAGGGCGAATTCAATCGCACGGATATCAAGGGCGCGGCCGGCATCACGCTCGTCGAGGACAAGCTCCACGCACGTATCGCGGGTATCGCGCGCTCGTCGGACGGCTATGTGTCGCGCCTCGACTATGCCTGCGCGCAGAACTTGCCTGCCCCCGGTCAACCCGGCGGCCTGCCGACCTACGTGCAAACCGCCGGCGACGCCTTCGGCTGCGAGATAGGCACGGAAGGCGGTCAATCCTACGCGTCCGGACGCGTCGCGTTCCGTTGGACGCCGTCGGACGAGTTCTCGATCGATCTCGCGACCAGCATTGTGAACGACGATTCGGAGTCGCAGCCCGGCGTGCTGATCCAGGCGCGAGACCACTCCGGATCGTCCTTTCCGATCGTCTCGCAGCCGGCGGGCCCACCCACCCTAAATCCGGCGTTCATCCCGACTTCGGACTCGATTACGTTCGTTCCTATCTATTTCGACAACAACAATAACGGCACGTACCAGGCGGGAATCGACGTACCGTTCGATAACCGTTTCGCGACCGGTGGGACATACACCAACTACGCGACCTACATCAACGACGGTAGGAGCACCCCGAGTCCGCTGTTCCAAGGCGGCACTGCGGGAGGTAGCACGGTGTTCAAACCCTACGTGATCGAGCCCGTCAACACGCTCGACTCGTGGGACTACACGGCCAACATCAATTGGCAGCTCACGGATAACTTCTCGCTGCTCGCAGTCATATCCCACCGCGAATACAAGAACGACTTCGCCGAGGACACCGACGGTTCACCGCTGGCCGCACAACAGCTGCTCCAAGTTCTGGACCACGAGCAGGACACGTACGAGCTGCGATTCAACCTGACGGCAGGAATCCTCGATCTGACGTTCGGCGCCTTCTCTCTCGACCAGGACACCGCCGAGCACGCACGCGTCGACCTGCCGTATGTCGGCTTCGACTTCATCCACGGACCCGACCTCGTGCCCGCGACGAGCGACGCCATCTTCGCCAACGCCGAACTGCATCTGACCGATCGCCTCGACCTCTCGCTCGGTGTGCGCAATACCCAGGACGAGAAGAGCTACACGTTCCGCCGTCGAAATCCCGACCTGACACCGACCCAGCCGTGCACGACGCCCTTCTTCTGGGAGTCGGGGAACCCTGCCAACTGCGGCGTGGACGGTCTCGATCTGGTGTCCGTTGCCTATGACAGCGACAACACGGACTATCGCGTTGCGCTCGCTTACGACATCGGCGACTCTTCGATGATCTACGGACAGTTCTCGACGGGTTACAAGGCCGGCGGCAACAATGCACGGCCGTTCTTCCCGAGCCAGCTCAACGCGTTCGACCCGGAGACGCTCGACAGCATCGAGCTCGGCTGGAAGAGCACGTTCGGCGGCAACGTCCGGTTCAACGCGGCGGTGTTCACGAACGACTACCAAGACATCCAGCTGCCCGCGACGGTGTGTCTCTGGGCTCCTCCGGGTCAGCAGTCGCCGTGCGCGAGCCAGAACAACGTCGGCGATGCGGACGTCTGGGGTGGCGAAGTCGAGGTCGAGTGGCATATCACGGACGCGCTCGAGATCGACGCGTCGTATAGCAAGCTCGACTTCGAGTACACGCGTATCGATCCGGGCGCGACGAACGTCACGCTCAGCATGGTGGCGCCGTACACGCCGGAGGATAAGGCGAGCATCGGTATTCAATACGCGTTCGCACTGTCGGGTGGCGGCACGTTCACGCCGCGCCTCGATGCGGCCTACACCGACGCGGTCTACGCGAGCGCCGTCAACGCGCCGACGAACTTCATCGACAGCTACGAGGTCTTCAACGCGCGCCTGACTTGGCGGTCGGCAGCCGAAATCTGGGAAGTCGCGATCGAGGGCACGAACCTCGCGGACGAGTACTACTACGTGACGTTGTTCGACCTCTGGGACAACGGGGCCGGGTACATCCACGGCCAGCCCTCGCGGCCGCGTGAGTTCGCGATGACGGTCAAGCGCAACTTCTAAGCGAGCGATCGACGCCAGTTACGACGGCCAGGGGCGGGAGCCCCTGGCCGTTTCGTTTTATGCGGAGCTAGTGATCGTGGCCGTGTCCGCCGGGGCCGTGCGCGTGGCCGTGCGCGAGCTCTTCGTCGGTCGCGGCACGCACGTCCACAATCTCGATGTCGAACGTCAGCGTCCTGCCGGCGAGCGGATGGTTCAAGTCCAAGTCCACGTTGAAGTGGCCCACCTTGAGCACGCGCGCCTGGCGGCCGCCTTCGCGCGTGTTGACGACCACCATCTGCCCGACGGCGATTGGCCCCTTCGTCGCGAGGTGCTTGAGCGGCACACGCTGCACGGCGTTCTCGTTGCGCAGGCCATAGCCCTGCTCCGGCGCGATCGTCGCCGTGAACTTCTCGCCGCTCTTTTTTCCCGCGAGCTCTTTCTCGAGGCCCGGCACGATGTTGTTATGCCCATGCATGTACACCACGGGGCTGGCGCCGTCCGAACGCTCGTTGAACGTGCCCGTATCGTCGCGCAACGTGTAGTGGAACGAGACGACGCTGTTGTCGCCGATCGTCATCGAGTCGCTAGTCATGAGCTCCTGCTCCGCGCTTCCGCTCGTGAGTTTTTCGTTTTCGAGGCACGCCGGGCGGCAACCGCGCCGGTGTTTCGGCGCCGGAATCTACACTGATCGCCAGCTGCTGTCCGCAGACCCACGCCTTGCGTAGGCGCTGCTGAACATCCTTCGGCATTCCGGCCGGCAGGCCCACGAACGAGTAGCTGTCGAAGATCTCGATGCGGCCGATGTGGACGGCGTCGATACCGGCCTCGTTCGCGATCGCGCCGACGATGTTACCGGGCTGCACGCCGTGCTCGTGGCCGACCTCGATACGATAGCGGACGAGCTCCGTCTCTTCGCGCGAGGCACGCCGCGGCCGCTCGCCGCGCGGCTCGTTCTCGGGCCCCTTACGGCCGCCGCGATCGGGCCGCACGGGACGCTCCGTGAACTGCTCGCGGCGCGATTCGGGCGCGGGAGGCGGCACGAGCGGCCGATCCTTCTGCGCCAGAAAGGCGAGCGCTGCGGCGATCTTCTGCGGCTCGCGCCCGTGCTCCTCGGCGTAACTCGAGACGATCTGTTCGAAGAAGTTCAGATCCTGCGAACCCAAGACTTCAGTAATGGTGTCCTTGAACTGTGCCGTGCGCCGGTCGGCGACGTCCTCACGTGTCGGCAAATGCATCGGCTCGACGCGTTGGCGTGTAGCCCGCTCGATCGCAATGAGAATGCGCCGCTCGCGCGGCATCACGAACAGAATCGCGTGCCCGGAGCGTCCAGCCCTGCCCGTGCGACCGATGCGATGGATGTAACCCTCGACGTCGTGCGGAATGTCGTAATTCACGACGTGCGTGATGCGCTCCACATCGAGCCCGCGCGCCGCGACGTCGGTCGCGACGACGATGTCGAGCTTGCCCTTCTTGAGCCGGTCGATCGTGCGCTCGCGCATGGCCTGCGTCATCTCGCCACTCAACGGGGCACTCGCGAGACCGCGCGCCTCGAGCTTCTCGCTGAGCTCGCTCGTCGCTTGGCGCGTACGGACGAAGATCAGCATCGCGTCGAAGTCCTCGGCCTCGAGAATGCGCGTCAGCGCGTCGAGCTTGTCGAAGCCGCGCACCTCGACGAACCGCTGATCGACGGACGCGACCGTAGCCGTCTTCGTCTTGATCTTGATCTCGACGGGATCGGAAAGGTGATGCGCGACCACCTTGCGAATGCGGTCCGGCAACGTGGCGGAAAAGAGCGCGACCTGTTTCTGCTCGGGCATCTCGCCCAAGATGCTCTCGACGTCGTCGATGAAGCCCATGCGCAGCATCTCGTCGGCTTCATCGATGACGACGGCTTCGAGCTTATCGAGCTTGAGCGTCTTGCGGCGCAAGTGATCCTGGATCCGTCCCGGCGTGCCGACGACGGCGTGCACGCCTCGGCGTAGCTGCTTCAACTGAAAGTCCATCCCGGCTCCGCCGTAGATCGGCAGCACGTGAAACCCCTTCATGTGGCGCGCGTAGGTCTGCATCGCTTCCGCGACTTGGATCGCGAGCTCGCGCGTCGGCGTTAACACGAGCAGCTGCGGCTCGGCGCGCTTCAGATCGAGGCGGCACAAGAGCGGCAGCGCGAAGGCAGCCGTCTTACCCGTGCCCGTTTGCGCCTGGCCGAGCAGGTCACGCCCTGCAAGCAGCGGCGGTATGGCGGCCTGCTGGATCGGCGAGGGCGACTCGTAGCCGACGGCCCGCACGGCAGCGAGAACGGCGTCGCTCAAGCCGAGATCGGCAAAGGAGATGGCGGCGGGGTCGGTCATGGGGGCCGCGATGATCCCTGAAGAGAGGCGCCGGTGCAAATTCTCGTGCCGTCACTTCTTCAACGGGATTAGTCTTTCAAAGAAAAGGGCGTGAAGTTCGTGTCCGTGTCGTAGTAGTCCTCGTGCTCGTGGCGCTTGAGCCAGCCGACGATCGCGTACGTCGCCGGCGTCATGACGACCTCGACCATGACCTTGAAGAACCAGTTGAACGCGATGACGGCGAACAACGTGTCGTAAGCCCAGATGCCGGCGAATGCGAGCGGATAAAAGATCACGCTGTCGACACCCTGCCCCACGAGCGTCGAGCCGATCGTGCGCAGCCAGAGCCAACGGCCGCTCGTCAGCACCTTGAGCCGCGCGAGCACGTAGGCGTTGACGAAGTCGCCGACCCAGAAAGCGGCGATCGACGCGACGGCGATGCGCCACGTGTAGCCGAACACCACCTCGATCGCCGGCTGCAGCGTCGCGTTGAACGGCTCCGTCGGCGAGGCGGGCAGGTTCACGACGACCCACGCCATGACGCTCGCGAACACCATCGCGAGGAAGCCCGCCCAGATGACGCGCCGAGCGCGCGCGTAGCCGTACACCTCCGTCAACACGTCGCCGAAGATGTAGCTGATCGGAAAAAAGATGTTGCCGACGCCGAAGACGAACACGCCGCCGACGATCGGCAGCGCCACCTCCGACACTTTGGCCGTGCCGATGAGGTTCGAGCACAGCAGCACCGCGACGAACCCCGCGAGCACGAGGTCGTAGTAACGGTAGCGGCGCACCGGCTGCTCGGAAAAGCTCAACCTCTACTCCGCATTGTGGCTGATACGGGATTCGCTGCGGCGAGCGCTTTCACTCCGGCCGTAGCGCCTCGATGGGATCGATACGCGAGGCGCGCCGAGCCGGCAACCAGCTCGCAAGCAACGCAGCGGCTGCCAAGCCCGTCAGCGCGACGCCGAGCACGACTGGATCCGCCGCACCGACGTCGCGGACCTGCGACTGCATCAGCCGGCCGAGCGCCAACGCGCCGAACGTGCCGACGACGAGCCCGACCGCCGTGAGCTTCGCACCCTGCTTCAGGACCATCCGCACGACGTCGGCTGCCGCGGCGCCGAGCGCCATCCGCACGCCGATCTCGCCGATGCGCTGCATGACCGCCCACGTCAGCACCGCGTAGATGCCGATGACTGCTAACGCGAACGCGGCGGCGCCGAACACCAGCGTCAGCACCATCGGCGCGCGTTGCGGCCCGAGCGAGCGCGCGAGCCGGGCATCCATCGCCATCACGTCGTAAAGCGCGAGCTCCGCGTCGATTCGCAGGATCGCATCGCGCGCGCTTTGCATGAGCGCCTCGGGCGGCAGCGCGGTGCGCAGGGAAAAAACACCGCCGGCTTCAGGCCGCTGCCGGTAATGCCAATAGATCGTCGCCGTGCTCGCGTCCTCGTCGAGGCTCGTGTGCTTGACGGCCGGAACGACGCCCACGACGGTATGCCAGTCGCCCTGCCCGCCCGGAGAGTTGATACTCACGCGCTGGCCGAGCGCGCCGCCGTTCGGCCAATACGTTCTTGCCATGTTCTCGTCGACGATTGCGACGCGCTCGGATTCGGAAGCCGCAAAGTTGCGGCCGCGGATGACCGGTATGCCGAGCGACGGCAGATAGCCTTCGCTGATGCTGCGCAGCTGCGCGCCGGGCGGCGGCGCCCCGGGGGCCGGCGTGTAGCCGTCCACGAAGACCGTGCTGCCTTCGTTGGTACCCGAAAACGGCAGGATGGACGTGAAGCCCGCGTCGCTGACGCCCGGCAGCGCGCTCAGCGTCTCGAGCGCCTGCGCGTAGAATCTCGTGCGCGACTCGTCGTCCGGATAGCGGGCTTGCGGAAGCGTGATGCGCGCAGTCAACACGTTCTCGGCGACGAAGCCGGCGCCTTCCTGCTGCAGCTGGTAGAAGCTCTTCGTCAGCATCCCGGCGCCGACGAGCAGCGTCGCGCTTGCCGCGATCTGGATGACGACGAGCGCGCCGCGCATGCCGTGCGTCGTGCGTCCGCCTCCGCCGAGGCGGCCCGCCTCGTGGACCACGTGCGTCAGGTCTTGGCGCAGCAGCACGATCAGCGGAAGCGCCGCCGCGACGAGCGCTGCCAGCAGCGCCGCGCCCGCGGTGAAGCCGATGACGGCGGCATCCATGACGAACGCGAAGCCCTCGCTCGCGCGATCGAGCCCGAGACCGCGCACGAGCTCGAGCCCACCGAGCGCGAGCACGATGCCGCCCGCGGCGCCGGCCGACGCGAGCACGAGCGTCTCGAGAAGCACGAGCCTCGCCAGCCGGCCGGGGGCCGCACCGAGCGCCGCGCGTATGGCGATTTCCTTCCGCCGCGCCGTCAGCCGCGCAAGCTGCAGGTTCGCGACGTTGGCGCACGCGATGAGCAGCACGGCGAGCACGATCCCTTGCAACAGCAACAGCATCGGCTCGAGGTCGCCGACGGCCCTCTCGCGCCAGCGCTGCGCGCGGCCCGCGAAGCCCGTGTCCTCCACGAACGCGGGGTATTGCAGCCGTCCCGCCTCGAGGTTGCGCCGAATGATCGCGTCGAGCTCCGCGTTCAGCGAGTCGATCGTCGCACCCGGCCGCAGGCGTCCGATGCTGATCGCAAGATCCTGGCCGCGATGCACGTCGGTCGTCTGCTCCGGCGTGAACGCGAACGGCACCCAAGCGTCGATGTCGGCGTTCGGAAACGCGAACGTCTGCGGCATCACGCCGACGATACGGAACGCTTCCCCATCGAGCCTGACGTCTCGGCCGACGACATCGGCGCGCCCGCCGAGCCGTGTGCTCCAGAGCCGATGGCTCAAGACGACGACGCGCTCGTTGCCTAGTGTCCCCTCCTCGTCGGTGAAGCTCCTGCCGAGGATCGGTTGAACACCGAGAACGCCGAACAGCGAGGGCGATGCGCGCGTCAACAGCAGCTGCTCCGGCGCCGCTTCGCCGCTCAGCGTCCGCTCCGCGGACGCGTAGATCGCGAGGTCCTCGAGCGACCGCGCCTGCTCGCGCCGGTCGAGGTAATCGGGCACGGACGTGCCGCCGCCGGCATCGTCGTCGTCGCCGAGCATTTTCGGATACCGGTTGCCGACGAGCACGAGCCGGTCGTCGTCCGGATACGGCAGCGGCCTCAAGAAGAAGGCGTTGAAGACGCTGAAGACGGTCGTGTTCGCGCCGATCGCGAGCGCCAGCACGAGTATCGTCATTGCCGCATACGTCGGCTGCCGTGCGAGCGCGCGCAGCGCGGCGCGAAGGTCGTGGCGAAACGTGCTCATCTCAAACCCGGCTCGGAGCGACCGCCCTGGCCGAAGCTACTGCGCCTCTCTCGAGTAGTCGATCAAGCCAAGCTCCCGGCAACTGTCTTCCGCGTACGGGGCGTCGGCGATCTGGATGACGTCCGAGCCCGTGTACGTGCCTTGCAGATAGACGGGGTCGGTCGCCTCATAAGCACGCCTCAGCATGAACGTCTGCGAATCGAGCGTGAACCGCTCGACGACGCGCAGCTCTCCACTGTGCCGCACGGGCGCGTTCAGCACGCCCGGAAGGAATCCCGTGGTCTCGACGATCAGCACGTCGTTCTCCCATCGGCCCACGGAATAGCCCGCGCGGCTCGGCGCGATGTTTGCCGGGCGCGCGGCGGCGTTCAGATGGATCGTCCGCTCGAGCCCCATCTGGCCATAGCGCAACACGATGGCCTCGTCGGTTTGCTCGATCCGGTTGACCGGGCCGTCGAACGTCCAGTCGAAGAGGATGCTCGTCGTCTGGCAACTGAAACGGGGATTGTCTTCGCGCGCGAAGGCCGCCGCAGCGCGCTCGCCTTCGGCAGTCAGCGCGGTGCCGCCATAGAGCCGTGGGCCGGCGGGAGCCGCGCCGGGCCCGCCCGGTCCGCGCGCTGGGCCCGCGCCGCCGGGAGCCGCGCCGCCCGCCGCGCCTGCGTTCTGCGCCCGATCGAACTCCGGCAGCTGACCGAGCGCCACGAGGCCGCCGCCCGTGCCGCGCGGATTCGCCATGACGCGCTGCTCCGG
The DNA here is from genome assembly GCA_963713355.1 of uncultured Gammaproteobacteria bacterium. GTDB lineage: Bacteria > Pseudomonadota > Gammaproteobacteria > Steroidobacterales > Rariloculaceae > FEN-1219. Next base: position 94,073 of record CAVQLK010000010.1, on the reverse strand, counting down.
TGCCCAGTCACCCGCGATGTTGGGCTCGCCGCTCGCGCGACGGAACGCTCGCCGCTCCGTGTCGGGCACGACGATCGGGCCGCGCACCTCGCGGATGCCGCCGTCGGGCGCTTTCACGTACTGCCCGTAACGGTCCATATGGCTGCCGTTTGCGAAGCGGATCGTCTGCAAGTAACAGGAATTCGGATCGGCACGATCGGGGGACGCCTCGATGACAATCTGCTCGCCGGCCGGAAACAAGTCCTCGGTCCAGCCAGAGCGGCGCAGCGTGTGCACGGACCGCATCTCGCAGCGGTGCTTGGAGACGCTGCCGTCGGGCGCAGTCACCTCGAAATAGAGCCACGAATGCGGATTGATCATGTCCACACCGGTCAGCGTAGCGACCGGGTAGCTCACCGAGCTTCTAAGATCGAAGGTGCCGGGACCGTGGTGTGCCGCCGCGGGCATCGCGAGAGCAAGGCAGGTTGCGCAGCCGAAAATGACGTGACGCATCGAACCCTCCATCGTGCGGCCTCCCAATCGAGCGCAGACCAGCCTAGCATGCGCGTCGGTATCGAACGGACACTACATGCGAAACACATCGCCGCGCGCGAGCGACGGCACGCCGGAGCTCGGGCGCGCGACCTTGACGAAGGTCGACTGGCGCCTCTTGCCGTTCCTGCTGCTGCTCTACGTCGTCGCGTGGCTCGACCGCGTCAACATCGGCTTCGCAGCGTTGCAGATGAACGCCGACCTCGAGTTCAGCGCCGCCGTCTACGGCTTCGGTGCCGGCATCTTCTTCATCGGCTACGCGTTGTTCGAGATACCGAGCAATCTGATCCTCGTGCGCGTCGGCGCCCGTCTCTGGATCGCACGCATCATGATCACGTGGGGCATCTTGTCGGTCCTGATGATGTTCGTGTCGGGGCCGATCAGCTTCTACGTGCTGCGGTTTCTGCTCGGCGTCGCCGAGGCCGGCTTCCTCCCGGGCATCATCTACTACCTTGGCAACTGGTATCCGGCGAAAGACCGAGCGCGCGCAGTTTCGTGGTTCATGCTCGCGATTCCGTTGTCGACCGTCGTCGGCGGACCGCTCGCCGGTTTCATTCTCGAGCTCGACGGCTGGCGCGGCCTCCAAGGCTGGCAATGGCTGTTCTTGCTCGAAGGTCTACCGGCCGTCGTGCTCGGCTTCGTCGTGCTTGCGTATCTCACGGATTCGCCGGACAAGGCCGGGTGGCTCGAGCCCGCGGAGCGGGGGTGGCTCGTCGCGCGAATGGCGACCGAGCAACGCGCCGCTCACGCGCGTCATGGCGTCGGCCTCGGAGCCGCGCTCGTGCATCCGACCGTCTGGCTGCTGGGCCTGATCCTGTTCGCATGCCAGTGCGGCAGCTACGGGCTCACTCTTTGGATACCGCAGATCGTTCGCGGGCTCTCCGGCCTCGGCGACTTCATGGTCAGCATGATCTCGGCACTGCCCTATGTCGCCGCGGCGATCGGCATGATCGCGATCGGGGCAAGCTCCGATCGCACGCGCGAACGGTTCCTGCACATCGCGATCCCGTCCGCGATCGGCGGGCTCGGCTTCATCGCAAGCGCCTATTTGACGTCGCCGTTGCCGGCCATGATCGCGCTGACGATCGCGGCTGTCGGCGATCTCGGCACGCGCGGCCCGTTTTGGGCGCTGCCGACGCGTTTTCTGACGGGTAGCGCCGCGGCCGCCGGCATCGCGCTGATCAACACGATGGCGTCGCTCGGCGGCTTCGTCGGCCCTTATGCCGTGGGCCTCGTGCGCGACGTCACAGGTAGTTTCGCGGGCGGGCTCGTGTTCCTCGCGGTGCTGTTGCTGCTCGCAGCGGGCGCGGCGCTCGCTCTACGCCGCGCGGCCGCGCTCGCCGACTGACCGCCGAAGGTATAATGCGTCTCCAGGTCTCGCCCGGAGTTTGATTTGGCCACGATAGTCGGCGGACTCGCGTCGTCACACACGCCTTCGATCGCGTACGCGGTCGACACGCAAACGCCCGACAGCCCAGTCTGGGCGCCGGTATTCGAGGGCTTTGCCCCGGTGCGCGCGTGGCTCGAGAAGAAGAAGCCGGACGTGCTGTTCTACGTCTACAACGATCACGTCACCTCGTTTTTCTTCGACCACTATTCGAATTTCACGCTGGGTTTCTCGGACACGTTTGCCGTTGCCGACGAAGGCGGCGGGCCGAGGCCGCTGCCGGCTATCAAAGGGCATCCGGCGCTCGCGAAGCACATTGCGCACAGCCTCGTCGCCGACGAGTTCGATCTCGCGTTCTTTCAGGCGAAGGGCCTCGATCACGGCGTGTTCTCGCCGCTCTCTATAATGCTCCCTCACGAGAACGGCTGGCCCGTGGCCATCGTGCCGCTGCAGGTCGGCGTGCTGCAGTTTCCGATCCCGACTGCGCGGCGTTGTTTCGCGCTCGGGCGCTCGTTGCGCAAAGCGATCTTGAGCTTTCCCGAGGACATCAAGGTCGCGATCGTCGGTTCCGGCGGGCTCTCGCATCAGGTCAGCGGCGAGCGCGCCGGTTTCAACAATACCGACTGGGACATGGAGTTTCTCGAGCTCCTCGAGAAGGATCCCGAGAAGCTGACCGAATTGTCGATTGCCGACTTCGCGAAGCGCGGCGGCATCGAGGGCGCCGAAGTCGTCATGTGGCTGATCATGCGCGGCGCCCTGACGCCCAAAGTCCGCAAGATTCATCAGTCGTACGCGATCCCGACGATGACGGCCACTGCAACTGTCATCTACGAAGATCAGCCTTCAGCCGACGAGACCCCGAGTGTCGAGGCGTATGCCGAGCAGGCGCGGCGCGAGTACGACGGCGTCGCCGAGCTCGAAGGCACGTATCCGTTCACGCTCGACCGCAGTAGCAGGGCGTATCGCTTGAACCGCTATCTGCACGGAATCATTCAGCCCGAGCTGCGCGGCCGGTTCCTCTACGATCGTGAAGGCTCATACGAACGAGGCCGCCTGACCGAAGAAGAAAAGGACATGCTGCGGCGCCTCGATTGGCGCGCCTTGATCCGCTACGGCGTCATCTTCTTCATTCTCGAGAAGCTCGGCGCGGCCGTCGGCGCGTCGAATCAGCACATCTATGCCGCCATGCGCGGCGAGTCGCTCGAGGAGTTTCAGAAGACGCGCAAGAACGCCGTGCTGTACTCCGTGGCCGGCACGCAAAAACCCAAGGACGAAGGATCCGCGGCCAAACGTCGCCCGAAAGCACGCTGATCGAATCCGCGGCGCCCGTCAGGAGAAGTAAAGAATGCCGAGCATCAGCGACGTTTCGATCATCGACTCGAGCACCGCGGCGGCCAAACGCGTCGACTCCGGGCTGGAGCGGACGATATGCAACGAGAGCCTGTGCGGCTCGAAGCACTTGACCGTGTACCGACGCACGATCCTCGAAGGCCGGCAGCTCGCGATCGATGCGGGTAAGGATTACCACATCGTCTATGTCATGAAGGGCTCGTCGAGCGGGCGCGTGCATTTCGAGAATGAAGCTCACGCGGCCGAGGACGGTGCGGGCGTGCTGCTCGTGCCGGGCGAATCGGCGCGCTTCGACGCGGCGGGAACGGATCTCGAGCTCCTGCATACCGTCACGCCAGCGCCGCCGGCCGCCGTGGAAGGCGAGCTACCGGGCGGACCCGGATACTTCTTCAACCGCAAGAAGCTGCGTGCCTTGAGCGACGCGAGCGGCGGCCGTGTGCGCCGCTTCTGCGCCGAGTCGAGCGTGCGATTAAAAGATGGCAGTCGACTGACGCCGACGAATGCGATCCAGGCCGGCGAGATGCACTACAACGAAGGCGGCGCGTCGCCTTATCACCTGCACAAGGGCACCGACGCGAATCCGGATGGCGCCGATCACGTCTACATGACGTTCAAAGGTCGCGGCAAAGTGGATGTCGGCGAAACGTCGCAGGAGATCGAGCCCGGCACCCTCGTCTACTTCCCGCCCGGCGTGCCGCATCGGCTGAATGCCCATGGCGGCACGCTCGACTACTTCGAGATTCAGGCGTGGCGCAGCTTCAAGACGACCGTCTTGAGCAAGGAAGCCGCGTCGGGCCTCAAGTGGTACTACGAGCGCGAAGGCAAGGACGCGCCGCTCGTGGAGTGGAACCAGAGCTAGGCAGGCCTCGTTCTCGCGCCGGGCGGCGGAATCCCGGGATCTACGCGGCCGCCGTCGCCTTTTCCTCGTCGAGCTCCGGAGGCCCGAAGTGGTCGTTCTCCGGCGTCAGCTTCTCGACGCGGCACAAGAGCCCGCGCAGCTGATACGTGCCCATCTGCGGATCGAACGGCCCGCGATTATCGGTCAGCAGGTTGGCGTTCGACTCCCAGATTCCGTAGTCGGGGCCGTCTCGCTCAGGGAACCACCAGCCGTGCTCGCAGTGGATCACGCGCGCATCGATCTTGTTCGTCACGTTCGCGATCTGCTTGATTCGGCCGCGCCGCGTCTCGATCACCATCCACTCGCCGTCCTCGATCCCGTGCTCGGCGGCCGTGTCCGGGTGGATGTCGCAGAGCGGATCGGGGTGACCTTTGCGGCACAGCGGCAGCTGCCGGTGCTCCGAATTGAAGAAGGTCGGGATCCGTCCGCCGGTCGTGAGTACCAACGGATACTCGCTGGCTACTTCGGGCGTCGAGAGCGGGCTTTCCGGGGGTTCCTCGTAATACGGTAACGGCGCGTAACCCATCGCCTCGAGACGCGTGGAGTAAAGCTCGAGCTTCCCGGTCGGCGTCTTGAACCCTTGCGTCTCGTATTTCTTGTACTTCTGCGGGACAAGGATCCAGCCTTGCTCGGTCAAGCCCTTGAAGTCGACCTTCTGGCGGCCGTTTCTGAGCATCTGATCGAGCACATCTTCCACAGGTTCTTGGCAGACCGGCAGGTTCATGCGCCGCGCGAGCTCGACGAAGATCTCCTCGTCGGACTTGCACTCGCCCATGCGCACGACTTTCTGGTTGCTCATGACCACGTTGCCCGCGATCGTGGGCAACGCGCAGATCTGGTTCAGCTCCGGCCACGAGGCCGCGGGCAGCACGATGTCGGCGAGCTCGGCCGTCGGCGTCATGAAGAGATCGGCGCAGACCATGAAGTCGAGCTTCATGAGCGCCTTGTAAACCATGTTCGTGTTCGCGTACGTCGTCAGCGTGTTGTTGCCGAAGACGAGAAACGCCCTGACGCGGTACGGGTCTCCGGTGAGCATCGCGTCGATCAGCGTCGGAATGTGACAGGCCGGAAGGTCGGCGCCTTCGCCGCAGAGCATCTTGTACTTCTCGTACCCCAGCCGCTTCTTCTCGACTTCCGGATCGAGATTCTCGATCAGGCTCGGGAAACGGCCGGCGCCCTTCATGCCGAAGATCCAACCGCCGGGCACGTCGATGTTACCGGTGATCGCCGGGATCATCGACAGAGCACGGATCGTCTGGATCGTGTTCGGCGTGTGCTCGATCGCACAGCCCCACTCGAGCATTGCGGGCTTCACGGTTGCGAAGAGGCGCGCGGCCGCGCGGATCTTGTCCGCCGGCACCCAGGTGATGGGCTCGGCCCACTCCGGCGTGAACTTGTGGACGTGCTCCGCGAGCTCCTTGAAGCCGTGCGTGTACTTCTCGCAGAACTCGTGGTCGTAGAGATCCTCTTCGATGATCACGTTGAGGAACGCGAGCCCAAGCGCGTCGTCGGTGCCCGGGCGAAGCTGCAGCCAGACCTCGGACTTCTTCGCGAGGACCGTCTCGCGCGGATCGATCGTGATGAGCCGCGGTTTCGTCAGCAACGCTTCGCGGACATTGAACCGCGTCTCGCCGTCGGGGCCCGAATGCGGGGGATTGTGCCCCCAATACATGGTCAACGCCGGCGGCGTGCCGCCCGTGAAATCGCAAACGGGCAAGTCGCCCATCGTCTGGATGCAGGTGTTGACGCGCGGGTGAAAACACTGCGCGAACCCAGGTTCGCACCAGTTCGGAGTCCCGAGCGCGTTACCGAAGCGCGACACCCAGCGGATGTGGTGCCGCCCGGTGCCCGTGCCCATTGCGATCGACTCGGGCCCGCTCTCCGCGCGGATCTTGAGGACTTTCTCAGTGATCTCGTCGAGCGCCTCGTCCCACGAGATGCGCTCCCACTTGCCGGAGCCGCGCGGCCCGACGCGGCGCTGCGGATACTTCAAGCGGTCGGGGTGATAAACGAGCTGCGTGGTCGCGGCGCCAATCGGACAGAGGTAGCCGTGATTCAGCGGACCCTCGGGATCGCCCTCGACCTTGGTGAGCTTGCCGTCCTTGACGTGCATCAGCGTGCTGCAGCCGCCGTGGCAGCTTCGGCACACGCTCTTCAGTACCTTGACGTTCCCCGGTACCTCTACTTCCACTGCGCTCATTGTTCCCCCGGCCGTCCGAAAGTGTCGCCAAGCCTTGATTTCTCGGAGCTTAGCAGAAACGTCCGCGGGCTAGCGATTCCTCTGGGCCGCGCTTTATGATGAGCGGCTGAAACCGCAGCCAGACACCGCGAGGCCTCGCGCAAGCGGCTGCGGCGCAACAAAAAAAGCCGGGCATTTGAGATCCGGCGCAGATTGTTAAACTCGCACGGCGTCAATACGGAAGGCCAAGCCTGATGGACAGATTGAACACGCTCGCGTTTTCGACGTTGCTTTACGGAATCGCGCTCGCGATGAAATTCACGGCGTGGCGTCACCCCGCGTTCCGCGAGCGGCTCAAAGAGCAGAACCTCGTCGCTCAGATCCGCGTCAAGGCCGGGACCGGCCGCTACTACCTGATCAATGACGGCAAAGTATCGTCGCGGCACGGAATCCATCCGAATCCCGACGTCGTCGTCACGGTCAAGAGCGCCCGGCTGGGGCTGCAAATCTTCACGCACCCGGACGACCAGCTCGGGCGGATCAATGCGGCGAAGTCCTTCAGCATGACGCTCGACGGAGCCCAGGACAAAGCCATCTGGTTCATGTTCACGCTCGAGTCGATGCTGCAAGCCGGTTGGCGTTATGGCGTCGACGTAGGACACGGCGAAACGCGCTACGTCAACATGGCCAACGGCGGGCCGCTCTTCGTCTACGTCAAGGACGGCAAGATCGTTCGCATGACGCCGATCGATTTCGACGACCGCGACCCGCAACCGTGGACGATCAAAGCGAAGGGCAAAGAGTTCACGCCGCCTCGCAGGACCTCGCTCGCCCCGCACGGCCAGACCGTCAAGTCGACCGTCTATTCGCCCGACCGGATCCTGTACCCGATGAAGCGCGTCGACTTCGACCCGAACGGCGAGCGCAACCCGCAGAACCGCGGCGTCTCCGGTTACGAGCGCATTAGCTGGGACGAGGCGCTCGACATCGTCGCGACCGAGATCACACGGCAGAAGACGGTACACGGCAACGGCGCGATAGCGTGCAGCCACCCGTCGCATCACGCGTGGGGCAACATCGGCTACTACCTCTCCGCGCTTCGCAAGTTCGAGAACGCGGTCGGCATGACCGAGGTGCACCACAACCCCGACAGCTGGGAAGGCTGGTACTGGGGCGCGACGCATCACTGGGGCGGCTCGATGCGCGTCGGCCAGTCGGAGACCTACGGGACCGTCGAGGACTTGCTCAAAGAAGCCGAGATGGTGGTGTTCTGGTCGAGCAATCCCGAATCGAACAGCGGCGCCTACGGCGCGCTCGAGGGCACGATTCGCCGGCAGTGGCTCAATGAAGCCGGCATCAAGATCGTGCACATCGACCCTTACTACAACGACTCGATCCAGCTGCTCGGCGGCAAATGGATCGCACCGCGGCCGACGTCGAGCCCCGCGCTCGCGATCGCGATCGCCTACGTCTGGATCACCGAGGGCACCTACGACAAAGCCTACGTCTCGACGCACACGCACGGCTTCGAGAAATGGGCCGATTACGTGCTCGGCAAAGACGACGGCATCCCGAAGTCGCCCGAGTGGCAGGAGGCCGAGACCGGCGTGCCGGCCAGCGACGTGCGCGCGCTGGCGCGCGAGTGGGCGCGCAAGAAGACCTACCTCGGCGCGGGAGCCTGGGGCAACGGCCACGGCGGCGCGTGCCGCAACGCGACGGGCATCCAGTGGGCGCGGACGATGGTCTGCCTCATCGCGATGCAAGGCCTCGGCAAGCCCGGCGTCAACATGGGCAACCTGCAGTGGGGCACGCCGCTCGATTTCAACTTCTATTTCCCGGGCTACGCCGAAGGTGGCATGTCCGGCGACTACAGCCACACCGCCATGGGCGTCACGCTCTACCAGCGCATGCCGCAATTGCCGTCGATCAACACGAACACACAGGTCATTCCGCGCATGCAGCTGCCGGAGGCGATCATCGACGGCAAGGCGGAAGGCTACGTGTGGAACGGCTCGAGCATCGAGGCGCAGTTCCAGAAGATCACGTATCCGAAGCCCGGGTTCTCGCCCGTGCACATGCTCTGGAAGTACGGCGGCTCGCTGATCGCGTCGATGCCGAACAGCAGCCGCTACATCAACATGTTCCGCCATCCGAACCTCGAGTTCCTCGTGAGCCAGAACATCTGGCTGCACGGCGACACCGAGTTCGCGGACATCATCCTGCCGGCGTGCACGAACTTCGAGCGCTACGACATCAGCGAATGGGCGGGGCTCGGCGGCTACGCCCATCACGGTGAGCAGCAGCTGAACCATCGCGTCATCACCTTCCAGCACAAGTGCATCGAGCCGCTCGGCGAATCGAAGTCGGATTTCTGGATCTTCCAGAAGGTCTGTGAACGGCTCGGGCTCGCGGCCTACTTCACGGAAGGCGTCGGCGAGCTCGGCTGGGTGAAACGGCAATTCGATGGATCGGACTTGCCGAAACACATCTCGTGGAAAGAATTCGTTCGCAGGGGCTACTTCGTAGTGCCGACGGAGAAAGAAGAGCAGCGCGCGCCGCTCTCGTGGAACTGGTTCTATGAAGGCCGCAAGAAGGACGTGCCGGAGCCGATGCCGCTGCCATCGGATTATTCGCAGGGGTACCTGAAGGGGCTGCAAACGCAGACCGGCAAGATCGAGTTCGATTGCGAGAGCTTGAAGCGCTTCGATCCGTTGAGCTTGGATAGGCCGCCGATCGCGAAATACGAGCGTCCGGCGGAATTCCCGAGCGGCAAAGGCTTCGAAGACTTTCCGTTGCAGCTGATCTCGCCGCATCCGCGGTTCTCGTTCCACACGCAGATGGACGGCAAGGACAGCTTCCTGAACGACATCCCGGATCATCGCGTGCTCGTCGACGGCTACTACTATTGGGTGCTGCGCATCCATCCGGACGATGCGAAGGCGCGCGGGATTCGCGACAACGACCTCGTTCGTTTGCACAACGCGCGCGGCTCCGTGATTTGCGCAGCCAAAGTCACGCACCGGATGCTCCAGGGCGTCGTGCACTCGTACGCTTCTTCGGGTGTCTACGATCCCGTCGGCGAGCCGGGGAAGTCGCCCGACCGAGGCGGCTGCGTGAACTTGCTGTCCTCGAGCAAGTCGCAGATCGGCAAGGCCCACTCGATGGGCGCGAGCTGCTGTCTCATCGAAGTCGAGCGATGGAACGAGGCCGAGATGGCGGTGCCGGCTCGCGAAGAAGAAAAGCCCCGGGAAAAAACCCTGAAAGAAAAACCCCTGAAAGAGAAACAAGTAGCGGTCGCGTAACGATCGAAAGACCCATACGGAACTGAAGCGCATGAAGAAATGGAATCTGATCGTCGACGTCGTCAAGTGCACGAACTGCAATCTGTGCACGCTGGCCAATCAGGACGAGCACGTCGGCAACGAGTTCGAAGGCTATTCCGCGCCGATGCCGAAGCACGGTCACCGTTGGATCGACATTCGTTCCAACGAGCGTGGCTCGGGGCCCGTCATGGACGTCGCCTACCTGCCCGTGATGTGCCAGCACTGCGACGACGCGCCTTGCATGAAGGCAGCGAAGAACGGCGCGATCACGAAGCGCGCCGATGGCATCGTGCACATCGATCCCGTCAAGGCCAAGGGCCAGAAGGCCATCGCCGACGCATGCCCCTACGGCGCCGTGCGCTGGAACGAGGAGCTACAACTGCCGCAGCACTGGTTCTTCGATGCGCACCTCATCGACCGCGGCTGGAAGGAGCCGCGCTGCACGCAAGTGTGCGCTACCGGCGCGCTGAAGGCCGTCAAGGTGACCGACGAGGAGATGGCTGCGATCAAGTCGCGCGAGGGCTTGCGCGAGCTCCAGCCGGAGTCGGCGACCAAGCCGCGAGTCCACTACAAGAATCTCGGCCGCTACACGCACGAGTTCGTCGGCGGCACGGTGATCAAGACCGTCGACGGCGTGACCGACTGCGTTGCTGATGCGCGGGTCAGGCTCGAGCGATCGGGTGCCATCGTCGGCGAAGCCGTCACGGATGCGTTCGGCGAGTTCAAGATCGAGGGCCTCGAGCCCGACAGCGGCCGTTACGGCGTCGTTATCGAGGTGGCCGGCCGCGTCGCGAAGCGGCTCGACGTCGAGCTCAAGAAGAGTGTTTACGTCGGCAGAATCGATCTGGCGGCCTGACGTGTCAGCGCACTCGCGCGAGGCGCTCGCGGGAGCCGCTTTAGGTAGTTTCGCGCGCAAAGGCGGCTGCTAGCGCCGCAATGGCGTAGCATTCGCCCCGCATGCATGAGCAACGCCCTCTCGGCCGTGCCACGCTCGGCGCGCTCGGCGTCGTCTATGGCGACATCGGCACGAGCCCTCTGTATGCGCTCAAAGAAACCATCGCGATCACGGGTAGCGATTCGACGTCCGTGCTCGGCGTTCTGTCGCTGATTTTCTGGAGCCTGCTATCGGTCGTGACGCTGAAGTACGTCATCGTGACGCTGCGGGCCGACAACGGCGGCGAAGGCGGCACGCTGTCGTTGCTGGCACTCGTGCAGCAGAAGTTCGGGACGGCCGGTCCGTGGGCCGCGCGGTTCGTCGCGCTCGCGGCACTCGGCACGGCGATGTTCTACTGCGAAGCGCTGATCACGCCGGCGATCACCATCCTGTCGGCCGTCGAGGGCATCGAGGTCCTCGACCCCGGCTTCGGCCGGCTCGTATTGCCGGTCACGCTCGGCATCATTGTCGCGTTGTTCGCGTTTCAGCGGCGCGGCACGGCGCGAGTCGGCGGCTTGTTCGGCCCGATCATGGTCCTGTGGTTCGGAACACTGGCCGCACTTGGCGCCGTCAACATCATCGACGCGCCGCGCGTGCTCGTTGCGGTGTCGCCGAGCTATGCCGTGACGCTGCTCGTCACGCACCCCGGCGTCGCGTTGACGATCTTGGGCGCCGTGTTCCTGGTGCTCACGGGAGCCGAAGCCTTGTATGCGGACATGGGGCACTTCGGGAGGCAACCCGTGCGGCTCGCCTGGCTCGGCTTGGTCTGGCCGGCGCTGCTGCTGAATTACTTCGGTCAAGGAGCCTTGCTGCTGACGGCAGGAGGTCCCGTCGAGAACCCGCTGTTCGCGCTGGCCCCTGCGTCATTGCTGCCGGCGCTCGTCTTGCTCGCGACCGTGGCCGGCGCCGTCGCTTCGCAAGCGACAATCTCGGGCGCCTTCTCCGTGACGCGCCAGGCCGTGCAGCTCGACCTGCTACCGCGCGTCGAGATCCGTCAAACCTCGGCCGACGAGCGCGGACAAATCTACGTGCCCGCGGCCAACGCGATCATGTTCATCGCCGTCGTCGGCTTCGTCGTCGCGTTCGGCTCGTCGAGCGCGCTGTCGGCCGCGTACGGCGCGTCGGTCATCGGCGCAATGATCATCACGACACTGCTCGGCGCCGTCGTCGCGCGCGCGCGATGGGAGTGGCCACTGTCTCGCGTCGTGCTCGTGTTCGGTCTGTTCCTAGTCGTAGATCTCGCTTTCCTCGCCGGCAACGTCACGAAGATCGCGCACGGCGGCTGGGTCCCGCTGACGATGGCCGCCGTCATGTTTGCCGGCTTCATCACATGGCGCGACGGCCGAGCGAAGCTAAGACACGAGCTGCGCGCGCGCGCCGTGCCGTCCAGTGAGCTGCCGGCTTTACTGGCGAGCGCGACGCGCGTACCCGGGACCGCGGTATTTTTAGTGAGTCACGCTGGCTTCGTGCCGACGGCGCTGCTGCGCAATCTCGAGCACAACCACGTGTGCCACGAGCACATCGTGATCATGAACTTCGACATCGTGCGCACGCCGCGTCAGGACCGCGCCGCGCGCGCCTGGATCGAAGAGCTGATGCCCAATGTCCATGCCGTGCACGCGCGGTTCGGCTTCATGGAGACTCCCGACGTCACGGAAGCCGTGCGCGGAGCCCGGCAACGCGGTCTTCGTATCGACGAGCCCGATTGCACGTACTTCGTCGGCTGGCACCTCGTGCGTGCCAGAGAACGATCCGGCCTCGCGGGCCTCAAGTCGCAGGTGTTCGCCTATCTGCAACGGCGCAGCACGCAGGCGGCCGAGTTCTTCCGCATGCCGACGAAGCGCGTCGTCATGCTCGCGACGGAGATCGACATCTAGCTTGATGCGCGGCGCGCAGCGAAGCTAGGCTGTTCCTTTTCGCGCTTCGCCCACCGAGGAACCGCCATGCCGCTGTACATCGTGCAATTCGAGGACAAGCCCAACGTGGGTGAGCTGCGCGACAAGCTCCTGAAGTCGCACTTCGAGTTCCTCGATCGGGTCAAGGATCGCGTGCTCGTGCCAGGGTCGATGCGCGAGGTGCCGAGCGACAAGCCGCTCGGCGGCCTCTGGATCATCGAGGCAAAGGACGAAGCGGAAGTCCGCGACATCTTCAAGGACGACCCGTTCTGGACCGGCGGCCTGCGCGCGCAGGTTCGCATCAACCGCTGGCAGAAGGCGTTCCCCGACCGCAAGGTCGCGATCTGACCAGCGCGCCTGGCTCTAGCGGATCGCGAGCGGATTGGCCGGCGAGCCCGTTGCGCCCTTGAGCTTCAGGGGCGCGAAGAAGAACGCGAACTCGTAGACGCGGTCGCGCGCGAGCTCCTCGGTCAGTAAGTTCTCGAAAATGTAGATCCCGTTGCGCGGGATCAGCAGCTGGTGCACCGGAAAGGCAAGATCGGGATTCGGATTCGGCACGACCTCGGTTGCCCACGTGTCGGAGCCGACGAGCACGACTTCGCGCTCGACGAGCCACTGCGCCGCTTCCAGCCCGACGCCGGGCGAGCTCGCGCCGAACGCCGCGTTGTCGACGTTCCACAGCGAGCCCCAACCCGTGTGCACGACGACGACGTCGCCGGAGCGGATCTCCAACCGCTGCCGCTCGAGAGCGCCGCGCAAGTCCGCGAGCGTGATCTCGTAGCCGCCTTCGAGCCGTGCAACGCCCTTGAATGCGGGCACGTCGATGAGCACACCGCGCGTCACGAGCGGGCCGACGTTCTCGACGCCGAGCTTCGTGAGCCCGTCGCCCTTCGAGAACTCGGCGCGGTCGTTGCCGTTGTAGAAAAGATCGCCGACGCCGATGTGCCCCAAGCCATCGAACTGCGTGCCGACTTGGCCGATCTCGGCGCTCACGATCTCGTCGTGATACATGGTCTCGTTCGTGCCGAGCGGCCCGTAGGTCTGCGGAATTCGCAAGCTGTAGTGGCGCGTGCCGAACAAGGGCATCGCAGCCTCGTAGGCGCGGCCGAGCTGATACACGGTGCCGCGCGTCATGAGGCTCTTCGCCTCGAGCACCTTTTCTGCAGTGATGCGGTTCGCCGCGCCGCGTTGGTCGGCCGGACCCCACGGCGACGGATACCAATCGTCGGCTTGGCCGAACGCGGCGCTGCCGACGACGGATGCGACGGCGACGGCGGCAACCGAAACGAACCAGCGCTCGCTCATGAGGTACCTCCCACGGCCGTCAACACCAGCCGACGAAATGTCCGATCTGCGGCGCGATACGCTCCGGCTCGTCCCAGAGCAGCAGATGGCCGGCGCGCTCGACGACCTCGAGCGTGGCGCGTGGAATGCGCGCCGCGAGCATTCGCGCGTTCGCGAGGGGCACGAGCGGGTCCTCGTCGCCGCAGACGACGAGCGTCTCGTGCTGGATGTCGGGCAGGAAGCTCCAGCTCGACCAGCCGCATCCGCCGAGCAGCTGCATCGCGTAACCGTACGAGCTCGGCGGCAAGCGGCGGCGCGCACCGCTGGCATTTTGCCGCTTCGCGGCATCGCGCCCCGTTACGCCGCCGTAAACGTCCGCCGCAACGTGCTCGAAGTAAGCTGTCGAGTAAAATCGCAGCGGAGTCGCCATGACGGCCATTGCTCCCGGCGAGCCCCAGAACGAGCCGAGCCCGCAGTTCGTCGCGGCCAGAACGAGGCGGCGGACGCGCTCCGGATAGTCGTAGGCGAGCTGCTGTGCGATCGCCCCGCCGTAAGAGAAGCCGATGACGTCCGTGCAGTCGATGCCGCGGCTGTCGAGAACGGCGGCTGCCAGCGCAGCCAGAGAAGAGACGGGAATGGGGTAGATCGGCGTGCTCGAGCGGCCGGAACCCGGGGCGTCAAAGCTCAGAATTCGCCGATTGGGGAAGTACTGCATGAACGGCTGCCACATGTCGGCGCCGCAGCCGATGCCGGGAACGAGGAACAGCGGCTTACCGCTGCCGTGGTCCGAGACGCAGATGCGATGCCCCTGCCACTTGATGAGCTCACGTTGCACGCCGATCCCCTCGAGGCCCCAAGAATTCGACTGTGCGTTTCCACAACGCGGCGGCCGACCGGCCTGCGACGATGCCGACGTGCCCGCCCGGCAGCCGCAGGATCTCGGCGTGCGGCACGACGCTGCGTACGGCGTCGACGCCGGCAGCGGGCGCAATCGTGTCCTTCTCGGCCGATACCGACAGCACGGGCATCGAGACGGCGCCGAAGTCGACCGGCCGCTCCCCGACCGTCGCAGTGCCTTTCATGATTCCGTTCGCGCCGGGACCGAGCTTGCGGTAGAGCTCGGCGAGCAATCGGCCGGGCGCCGGCACGACGTCGTCGACCCAGCTCGCCATCGTGCGCACCTCGCGCAATCGCTCGGGCGCATCGCCGAGCCGGTCCCACAGATCGCTGACGCGGCCCATGGTGCTATTGCTGCCCGGCGCGAGCATCTCGAACCAGCTCTTGACCTCGGCGGCCGGGACGAGGCGCGGGTTGTCGTAGTCCTCGCCGGCGAGCCCCATGCGAGCTGCAACCCAAGGAATACCGCCTTCGACGTCGCCGTCGACGGTCGTCGTCAGTAGCACGAGCCGCCGCACGGTCTCGGGGTACAGCGCCGAGTACAGCAGTGACAACGTGCCGCCGAGGCAATAACCGACTAGGTTGACGGCCTCGTGGCCCGTCATCGCGCCGACGGTCCGCACCGACCGGCGGACGAGCCCCTCGACGTAGTAAGCGAGGTCCGCGAGCCGATCCTCGCGGGTCGGCGTGCCGAAGTCGGCAATGTAGACATCGAAGCCCTCGGCGGCGACGTAGCCGGCGAACGAGCGCCCCGGTAAGAGATCGAGGATGAAGTAGCGGCTGACGGGCGCCGGCACGAACAGCACGGGCGGCTTGCCGGCGCGCGGCTTGCCCGTCTCGTCGAGCAGGCGCAGCAGGCGAAGCTTGTTTTCGCGGTAGACGACCGCCGCCGGCGTCGCGCCGGTGCCGTAATGACCCGGCGTCGTGAGGACCTCGTGGAGACGCTCGAGCTTGGCGCGGCCGCGGCGTGACAGTTCGAGTAGAGCTTCGAGCTCGCGCTTTTGATCGCGCTCCGGCTCGGGCTCCGGCTCATTCACTGCGGTTCCTTGGGTCTCGGCGGCACGGCTTTCTTGGTGCCGCGCTTCTTCTCCGCCGTGAGCTCGTCGAGCGTCAGGCGCAAGTCGTGAACCTGCCCTTCGAGCTGGCGCAGCGCGAAGAGAATCTGATCGAGCTTGTCCTCGCCCGGCGTCTCGGGCGCCGCGGCCGCCGGCGTGCGGTTGACTCGGATACGGCTTGCCCGCGAGCAGCGAGCCGCGCATCGCGTTACCCAGATGAACGAGGAAGTCTTCGTTCTTGACCATGGAATCCATGTAGGTCATGAACGTGCGCTGCCACTGCTGTTGCTCGGCGAGCCAGCGCTCGACGAGCGGCAGATCGGAATTCGTCTTGTCGTCAGCCACGCGGCTCCAAGAGTTTTGGCGCGTCGCAAAAAAAACCGAGCGCGTCCATTCGCTCGGTATGGTACTTAAACTCGAGTCGGACCGCGAAAGCGCGGCGACGGCCTTTGGGGGGGCATCGGCCGCCGCCGCTATGCGCGGGCTCGATTACTTCGTCGCGGGCGTGCTCGCCGCCAGAATCTTCTCGGCGAAGTTCTTCTGCTGCTTGAGCAGCTTCTGCGCGAAGGCGAACGACGCCTCGGTGACTTCCTGCGCCGACGGGACGTCCGCAGCCGCTGCCGCGAAGGCCGGCGGCACCACAACTGGGGTCACGGGCGTAAAGCGCGAGGCGAACGCCGTCGTGGCCTTCAAGAAGTTTTCTTGCATCTCGGCCAACGAGGCGAGGTACTGGTCGCCGGCATCGGTCGCCAGCTTCACATAATTCGACATGGTCTTGGCTCCTGACTGTCGGGGGGTGGTTCGTTCGGTGGTTCGTTTGGTGGTTCGTTTCGACATGTGCGTAGTATGCAACGCATCTGCAGCGCATGTCAAGCACGCCCTCGAGTCAGGATCAGGCGACCTGCTGGTTCTGCGGCTTCGTCGACTCGGTGAGGAAGCTCGCGAGCGCCGTGCGGACGCGGTTTGCGTGCTCCGTGATCGCGCCGCTCGTGTCATCCGCACTGCCCGCGCGCAGCGCGTTCGTCAGCGCCTTGTGGTCGTCGAAGATCTCGCGGATCGAGATCGGCGCCACGACCAGGACTCGGCGCATCAGCTCGGGCACGTCCATCGCGTTGTAGATGTCGAACAGCGGCTGGTTGCGCAGCAAGCTCAAGAAGATGCGGTGGAACGCGTCGTCGGCGCGGAGATAGCGCGCGACGTGGGCGGCCGACGTGCCGCGCACGAGCGGCGTGAATGCGCGGAGGCGCGCGACGAGAGCGTCGCGCTCGGCCTCGATCGAAAGCGCCGACCCGAGCGACTGCGTGATCCCGATCTCGAGCGCAGCGCGCGCGTCGAGCGCCATGACGAGCGCGTCGATGTCGCCAGCCAGGCTGTCTTGCTCCTTCGCGACACCGATCGACAAGTCCTCGACGATGCCGCCCGGCCGCAGCTCGTCCCGTTGCGTCGCGACCTCGCCGTGCATGTCGAGCGCGCGGCGCACGCCCGTCGACGAATGCTTGCTCCACGAGACGATGGCCTTGATAGCGTTCTTTGCATCGTTCGCCGCGAGCGAGTCCGTCAGGTACTCGTGGAAATAGACGCCGTTCTCGGCGATGACATCGGTTTTCTTGAGCGCCGCCGCGAACAGCTCGCGCAGCCGCAAG
Organism: uncultured Gammaproteobacteria bacterium; assembly: GCA_963713355.1. Classification (GTDB taxonomy): domain Bacteria; phylum Pseudomonadota; class Gammaproteobacteria; order Steroidobacterales; family Rariloculaceae; genus FEN-1219. The sequence continues at coordinate 76,697 of CAVQLK010000010.1, read as the reverse complement.
CGGCGGAAACCGATGGAGAGGTGCTCGTTCTCCGCAAGATCGACGACAGCTGCGTGATAAGCCTCGTTTGCCGCAAGAAACGCGGCGCGGTCGACGAACGTGCGGCCGTCGCGCAGCTGCGCGAGCATCAGCCGCAGCCGCTCGTACAGATTGCCCGTCGTCGTGAGCGGCAACGTGCCGCGGCTCATGCGCAGCCACACGGCGCCCGCCTCGAGCACGGCGCGCGCTTCGAGCGCGGAGCGCAGCTGCGGATAAGAGACGTCGACCATCTCGGCCTGCACTGGCAGCGCAGTCGCGTGCGCTGTCGGCTGCAGCAAGCCGGCGCATGATCTTGCCGCTCGTCGTCTTCGGCAGGTCCTCGATGATCTCGACGACGCGCGGGTACTTGTAGGCCGCCATCCGCTCGCGCGCGAACGCGCGGATCTCGTCCGGCGTCACGTTCTGGCCCGGCTTCAGGCTGATGACCGCCTTGATCGTCTCGCCGCGGTACGGGTCCGGAACGCCGACGACCGCCGCTTCGCGTACGGCCGGATGCTGATACAGCACCTCCTCGACCTCGCGCGGCCAGACCTTGAACCCGGACGCGACGATCATGTCCTTCGAGCGGTCGACGAGGTAGAACCAGCCGTTCTCGTCCATGAACCCGACGTCGCCGGTCTTCAGCCCGGCAGCCGTCAGCGCCTTCGCCGTCTCCTCGGGCTTCTGCCAGTAGCCGGGAACGATCTGCGGCCCGGCGATGACGAACTCGCCGATCTCGCGCGGCCCCGCTTCGTAGCCGGCGTCGGTGATCACTTTGACGTGCGTGTTGCAGACGGGCACGCCGACCGACATGGCGCCCGTATGCGGATCGATGGGCGGAACCGCGCCGTGCGGCGTCATGTGCGTCGGCGATGTCGCCTCGGTCAGGCCGTACATCGGCTGGATGCGCACGCCTGTGCGGCCGTGCCAATCCTCGAGCACGCTCGCGGGCGTCGGCGCGCCGCCCGTGTAGAGCTTCGTCAGCCGCTTCAAGTCGTACTTCGCGAGCACGTCGCTGTGCAGGAGCGCGATGTAAGCCGTGATCGCCGAGACCGTGAACGTCGCGCGATGCAAGGCCGCGAGGCGGCACGCCTCGTTGGCGTCGAAGCGATAGAACAGCACCAGCGGGCTGCCCGTCAGCATCGCAAGCGTGACGTGGCCGATGAGGCCCGTGACGTGGAATAGCGGCGCCAGGCCGAGAATGACGTCGTCGCTCGTCAAGCCGATCCAAGCCTCGTAGACCGACGTCGCGAACACGACGTTGCGATGCGTATTCATCGCGCCCTTGGCGTCGCCCGTCGTGCCCGACGTGTAGACCATGAACGCAACGTCGTCGCCCGTCAGTTCGACGGCTCTCGGCCGCTCGCCGGCGTGCCGTGCAACGGTCTCGAGCATGTCCGACGCATCGGGGTGCCGATTCCGCCTCATGCCGGCAAGCATCGAAGGCAACGGCTTGCCCGGCTCCAAGAAGTCGAGCGGCGACGTCGTGATCGTGTACCGCACGGCCGTCGCCGGCAGCGCCGCCCTCGCGACGTCGGCATAAAGATCTTCCTGGCAAATCATCGCCAGGCAGCCGGAGCTCCTCAGGATCTTGCCGAGCTCGCGCTCGCGCAGCATCGGATTGCACGGCACGACGACGGCGCCGCACTTCCAGATCGCGAGCACCGCGATGACGACCTGCGGAATGTTCTGCAAGTACACGGCCACCCGGTCGCCGGCTTCGACGCCGCGCTGCTGCAGCCCTACAGCCAACGCGTCGGACATCGAATCGCATTCGGCGGCGGAGACCGAGCGCTCGAAGTAGTGCACGAGCGGCGCGCTGCCGTTGCGCTCGAGCGTAGCGCGGAACATGTCGAGCGCGGACTCGCAAGCCGGCTTCAGCTCTGGGCGGACACCGCGATAAAGGCTGAGCCACGGACGTTGCGCTAGGTTCTCCATGATCATCGGCTGCGTCGACTCATCGATCCATCGCCCTATGCGCGCGCCGGCAGATCACCCTTTACCCACCAACGAGCGGTAGATTTGCATCAACGCCTCCTTCTGAGCGGCATCGAGCCGCGGGTCGAGCTGGATGGCTTGCTCGACGCTCGGCGCCGCCGTGCTCTCGTCCTCGTCCATGAGCCCGAGCATCGTGTAGAGCTGTTTGGGCTCGAGACCGAATGCTGTCGCCAGCGCCTTGACCACCTGCGGCGACGGCCGATAGTTCCCGCGCTCGATCTGGCTCAAGTACGAGTCGGAGACGCCCGACATTCGCGCGAGGTTGCGTTGCGAAACTTGTGCCAACCGGCGTTGCGCTCGTACGAAGTCGCCAAACGCCTGAAGCTGGTCGTCGCTGTCGGTCATAGTGAATCAATGTAGCGCAGCGCTGTTTTCGATCGATTATGGACCCGAAGACCCGAGCGTCAAGCGAGAAATTCCTGGCGCGTCGGATGGCGGGTTGCGGCCGTTTCGTTCAAGATTTCGGGGTTGGCGTGCCCGACGACGATGCAGCTCGCTGTCGAGGCTGCACCGCTTCGGCGCGGCTGGTTCGGAGCCAAAATGCTGTTCGGGATCCTCGTCTTCGGCGCAATCGTCGGCGTGGTGTTCGCGTTCGTTACGACGTACAACGGTCTCGTTGCGGCCGCCGAGAAGGCGGCTCGCGCGTGGAACGATCTCGACACATTGCTGCGGCAACGACACGACGAGATCCCGAAGATCGCCGAGTTCTGCGAGCTGCATCTCGCGAACGAGCGTCCGCTCGTCGAGCGCTTGCTCGCGGCGCGCACGGCCGTGTTCGTGGCGCGTCAGACGCGCGACGCCGACGAGCTCGGCGCCGCAGAGGCGGGCCTGCGCGCGGCGACGACGGCGCTCATGACGCGCGCGGCGGCGCAGCCTGGTCTCGCCGCCAGCCCGGCGTTCGGCCTGCTGCGCCAGCGGCAAGCGACGCTCGACCTCGAGCTCAAGGATCGCCGTGACGGCTACAACAAGGCCGTGCGCGAATACAACGCCGCGATCGGCCGCGTGCCGGGTCGCCTCGTCGCGCTCCTCACGGCGTTTCCGCCGTTGCGCACGCTCGACTTCGAGCCCGCGAGCCGCTAGCGCTTTCGGATGCGCTCGAGCTTGGCGCCAAGCCGCAGAGCCGCGAGCAGTGCGACGCCGGCAGCCAGGACGGCGACGCCTGCGACGGCGCCGATTCGGACGTAGGCCAAGCTCGAGTACAGCACGTACGCGCTGCTCGCGATGAACGCGAGCGGCACCCACGGATACCACGGCACGCGAAACGGCCGCGGCACGTCGGGATACCGGCGGCGCAGAACGAACAGCGCCCCGCCGCTCGAGGTCAGAAACAGCCAATAGACGGGCGACAGATAGTCGACCATCGTCGCGAAACCGCCGCGCGTGTATGTTCCGAACCCGACGAGCGCGAGCGCGACCGCAGCCGTCGCAATGATGGCCGCGCGCGGCGTGCCGCGGGCGACGTGCCAGCCGCGCAGAGACGCGAGACCTGCCGTATCGCGCGCCGCCGCATAGGTCGTGCGCGCGCCGGCGATCATGATCGCGTTCATGGACGTGATCGAGGTCAGCGCGACAATCGCGACGATCAGCGTCTGCCCCGCGGTGCCGAAGGCCGTCAACAGCAAGTCCGCCGCCGGCGCTTCGCTGCGCGCAAGCCCGAGATGCGACAGTCCGCGCAGGTACGCCCAGTTCACGAGCACGTACAGCACGGTCACGAGGCTGATGCCCAGGATCAGCGCCCGCTTGATGCCGTGGCGCGCGTCGCGCATCTCGGCGGAGAGCGTCGCCGTGTCGCTCCAGCCGCCATAGGCGAGAAACACGAACACGAGTGCGGCGCCGAGCGCGAAGGGCGGCGACGCATCGCCCGCCGTCGCAGCACCGGCGGCCGGCGGCACTCCCGTGGCGGCGAGCCACACGCCGGCCACGACGACGGCCGTCATTCCGCCGATTACGACCCAGAGGAGCCATACCTGCGTGCCGATGCCGAACTTCAGTCCCGCGAGATTGACGGCGGCGAGCCCGACGATTGCGGCAGCCGCGACGGCAGCGGAACCATAGTCCCCGAGCGGCGCGACTTGAGCCAAGTAATCGCCGAACGTGAATGCGAGCAGGGCCATCGAGCCGGTGTGGATGACGGCGAAGCGCGACCAGGCGAACAGGAAGCCGGCTGCCTCGCCGTAGGCGCGGCGTAGGAAATTGTAGTCGCCGCCGGCATCAGGGAACGCCGCCGCCATCTCGGCGAAGCACAGCGCGCCCGCGAGCGACATCGCGCCGCCGAAGACCCACGCGGCGAGGACCATGGCGGCCGACGGAAGGTTCGCCGCGGCCAGCGGCGTCGTGATGAAGATGCCGGCGCCGATGACCATGCCGACGCAGATCGACGCAGCGTGCCACGAGCTCAGCGTCTTGGCGGGCACGGCGCCCGCTTGCGCGGCGTCGGCGGGGATCAGCATGGCGCGGGGCGGCTCACGGCGCGAGATTCTGCCGTGCCTTGGCAGCGCCGGCTACCGTGCGCTGCGGCTTAGGCTCCAGGGCTTGCTAGACTTCAGTAAGAACCGGGGACAGATCTATTTTCCATCGGGAAGGGGACGGAGGCTTCCAGGTCTATCGTTTCGCGATGGAAAATAGATCTGTCCCCTCTTTCAGAGGCGCGCAGATGTCGGTTGCACGAGTTCTTGGCCTCTCGCTCGCGCTGCTCGCCGCAGGCCTCGCTTCGGCTGCGCCGCAAGGCGCGCCGCCGCTGATCGAAGCCGCCGAGAACGGCGACCGTATCGCCGCAAGCCGGCTGCTCGATCAAGGCGCGTCCGTGGATGCGCGCGCCGTCGACGGCACGACGGCGCTGCACTGGGCGGCGCGGGCCGACCGCCTCGACACGGTTCGCCTGCTGCTCGAGTCGGGCGCCGACGCGAATGCCGCGGATCGCTATGGCGTGACCCCGCTCTATCTCGCGGCCGAGAACGGCAATCCGGCCGTCATCGGGGCGCTGCTCGATTCCGGCGCCGACGTGAATGCCATCGCAACGATCGGCGAGACCGCGCTGATGACGGCCGTGCGCACGGGCGTCGTCGAAGCCGTCGCGCTGTTGCTCGACCGCGGCGCGGCCATCGACGCGCGCGACCGCGAGTTCGAGCAGACGGCCCTCATGCTCGCGGTGCGCGAGGCGCATCCCGACGTCGTCGCACTGCTGCTCGCGCGCGGCGCGGCCGTGGACTCGCGGACGCGCGTCGGCCCGGAGCCGAGATTCGTGCCGCCGTGCAAAGGGACGGGCTGCGGCTCCGAGGGCGTCGGCATCAATCGCGGCGGCTTGCCCGACCGCGGCCGGCGCGGCGCCGCGCTCGGCGGCATGACGCCGCTCCTGTACGCAGCGCGCGACGGCCGCACGCAGGAAGCCGAGCTCTTGCTCGCGGCGGGCGCCGACCTCGAGCTCGCCGAGGCGAACGGCATGCGGCCGCTGCTGATGGCGCTCTTGAACAACCAGCTCGCCGTCGCCCGTCTCTTGCTCATGCGGGGCGCCGACGTCAACGCCGACGACTTCTGGGGGCGCACGCCGCTTTTCGCCGCCGTCGAGTACCGCAATCTCGACATGAACAATCGCGACATGGATGCCCCGACGACGAACGGCGTCGACCGCGAGCCGCTGCTCGCGATCATTCGCGAGCTCGTCGCGCACGGCGCCGACGTCGACGCACGCACGCGCGAGGTGCCGCCGAGCCGCCGCTGGCTCTACTCGCTCGGCGACGTGTCGTGGGTCGACTTCACGGGCCAGACGCCGTTCTTGCGCGCGGCGCTTTCGGGCGACGTCGCGGCGATGCGCTTGTTGCTCGAGCACGGCGCCAACCCGAACCTGGCGACGCACGCGGGGACGACGCCGTTGATGGCTGCGTCCGGCGTCAACTGGGTCGTGGCTCAAACTTACACGGAGTCGCCGCAATCGTTGCTCGACGCGATCGAGCTGTGCCTCGAGCACGGCGCCGACGTCAACGCAGCAAACTCGATGGGACTCACGCCGCTGCTCGGCGCCGCGAATCGCGGCGCGAACGACATCATCCGGCTGCTGGCAGCGAACGGCGCCCGCGTCGACGTCGTCGACAAGGAAGGCCGTTCGGCGCTGCGCTGGGCCGAAGGCGTATTCCTCGCGGCCGTCGGCGCGGAGCGCAAGCCCGCGACGATCGCACTGCTCGAGGAGCTCGGCGCGCCAAAGACCGAAGCGGCGCCGCGCTGACATGCGCCGCGCCACGGTCGTCGGGCTAGGCAGCGTCGCCGCTCTCGCGGCGCTGGCCGGGGTCTCCCTCGTCACGAATCGTTCGCCGGGCATGGCAGAGCACTGGGCACTCGTCGAGCGGTATTGCGTCGGCTGCCACAATTCCGCCGAGCTCGCCGGCGATCTCGCCTTCGACGGAATGCACCGCGCCGATCTCGCGGCCGACGCCGTCGTGTGGGAGACGGCGATCCGCAAGCTGCGCGGGCACCTGATGCCGCCGCCCGGCGAGCCGCGGCCGAGCGAAGCGCGCGTCGATGCGTTAGTCGGCTGGCTAGAGCAATCGCTCGACGCGGCCGCGCGCGCGGCGCCAAATCCCGGCGCGCCTGGTTTGCACCGCCTGAACCGCGCTGAGTACGCAAATGCGGTGCGCGACCTGCTCGACGTGACGGTCGACGCAACGACGCTCTTGCCCGCCGACGACTCGAGCGCCGGCTTCGACAACATCGCGAGCGCGCTCAGCGTGTCGCCGGCGCTGTTGTCGAGCTATGTCGCGGCCGCCGCGAGAATCAGCCGGCTCGCCGTCGGTGACCCGAGCGCGAGCTCCTCCATCGTGACCTACCGTGCGCCGCGCGGCCTCGTGCAAGCCGAGCATCTGGACGATCAGCCGCTCGGTACCCGCGGCGGCATGAGCATCCGGCACTTCTTTCCGCTCGATGCGGAGTACGAGATTCGCGTCGGCCGCGGCGGCGGCGGCTTCGGTCTCGAAGCGCTCGGCGGGGACGAGGAAGTCGAGATCACCGTCGACGGCGAGCGCGCAGCCGTGCTCGGCCGCGGCGGCCCGCGGATGGCCGTGCTCGCGGTTCCGGCGGGGCCGCAAACACTGGGCGTCGCGATCGTCCGCAAGCGCGATGCCCAAGGCGTCGACGATCTCTTTGCCGTGCACGCGCCGACGCCCGGCATCACGAGCGTCTCGATCGTCGGGCCGCGCAGCCCAAGTGGCGTAGGGGATACGCCGAGCCGCCGCCGAATCTTCGTCTGCTCGCCGGCAAGCTCGGCCGACGAGCCGGCGTGCGCGGCCGACATCCTGCGGCGGCTCGCCGAGCGCGCGTATCGCCGGCCCATGACCGCCGACGACGCGGCCGTCGCGACGCTGCTGTCGTTTTACTCCGCCGGTCGAGCGGAAGGCTCGTTCGACGCCGGTATTCAGCGCGCCGTCGCACGCGCCCTCGTCGATCCCGAGTTCATTTTTCGCTTCGAAGCCGAGCCGGCCGATTTGCCCGCGGGATCGATCTACCGCATTAGCGACGTCGAGCTCGCGTCGCGCCTGTCGTTCTTCCTCTGGAGCAGCATCCCCGACGAGCCGTTGCTCGCGGCCGCCGCGGCCGGGGAGCTTTCGCAGCCTGCGGTGCTCGAGCGCGAGGTTCGGCGCATGCTAGCGGACCCGAAGGCCGACGCGCTCGTCGCGAGCTTCGCCTCGCAGTGGCTCGGTCTGCGGCAGCTCGACACGCTGAGCCCGGCCAGCAATGAGTTCGACGGCAACTTGCGGCAAGCTTTCCGCAAGGAAACGGAGCTCTTGTTCGCGAGCGTGCTGCGAGAGGACGCGAGCGTCGTGGACTTGCTATCGGCGGAGCACACGTTCGTCGACGAGCGCCTCGCGCGCCACTACGGGATCCCTAACGTCCGCGGCAGCCGCTTTCGCCGCGTCGAGCTCGACGGCGGCCAGCGCCGCGGGCTGCTTGGCCATGGCAGCATCTTGACCGTGACGTCGGCGCCGAACCGGACATCGCCCGTCAAGCGCGGACAGTGGATCCTCGCGAACGTGCTCGGCACGCCGCCCCCTCCGCCGCCCGACAACGTCGAGACGAATCTAGACGAGACGGCGCCTGAGGGCTCCGCGCCGACGACGATGCGCCAGCGGCTCACGCGGCACATGGCGGATCCCGGCTGCGCGGCCTGCCACAACCTCATGGATCCACTGGGTTTTGCGCTCGAGAACTTTGACTTCACGGGTCAGTGGCGGGATGCTGAAGCCGGGGCGCCCGTCGACGCGCGCGGCGTCTTCGTCGACGGCAGCGAGCTCGAAGGACCGACCGGGCTAGGGCAGATGTTGCTCGACCACAGCGAGCTGTTCGTGCAGACGTTTGCCGAGAAGCTGTTGACGTATGCCTTGGGACGGTCGCTCGAGGCGAGCGACATGCCGGCCGTCCGCGAGATCGTGCGGCGCGCCGCGCGCGACGACTATCGGCTGTCGGCGCTCGTGCTCGGCGTTGTAGACAGCGTGCCGATGCAGATGCGACGCAAGCTGCCGGCGGCGGGCGGAACGCAGGCGCGAGCGGTGCAGTGAGGGCCACGCGATGTTCCTGACGAAGAAACATCTATCTCGTCGCGCGATGCTGCGGGGCGCCGGAGCCTCCATCGCATTGCCGCTGCTCGACTCGATGGTTCCGGCCGCCACGGCGCTCGCACAGACGGCCGCCACGCCGAAGAGCCGGCTCGGCTGCATCTACATTCCGCACGGCGCCACGATGGACAAATGGACGCCGGCCGCGACGGGCTCTCGCTTCGAGCTCTCCGAGATCTTGGCGCCGCTCGCGCCTTTCAAAGACCAGCTCTGCGTCGTCAGCGGGCTCGCGCACGCTCCGGTCGCGCCGTGGACCGGCGAGGACACGGGCGGCGCCGAGAACCACGTGCGCGCCGTCGCGGTGTTCTTGAGCGGCGCGCATCCCGTAAAAGGCGACCGCGCGCTCGTCGGGCCGAGCGTCGACCAGATCGCGGCCGCGCAGGTCGGCCAAGACACGCCGCTGCCCTCCGTAGAGCTGTCGCTCGAGGAGGTCGGGCTCAACTGCGACGCGAATTTCACGTGCGCTTATCGAAATACTCTGGCGTGGAAGTCCGCGACGCTGCCCCTGCCGATGGAGAACAACCCGCAGGTCGCGTTCGAGCGGTTGTTCGGCGACGGCGGCACGGATGCCGAGCGCGCCGCGCGGCGGGCCGAGGCGCGCAGCCTGCTCGACTCGGTCATCGCCCAGGTGTCTTCACTACGCGCCGATTTGCCGGCGGCCGACCGCGCCCAGCTCGCGGACTATCTCGACGAGGTCCGGGAGGTCGAGCGTCGCGTGCTGAACGTCGACGCGCGGCTCTCGGCCGGCATCGAGCTGCCCGAAGCGCCCGTCGGCGTCCCGGACACGTTCGAGGAGCACTTGAACGTCATGTTCGACCTGCAAGTGCTCGCCTACCGCACGCAGATCACGCGCATCTCGACGCTTCTGCTCGCGCGCGAGAACAGCAACGCCGTGTATCCCGGCAGCGGAGTGCGCGAAGGCTTCCACAACGCCTCGCACCATTCAAACGAGCGCAAGAACATGGATCAGTTCGCCGTCATCAACCGCTACCACGTGAAGACGCTGACATATTTCTTGGACAAGCTGCGCTCGACGCCAGACGGCGACGGCACCCTGCTCGATCACTCGCTGATCCTCTACGGCAGCAGCTTGAGCGACGGCAACGAGCACAACTTCGATCCGCTGCCCGTGCTGCTCGCGGGCGGAGCGTCGGGGCAACTGCAGGGCGGTCGCCACCTCCGCTATCCGCCGCAGACGCCGATGGCCAATTTGCTGCTCGCAATACTCCATAAGCTCGGCGCACCCGTCGCGAGCATCGGCGACAGCACGGAGCCGCTCTCGATCTGAGCCGCGCCGCGCCTGGCGGACCACGGCATCCGCGCTTCGTCAGTGATGCCGGTCACAGCACTCGTTCGTGGCTTCGCACACGCTGCGTGCGCCTGCGTGGGGAGACACACGATGAATCCGCTTCGGAAGAACTTGCCGCTCGTGATCAGTGTGGCGGCCGTAGCATTGATCGTCGGCTCGTTCGCCGTGCCTGCGTTCAACGGCTACGTCGAGCGCTCGCGCGTCGCACGCGCCGTCAGCGACATCGGCACCATGAGCCTAAAGCTCCATCGTTGGCAGCAAGACGTCCATCTCCTGCCCGAGAACCTCGCGCAAGCCGGGATTTTCGGCGTCGATCCGTGGGGACGTCCGTACGTGTATCTGCGTGCGGCTGACGCGCGACGCGCGGAACTGCGCAAGGACGACGAGCGCGTGCCAATCAACACCGACTTCGATCTCTATAGCTTGGGGCCTGACGGCGTGTCGGCAGTCGCCCTGCCGGCGGCACCGTCGCGCGACGACGTCGTGCGCGCAGCGAATGGCGCCTATATCGGGCTCGCCGCCAACTACTAGTCTCGAGCGCGGTCGTCCGGCGATATGATGGCTCCCGCGATTGGCGCGGGGGACGGACCGATGGCTCATGGCACCGCTCGACAGCTTTGGCTGCGCATCACAACCATCGCCATCGGAGCCGCGCTCGCCGCCGCCTGCGCGCCGCCTGCGAGCGACGGCGCCGCGGCACAACGCCTCGCCGATCGCGAGGCGATCGAGCAAGTCCTCGCCCGCGCGAATCTCGGCTTCGAGCTCAGCGACCCCGATCTGTTCGCCAATGCTTTCGCGCCCGATGCCGTTTACGAGCTCGCGTCCGACGTTCCCGTGTTCGGCTACGCCAAGCTTCGATACGACGGCCGCGACGACATCCGCACAATCCTCTCTGATCGCCTCGAGCGCTCCCGCACGGCGGACCCCGCGACGCTGAGCTACGACCCCGCGAGCCTGCGCCGCTACAACCGCAACAGCGACTCTCTGATCGAGGTCACGGGCCCCACGACGGCGAAGCACGTCTCGACGTGGCTCGTCGTCATGAAGACGAACGTCGATATCCACATGTCTGCCGTCGGCCGCTACGAGGACGAGCTCGTCAAGCGCGACGGCACTTGGCTCATCGCCAAACGTCGTCGCGTCGAGTGAGGCCCAGCCATCTTAGGCGATAGACCGCGGCAGGTTCGCGTACTTCCGCTCGTTCCTCGTGGCGCTGCGCTGTCGTGGTGCAGAATCCATCACGTGATGCGTTTTGCTCCTCGGTCTCGTGGGTCTCATTGTTGACATTTCGATATTTATCGTAATATCGTACGGACCCATGAAACCGACAGAGGCAATCACGGCTTTGAGCGCTCTCGCTCACGAGCACCGCCTTACGATTTTTCGTTTGCTGGTCGAACAGGGTCCGGAAGGTCTTCCGGCCGGTGTCATCGCTGAGCGGGTTCGGCTTCAGCCGTCTTCGTTGACCTTCCACCTACAACACCTGACGCGCGCTGGCTTGCTGGTGCCGAGGCGAGCAAGCCGACAGATTTTCTATGCGGCCGATTTCGCTGCGATGAACTCGCTCGTCGGGTATCTCACTGAAAACTGCTGCACCGCGCCGGGCGCTGACTGCTCTGCCCAGTGCGACCCAGCAGCAAGGGAACCAAAGCGCACGGCTAGAAATAGGAGAAGCGCGTGAAACGCATGCATGTTCACGTATCTGTCCGAGACTTGAATGCTTCCGTCCGGTTCTACTCCACACTGTTTGCTGCCCCGCCGACCGTCCTCAAGGCCGACTACGCGAAGTGGATGCTGGATGATCCTCGCGTCAACTTCGCGGTTAGCACGCGCGATGCACCGGTCGGGATTGAGCATCTCGGAATTCAAGTCGCAGATGCGGACGAGCTGCACGAAGTCTATGAACGACTAGCGAAGGCTGACGCTCCCGTGCTCGAAGAGGGTGAAACAGTCTGCTGCTACGCGAAGAGCGAGAAGAGCTGGATAGAAGACCCGCAAGGAATCCGCTGGGAAACGTTTCTCACTACCGGCGAAAGCACGATCTATGGAAGCGAAGCACCGAAATCGGCAACCGCTTGCTGCGTGCCCGCAGGCGTCTCGGATCGAGTTGAGAGCGCGGCGGCTTGTTGCACGGTAGACGATCGGGCGCGCGCCAAGGCGACTAAAGCTGCCTGCTGCGCATAGGAACATGGCCGACAAGACCTACAACGTCCTGTTCCTGTGCACCGGCAACTCGGCTCGCAGTATTTTGGCTGAGTCGGTTCTGGATCGGCTCGGCGGCGGAAGATTTAAAGGCTTCAGCGCAGGCAGCTTCCCGAAAGGAGAAGTGCATCCGTATGTGCTCGAGCTGCTGGAGCGGCAGAACTATCCGACGAAGCATCTCCGCTCGAAGAGCTGGGATGAGTTTGCCGAACCCGGTGCCGAACCTCTCGATTTCGTGTTCACCGTCTGCGACAACGCGGCCGGTGAGGCTTGCCCAGTCTGGCCGGGCCAGCCAATGACCGCGCACTGGGGTTTACCCGATCCCGCTGCGGTAGGAGGCAGCGAGGCGGAACGGCGGTTGGCGTTCGCGGAAACCCTGAGGATGCTCCGCAACCGCATCGGCGTATTCGTGAACCTGCCGATTAAGTCGCTAGACAAGTTGAGCTTGCAGAATCGACTGCGCGAAATCGGCCGCACTTAAATCGTGAATCCGTCTCTTTCTCGGCGCTTAGCGGCGGAAACGGTAGGCAGCGCATTTCTGCTCGCCACTGTCATCGGTTCCGGAATCATGGCCGAAGAGCTAGCGGGCGGTAATGTAGCGCTGGCTTTGCTCGGCAACACCTTGGCGACCGGTGCGATCCTTGTAGTTCTCGTGCTCGCGCTAGCACCTATTTCCGGGGCTCACCTCAATCCAGCGGTGAGTGTGGTATTTGTTCTGCGCCGCGAACTGACCCTGCGCGTTTGGCTGTTATACGCGGCAGCTCAGACGGCGGGCGCAATCGTTGGAGTGCTGCTCGCGCATAGCATGTTCGGCCAGCCATTGTTGCAATTTTCTGCGACCATTCGGACCGGACCGGGTCAATGGCTCGCGGAGCTAGTTGCGACCTTCGGTCTCATCGGCACAATTCTTTGTGTGGCGAAGTCGCGGCCAGCGAGCGTTGCTTACGCGGTCGGCTTGTACATTTCAGCCGCTTATTGGTTCACGTCTTCAACGTCATTCGCCAACCCGGCTGTTACGGTCGCACGAGCCCTGAGCGATACATTTTCTGGTATCGACGCTGCGAACGCTCCAGCATTCGTGCTCGCACAGTTCGCAGGTGCGTTAACGGCGTTTTGGTTCTTCGGTTGGTTGCTCGACGCGCGGCGGGATCGCGAGGAAGTTTGTTGAATCAAGAGGTCCGCTGCTATCGCTGCGCGAGCGTATACCGCAGCACGGCCTCCTCGAGCTCCTGCCCCGGCCCACGGTGCGCGTTCGGCGAATTCATGACGACCGCGACGACATACGTCTTCTCGTTCGCCGCCCGCACGTAACCCGCGACAGCGGAGACGTGATCGAGCCGCCCCGTCTTCAAGTGCATGACGCCCGAAGTCGGCGACGCATCGAACCGCCCGCGCGTCGTGCCGTCGAGCCCGCCAAGCGACAACGACGAGATGAACTCCGGCGCGTAGGGGCTCCGATAGGCCTCTCGCAGCAGGTCGACGAGGAACTGCATCGACGCGCGCTCGTCGCGCGACAACCCGGCGCCGTTTTGCAACATCAACGAATCGACGTCGAGGCCGCGAGCCGTGAGCAGCTCGCGGATCGCCGCGACGCCGTTGTCGCGCGTGCCCGGCGCGCCGGCCGCTTCCGCGCCGAGCGTGTAGAGCAACTGGCGCGTCATGACGTTGTTGCTGTTCTTGTTGATGCTGCGGACGATCTCGCCAAGCGGCTTCGATCGCCAGACGAGCGCCGGTGCCGCGTCGAGCGGAATCTGCTCCTTACGCAGCTTGCCCGAGAACGAGCCTCCGACTTCCTTCCACAGTGACGAGAACAGGCCGAAGGCGAACGTGTCGTGCTGCAGCACCGTCCTACCCAGGCCATACACGTTGCACCGGCGCGAGAACTTGCCGTCGAGCACGACGCGCTCGAGCGAGGCGACATTGGCGTGGTCGAAGGAGATTCCTGCCTGATAGCCGGCGCATGGCCCGTCGACGAGCGCCAGGTTGTTGTCGATCTCGAGGTTCGCGAGCACGGGGTCCGTCGCGACGCTGACGCGGCCGCGGACGGGGTCCGGCCTGAACTGGAACTGCACGGCCTTGAAGTTCATCAAGAGCGCGTTCGGCACGACGTTGTAGGTGCGATACGGCTGGCCGTCGAAAGCGCCCGGATCGGGCTCGGCGACCCTGAAATGGCTGTCGTCGAGCACGAGATCCCCGGTGATGCTCGTGAGCCCCGTTCGCCGCAGCGCTCGCAGCAGCTTCCAGACTTCCTCGACGACGAGCTGCGGGTCGCCATAACCCTTGATTGCGAGATCGCCGTCGAGCTTGTCGCCGTCGAACTCGCCGAGGAAGTAGACCTCGGTCGGCCACGTGTAGGCCGGCCCGAGGTACTCGAGCGCACCCCAGGTCGTCACGATTTTCATGACGGACGCGGGGCTGCGCGGAACCTCGGCGAGATGACTCACCAGCGGCTTCGAGTCGTCGAGCGCCTGAACGACGATGCTGACGTGGTCGGCGGGAATGGCGTGCCCCGTCAGCACGCGCTCGACCTCGGGCGGCAGCTCGCCCGCATGCGCGGCAAACGCGGCCGCGCCGATCAACGCAAGTCCTCCCCCTCGCATGGCGGTGGATTCTGCCCCAAGCGCATGCCGTCCGACCAGGGGCGCCGTAGAACCGCCCGTACGCTGCGTTAGAATAGCCGTCCGAAGAAAATTCGAGCCCGAAAGCCGCCCCAAGGAGTCCCCGTGAGCACATTCGACGAGCAACTCGCCAAGGTCAAGAACGACAAGGGCTTCATTGCAGCTCTCGACCAGAGCGGCGGGAGCACTCCAAAAGCCTTGAAGCTGTACGGCGTCGAGGAAACCGCGTGGAAGGACGAGAAGGGCATGTACGACGTCGTGCATTCGATGCGCACGCGCATCATCACGAGCCCGGCTTTCTCCGGTAAACGCTTGATCGGAGCGATCTTGTTCGAGAACACGATGGACCGCGACATCGAAGGCAAGCCGACGCCTGCGTATCTCTGGGAGAAGAAGGGCGTCGTGCCGTTCTTGAAGGTCGACAAGGGCCTCGCCGACGAGCAGGACGGCGTCCAGCTCATGAAGCCGATCCCGGGCCTCGACGCGCTGTTGAAAAAGGCGAAAGCCAAGAACGTGTTCGGCACGAAGATGCGCTCGGTCATCAAGCAGGCCGATCCGCACGGCATCGAGAAAGTCGTCAAGCAGCAGTTCGACCTTGGGCTACAGATCCTCGCAGCGGGCCTCGTGCCGATCATCGAGCCCGAGGTCGACATCAAGACTCCGAACAAGGACCAGGCCGAAGAGCTCTTGAAAGCCGCGATTTTGAAGGAGCTCAACGCGCTGAAGCCGGACCAGCGCGTCATGCTGAAGCTGACGATTCCCGACAAGGACAACCTCTACACCGACCTCATCAAGCACAAGAACGTGCTGCGCGTGGTGGCGCTGTCGGGAGGCTATTCGCGCGACGAGGCGAACAAGCGGCTCGCCCGCCAGAACGGCATGACCGCGAGCTTCTCGCGCGCGCTCGCCGAGGGCCTCAAAGCGCAGCAATCCGACAAGGAGTTCAATGCCGCCCTCGACGCCTCTGTCGAGAGCATCTATCGCGCATCGATCACCTGAAGCGCCGCGTGCCCAAGATCATCTATACCCTCACGGACGAGGCGCCGGCGCTCGCGACCTATTCGCTTTTACCGATCGTGCAGGCGTTCACGAAGGCCGCCGGCTGCGACGTCGAGACTCGCGACATCTCGCTCGCGGGCCGGATCCTCGCGCAGTTCCCCGAGCGCTTGACGAAGGCCCAAGTCGTCGGCGACGACCTCGCCGAGCTCGGCGAGATCGCCAAGACTCCCGAGGCGAACATCATCAAGCTGCCGAACATCAGCGCGTCGGTGCCGCAGCTTCAAGCTGCGATCCGTGAGCTGAAGCAGCAGGGCTACGACCTGCCTGATTACCCGGAAGAGCCGCGCAACGACGCCGAGAAGTCCATCAAGGCGAAATACGCCAAGGCGCTCGGCAGCGCGGTGAATCCCGTCCTGCGCGAGGGCAACTCCGATCGGCGCGTGGCGGCGCCCGTCAAGCAGTACGCGAAAAAGCACCCGCACTCGATGGGCCGCTGGAGCAAGGATTCGAAAACTCACGTCGCGAGCATGGGCGGCGGCGATTTCTACTCGAGCGAGCAATCCGCCGTCGTGCAAAGAGCCGGCAAGCTCAAGATCGAGCTCACGGGCAATCGCGGCGAGAAGACCGTGCTCAAGGAAGGCATCGACGTCAAGGAAGGCGACGTGCTCGGGGCTTCCTCGATGAGCCGGCGTGCGCTGCGCGACTACTACGCGAAGCAGATTGCGGACGCCAAGGCCAAGGGCGTGCTGCTGTCACTGCACCTGAAAGCCACGATGATGAAGGTGTCCGATCCGATCCTGTTCGGCCACTGCGTCGAGGTTTATTTCCAGGACGTGCTCGCCAAGCACGCCGAGACGCTCGACAAAATCGGCTTCGAGCCCAACAACGGCATCGGCGACTTGTACACGAAGAGCAAGTCCTTGCCCGATACGGCGCGCGCCGCGCTCGAGGCGGATCTCGCCGGCGTGACGGCGCTGGGGCGGCCCGAGCTTGCGATGGTCGACTCGGCCAAGGGCATCACGAATCTGCACGTGCCGAGCGACGTCATCATCGACGCCTCAATGCCGGCGGCCATCCGCTCGTCGGGCCAGATGTGGGGGCCGGACGGCAAGCTTCACGACACCAAGGCGCTGATCCCCGACCGCTGCTATGCCGGGATCTACCAAGAGGTCATCGACGATTGCCGCAAGAACGGCGCATATGAAGTGGCGACGATGGGCAGCGTGTCGAACGTGGGGCTCATGGCGCAGAAGGCCGAGGAATACGGCTCGCACGACAAGACGTTCGAGATGTCCGTGAGCGGCACGGTGCGAGTGCTCGACGCCGAGGGCAAGGCGCTCATGGAGCATCGCGTCGAGCAGGGCGACATCTGGCGCATGTGCCAAACGAAGGAGCTGCCGATCCGCGACTGGGTCAAGCTCGCCGTGGGCCGCGCCCGGGCAACGGGTCAACCCGCGATCTTCTGGCTCGACGAGGCGCGAGCCTACGACCGAAACGTCATCGACAAGGTGCGTCGCTACCTACGCGATCACGACACCAGCGGGCTCGACATCCGCATCATGTCGCCCGTCAACGCGATTCGCGCGACGCTGAAGCGCGTGCGCGACGGCGCCGACACGATCTCCGTCACGGGCAATGTGCTGCGCGATTACCTGACCGATCTGTTTCCGATCCTCGAGCTCGGGACGAGCGCCAAGATGCTGTCGATCGTGCCGCTGCTCGCCGGCGGCGGGCTTTACGAGACCGGCGCGGGCGGCTCGGCGCCGAAGCACGTTCAGCAGTTCCTCGCCGAAAACTACTTGCGGTGGGACTCGCTCGGCGAGTTCCTGGCCCTCGCGGTCTCGATCGAGGACTACGGCAACAAGACAGGCAACGCCGCGGCCATCGTCATGGCCGGGGCGCTCGATGCCGCCAATGGCCGTGTCCTCGAGAGCGACAAGTCACCGTCGCGCGCGCTGGGCGGCATCGACAACCGGGGCAGCCACTTCTATCTCGCCATGTACTGGGCGCGCGCGCTGGCGGACCAGACCCAGAACGAGGCGCTGCGCGCGCGATTCGCGAAGATCGCGGCCGAGCTCGAGCGCAACGAGGCCAAGATCGTCGCGGAGCTCATCGCCGTGCAGGGTAAACCCGTCGAGATCGGCGGCTACTACCACCCCGACGCCAAGCTCGTGGCGCAAGCCATGCGGCCGAGCGCCACGCTGAACTCGATTCTCGGCGCCGCCAACGTCCCATAGCCGAACCACGGGGTTCTGATGCTAGACTAGCCGCCCTCGAAAACGCCGGGGGGCGCTTTTTATTGCCTCAGGAGGGCACTACAACATGGCTCATAAGAATTTAGAGGACGTCCTCAAAGCCGCCAAGAATCCAGTCGACCTGCTCCGCAATTCGCGCATTGGAGCCTATGTCTATCCCGTAGTGCCCGGCGAGTTCTCGAACTGGCGCGACGAGCAGGCGGCGTGGCGCAAGAGCGCCGTGCTGTTCGATCAGTCGCACCACATGGTCGACATCTACATTCAGGGTCCGGATGCAGTGAAGCTCTGCTCCGATCTCGCGATCAACAGCTTCGCCAACTTCCCCGTCGACCGCGCCAAGCAATTCATTCCGTGCAGCTACAGCGGCCACGTGATCGGCGACGGCATCCTGTTCCACCTCGAGAAGAACAAGCTCGTATTCGTCGGCCGCGCGCCGACGGCGAACTGGATTCAGTTCCACGCGGAAACCGGCAAGTACCGAGTCAAGATCAAGAAAGACGACCGCTCGCCCGGCAATCCGAAGGGCAAGGCCGTCAACCGCATTTCGTACCGCTTCCAGATCCAAGGGCCGAACGCCTGGCCGGTCATCGAGAAGCTGAACGGCAAGAAAGTGCCGGACCTCAAGTTCTTCCACATGAGCACCATGAAGATCGCGGGCCAGAGGATCCGCACGCTGCGCCACGGCATGGCCGGCGCCCCGGGCCTCGAGATCTGGGGCCCGTACAAGGACCGCGAGAAGATCCGTGAAGCGATCGTCAAGGCCGGAGAAGAGTTCGGCCTGCGCCAGGTCGGTTCGCGCGCCTACGCCACGAATACGCTCGAGTCGGGCTGGATTCCGTCGCCGCTGCCGGCCGTCTACACGGACGAGCGCATGAAGAAATATCGCAAGTGGCTGCCGGCCGATAGCTATGAAGCCACGGGCGGCCTCGCCGGCAGCTTCGTCTCAAACAACATCGAGGACTACTACGTCACGCCGTACGAGATCGGCTACGGCCCGTTCGTGAAGTTCGACCACGAGTTCATCGGCCGCGAGGCGCTCGAGAAGATCGCCAACAAGCCGCATCGGCGCAAGGTGACGTTCGCCTGGAACGGCGACGATGTCACGAAGGCGTTCGCCTCGATGTTCATGGGACAAGACGAGCACTACAAGTACATCGACCTGCCGCTGTCGAACTACGCCTCGGCGTCGTTCGACAAGATCGTCGACAAGAACGGCAAGGTCGTCGGCGCCTCGATGTTCGCGGGCTACAGCTACAACGAGAAGTCGATGCTGTCGCTCGGTATCGTCGATCCGAACGTGCAGCTCGGCGACGAGGTCCAGCTGGTCTGGGGCGAGCCCGACGGCGGCACGAAGAAGGTCACGGTCGAGCGGCACAAGCAGCTCAACATCCGCGCGACCGTCAGCGCCGTGCCGTACTCCAAGTTCGTCCGCGAGACGTACGCGGCCGGCTGGCGCACGGGGACCTGAACCGGGACGGAGCCTTCGCTCCGTTCGCAAACCCAAGAGGCGAGCGGTCACTAGGACGCTCGCCTTTTTTCTGATGTAGGAAACGAGGAACTATGTCCGCACACAATCTGAGCGCCGTCCTGAAAGCGCACGGCAACGCCGTCAAGCTGTTGCGCAACTCGAAGATCGGCATGTACGTCTACCCCGTCGTCGCGGCGGAGTTCTCGAACTGGCGCAACGAGCAGGTTGCCTGGCGCAAGTCGGCCGTGCTGTTCGATCAGACGCACCACATGGACGAGCTCATCGTCGAAGGTCCCGACTCGGCGGCGTTCCTCGAGTATGTCGGCATCAACAGTTTCGCGAACTTCGATTTGAACCGCGCGAAGCACTTCGTGCCCGTCACGCCGGCCGGTCATGTCATCGGCGACATGATCATCTTCCGCGAGCGCGAGGATAAATTCGTGCTCGTCGGCCGCGCGCCGACGGCGAACTGGGTGCGGTTCCAGCAGGCCGTCGGCAAGTGGAAGGTGCGCCTGACGCACGACCCCCGCTCCGACAGTCGCCCCGATGGCAAGGCGATCTATCGCACTCACTACCGCTTTCAGATTCAAGGCCCCGAAGCCAACAAGATCTTCGACAAGATCAACGGCGGCCCGGTACCGGACGTCAAATTCTTCCACGTCGATTGGATCAAGGTCGGCTCGCGCCGCGTCCAGGCGCTGCGCCACGGCATGGCCGGCGCGCCGGGCCTCGAGGTGTGGGGCCCGTACGCCGACAAGCACTACATTCAATCGACGATCGTGCAGGCCGCGCGCGACGTCGGCGTCGATCTGCACCTTGTCGGAAGCCGCGCCTACTCGACGAATACGCTCGAGTCGGGCTGGATCCCCTCCCCGTTGCCCGGCATCTACACCGGCGGCGGCATGCTGCAGGACTATCGCGATTGGCTCGGCGCCGACAGCTACGAGGCCGTCGGCTCTATCGGCGGCAGCCTGGCCACCGACAACATCGAGGACTACTACGTCAATCCGTTCGAGCTCGGCTACGGCTTTTACATCGGTTGGAAAACCGACTTCATCGGCAAGGACGCGCTCGTCAAGATGAAGGACCAGAAGAACCGCAAGAAGGTCACGCTCGAGTGGAACCGCGACGACCTGCTGAAGGTCGTGGCCTCTTCGTTCGAGGAGGGCGTGCCCTACAAGTGGATCGACTTCCCGCAGCCGAACTACGCCTCGACGAACGCGGACGTGCTGCTGAACGGCAAGAAGCCGGCCGGCATCTCGATGTTCAACGGCTACTCGTTCAACGAGCGTTGCATGCTGTCACTCGGCGTCGTCAATGACGACGTGCAGATCGGGGATCAGCTCACGTTGATCTGGGGCGAGCCGGAGCAGACGGGCAAGACCTCGACCGAGCCGCATCGGCAGGCCGAGATCCGCGTCCGCGTCTCGCCGACGCCGTATGCGCGCGAAGCACGCGAGCACTACGCCGACAGCTGGCGAACGAAAGCGGGAGCGTAGCGCGCATGACCTACGAGAACCTGGAACACGCTTTGAGCGCGGCGAAGAGCCCGGTCGAGATGTTGCGCAACTCGCAGATCGGCCCTTACGCGTTCCCCGTCGTCCCGAGCGAGTTCACGAACTGGCGCGACGAGCAGCGCTCGTGGCGCGAGACCTGCGCGCTGTTCGATCAGTCGCATCACATGACGGACCTCTACGTCGAAGGGCCCGACGCGCTGAAGCTGTTCTCTTCGCTTGGCATCAATACGTTCAACAACTTCCGCGTCGACACGGCGAAGCAGTTCGTCGCGTGCAACCACGACGGCTACGTAATCGGCGACGCGATCCTGTTCCACCTCGCACCGAATAGCTTCGTGCTCGTCGGGCGGCCGCCGGCGCTGAACTGGGTTCAGTACAACCTCGAGGCCGGCCGCTACAACGCGAAAGCCGAGCGCGACGAGCGCTCGTTCGTCAACACGACGGGAGGCCGGCGCTCCTATCGCTATCAGGTGCAAGGCCCGAACGCGAAGAAGGTCATGGAGAAGGTCACGGGCAAGCCCGTGCCAGAGATCAAGTTCTTCAACATGAACGAGCTTAAGATCGGCGGGTGCACGGTGCGCGCGCTGCGCCACGGCATGGTCGGGCAACCGGGCTGGGAGCTCTTCGGCCCGTGGGCCGAGGCCGAGAAGGTCCGCGAAGCGATCGTCGAAGCGGGGCGCGAGTTCGGGATCCGCAAGGTCGGCGCGCGTACCTATCCGACGAGCACGCTCGAGTCGGGCTGGATTCCCTCGCCGCTGCCGGCCGTCTATACGGGCGAGCTCATGAAGCCGTATCGCGAGTGGCTCAAGGGCACTAGCTATGAAGCGACTGCCTCGCTCGGCGGCAGCTTCGTCTCGAAGAACATCGAGAGCTACTACCTGACACCGTACGACTTAGGCTACGGCGGATTCATGCGGTTCGACCACGAGTTCATCGGCCGCGCCGCGCTCGAGAAGATCGCGAAGAAGCCGAAGCGCCAGAAGGTCACGCTGGTCTGGAACGGCGACGACGTCGACAAGGTGTTCAGCAAGCTATTTCACGCCGGCAAGTTCTCGAAGTACATCGACCTGCCGCTCGCGAACTACGCGACGTTGCCGTTCGACAAGATCGTCAAGGGCGGCAAGACGGTCGGCGTCTCGACCTACACCGGCTATAGCTTCAACGAGCGCGCAATGCTGTCGCTCGCGTGCATCGACTTGAAGCACGCGAAGCCCGGCACGAAGGTCTCCGTCGTCTGGGGCGAGGACGGCGGCGGCACGAAAAAGCCGACCGTCGAGCGTCACCAGCAGGCGACGATCCGCGCGACCGTGCAGCCGGCGCCTTACGGCGAGACGGCGCGCACGGCATACCGCCCGCGCTAGAAGAGGGGGACAGATCTATTTTCTCACGAGAATAGATCTGTCCCCTCTTGCGCGCTGCCGCCACCAGAGCGCACCGAGCACCACCAAGACGGACAGCGCGCTCGCGGCGAGCTGCGCGCGCTCGGCCGGGCGAAACAGCATCGAGCCGAGAACGAGCACGATCCCGGCCACCGTTGCGTAGCTCAACCAGGGATGAAGCCACATTCGGATCACGAGCCGGTCCGGGGATCGTTGTTGCCGTTGTCTGATCTGCGCGAGCGCGATCAAGAGATAGATGACGAGCATGATCGCGCCCGACGCGTTCACGAGGAAGGTGAAGAGCCGCTGCGGCGAAACGACGGATGCGAGCACGGCGAGATAGCCGAACACCGTGCCGATCAGGATCGCTCGCGTCGGCACGCGGCGCGCGTCGAGCGCGACGAGCGCGCGCGGCGCGTCGCCTTGCGCGGCGAGGCCGAACAGCATGCGTGACGTGATGTAGAGCCCGGAGTTCAAGCACGACAGCACGGCCACGAGCACGATGAGGTTCATCGTCGTCGCCGCGAACGGAATCCCGATGCGCTCCAGCGTCAAAGCGAACGGCGAAGAACCCGGCACGATCTCGTTCCACGGCACGACGGCGAGGATGCAAAACACCGAGCCGACGTAGAACAGCAGGATCCGCGCGATCAACGACGTCGTCATCGACGCGATCGCGCGCGACGGCTCAGACGACTCCGCGGCGACGACCGTGACGATCTCGGCGCCCGTCATCGAGAACACGATGCCCGTGACTCCGGCAAGCACTGCGGCGGCGCCGAATGGCGCAAAGCCTCCGTGGGCGACGAGGTTGCCGAGTGTCGCGCCCGTTGGCGATGTAAACCCCAGGGCGTAGCTGCTCGCGACGACGATGAATGCGATGATCGCCGCGACCTTGATCGACGCGAACCAGAACTCGAACTCGCCGTACGAGCGCGTCGACAGCAGGTTCGTCGCCGTCAGCAGCACCATGAGCACGAGGCCGATCTGCCATACGGGCAACGGAACCCAGGTTTGCAGGATCACGGCGCCCGCGATAGCCTCGATGCCGACAACGACGACCCAGAAGTACCAGTACAGCCAGCCGCAGAGGAACCCGGCCCAAGCGCCGAGACCGGCACGCGCATGATCCGCGAACGAGAGCGCCTGGGGGTCGGCCGCCGCCATCTCGGCCAGCATGCGCATCACGAGGAACATCAGCGCGCCAGCGATACCGTAACTGACTAGTACAGCCGGACCGACCGTAGCGATGTTCGCGCTGCTGCCAACGAAAAGTCCCGCGCCGATGATGCCGCCGATCGAGATCAACGCGACGTGGCGCGACCGCAAAGTGCGGCTCAGGGTCGGTACGGCGGGAGGCGAGGCTGCCATCGGTGAGCAGTTTACGCAAAGGCGGCGCCGTGCTGTGATCGCGCCATGAAACCCGTGCTCGCCGCTGTGCTCGCATCGCTCGCCGTCGGCTGCCAAGCGCCCACGGACCCGCCCTCGCCCGCGGCCGCGACGGCCCCGAGCGCCGCGGATTGGGACGCCTTTCGCGATTCGTTCATCGAGGGCTACTTCGAGCTCAATCCGAGCTTCGCCGTCGACCAAGGACGGCACGAGTTCGACGGCCAGATCGGCGACTGGAGCGACTTAGGTCTAGCGCGCCTGACCGACTTCCTGAGGGCGGCGATCGCCGGCGCCGCCGAACTCGATTCGGCACAGCTTTCCGCCGCACAGAGCTTCGAGCGCGATTACCTCGCTCACGTCGCCCGCCACGAGCTCTTTTGGCTCGAGGACGCCGATCAGCCCCATTCGAACCTGACCTGGTACTTCGACAACGGCCTCGACCCGAACGTCTACATTGCGCGGCCCTACGCCGACGAAGCGACGCGCTTGCGAGCGTTCATCTCGTATGCGCGCAACGTGCCGACGGCCGTCGCGCAGATCCGGGCGAACCTCGCGGTGCCGATGCCGCTCTCGTTCGTCGACTACGGAATCGCGGGCTTCAACGGCTTCGCGGAGTATTACCGCGGCGACGCCAAGGCCGCGTTCGCGGCCGTCGACGACGCGGCATTGCAGGCCGAGCTCACCGCCGTCGTCGAGACGGCCGCGGCGGCGATGGGCGAAACGGCAGCGTGGCTCGAGGCGCAGCGCGCGACGGCGACGCAGGAGTTCGCGCTTGGTGCAGAACGATTCACGCGCATGCTCGAAACGACGGAGGCCGTGACCGTCTCGCTCGACGAGCTCGTAGCCATCGGCCGCGCCGATCTAGCGCGCAACCGAGCAACGCTCGAGTCCGCGTGTGCCGAGTTCGCGCCGGGCGCGACGCTCGCCGAGTGCATGGGCAGGATGGATGCGAGGAAGTCGCCGCTCGGTCCCGTCGCCGAGGCGCGCGCGCAGCTGCCGGCGCTCAAGCAATTCATCGTCGACACGCGCCTCGTGTCGATCCCGGGCACCGAGGACGCCCTCGTCGAGGAGGCGCCCCCGTACAACCGCCAGAATTCTGCATACATCGAAATACCGGGGCCCTACGAGACCGGCATGCCGTCCGTCTACTACATCGCTCCGCCGGATCCCAAGTGGACACCCGAGGAGCAAGCGGCCTATGTGCCGGGCATCAAGAATCTGTTGTACACGTCCGTTCACGAGGTCTGGCCTGGCCACTTTCTGAACTATTTGCACGCGAATCGCGCGCCGTCGCTGTTCGGCCGCGTGTTCGTCGGCTACGCGTTCGCGGAAGGCTGGGCGCATTACGCCGAGGAGCTCGTCGTCGAAGCGGGACTCGACGGCGGCAACGCCGAGACGCGCATAGGCCAGCTCTCGAACGCCTTGCTGCGCAACTGCCGTTACCTGTCTGCCATCGGGCTGCATGCGCGCGGCATGACGCAAGAGCAGTCGCGCGAGCTGTTCCGCAACGAGTGCTATCAGGACGAAGGCACGGCGCGCCAGCAATCGGCGCGCGGCACCTACGATCCCGCATATCTCAACTACACGCTAGGCAAGCTGATGATTCGCAAGCTGCGCGACGATTACACGGCGAGCCGCGGCGGTCGGTCTGCATGGCGGGAGTTTCACGACAGGTTCTTGCAGTATGGCGGGCCGCCGATTCCGTTCGTGCGACGCGCAATGCTCGGCAACGACACGCCCGCGCTCTAGCGCCGGCCGGCTCGCTTGCGGGAACGTGCGCTACTGCAGCGCGACGTCGACGCGCTCCGGCGAGAAACGGTAGCCGGCGACGACCGAGTCGGCGGGCTTGTAGAACACGAAGCTGCTGATGTCGTCGACCTGGTAAACGGGCTCCTTGTCGCGGTTGAGGTCGATCTCCGCCAGGATGCCGCCGTCTCGCTTGCTGACCTGCGCCAGCGCGACGCGCCGGTCCTCGTGCTGCACCATCATGAACAGGAAGTCGCGCGACTCCGCCGACGCCTCGTAGCGGCGGCGTGCGATGCGCACGTAGTCGCCCGCGAGACCTTGATAGCCTTTGGACAGATCGCCGAAGCCTTCGGAAAGCTGCGTTGCGACTTCGCGGCTCGCGCTGCCTTGCTCGGCATCGACGGCCATGCTCGCGAACGCGGCGCCGTACATTCCGGCCGACACCGACGCCATTCCGGCATGCACGCCCTCGGCCCATGCCAAAGCGCGCAGCCAAGTCGGGTTGCGCGGCGCGGAGTAATGCACGTTGAACCGCAAAGTGCCGTCGAGCCCGAACGCGGCAACCGTCTGCTGCCCCATCAGCACGATCGTGTCGTCGACGATATCGAGCGCTCGCGCGCGGTCGTCGTCGATGAATTCGAGGGGCGCCTGTGAGAGCTTGGTGACGACGCCCGTCGCTCGGTCGAATCGATACAGGAGCCCGTCTTCGGAGTTGAACGCATAGACGAGCAGGCCATCGCTGACGGTCGCTAGCGGCGCCTTGCTGCGGAGCTCGCGCGCGTTTTTCAGGCCGCCCGTGGCGGGGTCGAAGATGTTGATCTCGTGCGTCGTAACGTAGATCAGACCTTGCTGCGTGAGCTCAGTACCGAGCATGCGGCCTTTGACTTCGAACGGCTTCTCGAACTTGAAGCTGCCCGTCGTCGTGTCGAGCACGAAGAGGAGATACGCGGTGTCCTTGTTCGTCCAGATGCTGTCGTAGCCGCTCGTCAGAACGAGATCCGTGCCCGCGAACGAATGATCGAGCACTTGACCGGCAATCTCTATGCCTCGGCCCTTGTTGCCCCAGAGCGATTCGCCGGTATCGTAATCGAGCAGCAGCAGCTTGCCCTTGTCGCTGTCGCCGTCGCTGACGATGAGCCCGCGTTCGAGCGGAATGATCGAGCGGTTCATCGGCCGTTGAAAGCGCACGGCGCGCTTCCAAACCTCGGTGCCGTCGGCGAGCCTGAAAGCTTGGTAATGCGTCTGCGTACGCTGTTGCGTCGTTCGATCCGCGCCCAACGTCTGCTCGACTTCCTCGGCCCCGACATAAACGACGTCGGGCCTCGCGTCGGTCTGGCGGAATTCGAACATGCCGCCCGCGAACGGCGTCTTCCACAGCACCATGCCCGTAGTTGCATCGAGCCGCATGACATGGCCCATCGCGCCGAGCAGGAACGTGCCGTCGCCGAGCTCGAGCGGCTCGCTCTGCAGCGGATCGATCCTGACCATGGCAATCGCCGCAGACATCAGCAAGCCCACGAGACGGTTGCCGCCGGGGTTCATCGCGGCGTTGAGCACATCGGACTTCCACACGAGCTCGCCGTCATCGATCGAGTACGCGAACAGCGTCGGCTGCGGGTTGGTCGCCTCGAAGCCCGCGATCAGCACTTGGCCTGCACGCGGCAACACGCGCGGCCGCGAGATCTGGCCCAAGCCCGCGGCTCGCGAGTCGAATACGAGCTCTCCGTTGAAGACGTTGAGGACGACGGCGCGCGGAGTCTGCGGAATCTGCGCGCCGTCGCTGATCAGCACGAGCGGCGAGCCCGCGATCTCCTCGAGTCCCTCAGCTGGGAGGCGCGCAAGGTCGGTATGCGACCAAACCACGGCTCCCGTGGCCGGATCGACGGCATGCAACCCGGCCGACGTGCTGACGAGCAGCTGGCCGAACGCAGTGACGCGCTGCCACTGAATCGGCGCGGCGAGATCGCGTGTCCATGCCGGCGCCAATGGCGCGGCCGCCGCGGAGCCGGCGCACAGCCAGACGAAAGCGAGCCACGAGCTGTACGCAGCGGCGTATGAGCGAAAGCGCATGAGCGGCGTCCTGTGGGGGCGACCCCGGGCAGACTCCCGCATCGGCCCTCGCGGGTCCGCGATAGCCTTCACAGTTCGAGGCGTTTGGCCGCGCTAAAGGCCCGCGCCGCGGACCTGCCGGGCGTGACGAAAGCGCTCGCGGTGGCGGCGCGGCGTCGTTTCGAACTCCCGGCGGAACGCGTGGTTGAACGTCGAGACGTCGCGAAATCCGCTGCTCATGGCGACGTCAACGACTCGGGCGCCGTTCGTGGCGAGCCGTATGGCGGCACTACGCAGCCGTGCCCGCATCACATAGCGGTGCGGCGTGAGCCCCGTGACCCGCGCGAACGCTCGCACGAAATGAAACGGGCTGAGCTTCGCCTCACGCGCGAGCACGTCGAGCGCCAGCGCAGCGCTCGGATCGTGCTCGATGAGCCGAACGGCACGCGCAATGCCGCGCTCGGCGTTCGCAGGGCTTCGAGGCGCCCGCTGCGGCTCACCCGCGAAGCGCGCGGCGGAAGCGGCGAGGCGAACGCCGAGCTCTTCCCAGACGGCTCCGCGGCGCGCCTCGACCCAGGCGGCGCACGCCTCCGCGACGAGCGCAGCGAGGGCGGTGATCGGCGGCACGCGCATGGCACGCAGGCGTGGCCGGCCGCGCATCCCGGCCTCGAACGCAAGCCGCTCGAACATCTCGCGCGAGTACGCGAACGCGAGACAGCGGTCGCCGGTGCCATGCGCGTGGCCGCACTCGAACCCCTCGTTCAGGTTGCCGAGCAGCAGGGAGCCTGGCGTCAGCAGCGCGTGCCCACGATCTCCGCGGCAAACGAACGTCCCGGCCCCGACCAGCGCCACGCGATAACGGCCGTGCCGCTCCTCGAACGGCGCATCGCTCGGCCGGTACGTGCAGAGCACGTCCTCGACAGCCCAGTCGGCGCCGCCTGCGAGCAACCGAGCGCGCAGGCCGGGCTCGGCGCCGACCCGTTCGCGCTCGCAGCAGGCGTCGTCCAGCAAGTGCGCAATTTTCCCCAAGATCTGCTCCGCCATTCGTTCTACGCTCTCTCTTAGAGGACAAGCCCTCACGGGCTTTAGTTGCAAGGAGGAGCTGTGCCATGAAACCCATCGACGTTGTACGCAAAATCTATCGCGATTTCGCAGGCGGAGACGCCGCGGCAATCCTCGACGTGTTCACTGACGACATCGAGTTCAAGCTCGCCGAGCATCACCCGTATCGCGGCCCTGCGCAGCCGTGGCGCGGTAAGCAAGCGATCGCGCAGCACTTCTTCGCGGTCGCAGGGCCCGAATGGGACGGCTGGACGATGGGCGTCGAGCAGACGCTCGAAGCGGGCGACGCCGTGATCGTCGAAGGGCGCTACACGGGTCTCTACAAGCCGACGGGACGCCGCATGGATATCGAGGTGTGCCACGTATGGCGCTTTCGCGGCGAGCGCGTCGCGAGCTTCCACCAGTACGTCGACACGGCAGCGCTGCGGCGCGTCATGGGGCGCGAGGACGCCGCCGGCGCTTGACGCCGCGCTCTAGAGCGAACGCCCGTCGAAGTGATTGACCGGTATCGATCCCAAGTCGATGCCTTCGAGGCAACGGATATTGACGGCCGCCGTCGCGTTGCCTTTCTCGTCGACGCCCTCGCCGAACGGATGGATGCCACAGCTCGAGCAGAACCGGTGCTTGATGACGTGCTTGTTGAACGTGTACGTGCTCAACGCAGACTCCGGCGTCTCGAGCCGCAGCTTGCTGCGCGGCACGAACCACAGCAGCGAGCCTTTGCGCTCGCAGATCGAGCAGTTGCAGGCTAGCGCGCTGTCGATCGTGCCCTCGACCTCGAACCCCACGCGGCCGCAATGGCAGCTACCTTTGTATTTCACGTGTCCCTCCTTCGCTCTCGCTCAGTCTCGGCAGTATCCGACACCTTCGCCTTACGCAGCGACACGGCGTTGATGCAGAATCTGAGGCCGCTTGGCCGCGGGCCGTCGGGAAACACGTGTCCCAGATGAGCGTCGCAGACGTTGCACAGCGTCTCAACGCGCTGCATGCCGTAGCTCTCATCGAGGTGATATGCGACGACGCCTGTCTCGAGCGGCTGCGTGAAGCTCGGCCAACCCGTGCGGCTGTCGAACTTGCTCGTCGAGTCGAACAGCGGCGTGTCGCAGCAGACGCAGTGGTAGCGCCCCGGCGTGAACAACGCGCACATGTCGGAGCTGAACGGCTGCTCGGTGCCCTTCTTCCGCGCGACCTGATATTCCTCGGGCGAGAGCTGCGCGCGCCATTCGGCGTCCGTCTTCTCCACGCGCCGCGGGGGCGGCTCGTTGCCCGCGCGCGCGAGCTCGACGACATGCTTCCAGCGCAGCTCGCCGGGCGACGGCTCTCGTACTGCGCTCATCGGCTAGCCCGTCCGCGCCGCACGCCGCGGCAGTTTCCAGTTGGGCCGCGGGAAATGGCACGTGTAACCGCCCGGATTGCGCAACAGGTAGTCCTGATGCTCGGGCTCCGCTTCCCAGAAAGCCCCGGCCGGCTTCAACTCCGTGACGACGCGGCCCGGCCACAGCTTCGACGCATCGACGTCGGCGATCGTGTCCTCGGCCGTCTCGCGCTGCTCCTCGGACAGATAGTAGATGCCCGAGCGGTACGACATCCCCATATCGTTGCCCTGGCGGTTCTTCGTCGTCGGATCGTGGATCTGGAAGAAGAGCTCCAGCAGTTCGCGGTAGGAGAGCCGCTGCGCGTCGAAGACGACCTCGATCGCTTCGGCGTGCGTGCCGTGGTTGCGGTACGTCGCATGCGGCACGTCGCCGCCGCTGTATCCGACGCGCGTGGAGACGACGCCGGGCAGCTTGCGGATCAGGTCCTGCATGCCCCAGAAGCAGCCGCCCGCGAGAATCGCCGTTTCAGTTTTCGCCATTGCGCCCTCCTGCCGGCATCCAGAATACCGCTTTCGAGCCGGACGTGAGGCCTCGGGTTCCGCCCAAGTATCGCTAACTATTTGCGAGCACGACCTCGAGCTGCTCGACGAGCCAATCGAGCTCGGCGCGCTCGACGACGAGCGGCGGCGCGAGCCGGATGACTTGCGCGTGCGTGTCCTTCGCCAGCACTCCCCGCGTAAGCAGGCGCTCGCAGAACGCGCGCGCGGTTCCGGCGCCAGCCGCGATCTCGATGCCGACGAGCAAGCCGCGGCCCCGGATTTCCTCGATGCACGGCGCCCGCAGCGCGCGCAGCTTCTCGTCGAGGTATTGGCCCTGCTCTGCGGCGCGCTCGGCGAGCCGCTCGTGGACTAGCACGCGCAGCGCCGTGCGGCCGACTGCGGCAGCGAGCGGATTGCCGCCGAACGTGCTTCCGTGGTCGCCGGGGCGGAGCTGCTGCATGATCGCTCGGCTCGCTAACACGACCGACACGGGATAGACGCCGCCGCCGAGCGCCTTGCCGAGCACCAGCACGTCGGGATCGGCGTTAGGCTCGTGATCGTGCGCGAACATCTTGCCCGTGCGACCCAGGCCGGTCTGAATCTCGTCGAGCACGAACAGCACGTGGCGCTCGCGGCACAGCGCCCGCGCCGCCGATAGGTAGCCGCGCGGCGGCACGATGATACCGGCCTCGGCCTGGATCGGCTCGACGAGGAACGCGACGGTTTCGGGCGTAATCGCCGCACGCAGCGCGTCGAGATCGCCGAAGTCGACGAGCTTGAAGCCCGGAGTGAACGGGCCGAAGTCCTCGCGATACTGCGCCTCCGACGAAAAGCCGACGATCGTCGTCGTGCGGCCATGAAAGTTGTTGCGGCAGACGACGATCTCGGCGCGGTCCTGTGCGACCCCCTTCGCGCGGTAACCCCACTTGCGCGCGAGCTTGATGGCTGTCTCGACGGCCTCGGCGCCCGTGTTCATCGGTAACGCCATCTCGAAACCCGCGAGCGCGCAGAGCTCCGCGAGGAAAACGCCCATCTGATCGTTGTGCACGGCGCGCGACGTCAAAGTGAGACGCCCGGCTTGCTCGACGAGCGCCGCGACGATGCGCGGATGGCGATGCCCATGGTTCAGCGACGAGTAGGCGCTGACGCAGTCGAGGTACCTTCGCCCTTCGACGTCCCAAACCCAGACTCCCTCTCCGCGGCTGACGACGACCGGCAGCGGCGAGTAATTCGGCGCGCTGTAACGCTCGGTCTCCGCGATGACGGCGCCGCTATCGCTCATAGGGTGTACTTGTCGGCGCTGCCGCCGGTACGGGCGAGGATCTGCAAGCCGAACAGGCTCTGCACGAGCTCGACGGCGAGCTCAGCGGTGCGGTTGCCTTCGTCGAAAGCGGGGTTCAGCTCCATGACGTCGAGCGAGCGCATGAGCCCCGAGTCGTAGATCATTTCCATGCACAACTGCGCTTCGCGATAGGTCGGCCCACCCGGCACCGTCGAGGGCACGCCGGGCGCGATCGGAGGGTCGAGGAAATCGACGTCGAAGCTGACATGCAGGTGCACGTCGCGCTCGGCGACGGCGGCGAGCGCCTCCTCCATGACGGTCCGCATCCGCAGCTCGTCGATACGGCGCATGTCGTAGACGACCATGCCGCTGTCGACGACGAGCTTTTTCTCCATGGCGTCGACGGAGCGGATGCCGATCTGCACGATTCGGTTTGCCGGCAGCATCGGCGCGAAGCCCGCGAGCCCAACGAGCTCCGGCGGCCCGTGGCCCGCGATGACGCCGACGGGCATGCCGTGGATGTTGCCCGACGGCGAGGAGCTCGCGACGTTGAAGTCGGCGTGCGCGTCGAGCCAGAACATCGCGAGCGGCCGATCCCGCTCGGCGCAGTAGCGCGCGACGGCGGCCACGGAGCCGATCGCCGCACTATGGTCGCCGCCCATCGTCAGTGGAATCTCGCCGGCAGTCAGGCTCTCGTAGACGGCGTCGTGCACCGCGCGGCACCAGGCCGCGACCTCCGGCAGATGGCGGTAATCGCCGCAGCGAGGGTTTTCCGGGTTGCGCGGGCCAGAAACGTTGCCGCGATCGATGACGCCGCGGCCGAGCCTCGCGAGCGCCTTGTCGATGCCGGCCACGCGCAAAGCCTCCGGTCCCATCGATGCGCCGCGCCTTCCTGCGCCGACATCCGTCGGAGCGCCGATCAAAGCCACGGACGCGGAGCTCCTGTCCGCCGTCGTCATGACCCGAGTGTGGCATGCGGGCTGCGCAATTTGGAACACGGGCGGGGCTGCCTTCACTTGCGACGCCGGCTCTAGAATGTGCCGTGGACAGCGCCGCACCCGACCGTTTCGCCACGCGCTCCGTAGTGACGGCGCGCCGCGGCATGGTCGCGACGAGCCAGCCGCTCGCGACGGAAATCGGCCTCGCGACGCTGCGCCGCGGCGGCAGCGCCGTCGATGCCGCGATCGCCGCGAATGCCGCGCTCGGCCTCACGGAGCCGACGAGCTGCGGAATCGGCGGCGACCTCTTTGCGATCGTCCGGGATGCCGCAAGCGGCCGGCTGCACGGCTTGAACGCTAGCGGCCGCTCGCCGCTCTCGCTGACGCTGGAACGCCTGCTCGAGCTCGACCTCGAGCTCAACCTGATCCCCGAGCGCGGCGCGCTGGCCGTCAGCGTGCCGGGCGCGGTCGATGGCTGGTGCGAGCTGCACTCGCGCTTCGGGCGCTTGCCGCTCGAGGACCTGCTCGCGCCTTCGATCGAATACGCGCGCGACGGCTTTCCCGTGACCGCAGTCATCGGCGCAGCGTGGGAGGCCGGCGCCCGCGAGCTTCATGGCCATCCCGGCTTCGCCGCGGTCTTCATGCCTGGCGGCCGCGTCCCGGCATGCGGCGAGCCGTTCGTGAACGTGGGGCTGGCGCGCGCCTACGAGCTCATTGCGAAGCGGGGCCGCGACGCGTTCTACGACGGAGAGATCGCCGCCGCCATCGAGCAATGCGTGCGTGGCAACGGCGGCTATCTCGGCTGCGAGGACCTGCGCGCGCACCGCTCCGAGTGGGTCGAGCCCGTCTCGACGAGGTATCGCGGCTGGAACGTGTTCGAGCTGCCGCCGAACGGCCAGGGCATCGCCGTCTTGCAAATGTTGAACATCCTCGAGGGTTTCGAGCTCGGTTCACTCGAGTGGGGCAGCGCGGAGCATCTTCACTTGCTCATCGAGGCGAAAAAGCTCGCGTTCGAGGACCGCGCCCGGTTTTATGCGGATCCCGAGTTCGCGCGCGTGCCCGTAGGGCCGGCTCGTCTCGAAAGACTATGCCGCCGCGCGCCGCGACCTCATCGATCCGAAGCTCGCGGCGCCAGCGCCGACGCACGGCGGCGCGCGCATCGGCGACGGCGACACCGTCTATCTGGCGACGGCCGACGCCGCCGGCAACATGGTGTCTTTGATCCAGAGCAATTACATGGGTTTCGGTTCCGGCCTTACCGTCGCGCCGTTCGGATTCGGCCTGCAGAACCGCGGCTCGCAGTTCGCGCTCGATCGCGGCCACGCGAACGCCTACGCACCGGGCAAGCGGCCGTTCCATACGATCATCCCGGCTTTTGGAATCCGCGAGAATGAGGCGCTGCTCGCGTTCGGTGTCATGGGCGCGGCGATGCAGCCGCAAGGCCAGGTCCAGGTGCTGACGAACATGCTCGACTTCGGGATGGGCCTGCAGGCCGCCGGCGACGCGCCGCGCGTCCGCCACGAGGGGTCGACGGAGCCGACGGGCGCGCCGCCGCTCGCAGGCGGCGGCACCGTGCACCTCGAGCCGGGATTCGACGCCGCCGCGATCGAAGGTCTGCGTCGCCGCGGTCACCGCATCGAGCCGATGGGAAGCCGCGCGGCATTCGGCGGGTACCAAGCCATTCGGCGCGATCTTGTCGGCGCGGTGTACCTCGGTGCCTCCGAGTCACGCAAAGACGGCCACGCGGCCGGTTACTGATGGTAGGCCTTGCGTGGCAACGATCGGTTAGTGGGCAGAAGCGGCCGCGGTGCAGTGAAATCGATGGGGGGATGCGATTCAGGTGACAACCGCGGCCGACCCTGCCCGCTTCTGATAAAGCAAGGCGCGTGCCAACTGGCGGACCGAGCACATTCGCGGGTTTTGCGTAGTAAACCGCGCCGAGCTGCACCGTTTCAGAGCAGCTGGCGCCGTCGCTTGCTCGAACATGGCCGCTAGGGCCCCGGGCCTGCGTCGAGCGACAGTAACGTCGCGTTGCCGCCGACGGCGGCGGTATTCGTCGTGACCGTGCGCTCCGCGGCGAACCGGGGCAAGTAATGCGGCCCGCCGGCCTTCGGCCCCGTGCCCGACAGTCCCATTCCGCCGAACGGCTGCACGCCGACGACGGCACCGATCATGTTGCGGTTCACGTAGACGTTGCCGATGCGCGCTCGCCGCGCGATCGCCTTCGCCGTGGAATCGATGCGCGTGTGGACGCCGAGCGTCAGCCCGTAGCCGAGCCCGTTGATCTCGTCGACGAGTGCGTCGAGCTCAGCGGGCTCGTAACGCACGACGTGCAGCACGGGACCGAATACCTCGCGCCTGAGCGCGGCAGGCCGCGGCAGCTCGATGATCGTCGGCGGGACGAACAGGCCGTGCGAATGCGCAGCTCCAAGCTCGTAGGCGTGCAGCACCGAGCGCTCGTGCTCGGCGATGTAGCGCGTCAGCGAACGGTGCGCATCTGCATCGATGACGGGCCCCACGTCCGTCGCGAGGAACTGCGGGTCGCCGACGACGAGCTCGTCGATCGCGCCACAGAGCATGCGAAGGATCTCGTCGGCGGTGTTTTCCGGCAGACACAGCAAGCGCAGCGCGGAGCAGCGCTGGCCCGCGCTGTTGAAAGCCGATGCGGCGGCGTCGCGTACGACCTGCTCCGGCAGCGCCGAGCTATCGACGATCATGGCGTTGACGCCGCCGGTTTCGGCGATCAGCGTCGCGAGCGCGCCGTCGCGCGCCGCGAGCGCCGAGTTGATCGCGCGCGCCGTCTCGACGGAGCCCGTGAACGCGACGCCCGCAACGCGCGCGTCACCGAGCATCGCCTCACCGAGCGCGCGGCCGTCGCCGGGCAGAAATTGCAGTGCACCCGGAGGCACACCGGCTTTCTCGAGCAAAGCGACGGCGCGTGCCGCAACGAGCGTGCCCTGCTCGGCAGGCTTCGCGATGACGGTGTTGCCGGCCGCGAGCGCCGCGGCAACCTGCCCCGTGAAGATCGCGAGCGGGAAGTTCCATGGGCTCACGCAAAAGAACACGCCGCGGCCGATCAGCTCGAGCTCGTTGCGCTCGCCCGTCGGTCCCGGCAATCGCGCGGGCGCGGCGAGCAGGCGCTTGCATTCGGCGGCGTAGTAGCGCAAGAGATCGACGGCCTCGCGAACTTCGGCGAGGCTGTCGGGCACCGTCTTGCCCGTCTCGGCGACGCAGCGCGCCACGAGCTCGGCGCCGTCGGCCTCGACGAGCGCGGCGGCTCGCTCGAGCAGCGCCGCGCGCTGCACGGCCGGCGCCTCGTTCCAGCGCGGCGCGAACGCGCTGGCCGCATCGAGCGCGCGGCGCGCCGTAGCCGCATCGGCGAATTCGGCGACGCCGGCAACGCGTCTCGAGTCCGCGGGATCGCGGCATTCGTGCTCGGCGCCTCTTACGTCCTCGCCCTCGATACGCGGCCGCGCGCGCCAGCTACCGGCCTCAGTTGCGCCGAGCGCCGCCGCGAGCCCTTCGAGCTCGCGGCTCGACGCGAGATTGGTGCCGCGCGAGTTCTGCCGCTCGGGTGCGAACAGGTTCCGCGGCAACGGAATGCGCGGGTGTTGCGCGGCGGAGCTCAGGCCGCGTGCAATCTCGACGGGATCGGCGACGAGCTCGTCGACGGCGGCCTCGGCTTGCACGAGCCGATTCACGAACGAGGTGTTCGCGCCGTTCTCGAGCAGGCGCCTCACGAGGTACGGAAGCAGGTGCTCGTGGCTGCCGACAGGCGCGTAGACGCGGCAGCGGTGCGCGAAAGCGGGACGCTCGAGGAGCTCGCCGTACAGCTCCTCGCCCATGCCATGCAGGCGCTGCAGCTCGAACGGCCTGCCGGCGCCGACCTCGAGCAACCACGCGACCGTGTGCGCGTTGTGCGTCGCGAATTGTGGATACAGCGAATCGTGCTGCGTCAGCAACGCCTTCGCGCACGCGAGATACGAGACGTCGGTGTTGCACTTACGCGTGAATACCGGGTAACCGTCGAGGCCGAGCTCCTGCGCGCGTTTGATCTCGCTGTCCCAGTAGGCGCCTTTGACGAGACGCACGGGGACCATGCGGCTTTCCTGGCGCGCGAGCGCGGCCAGCCAGTCGAGCACGCGTAGCGCCCGCTTCTGATACGCCTGCACGGCCAGCCCGAGACCGGCATAGCGCTCGAGGCGCCCGTCGCGAAACACCTCTGCGAATATCGCGAGCGATAACTCTAGGCGGTCCGCTTCCTCCGCATCGACGGTCAGCCCGATGCCGGCGCCGTTGCGCCGCGAGCGCGAGCTCGGTCAGCTTGGCTCGTGAGCTCGCGCACTGCACGCGCGCTGTGCGGCACCTCGAAGCGGGGGCAGAGCGCGGAGAGCTTCACCGAGACGCTGGGCGCATCGAGCTCGGAGATCCGAGCGCGCGGCGCCGCGGCCGACAGCCACGATGGCCGCGGCGTACGCGGCGAAATAGCGCTCGGCATCCGCGGCCGTCAGCGCCGCCTCGCCGAGCATATCGAACGAGTAGCTCTGCTGCGGCGACTCGGCCGCGCGGCGCAGCGCGCTCTCGATCGTCTCGCCCATGACGAACTGAGACCCGAGGATCCGCATCGCCTGGCGTAGCGCGGCACGCACGACGGGCTCGCCGACACGCTCGACGAGCCGCGCGAAGAACGACGCCGGCGCTTCGTCGAGCTCGTCCGGACGCACGATACGCCCCGTCAGGAGGAGCGCCCAAGTCGAGGCGTTGACGAACAGCGACTCGCTCTTTCCCAAATGCGCCTGCCAGTCCGCGGAGCCGAGCTTGTCGGCGATGAGCCGGTCGGCGGTGTCGGCGTCCGGGATTCGCAGCAGTGCCTCGGCGAGGCACATCAACACGATGCCTTCGCCCGAGGAGAGATCGTACGCACGCAGCAGCGCATCGACGCCGCCGGTATCGCGCTGCCGGCGCCGGATCGCCGCTGCGAGCGCTACGGCCTCGTCCGTGACGCGCGCTGACTGCGCCGGCGACAACGCGGCGCGGTCGAGGAGCTCTGCGAGCGCTTCGGCCTCGTCAGCGAGATAGCGCTCCGCGATCGCAGCGCTGACCGCGGGCGGCGCGGGATGGTCCGCGTCGAACAGCCA
Source organism: uncultured Gammaproteobacteria bacterium (assembly GCA_963713355.1). Classification (GTDB taxonomy): domain Bacteria; phylum Pseudomonadota; class Gammaproteobacteria; order Steroidobacterales; family Rariloculaceae; genus FEN-1219. Next base: position 38,876 of record CAVQLK010000010.1, on the reverse strand, counting down.
ACGGCGCGCGGGAGCTTCGTCGGGGCCGGCCATGCCCCTAGTCTAGTACGAGCGCGCGCCCGTCAACCGCGTGGCCGCACGTCGAGGCCGACGTGCTTGGGCTGCCCGGCGACGCGGGCGAGCCACGACCGCACGCTGGCGTACGGCGCGAGATCGTGGCCGCCTTCGTGCGCAACGTGCGTGTAGGCATATAGCGCGATGTCGGCGATCGTGTACTGCTCCGCGGCGAAGAAGCGCCGCGGCTTCAAGTGCTCGTCCATGACGGCGAGCGCGGCGCGGCCCTTCGTGAGCCGCTCGGGCAGCTCCACGCGGCGCGCGTGCTCCGGCGGTAAATGCTTCACGATGTAGCGAGGCGTCGCGACGTACGGCTCGTGGCTGTACTGCTCGAAGAACATCCACTGGAGCGCTTGTGCGCGGCCGAGCCGATCGGCGGGCACGAACGCCGTGCCCTCGGCGAGATACCAGAGGATCGCGTTCGACTCCGCGAGATTCGTGCCGTCGTCGAGCTCGAGCGTCGGTATCCGGCCGTTCAAATTGCGCCTCAAGAACTCCCGGGTGCGCGTCTTGCCGGCGTCGATGTCGAGCTCGGTCCAGCGATAGTCGAGGCCGAGCTGCGCGAGCAGCAGGCGCACCTTGTAACCGTTTCCCGAATCCAGATAGTCGAAGAGATGCATGCCGCTCCTCCCGTTCAGGCCTGCCGGCCGAAGTGTGCCGCTGCCCGGATTGGCGAAGCGATCGAGAAGGCTTGGCGCTCAGGCTAAGCTATTCTTAGCCATGGCCAGGCGCCTGCCCCCACTGAACGCTCTGCGCGCCTTCGAGGCGTCCGCTCGGCTTGGCACCTTCGTCGGTGCGGCCGCGGAGCTGCACGTCAGCGCAGCCGCTGTCAGCCAGCAAGTGCGACGGCTCGAGCGCTACCTCGATACGACCCTGTTCAACCGGCTCGCACGCGGGCTCGTGCTGACCGAGGAAGGCCGCGACTATTTGCCGGAGCTGACGGCCGGCTTCGCGCTGCTCGGCGAATCGACGGCGCGCCTGCGCTCGCAACGCACGGGCGGCGTTCTGACGCTGACGACGCTCGCCGCGTTCGCGAACGGCTGGCTGCTGCCGCGCCTCGCCCGCTTCCGCGAACGGGCTCCGCGCATCGAGGTCTTACTGCGCACGAGCCGCTCGCTCGCAGACTTCAAGCGTGAAGACACCGACCTCGCCATTCGATTCGCGCCGGCGCCAACGCGTGGGCTGCATGGCGAACTTTTGTGCGGCGAGGAGCTGTTTCCCGTCGCGAGTCCCGCGCTGTTCGCCGGCGGGCGAACACCGGACACGCTCGAGGCTGTCGCCGCCTATCCGCTGCTCCACGACGTCGACGCGCATCCCGAGCAGCCGTGGATGAGCTGGCGCGCCTGGTTCGAGCGCGCGAAGCTGGACGCGAGGCAGGCAGCGCACGGTATGCAGTTCACGGACTCGGTCGTTCTGATCGGCGCGGCTGTCGCCGGGCTCGGCGTCGCGCTCGGCCGCGGGCCGCACGTCGAGCCGCTGCTCGCGCGCGGACAGCTCGTGCGCGTGACGCAGGAGAGCTGGCGCGCGCCGTGGAGCTATTTCCTGGTGGCACCCTCCGCGCACTTTCGCCGCCCGGTCGTCCGCGCGTTCGTCGATTGGGCGCGCGAGGAGGCGCGCCAAGCGAGCGCTGCGGCGTAGCCGCGTTCATTGCCGCCATTTTGACGATGACGTCGTTCGCGGCGCTCGAGCAGCGCTAGCGCGCCGGCGCGCCTTGCAAGAACTCAGGCGCCAGCTCGTCGCAGGGATGCGCGACGTACGGCACATCGGCGACGAGCACTTGATCGGAGCCCTTGTACTGATCCGTGAAATACACGGGATCCTCGGCGACGAACTCGCGCATCAGCACCCACTTCTCCGGGTCGAACGAGAATCGCTCGACGATATGCAGCTGATCACTGTGCTTCACGGGCGCCGCGAGGACGCCGGGCTCGAAGCCGACCGTGTCGACGACGAGCACGTCGCCGTCCCAGCGGCCGATCGAATGACCCGCGTAGCTCGGCGTGATGTTCGCGGGATGCTGCGCCATGTTCACGTGAATGACGCGCTCGAAGCTGTAGAGGCCGTAGTTGATGACGATGCGGTCCTGCTCTTGAGTGATGCGGTTGACCGCGCCGTCGAACACCCAATCGAAGATGATGCTCGTCGGCCGGCAACGCAGGCGCGGGTTGTCGGCGGGCGACCACATCTGAAACGCGTCGGCTTCGGCTTTGCCGCGCGCCGTATACGTCACGGGCCGCGGGCCCCAGCCCGACGGCGGCACATCCTTCATCGCAAGCTGCCCCGATTCGACGGCCCCGATCAGGCTCTTCGGCACGAGATTCCCCCCGCCTGCCGGCGGCACGGCAATCACGTACTGCTCCTGCGCCCAGTCGCCCGAGATGTTCGGTTCGCCGGACGCCAAACGCCGGGGCCGGCTCGATAGATCCACGGAGGTCGTGTGCTCGATCTGGTCGTTGCGATTGCGCTTCGGCGCGCCGCCGATCGTGATGTCCTCGAGATAGCATGACGCAGGGTCGTCGCGGTGGCCGAACCCGAAGATCGTCGCCTCGGCACCGGCGACGAACATCTCTTCGGACCACCCCGAGCGACGCAACAGCGTCGCGGCCCGCATTTCGCACCGCATCGCTACGGACACTCCGTCGGGCGCGACGACGTCGACGTTCAGATACGAGTGCGGATTGACGAAGTCGATGCTCTTGATGACGCCCGTGATCTCCACGGGCTTCGTGCGATCGAAACGGCCGAAGCCGTGATGGGCCTGCGCCGTCGAGGCAGTGAGCGCAGCGAGCAGCGCCGCGGTGACGAGCGCCCGCGGCGGGGTGCAACGTCGACCCGGTGCGTTCTTGTGGTGTTCATCGCTCACGTGAAGTGCCCTCATGCGTAAAGGCTTCAGCGTATGCGCGACGAGCTCACTCTGGCAATCGGGCCGCTCGAGGTAGCCTGCGGAGACTGCTTTCTAGGTGCCGAACGCGAGCTTGAAGTACAGCAGCACACCGTCGTAGCTCCAGTCGAGGCGGCTATGAAACCCGTACCTTGCTTCGGCCTCGATGCTCATCGAGACTTCGTTGTACGCAAGACCGATCGCCATCCGCCGGCCAAAGCCGTAATCGGCGCCGATGTAGAAGTCGCGCAGCGTTCCGTCTGCGTCCTTGGTCTCGATCCCGAACCACTGCGCGGCGCCACGCAAGGTGAAGCGGTCGGTGATCGCATAGTCGCCGCGCAAGCCGAACACGGGCAACGGCGCGGTGATGTCTGACGACTCCGATTCGCTGAGCGACGCAACGCTGAGGGACAGCGTAGTCCGCGAGACATAGAGGCCGCCCGTGATCCCTAGAAACCCTCTATCGCGCGTCAGCGCCGCGAACGTGTAGTCCGCTTTCAACACCTGCAGATCGGATTCCGTTTCGACGACGGTATCGATCGTGAACGTCCGGTTGCCGAACTCGATCGTCTCTTGGATAGGGTTCGTCACGCTGCGCGTCAGCTCGAAATATGAAGCATCGAATCGATGCCGCGGCGTTAACCAGTAATAGCCGCCGATGCGCGCGACGGACATCGACGACTGTAGGCCGAGGTCCTCTTCGAGGTCGATATCGGTCCCGGAGCCGAAGGCGGAGTCGAGCCGTGCCGTGGTATCCCGATCCGTGATGAATGCGCCGAAAAGGACGCTGCCCCGCTCGCGTTTCGACGCTTCCTGTGCACTCGCAGCGGACGTCGTGGCGACGACGCCGACGAGCACGAGAGCTGTCATCGACAAGGGCCGCGTTCGGTTCATGTAGCCTTGAGGCGAGCCGTCGACTCGAGAGCGACGTCGCCGACGAGATCGAGAGGCTTCCTCAAAGCTCCACCGAGCGCCCGTTCGAGCGTTGGCCAGACGTTCTCAGTCGGCGTACGGCAGTACGTCGACCAGCTCGCGCCGCGCGGATCAGTCGCCGTCACGCGAAACCAGCCGTCTGCGTCGGGCGCGCTGAACCACAATAACCGCAGCTCGCCGGGCGCGCTCGTCAGAGTGCCGGTCGCGAGATCGTCGGCAGCCCATGTTTCGGGCGGCCAATCGCCAAATACGTCGCTTATCTTCACACGGGCTCGAGAATCGATGCGCGCAGCATTGCTTCCCGACTCCGTACCGACAATGAGACCAAGGGCCACTCCTTGTCGCTCGGCGCGAGTGCGTTCGCCCGCGTCACCTGTGCGACCAAGGTCCGATGGTCACGCCCTGACCCGCGGACTGAGAGTCGAGCCAGTCACGATAGCGCCTAGAACAATTACGGCCATGGTCGACTCGGGCACCGCGCTCAGCCAACACAGGTTCGACGTAAGAGCGACCGCCGGTAGTCACTTCGCTTGGATGCGGACTCGCTTGTCTCTCGAGCGCACGATGATGTCGTGGGTCCGGACCGCAATCACGTTGATCGGATTTGGGTTCACGATCGTCCAGTTCTTCGAAAAGCTCCCGCAGCTTACGGGCGCCGAACCGTTGCGCCGGCCCGCGGCGCCGTTCTATTTCGGTTTGTTGCTGATCGGAGCCGGAGTCCTGGCGCTCGTCATCTCGGGCTGGCAATACCGCACGGTGATCGCCTATCTGCGGCAGGGTGAGTTCGCCGCCATTGCCGGCATCCCTCACGGTCCAACGCACACGCCGGTCTACGCGATCATGATCATCACGATTTTCATCGGCGTATTCGCTTTCCTCACCGTCGTGACGCGAGCTCTATGACGGCCGTTCGCACGGCGTGGCCGAAGCAAATGCATCCGTCGAGCCCCCTGTCTTACCGCGTCCACGACCTCGAGCCGCTGCTGTCACAGCATTGGTGGGTTCTCTTCGTGCGAGGTGCGCTTGCGGTCGCGTTTGGACTCGCGACGCTCGTTTGGCCCGATCTGTCCCTCGCGGTGCTCATCGTGTTCGTCGGCACCTGGTTCTTCCTCGACGGAGTGGTCGCGATATTCCAGGCATTCACGTCCATGCAACGCTGGCCTCACGTGCTCGACGGCTCACTCAGCATCGGCGCCGGTGCCGTCGCCATCTTCTATCCGCAGATGGCCGGATTGGCTCTCACGCTCACGATAGCGTTTTGGCTCGTGACGAAAGGCGTGGCGCAGGTTGTGCTCGCCTTTCGCTTTGGCGGCATGCACCCAGCGGCCTGGTTGCTCGGCGTGCTCGGCATCACGACCGCCGGATTCGGCGCGTTCTTGGCCCACGACCCCGCCGACGCGCTCGGCATGATGACGCTCGTGTCGGGGTTCGCGGTGTTGATGGGCTTGTCGTTGGTGGCGCTCGGGTGGTGGTTCGAGCGCTGAGCGCAAGCCGGCGCTACTTAGTGCTTTGCTCGGACGAGCTTGCGGACTTGCTCGACCAGCACCGTGCTCTCGACGGGCTTTCGCATGTAAGCCGCGACGCCCGCCGCGAGACAGCTCTCGCAAGTACCGGGCTCGTCGTGCGCCGTGATCATCACGACCGGCAAGGACAGACCGGGATAGACCATCTTGAGGTAGCGCTGGAGATCCAGGCCCGTCATCTCCGGCATTTGCAGGTCGAGCACGACGCAGTCTAGCGTCAAGTCGCGGAATTCGCTCAGGAAAGAGCGAGCCGAGCCGAACGCGAACGTCTCGAAGTCCACCGAGCGAAACAAGCGGACGAGCGCCGTACGGACGGACTCGTCGTCATCGATGACCGCCACGCGATGTCGGTGCATGGCCCATTCTTAACCAGCGCGGCGGCCCGAGGCTATTGGCGTTTGTACCTATGTGCCTTCAGGGCTCCGGTCGAACGCCCGCCATCTCGGCAACGCGCGTGAGCTCCGCGACCGAGCGCACGGACATTTTGTGCATCACGCGCGCCCGATGGACTTTGATCGTTTTCTCCGCCGTGCCGAGCCTTGCCGCAATCTGCTTGTTCAAGCGGCCCGCAATCACATGCCGGAATACTTCGCTTTCGCGCGGTGTCAAAGAGGCCACGCGGCGCGCGATCGAGTCGCTCGTGCTGCGTCGCGACCGCATCTCACGATCGCGCTGCAACGCACGCCGAACGGTCTCGATCAGCGTGTCGTTCTCCCAGGGTTTCTCTATGAAGTCGAGGGCGCCTGCTCGCATCGCCTGCACGCTGGTCCGCACGCTGCCGTGGCCGCTGAGAAAGACAACGGGTTGGTGGCAACCGGATGCGATCAAACGCTCCTGGAGCTCGAGGCCGGAGACGCCGGGAAGCGCGAGATCGAGCAAGATGCAGCCGGGCGTGTCGGGCCGCAGCGCATCGAGAAACGGCGCCGGCGAGTCGTACGCCTCGACGACGAACTCCAGACGCAGCAAACGGGAGATCGCGCGCAGCACGCTCGCATCGTCGTCGACCACGAAAACCGTCGAGTCTGCCGTCATCAGGCAACTCTCTCGGCGGCTGATGCGGCGGCAAGATCGACGTGAAACGCCGCACCGGCGTCGCGATTGCTCTCGGCCCAAATTCGGCCACCGTGAGCGTCGACGATCGACCGCGAAATCGAAAGTCCAAGGCCCAAGCCGCTTCGCTTGGTAGTGACGAACGCCTTGAAGAGATGCTCGGGATTGCCGTCCGCCAGACCGCACCCGTTGTCGGTGACCGTCAGGCGCACCTGGCCGGTGCCGCGCATCGTTACGCCGATGGAGATCCGCCGGTCGCGCGGATTGACGCTCTTTAAAGCGTCGCAAGCATTGGACACGAGATTCAGAATCACTTGCTGAAGCTGCACGGAGTCGGCGGATACTGGGGGCACGTCGTTGCTGCGCTCGCGCACCACTTTGATGTTGTGACTGACTAGATCGCTGTGTATCAGCCGCAGCACTTGGTCGATGATGACGTCGAGATGGACCGCTTCGAAATGCGCTTCGCCGCGGCGCAGCAAGCTGCGCAAGTGGCGAATCACGTCGCCGGCCCGCCGCCCGTCGCTTTCGATGTCGGCCAGAATGTCCTTGATTTCCTGCCGGTCGACTGGACCTCCTGCCAAGAACTGCAGTGCAGCGCGAGCGTTGCTCATCATCGCGCTCAGAGGCTGATTCAGCTCGTGAGCGACCGCGCCCGATAACGCGCCCGCCATTGCAGCACGGCCGAGATGCGCGAGCTCGTTGCGCTGTTCGGCCAGCTTCAGCAGCGTCTGAGCTCTTTCGTCTTCTTCGCGCTTGCGCTCGGTGATGTCGATCGCGGTGCCGATCAGGCGGCTACGGCTGACGATCGCCTGGCCACGGGACAAGAACCAGCGAACGTTGCCGCTCTTGTCCCACATGCGATGCTGAATCTCGAAGCTCGGCGTCGCGCCGCGCGCGTGCTCCTGCGCGGCGATCCGCAGCTTCGGCAAATCTTCGGCGTGAACGTACACGCTCGAGTCGGTGACCAGCTCGTCGCTCTCTCTCGCGTCGTAACCGAGCAGCTCTCTGAGCTCTGGCTCGACGATCATCTGATCCTTGTCCGTGTCCCACTGCCAAATACCGACCTTGCCCGCGGTACGCGCCAGCCGGAAGCGATGCGCCGTTTCAGCCAACGCCAGCCTGTCTCTGCGCCGACTGACCGATTGAATCAATAGAGCCACGATCAGGGTGAACTGGACTGCGACGAGGACCAGCAATGTCACGATCCAGCCTTGATAGAGCTTCCAAATCGAAGGGGACGCGAACAGCAACTCCGCGTCCGCCGGCAAGAGCGTTTGGTCGAGACGCCAGCGGCTCAACGCGCGGGCGTCCACCAGATACGATCCACCGACGGCGTCTACGGCGTTGGCATACTCACCGCTCAGCGCACGCAGCGTTTGCCTCGCCATCTCGGCGCCGATGCGCTCCGAGCGCGCCACGTATCCGCCAACGACGCCGTTACCGATGTGGATATCACTGAGCGCATACACGGGCGCGTTGGCGCGATCCGCGATACGTTGAGCCATCTCGTGCGAGGACGCCGAATTCGTTTCGGGTGCCCGAGCCGGCGGGGCGTAAATCACGAACGAGCTCGGCGGCAACCGAGCTACGCGATCTAGCACGTCATCCGGCGACAGTCCCGTGAGAAACTCGGCATCGAGCCGGCTCGAGTAAGCGCGAGCGGCCGCGCGGAGCTCGAGCAGATCCGATTCATCGAACGAAGCCGCCCCACTCACGACGAAGAGGTGCTTGAGCTCCGGTTGCAGGCGCAGCGCGAGATCCACGGTTCTGGACGGAACGAGCGACACCACGACCGCCGAAGACTTAGGGATGCGCTCCGTCCTAGATCCATCCCGCGCGGCAAACACCATGGGAACGTCGCCGACGACGTCGCGCTCCTCGGCGAGGAATTCGACGGCTTCGTCGGACAATCCGATGACGGCATCGAGGCCGACATCGCCATACTTCGCTCGCAGGTAGCTCGCGAAAGCTTCGCGATCACGTGGCCGTTGAAAGCGGAAATCGCCGAGCTCGGCGTAAACGCGAGTCTCATCGACAGCCGCGTTCGCAAACTCATTGCGAATCCCAAGCTCGACCGCGCCATGCTCGGGCGCGCGCTGCTCGATCGGTTGTAGCAGAAGTACCTCGTGGGCTTGGACGGCGACGGGCGAGAACGCCGAAAGAGTAGACAGACAGACGTAGAGCGCCGTTGGCCCGCGCGCCACCGGGTGCGCGTTGTATCGTAAATCCAACTTCACTGGCGCATATCTCGGCGCTCGAGTGGCGCGCGGCTCCCTGCCGCAAATGCCATTTTAGTGCTGCTACGCTAACACAATTCCCGTAAACGTCACCAGCGCGGCGATGGCTCCGAACGGTTCGGTGTGTGGTCGCGTGGCAGCAACACAACGTAGCGGACCTGAGGTAGGAGTGGCCTTGCGCACTCGCCAGGTCTTCGTTAGCCAGGCTCAGCATCAGGCGCGCGGACAAGAACAACGCGGCAAGAACGGTCGCGAGCGCGATGAGCAGCACCGCGCTCCACCAGGCAACACTTCGATCGAGGCGGCTGGACGGACGTGTGGGTCGCGAGCTTTTCACATAGGCTCCTTGGCGGATTAGGCGTCCATGGGAGGTCGCGCGCTAGTTGCCCTTTGGTCCAAAGTGACCCCTGGCAACCGGCCAGGCGGACTCCCCCGAGCGGCTGCAGTAAGCTTTTCCCGGGCTGCTGAAGGAGCCGTTGCATGCGCATATTGCCCGCACTCATCTTGACGGCCCTCGCCGCTATCGCCTGCGATCCTGAAGCGCCCGTCGTACCGCCGGCCGCGGATGCGCCGGCGGCCGATCGAGCCGAGCGCGAGAGCGCGAGCCTCAACGAATGGCTCGATGCCCGCTACGAGGAACGCCTCGACTTCAGCCCGCTCCTCAAGACGCAGCTCGGCCGCAAGGACGACTACGATCGTGTCGACGACTTCTCCGAGAGCAGCGATGACGCACAGCTCGAATGGCTTCGCGGCACGGTTCGCGATCTCGAAAGCCAGTTCGAGCGCGAGCTCCTGACGCCCGAAGCACAGACCTCCTACGACCTCTGGCGCTACGGCCTCGAGCGCGCGGAAGCTGCACGGCCGTTTCGCCGCCGCGGTTACGTGTTCCATCAGATGCAAGGGCCGCACACATTTCTGCCGCAGGGGCTCATCAACTTCCATCGCGTAGACGAGGAAGCCGATTTCGTCGCGTACATCGCTCGTCTCGGCGGCGTTGGCCGGGCACTGCGGCAGACGCTCGAGCGCGCGCAGCTCGCGGCAGCCGAAGGCGTGCATGCGCCGCGGTTCTCCTATGACGCAGTGATCCAACAGTCGCGTGCGGTGATCACGGGCGCGCCCTTTGGCGGCGATGGCGAGTCGCCGCTCTATGTCGACGCGAACGCAAAGCTCGCGGCGCTGGTTTCAGGCGGCAAGCTCGACACGGCGCGCGCCGAAGAGCTGCGGGCTGCCGCCGCGGCGGCATTGATCGAGAGCGTGCAGCCGGCGTACGAAGCGCTGATCGCGTGGGCCGAGATGGATCGCACGAACAGCGACGAGATCGCGACGGGCGTTTGGAAGCTTCCTGACGGCCCGGCCTATTACACGGAGCGCCTTGCTGCGAGCACGACGACGGCCATGACCGCCGACGAGATTCATGAGCTCGGTCTCGCCGAGGTCGCGCGCATTCAAGCGGAGATGGAAGCAATCAAGCGGCAAGTCGGCTTCGACGGCACGCTGCAAGAGTTCTTCGCTTCGCTGCGCGGCAACCCGCAGTTCCTCTTCGCGAACACCGACGAGGGTCGCGAGGGCTACCTACAAACGTCCCGGAACCATTACGCCGGCATCGAAGCGCGGTTGCCCGAGTATTTCGGGCTGCTCCCCAAGGCGGGTCTCGTCGTCAAGCGAGTCGAAGCGTTTCGCGAGCAGCCGGGTGCGGCACAGCATTATCAGCAAGGCACACGTGACGGCTCTCGGCCGGGCACGTACTACGTCCATCTGATCGACATGAACTCCATGCCGAAAGTGGAGCTCGAGACCGTGGCCTATCACGAAGGGATTCCGGGCCATCACATGCAGATCTCGATCCAGCAGGAGCTTTCGAGCGTGCCAATGTTTCGCACGCAGAGCCGGTATACGGCGTATATCGAAGGCTGGGGGCTGTATGCCGAGCGGCTCGCGAAGGAGATGGGCGGCTTCGACGATGCATATTCCGACTTCGGCCGGCTCAGCGCCGAAATCTGGCGCGCCATTCGCCTCGTCGTCGATACCGGCTTGCACTCGAAAGGTTGGACAGAGCAGCAGGCCGTCGACTACTTCCTCGCGAACGGCCCGACTTCCGAGGGCCAGATCCGCTCCGAGATCCGCCGTTATATCGTCACGCCCGGCCAGGCGACGGCGTACAAGGTCGGCATGCTGAAGATCCTCGAGCTACGCGAGCGCGCCACGGCTGCGCTCGGCACCGACTTCGACATCCGCGCCTTTCACGACACTGTGCTCGGCGGCGGCGCGCTGCCGCTGTCGATCCTCGAGCGCAGAGTCGACGAGTGGATCGCGGCCGAGCGCGCGCGCTGAGCGCGGCGCTGCTTACTCGGCTTCCGCCTCTGGGTCCACGTCCGCGAGCACGAAGCGGATCTCCGTTCGCATGCCCGGCCTCTCGACGGCTGGTGCGTTGGCGTTCGGCGTGCACACGGTTCCGACGCACTCGACGTTCGTCGGAGCGTAACGCCACCTCAGCAGCGCCGCGACGGCCGGCGCCTCGAACTCCGGCGACGAGGAGTCCACGACGACGACATCCTTGACGCCGCCGTTCGCGGCGATCGTGAACTCGAGCTGTACCTCGCCTTCGCGACCGGCCACTAGCGCCTCTGACGGATACTCCGGATTGATGCGGACCATCGGACGCGGCTCGTCGTCGCCCTGCGCCGCCGCGGCGAAGATGACCGGCGCGACCAACGTGCACAGCGCAAAAGCTCCCAACAGAATCTTTTTCTGAAGCGCCAGGTCGTTCATGGTTCGGTTCCTCGCTATTTCGACGACGCGCCGTTTCAGATCGGCCCCGCTGATGCCCGCGGCGCACTTGAGCGCCGACACGACGTAGCGCTCGCAGACGTTGAGCATTCCCTCGGCATAGGTGCGGCCATCGTGGCCCGCGCGCACGACGGCCTCGTCGCACGCGCGCTCGCGCTCTTCGACGAGCCGCGCGCCGATCCACCAGACGAGCGGGTGAAACCAAAATACGGCCTCGACGAGCATGTGCGTGGCCGCCGTCAGGTTGTCGCGGCGGCGCCAATGCGCGAGCTCGTGCTCGAGCACGGCTTCGAGCTGCGCTTGCGAAAGGTGCTCGGCGATGCCTCGCGGCAGCAGCAGCACGGGCCGTGCGATTCCGACGAGGGCCGGCTCGAGCAGGCCCTGCGACGTACGGACCTCGAGGCTGCAGCAGACCTGCGGCAATGCCGCAGCGTACGGCGCCGACTTTCGCAGCAGCGAGCGGACTTCCACGGCCCGCGAGACCCACACGCCGACGACCGCTGCGAAGCCGAGCGCCCAGAAGCTGAGCAGCGCGAGCGCGAGCGGCGTCCATGAAGCCGCGTCGCGCATCGGCTGCGCGACGACGTCGATCGCGGCCGGCCACTCTGCAAGCTCTACCCGCGGCACACCCGCTTCGCCAAGCGCCGTGCCGAGCATCGACAGCACGGAGAACGGCACGAGGAACTTCACCGACGCGGCCCACCAGAGCCAGTAGCGTGTGTGGGCGCCGTCATTGCGCAGCATCGCCGCGAGCGCAGCGACAGCCGCGGCCACCAACGTCGATTGCCAAAGATGATTGACGATCTCGGTCAACATGGCGATCACTCCTTCTTCGAGGCTTCGCGCAGCGCTTTGCGCGCTTCCTCGACGTCTTCGAGCGTGAGCTGGCCCGACTCGATCAGATGCGACATCAGCGGCTGTGCGCGGCCGCCGAAGAGCCCAAGCAGATCGTCGATGATCTTTCGTCGAGCCGCGGTCTTCGAGATCACGGCCTCGAAGATGTGAGCGTTGCCGATCTTTTTCGTGCGCTTGACGGCGTTCTTCGCCTCGAGGCGATAGACCATCGTTTGCACGGTCGTATACGCGGGCCTGCCCTTCGCAGGGAAGCTCTCCTGGATCTCACGGACCGCGGAGGGGCCTTTCGACCAGAGCGCCTCCATGATCTTGAGCTCTAGCTTGCTCAGCTTCGGCAACGGCACTTCAATCTCCTACACTTGTAGGAGAATCTACGACACTGCTGTCCGAGTGGCAAGTGCCGAGAGAGACAGCCGGGCGCTCGTTGAATCAGAAGTTGAGGCGGAGCCGCAAGTACGCGCTTCGGCCGGGCTCCGGATAGCCGTAGGCGAGCTGGAAATCCTCGTCCGTGAGGTTCGTCCCGCCGACGGCCAGCTCCCAGAGATCACTGCCGCGATACTGCGCTTGCAGGTTCAGCAGCGTGTAATCGCCGATCCGGACATAACCGCCGCCCGTGACTTCGCTCCAGCGATCGCTCGCGAGCTCGACGCTCGGCGTGATCGACCATCGATCCGACGCCTCGTAGATGAACGCGACGAAGGCCGCATCATCCGGGGCTCCCGTGACCTCGACGCCGGGCTGCAGTGGATCCGTGATCTCGCGCTCGAGATGCGTGTAGTTCGCTGCGACACTCCATCGCTGCGCGAGACGCGTGCTGATTCCGAGCTCCGCGCCGTAGAATTCGCCGTCGCCGACGTTTTGCGTCTGCGTGATCTGCGGCGGACCGCGCGCTCACGACGATTGTCTGAATCATGTCCTCGATGTCGGCGTAGAACAGCGCCGCCGTCAGGTGCGCTCCAGCGTCGAGCTGCATCGACCAGCCGAGCTCGTAGTTGACGGCCCGCTCGGGCTCGAGGTCTGGGGTTCGGAAGCGCGGTGCCGAAGCGCGTGCTGAAGCGCTCGAAAATCGTCGGGAAGCGTGTCCGCGAGGAAATGACACCGCGCAGCTCACGCCCCTCCGCGTAACGCCAGTAGGCGGCTCCCTGCACGTTCGTGGCATCGCTGCCTCCCGTCGGATACTCGAACAGCCCCGCGATGGCGTTGAATTCCTGCGCCAGCTCGAGCTCGTTCTCCTCGTAGCTCAGGCCCGCGACGAGATCGAGATCCGACGTAGCCGCGAAGGTGTTCTCCACGGCCAGCGACCAGGTGTCCTCCAGCGTTGCCTGAACGGGCTCTATCGAGCGAAACGCCGGATTCGTCGGACGATTGTCGTTGTACTCCGTATGCTCGTCGCGCCGCTGATGATACGCAGCACCGAAGGTATTGCGCTCGCCGAGCGGCAGCTCGACTTCGACGCTGCCGCCGTAACCCGAGTCGTCGTAGAAGCTTTGGAAACGGCCCGGCAATGACTGCGTCGTATACGTCGCGTTGTCGTAGGCGTACAGCGAATTCTCGTAGGTGTTGTCGAACAACGTCGTCTTCAGCGTCACGTCGTCGGCGGCGCCGAACCGCGTGACCGATAGCCAGTAGAGATTGCCGATGTCCCACGTCGGCCACCGCCAATAGCTGTTCGGCGGATTCGGCGGGTCATTGAGCACGTGCAGCGGCGCGCCTTTTTCGCCCGTCTGTGCGGTGTAGCTCAACGAGTACTCGTCTCCGTCGTTCGGCGTGAAGCCGATCTTTACGTTAGCGCGCGAGTCGCGGTTGTCGGATCCATCGCGCTCGCCGCCGTTCTCGATCGCCGTAGGCACGAAGTCGTCGGACAGGTTCCAGTATTCTCGATCGAGATAGCTCACGCTGCCTTGCACATAGAACGATTCGTGCAGCGACCCGATGTGAAGATAAGCGTCCTCAACACCCTCGCCGGCGCCAATGCGGAATTCCGTTTCGAACGGCTCGGCCGGCTTGCGCGTGATCAGATTGATCGCGCCTCCCATGCCGCCGGGGCCGTCGAGCACCGAGACGTAACCTTTCTGCACCTCGATCTCGGACAGGTCCTGCGTCAGGAATCGATTGAAGTCGAGCCGGTTGTCGGCCGGCAGATAGATGCGGATGCCGTCGATCGACAACGGTACCTGCCAGCGGCCGAAGCCGCGCACGTAGATCCCACGCTCGTTGCGGCGGGCAGTGCCGTCGAGCGTGCTCGTGACGCCGGGAACGAGCTTGATGGCCTCGTCGAGCGTGTTGCGGTTGAACGTCCAGACGTCCTCGATCGTGACCGTGCTGTCGGTCAGGTCGGAGTCGGAGGTTTCGCCGATGACCGTGACGACGTCGTTGAGCTTGCCGAGCTCGAACACCGTCTCTTGAGCGTCGGAGGCTCCTGCCGCGGTCATGCAGAGAGTAACAAGCGCCATGGAGAAGGCGCGACGGATGGTTCTCATGTGTGCGGGCACCCCTGTTAGGACGGCCGCATGCTCGCGGACGTGCTCTGGAGTGTCCAATGAAAAGACCGAAAGACCTGATAGAGATCTTCGATCAGTGAACGTCAGCGGCGTCGAGATCGCGCTCGAAATCGACGTTTGCGATCGAGCTCAACATCGCTCCGCTCATCGGCGAGAGCGGCTCGCGGTCCGACAGCACGAGACCGATCGTTTGCGTGTGGGCAGGCTCCACGAGCTCGACGACGACGACATCCGCGGCGCCGGCGAACAGACGGGCGAACGTGTGGGGAACGATGCTGGCCCATGCGCCGTGGCGAACGTGCGAAAGGATCGCGAGGAACGAGTTGCTGACGACGTCCGCTTTGACGTCGACACCGATCGAAGCCGCGACCTTATTGATGATGCGGCGGTTCTGCATGTCCTCGCTGAGCAAGCACAAACGCTGAGCCGCGGCTTCCTTCCAGCCGATCGTGGCATTTGCCCCCGCGGGATGCCCACGTCGCGCTACGAACACGTAGCGCTCGCGATAGAGCGGCACCTTGCGCACGTGCTGCAGCGGCTCGTTCTCGAGATAGGTCACGCCGGCATCGATCTCGAACGCTTCGAGCGCCCGCTCGATGGCGCGCGACGTCATCGAGCGAATCTCCACATGCGCTGCCGGATGCGCCGCAGCAAACCGCGACGTCAGGAACGAGACGGCCGACATCGCGGCCGGTATGACTCCGAGATGCAGCGTTCCGACGAGCCCACGTCGCAAGCCGGCGAGATCGTCCTTGAGGCTGCCGTAGTCGACGAGAATCTGCCGGCCCCACAGCAGCAGCTTCTCGCCTTCCTCCGTCAACCGTACGAAGCGATGATCCCTGATCACGAGGCGGACACCGAGGTCCTCCTCCAGCTTCTGGATCGCGGCCGTCAACGTCGGCTGCGTGACGCTGCAAGCTTCGGCGGCGCGGGCGAAGTGTTGCTCGCGCGCGAGCGCGATGAAGTACGACAGATGGCGAATTAGCACGACACGGCTTGCCGAGAATGTCGCGCAAATATACGGTGCGTTACCGACCGGAGGCTAGAAGCACCGTGAGCTGGGCTGAGAGATGATCGCGCGGTGGCCACGAGCGACGTTGCTCGCTTCGTGCGCGCTGTGCGCGGCTGTGTCAGCGCAAGAGCCGTTCGTCGACGATGCCGGCCGCCGCGTCGCGTTCCCGGCGAGCGTTGAGCGAGTCTTCTCAGCCGGGGCGCCGGCCGAGGTGCTCCTCTATACGCTGGTTCCGGAGAAGCTGGCCGGCCGAAACATGACGCCGTCGCCTGAGTCCCTCGCGTTCGTGCCGCCTCAGTTCCGCGAGCTGCCCGTGATCGTCAATCTGCCGGACCGCGACGATCCGCGCTACGACGCCGAGCTCCTCGCGCTCGACGTCGATGTCTACGTCGACTACGGCACCATCGACGCCGACTACGTCGCGGCGCTCGAAGCGATCAGCGGCAGAACGCGGATCCCGGCTGTGATTCTCGACGGACGCCTGTCCCGGATTCCCGACGTGTACCGAAGGCTCGGCGCCGCGCTCGGCGTGCCCGAAAGAGGGTCGCAACTCGCGGCCGAGGCGCAGCGCCTGCTCGACAAATACCGCGGAACGCTCGCGGCGGCTCCGCCGCGTGTGTATCTCGCATGCTCGCAGAACGGCCTGTCACCCTGCTTTCGCGGGCACAGCGCGGGCGAAGTCGCAGAGCTACTCGGCGCGACGAACGTGGCCGGCGAGCTCGCGGACGCGCCTCGGCGGCCGCTCACGATCGCAGAGATCCAAGAGCTCGAGCCCGACATCATCATCGCGGCGAGCCGCGACGCGGCCGTTGCCATCAAGGACGACGCCGCCTGGCGGCCCGTCGCCGCAGCCGCGGCGGGCCGAGTGCACGCGCCACCGACGCTCCCTTTCAACTGGGGAGAACGGCCGCCTTCCGTCAACCGTTTGGCGGGCTTGATCTGGATGGCATACGTGCTACCGGAGCGACCGTTCGACGACGACTTCTTCGACGATGCCCGCTCGTTCTTCGCGACGTTCTATCACGTGACTCCGACCGACGGGCAGCTGCTCGCTTTGGTCGAAGGGTCGCGCTGACTCGGGGCCTCGCCGTTGGGGACGGCGTACACTTGGGAGAAACGCTCGAGCGGCACGAGGAAAACCGCACCATGAAACCCGGACACGCTGCATTCTTTGCGGCGACCACGTTGTTTACTGCGCCGCCGTCGGCCGCGCATCACTCCGTTGCGATCAACTTCGAACGCGGTGAGCCGACCGAAATCCGAGGCACCATTAAAGAGGTGCACATGCGCAATCCCCACTCGCAGTACGTAGTGGCCGTGCCTGCCGAGGACGGCACCGTCACTGAGTGGTTCGTCGAGTGGTCCGACCGCAATTCGCTCGTCCGCCGCGGAGTCGATCTCGACCTGATCAAGCCGGGCGACACGGTCACGTTGACGCTATGGCCGAGTCAGCGCCTTCCCAACGTCGGCTACTTCGTCCAGGCTGTTTTGGCGGACGGCTCGATCTACCGCGACTGCGGCTTCGTCCAGTACCGAGAGGCCGTGGCGAAGTCCACCCAGTTTCGGTGTGAGGAAGGCACGCGCGACGCACAACGAGGCGTTCGATGAAGGCGCTGTTAGCGCTGTCCGCTTCGTTGCTCGCGTCATGCGCGTTCGCGAGCGCTGCCCGAGCGGCCGGCGCGCGAGCCGATCTCGACGGCGTCTGGTTGTTCTACGGCGCGCAAGTTCCAGATGACCCCGGTCTCACGGCAGCCGGTCGGGAGAAGCTCGAGCAGTACGATCCCCTGCGCGACGACACGGACACCGTCTGCAAGCCCGTGACGTTCACGAACATCATGCACACGCCTTCACCACCGATCGAAATCCGGCAACGCGCCGGTCACGTCGAGATCAACTACGAGTTCATGGACGTGCACCGCCGCATACCGCTCGACGGTGCGTTGGCATCCGCACCCCATACGGTCGCGGACCATCCGCACATGGGCCGCTCGATCGGCCGTTACGACGGCGAGGAGCTCGTAGTCGATACTGTCGACGTCGAGGCCGGCTATCTCGACACGCTCGGATTCGCCGGCTTGCCTCAGTCGGCGCAGATGCGTACCGAAGAGAGGTTCATACCCGGCGGCGATCGCCTCCAGGTCGTCGTGACCCATCGCGACGCCGTCTACTACACGAAACCGATGGTCATGACGTACGACTTCGTTCGCGTCGACACGAAGATCATGGAGTGGGGCTGCACGCTCGAGGGCGCCAACTACGATGAGCGCCTCGAAGCGGCGGAGGCTGAGTAGCCCGTTCCGGTAATAGTGATCAGGGACAGAGCTCGCTCCCGAGCAGGGCAGCCGGGCTGCCCTGCTCGTACCGAATGCACGGTGGCGCTACCGCGGCGTGTGTCGAGTATCGCTACGCCCGCGCTTGTCTACCTTGATGTCTTCCTTGCGCAGCGTCGCGTCGACGTGCTCTTCGTCTTCCGTGACGCGCTTGCCGACTGTGACCTCTTCAGTGGCCACCGTCCGCTTTTCGACGTCGACCTGCTCCTCGCTGAGCGGTATCCGCACTCGCTCGTTCTCACCGATGGGCCCGCTCGCCGGATGCCGGCCGACCGCGTGCCGCTCGATTACGAGCTCTTCTTTCTTCACCGGGACATCGACCGAGCGGTGCTCGGTGCGAACTTCCTTGCGAACCTCGACCTCGCCGGTTTGCACGGGTCGCTTGCGAACCCGTAGTTCCTCTTCGCGCGCCTCGAGCGTGCGCGCTCCCGGCTCGGCAACCGTGTCCGTACGCGCGCCGCGACGTCGAGCGTCCGGCGCCAAGTCGCCCGCTACAGTGCCGGCCGCCGCGCCGGAGCGCGTCGTTTCGGCCGCATAGTCTCCACCGGGAGCCATGATGCCGCCGGCTTGCCGCAAGATCGATTGCGCTTCGGTCTGGCGGCCCATTGCCTGCACGGTCACCACCGTGCGGCCGGCACGAAACTCTTGATCGTAGTAGTTGGCCTCGTCCTCGGGTATGCCGAGCCCGATCAACGTGCCCGCGATGCCCGCGGTCGCCGCGCCAGCCGCAGCGCTCGACAGGATCGCGGCCAGAGTGCCGCCGGCAATGGCCGGACCGATCGCCGGCAGAACGCCGGCCAGAATTCCGAGGCCCCAAAGCGCGCCGACACCGGCGCCTGTCGCGACGCCGGCTATGGCGCCTTCCTTTGCGTGGGTCTCGCCTTTATCGCCGCGGCGCGCGACGTCGCCGACGTCGTCGACGTCGCCTTCGCGAGCCGTGACACCGATTTCCTTCTCGGTAAACCCCGCGCGCTTCAGCTGATCGATGGCTCGTTGCGCCTCGCCCCGGTCGTCGAAAACAGCAATGACAGTAGTTCTATCCGCCATGTTCGGATCTCCTTCCGTGGAAATGAATACGTGACGAAGTCCGCCACGGCGGCCGCTCTTGCAAGCCATGTGCCACGACACTTCAATGGCCGGATCCGCCCGCCCATCGAGACTCCCGCGGCGAAGCGTTCTGCCTAACGATTACAAGTTTTAGATTCTGTGCCGCAGGCGGACGAACCCATATGCGTTCGGAATAAGGGGTGGACCGCCACAACCCGCGGCACCGCGAGGAGCCGAGCGCTCAGTCTTTTTGGCGACCGATCGGGTCAAGGAACGGCGTGTCCGGATCACTGACGTAGAAAGCCACCAAACGCAAAAGGTCGGTGCGGCTGCGGTTGTAACCAGTCATGTTCATGTGCGGCGGCATAATGCCCGCCCCTCCGGCCTTCACCGTGATCGCGTCACGGCCCTCGATTTCCATTGTGAATACACCTTCGAGCACGTAGACAGTCACGGGAAAACGGTGCGTATGAAACAGGGTCCTGTCGCCGGGCTCGAAATTCACGTTGACGACGCGCACTTCCTGCTTGGCGCCCGTGGGCATCGATTCGACGACCTCGCGCAGGACGATATTGGGGCTGACGACGCCTTGTTCCTGCGCGGTCGCTGTCGAGCTCACGAGTAGCACCGCAGCCGCAAGCCACGCACTTTTCCACATGCTCATTTTCTATTCTCCTAAGGAAAGCGGTGGCGGCCCTGCTCAGAGTTCCTCGAGATAACGGCGGGCGTTCTCGAGGTTGCATTCCTCGGCCTTGTACGGGAGATCGGGCCGGTGCTCCCAAACGGCGGACCCTTCGAACGGTGCCGCAAGGTACTCCGGGTCCTCGAGCCTGAAGCGATACGTGAGCGTAGTGCGATCGGCGGACAGCTCGAAGCGCTCGACGAGATCTTTTTGCGAGCCCGAAGGCAAGCCTTCGCGGTTGCCGCTCGGATGGTCGCTGAAGTTTCGCGTATGGACGACGAGCGTGCCGTTGTCCCAGCGACCGATCGAGTACCCGTCATTCGTGAACGCAGCGCCCGCGTGAGTCGTCTGACCAAGGTGCACGATACGTTCGACGCCGACGTTGAGCGCGGAACGCAGAATGACCGTGTCGCCGGCGAGCTCGATGTTCTTGAGATCGGTCCAGGTCATCTGGAATGGCGCTTGCAGCGCGACGCAATCGATGCCTCGGGTTCTTTCTCCGGGCCGGGCCTCGCGAGCGCATCGAGACCCTTCGGCGTCACCGACCACGCCGTTGGCTCTCCAACGAAGGCAAGGAACGCCCGTTCCCGCCCCCACCTGGGCTGGCAACCAATTCCCGCCAATCCCTTCGGCAGGCACCGCTCGACTTCGGGCGACGGGGGCTTGGCTGCGGAACGCCAGCGGTGCTCCGTCGCGGGGGCGAACAACGATGCCGCGCGCCATGCGGCGCTCTGCATTTCGCGCCGGATTGACGTCGATCGCGACGGCGTCTCCGACCGCGAAGCTATTCGGCGTCCAGCCCGCGAGCTGCATCATCGATGGAGAGCCTGCCTCGACAATCCAAGTCCCCGAGCTTGATGCGAGATGGATGTAAACGTGCGGGTTGGCCCATTCATAGCGCTCGATGCTCCCTTCGAGCGTAACCGTCTTCGTGGGGTCGAACATCGCGGTGCTGTGATGGGCGAACGCCGTGGGCGCGACGAGCAGTAGCAGTGCCAGCCGGTTGAAGTGCATAGATCAGGCTCGCAAGTGCAGAGCGCCTGCACTGTACTACAGCGGCAGCGGGCGCTTCAGTCCTGCATCAATCGGTCGGCGATCGCGCGGTACGCAGGCAGCGACAACGGATCGAGATTGACGTTGCCCGCGAGCGGGTGCGACGCGAACCGCGCGATCACCATTTCCGCAGCCGGATCGACGTAGATCGCTTGGCCGTGTATGCCGTTGGGGCCCATTCGACTGTTCGAGATATCATCCATGGGCGCGCCTTATCCCGATGAGTGCCCGAGTCAAAACATCCAAGCAGCTGCAGCCGACGATGATGGATAGAGTGCCAACGCACAAAGGGCAGCGCACCGCCGTTGAATCGGGACGTCATGCGACGACCAACGCCCGTGATTGAGCCAGAGGAGGTAAGCCTCAGCCTTGCGGCGCCTGATGATGCAGCCTTGTTGTCGAACCTTCTAGAACTGTACAGCCACGATTTGAGCGATACGTTCGGGTTGGAATTGGGACCCTACGGACGTTTCGGTTATCAGAACCTGCCGCTGTATTGGTCCGATCCTGAGCGCCGATTTCCGTTCCTGATTCGCAGCGGTATCCAGGTTGTCGGGTTCGCGTTCGCCACGCGGGGTTTGCCTGCGTCTCTCGACATGAAGGCTTTTGATGTCGCCGAGTTTTTCGTGCTCCGCCGGTACCGTCGAAGCGGCGTAGGGCGTCGGGCGGCGTTCCTGCTGTGGAATTGGTTTGCCTCTGGATGGATCGTGCGCGTGTCTGAGGCGAATGCCATCGGTCATCGATTTTGGGCACGCATCATTGCTGAGTACTCGAACGGTGTATTCACCGAGACCAAACGTTCGAGCGCTCCGCACATGTGGCGCGTGTTTTCGTTCGACAGTAAGAATCGCGGGTCTTCCCCTGCAACCAGCTGAGCGTCGGCGCGCCGAAGGAGGGCTAGCCAGCGACCGACGGCTTGATCCGGAGAAGGAATCGGAGCACCTAGCCGCCGCGCCACACGGCGAGCGGCGTTCGGTTCGGCCGAAGCGCGCAGTTAATAGCGAGGCGGCTTGCAGTCGAACGGCAGCAAACGCTCGCCGTCCCGGGCGACCCATGCGCGCATGGCTTGCCCGGGCGCAGTGAACGTCGCGGGGTCCGTTACGGTCAGGTTGTACACCAAGCGGCGGCCGTCGTTACTCGGCGAGAAGCGCTCCACTGTGCGCGCCGCTTTGCTGAGCGGTATGCCTGTCGAGCTGAAGTAGGGGGTGTCGATATGGTCGGTTTCGACGACGAGCGTGCCGTTGTCCCAGTGGCCCAGCGAGCGTCCGAGCGGCGACGCTTCTTGCGGAGCGCGTTGCGCCGCGCTCGGCATGTAGATCGTGCGCACGGCGTCGTATTCCTCGAGACGCAGCAGAATCGTGTCTCCCCGGTCCTCGAATTCAATAGGGAATGGCTGGCCCATCAGCAACGGCATGCCTTTTGGCGTGCATCCCGACGACACCGATTGCGAGACGGGATCAAAGGCGGCAACCGCCTGCTTCGCGGCTTCGGTCAGGGAATATTGGTATCTGTTCAGGAAGCCCGGGCGCGTGTCGGGATCGCTGAGATCTAGCGACCAGACACGAAACAGCGTCGGCGTACCGCCCGGCGCGAGCGTGGACGTGGCGGAGTTGAATCCGAGCCCCTCGCTGTAAACGGTGGCGCCCGGCCAACGTTGCACCGTGGTCTGAAACCGGAGCTCATGGGCGCCGCCGAGCAGGTTCGTCGCGTACATTCGCGCTGCCGAGCGTTTCGACGGCCAGCCCGCGACCTTCACGACTTCGCCAACCTTCAAGGCGTCGAGCGGCGCGTTCTGGCGCCGCATGCTGTTGACCGAACCCGTCTCGATGTCCCAGACGACGGACTCGCCCGAGTCGGCTACACGGACCTCGAGCTGCGTATGCGGGTTCTGCCATTTGACCGCGACCAACGTGCCTTCGATCTCGACTGTCTGCTCGCGATCGAATTCGGTGTACGAATGGTGTGCATGCGCCGCAAGGGCTGCTCCGAGCAGGTACATCGAGCCAGCAATCCATCCGAGCATTTTCATTGTCGTGTACCTCAGGTGTTGAAGTGCCGGTCATTCATCGAGCTGGCAGTCGTAACGCTCGATCGTTTGACCTAGCGCGAGCCAATGACCTTCTATGACTGCCGGCTCCGTGAACGTGGTCGGATCCGTTACTGTGACTTGGAACGAGAGCTGCGTTTGGTCGGCGCTGAGGCTATACCGCTCGACTATCTCGACCGCCGTGGTTTGCGGTGTGCCGGCGTTGTCGAAGAACGGCCAGTCGATGCGCGTCGTCGTGACGACGAGCGATTCGCCATCCCAGCGGCCGATCGAGAAGCCGAGCCGGGAGCGCGGCGCGTCGGCCGGTGCCGCAGTGCGATTCATGTGAATGATTCGCTCGCTGTCGTAAAGCTCGGCGCGCAGCAGGATCGTGGCACCGCTGTCGACGAGCTCGAACGGGTGCGGATTGAACATGATTCGCGGCATGCCTTCCGGCTCGCAACGCGTCGCGAAATTATCGAGCAAGTCGAACGACGCGCGCGCGGCGATTGCAGTCGGCGTGTACGGCAGGTCGCGTAACGCTGCCGCTCCCGCGGGATTCGGAACAGGCACGCTCCAGACGCGAAAGATGCCGCGATTTTCACGGCGAGCGTCGACGAGGCGCTGCGATCCGCGCACCATGCGCTCCGGGCTGGTGAAGTAGGCCGGCGCGTTCGTCAAAAACGGAACTTCGCGGCCGTCCGGCAGCAGCACGTTCGTGAGCGCCAGCATGAACGGATCTCGCCTGGACGGCAGTCCAGCGACTTTCACGCGGTCGCCTACGCGGACTACTTCGCGCGTAAGTCCGGCTCGCTGCAGAGTGCTGATCGACCCGCCTTCCATGCGCCACGTCTGCTCGCCATCGTTCCCGGTCGTCTTGAGCTCGAGAATCACGTGCGGGTTCTGCCAGCTAACGGCTGCTACTTCACCGGCCAGCTCGATCCTCTCGCTCGAGTAGACCGCGAGCGAGTGATGGGCGCAGGCGCCGGCGCGTAGAGCGAATGCCGCCGCGAAAACGGCCGCCACAGAGAACAAGTGCCCCGCTCGCCTCATTGCACGACCGCCGCGAGCCATGCGCCGAAGCTCCGCCAAGAGTCGGACGTGCGCGCCGCCAACCGAACAGGCTGCGACTCCACGAGCAGCAGCACGAGGCCCAACACGTAGATCGGATGCACGATCCTGCGCTTCGCATAGTCGTACCCCATCGCGAGCAGGATCGGCGCCGACCATACGAGCTGCATGAGCACGAAGCTCGGCAGGAAGCTGCGCATGCGCCCCACGGCCGCGACGAGTAACGTCGTCGTCGCGAGGATCATGAGCCGCTTATGCAGCTCCGGCCTGCGACGATAGTAGATCGCGGCCGCGAATAGCGGCGCGAAGATCAGCATGTCGACGACCGGGCCGAACAAGCGGCCGATCGCTTCGGCAGCAGCGCCCGCTCGCACTCGCACGACGAACATTCCGAACCCCACGAGCAGCCCTACGGCGATCACGAAGATGCCGTAGCCGATACCGAAACGGCCGAGCTTGACGTGGATGTCGACGCGACCCACGGCGGCGAAGGCCGCTTGCGCCACGAAGAGCGCCAGCCAGCCGACGTAAACCGCAGCGTGAAAGTGAATCAGCGGCAGCGCGTCGACGTTGCCGGTCAGAAGCGGACCAAAGTACGAGCGCCAGAACCCGGCGATCGCAATCGCCGCGATGAGGGAGCCGAGGGCAACGTAGAAGGTGCGTGTGCCCGCGAACGGGAGCGCGATGGATTGCGGGCGGGCCGGGATTGATTCTTGTCATTGCTGCTGCCATGGGCGGCCGTTCGGGGCTAAGCTCGCATCCTGGCCGGTCCGCCAGTCTTTCGTACCGATCAACGACCGACCAATTGCCGATGAATCGCCGATGACGAATGGGATCACCATCGATCTTGCGCGCGAGGCGGACTTTCCGCTCGGAGCGCTGCAGGTCAGGCCCGCGGCGCGCGAGGTCGAGGCAAAGGCCGGCAAGCAAACGCTGGAGCCGCGGGTCATGCAGGTCCTCGTGGCGCTGGCCCGGCGGTCGCCGTCCGTCGTGTCTCGAGATGAGCTGATCGCCAAGTGCTGGGCGGGCCGTGTCGTCGGCGACGACGCCATTCACCGCTGCATCGCGCGCCTGCGCCGGCTCGCGGCCTCGTATGGCGGCTTTGTCGTCGAGACGGTGCCGAAGGTCGGCTACCGATTGATTCCAGACGAAGCGGGACCGCCGTCGACGGTGGGAGTCGAGCAGTCGGCGCCGCAGCTAACGCCGGCGAGGCTTGGCATCGTGGCGGGAGCCGCGGTCGGACTCGCTGCCATCGCATTCGTGGGATGGACCTGGCGCGGTGCCAGCGTCGAACGCGCCGAGCAAGAGCATCGGTCGCGGAAGTCGTGGCGCTGGCGCAGAGCGATCAGTACGCAGAAGCCTTTCGGCTGGCGTTGCCGCTCGTCAAGGCTGGCCGCCTCGAGCACGACGACGCGCTGCGCGAGGTTTGGCGAGAGATATCGCTGCCGATGAAGCCGCTGATCGCGGACGACGGCGCGACGGTCTATCTGAAGGGCTATGCCGATGCGAATGGTGACTGGCTGGAAGCCGGCGTTACGCCATTCGCCGAGCCGATCGATGCGCCGCGCGGCACGTTGCGCCTGAAGGTCACCAAGCCGGGATTTCGCACCGAATATTTTGCCGTGGCGAATCCGGGGCCCTCGGTCGTCAACGATTCGGTCGACGCATTCCTCGGCAGGCGTGGTCTCGGCATTCCGCTACCGCTCGTTCCCCTCGGCAGCGTGCCGGAGGACATGGTGGTGGTGCCGCGCACGGACATTCCTGTCTGGATTCCCGGTTGGGCCACCGACCGGCAGGGCAGCTTTCGGCGAGAGATTCCGCAGTTCCTGATTGCCCGCAGCGAGGTCACGAACCGGCAGTTCAAGGAGTTCGTCGACGCAGGTGGTTACGACAACTCCGCTTATTGGGACGGGCTGACGTTCGTCGAGAACGGACAAACGTTGTCGTGGGACGAGGCACGCGCGCGATTCATCGACTCCACGCACCGGCCCGGTAGGGCGGAATGGCAACTCAGCACCTATCCGGCAGGCCAGGAGTCGTATCCCGTCGGCGGCATAAGCTGGTACGAAGCGATGGCCTATGCGCGTTTTCGCGGTCAAACGTTGCCGACGATCCATCACTGGGCACGCGCGGCGTTTGCGCCGTTCGATCCACGCTTCAACGTGTCGCCGGCAGTCGCCATGGTCGAGTCGATTCTCGGCCGCGGGGCCAGTGCCGGCCGACGCCGAAATCGGATTGGGACCGTGGGGCACGTTCAACATGGCGGGCAACGTCCGCGAGTGGCTTTGGAACTTCGCCGCAGAGAATGCGTTGGCGCCCGGTGGCGCGTGGACCGACTACGCCATGGAAAATTGGGGCACGTACCCGAAGCCGCCGATGGATCGTGCGCCGATGAACGGCATGCGGCTCATCCAGACGCCCGCCGATACGGCGTTGTTGGCCGAGCTACGCGAGGAAATTCACCGCATCGCGGACAGCGATCTGCGTCCGATCAGCCCAGTCTCGTCGGAAGTCTTCGCGACGATGCGGTTGCAGTTCGAGCAAGGAATATCGCGCCTATCCACGTTCGACTTCGGTCGTCGAGGAGGCTCCGCTCTGGATCGCCGAGGAAGTCACGCTGACTTTTGCAGATGTCGAACCGGCGACGCTCTACATCGTGCGGCCGCGAGCTCAGACTCAACCGCTTCAGCCGATCGTGTATGCGCCGGCCGCGAATTGTTGCGTCGTCAAGCGGCCGAACCGTGCATCGCTGGAGCAGATGCAGGATGCAGACTACGTCGTCGATGGAGGGCGCGCGCTGATCATCCCGATCTGGTCCGGCAGCTATCAGCGGTTTGTGCCGCCATCGGGCAGCCCGGAGCTGCAGGCTGTTCGGTAACGCGAGGCAGCGCTCGACTGGCAACGCGATATTCGCATCGTCATCGACTATCTCGAGACTCGCCAGATATCGATGCGAAGCGTACCGGTTTCGTCGGTGCGAGCAGCGGGGCCTTCGGCCAAGGTATCGTTCTCGCGCTCGAGCCGAGGCTCAAAGCCGCGGTGTTGATCTCGGCCGGCCTATTACGTTACGAGACACCGCACCCGATGTGCGATATCATGAATTACGCGCCGCACATCACAGTGCCCGTGCTAATGATCAACGGCCGCATGGATCACCTGTTGCCCTACGTGAGTCGCAACAGGCGTTGCTTAGCTTGCTCGGCACCGACGACTCGGCGAAGGCTCATATCGTTTACGACGGCGGCCACTATCAATATCGCCGTAACTCCGTGGCGAGCAACGTCACCGATTGGTTCGACCGTCATCTCGGCAGCGTGCGCTGACCCTTTTAAAAAAAAAAAAAAAAAAAAAAAAAAAAAAAATTTAAAAAAGGGCGCTTAGTTGCATCAACCGGTCTGCGATCGCGCGGTACGCAGGCAGCGACAACGGATCGAGATTGACGTTGCCCGCGAGCGGGTGTGACGCGAACCGTGCGATCACCATTTCCGCAGCCGGATCGACGTAGATCGCTTGGCCGTGAATGCCGCGCGCCATGTACACGCCGTGGTCGTCGTGCGAGACCCACCACTGGTCGTTGTAGCTCCAGCCCGGAAGCGTCGGATAGCTGCCGAACACGAACGCCTCGCGGCTCGCGCCGCGGCGAATCGCTTCGACCGCCGCCTCGGGCACGATCTCGAGGCCGTTGAAACGCCCCCCGAGCCGCATCGTCTCGCCGAAGCGCGCCATGTCGCGTAGCCGCGCGTTCAGCGACGTCCCGACGAGTGGCGTACCGGGCGCGTCGACCTGCAAGAACGCGTCTGCTTCAGCGCCGATACGGCCCCAGATGCGCTCGCTGAGCACCTGAACAGGGGACTTGCCCGTCACACGCGCGATGAGCCAGCCGACGACGTCGGTGTTCGGCGTCCGGTAGTGGAACTCCGGCCCGTGCGTGCCTCCCTTCTTGATCGTCGGGACGAATGCATAGATACCGGTGCCGGTGCTTGTCGCATCCCAGCCTGTCGCGGCGCGGTACGCCTCCATGCTCGGCGAGCCGCCGGTGTACGTTTCCACGAAATCGAGCGCCGTCGTCATGTCGAGCACTTGGGCGACGGTCGCGTCGCCAAAGCCGCTGCTCGCGAGCTCCGGAATGTAACGATCGACGCGTGCGCTCGCATCGAGCTTGCCCTCCGCGATCAACGATGCCGCGATCGTGCCGAAGAACGACTTCGTTACCGAGAACGCGATGTGATGCCCGTCGCTCTTCAATGCGCCGAAGTAGCGCTCGTAGACGATACGGCCGCGATGGAGCACGACGATGCCGTCGGTGTAGTTCGCTTCGAGCGAGTCGGCCCACGTCATCGGGGCACCGCCGCCGAGCGGCGTGAACGTCACGGCGTCGAGATCCTCGCGCTCGGCGCGCGGCAGCTGCGAGACGGCGCCCGAGCCGCGCGACACCTCGACCGTCGGCACGAGCTCGCGCCAATGTGAAAAGCTCCAGCGCCACTGCGGGAATCGATAGGTGCTGCCGTCGCTGCCGCGGATGATTTTCTCGGCGGGCGGCGGCGACCCGGTCATCCAACGGAGCGCGATGGGATCGGTCGTGCGTGGGTCGGCGGGCAGCGCCGGCGCTTGACCAAGACCCGGCGTCGGTAGGGCGAAGGCGACAATACAGGACGACAGCGCGAACGATGCAGCGACGCGGCGAATCGACATTGCAGGGACTTCCTTTAAAGGGGCAGCGCCAGACGAGTAACTCGCGAAGGCGAGCTATCGAGCCGGACCGCCTTCGGTGATTGGCGCCGGATCGAGCGATAAGAACTTGGTACAGCTGCCGGGTGCGCCGTATCCGAGCTGGTCCATTTCAGCGACCAATGCCGTGGACAAGGCGCCCCCTTGCTTAAGCTGGCAATACACGCTGTGTAGGATCGGCGTCCTAGCACCCAGGTTTTTCCAGGTGTTGCGTTCAGCATTGAATTCGTGCTCGTCGAACACGCCGTTGCGGTACTGGTAATGGATGTTCTCCCACAACCGCAGATTAGACACGTAGAGCTGGAGCACCTTCCCAGCCTCTTCGCTCGTGAGGCTCGATGGATCGTTGTTGCCCTTGAGCGCGATGGTCCTAAAGGCCCGACGTCTCGGCATCGAATTGGAAATTGAGGATGGATTCGGTGATCGCATTACGCGTCTGAGTCTGGACCATGCGGCTGTTCTGGTTCATCTGCAGGGCCAGAAAAACGATACTCGCAACGACGGCAACATTGGCGCCGACTGCAAGCCACTTGTTGATGTTCTCCGTGATCACGCTCGCCACCCCCCGGTTCGCCAGTGTTCAATTACCTGGGTACTGCGCTACCGGCCGCTCAGTCCTCATCCAGACGTGGCACCATACTTGGGCCATACCTCACTGAACAGGAGCGACGCGGCCCGAGCGTTGATAGACCGCGGGAGCGGTTCACAGGGCGCGGCCTGCACCGGTGCTATAGTCGCGGCACAAGCAAAACCAACAACCTGAGGACTCTCGCGTGCAAACGGAGATACCGCAACGACTAGCCGCAATCGTGGCGGCGGATATCGCTGGGTACACGCGCCTCATGGAGCGCAACGAGGTTGGCACCGTTGCCGCTTGGCGGCGTGCGCGCGCCGAGGTGATCGACCCAACCGTTGCAGCATGTCGCGGCCGCATCCTCAAGCTCACCGGTAACGGTTTCTTGCCAAGTTTCCGACAGCGGAAAGTGCGTTCAACCCAGTGCTCGCGTATGCAAGCGGCATTCACGGCGCTATTCGTGATCCGCAATCGAACCCTGCTTCGCTTCCGCATGGGCGTGAATCTCGGCGACATCTGGGTGGATGCCGAAGCCATCTATGGTACCGGCGTCAACGTCGCCGGGCGCCTCGGTCCTTTGCGGAGCCTACCAGCGTGTGCATTTCGGGCGCCGTGCACGACGCGGTCAAGCACAAGATCGCGGCGCGGTACGAAGACCTGGGCTTGCAGAGAGTCAAGAACGTAGCGGAGCCGATTCGCGTGGCGTTCACCCAGCGCAGAGCCGGTCGCAACGAACGTCGTGTCGCTCATCGATCGTGCGCCGAGAAAACTCGGCGGGTACCTGATCACAGCTGTGCTCGCGGGCGGTCTCGCAACCGGGATCTACTGGTTCTCGAGCCGCGACACCGACAGGCAATGGCTCTTGGGTGAGGCCGTCCCGAAAATCGAGAAGAGCATCGACGCGGGGGATTGGAGGCTGCCTACATCGTGGCGAAGCAGGCCGAGGAACGGACACCCGGTGCACCCGAGCTCGCGGAGCTGTGGAAGCGGTTCTCATGGCGCGTGACCATTCCTTCGGATCCACCAGGGGCAATGGTCTATCGGCGCGCCTACGACGCGCCCCCGACGGCATGGGAGGCGCTTGGCCGAACGCCGATCAAAGATAAGCGAATCCCGTTCGGCCTGTCGCGCTTGCGCTTCGAGCTCGATGGGCATCTCACTCTCGACCGCGCGATTGGAACCGGGATCATACTGTACGACGAGCTACCCACGTCCGACTCGGCGAACACCTCCTTCACCATCGGCACGGAGACCTTCAAGCTCGACACGGCGAGCACTCTGCCGGCGGGCATGGTGCGCGTTCCCGCGTGGCACGAGGTCGTGAACGGAGAAGACCTCGCGTTCAACGATTTCTTGCTCGACCGCTATGAGGTCACGAACGCCCAGTACAAGGCGTTCGTCGATTCCGAAAGCTATCGGCGCGAGAGTCTCTGGGATCCCATCATGCGCGACGGCGTTCGCGTTCCGTGGGACGAGGCTCTGTTCACGGATAAGACCGGGCGTCCCGGGCCAAGCACCTGGGAAGCGGGCGACTATCCCGACGGCCAAGCCGAATTTCCGGTCTCCGGCGTCAGCTGGTACGAGGCGGCTGCCTATGCCCGCTTCATGAACCAGGAGCTGCCCACGACCTACCACTGGCGGCGGGCGCTCGACGTCGCGTCCTTCCGGTGGGAGCTGCCGGTCAGCAATCTCGAAGGCAATGGTCCGCGTTCGGTCGAGGAAAGCAAGGCGATGAGCTTCGTGGGCGCGTTTGATCTCGCCGGTAATGTGCGAGAGTGGACGGCGACAGCGCAGGACGATCTACGCCTAATCCTCGGCGGCAGCTACAACGATCCCAACTACGCGCCGTTCAATAGTTTTGCCGCGCCGCCGCTCGATCGCTCGCCGGGTAACGGCTTTCGGCTGGCCATTATTCGCGACGATGCAAATGTCGCGAGCCGCGCGCACGGCCGGTCAAGCCCATGCTCTCGGCACAATGGCCGCAGCCCGTCCGCGACGAGATCTTTGCCGCTTACAGCGGAATCTTTAGCTACGAGCGCACGCCGCTCAACTCGTCACTCGATGCGGCGGAGACGACGCGTCTTTCGACTGGCAGCGCGTCACCTTCCGCGCGGCCTATGGGGACGAGCGCATCATCCTCTATCTCTATCTCCCGACCAACGGTTCGCCGCCATACCAGACCGTGATGTATTGGCCTGGCGGCCCTGCAATGTCCTTTACGTCCATCGACCAACATCCCGTGCATCTCGATTTCGTCTTGAAGAGTGGGCGCGCTGTCGCTTTTCCGGTCTTCAAGGGAACGTTCGAGCGTGGCGGGCAGCGAGCTGCCCTCGCGCGATGCGGCGATTGCCTTTCGTGATCGTGCGATTCAGAACGTCAACGACTTACGTCGCTCGATCGATTATCTCGAGACGCGTTCCGACATCGATCCCGGCGCGATCGCGTTTTTCGGTTACAGCTGGGGAGCCGCCGTGGCCCCGGCGGTGCTCTCGCATGAGCCGCGGCTTCGCGCGGCGATCCTCTACGCCGCGTACCTAGAGATCCCTCCAGGTGAACCGGAGGTCGCTTCGACCAATGCGCTGCCGCGGGTGGTCGTACCGACGCTGTTACTCAACGGCGAGTTCGATGTCGTCCCGCTCGAAAACTCGAAGCAATTCTTCGCCCTGCTCGGCACGTCGCCGGACGATAAGAAGCACTTCGTTGCGCTCGGCGGGCACTTCGTTCCGCAAGACGTGCTTGTGCGCGAAACGCTGGACTGGCTCGATAAATATCTGGGTGCCCCGCGAGAGCTGCGCAGCGCCGCATCGCAGTGAGGGACGCCTCGCACCATCGTTATGTGTCCCGCCCGATAGTCCTTCTACTCACTCTTAGCCTGCAGGAATCCGGAGCGCGCCCATCACCGCCCCGTCAAACTCGACGGCGTGCAATTGTTCGCGGATCGCAAAGCACGAAACGAACCGAAGCGCACGAGACGTTAGGCCCCGAGCTGGCGCCGCACGGCGTCCACCGCCCGCTCCACATCGTGGGCTGTGTTGAACTCGTGCAGTGAAAAGCGAATGCCGTTGAAGCCGAATTCCGCATGTGTCGGACGAATGACCACCTGATGCCGCTCGAGCAACAGCTGCGAGACGCTCGTGCGGTCGAACCGTTCCGCGAGAAGCGCCGTCAGCAGTGGTGAAGCGAGAGCGCCGGCAGGCGGACTGACAAGCGTGAGGCCGTCGATTGCGCGCAAGCGCTCAGCGAGCGTGTTCCGCAGTTCGAGATTGTGCGTCTCCACATGCGTCATGTCGGCCTTGTCGAGATAACGGATCGCCTCGCCCAAGCCGAGTATCCCCGGCAGATTCACTACACCGGTGCCGTTGCTGGACGTGCGATAGCTCTCTTCCAATGCCATCGGGCGGATGAGGGACTGCGCGTCCTTGGCTATGAAGAGTAGCCCCGTACCCTTTGGGCCCATTAGCCACTTGTGCCCGCTGGTGGCATAGGCATCGCAGCCGAGCTCGCGGACGTTCACGCGTATCGCGCCGACGGCTTGCGCACCGTCGACGATGCAGAGTATCCCTCGGGATTTGGCGAGCGCCGCTAGCTCGGCGATGGGCATGCGCAGGCCGGTGGAGGACAACACGTGGCTTACGCTGATGACTCGTGTATCCGAGCGAATTCCCTTCTCCACGGCCGCCACGAGCTCAGCTGCACGGAACTCGCCGCGCGGAATGGGAACGATGTCCAGTTTTACTCCGTGATGGCGCGCTAGATATTGCCAGCAGTGCAAGCCGCCAGAGTGCTCCTGGTCAGTGAGCAGCACCCGATCCCCGGCAGCGAGGCGCAGTCCCTGCGCGATCGCGTTCATGCCGTTCGTGGTACTCGTGGTGAGCGCGAGCTCGTCGAGGTCGCAGCCAAGAAATCCGGCCGCGATGGTCCGCGTGGCCTCGATGAGCGGTTGGCCGACGTCACGCCCGTAGTGCGCGATTGGGTTCGCCTCGAGTGCCTCCCACGCATGCTGTGTGGCCTCGATCGTCGCGCGTCGGCACGGGCCGATCGTGCCAGTGTTGAGGTACGCGAGCCCTTCGCTAAGAAGGAATTCGCTCTCCGCAGCCGTTTGCGCGCGAACGGGCTGACCGCTCGGCACCAGCCCCACCACGACGCCGCCCGCAACGGTTTGCAGGAACTGTCTTCGATCGGCAGATGATCTATTCATGTTCTTGCCAGCGGTAGCCCGTCACATAAATGCAGCGCGCGAATGATAGCGCGACCCGCGCTCCCCCAATGCCGTCCAGCGCGATGCCCTTTGGTTTTCACTCCGCGTAAAGCGACCATGCGGCTTCCAAAAAGTGAGTCGTCAACGCTCTAACCTAGCGAGATGGCTCGCCGCAAGCGAACTCCTTCTCAATCGCCAGGCTCCACCTTCCCGCTCGTCGGCTGCAACTCTATTCGCAACCCACTGGGTCAATGGTGTCGCCGGCATCGACTAAATCCCAGCTCACGGTCAGCGGTCCGGCGAACGAAATCGGGTCGGTGACTGTTTGGGTATAGGTGACGCGGCTGCGGTTGCCACTGAGCGCGAACCGTTCGAGGATCTCCACGTCGGCCGATTGCGGTCTGCCGTCGTCGTCCACGTACGGCCAACCCACCCGCGTGGTGCGAACCTCCAAAGTGTCTCCAACCCAGCGTCCGGCGGAGTAACCGAGATCGGAAGGGAAACGTCGCCAGTCGGGGCGCGGGACCATCGCGATTCTACTAGTACGCCGAACGAGGCGAGTTGCAGGTCGATGTGGTCACCGCTATCCACGAATCGCATCGGCAGCGGATTGAGCATGATCCCCGGCATGCCTTGCGGTCGACAGACGTCGAGCTTAGGTGGATTCGCCATCTTGGCCTGGGCGGCCGGCGTCAAATTGAGCGAGATGCCTTGCGCCATGCCGATATAGGCGCCGAGATCGGCGACGCTCCACACCCGGTAAAGATCGCGCTGTGCATCGCTGACCGACTCGCGAGCCCATTGCCCGCCGGCTTTTTGTGTCGACCAACGCAGCGTGCTCTGCGGGTAGAACAGCGCTTCGTCGCCACTCGGCAGCAGTAGGTTGTTTACGAGCATCGACGCGCGCGTTCGCGAGGCCCATCCGGCTGCCTTCACGTGCTGACCGATGGCCACCGAGAATAGATTGCCCGCCAGTCCAGCTCCCTCAAGCAGCGCGATCGGCAATCCCGTGAGTTCCCAGTCCTCAGCCTGCCCGCCAGGATTGTCGGCGCGCACTTTGAACATGACGTGAGGATTGCTCCAGCGGACCTCCGTGAGTTCGCCCTCGATCTCGCGCAGAACGCTGCGGTTGTACTCCGCGGTCGAATGATGCGCAGCGGCCGGACTTAAGACGATCGACAGCCACAGCGCGGCGATGGCAGCACGCGCGACTCGCATAGTAATTCTCCCGTTTGAGCACTCGAGCTGGTTCTACTTGGTTGCCTCGAACAGCCGATGCTGCTCCCCCGTCATGAGGGTTGCAACACGAAAGGGGTTGCTGCATGGGATAAGTGACGGGTCGGAGTACAAGGGCAACGTGAGCACGCACCTTGCTCGCCGGGCAGAAGGCCGTACCACCCTATTTGCGTATCGGTGTAATGAAAGCGCGGCCGGAGATGTCGTGCAACATACATTCATACTTCCGCTACGCAGCATCGTCATTCCGGAATCCCTGTCGTATCCGAGAACTCCTCCGTTTGTGCAAATTGGAGTGCGACCGACGTACGGTTACCGGTCAGACCGTTTTCGTTGTGACTAACTTGAACGACGGTTACGCAGTTTGCCGTTGAGGATGCGCAAGCGATTGTTGAGACTGGCAGCGGGGCGAGCGCCCGCGTGATCGCGCTCGCGACTATGCCACGAGCTGTCCGACGGCCAACGCACCACCGTCCGGATTCATGCCCGCAAAGCGGCTCCGATATTCGGCCGGTGTCATACCGGTATGGCGCTTGAACAAGGTCCGGAAGAATGCGATGTCCCCATAGCCCACTTTCGAGCAGATGACCTGAATCGGCACACCGCCGCGCTCGAGCATCTCCTTGGCCGAGGACACGCGCAGCATTTGCATGTAGGCGCCCGGCAGATGGCCCGTCGCCGCCTTGAACCTCCGAAGGAACGTGCGCGGGCTCATTCCTACACGAGCGGCGAGAGCGTCGATCGACACTTTGCCGACGAGGCGTTGTTGCAGGTAGTGCTCGATCTGTGTGATCCGCTCGTCGGAATGCGGACGGGACAACGGCAAGACCGAGTATCCGGATTGCCGGCTGCGCGGCATGCCCACGAGCAACGACTTGGCGCATTGCAGCGCGACCTCGCGGCCGCAGAACTTGTCTACGAGGTAGAGGCTGAGATCGATCGAGGCGTAGACGCCGCCGCTGCACAAAACCCGTCCGTCTTCGGTGACGAAGTGCTCGGGCTCCCACCGGACTTTTGGAAAGCGCTGACGAAACGCGTCGACTATCGCCCAGTGCGTGGTGCCCCGTCGGCCGTCGAGAAGCCCTGCTTGCGCCAGGAATCCAACACCCGTGCAGATACCGGCGATGTACGCCCCACGTGAATGCCACCTCCGCAACCAGGGCAACAGGGGCGTGTTTTGGGCGATCCCGTCCATCACGTCTTGGCCGGAGGCCGCGACAATGATCACGTCGGTATGCTTGATGTCTTTGATCGCGAATTCGGGCGTCAGCCTTAGGGAGCAGAGCGTCTTGACGCCGCTTCCGTCGATCGACGCAGTTCGCACGCGGAATCGCGGCTGCTCGGTCTCGCCGCGCAACGAGTGCCAGAGAACACCGGCCGAGTGAAAGATTTCGATTGGCGCGATGGCGGCCGACGGATACCCGCCTTGTTGCACGACGACGGTCACGTCGAGCACGGCCTTCCGCTGTCCAGCCGAGGGCGCGCGAAGAGGCGTTACAGCTTTGCTACTTGCGGATCTGGTGCTTCTCGTCATGCGTAAGCCCTCGCAGATTCTTTGCTGCTTCTTTGATTTGCTCGCGATTCAAACTGCCAACGCCGGCGATGTCTCTTTCGATCACGGCTTGCTCCCTGCTTCATTTGGGGAAGCCGCAGTGTCTGCTCGCTCGGCCGCCCGAACCAGTCGGCGATAGTGACATTGTAGAAGGGTGATCTCGCCAACGGCATGCGCGATCCCGCATCGAACGTGCGTGCCGGTCACATTGGCGCGATCACTGGCCCTCATTGTCAGTAACACCATCTCGCCGGTCCGGCCGACTCGGCCCCACACTGCGCGGCGCTCACGAACAACGGCGCTCCTTCACGGGGCCCCCCATCGTGCGGCGCGCTGCAGGTTGGCCGTGGATCGCCAGAAGGTAGACGAGTGACGAACGAAAAGCGACAAACCTGCCCTGCGTGGCGCGAGCTTCCGAGCGATGAATCCGATTTGCTGTTGCTCGATCGCATTGCGGCGGGCGACCGCCATGCATTGCGGGAGCTCTACGCGGCCTACTATCAGCGGCTGCTGCGGTTCATCCATCGGGTGACGAGACAGCTCGAGCTCGCGCAGGAAGGCGTCAACGACGTCATGCTCGTCGTCTGGAGGAACAGCGACTCCTTCGGCCGCCGCTCGAAGGTTTCGACGTGGATCATGGGGATCGCCTATCGGAAGGCGCTGAAACTGCTCGATGGATCGCGGCGTTGGTCCGATCGTTTCAAGGCCGGCGTTTTCGACGATGTCGAAGACTTTTATGTCGCCGCGGACCCAGCCGAGAACCGTGACCTGCGCGACCTGCTCGATCAAGGCTTGAAACGCCTCTCGCCGGAGCAGCGCGCGGTCGTCGAGCTGACCTATTTCGCTGGGTGCTCGTACCAGGAGATTTCAGCAATCGCCGGCTGTCCCGTGAACACGGTCAAGACACGCATGTTCAATGCACGCGTGAAGCTTCGCGAGCTGCTGCCAGCTCTCGAAGGCGAGTTGTCCCGGAAGTAGCGCGCCCGCCGTCCCGGCGCCCCGCATGGCGGACCGGGATCTTACCTCTCGCGTGCTCGCGCGATATCGACCGAACCTTCCTGAGGGCTGGAAGAACTCATCGGACGCAACCAACAAGGTTCATTGGCTAAATAGGAATCACGATGATGAAGACGACAAAGGCCTGCTTGCTTCTCACCATTTTTGTTTCGCTTCCAGCACTTGCACAAGCGCCGTTGGTCAGGTTCGATGGAGGAATCGGCACCCAACCGCTGCGCGGAGGCTCCGCCCCCAACGTAGTACAAGGCGTCAATCCCGCCGGCATTCCGTGGGTGATCACGCAGCTCAGCGTCGATGTAATGACCGACGGCCGAATCTCCGTTGATGGCCGGGGGCTCCTGCTGGCAGGCGGTAATGGTATTGGGACCAACGGCGGGCAGAGCGTGGGCGCGAGGCTATTCTGTGGCACCGTGCCGCACAACTCGACCCTCGTGCCGCTCCAGTCCAACGGAGACTTTCGGATTGACGACATCCTGACGCCTCTGCCGCCCAACCCGTGCGAGAACCCCGTTCTACTGATTCTCAGCGCCGGCGGAAACTGGTTTGCGGCCGCAATCCCGAAACAGTAATGAGCGAGGAGTCTGCGCCGCAGGAGCACGGCGCAGGCTCCTAGCCAGCTGGCAGGCGAACCGAATCCGCCGTTAGCTCTCTACGCAGCCGTCTATGAGGAAAAAAGTGAAACGGGATGTTGCACGAGAAATCAGTACCCTCATGCTCGAGACGACGGAAAAGCTGGATCGATCCGTGGCCAGGATGCGGGCACAACTGCCACCCGCGGAATTCGGCACGTATGGTCGAGCCGTCGGAACCATACTGGCGGACATCATTATGGAGGTGTTGGATCCGCTGTATGCCGAGCATCCGGATCTGAAGCCTCCAGAGATGAGCTAGTCGCCGCCTCAAGAAGCCGCAGTCGAAGCCGGCTCGTGCGACGGTTGAAGTACGCCACGAAGGCCGGGCTCAGCGCTCCGCTGACGCGCGCCCACACCCCGCGCCTCGCCCGCCGGCCATCCTGGTTAGGCCCCCGAAGGATATAAATCCATGTGGATCGAAAAAGTTAAGTGCCCGCGCTGCAAGCGCGTGTTCTTTAGCGAATGCCTTTTGTGTCTGCATCTCGAGTCGCACGACGAGAATGAGCCGCAATGAGCGAGTCCGACGAACTGATCCACTGGTGCTTCGCGGGCTGCGTCGACCCCAACGACGGCGAGACGGTGCTCGTTAAGACGCGTCGCGGCACCGTGCTTGAGGCGTATCGCTCGAAGGGGCACTGGTACGCCTACGGCGAACCGCCCGGGCCGATGCGGCTGCCGGGCCACGCTTTATTTTGGGCGCCGCTGCCGAAAGGCCCGGCCACGAGCCCCAGGAAAGGCGCAATCGGAGAATCTCGATGAAACCACTCGACCGGCGTCGCTGGCGCCTCTTGTTCTTCGGCAGCGGAGCAATCGCGTTGGTCAATGCGCGTTACATCCGGATCGGACGGATTAAGCGCCAGCTCGGTCACGCCGTGCTGCGCGTTCTAGAAGTTG
>CAVQLK010000009.1:0-145981 GCA_963713355.1 uncultured Gammaproteobacteria bacterium | reverse complement strand
CGCTGATCGGCGGCGCAGTCATTCAAGCGGACGACATGGTAATCGACGGCTCGGTGCGCACGCGTTTGCAGCGGCTCACCGAGACGCTCGTCGGATAGGACTAAGGACGACACATGGCTATCAAAGCTTCCGAGATCAGCGAGCTCATTCGGCAACGCATCCAGAACTTCGAAGCGAAGGCCGAAGCGCGCGACGTCGGCACGATCATCGCGTTGACGGACGGCATTTGCCGCATCCACGGCCTCAACGACGTGCAATACGGCGAGATGATCGAGTTTCCGGGCAACACCTACGGCCTCGCGCTGAACCTCGAGCAAGACTCCGTCGGCGCCGTCGTGCTCGGCGATTACAAGCACATCTCGGAAGGCGACAAGGTCAAGACGACGGGCCGCATTCTCGAGGTGCCCGTCGGCCCCGAGCTGCTGGGCCGTGTCGTGAACTCGCTGGGCGTGCCCATCGACGGCAAAGGCCCGATCACGACGAAGCTCTCATCGCCGATCGAGAAGGTCGCGCCCGGTGTCATCGACCGCCAGTCCGTGAGCCAACCCGTGCAGACGGGCCTCAAGTCGATCGACTCGATGGTGCCGATCGGCCGCGGCCAGCGCGAGCTCATCATCGGCGACCGCCAGACGGGAAAAACTGCAGTCGCGATCGACGCGATCATCAATCAGATCGGCGGCGACCTTAAGTGCATCTATGTCGCGATCGGCCAGAAAGCCTCGACGGTCAGCAACGTCGTGCGCAAGCTCGAACAGACGGGTGCGATGGCGCACACGATCGTCGTGGCGGCCACGGCGGCCGAGAGCGCCGCGATGCAGTACATCGCGCCGTACTCGGGCTGCGCCATGGGTGAGTACTTCCGCGACAACGGCCAGGACGCGCTCATTATCTATGACGACCTGACGAAGCAGGCCTGGGCGTACCGCCAGGTCTCGCTGTTGCTGCGCCGCCCGCCGGGCCGCGAGGCCTATCCCGGCGACGTCTTCTATCTTCACTCGCGCTTGCTCGAGCGCGCGGCTCGCGTCAACGCAGCCTATGTCGAGAAGGTCACGAACGGCCGCGTCAAGGGCAAGACGGGCTCGCTGACGGCGCTGCCCGTCATCGAGACGCAGGCCGGCGACGTGTCGGCGTTCGTGCCGACGAACGTCATCTCGATCACCGACGGCCAGATCTACCTCGAGACCGACTTGTTCAACGCCGGCATCCGGCCCGCGATCAACGCGGGTCTCTCCGTGTCGCGCGTCGGCGGCTCGGCGCAGACGAAGATCATCCGCAAGCTCGGCGGCGGCGTGCGCTTGGCGCTCGCTCAGTACCGCGAGCTCGCCGCGTTCGCGCAGTTCGCGTCGGACTTGGACGCCGCCACGCGCAAGCAGCTCGAGCGCGGCCGCCGCGTCACGGAGCTCATGAAGCAGAAGCAGTATCAGCCGCTCTCGGTGGCCGAGATGGCGCTGTCGCTGTACGCCGTCAACGAGGGTTTCGTCGACGAGGTGCCGGCGAACAAGGTCGTCGACTTCGAAGCGGCGCTGCACGCGTTCGCGCGCGGCAACTACAAGTCCGTGCTCGACGGCATCAACGCCAAGCCCGAGTACAACGACGCCAACGTCGCCGACATGAAGACGATCCTCGAGGCGTTCAAGAAGACGGGCACGTACTAGAGCTAGCAATGGCCAGCGGCAAAGAAATTCGAACGAAGATCGCGAGCGTCAAGAGCACGCAGAAGATCACGAAGGCGATGGAAATGGTCGCCGCATCGAAGCTGCGGCGTACGCAGCAGCGCATGGCTGCGTCCCGCCCGTACGCCGAGAAGATCCGGACCGTGATCGGTCACTTATCGCAGGCCAACCCAGACTATCGCCATCCGTATCTGCAGAAGCGCGAGATCAAGCGCGTCGGCTACATCGTGATCAGCACGGATCGGGGCCTCGCCGGCGGCGTGAACACCAACACCTTTCGCGAGATGTTGAAAGAGCTGCGCCAATGGCAAGGCAAAGGCGTCGAGGCAGATCTGTGCCTCGTCGGCGCCAAGGGCATCGCGTACTTCCGCCGCTTGAAGGTCAACGTCGTTGCGGCGACGAGCCACCTTGGCGAAGTGCCCAAGGTGCAGGACTTGGTCGGCGCGATCACAGCGATGACCGACGCGTACCGCCAAGGCAAGATCGACCAGCTGTTCCTCGTGCACAGCGTGTACGTCAACACGATGAGCCAGCAGCCGACGGTATCGCAGCTGTTGCCGGTCGAGCCCGTCGACAAGGACGCGCTGCAGCAGCATTGGGATTACATCTACGAGCCCGATGCGGCTTCGCTGCTCGACGGCGTGCTCGATCGCTACATCGAGTCGCAAGTCTATCGCGGCGCCGTCGAGAACGTGGCCTGCGAGATGGCGTCGAAGATGGTCGCGATGAAAGCCGCGACCGACAACGCAGGCAAGTTCATCGAAGGCCTGCAGCTCCAGTACAACAAAGCCCGTCAGGCGGCCATCACGCGCGAGATCGCGGAGATCGTCGGCGGCGCGGCGGCCGTTTAATTTAGAGAGAAGCAATCATGAGCAACGGTACGATCGTTCAAGTCATTGGCGCCGTCGTCGACGTCGAGTTTCCGCGCGACGCGATCCCGAAGGTTTACGACGCGCTGAAGCTGCAAGACCGCAACTTGACGCTCGAGGTGCAGCAGCAACTCGGCGACGGTGTCGTGCGCACGATCGCGATGGGCACGTCGGAAGGCTTGCGCCGTGGCTTGGCCGTCGCGAATACCGGCAAGGCGATCTCCGTGCCCGTCGGAACGAAGGTGCTCGGACGCATCATGAACGTTCTCGGCGACCCGATCGACGACGCGGGCGACATCGGGGCCGAGCAGACCTGGCCGATTCACCGCGATCCGCCGACCTACGAGGAGCAGTCGGGCACGATCGAGCTGCTCGAGACGGGCATCAAGGTCATCGACCTCATCATGCCGATCTCGAAAGGCGGTAAGGTCGGACTGTTCGGCGGCGCCGGCGTCGGCAAGACCGTCACGCTGCTCGAGCTCATCAACAACATCGCGAAAGCGCACGGCGGAACCTCGGTATTCGCGGGCGTCGGCGAGCGCACGCGCGAAGGCAACGACTTCTACCACGACATGAAAGACGCGGGCGTGCTCAACAAGGTGGCGCTCGTGTTCGGCCAGATGAACGAGCCGCCGGGCAACCGCCTGCGCGTCGCGCTGACGGGCCTCACGATGGCCGAATACTTCCGTGACGAAGGCAAAGACGTGTTGATGTTCATCGACAACATCTACCGCTACACGCTGGCGGGCACCGAGGTCTCGGCGCTGCTCGGCCGCATGCCGTCGGCCGTAGGCTACCAGCCGACGCTGGCCGAGGAGATGGGCGTGCTGCAAGAGCGCATCACGTCCACGAAGACCGGATCGATCACGTCGTTCCAGGCAATTTACGTCCCGGCCGACGACTTGACGGACCCGTCGCCGGCGACGACGTTCGCGCACTTGGACGCGACGCTCGTGCTGTCGCGCAAGATCGCCGAGCTCGGCATCTACCCGGCCGTCGATCCGCTCGACTCGACGAGCCGTTTGCTCGATCCGAACGTCGTCGGGCAAGAGCACTACGATGCGGCGCGCGGCACGCAGGCCGTGCTGCAGCGCTTCAAGGAGCTGCAGGACATCATCGCGATTCTCGGCATGGATGAGCTTTCGGAAGACGACAAGCTCACCGTGCAGCGCGCGCGCAAGATCCGTAACTTCCTGTCGCAGCCGTTCTCGGTCGCGCAGGCGTTCACGGGCATCGAAGGCAAGTACGTGTCGCTGAAGGATACGATCCGCAGCTTCAAGGGAATCGTCAGTGGCGAGTACGATCACTTGCCCGAGCAGGCGTTCTACATGGTCGGCGGCATCGACGAGGCCGTCGAGAAAGCGAAGAAGGTCCAGTAGGAACACGAGGCATAGCGCTTGACCATTCACGTCAACATCGTCAGCGCCGAGGGCGAAATCTTCACGGGTGACGCCGACATGGTGTTCGCGCCCGCGAAAGCCGGCGAGATCGGCATCGCGCCGCGGCATGCGCCGCTGCTCACGACGCTGAAGCCTGGCTCCGTGCGCGTTCAGACCGGCGAAACCGAGAAGCTGTTCTACGTGACGGGCGGCATCCTCGAGGTGCAGCCGTACCTGATCACCGTGCTCGCCGACAGCGCCCTGCACGCGGACCAGCTCGACGAAGCCGAAGCGCTCGCCGCACGCGAGCGCGCGCGAGAGATGCTCGAGGGAAAGCATGGCGCGATCGACTTGGCGCGGGCGCAAGCCGAGCTCGTCGAGGCCGAAGCGCGCTATCGCGCCGCCCAGCAGCTCAAGGGCCACCGCAACTAAGAGGGGACAGATCTATTTTCTGGCAGAACGGGCGGTGCGTAGGTGCAGCTGCTCTTTCGCGGCAGAAAATAGATCTGTCCCCTCTTTAGATCTGTCCCCGTTCCGATGCTTCCGCGCAATCGAATCGGCACCGCGCTGATCCCCG
Source organism: uncultured Gammaproteobacteria bacterium (assembly GCA_963713355.1). Lineage (GTDB taxonomy): Bacteria > Pseudomonadota > Gammaproteobacteria > Steroidobacterales > Rariloculaceae > FEN-1219. The sequence goes on along the minus strand of CAVQLK010000009.1, from coordinate 141,483 downwards.
GCACCAAGATCGAGCTGCACCTCTACCAATCGGGCGAGCTCTACTCGATCAAGATTCCCGGCCGCGGCGATCTCATGAACAGCCGCATGCACGGCTCCGAGAAGGCGCTCGCCGAGCTCGCGTGCGCGAACATCGCCGGCGTCGAAAAGCCGCGGCTGCTGGTCGGCGGGCTCGGCATGGGCTTCACGTTGGCCGCAGCTCTGCAGGCCGTCGGCCCCGCCGCCGAGGTCGTCGTTGCGGAGCTCGTGCCGGAAATCGTTGGTTGGAATCGCACGCTGATCGGCGCGGCGGCCGGCCAGCCGCTCGCCGACCCGCGCAGCAGCGTGTACGTCGGCGATGTGGCGGACCTGATTCGGCGGAGCGCCGGCGGATTCGACGCCATTTTGATGGACGTCGACAACGGGCCCGAAGCGCTCGTCCGTGCGGAGAACGAGTGGCTCTACTCCGGAGACGGGCTACGAGCCGCGCGCTTGGCGCTGCGCCGCGGCGGCGTGCTCGCAGTCTGGTCGGCCGGCCCGGATCGTGCATTCAGCAAGAAGCTGCAGCAGGTGGGCTTTGAAGTGAGCGAGCACGTCGTGCGTCCGCACCGGCCCGGCAAGGGACCGCGGCACGTAATCTGGATCGCCACGTAGTCGTACCCGGAGAGAGAACCGTGATCCCGTATCCGCGATCGGCTGCTTACGCCGCGGCCCTGGCGCTCGCGATAGGCGCGATGCCGCAGGCCGAGGGCCAGACGCGCGCGGACTGCGAGCGGCAATACACGCCGCAGCGCGGCCAAGAGGGCAAGGACGTCGTCTGGGCGCCGACCGAAGACTCCATGCTCGTTCGCATGCTGGAAATGGCAAACGTGACGCCTGCTGACAAGGTCTACGACTTGGGGTCCGGCGACGGCAAGATCCCGATTGCCGCGGCCAAGCATTTCGGCGCGACGGCCGTCGGAATCGAGTACGACGCGGACCTCGTGAAGCACGCGCGCTGCCTGGCCGCGGCCGAGCGCGTTCAAGCGCGCGTCACGTTCGTCGAAGGCGACATCTTCGAGACGGATTTCAGCGACGCCAGCGTGGTGACGCTCTATCTGCTGCCCGCGCTGAACCTACGGCTGCGGCCCACGTTGCTCGCAATGAAGCCCGGGACGCGCATCGTGTCGTACTCCTTCACGATGGGCGACTGGGAGCCGGACGAGCATATCGACTCCTTCGGCGACGGCTCCGCCTACCTCTGGATCGTTCCGGCAAACGCCGCGGGCGCCTGGACGTTCCGGGCGGCGAACGGCGACGACACTTTCGAAGTCGACCTCGAGCAGAGTTTCCAAAGGCTCGGCGGCGTCGCGGAAGACGCGAGGGTGACCGGCACTCTGCACGGCGACGAGATCCACTTCGTCTTCAAGCAGGGCGCAGACGACGTGCGGATCACGGGCACCGTGAAAACACATGGCATCGTCGCCACAGTCGCTCGCGGCGGCACGTCCGCGGAATACGTCGGAGCTCGAAACTGAGCGCTCTCGCCATCTGATGGACCGAGCTCACCTCGCTTCGCTGCGCCCCGCGGCCGTCGCCGCGCTGCTCGCGTGGCCGTGCGGCGGCGCGCTCGCGCAAGATCTCGAGCCGCGCCTTTACACGAACGTGCCTGTCGGCATCAATTTTCTGGGCGCGGGTTACGGCTACTCCGAAGGCAACGTGCTGTTCGATCCCGTCGTCGCGCTCGAGAACGCGGCGATCGAGATCGATGGGCCGTTGCTCGGCTATGGCCGGTCGATCGCGCTCGGCAAGCTTTCCGGCAAGGTCGACGGCGCCGTCGCGCGCATCTGTCTCGATGGCTCTGCGGACTACCAGGGCGAACGAATCACGCGCTACGTCTGTGGCCCCACCGATGCGCGTGTGCGCCTGACGGTGAACTTTCTCGGCGCGCCCGCGCTGCGGCGGCAAGAGTTTGCGAGCTATCGCCAGGATTTGGTCTTCGGCGCCAGCTTGCAGATCGGCGTGCCCGTAGGCGACTACGATCCGTCGCGGCTCGTCAACATCGGCACTAACCGCACGTCGGCGAAGCTCGAGATCGGCGTGTCGAAAAATCTCGAGCGGTGGCTGCTCGAAATTGCGCTCGGCGAAACGCTCTACGAGGACAACGGCGATTTCTTCGGCGGCCGCCTGCGCGAGCAAGAGCCGATCACGTCGCTGCAGGGCCACGCGGTCTATCGGTTCTCGTCGGGGTTCTGGCTCGCCGCGGACGCGACGCGCTATCACGGCGGCCAGACGTCGACGGACAATGCGCAAAATCGCGACCTGCAGTCGAACGTGCGCTTTGGACTGACGGCGTCCGTGCCGATCAACCCCAAGCAATCCGTCAAGATCCACGCGAGCACGGGTGTGTCGACGCGCACAGGCACCGACTTCGACACGCTGAGCGCGGTGTGGCAGTACGCGTGGGGCGGGCGCTGAGCGCCCGAGCCGGCGGCCGTTGCTCAGCGCCGTTCGAACTTGTGCACGCGGCCGAACGTGCTGAACTCGGCGACGAGCACGTCGCCGCGCGCGTTCGTCGCGACGCCGTGCGCCGCGATCACGTAGCCCGTCCGCCAGCGCTCCGGCGGCACTCGGTTCGTGCCGATGCCATCGTCGGTGTTCGCACCGACCTGCGTGACGACCTTGCCGGCCTTGTCGAGAATCGTCACGCGCCCATTCAGCTCGCCGACGACGACATTGTCGCCGTCGATCGCGACGGCGGCCGGCAGCATGAGATCGCCGTTGACGACGCCGAGGAACTCGCCGTCGAGCGACAGGTGCACGAGGCGGTTGTTCAGCCGATCCGTCGCGATGATGCGCACGGGATCGAAGCGGGTGTCCATCGCGATCTTGTGCAGGATGTTGAAGCCGTAGGGCGCGGCCTTGCCGCCGAACGTCGCGAGGTACTGGCCGCGCTCGTCGAAGCGGTGGACGTAGTCGCTCGAGTAGCCGTCCGTCACGTAGAGATCGCCGTTGGGTGCCACGTCCATGCCCGACAACAGCACGCCGAGCTCGGTCGAGAAGCGATTAGGCGTCCAGTACTCGCGCGGAATCGCGTCGCGCGAGATCTCGAGCACGATCTCGCCGCCGAGCGTCAGCTTGACGAACTTCTGACCGCGCAAGCTCACGCCGTACAGGTGCTCGCCGTCGCCGGCATCGCGGATCACGAAGCCGTGCAAATCCGCGGGCGCTTTATCGAGGCTGCGAAGATAGCGGCCGTCGGGCGCGAAGACCTGCACGCCCATGCCTTCGGTTTCGATGCTGACGTAGACGTCGCCGGCTCGGCTGACTGCGATGTCGCCGTGCATCGGGCCCAGGGTCTCGCGACCGGCCGGCAGCTTCAGCCAGTCGGCGACGGGCTCGTAGGTTTGCGCCTGCACGCCGCCGCAGAGTGCGACGGCGGCAAGCGCAACGAGTTGCCTCACTGGCCGGGGGGACGTCCGCCCGGAGCGCCGCCGCCGGCGCCGGGTGGGCCGCCACCGCCGCCGCCCGGACCGCCGCCGCCACCCGGGCGTCGCCCGCCGCCGCCCGCGCCGAACGCTGGATACGGCCGCGGATTCACGAACAGCCGGTCGAAGAACAGATCGATCGATTGCGCCATGACCTCGACGGCATCGAGCGCGCCGTTATCGAACGCGTGGTTGGCGCCCTGGATCATCGTCAGAGCCGTCGGCACGCCCGCCGCGTGCAGCTTGGTGAAGAAGTCGATGCTCGACTGCGGCAGCACCGTCGTGTCGGCGGTGCCGTGGATGAAGATCGTCGGGGCGAAGCTCGGTCCGATGTAGGTCGTCGGGGAAGCAGCCGCAATGGCTTCGGGCGTCGCTCCACCTTCGCCGAACAGGCCGCGCGCGATTTGCGCGCTTGCGAGCGGGTAAACCCCGATGCAGGCGTCGACCTTCGAGCTGACGCCCGGCGTGCCTACGCTACCCTCGAACTCCGGCTTGTCGTTCGTGCCCGCCGCCATCAGCGAGAGCATCCCGCCCGCGGAGTAGCCCGCGACGGCGATCCTGTTGGCCTCGACGCCGAGCCGGCCCGCGTTCGTGCGCGTCCAGCGGATCGCGGCTTTCACGTCGTGCAGTTGCGCGGGCCACAGGCCTTGGCTCTGCAGGCGATAATTAGCGGAGATGTTCGTGTAGCCGCGCGCACCGAGAGCTTTCGCGTCGTTGATGATGTAGCCCGCATTCTTGTTGCCGCCGAAGAAGCCGCCGCCGAACAAGTGAATGATCGCCATGCGCTTCGGGGTGACGCCTTCGGGCGGATGGTAGACGTCGAGCGTCATATCCATGTCGCCGCCCTTGCCGAAGACGATGTCCTTCTCGGCTCGCAGGTTGCCGATGTCCGGCGGCGGCGGTTGAGCTCGCGCGGTCACCGATACAAGCGCGGGCGCCAACGCGAGCGCACCGGACGCTTGGACAAAATTACGCCTCGTGAATCGTGCCATTTGTACTTCCCCCCAATTAGCGGCAACCGTGAGAAATATACACGGAATGCCCGTCGCGGCGAGGCGGCAAACCCAAAGACTTCAGTGGCGCTTCGCGGAGGCGCTCTTGCGCCTGTGCCCCTATGGTCGTACGACGACGACGCAAAAACCCATGCTACGCTCCGACGCGCCGCCAGAGGACGTGTCGCCGAGATGCTGCGTTCCGAGTTGCCGTTTGCGATCGACACCCGGCCGGCTCGAGCGTTGGGAGTCGCCCTAGGCGAGCCGTTCCTCGGCTTCCTCGCCATCCTGGCGCTCGGGCTCACGTTGTTTCCGATGCTGTTTGCGGTTGGGACGGCGGTCGATACGGCGGTCGAAAGTTGCCAGTGGGCGATCGTCGCCTGGTTCAGCGTCGAGCTCGTCGTGGCGTTTGCCTGCGCCGCCGATAAGGGGCGGTTCCTCGCCAATCCTTGGCGTTGGCTCGATTTCGCGACGATTCTCGTCGCGCTCGGTTCGCTGCTGCCGAGCGCGGACGCGCTGCGGTCGGCGTTGATCCTGCGGCTCGCGCGCATCGGCCGCCTGGTCTCGTTCGGCCTGCGTGCCGGCAGCTTTCCGGCCCGCCAGCGCGCGGTAGAGAAAACCGGGGCCAAGATGCAAGGCCCGGCGCAGGTGACGCTCCTCATCGATCGGCCGCAGCCCGCGTCCAAGCCCGCGAGCCTAGACGATCTTTGGCGCTGGCTCGCCGCTCCCGACGAGCAGTGGTTTCACGTTGCCGGCTCGACACCCGGCGAACTGCGCCGAATCGGCGCCGCGGCCGGCTTGCCGGACGGATTTCTCGAGCAGCATCTGCTTGCCACGAACTATCCACACTGGGCGCCGGCCGAATCTCGGACGGGGCTTTTCCTGTGGCTGCCGGAGATCGACGCCAGCGGTCATCTCGACCGGTTTGCGATACTGCTGGTGCCGACCGGCAGCGGTCTGCTTTCGTTGTCGCGGCGCACGCCGCCTAGCTTGTTCGTCGGAACGAGCGGCCCGTCCGACGACGGGCGGCCGTTCACGGATCGCATGATCGGGCGAGTGCTCGAGCGCGTGGTGCGCGACTACCAACAGCTCGCTAACCGCAGCGAGGAAGGGCTGCGCGACCTCGAGGAGGTCCCTGCTCAGGAGAGCCGGCCTGCCTTCTTCGAGCTGACGTTCCGCATGAAGAAGCAGCTGTCGGCCGCGCAGGCCGATCTTTGGCGCCTGAAACGAATCGCCGATGACCTCGTGGCACGCCGCGCTGCTGGCGCAGCTATCGAGGTGTACGCGCGTTTCGAAAGCGACATCGATTATCTCTACGACACGATGATCAACGTCCGCGAGGGCGTGCTGTCCGTCATCGACCTGCACCTCAACGTCGTGTCGTTCGAGATGAACCGCGTCATGCGGGTGCTTGCGGTCATCAGCGCTTTGAGCTTGATTCCGACGATCATCGGCGGGCTGCTGGGAATGAACCTCATCGATAACCCCTGGTTGCTGACGCTGCCGCAAGTGGCATTCGGGGTCTTCTTCGGCATGGTCATCGGGCTGTATCTCTTTCTCATCAAAGGCTGGTTGCGGTGAGCCGCGCAACGCTCGGCCTTGCCGGCCGGGCATGTGACATGCTCTGAAGCGGCCGCCCGCCGGGACGCGTTATGATTCCTCGTCCTGGGACTGCAAAGGTCTGATCTCGTGCCGGTTTCCGTAGTCGTTCTAGCCGCCGGCCAGGGCAAGCGCATGCACTCGGCACTGCCAAAGGTGCTGCAGCCGCTCGCGGGCCGGCCGCTGCTCGAGCACGTCGTTCGCGCCGCGCGAGCGCTCGAGCCTGCCGGCATCCACATCGTCTACGGTCACGGCGCCGACCAGGTCCGCGCCGCATTCGCCGAGCAAACCGATCTCAAGTGGGCGCTGCAGGCCGAGCAGCTCGGCACGGGTCACGCCGTCGTGCAAGCGATGCCGGCGATTCCCGACGACCATCGAGTTCTCGTGCTCTGCGGCGACGTGCCGCTGATCCGGCCGCAGACGCTCGAGCGGCTCGCGGCTCAGGGCGGCAAGCTCGCTCTCCTCACCGCGCTCGTCGACGACGCGACCGGCTACGGCCGCGTGCTGCGCAATGCGAGCGGCGAAGTCACGCGCATCGTCGAGCACAAAGACGCAACCGATGACGAGCGACGCGTCCGCGAGATCAACACGGGGCTCATCGCGTTCGAGGCGGGCGCGCTGCGCCGCTACCTCGGCAATTTGAAGAACACCAACGCGCAGCGGGAGTACTATCTGACCGACGTCATCGGTATGGCCGTCGCGGATCGCGTTGCGGTCGACGGCATCGCTGCCGATTCGGCGGCCGAGGTGCTCGGCATCAACGATCGTGCACAGCTCGCCGCTGCCGAGCGCGCGCTGCAACGGCGGCAAGCCGCGGAGCTCATGGGGCGCGGCGTGACGCTCGCGGATCCCGAGCGGCTCGACGTGCGCGGCGACGTCACGGTGGGCCGCGACGTCTTCATCGACGTCGGTGTCGTGCTCGAGGGCAGAGTCGTGCTCGGCGATCGCGTCCGACTCGAGCCGTATGCCGTCGTGCGCAACTGCACTCTCGGCGCCGATACCGTCGTGCACCCGTACTCCGTGCTCGAAGGCTCTGCCGCTGGCGACGATTGTGAGATCGGCCCGTTCTCGCGCCTGCGGCCCGGCACGGTGCTCTCGGGTCACGTCAAGGTCGGCAACTTCGTCGAGATGAAGAACAGCCACGTCGCGCCGCGCAGCAAGGTCAACCATTTGACTTACATCGGTGACGCGACGGTCGGCACCGGCGTCAACGTCGGCGCCGGCACGATCACCTGCAACTACGACGGAGCCAACAAGCATCGCACCGTGATCGGCGACAATGCGTTCATCGGCTCGGGCGTCATGCTCGTGGCGCCCGTCGAGATCGGCGCCGGCGCGACGATCGGCGCAGGGTCGACGATCACGAAGGACGCGCCGGCGCAAGAGCTGACGCTCGAGCGGTCGAAGCAAGTCACGATTCCGGGATGGCAACGGCCGAAAAAAAAACCCAAGTGAGGCGTTCGAGCGCGAACGCAACGTAAGGACACAGCAAGTCATGTGCGGCATCGTCGGCGCCATTGCAGAGCGCAACATCGTTCCCGTCCTCGTCGAGGGCTTGAAGCGGCTCGAGTATCGCGGCTACGACTCCGCGGGCCTCGCCGTCGTGCAAGGCAACCGGCAGCTCGGCTTGTGCCGCACCGTCGGCAAGGTGTCGAACCTCGAGACCAAGCTCACTGCACAGCCGCTCGCGGGCCGGCTAGGCGTCGCCCACACGCGCTGGGCCACGCACGGCGGAGTTACCGAAGCGAATGCGCATCCGCATCTCTCGGGCGGCCGCGTCGCCGTCATCCACAACGGCATCATCGAGAACTACCAGCCCCTCAAGGACGAGCTGATCGCGAAAGGTTACGAGTTCAAATCCGAGACGGACACGGAGGTCGCTGCGCACCTCGTGCACGAGTACTTGAAGCAGGGCCACGAGCTGTTCGAGGCCGTGCGCCTCGCCGTGCAGCGCTTCGTCGGCGCCTATGCTCTGCTCGTGTTCGACGCTTTGGATCCGGAGCGCATCATCGTCACGCGCATCGCTAGCCCGCTCGTCATCGGGCTCGGCATCGGCGAGAACTTCGTCGCGAGCGGTGTGCCGGCGCTGTTGCCCGTCACCCAGCGGTTCATGTATCTCGAGCAGGGCGACATCGCCGAGATCACGCGCGAGGCCGTGCGCATCTTCGACGCCAAGGGCAAGCCCGTCACGCGTGAAGTCCATGAGACGCAGTGGAGCCAAGAGGCAGCCGAGAAGGGGCCTTACCGGCACTTCATGCTCAAGGAGATCTTCGAGCAGCCGAGTGCGCTCGCCGACACGTTGTATGGCCGCGTCGTCGACAAACGCGTCGTCTCCGAGTCGCTCGGGCCGCGCGCCGTGGAGCTCCTGCCGAAGGTGCACAACATCCACATCGTCGCGTGCGGAACGAGCTACCACGCCGGCAGCGTCGGGCGTTACTGGTTCGAGTCGATCGCCGGTCTGCCGTGCCAGGTCGAGATCGCGAGCGAGTACCGCTATCGCAGCGTCGTCGTGCCGCCGAACACGCTGTTCCTCACGCTCTCGCAGTCCGGCGAGACGGCCGATACGCTCGAAGCGTTGCGCATGGCGAAGACGGCGGGTTATTTGGCCACGCTGACGATTTGCAACAGCCCGCACAGCTCGATGGTCCGCGAGTCCGATCTCGTCATGATGACGCAGGCCGGCCCTGAAATCGGCGTCGCGAGCACTAAAGCGTTCACGACGCAGCTGCTCTCGCTGCTGCTCGTGACGCTCATGATCGGGCGGCAGCGTGGTCTGTCGGCCGCGCGCGAGGCGGAGTTCCTGCCGCATCTTTATCATGCGGCCGCCGCCGTCGAGCAGGCGCTCGGCATGAACGACCTGATCCGGCTGCTCGCCGAGGATTTCGCCGAGAAGCAGCACGCGCTGTTCTTAGGACGCGGCCCCATGTGGCCGATCGCGATGGAAGGCGCGCTGAAGCTCAAGGAGATCTCCTACATCCACGCCGAGGCATATGCCGCAGGCGAGCTCAAGCACGGCCCGCTCGCGCTCATCGACGAGGCGATGCCCGTCATCGTCGTCGCGCCGAACAACGACCTGCTCGACAAGCTGAAGTCGAACATGCAAGTCGTGCGCGCGCGCGGCGGTCAGCTCTACGTGTTCGCGGACAAAGAGACCGGCCTCGAATCCGAGCCCGGCGTCAAAGTGATCGCGATGCCGCACGCCGACAGCGTCATTGCGCCGATCGTCTATACCGTGCCGTTGCAGCTGCTCGCGTATCACGCGGCAGTGCTCAAAGGCACGGACATCGATCAGCCGCGCAACCTCGCGAAGTCCGTGACGGTGGAGTAGGGGCCGGAGCATGGCTTTGCTGGACGGCCTACTCGGAAACGCCTCCGAAATCGACGGCGGCGAGCTGCAGGCGGAGTTCGAAAAGGTGCTCGCTCCGGGCGAACGAATCGAAAAGGCTTACAAGCTGATCCGCGATCTCTTCATCTTCACGGACAAACGCCTGATCCTCGTCGACAAGCAGGGGCTCACGGGGAGCAAGATCGAGTATCACTCCCTCCCATATCGCGCAATCACGCATTTCAGCATCGAGACCGGGGGCCACTTCGACCTCGATGCAGAGCTCAAGGTTTGGGTCTCCGGGAGCTCCGCGCCGTTTCAAAAGACGTTCAACAAGCGCCTCAGCATCTACGAGGTTCAGAGCGTCCTCGCCTCTTACGTCCTGAAGTAAAGGGGTTAGTTCGATGAGGGCTGGCGGCGGATAGCGCGGCGGCTCCGTCAGTCGAGCGGGCTTTTCACCGCGCCCGCGCCTTTCTTCATTACGTGCGTGTAGATCTGCGTCGTCCGGACGTCCGAGTGTCCCATGAGCTCCTGTACTGTGCGGATGTCGTAGCCGCGCTCGAGAAGATGTGTCGCGAAGCAGTGGCGCAGCGTGTGCGGGCCGATCGGCTTGTCGACACCAATTCGCCGGGCAGCCACACGGACGGCGCGCTGCACGCTGCGTTCGTGTACGTGATGACGCCGAGTAGCACCAGAACGCGGATCGCTGCTAGGCCGGGCGGCTGGGAAGATGTACTGCCAACCCCAATCGAGCTGAGCGCTTGGGTATTTGCGCACGATCGCGTGGGGTAGCTCGACTCCACCGAATCCGCGCGCCAGGGCGTGAAGATGCTGAGCACGCACGCTCCGCAGATGTGAGAGCAACGCCGGCGCAGCGCCGTCGGGGAGAATCGTCACGCGATCCTTTTGGCCCTTTCCGTCTCGGACAACGATTTGCGAATACTCGAAATCCACGTCTTTCACGCGGAGCCGTAGCGCCTCCATCAGGCGGAGGCCGCTGCCATATAGAAGCTGAGCAATTAGGTGAACGACACCGTCGAGTTGTGCGATGAGCGCCTGCACTTCCCTGCGGGACAGAACGACTGGGATGTGCTGCGGCTTTCGAGCGCGAACCACGTTCTCCAGCCACGGCAGATCGATCTCGAGCACGTCGCGATATAGGAACAGGATAGCTGCGAGCGCTTGGTTTTGCGTTGAGGCCGAAACTCGGCGATCGATGGCAAAGTGAGTCAAGTAGCGACCTACCTCGGGGGCGGACATCTCGGCCGGGTGGCGCTTGTTGCTAAATAGAATGAAGCGCCGAATCCAAGCGACATACTGTTTCTCCGTACGATCGCTGTAGTGCTTCGCGCGAATTCTCGCGCGCACGAGGTCGAGAAGCTTGGGCTTGGCCTCCATGCCGCCTAACTCCGCGCCAAGAATTGACGCCTAACAACACGCGTGCTCTAGTACAAACAAACACTTATGTGCCGTTCAAGCACGATATCCGACGACTTGTCGCACTTTATTTGCGACTGCATGTCGTCCATTTATTGTTATGCCGCCATGTCAGCCGAAGAGCTGCGCTCTCACATGATTCGCTTGCTCCAGACAATCGCGTCTGCGGAGAAGCAGAAAGCACTTCAGCGCAACCTGCCAGCGGCCGCCGTTGCGGAGGAACTTGTGTGCCAGTGGTTTGACGATTTCCACCCAGAGAGCGATCTGTTTCTGGCAAGCGTTCACGGCTCGCGAGATTGCGCCGTTAGCCTGGTTCCGCCGCGTGTTCGACAAGCAACGCGGATAAACTGCTGGGAGCCGTTTGGACGTCCCTGCTCAAGAGTGATTCGAGTGGGCTGATTGCTATGCGTCCGGCGCGAGGTGACGTTGGATGCGTCAATAACTGGCTTGGAGTAGGCTAACCTTGATGCTGTGGTCGTGCCAGGGCGGCTAACAAGCAGTTGCAGCGGACCGTGATACGTCGGCGCGGGCGCGCCGCACGTGCGCCATTTCATTATGGACGTGCGGCGCGCTTGACAGGCAGTGCGCGGCCGCTGAACTGCAGCGTTAGCCGGACATGAGCGAAGCCCACGACTGGCACGAGCTGATAAAGGCCCGTCTCGTTGCATAGTCGACGGTCTGAGGTTTTAGCCGCACTAGATCACGACACCAGCTGTTCACGACGTTTCGGCGATCGTCGGGAACAACGCCCAGGTTTTCAACGTGGAGTGCGACAAAGACTTGCTGCCGCAGTCTGTTCTGATCTCTGGGAGGCTGAAAGACTACCGAATATCCGGTGCCTTTGAAACGCTTGGGATACTTATCTACCTGAACCACTAATGAGTGGGGACAGAGAACTTTCACGATCTCGGAGAGACTGCCCTGAGAGTGGATGGTTACGAAACAGAGGCGATAAACATCTTGACCGTGTCGAAGTAGTGTGAGGATAGATTCAGGGATTGAGAAGCATTATGCCGTTCTGCTCGGAGAGCGCTCATCGAACGCTTCGAGGGTATCTGCCTCGATACGCGGCCGACGATACACGACTACGTGACGACATTCCCAATAAGTGGTCCACGTTATATCGGTGAAAATCGAGGCGTAAAGGGATCGCCATCTGCATCGAGATGTTCAGTCTACGTATACAACACTGAATGGAGTGCATCGTTCGAGTCATTGGCGAAGTGGATTGTCCAGAACGATGACGAGCTTGAGGCTACTAAGCGCGGCGGCGCCTAACCAGCAGTTGGAGCGGACCGTCATACGCCATCGCGTGCGCGCCGCGAGCGCGGCTCGCCATTGTGCGCTCGCGGCGCGCATGACAGCCTCAGCGCGCGGCCGCTCAACTGCACGTTATGTGCACCGATCATCCGGTTCACGGTGCATCGTAGAGCCGACGCAGTCCAAGATATACTTCGCATCGAGGCCGTATTGCTCCTACTTTTGCGCAAGGTCGAAGACATCGAGAATACAGATTCGCGAACTCTCGTCCGCGGAGTTCGCCGAGTTGCGTGACTTGGGTTCTAGAACAGGACTGGGCAGCCTGGGACGCGCAGATCAGAGCGCGACTCGGCCGCCGGCAAGCTCGACAAGTTTGTGTGTCTGAGGCGAAGAAAAAGACTTCGCTGGTGGCAAGGCCCGTCGCCTTTGAAGCATTACGCCTCACCGGCGTTTTGGGCCCTGTACAACAAATTTACCGTGCGGAGATCCGAGCTACTCGCGGACAAGAACTACGAGGATACTTAAGTCCGACGAGCGGCATCCTTTCGCTGCATTTCAAACGGATCGGACCACCGTGGTCCGGTCCGAGTTGGTGGGCACTATCGAGCGCTTGGCCACGATGTTGACCGATGGCGTTCAGTGGTTCTGGATCGGTACCCGCATGCGGAGCTACGCCAAGCTTCGTCCCGGCTAACAAGCAGTTGCAGCGGACCGCGATACCCAGTCGCGGGCGCGGCGCAAGCGCGTCATTTCATTATGCGCTCGCGCCGCGCTGGACAGGTGATCGCGCGGCCGCTGAACTGCGGCGTTATGTGCACCGTTCCTCCGGTTCGCGGTGCGTCGTAGAGTCGACGCCGTGAGTCCGTACCATATGTCCGCAACGTGGCCGTATCGCTTCTACTTTTTCTCGCGCGAAGAAGTCCGAATGCACGTTCACTTTTCAATGTTCTGACGGAGAAGCGAAGTATCTGGCTTGAGCCAGTCATTGCGCTGGCGCAGAATCAGGGCCTTACCCAGCTACAGGTTCCGAGCCGTCCAGGCATTGGTTGAAGGGCATTATCGATGAAATCCGCAACGCTTGGTCGAAAACACTTCAAATGTTGAGGTAACAAACGTTTCACCGTTTGGGCTGTGGCTACTCGGGCTCCGGAGGAGCTGTACCTCCCATACGAAGCCTTTCCGTGGTTTTAAGAACGTCGTACCATCGCGCATGGTCACGTCACGTCGAGAGGCCATCGCCTGGCCACCTTGTCTACTGGCTCAGAGCTCGACATTGATCTAGCCGTGGACTCTATCCGCAACCCGTGAAGCGTTCCCCCTCGTTTTCATCCGCGTGGCACATAACAAGCAGTTGGAGCGGACGGTGATACGTCGTCACGTGCGCGCCGCAAGTGCGCCATTTCATTATGCACATGCGGCGCGCTGGACACGCAGTCGCGCCGCCGCTCAACTGCAGCGTTATACGTCAATTTTTTTTTTTAAAAAAAAATTTTTTTTTTTTTTTTTTTTTTTTTTTTTTTTTTTTTTTTTTTTTTTAAAAAAAAAAAAAAAAAAAAAAAAAAAAAAAAAAAAAAAAAAAAAAAAAAAAAAAAAAAAAAAAAAAAAAAAAAAAAAAAAAAAAAAAAAAAAAAAAAAAAAAAAAAAAAAAAAAAAAAAAAAAAAAAAAAAAAAAAAAAAAAAAAAAAAAAAAAAAAAAAAAAAAAAAAAAAAAAAAAAAAAAAAAAAAAAAAAAATATTGACCTGAGATCCCTTTTTGATAGCACACTAAATTACAGGCTTGTGAGTTTGCTGAAAAAAAAAAAAAAAAAAAAAAAAAAAAAAAAAAAAAAAAAAAAAAAAAAAAAAAAAAAAAAAAAAAAAAAAAAAAAAAAAAAAAAAAAAAAAAAAAAAAAAAAAAAAAAAAAAAAAAAAAAATGCTGACAACAAATGAGCTCATCGTTGAGCGTCTTATGACGGCAAGGTGTTCTATTTCGCAATGGATGGCACACCGCGGTGACGCCTAACAAGCAGTTGCAGCGGACGGTGACACGTCGGCGCGGGCGCGGCGCAAGTGCGCCATTTCATTATGCACATGCGCGTGCCGTCTGAACTGCGGCGTTAGGCTGCCGCCATTAGGCTCTACGGTCGGGCACCATGAGCAACTACTTTCGTCGTTGATGCGCAGTACGGAATCGACAACGATGCCCGCATAGAGACCGAGTGCGAAATCGACGCTGACTTCTTCATGGTGAAAGCCTAAACATGACGTATTTCCGTCGACTGTTATCTCGCTCCGAGACGGCTGCCACTAATTGACTTTTTTGAAGTCTTAGTTCACTCTAAATTATCATACCCATTATTGCTTTTCGAGCTAGTTTTCCATTCCGGCGTCCGGTAGCAAGCGCTTGCTGTGCGGTCGTTTTCGTTCGTAATTTTGTAAAATGCCGCCACCGCTCGATTAGCTACGTTCGCGCTTCGCTGCAATTTCTTTTTCGGAACCACTCGCGGCTCATTAGCTTTACTCGTACTTTTTTTTACGCATTTTTGCTTGCTTTCGTTGAAGCTTTCTACGACGAAAATTGCCGATATTTCTGCCAGGGCTTGCCTGGCCGATGAACTATATATATGGGACCGACGTTTTGATCACGCAACCATCCGCAAATTTAAATTATCACAAATTACGCTCCATTTTTTTTTCATGCTGTGAACTTCGGCTCCTTAATCGTTGTCGGAGCGGATATTGAAGCTTCGGCGCTTGCGCGTCGCAGCGCTGCTCATGCGTCGCGCTTCACACGTCTGCGGATCGATGCCGCTGAACTGCTGCGTTATCCGTCCTAGCTCATCGATCGCGCTGAGTTTGACCACCCGCTCGATGAACCGCCAAGCACTCGAGGTTGTCGCGTTTCTACTCAATCCGACTCCGTGCGCGTTGTCTCCGGCGCACACGTTGGCGGTTGCGGCGCTGTCATCGCCGTCGAACAGCTCGATCCGCGTGTTACGTATCGTGTAGAGCTGAGCGATGGCCGGGAAATCGAAGTTGCCGAAAATCACCTTCTAGCGGCGACAGCTGAAGACCCCGGTGTGGCACTTGCGGAGTTGCAGCGCTCGTACAGCTCGCAATGCGACTGTGATTGGGAGCATCGGTTGCGCGTCAAGATCGAAACGTTGCACAATCCAGGCTGGACTGTAACCATCGACCTCGACTACACCCCGCTGCGGTATCAGCCATTCACCGTTGTGGAGCGCACGAGCGACGCGCGGGAATAGATATCGTGTCGCGTAGAGGGAAGGCAGTTTCGCGGTGCTAGTGGCCCACACATGCTCGGCGCGATCATTGAAGAGTTCGTGAAGTGCGCGTCCCGTTGCAAGGCCGTATAACAAGCAGTTGCAGCGTACCGTGACACGTCGTCGCGGCGACGCCGCGAGCGCTCCATTTCATTATGCGCTCGCTGCGCGCTGCAAGCCGCAACGCGCTGCCGCTGAACTGCTGCGTTATACGCCAGATTGACGTATGCGCATTCGTCAAGAAACCGAAGCTTACCGCGCTGCTGTGCGTGCGGTAAACGAGACAGCGTTCGAGACACCTACCGAGGCCGATCTTGTCGAAGCTCTGCACGCAAGGACGTATCCTTGGTTTCTCTTATCGCGCAAGTCGACGGCAAAGTCGTCGGTCACATTCTCTTTTTCGCCAGTTTCGCTTACCGAGCACGCCTACCTGAATTTAATCGCGCTCGCGCCAATCGCGGTCGTACCGTATTACCAACGCAAGCGCATCTGCTCTGCGCTCGTGCGCCAAGGTTAACAAGTTGCAAAGAGCTCGGGTGTTGCGCCCTAGTGGTCGATCGGTGACCCCGAGTACTATCCGCGCTTCGGCTTCGTCCCCGCGGATCGCTACGCGCTCCGATGTGAGTACGATGTGCCTGCAGACGTATTCATTGTTGCGGAACTCGATTCTTGAGCGCTCAACGATGCAGCTGTGTTAGTTCGCAATTACGGCGCGTGCGCCGTCTTATAACAAGCAGATGCAGCGGACTGTGACTCGTCGGCGCGTGCGCGCGGCAGGCGCGTCATTCCATTGTGCGCCTGCCGCGCGCTCAACCGCTCGGCGTACGGCCGCTTATCTGCGGCGTTATGCTGCAACTAAATTTTTTTTTTTTTTTTAAAAAAAAAAAAAAAAAAAAAAAAAAAAAAAAAAAAAAAAAAAAAAAAAAATTTTTTTTTTTTTTTTCGATAGCAGGCTTCACCTTCGACTCAACTTTTCCCAACATGTCGTTGCACTTTGATACTTTTTTTGCGCTGCGCCTTGACAAGCCCGATTCTTTTCTGACTTTCCAGCTTCAGCAGCTCGGCGACCGATCGGGTATTTTTTTTTTTTTTTTTTTTTTTTTTTTTTTTTTTTTTTTTTTTTTTTTTTTTTTTTTTTTTTTTTTTTTTTTTTTTTTTTTTTTTTTTTTTTTTTTTTTTTTTTTTTTTTTTTTTTTTTTTTTTTTTTTTTTTTTTTTTTTTTTTTTTTTTTTTTGATGCTATTTTCCCCGCGAGAACTCCTATTTTTTTTTTTTTTTTTTTTTTTTTTTTTTTTTTTTTTTTTTTTTTTTTTTTTTTTTTTTTTTTTTTTTTTTTTTTTTTTTTTTTTTTTTTTTTTTTTTTTTTTTTTTTTTTTTTTTTTTTTTTTTTTTTTTTTTTTTTTTTTTTTTTTTTTTTTTTTTTTTTTTTTTTTTTTTTTTTTTTTTTTTTTTTTTTTTTTTTTTTTTTTTTTTTTTTTTTTTTTTTTTTTTTTTTTTTTTTTTTTTTTTTTTTTTTTTTTTTTTTTTTTTTTTTTTTTTTTTTT
The DNA here is from genome assembly GCA_963713355.1 of uncultured Gammaproteobacteria bacterium. Classification (GTDB taxonomy): domain Bacteria; phylum Pseudomonadota; class Gammaproteobacteria; order Steroidobacterales; family Rariloculaceae; genus FEN-1219. Next base: position 124,618 of record CAVQLK010000009.1, on the reverse strand, counting down.
TTTTTTTTTTTTTTTTTTTTTTTTTTTTTTTTTTTTTTTTTTTTTTTTTTTTTTTTTTTTTTTTTTTTTTTTTTTTTTTTTTTTTTTTTTTTTTTTTTTTTTTAAAAAAAAAAAAAAAAAAAAAAAAAAAAAAAAAAAAAAAAAAAAAAAAAAAAAAATTCAGCTGCGTCAATCGCTGAGTGCTTTTGCTTTCGGCTTCACTGAGCTTCTTCAGTCGCGCATATCTCTGCCTTCGAGGTTCCTTTATCAGAAAAAAAAATCTCGCCGCGCGTCGGACACGTCTTCATACCGCCGTACTTTGTTAGCGCAGCATACGTCGCTCCATGTATCTCGAGCTTGCGCGGACGCGAGACAAATCGAACGATTCCCGGCGATAGTGATCCCTCCACCGTCAAGATCGCGCCTATATGGCCGAATCGCTGGCAGTTCTTCCGCAATTTCGGAACACTGTCGTTGGCATTGCCTGCAGGCGCTGGTTGTCTGATCGCGAGCCACGTGCATCGACGCGGAGGGTATAAGCATGGTTCGTTCGTGTGTGAGAGTCTTCGTCCTCGTCGCATATGGTTTACCTGTCGGTGCGCAGTGGCTTGACTATCCAACGGCGGGGATTCCACGCACGTCGGATGGGAAACCCGACTTGGTGGCGCCTGCCCCAAGGACAGCGGATGGCGGACCCGATATATCCGGTATCTGGCAACTCGGCATCCTGCCCACCCGAAGGTTGTGCGCAGTTTGTCAGCGACTACCCTATCGGTCAGTCGTTTCTCAATTTTGGTCGAATCTCCCTAGCGGGCTTCCATACCAACCTTGGGCTGCCGAGCTCTTCAAACAACGTTCGGCGCAGCTTGGTGAGCACGATCCGTTGCGCTCTGTCGTCCCGGCGGTGCGCTGCGCTTTTTGACTTTTCCACCGCCGAGGAAGGTCTTACAGCTTCCTGGGCTCGTAGTGATGCTGTCCGAACGTGACGTTACCTATCGTCAGATCTTCACCGATGGTCGGCCGCTACCGGAGAACCCTGACCCTACGTGGAATGGCTATTCGATTGGGAAGTGGGAGTCGACGCCTTGGTGGTACACACGATCGGTCTGAGGGATGGCACTTGGCTCGATCGCTGGGGTAGTCCAATTACCGATGCCGAGAATCACCGAACGATATCGCCGGCTGAATTTCGGACACCTCGAGATCGAGGTCACTGTTGACGATCCTAAGGCCTATACGCGGCCGTGGACCGTCACGCTCACGCACCTGCTCATGCCGGATACCGAGCTGCTCGACTACCATTGCGCGGATTTCGTCGTTGAAGCCGTCGCGCAATAGAAGGGCACCTAGAGCGCGTAAACTGGTACCGCCGCATAACAAGCAGTTACAGCGGACGGCGACACGGCGTCACACGCGCGCCGCAGATCCGCATTTCCATTCTGCACATGCGCCGCGCTGGTTAGCGCAGCGCGCCGCCGCTGAACTGCGGCGTTAGGCGTCAGTAGACATGTTCCCATGAATACCCTAGCGAAGCCGATCGGGCCGCGTTTGGTCGGAACGGTGGCGTTCGAGCTTGCGGATCCAGAGAGACGACGCATGTCGCGAGCTCAGACCAGGGCCGTCGACTGTTCGTCAAGCTTTGGTACCCCGCCGATAGATCGGCTGGCAAGCACCGGAGAGAACAACTCTGGGAACAGCTTCGCCACGAGCGCCATGTGCCAGCTATCGTGAAACTGCTGTTAAAGCCAGCCATGAGAGTCCTAACCAATTCGCACGCGGAGGCGGCGTACGAAGCGACCACCAGTGCCCCCCAGGGTTTTGATTTACTGCCATCAACTGATTTCATTCACCTCCAAAAACACGATGCTTATCGAGCGCTTGGCGAGCCATCGCTTCGTAGTGATCTATTATCCAACATTCGCACCAGCTTACCGAGCTTCAGGGCACTTCAAGCTTCACAGGTAAAGCGATGAAAGAGGAGCAGTCTCAGATCGAGCAAGAGATCAGGTCCTCCCTGCATGACCAACCAGCTGCAACTTTCCAGGGAATGCTTTCGAATCACATCAAAATACGAACCGCATAGTCGCTGCCAGGTCAACAGACCATCGGATTTCTCATATATGAAATGCAAACCACGATGAAAAAGATTCCCAGAGTCAACCACGCGGGCTCTGACGAGGGTTCTCAGACGCATCGGGCTTTCGCTGGATGGCGCAGTTGGTTACTCAATTCTCGAAGAGAAACTCGGAATCAGGTGCGCTGCGTCGTCAACCTAAACAGCAGACACTCTGGTGAGCTGCAGGAAGAGCCTGTGCGCATCCCGTACCTGATGCTGTATCAGCGAGGAGACGAAGGCAATCACGATGTCTAGCGCTCAAAATGCCATTAGCGGCATCGAGCCTCGTAACCAAGACAATCCCCGGTACGAAGCACTTAAACTTCCATGACATCTTCGGTGCATTTATCCAGTTATGAAGTGGATACGTGCTATTGGTCCTGCAGATCCGCGTGACGCGGTGCGCCGACGGAACGAGATCGTCCATGAATTCATTAGAGGTGCTGACGCCTAACAAGCAGTTGCAGCGGACCGTGATACCCAATCGCTGGCGCGCCGCAAGTGCGCCATTTCATTATGCACATGCGGCGCGCTGGACATATGCTCGCGCGGCCGCTGAACTGCGGCGTTATACGCCGGATTGACGTATGCGCATTCGTCAAGAAAACCGAAGCTGACCGCGCGGCTGTGCGTGCGGTAAGCGAGACAGCGTTCGAGACACCTACCGAGATTCGATGCTTGCTCGAAGCTCTGCACGGCAAGGACGTATCCTTGGTTTCACTCGTCGCGGAAGTCGACGGTAAAGTCGTTCGGACACATTCTCTTTTCGCCAGTTTCGCTGACCGAGCACGCCTATCCTGAATTTAATGGGGCTGGCGCCAATGGCGGTCGTACCCGGATTACCAACGCAAGGGCATCGGCTCTGCGCTGGTGCGCCAAGGCTTAACAAGTTGCAAAGAGCTCGGGTGTTGCGCCGGTGCCAGTGGTCGTCGGTCACCCCGGTATTATCCGCGCTTCGGCTTCGTCCCCCGCAGATCGCTACGCGCTCCGATGTGAGTACGATGTGCCGGCGGATGTATTTCATGGTTGCGGAACTCGAGGCTGGAGCGCTCAACGGTGCGGCTGGGTTAGTTCGCTATGACGACGCGTTCGCCGGCGTATAACAAGCAGATGCAGCGGACCGTGACACGTCGGCGCGGGCGCGCGGCAGGCGCGTCATTCCATTGTGCGCCTGCCGCGCGCTGGACGCCTCGGCGTGCGGCCGCTGATCTGCGGCGTTATCCGGCCTAGCTCATGGATCGCGCTGAGTTTGACCACCGCTGGATGAACCGCGAGCCACTCGAGGGGGTCGCGTTTCTATGAACGACTCCGTGCGCGTTGTCTCCGGCGCACACGTTGGCGGTGTGCGGCGCTGTCATCGCCGTCGAACAGCTCGATCCGCGGGTTACGTATCGTGTAGAGCTGAGCGATGGCCGGGAAATCGAAGTTGCCGAAAAGCTGACGCTTCTAGCGGCGACAGCTGAAGACCCCGGTGTGGCACTTGCGGAGTTGCAGCGCTGGTACAGCTCGCAATGCGACGGTGATTGGGAGCATCGGTTGGGCGTCAAGATCGAAACGTTGGACAATCCAGGCTGGACGGTAACCATCGACCTCGACGACACCCCGCTGCGGGATCAGCCATTCACCGTTGTGGAGCGCACGAGCGACGGGCGGGAATGGATATCGTGTCGCGTAGAGGGAAGGCAGTTTCGCGGTGCTGGTGGCCCACACATGCTCGGCGCATCATTGAAGAGTTCGTGAAGTGGGCGTCCCGTGGCAAGGCCGTATAACAAGCAGTTGCAGCGGACCGTGATACGTCGTCGCGGCGCGCCGCGAGCGCTCCATTTCATTATGCGCTCGCGGCGCGCGGCACAGCCGCAGCGCGCCGCCGCTGAACTGCGGCGTTATACGTCAGGGTTGACGGGCACTACGTTGTAGTTACACTGTCGGCATGGCCGATGTCCGCTTTGAGTGGGATCCGCGGAAGAGCCGCGCCAACAAAGCTAAGCACGGCGTGTCGTTCGAGGAAGCTCGGACGGCGTTCTTAGACGAGCATGCTCGAGTGATACGTGACCCGGAGCACTCCGATGACGAAGAGCGGTTCGTGCTTCTCGGCCTGAGTGTCCAACTGCGCGTCCTGGTCGTATGCCATTGCTATCGCGAATCAGACCGGGTCGTGCGAATCATCTCCGCGCGTCGCGCGGACCCTTCGGAGCGGCGTCAATACGCTGAACACTTGCCATGAAAAAGCGCTACAACTTCTCTGAGTCGAAACCGAACCCATACTTGCAGAAACGCAAGCGCCAGATAACGATTCGGCTGGACGAGTCTACGATCGACTACTTCAAGAGCTTGGCGGAAGGCACGGGCATTCCGTATCAGAACCTGATCAACCTGTACTTGCGCGAGTGTGCCGCGGAGAAGAAGCGGCTTAAGTTGGATTGGGCGGCCTGACGTATAACAAGCAGTTGCAGCGGACCGTGACCCGTCGTCGCGGGCGCGCCGCGAGCACGTTATTTCATTATGCGCTCGCGCCGCGCGTCACACGGAGTCGTGCGGCCGCTGAACTGCGGCGTTAGCCGACAAGGTCAGGGACGCTGCCAGAGCCCGAGATATACTTCGCGTCGAGGTACTTCCCATGCGCAAGGTTGAACACATCGAGCAGCAGATTCGTGAACTCTCGTCCGCAGAGTTCGCCGAGCTGCGTAACTGGGTTCTTGAGCGAGATTGGGCTGCTTGGGATGCTCAAATCGAAGCTGATGCGAACGCAGGCAAGCTCGACAAACTGGTGTCCGACGCGCGGTCGGATTTCGACCGTGGTAAGGCCCGCAAACTTTGAGGCACTACGCCTCGCCGGCGTTCGGGCGTTGTACGGCAATCTGCCCGATGAGGTTCGGGCGCTCGCAGACAAGAACTACGAGCTCCTCAAGACTGACCCGAGACATCCATCATTACATTTCAAACGCATTGGGCCACTGTGGTCTGTGCGGGTCGGTGGCCACTATCGAGCCCTCGGTCACGACGTCGCAGATGGAGTGCAGTGGTTTTGGATTGGGACCCATGCTGACTACGACAAGCTTGTCGGCTAACAAGCAGTTGCAGCGGACCGTGATACGGCATCGCGGCGACGCCGCGAGCGCGCCATTTCATTATGCGCTCGCGGCGCGCTTCACACGGCAGCGCGCGGCCGCTGAACTGCGGCGTTAGCCGACATGACTTGATAGCGGTGGTCTGTTGACCCATCTAATTAACGTAGCTACGATAATGCATGCGCATTACCTGCGATCCCGCCAAGCGTCGGCGCACGCTGCAGGAGCGGGGGCTCGATATGCGCAGAGCCGAAGAGATCTTCGCCGGTTATCACTTCACTCGCGTCGACGATCGCTTTGACTACGGTGAGCCCCGATTCACTACTGTCGGTTCGCTCGATTCAAGATTGGTCGTATTCGTCTGGACGCCACGCGGCACGGCAAGGCGAATAGTTAGCATGAGGCACTGCCATGAGCGCGAAGCGAAAACGCTCCGTCAATTCTTCCCCAAGGGATGAAGCGCCGGAAATTACGAAAGAGTGGGTGGCCGAGGCAGAGTTGCGGCGGGGGGCGAAACTCGTCCGACGCGGACGGCCTCCCACGCTGAATCCTAAGCGGCTTCTTTCACTGCGCCTTCCGCCCGAAGTTATCGCCGCGTGGAAGGCGACGGGGCCTGGCTGGCAAACTCGCATGGCTGACGTGCTGAAGAAGTCGACGCCAAAGTCTCGCAGGCATGTCGGCTAACAAGCAGTTGCAGCGGACCGTGATACGTCGGCGCGGGCGCGCCGCAAGTGCGGCATTTCATTGTGCACATGCGGCGCGTTGGACACGTGGTCACGCGGCCGCTGAACTGCGGCGTTATGCGCCGCTAGCCGACGGTGTCGCCTGTCCATGCGTTATGAACTAGTCCCGGCTGTCGACCAGGACCGATCATGGCTCGAGCAGCTGCGTCGGTCCGTTTATCGGGACCTGTTCTTCGCCACCTGGGGAAGCTGGGACGAAGCTCGCCACCTACGCCATTGCGATGAGTGCTGGGCGCGCGGTTCAATCTATACGGTGGAAATCGACGGCGCTCGCGTGGGTATGATGCAACTCTTCGAGCGTCCAGAGGCAGTGGAAGTCGGGGAGATTCAAATCGCGCCTGAATTCCAAAACAACGGTGTCGGTACGCAGCTTCTGCAAGACACTATTGCTCGCGCACATACGGACGGAAAGAAGTTGGTTCTTTCAACCGGTCTGCAAAACCACCGCGCCTTTAAGCTCTATCTGCGGCTAGGGTTTCGTCACACGGGCCAAACGGATACGCACAATCTGCTGGAGTGCGCGCCGCCATGATCAAAGACTCTCCAGTTGCCTCGTGCCAAGCGCATAACAAGCAGTTGCAGCGGACCGTGATACGGCGTCGCGGCGACGGCGCGAGCGCGCCATTTCATTATGCGCTCGCGCCGCGCTTCATACGGCAGCGCGCGGCCGCTGAACTGCGGCGTTATGCGGCAGCATTCAGCCGATCACAAGTTCTTAAGGGGCGGTGAAGCGTGCCGCGTTGGGTGACTGCTATGTCCACGCTCCGTGCTACACAGAGGTCGCTGATATCAGCGGCGCTGTTTCTGATCCTTTCCGCCTGCCGAGCAGCCGGAACAGACGCTGAGTTGCGCGCTGAGCTGCTGGAGATGGTCCGCGCAGATCAGGAAGTGCGAGAGCGATTGAATGCCTTTGTAAGCGCGGGCGGTTCGGAGGCGTTGTCGACCGAAGAAGCGCGGAAGCTAATCGAAGAAATGACCGCTGTGGATGAAAGAAATCGAACGCGGCTCGACGAGATAGTGTCTCAGCACGGGTGGCCTGGGGCCTCATCGGTTGGTACCGAAGCGGCGTCCGCGGCATCGTTGATCCTTCAACATGCGGATATCGCCCGCCAGGAACGCTACCTTCCCTTGATCCGCGAAGCAGTAAAAGGCGGTTCCGCCGAAGCCTTGAGTCTTGCCGAATTGGAAGACGAGATTTCGGTTGCCAACACCGGCTCTCAGCTGTATGGGACAGAGATCTCGTTTGACCTTGTCACTAAGGTAGCCAAGCTCGTTCCGGTTATCGATCCGGATAGGCTTGATGCCCGGCGCGCAGAAATCGGTCTACCGCCCATAGACGAATATCTCAAGCAAGCTGAGGCCGAACTTGGCATGCCAGTGGATCGGAGTGCGCTTGCGTCGGAGTAGCGATGTCCGTTCGCTACGAGCGGTCGCGGCTATGCCGCATAACAAGCAGTTGGAGCGGACCGTCATACGGCGGCGCTGGACAACTCATCACGCGGCCGCTCAACTGCGGCGTTAGGCGGCACAACATGGCGCAGCGCCTGGATCGATCGACTCTCAGCGTGTCCGCTCCCGAATGGGATGGTGCTGCGTTCGCAGACAGCGATGCGCAGAAGTTCTGGCTCATGTTGCCGCGTGAGCTGCAGGCAATTGCTGTGGCGGAGTTGTCGCAGGGAAACCTACCGGAGTCGATCCTGCACAACGAGGAACGTGGCATCGCACTCCTCGCGTTCAGCTCAGGCCCGCGAACGGCGACACCTGAATCACAGGCGATCCGCGTGCATCGCAAACACGAGTACGGTAACTATTGCTATGACGGCACGCTATGTACCTATGAACATCTGAAGTCGGGCTGCTTCTTGGCGTTCAGCGATCCGGACTACCAGGAGAAATGAAGCGTGTGCCAGCCGCCTAACAAGCAGTTGCAGCGGACCGTGACACGTCGGCGCGGGCGCGCCGCAAGTGCGGCATTTCATTGTGCACATGCGGCGCGCTGGACACGTGGTCACGCGGCCGCTGAACTGCGGCGTTAGACGCACGGGGGTCGAGTGGATTATCGAGTTCTTGTCGTCCTCATCGTAAAGACCGCTGGTCTTGTTCTCGTTCTATACACAGTCGCGCTTCTCCCTGACCGCGTCGGAGGCTACGTCTTGAGTCCCGAGCGTTCTAACGCGTTGCTTATCGGCATGGTGGTCGTGCCGTTGCTAGTGCCAATGGCTATCGGTGGTTTCATGCTGTGGTTGCCAGCTTTAAGCGCGCGCGCCGTAGTGGGAGCCTCCTTTGCCGCGGGAACTGAGCTTGAGCGCGTGGTGCAGCCGCTAATCTTCGGCGGGATCGGCCTGTTCCTAGCGTTGGATGGCTTGCGGGCATTGGCGTACTACTTTGCACTTAACGCGTACACACAGGAGGCCTATGCGGCCGACGCGTTCGCGGATCCGTCGGCGCGCGCAGATGTCGCGAGCAATGTTGTTTCGCTCATAATTGGTGTCGCGCTGATACTCGGCGCTCGGGGCCTTTCATCCGTAGTTCATAGGCTTCGTTATGGTTCGTCGCGCGGCGTCTAACAAGCAGTTGCAGCGGACCGTGGGACGTCGTCGCGGGCGTCTTCCGCTCGTCAGGGTGGTGCGTTGAGTGTAGTTCGCGATCGCGATTCGAAGAGGGGTTATGAGCAAACTCGAGCCAGTGAAAGGTGGCCGCAAGGGATGAAAGGACGTGGGGGTCGATGCTCGCTGTCGTCGTACTCGTCGCAGTCGTGGCGCCGATCGCATGGGCCTCAAATCGAGTTTTTCTTCGCAGCTCCCAACGAGACTGCGGCTCGGGCGCTGGTGGGGCACCTAGAGGCAAACGACTGCCTAGTTGAGCTCCGACGGTCAGGCAGCTTCTTTTCGCGAAGGTTCATGTCGTCGGCAAGACACATCCCACGGCGGTCACTGCACACGTCCTGTCGCAGTGGGTTCCATGGATCGTCGTTCAGGGCATTATTCATGACTGCGAGTTTGATGGCTGGGGTGCGCAGGTGTGACACCGTCGATGGTTACTCTTCGCGTTGTGCCAGCGCCTAACAAGCCAATGTCGTACCCAGCCACAATCGTTCGCACTCGCCTCGAAGAGCCGTCAATGCTCCGATCTCGCGAATTCCTCGCGGCCGTCCTACGTAGCCGCGCTTTGCACGTCCCTTGGACTTATCCGCCCTCGACGCGTTCTCAATACAAGGCATTCGTGGATCGAGCGAAGGACAAGTCTCGCGTGTGCTACTTGATATGTACCGCAGAGGAAAAACTCGCGGGTGTCGTTAACGTCAGCGAAATTGTGCGAGGCGCGTTCTGCTCAGGATATCTTGGGTACTACGCGTTCGTTCCAAACGACGGATGCGGGTACATGCGCGCGGGGCTGATGAAGGTAATTAGCCTGTCGTTTGGGAAGTATCGCCTCCATCGTCTCGAGGCCAATATTCAACCTGAAAACGCTCGCTCTATCGCGCTCGTTCGAAGTCTCGGGTTCAAGCGCGAGGGCTACTCGCCGAAGTACCTCAAGATCGGAGGGCGTTGGCGAGATCACGAAAGGTGGGCGTTGACGGCTGAACTATGGAGGTCGCGCCATGCCGCGGACCGTGATACGGCGTCGCTGGAGACGTGATCAGGCGGCCGCTGAACTGTGGCGTTAGGCGACACTCGCATGCCTTATCGTTGTGAAACCTGCGGACAGAATCATGACGACTTGCCGGATTTGGGATTCGGCTGGCCGGATACCTACTTTGGTGTCCCGGAATCAGAACGCGCGGCTCGCGTAAAAGGCAGCTCTGATACCTGTGCCATCGACGACGACGCTTTCTACATCCGCGGCGTAATCTTGATTCCGATAGTCGGCACAGCCGACCACTTTGGGCTTGGCGTTTGGGTGTCGCAGAAGCGCGAAAACTTTCAGACGTACCTGGACAACTTCGATAGCCCCACCATTGGGCCGTTCTTTGGTTGGCTCAGTAACAGCATTCCGTTCTATGAATCCGATACTTGGGCGATGAAGACCATGGCGCACTTTCAGGGTGGCAAGAAGAGGCCGCTTATCGAGTTAGCACCTTGCGACCATCCGCTGTATGCGGACTATTCGAACGGCGTCACTCTCGAGCGCGCGTGGAGCATCACTCATGCGCGGACACCGCCAAGTGTCGCCTGACAAGCAGTTGCAGCGGCGGTGGTGATAGGCCGTCGCGGCGACGGCGCGAGGGCGCCATTGCATTATGCGCTGGCGTCGCGCTTCATATGGCAGCATATCGCCGCTTGAACTGCAGCGGCACGGCGACCACATTGCAAGTTTTTCGTCTGCGCTCTAACTGCGCAAGGAGAGTACCGTGCGTTCTCTGCTTTTTAGTCTTGGGGTTGTTGTCTCATCGCTCGTCGCTCTAAGCGTGGCTGCTCAATCTCCCGGTGATCGTGCAGCCTTCATATTGCGCGTCGATGCTCAGGGCTCGTTCTTTTTGACCGATGCTACTGTGCCCACCGACGATGCTTCCGTCGTGGCGCAAGCCGCCGCCGCGCTAAATCGCGATGCGAATGTAGCGCTTGTCGTCGAGGGCGACACGGCTGCTCCGTATGAGAGCGTGAGGCGCGCTGCGCTCCTGCTCCAGGAAGCGGGTGCAAACAGAATTTCCTTTCGCACGAGCAGTGCTGCGCCAGCGCCCAGCGTCGGGCCGAACTAGCCCGCTGAAGCGCTGCATTAGACGACGGGGACGCCTTGGCGATACGGCTGCCAACCGTTGCATCCTGCGGATTCTGCGAGCTCATCGCAGGAACGCGGGAGTGTGCATTCATCCGCCGTGGGTTGCTGGTCTCGTCGCTCGTGAATCGTACTCAATACGAAACTGGAGCCCTTCTGATTGTTCCCAATCGCCATCTATCAACGCTGCTCGATCTCGACGGAGACACGTTAGCCGCGGTGGGCGTCGAAGCGCAGGAGCTGGGGCGCGCGTTGGTGGAGGTATTCGGGACGACTGGCCTCAGTGTCTTTCAAAACAACGGTATCGATGCCAATCAACACTATCCGCACTATCACATGCATGTGGTACCTCGGTATCCAGGCAGCGATCCAACGAAGATTTATACCGAGACGGATTTCGAGCCGATTTCACTCGAGCAGCAGCGAGCACTGGCTGCACGGATTCAGCGTGCCGTCGCCTGACATCACCTTTTGAGCTGCAACACTGACTAAATTTCGTTCAAGCACTGCATGATCAAGGAAGCGCTCAGTGCGGCAGCCATCGTGCTGACGTTTGCCATTTTCGTCCCCTACATCCGCTCGATTCGTGGGGGTCTGACCAAGCCGCACGTGTTCTCTTGGCTGATCTGGGCGCTCGGCACGTTCGTCGTGTCGCTCGCGCAGCTTGCCGGTTCCGGTGGGGTGGGTGCCTGGCCCATCGGTGTTTCCGGGCTCATCACGGCCTACATCGCCGTGCTTGCGTACCGCAACCAGTGCGATACCGCGATCACGCGATCGGATTGGGTCTTCCTCGCCGTCGCGCTCGCGGCTGTGCCGAGCTGGTTCCTCACGTCCGACCCGCTGTGGGCGGTCGTCATCCTTACCGGACTCGATCTCGCGGGCTTTGGCCCGACCTTTCGCTCCGCCTATTCCCGTCCGTATGACGAGCGCATAGGCTTCTACTCCTGGGCCGCGGTGCGCAACCTATTGGCAATTTTGGCGCTCGAGCACTATTCGCTGACGACCGTGTTGTTTCCCGCCGCTGTCGGGGTCGCTTGCGTCGCTTTCGTCGCAATGGTCGCGTATCGGCGCAAGCAATTGCCGCGCGAGATTCCGGCATGACGAATACACCGCGCCGCGTTGCGCTAGACCTCCGCGGGTTGAGCGGCAGGGAGGAGCTCTTCCGCTTGTCCGCCGCGGCAAGACACGATCCCGCTGTCGCCGCCTGGTTCGGTGAGGGGCCCGTCGAGCTGCGCTCCATTGCCCAAACCTGGTTTCTGCGGATGCGAGAGTGCGGTCGGGACGTCCGGGAGCTCATACACGATGGATGTCCTGTCGCCTGCGTAGAGGATGCGGCATTCGGGTACGTCAACTCGTTCAAGAGCCACGTCAACGTCGGCTTCTTTCACGGCGCTCGGCTCGAGGACCCGGCTGGATTGTTGGAGGGCACCGGCAAACGCATGCGGCACGTGAAATTACAGCCTGGCCGCGAGCCGAACGCCGCGGCGCTCGGCGCCCTCATCGACGCCGCCTACGTGGATATCAAGGCCCGGCTCGCGGCTGAGCGCGCCGCAACGTAGCTCATGGGCTCGGTAGTGCCAGAGATGCGCCGCGCACGACTTGTGTTGTCACTGTGTGGCTGCTGGATGTGCGTGCCTGTCTATCGCAACACATCGACGCGTCCGAGCTCTACGAGGGTGCGTCCGTGAGGCGGTCGGCCGCAGTCGAGCGGCTTGCCGCTTCGATCGCCGCGCTGTGCCCCGGTCGTCGCGCGCGCGTCGCAATCGACGGCGTCGATGGCGCAGGCAAGACGACGCTGGCCGACGAGCTCGTCGAGCCCGTCCAAAGAGCCGGCCGTGAGGTCATCCGCGCGTCGGTCGACGGGTTCCACAATCGCCGCGCGGTGCGATACTCGCGTGGGCCGGACTCGCCCGAGGGCTACTTTCTCGATTCGTTCGACTACGCCGCCGTGAGGCGGGAGTTGCTGGACCCGCTCGGACCCACGGGCGACGGCAGCTTTCGCACGGCCGTGTTCGACTACCGCACCGACCGAGCCGTCGAATCCCCCCGCCAAACGGCGCCGCGAGACGCGGTATTGCTCTTCGACGGCGTGTTCCTCTCGCGGCTCGAGCTGCAGGGATCATGGGACATGACGGTTTGGGTCGACGTGCCGTTCGAAATCACCGTCGAGCGCGCCGTCGCGCGCGACACATTTCGCGGTGGGGACGCGGCGAGCACGCGCGCGAAGTACGAGCACCGATACGTGCCGGGACAACGCCTGTATCTCGCGCAGTGCCGTCCTTTGGAACGCGCCGACATCGTGTTCGACAACTCCGTCTTGGATCGGCCGAACGCCGTCGCCGGAGCTCGCGAAGCGAGAAGCTGATTCGATCTAACGGAGAGAGTCATGACGCTGTCACCCCGCATTCATCCGCGACGTGTCTTCACGTTCGCAGCGGTTTGCGCGCCCGAGTTGCTGCTGCAAAGTTGCGCCGCATTTCTCGGCGGCGGCGGAGCGGGAGCCAAGCGATGACCGTCGCGAGCATCGTCGTCAACATCGACGTGCCGGAGCTCACGCCGGCGATCGAATTCTACGAGGCAGCGGTCGGCGTGAAAGTCGTGCGCCTGCTCGATGACGACGTCGCCGAGCTGACGTACGGCACGTCTTCGTTGTGCTTGCTGAGCAAGCCCGCGGGTTCTGCCGCCACCCCGACGGGGAGCCCCCGCGAGCTCGGCCGGCACTGGACGCCAGTGCACGTGGATTTCGTCGTCGACGACATCGACGCGGCCGTCACGCGCGCGCTTGCAGCCGGCGCCAAGCGCGAGAGCGAGTGCATCGAGTGGCGCGGCTCGAAGTGCGTGAGCTTCTCCGATCCGTTCGGCCACGGCTTTTGCCTCATCGAATTTTCCGGCAGCCGCTACGTGTGACCGACACCGAGCTCGACGCTCTCGTGATGCGCTTCGCCGAGTGCAGCCTGCCGAAGCCCGAGTGGACGCACGCCGCGCACCTTGCGGTGGGGTTGTGGCACGTGAGCCGCTACGGTCGCGACGAGGCGCTCGCACAGTTGCGCTTAGGCATTTCCCGGCTCAACGAAAGCCACGGCACCATCAACTCGCCTACGGGCGGCTATCACGAGACCGTCACGCGTGCGTACGTGCAGCTCCTAGCCGCATTCGCGGCTCGCCATCCCGGCATGACGGACGCGGATCGCGTCACGGCTTTGCTCGCCGATCCGCTGGCGGACAAGCAAGCCCTGCTGCGCTTCTATTCGCGGCCGCGTTTGGACTCTGTCGAAGCGCGTCTCGGCTGGGCCGAGCCCGACGTCGCGCCGCTGCCGTGAGCTTTTTCTTGGTCGCGGCGTAACCAAGGCCGCCCCTCGCGCATCTAATGACTCGGGAACGGAGGGTTCCCGGTTTGACCGCGTACAAGAATGCCGCAGTACCGCTTCAACGTTTTCGGCCGTCTGGTGGTGATCAAAGGAGCGCCCGGCAATTGGTCGGCGTTCCAGCTCGGCGCGGACGGCAGGCGCCGCCAGGCCGATTTCGTCGTCCCCGCGTCGCTCGTCGAGGGCGAGCTTTGCCAATACTTGTCCGATCTGTTCCACGAGTCGGCGAGCTCGACGCAGCCCGTCGTCACGCGGCTCGACTGAGCGGCCGGCGAGCACTCAACGGGCTCGGCGTTTGGCCGCAAGCGCCTAGTCACTGGCCGATGGCCGGCTTTTGCCTCGTGCGCCCGACCGGCGTACCGTGGGGTCGCCGTTGTCCGCAGAGGCGAGGATTGCCGTGAACGTCAAAGATGCGCGTCAGTTGGCGTTGGCCTTGCCCGAAGCGACAGAGCAACCGCATTTCCATCTGACCTCGTTTCGCGTCAAGGGAAAGATCTTCGCGACCGCCGCTTCCGACGGCAGCTACCTGAACGTCTTCGTCGACGACGAGCAGCGCGAGATCATGGTCGCCGTCGATCCAAAGGCCTACGAGACGCTGAAGTGGGGCAAGATCGGCTACTTGCACGTCCACCTCGCCGCGGCCAAAGCGCGCGACGTGAAAACGCTGTTGCGCGCGGCGTGGGAGCGCAAGGCGCCGAAGAAGCTGCTCGCGCAGCTCGGCTGAGGTGCGGGGGCCGCCTTAATGCGAGACAGCTCCGGCGATTGGCAGCGCGGCAATCGTCCTCGCGCTTGTGCTGGTGTGGTATTCGGGTCCCGATGCGTAGCCGCCACCTGTTTCCGACGGTCAAGCGCCTGCGCCTGCTGTCGGCCCTACGGCCGCGGCGAACGGCGTGCGATCGGTTTCGCAGCGCCTTCGCCGCCGCCGCCGAAGCTCGCTGGATGATGGTCATCGGAGACGGGACCGGCCCGACGCGGTCGGTCGCCCACCTATGGCGGGAGGGCTTCGCACGTCGCGACTGCTACAAGGACGGACGTCCTACGACCTGCTCGGCCGAGGCGGATGGAGGCGAGAACCAACATTCGCCGCGAAGACCGGAGCAACCCGCGCCATGAATGTGCACTGTCGCCTTCGAGGATGACCATATGCGCCAGGTTCGCTTGCTCGGTGCTGCGGTCGTTGCGCTCGCGATGAGCTTCGGGGCTCCGTCGAGCGGTCAAGGCGAGCGCCCGCGTGTCGAGCGTTTCACCATCGACGTGCCTGCGGACGTGCTTCGCGACCTCGATGAGCGGCTCGCGCGCACGCGCTGGCCCGATCAGTTGCCGGCCACCGGCTGGAGCTACGGCGCGGACACCGCGTATCTGCGCGAGCTCGTGGCCTATTGGCAGAACGACTACGACTGGCGCGAGCAAGAGCGCGCGCTGAACCGCTTCGAGCACTACCGCGCCGCCATCGACGGCACGCACATCCATTTCGTGCACGCGAGGAGCCGCGATCCGAACGCGATTCCTGTGCTGCTGCTGCACGGCTGGCCGAGCACGTTCTTGCAGATGCTCGACCTCATTCCGCTGCTCACGGACCCGGCCGCGCACGGGCTGCCGAACGCGCCGAGCTTCCACGTGGTCGCGGCGTCGCTGCCGGGCTTCGGCTTCTCCGACGTGCCGGCGCGACCCGGCGTGGGCTTTGCGACGAGTGCCGAGCTCATGGCGAAGCTCATGCACGACGTGCTCGGTTACGAGCGCTACGGTGTTCGCGGCAGCGACTTGGGCGGCGTCATCGTGCGGCAGATGGCATTGCTGCACCCGGAGCAGGTCATCGGCGTCCATTTGACGGGCATCATCGGTGCGGCCGGCGGCGCGCCGCCGTACACGGCCGCCGAGCAGCAATTCATCGACGCCGTCGCCAGAGTCGAGCCCGAGCTCGCCTACGCGCGGCTACAGACGTCGAAGCCGCAGACGCTCGCCCATTCATTGAACGACTCGCCGGTCGGTCTGGCGGCTTGGATCGTCGAGAAATTTCGCGCGTGGAGCGACAGCAACGGCGACGTCGAGAGCCGCTTCAGCAAGGACGATCTCATCACGAACCTGATGATCTACTGGGTCACGGGCACCGCGCCGGCTTCCGTGCGCATGTACTACGACTTCGTCCGCGAGCCACTGAAGGCCGGACGTGTCGAGCGCCCCGTCGGCATGTTGATGAGCACGAAGGACCTCTTCCCGCCCGCGCCGCGCGAGTTCGGCGAGCGCTTGCTGAACGTGCAGCACTGGGCCGAAACTGACGTCGGCGGCCACTTTCTCGAGTGGGAGGAGCCCGAGCTCGTCGCGCGCGACCTGCAGATATTTTTCGGCACCGTTGCGCGGTAGCGCCGGGGAAAACGATCGAGCATGATCCGTGCGAGCTGTCATTGCGGAGCCGTCGTCATCGAAGCGGATCGGCTGCCGCGCGGGCTCACGGAGTGCAACTGCTCGATCTGCCGGCGCCTCGGCGCGCGCTGGGCCTATTACACGCGCAAGTCGGCACGCATGGTCGCGGGCGCCGAGCAGGTCGCGGCCTACGTCTGGGGCGACAAGTCGATCGAGTTTTATCACTGCAGGGCCTGCGGCACGTGCACGCACTACGAGGTAGTAGAGAAAGGGCCCGACGATCGCTTCGCGATCAACGGGCGCTGTTTCGCGCCAGAGGATGTCGCGTCGGTCGCCGTACGGCTTTTCGACGGCGCCGACACGTGGAAGTATCTTTGAGGCTTGCCGCTCCAACGGCATAGGCGGAAAACACATGCGCATCGACACGTTCCGACTTCTACCGCTGCTGCTACCGCTCGTCTTCGCGCAAGCGTGTGTGCAGAGCCCGGTCCCGGGCTCGGCTGCGAACGCCGCACCGTCGGCGCCGCCCGATCCGCTCGTGTTCGACACCTGGGTGCCGGGCCCGTGCTCGCCGAACGGCCAGGCGCAAGGCCAGTGCCCGCCCGGCGATCTGTTCCGCGTGCGGCTCGTTCCCGTCGCCGAAGGTCTGACGAATCCCCGGCACGTCGCATTCATGCCGAGCGGCGATCTCTTGATTGCCGAGCTGGCCGGCCGCGTGCGCATCGTGCGCGGCGGGAAGCTCGCGCCGGAGCCGCTCGCGGGGTGGCCCGCCGCGGGCATCGAGGCCACCAACTTGCAGGCCGTCGCCGTGCATCCGCAGTTCGCCGCGAATCGGTTCGTCTATCTCTACTATGTGAAGACCGACGCCGACGCCAGGACGACGCTCGCGCTCGCGCGGGCGCGGCTCGAGGGCAGTGAGCTTGCCGACGTTCGCGAGGTGTTCGAAACCGACGCGTGGATTCAGGGCGGGCCGATCGCCGGCCGCGCAGTGTTCGGGCCGGACGGCATGATCTACCTGACCATCAACGATCACGACAAGAACAACGCGATCGACGACCCCAGCATTCGGATCTTCGCGCAGCACTTGGACAGCGACGTCGGCAAGGTTCTGCGCGTCCGCGACGACGGTGGAATTCCCGCCGACAATCCGTTCGTCGGGCGCGAGGACCACAACGGACAGGTGTTCACGTACGGCCATCGCAACACGACGGACTTCGCTTGGCATCCCACGACCGGCGAGCTCTGGGCAACGGAGATCGGGCCGATGGGCGGAGACGAGATCAACGTCTTGCGCGCGGGCTCGAACTACGGCTGGCCGCTGGTCTCGCTCGGCAGGCTCTACACGAAGGGCCAAGTCTCGGAGCAGCACTGGTACCGCGAGGGCATGGAGATGCCCTTCATGCACTGGACGCCGTCGATCAGCCCGAACTCGCTCGTGTGGTACACCGGAGACAAGCTCGCGCCGTGGCGCGGGAACCTGTTCGTCGGGGCGCTGAACGGGCAGACGCTGCAGCGCGTCGCGTTCGATCAGCCGGCGCCGCAGGCCGAGCGGCGCGATTCGTTGTTCATGTCGTTGGGGCGGCGCTGGCGGCACGTGGCGCAGAGCCCGGACGGGTATCTCTACGCCGTGACCGAGAAGCGCACGCTGGGAACACCGCCGGACCCGAATGACGCGACGAGCGGCGTCGTCTACCGCATCGAGCCCGCCGACTGAGCCGCGGCTCGCTATCGACCGTCAGTGGGTCTGATGGTCGATAGAACGGGTGGCGCCGCGGTACACGCCGTTCTCGACGGGAGGCGGTGCCCCAGTTGGCGACGGCCACGGCGTGTTGGTCGCATTCGCGGGTCGCGGTGCGGATCGCGATGCGTAGAACGCGTCGTTCTTGGCCGTTCTGTAGCGGATTTTGGCCAGCTCGCCGGTCGGGTCCGTCAACGTCACGATCTGTTCGTAGCCCAGGCCGTCGATCTGGCGGTAATAGTCGCTCGCAGTGTATTCGCGCTGGGCGGCGTTCGCTTCCTTCGTGCCCTGAGCCCAGATGTCCTGCAGCGCCAACCCAAGCACTTCCCGACGCGCCGCCGACAGCTTGTCGTTGAACGCTTCCAGCGAGGTCTTGAAGCTGGCCTCGCTGCTCGCGTCGATGCGCAAGGAGCGCCATCCGGCCGCGCTAGCGCTGCCGGCGAGCAGATCGCTAACACTGCAACTGTGAGCTTGGTCATGAGTCCTCCGTTGCGGTGCTGAATGACCGCTTGGAACTCTGACCAGAGAATAACCCCAACGGATCGGCCCCTGCATCCGCGCGTGAACAAAACCCGGTGGCTATCTCGGCCCGGATCCTAGTCGAGCCGCTTGCGGACGCGCGAGACGGCGACGGCGAGCATCACGGCGATGAACACGCCGAGCGCCGCGAGCGACGGCCAGAGCTCCGTCAAGTCCGCGCCGCGCAGCATGATGCCGCGCACGAGCCGCAAGAAATGCGTCAGCGGCATGACCTCGGCGACGTAGCGCGCAGCTGCGGGCATGCCGGCGAACGGGAACATGAACCCCGACAGCAGGATCTGCGGCAGGAACGTGAAGAACGACATCTGCATCGCCTGGAACTGCGTGCGCGTCAGCGTCGAGATGAAGATGCCGAGCGACAGGTTCGCCGTGATGAACACGAGCGCCGCGAGATAGAGGTCGAGCAGCGAGCCGCGAAGCGGCACGTTGAACAGCACGTCGCCGAGCACGAGCACGACGGTCGTCTGCACGAGCCCGATGCCTACGAACGGCAGGATCTTGCCGACCGTGAGCTCCCACGGGCTAACCGGCGTCGCGATCAGCATCTCGAGGTTGCCGCGCTCGCGCTCGCGCACCAACGCGATCGACGTGAACAGCACCATCGTCATCGTCAGGATCATGCCGACCAGGCCCGGCACGGTATTCACGGCCGCGCGCCGCTCCGGGTTGTAGAAGTTCACGACCTCGACGCCGCCGGCGTGCGCCGTCCACCCTCGGTCGTCGTAGAGCGGATACGCGGCGAGCTGGCGCGCGGCGGCTTGGATGACCTGCTCGGAGCCGTCGACGATGATCTGCACGGGCGGCCGGTCGCGCCGCTCCATGCGCGTCTCGAAGTCGGGCGGCAGCACGATCGCGGCGCTGATCTCGCCGGCGCGTAAGAGGGCTTCGATCTCCTGCGTGCTCGAGACGCTGCGGCCGATGTGGATGACGCCCGTGGCGGCCATGTCCGGCGACGAGCTCGCGCGAGCGCGCGGTGTTGGCCTGGTCGAGCACGGCCGTCTCGAGGTTACGCACGTCGAGATTGATCGCGTAGCCGAAGAGAATCAGCTGCATAGTCGGGATGCCGATGATCATCGCGAACGTCAGCCGGTCGCGGCGCAGCTGTCGCAGCTCCTTGACGACGATCGAGCCGAGCCGGCGCAGGCTCACGGCCGCTTCTCCACGGGCTTCCTCGTCGCCGCGACGAACACGTCCTCGAGGTTCGGAGCCGTCGGCTCGACCTCGGCCGCGATGCCGGCGCCCGCGAGCCGCGCCTCCACGCGCGCTTCGAGCTCGGGCTCGTTCGCCGCCAGCACGCGCAGCGACGTGCCGATCTGCGCGAGCGCGATGACGCCGGGCAGGTCGTGCAGCGCGTGCTGCGCGCGGCGCGGCTCCGGCGTTTCGACGAGCAGCGTGCGGCCCGGCAGGCCGGCCATGAGCTCGTGCGGCGTGCCGTCGGCGACGATGCGGCCGCGGTCGAGGATCGCGAGCCGCGTGCACCGCTCGGCCTCGTCCATGTAGTGCGTCGAGACGAGCAGCGTCGTCCCCTGGTCCGCGAGCTCGAACAGCGAGTCCCAGAACTCGCGGCGCGACTGCGGGTCGACGGCGCTCGTCGGCTCGTCGAGGAACAGAAGATCGGGCTTGTGTAGCACCGTGCCCGCGAGCGCGAGCCGCTGCTTCTGGCCGCCCGACAGCGTGCCCGCGAGCTGCTTGCGCTGTGGCCCAAGCCAGAACCGCTCGATGAGCTCGTCGATGCGCGGCCGCGCTTTCGCACGCGGCATGTCGTGCACGGCCGCGAGAAACGCGAGGTTCTCGTCGACCGTCAGGTCCTCGTACAGCGAGAACTTCTGCGTCATGTAGCCGATGCGCCGCTTCAGGGCCTCGGCGTCGCGCGGGATCTGGTACCCCATGACGTCGATCTCGCCGGCGCTCGGGTTCAGCAGGCCGCAGAGCATGCGGATCGTCGTCGACTTGCCGGAGCCGTTCGGTCCGAGAAAGCCGTAGACCTCCCGGCGACGCACGGTGAGATCGAGGCCGTCGACGGCCGCGACGGCGCCGAAGTGCTTCGACAGGCCGCGGGCGTGAATGGCCGTGTCGCCGGTCGGCAGCGTGCTCATTGGGCGTTCATGGGGCGAGCGGCACGGCCGTCACCGGCAGTCCGGCCGGCAAATCCGCTCCGCCGTCGAGCAGAAGCTCGGCCGGATAGACGAGCCGGCTCGCGTCGTCGCCGGCGAGCGCGTAGTACGGCGTGAAGCTCGGCTCGCTCCGGATGCTGCGCAGCGTCGCCGCGAACGGTGTCGCGACGCCTTCGACATACACCTCGAAGCGCGCGCCGATCTTGAGCTGCGCTCGCTGCGGAGCGGGCACGAACACACGCGCGTACGGCCTGTCGCCGACCAGCATGCTGACGAGCTCGGCGCCGACGGGCGGCTGGTCGCCGGCGCGGAACGGCAGCGCGTCGATGCGGCCCGCGCGCGGCGCGCGGACCGTGAGCCGCTCGCGCGTGAGCTTCAACGTGTCGAGCGCCGCGCGCGCTGCGCCTACGGCCGCGGCCGCTTGCTCGATTTGCTCCGGCCGAGTGCCCTGCGTGAGCTCGCGCAACTCCGCCTCGGCTCCCGAAGTCTCTGCGCGGCGCTGGTTGCGCGCGGCGAGCGCCTGGTCGACGGTCGATTGCGCGACGAGCTCGCGTTTGCGCAGCTCGGCGACGCGTGTGTACTCGCTTTCGGCGTCCTCCTGCGCCGCGCGTGCCCGCGCGAGGTTCGCGCGCGCAGCGTCGATCGTCTCAACGCGCGCGCCGTGGGTGAGCTCGGCGAGCTGCGCCTCGGTCATCGCCACCTGGCTCTTGGCTTCTGCGATCCGTGCGTCCTGGCGGCGCGCGTCGAGCTCGAGCACGACGGCGCCGGCTTCGACGCGGTCGCCTTCGGCGGCGGCCCAGGAGAGCACGGGCTCGGCGAGCTCGGCGGTCACGGCGATACGGTCCCACTCGAGCGCGCCGACGATCGGCGCGGGACCCTTCTCCGCGCAGCCCGCCAAGGCGGCGCCGGCGAGCAGGGCAGCGATGAGCCGGCGGGATTCACGCATGGATGCCTCCGAGACCGTGATCGAGCAGTGCCAGCGTGTGCTGCAACAGGACGCCACGGTTGAGGTCGCCGGCGGGAAAGATCTTCCGCCAGATGGGCTCGGCCGCGAGCGGAAACATCGTGAGCCCGACGAGCGAGACCACGAGCAGCCGCGGGTCGAGGTCCGCGCTGATTGCGCCGCGTTTCTGCGCATCGACGAGCGTCCGCGCGAGCAGCTGTGTGACCTGCGGAGCGATGACGTTGTGCAGGGTGTCGCGCAGCGCGCCGCTGTCGCTTAAGACCTCGCGCACCCACAGCGCAGGCCACCAGGGGTAGCGCGCGACGACACCGTGAATGCCGCGTACGAATGCAGCGAGCAACGCGCGAGGATCGTCGCCGGCCGCGAGCAGGCCCTCGCGAAGAACCTGGACGACCGGCGCGATGCGTTCGGCGACGAACGCGCCGAGCAACTGCTCTTTGCTGCCGAAGTAATAATTCACCAGCGCCGGCGTGACGCCGGCCTTCAGCGCGATGCTGCGAAGGCTCGTCGCCGTGACGCCGTCGGCCGCGAAGCACGCAACGGCCGCATCGAGCAGGCGCTCGCGCTGATTCGCTTCGTCGGCGCGCGGGCGGCCCGGGCGGCGCGGCTCGCGTTTGCGGCGGGACTTGTTGGTAGCCACGCCCGCTAAATTAAATGACTGTATAAATAATTACAAGCCCAGACGCAAAGGTAGGCCGTCGCGGCACGACCGGCACCGTTTACTTCACAGGAATGGGAGCACCCTCAAGGCCAAGCGGGATGATCGCGCCCCGATAGCGGCGCCGCCTCGAACCGAATCGCCGTAAGTGGAGTTAGAAGCAATAGTCGAGGAGCTCGCCAGCCGCGTACTGCATGCCTCCCCAGAAGCCGCCGACGAAGCCGCCGACGGCCGCCCCATAGGCGACGCCGATCGGCGCGCCGAACCCGAACCCGATCGAGGCGCCGATTGCCGCTCCGCTTGCCGCTCCGGTCACGGCGCTCGCCAGAAATTCTTCGCCGCTCGTGCCGCCACTCACGGCCGCGGCGTCGGAAGCCGTCAGCTCGCGCATCGTCATGGGCTCGCTATTCATGAACGTCTCCTTCCTTGATATCGAGTTTCGCGCTGCAGTCAGCGCCGATTGCTTTTCAGACCTTTGATCGCGACATGGATCGCGGCATAGATCACGAGGCCAGCGGCGATGCCGACGAGGATGCGGCTCCACCACGGCCACCCCTCAGTTGCGGCCCAGCTGATGCCGGCGAATATGCCCGGTACCGCGACCGCGACCCATGTCAGAGCACCCTCTACGCGCCGACCGTCGTGCATGACGCCCTCCGCGCAGCGGTGGCGCCGCACGCGGCGCCACCCACGCGCAAGTCTCAGAAGCAGTAATCGACGAGCTCGCCGAGCGAGTACTCGATGCCGCCGATCAGAGCCCCGCCCAAGGCACCCGGCCCCGCGCCGAGGCCTGCGCCGGCAAGACCTATCAACGCGCCCGCGCCGGCTCCGATCGCCATGTGCCCCACGAGCTCTCCCCACGAAAACCCGCCGCTCACGAACGCCGCTTCGGCAGCCGTGAGCTCCCGCATCGTCATTGCGAATCCGTCCACTGTCGTTCCTCCTTGAATCGAGCCGTCCTCTGCGTCCGGCCGCCCGGCAAGACGCTCGATCACATTCAAGCGCACCGCGATTCGGCTAGCAGCTCTGATTTCTGGTCTTCTCACGCAGATTCGCGTGCGCGAGAACGACCATCCGCGCCAGCAGCCGTCCGAGCTCGCCGACGTCGCGCGCCGATAAGAGCTCGCTCGTCTCGTCGCTCCCGAGAAGCACATCGAAAACGGCTTCGATGCGCGCGACGACGGCGACCAACGTCAACGAATCGAGCGCCTCGGCTAGCGGCGTTGCCGCAGAGAGCTCGGCGCGGTCGAGGCCGCACGTCTCGGCGATCAGTTCGAGCACGCGCGCTTCGATTCGCCGCGGCTCCTCGCTCGCGACCTCGTTTTGGCTCAACATCCGAGGTTCGCGATGACGTCTTGCTCGGCGGCGCTCGGCACGCCGGCGCCCGCCTGCGGCGGCGGGAGCTTCGCGTCGTCGAGCGGCGCGCGCCGGGGGCGTGCTCGCGGCGCGCTGCGAACGGGCACCACGCGTCCGGACTCGAGCCGGACGATTCGGTCGGCGGCGAGCACCGTTTCAGGGCGGTGAGCGACGAGGATGCGCGTGATGTCGAGCCGCCTCAAGGCCGCCGCGACGGCACGTTCGTGAGCAAGATCGAGATGACTCGTGGCTTCGTCGAGTATTAGAACGGACGGCCGCGCGTAGAGGGCGCGGGCGAGCAGAATTCGCTGTTGCTGGCCCGCCGATAACGTTGAGCCCAGGAAGCCGACGAGAGTGTTGTATGCCATCGGCAGCGCCACGATCTCGTCGTGAATCGCGGCGAGCCGCGCGCACTCCTGGACGCGCGATTGATCGGCGCCGGCGTCGCAGAAGCTGATGTTGTCGGCGATCGAGCCCGCGAACAGACAGTCGTTTTGCGTCACGCAGCCGACGGTGCGCCGCAGCTCTCCGTGCGACTGCGACAACGGCACGCCGCCGATGAGCACGTCGCCGGACGACGCGGGCAGGATGCCGAGCACCACGTGCAGCAGAGTGGTTTTGCCGCAACCCGACGGTCCGACGATTGCGACACATTCGCCGGCCGCCACCTCGAGATCGACGCCGTCGAGCACGAACGGCGCGTGCTCCGCGTAACGGTAGCGCAGTCCGCGTATCGTGACGGTCGGTACCGAAGCCGCACGCGCGGCGACGAGCCGTCCCGGCGAATCGATGGGCTCGGCAGGCGCCGTCAGCACGATGTCCGCCAAGCGCTCGCAATGCAGATCGAGCAGACGGACCTCGAAAGCCTTGTCGATCAGTGCGCTGACGCGCAAGGCAAACTGCCGTTTGTACGCCACGAACGCCAGCAGCATGCCCGTCGAGAATCGGCCATCGAGCACGAGTGCCGCGCCCAAGTAGACGACGAGCACGTTCTCGAGCCCGAACAGCAAGCCGTTCGCGCCGCGCAGCGCGATTCCGAGCTTTGCCGAGCGCAGGCCGGCGTTCACCTGCTCCACGAGTAGCGTGAGCCATGCGGCTCGGCGCTCGCTGCCGCGCTGAAACAGCCGAATTGCCCGAATTCCGCGGACCGTCTCGATGAAATGGCTGTCTTGCTTCGCGGCCCCG
The DNA here is from genome assembly GCA_963713355.1 of uncultured Gammaproteobacteria bacterium. GTDB lineage: Bacteria > Pseudomonadota > Gammaproteobacteria > Steroidobacterales > Rariloculaceae > FEN-1219. The sequence goes on along the minus strand of CAVQLK010000009.1, from coordinate 99,715 downwards.
GCGATCTGCTCGTGCCGCGCTTCGCGTAGCGGCGCATGAGCGAGCCAACGTCCCGCCGCGTAGAGCGCCATCGCCGCAAGGCACAGCGCCGTGAGCGGCAAGCTGTAGCAGAACATCACGATCAGCAGCACGACCGACATTCCGCCGTCGACGACGGCTTCGATGGCGGCCGTCGTGACGGTGCGTTGGATCGCATCGATCGACCTGAATCGCGACACGACGTCGCCGAGATGGCGCTTCTCGAAGTACGGCACCGGCAGGCGCAGCAGGTGCGCGAAGACGTTCGCGTGCCACTGCAGGCTCAACGTCGTCTCGAAATGCATGACGATCCACGAGCGCAGCGCTGCCGTCGCCTGCTCGCACAGCACGAGCAGCCCGAACCCTAGCGCCAGCAGCGCCAAGAGCTCAGCGTTGGCCGTGACGAGCGCGTGATCGACGACCCACTGGAGGAACAGGGGATGCGCAACGACGAACGTCTCGAGCGCGGCGGCGACGACGAGGATCTGAGCGAACGAGCCTGCGAGGCCTGCGATTTTTCCGACGAGCTCCCGCAGCCTCACGCGCCGCTGCGACGAACGGCGCTCGAAACGCGGGCTCGGCCACAGCTCGAGCGCGACCCCCGTGAAGGCTTCGGCGGCTTCGCGCAGCGGCAGCGTGCGCGCGCCGCGGCAAGGATCGTGGACGGTGATCGTTCGAGCCCCGACACGCCGCAGGACGACGAAGTGCGTGAACTTCCAATGCAACACGCACGGCAGCGCGAGGCGGCGGAGGTCCTCGAGCTCGAGACGCACCGCGCGCGTCGCAAAGCCCAGGCGCGCCGCGAAGTCGCACAGCGCCGCGAGCGTCGTGCCCTGCAGCGAGACGACGAAGCGCCGGCGCAACGTCGCAATGTCCACGGCGTGGCCGTGGTAGCACGCGATCATCGCGAGGCAGGCGATGCCGCACTCAGCGGCCTCGGTTTGCAGAAGAGCCGGCAGGCGGCGGCCGAAGCCGGTCAGCAAGCCGTCTGCAAGCCTCATCGACCGACCGGCGCTTCACGCCCCAAGGCCCGCGCGGCCAACACGAAGTGGAACGCCGCGAGCAGCGTCGTGGCCATGACGATCGCGAGCAGTGCGTAGCGCAGCGCGTCGGCTCCGAGCCGAGCCGTGAACGTGTCGCTCAAGTAGCCGACGGCAAGCGGCCCGAGCCCCATCGAAACGAGATTTACGAGGAACAGGTAAAACGCGGCGGCAACGGCACGCCGCTCGGGACCCGCGAGATTTTGCAGCAGCGCGGCGACGGGTCCGAGGAACGCATGCCCGAGGAAGGCCCACGCGAGCAGCGCAGCGACGGCCATCCAAGATGACGCGGCCAAGTACAACACCAGCGTCGTCGGCACGCTGCCGAGCAACAGCGCAACAGGCCACAGGGCGTACCAGCGTTCGTCGCGCATGCGCGCGACGATACGGTCCGCGAGGTACCCGCCGCAGAGAACGCCGAGCCCGCCGCCGAGCCCATACGCGAGAGCGAGCCACGCGCCTGCCGTCGCGCTCGACATCTCGAACGTGCGCATGAAGTACGCTGGCAACCAGATGGCAGCCGCGAACGCGCCCGCCCCGTGGGCGGCGCCGCCGAGCGGGATTTGCCGTAGCGCGGGCCGCGACACGAAGAAACGTAGCGTGTCGAGCAGAGGCGGTGCGGGTGGCGCGCCGCGCGCGCCTGCGGACCCGCCGCGCGGCGGCTCGCGTAGAGTCAGCCGCACGAGCACGGCGAGCGCGACGCCGGGGAGGCCGAGCCATAAGCAGGCCGCGCGCCAGCCGAGGTGCTCGGCGAGCCAGCCGCCGGCCAGATACCCGACGACGAAACCGCACGGGATGTACAGGTAAAGCACGCCGAGCGCGAAGGCGCGCCGCTCGCGCGGAAAGTAGTCTGCCACGAGCGAAACCGACGGCGGGGCGCCGCCGGCCTCGCCGATGCCGACGGCTACTCGCGCGACGAACAAGCTGACGGCGCCCGTCGCAAGGCTCAGTGCCGCCGTGAACATGCTCCAGAGCGCCAGCGCGCCCGCGAGCAGCGAGCGCCGCTCGTATCGATCCGCGAGCCACGCGACCGGCAAGCCGAGCGTCGCATAGAAGACGCCGAATGCCACGCCGCCGAGGAGGCCGAGCATGGTGTCGGAAAGCCCGAACTCAATCTTGATCGATTGCAGCAGGACGCCGAACAGATTGCGATCGACCCAGCCGACGATTCCCACCGTGACGAGCAGCGCGAGCACGTAGGCGCGGTAGCGTTTCGACACCTGCCACGTCTGCTCGCGCACGATCTCGAGCTCTCTACCGTCCATGGCGCACCCCGTCGGCAACTGCTCCCTGCGTTGCTCTACCTCGGGCATCCCTGCCCTCGTAGTCGCTCTGCAAACGCCGCTTGAGCAGCTTGCCGTTCGGATCCCGAGGCAGCACTGCGTCGTACGCGATGCGGCGCGGCAGCTTCATCGGCGACAAGCGCTCGGCAAGGAAGCGCAGCAATTCGTCCGTGAGCCGTGCGCCCGGGGCAACGCCGGGCGCGAGCTGCACGTGCGCCTCGGGCACCTCTCCGCAGAGCGCGTTCGGCGCACCCACGACGGCGCAATCCGTGATCGCGGGATGCGCGAGCAGCACCTGCTCGATCTCCGCGGGATAGATGTTCATGCCCGACGAGATGATCAGCTCCGAGTCGCGGCCGACGAGGAACAAGTAGCCGGCTTCGTCGACGTAACCGCGGTCGCCGACCGTGACGTGCTCGCCGCAGCGGCATGCGGCCGTTTTCTCGGCATCGCCGAGGTACTCGAAGCGATCGCCCGTATGCGGGGTGAGGTAGACGGAGCCGATCTGCCCCGCCGGAAGCTCGCGCCCGCGCTCGTCGAGGATCATGAGGTGCGAGCCCGCAATCGGCCTGCCTACGGTGCCGGGGCGCTCGAGCCATTCGGCCGGGCTCGCGATGCAGCCCTGCACCTCGGATGCGCCGTACGATTCCCAGATGATCGGGCCCCACCACTCGAGCATGCGGCGCTTGACGTCGACGGGGCAGGGCGCCGCGGAGTGAACGACGAACTTCAGGGATGCCGGCGAGTAGCGGTGGCGCACGTGCTCCGCCAGCTTCAACAGGCGCACGAACATCGTCGGCACCATGAACGCCGTGGTGACGGCGCGCTCGTCGATCGTTTGCAACAACGTCTCCGGGTCCCACCCGTCCATGAGGACAACGACGTGGCCCATCTCGAGCGCTACGACGGCGCCGTCGAGCGGCGCCGAGTGATAAAGCATCGAGGAGACGAGGTGAATGTTGCCCGACTCTATCTCGAGTCCGAGCGAGCGGTGCCACGCGACGGTTTTCGCGAGCGCTCGACCGGCGCCCTCGAGCGGCATGCGTACGGCTTTCGGGACTCCCGTCGTCGCCGAGGTGTACGCCAGCACGCGTCCGCGCGCGCGCTGCGGCGGCAAGCGCACCGGCACGGCGCTGAAGCGGTCGAGCGGCACGAAGCCGGGCACGTCGCCGACGCTGACCGCGACGCGCAACGAGGCTGTCCAGCCAATCGCCGCGAGCCGGCGCGAGCCGAGACGCGCATGCGCGAACACGGCCTTGGCGCCGGAGTTCGCGAGGATATACGCGATCTCGGGCTCGGCGAGATGCCAGTTGACGGGCACGACGTAGAGCCCTGCCTCGAGCGCGGCAAGATGAACCGCGAGGAACTCGATGCAGTTCGGCGCGACAATGGCGACGACGTCGCCGCGTTCGAGGCCGGCGCCCAGGAGCGCGCTCGCGATTCGGTCGGCGAGGTCGAGCAGCTCGTCGCGCGCCCAGTCTCGGCCGGCGGCGTCGACAACTGCGAGGGCCGACGGCGAGCGATTCGCGAAGTAACGAAAGCCGAAAGGTTGCATGGGGTACGACGTTACGGCGGCGCGGACCGGCGGCCGAGCCGCAAACCTCGGCAATGCGCACAGATTCGACCACGCGCTCGCCGTCGCGATTTCGTCGTGAAGTGCAGAGAAACGCGGCTCGCACGGTGCCGCGCGCGCGCATTGGATCGCGTCATGAACGCCGACGTCGAAGACCTTGCGGATCCCGCTGCGCTTCGGCGGCTGCTCGCGGAGCGGAGCGCGGCAGATCGTGCCGGCCGGATCTCCGTGGCATTCGTATGCGGCACGGGCGCCGCGACGGCCGGCGCGGGCGACACGGCCGGGGCGGCGAGCTCGCCGCTCGGCTGTCTCGCGAAGCTCTTCACGGCCACGCTCGTGCGCGGCGCCGCCGAGCGAGGACGGCTCGCTCTTGGCGACGCCGTCGCGCCGTTGCTCGGCGCTGCGCTCGATGCGCTGCGCGGCGTGACCGTGCGGCACTTGCTCGAGCACACGCACGGTCTCGACGATTCGCTGCTCGCAGCGCCGCGCTACGAGGAAGGCTTCATCGATCGCGACGATCTGCTCGGGCGCGTAGGAGCGCTCGAGCGGTTTGCGAGCCCCGGCGCCGCGTACAGCTACGGTCACGCCGGCGCCTGGCTCGCCGCCGCGATCCTCGAGCGATTGCATCGCCGTGTTTTTGCCGCGCTCGTTCGCGAACGGTTGCTCGATCCGCTCGCGATCGACGGCGTTTGGTCCGGCGCGGCGCCGCTGTGTGCCGCGACGGGCGCGGGATTGGCGCTGACGGCTGAGCAGCTCGCGCGGTTCGGATTGCACGCGCTGACGCACGGTGGCTCGCTCGACGCCCAGCCGATCAAGGCATTTCCCGGCTGGCACCCGCTCGAGCGCGGAGTCTGCTTGGGGTGGAAGTACGCCGGCTCCGGCTGGTTCGGCCATCAATCCGCCTGGCCTGCAGCGTCGAGCTATCTGCGTGTGCAGCCCGAGCGCGGTCTCGCGCTCGCAGTCGTCGCGAGCGCGCAAGCGGCCGCGCTCGTCGCGCTGCGTGTTTTTGGCACGCGCCTCACGGAGCTCTTCGAGCCGATGGTGCAATCGTCGAACGAGAGATCGATCGGCGACGTCTGCGGCGTGTACGAGCAGGCCGCGCGCGAGGTCACGATCGCGGCGACGCAGAATGGGCTGCAGGCCGAGACCAGGGAACGCAACGAGCGCGGCATGCCGTGCCGCGCGACGGCGCGCGCGTCGCTCGTCCCGGCTCGCGGCGTGCTGTTCACGCGGCCGGCCCGCGAGCACTTGCCGTTCGTCGAGCCCGTCGCCGGTGCGAACGGCGCGCGCTGGCTGTGGAACGGTCGATGCGTGCTGCGACGCGTACGCTGATCAAGCCGTTGCCCGGGCGTAGGCGCTCAAGCCGAGCATCAAGCCGATCACGCCGTGCTGCGGCTCCGCGAAGAAGCCGATGGAAAGCTGAGGCACGGGCGAGCGCAACGCGAGCCGGCCGCCGCCGTCGAGCGCCAGCTCGACTGTCAGCGTCTGAAGCTTGTGCTCGCGGCCGATCTCGCAGACGAGCCGCTCGCGCTCGCAGCGCGCGCGGACGATCCCACGGCCGGGCCCGACGTACGTGCCTTCGAGTGCCGCGAGCTCGAAGGCGAACGGCTCCGCTTCCCGCTTCGCGGAAGGCCCGACGAGCTCGCTCGCGACCGTCGCAAGGACGAAGTCGCGGACGTGCGGCGCGGTGGCGTTCAGCGCCACGGCGATCGCGACGCGTTTCTCGACATCGAAGCGCAGTCCGAGACACTGGCCCGCGGAGATGCCTGTGTTGCCCCGGCAGCCGTCGCGCATTTCGCCGGTGCCTAGGCCGAACGCGACGGGTAAGAGCTCGCGGAGTGGTCCGCCTGCGGCCGGCGGCAGCCGCACGACCGACGTGGCGAGCGCGGCTAGAGTGCGGTCCGACAGCCGCCGAGACTCACCGCTCTGCGGCAGCGCGCTTTGCGCGATCGTCAGCAGATCAGCGAGCGTCACCGTGAAGGCAGAGAAGGCGGGCAACCAGAACGCCGCGAAGGGTCGCGTCTCGCCAAGCGGCACGAAGCTTCGCGAGGCGCCGTCGAATCGGTGACGGCCCGCGTCGCGCGCATCGGGCGCAGCAGCGAACGTCCCGGGCTCGATGCCAAGCGTCGCGAGCAGCCGTTCTCGGATGAGCTCGAGGCTCGGCCTTTGCGCGACGCGACGTAGGATCTCGCCGAGCAGCACTGCTTCCGTGTGCTCGTAACTGAACACGCTGCCCGGCGCGAACAAAGCCGGTGCGGTTTCGAGATAAGCGACGAAGTCCTTCCACGCACCGAGGCGCGTCGCTTCGTCGAGAACATGCGTGCCACGATAGCCGCTCGTATGCGAGAGCAGGTGGCTGACGCGGATCTGCCGCCCGTGGCCCGTGGCGCGGAGCTCAGGCACGTACTCGCCGACGGCGGAGTCGAGATCGAGAACGCCGCGCTGCGAGAGCTCGAGCGCGAGCATCGCGTGCAGCAGCTTCGTTATGCAGCCCAAGTGAAAACGGGCATCCGGCCCTAGAGCGACCGCGCGGCCGACGGCGCGTGTGCCGGCAAAGGCGTCGAGCCGCTCGCCGGCGATGCTCACGGCGACGCCGATGCCCGGTACCGCCGTCTCGCGCTGCACGCGTGCGACGAAACTCTGTAAGCGGGGGCGCAGCGACTCGATTTGGCCCATTTCAGGTCCCTCGACTCCGTGTCGGAGGCCGCACTAAAGCACGCGCGGACTCGCGCGGCCGTCGGCGTTTCAGGTGAACTTGCACAGAATCGCAGCGCCACGGCACGAGCGGCCCCCTCTACGATCGAAGTTGGACCCCACGGAAACCGCCGCATGGAACCGCAACAGCCGTTGTTTCGCGCAGCCGCCGTCGCAGCGCACAAGGAGGATGGGCTCGGAGCCATCGTGCTCGTGCGGCCGATTTCTTACGCGTTCCTGACCGGCTTCGCCGCCGCGCTCGCCGGCGGTCTGATCGCACTCGCGGGCCTTGGGAGCTACACGGCGCACACGACGCTGCGTGGACGACTCGTGCCGGAACGCGGGGTCATCGACGTCGCGAGCCGGCAGTCCGGCACGGTCGTCGAGAAGCGCGTCGGCGAAGGCCAGCGCGTGGCGGCCGGGGATACGCTGCTCGTGTTGTCGAGCGAGCACTTGACGCGCGCCGGCGCGGCGGTCGAGACCGCCGTCGGCGCCGAGCTCGAGCAGCGCCGCGCAAGCCTCGCCGCGCAGATCGACAACACGCGACGGCTCGAGGCGACGGAGCGCGCCGCATTGCTCGAGCGGCGCTCGGCCCTGGGCGTAGAACTTGCGAGCCTCGGCGAGGCGTTGACCGCAAAACGCCGTCGACTCGCGCTTTCCGAGCGAGCCGTGCAGCGCTATGCCGATGTCCGCGCGCGAGGGTTCTTGTCCGAGGAGCAGTGGGCGGTGCGCGAGGCCGAGCTGCTCGAGCAGCAAAGCGGTCTCGAGGCGCTCGAGCGGGAGAGCGCCGCCCTGGCGCGTATCCGCGCCGAGCTCGACGAGCGCCTCGAGACGCTGGAGCCGCGGTACGCGAACGCTGTCGCCGAACTCGAGCGCGCATTGGCGGGCGGCGAGCGCGAGATCGTCGAGAACGAAGCGCGGCGCGCCGCGATCGTGACGGCGCCACAGCCGGGTACCGTCACGGGCCTCGCGGCCGACGTCGGGCAGTCCGTGCAGACCGGCGCCGTGCTCGCGCGTATCGTTCCCAACGATCCCAAGCTCATCGCCGAGCTGTTCGCGCCGAGCCGTGCCGTCGGCTTCGTTGCCGTCGGCGACGAGGTCCGGCTGCGTTATGCGGCGTTTCCTTATCAGAAGTTCGGGCATGTGCGCGGCACCGTGGCGTCCGTGTCGGCGGCGACGCTGGCCGAGGATGCAGCGCGCGGCGCCGAGCCCTTGTATCGCGTCACGGTAGCGCTCGACTCGCAAACCGTCAGGGCGTACGGCGTGCCGCGCGGCCTGTTGCCGGGCATGACCGTCGAAGCCGACGTTCTCGGCGAGCGGCGTCGTCTCTACGAGTGGGTGCTCGAGCCGCTGTACGCGCTTGCCGGCCGCATCGGTTGAACCAGCGCGCGGTGGCCGATAGGGCGGGCCGCGGCTATGCTTGCGGCGTTATGACGTCCACCCCAACGGCGACCGGCGCAGTCGTCGACTTCATCCAACGCGCACGGCTCGCCGATTTTCCTGCCGAAGCGCTCACGATCGGGAAACGCTGCATCGTCGACGGCTTGGCCGTCATGCTCGCCGGATCGACTCAAGACGCGGGCCGCATTCTCCACGACCAGGTCCACGGCACGGACACGCGCGCCGTTGCTACGGTGTTCGGCCCGCGGCCGTTCAAGACGGGCTCGGCCGTCGCCGCGCTCGTCAACGGGACCGCAGGCCACGCGCTCGACTGGGACGACACACAGCTCGCGACGAGCGCCGACCGCATCTTCGGCCTGCTGACGCATCCGACGATGCCGCCGCTCGTCGCCACGCTCGCGGTCGGCGAGCCGCGGAAGATATCCGGCGCCCAGCTCCTCGAGGCGTTCCTGACGGGCTTCGAGGTCGAGTGCAAGATCGCGGAGGCGATTCACCCCGATCACTACAAGAAAGGCTTTCACTCGTCGGGCACGATCGGCACGTTCGGCGCGGGCGTTGCCGCGGCGAAGCTACTCGAGCTCGACGCGGCGCAGACGGCCCACATGCTCGCGATCGCGGCGAGCTCGGCGTCGGGCATCCGCGTCAGCTTCGGCAGCATGACGAAGCCGCTGCACGTCGGCCGCGCCGCGCAGAACGGCGTGACGGCCGCGGAGCTCGCCGCTCGCGGCTTCACCGGCGGCAAGGACGCGCTCGACCCGCCGTGGGGCTTTTTCCAGACGTTCAGCCACGGCGAAGGCTACGACCCGACACGCATCATCCCGGTGCTGGGCAACCCGCACACGATCGTTTCGCCCGGCGTGTCGATCAAGCCGTACCCGTGCGGCGTACTCGGCCATCCGACGATGGATGCGATGCGCCGGCTCGTGCTGAAGCACGACGTGAAGCCCGAAGCGATCGCCGCGATCCGCGTGCGCGCGGGCTCGAACATTCTGAACCCGCTGCGTTACCCGATCGCGACGAACGAGCTTGAGGCGAAGTTCTGCCCCGCGTTCATGGTCAGCGCGATCGCGCTGCGCCGCAAAGCCGGCATCCACGAGTTCAACGACGAGTTCGTGCGGAGCGCGCCCGTGCAAGCGTTGATGCGCAAGGTCGAGCGGGTGCTCGATCCCGAGATAGAAGCGAAGGGCTGGGAGAAGATCCGCAGCACCGTCGAGGTCGACCTCGTCGATGGCCGCAAGCTCGTCGAGCACGCCGACGAGCGCTACCGCGGCGGACCGGACCTGCCGTTCACACGCGACGAGCTCTACGAGAAGTGGAGCGACTGTGCATCGCTGGTGCTGCCACAGTGGGGCGTCGACGAGGCGTTCGATCTCGTCGAGCGCCTCGAGCGCATCGACGATGTCGCGACGCTAGTTCGCGCTCTGACCACGCCGGCGACGAGGCATTAGGGCCCGCCGAAGATGAGCCTCGCGTGGATCTCCGTCGCGGCGCTCGTTCTTGCCATCACGTTGAGCTGCACGACGACGATCAACGTCGGCGTGGTGTCTCTCGCGCTCGCGCTGATCGTAGGCGTGGCACTCGCCGAGATGACGCCGGCCCAGGTGCTCGACGGGTTCCCCGTCGATCTGTTCATCACGTTGCTCGGCGTCACGCTGCTGTTCGCAATCGCGGAGGTCAACGGCACGCTCGCGCGGCTCACGGAGCGCGCCGTTCGATTGTGCCGGGGGCACGCGGGTGCGCTGCCCGTGATGTTCTTCGTCATTGGATTCCTCGTTGCGACGATCGGTGCAGGCGCGACGCCGGCGAGCGCGTTGCTCGCGCCGCCCGCGATGGCCGTGGCCGCGCGCGCCGGCGTGCCGCCCCTGTTGATGGCGATCATGGCCGGCAACGGCGCGCTCGCGGGAACGCTCTCGCCGTTCGCGCCGACCGGTGTCGTGGCGCACAGCAACATGGAGGCCATCGGACTCGGCGGCTACGAGTGGTGGACGTTCACCTACAACGCGCTCGCGCACGCGCTCGTCGGCTTCGGCGGATTCCTTCTGCTCGGCGGCTGGAAGCTCTTTCGCCGCACCGCGGCGCGCGCCAACGCGGCGGACGTCGAAGCCGTGGAGCCGATGGATTGGCGGCACTGGTTGACGGCGCTCGGCATCGTGGCGCTGATCTCCGGAGTCACGTATTACAAGCTCAACGTCGGCATGGTGGCACTGATCGTCGCGACCGTGCTCGTGCTCGCGCGTACCGTCGACGAATCGAAAGCCATCGCACGCATGCCGTGGGGCGTCATCGTCATGGTCAGCGGCGTCACGGTGCTTATTGCGCTGCTGCGGGAGACCGAGGGCCTTGCGCTGATCACGTCAGGGATAGCGAGCCTCTCGACGCCTGCCACGATCGAGCCGATCGTCGGGTTCGGCGTCGGGCTCGTGTCCGTCTACAGCAGCACGTCCGGCGTCGTGCTGCCGGCGTTCCTGCCGATGGTGCCCGATCTCGCGGCGCGGCTTGGTGGCCATGAGTTGCTGCCGATCGCGTGGTCGATGAACGTCGCCGCGAGCCTCGTCGACTTGTCGTCGCTGTCGACGGGCGGAGCGCTGTTCATCGCGGGCGCGGCGGGCTTCGCCGACACGCGCAAGCTGTTCAACCAGCTGCTCGCGTGGGGCATGTCGATGACGCTCGTCGGCGCCGCGCTTTGCTACCTGCTCTTCGGCTAGCGGCGTACTGCGCCAGTCGAACAGCCGCTCAGGTCGCTCTGCGGCGTAGCGCCTGGCGCAGTGCCCGGACCGCCGCAGTCTGGCTTTGCGACGTATCCTGCATGCCCGCGAGAATCGGCTTCAGCGGCAATTGCGGAAGAAACTCGCTGTTTGGGATCTCGACGTAGCTCTCGCCGTCGCGTTCGCCGCGTAACGCGAAGAAGCGGAGCGTGCCGCGCTCGTAGTACCACACCTCGCGAACACCGAGCTTGCGGTAAACCTCGAGCTTGTCGATTCCGCCCGAGGTCCAGATCACTTCGATCGCGATGTCCGGCCGATCGCGGTCGCTGACGGCCCGCCGATTGACCGTATAGCACTCGTCGGCTTCGGCGCCACGCTTCGCTCTTTTCTTCTTCAGCGTCCACGAGCCGTATCCCTCGAGATCGACTCCCGCTTCTTCCGCCCACGCCTCGAGCAGGCGCGCGAGGCGCTTCTTGTCGATCTCGTGGAATTGCGACGGCGACATGAGCTCGATGAGCCCTTCGAGGTAGGTTATGCGCGGCACCGAAGACTCGCCGCGCATCGCGAGCAAGCGCTCGTAGTCTTCCCAACGTCCGTGCAGATAGACGAAGTGATCCGTGGAGTTGGGATCCGGTGGAGCGACCAGCGGACGTGCAGCACTCATAGGGGAAGAGGCTAGCACGACGAACTCGAGGCGGCGCAAGGGGAATCTGGGCAGCATCACCAGAAATCGGCGGGCGGCGGACGGACGTCGGCTTGCGCCTCTGTGTGGCCGTGGTCAGGTCCCGCCGCAACGAGATGGCCGGATCGACGCCCCCGGCGCGCCTGGCCGGCACGAGCGCGGCCACGAGTGCGACGGCGGTCAGCGCGACCGCGACAACGGCGAACGTCGCGGGATCCGTCGCGCTCATTTGATACAGAGGCCCTGAATGTCCGCGGAGTCGGCGATGCGCGCGCCGGTCTCGGTGCGCGTGAGGAGCTCCGGATAGTCGGCACGAAACCGTTCGAACACGGCCGCTAGCTCCGCGGCCGCCTGGTCGCGCGTGACGCCCGCTGCCAGCCGTGCCCTGAGCGTGTCACTCGTAGTGCAATGTCTTGATCGGATCGACGCGCGCCGCGCGCCGTGCCGACAGCGTGCCGGCCGCGAGCGCGACACCGGCGACGAAGAGCGCTGCCCGCTGAGTGCAAGCGGATCGGCGGGGCTCACGCCGAACAGCACGCTCGACAGCAATTGCGCCACGCCCGCGGCCGCCGCAACGCCGATGACCGCGCCGATGATGACGGGTCGCATCGTCCGTCGCAGCATGAGCTCGACTACGCTCCGGAGGCTCGCACCGAGGGCGAGACGAATCCCGATCTCGCGTGCGCGGCGGCCGACGGCGTAGGCGACGACGCCATAGACGCCGACGAGGAGCTTGATCTCAAAGGGTCATTTTCTAAGTCCGACTGCGAGGCCGTCCCACAATCGCGTGGCGCGTCCCGATGCCGGGACGTGCTCAGGCGGCTTGCTGCGAGGCCCGGCGCTCGTGCTCGAGCAGCCAGCGTTTGCGCGGCACGCCGCCGCCGTAGCCGCCGAGCTCGCCGTTCGCGTTGATCACACGATGGCACGGAATCACGATCGCAAGCGGGTTCGCGCCGTTCGCGGTGCCGACGGCGCGCACGGCTCGCGGGCTACCGACGGCGCGCGCGAGCTGCGCGTAGCTCCAGGTCGCGCCGGGCGGAATCGTCAGCAGCGCGTCCCACACCGCGTTCTGGAAGGGCGAGCCCGCACGCGTGAGGGGCGTCTCGAAGGACATCGAGCGTCCCGCGAAGTACTCGGCGAGCTCTCGTTCGATCTGCACGATCGGCGCGGTTCGGCCCGGCGCGATGCCGGCTTTCTGCTTGAGCCGCAGCCGCTCGATCTCGCGTTCTAGGCCGCGGCGGTCGACGAACTCGAGGAGGTGCAGCGCACGATCGTCGGCGACGGCCGTCATCGGCCCGAGCGGCGTGTCGATCCAGGCGGCAAACAAGGCGCGCGTCGCGCGGCTCGCGGGCGGCGCGCCCATGATTCTCGTGAAGGCGTCGCGAAAACCGCTTGGACTATCGAAGCCGGCATCGATCTGCGCGTCGATGACGCGCTCGCCGGAGCGGATGGCCTTGAATGCCGAGCCGAGCCGCCGCGCGCGCGCGTACTCGACGAACGTCATGCCGAACCGCTTTTGAAACTGGCGCCGCGCCGTCGAGGCGTGCACGGCGAGCGCGTCGAAATCGGTATCGCGCCAGCGCCGGTGCGGCTCGCGCTCCACGGCCTCGACGAGGCGGCGGACGACGTCCGACGTCTCGTTCGGATGCGACAGCGGCCGGCAGCGGGCGCACGGCCGATACGACGCGAGCAGCGCGCCTTGTGCGTCGGCGAAGAACTCGCAGTTCTCGCGCTTCGGCTTGCGGGCCGGGCAGGTCGGCCGGCAGAAGATGCCGGTGGTGCGCACTCCAACGTAGAAGACTCCGTCGTAGTCCGCGTCGCGGCCGAGCAGCGCGGCGTAGCACCGGTCCTGATCGAGAGGCAGTTGTGTCTCACCCATGGCGGCTATTCTACGGCGGGCTCATGCGCCTGCCGCCGAAATCCGAGCGTCGAATTCCCGGTGCGGCACCGGCTAGAATCCGCACGATGCGCATCGCGATTCTCGACGATATTCACCGCGCCTGGGAAGGGACCGACGGCGTGCGGCGCCTCCGCGAGCGCGCCGAGGTCAGGATCTTCACGGAGCCGTTCGGCTCGCCGGCCGCGCTGCGCGGCTTCGACGCGCTCGTCGCGAACCGCGAGCGCACGAAGTTCACGCGCTCGCTGCTCGAGCAGCTCGTCGACGTGCGCGTCATCGCGCAAACGGGCAATCACGCAGCGCACGTGGACTTCGCGGCTGCAAACGAGCGCGGCATCGTCGTCGCGCAAGCGTCGGGCGGCTACTCGATCGGCGCTGCCGAGCTCACGATCGGCCTCGCGCTCGCCGTGATGCGGCAGATCCCGCGCCAGGACGCTGCGGTGCGCCGCGGCGATTGGCAGACGCCGTCGACGCCCGTGCTGCACGGCAAGACGCTCGGCACGATCGGTTTAGGACGCGTCGGCTCGCACGTCGCGCGCATCGCGAAATCGTTCGGCATGCGCGTGCTCGGCTGGAGCCCGCGCTTGACGGATGCCTCCGCGGCTGCGGCCGGCGCCGAGCGCCGTGAGCTCGACACGCTGCTCGCGGAAGCCGACGTCGTGACGATCCACGCCTCGTTGACGCCGACGTCGCGCGGCTTGATCGACGCGCGGCGGCTCGCGCTCATGAAGCCGGCGGCGTATCTGATCAATACGGCGCGCGGCCCGATCGTCGACGAAGCCGCGCTCGTCGCGGCGCTCGCAGCTCGAAGCATCGCAGGCGCAGGTCTCGACGTCTTCGACGAGGAGCCGCTGCCGGCGGGCCACCCGCTGACGAAGCTCGACAACGTGGTGCTCGCGCCGCATCTCGGCTGGCCGACCGACGACGGCTACCGCCGCTTCGCCGACTCCGCCGCCGACGTGCTGCTCGCCTATCTCGACGGCCGAGACGTGCCGCGCTTCAAAGGCCATTAGACGCTTCGGCGCTAACGCTTTTTCCGTACCGCCGTCTTACGCGCCTTGCGCTTCGCCTTTCGTTTGGTCTTAGCTTTAGGCTTCGGCGCCGCATTGCCCGCGGCGCGGATCGCAGCGAGGGCCCACGTCGCGAGCTCGCCGGTGTCCTCGAGCACCTCGATCGGCACGCGCCAGTACGACATCGTGACTGGCCGAGCGACGACGGGGCGAAACGGCTCGCTGCCCGCGGCCTCGTATGCGGCGCGATTGCTCAAGTCGACCTTGAAGAACAGCTCGTCGGCCGCGACGATGCCGAAGAAACAGTCGCCGGAATACAGCCCAACGCCGCCGAACATCGCCTTGGAGCGCAGCTGCGGCAGGCGCGCGAGCTGATCCAGCACGAAATCGCGAAACTCCGGTGTGACGCGCAGCGAGCGAAACTTGACGCGCGGGCGAGCCATCGCCGGTCTCCTTCCAGCCGTTCGAGCGCGAGCTTAGCCAGCTTGTCGACCCACGTCACGAAAAGCGAGAAGCACGCCGCAGTGCCGGCGTGAAGCGCCCGCTAGATTGACGGCATCCCAGAAGGACACACGGCGGGTATCGGCGATGAGAAAGGCGGTGATGGTCGCGGCGGCTGCGCTCGCGGGTTCGGCGTTCGCCGAGGAAGCGCGGCCGACGAGCACCTATTTCGAAGAAGCCAAGATAACGGTCAATGCGCGCGCGCACGCCGACGGTTTCATGCGTGTACGAGTCGTGCCCGAGAATGGAGCCGCCCGCGAAGCGACGTTCGCGATCGAGAAGCGCATGCACGAGAACGAGCTCGCGCGCGGAATCACGGACGCCCTGAATACCGTGCTCGCGCCGGAGTACGAGGCCGACAAGGACGGCGGCGAGCACGTCAAGATTCGCAGGAAGACGCGCGACGCGGCCAACTTCTCGGTCGAGATCACGTTCAACGCGCCGGGCTTCTCCGTCATCCTCGACGACTAGCGCGCAGCACGGGCGGCGCCTTGCGCCGTGGCAGTCAGCCGGTGGCGGCCAGCGAGCTCGGCGTGGAACGCGTGGCGCTCCAAGCGCGGACGCGCTGCAAGGCGAGCTGCATGAGGTGAGCTTCTCCGTGCGGGTCCGGGATGATGCACGGTGGGTGCCTGCGTAATCTGTTCCAATCGCCGTTCTGAATCACGGTGTTCAGGAATGTCAGGTTCTTGCGGATGAAGCGGATGTAAGGGCTGCGGCCGCGCTCGAAGAACACCTCGAAGTAGCGGTAGACGCGGTTGAAATTGCTTTCGAGCCGCAAGCGCGCCGACGTTTGGTAGAACGACAGTGTCTTGCCGAGCAAGTCCTCGGCCGAGCGGTAGAGGACTCTCCCGTCGGCGCGGTCGTCGATCGCAATTCCGCCGAGCACGAACTCGGGGTACAGACGGTCGCGGCACTTCTCGAGATAGCACCGGTCGGCGAGCTGGGCGACGAGATCGGCCGTCCCTAGCAAATGGCCGATGACGCTGTCCTTCGGCTCTTCGAGCTCGATCTGGTCGACGTTGAGCTCGTAACCCGTGAAATGAACGATGCGCCCGACGACGGGCACGAACCGCTCGAGGCCGATCCGCGGCAAGTACCGCTCGAGGTAGTGGCCGCTGCGCGTCACATGCACGCGCGTGAACACGGCGCCGTTCGATGCCGCGTGGTCGTGCTCCTTGTGCCGCAAATAACCGACGTCGTGAAACAGCGCGCTGACGATCGCAAGCTCCGCCCGGTCGGGGCCCAGGCGATCGCCGCGCTCGACGCTCATCTCGTGGCCCGCGATGAGGCGTGCCAGCGCGAGCGTCATGTCGAGCGTGTGCTGCATGTCGTGATACGTCGTATCGACGCCGTGGTAGTTCGGATCGAGGCCGCGGAACACGCGCTCGAAATCGTGGAACGCCATCCAGACGGAATCGAACGAGCTGTTCGGATACAGGGCGGAAAAAAGGTCGGCCACGGCAACGCGCACCTGCCGCGAGGAGCTCACCTGCACGGTGTTCGTCACGTCGTAGTCGTTGCGCCTGTCTTGTAGCTCGTCTTCTATCGGCATGGGATCGTCCGTAGAGGCCGATAAGTCTAAGAGGTTCGCCGGGCTGCCAATGTCGTGCGTGTCACATAAGGGCTATGAAAGAGCGAATTCTGCGACGACCGGCACGTGGTCCGACGGCCGTTCCCAAGCGCGCGGCTCCTTGTCGATGCGGCTGCCGCTGCACTTTTGACTTAATGCCGCCGACGCGAGAACGAGGTCGATTCTAAGGCCCTGGTTTCGGCGAAAGGCGCCGGCGCGGTAATCCCACCAGCTGAAGACTTTTTCGGGCTGCGGAAATAGCCGAAACGTATCCTCTAGGCCCAAGTTGTAAATCTCGCCGAGCGCAGCGCGCTCGGCCGGCGAGCACATGATTTTCCCCGCCCAAGCTGCAGGATTGTGCACGTCGCGGTCGTCGGGCGCGATGTTGAAGTCGCCGACGATGAGCAGCGAGGGGTGGCGTGCCAGCTCCGCGGCGAGCAGCCCGCGCAGCGCCGCGAGCCATTCGAGCTTGTAACGGTACTTGTCGGACCCCACGCTCTGGCCGTTCGGGACGTACAGGCTCCAAAAACGCAAGGCGCCGAACGTCGCGCCGAGCACGCGTTTCTGGTCGTCGACATAGCCGCCGCCCAACCCCAAGCAGACTTCGTTCGACGGCTGGCGAGACAGAATCGCGACGCCGTTGTACGCCGACTGGCCACTGAAGGTCGCGACGTAGCCGTATTGGGCGAACGCGTCGGCGGGGAATGCCTCGTCTTGGATCTTTGTCTCTTGCAGCGCGAAGAGGTCCGGCTGCTCGCGCTCGAGCCACTTGAGCACGTGCGGCAGCCTCACCCTGAGGCTGTTGACGTTCCAGGTTGCGACTTTCAGAGCTGCTGCCGTTCTGCAATGCCGGTTTGCTTCAGCAGCGCATCGAGCGAAGGATGACGGCCTCGGAACTCGATGAAAGCGTCGAGCGCTTTGCGGCTGCCGCCCGTGGCGAGCACTGCGCGCCGGAAACGCTCGGCCGTCGCGCGGTCGAACACGCCGGCCTCCTCGAAGGCTGCGAACGCGTCGGCCGCGAGCACCTCGGCCCACTTGTAGCTGTAGTAACCGGCCGCGTAGCCGCCGCCGAAGATGTGGCCGAACGAGTGCGAGAACCGATTGAACGCCGGTGGCTCGATGACGGCAACCTCGCGCCGCACTTCCTCTAGCAGCTCCTGCACGCGCGAGCCGCGCTCAGGAACGTACTCTTCATGCAGGCGGAAGTCGAACAACGCGAACTCGATCTGCCGCGCCATCGCAAGCCCCGACAGGAACGTGCGTGAACGCTGCAGCGTGTCGATCTTGTCGCGCGGCAACGGCGCGCCGGTTTGGTAGTGACGGCCGATGTCGGCGAGCATCTCGGGCCGCCACGCGAAATTCTCGAGGAATTGGCTCGGCAGCTCGACAGCGTCCCAAGCGACGCCGTTCGTGCCCGCGAGCGAGGGATAGTCGACTTCCGTCAACAGGTGGTGCAGCGCGTGCCCGAACTCGTGGAACAGTGTGACGACCTCCGCGTGCGTCAGCAGCGACGGCCGGTCGCCGGCCGGCGCGTTGAAGTTGCAGACGAGGTACGCAACGGGCGTTTGCGCGTGGCCGTTCAGATTCGCGCGGCTCACGGCGCCGCCCATCCAAGCGCCGCCGCGCTTGTTCGGGCGGGCAAACAGATCCGTGAAGAAGCTGCCGATAAGCGTGCCGTCGCGGCGCTTGAGCTCGTAGTAGCGGACGCTGTCGTGCCAGGTCGTCGGCGGCGGCGCCTCGGCGACCGTGATGTCGAACAGCTTGCCGCAGAGCTTGAAGAGGCCGTCGAGCACGCGCGGTAGTGCGAAGTATGGGCGCAGCTCTTCCTCTGCCAGCCCGAGCTTCTCTTGCCGCAGGCGCTCGGCGTAGAACGATACGTCCCACGCCGCGAGCTCGCGGCCCGCGTGCGCCGCGATCATCGCGAGCTCGCCGCGCGCGACGGCGCGACTGCGGCGCGCGAGATCGCGCAAGAACTCGATGACGCGTTGCGGCGACTCCGCCATCTTGGTCGCGAGCGAGAGCTCGGCGAACGTCTTGAAGCCGACGAGCTGCGCCATCTCGTGCCGCAGCGCGAGGATCTCGTCGATGAGCGGGCCGTTGTCCCACTTCGTGGAGCCGTCGTCCGATTTGTCCGGCGCTTGATCCGATGCGCGCGTGTTCCAGGCCCGGTAGTACTTCTCGCGCAATGCGGCCGACTCGGCGTGCGCCATCACGGTCTGATAGGTCGGCGGGTCGAGCCGCAAGCACCAGCCGGGAACGCCGCGCTCGGCCGCCAGCGCTGCCGCGCGCTCGACGACGAAGTCGGGCAACCCTGAGAGGGCGGCGCGATCCGTCTCGCGATGCTCGAACGCGTCGGTCGCGTCCATGACGTTCTGCTCGAACTTCGCTTGGCGTGCCGCGAGCTGCTGCATGACTTCGCGGAACCGCTGTTTCGGCGCACCCGTCAGCGTGACGCCGCCGAGCCTGAAGTCGCGCAGCGCGTTGTCGATGAGCTGCCGCTCGACGGCCTTCGTCGGCCCGACCTTCGCCTGCAGCGTGCTGAAGTGGCGGTAAAGGGTCTCGTTCTGCGCGAGCTCCGTGCCGAACTCGGTGACGAGCGGCAGGCAGCGGTTAAACGCCTCGCGCAGCGACGGGCTCGAAACCACGGAATTCAGGTGCCATACGGGGCCCCAGACGCGGTCGAGCTCGGTGCTGATGCGCTCGAGGTTGCGCAGCCATTCGAGGTCGGGAGTTGCAACGCTCTCCGCGTCGACAAGCGCGCGCCGCTGCTCGGCGAGCACCTCGCGCACGGCGGGCTCGACGTGCTCCGGCTTGACGGCCGAGTAGGCCGGCAATACGCCGCGCCGCCAAGAGTGGATTCGTGTCGGGCGCTGCCGTCTCGGTCATGGCGCAACTCTAGCGTGGGGCCGCGGGCGAAATCCAATCGCGAGCCGGCCCCCGGGCAACTGCTGTACTCTCTGCGCCGAGAAGCGGTCTTCGAGGAAAAGCGCGTGCGGCAGTTCGATTTGCTGGTCTTGGGCGGCGGTAGCGGCGGGCTCGCCGCGGCACAGCGCGCCGCCGAGCACGGCGCTCGCGTGGCGCTGTTCGAGCCCGCACGGCTCGGCGGCACCTGCGTCAATGTCGGCTGCGTGCCGAAGAAGGTCATGTGGAACGCAGCCGAGCTCGCGGCAGCGCTCGAGCACGCATCTCACTACGGATTCGACGTGCGCTGCGAAGGTCACGATTGGCCGCAGCTGAAGCGCGGCCGCGACGCGTACGTGCTGCGCCTGAACGGCATTTACGAGCGCAATCTCGACAAGAAAGGCATCGTCACCGTGCGAGCGGCTGCGACGCTCGCCGGCCCCGGCGAGCTCGTCACCGCGGCCGGAGAGCGCTTCGGCGCGCCCCACATCGTGATCGCGACGGGCGGCGCGCCGATCGCCCCGGCACTGCCGGGCGCCGAGCTCGCGATCACCTCGAACGAGTTCTTCGAGCTCGAGCGGCTCCCTAGGCGCATCGCAATCGTCGGCAGCGGCTACGTCGCCGTCGAGCTCGCGGGCGTGCTGCAGAGCCTCGGCAGCGAGGTGCAGCTTCTGATTCGGCACGACCGCGTGCTGCGCGATTTCGATGCCCTGCTCGGCGACAAGCTGATGCTCGCGATGCGCGCGAGCGGGATCGACATCGCGACGGGCGTCGTGACTCGTGCGCTCGCGCGCGCGCCGGCAGGTGGCACTATCGCGGTCGATGCCATGGACGGCCGAAGGTTCGAAGGTTTCGACGAGGCGCTGTTCGCTATCGGCCGCTCACCGTCGACGGCGGGGATCGGGCTCGAGAAGGCCGGCGTGATTTGCTCGAGTGAGGGGCACATCGTGGTCGATCGTTATCAGAACACGAGCGCCCCTGGCATCTACGCCGTCGGTGACGTGACGGGACAGGCGGAGCTGACGCCCGTAGCCATCGCGGCGGGCCGGCGTCTCGCCGACCGCGTCTTCGGCGGCATGACCGAGCGGCACCTTCGCTACGACGTAATCCCGACGGTCTTGTTCTCGCATCCGCCGATCGGCACGGTCGGCTTGTCCGAGGAACAGGCGCGCGAGCGTCATCCGAACGAGCCGATCAAGATCTACAAGTCCGAGTTCGTGTCGATGTTCTATGCGCTCACGGACGTGAAGCCGCAGACCGCGATGAAGCTCGTCTGCGTCGGCGCCGACGAGCGCATCGTCGGCTGTCACGTCATCGGGCTCGGCGCAGACGAGATGATCCAGGGCTTCGCGGTCGCCATGACGATGGGCGCGCGCAAGCGCGACTTCGACGACTCGATCGCGATTCATCCGACGAGCGCCGAAGAGCTCGTGACGATGCGCTGATGGCGTTGGCCGCCGGCGAGCAAGAGGTCGATGCGCCCGCACCGCCCCCTCGTTCGGGAACGGGGGCATTTCTCGTCGGTCTCGGCATTTTTTTGAGCCGCATCGTGGGCCTGGTCCGCGAGCGCGTGCTCGCGACGTACTTTGGCACGGGCTTGCACGCCGACGTGCTGGGCGCCGGGTTGCGGCTGCCGAACGTGCTGCAGAATCTGCTTGGCGAAGGCACGCTGTCCGCTTCGTTCATTCCCGCGTACTCGGCGCTGCTTGGCCAAGGCCGTACCGCGGAGGCTGGCCGCGTCGCGGGCGCGGCGTTCGCGTTGCTGCTGGCAGTCGCCGGCGCCATCTCGCTGCTCGGCGTGCTGCTCGCGCCGCTGATCGTCAGCGTGTTCACGCCCGGCTTCACGGGTCACCGCCGCGAGCTGTTGATCGCCGTCGTGCGGATCGTGTTCCCGATGACGGGCGTCCTCGTGCTGTCGGCCTGGGCACTCGGGATTCTGAATAGCCACCGCAGGTTCTTCCTTCCGTATTTCGCGCCGGTGCTCTGGAACGCGGCGATCATCGGCACGTTCGTCGCATTCGGCTCGCGCCTCACGCTCGACGCACTCGTCGTCGCGGTGGCCTGGGGTGCGCTCGCCGGCGGTGCGCTGCAGTTCGCGGTGCAGCTGCCGGCCGTCTGGCGGCTCGATCGTCAGATCCGCTTCGGCATGGGTCGGCGCGAACCCGCGTTCCGGGACGCCGTGCGCAAGGCCGGGCCCGCAATCTTGGGGCGCGGTGTCGTGCAGCTCTCGGGCTATCTCGATCTCGTGCTCGCGAGCCTGCTCGCCGTCGGCGCCGTCGCGCGGCTGCGCTACGCGCAGACGCTGTACCTGCTGCCGATCAGCCTGTTCGCGATGAGCGTCGCGGCGGCCGCGTTACCGGAGCTCGCGCGCGAGCAGAGCGCCGGCATCGGCGCGTTGCGCGAGCGCACGGCGGCGGCCGTGCGCCGTGTCGCGTTCTTCATCGTGCCGAGCGTCGCGGCGTTCGTGGCCATAGGCGACGTGCTCGTCGCAGGACTTTATCGCGCCGGCGAGTTCGGCGATGCCGATGTCCGGATCGTCTGGCTGATCTTGATGGGCTACAGCCTCGGTCTCGTGGCGTCGACGACGGCCCGCGTCTATCAGTCGGCGTTTTTCGCGCTGCGCGATACCGCGACGCCTGCGCGCATCGCGCTCGCGCGCGTGCTCGTCGCCGTTGTCGTCGGCGCCGTGCTCATGGTGCAGTTCGAGCCCGTCACCGTGCTCGGTGTCACGATTCCGGCCGGCGCGCTCGCTTCGCTCGACGCGCGCGGCTTACCGCTCGGACCGCTGGGGCTCGCGGTGGGTGCCGCGCTCGGCGCGTGGATCGAATGGGCACTGCTGAAGCGCACGCTCGCGGCACGGCTCGGAAGTGTCGGCGCGGGCGCCATGCCGCTCGCGCGGATGTCCGCCGCCGCTGTCGCCGCCGCTGCGGGCGGGATTGCCGTGAGCCGCGCGCTGCCGAATGTCCATGCGCTGACCGAAGCTGTCCTCGTCGCGGCCTCGTTCGGCTGCATCTACTTCGGCGTCGCGGCCGCGCTGGGCCTAGAGCAGGCGCGTGCGCTGCTTCGCCGTTTGCGGCGCGCGCCGTAAGTCGCCCTCAGCCCCGCAAGTGCAGGTCGCCTGCGGCGTACTCGAGGCTCAGCGGCTCGATGACGAGGCTCTTCGCGCCCGCTTCGACGTTGCCGGCGTGCCAGGCGGCGAGCCCGGCGCGAGCAGCCGCGGCGATCGCCGCCGCGACGTCGGCGCGCGCCACGAACAGCGCGAAGCCCGCGCCCATGTTGAATGTGCCGTAAGCGTCGCGTGCGCTCATGCCGCCTTGCGTCTGCAGAAACTCGAGGACGTGCGGCACGGGTGGCACGCGGTGGATCCTGTACTCGAGCTCGGCCGGATGGCGCATCAGCTTGCGCCAGCCGTGTCCAGTGATGTTGACGGCGTAGTGAGGGCGCACGCCGGCCGCGAACAGTGCGTCGATGACGGGTGGGTAGAGAACCGTCGGATCGAGCAATGCTTCGCCGAAGCTGCGGCCGTCCGGGAGCAGCGTCCGATATCCGTCCGGCAGCCGCTCGGCGAGCTTGCGCGCGATGCTGATGCCGTTCGCGTGGATGCCGCTCGAAGCGAGCAGCACGATAGCGTCGCCGGCTTGCAAGCGCTCGCCGAGCATCAAGCGGTCGCGCCCTTTGACGATGCCGACGCACGACGCCGCGAGATCGATGCGCTGTGCCTCCACGACGCCGCCGAGCGCCGGCGTCTCGCCGCCGCCCCACGCCATGCCGCAGACGTCGCAAGCCGCTTGCCAGCCGCGCACGAGGTCTTGCATGCGCTCTTTGTCTGCGAACCATGCGCTGCTTCCCGCGGACCAGTACGCGTGCGCGGACAGCGGCGTCGCGCCGACGGTCACCAAGTCGTTGACGGCCATCGCGATCGTGTCTTGCGCGATCGTGTCGTAGTGCGTACGGCCCGAGAACGCGCGAACGTCGTCTGCGACGAGCGTTTTCGTGCCGAGGCATTCGGTGATCGACGCGATCAGCAGGCCGCCGACCTCGACGAGATATGCCGATTCGCCGCGCGATGCTTCGATCTCCGCCGCGCCGTGTAGGGCTAAGTTGACGGCCGTCGCGCGCGCCGCCTTTTGCGCGAGAATTTTCGCCGCGTCGAGCGTCCCGTAGTCGACGCCGGCGGCGGCGTAGTCAAGACCGGGATTCTTGCTCATAGGGCTCCGAGATTTCGCCCATCATACCGGGCGCGGCGCCTCGCCGGCGGGAGCTTCGCTTAGCGCGGTATCTGCTTCAGCAGCGGCTTCGTATCGGGCCGCACGCCGCGCCAGATCGCGAACGACTCGGCGGCTTGCTCGACGAGCATG
Source organism: uncultured Gammaproteobacteria bacterium (assembly GCA_963713355.1). Taxonomy (GTDB): domain Bacteria; phylum Pseudomonadota; class Gammaproteobacteria; order Steroidobacterales; family Rariloculaceae; genus FEN-1219. The sequence continues at coordinate 76,082 of CAVQLK010000009.1, read as the reverse complement.
CCCCAGCCATGCACCGCGCGACCGGCGCCATGCGTCTTCGCCCAGGCGACGAACGGAGTGTCGCTCGAGCCGTAGGCGAGGTCGTAGCAAAAGCTGTTCGGGCCGACGAGGGTGGACGGGAACGGCGGCGGCTCACCCTTGAGCCCTGCCGACGTGGCATTGATGAGAACGTCGAACGGCGCCTGATCCGCGAGGTCCGCGAACGAGCGCGCGCCAAGCACCGGGCTCGCGAATCTCGCGACGATCTCGTCGGCACGCGCCTTGGTCCGGTTCCCGATGACGAGCTCCGCGGGTTTTTCGTTGAGCAACGGCCCGACGATTCCCCGCGCCGCGCCGCCCGCGCCGAGCACGGCGATTCTCGCTCCAGCGAGGCTTTGGCGAAGGTTCACCGTGATGTCGCGAATGAAGCCCATGCCGTCCGTGTTGTCGCCGCGCAAGGTCCCCCCGGCGATATTGATCGTGTTGACGGCGCCCGCCGCGGTCGCGGCCGCGCTGTGCTCGGTGCACAGCGCGAAGGCGGCCTCCTTGTGAGGCACCGTGACGTTCAGTCCCTTGCCACCGGCCGCGCCGAAGCCCCGTACCGCGGTCTCGAACGCCGTAGGCTCGGCGTCGATGAGCTCGTACGTCAGATGCTGGCCCGTCTGGCGCGCGAACACCGTATGGATCAGCGGCGATCGGCTGTGCTCGACGGGGTGGCCGACGAGCGCGTATCGATCGGGAGAGGACTTCCTGTTATTGGCCATTAACGCGGCTTTCTTTTCTTTTCGATTTTGCTCGGTTTCCGTTACCGTGCCAACCGGCAAAGGAGGCTAGCTTCGATGGCAGCAAAGAAAAGCATCGTGAGGTGCGCCTGGAGCGAGGGCGTCGATCCGGCTTACACGCGCTACCACGATGAGGAGTGGGGCGTGCCCGTGCGCGACGACCGCGTGCACTTCGAGTTCCTCGTCCTCGAGGCCGCGCAGGCGGGGCTGAGCTGGTGGACGATCTTGCGCAAGCGTGAAGGTTATCGGCGCGCGTTCGCGGACTTCGACGCCGTCAAAGTCGCGCGCTTCACGCCGCGCACCGTCGAGAAGCTCATGGAGGACGCCAGCATCGTCCGCAACCGCCAGAAGATCGAGGCCGCCATCGCGAACGCGCGCGGCTTCCTCGCGATCCAGAAGCACTTCGGCACGTTCGACGCTTACGTCTGGGGTTTTGTCGGTGACAAGCCGATCGTGAACCGTTGGCGCAAGCAGGGCGACGTGCCGCCGACGAGCAAGGAATCCGACGCGCTCTCAAAGGACCTCAAGGCCCGCGGCTTCAAGTTCGTCGGCTCGACGATCATCTACGCGCACATGCAGGCAACGGGTCTCGTCAACGATCACCTCGTGAGCTGCTTCCGCTACGACAAAAGCAGCGCAGGGCGCCGCTAGGGCGTCACGACGTTGACCACCGTCGCGTCGTAGAGGCCGTCCGGCGTCGTGTGCGAGATGGCGCCGAGATAGCGCGAGCCGGGCTCGAGCCCGGACCACTGGAGCTGCAGATCGACGTTGTCTCCGTTGCCGACGGCCGTCGGCCCCGTGACGCTGAGGTTGCCGACCGCATCGTTCGAGCCGATCGACCACGTGAACAGCGAGTAGTTGGCGCCGGGGCCGCCTGCGATTTGATCCGTCTCGAAACCGTGCACGAGCAATGCGTACGAGCCGGCCTGCGGCAGCGCGATGTCGATCTGCTCGTCGGACGTCACGCCGTCGCTCTCCGCGAGCTGCGAGCATTGGTCGTTCAGGCAGTAGAAGAGGAATAGATCCAAGTCGTCTTGCCCGTCGGTGTGCTCGTCGAATAACGCGACCCGCAGCAGCAACTGGTTCGGAGGAACGCTCAGCAGGTGCATCGTCACGCCGTTGCCTTCACGGAACGTGAAGGTGTTCGTGGCGTCGTCGTCGACGAAGCCGCGCGGCACCTGGCCGTTTGCGTCCAGCGTGGGCACCCTGAGCCCATGTGGCAGGGCGCCGTAAGTGCCGCTGTAGCCGAAAGCGACGGGCACGGCCGCGGATCCCTGCCGTCCCGTTAAAAATACCTCGAGCGGTGTGCGCACGGTCACGGGCTTCACGGCGAGCGGGCTCTCGACGCGATGCGTGGCGCTCGTCCAAGCGAGCTCTCCGAAGCTCCAGAAGCCGCGGTCGGCGCCCTGATCGACGAAGCGGACGCTGAAGTCCGCCGTCTGCCCCGTGCCGAGCACGAGCGTCGGAGGCTCGACGACGACGTCGAGATCGGCCGGCGCGATCAGCTCGGCCGTGAACGTAGCGGGCGGCCCGACGTTCGTGACGCGGCGGCGCACGACGTCGCCGCTGATGAGCTCGGCGACGCCGATCGAGGGCAGATTCAAGTCTACGGGCGACGTCGTGCGGCCTGCAGCAGCGTGCGCCGCGCAGTCGGCCGCTGCGAACGGCGGCTCCGGCAAGCCGCAGAGATAGGCCGCATAGTCGGCGAACGAGCTTTCGTAGATGAGGCCGGGGTCGACGGCACGGTTCGGGTCGATGTGCCCGGCACCCATGTCGAACGCGTCGGCCGCCACGCCGTCGGTGCGCTCGACCTCGACATAGGTCGTAGTCATCAGCGCCGACTTCAGCGCGGCCGGTGACCACGTCGGGTGGGCTTCCTTGAGCAGCGCCGCGACGCCCACGACCTCGGGCGCCGCTTGTGAGGTGCCCGACATGTACTGGAAGGTCTCGCCGCGGAGGCCGTTCGCGACGTCCGGGGCCTGACCGCCGAGGAGGTCGACGCCGGGCGCCGTGACGTCGGGCTTCACGAAGCTCGCGTCCGAGAGGGACGGTCCCCGCGACGAAAAGTCGGCGACGATGTTCGGCCGGCCGGGCACGGAGGCGAAGATGCCGCGCGCGAGCCGAACGGTGACGACGATCTCGTCGTCGGTTTCGACGTCGTCGTCGGTCGCGTCGGCGGCGAGTCGATCGACGAGCACTTGACCGTCGTCGTTGCCGATCATCACGGCCGGGATGGACACGCTGCCCGTGTCGCCGTTCATAACGATCGGCGGACCGGAGTTGTCGTAGACGACGACGGCGATCGCGCCGGCGTCTTCCGCATTGGCGATCTTGACCTGGAACTCGCACCCGCCGCGCTCGACGAGCGCTATACGGCCGTCCATCGCCGTGGAGTTCACGAGCGCGTCGCAAGCATCGCGGATGCTGCCGGCCGCCGTGCCGGTGCGCGTGCCGACGCCGTCGTCGGCGGCGATGAGCTGCTCCTCGATCGGGTCGTCGCGCGTCAGTGGCGGCGTGAACGAGGCCTCGCGCATGACGATCGCGGAGGCCAAGTCGGCCGGCGCCGTGATCTCGATGCCGTCGTCGAAAAATTCGCCGTCTTGCGTCGAGGCGGCCGTGGTCAAGACCCACGGCGCGCTGCTTGGGCTACCAATCGTATCGAGATCCGGGCCGTCGTTGCCGGCCGCGACGACGGTCAGCACGCCGGCGTCGAGCGCGTCGAGCAGCGCCAGGTCGTCGGGCGCGTCGAGCTCGACTTCGAGACTGCCTACGGAATAGTTGATGAGGTCGACGCCGTCGGCGACGGCGTCGTCGATCGCGCGCACGAGGTCCGACGTCGTGCACGTGCCGCGCGTGGCGCCGGGCTCGAGCCAGCACGCCTTGTAGACGGCGATGCGCGCGCGCGGTGCGATGCCGCTGACGCGGCCGACGCGCGTGCCGAGCAGCGTCGCGTCCACGGGATTGCCGGCGATGATCGTGGCGATGTGCGTGCCGTGCCCGTCGACGTCCTTCGGCGAGCGCACGTCGCCTGGATCGAGTTCGTGCTGCGCGAGGAAGCCTTCCAAGTAGAAGCGGGCGCCGACGACCTTGTTGTTGCAATGGCCGGGCTCGAAGCCCGGGCCGGCTTGGCAGGCGCCCGTGAACGCGATCGGCGGATCGTAAACGCGCACGGTCGGCGGATTGCGGCGATATGACGTGCAGAGCCATATGCCGAGCAAGGAGGTTCTCGACCATGCGCTGCGGCACGCACGCGGTGTGCGGTCCTCCGTGTCGCGCAGCGACGGATGATTCGGCGCGACACCGCTATCGATGACGCCGACGACGATGTTCTCCCCGCGCAGCCCCCGGTCGGCGCGCAAGCCCCCGACGGGATCTTGCAAGCCGAGGAACACGGAGCTGTTGTTGGTCTGCAAATATTGGTCGGTGTCTTGCCAGATGCGCTCGACTTCCGCGCTCTGTGCGAGCCGCGAGACCTGCGCAGCCGTCAACCGCGCCGCGAAGCCGTTGACGGAGTAGCGATAGCTGTAGACCTTCGAACTGGCGGCGCCGACGCCGCCGAGCAACCGGTCGTGCGACTGCTCGAGCTGGCTCGCATAGGCGTCGGCCGCAGCGGCGCGCGCTGCCTGCGCCTGCTCGCTCGGCTTCTCGCCCGTCAGCATCATCGGCGCGCTCTTGTAGCTCGCGGCCCCCGGCTGGCGCAGCTTCACGATGTATACGGCGGCTCCCCCTTTGACGGGGCGCAACGGGCCGACGAGCCGCAAGGGCTCGGTTACCTGCACATGGGCGACCTGAGCGCCCGCAGGCAGGACGGCGACGGCGGCGAGCCAGGCAAAGGCTCTAGAGACGGTGCGCATTCTGGTTCTAATCGGGGCGTGGCAGCGCGGTGTCGAAACGTTAGCACAGCCACGTAACCCCCGGTCGCGGGGCGGCTGCCCTCTCAAACGCGCAGAACCTTCCCGCTGCGGCCGTCGCGGATCACCGTGGGCGCGGCAAGGCCGCCGAGCGGCCCGGCAAGGACGTAGTCGACGCGCTTGCCTAGGTCCCGGCGGAGGCGCAGCAATAGCCGGTGCGGCGGGCGCCGGTTCACGTTGGCGCTCGTCGAGACGAGCGCGTCGCCGGAGGCACGGCAAAGCTCCGCGGCGATTGGGTGACCCGTGACGCGCACGGCGACGCTCGCTCGTCCGCCCGTGATCCAGCGCGGCGTGTCTGGCTGCGCGTCGAGCACCCACGTGTGCGGCCCCGGCCACGTCGCAAGCACTTCGCTGCGCCGCGGCTCGGGCGGCAGGACGATGTAGCGCTCGAGCTGCGCGAGGCTCGCGCCGATAAGGATCAGACCTTTCCGCCACGAGCGCCGCTTGATCGCGAGCACGCGCATGACGGCTCGCCGGTCGCGCGGGAGGCAGCCCAATCCGAAAACGGCTTCCGTGGGATACGCGATCACTCCGCCGCCGCGCACGACGCGCGCCGCGCAGGACACGCGTAGCGAGGCCATCACTCCGCCGGCGGCTCGTCCGCGCCTTCGGTCGTCGCGCCGGTGCTCGAATCCGCACGAGGGCGAGCCGCGGCCTTCTTCTTTTTCTTTTTTCTTCTTTTTCTTCTTTTTCTCGGCGGGCGCCTTGGCCTCGGCAGCCGGCGCGATTTCGGCGGCGGCGGGCGCGGCCGGCGGGACGGCCTTGCGCTTCATGCCGCGGCCGCGCCGCTCAGGGGCTGCCGCGAGCATCGCCTGGCATTCCTCGAGCGTCAGCTCCTTCGGCGTCTTGTCTTTCGGGATCTTGGCGTTCTTCGCCTTGTTCGTGATGTAGGGGCCGTAGCGGCCGTTCAAGACTTGAATGCCGGCGTCGGGGAAATCGCGGATCAGCCGATTCGCGTCCGCAATCTTCTTTTCGGCAATCAGCTCGAGCGCGCGCTCGAGCGTGATCGTGTACGGGTCGTCGCCCTTGATCGAGACGAACTTGTTCGCATAGCGAACGTAGGGACCGAAGCGGCCGATGTTTGCGGAGACGGGCTCGCCTTCGGCCGTGGCCCCGAGCTCGCGCGGTAGCTTGAATAGATCGAGCGCTGCGGCGAGCTCGATCGTGTCCATCTTCTGTCCGGGCCGCAGGCCCGCGAACTTCGGTTTCTCGACGTCTTCCTTCACGCCGATCTGCACGAACGCGCCGTACCGTCCCATGCGCACGCTGATGGGGCGCCCGCTGACCGGGTCTACCCCGAGCACGCGCGATTGCGACGCCTGCTCGCGCGTGACGTTGTTCTCGGTGTGCTCGACGAGCTTCGTGAACGGCTTCCAGAACTCCTCGAGCAGCGGCACCCATTCGCGCTCGCCGCGCGACACGGCGTCGAGATCGTCCTCCATGCGCGCTGTGAACTCGTAGTCGACGTACTGCGAGAAGAATTTCGTCAGGAAGCGATTGACGACGCGGCCGACGTCGGTCGGAATGAAGCGGCGGTTCTCCATCTCGACGTACTCGCGATTGCGCAAAGTCGAGATGATCGAGGCGTACGTCGACGGCCGGCCGATGCCGAATTCTTCGAGCGCCTTGACGAGCGTCGCTTCCGAGTAGCGCGGCGGAGGCTCCGTGAAGTGCTGCGCGCTCTGCACATCCTTCAAGCTCAACCGATCGCCTTCCGCGACGGCGGGCAGGATCCGGTCTTGCTCGTCGGCGCCGCCCTCGTCCTGACCTTCCTGGTAGACGGCGATGAACCCCGGGCTCACGAGCACGGAGCCCGTCGCGCGGAACGAGATGCCGCTCTGCGGCGAATCGCCGGCCGCGAGGTCGAGCGCGACCGTGTCGTAGACGGCCGGGTTCATCTGCGACGCGACCGTGCGCTTCCAGATGAGCTCGTAGAGCTTGTACTGATTCGGATCGAGAAACCGGCGCACATCCTCGGGATGGCGCGCGGCGGCAGTCGGGCGAATCGCCTCGTGCGCTTCCTGTGCGTTCTTGGCCTTCGTCGTGTAGCGCCGCGGCTCCTCGGGCAGATTCTCGGCCCCGAAGCGCTCCGTGATGACGCCGCGGATCTCGACGAGCGCCTCGTCGGCGAGCGTCACCGAGTCGGTGCGCATGTAGCTGATCAAACCGACGGCGCCTTCGCCGATGTCGATGCCCTCGTAGAGGCGCTGCGCGACCGTCATCGTGCGCTGCGCGCTGAAGCCGAGCTTGCGCGACGCCTCCTGTTGCAGCGTCGAGGTCGTGAACGGCGCAGCCGGGTTACGGCGCCGCTGCTTCTTGTCGACCTTCGCGACCGTCAGCGTGCCGTGCGCGGTGTCGCGTATCCGCTGCTCGGCCTCGCGGACGGCGGCCTCGTTCGTGAACGTGAATTGCTCTACTTTTTCACCGCCATAGATGGCCAACCGTCCCGGAAATGCTTGGCCCGTCTGCTCGGCAAGGGCCTCGATCGTCCAGTATTCCTCGGCCTTGAAGGCGGTGATCTCCTCCTCGCGCTCGACGATGAGCCGCAGAGCGGGGCTTTGCACGCGGCCCGCGGACAGGCCACGGCGCACTTTCTTCCAGAGCAGCGGCGACAGGTTGAAGCCGACCAAGTAGTCGAGTGCTCGGCGCGCTTGCTGCGCGTTGACGAGCGACTCGGACAGATCGCGCGGCTTGTCGATCGCTTCCTGGATCGCGCGCTTCGTCACCTCGTGGAAAACGACGCGTTGCACTTGCTTGGCGTCGACGACTTTGCGTTCTTTGAGCACCTCATAGACGTGCCAAGAAATCGCCTCCCCTTCGCGGTCAGGGTCGGTTGCGAGATATACGGCCGAAGCTTTCTTCGCCGCTTTCACGATCTTGTCGACGTGCTTTTCGTTCTTCTCGATGAGCTGATACTTCATCGCGAAGCCGTTTTTCGGGTCGACGGCGCCTTCCTTCGGCACCAGGTCGCGCACGTGGCCGTACGAAGCAAGCACTTCGAAATCGTTGCCGAGATATTTCTCTATGGTGCGCGCTTTGGCAGGCGATTCGACGATGACGAGGTTCTTGCCCATAACGGAGCGTGCGAAGGCCTACGGTAGTCTCAGGGACGGAGGCATGGCGTTCGAACGGGCCTCATTGATTGAGCAGGGGCAAGTTTTGGCGGACCGGCAGGATAGCCGATTAGCGCGTGAGCATTCAAAGATCGCCGCGTGGAGGGACGGGGGACAGCTCTATTTTCTGCCAGTGCGGTGCCGTGCGTAGATACAGCTACGCTTTTCGCTGGCAGAAAATAGATCTGTCCCCGCTTAATGCACCCAGGCCGAGTCATCCGCGTAGACGAGATCTTCCATCTGCGCGAAAGCCTCTTCCTGGTTCGGTTGGCTGAACAGCACCATCATCACGACCCACTTGGTTTGCTCGACGTCGATCTCCTCGTTGTCGAGCGCCAACAAGCGGTCGATGACGACCTCGCGTTGCGCAGGCCGCAAGATGCCGATCTGCTCCAGCTGCAAGAGATAGCCGCGCGACGGTGAGTCGAGCCGCTCCTGCTCGGCCGTGTCGAACACGCGGAACGCGGTGTTCTGTGGGGCATTACCCGGTCCCGTCGCGTTCAAACCGTCGAGCCAATCGAGCGCTCGCTCGATCTCGATATCGTGAAAGCCGGCGCGCCCGAGCTCCTTCTTGAGCTCGTGACGGTTGGGCTCCGGCTCATCTTGGGAATCGGCGTAAGACTCGAACAGGTACATGAGCACGTCGAGGACGGTTTCTTTCATCAGTTCTTCTTGCCCAGTCGCGAATAACGACCGCCGGGCAGCGCCTCGACCAGCCCCTCAAGCTCTAGCAGCAGGAGCATGGAGGAAACCTCCGCCGTCGTCAAATTCGCGCGGGCACTCAAGTCCGCGATGGGAGTTGGTGAAAAAGCGAGCGCGTTCAATAGGTTTTGATAGCTCGGGTCGCTCGTCAGTGGCGCCTCGTCCGACGCCGCGGGCGTGCTCTCGACGCTCGCCGGGACAAAGCCTTCGTCGCGAAGCTGCGGCGCGAGCTCGATCAAAATGTCGGCGGCTTCCTCGACGAGCTTCGCGCCCTGGCGAATCAGGAAATGGCAGCCGCGCGCGAGCGGATTGTGAATCGAGCCCGGGATCGCGAACACCTCGCGCCCGTAATCCATCGCGAAGCGCGCTGTGATCAAGGAGCCGCTGCGACGCGTTGCCTCGACGACGAGCGTGCCGAGCGACAAGCCGGCGATGATGCGATTGCGTTGCGGAAAGAACAGCTTTTGCGGCGTGACGCCGGGCGCGTATTCGGAAACGAGCAAGCCGCGAGCCGCGATTTCGGCTGCGAGCGGCGTGTGCACGCGCGGGAAGATCATGTCGAGACCGCCGCCGAGCACGGCGACGGTGCCGCCGAGCATGGCGACTGCTCCACGATGACTCGCGCCGTCGATGCCCGTCGCGAGCCCGCTCGTGATCGTCAAGCCGCGCTGCGACAAATACCGCGCGAACTCTTCGGCCGTCCGGCTTCCGTCGGTCGTTGGGCTTCTACTGCCGACGATCGCCAGCTGCGGAGCCGCGAGCAGCGCGCGCTCGCGTCCTTCGACCCAGAGCGCGAGCGGCGCGTCGGGAAGCTCGGCGAGCCGCGCCGGATACTCGCGGCTACCGAACGTGATCAGACCGCGGTCGGAACGCTCGAGCCACGCACGCCAGCGATCGACCGTCGCCGCGTCGGGCGAGGCGAGCCTCGCGAGCGCTTCGGCACCTACATCGCGCTCCGAGAGGAGGCGCGCAGCTTCCGCGACGAGCGCTTGAGCCGAGCCGCAGCGTTTGAGCGCGACGAGCCAGGAACGAGTCGAGACTTGCTGAGCCGCCTGCAGCAGCGTCAGCCAGGCGTCTAGGCCCACGGCTGCGCCGCGCGCCGCGCCCGTTGATTTTCTCTACGGGTTGCGGACGGCGTCGAGCAACGCGATCGGCGTAGTGGCGTCCATGATGAGGGCATAGCTCAGGCGTTCCGACGTTCGAAACACCATCATCGTGCCCGCAGGCTCGTCCGGCAATCGCACTTTCTGGCCAATGGCGCCAGTTTGCGTATCGCGAATCGTCCGGCCGGTCTGCCACACGCGCAGCACGTGCCCGGGCTCGAGCCCCGCTTCCGAGCCGCGGTTGATGACGACGACCGAGTACTGGCCGATCAACGACACGCCCGACAGAACGGAGATGACGCGGCCCTCGATCTCGCCGTCGGGCGAGCGCGGCAAGAAGTTCAGCGACTGTACGTCTTCCTCGTCCATCAGAAAGTTGCCGACGATGGCTTCGCGCTCGGTCTCGAGCATGCGCAGCGTGCCCGGATCGCCGGTGCGATCGAGCCGGCCCTGGCCGACATAAATGCCTTGATAGCCGAGCAGGTCGTTGTCGTCGGGATCGACGAGCTCCTGGCCGAGCTCGACGACGTTGTACACGGAGCCGACGGGCTCTTCGACGCCCCGAACGTAGACGTCGCGGCCCGCGCTGCCGATCAGGCCTTCGCGGTGCGCAACGATGTACGGCAAGTCGTCGATGTCGTCTTTCTCGATGACGCGAGGCCGGGACAAGAACGCCGCGATGGTCTCGTAGGGAATCGTCGCGATCGCTTCCTCGAGCGGTTCCGAGCGAACGCGCGGCGACAGTCTCTCGAAGCCGCCGCCGCCTTGGACGACCTGCGGACCGCGCTCGAGCTGGATGACGGGGCGGCCATCGTCGAGATACGCGAGCGACAAGATGTCGCCGGGAAAGATCAGGTGCGGGTTCTCGACCTGCGGGTTGATCTGCCAGATCTCTGGCCAGTACCAGGGGTCGCGCAAGAACATCGAGGCGATGTCCCAGAGCGTGTCGCCTTGCTGCACAACATAGGTCTCGGGATGCCGCGGATTCAAGACGGGGCTCGGGGGTTGCTGCCCGACGGCGGCGAGCTCGAGCCTCGCGCTGCGCTCTTGCGCAATCGTGCTCGACAGCAGGATGAAGCTGGCCGCGGACGCAGCGAGCACGGTCGTCGCTCGAACGAATGGCTTGCGCGCGAAAAACATCGTGTGACTCCCTTTAACCCGTCGTTTGCGGGACCGGCCCCTCCGGCTCCGACTGCTATAATCCGCGTTGCCGACGGTTGCGCTCTCGAAACGCTGCCCCGGGCGTGGTTGGAACCTTACTATCCCTGTAAAGTCAGTGGGTTAAGCTAACTTCTCGACGCGTTATACACGAAACCAAGGCCGAACCACAATGGCACGCCTCCCGATACTGGAGTATCCCGATCCTCGCCTCCGAATTCGCGCGGAGCCGGTCACAAAATTCGATACTGAGCTCAAAACGCTCGTGGCCGACCTGTTCGAGACCATGTATGCGGCGCCCGGCATTGGCCTCGCGGCAACCCAGGTCAACGTGCACAAGCGTCTCCTTGTCTGCGACGTCGGCGTCGACAGCAAGCAGCCTTGTTGCTTGATCAACCCGGAAATCATTCGCGCCGAGGGTACGACCAACGCCGAGGAAGGCTGTCTCTCGGTCCCCGAGTTCTACGACTTCGTCGATCGCGCCGCCGTGATCCGTGTTCGAGCTTTCGACCCCGACGGCAAGCCGTTCGAGCTCGACGCTGAAGGCATGCTGGCCGTATGCATCCAGCACGAGATGGATCATCTCGACGGCAAGCTGTTCGTCGACTATTTGTCGGAGCTCAAGCGCGAGCGTTTGAAGAAGAAGGCCGTAAAGAAGGCGAAGCGCGCGGCGACCGACACGACCGACGCGCGCGTCCGCAAATCCGTGCCCGTGATCTAGACAGCGCCGGTTACCGGTGCAGCGAGAGCACGTCGAAGCCCGAATCGCATTCGCCGGGACGCCCGACTTCGCGGTTCCGGCGCTTCGCGCCGTCGTCGCGACGGGTGCTCGCGTGCCGCTCGTGCTGACGCAGCCCGACCGCCCGGCCGGCCGCGGCCGCCGCCTCACGGCGCCGCCGGTCAAGCAGGCCGCGCTCGAGCTCGGTTTGCCGCTCGGGCAGCCCGCGATGCTGCGAGCGACCGATCCGCCGCCCGGCGAACGTCCGGACCTCATGGTCGTCGTTGCGTATGGCCTATTGCTGCCGAGCAAGTGGCTCGACTGGCCGCGCTTGGGATGCATCAACCTGCACGCGTCGCTGCTGCCACGCTGGCGCGGCGCGGCGCCGATTCAACGCGCCGTGCTCGCCGGCGACTCGCAGACCGGCATCAGCGTCATGCAGATGGACGAAGGCTTGGACGCGGGGCCCGTGCACCTCGCGCGCGCAACGCCGATCGGCGCGCGCGAAACGGCCGGAGACCTCTACGATCGCCTCGCCGCTCTCGCCGCGGAGACGCTCGTCGAGGCGCTGTCCGGCGTGCTGCACGGTACGTCCGTCGCAGCGCCGCAGAGCGCCGCGCTCGCGACGCTCGCGCCGAAGATCGCGAAGAGCGAAGCCATCCTCGACTGGCGCGAGCCTGCCGTGCAGCTCGAACGGCGAGTCCGCGCCTTCAATCCGAAACCCGTCGCCGAAGCTCGTCTCAGTGATGGGCGGCGTCTGCGCGTGTTCGAAGCCGAGGCTGTCGCCGCGCTGCCGCGTGCCGCGGCCGGCACGATCGTCGCCGCGGGGCGAGCCGGCATCGATGTCGCGACCGCCGATGGGGTGCTGCGCCTGCTCACGGTGCAGCCGCCCTCCGGTCGAGCGATGGACGCCGAAGCATATCTCGCGGCGCATTCGGTGTCGGGAGTGGCGTTTGTCGCTTAAAGCGCCGGCGGGCGCCGAAGTGCGCGCCGTCGCGGCCCGGCTCGTCGCCTGTGTGCTCGATGAGCGTGTCGCCGCCGACGATCTGCTCCCCGGTGCGGACGTCGCGGATCGCGACCGGCCGCTGCTCGCGGCACTCGTGCTCGGCAGCTTGCGTTGGCACCACCGGCTCGAATGGCAAGCGCAACGCTTGCTCGAGCGGCCGCTCGCGCGCCGGCAATCGGCGCTCGCGGCATTGCTGCGCGTCGGCCTGCTCCAGTTGCAGGAGCTGCGGATCCCGGCTCACGCGGCCGTGTCCGCGACCGTCGATGCGGCGGCGCTGCTCGGTGCGCGCAGCGCGCAGGGCCTCGTCAACGCTGTTCTGCGCCGCTTTCAGCGCGAGCGGGAGCAGCTCGAGCGAGCTGCGGTCGAGGTTCCGGAGGCAAGGTTTGCGCATCCGCGCTGGCTAATCGATGCGCTGCGCGCGGATCACCCGAGCGCGTGGCAGTCGATTCTCGATGCCAACAATGCCGCGCCGCCGCTGTGGCTGCGCGTGAACCTCATGCGCACGACGCGCGCCGACTATCTAGAGAAGCTCGCGGCGGCCGGCATCGGCGGCGCCGCGGCGGCGGACGTCGAGTCGGCCGTGCTCGTCGCAGAGCCCGTCGGTGTCGAGGCGTTGCCCGGGTTCGCGGCCGGCGAGGTGTCCGTGCAGGATCTCTCGGCGCAGCGGGCGGCCGCGCTGCTCGAGGTCGCGCCCGGCCAGCGGATCCTCGACGCGTGCGCGGCGCCGGGCGGTAAGACGGGTCACATTCTCGAGGCGGCCGGCGGAAGCTGCGAGCTCTATGCCGTGGATCGCGATGCGCGGCGGATCGGGCTCGTGCGCGACAACCTCGACCGGCTCAACCTCGCCGCCAAGCTCGTTACCGGGGACGCGACGGCGCCGCAAGATTGGTGGGACGGCAAGCCGTTCGACCGAATCCTCGTCGACGCGCCGTGCAGCGCGTCCGGGATCATTCGCCGCCATCCCGACATCAAAGTTCTGCGTCGGCCGGCGGATGTCGACCGCGTCATTGAGCTGCAGGCGCGACTGTTGCGCGCGCTCTGGCCGCTGCTCGCTCCGGGCGGCCGCCTGTTATACGCGACCTGCTCGGTCTTGCAGCGCGAGAACGAAGCACAGATCGCCGCTTTTCGTGCCGCGGAGCCGACGATCGCCGCACCGGGCGGTGTTGCGGCGCTGCAACTGCTTCCGGAAGAGGCGGCCGGGGATGGCTTCTATTATGCTTGGTTACGGAAGCCGCACTTGTTGCGTACGCCCAGTGGACTCCCTTCGCGACCATAAGCCAGTCGAGACGCCACCCCCGTTGCCGCGGGGCTGCGTCGCGCTGCTACTTGCATTGACCTGTGCCGCCGGCACCGCGCTGGGGCAGCCGATCGTTCCGCAGGCGCCGCCGATTGCCGTAGAGGAGCCCGTCGATCCGGGGTTTTTTCAGGTCCAATCGGCCGTGGCCCAGCTGCGCGACGGCGTCTACTACCTGAACGCCGTTGTCGATTATCGGTTGTCGACGGAAGCGATCGACGCGCTGCACTCGGGCGTGCCGCTCGCTATCCGGCTCGACGTCCAGATCGTCGACCCGCGGCGGTGGTGGTTCGATAACGATGCCGCGACGCTGCAGCAGTCGTACAAAGTGGACTACCACGCGCTCAGCGAGCGTTACACCGTGCTCAACGTCAATAGCGGCGATCAGACCTCGTTTGGGTCGTTGTTCGCGGCGCTCCAATACCTCGGCCGCATCGAGCGGCTACCGCTCATCGATACTCCGGTGCTCGACGACGATCGTGGTTACTACGTCCGGATGCGAGCGTCGCTCGACCAGGAGCAGTTTCCGGGGCCGTTGCGGTTGCTCGCGTTCTGGCGGCGCGACTGGTCGATCGCGAGCGAATGGTATCGATGGCCATTGCGAAGCGAATAAGAAGCGCGCTCCTCGCACTGCTCGCAGTGCTGGGGATCCTCGTCTGGCTGATCGCGCTCCTGTTGTTCACTCGAGTCACCGAGAACACCGACGACTTCGCGCAGCGGCTGATCTGGATCCTGTCGATCAACTCCGTCGGTATCGCCGTGTTGCTCTCGCTCATAGTGAGCAACCTCTGGCAGCTCGTCCGCGACCATAGACGTCACGTGCCGGGCTCACGCCTGCGCGCGCGCATGATCTCGGTGCTCGTGCTGGTCGCCATCACGCCGCTCGTCGGCGTTTACATTTTTTCCGTCGAGTTCATCAACCGCGGTATCGACAACTGGCTAAGCGTCGACGTCGAAAAGGGCATGGGCGACGCGCTCGAGCTAGGCCGGACCGTGCTCGGCATCCAGACGAGCGAACGGCTCGCCGACGTTCAACGGTTCGCCCGGCAGCTGTCCAATGTCGACGATCGAGAACTCGCGGCGACGTTGAACGCGCTGCGCGCGGCCAGCGGTGCGCTCGAGGTGACCGTTTACGGCAACAACCGCATCCTTGGATTCAACTCGGTCGATCTCGCGCCGCGCGCTCCGCCTTACCCGAACGACGAAGTGCTGCTGCAGCTTCGCCAGACCGGGCAATACGTCAGCGCCGACCCGCAGGCAAACGGCGAGACTCAGATTCTCACGGCCGCCGCGATCCCGTCGCCGCTGTCGAACGAGGAGCTCCGGTTCGTGCAAGCGACGTTCCCGATGGAGCAGCGCTTGAGCACGCTTTCGAACGCCGTGCAGGCCGCCTACTTTCAGGTCGAGGAGCTGACATTCCTGCGCCCGGCGCTGAAAACGAGCTTCACGCTGATATTGAGCCTCGTGCTGCTGATCTCGTTGCTGGCGTCCGTCTACGGGGCCTTCTACTTCTCGCGCCGGCTCGTGACGCCGATCCAATTGCTGATGCAAGGCACGCGCGCCGTGGCGCGCGGCGATTTCGCGACGCGCGTGCCGTCGCCCGCTCGCGACGAGATCGGTTTCCTCGTGCACTCGTTCAACGACATGACGCAGCGGCTGTCGCGCGCGAGCGAGGACGCGCGGCAAAGCCAACAACAGGTCGAACGCGAGCGGCGCAAGCTCGAGGTGATCCTCGCGCGCCTCTCGACGGGCGTCGTGTCGCTCGAGCCCGATCTTCGGATAAGGACCGCGAACCATGCCGCGAGCGCGATTCTCGGCGTGAATCTCGAGACCCACATAGGCGAGTCGGTCGTCAAGCTCGCCGAAACCGAGCCGCTGCTCGGCCAATTCGTCGGCGTTGCGAGCGCGCGCTTGCAAAGCGGGGACCGTGAGTGGCGCGAGCAGATCATGTTGCGTGCCGAAGGCGGAAGGCGCGTGCTGATGTGCGCCTGCACCGAGCTGCCCGGCGACACCGACAGCCCTAACGGCTACGCGATCGTGTTCGACGACATCACCGCGCTTTTGCAGGCGCAGCGCGATGCCGCTTGGGGCGAGGTCGCGAGGCGGCTCGCGCACGAGATCAAGAACCCGTTGACGCCGATCCAGCTGTCGGCGGAGCGGCTGCGCCGGAAATATCTGAAGCCGGATGCAGGTGATGCTGAGCTGCTCGATCGCGCCACGCACACGATCATTCAGCAGGTCGAGGCCATGAAGCAGATGGTGAACGCGTTCAGCGAGTATGCGCGCTCGCCGCGCATGGAAGTCTCGCGGTTCGACGTCAACGCGTTGATAACGGAGTTGGCCGATCTATACGCGCACCAAGAGAAGCCGCTCGCGATCAAGTTGGCGCTGTCGCGCGAGCTGCCGCCGATAGAGGCCGACGCCGGGCGCTTGCGGCAAGTGCTGCACAACTTGCTGCGCAATGCGCTCGAAGCGACGGAGCATCAAGACGAGCCGCGCGTAGAAGTGTCGACACGCCGCATCGTGAGCGCTGACTCCGATCTGCTCGAGATCAAAGTTGCGGACAACGGGCCGGGCTTTCTCGGCGACATCGTGCATCAAGCGTTCGAGCCGTACGTCACGAGCAAGCCGAAGGGAACCGGGCTTGGGTTAGCGATCGTGAAGAAGCTCATCGAAGAGCATGGCGGCCAGATCAGCGCTCGCAACCGCGAGCAGGGCGGAGCCGAGATCAGTATACTCATTCCAATGTCCGTGGACGCGGGCGGTCAGGCGCTCAATCGGCGCCACGATCACAGGAGAGAACGCGCATGACTGCGCGCATTCTGGTTGTCGACGACGAAGCCAACATTCGCGCACTGATCGACGAGATCTTGAGCGAAGAAGGCTACGAGGTCACGACGGCCGCCGACGCCAAGGAAGCCCGCAGCGCGCGAAAACGCCAGGACTTCGATCTCGTCCTCCTCGATATCTGGATGCCGGACACGGATGGCATCTCGCTGCTTCGTGAATGGTCGGAAGGCGGAGGCATGGGCACCGTCGTCATGATGTCGGGCCACGGCACTGTCGACACGGCCGTCGAAGCCACGCGCCTCGGGGCTGTCGATTTCGTCGAGAAACCGGTTTCGTTGGCGAAGCTGCTGCGCACCGTGGAGAGAGCGCTCTCGGTCCGTCGCAACAAAGTCGAGCGGCGCGGCGTCGTCGTGCACAACGTCGCGCCCGCCGGCAAGAGCCAGGCGATACGTGCGTTGCGAGAGCAGCTCGCGCGCGTCGCGCAGCACAGCGCGCACACGTTGTTCACGGGCGAGCCTGGCAGCGGGCGCGAGCTGTTCGCACGTTATCTGGCAAGCCAGAGCAGCCAAGCGCGCGCTCCATTCGTGACCGTCATGGGCGGCGATCTCACCGACGAGAACGCGCAACGCGAGCTCCTCGGCGACGGCACGGAGCCCGGAGCCCTCGAGCGCGCGGATGGCGGAATCCTCTTCATCCAGGAGCTCGGCGAGGTCGGAGCTCAGGCGCAACGGTTGCTGCTGAGCGCCCTCGAGCAGGGCAGCTACCGCGCGCCGGGCCAAAACGCCGACCGCCCGTTCAACGCGCGGATCTTGAGCAGCGCATTCCAAGGTTTCGAGCGCAGCGACACGCTGCGGGCCGAGCTGCTTTCACATTTGAGTGTCGTCGTCATTCGCGTACCGCCGCTCCGCGAGTATCCCGAGGACGTGCCCGAGCTGCTGCGCCATCACGTCGACTCGCTCGTCGACACCGAGGGGCTGGCGTTTCGCCGCTTCAGCGTCGCGGCGCAAAACCGGCTCCGCAATTACCCGTGGCCTCGCAACGTGCGCGAGCTGCGTAATATGGTGAAGCGTCTCTTGATCCTCGGCGGCCCGGAGGAGATTTCGCTCTCCGAGGTCGAGGCGCAGCTCGCGACCGACACGGCCGATCGCGAGCCGCTCGTGAAACAGGACCTGCTCGCGATGCCGCTGCGCGAGGCGCGCGAGCATTTCGAGCGCGCGTATCTGCAGCAGCAACTATTGCTCTGCGGCGGGAAGGTCGGCCAGCTCGCCAAGCGCGTCGGCATGGAGCGCACGCATCTCTATCGAAAGCTGCGCTCTTTGGGCGTCGATTTCCGCCAGTCGTTGACCGACGACTGACCTTCCGCTACTTCGGAACCTGCATCAGCAAGGTATCGATGCGGGCGTCGCGCAGCCGGCGTTGCGTGCGCTTGGCCGTGTCGAGATCGTCGATCGGGCCGATGCGGACGCGGTGGAAGACATGGTCGTCGAGCGTCGCCCGTTGCACGTGCGACGCGAACCCGAGCAGCGCGAGGTTCGCTTGCATGCGGTCGGCTTCGGCGGGCGCGCCGAACGAGCCCGCTTGCAGCAAGTAGCTCCCCGGCGTTTCGGCTGGGCGCCGTGCGCCCGGCTTCGCCGGAGCGCCGTCGTCGGGCACGACGACCTCGAGCTGTGGCAGGATTTCGTAGAACTCGAAGCGATTTTCCGCGCGCGGCGCGCTCGGCGCTTGCGCCGGCCGCCGGCGACGCTCGGCGCGCGGCTGGCCGCTCTGCCGCGGGTGGCGTGGCGGCGGCAGCCGCTGGGGGCGCTCGCGTGGCGTTCGGCGCCCGCAAATACACGCCGATCGCGACGACGAGACCCAGCCCTAACCCGAACAGCATCCAGACCCAACCGGGCGCGGAATCCCTTCGACTCGAGCTCCGATTGCGGCGTGCCATCAGCTTATCCATCTGAGACGGCGGCAATTCTAACCGACCGACGGCGCTGTCGGCGGCCTCAGATCTCGAGCGGGTCGATGTCGACGCTCCAGCGCGCGCGGCGCGCGGCGGCGGAGCCGCGTATGGCGTGCAACGTGTGGTCGACGAGCCGGTGCAGTGGGGCTCGCTCCGCGCTGCGGAACAAAAGCTGCGCGCGGTAGCGGCCGCCCTTGCGCTCCATCGAAAGCGGCGCGGGCCCGAGCACGGCCACGGAGCTCGGCTGCGCCGCGGCGGCCATGCGCACCTGCTCGAGGAGCTCGAGCGCCGGGCCGCGCCGCGCCGCTTCGGCGTGCCACAGGGCGAAGTGCGCGAACGGCGGCCAGGAAGCTTCGCGGCGCTGCGCGAGCTCGAGTGTCGCGAAGGCCGTGTAGTCGCCGTCGAGGAGGCAGGAGAGCAGCGGATGCTCGGGATGGTGAGTTTGAATCAACACCTCGCCCGGGCGGTCGGCGCGCCCGGCGCGCCCCGCGACTTGCAGAATCGTTTGCGCGAGCCGCTCGTGGCTGCGGGGATCGGTGCCGAATAGCCCTTGGTCCGCATTCAGCACACCGACGAGCGTGACGCGTGGGAAATCGTGGCCCTTCGTCAGCATCTGCGTGCCGACGAGAATCTCGACGTTGCCCGCTTCGACATCGTTCAGCACGGAATCCAGCGCGCCCTTGCGGCTCGTGCTGTCTCGGTCGAGCCGCGCGATGCGGGCCGCGGGATAGAGCGCGGCGAGCTCCTCGCCAACGCGCTGCGTGCCTGCGCCGACAGCGATCCGTTCGCTACCGCATGCGCCGCAAGCCCAAGTCAGTGGGCGCTCGGCGCCGCAGTGGTGGCAGCGCACTACCGCTGCTTTGGCATGCACGGTCATGCGCGCATCGCATCGCCGGCACTGCTCCGTCGCTTTGCATTGCGGGCAGAACAGAGCCGGAGCGAATCCCCGCCGGTTCAGGAACAGCAGCACCTGGTTGCCGGCCGTGAGGTGCTGGCCGATGGCGGAGACGAGCGGCGTCGAAAGCGCTTGCCGACTCGCGTGTCGGTTGAGATCGACGACACGCACGCGTGGCGCGCCAGCACTGCCGATCCGACGCGGCAGCGCCAACTTCCTGTAACGGCCATGCACTGCGTTGTGAAACGTCTCGAGCGACGGTGTCGCGGAGCCGAGCACGATAGGCACGGCGAGCCGCTGCGCGCGCACGACGGCGAGATCGCGCGCCGAGTAGCGGAATCCCGTCTGCTGCTTGTATGAGGAGTCGTGCTCCTCGTCGACGATGATGAGCCCCGCCGCAGGCAACGGCGCGAAGACGGCGGAACGAGTTCCGACGATGAGCCGCGCAGTGCCGCGGTAAGCGCGCCGCCATGCGTCGAACCGCTCTCGCTCGGTGACGGCCGAGTGCAACACGGCCAGGTGTTCCTCGCCGAAGCGCTGCTGAAGGCGCCGCACGAGCTGCGGCGTCAAACCGATCTCCGGCACGAGCAGCAGTGTCTGACGGCCGCCGGCGAGCTGCGTCGCGATCAGCCTCAAATAGATTTCCGTCTTGCCGCTGCCCGTGACGCCGTGCAGCAGATAAGTGTGGAAAGCGTTTTTCGCGCCCTGCGTTGCGGTGATGTCGGCGAGCACGGCGCGTTGGTCGACGGTGAGCTCGGGCTCGCGGCCCGGCGGCGCTCGTTTCGGCTCGCCGGCCGCTCGTTGCGGCGGCGACGCCGCTGCGATCCATCCCTTCGCTTCGAGCCGCGCGAGCGCGGCTGCCGCGACGTTGCTGGCCGCGAGCTCGCTCACCGTGAGCGCGCGCTCGCGCAGCGCCAGCAGCGCGCGAGCCTGTTGCTTGGCCGTGCGCGGCAGGCGCGCGACATCCTGCGCGCGGCCGACGTCCGTCAGCTGCCAGGTGGGCTCGGGCGGCTCGTCGATCGCCCGGCCTTCGCGCAGCAGCCCAGGCAACGCGTGGCTCAGCACTGCGCCGACGGGATGGTGATAGTACTCGGCGGCCCAACGCAGCGAAGCGAGCAGCTCGGATCCGATTGCGGGCGCGGGATCGAGCACGGCTCCGATTGTTCGTAACCGCTCGCGCGCCACGTCGGTCGTCGCGGGGTGCTCGACGACGAGGCCGATGCGCTCGCGGCGCCCAAACGGTACTCGCACGCGGCAGCCGATCTGCGGTAGCGGACCGTCCGCCGCGAGATAGTCGAACGCGTCGGCCAGCGGTACCGGGACTGCAACCCTGACCAAGCGGGGGCGTGGGCTCATGGGGGCGCGATTATGTGTATAGAAAGATCTATCAGGTCAATGACTTAAAGAGCGGTCAACCGCGTGCTACTGCCGGCCGTTATGGGCCGTATCGACCGGCGCAAGGCGAAGGTCCTGCGGGACGCACGGCCACGGAGCGGCGAGAGTGGAGTTAGCATTGAGCATCGCTCGGCGCGAAGCGAGCCTCGGCACGGAGGGGGCTCTCATTTTAGGAGCTCCAATCGAGGCGTTCTTGCGTGACGTCGAGGCGCGAGCGTATCGCATCGCGCTCGCGCACGTTCGCGATCGCGGCGAGGCGCTCGACATCGTGCAGGACGCGATGATCCGGCTCGTGCAGCGCTACGCCGGCCGGCCGAGCGAGGAGTGGCCGCCGCTGTTCTATCGGATCCTGCAAAATCGGATCCGTGACATCCAGCGACGGCGTGCGGTGCGCTCGCGGGTCTTGAGCTTCTTCGGCGGCACGGCCTCCGAGGACGAGCACGACCCGCTCGTCGAGGCGCCGGCGCCGCGCGCCGAAAACCCGCTCGCGCAGGTCACGGCCGACGATGCGATGCGGGCGCTTCAGGCAGCGCTCGCCGAGCTGCCGGCACGGCAGCGCGAGGCGTTCATGCTGCGCAACTTCGAAGGTCTCGACGTTGCGCAGACGGCCGTAGCGATGAGCTGCACGGAAGGCAGCGTTAAGACGCATTATTCGCGGGCGATTCACCGCCTGCGTGCCGTGCTCGCAGAGCATGGCGAGGAGCAGTGGAATGAGTGACGACAGAGAGCTCAGCGATTTCGAGCGGCGCACGAAGCGCGTCTTCGACGACAGCGTCGCGGCGCTCGATGCGGCGACGCGCTCTCGGCTCACGCAGGCACGCCACCGCGCGCTCGAGGAGCGGAGCTCCGTACGCAGCCGCGGCTGGCGGTCCGCAGTGATGCCGGCGGGGGCCGCGGCCGCTACGGCGCTCGTCGCGTGGCTCGTCGTATGGCAGTCGCCGCCTGCTAGCGATGCAGTTCAGGGCACGCCGCTCACCGATCTCGAGATCTTGCTCGGCGAGGAGGATCTCGAGATGCTCGACGAAGAGCTCGAATTCTACGGCTGGCTCGAGGAGCAGCCCGAGTTCGCGGATCCGAACGACAGTGTCGGTTGATGCGCAGGAGCAGCTCCGCGGTGCTGGCGCTCGGCTGTTGGTGGCTTGCGGCCATACGGGCGCAGGACCCGCCTGCGGCACCTCCGGAGCCGGGTCCTGATCTCGACTTTCTCGAGTATCTCGGCGCGTGGGCCGAAGAGGACGATGAGTGGCTCGCGATCGAGGAATGGCAGAAGGATCTCGGGGCCGAGGCCGAAGAGGGCGCCGAAGAGTCCGAGAGTGAGAGAGACGACCGATGAAAGCGAATAGGCTCGTTGCGATCTCGATGGCGTTGCTCGCAATGGCCGGAACGGCTCGCGCGCAGGGCGTCGCGTGGGGCGACTTGAGCGACGCGCAGCGCCAGCTCCTGGCGCCGCACGAGCAGCGGTGGTCCGACCTCGAGCCGCAGCGGCAGCTCGAAATCGCGCGCGGCGCCGAGCGCTGGCTCGAGATGAACCGGCGCGATCGCACCCAAGCGCAGGACCGCTTCGAGATTTGGCGCGACATGACCGACGAGCAACGGGCAGCGGCGCGGCAGCGTTATCAGCAATTTCGCGGTCTGCCGCCCGCCGAGCGCCAGCGGCTCATCGACAACTATCGCCGTTATCGCACGATGCCGCCGGAGCGGCGCATGGAGCTGCAGCAGCGGTTCCGCGAGCTCACGCCGGAGCAGCGGCAGATGCTGCGCGACCGGCGCATGCGTCAACCGCCCGGCCGCTGACGGGGGACAGATCCATGGATCTGTCTTAAGTCCGCTGACTGCTAGAGTGCTTTGACGGCTTGCACGAGCTCGGCGGCCTTGGCTTGGCCGTCGCCATAGAGCATGCGCGCGTGATCGAGATAAAACAGCGCGTTCTCTATTCCTGAGAATCCGGCGCCTTGTCCGCGCTTGATCACGATGACGTTCTTCGCCTTGTCCGCGTTCAGGATAGGCATCCCGTAGATGGGGCTCGACTTGTCGGTACGGGCGACGGGGTTCACGACGTCGTTGGCGCCGATGATCAGCGCGACGTCGGCCGTCTCGAACTCCGAGTTGATCTCCGCTTCGTCGTAGATCAGGTCGTATGGGACGCCTGCTTCGGCGAGCAGCACGTTCATGTGGCCGGGCATCCGCCCCGCGACGGGATGGATCGCGAATTTCACCGTGACGCCGCGCGCAATCAACGCCTGGCATAGTTCCCAGACCTTGTGCTGCGCCTGCGCCACGGCCATGCCGTAGCCCGGCACGACGATGACTTTCTCCGAGAACCCGAGCATGACCGCGGCATCCGTCGTTTCGATCGCTTTCAGGGTCCCGGCCGGCCCAGTGGTGCCCGCGGCGGCCGTCTCGCCGAAACCGCTAAACAGCACGTTGGCGAGCGAGCGATTCATGGCTTTTGCCATGAGCTGGGTCAACAGCGTGCCGGCCGAGCCGACGACGGTGCCGGCAATGATCATCGCGGCGTTGTTGAGAACGAAGCCTTCGAACGCGACGGCGAGCCCCGTCAGCGCGTTGTAGAGCGAGATCACGACCGGCATGTCGGCGCCGCCGATCGGCAGCGTCATCGTGACGCCGAGCAACAGCGCGAGCACGAACAGCAGCGTCACGGGTCCCGGCGCATACAAAAGGACGGCCGCACCCGCAATCAGCGTGCCTGCCAGAATCCCCAGGTTGACGATGTTCTGGCCGCGAAACCGGAAGCTGCGCTTGATCAATCCTTGGAGCTTGCCGAATGCGATCAAGCTGCCCGAGAACGACACGGCGCCGATGATGCCGCCGAGGACGCCGAGCGCGAGCACGGACGGGGCATGGGCTTCGCCCGCGAACAGCTCGACGGCGGCGATCGCGGCGGCCGCGCCGCCTCCCATGCCGTTATAGAGGGCAATCATCTGCGGCATGTTCGTCATCGCGACGCGCCGGCCCGTGATCCACGCCGCGCTGCCGCCGACGGCGATCGCCACCGTCATCAGCGCGTAGTTGCCCAAGCCCGGCGTCAGGAACGTGATCAGCGTCGCGACGACCATCCCGACGCCGGCCCACACGATGCCGCTGCGCGCCGTGACCGGCGAGCTCATGCGCTTCAAGCCCAGGATGAACAGCGCGGCAGCGACGAAGTAGCTCGCCTGAACTGCCGTGGCCGCGAACGCGCCCATCAGCGTTTGCCCTTGCTGCTCTTGAACATCTCGAGCATGCGCTCCGTGACGGCATAGCCGCCGACGGCATTGCCGGCCGCGAGGACGACACCGACGAAGGCGATCGTGAGCTCGAGCGCGCCCTCTGCGCGGCCCATCGCGACCATGGCGCCGACGAGCACGATACCGTGCACGAAGTTCGACCCCGACATCAGCGGCGTGTGCAGAATCACGGGCACTCGCGCGATGACCTCGTAGCCCGTGAACGCCGCGAGCATGAAGATGTAGAGCGCAATGAATCCGTCAATCATAGGTATCAATCATAAGAGGGCGTCGATCATCGACCCTCCAGCAATTTCGCCGTGGCTTCGTGACGCACCTGGCCGTCGTGCGTCAGCACGGACTTCGCGAAAACCTCGTCTTGCCAATCGAGCGCGAGCTCGCCTTTGCTGATTGCAGGCGTCAGGAAGTTCAGCAAGTTGCGCGCGTACATCTGGCTCGCGTGCCGCGCGAGCTCCGAAGGCAAATTACGCGGCCCCAAGATCTGGACTCCGTTCGGCGTCACGACGGTCTCGCCTGCGACCGTCAATTCGCAGTTGCCGCCGCTTTCCGCGGCGAGATCGACGATGACGGCTCCTGCCCCCATCGCCGCGACGGCGCTCTTCGAGATGATGCGCGGGGCCGTGCGCCCCGGAACCGCCGCCGTCGTGATGACGGCGTCGGCCTTCGCGATGTGGCGATCGAGGATTTCCTGCTGCTTGGTCTTCTCCTCCGCCGTGAGCTCGCGCGCATAGCCGCCGGTGCCTTCGGCGGCGACTCCGGTATCGACGAATTTCGCGCCGAGCGACTGGATCTGCTCCTTCGTGGCGGAGCGCACGTCGTAGGCTTCGACGATCGCGCCGAGCCGGCGCGCCGTCGCGATCGCTTGCAGTCCCGCGACGCCTGCGCCGATGACGAGCACTTGCGCAGGGCGGATGGTGCCCGCGGCCGTCGTCAGCATCGGCAGGAACTTGTCGAGCGTGCTCGCGGCGAGCAACGCGGCCTTGTAGCCGGCGGCGGCCGCCTGCGACGACAATGCGTCCATCGACTGAGCACGCGAGATGCGCGGGATCAGCTCGACGGCGAAGCTCGTGAGCCGGTAGTCGCGAAGCGCCCGCACGAGCTCGAGCTCGCGATGCGGCTGCAGGAAGCCCACGACCAAGGCGCCAGGCGGAAGCGCCTCGACCTCGGCACGCGTCGGCGGTTGAACCGTAAGCAGCACGCCCGCGGAGCTCAAAACGGCTGAGGGCTCCGCGTGGAACTGCACACCTTTGAACAGCGCGTCGCCGAAGTGGCTGCGCTCGCCTGCGCCGCGTTCCATGTGGACGGCAACGCCCTGCTCCAAGAGCTTCGCCGCGACGTCGGGTGTCAAGGCGACCCGTGCCTCGTGGGCAAAGGTTTCCTTCAGCACACCGATACTCAGTGGCATCCGACGCTCCGTCCTGTTTGGGTTTTTCGATGAAACGTTGCGGCGGGGCAACGCGTCAAGCGGAATCGGCTCGCCTCGTTGGCAATCGATAATGGCATAAAGGTTTCACGTAGGCCATTGAATCTTGGCGACCTCTCGGAGAAACTTGGGCCGGTTCCAGAGGCTCGCTAGATGCAAGGATACGTGCACGCGCTGACTCAAGAGGTTCTGCGTACGGATGTCGCGGGGATGCCACTCGAGTGGATCGACTATCGCGTCGCGGCGACGCTGTATCACAGCGGCCAGGTGGCCTATGCGTGCGGCTCGCCCTTGTACCGAATCCACGGCGGCTACAGCGCAAAATCCGGGAATCGCAGCATCATCGAGGTGAACTCGATCATCGCGACGCATGGCGATACTCACACGCTCGAGCGCAATCGCGAACGCTACACGCCGCCGCTGAACAACCGGACGTTGTTCAAGCGCGACGCAAACCTCTGCATGTATTGCGGGCTGCAGTTCCGCGCCGCGGACCTCACGCGGGACCACATCACGCCGATCAGCCGCGGCGGGCGCGACGTGTGGACGAATGTCGTGACGGCGTGCCGCCGCTGCAACAATCACAAAGGCGGCCGACTGCCTGAGGAGGCGCGGCTGCAGCTCGTCGCCGTGCCGTTCACGCCGACGTATGCCGAGTACATCTATCTGAAGGGCCGCCGAGTCCTCGCCGACCAGATGGAGTACCTATTGACGCATTTCCCGCGCGGGAGCCCGTTGCATGCGCGGCTTCGCGATGCGCTCGCCGAGGTCAATCGGCGCGTCGCGTCGTAACGGGCCTCACTGAGGCCCTTTCTCGAACAGATACAGTTGCGTGCCTTCGGGGCCCGCCAGCGTCGCCGATGACTGCGCACGATCCGCGAGCGGCGATCCTTCGCGTGCGCGGTGTCCCTTCGCTTGCAGATATCCGAGCCGCGCCTGTAAGTCTAGACAGCGAAAGCTCAAGCCCGGGACGCAATGCGTCTCGTGCAAACCCAGCCTCAGCCCGCGGCCCGCGAGCCGTTGCCAGCGGTGCGGCGCCTCGCCGGAGGCGACGACAGTGAGCCCGAGCGCGCTCCAAAAGCGGCTCGAAGTGTCGAGATCCGTCGCCGGCACGGTGACTTCGAAGAACTCGCCGCAGATCGCAACGTTGTGCGTGTCTCGGTCGCCGGGCGGGAACGTGCGCGCTTCGATCAGCACGGCTTCCTGACCGCCGGGATCGCTGAATGCGATCGAGTTGAACTCGTTGTCTCGCAAGTGGGTGTCCGTGATCTCGACACCGAGTCGGCGTAGCGGGCGCACATAATCACGGAGTCCCGGCCGCACGAACGTCAGTCGCGGCCCGGCCTGGGTTCGGTCATGCAGGCCTACGGCGACCGTGCCGTCGAAACAGACGACGTAAGGATCCGGCAGCGTATCGCTGACGGGAATGCTCGCGAAACCGAGCGACTCGAAGAACTCGAAGGAAGCTGCGAGCGGCCGTGCCGCGACGGAATACTCGAGAAACTGACCGAGCATCGACGAACTGGCATTCCATGGCGTGAGACTTGAGCGGGCCATTCTGGCAGACTTCCGCGCGCAGCGCCGATCTGCAAACCGACCGAACGCCGCTTGTATCCACCGCCGTGATTGCCGAAGTTGCCGCCGTTCTCGCGCCGGTGTTCGTCATGGCCGCGATCGGTTATGCGTGGCGGCTCACGGGTGCGCCGTTCGACATGCCGTTCGTGACGCGCATCATCATGTACGTCGCGGGCCCGTGCCTCGTCTTCACGAGCTTGTCGCAGCTCACTCTGCCGCTGACGCAGTTCTGGGAAATGGTCGGCGCGATGATCGTGGTCACGCTCGGCGTGGCCGGTGTTTCCGCCGTATTGATCAAGCTGCTCCGCTTGCCGCAACGTTCGTTCCTTCCGGCGCTGACGCTCGGCAACACGGGCAACCTCGGCTTGCCGCTATGTCTGTTCGCTTTCGGGCAAGAGGGTCTCGGGCTCGCGGTGGCGATCTACGTCACGAACTCGCTGCTGCAGTTCACATTCGTGCCGCTTCTGCATACGCGCGTCTCCGTCGTGCGGACGTTGTTCTCGACGCCGATGCTCTACGGTGCCATTGCCGGCATCGCCGTCGTCGGCGGCGACGTTCGCGTCCCGATCTGGCTAGCGAACACGCTCGGCGCAATCGGCGATCTCTTGATTCCGCTGATGCTGATGGCGCTCGGTAACACGATTGGCGGGTTGAAGGCGCACAACCTTCCGCGTGCGCTCGGCCTCGGCACGGCCCGCATCGTCATCTCGTTCGCCGTCGCGGTCGGCGTGAGCTTTGCCCTCGGCCTGCGCGGCGTCGCGCAGGGTGTGCTCGTGCTGCAGGGCGCGATGCCGGCGGCCGTGTTCAGCTATCTATTCGCTGCCCGCTACGAGCGTGACGCCGACGACATCGCCGGCATCGTGCTCGTCTCGACGCTGCTCGGCGCGCTCGCGCTGCCGTTCCTCGTGTCGTATGCGCTGTGGCTTGCGCGCTAAGGGCCCGGCGAGCCTTGATGGCCTACACGGGCCGCGACGCTCTGTTGGCATTGGTCTTGCACTTCCGTCACGATCGGACCGGAGGTGCACCATGAGCAGGAAGACTCACTTTTTTGTGCCGGCGCTGCTGGGCGCCGTTCTCGCAGCGTGCGCCGTGAGCCCAACGGGCCGCCGGCAGCTCGCGCTCGTTTCCGAGGACAGCGCGATCGTCGCGTCGGAGGAAGCTTACGCGATGCAGATCAGCGAGCTGCGCCAGGCGGGCAAGGTCTTGCCCGAATCGTCGAGCGCCGCTCGGCGCGTTGACGCGATCACTGGCCGCGTCGTCGCCCAGGCCGTAGCGATGCGGCCCGAGACCGCCGAATGGGAGTGGAGCATCGAGGTCATCGAAGATCCTGAAGTCGTGAACGCGTGGTGCATGGCCGGCGGGCGCATGGCGGTCTACACCGGCCTGTTGCAGAAGCTCGACCCTACCGACGACGAGCTCGCGCAGGTCCTGGCGCACGAGGTCAGCCATGCGCTCGCGAATCACACGGCCGAGCGCATGTCCGTCGCGATCGCGACGAACGCGGGGGTCGCGCTGGCCGGCGTGCTGTCGGAGGACTCGCAGGCCGCAATGAGCACCGCGGGTATCGCGGCCGCTCTCGCGATCCAAATGCCGAACAGCCGCACCGCGGAGTCGGAAGCCGACGAGATCGGCATCGAGCTCGCGGCGAAGGCCGGCTATAACCCGAACGCGGCCATCAGCCTGTGGCAGAAGATGGCAAGCGTGTCCGGCGGCGGGCCGCCACAATTCCTGAGCACGCATCCGAGCCCCGCGAACCGGCAGCAGAAGCTCGCCGAGCTCGCGCCGCAGATGATGCCGTACTACGAGGAGGCGCGCCGTAACGCGCCGACGCGATCCGTCGCGCGCGCTGACAACTAGCCGCGCAGCTTCGAAGGTGCAGTGGCGCCCGCTGCTCGTCTAGCGAAACCAGACGTTGTAGACGGTTGTCGTGACGGCGGCGATGCGGAGCACGCCAATGCAGGCACTAAATGGCCGAAACGCGGCGTTTCGCTAAGCGGCTTCGAGAATCGCGGTGACACCCATCCCGCCGGCCGTACAAACCGAGATCAAGCCGCGTCCACTGCCGCGCTCGCGCAAGAGCTTCGCCAGCGTCGCGAGGATCCTCGTGCCCGTGGCCGCAAACGGATGGCCGACGGCGACGCTGCCGCCCTTGACGTTGAGCTTGCTGCGATCGATCGATCCCATCGCGCGGTCGCGTCCGAGCCGCTCGCGGCAGAACTTCTCGGATTCCCAGGCTTTTAGCGTCACGAGCGTCTGTGCCGCGAACGCTTCGTGAATCTCGTAGAAGTCGAAGTCCTGCAGCGCCAGGTT
Organism: uncultured Gammaproteobacteria bacterium; assembly: GCA_963713355.1. Taxonomy (GTDB): domain Bacteria; phylum Pseudomonadota; class Gammaproteobacteria; order Steroidobacterales; family Rariloculaceae; genus FEN-1219. The sequence goes on along the minus strand of CAVQLK010000009.1, from coordinate 46,732 downwards.
CGCCTCGGTAAGCATCGCCGAGACGGCGTAGGCCGGCGCCATCAGCAAGCCTTCCTTGGCGATGAAGTCGACGGCGGCCTCGCGCGCGTGCGTCAGGTATCCCGCGATCGGCAGTCCGCGGGCTCGCGCCCATTCCTCCGATGCGAGCAACACGGCCGAAGCGCCATCCGTCAGAGGCGTGCTGTTGCCCGCCGTTAGCGTGCCGCCGGGGCCACGGTCGAAGACGGGCTTTAGCTTCGCGAGCTGCTCCAAGCTCGTATCGGGGCGAATGTTGTTGTCGCGCTTGACGCCCTGGAACTCGACGACTAGGTCGGCGTAGAAGCCCGAGGCATACGCTCGCGCGGCGTTCTGATGGCTCGCGAGTGCAAGCCCGTCTTGCTCCTCGCGCGAGAGCTGCCACTCCTTTGCCGTGATCTCCATGCTCTCGCCCATCGACAGCTTCGTGCGCGGCTCCATGACGTCCGGGAAAATCGGCTTGAAGTGCTTTGGCCGCAGCTTGAGCCACGGCGTCACGCGCGAGCCGAGCGACCGGCCGCGCGCGCTCTCGAGCACCAGCGTGCGATAGGCGTCCGGATAGACGAGCGGCACGTCGCTGATCGAGTCCGTGCCGCCCGCGATGCCGGCATCGATGAGCCCCGCCGATATCTTCGCGCCGATGATGATCGCAGCGGAGAGGCTGGTGCCGCACGCTCGCTGAATGTCGAACGCCGGGGTTTCCGGCGCCAATCCCGACGACAGCGTCGACTCGCGCGCCAGGTTGAAATCGCGCGAGTGCTTGATGACGGCGCCGAGCGACACGTCGCCCAAGCGCTCGCCCGCGAGTGAGTAACGGGCCACGAGTGCTTGCAGCACGGCCGTCATCATGTCTTGGTTCGAGCAGCGGGCGTAGGCCGTGTGCGCGCGGCAAAACGGAATCCGGACGCCGCCGATCACGGCGACCCTGCGAGACTCGAAATTGCGCATACAGCGCTCCGTCGAAGCGAGTGTTCCAGTATAAATGTGCGTCGTGCGGTACGGCGTCGTGTTTTTGCAGTCAGCCGCCCTCTACAATCGCGGCCATGAAGACGCCGGGCATCGCTTCCGCTATCGCCGCCGTGCTCATCGTAAGTTGCGGAGCCCACGATCAGGAAGCCGAGATCCGCGCGCTGCTGACGGCGGCGGAGGAGGCGGCCGAGCAGCGCGACGCCGGCTTCTTCGGCGAAGCTCTCGGCGCCGCCTATCGCGACGCGCGCGGCAACGACCGCGACCAGCTGGTTCGCTCGATTCGCGGCTACTTCATCGCCAACCAGCGAATCGAGATCGTGAGCCGCGTCGATGAGATCGTGCTCGAAGGCGCGGACTCCGCTCGCGCCGTCGTGCACGCCGGGCTCGTGGGTCAGCGGGCGGGCGCCGCGCTGATCGATGGCGTGGAGGCTGATCTTTATCGTTTCGAGCTCGAGCTCGTCAACGACGGCGGAGATTGGCGCATCATCGGCGCAGACTACAGCCGCGCCTTGGGAGAGTGAGATGCGAATCGTATTCCTGTTGATAGCAGCCGTGTTGCTCGGCAGTGCGCCACTCGAGAGCTCCGTCGCGCAGCGTGGGGCGGGCTTGCGCATCGGCGTGCAGAGCCTCGAGCCGCTCCCGGCGATCTCAGGTCAACAGCGCTTCCGCGTCACGCTCCTCGTCGACAACATGGATACCGAGCCCGTGAAAATACGGGGGATCGAGTTCAAGCTGCGTCTCGCAGACGAGGGCATCATCGACGGCCAAACGCCGCCGCTCGTGGTCGAAGCTCTCGACCGGCAAACGTTGACGATCGAGGTCGGCAGCGAAATCGTTTCGTCGTTGTCGCGCCTTCTGTCGTTCGTTCAGGGTCCCGACAACACGCTGGCGTACGAGATCTACGGCAAGGTGACGCTCGACCGCAAGAGAATCGACCCACTGTCGTTCACCGGCGCCGGTCAGGTGCCGCTCGTGATGACGAACGAGCGCTGACGGCCGACGACCGTGTCGCTGCGGCTGCAGTTGCTCGCTGTCGGCCTATTGACGCTCGTGCTGCCGTGGACGGGTTTCCACTACGTGCAGGAAATGGAGACGGCGCTGCGCGCCGCCCTCGAGCAGTCGCTCCTCGCGCGCGCGGCCACGGTCGCGACGGCGCTCGAGGAGCAAAGCGCGTCAATCTGTGCGCCGCCCGACTGCGACCCGCAGCGAGCCGGGGCCGCCATCTACGCGACCGCGCTAGCGCGCGAGCCGGAGCTCGACGGTGTTCGTGACGATCACTGGACCACAACGGCCGACATGGGTGTAGCGATCGGCGACGGCCATCGCGTCTCCGCGGGAATGTACGGCCGATTCGTGTACCTCTTCATCAGCGTCGTGGATCGCGAGCTCGTCTATCAGCGCCAGGCCGGGCAGCCGCCGTATGGCGACCGTGTCGTCGTCGCGGCCGAGCCGGGCGCCGCCCGCTGGTGGTTGATGGCGACGGCGGCGCCCGGCGCATTCCGCGCTCAGGAGACCGGCCCGGATCGGTTCGAGCCCAGCGAGATCTACGATGGCCGCGTGATCGGCGCATGGCAGGAGACCCCCGCCGGCTATGCGCTCGAGGTCCGCGTGCCGTTGAATCTCGTCGGCGGAGCGCTCGGCGTCGGAATCATCGACGTCGATCGCAGCGACGCTTCGTATGGCGAGCTGCATGCGACGTGGGACGAAGCGACGGGCACGCTCGGCCGGTTCATTCGGCAGGTGCCGGAGCTCCAGGGCATGCTCGGTCAATTCGGCCGCGCGGGAGGGCGCTTCAGGGTGCTCGACCATGACGGCTGGGTGTTGGCCGTCGCGGGCGGCGTCGCACCCGGAGTTGCGGCCGAGGACGGCACGGGCCTGTTCGGCGACCTGTTCCGCTGGCTGCTCGAACGTGAAGATCCGCCGTACCCGGCCGAGCGGCCCCAAGGGCGCGTCGCCGACGAGACGCTGCGGCGGGCGTTGCAGGGCCGCGAAGCGACGGCGTGGTACGGCAGCGGCCCGGAACGCGAGGCGATCGTCGCGGCGGCCGTGCCGATCATGGGCGCCGCCGGCGTCGAGGGCGCCGTCGTGCTCGAGCAGGCCAGCGACCCCATCCTGACGCTGACGAACCGCGCGCTGGTGCGGCTCATGTCGCTGACACTGCTGGCGACCATCGTCGTCGGCTTGGGGTTGCTCGGTTATGCGACCTGGCTGTCGTTGCGCGTGCGCCGGCTCGCGAGCGCGGCGAAGACTGCGCTCGGGCCGCGCGGCGAAATTCGCAGCGCGATGCCGGGCACGGCCGCCGGCGACGAGCTCGGCGCGCTGTCGCGGAGCTTCACGGAGCTGCTCGAGCGCCTGCGCGAGCACACGGAGTACCTGCGTACGCTCGCGAGCAAGCTCTCGCACGAATTGCGCACGCCGCTCGCCGTCGTCACGACGTCGCTCGACAATCTCGAGCATGAGGTCGATGCGCCGGCAGCCGGGGAATATCTCAAGCGCTTGCGCCAAGGCACGGAAAGGCTAGATGGCATCCTCGTCGCGATGAGCGAGGCGACGGCGCTCGAGCAGGCGATCCGCGAGACGGCGGCGCAGCCGTTCGATCTCGCGGCCGTGGTGGCGTCGTGCTGCGCGGCCTATCGCGACGTCTATCCCGAGCGCGAAATCGCGTATCGCAACGATGTGGCACTCGCCACGATCGTCGGTTCCGACGAGCTCGTCGCGCAGCTGCTCGACAAGCTCGTCGACAACGCCGTCAGCTTCAGCGCCGCTGGCAGCCGCATCGATGTCGCGCTCGCCGCGGCCGGCAGCGAGATCGTGCTGTCAGTCGCGAACTCAGGGTCCACGCTGCCGGCAAAGATGCGCGGGCGGCTGTTCGACTCGCTCGTCTCGATCCGTCAGCAACGCGATGGCCGGCCCCATCTCGGCCTCGGCTTGGCGATAGTCGCGCTCGTCGCGGACTTCCACGGGGGCCGCTGCGAGGCGCACGACCTACCGGACGCCAGCGGCGTAGTGTTCCGCGTCTGGTTTCCGCGGCGGGCGGCCGCAGGGTAGTCGGGGCGAGTCAGCCCATCGCGCCGCCGAGCGTGAGCTTCGGCGCCGGCAGCAGGCTTTCGCCCATGAGGAACTCGTCGACGGCGCGCGCGGCGCCGCGGCCTTCGTTGATGGCCCAGACGACGAGCGACTGACCGCGCCGGCAGTCGCCGGCGGCGAACACGCCCGGCACGTTCGTCGCAAACTTGCCGTGCGCCGCGCGATAGCTCGAGCGTTGATCGCGCTCGACGCCGAGCGCTTCCGCGAGATACGCCTCTGGGCCCAAGAATCCCATGGCAAGCAGCACGAGGTCGGCATCGAGCGCTTCCATCGAGCCGTCGACGTCGGTCATCTTCAGCACCCCGTTGACCAGTTCCCACTGCACTCGATTGATTTTCACGGACGCCACGCGGCCATCGCGGCCGACGAATTCCTTCGACACGACGGCGTAATTGCGCGGATCGGCGCCGAAGCGCGCGATGGCTTCCTCATGCGCGTAGTCGGAGCGATGGATCTTCGGCCATAGCGGCCACGGATTGTCGAGCCCGCGCTTCGGCGGCGACTGGTCGAGCAGCTCGAGGTTGACGAGGCTCTTGCAGCCATGCCGCAGCGCGGTGCCGATACAGTCGGCGCCGGTGTCGCCGCCGCCGATGACGACGACGTGCTTGTCCTTCGCGCTGATGTAGTTGCCGTCTTCGAGGCCGCTCGCGAGCAGGCTCTTCGTATTGGCCGTCAGGAACTCCATCGCGAAGTGAACGCCGGCGTTCGTGCGCCCCGGGATCGGCAGGTCCCGCGGCTGCGTCGCGCCCGTCGTCAGCAGCAGCGCGTCGTGCTCGGCGCGCAGCTTCTTGGGATCGACGTTCTTGCCTACGTCGGCTCCGGTGACGAAGTCGATGCCCGATGCGCGCAGCAAGGCGACGCGGCGGTCGACGACGCCCTTGTCGAGCTTCATGTTCGGGATGCCGTACATCAAGAGCCCGCCGATGCGGTCGGCGCGCTCGTACACCGTGACTTTGTGGCCCGCGCGGTTCAATTGCTCCGCGGCGGCGAGGCCGGCCGGGCCGGAGCCGACTACGGCCACGCGCTTACCTGTGCGCGTCGCCGGTACTTCTGCCTTGACCCAGCCTTCGGCGAAGCCGCGGTCGATGATGGCGTTCTCGATGTTCTTGATCGTGACCGGCGGGTCCGTGATGCCGAGGACGCACGCGCCCTCGCAGGGCGCGGGGCACGTTCGGCCCGTGAACTCGGGGAAGTTGTTGGTCTTGTGCAGGCGGTCGAGCGCTTCGCGCCAACGGCCCTGGTAGACCATGTCGTTCCATTCGGGAATCAGGTTGTCGATCGGGCAGCCGTTGTCGGACTGGCAGAATGGTACGCCGCAGTCCATGCAGCGCGCGCCTTGATTGCGCAGATGATCCTCGGGCGCATGCGTGAAGATTTCGCGGAAATCGCCGAGACGCTCGCGCGCGTCGCGATACGGCACGCTCTTCTTCGGATATTCCATGAAGCCGGTGGGCTTGCCCATAAGCTCGACGATCGACCCTTGAGTTCTAGCGAGCTTGTGCGACGAACGTGCCCGTCTCGTCGTCGCTCAACTTCTGTTCCATCTCTTCGTCGTGGCGCTTGCGCTCGGTGAGCACGCGCTTGTAGTCAGTCGGCATGACCTTGACGAACTGCTTGAGCGACATCGGCCACTCATCGAGGATCCTCGCCGCGACGGGAGAGCCGGTGTACTCGCGATGCAGCTCGAGCATCTCGCGCAGCTCGACGATGTCCTCGTCCTCGGCCACGGCCTCGAGATCGACGGTGCCCGTGTTGCACTTGGCGGAGAAGTCCTGCTGTGGGTCCCAGACGTAGGCGACGCCGCCCGACATGCCCGCCGCGAAGTTCCGACCCGTCGATCCCAAGATCACGGCGCGGCCGCCCGTCATGTACTCGCAGCCGTGGTCGCCGACACCTTCGACGACGGCCTTGGCACCGCTGTTGCGCACGCAGAACCGCTCCGCGGCGCGGCCGCGGAAGAAGGCGCGCCCGCTCGTCGCGCCGTAGAGCGCGACGTTGCCGATCAGCACGTTGTCCTCTGCCTTGAACGTCGCGGTCTTCGGCGGATAGATGATGAGGCGCCCGCCCGAAAGGCCCTTGCCGACGTAGTCGTTACTGTCGCCCTCGAGCTCGAGCGTGATGCCCTTCGCCAAGAAAGCGCCGAAGCTTTGACCGGCCGTTCCCGTGAACTTGAAGCGCACGGTGTCGTAGGGCAGGGCATCGGCGCCCCACTTCTTGACGACCTCGTAGCTCAGCATCGCGCCGACGGTGCGGTTGATGTTCGAGATCGGGAGCTCCTCGCGCGTCTTCTTGCGCTGCTGAATCGACTTACGCGCGAGCGCGATGAGCTTGTTGTCGAGCGCGAGATCGAGACCGTGGTCCTGCCACTTCGTGCAGTAGACCTCGGTGCTCGGCCGCGGCTTGACGGCCGGTGCGAGCAACGGCGTGAGATCGAGGCCGTCGGCCTTCCAGTGGTTGATCGCGGCGCGAGTCTGCAATAAATCCGTGCGGCCGATGAGGTCGACGAAGCGTCGAACGCCCAAGCTCGCCATGATTTCGCGTGCTTCCTCCGCGACCATGAAGAGGTAGTTGACGACGTGCTCGGGCTGCCCGGCGAACTTCTTGCGCAGCACGGGGTCCTGCGTCGCCACGCCGACCGGGCAAGTGTTCAAGTGGCACTTGCGCATCATGATGCAGCCCAGCGCGATCAGCGGCGCCGTCGAGAAGCCGATCTCCTCGGCGCCGAGCAACGCGGCGACGACGACGTCGCGGCCCGTCTTCAAGCCGCCGTCGGTCTGCAACACCGCGCGGCTGCGCAGGTCGTTCATGACGAGCGTCTGGTGCGTCTCCGCGAGCCCAAGCTCCCACGGCAGGCCCGCGTGCTTGATGCTCGTGAGCGGTGAGGCGCCCGTGCCGCCGTTGTCGCCGGAAATCAGCACGTGATCCGCGTGCGCTTTCACAACGCCGGCCGCGATCGTGCCGACGCCGACTTCCGATACCAGCTTCACGCTGATGCGCGCGGTCGGGTTCGAGTTCTTGAGATCGTGGATCAGCTGCGCCAGATCCTCGATCGAGTAGATGTCGTGATGCGGCGGCGGGCTGATCAAGCCGACGCCCGGCGTCGAGTGCCGAATCCGCGCAATGTTGTCGTCGACCTTCTTGCCGGGCAGCTCGCCGCCCTCGCCGGGCTTCGCGCCCTGCGCCATCTTGATCTGCAGCTCGTCGGCGTTCGCGAGATACCAGATCGTGACGCCGAAGCGGCCCGACGCGATCTGCTTGATCGCCGAGCGGCGCGAGTCGCCGTTTGGCAGCGGCACGAAGCGCGCAGGATCCTCGCCGCCTTCGCCCGTGTTGCTCTTGCCGCCGATTCTGTTCATCGCGATCGCAAGCGTTTCGTGCGCCTCGGCCGACAGTGAGCCGAAGCTCATAGCGCCCGTGCAGAACCGCTTGACGATGTCGGCCGCGGGCTCGACGTCCTCGACCGCGAGCGGCTTCGCGGCGGTGTTGAAGTCGAGCAAGCCGCGCAGCGCGCCGGTCTTGCGCGCCTGTTCGTTGATGTGGGCGGCGAATTCCTTGTAGGCGTTCTTGTCGCCGCGGCGCGCGGCCACTTGAAGGGAGAATATCGCTTGCGGATCCCACGCGTGGCGCTCGCCGCCGCTCCGCCAGTGGAACTCGCCGGGGTTCGGCAACGACGGCAGCTTGTCGGCCGGGTCGTCGGGATAAGCGAGCGCGTGGCGGCGCAGCGCCTCCTGCTCGAGCACCGCGAAATTCACGCCCTGCAGGCGGCTGACCGTGCCGTGGAAGCAGCGCTCGATGACGTCGTCGGCGAGCCCGAGCGCCTCGAAGATCTGCCCGCCCTTGTAGGACTGCAGCGTCGAGATGCCCATCTTGGCCATGACCTTGAGCATGCCTTTGGCGACGGCTTGCCGATAATCGCCGACGATCTCTGTGGCGGAGTCGAGCTGGCCTTCTTCGCGCGCTTGCACGAGCGCTTCGTACGCGAGGTACGGGTTGATGCCGTCCGCGCCGTAACCGACGAGCAAGCAATGGTGATGCACTTCGCGCGCCTCGCCCGTTTCGAGGACGATGCCGATGCGCGTGCGCTTGGCGCGCGCCACGAGGTGATGGTGCACGGCGCCGCACGCGAGCAGCGCGCTGACGGGCACGCGTTCCGGGCCCACTGCGCGGTCCGACAGCACAAGCATCGCGTAACCTTCGTCGATCGCCCGCTCCGCTTCCGCGCAAATCCGGTCGATCGCGCCGCGCAACCCGCCGGGAGCGTCCTTGCGCGCGTACGTGATGTCGACGGTCAGCGTGCGCCAGCCCCGCTGGCTCAGGTTCTTGATGCCGGCGAGATCCTCGTTGCTCAAGATCGGCTGGCGGAAACGCAGGCGCTCGGCGTGCTTCGGAGTGCTCTCGAGCAGGTTGCCCTCGGGGCCGACGTAGCACTCGAGCGACATGATGACTTCCTCGCGGATCGAGTCGATCGGCGGGTTCGTCACCTGCGCGAACAGCTGCCGGAAGTAGTCGTACAGCATGCGCGGCTTGTCGGAGAGCACGGCGAGCGTGCTGTCGTTGCCCATCGAGCCTACGGGGTCGCGGTGCTCGCGCACCATCGGCTGCAACATGAAGTGCAGCGTTTCGATCGTGTAGCCGAAGGCTTGCAAGCGCGGCAGCAGCGTAGCGCGGTCGATCTCGGGATCGCGGGCCTCGGCCGCAATCTGGCGCAGCGGGATGCAGTTCGCTTCGAGCCATTCGCCATATGGCTTGCGGTTCGCGAAATCGTTCTTGAGCTCGTCGTCGGGCACGAGCCGGCCACGCTCGAAGTCGACGAGGAACATGCGGCCGGGCTCCAAGCGGCCCTTGGCCTTGACGTTGTCGGGATCGATCGGCACGACGCCGACCTCGCTCGCCATGATGACGCGGTCGTCGTGCGTCAAGTAGTAGCGGCTCGGCCGCAAACCATTGCGATCGAGCACGGCGCCGATGTACTTGCCGTCGGTAAACGCGATCGACGCGGGGCCATCCCACGGCTCCATGAGGCACGAGTGATACTCGTAGAAGGCCCGCTTGTTCTCGGGCATCAGCTCGTTTTTCTGCCACGCCTCGGGAATCATCATCATCACGGATTCTTGCAGCGTGCGGCCCGTCATCAGCAGGAACTCGAGGACATTGTCGAATACGCCGGAATCCGAGCAGTCGGGCTCCGCGATCGGGAACAGATTCTTCAACTCATCGCCGAACAACGGGCTTGCGACGACGCCCTGGCGCGCGCGCATCCAGTTCTCGTTGCCGCGCAGCGTGTTGATCTCGCCGTTGTGCGACATGAACCGGTTCGGCTGCGCACGGTCCCAGCTCGGGAACGTGTTCGTCGAGAAACGCGAATGCACCATCGCAAGGTGCGTCGTGTAGTCGGGGTCGCGCAGATCCGGATAGAAGCTCAGCAGCTGTCCCGGTGTCAGCATGCCCTTGTAGATGAGCACCTTGCTCGACAGGCTGCAGACGTAGAATTGCTTGGCCTCGCGCAGCGTGACGTCACCGCGCAGCCGATGGCTCGCGCGCTTGCGGATCAGATACAGCTTGCGCTCGAACGCGTCGCCTTCGCAGCCGTCCGCAGCCGCTACGAGGAGCTGTTCGATGTTCGGCGCCGCCTCGCGCGCGCCGATACCGAGATCCGCCGCGTCCGCGTTCGTCGGAACGCTGCGCCAGCCGACGAGCGTCTGGCCTTCCTCGGCGCAGATCTCGGCGACGACGGACTTGCAGCGCTCTCGCTCCGCAACGTCGTTCGGTAAGAACACGACCCCGGCCGCGAACCTGCCGGGAGAAGGCAAGGTCACCCCGAACGCTTGCTTCGCCGCCTTCGCAAGAAACTCGTGCGGCAACGCCGTCAGCATGCCGGCGCCGTCGCCGGTGTTCGGCTCAGCGCCGCGGGCGCCGCGATGGTCCATGCGGCACAGGAGGTGATCGGCGTCCTCGATGATCTTGTGGCTGCGCTTCCCTTTGATATGCGCGACGAAGCCGACGCCGCAGCTGTCGTGCTCGAACTCGGGGCGGTACAACCCTTGTGCCGGCGGGAAGCCGGTGTAGCTCGGTTTACGCATGCTTGCCGTCCTCATGCCGCAAGAGCGCCTACGACGCATCCCGCTGCGCGCGCCCGTTTGGGCGCGCCGCCTCGATGCAGATTCGTATTCGTCGCTCTTGCAGTCATGGTTCTATACAGCGGCAAGCCGTCAGCTCCGCTGGCTTACGTTTTTGTTGCTGGCCGGCAGTTGCGATTCAGGGGCTGTCGAGCCGCCGTCCCCTTCGATCTGCCGCGGAGAGGCCCTCAAATCCCAAGGGCCGGAGCAGGCCTTGTGCCAACTCCAAAACTATAGGGAACGGCCGGATGCCGCGTCAATCGCGGCGTGGCGCCGGCACCTCAATCGGGCTGCCAGCGGTAACCCATGCCATAGACGGTCTGGATGGAGTCGAACGCCGCATCGACGCTCACGAACTTGGCCCTGATGCGCTTGATCTGCGAGGTCACGGTGCCGTCATCGAGCACGACATTGGCCGCCGCCATCAGTTGCTCGCGGCTGCGCACGTGGCCCGGGTGCTGCGCGAGGGCGTGCACGACCCAGAATTCGGTCACCGTCAGGGGCACGGTCGTGCCTTTCCACTGGACGGTCATGCGATCGCGATCGAGAGCCAGTGACCCCTGCTCGAACCGCTCCGCGGGCGTATCGCCGGCGCGCAGCGCCTCGACGCGCCGGAACAGGGCCGCCACGCGCGCGAGCAGGTGCTCGATGCTGGTGCGCTTGGTCAGGTAATCGTCAGCGCCGAGCCTCAAGCCCGAGACGGCATCGAGCTCGCTCTCGCGGGCCGTCAGGAAGATGATCGGCAGCTGCGCCGACTGTGCCCGCAGCTCGCGGCACAGCTCGAAGCCGCCTTCGACCTCGGTTCCGAGGCTCACGTCGATGATCACGAGATCCGGAAAGCGGTTCGCGAAGCCGGCGAGCGCCTCTTTGCGGCTGGCGTAGCCGGCTACGCGATAGCCATGGCGGCGCAAGCCGGCGAGGTAGTTATCGCGAATCGCGCTTTCATCCTCGACGACGGCTACGAGCTTGGAAGTTGACATAAGCGTTTGTAACCGCGCGCGGGACGCGGCCTGGGGCTTGCATGAGATAGGTCACGCTTCGTTCAGGTTCGGCTTGGCATGATACCGCCGCTACTAGAGGAGGTACGGTATGCAGTTTCAGAACTGGTCTAAAGGGGTTGCCGTTTCATTGGGTCTCGCCGTCGCGCTGTCTGCCTGCACGACGCTCGACCCGTACACCCGCGAGGAGCGCGTGGCACGTGCGCAGCGTCAGGCCGTGATCGGAGCCGCGGCAGGGGCCGCCGTGGGCCTCATCACCGGGGATAGCTCGATGGAGCGCAAGAAGCGCGCGCTGGTCGGCGCAGGCCTTGGCGCCTTGGCTGGCGCGGGCGTCGGAACCTACATGGACCGCCAGGAGGCCAAGCTGCGTGCCGAGCTCGAGCGCACCGGCGTCAGCGTCACGCGTATCGGTGACAACATTACGCTAAATATGCCCGGAAACATCACATTTGCAACGAACAGCGCCGATCTGAACGCGAACTTCTACGAAGTGCTCAATTCCGTCAGCACGGTGCTCGCGGAGTTCGACCAGACGGTCATCGAGGTCGCGGGCCACACGGATAGCACTGGTGAGGTGAGCTACAACCAGCAGCTCTCCGAGCGCCGTGCGGGGTCGGTCGTGTCGTATCTCGGAACGCGCAACGTGCTGCGGGACCGCATGATCCCGCTGGGTGCGGGCGAAACCCGGCCGGTCGCGCCAAACGACACGGACATTGGGCGCCAACAGAACCGCCGCGTGGAGCTCACGCTCGTCCCGCTGACACTCGAAAGCTGATTCCGGCTGCAAGACGGTGAAGGGCGCACCATCGCGGTGCGCCCTTCTTGTTTTCGAGCCGCGAGAAAATCGAGGCCGTCAGGCCGCCGCGAGCTGCTTCTTGAGCTTGCCTATCGCGTTGGCTTCGATCTGCCGGATGCGCTCGGCCGAGACGCCGTACTCTGCCGCCAGCTCGTGAAGCGTGGCTTTGCTCTCCGCTAGCCAGCGTCGCGAGAGGATCATGCGGCTGCGCTCGTCGAGCTTGGCCAAGGCGGCCGTCAGCCGGTCGTGGTCGCTCGCGCCCTCGTTGTCGCGCTCGACGGACTGCGCCGGATCGCTGTTGGGGCTCGGCAGATACGTGGCCGGCGCGAAATCCTCGTCCTCCTCGGGATAGGGGTCGAACGAGAGGTCATGGCCGCTCAGCCGCTTCTCCATCTCGGTGACGTCGCGTGGCGTGACGCCGAGATCGGCAGCGACCGCCTCCGTTTCTTCCTTGCTGAGCCAGCCGAGGCGCTTCTTGGCCTTGCGCAGGTTGAAAAACAGCTTGCGCTGCGCCTTCGTCGTCGCGACGCGAACGAGGCGCCAATTGCGCAGCACGAACTCGTGGATTTCCGCGCGAATCCAGTGGACGGCGAACGACACGAGGCGCACGCCGACGTTTGGATCGAAACGGCGGACGGCCTTCATGAGCCCGATATTGCCTTCCTGAATCAGGTCGCCGAGCGGAAGCCCGTAGCCGGCATAGCCGCGGGCCACGTGGACCACGAAGCGCAGGTGCGACAAAACGAGCCGCTTGGCAGCATCGAGGTCGTTCATCTCGCGCAGCCGCGTGGCGAGCTCGCGCTCTTGCTCGGCGCTGAGCACCGGAATGGCGTTGGCGGCCTGAATGTAGTGGTCCAGGCTGCCGAGCGGGCCGGCGAGCATGAGCTCGGCGGGCCGCGCCGTTAATGCAGTCGTCGTCATGGGTTCCTGTACCTCCCGAGGCAAATGTTAGCACTCGGCCCCTTAGAGTGCTAATAGCCGGGTCGGTTTCCCGGGGCTATTTCGGCTCTATGGCCCGCAGATGCCGGGCCGCGGCGAGCCCTGCGCCAGCCCAGCCAAGCAGTGCGCCCCCGAGCAGCAAGACGCCGGTTTCGGCCAGGGACAGGCCCTCGAGGGCAAAGCCGCTTCCATAGAGCACGGCCACGGCCCGTACCGGCGGGGCCAGCAAGAGCAGCCCCACGGCCACCACGAGCAAAGCGACGAGCGCGCCCGCGAGCCCGTAGCAAAGGCCGAGATAGAGAAACGGCCGGCGGATGAAGGCATCCGTCCCGCCGACGAGCTTCGTCACCTCGATCTCGACGCTGCGGTTATTGATCTCGAGCCGGATCGTATTGCCGACGACGATGGCCACGGCGAGCGACAGCAGCACCGTCGCGACGTCGACGAGCCGCCCCACGAGAGCCAGCATGGCGCGCAGCCGCTCGACCCACGCCGTATCGACTTGCACGAGCTCCGTCTCGGGCAGCGCGGCCATCGCAGCGGCGAGCGCCTCCACGTCGGCAGCGAGGCCGCTCGCCGGATGGACCACGAGCGTGTGCGGGAGCGGGTTGCCATCGAGCGCGTCGAGCGCCTCGCCGAATCCCGATCGCGCGCGGAATTCGCCGAGCGCGGCCTCGCGGTCGATCACCGTCACGCCGGCCACGTCGTCGCGCTGCTCGATCGCGCGCGCCGTGCGCTGCGCGGCTTCCTCGGAGACATCCAGCTTCAAGTAGACCGTGAAGTCGGACGCGCTCTGCCAAGAGCTGCTTACGGCATCGGCGTTGTTGACGGCTACGCGAAGCCCGGCCGGTAGCGCGAGCGCCGTCGCGATGACCAGGATCGTCAACGCGCTTGCGAACGGTTGCCCCGCTAGACGCTTGACGGCCCCGACGAGATTTGCGCGATGCAGCCCGAAGTAATGCCTCAAGGCGTCCATGCGCCTACGCCGCCCCCTGGCTCGTGTCGCCGGCGATTCGCCCCGCAACGAGGCGCAGCATGCGATGCGGAAGTTGCCCCACGAGCTCGAGATCGTGCGTCGCGATCAGAAGCGTGACGCCGACCTCGTTGAAGCGCGTGAACAGCTCCATGATCTCGAGAGACAGCTCGGGGTCGAGATTTCCGGTCGGCTCGTCGGCGATCAGCACGTCGGGCCGCGGCGCGACTGCGCGCGCGATGCCGACGCGCTGCTGCTCGCCCGTCGACAACGTCATCGGCGGGTGCGATTCGCGGCCGCGAAGCCCGACCTGGTCGAGCGCGGCGCGCACGCGCTTCTCGATCTCGCGGCGGCTTGCGCCGGCGATGACGAGCGGCAGCGCGACGTTGTCGAAGACGCTGCGATCGTAGAGCAGCTTATGATCCTGAAAGACGACGCCGAGCCGCTGGCGGAACGGCGGAATCTTGCGCCGTGAGATACGCGCCGTGTTCTGGTTGTTGACGAGCACCGTGCCGCGCGTTGGACGCTCGATCAAAGCGATCAAACGCAGGAGCGTGCTCTTGCCCGCGCCCGACGGTCCCGTCAGAAACACGAACTCGCCGCGATCGATTGCGAGCGACACGCCCGATAGCGCCTCGCGGCCATTCGGATACCGCTTGTAGACGTTCTCGAACCGGATCATGAACGAGCGTCGCCGAGCAGTGCGCGCAGGAACTCGTCGGCGCGAAAATCGTCGAGGTCCGAAACACCTTCGCCGATGCCGACGAGCCGTATCGGAATCTTGAGCTTGAGCGCGATCGCGAACAGGATACCGCCCTTCGCGGTCCCGTCGAGCTTCGTGATCGCGAGGCCCGTCAGCTTGAGCCGCTCGTGAAACTTCAGCGCTTGCGCGAGCGCGTTTTGCCCTTGGCTCGCATCGAGTACCAGCAACGTTTCGTGCGGAGCCGTCGCGTCGAACCGTTGGATCACGCGCCTGACCTTGTCGAGCTCGTCCATGAGGCCGGCCGACGTATGCAGCCGCCCGGCGGTGTCCGCGAGCACGACGTCGATGCCGCGCGCGCGGGCCGCAACGAGCGCGTCGTGAACGACGGCCGCGGGGTCGGCGCCCGGCGCCTGGGCAACCACCGGAACCTGCGCGCGCTGGCCCCACTCCTGGAGCTGCTCCACGGCGGCGGCGCGAAACGTGTCGGCTGCGGCTAAGAGCACGCTATGCCGTTTGGTCTTCAAGCGCTGCGCAAGCTTGCCCACCGTCGTCGTCTTGCCGGTGCCGTTCACGCCGACGGTGAGGATCACGAATGGCTTGGTCGCTGCGGAGATGGCGAGCGGCGCCTCCACGGTCTTGAGCAAGCCGAGCGCCGTTTGCCGCAACAGCTCGACGGCGGGCGTGCCGGGGTTACGCTTGTTCGCGGCCCGCATTCCGTCGATGAGCCATGTCGTCGCCTCGACCCCGACGTCGGCCGTCAATAAGCGCGTCTCGAGCTCCTCGACCGTCTGCTCGTCGAGCGGCTGCGACGCGAGGCCGAGCAGCTCCGAGCTCAGCCAGGTCGTCCCGCGGTTCAGGCGCGCCTTGAGTCTCCCGAAGAAGCTCGAGCCTTGTTGTTCGTCGGGAGCGGCGGCCATGCGGTGAAAATCTCGGTGACCAAGCGTTCTGCTAGTGTGGCTCACATGGTAAAGCCGAGCGCGCGGCATGTGCAGGGCCGCGTCCGAATCATCGCCGGCGACTGGCGCGGGCGTCGAATCGAGATTGCGGAAGACACGGCCGTCCGCCCGACGCCGGACCGCGTCCGCGAGACCGTGTTCAACTGGCTGCGCGACTCGCTGCTCGGCGCGCGTTGTCTCGATCTGTTTGCTGGCACGGGCGTGCTCGGCTTCGAGGCGCTGTCGCGAGGAGCGGCCGAGGCATGGTTCGTCGAGCAGGACGCGAAGCTCGTCGAGGCGTTGCGCACGACAGCGCAGCAGCTCGGCGCGGGTCCGCGGATCGTCCGTCGCGACGCGCTCGCGTTCCTGCGCGAGCCGCCGGAGGCACATTTCGACGTCGTGTTCCTCGACCCGCCGTATGCGGCGCCGCTCGATCCTTTGCTCGCGGTGCTCCCGGCGTGGCTCGCGCCGCACGCGCTCGTTTATGTCGAGCGGCCCCGAAGAGAAAGCTTACCGGCCGTCGATTCGGCGAAGTGGGTGAAGCGAAGCCACGCTGGCGCCGTCGAGTACGGGCTCCTGCGATTCGAAGAAGATACAATGCCGCGGAAGTCCACGACGGAAGCGCATTCAACGTGAAAATCGGCGCCATGTATCCCGGCACCTTCGACCCGATCACGCGCGGCCACGAGGATCTCGTCCGTCGTTGCGTCCGATTGTTCGACCGGGTCGTCGTCGCAATCGCCTCGAACCCGAAAAAGGCCCCGCTGTTCACGCTCGACGAGCGCGTCGCTCTCGCCAAGGAAGTGCTGAGCGACCTGCCCGAGGTTTCGGTGACCGGCTACACGGGTCTTACCGTCGAGTTCGCTCGCGCCAACGGCTTCAAGGCGATCATTCGCGGCTTGCGCGCCATCTCGGATTTCGAATACGAGTTTCAGCTCGCCACGATGAACCGTCATCTGATCGACGGCGTCGAGACCGTGTTCCTCACGCCATCGGAGCATCACACCTTCATTTCCTCGAGCCTCATCCGCGAGATCGCCGAGTTCGGGGGCGACGTCGGAGCGTTCGTTCACCCCGTCGTCGCGGAGCGTCTCAAACAGAAGCTCGGGAAGCGCTGATGCCGCAGGCGCGATCCGTGCCGTTGCGACATATCGTCCTTGCGGCACTCGCCGCGGCCGCGCTGTGCGGAGCAGCGGCGCAGCCTGCAGCCGCAGTGCGGGCCGAGAGCCAGCTCGTCGTGTCCGCGAATCCGCATGCCTCGGAAGCGGGCCGGCGCATCCTGCGCGCCGGCGGCGGCGCTGTCGACGCCGCGATCGCCGTGCAGCTCGTCCTGACGCTCGTCGAGCCGCAGTCCTCAGGGATTGGCGGCGGCGCGTTCATGCTCGTCTACGCGGCGCCCGATGACGGCGGCGCCGGGGCAGTCACCGCGTACGAAGGGCGAGAGACGGCGCCCGCTGCTGCGACACCCGACATGTTCCTCGGCGCGAACGGGCGTCCGGACTCGTTCGCGAACGCTGGCGTCGGCGGCCTCGCGGTCGGCGTGCCGGGCGCGCTACGTATGCTCGAGCTCGCGCATCGCGAGCACGGCCGCTTACCCTGGGCCGATCTCTTCGCGCCTGCGATCGAGCTCGCCGAGAACGGCTTCGAGATTTCGCCGCGCTTGTTCGGCCTCTTGAACGGCTTCAAGCGGTTTGCGCGCGGCGACGACTTTCGACGCTACTTCTACGACACGAGCGGCGAGCCGCATCCCGTGGGGCACCTGTTGAAGAACCCGGAATACGCGGCGGCGCTCGAAGCGCTCGCCGCGGCCGGCGGAGCCGAGCCGCTGCACACGGGCGAGCTTGCCGCTGCCATCGCCGCCGAGGTTCGCGGCAACAACGTGCGGCCGGGCCGAATGACGCCGGAAGATCTCGCGCGGTACGAAGCCAACGTCTCGCCGCCGCTGTGCACGCCGTATCGGGCGTGGCGCGTCTGCGGGCCGCAGCTGCCGTCCTCGGGCGGAGTCACGACCCAGCAAGTGCTCGGCATCCTGGCGCAGGTCGAGTTGCCCGACATTCGCACGCAGCCCGTGCAAGCGATTCATATTTTCGCCGAGGCGAATCGCCTCGCGTTCGCCGACCGTAATCTGTATCTCGGCGATCCCAAGTTCGTTGCGGCGCCCGTGGCCGAGCTGCTCGGCGCGGCGTATCTGCGCCAGCGCGCGTCGCTGATCGATCCCGGCAAGGCCATGGCGAGCGTCGAGCCCGGCACTCCGTTGCAGGCCGCGGCGTGGCACTACGCGCCCGGCACCGCTTCGGAGCGCCCGTCGACGAGCCACTTCTCGATCGCCGACAGCTTCGGCGACGCCGTCGCGATGACGACGAGCGTGCAGGGCGCGTTCGGGAGCCAGCTCATGGTCGGCGGGTTCATCTTGAACAACCAGCTCACGGACTTCGATTACGTGCCCGTCGCCGAAGGCGCGCCCGTCGCGAACCGTGTCGAGGGCGGCAAGCGGCCCCTGTCGAGCATGGCGCCGACGATGCTGCTAGATGAACGTGGGCGGCTGCGTCTCGCGGTCGGCTCGCCGGGCGGCACGCGCATCATCGGATTCGTCGCGCAGAGCGTCGTCGGTATCGTCGATTGGAAGCTCGACGTGCAGCAGGCCGTGTCGGCTCCGCACTTCCTGGCTGAAGAAGGGCCGATCGAGCTCGAGGAGGAAACTGCGCTCGCGGCGCATGAGCAAGCGCTCGAGGCGCTCGGGCACAGGGTCGTGTTGAACGGCATGAACAGTGGTCTGCACGCGATCGCGATCGAATACACGCGCGGCCGCCGCGAGCTGTTCGGAGGCGTCGACCCGCGCCGCGAAGGCGCCGCTCTAGGCGATTAGCGCTGGCAGCGCGGGCAGTAGAAGGTCGCGCGCTGGCCGAGCACGCGCCGCTCGATGGCGGTGCCGCAGGTGACGCAGGGCGAGCCGTCGCGATCGTAGACGCGCAGCGAGCCGCCGAAATATCCAGGCTGGCCATCGCCGCCGACGAAATTCCGGAGCGTCGTGCCGCCTTCCTCGATCGCATCGCGCAATACGTCGCGCACGGCGTCGACGAGCGGCTCGAAACGCGCGCGTGCGATACGACCCGCCATGCGCCGCGGATGAATACCGGCGCGAAACAACGCTTCGCTCGCGTAGATGTTGCCGACGCCGACGACGATTCGGCCGTTCATCAAGTGCTGCTTGATCGTGACGCGCCGATTTCGGCTCGTGCGCCACAGGTAGTCGGCGTCGAACTCGTCGCCTAGCGGCTCGGGCCCCAAATTCTTGAGCAGCGGATGCGCACCCGGCGCCGCCGTCAGCATGAAGCTGCCGAAGCGGCGCGGATCGTTGAACCTAAGTGCGCCGCCGCCATCGAAGTGCACGTCGATGTGATCGTGCGGCGCCGGCGGCAGAGGCGCCGGCAGATACCGCAGGCTGCCCGACATGCCGAGATGCACGAGCAGCGTGCCGGCGTCGGTGCCGAACAGCAGATATTTGGCGCGCCGCTCGAGGCTCGCGATACGCGCGCCCGCGACCGAACGCGGCAATCGTGCCGCGACGGGCCAGCGTAAGCGCGGCTCCCGCACCTCGACGCGTGCGATCGTGCGGCCGACGACGTATGGAGCCAGGCCTCGTCGCGTGGTTTCTACTTCGGGCAGCTCCGGCATCGCGCGAGCTTACGCGCACCCTGCCGGACGCCAAAATCTTAAGTCTTCGTGACGCGTCGCACGTTGGGGGGCTCGGTCGTTGGAGTAGCTTCAGGTATCGGCTATATTGCAAGGCACCACAACGGCCGATTTATTCTCCGCGCGGCCGGCACTTACAAGGATTTGTAACCCGTGAACTTCCTGTTCGAGAATTTCTACGGTCTCGCCGGCCTCGGTGTCTGGGGCTACGTCATCGTCACGTTGCTATGGCTGCACGCCACGATGATGGCCGTGACGCTCTACTACCATCGTGACCAAGCGCACCGCTCGGTGGACTTGCATCCGGTCGTGCGGCACATCTGTCGTTTCTGGCTTTGGCTGAACACGGGCTCGTCGACGCGCGAGTGGGTCGCCGTGCACCGCAAGCATCACGCCCATTGCGAGAAGGACGGCGATCCACATAGCCCGCGCGTGTACGGTTTGAAGCGTGTGCTGCTCGAAGGCGCGGAGCTCTATCGTTTCGCCGCACGCGATCGGGACACGCTCGAGAAGTATGCCAAAGGCACGCCGAACGACTGGCTCGAGAACAATCTCTACCACCACCCGGCGCGGAGCTATCTCGGTATCGCGCTGCTCGTCGTTACCGACCTCGTGCTGTTCGGCGTCCCGGGCATCATCATGATTGCGCTGCAGCTCTCGAACATGCCGTTCATGGCCGCGGGCATCGTCAACGGCCTTTGTCACGCGAAGGGCTACCGGAACTTCGAGACAGACGACGCGTCGACGAACTTGTGGCCGATCGGCGTGCTCGTCGCCGGCGAAGAGCTTCACAACAACCACCACGCGTTCCCGACCTCGGCGCGGTTCTCGATGCGCCGCCACGAGATCGACATGGGCTGGGTGCACTTGAAGGTGCTGGTCTGGCTTGGACTAGCGAAGATCCGCCGCGTCGCGGAGCTGCCGCAGCTCGAGGCATCGTCGCGCGCGACGGCCGAGATCGACGAGCTGCGCGCGATCATCGTCCACCGTATGCATGTGCTGCGGCATTACACCTACAACGTCACGTTGCCGGTGTTGCGCCGCGAGCTCGAAAGCCTCGGCGAGAATGCCAATTCGCTGGTGCGAGCCACGCGGCGGCACTTGAGCTGGGAGCCCGAGATGCTCGACGAGCCCTCGCGCCGGCGCTTGGACGATCTCGTGCAGCGGCATCCGCGGTTCAAGACCGTCCTGCAGTTCCGCAGCGAGCTCAAGCAGCTTTGGGAAGGGGCGCACACGAGCAACGATCGACTGCTCGCGGACTTTCAAGCGTGGTGCACGCGCGCGGAGCAGAGTGGAATTCAGGGCCTTCAGGAATTCGTGGCGTACTTGAAGTCGTTCCGCGCGATGCGCGAGCCCGCCCTCGCCTAGATCAGCGTTCGTGCCGAGCACGAAAAACCCGCCGACGAGGCGGGTTTTTTTTGGAGCCAGCGCTCGCGCAGCGGCTACTTGATCTTGGTTTCCTTGTACGTGACGTGCTTGCGCACGACGGGGTCGTACTTCGAGACTTCCATCTTCTCGGGATGCAGGCGACGATTCTTCGTCGTCGTGTAGTAATGGCCCGTGCCGGCCGTGGACATCAAACGGATCTTCTCGCGCATGAGCTCTCCTTAGACGTGCTCGCACTCTTTTAGATGTGCTTGCCCTGGGCTCGCAGATCGGCGATGACCTGCTCGATGCCTTTCTTGTCGATGATCCGCAAGCCTTGGCGCGAAACGCGCAGCCGCACGAAGCGCTTTTCGTTCTCGAGCCAGAAACGCTGCGTATGCAGGTTCGGCAGGAAGCGGCGCTTCGTCTTGTTGTTCGCGTGGGAAACCTTGTTCCCAACCATCGGCCCTTTGCCGGTGACTTGGCAGACCCTGGACATGGCTAATCCTAAGCAGGCGTCGAAAGGGCGGGGACTATACCTGCTGACCCCGTGGACGGGCAAGGCGCTCAGGCTCAGACCAAGCCGCGCTCGGCCAGGGAGACGTGGCCGCCGCGGCTCACGACGACGTGATCGAGGAGCCTGATCTCGACCAACGCCAGGGCCTTCGCGAGCTTCAAAGTGATATTGCGGTCGGCTTCGCTGGGCTCGGAGACGCCGGACGGGTGATTGTGCCCGAGGATCACGGCCGACGCGTTGTGAGCGAGCGCGCGCTTGACGACCTCGCGCGGATACACGGTCGCGCCGTCGATCGTGCCGCGGAACAGCTCTTCGTAGCGAATCAGCCGATGCCGCGTGTCGAGGAACAAGCAGCAGAACACCTCGTGCGGCAAGTCGAGCAGCCTGGCTTTGAGATATCGCGCCGCGTCCTCGGGCGCCGCGAGCGCGCTGCGCGGCTCGAGCGGCGCGCCGAGGTAACGGCGGCCGATCTCGAGGGCGGCGGCAAGCCGGGCGATACGCGCGGGGCCCAGTCCTTTCGCGTGCGCGAGCTCGGCCGGCGCGCTGCCGAGAAGCGCCGTCAAGCTGCCCCATTCGCCGAGCAGTGCGCGCGCGAGCTCGGCGGCCGATTGGCCGCGCGTGCCGGTGCCGAGCAGAATCGCGAGCAGCTCGCCGTCGGACAGAGCTCGCGGCCCCGCTTCGAGCAGCCGCTCGCGGGGCCGCTCAGACGGAGGCGAACGGCGCTGCTTCACTGCGGTTCTCCGGCATCGGAAAGAGGCCCCATGGTCGCGCGGGCATGCGGCAACCGGCAGCAGCGATTAGTCCCCGAAGACATAAGAAAAGCTCGATTAGCCAGTGGCACCGCGCGAAGAACCGAGAGTAAGCTCGGCCCCGGAGAGTCCCCATGGCACCCACTGAACGCGCTGCCGCACCGCGAGTGTTGCTCGGCGTGACCGGCGGAATCGCGGCGTACAAGGCACCCGAGCTCGTTCGGCGCCTCGTCGAGCGAGGCTGCGAAGTGCAAGTCGTCATGTCGCGTGGCGCACGCGAGTTCGTCGGCCCTCTGACGTTCCAAGCAGTGTCCGGACGGCGCGCCCGCGACGATCTTTGGGACCCGGCCGCGGAAGCCGCGATGGGGCACATCGAGCTCGCGCGTTGGGCGGACGTCGTCGTCGTCGCCCCTGCCACGGCGCATTTCCTTGGCACGTTGGCCGCGGGTTTGGCTGGCGATCTGCTGTCGACGGTATGCGTCGCCACGACGGCTCCTATCGTGCTCGCGCCGGCCATGAATCAGGCGATGTGGGCGAGCCCGGCCGTGCAGGCGAATCGTGCATTGCTCGAGGCGCGCGGCGTGCGCTTTCTCGGCCCCGCGACGGGCGACCAAGCGTGCGGCGAAACCGGACCCGGGCGCATGCTCGAGCCGAACGATATCGCCGCCGCTTTGCTCGAGCAGACGGACCGATTACGCGTGCGTCCGCTCGAAGGCCTCAAGGTCGTCATCACCGCAGGCCCGACGCGCGAGCCGATCGATCCTGTGCGCTACATCACGAACCGAAGCTCGGGAAAGATGGGCTTCGCCGTCGCTGCGGCAGCGCGCGAAGCGGGTGCCGACGTCGTGCTCGTGACGGGGCCCGTGGCACTGCCGACACCGGCGGCGGTGCGGCGCATCGACGTCGAGACGGCCGAGCAGATGTACGACAAGGTGCACGTCGAGATCGGCGGCGCCGACATCTTCATCGGTTGTGCGGCCGTCTCCGACTACCGCCCACGCGATTTCGCTGAGCAAAAAATCAAGCGCTCGGCGGCCGAGATGGATCTCGCGCTCGTGCGCTCGCCCGATACGCTCGCGAGCATAGCGGCCTTGCCGCGGGCGCCGTTCACGGTCGGGTTTGCAGCCGAGACGCAGGATGTTGCCGCGCACGCGCGCGACAAGCTCGAGCGCAAGCGCATCGATATGATTGCCGCGAATCAGGTCGGTCCCGATTGCGGTTTCGAGCGCGAAACGAACGCGCTGACGGTGTTCTGGGCCGGCGGCGAGCTGGCGCTGGGCGAAGGCGGCAAAGGCCACCTCGCGCGCCGGTTGGTCGAGATCGTCGCCGAGCGGTATCGTGCCGCGCGCGCAACGAAGAAAGCGTCCTCGCGCGCCGGTTGACTGCGCTCCTTCGGCACTCGAAAGTCAGCCCGTGACGACCATCGCCCGGCGTATCGAGCTCAAGATCCTGAACCCGCGCATCGGCAACGGGTTGCCGCTGCCGAAGCACGCGACGTCGGGCTCCGCGGGCCTCGACCTGCGTGCCTGCCTCGATGCGCCGCTCGATCTCGCCCCCGGCGAGACCAAGCTGATCCCGACGGGAGTGGCGATTCACCTGCGCGACCCGCAGCTCGCGGCTGTCATCATTCCGCGCTCCGGGCTCGGCCATAAGCACGGGATCGTGCTCGGCAACCTCGTCGGCCTGATCGATTCCGACTATCAGGGCGAGCTCATGATCTCGTGCTGGAATCGCAGCGGGGCGGCGTTTCGCGTCGAGCCCGGCGAACGCATTGCGCAGCTCGTCGTCGTGCCCGTCGTGCAGGTGGAGTTCGACGTCGTCGAGAGTTTCGCCGCCAGCGACCGTGGCAGCGGCGGGTTCGGCCACACAGGCCGCAGTTGACGGTCAACCGCCCTTGAGCTCGCGAAAGCGGGCGATGTCGTCGTCGAACGAGGCTCGGAGCTCCTCTTGAGCGGAGCGCGTGCGCGCCAGCGTTTGCTCGTAAATGGCGATCGACGCCGTCGTTTGCGAGATCTCGCGCGCTAAGTTCTCCGGAATCTGCGGCGCTTCCGGCTGGGTCGTGTACGGCTTGTAGCGGCTGGCCTCCGACTGCAGGCTTATGAGCTTCTTGCGCAGATTGCCGAGATAGACCTCGGTGAGCTTGATCTGGGACTCGAGCAGCTCGAGGCGGCGATCCCGAAGGTCTTCGATGTCGGCCACCGACAAGTACGTCTCGAGCAGCATGCGGTCGTGGCGCGCAATTTCTGCCTTCGCTTTCCGGTCGGCTTCGGCCAAGGCCTCGCGCTCCGCGTTGGCGGTACGCTCGCTCTCCGTGATCTCGCCTTCCTCGGACCCGACGTGCACGCCTCGGTCGTTCAAGACCTCGCGGTCGCGGTTGGCGTGCTCTGGCGGAATCTTATCGGCGTACCGGGTGACGCCGTTCTCGTCTGTGTACTTGAAGAGCCGTTGCGATTGGGCGCTACCGATCGGCAGCGCGATGGCCGCAACGACGAGCAGGATGGCGCCGACTGTTCGCAAGTTATGTAACCTTCGATATCCGCCGCAAGAGCTAGATATACCAAAAAACCCGAGTCGTGAAGTTGTTCGGAAGCTATTTCTGCCAAATAGCTCTCATCTTGAGTGCCGGACTAGGCCTCTCGCGGGACGCCGTAACGGTTGCGGTACGCGCGCACGGCCGGGAGGTAGTGCTCGTATTCCTTATCCTCCTCGAGATGATCGATGAGGTCCGTCAACGACACGATACTCCTGATCGGGACTTCGAGCTCGGTTTCCAGCTGTCTCACAGCTGAGATCTTGGCCTTCGGGGCGACTTCCTCGCGGTCCAGGGCCACGAGGACCCCGGCCGGCGTGGCCCCTACGGCCCGCACGATCTCGAGCACCTCGCGAACGGCCGTGCCGGCCGTGATCACGTCGTCCACGATGAGCACTCGCCCCGCGAGCGGCGCGCCGATGATCGACCCCCCTTCGCCGTGGTCCTTCGCTTCCTTGCGATTGAACGCGAACGGGTAATCCTCGTCGAGATGGCTCGCAAGCGACGCCGCGGACAACACGACGAGCGGAATGCCTTTGTAGGCGGGCCCGAACAACATGTCGAACTCGATATCGAGCGCGGCGATGGCCGACGCGTAGCAGCGGCCGAGCTTCGCGGCTGCATAGCCGCTGTTGAACAAACCGGCATTGAAAAAGTAAGGGCTGATGCGCCCGGATTTCAGCGTGAACTCGCCAAACTTCAGGACACCGAGCTCGAGCGCGAGCTCCAGGAATTCGGTCTTATAAGCGTTCATGTCGTGGGGCCCGTGAGGCCGACGTATCATATCGTCTCGGAGCTCCGATCGGCCGGTTTTTTTGCGAGTCGTCACCTTCAACGCGTACGTTTTGATGCAGCGGCAAGGGCTTTTTCAATCTTGGCAGCGCGCCGACGTGCTCTGCGTGCAGGAGCTTGAAGCGCACGCTACGTCGAGGCGCGTTTCCGCGGCGTCGCCGTCGTCAGCGACTACCCTTCGGGGTCTTCGCGTCCCGTGCGTAGGAAGCGAAATTTCGGTTCTCCTGGCTTCGATTCGCTGGTTCCGGGCCGCGGCTTCGTCGACGTTCGTTTCGCGCGGCTTCAATCATGGCGCCGCGCCAATCGACTTGACGAACTGGTGGTCGTTGAGGGAATACCCAGGCTTCAAGCCGTGGATCAACAACACGGGTTGGCGCATCGATTATCAAATGGTGAGCCCAGCGCTCGGCGCGGCAGTGCGAAGCGCGGCAATTTACAAGCGTCGCCGGTTCTCGGACCACGCGCCGCTGACGATCGACTACGACTGGGAGCTTTGAAACGCAGACTGCGTGCGCTCGGGCACCGGAGCTGCGGCCGTCGCCTCGCTGAACCAATGGCGCACGAACGGAAGCAGCAGCAACCCGGGGATCGCGAGCAACGTGCACACAACGTAGAAGCTCGACCAGCCGAGCTCTGCGGCCATGAATCCGCTCGGCGCGGACAGCAGCGAGCGCGGCAACGTCGCTAGCGTGGATAACAGTGCGAATTGCGTCGCCGTGAACTGACGATTCGTCAACGCCGCCATGAATGCGATCAGGGCGGCGGAGCCCATCCCGACGGCGAGGTTCTCGAAGGCGATTACCGTCGAAAGCCACGCACGGTCGTGACCAGCGGCCGCGAGGAAGATGAAGCATGCCGTCGAGCCTGCCTGCAGGAAGCCAATGACCCACAGCGCGCGATACAAGCCCACCTTCAGAGTAAGGGCGCCGCCGACAAACGCTCCGAGCAACAGCGCCGCGGTGCCGACCGTCTTTGCGATCGCTCCGATCTCGGTATTCGAAAACCCGAGCTGCAAATAGAACGGTATCGCCATGTGATTCGCGATGTTGTCGCCGATCTTGTAGACCACGATGAAAACGAGCACGACCAGCGCCTTGTTGAAGTTGCGCCGCGCGAAAAACTCGAGCAGAGGCCCGATGAAGGATTGCGCGAGCGTACGGGGTGCACGGTTGGCCGCGTCGGGCTCCGGAGCGAGCAGCGTGACCACGATGCACGCCGCCATGACGCCGGCCATTACGAAGTACACGACTTGGAACCCGACGATATCGGCCAGGATCAAGCCGCCAGCCGCGGCGAGCAGCATGCCGAGCCGATACCCGTAGGTATAAAACGTGGATGCCAGCGCCTGTTCGCTCTCCGTGAACGATTCCACGCGGTACGCGTCGATGACGATGTCTTGAGTCGCCGAAAAGAACGTCACCAGATACGCGGCGATCACGACGCCCCAAATGTTCGCGCTGGGGTCCTGCAGGCCGAGGACCACGATGCTTGCCGTCAGGGCGACCTGGGCGAGCAGCAGCCAACTGCGTCGCCGGCCTATCGCGAGCGGCTTGTAGCGGTCGATCAGCGGCGCCCAAAGGAACTTGAAGGTATAGGGAAGACCGACGAGGCCGAGCAGGCCGATCGTCGCGAGGCTCACACCTTCCTGCGTCAGCCAGGCCTGCAACACCGTCAGCGTGAGATACAACGGCATGCCGCCGGCGAAGCCCATGAGAGTGGCGACCCATAGCCGCCCGCTCAGGAGCACTCGCCAGGCCTTCGGTGCGCTGCTGTCCGTCATTCCTTCCTGTAGAACAAATCGACGACTTCGTGCCCGAGCCGCCGGCCGCGGCGCTCGAATTTGGTCGGCGGGCGAAGGGCGAGCGGATTGTGGCATAGATCGGCGGTCTCAACGGGGACGAGCTCCGCAGTCTGCGCGAGCACCTCGCGCGTGTGCCGCGCGTAGTCGGCCCAATCGGTCGCGACGTGCAACATTCCGCCCCTCTTCAGCACACGCGCGACTTCCGCAACGAACGGCGGCTGCACGAGCCGGCGTTTATGGTGGCGCTTCTTCGGCCACGGGTCCGGAAAAAACAGATCGACGAAGTCGAAGCTCGCATCCGGCACAAGCTCGGGCACGACATCGGCCGCATCGCGTCCCACGACACGCACGTTCCGAATCGCCGTCCGCTCGAGCAGCAGCAACAAATGGCCGATGCCGGGCTCGTGGACCTCGATGCCGAGATAGTCGACTGCCGGGTTGTTCAGCGCATTCGTGACGAGCGCCTCGCCGTCGCCGAACCCGATGTCGAGCACGCGCTTCGCCTCGCGGCCGAACAGCTGTGCGAGGTCGATGCGCCGTCCCGCGTTGGTCACGCCGTAGCGCGGCAGCAACTCCTCGAACGCACGCCGCTGCGCGGCCGTCGCGCGGCCTGGCCGGCGCACGAAGCTGCGAACCTTGCGCATGTGCACTGCGGCAGGGCTCGGCGTGTCCATTCAGATTCCTCGATACGGGGCGAACCGCGGGGTGGGGCTATACTCGGCCCAAGCGTGGTTGCCGTTCAATGCCCGAGGACCGCGTGCTGAAATTCTCCATTGCTTTGTTCGTGCTCGCGGCCGTCGTGCGAGCGGCGTGCGTCAGTGATCCGGGCGGGACTGCAGCGAGCTGTCCGACGTTCAGCACGTCATTGTCCGTCGAGGACCGCATGAGTCAGGCGGAAAAGCTGTTCAATTCGAACGAGCCGATCACCTTCGAGCTACTGATTTCCAACACGCTGAACGCGCCCGCGACGTTGACCGCGAGCTCGTCGTGCACTGCCGTCGTGTTCGAGGTGACGGACCCGGCGCAACGGCGCGTGTGGGGCAGCGCCGACAACATCGCGTGCATCCAGATGCTGCAGCCGCGCACCTACGCGGCTTTGGAAACCGTTAGCGAAGCGGCGACGTGGGATCAGAGAGACGCGGACGGCGAGCTCGTAGCCCCGGGCTCGTATATCGCTACCGCAATGGTCGGCCAGTATGTGTCCGATGCAGGCGCACTCCTCGATTGCCGAGCGGAGCTCGGCGAGGCCGCGACGTTCACGATCCGTTAGGGGGCTTGTCGGAGAGGAAGTGGAGCGGGCGATGGGAATCGAACCCACGGCTCTAGCTTGGGAAGCTAGGGTATTACCATTATACGACGCCCGCTTTGGAGCCGATTCTAGCTCCAGGTTTGACGGCCGTCACACAATTCAGCTGTCCCGCAATCATCGGCCCGTGGAAGTACCTATAGTGCTCGCGCCAGTCTCCACCGGACTCGAGCGTGCATGGCTGACAACGTCAATAGGGTGCTGATCGCGGGAGAGGACGCGGCCGTCGTCGACGTCGTCGGCAACGTCGCGAAGCAAGTCGGCTACGCGGTCGCGAGCGCGACGTCGGGCGCGCGCTTCGTGCAGCTGCTCGAGTCGTTTCAACCATCGTTGATCATCATGCAGCTGCCCCTGCGCGACACGGACGACGTCGAGCTCATGAAGTCGCTTGCGGCGCGAAGCTGCACGGCCGATGTCGTGATCGTCGGTAACGACGACAAGCGCGGGCTCGCGGCGGCGCACGAGCTCGGGATGAGCCTGGGACTCGCGATGTGCGGAGCGCTGCAGGGGCCCGCGGCCGCCGAGCTGTCGACGAAGCTCTCGGCCCTGTTGCAGCGCAGCGCGCGGATCGACGCGGACCAGTTGCGCCGCGGCATCGCGAGCGGCGAGATCGTTCCGTACTATCAGCCGAAAGTCTCCTGCGCGAAGAGCGGCTGGATCGTCGACGGCGTCGAGGCGCTCGCGCGTTGGCAGCACCCGAGCCTCGGGCTCGTGATGCCGAACGAGCTAATTCCGCTCGCGGAGCAGTCGGGACTGATCGCGGACCTCACGAGCACGATGCTGAGCGCTGCGTTGCGCCAGGTCAGCGCGTGGCAAGAGCAAGGGCTGCGCATCAGATGCGCGGTGAATCTGCCGCCGCGTCTCGTCACCGACCCGAGCTTCCCCGATCGCGTCGCTGCGCTGCTCGCCCAAAACGGCGTCGAGGGTAGCCAGCTCGTCTTCGAGATCACGGAGACGGCGACGATCCAAGATCCGACGGCGACGATGGCGATCCTCACGCGCTTGCGTGCGCAGCGAGTCGGCCTCTCGCTCGACGATTTCGGCACGGGCTATTCGTCGCTGACACAGCTCTACGAGATGCCGTTCGACGAGATGAAGATCGACAAGAGCCTCGTCATGCAGCTACCGGAGAGCCTCGAAGCGAGCACGATGGTGCGCTCGCTGATCGAGCTCGGGCACAACCTGGGACTGAAGGTCTGCGCCGAGGGCGTCGAGAATGGTGAGGCTCTCGATGTGCTCGCGAGTATGGGCTGCGATCGCTGCCAGGGTTATTTCATCAGTCGCGCCATTCCGGCGTCCGACGTCGCGAGTTTCGCGGCCGGATGGAGCCGGAACGCGAAGCGCTCGCCGGCCAAAGCGCGGCGCAAAGCCGTGGGCTAGCAGGCCCATGCCCGAGGGTTTCTCCCTCGCCGAAACGGTTTGCTACGATGCACCTTCGCTCCAAGGAGGGCTCTCTCTACGAGCGTAATCCCATGAAACGACTACTCAAGATTTTTGGGCTCGTCGTCGGCGGCGTCATCGTGCTGCTCGTCGTCGCGGCCGTTGCCGTCAGCTTGTTGTTCGATCCGAACGACTACAAGGACGAGATCACGGCTGCCGTGCAAAACGCCACGGGTCGTCAGCTGGCGCTCGAAGGCGATCTCGAGCTCGCGTTGTTCCCCACGATTCGCATTGCCGTCGGCAGCGCTACGCTGTCCAACGCGCCGGGGTTCGGCGACGAGCCCATGGCGCGCATCGGCGGCGCCGAGCTGCGTGTCGCGGTGCTGCCATTGCTGGCGCAGCGCATCGAGGTCCGCCGGGCGCGGCTCGAAGGGCTCGAGCTCAATCTCGCGCGCAATCGCAGCGGCGCCAACAACTGGCAGGACTTGGGCGGCGACGCAGCGCCGCAAGCCGACGCTCCGGCCGATGGTGGCGCCGGTAGCGCGCCTGCCGATCTCGACCTCGGCGTCGGTGCCATCGAAATCGAGAGCGCGCGTATCGTCTGGAACGATGCGGCGACCGGCAACCGCTGGGAGCTCACGGATTTCGGCATGTCGGCCGAAGACTTCGGTGTCGGCCAGCGTTTTCCGCTGCACATGGAGTTCGGGCTTGCGGGGGCAGAGGTCGCCGTGCAGGTTGAGGCCGACATGCAGGCCACTCTCACACTCGCCAGCAACGAGTATAGGCTCGACGAGCTCGCCGTCACCGTCGACGGCAGCGGCGCTGGCTGGCCCGGCGGGCCGAGCCAAGCGAAGCTTAGCTTCGACTCCCTCGCCGCGAATCTCGGTGCCGAGACGCTCGAGCTGAACGGGCTCACGCTCGAGTTCCTCGGGATCACGATGGCGGGCTCGCTGTCCGGTCAACGGCTGCTCAGCGATCTCGCGTTGACGGGCGCCGTCGATATCCGCGAGTTCGCGCCGCGCGAGGTGCTCGAACGGTTCGAGATCGACGTGCAGACCGCCGACACCGCCGTGCTCACGCGCGCGAGCGCGAAAGCGAATCTGCTCTACAACTCGAACCAGATCGCGCTGCGCGACATGCAGCTCACGCTCGACGACTCGTCCCTGACGGGACGCGTCGCACTCGAGGGCGAGCGCGTCACGTACGATCTCACCGTCGACGACATCAACGTCGATCGCTATCTGCCGCCGTCGCAAGAACCATCCGATGCGCCGGCCGAAGAAGGCTCGCTCGACGAGGTCGACCTGCCGCTCGAAGTCATGCGGACCGTCGATGCGCGCGGCGAGATAAAGTTCGGCAAGGCGAAGTTCAGCGGCATGACGCTGACGAACGTCGCGTTTCCGCTGACCGCGGCGAACGGCGCGGCGCGGCTGACGCCGAGCGCTCAGCTCTACGGCGGCCGCTTCAATGGCGATATTCGCGTCGAGGTCGCCGGAGACTCGGCGAATATGACCGTCGCGCAGACGTTGGAGAACGTCGACCTCGCAGCGCTCGGCCAAGACCTGCTCGGTTCCCAGGACATCACGGGAATCGGCGACGTGCGCTTGAACCTCGTGACGGCAGGCCAAAACTTGGGCGCCATGCGCGGCGGTCTCGACGGCAACGTCACGTTCAGCGTGAGAAACGGCTCGATCGAGGGTATCGACCTCTGGTTCGAGCTGCGGCGCGCCCGCGCGCGGCTCGATGGCGAGACGCTTCCGGAGCGCGGCGATACGGCGCGGCGCACGACGTTCGCGTCCCTGTCGGCGACGGGCGTCATCGAGGACGCGCTGCTGACGAACCGCGACTTGAACGGCCGGCTCGACTTCATGACGATCGACGGCTCGGGCAGTGTGAACTTGCTCGACGACGCCATCGACTTCGATCTCGTCGCGACGATGATCGACGGTCCCGTGCTGCAGTCCGACCCAGCAATGGTGAAGTACGCCGGCAAGGAGTTGCCGCTGAAGGTGACGGGTACCGTCGCCGCGCCGTCGGTGCTTCCCGACTTCTCGGCGATCGTGCGCCAGCAGATCTCGGAGGAAGTCGACGAGGAAGTCGAGGAGCGCACCGACGAGGTGCGCGAGCGAGTGCGCGACCGCTTGCGAGGCCTGTTGGAACGGTGAGACCTGCGCGCACAGCCATGGCTCTCGGCGCGCTCGGCGCGAGCGCGGTGGCTGCTGCGGCGGCGATCGACGACCTCGACGTGACGCGCGAGCGCGGGCGCTACTCGCTCGAGGCGAACGCGCGGCTCGATGCCACGCCCGAGTCAATCTACGCCGTGCTCACGGACTTCGACGACAACGCGTACGCGCGCATCTCGCGCGCCTACAAGGAGAGCCGTTATCTCGAGCCCGCTGCCGACGGGACGCCGCTCGTTTACACACGCATGGAAGGCTGCATGCTGTGGCACTGCATGACGATCGAGCGCACCGAGCGGCTCGAGACGGACGCGCCGCGGTGGATCAAGAGCACGGCGCTGCCCGAAGGCAGCAACTTCAAGCACGCCACCTCGGAATGGGTGCTCGAGCGCGACGGCGACGGCACGAAGATGAACTACAAGATCGAGATGGAGCCCGACTTCTTCGTGCCGCCTATCATCGGGCCGTGGTATCTGAAGCGCACGTTGTCGCAGGGCGGGTTGCGTGCGGTGACTCGCATCGAGCGCCTCGCGCGCGAGCTCGACGGTCGGCCGAATGAGCCACTGCCGCCGCTGCCAACGCGCGCTCGTTCGCAATGACGACGTTCGCCACGCGCCTCATCGCGTGGTTCGACGCGCACGGCCGCCACGACCTGCCGTGGCAGCGCGATCGCACGCCGTACTCCGTCTGGGTGTCCGAGATCATGCTGCAGCAAACGCAGGTCGGCACCGTGATTCCTTTTTACATTCGTTTCATGCGACGTTTTCCGACGTTCAAGTCGCTGGCTGCTGCATCGCTCGACGACGTGCTCGCGCACTGGGCGGGGCTCGGCTATTACGCTCGCGCCCGCAATCTCTGGCGCGCGGCGCGCATCGTCGTGAAGGAGCACGGCGGCGAGCTGCCGAGCGCGTTCGATGCGGTGCACGCGCTGCCGGGCGTCGGCCGCTCGACAGCCGGCGCGATCCTCGCGCAGGCTCATGGCCAGCGTTGGCCGATCTTGGACGGAAACGTCAAGCGCGTGCTGGCCCGCTATCACGCCGTCGCGGGCTGGCCCGGCTTGCCTATCGTCGCGAACGAGCTATGGCGGCACGCCGAAACGCACACGCCGCACGAGCGCGTGGCCGACTACACGCAAGCCCTCATGGATCTCGGCGCGACGCTCTGCACGCGCGCGCGCCCGGCCTGCACGGTATGCCCGCTCGCCGTCGGCTGCGCGGCCGCGAACGCCGGAACGCAAGCCTCGTATCCGACGCCGCGGCCGAAGCGCCCGCGGGCGCAACGGCACGTCGCCGTGCTCGTCGTCCGCACGCCCGACGGCCGCGTGCTGCTCGAGCGGCGACCGGCGCGCGGCATCTGGGGCGGTCTCTACAGCTTGCCGGAGCTGCCGCCCGAGGACTCGGCGCGTGAGTGGTGCGTGAGGATGCTCGGGTCGGCAGTCGCCGCTGAGCGTGCACTCGACGTCATCGCGCACGCGTTCACGCACTTCGATCTCGATCTCACGCCGCGCTTGCTCGAGCTCGCGGCCGAGCCCTCGGCCGTCAACGATGGCGACGATTGGCACTGGTGCGAGCCGGGTGCGAAGCTCGATGTCGGCGTGCCGGCTCCCGTCGCGCTGCTGCTCGGCAATCTCGTGCGAAGCGACCGTACCGGTCAGGACGCCCATACCTCGAACGCAGAGGCCGGCGAGCCGCGTTGAAGCGGTCTCCGGCGACTTCGTGATGAGCGGTGGCGGTGCTTCTCTTGAGCGGCCTTCCGCGGGCATAGTGGCGCCATGGCGAGAAAGATCACCTGTGTCCTGCTCGGCCCCGACGCCGAGGGCCTCGACCGCCCGCCGTATCCGGGCGCCCTCGGCCAGCGCATCTACGAGAATGTGTCGAAGCTCGCGTGGCAGCGCTGGGTCAAGCACCAGACGATGCTGCTCAACGAGTACCGCTTGACGCCGATCGAGCCGAAGGCGCGCAAGTTCCTCGAAGGCGAGATGGAGAAGTTCTTCTTCGGCGGCGGCTCCGAAGCCCCACCAGACTTCAAGCCGAAGCAGTAACGCGATCTACTGGCCCCCGCGGTTCTTGATGAGGTCGTCGACGACGGCCGGGTCCGCGAGCGTCGACGTGTCGCCGAGCTCCTTGAAGTCGTTGGCCGCGATCTTGCGCAGGATGCGGCGCATGATCTTGCCCGAGCGCGTCTTCGGCAGGCTCGGCGCCCACTGGATCACGTCGGGCGAGGCGATGGCGCCGATCTCCTTGCGCACGCACGCGACGAGCTCCTCGCGCAGCGTGTCGCTCGGCGCTTCGCCGACCTTCAGCGTCACGTATGCGTAGATGCCCTGGCCCTTCAAGTCGTGCGGGAAGCCGACGACGGCGGCTTCGGCGACTTTCGTGTGGCCCACGAGCGCGCTCTCGACCTCGGCCGTGCCGAGCCGGTGGCCCGATACGTTGATGACGTCGTCGACGCGGCCCGTGATCCAGTAGTAGCCGTCCTCATCGCGGCGCGCGCCGTCGCCCGTGAAGTACATGCCGGGGAATTGCTTGAAGTACGTGTCGACGAAGCGCTGGTGATCGCCGTAAACCGTGCGCATCTGGCCCGGCCAGCTGTCGAGCAGCACGAGATTGCCGGAGCAGGCGCCTTCCAGGATCTTGCCGTTCTGGTCGACGATCGCCGGTTTCACGCCGAAGAACGGCAGCGTCGCCGAGCCGGGCTTGAGCTTCGTCGCGCCGGGGAACGGCGTGATCAGCATGCCACCGGTTTCCGTCTGCCACCACGTGTCGACGATCGGGCAGCGGCCTTCGCCGACGACGTGGTAATACCACTCCCAGGCCTCGGGGTTGATCGGCTCGCCGACGGTGCCGAGCAGCCGCAAGCTATGCCGCGATGTTTTCTTGACGGGGCCGTCGCCCTCGCGCATCAGCGCGCGAATCGCCGTCGGCGCCATGTAGAGGATGTCGATCTGGTGCTTGTCGACGACCTGCCAGAGCCGGCTCGCGTCGGGATACGTCGGGATGCCTTCGTACATGACCGTCGTTGCGCCGTTGGCGAGCGCGCCGTAGACGATGTACGTGTGGCCCGTGACCCAACCGACGTCGGCCGCGCACCAGAAGAGCTCGCCGTCGCGATAGTCGAAGACGTATTGATGCGTTATCGACGCGTGCAAGAGATATCCGGCCGTCGTGTGCAGCACGCCTTTCGGCTTACCCGTCGAGCCCGACGTATAGAGAATGAATAGCGGGTGCTCGGCGTTCATCGGCTCGGCGGGGCAGACGTCCGAAGCGCCGTCGAGCACGTCCTCGTACCACGTGTCGCGGTTTTTCGTCCACGCAATGTCGCCGCCCGTATGCTTCACGACGACGACGTGGTCGATCTTCGTCCCTCGAACGTTCTTCAACGCCTCGTCGACGTTGGCCTTCAGCGGGATCTTTTTCCCGCCGCGCACGCCTTCATCGGCCGTGATGACGACGCGCGAAGCGCAGTCCTCGATACGGCCCTTCAATGCTTCGGGCGAGAACCCGCCGAACACGACCGAGTGGACGGCGCCGATGCGCGCGCAGGCCAGCATCGCGATCGCCGTCTCCGGGATCATCGGCATGTAAATCGTGACGCGGTCGCCTTTCTTGACGCCGAGCCGCTTCAGCGCATTCGAGAACTTGCAGACGCACTCGTGCAACTCGCGATAACTGATGAGCCGCGGCGATCCTTCCGGGTCGTCGGGCTCCCACAGAATCGCGGTCTGCTCGGGCCGCTTCGCGAGATGACGGTCGAGGCAATTGACGGAGACGTTGAGCTCGCCGTCGGCGAACCAGCGAACATGCAGGTCCTTCGCATGGAAGCTCGTGTCTTTGACTTGCGTGAAAGGCTTCGCCCACGTGAGCCGCTCGCGTGCTTGCTTCGCCCAGAATGCCTCCGTGTTCGTCACCGACTCGCGATACATCGAGGCGTAGGTGGAAGCGTTGATCAGCGCGCGTGCGGCGAACCCGGGCGGCGGCGGGTAGATTTTTGTTTCGCTCATGGAGACCGATCATAAAGAGCCGCTACTGGCTTTGGCAGCCCGCCTGTCGCCCGGCACGGCTTTGCTTGACGGCTCCGCGGCCGGGCCGGTCTAATACCGCTCCCGTCAGGCGCCGCAACGGCGCAGCAACGCACGGCCAGGTAGCTCAGTTGGTAGAGCAGCGGACTGAAAATCCGCGTGTCGATGGTTCGATTCCGTCCCTGGCCACCATTTAACGCCTTGAACCGGCTGCCATTGTCGCTCGAACCGTCACGGACGTGGCGGTTCGAGTACGGCCAAAGCACCGTATTGCAATGTTTTCTTCCAGGTTAGCGAGGCACGTGGCACCCTTCCGTCTCGCTAGCGTATCTCAGCGCTGACCCCGTCCGATTGAACGCTTAACAGGCAATCTGGGTTTTTGGAGAGCCACACTATATGGATCTTCGGGCCGTCGAAGTCGCAGCTTTCAAGCGACTAGAGAAGATCGAAATCTTAACGCCGGAGCTCACGGTACTTGTCGGCGGCAACAACTCTGGAAAGTCCTCGCTGCTACAAGGCATTCACTTCTGGCACAACGAGGAAGACTTCGCGCTCGAGGCTTCGAGCTATCGGGGCGTCGTCGAACTCCGCCATCGGGTTGTCGCCGCCACGAACGCGAGCCCTGAGGCAATGGTGCCCTGCACAGCGTGGGCTACACGGTGCAAGCCGTCAGCGAAAGGATATACCGGCTGCGGTAGCTGAGCCGATGGGCTCGCTTTTCTCGCGGTATCAGGTCGGCGGGAGAAATGTTCCGCCAGTTGTCTGCTGGATGGCGTCGTCACCGATTCAAGCGTATTGCACAGAAGTGGCCGCTGCCGCTCGTGACCACACCCGCCCCGCGCCAGTCACCGTAAAAACCGGTGTCATCGAGTTGGCGCACCGACAAGAAGATGCCGGCGCCATCCAATGTTATTTCGCCGGCCCGTGCGTTACCCGCAATTTTGAGAGTTGGTGTATACGGATAGCCGGGTGACGAGAGAATCCGCACAAGAACACCGGGATAGACAGGGTCTCGTGACCGCGCCTCCCGGTAGCTCACCGGGGCGCCAATCGATCTCCAATTTGCAGTAGCCCATCCATAGAGTGGCGCCGTGGTGATGTCACGCCCCCAGGAGTCGTCGGCAAGCTCACCGGTCTTTGGAGATCGATCGCTTGTGCTCGTCCTATTCAACTTCAGATTGCCTCTGGTCGTCCCGCCACGCTTGCGGCCGCTAGTTGCTACGAGCACGAGACGGAAGGCCCCCGGTTTCATCAGCGTTGCGTCGAGTGACGACGGTGCGGTCGACACTTCCTGACACTCCTGCGCACGCGCCATGGCGGAGAGCAAGGCGAGTGTAGCCAGCAGCACTAGACGCATTCTCATGGGCCGCCCAACCCACTCTGGTTCATACGACGAAGCCGTCCGATTACAACCAACAGCGCATGGTGAGTCTTGCCGGGTTACTGCTTTGTTTGCAAGCGGCCGACTTCTACACCAGGCGCCTCGCCTAATACGAGTGCCTCGATCGCTTCGGCGTACTGCCGCAGATGGTCCACGAGCGCCTCCGGATGTGTGTAGACCTGCGCGATGCCCGGCACGGCGTGCGTCATCAGCATCCGCTGCTCCATGAACGGCACGGCAGCTCGCGTTGCGAGCGTCGTGTAGTTGTGACGCAGCTCGTGCGCCCCGTAGCCAACGTTGCGCGCGCTGCCGTGACGCTTGTCTCTGCAGCCGGAAGAGGGACGGGGGTCAAACAGCGAGCCGCCGTCGTGGAGGCGCCGACCTCCCAAGACGTCCGCATCAACTCCGCTCGGCGCCTGAAGCGGTGTTCGAGATCCGCGTAACGCAGCGCGCAACAGTGTGGGCGCGACGTTCCTGATCACCAGTAGACGAGTGTCTTGAAGCCGCCGAAGGCCATGCGCTTCATTTCGAACGGCATGTCCTTCTCGAAGTCCGGGTTGTTCATGCGCGGATCCTTCATGACCCTCGCATTCACGCTGTTGCGGTGCTTCTTGGAGCGGTAGACGATCCAGGAGAAGACTACCGTCTCGCCGTTCTTGAGGCGCGCGAGTTTCTGGAACGGCATCATGCCGTACTGCGCCTCGAGGTCGTCGCCGATACACTCGTAGTACTCGAGCGCTCCGTGCTCCTTCCAGACCTTCGCGCCGAGCCTCGCCATTTTGCGGTAGGCGCCTACCTTCTTTTTCGGAACAGCAATTACGAATCCGTCGACATAACGGGCCATCGGCTTCTCCTGGACCTATGTCTTCATGGGGCGGGAGCCGGGACGATCGTCGCCGGCAACGGCCAGTTGCCTTCGTATGGCGGCCAGTTCGGCACGGCGAGCTCCGGCGGCGGGTAGAACATCGCCGTGTAGACCGTGCGGATTTTCGCGTCGTCGATCACGAACCATTCGCTGAAGACGAGCCGCGGCGTGGGCGAGCCCGGCCGGCGGATGAAAACACCGAGCGAGAGCACGACCTGCGCCTCCTCGTCGATCAGCGGATTCCGCCGAGCTGTCACCATCGAGAGGTTGAAGTTCTCGAGGCCCGCGACGCAGTCGCGGCTGCCTACTCCCGGTTGCGCACTCTGCGGGCCCGCGGCCGGCGGCTGCGGGGCCGCCCCAGCTGCTCGCGGCAGCGGCGGCAAGAACGCGCCGCCCGGTGCCGGCGTGCCGTTCTCTGCGCGACCGCACCCCTCGTGCACGAGCGCGACGGAGCGGTCGTGCGAGGTGATCGCGTCGAAGTAGCTGTCGGCGATGCGGCTCAGCGCCGCGCGGTCGACGCGCTCGTTGGGCGGCACGACACGCTGCGGCGGCGGATGTTGCTCGAGGTACGCGGGATTGTGCAGGTTGGCCGGCGGCCCGCCGGGCTGGCGCGCGCCGCGCAGCCCGGGATCGTTCGCGCGCGCGATGTACCACTCGGCCTCGGTGAGCTCGCGGTTCTCGACGCGTAGGCGCACCGTCACGATCGCGGTTTCGTTGCCTTCCATGACCGTGCCGTAGTAGCCCGCCTGGCCGCTCACGGGGTCGAAGTACCGACGCTGGACGTTGCCGAGCCCGGTAACGCTCGACCAGACGCCTCTGCCGGGCGCGACGTTGATTGCGTTTTCGGTTTGGCGGAATCCGACGACGAGCGGCGCCTTGCCCGAATCGTGGGCGACGACCGCATCGAGGTAGAGATCAAGTGTCGAACGAAGGCAGTCGCGATCGCACGCCGCTTGCGCGAACGCGGCATCGCTGCTCCCGAGGGTGGCGAGAGCGGCGCACGCCGCCCATTGCATGAACCGCGACATCAATACTCTCCCCGATCCGATGTTGTCTGTGCGGCGGCAGAATACTACGCGCGCGTACCGCCCGCGATCGTCGATCGAATCTCGGGCGCGCACCGATCGAGATTGCCGAGCGGCGGCGGTACATTTTCTTGCACTGCGTGTCGTTGTATTGGTTGTCGATTAACCTCGCGCGGCGACGCACGCGAGCCGCTGCGCTTGGAGTACAGTGCAGCAATCTGTAATTGCGAGCCTGCCTATGCACTCGACCCGGTTGGCACTGCTATTGCTCGTCGCCCCCATGGCGTTCGCCCATCACAGTGCCGCGATGTTCGACGCGACTAAGACGGTTACGCTCGAGGGCAGCATCGAGCGCTACGAATGGGCGAACCCGCATGTCTACATCCACCTCGCAACGAGCTCGGGGACATGGGTTGTCGAGGCAGGCTCTCCTTCGCTGATGCAGCGAGTGGGCTGGACTCCGGACAGCTTCGCAGTCGGAGACGTGGTCAGCATCGATGTGAATCCGACGAGGAATGCAGAGCGCCTGATGGCGCGAGGCATCGTTGTTCGCCCCCTCGACGGGGGAGCGCTCCCCTTCCGGGCGAGTCTGATGCAAAGCCCTGCACCGGCGCCTGCACCGGTCCCCGCGCCGGGGCTCGACGGTAATTGGTTGCCGGGCCCGTTCGTCGGGGCGTCGACCGCGCGGTCGCTGACGCCGAAGGGTGCAGAGGCACTGGCCCGTGCCGATTCGGAGAACAACCCAGGCGTCGAGTGCGTCGCGCTGCAAGCACCGTCCCAGATGGTCTTTACCGACCTGAAGAACATCGAGATCGACGGTGCGACGGTCGTGCTGCGCGCCGCGGTCAACGTGGATGTCGAACGCATCGTGCATCTCGATCAGTCGACACACACCGGCGCTCCGTTCACGAACGATGGCCATTCGATCGGCCGCTGGGACAACGGCACACTCGTGGTCGATACGCGGAACTTCCGCGACCATCCGATTGGCAACGGCGGAGGCGTGCCTTCGGGCGCGCAGAAGCACCTCGTCGAATACTTCGAGCTGTCGGCCGACCGCACGACGCTCGCGTATCGCTTCATACTCGAAGACCCGGAATATCTCGCGGCACCGGTCGAAGGCTCCGCGGTTTGGGAGCACCGGCCCGATCTAACGTACACGGCCGAGGAGTGCGACCTCGAGAACGCCCGCCGCTATCTCGAGAAGCCCTGAGCAGGGCGCAGACATCGCTCTTGGCGCCGTCGCACGCGTCTGTGTTGACGTTCGAGATCTATCGCCTGGCCCTTAAACGACGAACATAGCTGCCGCCGTAACACCGAAATGTTCTCGAATGAGCGACCCTTGCGAGGTAACGCCCTTAGACGACTTAGTGAGTGTCTGCCCATTGGGATTCAACTGACAAACGATATCGCTCCTGGCCCCGCATAGACCGATCGTCTCAAAAGCACGCTCGCTCACGCGCGTTATCACTTCGGTGTCGTATCCGGTTTCACCGTCGAGCATCGTTTCTGCCGGCTTACGTTGCCGACAACCCCCGGCCGACACGATCGCGTTGCGCGAAAGCCTCACGGCCGATGGCCGCGGCGCGCATGCCGCGCTCGAATCTGCGGGATCCGGAACGCGTTCCGCGCACGCTTCGCGCTGGCTCTGTCGCCCACTTGCGTCCGCGCCCGCAACAGTTGACTTGGTAACAACCGCTTGCTATCGACTTAGCGGGCCGCCACAAATCGTTGCGTGTTGCGACGCAAATTGGGCTTCGGATAGCACTGAATCATCGGGGGACATCATGGCTATTTCCATTCCGCGCCTGAGTGCATTAGGCATCGCGGTCTCGGCGTCGCTCGTGCCTTTGCGCGCTTTCGCGCAGCTCGAAGAAATCGTCGTAACTGCGCAACGCCGCGAGACGAACCTGCAATCCACGCCGATCTCCATCCAGGCGTTCAGCGCCGAGGATCTCGAGCTCGGCGGTCTCGAAACGGGCGCCGACCTTGGCATCATGGTGCCTAATCTCGTCGCCAATCCCAGCGGCGCCGGCGGCGGCGGCGTGTTTTTGATTCGCGGCATACCCGGTGTCGGTATCTATGTCGACGGCATTTGGCAATCGACGTACGGTTTCCTCGAGTCGAATTTTGCGGAAGTCGAGCGCGTTGAGGTGCTGCGCGGCCCGCAGGGAACGTTGTTCGGCCGTAACACCAACGGCGGTGCAATCAGCATCACGACTCGCGCGCCAAGTGACGAGTTCGGCGTGCGTCTGGGGGTCGAGCTCGGCGAGTTCGAACGGCGCAACCTCACGGCCGCCTTCGACGTGCCGCTGACGGAGAAGCTGAAATCGAAGTGGATGATTTCGAGCCTCCAGAACGACGGCTTCGTCGAGAGCCTCACGTTGGGACACTCGCTCGGCGGCCAGGACGACGAGCTCTTCCGCGGCGACCTCCTCTGGGAGCCGACGGACAATTTCAGCCTGCGATTCACGGCCAACTACGAAGACAAGAGCAGCACCGACGCCCGCATCGTGCGGTTCTCGAACATCGACCATCCACAGATCACCCGGTACAACGTGCTTGCCGGCAACGCCGACTACCTCGCGAGAGCGCGTGCGGTCAACCCGGCATTCCCGGCTTCGCCTTTCACGGCAAATTTCCCGTCCGACCGGTTCTCTCCGCAG
The DNA here is from genome assembly GCA_963713355.1 of uncultured Gammaproteobacteria bacterium. GTDB lineage: Bacteria > Pseudomonadota > Gammaproteobacteria > Steroidobacterales > Rariloculaceae > FEN-1219. Next base: position 4,933 of record CAVQLK010000009.1, on the reverse strand, counting down.
AGTCACGAGACGGGATATCCGGGAGGCGAGCTCGGCAAGTGGCAGACGAAGTCGGATACGGCCGATGACGGAATCCGGCGCGACTTGGAGTACTACACGATCACGATGAACTGGGACATCGGCGAGAACCTCCGGTTCGAGTCGATCACATCGACGTGGGAGATGCAGCGCACGTCGAACATTGATTACGACGGCTCCGAGTTCACCTTCACTGTCGACGAGAATCGCTCGGTCGACAACAACTTCTCGCAGGAATTTCACCTGACCGGCTCGAATTTCAACGACCGTGTCACGTGGCTCGCCGGTCTATACATGCTCGAGGAGAAAAATAAGTCGCGTGCCGACCGCTGGGCCGTCTGGGACCTGCCGCGTCAGCCCGGCGACATCAACAACTCGCCCACGCCGCGAGATCGCATGAGCGTCGCGGCGTGCCAGTATCTCTATGACTGGTCGACGGCGGTGTACAACAACGTGCCGTTGCCGATTCTTCCGGCCGGTGGGCCGTGCGCCCTCACCGGCACGACCACCAACGTGATTGGTGGCCTCAACTCGTCGCTTTGGACGATGAGCTTGCCGGTGTCGAACCGGTCTGTGACCCGCAATCTCGACGAGCAGACGGCCTTTTTCGGCGAAGTCACGATCGGGCTCACTGAAAAGCTCGACCTGACGCTCGGCGTGCGCATCACGGACGATAATGGCACGGCCATTTCCGACCCGACCCCACCGTACGTCCGTAACGACGTCTCGGGCGATCCGGTTGACGGCGACATTTATGCTTACGATTCGACCGACCTGGTCACGCGCGAGGATCCGGACTTCGGCCGCAATACTACGAACAAGGTCGCTCTCCAGTACCAGCTCAACGACGATGTCATGCTCTACACGAGCTGGGGCGAGGGCTTCACCGACGCTGTCGCTCAAGTGGTAGTGCTGCCTGTGGTTGGGCCACTCGGCTGCCCGCAAACCGTCCAAGCTGGAGTGTCGTACCCGCAGAACCGCGAGCTCGTCACGAGCCGCGAGGTGGGCCTTAGATCGGATTGGCGCGACAGTACGTTGCGCTTCAACGCGAGCTATTTCGACGCCGATTGGGATGGTATGCGCGTCGCATCGTTGGCGACGCACCCGTGCACCGGCGATCGGTTGCCGAACACGATCATTACGAGCGATGGCAAAGGCGAGGCCAGTGGGTTCGAGTTCGAGATCGTCTATCAACCGACCGATCGTTTGCGTCTAAACGCCAACATCGGCATCCTCGACACGAACTATCTGGCGACCGGCACGTTCGCCAATACCGGTTTGGATCTCTCTGGTCCAATCGTGATTCCCGTAACCGACCTCACCGGCACGGGCATCTCGTCGCTCGACGCGCCGTTCGCCTACGCGCCGGACAACAGCGCCTCGTTCGGTATCCAGTACGATCAACCGTTGTCGAGCGGCGCGACCCTCGCGTTCATCGGCAACTATGGCTGGATGGACGAATACGTCCGCGACACGTCGAATCACCGAATCCCGCGCGACGAGAACGGCAACATGATATTCGAGCCCGCCTACGGCGTCCTAAACGCCCGCATGGTGTTCACGCCCAATCAAGGCAACTGGACGGCGGACCTGTGGGCGACGAACATCACGGACGAGCAGTATGTCAACGGCGGCTTCGACACGCGCACCGTGTGGGGCTTCAACTTCTCGGTCATTGGTCAGCCGCGGCAATTCGGCGTCGGGTTCAACATCAACTTCTAGAACGCGCAGCACGGCGTGACGACGCCCCGCCTCGTACGGCGGATTCAGCGTTCAACTTCGCCAAGTCCACCGTCGGCGACGATCGGTGTCATGAGGTCGCGGCTACTCGAAGCTGAAGATTCCTCCCCTTCGGGCCGCTCCATGTTCTGCTCGTAGTACTTCTCCCAGAGGTAGCCCCACGGCCGGCCGTACATATCGAGCTGCTCGTACTCGAAGGTAGTACCGGGCGTCACAGGCGTAGCCTTACCGTTGATCGGGTAGATCGTCTGCACGCAGTCGATGTAGATGTACGGCGCGCCTTCGTTGAGGTCGCCCTGCTTTCGAAGTTGCGCACGATGCGGATCGGCTCCACGAGCGCGTCCTCGTCGTAGAAGATCGCCTCGTGGTTCAACCCCAGGAACTTGCCGCCCGCGTCGCGGTTCGGCGAGTAATCTCGATCGTCTGCATCTTGTTCGAGTACTCGAACCCGGCATGCACCTTCCAACCGATGACGTTCGACGTCCACGTGATCAGCGTGTCTTTTCCCAGAACCCGATCGTCTCGCCGTACCAGCGCGGCACGTCGGCGCCGAGGCGCGGCGTCGCGCCCGACATGTCGAACTCGCGGCCGATTAAGATGTTGGTGATGAAGTTACGCGCGATGCCGGTCATGATCTGGACCTGCTGCGGCGTCACCGTGATGTAGTGGTCGCGAATCGCGGCCTGGTGCCAGCGGCGCATGAAGCCCTCGGGCCAGCAGTACTGCGACTGCCAATGCGCGACGTTCGTGTTGCCCGGTGATAGGCCTCCTGCACGAGGTACTGCTGATACTTCGGCGTCAGCAGCGACAGCATCGTCGGGACCTGCATCTTGCGCGCCTGATACCAGCTCTCGGTCGAGGCGCGGCCGTAGCGACCCGTCCACTCGTCGCCGGGCACGGTCGCGTAGGTGTGCTTCGTCGGGCCGCCGCGCTTCGTCGTCTCTGCTTTCAGCGCCTCGTAGTGCTCTTGCGCCGTCTTGAACGGATACGGGCTCACGATGGCTTCGCGCGGATAGTCGCTGTCGCAACGCCCCCATCCCGCCGACGTCGGCCCGTTCTTGCCGATCGCGCCACGCTGAGTCCACATGTCTTCGATCGCGACGCGTCGTGTTGCAGCGGAAATAGCGCGGATCGGACCAAAGCGCCTTGTCCTTGTAGAAGTCGTCGGACGTAAACATGTCGCGCGGCAGCGGTTCGACGCCCTTCGGCGCTTCGCCGGGCTCGGCCACACCGACGAACGTCCTCGGGGGTGGCGGGTTCGCTTGGTTTCCCCGCCGCCGCCTGGGCCTCCTTGGTAAGTGGCGCCGATCACCGGCAGCGTGGCGGCGTCCACCATGACCGGCGCGCCGCGCCCTACGCTCTTGAAGTCGATCTGCGGGTTTGCTGCGCCGCGACCGGCGCGGCAATCGCCACCGCGATCGCAGCCGCCGCCAATCGGCACACCTTTACTCTTCGTCACCATCAATCCCCCTGGAGCCGCGCGGCTCATGGCCGCACGACTTTAGTTATCGCTGAAGTCGAACAAGTCTTCGGACTCTTCGGGCTTGGTCATACCTTGCTCGAAGTGCTCCTCCCAGACCTTGGCCCACGGGCGGCCGTACATGTCGGGCATCTCGTACTCGATCTTGCTACCCGGCGTGAGCGGCGTGTTGACGCCGTTGACCGAGAAGATCGTCTGCACGCACTCGATGAAGGCGTACGGCACTTGGTTGTCGTCGGTGAACTTGTTGATCTTGTGCAGGTTGCGCACGATGCGCACCGGCTCCGCCAACGCCTCCTCGTCGTAGAGGATCGTCTCGTGGTTCAGGCCGATGAATTGGCCGTTCTCGCGGATCGGCGTGTAGATCTCGATCGACTGCATCTTGCTCGAGAACTCGAACTGCGCGTGCGACTTCCAGCCCTGGATGTTGCTCGTCCAAGTGATCAGCGTGTCCTTGTCCCAGAAGCCGATCGTCTCGCCGTACCACCGCGGCACCGCGGCACCAAGGCGCGGCACGCCGCCCTTCGCCACGTCCTCCATGTTGAAGTCGCGGCCGACGTAGGTGTCCTGGATGAAGTTGCGCGCGACGCCCGCGCGCACGTGCACGAGTTCCGGCGTGGCGATGACGTAGTGCTCCCAGACGGCCGCCGGGTACCAGCGCCGCATGAAGCCTTCCGGCCAGCAGAACGTCGAGGGCCACATCGCGTGACCGCGCACTTGGTGATACGCCTCCTGCACCATCCACTCCTGGTACTTCGGCGTCAGCACCGAGAGCACCGTCGAGATCTGGCTGTGCCTACCCCAATACCAGTTGCTTTGATTTACCGCGCCGGCGCCGCCTCCGCCCGGACGCTGATACGTGCCGTTCCACTCGGCGTTCGGAAAATTTTCGTAGGTATAGACGCTCGGGCCGCCGCGTTTCGTCGTCTCCGCTTTCAGCGCCTCGTAGTGCTCCTGCGCCGTCTTGAAGCCGTACGGGCTGACGATGGCTTCGCGCGGCATGTCGATGTCGCAGTGACCCCAGGGACCGTCGGCATCCGCATCCGACGTGTTCACGCCGGGACGCGCGAGCACTCCGCGCTGATACTCCGTGGCTTGCGGGCTGTTGCAGCGGAAATAGCGCGGGTCGCTCCACAGCGCCTTGTCGGCGTAGAAATCCGGGCTGTTGAACAGGTCGCGCTCCAAGGGCTTGTAGTCCTTCGGCACGTCCGCCGGGAGGTAGCCATTCAGGGGGAACGGCTCTTCACGTCCGGGCCGGGCTCCTGGCGGGCCGGCGGATCCAGTTCGGCCCGACCTCTTGTTCCATATCGAGTACGCTGGCCGCGAGCGGCCGGCCGCGGCCGACGCTCTCGAAGCCGATGTCCGGCATCTTCTGGGCCAAGGCGGGTGCGGCGATCAAACTGACGGCGAGCGCCCACGATTCGACGAATCCTTTTCTCATGAGTCTTCCCTCAAACACCGGACCGCTACTGTAACCGCCTTCTCCATCAGCTTGAGCCAAGGAGACCGTGCGAGCCCGTCCAAAGTTTTCTCTCGCTGCCGGCACTGCTATGCTTTGGCGGAGCGAGGCACCCCTCCTGATGATTTACATCGAGTTCACCAGCCGGCGGCCGCAGCCGGGCCTTCGCGAAAACGACCGCGGGACGCTGGCGGTCGAGTCGTTCGAGAGCCAGCTGCAGCGGTTCCATCGCGCGG
>CAVQLK010000008.1:0-514050 GCA_963713355.1 uncultured Gammaproteobacteria bacterium | reverse complement strand
TCGGCTGCCTACTTCCCGCTCGCGTTTCGGCGCGCTTACGCGACGACTCTGTGGGGCGCCGTATGGCGCTGCATCGTCGTCGGACTGCTTTACTTGATCGCGGTGATCGCGGTGATCGCCGTGCCTGCGGTGCTGCGCACGTTGGCCGCCACGCCGTCATGAGAATCGGTTTCGTGTTGCTCGCCCTATCGATCGCGTGCGCCGCGGCGAGCGCGCAGGAGGAAGGCGTGTCGCCCGCAGCGGAGTCCGCCACCGACGAGGCCGCTTTCCAAGCGTTCTTGTCCGAGATCCGCGGCGCGGCGCTCGAGCGCGGCATCCGCGCCGAAACGGCCGATGCGGTCCTTCCCGGCATCCGCATCCATCGCCAAGCGGTCGCAGCCGACCGCTCGCAAGCCGAATTCGTCCAGACGTACGAAGCCTACTTGCGCCGCGTGAGCCCGCAGCGCATCGAGGCCGGCAAGGCGTTGATCGCCGAGCACGGCGAGATGATCCGCAGCGTCGCGGCCCAGTACGACGTGCAACCGCGCTTCATCGTTGCGATCATCGGGCTCGAAAGCAATTACGGCACATACCCGATCGATCAGCCGCTGTTTGACGTCGTCGCGACGCTGGCGTTCGACGGGCGCCGCGGCGCGCAGTTTCGCGCGCAGCTGTTGGCCGCGCTCGAGATCGTCGACAAGGGCTGGGCCACGCCCGACGAGATGAAGAGCTCGTGGGCCGGCGCGCTCGGCGTGCCCAGTTCACGCCGACGAACGTGCTCGAGATCGCCGTCGACCACGACAAGGATGGCCGCATCGATCTGTGGAGCGTCGGACCCGACGTCATCGCGTCCGTCGCGCGCTACTTGCAGCGGACGGGCTGGCGCGCCGACGAGACGTGGGGCCGTGAAGTCACTCTACCGAGCGGCGGCGAACAGACGCTCGCGGCGCCAATGGCCGAGGGCACGGCGCCGCCGCAGGTCTGCCGCAGCTACGAGAGCCTGGGCGCGTTCCGCGGCCTTCGCGACTGGCAAGCTCTCGGCGTACGAAGCGCCAACGGGGCTGACCTTCCGACGCGCAACTTGCCGGCGGCGCTCGTCGTCGGCGACGCCGGCGACGACCGCGGCTGGCTCGTCTATCGCAATTTCTGCTCGCTGATGCGCTACAACCCGGCGTTCCGCTACGCGCTCTCGGTGGGTCTGCTCGCCGACGCGATCGACGCCGTGAACCCAGTCGCAGTGCCGGCGGCCCGTCCATAGCGGACTGAGCGCCGCCTGTTATCGTCCGCGGCATGAAACCGCGGCCGGAAATACTGCGGCCGGGGCTTTTCACGATCAGCGCTGGCGTGACGATCAGCTTCCGTATCGCCGACTACCGAGCCGACACATCCGGAGCGGCTTCTGAATCGCGCCGACGTGCGGCTCTACGAAGCGAAGAACGGCGGCCGCAACCTCGTCGTCGCATGACGTCGAGTGCGGCGCTCGGCGCGCTATCATGCGAGCGTTTGCTCCGGAAGGGTGCCATGGCGCGTCGGTTGCTCTGCTCGTTGGTCGTGCTCGCCTACGTGCCGCTCGCCGCCGCACAGAGCGGCCCGCCGGTCGTCGTGCCCGTCGAGGCCACGTCGTACCATGTCCCCGTGTTCAGCAACGAGTACGTCACGGTGCTGAACGTGCTCATCCCGCCGCAACGCAACTCCGGCTACCACCGCCATTCGCTCGACACCATCGCGGTGCTCATGAGCGACTCGGCCCGCACGAATCAGACTCTCGGGGCGGAACCGATCGCTCGGCCTGGCCAACCGCGCGGCACCGTCACGTTCACGCCGTACGCGCGCGACCCGATCGTGCACACGGTCGCCGTGCAAGGCGAGTCGGCATTCCACAACGTCGTCGTGCAGCTGTTGCATGCAGGCGCCCGCGGGTTCTCGCCGGGCGTGCGCGCGCAAGGCTACACGCAAGTGCTCGATAACGAGCGGGTACGCGCGTGGCGGCTGGTGCTCGAGCCCGGGCAAGCGGCCCCCGCCATCACGCAGGGCGCGCCCGGCATCCGCGTCGTCGTCGAGGGCGGCGAGCTCGTGGAAAGCGTTGCCGGCGCGCCGGATCGATCGATGGCGCCGCGCCACGGCGAGCTCTACTGGCAGGAATCGGGAACGACGCGCGCCGTGCGCAACGTCGGTACGACACGTATCGAGCTCGTCGAGCTCGAGCTGAAGTAGCGCGTTCAGTTCTCGGGCAGCGCGAACGAGAACAGCACCGAGCCTGACGGGATCAGCACCTGCTGGCGGCCGTCGAGCATGTAGGTCATCGCGGCGGCGCCCCAGATCGACGTGCCGGTCTGGTAGTGCCAGAGCTCCTCGCCGCTCGCCGAGTCGAACGCGATGAAGTTGCCTTCCTGATCGCCCGTGAACACGAGCCCCGACGCCGTGCTCATGACGCCGGCCAGATTCGGCTGCGGGTAGCGGAATTCCCATTCGATCTCGCCCGTAAGGACGTCGATCGCGCGCAGCGCGCCGAAAGCCTTGTCCCGATCGGCCCACACGACGCCGCCGGCCGTATTCTGCCCCGGCACGAATTGCGGCTCCTCACCGTGGAACGTCGCGCACGTCTCGCGGGCGCTGACGAAGAACAGCCGGAGCCTCGGGTCGTACGACGGCGGATTGAAGTTCGTGCTGCCCCACGCGTCGGGTAAGCAACCGGCGCTGCCGTCGTCGTTCAGCACGATCGGCCGGCCGTCCGCGCCGATCTCGCGCGCCCACGTCGTCGCCGTATAGGGCTTGCCGAGCAACAGCTCGCCCGTCACGCGATCGATGACGTAGAAGAAGCCGTTGCGATTCGCGACCATGACGACGCGCCGTTCGCCGCCGTTCCACGGCAGCGTCGCCTGCACGGGCACATGGTTCGAGTCCCAGTCGTGGGTGTCGTGCGGCGTGAATTGATAGTGCCAGCGCAGCTTGCCGGTGGCCGCCTCGATCGCGAGCAATGAGTCCGTATAAAGATTGTCTCCCTGGCGATCCGGGCCGTAAAAGGTGGGGTTCGGATTGCCCGTGCCCCAATAGAGCAAGCCGAGGCTCGGGTCGTAGCTGCCCGTCATCCACGTCCCGCCGCCGCCGCGCGCCGCGCTCTCCGTGTTCGGCCAGGTGTCGCTGCCGGGCTCGCCGGGTGCGGGCACCGTGTACAAGCGCCAGATCTGCGCGCCGGTCGCGGGATCGTAGGCATCGACGAAGCCGCGCGTCGGATATTCGCCGCCCGAGATGCCGACGATGACCTTGTCGTCGACGACGAGCGGCGCCAGTGTCGCCGCGTAGCCGATGCGATAGTCCGCGAGCTCGACGTCCCAGAGCACGACGCCGGAGCGACGATCGAGCGCGGTCAAGTGCGCGTCCTGCGAGACGAGGAACAGCCGCTCGCCCAAGATAGCGAAGCCCCGGTTCACGGGCGCGCTGGCACCGTACGTGAGATCGTCCGGCAGCGTGCGCCGATACTCCCAGAACGGCCGGCCCGTCCGCGCGTCGAGGGCCCAGGCGTAGCCGTTCGGGCCCGTCACGTACAGCACGCCGTCGAGCGCGAGCGGCGTCGTCTCGAAGCCGCGCCCGCGCGCATAGGTGCCGGATTGGAACGTCCAGCGGGCCTTCAGCCGATCCACGTTGCGCGGCGTGATCTGTCTGAGCGGGCTGTGCCGCGCGCCGCTGTAGTCACCGGAAAACGTGACCCAGCGCGTCGGGTCCGCAAGCCCCGCTTCGATGTCGGCGGCCGTGACGCCGGACGCCGGGCCCTCCGCTGTCTGCGCGAGCGCGGTGGAAGCGGTCAGCGAATGCGGCCGGAATCGAAAACCAACGCATCGGCACTCTTCTCATGAATTCGGGCCTCATGGGTTCGCCTGCGCTCCGCGCAGAGTGCCGAGATACGCGAGCAAATCTTCGAAAGCGCGCATCGTTCAAGCGACTCGCGTCGAAGGCCGGCATCAACGATTCCGTGCTGCGCGTAAGCTCGCGGAGCTCGCTCTTCCGAAAGGCGCGCAACTCGCCGTCGACGGTGACGACTTGCAGCGAGAACGCGTCCTCGCTCTTGATTGCGCCTTCGACGCGCTCGCCGCGCAGCGTCTCGACCGTGACGCCGCGAAAGCCGAGCGCGACGGAGGCGCTCGGATCGCGCACGGCGGCCGTCAACGCGGCGCGCGAGCGTGCCGCGCCGATGCTCGTGAGGTTCGGGCCGAGCGCGCCACCCTCGCCGCGCACCTGATGACAGCCGACGCACTCACTCGCGAACACGGCGCGGCCGCGGCTCGCGTCGCCCGTGCTTTGCAGTCGGGGCATGACGCTGATGCTGCGTAGATGAGCGACGATGGCCCAAATCTCGTTATCGGGCGCAGAGTTCGGCGGCATGCTGCTGCCGGGCACGCCGTTGCGGACGATCAGGAACGCGCTCTCGTCGGTCTCGCCGCGCGCCCAGCGCTGCGTGAGATCGGGGCCGAGCTGGCCTTTCGCATCGGGTCCGTGGCAGAGGGCGCAGCGCGCGGCGAACAGCGAAGCGCCGGCGCGGATCGCCACCTCGTCGCCTTCGAACGGATTGCGCTGCTCGGCGCGCTTGCGCGACACGCCTCGGCACGCGCGCAGCACAGCAAGATCCACGCGGCCGAGACGACCCGTTTCATGCGCTTGCCTGGTCGAGCTCTGTGACGTCGTCGGCCGAAAGCGTGAGCTCGAGCGCACCCATGAGCTCCGTGATCTGCGCGACGGAGGTCGCGCTCGCAATCGGCGCCGCGATGGCAGGCTTCGTCATGATCCATGCGAGCGCGACCTGCGCGCAGGTCGCGCCGTGCCGCGCGGCTACAGCGTCGAGCGCCGCGAGCACGGGCTTGCCCTTGCTTTCGAGGTGCTTGACGGCGCTACCGCCGCGCACGCTCTTCGTCTTGTCGGCGGCCGAGCGGTACTTGCCCGTCAAGAAGCCGCTCGCGAGCGGGTAGTACGGCAGGATGCCGATGTCCTCGCGCGCGCACAGCGGCATGAGATTCTTTTCGATGTCGCGATTGAGCAGGCTGTACTCGGGTTGCTGCGCGACGAACGAGACCAGGCTCTTGCGCTTGCTGCGCTGCAGCGCGGCCTCGAAGCGCTGCGACGCCGAAATTCGACGCGCCGACGGCGCGGACTTTGCCGGCTTTCAGCGAGCGTGTCGAGCGCACCGAGATACTCGTCGGGTGCGGTCTCTTCGTCGTCTCGATGCAGCCAGTAGAGATCGATCGTGTCGACGCCGAGCCTTTGCAGCGATTCCTCGCAGCCCTCGATGATGTTCTGGCGCTTGAGCCCCTTGCGCTTCTCCCACCAGCCGACTTTCGTGCCGATGACGACGTCGTCGCGCCGGCCACGCTTCTCGAGCCATCGACCGATCACGGTCTCGCTCTCGCCGCCATGGTGCCCAGGCACCCAGTACGAATAGCCGTCCGCGGTATCGATCGCGTTACCCCCGAGCGCAACGAACGCGTCGAGGATCGCGAACGAGGTCGGCTCGTCGGCCGTCCAGCCGAACACATTGCCGCCCAAGGCGAGCGGCGTGACGCGGAGTTCGGAGTGGCCGAGCTTTCTGGGTTGCATCGGCAGGCGAGCGTAGCACGCGGCTCGTCTGTTCGGGCGCCGCGATGGCGACGCACACTTCAAACGGACCCGACGGTACGAACTGCGCCGCCTGCGTTGACGTACCTTTAACCGCAAGGCTACGATGCCTTTAACTGGCATGTATAGACGTGGAGGTTACCGCCATGCACGCACTGAGGATCCCCATCGCAGCATTGGCCGGCGCGACGTTCACCGCGTCGATGTTCTGGTTGCTCTGGAGCCTCGTCACGACGTCGTTCGACGTCGGTGACACTGTCCAGGCCGCGCGTATCGAGTTCTCGCGGATGCGCCGTGACACCGAGGTCGCGACGAAGCGCGACGAGAAGGTCGAGCGCGAGCGCCCGCCGCCGACGCCGGAAACGCCGCGCATCGCGTTCTCGGCCGGAGGCATCGACAACAACGTCGCCTCGCTGACCCCCATCGTCGACGCGCGCGGCGCCATGTCGCGGATGTCGATGTCGGCGGGCTCGGACCGCGACGTCATCCCGCTGGTGCGCATCAACCCCGACTATCCGCCGCGCGCGCTGAGCCGCGGGCTCGAAGGCTGGGTGCAGGTGCAGTTCACGATCACGGCGACCGGCACCGTGAAGGACGCCATCGTCGTCAACGCGGAGCCGAGGAACATCTTCGACGACGCGGCGCTGAAGGCGATCGCGCGCTGGCGCTACAACCCCAAGGTCGACGCCGGCGTCGCCGTCGAGCGCGTCGGCGTTCAGACGATCATTCGCTTCCAACTCGAACAGTAAGCACACGCGATCGACGGGTTCGTCCGAAACTCCGGAGAAAAAACCCATGCAACAGCGAGCCGGCGGGTCATTGCATCGGTTTCTGAAGGGCATCGCATTCTCGGTGAGCCTGTCGCTCGCAGCGACGGCCTTCGGCCAGCAGCCGGGCCAGGGACAAAACGTCGGGCAGGAAGGAACGAGCCGAGCCGGTGCCCGCAGCGGCGGCGGTGAGGAGGCCGATGCCGAGGCCGCGGCGCAGTCGACGAGCATCGACGCGCAGACGGGCAAGATTCTCAATGAAGCCATCGAGCTTCTGAACATGGAGAAGTATTCAGAGGCCGGCCAAAGGATCGGCACGCTGACGCTCGACAAGTTGAGCCCCTACGAGCGCGGTACCGTCGAGCGAATTCTGTTCAACATCTCTTATGCCCAGGAGCGGTACGAGGAAGCTCGTGGTCATCTCCAGAAAGCCATCGATTCCGGAGGCTTGAACGCCCAGCAAATCGACGAGCATCGCTATCAACGCGCGCAGCTCTTCATTCAGGAAGAGAAGTGGCGCGAAGGTGCCGCGGCCCTCGAGGAATGGTTCGAGACGGCCGTCAAGCCGAACTCGGCTGCGTACTACCTGCTCGCCATGGCCTACTACCAGCTCGAGGATCTGGCTCGGGCCGTGGAGCCGGCGAAGAAAGCCGTCGAGCTCATGGATCCAACGAAGCCGAACGAGAGCTGGCTCACCATGCTGTCCGCGCTGTATCTGCAACGCGAGGAATTCCGCGAGGCGGTGCCCGTGTTGCAGCAGCTGATCGCGGCTGCGCCGGACAAGAAGACGTACTGGATGCAGCTATCTTCGGTCTACGTTCAGCTCGAGGACTACCCGAACGGCCTCGCCATCATGCAGCTCGCCTACAACGTGGGGCTCGTGACCGAGGATGCTGACGTCCGCCGGCTCGCCGACCTGCTGGTCTTCAACGACGTGCCGTATCGCGGCGCGCAGGTGCTCGAAGCCGGAATCGAGCGAGAGATCATGACGCTCGACGACAAGCTGTACGAGAAACTCGCGAACTGTTGGATTGCGGCCGGCGAGCTCGACCAGTCCATCGCTCCGCTGCAGCGCGCGGCCGAGCTCGCTCCGAACGGCGACCTATTCGTCCGGCTGGCCGAAGTGCAGGCGCAACGCAAGGACTGGCCGGCGGCCATCGCGGCCGTTCAGCGCGGCGTCGACAAGGGGGAGCTGCGAGATCCCGGCAGCGCGCAGCTGATGCTCGGCATCGCGCACTACAGCCAGCAGAACTACGACGGCGCTGTCCCGTTCCTCGAGCGTGCGCGGCAAACGGACAAACACCGGCCAATGGCTGTCACTTACCTCGAGGCCATCCAGGCACGGCAACCGCGGAAATCTCTCTAGCTATTCGTAGCGCAACGCCTCGATCGGATCGGCTCGTGTGGCGGGCCGAACCGCGAGCACCGCGGCCGTGAGCGCGACGCCTAGCACGAGCAACGCCGCGCCGCCGAAACCGACGACATCCGACGGACTCACGCCGAACAAAACGCGCGACAGCACGCGTGACACCGCAATCGCGGCCGCGAGCCCGACGAGCGCGCCGACGACCACAGGGCGCAGCGATTGGCGGAGGACCATGCCCACGACGTCGGGCACGTTCGCTCCGAACGCCATGCGGATGCCGATCTCGCGATAGCGGCGCGTGACCGAGTACGCAACGACGCCGTAGATACCGACAGCCGACAACACGAGGGCCAGCACGCCCAAGGCCGCGGCGAGCGCCGTTACCGTGCCCGAGATGCCGCGCCACCAGCCGATGTTCGCCTCCAAGGGCAACACGCGCAGCGCTAGAGCGGGATCGAGCCCGCGCACTACGGCGCCGATGCTCGCTGCCGTCGCGGCGAAATCGCCTCGGCTCTTGACGAACAACGCGGACGCTCCGCCGGGCTCGTAGACGTAATAGGGGTCGACCGTGCCCAGCGACGTCAGCTGCGCATCGGCCACGACGCCGACGACTTGCAAGACGACATCTCGCCGCACGATCGTCTCGTTCTCTACGGCGATCGTTTCGCGTACGAACGTCCGGCCGACAGCGCCGCCCTCGGGCCAAAGATTACGTGCTGTCGTTTCGGTCACGATCGCCGGACGCGTGCCGCCTCGATCCTGCGTGCCCGCGACCTCCGAGTCGGTGAAGGTGCGCCCGCTGACGATCGGAAGCGCGAGCACCGAGAAGAAGCCCGGCCTCACTTGGTTCTCTTCCCCTACTCTGTAGTCGTCCGGGCCATCGCCGGGGAGGCGAATTCGCGTGCCCGTCATGTCGCCGGCCAGCGGCGCTCTCATGGCGTATGCGGCCGCAACGACGTTAGGCAACGCTTGCACCTCGTCGAGCAGCCGCTGCTGGAAGGCCGCCGCCTGCTCCGGGCCATAGCCGGCCGATTCAAGACGACCTTCGAACGACACGTAGCCGACGTCGCGGTAATCGAAGCCGGGGTCGACCGAGTACGTAGCTTGTAGGCCGCGCAGCAGCAGCCCTGCGCCGATCATCAATGCCATGCAGAGCGCCACCTGCAGGCCGACGAGCGTCCCGCGCAGCCGCCGGCCGCGCCGATCGCTGCCCGCGCTCGCCGAGCCGTGCTTGATGACACCGGCGAGATCGAGCTTGGAAGCACGCAGCGCCGGTGCGAGCCCGAACAGCACGCTCGTCACGAGCGTCAACGCCGCAGCAAAAGCCAGCACGCGATAGTCGGGGCTCAAGTCCCAGGCGAACGAGAACGAGAGCTCCGGCGGGACGAGCGCCGGCACCGCGAGCGCAGCGAGCACCTGAAACGACCACAGCGCGAGCGCCGAGCCAAGCACGCCTCCGGCGACCGACAGCAGCAAGCTTTCGAGCAACAGCTGGCGAATCACCCGCGCGCGGCTCGCGCCGAGCGACAGGCGGATACCGATCTCCTGGCTCTTCACCGTGCCGCGAACCAGCAGCAGGTTCGCAACGTTCGCGCAGGCGATCAGCAATATGAAGGCGAACGCAGTCATGAGCACGGCCGCAGCACCCATCGCGAGTCCGCGCATCAACAACGGCACCGTCATCAATGTCGCGCGTTCGATTGTGAGCGCCGTCGACTGGCCGGGCTCGAGCTCGTCGAGCCGCGCTGCGACGACGGCGAGCTCGGCGCGGACCTGCTGGAGACTGATGCCGTCGCCGCGTCGGCCCGTCAGCGTCAACCAGCGTTGCCTGTCGTCGTCGTAGCGGGGCGGGCCGCTCGAGAGCAGTGGCTCGGTGCTGAACGGCGCGACATAGCCGAGCCGCAAGAAGTTGCCGGCGTCCGTCCCTACGGCCGCGACACCCACGACCGTGAACACCTGGCGATTCAGCTCGATCGGGCGGCCCACGATGCCGGTGTCCGCCGCGAACGTCGTAGACCAGAGCTCGTGACCGAGCACGACGACGGGCGCGGCACCACGCTCGCAATCGTCGTTCGCGAACGCTCGACCGAGCGCCGGAGGCGTCTGCAGCACGTCGAAGTAATTGCAACTGACGAGGGCGCCGTAGATGAGCTGCGGAGCGTCGCCGCCAAGCGTCGTCTCCCCCGCTGGAGTACCGAGCGCGAGCAGACCGCTGAGCGTTCGAGCTTGGTCTCGGTATGCGCGGTACTCGGCCGTCGAGAAGGTGCCGATCCCGCTCGTCGCGAGCTCTTCGCCACCCTCGACTGCCTGGGCGATCGCCACGAGCTCGTGCGCATCCGGTGCCGGCAGGCCGCGAAACAGCACGCCGTTCAGCACCGTGAAGACGCCCGCGTTGACGCCGATACCGAGCGCGAGCGTCGCGACCGCGGCGACGGTGAAGCCGGGGCTACGCGTCAGCGCCCGCGCGGCGTAGCGAAGGTCCATCGTCAGGCCGGGTAGCATCCACGACATCCCTGATCAGTCGTTGCTCGAGCACTAGCAACCGCCGTGCCAACCCGCCGGATCGGGTTAAGTCACTGTTTTTATTTGCTGAGCCATCGAAAGCGAGCGCTTTGGGCAACGCGGCGTGGCCCCGCAGTCGGCACGTGTATCCCGTTTTCGGGACGATGGAGGATCGCGCGACGGCTATCCGTCCCGTTGTCGGCTGCTGGGATCTAGTCGCACGGTAGGGTCAACCGAGTGTTGATCTCGTCGACGAATCCTTTCGGCGCTGTCGATGCAACCCCCACAAAGCCTCGACTGTTGCACCAGAACTCTTGGGCCAACGGATCCGCCTTCAAGAAGTCGAGCCATGACTCGGGCTCGTCGTCGGGGCGAACACAGTTGTCGACCTTTCCGTAGGGCCCCCAGGTCTCCATTCGCCCGTCGGGCATCACGAGCACATGCCCGTGAACGTACGACAAGAGCTCCGCATCCGGCGACGCGACTTCACTTCGTTTCGGGAAGAAGCCGCAAACTTCGACGACATCGCCGGCGCTCAAAAAGTCTTCATCGGCCCGCATCCCATTGACACTGAGAATCCGACTGAGTCGGCCGGGGAACGGTCCCTCGATGGTCCATCGTCGCACCTGACCGTCCGCGCTCGTTTCCTCGAGCTCGAACATCGTATGAGGACTGATGGGCTCGTAACGAACGACGGTCCCCTTTACCCAGACCGATTTCGAGACATCGATCATGCGAACGGAGTGATGCGCTCGCAGAGAGCCTACACAAGCGAGCGCTGCAATCGCCGCCGCCCAAGTCGCTAGCTTCTTTTTCATCGGCGCCCTCTCTTCACGTCTGCGATACGCTGCACGACGACATCTCGGATACTCGACGCGCGCTTCAGCGAACGAATCGATCGATCCACGGCTCGAGCTCTTCGGCCAACACCTCGTACGCGGCCGGTTGAATGCCGACCCCGGCCGGTCCGGGCGTCCCCCAATAGTCGTCGTCGTACGAGCCGTCCGGAAGGAAGAAGCGCTCGCCGAAATCGGCGTAGAAGACGGTCTCGTCGTCCGTGAGCTGCGCAAGCGCTGCAGCGTTTGCGTCGGCGATTTCCTGCCACGACTGTCGAGACTCGCGAGGTGGAATGCCGCGCGGAAGCGGAGCCGTGAGCAGAACTTTCGCCTGGGGCTGGCGCGCGCGGATCTCTGCGATGATCGAGGCCCAGCCCGCGACGAGCTCGGGCTCGCGGCCGGGGGAAAACGAGTCGGAGATTCTGCCGCCTGAGCCGAGCTGGAGCACTACGAGCTTTGCCGCATAGCCGTCGAGCTCGCCGTTCTGCATCCGCCAAAGGAGACTCTTGGGATTCGTGCCTTGCGAGCCGAAGTTGGCGGCTTTGCGCCCTGCGAGCTCCCGGTCCCACACGGCGCGGCCGCGCTCCGCCCACGACCACATCTCGGTTTCCGTGGTTCCGAACAGGACGAGCTCGATGTCTCCCTTCTGCGCGAGGTCAATGAAGTGATCATGCCTCTGCCCTTCGAGCGCGTGGCTTAGCGTGCCCTCGGGCGCCTGCGCGGACGGCGTCCAGACCGCTTGCGGACGCTCCGTCACCACCCGTTCGGGCTGCTGCCCGCACGCGGCGTTGGCCAATACAGCGCAGACGACGGCGATGGCCGCGAGAATCGTTTTATCGTTCATGGTCGAGCCTCTCGATCAGGCGCTTGAGCTCTTCGATCTCGTCGCGGCTCAAGCGCTGCCGCTGCGAGAACTGCGCGATGAAAGGCGTTATTCGCCCGCCGAACAGCTTGTCGATGAGGTCGCGGCTCTGCTTGTGCACGTAGTCCTCGCGCGGGATCAGCGCTCGGTAGAGGTAGCGGCGCCCGTCGGGCTTCGCGGCGAGCGCTTTCTTCTTCACGAGCCGCGTCAGGAAAGTGCGGATCGTGCCGGCCGACCATTCGCGGTCGTTGTCCATCGCGGCTACGACCTCCTCGGCCGTGAGCGGCGTGTCGGAGCGCCAGAAGACTTCGAGTACTTTGATTTCGGCTTCGCTGATCTTCATTGATCTAATACATCCGTATTCGCCGTGATTATTACATCTGTATTAGTTCGGTCAACTCTAGATTTGTAAGTTATTGACGCAACTGTCTTTTAACCTCATACTACTGTACGTCCAACCAGCTACCGATCGGAGGTCCACCATGGCCTGCGCCGCCTCTCTGAGCCGCATGAAGCCCTGCGCCGATGGCGGGGATTCGAAGAGCTCGAAGCGAAGATCAACGAGCTCTGGCGTCATCTGAAGCCGCGACCTACCGCTTCCTCGCGCTCGTCGCGGAGTTTGACCGCGAGAAAGCGTACGAGCGCCATGGGCTCGCAACACTGCGCAGCGGCTGAACTGGATGCGGCATCGTGCGCCGTGAGCGGCGCGCGAGAATGGTTCCGCGACGCGCGTGCGCTCGAGCAGCTGCCGGAGATTGCCGACGCGTTCGCGAAGGGAGAATTCTTTACTCAAGGTCCGCGCGATGACGCGCGTTGCGACGAGCCCGAACGAGTCCGTGCTCGTGCACGTCGCGCGGCACGGCACGGGCTCGCATATCGAGACGCTCGTGACCGGGAATACAGCTGGACGCAGCGGCGCGACGCCGCGGACCTTTCGCAGCGGCAGCACGAGTTCCGAAGGGTGTCGTCCTTCTTCGACATCGACGGCGAGTTCGTCTTGCACGCCCGGCTGCCGCGGGAAGTCGGAGCCGTCGTGCGCAAGGCGCTCGAGATGGCCGTCGAGGCAGTGCGTGAGACGAAGGATGTTTCCGCGGAAACTGCTCTGGCAGATTCCCGCCAATGCCTGGCACGCCGATGCGCTGCGCCTCATCGCCGACACCTTTCTCGCGCATCGTGGGGAGGTGACCGGGACGGGCTCCGCGGCGGACCGGCGATGTCGTGTGCACATCGACCAGGCCGTTCTCGCGGAGCAGCAAGCCTCGGCAGAAGCTGACGCGCCGCATCGCTGCGAGCTCGAGGACGGCCCCGCGCTTGCTCTCGACACCGCGCGGCGGCTCGCCTGCGATGCGACGATCGTCGGTATCGTCGAGGGTGAGGACGGCGAGCCGCTCGACATCGGCCGCAAGACGCGCAGCATCCCGCTAGCCATCGGCGTGCCCTGAAGGCGCGGGACGGCGGCTGCCGTTTTCCCGGCTCGCGATCGCACGCCCTTCACGGAGGGCCATACGTCAAGCACTGGGCCGACGGCGAGAGACGAAGCTCGCCAATCTCGTGACGCTCTGCGGATACCACACCGGCTCGTGCACGAAGGCGGCTATGGGCTTCGGCTACCGACGACGGGCTCTTCGTCTTCACGAGGCCGAACGGCAACGCGCATCGAAGAGAACGTCGAATTGTTTCCGCGGAAACATTCCGCGCCGGTCCCGTCGACGTATCGCGGATTTGAGGACAGGCTTCGCGACTATCTCCGGAAGCACGAGCCCGGCCGCGTATCACGGCAGCGACGAGCCGCTGCCACTGGCACGGCGGGAGCATGGATTAAGTCATGCCATCGAGGCGATGCAGTTCCTCGAGCAGAAAGCCGCCGGCCTGCCTTCCACTGCCTGACACTGAGCGGCGGCCGTGCCAGTTTGCAGTTCGTCGATCCGAGCTTCCGCCGACGATCTGACCGGAGAGCCCGATGTTGCGCACGCTTCCGATCCGATGACGCGCATGCGGCCAGCGGGGCTCCTCGTCTTGCTTACGGCGCTCGTCGCGAGCTCGCCAGGCGCGCAGGAAACGGCGCAGCGCGCTGCCACAGCTTCAGGTCGACGCGTTCTGGCCGAAGCCGCTGCCGAACAACTGGCTGCTTGGCCAAGTCGCCGGCGTCGCCGTCGACTCGCGCGACCACGTCTGGATCGTGCAGCGCCCGGCGTCGCTCAGCGAGCGCGAACTCGGCGCCGCGCAGAATCCGCCGCTTGGGCGTTGCTGCGTAGCGGCGCCGCCGGTGCTCGTGTTCGATCAGTCAGGGAACCTCGTGCGTGCGTGGGGCGGCTCGGGCTCGGGATATGAGTGGCCCGCGAGCGAGCACGGTATCTTCGTCGACGAGACCGATTCCGTCTGGCTCGCCGGCAACGGCGACCAGGATTCGCAAATACTCAAGTTCACGCTCGATGGCGACTTTCTGCTGCAGATCGGCCGCAGTGGGCAGTCGAGGGGCAGCAACGACATGGCGAACCTGGGCAGCCCGGCCGACCTCCACGTCGACGTCGCGGCTCGCGAGGTTTACGTCGCCGACGGTTACCGCAATCGGCGCGTCGTCGTCTTCGATTCGGAAACGGGCGCGTACAAGCGCCATTGGGGCGCTTACGGGGAGCAGCCCAGCGACGAGCCGACGCCCGCCTTCGACCCGGCAGCGCCGCCGTCACGCCAGTTCGGCAATCCCGTGCACTGCGTGCGGCCGACGCGCGACGGCTTCGTGTACGTCTGCGACCGCGTCAACAATCGTGTGCAGATTTTCCGCAAGGACGGCACGTTCGTTTCGGAAGCGTTCTTCGAGCGCGCCACGTTGCTCTCGGGCTCCGTCTCGGAGCTCGCGTTCTCGCCCGACGCCGAGCAGCGATTCATCTACATGGTCGACGGCGTGAACAACGAGCTGCGCATCGTCGAGCGCGCGACGAATGCCGTCCTCGCGCGCGTTGGCCGGCCGGGCCGCTATGCGGGGCAATTCCACGTCGTGCACAACGTGGCCGTGGACTCGCAGGGAAACGTCTATACGACCGAAGTCAACACGGGGCAGCGCGTGCAGAAGTTCCGGCGCCTCGCTTCTCGAGACTGACGCGCGTCACTGCAACGCCAGCCCGCCGAGCTCCACGCGCGATTGGGTGCGTAGCTCCTCGGCTTGCTGGTACTCGCGCGCGCGCTCGAAGCTATTGGTCGCGTCGCGCGACTCGCCGAGCGCCGCTTGCACCTCACCGCGCAGCGCGTAGAACTCGGGCTCATCGGGCTTCAAGCGCACGGCCTTGCGCAGCGACGTCAACGCTTCCTCGAATTGCTGCTGCTGGTAGGCGTTCGTCGCCAACGCGAAGTGATAGTAGGGGTTGCGCTCGCGATAACTCTGCACGCGCTCGCGGTATTCGGCGGCGAGCTCCGTCTCGCCGAGGGCCTGGTAGACGAGCGCGAGGTTTGTGAGCGCCGATGGCTCGTCGCCATTGATTTCGAGCGCACGCAGGTAGGCGGCTTCCGCCTGCTCGTACTTGCCATGACGAGCGTACAACACGCCCAAGTTGACCCAAATTCCCGCGATTTCCGCGTGCATGGCGGCCGCCTCACGCAAATATATGAGCGCGGCATAGTAGTCGGCTCTCAGCATCGCCTCGGCGCCCAAGTTCGTGTAGAAAAGTCCGAGCGCGTACGAGTCGCTGACGCGGCGGCTGCGGGTATCGCTGCGATATGGACGAACGTTGAAGTCGACGATCGTCTCCCCGTCACCGACGGTGCGCACAGCCGTGTTCACGTGGCTCGCGACGACAACCGTTCCGTCGTATGACCACGAGGGCGGCACCTCGACGCTCTGATAGCTCGCCTGCAGACCGACTGCGCGAGCGAGCGCGACGAACAGCATCGTGAACGACAGGCAGTTGCCTTGCCGATCGTGAAAAGTGCCCCTGGCCGTGCGCGTGACCTCCGCGTACTCGAGCGACAACATGCCGCGCGCTTCCATGGCTTGAATCAACGCGAGCAGCCGCTTGCGGGAGTCGCGCTGCGCCTTCAGCGGCGCGACGAATGCGTGCATTTCCGCATCGAGCGCGAAAGCCTCGTCGGCCGTCGGCACAACGACGGGGGTAGCCGGCGAAACGAGGTCGAGCCCGCGGCCCGAAACGAGCGCGGTTTCATCGAACGCAGGTTGACGAGGGGCCGCAGCCGCAGGGGATGCGGTCGCAACGAGAACGACGATACCGAGGAGCGACGCTCGCACCATCGACACCACCCGCAGCGGGACATACCGATTGTACTCCGCCTGTATTTGCGGCCAAGTCGGGGATTTATGTTGCGCAGACGCACCGGACGCCGCGCTGGACGCGCTCACGACGCCGTCATGATCCCCGTGATCGTCGTTCGATAAGCGACTTGCTCGTAGCCTTCGAGCATGCGCTCGAGCGGCACGATGCTCGTCGCGAGCGCGAGCGCGTCGAATCGCCCCTTCTCCAGCAACTCGACGAACCGCGGGATGTCGCGCATCGGGCTGCAGCCTCCGGCCTGGCCGCTGTGATGCGTCACGCCGCCGAACGAGAACAGGTTACCGGGCAGCACGATGTCGCCGCGGACAAGGCCCGTCGTGACGAGGTGCCCGCCGAGAGCGGTCATCCGATAGGCCTGCTGCATGGCCAGCACGCCCGTAGGATCGGGGCTGCGCTCGGCGCGCGGCGTCACGGCATCGAGCCCCGCGGCTTCGATGACGAAGTCGGCGCCCGAGCCGGGGCGGCGGCCGCCGGGATTGCGGCCGCCGGCCCAGAGCCGGTCCGTCGGCCAGGTCGTCAGCGCGCGCACTTTGTCGACGAGGCCGTCGCCTTCGGCGTTCGGATCGAGCGCGTGCGTCGCGCCGACCTCGAGCGCAACGCGGCGTCGTGCTGCGATCGGGTCGATCGCGATGATCGTCGTAGCGCCGGCGATCCGCGCGCCTTGCACGGCGGAAAGGCCGATCGGCCCGCAGCCGACGACGGCGACGCTCGACGCGGGCTCGATGGCAACGAGGCCGTGCGCCGCCGTCGCGCCCAAGCCCGCGACGCTCGTGCAACCGCAAACCATGCCGACTTCGGCGGCCGACTTCGTCGTGAAGATCGGCACGACCCACTCCTCGAACGCGACCATGACCTCGGCGAGACCGCCGATGTGCGAGTTCTGATACACGGGCGTGCCGTCGGCTAGATCGCCGATCGCGACGAGATCGTCGGGGCCGATCGCGCTCAGGAACTGACACATGTCGGAGCGGCCGCGCAGGCACCGATAACAGGCGCCGCAGTGCGGCGTGCCGGAGACACAGACTCGATCGCCGACTTGCACGCGGCGAACCTCGGGGCCCACGGCCTCGACGATGCCGACGCCGCCGTGGCCCTGAATCACGGCCATGTCGTTGATGCGCCGCTGGCTCGGCGGCGCAGCGAGACCGCCGGCGGCCGGCGGGGCCTGCGCAGGCGTCGGCGCCGGCGAAGGCGGAAGCCCGAGCACGGCTGGCACGAGCGTGTAACAAAGGTTCGTCGCTTCCGTGCGCACGAGCACTTGGCGGCCCGTGATCGGCCGCAACGCCGCTTCCTGCAACGTCGTGCGTCCGGGCCCCGCGCCGCGCGAGATCCACGCTCTGAAGCGTGTGCGCGTCACGACGGCCGGCGCCTGGCCGAGCGCGGTGCGCGTTTGCGCGAGCAACGCCGCGCCGCCGGCAGCCGCGGCCGCGCTGTCGCGCAGCAAGCTGCGGCGAGAGATCCCGCGTTTCTTGTCCATGCGGCCTCTTTCGATAGACGCTACTCGAGCCGGTAGAAGCGGACGACCACCTCGGTCGGGAAACGCTCGCCGATGCCGACGAACACGCTGCGCGCGAGCCACTGCAGCTCGGGCGCCGCCGTCTCGAACTTCGGCACCGTGCGGAAATACACGAGCTTCGGATCGACGATTTGCCCAGCGAGCAGCTTCTGCATGACGTCGGGCGGCGCATGGCGAATCCCGGCGTTCTGCACGTAGACGCGCTGGCCTTGCTCGGTCTCGAGCGTGTAGCGCGTGTCGAGCTCGGAGAACCCGTCGGGCTGAATGAGCTGCCAATCGGCGCCGCCGGGCAGGACCTTGGCCGAGAACGCGGGTCCTTTTACCGTGCCGCCGAGGATCTCGACGATTCTCCGGCGCCCGTGCGGCACCTGGCCGATCTCGATCGGCTCGCCGACTTGCGCGCGCAGCTCGAACGCGAACGTCAGAGCCGGCGCCGTGGCCGCGCCGCGATCGGTTTGCGCCATCATCGGCTCCCCCGCGCACAAAAGCGCGGCGTAAAAAGCGAGGCGTCCAAGACGCCGAATGCGATCTGTCATCGTCGGGATGCTAGCGCGTCCTCCGCGCAAAGGCAGCTGTTTTGCTCCGCGTCGTTGGTTTCGAGCCACACCGGCGAAGCCTTGCGGCATGGCGGGTATTCGGACTAATGTTGCCAATACCACAATGCTTCGGGGGGAGCCATGGAAAACGCGAAACGTCCGCGTCTCAGCCGTCTTTGCGCCGCTGTGACACTCGCCTTGGCCGGCACGCATACCGGCATTTCGCTTGCGCAGCCGCAATCGCAACCGCAGACGCAAGAGCAGCTCGAAGAGATCACGGTCACCGGGTCCCGCATCCAGCGCGAGTCGGGATTCTCGACGGCCGTGCCTCTGACGGCGGTGACGCCAGCGGACCTCGAGTCGCTGAAACCCGGCGCCACGATCGCGGATCAGCTCGATCAGCTGCCGCAATTTTTCCAGACGCAGAGCGCGCAACGCGGCGGCGGCGCGTTGTTCGCCGGCGCGGGACGCAGCGTCATCGATCTGCGTGCGATGGGCCCGCAACGAACACTCGTGCTGCTCGACGGAGCGCGGCTCGCGCCGGCCGATCGCGACGGCAGCGTTCACGTCGACAACATTCCGACGGCACTGATCTCGCAGATCGAGGTCGTCACGGGCGGCGCGTCGGCGGCCTACGGCGCTGATGCGCTCGCAGGCGTCACGAACTTCCGCCTCAACCGCAGTTACGACGGAATGGATTTCTCCGCGAGCTTCGGCGAGACCGCGGACAACATGGGAGCGAACCGCGGCGTCACTTGGGCGTATGGCACCGAGACCGGTGAGCGTGGGCACCTCATCGCGTCGCTCGAGTATCAAAAGATCGATCCGATCGACTATGACCCGCTCGAGCTCGGCGATTGGTTCCGCCGCTACGGCATCGTCGCGAACCCGGCCTGGAGCGCGGGCAACTTGAACGAGCCGATGCGGCTCGTGCTGCCCGACGTGCATTCGCGGCAGCACACGCCGACGGGCAGGATCGGCGGTTTGCGCAACGCCGCCAACGTCGCCTTGACCCCCGGACAAACCGCCGCTTTCCCCTTCGCCGGGCAAACGTTCACGTACGACGGGACGGGCGTCCGGCCGTTTCAGAACGGCACCGTCGTTGCCCCCGTGAACACGACGAACAATCAGTCGGGCGGGCCCGAGGCGGACATAGCGAACCAAGCGTTCGGCGGCGGCCCTTACGGCGCCGAGGTGGAACGCCAGAACGCCTTTTTCGGCTACACGTTCGACGCGAACGACTCGACGCGTTACTTCATGAACTTGCTCGGCGGTCGCACTCAATCGAACGACTACGACCAGCGCGGAATCCCGCACTTGGCGTCGCCGTGGACGACGCAGATCTACGTGGACAACGCGTATTTGCCCGCGAACGTCCGCGCAGCGATGCGCGCGCAAGGCGTCAACAGCTTCGTCATGGAGAAGCAAGGCACCGTGCTCGGCCAGCCCGGCAACTGGGGCGACAGCGAGGACCGGCACAATCAATACGACAGCTGGACGCTGCAGCTCGGGCTCGACAAGGACATCGGCGAACGCTGGCAGATGCAAGCGCGTATTCAGCGCGGCGCGACAGACCGGTACACGGAAGTCAGCAACGAGATCCGCGTCGACCGCGAGATGCTGGCCATCGACGCCGTCGAGGTTTACACCGACCGCCGCGACCTGACCGACGACGCGGGCACGGGCGGGCCCGACGGACGGCCCGATCTGATCACGGACGCTTTGCGCGGCACTGGCCAGATCGTCTGCAACGTGCAGCGCTTCAACCCCACTCCGGCGCAATTGCAGGCTTCGGTCGCCCACATTCGCGTGCCCGCGGCGCAAGGCGACGATTCGCTCGCGCCCGACGGCGATCCGCTCTTCCCCGTGCCGATCCCGGGCCCGGTCGGTCCGGACGCCATCCCGAACTGCGTGCCGATGAACATCTTCGGCCAGGGCAACGTCAGCCCCGAGGCGGCGGCATACGCCGTGCAGGGCAAATATGGCCGCAGCGCCGTGACGCAAGAATTCGCCGAGGTCTTGTTCACGGGCGACATCTGGGACGGCTTCGGGCCCGGCGCGTTCTCGATGGCCGCAGGCGCGACGTACCGCGAGCAATGGTTCTGGCAACGCGGGTATCCCATAGACATCATGGCCTACGGCCCGCCGGTGAACGTCGACGGGCTCAACCCCGTGAACGGCAACATGAACCTTGGCATTCGCGGCATCCAAGGCGGCTTCACGACGGGCAGCCCGAATCTGCACGAGTTCTCCACGGTGCCGGCAATCAAAGGCGGCTACGACGTCTGGGAAACGTTCACCGAGTTCAACATGCCGCTGTGGCAAGCCGAGAACTCGGCGCGGCGCCTCGAGGTCGACGTCGCGGGCCGCCGCTCAGACTACTCGACGAGCGGCGTCATCAATTCTTGGAAGACAGGCATCAACCTCCAGGTTGCCGAGTTCCTGCGGTTCCGTAGCACCGTGTCGCGCGACGTGCGCGAGCCGACGTTCAACGAGCGCTTCGACGTACAAGGCGGCGGCGGCAGCATCTCCGAGAACGCGATCGGCGGTATCCCGACTGGCAACAACACGGGCGCGCCGCAGACGTTCCAGATCACGACGACGGCGGTCGGCAATCCGGATCTCTCGCCCGAGGAGGCCGACACCACCACGGCGGGCTTCGTCGTCGAGCCGCAGCAAACCGGGCTGCAGTTCTCGGTCGATTGGTACGACATCGATTTGTCCGGCGCCATCGGTCAGCTCGGCGTGCAGCGCATCGTCGACGAGTGCCGCTTGGCGCCCGGCAGCCAGTTCTGCGACTACGTGTTCCGCGATCCGGCCACGAACGCCGTCACGGCCGTCCGCAACCCGTGGTTGAACATCAACAACGCGCGCGTGCGCGGCCTCGACTACGAGCTCTTGTGGAACAGGGACACGGACTGGTTCGGCAACCGTTCCGAGGCTTTCACGCTGCGGTTCCTCGCGGGCAGGTTGCTCGAGGACAGCACGACGACTCCGGGCGGGCAGCCTGTCGATCTGGCCGGCCAGCTCAACGAGCCTGAAACCCGGGCCGTCGCCACGCTGCGCTATCAGCTCGGCGAGTGGGGCTTCAACTTGCAGCGGCGTTATTTCGGCGAGAGCGAAATCAATGCCAACACGGTCACATTCGTGCAGTTCGTCCCCGGCATGCCTGTGCCCGCGGGTCGGCAGACGATCGACGACGCGACCGTCGACGCGAAGGGCTACACCGACATCACGGTCAGCTACGAGCGCGAGCTCAGCAACGGCCGCGCTTGGCAATTGGCGCTCGCGATCACGAACGCGTCCGACGAGGACCCGCCCGTGATCCCGACGTTCGACCAGCGGTTCAGCTCGCAGACGAATCCCGCCAACGCCTACGACGTGTACGGACGGCGCTTCCTCGCGACGTTCAACTACCGGCTCTAGCGTCGATCTTTCGACGGACGGACCTCCGGCTGCTGCGGCAGCCGGAGGCTCGTCTCGTTTACAACCCTCCGGGCGGCCGATATCGTGCGTCGCATGACTATCGGAGCCTCGATCGCCGAGCTATGCGCGGCGCTGCGCGCAGCGGGCGCGCGGCCGAGGCACGAGACGTCGATGATGCGCGCCTGGGTACGCGGCTTACCGCTCGACGCCTTCGCGCAGAGCGAGGACTCGCAGCTGCCGCTGACGATGCGCCGCGCGCTGCCGCAGCTCGCCGAGCGCTTTGCCGCGCTCGTCAAGATCGTCTCGGAGCATCGCGGCATCGACGGCTCGTCGCGCTTCCTGCTCGGGCTCGGGGACGACCGCACGATCGAAAGCGTGCTCTTGCCCGGCGACGGCGTCTGCATTTCGACGCAGGTCGGATGCGCCGTCGGCTGCGTGTTCTGCATGACGGGCCGCGACGGCCTCACGCGCCAGCTGACGAGTGGCGAGATCGTCGCGCAGGTTGCGCTCGCGCGCACGCGGCAGCCGGTGCGGCGCGTCGTGCTATGGGCATGGGCGAGCCGGCGCACAATCTCGACAACGTGCTCGACGCCGTCGCGCTGCTCGGAACGCACGGCGATCTCGCGCAAAAAAACATCGTGTTCTCGACCGTCGGCGACCGGCGCGTCTTCGAGCGCCTACCGCTGGAGTCCGTCAAGCCCGCGCTCGCGCTCTCGCTGCACACGACGAAGCCAACTTTGCGCGCACAGCTCCTGCCGCGCGCGCCGCGCATCGAGCCGGCCGAGCTTGTCGCGCTCGCCGACGAGTACTCGCGCGCGACGAAGTACCCGACGCAGTATCAATGGACGTTGCTCGAAGGCGTCAACGACGGCGACGACGAGCTCGAAACGCTCGCCGCGCTGCTTGCGGGCCACTACGCCGTCGTGAACTTCATCCCTTACAACACCGTCGACGGCGCGGAGTTCCGCCGGCCCTCGTGGGAACGTGCCGCAGAGATGACGCGCTATCTGCACCGGCGCGGCGTGCTTGCCAAGCTGCGGCGTTCCGCGGGCCAGGACGTCGAAGCCGGTTGCGGCCAGCTTCGAGCGCGAGCGCTGGCGGGCTGATTGGAGCTTAAGCACCCGACTCAGAGCTGAGCTGCGTCCGCCGCACGCCGACGCGGCGCTTGACTCGCGCATCGCCTATATATAACCTATAGGTTATACAACCAGATGGTTTTGCTATGGCCGCTTCCGACCGCCTCAACGCGACGTTCCTAGCGCTCTCCGATCCGACGCGCCGCGCGATCCTTGCGCGGCTCGCCTCGGGCGAAGCCTCGGTCAACGAGCTTGCCGAACCGTTCGACATGAGCCAGCCGGCCATCTCGAAGCACTTGAAGATGCTCGAGCGCGCCGGGCTCGTCTCGCGCGGCCGCGACGCGCAGCGGCGGCCATGCCGCCTCGAGGCGCAGCCGCTCGAAGCCGCATACGTTTGGATCGAGCGCTACCGGCAGATGTGGGAGCAGAGCTTCGAGCGACTCGACGTCCTCCTCGACGAGCTGCAAGCGGCGAAGAGACCGCCCAGGCGCCGCAAACGAAAATAGGACCGCCGATCTCCATTGCGCTTACGAAGGATGAAAGGAGCAAGCTGATGAAAAGCCAACCCAAGAGCACCGTGACTCTGCCGAACGATCGCGACATCGTCGTCGTTCGCGCCTTCAACGCGCCGCGCGAGCTCGTGTTCGACGCCTGGACCAAGCCCGCGCTCGTTCAGCGCTGGATGCTCGGCCCGCCGGGCTGGACGATGCCGGTCTGCGAGATGGACGTCCGCCCCGGCGGCAAGTTCAAGTGGCGCTGGCGCAGTGAGAAAGACGGCTCGGAGTTCGGATTCACGGGCGAATTCCGCGAAGTCGTGCGGCCGTCGCGCATCGTGCACATCGAGCGCTTCGACGCAGGCGACGTCGGCGGCGAGATGGGCGAAGCGCTCATCACTTCCGTCCTCACCGAGAAGAACGGCGTCACGACGCACACGATGACGGCTCGCTACGAATCGAAAGAAGTGCGCGACGCGGCCGTGAAGAGCGGCATGACGGACGGCATGGAGATGAGCTATCAAAAGCTCGACGACCTGCTCGCGACAGTGCCGGCGTAGGCGCGGCCGTCAGGCAACGCGGGGCCGAGCATGGCGGATCTGCAGTAACGTGCGCCCCGCGCCGCTCAGCGTATAGGCCGTCTCACCGTCGAGCCCGCCGACCGTCGCTTGCAGCAGCTTCAGCTTCTGCAGCCGCTCGAGCGCCGTGCGGATCTCGTAGCCGCGCGCGCCGAGCTCGTGCGCCACATCGCTCGTGGACAACGCGAATCCCGGCGAGAGCCGCGCATGCAGCTCGAGCACTCGCAGCTCGTCGCGGCTCAGACCCGGCTCCTCGCCGACATCGAACGACGGCTCCTTACGCTGCGCCGCGAGCTTCCGTCGATACTGGGCAAACACAGTTGCCATGCGCACGTGGCGGCGCAGCTCTCGGACGGCATAGAGGATGCGGTCCGTCAACGCACGGTCGAATCGGCGCACGGCCGACGTCGCCGCGATCGACACGATCACGAGCATGATCCAGCAGATCCAGGCGACGAAGCCCGCAAGCGTTGCGCCGTAGTCTTGCGGGCCCACTCCCAAGGACTGCGCGACGACCGGCGCGCGGCTCGCGAGCAGATAGACGAGCCAGTCACCCGGCAAGAAGAACCATTCTTCGAACGACGGCAGCACGAGCGTGCCCGCCTCGGTGAGGAACGGATTCGGTGGCGGCTGTATCGGTTCCATCGTGGCGACCCCGCTGTCTCTCGAGAGACCGGTAGCTTTGCGTCCCCGCCTCGCGACGGGTTTGCCTTTGGCACGGGCGCTAGTCTCCGCGCACGACGTGCGCGGCACAACCGAGTTTTTACAGAAGATGGCTCGGCCTAGATTCCGGCCTTGCCAAGCGTGTCCATGATCTGGCGCAAGACCCCGGCCAGCGACGGATGGTCGGCCTCGAACCGCACGGCCAGCGCCTCGACGGGCTCCGCGGCGACGGCGCTCGCATCATCGTTCGCGAGCGCGTTCTCGATATCGCGAGCGACGGTCGTGAGCAGCTTGCGCGCCTCGGGGTCGAGCGAGCCCGCCTGCTTCAGCCGAGCGTGCAGCTCCGCGAGCAGCGCGCCCAAATCCTGGTCACTCATGAACGGCCCTCGCCGCGACGACGACTTCGGGCTTCACTGTAACGCATCTATATAATGTGCGCGGCAATCGAAAGGGGAACGTCATCGGGCGCTCGAACGTGCTCCGCGCCTCGCTACTGGCACTTGCGACGCTGACGGCGTCGTACGCGCCCGCCCAACCGCATTTCGACGAGTTGCGCCTCATCGCGCCCGCGGCGCCCGGCGGCGGCTGGGACCAAACCGCGCGCGTCATGCAGCAGGCGCTGCAGAGCGGAGGCATCGTCACGACGCCCATCGTGGAAAACGTGCCGGGCGCCGCGGGCACGATCGGGCTCGCGCGCTTCGTCGGCTCCGAGCGCGGCAACGGCGACGCGTTGCTCGTCTCGGGCCTCATCATGCTCGGCGGCATCGTGACCAACGGCTCGCCGGTGACGTTGGCCGACGCCGTGCCGATCGCACGGCTCACGGGCGAGTATGAAGCGCTCGCCGTTCCGGCCGCATCGCCATTCCGCACGCTCGACGACCTGCTCGCCGCGTTCAAGAGCGATCCCGAGTCGATCTCGTGGGGTGGCGGCTCGGTCGGCGGCAGCGACCAGATCCTCGCGGGCCTCATCGCTGCTGCCGTCGGCGTCGAGCCGCGACGCGTCAACTACATTGGCTACTCCGGCGGCGGCGAGGCCCTCGCGGCGATCCTGGGCGGGCAGGTGTCCGTCGGCGTCAACGGCCTCGCGGAGTTCGCGGCGCAGATCGACGCCGGAGCGCTGCGCGTTCTCGCGGTCTCGAGCGCCGAGCGCGTGCCCGGCGTCGACGCGCCGACGTTGCGCGAACGTGGTGTCGACGTCGAATTCGAGAACTGGCGCTCCGTCGTCGCGCCGCCCGGCATCACGGCCGAGGAGCGCGCGCGGCTCGAGGGCGTCGTCGACGCCATGGTCCGCTCGCGTGAATGGCGCGAGCTGCTCGTGCGTTATCGGTGGCTCGACCGATATCTCGCGGGCGACGAGTTCGCGGCGTTCGCGGCGGCCGAGGAACGGCGCGTGCGTGGAATCTTGCGCGAGCTCGGCACCGGTACCGCACCCGGTACTGGCGCTTGGGACCCCTACGCCGCGTTCGTTCTCACGGGCCTCGCGCTTTTCGGCGTCGCGGCCGCTGTCTCCGTGCGTCGCCAGCGAAAGCGCTCGCGGCAACAGCTGGGCGCACTCGCATGGCGCCCGCTGGCGCTGCTCGGCATAGGCGCGGCGCTGCACGTGCTCTTCGCCGAGAGCTTGGGCTTCATCGTCGCTGCAGCGCTGCTCTTCTGGCTCGCTGCGCGAGCGTTCGACGCGCACCGTCCCGTCCGCGACGCAGCGGCCGCGCTCGGCGTAGCCACCGGCAGCTACGCGTTGTTCGCGTACGCGCTCGACCTGCCGCTGCCGGCCGGCGTGCTCGGCGCGTGGCTCTGAGCGCGATGGGCACATTTGACGGTCTTGGCCTCGGTTTCGCGAACGCGCTGACGCTCACGAACCTGCTCTGGGCGCTGCTCGGCACGACGCTCGGCACGGCCATCGGTGTGCTGCCCGGCATCGGGCCCGCGCTGACGGTCGCCGTGCTGTTGCCCGTCACGTTCGGCCTCGACCCCGTCAGCGCTTTCATTATGTTCGGCGGCATCTACTACGGAGCGATGTACGGCGGCTCGACGACGAGCATCTTGCTGAACACGCCCGGCGAGACGGGCGCGATCGCGACCGCGATCGACGGCCACCAGATGGCGCGCAACGGCCGCGGCGCCGCCGCGCTCACGACGGCGGCGCTCGGCTCGTTCGTCGCCGGCACGCTCGCGACGCTCGCGCTCGCGCTGTTCGCGCCGGTGCTTGCGTCCGTCGCGCTCGAGTTCGGCCCAGCCGAGTACTTCGCGCTCGCGCTGCTCGCGTTCACGGCGGTGGCAGCTCTGCTCGGAGCCTCGCTCGCGCGCGGGCTCTTCAGCCTGTTCCTCGGGCTCGCGCTCGGGCTCGTCGGCATCGATCAGCTCACGGGCGCCGCGCGGTTCTCGTTCGGCATCCCGCAGCTACTCGACGGCATCGACGTCGTCATCCTCGTGATCGGCCTCTTCGCCGTCGGCGAGACGTTGCATCAGGCGGCGCGGCGCGGCGGCGACACGCCGCAAGCCGTGCAGCTCGCGAGCTTCATGGGCATGAGCCGCGACGAGTGGCGCCGCTCGTGGAAGCCCTGGTTGCGCGGGACGGCGATCGGTTTTCCGCTCGGCGTGCTGCCGATGGGCGGCTCCGTGATTCCGACGTTCCTGTCGTACTCGGCCGAGAAGCGTTTGAGCGCCCATCCCGAAGAGTTCGGCCGCGGCGCGATCGAAGGCGTCGCTGGGCCCGAAGCCGCGAACAACGCGTCGACGGCCGGCGTGCTCGTGCCGCTCTTGACGCTCGGCGTTCCGTCGTCGGCGACGGCCGCGATCTTGCTCGCGGCTTTTCAACAGTACGGCCTCCAGCCGGGGCCGCTGCTGTTCACGGCACGCCCGGATCTCGTCTGGACGCTGATCGCGAGCCTCTTCATCGGCAACGCGATGCTGCTCGTCTTGAACCTGCCGCTCGCCCGCGTGTGGGCGCGCGTGATGTTTCTGCCGAAACCGTTGCTGTTCGGCAGCGTGCTCGTGCTCGCGTCGCTCGGCGCCTACAGCTTGAACCGCTCGCTGCTCGACGTGGGCCTGCTCTACGGCGCCGGCGCGGTCGGACTCGCGATGCGCGTGCTCGGGATCCCGCTCGTGCCGGCCGTGCTGGGGCTCGTGCTCGGCCCGATGGCGGAGCAGCAATTTCGCCGCGCCGCCGCGATCAGTGAAGGCGACTTGACGGTGTTCGTGACGCGGCCGATCTCGGCGGCGCTGCTCGCCGCGGCGCTCGTCGTGCTCGCCGCTCCTGCCGTCGCCGGCCTTTGGCGGCGCCGCGTTCATGATTGACGGGAGCGCAAGCTACGACGTCGTCGTCATCGGCGGCGGCAACGCGGGTCTGGCCGCCGCGCTGACGGCGCGCCGCCAAAGGGCCCGCGTGCTCGTCCTCGACTGCGCGCCGCGCGCGCTGCGCGGCGGCAACAGCCGCCACACACGCAACCTGCGCTGCGCGCACGCGGCGCCAACGGAGATCCTGACCGGCGCGTATTCCGAGCAAGAGCTGCTCGACGACATCGAGCGCGTCAACGACGGCGAGACCGACGCCGCGCTCGCGGCGCTCGTCGCCGAGCGTTCGATCGAATGCGTGCCTTGGATGATGTCGGTCGGCGCGCGGTTCCAGCCGTCGCTGCGCGGCACGCTGCAACTATCGCGCACGAACGCGTTTTTCCTGGGCGGCGGCACGGCGCTCATGAACAGCTACTACGCCGCAGCGGAGGAGCTAGGCATCGAGGTCCGCTACGACTCGGAGGCGACGCACCTCGCGCTGCGCGGCGGCGCGTTCGAATCGGTCACCGTGCGTGTCGGGGGAGCCGAACGGGACATTCGCGCGAAAGCCGCCGTCGTCGCCTCGGGCGGCTTCGAGGCGAACCTCGACTGGCTCCGCGAAGCCTGGGGCGACGCGGCAAACAATTTCTTGGTCCGCGGCACTCCGTACAACAGGGGCACAATGCTGCGCGCATTGCTCGACGCCGGTGCCGCACCCGTCGGCGATCCGCGCGAATGCCACGCCGTCGCGATCGACGGCCGCGCGCCGAAATTCGACGGCGGCATCGTGACGCGGCTCGACTGCGTGCCGCTTGGCATCGTCGTCGATCGCAACGCCGAACGGTTCGACGACGAAGGTGCGGACTTCTGGCCGAAACGCTACGCAGTCTGGGGCAAGCTCGTCGCGCGCCAGCCGGGCGAGATCGCGTACTCGATCATCGACGCGAAGGTGCGCGGCCTGTTCATGCCCTCGGTGTACCCCGCGATCGAAGCTGCGTCGGTACGCGAGCTAGCGGCGCGGCTCGATTTGCCGGCCGAGCGGCTCGAGGCGACCGTCAACGCGTTCAACGGCGCCGTGCAGCCCGGCTCGTTCGATCACACGACGCTCGACGACTGCAGCACGGCGGATCTTACGCCGGCGAAGACACACTGGGCGCAGCGTCTCGACACGCCGCCGTACGCGGCGTATCCGCTGCGCCCCGGCATCACGTTCACCTACCTCGGCGTGCGCGTCGGCGCCGATGCTCGCGTGCTGGCCGCGAACGGCGTGCCTTTCGAGAACGTCTACGCGGCCGGCGAGATCATGGCCGGCAACGTGCTGCGGAAGGGCTATATTGCCGGCATCGGCATGACGATCGGCACGGTGTTCGGGCGAATCGCGGGCGAGAGCGCGGCACGACATGCAAGCGAGTGAGTTGACGCGCGAAGGCGCGCGCGTGATGTCCGTCTGCAACGCGTGCCGCTACTGCGAGCAATACTGTCCGGCGTTTCAGGCGATGGAGCAGCGGCTGACCTTCGCGGCGGCCGATCTCAACTACCTCGCGAATCTCTGCCACGGCTGCGGCGAATGCCTGTACGCGTGCCAGTACGCACCGCCGCACGAGCTCGCGATCAACGTGCCGAAGACGTTCGCGCAGCTTCGCGTGCAGTCGTACGAGCAGTACGCCTGGCCCGCGGCGCTCGGGGCAGCGTTCCGCCGCCAGGGCGCCGCGACGGCGCTGCTGCTCGCAGCCGCGATGATTGCGCTGCTGCTCGGCATGACGTTCGCGCTGAACGGCGAGCAACTGCTCGCCCCCGGCGCGGCGGCCGACTTCTATGCCGTTGTGCCGCATGCGGTCATGGTCGCGCTGTTCGGCGGCGTCGGGCTGTTCGTGCTGCTCGCTCTCGCGATAGGCGGCGCGCGCTGCGCACGAGACCTGCGGACGATGAACGAATCGCCATCGCATGTTGAACGCGGCGGCACGAGCGCAGCGCTCGGCGACATGTTGACGTTGAATCACTTGCACGTTGCGGGCCGCGACTGCGTGACGGCGCTCGAAGTCCGCACGCCGTGGCGCCGCTGGCTGCATCACGCGACGTTCTACGGGTTCATGTTGTGCTTCGCATCGACGTGCGTCGCGGCGCTCTACGATCTCGCCGGCTTTTCGGCACCCTATGCGTATTCGAGCTTGCCCGTGCTTCTCGGGACGGCCGGGGGAATCGGCCTTTCGGTCGGCA
Source organism: uncultured Gammaproteobacteria bacterium (assembly GCA_963713355.1). GTDB lineage: Bacteria > Pseudomonadota > Gammaproteobacteria > Steroidobacterales > Rariloculaceae > FEN-1219. Next base: position 484,078 of record CAVQLK010000008.1, on the reverse strand, counting down.
CGGTCGGTCTGCTGCTCCATCGCCTGCGCCGCGACTCGGCGCTCACCGACACAGCGCAGCAAGGTCTCGATAGCGCGTTCATCGTTCTGCTGCTGCTGACGGCCGTGACGGGCCTGCTGCTGCTCGCGCTGCGGCACGAAGCCGTCATGGGATGGCTGCTCGTCGTCCATCTCGGGGTGGTGCTCGCCCTCTTTTTGAACTTGCCGTATGGCAAGCTCGTTCACGGCCTCTATCGCGGAGTTGCCCTGTTTCACTATCGGCGCAAGCACTGACCAACCAGTCGCGCAAACGTTTTTCCGAACCCTTCGGAGGTACCGATGACAACAGCTACGCCATTTCTCATGTTCCAGGGCGGCAGTGCGCAAGCTGCACTGGACCTGTACTTCGCGACCTTTCCCGATTCCCGCCTCGTGCGAGTCGAGCGCTACGCCGAGGGCGATCCCGGTCCGGCCGGCACCATCAAGGTCGCCGTGTTCACCCTTTGCGGGCGCGAGTTCATGTGCTCGGACAGCCCCGTCAAGCACAACTTCTCCTTCACGCCTTCGAGCTCTACGTTCGTGGACTTCGACTCGATCGCGGAGCTGGACCGCGCCTTTCGCGTTCTGTCGGAGGGCGGCGGAGTCCTGATGCCGCTGGACAACTATGGTTTCAGCCAACGGTTCGGCTGGGTGAACGATCGGTTCGGCGTATCTTGGCAGCTGAACCTTCCCGCCTAGCTTCGCAAGCGGTAGGGCATGACGCCCGACAGGTGCATGACTAGCCGTCCGACATTAGGAGACAGCCGTGCCGATCAAGAGCAAAGCGCAGCGCAGGAAATTTGCCGAGTTGCTGGTCAAGGGAGAGATCACGCCCGAGACCTTCGAGAAATGGAATCGCGGCGCCGGTAAGGCCGAGCTGCCCGAGCGGGTCCAGCCGAAGGCAAAGGCGAAGTCGAAGCGCAAGGTGAAATCGAAGCGCGCGCCGAAAGCGAAGAAGCGTAGCCGATCAGCGCCGAAGAGCCGCTGATGGGGGATGTCGAGGCTGGGCTGCCGTCACGTCGCGGAGAACGCGGCGCTTGCCGAGACGCTTACGGCGTCGCGTCGATGGGCGCGCCAATGGCGATGCCGCGCAACTGCGCCGCGTCGCCAGGCAGCGCCTCGTTGCCGGTGGGATAGCCGCTCTCGCTCGCGAAGAACGCGACGATGCTCGCGTACGTCGCCGGCGTGAGGCCACCCGCGTTCGCGGGCGGCATCGCGAGCGCCATATCCTGGTAGACGTCGCCGAGCGTGCCCTCGCCCCACTTCGCGGCGAAGTTCGCGCCCGTGTAGTTCGCCGCCTGGTGGCACATCGAGCATTCCTGGGCGAAGAGCTGCTTGCCTTGCGCGGCCTGATTCGTCGTGAACACGCCGTCGGAGAGAGAGCGTGACGGCCGGTCGCGCCGCGTCGGCCGCGGCACGGGCCTCGGCTCGTCACCGGGCAACGCGAACACCCACATGACGCCGCTGCCTTGCGGCACGTCGACGCCGACGAGCCGGCCGAGCGTCGTCGTCGGCGCGGCACGGCCTCCCGATGCAACGGCGATGTACTGCTTGCCGTCGAGCTCGTAGCTAACGGGCGCGCCCGAGACGTCGCCGTTCAGGCGTGTCTGCCAGAGGAGCTCGCCCGTCGCGGAATTCAGCGCGAAAAACTGCCGGTCGGCCGTGCCGCCGAACACAAGGCCGCCGGCCGTTGCGAGCGCCGAAGCCGTCATCGGCGCGCCGCTTTCCGGCCGATACGTCCATGCACGCTCGCCGCTGACGGGATCGAATGCGACGAATTCGCCGACGTAGTCGTAGCCGGGCGCGAGCGACGCCGTGTATGTGACGCCCGTGAGGCCCTGGCCCGGGCGAAACACCGGCGTCACGACTTGCGCGTTCATGCACGAGTTGTTGACGCCGAGATAATAGAAACCCGTTTGCGGGCTGTAGCTCGGCGCCTGCAAGTTGCGTGCGCCGTGAATGTGTGGGCAGATCTCGAAGACTTTTCCAGAGTCGACGTCTTCGGGCTTCGGCAACGCGCGCGGATCGAAGATCGGCCTGCCCTGCTCGCTCCAGCCCGTGATCGTGTTGTCGTACGCCGTGCGGAATGCGTGCAGGAACTCGCCCGTCACGCGATCGAGAACGACGCCCCAGCCGATCTTGCCCGTCGTGATCAGCGCTTTGCGCGGCGCGCCGTCGAGGACGAGATCGACGAGCATGCCTTCGTAGCCCGAGCGGTCCCATTGATCGCCGGGCACGAGCTGGAAGTGCCAGCGCAGGTTGCCCGTAGCGGCTTCGACGGCGAGCAACGTATTCGAGTACAGCGAGTCGCCGGGGCCGCGCGACGCGGTCGTCCACGGCGTCGGCTGGCCCGTCGAAAAATAAACGAGACCGAGCTCCGCGTCATAGCTCGCCGTGTTCCACGCGGCGCCGCCGAGCGGCGGCCATTGGTCGTTCTCGGTCCAAGTCTCGAAGCCGGGCTCGCCTTTGCGCGGCACCGTATGGAAGGTCCACAACCGCGTGCCGTTCGCGGCGTCGTAGGCCTCGAACTTGCCGCGCGCCGCGAAGTCGCCGCCCGTCGTGCCGATGAACACTTTGCCGTCGGCGATCAGCGGCGGGTGAGCGTGGCCCTCGCCGGTCTTGTAGTCGCCGGTCTGCACCTCCCACAGCTTGGCGCCCGTGCGCGCGTCGAGCGCAACGAGGAAGCTGTCCGCCGTGCCGAAGTAGATCGTGTTGCCGTAGATCGACACGCCGCGATGGCGCGGATATGCCTCGGACATCGAGATGTCTTGCGGATACGTGCGCAAGTGCGTCCAGACGAGCTCACCGCTGACCGCGTCGAACGCGACGACGCGGCCGCTGCCCTCGGAGACGTACATGAGGCCGTTCGCGACGATCGGCGTCGCAACCCAGCGGCTGTTGTCGCGCATCGTGTACGCCCATACGGGGCGCAAGTCTTCGACGTTGCGGCGCGTGATCTCGCGCAACGGGCTGAACGCCGTCACGTCGTGGGTGCGGCGGTAGCCGAGCCAATCGCCGGCCTCGGGCTCGCGCAGCCGCTCGGCCGTGATCGATTCCCAGTCCGCGCTCGGCTGTTGCGCGGCTGCCTGTGCGGCGCCGAGGAGCGCTAGAAGAATATGCGTGGCTCGCATCTCGAACGAGGACATCGGCAATCTCGCGCGGCAGTCGGGGCGCCCATGGTATTTTGGTTCGAGACGCACACTCAACGTCCATGAGGGGCAAGGAGGCGCCGTGAGCAAGCAACCGCCGCCGCAGGATGCGGCCTGGCCGGCCGGCACCGTGTTCACGGTCGGCCATTCGACGCTGCCGATCGAGCGGTTCTTGAGCCTGCTCGCCGCTTACGGCATCGAGCAGCTCGCCGACGTTCGCACGGTGCCGCGGTCGCGCCGCAATCCCCAATTCAACGCCGACGCGCTGCGCGAGTCGCTGAAGGCGGCCGGCATCTCGTATGTGCCGCTCGGCGAGCTCGGCGGCTTGCGCAAGCCGCACGCCGATTCGCCGAACTCGGGCTGGCGCAACGCAAGCTTCCGCGGCTATGCCGACTACATGCAGACCGAGGAGTTCGGCGTGGGGCTCGCGCGCCTCGTCGAGCTCGCGAGCGAGCGGCGTACGGCGATCATGTGCGCCGAGGCCGTGCCGTGGCGCTGCCATCGCTCGCTCGTCGCGGACGCGCTCGCCGTGCGCGGTATCGGCGTCGTCGAGATCTTGAGCGAGACGAGCTACCGCGAGCACGCGCTGACGGCGTTCGCGCACGTCAGCGGCACGGTAGTCACGTATCCGCCGGCGCAAGACCGGCTGCTCTGACGCTCTGCGCCGTAGTTGCGCGGAACTTGCTGCGGCTGCGCGTCTAACGAAAGCGGCTCACGGACCGCCGCGAGTGAGGAGAGGATGGCTGCGATGCTCCGAATATCGCTCGCGCGTTGCGCCGCCTGCGCGGCCATTGTCGCCGCGCCGTGCCTCGCGCAAACAGAGGACACCGCCCCGTTTCACTGGGCCTACGGCACTGCGCTCGGCTCCGGCGTTTATCTCCTCGGCGACGGCACGGAAACGCAAACGTACCGCGGCAACTTCTCGTGGAGCTTGCGCGACGCCGAGGACGACCTCGGCGGCGTCCGCTTGCTGCTGCCGGCCTCGCTCGGCGTCGAGAATACCGACGACGACATACGCCCCTTCGAGCAAGGCAGCCCTAACGTCGAGCACGCCGGTTTTTTGCCCGGCGTCGAGCTCGAGCATTATCTCGGCGAGCGCTGGACGCTGCGCACGCGCGCGCAGGCCGGCTACGCCAAGGAGCTCGAAGGCACAGAGCAATCGGCGCGCCTCGCGGCCGTCGGTTTGCGGAGCCGCGTCGCGTTCGACGAGGCTGCGGGCAGCCCGGCGTTAATCAGCGGTTTTCTCTGGACGGGTTTCGATTCGAGCGCTGGCGAGCGGGATTCGATCTTGCGGCTCACGGTCGGCGCCGAGCTCGACATCCGCGCAGCGCGGTGGCGTTTCCGCGACAGCCCGATGTACTGGCGGCCGCACGTGCTCAAGGACTGGTACTACCGCCCGCCGCCGGCGCTTGCGTACGGCGACGGCGACGCCGAGCTACTCAAGGACGAGTGGCAGCTCGGCGTCGCGGCCGCGCGCGAGGAAGGCTTCAAGATCCTGTTCTTCGAGTTCGACGCCGTTGGCGTCGCATACCGGTTCTCGGAGCATGGCCAAGGTCTGCGCTTCTATCTGAACTCTGTCTTTTGACTCAAGGTGCTTCCGGTGCTTCGATCACCCAGCGACTTCGGTTTGCCGTCGCGCGCACAACGCCGATGCAACCAAAGCCGGCCGAAAGTTTTTGGAAGTTGAGCGAGGCGCCTGCGTTGCGCGAGCGCTGCATCATTAGAACACCGCGATCGTTCGCTCGACGACCCAGAACGCCGCGACCGAGCCGACGCCGTAGGCCACAGCGCGCGGCCAGATCGCGGGAACGCGCAGCGGCAAGAGGCGCACGAGCCACGCGAAGCCGAACACGGCGGCGATGAACATGAGCTGGCCGAGCTCGACGCCGACGTTGAAGAACAAGAGCGCCAGCGGCACGGCGTGCTGCGGGACGCCGACCTCGCTGAGGGCGCCCGCGAAGCCGAACCCGTGCAGCAAACCGAATGCGAACGCGACGACCCACGGAAACCGCCGCGTCAAATTCGCGCCCTCCTCTGCGCCGCCGCGCTGCGGCCGGCGCGCGAGCTCGGACGCGAGGAACAGAATGCTGAGCGCGATGATCGCTTCGACGGCCGCCGCAGGCACCTGCACGAGACCCAAAGTCGCGGCGCCGAGCGTGACGCTGTGAGCGACCGTGAACGCCGTGACCGTCGCGACGAGCCGCCCGACGCCATCGACGATCAGGAGCAGCGCGAGCACGAACAGCAGATGGTCGATTCCGAGCAGGATGTGCTCGACACCAAGCACGAGATACGTGCGCACGACCTCGAGCGAGCTCGGCCGCTCAGGGATCGTGACGGCCGGCGCGTCGGGCGTCAGGCGTTGGTTCGACGCCGTGCCGTCCAGGTAATCGACACGCAGCAGCACGTCGGTCTGCGTTTGCGCTAGACCGTTCACCGTGAACGTCTTGCCCGCAAGGCCGTCGGAACACGTGAGCGCGCCGTGCTGCAACCGGATGTCGTCGACGACGTACGTCCGCACGCTCCCCGCCAGGGAGCACCCTTGCGGAACTTGCGGCTCGAGCACGGCCGCGAGGCCGCCCGAGATGGAGACCTTCCACTGCACGTCGAACGCGTCCGGTGCGGTCTCGACGAGGCCGAAGAATGCGGGGCTCAAACGATGAGCAAGCGCCGGCGCCGCGCAGAGCAGCGCCGCGAGCACGGCTATGCGAGCCGAGGCGGCCGCAAGATTGCTCCTGCTATTGCGGCACTCTCGCCATCCATTGCGGTCGCGCATCACTGCGGCTGCTCGATGACGACTTCGTAGCGCGCGCGCATCTCCTGGTACGCCCGTTCGTTGGCTTCGCGGCGGCGCTGTGCGCCGTACTCTTCGGCGACGCGCGCGGAAATTTCGTCGTATGGCGGCAGCCGTGCGTCGCTGCGGCTGCGTAGCCGCACGGCGTGCAAACCGAAGTCCGAGCGAAACGGGCCTGCCCACTCGCCGGGCTGCGCTGCGAACAGAGCCTCCGCGAGGTCCTCGCCGAACAGCACGGCGACCTGCTCGCGCGGCGCGTCGTCGTACGACTCGCGCAGCGGCGTGCGGTCGCCGACTTCGGCGGGCGCACGGCCCGCGCGCAGCGCCGCAAGGCCCGCGGCGGCATCGGCTTCGAGCGCGTCGCCGCGCGAGCCGGGGCTGAAAAACACTTGATCGAAGCTCACGAGCGCGGGGATCGTGAAGAGATCCGGTGAAGCTTCATAGAACTGCCGCAGGGCTTCTTCGGAGCTCGGCTCTGGATCCGCCAGATCCTGTGTCAGATAGCTCATCTTCTCGATGAGCCGGCGGCGGACCTCGTCGTCGTTGACGTCGAGGCCGAGCACGAGCGCCTCGCGATACAGGATCTCGTCGCGGATACTCGGCTCGACGAGCGCCGCGAGCTCCTCGGCCGTCGGCTCTCGACCCTGCAGCGCCGCCGCCGCAGCGCGCGCCTGCGCGACTTGCTCCGCCGTCACGACGATGCGGTCCGGTTGGGTTGGCCCTTCGCGTAGCGCGCCGATCACGAACAGCGTGGCGCCTATGACCAAGAAGTGGACGAGCGGATCTTTGATGAGCCTCGGCACCGCGCCGAGTCTAGCAGGGAGCTAGGGACGAAAAAAAAGGTCCCGGCCAAAGGGGGGAGGGAGACTGGCCGGGACCTTCGGAAAAAAGCTGAGCGTCTTACGAGAAGCTCAAGGCCACAAACCGTTGCGCATCGCCGCGACGCACGAGCAGCAACGCCGTTTCATCACGTTCGCGCGCGCCGTTCAGGGCATCGACCGCATCTCCAACACTCGTCACTGCCTGTTGGTTCACGCGCGTAATGACGTCGCCGGCACGGATGCCCTTCTCCTGCGCAGGGCTCCCTGGTGCAACGTTCGCGACGACCGCGCCGTTGACGTCGCTTGGGAGGCCGAGCGTTGCACGATCGGCATCGGTTAGCGGGCGCAGCGCAAGACCCAAGGCGGTGCTGCTTTGCGCCCCGCCGCTGCGTGGATTCGCGGCGGCGACGGCTTCGTTCTGCGCCTCGCCGAGCTCGACCGTGAGGTCGCGGCTACGGCCGTCGCGCCATACCGTCACTTTCGCGCCGGCATTCGGCGTCGCTGCAGCGACGACGCGGCTCAGCTCGCGCTGGTCGTCGATCTCCTCGCCGTCGAAGCGAGTGATCACGTCTCCGGCCTGGATTCCGCCTTCTGCGGCCGGGCTGTCGGCGACGACTTCGGCGACGAGCGCACCGCGCGCGTCCGCGAGTCCGAGAGACTTCGCGAGGTCGTCGTCGAGGCCCTGAATGCTGACGCCAAGCCAACCGCGCTCGACGGTGCCGTTCTCACGCAGGTCGGCAATGATGCCCTTTGCCTGATTCGCCGGGATCGCAAAGCCGATGCCCACGCTGCCGCCGTTCGGCGAGAAGATCGCCGTGTTGACGCCGACGACCTCGCCCGCGACGTTGAAGACGGGGCCGCCCGAGTTGCCGACGTTGATCGGCGCATCGAGCTGCAAGTAGTCGTCATAATCACCGAGGCGGATGTCGCGGCCGCGCGCCGAGACGATGCCGGCCGTCGCCGTGCCGCCGAGGCCGAAGGGGTTGCCGATTGCGACGACCCAGTCGCCCACGCGTGCCTCGTCGGAGTCGCCGAACGCGACATACGGGAGTCCCGTGGCATCGATCTTGACCAACGCAAGGTCCGTGCGCGGGTCGCTGCCGACGAGGCTCGCCTCGAACTTACGTCCGTCCTGCAACGTCACCGTGATTTCCTCGGCGCCGCCTGCTACGTGATTGTTGGTGACGATGTAGCCGCTCGCGTCGATCAAAAACCCCGAGCCCTGCCCTTCGCTGCGGCGCTGGAACTGTTGCGGGTTGCCGTCGAAAAACCGCTCGAAAAACTCGAACGGAAACTGCGGCTGGCTGCCACGCGGCATGCCGGGCGTGCCGGGCGTGTTGTCGCGATACTCGAAAAACGTGGGCGAGCCCTGCTCGACGTTCGTCACCGCGATGTTCACGACCGCCGGGCTGACGCTCTCGATGACCTCTGCAAACGAGGTCCCGGGCGATGCGGGAGTGCGCGGCGCGGCCGGCTGCGCGGTCAGACCGCCGCTCTGATTCAATACGGAAAACGTCAGCACGCCCGCACCGACGGCTCCCGCGAGCCAGCCGAAACGTGCGGACTTGGTCTTCCACTCCGTCATTGTCGGTCTCCTGAAAAGCGTTGGTTGATGGGCGCCAAGATAGGGGCGCCGGCGTTACGTCGACCTCAACGGCTCCCTACGGTTTTGTAATGAAGCCAGCGAAACCTCGTGAATCGTTAAGTTTCGGTTCAGCTCGCTGCGGCTAGCGTTGCCCCAAGGTCAAAGGCTGCATACAGGAGAACACCATGACAGGGGCCATCATCCGCAAGCTTGCCGCAGTCGGACTTGGCCGCGTGTTTGACGGCCGGCTCGTCGGCAAGTTTCGCAACCGCCGCCAGGCAGGCCGACGCCGACGCTGTAACCCCCGCCTTCGAGCAGGTCGACAGCATTCCGATGTTGACGCGGCCGCACAGCTGGCAAGTCATCGACGAAGACACTGTCGTCGTGTGGGCGACTGCGTTCGATCCATACCTCGTCGAGCTCGCGTTCAAGAGCCACGATCTTCAAATTCGCGCACGCCATCGGCATCACGCAGTTTGGCAGCCGCGTCTATGCGAAATTCGATGCGGTCAAAGTGGGGGCTTCCGTTACCCTATCGAAAGCATCTATAAGATGACGCGCGGAGAGGCTCGCGACTCGTGCGCGGCGCTCGAGCGTAAAGAGAGCGGCTCTCGGCCTTTGCAGCCGAGGGCGCACCGTACGCTCGGGCGCACGACGAGCGTAGGTGGTGCACGGTGCGAATTCTCGTCATCGAGGACGACACGGACGTCGCCTCGTTCATCCGCAACGGCTTGGTGCAAGCCGGCTGCAACGTCGATCATGCCGCAAACGGCAGGGACGGCTTGTTCCTCGCGACGACGGAAAGCTACGACGCGCTCGTCGTCGATCGCATGCTTCCCGGCATCGACGGGCTCACCGTCATTCGCACGCTGCGCGCGTCGTCGAACGCGACCCCGGTCTTGATCCTGAGCGCGCTCGGCGAGGTCGACGATCGCGTCAAGGGGCTCAAAGCCGGCGGCGACGACTACCTCGTGAAGCCGTTCGCGTTCAGCGAGCTGCTCGCTCGGCTCGAAGCGCTGGCACGGCGCGCGAAGACCGCCGTCGATGCGCCATCGACCACGCTGCGGGCCGCCGACCTCGAGATGGACCTGCTGCGGCGCGAGGTACGCCGCGCCGGCAAGCCGATCGACTTGCAGCCGCGCGAGTTCCAGCTGCTCGAGTTCCTGCTGCGCCACGTCGGACAAGTCGTGACGCGGACGATGCTGCTCGAAGGCGTCTGGGACTATCACTTCGATCCGCAAACGAACGTCATCGATGTGCACATCAGCCGGTTGCGTTCGAAGATCGACAAGGGCTTCGATCGGCCACTGCTGCATACGGTCCGCGGCGCCGGCTACCGGATCGACGGTTGAACTCGATGCGGCTACTGCGGCTACCGCGGCTGTTCCGCACCAACGTGTTCCGGCTCACGCTCGCCTACATGGCGCTTTTTGCGCTGTCGGTCGGCGCACTGTCGGCGTACATCTACTGGGCGACGCTCGGGTATCTCGACACGCAAACGAATGCAACGATAGAGGCCGAGATCAGCGGCCTTTCCGAGCAGTTCGAGCGGGGCGGCATCCGCGGCCTCGGTGCAGTGATCGAGGAGCGCAAAGCGCGCGACACCGAAGGGCGCTCGTTCTACTTGCTCGCCGACTCGATCGGCCGGCCGCTCGCGGGCAACGTGACGGCGTGGCCGGTCGGCGTCGGCACCGCGCGCGGCCAATGGGTCGACTTCGTGCAGCGCGACAGCGACACGCCGGTGCGGGCGATGCTGCTGCCCGTCGGCGCCGGGTTTCAGCTGCTCGTCGGCCGAGACATCCGCGAGCTCACGGCGATCAGGCAGCTGCTGCGGCGCGCGTCGTTCTACGGCATCACGCTGACGCTCGCGTTGGCGCTGCTCGGCGGCGTCGCACTCGCCTTGAGCGCGGAGCGGCGGCTCGCAGAGATCAACCGCACGACTCGCCAAATCATGGCCGGCGATTTGAGCCGGCGAGCGCCGCTCAGAGGCAGCGACGACGAGCACGACGAGCTTGCGCAGCACATCAACGCGATGCTCGACCAGATCGAAAACCTGCTCGAAGGCATGCGCCACGTCGGCGACAGCGTCGCCCACGACTTGCGCGGGCCGATCACGCGGCTGCGCAATCGCCTCGAGACCGTCGCGGAGGCCGAAAATCCCAGCCGCGAGGACTTGGGCGAATGCGTCGCGCAACTCGACCAGGTGCTCGCGACGTTCAATGCGCTGCTACGCATCGCGCGCGTCGAGTCGGGCGCGTATCGGAGCGCGTTCACGACGGTCGATCTCAAGCCGATCGTGCGCGACGTCTGCGAGCTCTACCACGCCGCGGCCGAGGAGCGCCAAGTGACGCTTCGTGCCGAGGCACGGGAATCGGTCGAGGTCTACGGCGATCGCGAGCTACTCGCGCAGGTGCTCACGAATCTCGTCGACAACGCCGTCAAGTACACGCCGCCCGGCGGCGGCGTTCGCATCGGCCTCACGCGCAGCGGCGATCGCGCGATGCTGAGCGTGGCCGATACCGGTCCCGGCATTCCGGCCGAAGATCGCAGCCGCGTGCTGCAGCGTTTCACGCGGCTCGACCGCGCCCGCTCGCAGCCCGGGAACGGCCTCGGGCTCGCACTCGTCAACGCCGTGACGCTACAGCATCACGGCCGGTTGTCGCTCGGCGACAACTCGCCCGGCCTCGTCGTCAATGTCGAGCTGCCCGCGCTAACTCCGCGTGCAGCGCTTCCGGCGGCACCGCCGCCCTGAAGGAATCCCGGCCGCGTTCGTTCCCCGTCTTGTGAGCGCCGGCCCAAGAACTGCGCACGACGCGGCAAGCCCGCGCCCTGCAAGGCGCGCGGCCCTGGGCATAAAACGTGCATCCCCCGGGCTCGAGGGAGGTCATCGCGATGCGGACGCCACGGGCGTTTTCCGTCTGGTGGATGGGGTTGATCGTGGGATGCGTGGCCGTCATGGCGGCTTCGCGCGCGTTTGCGCAGCCCGTGGCGGTCAACGATGCCTACTCGACGCCGCAAGCCACGTCGCTAGCCGTTCCCGCAGCCGCCGGCGTTCTCGCTAATGACTCCGGCGGCCCGGGACGTCAAGCCGTCAACTTCACTCCGGCTGCGAACGGAGCGCTTTTCCCCGCCCCTGACGGTTCGTTCTTCTACCAACCGAACGCCGGCTTCGCCGGCAATGACGCTTTCACGTACCAAGTGCTCGAGGGCTTGAGCCTCAGCAACGTCGCGACGGTCACGATCACCGTCGTGCCGCCCAACTCGCCGCCGGTCGCAGCGGACGATGCCTTCACAGTCGACGAAGGGCAGACGCTCAACGTCGCCGCCCCCGGCGTGCTCGGCAACGACACGGACGCGAACTCGAACCCGCTGACGGCCGTTCTGATTGGCGGCGTTTCGACCGGCACGCTGGCGCTGCAACCCAACGGCTCGTTCAGCTTCACGCCGCCCTCCCCGGAGTTCGACGGCACCACGTCCTTCACGTATCAGACCGACGACGGCACCGGGCGCAGCAACACGGCCACCGTCACGATTACCGTCACCGCCGTCAACGATCCGCCGGTGGCGCAGCCCGACAGCTATACGACGGCCGAGGACACGGAGCTCAGCATCGGCGGCACCGGCGTGCTCGGCAACGATACCGATCCCGACGGCGACGTGTTGACGGCGCAGATCGTCCGCAATGTGCCGAACGGCTCGCTGTTCTTTGACGACAACGGCACGTTCCGTTACGACCCGCCCGACCACTTCAACGGCACGACGAGCTTCACGTATCGCGCGCGCGATGCCGCCGCGCAGAGCGCCGCGGTAACGGTCACGATCAACGTGACAGCCGTCAACGACCCGCCGTTCATCTCGAACGCGGCGCCGACGACGGTGAAAGAGGGCGCCACGTACCGATATGTGCTCGCAGCGTCCGATCCGGACGGCACGACGCCGACGATCAGCGCGCCGACGCTGCCGAGCTGGCTAACCTTCACGCCCCCCGCCACGATCTCCGGCACGCCGGCGGACGCCAACGTCGGCGTGCACAACGTGACCATGAGCGTGACGGACGGCGTCGCGCCGGCCGTCACTTCTCAGTTCCAGATCACGGTCGAGGATGTCGACAACCCGCCCGCGATCAGGACCATTCCCGAGCAGACGGCCACGGAGAACTCGCCGTTCGATCTCGATCTCACCTCGTTCGTCACGGACTCCGACACGGAAGCAGCCTCGCTGACTTACGCGCCGACGAGCGGAGTGCCGGCCGGCCTTATCCTGAGCGCCGCCGGCCGCTTGTCCGGAACGCCGCAGATCGGCGCGAGCGTCGGCCTCCATACCGTGCGTTTCACCGTTTCGGACGGCGTGACGCGGCCGACGCCGGTGCAAGGACAATTCCAGCTCCGGGTAGTGCCCGCGGGACGCGTCGACCTTTCAGTGACGATGAGCGCTTCCCCGAACCCCGCGACGCTCGACACGCCGGCGACCTGGACGCTGACCGTTACGAACCGCGCGCCGCAAGTCCAAGCGCAAGGCGCGTCGCTCGCAGCGACGTTCGCAGGCGAGGTGCCATTCGTGTTCGATGCGCCGCCAACCGGTTGCACTCTGACGCCTGCCGGCGGCCAGACCAATCTGGCGTGTGCGATCGGCCCGCTGGCCGGCGGCGCGTCGACGGCGATCACGCTGGCAGGCCGCGGCAGCTTCGCCGGTGACGTATTCGCATTCGCGACAGTGGCCGTCACCGGCGCCGGAGCGCTCGACGAAACAACCGACAACGACATCACGACGGCGTCCTTGAGCATCGCTCAGCGCGTCTCGGCCTCGCCTGCGCAGCGCATCACGCTGGCGAACGGACGCGCAGCGGCGACCGGCGATCTCAACGCCGACGGCTTCGACGACCTCGTCGTCGCGACGGCCTCGCCGCTCGGCGTCGTTGTGTTCACGAACGTTGCGGACCCGGCGAGCCCGGGGCGACGCACGTTCGCGACGCCGCCTCAGACCATCGGCGGCGAAACGCTGACGACCGACGTCGCCGTGATCGACCTCGACCGCGACGGCGATCTCGACATTGTCACGGCCGCGGGCATCGGCGCGCCCGACCGCGCGTTCGTCAATGCCAACGGCGTGTTCACGAGCACGGCGCTGGGCAACGCCACCGTGGACAGCCGCGCCGTGACGGCCGGCGACATCAACGGCGACGCATTCGTCGATCTGGTGTTCGCGGGCTCGGGCACGAGCACGGTGTTCCTCAACACGGGCTCGGGCGCCGTATTCACGCCGGGCGCCGGCATCGGTCCGAACGATGCGCGCGACGTGCTGCTCGTCGACTTGTCCGGCGACACGCTGCCGGAGCTCGTGCTGGCGAATGCCGGCGGCGGCGCGGCCGTGTACCGCAACGCGGGCGGCGCGTTCACGCTGGCAGCGACGCTTGCGACAGGTCCCACGAGCGCCGTGTCCGCGGGCGACTTCAACGCCGACACCCGCGCCGACCTCGTGTTCGCGCGCGAGAGCGCGACGAGCGCGACGCTTCCCGCCGCTCCGAGCGCGCTCGTGTGGCTGAACACCTCGGGCGCGGGCGGCCAGTTCTTCGTCTCCGACGAGCTCGGAGCGGCAGCGACGGCTGCGTTGCTGGTCCGTGATTTCAATGTCGACACACGCTCCGACGTGCTCGCCCTGAACGGCAACGGCGTACGCATCTTCACGAATGCCGGCGCCGCCAACGGCACCTTCGCGCTGCATCCGCAGCAGCTCGCGACGCCCGGCGCACGCGGAGCCGCGGCGGGCAGGTTCAACAACGACGATCGCGTCGATTTCGCCGTTATCGGCGACAACGACGTGACGATATTCGTCAATGACGGCACCGGCGACTTCGGCGAGCCCGACCCAAACCCGCCCGTCATCCAGCTGCGCGGCGATGCGACCGTCAACCTCATTATCGACGCGCCCTACTCCGACGCCGGTGCCACGGCCACCGACAAGGAAGACGGCGACATCACGTCGCGAATCGTCGTGACGAATCCCGTCAACACCACGCTGCTCGGCACCTACACGGTCACCTATGCAGTATCCGACCTCGCGGGCAATCCCGCAGCGCCAGTCACGCGCACGGTGAACGTGCAGCTGCAGCCGGCCGCCACCGGCGGCGGCGGAGGCGCGGTCGGGCTCGAGACACTGCTCGCGTTGCTGATGGCGGGCGCGCTCGCGGCGTGGCGCCGCCGCAAGGCGGAATGAGCGGATCGTTTTCTTCTAAGGCAGCGGCGAATCGTTGCCTGCGCGCTGGTTCCACGCGACGACGCGCTGTAGCTCCTGCTTGCGCTCGAACACGGACTGGGCGCTTCGATTGGTGAAACGATAACAGCGGCGCAGGTCCCACGACAGATTGCTGTCGAGCACGAGCTCGAGACCGTCGCCGAACTCGCCGCGATAGATCTCATCGACGAGCCGCGCTTCGCCCGTGAAGCGACTGCCGAAGTTGAACTCGTACTCGTCGAAGTACAGGACATAACCGCTCGGCAGGTACGCCATCAGGCGCTCGAGCGCCGCGCGCGCCGAGGTGTAGTAGTCGCAATCGATTCGGTTATGGCCGCCTTGGCCGTCGTGTCCAGGCATAGACTCCTCCCGACCCGGTCTTGCAAACTCGGGGCCAGCGGGCGGCGGCGCGCACCCTCAGAGGTCGTCGAGGGTCAACGGCAGCGTCGCGCCGCGCCATGCGCGCGCGAACTGCTGCTGCACGAGCTGTGCCTCGCCGGCGCGGCCTTGCGCGAGCAACGTTTGCCACAAACCGTAGAGGAGGCGGCCGTCGCGGGGGTGCGTCGCGAGGGCTTCGCGGAACACGGCTTCGGCCTGCGACTCGTCGCCCGCGCGCAGCAGCGCCGCGCCGAGGCTCTGGCGGACGGCGTAGAACCACGCCGGCGGCTCGTCGTACTGCAGCGCCGCTTCGAGCGTCACGGCACGGCGCCAGGCGGCGATCGCCGCCGCGCTGTCGCCGCGCGCGGCCGCAAGCTGCGCGTCGAGCGTACCGGCGGCCAGAGCGAGCAGATCGCCGGCTTTGTTGTTGATGAGGTATTGGCCCTCGGGCAGCACCGCGGCGCGCTCGCGCTCGAAGCGCCGCTGCTCAGCCGTGGCTTCACGCGCCTTGCCCTGCGCCGCGAGTGCCATCGCACGCGCGTAGCGCCAGAACGCGTGGCTCAAGAGGCGTTCCTTGTCGGGCTCCGGCGCTGCGAGCAACATGTCCCAGCGGTGAAAGCGCAGATCGACCATCAGCGGATAGAGGCGGAAGCCTTCGAGCATCTGCATTTCGCGATCGCCGTCGCCGACGTTGGCAAGCATCTCGTCGGCCGCTTGCTTCGCTTCTTCGTAGCGGCCCTGCTGCGCGCGCGCGTACGCGATGAAGTGGATGTTGTGCGTCCAGTACATCAGCGGATAGACGCCCGTCGCGCCGGTCCGCTCGATGAACGCGCGGTCTGCCGCGGACGCGTTGACGTTCGTGTCCGCGGCGAGGTCGAAGTCGCCCGTCTGAAGGAAGATGTGCCCCGGCATGTGCACGAGGTGCCCGGCGCCCGGCGTCAACGTCATGAGGCGCATCGCGCTCGGAATCGCGCGCTCGAGACTGCGCGACGCCTCGACGGCATGAATGTAGAAGTGATTCGCGCCGGGATGGTTCGGATCGCGGCGCAGCACCGACTCGAGCACGGCAACGAGCTCGAGCGTGCCGGGCGCCGGCTCGCCTTCTAAGCTCCAGAGCTGCCACGGACGCAGCATCATGAGGCTCTCGGCGAACTGCGTTGCGGCGTCGACGTCGTCGGGATACTTCGCCGCCATCGCGCGCATTGCTTCGCTGTACTCGCGGTGGAACCCGAGCCAGTCGGACGCGGGCTCCGGCGACGGGTAGCGCTTCGCGATCGCCGCAATGTAATCGCGCTCGCGCTCGCTCGCGTTGGCGGCGCGCTGCTCGGCATTCTTGACGGCGTCGTACGTCGCTTGCGCGCGTGCGGCGTCGACGGCGCTGTCGTTGTAGTTCGGGCCGATCGACAGCGCGACGCCCCAGTACGGCATCGGCGCTTGCGGGTCGAGCTCGGCCGCGCGGCGGAAGTAACGCGCGGCCTCGTCGTGATTGAAGCCGTAGAGCAGGCGAATGCCCTGGTCGAAATAGACCTGGGCGTCGGGATTCGTAGTGGTAATGGGAAAGTGATAGTCGCCGAGACCGGGATGCAGCTCCGTCGCTGCGGGCGGCAACGGCGCCTGATGTGCGTGCTGCGCTGCCGTGGGAAGCGCTGCTACGAGCGCGGCGAGTCCCACCAGTGCGGCGGCTCGGGTGGTTGCGGTTTTCATGGCGAGATTCTAGCCGGGCGGCGTGCCTTCGACGAGCAGCACGTGGACGGTCGCGCCGTCGTCGAGGCTCGTCCACGCGACGAGCAGGTTTTCGCCGACGGC
The DNA here is from genome assembly GCA_963713355.1 of uncultured Gammaproteobacteria bacterium. Lineage (GTDB taxonomy): Bacteria > Pseudomonadota > Gammaproteobacteria > Steroidobacterales > Rariloculaceae > FEN-1219. The sequence continues at coordinate 467,297 of CAVQLK010000008.1, read as the reverse complement.
GACGATCTGCGGCACGTCGACGGGCTGCACCGCCCCGCTGTGCGCCAGCACGCGCGGCGACCCTAGCGTGCCGTCGGGCGCCACAGTGCGCAGCACGAGGTCCGTGCCGCCGCCGGCCGCAGCGCGCCACCATGTGACCTTCGCCGCGCCGTAGGCGCCGAGCACGAGCCCGACCTGGCCGAACGACCCCTCGCCGTCGAGATCGAGCGCAGGCGCAAAGCTCGCGGCGCCGTCCGTCGAGCGCGCGAACCGCACGCGCGGCGCGCCGCCGGCCGCCGTGAACCATGCGACGGCAACGCCCTCGCCGGCAGCCGCGATCGCCGGTCCGTTCACGGGGCACCCTTCGATGTGCCAGCCGTCGACACCCGCGGCGACTGCCTCGGCCCACGCTCCGTCGACGTGGCGGCGAACGACGACGTCGCGGATCTCTTCCGGCGTCCTGTCGCGATACGCGACGATGGGGCCTGCGCTCGCCATCGCTCGATCGGGCTGGCAGCAATCGCAGACGAGCTCGTCGACGATCTCGCGCGCTACGACGTTGCCCGAGTAGTCGAGCTGCGCGACCCGCAAGCTCGTGCCGAGCAGCCTGTCGGGCTCGTCGAATGACCATTCGGCGAGCTGCCGGCCGTCGAGCCAGAACGCGCCGATCGCGCCGTTCCACGCGAACAGCTCGACGAAGCCGTGCTCGGCCTCCGCACTGTCGTCGTTGAGCTGCACTGGCGCGCTCCAGCTGCGGCCGCCATCGCGCGAGACCGCGGTCGCGACGTGATAGGCGCCCGCCGAGTCGGGAGCGAGACGCAGCCAATGCGCGGCCCAGACGTCGGCCGTGATCGGCTGAACGGACGGCAAGTCGGCCCAGTTCACGAACAGATCGGAGCCGCGCGCGACCTCGCGCGGCGGCGAAAACGCGTCGCCGTCGAGCGTCGCGTAGCGCAACGCGACACCGTCGTCGGTCGGCTCGAGCCAGCTCAAGACCGCCGTGCCGTCGGCGCCCGAGCGGAGCTGCGGTTGCGCACTGCCGGCGCCACCCGGGAACGGCACGGCGCGCGCGCTGAAGGCGCTCGTCTCTGCCGGCGGTTCCGGGGCGCAGCCGCCGAGCGCTGCGACGACGCCCGCGAGACCCAGCGAGATCATCGATACGCGCATTGCCTCACCCCCTGCTCGCGACCTGCGAGCTCACGAGTCCATCGTCCAACCAATCTGGCCGCGAGCGGATCCTGATGCGCGCGCCGCTCTGTGGGTGAGCGAACGACAGGCCGGCGGAATGCAGCAGGTAACCGCCGGCACCGGGCGGCACATCGCTCTTCGGCACGCCGCCCGGCCCGAACAGCGGATCGCCGACGATCGGCGCGCCGGCCGCCGCCAGATGGATGCGGATTTGATCGGGGCGGCCCGTGATCGGCTGCGCGGCGACGAGCGTTCGCGCGGCAGTGCGGCGCAGCACGCGCACGCGCGTCAACGCGTGCCGCCCCTGCTCCGCGGCGGCATGGATCGTCAACGGGCCGTGCGCGATGCGTGCTATCGACTGGCGCGCCTCGAACGATGTCGTCAAGCGCGCTCCGGACGTCCAGGCGAGATACGTCTTGCCGAGCGTGAGCTCGCGCAGCTGGCGGCTCAGCGACGAACGGCCGAGCGCCGTCTTGCCGAACGCGATAAGGCCCGACGTACCGCGGCCGAGCCGGTGCGCCGGCGCCGCCTCGCGGCGCGATGCGTCGCTCGCGCGGACGAGCTCGAGCAACGTGCGCGCCGAGAACGGTCCCGCGGGCAGCACTTGCAGATCGGCTGGCTTGACGGCGACGAGCACGTGCTCGTCCTCGAACGCAACCGCGAACGACTCGGGCGCGTAGGGCTCGTGCCACGGCGGGCGATGGAACTCGAGCTCGTCGCCGGCGGCGAGCGGCTGCTCTGGCGAGACGCGGCGGCCGTTGACGAGCACGCGCCCCAAGTCGATCGCTTCGCGCCACGCGGCCTCATCGGAGTGACGATAGCGCTCGACGTGAAACGCGAGCACGCTGGCGCCCGCGGCATCCGCCGCGACGCGCGCGCGATAGATCCAACCGTTATTGACTGCAGCCATGCGAGCTTTTCCTGCCTGTTCGCAGCATAGTCGGCCGCGCGCAGAGAGGGGTAGGCTTGCTACGGGCGCGGCGTGCCGAGCACGGCCGCCCAGCGCGCCAGCTTCTGCTCGAAGCGCAGGCTCGCGTAGGCTGGGCTCGTCGACGGCAGCGGTTGCCGCTCGATGGCGGCCCACTTTGGCGCGAGGCCCGGCAGCACCTTGCGCCGGAACAGCCCGGCCGCCGTGTTGCCGTTGAAGCAGATCAGGCCGATTCGCCGGTGCTGCTCGAAGAACGCGTTGAAGTCGTTGACGACGATACTCGCGGGCACGATCGCCGCGTCGAGGCTGCCCTCGCGCTCGCCGGCCGCGAGGACGTCCCAAACGGCGATACCGTGCGCGCGCAACCGCACCAGGCGCGCGGGATATTCGAGCGCCGGACCGGCTCCGAACAGCTCGCCCATGATGCGCCAGAACGCGTTGTAGGGTTGCGCGTAGTACTCGCTCATCTGAAGCGACTTCACGCCCGGCAAACTGCCGAGCACGAGGATTCGCGCTCGTGCATCGGCGATCGGCGGAAAGCCGACCGAGAGCGGCAAGCGCGCTTTGCTCACCAGACGATTCCGCGATAGTGCCCACGCGACTCGAGCAGTTGAATCTGCTCGACGATCGAGCGCTGACGTTCGCGAACGTAGTCGCTCGGCCGCGATGCGAGAAGCCGCTGCGGATTCGGCAACACGGCCGCGAGCAAGGCAGCGTCGGATACGTTGAGCTGAGCGGCGCTCGAGCCGAAGTACTCGCGCGACGCCGCCTCGACGCCGAACACGCCGGGCCCGAGCTCGGCGATATTGAGGTACACCTCGAGGATGCGCTCCTTCGTCCAGCACATCTCGATCAGCACGGCGAAGTACGCCTCGAGCGCCTTGCGCACGAAGCTGCGGCTTTGCCAGAGAAACAGGTTCTTCGCCACTTGCTGCGTGATCGTCGACGCGCCGCGCAGGCCGTCGCCGCCGCGGTATTCCTCGAGCGCCCGGTCGAGCGAGACGAAGTCGATGCCACGATGCGCGACGAAGCGTTGATCCTCGGACGCGATGACTGCGCGCGCGGCGCTCCATGCGATCTCGTCGCGGTCGACCCAGACGTAGTCGAGCTCGCCTACCGGGCCCGGTTGAAGCAGCATGACCGCCGTCGTCGGCGGAGCGAGCCAACGCAGCGCCGCGACGGCGCCGAGCGAAAGCGCGAGCCAAAGCAACCCGGCGAGCGCAAGCGAGCTTGCGAGCCTGCGAAAGAGGGATCTCTGCGGTCGTTTCGACTTGGCCAGGCGGACCTCAGGACGATTGGCGACGCATTTCCTGCGCGAGTCTAACCGCCATGATCGCCACCACAAGCACGCCCGTTGCGAGCACTGCCCACAGCGCGGCGCTGCGCCACGGGAATTCGCGCGCCGCGACGAGTGCCGCCGGCCCGCCGAGCTCGCGGCGCGCGCCGAGAGCGGCGAGCGGCACGGTTTCTGCCGAAGCGTCGAGCGCCGACCAGACCGACGACAGCGTCGCGTCGGGCCCGGCTTCCTCGGCCAAGGTGCCCGCCGCGAGCAGATACGGCGGGCCGCCGCGGGCCGCGACGCGCAGCCGCTCCTGCGGGAACGAAAGCGTGAGCTCGATCTCCTGGCCGCGCAGCGGCGCCGCGGGCTCGACGCGCCAATAGCGCGCCTCTTGCCGACCGACCAGCACTTGCTCATTCGCAAACTCGCGTCCTTCGAACGACAACGCGTAGAACAGCGCGCCGTACGCGACGGGCACCCACGGCCCGTCGAGCGAGCGGCTCGCCGCAACGTCGGCGCGTGCCCAGCCGTCGTTCGCAGCGAACGCCAGCGTGACGGACGCGACCGGCAGCGGACCGCCGGCGTCGAAGTACAGCGCGTCGGCGGGCGCATTCTCGGGCCGAGCGCCGGCGGCGAGCGGCGCCACGCGAACGCTCGACGGCGCGACGGGCTCGCCGGCCGCGCTGACGAGCGCTGCGCGCAGCAAGTGCCAATCCGCGACAGCGCCGCGCGGCGTGACGCGGAAGTAACCGCCGGCGCTCGCACGCACCGGCACGCGCGAGTGCCGCGCCTCGACGCCGCCGATCGCGAGCGCCGCGACGGACGACGCTCCGACGCGGCGCCAGCTAGTGAGGTCCGTGCTCTGCTCGACGGCGACGTCGAGCAAGAACGGCTGCGGCAGCGCGCGCCAATCGAGCTCCAGCGCCACGGGAGCTACCTCGACGGCGCGCGCGTCGAGCACGAAGCCTATGATCGCGGGCGAGCCTGCTGCACCCGGCGTGACGCTGACCGACGTGCCGCCCGCGCTCGTCGTGACGCCGACGTTCGGCGCGCTCGCCGCGCCGCCGACGTAGAGCGGCGAGGCCTCGAGCACCACGCGCTGCTCCGTCGGCGCCGCCGGAGGCAGGCCGCGGCGGAAAAACGATTGCGGCTCGCCGTTGGCGTCGAGAATCGCGAGCTGCTCGACGCTTTCGGCCGCGGCATACACCTCGGCCGTCAGCGGCAGGTCGAACACCTCCGCTTCGGCCGGCGCTTCGATCGGCCAGCCGGCGACGAACTCGTTCGGGTCGAGCGCTGCAGCCGTCGCCGCTAGCGCCGCTCCAATGGCCGCAACCGATGCTCGTAACAAAACCGTGCGAGTGCTCATGACGCTCTCCCTTAGGTAGCGGCCACGCGGGCCTCGGCATCGGCACGCGGGGGCACGGGCGCGAAGTAGCCGACGACGAGCAGCAACACGCCGACGCCGAGGAACGAGACGACTCGCGCCAGCGTGGCTGTGTTGCCGAGATCGACGAGGAACAACTTGGCGACGACGACAGTCATCAGCGCCGCGCCGATGAGCCAGACTCCGCGGCGCAGCCAGCGCGCGCCGACGATCATTGCCGCCAGACCCGCGATTCCCCAGACGATCGACAGCGCGCTCTGGAACGTCGTCGATGCCGCGAGGCTGTCGAGATCGTAGGGAACGTTCGCCCAATGGTGCACGCAGCGCGCGACGGTCATCGTCACGAGGAACCAGACGGCAACGCCCGCGACCGCCGGCCGCACGCGCGCGTCGCCGAGCGCGGCCAGCCACTTCAGCAGCGCGAGCAGGACGAGCACGCTCGCGAGCTCGAGCGGATTCATGAGCGGCAGGTATGGCAGCGGCGCTGCTTCACCAGCCGACCCGACGTTCAGCGCGAACGCGCCCAGCGTCAGCGCCGCGAGCACGGCGCCGCAGCCCGCTTGCGCGTAGGTCCGCGCGTGCGCGGCGAACGGCCACGACACGGCCGTCGTCGCGCGCAGCGTCCCGAGAACCAGGGCGGCACCAAGAGCGAGCACGGCGGCTTCGGGCCAGACCCCGTCGGCGGCGCGCGCGACGAGCCAGTGGGTCTCCCAGAGCACCAAGCCCGCGACGAGCCAGTACGACACGGCGTGCAACGCGCCGGCGAGCCGCGGGAACAGCGCTTCGCGCGCGTGCAGGAACCAGAACATCGAGCCGATCGCGACCGGCCAGGCGAGCCAACCGAAATCGTCGGCGGGATGCCGGACCGCGATGAGCCCGGCGGCGGCGAGCAGCGCTGCAGCAGGCCACAACGTGACGGCAAGCCAATCGAGCCGTGGCCACTTCACGCGGGCCGCGACTAGCATCGCGAGCAGCGCCGTGCCCGACGCGAACCCAAGCAGCGCGGCGAGCGACGGGTCCGAAACGAACACACGCGCGACCTCGGCGATGCCGCCGTAGAACCACCAGCCCATCGCCCAGACGAACAGCGCGATCGCGAGTAGCTTCGCGAGCCAATCGGGCAACGCGGCGTGCTCAGCCCGGCCTTCGCGCTCGGGATCGAGCAACCGGGCTGAGAAGAAGCCCGCGAGCGCGAGCAGCAGCGCGCCCAGGTAATAGCCGTTCAAAACCGGCCAGTCGGCGGCGATCGGCGCCTGCTCGACGTAAGCGACGCCCGACAACGCCTGCAGCGCAAGGCCCGCCAGCAGCGCGAGCTTGCGCTGCTGGCGGAACGCGAGCCATACGAGCGCGGCGCCTTGCAGAGCCCAAGCTGCCGACGTCCAACGCGCATCGAGCGCGAGCGGCACGGCAACGGTCACGAATGCGACGGACAGGGCGAGCTGCGCTTCGACGAGCACGCGTAGGTTCTCGCGCTGCGAGCGGTACAGGTAGGTGGCCATGCCCACGTACACCAAAGCGATCGCGACGGCGCTGATCGCGAGACCGTACTCCTTGCCTTCGACGAGCTGGCTTTGCAGCGCGAAAGCGACGATCGGCGTGCCGAACATCAGCGTGCCGTCGACGAACCCGCGCAACCGCGGCGGCTCGACGCGAATCGCGAACAGCACGGGAATCACGAGATACATCAATGTGAATAGCACGAGGAACGGCTCGGTCGTCGCAAATTTGTCGGGTGTGTAGCCGTCGATGCCCCACAGCGTGCCGATGCCGAACGTGAACAGAAATCCCAGCACGTTCAGCACTCGCCACGCCTTGAACCACGCAATGCCGAGAATCGCGAGGTCGAGCAGCGCGTAGTAGCTGAACAGCGCGACGTGATTACCCGATCCCGTCGAGACAAGCACGGGCGCCAGGAAGCCGCCGAGGATGCCGAGCACCGCGAGCGAGCGCGCGTCCTGCAGCACGGCGAGCACGCCTGCCGCCGCCGTGACGGCGATCAGCAACCCGAACGCCGGCGCCGCCGGCAGCAGCTGGTACAGCGAGAACGAGGCGTAGATCGTCAGGTACAGCACGCCGATACCGCCGCCTTGCACGGGTAACGCGTAGGCTCGCTGGCGAGTGCGCAGCCGCCAACCGAGCACCAGCAAGCCGATGCCGAACAGCGCGACCAACGCCAGCCGGAGCTCGATCGGCAACACGAGCCACTGCCGGTCGATGCCTTCCTTGACGAGGAACGCGACGCCGAACAACGACAGCACGACGCCGACTTTCACGGGCACGTTACCGGTCGTGAACCAGGCAAGCGCCTTCTTGAACAGCGTCTCGATCAACGTCGGCTCGAGGTTGTCGAGCGCAGACGAGCGCTTCGCGCGCGCGACGACGCCGGCGCCGCGGGTTATCGCGGCGACTGCGGGCCCGGCCGGCTCGCGCGCAGCGGCCACGAGCTCGTGCTCGAGGACAGGCTCGCGCGGCGGGGCCGACGGCGGCATCGGCGGCGTATAGATGGCAGGCGCAGGCCCGTCCGCTCGCTGCTGTGCAGGCGCCGAACTTTCAGCCACTTTCCGCGCGTCTAGCCGCCGTTCTAGCGTGCGCACGCGGCCCGCGAGGTCGACGACCGAGCCCGCGACAGCGCCGACGACGAGACCGAAGACGAAGCCGCCGAAGTCGCTGAGCAACGCAGCACCGACCACACCACCGACCAACGCCAGGATCAGCACAGCCATCACAGCTCCTTACAGGTTTGCGCCCAACGCGCGCGTAGAGCTTTAGGATCTACCGACGGGTCGAGTGCCGGCAGCAGCTTCGCGGCCTGCCAACGCCCATTTAGATACGCGAGGTGATTGCCGGCGTGGCCCACGGCCAAGTCGACGCTCGACCAGCGGTACTCGAGCACGCGGTCATGTGCCGCCGCGAAACCGATCGCGCCGGCGCTGTCGGTCTTCTTGCGGTCGATCGTGCCGAACGTGCGCGTGCCCCAGCCGACTTGCAGATCGCGCTCGCTAGCGTAGTTGACGACGTACTCGCGTACGTGCGGCAGCACCTCCATGCCGAGCGGATAGTCGGGCGAGATCGCAGGCGCGACAAGCACGAGCCGATCGATGCGGACGTCGTCGGGCAGCGCCGCCGTAACGAGCGTGGCCATTCCGCCGCCGCCCGAGTAGCCGACGAGGTAGAACGGCGCGCCGGGGTTCGCGCGCCGCCATGTCGCGATCTCGGCGGCGAGCGCCGCGGCCGTCGCCGTATTGCGCTCATGCGCGCGCAAGTTGTGGATCGTCATGAACGGGACGCCCCACGGCCGCACCTCGACATCGAAGCGCGGCAGCTGCGCCTTTGCGTTGGCGACGAAGCCCGCGAGGTGGAAGCTCGTGTTGCCGACGCCGGGCAAGATCAACAGCCGGCCTTCGGCTTGCGACGGGACGCTCGCGCGCACGAGACCGCAGTCCCAGCGGCGCGCGGGGGTAGCGGCCGTCGCGACGGCGCAGGCGAAGAGCAAGGTCAAAGCTCTGGCGGCCGAACGGGCTGCTTTCAACATGGCGCGCAGTATCGCAAAGGTAGCGATTTTCCATCCCTGTTCGTGATCACAGGCCACGCGAGACCTCATTGGGTAGCTTTTTTTGCTACTCTGAGCCCGAACTACGAGGGGTTTCACCCCGGAGGGTGCGCAAAATGGCCCAGGTCGGGCTGCTCGTGACGGAGCTCAAGCGGCACTTGAAAGCGCGAGGCATCACTTACGCGGCCTTGAGCAAGCAACTCGGCTTGAGCGAATCGAGCGTCAAACGACAGTTCGCGCGTCAGTCGTTCTCGCTAAAGCGGCTCGAGCAAATCTTGAATCTCGTCGGCCTCGAGATCGCCGATCTCGTCACGATGATGAGCGAGCGGCGCGAGTTCTTGACTGAGCTGACGCCCGAGCAGGAGGACGCGCTGCTCGCGGATCCGAAGCTGCTGCTGATGATGTATCTGTTGCTCAACGGCTGGCCGCTCGCCGCCATCACGAGCACGTTTGCGATCGACGACGCCGAGGCGGAGCGGCTGCTGATCCGCTTGCATCGCGCCCGCATCATCGAGCTCCTGCCGTTCAATCGCGTGAAGCTGCTGACGGCCAGGAACTTCACGTGGCGCAAGGACGGTCCCGTGCAGCGGTTCTTCGTACGCGAAGTGCAGCGCGAGTTCCTCGACTCCTCGTTCGCGGGACAAGACGAGCACTTGCGCTTCGTCGCCGGCCTCTTGTCGCGCACGAGCTTGAGCTCGCTGACGCAGTCGATCGACCGGTTGGCTCGCGAGTTCGACGAGGCGGTCCGGCGAGACTCGGCATTGCCGCCCGCGGAGCGGTCGAGCTGCAGCGCCGTTTTTGCACTGCGGCCTTGGGAGTTCTCGGCGTTTGCGGCATTGCGCCGCAAGCCGCCTGGCGCTGCCACATCGCAAAGTCGGTAGTACACTCGAACGCATGACGAGCCCCGACCCGTTCGCGGACCTCCGAATACCGCGCGACTACGGCCGCAATCCGCGCCGCCCCAAGTTCAGGGAGGCCGTCGCCCTCGAGGAGGTCGAGCCGAACCTCGTCGGCACGATGCAGCGTCTCGCGCCCGAGACGGCCGCCGCGTGGCGCGAGCTGAAACGAAGCGCAGCCGGCGCAGGCGTGCAGCTGCTGCTCGTGTCGGGCTTTCGCAGCATCCGCCATCAAGCCGACATCATTCGGCGCAAGCTCGCGGCGGGGCAGTCGATCGACGCGATCCTCGCCGTCAATGCCGCACCGGGATACAGCGAGCACCACACGGGCCGCGCCGTCGATATCGCAACGCCGGGAACGCGGCCGTTGACGGCGGAGTTCGACGGCTCGCCGGCGTTTCAGTGGCTGCAAGCGAACGCCGAAGCGTTCGGGTTCCACATGCCGTACGGGCACGGCAACCGCTTCGGTTTCGAGTACGAGCCGTGGCATTGGTCGCAAGTCGACACGCAGGACCGCCGGCGCAAAGACTCGCGGGGCTGAAGAGCAAGAGGGGACAGATCTACTTTCGTGAGAAAATAGATCTGTCCCCTTACAGGGGGAGTCGATATGCAGTTCCGCTTATCTCGCTGGACGCCAACCGCCGCAGCACTCGCGCTGCTCTCGCAGAGCGCGTTGTCCGCAGAGGCGATTCGCCAATGGCAATTCGCGCCGAGCGGCGACGCGGTCGAGCTCGCGCTGCGCGAGGTCGAAGCGCGCGCGCCGGCGGCGAACGAGGTCGCGGTGCGCGTGCGCGCCGTGTCGCTGAACCGCCGCGACTTGATGATGGCGGAAGGGCGCTACGGGCGCGGGGGCACGCAGCCGAACAGCGTGCCGCTGTCGGACGGCGCGGGCGAGATCGTCGCCGTCGGCGCCGACGTCACACGTTTCAAAGTTGGCGACCGCGTCGCGGGCATCTTCTTCGAGGATTGGCTCGACGGCGCGCCGACGGCGGCGTCGCTAGCGACGGCGCGCGGCGGCAACTCCGGCGGAATGCTGTCCGAGCTCGTCGTCACGGACGCCGAAGGTCTCGTCTCGATCCCCGCTCACTTGTCGTTCGAGGAAGCCGCGACACTGCCGTGCGCGGGCGTCACAGCGTGGGTCGGCTTGTTCAAGCGCGGGGGGTTGCAAGCCGGCGATTTCGTGCTGCTCGAGGGCACGGGCGGCGTCTCGGTGTTCGGCTTGCAGCTCGCGGCCGCGGCCGGCGCTAAACCGATCATCACGAGCTCGAGCGACGCGAAGCTCGCTCGAGCGCGCGAGCTCGGCGCGTTCGGCACCGTGAACTACCGCAGCAACCCGGAATGGCAGAACGAAGTCCGCGCCTTGACGGGCGGCGCCGGCGTCGACCAGGTGCTCGAAGTCGGCGGCCAGGACACGTTACCGCGCGCTTTGCAGGCGCTCGGCTTCGGCGGCCACATCGCGATCATCGGCGGTTTGTCCGGCTTCGCGAGCGATGTCCCCGTCGGCACGCTGATGGGATTGAACGCGACCGCGAGCGGCATCTACGTCGGCTCGCGGGCCGATTTCGAGGCGCTCAATGCGTTTCTGACGCAGCACAAGATCAAGCCCGTCGTCGACAAGGTGTTCGAGCTCGAGGAGGCGCCGGCCGCGTTCGCGGCCATGGACAGCGGGGACTTCTTCGGCAAGGTCGTCATACGCCTCTGACGCGTGAGCGCCGCCGAACGCGACAAGTGGGATGCCCGTTATCGTGACGGGGCGTACGAGAACCGCACCCATCCGACGGCATTGCTCGCGGAGTGGTTACCGCGCTTGCCGCGCGGCCGTGCGCTCGACGTCGCGTGCGGCGCCGGGCGCAATGCGCTCTACCTCGCGGCCAACGGTTATGCCGTCACCGCGCTCGACATCTCGCGCGTAGCGCTCGACCGCGCCGAGACATCCGCCGCGGAGCGCGGGCTGACAGTCGAATGGCTATGCGCGGACCTCGACGCGGATCCCGAGCAGGCGCTGCCGGCCGGCGGCTTCGACCTGATCGTCTGGGTGCGCTACGTCCACCGCACGTTGATGCCGCATCTCGTTGCGCGGCTGGCTAGAGATGGCGTGATCCTCTGCGAGCAGCACTTCGCAACCGGCGCGCCCGTCGCGGGCCCGAGGAGCGCGGATTATCGGCTGCCGCCCGGCGCTCTGCGCCGCTCGGCGCAGGGCCTTGCCGTCGTGCACGCGTACGAGGGTCCCGCCGTCGACCCTGATGGCCGCTCGGTTGCGCTGACGCAACTCATCGGCCGAAAGACGGCGTAACGGGTGGCGCGGCACACTAAATTCGCGCCCGGCACGCTACGCTGGCGCGCGATGCCTTTTATTTCGCTGCTACTGCGTTGCGGGACCATCGGTGCCTTGTTCGGCGCGGCGCAACTCGCTGCGCAAGAGCCAAATCCAAGCCCAAGCGCCGGCCCGACGCGCGCTCAGCTCGAGCAAGCAGGCGCGACGATTCGCGCGATCCATGTCACCGTCGACAACGTCTTCGATCCGAACAATCCCGCCGAAGACAAGGCGCTTTATCGCTGGGCCAACCGCGTCCACGTGCTGACTCGCGAGACCGTCGTCGGGGACATCCTGCTGTTCTCCGAGGGCGAGCGATTCGTCGCGCGCTTGCTCGACGAGTCCGCACGCGCGCTGCGCGGCCGCGGCTTCATCTCCGAGGCCACCGTCGAGCCGGGCAGCTACGACGCCGCCACGAACAGCGTCGACGTCAACGTGCACGTGCGGGACTCGTGGTCGCTTGCGCTCGATTTGAGCCTGAGCCGCAGCGGCGGCCAAACCGAATGGGGCATCGGCTTGTCGGACAGCAATCTGTTCGGCACCGGCAAAACATTCGAGATCGGCTACGAGAGCGAGATCGACCGCGACCAGGCGCTCCTCGGTTACTCCGACGGCAACGTGTTCGGCAGCCGCGTGCAGCTCACGGCCATGTTCGCGAACGCGAGCGACGGCCATCGGCGAGAGCTGCGCGTCGACCGGCCGTTCTTCTCGCTCGACACGCGCTGGTCGGTCGGCGGCTCGATTCACGACCAGGAGCGCGTCGACACGATGTACGACCTCGGCGAGGAGGTCGACGAGTTCGGCCACGACCTCGAGGCGGTCGGCGTGCAGGGCGGTTGGTCCCGCGGCCTGACCGATGGGCACACGCAGCGTTGGTTGGCCGGCTTCGCCTCGGAGGAGGACACGTTCCGCACGACAGCCGACGTCCCGCAGCCGCTGCTGCTGCCGCCCGACCGTAAGCTCGTGTATCCCTGGCTCGGCTGGCAGTGGATCGAGGACGATTTTCGCGAGATGAGCGAGCTCAACGACATGGGCCGCACCGAGGACATCTCGCTGGGAACTCAGGTGTTTGTCAGCCTCGGCTTCGCGAAACGCCGTTTCGACTCGGACCGTGATGCGACGCTGTTCGAGCTCACGGCCGAAAAAGGCTGGGAGCCTGGCGGTCCCGGCCGCCTCCTGCTCCTGCGGACGGGCGCCTCGACGCGCCGCGAGGACTTGGGCTACCGCAATTCCCAGGTCTTCCTCACGGGCGATTACTATCGCCGCAATCTCGGCAAGCACCTGTTCTCCGTCAGCCTCGAAGCGCTCGCCACCGACGATCTCGATCCCGAGAACCAGGTGCTACTCGGCGGCGATAACGGCTTGCGCGGCTACCCCATCCGTTATCAAGCCGGCGAGAGCCGTGTCGCTCTGAACGTCGAGCAACGCTTCTTCACGGAGCTTTACCCGTGGCGGCTATTTCGTGTCGGCTGGGCCGTCTTCGGAGACATCGGTAAAGTCGGCGGCCGCGATCCGCGCGCGACGGAACCGTTGGGCACGCTCTATGACGTCGGCGCGGGCTTGCGCCTGAGCTCGCCGCGCGCGAGCGGTCGCAACGTCGTGCACATCGACCTCGCGTTTCCGTTGAACGGCCCTTCGGACATCGACAGCGTGCAATTCGTCATCGAGACCAAAGGCTCGTTCTAGCTCGGCGCGAAGGCGTTGCCGTCGATGTCGTGCGCGCCGGGCAGCGCTTTCACGCGCTCGAGCCAGCGCGTCACGTTCGGCCATCGGTCGGTGTCGTAGCCCGACACCTTCAGCATCGAGATTGGACCGAAGCACGAGACATCCGCGATAGTCGCCCGGCCGAGTGCGAGCCACTCGCGTTGCGCGAGCCAGGCGTCCATCAGCTTCAAGATGTGGTCGCAGCGCGCGTCTATTTCCTCGTTCGAGACTTTGATGGCGTCGGGCCGGCGGATCTTCGCGCGTTTCATCCACGGGCCTTGGTGCACCTCGTTCGCCGACTTCGACAGCCACTCGGCGACCTTGGCCTCGCCTTCGGCGTCGCTCGGCAGCCAGACGCCGTCCGGGTCGTATTTGCGCGCCAGATAGACCAAGCAGGCGTGGGAATCAGCGATCGTGAACGCGCCGTCCGTCAGCGCAGGCATCTGCCCGAACGGGTTCAACGTGAGAAAAGGCTCGCGCTTGTGCTCGCCGGCGTACATGTCTAGCTCGACGAGCTCGTAGGGCTCGCGCAGCATCGCGAGCAGCAGCCGCACCTTGTAGCCGTTGATCGAAGCCTTCGTGGCGTGCACGCGAATCATCGTTCTCGCTCCAGTAGCCAGCGCCAAATCACTGTAAGGAGCGCGGCCCGACAGCGTCAAATGCCGTAGAAGCTTCTGCTCAAGCCAAGCGCGACTCGCTGGCCATCGTAGGCGAATTCATCGGCCGTCGAATCGTTGTCGAACCATTGGTACTCGACACCGAGTGTCCAGTTACCGCGCAGCTCGCGCCGCGCCGAGAGCGACAGCTCCAGCAACCGCTCGTCGCGCGGCACGTTTGCGGCACCATAGCGGCTCGTGCGGTGCGCGAACGCCGCGTCCGCGGCCCAATTTTCCGACAATCGCCGTTGATAGACGATCGACACACGCTTTCGAGACGGCGATACGCCGGGATCCGCGCGGTCATTACGCTCGACATCGTAACCGGCGCGAACGCGAGCCGCGCCCGTATGCTGCATCGATAACCGCACGAGGCGGCGTGAGCCGTCGAGATAGGCGAAGCTCGGATCTGCGGCGTTCGTATCGTCGTAGAGCGCCCGCGCTTCGAAAATAAGACCCGTTCCGAGGGCACGGCGCACCCTTAAGTCGGCGCCTACGAGCTCCTCGAAGCCTTCGCCGTTGAGCGTGCTGCGTCCCAGCGTCGGGCCGACCAACAGCGTCCACTGCCCGATCCGCTGTTCGGCCTCGAGCGCCAACCGAACCGCGGTCTGATCGAAATCGCCGACCTCGGGATAGTGGACGGCGTAGGCGCTCGCATCGAAGCGCAGCGGCTTCGCGCCGAAATCGCGCGTCAGGACGCCGAGCACTTCCGCGAGCGGGCTCGATGCTTCGCTGCTCGGAAGCACGAGCTCGTTCAGAAGCGCTACGTTGTCGTCGTAGCCGAAGCCGCCCGCAAAATAGCCGGTCCATCTCGGCTCGTCGACGATCTGCTGCCTGCCAACCTCGGCGAGCTGCGCGTTCGCGAGCGCCACGATCTTGTCGTCGGTGCTGAAGCGCGCGCGCTCGAAAGCGACGCGCGCGTCGGCGATGTTGCCGTCCGCTCGCAGCGCGAGGCCACGGTTGTATTCCGCGAGCTCGCGCAACGCCGGAAACTCGGCGGCCAATCTTGCGAACGTAGCTTCGGCTCCGTCGTAGTCGCGCAGCCGGTATTGGCAGACACCGATGTTGTAGTAGCTGCTCGGGCCCGTCGAGCCGGCTTCACGCGCGGCCGTGAACAACCGCAACGCTTCGGCGTGCTCGCCGGCCGCGAACGCCCGCTCGCCGTCGGCAAACAGCTCGCTCGCGTCGGAGCTGGGGGCCGCGCGCGCCAATGCCATGACCATGCACGCGATTGCCAAGACCAGAGCCCGGGACATTGCTAACCAGCAAAAGAGGAACGACCCCAGTAGTGTACTAGGCACTACCGGATCGGTTTGAGAGCGAGCTAGACGTTACGGACGGCCCGGTGGCGGCGTGGGCGGCCCGCGCGGCGGCTCTTCCGGCGGCCTGGCATCGTCGGGCCGACCGGCATCGTCGGGCCGACCGGCATCGTCAGGCCGACCGGCATCGTCGGGCCGACCGGTATCGTCGGGCCGACCGGTATCGTCGGGCCGACCGGTATCGTCGGGCCGACCGGCATCGTCGGGCCGACCCGCATCGTCGGGCCGACCCGCATCGTCGGGCCGACCCGCATCGTCGGGCCGACCCGCATCGTCGGGCCGACCCGCATCGTCGGGCCGACCCGCATCGTCGGGCGGACCAGCATCGTCGGGCCGGCCCGCGTTCTCGCGGTTCTCGCGCGCTTGCTCCGCGGTCTCTTGGCCGAACTCGCGGCCGCGCTCGCGCCCTTCTCTGGAGATCTCGTCGCCGCGACCTCTCTCGCTCTCGGGCGGCGCCTCATCGGCGGCCTCTGCCCGCGGCGGCGTCTGTATCGCCGCTGCGGGCGGCAACTCGATGCGCCGCGTGATCTCCTCGGGGCCGACGGCGTTCTCCGGCAGCAGGCGGATCGTGACTTCGAGGCTGGCTTCGCTCGCTTCCTGTGCATCTACAGCAACTGTCGCTACCGTCGCGAGGGCTGCCCAAACTGCGCGTGTGATTATTGTTGGTTCGTCGTTCCGCATGTTGCCTCCCGGCCCCGTACTACACGTTCGAGCAGCTGCTTCGTTCCATTCCACTCAGCCGGCAGCCGCCGTCCGAACATCGAGCACGAAAGTTCGACGTTTGTCGCCGTGCGTCACCTCGACGAGCACCTGACCGCCGGTCGCATCGATCGCGACGACCGGCAACGTCAACTGGTTGATGCCGCGATCGAGGTCCGTCGACCATCTGAGCTCACGCTGGCCCGCGTAGCCATCGAGCGCGACGGCGCCACGCAGCTCGACGCGAACTTCGGCATTCACGAGCGGCTCGGGCGAGTCGAGCGTCACCGTAACCTCGCTCGGTCGGTTCAACGCCAAGCGAACCTCGGGCACCGCGACGGAGCTCTCGCCGCTTCTCAATGACCAAATGCCGACTGTCAATGCAGCGACCGCCGCGGCCGCGGCCGCGCCGCTGGCCAAGCCACTCCAGAATCCACGCCGCCAACCCGGCGCACGGCTCGCCAACGCCCGATCGATCGCGCGTTCGATCGCGCCTTCATCGACGGACGGCACCGACGCATCGGCCAGCTTGCGCATCGCATCGAGCGCGCGCTGCGCGGATTGGCAGTCGTCGCAAGCCGCAGCATGGTCCAGCGCCGCGCGAAGATCGCCTCGCGGCCCCGAGCCCGCAGCGCGGATGATGTCTATCGCGTCTTCGCATCGCATCTCAAGAACCCCGCTCGTCCGCGACCGCGGACATCACAACCCGGTCGCGCTGCAGGAGCCGGCCGAGCCGCACTCGAGCCCGATGCAGCCGCGACTTGATCGTTCCGTCCTTAATGCCTGTCAATGCGTGGATCTCGGCCAACGAATAGCCCTCGACGTCGTGAAGCGCCAGCAGTAGGCGCTGTTCATGATTCAAGTGGCGCCACGCATCCTCGATTCGCAATCGGTCGAGCGCGCGGTCTGCCTCTTCGGCTGGACTCGGCCCATCGCTCATGAACTCCTCATTCTCGTCGATCGCGCGCACATTCGTTCGCTCGTAGCGCCGGCGCAGATCGATGAACAACCGATACAGAACTCGCATCAGCCAGCCACGCGGCTGCTCCAACCGTTCGACCTCCGTCAGACGCGGGTACGCCCGCAGACACACTTCTTGCACGAGGTCTTCGGCATCGACAGCGGACCGCGTCAGGCGATATGCCGCCTTATAAAGCGCTCGATAGTGTTGTCGAATCAGCGCCGCAAACCGCTCCTGCTCCGACTCACCGCCATGGTCGACGGTTGGTTTTCCCATGCGGTGACTATCCAGTGCCCCAACGGGCCTACTACCAACACGGATGACGCGGGGTTTCGTTCCCCTTCCCCACGCCTTGCGCCGCATTTTTAGCCGCGGCCAGCCAAGCGGCACGAATTATGTCAATTCAACGGAACATGGTGCACCGCTGGCACGTGTAAGCCTATCGGAGAATGTTTAGCGCCGTTTAGGCGCCGGGGAACCTTTGAGAGTGAACGATAAGTGGATGCTCGGTCGTACGGGGTGCGCCTTCGCGGTCTTGGCGCTCGTGGGATGTTCCAATCCGATCGAGATTCTAGGGAATACGACCACAGTGAACTTCTAGGGCCTGCCGGCCCAACGTCTGCATAGGGAGGATAGGATTTGGCCCCGCTTCAGCGGGGCCTTTTTTTGGCGGCCATGGATGGCCGCCATGCCGCAAATGCAGGAGCATTTTGCGGTGAGTTCGCCGATCGCATTTCTTGACCTGCACGTGCTCGCGAGATCAGAGTCCGCCGCGATGAAACCCACGACGACGGCGACCCTGCAAATCCACTTCTGCGTAGTGCTGTGGGGCTTCACGGCGATCCTGGGCAAGCTGATCTCGCTGGCCGCGCTACCGCTGGTGTGGTGGCGCATGTTGATCGTCGTCGCTGCGCTCGCGCTCGTGCCGAGCGTGCTGCGCTCGCTGCGCGTGCTGCCGGCGCGCCTCTGGCTCGCCTACGCCGGCATCGGCGCTCTCGTCGCGCTGCACTGGCTGACGTTCTACGGCGCGATCAAGCTCGCGAACGCATCCGTGGCCGCGACCTGCATCGCGCTCGCGGCGCCTCTGACGGCGCTCGTCGAGCCGTGGCTCACGCGGACGCGGTTCTCGGCGCGCGACCTCTTGCTTGGTCTCGCCGTGCTGCCCGGCGTCGCGCTCGTCGTCGGCGGCGTGCCGACCGGAATGCGAGACGGCGTCATCGTCGGTGCCGTATCCGCGCTCCTCGTCGCCGTGTTCGGCTCGCTGAACAAACGGCTCGCGCACCGCGGCGAGGCGCTGACCGCGACGGCGCTCGAGCTTGGCGCTGGGTTCATCGTGCTGAGCGCGATTGCACCACTGCTGCCCGCGCTCATGCCCGACCTCGCGGGGCCGCTGCTAGAATGGCCGTCGTCGCAGGACGCCATTTTGCTCGTCGTACTGGCGATTGCCTGCACATTGCTGCCGTTCTCGCTGTCGTTCGTTGCGCTTAGGCATATCAGCGCGTTCTCTGCTCAGCTTGCGATCAATCTCGAGCCGGTGTACACGATCGTGCTCGCAGTGGTGCTGCTCAGCGAGCAGCGCGAGCTAACGCTGCAGTTCTACCTCGGCGTCGCGATCATCCTCGCGGGCGTGTCGCTGCAACCGCTCGTCGGGCGGCCGCGCGAGGTTGCCGCTACTACGGCCACTTAGAAGGTCAATTGACCCGCCTACGGCGCGGTGCTCTAGTCAGCGAAGCTCCGCTCGCGAGGGACTGACATGCACAAGAGTCGCCTGGCCGGTTTCATCATCGACTGCAAGACCGACGATCTGAAGTCGGCCGCAACGTTCTGGGGTCGCGCGCTCGGAATGGAGGTCCGCGGATTACCCGGCGACGAAGGAAATAAATACGTTCAGCTCGTCGATACGCAAGATCGACTGCACGTCGAGGTGCAGTCGGTTGCCCATCCGAGCCGTGTCCACTTGGATATCGAAACGGACGACGTCGACGCCGAGGTGCAGCGGCTCGAGCAGCTCGGCGCAAAGAGAGTCCAGAAGACCAACACGTGGTACGTCATGGAGGCTCCGACGGGGCAACGTTTCTGCGTCGTCCGAGCCAAGGGCTCGTCGTTTGCGAGTGAGGCCCTAACGTGGGAATAGCCGTCGCAAGCCCATTTTGCATGCAATAGCCGGGCCTGGCCGCTCTGCAAGTCGGCGCGCGCAAGTGCGGGAACCTTTTTCGCCGCCATTCGTGTACCTAGATGAGCCCCTTGCTCGTTGGTGCGCGCGTGTCTCTGCAGGACCTCATGTGGCTATCGCTCGGAACCTTTTTCGGCGTCGGTGCCGCGATGGTCGTCGCTTTTTGCCCCGACCTGATGAAGTGGATTCGCTCAGGCCGGGGCGCGACGGGGTCGGAATCGGATAGCGACTACTGGCCTCGGGGGTAATTTGCCGCCCCGGATGCTCGTCTTGCGCGGCAAGGCCCTGGTTTCTCTGGCAAATGGCCGTATAATGCGCGCCCTCTCCCCCCTCCCCCGGCCCACGTCATGTTGCCCAAGGAACGGCTGCGAAACATCGCGATCATCGCGCACGTGGATCACGGCAAGACCACCCTCGTCGATAAGCTGCTGCGTCAAGCCGGCTCTCTCGATGCGCGCGTGGTCATACCCGAGCGCGCGATGGACTCGAACGACATCGAGAAAGAGCGCGGCATCACGATTCTCGCGAAGAACACGGCGATCGGTTGGCGCGACTGGCGAATCAATATCGTCGACACGCCGGGACACGCGGACTTTGGCGGCGAGGTCGAGCGCGTGCTTTCAATGGTCGACGGTGTGCTGTTGCTGGTCGACGCAGTGGACGGCCCGATGCCGCAAACTCGTTTCGTCACGAGCAAGGCTTTCCAGCACGGCTTCACGCCGCTCGTCGTCATCAACAAGGTCGATCGCGAAGGCTCACGCGCCGAGTGGGTGCTCGACCAAACATTCGATCTCTTCGACCGGCTCGGGGCGAGCGACAAGCAACTCGACTTTCCCGTGATCTACGCTTCCGCCTTGAAGGGGTACGCGTCCACCGATCCCGCTGCGCGCGACGGCGACATGCAGCCGCTGTTCGAAGCCATCATCAACAATGTGCCGCCGCCGCCCGTCGAGCTCGAAGGGCCGTTGCAGCTGCAAGTCTCGAGCCTCGACTACAACTCGTACGTGGGCCTCATGGGCATCGGCCGAATCAGCCGCGGCGTCGTCAAGCGCAACCTGCCGGTGACGCTCGTACAGCGCGACGGCACGCAGCGCAATGCGCAGCTCATGGAGCTCTACGGCTTCGAGGGGCTCACGCGCACGACCATCGCGGAGGCCGGCGCAGGCGACATCGTCGTATTCAGCGGCATCGAGGACCTCAAGATCTCCGATACCGTTTGCGCGCGCGGGCAAGGAGAAGGCCTTCCGCCGCTGCAGGTCGACGAGCCGACGATCACGATGACGTTCCAGGTCAACAAGTCGCCGTTCGCAGGCTCGGAAGGCAAGTACCTCACGAGCCGTCAAATCCGCGCGCGCCTCGAGCAGGAGCTCCTGCACAACGTCGCGCTGCGTGTCGAAGAAACGGACGATGCGGATAGGTTTCGCGTCTCCGGCCGCGGCGAGCTGCACTTGTCGGTGCTGATCGAGAACATGCGCCGCGAAGGCTACGAGCTTGCGGTCTCGCGGCCGGCAGTGATCGAGCGCGTCGTCGACGGCGTGATTCAGGAGCCGTGGGAGCAGCTCACGGTGGACTTCGGCGAGCAGTACCAGGGCGGCGTGATGACTCGCCTCGCCGAGCGCAAGGGCGAGCTCATCTCGATGATGCCCGACGGCCGTGGCCGCGTACGGCTCGAGTATCGGATCCCAGCGCGTGGCCTCATCGGCTTCCGCACCGAGTACCTCACGACGACTGCGGGGACGGGCCTGCTCTACCACATCTTCGACGGCTACGCGCCGCGCGCGAAAGGCGAGATCGGCCAGCGCATCAACGGCGCGCTCGTCTCGATGGTGCAAGGCAAGGCGGTGGCCTACACCTTGTTCGACCTGCAGGAACGCGGCTCGCTGTTCATCGGCCACGGCGTCGAGGTCTACGAGGGCATGATCATCGGGATCCACAGCCGCGACAACGACCTCATGGTGAATCCGACGAAGGGCAAGAAGCTCACGAACATCCGCTCCGCCGGCGCCGACGAGAACATCATCCTCACGCCGCCGATCAAGTTCTCGCTCGAGCAGGCGCTCGAGTTCATCGACGATGACGAGCTCGTCGAGGTGACGCCGGCGAGCGTGCGCTTGCGCAAGAAGCTGCTCACGGAGAACGAGCGCAAGCGCGAGTCGCGCAAGGCCGCGGACGGCTAACTCTTCTTTGCGCGCGGCGGCGGCGCGTCGAACCATGCGAGCCACTCGCGCGCGACGCCGAGGCGGCTGCGGCTGAGCCGGTAAATCCACTCGCGGCCGGCGCGTTCGACCTCGACCAAGCCCGCGCTTTCGAGCTTGCGCAGATGCCGCGACGTCGTCGGCCACGAGCACGAAAACCGATCCGCGATCTCGCCGGCCGTCATGCTGTCGCCGCGAAAATGCAGAATCATGAGCATCTGCCGCCGCGCCGCATTGTCGAGCGCCGCGAACACCGCGTCGTAGTCGGCCAACCGCTTGTCAGCGCTCGAAGGGGACTTCGATCGGTTCGACAAGCGGAAACTCCATCGGCGGACGTCCAGCGCGCGCCTCGCACAGCTTACCCATCGGCTCCCAGACGGCCATGACATCGGGCAGCTCGTGCGCGCGCTCGGCGCCGTGCTCGTCTCTCCAGCTCAAGAGCTCGACGAAGATCGGCTGGTTGTCGCCTTCCGAGCCCAAGTAGATCGTCGACGGCACGTCGGCCGCCAGCCCAACACGCTTCAACGTCGGCCAGTGCTTGGCCAACAGCTTTCTGAACGCGGCCTCCGAGCCGGGCTTGACGCGATAGATGCACAGAGAAGTGACCATGACGCCTCCGGATTTTTAATTAGCTTTAAAGCTAAGCAAATATACTTAGCCAAATAGCTAACTTCAAGCGGGGGGATGCCGCGAAACCTCAGCCCCTCCAAGCTGATAGGTCGTACACTGAGCGAGCAGATGCATGGGAGGGGCTATGTCTTTTGCAAAGCTGATGGGGTTCTCGATCGCTGCGGCCGTCGCGTTGCTCGCGACAGGGGTCGGCGCACAGCAACGGCCACCGGCCGCAGCCGCGGCTCCGCCCGCCCTGCCTCCTCTGTTCTTCAAAGAGGAATGGCGGCAACTGACGCGCCCTGCTGACGCCGGCCCCGACTTCGTCCCTGAGGGCGGTGTCACGGCCGCCGCCGTCACGAATCCGGCGCTCGAGCTCAAGCTCTACGATCCCGACGCGGCCAGCGTACCCGGCTATCTCGCGAGCCCGCCGCCGCGCTCGATCGCGCGCGACTGGGGCGGCCCGTCGTGCGTGCAGCTCGCCGGCTACAACCAGAATCCGCCGCCGCAACGCGTCGCGGCCGGTCAAGCGACCGACCCGCCAAACTTGTGGACCGGCGTGTGCCAGACGGCCGTCGCGGCGACGCTGCGCGACCGCACGCGCTACGTCGACCTCACGGGTCTCGCGCGCATTCGCTGGGTGACGCGCACCTCCGGGTTTCACCTCGTGCGCCCCATCGTGAAGCTCGCGGACGGCAACTGGTTCGTCGGCGACTATGGCGAAGGGGCGCCGTCGGCGAATTCCACGCTGTTCCTCGAGTCGGAGTTCGCGCTCGCGTCCGTGCGCTGGCTGCCGCTCGACATCTCGCGCGTCGTGACCGTCGGGCAGACCTGGGCATCGCCCGACCTGAGCCGCGTCGACGAGGTCGGCTTCGCCGACTTGCTGCCCGGCAGCGGCCACGGCTGGGGCGGGTTCGTCAATGTCGGGCGGATCGAGGTCTACGGCAAGCCCGTCGCACGTTGATCGACCGCGCATGGTGGTCTGGGTCGATGCGGATGCCTGCCCTGCGCAGATCAAGGAAATCCTCTTCCGCGCCGCCGCACGAGTGCAGATCCGCACGGTGTTCGTAGCGAACCATGCGTTGCGAGTGCCGAAGTCGCAGTTCATCGAGTCGAAGCAGGTCGAGGCCGGTTTCGATGTCGCCGATGCCCGCATACTCGCCGCATTAGGTGCCGGCGATCTCGTCGTCACCGCAGACGTACCGCTCGCGGCGCAAGTCGTGGCGGCGAAGGCCTTCGCGCTGAACCCGCGAGGCACGTTGTACACGGCGAACAACGTCCAGGATCATCTGGCACGCCGAAACTTCATGGATGCGTTGCGCTCGTCGGGCGAGACGACCCGCGGACCGGCGGCGCTCGGTAAGGCGGATATTCAAGCCTTCGCCAACGAGCTCGACAAATTTCTGATGCGCGGGCGCGCGCGTTAGCTGGCGGCGCAGCCCGCCGATCTCATAACATCGAACCCCTCGGCCCGAACTGCAAACAGAAGGACTTCCTTGGATATCCAGCTCACAGCGAACGAAGCGCGCGTCATCGGCTGCCTCATGGAGAAATCCGTGATCACGCCGGATCAATACCCGCTGTCACTGAATGCGCTCGTCAACGCCTGCAATCAGAAGTCGAGCCGCGAGCCTGTCATGGCGCTGGAGCAAGGCGTCGTCGAGCGCACCGTCAAGGATCTCATCGCCAGACGCCTCGTGATGACTCAGGAGTTCGGCAGCCGCGTCGAGAAGTATCAGCAACGTTTCTGCAACACGCACTTCGCGGAAATCAAATTTTCTCCGGCCGAGTTCGCCGTGGTGTGCTTGTTGCTGCTGCGCGGGCCGCAGACCCCTGGCGAGATCAAGGCACACAGCGGCAGGCTACACGAATTCGCGGACTCGGCCGAGGTTGAAGCCGCGCTTCATGCGCTGATGACGCGAGCCGACGGGCCTTTCGTGGCGCGCTTGCCGCGCGAGCCGCGGCGCAAGGATCACGCGTACGCGCATTTGTTCGGGGGGCCGATCGAGTCGGCACCCTTGTCGATCATTTCCTCCGACGTCGCCGAGGCGCCATCTCCGCGCTCCAGCGCGCTCGCAGCGCTCGAAGCTCGCGTCGCGAAGCTCGAGGAGGATCTCGCCACCCTGAAGCAGGCGCTCGGCGGCGGATCGCAGTAGGCAATTACGACCCTTCGAGCGGCTCGAGCCGCACGATGGTGCCGTCAGCCTCGCCGCCGCCGAACCGAAGCTCCGTCGCGACGTAGATGAAACCGTCGCGCGTCTGCTGCACGTCGCGAATGCGCAGACCGAGCGAGCGCAGCACTTGCTCGCGCCGTTCCGCTTGCGACGGCTGGCCGAAGGCGACGCGCTGCAAGCTCTGGCCGTTCAGCGCGCCGACGAACATGTTGCCGCGCCACTGAGGGAAGCGTTCGCCGGAGTAGAACAGCAGGCTCGACGGGCTGATCGACGGCACCCAGAACATCCGCGCGTTGTCCATGCCGTCGCGCTGATAGGGCCGGTCGGAGACGAGCGAGCCGGTGTAATTACGGCCCATCGACACGAGCGGCCAACCGTAATTGTGCCCCGGCAGGAGGATGTTGACCTCGTCGCCGCCCATCGGCCCGATCTCGGCTTGCCACAGCTCGCCCGTGTCGGGATGGAACGCGAGGCCGTAACCGTTGCGATGGCCCAACGTAAATATCTCGGGCTTGGCGCCCGCGCGGCCGACGAACGGATTGTCGGGCGGCACCGTGCCGTCGTCGCGGATGCGCAGCGTCTTGCCGACGTGGTTGCTCAAGTCCTGCGCTTTCATGCGCAGGCTGTTGTCCTCGGTGCCCGTGCAGCATAGACGATCGCGATCGCCGACGGTCACGTAGAGCGTCTCGTCGGGGCCGAACAGGATCTTGCCGCCCATGTTGCCGCCGGTTTCCCATGCGTCGGCGACGAAGATTTCTCGAAAGTCGTTGAGCTTCCGCCCGTCGAATCGGCCGCGCGCGATGGCCAGCGTCGTGCCCGCCTCGCCGGCCTTCGGATAGGAGAAGTAGACGAGCCGGTTCGACTCGAAGTTCGGATGCAGCGTGAGCCACTTCAGCTCGTTGCCGGCCGCAACGCCGTCGGCCGACCACACGGGCTCGGCGACCAGCTTGCCGTCTTCGATGAGCCGCACGCGCCCGTTGCGCTCGGCGACGAGCATCGATCGATCGCGCGGCAAGAGCGCAATGCTCCACGGGTGGACGAGCCCTGTCGCGACCGTGACGACGCTGATCTGCCCGCCTTGCACGTCGACGACGGCAGCGGACGGGATCGCAGGCTGCGCCTCGGCATTCGCCGAAGCCACGACGACGAAGATCGCACCTAGAACGGCACGGCGAAGCGGCATGGTGATTACCCCCCGCACGATCATAGACCTCGACGCATCGAGGTCAATGGCTCGACGCCGCGAGAGAACGACGCGCCGGGAAACTAGCGTGGGATCACGGACGGCAAGCGGACGGCAGGTGCCGTGGGTCGACGTCGGTAGCACCCGCTGCCGACGGCGCGCCTGCGTCCATCGCGACGGCGCCCTGCGGCGCGGGGCCTTGCCCACAGCGCCAAACGACGGCCTTATCGGACGTGACATACGGCTGAAGCCCGAGAATCCTGCCGGCCACCGTTTGGTTCGCCGCGGAGCCGTACGTCACGAGGATCGTGCCGCCGGCGACGTCCACGCTTTCCACGTATTGGCCGCTCGTGTCGGTCGCCACGGGGGATAGCCCTGCCGCGCTGCGGTCCGACGGCGCCTGATTGCTTCTCGCATAGGATTCGGCAACTGCCGCTTTCGCGGCTGCGGCGAGGTTGAGGCCTTCTGAAATCTGCGCGCGAGTCGTGTAGTCCTGGTATGCGGGAATCGCGATGGCGGCCAGCATGCCGACGATGCCGACGAGCGGCACAACGCATGCCAGCACGATCACGCCGGTCGTGTTTGGCGGCGGAGGCTTGCCGTAGTCGTTCTCGCCGCGCGTGCCCGGCACGAACCAGAACACCAGCACGCCGAGCGGAATCAGCGAGATCAACGAAAGCCAGCCCGTCACGTTCATGTCGTGCGAGCGCTGAATCGTCAGCAAGAACTGCACGACGATGACCACTATGTAACCGATCCCTATTACGGCCGCCGTGGCAGTTTGATCGATCAGTGCGGCCAGCCCGGCCAGGATGCCGAACACGAGCATGACAAGGATCGAGAGACCGACCGAGTACCCGATGTAGCGCACGCGGCCGAGGCGGCCTTGTGCGGAGAACATCTTGATCTCGCCGTACCCCTCGACGTTGCCGTCGCCGCGCGTCACATTCGCCTGCGGAGCGGCATAGGGATTGCGGTTCTGCATGGGATGACCTCGTATGGAGCCGGCGAACGTCCCGAAGATGCGACGGATCTTAGTGGACGACGGGTCGCCCAGAAAGCGGCTTCAGTCACAGTCGTTTATGATTGCGCCGGACTTACGTCACTCCACCCATCCTTAGAGCAAGCTGAGCCGTGACCAGGGCCGTCGACGTTTCGGACATCATCGATACGCGCGGCGTCGGCGCCTTTCAGCTGCGAGCGTTCCTGCTGTGCGCGGCCGTGCTGTTCGTGGACGGCTTCGACGTGCAGGCGATCACCTACGTCGCTCCGGCCATTAGCCGAGATTGGGGACTCGCCCGTGGAGCTCTCGGCCCCACTTTCAGCGCCGGGTTGTTCGGCGTCATGCTCGGCGCGATGCTGCTGGCACCGCTCGCCGATCGAGCCGGCCGCCGCCGCGTGATCGTCTATTCCTGCGTCGCGTTCGGCCTCGGCACGCTGGGGACGCTCGGCGTGAGCTCGCTCGGCGAGCTGCTCGTCCTGCGCTTCTTCACGGGCCTCGGCTTGGGCGCCGCGTTGCCGAATGCGATCGGGCTCGCTTCGGAGTACGCGCCCCACAAGCGGCGCGCAGTCATCGTGATGTTCGTCGGCAGCGGGATCTCGCTCGGCGCGATTGCGGCGGGCGCGGCCGCCGCACAGCTCGTGGAGCCGTTCGGGTGGCGCGCCGTCTTCGCCGTGGGAGGCATTCTGCCGCTCGTGCTTGCCGTGGCGCTCTGGAGGTTCTTGCCCGAATCGATTCGCTTCGCGGCCGCCGTGCCCGGCCGCCAAGCCGAAGCAAAGCGGCTACTACGCCAGATCGAGCCGCAGCTCGGCGCCGACGACGACGTCGCAATCGTCTCTAACGACCCTGAAGGCGGCAAAGCCACGGTGCTCGATCTCTTCAAGGACGGCCGCAGCGTCGCGACGCTGTGCCTCTGGGTCGCGTTCTTCATGAGCCTGCTGAACGTCTATCTGGCCATCAATTGGCTGCCAACATCGTTGAACGCCTCCGGCTTCACGCTGACGCAGGCGAACGTCATGACGACGCTGTACCACGTCGGCGGCGTCGTCGGCACCTACGCGATCGGTCTATTCATGGATCGGCTCGGCACGCATCGCATGGTGCTCGTCGGTTTGCTGCTCGCGGCGATCGGCTTCTACACGTTCGCGACGGCCACCGGCCTCGCGCAAGGGCCGACGACGGCGATCCTGATGCTCGCCGGGGTGGGCGTCATCGGCGCACAGGTCGGCGCGACGGCGCTCGCCTCGATGACATACCCCGTCACGATGCGAGCGACGGGCTTGGGCTGGGCGCTCGGCGTCGGCCGCGTCGGCTCCATCGTCGGCCCGGCGATCGGCGGCCTCGTGCTCGCAACGGCCGCGAACCCGCGCTCCGTCTACTTGGGCTGTATCGCGCCGGTGCTGATCGGCATGGCCGCCGTGGCGTTGCTGAAGCGCCAAACCGCGTCGGCGCGACAGCCCGTAATCGCGAGCTGACAAAACGGAGAACGAACGTTGCGCACGGATCTTGGCTTCAAACGAATCGCGACCGAGGAGGCCTTCGCCACGAAGGACCTCGTTCGCGCCTACCGCGAGCTGCTCGCGCGCAAGGGCTCGGACGACATCGGCTTCAACAGCCTCATGGGCTATTACCTCACGAATCCCAGCGAGCGCACGCGCTTGGTCAGCGAGCGGCTGCAGGATCTCGGGGCGCGGCGCATCGACGACATGGACGCGACGGGCATCCACCTGCAGATCCTGTCGCTGACGTCGCCGGGCGTACAGATCTTCGACGCTGCGACGGGCGCTGCCCTCGCGCGTGCCGTCAATGACGAGCTCGCGGCGGCGATCGCCGCAAATCCGGCGCGCTTCGCGGGACTCGCCGCCATAGCGCCTCAGGACCCCGCCGCCGCAGCGGCCGAGCTCGAGCGCGGCGTGCGATCACTCGGCCTGAAAGGCGCGATCGTCAACTCGCACACGCAGGGCGAGTATCTCGACGACCCGAAGTTCTGGGACATATTCGCGGCAGCCGAAGCGCTCGACGCGCCCGTCTACATTCACCCGAACACGCCGCCGAACGACATGATCAAGCCGTTCATGGCGCGGGGGCTCGACGGCGCAGTGTTCGGCTTCGCCGTGGAGACGGCGCTGCATGCGCTGCGGCTCGTCGTCAGCGGCGTGTTCGATCGGTTCCCGAAGCTTAAGATCGTGCTTGGCCACTTGGGCGAAGGATTGCCGTACTGGCTCTCGCGCATCGACTTCATGCACGGCGCGAGTGTTCGCTCGGGCCGCTACGCGAGCCAACCGAAGCTCGAGCGCAAAGCCAGCGAGTACTTCAAGCAGAATTTTTACTACACGACGAGCGGCATGGCATGGACACCGCCGATCCGCTACGTGCAAGACGTGATGGGCATGGACCGGCTCATGTATGCAATGGACTATCCGTATCAGTTCGTGCCGGAGGAAGTGAACGTCACGGACGAGCTGCCGCTCACCTACGAGGACCACAAAGCGTTCTATCAGACGAACGCGGAGCGCGTGTTCAAGCTCTAGCGAGCCGGGTCAGGGCGTCCAGGCGTAGCTGAGCTTGAAGAACAGCGTGCGGCCGGTCTTCTCCATCTCGCGCGTCGTTACGTCCTCGACGCTGTTGTCGGAATACCCGGCGAACAGCACTGTCTGCGGATTCAATTTGTACGAGTAAAGCAACTGCGAGGCGAGCGTCTTCGTGCGTTCAGGTGGCAGAACGGGCGGCGGCGTGCTCGGGTCGTTGTCCGGGTCCGTGTAGAGAGCCAGGTTTCGGTCGACGTCCTGATCTTGCAGCGTCAAGCGCACGAAGCTGCGCACGTTGAACTGCCATGTGAGCCGCAAGTCGGTCAGCTTGGCATCGAATATCGTCGCGCCATCCTTCGCCATCAAGTGATCGGATGTGTAACGCAAGCGCACGAGCAAGTGGCGCGTCGCGTTCCAATCGATCTGCGGCTGGTAGCGCCGTTGGTCGGCCAAGCGGGAGTTCGTGTAATCGATCTGCTCGCCGCGATTGATCTGCATGTTGATGTTGAGGCCGCTGCGCGGGCGGAACTGCCCGAAGACGAAGGCGCCGTTCGTGTCGTAGGTCACGCCGTTCCAATGCTCTTTGCGGTCGCCGATGCCGAGACGTGCGAACGACTGCCACGGGCCTTGGAACGAGATGAACGGCTGGACGTTGCGATTGATGAGCTGACCGCCGGCGGTCTCCGAGCGGCCGCCTTGCATGCCTAGGCGCCAATCCGTGTACCACGCGTC
Source organism: uncultured Gammaproteobacteria bacterium (assembly GCA_963713355.1). Taxonomy (GTDB): domain Bacteria; phylum Pseudomonadota; class Gammaproteobacteria; order Steroidobacterales; family Rariloculaceae; genus FEN-1219. The sequence goes on along the minus strand of CAVQLK010000008.1, from coordinate 437,846 downwards.
CTCGTCGCCGTAGAACGTGCGGTTGAACTCGAACCCGTCTTGGACGAGATCGACGCGCCCGATGAAGCCCGAGTCTGCGCGGAAGGTCGGGTCGAGATCCTGGTGGTTGATCTGCGCGAACCAGTTGCGCGAACCGTAGCGGTATTCGAGGCGCCATGCGTCGCCTTCGAGCTCCTCGGCCTGGTCGAAGTCCTCGACCACCTGCGCCGGATACTCGGTCCGCGAATCGAGATACTGGAAGCGCAGAGTGCTGTTGTCGTTCATGAAATAGCGGCCGTCGAATCCGCCGACCTGATTGCTATATCCGTCGCCCTCACGGCTCGTCACGAGCGCGCCGATCTGCGATGTCCGGCCGAAGCCAAGCGCGTACCGGCCGACGAACGCGTTGTTTTCTTGATCGAGCGACGTGCTCCGCGAGCCGAACGGCCCGGGAAACAGCAGGTTGGTGATTGCGTCGTTCGTCGCGAACACGCCGATGGTGTTGTCTCCGGTGCGGCCCGTGAACTTCGCGCCTACGTCGGGATCCGCGACCGTTCGCGTGAACACGGCCTGCAGCGGGCTCGAGTAGTAGTCCTCGCCCTCGAGGAAGAACGGCCGCGACTCCGGATAGAACAGCGCGAACGTCGTGTTTTCCTCGAGCTGCGCGACGTCGGCCTCGACCTGCGAAAAGTCGGGATTCAGCGTGACGTCGAGCGTCAGGTCCGGCGTGATGCCCCAGCGGACTCCGAGCCCGGCCTCGGTCTCGAAGTCTCCCGGCACGAGCTGGCCTGGAGCCGCCGTTGCCGGAGGTACGGGCCGCGAATCCGTACGCGACGACGTCAGCGTCGGCACTACTTCGAGCGCCTTGCCGGGCTCCGCGTTCGCGAAGCCCGTGAACTTACCGAACTGGCACAGATAACAGCTCAAGTTGCGGTCCTGCGGATTGTTCGAGATCCGCACGCGCTGCGCGCGCGGCCAGAAGCGCAGCACGTCGATGCCCCACGTTTGATCGCCGTCCACGTGCGGAAAGCGCAGTTGGCTGAACGGAATCGCCATCTCGACGGCGAAGCCTCGTTCGTTGATCTGGCCGGCCGAATCCCAGATCGCGTCCCACGACTCGCTCTCGCTGCGATTGACGTCGTCGTTGATGAGATCCATCTGGACGCCGAATGGGTTGACGAAGAACTCGAACGCGCGGCGCTGATCGTTGAAGGTATCGAGCACGACGCCGACGAAATCGTCGTTGAACGCCGAGTCGCGATCGCGCAAATATGCTCGGATCGATTCGGGGTTCGGGTCGCGCGCGTCGAAAGCGATCAAGAGCTGATCGCCGTTCTCGACGAGGTACGCCGTCGTCTCGACGTCGGGCGTCTGGTTCTCGCGAGGATACGTCTCGATCGTCAGCGGCAACGCGAGCGCGGCTCGCCAGATCGCGTCGTCGAGCACGCCGTCGATCTGTACCGCCTCGGTCGAATGCGGAATCGCCAAGTTTCCGACCCGGCTCGAGGAGACTTCGGCGACGGAGGCGACGTCGGGCTGCGCAACCGCCGTCCCATTCCCCAGGAGCAGCGCGGCGAACAATGCTCCGCGAATGGCGTTCATCGGCTGCAAAGAATCCTCCCCAGCGAGCTAGCGAGCTGTTCGCGAGCCTTTTGCAGCGAGCGTGCCAGCGTGGTTGCCTAACGTAACCCGCTGATTCACAAACGTTCCTCGTTCACTCGGCCGGACCGCGAGTCGCGTTTGCGGGACAACAAGTAGCGATTTCGCTCGCGCTTTGGCGCAAAGGCACGCTCGGCCGTCGCGTGCCGTGCCTGCCGTCGGCTGTGTCCAAAGGGGCCCCCCTTCATGCTCCGCTCGGCGATACCGAGCGGCTAGGCGTTAGATACGGCAACCGCGAAATGGTTACATGCCGGGCCGCATGTAACCTTTGACGGCGCTCGCGAATATTAATCAGTGCTTAGGACATGGCGACCATAGATTCGTGAAGGCAACGAGCGACTCGGAATTGATGCGGCAAGTCCGCAGCGGCCGGACGGCAGGTCTCGCGACGCTGTTCGAGCGCCATCACGCGCGCGTCTACGGTTACTGCTTGCGCATGACGGGCAATCGCTCGACCGCCGAAGACCTCGTGCAGGACGTATTCATGAAAATGTTGAAGTACAAGGCGACGTTCAAGGACGACAGTGAGCTCGTGCCGTGGATGTTCGGCATCGCGCGCAACTCGTGCCTCGCGCATCTGAAGCGCCGAGCCACCGATCACCTGCCGGCGACGCCGATCATGGAAGAAACCGCAGCAGGCGACGCGCACGAGGAACAGCACGACGACCGTGAGAGCGATCTCGTGCGGCAGGCGTTGCTGCGCCTGCCGGCCGAGCGGCGCGAGGTGCTCGTCCTCAGCCGCTTCGAATACAAAAGCTATGACGAGATCGCACGCGTGCTCGATTGCTCGGTCGGTGCGGTCAAGGTTCGAGTGCATCGCGCGATGAAGCAGCTCCGCGAAATCTATCTCGATATGGCAGGAGAGGTATCGGCATGACGTGTGAAGAGACGACACCGCTATTGATGGACCGGTTGCAAGGGCAGCTTCCGGGCGCCGACGAAGCGCGGCTCGAAGCGCACCTTGCAACCTGCGCGGCGTGCCGCGCCGAGGTTGCTGCCATGACTGAGACCTGGAATACCCTCGGGAATCTCGATGACGAGCAGGTACCGCACGAGCGGCTGCGCGCGCGGTTCCACGCGGGATTGGCCGCATACGAAGCGCGGGAGTCGCGCCCTTGGACTGAGCGCCGGCTCGGCGGCTGGTGGCCGCAGCAACCGGCGCTGCAAATGGGGCTCGCGGCCGCGCTCGCATTGATCGGTTTGGCTGTAGGTCAGCAGCTGCCCTCGCCCGTCGATGCCGAAGTCGCCGCGCTGCGCGACGAGGTACGCACCGTCGGTCTCGCGCTTCTCGATCATCAGTCCGCATCCGAGCGCTTGCTCGGCGTCGAATGGTCGCGGCGCACGGCGCGAGCGCCGGAGATCGTCAACGCGTTGCTCGAGCGCGTGCAGTACGACTCGAACTTGAGCGTTCGGCTCGCGGCAATCGACGCGCTGCGCGCCGACCTCGACCGTCCAGGCGTCATCGAAGGCCTCGCGATGGCGCTCGAGCGGCAGGAATCGCCGCTGCTCCAGGTGGCTTTGACGGACGCGTTGCTCGCGGCTGATCAGCCGGCCGTCGACGCGGTGCGCGCCGTTCTCGAGCGCACCGAGCTCGATCCCGCAGTGCGGGAGTACTTGCAGATGGCATTGAGCGAAGTCGGGGCCGAGCCGGCGCCGGCGAACCCCGAGGTCTAAAAGGAGAACCCATGCAGCCACTGACTCGAATCGCAACGGGAACGGCTTCCGCCGCCCTGCTCGCTTTCGCGGGCAACGTCCGCGCCGACGTCGTCGAGACGCGCGAGCTCGCGGAGACGATCGCCGTGCCCGCGAACGAGCCGCTCGTCGTCATCGTCAAGAACATCATCGGACCGATTCGCGTGACGGGGCACGACGGCAACAGCGTCGAGATGCGCGCGATGGAAATTGTGCGCGGCGATCTCCAAGCCGACATCGAGCGCGCCCGCGCGGAAATGCAGCTGCGCACCGAAAGCGAGCCGGGGCGCGTCGCGATCCGCGTGCGGCCCACCGACGAAAACGGCGGGCGCCGAGGTTGGGAGGGCTACAGCGTCGAGTACGATATCGAGGTCCGCGTGCCGCGCAACGCCGCGCTCGAAGTCGGAACCGTCAACGACGGCGACGTGACCGTCGAGGGCGTAAACGGCGCGTTCGAGCTCAAGAACGTCAACGGCGCCGTACGGCTCGTGGGCGCCGGCGGCAGCGGCACCATCAACACCGTCAACGGCGACGTCGAAGCGACGTTCGCGCGGGCGCCGGCGGAGCCTTTGTCGTTTCGGACCGTCAACGGCGAGCTCGACGTCACGTTCCCCTCGGATCTGTCGGCCGAGCTCGCGTTCCAGAGCATGCACGGCGACGTCTTCACGGACTTCGACGTCGATTCCTTGAGCGATCCGCCCGAAGTGCGGCGCGATCGCGGCCGATACGTCATGCACACCAACCGGTCGTCGGCGTTTCGCGTGGGCACGGGCGGAGAGAGACATTCCTTCAACACTTTGAACGGCGACATTTTCGTACGGAAGGCGAACTAATGAGTAACAGAATCGGCATCATTGCTTTGTTGACGGGCGCATCGTGCGCGATGTCGGGCGTCGCGGGCGCTCAGGACGAGAGGCTCGTCGTACCGCTCAGCGATCCTTCGCGGCCGGCAAAGCTCGAGATCACACTGTTCTCCGGCGACATCCGCGTCGAGGCCTATGACGGCAACGAGGTCGTCATCGTCGCGGACGCTCCTATTCGCGGCGACGAAGAGACGGAGCCGGCGCGCGAGGACGGCCTGCGGCGCATTCAGAGCTCGTCGGTCGGCCTCACCGTCGAGGAGAACGACAACACCGTCTCGGTGCGAATGGACTTCAGCCCGAAGAACGCCGACCTCGAGATTCGAGTGCCGCGGCGGACATCCGTCAGCGCGAGCCTCGTCAACGGCGGCGACGTTGAGATCGACTCCGTCACGGGCGAGCACGAGCTCTCGAACGTCAACGGCGACGTGATCGCCACGGACATCGCGGGCTCGGCCGTCATCAACGCCACGAACGGCGACGTGCGCGCGACGTTCACGACCGTCGACGCGACCAAGCCGATGTCGTTCACGTCGTTCAACGGCGACGTCGACGTCACGCTGCCGGCCAACCTAGCGGCCGACTTGATCGTCGCGAGCCAGCAGGGCGACGTCTATACGGACTTCGAGGTCCAGGCACAGGACGATCCGCCGAACGTCCAGCGCAGTGGCGGCCCGGGCGGGCGCTACGTCGTGCGAAGGACGCAGCAGACGCGTTATGCGATCGGCGGCGGCGGCCCCGATATTCAGCTCAAGACCTTCAACGGCGACGTGATGATTCGCAGGCGTTGAGCGGTACGCCGCGGGCGGTGGCACCCCCCTTCAAGCACGGCCCGCGGCGTTACCGCGCGCGGTTGCAAAAGAGGAGCCGGCGAACCACCATCCCCTGACGCGCATTGCGCCCCGAAGGGGAAGCTCATGAAGTGGTCAGTCGTCGTTGCATCCGCCGCGCTGGCCGCCGTTCCCGCAGCCGCATTCGCCGCAGATCCCGAAGATCTCGGCCTTTCGCGCGAGCGGCTCGAGCGGATCGACATGATGCTCGAGCGGCGCATCGCAGCCGGCGACCTCGCGGGCGCGATCGCCGTCGTCGCGCGCCGCGGCGAGGTCGCTTACGTCTCGACGCACGGCGTCATGGATCTCGAGACGAAACAGCCGATGCGCGCCGATACGTTGTTCCGCATCGCCTCGATGACGAAGCCGATCGTCGGCGTCGGCGTCATGATGATGGTCGAGGAGAACAAGCTGCGCTTGAGCGACCCCGTATCGCGCTACATCCCTGAATTCCGCAATCTGCGCGTCGCCGTCCCGCGGCCGGAAGGCGGCAGCGGCAGCGGCGCGGCGCCGAGCTTCGACTTGGTCGCAGCGCAGCGCGAGGTCACGATCAAGGATTTGCTGACGCACGTCTCCGGCCTCGGCAGCGGCGCGCTGAGCAATGCCACTATCGAGCCCGTCGCACGCCGCGACGGCGAGACGCTCGCCGACTACATCCCGCGTCTCGGCGGCACGGCGCTCGAGTTTCAGCCCGGCACACGTTGGGCCTATAGCCCCGGCGCGGGCTTCGAGACGCTCGGCCGCGTCCTCGAGATCGTCTCCGGGATGCCGCTCGACGAGTTCTTCGAGCACGGCATCTTCGCGCCGCTCGGCATGCGCGCGACCACTTTCTGGCCGTCGGAGCGTGAGCGGCCGCTCGTCGCCACGGTCTACCAACGCGAAGAGCAACGATTGGTCAGAGCCGTGATGCCGAACGACACGTTGGGACGCGACGTCTATTTCCGCGGCTCGGGCGGCCTCTACAGCACGGCCGAAAGCTACGTGCCGTTCGGCATCATGCTCGCGAACGGCGGCGAGCTCGGCGGCGTTCGCCTGCTCTCGCGCAAGTCCGTCGAGATGCTCGCCGCCGTGCACGTTCCCGACACGCTGCCGGGCCGGCCGTCCGGCGAAGGCTACGGTTTGAGCGTGCGCGTCGTCACCGATCACGCGGCGCGCGGCACGCTGTTGTCCGACGGAACGTACGGCTGGTCCGGAGCGCAAGGCACGCACTTCTTCGTCGATCCGGAAGAGCAGCTCGTCGGCGTGCTCATGGTGCAGACGCCGAACAACGAAGTCCGCAACGACTTCGAGAACCTCGTTGCACAAGCGATCGTCGACTGACGTGCACCTCGACGCGAGCGTCAGCCTCTCCTTCAACGGCGAATGCGAAGCCGCGTTCAAGGTCTACGAGCGCCTGCTCGGCGCCAAAGCCGAATTCGTGATCACCTGGGGCGCGTCACCGCTGGCCGATGACGTCCCGCGCGAATGGCACGCGAAGATGCTGTTCGCTCGCCTCAGGGCGCAGCGCATGACGCTGTTCGGGACCGACATCTTGCCGAGCAGCTACAAGCGTCCCACGGGATTCAATCTCTGCTTGAGCGCGGCCGACGAGGCCGAGGCCGAACGGTTCTTCACCGAGCTAGCCGAAGGCGGTACGGTGGGGATGGCTCTTCAGGCGACGTTTTTTGCCGCGCGGTACGGTGAGGTTGTCGATCGCTTCGGAATTCCTTGGGAAATCCGTAGCAGGCAGCCGCACGGAGCGTGAGCGCATGAGCGACGATCGGATCGTGAGCCTGCTCGGCGAGATTCGCGACAACCAGCGCGAAATGCTGGAGCAGCAGCGAATTCAGCTCGAGACTGCGCAGAAGCACCTGGAGCAAGCCAAAGCGCAAGTCGCGGAGTCGCTGGCTCTGCAGCGAGAGGGTGTCAGCCGCGCGCGGACAATGACGAGGATCGCCCTGCCGGCGATCCTGCTCTGCATCCTCGCGATCGGCTACCTCGTGTTCCGCTATTTCTAGCGCTCAGCGCGGATTCGTGTGGTGCGAGTCGTCGACCATGTGCTCGAGTGATCGATCGATGCACGGCGGCGACTCGACGATCTCGATGTCGGTGGCTCGAGCGACGCGCTTCCCTGCCTGCCAGGGCTCGGTGAGCACGGCCGGATCGTAAGCCGTCGCCTCCCACTCGAGCGTGTCGGCCGTCCGGCGCAAGCGCTCGACGACGCGCAAGCCACTCGTGTGAAATGCGCCGTTATCGGTCAGCCAGGTTTGATCGTTGAAGTTCCGGGTCTCGACGACGAGCGTGTCGCCCTCCCAATGGCCGACGGCGTCGCCCAAGAAGCTCGGCTCGTTGTTCGTCGGATGCGGCCCGCCGTCGGTCGGCACGAGGCGGAAGAAGCTTCCTGAGACGTCTTCGTACAAGAAGACCGCCTCGCCCGCTCGTTGCACGATCTTGTCGGGCGGGCCGATGCGGGGCACGCCGGGCGCGAAACAGCGCAGCACAGGGTCTTCCTGCACCTGCCGAGCGTCGAGATCGGCGACGCGCGCCGTGAACTCCGGACGATACCTCGGCGCAACCGGCGGCGGCGGGGCTCCCGGCGCCGCGGACCCTGTGACCGGCGCGGCACCGCTGCAACCGAATATGCAGATCGAGTCGCCGTCTTTGCGCGGCTGCACGAAGGCGATTCCTGCACCGTTGTCCCATGTGCCGCTCAGGTCGGGGTGCCCGTCCGGTGCACGCGGTACTCCGTCCGAGGACTGCGCCGACGCGGCCGCGGCAATGACGAATGCGGCGGCGGCCGCCATGGCCGCCCGCAGCTTGAACGCATGTGCTTGGCTAGTTCTCATCGCACCCTCCGTCACTCGCCCGCGAGCACATACTCGTGGCCGTCTTCGTAAGTGAGGTTCAAGAGCCACGCTAGGTTCGGCGTGCCGTTACGCGCCATGATCGCGACGGCCGTGACCTTCTGACCGCCGCCTTTGATCATCTCGCTCGTGAGGCCGGCTTTGCGCAACATTGCTGTCGGCAATGACTCGAGCCGCCACGTCGTGACGGCGCCTTTCGCGTCGGCGACGTCCATGTGGATGTAGACGTGCGGGTTGATCCAATCGACCTTGCTCACGACGCCCGTGATCGTCGTGCGCTTCGTGCCGTCGAATTGGCCGGCGACGGAGTGATGCGCGGCGGCGTTGGCACAGAGCGCGAACGCACCGAGCACGGACAGTAACGGGAAGACGGTTCGTGCCATCGCTGTCATCCCACCCGGGTGAAGCCACGATCTTAGCGCAGTTGGTATCATGCGTCCCTCCATCCGGAATCGACCGTGGCCCTCGAGCGTCGCACTTTGACCGCCCTTGCGGCCGTTCTCGCGGCCGGCGAGGCGCCGGCCCAGGAACCCATCCCTGATGGCGCGCGTGAGAAAACCGTCCGCATAGTCCGCGCCGCAGCGCCGCCCGTTATCGATGGCGTGCTCGACGAGGACGCGTGGCAGCTCGCGACCCAGCTCGAAGATCTGCACGAAATCCAACCGACGGAGTACGCGCCTGCCAGCGAGCGCACGGCCGTCTACTTGATGTACGACGAAGACGCGATTTACATCGGCGCGCGGCTTTATGACCGGGAGCCGAGCCAAGTCACGGCCCGCATTCTCCGGCAAGGCGAAGAGGTGTTCGGCGACGACTGGTTCTCGGTGCTACTCGACCCGTTCCACGACCGGCGCAGCGGCTATCGCTTCCTGACGAACCCCAATGGCCTGCGCCAGGAAGGGCTGTTCCAGAACATCAGCGAGGAGCAGTGGGACTGGGAAGGCATCTGGTACACGGCCTCGACGATCGACGCGCAAGGCTGGGTGACCGAGATAGCGATACCATTCAAGACGCTGTCGTTCGATCCCGAGAACGACACCTGGGGCATCAACTTCCGCCGCGCGATCGCCCGCCGCGACGAGCGCACGGGTTGGGTCTCGCGCAATCGCAACTCCGATCCCAGCACCTCGGGCACCGTCGTGGGCCTCGTCGGTCTCGAGCAAGGCGTGGGTCTAGACGTCGTGCCGTCGTTGTCCGTCAGCGAGCGCCGGCCGTTCGACGGCACCGCGGCGACGACCGACACCGATCCATCGCTCGACGTCTTCTACAAGCTCACGCCGAGCTTGACGAGCGCGCTGACGATCAACACGGATTTCTCGGCGACGGAGGTCGACGATCGGCAAGTCAACCTGACGCGTTTCGGCCTGTTCTTCCCCGAGAAGCGCGACTTCTTCCTCCAGGACGCCGACATTTTCGAGTTCGGCGGCCTCGAGGAGAACGGCCGGCCGTTCTTCTCGCGCCGGATCGGTCTCAGCGACGACGGCGAGCCGATCGACCTCACGGTCGGCGGCAAGCTGACGGGCCGTGTGGGCCGCTTCAACATCGGCGCGCTGAGCGTGCGGCAGGACGAGTTCGAAGCGCTCCCCGCCGACAACGCGACCGTTGCGCGCGCGTCGGCGAATCTGCTCGAGGAATCGGGAATCGGAATGATCGTGACGGAAGGCAATCCGGGCTCGACCGTCGACAACTCGCTCGTCGGCGTCGACTTCCGTTACCGCAACAGCCGGCTGCCGGGCGGCAAGCTCCTCGAGGTCGATGCGTGGGCGCAGGAGAGCGACAGCGCAGGCGTGACAACCGACCAGAGCGCGTACGGCATGCGGGTCGCCCTACCGAACAACACGTCGTGGAACGGTGGGTTCGGCTACGAAAGGCTCGGCGAAGGCTTCAACCCCGGGCTGGGGTTTCTGAACAGGCCCGGCGTCAGAGCGGTCGACTTCAGCACCGGGTACCTTCACCGGCCGACCGAGGGACTCTTGCGGGCGATCGGCGGCGGCTACGAGGCCGAGCGCGTCGAGCTCTTGAGCGGCGAGCTCCAATCGCAAGCCGTCGAGTACGAGCTCCTCGTCGTCGAGAATCGCGTCGGCGACGTGCTCAGCCTTCAGTACGAAGCGGAGCAGGAGCAGCTCGACGAGGATTTCGAGATCTATGATGGCATCGTGATTCCGCTCGGACATTACTCGTTCGGCAATACGCGGCTCTCCATCGAAACGGCCGACCACCGCAAAGTTTGGGGCGCCGCGGACTATCAAACCGGAGAGTTCTTCGACGGCGAGCGGACCGAGATCTCGGCGGAGATCAACTGGCGCCCGTCGGGCCGCCTGCGCACGGGTTTTGGCTACGAATGGAACGACATCGATTTGCCGCAGGGCAGCTTCATCACGCGGCTCGCGGTATTTCGCACCGACGTCGCGTTCTCGTCGAAGCTGAGCTTGGGGACACGCATTCAGTACGACAACGTATCGGAGCTCATGGGCATCAACTTGCGGCTGCATTGGGTTCCCGAGGCTGGCCGTGAAGGGTTTTTCGTGATCAACCACGATCTCGAGGACTTCGATCTCGACAACCGCTTCCACTCGGCGCTCTCGGAAGCGACGGTCAAGTTCAGCTATACATTCCGTTTCTGAGCGTGGCGGGTGTCGCTTCGTGATGTCACTGCCGAGGCCCTCCGGGCAGAGTGCTATGCTCGGCGGCCACTCGGTTTGGAGGACCACGGTGATCAACGGTTGCATGCGCGCGCTCCTCGCGCTCGGTGGATGCTGCGGCGCCGGAATGCTTCAGGCGACGGAAGTCGCCGTCTGCACGGATAACGGCCGCGCCGTGCTCGAGCTCGCGGACGCGGAGGCTCCACAGCATGTCGCGAACTTCCTGCGCTACGTAGACATGGGCTACTACTCGGGCACCGTGTTCCACCGCGTGCAGCCCGAATTGTTCGTGCAGGGCGGAGGCCTCGATCGGCAATTGCGCGTGCGTTTGACGTTGCCGCCCGTCGCGAATGAATCGAGCAACGGCCTGCGTAACACACGCGGCAGCGTGGCCGCCGCGCGTACCGAGGACCGTGACTCCGCGCGCTCGCAGTTCTTCGTCAATCTCGCGGACAATACGCAGCTCGACGGCTACACGGTGTTCGCGCAGGTCAAGGAAGGCATCGAAGTGTTCGAGGCGATCGGCCGCCTGCCGACGGGCGCAGCCGGACCGTTCCCCGCGGAAGTCCCGACGCCGCTCGTCGCCATCAAGTCGATCGCGCGTCTCGACGAGGCCGCGTTGACGGCGCTGCCGGCCGACGGCCGCGAGGCCGCAATCAAGGAAGAAATCGCTGCCGCCGGAAGTGCGGCCGACGCGCTGCGCTGGATCGGTCACTATCGCGCGCTCTGTGGCTCCGACGATCCGGAGGTTTCGCTGACGGAAGCCCGCATGGCACTGGCAAGCGACGATCGGCGCCGCGCCATGTTCGCCCTCGAGGAGCTCATGGCCACGACGGATCCGGCGCTGCCCGCCCACACCGCGGCGATGGATCTCTACCGCGAAGCCGCTACCGACAGCACGACGACGTCGGAGCTCCTCGCCGCGTGCGCGCCGCCGGCCATCCCGGCGCTGCCCGACGCAACGACCGTCAGCGAGAGCGAGATGCTGGCGTCCCAGCGGCAGGTGCGCGAGTTCGTGGCTGCCGCCGAGGCCTATCTCGCGTGCCTTTCGCGTGTCATCGACGACGAGGACCGCAGTGCCAGCCTGCGCAACGCGGCCGTCGAGGAGCACAATCGCATGGTTGCGGCGATGGAAGCGATCGCCACGGGGTTCAACGAGCAGATCCGCATCTTCAGGGCGCGCGGCAACGGCTGAGCGGCGGTAAGATCGCGGCATGAGTGCCGACCGCAACGATCCCCGCCGTCATCTCGCGCCGAGCGCTCCTTGGATCGTCGAGGCGCTCGGCCAAGGGGCGGCACTGCCCGTCATTCCGCACTACATCGACGGCGTTGCCGATATGGGCGGAACACGCTCCCACCCTGTGTTCAATCCGGCAACGGGCGCGCAGATCGCAGAGACGCGTCTCGCCGACGAGACCGCCGTCGCGCGCGCAGTCGCGGCTGCCAAAGCCGCCCTTCCGAGCTGGGCTGACACTGCGCCGCTGAAGCGCGCGCGCGTGCTGTTCAAGCTCAAGCAATTGCTCGACGAGCGTTTCGACGAGATCGCCGCGCTCATCACGCGCGAGCACGGCAAGGTGCTCGCCGACGCCAGAGGCGAGCTGACGCGCGGCGTCGAGATCGTCGAATTCGCGTGCGGCATTCCGCAGTTGCTGAAAGGCCAGCATAGCGACAATGTCGGCGGCGGCATCGACAACTGGTCGCTGCGTCAACCCATCGGCGTCTGCGCCGGCATCACGCCGTTCAACTTTCCCGCGATGGTGCCGATGTGGATGTTTCCGCTTGCGATCGCGTGCGGCAACACGTTCGTGCTGAAGCCGAGCGAGCGTGATCCCAGCACGTCCCTGAAGCTCGCGCAGCTCACCGAAGAAGCCGGTTTGCCGAAGGGCGTGCTCAACGTCGTTCAAGGCGACAAGGAGGCCGTCGACGCGCTGCTCAGGCATCCCGACGTCGCAGCCGTCAGCTTCGTCGGCTCGACGTCCGTCGCCGAGCACATCTATTCCGAAGGCACGCGGCACGGCAAGCGCGTTCAAGCCCTCGGTGGCGCAAAGAACCACATGGTCGTCATGCCCGATGCCGACTTAGAGCAAGCCGCCGACGCGTTGATCGGCGCCGGCTACGGCTCGGCCGGCGAGCGCTGCATGGCGATCTCGGTGGCCGTCGCCGTCGGCAGCATTGCCGACGAGCTCGTCGCCAAGCTCGCTGCGAGGATTCGCAAGCTCACGGTCGACGATGGCAGCTCGCCCCGCGCGGACATGGGCCCGCTGATCACGGCGTCGCACCGCGACAAGGTGCTTTCCTACATAGAAGACGGCGAGCGCGCCGGCGCGAAGCTCGTCGTCGACGGACGCGGCCTACGCGTCGCGGGCCGAGAGGCCGGCTTCTTCCTGGGGCCCTCGCTGTTCGATCACGTCGAGCCCGGCATGCGGATCTACCAAGAGGAGATCTTCGGCCCCGTGCTGTCGCTCGTGCGAGTACCCGACTTCGCGGCCGCCGTCGAGCTCGTCAATGCTCACGAGTATGGCAACGGCGTCGCGTGCTATACGAGCGACGGCGGCGTCGCGCGCGAGTTCGCGCGGCGCATCAAGGTGGGCATGGTCGGCATCAACGTGCCGATCCCGGTGCCGCTCGCGTTTCATTCATTCGGTGGCTGGAAGCGCAGCCTGTTCGGCGACCATCACATCTACGGCGAGGAAGGCGTGCGGTTCTACACGCGGTACAAGTCCGTGATGCAGCGCTGGCCGAGCGCGCAAGGCAAAGGCCCCGAGTTCACGATGCCGACGCACGACTGAGCGGCGACGAGGATGTAACATCCCGGCCATGAAGCTGGCCAGCATCCACTATCGCGGCCGCGATCTCGTCGTCACGGAGCTGGTTCCCGGAGAGCTCATCGGCATCGCGTCGCTGCCGGGCCGCCAGTCCGGGCCGTCCGTCGACATGCTCGACATCATTCGCGGCGGCGAGCCGCTCGAGCAGGCGCTGCTCGCGTCGCTCGACAAGATTCGCGCCGACGAGTCCGTCGCGCGCATCCCCGCCGCCGACGTGCGCTGGTATCCGCCGGTGCGCCGCCCCGGCAAGATCTGCGCGGTCGCGATGAACAACTCGTCGAGCAACGAGCGCAAGATCAGCGCACCCGACCATCCCGCGTTCTTCTTGAAGCCCGCATCGTGCCTCGTGGGGCATCGCGAGCCGATTCGGATTCGCCCTTACTACGGCAGCGTGCATCCAGAGCCCGAGCTCGCCGTCGTCATCGGCCGGCAGACGCGCGACGTGCCGGCCACGAGCGCCCTCGACGCCGTCTATGGCTACACGATTTTCAACGACGTCACAGGCAACGGCATGCGCGCCGAAGATCGCTTTCACTATTGGGCCGTCTACGCGAAGAAGGAGAATCCAAGCGAAACCGAGCGCGTCGAGCAGCACCTCTCTTATGCCGGCCGCTACAAAGGCACCGACACGTTCGGCGCATTGGGGCCATGGCTCGTCACGAAGGACGAGATCGCGAATCCCGACGACTTGAACGTCACGTGCAAGGTCGGCGGCGAGCTCGTCGCCTCCGACAGCACGCGCTACTACAATTACAAAGTCGCCGAGGTCGTGAGCTTCATCAGTCAGTTCCACACCCTCTATCCCGGCGACGTCGTCTCGCTCGGCACGGCTTTCAAACCCGGCGCGACGCGTAAATCGATTCATCACGCGAATTTTCAAACCGTGGCCGGCCCCGTCGAAATCACGATTGAGGGGCTCGGCACGCAAGAGAATCCCGTCGTCGTCGAACAGAAGGAGCTCGGCGCATGGCGGCTGCCTTGAGCGAGCTCGAGCGTCTCTCGATCAGGGTCGCGCTCGAAGACTTGAACACGGCATTCTGCTATCACCTCGATCACGACGACGTCGATGCCTTGCTCGAGCTCTTCGTCGACGACGTTTACTACGTGCACGGCAGCCGCGAATCCCGCAGCAAGGCTGAGCTCGAAGAGGTGTTCCGGAGCCGCTCGGCCACGACGAAGCGGACTGCGCGCCACCTGTATTCGGGGCTCAAGCTCGAGATCGAGAGTGAAACGCACGCGCGCGGCACATCTGTCTGCATGACGTTCGGCCAGTACGGCGAGCCGCCGCTATCGCCGGCGATTCCGACGCTCGTCGCCGACTTCGTCGATCGATACGTACGAGGCGACGACGGCCGCTGGCGCTTCAAGGAACGGCACATCCACCGCATCTTCGTCGCGCCCGACAACCCCGGCCCGATCGGCCAGAAGCGTTGACGGTTACTCGTCGCCGACCGCCCCGGTCCAGTTGAGGACCACACGCAACGAACGCACCGGCTCTGGCGCCGCAGCCGCCGCCCCGTCTACCGGCTCGCTGACCAAAAAGCGCCCACCGTCCGCAACGACGTTGTAATCGTAAGTCGCGCCGTCGCCTGCCCGCGGCATCGGAAACAAAGCGAGCGAATTCCCAGGCTCGAAAACCTCTGAGTCCGGGGCTGTCAAATTCATCGCCGTCAGCATGCCGTCTGCTGCGACGTAGTAGAGCTCGCGACCGTCACGGCTCCAGCGCGGGGCCGAGCCGCCGTGCGGGCTCACGGTCCACTTGCCACGCTCCACGTCGGGAAACGGCTGCACTACGACTTGGTCGCGGCCGGACTCGTCGGTCGTGTATGCGATCCAACGCCCGTTCGGCGAGACCTTTGCGCTGCGCTCTGCGCGCCGCCGGCGAATCGATGAGCGCGGCCGCCGACCCATCACTCGGCCGCAAGACCCAGATCTCCGTCTGCGGGCTACCGACGCTGCGTGCGCGCGAGAACACGAGCGCATCAGCCGACCAGTCCGACGGCATGAGCAGCTCACCGTCGATTCCGGAGAACAGCAACCGCTGCGCCCCGTCCCAACCGCCGACTGCTCGTAGATAGCGCTCGGGGTGAACGGTATCGACCCTCGGCCGGAGCCGAACGCGACTCGCGCGCCGTCCGGCGACCAGACCACGGGACCGTCGGCGGCCTCGTCAACCGTGATCGGCAGGCTCATACCGCGCTCAGCATCGACGATCGAGACGTCGGAGACGCCCGGAGTCGACGCCGCAACGACGACGGCTATGCGTCGCCCGTCGGCCGACAGCTCCGGACCGGCGAACGCTCCGCGCGCATCGACTTCGCGGAGGCGTGTGCCGCTTCGATCGAACCACGACAGGCGGCGCTGTAGCGGAACAGGTATAGCCGGCGACGGGGCACGCTCGCTGTAGACGAGCACTCCCGTCGCGGAGACGGCGAAGTCATCGACATTCCGTGCAACCACGCTCGGCTCGTCGACGACGGCCAGCGTTGCGGTGTCAAAGCGGTGTGCCACGAGTGCCGTGCCGCGCGGATATAGCAGATAGCCATCGGCGTACGCGAGATCCCAGCGGCGGTTCGCTTTGACGAAATTCTCGATCGGCGCGACGGCAATGCGCGACGGCGCCGTGCGAGAGGTGACGTAAATCGTGGCGGTTTGCAGGCTCGGACCGCCGGCAACGTAAAGAAAGTGATCGTCGTCGGGCAAGAGCCGCGGAACGAAATGGCCCGTCTCGCCCCGCCCGACATCCGGCACCGTTACGGTGGCGATCGCACCGCCTGCGGCCGCGACTGTTCCTATCGGAAAATCGGCCCGCGCCGGCTTCCCGTCGACACCGACTGGCGCGGCGAGAGAGCCGTCGGCCTGAACCGTGTGCAAGATGACATCGTCGTGGCTCCACGCGCCGGAGCCCCACGCAAGCGGCGACGCCTTCCCGAGCACCCGCACGGGATCGCCTTCGACTCCGACTGTCTTGAGAGTTCCGTCTTCGGTCGTGAACGCGATGCTGCGGCCGTCCGCCGACCAGAAGAGATAACGCGCGCCGTCCGTACCCGCTAGCGGATACGCCGCTGACGCCGCGAGCGGCCGAACCCAGACCTGCTGCACTTCCTCTGGGGCTGCCGTATAGGCAATGAATCGACCGTCGGCCGAGATCGCGAGCGCGCCGGGGACATAGCCCGGCACTTCGAGATCGAGGCGCATCAGCGCACTCGCAGCCGGCTCTAGCAGGAGGTAGCGAGCCGCCGGCACGAGCGTGACGACCAACGCTGCCGCGAGTGCGGCGGCCGTAAGCCAGGGCAGGCCCGCCCGGACGCTCGGCGACGTCGAGGGCGCCGCAGCACGGGCAAGCTGCCGCTGCCCCGGCGACCAGCACCGCGGTTGCAGTTGCGAGCCGCTCGACCGCAGCGGTGAGTCGATAGCCGCGCTTCGGAATCGTCTCGATGTAGACCGCCGCATCGCCCGGGATGGCAAGCGCGTGGCGCAGCTGCTTGATCGCGAGATACACGGACCCGTCGCCAACGACGACGCCCTTCCAGACCGAGCCGAGCAAGTCTTCGACCGACACCACCTCGCCTGCGCGTTCGGCGAGGTAGACGAGAACGTCCATGGCGCGCGGCTCGACCTTGACGGAGCGTTCGCCGCACTCGAGCAGGTTCAGTGCGGGCGAAGCAGTCCAGGCGCCGATCCTGATCTTCGATTCGACCGTCCACGTCGGAAGCGAGGCTAATGCAAAGCTCAGGAGATCCTCCACGAACACTCGCGATTTCCTCAAGCGCGCGGCGGGGCTCGGATTGTAGCGTCGTCGGCGGTTTAAGGCTCGACGGAGGTGTGTCGTGGATCGAAGGATAGCTTGCAGCGCGACCGTGTTCGCGCTCGCCGCGATCGGAGGCTGCGCAGCTCCACAGGCGGGGGAACCGCCTGAGCTCGAAGGTATGTGGAGCGGCGTGCGCGGCACGGTCGAAGACATGTTTTGCGACCTGGGCTGGTGCACCGATGTCGGGCTCGCGCGTCTTGCCGAACTGTTGGACGACCCCGCCAACGAGCCCCGGATCACGCTCCAGCTGTTCGGCGAAGCGGCGCTTTACCAGATCGAGCACTACGTCGTACCGCGGCTGACGCCGGCAGGCCGCGCGACGCTTGGCATGGATCCTGCGGACGATCCGGGCTTTCTGCGCTGCGAGCCGTGGGGATTCGCTCGCCAGATCTTTGCGCCGCATCAGCTCGAGATCACGCAACTCGACGACCGTGTGGAGCTTCACTACGGGACGTGGGACGCACACCGGACCGTTTGGCTCGACGGCCGCGGGCCGCCCGGCGCCCGCCCAGCAGAGCCGAGTCGGCTCGGGTTCTCGGTCGGGCGCTACGAGGAAGCGACGCTCGTCGTCGAGACGTCCGGTATCGCAGAGGACTTCGCGCCCTGGGGATGGGACTGGGCCACCCGCTTGATCGACGGCAAGCACAGCGCCCGGTTGCGCGCAGTAGAGCGCTATCGCCGTTCCGAGGACGGCGATCATTTGCTAGCTGACCGCAACGCTCGAGGACTCGTGGTCGATGTCCGAGCCGCTAGTTCTAAAGCGAGTGTGGAGCACCGCGCCCGGCGAGCAGATTTACCCCGACGCCGATTGCGAGCTCCCACTCGACTTCATCAGAAGGAGCACCGAACCATGAATATTCCGCCAACCGTCGCCGCTGTCGCCCTGCTGCTGGCTGCGAGCGCGGCTCACTCCCACCATGCCACGACGCCGGTCTACGACCTTCAAAGCACCGTAACAAAGAGCGGCGTTGTATCGTCGTTCAGGCTTGTTAACCCGCACACGATGCTCACGCTCGACGTCACTGACGAAAGCGGCAAAATCGTGCGTTGGACCGTGGAATTCGACGGACTCTTGAACCTCACGAGGTTCGGTTGGACGGAGGACACGCTGAAGGCCGGCGACGTCGTCACCGTGACCGGTAACCCCACTCACAGCGGATCGCCGCGTATGTTCTTCGCCGAGCTCAACCGTACCGACGGCACGAGACTCCAGCGGCCATTGGTCGACAAACTCTTGGGCACTCTGGAAGACGCGCGTCGCCAGCGCACGGCCGAGAAGCAGCAGTGAATCAGCGACTACTGCTGCGCAGCGCGCAGCCTCCCGGACTCAGCGAGGCCTAACGACGCTACTCAAACAACGGCGCGACGTAGAAGCGGAAGCCGATCAGCGCGACGAACGACGCCACGAGAAACACGCTCAGCGCGAGCGGCAGGTATCCGACGACCTTGACGCGCTCGATCCCGCGCGCGACGGCGTAGCGTGTCGCGAATGCGGCGAGAGTCGCCACGATGAACGCAATCAGCTGCCACGTCAGGAACGCGGCGACTCGCGCGAGCCCGCTTTGCGGCCCGCCGTCCGCGCCGACGACCTGCAGCGAGACGAACGACGCGACGAACAACACGAGCCATACCGCGGCGAGCCCCTGGATGACAGGCTTGAAGTGCATGCCGCGCTCGCTAGTGTAGGACAGCGGGTCCCGGCGCCGCCGCACGAACACGAATCTCGCGCGGCACGGACGGTACGAGCCCGAACGCATAGGCGTCGAGCGACAGCAGCCCGCGATCGTAGCTCGAGTGGATACGCACACCGGCCTCGTCTTCGTATGCCGCGCCGAGCGTGACGAACAGGGGCAGAAAATGCTCGGCCGTCGGGTGGTTCTGCGCCGCGTAGGGCGCTCGCTCGGAATAGCGAAAGAGGTCGTCGAAACGCCGCGCCGCGATGGCGCCGGCCGTCCATTCGTTGAACGCTTCGACCCACTCGGGCGGCGCGCTGTCGTCGTCGCGGCCGCGCGCGTGGGCGTACAGCGCGAGATTGTGCGTGGCGCCGCCGGAGCCGAGCACCAAGGCGCCGGAGTCGCGCAGCGAGCGCAGTGCGCGGCCGAGCTCGAAGTGCTGCTCCGGCGAGCGCGCGCTGTCGATCGAGACCTGCAAAACAGGTATGTCGGCGCGCGGAAACATCAACGATGCCGGTATCCAGGCGCCGTGATCGAGGCCGCGCTCGGGCTCGAGGCGCGCCGGCATGCCCGCGGCCGCTAGGCGGGCGACGATTTCCTCTGCGAGCTTCGGCTCGCCGGGCGCGGGATAGCGGAGGCGGTAGAGCTCGTCGGGAAAGCCGCCGAAGTCGTGGATCGTCTCGGGCCGCGCGCCGGCGGTGACCTCCGTCGCGGGCGCATCGTAATGGGCCGACAGAACGATGACGGCCGCGGGCACCGGCAACCGCGCACCCAGCTCCTTGAGGAACCGACGCGCCGCGCTATCGACGAGGGCGAGCATCGGCGAGCCGTGCGATACGAATAACGTCGGCATGCGAGCCATGTGCCATTATGCCTCGGTATGAGCACGCCAGTTGACGAAGAAGTCCACAAGGCGGCCGTCGAGATGACGATCGAGCCACGCGTGCGCAGCCTCGGCGAGCTCGACGTTCGCCGCGTGCTGCCGGCGGTGAAACGGCGCATGGTGGGGCCGTTCGTGTTCTTCGATCACATGGGACCGGCCGTGTTTCCCGCAAACCACGGAATCGCCGTGCGTCCGCACCCGCACATTGGGCTCGCGACGATCACGTACCTTTTCGAAGGCGAGATCATGCACCGCGACAGCCTCGGTTTTAGGCAGCTCATCGAGGCTGGCGCCGTGAACCTCATGACCGCGGGCCGCGGCATCGTGCACTCCGAGCGCGCCAGCAAAGACGTCGCTGTCCTCTCGCGGCTGCACGGCATTCAATCCTGGATTGCATTGCCGCTCGAGCTCGAGGAGATGGAGCCGTCGTTCCTGCACTATCCGGCAAGCTCGTTGCCCGAGCGGTCGATCGACGGCTGTAGCGTCCGCGTGATCATGGGCAGCGCTTACGGCTTGCAGTCGCCGGTGCTGACGTATTCGCCGACGCTGTACTTCGAGGCAACATTGCCGAAGGGCAGCGTGCTCGCAGTGCTCGACGAGGCGCCGGAGCGCGCCGTCTACGTCGTCTCGGGCCGCGTTCTCATCGGCGCCGACTCTTACGGCGAGGGCACGCTGGCCGTGCTGCGCGCCGGCTCGACTGTACCGGTGCGCGCCGAGACCGAGACGCGCGCCGTCGTCATCGGCGGGGCACCGCTGGGACCGAGACACATCTGGTGGAACTTCGTCTCGAGCTCCGAGGCTCGAATCGAGCGCGCCAAGCAGGACTGGGCCGCAATGCGTATGGGCCGCGTTCCCGGCGACGACGAGCTCATCCCCCTCCCGAATAACTGATCGGGCTCGCGCGGCAGCCGCTTGACGCCCTGCCGTTGCCGGCGTATCTTATTTCTGTAATAACAGAAATTACTGACTAGACGGCATGAACAAGCTATGACCACCCACGCATTCTTCGATCCATTCGGGGCTTTCGTTGGCGCCGAGCCGGCGCGCCGCGATGAGCTTCGGGGGCGGAGTACGCTCGCGCCTGCGGCAGGGCGCAAGCGCGTACTCGTTACGGGCGCCACAGGGTTCATCGGCCGTAAGATCGTCCATCGGCTGCTCGCGCGCGGCGACCGTGTCATCGTGCATGCCCGCCGCGCCGCGAAAGCTGCCGAGCTGTTCGGCGAGCACGTCGACGTCGTGACCGATGTCGTGCAGTTATCGGCCGACACGCGCGTCGATGCCATCATCAATCTCGCCGGCGCGCCGATTGCCGGCGCGCCCTGGACGCGAAGGCGGCGAGCGTTGCTGCTCGAGAGCCGGCTCGGGATGACTCGCGCTCTGCTCGCGCTCGTCGAGCGGCTTGCCGTGAAGCCGACGACATGGATCAACGCTTCGGCGATCGGCTACTACGGCGCGCGCGCTGACGAAGCGTTGAACGAGAAATCGGCCGCCGGCACCGGCTTTCAAGCCGAGCTCTGCCGACAGTGGGAAGAAGCTGCGGCGCGTGCCGCGGAGCACGGCGTGAAGGTCGCGGCGCTGCGGCTTGGCGTCGTGTTGAGCCGAGACGGCGGCGCGTTGCGCGCGCTCGCGCGGCCCGTGCGCCTCTACGCCGGCACGGTGCTCGGCACCGGCCGGCAATGGTTCTCGTGGATCCACATCGACGATCTGCTCGACGTCGTGTGCTTCGTGCTCGACGAGGCGACGCTGGCCGGTCCGCTGAACGCGACGGCGCCGACGCCGGTGCGGAATGCAGAGCTCATGGCGGCGATGGCGACGGCATTGCGCCGCCCGCTATGGCCAGTGCGCATCCCGGCGCGCTTGCTGCGCACCGGCTTGGGCGAGCTCGCGGAGCTGTTCGTCGAAGGTCAACGCGTAACGCCGGAGCGGCTGCTGGCGCTGAAGTTCAAGTTTCGCTACTCGACGATCGACGTGGCGCTAGAGGAAGCGCTTGGTCCGGCGGCGCCTGCGATCGCGACCGTCAACGGCTAGCCGTGACTAGGGAGCGGTCGGTAACGAGGCGGAATAGCCTCGGCCCTCGAGGCACGCGGTCAACGCGCGCAAATAGTCGCTCGGCGCTTCTGGCGCCGCAGTGTCCTTGCGCCGCCCGGCGCCGGCCGTCGCCGCACCGATACCGGCGCCAACGGCTGCGCCGGCAAGAACCTGCTCGTTGGCGCCGTGCCAATCACCGAATAGCCCTCCGATTGCGCCGCCGATCGTGGCGCCGACGATCGCGCGGCCAATACGCTCGCGCCTGAGCTCGCCTTTGCCGTCGTCAGCCGGCTCCTCGGCGGGCACGGCGGGCGGCGACTCGCCCGTCTGCGCGACGGCCCAGTTATGGCACTCATAGCGGTCGCGACGCGCTTGCTCGAGCGACTGACCACGCCGGCCCTCGACTCGAAGAGCGCTCAAGTCTTCGGCAGCCCTAACCGGCAGCAACGCTGCCAGCGCGAGGGCCGCTACCCACGGCTTACCTGACGACATAGCTGCGCCCTTCCATGCAGGCCGTGAACGCGCGTGTGTAGCCGTCGGCGTCATCGCGGCTGCCGGCGCCAAGTGTCGGGTCGTAGTCTGATTCGCCGGCCGCCCACGTGTGGCATTGATAGCGATCCTCGGCTGTCTGCGCTTCGCTCTGCCCAGCCGCCGGATAGACGTACAACTTCAATACGCCTTGCTGGGCGGGCTGCTCAGGAGCGCGTTCGCGGTATACGGGACCGCCGACGTGGACGCCGATGCCGACTCGCGGACCGTACCACGGCGAGTAATAAGGATACGGACCGACGCCATAGCTGAAACCGAAGTAGGGCCAGACGTGCCACTGAGCTTCAGCGGGCACACTCCACAGCGCAGCGCCGACGGCCGCGAGCAACAACGCGCGCATCGATCGTCTCCTGAATTCCGGGCGCAGTCCGCCTTGCTACCGACGATAACCGCCATTGCTGAACGGCAGCTGAAGAAGCGATGCTACGCGGCGTGAGCAGCACGAGCGTCCGTGGCCGTTGCCTCTGCGGCGCGATCGCATTCAGCGTCGCACCGCCGTATCGGTGGTTCGCTCACTGCCACTGCTCGATGTGCCGCAAGCACTACGGCAGCTTGTTCGTCACGAGCTTAGGTGTTGCGCGCGCGGCGTTTCGCTGGCTTGAGGGCGCGGACGAGATCGTTCATTACCGTGCGACGGCGGCGTTCGAGCGGCCGTTCTGCACGCATTGCGGCGCGAGCGTTCCCGCCGTCTCGCACGACGAGCGTTACTGGCACGTTCCGGCCGGCCTCTTGGACGGCGACTTGGGCACCACGCCGCGCGCACACATCTTCGCCGCTTCTCGCTCGCCGCTCCTCGAGCTCGACACCGTCTTGCCGCGGCATGCCGCATACCCACCGGGGATCGCGTTGCCGGTCGTCACGACGGCACGCAAGCACGAGCCGTCGGCCAGCGTCGCGGGCAGCTGTCTCTGCGGCAACGTCGCGTTTGCCGCAACCGTCGTCCCGCGCGTCGTCGTGAACTGTTACTGCTCGCTGTGTCGCCGCAGCCGAGCCGCAGCGTTCAGCAGCACGCTGCCGGTTCCGCGCGAAGCCTTTCGTTGGATCCGAGGCGCGGAGCGCGTCCGCAATTACACGAGAGCCGCGAATACAGGAGCAATTTGCAGCCGACACTACACAACGGATTTTTGCGCCGACTGCGGCAGTCTCGCGCCGAGCGTGCCAGAAGGCGACGCGACGGCCATGCTGCCAGCCGGCGCAATCGACACACCGGTCACGCGGCTACCGGCCGTGCATCTTCACGTAGGATCGAAGGCTGCCTGGTACGAGATCAACGACGCTTGGCCACAGTTCGCCGAGCTGCCGCCGCCGGAGCGGTTCACTGAGCTCTTTCAGTAGCGCGCGACTCTTGCAGCAATCGCTCGAAGCGCTGCAAGTCCTCATTGCTCTCGATGCACTCGTACTCGCGGATCCGCTCACCGGGGCGCAGCCGAAAAGTCTCGCGAAGCGTCCACGGCCTCGTCAAGACGGCAGGATCCTCCATCGTGACCTCGTAGCGGATCGTATCGAAAGAGTCGCGCGTGTAACGCTCCGTGACGCGCAAGTCCTCCGTGTGGATCGTGCCGACGCCCGTGAGCCAGGTGTTCGTGTTGAACGATGTGACCTCGACGACGAGCGTATCGCCGTCCCAACGGCCGACGGGTTCGCCGAGATACGACGGCTCGGCGTCCTCGGGAGGCGGACGGCCGTCCGTCGGGATGATGCGAAACGCGTGATGGATCTCGTAGAGCATGATCACGCGATCCGGCAGCTGCACGATTTCGAATGGCAACGGCCGGAAGTTGATGCGCGGCACGCCGGTCAGAAGGCAGCGCGCCATCGGGTCGTCGAGACCCTGGCGCGACAAATAGTACTGGCGCTGCGCCTCCGCCTCGGGTTTGTACGGGGGCACTTCGTTCGTGTTGCCGGCGGGCCTGCCAGCCGCCGCATCGGCGGCGCGCGCCGCAGCGAAGGCTTCCTGCCCTTCGAACAGCATGATCGCGCCCGTCGCAACCCAGATGCCGGACAGATCCGGCTTGCCGTTGGCCGCGCGCGGAACCGGCCGCTCGGCCGAAGGTTGCGCCGCCAGCGGCGCCGCTGCGACCGCCAGCGCCGCGACGATCGATGCAAGCCATGCGCGCGGTGTATTCACGTTCAACGCCCTCCGGTGCCCGCCGGCGGACCCGCCGCAAGCTTGCGCCCGTCGGCAAGCGTGACCCAACGCGCGGCGCCCGCGTTCGGCTCGCTGCGCGCCGCCCAGCCTTCGACGGTAACCATCGCTCCGGGAGTCAGCGTGACGTCGCGCTGCCATCCTTGCCGCACCAGCATGTTCGGCGGGAAACCTTCGAAGCGCCAGCGCGCGACAGCGCCGTTCGCGTCCTTCACGTCGATCGAGAAATGAAAGTGCGGGTTCGTCCACTCGACGTTGGCCACCTCGCCCGTCAGCGTGACAGCCTTCTGGCCGTCGAAATACGCTGCGAACGAATGGTGAGCCGCCGCGAAGCGCGCTACGAACACGCAGAGCCCGACCATCAACAGGACAACGAGTCGACGCATGGCGGTCGCTCCTTAATTCTTCTGGTCATTATCGGCGTTATCCGCTCGCGAGTCAGCCGCCGCGTGGAATAGCCCCTATAACCATCCGTTCATGCGGCGCTGCGCCGAATGAAGTCCGCACCCTGCTCCGCGATCATTACGGTCGGAGCGTTCGTGTTGCCCGACGTGATGCGCGGCATGACCGATGCGTCGATGACGCGTAGGCCTGAAATCCCGCGCACACGTAGCCGATCGTCGACGACCGCCAGAGCGTCGAGACCCATCCTGCAGGTGCCGACGGGATGGAAGATCGTCGTGCCGAGGTCCCCGGCCGCTCGTTCCAAGTCCGTATCGCTGGTCAGCGACGGCCCCGGCAGCCATTCTTGCGGCGCGAAGCGTGCCAGCGCCTTGGCTGCCATGATGCGCCGCGTGAGCTTGAGCCCCGCGACCGCGACGCGCACGTCCTCGGGCGTGGCGAGGTAGTTCAACGTGATCGCGGGATGCGCCGCGGGATCGGGACTCTTGATGCGAACGTGGCCTCGGCTCGTCGGCTGCAAGTTGCACACCGACGGCGTGATGGCATCGAACGCATGCAGCGGTGCTCCGAACTTGTCGAGCGACAACGGCTGCACGTGCCACTCGATGTTCGCCGACTTGCGCCCCTCGTCGCTCTTCGCGAACGCGCCTAGCTGCGACGGAGGCATTGTCAACGGCCCCGTGCGAAACATCGCGTACTCGATTGCCATCGCGGCGCGGCCCATCAAGCTGCGCGCGCGCCGGTTCAACGTCCTCGTGCTCCCGACCTTGTAGATCGAGCGAATCTGCAAGTGATCGTGCAAGTTGGCACCGACCCCTGGCAGATCCTCGACGACCTCGATGCCGTGCCGGCGCAGCAGTTCGGCAGGCCCGACGCCCGACAACTGCAAGATCTGCGGCGAGCCGATCGAGCCCGCCGCGAGCAGCACTTCGCGCCGCGCGCGCAGCGTCTGCAGCCCAGCCCCCGCATGGCGCACGACGACACCCGTCGCGCGCTTGCTGCCGTCGTGCGCCTCGATGAGCAGCCGCTCGACGAGCGCGCCCGTGCGCACGGTGAGATTCGCACGCTTGCGCACGGGCCGGAGGAATGCCTTCGTCGCGCTCCAGCGCATGCCGCGCCGTTGATTCATTTGAAAATACGCGTTGCCGAAGTTGTCGCCGCGATTGAACTCCGCGATCTTCGGTATTCCGCACTCCTCGGCCGCGTCGCGCCACGCGTCGAGAATCTCCCAGCTTACGCGCCGCTCCTCGACGCGCAGCTCGCCGCCCGCGCCGTGGAACTCGTCGGCGCCATGGGCGTAATCCTCGGAGCGCTTGAAGATGGGCAGCACGTCGTCCCACGACCAGCCGCGGAGCCCCTGCGCGGCCCATTCGTCGTAATCCGTTTTTTGGCCGCGCATGTAGATCATCGCGTTGATCGAAGAGCAGCCGCCGAGCCCTTTGCCGCGCGCATAGCCGATGCTGCGGCCGTTCAAGCCCGGATCGGGCTCCGTGACGTAGCACCAATCGGTGCGAGGATTGCCTATCGTGTAGAGGTAGCCGACGGGAATGTCGATCCAAAAGTAGTCATCTTTGCCGCCGGCTTCGAGCAACAGCACCGTCGTGCCGGGGTCTGCAGACAGGCGGTTCGCCAGGACGCAGCCCGCCGTTCCGGCCCCGACGACGATGTAGTCGAACTCTTGCATGGCGGCCGTATTCTAACGGGCTATCGCTCTTCCGGCCGGCGGCGGGACGCGTAAGAGACGCGTAAGATTGGAGTGCAGGCTGCTATGGAGGTGCTCATGTCGGCGTTGTACGAGGAAAGCCATCGGCGACTGCAACGGCAGTTCGACACCGAGCGCCTTGCCGATCGCATCGAGCAACGCTTGTTTCGCACCGCTTTGACGGACGAGGATTGCGCCTTCATCGAGCGACTCGATCTGTTTTTCTTGGCGACGGTCAACTCGCGCGGCGAGCCGAGTTGCTCGTACAAGGGCGGCGATCCCGGGTTCGTTCGCGTGCTCGATCCGCGAACGCTGGCGTTTCCGTGCTACGACGGCAACGGCATGTATTTGTCGATGGGCAACGTCGCCGGGAGCGGCCACATCGGCATGCTGTTCATCGACCTGTGCTCACCGAAGCGGTTGCGCGTGAACGGCACGGCACGGATCGAGACGCCCGCGATCGTCGCGCCGCCATTTCCGGAAGCGCAGTTCGTCGTCATTGTAGACGTTCGCGAGATTTTTCCGAATTGCCCGCGCTACATACACAAGCACGCGCTCGTAGAGCGCTCGAAGTTCGTGCCTCGCGAAGGCACGGCGACGCCGGTTCCCGGTTGGAAGCAGATGGACTGGGCGCGCGACGTGTTGCCTCACAATGACCCTGCAACGCGGGCGGGGATGCCCGAGCAGTTACCGAGGAGCGAGTCATGATGGAGCGGAACAAGGATTGGTTTTGGCCGTGGGCGCTCGGGGCAGGAATACTGCTCGTCGTCGCCGGCATCGGCGTTTACTTGCTGCGCGGGTCGGCTCCCGAGCCGGAACCCGTCGTCGACACTCCGCAGCCCGCGGTAACGACGCCGGCGCCACCGCCGCCAGCCGCCGTCGACGCAGCACCGCCGCCCGTGCCGACGCTGCCGCTTCCACCCCTCGACGAAAGCGATCCGGACGTGGTCGGCGGGTTGACGGAGATCTTCGGTCAGGAAGCCGTCGCCAAGCACGTCATGCCCGAGCGGCTCGTGCGCAACATCGTCGTCACGATCGACAACATCCCGCGGCAGCAGATGGCTCTGAATCAACGGCCATTGCAATCGACGCCGGGCGAGTTCATCACGTCCGGCGAGGAGGATGCCGTCGTGATCGCGCCCGAAAACTTCGCGCGCTACGAGGCGCTGATTGGGATCGCTTCGAGCCTGGATGCGAAGACGCTCGTGTCGTTCTATCGCGGGCTCGAGCCGTTATTCCAGCAAGCGTATGAAGAGCTCGGCCATCCCGGCGCGTCGTTCACCGAGCGCTTGAACGAGGTCATCGAGCATCTGCTGCAAACGCCGACGCCGCGCGGCGAGCTCGCGCTCGTGCAACCGAGCGTGCTTTACAAGTACGAAGACGAGCGGCTCGAGAAGCTGTCGGCGGGGCAGAAGCTGCTGATCCGCATGGGCGTCGACAACGCCACGGTCATCAAGGGCAAGCTCCGCGAGCTACAGGCGGAGCTCTTGTAGCCCGCGAAGCGCTACTGAAGCGCTACTCGATCGCGAGCAGCTCTACCTCGAAGGCGAGCGCCGCGCCGCCCGGGATCGAGCCCGAGCCCTGATCGCCGTACGCGGTGTCCGCCGGGCAGACGAGCTTCGCTTTGCCGCCGACCTTGATCTTCTGCACGCCTTCGGTCCAGCAGCTGATGACGTTGGAGAGCGGGAACGAGATCGGTTCGCCGCGATCGACGGAGCTGTCGAACACGCTGCCGTCGCGCAGCGTGCCGTGATAGTGCACGCGAACGGTGCTGGCCTCGGTCGGATTCTCTCCGGTGCCTTCGGTGATCGGAATCACTACGACACCCGTGGCGCTGCGCTCGGCGCCTGGCTGCACGGCCTGCTCGGCGACCCAGGCGTCGGAGGCCTGCTTCTCATCCCCGGCCGCCGCCGCGGCACGCTCCATCGCGAGCACTTGAATGCGCGGGCCATAGACGTCGAGCGCGACCTTCGGCTCGTTGCCGAGCACGGAGTCCTTGAGACCCTGCGCGACGATGTCGACCTCGGCGCTCGTGAGCTTGAAGTCCTTGACGTTCTGGCCGATCGCTAAGCCGATCGCATATAGCGTCTTGTCATCGTCGGTCGACAGCTCGGCAGTGGGTGCTGCAGGCGCGGGCGAGTCGGTCGGCACGCACGCGACGAGCGCGAGCGACGCGAGAAAAACGGCTGAACGCATGGGGATTCTCCGGTGCCTACAGGCACGAAACCCGGCACGCTAGCGGAAACGGCGCGAGATTGCCAATCGCCGCAAATTGCTCCTGCATTCGCGGCACTCCCGCCATCCATGGCGGTCGGCGGCTATTCGAAATGCAGGTACCCGATCTTGTTGCCGGAGCCGTCGGCGTACCAGAGCCTGCGCCCCAGCCTCCGCGGCGGCTCCCTGTCGCTCCCTGCCGTGAGGCCGACGCCGCGCGCACTGGCCGGCAACGGAAACTCCGTGATAGTCCCGTTGGGCGTGACGCGGCCGAGTGCAGCGCCTTTCGTGTACCAAACGTTGCGGTCGGGACCGACCGCGACGTTCGTCGGCGACCCCGTCGCGCTCGGGATCGCGAATTCCGTGATCTCCCCGCGCATCGTGATGCGGCCGACGCGGTTGCCGCTCACGACGCGGCCGTCGATCGTGCCGTTCAGCTCGACGAACCACATGTTGCCGTCGGCACCGGCCGTGATGTCGCCGGGGCCGGAGCTCGGCCGGGGCAAGGGAAACTCCGTGACGACGCCGTCCATCGTGATGCGGCCGATCTTGCTCGCGTGGAACTCCGAGAACCAAACGTTGCCGTCGGGTCCCGCGGCGAGCGCGCGCGGGCCGCTGAACGGCGTCGGAATCTCGAACTCGGTGATGACGCCTGCCGGTGTGATGCGGCCGATCTTGCCGGCGGCGAACATGCCGAACCAGATGTTGCCGTCGGCGCCGAGTGCAATTGCGCGCGGCTGACTGTCGGGCGTCGGAATGCGGAATTCAGAAATCGCTCCGTCCGGCGTGATGCGCGCCATTTGGCCCGCGAGATGCTCGGAGAACCAGATGTTGCCGTCCGCGCCGAGCGAGATGATGCGCGGAGCGCTCTCCTCGGTCGGAACGTCGAACTCGACTAGACCTGAGCCGTCGGGGTTCATGCGGCCGATGCGGTTACCGTTGCTCTGCGTGAACCAGACCGTCCCGTCCGGCGCGAGCGCGATCGTCGTCGGCCCGCTCGACGGCCGCGGCAGCGCGAATTCCGTGATCTCGCCCGTCGCGGCGAGACGCTCGTCGGGACCGAGCCAACCCTGCTGCGCCGACGCGCAGCCGGCCACGATGAAACCGGCCATGACGAAAACCTTCCCTCGCATGCGGATCCCAGCAGCGGCGATGCGTGATGGTATCGGTCGGCGCCGGCCGGAGCCAGAGCGCTCACTGCAGGCCGGCGCAGCCCGCGTAAAAGCTGACCGTCGCGGGCCAATCGGAAAAGATGCCGCGCACGCCGACATCGCGCGCGAGCACGTCGACGACACGCATGACGTCGCCCTCGCGCGTGATCGCAGCGTCGATCGTGCGGTAGTAGAAGCCGTTGTTCCGCGCGGCCAGGTTGCCCGAGCGCTCGAGTGTCCATGTGACGAGATCGAGGCCCGCCGCACGCGCCGCACGCGCGGAGCGCGAAGGCACGATTTGTCCGTCGGAATCGAGATCGAGCAGCGCGAACAAGGGCGGCGCCCAGATGTTGATGCCGGCCGCCTTGTACGCGCGCAAACGCCGCGCGCTGCGCCCGAACGGCGCGTTCTCGACCATGACCGCCCGCTCGCCGTACTCGGGCTCGTGCAGGATCCAATATTCGACGTCGCGCCGGTGGAAGGATTGTGGGAACACGTTGCTCGGAGGAACGCCCGCTGCGCGGTACTCGTCGACGAGCCGCTGCGCGAGCTGCTCGCGCGTCATGCCGTTGAACGGCAACCGCACGGTCGCCTCTTTGAGCTCCGGCGTCATACGAACGCCGAGGCGCTTGAAGAGCACGATGCTCTCGGCATGGCTCAGCAAAGTGCCGCGTTCCTGCCCCGCGCCGAGATCCGGACGGACGGCACGGCGCGGAGCGACGAACTCCTCGACGGTCTGCGCTGCAGGGTCGAACGCATCGATCTTGCCGCGCAATGTTTTGAACTCGCCCAGCGTCAGCTCGCTCGTGCGGCATTCGGCCCGTGCGGGCCGGCGCACGGCGCCGTTCGCGGCGAGCCGCGCAGGCGCGAACGGCTTGATGCAGGTGCTCGCAAGCGGCGTCAGCAAGATATCCGTCGTCGTGGCGAGATCGTTCTGCGCGTGCCGGCAAACAAGCTCGAGATCTTTCGTGAACGTGACGTCGCACTCGAGCGTGCCGGCGCCCATGCGGTAGCCGGCCTCGTACGCTTCGAGTGTGTGCTCGGGGAACACGAGCCCGGCGCCGCGATGACCGATCGAGAAGGCCGTCCGCCGCGGCGGTTCGTCGAGGCAGGCTTGCAAGCGCGCCTTCAGCTCGCCATCCGGCAGATCGGCGACGAGAAACGCGGGACGGGGCCCGAGCTCGACGCGCGCCTCGACGGTCTGCGCGCGCGCGACAGCCGCTGAGCAGGCCAGCGCGACCGAGAGCAGGACTGGCAGGAGCGTGTTCACCCGCTCAAAGTAGCTTCCGTATCGCAACATTGCGAGGCGGCTCGTGCCGCTTCGCGGCGTGACTCGCGCAGCGTTCCTCGGCACACTGCCAACAGAACCGCGTCGATCAAGAGCCTTCGATGCCCTCTGCACACCTAACGGAACCCAGCCGGCAGACGCCCGTGTACGGCGATTACGAAGTCGTCGTCGTCGGCGGTGGGCCCGCCGGCATCGCTGCGGCCATCGCCGCAGGGCGTTCCGGACGGTCGACGATCTGCATCGAGCGCTACGGCTTCTGCGGAGGCGCAGGTACAGCCGCCGGCCTGAGCACCTTTTGCGGGCTGCACGCCGTCATCCACGGCCAGCACGAGCAAGTCGTGCATGGGATCGCCGACGACATTCTGGCTCGGCTCGAGCGCATGGACGGGCTGAACAAGCCGCACTTGACGATCCAAAACCAGATCCTCGCGCAGGCGTACGACATCTCGGCGTTCAAGATCGCGGCCGACGAGCTGCTCGCCGAAGCGAACGTCCACATGCTGTTCCACGCGTTCGCGACGGGCGTCGCGATGGCAAGCGACGACCGCATCGACGCCGTGCTCGTCGAGACGAAATCGGGCCGCTTCGCGATCCGCGGCCAAATCTTCATCGACGGCTCCGGCGATGGCGATCTCGCCGCGTGGGCCGGCGCGCCGTACGAAGTCGGCGACGGCGCCGGCAACATGCTGTATCCGTCGACGATGTTCCGCATCAACGGCGTCGACCCCGTAAAAGCGGGCCGCGCCTGGGAGCTCGTGCCGAAGCTCATGGAGGAAGCCGAGAAGCACGGCCGCGTGTTCCCGCGCAAGAAGCCGATCGTGCGGCCGCAGCGCAACCCGATCGAGTGGCGCGCCAATCTCACGCAGATCAAGAACCCGAGCGGCACGGCCGTCAGCGGCATCGACGCGCGCGAGCTGTCGTACGGCGAGGTCGAAGGCCGCAAGCAGTGCTGGGACGTGTTTCAGTTCATCAAGGAAAGCACGCCGGGCTTCGAGCAGGCCTACATCGTCGAGATCGCGCCGCAGATCGGCATCCGCGAGACGCGGCGCGTGCTCGGCGAGTACGTGCTGACCGAGGACGACATCCTGGGCTGCCGCGATTTTCCGGACACGATCGGCGTCCAGGGTTGGCCCGTCGAGGCGCACATCAAGGGCGACGTGAAGTTCGTGTTCGCGCCGAAGGACTCGCGCGGCTTCAACGCGATTCCGTATCGCATCATCGTGCCGCGCAAAATCGACAATCTGCTCGTCGCCGGGCGCTGCGCGTCGATGTCGCACGAAGGGCAGTCGTCGGCGCGCGTATCGGGGCCGTGCTTCATCATGGGCCAGGCTGCCGGCACGGCCGCGGACCTCGCCTTGCGCGCCAACGTCGCGCCGCGTGCGCTCGACGTCGCGGCGCTGCAGCGGCGCTTGCGCGCCGACGGCGCTAATCTAGGGCCTTCGGTCGGCTGATAGCCGCGCGCGCAAGCCGCCAATTCGGAGGAATGCCAATGAACCGCGCTCTAAGGTCGATATGTATCGTCGTCGCCGTAACGCTGCTCGGCTGCGCTCCCGCCGACGATCCCGCTCCGCCGGCGCCAAGCGCGTCGTTCACGTATCCCGACGGCTCGCCGCATCCGGTAACGCCGTGGGGCGAGCCGGACCTGCAGGGCAACTGGCCGATCATGCATCTGTTTGCCACGCGCCTGCAGCGCGATCCGAAGCACGGCGAGCGCCGCGAGCTGAACGACGAAGAGTGGCAGGCTGCGCAAGCTGGGCTCGAGCGGCGCGACGAGCGCTACCACGAGGAAATTCAGGGCAACAAGATGGGCATGGGCCACTGGGCCGAGACGACGACGCGCACCGAAGCCGCGCGCCTCACGTCGCTGATCTCGTACCCGCCGAACGGTCAGCTGCCGGCACTGACGGCTCGCGGCCAGGAGCTCGCTCCGCTGTTTCGCAGCGACGACACCCAGCAAGTCTTCGACAGCGTCAACGACTTCGACGCCTGGGACCGCTGCATCACGCGCGGCCTGCCTGCCTCGATGCTGCCGTTCAACTACAACAACGGCATTCGCATCCATCAGGCGCCGGGCTACGTCGTCATCGATCTCGAGATGATCCACGAGGCTCGCGTCGTGCCCATCGGCCTGCCGCCGCTCGATCCTGCGATCAAGCAGTGGCTCGGGGAGTCTCGGGGCCATTGGGATGGCGCAACGCTCGTCGTCGAGACGACCAATTTCACCGGCAAGGCGCACATGCTGATCGCCGGCATCCCGGGCGGCGTGCGCGGCACGGTGCCGACGACGACGGGCTTGAAGACGACGGAGCGGTTCACGCGCGTCAGCGCCGATCGCATCGACTACGAGATGACGATCGAGGACAAGGATGTGCTGATGGACAAGTGGACGATCAGCTATCCGATGTTTCTCGACCCGGAGTACAAGTTCTTCGAGTACGCGTGCCACGAGGACAACACGGCCGTGCGCAACTTCATCGCGACGTCGCAGTACGAGCGCGGGCTGCGCGGCAGGGCCGAGTAAACGCCAGGGGCTTGCCGCCTCGAATGGTATGCCGATGAAACGCAAGCTCCGCAGCAATCTCGACGAAGGCTCCGTCCCCTGGTCCGGCCGCCGCGCGCAATGGCGCGCGCTCGGCCTCACCGACGAGGACATGCA
The DNA here is from genome assembly GCA_963713355.1 of uncultured Gammaproteobacteria bacterium. Classification (GTDB taxonomy): domain Bacteria; phylum Pseudomonadota; class Gammaproteobacteria; order Steroidobacterales; family Rariloculaceae; genus FEN-1219. Next base: position 404,013 of record CAVQLK010000008.1, on the reverse strand, counting down.
GAAGCCCAAGATCGCGATCGTGAACTCCTCGAGCGAGCTCTCGAGCTGCTTCAGCCATTTGGACGGCTTGGCCGACGAGCTCAAGGTCGCGATCCGCTCCGCGGGCGGCGTGCCGTTCGAGATCCGCACGGCGGCGCCGAGCGACTTCATCACGAGCGCCGGCAAGCGCGGCGCGTATATCTTGCCGACGCGCGATCTCATCGCCGCCGATATCGAGGTGCAAGTCGAAGGCGCGCTGCTCGACGGCATGGTGTGTCTCGCGTCGTGCGACAAGACGACGCCGGGCCAGCTCATGGCGGCGGGCCGGCTCAACGTTCCGACGATCGTCGTGATCTGCGGCTACCAGAAAGCCGGTTCCTACCGCGGCAAGCACACGGACATCGAGGACGTGTTCCTGAAGACCGGCTACTTGACTTCGGGCGCCGTGACCCTCGAGGAGGTCAAGGGCATGGCCGACGTCGCGATCCAGAGCCCCGGCGTTTGCCAGGGCATGGGCACCGCGAACTCGATGCACGTCGTCTGCGAAGCGCTCGGCATGACGATGCCCGGTAGCGCGCCCGTCGCGGCCAGCAGCGCGAAGATGCACGAGCACTTGCGCGCGGCCGGCGCGCGTATCGTCGAGATGGTGTGGCAGGACTTGAAACCGCGCGACATCATCACGGCCGGCGCCGTGCGCAACGCCGTGCAGATGGTGCTGGCCGTCAGCGGCTCCATCAACTGCGTCAAGCATCTGCAAGCCATTGCGACGGAGGCTGAAGCCGACGTCGACGTCTATCAGGCTTTTGCGGACTACGCCGAGCGCGTGCCGCTGCTCGCGGCCGTCAAACCGACCGGCGACGGGCACATCGAGGACTTCGAGGCGGCCGGCGGCGCACGCGCCGTGCTGAAGCGGCTCGAGCGGCAGCTCGATCTCGACGCGCGCTCCGTCTCAGGTCAGACGTTGCGCGAGATCCTCGGCGCGACCACGGTCGCCGACGAGCGCATGATCGCAACGCTCGACAAGCCGCTCTCGAAGCGGCCCGCGATCGTCATCGTGCGCGGCAGCCTGCTGCCGGGCGGCGGCATCGTGCGGCTCGGGGGCACGGGCGAACGCATGCTCGAGTTCCGCGGCAAGGCGAACATCTTTCATTCGCGCGACGAAGCGCTCGCGGCCATCAAGGCGGGCCAGGTCAAACCCGGCGATGTGGTGGTGCTGCGCGGCTTGGGCGTGATCGGCGGACCCGGCATGGCGATGACGTCGGCCGTCATCTTCGCGCTGGACGGCGCGGGGCTCCTCGACAGTGTCGCCGCGATCACGGAAGGACAGCTCTCGGGGCTCGTCAACAACGGGCTCGTGGTCGGCGAGGCTTCGCCGGAAGCCGCGGCCGGCGGTCCGCTCGCGTTCGTCGACAACGGCGACACAATCTCGATCGACGTGAAGCGCAAAGCCGTCGACCTCGAGGTGCCGGAGGCCGTGCTCGCGGAACGGCGCAAGTCAACGCGCGTTTTCGGCGCGCAAGATCAGCGCGGCTGGCTCGGCGTCTATCAGCGCACGGTCGCGCCCGTGCACGAAGGGGCCGTGCTGGCGCCTAAAGCGTGAGCTAACTACTCGCTCGACGCGCTTTCCGCTTCCGGCTGACCTGGGACACTGATTCCGGACGGCTCGGGGACGCTGGCCTTCGGCGGCCTGGGCGGGGTGGGGCGCGCGGCCATTCGCTCGAGCTTTTGGATGAACCCGAGGATCCGCTGGGCCTCTGCTTCGCTCATCACGCCGCTGTCGACGGCGGCTTGCAGATGCCCTCGCGCCTTCGGGTAGAGCTGTTGAGCATAGGCGACGTGGAATAGAAGCGCCTCGGCCATGCCGCGCTCGAAGGGCGTGAGCTGATTCAGGTTCAGGCTACCGACCGCGGTTTCGGCTGTAGTTGTGTCGCCCGTGTTCAAGGCCTCGATCGCCCTGTTGAGCGTTTCGCCGACGGGAACCTTTGGGACCGGAGTCGCGGCGTTCGAGCGGAAGAACGCATTGCACCACTGAACTCGCAGCGGTAGCCACGCGTCTCGGCACAGGATCTGCGCCTTGTACGCCCGGAGCGCCTGGCCCTCCGCGGGCGATGCGCCGGGCCGGCTGGCAAGCTCGACAACCCCGTCGTGCCCCAAGCCATCGAGCTGCTCGATGTAGTCCGCGGACGTGTACTCCGCGCCGCTCGCGTCGAGCGCTTCGATGGCCGCCACGAGATCGCCGCGCTGTATGTCTGCGAGCAGATCGGCGGTGTCCGCCCGCAACTCCTGAAGGTCGGTGACTTCGACGTTGCCGTCCTTGTCGACGTCGCCGCCCTTGGCCGTATTGCCGAGCCAAACGACGGCCAGCGCCGCCTCGAAATCGGCGCGTTGGCTCGCCGGTAGCGCGTTTTGCAGCGACGCGACACTCGCTTGGAAGTTTTCGGGATTGCTGCCGTCGATTCGTAACGCGCGCCAGTCGTCCTGAGCACACGCCGACTCCGGCGCGAGAGCAATGCCGAATGCGACGACGAGAACCGGAATGGCCGAAAGCCTTGGGCCGTGGGACATGCGTCACCGATAGGCGTCTCAGGCATTCTCGATTCGAACTCGAGTCGCGTCAAACTGCCTGGGTCCTTATCGAGAGCCACTACCGATATACACGAACTCGAGCAGCGCACCCGCGTGCGCCAGCGCCGCGGTCGGCTCGCCGGCTGCCGTCAGCACGCGGCCGTGCGCGTCCGTGACGGCGTAGATGCGCCGTCCGTCCGGCGCAATCGCGAGATCGCGGTAGCGGTCTTGCGCTTTGAAGTACGTTAGCGGCGGCTCGGTGCCGCCCGCGAGCGGGAAGCGGAAGATCGTCCCGCTCATCATGCCCGCGACGAGGATCGACGGGTTCCACCCCGGAATCGCCGTCGACGTGTAGACGTCGAGGCCGGCGAGTGCGGCCGTCGCGTTGCCGAGCGCTCGTGTGTCATGCGTGCTCAGCACGGTGAAAAAGGTTTGGAGCGGCGGCGTGAAGTCGGGCAGATTCGCGTCGGATTCCTTCGTTCGCGGCACGGTGCTCGGCACTTCGCGGCCGTAGGTCAAGCTCGCGCACGGCGTCGGCGCCGACGCGGACCAGTTCGCGTACGTGTAGTACTGATCGTCTATGTAACCGGCGATCAGAGGCCAACCGTAGTTGCGCCCGGCTTCGACGCGGTTCACCTCGTCGTCGGTGTCCTGGCCGTGCTCGGAGGCATAGAGCCGTCCGTCGGGCCCGAAGGCCATGCCTTGAGGATTGCGATGCCCGTAGCTGAATACATGGCTGCGGATGCCGTCGAGCACGGGATTATCGATGGGTATCGAGCCGTCCACGTTGACGCGCAGGATCTTGCCTTCGTAGCCGCGCCAATTTCGCGACTGAACATCGGCCGCCGTCGGCAATTCCTGCGCGCGGATCGGCACGCAATAGTACGCGAGGAAATTCGAGCCGTGGTCGCCGCGGCTCGCGTACAGCTTCCCATCCGGGCCGAAGACGATGCGACTTGCGCCGTGATCCGGGCCGTGCGGCAAATTAGTCAGCACGTCGAACGGCTCGCCGAGCAGCTCCGAGGTCGCGTCGTACGTGTAGCGGCGAATCTTCGCGCGCCGTTCGACCGCGGGGCTCGCGTCCGCGTCGTACGTGTACATCACGTAGACGTAATTGCCGCCGCGCAGTAACTGCGGGTGCAGCGCGAGACCGAGCAGGCCGTCCTGTGCGAGCTCTTGATGTACCTCGTCGATCGCGACGGCGACCTTGCGGCTGCCGTCGGCCGGATCGACACGCACGACTCGCTTGCCGACGCGCTCGGTGATCCAGAGGTACCCGTCAGGTCCGAAGGTCACTTCCCAGGGGTCTTCGAAGCCGCTCGCGACGACGCGCGACGTGAAGGTTTCGGCAGGGCTCGCCCAGACCGCACGCGGGTTGACGCCGGGACCCGGCGCAACTTGCGCGCCGGCCGGCCAGCCGCTCAGTAGCGCGACGGCGAGGAACGCGCGGACGGCTGGCCTACGCATCGGCGGCATCCTGTGTGACTATCAAGCACGCAACTCTACCGGTATTCCGTCATGCAGCAGAACATCGTCGCAGCGCCGGCGCTCGCCGCCGAAGGTCAGCGCAAGATCGAATGGGTGCGGCGCAACATGCCGATCCTGCGGCGGCTCGAAGCGCAGTTTGGCGTAGAACGGCCGTTCGCCGGCAAGCGCATCGCCGTCTGTATCCATCTCGAGGCGAAGACCGCTTACTTGGCGCTCGTGCTGCGCGCCGGCGGGGCGACGGTCGCGGTCACGGGCAGCAATCCGGAGTCGACGAAGGACGACGTCGTCGCGGCATTGGCGGCCGAGGGGCTGCACGTCTACGCGCGGCACGGCGCGGACCCCGAGGAGATGCGCAGCTACATGGGCTTGGCGCTGGAGCTGAAACCGCACGTCGTCATCGACGACGGCGGCGATCTCGTCGAGATGCTGCACGAGTCACATCGCGCACAAGCCGGCGAAATGCTGGGCGCCTGCGAGGAAACGACATCCGGCGTGCTGCGCGCTCGTGCCCGCGCCAAAGCCAACCAACTTCGCTTCCCTGTCGTGCTCGTCAACGACGCTCGCTGCAAGTATCTCTTCGACAACGTGCATGGCACCGGGCAGTCGGTCTGGGAAGGCGTCATGCGGTCGACGAACCTCGTGCTCGCCGGCAAGACGGTGGTCATCGTCGGCTACGGCTGGTGCGGCAAGGGTGTAGCACTGCGGGCGCAGGGGCTCGGCGCGCACGTCGTCGTCTGCGAGGTCGATCCGATCAAGGCCGCGGACGCTTTGATGCACGGCTGCCGAGTGTTGCCGCTGGCCGAAGCCTGCAAGCTTGCCGACGTCGTGCTGACCGTGACGGGTGTTCGGCACACGTTGCGCGCCGAGCATTTTCCGTTGCTGAAGAGCAACGTGCTGCTCGCGAATGCCGGGCACTTCTCTGAGGAGATCGACGTCGCCGCGCTTGCGAAGCTCGCTGTCGAGCGCAAGCAGCTGCGCGCCACCGTCGAGGGCTTCAAGCTCCAAGACGGGCGCTGGCTGAATCTTCTCGGCGGCGGTCACATCGTCAACATCGCCTGCGGCGACGGCCACCCTGCCGAGATCATGGATATGAGCTTCGCGCTGCAGGCGCTCGCGGCGCGCCACGTCGTCGAACGAGCCGGAGCCCTTGCATCGGATTGCCATCCCGTTCCGGCGGCCGTCGACGAGCACGTCGCTCGGCTCAAGCTCGCCGCTGCCGGCGTGGCCATCGACGTGCTAACGAGCGATCAGCAGCACTATCTCGCCCATTGGCAGGCGTGAACGGGTCTCAGCCGCGCTCCCGCGGGTAGAAATTCACCCACGGGCCCATTGGCGGATCGGGCCCACGAGGCGGCGGCCCGGCGCCGCTAGTCGAGCTCGATCAATGGGGGCCGGTAGTGGTTTCCCGCAGCGCCGCTTCGCTGCGGGACGAGCGTTTCTTTCTCGACGGCTCCGCGTCTTCCGTCACGTCTGCGCTCGGGGTTTGCTCGGCAGCCGAAGGCTCGTTCAATGTCGTTCGAAACGCGTGGACACCGGCAGCGAAGGCGCGCGCCAAGCGCTCCGACGTCCCGCGAGACCAATCGCGGCTCGCGCGCAGGCTATCGAGCGGATGACGCAACGCCCCGCCAGCGGGCGTGTTCGCATCGAACCGGCGGGCAGCGTAGTAAGCACCGACGGCGAGCAGCGCCTCGGCAAGCACGACTTGGCCGCCGGACGAGCTCAGGAAATCACCAATCGGGCCCTTGCGGATTGTTTTCGGGATCTTCACTCCCGCTATTCTCTTCGGCACTTTGAGCTTCTTTGCCATGATTACCTCCAGGTCATGAGATACCTGCAGCGCGCGAACGCGCGCCGGGATTTTTCGCGTTTTTTTGACAGCAAGATTCGTACCGTCGACGACCCGACTTCGGGACGCGGAATCGCGTGGCCACGCGAGTCGCAGCTTTTGAGGATGCCGCGTTACGGTTTCATTAAAACGTAACAGGTGTGCACGCGGCCGGCGAGCGGACGGCCTGCTAACGCATGCAGCGGCGCCTGCGGGCCAGCTCTACTCGCGGTCGGGAAACTCGACGACCTTCCAGTAATTGTCGATGAGGCTGATCGCTCGCGAGAAGCTCGTGCCCATATCGGTCTTGAGCATGTAGCCCGCGACGTTAAGATCATAGGCGTCGATCTTGTCCTGCTCGTCATTCGACGTCGTGAGTACAAATACGATCGAGTCGCGAAACTCCGTGCTCTCCCTGATCTTGCGCAGCAGCTCGATTCCGTTCATCCGCGGCATGTTGATGTCCGTGATGATGAGGTACGGCCGTGGCAAGTCGCGGAGCAACTCCAACGCTTCGGTACCGTCGCGTGCAATCACGAGCGGATTGGCGACTTTGAGCTTGTCGAACGCCCACTTGAGCGCTTTGACGTCGACCTCGTCGTCCTCGACGAGAAGGATCGTGACTACCCTGCTGCTTCGCATGCCTTTGTCTCCACGTTCGCGGCCACCGGCTGATTCTTCTTCCACTGAAACTTGAATACCGTGCCCCGCCCGGAAGGCGCCGGCTCGAACCAGACGCGGCCGCCTTGCCACTGGACGATACGGTTCACGATCGCCAATCCCATGCCGCTGCCTTCGACTTGATCGCGGGGCTTCAGCGTCTGGAACATCTCGAAGACGCGCTCCGCATATTGCTGCGGTATGCCCTCGCCGTCGTCCTCGATGGCGTAGACATAGCGGTCGCCGTCCTCCTTGCAGGAGACGACGATGCGGCCCTCCGGCCCGGGGTGGTGCTTGACCGCATTGCTGATGAGGTTGCGGAACACCTGCTCGAGCGGCGTCGGATGCGTCTTGAACTTGGGTAGTTGGCCCTCGATCGAGATCGAGATCGTCGGCGGCGGATTGAGCATCTGCACCACGTCGAGCACGAGCGCGTGAGTATCGGCCGGGCGATGAGCACCCACCTTCCTGCCGGCGCGGGAATACGCGAGCAGATCGTCGAGCAGCCGGTTCAGCCGTGTCGTCCGCTTGCCGAGCAGCGCGAGATTCTCCTGAACGCTGTTCACGTCGTAACCGGCGAGACCTTCCACGATCCACTGGACCAATAGCTCGATCGCGCGCAGCGGCGCTTTCAAGTCGTGTGAGGCGACATAGGCGAATTGCTCGAGGTCCTTGTTCGAGCGGAGCAGCTCGGCTTGCTTGGCTTCGAGCTCGAGCTGAACCTTGCGCCGTTCCGAGATGTCCGTGGCCATCGAGAAGATGCCGCGCACGTTGCCCGAGTCGTCGAAGCTCGGCCGGTAAGAAAAGTGAAAGAAGCCGTCTTCATTGCCGGCCGCGCCCGTCGAGTCGTACGCGACGGTCTCTCCGGCGAGGGCGCGCTCGTAATAAGGTTGCCGCGCCACGAAGCGCTCGACGCCGACGACGTCGGAGATGTGGAGGCCGGTGGCCTGCCTTTTCGACCACCCGGACGCCTCGAGAAACACGTCGTTGGCGAACACGATGCGCAATTCGGTATCCAGGAACAGCAGATGGTTCGGCACGCCTTGCGCAAGCGTGCGAAAGCGCTCCTCGCTCCTGAGCACGCTCTCGGTAAGACGCCTGATACCGGTCTCGTCGGCGTCGCGGACGCGAAGCTTGGCTTCCGCTTCGTCCAACGCGCGAAGCGCCTCCTCGAGCGTCGTTGGGCGTGTGCGATTGGCGTCGGTCATGTGTCCTCTCATCCTGCCTTCGCGGCAATGCGTCTGCTCGTGACTCGACGGCGGCGCGTGGCTTGGCCGCCGCTCTCGACCATCATCGTGCCGATCCGATCCGCCTCGATCGGCGCGCTGAAATATCGGCCTTGACCATACTGACAGTCGTTCCTCGTCAACAGCGATACCTGTTGCTCCGACTCGATGCCGTCGGCCACGGCATCGAGCGACAAGCTGTGCGCGATGGACAGGATGGCGCTGCAGATGACCTGCGCGTCCCGGTTCGTGTCGAGATCCGAGACGAACGATCGGTCGATCTTGAGCACGTCGAGCGGAAACTGCCGCAAGAACTTCAGCGAGGAATAGCCGGCGCCGAACTCGTCGATCGCGAGCCGCACGCCGATGCTCTTCAAGGCCTGCAGGCATTCTCGCGTGCCGTCGGTATCTTGCATCAAGCAGCGCTCGGTGAGCTCGAGCTCGATGAGCGCGGGATCGACGGAATGGGATTGAAGCACCGTGCGCAGCGCGTCATGAAAGTCGGGCTGATGGAAGTGAACCGGCGCGACGTTGATCGCCACGCGCGGCAGCGGCACCCCTGCGCCTTCCCAGCGCTTGAGCTGCCTGCACACCTCTTCAAAAACCCAAAGGCCTAGGGGAATGCAGTGCCCGGTTTCTTCAGCCACCGTCATGAACGCGCTCGGACCCACGCGCCCGTGCGCGGGGTGGTTCCAATGCAGTAGCGCCTCCACGGCGTCGATACGGTGATCGGCGAGACGCAGTTGCGGCTGGTACAGCAGCTCGAACTGGCCTCGCGCGATGGCGTCCTTCAGGTCGGTCTCGAACCGGTGCTGGGACAGGATTTCCTCGTGCATGGCCGGCTTGAAGAACTTGAAGGCATTCCGTCCCTGGTCCTTGACGCGGTACATCGCGATGTCGGCGTTATTGAGCAATGCCACCGGCTCGGTGCCGTCGACGGGACATACGGTGATTCCGACGCTTGCAGTGACGGAAACCTGCCTGCCGCCGACGTCGAATGGCTCCTGAAAGGCGGCGCCTATGTTGCTCGCCACGGCCTCGACCTCGAGCGGGCTTTCGACGTCCTCGAGCAGGACGGCAAACTCGTCGCCTCCGAGCCGGGCGATCAGGTCGCCTTCCCGAACACTTCCCGTGAGCCGCTGCACGACGGCCTTGAGCAGCATGTCGCCGGCCTCGTGACCGAGCGTTTCGTTGACCGTCTTGAACCGGTCGAGATCGAGCAGCAGCAGAGCAACTGTCTTGTGATCGCGCACCGCGCGTTTCGTCGCCTGGTTGAGCTGATCGCGCAAGGTCTGCCGATTCGGAACGCCAGTCAGCGCATCGTGGCGCGCAAGGTAGTTGAGCCTGACCTCCGCTCGCTTGCGCTCGATGGCGTAGCGGATCGCGCGCAAGATGGCACGCCCGTCGCCCTCCCACTTCACAAGATAGTCCTGGACACCGCGGTTCAGGATCTCGACGGCGTAATCCTCGTCGCCTTGGCCGCTGAGCACCACGATCGGCACGAGGGCACTCGCTTCCTGGATCCTCTCCACGCACTCGGCGCCACGGCCGTCGGGGAGATTGAGATCGAGCAGCACGACGTCGAACCGATCGGCGTCCAACGACTTCATGGCATCGCTGAGCAGGCTCGTGCGCGTGACGTCCACGGAGCCGTTATGCTGCGCTAGAGATCGGCGCAGAAATTCGGCGTCGTCAGAATCATCCTCGACTAGTAGTATCTTCATCCCCGCAACCGCTAATGGCGCCCCCACGTCTCGGCGGTGTGCGGAAACTAGCAAACGGGCCGAACAGCTTCCGGTGCGCGGATCACAATTCCTAAAGCGGCTGTGGATTAGTTTGACGACCCGTAAGGTCTCCGAGTGGCTGCGGTCCGCGGCCGCGACGACCAACTGGCAGCGTCCGAGCCCTATCTCAACGCCAGCGCAGCAACCGCCGTTCGACGGTGGACACGATGATGCTCATCGCGAGGCCGAGCACGGATACGACGACAACCCCGGCCATGAGCCGGTCCGTCTGCATCATGTTGCCGGTCAGAATCAGGAACGCGCCGATCCCGTACTGAGCGCCGATCATTTCGGCGGCCACGAGGACGAGCAACGCGGCCGCGATCGAGATCCGAAAACCGGCCAGCATGCCCGACAGCGCGCCGGGTACGAGCACCTGCCAGATGATGCGCCACAGAGGCACGTTGAAGCTCTGCGCCATGCGAATCAGGTTGCGCGGGACCGAGTCGACGCCGCTGAACGTCGCGATAACGGTCGGGAAGAACACGCTGAGCGCGATCGTCGCGACTTTCGAGCCCTCGCCTATGCCGAGCCATAGGATCAGCAGCGGCAGCAGCGCGATCTTCGGAATCGGGAACAACGCCGCGACGAGCGGCAGACCGACGGCCCGCGAGACGGTGAACAACCCGATCATGAGCCCGAAGGCCACACCGAACAGCGTGCCGATAGTCCAACCGTAGCCGATGCGCACGAGGGAAGCCGAGACGTGTCGCCAGAGATCGCCGCTGGCAGCAAGGTCCCAAAGCGCTCGTAGGACACGCATCGGCGAAGGCAAGAAGATCGGGCTCACGAGCCCGGTGCCGGTCACGAGTTGCCAGAGCGCGATGAGCCCAATGAAGGCCAATATGCTGATCCACGTTCGCTGCTCGATCGCGAATCCGCCGCCGCGAAACGCGAGCTTGCGCTCGCGCGCGGTGCTCGCTTGATTCATGGCGGCCGTCGACTCAGACATGGGCTACGAGCTCCCGGTCGGCCACGATCGCCTCTTCTTTGATCAGCGACCAGAGCCGCTCGCCGAGCGCTGCGACCGCAGCCTGGTTTGCGGGCTTGGCGCGGTCCGCGCGCGTGATCGGAATCGCGATGATCTCCCGCACACGTCCCGGCCGGCGCGACAGCACGCAGACGCGGTCGGCGATACGGATCGCCTCCTGAAAGTTGTGGGTGACGTACAGGATCGTCGGGTGATCGCGTTCCCAGAGCGCGAGGATGTCGTCGAGCAGGAGCTCGCGCGTTTGAGCATCGAGCGCCGACAGCGGCTCGTCCATCAAGAAAATCGCGGGACGCACCGCGAGCGCTCGCGCAATGCCGACTCGCTGGCGCATGCCGCCCGAAAGCTGCTTCGGCAGCGCCGCCGCGAAATCGCTCAAGCCTGTGCGCTCGAGCGCATTGGCAATGCGACGCTGCATCTCAGCGGCGCCGAGCTTGTGGTGCTTCAACACGAACGCGACATTGTCGCGAACGTTGAGCCACGGCAGCAGCGAAAAATCCTGGAAGATGAAGGTGATCTCGTTCAGCGTGTCGGGCGCAGGTACTCCGCGTAGCACGACCTCGCCGGCCGTCGGCTTCAAGATGCCCCCCGCAATGCCGAGCAGCGTCGACTTGCCGCAGCCCGACGGACCGATGATCGCCACGATCTCGCCCTCGTGCGCGTGCAGCGACACGTCCTCGAGCGCCGTGAGGTCGCCGAACCGGTGTGTGATGTTCGAGAGCGCAATCTCCATGCGCTAGCGGCCCGCACTCATCGCCGCGGGGATGTTCTGGTGCCCTTCGACGAAGCTCAAATCGATGAACTTCGCTGGGTCGGTCTCCTTTTCGATCATGCGCTGGCCGCGATACCACTCGACCATCTCGTAAATGCTGCCGACGTCCAGCCGGCTGTCCGTATAGGCAAGGGACTGCGCGATCGCTTTCGGCGGCACTGAGGTCCAGCGCGAGATCAGCGCGAGCAGCTCTTCGGCTTTGGCGGGGTTCTTGTAGGTGCCGTCGCCGTTCTTGTCGAGCAGCACGGCCGAGTATTCGGCGGCGCCGCGCTCGTAGGTATCGATGACGGCTTGCAGCGCCGCACGCTTCTCCGCGATCACACGCGGATGTGAGGCGAGGCCTGTCGACTGCCAGGAAATCTCGTCGCCGGCCCAGCCGATCACGTGCGCCTTGCCTTGATCGATGAGGCTCATGAATGCCGTGCCGGCGCCCGACGCGACGTCGACCTGATTGCCCATCAGCATTGCGGCCAGGTTGCCGAGCCCTTGCGCCGGCACGAGGTGATTATCGTTGACGTCGAAGCCGTACTTCTCGCCGATGCGCGCGACGGCGTAGTGGTTCGTCGAGCCGATCGTCGTGAGGCCGATGACACGGCCGCGCATGTCGGCCATCGTCCGAACGCCGGCGTCCCACGCCTTGTTCGACGCGAACACGCCCGTGTTCGGAAAACCCGGCAGCTCGCGGCTGTGCCCCGCGATGACGACCATGCCGCCGAAGTAGGCCAGGTTGAAGAACGCCGGCGTGAAGCCGATGACGGCGAGGTCGACGTCGCGCGACGCGATCGCGAGCGTCGCCGGCACGGCAGCGTCGAAAAACACGAGCTCGGCCTCGATGCCGGCCTCGGCGAAATAGCCCTTCTCGACACCCATGAAGAACGGCGCTTGGGACGCGATGCGAAGCACGCCGATCTTGATCGGCGTGAGATCGGCGGCGCCGGCCGAGCGCGCCGGCAACGTGCCGACGATCGCTCCGACCAGCAGCAGCGCCGCCATTCGTGTCAGCCACGAATTCCGCACCGGACTCCCCCGCGAATCTTCGTCCTTGCCAAAATACGCGGAAACGCTCCGAGAAGGAATCTCGGGCGCCTTCAGTCGCGCGGGCGGACGTTGACGAAGCCCGTTTTTTCGACGCTCTCCTCGCTGACCGTGCCGTAATACTCGAGAGTGCCAGCGCCCAGCATGTCGCCCGTCAGCCGTCCGCCTGCCATGCGCAGCGTGACGGTTCCCGCGCCGCTTATATCTACGTCCGCGTTCGTGACCGGCGCGTCGGAAAAATCGACGTTGCTGGCGCCCATGGACTCGAGGGTCAACGTGTCGAACCGGCTCGCGGCGCCGCGAAGCTCGATGCCGCCCGACACATCGACCGACAGCGTGCCGCCCTCGAAGCCCGAGAACGACGCCGTCGTGGAGCCAAATAGATCCAGCGATTCGAGCGCCGGCATCGTGATCGTCGCCTCGAGCACGGTGCCGTCGCGAAACCAGCCGCCGTCGTAGCTGAGCGACAGCTCGTCGGCATCGAGCTCGACCTCGACCTCGTCGACGAGCTCAGCCGGCACTTCGATCGCCACGCGCCATGCATCGCCGCGCTCGATCGTGACCGCCCACTGCCCGCTGACCTCGACACCGTCGAAGCCTGTGTAGTCGTAGCTGCGCGATGTCCTTTGTCCCGACAGCTGCGGCGTCGGGTCCGCGACGAGTCGGACCCACGCCGCCACGCCGACCATGACGGCCACGACCAAACCCAGTGCACCGAGGACGGCACGTTGACTGTTCCTCATGGCGCTTGCTCCCCGTTCGACCGCGCGAAATATGGCTGGAGATCTTCGAGGCGCATGCCGAGCACGCGCATCGTGCGAAACACGCGCGGCAGCTCGTCGCGTACGAATGCGTCGCGCATTTCCTCGAGGATGCGGCGCTTCGCGTCGGCGGCCACGAAATAGCCGAGGCCGCGCTGGTTCTCGATGATTTCGCGATCGAGGAGAGCCTGATAGCTCTTGGTCACCGTGTTGGGGTTGACGCCGACGCCCACGGCCAGCTCGCGTACCGACGGAATTCGTTCGCCCTCGTTCCACTCGCCGGCGAGAATCCGGTCGCGCATCTGGTCGGCGATCTGCTGGTAGATGCCCTTCGGCTGGTTAAATTCCATGGCTCACCTGCGCCTCGGTCACGCGCAACCAGGCGACGAACCAGCAGAAAGCCGGCACCACGTAGAGGTAAGCCAGCGGGGCCGCATCGATCAGCCAGTCGACGAACGGAAACTGCAGGCAACTGACGTTGCGGCACGGCGTCGGCCCGACCATCCAGGCGAGCACGGTGGCGACGACGGACAACCCGAGCGCGATCAGCAGCACCGCGCCCACGGTCTTCAAGTAGTGCACCTTGCGGAACCACGCGGCGCCCAAGAAAAACAGGCTCTGCACGACGAGGTAGTGCGGCAGCATCAACCAAGCCAGCCGATCGAACGGCATGAACGTCTCGCGCCGCACGTCGAAGAGCACGGTGTTGATGCCTTCGAGCAGCCACGACAGCACCGTCGTCAGCACGAGCAGGCCGGCGAACAGGCCAACGGTGCTCAGCAGCAACCGAGCGAGCGTCTTCTCGAGTGCCGACGCCGGCAGCAGCAAGAACGCCGTGCTCGTCGTTCGGCCATGCAGATCGACGAACGACTGACTCGTCGCGATCGTGCCCAGACCGAACAGCGCGGCGATGAAGAACGCGTGGTAAAAGCCGTTGCTCACGAACCCGTCGATCGCGCCGAGCACCGAGAGGAACAGCGCGACGAGCCCCGCGGTTCCCAAGGCGACGAGCCACGCGCGGTTGTTGCGCAGCACATCGGCGCGCAGCAGAGAGAGCAAGCGGCGCCACGAAAGTTGATCGTTCACGCGACACCTCCCGCCGGGGCAAGAGCCGAGCGAGCGAGCTCAGGATTCGCAACGACGGCGTTGAACAGCACCTCGAGATCGAGCTGCCCCTCACCGCCGCCACGCCAAACCGACCAGAACCCGCCGACCGCTGGCTCGCTGAACAATAGATCGGGCGTCCCGGGCAGTGACGGCGACGATTGCTGCGTCATGCGGACGCGCGCGCCGATGTCGCCGAGCGTGCTGTTCAACAGCACCCGGCCGTGGTGCAGGATCACGATGGGATCCATCAGCGTTGCGAGATCGCGTACCTGATGCGTCGAGATCACGAATAGACGCTCGGGTGTGAGCGCCTCTGCGATGACGCGGCGCAATACGCTCTTCGACGGAATGTCGAGCCCGTTCGTCGGCTCGTCGAGCAGCACGAGCTTCGCCTGGCTCGCGAGCCCGAATGCGAGCAAGAACTTCTTTTGCTGGCCGTGCGACAGCGCAGCGAGGCTCCCGCCGTCCGGCAGCTCCAGCTCGCGCAAGTAGCGCTCGAAGAGCGCGTGGTCGAAGCGCGGATAGAACGCCGCCCGCGTACGCACGTAATCGTGGGCGAGCATGTTCGGCGCCTGCGCGTCCTCGGCGTGCACGAACACGTCGGCGAGGAAGCTCGGCCGGCGGGCGGCGGGATCTTGCCCAAGTGCGCGCACGGTTCCCTGTCGCGCGAACAGCAGGCCCGACACCAGCTTCAGCAGCGTGGACTTGCCGGCGCCGTTGACGCCGAGCAGACCGTAGATGTTGCCGGGCTCCAGCGCGAGCGCGAGATCGTCGAACAGCGCTCCGCGGCCGTAACCGAACGAAAGACCGTTGATGGTGACCATGCGTTATGTGCAGTAGTGTCCTATTTGTCTAGTACACTACGACATAGGGATAGGCGCGTCAATCCTATTCTCGGCCGAGGCGCTGCCTGGCATGCGCAGCAATCGATGGTGAGTCCTTCGGCAAGTGTCAGAATTAGCTATCCCGCGCCGCCCCGTGAGCTACACCGGTCATGCCTCCATCGCAGGGTTTTAGTGAATCCAATCTGTTCGGCGCGCCGATCCGCAATCTCGGCCTGACGATCGGAGGGACGCGCTTGGAGCCCGTCATCGACGAGTTCCGCGCCGAGCTCGCGCAGCGTGGCATCAAGGTCGTGCCGCGTTTTCATCTGTCGACGGAATGGGGTGTGCCGTTCGGCACCGTCGTCATCGGCATTCCGTTCTATCTCGCGCACCCCGATCTCACGGCGTTGCATGGCGAGCAAGTCGGACATATCGAGGGCTTCAATCGCACGGACATCCTGCGGTATCTGCGCCACGAGATGGGCCACGTCATCAACTACGCTTACAAGCTTTACGATCTGGAAGCGTGGGTGAAGCTGTTCGGCTCGATCACGCAGCCTTATCGCGAGGAATATCGCCCGCAGCCGTTCAGCCGCCGCTTCGTGCGCCATTTGCCCGGTTGGTATGCGCAGAAGCATCCGGACGAGGATTGGTCGGAGACGTTCGCCGTCTGGATGACGCCGGGCCGGGACTGGCGCGCCGACTACGCACAGCTGCCGACGGCGCTCGCGAAGCTCGAGTTCTGCGCGCGCACGGTCGCCAATCTCGGCGAGCCGCTCGTCACGGCGGCCGAGCTCGACGACGACGTCAGCGGCATTCAGTACTCGCTCGAGCAGTACTACCAAGACCTCGGCGCAGATGCCGAGTCCGGCGCGGCCGGCCTCGACGGCGACTTGCGCGCAATCTTCGACGACCTGCAAGAAGCCGCGAACGGCGGCGGGCAGGAGACGCTTCCCGCGGCCGATCTCATACGCCAGCACGAGCGGCAACTGATGGCAGCGGTGTTCCGATGGACAGGGCACTTCCCGGAAAAAACTCGCAGCCTGGTGCGCGGCCTCGCGAAGCGCGCCGAGGCGCTGAAGCAGGTTTATCCGCGTGGCGCCGAGGACGAAGCGATCGTCGCCGTGACGACGCTCGTCGCGTCGCTCGCGATGAATTTCGTCCACCGAGGCGCGTACTTCCCGGAGACGACTGCGCCGTCGCCCGCCGAGACGAGCGCGGGCGCCGGCGCGAACGCGAACGCGAACGCGAACCGTACCTCCGAGCGCGAACGCGAACGTGAACGCGGAGGACAAGAGCACCGGTGCCGGGTAGCGGCCTCCGCGCCGCGCGCTAGGTCGTCGCGGCCGCCCTTCGGGCTTTCTTGCGCCGCTTCTGCGCGCGGCTGCGGTGCTTCCAGCGCTCGATGGCGAGCTCGGCAATGCCGTCGACGAGCGCCGGGTAATCGAGGCCGTTCGCCGCGGCGGCCGTCGCGAACTCGCTTTGCTCCTCGAGGTAGCAGCTCGCGTTGACCTCGATGACGTAGACCTCGCCGGTCTCCGTCAGCCGCAAATCCACGCGGCCGTAGTCGCAGACGCGTAATGCGCGATACGCCTCGATGGACGCCTTCTGAAGCTTGGCCTTGAGCTCGGGCTCGATCGAGGCGATGACGGCTTTCGTGCCGTGGAACCGGTCGCTCTTTTCGTCGAACTTCGCGCTACTGTCCATGACCTTGAGGCTGCCTTCCTTGAGGCCCGAGAAGTCCATCTCGATCGGGGGGAACGCGACGAGGTCGTCATTGCCCATGACGCCGACGTAGAATTCGCGGCCCTCGATGTACTCCTCGGCGAGCGCCGCGTCGCCGAACGTGCGCTGGATGTAGAGCACGCGCTCCATCATCTGTTGCGTGTTGCGCACGAGCGATTTCTCGTCGATGCCGATCGACGCGTCCATGCGCAGCGGCTTCACGAACAGCGGCATGCGCAGGTTGCCGCCCGTCTCGAAGTTCGCGTCCGCGGGGAACGTCGCGAAGTCGGGGTAGCGAATGCCCTCGAAGGCCAAAAGCTTTTTCGTGAGCGCCTTGTCCTCTTGCAGGAAGATCTCGCCGGGCCCGCCGCCCGTGTACGGGATTTGCAGGAGATCGAGGACGCCCGCGACGCCGATGACGCCGCCCATGATGTCGTCGCCAAACGACTCGACCAAGTTGAAGACGAGCTGCGGCTTGCGCTCCTTCAAGCCTGCGATGAGCTGGTTGACGTCGTGGCGGATCGTCAGGATCGAAGTCTTGTGGCCGCTCTTGGCGAGGCCCGCGGCGACTTGCTGAACGGCAACGTCGGGCTCCTTATCGTCCGGCTCGAGATACGCAAGAACGGTGATATCCATACGACTACTGCACGTTGGCCGCGATAGCGGGCTGCTCCTGCCGCGACTCTAATCGACCAGGGCAGTGATCGACAATCGACACCGCGTCATGGCGTGCGCACGGTCACACGGACTTCGGTCGCAGTCGCAGCGCTCGAACGAGGGCTCGTCGGAGTTGAAACGAGAGGTGCGCGACGACGATCAGATCAGCGGCGTGCGGGTTGGCAGTCGTAGCGTGCAATCGTATCGCCACTCGCGAGCCACTTCCCTTCGACGACGGCCGGGCGCGAGTTCGGCTCTGCTCTTCGTTCAGCGAAAAGCGCTCGACGATCGAAACAGCGTCGTCAACGAGCTGGCTTCCATTCGCCACGTTTGCGGCCCGCCGTCCGGAACGACGGTGTGCAGCTCGATCATCACGTGCGGCTTTGCCACGCGACTCTGACCATCTCGCCCTCGAGGTCGAGGCGCTCCGCGTAGATCGCAAGCGAGTGATGCGCGAACGCAGCGCCGTGAAACACGAACGCGGTGGCTCGACCGGGCCTTGCATTGCGGATCTCAATTGGGCACACTGTGTATATTGATATGCCCATTGTGCTCACTATATCGCAAGCGGACGCGCGTCCCATGTACCGGCAGATCGTCGAGCAGATTCGCCATCGCGTCGCCGTTGGCGACTGGCAGCCGGGCCAAGAAATCCCGTCGATTCGGGGGCTTGCCGTGGATCTGCAGGTGTCGGTCATCACCGTCAAACGCGCCTATCTCGAGCTCGAGCACGCCGGCGTGATCGTCCAGCGCCAGGGGCGGGGAACGTTCGTCGCCGAGAATGCGAGCCTCGGCGACAGCCTCAAGGAACAGGAGCTCGACGAGCACCTGACAGCCGCAGCCGAGATCGGCGCGTTGCTCGGCCTCGATGCCGACGACCTCGCCGCCCGCCTGCGAGAAGCTCAACGCAGCCGCGAGAAAAAGAAGTCATGAGCACACCTGCAATCGAAATGAGCGGCGTCCGCAAGAGCTACCGGTTCTTCGCGCTCGAGGACGTCTCGCTGCGCCTCGAGCAAGGTCAAATCATGGGCTTCGTCGGGCCGAACGGCGCCGGCAAGACGACGACGATCCGCTTGCTGATGGCCATGATCCAGCAGGACGCCGGCGAGATCCGCGTGCTGGGCCACCCACTGCCGCGCGAGCAAGTTCGCGCGAAGTGGAACGTCGGCTTCGTCTCCGACGACATGAACCTCTTCGGCGGCGCGACGCTCGCCTGGCACATGGGGTTCGTGAAATCGATCTACCCAGGCTGGGATGAGGCCTACGCCAAAACGCTGCTGAAGCGCTTCAACCTGCGCTCCGAGCAATTGATCAAGGGCCTGTCGCACGGTGAACGTACCAAAGCCGCGTTGCTGCTCGCGCTTGCGCGCCGGCCGAAGCTGCTCGTGCTCGATGAGCCGACGTCGGGCTTCGACCCCGTCGCACGCCACGAAGCCCTCGCGGAGCTCATGGCGGTCTTGAAGGAAGACGACCGGTCGATCCTGTTTTCGTCGCACAACACGCTCGACGTCGAGCAGATCTCCGACCAGATAGCGTTCATCGATCGCGGCCGCGTCGTCGATTCAAACGACAAAGAAGTGTTCCTCGACCGCTGGCGCCGGCTGTCGCTCGACGTCGGGCCGCACGTGCAGCTACACGTGCCGCCGGGCGTCACGGAAGTCGTCCGCAGCGGCAACACGGCCGTCGTCACGACGAACGCGTACTCGCCCGAGCTCCCGGCCGTCTACACACGCGCGGGAGCAACCGTGCGCGACGTGCGGCGCATGACGCTCGAGGAGATCTTCGTGGCCACCGTCATGCACAACCGGAAGGAGCGCGGCGAGTGAGCACCTCGATCGTTTGGCGCCTGATCGCCAAAGACCTCTATCTCTATCGCTGGCTGATCGGCGTTGCGCTGGCCGTGGGACTCGCGTCGCTGTTCATCCCGCGCTTCGGCGACGGCCCGAACAACCTCACGTTGATCTTCTTGCTGACGAGCGTCGTCGCGCTCGGCATCTTCATCGGCATCTACGGGATCATGAACGAGCGCAAGGAGAAGTCGCTGTTGTTCGTGCTGAGCCTGCCGATCTCGACGATGCAGTACACGCTGGCGAAAGCCGCGGCCGCGCTGATCGCCTTTCTGATCCCGTGGTCGATTCTGACCGCGACGATCGTCGGATTGACGCTCGCATTCGATCCGCCGCCCGACGGCATGCTGCCGACGTCGCTGACGATGATGGGCTTCTTCCTCGCGAACTTCTGCGTGCTGATCGCGCTGGCGCTCATCGCGCACTCGGAAGCCTGGGCAGTGGCAACCATCCTCGCGACGAACATCTCCGTGAGCCTCTATATGACGACGGTCCCAGGCCTGCCCGGCATCCGCGAGCACCTCGACGGCTCGATCGCCGTCTGGAGCCCGACGATCCTCGCGGTCCTCGGATTCGAGGCGATCGTCATCGTTCTCGCGCTCGCGGCGCTGTTCTTCGTGCAATCGAGAAAGAAAGACTTCCTCTAGGAGCCGAGTCATGACCGCATCCGACCGTTTTCACGCTCTCGACGCCGCACGCGCGGCCGCGCTGCTACTCGGCATCGTGCTGCACGCGACGATGTCGTTCTTTCTGCCGATTCCGGCGGTAGACGTTTCGCAGAGCACGACGCTGGGCGTCACGTTCTACGTCATTCACCTGTTCCGGATGTGCCTGTTCTATTTCATCGCGGGCTTCTTCGCCCACCTCGTGTTTCACCGGCGCGGCGCGCGCGCGTTCGTCAGAGATCGCGCGAAGCGAATTCTCTTGCCGATGACGGCGGGCTGGCTCGTGCTCGCGCCGCCCACGATCGTCGCCGTCATCTGGGGGCTGACGCGAAGCTTTCCGAACGGGCCGCCGCCGGGCGCCGAGACGGCTATTCCGGAGGGATTCCCGCTGACGCATCTGTGGTTTCTCTACTACTTGACCCTCTTCTATGCGCTGACGCTCGCGCTGCGCGCGCTTTTTGTCACGCTCGTCGACCGAAGCGGCGCCTTGCGCGGGCGCATCGATACCTTCGTCGGCTTCGGATTATCGAGCTATCTCGCACCGGTCGTGCTCGCGGCGCCGATCTTCGCCGTGCTCTACACGACGGCCACCTGGCCCGTGTGGTTCGGCATCCCGACGCCGGACACGGGTTTCACGCCGAAGATTCCGGCGCTGGCGGGCTTCGGCACCGCGTTCGCGTTCGGCTGGATCTTGCATCGTCAAGCCGCGGCGCTCGGCGTGCTCGAGAAACAGTGGCTCGTGAATTTGACGCTCGCCGTCGGTCTCACGATCGCGTGCCTGGCGATCGTCGGCATCGCGCCGGACCTGGCTGGGGCGACGACGATCGAAGGCGGCGCCGGCATGCGCGCCGTCTACACGGCCTGCTATACGGCCGCGATCTGGTTCTGGACCTTCGGTCTCGTCGGCGCTGCGATGCGCTTGTGCTCGCAGCCGAGCGAGCTGCGCCGCTATCTCGCCGACTCGTCGTACTGGCTCTATCTCGGTCACTTGCCGATCGTGTTCCTGTTGCAGGCGGCGTTGATGAAAGTGCCGCTGCACTGGGCCATCAAGTTCCCGCTGATCGTCGCGATCACGCTCGCGGTGCTGCTCGTGAGCTACCACTATCTCGTGCGGCCGACGTGGATCGGCGCGCTGCTGAACGGCCGCAAGTACCCGCGCGGCGCACGCGCCGTCGAACCACCGGCCGCGGGATCCGGCACCGCGCCGGCAAGCATTGCGGTGCTTGCCTTACTGCTGGGCGCCATCGTGACCACCGCGTATCCGGCGCCGACCGAGGCGCAGCAGCAAGACCCGTTCGGCGGGCTTTACAAGGAGTCATGCAGCGTATGCCACGGCGAGCAACTCGAGGGCGCTGCTCAGGGTAGTCCGCTCGTCGGCGAGCTGCGTCACGGCGACTCCGTCGCGGAGCTCATGAAGAGCATCGCCGTCGGCTTCGCGGCGGCCGGCATGCCGGCGTGGTCGGCCACGCTGAACGAAACGCAGATTCAGCGGCTCGCGATCTTCATCGCGGAGCAGCGCTCGAAGCTCGCCTACACGGACTTCAAGATCGCGGCTCCTCCCATCGTTCCCGACGGCGTGATCCGGACCGAGAAACATGCGTTCCGCATCGAGACCGTGGTGGCCGGTCTCGATCGGCTGCCGTACTCGATCGCGCCGCTGCCGGACGGCCGGATTCTGCTGACCGAGAAGACCCGTGGTCTCAGTATCGTTTCTGCCAAAGGAGAGCGGTCCGCGCTGATCCGCGGCACGCCGCAAGTGTATGACGACGGATTCCAGGTGCCCGGCATCCTCATGGTGTATGGCAGCGGCTACTTGATGGATGTCGCGCCGCATCCCGACTACACGGACAACGGCTGGATCTATTTGCATTTCACGGATCGCTGTCGCGATTGCAACGCCGCGAGCCGCGCATCGGGCCGCCCGGCGTCGATGAACAAGGTCATCCGCGGGCGCATCGAGGACGGCGCCTGGGTCGATCAGCAAACAATTTGGCAGACCGACACCGAGAACTACACCTCGATGCCGGACATGGCCGCCGGGGGACGTCTCGCATTCGACGACGCGGGCCACGTGTTCTTCAGCGTCGGCATCAAAGGCGGCTCCGAGTTTGCGGGCGTTCAGGACCTCTCCTTGCCCTACGGAAAAATTCACCGCGTCAACGACGACGGCTCCGTTCCCGCCGACAATCCGTTCGTCGATTCTGCGAACGCGCTCGAGACGATTTGGACGTACGGGCACCGGAGCCCCCAGGGCCTCGAGTTCGACGCGACGACGCGCCAGCTCTGGGGAACGGAAATGGGGCAACGCGGCGGAGACGAGGTCAATCTGCTCGTGCCCGGCCGCAACTACGGCTGGCCGTTGGTCTCCAAAGGCCTGAAGTACGACGGGACTCCCGTCGACTACGGCAAAGAGCTCGGCATCGAGCTCGATCCGAACGCCATCGAGCAACCTGTCGTCGACTTGACGCCGTCGCCGGCCGTGTCCAGCTTCGTCGTTTACGCTGGCCGCGCCTTTCCGAATTGGCGCGGTAACCTGCTCGTCGGCACGCTGAAGGCGACCGAGCTCTACAGCATGGTCGTCGAAGGCGACCGAGTCGTCGGCAGAGAGACGCTGCTCGCAGGCTTGGGAAGAATCCGCGACATCGAGGTCGGCGCGGACGGCATGGTCTATCTGCTGCTCGAGCACGCGTCCGAAGGGCGGATTCTGCGCCTCGTGCCGGAGCGATAGCCGGACCGCTCGCCAGCATCTGCCGTGCGCGGTTATCTTTGATGCGGCGAACTCGCGCGGGGATTCTCCATGACCAACGGCCGACTGCGTTTCGGGCTGCTCCTGTCGGCATTGCTGCTTGCGGCCTGCGGCGCAGCCGATGACGGCGCGGCGCCGGCGCCCGACTTCTCGCGCGCCGTCACGACCGAGCGTCTGCGCGATGCAGCGAACGAGCCGCACAATTGGCTCACGCACGGCGGCACCTATCTCGAGCAGCGCCATTCGCCGTTGACGCAAATCAACAGAGACACCCTGAGCCGTCTGGCGCCGGCCTGGTATTACGAGTTCGACACTTATCGAGGTCAGGAAGCGACGCCGCTCGTCGTCGACGGCGTGCTCTATACGACGAGCGCGTGGAGCAAAGTTTATGCGCTGAACGCCGCGACAGGCGAGCTGATCTGGGCCTACGACCCGAAGGTGCCCGGCGCCGCGGGCGCGAAAGCCTGCTGCGACGTCAACTCGCGCGGCCCGGCGCTCTACATGGACAAGCTCATCATTGCGACGCTCGACGGCAGGCTCATCGCGCTCGACCGCGCGACGGGCACGCCCGTCTGGAGCACCGTCACCGTCGACCAGACGAAGATGTACACGATCACGGGCGCGCCGCGTGTCGTGAAGGACAAGGTCGTCATCGGCAACGCCGGCGCCGAGTTCGGCGTCCGCGGCTACGTCAGCGCGTACGACTTGGACACCGGGGAGCTCGCGTGGCGCTTCTACGTCGTGCCCGGCGACCCGGCGGCCGGCCCCGACGGCGCGGCTTCCGACAAAGCGCTCGCCGAGATCGCGGCGCCGACGTGGTTCGGGCGCTGGTACGAGATGGGCGGCGGCGGCACGCCGTGGGACGCGATCGTTTACGACGCGGAGCTCGATCAGCTCTACGTCGGCACCGGCAACGGCAGCCCGTGGAATCGCCAGTTCCGCTCCGACGGCAAGGGCGACAACTTGTTCCTCGCGAGCGTGCTGGCACTCGACCCCGACAGCGGCGAATACCTCTGGCATTACCAGCAGGCGCCCGGCGAATCGTGGGACTTCACGTCGACGCAACCGATGATCCTCGCTGACTTGGGCGTAGGCGGCGCGCAGCGCAAGGTGCTCATGCACGCGCCGAAGAACGGCTTCTTCTATGTGCTCGATCGGCAGACCGGCAAGGTCCTCTCGGCCAACAACTTCGTGCCGACTTACTGGGCGACGCACGTCGACCTCGAGACCGGCCGCCCAGCCATCGTGCCCAACGCGTACTACGACGAGGGCCCATTCGTCGGCTCGCCGACGGGCTTGGGCGCGCACAACTGGTCGCCGATGTCGTACAGCCCGCTGACGGGGCTCGTTTACTTTCGCGCTTCGCGCGCCTCGATGATCTACCGCACGGATCCCGATTTCGTGTTTCGCGAAGGGTTGAACAACACGGGCATCTACCGCGGCCCGCCGACGGACGCGGACCGTGAGTTGAGCGCCGCGAACGCCCCGCTCACGGGCTCGTCGTTGATCGCCTGGGACCCGCAAGCCGGCGCACCGCGCTACGAGATCGACGGCTTTGGCGGCGGCGTGCTGACGACGGCCGCGAACCTGCTGTTCCAGGGTCGCGGCACGATCACGGGCGAGCTCATCGCATTCGACGCGATGACCGGTGAGCGGCTCTG
Source organism: uncultured Gammaproteobacteria bacterium (assembly GCA_963713355.1). Lineage (GTDB taxonomy): Bacteria > Pseudomonadota > Gammaproteobacteria > Steroidobacterales > Rariloculaceae > FEN-1219. The sequence goes on along the minus strand of CAVQLK010000008.1, from coordinate 379,698 downwards.
GTCGCACGAGACGCCGAACTCGATGGCGCCCGGGCCGATCAGCTTCGCGGTCGGCGGCGAGCAATACGTCGCGATCATGGCGGGGCGCGGCTTCTCGGGCGGCAACGACGCCGACGCGCGCGACAAGAACCCGGGCCGCCTCTTCGCATTCAAGCTCGACGGCAAAGCGACGTTGCCGCGGGGGCCTGGCCCCGCGCCACCGGCCAATCCGCCGGAAGAAATTTTCGCGCCCGCAGTCGCCGCGGCCGGCGCGGAGCCTTATCGCGTGTATTGCTCGCGCTGCCACGGCGGCGAAACGCGCTCACTGAACATCATTCCGGACTTGCGCCGCTCCGCCGCGCTGTCCAGCGCGGCGCTCTGGAAGAGCATCGTCATCGATGGCGCGCTCGAGCCGAACGGCATGATCGGCTGGTCGCAATTCTTCGGCGCCGAGGAAGCCGAGGCGATTCGCGCGTACGTCGCCGCGCAAGCGCGCGCGCTGCAACGGGCCGAAGGCGGCGAAACCGCACCCGCGGCGCCTGCGGCAGGCATCGAGCCGCCGGTCGTCCCACCGATCGACCTCCCTGCCATCGATCCGACCGCGCTGTAACGCACTCGACCGTACGAACTGCGTCATACCTCCCCGTTCTAGGTTGACATACCTCTAACTGGGAGGTACGGTCGAATCGTGCTCATTTTCGTGTGTTGGTTACATGAAGGAGCGGAATCGTGGTCGCCACACGAGGTCCGTTCGCAGCGTTCGGTGGCGCTCTGTTCGCCGCCACGATCTTTCTCGGCCTTGCTCAGCTCGTTAGCGTTCCGTTCGATGTCCCTCCGCTGCTAGAAGTCGTGCGGATTGATTTCACGCCACAAATCGTCGAACGACCGCCGGTCACAATTCGCGGGCCGAGGGTGGAGCCCGAGCCGCCGGTCTACGAACCCGGACCGCCGAGACTCGGCGTCGGCGAAGCGGGCGGCGGGCTCGGGTTCGTTCCGTTCGCTCCGCTCGTGATCGACACGGGGACTGGTGGCCGGCGCGGTATCGGGTTGCGCGGGGTCGATGGCGACGCCATTCCAATCGTCCGACCGAGTCCCGACTATCCGTCGGGCGCGCGGACTTCTGGTACGGAAGGCTGGGTGCAAGTCCAATTTTCGGTCACTGCCATCGGCACGGTGCGCGACGCCATCGTGGTCGCCTCGGAGCCCGGCACCATTTCGACGGCGCGGCATTGAAGGCGATCGCGCGCTGGCGCTACAACCCGCGCGTCGAGAACGGCGAGGCCGTCGAGCGAATCGGGCTGCAAACGATGTTCCGTTTCGAGCTCGAAAACTGAGCCGGAACCACATTTCAAATCGGACTGGCCAGTACACGAAGATGGGTCTATCGTTTCGACTATGGCACAAACGAATCCTCCATTCCTGACGGGCGTGCCGGAGCTGCTCGTTCTTAGAATGCTGAGCGGCCGCGAGATGTACGGCTATGAAATCGTCAAAGCGATGCGTCTCGTCACCCGCGAGGCCATCGGCTTCGGCGAAGGTGTGATCTACCCGGTGTTGCACGCGCTCGAGGAGGGCGGCGCTCTCAAAGCGCGCCGCAAGAGCGTGAACGGGCGCGAGCGCGTCTATTACGCGGTCACGACGAAAGGCAAACGGCGCCTCGAGCACTTGAGCGACGAGTGGAAGCGAGTCAGCTCCGGCGTCAACTCCGCGCTCAACGGCGCCAACGGAAATCCCGAACATGCCTGACGAACAGTTCGAGTCATTGCGACTCGAGCTGCTTCGAAGCGGCGTCGCCCCGCTCTACGTCGAACGAACGATTCTCGAGCTCGCCGAGCACTACGCCGACCTCGAGAACGCGGCGCTCGCGGCCGGTCTGTGCGCCGACGAAGCGACCCGTGTGGCAGCGGCGGCGATCGGCAACAAGCGCGCGATCGCAGCCGCGGTTCTCGCCCATCCCGAGCTCCTGACGTTCAGCACGCGCTATCCGCGCGTCGCGCAGTGCCTGCACTCGGCGGCGACGATCGGCATCTTGCCGGGCCTACCGTTGCTGTTCTGCATCGAGCACCGGCCCGAGCTCGCGCGCTGGGGCGCCGCCGTCAGCGTGGCGGCAACGCTGATGGGCAGCGTGCTCGCGGTGCTGAACTGGCTGATCGTTTTGCCGTTCTGAGCGTCAGAAGCGATCCAGGCACTCGTACGGGTGCACGATGTTCTCGGGCTTCCAGATGTAATAACGCGTGAGATCGAACGGCCGTTCGAAGTTCTTAGGATCCGTCGTGGTCAGCGTGTAGTCGAGCCGAGTGAAGTCCGCGTTTGGCGTGAACCGCTCGACGACCTTGATGTCTTCGCTCATCGGCGTGCCTTCGTGATCGAAGTAACCGGCCGCGATGTGATCGGTCTCGACGACGAGCGTGTTGCCCTCGAAACGCCCGCGCGAGAAGCCGTACAGCGTATGCTCGGCCGGCGCGGCGGCGCTCGGGCTCATGTGAATCGTGCGCACGGTGTCGTACTCCTCGAGCTTGAGCACGATCTTGTCGCCGTCGCGCACGAATTCCATCGGCAGCGGCGAGATCATGATCAGCGGCGTGCCTTTGGTGCCGCACTTGAGCAGCGAGTTGTCGCGGGGGTTCCACTGCGCGAGCCCGGCGCGCCCGGCAGCCGTCAACGGATACCCGCCCTTGAACATCGGAAACGCGGCCGGGTCGCTCATGTTCGTGGACCAGACGCGGAAGATGCCGTCGGCCTTTGCCGTCGCGGCGGCGACATCGCCTTCGATCGCCGCACGGCCGACGATCCTGCCGCTCTTGCCTTCCGGAAAGTGCGCCTGCGCCCCGCCGAAGGTGAACTCGTAGCCGCTCGAAAGCAGCATGCTGCGCGTGAGGATCTCGTTGCGCCCGCGCACCGACGGCGCGCCGGCAAGCGTCACGCGATCGCCGACGACGACGGCGCTCGGCTCCGCGCCGCGGTTGCGCATCACAGCGATCGACGCCGTCTCGGCATCCCACTCCGCATGGGTGCCGTCTGGGTTCGTCACGTCGAGCAGGATCTGCCCGTGCGGATTGCGCCACGAGATCGACTTGATGACGCCGGTGACCTCGATCGTCTGCCGCGAATCGAAGATTCCCGCTTGGCTGTGATGGGCCGCGGCGATTTCCACGAACCCGGCGAGTGCCGCGCCGGCGAGCATGCTGACGAGACCGATTGAACGCGACATCGAGACATCCTCTTGTGAACGCAGCGCCGCTCGCCGTTAGCTGGTGATTCTAAACCGGCAATGCCACCAAAGCGTTAGCGGCCCGACGGCCCGCCTTTCGTTAGCCTTAGTAACCGGCCGCCGCGGCCGTCTTCGAGCACCCAAAGCCCGCCGTCGGGTCCTTGCTCCACGGCGCGAACGCGCTGCGGCATTCGGTAGCGAGCCGCTTCACGTGCACCGCCGTCGGCGGCGAACTCGATGCGCACGATCGACGTCGACGACAAGCCGCCGATCAATGCATCGCCCTGCCAGTCGGGAAACTCGCTGCCGTCGTAGAACGTGAGGCTCGACGGCGAGATCACAGGGCTCCACCACACGGCCGGCGCAGCAAGGTCGGGCCGCGTGTCGTGGTCCGGAATGTCCGCCCCTCCGTAGTGGCTGCCGTTGCTGACGGTCGGATAGCCGTAGTTCGCGCCGCGCTGCACGCGGTTCAGCTCGTCGCCGCCTTGCGGCCCCATTTCGACGTTCCAGAGCTGCCCTTGCCCGTCGAACGCGAGCCCGAGCGGATTGCGGTGGCCCAGCGACCAGATCTGCGCCGTGACGCCGCCGCGATCCGCGAACGGGTTGTCGGCCGGAACGCTGCCGTCGTCGTTGAGCCGCACGATCTTGCCGAGGTTCTGCTGCAGATCCTGCGCGGGCGTGAATTTCTGCCGCTCGCCGGAGCTCAAGTAGAGGAAGCCATCGGGGCCAAATGCGATTCGATGACCGTAATGGCCGCGGCCGTCGACTTTCGGCGCCTGCCGCCAGATCACGGTCAGATTCTCGAGCGAGCCGCCGCCGGCGTCGTTCAAACGCAGCCGCGCCCGCGCGACGGCAGCCCCAGCCGAGCCGCGTTCGCCGGGCTCCGCGAAGCTCAGGTAGACGAGACCGTTCGCCGCAAATTGGGGATGCAGCGCGACGTCGCCGAAGCCGCCCTGCCCGCCGTACTCGACGGTCGGCACGCCGGTGACCTCGCCGGTCCGGTCGGCCTCGATCGAGTGAACCTTCAACGCGCCACGCTTCTCCGTGACGAGCAAGCGTCCGTCAGGCAAGAACGCCATCGCCCATGGCTCGTTGAATTCCGCGACCGGTGTCGTCGTGAAGGGAGCTTGCGCGAACGATGCGTCGTCGGAACAGGCCGCGATCGCGGCGGCAACAACGATGACTTTCGCATGCCTCGACATCCGAACGCTCCTCGTGACGGGGAGCCTGAGGATACCGCGGCGAAGGTCAGAGGCGTATCGTTGCGCGACGATGCAAACGCACTCGATCTGGCTGCTGGTCAGTACCGCCGCGGTCGGCCTGGGCGCCGCGAGCTCGTGTGTACCACAGGAACGCCTCTCCGGCCGCGCGCAGATCATCGACGGCGACTCGTTCGAGATCGGCGACACAGGCGTACGCCTATTCGGCGTCGACGCGCCCGAGGGCCGGCAATCTTGCAAGCGCGACAGCCGCGAATGGGCCTGCGGCACCGAAGCCGAACGTAAGCTGCGCAGCTTGATCGGTGACCGCACCGTTACCTGCACACGGCGCGACGTCGACACCTACGGGCGCACCGTTGCGGTGTGCCGCAGCGGCTCCGTGGACCTCGCGGCCGAGATGGCGCGCTCCGGGCTCGCGACGGCCTATCGACGTTACAGCAACGACTACGTGGACGAAGAGAACGAGGCGCGCAGCGCTCGCCGCGGCATGTGGGCCGGCGAATTCGAGTCGCCCGAGAGCTACCGGCGCGACGATCGGCGCGAGACGCCGGCGCCGCGCGCGCGTCACAAGCGCGCTGCGGCGGATGTGACATCAAAGGCAACATCAACGGCGAAGGCGAACGGATCTATCACGTGCCCGGCTCGTCGTCGTACGACAGCACCGTCATCGACGAGGGCAAAGGCGAGCGCTGGTTCCGCACCGAGAGCGAGGCACGCGCGGCCGGGTGGCACGCGCCGCGCGGCTGACGCGCGCGCCGCGAGAAGGAGAAGACGCCGTGCTCGACGAACATCGCTTCAGTGCATCTTTCCGATTGACGCTCGCGAGCGTGCTTGCGATCGCAGCCACCGCACCGTCGTACGCACAACCACTGCCGAATCCGTATCGTCTCGTCGACGACTGGGCGAAGCTGCCGGGGGGCCGCGAGATCGGCGCCGTCGGCGACGTCGACATCGACGTCGACGGCCGGCATGTCTGGGCCGTGCTGCGCTGCGACGCGAGCGGCGAGAGTTTCGGCTACGAGTGCCTCGAGTCCGATCTCGACGTCGTCGTCAAATTCGCTCCCGACGGCAATGCCGTCACGATGTTCGGCGGCGGCATGTTCATCTGGCCGCATGGGCTCGAGGTCGACCCGCAGGGCAACGTCTGGGTCACGGACGCGGCGACTACCGAGCGCACCTCGAGCCCGGCCGGGCGCGGTCGCGGCCACCAGGTCGTCAAGTTCAGCCCGAGCGGCGAAGTGCTGCTGCGGCTCGGCACGCCCGGGCAACCTGGCAACGACAACTCGCACTTCAACGCGCCGAGCGACGTCGCCGTCGCGCCGAACGGCGACATCTTCGTCGCCGACGGCCACGATCCCGCGACGAACAACCGCGTAATGAAGTTCCGCGGCGACGGGACGTTCGTCAAAGCCTGGGGCCGCACGGGGCAAGCGGCCGGCGAATTCCGCGCGCTGCACGCGATCGCGATCGACTCGCGCGGCCGCGTGTTCGTCGGCGACCGCGCGAACAACCGCGTTCAGCTGTTCGACCAGGACGGCATGCACCTCGCGAGCTGGACACAGTTCGGCCGGCCGAGCGGTATTTTCTTCGATCACATGGACCGCATCGTCGTGGCCGACTCCGAGTCCGACGACATCGAGAACCCGGGCTGGGACATGGGTATTCGCATCGGCGACGCCGCGACGGGCGCCGTCCACGAATTCATTCTTTATCCCTGGGGCGACCCGCGCGTGCGCGCGGGCAATGGCGCCGAGTTCGCCGTCGTCGACCGCGACGGCAACATTTATGGCGGCGAGCCGCGGCCGCGCCGGCTGCAGAAATACGTCCGCGTGCGGCCATGAGCCGCGCCGCTCCGCTGCTGTCGCGGCGGACTTTCGTGCACGGCGCCGCGGCAGCCACGGCACTCGGCGCACCGTGGATCGTGCGCGCGCAAGCGCCGCTCGAGCTGCGCTTTCGCACGATTCCGGACCCCGACGGCTGGGCCGAGAGCCTGCGCCTCAAGGGCGATTGGCTGATATTCGAGATCGGTGACGGCGTGCTTGCAGGCTTCGGCGAAGCCTCGCACAGCAACGACGATGCGCGTTGCCGGCAAGTCGCTGCCACCTTGTTCGAGCAACACTATCGCGGTTTCGTGCCGTCGCTCGAGGGCCTTGCGCGCAAGGAACAGGAGATCGCGGCTCTGGCGCCCGACCTCGTGACGGCGACGGCGTTCTCGGGACTCAACCAAGCGCTCTACGACCTGCTCGCGAAGCGCGAGCAGGTGCCCGTCTGGAAGCTCTTCCGCGACGCGACGAGCATCGAAAGCCTGCCGCTCTATACGACGATCAATCGCGCACTGCGAACGCGCAGCGCCGAAGAGTACTCCGCCGTCGTCGGCGAGGTTCGCGCGCAAGGCTTCAAGACGTTCAAGTGCGCGCCGTTCGAAGCCGTCGACAACGCCGAGCGCGCCGTCGAGAAAGCTTCGGCCGGGCTCGCGACGCTCGCGCTGTTGCGCCAGCAATTCCCGGAGCTCGCGGTTCGTGTCGACTTCCACGAGCGCTTCCGGCCTGACGACTTCTTCGCGATCCTCCCCGAGCTCGAGCGCTTGAAGCTCGACTGGATCGAGGAGCCGTTCGCGGTCGGGCCCGCTTACGACGAGCTGCGCCGCCGCACGGGGCTGCGCATCTCGGGCGGCGAGCTCTTCTGGGGACGGCAACGCTTTGCGCAGATCACGGAGCGCCGCTGGTGCGACGTGATCATGCCGGACGTCAAGCACGTCGGCGGCTTCGGTCCGTTGCTCGACGTGCTGAGAATGGGTGCGGGCCGCATCGAAATCTCGCCGCACAATCCTTCGGGGCCGATCTCGACGGCGGCGAGCCTGCACGCTGCGGCCGTGTATCCCGAGCTCGTGCGCTCGCTCGAGTATTCGTTCCAGCGGCAGCCGACGCGCCACACGACCGGCGAGGTCGTCGAGGACGGCGTGCTCGCGCTCGGCGAGAAGCCCGGCTGGGGCGTCGCGCCTCAGTAGCCGGCGGCGAGGTCCACGATGGACAGCAACGCGTCGCCGCGCACGTAGCGGCGCACGTTCTCCGCGACCAACGTCACGGTGCGCTCGCTGCGAAAGTCCGAGCTCGTCGCGATGTGCGGCGTGATGACGACGTTGCTCATGCTCCACAGCGCGTGACGCGGCGGCAGCGGCTCGGGATCCGTGACGTCGAGCCCGGCGCCGCCGATCGTGCCCGCTTGCAACGCCGCGGTCAGATCCGCCGTGACTACGCTCTCGCCGCGCCCGATGTTGATGAAGAACGCGTCGTCCTTCATCGCGGCGAAGAACGCCGCGTCGAACATGCCGCGCGTTTGCGGCGTCAGCGGCGTCGCGTTGACGACGACGTCGGCGCGCGCCGCGAGCGTGCGGTACTCTTCGGCGAGCCCGACGTACTCCACGTAATCGGGGCCTTCGCGGCCGCTGTTCCGCGTTGCGATGACGCGCATGCCGAGCCCGTGCGCGCGCTTCGCGACCTCCGTGCCGATGCCGCCGAGGCCCACGACGAGCAGCGTCTTGCCTTCGATCTCGATCGGCCGCTCGCCGCGCGTCTCGCGAAAGCCGCGCGTGAACGCGCCGTCGTTCTGCTCGACGGCATAGACGGGCAACGCGCGAGCGAGCGACAGCAGCAGCGCAATCGCGTGCTCGGCCATGTGCGGGCCCTGAATGCGCTGCAGATTCGTGACGACGATGCTGCGCTCGGCAACGGCCGGAATCGTCGCGCAGCTATCGGCGCCGGCGTTCAGCAGCTGAATCCATTTCAGATGCGTGCCGCGCGCGACGATCTCGGGCGTGCAGAGCCCGATCAGCACGTCGGCGCCCGCGACGGTCTCGGCCATGCCCGCGTAGTTGCGCAGGCCCTGCACGCCGACGATCTCGACTCCGGGCGCGATCGTGCGCAGATAGTCGGCGAGCGACACGTCGGCAACGACGATCTTCTGCGGCGGTTTCCAGCCGGCGCGCTCGCGGACGGCCGCGGCGCCTTCGCGCAGCTCGAAACGCTCGACGAGCTCGGCGGCCGCCACACACAAGTTGTCGCAATCGACCGTCCGATTTTGCGCGGCCGCCGAACCGGTACCGATCAGCGCCATTGCAATCAAGCAACGAACGCGCGTCGAACGTGCCACGAGCGGTTCCTCTGTCTCGAGGGCCGCGAGTATGCACCGGTCGCGGCACGGATCGCATGGGATCCGTACTGAGACCCCCCTCGTTCAATAGCCGACGTTGCCGCCCCAATCAGCTTGCATCGCGCCGCCGAGCGCGAACGGCACTTGAGCCGCCATGCGGTTGTTGCCGTAGTAGTTGCCGTTCGAGACGCCGACGCCCGAATCGCGTAACCAGACGACGTCGTCGACGACCTCGATCGCGTACGGATGCGAGGCAGGCCCGCTCGGGCTCGGCCACTCCGATGGGATCGCCCGGCTCTGGAAGCGCTCCGTCGCCTGGCGCTCACGAGCGACGACGTCGTCTGGTACGTCGACTCCTCGCGCGGCTATCTCGGCCGCCTCGAACCTCGTCATCCACCAAAGCAGCACGAACACCGTCGGCCTCGTGACGATCGGCGAGCCGCAAAGCTAAGGACAGATCTGTTTTCTTCCGAAAATAGATGTGTCCCCGGCGCACTCATAGTTCTTGACGCGCGGCACTACCTTCGGGAGCGTTTTTCCCGTAGGTTCTAGGGGTTATGCGCGCCCTCCCCCTCATCGGCCTTGCCCTCGCCACAGCCGCTTGCCAGCCGAGCGGCGAAGAGCGCGCGGCGGCGGCCAAGAGCGTCATCGACGGTTACTGCACCGACTGCCACAACGATGCCGAGCGCACGGGCGAGCTGACGCTCGAGCGGCTCGCGCTGACCGACGTCGGCGCGCATGCCGAGGTTTGGGAGACCGTCGTCCGTAAGCTGCGCGGGCGCATGATGCCCCCCGCCGGAGAGCCGCTTCCCGAAGCCGAGGCGACGGACGAGCTCGTCGCGTATCTCGAGCAGCAGCTCGACGCTGCAGCCGCCGCCAATCCCAACCCGGGCAGCAAGTCGCTGCACCGTTTGAACCGAACGGAATACGGCAATGCGATCCGCGACCTGCTCGCGCTCGACATCGACGCAACTGCGTACTTGCCGAACGACAGCGAGGCGTACGGTTTCGACAACATCGCGGACGTGCTCGGCACGGATCCGTCGCTGATGGACCGCTACCTTTCGGCCGCCTGGAAGATCACGAGCGCCGCGCTCGGCGACACTGACATCGCGCCTGCCGTCGCGACGTATCGCGTGCCGCCCGACCGCTCGCAGCGGGACCACGTGGCGGGGCTGCCGTTCGGCACGCGCGGCGGCATGCTCGTGAGCCACTATTTCCCCGTCGACGGCGAGTACGTCATCAAGCCCCGGCTCTGGCGTAACACCGTCGACGTCGTACGCGGCACGGAGACGCCGCACGACCTCGAGGTCAGCTTGGATGGCGCTCAGCTCTCGCTGACGCGCTTCGGCGGTCCGGAAGACGAAGTGCCGGCGCAGATGTTCCCTGGCAAGACGGCCGACGAGATCGACCGCCGCTTCGAGACGCGCGTCGTCGTCAAAGCGGGCCAGCACAACGTCGGCGTCGCGTTCGGGAAGAAGAGCTCCGCGGCGCGCCAGGACGTGTTGCAGGCGTTCCAGCGCGAGAAGCACGACGCGCGCATGGACGTCGGCATTCCCGAGCTCGATCAGCTCGTCATCGAAGGCCCATTGACGATTGCGGGCCCCGGCCGGTCGGCGAGCCGCGAGCGCATCCTCTCGTGCGAGCCTGCGCAAGAGTCCGAAGCCGCCGCATGCGCCGAGCAAATACTCACGAGCCTCGCGCGCCGCGCTTATCGCCGGCCGATCACCGACGACGAGCGCGGCCGGCTGCTCGATCTTTATGGAGCCGAGCGCGCGCGAGGCCGCGATTTCGAGGCCGGCGTGCAGACGGCGCTCGCCTACATTCTCGTCTCGCCGCAATTCCTGTTCCGCCTCGAGCAGGATCCGCCCGGCGCGGCGCCGGGCACGCTCTATCGCATCGGCGGCCTGGAGCTCGCGTCGCGGCTGTCGTTCTTCTTGTGGGGCAGCTTGCCCGACGACGAGCTCATCGATGCGGCAGTTGCGGGCGCGCTCGATCGGCCGAGCGAGCTCGAGCGCCAGGTCGAGCGCATGCTGGCCGACGAACGCGCGACGGCGCTCGCGGAAGACTTCGCGGGGCAGTGGCTATATCTGCGGAATCTGCGCGCCGCGGCGCCCGACATGTATGCATTCCCTGACTTCGACGACAACCTGCGCTCGAGCGCGCTCCGCGAGACAGAGCTCTTGTTCGAGACGATCGTCCGCGACGATCGGCCGCTGACGGAGCTCCTGACGGCCGACTACACGTTCCTGAACGAACGGCTCGCGAAGCACTATGGCGTGCCGGGCATCTATGGCGACCAGTTCCGCCGCGTCGCGGTGACGGACGAGCGCCGCCATGGGCTGCTCGGGCACGCGAGCGTGCTGACGCTCTCGTCGTACCCGAACCGCACCTCGCCCGTGAGCCGAGGCAACTACGTTCTGACGAACATCTTGGGCACTCCGCCTCCGGAGCCGCCGCCCAACGTGCCGACACTGCCCGAGAGCACCGCGGAAAAGCTCTCGATGCGCGCGCGCATGGAGCGGCACCGCGCCGATCCCGTTTGCGCGGGGTGCCACCAGCTCATGGACCCGATTGGGCTCGTCCTCGAAAGCTTCGACGGCATCGGCCGCTGGCGTACCGAGGACAACGGCGAGGCCGTGGCCGGCTACGGCAGCCCGATTCACGTGCTGCGCGATTTCGGTGCCATCGACGGGCCCGTCGACTTACGGAACGCCATTGTCAGCCAGCCCGAGCGGTTCGTCCGCACGGCAACCGAGAAGCTCATGACCTACGCGCTGGGCAGGCAGCTCACGGCCGCCGACATGCCTACGGCGCGGGCGATCGTTCGGCGGGCCGCCGAGGACGACTACCGGTTCTCGGCGCTGGTGCTCGGGCTCGTATCGAGCGACGTGTTCCAAATGCGGCTGGCAGGCAGAGACACCATGCCCAAGGTTGCGCTAGATTCTTCTCGCTAGGGCGGAGAAAAGCTTATGTTCATCAGCAAAAAGCACCTGTCCCGCCGCGCCGTCTTGAAAGGCGTCGGCGCCACGGTCGCCCTGCCGTTGCTCGATGCGATGGTGCCCGCGCAGACGGCGCTTGCCCAGACGGCGGCGGCGCCGACGCTGCGCTTCGGCACGATCTACATCCCGCATGGCGCCATCATGGACGTCTGGATGCCGAAGACGGTCGGCACCCGCTTCGAGCTGCCCGTCATCTTGAAGCCGCTCGAAGGCTTACGCGAGCACGTCAACGTCGTCACGGGCCTCTACTCGGAGGGCGCGAACGCGCACTCGGCGTGTCCCGGCTTCTTCTCGGCGTGCGCGCATGCGCCGCGCGGCAACTTGATCGAGCTCAACACGTCGATCGATCAAGTTATCGCGCAGAAGATCGGCCAAGGCACGACGTTCCCGTCGATGGAGCTCGCGATCGAGGACAGCTCGAACATCTTCGGCACCTGCGCCGCCGACTTCCTCTGCACCTACATGGACACGATCTCGTGGCGCACGCCGACGCAGCCGCTGCCGATGGAGCTCAACCCGCGCGTCGTGTTCGAGCGCATGTTCGGCGGCGACGGCACGACGGCCGAAGCGCGCCACGCGCGGCTCGAGCAGAGCACGAGCATCCTCGACGCCGTGGCCTCCGACGTGCACGGGCTCGCGGGCAAATTGGGAGGGCGCGATCGCGAACGGCTCGACGAGTATCTCGCGAATGTCCGCGAGGTCGAGCGACGCATCGTGCAGGCCGAGGACCAGCGCTCCGAGCGCCGGCTCGAGGCGCCGCCGACACCAAGCGGCATTCCCGACTCGTTCGAGGAGCACGTGAACCTGATGTTCGAGCTGCAGGCGCTCGCATTCCAGGGCGACCTCACGCGCGTGACGTCGTTCATGATGGGCCGCGAGCTTTCGGGCCTGTCGTATCCGCAAATCGGCATCGCCGACGGCCACCATCCCGTCTCGCACAACAACTACGATCCGAAGCAGATGGAGAAGAAGGCCAAGATCGACACGTACAACGTGAGCCTGTTCGCGAAATTCCTGCAGCGCCTCAAGGACACGCCCGACGGCGACAGCAACCTGCTAGAGAACTCGCTGTTCGTTTATGGCAGCGGCATGAGCGACGGCAACGTCCATAATCACCTGAACCTGCCCGTGCTGCTCGCGGGCAACGCGGGCGGCCGGCTCAAAGGCGGCCGTCACCTGCAGGCCGGAGAGCTTGCGGCCGAGCGCGCAATTCCCGCGATCCCGAAGTTCGACAAGATGGCGCCGTTCGCGAACCTCATGGTCAGCGTGCAACAGCTCTTCGGCGTCGAGTCGGAAAGCTACGGCAAGGACGTATGCGCCAGCAACGGCAGCGTCTCGCTGGCCTGACGCTCGCCGCGGCGCTCGCGTTTCCCGCGGCGTTCGCGCAGGTTGCCTCGCCCGACACCTCCGCGTCCGACCTCCACTGGGCCGCGAGCCGCAACAACGAGGCCGCGGTCGAGCGCCTGCTCGGCGAGGGCGCCGATCCGAACCTTGCGAACCGCTTCGGCTTCACTGCGATGCACGAGGCGGCCCTGCTCGGCAACGCGAAGATGCTCGCGCTGATGCTCGACGCCGGCGGCGACGCCAATGCGTCATTCGGCGAGGGCGAGACCGTGCTGATGACGGCGGCGCGCACGGGCGACGTCGAGAGCGTGCGGCTGCTGCTCGCGCACGGTGCGGACGTCGATGCCTTCGAGCATTGGCATGGGCAGACGGCGCTGATGTGGGCCGCAAGCGAGAACCACGCCGGCGTCGTGCAGGTCTTGATCGACGCCGGCGCTGACGTGGAGGCGCGCTCGACAATTCACGATTGGGTCAAGATCAGCTACTCCGAGGGCAATGTGCCGAAGACGCGCGACCTCGGCGGTCTGACGGCGTTGCACTTCGCCGCGCGCCAAGGCTCGCTCGCAGCCATGGAGAAGCTGCTCGACGCGGGCGCCGATGCAAACGCCACGGAGCCGATGTATCAGTTGACGCCGCTGCAGCTCGCGATCGTCAATGGTCACTACACGCTTAGCGTACGGCTCATCGAGCGCGGCGTCGGCGTCGACGACGGCTCGCTATATCTCGCCGTCGACACGCGCAATCTCGGGTTCTACGCGCAGCGGCCGAATCCGCCCGAGAAAGATGGCGACGTCACCTCGCTCGACGTCATCCGCTTGCTGCTCGAGCGCGACGCGAATCCGGACCTTCCGTACACGAAAGGGGCCTTCGACGGCGACGGTAAAGCTCGTCTTCCCGAGCGCACGGTCGCCGGCGAGATCTTGGTGCCGCCCGGCGCGACACCACTCGATCGCGCGGCTGCAGCGCCCGACTTCGTAGTCGTCGAGACGCTGCTCGAGCGCGGCGCGAGCGCGGCCGTCGCGGCCGAGGACGGAACGACGCCGTTGATGCTGCTCGCCGGCTATTCGCGTGCGCGCGCCAATGCGCCGCTGACGGACATTCCGAAACGCCTCGAGCTGATTCGCCTCATGCTCGCGAAAGGCGCCGACGTGCACGCCGTGCACAAGGACTCGACGAACAACGCGCTCTTCTTCGCGAAGCAGCGCGGCGCGACCGAGATCGTCGAGCTGCTCGAACAGCTCGGCGCGCGCGAGGCAACGGCCAGCAACTAGCTCTTCAGCGCGCGGGGGCTGCCGGCGCCGGCGGTTCGGGCCGCAGGTGATAGTTGTACGCCGCGCCATGGCCTCGCGCATTGGCCCAGATCACGAGCATCTCCTCGAGCGTGTTCGCGAAGCGCAACGGCCCGAGATCGACGGGCTCGAGCCCCATGCCCTTGACGAGCTCGGCGACCGTCGCGCGAGCGGCCGCGTCATCGCCGACGATCGGAATCGACACGGGCCCACCCGAGCTAGCGGGATCGACCATCTTCGTCCAGTTCAGCGTGTTGAACGCTTTGACGACCTTCGCATTCGGCGCAGCGGCTTGAATGAGCTCCGCGTTGCTGCCGCCCGGCACGCCGTGATCGGCGTAGCCGTCCGCCGTCCCGCGGTTCACCACGTTCGTCGGGTCGAGAATGATCTTGCCGGACAGGTCGCCGAGGCTCTTCGTGATGTCGACGGCGAGGTTGCCCGGTACCGCGAGCACGACGATGTCGGCGCCCTTGACGGCTTCGGGTTGCGTCGTCGCCGTGGCGCCGCGGCCCGTCTTCGCGACGAGATCCTGGACGTCCTTCTCGTTCGGCGTCCGCGAGCCGTAGACGATCGTGTGGCCGAGCGCCGCGAACTCAGGTCCCAACGCCGAGCCGACGTTGCCCGTGCCGATGACGGCGATCTTGGCGGCGAGCGCGCTATTCGCCGCGGCGAAGAGCAGCGGCAGCGTGAAGGCCGCCGCGAGTGTGATTCGCTTCATGACATTCTCCCTTTATCTCGAGCGGGCCGGCTGCGGTTCACCCACCGGCTCGAGGCGAATGATCGCGCCGTCCGGCTGGCCGCTGCCGTACCGGACTTCCGTCGAGAAATAGACATAGCCATCCGCTCCGATCTCGACGTCGCGGAAGCGCAGGCCGAGGTCGCCGAGAAACTCCTCGCGGCGCAGCGGTTGACCTTTCTCGTTGAACGGCATGCGCTCGACGTGCTGGCCGCTCAATGCGCCGATGATCAGGCTGTTCTGCCACTGCGGGAATTTGTCGCCCGTGTAGAACGCCATGGCGGCCGGGCTGATTTGCGGCGTCCAGAAGATCACGGGATCCTCCATGCCGTCGCGATGGAAAGCTTGCTCGGAGGCGAGCGTGCCCGAGTAGTTGCGGCCTAGCGAAACGAGCGGCCAGCCATAGTTGGCGCCGGGCTTCAGGATATTCACCTCGTCGCCGCCCTGCGGGCCGATCTCCATCTGCCAGAGCTCGCCAGTCACGGGGTGGAACCGCAAGCCGTAGCTGTTGCGATGGCCGTACGTGAAGATTTCGGGCTTGGCTCCCGCGCGGCCGACGAACGGATTGTCGGCGGGCGCCGTGCCGTCGTCCTTCAGGCGGAGGATCTTGCCGACGTGATTCTCGAGGCTCTGCGCGCGAATGCGGATGCTGTTGTCGTCCTGGCCGCGGCCGCAGCAGAGGCGGTCGCGGTCGCCGACGCTGACGTACAACGTCTTATCGGGGCCGAACTCCATCCGGCCCGTGTACGCCGGGCGCGCGTTCTCCCAGGCGTCGGCGACGAAGATTTCCTTCACGTCGACGAGCTTTGCTCCGTCCAAACGACCGCGCGACATGCCAAGCGTCTGGAGCTTGTCGTCGCCTTTCAAGTACGTGACATACACGAGACGATTCGTCGCGAAGTCGGGGTGCACGACGACGCCGTGCAGGATGTCGTTGCCGGTCGGCGACGGCGGGGTCCAAACCGGATCCGGCAACACCTTGCCGTTCTGGATCATGCGCAGCTTGCCGTTGCTCTCGGTAACGAGCAGATCCGACGTGCCCGGAATGAACACGAGGTCCCAGGGCGCGATGAGGCCGTCGGCCACCAGAGCGACGTGCAGCTGTTGGCCCCCGGCTCGCGCCGTCAGCGGCGCACCGGCCTTTGGCAGCGTGAAGGTCGGGGCCGCGGGCGGCTGAGCCGAGCCCGCTCCACACACGGCAAGCCCTGCGAGACTCACCCACCACCGCACTGCGATTCGCCCGCTCATCGGATCCCCCTTAAGAGGGGACGGATTATTAAATCCGTCCCCGTGTTGCGTTGTTATTGCGGCCATACGCCGCCGTCGCCGAATCCTACCAGCCGAGCCCAGGCGGCGATGCCAATTTAGCTATAGCTGGTCCGGCACGCTGTCCGGCACGCGGAAGGGCTCCGCCATCGCCGCGATGACGGCCGCGTCGCGGCTGTAAACGTCGGGGAGGAACGACACTCGCCCCTCCTCGTCGGGCTCGGCGGTCCAGTACAGCAGCATGATCGGCATCGGCTTATCGAGAAAAATCGTTTGGGTGCGACCGCTCGCGACGATGGCGTCGAGCCGCGCGCGTTCGCTCGCACCGAGCAACTGCTCTGCGAGCTCGAAGGGATTCTCAACGCGAATGCAGCCCGAGCTGAAGGCGCGGCTGTCGCGCTCGAACAGATCGCGGCTCGGCGTGTCGTGCAGATAAACCGCGTGCTCGTTTGGAAACATGAACTTGACGCGGCCGAGCGCGTTGTCGGGACCCGGCCGCTGCACGAGCCGGTACGGAGGCGTGCGCGACGACCAGTCCACGGCGGCCGGGTCGACGCGCTTGCCGCCGCGGTCGAAGGCGTCGATGCTGCGCGACGCAAGATAGGCCGGATCGCGCCGTACCGCGGGCAGGATGTCGTTGCGATAGATCGTCGGCGGTACGGTCCACGTGGGATTGACGACGAGATAGGTCATCTCGGCTCGAAAAATCGGTGTCTGCCGATACGGCCTGCCGACCTGCACGCGCGTGCGCCAGACGACTTCGCCGCGGCGCAGGAGATAGAGATTGAAGCCCGCGATGTTGGCGACCAGGAACTCGCTCTCGGGGTCGTAGAACACCCAGCGGCTGCGCTCGAGATTGGCGCGCAGCTGCTCGACGCGCACCGCGGCCGGCACGTTGAGCGCCGCGAGCGTCGCCGGGCCGACGGCGCCGTCGGGCGCAAGCCCATGGCGCGCCTGGAACACGCGGACGGCCGTAGCGACCGTCTCGTCATAACGCGTTCCGTCGACGACGGCTGAAGCCGCCAGTTCGCCCGTGACGGCGAGCCGTGCGGCGAGCGCCGGAACACGCATGTCCGTGCCATCCGGCTTCAGCGTCGCGCCGGCCGGCACCGTGGGCCAACCGCCGTTCGCCTCGAGCGCCCGATACTCGGCGAGCGCCCGTTTGAGGCGCTCGTAGAGAAACCCTCGCGGAATCGCGCGCTCCGCGAACTCGCGAAGCGACGGCGAATCGATGGCCGCTTGGATCGTGTCGGCGGGATCCTCACGGAACAGCTCGCGCGTCGAGGTCCAGTTCGGATTGAGGGCGTTCGGATCGATCTTTCCGAACCGCAGGTGATAACCGAGCCGGATGATGCTGTCGGTCAGCAAGATATCGAGCTCGGCACGATCGCTCGGCGTCAGGGCGGCGGGATCGGTCAGGGTGCCGCGGACGGCACGCAGTGTCGCCGCGTGGTAATCGTTCGGATCGAGCCCTTCGCGGTAGCTCGCGTCGATAATCTCGAGCAAGCCGTCGATCTGCTCGAGTGTGTTCCAGGCCGGAGCGAACTCGCGGTTCTCGTAGATCCGCGGTAGCAGCTCTCGCGACGCGATCGGCTCCGCGTGAACCACGAGGCTGCCGGTCGAGTGCAGCTCCTCGACGAGCGTGCGGATGGCGTCGGTCGCATTCTGGCTCCACGCGCCGGCCTGCCATAGCAGGCAACCCAGGGCAGCGGCGCCGCGCGCGGAATTCATGAACGTTCGCATGCGACGCGATCTTACAGCGTTCCTTCGGCGGCGGCGGCAGCCCGTTGTGCGCGATCGCCGCGGCGGGCATGCTGCGCCGCCATGCGCGCGCCGATCGCCCTCTCGAAGACCAAGCTGCTGTCGCTGGCGCAGTGCCGCAGGAAGCTCTGGCTCGAGACGTACCAGCCCGAGCTCCTTCCCGAGCCGTCGGCGGACAAGGCAGCGCTTCTCGCGACCGGCAACACCGTGGGCGCCATCGCGCGGCAGCTCTACGGCCGCGGCGCCGGGCACCTCGTCGGCTTCGACCGCGGCTTGCGGGCCGCGATCGAGGCGACACGTGCATTGGTCGCGGCCGGCGGTGCCGCACCGATCTTCGAGGCGACGTTCGACCACGACGGCGTCAGCGTACGCGTCGACGTGCTCGACCGCAGCGAGCCGCGGCCGAAGATCATCGAGGTCAAGTCGTCGGTGCACGTCAAAGAGCACTATCTCGACGATTGCGCGATCCAGGCGTGGGCGCTCGTGAAGAACGGCCTCGCGCCGCGCGCCGTGGCCGTCGCCACGCTGAACCCGGAGTTCGTCTACGCGGGCGACAATCGCTATGAAGGCCTGCTCGTCGAAACCGACGTCAGCGAACGCGTCCAGGAGCGGCTCGCGGAAATCGACGCGCTCGTCACGACGGCACGGCGCACGCTCGCCGAGCTCGACGAGCCCGCGGTCGCCGTCGGCACGCACTGCGGCGCGCCGCACGGCTGCGAGCTCTACGCGCATTGCGCGCCGCCTGCGGGCAAGTTTCCCGTGCTCAGCCTGGGCGGCAGCAAGGAGAAGCTGTACGAGCTCATTCACGCGGGCTACGGCGACCTGCGCGACATCCCGGAAGCGAAGCTCGAAAACGACACGCAGCGCCGGATCTGGCAGCAGTCGCGGCTCGAGCGACCGCACATTGGTGCCGAGCTGCGCGAGCTCGTAGGCTCGCTTGCGTTTCCGCGCTACTACCTCGACTTCGAAACTTGCGCGGCCGCCGTGCCGATCTTCGCGGGCACGCGGCCGTTCGAGGCGCTGCCGTTCCAATGGTCGTGCCACATCGAGACGAGCGCAGGTCAGCTCGAGCACGCGGAGTTCCTCGAGCTCGGCGCCGCGCCGCCGATCCGACGGCTCGCCGAGAGCTTGCTGGCGGCGCTCGGCACGTCGGGCCCGATCGTCGTCTACACGCCGTACGAGCGGCGCGTGCTGCGTGAGCTCGCCGCGCGCTACGCCGATCTTGCCGCACCGCTCGCAGCCGTCGCGGGGCGCATCGTCGATCTGCATCCGCCGACGCGCCAGCACTACTATCACCCCGCCATGCAGGGCTCATGGTCGATCAAGGCCGTGCTGCCGACGGTCGCGCCCGATTTGAGCTACGCCTCGCTCGGTGACGTTCAGGACGGCCTCGCGGCACAGACGGCCTATTTCGAGGCTATCGCGCCGACGACGTCGGACACCCGCCGCGCCGCGCTGCGCAAGGCGCTGCTCGACTATTGCCGGCAGGACACGCTCGCGCTCGTGCGGCTCGTGGAGTTCTTCGCCCGCGAGGGGCTAGACTAATCGCAGCCGCAAGCCGTAGAGGTTTCGCCATGCGTCACCAAGCTTCACTGCTCGTCTGCGCCGCGTTCGCCGCCGCGGCAGCCGCTCCGCAGGCGATCGCCCATCACGCATTCGCGACGGAGTTCGACGCGGCCCTCGAAGGCGAGGTCAAAGGCGAGGTCACGCGCGTCTGGTGGCAGAACCCGCATATCCGCTACGACGTCGCGATGAAGATGCCCGACGGCTCGACAGAGAGCTGGGCCTTGCTTCCGCCGGGCAACCTGCCGACGTATCGGCGCGAGAACTGGACCGAGCAGACGATCCAGGAGGGTTTCGAAGTCACGGCGACAGGCAACTTGGGCCGCGACGGCACGAAGAAGCTCTACGCGACTTGCATCAACATCGGCACCGGGCCGGAAAAAGGCCGGCAGCTCGGACGCTGCGCGAACAGCGGCACGGTGACGCAGGTCACGGCCGATCCGAACGTCGACTACACCGTGAAGGCGAACGACTACGAGATCGACGTCACGGGCTACTGGGACAACCGGTATCGCTTCCAAGTCACCGTCGATGATTTCCAGCCGAAGCCGATGCCGATGACCGCGCAAGCCAAGGCGATCTACGACGCCCGCACGTTCGGCGACGACCACGTGCTGCGCTGCCTGCCTCCCGGGCTGCCGCGCATCTTCGGCTCGCCGTATCCCATGCAGATCGTCGACGCGGGCACGCACTACCTGATGGTGTTCATGCAGGACAACACGCCGCGGCGCGTCTGGATGGACGGCCGCTCGGCGCCCGACGAGCAGCCACCGACGTCGATGGGCTTCTCGACGGGCAAGTGGGAGGGCCGCACGCTCGTCATCGAGACGACGCACCTTACGCCGGGCTGGCTCGACGGCTCCGGCTATCCGATGAGCGGCGGTGCCGACACGCGGATCGTCGAGCGGTGGACGCCGTCGGCCGATGGGCTGACGATGGAGCGCCTGATGACGGTCCACGACAAGCTGTATACGGAGCCGATCGTGCGCACGCGCGGCTCACAGCGCGGCGACGCGACGCTCGGCCTCATCGAAAGCGAGCCCTGCGACGCCCGGCCGTTCTACAACGAGCTGCTCGAGCGCGGCGAGCTCGAAGAGCGCCTGCGACCGCAGTAATCACGCCTCAGTCGTACTCGGTGTACTTGCGCGCGTCGCCGCGCACGCGCTCGGCCGGATACTTGCGCTCGTTCTGCGCGATCTTGTCGTCGGCGGCGCGCAGGAGGTCGACGTCGAGCCGGTCCGCCAGGCGCAGCAAGTAGATGAACACGTCGGCAAGCTCGAGCCGCACGCGTTCTCGGCGCTCAGCCTCGAGCGTCCGACTCTGCTCCTCGGTCAGCCATTGGAACTCTTCGACGAGCTCCGCGACTTCCACCGATAGCGCCATCGCGAGGTTCTTCGGCGAGTGAAACTGCTGCCAATCGCGGGCTGCCGCGAATGCGGCGAGCCGCCGCTGCAACGCGCGTAGCGGTTCGGACATGGGTTGACCTCCGTGGGCGGCCGCGGGTGTCACGCGCGGGTGACCGCCATTATGATCGCGCCATGCGTCTCGTCGCCGAACTGTTGCGGCTCTCCGCCACCGACCTCGCGAATCACTTGGGGTGCGCGCACTTGAGCCGGCTCGATCTTGCGGTCGCCGAAGGCCGCGCGCGCAAGGTCCACCGCAATGACCCCATCGTCGAGCTGCTGGCCGAGCGCGGCCGCGAGCACGAGGCGGGTTTCTTGGGCCACCTGCGCGCGCAGAAGCTCGTCGTGGCCGAGATCCGCACGGCGCCCGGCGCAGACAACGTCGAGGCTACGCTCGCCGCTATGCACGACGGCGCGGACGTCATTTATCAGGCGCCGCTCAGCAGCGAACGCTGGTACGGGCGCGCCGACTTCCTGCGCAAGGTCGCGTTCCCGAGCAAGCTCGGCGCCTGGTCGTACGAGGTCACCGACGCGAAGCTCGCGACGGAGACGCGCGCAGGCACGATTCTGCAGCTGTGCGTCTACTCGAGCATGCTCGAGCGCCTGCAGGGAGAGAAGCCCGCGAACGCGCACGTCGTCGCGCCGCACCATCAGTTCGTGCCCGAGAGCTACCGGCTCGCCGACTACGATGCGTATTATCGGCTCGTGAAGCGCCGGCTCGAGACGGCGCTCGATCTCCGCGACGCGGTCACCTACCCCGAGCCCGCCCAGCATTGCGACGTCTGCAGCTGGTGGAGTCAGTGCAACGCGCGCCGGCGTGCCGACGATCACCTCTGCTTCGTGGCCGGTATCAGCCGGCTGCAGATCAACGAGCTCAGGACGCGGCTCGACGTCGACACGCTCGAGCGGCTCGGCAATTTGAAAGCCGTGCCGAAACCGAAACGCGGGTCGCGCGAAGCGCTCGAGCGCGTCCGTGATCAAGCGGCGATCCAGCTCAAAGCGCGCCGTCTCGAGAGCCGTCAGCACGAGGTCCTGCCGCTCCACGGTGAGCACGGATTTTTGCGGCTGCCGGAGCCGGCGGACGGTGATCTCTTTCTCGATCTCGAAGGGGACCGGTTGGCGCTCGACGGTGGGCGCGAGTACTTGTTCGGTGTCAGCGACATGCGCGGCGGCTACAGGCCCATCTGGGCGACGAACGCCGCCGAGGAGAAGCGCGCGTTCGAGCAAGTCGTCGACCACATCGTCGCGGCGTTCGAGGCGGACCGCGCGATGCACGTCTATCACTTCGGCGCCTACGAGCCGACGGCTTTCAAGCGCCTGTCCGGCCGCTACGCGACACGCGAGAACGAGCTCGACGTGATCCTACGGGCCGAGCTCTTCGTCGACCTGCACACGATCGTGAAGCACTCGTTGCGCGCGAGCGTCGAGACCTACTCGCTGAAGGACCTCGAGCAATTCTACGGCCTCACGCGCGAGCAGGAGCTGCGCGCCGCGACGGCGAGCCGGCGCGCGATCGAGTGGGCCATCGAGATGCGCGAGGACTTAGGGCTGCATTCGACGCCGCAGGTCAGCGCGAAACCGCAGCTCGAGCTCGGGCTCGACGCTGCGCCGGCAAAGAGTAAGTTCGTCGAGCACATCGCGATCGTCGAGCGCTACAACCGAGACGACTGCGTCTCGGCCGCTCGCCTTCGCGACTGGCTCGAGGAGCTGCGCGCGGCAGCCGAGCGCGAGAGCGGAGAAGCGCTGCAGCGGCCAGAGCTGCGCTCCGGCGAGGCCAGTGAGCAGGTGGCCGAAACCGCCGAGGAGACGCAGCGCGTGATGACGGCGCTGCTAGACGATGTGCCCGTCGACGCAGCCGAGCGCAATGAGGAGCAACAGGCGCGCTGGCTCATGGCGCAATTGCTCGAGTGGCATCGGCGCGAGGAGAAAGCGGCCTGGTGGGAATACTTCCGCCTGCTCGAGCTGCCGCTCGAGGACTACGAGGACGAGCGCTCGGCGCTTGCGGGGCTCGAGCTGAAGAGCATTGTCGGGGGCGCGGCTCGTAAGCCGATTCATCGCTACTCGTTCCCACCGCAGGAGCACGACGTGCGTCGCAACGACGAGGTTTGCGTGCCGGGCACGGGTCAAGTCATCGGCAGGACCGTGGGCATAGACGTCGCAGCGCACACGGTCGACTTCGAGCTTTCGGGCCGCTTCGCGGACCTCGAGCTCGATCGAGTGTTCATGCGGCGCATGGTTTCGCCGCGGCCGAAGCCGGCCGTTCTGCTCGAGATCGGCCGCTGGATCGCGGCCAACGGCGTCGACGCGCAGGGAGAGCATCGCGCCGCGCGCGATCTGCTGCTGAAGCGCCCGCCGCGCTTCGTGCGCGGAGCGCGCGGGCTCGCGCCGGAGCCCCCGGCCGGTTTGGCGGTACCCCGCGTCATCGCGCTCGACGCAGCGCGCAGCGCGCGCGATCGGCAACGAGCCGCCGCAGCGGCGCCGCGCTCGAGCGAGGTCGACGCCGAGGTGCGCGAAGCCATCCGGCTCGCGTTCGACCTCGATCATGGCGTTCTGCCGATTCAGGGTCCGCCCGGCACCGGCAAGACCTTCACGGGCTCGCACATGATTCTCGAGCTCGTGAAGGCCGGGAAGAACGTCGGCGTCACGGCCGTCGGCCACGAGACCATTCGCAACGTGCTGCGCGCGGTCTGCGAGCACGCCGCCGAGCAAGGGCTGGCGGATTTTCAGTGCTTGCACAAAGGCAAACCGAAGAACGATAGCCCCGAAGCGCTGCACGCGATCGACAACAACGATCGCATCGCTTCGCTGTTCGCGACGAGCTCGTATCGCCTGCTCGGCGGCACGTCTTGGCTGTGGGCCAACGAGCGCTTCCGCGACAGCGTCGACGTGCTGTTCATCGACGAGGCCGGGCAAATGTCGCTCGCCGACGTGCTCGCCGTATCGGCCGGCGCGAAGAGCCTCGTGCTGCTAGGAGACCCGCAGCAGCTCGAGCAACCGCAGCAGGCGAGCCATCCGCCCGGTGCCGGCGCCTCGGCGCTCGAGCATTTGCTCGGCGGCAGCAAGACCATTGCGAGCGACCGCGGCTTGTTCTTGCGCCAAACACGCCGTCTGCACCCTGCAATCTGCGGGTTCACGGCCGAGGCGTTCTACGAGGGACGCCTCACGTCCGCGCCTGGCTGCGAGCGCCAGGCGGTCGTGGCGCCGGCCGGCACGGCTGCCGCAAAGCTCGGCGGCGCGGGGCTCGTCTACGTGCCCGTCGCGCACGAAGCGAACCAGTCGCGTGCGCTCGAGGAGGTCGACGCGATCGCCGGGCTCGTCGAGGGGCTCACGGCGAAAGGCGTTCGCTACCGCAACGCGGACGGCCAAGAGGCACCGCTGTCGAGCGCCGATTTGATGATCGTCGCGCCGTACAACGCGCAGGTCACGGCGCTCGCGGAGCGCTTACCCGGACTGCGTATCGGCACCGTCGACAAGTTCCAGGGCCAGCAAGCGCCCGTCGTCATCGTCTCGCTGACGACGTCCGCGCCCGAGGACGCCCCGCGCGGCATGGACTTTCTTTACAGCGCCAACCGCTTGAATGTAGCGACGTCGCGCGCGAAGGCGCTTTGCATTCTCGTCGGCAGCCCGCGCCTATTCGAGCCGGACTGCCGAACGCCGCAGCAGATGCGGCTCGCGAACGCCTTTTGCTTGTACCGCGAGCGCGCGCGCGAAGTGTAATCTCGCGCGCCATGTTGAACCCGTGCATCACCTGCGGCGCCTGTTGCGCTCACTTCAGAGTCTCGTTTCATTGGAGCGAGGCGGAGCCCGAGGCGGGCGGCGGGACGCCGCCTCACCTGACAGCGATGCTGACGGCGCACCACGCCGTCATGCAAGGCACCGAGCGGCAGCCGCCGCGATGCGTGGCCCTGCGCGGTAACATCGGCGAAAACGTCAGCTGCGTCATTCACGCGTTGCGGCCCTCTCCTTGCCGCGAATTTCAAGCCTCCTGGGTCGACGGTGTACATAACGAGCGTTGCGACCGGGCCCGCGCCGCGCATGGCTTGCCGCCGTTGTCGCCACCTCGAGACAGTCGCTAACCCCCTCGTTCCCCCTTAAATTCGCGCACGGCGGTCGTGACCATGGTCACGGACCTGCGGCGTTCGACGCGGGCACAGTGGCCGCCTCAGAAGGAGGACAAAATATGACTAAATCGATGTTGATGGGTATGGTCGCCGGAATCGGTGTGGCGACGGCGGGCGGAGTGCTCGGCTATCAGTTCCTCGGCGAGCAGGACGCCGACGACGCCGTGCAGACCGAGGCGGAGGCGCCAGCGAGCGCGGCCCCGGCGGTACGCACAGCCGCGGCTCCAGCGGAGGAGTGCTGGGATGAGGAAGTCCAGGTGACCGCGGCTCCGAAGGACGAGCACCGCATCGCCGGCACGGCGATCGGCGCCGTCGTAGGCGGCGCCATCGGCAAGGACGTCGGTGATCGGGACATCACGACCGCGGCCGGCGCTGCTGCCGGTGCTTTGATCGGCCGAAAGGTCCAGGAAGAGATTCAGGAAAACAACGCCGACAAGCGCACGACGACGACGGTCGAGCGGCGCTGCGGCCCTCCCGGCAGCGCTCCGCGCTGACCGCAGCTGTTCCGCGGGCATGGATGCCCGAGGTAGAGCAACGCAGGAGCAATTGCCGAAACTGCGGGCCGAACCGGCGACGGTTTGGCCCCTTTTTTTGGTGTCCGGTTTCGTCAAACGAAATGCGAACGATTTGCAACAACATCCAGGGTTGGATACGCTGGTTTCCCGACCTCGAAGAACGTCTGCATGGTTCGCTCGACGATTTTCTGGATCCATCTGGTCGCCGGCGTGGCGACGGGCGTCGTCGTGCTGATGATGTCGGTCACCGGCGTGATCCTGACTTACGAGCGGCAGATGCTCGCCTGGGCGGAAAAGACGACCTATCCGGCGCCGACGCCTGACGCGAAGCGGCTGGCGCTCGAAGAGCTCGTCGACGCGGCGAAGCTGCGCCGGCCAGAATTCGTGCCGACGACGATCGTGCTGCGCAACGAGGTCGACGCGCCGGTCGTGCTGGCCGCGGGCCGCAGCGGCCAACTGCTCGTCGACCCGTACTCGGGCAACGTCGCCGATCCGGGCGCCCAAGGGCTGCGAAGCTTTTTCGCCGCCGTGACAGGCTGGCACCGCTGGTTCAACGCCGCGGGTGAAAACCGCGCCTTACCGCGCGCCATCACGGGCGCGAGCAACGTTGCCTTCCTGTTCTTGATCCTGAGCGGCATGTATCTGTGGCTGCCGCGCGTCTGGAAATGGGCGGCGTTCAAGGCCCACCTGCTGTTCAACGCGAAAGCCACGACCGCGAAGGCGCGCGACTTCAACTGGCACCACGTGTTCGGTATCTGGTCGGCGATTCCGCTCGCCGTGGTCGTCGCGACGGCCACGGTCTTCTCGTACCCGTGGGCCAACGATCTCGTCTATCGCGTCGTCGGCGAGGAGCCGCCGGGGCGCGGTGGTGGCGGCGGGGCCGGCGCTGGTAGCGGACCGCCGGGCGGCCGGCCGGAGATGGCCGCGATCGTCCAGAACGGCACCGCGATTGACCGGCTGAGCTACGACGCGTTGCTCGCGCGCGCCGCCGCGCACGGCGAGTGGCGAACGCTGACGCTCAACATTCCGGCCGACCCCGACGCGCCGACGATTCGGATCGGCATCGATGAAGGCAACGGCGGCCAGCCGTATCTGCGTCACACCCTCACGCTCGACGCTTCGACGGGCGCCGTCGCGAGCTATGCCCCGTTCTCGAGCCAGACGACGGGGCAAAAGGCACGGTCGTGGATCCGCTTTCTGCATACGGGCGAAGCGCTCGGTCTCGTCGGGCAAACCATCGCCGGACTCGTGTCGTTCACGAGCATCCTGATGGTGTGGACGGGCCTCGCGCTGGCTTACCGGCGGCTGCTACAGCCGCTCTGGCGCCCCAAGGGCCGCTAGGACAAACCGCGAAGCTGCTTAACGGCTTCCCCGTAGTAGTCGAGCATCGCGCGCGTGATCGCGCGGGGAATCTCGTTCGGCTCGTTGCGCTCGTTGATGACGAGCAGCTTCTTGCGCCGGTCCGTCGGGTGGTTCAAATACTTGATGATTCCGATGTCGCCGCCTTCTTCCGTCAGCGACCACACGACTCTCGACGCCGTCGAGAACGGCATTTTGAGCTTCTTGACGATCGACGCGAGCGTGTGCGGGTTGCCGTCGCGCTCGGCCTTGCGGACCTCGAGGGTGATCAGATACTGCGGCAACGTGATGTGCGGAAAGCATTCGTAGACGGCCTCGAGCGCGGCCAGGATGGCCAGCCGAACGCCTTCGTCATCGAACGATTCCGTCGGCATGTCGACTCGCGGAGCGCGAGTTCCTGGCTTTTTTGTAGCTCTGATCATCAACGCGTCGCTCCTTGGCTCTGTCACGTTCCGTTATCAGAACAATGCTAGCCCTCCAGTCTGTCGTGTCAATCAAAAGTACCCATTTCGCGCAGACGCAACGGTTACGTGACACGGTTAACACCGCGTGGCCGCTGCAGGACGGTAGGCTCGTGTTCGAATGCCCGAAGGAGGTTGGTCAATGGGTTTGAAAAGATCTCCGCGTGACGAACGCGACGGCGCGACACTGGCGTTCGATGTGACGCAAGACATCGACCCGGCGCTCGCGGACGAGCTACGCCAGGGCGGCGAGCAGACGCTGACCCAAACCGACTTCGAAGAGATCACGCTCGTGCTGCCCGAGAAGCGGAAGCCGCGACCGTAACCCCGCGGCGGCGGCGCAGATCTTGCGCGCTCGCCGAGCACTCGTTAGTGTTGGCCACCGACGAGCCAAGTCCGGCCGTCGATTCGCGAGCAGCCACTCCAATGCCGCCCAATCTTCGCCTCGTCTCGTCGCTGCGCGTCGCAGCGGCCTTCGTGGCCTTTGCGGCCGCGTCCTCGTTGTTTGGCCAAGATCGCCTGCCTAGCAGCGCCGGGATCGACGCTTACCTGACGAGCGTCGTTCGCGACACGCGCATTCCCGGCATCGTCGCGCTCGTCGTAGACGCCGACCGCGTCGTTTACATAAGTGCGTTTGGGCGCCAGGACGTCGCGGCCGGCGTGCCGATGGCGGACGATTCGATCTTCCGCATCGCGTCCATGACGAAGCCCGTCACGTCGGTGGCCGTCATGATGCTCGTACAGGAACGCGACATCGGGCTCGACGACCCGGTCTCTGACTACCTGCCGGCGTTCGAAGACGAGCGCGTGATCCAGAGCTTCAATCCGGCCGACAAGACCTACACGGCCCGGCCGGCCAGCGGCTCGATGACGATTCGGCACCTGCTCACGCATACGTCGGGCCTTGGCTACTCGTTCTCGAACGAGACGCTGGCGGCGCTCGTCGGCGCGGAGCCCGGCGCCAGCGTCACGCGCTTCCCGCTGCTGCACGACCCCGGCACGCGCTGGACCTACGGCGAGAGCACGCGCGTGCTCGGCACGCTCGTCGAAGAGGTCTCGGGCCAGGCGCTCGACGAGTTCCTGTCCGAGCGCATCTTCGTGCCGCTCGGCATGAGCGACACCTTTTATACGGTGCCGGCCTCGAAGACCCGCCGCGTCGTGACCGTGCACCGCAGGACATCCGACGGCCTCGTCGAGTCCCCGAACCCGGCGGCGATCACGGCACCCGTTTACGGCGACGGCGGCCTCCACTCGACGGCCGGCGACTACGCGAAGTTCATACAGCTGTTCCTCAACAATGGCCGCGCGCCGAACGGTATGCGGCTCTTGAGCGAGGCGACGGTCGCGCTCATGGGCGAGAACCATATCGGCGCCATCTTCGTCGAGCGACAGCCGGCCGCGCTGCCGGCGCTCAGCGAGCCGTTTCCGCTCGGCGCGGGGCGCGACAAGTTCGGACTCGGCTTCCAGATCACGGGCCCGCACACCGATGCGTTCGCCCGCTCGCCAGGAAGCATGAGCTGGGCCGGGATTTTCAACACGGAGTTCTGGATCGACCCTGCGCGCGGCATCGGCGGCGTGCTGTTGATGCAGTACCTGCCGTTCTACGACGCCGCGGCCATCGAGACGCTGCAAGGGTTCGAGCGCCGCGTCTACGAGGGGCTCGCCGATTAGCAACCCCTCGGCGTCCTCGCCGTTCGCCGGCGCCGCGTTCGGCGCGCTCGCCGCGCTGATCTGGGGCGGGTTTCCGGCGATCACGAAGCTATCGATGGCGGAGAACGCGCTCGATGCGTGGGACGTCACGGCCCTCCGATTCGGCGTCGCCGGCTTGCTCTTGCTGCCGCTGTTCGTGCGCCGCGGCTTCGGAGACCTGCGGCCGCTCCCGGCGCTGTTCCTCGCTTGCGGCGCCGGCGCGCCTTACGTGCTCCTGACGGCCGGCGGCCTTGCCTTCGCGCCGGGCGGACACATGGGCGTGATCACACCGAGCTGCATGCTGCTCTGCTCGACGCTCGGCAGTCGGTTGATTCTCAAAGAATCGCTGACGTCGAGCCGCATTGCCGGCGCGCTGGCGATCACGGCCGGGCTCGTCACGCTGGGATGGGACGGGCTAGCCAATCACGGCGAGCTCACCTGGCTCGGCGACCTGATGTTCGCGCTCGGCGGCTTGCTCTGGGCGGGCTATACGATCGGCTCGCGTGTCTGGCGCGTCGAGCCGCTGCACGCAACAGCCGTCGTCGGCGTCTTGTCGATGGTGCTGTACATGCCGGGCTACGCGTGGCTTGCGGGCGCCGATCTCGCGGCCGCGCCGTGGCGGGAGATCGTCATCCAGGCCGTGTTCCAGGGAGTGCTGTCGGCGATCGTCGCGTTGCTTTTCTACACACGCGCCGTCGCGATTCTGGGCGCCGCTCGCGGGGCCGTGTTCGCTGCTCTCGTGCCGACGTTCTCTCTGTTACTCGCGATCCCGCTGCTGCACGAGACCCCGACGCAGCTGCAGCTCGCCGGCGTCGTGTTCGTGACGGCCGGCATGCTGCTTGCGCTCGGCCTGCACGACCCCGCGAAGTGGCGCTCGCTGCCTACTCGGGCAGTGCCGCGATGAAGTCGACCATGCGCTTGCGCTCGGTCTCGTTCGGCAAGCGGCCGCGCGCCGCCGTCATGTTGTCGACCATGTGATGCGGCTTGCTCGTCGCCGGCGTCACGGCCGTGACGGCCGGATGCGACGCGGCGAACTTCAGGAAGAACTGCGCCCACGTCGCCGCGCCGAACTCTTGCGCCCACGCCGGCACCTCGTGCCCCTCGACGCGTTCCCACAGCCGCGTGCGGCCGAACGGCAGATACACGAGCACGCCGATGCCGCGCTCCTGCGCGAGCGGGAACACTTGCTGCTCGGCGTCGAGGTTGTCGACGGCGTAGTCGATGCCGATGAAATCGAACGGCTCGTCGCGCATCAGAGCGAGCAACGTCTCGTACTGCGGCTTGAACGTCGTCGTCGTGCCGATGTAGCGCACTTTACCGGCCTGCTTGTACTCCTCGAGGATCGGGAATTGCGTCGCCATGTCAGCGACGTTGTGCACTTGAATCAGATCGATCTTGTCGCGGCCGAGACGCGACAACGACATGTCGACCTGCGCGCGTGCGCGCGCGGGGTCGGCGCCCGCGCCGCGGCCCGCGACGTTGAGCTTCGTGGCCCAGAACACGCGGTCGCGCACGCCGAGCTCGTTGACGGCTTTCGCGGCCGCTTCCTCCGACGCGCCGTAGCCGGGCGCGGTGTCGAACACGCTGCCGCCTTGCTCGAGCATCGCGCTGAACACGGCCTTGATCCCTTCGATGTCGGCGGCGCCCGCGATCTGGCTGAATGTCGCCGAGCTGCCGAGACCGACGATCGGCAGCCGTTCGCCTGTCTTCGGAATCGGCCGCGTCATGACCTCGCCGGCCTGCGCAAAGACGTCGCGCGGCAGCGCCAATAGCGCGCTCGCCTGCGCCGTCAAAGCAAGATACTCGCGTCGCGTCAGCATGTTCTTTCCCTCGACGTTTCTGCCGAAGAGGGAAAATAGCATCGCGGCCCAAGGCGCGGCCCGCCGCCTATGGAATCTCCAGGTTGGCGCTAGTCGTTACGAGTCGCCGCGGGCTGCAGATCGATGAACGGCAGCGCCGTGCTCGGCACCATCGTCGTCGGCAGCTTGCCGTCCCACTTCTCGACGGCCTGAAGATGGACGAGATCGGCGTTCATGCGCAACGCTTCGGCGCGCGCGCTGATCGCCGCAGCCTCGGCTTCGCCTCGCAGCCGAATCGCCTCGGCTTCGCCTTCGGCTCGAGTGCGCGCGATCTGCGCTTCGACTTCCGTCGTGCGCAGGTTCTGCTCGCGGCGCTGGATCTCGACCTGCGCGAGCATGCGCTGCTCGACGCTCTGCTCGTAAGCATCCGAGAAGTCGATGTTCTCGATTTGCACGCTGATGATGTTGATCGGCCCCGCGCTGATCGCCGACGTGACGGCCGTGGCGAAGTCATTGTTCAGCGCGACGCGCTCCTGGATCGCGCGCACGGCGTCGTACTGGCCGAAGATCGATTTGACCTCCGACATCACGCGCGGGTCGATGAGTCGCATCACGGCGCCCTCGAGGTCGCCGTACTGTTCGTAGATCATCTCTCGGATCCGACACGACGTACGTCACGCTGACCGTGAGATTCGCCGGCTGCTGATCGCGCGAGTACGCCTCGAGCTCCTGATAACGGCGATTCTGGTTCTGGACGGTGATCAAGCGGACGGTGTCGACCCACGGGACCTTGAAATGCGGGCCAGGGCCCGCTTCGCCGACCGTGGCGCCGAGCCGCAACACGACGGCACGTTCGCCCTGATCCACGATGTACCACGAGGAGAACACGAGATAGATGAGCGCCAAGCCGCCGAGCAACCAGAGTCCCAAGCGGAACACGCTGCTCGAGCTCGGCGGCTTGTAGTTGACTTCCCTCACGGCACAGCCCCCTTTGGTTTGAAGTGAATTTCCAGGCCGTAAACGCGGAAACGCGAAGCGCGCAGAGCATACCACGCACCCGCGCGCGCCCATGCTGTCGCGGAGGAGTCGGTGTTACGCCGCCGGCGGCGTTACCATGACCTCATGACGTACTGTGTAGGCATCAAGCTCGACGCCGGCATCGTGTTTCTGTCCGACTCGCGGACGAACGCCGGAGTGGATCAAGTCAGGACGTTCCGCAAGACACACCGGTTCGAACGGCCCGGCGAGCGCATCCTCGTCGTGCAGACGGCCGGTAACCTCGCGTTGTCGCAAGCGGTGGTGTCGGCGCTACGCTCGGCGTTTCAGCCCGAGTCCCACGGCATCACGTTGTGGAACGCGAGGACGATGTTCGACGCGGCTGCCGTCGTCGGCGAGGCGGTGCGCAGCGTGTACCGGCATGACTCGACGGCGATGCAGAGCTTCGGTCTCGAGTTCAACTTGAGCCTGATCGTCGGCGGCCAGATTCGCGGCGAGCCGCCGCGGCTCTTCAACGTCTACAACGTCGGCAACTTCATCGAGTCGACGGCGGAGACTCCGTACTTTCAACTCGGCGAAGCGAAATACGGCAAGCCGATTCTCGATCGCATCGTCACGGCGAATCTGTCGCTGCACGAAGCCGCGAAGTGCGCGCTCGTGTCGATGGACTCGACGATGAAATCGAACTTGTCCGTCGGGTTGCCGCTCGATCTCGTTTGCTATCGAGTAGACAGCTTCATCATCGATCAGCACAAGCTCATTGACGACCAGGACGCGTACTTCAGCTCGATCCGAAGCTCGTGGGGACAGCAGCTCCGCAAGGTGTTCGACGAGCTACCGAATCCGCAATGGTGGAGTGCGCGTTAAAGGCGCGGCCGCGACGAGCTGACCCGCCACCGAGAAGTCCCAGGTCAAATAGAGAATCTGGCTCGTGCTGCCTCCAAGCAGCTCGCCGAGCGACGCCTCGGAGTTGCGCCGGCGCTCGCGCCGCGTCTCCGAGATCGGCCGCAACACGAGCGCGTACTCGCCGGGGCCGAGCGCCATTCTCGGTGCGACGCGATAGTGGCCGCGGCCGAGCTGCGTATTCTCCGTTGCGACGCTCTCCTCGATGATCGGCCCGCGCGGCACCGCGCCTGTGCCTCCGCCATCGGTCTCCGCCGCAGCAACGAGCCTGTAGTTGTCGTTCGTCGGCACGAGCTGAACGATCGTGGGCTGGTACCTGTCCGGATCGACGCCGGGAATGTGCGCGTAGTCGATCTCGAAGACGGGCGGCACGTCGAGCACGCGCGAGCTCTGAGTCGCCGCAAGTGCCCACACGGCCGTGCGGTCCTCGTCGGGCCGGAACAAGCTGCCGAGCGTCGTCGCAATCCCGCTGACGGCGGGGCTTGCGAATGCAAGCGCCTGGTTCGCGAGGCCCTGCAGGTTTTTCATGCGCTCGCCCCGCCGGCTTCCGCCCGCGAACGCGACTTTCGCGATCGTCGGCGCGATCGCGGCGCGGTCGGCCTGCTGGATTAACCAGACGCGCGGCGCTGGATCGGCGCGCGAGACGGGCGGCTCCGGCGCACGCCGCGCTTTCTCGGCCGCTTCCTGTTTCGCAGCCAACTGCTCGATCATCGCCGTGAGCCGTGCGTACTCGAGCGATGCCTGCGTCTCGGCGAGCTCTGCGCTCGTCTGCTCGGGCTCGACTATGGACTCTTTCGCGGCCTCGGCCGCGATCATCGCTTCGATGATCGGCTCCGAGACGCCGGCGCCCTTCAGCGCGACGAGCGCGCGCGGCGACAGATCGAACTGCACGTCGTTGGCGTTGATGACGGCAATGATCGTCGAATCGCTAAACTCGGCCTCGACCATCTCTTGCACGTCGAGGTTGCGGATGCCTAAGGACTCGGCGGCGGTTAGAGCCTCGAGGCGCTCCTCGGGCGCGTCGACAACGCCAATCGCGGCCGCCTCGGATTCCGGTAGTGCACCTGCCTCAGGTAGTGCGGCTGCCTCCGGTAGTGCAACTGCCTCTGGTATAGCAGCTGCTTCCGGTACCGCTGGCTCCGGTATCGTCGCTGCGTCCGGCTCTCGTGCTGCGGCGACTTCAGACTCCGGCTGCGGTTCGGATGCGGGAACCGGCAGCCCCTCGAACGTCTTTGTCGGTTCAGGCAGCGCCTCGAGCTCTTGCGCACCCGCAACGCCATGCACGGCGCAAAGCGCCGCTACTAGGATCCGCAATTGCCGGGCTTTCCTTGGCGGCACGTCTCGTCCATGAGCTGAGGAAACGCGATGTTATCGGCGAGCCCAAGCTCGCCGCAACCCCGAATTGCGCGCGCGTCGCCTATCGGCGACGGTGCCGCTCAGCGCTCACGCCGACTCGGGACACGCTCGTCGTGTCGGAAATCGACGCAACCTCGGCCCCTTCTATATAATCGCCGGGCACATCGCCGGCCTAAAGGTCGACGCAATTCGACAGCAACAAAAGAAGGTGATGAACCATGGCGAAGTATTCCGGGGGATGCGAGCACGTCCACACGACGTCGGATAAAGATCCGATCGACAATCACACTTGCCACTGCTCCGTGTGCAAGCGCGTGACAGGGCAAGCGACGACGCACGTCGCGTTTTTCAATCACGGCGACCTCAAGGTCGACAACATGGCAGGACTGAAGCGCCAACCCTTCAACGACCAAAACGCGAAGGGGCCGCTCGAGCTCTGCACATGTGCAAAGTGCGGCAAGCCGATCATGCTCGACGACAAGCAGAAGCGCATTCGCGTCGTCGTGCCGAACCTGATGGGTCACGACAAGATTCCAAGCCCGACCTATCACGCGTTCTACGATCCGAAGACCGGCGTGAAGAAGCCTTCGGACGGTCGCCCTGTTCACGAGGGGCTGCGTCCCGACTTCGTTTGGCCAAAAGGCGTACCGGCCTAGTTTCGTTTCACACCCACGCCCGAGACCGGGCGTGGGTGTCTCCGGACTCGCGCTCGCGCAGCAAGTCACGATGGAAACGCTCTGACAGCGGTCTGCCGGATCGCTTCGACGAGACTTTCAACCAGCGCGACAATCCACTCGCGCCGCTTTGATCAAGGGGAGCAGATCTCATGGACCAACGAAAAGTAAACCCTTGGAAGTGGCAGGACCAATACGGGTTCTCGCAGGGTATCGAAGTGTCGAACGCGAGCCGCGTGCTCTACTGCGCCGGGCAGGCCTCCGTGGACGACACGGGTAAGCCCGTGCACGTCGGCGACATGCGGAAGCAAATCGAGCAAGCGTTTCGGAATCTCGAGACCGTGCTCCAAGCATCGGGCTTCGGGCTCGCGAACGTCGTGCGGCTCAACTATTACACGACGGACGTCGACGCTTTTTAGGCGCGTCGGATGTCGTCGGGAGCCGCTTGACGGCCGCTGCGTGTCAGCCATCCGGCACGCTGCTCGGCGTCGCGAAGCTCGCGTTCCCCGGGCTCCTGATCGAGATCGAGGCGACTGCTGTTAAGTGAGCAGGCCCTCTCTGCGCGCCGCGCGGCGCCGCGATGATCGAGGCCCTTTCGGGCCTCGTCACCGCGTCTGTCACATCACAACGCGACCGTGAGGCCGACGAAGAACCGGCGGCCGAAGGGATCGTAGTTGACACTTGTGCTTCCGAGGGCGTTGTTCGTCGAAGTCGCCCCGACGACCTCCGGTTCCGCGTCCGTCAAGTTGTCGATACCGGCACGCAGCGTGTAACGGTCCCGGAACGACCAATCGGCGAACAAGTCGAGCTGGTCGTGCGAGTCCACGCCCTGAAGATCCACGGAAGCCCCGGGCTGCGGATCGATCGTCGGCAAATGCTGCCAGCGTAAACCGAGGCCCCACGCCGACCGCTGATAGCGTACGGTAGTGAAAACCCTGTAGTCGAACGAGGAATTGAACGTCGTGCCCGTGTAGTCGATCGGATTGGCGCCCGGGAAGGCCGCTTCGGAATACTCGTCGAGAATGGTCGCTTGGAAGTTCGTGTTGAGCCTTGCCGCGCCGCCGATGTCGAAGTTCAAGTCCAACTGCAAGTCGAGGCCTTGCACGATGAGCCCGCCCTGGTTGAAGTAGCGCGCATCGAACGTGCGAGCGGCGCCGGTAGCCCCTTGCTGCGGCGTGGCGCCGACGTACTCGCGATTGATCAACGAGCAGAACGGATTGCCGGCAGCGAGCTGGGCTCCGGTATAGGTACCCGGCGCGGCTGCGACCAGCGGATTGAACGCCGGATCCATGCACTGCCGGTAGATCGTGGCGAACGCCGGCGTACCGATCGCTTCCGTGAGGTCGATGTCGAACAGGTCCGCCGAGAACGTCACGGTGTCGAACGACAGCACCATGCCGAAGGTCCTGGTGTCCGCTTCCTCGGAGATGAGGTTGGGGTTTCCTTCCGTGATGCCGATCGAGAACGGGAAGTTGAACGTCGCGCCGAACACGTTGTACATCCAGGTGTTGGCGCTCGCCTGGCCAGGCACGTACAGCGACGGCGGAGCGCCGTCACGCACCATCAGATGCTGGCAAAGGGTCTGAAGGTTGAAGCGGTTCGGGTTGCCCGGCACGTTGCCCCAGACTTGCGTAGCGGTCCAGGAGCCGCAAGCGTCTTGAGCGTTGCCCTCGAGCACGCTGCCGCCGCGTGGCGTGAACAGCTCCGTCACGTTGGGCGCCCGGTTCGCCAATTGCCTGCCGCCGCGGAATCTGAGCCGGTCGTTGACGGTCCAGTCGAACAAGACCTTGTAGGTCTCGACGGAGCCGACCGTGCTGTAGTCCGACCAGCGGATGCCCGGGTCGATCTCGAACGACTGGACGAATTTTCGATCGCTGACGAGCGGTATCGCGAGCTCTGCGTATACCTCCGTGACGTCGGTCGAGCCTTCGACGGAGACCGGCAGGATGATGTTCTGAATCACGCTCGGGCGGTCTTGGTTCGCATTGAAACCCGAGTCGGGATCGAATGCGAACTGCTCCTCGCGATAGGCCGTGCCGGCTGCGAATAGCAGGTCACCCGCCCACATCTCGAGCAAGCCACCCGAGACGTTGGCCTCGACGATGTCCTGCGTCAACGTCGTGATGTTGTTCATGCGGAGCACCATGTAGTCCGCGCAGTCCTGCGAGACGGACGGCGTGTTGTTCACGGTGCCGTTCGCATTGAAGATCGGCAGGCCCGAGGTGCAATGGCCGGTCACGGCGAGCGGGAAGAAGCCCGGTAACGACGATATGTCGAAGTTCTGCCCGTACATATCGGCGTTGAACAGGTTCTGCATTCTCGGCTGAAACGGAAACCCTTCCGGTTGACGCGCGTTGACGGTGGTCTTGCCGTGTGAGTACGAAGCCTCCCAGTTCCAGTCGCGCTCGCCGACGGCGAACTCGCCGCGGATACCGCCGATGAGCTGGTAAACGTTGCTCGTCGTCTCGGTGACGAAATTCGGGATGTAGTCGAGTCCGCCGGCGTAGGTCCACGGCCTGTCTGCGCCGGCGATTGGGACGGCGGGGCCGGTCGGACCATCGGGGTCGAATGCGGTAGGGCGCGAGCTCAGCAGCGCGCCGAGTTGCGGAGTAACCGGATGCCGCGGCACGCCTGCCGGATGCTGCATGAACTGCGGTGAGTTCGGATTGTCGTACAAGCTGTTGTACGGCACGGTTGGCGACCAGACGTTGAAGGCGCCGGACACGAAGCCGTACGCCCGTGCGAACGTTTCCGAGAAGCGTGCCGTCGAGAAGATCTCGACGGTATCCGAGAGCTCATATCGGCCGGAGCCGAAAATCGAATAGCGCTCGAGCGGCAGCTGCAGATAGCTGTGCTCGCGGTCGATGTACCCGAGCGACCCGTCCGGATTGAGCTTGAAGCTGTTCGGACCTTCGCCGCCGATCGGCCCGGTATAGGGGTGAGCCGGATCGCGCGGATTCAGCGAGTTGAACACGTTGCCGTTCTGGTCGATGACGTAATTCGTGGCCGCGGGCAGCCAGCCGGCGGTCGGCGCGTTGGTGCCATCGACGACGAATGTCGACAGGTTCGAGCTGCCGATGCCGCCGGCATTGGTGCCGGGATCGTTCCAACCGTCGACGACCCAGTCCCGGTCTCGCCCGTAAATGATTTCTCGGCGCGCATAGTCGACGCCGAGCATGACGTTGCCCCGATCGTCGCTGAAGTTGCTGCCGAAAAGACCGCTGATGAGCGTCTCTTGGCCGTCGCCTTCCTGGCTCATGCCGTACTGGACGTTGAAGTCGACGCCTTCGAAGTCCCGCTTGAGGACGAAATTGACGACGCCGGCAACGGCATCGGCGCCATAGACGGCTGCTGCGCCGCCCGTGATGACCTCGACCCTGTCGATCGCCGACGACGGAATCGTGTTGACGTCCACGACGAGCTGGCCGTTGACGGGTTGCACGCGCCGCCCGTCGAGCAGCACGAGCGTACGGTTCGTGCCGATGCCGCGCAGGTCGAGCGTGGCGGCGCCGGGCGCGGCGCTGGCCGACGGAAACGGCGTATTGGCATCGCTGAGCTGCGACTGCGAGCCCGCGATGTTGAACTGCGGCAGCTGGTTCAGCGTCGCTTCGAGGCCGAAGTTGCTGCGCTGGGTAAACGCCTCCGCGTCCACCGTTACGATCGGTGTTTGTGCGGAGTAGTCACGGCGAACGATGCGCGAGCCCGTGACGGTGATCTCTTCCAGCACGTCTTCTTGGGCGAATGCCTCAGTGGACGCAGTGGTTCCGAACGTGAGCGCGAAAGAAATTGAGACCGCAAGACGATTGCGTTGCCCGATCATGGAAGTTCCCCCGTGAACTATTGTTGCGAGCGGACCGAGTATGGACCGATCGCGAAAAGCGTCAAGTTGCCGGCAATACCAGACTAATCACGAACGCGGCATGCGTTTATCCCATGGACAAGCGGGCGCGCTCGAATGACGATAACTGCGCAGTTGCAACCAGCGGAGACAACGCCATGCGCACGAGAATCGCCGCGATCACTCTGACCCTTCTCACTTCTTCGGCTGTGCTCAGCCAGGACGCTCCGGACTTGAGCTTCGCCGCCATCAGCTCCCGGCATCCCGCCGTTCGAATGAGCGACGCCGAGCTCGTGAGACTGCGGGCCGAAGGCGAGTGCCTCGCCGGGATCAAGACGCTCAACGCCCTACCGATGGACGAGTTTCAGCCGAACATCGAGTGGCTCAACATCCGCACGCAGGCGATGCTCGCGCTCGCGCGGCCGTGCGAGGTGCTCGCGATGCTCGAGGCCGCGCACGACTCGCTCGAAACTTCGAACGCGCCGAAGCTCAGGCAATGACGTGAATCGCTGCCGCTGCGTGACCCGCTCTTTTGCAGCGCCGGGAGATCAGCCGATCTTCTCGACGACAACGCGACCGTCTCTGACGTAAACGCGATAGCGATTGCCGTCCTGACACGTCGCGACGTAGTCGTTCTCGCCCCTCTTCTCGGCGTTGACGACTCTGCCGCAAGGTTTCGCCTGCAGAGCGATGACCGCCGTCAGGTCCTCGGCGTCGCTGATCTCTTGATCCTGAGCCACCATCGCGCCTGCGTACGAAGTTGCGGCCGCGGCGATGACCATTCGCAATTGCTTGAGGCTCGTCACGGTTAAGCTCCTGCCATCAAATTGGATTCGATGAACTTCTTCGGGTCGGCAAGGATTTCCCAGATCGCGGCGCGCGACCCGTCGATGGCCTTCGCAAGCGGCGGATCGCCGTCTTGCAGCAGCGAAAGCAGCTTGAGGAACAGCATGTCGTAGGAGCGGCGCAGCTCCGAAAGCGGCAGCGCGCCCTGCTGC
This sequence comes from uncultured Gammaproteobacteria bacterium, assembly GCA_963713355.1. GTDB lineage: Bacteria > Pseudomonadota > Gammaproteobacteria > Steroidobacterales > Rariloculaceae > FEN-1219. The sequence goes on along the minus strand of CAVQLK010000008.1, from coordinate 340,066 downwards.
CTGTGGTACGCGCGAAACTTTTCGAGCAGGTCGTCGGATTGGTTCTTGACCGAGATCTTAGTGAGCACGCCGATCGCCTTGGTCTCGCGAAGTCCCGTGACGAGGGACGTGAAATCGAGCGTCGCTGCAGAAGGTTGCGGCGCCGCTGGAGCCGGACTCGGCGCGGTGCGCGATGACTCCGCTGTTGGCGCCGGAAGCACTGCGGCGGGCGGCCTCGACGCAGCGGCCGGCGGAGGCACTGAGGCCGGCGGCGGCGGCGGCGTGTTCGGCCGAGTCACGGCCGGCGGCGTGTCGGCAGACTCCGACGAGTTCGGCGCGGGAACAGCCGGGGCCGAGGGCGACGCCTCAGCGACCGGCGCGGACGCCACTGCTGGAGGTGCGGATGGCGCTGGTTCTGATTGCCCGGCCTGTGCTGACGACGGCGCGGAAGTCGGATCGCTAGGCGCCGCCGCCTGCGGTGGCTCCGCGGCCCCACGCGGTGTCTCCGCTGGTGTGGACGTCACCGCCGCACAGCCTCCCGCAGCGAGGCAGCACAGCGCGATTGCGCAACACGACGCGTACAAGCGACCGATCATCGAGCTCCCTGCGAGGGCGTTAGATTCAATCTCCGGTGCCACCAAGAATAGCGCCCTGCGGTGAATACATCCTGAACCACTCCATGATCACTGCGGTTGCCCGGTTGTCGCCGGCTCGATGCGAAGAACGGCGCCCTCGGCTTCCGCGGTCAGCACATATAGGAGGCCGTCGGGGCCTTCGCGCACGTCGCGGATGCGTTGCTTGAGCTCGCGCAATAGCGGCTCGCGGCGGATCTCCTCCCAGCGCTCGTTGAACTCGATGCGCTGCAGCTGCCCCGTGCGGGGCACCTCGCCTTCGCGCAACCCGCCGACGAACGCGCTGCGGCGCCAGGCCGTGAAGACGTCGCCGCGATAGAACGTCATGCCGGTCGCTGCGATCGACGGCACCCAAAACACGAGCGGCGGCGTCATGCCCTCGAGCGTGGGGTTCTGCGAGACGATCGGCCCGCTGTACACCCGCCCGTAGCTCACGAGCGGCCAGCCATAGTTGGCGCCCGACTCGAGCACGTTGATCTCATCGCCGCCGTTCGGCCCTTGCTCCGTTGCCCAGAGCTCGTTCGTCCACGGATTCAAGACCATCGAATGACCGTTGCGATGCCCCAGCGTGTAAAGCGCGGGCAGGTAGCGCGAATCATTGACGAACGGGTTGTCGCGCGGGATGCGGCCGTCGTCGTGTAGGCGGATCGTCTTGCCCGCGTAGTCCTGCGGATCTTGCGAGCGCACGACGTCGGGCCCGACGCCGGGCGCGCTGATCGTCATGTGCAGCATGCCGTCGGCCGCGAAGCCGATGCGCGAGCCCTCGGTCCCCGTCGTGCCCGTCTCGAAGATGTCGCGCACGTCGACGAGCGCGCCGTCTTCCCAGCGGCCGCGGGCGAGCACCGTCTCGCCGGCGTCCTCGCCAGCAGGCCGGTGATACGACAGATACACGAAGCGGTTATCCGCGAAGCGCGGGTGCAGCACGACGTCCATGAAGCCCTGCAATCCGCGCGCGCGCACCGCGGGGACGCCTCGAACCGGATCGGCAACGAGCGCGCCGTTACGAATCAGCCGCAGTCGTCCCGGCCGCTCCGTTACGAGCATGTCGCCGTCGGGCAGGAACGCGATCGACCACGGTTGCTCGAGACCGCGCGCCACGACGACGACTCGCAAATTACGGTGCTCGGGCCTCACGGACTCGACGAGGAACGGCCCTGGCCCAAGCGGCGGCGACGGCCAACCGACACCGGGCGGTATGCCCGTGATCGCGCCGGGAAGCGCCTTGGGATCGAGCGGCCACGAAGGCTGCGCGTGCGCTGCTACGGCCGCGAGCCCCAGGAAAGCGGCCGCGCTGGCGCGGCGGACGTGAGCGTGATGCACCGACCCCCCTTGCGGCAGACCGCTGCCGTCTGGGGAGGATCGTCCGCCCACCGTGATGCAGTCAAGAACGTCGACGGATTCGACGGCGAGGCTATTTCTCGCGCTCCGAGGCGCTCTGGATCATCGCCGGTGCTTCCACGCTCGAGCAATTGAGCGACAACAGCTGATCGAACGGCGCAAGTTGCAACGTCTGCTTCGGAACGGTCCACGGCCCTGTCAAGATTTTCGGATCCTCTACCGTCGCCTCGATCTCGAGCGTGTTCGCACCCACGCGGCGATAGCGCTCGACGATGCGCAGCGCGTCGGAGTGGATCGACACTCGCCCTTCCGCGAACATCCACGTGTCGTCGGTGAAGTTGGTCGTCTCGACTACGAACGTGTCGCCATCCCAGCGGCCGACGGAGTCGCCGCGGTACGTCGGCGGCGCGTCGTCGCGATGCGGACGGCCGTCCGTCGGCACGAGCTGATAGTCGTGGAAGGTCTCCGACAGCATGACCACCATCTTCGGCGTCGCGATGATTTGGCCCACCGCGCCGACGTTCCACAAGCGAACGTTCAACGTGCCAAAGGCGACGGGCACGCACTTGAGCGTGGGGTCGTCCTGGTCGCTGAGCGTCGCGGCGCGCGCAGCCGCCGCCGGCTGATAGAGGCTCGTGTACGACGGCGGCGGCGTGCCGCCAGCCCCGCCACCCCCACCCGGTCGACCCGGACCGCCGCCGCCGGGCCGTCGGCCGCCGACGTCGGCGCCACCCCACCACACTCCCGAGAGATCGGGATGGCCGTCGGCCATGCGCGGCACGTCTGCCGCCGGCGCTTGGGCAGCCTGACCTTGCGCAGCCGCCATGCCAGGCGCGAGCCACAGCAATAACGCGGCAGCCAGTGGTGCCGCGATGGAGCCTGTCACTGCACGATTCATGAGCACATCCTCCGTTCGAGCGGCGACCTTCGCGACCGTCAACGCGCCTCCGGCCCCTCTTGAGGGCCGAACAGTCCATAGACCTTGCCGTCGGCCGTCGTGAGCTGCCGCAACATGCCGATGTTCTCCGACTCGACGCGGCCCCTGAAGCCGGTGATCGTGACCTCGGCGCCGGCCGTGATGATGTTCGGCTTGTAGCCGTTGCGAATCATGCCGCTCGGCGTTCCGGCCTCGAACGCCCAACGCTCGACCTCGCCGGCTTCGTTCTTCACGTCCAAGTAGAACCAGGAATGCGGGTTCGTGAGCCGTACCTGGACGATCACGCCCTGCACTGTGATCGGCTGGTTCATGTCGTAGATCGCCGCGAACGAGTGATGCCCCCAAGCCGCCTTCGCGGCGACGAGCGCGAGCAACCCGCCCGCCAGCGCGGCCAATATTGTTCGCCTCATAGCTGATCTCCTCCGAGCTCTTCCCTCATTCTCCACGCTCGGCGCGCGCAATGCGAGATCCAAGAACGGCTGATGGGCGGCCCGCCATGCGGGCGGCTCCAGGCTGGCGACAGCGGCCGGCGGCGAAACAGCCAGACCGCGAACGCGAGCACGGCGACGACGAACGCCATGGCCCAAACGATCATCGCGGCGCTCGGCACCGAGACCACACCGAATGGCCCGTTCTGCAGCACTGCCGTTGCGAGCGGCTGCATCTCGTAGGCGGCGCGCCGCCACATCGCGTCCGATGGGCTCAGCAGGCTCACGATCGTGCCGACGTGGCGCGCCGTCGCGTTGCCGAACATGCTCAAGATCTGCTCCATCCAGCCGGCGATGAACGCCACGCCGTAGAACCCGAACGCGACAATGCCATTCGTGATCGTGGACAGCCGCACGCCGCCGGCGATCGTGATCGACAGCATCACCGCGGCGCCGAGCAGCATCAGCCCCATCGGCAATAACACCGCGGGCGCCTGGTAGTCGGCGAACAACCGCATGCTGAGCACGACGCCGCCGCCCATCAGCACGAGATACGCGGCCGTCATCCCGAGATACGCGAGCCACTTGCCGACGACGATCGCCGCGCGGTCGACGGGCTTCGACGCGAGAGTTTGGATGACGCCCGAACCGATCTCACCGGACAACGAATCGATGGGCAGCAGGATCGCGACCGCGATCACGAGGAAATTGACGACGTACAGGCCGGCGACCGTCAACACCGTCGAGGCGACGCGCATCTCGACCATGTTCGCCGCGCCGCCCTGCGCGGCCACGTGGCGAAAGCCGAAGTAGATGGCGCTCGCGAATACCGTCAGGAACAACAACCCGCAAACGAGCGCCGCAAGCGCGATGCGCCGGCGGCGCGTCTCGAGCCAGGTCAGTCGAGCGATGAGCAGCGTGCCGCGCATATCGTTTAACCGGGCCTCTGGTCCTCGCCCATGACCTCGACGAACCACTCCTCGAGCGTCTTTCTGCGGCAGCGCAGCTCGTAGACGGCGACGCCGCGGCCGACGAGCCAGCGCGCGAGCTCCGGCAGCACGCTCTCGGCGTTGGCGCGCATGCGCACCAGGGGCTCGTCGTGCTTGACGCCGCTGCCGAACGCCGCCAGCCCTTCGAGCAAGCCGTCGTCGACCGTGCCCAACCGCAGCTCGACGTCGAGCGTGCCCTCGGCGCTCGCGAGCGCCATTTCGTGCAAGACGACGCCGTTCTTCACGAACGCGACGCGGTCGCAGGTGGCCTCGACTTCGCCGAGCAGGTGCGAGTTCAGAAATACGGAGGCGCCGGACGCGCGCAGCTCGTCGATGACGTCGCGCACGAGCAGGCGGCCGAGCGGATCGAGGCCGGATGTCGGCTCGTCCAAGAACACGAGCTCGGGCGAGCCGAGCAACGCCGCCGCGAGGCCCGTGCGCTGCACCATCCCCTTGCTGTACGTGCGCAACGGCCGATGCGCCGCGTCGTCCATGCCGACGCGCAGCAGCAGCGCCTCGATGCGCGTTTCGAGCCCGCGCGCCGCAAGCCCCAGCAAACGGCCGTGAAAATACAGTAGCTCGCGGGCATTCAAGCAATCGTGAAAACGGAAGTGCTCGGGCAGGAAGCCGATGCGAGCGCGCGCCTCGGTGTTGCCCAAGGGTGCGCCGAGCACGGTGCCGCTGCCCGAGGTCGGTGCAACGAGGCCGAGCAGCAACTTCAGCGACGTTGTCTTGCCGGCGCCGTTCGGCCCCAAGAAGCCGAAAACTTCGCCGCGAGCGACAGCGAGGGACAAGCCCGCTACCGCGACGTTGCGGCCGAACTCGCGCCGCAACGCCGCGGTTTCGATTGCGTATTCCGGCATCTACTGCAGAGTTTGCGCGATCTCGAGCAACTCCTCACCGCTGATGGGCCCGGTGACCGCGAACGTCTCTCCTCCGGCGGACCACATCAGCACGCCGCCGGGGAGCCTTTCGCCGGCCGCGAGACCTTCGATCAACAGGCCCTCGTTGCCGGCAACGTTGATCGGGCGATAGGCAACCGCCTTCGCCGGTACGGGCACGATCAACGTCGTTCGCCAATCGATCGTGACCGACATGCGGTAAGCCTCGTCGCGCGACATGCCGAGCACTCGTAAACCTGCATACGCCAGCTTCGAGAGGTCCAGGCCGGCCGGGAACGAAACGTCGGGGCTCTGCGCCTGAATCACGTGCACGGAACGCTCGATGACCTCTCCGTCCGGCACCACGAAGTCACGATTCACGAACGTCTGGGTGACGACCGGCGGCAGACGCACAGTCGCCGTCTGACCGTCGAGACCTTGCGGCAGCTCGACATCGGGCAGCCCGAGGGTGTCGAGCACCGCCTGCAGACCGGCGGTGTTGATCGTGATTCGTGCCGCCATTTCCGACGACGCCATGAAACCTGTGCTGGAGTAGCCGTTCGGTACCCAAGCCGGCGAGCGCACGCGAATACCCGCAGCCGCGCCGGCATCGGCTGCCGTCGCGTACGAAACGGGCTGCTGCGGCGGAGTGAGCGGCTCGACGGCGCCGAAGATCGCTTCCGGGCTCAGGCCGCTCGTCTCCAAGCCGCGGAGTCGTTCCGGGTCGAACGCGACGCCCGTGAATTGCTGGACGCGAAACAGATCGAGAAAAGCCTCGGCCACAGCCTGCACGGGCGGCAGCGTGAACGCGAAGCCGACGACCGCGATCGACGCCGCAGCCGCGAACCACCGTCTGACGCCGGCCGCAGGCGCGGCACGCGCGACTCCGCTCGTGGGGAGGGAACGCAGCGTCGCGCGCAGCCGCCCTGCGAATTCGGGATTCGGTTGTGCTTTCAGGTCACGCAGGAATTGGTCGTCCATTGTCGGTACCTCGATGGTTACCAGTCGCGGCGCAATGTCTGCACCACACGGTGCAGGATCGTGCCGACGTTCGATTCGCTCAAACCCGTGAGCTCGGCGATAGCGCGGTTCGTAGCTTCGGCGCCGTACTTCAGCGCGACGAGCTCTTGCTCGCGTTGCGGAAGCTGTTCGAGCAGAGTGCCGAGGCGGGCGAGATCCGAGTCTCGTGCGACTTCGTCGTGCGGCGTATCCTTCGCCGCCACCGCTTCCGCCGCCTCGAGCGGCAAGTGCGGCCGCTGCGCGCGCAAATGATCGGTCGCGACGTTGCGCGCGATGCTGAGCAGCCACGTCGAGAAGCCCGCGAGATCGCGCCGGTACCTTGCGCGCGCGGACCACGCCTTCTCGAACGTCCGCGACGTCAGATCCTCGGCATGCGCGGCGTTGCCCAAGCGGTAGCGAAAGAAGTTGAAGACACGCGGGAGCTGCTCCGCGTACACCGCGTCCCAATTGGGCTCGGCAGTGGCCACGCTCATGAAAAGTCGGTTCGGAAGCTCGCCTTCGATTGCCATCGCAGCAATATACGGCCGTCGCTGCCGCGTATCACAATGGACTGCATGACCCAGTCATTCGATATCGCCGTCATCGGCGCCGGCGCTGCCGGCCTGGCGGCGGCGGCCGAGCTTTCGGCGCGTGGGCTGAGCATGTGTGTCCTCGAGGCGCGCGACCGCGTCGGCGGCCGCGTCTTCACTCGGCACGAGCCGGATCTACCCGTGCCGCTCGAGCTCGGCGCCGAGTTCGTGCACGGCAAGTCGCCCGCAACGTTGAAGTGGCTCGCAGCGCGCAGCACGGCTTTGATCGATGCACCGCAGAGCCGCTTCATCTTGCGAGCAGGGAAGCTGCGGACGGGCGATGACCTGTTTCCCGAGCTCAAAGAGCGGCTCGGCAAGATACGCCGGCCTCGACACGATTTGCCTTTTGCGGACTTTCTCGGCGGGCCTGCAAAGGCGCACCTGCCGCCGCGCATCCGCGAGTTTGCGCTGATGCTCGTCGAGGGTTACGACGCTGCGGACGCCACGCGCGTCAGCACGCTCGGCACGATCGACGAATGGTGCGGCGCCGGCGCTGCCGACGCGGCGACGTTCCGGCCGCAAGGCGGCTACGGGTCGCTGCTCCAGGCGCTTGCGGGCGCGCTCGATCGGCAGCACGTGCACGTGCAGCTCAGCACGATCGTGCGCGAGATACGATGGAAACGCGGCGACGTCACGATCGCTACGACTCAGCATGGCCGCGCGCACGACATCCGCGCGCGCAAGGCGATCGTTACGCTGCCGCTCGGAGTTCTGCAGCTGCCGGCACAGGCGCCAAACGGCGTGCGGTTCGTACCCCCTCTTCCTTCCAAGCAGAAGGCGCTATCGGCGCTCGCTACCGGCCCCGTCATCAAGCTCCTGCTGCGCTTCCGCAAGCCTTTCTGGGAAGAGCTGGACGATGGGCGTTACTCCGACGCCGCTTTCTTCCATGCGCCGCGGATGGCGTTCCCGACGTTCTGGACGATGTTGCCGCTGCGCGCATCGGTTCTCGCCGCGTGGGCGGCAGGACCCGCCGCGGCGCGCCTCGCCGGCGTGGGCGAAGAGGAGATCGTGCGGACGGCGCTTCGCTGCCTCGAGGCATTGTTTGCATATGACGAGCGCTGCGTTGCCGACTTCCAAGGCGCTCATCTGCACGATTGGCAAGCGGACCCGTTCGCGTGCGGCGCGTATAGCTATGTCGTCGCGGGCGGCGGGAATGCACGCGCCCTATTGGCACGGCCGCTCGAAAGCACGTTGTTCTTCGCCGGCGAAGCCGCCGATACCGGTGGCGAATCGGGCACCGTCGCAGGCGCGCTCGATAGTGCGAAACGCGCCGTCGAGCAGCTGGTCGCTTCCCTCGGGAACTAGCGCGACGACACGACCAAACCGTAGAGTAATAGCGCACCGGAACGTCGCCGGCAGAGTGAAAGGGGGAGCCCATGATCTCGAAGCGGTTACCGTTGTTGGTCGCGACGAGTTGGCTCGTCGTGCCGCTCGATCTACACGCGCATCATTCCCCCGCGATGTTCGACTTTTCCAAGCAGCTGTCGCTGACCGGAGCGGTTCGCCTGTTCCAGTGGACGAACCCGCATAGTTACATCCAGCTCGTCGTCAAACCGGCTGACGGAGCGGAACAGGAATGGAGCCTCGAAATGGGCGCCAACGCTTATCTCTACAACCTCGGCTGGCGCCCATCGACCGTGAAGGCGGGCGATACGCTGACCGTCACGGTGGTCCCCCTGCGCAGCGGGAAACCCGGTGCCGGCCTGCTCATCGAAGCGAAGACTGCCGACGGCAAGACGCTGGGAGCGAATCCATGAACGCCCAACGCAGTAACGTGCTCTCAAGTCTCGCAAGCGCGGCGTTCGCTTCGCTGCTCGGCGGCACGATGCTCGACGCGCACGCGCAGTCGCTGCCTGATTGGAGAGGTTACTGGGTCGGCGAGGGGCTGACTGCCGAGATCTCGGGTTTCCCTGCGGGCGGCGACTACAAGCTGTTGGGGCAAACCGCCCCGTGGAGCGAAGAGGGTCGCAAGCGCGTGGAAGCCACGCGCTCGCGGCAGATGGACCAGAAGGCCAACGGCTGGGGGTTCCCGTTGATGATGAACTCCGCGGCGCCGATGCAGTTCCTGATCACGCCTCGCGAGACGTTGATCATCAACATCTACCGCGATGTGCGGCATGTCTATACCGACGGCCGCAGCCTTCCCGCCGAGGAAGATCGTTGGCCCACGACGTGGGGCGAATCCGTCGGCCGCTGGGACGGTGATACGCTCGTCATCGAGACCGTCTCCGTCAGAAACCCCAACCGCTATTTCTTCTCTTCTCCGCCGCTATCGGAGCAGGCGCGCTATCTCGAGCGGTTGCGCATGACGGGTCCCGATCGCATCGAATCCGTCATGACGATCACGGATCCCGTCGCGCTGTCGGCGCCGTGGGTCGTCAATCTCGTCTACGAACGAGCGAAGGGGCTCGACCGGATGATGCATGACGACTACGACAACGATCGCAGCGAGGTCGAAGACGGGTTGTTCACGATCGTGCCGCCGGAGGAATGAGCGATGACGGCTCGTAGTGCCTTCGTCATTGCAGCCGCGCTCGTTGCGGCGCCGGTGGGCGCTCATCATGGGATCGGCACCTTCGATACGCGACAAGAAGTCACGATCAAGGGCGTGGTGACGGGCGTCGACTTCGTCAACCCGCACTCGTGGCTCTATCTCGACGTGACCGACGCCGACGGCAAGGTCTCGGCGTGGCGTTGCGAGATGCGCTCGGCGACGACGCTGCGGCGCTCCGGCTGGTCGCCCGAGATGTTCAAACCCGGGGAAGCCGTCACGATCGCGGGCTCACCCGATCGCAACGACCCGAGCTCCTGTTACCTCTCGACTATAGTTTTCGCGGACGGCACCTCGGCCGATCGCTACGGCCAGCTTTCGAAAGCACCCGCGCGCCCCGCCGCCGCCGAACGCGCTGCTCGACTACCTTCGGGCGAGCCGAACCTCTCGGGCGATTGGGCGCCCGAGCAGCTCGTGATGACGGACCCGCGCGGCCGCGGCGGCGCACTCGTCCCGCTCTCGCAAGCGGAGACCTTCGAGCCCGGCGCGAACACGCCCGAGAACGCCCGCCAGTACCGTACGCGCGACATCGAGCTGACGCCGGCCGGCCGCGAAAAAGCCGACGCGTTCGAAACGTACGACCCGCAGCACAACCCGCGCATGCGCTGCGAGACGACGAGCATCATCTTCGACTGGACCTACGACGGTGCCGTCAATCGCATCACGCAAACGTCCGACAGCGTCACGCTCGAGTACGGCCAGCTCGGCTTCACGCGCACGATTCATATGAACATCAGTGAGCACCCCGCGGCCATCGCGCCGTCGCGCGCCGGTCATTCGATCGGCCGCTGGGAGAACGACGTGCTCGTCGTCGACACCGTCGGCTTCGCGCCGGGCGTGTTGTCGCCGCCTGTGTTGCACACGGATCGGCTGCACGTCGTCGAGCGCTTCTCGCTCGATCCGGCCGGGCCGACGTTGATGCGCAGCTATACGGCCGACGACCCGCTCTACTTCGCGGGGACGTACAGCGGCAGCGACATGCTCGCAGTGGCCGATGTGCCCTACTCACCGGACGAGTGCGATGGCGAGCTCACGTTCGTCGATTTTTCGAAAGAAGCGCAATCGCGGCCTACGCAGCCCGAAGCACCGGCCGCCGCGAAGCCCTGGTGGAAATTTTGGGACTAAGGCGTACTGCGTGAGCTCGATCGGGGTTATTGCACGCGCTTGAAGATCCAGGCGCCCGAGACCTGAACCTCGCGGACCTCGGTCGCCATCCCGCCGGCCTCGCGAGTGAACACGTACGGCTGGCCCCACTGGCAAGTGGGGCATACGAACGTCGTTTCGGACTGCGGGACCAGCTGGTTTTTTTCTCCGCCATTGCGACTCAGCCACAGGGCGCCGTCCTCGAGCGTGACCTCGACCCTGGTCGGGTTATCGAGCCAGATGCCCTCGTACCTTCCAATGTATTGACCGAGGATTTCTGCAGCGACTTCGACGGCTGTCGTGTGGCCGTCTGCAGTCTTGTCGCCGACCCAGTGCTTGACGCCTCCTTCGGAGGCCTCGTTGCATACGAGCTCGAGCATCTCGTCGTCCGCCGCGTATTCCAGATTGACCACGACGTGCAGCGGCGCATCGAACGTGCCGGGATCGTCGTACGTGACGTCGACCTGGATGTGGCCGAAGTCCATGCGGCGGTAACGCTCTGTAATACGGAGGCGCTCCGTGTGGACTAACCCTTCGGCATGCAGCCACGTCTTGTCGTTGAAGCCGTTGCTCTCGACGACGAGCGTATCGCCGTCCCAACGGCCGACGGAATAGCCTTGCCAGATCGGCAGCGGATCCGGCTCGAGCGCTCGGCCGTCGGTGAAGATCTGACGATAGGTCGTGTCCGGGTTCAGGATCGCGATCACGCTCGAGCTCTGCACGATCCTCCGCAAGTTGCCGCCACCGCCGCCCGCACCCGCGATGTAGCTTGGCCCCTGCGGCAGGCACCGCATGTGAGGGCCGTCTCGGTAGTAGTTGCTCTCGTGCTCGGCCATCGCAGTACGCGCCCACGCCTGTACCTTGGTCTCGTCGCGCAGATCGCCGCGCGTTCCGGCGCCACGCCATAGACCAGTGAGCTCGGGACGGCCATCGGCGGTGCGAGGCGCGGGCGCGGAGAGATCCGGCTTGCCGTCTGCTGTACGCGGGACACCGGGTGTAGCGAGCGTCAGCCACTGTGCGGCCGCCGGCGTACCTGAGGCCAACAGAACCAACGTTGCGAGTAGCTGTTTCATGCTGCCTGCCGAAAGTTGGTGCTAGGATTTAATCATCGTAGCCGATCTCCAAAGCCGGCCACTATCGACAGCCGATTTGGATTTTGTGGGAGCCCGACATGAGATTTTCGTTCCTGGGTTGTAGTTGGCGTCGCGTGGTTGCTCGCCGCCGCACCTGCCGCGTCGCACCACTCGTTCGCGGCCGAGTTCGACGTCAACCGGCCGGTCAAGTTGACGGGCACCGTCACGAAGATCGAATGGACGAATCCGCACGCGTGGCTCTTCATCGACGCCAAGAACGACAACGGCAGCGTCCAGAACTGGGCGATCGAGCTCGTCGGCATCAACGATTTGCTGCGGCTCGGCTGGGGACGCGACAAAGTCAAAACGGGCGACGTCATCAACGTCGACGGGTTCGGCGCGAAAAACGGCACCAATACCGCGAACGCAGCCTCGGTGACGTTGGCAAGCACGGGCGAGCTGCTGTGGGCCAGCGTCGCGAAGAAAGGGACGAAGCCCCGACTCATGGTGCAACTGCGCTCAGTCGAGACCTCGACCAGCACGGAGTCGCGTGCCGTAGACGAGATCTTGCACCGAGCGACTGCTCGCTTGCCGCGCCCGACGGAATGAGACAGCCCGCCTCGGCCGGCTTTCGAAGGCGATGACGTTGCGCGTCGAAGCTGATGTTCAGCGCGCCCTTCAGCACGTAGCCGACGTTGGCCAGTCTTCGCACCAGCGCTCGGCCCCATCGCTCGTCTCGAAGCTCGACCAAGCGAATCTGCCGCGAACCTTCGCAGTAGATCTTCTGGCGGACGTCCGGGCGGATCTGCTGCCACGCCATGTCTCGAAGCTCACGTTGAACGGACTCAATTGTTCGCCCCGGAGAAGACGCCAGCGCACGGCGGCGCGGCCCACGATCCTAACCGGGAATCGGCGCTCGGTCGCGCCGGTGTAGAGTGACGGCCTCGAGGCACACCAAGAAATGCCGAAGACACCACCGAAAGCACGCGCTCGCGAAGCATCTCGCCGCTCGATATTCCCGCCGCGCCCGCGCGGCATGAAAGGCCGCAGCGGCGAGCTCAGCACGCTCGCACGCACGATCCTCGCGACCCGACCCACGCGCGTCGCATTGATCGGCCCGGGCGGCAGCGGCAAGTCGATGTTGGCGACGGCGCTCGGCCACCGCCTGCAGCGCCGCGTTCGGCGGCCGCGTCGACTGGTTCCGCTCCGCGAGCTGGGGCTTCTACACCTTGAGCGAGATGCTGGCGCTGCGCTTCGGCACCGGCCGCGGCGAAGGCCGCGTGCAGCGCTTGCAGGAATTCCTGGCGCGCGGCCCGCAGCGGCTGATCGTGCTCGACAACCACGAGAACGACGCTGCCGTCGAGCGCTTGTTCCGGACGTTCTCCGATACCCAGGCAACCTTCGTCATCACCGCTCGCCGCTGCCTGCTCGCGGGCGTCTTCATCTTCCCCGTCGTCGCGCCGCTCGTCACCTCCGGCGCGAGTGCATTTCCGCGCGTGGCCGCCCTCACCCGCCTGTTGCGCTGGAACCCGCTGGCGCTCGACATCGCCGACGGCATCGTGAAGTCGCGCGCCACGAGCGCGAAGGCGCTCGGCGAGTTCTTGCGCGACGCCGGCGTGACGCAAGTGCGCACGCTGGAGCACGAGGACGACTTACCGGAGATCGCGCTGCTGATCGATTGGGCTTGGCCGCGCTTGAGCATCGCGGCGCGCCGCGCGCTCGGCGTGCTCGCGCACGTCGAAGGCGATCACGTGGATGCGGCGTCGCTGGCGAAGCTTGCGCGAACCACGAAGCTCGGTCCGGCGATCGCGGAGCTCGAGCGTTGGCATTTGGTGCTGCAACCGGTGCGCGAACGCTATGCGTTGCACGCGGTGGTTCGGCACGCCGTCGCGCGGCGCACGAAGCCTGATGCCGACCGCGTCTTTACGCACTACGTGACGATGCTCGAGAAGCACCCGGAGCGGCTGGAGCTCGAGCAATCGCATCTGTTCGCGGCGATGGAGCACGCTTCGCGGAAGAACGACATGATGGCGCTGCTGCGGATCGAGGCGCTCGCGCGCGGGCTCAGCGACGCAGTGAGCTGAAGCCTGCTACTCCCCCCTGAGCGTTTTCTATAGGATCGATCGTCGCAGCGCGCCGGGCGGGGACATAGCTTGCGGCAAGCGCGGCGATGACCAGCACACTCGCCGCAGCTGCGAAAGTGGCCGCGTCGACGGGCGTGACGCCGAACAGCAGCGACGACATCCATCGCGTCATTCCGGCCGCCACAGCCGCCCCGATGGCGATCCCGATGCCGGCGAGCATCATCCCGCGATACACGAACATCCCTGTCACACTGCCAGGCGGGCGCCCAGTGCGAGCCGAATTCCGACTTCCCGCCGGCGTTGGACCACGGCATAGGCGAGCACGCCATAGATGCCGACGAGGCTCAGCAGGAGCGCCATCGCACCGGCAATCCCCAGCAGCGCCAGCGAAAAAGCGCTTCGCGCCATCGAGGGGTGATCGCGATAGACCTGCGCCAGCGTGCCGACCTCGGCGATCACAAGATCTGGAGCCACTTCCGCAACCGCCCGCCGAATGTCGGCGACCATGCTCTCCGTGGCTGTTCTCTCACTGCGAAGCGCGAAGGTAACCGAGCTCGGAAGGGAGATTCCCGCCCCGGCCATATACTACTGCTCGCGTGCCGGCCAGTAGACGGTCGGGGGCGCCGGCCGATCGACCCCGTCGTGGTATACGTCGGCGACTACTCCGATCACGTCTTGCCAGGATCCGTCGTTGCCTACGTCGATGCGTTTCCCTACGGCACCCTCGATGGAATTCCACGACTCACGGGCCAAGCTCTCGGATACCAAAGCCACGTCCCGCTGCTCGTGGAGCTCCGGCCAATCGACGTCACGCCCGGCGACGAATGGAGTACCCAGAGTTCGAAGCAATCCGGGTGAGATCCACATGATTTTTCGCGTCGGTGGGAGCTGCCCGCTTTCGTACGTCCCGCCCTCCGGGGCGACCATGAAGCTGCCCGCCCCCTCCATCGGCAGCGACCTCGTGTAGGCTGCCGACGTGACACCGGGGATCGCCGCTAACCGCTCGAGAATTTGCTCTTACATGCGCACCAGTCTGTCCGCCTGATCGATCCCGGCATGGAGAGCCGAACCGTTTGGACGGTCGCCGGATCGGTGAACCCCGGCTCCACGCTACGCAGGTTCTGAAACGTGCGGATCATCAAGCCGGAACTAACGAGCATCACCAGTGCCAAGGCGACCTGAATTACGACGAGCGCGTTCTGAGAGCGATACTGGCTCTTGCCGGCGCTCGCCCATCGCCCACCGCGAATGGCCCCCGCAAGATTCGACAACCGCCGGCCAACGACTCGCAGGATCGGCACAAGCCCGAACAGCAACCCCGAAAGGACCGATAGACCTAAGGCAAAGCCGAGCACCGGCAGATCGATCGTGATCTCGTTCAGCCGCGGCAAATTCGCGGGCGGGAACGCGAGCAGGATCTGCAGCCCGCCGTAGGCGAAACCAACGCCGATCACCCCGCCGATCAGGCTCAGCGCGAGGCTCTCGACCATGAGCCCGCGCGCCAGGCGGCCCGGGCCCGCCCCGAGCGTCGTGCGTAGCGCGAGCTCTGTCCCGCGTGTTTCCGCCCGCACGAGCAACAGGTTGGCGACATTGGCACAGGCGATCAGCAGAAGAATACTGATGCTTCCGAGCAGCACCCACAGCGCCTCGCGCACGTCGCCGACGACGTCTTCTTTGAGGGGGCGCACGGCCGCCCTGAGCTTGAGGTCGTCCGCTCCGGCAAAGTTGGGCGCATGTATCGTTCCACGTAGACGGGCAGCATGCGGTCGACATCGGCATTGGCGTCGGCCACCGTCATGCCCGGCTTCAGCCTCGCGAGACCGGTGCAGCACAAGTTCGCGAGAGGCTGGGCCATGTCGATCCGCTCGGGCAGCATCAAATCCATGGGCAGCTCGTCGAGCGTGAAGCGCGCGGGCATCACTCCGATCACTTCGCGGGGCCTTCCGTCCACTGTGACCGTACGCCCGATCACAGTCGGATCGCCGCCGAAGCGGCGCTGCCAGTAGCCGTCGCTCAAGATCGCGGTCTCCGCCGAGCCGGGCTGATCGTCATCGCTCGAAAACCATCGGCCCAGCGCGGGTTGAACGTTCAGAGCCCGTAGCACGCCTGCCGTCACCAGCAGCGTGTTGACCTGCTCGGCATCGCCTAGGCCCGTGATTGCAGATTGGCCGGGCCTATACATTCCCAATTCCTCGAACGCCTGGCCGTTCGACGCATAGAGCTCCAACACTGCACCGTCAAAAAAAGCGAAGTCGTTGCGCGCCTCCAGGGTCACGGTCGAGTGCCTCACCGTCACGACGGCGGCCGATTCTGGATACGGCAGGGGCTTGATGACGACTCCATTGACGACGCTGAAGATCGTCGTCGTCGCACCGATGCCGAGCGCTAGGTCACGATGGCCGTGACGGCGAAGCCTTCCCTGCTTTGCGAACGCGCGCACCGCGTAGCGCAGGTCTTGCCCGAGATCCGCGAACAGACGTCCCGTCGAGGCGCCCGCCGTGACAGCGGCCGGCGCGTGCGCCTGCCGCAGCGCCGCGATGCGCTGCGCGAGCACGTTGCCGGCCCGGAACTCGGCGAGCGCCACGCGCGTCGCCTCGTCCGGCGATGCGCCGGCCGACATTGCATCGCGATAGCGTTCGGCGAGGTGCTGCGAGATCTCGTCGACGATGTCGGCTTCGCGCTCCGGCTTCAAATTGAGCGGCGCGAGCCGCGCGCGGACCTCGCTCTGCCAGTCATGATGCATGTCGAGCTCCGGTACTGCCACGCTTCCTCGACGCCCTGAGCTAATCCGCTCTGAGCGTATTCATGGGGTCGATCTTCGCCGCGCGCCGGGCTGGCAGATAGCTCGCGAATGCTGCCGCCGCGATCGTGGCAGCGAGCGCCCCGACGTAGGCGAGCGGGTCCAGCGGGCCGACGCCGAACAGCAACGACGACATCAGCCGGCCCAATACCACCGCCGCGGCGAGGCCGACGACGGCGCCCAGCGTGCTCAGCGCGAGCCCCTGCAGTAGAAACATTCGAGCCAGTTGCTTGGGCTCGGCGCCGAGAGCCGAACGGATGCCGATTTCGCGGGTTCGCTGCGCGACCACATACGCGACGACACCGTAGATGCCGACGATACCGAGCACCAATGCCATGCCGCCGGCGATCGCGAGCAGCACGAGCACGAACGACGTGCGCGCGAGCGAGCCGGAGTAAAGGTCCGACATCGTGCGCGTGTGCGTGACGGGCATGCTCGCGTCGAGAGACCAGATCGCTTGCCGAACCTCGTCCATGAGGATCGCCGTGCCGGCGCGCTCGCTGCGAATCGCGAACGCGATGTTCGGCGTGCCGACCATCGGCGTACCCCACATGTCCGCGAGCAGCGCGGGGAAGTACACGAAGCTCGGCGCTTCCTCGTACAAGCCGTACTCGTGCACGCCTTGCACGACGCCGACGATCTCGCGCCACGCATCCGTCTCGACGAAGGTGCGGATGCGTTTCCCGACGGCAGCGGCCGGCTCTCCCGCAATCTCGCGAGCGAAGCGCTCGGAGATCACGACGACGCGCCCGCCGGCTTCGATGTCGCTCCATGTGATCTCGCGCCCTGCGATGACTCGTGTACCCATCGCTTCGAAGTAGCCGGGCGATACGAATTTGGTGCCGCGCGTCGGCGGAAATACTCCCGGCGCTGGTACCTGCCCTTCGATCACGATCGGTGCAGTGCCGGCCCATCCTGGTCCTTCCATCGGCAACGCACTCGCAAAGCCGACTGCTGCGACGCCTGGCACTGCGGCGATCCTGTCGAGCATCTCGTGCTGCAGGCGCGTGTACTGCTCGGGTTGGGACGTCAGAGCGCCCGGCATCCAAATCCGCGCTGATTGAATGGCCGTGGGCCCCGCAAAGCCGGGGTCGACGTCGCGCAGCTCCTGAAACGTGCGGATCATGAGGGCCGCGCTCACCACCAAGGTGAGTGCCAGCGCCACCTGCACGACGACCAAAGCGCTGCGGGCCCTGTTGCGCTCGCGGCTCGTCGTGGCGCCGCGCGCCGTGCCGACCAGCGGCGCAGCGGCACGCCCCGCGTGCTTGAGCACCGTGATCGAGCCGAACAACAGCGTCGAAAGCAGCGAGATGGCCACCGTGAACGCCAGTACCGGCAGATGCACGGCGATCTCTTGGAGACGCGGCAGGTTGCTCGGGCCGATCGCCACCAGAAACTCGAGACCGAAGTACGCGAGCAGTAAGCCGAGCACGCTGCCAGCGACGCCTAGAACGAAGTTCTCGGCCAGCAACGCTCGTGCGATCCGCGCGGCTCCGGCGCCAAGCGCGGCGCGCACCGCGAGCTCCTGCCGCCGCGCGTCGGCTCGCACGAGCGTGAGATTCGCGATGTTGGCGCACGCGACGAGCAACACGGCACCGATCGCGCCCATGAGCACCCACAGCATGCTCGCCGCACCGCCGACGATGTCGTCCTTCAACGGGCGAACGACGGCAGCGACCGGAAATGACGCGAGCACTTCACGCGTGGCGCCGGCGATCGGCGGAAGCGGCCATGAGTCGATCCAGATCGGCCGCATGCGATCGAGATCGGCGCGTGCCTCGTCGGGGCTGACGCCGGGCTTGAGCCGCGCGAGCCCTTGGTAGCCCCAGCCGGCGCTGATGACGAGATTCGCTTCATCGAGCCGCACCGCGGCGATCATGTCCGGCGGCGTCGGCATGTCGAGGAACCGGAAGTCGCGCGGCATGACGCCGACGACGCGTGACGGCCGCGAGTCGATCGAAATCTCGCGGCCGACGGCTGCGTCGTCGCCGCCGAATCGCCGCTGCCAAAATCCGTGCGAGATGATCACGGGATCCGGGCCCTCGGCCGCTGGGCCGTGCTCGGCTTCCGTGAACCATCGTCCGCGCAGCGGTTGCACGCCGAGCGTTTGCAACGTGCCGTCCGTGACTCGAATGGAGCGAAGCCGCTCCGGCTCGCCGCCGTCGGTCAGCGTCACGGACGCGTCCTGCCACAAGCCGATGCTCGCCAAGGTTCGGTTCTCGTCCCTGAACGTGACGTACATCGTCGGCTCGAAGTCCGCACCGCCGAGCTGGCCCGCAACGCTGTGCCGGAGCCGCACGAGCTCGTCGGCGTTCGGGTACGGCAGGGGTTTGATCAGCACCGAGTAGACGACGCTGAAGATGGCCGTCGTCGCGCCGATGCCGAGCGATAGGATCAGCACGGCCGTGGCCGCGAAAGCCCGGTGTTTGGCGAATGCGCGCGTGGCATAGCGCAGGTCATGCCAAAGATCGGCGAGGAATCGCCCCGTCGAAACACCGACCGTGACAGCGGCCGGCGCGTGGGCCTGCTTGAGCGCCGCGATGCGCTGCGAGAGCACGTTGCCGGGTCGGAACTCGGCGAGCGCCAAGCGTGTAGCCTCTTCCGGCGATGCGCCGGCCGACACCGCCTCGCGGTAGCGTTCGGCGAGGTGCTGCGAGATCTCGTCGACGATGTCGGCTTCGCGCTCCGGCTTCAAACGCAGCGGCGCGAGCCGCGCGCGTAACTCGCTCTGCCAGTCATGCATTCTCGGCTCCCGTGATTCTGCGCACGGCCTCGACGAACGTCTGCCAAGTCTCGAGCTGCGCGGCGAGCACGCGGCGGCCTTGGGCCGTGACCTTGTAGAACCGGCGCCGCCGTTCGCCAGCCTTCTCGACCCAGGTTCCCTTGATCCAACCTCGTTCCTCGAGCCGATACAGCAGCGGATACAGCGAATCGATGTGGAACGTCATGAGCCCGCCAGAGCGGATGTGGATCAACTTGCTGAGCTCGTAACCGTGGCGGGGCTGCGCCTCGAGCAACGAGAGAATCAGCAGCTCGGCGGAGCCTTTCTTCAGCTCCCGGTCGAGCGCGCGCGTGTCTATGTCTGTCATACACAGACAGTATGACGGCAGATATTGCCGGTCAAACGGCGCTCGCAGCGGGGAACAGGCCGCGAACGCGGCTACCGCGAGGAACCTACGGCTCGAATAACAAACGCCGATACGGAATTGGCGCCCCGGAAGGAAAAAGCTCGAACTCCTTGGCCAACACGCTCGTTTGCTGGACCGAATTTCCCGATGCCGCGTGAACGGGACTCGTCGCACTTCGCAGCACGCTTGTCAGTAGCGACAACCGTTCAACGCACTGATCAAGGCGCCCCTCTCTCATATGATGAGTCCACCTGACAAGCGGAAAACCGATTTGCCAGCTGACCCAATTTCTTGTTGATCTCCAACGTCGCGGCCATCACGAGATCTTCACGATTCAGCCCGGACGGGACCGCGATGTAGTCGAGCAGACTTCACATCGAGCGCGCGCTCAGGCATTCAATTGCGCGCCGCGTGGGCATCGTCGAGGCCGCGCGCTGCGTGATGACGCGCGATCTCCTCCTCGCTCAAGCGCAGGAAGCGCGCGGCGTTGTTGTAGAGAATGTCGCGCTTCTGTGCTTCGCTGAGGAACGGCGCCTGCTCGATCACCGCAATGGCGCGCTCGATCAGGCCGGGATATTCAATGTTGTCCGAACCGAACATCACCCGCGTGCAGAGGCCGCCGTCGCAGAGGGCCTGTAGATAGCGGTAGAACCCGGCGCGCGGCATGTGCCAGACGACTGCCGCGACGTCGACGTACACCTGGGGATGTGCGTACATCAACGCCATCATCCGGTCGAGCAACGGATACCCGGCATGCATCACGTACAGGCGGAGGCGGGGGTGGCGCACGAGCACTCCCTCCAGCGAGAGCGGATCGTGCAGGCTGGCACGATATCGTTCGGCGCCCAGATATGTCATGCCTGGGGGGATCGCACCACCGACGTGGATGCCGACGGGAATATCCAGCTCTTCCGCCAGCGCCCAGTAGGGCGCCAGCATGCGATCGTCGACGGGCACGCCGTTGAACAGCGTGTAAATCTCGGCCAACACGTGCAGCCGGCCCGCCGCATGCAGCTCGCGCAGATATTCGATGGAGCAGTCCGGCATGCCCGGGATGCAGCGGCTGCCTGCCCAGAACCGCTGCGGCGCCGCGTCCAGCCACCGGTCGATCACCGGGCTGCGTGCGGATCCCATGCCCCCGAGCACGCCGAACACGTTGGCACGCTCCAGCGCCGCGAGCGTCTCGCGCATCATCGCTTCGTCGGAAGCCGGCATTCGCACCGGATCGTCGCATGCCGGCGCGGCAGCCATCGCGGCATAGGCTTCGGCGAACGGCTGGCGCTGGTCCCACAGAGGCACCGGAGGATCGACGGGCGTACACAGTCCGCTTCCCGCTGCCCCGGGAACAACCTGCGCGGCGTGCAGGTGCATGTCGATGATCGGCAGGCGCTCTCCGACCGGCTGGGCACCTGTGGTCTCGATGGCCAATAGGCTGGACAGGCTCGCCAGACACCCGATCGACCGTTTACAGCGCTGCGAGTTGCGGCTACCCATGATGAATCCCCTGACCTAAGATGAACGCGGACGAGGAGCATCGGCCGCGAGACGTGAAAAGGCGCACGCCGCCGGTGAAATCCCGTGAATCCCTGGCTGGATGGACGCCGGATGAAGTCCGCGGGAACCTGCTACCGGTTCGGCGATTTCTGCCTCGATACCGCCCACCGGCGGCTCGACACGCTGCGCGGCGAACCCGTTGCGATTCCCGCGCGCGCCTTCGACGTATTGGTAACGCTCATCGAACGCCGGGGCGCTCCCGTTCCCCGGCGAGAGCTGATCGAAACCGTCTGGCACGACACGGTGGTGGGCGAGAACGCGCTGAGCCAGGCCATCGCGGCGTTGCGCCGGGCCTGTGGCGAGGGATGCATCGTCACCGTGCCGCGGCGCGGCTATCAGTTCGTCGGGGATGTCCGTAACGCGCCCGTCGACCCGCGGACAGATGCGCCTTCGCCGTTCCCGCCTCCTCCATCGACAGCCGGCGCGCCTGCTTTCCGGCGTCACGGAGCCGCGTGGCTGGCCGGCATCGCTGCCGCCGGTCTCGCCGCCTGGGCACTCTGGCCGGGGCAGCAACTAGCGCCGGCAATTCCCGAAGCCGGTGGGCCGGCCGGCCCTGCGGCTCTCGCTCGGCAACACCTGCAGCATGGCATCGACCAACTGCGCAGCGACAAGGACCCGCTGGCGACCGAGCTGGCCGTCCGGGAGTTCGAGGTGGCACTGCGCCTGGACCCGGGACTCGCCGAGGCGTGGATCCATCTCGCCACGAGCTATCGGCAACTGAAGCGGCTCACCGCGGACCCCGACACCGAAAGCCGTTACGCGGCGCGCCTCGCCGCCGCGCTAGAACGTGCCACGGACGCGTCGCGCGACCGGCCAGAAATAGTCGGGCTGCTGATGGAGGAGCTGACGCGGTCGAAGGCCTGGCCGAAGGTCGCCGCGGTGCTGCGCGAGCGGCTGGACGGTGGCGGCGACTTCTCCGCCGTGCTGGCCTACGGCACTTTCCTCAGCCGCACCGGCCACCTGGACGACGCGCTCGCCGTCCTGGAGGGGGCGCGCGCGAAGCGGCCGGACGACCTCCGCGTGGTGTCGCGGTTGGCGGACGTGTACGACGCGCTCGGGCAGCCGACACGCGCACGCGAACTGCGTCACGACGCGCGCGGCCTCGTGGGCTATTCCGTCGTCGCCTCCGCGCCGCAGTTCTGGCAGCTGCTCGCGGCGGGCGATACCCGCGCCGCAAGGGCTTCCTTCGTGGAGGTGAACGTGCTCCTCAACGGCATGGAACCGGCGGTTGCCGCGCAGATGGTTTCCCCGGACGCTCCGCGTGTGACCGTACCGGCCTTTGCATCAGCGGGGGACGCTTTCGATCGCGTGTGGGCCGTGGGCCTGCGTCATCTCGACAGCCGTGCGCAGGGCGCCGCCGCGCTGCACGCCCTGCCCGAGAGCGACGCGGGCATGGGTACGGCTGCCGGCGAGCTCAACCTCGCGGTGTGGGCAGCCTATTTCGATGAACCCGCGCTCGGCCTGCGCGCCCTGGACCGCGCAGCGGACAGCGATCCGGCCGTGGTGCTCGACCTCCTGCTCCGGCCGGTCATGGCGCCGGTCCGCCGGCACCCGGGCTTTGCGCAACTGATGCGCGATCTGGGACTGATCGAATACTGGGAGACAGCCGGGTACCCGACCCACTGCCGTCCCGACGGACCGGACGGCCTGACCTGCACCTGATGCGCCGGGACAGTACCACGGCTCCCTCACCGCCGCGGGAACTGACGGAGCACGCCTCGTCTTGAACGAAGCCGAGGGCAACGTGCTCTACATGGCGCGGCCTATCGAGCGTTCAAAGCCAAATACGACGCTGTCGCCAACGCGCAGACGTCGTACGAGAAAGTGGCGCTCGCGAAGCGCTAAGGCCGATCGCGGCGTGTCGCGCACGATCGCAAGCTGCCGAAGATGTGGGAAAAGACATCGACCTGTGCTCGACACCATCATCAGGACACTCGGTCGACAGCGTTGGTGATATCACAACGACACGCGCAGACGACACGAGCGTGGACCGAGCATCCACCGATCCATTGCCGAACGAGACGTCGAGGCCGTCGGGACGGTGAGTGCCAACTTACGAGCAGCGTCGGTTGGCGCGCCCGGAGAGGCTCGAACTCCCAACCCTCGGCTTCGAAGGCCGATGCTCTATCCAATTGAGCTACGGGCGCGTGCCGTGAATTGTAATGGAGGGCGCCGGCGCATGGTGCGTTTCTCAGCGAATCGGCGGCATTTCCGCGTTGCGGGAGCTCGCCAGCGGCGCGCACAATCAAAACGCCTCTCTCTCGGATGAGCCTCATGAACGCCACGGCCGCTAAACCGGAGACCGCACAGCGCTTGTCGCGTGCAGAGCTGCGCGAGCGCTGGCGGCAGCTCGCCGACAATCGGCTCGTTGCCGAGATCCCGTGCAAAGTCGAGCTCAGCGAGAAGGGCGCGATCGAAGTGAGCCCGCCGACGATTCGGCACGCCTTCATTCAGGGCTTTCTGACGCGCGAGCTCGCGCGGCAGCGGCCTGACGGCACGACACTCCCCGAGTGCACGGTCGAGACAGACATGGGCATGCGGGTTCCCGATGTGGTTTGGGTGTCACGGGAGCTCATGGAGCGGCACCGCAACGAGAAGCAATTTCGCGTCGCACCGGATCTCTGCGTCGAGGTGTTGTCGCCGACGAACACGCGTATCCAGATGGCGGAGAAAACGGCGGCGTATCTAGCCGCCGGCGCGAAAGAGGTCTGGATCGTCGGCGAGAACGGCGTTCCGGAAATTTACACGAGCTCGGGTCGAGCGGCGGTGAGCACGCTCGGGTTCGAGCTGCCGCCCCTACCTACGGATTGATCCCGTTACCTGCACTGCAGAGCTAGCCGCCCGCGCTGCCGAAATTCACGACCTGGGTGCCGTCCGGAAACGTCGCGCGCTGCAGCGTGCCGCCGGGCTCGCCGGTCTTCAGCGGCCAGACGACGACTTTGACCTTGTCGCCGGGCTCGAAGGTGTTCTTCGTCCAACCGCGGCGGCCCAGGAAGTTCGGGCTCATGCCCTCGAGGCCCCAGCGCGTCTTCGCTGCCGTCGGCGTTCGTGACGTTGATCCACAAGAAGATGTGCGGATTCGTCCACTGGAGCTCGATGACTTCGCCCTCGAGCTCCTTGTTCGTCTGCATGTCGAACACGCTGAACGAGTGATGCGCCTCGGCGCGCGACGTCCACGCTGCGAGCGCGAGAATGCCGACGACGCTGGCGAGCACCATGCCCACGTGACGCAAGCGTCCGAGCGCGATTCGTCGTTCTGCCCATCTATTTTTCCTCGAAGCTCAAGTCGATGCCGGACTTGCCGTCGTCGGTCGTGAAGTTCCTGTTGTTCTGCTGGCACACGTACTCGGCGAGTGTCCAATCGCGGTGGCGGCCGTAGGCGGCCGTGCGCGTGAACGGCTTCGTGAGCGCTTCGGGGTCGGAGATCGTCGTCTACGACTTCCAAGCGATCGGGCTCCGCCAAGCGGAAGCGCTCGACGATGCGCATCTTCTCGCTATGCCGCATGCCTTGATTACCGAGTGACGTATCCGTCGTGAAGCCGACGGTGTCGACGACGAGCGTGTCGCCTTCCCAATGGCCGGTCGAGTGGCCGTTGAACGTGAGATCCGGATCTTCGGGATGGTCGCGACCGTCCGTGAAGATCTGTCGCCACTGCGCGTACGCCTCGATGAGGATCGTGACTTTGCCCGGCGTGAACAAGATTTCGAGCGGATACGGCTGCGTCATGATCGCCGGCATGCCGTTCGGCACGCAGTTCGCCGTGGGGCCGTCCTCGATCTCGCCGCGCTGCGTGGCCGCTTGAAACTCCGCGAGCTTCGCGGCGTACGCCGGCGTGAACGCCGGCGGCTCGCCGCCGCCGCGGGGCCCGCCGCCGCGTGTGACTTCCCACAAGCCGCTGAAGTCCGGCAGCTTTGCGATGTTTTCCCAGGTGTCGCCTTGCGGCCCCGACTTCTGCGCCGCGAGCGGCGCGGCCGCGAAAACAGCGATGAACCAAACGTGGCGTAGCATGCTCACCCCCCTTGCCCGCCGTATACACTAGCACCGCCGAATCAGAGCAATCTGGAGAATTTTCGAGGCTCATGCTCGAGAACACCGCACACCTGCCGGCTTCATCGTGGCTCGACGGCGCGCTCACGCGGTTTGCCGCCGACAACGCCGATCTCGCGCCGCGCACGCGCGCGCTGCTCGACGCGATCATTGCTGCGCCGCAGTGTCACGCGCGCATGCTCAACACGCTGTCGCTGCTCGAGCACATGGGCAGCCACAAGATCATGGCCACGCAGCACTCAGCTGCGATCGACCAAGCAACGTTGAAGCACGTCGCCGAGGAAGCGCACCACGCGTTCTTCATGAAGCGCCAAGCCGAGAAGACGGCCGAGCGCGCGCTCGAGTACGTCGCCGGCGATCTGCTCGCGCCCTCGTCGGCTCGCATGTACTTCCAGCGGCTCGAAGGCGCGACGGTCCGCGCGCTGGGCGATCGGCGTAGCGTGCGCGCCGCATACTTATATATGTCGATGATCGTCGAGTTCCGGGCTCTCTGGTTCTACGGTTTGTACGAGCAAGCGCTGAAGCGCGCGCGGCACGCGCTATCGTTGAAGCGCGTGCTCGGCGAGGAGCAAGCGCATCTCGGCGACATGGCCGAGCGGCTCGAAGCCGGCCACGAGCTCGACGATTCGCGCGCATCGACCGTCCTTGCGGCCGAGCGCAGGCTGTACTCGCGGTTGCTTGGAGCGCTCGAGCGCGCGGCGCCATGAGCATGAGGTCGCGGCTGCTCATGACGGGCATGGTCATCGTCATGCTGGCGTCGCAGCCGGCCGCAGCGGAAGTCAGCGAGCGCATCATGCGCGTCGCCGGAGCGACGGTCAGCTACAAGCTCGTGCTGCCGAACGACTACGACGCCGCGAAGACTTATCCCGCGATCCTCGTCTTCGGCGGCGGGCCGCAGACGATGAGCACGATCGACGGCGCGCTCGCGCGCAACTTCCAGGCCGAAGCCGAGCGGCGCGGCTACATCGTGGTCGGGCCCGCGGCACCCGACGGCGATCTCTTCTTCTACGACGGCGACCGGATCTTTCCCGAGTTCCTCGACAACATCCTGGCCGCGCACAAGATAGAGGCCGGCAAATTCCACGCCGCGGGCCCGTCGAACGGCGGCATCGCCGCGATGCACGTCGCAGCCAAGCATCCGCAGTACTTCGCCTCGGCGACGGCGTTTCCCGGGTACCTGTGGCAACCCAGCGAAGCGAAGCTGCGTGCGCTCGAAGGCATCTGCGCGTACTTCTACATCGGCGAGCAGCGACGAGTACCGCTGGCACGGCGAAATGGAGAAAGAAGCGGAGTATCTCGGCGCCCGCGGCAGCGTTGCGCAGTACACTGTGGAAAAGGGCCAGCCGCACCGGCTAGAGACGCTTGCCGGCGAGGGGGCGAGCCGATTGTTCGACGGCTTCGAGACGGCGAGAAAGGGATGTCGGCGCCAGTGAATCGCCTGAAGGTGCGCAGCTCGACGGGCGCGGCCGCGCTCGCGATCGTCGCCCTCGCGTTCGCATCCGCGACGAGTGCGCAAGAGCCCGCGCCGCGAATCACGCTGATCGAGTTGACGCCGCACATCGCCGTCAACGATGCCGCGGCGCTGATCGAGGCGATGAAATACGCCGAGGCCATCGAGATCCTCGACGGTTTCATCGCGGGCCAACCCGAACAGGTGCCCGAAGCGTTCTATCTGCTCGGCCTCGCGCATTATCAGCTCGGCGACTACGCGAAGGCCCGCCTGCCGGCCGAGCGCGCCGCGACGCTGGCGCCCGATGCGCCCGTCAGCTGGCTCGAGCTCGTCGCCGACGTGCTGAAGCGCAGCGACCAGCCGCGCGCCGCGATCCCCTGGCTCGAACGCCTCATCGAGAAGGTGCCGGACAACAAGATCTATTGGCTCGAGCTGTCGGTCGCTTACGAAAGAGTCGGCGACTTGGACCGCGCGCTCGCGACGATGCGGCTCGCGCACACGGTAGAGCTCTTGAACGACGATGCCGAGTTCCGTCGGCTCTCCGATTTGCTGATCAATAGAGGGTTGCCGCAGCAGGGCGCCGAGGTGCTCGAGCAGGCGCTCGCGGATCAGGTCCTGCGTCCCGACGAGGCCGCGTACACGAAGCTCGGCACGGCATGGTTCACGGCCGGCGAGCTCGACAAGGCCGTCGCGCCGCTCGAGAACGCTTCTCGCATAGCGAGCACCGGCGATGCCTACGTGCGGCTCGCCGTCGTGCACGTCGCGCGCGAAGACTGGCCGGCGGCCGTAGCGGCGCTACACGCCGGCATGGGCCGAGGCTCGCTGACCGACGAGGCGCAGGCGAACCTGCTCATGGGCGTCGCGCTGTACAGGCAACGGCAATTCGACGAGGCGCGCACGTGGTTCGAGCAGGCAACCGAGTCGGACCGTCACCGCCCGACGGCCGAGGAGTACCTGCGCGCGATCGAGGACGCGACGGCCGACTAGGCCGGCGCGCCGCGCGCCTCACTACAGCGTGACGGCCGGCGCGGCTTCCCAGCCGCCGCCGAGCGCCTTGTAGATCAGCACGACCGACGCGTTGAGATTCGCTTCGGCCGCCGCGACTTCGTCCTCGGCTTGCAGCAGCGTGCGCTCGGCGTCGAGCAGCCGCAGGAAATCGAGCGCGCCCTCGCGATATTGGATGCGCGCGAGCTCCGCGGCCGTACGCGACGCCATGGCTTGCTCGACGACGGACCCGAGCCGCTGTCGATGCGTTCCGTACGTCACGAACGCGTTCTCGGTCTCTTCGAGCGCGCGCAGCACGGCGAGCTCGTAACCCGCGAGCGCACCGGCCGTGCGCGCTTCGGCCACGGCGACACGCGCCCACGTGCCGCGATCGAACCCGGCCCACGACAACACGGGTGTGACGCGCCAGGCGCGGCTCTCCGAGTCGCCGAGGCTATCCGCATCGCCCGCCACGAAGCCGATGAAGCCGCTCAGCGTCAAGCGCGGGAAGAGATCGGCCTTCGCGACGCCAATGCGCGCCGTTGCGGCTGCAAGGTCGCGCTCTGCGGCACGAATGTCGGGCCGGCGTTGCAGCAACGCAGCCGGCGAGTCGACGGCGATCGTCGTCAAGTGCGGCGCGACCTCGCGAAAGGCCAGCTCTGCGGCGAGCGCGCCGGGCCGCTCACCAAGCAGCACGGCAAGGCGATTCGCGGCGACCGTCTCGGCTGCGACGAGCGGCGGAATCGTCGCTTCCGTCGCGGCGAATCGCGCCGCGGCGCTCGCGACGTCGAGCTCGCTGCCCCGGCCGAGCTCGAGCCGCACGCGCGTGAGGTCGAGCGTCTCTTGCTGAAGACCCAGGTTCTCCTGCGCGACGCGGAGCCTCTTTTGCGCACCGCGCAGCTCGACGTAGTTGCGCGCGACTTCGGCCGCGACGAGCACCTGCGCGTCGCGCAGGTCGGCGATGGCGGCGTCGGTTTCCGCACCTGCGGCCTGAGCGCCGCGGCGCACGCGGCCGAAGAGGTCGAGCTCCCATAACGTCGCAAACCCCGCATCGTAGCTCTCGACGTCGACTCGCTCATCGGTGAACCCAGGCTGCTGTTGCCGGCTCTTCGAGCGCGCGGCCTCGGTCGAAACGCCGGGCCAACGGTCGCGCCGCGCGGCCCCATAGAACGCGCGCGCCTCTTCGACGCGCGCGAGCGCGATCTTCAGATCGAGGTCGTCCGTCAACGCGCGCTCGATCAAATCGTCGAGCACGGGATCCTGGAACTGTTCCCACCACGCGGCTTCGAACGGCTGCTCGCTGACTGCGG
The DNA here is from genome assembly GCA_963713355.1 of uncultured Gammaproteobacteria bacterium. GTDB lineage: Bacteria > Pseudomonadota > Gammaproteobacteria > Steroidobacterales > Rariloculaceae > FEN-1219. The sequence goes on along the minus strand of CAVQLK010000008.1, from coordinate 311,168 downwards.
CACCTTGCGCCGCCACGAATGGGGTCGCCGCGGTTTCAGGTTCCCGATAGTCCGGCCCGACCGCGCACGCGGCGAGCAACGCCGCGGCACTGGCCAACAATGCACTTCTCATGGATCTCTCCCTACGGAATCAACGCGGCGGCTACGGCGGTCATGTCGCTGATGGACCGGCGCTCGGCGCGCGAGCGCCCGCCGGCGGCAAGCCGCTGCACTACCCAATAGAACACGGGCGTCAGCACGAGGCCGAAGATCGTGACGCCGATCATGCCGGCGAATACCGCCACGCCCATCGCATTGCGCATCTCGGCGCCCGCACCGCTCGCGAGCACGAGCGGCACGACGCCGGCCGTGAACGCGATCGAGGTCATGAGAATCGGCCGCAACCGCAACCGCGCGGCGTCGATGATCGCCTCCCAGATGCTCGCGCCTTGTTGCTCGCGCGCACGCGCGAACTCGACGATCAGGATCGCGTTCTTGGCCGCGAGGCCGACGAGCACGATGAGCCCGATCTGCGTGAAGATGTTGTTGTCGCCGCCCGACGAGCCACACGCCCGCGATCGCCGACAAGCAGCGTCATCGGCACGATCAGGATCACGACTAGCGGCAATGTCAGGCTCTCGTAGAGCGCCGCAAGCACGAGGAACACGAGCAGCACGGAGATCGGGAACACCCACATTCCCGCGTTGCCGGCGAGCTGCTTCTGATACGTGAGCTCGGTCCACTCGGCGTGCATGCCGTTCGGCAGCGAGCTGTCGGCAAGTCCCGCAATCAACGCCTCTGCTTCGCCGGACGAGTAGCCCGGCGCCGGGCTGCCGTTGATCTCGGCCGACGGATAGCCGTTGTAGTGCATGACGCGGTCGGGACCGGCCGACTGCTCGAGCGACACGAACGAGCCGAGCGGCACCATGTCGCCCTGCGAGTTCCGCACCTTGAGCTGGCGGATGTCCTCGGGCTCGAGGCGGAACGGCATGTCGGCTTGCGCGTTGACCTGATACGTGCGGCCGAAACGATTGAAGTCGTTGACGTACAGCGAGCCGAGATACACCTGCATCGTGTCGAAGAGCTCGTTGAGCGGCACGCCTTGCGCCATCGCCTTGTCGCGGTCGACGTCGGCGCGCACCTGGGGCACGTTGACCTGGTAGCTCGAGAACACACCTGTCAAGCCCGGGCGTTTGCCAACCGGCTCCGACGATCTTCTGCGTCTCCTCGTAAAGCGCCTGGTAGCCGAGGTCCGCGCGGTCCTCGATCTGCAGCTTGAACCCGCCGATCGTGCCGAGGCCCTGAATGGGCGGCGGTGGGAAAATCGCGATGTACGCGTCTTGGATCGCCGCGAACTTTTGATTCAGCGCGGCCGCGATCTCGTTCGCGGAACGCGTCTTCTCGAAGCTCGGATCCTCGAAGTCGCGCAGCGCGACGAACGCAATGCCGACGTTCGGCGCGTTGACGAAGCCGTTGACCGAGAGGCCGGGGAACGCAACCGAGTGTGCGACGCCGGGCTCGGCCAGCATGATATCCGTCATGCGGCGGATGACCTCTTCCGTACGATCGAGTGTGGCGGCTTCGGGCAACTGCGCGAACGCGACTAGATACTCCTTGTCCTGCTGCGGAATGAAACCTTCGGGGACGCTCTTGAAGCCGAGCCAGGCGACGCCGACGAGCGCGACGTAGGCGATCGTCGCCGTGCCCGCGCGCTTCAGCGTCTTACCGGTGAGCCCGACGTAGTGCACCGACAGCCACTCGAAAAAGCGGTTGAACGGGCCGATCGCCCAGCCGAATGCGAAGTCGATGCCGCGTTGGAACCGATCCGGGGCTTCGCCATGCGGCTTCAAGAGCAGCGCCGCGAGCGCGGGGGACAGTGTCAGCGAATTGATCGCCGAGATCACCGTGCTGATCGCGATCGTCAGCGCGAACTGCTCGTAGAACTGGCCGCTCAAACCCGTGATGAACGCCGTCGGCACGAACACGGCGATCAGCACCGCCGAGATCGCGATGATCGGGCTCGTGACCTCGCTCATCGCCTGCTTCGCGGCGTCGATCGGGCGGAGCCCTTTCGCGATATTGCGCTCGACGTTCTCGACGACGACGATCGCGTCGTCTACGACGATGCCGATTGCGAGCACGAGGCCGAACAGCGACAGCGCGTTCAGCGAGAAGCCCAACAGATGCATGGCGGCCAGCGTGCCGACGAGGGAGACCGGCACGGCCGCGAGTGGGATGATCGATGCGCGCCACGTGCGTAAGAAGAGGACCACGACGAGCACCACGAGCAAAAGGGCTTCGACGAGCGTCTCGACGACGGCGCTGATCGACTCGCGGACGAATACCGTCGGGTCGTAGACGATGCGGTAGTCGACACCCTCCGGGAAGTCCTGCTTGAGCTCCGCCATCTTGGCGCGGACCCTGTTCGAGATCTCGATCGCGTTGCTGCTGCCGGGCTGCTGATAGACGGGGATCGCGACGGCGGGCTCGTTGTCGAGCAGCGAGCGCAGCGCATAGGTGCTCGCGCCGAGCTCGACGCGGGCGACGTCCTTCAGACGCGTGATCTGGCCGCGGTCGCCGGTCTTGACGACGATGTCCTCGAACTCTTCCTCGGTGACGAGGCGGCCCTTGCGTATCGACGAGGAGCTGGAACTGCGCCGCGCTCGGCGCCGGCGGGCTCCCGAGCTGGCCGGCCGCGACCTGCACGTTCTGCGCGCGGATCGCGCGCACGACGTCGGTAGCCGTCAAATTGAGCGCCGCGACCTTTTCGGGGTCGAGCCACACGCGCATCGAATACTCGCCGGCGCCGAACACCTGCGCGTCGCCGACGCCCTCGATGCGCTTGAGCTCGTCCCGCACCCGCAACGTGGCGTAGTTCGAGAGATACAGCATGTCGTAGCGGTTGTCCGGCGACACCAGATGCACGACGAGCGTGAAGTCCGGCAGCGACTTCTCCGTCACGACGCCGAGCCGCTGCGTGACCTCGGGTAGCTTCGGCAGCGCTTGGGCGACGCGGTTTTGCACGAGCACTTGCGCCTGGTCGAGATCGGTGCCGAGCTCGAACGTCACGTTCAAGGTCATGAGGCCGTCGGCCGTCGACTGCGACGACGTGTAGAGCATGTCCTCGACGCCGTTGATCGCCTGCTCGAGCGGCGACGCAACGGTCTCCGCGATGACCTGCGGGTTCGCCCCTGGATACATCGCGCGCACGACGACAGTCGGCGGCACGACCTCGGGATATTCGCTTATCGGGCAAGAGCCGCAGCGATAGCGCGCCGGCGATGAAAATGATCGCCGACAGAACGCCGGCGAAAATCGGCCGCTGAATGAAGAACTGTGAGAATCGCATGGCTGTCTCCGTTAGAAGGCTTTTGCGGCGGCTTCATCAGCCGCCAGCTGCGAGCCCGGGAAGATCGTGGCCCATGGCGACACGCGTCTCCGCAACCGTCACGCCGGGGCGGACGCGCTGGAGGCCGTTGACGATGACGACGTCCCCGGCGACGAGGCCATCCTCGACGACACGCAAGCCGTCGACGAGGCGGCCTGTCTCGACGGACCGGTATTGCACGACGCCTTGCGCGTCGACGACGAACACGAACCGCTTGTTGAGGTCGGTGCCGATCGCACGATCGTCGACGAGCGCCGCGCTATAGCGGCTCGGGCTCACGAGCTTCATGCGCGCGAACAGGCCTGGCGTGAACAGCCCGTCGCGGTTATCGAGCACGGCGCGCGCACGGATCGTGCCGTGATTCGGGTCGACCTGGTTGTCGACGAAATCGAGCCGCGCCGCGTGCGGATAGCCTTCTTCGTTGATGAGGCCGACGTGCACGACACTGTGCCCGGCCTCATCCGCCTGCTGCACGTGCGTAAGGTACGTTCGTTCGTCGACGTCGAAGTACGCATAGACGGAGTCATCCGAGACAACCGTCGTCAGCACCACCGACGCGTCGACCAAGTTTCCGGCCGTCACGATCGCGCGCGAGACGCGGCCGGCGATCGGCGCCGTCACACGCGTGAACGAAAGGTCGAGCTCGGCCGCTTCGAGCGCCGCGCTGATCGAGGCGAGCTGGGCCGCGGCGACCGTCGCATCGGCGGCGACCTGCTCGAACTCTTCCTGCGACGTCGCGTTGCGAGCGAGCAAACGTTCGGCGCGATCGCGATACGACTCCGCGAGCTTCAGCTGTGCACGCGTGCGCTCTCGCTCGGCCCTCAGACGGTCGACCTCTGCTTTGAAGGGCCGCGGATCGATCTGATACAAGAGATCGCCCTCCGCGACGCGCCCGCCTTCTGCGAAATGCACCGACTCGACATAGCCGCCGACGCGAGGCCGGATCGCCACGCTATCGACGGCCTCGAGGCGGCCCGTGAAGTCGGCCGAATCGTTGAGCTCGTGGATAGCGACCTCGGCCGTCGTGACTTGCGCCGCCGGCGGAGCCGGCGGGGGATTTCCGGCTTCACCGACGGCGCAACCCACTAACGCGAACGGCAGAACAAGTAAGATGAGACGCGAAACCCCAAAACCCTGAATCCGTTGCGGCGCCATACGAAAGTCCTTCTCGGTCAGTTAGTTATTCGTCGTGTGACTGAACCGGTTTGTCACTCTCGATGGGCTCGCTTCGGCCTTCTTCGAGTGTTACTATACCGTTCAGTAACATCATGGGCCGGTACGATACTTACCGGTAAGTAACATGTCAACACCCGAGTTGAAAGTTCCCGAGGCTTCGTCGCCAAACCCGTTCACGTCGTTGGCACAGTGCGATGCCAGCGCATGCGCGCGGGATCGCCTCTTCAGCGCCGCAATCAATCTCTTTTATCGGAACGGCATCCGAGCCGTGAGCGTCGACGCCATCGCCGCCGAAGCGGGCACGACGAAGGTCACGTTCTATCGAGTGTTCGAGTCGAAGGACGACCTCGTCGTCCAGGTGCTCGAGGAACAATCGCGGCGTTTCTGGGAATGGTGGGACGGGATCCTCGCGCAGCATCGCGGCCAACCGCGCAAGCAGATCGAAGAGCTCATCTCCCATTTTCAAGAAGAGATCATCGGCGACGAAGCTTGCCGCGGCTGCGCCGTCGCGAACGCCGCCGTCGAGATCATCGAAGAGGATCATCCCGCGAGAGCCGTGATCAAGAACCACAAGCTCGAGATCACGCGGCGTCTGCGCGAGCTCTGCCATCAGATGGGCGCGCGCCAACCGGACGTGCTCGGCGATGCGCTGAGCTTGCTCTACAGCGGCGCGTTCTCCGCGCGGATCTCTTCCAACAACCGCGAGCAGATCTCGGCCGTCACGGCCGCCACCGCGGCGTTGCTCGACTCGCCGGCGCTCGGCGCGCCGCCGAAGTAGTGCGGCGCGGCTAGTCGGCGCGCAACGCGTCCACGGGCGCCGTGCCCGCCGCGCGCGCCGCGGGCAAGAAGCTCGCGACGCCGGCCACGACGAGGAAGATCGCGGTGGCCGCCGCGAGCGTGACGACGTCGAACGGGCTCACACCGTAGAGCTGTGTGGCGATCACTCGCCCCGCCGCGACGGCCGCGACGAGCCCGATCAGCACCCCGACGCCCGCGACTCCCATGCCTTGCGAGAGAACCATGCGCAGCACGGCGCCGGGGCTCGCGCCGAGCGCGCAGCGGATCCCTATTTCCGGAGTGCGCTGCGTCACGACGTACGACAGCACGCCGTAGATGCCGACCGCTCCCAAGAACAGCGCGACGAGCCCCGCGATCGTCAGCACGGACGCGGTGAAGCTCGTGCGACTCATCGAATCGCCGACTACGGCACGCATCGGTCGAACGTTCGCCAAGGCCACGTCGGCGTCGAACTCCGCGATCGCGGTGCGCAGCGCGTTCACCAAGCTCAGTGGCTCGACGGCCGTGCGGACGGTCACCGTCATCGCAGTCGGCGCATTAGGAACGCCCTCGGCGTCCAGCATCGACAGATACATGAACTGTTCCGCCGGCACATTGAGGCCCACATGGTGCACGTCGCCGACGACGCCGACGACTTGCGCCGAAACGTCCGCGATTTGGACCCGCTTACCGAGCGCGCTGGAGCTCGGCCAGTACCGGTCCTTGACTGAGCGGCTGATGATCACGGAGTTCAAGCGCAAGTTGTGATCGTCCGGCGTAAACGCTCGTCCCTCGACGACAGGGATGCCCATCGCCTCGAAATACCCGGGAGTCGCGCGGCGGACCTCGAAGGCAGGCCCCAACTCGCCCGCAGCGGTAGGGAATTCCTCGATCGTCGTGTTCATGATGGTTCGGAGAGGGGTCAGCGGCAGTATGTCGATGGCGCCGGCGCGCGCGACGCCGGGAACGGCTTCGACACGCTCGAGGAGCCTGTCATAAAACCGTGCGACGGCGTTCGCGTCGGTGTACTTCGTCGGCAACGGGCGCACCTCGAACGTCAGTGTGTTGTCGGCGGTGAAACCGGGGTCGACCGAGCGCAACGCCTCGAAGCTGCGGACCATGAGCCCCGCGGCGATGACGAGCACGACGGCGAGCGCGACCTGTGCCATCACGAGGGCGTTGCGAATGCGATGCCCGTGGCGGCCGAGCGTCGCGCTGCGGCCGCCGTCGCGCAGTGCGCCCAGCGTCTTGCTCGAGCCCGAGGCCAACGCCGGCAACACGCCGAACAGCATTCCGGCAAGCACCGCCACACCTGCCGTGAACGCAAGCGCCGCTCCGCTAACGTCGATCTCCGCGAGACGCGGTATGCCCGCGGGCTGCATCAAGAGCAACGCGCTCGTTCCCGCGTAGGCGAGCATCACGCCTACGACACCACCCATCAGCGCGAGCAGCACGCTCTCGATGAGCACGTGCCGCGCGAGCCGCACGCGGCTCGATCCCAGCGTCATGCGGACGGCGTTCTCGCGGCGCCGCCCTTCCGCTCTGACTAGCAGCAGGTTCGCGACGTTGCCGCAGGCGATCAGCAGCACGAATCCGACGGTGCCGAATACGATCAGCAGCGTGTCGCGGGCATTGCCGACGATCACGTCGCGAATGGGGCGAACGACAGCGCCGCCATCGTAGGTGCTCTGGAACCACTCGGGGCCGTAACCCAGTTCACCATAGCGCGCGACGAGGCTGCGCGCGTCGGCGATCGCCGCCTCCATCGTGACGCCCGGCGCGAGCCGCGCGATACCCATGATGTAGTGGCCGCCGAAGTTCGTGCTCGCCGGGTCGAGCTGCCACGGCATCCAGAGCTCGGCGCCCGGTGTCGCAAAGTTGTAGCCCGCGGGCATGACGCCGATGACTTCGCGCGAAACACCGTTCAATTGGACCGTCCTGCCTATGATCGACGGATCGGAGGCGTACTGGCTCGCCCAGAGCTCGTGGCTCAGCAGCGCGACGGCCGGTCCATTCGGCGCCGCCTCTTCGGCCGTCGGCAACCGCCCGAGCTCCGGTGTCACGCCGAGCACCTCGAACGCGCCAAACGTCATCAGGCTCACGCCGACCTGGCGCGGCGGGCCCTCGCCCGTCAACGGATACGGTATGGAGCCGGGGACATAGCCGCCGAATTTTTCGAACGAGCGATTGTTGTTCACGAAGTGCCAGTAGCCGCGGTCCGAGAACGCGTTGCCTCGATCCCCGCCGCTGTTCGCGTCGGTCGCGTGCACCGTGGCCGCGACCTTGACGATCCGGTCTTCGTCGGGATACGGCAGCGGGCTTCGCAGCACGCCGTCGACGACGGAGAAGATGGCGGTGTTGGCGCCGATGGCGACGGCCAGCGTCAGCACGACCACGAACGTCAGACCGGGTGCCTTCAGGAGACCCCGGCATGCGATGCGGACGTCTTGCGACAAGCTCGATGAAAACATGAACGCTCCCGCTGGCAGGCTTGCACCGTCACACTTCAAACCCCATGCCAACAGCGGCTCGCATCGCAACTCGTTGTTTCTACGTTCGCGCGTGGGAGACGTCCCGACCGCGACAGTCCCACAATCGAACAGCGCGTCCCGGTTCGGGGATGGCGCGACGACGCAGACAATCTCTCGAGTACGGCAACAAAAGCGCGTTGACGCGGCGGCGGCAGCTCCGGATACTGTTGTTGAAATCTTCAACAACTGAGCGCGCCATGGCCACCGTGAACTTCAGTGTGCCCGACGACGTCAAGAAGGCGTTCGACAAGGCCTTCAAGGATCGGAACAAGAGCGCAGTCATAGCTGAGTTGATGCGTCGAGCCGTGACCGAGGCCGAGCAGACAAAGCTGCGGGCGGAGCTGTTCCGCCGCTTGACGGAAGGCCGGCGCCGCCGGCCGAAAATCGGAGACGAGGCGGCGCGGCGGGCGCGCGTCGCCAACCGGCCGTGAAGCTAGTCGTCGACGCCAGCGTGGTGGTCAAGTGGCTGCTCGCCGACCCGCTGCGCGAGACGGAGACGACGCAGGCGGAGCGTCTCATGGCCTGGGTGCTCGAAAGTCGCGACAGGATTCTCCAACCGGCGCACTGGCTGATCGAAACCGCCGCGGTGCTGGCGCGGTTGAGCCCGGGGACGGTCGTAGACGACGTCACGATGCTACGCGCGCTCGATCTTCCCATCGATGACGGGCCCGCTGTGCTCGGCCGAGCTTGCCGCCTTTCGATCGATTTGCAGCAGCACCTTTTCGATACGCTCTATCACGCGGTTGCGCTCGAGACGCCGGCCGCCACGCTCGTGACGGCCGACGAGAGATACCTCACGGCGGGCGGCGGTGTCGGCCGGATCATGCCGCTCGCCGAGTGGAAACCGACCTGACATAGCGTCGCTGCCGGCAACTCGCGTCCTGCGGCGCCGCAGCGCGCTATCGGCCGTTGAAAGCCGCTTCGAGCTTCGCGATGTCGAATTTCACTTGCCGCAGCATCTCGTCGGCCGCGCGCTTCGCCTTCGTTTTGTCCTTGTCGGTCATCATCTCGCCGAGCACCGTCGGCACGATCTGCCAGCGCAGGCCGTACTTGTCGATGATCCAGCCGCAAGCCTGCGGCTTGCCGCCGCTTTTCAGCAGCGCGTTCCAATAACGATCGATCTCGGCTTGCGAGTCGCAATTGACGAGAAACGAGACCGCGTCGTTGAACGCGTCGTGCGGGCCGGCGCTGATCGACATGAACGCCTGGCCGCACAGCGTGAACTCGACGATCGCGACCGAGCCGGCCGGGCCGCTCGGCGATTCGGCGGGCAGCGTCGTGACGCGGTCGACGCGGGAATCGGGAAACACGGTGGCATAGAACCGCGCGGCCTCTTCGGCCTCGCGGACGTACCACAGATGCGGAACGATCTTCTGTACGGCGGGCTTGGTCATGGCGTAGTACCTCTTTGCTAAACGGCGACGGGGCCACCGCCGAGTGTTTCCGGCGGCTTGCGTTGTTAGGTCGAATGGGAGGGCGAGAATTCGACCGGCGATCGAAAAGAATCGTACGCCCGGCGGCGAGCCTAGTCGCACGGGTTCCGTTTGAACGCTCCTGTCGCTAGAACCGGAACGTGTAGCTCGCCTTCGCGACGACGTCGGCTGCGAGCGAGTGGAAGCGGTTGTCCTCGTCGAAGTCCTGCAAGTTGTGGTTGATGACGAAGTAGAAGTCGCGGCCCGCCTCGGGAATCCAATTCAGGCGCAGGTTCAGCCCGACGACCTCGCTGACGTTGTCGTACTGGATCAAGTTCGTCCACGACAGCCGTGACGAGAACACGATGTCGAAGTTCGTGTTCACGATGCGCGTCGTGAACTTGCCGTTGTCGACGGGAAGATCGATCTCTTGGATGTTGAAACCGACGCCGGTGCGAAAGCGTGGGCTGGGCGTCCACGTGAAGTTGCCGAACGTGCGCACGCGCGTGCCGTTATAGAACCCACCATCCGTGCGTGCGAGGCGGCCCGAGAGCCGCCGGTGCGCCGAGAAGCCCCACTCGATGCCGTGGTCGTCGAACGAATACTCGCCGATCGGAATGATCGTGCCCGGCCGAATCTCGAACGGCACGTCGAGCACTTCCTTCTCGAAGTTCGAGCGGATGTACAGCATGTCGTTCGTACGATTATGCATCTGGATCGGCGTGAGCCCGATCTGCTGCGACTGCAAGCGGCCGTTCAAGCCTTCGATGCGCTGGCCGTCGAGATTGAAGAACAGCGATTGCCACCAGCCCGACGCGGGCCGGTGCGTGTAGGCGATTTGCCCCGCGTAGTCGCGAACGTCGGTGCGGCTCGTGAAGCCGAGCCCTGGATAAAAGTTCGCCTCGACACGCCGCGTCGAAAATGCACCGCGGAACTTGTTGTTGCTCGGCACCGAAATGCCGAAACCGGCCGCCGAGTCGGCGCCGTCGGGCTCGAGCGGGTTCGGCGCCTCGTCAAGGAGCCACTCGGTCTCCGTCGATTGATACCAAACGCCGGCCTCGATGGTGCGCCCGCCCGGAAGCCGGGAGTTGCGGTACAGCGCGTCGAAGCCTGCAAGCGAGTTGTCGCGCGGGTTCAGCGGATCGCCGTTCGTAAATACGGCGCCGAGCGTCGATTCGCTTCCGATGCCCGCCTTCGCGCGAACGACGGACAGCGTCGTGTCGTCGACTCCGGCGAGCGGGTTTTCGTCCTGGCGGATCGACAAGGCGCCGACCTCGAAGCGGCCGGCGCGGCCGCTGATCTTGCCGCCGTAGTTGAGATCGACGGGCTCGCCGAGCTCGCCCAAGCCTATGCGCCGCGAGAAGAACGGCCGCGCATTTTGCCGCTCGGCGTTGCTCAACGCGCCCGTGCCGTCCGAGGCGCCGATGCGGCCGAACTCGAAGATGTCGGCCTCGCGTAGGAAAAAATCGCGCTTCTCGGGGAAGAACAGGCCGAAGCGCGTCAGGTTCACCTGACGGTCGTCGACCTCGGTCGCCGAGAAATCCGTGTTGAACGTCAGCGACGCGTTCATCTGCGGCGTCAACTTGTAGAACAGATCGAGCGACGGCTCGAAATCATCTTCGGACGTGTCGATCTCGGGCTCGACGGCCGGCGTCGCGGGAATGTCGGTGCGCAGCACGCGCCGGTTCGTCAGGCTCGCCGACGGCACGACGTCGAGGCCGATGCCTTGGTCGAGCCCCGCGAGCCCCGTCATGATTCCGGCGCTGCTAGGGTCCCAGCGCCGATTGCGCGACACCCACGCCATGTCCTCGTTGCGCGTCTCGAGGCTGCGAGAGAAGTTGAGGCCCCAAGTGTCGCTATTCGGATCGAATGACAGCGACTTGAACGGGATCTCGTACTCGGCCGTCCAGCCGCCGTCGAAGCGCTGCGCCGCGGCGTCCCAAATGCTGTCCCAGTCGCTGTAGTACTCGGAGACGTTGCGATACAGGCCGTCGAAGCGTACGCCGTGCGCGTTCAAGCCGAAGAAGTAACCGCCACGCTGCGTGTTGAACGGGTCGAGCGTCACGAATAGCGAGTCCTCCTGCGTGATCGATGCGCCCTGCCGCATTACGTTCGCAGTAATCTCGCCGGGCGGCGTGTAGATGCGCGCGGCGACGTACAGCGCGTCGTCGTCGTAGAGCAGATAGATCTCCGTGCGCTCCGACGGCTCCGCGTACTCGACAGGGTTCACCTGATGGAAGTTGTCGATGCGCGCCGCGGTGGCCCACGCTGCATCGTCGAGCGCGCCGTCGATGACGGGGCGCGCGGCCGTGCGCGCGATCTGCACGGTCTTCTGACCCGGATCCTCGAATGCCGTGGGCGCCTGAGCGAACGCCACCACGTCGCACAACAGCGCGCACCCTGCCCACCACCTCAGCCGCATTTATTTCTGATCGCCCGCTCAGGAAAGCGCGAACGATAACCGAAACACGTTATCAAGGGCGGGGCTGTCGGCCGCCGTGCGCTTGAGTTTTGCCAAGCTCGTCGGCGTTCGAAAGTTCCGGACGATACAGCGCGTCCGCGAGCCTCTCGGCATCGATGCGATCGAGATACGAAAGTGCAAACCGGTGACTCGAGGCGGTTGCGCCGGCGTTGTCGATGTTCAACCGCACCGTTCCATAACGGCGATCGAACGGCGATTCCCGCAAGTGCACGCTCTGAATGCGATCGCGGCGAACAACGGCAAGCTTTCGCGTAAACCAGCCGCGCTTCAGCACGAAGAAGTCGCGGTGCAGCGCCCAGCCCGTGTGCGCCACGTAGAGATGCGCGTGCAGCCAGAAGATCGACAGCGCCGCCGGTAGAATCGCGGCTGCCCACCAGCCGCTGAACCAAACGGCCGGCAGGGAGGCCAAGACGAGCCACCACAACGACAACCTGCGAAAGATGCGCCACCGGACGCGCGGGGCGAGCGTATGCCAAGGGAGACCGGATAGGCGGACCTGCGGCAGCGCCACACGGATCAATCTTTCCGCGTCGTCGCGTGGGCAGAGTGGGGCCAGCCAAAGCTCGCGCGAGTTGTTGCGGCTGCCCTGCTGTGAAGCCTCGTTGCCGGATCCGGGCCCGCCGGCGAGGTCGACGCGCAACGACGTGCGTTTGAACAGGCGGTGCAGCAACGTCTCGGTTTGATGCACCGCCTGAATGCGAGGTTGACGCAGCGTTCGCGAGATGCGTGTGAGGAGGCCGTAACGGGTGTGGAGATCGGTCTTTGTTCGCGTCAATGTGAAGTCGAACAACATGGCGAAAGCCAGGACGACGGACAGCATGCGGGTCACGGCGATGAGCGCTATCGCAGTTGCGCCGCCGAGCAGCGCTTGGGTCATGAGGCCGAAGGTCGCCCAATCTCTGAAAGGCAGTTGGGCAAGCAAAGGTCCCGCCCACGCTCCCATGTTCTCGAAGAAGCCTCCTTGGCCGAGCAACCCAAGCGCTGCGGCCACGATGATCATCCCCCGGTTGTCGATTAGGCCGAAGCGAACGATCTCACCCGCTCCAAGCACGAGCAGCGGCTCCTCCTGCTCGACAGCGACGGAGGACGGCGTCGTCTCGACGATCTCCGCGTGCTGCGCGCGCCGCGCAAAGATTTTGGCACGCATGTCTTCTACGGCATCGAGGCCGAGCACGCGGATGCGAGCCTCGGCGCCGCCGCCCGTCGACGTCTCCACGCGCACGTCGGCGACGTCGAGCAGGCGATGCAGGAGCCCCCTTTCCGTGTCGACGTTTTCGATTCGCGCGTAGTCGATCCTGCGTACGTTGCGGAAGATCAGACCTTCGTGAATGACGAGCCCGTCAGGCGAGAACCCATAGCGGTAGATCCACTGCTGCCACAGCGCAGCGCCGATCATGGGCAGGACCAAACCCGCTGGAACCCATAACGAAAGATTCCGGCTCGAGCCGACGATCGTGGCGATGATCAGGGGAATGACGGAGGCCTTGAGATAGCCCGCGGCTGTGAACATCCACGAGCTCGGGTGCAATCTCAGATCGGGCCTGAACTCGTTGCCGCGCGTTCCGCCAAGGTCGTCAGACGGCATCGTCGTTGGTCTGCCGTTGCAGCCGGTCGCCCAACGCGACGGCCACGGCATGCTCGAGACCGGGCAGCTCGATCCGAGTGAAGCGGCTACCCGCCGTATACAGCTTCAATGTGGCAATGCCGTAGCGGCGCTGAAGCGGTCCCTGCGAGACGTCCGTGTGCTGTATCCGCAGCCGCGGCAACACGGACCGGGTGCGCCAGAAGACACCGTCCCGAATGGTGATCCCGGCATCGTCGATGCAATAGCGGAGATGGCGGTAACGTGCCGGCGGATACCGCCAAACGGCGACAGTCATCGCACCCAGTAGGAGCGGCAATGCGATCGAGAAGGCGATCGCGACCGGCGACTTCGCGACGGTCGTCGCAACAGCGACGACCGAGACGACGGCAAGAGGTAGTGCGAAGCCTAGAGCAGTCGTAAAGCGCCACACGGTGATGGCACGTGGATCGACGGCTTGGCCAAGCTCGGCCCCGGCGCCGCTCTGTGTGTCCGTATCCGCGGCCGCCATGGCTCGCGATCAGACCATCATCGACCGGCAAAGACAAGGTAGAGGCCAATCCGGTCGCGAGCACAACCGCGACAGGCAAAGCGGTGGCCGACGAGAGGCGGCGCGTCAGTCGAACCACGGCAAGCCGCCGAAGAAAGTGTTGAGCACCGTGAGGCGCTCGCCGAGCCAGTGCCACGCGGTATGACCGACGATGACGGCGATCACGATGCCGCCGATGCGCGCGTCGACATAGCGGAACAGCAGATTCAGCGCCGGCACGAGCAACACGATCACGAGGAGTTGCCCGAGCTCGATGCCGACGTTGAACGCGAGCAGCGAGGTCAGCACGTGCTCGCCGGCGAACTGCAACGTGTTCTGCAGCGCGAACGAGAAGCCGAAGCCGTGCACGAGCCCGAAGCCGAACGCCAGCGGCCAACGCGTCTTCGGGTTCGGCCAGACGACGTTCTCGACACACATATAAAGGATCGAGAGCGCGATCAGCGTCTCGACGAGCGGCGGAAACCAGAGGCCCGGCGGCGCAAGGCCATAGGCCGACGCGATCAGCGTCATGGAGTGCCCCGCCGTGAACGCCGTGACGATCCACACGAGCGCGCGCAGCTGCCGCCGAAACGGCACGACGAGGCAGAGCAGGAACAGAAGATGATCGGCACCGTCGAGGATGTGCTCGAAGCCTTGCGCGAGGAACCGAAGCAGCGACTGATGCCAGCGCGGATCGAGTGCGACGACGCCTGCGTCGCCTTCGATCTGGAACACGCGCTCGATGCCGCTCGCGCCGAAGAAACGAACGGCGTTGACGACGCGCATGCCGAGACGCTGCGTCCGCGGGTGAATCGAGAACAGAGAGCGCGACGATTCGATCGGCGCCTCGAACAGCACGTCGATGAGAGCCTGCTGCCATGGCAAGTCGATGCCGGCAGGCAGCGGTGCAGCATCGAAATGCGCTAGCGCCGAGTCGTACTCGCCGAACGAGCGGTCGCTCGGGATCGACGCGCGCACGGCGACGAGCTCGAGCGCCAGACGGCGGTCGCCTTCGTACACGTCGATGTTGTCCGCGAGCCAGAGCTGCGCGGCGTCTCGGAGCCGCGGCTCGGCGTTCGGCACGTCCAAGTAACCCGGCCCGAACGTCGGGAACGTGATGTCCTGCATCGCCTCGAGCGGTGCCCGCACGAGCACGCGGATACGGTCGGCCTCGGGACGGACGAGCATGCGCACCGTGACGTCGCTCGGAACCTCGTGCGCGCGCGCGAGCGGAAGCCACGACGCGGCGATCAGCACGACCGAGATAGCCAGCCACCGCACTCCGTGAAGCCCCACTGCCGCTCTATAGGTGGCGCCAATTTCCGCTATTATCCGAGCGAAGAACAAGCCCTGATCGACACGGGCACCGCTGACGAATGGGGGGAACCATGACTCGTCGAGCCGGAATTCTGCTTATCGCTTCGACGGGCGCGTTGCTGAGCGCTTGCGTCGACGGGACGCCACCGGCGCCGACCGGAGCGTCCAGCGCCGCGGCACCCGCGCAGCCGCGCGGCAACGGCCGCCGAGTTCGGCGCGGACGGCGTCGCGCCGCGGTTCGAGGTCGATCCGTTTTGGCCGAAGCCGCTGCCGAGCCATTGGGTGCTCGGCTCGACGATCGGCGTTTCGGTCGACTCGCCGCGACCATGTCTGGATCATCCATCGCCAGCAATCGCTGAACGCGCAAACCGAAGCGAGCGCCGGCATGAACACGCCGGCGGGCACCTGCTGCATGCCGGCCCCGAACGTCATCGAGCTCGACGCGCAGGGCAACGTGGCGAGCTCGTGGGGCGGCCCAGGCGCGGGCTACGACTGGCCGACGTCGAACCACGGCATCACCGTCGACCACATGGACAACATCTGGATCGGCGGCAACGACGTCAAGGACGCGCACATTTTGAAGTTCTCGCGCAGCGGCCAGTTCCTGCTGCAGCTCGGCAAGCCCGAGCAGAACCAAGGCAGCCTCGACCCCGTCAACTTCTGGCGCGTCGCCGAGATCTCGATCGACGCCGAGGCCAACGAGGCCTACGTCGCCGACGGCTACGGCAACAAGCGCGTCGTCGTGCTCGACGCGACGACCGGCGAGCGCAAGCGCTTCTGGGGCGCGTACGGAAATCCGCCCGACGACACGGACCTCGGCGTCTACGATCCCGGCCGCGCCGCCGGCGCAGCAGTTCCGCAATCCCGTGCACTGCGCGGAGCCGTCGCGCGACGGGTTCGTCTACGTCTGCGACCGCGTCAACAATCGCATCCAGGTGTTCCGCAAGGACGGCACGTATGTCAGCGAGCTCCGCGTCGCACCCGAGACGCGCGGCGCGGGCGCCGTGTGGGACATCGCGTTCTCGCACGACCCTGGACAGGCGTACATCTATCTCGCCGACGGCTTGAACGAGCGCGTCTACATCATCCATCGCGAGTCGATGCGGATCCTGACGAGGTTCGGCGACGGCGGCCGGCAGCCGGGCCAGTTCTTCGGCGTGCACAGCATCGCCGTCGACTCGCAGGGCAACATCTACACGACCGAGACCTACGAAGGTAAGCGCGTGCAGAAGTTCGTGTTCCGAGGCCTCGACACCATCCCGAGCGAGTCGCAGGGGGCGCTATGGCCGCGCTGACGCCGATGCGAGCGACGACGCTGCTGCTCGTTTTCCTTTTGCCGCTTGCCGCGCAAGCGCAAACGCGCGAAGCGGGGCCCTGGTGGCCGCATCCCGAATGGGGCGCGATGGATCAGGCCGGCGCCTCGAACCGCATCACGGCCGACAAGATCGTCGCGTCGATGCGGCTCGTGCAGACGGGCCGCGTCTATGAGATCGGCCAGGTCTACGAGCGCGGCATGCCGCTCGGCGGCACTCGCGACTTCGCGCTGCGGCTCGTGCCGGCCATCGAGCCCGCAGGGCCGAACCGCGTGCTCTACAACGACGAGTTCCTCGCGGCCGAGGTCGGCCAAGTCGGCACGCAGTTCGACGGCCTCGGCCACATCGGCGGCGAAGTCCGCTACGCCGACGGCACGGCACATCGCGTGTTCTACAACGGCTTCACGACGGCCGAGATGAACGCCGGCACGGGCTTGCGCGCGCTCGGCATCGAGCACTTGAAGCCGATCTTGACGCGCGGCGTGCTGATCGACCTACCGGCCTACAAGAACGTGCAGCGCCTCGACGGGGGCTACGAGGTTACGCTCGCCGACGTGCGCGGCGCGCTCTCGCGCCAAGGCATCGCCGAAAGCTCGATCATGCCCGGAGACGCCATGCTGTTTCGCTATGGCTGGGCGCAGCTCTGGACCACGCCCGCCGAGTACAACGCGGGGAGGCTTCCCGGCATCGGCCTCGAGGTCGCGCGTTGGCTCGTCGAGCGCAAGATTACGGTCACGGGCGGCGACACGTCGACGAACGAGGTCTCGCCGAACCCGAGCGGGCAAGTCATCCCCGTCCATCAAGAGCTCATGATGAAGAACGGCATCTTCAACATCGAGAACCTGACGTTCGAGGAGCTCGCGGCCGATCGCGCCTACGAGTTCCTGTTCGTCGCGACCCCGATCCGCTTCAAAGGCGCGACAGGCTCGCCGCTTCGCCCGCTCGCGATCCGCTAGCGAGCCCCGGCGGCTTCGCGGGCCGGCGCGCTACACTCTGCGCCGTACCATGCCCGAGGAAACGAAACGTCTGAGGCTCCGACCGCTGCGTCTCGGCATCTGGGCATTGTTCGTCGCGGCGTTCGCGTTCCTCTATTACCGCTACTCGTCGCTGTGGGGCACCGAGCTCACGCAGCTCGCTGCGTCGTCGGTGTGGATCGCGTATGCCGTGTACGTCGTGCTGAGCGCGCTCCGAGGCTTCGCGCTGATTCCCGTCACGAACTTGGTGGTGCTCGCGATTCCGCTCTTTCCGCCCGTGCCGCTGCTCGTGCTGACGCTCGTCGGCATTGCGATCTCCTCGGCCAGCATCTACGCATTCGCCGGGTCACTGCAGCTCGGCGAGTATCTCGAGCGCAAGCACGCGCGGCACATCGAGCGGCTGCAAACGGCGCTGCGCCGCAATCCCACTTCGATCGTCACGGCTTGGAGCTTCCTACCGATCGTGCCGACGGACTTGATCTGCTACGTCTGCGGCATCATGCGCATCTCGTTCCGCCGCTTCCTGTTCGGCGTGCTCGTCGGCGAAGGCGCGATCTGCGCGATCTACATCTTCGCCGGCGCGAGCTTGCTCGGTCTCGGCAAGCGTCTTTTCGCCGCGTAGGCCGCGGCTCGTGCGTCGTGAGGCCTTGGTGCTACCATCGGCCGACGCCGCTCGGTCGCTAGCCGAGACGGCGAATCACAGTACGGCGCGGCGAGGGGGGCGTGTATGGGGGGCGACATAGAGCTCGATCCGATCGAGCCATCGCCACGGGCGCCGTCAACCGACGGCCCGACCGGCTTGTGGGCGCACGTCCAGCGCCACAAGGTGATCCAGTGGAGCATCGCGTATCTCGGCGCGGCGCTCGCGCTCGCGCAGGGTGCGGAGCTCGTTGGTAACGCATTCGATTGGCCGGAATCGGTCGGCCGCGCGCTAGTACTGCTATTGATCGCGGGCCTGCCGCTCGCAGTCACGCTCGCGTGGTATCAGGGCCACCGCGGGTTACGCAACGTGAGCGCTGGAGAGCTCGGCATCCTGTCCGTCTTGATCCTGATCGGCGCGGTATTCTTCACGGTCGCATTGCGGCCGACCGACGAGGCCGGAGCGGAGCGCGCCGTTTCGAACGAAGCGCCGGCTGCGAGCGCAGGTGTCGAGGTCGACCCGCAGGCCGCCGCCGAGCCCACCTACCCGCCGAACTCGATTGCCGTGCTCCCGTTCGCGAACATCTCATCCGATCAGGAACAGGAGTACTTCGTCGACGGGCTTTCCGAGGAGCTCTTGAACCAACTGGCGCAAGTCCGCGCACTGCGTGTGACTGCGCGCACGTCGTCATTCGCGTTCAAAGGCACCACGGAGACCGTGGAAAAGATTGCCGAGCGGCTCAACGTCGCCCACGTGCTCGAGGGGAGCGTTCGCAAAGCCGACACTCAGTTGGTGATTACGGCACAGCTCATCGACACGACCAGCGGATTCCACCTTTGGTCGAAGTCGTACAACCGCGAGCTCAAGGATATCTTCGCGATCCAGCAAGAGATCGCCCGCGAGGTCGTGGATGCACTCCAAGTCACGTTGGGCATCAACGAGGATCGGCCGATGGCGGGCGGCACCGAGAACCTCGACGCGTACGCGCTGTACCTCGCGAGCACCGCGCGCGATCGGGGCAGTGTCGTTGCGGCCGCGGCCGCGTTGGAGCTCGTCGATCAAGCGCTAGCGCTCGACCCGAATTTTGCCCTCGCCTGGGCGCACAAGGCCCGTCTCAATCTGTTCTTGCGGCTCGATCCGCGGCGCAATGCCGCCGAGCTGCAGGCGACTGCGGAAGCAGCGGCCCGGCGCGCCGTCGAGCTCGAGCCTGATTCCGCGGTCGCTCACGCGATCATGGCAAACGCCGCGAGCGTGCGCGGCGACTGGCTCGCAGCCGAAGGTCAATACCGTGAAGCCTTTGCGCGCGGTGAGCTCGCGGAACGCGGCGGCGGGTATGGCCTGCTGCAGCTCGTCGTCGGCCACGTCTACGACGCGCGGGAACGACTGCTGCTGCAGCGGCAACGCGATCCGCTGAACGACTCGGCCGTCGCATTTCTCGCGGCCGCCGAAGACAGTCTCGGCAACACGCAGGGAGCGCTCGCGGAGTACGCGCGCGGAGCCCCGCTCTTCCAGCCTTGGTGGGCGGGCTGGTACAACATGGTGTTGACGCAGGCGGGAATGCTCGAGGCGCGCTGGCCTGAAGGCTCGAACGTCGTAGGCTTCTCTTTTGCACACCCGGCTTTCGCGCCGATACTCGCGAATTGGGATGACCCAGCGGCGGCGCGCGGCGCGGTCCGAAGTGCCTACGCCGCGATCGACGAGGCCGTCATGCCCCTTTGGCGAGTGCTGGCCCGCTTGGAGATCGGCGCGCTCGCGGCTCGATTCGGTGACCCTGACCTCGCCATGACGTCTTTCGAGGAAACCTTCGCTTCGAGCCCGGAGCAAATCTACGCCATCTGGCGCCCCGTCTATCGCGATATGCGCAAGCTGCCGCGGTTCAAGGAGTTCGCGCGCCGCGTCGGTCTCGTCGATTACTGGAGAGAGTACGGCTGGCCCGACGTGTGCCGCCCGGCCGGCGAAAACGACTTCGCATGCGATTGATACGCGAGCGCGCCGTGGCCAACGGTGCTATCGGCATGGCCTTTTGGTTCGCCGGCGCGGCGTTTTCACTCGCGTCGCCGACGCTAGCGCAACCTGCTGCGCCCCCGACGGGCGAAGCCGTCTACGCCGAGCACTGCGCGCTCTGCCACGAGCAGGTCGACGAGCGCATTCCGCATCGCTCCGCGCTGCAGCTGCTCCCGTCCGCGCGCATCGTGCGGGCGCTCGACGCGGGCGCGATGCTGGCGATCGCGATGTCGATGAATCGCGACGAGCGGGTCGCCGTCGCGGAGTATCTCGGCACCGACGCAGCCGACGCGGCGCCGACGGCCGCGGCGTTCTGCGCGGACCGTGCCGTGAGGCTCGCGGCCTCGCCCCGCGCCGGCTGGAACGGCTGGAGCCCGACGCCCGACAACGCGCGCTATCAGCAGGCCGCGGGCTTGAGCGCCACGCAGGTGCCCAAACTCACCCTGAAATGGGCATTCGGTTTCGCAGGCGATGTCACGGCGTTCGCAGCCCCGACGATCGTCGACGGGCACGTGTTCGTCGGCAGTGCCGGCGGGCTCGTGCAGGCGCTGGCCGCGGACACCGGCTGCACGAGGTGGATGTTCCAAGCGAGTGGTCCCGTGCGCACGGCGCCGCTGGTCGTGCCTCGCGACGGCCGCCAGGTGCTGCTGGTCGGCGATCTCACGGGCTGGTTCTATGCGCTCGACGCTGTGACCGGCGAGCTCGTCTGGAAGGTTCAGCTCGAGACGCACGACTCTACGCGGCTGACGGGCACCGCGGCCGTGCACGACGGTATCGCCTATGTGCCCGTGTCGTCGTGGGAGGAGTCGCGCGCCGGCGATCCCGAGTATCCGTGTTGCACGTTTCGCGGCAGCGTCGTCGCCGTGCGCGTGCGCGACGGCACGCAGCTGTGGAAGACCTACTTCACCGACGAGCCGCGAGAGCTCGCGAAGAACGCGAGCGGCGCGCCCCTTCACGGGCCGTCCGGCGTGGCCGTCTGGTCGACGCCGACCGTCGACGCAGCGCGCGGGCTGCTCTACGTCACGACGGGCGACAACTACACGCATCCCGCGACGCCGACGAGCGATGCCGTGGTTGCGCTCGCGCTCGCCGACGGCCGCATCGCCTGGCTGAAGCAGACGACGCCCGGCGACGCGTACAACGGCTCCTGCAACCGCGACCACCGCTCGAACTGCCCGTTCGAGGCGGGGCCCGACGTCGACTTCGGCTCATCCGGCCATCTTGCTGCGCGGCGGCGAGCGCCTCCTGGCGGGCCAGAAGTCCGGCATCGTGTACGCGCTCGACGCCGCGAAACGAGGCGAGATCCTCTGGCAAACACGCGTCGGCGAAGGCGGTTTGAACGGCGGCGTGCAATGGGGCATGGCGACCGACGGCGAATACGTCTACGCGGCGACGTCGGACGTCGGCCGCACGCGCTGGGCCGGCGATCCGTTCGATACGCGCCGGTATGTTCTCGATCCGAAGAAAGGCGGCGGCCTCACGGCGCTGCGCGTCGCCGATGGCAGCCGCGCCTGGCACGCGCCAGCGCCACCCTGCCCCGACGGCGCACCGGCCGGTTGTAGCCCCGCGCAGCCGGGCGCCGTCACGCTGATTCGCGGAGCCGTGTTCGCAACGTCGAACGACGGCCACGTGCGCGCGCACTCGACGGCCGACGGCCGCGTGCTCTGGGATTTCGACACCGCGCGCGAATTTGCAACGGTGAACGGCGTACCGGCTCGCGGCGGCTCGCTCGACGGCCAAGGCGTCGTCGTCGCGGACGGCCTCGTGCTCGTGGCGTCGGGCTATCCGCGCAACGGCGGTATGCCGGGCAACGTGCTGCTCGCGTTTCGCGCGGACTGATCACGGGCTTTCCAACGATCGACCGTCGCGCGAGAATCCGGTTGCGCGGCGTTCAACTGCTCAGCAGGAGTCCTTCGCATGAGAAGCGTAATCCTGATTTGGCTTGTCGGCTGCGCGGTCGTGCCGGCCGCGCTCGCCCACCACTCCTTCTCCGCCGAGTTCGACGCGAACAAGCGCGTCAAGATGACGGGCACCGTCACGAGCGTTGAGTGGCGGAATCCGCACGTTTGGTTCTACGTCGACGTGAAGGACCCCGTTGGAAACGTCTCGAACTGGGGCTTCGAGCTCGCCAGCCCGAATCTGCTGTTGCGCAACGGTTGGACGGCCTCGTCGATGCAAATCGGCGACGTCGTCATGGTCGAGGCGTATCAAGCCAAGAACGGCCTAAACCTCGCAAACGCACACGGCGTAACTTTAGCCGACACCGGCAAAACGTTGTTCACCGGCTCGAGCAGCGCGAGTAGACCGCAGTGAACGCCGCGTCGCATGTGCTGTTCGCGGTCGCCGCGGCACTGACGGCGTTGTCGACCGAGGCACAGTGGACGCGAGTGCCAGACCCCTCGCTGCGGCGCGGCCCCGACGGGGCCGTTGACATCGACGGCCCAGCGCCTCGCGCGCGCCGAAAGCCGGATCTTTCTGGCGTATGGCTCGCCGATGCCGAGCCGCTGCCGAAAGAGGTTGGGCTGTCGATCGAAGGCGACATGCCGTTCGCGCGTCATTTCGTCAACGTGACTGCCGATATTCCGCCGGACCAGGTCCTGCTGCAACCGCCGGCCGCGGAGCTGTTCCAGAAGCGCCTCGAGAGCGGCGGCGTCGATGATCCCATTGCGCACTGCAAGCCGAGCGGCGTGCCGATCCTGAACGCGGTGCCGCTACCGATGAAGATCGTGCAAACGCCGAGCATCGTGATCGTCTTATACGAAGAGAACACGGTGTTTCGGCAAATCTTCCTCGACGGCCGGCGGCCAGTCGAAGGCGCCGTGCCGCGCTACATGGGGTACTCGACGGGCCGCTGGGAGGACGACACGCTCGTCGTCGAGACGGACGGCTTCAGCGACCATCACTGGCTCGATGCGATGGGACATCCGCTCAGCACCCAATTGCGTTTGACCGAGCGGTTCCGCAGGCCCGCCGCCGGTCGCCTCGAGATCGAGGTGACCATCGACGACCCCGGGACGTACACGCGACCGTTCAGCTACACGATCAAGTCGACGCTGCTCCCGGATGAGGATCTACTCGAGTACTTCTGCACCGACAACGAGAAAGACGCGCAGCACTATCAGTAGCCCCCCTCGCCGTCACTCCTCAGCAATCGGCTTCCAATGCTCCGATAGGGTTCTCCCTTTGGGTCGCAGTCTCTAGGCGCCTCCGCCACAGCCACCGCCACCGCCGCCGGTTCCACCTCCGCAACCGGCGCCGCCGACGTCGCCCGCGCCGCCGTCCGGTCCGCCGTCACCGTTCTTTCCTGAAGAGCTGCACCCGGATGCACCGCCCGCGATAGCGGCGCCGTCGTTCGCGCGACGCTTGCCCGCGGCGCCACGGGACTTGCGGCGGCGGCTTCGTGCGATCGCAACGATGAACGCAACGACGAACGCGGCCGCGAGCACGACGACAAAGCCGAGGTCCGGATCTCCCCCGGGCGCGTCGTCGACCTGTGCGACTGCATGCGCGACGGCGAGCACGCCGGCGCCGGCGAGCGACGCCATCGCACCGCGCTTGAGCGTCGTTTGCTCGAGCGTCACGACGTCGCGGCGATTGATGCGCACGAAGTCATTACGCTCGTGGAATCGCTCCGCCGCGGCTGGCCAGACGTCGTTCGGCGGCTCGCCGAAGTAGCGGCGATACGAAGCCAGCGTCGCTTCGTACCAATCGTGGAACTTGCCGGTCCTCGGCCCCTCCGCCCTTCGTCGGCCCGTGATGCAGCGGCCGCTCGAGCGTGTCGCGGCACAGCGTCGTCCCAGTAGTGCCGCGAGTAGGTCAGGTGCAAATGCCAGACCTGGTCGACCTCGTCGGACGGCGTCACGGGATGGCCGGCATGCACGGCCAAGAAGCAAAACCTCCGGTACTCCTCGATCGCCTTGGCTGCGAAATCGCGCGACCAGCCGTTGTCGCGAGCGAGCCGCGCCGAGAACGGGAACGCCGCGTCGGCGGCGTCGAAGTCGAGCCTTCGAAAGACGGTTCCAAGTCGTGAGCTCTTGTATGTTCATATTTTATCTCACTAATTTTATGTGACCCTTAGTTACAGGAAATATAATACACGTATTTTGATTCCTGTACAAGTAGTCGTGAAATGCTCGTATCATGCCGGCCCATATGAGCAAAGCTGCGAAAGACGACCCGACCGCCCGACGTCCGCAATGGACGATCTTCAGCAACCACGCGCATGTGCTCGTCTGCATCGTGCGCAACCCCGAGGAGCGCGTGCGCGAGATCGCGCGCAAGGTCGGCATCACCGAGCGCGCCGTGCAGCGAATCATCGGGGAGCTCGAGGAGGCCGGCGTGATCGCGCGCGAGCGCCTCGGGCGCACGAACCGCTACAGCCTGTCGCTGGACCGGCCCTTGCGTCACCCGCTCGAAGCGAACACGACGATCGCGGAGGTCATCCGCGTCATCGAAAGCCCGTGATCTGCTTCGTCCTGATCTAGATTGATGGGTCCGCCGGGACGGCGCTTCCCGAAACGGTGTTTCGCACTCGCGGATGACGTCGTGGATCAGGGTCTGGAGGATTCGAAAGCTCTCGTCGGCCGACAGCTTCTCTTTGATGAGCATCGAGAACGCTTCGTCTCGTAGGCTACGCGCCTCTACCGCGTACAGGCTCCGCCGATGCGCGCTCGGCTCCTCCGCGACCTTGGCGCGAATCGCGAGCACACCTGAATAGAACTGATCGATGCGGCCTTTTTTGCGGCCGCGGACGAACCGCACGAACCCGATAAGCCCAGTGATGAGCGCGACCACAATCGTGGCGACGAACTCGAAGATCGAGGAGGCGCGCTCGGCGAACCCAGGATCGTTGCGCGTGCGAAATGCCACCGTGCCGGCGTGCACGGGGAACGTGACGTGGGAAATGTCGAAAGTCTCGAGCTCGTCGATCGCAAGATCGGGCCGTTGCGCGACGAGCAGCGGTCCCATCTCCTGCACCGCCTGGATCACATCGTAAACGACGACGCGCGGCGTGTCGGCCCGCGCGACGAGAAGCGTATCGACCGCCACCGTCGCGATCGCCGTCGGCGTGAGCGCCCCATACGTCCCCTCCGGGATCACGAACGGCCTCAAGAAAGGCGCCACGAGGCTTAGGGCATCGGCGGCCGAGCTGCTGCCGACATCCTCCGGACGACCGAGGCTGAGCAGCTCGTATCCTTGCAAAACCGGCGCATCGCTCGGAGAAATCGGCGAAAAGACGAACACGATATCGGGATCGTCGTCGGGCGAATCGACGTAGGAGAACTCGATCCCCCTCCACGCATACATCGAGGCCATCCGGTCCAGCAGTTGCCGCGCCGCCGTTTGCTCCCTGCCGGCGAATACCGTGGCGCCGTTCAATGCCTCGCCGAGCGACTGCCCTCTCTTCTCGGGCCGTACGCCGATGTGCAGCACGCTTGGATAGAGCGGAGCGACGGTGCGCACGTTCGCGTGGCGATAACTCACGCTATTTTCGACGATCGCGAGATCCGCCGTGCCGGCATCGAGCGCGGACAACGCCGCCTCGGCATCCGCAGCGTTGGCGCCCTTTACCAAACGAACACGCGTCGTCACCTCGTCACTCGCGCTCGCGAGCAGCGCTGCGACTTCTTCGTTGGCGTCGGGCGGGCCGCTGACGATCCGCAGCGCGGCCGGAGACTCCGAGCAACCGGCGAGAGCCAGGCTCAGCGTCAAGAGCAGCGCGGGCGCGCCCGAGCCGCGGCGTGAAAACAGGGATTCGTGCGTTGCTGTCACTGCATGCTCTCGCGCAGCTCCGCCAGCACCTCGTCGGCCGAGTCGACGCGAATGAATCCGAGCCGCGGAAACTCGAGGTCGATGATGACATAGACCGTCAGCGAAACGATCGCCGCGAACGCGACCGTGTGCAGCCAGCTGCGGGTGGGATTCGGCGACGTGTCGTAGCCGACGAGCAGCGAGCACACGAGGCTCAGGCCGCCGAGCAACAGGAATACGACGAGCGGCGGATGGTTCCGCGTCGCCATCTCGCGCGTAATCGTGATGTCGATCATCTGGTTCAGCGAGCCGAGCATCAATGTGGCCGTCGCGGGCGAGATGTCCTGCTCGAGAACGGCCGACGACGCCATGTCCCAGATCGCCGCCTGCAGCTCCGCGGCTTCCTCGAGCTTCGCTCGGGCCGCAGCTTGGTCCTGGCCCCGATACACGCTGTAGCGGACCTCGACGTAGCGGCGGAATAGCTCCCTCAGCGGCGGTTGTGCGCCGCTCGGCAGGAGATCGACGCGCAAGTAGGCGGTTGCGATCGCGTTCGCTTCGTCGGCGATCAAATGGCGGCGATCCTCGAACCGCGACGCGGCACCGGAGAACGTGAAGGCAATCAAGAGGCCGAATAGCGCGAACAGTGCGGCTTCGGTGGAGGCGCCTCCCTTCGCGAGCTCGCCAGCCTGGCGTGCGAGCCGTGCTGTGCCAATCCGCCGCCCGACCTCCGCGGCTGCCTGCATCGATAGAAACAGACCAAGGCCGCAAATCAAGGCGACGAAGCCGAGGTTCACGATCGAATCTCCGCTGCCGGCATGAGCTCCCACGCATCGAGCATTTTGTGCAAGTTCGCGAAGAGCCGGCTCGGATCCGCGGCTACGGCGAGCGGTGAGCGCGCGAGAACCGGCCGGAGGTCGGGGTTGACGCCGGCGAGCCATAAAGTCACGCCGCGCTCTCGGAGGCGTTGCTCCGCCGCGGCGAGCATGACGAGCGCGGTGTACTCGATATCCGAGATACCGCTGCACTCGAGCACGATCACGCGCGGTTTCGTTTGGTCGACCAGGGCCCGCATCTTGTCGCCGGCGTTCTCGGCGTTCGCAAACGTGAGCCGTCCTTCGGTGCGCAGTATCAGTAGCCCGGGGAACGTCTCGTCGGCTTCGTTCTCTCCGACGCGGCGAAATACGCGCTGCTCGCGGTTGTAGGCGACCGCATAGACGGGTGGACGGTTCGCTTGATAGATGAGCGTCAACACCGAGATGACCACGGCGAGCAAGATTCCTTCGAGCGTGCCGATCACGATCACCGCAGCGACGGTGATGAGCGCCCACACGAGCTCGGTGCGCCGCACGCGAGCGATCGCCGTGAATTGCGACGGCTTCAACATGCCGACGGCGATCATGAGAACCACTGCCCCGAGCACCGCTTCGGGCAGCGCGGCGATGGCACGCGACAGCAACAACAAGGTAACTACCACGGTGGCTGCGCTCGCCCACTGCGCAAGCTGGGTGCGCGCCCCGCCCTGCCTTGCGATCGCCGTATGAGACACGGCGCCGTCGGCCGGCATGCCGCCCACGAGCGCGGCAGCGGAATTCATTGCGCCAAGGGCAAGCAGCTCCTGGTTGGCTCTGATGGGCGGCTCATCCTGCTGCCAAGACGCCCGCGCCCCCGTGATCGATTCCGTGAACGACATGAGCGCGATCCCGAGCGCCGCGGGCCAGAGCGCCGTGAAAAGCGACACGTCAGGCACCTGGAGCGACGGCAGGCCGGGCGGGAATGCCCCGACCGTCCTGACCCCCATGGCATCGAGCCCGACCAGGAAAGACACCGCGATGCTCACCGCCAGCAGCAGAAGGGGAATGGGCAGGCGCGGGAACAGCCGCTGCAAGACGAACAGCATTACCATCGCAATAGCGCCGACGAGCATCGTCAATCCGTGCGCTTGCGGCAGCAGCCCCGGTACTTCGAGCAACGTTCCGAGCGTCGTCTTGCTCTCGACCTGCACTCCGAGCAGCGACTTGAGCTGCCCCACGATGATCACGATGCCCACACCGGCCTGGAAGCCGATGAGCACGGGCAGCGAGATGAAATTCGCGAGAAAGCCGAGCCGGAGCACGCTCGCGCCGATCATGACAGCGCCGGCCAGCAGCGCGAGCGACGCGGCTACCGCTGCCGGCTCGACGCCGTACGTTTGCGACGCCTGAGCGGCGGCGGTGGCCGTCAGCATCGCAAGCGAGGACGAGGTGCTCACGATCAGCAAGCGCGAGCTGCCGAGCAGCGGATAGACGAGCATCGCGGCCAACGCCGTGTAGAGCCCCGCCTCGACGGTGAGCCCAGCGATCAGGCCGTACGCCATGACCTTCGGGATGACGACAGCCGCTGCCGTCGCCCCTCCGACGAGATCGCCGCGCAGCCATTCGCGCCGGTATTTGAACAGCCAGCGCACGCCCCGCGAATCCCCCTTCGAGGTCGAACAGGCGCTCAGTTCACTCCGCCGCCGCGGGGCTTGCCCATAGGACCATGGTCCGTGACACGGAGGGTATGCATGATCGAGAATCGAGGGCGTTGGGACGCCAACAGAACGCTCATTGGCCGCAGCAATCGGAGAGGCGAAAAATCATGTACGGAAAGTCGTTGGTCGCCGCGTTGGCATTGAGCGCGCTCGCTCTATCGGCGCATGCGCAGAAACCGCGGATTCAGTGGAATAGCCAGTATGACTTCAACGCGGTCGAGACCTTCGGCTGGCAAGACACGCCGGAGACGTCGCTCGAGCAGATAAACCCGTTCATGCATTCGTTGATCAAGAACACGATCGAGGCGGAGCTGGCGACCTCCGGCCTCACGGAAGTGGACTCGAATCCCGACGTCTATGTGAACTACCACGCCTCGACGACGACCGAGGTCCAGCTGCGATCGGACTCTTATGGATACGGATTCGGCGCCTATGGTATGGGCACGTGGGGCTACTACGGCATGTCCACGGGGCCGGTGTCGACGACGACTCGCGTCGTCGAGTACGAGAAAGGCACCCTCGTCGTCGACATCTGGGACGTTGCGATGAAGGAGCTCGTGTGGCGCGGCGAGGTAACGGACACGTTGCCCGACAACCCACAGAAAGCCGAGAAATTGGTCGTCCGGGCGATCGGAAAAATGGCGGAGCAAGGGCGCAAGCTGTGGGCGAGCGAGCTGAAACGACGCGAGCGAGCGGCCGACGACGCAGGCTGACAGGATGCGCGAACGAACTCCGTTGCGGCTAAGCATTGCTGTGCTGCTCTTTTGCGCAGGTTCGGCACTGCTGCCGAGCCGCGCGCAAGCTGCCGGCGAAATTTATTGGTTCAGCCTGCTCAGCGAGGACGTCGACGCCGCGGCGGCGTTTTACGCACGGCTGTTCGATTGGGAGATCGCGCCGAGCCCGACGGGCGGGCTCATGGCGCTGCGCAACGGTCAGCCGTTCGCAGGCATGAACTCCATCGAGAACCGCATTCCGGAAGCGTCCGAATCGCTGTGGCTCGCCGCGATTACCGTCACCGATCCTCCGCAGTCCGTAGCGGCGGCCAAGCGGCTCGGAGCGACGATTCACCAGGACGTGACCGAGCTCGAGGGATGGGGCACCTATGCCGTGATCCAGGATCCTCAGGGCGCGCCGCTGATGGTCGTCGACCCGGCCCGCTCGCTGGGCGGCCGGCAAGGCTACAGCGGCTGGCGTTGGGCCGAGCTCTGGACGCACGATCCCGGCTCGGCCGCAACCTTCTATCGCGAGGTCATCGGCTACGAGATCGAGAACGTGCCCGTCGGCGACGGCGTCTATACGGCGCTCAGCTCTTCGGGCACACGCAATGCCGGCCTCGTCAAGCTCGAACGCACGGACATTGCCTCGCGCTGGGCGCCGTACATCGGCGTCACCGACTTGCGCGGAATCCTGGTGCGAGTCTGGCAGGAGCGCGGCCAGGTGCTTCGCGAACCATCCGAGGTCGATTTCGAGGCGGCGGGCGTGAACCGCGTCGCGCTGATCGCGGACCCGAGCGGCGCCGTCGTCTTTCTCTATCAGCTCGACGAGCGAGCGACGGCGGATCCTACCGTCATCGCCGACGCGCAGCGCGCGACACCGGCCCCGGCGCCGCCACCGAGGGGCGGCGACGGCCCGAATGTTCACGTGTCCGTCATGATCGGCTACGGCTTCGGCCCGGGGTGGGGCAGCGCGTATCCCGACTTCATGCGGACTAGGGTCGGCCCGTACTGAGCGGCCGGCCGTCCGAACATGCCGAGCGCCGCGCCGTTCCATAGAAAAGCCCCTCTGATCGTCGCGGCCGTCGCATGTCTTGCGTCCTGCGGCGGCGGGGAAGAGGAACGAGGCACACCGCCGCCCACGGCTACCGCTCCCGCTCCTGCGCCACGCTCGGATCACAAGAACACCGAATACTCGATCGCCGGCCGCACGATCTGGCTCGTCGACGGCGTCGCAGAAGTTGCTGCGGCTCCGGGCTCGGCAACAAAAGTCGTCACACGCTACTTCGGCAACGAGGTATTCGGCGACTTGAACGGCGACGGTCGCGAAGACGTGCTGTTCCTCCTTACGCAGGAGACGGGAGGCAGCGGCACCTTTTTCTATGCCGTCGCGGCGTTGAACTTGGAGCGCGGTTACGCCGGATCGGAGGGTCTTCTGCTCGGCGATCGCGTTGCTCCACAGACGACGACTCTGCGCCGCAACGGCGTCGTCGAGGTGAACTATGCCGACCGCGCGCCGGGCGAGAGCTTCGCGACGGCACCGTCGGTAGGCAAGACCCTTTGGCTGAAGCTCAATCCCACGACGCTGCAGCTCGGAGAAGTCGTGCGAGATTTCGAAGGCGAAGCCGACCCGGACTCCATGGAGCTCGGCATGAAAACGTGGGTCTGGATCCGCGCCGTCGACGGCGGTGACGAAATCGTGCCGCGACAGGCGGACGCGTTCACGCTGACCTTCGAGGGCAGCACCTTCTCCGCGACGACCGACTGCAATCGCGTGCGCGGTGGTTACACGACGCAAGAACGCGAGCTCACCTTTGCAGACAACATGGCCGCGACAAGAATGTTCTGCGCCGATTCCGAAGAAACCGTCTTCACGCAGCTGCTCGCGCGAACGGCTAGCTACACTTTCACGTCGCGCGGCGAGCTCGTGCTCGAGCTCGCCGGCGACGCCGGCTCCATGACCTTCCGCTGATTCATGCTCCGGCCGCGTTCGACGCGCGGCGTGCCAGTACCTGTCGCAACGGCTGCGCCGGCCGTCCCACGAGCTTGGTGATGGTGTCCGTGCAAGCGTTCATGTACCCCTCTCGGATGGACCGCCCGAACGACGCGACGAGCTCGGCGCCGTAGCGTAGATGATCGGCCGCAAATCGCTCCTGCGTTTTGCGGCACTCCCGCCCTCCATGGCGGTCGTCGCTTGACGCAGCTCCAACCATCGCGGCAACGAGGTCGACGTCGCTAACGCGCCGCTCGACTACGGGTCGCCCGCCGAGCTCCCCGTACAACACCGCGAGGTCGGCGGCCGAGTGCGCCTCCGGCCCCGTGACGTCGTAGCAGGCGTCGGCGTGATCGGCGGCGACGAGCACGGCAGCCGCAACCGCCGCACAATCTTCACGCGCCACATACGCCACCTTGCCGCCGCCACGGTTGTGGACGAGCGCGCCCGAAGCAATCGCTTGCGCGGCTTCCGGTGCTTGATAATCGGCGTACAGACTGTTGCGCAGGATCGTCCAGTCGAGGCCGCTCCGCGCGAGCGCCTGCTCCGTCGCGTAATGGCTCGGCGCGACGACGGCCGGGTTCGGCGGCTCGGGCCTCAAGCCCGATGTGTAGACGACATGCTGCACGCCGGCAGCTTTCGCCGCGTCGATCGCGGCTTGGTGCTGCGCCGTGCGCCGGTCGAGATCCGTCGCGCTCACGAGCAGCAGCCGCTCGCCGCCCGCGAACGCGGCGCGAAGCGTTCGGGGCTCGGCGAAGTCGGCGTGCCGAACAACGGCGCCGCGGTCGACGAACGAGCGCAGCGCATCCGGTGTGCGCGTCGTGACGATCAGGTCCTCGGGCGCGATTTTGGCGAGCACGAGCTCCGCGGCCCGCCGCGCGAGCTGCCCCGATGCTCCTGTGATCACCAGTTTCATCGAGCGAGCCGGCCCCGGCAGTCCACCGGGACCGGCGCTTGCAACGTCAGAACTCGACCGTCATGCCGACGTAGTACCGCCGCCCGAGCACGTCGTAGAAGGCCGCGTTGGTCACACCGGTTTGTGTGTAGCCTTCGGCTACCGTGCGGATATTGACGACGGGCGGCTCCTCGTCGAGCAAATTGTCGACACCGAAGCGTAGCTCCCATCTATCCGCGAACGTGTACCTCCCCGACGCATCGAAGACGTTGTAGCTCGGCGTCTCCGTGTACTGCGCCTGCGTGCGAATCGTGCCCTCGGGCAGGATGGTGGGCAGATACCGCCAGCGAAACGTCGTACCCCAGTTCGCGCCGCGATAGCCGACCGTCGTGAACAATCGATAGTCGTATGCGAACTGGTTGACGCCGCGCACATCGCTAGGTCCCGTGGTGCCCGTGAAGTCGAGCCACGGCGAGGTTGGGTTCACGCGCGTCTTCCAATGGTCGGTGATGGTCGCGAGGAAGTTCAGGTTCAACGTGCCCGGACCGACACCGTCCGCGGTCCAGTCGAACTGGAGGTCATAGCCCGCGAGATCGGCCGCCGCCTCGTTCGTGTAAGTGATGTCGACCGTCGCGACGGCGCCGTTCGTGGGATTGCGAATGATGAGCTCGCAGGACGGATGGCTGGGACTGTAGCTCGGGTTCGTGTCGCCGCTCAGACACTCGCGATACAGCGTGTCCGGCACCTGCGGGGCAATCATGTCGTCGAGCTCGATGCGCCAGTAGTCGACGGTCACCGACGCTCTCTCCGTGATGTTCGCTACCACACCGAGAGTCAGCGTCCTGGCCTCCTCGGAGCGCAGATCGGGATTGCCGCTCAAGTTGGAGATGCGTGGGCTGACGAAACCGCTTGGTTGTGGCGTGTCGCCGCCGTAATAGTTCGCCGCCCCTGTCGGACCCATCAGTTGCTCGCAGAGTCCTCGCACCTGCGCTGCCGTCGCGGGGCCCGCGGGATTCCTGGTCGGATTGGCCGTGTACGTCAGCGTGGCCGGATTGAGCTCCGAGCACGGATCGCCCTGAAACAGGCTGAACGGCGCGAACTGCTCCTGCGACTGGAACAGCTCGCCGATGTTTGGCGCACGATTCGCGACCTGCCGGCCGCCTCGCACGCGCACACGGTCGACGACTTGCCAGTCGAGCAACGCCTTCCACGTGTCGACGTCGTTGCTCGGCTCGTTGTCCGTCGCGCGATAGCCGAACTCGAGATTCAGCTCCCGGGCGCCCCAAACGTCGCCCACGATCGGCAACAGCAGCTCGCCGTACACCTCTGTGGCTTCCGTCTTCCCTTCGGCATCGCCGACCGGGAAGAAGCCCGCGAGCTGGTCGAGCACGGACTCCTGCGAGTTCAGCGGGTCCGGCTTGAACTCGAAACGGTTCTCGCGGCCGCCGAGCCCGACCGCGAAACGCATCTCGCCGGCCGGCAACTCCGCGATCGCGCCCTGCAGGTTGTACTCCACGATGTTCTGGCGCATCTCGCCCGACGCCTTGGATCGCGCGCGGATCGCGGCCTGGCAGTCCTGCGACGGCACGAAGTCCTCCGTGTAACCGCTGACGCCGTACACGGCCGGCAGGCCGCTCTCGCAGCTGATGGATCCCGAGGCGAAGCCAGCACCGAGCTCGTTGCCGATATAGAGCAGCCCACGTCCGTAGTTCGGCTGCCTCATCACGAAGCGGTAGCGCTCGAGCGAAACGCCGCCGCCATATGTGCTCTCCGTATAGCTCGCGCCCGAGGACGCGTATAGCTCCCAGGTCCAGTCCTTGAACTCGAGATCGCCCTCGAGGCCGCCGATCAGCTGATAGGTGCCGACCTCGACGTAACTCCGGCGCGGGTCGGCGAACAGCGTCGTCTGGCGAAATTCCCAGTCGGCTTCGGGATCCACGCGGCTGTCGAGCAACCTTGTGAGCTCGGGCGGCGTCGGAAAAGCCTGGGACTTCGTGCATCCGCCCACCGGCGCGCACGCGAGCCCGAACTGGCCCCCAGGCAGGTACTCGCCCAACGTGTTGCCGTTTGCATCGACCGAAGGCGCGTAAATGCCATTGCCGTGCGGAGCGCTCGCACGCCAGCCGCCCAGCATCGGCGACGCGGCTTGGCGCTGCTCCGTCGACGACCGGCTGTACAGCACGTCGGCGAATGCACGCAGATTGTCCGATAAGTCGTAATGGCCGCTCGCGAACAGCGAGTAGCGATCGAGCGGGATTTGTAGATACTCCGCCAGCTCGTTCTCGCGCAGCTGACCGTTCGTCGATGCGTTGGACTGCTCTCTCTTCCTCCACGTGACCCCTCGTTCGTCGACGAGAGGTCCGTTGTACCGATACGCGCCGTCCGCCGTTTCTTTGTACAGCGTGCCGTCCGAGTTCATATAGTACTGGCCCGCAGTGGCCAGGTTCGGCGGCGCGCCTTGAAATATCGCCAGGAGCTCGGCTCGGCTATGCAAATTGGTCGCCACGGGCGAATAGCCGGCGGCCGAATAGAAGTCGGTTTGCGAAAGCGAGCTCGGATCCGCGTAACCCTCGACTCGGAAGTCGCGATCTGCCGCGAAGATCTCGTCGCGCTTCGAGCGCTCGAAGCCGAGCATGACGTTGCCGCGCTCGTCGTCGGTGCTTGCTCCGAGAACGACCGAATAGCGAAACTCCATGCCGTCGCCTTCCGCCGTCTGCCCATACTGCGTGTCGACATCGACACCCTCGAAGTCCCGCTTCGTGATGAAGTTCACGACGCCGGCCACGGCGTCGGCGCCGTATACCGACGATGCGCCGCCCGTGATCGTTTCGACCCTCGCGATCGCGGCGGCCGGGATCGTGTTGATGCTCACCGACATGCCTGCGTTGATCGGCATCGCACGGCGACCGTCGAGCAGCACGAGGTTGCGGTTCGGGCCGAGCCCCCGCAGGCTCAGCGTGGCCTGACCCGGCGTGCGCGTTGCACCGACGGCCAGCTGCTCGCTGAAGAACGACGTGCCCGCAACACCGAACTCCGATCCGACGTTGAACTGCGTCACGGCAGGAGTGAACTGCGGAAGCTGGTTCAGCACGCTTTCCATTGCGATCGTGCTCGACTCTTGGAAGCGTTCCGTATCGACCGTCATGATCGGACTATTGGCGTCGAGATCGCGGCGCACGATGCGTGAGCCCGTCACCGTGATCTCTTCGAGCACCGGTTCCTGCGCGGGGGCCGAGTTGCTTACGCCCAAGCTTGCGAGAGCCGCCGATACTGCTGAGGCCAACGTGCCGAAAGTCAGCGAATCGAAACGCGGTCTAAAGTGTTCCACGATGAGATCCCCCTTCAACGATTGACGATGGTTACTTCTCTCCTGGAAGCGGCCGATCCGCCTCCCTACTTGCCGTGCTGGATCGCAAGCTCGCCGTTGTACGCGGTGTGGACAACGCGGCTGCCCCTCGAAGGGCTCGTGCAATGCCAACAATCATAGCGCCGTCCCGGGCTTCAACGTCTCGATTCCGCAACACGATCCAATGTGTTTGGCCGATCAGTTTCGGCGCGTCTATCCTTGCGTTTCAGCGAACGGAAACAACGAGGGCTCATGCGCGCGCGTAACAACTTCAACGTCGTCATTGGTCTCGCAGCGCTCGGTTTTGCCGCGAATGCAACAGCGCAGTCCGCGCAAGCCGCGACGGCCGGAGAGCTCGTCGTCGAGCCGCCGACGCTGATCTCGCTCGGGTTCGAGTGGTACATCGAGGGCGACGCCGACCGCGATGCGGCCGTGGCCGTCGCTTACCGGCGCGCCGACGAGCGCGATTGGCGCGAGAGCCTGCCGCTGTTGCGCGTGCAGAACGAGCGCACCTACTACGTCGAGACGCTGTACTACACGGCGCCGAACATGTTCGCGGGCAGCATGTTCGAGCTCGAAGAGGACACCGCTTACGAGGTCCGCTTCACCCTGACGGACCCCGACGGCGTGGCCGGACAAGCGCAACGCGTCGTGAACGTGCGCACGCGCGCCGAGCCGAAAGCATTTGCCGGCGGCAACACGTATCACGTCTATCCATTCGGCCACACGGGGCCGAAGCAAGAACCTGCGTTCACGGGCTTGCTCGGCGCCTACTACAAGAACGCGCTCGGCGGCGATTGGAGCCGCGCGGCGCCGCCGCGCGTGCAGCCCGGCGACACGATCCTCGTGCACGCCGGCGAGTACAAGGACTTCGACCGCTTCAGCTATAGCCACGAAATCAGAACCCAGTACGGCACGTGCTGCTCGACGCCTTGGGACGGCACGTTCTATCTGACGCAAGACGGCACGGCCGAACGGCCGATCGCGATCAAGGCGGCCGGCGACGGCGAAGCGATCTTCGATGGCGACGGCAACAACGTGCTGTTCAACGTCATGGGCGCCGACCACACGTACTTCGAGGGCATCACGTTCCGCAATACGAATCTCGCGATCGAGGCCGGCCAGAAGAGCATCGCGGGCGCCGTCGGCTTGACGGTCAAGCACTCGACGTTCGATCAAGTCGGCGTCGCGATACACAGCGACTGGTCGGGCTCGAACAACTTTTACATTGCCGACAACGTCATGAACGGCCGCCACGACCCGACGTACCTGATCGGCTGGTTCGGCATCTGGCCGTGGAACGAGGTCGACGGCTTCCTCGAGAAGCAGCGCATGAAGTCGTATTACGCCGTGGCGATCTACGGCTCGGGCCATGTCGTCGCGTACAACCGCGTCACGAACTTCCATGACGGCATCGATCACGCGACCTACGGCATGCCCGACGACTGGCCGAACACGCCGCGCGACCGCATGCCCGTGTCGAACGACATCTACGGCAACGACGTCTCGAACATGCACGACAACTGTTTCGAGACGGATGGCGGCATGCACAACCAACGCGTATTCCGTAACCGCTGCTTCAACGCCGGCGTCGGCGCGATGAGCCCGCAGCCAATCTTCGGCGGGCCCGTCTATTTCATCCGCAACGTCGTCTACAACAGCGTCTACGGGCCGCTGAAAATTCAAGCGGATCCGTCGGGGATTCTCGTCTACCAGAACACCTACATCGGCGAGATCCAGCAGATCACGCCGGCGTCGAACATGCACTTCCGCAACAACCTGATCATGGGCACGAAGGCGCGGCCCGCGTTGCTGGCGATTGACACGCACACGCCTTGGAGCTCGTCGGACTACAACGGCTTCTTCGTGAACGAAGGCGCCGAGTACTCGTTCCAGTGGAATTCGCCGCCGGCGGGCGGCCCCGTCGACTACACGTCGCCGCGCGAGGTGCGGCGATTCAAAACGCTCGCCGAGTACCAGCGCGCGACGGGGCAGGATCGCAACAGCCGCGCCGTCGATTACTCCGTGTTCGTGAACGCGGGTCCGCCCGACTTCACGAACCCGACGAGGCTCGTGTCCCCGGCCGACGTCGACTTGCGGCTGCGACCTCGCTCGCGCGCCGTCGACGCGGGCACGGTATTGCCGGGGCTCACGGACGGCTTTGCGGGACGGGCGCCGGATCTGGGCGCGTACGAGCAAGGCGCGGAGGCGCCGCACTACGGACCGCGGGCTGCGGCGCGCGAGTTGTCGACAGCTCGCTAATGGGCGCGCACGCTCGTGCCGGTTGTGAGGCCTTTCGTTGCTGCGGGAGCGGGGTTCGTCGCATGAGCAACACCGTGGTGTAGCACGGCGTAGTGTCACTGCCGGTTCCTAGAGTCACTTTGAGGAGGCTCCAATGATCTGGCGAATGTTGGCGATCGGTGCCTTGGCGACGTCGGCGGCGTATGCCGGCGAGATAGGCGAGGCTCCGAAACCCTGGTTCAAGAATGGCGCGCCACCGGCCGCGACCGAATGCAGCGGCGGTATCGACAGTGCCTTAGAAGCGAGCGGCACGACCAATCTCACCCTGAAGTGCGATGCGGCGGTCGCCGGCTTCGTCGGCGTCATGCAGCGGCTCGACGCCGTCGCGTACCTTAACCAGCGTGTGCGTTTCTCGGCGCTCGTCAAGACGGAAGGCGTCGAGGGCTGGGGCGGGCTCTGGATGCGCATCGACGACATCGATAAGAAGACTGCCGCTTTCGACAACATGCAGAACCGGCCTCTGACTGGCACGAGCGACTGGACGAGCTATTCCGTTGTGCTCGACGCCTCGTCGAACGCGGAGGGCGTGTTCTTCGGCACGCTGATGTCGGGCAAAGGGCAACTCTGGATTAGCGATTGGCGGCTCGAGATCGTCGGACCCGACGTCCCGACGACGGCTCTGACGGTAGCCAGTCAACCGGTCAGGGGACCGGTCGGCCCCGCCAACCTCGAGCTCGCGCGCTAATGAAGGAGAGACACCGATGAACTACCGAGTCTTGATAGCCGCGGCGCTCGTCGCCGCCGTTGCGAACGCGAGCGAAGTCGATCCGAAGCTGCCATCGCCGTGGTTCAAGAACGGGGGCGCGCCGGCCGTCGACCAGTGCGAAGCCGGCGTCGACGCGCAAATGGAAACGCGCGGCACGCGAAACATCACGCTGAAGTGCGAAGCAGAGCACGAGGGCTTCGTCGGCGCGATGCAGATGTTCTCCGCCATCGGCTATCGCGGCCAGCGCGTTCGCTTCTCCGCGTTGATCAAGGGCGAAGACGTCGAAGGCGCGGGCGGTATCTGGATGCGTGTCGACGATACCGACAAGCCGGGGTCCTCGTTCGACAACATGCAAGACCGCGCCGTCAAAGGCACCGCAGATTGGACGCCGTACTCGATCGTCCTCGACGTGTCGAACAACGCGCAGGGTCTGTTTTTCGGCACCCTCATGCGCGGCAAAGGCCAGCTCTGGATCAGCGACCTGCGCTTCGAGGTCGTCGACCGGACCGTGCCGGTAACCGGGGTGAAGCAGACCGGCGCGCCGGGAAACCTCGAGTTATCGCGATAGCGTGACGCCGACGAGCGCACCCCTAGCTCACGTCTTCGGGCTATCCCCGGCGCCGGGGGTTGGCGGCCGGCTCAGCGACTTTCGCTGGGCTGGCCGGTTTTTGCCGCTCGTCGCCTTCGCAACTGTCGCGGCCCTGTTCTACGTATGGCGCGGACCCGCCGGTCCGTTCTCGGTACTCGTCAAACTCTGGGCAGCTTATTCGACGGCTTGGCTCGCCCTCGCGACGCTCACTGCGATTAAGGGCGTCGACGTGCCGTGGCGCGCCGTCCTCCCGACGGCCATCGGCGGCGCCGCCCTTGGCGGTCTCGTCGCGGCGGCGGTGGCGTTCGCGCCGAACTGGCCTGCCTTGCTCAATGCCTCGAGGGTGCTGCCCGAGTGGACGATGGGAGCCGTGTTCGCAATGTTCTTCGTCGCCTTGTCGCTCGTGACGGCGGAGGTTCGCCGTCGCGAGCTGCTCGCTGCAGAAACGCGCCGGCAACTGCTCGAGGCGCGCCTACAAACGCTGACGGCGCAGATCGAACCGCACTTCCTCATGAACACGCTTGCGAACCTGCGCTATCTCATCAACAGGGACAGCAAAGCCGCGTCGCAGATGCTGGAGCACCTCGCAGATTTTCTCCAAGGCGCGCTCGAACGCTCGCGCGCCGCGCACTCGACGCTCGGCCAGGAGCTTGCGCTCGTGGCAAGCTATCTCACGATCATGCAGTTCCGGCTCGGCGAGCGGCTGAAGTTCAGGATCGCGCCTGCCGCGGACTTCGAGAACGTGGCCTTCCCGCCGTTGTTGTTGCAAACGCTCGTCGAGAACGCGCTGCGTCATGGCATCGAGCCGCGGCCAGAGGGCGGCCTCATCGAGATCACGATCGAGCGGCAAGCCGGGCAGATCGTGCTGCGCGTGCGTGACGACGGCGTCGGCCTCACGGCCGGCAGCGAGCCCGGTATCGGCCTGCGCAATACGCGCGAGCGGCTCGCGAGCTTTTACGCAGGCGGCGCGTCCCTCGAGCTGCTGCCCGGCGCGCCGGCGGGAACCGTCGCCAGGCTCTCGATCCCGGCACCTGCCGCATGACGAAGCCGGCCGCCATCATTGCAGACGACGAGCCGCTGTTGCGTAGAGAGCTGCGCGAGGTGCTCGCCGAGCTCTGGCCGGAGCTTAAAGTAGCCGCCGAGGTCGGCGATGGCGACGCAGCCCTGCAAGCTATCGAAGAGCTGCGCCCGGCCATCGCGCTGCTCGACATCCGCATGCCGAAGCTGAGTGGGCTCGAGGTCGCCGAGCGGGTGCAAGGCGCGACGCAAGTGGTATTCATCACGGCTTACGACGAGCACGCCGTCGCAGCGTTCGATCAGGGCGCCGTCGACTATCTGCTGAAACCGGTCAAGCGTGCACGGCTTGCCGCCACGGTCCAACGCTTGAAGGAACGGCTCTTGACGATCCCGGCCGGGCGCGATGCGGCACGGCCGTGGCTGCAACGTATTCAGGCGACGCTCGGTAACACACTGCGGTTCCTGCCGGTGCGCGACATCGCGTACTTCTGCTCGGACGGCAAGTACACGCGCGTGGTCACCGTCGGCTCCGAGGCGCTGATCCGCCGCTCGCTGACAGCGCTACTCCAGGATCTCGACCCTGAATTGTTCTGGCAGATCAATCGCGGCGTCGTCGTGAACGTCGAGCACGTCGATTCGGTCGTTCGCGACGAGGAGCGCGGCATGATCGTGCGGCTCCGTCATAGCGGCGTCGAGCTGCCGGTAAGCAAAGCGCATCACGGACAATTCCGCGGCATGTAGGTTCGCGTCAAGGTCCCCGTTCTTATTGATATTCGCGGCGCTGGTCCGCGAGAAACGGTCGTTCGATCTGCTCGGCGAGCAGCTCGGCGTCGCGCGGCGTGACGCCGCAGCTGGCGAAATGTTGCCGCCAGCCGGCCACGACACGTGCGACGCGCCGTACCTGCGCGGCGGCTTCTTTCTCGCTCAACTCGAAAAGCTGCACCATTGACAATGCGTTCTCGATCGTCGAATCGGCTTCCTGCTCGCCCACGCGCATTTGCTGAAAGCCGAGCGCTTGCCCCGACGGCAACACGTCATAGGCCGGCGCGAGCTCGTACTGCTGCGCGTCGGTGACGAGCAGCGCGTGGTTCTTCTCGTGATCGTCGGTGTTGTCGATGAGGATGTTGAATACCATGCGGCGAAACAGCTCTCGCATGTCTGCGACATAGCGGTCGGCGGCCGTCACGCCGCGTCGCCGCAAAAGTTGCGCGAGCTCGGGATAGCCGAACCGCTCGTGCGCTGCGCGTAACGCCACGTGTGCCGTGAGACAGTGAATGCGCCGGCCTCGTGTGCGGTCGAAGCGCGCGACGGCCACGGCATGCCCGCTGGGCACACGTAGCGGCTTCGTAGCAGCAGTACGGATGCCGGCCTGCTGCGCCAACGTCATGGCGGCATGCTCGACGAGCGGCGCGTCGAGCGCATCGCCATCGGCAAACTTGACGACCCACTGCTCGCCGTCGAGGTCGAGCAGGGCTTTCGGGCGTGCGCCGCCCATCGTGACACCAGGCGCGAGCAGCCGCCGTTCCGCGTCGGGCAAGGGCTCGCCGTCCTGGAGCATTCGGATGAGCTCCTGAATACGGGCCGCGTCGCCAAGCGACGGCAACGGCCCCAAACGGCGCGGCAGATACTCCGTCGCAGACGTCGAGACGCCGAGCGCGCCGAAT
This sequence comes from uncultured Gammaproteobacteria bacterium, assembly GCA_963713355.1. Taxonomy (GTDB): domain Bacteria; phylum Pseudomonadota; class Gammaproteobacteria; order Steroidobacterales; family Rariloculaceae; genus FEN-1219. The sequence continues at coordinate 269,580 of CAVQLK010000008.1, read as the reverse complement.
CGATCGTCGCCGGCGAAGTACAAGTACTCGAGCAACGAGAGCCGCGGCGGCTTGTCGAGGAAACGAATCACTCGCTCGCCCCAGCGGTCGGGCCTCGCGTCGTCGACGGCGCCGGCCGCCGTTTCCTTGTCCGGCGGCAGGAACTCTTCGGCGACGAGCGGCAGATCTTCGCTGAGTGGAAAGCCGCGTTCGATCCACGTATCCGCATAGAGCAACGACACTCCGCGGCTCGTCCGAACAAGGTTCAGCTCGCCGACGAACACCGGCTCGGCGGGCATGGTGAGCAGCCAGACATACAGCTGGTCGGTGGGGCGATAGTCGGCCGCGCTCACGAGATCAGCTCTCGCCAGTCTGGCCGCGAGTCTTGCGGCCGAGGCGGGCCTCGGCCGAGTGCGGTGCGCGCACTGCACGCCGGCGCAATACCTTGCGGATGTCGCTCTCGAGCGCCCCGCGATCTTCTTGCGGCTCCGCGAGCTCCGGTATCGCGTCCGCCCTACCGATGAGCCACAGCGCGGTGGCATAAATTCCCATCCCCACACCGGCGTCACCTCGCTCCAAGCGAATCAGCGTCGGCACGGAAATGCCGAGGCGCTTGGCCCAGTCGCGCTGCGACTCGCGCCGCCGGAGACGCGCGATCGCCAGGTTCTCGCCGAGGCGGGCCAGCGCCTGGGTTACGGCCGGCGGAAGGGATTCCAGCGCACGCGGACTCTTTGGCATAACAAAGAGTTTATCATTTTACCGTATATGATCAACTCTATTTTATCTATACCGCTGCACAAGCTAGGCGACATGCTCAAGCTTGTTCGCAAGATCTCGACGGGACGTTCGCGGGAGACAGCTGGCTGCTCTGCGCGAATGCGCCAGTTTTGCTGACCAAGAAACGACGGCTGCGCCCCCACAGTACCGACCGGGGAGGGAGGGGGCCGGTGTGTTTCACCACGGGCGCAGCCGTCCGTCCCTAGAGAGCAGGTTCCGTGCCAACCGGTTACAGCGTCCGGAACGCCTCGATACGGCGCGAAAACCCGGGCAGAAGGCGCTAACGCGCGTAGTCGTTTGCGCCACTAGTTCGTCGCAAACGCTACAAGTGCCCCGATTCCGCAAACTCAGTTTTGCGGACCCTTTTGCGCGGCGCCTGGCAGACCGGGCACCATGTCGAACATGCCGTCCATGCCGATCCCGGCGGCAATTCTCCCGAGCTGCTCGGGCTGGATGTCGCCGGCGACGTTGATGAAAACGGCTTCGTCGCCGCCGCCGGTGTCGACGACCATCAGCGTGATGCCCTCGATGCCGCCCTGGCTCGCGCTGCTCGCGGCTGGCTTCATGAAGATGCGAACGCGCTCGCCGCCCTCGTTCACGCGAATCACGGAGCGCCAGCCGGCGCTCTCGAGCGTTCGCGACGTGTCGTCGACGAACTTCAGCAACTCGGCTTCCGAGTCGCCGATGCCCTCGTAGACGCGGACGCGCACATTGGTGACGCCCTCGAGGCCCTAGCGCAGTTCTCGAGCCGGCCCATCTCGGCCGCGAACGTCTGGGGCTTCCTCGACCTCAACGACAACCGCGAGTACGCCGTCGTGGGACTGCGCAACGGCACGGCCATCGTCGAGGTCACCGATCCCGCGGCTCCGCGCGAGGTCGCGACGATTCCCGGCAACTCCTCGCCATGGCGCGAGGTCAAGGTCTATCAATTGTTCGACGCCGGCGCCAATCGCTGGCGCGCCTTTGCCTACGTCGCGACGGAAGCGGCCAACAGCGGCATCCAAGTCATCGACATGTCGGGACTACCGCTGACGGCCGGGCTCGCTTCGACGAACCTCGACACGAGCTCGCAGCACACGCTGTACGTCGCAAACATCGACTACGCGACGAACGCTGCGCTGCCGGGCATGACGCCCGTGCTCTACGTCGCCGGAAGCAATGTGAACGGCGGCTCGTGGCGTGCTTACAGTCTCGCGAATCCGGCCTTCCCGCAGCACCTCGGCAGCGCGCCGACGACGCGCTACATGCACGACTCGGCGAGCTTCGTCGTCACGGATGCGCGCACGGCGCAATGCGCGCCGGGCCACAACCCGTGCGAGGTTCTCGTCGACTTCAACGTCGAAGCCGTCGAGCTGTGGGACGTCACGAACAAGACGCAGCCCGTGCTGCTCGGCACCGGCACCAATCCGAACAACCGCTACATCCATTCCGGGTGGCCGACCGCCAACGCCACGCGCCGACGGTGCAGGTCAGCCACACCGGGCCGACGTCGACGACGGACCACAACGGCTATGTAAATGGCACGAGCTACTACGTCTCGCACTACCGCCGCGGCGTCGTCGTCTACGACGCCGCGAATCCCAACGCGCTCGCCGAGATCGCGCACTTCGACAACTACCTTGCACCGAGCACGAACAGCGCCGGCACCGACGGCGCATGGGGCGTCTATCCGTTCCTGCCTTCGGGGAATCTGCTCGTCAGCGACATCGAGAATGGACTGTTCGTGCTGCGCGACCAGACGCGCACGCTCGACTCGAGCAACGGCCGGCTCGGCTTTGGCTCGATTTCGGCGGCCGCTGCCGAGAACGCCGGAACGATCAGCGTTCGCGTGCAGCGAACGCGCGGGCGCTCGGGCAGCGTCAGCGTGCAATACACGACGGGCGCCGGCTCGGCGACCGAAGGTGCCGACTACACGGCCTCGAGCGGCACGCTGAGCTGGCTCGCCGGGGACATCGCCGACAAGATCATTGCGATCCCCGTGACGAACGACACGAGCGTCGAAAACTCCGAGACGTTGACGCTGTCGCTGTCGGGATTGACGGGCGGCGCGACACTCGATGGCTCGAGCACGTTGACGGTCATCATCGATGACAATGACACGAACCCGCCGCCGAGCAGTGGCGGCGGTGGCGGTGGCGGCCCATCGGATCTCGGGCTGCTCGCACTGCTAACGGGCGTCCTGCTCGCCCGTCGCGCTGCGCGCCGGCACCGGCTGACGCTCCGCTAAGCCAAGGCCTGCAGCGGCGCGCGCTCCGCGCTCGTGCGAATATGCACGTCGCGCTGCGGATACGGGACACGGACGTCGTTCCGCTTGAACCGCTCCCAGATCTCGAGCAGCACGTCGCTCTTGACGTTCTGCACGCCGTTCTGTGCGTCGCCGATCCAGAAGCGAAGCTGGAGCTTCAGCGCGCTGTCGCCGAACTCGACGAACAGGCACTTCGGCTCGGGTTCCGGCAGCACGCGCGCGCAAGCGCGCGCGGCGTCCTCGCACAGCGCGATGACTCGCCGCAAGTCGGAGTCGTGATGGACGATGAGATCGACTTTGAGACGCGTGCGCCGCTGCGTGTGCGTCCAATTCTCCACGGGCTCGGAGATTAACGTTTCGTTCGGGATCAAGTGCTCGACGCCGTCGCGCGTGACCACGGAGACGTAGCGCCCGCCGAGCGCCGTCACCCAGCCGTAGGTGCCGGCCACGGAGATGATGTCGCCGGGCTTGATCGACTTGTCGAGGAGCAAGATGACGCCGCTGATCAAGTTGCTGACTATCTTCTGCAAGCCGAAGCCGACGCCGACGCCGAACAAGCCGCCCAACACCGCGAGGCCGGTGAGGTCGATACCGATGCTGCGGACCGCGACCAGCACGGCCACCGCTATCAGCACGACTTTCAGCGATTTCGTGAACAACACCTGCACCGTGGGCGATAGCGTTTGACTCGTGCGGATGCGAGTTTCGATCAAGCTCGTCAAATACACCGCAACGGCCAGGAGGACGGCGAGCGAGACCGTCGAGCGCAGAATGGTGTACAGCGTGATATCCGGGTCTTGCTCGTCGCCGAGGGGAAATATCGTCGCCGAGTCGAGTGCGGTGACGATGGGATCGAGCAGCCCGACGATGCTCAAGGCCGCAATCGACCACGCGGCCCACGCGATGAGCTTGGCCCACGCGCGGTTGCGAACGAACTGCGAAACCAGGTGAATGGCGATCCAAGCGGCGAGCAACGTGGCCACCGTGCCCAGCAAGCCGTTCGCTCTGCCCGTCGCGCCGGCGACGGTCGTCGACAGCCAGATGAGGGACAGCCAGAGCACCGAAAACATCATGGCCTCGGCGATGACGATGCCACGCCCCACGGCGCGATGGTCGCGATAGCGCGCGAGCCAGGGCGCCACGCGCTTCGCGATCAGCACGGCGAGCAGCAACGTCAAAACGACGACGACGCCTTGCACCGCAGTGTCGAGCACGAGCACGTTAGCGAGCAGCCACCCGTACACGGTGTTCCACACCGCGAGCAGGCGGTCTGCCGAGAATAGCTCTTCCATTTCCGTGGCCTCCGCAGGTTGAGGTGAAGGCCTTGAGTCTAGCGAAGGATCGCAGCCGTGCCGAAAGAAGATCGCTACCGCGCCGCTTGCGCCGATATAATCCCGGCCCCAATGACCAAGGCGCGCGTGCTGTTTGCGAGCTTGATCGGCACGACGATCGAGTTCTTCGACTTCTACATCTACGGCACGGCCGCCGTGCTCGTTTTCCCGCAGCTGTTCTTTCCGGCCGCCGATCCGGCGACCTCGACGCTGCAGTCGCTCGCAACCTTCGCCCTCGCGTTCTTCGCCCGGCCCGTCGGCTCGGCGCTATTCGGGCACTTCGGCGACCGCATCGGGCGCAAGACGACGCTCGTCGCCGCATTGCTGACGATGGGGCTGTCGACGGTCGCGATCGGCCTGCTGCCGACCTATGCCGCCATCGGCATCGCGGCGCCCGCCCTGCTCGCGCTTTGCCGATTCGGCCAGGGCTTGGGGCTCGGCGGTGAATGGGGCGGCGCCGTGCTGCTCGCGACCGAGAATGCGCCGCGCGGCAAGGAGGGTTGGTATGGGATGTTTCCGCAGCTCGGCGCGCCGCTCGGCTTCATTTGCTCGACGGGCATCTTCATCGTCCTCACGGAGGCTTTGAGCGACGCCGACTTCCTGGCCTGGGGCTGGCGCATCCCGTTTCTCGCGAGCGCCGCGCTCGTGGGCGTCGGCCTTTGGGTGCGACTCACGCTCACGGAAACGCCGGCGTTCGCACGCGCGATCGAGCGTCAGGAACGCGTCCGCGTTCCGATTCTCACCGTCTGTCGTGACCACACGCGCACGTTGGTGCTGGCGACGCTCGCCGCCGTCACGACGTTCGTCGTGTTCTATTTGATGACGGTATTCACGTTGAGTCACGGCACGAGCAGGCTCGGCTTCACGCGCGCAGAGTTTTTGCCGCTGCAGATGGTCGGCGTGCTGTTCTTCGCGTTGACGATCCCGCTGACGGCACTCGCTGCCGATCGCGTCGGCCGCTGGCCGGTCCTGATCGCGGCGAGCGTCGCCGTGATCGGGTTCGGCTTCACGTTCGAGCCGTTGTTCTCGAGCGGCGACGCCGCGAAAGCTACGCTATTCCTGTCGCTCGGTCTCGCGGCGATGGGGTGCACGTACGGCGCGCTGGGCGCTGCACTGGCCTCGCTGTTCCCGACGGCCGTGCGCTACACCGGCGCGTCGTTGACGTTCAACCTCGCGGGAATCCTTGGCGGCTCGCTCGCGCCGTACATCGCGACGTACTTGGCGGGCTCGTACGGCATCGCCTACGTCGGTTACTACCTGTCGGCCGCAGCCGCCGTGACGCTAGCGGCGCAGCTCTTGCTCAACCGCCGGCCGGAGCCTCACCCCGCCATAGAGCGCAGTGCCGCCTGAGCTCTTCGCGTTCGGCTTCGCCGAGCACGCGCGGCTCGGCGAGCCGCTGGCCCGTCGCCGCGTCGCGCAGAGCCGAGCGCTTGTGGTCGCCGCGCATGCGCCAGCGCAGCACCTTCGCGAGCACGCGCGCGATCATGACGAGCTCCGGCAAACCGTCCTTCGGCACCGCGGCCCGGCCACCCTTCGCGCCGTGCGCGAACCCGCGTCCGCGGATCGGGCCGAGCGCGGCCGGCGGCGCATCGATGAACGCTTTGATGACGCCGATGAACGGCATTGCGCTCGTAGCCATGGTGTTGCCGATCGGCGTGCGGCAGCAGCTCGCGTACCAGCGAATCATTCCTTTTTCCGAGAGCCGCATGGCCGCCACTTTGTCGGCGCCGGCCGTGAAGCCGACGTTGGCTTGAGACATCTGCGTGATCTCGGTGCCGCCATGTGCGTCGAGCACGTCGTCGGCGCGGCCGAGGAAATGCGCGAACGCCTGACAATCGTCGCAGTAGCAAAAGCAGTGGTTGACGGTGCTCGGTGCCACGCCGCGCGCGACGCCGCGCACGGTGCCGCAGCGGCAACGCAGCGCGAGCTCGGCGCCTTTCGTCATCGCGCGCTCCTTCAGTCCTCGAGCGGTGCGAATTCGCCGGCGGCGTAGACGGCCTCGCCGCCGACCAGCGTCAAGACGGACTCGATGCTGCCGACCTCGTCGAGCGGCACGGTGAGATAGTCCTCGGAGAGCACGGCGAGATCCGCGAGCTTGCCGGCCTCGAGCGAGCCGCGTACGTCGTCGTCGAACGAGAACCACGCGCTTCCGAGCGTGTAGAAGCGGAGCGCCGTCAGCCGATCCGGCGTCTCCTCGGGACCGCGGATCGGCGTGCCGGCCACCGTCTTGCCGTCGAGGAACCATTGCAGCGACGTGAACGGGTTGTACGAGGCGACACGGTGCGCGTCGGTGCCGCCGCCGATGACGACTCCCAAGCGATGGCCCGTGACGACGGGTGGAAGGCGGCGCGCGGCGTCTCTACCTTGGCGGCGCACGAGGTCCTCGCCGCCGAAGTACATCGCGTCCTGCACGGTCCAGCCGACGCCGAGCTCGCTCATGCGCTTCAGGGTCGCATCGGAAGCATCGTTCAAATGCGCGATCGACCAGCGCAGCGGCGCGATGGGCACCTCGCGGTTCACGCGCTCGAAGATGTCGAGCAGGTGCGGGACAGTGTTGTCCGGACCCCAGTGCATCGTGATCGTCATCCCCCGCTCTGCCGCCCAGCGCACGACCTCGTAGTAGCGCTCCTTGTGCTCGGCCGTCGGCTCCGGATTATTGTTCATCGCATACGTGATGCGCTCCCCGAGGCCGTTGAAGTGCAGGCGGTCGTCGCCAAAGCCCATCGGCAAGAGCGCCGTGAGACTCTGCAGCTCCGCGAGCTCGCCGCCCGCAGTCTGGCCGTTCAAGCTGTAGGCGACGCGGACCGTCAGGTCGCCGCGCCGCCAGACGTCGAACAATGCTTGATAGTCGGGCGGGAACAAATTGTTGCCCCCGGGATCGACGACGCCCGTGAGGCCAAGCCGATTCAGCTCGCGGAAGAACTCGCGCGTGCCCTGCGCCTGCTCCGCGAACGTTGGCTTCGGCAGCCGATCGAACAGCGCGATGATCGCGCCCTGCCCGCCGCTGATCGCGCCCGTGAGCCGCTCGCCGTCGCGCACCAACGTGCCGCCGGCCGGGAGATCGGCTTCGCTGCGGATGCCGAGCTTCTCGAAGCCCTCGTCGGTCATGACGATCCAGCCGTAGCCGAGCTGCACGTAGACCGGATTGTTGGGCGCGGCGGCCTCGAGCTCGGCCTGAGTCGGCCGGCGGCGCTCCGTGAACTGCAGCTCGTTCCAACCGCCGGCGACGATCAGCCAGGCACCCGGAGGCCGGCGGCGCGCGGCCTCGCTGATTCGCGCCATCGCTTCGCCGAGTGAGCGCGCGCCGATCCAGTTGACCTCGGTGCTGAACGACAGCGCCGCGCGCACGGCGTGCAGATGCGAGTCGATGAGCCCCGGAACGACCGTACGGCCGCCGAGCTCGACGATGCGTGTCGCGGGGCCCGCGAGGCGGCGAATCTCGGCCGTGCTGCCAATACCGAGGATCTTGCCGTCGCGAATCGCGAGCGCCTCGCGCAACGAAGACTCGGCGTCGATGGTGACGACCTTGCCGTCGAGCAGCACGAGGTCAGGCGGTTGCGCGTGCGCCGCGGTGGCGAGCGAGGCCGCAAGCAGCGCTATCGCGGCCGGCGCATGTCGGCGAGTCACGCGTTATCTCCGCCGGCGCGGCCGCCGTGTCGCGCGAGCCGCCGCGCGAGGTGCAGCTTCACCTCGGGCCACTCGCTGGCGAGGATGCTGTACATCACGACGTCGCGCGCGGAGCCGTCGCGGCGCGTCCCGAAATGCCGGATCACGCCGTCCTTCTTCGCGCCGAGCGCTTCGATCGCGCGCTGCGAGGCGAAGTTGAACTTGTCGGTGCGAAGGCCGACGACCTTGCACCCGAGCGTCTCGAACGCGTGCGTGAGGAGCAACAGCTTGCAGCTCGTGTTGACGTGGCTGCGCTGCCACCGCTTCGCGTACCACGTATAGCCGATCTCGACGCGGTCGATGTTCGCGGCGATGTCGTGGAAGCGCGTGCTGCCGACGAGCGCGCCCGTTGCTAGATTGCGCACGGCCCATGGCAACATGCGGCCTTCGCTCTGGCCTGCGAGCGCGATGTCGACGTATGCCTTCGTTTCCTGCGGCGCCGGCACGGCCGTGAACCATAGCTCCCAGAGGGCGCCATCGGTGGCCGCCGCGGCGAGCTCAGGCTCGTGGCGCGGCTCGAGCGGCTCGAGCCGCACGCCGTAGCCTTCGAGCACGACAGGCGAAGTGGTGATCATGGCGTCAAAGGCAATGGCGGCACACTCACGCGGCCGCGATCTGAATTCGAGCGTCGCGGAGACGCGCAACGTCCGTGCGATTTACGGAACGATCGGGCTCGTGCGGTCGATGCTCGAGCGCTCGCCGCCCACCATGAGCTCGCCGGCATAGTTGGCCTGCTGGCACGAGTACTCGAAGAGCTCGACGCCGCGCTCGAAGTTCAAATCGAAGGCGCCTTTCCATTCGGCGGTGTACGCACCCGGGTCGTGGATCGTGATCTCGTAGGCGATGGTCTCCGAGTCCTTACGCGTGAAGCGCTCGACCGTGTGCAGCTGCGTCGTGTGCGGCATGCCGCGGCGGTCCAGCCAGAAACCTTCGTTGAAACCCGTGCTGTCGATGACGAGCGTGTCGCCCTCCCACCAGCCGATCGAATGACCGTAGTTGGTCGGCTCGACATCGGCCGGGTGCGATCGCCCGTCCATGTAGACCGTGCGAAACGTGTGCGGACCGCCGATATCAAAAATGTAGAGGCGCTTCAACGCCGGCTGCTCGACGAACTCGACGCCGTACGGCGTCTGGAATTGCCGCGCGGTGCCGCTGGCCTTGCAGCGCGCGTGCGGCTCGAGCTCGTGACCTTGCCGGTCGTCGTACAGCGCGCGCGCCCACGGCTGGAACGGCGTCTGATCGGCCGGATTGATCGGGTCCGTGATGCCGAACATCGGCGTCCACACGCCCTTCTCGTCGGGCGTCGCGCCCCAGAGAATCGCGCGGCCGTCGGCGTCGCGCGGCGCTGGCCCCGGCGGCGGCGCGTTCGGATTGCGGCCGCGGCGCTGCGCCGCAGCAGGATCGGCGATCACGAGCGCCGTCAATAACAAGGTGGACGCGAGCAAGGTCGGCTTCATGAGCTTCTCTCTAGTTGCCTTGACGGCTGCTCGAGTCTGCGTCGAGCGTCTGGCCGGGCCGCCCGCCCGTCGCGGTCAGCGTCACGGTGCGCGCATTCATGCGCTGCTCGCCGTTGCGTGCGAGGAAGCCGTCGACGCTGACGGATTCGCCGATCTTCAGAGTCTCGCGACGCCAGCCGCTGCGTTGCAAGCCGTGCGGCGGGCCCATCTCGGCGCCCCAGTTCGTGACTTCGCCCGTCGCCTCGTCCTTCACATTGATGTAGAACCAGACATGCGGGTTCGTCCATTCGACCTTCGTCACGATGCCGGTGAGCTTGATGGGCTTTGCGGCGTCGAACTCGGCCGAGAACGAATGGTGCGCGAAGGCGGCTCCCGAGAGGAGCAGGCCCGCGACGATCGAAGCGGCTACTGTGCGTGCGTTCATGTTGCGATCCTCCGAATCAAAACCCGAGCGCTCCTTTATGAGCGGTTGTCCTGACAGAAATACACGGGCAGCTCCTCGCCCCCGACCCAGCGCAGCTCCCAGCTGCTCGACCACGGCTGCGTATAGGCACCGGGATCGTCGACCGTGACTTCATATCGTAGCGTGTCGTAGTCGGAGCGTGTGAAGCGTTCGGTGAGCGCGAGCTGGTCCGTGTGCGGCAAGCCGCCGTTCGTGAACCAAAAATCCTCGTTGAAGCCCGTCGTTCTCACGACCAACGTATCGTTTTCCCAATGGGCAATGGCGCGGCCGTAGTAGAGCGGATTGTCGTCGTCGCCTTGGACTTGGCCCTGCTGTTCGCGGCCGTCCATATAGATGATGCGGTAATTGTGGTTGCCGCCGCCGAGCAGCACGAAGATCCGCTCGCGCGCCGGGTCGTCGACGAACTGCACACCGATCGGCGACTGAAATTGACGTACGGCGCCGGGATTCTTGCAGTTCAGAAATCCCGGATCGTCGGCGAGATGCCGCTGCTGGCGGTGCTGGTAAACACCGAGCGCCCACGGCTGGAACGGCGCAACGCGCGGCGCGTCGGAGACTCGCGCGAGCACGCCGTCACGGCTCATCTGCACGTTGGCACCGGCTTGCATGAGCACCGTGCTCGAGGGGTAGGCCCAATAGCCGCCCGTCTCGTCGGCGAAGCCGAGCACGGGCTTGCCGTCGGCGCCGCGCGGCGTAGGCCGCGGCGAAACCGGCCTCACAGGACCGGAATCCGTGACGTTGTAGACCTGCCGATTCGTGGCCGTCGCGACGACGGTTTCGCCCCAGACCTGCCGCGAGCCGTCGCGCGCCGTCGGGCCGCTGACGCTGATCGCGTCGCCGGGACGCAACGTGTCCTGTTTCCAGCCGCTGCGCCGCAGCAGCACCGTGCTCTCGAGCTCGACGGCCCAGTTCTCGACCCTGCCGTCGTCGCGCGCGACGTTCGTGAATACGTGGACGTGCGGATTGCGCCAATCGACGTTCGTGACGATGCCGCGCAGCTCCGTGCGTTTCGTGTCGTCGAACTTCGCGACGATCGCATGGTGCGCACCCGCCAGCGGCGCCGCGATCGCGACGCCCAAACCTACGCACCAACGCGCTAGGGAGCGCACGTTCATTGCCGGCTCGCCGTGAACGTGCCGCGGCCTTTGTTGCTCGACCATGTGCCGTTGATCGAGCGGTTCGGCAGCTCGAGGTCTTCGAGCTTGCCTTCGATGACGTAGCGCACGGCGCCGCCATCCCTGTCTTTGCCTTCGGCCTCGAGGCGCACGGCCCAGCCGTTCGGCTCGAGCGACGCGCGCGAGAGCGGCATATTGTCCGTGCCGGGATTGATCATTCCCGTGATGGCTTTGCCGTCCCAGTCGAGTATCAGCAGGACGTTGTCCCCATGAACGCTGTTGCCTTGCCACTCGCCGAGCCATGAGCCCTTGAGCGGGTGCCCTTCTTGTGCGCCGCTCGCCACGAGCACCCCGAGCGCCAACACCGCCGCCGCCACCGTCATTAGTCTTTTCATCATCTCTCTCGCGATCCGAATCCCAGAAAGTGTACGCCGCACCGCGCGGCGCCTGAATAAAGAATTGTCGGTCCGAAACGGCGCCCGCGCCCGCGCCGAGCGGCCCTTTTTTGAGCCGCGAATCAGTAACCGAGCCGGACCACGCCCTGCGCCATCCCTTCAACGGTCCCGACCGTCAGCCATTCAAGCGACGCACGGAACAAGAGCAGATGGTTCGTTTCCCACATCGCGTTATGCGAAGAGCAACCCAAGTCGAGCAGCACCTTGTTTTCGGCGCCGAGATCCGCGAAGTAGTCGTGGACGCGGTCCGGCACGATCTGCTTGTCGTGGATGGCCGCGACCATCAGCGTCGGCGTTTGCATACGCTCGACGGCCGACTTGCCGAAGCCCCACACCGTCGTGTTCGGCGCGCGGCGCACACCTTGGCCCCACGAAGCGCCGACGGGATCGGATTCGAGCATGGCGCGCCACACGGCTGCAGCCGCGGCGGGCTCGTATTGATTCGCGCAACCGACCTGACGCTCCCAGTTCGCCGTGAAGTCGGCCTGCGATTGCGCATTGAACGCGACTCCGCGCGCGGGGCTCGGCTGGGGCGCCTCGAGGCCCGCGTCGCGCGAATAAGCCGGCGCAAGCAGCACGAGCTTAGCGACCTTGGCCGGATTGCGCGACGCGTAGCCGCCGGCGCGCGGGCCGCCGAGCGACCAGCCGACGAGGTTCAGGCGCGGGACATCGCGCAGCGAGCGGATGTGCTCGACGACGGCGTCGATGTCGTCCCAGTCCGACGCGATCGTCGTGAGTTGCTCGTCGTGCGTCGCGTCGCACGGCGTGCGACCGAGCGCCGTCTGCTGCTCGGCCGAGAGATTGCAGACGTCGTTCATGACGTTCGGCCGCGTCGAGCGGCCGTAACCCGTCATGTCCATCGAGAACACATCGAAGCCGGCGGCCGCGAGATACGCCATCCAGCTGTAATCGGCGTGCGGCACGTCGAATGCGACCTCGGCCGGGGTGCCCGCGCCGTGCACGAACAGCACGACGCGATCGTCGCGCGGGGCGCCGCGTTGAATCGTCGCGGGCTTCACGCGCTCGCGCACATAGATCTGCGCCGTTTGGCCTTCGATTGATGGCACGATCGACCGATTCGGAACGTAGTGGTCGACCGTCAGAATGTGTTGGCTGTCCTCGCCGGCCGTCGGCTGCGCGCCGGCGCGCGCGATGGCGAGCGCCGCAAAGAACGCGATCGTGATCGTGCGCACGTGTATCCCCCTTTGGATGCGCCCCGAGAACTCGCGAGTCATGGTCGCAGGTTTGCCGGAAAGCGACTAGCTCTGCGGCGCCGCGGCCGCCATGAGCCGTGCCAGCGCGGCGTCCTCGCCGCGGCCCGATCGCGACAGCTCCGCGACGACTCGAGCATGATCGGCGGCGGAGCGGTTCTGGCTCAGCTTGAACTTGCCTTCGAGCCTCGCCACGCGGATCTCGATGCCGACGATGCCGGCCACCCGGCGCACGTCGTACTCGGGAACCCAGGGGGCCGCGCGGCCTCGCTCATACCTCGCAGCCAGCGCCTCGACGTGCTTGCGCGTACGGTCGGCATCGTCGACGGCCGCGGCCTCGCCATGCACGTGCACGACGGCGTAGTTCCAGGTCGGCACGCCCCCGCGCTCCGCATACCAGGTCGGCGAGACATAACCGTGCGGCCCCATGAAGATCGCGAGCGCCTGCGGCGAGCGCGCGAGCTCCTGCCACTGCGGATTCGCGCGCGCGACGTGGCAGTGCAGGACGCCCGCGTCACGATCGGGTAAGAACGGCAGATGGCTCAACGTCGGGCGGCCGTCGGCGACCGTCAGCAGCGTGCCGAACGCACGCTCGTCGATGAAGTCCCAGAGTGCGCCCGGGTCCTCTTGCTCGAAGTGCTTCGGGATGTACATGGCGTGCGATGATAACGCCTACGCGACGCGCATCATTGACCGCCGTAGCGCTGTCCGGGATGATCCGCGACGCGGAAGCGCCCCGCCCCAAGGGTCCTCATGAATAAAGTCGCCATCGTTGCGTCCGCCCTGCTCGCGATCGTTCTGCTCGCCCTGCCAGGCGTCGTCGGCTCGATCACGGAAGCACGCGTCCGCGAACGAGTCGCGGCCATCGACGCGAGTCCCAACGCCGATGCCGAGCTCACGTCGTTCGACCGCGGCTGGCTCCGCAGCACCGCACGGATCGAGCTTACGCTTGCACCCGACAACGTCGCGCGGCTCGCGGAGGCCGCCGGCACGCCGCTCGGCGTGTTCGGCACGTTGCCAATCGTCGTCGAGCTCGCGCATGGGCCCGTCGCGTTGCGCAACGGCGTGCACTTTGCGTGGTCGACGATGGCCGCACGACCGGATATGGAGGCTCCCGGAGTCGCTGAGCTGACGCAGACGCTCGGCGTTCCCTACCTCTTCGAGTTTCGCGGCAGGACGCCGTATCTCGGCGGGCTTCTGTTCGACGCCGACGCCCCGCCGTTCGAGCTGCCGATCGACGAAGCATTGCTGACGTTCTCCGGCGGAACGCTCGCCGGCTCGCTCGCCGGGCGGCAACTCGACGCCGACGCGCAGATCGGCTCGCTCGACTTCACGTCGCCTACGGGGACGTTCGCCGTGCGCGGGCTTTCGGCGAGTGCTGACAATGAGCTGCGCTCCCAGTACGTGATGCCAGGCGAAACGTCGTTCACGGTCGCAAGCATCTCCATGGCATATCCGTCGCAAAACGCGGCACCGATGTTCGAAGTCTCGAACCTGAAAATGCTGAGTGACGTCGGCATCGATGCAGCCGGCGAGCTGCTCGAGATGCGCGTCACCTACGACGTCGATACCATGCGCCTCGAGGACAACGCGGTGACGGCAGGCTCTGTGGGCGTCACGGTGCGCAATCTCGACGTCGCCGCTGTCGAGGCCTACAGCGCCGCGGCCACCGAGGCTGCCGCGGGAGCCGACCCTGCAACGCTTGCCGCTTCGTTCGGCCCGCTCCTCGAGCGCGCGCTCGAAGCAGGCCCGAGCCTGACGCTCGACCCGATCCGCTTCCGCTACGACGGCGAGCCCTTCGACGGCCGCATCGAAGTCACGACGAGACCGGATCAGCTGCCTCCGGCCGGCACGTTGACGCTCGACAATCCGCTGATGATGCTCGGGCTCGTCAACGCGAAAGCGGATTTGCGGCTATCGAAGACGCTGGCGGGCGAGCTGGCGACGCTCGGCGCACGCATGCAGCTCGCCGGCGACCCCACGATCCCGCCCGACCAGCTCGAGTACATGGTCGAAGCGCAGTCGGGCCTCATGCTGACGATGCTCGTAGGGCAAGGCGTGCTCATCGAGGACGGCGAGGGTTATCGAACCGTCGTCGATTACACCGACGGGAGCTTTACGCTGAACGGCAGTCCGCTGCCGTTCGGCCTTCAGTAGCTCTCAATCCTCGGCCACGGGCGAGTCGGGCGCCGGCTCGTCCGCAGACGACCCTTCGGCGGCGGCCTCGCCCTCACCGGGCTCGGCGGTCTCGTCGTCCGCTTCGAGCTCGACGGAGCTCGTCTCGATGGCGCCGCTTTGTCCCGCCTCCCCCTCCTCGCGAAACTCGAGCTCTTCGATCTCGGCCGGCGACAGAGGCACGAACTCTCCGAGCCGGCACGTGAACCCAGGGCGCAGACCGACGCCAAAGTCCTCGAGCACCGTGATCGTGTCGATCGCGCACAGGCGGCTACTGCGCGTCTCGTAGCCGATCCGGTTCTCTCGTTCGAGCCCGGGGCATTTGCGCGGCAGATGGTTGCGATAAGCCTTGTTACCGCGCATGTAGAAGATGATGTTCTGATCATCGACGGCGTCGGTCTTGTCGATGCTCTGGACGACGACGCAGTCTCGCGGCGTGCGGTCGAATGCCTCTTCGTCCTGGGCGGCCGCGCTCGAGGCCGCGAGCAACGGCAGCAAGGGGGCAATCAGTCGGAAACCTGTTAGCGAAGCGCGATCCATGGCGATACCTCCGGCGTCCGCTCCACGTATCCGTTCTTATAGCGCAGCGACGGGCGGGCGAGAAGAAGACTGCCTTGTCATGGGGCACGCGACCCAACTGTGACCACGCTCACGGCTCAGAGCCCGCGCCGCGCCTAGAGTTCCAGCGGTATTCGGCGGCTCGGCAAGGACGCATGGCATCGCTGGACAAGAAGCCTTCCTCCCTGGCGACGAAACCGCCGCTCGCGGCGCCCAGCGCGCCGGCCGAACATATCTATATCGGCTCGGAGGACTCGAGCGCCGATCCCGCGATCGCGGCCCGCACACCGCGCGAAGCCATCGTCCTCCGTAACCTTATCCGCCGTACGGGGGCCGAGCTCACGCTTTACGACGAGGGCTATCTCAAGGTCACCGAGCTCGAGAAAGGCGCTGCCGACGCGCCATTCTTTCTCGACCTGCGCTTTGTAGATCCGGTGCCGAAAATCGAGCGCGTGATTGCAACGAGCTGGCTGACTGCGACCCTCGGCTGCGGCGCCGTGACGGCATTGGCTGCGTTCCTGCTGCGCTTCGACGCCTTTTACGGCGTTGCCATGTGGGCGCTCGGCGTCGCGGCGCTCGCCACGGCCGCGACCCTCTACGTCGGCGTTTACTCGAGCCACGAGAGGATCGAGTTCTGCACGTTGCACGGCCGTGCGGCCGTGCTGCAGCTCGTCGCGAACTTGGGCTCTATCAGGAGATTTCACGCTTTCGTGCCGATGCTCTGCCGCGCGATCGAGGAAGCCGCTGAGCGCATCGGCATCGACACGGCCGCGTATCTACGCGCCGAAATGCGCGAGCACTATCGATTGCGCGGCAACGGCGTGCTAGACAACGACGAGTGCGCGCGAGGCACCGGCCGCATCCTCGCTCAGTTCGACGTCCAGTTCTGACCCGAAGCCAGCGCCCCGGCGGCTTCCGGCTATCATTGACGCCGAATGAGCGCTCATCCGGATCTCGTACCGCCTCGGCCCGTGCTTGCCGCCTTCGACCTCGAGCCGAAGTCGCTCGTGCGCGCAACGTCGGGCCTTATGAACCCGACCTGGTATGCAGACTCGCGGCGCGGCACGGCGCTCGTGCTGCAACGCGTGAACCCGATTTTCTCGGCCGAGGTGAACGTCGACATCGCGGCCGTGACGGAGCACCTCGCGAGCAAAGGGCTGCTGACGCCACGCCTCGTGCCGACGCGGGACAGCGCTCTGTGGCTCGAGCACGAAGGCGTGTGGCGCGTGCTGACACGCATCGAGGGCATCTGCCTCGACGCACTCGAGACGCCGGCGCAAGCGCGCGCCGCCGGATGCATCGTCGCGGAGTTCCATCGCGCGGTCAGTGACCTCGACCATCGCTTTCGCAATCGCCGCCTAGGCGTCCACGATACGGCGGCGCACCTGCGCACGCTGCGCGAGGCGCTCGTCGAGCACCGCGCGCATCGGCACTTCGACGTCGTCGAGCCGCTTGCCGAGCGCGTGCTCGAAGCCGCGGAGGCACTGCCTCCTCTGAACGCGAGCCTCGATCGAATCGTGCACGGCGATCCCAAGATCTCGAATCTCCTGTTCGCACACGACGCGGATCGCGCGTTGTGCCTCATCGATCTCGACACGCTTGCACATATGCCTGTCGCGCTCGAGCTCGGCGACGCGCTGCGCTCGTGGTGCAACCCGGCCACGGAAGACGCCGCGAACGCGCGCTTCGTGCGGCCGTTCTTCGAGGCGGCGATCGAAGGCTATGCTGAGGCCGCGCAAGGCTTCCTGACGCCCGAGGAGTGGAGCGCGATCCCGCGCGGCGCGCTGACGATCACGGTCGAGCTCGCGGCGCGGTTCTGCGCCGACGCGCTGCGCGAGAGTTATTTCGGCTGGAACCGCGCGCGTTACGAAAGCGCCAGCGCCCACAATCAAGCGCGCACGCGCGGCCAGTTACTGCTGGCCGAAGGCATCCGCGCCGAGCTGCCCGCGCTCGAGGATTTCACGGCGCGAGCGTTTGCTGCGACGCAGTAGCCACCGGGGACAGATCTATTTTCCCGGGAAAATAGATCTTGGCCGCTCGACTGGGGACCGCTAGAACGCGACCCGTTCGCATTTGGCGCATAGGGGTGGCGCCGGCGAGCGCCTCGTGACACTGGCGTGACAAAAAAACGCCTTGGGCGGCGGTAGGCTGAATATCCTCGTAGAGGCAACAGGAAACCCTAAGTTGCTCGAGCAGTTGGGCTTGGTCGGCGTGTCGTGGCGTCAAGGCGGCAGCGAAGCGCTCGCCGAATTCGCGTTGCAGCAAGAGCGCGCCGCAGCGCAGCTGCAGGATTTCGCGCGCCGCCTGCAGCTTACGGAGCTCGCGTATCTCGCGACCTGCAACCGCGTCGAGCTGATCTTCGCTCGCAGCGAGCGCACGCCCGTCCAAGACTTGCGCCGCGACGCGTTCAAGCTGCTGACGGGGCGTGCCGCTGCGCACGGCGAAGCCGAGCGGCGCTTGCGCGCCTGGCAGGGCGAAGGCGCGGCAGAGCATCTGTTCTTGACGGCGGCCGGTCTCGACTCGGCGTGCGTCGGCGAGACCGAGATCGTGGGGCAAGTTCGCTACGCGCAAGAGCGCTCGCTCGAGCTCGGCCTCTGCGGCCCGAGCTTGGGATTGGTTTTCGAGGAAGCGCTGCGCATCGCGGGCCGTGTCCGCGGCGGCACGAAGCTCGCCGAAGGTCGAGTCTCGCTGGCCGAGATAGCCGTGCAGCTTCTGCGCGCGCGCATCGCTCGGACGCCAGGGCGCATCGCGCTCGTCGGCGTGTCGCCGATGACGGAGCGCGCGGCCGTCTCGCTCGCGCAGGCCGGCCTCGACTTCACCGTCGTGAACCGCACCGAGGACAAAGCCGCGGCGCTAGCGGCCCGCCACGGCGCAGAGCACATGAGCCTCGAAACATTCCGCCGTGAGCCGCCGGCCGTCGAGGCGTTGTTGACGGCGACGGGCGCCGGCGAGCCGATCCTGAATCGAGCCTCGCTCGAGCGGCTCGCCGCGCACACGGCGTCGGGCGAGCCGCCGCTGATCGTCGACATGGCAGTGCCCGGCGATGTCGACGCGGTGGACTGCGCCAAGCTCGCGCTCCCGTGCGTCGGTATGGACGAGATCGTGCGGCATGCCGAGCAAAGCCGCGCCGCCCGGCTAGTCGAAGCGGGGCCGGCGCGCGAGCAAGTCGACCGAGCGCTCGACGAGCTGCAGGACCGTTTCACGGAGCGCTATTACGGCCCGCTGTTCCGCGCGTTGCAGCAGCGCTACCGGCGCACGGCGGAAGAAGGCGTCAAGCGGCTCCTGAAGAAGGATTTGCAGGGACTCGGGGAGACGGAGCGCGCCGCGATCAAGACGTGGGCCGAGGTGCTTGCGCGCCGCTTCGCGCACATTCCGTGCTTGGGCCTGCGCGGCTTGCTCCACGACGGGCCGGACGGGTCGCTCGAGGCTTTTTTGGGCGGCCTGGAGCCCGAGTTCGCCGACGAGCTGCGCGCGGCGTTGCAAGGCGCCGTAGACAGCAGCGCACAGCCGCCGGCGGCCGCGCGTGCGCGCCGCAACGGTGAGGCATGAGCACGCGCGAGAAGTTGCGGCTCGGCACGCGCGGCTCCGAGCTCGCGCGTACGCAATCGGGCACCGTCGCCGCGGCGCTCGAGCGGTTGGGATTTGACGTCGAGCTCACGATCATCAAGACGTCGGGCGATCAGAACACGACGAGCACGTTCGCCTCGATCGGCCCGCAAGGCGTGTTCGTGCGCGAGATCGAGCAAGCGCTCGTCGAGCGGCGCGTCGAGCTCGCCGTGCACTCGTTCAAGGATCTGCCGACGAGGTCGCCGCCGGAGCTCACGATCGCAGCCGTCCCGCAACGCGTCGATCCTGCCGACCTGCTGCTCGTACGCCGCGACGCGTTCGCGGGCACAGCCGACGACGACTGGCTTCCCCTCAAACCAGGTGCACGCGTCGGAACGGCGTCGGCACGTAGGCGCGCGTGGCTCATGCACTTTCGCCCCGACCTCGCCGTCGAGCCGCTGCGCGGCAACGTGCCCACGCGCGTGCGCCGCCTCGAGGAAGGTCGATTCGACGCGATCGTGCTCGCGGCGGCGGGCGTCGAGCGCCTGCAGGCGGAGCAACGCCTGGGCAGCTCGCTCGCCGACGTCGCCGTCGTGCGATTAGATCCGGCGCGGTTCGTATCGGCGCCGGCCCAAGGCGCGCTCGCGTTGCAATGCCGCCGCGACGACGCGCGCGTGCTCGCGGCGCTCGCGAAGATCGATCACGTGCCGAGCCGCGCGGCCGTCGCCGCCGAGCGCGACGCCCTCGCGCGCGCCGAAGGAGGCTGTGACGTCGCGTTCGGCGCGTACTGCTTTGCCGCCAGCGGCAAGCACAGCTGGTTGCGATGCTCGAACGCGCAGGCGCCGTGCGCGTAGCGCGGGTCGAAGACGCGAATTCAGGAACGCTCGGCGCCGCTGCCTGGGCCGCGCTCGACGCGGTGCTCCCATGACTTTGCCTACCGCGAGCGCCGCAGTCCGCCGCGTCTTGCTCACGCGCAGCGAGGAAGATTGCGCCGAGTGGGCCGAGCGGCTCGCGCGCCACGGCGCGGACTCGGTTGCGCTGCCGTGCATTCGCTGCGAACCGATAGCGACGCCGGAGTCGAAAGCGGCGCTCGCGGTGGCCGTGCCGAGCAGCGATTGGCTCGTGTTCACGTCGCGCCGCGGCGTCGAGGCTTTCGTCGCGCTCGGGCCGCCCGCGCTGCCGTCGCAGTGCCGCATAGCCGTCGTCGGCGCGGCGACGGCCGAGGCAGCCAAATCGGAGCTTGGCCGTGTCGACGTCGTCGGGAGCGGAACCGCCGCGGCGCTCGGCGCCATGCTCGCCGATCTCGGCGAGCTGATACTGCATCCGCGCGTGCTACTGGCCGTCGCCGAGAACGCCGGCGATACGCTCGAGCGCACGCTCGAGGCGGCCGGCGCAACATGCACTAGGCTCGAGGTCTATAGGACCGTGCCCGCGCCGGCCGTGGAGCCGCGGCGCCCGTTGTCGACGCTGCGCGTAGATAATGTCGTGCTCGCGAGCCCGTCGGCCGTCACGGGGTTCGTGCATCAGGTCGAAATCGACGCGCCGGTCAGCTTCTACACGATCGGGCCGTCTACGACGGCCGCCGCGCGCCGTGCGGGGCTTCCCGTGACGGCCGAGGCGCGGGAGCCGAGCTTCGATGGAATTTTGGAGGCCATGCAATGGCGGAGCTGATCGTGACTACACCGGGCCGCACACGCCTGCGGCGGCTGCGCCGCACGCGCGTGTTGCGCAATCTCGTCGCCGAGACGACCGTCGGCGCCGAGCAGCTGATCATGCCGCACTTCGTGCTGCCGGCGAAAAGAGCCAACGAGCCGATCTCGTCGATGCCCGGCATTGCGCAACACGGTCTCGAGAACGTCGTGAAGCAAATCGGCAACGACCTGACGCTCGGTATCCGTGCCGTGCTGCTGTTCGGACATCCCGAGCACGGCGGCAAGACGCCCGACGGCGCGGCGGCCGCAGCGGCCGATGGCGCCGTTCAAAGGACCTGCGAGCGCTTGAAACGCGAGTTCGGCGACGAGCTCGTCGTCATGACCGACGTTTGTCTCTGCGCGTACACGGATCACGGCCACTGCGGCGTGCTCGACGAGGGCCGCGTGCTGAACGACGCGTCGCTCGTGCCGCTCGTCGCGATGGCCGTGAGCCACGCGCGCGCCGGCGCCGACGTCGTCGCGCCGTCCGACATGATGGACGGCCGCGTGGCCGCGATTCGCGACGCGCTCGACGATGCCGGGTTCACGGACACCGCGCTCATGTCGTACGCCGTCAAGTTCGCGTCGGCTTATTACGGCCCGTTCCGTGAAGCAGCCGATTCGACGCCGTCGAGCGGCGACCGGCAGAGCTACCAGATGGACTTCCGCAATCCGCGCGAAGCCGTTCGCGAAGCGCTGCTCGATGTCGAGGAAGGAGCCGATTGGCTCATGGTAAAGCCGGCATTGCCGTATCTCGACGTGGTCCGCGCGGTTCGCGAAGCGAGCCGCTTGCCGCTGTCGGCCTACAACGTCTCGGGGAATATTCGGCCGTCAAAGCGGCCGCTGCGAACGGCTGGCTCGACGAAGCGCGCATCGTGCGCGAGAACCTGCTCGCGATTCGGCGCGCCGGTGCCGATCAGATCATCACGTATCACGCGCGGGACGCGCTGAAGGGAAAGTGGCTATAACGATGGACGAGGCAAAAGGCGCCTCCACAAATAAGAGGCAGCAGAGCGACGCGTGGTTCGAGCGCGCGAAGAAGGTCACGCCGGGCGGCGTGAGCTCGCCCGTGCGTGCGTTCGGCAGCGTCGGCGGCACACCGCTCGTGATTCGCTCGGCTTTGGGCGCCGTCATCACGGATTCCGACGGCCGCGAGTACCTCGACTTCGTCGGCTCATGGGGCCCCCTGATCCTCGGCCATGCGCACGCGAAGATCGTCGCCGCCGTCGAAGCGGCTTGCAGGCGAGGAATGTCCTACGGCGCACCGTGCCAGCCCGAGATCGAGCTCGCGGAAGAGGTCGTCGCGGCCTATCCCGGCGTCGAGCAGGTGCGGTTCGTGTCCTCCGGAACGGAGGCCGTCATGAGCGCCGTGCGCCTCGCCCGCGGCGCGACGGGCCGCGATCTCGTCGTGAAATTCTCGGGCTGCTATCACGGCCACGTCGACTACTTGCTCGTCGCCGCGGGCTCAGGGCTCGCGACGTTCGGTCAACCGTCGTCGCAGGGCGTGCCTAAGGAGCTCGCGGCACTGACGCGCGTGCTGCCGCTCGACGACACCGAGGCGGCCGAGAAGCTGTTCGCGGCCGAGGGCGACCGCATCGCTGCCGTCATCATCGAGCCCGTGCCCGCCAACAACGGGCTGCTGCTGCAACGGCCTGAATTCTTGAAAGCGCTGCGCGCGTTGTGCACGAAGCACGGCGCGCTGTTGATCTTCGACGAGGTCATCAGCGGCTTCAGGCTCGGCCCCGGCGGCGCCGCAGCGCATTACGCGATCAAGCCCGACCTCGCGACGTTCGGCAAAGTCATCGGCGGCGGCATGCCCGTCGGCGGCTTTGCGGGGCCGCGCAAGATCATGAAGCACCTTTCGCCCGAAGGCGGCGTCTACCAAGCGGGCACGTTGTCGGGCAATCCCGTCGCAATGACGGCCGGCCTCACGACGCTGCGCGTGCTGCAAAAGGAGGACGGCTGGAAGCGCCTCGAGGCGCTCGGCGCATATCTCGAGCAAACGCTGACCACCGTCGTAGAGGAAGCGCCGCTGCCCGCGACTCTGGTTCGCCAGGGGTCGATGTTCTGGATCGCGTGGAACACGCGCGAGGCGCCGCGCTCGGCCGAGGCGCTCGATGCGGGTGCGGCCAAGGTCTACGCGCGCATCTTTCACTCACTGCTCGATCAAGGCATCGCGCTCGCGCCTTCGGCGTTCGAGATTGCGTTCCTGTCGCTCGCGCACACGCGCCGCGACATCGATAGGCTGGCCGAAGGGCTGCGCGCAGCGCTCGGCGCGTTGGCGGCAGAGTCCGAAGAGTCCGAGTAGCGCAATCGAAGCGAAGGCCATGACGGTAAGACGCGATCCGACCCAGTTCATGCAGATCGTCTTCTTGGCGCTGCTGTCGATCTCGGCCGCCACGGTCGGCTGGTTGATGTACGACCACGTGCGTTACGTGCGCAGCGTCGAGCAACGCTTTCCGAACGATCCGGCCGTCGCCGAAGACAGCGACGCGCGCATCAACCGCGTGCTCTGGGAGGGCGGCTTCTTCCTCGTCGTGCTGATCGGCGGCATGGCCGTGCTGACGCGCACGCTGCGCCATGACGCCGAGCTGCGGCGCCGGCAGCAGAACTTCCTCGCCGCCGTATCGCACGAGTTCAAGAGCCCGCTCGCGAGCATTCAGCTCGCGGCCGAGACGCTCGTGCTGCGCTCGCGCGACGACGACGGCCAGCGGCTCGGCCGGCGCATTCTCGAGGACGGCGAGCGTCTCCTACGCATGATCGACAACTTGCTCGATACGACGCGACTCGAGGAAGGCCGCCAGCGCTTGACGCCGCAGCTGACGAATCTCGACGCCGCGACGGACGCGGCCGTCGCTGCGATCGCCGAACGGGCGCAGGCGAGCGGCATCGTGTTGGCGCGCACGGTGCCGCAAGACCTGGCGCTGAACGTGGACCCCCTCGTCGTCGAGACGGGCCTGCGCAACCTGCTCGACAACGCGCTGAAATCGTGTGTCGCGGCCAAGAGCCGCTCGATCCGCGTCGAAGGCAGGCGCGACGCCGGCAGCATCGTGCTCGCCGTCACCGACGACGGCTTGGGTTTCCCGCCCGAGGATGCGGCGATGATCTTCGAGAAATTCCACCGGCTCGGCGACGAGCTGCGCCGCGCGACGCCGGGAACGGGGCTCGGGCTCTACATCGTTAAGCGCTTGGTCGAGCTTTCGGGCGGCACCGTGCACGCAGAAAGCGCGGGCTTGGGATCCGGAGCCACCGTCTCCATGCGCTGGCCGGCCGGGGCCGCGCCATGAAGACGCCGGCGCGCATTCTCGTTGTCGACGACGAGACGCATCTCGCGGCCGGGATCCGCGAGAACCTCGAAGCGGAAGGCTATCAAGCCGACGTAGCGCACGACGGCGCGGCGGGGCTTGCACGTTTGCGCGCCCAGCCGTTCGACCTCGTCGTGCTCGACGTCATGATGCCGAACATGGACGGGCTCGAGCTCTGCGCGCAGCTGCGCCGCGACGGCATCCAGACGCCCGTGCTCTTCCTGACGGTCAAAGGCGCGGCGGAGGACCGCGTGCGCGGCTTCGAGGCCGGCGGCGACGACTACCTGCCGAAGCCATTCCACTTGAAGGAGCTGCTGCTACGAGTCGCTGCGATCCTGCGGCGCAGCTCGTGGTATCAAGGCAGCGGTGCGTCGCTCGAGTTCGGCGGCAATCGCATCGACTTCAAGACCTACGAGGCGCGCGCCTGGGACGGCTCGGAGCACTCGCTGACGCACAAGGAAGCGATGATCTTGCGAGCGCTGGCCGACCAGCCCGGCCACATCGTGACGCGCGAGGAAATCCTCGATCGCGTCTGGGGGTACGAGGTATTTCCATCGACGCGCACGATCGACAACTTCATCGTGCGCCTGCGCAAGCGCTTCGAGCGCAATCCGGAAGCTCCGGCGCATTTTCATACCGTGCGCGGCGTCGGCTACCGCTTCACGGCAGAACCGCAATCGAGCGACGCGCCGCCCAACGAGCCTAGCCACTGAGCAGCCACATGATGCCGCCATCCAACGACAAGCTTCTGCTGCAAGCGATTCGGCGCGAAGCCGTGCCGCGCCGGCCGCTCTGGATCATGCGCCAGGCCGGCCGTTATCTGCCGGAGTACCGCGCGTTTCGCGCGAAGCACAGCTTCAAGGAGCTCGCCGGCGAGGCCGAGCTCGCGGCCGAGGTCACTCTGATGCCGCTGAAGCGCTTTCCGCTCGACGCGGCGATCGTATTCGCCGACATCATGAGCCCCGTGCCGTCGCTCGGGATCGAGTTCGAGTTCGATCCCGGCCCCGTCGTCGCGAAGCCGATCCGCGACGCGACGGCGATCGAGCGCCTGCTGCACCCCACCCCCGCCGAGATCGCGCCCGAGGTAATTCAGGCGCTGAAGCTCACACGAGCCGCATTGCCTAGAGATAAGGCGCTGCTCGGCTTCTGCGGCGCGCCCTGGACGCTCGCGGCGTACCTCGTCGAAGGCAAGGGCACGAAGGACTTTCCGACGCTGCGCGCGTTCGCCGCCGCCGAGCCGAAGCTTCTCGACGCGCTGCTCGCGCGGCTGTCGAGCCTCATGGCTGAATATCTCAAGCAGCAGGTGGCCGCAGGCGCGGACGCGGTGCAGATCTTCGACTCGTGGGCCGGCCTCCTGTCGCGCGCGAGCTGGGAACGGCTGATCCGCCCGCACCTGCAGGCTTTGCTCGAGGCCGTCGGCAAGACCCGCGTGCCGCGCATTCTGTTCTTGCAAAACGCGCCGCATCTGATGGACGCCTACGCGAGCCTGCCCGCGGAGGTGCTCGGCGTCGACTGGCGCATCGACTTGCCCGACCTCGCGAAGCGTTACCCGGAACGCGCCGTGCAAGGCAATCTCGAGCCCGCGATCCTGACGGCCGGGCCCGAGGCGACGCGCGCCGCCGCTCGCGAGCTGCTGGCGGAAACCCCCTCGCGCGGCCATATCGTGAACTTGGGACACGGTATCCTGCCGCAAACCCCGCTCGCGAGCGTCGCAGCGCTCGTCGACGCCGTGCATTCGGAGGAACCATGAGCGAGAGACCCACCGCTAACGATGCGGCCGACGACGCGCAACCGCTCGACCTCGCAGAGAAAGGCCGCCGCGGCGGCCAAGTGACGTCGCTCGACCGGCGCCTCTTCATGAAGTTCACGGCGTTCGGCGGTTGCGCGGAACCCGATGCCGCCATATCGGCGCTCGCCGCGGACGGCGTCGACGGCGCGCTCTATCTCGACGCCAACGACCCGCAGGGCATCGGCCTCATTGCGACAGCCGAGGATCCCGAATATTTCGTCACGACGCTGCGCTCGCTGCTGAATCGCAAGCCGTTCGCGTCGCTGACGCACAAGCCCGAGTTCGACATGCTGGGCCGCACGTATTCGATCGGCTACGAGCCGGACCTGACGGACACGTTGTTCACGAAGCCTCGCTCGAAGCTCCTGAACCCGGCCAATCGCTGGGCCGTTTGGTATCCGCTGCAGCGCTCGAAGAAGTTCCAGACTTTGCCAGCCGATCACCAGCGCCGCATTCTCGCCGAGCACGGCTCGCTAGCGAAACGCTACGGCGCCGGCGGGCACGCCGCCGACGTGCGCCTCGCTTGCCACGGCCTCGACAAGAACGACAACGACTTCATCGTCGGGCTGCTCGGACCGAATCTGCACCCGTTGTCGGCCGTCGTGCAGGAGATGCGCAAGACCGAGCAGACGGCGCAGTACCTCGACAGCTTGGGACCGTTCTTCGTCGGCAAGGCCGTCTGGCAGGCGAAGCAGTGAGCACCGACCACGACTACGACGCCCTGCTCGTCGTGTCGTTCGGCGGCCCCGAAGGCCCAGCCGACGTCGGTTCGTTTCTCGACAACGTGTTCCGCGGCCTGCGCGTGCCACCCGAAACCAAGGCACACATCGCGCAGCGTTACGAGCACGTCGGCGGAGTGAGCCCGATCAACGCGCACACGCGCGCTTTCATCAAGGCGCTGCAGCTAGAGCTCGACGCGCACGGCCCCGCGCTGCCGATTTACTGGGGCAATCGCAACTGGCACCCGTTGCTCGCGGACACCGTCGCGCAGATGGCGCACGCAGGCGTGCGGCGCGCGCTCGCATTCGTCACGAGCAGCTTCAGCTCCTACAGCGGTTGCCGCCGTTATCGCGAGGATCTCTTCGAAGCCGCGCGCGGCGTGCCGAATGCGCCGCGCTTCGACAAGCTGCGCGTACCGTACAACCACCCCGGCTTCATCGAAGCGATGAGCGATCGCGTCAGCGAGGCGCTCGAGACGCTGCCCGCCGCGAAGCGCCGGCACGCGCTCGTGTTGTTCTCGGCGCACAGCTTGCCCGTCGCGATGGCGCAAGGCTGCGCCTACGAGGAGCAGCTCATGGCGAGCTGCCGGCTCGTCGCCGACGCGCTCGAGCACCAGCGCTGGCGGCTCGTCTACCAGAGCAACAACGCGTCGTACGGCCGCGACGCGTGGCTCGGCCCGGATATCCGCGACGCGCTGCGTGAAGCAGAGGCCGAGGGAATCAAGGCCGTCGTCGTCGCGCCGATCGGCTTCGTCTGCGATCACATGGAAGTCATCATGGATCTCGACGTCGACGCGGCAGGAGTCGCTCGCGAGCTCGGCCTGCTCATGGCCCGGGCCGGCACCGTCGGCACTCATCCGGCTTACGTCGCCATGGTGCGCGAGCTCATCGTCGAGCGGTACTCGCCGGACGCGCCGCGGCGCGCGCTCGGCGCGCGAGGGCCGAGCCACGACCGCTGCCCGGTGGACTGCTGCTTGCCGGGGCGACCGGGACCCCTAAAGCCATCGCTTTGCGGTGTCGACGACCCTTCGCTGAAGGCGGGCTGACCTCGTTGGCCGGCACCGACTTCGACGTCGTCGTCGTCGGCGCGGGCCTCTCGGGCCTGCACGCCGCGGCGACGCTCGAAAGCGTCGGCATGCGCGTGCTCGTGCTCGAGGCGCAGCGGCGCGTCGGCGGCCGCATTCATTCGATGCGCCAGCCCGGCGGCACTGCGGAAGCCGGCGGGACCTACATCGGCGCAGGCTACGAACGCGTCATCGGAGCCGCGAAGCGCCACGGCGTCGAGCTCGTGGACGTGACCCCGATCCTCGAGTTCTTCCGCGAGCAGGACCTGGCGCTCGACGGGGAGCTCATCCGGCAGGACGAGTGGCCGCAGCATCCCGCGAACGATTTTCCCGAGCGAGACAAGCAGCACTTGCCGTGGACTTACCACCGCGTGCTGACGATGCGCGACAACCCGCTCGAGCAGCCGAGCGACTGGCTCGACGCGAAGCACGCCGCGCTCGACGTCTCGGCGCACGAGTGGTTGCGCAGCCGCGGCTTGAGCGAGCAAGCGATCGCCCTCGCCTACGGTCTCAACGTCAGCTTCGGCCGCGATGCGCACGACGTCTCGGCGCTCCTGCTGCTGTTCCGCGGCGCGTTCTCGCGAGAGCAACGCGCGCGGAGCTCGGCCGAAAGCATCGGCTTCACGGCGCGCGACGGCGTGCAGCGCATTCCGGAAGCGATGGCGGCGGCGCTCGCAAACGGAGTCGAGCTCGACCATTCAGTGACCAGCGTTGCGCTCGAGGACGAGCGCGCCGTCGTAACTTGCGCAAACGGCCGCCGCTTCAGCGCCCGCCACGTCATCGCGGCCGTGCCGCCTCCCGTGCTGCGCCGCATCGCGATCGAGCCGAGGCTTCCGGCACTACAGGCCGACGCTGTCGCGACGTTGCCGTCGCAGCCGCTGACGCAGGTCTATCTCGCGCCGCGCAGCCGCTTCTGGGAGCACGACGGTTATGCCGCGAGCTTGTTCACGGACACGTGCGCCGGCATGCTCGCCGCGGCACGGAAGAGCGACGACCCGGGCGAGGTCACGAGCTTCACGGCGTGGATCACCGGCGAGAACGCGGCGGCTCTGGACCGCTTGGCGTCGCCGGCCGACGCGGGCCGCGCCGTGATCGCCGCGATCGAGACGTTGCGGCCCGCGGCGAAAGGCGAGCTCGAGCTCATCGGCATGCATTCGTGGGGCGCCGATCCCCATGCCGGCGGCGCCTGGGCTTATTTCCGGCCGGGAGAGGTCACGCGCTTCGCGACGGTGCTCGGGCGCGCGCACGGCCGATTGCACTTCTGCGGAGAGCACTTGGCGACCGCGAGCCGCGGCATGGAAGGCGCGATGGAGTCCGCCGAGGAGGCTACCGCCGAAATCCTCGAGGACGCGTAAAAGCCGCGCCCCTGTTGGGGTCCAGCAGCCCTCGATTGTTATTCGTTTTGGGCATAGCGCTAGAAGAAGTTAACCGTTCAAAAGCCCTGGCCGAGCCACTTACCTTAGCCATGAAGCCCGCTCACACCGGGCACGTGCGCGGTTTTCGGTTCCGGGGTCCGCCTTATGAACGCAGTACTTCACGACATCGCCGCAGCCGTGGCCGAGCCTGCCACGACGGCCCTGGATGCGAAAGCGTACGACGAGGAAACGAGCCGCGAGCACGCGCTCGAGCATTGCAACCGGAAGTTCGCCGCACTGAAGGCGGACCAACGCGTCGAGTGGGCGCTCGAGAACTTGCCGGGCAATCACGTCTTGACGTCGAGCTTCGGCGCACAGGCTGCCGTCTCGCTGCATCTCGTCACGCAAGTGAGCCCGAACATTCCCGTGCTGCTCGTGGACACGGGCTACCTCTTCGCCGAAACGTACCGCTTCATCGACGAGCTCACCGCGCGCATGAAGTTGAACCTCAAGGTCTATCGCGCGCCGCGCTCGCCGGCATGGCAGGAAGCGCGCCACGGCCAGCGCTGGAACCAAGGCCTCGAAGGGCTCGCTGCCTACAATCAGGAGAACAAGGTCGAGCCGATGCGCCGTGCGCTACGTGAGCTCGACGTCAGCACCTGGTTCGCCGGCATCCGCCGCAATCAAACCGAGAGCCGCAAAGAGATTCCGTACCTCGAATGGGCCGGCGGCCGCTGGAAAGTGCATCCGATCGCCGAGTGGACCGACCGCGACGTTCACCGTTACCTGACGAAGCACAACCTGCCCTATCACCCGCTCTGGGAGAAAGGTTACGTCTCGATCGGCGACCACCACAGCACGAAAGCGCTACACGAGGTCGCGACGGTCGAAGAGACGCGCTTCAACGGCTTGAAGCGCGAGTGCGGCATTCACGAGATCAATCTCGCCGACCTGTAACGCCCTCGCAGAGGCGCGCGTTGCGCCCTCGCCCCGTGTCTCAGGCCGCGGCGCGATACGCTCGCTATCGTCGGTTCGGTATCAAACGACCTGGTCCAGCTTCTGCGCGTCGGCAACCGGGAAAAAGCACCGGAACGTTGCGCCTCCGTCAGCGTTGTTCTCGGCCTGTATCGACCCTTCGTGGGCATCCACGATCGACCGGCTGATCGCGAGCCCGAGTCCGAGGCCTTTCTTGCGGAAGGTCACGAACGGCTCGAACACGCGCTCGAGCTGGTCATGCGGTATCCCGACACCGCGGTCCGATACTACTAGCTCAACGAAGCCGTTTTCAGCACGTGTCACGAGCACGAGCTGCCTTTGCGGCACCGGTGTGTCCGTCATCGCGTCGCACGCATTGAGCACGAGATTGAGCACCACCTGCTGCAGTTGAACGCGATCGCCACAGACCGCCGGGATGCCGGTCAGCGCGCTCGTCACGGTGACGTGACGCGACAGTAGCTCACCATGCGCGAGCTCGACCACCTCGCGAGCAACGTCGTTCAGATTCACCGGGTGCAGCGGGGTGTCCTCTTTCCGAAGTAGCGCTCGCAGACGATCGATGACGGCGCCGGCACGTCGGTTGTTCTTGACGACATCGTCGAGCGCATCCTTGAGCTCGGCCAGGTCGAGCGGCGCGCGATTCAAGAATCGTTGCGCCGCCTGTGCGTTGGCGAGGACGGCCGTCAGCGGCTGGCTCAACTCGTGCGCAAGCGCGCCCGTGAGCTCTCCAAGCACGGCGACGCGGCTCAAATGCGCGAGCTCGAGACGTTGCGCGCCCGCTTCGCGCTCCGCGCGCTTTCGATCCGTAACGTCGCGCACGATGCTTAGGACCTTGTCGCCATCGCAACGGACGACGCATGCCTCGTAGAAACGCTGCACGTCATCGGAGCCCAATGCATACTCGACTTTCTCGGGCTCATCGGACGTCATCACGCGCGCGAACGCCCCTGCGAGCTTCTCGCAGGTGGGCGCCGGCAGCACGTCTCTGACGTTTTTCCCGAGAAACGCGGACGGCGCGGCGTGTAAACGCGACACGTCCTGGGCGTGATAATCGAGGAACACGCCGTCCGCCGTCATCAGGAACATCCAGTCCGGGATCGCGCGCAGAATGGCACGATTGCGCGCCTCGCTTCGTCGAAGGGCCTGATGGGAGCGGTGTTGCTCGATCGCGATCCTTGCCACGTGAGCGGCGGACTCGATCAACCGCAACTCCTGATCGCGAGGCGCACGCGGCTCACCGTAGTACAGTGCGAACGCGCCGAGCACCCGGTGTTGCGGCGAGAAGATCGGCTGCGACCAGCATGCACGCAGCCCCGCGCGCCGTGCCGTGTCGCGGTAATCGTCCCAGAGCGGGTCGACGAGGATGTCCGTGACCACGACGCGATCGGCGACGTACATCGCCGTGCCGCAGGAACCGTTGCGCGGACCGATCGGCAGGCCATCGATCGCGCGGACGTAATCCTCCGGCAGGCTCGGCGCCGCGCCGTGGCGGACGTGGATACCGTCGTCGTCGAGCAGCAGCACCGAGCACTGCATACCGCCCGCATGCTGCTCTGCGACCCGTACCAAATGGTCGAGGGCATTGGTGAGCGGACCGTCAGCTGCAATGATCTCGAACATTTGCAGCTGCGCCGCGCGGAATGCGTCGTCGCGCCGCCGGTCGGTGACGTCGCGCGATACGGCCAACAACTGGACGACGACGCCCGCGTCAGTGATCGGCGTCACGACGATGTCCCACCATCTCGTGATTCCTGACGGCGTGCGAAGCGGCCCCTGAAACCGGCCGCACCCGCCGCTGCGGGCCGCGGCAACGGCTTCTTGCGCCGCAAGACGAAGCGGACCTTCGAAGAATCCGTCGATCGGTCGATTTCTCAAGGCGGATATGTCGGGCACTTCGAGGAGACTGAGACCCTCGCGATTCACGTGGAGGAGACGACCCTCGAGGTCGAGGATCTTTACGCAGTCGTTGGTGCTGTCGACGATCCGTTTGTGGATTTCTTCGGCCTTGCGCAGCGCTTCTTCGCCGAGCTTGCGGTCGGTAATGTCGGTGTCGGTTCCGGTCATGGAGATGGCGCGACCTTCGGCGTCGCTAATCACCGAGCCCCGCGCGAGAAACCAGCGCACGCTCCCGTCGCGATGCAGCATCCTGTGCACGGTCTCATAGACCGGCGCTTCGCCCGCGATGTGTGCTCGCGCCCGTTCGCGGACGGCTGCCGCGTCGTCGGGATGAACGAGGCGCCCCCAGTCGTCCACGTGATTGCGGATCTCGCGATCCTCGTAGCCCAACATCTCCTTGAGGATCGGATCGACGTAGATTTCGCCGGTCGCGAGATCCCAGTTCCAGATGCCGACGCCGCTAGCCGCTGCGGCGCGCCGATAGCGGTCCTCGCTATGCATGGCTGCCGCTCACGCGGGGCTCCACCGCCATCGCATCTTCGATGGCCGCCATCAAAATGACGTCATCGAACGGCTTCGATATCGACGGTGTATCGATCGCGCGAACGGGGTCCGCGGCCGTGGGATCGGGATCGCCACTGATCAGGACGACCGGTGTTGGAACCGCTTTGCTGCGAAGACGGTCGCGCAGTTCTAGTCCGCTCACGCCCGGCAGGCGCACATCCACGACGGCGCAGTCAACGGCAGTTACTTGCGCCTCGAATTCCTCGGCCGACGCGAACAACTGGACGGTGTGGCCCATCGAGCGGAGCAATCGCGCCAAGGCCTTGCGCACGGCTTCGTCGTCATCGACAACCGCCACGGTAATGGACTCATCCTTCGTCAGTGTACGTTCCTCAGGCGCACGGTCCCAGCGACTTCCGGGATTCTCTATTACCGGCCGGGATGCGGCAACCCATTCCGCCGCGTCGCTGCGAGAGGCGCCGCGAGCCGTCGACGTGCAAACGCGAGGTGGCGCGGCCGTAGCGCCATGGGGCGGGCGCTAAGGGCCCGGTGGCCAACACGAGAACTTCGCCTCGGCCTTGGACCTTCCCCGCTCGGTTTGCCGATTGTACGCCGCTAGTCGCCGTCGCCGGCTATCGCGTCGACGGGGCCTTCGAACGCAATGAAAAGGATGCACGGCGTCGCGCTGACACAAGCGCCGCCGTGCGGCCGCTTGGACGGGCCATACGCATAGGTTCCCGGCTTCAGGACCGCGGGCTGCTGCCCCGCGAAAGTCACGTGCAACTCTCCGGCGATCAGAACCATCCGCTCGGCCGACGTGTGCCAGTGAACGGGCAAGGTCGAGCTGGCGGGGACTTTGAAGAGCACGTCGGCGTTGGGCTTCACCGGATCGCCGTGCAGCACGGTCAAGGCGCAGCCTGCCGGCATGAAGTCGGGGCACGGACCCCAGGCGAGAGCTGCATCGTCGGCCGTTCGCGCGATCGGTTGGTCCGGACCGGCGTCTCTGCGCCGACAGCGGCGCGGCAAACGTACCTGCAAGCAGCGCGAGTGGACCGAGCAACGCCACAAGAGAACGCGCATTCATCGTATCGTCGTTCATGCTTTCACCTCTCTCGCGTTACGCAAGACTTTCGGTCCGCAGATCGCGTCGGCGGCAGGCCGGCCGCATCTTACGACCGGCCCGCCGACACGTTCTAGGCGGCCTTCCCCGCAGCGAGCGCATGGACATCCGAGGCTTTCAGCGCTTTACCGCCGATCGCCCAGTCGCCTCCTTCGAATTCGCTGATGCGAACCCAAGTGACAGGTCGCATGCTCTCGCCCTCCACGGCGATCATCGCCTCCGTGACCTTGGCGATGAGCTCCTTCTTTTGCGACGGAGTGAAGACGTCCTTGATGACATCGATCGTGACCAGCGGCATGAGATTCTCCTCGTGGTTCGGCGGGTCCGGACAACCCGGACTCGATGCGAGGAGGTTCGCACGAGCGCTCCGGCGAAGCTTGCAGACGACATGGAGAAATCGTGGAGATCGGTTGGAGCGGGCACCTGATCTTATCCTAGCGGCGGATGATCTACACCTTCGCCGGGTTCGAGCTGGATCTCGCCGCCGTCGAGCTGCGCGCGGACGGTAAGGTCGTGAGTCTAGAGCCGCAAGTGTTCGCATTGCTCGCGCTGCTCGTCGAAAACAGCGAGCGGCTCGTTTCCAAGGACGAGATCATCGAGAAGGTGTGGGACGGGCGCATCGTTTCGGATGCCGCCGTGGCGAGCCGCGTGAAGTCCGCGCGTCAGGCGCTCGGCGACGACGGCAAGGCGCAGCAGCTCATCAAGACGATCCACGGCCAGGGCTACCGCTTCGTCGCGCGAGCGCGCGTCGTACGCGGTGGTGTCGCGGCGTCGACCGCCAACGCAGGCGAGGACTCGGGTCGTCAGAGCCTGACGGAAATGGTTCACAGTTTGGACCGCATGGCCCGGCCGTCGCTCGCTGTGCTGCCGTTTCGATTCGTCGGAAGCGACGAACGCTTCGCGGCGCTCGCGACCGCGCTTCCGGACGAGCTGATCGCGGACCTCGCGCGGCTGCGTTGGCTGTTTGTTACGGCGCGCGGATCCTCGTTCAGGCTGCGCGTGCCGGATACGGACTTCCGCGACATCGGCCGGTTGCTGGGCGTGCGCTACTGTTTGTGGGGGACGATCGAGCTGTCAGAGCCGCGGCTCGTCGTTCTGGTCGAGCTCGTGGATACGAGCGACGGTGGCGTAGTTTGGGCGGATCGCATGTCTGGGCGCATCGACGACGTGCATGCGGTGCGTGAGCAGATTCGCGCCCAAGTCCTCATGGCGCTGGAGATCCGGATTCCGATGCACGAGGCGTCGCTCGCGCGCCTGGCTGCGGTCGAGAATCTCGATGCGTGGTCCGCCTATCACCTCGGCCTGCAGCACCTGTACCGCTTCAATCGTCGAGACAACGCCGCCGCGGCCGAGCTGTTCCAGCGGGCCCTCGCGCTCGACGCGACGTTCGCGCGCGCACACGCTGGGCTGTCGTTCGTGCACTTTCAGAGCGCGTTCATGCATTACACGGACGACATCGCGGGCGCGATCGGTCACGCGCGCGCTAGCGCGACACGCGGCCTCGAGTTCGATCCGCTCGATCCGTTCGTCAACTTCACAATGGGCCGCACCTACTGGTTGGAGGGCGACCTTGACACGAGCTTGAGCTGGCTCGAGCGCGCGACAGACTTGAGCCCGTCCTTCGCCCAGGGCATCTACGCGCGAGCCTGGACCGAGGCCATGGCGGGACAACCGGTCGAAAGCAGGACGCACGTCGACCTCGCGATGCGGCTGAGTCCGCTCGATCCGCTGCACTACGCGATGGTGGCGACGCGCGGGTTCACCCACATGATGGTTGGCGAGGATGCAGACGCCGCGCGGTGGACCGAGCGCGGCGCGCGCTCACCCGGTGCACACGTCCTGATCGCGATGATTGCGGCTGCCGCCCACGCGCTGAGCGGCGATGCCACGCGGGCGGCCTTTTGGGCCACCAACGTCCGTGACCGCAGCCCCGAGCTCACGCGTGCGGACTTCTTCCGCGCGTTTCCGATCAAGTCCGAGCCGACGCGTACGCGCGTCGAGCGGGCGCTCGGGCAGCTCGGCTTTGGGTGAAGGGCAGCTGTCATCAGCGCCCTTTCGAGTGCGGGCAGCGGCTACGCGGCGGGCACCTCACGGTAGTCCTTGCGCAGCTTCTCGCCGACCAGGCGCTCGAACGAGCACGCACGATGGCGATGCCACGTTGGCGGCCGCGCTGGGTGTGCAGCGGCAGCCGATAGTGTTTCTAGCAGCCCCATTTCGCGGGCACAATCAACATGCAACCACGACGGAAGAAACCGATGGCCAAAGGAAGCTGCTTGTGCGGGAAGGTTACCTACGAGGCGGCGGAGATCGGGACGAACATCACGAAGTGCCACTGCACGATCTGTCAAAAACTGAGCGGCTCCGCCTACGGTGACTACACGACGGCGCCCCTCGGCGAGTTCAAGTGGACGGGCGGCGAGGCGCTTCTCAAGGAATTCGAAAGCTCGCCCGGCAACTTTCGCAACTTCTGCTCCATTTGCGGCACTCACATGCCGACCGGCCACCCATCGATGGGAATCTATTTCATTCAGACCGGCACGCTCGATAGCGACGAGACGCTCGTCGAGTCGGCACATATGTTCTTGCGGTCGAGTCCGCCTTGGCACAAACGGCGGCAGGGGCTCGCGGAATTTCAAGAGTATCCCTCGAGCCTCTAGTGCGTCCGTCGATCTCGCCGCCGCGTTTGCAGAGGAGCAAATCGCCGCCCCCCTGGTGCAGAATGCCGCAGTAGGCGCTCGAACTTGCGCTTCACGGACATGATCGACATCGCGAGCGGTGTCTTCGATTCGCTCGACATCATCGCGCCGCTGAACTTGAACGGCTCTCCGTCTGCACGCGCGGGCGAGGAAACCGTCAAGAAACTTGGTGAGATGGGGTTGCTCGACGACGACGGCTTGATGATTTGGCCACCGCCGGCCGGCCGGTGAGCGGCGGCGCGTAGCGGTCCCGCTCCATCAGCCGCGCTCGGCTTCCATCCGGCGCCGCTCGAGAGCCGTCGCTTGCTCTTGCTCGCAACCAGCCTTGAGCGGCAACGGAATTGAGCGCAAGAGCTCGTCGACCTCCTCTTGCGTTGGCGCGTGCGCGGCGTCGCGGATCAGCCGCGCCGAGTAGTGCGGCGCGAACAGGTGCACGAAGTCGACCATATAGCCGCGCAAAACCATATCGCGCGGGAAGCCGAGCCAGGTCGTCACGCGCGGGAACAGCTGGCTCGCGTCGATCGCGACGAGATCCTCGCGATCCGCGCATTCGAACGCCATCGAAGCAATGACGCCGACGCCCATGCCCATGCGGACGTAGGTCTTGATGATGTCGGCGTCCCGTGCGGTGAACACGACGCGCGGCTCGAGACCCTGCTCGCGGAACGCACGCTTGAACGACGACTCGCCCGTGCCGCTGAACACGTACGTCACGAGCGGATGGTCGGCGAGCGCCTTCAAGTCGATCGGCTTCGTGTGCTTCGTCAGAGGATGACCCTTCTGCACGAGCACGATGCGGTGCCAGTGATAGATCGGCATCAGCGTCAGGTGCGAGAACAGGTCCTGCGAGCCCGTCGCAATCGCGAAGTCGACCTTGTTCGTGCTGATGAGCTCGGCGATCTGCTCCGATGTGCCCTGGTGCAGCTCGAGGTCGACGCGCGGATAGCGCTCGCGAAATGCGCGGATGACCTCGGGCAGCACGTAGCGCGCTTGCGTATGCGTCGTCGCGATCGATAACGTGCCGTCGAGCTCGGCCGTCAAATCGCTCGCGAGGCTCGTGATGTTGCCGACCTCGCGCAGGATCTTGCGCGCACGAGCGATGACCTCGCGGCCGGCGGGCGTGATCGCCGCCAAGCTCTTGCCCTTGCGCGTGAAGAGCTGGACGCCGAGCTCGGCCTCGAGCTGCTTCAATTGCTTGCTGATGCCCGGCTGGCTCGTGAACAGGCGCTCGGCGGCCGACGTGATGTTCAGGCCGCTGTCGGCGATCCCGACCAAGTATTTGAGCTGCTTCAGCGTCACGTGTTCGAGAGCTCCCGGCTTCGATGAAAAGGCCGCTCCCTCGTCGAGTCGGCGGCCGTCGTTGCATATAACCATTGGTTAGTTTTGGGTGTCAACGAGGGCCCCGTTATTTCAGGGGGCTATAAACCTAGGCGGATACGGTGTTGTTAGGCGATCAGCGCGCACGGTATCGTGCCCCGCTAAGGCCTTCCTCATGCAGCACTTACCTCTGTTCGCGGATCTCACGAATCGCGCCGTCCTCGTCGTCGGCGGCGGGACGGTGGCCGAGCGCCGCGTGACGCTGCTGCTCGACGCCAAGGCGGCCGTCACGGTCCTGGCGCCGGAGCTTTCCCCTCAGCTGGCCGAGCTCACAGCGGACGGCGCGATCACGCACGCGGCGCGGGCGTACGCAGCCGACTCGCTGGACCCGTTCTGGCTCGTCGTCGCGGCAACCGACGACAAGGCCGTCAACGCGGCCGTCGCCGCGGCGGCACGTGCCGCCAAACGCTTCTGCAACGTCGTCGACGACCCGGCACTCTGCACGTTCATCATGCCGGCGATCGTCGATCGTTCGCCCGTCACCATTGCGATCGGCAGCAGCGGCCTGTCGCCCGTGCTCGCGCGCTGGATCAAAGGCGTCATCGAGACGCTGCTGCCCGCGCGGCTCGGCGCGTTGGCCGAGCTCGCAGGCCGATGGCGAACGCGCGTACGCGAGCGCGTCGCCGATACGACCGAGCGGCGCCATTTTTGGGAGCGCGTAGTCACGGGCGTCGTCGCCGAGCATGCGTTCGCGGGCCGCGACGCCGATGCCGAGCGCGCGCTCGAGCAGGCGCTGTCGACCTGGGGCAGCGACGATGTTGCGAGGCGCGGCGAAGCGTATCTCGTCGGCGCGGGCCCCGGCGGCATCGATCTCATCACGATCCGCGGCCGGCAGCTCCTTGCGACGGCCGACGTCGTGCTCTACGACCGGCTCGTCAGCGCCGAGCTCCTGCAGTACGCGCGGCGCGACGCCGAGCTCATCTGCGTCGGCAAGACGCCGCGGCGCCCGTCGATCTCGCAGAAACAGCTCAATCGGCTCCTCGTGAGCCTCGTGCAATCGGGAAAGCGCGTCTGCCGGCTCAAGGGCGGCGACCCGTTCATCTTCGGCCGCGGCGGCGAGGAGCTCGCAGCGCTGGCCGACGCCGGCCTCAAATTTCAGGTCGTGCCCGGAATCTCCGCGGCCGAAGGCTGCGCCGCGTATGCCGGTATTCCGTTGACGCTGCGCGGCGTTGCGCAGGCCGTGCTGCTGACGACGGGGCACACGAGCGACGAGGGCGCGCCGGCTACGGCTGAGTTCGAACCGGGCCGAACGCTCGTGATGTACATGGGCGTCGCGCAGTACGGCGAGATCGCGGCCGCGTTGCTCGCGAAGGGCCATGCGCGCGACACGCCCGTCGCCGTCGTCGAGAGCGGCACGACCGAGCGGCAGCGCGTGGTCCGCACGGTGCTCGGTGATCTGGCCGCCGCGCAAGCCGCGCTCGACATCCATCCGCCGGCCCTCTTGATCGTCGGCGAGACGACGCGCTATGCAGACCGCTACAGCTGGTTCGCGCCGAGCAAAGTCGAGCACTTCACCGACGCGCCGGCCGGCGACGGAGCGGGTGTAAGCTACCGACAGCAGACCAACAAGGCGGCGCCATGATCTACGAAAGCATCCTCGACACGATTGGCAACACCCCCGTCGTCAAGCTGCACCGCATCCCGCCGAAGCACGTCACGATCTACGCGAAGATCGAGGCGTTCAACCCGCTGTCTTCAGTCAAGGACCGGTTAGCGTTCGCGATCATCGACGACGCCGAGCGGCGCGGCACTTTGAAGCCGGGGCAGACGGTCGTCGAAGCGACGTCCGGCAACACGGGCATCGCGCTCGCGATGGTATGCGCGGCAAAGGGTTATCCGTTCGTAGCGACGATGGTCGAGACGTTCTCCGTCGAGCGGCGCAAGATCATGCGCGCGCTCGGCGCGAAGGTGATCCTGACTCCGGCCGCCGAGCGCGGCACGGGCATGGTGCGGCTCGCCGCGACGCTCGCCGAGAAGCACGGCTGGTTCCTCGCGCGCCAGTTCCAGAATCCCGCGAACCCCGCGTATCACCGCCAAACGACGGGGCCTGAGATTCTGAAGGACTTCGCGGGGCGCCGGCTCGACTTCTGGGTCACGGGCTGGGGCACGGGTGGAACGCTGACGGGCGCCGGCGAGGTGATCAAGCTCGCGCGCCCCGAAGTGCAGATCATCGCGACCGAGCCCGCGGGTGCTTCGCTGCTCGGCGGCAAGACCTGGGCGCCGCACAAAATCCAAGGGTGGACGCCGGACTTCTTGCCCGACGTCTTGAACCCAAAGGTCTTCGATCAGCTGCTGCCGGTCACCGACGAGGAAGGCAAGACGATGGCGCGCCGGCTCGCGAGCGAGGAAGGCATCTTCGTCGGCATCTCTGCGGGCGCGACGCTCGCGGCCACGCTCAAAGCCGCCGAGACTGCGAAGCCGGGCTCCGTGCTGCTCGCGATGCTGCCGGACACTGGCGAACGTTACCTCGGCACCTATCTCTTCGACGACTTGAACGCGGGCTCCGACGACGAGTGGCTCGCGGGCTTGGACAAGAAGTAACCGCGATTCGCAGTTCCTACAACTGGTACCGACCAAGCTCACGGTCGGTCGGTAGAGCGCTTCGCCTGGTTGATCGAGTCCTGTATCGCCTTAGCACCGAACGTGCATCGTTACAGCCCGGTTACCACCGCCGACAACAACACCGTCGGCGGCAAAGGGGTGGGCACGCGAGCGGCGGTGCTGCGCGGCGAGCTCGGTTCGCGGTCGCTCGCCCTGATCCTGTTCTATCTCGCTGCATCGGCAGCAGCGAACGCCGTGCCGTTCAGATCAAATGCAGAGATACTCGGCACGGCCGTCAGCGTTCGCGGCGTCGTCTTCGCGTTGCTCATCGTGACCGCGGCTGCGGAAAGCCAAACCGCTCACGGGCCGCCCCCACCATTGGATCTCGCGACAGCGCCGACGAACTGAGACAATCATTCGTAGCGCAGCGCTTCCATGGGCGCGATGCGGGCGGCGCGGCGCGCCGGCAAGAAGGCGGCCGCCAGCGCCGCGGCCGCTGATGCCAGCACGGCAAGCGCGAACAACAGCCATAACGACGCTTCGCCGACGTCGAAGAGTTGCGGCCGGAGCCAGCGGAAGATCGGGAGCGCCAGCAGCGCGGCGACCACGAGACCCGGCACGACGATGCGCGCGGCCGTCGCGAGCACGAGCGCGCTCGCTTGGCGCGGCGTGGCGCCGAGCGCCATGCGCAAGCCGATTTCCCGTGCTCTGCGCTGCTGCATCGCCGCGATGACGGCATTGATGCCGAATGCGCACAGCAGCAGGGCGAATGCTGCAAACGCATTCGTGGCGGACGCGAACAGGCGCAATGCTCGCGTCTGTGAGCTCAGCTCGTCGGTCAGCGCGAAGCCGGCGACGACGAGCTGACCCGGATCGGCTTCCTTGACGACGTCGCGAAGCAGCGTCCTCCAGGTCGGCGGCGGCTCGTTCTCCCACCGCACCAGCAGCGTCGACGGTGGCGTCCCCCACTGGCGAAGCGGTACCACGACCTCGGGATCGGGCGGCGCTCGCAAGCCCGCGTTGCTCCGGTCAGCGGCAATGCCCACGATGACGACCGGCTGCGTGCCGGTGACGAGCACCAACGTTTGGCCGAGCGGATCTGCATCACCGAACATCGTTCGCGCGAGCGTCTCATTGACGACGGCGACTTGCTGCACTCCCTCCACGTCGGCCGCCGTGATGTCTCGGCCGCGGCGAATTGCGACGCCGAGAACGCGGTGATAGCTCTCCGACACCTGCTGAAAGACCGCATTCGTTCTCTCGCCGTCAGTCCGAAACCGGGCACCAGCCCGTGGTAACCCAAGACTCGTCGGCGCGCCGAAAGCAGCCACGGCGTCAGCGACGCCGGGGACGCCGCGCAAACGCTCGAGCACGCGATCAACGCTCTGATACATCTCGGCGGGCTGCCGCCGGGCGAAGGCGAGGCTCAGGGCCACGACATTCTGCGTGCGAAACCCCACTTGCACGTTGCGGAGCTGTGCGAGGCTCACCGACAGCGCCAGCGCGGCGGCGAGCGCGACCGACGCCATTCCGACCGCGGCGATCGGCAGCACCGCGGGCTTCCGTCCGCCTTCGACGAGCTGCCGCACGCCGGGGCGCAGACGCTTTCCGGGGTCGTTCCGCAGTGCCGACAGGCTTGCGGCGCCCGTCAGCAGCACGGTTGCGGCCGCGGCCGCCGCAGCGAACCAGAGCGTCGCCGCGTCGATGGCGATTCCTTCGGCGCGCGGCAGCGTCTCCGCCGCCAGCGGCCGCAGCGCTGCGAGCACGGCGTGCGCGACGAGCACGCCGCCGGCGCAGGCCGCCGCGGCGAGCAAGACGAGCTCGCGCGCGAGATCGGTCGCGATGCGCACGTTGCTCGCGCCGAGCGCGCGGTGCAGCCCGAGCTCGGCGCCGCGCGCTTGGAAGCGAATCGCGACGAGGCTCGCGGCTGTCGAGCACGCGATCAGCAGCACCAGCATCGAGACCACGAACAGGCCGAACAGCACGACTCGCATGCCCCCGACCAGCTCGTCGAGGAGACCGACGTAGGCGAACCGCAAGTTCTCCGTGGCGCCGCGTTCGCCAGTCACTGCGGCCATCCGGACCTCGAGGCCGTTCAGAACCGCTGCTCGCGAGGCGCCGGGAGCAAGCCGGCCGAGCGCGACGATCTCGCGCCTCCCAAAGCGGAAGCGAGCCCCATCGAGGTCCGCCGCCGAAAACGGAAGATAGACGAAAGCCTCCCCGCTTCCCTCCTTGAACGACGGGGGCAGCACGCCCACGACCTCGACGGTTGCTTCGGCAAACGTCAGCGTGCGCCCCACGGCGCTCGGGTCGCCGCCGGTCAGCTCCATCCAGGCGTCGTGGCTGAGCACGGCCGGTCCCGGCTGTTCGAAGTCGGCCCCGATCAACGTGCGGCCGATGGCGGCCGGTATGCCAAACACCGCAAAGAAGTCGGCGCTTACGCGGACGACGCCCACGCGGCGCGAGACGTCCGCGCCGGTGAAGATATACGACGGCTCGTTGACGTAGTACGCGGTGCTCTCAAATCCCGGCAGGCTGCCGAGCCCTTCCACGGCTTCGGCGCGAGTCAATGCGACGCGCGCGGTGCCGAGCGACGGATTCTCGAGGTAGATCCGCACCAGACGTCCCGCATCCGGATAAGGGAGCGCACGAAGGGCCACGCCATGCAGCACGCTGAACATGCCCGCGCTGACGCCGATGCCGAGCGCGATCGTGATGACGATGGCTGCCGCGCTCGCCGGCCGGCGTCGCAGACGTCGAAGAGCGCGGGCCCACTCGTGCATCATGCGTACGGTCTCCGCGCCGTGTCGAGCCATGGAGTGGCGGAGAGAGAGGGATTCGAACCCTCGAAGGGCTTTTGGCCCTTACACCCTTAGCAGGGGTGCGCCTTCGACCACTCGGCCATCTCTCCGTGATGCGGCATGTGCGTCTACGCGGATGTGATTCTACTGGCGGAACGGGAGAATCGCGACGCCCGCATGCGGGCGCGCACTCACGCTATTGCAACCAGCCGGAGCGATTTTCGCCGCTACGGGTGAACAGTGGTTCCGTTTAGAGGTGCTCGCGGTTTTTCTTCGGTTTGTTCGCGCTTGATGCGTTCGAAGATTTCTTCGCGGTGGACGGCGACTTCGCGCGGGGCGTTCACGCCGAGCCGCACTTGATTGCCCTTCACACCCAGTACGGTCACGGTGACGTCGTTGCCGATGACGACCGTTTCCCCCACGCGCCGGGTCAAGATCAGCATAGCCAACTCCTTCTAGGCCCTGCTTCGCCGGTCCGTTGCTCTGCTAAGCGGAGCTATTGTTATCGGATTCGGCAATCGCCCCAAGCCTACAGCTCGCCCGTCCGCGCTTGCGCGCGGTAAAGTTCACTGCAGACATCGTGGCCGACCGGCCTTTTATTCTCTGTTTCGGCCGGTCCCCCCTGCTCGCCACCCCGTCGAGGCAATTAGCGAAGCGGCCTCATGGTAGCCGAAAAATTACCCACTGTGACGAGCTTCGTGGAGATGGACGGATTTAGACAAACTCCAGGCGGTCAGGCCGCGGCGATCAGACCCGGCACGAGGGCCAGTGCCGCATCGACCTGATCGGGCTTGGTGCCGCCGGCCTGAGCGAAGTCCGGCCGGCCGCCGCCCTTGCCGCCGACGCGCTCCGCGACGGGCTTGATGATCTCGCCGGCCTTGAGCCGGCCCGCCAAGTCCTGGGTCACGCTCGCGACGAGGAACACCCTGTCGCCTTCGACGGCCCCGAGCACGACGACGCCCGAGCCGAGCTTGTTCTTCAGCTGGTCGGCCATGTCGCGCAATGCCTTCGCGTCGGCGCCGTCGAGGCGCGCGGCCAGCACCTTGATGCCGTTGACCACCTGAGCTTCCTGGAGGATGTCCCGGCCACCGCCGCTCGCGAGCTTACGACGCAGCGTTGCGAGCTCGCGCTCGAGGACCCGCGTGCGCTCGATGAGCTGCTCGACCTTCGCGGGCACGTCGTCCTTGCCGGCCTTCACGAGACTCGCGACTTCACGCAGTGCCGCCTCGTTCGCGTTGACGAGATCGAGCGCCCCTTGACCGGTGACGGCTTCGATTCGACGCACCCCGGCCGCGATGCCGCCCTCGGAGACGATCTTGAACAAGCCGATGTCGCCGGACCGGCCGACGTGCGTGCCGCCGCAGAGCTCCGTCGAGAACTC
This sequence comes from uncultured Gammaproteobacteria bacterium, assembly GCA_963713355.1. GTDB lineage: Bacteria > Pseudomonadota > Gammaproteobacteria > Steroidobacterales > Rariloculaceae > FEN-1219. The sequence continues at coordinate 225,367 of CAVQLK010000008.1, read as the reverse complement.
GCCCAGCTTCAGCACGCGCACTTTGTCGCCGTACTTGTCGCCGAAGAACGCGAGCGCGCCGGCCGCGATCGCCTCGTCGTATGGCAGCTCGCGGATATCGGCACCGTAGTTCATGCGCACTTGCTCGTTGACGAGCGCTTCGATTTGCGCCAGTTGCTCCGTGCTCACGGCTTCGTAGTGCGAGAAGTCGAAGCGCAGGCGCTCCGGAGCGACGAGCGAGCCCTTCTGCTGCACGTGCGGACCCAGGACCTTGCGCAGCGCGGCGTGCAGTAAATGCGTCGCCGAATGATTCAGCACGATCGCGGCGCGGCGTTTCTCGTCGACCTGCGCGTGCACGCGATCGCCGACCGCAATGCGGCCCGCCGAGAGCTTGCCGCGGTGGCCGAACGCGAGCCCCAGCTTCTGCGTGTCGCCGACGGTGAAGCGCGCGGTACCCGCGCGAAGCTCGCCCGTGTCGCCGACCTGGCCGCCGCTCTCGGCATAGAACGGCGTGCGCTCGAGCACCACGGTGCCCTCGGCACCGTTCTCGAGAGCGTGCACGGGCTGCCCCGCCGCATCGAGCAGCGCCGCGACGGGCGCCTCGCCCGCCAGCGTTTCGTAACCCACGAACTCCGTCTTGCCGTCGATCTTCACGCCGGCCGACAGATCCGCGCCGAACTGGCTCGCGGCCTGCGACTGCCGCCGCTGCACGGTCATGGCGCGCTCGTAGCCGTCCATGTCCACGACAAGCCCGCGCTCGCGCGCGATATCGGCCGTGAGATCGGTTGGAAAACCGTAAGTGTCGTGCAGCTTGAAGACGGTGTTGCCGTCGATGACCTTGGCGCTACCGAGCTTCGCGATGGCGGCGTCGAGAATCTCCATGCCCGTTGCGAGCGTGCGGGCGAACTGCTCGCCCTCCTTCTTGAGCACCTCGCGCACGAACGCCTGCTTCACTGCGAGCTCGGGGTACGCCTTTCCCATCACCTTCGCGAGCGTGGGCACGAGCTCGTTGAAGAACATAGGGCTTATGCCGAACTTGTGCCCGTGCCGCATCGCGCGGCGCGCGATGCGCCGCAGCACGTAGCCGCGGCCCTCGTTCGAAGGCACGACACCGTCGACGACGAGGAAGCTGCACGCGCGGATGTGATCTGCGATCACCCGCAGCGAGGGATTGTCGAGCTCGGTAGTACCGAGCAGCTTTGCTGCGTCTCGGATGAGGTCGACGAAGAGATCCGTGTCGTAATTGTTCGTGACACCCTGCAACACGGCAGCAATGCGCTCGAGGCCTGCGCCGGTATCGACCGACGGTTTCGGCAACGGTGTGAGCGTGCCGTCGGCCGAGCGATCGAACTGCATGAACACGAGGTTCCAAATCTCGACCCAGCGATCGCCGTCCGCATCGGCGGAGCCCGGTGGGCCGCCCGCGACTTTTGGCCCATGGTCGAAGAACATCTCCGTGCACGGTCCGCACGGGCCCGTATCGCCCATCTGCCAGAAATTGTCGGAGCCGCCGTCCGGCTTGTTGTCGCCGATCCGCACGATCCTCTCGGCCGGAAGCCCGATCATCTCGTGCCAGAGGTCGTACGCCTCGTCGTCGGTCTTGTAAACCGTGACCATGAGCCGCTTCGGATCGATCCCGAGCGTGCCCGTGACGAACTCCCAACCGAAATGGATTGCCTCCTTCTTGAAGTAGTCGCCGAAGGAAAAGTTGCCGAGCATCTCGAAGAACGTGTGGTGGCGCGCCGTGTAGCCGACGTTCTCGAGGTCGTTGTGCTTGCCGCCGGCGCGCACGCAGCGCTGGCTGCTCACCGCTCGCACATACGGGCGCTTGTCCTTGCCGAGGAAGCAGTCCTTGAACGGCACCATGCCGGCATTCGTGAACAGCAGCGTCGGGTCGTTGACGGGCACGAGCGAGGCGCTCGGCACGACCTGATGACCATGCCCGGCAAAGTAATCCAGGAACGCCTGGCGCAGCTGACTGCTTGTGAGACTCATCGATAAGGCTCGAAAATTCAATGGCGAACAATGACTAACGGGGGCGCGAGGACCGGCACGCTAATCGGAATCGGGATCGAATTCCAGTGCGGCACGGATCTGCGCGCTGTCGAAGCCCCGATATTGCAGGAATCGGGCTTGTCGCGCGCGCTCGGCGAAGTCGCGCGGAAGGTGCGCGCCGAAGCGTTTGGCGCGCACGGCGCGGATTCTCGCGAGCCAGTCGACGTCGGCTGCGCGCAGCCCGTCATCGGCCTCCGAGTCCGCGATGCCCCGCTGCGCGAGCTCCGCGCGAATCCGCTGCGGGCCCTGGCCTTTCGCGATGCGCGAGCGCACGAAGCTGTCCGTGAAGCGGGCGTCGGCGAGCGCGCCCGATCGCTCGAGCCCTTCGAGCGCGGGGCCGATGACGTCGTCCGGAAAGCCGCGCGAGGCGAGCTTGCGCGTTAGCTCACGACGGCTGTGCTCGCGCCGCGCGAGCAGCTCGAGCGCGGCGCGCCTACACGCGGGCTCGTCGACCGCGGGCGCCGCGCTAGGCTTGGAGGGCCGCACCCTCCTCCTCGGCCACCTCCGCGGGCGCCTCGACGGGGCCCTTCTTCGGCAGGAGCTCCGCGCGGATGCGCTTCTCGATCGCGGCCGCGATGTCCTTGTGCTCGAGGAGGAAATCGCGAGCGTTCTCCTTGCCCTGCCCGATGCGGTCGCCATTGAAGCTGTACCAGGCGCCGGACTTCTCGATGATGTTCTGCTTGACGCCGAGATCGACGATCTCGCCTTCGCGCGAGATGCCGACCCCGTACAGGATCTCGAACTCGGCCATCTTGAACGGCGGCGCGACCTTGTTCTTGACGACCTTGACGCGCGTCTCGCTGCCGATGACTTCCTCGCCTTTCTTGATGGAGCCCGTGCGGCGGATGTCGAGCCGCACCGAGGCATAGAACTTCAGCGCGTTGCCGCCCGTCGTCGTCTCGGGGTTGCCGAACATCACGCCGATCTTCATGCGGATCTGGTTGATGAAGATGACGAGCGCGTTCGAGCGCTTGATATTGCCCGTGAGCTTACGCAGCGCCTGCGACATGAGCCGCGCCTGAAGCCCCATGTGCGAATCGCCCATCTCGCCTTCGATTTCGGCCTTTGGCGTCAGCGCAGCGACGGAGTCGACGACGATGACGTCGACGGCGCCCGAGCGCACGAGCATGTCCGTGATCTCGAGCGCCTGCTCACCCGTGTCGGGCTGGGAGATCAGCAGATCGTCGACGTTGACACCGACCTTCTGCGCATAGCCGGGGTCGAGCGCGTGCTCGGCATCGACGAACGCGGCCGTGCCGCCCAGCTTCTGGATTTCCGCGACGACTTGCAGCGTCAGCGTCGTCTTGCCCGAGGACTCCGGCCCGTAGATTTCGACGATGCGGCCGCGCGGTAAACCGCCGATTCCGAGCGCGACGTCGAGATTCAGCGAGCCCGTCGACACCACGTCGATGTCGCGCGAGGCGATCGCGTCGCCCAAGCGCATGACGGAGCCCTTGCCGAATTGTTTCTCGATCTGGCCCAGGGCAGCGGAAAGCGCTTTCTTGCGGTTGTCGTCCATATGCTCGCTCGATGAGGGTGGGAATTCGTGACTGCTCGGGCTTCCGATGCGCGGGGAAATTATTTCACAGTTCCGTCCGGTGGGCCGTTGCCTGAATTTGCCGGCTTCGAGGAGAAAGCCCGAACGCCATTGAATCGCGATACTGATGTTTTGTCCAGTACTTCATGGCTAGAGCGGCCAGCGTTCGAGCACCTCGTAATGGACGTTGCGCGGCTCGGGAAACGATTCGACGAGCGCGAGATCACGGACCGCGAAGCGCACGGGCTCGACAATGGTCTCGACGGGCCGCGCGCGCCGCGCGAGAGTCAGGTGCGGCCGGTAGACGCGCTCCTCGGCGCGAAACCCACGCTCGACGAGCGTGTCCCACAGCCGTGCTTCCAGCTGGCCGAGCGCATCGGGCGTCGAGGACGGCGCGAGCCACAAGATCTTCGATTCGGGCCAGATTCCGACGGCGTCAAGCAGCAGCTCGAACGGGCCGACCGAGATCGGCGGCACGCCGCGCGCGACGTCGAGCCCGGCGTCCGAGAGCTCGCCCAAGAACGCCACGGTCACGTGCAGCCGTTCTTTGGCGATGGGCCGGCCGCCGCTCGCGCGCACGGCCTCGCGCGTCGCACGCGAGATCGCCGCGCGCGTCGCTTCGTCGGGCCACAGCGCGAAGAACACGCGGTGCCGCTCGGGCCGCTCGTCAACGCTGCTCATCGTTTCAGACGAGATCGACGAGCCGCTCGAGCGCGAGTGCGACCGTCTGGCGCCGCACGGACTCGCGGCTGCCCGCAAAGATGCGCCGCGCGGCCGTCGTGCCGCCGGCCGCCACCCACGCGAAGTGCACCGTGCCGACAGGTTTGTCGGCCGTGCCACCGCCGGGGCCGGCGATGCCGGTGACGGCCACGGCGAGATCGGCCGCAAACCGGCTTCGGGCGCCCTCGGCCATCGCGAGCGCGGTTTCCTCGGAGACCGCGCCATGCGCCGCCAGCAGGTCGGCCCGAACGCCGAGAAGTCCCGTCTTCGCGGCGTTCGAGTACGCCACGATGCTTCCGTCGAACCACTGAGAGCTGCCCGGGACGTCGGTCAAAACCTTGGCGATCCAGCCTCCCGTGCACGACTCGGAAGCCGCCAAGCGCCAGCCGCGGACATGCAACGCGCGGCCGAGCTTCAGCGCCAACGCCTCGAGATCGCGATCCGTCGGCGTCATTTAAGCTCCACGGGCGCTGGCGATGCGGCGCGCTCACGGAGCAGGCGGGAATATAAGGCATGGTGCGCCGTGACGAGATTTCCGACGTCGAAGCGCCGCTCGACGCGGCGGCGCGCCGCGGCGCCGAGGCGGCGGCGCTCCTCCGGAGAGGCGAGCAACGCGCGCAGCGCGCGCACCGTCGCCGAGGCATCGTCGCGTGGCACGAGCACTCCCGTCTCGCCGTCGACGATGACGTCGGGAATGCCGCCGACGGCGCACGCGACGACGGGCACGCCTGCGCTCGCCGCTTCGAGCAACGCTACACCTAAGCCTTCGCGTGCCGCCGGGTGCGCGAGCAGATCGAGGCCCGGCACGAGCGCGGGCAGGTCCGCGCGAAAACCCGCGAGCACGACGCGGTCCGCCAAGCCGCGCTCGTCGAGCTCGGTGCGCAGCCGGCGCTCGAGCGGGCCCTGGCCGAAGCACAGCACTCGCAGCGTCGGCCATTCGGGGACGAGATCCGCAAGCAGCGCGAACAGCCACGCATGGCGCTTGCGCTCGATGAGCTGCGCAACGACGCCGACAACGAGCGCGTCGCGGGGTAACGTGAACTCGGCGAGCAGCCGCGCGCGCGCCAAGGGATCGGGACGATACCGCTGTGTGTCGACACCACTGGGGATCAGCACGACGCGCTCTCGCGCGACACCCGCGATCACGAGTTGCCGCTCGATCGCACGCGACAACGCCACGACGGCGCGATACGGCCGGTATTTGAGCCGCGCGAGCACCGCCGGCTCCGGCGAGTCGACTCGCCTCGTCAGGACAGCCGGGACACCGGCGAGCGTCGCCGCGAGTCCGCCGTAGACATCGGCGCCGCGGCGCGAGTGCACGTGCACGAGGTCAGGCCCGAGCCGTTTGAGCTCGCGCGCGAGGCGCGGCAGCATCAGCATGTCGAGCTCGCCGCGCATCGGCAGCGATCTGACGAGCGAGCCGTCGGTCGCTGCGCCAACGGCGCTGCCCGGCGGGCAGATCAGCAGATTTTCGATTCCGCGGCCCGCCAACCCTTCGAGCAGGTAGCCAACTTGGGCTGCACCGCCGTAGAGATGGCGCCCCGCCTCGATGTGCGCGATCCGCATCGGTCGATGATACGCGGCCGGCCCGCCGTCCGGCACGTCCTACGTGCGTCACGTCCTCGACTGGCGTCGACGGCGACACGCGCTCAGTTGCGCGCCGGAACGTCGAGCAAGCGCACCATTTCCGTGATGCGCCGGACATTCGCGTAGCGGTCCATGACGATGAGCCGGCTCGACGGCATCGCGGCGAGATGCGCCGTCGGCGGCAGCAGCGGCCGCAGTATCGGCACTAAGAAAGCCGCCTCGACATTCGTCGTCGTCAGCACACGCGTCACCCACTCGTCCGCTGCGATCGACGCATCGTCGGCTTGAACCATCGGCGCCGGAAGGAACCGCACGTCGGCGTCCAGAACGATGTTGACGCGCCCTTCGATCTCGACGGCGGCTAGCCCGTTCGCGCGTAGGATCGATAGCAGCACGGGATAGTCGACGTCGTCGGTGTCGACGCCGCCGAGAAAAATCCGCGGACCGACCTTGCGGTCAACCAGAAAACGCTTGCTCGAGGCGCGCTCCACGCGCTCGAGCAGCGGCGCAAGCTCGACCATCGGCAAGTCGGGAGGCGGTGTGAAAACGACGGGCTGCGGCGGCGGCAGTTGCTGCGTTGGCTGCGCTTGTTGCTGCGCCGGTTGAACTACCTGTACGCGAACTTGGTCTTGCTGGGCCTGCTGCCCCTGACGAGGCGCTTGAGCCTGCTGCGCCCCGGCGTCAGGGCCGACGAGGGTCAGCGACAGCGCTGCAAGGGCCAGATGAAATCGAATGCATTGCATGGTGATCTCCATTCGAGGATGTCATTGCAGAAGGGGTTTGCCGGCGGTGTACACATTTGAGCCGTCGGCGCGCGCGATCGGCGCACGCAAGCTCGCGTCGAGCATCGCAGCCGCGACGTGCTCGACGATTTCGCTGCGAACGGCGCGAAGCTCGTCGACGGGTCTGTCGAGCTCGGTATACCAAAGCGTCGCGCCATTCGTAGTTTCACGGAGGCTTGCGGTCACACGCACGCGGCCGTCGACGAGCTCGATCGCAGCATCGACGATGCCGCGCGCACCGAGCTGCCCGCCGATCTCGGAAGGACTAAGCTCGGTACGCGCGTAGCTCGACACGGCGGCATCGGCGATGACGTAGAGGCCGGGCACCGTGCGCAGAGCCTCTACGACGTCGCGCTCGAGCCCCTCGGCAAGTGCGGCGTCGGCAGCCGTGAACGGCAGCACGGCCACGGCGCTCGCGTCGACGACGACGCCGGTCGGCAAGACGGCCACGGGATTGTTCGGCGCGTTGAACGCGACGACGCGCGCCGCTTCGATCGTGACGGTGTCCGAAGAGCTGGCTGGCCGCGCGGGGTCTCGCACGATGAAAACCGCTACGAGCAACGCGGCCGCCAATGCGCCGCCCCACGCGAGCGCACGCGCGAAGCTCCGCCTGCTTGGCCCAATGCGCGCGGCCCGAGCAGCTTCGGCATACAGCGCGCTGCTGGGATCGGCCGCGAGCTGCCTGCCGAGCGCCGCGGCGAGCTCGACGCGCTGAAGCGCGCGCTCGTTCTCGGGCCGCGCTTCGAGCCATGCGGCGAGCTCTAAGTGGTCGCGGGAGCCGCCGGCGTCGACGCGGACGAACCAGCGAGCCGCCTCGCCCTGCGCCGAATCGGCGTTCGTCGAATCCTTTCGTGTCACGGCAGCTCGCCTCCTCGTAATTCTCGTTGGCATGCGTCGAGCGCGGCTTGCATCTCGCGCTCGACAGTGCGCTTGCTTACGCCGAGCCGCTCCGCGATCGCTTCGTAGCTCCAGTCGTGCGACGTCCGCAGCAGGAACACTTGCCGGCAACGCGGCGGCAACGAGAAAACGTTCGCTCGACTACGCGTAAGGCCTGCTCCAGCGCGACGATGCGCTCCGGGGCCGGCGTCTCGTCAGGTAGCGCCGCGAGCTCGGCGTCGTCGTGCCGGCCGCGTGAACGCCGCTGCCTGAACCGGTCATAGGCCAGGTTCGTCGCGGCCTTGAAGATGAACGCGCGGATGTGTAGCTCGGACTGCTCGATCGACCCGGCCCGCACTAGCCGTACGTACGTCTCCTGCGCGACGTCCTCGGCATCCTCGCGCCGAACCAGGAGATCGCGCAGATACCGCAGCAACGAGCGCTGAAACCGCACGAACACGCCGGTCAGAAACGCGACGCGCGGATCGTCGCCGACCGCCGCCGGCTCGCGCTGGTCAGACATCGGCGGGTGTGCCTCGCTCGATCGTATGGCCCTAATGCTCACACTCTCCTAATACGGTCGAGGGCACGACTTCCGCCACGTTGGCCGGCATGGAGATCCGGTGGCATGGCACTCATATAGCTTCGGGAATCACCGTGGAAGAAATCCCTTTCACCGGCAGTTCGTGGAGTCAAACCGCAGCGAAGGCCTATTCAGCTCCGATCCTCCGCCGGCCGCAACGCTGCGCTGAGGTCGCCGAAGGCGCAGCGTCAGCTGAGCCGTTAAGCGACAGATTTGCCTGTACTTCGCAAGGAAGCGCGCCGAAAATCCGGGCGATGAAAGCAAAATAGATCTGTCCCCTCTTGAACGTGTCCCTCTTGAACGCTTGGCCGAAAAATAGATCTGTCCCTTCTTGAACGCCGCGCAGCACACGCCCGTCATGCAGCAGTATCACGCCATCAAGGCGCGATTTCCCGACACGCTGCTGTTCTATCGCATGGGCGACTTCTACGAGCTGTTCTATGACGACGCGCGCCGCACGGCCAAGCTCGTCGACATCGCACTGACGCGCCGCGGGCAGTCGGGCGGAGAGCCGATTCCGATGGCCGGCGTGCCCGTGCACTCGGCCGAGACGTATCTCGCGCGGCTCGTTAGGCTCGGCGAGTCCGTCGCAATCTGCGAGCAGATCGGCGATCCGGCGACGAGCAAAGGTCCCGTCGCTCGCGAAGTCGTTCGCATCGTGACGCCGGGCACCGTGACGGACGCCGCGCTGCTCGAGGACAAGGAGACGCGCTTGCTCGCGGCCGTGACCTTCACGCCGCGCCTCGGGCTTGCGTGGCTCGACCTCGCGGGCGGCCGCTTCAGCTTGACGGAGCTTGACGACGTCGAGTCGCTGCACGCAGAGATCGAGCGCCTGAAACCCGCCGAGCTGCTGCTCGCAGAAGACGTCGACGCGCCGCCGTGGCTCGCGAGCCGCGCCGGCGCGCGCCGTCGCCCGCCGTGGCATTTCGACCCCGGCACCGGCAAGCGCCTGCTCTGCGAGCAGCTCGGCACGCTCGATCTTTCGGGCTTTGACGCCGAGGATGCGCCGGCCGGCGTCGGGGCCGCGGGCTGCCTGCTGCAGTACGCGAAGGACACGCAGCGCGCCGCGCTCCCGCACTTGCGCTCGCTGGCCCGCGAGCGGCGCGAGGACGCCGTGATTCTCGACGCGCAGACGCGCCGCAATTTGGAGATCGAGACGAGCTTAGGTCTTCGCGCCGAATACACGCTCGCAGGGCTCATGGACCGCTGCGCGACGGCGATGGGCAGCCGCCAGCTGCGCCGGTGGCTGAACCGGCCGATCCGCGACCGAGTGGAGCTCAAGCGTCGCCAGCAAGCCATCGACGTGCTGCAACGCTTGGGATCTATCGAGGCGCTGCAAGCGGTGCTGAAGGACATCGGCGATCTCGAGCGCATCCTCACGCGCATCGGCCTACGCACGGCGCGGCCGCGTGATCTCGGCAACCTCCGCGACAGCCTCGCGCGTCTGCCGGAGCTGCGCCGCTTGGCGGCACCGCTGCCGGCCGAGCGGCTGCAAATGCTCGCGGACCATTGCGGCGAGCACGCGGCCGAGCAAACGCTGCTGCAGCGCGCGCTCGTGGAAACGCCACCCGTGCTGTTGCGCGACGGCGGCGTCATCGCGCCTGGTTACGACTCGAGCCTCGACGAGTTGCGGCGCATCAGCACGAACGCCGATCAGTATCTCGAAGATCTCGAAGCGCGCGAGCGCACGCGAACCGGCATTGCGAACTTGCGCGTCGGCTACAACCGCGTTCATGGCTTCTACATCGAGCTCACGCGCGGCCAGGCCGCGAGCGCGCCCGCTGACTACGTCCGCCGCCAGACGTTGAAAGGCGCCGAGCGCTACATCACGCCGGAGCTCAAGAGCTTCGAGGACAAGGTGCTGTCGGCCCGCGAGCGCTCGCTGTCTCGCGAGAAGCAGCTCTACGACGAGCTGCTCGACCTGCTCGCCCGGGACCTCGCGGGTTTGCAGCGAACGGCCGGCGCCGTCGCCGAGCTCGACACGTTGATCGACCTCGCCGAGCGTGCCCGCGCTCTGAACCTCGTGCTGCCGAGCCTTGTCGACGAGCCCGTCCTCGCGTATCGCGGCGGCCGGCACGTCGGCGTCGAGCAGTCGAGCTCCCAGCCGTTCGTGCCGAACGACCTCAGCTTGAGCGAGCACGAGCGCATGCTGATCGTCACGGGCCCAAACATGGGCGGCAAATCGACTTACATGCGCCAGACAGCGCTGATCGCGATCCTCGCGCACATCGGCAGCGCCGTGCCGGCCGAGTCTGCGACGATCGGCCCCATCGACCGCATCTTCACGCGCATCGGCGCCGCCGACGATCTCACGGGCGGACGCTCGACATTCATGGTCGAGATGACGGAGACGGCGAACATTCTCAATAGCGCCACGCGCGCGAGCCTCGTGCTGATGGACGAGGTCGGCCGCGGCACGAGCACGTTCGACGGCCTGTCGCTCGCGTGGGCTGCGGCGCGCCACATCGCGCAACGCATCGGCGCGTTCACGCTCTTCGCGACGCATTACTTCGAGCTGACGACGTTGCCGCAAGAGGTGCCTGCGTGCCGCAACGTGCACCTCGACGCGACGCAGCACGGCCGCGAGCTGATCTTTCTGCACAGCGTGAAACCGGGGCCGGCGAGCCAGAGCTACGGCCTGCACGTCGCGGAGCTCGCCGGAGTGCCGCGCGACGTCGTCGATCGCGCGCGCGAGTATTTGCGCCGTCTCGAGAAGCACCAGCAAGCGCTCAAGCCCGCGAGCCCCCAAACCGAGCTTGCGCTCACGCAGGAGCGAAGCGCAACGGCGCCCGAGCAGCTGCGTGTCCTCGAGCGGCTCGCCGCGCTCGAGATCGACGCCCTCTCGCCTCGTGCGGCGCTCGACCTGCTTTACGAGCTCGCGCGCGATGCGAAACCGCCGCTCTAGCGGCCGTCGCTGCGCAGGCTGCGAAACGTGATCGAGTAGCGGAGCCCAGGCGTCGGCGAGATCGCATGCTGCCAGCCCCACCGTGCCTCGCCCGTCAACGAATAGATCGAGCGCGGCGCGAGATCGACGGCGAGCGAGCGATTGCCGCGGCCCGCGACGTGCGGATACCGGCGCAGCCGCATGCGCGCAGGCCCTAGAAGCGAGATGCCGACGACGCGCTCGAACTGCGGAACGTCACGATGCCAGCCGAGCTGCGTCGCGGCACGATATTCGGCGACGAGCGCGTGCGTCAGGTCGGCCGCGCGCATGCCGGCGAAGCCGGCGGCCGCCACGCGCAGATCGAAGAGGAACGGCGGTATCGGGATCTCGGGCAGGAGCTCGTTCGAGCTGAAGTCATAGCGGCCGCCGTAGCTGACGACGCGCCGGTTCGCTGTCCACTCCTTGTACCGCGCGTTCGCGAGCGGCAGCCGCTCGATTGCGGCCAAGAGCGCCGCCTCGTCCGCGGTCGACACGAACTCGTCGGCATGACGAAAACCTGCGGGCAGCTCACCGCGCTCCGCGAATAAGTCGGGTTGTCGGGATGCGTCGAGCACGCGGCTTGGAGCGGCTGACGGGCCTTAACGTTCCCGAACCCGCAGCGCTACAGTGCAGGCTGGCCTTGGAGATTGCGGAGCACAGCGATGTTCGTCGTCGAGCTCATCTACAAAGCGGACCTCGCCGAGATCGACGCGCGAATGCGAGCCCACATGGCTTTCTTGAAAAAGCACTACGCCTCGGGCCGGTTCCTCGTCTCGGGCCGCAAGATACCGCGCGACGGCGGCATCATCCTCGCCCTCGGCAAGGGCCGCGACGAGATCGAAGCCATCATGCGCGAGGACCCGTTCTGCAAGCATGGGCTTGCCGAGTTCCGCGTCATCGAGTTTCGCGCCAGTCAGCGCGCAGCCGATATCCCGAAGCGCGTCGAGGGCGACTGAGACCGCACGTCAAGGCGCCGGAACGATCGCGATGCGATTGCCGCGGAACGAGCCGACCCAGAGCGTGTTGCCGACCTCTACGAGCGCCGTGCCGGAGCCGAACTCCGGCGTGTCCGGTTGCGTGACGACGTCTCGAACCGCGAGCGTTCGGGGATCGATCTTCACGGCCTTCCAGCTCTGACCGGCCTGGCCGACGGCGTACAACGAGCCATCGCGCGCCCAGTGAATGTTGTCGACGCGGAAGCCGAGCGGGATCTCGTCGCGTGTCGGCGGCGTCGTGCCGCGCGAGAGGCGGAAGAACGACTGACTGCCCCACGCCGCGACGTATAACGTCTTGCCGTCGTCGGAGAGCTCGACGCCGTTCGCGCCGGCCGCTTCGCTGCCCGGCACCTTCTGCCAACCGGATGCCGTGTGCCATTCCCAGAGCTCGCCATTGCGCTCGCCGCCGAGCATGCGCTGCGTCGCTTCGCGAGTGCCGCCGCGCGGCAGGAAGTTCGTCGTGATGAACCCGCCGTCGGGCAGGCCTCGCACGGAGTTGAGCCCGATCGGCTCGGGGGCCACGACGCAGCCGAGCCAGGTCACGGCGGGCATCGCGGACCGCGTGTCGACGTCGAACACCTCTATCGACTCGCGCGCGCCGTGCCCTACGACGAACAGCTTGTGGACGGGGCCGTTGCCCGGCGCGACATAGACGCCGTGCGTCGTGAACTGGGCGCCGCCCTCGCCGGGCGGCCCCGGGCAATCGGGATAAGTCCGCGTGTCCGGCCGATTGACGGCCGACGCCGATGGATATGCCGTGTGCGACATTCGATCGCTGACGCGGATCAGCATGACGCCGCCCGTGCCGGAATACGCACCGGCTGCGACCCACTGCGGCCCGAGCGCCACGAGGTCCTCGGGCGCCTGCTGCCCGCAGACGACGTTCGCCGCCGGCGTGCACGGCGGCGGCGGCGGTTGCGGCGGCGGCTGCGCGATCAGCGGTAGCGGGGCGGCTGCAACGAGCATGGCCAAGAACGCAGCGGATGATTTCATCGGCGATCCCCTCCGAGTGACGGCGCGAGCCACCGTAGTGTGAACGGCTCGATGGGTCAACTGCGCTCCGAGTAGGTCCGGCCGCCACACACATGCATCACTAGGCGGCACACCATTTGCGCGCCGCGCGATTCCGCCCCGCATGAGGCGAAAGTCCGATAGCCTTGCACGCACGTCAATGGCGAAATCGGACCCCATGAAAACTACGAGCCCGGCTAGCATTACCCGCCTCTTCGTGCTTTCGACGGTGGCCTGTGCCGCGCAGTGGCTACCGCTCGCGGCGGCTGCACAGCCGACGGCGGATGGAGAGCGGGCCAGCATCATGCTCGGCGCGTTCGTCACGGACCGTCAGTCCAGCACGCGGCTCGACTCCGATGCCGGTGAGGGCACCGACATCGACATGGAGGACGATCTCGGCCTCGAGTCCTCGACGAACGTTGCTCGCCTCGGCGGCTACGTCTGGTTCGGTGAAAGGCACCGTCTCGACGGCGCGTACTTCGACTTGTCACGCTCGGCGGCGATTCCGATCCAGGAGACGATCGAGTTCGGCGACGAGACTTTCGTCGTCAATACCGTCATCGAAACGGAGTCGGACCTGACGATCATCAAGGCCGACTACACGTTTGCCGTCCTGGCGCGCGATCGCGGCTGGCTCGGAGTGACCGCTGGCCTGTACGTCGCCGAAACCACCCTGTCCCTGAGCCAAGCGACGCTCGGGCGGGCCGAGACTGAGGACGTCACAGCGCCGCTGCCGGTGTTCGGTCTGCGCGGCGACTACGCGGTCAACGACCGGATCACGCTGCGCGGCGCGATCCAGCTGTTCGCGTTCGAGGCCGACGACATCGACGGCCGCTTCTCGGACTTCTACGTCGGCGCCGACTACGGCTTCGGCGAGCGAATGGCCGTCGGCCTCGCCTACAACCGCGTGTCGATGAACCTCGGCGCCGTCGAGGACCAAGGGCTCGACGCTCGTCTCGACTGGGGCTACGACGGCTTGCTGCTGTATTTCAAGCTCGATTTCGGCTCACGCAACTAGGCTACGGTCCGGACTTCGACTTCGGACGTTTGGCCAACGACGACCCGATGGAAGCCAACGCACCACAACCCGACGGCGAACGGTTTGCCGTGAAGGCCACGGCGGACACTCACTTCGCGTGGGTCCGCACTCGCTTGGCACTCGAGCGAACGATGATGTCGTGGGTACGAACGGCTACGGCGCTGATCGGCTTCGGATTCACGATCGTGCAGTTCTTCGAGCGGTTGAACAACATCGAAGGCGTGGACCCCGCGACGAGGCCGTTTGCAGCGCGCTACGTGGGGCTCGTTTTGATCGCCGCTGGAATCGTCGCGCTCGTCGTGTCGGCCGTGCAATATCGCGCGGCGCTCCGCTACCTCTGGCATGGCGAGTACGCGGCCGTCGCAGGCATCGGCAAGGCTCCGGGAAGCACGCCCGTTTACGCGATCGCGATCGGTCTCACCTTCATCGGTGTCTTCGCGTTTCTGGCCGTCTTGGTACGCGCCGTTTGAAGAGCCGCACTCGAGGAGGTCGGCCCATGAGCAACGCGGAACCGAACGAACAGGCCGGCGCCGACATGTGCTTCGTTCCGGCCGCGACGTTTCGCATGGGGTCGGATCACCACTACCCCGAGGAAGCGCCGGCGCATGTCGTGGCCGTCGACGGCTTTTGGATGGATCGCTATGCCGTCACGAACCGCGACTTCGAGCGGTTCGTCCGCGCAACGGGCTACGTCACGCTCGCCGAGCGCCCGGTCGACCCCGCGCTCTATCCCGGCGCCCAGCCCGAGTTGCTCGTGCCCTCGTCCGTCGTCTTCGTGAACCGGCGGGGCCGGTCGACTTGCGCAACGCGTACAACTGGTGGCGGTACGTTGCGGGTGCGGACTGGCGTCACCCGCGCGGCGCGCGAAGCTCGCTGCAGGGCCTGTGGGATCACCCGGTCGTTCATGTCGCGTTCGAGGACGCGGCCGCCTTCGCGAATGGGCCGGAAAAAAGCTGCCTACCGAAGCGGAGTGGGAGCTCGCAGCCCGCGGCGGCCTCGAAGCCGCGGAGTTCGTCTGGGGCGACGAGCTGGCGCCGAACGGCCAATTGCAGGCCAACACCTGGCAGGGCGAGTTTCCGTGGCAGAACACAAAGGACGACGGTTACGAATGGACGGCTCCAGTCGGATCGTTTCCGCCGAACGGCTACGGCCTTCACGAGATGGCCGGCAACGTCTGGGAGTGGACGACGGATTGGTACCGGAGCAACCACGAGGGCGCTACAGCGGCCTGCTGTGCCCCAAGCAATCCCAGAGGCGGCAAGCTCGAAGACAGCTTCGATCCTCGGGAGCAGATCAAGATTCCCCGCAAGGTCATGAAGGGCGGCTCGTACCTCTGCGCGCCGAACTACTGCCGTCGCTATCGGCCTGCAGCGCGCATGGCGCAGCCGATCGACACCGCCACATGCCATCTGGGCTTCCGCTGTATCGTGCGGTCCTCGGCGCCGAATCAAACCTGAGCGAAGCGCTCGAGGATCGCTGAATGGAAGAGTTGCTGACGGTTGTCGCCAACCAGGTTGCGCTCGCGCTCGAAACCGTCGCAGTCGTGATCGTAGCATTCGGTGCGCTCCACGCCCTGAGCGCCGTCCTCAAGGTTCTCGTGCGCGGGCCGCGCGCCACGCATTGGGGACGGCACATCTGGGCCAGTTTCGGCAGCTCGCTGCTCGGCGCCCTGCAGTTCGCGCTGGCCGCAGACATCGTGCGCAGCACGATTGCGCCGACGTGGGAGCAGATAGGCGAATTGGCTGCGATTGCGGCGATTCGAACTTTCTTGAGCTACTTCCTCGAGCGCGACCTCATGGAGGTGCAGCGGCTAGAGGCGGAGGCGCAACCTCGCGCTTGAACGCAACGCCTTAGAATTTGTAGCCGAGCGACGTGACGATGCCGTAGTCGGTCGTCTCGCCTCCAGAAGGCGGATCGCTGTCATAGCTCTCGTACAACGAGATATCGAAGAATAGATCGCTGATGATCTCGCGCCTCAGGCTCACATCCAGAGTGCCGCGGTGCCGGCCCTGTTCCGTGAGGCTCGGATAAAGATAGGCCGTCGACGCGAGGCTCACCTCCGGGTTGTTGAAACGAAAGATGCGCCAGCTCGCGCCGAGCACGCCTTCGAGACTTTGCTGGCTGTCGTCTGCGTCGATACTTTCCGCTTCGTCGTTGGTCCACTCCTGGTTGGCGACGGCGCCTGCGAACAACATGAGCTCGCTGTCCTGATCCTGCGCGATGTAGCGCGCGAGGCCTCCTCCCGTCGTAAGACGCGCATCGATGCCGAGCTCGTCGTTGCGCTCGAGCGAGTTCAGCAGCATCAGAAAGGACGGCCGCTCGCGCTGGAATTGCACCGTCGAGGTCAGGTTCTCGCGCGCGCTCGGCTCGGTGTCGGGGCTCGACGTTTCGTACGCGCTGATGTCGAGCGTGGCTTTGAGCTGCTCGGCCTGATACTGCGAGCTGATGTTGATGCTGCTGGTGCGGATGCCCGTCGACTTGGTGTAATTGAAGCCCACGGACATCGAGCCCGAAACGCGCTGCCAAAAACCGGTTTCCAGCTCCGTCACGCGTACGACGGACGAAAGGGGCACGGACTCCTCGCCATTCTCGTCTCGAATCACGAGCTCTCCGCCGTCTTGTGAGGTGGCGATGACGCCGGCGTACTGCCGTCCCCCGGCCCGCTGCACGTCGAACGTGTACTGGCTGTCGATCGAGGCGATCGCGCTCCACTCGATGTTGATGGTCCCCATGTCGTCGGTCTCGAACCGCAAAAGACCGTACTCGAGCTCGAGGATCTCGCCCGTGACACGGTCGCCGTTCTTGAGCACGATGACGTCGGTATTGTCTCGTTGCGCATTTGCCGGCACGACGCCGAGCAACGACACCGCCACGACCAGCCCACCGAGCAAGCGGGTTCGCATGCCTTTCATCGCTTTCCTCCGGGCAACACAGCGCGGCCGACGCGGCCGGCGGCGTGTCCAAGATGACTGGAAGTGCTCGATTACTGGTCGACCAACGGGATCTGCTCGGCGATGCTCAAGTTCTGCACGGCGTCCAACTTGCGCTCGATCTGAAAGAATCGAGTCACGCGAGCAGGCGACATGATCTTGGCGAAACGCCGCACGTACTTCTTCTTCAAGCTGAGCATGTCGGCATCGACGTCGAAGGCTTCATCGAGCAGCGCTTGCGCGCGCTCATCGCCGACTTCGGGATATGCAGCGGCATAGTCCGTAATGACTTTCACGGTGCGATTGTTGATCGCTGTTCTTTCCGCCTCGTATTCGTTGTAGATCATCCAGAACGCCTGGCTCTCGGCGGGGGTAAGCTGCATCGCCTGCTCGACGGCGGCCTTGCGCTCGATGCGGACGATCGAACGAACCATCTCGATCTCGTCAGTGACGTCCGCGAATTGCGGGTTGACTTGAGCGAAGGCGGGATGAGCGAGCGCCAGCAAGAAAACGGCACAAATCGATCGGGTCACGGAAGCCTCCTGGACACTCGTGTCGCTGTTGGTGCCCGTCATGATCGCGAGCCGCCCCGCCAAGCGGCCATTGGACTTAGGTCCGAGCGGCAGTCGCCGTCCGGCCTTCGTCACGGGATAGGCCCAAAGGTGAATCCCTCCGCGCGGCGCCCCTGCGTATAACTGGTTCGCCGTATAGTCGTAGCGCGCGGCATGAGCGCGGCGAGAAGGAGCCTCCGTTGAGAGAGCTGATCATCGACGCACTCAGGATCATTGCACCCCTGTCGGTGGCCCTGATCGTGTTCGCCGAAGCGCTCGGCATCGCACCGAGTCAGGTCGCCGCTTGTTTCAAGGACCGCCCCGTCGTGATGTTGCGGGCGCTCGTCGCCGCCCTGATTCTCGTCCCGGCCGCGGCGCTCGGCCTCATTCTCCTTCTCGAGCCCGCGCCCGCCGTCGCGGTCGGGCTCGCGATCCTCGTGGCCTGTCCTCCGGCGCCGTTGATGATCAAATCGGCAACCAAGACCGGCGGAGGCGACGCGGCGTTCATCGCGAGCCTGCACCTCTCGTTGGCGGCGCTCGCCGTCGTCACGGTCCCGGCCGTGTTGAACGTCATCGCGCTGCCCCTGGGGTTCAGCGCCAGCGTCGATCCGGCCTCTTTGCTTTCGATATTGGCAAAGTCGATCCTCTTGCCGATCGGTTTAGGATTGGCCGCGCGCGCGCTCTTTCCCGCGTGGGCCGGCGCTTCCGCCTCGCTGCTCGGCAAGGTTGGAACCGTAGGGCTGCTCGTCGTCGTGGTCGCCATCCTCGGAGCGTTCTATCCCGCACTGCTGAACATGGATGGCTGGTCGTATGCAGTGATCGCCGCAGTCAGCGTTGCGGGTCTCGCAATCGGTCACGTGCTGGGGCCGCAGAACGAGCAGCAAAAGACCGTGCTCGCAGTCGAGTGCGCCGTCCGCCATCCCGGTCTCGCCATCGCGATCGCCGTCACGAACTTCACGCCGCAGCAAGCGTTGCCCGTGCTGGTGCCGTGCATCCTGACGTTCATCGTCATCGCGACGGCTTACCTCGTTTGGCGAGGCCGCAACGCACACCGGCCAACCGCCGCGCAACGATCCTAGGGCGCACCGGCAGTCTGCCGGTCGCGCTCGAGTGTTTCTACGATCTTCGCGCGAATGACGTCGAAAAACGGATTGCTGCGGAGGCGCGAAAAAGCGCCGAGCGAGAGCACGAGCGCGCCGCTCTCGCCGCGCACCGCGACCGCGCCGAGATTGAACGGCGGCCGCGGGCCGGGCGCCAGTGCGATTCCGTACACGGGGTCGTCGGCCGGGAACGGCAGCGCGACGTGGCCGAGCGAGAAAACGCCGGCCGGCCATTCGAGCCCAAGCTCCGCCCTGCCGACCTCGGCGGCCTCGGCTTCGCGTGTATAAGCCGCGACGGCACGCGTGTCGGGGGCGCTGCTGCCGACCAGCGTCACGCGAAACGGCAGGTCCGTCGCGTTTCGAATCGCCTCGAGGTCCTCGAGCGGGCCGGCAGCGATCAATCCTTCCACGGCGTCGATGCGGTTCACGTCGAACACGACGAGCTCGTGATCGGCGCGCGGTAGGCGGCCGAGCAACCCGCGGACCACTTCGCGTGCCGTGATCGTCGAGTCCACGATCGACTGAAACGCGACGACACGCGGCATCGCCGCGAGCCGGCCGCGCCGCCCGGCGTCGTCGAGCGCGTCGCGCAGCACGCCCGTCAGCGTGTGGATCTGGTTCGCGGCGTTGACGGGAAACGAGTTGTACTTGTACGGATCGTACTCGGGATACACGTCGATCCAGCGCGATTTTTCGAAGCCGGGTATGAACGCGAGCCGCGAGATCACGTTCGTCAGCACGGCAAACGGCGAGATGCCGATCGCGGGCGAGACGAGATAGAGCCCTTGCGGCTTGGGCAGCGTGGAGTCGTCGAGCGAGCGCACCGAATAGAGCGTCGCCAGCGCCGCACCTGTCGAGAAGCCGCCGACGTAGAACGGCTTGCCGCTGCCGCCGCGCAGGGCCGCGTGCTTCGCTGCCGCCGCGGCAGCGGAATACCAGTCTTGCCACCCCACGCCTCGCAAGCCCGACGGCGCGGTGCCGTGGCCCGGCAGGCGCAGCGCGACCACGTAAAATCCTTGGCTCTGAAATACCTCCGCCATCCCGCGCATGGCGTACGGCGAGTCGGTGAGACCGTGCATCAGCAACACCGAGCCGCGCGGCTCGCCGGCCGGAGCTAGCTCGTAGGAGCGGTTGTACGGCGTCTCGAGCGCCAGCCTGGCAACGACGCTCTGCGGGTTATAGCGGCCGAGCGCAAACGTGTCGGCTTCCTTCATGGCGTAGATGCGCTCGCGCAGCTCGGCGAACAGCCGCTCCTCTTGTTGCCGGTAAGCTTCGAACGACTCGAACGCTGCGGGATGATCGCGGCCGGCTTCCTCGCGCAACACGATCTCGTGCCACGCATGTAGCTCGGGAAACCGAAGTCGTGCCTGCACCGAGTAGACGAGCACGATCGTGACGAGCACCGTCACGGCCAACGCCGCGGCGTAGAGCAACGGCTTGATCAACCAGCGTCGCACGGTGTGCATCGTTCGAAGCGCAGACGGTGCCGAATCGTCCGCTAGTCGAACGTGAATCCGACCGTGGCGCCGAAGAACGTCGTATCGAGCACGAATGGAATCCCGCGAACGGACGCTTCCTCGTAGTCGATATCGAGCAGCTTGAACCCGGCCACGATGGCGTTCCCGCGCTCGAGCTCGCGAGCGAAGTCCATCTGAAAGCCGATGGCGAGATCGGCGCCGCCGGCGCCGAGGTTGGCGCGCGTCGTCAGCGTCCAACTGGACCCAAGCTCGCGCGTTCTGCGAACGCCGCCGAACACGTCGGCCCAGCTGTCGCCGCGCACGATACCGGCCGCAAGCGCCGGATCGATCTCGATGTCGAGGTCCCAATAACGCAACCCGACCTCGAGGCCGAATGCATCCGAATCGCGTGCGTAACCGAGCTCGATGATCGTCGTGTCGAGCTCTGCTTCGGCCACTCCGCCGATCGTCGCGAGCTCTTCTTCCGGCTCGACCGCGAGCCAGACGAGATCTCCGAATATCACGTGCTCATCGTTCTGAGCTTCGACGTGCATCAAAGCGGCGCCGGAGAGCACATTCACGAGATCGGAGAACTCGACGTCGACGTCGCGGCCGAGGGGACCGAGAGCGATGTCACCGCCGATGCCGGCCCCCCAAAGATACGGCGTAACGCGCCAATCGACGCCTTGCGCCGATGCGGACGATGCGAGGAGCCCGAGGACGAGACCTGCAAATCGAAGCTTCATCGGAAGGGCAAACGTGGACACGGTCATTGAGCCCCTACATTGCTGACCGCGCCCGCGGACGGTGCGTTCAGCAGCCCCGGCGGCATCTTGTGCCACTGATATCCTGCGCGGCCCACGTTGTAACCGTAGCCGTAGAGCGACTTCATGTACGCGGTCTCGAACGGCGCGTGCTCGTTCTCGTAGACGAAGTCCGCGCCGATGTAGGCAAGGTTGAAATCGAGGTTGTCTTGTTGGGTTGTCGTGTAGATGCGGTAAAGATCTCCGAACCCTTGCGTCGTGATCAACGAATCGATCGCTCGCGCCGCGATGTCGATCGTGCGCCGTTCGACGGGAAGCCATGTCGGCGCGAGCGACGCGTTACGGATCACATAGACGCGTCCGCGGCGGACCATGCCCTCACCAATGCTCGCTGCGACTTGCGTCAGGGACGGCGGGTAAAGGAACACTTGCGCAGATGCGCCGCCGTCGACATGCATCTCCTGATACGGTTTGCCGTCGACTTCCACGTCAACGAGCGTCGGCGGGAACGCGCCGGGAATGGCGGCCGACGCGAGCAAGATCGACCGTAAGAGCGCGAGCGCATTGCTCGAGCCGCTCGCGGCGATGTTGCCGACGTTCCAGATCACGGGTTGGCGCGCGTCGAGATCCGTCGTGCCGATCAGGAGAATTCGGCCTTTCTCGTGCTCGGCGGCAATCGCGGCGAGCAGGCGCTCGTCGACGTATTTAGAGATTAGCGCCCAGAGCGGCTCATTGTCGGCCATGCCGTCGTTTTGGATCGCGGCGATGATGCTTCTCGGGCGTGCGACGTCCTCCGGCGAAATCGTCGTATAGACTTCCTCGAGCACCTTGTCGTACTCGGGGCCGAGGAACGCAAACGGCGCGATCAGCGCGCCGGTGCTGACGCCCGTGACGGCCTTGAAGCTCGGCCGGGATCCTGCGGCCGTCCACCCGTTCAGCAAGCCGGCGCCGAACGCGCCCTTGTCGCCGCCGCCGGAGATCGCCAGCAGCTCGAGCTGCGGCAGCTCGCCGGCTTGGCTCGACTGCGAGAGAAACGCCTCCTCGCGTTGCCGTGCCGCGAGCGCATCGCGCACGAGCGGCTCGACGTCCGACAGCACCCAGTAACGGGCATTCGGAATACCGGGCACGACGGCCCGCGTCGTGAGCTCGAGCGGAACGGCCTCGAGCCGCAGCGGTATTCGCAAAATTTGCAGCGCCACTACCGCGACAAACGCGAGCGCAGCGACGAGGCCCCCCCCGATTACCAGTCTTCTTCTTGTCATGTCGGCCTTCGTGGCGGTCGTGGATGGCAGAGCATCATACCGCCGAGCACGTCGGTATTGGCGAAAGGTCGTAGTGCGGCGCTCATTGGAGCTCGTCGAATAGCGAGCCTTCCGCGACGGGCCGGCCGAGCGTGAACTGCAGCTGCCACTCGCCGCCGTCCACGTAGCCAAGCGAGAACAGAAACGGGCCGATCGGCGTCCGGCCGCCGATGGAGCCCGACAACCCGTAGAGGACCTCCGGCTCGAGCCCGTCGAACCGCTTGCGCATCTCGCCGACCTGAGCGCGGACGCCTGCATACAGCGCCTGGCCGGAAAGAGGTGAGATCTCGACGAGCTGCCACGCGTAGCGCGCGCTCATCGTCCAATAGCTGCTGCCGCGGAGCTCGCCCGGCCGCAAGCCCGGGAACGTGCGGATGCCGCCGAGCGTGAACAACTCCGTTACGGGCAGCTCGCCAGTCAGCGTGTCGGCCGCGCCGACCGCGACCGTCAGCGAGTTATCGCCACGAACGCCGAACGCCTGGGCGTAGAAGCCCTCGATGAGGCTGTAGTCGAACTCGCCGCCGAGCGCATCGTCGGAGTCGACGTAACGCGAGGTCAGGAACGCGCCATGCGTCGGCAGCGCGACGGAGTTCCGCGTGTCCAAGAACGCCCGGAACTGGTACGACGTATCCGTCGTCCGCTCGAGCTCCGGCAGCGCCGGCACTCCGGTGTCGACCATGGCCTCGTGCCAGCCGTTACGTAGGCCGAGGCGCAGCTGCGTGGTCGTGCCGAAGTTCACACCGATGTCGACCTGGCCATACCGCTCGCGCAACTCATAACGCGCGACTCGGTCGCGATCCACATAGATGTCTTCGATTTTCTCTTGGGATTGCAGGATCGGTTGCACGAAAAACCGCTGGCGCACATCGAGCGGCTGGTAAAAGTCCGATACCAGCAACGACTGCCGGCCCAGCTGCAGCGCGTTGTGCCACTGGCCGCCGCGCGAGTTCATCCAGGTGCGGTCGTGGTCGAGCCGCAAGATCGCGAACATGTCGCCGCCTTCGTACGTCGCCAGGCCGAGATCGAAGCGGAAGAAGTTCGGGCCCCACCCCTTCTCCACGGGCGTGATCTCGAGCACGCGCGCGCCCGCGGGTCCGGTGAGCGTGTAGTCCACGCCCTCGAAGTCGCCGAGCGCATAGACGCGCTCCGTGTCCTCGGCGAGAGCCTCGGCGCTCAAGATCGAGCCGGGGGCTGCGTTCTCGAGCTGCGCTCGCACGTACTCGGGATTCACGCGCTCGGTGCCGACGATTCGCACCTCGGCGAGCGCGGTTTCTGGAGCCTGCGTGCGGCTAAGTGAGGCCAGCCAGGCGAGATACTCGGCCTCCGGCACCGAGTAACGGCCCAGCTGCTCGCGCAGGTCGTTGGCGCGGCGGCGGCCGAGCTCGACGGCTTCCGGGATACGCGTGAAGTCACTCGTCCCGATGTCGCCCATGGGCACGTCGATCGCGACGTCGCGCGGCGTCAAGCTCGCGATCTGCAGGCGCTCGTTCGCGCCGATCATGACGTCGATCGAGCGCCCTACGAGACTCAGCGCCGACGTCAGGCCCGAGGCCTCGGCCGGCGGCGACGACATCCAAACTGCGATCACGACGTCCGCGCAGAGCTCGCGCCCGATGTCGACCGGCAGATTGCGCATCATGCCGCCGTCGGATAGCACCTTTCCCTCGAGCGTCACGGGCGAGAAAACACCGGGCAACGCCATGCTGGCACGCATGGCCTCCGAGAGGTCGCCGTTGTCGAGGATCACGACCTCGCCCGCCACCATGTCCGTTGCGACGGCGCGAAACGGGATCGGCAGCTCGTCGAAATCCCGCGTGTAGCGGAACGGCGCGACGAGCGTGCGGATGAACTGCTCGATCTCCTGCGTGACGATGAGCCCGCCCGGCATGCTTATACCGTTGCGGTTCATTCCGACCTCGATCGGAAGCGTGTAGGTCATCGTCGCGAGCTTGCGCTTGATCGGCATCCGGTCGCGACGGCCCTGGCCGCCGACGGTCCGCTGCCAATCGATCGCGAGCACCTGACGCTCGATCTCGGCGGGACGCATGCCGGTCGCGAACGCCGCACCGACGAGCGCACCCATGCTCGTGCCGACGACGCAATCGACGGGAACGCGAAGCTCGTCGAGAATCCGCAGCACTCCGATGTGCGCGGCCCCTTTCGCTCCGCCGCCCGCGAGCACGAGACCGATCCTCGGCCGCGATGTCCCCGCGGCAGGCGCATCTTGCGCGGCCGCGATTCCGCACAATGGACCGAGCAACGCGAGGGCGGCCGCGAGCGACAGCCGAGCGCGTGACGTCATGAATGTACTCCGCTCGGTCGCGTTCTACGCACTAGCAGGCGACGGAGCGCAATCGAAATGGTCGATTCGCGTCGTAACGGATTACCGCACCGAGTAGCTGCGCGCTTCCATGCACACCGAGAACGCCTTCGTGAACATCCCGAGTCGTTCCTGAGCGATCGCTTGGTTTTGGGCTTGCGCCTGCTGCTGCGCTTGAGCAGCGTGCGCTTGGCGCTGCCTGGCCCCGCGAGCCGCTCCGATGACTGCGCCCGCGGCGGCGTACTCGCTGCGGTCCTCGTCGGCGAGATCGCCGATGATCGCGCCCTTTGCCGCGCCGCGAACCGCCCCGCCCCCGGCCGGTGGACCGCCGGGCGGCGGAGCCTGCTCGACTTGGACACCGGCCATCGGATTGGCCGGATCGATCCCGGTGTTTTGGCGCGCCCAGGCATGGCATTCGCCTTCGTCCTTGGCTATCTGCGATGCAGCCTGGTTGTTGCTCGGATAGACGACGAGGCCCAGGGAGGACGACACGCTTTGCGCGACCGCCGAGTGGCCGACCAGAGTCAGCGCGGCAACGAGAACGGTGTTCGAAGCTATGCGCATCTTCGGTTACCTCATGACGTTTTGTTGCACGCTACAGCTTGTCGACGGCCGTGCACACCGTGAAGACCGTGACGCTCTGCCCGTGCCCCGCGACGCTGAGTGTCCCGTCTCCGCTCAACTCGTCGATGAGCCAGCTGAACGCGCGCTCGCCTTGCGCGCC
This sequence comes from uncultured Gammaproteobacteria bacterium, assembly GCA_963713355.1. Taxonomy (GTDB): domain Bacteria; phylum Pseudomonadota; class Gammaproteobacteria; order Steroidobacterales; family Rariloculaceae; genus FEN-1219. Next base: position 200,133 of record CAVQLK010000008.1, on the reverse strand, counting down.
GTGAATCAAGATCGTGCCGTTGTCGCGTTGCACGCTCTGCAGCGGCGTCTCGCGTTCCTCGGGGCTCGCGGCCGTGGTGTGAATGCGCTTGCCGCGCAAGTCCAGCTTCACGAAGTCCGGTAATTTGAGCTGCCAGGGCGCCAACGCCTCGCACGGCGCGCCGATTTCGCAGCGCGCTGCCGACAAGCCGTAGCAGAGCAGCGAATCGGACCCCGAAAGGTCTTCGCCGAACACGGCCCCGCAGCACAAGAAGCTCAACATGCCGGTGGTCAGGAGTCGATCGACGTTCTCGCTCGGGCGGAAAAAGTTCATACGGGTCTCCGGCACGGCAACGATGCGAGCGGCCTGGCACTCATTGTCTGCAGACAGCGCATTAGAACCATAGGACTTAGGGGCCGGATGAACATGCGCCCAACGGCCTATTTGCAAGTTCCGGGGGCGCAGCGGAACATCGTCGACCGGAGCGGGAAGAAAGAACGCTCCACTAGCCAAAGGGGATGAAGTCATGACGCGTCGCTTCCGAATCGCAGCTCGAGTCGCCGCCGCCACGCTTGCCATCGGGCTTTACGCGGGCAGCGGCGGCGCCGCACCGAAACAACCTCGCATCGAAACCGGGCCTGACGCGGAGGTCACGCACGACGGGCTCGTGCGAGTCCAGAAGAGCGTCGTCGATGCGGCCTGGGTGAAACCGACGTTCGACCTGACGCCGTACAAGAAGCTGATGGTCGTGAGCCAGGGGATCGCGTTCCGCAAGCTCGAGCCCGTCAGCGACTTCCAAGCGCGCAACGAATCGCAGTTCCCCGTCCAGGAAGAGAACAAGGAGCGGCTATCCCGCGAGCTCAAGACGGCGTTCGAGACGGAGCTCGGAAGCTCGAGCGTTACGAGCTCGTCTCCTCGCCGGGGCCCGACGTGCTGCTGCTCGTGGGCACCATTATCGACGTGGTCTCGAACATTCCGCCCGACATAGACTCAGCGAGATTCGGCCGAGGCGGCGTGTACTTGACCTCCGTCGGCGAGGCCACGCTGGTCATGGAGCTGCGCGATTCGGAGAGCGGCGAGATCCTCGGCCGCGTCGCGGATCGACGCGCGGCCGAATCGCCGTTCGCGTTCGAGGTCAACACCGTGACGGCCTGGACGGAAGTCCGGCGCTTGGGATCGTACTGGGCTTCGCTGCTGCGCAGGCGCCTCGAAGAGATCGAAGGCGTCTGAGGGATGCCGGCGTCATCGGGAGGCGCACGCACTCCCGAGAGCGATCGCTCGACGAGCCGGCATAGAGCGCCCATGCGGTTGTTCGCTGCGGTATTACCCGCCGTGCTCGTTCTCACGAGCTCGGCGTTATCTGCCCAGCTAGACCTGCTCCCATCGTGGAACGACACGGCGCCGAAGCGCGCCATCGTCGCCTTCGTCGAGCGAGCCACGCAGCCGACCTCGCCGGGATTCGTGCCGCCGGCGGAGCGCATCGCAACGTTCGATAACGACGGCACGCTCTGGGCCGAGCAGCCCATCTATGTGCAGCTCAAATTCATGATCGATCGCGTCGAGGCGCTCGCCGCACAGCATCCCGAATGGCGCACGCAGCAGCCGTTCGCCGCCGTGCTCGAGAACGACCTCGAGCACCTTCTCGGCAACGTCGGGGAGCGCGAGCTGATGCAGATGTTCGCGGCTACGCATACGGGCATGACCACCGACGAGTTCAGCGCAACCGTTGGCGATTGGATTGCGGCCGCGCGCCATCCGACTACCGGCAAGCTCTACACCGAGATGGTCTATCAGCCGATGCTCGAGCTGCTCGCCTACTTGCGCGCCAATGGCTTCAAGACCTACATCGTGTCGGGCGGCGGCATCGAGTTCATGCGCCCGTGGACGGAAAAAGTCTATGGAATTCCACCGGAGCAAGTCATCGGCAGCAGCGGCGAGCTGAAGCTCGAGCTGCGCGGCGGCGCGCCCGTGTTGCTGAAGTTGCCGGAAGTGGACTTAGTCGACGACAAGGCCGGCAAGCCCGTAGGCATCCAGCAGCACATCGGGCGCCGTCCCGTCATGGCGTTCGGCAACTCGGACGGCGATCTGCAGATGCTGCAGTGGACGATGGCAGGAACGGGCGCGCGTTTTGCGCTGCTCGTTCACCACACCGACTCCGAGCGCGAGTGGGCGTACGACCGTGACTCCGCGATTGGGCGACTGGACGAGGCCTGGGACGAAGCCGTCGCGAACGGCTGGACGCTCGTCAGCATCGAGGAAGACTGGAAAACCGTCTTTCCGAATTGATTACGAGCGCACCTCCGGCGCATCTAATTTGGCGCTCACGGCCTGCTGGATCGAGTCGATCAGGAACTCGCCTTCGACCGGTTTTTGCAGGTAACGGACGGCGCCGAGAGCGAGACAGCGCTCGCGCGTTTTCGGCTCGTCATCCGCCGTGATGATGATCACGGGCGGTGGGTCCGGCAAGCGCCGCAAATGCTGTAGCACCTCGACGCCGGTCATCGCCGGCATCTGTAAGTCGAGCACGACACAGTCGGGCACGCGCTCGGCCAACGACTCCAGAAACAGGAGCGGTGAGCAGAAGGCCTCCGCGCGGCAGCTCGAAACCCGCAGCAGCCGTAGCAACGCCCTGCAAATCGACGCCTCGTCGTCGACGATCGCGATCAGCGGTGAGGCGCTCTCCATGGAGCACAGTCAGCACGTTCCCGCAACAAAGCGGAATGCGACCTTCGGGTGGTGGGCCTCGTCGGACTTTGGTCCGATACTCCGTGCTCACGGAGCATTCGAGAGTAGGGTCTCAAGCGATCTCCGCACCGGAGCGGCATGGGAATTTCAAGCTCAGTTGGGCTCGATCGCAGTGATAAGGGCCGGACGAAGCAAAGCGTGCGCCGTTCTGCCGCGCGCGCGCGCGCGAACACCGCCCTGCGTCTGCTCCAAGGCCTGCTTCTGTTCACGGGAGCCACGCTCCTCATCGTGTACGCCGCTGCGCGGATCGATGGCGCGCGTGGCCGCGAGCAAGCGCTCGACGCGTTCGAGCAGGCACGCCGCGAGCATAGCGCCGCCGTCTTATCCGCGGAGCCGTCCGCCTCGCCTTCTGCCGCCGCCCAGCCCGAGCTCTCGGCCGATCCTGACCAAACGTTATGGAATGAGACGCGCATCGCCGCGTACCTCGAGGCCAAGGGCGTCGACCACGACGCGCCGCTCGGCGTGCTTAGGATCCCGTCCATCGCGCTCGAGGCCCCGATCTTCGACGGGACGTCCGAGCTCACGCTGAACCGAGGCATCGGCCGAATCGAAGGCACCGCCGATATCGGCGCTGCAGGGAACCTCGGCCTCGCGGCCCATCGAGACGGCTTCTTCCGCGGGCTCAAGGACGTCCGTATCGGCGACACGATCGGCGTGGAATCGGTCGACGGCACGACACACTACCGCATCACCGACCTCATGATCGTCGAGCCCACGGATGTGTACGTCCTCGCGCCGACCGACACCGCGACGCTGACGCTCGTTACGTGCTATCCGTTCTATTTCATCGGCGACGCGCCGCAGCGATACATCGTCAAGGGTGCGGCCGAAACCGCTGCTGCGAGCGGCGCTCGCTAGATCTCTGCAACCGAAGGCCGCCGATCCCCGAGCCCGCCCGTGGGCCCGGGGATGCGGCCCGCTCTGCGAAGCCGCTCAGAAGAGCCGGCGGCGAATTCTCCCCACGGCGAATCCGAGAACGGTCAGCAGCCCACCGAGCGCTCCGGCGAGCGGCAGCACGCTTGCCGTCCGCGGGAGCGTGTTGGCGGCAAGCGCCGGTGCCGGCTCGGAGATCGCAAAAACCGCGACGGTCGGAGCGGCCGCGAACGATTGCTGCGGATCCGCCGGCATCACGATCTCCCATCGATCCGGCGGTAGCCAGACGTCGAGCTCTTGGCCGCGCGACAAATCGCGATAGCGATAATCGCGCCCCGCGATGCGCACGCGCGCGTCCGGATCTGGCGTGAACGTAATCGGCCGGCCGTACGTGCCATCGGGCAATTTGAATTCCGCCTCGACGACGTTGCTGCGGACGTTTCTGATGCGCGCGTTGAAGTGCGCGTACGGCCGGCCTTCGCGAGTCTCGACGCCTAGACAGGCGTCGCGCGCGTCCGGGAACTGCCGAGCGACGGGTCCCGTGAACGTCAGGTCGTCGCAATTGAGCTGCGCGAGCGACGACTGGGTCCACAACAATGCGAGCGTAGTGCCCGCGGTTCCGACAAAGGTGCTCTTCTTCACTTGACTATCTCCCTAAGGGTTTTGCGACTGGAGTCCTGCAATGGCGCAAACCGAGCGTCACATCGACAGCGCGCGATCACGCCACCGCTCTCCGATTTGGAACCCGCTTCCGGCCTCGCTCCATAGCCCTTTAGGCTCATGCCGCTGAGCCGAAACCTCATTGGACCAAGGTCGAATGTTGCAACGGCGGCAACTGGCCGATAGTGGCAATGGCGACCGACGCCCTAGCGCGGCTGCTGGCATTCCCCCCTAACGCCGGCGCCGCGCTAGATCCTCGCTCGAGGCTCGCGCTGCGAGCCGCTTCGAGCCGCTGGCGCGCGACGGAACCGCCCGTGCTCGAGAAAGTGCCCTGTCTGTGCCGCGACCTCCCTCGACCAGAGCAGCGCGACGTGCGAGACGGGTAGCACGATGTGGTCGGCCAGGCCGGCAATCTCCGTTTCGGCAACCGCGACCGTGCCGTCGTTGGGCTCGCGAAACGGACCCAGCAGGCGGCCCACGCCGAACGGGAGGCTCCCCGCGATGCTGCCGGCCTCCACCCCGGCCTGCCATGCGCTGAAACCGCCGCACGCGTTGACGTCGGCGAGGCAGCGACCGATGAGGCGCCCACCCCCGGGGACGCGCGCAAGCCGTGCGGCCGTGCGGCTGCCCCGCAGCGGCGCGCCGAGGCAGACGACGCGCCCCAGGCGTGCCGGCAAATGGCTGTCGAGCATCGCGCGGATCAACACTCCACCGAGGCTGTGGCCGACGAGATGCACCGTGTCGCCGCGCACGCCATCGATGTATTCGGCGAGCGCTGCCGCGCAACTCGTGAGCGTGCCGGCGACCGATGGATAAGAAAAGTTGTAGAACTCGAGCCCGCTCGGCGCGAGGCGCTCGCGCAGCGCGGCCATCGCGGCACCCCGCATCCAAAGGCCATGCACGGTGACGACCGAGCTCACGCCCGGCGTGAGTCCTTGAGCCGCTGCAACGCCTCGCGGTTCGTCCACGACGCGACTTTTTCGATCGCACCATCGACGGGCAGCCAGAGATACGCGACATGCTCGGCCGGCTCGATTTGCACCGCGCGCACCTCGGGCACCTCGAGATACCACTGGTGCTCGACGTTCGAGTCGACGCCGGGCGCATAGCGCGAGCGCCACGCGGGCAGTATCGGAAACGAGCGCTGCACGTGCGCGTCGCGCAAGCCGAGCGATACCAGACCCGTCTCTTCGGCAAGCTCGCGCGCGGCGCATTCGGCCGGCGTCTCCTTCCAGCGCAGCGTACCCGTCACGGATTGCCAGAAACCGGGCGGATCGACGCGCTCGAGCAGGAGACAATCGAGCGCCGGCGTGTGCACGACGACGAGCACGGACTCCGGTCGCCTGAACTCTGCGACGGCGGCCATGCGCTCGCTAGCCCGGAGCCGCGCTCTTCAGCCGGATGCCGAGCTCTTTGAGCTGCTTGTCATCCGCCGGGCTCGGCGCCCCCGTCATGAGATCGCTGGCCGTGGCCGTCTTCGGAAACGCGATGACGTCGCGGATATTGTCCGCGCCCGCCATCAGCATCACGAGCCGGTCGACGCCGAACGCGATACCGCCGTGCGGCGGTGCGCCGAAGTCGAGGGCCGTCAGCAGGAAGCCGAACTTCAGCTCGGCCTCCTCCTTGCCGATACCAAGCAGCTCGAACATCGCGGACTGCAACTCGGGGTCGTGAATGCGGATCGAGCCGCCGCCGACCTCGTAGCCGTTGAGCACGATGTCGTAGGCTCGCGCGATCGCTTCGCCGGGCGCGGCTTGCAGCACGGCCACCGACGCGTCTCGCGGCGACGTGAACGGATGGTGCAGCGGCGTCCAACCGCCGCCGGGCAAGGCCTCGAGCAACGGGAAGTCGACGACCCAGAGCGGCGCCCACTCTCCCTTCACCAGGCCGCGGTCGCGGCCGAGCGCCGTGCGCAGCGCATTCAGCGCTTCATTGACGACGTGGGCCTTGTCGGCGCCGAAGAACACGAGATCGCCATCGACGGCCCCCGTGCGCTCGAGCACACCGGCGATCGCTGCATCCGGCAGGAACTTCAGGATCGGCGATTGCAGGCCCTCGCGGCCTTTCGCGCGCTCGTTGACCTTGATATAGGCCAGACCCTTCGCGCCGTGTCGGCCGACGAGCGCCGTGTAGTCGTCGATCTCCTTGCGCGTCAGCTCGCCGCCCGCAGGCAAACGCAAGGCCGCGATGCGGCTCTTTGGATCTGCCGCGGGACCTGCGAACACCTTGAACTCGACGCCGCGGAACAGGTCCGCTACTTCGACGAGCTCGAGCGGGTTGCGTAGATCGGGCTTGTCGCTGCCGTAGCGTCGCATCGCGTCGGCGTATGCCATGCGCGGAAACGGCTTCGGCAACTCGACGCCGAGCACGGACTCGAACGTCTCGCGCAGCAGCTCTTCCATGAGCCCGAGGATTTGCTCCTCGCTCATGAAACTCGTCTCTATATCGAGCTGAGTGAACTCGGGTTGGCGGTCCGCACGCAGGTCCTCGTCGCGGAAGCACTTCACGATCTGATAGTAGCGGTCGAGACCCGCCATCATGAGGAGCTGCTTCATGAGCTGCGGCGATTGCGGCAACGCGAAGAAGTTGCCCTGCTGCGTGCGGCTCGGCACGAGATAATCGCGCGCGCCCTCCGGAGTCGTCTTCGTCAAGATCGGCGTCTCGACGTCGACGAACCCGTGCTCGTCCATGAACTTGCGCAGCGCGCGCGTGACGGCGTGCCGCAGCCGCAAATTCTTCAGCATCGGCTCGCGGCGCAAATCGAGATAGCGATAGCGCAAGCGCAGCTCTTCGCTGGCCGCCTCGTCGTGATGAAACGGCGGCGTCTTCGAGCGCGCGAGCACCGTGAGCGCCGTTGCCAGCACCTCGACCTCGCCGCTAGCGAGGTTCGGGTTGACCGTGCCCTCGGGACGCGCGCGCACGCGGCCTTCGACCGTGAGGACGTACTCGGAGCGCAGCCGCTCCGCTTCCTTGAACATCTCGGCGCGGTCGGGATCGAAGACGACCTGCAGCAAACCCTCGCGATCGCGCAAGTCGATGAAGATCACGCCGCCGTGATCGCGGCGCCGGTGCACCCAACCGGCGACGGTCACCGTTTGGCCAATCGCCGCGCGGTCGACCTGGCCGCAGTAATGACTGCGCATCGCTCAGTCCTTTTGAGCCTAACCTTTTGAAAGCAAAGGTGGCGTTAGCCTCGAAGAGGCCGGGATGTTACGAGGAAGGCGTAGGGCGCGCAAGCGCCGCCGGCGCCGAGCAACTGCGCTTCACCGGCCGCCGCGCGCGGCCTTCGCGCGCGACTTCGACGCCGACTTTCGCGCAGCAGCGGGGGGCTTCGGGCTCGCGGGCTTTGTTTCCGGTTTCTTCGCCGGCTTCTCTGCCGCGTCGGCGCTTTTTTCAGCAGCGACGGCTTTGCCGGCCTCTTCCTTGGCTGGCGTGTCCGTCGATTTGTCGCTCGCCGTTTCGCCGGAGTCTGCACCAGCGTGCTCGACGAGATTGCGCTTCGCCTCGTTCTTGTTCTTGAAGTCCGTCTCGTACCAGCCGCTGCCCTTCAACCGGAACTGAGGAGCGGAGACGAGCCGCTTCAATTGCGACCTGCCGCACTCGGGGCACTTTCGCAGCGGCCCGTCGCTCATTTTCTGCAAGGCTTCGACGTGGTGCGCGCAGGCACCGCAACGATACTCGTAGATCGGCATACGGCTAGGCTCTCAACCTCATGCGGCTTCTTCCTCGACGCCCTTCACGAATCCGAGCGTGTCTCCCTCGGCGACGACACGGATGACGTCGCCGGGACCGAAGTCGCCGCGCAGGATACGCTGCGCGAGCGGATTCTCCAATTGCTGCTGAATCGCGCGCTTCAGTGGGCGTGCCCCGTACACGGGATCGAAGCCGGCTTGCGCGAGGCGGTCGCGCGCAGCGGGCTCGAGCGCAAGACCGATCTCGCGCTCTCCCAGGCGACGGCGCAAGTATTCGAGCTGGATATCGACGATCTTGCGGATGTGCTCCGCCTCGAGCGGGTGGAATACGACGACGTCGTCGACGCGGTTGATGAACTCGGGCCGAAAGTGCTGGCCGACGATTTCCATGACCTCCGCCTTCATGCGCTCGTAATTCGCCGCGCCCGCGAGCTCCTGAATGCGCTGGCTTCCCAGGTTCGACGTCATGACGATGACGGTGTTGCGGAAATCCACAGTTCGCCCTTGGCCGTCCGTCAAGCGCCCGTCGTCGAGCACTTGCAGCAGCACGTTGAACACGTCGGGATGCGCCTTCTCGACCTCGTCGAGCAGCACGACGGAGTATGGCTTGCGCCGCACGGCTTCCGTCAGATACCCGCCCTCCTCGTAGCCAACATAGCCCGGCGGCGCGCCGATCAAGCGCGCGACCGAGTGCTTCTCCATGAACTCCGACATGTCGATGCGGACCATGGCCTCCTCGGTGTCGAACAGGAACGACGCAAGCGCCTTGGTGAGCTCGGTCTTGCCGACGCCCGTGGGGCCCAAGAAGAGGAACGAGCCGTTCGGGCGATTCGGATCCGCGAGACCAGCGCGCGCGCGCCGAATGGCGTTCGAGACGGTCTGCACGGCCTCGCTCTGGCCGACGACACGCGCCTCGAGGTGCTGCTCCATCCGTAAGAGCTTTTCCTTCTCGCCCTCGAGCATCTTCGAGACGGGGATGCCGGTCCACTTCGAGACTACCTCCGCGACCTCCTCATCCGTCACCTTGTTGCGCAGCAGCTTGTTGCCGGCCGCTTTGTCGCTTTTCAACGCCTGCTCGAGACGCCGCTCGAGCTCGGGAATCTTGCCGTACTGCAGCTCGGCCATGCGGCCGAGATCGGACGCCCGCCGCGCTTTCTCGAGCTCCGTCCGCGCGCGCTCGATCTCTTCCTTGATCTGCGCTTCGCCTTGCACCAACGCTTTCTCGGCCTTCCAGACTTCCTCGAGGTCGGAGTACTCCTTGTCGAGCTTCGCGATCTGCGCTTCGAGATCGGCAAGGCGCCGCTTCGAGGCCTCGTCCGGCTCCTTCTTCAACGCCTCGCGCTCGATCTTGAGCTGGATCAGCCGGCGCTCGAGGCGGTCGAGCTCCTCGGGCTTGCTGTCGATCTCCATGCGGATACGCGACGCGGCCTCGTCTACGAGGTCGATGGCCTTGTCCGGCAGCTGCCGGTCGCTGATGTACCGGTGCGACAGCGTCGCCGCGGCGACGATCGCGGGATCCGTGATCTCGACCTGATGGTGCACTTCGTAACGTTCCTTCAAGCCGCGCAGGATCGCGATCGTGTCTTCGACGGACGGCTCGTCGACGAGCACCTTCTGAAAGCGCCGCTCGAGGGCGGCGTCCTTCTCGACGTACTTGCGGTACTCGTCGAGCGTCGTCGCGCCGACGCAATGCAGCTCGCCGCGCGCGAGTGCGGGCTTCAGCATGTTGCCTGCGTCCATCGAGCCCTCGGCCTTGCCGGCGCCGACCATCGTGTGCAGCTCGTCGATGAAGAGAATGATCTGACCTTCCTGCTTCGCGAGATCGTTGAGCACGGCCTTGAGCCGCTCCTCGAACTCGCCGCGAAACTTGGCGCCCGCGATCAACGCGCCCATGTCGAGCGACAGCACGCGCTTGGATTTGAGCCCGTCGGGCACTTGGCCGTTGACGATCCGCTGCGCGAGCCCTTCGACGATGGCCGTCTTGCCGACGCCGGGCTCGCCGATCAGCACAGGGTTGTTCTTCGTGCGCCTCTGGAGCACTTGGATCGTGCGCCGGATCTCGTCGTCGCGACCGATCACGGGGTCGAGCTTCTGCTGTTCTGCGCGCGCCGTGAGATCGATCGTGTACTTCTCGAGCGCCTGGCGCTTCTCCTCGGCGTTTTGGTCGTCGACCTTGCTGCCGCCGCGAACCTCGTCGATCGCGCGCGCGATAGCGCCCTTGACGGCCCCGGCGCGCTCGAGCGTCCGGCCGAGATCCCCCTTCGACTGCGCCGCCGCGAGCAAGAACAGCTCGCTCGAGATATACGCGTCGCCACGCTCTTGCGCGAGCTTGTCCGTGACATTCAAGAGCTTGCTGAGCTCGTTGCCGATATGGACTTCGCCCGGGGTGCCTTCGACGCTTGGAATGCGGTCGAGCGCCTCGCCGAGCTGCGAGCGCAACAAATTCAGATTGGCGCCGGCTTTGGTCAGTATGCCGGTCACGCTGCCGCCCTGCTGCTCGAGCAGCGCCGCCATCACATGCACGGGCTCGATGAATTGATGGTCGCGTCCAACCGCAAGCGATTGCGCGTCGGCAAGGGCTTGTTGAAAGTTCGTCGTCAGCTTGTCCATGCGCATGAGTTGGCGCTCCCGTCGTTGGGCACGGTCGTGACATGAGGGTTGCCGGGAACGAACTCAACCGTCCCAGAGCAACTGTCGAGCGGCGTCATGGCGGGGCGTCCAGCCAGACCAGCGTGGCCATCCGGCCGCACGGCGCCTCGCGGCGATGCGAAAAAAACCGCTTCGACTCCGTATACGTGCAGAACCCGCCGCCATGCACGGACTGCACGCCGGCGGCCGCCAGAGCGTCGCGCGCAAGGCCGTAGAGATCTGCCTGCCAGCGACCACGCGCATTCGGCGTGAATCTACGGCTTGCCGCCGCGTCGCGGGCGACGAACGCGTCGCGCACCTCAGCGCCGACCTCGTACGCGGCCTGGCCGATCGCCGGCCCGAGCCAGGCGATGAGAGCGTTCGGCTCGCTGTGAAAAGCTGCGACGGCTGCGGGAAGCACGCCGTTCAGCAGCCCTCGCCAACCGGCATGGGCGACGCCGACCCGGCGTCCGTCGGCACTGCAAAAGGCGACGGGCAAGCAGTCTGCCGTCAATACCGCGCACACACTGCCTGGCACCGCGGTCACCGCGCCGTCGGCCTTTGCCGGCGCGTGCTCGCGATCGAGGTCTACGACGCATGTGCCGTGCACTTGGTCGAGCCAACGCGGCTCCGCCGGCAGTGCCAGCGCCGCTCGCAATCGGCCGCGATTGACGGCCACGGCCTTCGCATCGTCGCCGACGTGCAGCGCGAGGTTCAGCGCGCCATAACGCGCCGCGGAGCCCCGTTCCGTGACCCAGGCGCGGACGTTTGCCGGCGCCGGCCATTCGGGCGCGAACCCTAAAACGGCGCTCATCGGAGCGCCCTGCCGGCATCCGCACGCAGCAACGCGAGCACCGCGGCGAAATCGGGCGCGAGCGGGCTCGCGAACGCGAGCGCGGCGTCCGTCTCGGGATGCGCGAGCCTGAGTGCGCTCGCGTGCAAAGCTTGCCGCCGAAACGCCTGCAGCGCGGCGCGCAGCTCGTTGCCGGCGGCTGGCGGCAACTTGGGGCGGCCGCCGTAGACGGGGTCGCCGAGCAGCGGCGCGCGAATGTGCGCCATGTGCACGCGAATCTGATGCGTGCGGCCCGTCTCGAGCTCGAGCTCGCAGTACGTGTGCGCGCGAAAGCGCTCCAAGACGCGGTAGCGCGTGAGCGCGGCGCGTCCACCTTCGGTCACGGCCATCTTCGTTCGCTCGCGGCGGTGCCGGCCGATCGGCGCGTCGACGGTGCCGCCGCCGGTCAAGACGCCCTGGCAAATCGCTCGGTAGGTGCGCTTGATCTCGCGCCGCTCCATAGCCGCCGTCAACACGGTGTGGCTCTGCAGCGTGCGCGCGACGAGCAACAGGCCGCTCGTGTCCTTGTCGAGCCGGTGCACGAGACCGGCGCGCGGCAGCACCTCGAGCTCGGGGTAGCCATGCAGCAGCGCATTCTGTAGCGTGCCCGAACGGTTGCCGGCGCCGGGATGCACGACGAGGCCGACGGGCTTGTCGATGACGAGCAAGGCGTCATCGGCATGGACGATCGTAAGCGGTATCGGCTCTGGACGCGCTTCGACGGCCGCTTCGAGCTCGGCCGCAAGTGCGAGCTCTTCGCCGCCCTTGAGCTTGAAGCGCGCCTTCGCTTCGCGGCCTTCGACTTTGAGCGCCCCGGCGTCGATCCAGGCGCGCAGGCGGCTCCGCGAAAACTCGGGCAATAGCTCGGCCGCTGCTTGATCGAGGCGGCGCCCCGCGAGCTCGGCCGGGACCGACAAGCGTTTCACGATGCGGCTCACGAGGCTTGGACCTTACGTCTGGAAACTTTCGCTATACTGCGCCGTCGAAACAGCCACGTAGAACCGCGGCATTATTGCCCGCGACGGACTCTCGGACATAACCAGGTGCTTCGAATCGGCAACAACGCCCTGCTGCTCGTTCTGGCCGCGGCCGCCCTCATGGCGGGCTGTAACCGCAGCAATACGATCGAGGATCAAGGCCCCGAGCTGCTGTATCAGCGCGGGTTCGATGCCATGGACTCCTCGAACTTCGCCGGCGCGATCCAGTACTTCAACGCCTTGGAGGCCCGGTATCCATTCAGTCCCGAGACACGGCAAGCGCAGCTCGATCTCATTTATCTCTATTACCGCAGCTTACAGCCCGAGCTGGCGATCGACGCGGCCGAGGAGTTCGAGCGTGAGAACCCGACGCACGAGCGCCTCGATTACTGCCTCTACATGCGCGGGCTAGTGTATTTCGATCAGGCGCCGAACGTCATCGAGAAGTTACTGCGCGTCGATTTGTCGCTGCGGCCGCCAAAGGACACGCTGCGCTCGTTCGGCACTTTTCAAGAGCTGGTTCGCCGGTTTCCGAACAGCGAGTACGTGCCCGATGCCCGGCAGCGCATGGTATTCCTGCGCAATCGGCTGGCCGGCTACGAGAATCACATCGCCGAGTACTACATCCGCCGCGGCGCTTATGTCGCTGCGATCAATCGCGCGAAGTACGCCCTCGAGCACTATCCCGAGGCGCCGGAGCTCGAGCAGACGCTGCTGATCCTCGTGACCGCCTATGAGCAGCTCGGGATGACCGACCTCGCCGCCGACGCACGGCGCGTGCTGCGCCAGACGTTCGGCGAAGAGGCAGCGACGGCACGGCTCTAACCTGGACTAATACCCCGACGTGATGGGGTAGCGCCAATCGCGGCCGAAAGCGCGACTGCTGACGCGCACGCCGGGAGGCGCTTGGCGGCGCTTGTACTCCGCGCGCTTGACCATCTGCAGCACGCGCACGACGGTCGCCCGCTCGAAGCCGAGCGCGGTGATCTGGTCGACGGAAAAATCCTTTTCGATGAACGCTTCGAGGATCGTGTCGAGGACGTCGTACGGCGGCAGCGAGTCGCTGTCCTTCTGGTTATCGCGCAGCTCCGCCGTCGGCTCGCGCGTGATCACGCGCTCCGGAATGACGACGTCGAGGCTGTTGCGGTACCTCGCGAGCTGATAGACGAGCGTCTTCGTGCAGTCCTTGAGCGGCGCGAACCCGCCCGCCATGTCGCCGTACAGCGTCGCATAACCAACGGCCATCTCGCTCTTGTTGCCCGTCGTCAGCACCATCTTGCCGGTCTTGTTCGAGATCGCCATGAGCAGCACGCCGCGGCAGCGAGCCTGAATGTTCTCTTCCGTCGTGTCGGGCGGCACCCCGGCGAACACGCCCTGGAGCGCCGCGAGCGTGGTCTCGAACATCGGCTCGATCGACAGCACGTCGTAGCGCACGCCGAGCAGCTTCGCCTGCGTCTCCGCGTCGTCGCGGCTCATCTGCGACGTATAGCGCGACGGCATCATGACGGCATGGACGCGCTGCGGGCCGAGCGCGTCGACGGCGATCGTCAACGTCAACGCCGAGTCGATGCCCCCGGACAATCCGAGCACGACGCCGGCGAAGCCGTTCTTGTCGACGTAGTCGCGCGTCCCGAGGACGAGCGCGCGGTACACGCGCTCCGCGAGCGGCGGCACCGGAGTCGGCGCGGAGCCCACGGGCACGAGCCCGCCGCCGCGGCGTCCGAGCTCGACGACGTAGAGGTCTTCCTCGAACAGCGGGGCCCGATACTGGACGAGGCCTTGCGCGTCGACGACGACGGAGCCGCCGTCGAAGACGAGCTCGTCTTGGCCGCCCACCATGTTCACGTAGATCAGCGGCAGCGAGTTTTCTCGAGCGCGCGCCGCCAGCACCTGCTCGCGGGCTTGCTGCTGCGTGCGATGGAACGGCGAGCCGTTGATCACGAGGATGGCCTCGGCCCCGGCGGCAGCGGGCGCACGGCACGGCTCGGGCACCCAGACGTCCTCGCAAATGATCAGCCCGAACTTGTGGCCGTCGAGCTCGACGACGGTCGCGCCGTCGCCGGGCTGGAAGTACCGCTTCTCGTCGAACACGGCATAGTTCGGCAATGCAACCTTACGGTGATTCGCGAGCACTTGGCCGTCGCGTAAGAGGGCTGCGCTGTTGTAGATCGCGTCACCCTCATATTCGGGATAGCCGACGTAGACCGCGAGGCCGCGCACTGCATCGCGAACCAATGCGAAGGCCGCCTCGACACGGCTTCGTAAGCCGCGGTGCAGCAGCAGATCCTCGGGCGGATAGCCGCAAAGCGTGAGCTCCGGGAACAGCACGAGATCGAGCCCGAGAGCGCGGGCACGTTCGGCGTAGTCCAGTACTTTGCGAGTGTTCGCGTCGATGGCGCCGACGCGCGTGTTGATCTGGGCGAGCCCGATCTTCACTTCAGCGCCGTGGTAACTCGCTGGCCATCGCCTCGCCTAAGTCCGCGAGCGAGCGCACGGTCCGCACGCCGGCTTTCTCTAGCGCCGCGAACTTCTCCTTCGCCGTGCCCTTACCGCCCGAGATGATCGCGCCAGCGTGCCCCATTCGCTTGCCAGGCGGCGCCGTGACGCCAGCGATGTAGCCGACGACGGGTTTCTTGACGTGCTTCGCGATGTACTCGGCCGCAGCTTCCTCGTCTGAGCCGCCGATCTCGCCGACCATGATGATGCCGCGCGTGGCCGGGTCTTTCTCGAACAGCGCGATGCAATCGATGAAGTTCATGCCGCGCACGGGGTCGCCGCCGATGCCGACGCAAGTGCTTTGCCCGAGCCCGCGCAGCGTCGTTTGATTGACCGCTTCGTACGTCAGCGTCCCCGAGCGCGACACAATGCCGATCGAGCCGGGCTTGTGGATCGAGCCCGGCATGATGCCGATCTTGCACGCACTCGGCGTGATGATGCCGGGGCAGTTCGGCCCGATGAGCCGCGTGTCCGAGCCTTTGATGACCGTCTTGACCTTGACCATGTCGAGCACGGGCACGCCTTCCGTGATGCAGACGACGAGCTCGATGCCGGCATCTGCTGCCTCGAGAATCGCGTCGGCCGCGAACGGCGCCGGCACGTAGATCATGCTGACCGTCGCCCCTGTCGCCTTCTTGGCCTCGGCGACCGTGTCGAAGACCGGCAGGTTCAGATGCGTCTCGCCGCCGCGCCCCGGGGTCACGCCGGCGACGACCTTCGTGCCGTAGTCGAGGCACTGCTGCGTGTGGAACGTGCCCTGCTTGCCGGTCAAGCCCTGGCAGATCACCTTGGTGTTCTTGTCGACGAGGATGCTCATCGGGCGGCTCCGGCGAGCTGCACCACTTTCGACGCCGCGTCCGTGAGGCCCGTCGCGGCGACGACTTTGAGCCCGCTCTTGTCGAGCATGTCGCGCCCCTTCTCGACGTTCGTCCCTTCGAGCCGCACGACGACGGGCACGCCGACGTGCACTTCCCTGACGGCCGTGATCACGCCCTCGGCGATCGTGTCACAGCGCACGATGCCGCCGAAGATATTGACGAGAATTGCCTTCACTTTGTCGTTCGTCAGGATGATCTTGAACGCCTGCGTCACGCGCTCGGCCGTCGCGCCGCCGCCGACGTCGAGGAAGTTCGCCGGCTCGCCGCCGTGCAGCTTGATGAGGTCCATCGTCGCCATCGCGAGACCCGCGCCGTTGACCATGCAGGCGATGTTGCCGTCAAGCGAGACGTAGTTGAGGTCGTTCTCGTGCGCTACGCGCTCGCGCTCGTCCTCCTGCGCCTTGTCGCGCAACTGGGCGAGCCGCTTCTGCCGGAACAACGCGTTGTCCTCGATGTTGATTTTCGCGTCGAGCGCCATGACGTGGCCGTCCTTCGTGACGATCAACGGATTGACCTCTACGAGGCTCGCGTCGCACTCGCGGAAGAGCTTCGCGAGCTTGCGCATGATGTCGCGCAGCTCGCCTTGCTGCTCCGCGCTCAAACCGAGACCGAAGCCGAGCTTGCGCGCCTGATAATCCTCGAAGCCGGCCGCCGGGTGCAGCGTCAGCGTCAAGATTTTTTCAGGCGTCTTGTGAGCGACTTCTTCGATGTCCATGCCGCCGGCCGCCGAGGCCATGACGGCAATGCGCTCGGAGCTGCGGTCGACGACGAGGCTCAAGTAGAGCTCGCGCTCGATGCTCGATCCGGCTTCGACGTACACGTAGTCGACCGGCAACCCTTCGGGGCCGCTTTGATGAGTCACGAGACGCGTGCCGAGCATCGCTTTGGCGTGCTGCTCGACCTCGGCCGCGGATTTCGCAAGCTTCACGCCGCCGGCCTTACCCCGGCCGCCCGCGTGAACCTGAGCCTTCACGACCCACAGCGCGCCGCCCAGCGCCGCCGCGGCTGCCTTCGCTTCGGCAGGCGTCGTCGCAACCTGCCCTCGGGGGACGGGAATCCCGTACTCGGCGAACAAAACCTTCGATTGGTACTCGTGCAAATTCATTGAAAAACGATCCGGCTCGGGGCGGGCGGCGGTATTCTCCACGAAAGCCTCGGGCCCCGCAAAGCAGTCGAGGTCGGCGCGCGAGCGCGATCAGGTAGAATTCCGCGCCATGTCCGCCGTCGAAGCCGTCGACACGCAACGCGCGAAAGCCCTGGTGCGTCCAGCCAACTCGGTCACGGCCGACTTCGCGTGGCGCGCCCTCGTTCTGCTGAATCTGTTCCGCCTTTCCGTCGGCACGGTGCTGCTCATGGTCTTTTACCTCATCGATGCGCCGCGCATCGTTGGGGAAGCCAACGACACCCTCGCATGGCGCGTTCTCGTCGCCCTGATCGGGGCCGGCTGCGTGTTTCTCGCCTTGCTGCAAAAGCGCTGGCCGAGGGCGTCATGGCAAACCTATCTACAGTTCGGCACCGACCTCGTGGCCGTAGCGCTGCTGATTCACGCAAGCGGCATATCGAGCGGATTGGGCGGCATGCTCATCGTGTCGGTTGGAACGCTGGCGCTGCTGCTGCCGGCGGAACGCGCGTTCCTGCTCGCCTCGGTCGCGACGCTGGTGCTGCTCGGCCAACAGACCTTCGCGCAACTCCAAGGCATCACGACCGGCGCTGAGTTCGCGCCCGTCGGCATTCTCGGAGCCGTGATCTTCATCATTACGGCCATCGTGCAGCTGCTACGGACACGGCTCGTCGAGAGCGAGGCGCTCGCCGAGCAGCGGGGCATCGATTTGCGCAACCTCGTTGAGCTCAACGATTACATCATTCAGCACTTGCGCGAGAGTATCGTCGTCGTCGACGGCGAGAATCACATCCGCTTGATCAATGAATCGGCCATCAAACAGCTCGGCGCAGCCACGGAGCCCGGCGAGGTCAATCTGTCCGCCGTTTCCGCCGAGCTTGCCGCCGAGCTGAGCCGTTGGCGCAGCGGCGCGAGCGTAGATCGATCCCAGATGGCGTTCAGCTCACCGGACGGCACCAACATTCAGCCGCACTTCGCGCCGCTTTCGAGCGGCCGCGAGGGCGGGGTCGTGATCTTTCTCGAGGACACGTCGTTGATAGCCGAGCGCGTTCAGCAGGCCAAGCTCGCGGCGCTCGGGCGCCTGAGCGCCAGCATCGCGCACGAGATTCGCAATCCGCTCGGTGCCATGAGCCACGCGGGCCAGCTGCTCGCAGAATCCCCGAGCATGGGAAACGACGAGCACCGGCTGACCGATATCATTCGCTCGAATGCGCGCCGCGTGAGCCAGATAGTCGAGAGCGTGCTCGCGTTGTCGCGCCGCGAAGCGGCGCGTCCCGAGAGCCTGCAACTGGTACCGTGGGTCGAGGATTTTGCGCGCGAGTTCGTGCAGACACTCGAGTTATACGAAGGCGCGGTGACGCTCAAACCAGGCCGGGCCGATATCGAAGCGCGCATGGACCTAACGCACTTGCACCAGATCTTGTGGAATCTTTGCGACAACGCCGTCAAGTATGCGAGCGTGGCGGCCGGCGCTATCGCAGTCGAAATTTCGTGCGGCATTCTCGAGCCGTCCGGTAGGCCGTACCTCGAGGTGGCGGACCGCGGCCCGGGCATCAAGCCGGACAAGGTCGAGCAGATCTTCGAGCCGTTCTACACGAGCCAGCCGGGCGGCACGGGCCTCGGCCTCTACATTTCACGAGAGCTCGCGGAGCGCAACGGCGCCGCGTTACGCTACCAGCCGCGCCCGGGCGGCGGCAGCGCGTTTCGCATCGTGTTCGCCGATCCGAAGCGCTGGCAACCTGGCGCAGAAAACGCATGAAACCGATCGCCCTCGTCGTCGACGACGAACCTCACATCTGCGAGCTCCTGTCGATAACGCTCGAGCGCATGGATATCGCTACGCGCACGTGTCTCGACATCGCGTCCGCCAAGCGGGCGTTCGGGGAGCAACCGTTCGACCTGTGCCTGACGGACATGCACCTTCCGGACGGCGACGGGCTCGAGCTCGTCGAGTGGATCCAGCGCGAGGTGCCTGGCACGCCGGTCGCCGTGATCACGGCGCACGGCAGCGTCGAAGCGGCCGTCCGCGCACTAAAGCTCGGCGCCTTCGACTTCGTCTCGAAACCGCTCGATCTCAACGATCTGCGCAAGCTCGTGACGGCGGCCTTGAAGCTCAAAGGCGGAGCCGCCGTGGCGCGCAGCGCGGCAACTGACGGTCTCGTCGGCCAGTCGCCGCCGCTCGAGCGCGTGCGCGCCATGGTCGCGAAAGTCGCTCGCAGCCAAGCCCCCGTGCACATCTCGGGTGAGTCGGGCACGGGCAAGGAGCTCGTCGCGCGCATGATTCACGAGACGGGGCCGCGGCGCGAGGGACCGTTCGTACCGATCAATTGCGGCGCAATTCCGACGGAGCTCATGGAGAGCGAGTTCTTCGGCCACAAGAAGGGCAGCTTCACGGGCGCCGTCAGCGACAAGACGGGGCTCTTCCAGACGGCTGAGGGCGGCACGCTATTCCTCGATGAGGTGGCGGACCTGCCCTTGCACATGCAGGTCAAGCTGCTACGCGTCATACAGGAGAAGACGATCCGTCCCGTGGGCCAGGCGAACGAGGTTGCCGTCGACGTCCGGATACTCAGCGCGACGCACAAGAATCTCGGCGAGCTCGTTGCCGAGGGCAGCTTTCGCGAGGATCTCTACTACCGCATCAACGTCATTGGCTTGAACGTGCCCCCCTTACGCGAGCGGGGCGAGGACGTGTTGATGCTCGCGCATCACGCTCTTACGCGGCTCGCCGCCGAGCAAGGCGTGCCGACACCTCATCTGACCCCGGCGGCACAGGATGCGCTGCTCGGTTACCGGTTTCCCGGCAACGTGCGCGAGCTCGAGAACATCCTCGAGCGAGCACTTACGCTGTGCTCCGGCGACGACATCGACGTCGCGGACTTGCAGCTGCGCGAGGACGATGACTACAGCGACGAGACGGCCCAGCGCTCCGGCGGCGAGCGCGGCGCGCCGCTCGGCACGCAGCTCGAGGAGATCGAGCGCGACGCGATCGTCGCGGCGCTCGAGCAGACACGCTACAACAAGACCGCCGCTGCCAAGCTGCTCGGCTTGACGTTCCGCGCGCTGCGCTACCGCATCAAGAAGCTCGGCATCGAGTAAGCGGTGCGTTCATGAATCTGTCGCTGCGCGCCGAAAACCGCTGACAATTTTGGTCGGTTTGTGCCCGATATTCGCCTCTCGCCGGACGGCGTCGGCGTGCAATATGTCGAATGCGAAGGCGTCGCCGTCCGCGAGCATGGCTTCGAGCCTTGCGCCCCTTCGAAGTTGACATAGCGCGAAGCGTTTGGCACACCGATTGCAACTGCCGCCATCAGACGCGTGGGCGTCGTGTGCTTACGAAGAACCACATCTCTCACTGAAACCGCTAGAAGGAGCTTTGAAATGACGAAACTGCAAAAGGGCTTCACGCTCATCGAGTTGATGATCGTGGTTGCCATCATCGGTATCTTGGCTGCCATTGCGATTCCCGCGTATCAGGATTACACGATCCGTGCGCAGGTGTCCGAAGGCATGAACTTGGCGGCGGCGGCGAAAGCTGCGGTTGCCGAGACGTTCCTGAATACCGGCGCGGCGCCGGCGAATCGTGAGGAAGCCGGTATGTCGCCTACTGCGACCGACACGAACGGTAAGTACGTGATATCGGTAGCGGTCGTTGACGGCGCGATTACGATCACGTACGGCAACGACGCCAATGCGGCGATTACGAACGCGACGCTGCAACTTATCCCGTGGACCACGCCCGATGGCTCGGTCGCGTGGCAATGTGGTGGCGCCGACGATCCGACGAATGCGTCAGAGTTGGGTGGCGGAGGCAGCGGCGGCTCGCTCGTTACCGACGACTTGACGCGCTATCTGCCGGCGGCTTGCCGTCCGCAGGCCTAAGGCCTTAGTGGAGTGCCGCGCCCAGCAGGCGGCATTGCAGAACAGGGGCTCCCCGTGGCGACACGGGGGGCCCTTTTCGTTGCTCGGCTCGGGCGCACGATGACGAGCGCGCGTCGCTCGGCCATCACGCTCGCCGAGCTCGGGGCGGTAGTCGCCGCCACGGTCGTCGTCATCGCCGTCGCGTACTCGGCATTTGACACCTACCGCGTCAAGCACGAGGTCGCCGAGGGCATCACCGTCGCGAGCGAGCTGATTCCTGCCGTCACCGAGTTCTTTCATCGTCACGGCGAGGTTCCCACCCAACGGGAGCTCACGTACCCGCCCGGCACGGCCTTGGGTTCGAGCATCGTCGTCGGCTCGGTGACGGTCGTCGACGGCCGCATCGACGTGCTGTACGGCCCACTGGCGGATCGCGCGATTGCCGGCCGACAAATCTCGTTGACGCCGTACGAAACCGTCGACCGCCACGTCGTCTGGATCTGCGGCAATCGCGCGCCGGGCCCGGGACTCGAGCCCCTCGGCTTCGCCGGCGGCGGCCGAACCGCCACGCAGCTTTCGACGACGATCGAGCCGCGCTATCTGTCGCAATCGTGCCGTTGATCGTGCGCCGGATCGGTGCGTCGTTTCACAGCGTCGACGAGACGCCGCGTCGTATAACACACCCCTTCGTTAGCGACTTCCGGATCAAGCATGACCACGCGAGCGGCTGAACGATCCACGGCTGGGCTGCTGATTGCCGTCTTGGGCAGCGAGCTGTTTCTCGCGTTGTCGTTCCTACGCGCGTGGGGCGACGCGAACTCGATGATCTTTCGCTCGAGCCTCGTCATCGATGCGACGTTGAACGAGCCGATCTGGGACACCGCGCTCGCCTGGAACCTCGCCGCGTTCGTCGGCGCGCTGCTCCTCGTGCACTTCGTGCTCGGCGTCGCGATATGGTGTCTTGCGAAGCTCTCGCAGCGTGCGTGGCCGAACAGCGGCAATTCGTTGCGGGGCTGGAGCGGCTTCTGGCTCGTGTTGGCAGGCGGCTGGATCCTCGTGGCGAACGCCACATGGTTTCCGTTGACTGCGCTCGGCAAGCCGTATGCAGCCTTCATGAAAGCGTCGCTGTTCGGACTCAACGCGCTCGAGCTCGCGACGATCGTCGCGGGCGCCGCGATCGCGTGGGTGCTCGGCCACGCGGCGATGGCTCTCTGGCCGCTCGCTCGGCGGCACGCCAAGTGGACCGTCGGCGCCTTGACTGCCAGCGCCAGCGCGGCGGCGTTCGCCTCGTTCGGCTTGCCAGGCCACGACCGCGGCACGAGTCGCGACGAACCGCACGTCATCGTCATCGGGCTCGACTCGGTGCGTCCCGATGCGCTATACGCGCCGGATGGCCGGAACCTCGCCCCCGCAATCAATGAGTTCTTGGCGGGGTCCGTCGTCTTTTCCGATGCGTTGACGCCGTTGGCCCGGACCTTCCCGTCCTGGACATCGATCGTATCGGGTAAGCACCCGCATTCGACGGGCGCCGTCATGAACTTGCTGACGCGTGAATTGATCGACGAGGGGGACACGCTGCCGCGGCTTTTGAGCGAGGCTGGCTATCGGACCGTTTACGCCACCGACGAGGTGCGTTTCTCGAACCTCGACGAATCATACGGCTTCGAGCAGATGATCGCGCCTCCGATGGGCGCCGCCGATTTCCTGCTCGGCTTCTTCTCCGACTCGCCGTTCATGAACCTGCTCGTCAATACCGGCGCCGGCGAGCTGTTGTTCCCCTATGCCTATGCGAATCGCGCCGTCGCGGCTACCTACGACCCCGACACGTTCGTCAGGAGAATCGCCAATCGGGTGCGCTTCGACGAGCCCACTCTTCTGGCGGCTCACTTCACGCTCGTCCATTGGCCGTACACGTGGGCTTCGACATCGCCGGACGAGGAGGACGAGGCGATGCCCAAGAAGTATCGGCGCGCCGTCGAGCGCCTCGATCGGCAGTTCGCCGATCTCTTGGGTTCGCTGCGCGAGCGCGGCGCGCTCGACAACGCAATCGTCGTCGTGCTATCGGATCACGGCGAATCGTTGGGCGAGCCCGCGAGCATCGTCGACGACGAGCAAGCGAGGCGGAACATCAGGTATCTCGAGAAGGCGTTCGGGCACGGGACGAGCGTGTTTGCACGCGATCAATATCAAGTCTTGCTTGCGATGCGCTCGTTCGGTGCAGATGAGCTGCCGACGACCGGCGGAGCCCAGATCACGGCGCCCGCATCGCTCGAAGACATTACTCCGACGCTGACCGACGCGCTGCGGCTTCACCACCGAGGGACGTTCGACGGCATATCGTGGCTGCCCGAGCTCAGCGGTGCGGCCGAAGATCACTCCACCCGCGTTCGCTTCATGGAAACCGAATTCACGCCGCCCGGCTTCGCGTCCGGCGTTGCCTTGACGAGGCATAACATGCGCGGCGCCGCAGCGTACTACCGCGTCGACGCCGAGACGGACCGAGTGCTGATCCGTGCCGAACGCCTTCCGGCGCTGCTCGCGAATCGGCAGTACGCCGCCGTGCGCGGCGACGAGCTGCTGGCCGCCGTGCCGTCCGAGAGTACGCGCGAGCAGCACGTTCTTTACGTTAAGAGTCCAGGCTCCGCACCCGTGTGGTTCTCATCGCCGCCAGCCGCCGAAGCCGGCGCGCCGTACGAGCTCTGGAACGCCCTCTCCGCGCGTTTCGACTATGTCAGAGCGCGACCCATTCTCGCACCCCTGGACGACGGAGATTGAGCGCAGCGCGAGGGCGAGGGCGAGGGCGAGGGCCGTACGGATCTAGGGCGAAAGCTCATCGTCGCGGATTAGTCCATTCAGGCGCTACGTTTTTCGCTCGTGCCGCCGTTGGCGGCACGGGCCTGTGCGAGACCCGCGGCGAACAGCCCCGCGAATAAGGCTAAATGCAGCAAGGGCAAGAGGTGGTACATCATCTGGTCAATGAGGCTGTACGCGAGGAACGCCGCGAGCAGGCAAGCCAATAAGCGGTTGCCGGGCGTCGCGAGCACGAGCTTGGCCGTGCCGGTGAAACCACCCATACCTTTGACCGCCCGTGCGGCGAGCAGTAGGCCAATCGCGCATCCGATCAGGCCGAACTCCATCAGCAACTGCAGCATGAAATTGTGCGCCTGGCGGACGCTGCGATCGCAGCAACCGGAGAGCCAGTAGCCTTCCGGCCCGCTGCCGAACAGCGGCCGGGCCATGACCTGCTCCAGCGACAGCTGCCAGAGCCGAAGGCGGCTGCTATCGAAGGTTTCTTCCCCTAGCGGTTGACTGGCGAAGCGGCTGAAGATGTTCGGCGACGGTAAGAGAGCCGAATGGTCCAGGTACCAAACAAGGCCTGCGCTCAGCCCAAGCGTCAGCAGACCGTGCAATGCAGCCCGTAGGCGCACCTGGCTCAAACAGCACATCAGCATTACGAACAGCATCCAGCCCACCAAGGCACCCCGCGAGCCCGTCAAGACGATGCCGAACAGGGCACTGGTGGCCAATATGAACGACGGGACCACCAACCGGCGGGAGAGCAGACCAAGGGACGAAGCGCTGACGGCGGCAAGAAAGCCGAACTCGCCGAACTGGCGGACGTTCGCGAAGGCGGCGAGCCTAAGGCCGTATTCCGCCCAAAATGGCGGACTCATCTCGCTAATCCACTGGATGGCAGCCAACAAGAATGGCAGGTGCACCAGCGCGATGCCCAAGAAGTACGCCTCCAGCGGCAACGCTGCCTGCTCGCGATAAACGAGATAGATGGCCATCGCGATGAGAACCACCGAAAGGTACAGCTCCAAGCGCAGCAGCGAGATGTCAGCACCCCCTGATCCGAGCACCGAAACGACTGCAGCGGCGGCCAGCGCCGACAACAGCACCGCCACATCTAGCGGCACCCTAAACCGACAACCCCGTGCAAGCAGTAGTAAGAAAGCGATCGCGGCCAAGGCCAGCAGGTTCCCGACGATGCGCGGCATGGTCGGCGTCGGCAGAAGAGAGTGGAAGCGGATCGTGGCCGAAACAAGCAACCCGAACAGAGCGGGCCCGATCCATCCACGCAGATACTTGTTGAGCGCCGGGTCGTCCAAACTCCGTCGCAAGTCGTGCCACACGCGAGGGAGCACCTTTTTTTGGGCACTCATATTCATCGGCACATTCTGTACAAATGCTGCGGAATTGGGTTGGGGCCGTGTTCACAGATTGTCCCAGTGCCAGGTAGATCAAGAAGAGGTCCTCCGGGGGGCATCACAGCCACTCGAGGCGCTCTTTTTTTGGACGTACAGCTTCACGCCGCGCAGCCCCAAATCTCTGTCACAAAAAGGGATACGGGCCGTTGACAGTTCCGGCTCATGGCGGTGAAAGTACGGTGCTTATTGTAAAGGTGGCTAGCACCCTCGCTGCACGCCGATGGCGGTTACCGCAACTCAAGGTCCTCTAACCGGCCTGCCGCGTAGGCTCGTGCAGGACGGCGTCGTTTCCGAGGCCGACCTGTTGGCGGCCTTAAACGCCATTGATGGCAAGAGCGCCAACCTGGTGCCTCACCTCGTCGCCAACCGTATGGGGGATCCGCGCCAAATCGCGATCGCGGCAGCCCACGAGTTCGGCGTTCCGCTGCTCGATCTCGATGCCGTCGACCTCGACTTGGACGTAGTCAAGTTGGTCGACGAGAAGCTCCTGTTGAAGCATCGTATCTTGCCCATCTTGCAGCGCGGCAAGCGGCTGTTCCTCGCCGTGTGCGACCCGACGAATCTCCAAGCCCTCGACGAGATCAAGTTCCAGACCACGCTGCGCATCGAAGCGATCGTCGTCGAGCAGGACAAGCTCGACGTCCGTGTCGCTCGCGCCATCGAGGCCGTCGACACGACGATGTCGAACCTCGAGGACGACGGCGAAGGATTCGATCTCGAGAACCTGGAGATCGCGGGCGCGGAAGAGGACCCGGGTGCCGACGTGTCGACTTCCGACATCGACGATGCCCCGATCGTGCGGTTCGTCAACAAGGTCATGGTCGACGCGATCAAGAAGGGAGCGTCCGACATCCATTTCGAGCCCTACGAAAAGCACTTCCGCATTCGCTTGCGCCAGGATGGCGTGTTGACTGAGATCGCTCGGCCGCCCGTAACGCTCGCCATGAAGGTCTCCGCCCGCTTGAAGGTCATGGCCCGGCTCGACATCGCGGAGCGGCGCATTCCGCAGGACGGCCGCATCAAGCTGAAGCTGTCGAAGAATCGTGCCATCGATTTCCGCGTCAACACTTGCCCCACCCTGTTCGGCGAGAAGGTCGTCTGCCGGTTGCTCGACCCGTCGAGTGCGCAGCTCGGCATTGATGCGCTCGGCTATGAAGAGCATCAGAAGCAGATCTACCTCGCCAACCTGGCGAAGCCCTACGGGATGATCCTCGTGACGGGGCCGACCGGCAGCGGCAAGACGGTTTCGCTATACACCGGCCTCAACATCCTGAACACGATGGACCGCAATATTTCGACGGCCGAGGATCCCTGCGAAATCAACGTGCCGGGCATCAATCAGGTAAACGTCAATCCGAAGGTCGGGCTGACGTTCGCAGCGGCATTGCGTGCGTTCCTGCGCCAGGATCCCGACATCATCATGGTTGGCGAGGTGCGCGACCTCGAGACAGCCGAGATCGCGATCAAGGCCGCGCAGACCGGCCACTTGGTGCTGTCGACGCTGCACACGAACGACGCGCCGAAAACCCTGACGCGTCTCGTGGACATGGGGGTGAAACCCTATGCCATCGCGAGCTCCGTGAGCCTCATCATCGCGCAGCGTCTGGCTCGGCGGCTCTGCAGCAACTGCAAGGAGCCCGTCGACGTCCCGACCGACGCGCTGCTGAAAGAGGGTTTCACGCGCGCCGATGTCCAAGCGGGCATCACCGTCTTTCATGCGAAAGGCTGCAACCAATGCACGAATGGCTACAAGGGCCGCGTCGGCATCTATCAGGTGATGCCGTGCACGGAGACGATCGGCCGGATCATCATGGAAGGCGGCAATTCCCTGCAGATCGCTGCGCAAGCCAAGGCCGAAGGTGTGGCCGACCTGCGGCAATCAGGCCTCAAGAAAGTCAAGGATGGCCTTACCAGCTTGGAAGAGATCAACCGGGTTACAGTTGATTAGCCTGCGCGGCTGAGGGATCGGCCGCGAATACCCGCGTTCTCACGGAGACTCTAAGACATGGCAACGGTAACAGCGACCCAAGCCCCATTTACCTGGGAAGGCAAGGACAGGACCGGGAAGACCGTCAAAGGCAAGGTCGTCTCGACGAGCGAAGCCGCCGTCCGATCGGAGCTGCGCCGGCAGGGCGTCGTGCCGACGCGCGTGCGCAAGCAGAGCATGCTGTTCCGCAAGCAGGGCAGGGTCACGGCCGGCGACATCGCCATATTCGCTCGCCAGCTCGCGACCATGATGACCGCCGGCATTCCGCTCGTGCAGTCGTTCGATATCGTCGGCGCCGGGCACGAGAACCCGGCCATGCAAAAGCTGATCATGGCGATCAAGGCCGACGTGGAGGGCGGTAGCTCGCTGCACGAGGCGCTCGCGAAGCATCCGCTGCACTTCGACGACTTGTTCGTCAGCCTTGTCGCGGCCGGCGAGCAAGCGGGCGCGCTCGAGACGCTGCTCGAGAAGATCGCCACCTACAAGGAAAAGACCGAGGCCATCAAGAAGAAGATCAAGAAGGCCTTGTTCTATCCGGCCGCCGTCGTCGTCGTCGCAGTCGTCGTCACGGCGATCCTCATGATTTACGTCATTCCCGAGTTCGAGTCCTTGTTCCAAGGTTTCGGTGCCGATTTGCCCGCTTTCACGCGCTTCGTCATCGACATCTCGAAGTTCGTGCAGAGCAAGGGTTGGCTCATGCTCGTAGCGGTCGTCGGAGGCATCTGGGGCTTGATCGAGGCGAAGAAACGCAATCGGGGCATTCAACACTTCTTCGATCGCGCGATGTTGAAGCTGCCGATCATCGGCTCGATCCTGAACAAATCCTCGATCGCGCGTTACGCACGCACGCTATCGACGACGTTTGCCGCGGGCGTGCCGCTCGTCGAGGCCCTCGCCTCGGTCGCCGGCGCGTGCGGAAACGTCGTCTACGAGGGCGCGGTGCTGAGGATGCGCGACGAAGTGGCCACGGGCCAACGTTTGCAGCGCGCGATGGAGAACACCAATCTCTTTCCGAACATGGTCAACCAGATGATCGCCGTCGGCGAGGAATCCGGTTCGCTCGACGCGATGTCGGCCAAGGTCGCGGACTTCTACGAGGAAGAGGTCGACAACGCCGTCGATAGCATGTCGAGCTTGCTCGAGCCGCTGATCATGGCGATTCTCGGCGTCCTCGTCGGCGGTCTCGTCATCGCGATGTACCTGCCGATCTTCAAGATGGGCGCCGTCGTCTGAAGCGCCGCGCGCGGCGCTGACTCCAGTGGAGATCTTCGAGGTCTGGCCCGCGGCATTGCTCGTCGTTGCGGTTCTGTTGGGTCTCGTCGTGGGCAGCTTCTTGAACGTCGTCGCCTACCGCGTTCCGATCATGATGGAGCGCGCGTGGCGTGCGCACTGCGAGGAGTTGAAGACGCAGCCGTTCACGCCGCCGGCGAATGCCGTCGAGGGCAAGCGCTTCGACCTCTGGTGGCCGCCTTCGACTTGCCCCGCTTGCGGCCAAGCCATCGCCGCGCAGCACAACGTTCCCGTTCTCGGCTTTCTCTTGCTCAAGGGCCGATGCGCGAGCTGCGCGACCAAAATCTCACCGCGCTATCCGATCGTCGAGGCGTTCGCCGCCGTGCTGGGCATTCTCGTGGCGTACACGTTCGGACCGACCTGGCAGACGGTCGCGGCGCTCGGCTTCGCGTGGACATTGCTGGCGCTCACGCTGATTGATCTCGATCACAAGCTGCTGCCGGACTCGCTGACGCTGCCTTTGCTCTGGGCAGGGCTGCTCGTCAACGTGGTGGAGCTCTTCGCGCCGCTTTCTTCGAGCGTGGTGGGCGCCTCGGCCGGCTATCTCGCGCTGTGGAGCGTCTACAAGCTGTTCAAGCTCGTGACGGGCAAGGAAGGCATGGGTTACGGCGATTTCAAGCTGCTCGCTGCCATCGGCGCATGGCTCGGATGGCAGCTCCTGCCGCTCGTCATCTTGCTCTCGGCTCTCGTCGGCAGCATCGTCGGGGTCGCGCTGATCGCTTTCGGCGGTCGCTCGAGCCAGAGCGCCATTCCATTCGGGCCCTACCTTGCGGCCGCGGGCTTCATCGCTCTTCTATGGGGCGAACGTCTCGTGCAGCTCTACGAGGCGTGGTTTTTCCGCTAGTGTGAGCGCCTGGAGAAACCGCGCCCGGTTGTGGGCACCCGGAGCTCGCGAGCAATGATCACATGGCGGCGGACGCAAGGTTAGGCCCGCATCTCATCGTCGGCCTGACGGGCGGCATCGCCAGCGGTAAGTCGTTGGTGGGCGCGATGTTCGTGAAGCTCGGCGTTGCGCTGATCGACACGGACGTCGTCGCGCGCGAGGTCGCGGCCCGCGGCGAGCCCGGCTTGGCGGCCGTCGTCGAGGAATTCGGTTCCGGTGTGTTGTCGCCATCCGGCGACTTGAACCGCCCAGCGCTTCGCTCTCTGGTTTTCGCCGACGATGCGAAACGCCGCAAGCTCGAAGCAATTCTCCACCCTCTGATTCGCTCGAGGACGCGCGCCAAGCTCGCGGAGCTGTCGGCGCCCTACGCGCTCGTTGCAGTGCCGCTGCTCGTCGAGGCGAGCTTCGGCGAGCTCGTGGACCGGATTCTCGTCGTCGATTGCCCAGAGGCGCTGCAGCTCGAGCGCTTGATGCGGCGCGATGCGATTCCAAAACCGGAAGCGTTAGCGATGCTCAAAGCGCAGGTGGACCGCGCTACACGCTTGAAAGCCGCGCACGACATCATCGACAACAGCGGCACGACCGAAGCAACGCGCCGGCAAGTCGAGCTCACGCATCGGCGCTATCTCGATCTCGCGGCGCAGCGCGCTCGACAAACTTGAGTTTGCCGTGAGTACGGCGCTCGCGCAGAATAGCCGCATGAATACCGCCGCAGAGCTCCCCTCGGCCTCAGCGGAACATGCGCTCATGAAATTCGAGCAGCCGCTCAGCGAGCGCATGCGGACGTTCCTGCGCGTCGAGTTCCTCTACGAGCAGACGCTTTTCCACATCGACGAGCCGACCGAGTTCAGCGCGCGCGCCGCCGTCACCGCGCTGCTCGAGATCCTGACGATCCTGGGGCGCAGCGACGTGCGCACGGACGTCAGCAAAGAGCTCGATCGTCACGCCGATATCCTCGGGCGCTACCGCAGCCAGCCCGGCGTCGACCACGCGCGGCTCACGGGCCTCATCGAGAATATCGGCGAGCTGCGCCAGCAGCTCTCCGAGGCGGGGCCACAGGCCGTCAACCCATTGAAAGAATGCGACTTTTTAACCACCATTCGACACCGCAGCGCCATTCCCGGCGGAACCTGCATGTTCGATTTACCCGACTATGCCTACTGGTTGCGTCTACCCGCCGCGGAGCGCCGCAAGCAGCTCGACGCGTGGACTCATCACATCAAGCCGATTTGTGATGCCGTCGCCGAGGTGTTGTGGCTCACGCGCGAAGCGACGGAGCCGACGCCGCAGACGGCGCTGGGCGGGATGTATCAACATTCGTTCGACCGTAGCGATCAAGCTAGCCTCGTCCGCGTGCTGCTGCCCGCGAACGCCGGCATGTTTCCCGAGGTCAGCGCGGGCCAGCATCGCTTCACGATTCGGTTCGTGCGCTGGCGAGGCGTCGACACGCGGCCCGCGCAGGTCACTCAAGACGTAAGGTTTGATCTCGCGATTTGCTGATGCGGTGAGGCTGCTTCGAGTAGCGGCAGCCGTTCGACGATCGGCCAATCGGCGTCGAGCAGCTGAAGCTGGCGGCATTCTGCGACTGTGACCCAGCGCAGCGGCTGCTCGTCGCGAGCCGTCACCTGTCCCTCGTAACGCCGCACGTGCCAAACGTCGAGCCGGACGCGCTTGTCGGGATAGTCGTAAACCAGCGCGAGCACGGGCTTCGCGTCGAGCACCTCGATGCCGAGCTCCTCGCTGAGCTCGCGCTTCAGTGCAGCGAGCGGCGCTTCGCCGGATTGGCACTTTCCTCCCGGAAACTCCCACCAGCCCGCGAGCGGCCTGCCGAGGGGCCGGCAATTCACGAGCCACCGTCCGCTCTCGTCGTTGACGAGACCTACGACGACGTCGACGGCCCGTGCCTCGCTCACCTCAGCTCAAGCGGCCGTGACACTGCTTGTATTTCTTGCCGGAACCGCACGGGCACGGGTCATTGCGGCCGACCTTCGGCGCCTCGCGCACGAACGGCGTGATCGGCTCTGCGGCCGGCGGGGGCGGACGCATGCGCGGGTCGGCACCGCCCTGCCGCGGCTCGGGCGGCGGCGGTGATGCGGGTGCCAGCGACGGCGCCGCTGCATGCTGGAAGCGGAGCGTGCTGGGGTCGGGGGCGGCCGGCTCGACGGCCTGAACGTCCTCGGGCCGGCGGATCTGGATCTTCGAGAGAATGCTGATCGTGTCGTGCTTCACGCGCTCGAGCATCGAGCTGAACATCTCGAAGGCCTCGCGCTTGTACTCCTGTTTCGGGTT
This sequence comes from uncultured Gammaproteobacteria bacterium, assembly GCA_963713355.1. Lineage (GTDB taxonomy): Bacteria > Pseudomonadota > Gammaproteobacteria > Steroidobacterales > Rariloculaceae > FEN-1219. Next base: position 168,732 of record CAVQLK010000008.1, on the reverse strand, counting down.
GCGCTGCGCGTAGCCGCGCAAGTGAATGCCTTGCCGCAGATAGTCGAGCGCGCCGATGTGCTCTTTCCAGTGCGAGTCGAGCTGCCGCAGCATGATCTGCTTCTCGACCTCATGCATGATCTGCGGGCCGATCTCGGCGACCTTCTTGTCGTAGGCCTCGCCTGCCGCGGCGGCGATGCGCTCGCGAAGACCCTTCTCGTCGATCGTGTGGTCGCTTTCGAGCAGCGCGGCAACATCCAAGCGCACCGCAAACTCGCGCTCGAGCGTCTTCGTCAAGCCGTCCTTGTCCCACTCCTCCTCGACGGTCTCGGGGGCGACGTGCCCGCTGATGGCGGCATTGACGACCTCAGCGCGGATCGCGCGGATCGCCTCGGAGATGTCCTTCGCATCCATGAGCTCCGAGCGTTGCTGATAAACGACGCGCCGCTGGTCGTTCGCGACGTCGTCGTATTCGAGCAATTGCTTGCGGATATCGAAGTTGTGCGCTTCGACCTTGCGCTGCGCGCGCTCGATCTGGCGCGACAGGAGCTTGCTCTCGATCGCTTCACCGGGCTTCATGCCGGCGCGCGACAGCATGCGCTTGATGCGCTCCGGATCGCCGAAGATCCGCATCAGATTGTCTTCGAGCGATAGATAGAAACGGCTGGAGCCGGGATCGCCTTGTCGGCCCGAACGGCCGCGAAGCTGGTTGTCGATGCGCCGCGACTCGTGCCGCTCCGTGCCGACGATGTGCAAACCGCCCATCTCGAGCACCTTTGCGTGGCGCTGTTTCCAGTCCGCCTCGAGCGCCGCGAGATCCGCGTTTGCATCGGCGGCGAGCTTGGCGCGCTCGGCCTCGAGATTGCCGCCGAGCTTGATGTCCGTGCCGCGGCCGGCCATGTTCGTAGCGATCGTCACCGTGCCTGGGCGGCCGGCCTGCATGATGATCTCGGCTTCGCGCTCGTGAAACTTGGCATTCAGCACCTGGTGCGGGATTTTCGCCTTCTTCAGCAAGCCCGAGAGGAACTCGGAGGTCTCGATCGACGTCGTGCCGACGAGCACGGGTTGGCCGCGAGCGTTGCAATCCTTGATGTCCTCGATGATCGCGTCGAATTTATCCGCTTGTGTCAAATACACGAGGTCGGGAGCGTCATCGCGGATCATCGGCATGTGCGTCGGGATCACGACGACCTCGAGCCCGTAGATTTGCTGGAACTCGTACGCTTCCGTGTCGGCCGTGCCCGTCATGCCGGCGAGCTTCTTGTACATCCGGAAGTAGTTCTGGAACGTGATCGAGGCGACGGTCTGGTTCTCCTCCTTGACGCGCACGCCCTCCTTGGCCTCGACTGCCTGATGCAAGCCGTCGGACCAACGCCGACCGATCATCGTACGGCCCGTGAACTCGTCGACGATGATGACCTCGCCGTCCTTGATGATGTAATCGACCTCGCGCTTGAAGAGCCCATGCGCGCGCAGCGCGGCGGTCAGGTGATGCATGAGCCTGATGTTCGCGGGATCGTAGAGGCTCTCGCCTTCCGACAAGAGGCCCGCCTTCAGCAACAGCTGCTCGACGTACTCGTGCCCTTCCTCGGTCAGGTGCGCCTGTTTCGACTTTTCGTCGATCGAGTAATGGCCTGGCACGAACAGCTGCGCCTTGGGCGGTTTCGCCTCGGTGTCGATCTCGATCAAGTGGAGCCCGTCGTCCTTCGCCTTGGCGAGCGCGGCACCCGTCGACATGTTGCCCAGCGACTCCCCTTTCACGCCGAGCAGCTCGACTTGCGTCGATTCGATATCGTCGTTGGCCTTGCCGGGCGGCGGCTTGTGAATTTTCAACGAGGGAATCAGCTGATTGATGCGCACGTAAAGCTCGGTGCTTTCCTCGGAGCGGCCCGAGATGATCAGCGGCGTACGAGCCTCGTCGATGAGGATCGAGTCGACCTCGTCGACGATGGCGTAATTCAGGCTTCGTTGCACACGATCCTCGGGGCGGAACGCGAGGTTGTCGCGCAGGTAGTCGAAGCCGAACTCGTTGTTCGTGCCGTACGTGATGTCCGCGGCGTAGGCCTGGCGCTTCTCCTCCGTGGCCTGGTTGCTCTTGATGACGCCGACAGACAGGCCGAGGAATCGGTAGACGGGGCCCATCCAATCCGCGTCGCGCTGCGCGAGGTACTCATTGACCGTGACGATGTGGACACCCTTGCCCGACAGCGCGTTCAAGTAGGCGTTCAAGGTCGCGACCAGCGTCTTGCCCTCGCCGGTGCGCATCTCGGCGATCTTGCCTTGGTGCAAGGCGATGCCACCGATGAGCTGAACGTCGAAATGGCGCATGCCGAGCGTGCGCCGAGCGGCCTCGCGCACGAGCGCGAATGCCTCCGGCAGCAGCGCGTCGAGATCCTGCGACTCGGTATAGCGTTGCTTGAGCTCGTCCGTCTTGGCGCGCAGAGCGTCGTCGCCGAGCGCCGAGACGCCGGCCTCGAGCGCATTGGCGGCCAGCACGAGAGATCCATAGCGCTTGATCAGCCGCTGGTTGCGGCTGCCGAACACGCCGACCATGAAATTCGAGACGGAGCTCAGCACGAGGGATCCTAGGAAGGCGATAAAGCCGCCTATTCTAAGGACCTCGGCCGGTTTTGGGCACCCGGCCTTCCGTTACGCGTAGTTAATCAGCCGATTGGACGTACGTCAGCGGATCGACGGGCTGGTCGTTGAGCAGAACCTCGAAGTGCAGATTCGGCCCCGTCGCGCGCCCCGTATCGCCCATCCGCGCGATGACCTGGCCGCGGCGGACCGTATCGCCTACGGCGACGAGGTTGTCGACGTTATGCGCGTAGCGCGTCACGTAGCCGTTGCCGTGGTTGATCTCGACGAGCTGGCCATAGCCGTAGCGCTCTCCGGACCAGATCACGACGCCCGAAGCGACCGCGACGACCTCGGCACCCTCGCGTCCGGCGAAATCCACGCCTTTATGAAAAGCGCGGCGGCCCGTGAACGGGTCTGTCCGACTGCCGAACTGCGAGGACACATAACCCGAGGTGACGGGCCGGCCCTCAGGCCGCACCTCGTCGCGCAGCTTGCGGTTCAGCAGCAAATCCTCGAGCACGGTGAGCTGGAGGCTGCGGTCGACGAGCTGCTCGTCGAGCACGTCGAGCGCGCCGACGACCCCGTCGATCTGCATCGCCTCCGTCGCCGTGAGAGGCTCCTCGGGGCCGCCCAGAGACGGCACCGTCGTGAAATCGAACTCGCCGTCCTTGAGGCCGGCCATTTGCGTGAGGCGCGTGCCGAGCGCGTCGAGCCGCACGACGTGTGCATTCATTCGGCCGATGCGCAGCGCGAGCGCGTCGAGGTTTTGCTGTAGCGTGCGGCGCGTGCTGTCGACGATGGCCTGTTGCTGCGCGAGCTCGTCGCGCCACGTGGAAACTTGCGCTTGCGGGTTGCTGATTCCGAACAAGCGCGCCGCCGTGATGCCGCCGTAGAAGGCGCCGGCACAGACGATCAAGGCAGCGGCGACGAGCCCGAGCCACACCCGACCCGAAGTCAAGCGTACGTGGCCCAAGTGTCCCCGGTCCTTCGACAGGAGTATCAACTGCATGCGGTGCCTCAGCTCCTAGCTTGGAGTTCTTGTATGCAGCGCCAAGGCAGGCGCCGGCATGCACCGCGAGTATAGGGGGACGATTTGTCAAAAGTCACTCGGCAACCCCGCTATCATTGGAGAAACTCCGGCAGATCGGTGGCTTTGGGTCCCGTTCTTTCGAACAGTTTGCCTTTTCAGCGAGCATGGCCAGGATGCCGCTAACCAGGGCCGAAGCCAAGGAACTCGCCTCTAAACGTTGACGTTGGTCTCACAACGCATGGCAGACGAGCCCCGCCATTTGTCAGAACTCCTGAACGCAGGTCCGTTGGCGCGCGTCTTGCGCGAATCCGAGCGTCGCCGAATGGAGACAGCGCAAGTGCGGCGCTTGTTGCCCGCCGAGGAGGCCGCGCACGTCGTCAGCGCGGCGACGAATGAAGCGGGCGAGCTCGTGCTCGTCATGGATGCGCCGAGCTGGGCCGCGCGCGTGCGCTATTGTTTGCGCGCGCTACCGAGCGCGCAGGTCAAGGTTCGAGTATTGCCGAGCGGCTGACGCCGCGGATAAGAGGGGACAGATCTATTTTCGAAAGAAATAGATCTGTCCCCTAGTGGCTCGACGCGAGCTGGTACGAGACGGGCGAGCGCTGTTCCGCGTCGTCGAAGACGACGGCTTCGTACGAGCTCGGCTCGGCCAACATCGCGCGCAGCAGCTGGTTGTTGAGCTTGTGCCCGCACTTGAATCCCGAGAACTCGCCGATCAGCGACGAGCCCAAGAGGTACAAATCGCCGAGCGCGTCGAGAACCTTGTGCCGCACGAACTCGTCGCGGTAACGCAGCCCGTCCTCGTTGATGACGCGGTAGTCGTCCATGACGATGGCATTGTCGAGGTTGGCGCCTAGCGCGCGCTCGCGCGCACGCGCTCCTTCGAGATCCTTGAGGAAGCCGAACGTCCGCGCGCGGCTGATCTCTTTCAAGAACGTCTGCGTCGAAAAATCCATCGTCATTGCTTGGCGAAATTTCTTGAGCGCCGGGTGCTCGAAGTCGATCTCGACGTTGAGGCGAAAGCCGTTGTATGGATCGAACCGAACCCATTTGTCGCCTTCGCGGAACTCGACGCGTTTTAGCACGCGGATGAAGCGCTTCGGCGCGTGCTGCTCTTCGATGCCGGCCGATTGCAGCAGGAACACGAACGGCGCCGCGCTGCCGTCCATGATCGGCACCTCGGCCGCCGTGAGGTCGACGAACGCGTTGTCGATACCCAAACCTGCCATCGCGGACATCAGATGCTCGACCGTGCCGACCTTCGCCGAATCGCGCTCGAGCGTGGTGCCGAGCGTGGTCTCCGTCACGCGCAGCGCATCGGCCGGCACATCGACGGGCTCCGGCAAATCGAGGCGCCGGAAAACGATGCCCGCGTTCGGCGGAGCCGGGCGCAAGGTCATGTAGACCTTCTCGCCGGTATGGAGCCCGATACCGGACGCGCGGATCGATTCTTTGAGAGTGCGCTGGCGCACGCTAGCCGTCGCTCCTTAACGTGAAAGCCGCTGCATCGCCCCACCGGGAGCCAAGCAGGTGTCGGCCGGCCACGGCCGGGCGGCCGCCGGGCCGTGCGAGGGCCGACGAAGCTACCATAGCGCCGTTCGCGGCCGCAAGGAACGGCGTGGGCTCTCCGCGCATCGCATCAATCCGCCTGCCGCCGCAAGAACGCCGGAATATCGAGCAAATCCTCGAGGCTGTCGGTGCCCGTGACGCCGTCGCCCACGGCGCGCTTGCGCGCGACGGCAGGCTTCTCGAGCTCCGTGTAGTTCGGCTCGCGGCCCCTCGGCGCCGGCGGCGGAGCACGACGCACGACTTTCATCGGCCGCTCGACGGCGCCGACCGCTTGACCCAAGCCCGTCGCGACGACGGTAACGCGGATCTCGTCCGTCATTTCCGGGTCGATGACCGTGCCGATGACGACCGTCGCATCGTCGGACGCGAACTGCTTGATGGTATCGCCGACTTCTTGGAACTCGCCGATCGACAGATCGACGCCGGCCGTGACGTTGACGAGCACGCCATTGGCGCCGGAGAGATTGATGTCCTCGAGCAGTGGGCTCGAGACGGCTGCCTCGGCTGCGATGCGCGCGCGGTCCTGACCGCTCGCGACGCCCGAGCCCATCATCGCCATGCCCATCTCCGACATCACGGTGCGCACGTCCGCGAAGTCGACGTTGATGAGCCCGGGCCGCGTGATCAGCTCCGCAATTCCTTGCACGGCCCCCTGCAGCACCTCGTTCGCCGAACGGAACGCGTCGAGCAGCGTCGTCGACGGCCCGAGCACCGACAGCAGCTTCTCGTTCGGAATCGTGATCAACGAATCGACGAATCGGCCGAGCTCCGCGATGCCCTGTTCCGCGACGCGCATACGCTTCGGACCTTCCATCGAGAACGGCTTCGTGACTACCGCGACCGTGAGGATTCCCATCTCCTTCGCGAGCTGCGCGACGACGGGCGCCGCACCCGTGCCGGTGCCACCGCCCAATCCCGCCGTGAGGAACAGCATGTCGGCGCCTTCGATGACTTCTTGAATACGGTCGCGATCCTCCATCGCAGCCTGCCGGCCGACCTCGGGATTCGCGCCGGCGCCGAGCCCCTTCGTGATGTTGCAGCCGATCTGCAAGCCGGTCTTGACGCGCGCGCCCTTCAGCGCCTGCGCGTCGGTGTTCGCGCAGATGAAATCCACGCCTTCGATGCCCGCGCGGACCATGTGTGCAACTGCGTTGCCACCGCCGCCGCCGATCCCGAGCACCTTGATGACAGCCGTCTGGCTGTATCCGTCCATTAGCTCAAACATTCCGCTCTCCTGTTTGGTGATACGCGAAGCCCTAGAAATTCTTTTGAAACCACGCCTTCATACGTTCGAATGCATTGCTGAACCCAAGCTTGGACGCCGTCGCTTCCGCTCTGGCATCGAGTGCCTGCTTGCTGTAGAGCAGCAGCCCGACTCCCGTGGCGTGAATCGGGTTGCGGACGACGTCCGAAAGACCTTCGACGAACTGCGGCACGCCGAGGCGCACCGGCATGTGAAACACTTCTTCGGCGAGCTCGATCGCGCCCTCCATCTTGGCGCTGCCGCCCGTCAGCACGATCCCTGCGGCCATGAGCTCCTCGAAGCCCGAGCGACGCAGCTCCTCGCGAATCAGCTGGAACAGCTCCTCGTAGCGCGGCTCGACGACCTCGGCGAGCGTTTGCCGCGCGAGCCGACGCGGCGGCCGGTCGCCGACGCTCGGAACCTCGATCGTCTCGTCGGGGTTCGCGAGCTGCGACAGCGCGCAGGCGTACTTGATCTTGATCTCCTCGGCGTACGGCAACGGCGTTCGCAACGACACTGCGATGTCGTTCGTCACCTGGTCGCCCGCGATCGGAATGACGGCCGTGTGCTGGATCGCGCCGCCGCTGAAGATCGCGATGTCCGTCGTGCCGCCGCCCATGTCGACGAGGCATACGCCAAGCTCTTTCTCGTCCTCGGTGAGCACGGCATAGCTCGACGCGAGCTGCTCGAGCACGACGTCCTCGACCGTGAGGCCGCAGCGCTGCACGCACTTCACGACGTTCTGCGCCGCGCTGACTGCGCCGGTCACGAGATGCACCTTGGCTTCGAGCCGCACGCCCGACATGCCGATCGGCTCGCGGATGCCGTCCTGCGAGTCGATGATGAATTCCTGCGGCAAGACGTGGATGACGCGTTGATCGGCGGGAATCGCTACGGCGCGGGCCGCGTCGATGACGCGCTCGACGTCGCCGGCGCTGACTTCCTTGTCGCGGATCGCGACGATGCCGTGCGAGTTCAAGCTGCGCACGTGGCTGCCGGCGATGCCGGTCAGCACGCTGTTGATCTCGCAGCCCGCCATGAGCTCGGCCTCTTCGATGGCGCGCTGGATCGACTGCACTGTCGACTCGATGTCGACGACGACGCCGCGCTTCAACCCGCGCGAAGGATTGGAGCCCAAGCCGATGACCTCGAGCCTATCGTCTGCGGACAACTCGCCGACGATGGCGACGACTTTCGAGGTGCCGATATCGAGGCCGACGATGAGCCTTCGATCGTCTCGCTTACCCACTAAGCAAACCCCTTTCCATTGCTTGGTCTCCTAACCGCGATCGGGCACTGCGGCCACGGCCGCAAGATTGGCCGGCGGCCCGTCGCGCCAACCGACCGCGAAGCCGTTCGTGTAGCGCAAGTCCACGTACTCGACGCGCTTCAAGTCGGCCGCGAGCGTCGGCGCCACGACGTCGAAGAATCGATACAGGCGCTCGTCGATGTCGCGGCGGCCCAGCCTGATTTCCTGTCCGCCGCCGAGCACGAGCCGCCAGGCGCCGCGCTCGTCGAGCTCGAGGCTCGTGAGCTTCAAGTCGGCATCTGCGAGCTTGCCGCGCAGCGCCAGGTAGCGGCGCGCGACGTCGCGCTCGGTGCCGGGCGGCCCCGCGAGACTCGGCAGCTCGGGAAAGGAATGCTGCGAGCGTTCGGTGAACAGCTCGCCGCGCACGTTCAGGAGCCCGCGTTCGCCCCACCGCGCCGCGGCTTGGTGCTCGGTCACGCGCACGGTCAACGTATCGGGCCAGCGCCGCCCGACGTTGGCGCGATCGACCCAGTCAAGCTCCTGCACGCGCTCGCGTAACCCGTTCAAATCCACGGTCATGAACCCCGCGTCGAGGAGCTCGGCCATCGCGGCTTCGACGTGAATCGGCTTGACGCGCTGGAACGTTCCTTCGACGACGACCTCGCGGACGGGCTGGTCGAGCGCGAGCTGAACGCCTTTGAACACGCCGAAGAACGTCAAGGCCGCGACGGGCAACGCGAGCGCCGCGCGCAGCCTGCGCGACCATGCGCTGCCGAGCGCCGGCAGCTTCAGGCGCTCGACGCGGCTCTGCGCCCTGCGGCGATTCGCTCTGCGCCCGAGCATCAGTGCTTCCCCTTGGCCGCGGCGCCGTGCGGCTCGCCGATCACGCGCACCTCGAGCTCGAGCCGCACTCCGCTCGTGCGCTCGACGCCCGCGCGAACCTCGTCGATCAGCGCCTCGACGTCGGCGGCCGTCGCATCGCCCAGATTCAAGATGAAATTCGCATGCTTGTCGGAGACCATCGCGCCGCCCAGGCGATGGCCTTTGAGCCCGGCCTGCTCGATGAGGCGGCCCGCGAAGTCTCCCGCGGGATTGCGGAACACGGATCCGCAGCTCGGCACCCCAAGTGGCTGCGTCGCGTTGCGGCGCGCGAGCAGCTTCTTGATCGCCTCCATCGAGCTGACGGCGTCGTGCTCGAAGCGGAAGGTCGCGCCGAGGAACCATTCGCCGAGCGGGCCTCGCACGCTGCGATAGCCGATCTCGAACTCGGTGCGCGAGCGTTCGTGAATTCCGCCGCCGCGGTCGATCGTCCTGACGCTCTCGACGTGCGTCCACGTCTCGCCGCCGAAGGCGCCTGCGTTCATCGCCAGCGCACCGCCGAGCGTGCCCGGGATACCCGCGAAGAACGCCGCCGGGCCCAACTGCCAGCGCACGCAGCGCTTCGCAAGCAGCATGCAGGCGAGCCCCGCGCTGGCGCGTACACGCCGCTCGTCGAGCCGCTCGAGCTCGCGCGGCAGGCGGCTCGTTGCGATCACCGCACCGCGGATGCCGCCGTCGCGCACGAGCAGATTGGACCCGAGGCCGAGCCAATGCACCGGCGTCTCCGGCGGCAGCTCGGCGAGTATCTGCTCGAGCTCTGCGAGCGTGGACGGCGTATAAAAAAGATCCGCGGGGCCGCCGACGCGCCACGACGTGTGCTTGTGCAGCGGCTCGTCGCGCAGTACCTCGACCGATGTGGCACGGCTCCGCACGGCGCTCACTTCTGCACCCCGACGCCCGTGCGGGCCGTCAGCGCGCGCGGCAACGTCGGTGCGACGGCGCCGATGCTGCCCGCGCCGAGCGTCAGCACGACGTCGTCGGCCTTGAGTATCTGCGCGAGCGCTTGCGGCAGCTCGTTCAAGTCCTCGATGAAGATCGGCTCGACGGTTCCGCGCACTCGAACGGCGCGCGCGAGCGACTTCCCGTCGGCGCCGGCCAGCGGCGTCTCGCCGGCCGCATAGACGTTCGTGAGTATCAACGCATCGACCGTCGACAGCACTTGCGCGAAGTCATCGAGCAGCGCCAGGGTCCGCGTGTAACGGTGCGGCTGGAAACAAACGACGAGCCGGCGGCCGGGCCATGCATCGCGCGCCGCCGCGATCGTGGCCGCGAGCTCGGTCGGATGGTGGCCGTAGTCGTCCACGAACGTCACGCGGCCGGCGTCGGTAATCACGGTGTCTTGCACCTGCAAGCGGCGGTCGACGCCCGAGAACTCGGCGAGCGCCTTCTTGAGCGGCGTATCGTCGATCTCGAGCTCGGCCGCGACGGCAATCGCGGCCAGCGAGTTCAGCACGTTGTGGACGCCGGGCAGGTTCAGCTCGACATTCATTGCCTTCGTCCGGTCCTTCCATTCGACCTTGAAGCGCGTCTTGAGCCCGTTGCGCTGGACGCCCGACGCACGAATGTCGGAGCGCTCGCCGAAGCCATAGCTCGTGACTCGTCTGCCCAATGAAGGGATCAGCTCGCGCGCGTTCGCATCGTCGCTGCACATGACGGCTAGGCCGTAGAACGGTAGGTTCTGCAAAAATTCGAAGAAGCCTTGCTTCAAGCGGCCGAGGTCATTCTCGTAGCTGCCGAGGTGATCGGCGTCGATGTTCGTGACGACGGCAATCATCGGCTGCAAATGCAGGAACGATGCATCGCTCTCGTCGGCCTCGGCGACGAGATAACGGCCGAGACCGAGCTTCGCGTTGGCATTGGCGCTCGCGAGCCGGCCTCCGATCACGAACGTCGGATCGACCCCGGCCTCGGCAAGCACGCTCGCGATGAGGCTCGTCGTCGTGGTCTTGCCGTGCGTGCCGGCGATCGCGATGCCGTAACGAAAGCGCATGAGCTCGGCGAGCATCTCCGCGCGGCGCACGACGGGGATGCGGCGCGCGTGCGCGGCGACGACTTCGGGGTTGTCACTGGCCACGGCGCTCGAGACGACGACGACATCGGCTTCACCGAGATTCTCGGCCGCGTGGCCCTCGGCAATGCGCGCGCCGAGCGAGCGCAGCCGTTCCGTGACGCTCGTCAGCTTGAGGTCCGTGCCGCCGACGGAGTAACCGAGGTTCAGCAGCACCTCGGCTATGCCGGCCATGCCGGCGCCGCCGATGCCGACGAAGTGGATGTTGCGGATGCGGCCCATGCGCTCTTTCATCGGCGCGCCTCCGCTGCCGCGACGCAGGCTTCTGCAATTCGCTCCGCGACAGCGTGTTTCGCTTGTGCTTGTGCGGCCTCGGCGCTAGCCACGAGACCATCGAAGTTGCCGAGGCAGTCCGTCAGAGACCGCGCGAGAACATCGGGCGTCAGCTCTCGCTCGGAAATCACGCGCGCCGCCCCGCCGCGCGCGAGGTGACGTGCGTTCAGCGTTTGATGGTCGTCGATCGCTGCAGCGAACGGCACGAGAATCGCGCCGACGCCGACCGTCGCGAGCTCCGAGACCGTCAAGGCGCCCGCGCGCGCAATCACGAGGTCGGCCCATTGATACGCTTCGCTCATGTCATCGATGAACTCGACGACGCGTGCATCGACTTGGGCAGCCGCGTACGCGGCACGCGCGTCGGCGAGCCCGCGGCCGGCTTGGTGCCAGACCTCGGGACGTGCGCCCGGAGGGAGCTCGGCGAGCGCCTTCGGCACCGTCTCGTTCAAGATCCGTGCGCCCTGGCTTCCGCCGATGACGAGCACACGCCGGCGCGACGCTTTGCGCCCGAGCAGCCGCGAGCGCGGCGGCTCGGCCGGCGCCAATGAGCGGCGAACGGGGTTGCCGACGAGCTCCGCGCGCGCTCGAGCCGGGAAGCTGCCGGGAAACGCCTCGAGCACGCGCTCGGCGAGCGGCGCCAGCCAGCGATTCGTCGAGCCCGCGACGGAGTTCTGCTCGTGAATGACCAGAGGCAGACGCGAGAGCCACGCGGCGACTCCGCCGGGACCCGCGACGAATCCGCCCATGCCGAGCACGGCCGCGGGCCGGCGGCGACGCAGCGCACCGAGCGCTTGAAGCACCGCTTTGCCGATTCGGAATGGCGCCGCGAACCACGCGAGAGCGCCGCGGCCGCGCACGCCCGCGATCGTGATCCACTCGATCTCGATGCCATGCTGCGGCACGAGCCGTGCCTCGATGCCGCGCTGCGTGCCGAGCCAGACGACTTCGCGCTGCCGCGCTCTGAGCTCCGCCGCGACGGCCAGTCCTGGAAATACATGGCCGCCCGTCCCACCCGCCATGATCATGATGGGTCCGCCGCTCATCGCACGTAGCCTCGCTGCACGAGCCGTTTCTGGCCGCCATAGAGCTCGTGGTGAATGCGAAGCAAGAAACCGAGCGCTGCGAGTGTCACGACGGTGCTCGCGCGGCCGTAGCTGATCAGCGGCAACGGCAAGCCCTTCGTCGGAAGAAGGCCCGAATTGACGCCGATGTTCACGAACGCTTCGAAGCCGAGCATGACGCCGATGCCCGTTGCGACGAGGCCTTGGAAATGCATGCCGCTCGACAGCGCTTCGCGGCCTAGCGTGATCGCGCGGTAGACGATGACGCAGAACAGCGCGATCACGAGCGTACCGCCCGCGAAGCCGAGCTCCTCGACGAGAACGGCGAACACGAAGTCCGTGTGCGCCTCGGGCAAGTAGAAAAGCTTCTGGACGCTCTCGCCCAAGCCGACGCCGCCCCACTCGCCGCGGCCGATCGCCATCAGCGCCTGCGTCAACTGATAACCGGTCGCCAACGCGTCGGACCACGGATCGCGGAACGACATGAGCCGCACGACTCGATAATCCGCGGAGAAGGCGATGATCGTCAGAACGCCGCCGCCGACGACGAGCGCGAGCATGAGGTCGCGCAGGCGCGCGCCACCGACGAACAGCACGGTCAGCGCTGTGGCCCCGAGCACGACTGTGGCGCCGAAGTCAGGCTCGAGCAGCAGCAGCGCTGCGGCCGCTCCGACGACGAGCAGCGGCTTGACCAACCCGTTCAAGCTCGCTCCGAGCTCGGTCGAGCGGCGCACGGCATAACTCGCGAGATAGAGCAGCAGGCAGAGACGCGCCGGCTCCGAAGCTTGGACCGTGATGGGGCCTACGAGCAGCCAGCGGCGACTGCCGTTGACGGCGTCGCCTAACGCAGGCACGAGCACGAGGACGAGCAATCCGAGACCGAAGACGAGGAGCAGCCAATTCAGCCGGTACCAGAGGTCCGTCGGCACCGCGACGACGAGCGCGAGCGCGGCGAGCCCTACGCCGAGCGCGCCGAGATGCCGGGACAGGTAGTACAGCGGCTCGCCCTCGACGATCGAGACGGAGGCCGAGGTGACCATGATGGTCCCAACCGCCGCCAAGGCCACGACGGCGCAGACCAGCGCGGCGTCGAAAGCTACGGCGTTCGGCTTGACGACGGCGCTCACAGCGGCAGCTCCAGTGCGGCACGCGCGAATTGCTCGCCGCGATCGCGATAGTCGCGGAACATGTCCTGGCTCGCGCACGCGGGAGACAGCAAGACCGTATCGCCGCGCTGCGCGAGCGCCGCGGCACGAGCGACTGCATCGCCCATGCTTTTCGCTAGCACGGTCTCGCAGACGGGCGAAAGAACGCGCTCGAGCTCGGCGGCGGCCGCGCCGATCAGCACGGCAGCTCGCAGCTTGCCGCGCGCGCCGGCGGCGAGCGGCCGCAAATCCTGCCCCTTGCTCAAACCGCCGGCAATCAACACGAGCGGGCCCGAGAGCCCGTTCAGCGCCGCAAGCGTTGCGCCGACGTTCGTGCCTTTCGAGTCGTCGACGAACGTGACGCCTGCGCGCTCCGTGACGCGCTGGCAACGATGCGGCAAGCCCGTGAACGTGCGCAGCACGCCGACCGCCGCCTCGATGTTCGTCGTGAGCGGCTCGGTCAGCGCGAGCGCCGCGAGCGCGTTGGCCTCGTTGTGCGTCCCCGTGATCCCGAGCTCAGCCGAGCGCAGCAGCGGCTTGCGATCGCGGGCGAGCCAGCGCTCGCCCTGCAGCGTTACGAGCGAGTATCCACGCGCGAGCTCGGCGCGCACGGAGAACGGCACCGCGCGAGCGTGGCGCGCGCCCATCGCCGCGACGAGCGGGTCGTCTGCGTTCACGACCGCGTGCTCGGCCGCCTGCAGCAGCTTCTCCTTGAGCTCGGCGTAGAGCTCGAGCGTGCCGTGCCGGTCGAGATGATCGGCCGAAATGTTGAGCACCGTCGCCGCGAGCGGCGCCAGGCTGTCCGTCGTCTCCATCTGAAAGCTCGATATCTCGAGCACGTACGCGTCCGCTTCGTCGTGCAACAAATCGAGCGCAGGCGGCCCGAGGTTGCCGCCCGCCGGAGCACGCAATCGCTGCGACTCGAGGATCTTCGACGCCAGCGTGGTCACCGTGCTCTTGCCGTTGCTGCCCGTCACTGCGACGACGGGGGCGCTCGCGGCGTACGCGAACAGCTCGATGTCACCGATGACGGCTAGCCCGCGGCGGCGCGCTTCGACGGCGAGCGGCAAGTCATACGGCAATCCCGGCGAAAGCAGGACCCGGCTCGCGCCGTCGAGCCAGCGCTCGTCGAGCGTCTCGAGCGATACGTCGACGTCCGGCAGAGCCGCGCGCAGCTCCGCAAGCCCCGGCGGATCGGCGCGGCTGTCGACGACGCGCACTCGTTCGCCGCGCGCCGTCAAATAGCGCGCAACCGCCGCGCCCGTAGCACCGAGCCCGACGATCAAGCTGTGTTTCGCCGCGGCATTCCGCACCGCCGATTCCTTTCGTTCTGGCCCTAGGTCATACCGTGGTCGACGTGAGCTCCGAAGTATCAGCGCCGTCGCTGCCATCAACGGATCTTCAAACTTGCTAAACCGATCAGCACCAAGATCACGGTGATGATCCAAAAGCGCACGATCACCTTCGGCTCGGGCCAACCTTTGAGCTCGAAGTGATGGTGTAGCGGCGCCATGCGAAAAATGCGCCGGCCGGTCATCTTGTAGGAGGCAACCTGGATGATGACTGAGACGGATTCGACGACGAATACTCCGCCCATGATGAACAGCACCAGTTCTTGCCGCACCGCCACCGCAACGAGCCCCAAGGCGGCACCGAGTGCTAACGCACCGATGTCGCCCATGAAGACTTGCGCGGGATAGGTGTTGAACCACAAGAAGCCCAAGCCGGCGCCAGCCAGGGCCGCACAGAAAACCAAGAGCTCGCCGGATCCCGCGACGTACGGAATCCCGAGGTAGGAGGAAAAGACGACGTTGCCGGCCGCGTACGCGAAGATGCCGAGCGCCGTGCCGACGAGAACGGCCGGCATGATCGCGAGGCCATCCAGTCCGTCGGTCAAGTTGACGCCGTTGCTTGCGCAGACAATAACGAGCGCCGTGAACAGCACGTATCCCACTACGCCGAGCGGGATGCTGATGCCCGGAATGTACGGGATCAGCAGCGAATGCTCGACGGCCGGGTTCTCCGCCGTCAGGAAGAACAAGATCGCGAGACCGAAACCTCCGATCGTCTGCCAGAAGAGCTTCGCGCGCACGCTCAGTCCCTTCGAATTGCGCATGACGACTTTCTTGTAGTCGTCGACGAAGCCAATGACGCCGAAGTACAGCGTGCCGCCGAGCACGAGCAGCACGAAGCGGTTGCTCAAATCCGCCCAGAGCAACGTGCTCACGGCGATCGCGAGCAGGATCAACGCGCCGCCCATCGTCGGTGTGCCGGCCTTCGGAAAGTGGCTCTCCGGACCGACCTGGCGAATTTGTTGGCCGATGCGCTGCATCGTGAGGCGCTGGATCAAGTACGGGCCGAACGCGAACGACAGCACGAGGGCCGTCAGCGCGCCCAAGATCATGCGCATCGTCAAGTAGCTGAAGACGTTGAAGCCCGAGTAGATCTCCGTCAGATGGTCGAAGGCGTAGATCAGCATCTAGGTCGCTCTCGATGTGTCGATTTCGAGGGCTTTCACGAGGCGTTCGAGTCCCATGACGCGCGAGCCTTTGACGAGGACCGTGACGTCGCTCGCGAGCAATGGTTCGAGCGCTGCTCGCGCTGCTTCGATGTCGGCAACGGGGCGGCCGGCGGTGCCAAACGCGGCGGTCGCTTCGCTCGCGAGGTCACCGATCGCTAACAGGACGTCGCAACGGCCGCGCGCGTACTCGCCGATTTCTTTGTGCAATGCCGGCCCCGTAGGGCCGAGCTCGGCCATGTTGCCGAACACCAGAATGCGGCGGCCGCTCAAGTGAGCGAGATGGTCGAGGGCGGCGTGCACGGAGCCGGGATTGGCGTTGTAGCTGTCGTCGATGATCGTGGCGCCGTTGCGGCCCGCGACGGCGCGTAGGCGGCCGCGCACAGGAGTTGCGCGCGCGAGGCCGGCGACGATGTCATCCGTGCTGGCTCCGACGGCCTGGGCGGCGGCCGCAGCCGCGAGCGCGTTCGCTACGTTCTGGCGGCCGAGCAGCGGCAACCAGACGTCGACCTCCTCGCCGTCCGGCAACCGCATGCGGAACTCCGAGCCGGTCGCCAAGAAGTGCGGCTCGTCGAGCACACGGCAATCCGCCCCGACCGCGAATCCGAATGTGACCGTGTACTCGCACCGCGAGCGCGCCACCCATTCGCTGCGGAACTGATCGTCGGCATTCAGCACGGCCGTGCCGGCGCGCGGCAAGTGATCGAGCAGCTCGCCTTTCGCGAAGCAGACGCCGCGCAGCGAGCCGAAGCCTTCGAGGTGTGCCGCGGCCGCGTTCGTTATGACGCCGACCGTCGGCTGCGCGAGGCTTGCGAGGTAGTCGATTTCGCCGGCGTGGTTGGCGCCGAGCTCGATGACTCCTGCGTCGTGCTCGGCCGTGAGCCGCATCAACGTCAGCGGCACGCCGATGTCGTTGTTCAGATTGCCTTGCGTCACACAAACCGAGCGGCTCACGCCCAGAATCGAGGCGGTGAGCTCCTTGACCGTCGTCTTGCCGCTGCTGCCCGTCACGGCGACGACAGGGATCCCGAACGAGGCGCGCCACGCACGCGCCATCGCGCCGAGCGCGCGGCGCGAGTCGCGAACTTCGATTTGCGGCAACGGCGACGCCGCCAGCCGCGAGACGAGCGCACCGGCGGCGCGCTTCTCGAACGCCTGCTCGACGAAGTCGTTGCCGTCGAAACGGTCGCCGGGAATCGCGACGAACAACGAGCCCGCGCCGAGCGAACGCGTGTCCGTCGTCACGCCGCCGAACGGCTGATCGGCGCCGACGAGCCGGCCTTGGACTTCGCGCGCCACTGCAGCCAAGGTTCGGGCCATCATGCGGCGACTCCGAGGATCTCTGCGGCGACGGCGCGGTCGCTGAACACTCGCCGCTCGGTGCCGACGAGCTGCTCCGCTTCATGGCCTTTTCCCGCGACCAGCACGACGTCGCCGGGACGGGCGCGCTCGATGGCCGTCTGCAGCGCCGTGCGGCGATCGTGGATGACGCTGACGCGCGGATGCTCGGCCATACCTGCGCGGATGTCGTCGATAATTCGATCGGGGTCCTCGCTGCGAGGGTTGTCGTCCGTCAACACGATGCGGTCGGCGAAGTCCGCGGCGATGGCGCCCATCATCGGTCGCTTGCCGCGATCACGATCGCCGCCACAGCCGAACACGCACCAGAGCTCGCCCGACACCGCGGTTTCGAGCGTCTTCAGCACGCGCTCCAATGCATCCGGCGTGTGCGCGTAGTCGACGACAACCCAGGGCCTATCGGGCGGCCCGCCGAGAACCTCCATGCGGCCCGGCGCGGGCTTCGCCGCGGCGAGACCAGCGCAGGCCCCGGGCAACGCCAGGCCTTGCGCGAGCAGCGCGCCGAGCGCCGAGAGCAGATTCTCGGCGTTGAACGCGCCGATGAGCTTCGACTCGAGCCGCGCGGCGCCGTACTTGCCCGCCACGTCGAGCTCGACTCCTTCTAGACCCGAGCGCCTGAGGCGTGCGGACAGCTCGACGGTCGAGCTGCGCAAGCTCGTACGTATGAGCGTGCAGCCGGACGGCAAGCGTTCCGCAATCGTCGCGGCAAACGCGTCATCCGCGTTCAACACCGCGTACGAAAGGCCCGGCACGGTGAACAGCTTGCGCTTCGCGGCACCGTAGCTTGCGAGATCGCCGTGCTCGTCGAGATGATCGCGCGTCAGGTTCGTGAACACGGCCGTATGGAACGAGAGGCCGGCCACGCGCTCTTGCTTCAGCGCGTGCGACGAGACTTCCAGTGCAGCACGCGGCGCGCCAAGCTCCGCGAGCTCGCGGTGCAACGTGAGGCAGTCCGGCGTCGTCAAACCATGCGCCGTGATCGCCGGCGGCACGCCATAACCCAACGTGCCGACGTAAGCGCAGGGCGAGCGCGGCTGGCTCAACACCTGCGCAACCAAGTAAGCGACCGTCGTCTTGCCGTTCGTGCCCGTGACGCCGACGATCGTGGGCTCCGCCGCCGCGTAGAAAGCCCGCGCGAGCTCGCCGAGCCGCGCTTGTAGGTTCGGCACCGCGACGCTCGGCTGCGGCGGCTCGCCTACGCCCAAGTCGGGCTCGTAGAGCACGACGGCAGCGCCCCGATCGAGTGCCTGTCGAGCATACGCGAGGCCGTGCTCGCGGGCGCCGCGCAACGCGAAGAACGCGGCGCCGGGGCGCACTGCGCGGCTGTCGAGCGTCAAATCAGTGATCTCGAGGCGCGCGTAGCGGCCCGCGCCGGCGCCGAGGACATCGCCGAGCGTGCGTGCCTGCCGAGCGAGCGCCGCCATCATCGTCCCACCTGCGCTTGCGCAACCACGGTCGGAGGCGGCGCGGGCAGCGCATCGGGCGGCACTGCATGCACGCGCAGCGCACCGGAGACGATGTTGGCAAAGACCGGGGCCGCAATCTCGCCGCCGTGGTAAGCCGCGGTTTGCGGCTCGTTGAGCATCACGACGACGACGAAGCGCGGATTCGTTGCGGGAGCGAAGCCGCCGAAGACCGCGCCGTGCCGCTCCGCGTCGTAACCGCCGACGCCGGCTTTGTGCGTCGTGCCGGTCTTCCCGGCAACGCGGTAGTTCCGGACGGCCGCGCGGTAGCCCGTGCCGTCCGCCGAGACGACGGCTTCGAGCATCGAGGTTAGATCGCGAGCCGTCTCGGCGGAGATCACACGCTCTCCCGGCGGCGGCTCATCGCGCGCCAGCAACGAAACGGGCCGTAGGACGCCATCGGCCGCGATCGCCGCGTAAGCACGAGCGAGCTGCAACGCCGTGACGGCAACTCCATATCCATAGGACAGCGTGGCCTGGTTGATCGTGCGCCAGTGCTTGGGGTCATCGAGCAAGCCCGCCGACTCGCCCGGGAACGCGCTGTCCGTGAGCCGGCCGATCCCGAAGCGCGTCAGCACATCCGAGATCGCTTGACGCTCCATCGTGAGCGCGACGCGAGCGGCGCCGACGTTGCTCGACTTCGCGAGCACCGTCATCAGGTCGATGCGGCCGAGATCTTGGGGGTCCTTGATGACGTAGTTGCTGATCGAGATCACGCCGGAAGTGTCGATCGGCGTGCGCGGGCCGTAATCGTCCGTCTCGAGCGCCACTGCCATGACGAACGGCTTGAAGCTCGAGCCGGGCTCGAATATGTCCGTCGCGGCACGGTTACGGTAGTTGTCTGGCACGTACTGCGAGCGATCGTTCGGGTTGTACGACGGCTGGTTCGCCATCGCGAGCACTTCGCCCGTGCGCGGGTCGAGCACGACGACGGAGCCCGAGCGCGCACCGGTGTCGTCTACGACGGCCTTGAGCTCGCGGTACGCGAGGTACTGCAAGCGCAAGTCGATGCTCGTACGCAGATCACGGCCAGGCCGCGCTTGACGCAGCAGCTCGACGTCGTTGATGACTTGGCCGCGCCGATCCTGGATCACGCGCTTGCTGCCGACCTCGGCCTCGAGCCAGTGGTTGAACGCAGCTTCGAGGCCTTCCTGGCCCTTGTCGTCGACGTCAGTGAAGCCGACGACGTGGCCCGTGACCTCGCCGGCCGGGTAGTAACGGCCGTACTCGCGGATCGTGCCGACACCGGGCAGATCGAGATCGAGAACACGCTGCGCCTTCGCCGGCGACACTCGCCGTGCGAGATACACGAACTCGCGTTCGAGGTTGCTCGTGACGTGCCGCGCGAGCCACTCGTCGTCTTGCTCGAGCGCCGCGGCGAGCTCGCCGAGCCGCTCGAGCGACGATTTGAGGTCCTTCGGGTTCGCGTAGATCGTATCGACGGGCGTGCTCACGGCGAGCGGATCGCCGTACCGGTCGAGCAGCGAGCCGCGGTGTGCAGGGATCTGTACGGTACGCAGGTGACGGTCGTTCGCCTGCTCGGCCAGAAAGTCCCGGTCGACGAGCTGTAGATAGAGAATGCGCCCCTCGAGCGCGACGGCGCAGAGCGCGAAGCCGAGGAGCAGCACGGCGCTGCGCCAGCCCGCGCGCTCAGCTACTGTCGTCTTCGGCGCTCTTGTCATTTTTTCAACGTACCGGCTCGACTACGACCACGAGCTGATCGTCGCTCGGCACCGTCAGCTGCAGCTTTTCACGACCGAACGCCTCGATGCGCGCATGCGTAGCGAACGTGCCTTGCTCGATCTGCAGCCGCCCCCAGTCGACCTGCAAGCCGTCGAGCTCGCGGTTCAAGCGCTCGGTTTCGATGAACAGCTGCCGTGATCGATGCTCGACATTGACGATCCAGATGCCCGAAGCGACGACGCACGCGGCGAGCACGAGCACGCCGGCGACGTCGAGTGACTGCCTGTTCATGCGGCTTGCTCGAGCGGCGTGCGCTCGGCGACGCGGAGCCTCGCGCTGCGCGCGCGCGGATTGCGCTCGACTTCCGCTGCGCCGGGCCGCACCAGCTTGCCGATGAGCGTTAGACGGGGCCGCGCATGCGGCGGGACGTTCGGCAGCCCCGCGTAGGCTTCGTCGCCGCGGGCCTCGCGCGCCATGAATCGCTTCACGATGCGGTCCTCGAGAGAATGGAAGCTGATGACGACGAGCCGCCCACCCTCGGCGAGCAGCTCGACGCTCTGCACGAGCGCGCGCTCGAGGGCGCCGAGCTCGTCGTTGAGCGCGATGCGAATCGCCTGAAAGGTGCGCGTCGCGGGGTGGATGCGGGCGCGTCCGGCTTGGCGGCCCGCGTGCGCCGCGACGAGGTTCGCGAGCTGGCGCGTCGTTTCTAGCGGCGCGGTCGCCCGAGCCCGCACGATCGCGGCTGCAATCTGCCGAGCCCGCGGCTCCTCACCGTAGCGAAACAGCACGTCGGAGAGCTCTTGCTGTGAAACGCTCGCGAGCCATTCGGCGGCCGTCGGCCCGTCCGCGCGGTTCATACGCATGTCCAAAGGTCCCTCGTGCGCGAAGCTGAAGCCGCGCGAAGGCTCATCCAACTGTGGCGACGAGACCCCGAGGTCGAAGAGAACTCCGGCTGGACGGCGAGCTGCACTCCACGAAGCCGCGACGGCGGCAAGATCTTCGAAGCCGGCGTGCTCGATCCGGAAACGCGAATCGCCCCCGAGCCGCTCGCGAGCGTCAGCCACCGCGTCCGCGTCTTTGTCCAAAGCGAGTAACCGTCCCTGTGGTCCAAGCTGCGCCAATATCTCGGCGCTATGCCCGCCGCGTCCGTAGGTCGCATCGACGTACCATCCGTCTTCCCGCAACGACAAACCTTCGAGCGCTTCCTGGAGCAGCACGGGCTGATGTCCAGGTGCGCTGGTCACCGGCGGGATGCTCTACAGAGACAGCGATTCGAGTTCTTGTGGTAGGCCTGCTTCTTCGCCTTCGTCGTCAGCTAGCCACTCGTCGCGGCGCTTGCTCCAACGTTCGTCGTTCCAAAGCTCGAACTTGTTGCCCTGACCGATGAGCATTGCTTGCCGATCGAGTCCGGCGAACTCGCGCAACTCTCGCGGCAGCAATACGCGGCCATGGCCGTCCATCTCGAGCTCGGTGGCATATCCCACCATCAAACGTTGTAAGCGCCGCACCTGCTTGTTCAGCGTAGGCAGGCGCACCAACTTACGTTCGATCTCCTCCCAGTCGGGTAGTGGGTAGAGGAGCAGGCAGTAGTCTCGATCGACGGTAGCCACCAAATGCCCCGCGGCCACGGTCAGAAGGCGCTCCCGATAACGGCTCGGGATGGCCATCCGGCCCTTGGCGTCGAGGGTGACTTTGGTAGCTCCGCGAAACATACCCGGACCGCTAGGCCCATCTCAGCCCACTTCTCCCCACGTCGTGACACTATAGTGACGCGCGCACGACCGTGTCAACGAAAGTCACGCGAAAAAGTGAGAACTGGTAATCAGTTAGAGAAGTGGTGCGTCGTCGCTCGGCGACAGCATCGAACGGGTCATCCGGTAGCCCGGGGCGACGCCGTCAGCGGCAGTCGCGCCCAGGGCGGACGACGGAGTGAAGAGGGAGTCGGCCTGTAAGCCGGGTTCTGTCGAGAGCAGCCATTCCTCTGCGATGCGCGTCGCCGCGCACCTGTAGCGACCTACCCGGGAGCTCGTGTGGGCACACTTAGCGCTCCCCTATTCGGTCTTGCTCTGGGTGGGGTTTACCGTGCCGCACGTGTTACCACCTGCGCGGTGCGCTCTTACCGCACCTTTTCACCCTTGCCTGCCGTTGCCGGCCGGCGGTTTGTTTTCTGTGGCACTTTCCGTAGGCTCGCGCCTCCCAGGCGTTACCTGGCACCCTGCCCATGGAGCCCGGACTTTCCTCCAGGGAGTGACCCCCAGCGGCTGCCCGGCCGACTCCCGGCGTTAGTGTACTCGCAGTGGCGTCAAGTTCGCGGGCTGCGACATAGTCATCCATGGCGGCGTCAGGTGCGCGTCAAGCGGTAGAGCACGTTGCGCGAAACGCCTGTCACGGCGGCGGCTAGCTTGAGCGCCTTATCGGGCGCGAGCTCGGCGGCGAGCAGCTCGTAGACGCGCCGCGCTTCGAATTCGTCGGGCGCGGCCGCCGCAGCACCCGCGACGACGATGACGAGCTCTCCGAGCAGCGGGATGCTCGCGTCGAGCCGGTCGGCGAGCTCGCTCAACGTGCCCGTCGCGATCTGCTCGTGCGTCTTCGTGAGCTCCCGTGCAATGGCCGCGCGACGGTCGGCGCCGAACGCTTCACGCAGCGCTGCAAGCGTCTCCGCAATTCGATGCACGGCTTCATAGAGCACGATCGTTCTCTGCTCGCCGCGCAACGACCGCAGGCGCGCGGCGCGAGCGGACTCGCGGCGCGGCAGGAAGCCCTCGAACACGAAGTGATCCGTCGGCAACCCCGCGGCGGACAACGCCGCGATGGCGGCACAAGGCCCGGGAATCGGGACGACGGCAATGCCGGCGCTTTGCGCCGCGTTGACGAGACGCCAACCCGGATCGCTGATCAACGGCGTTCCCGCGTCGCTGACGAGCGCGATGGATTTGCCGCCCATGAGCTGCTCGAGCAAGGCAGGCACGCGCGCGGCCTCGTTATGCTCGTGGTACGCAATAAGTCGCGATTCCACGCCGATTCGCGATAGCAATCCCCGTGTATGGCGCGTATCCTCGGCCGCAATGACATCAGCCTTCGCAAGGACGTCGCGGGCTCGCGGACTCAGGTCATCGACGTTGCCGATCGGCGTACCCACGACGTAGAGCCTGCCGCGATTTTCTCGGGTGTCCGTCATAGACGCCGATCCAACATGCGGAACAACGACAGTCAGTTTACAAGCGCGCTGAGCCGCGCAGCCAGAATCCTAACCGTCGCGCTATTCGCCGCCGGCGCGGCTTGCACGTCGGTGACACCCACGCAGCGGCCGAGCGGCGATCAAGCGGCGCTCGAGCAGCGCGCGCGCGCCGCAGTCGAATCCGGAAACCTGCCGACGGCAGCGGATCTCTATACGCAACTCGCAACAGCGTCGAGCGGCACCGCGCGCGTCGACTTCCTGCTGCAAGCGGCACGCCTTGCGGCGGAGTACGGCGACTTGGCTCTGGCGCGGCGCCGAGTCGGCGAGGCGCGCAACGGGGCAAACGCGGCGCAGCAACAAGCGAGCGCCGTGCTGCTCGCGGGGCTCGAGCTCGCCGAAGGCCGGCCGCAGGCCGCGCTCGACCTGCTCGCCGCGCTGCCGCAAGCGCTTCCCGAGCAAGTGCAACGCGAGGCCGCTGCCGTGCGCGGCCAAGCATTGTTCCGCGTCGGCCGCCCCGTCGAAGCCGTGCGAGTACTCGTCGATCGCGAGGTGTGGCTCGGCGATTCGGAGTCCATTCTCGCGAACCAGCGCATGATCTGGGACGGTTTTCGCGCTTCGCCGCCGGCACCGCCGGCAGCACCGACGGGCGATGCCGTCATCGACGGTTGGCTTGCGTTGGCGCCGCTGACCGCGAGCAGCGGCTCCGAACTGCGCCGCGCGCTGCTCACGTGGCGGCAAACGTATACGACGCATCCGGCCGCCGCGGGCTTGCTGGCCGAGCTCCTGGCTTCGCAACGTTCCACGGCGTTCCCGGCGCAGGTGGCTTTGCTGTTACCACTGTCGTCGCCGCAGCGCGCATTCGCGCTTGCGATTCAAGATGGCTTCATGGCTGCGCATCTGCGCAACTCGAACAATACGGTGACGAGTGTCCGCGTCTACGACTCGGCGCGGCTCGGTAGCACGAACGCGTATCTGCAGGCACAGCTCGATGGCGCCGAGTTCATCGTGGGCCCGCTGGGGCGCAGCGAAGTCGACCAGGTCATCGCGCAAGCGGGTTTCGTGCCGACCTTGGCGCTCGGCTACGCGTCGAACGACACGTCTGTCCTCCGCGCGTTCTACCAGTTCGCGCTGGCCCCCGAGGACGAGGCGCGCGCCGTCGCGACAGCCGCGATCGCAGCCGGCGCCAAGACAGCCGTCGCGTTCGTTCCGAGCAATCTCTATCGAATCGCCGATGCCTTCCGTGTTGCGTTCGAGGAAGCCGGCGGCACGCTGCTCGATTCGTATCCTTACGAACCGACACTGCAGGATTTTTCGGCGCCGACGGCCGCGGTGCTGAACGTCACGCGCAGCCGTCAGCGTCACCAGAGGCTCGCGGCCAACCTCGGCGTGCCGGTGCAGTTTCCCGAAGCTCGCCGCCGACAGGACGTCGACATGATTTTCGTCGTGGTCGCCGACCCGGGAACGGGGCGCCTGATCGCGTCGCAGCTTCGGTTCTACGGTGCAGGCGATATCCCTGTCTATACGAACGCCGAGATCTTCAATCCCGGCAGCACGGCCCGCGACAACGATTTGAACGGCTTCATCTTCGCCGACACACCGGCGCTCGTTTCGCCGGATCGCGAAGCCGAAGCATTGCGCGCGGACCTGCAAGCGTACTGGCCGGCGCGCGCGGGCTTGGCGCGTTACTACGGCATGGGATTCGACACGTACGGTCTCATCGCTTCTCTGTACGGCAACGATGGAACCGCATGGTCGCTGCGCGGCCTCTCGGGAGACCTGTCACTCGACCTGCAGGGGCGCGTGCGGCGGGTGCTGCCCCTTGCCCGATTCCAGAGCGGCCGGCCCGTCGCGCTCGACACGAGTCTGCAACCGATCGACGCCGGCGGTCTCATCGGCGAGCGCTGAAATGCTCTTGGCGCGCGGCCGCCTCTGGGAGTCGCGCGCCGCCGAGCATCTCGAGCGGCACGGCCTCACGATCCTCGCCCGCGGCTATCGTTGCAGGCTCGGCGAGATCGATCTCGTTTGCCGCGACAACCGGGCGCTCGTCATCGTCGAAGTCCGCGCGCGCAGCCGCGGCGCGCTGTGCTCGGCCGTAGACAGTATCGACGCTCACAAACAGCGCCGAATCGTTCAAGCGACGCGCCACCTGCTCATGCGCAACGCCGGAATGCAGACGGCGGCCATTCGCTTCGACGTCGTGGCGTTCGACGCCATCGATACGCCGGAGCCGCAAATCCGGTGGATCAAGAACGCTTTCGACGCCGGCGGCCTGTAATGCGAGCAGTCTCAGGTTGAAGGTTGCAATCGTTCGAGGCAGAGTGACGAGCGCCCTTAGCTCGAGCGGCACGATGGAACAGCGAGTACGCCGGCACTTCGAAGACAGCATCGCGACCAAGCAAGGCGCGATCGGCCTCGCTCCAGCAATCGCTGCCGCGGCCGCGACGATGACTCGCTGCCTGCTCGAGGACGGCAAGATCTTGAGCTGCGGAAACGGCGGCTCCGCTGCGGATGCACAGCACTTTTCCAGTGAGCTGCTGAATCGATTCGAGCTCGAGCGGCCAGGCTTGCCCGCCGTCGCGCTGACGACGGACAGCTCGACATTGACCTCGATCGCCAACGATTACGCGTTCGTGGAAATCTTCGCGAAGCAAGTTCGCGCGCTAGGCCAGCCGGCGGACGTCTTGCTCGCGATTTCGACGTCGGGCAACTCGGAGAACGTCGTGCGGGCGATCCACGCCGCGCACGAGCGCGGCATGCGAGTCGTGGCGCTTACGGGACGCGACGGCGGCGCGATGCGGGCTCTCCTCGCGGACGGCGACATCGAGATCTGCGTGCCCGCCGACAGGACGTGCCGGATCCAAGAGGTGCACCTCCTGGTCATTCACTGCATCTGCGACCTCATCGACGCGGAGCTGCTCGAGCCGCGGTGAAGCGTCGGGGCCTGCTCGCGACCGCCCGACTCCTCTACTTGACGACCTTGAGCTTCGCGCGCCGGCCGCCCGCCGACGACGTCGGTGGCGACGACGGCGGCGGCGAAGGCTCGTCGCCCTCGGGCGACGACTTCGGCGCGTCGTCCTCGCCGAAGACCATGCCCTGGCCCGTCTCGCGCGCGTAGATACCGAGCACAGCAGCGATGGGAACGACGAGCTGCTGCGACACGCCGCCGAACCGCGCCTCGAACGTCACGGCGTCGTTGCCGAGCGTCAACGCGCGCGTAGCGGTGGGGCTCACGTTGAGAACGATCTTGCCGTCCTTGACGTGCGTCTCCGGAACGCGAACACCTTCTCGTTTAGCGTCGACGACGAGATGCGGCGTGAAGCCGTTGTCGAGCATCCACTCGTGCATCGCCCGCAATAGATACGGGCGCTGCTTGGTCGGGAGATCGCCTACTGCCGTAGCTCCCGCTCCATGTCCGTGAGGCTCGTTTGAAACGACGGGCGCGAGAACACGTCGTCCATGTAGCGCTGGATCGGCCGAGCTTGTGCCGGCAGCTTGATGCCGAACACCGGCAGCCGCCACAGGATCGGAGCGATCGTGGCGTCGACGAGCGAGAACTCGTCACTCAAGAAGAACTTCTTGGCGGCAAAGATCTCGACGCTCGAGAGGATACTCTCCTCGAGCGCCTTGACGGCGCGCGTCGTCGGCTTACGCTCGAGACCGCCGACGATCTCCGCGGCGAGCGAGTACCAATCGTGCTCGATGCGGAACAGCGCCAGTCGGAACTGCGCTCTCGTGACGGGGTCCACGGGCATCAACGGCGGATGCGGAAACCGCTCGTCGAGGTATTCCATGATGACGCGTGAGTCGTAGAGCACCAAGTCGCGATCGACAAGCGTCGGCACGCTGCTGTACGGATTTAGGTCGAGGAGATCCTCCGGCAGGTTGCCGTCGTCGACGTCGACGATGTCGATCGTGATGCTCTTCTCGGCCAATACCAATCGCGTCCGATGACTCCACGGATCGGTAGGTCTCGAGAACAACGTCATCACGGATCGACGGTTGGCAATGACCGTCATGCGACGAGTCTCCTTAAAACTTGCGTGGCAGGCGCCGGGTCTGGAAGGACTATTTCACGTCCTTCCAGATCTCCTTCTTCAACATGAAGGCGATCAGAAGGAATACGAGCAGGAACCCGATCACGCGTATGCCGAGCTGCTGCCGCTCGCGCTTGATCGGCTCCCCGATGTAGTCGAGGAAGTTGACTATGTCGCGAACGACGTTGTCGTAATCGCTTGCGGCGAGCTCGCCGGGTTTGACGAGCTCGAACTCTTCGAACTCCTGCACGCCGTCGTGCTCGGCGAACACGGCGCGCTGCGTGCCTTGCAGCTGCCACAGCACGTGCGGCATCGCCGTGCCGGGAAGGACGACGTTATCCACGCCCGTGGGGCGGCCGGGCGCGGCGTAGAAGCTGCGCAGGAACGTATAGATGTAGTCGGTACCGCGGCTGCGCGCGATCAACGACAGGTCCGGCGGCGCGATGCTGAACCAGCGGGCGGCGTCCTCGGGACGCATCGCGTTGTCCATCGTGTCGAAGATCTGCTCGCCCGTGAACATCAGGTTCTCGGTGAGCTGCTCTTCGCTCAACTGGAGGTCCTCGGCCAGGCGGTTGTAGCGCACGTATTGCGCGGAATGACAGCCCAAGCAGTAATTGACGAAATACTTCGCGCCGCGCTGCAGAGAGGCCGTATTGGCAATGTTCGTGTTCGCCGGCTCGAGGGCTGCTTCGTGCTGCGCGGCAACGCCGCCCGCGAGACCCATTCCGAGGACGACAGCGGCGACGACCTTTCTCACCACGTGACCCTCGTAGGGACCGGCTTGGTCTTCTCGATGCGCGTATAGAACGGCATGAACAGGAAGAACGCGAAATAGAGGATCGTGAACACCAGCGACAAAGTCGGGATGGCGCCCGTCGCAGGTTGCAAACCGAGGTAACCGAGCGTAACGAACGTGATCGCGAACGCCATCAAAGCAATCTTGTAGATCCAGCTGCGGTAGCGGATCGACTTGACGCGGCAGCGATCGAGCCACGGCAAGAAGAACAACAGCACTACTGCGGAGCCCATGAGCCCGACGCCGACGAGCTTGTCCGGCACGGCACGCAAAATCGCGTAAAACGGCGTGAAGTACCAGACGGGCGCGATGTGCTCCGGCGTACGCAGCGGATCGGCCGGCTCGAAGTTCGCGTGCTCGAGGAAATAGCCGCCCATGTCCGGAGCGAAGAAGACGACCGCCGAGAACAGGATCAAGAAGACGATGACGATCACCAAGTCCTTGCTCGTGTGATACGGATGGAACGCGACGCCGTCGATTGGCTTGCCGTCGGGGCCTTTGTGCTCCTTGATCTCGACGCCGTCCGGATTGTTCGATCCGACTTCGTGCAATGCCATGATGTGAACGACCACGAGCAGCACGAGCATCAGCGGCACTGCGATCACGTGGAACGCGAAGAAGCGGTTCAGCGTGATGTCGGAAATATAGAAGTCGCCGCGGATCCACTCGGCGAGCTCGTTGCCTACGACGGGCACGGCTCCGAACAGCGACACGATGACCTGCGCGCCCCAGTAGGACATGTTGCCCCACGGCAAGAGATAGCCGAAGAACGCCTCGGCCATCAGCGCGAGGTAGATGAACATGCCGATGATCCACACGAGCTCGCGCGGCTTCTTGTACGAGCCGTACAGCAATCCGCGGAACATGTGCAGATAGACGACGATGAAGAACGCCGACGCGCCCGTCGAGTGCAGATAGCGGATCAGCCACCCCCATTCGACGTCGCGCATGATGTACTCGACGGAGCCGAACGCTTCGGCAGCCGACGGCTTGTAGTTCATCGTGAGGAAGATGCCTGTCACGAGCTGCAGCACGAGCACGAACGTAGCGATGACCCCGAAGCCGTACCAGACGTTGAAATTCTTCGACGCGTAGTACTCGGTGGCGTGCTCCTTGATGAGCTTCGTCATTGGAAAACGATCGTCGATCCACGTTCCGAGCGCGCGGAAGCCGCGGCCCAGCCGATCGAAGACATCCGCCTCGGTGCTCGCCATTTATGAGCTGCCCGTGTCGGCGCCGATCAAGATCGTGCTGTCGTTGATGAACCGGTATGGCGGCACGGGCAAGTTGGCAGGTGCCGGAACGCCGGCGAACACGCGGCCGGCCAGATCGAACTTCGACCCGTGGCAAGGACAGTAGAATCCGCCCGGCCAGTCGGCGCCGAGATCGGCTGGCGCGACCTCGAATCGCGGTTGCGGGGCACACCCCAGGTGCGTGCATACACCCTCGAGCACGAGGAACGCGGGGCGCAAGCTGCGGTGCCCGTTCTTCGCATATTCGGGTTGCACCGAATCATCCGCTTCCGAGTCCGGGTCCTCGAGGAGGCCGACGTCTCTGGTCAACGTGGCGAGCATCTCCTCGGTACGGTAGACGACGAAGATCGCCCGCCCGCGCCATTCGACGCGCGTCATCGCGCCCGGCTCGAGCTTGCTGATATCGATGGTGACGGGAGCGCCCAGCGCCTGCGCGCGAGCGCTCGGCTTGAACGAGGCCACGAACGGAACGGCAGTCGCGATCGCGCCGGCCCCGCCGGTGACGACCGTCGCGACCGTCAAGAAATGTCGCCTAGTGAAACCAGTGCTTTCAGCCACAAAGCACCCCTTGACCGAGGGGGTCAAGCATCAGGAAGCCTCCCTCACCAACCACGTTGAATTTCCAGTTCCGCGCGGGTGCCGCACGTAATCCATTTCGTACGCCGCGCGGTCGGTTTTCTGCGGATGCGCGGCATTATACACAGCGGTCAAACGGCTTGGCCACAAAGCGGGCCGCGGCTGCTGCTAGACTTCCGCCATGCCGCCGGTCGTCCGGGTCGCTTCCTTCGTCGCTCAATCGGTTGCGATCGGCCTCGCTCTCGCGTTCGTTGCCGTGCTCTTTCGACCGGAGCTCATCGGCCGCGCATCGACGTCCGGCGCGAATCGAGCGAGCTACGCCGAGGCCGTCGCGGCCAGCGCCGCTGCCGTCGCGAACATCTACACCGAGACCGTCTACAACCTATCGCGCAACCGCTTGGGGCTCCGGGTGCGCGGCACGGGGCTCGGCTCCGGCGTCGTCATCGATCGCCAAGGCTACGTCGTCACGAACTGGCATGTCGTGCGCGATGCCGACGAGATTCGCGTGCAGCTCGCCGACGGCCGAATCGCCGTCCCGCAGCTCGTCGGAAAGGATCCGGATACCGAGCTCGCGCTGCTGAAGATCGACCTGCCCGACCTGCCGGAGATTCGGCTCGGCCGCTCGGACACGCTCGAAGTCGGCGACGTCGTGCTTGCGATCGGCAACTCGCTTGGCCTCAGCCAGACCGTGACGATGGGCATCGTGAGCGCCACCGGACGCGGCCAGCTCGACATCGCCCAGTTCGAGGACTTCATTCAAACGGATGCCGCGATCAACGTCGGCAACTCGGGCGGCGCGCTCGTCAACGCTCGCGGCGAGCTCGTCGGTATCAATACGGCTGTCATCGGCATGGCCGACGACCAAACCATGCCGGAAGGCCTGGGCTTCGCGATCCCCGTGAATCTCATGCGCGGCGTCATTCAGCAGCTGATCGCGCATGGCCGCGTGATTCGCGGCTACCTCGGAGTCGACGAGCCGATCGACCTGCCCGCCGACCAGGCGAAGGCGCTCGGCATCGACGGCCCCGCCGTGCTGATTACAGGCGCGCTCGGTCCCGCCGCCGCGGCTGGCTTGCGCCGCGGCGACGTCCTCACACACATCAACGGCGAGCGAATGTTCACGCGTCGTCAGGCGATGAACTTCGTCGCAAGCGCCCAGCCCGGCGACCGCATCACGATTCGCGTCGTGCGTTCCGACGGAACGCCGTTTACGACCGAGGCGGTGCTCGAGGAACGTTCGCCGCCCTGAGCGTCAGCGCCCGACCCGCCGGATGTCCGCGCCGAGCGCCCCGAGCTTCGTCTCGATGCGCTCGTAGCCGCGGTCGACGTGGTAGATGCGATCGACGAGCGTCGTACCCTCGGCCTGCAGCCCGGCCAGAACGAGCGACGCCGATGCGCGCAGGTCCGTCGCCATGACGGGAGCGCCCGCGAGCCGCTCGACACCGCGTGCGATCACGGTGTTGCCCTGGATCGACAGATTCGCCCCGAGCCGCTGCAGCTCGAACACGTGCTGAAAGCGGTTCTCGAAGATCGTCTCGGTGATCGTCGCCGTACCTTCGGAGACGGCATTCAAGGCGCAGAACTGCGCTTGCATGTCGGTCGGGAACGCCGGGTGCGGCGCCGTCTTGATGTCGACGGCCTTCGGCCGGCGCCCGCGCATGTCGAGCTCGACCCAGTCGGCGCCGAGCGCGATCGTCGCCCCCGCTTCGGCGAGCTTCTGTAGCACGGCGTCGAAATGCGTCGGGTCCGTGTGCGTGAGCCGCACGCGCCCGCTCGTGATAGCGGCTGCGACGAGATAGGTGCCGCTTTCGATGCGGTCCGACATCACGTCGTGATCGGCGCCCGTCAGACGCGCGACTCCTTCTATATGGATGGTGTCAGAGCCCGCGCCCACGATCTTTGCGCCCATTTTTTCGAGGAATGCGGCGAGGTCGCCGATCTCGGGCTCACGCGCCGCGTTCTCGATGACGGTCTCGCCCTCGGCGTAGACCGCAGCCATCATGAGGTTCTCGGTGCCCGTCACCGTGACGGTGTCGAGCACGATGCGCGCGCCTCTGAGCTTGGGCGCCCGAGCGCGAATGTAGCCGTTGTCGATCGTGATCGACGCGCCCATCGCGCGTAGCCCCGAGACGTGCAGATTGACGGGCCGGGCGCCGATCGCGCAGCCCCCCGGCAACGATACGTCGGCATGCCCGAACCGGCCGAGCAGCGGACCGAGCACGAGAATGGACGCGCGCATCGTCTTGACGAGCTCGTAGGGCGCAAGAAACTCGCTGATGCCGGCTGCATCGACGGACACGCTGCCGTCGTCGCGATGCTCGGCTGCGACTCCCATGCGCTTGAGCAGCTTCAGCGTCGTAGCGATGTCGTTGAGCTTTGGAACGTTGCGCACGGTCACGGGCCCGTCGGCGAGCAACGTGGCTGCGAGAATCGGCAGCGCCGAGTTCTTCGCGCCCGAGATTCGAACCTCGCCGTCGAGCGGTTTTCCGCCAACGATTGCCAGCTTGTCCATGCGAGTAGCTCAGCTCGACGACGACCGAGCCTGCCATTCGTCGGGCGTCAGCGTCTCGAGCGCGAGCGCGTGAATCTCGCGTCCGACGCGCGTCCCGAGCGTGCCGTAGACCATCTGATGCCGCTGCAAGCTGCGCTTGCCGGCAAAAGCCGCGCAAATCACGGTCGCCTCGTAGTGACCTTGACCGTCGGTGTGCACGCGGGCCGTCGAGCCCGGCAGGTTTTGCTCGATCAATTGAGCGATGTCGCGCGGATCCATGGTGACGGCAATCGTATGAGGAAGCCGTAGTCTAGCGTATGCGCCGCGACTTGCCCCGGCGGGCATCGCGTACAATCGAGCGTCGGCGGCAGGTGCCGCCCGAGCGGATTCCGCGTGCGCAATACCGTCGTCATGATCTTGCTCGCGATCGTCGCGGCCGCAACGTGGCTTGCGACCTGGCAGCGACAGGAGGCGGCGCCCGCTGCCGTGCGAGCCGACGATGCGGCGCCGCTCGGGTATTACATGCTCGGAGCGCGCTTTTCGGTCACCGACGAGCAAGGCCGCCTCGCGTACCGAGTGTTCGCCGACCGGCTCGACGAGCTGCCCGACGATCAGCGGCTGCAACTGACGGGAGTCGAGGTCGACTATCGTCCGGCGGACGACACGGCCTGGTCGATCTCCGCGGCCACCGCGAGCTACGTGAGAGACGGCTCGCAGCTCGATCTCAACGGCGGCGTCGAGGTGCAGAGCGCGCCGGACGAGAACTCCGGCCCGTGGACAGTCCGCAGCGATGCTCTGCATTTCTGGCCTGAAACTTCGAAAGCAGAGTCGCGGGCACCGGTGGAGATCCATATCGGCGACTGGAAATTCGCTGCCGTGGGCTTGCGCATGGACTTGAAGGAGAAGACCCTGGAGCTAGAATCCCAAGTACATGGCACCCTGCTCCCTTAGCCTTCCGCGCTTCTGCGCGCTGACGCTTGCCGTCGGCCTCGCCGCCGGCGCGCAAGACGCAGAAGAAGAGCTGCAGTTCTCGTCCCAGTCCGTGGTGCTGGACGGCCAGACGAACATGATGCGCGCGCAGGCCCCGCGCATCACGCAGGGCGCTCTCACGATCGTGGCCGACGACGCGCTCGCCACCGGGTTCGAGTTCGACGAGGCCGGCGAGTTTCGCCTGACGGGCAACGTCCGCGTGGAGATCGAAACGGCCGTCATGGAAGCCGACTCCGCTGTGTTCACGTTCGCGGACCGGCAGCTGTCGCGCGGCGAGCTCGAAGGCACACCCGTGTCGTTCAGCGACACCGATGCAGCGAGCCAGAGGAGCGTCACGGGACGCGCCGGCAAGATGTCGTACGACAATGTCGCCCGCACTCTGCACATGACGGGCGACGCGTCCGTGCAGCTCGACGCGCGAGAAGTCCTCGGCTGCGATCTCGTCTATGACTTTCAGGCGGAGCGCGTCACCTCGGGCTCTGCCGATTGCGAAGGCGGTTTCAGGGTCAGGATGCGCCGCGATCCCGAAGGAGCCGCGGCTCCCGACCCGCCCCGATGAGCCGCCTCGAAGCGCTCGGCGTGGCGAAGCGCTACAGAGCTCGTCAGGTCGTCAAGGACCTGAGCTTGTCCATCGAGAGCGGCGAGGTCGTTGGGCTGCTCGGTCCAAATGGTGCCGGCAAAACGACGGCTTTCTACATGATCGTCGGGCTCGTGAGCTGTGACAAAGGGCGCATTCATCTCGCCGGCCGCGACGTCACGAAGCTGCCAGTGCACCGGCGCGCCAAGCTAGGCCTCGGCTACCTGCCGCAGGAAGCGTCGGTATTTCGGAAGTTGAGCGTGGCGGACAACATCCGCGCTATCCTTGAGACACGGCGGGACCTCGACCGTGCAGCTCGGCAGACGAAGCTAGAAGAGCTGCTGGAAGAGCTGCACATCGGCCACGTTCGCGATACGCTCGGGGTGAGCCTCTCGGGCGGCGAGCGCCGCCGCGTCGAGATCGCCCGCGCGCTCGCGGTGGAGCCGAAGTTCGTGCTCCTCGACGAGCCTTTTGCCGGCGTCGATCCGATATCGGTGCTCGATATCCAGCGGATCATTCGCCATTTGAGCCAGCGCGATATCGGCGTTTTGATTACGGATCATAATGTGCGAGAGACACTGGGAATCTGCAGCCGTGCCTATATCTTGAACGACGGCGCATTGATGGCATCGGGCTCGCCGGACGAGATTTTGTCGAATAAGAGCGTTCGGGAAGTGTATCTAGGGGAAGGATTCTCCCTCTGAGAAGTCCGGTTAGAGTGTTTGCATGCTGAAACCGTCTCTGCAACTGAAGCTGTCGCAACAGCTGACCATGACACCGCAGCTGCAGCAGGCGATCCGCCTCCTGCAGCTGCCCGTCATGGAATTGCAGACACAAATCCAAACTGCTCTCGACGAGAACGTCATGCTCGAAGTCGAGGAGTCGGAAACGCCGGCCGAGGACGGTCAGGCGGCCGAGTCGACTTCGTCCGAGTCCGACGACCCCGAGGACTTCTCCGACGCCGAGCCCGAGGTCGCCGTTGCCGCCGAAGCGGACTGGGAGGACACGCAGAAGACCGGACCGTCCGAGGCGCCGAAAAGCGCCGATCCGCGCACGACCGTCGAATACGCGGACCGCTCCGAGGAAACGCTGCGGGAACACTTGCTCTGGCAGCTCGAGCTTACGAACCTCGACGCGCGCACGACGGCGATCGGCCAAGCGATCGTCGACGCGATCAACGACGACGGTTACCTGACCGACGATCTCGAGACGATCCGCGCGACGCTTGCGCCCGATGTCCTCGTGTCGATCGAAGACATCGAGCAGGTGCTCGTGAAGCTCGTGCAGCAATTCGACCCTGCCGGCGTCGGCGCCCGCTCGGTCAGTGAATGCGTGCAGCTTCAGCTCAGCCAGCTCGTCGTCGACACGCCGGGCCTCGAGCTCGCGCGACGGATCGCGGCCGAGCATCTGCAGCTCGTCGCCGAGCACCAATACGCCGTCTTGAAACGTTTGCTGCGCGCTTCGGATGGCGATATCGAGGCCGCGATTGCGCTCGTGCGCGCATGTCAGCCCCGTCCCGGCGCGAATGTTTTCACGGCGCCGCCGGAGTACGTAGTGCCGGACGTGTTCGTGCGGCGGCACGAAGGGCAATGGGTAGTCGAGCTCAACAACTCGATGTCGCCGCAGCTGCGCGTCAATCAGCTGTACGCGGGCTCTCTCGGCCGCGGCGAGGAGTATGATGCTCTGAAGGCCCAGCTCCAAGAGGCGCGTTGGTTGATCCGCAGCTTGGAAATTCGCAACGAGACGCTGTTGAAGGTCGCATTGACGATCGTGCAGCGTCAAACCGAGTTCCTCGAGCAAGGCGAGGAATACATGCGGCCGATGGTGCTGCGCGACGTCGCGGAAGCCATCGAGATGCACGAATCGACGGTATCGCGTGTAACCACGAACAAATACATGCACACGCCGCGCGGCGTGTTCGAATTTCGTTATTTCTTTTCGAGCCACGTCGCCGGCGAGGAAGGCGATCAGTCGTCCACGGCCGTGCGCGCGAAGATTCGCAAGCTCGTCAGCGCGGAAGATCCCGAGAAGCCGCTATCCGACAGTCAGATCGCGCAGATGCTGTCCGAAGGCGGTGTCACCGTGGCCCGGCGCACGGTCGCGAAGTATCGAGAAGCAATGAAGATCGCGTCATCGAGTGAGCGGAAGCGGAGCAAGTCACAATAGCCAGCGGAAGGAGTGAGCCATGCAGCTGAGCGTTACGGGTCATCACATCGATATCACCGATTCCCTGCGTCGCTATGTCGGCACCAAGCTCGCCAAGATCGAGCGCCACTTCGACCACATGACCGACATCCACTGCGTTCTGACGGTGGAGAAGCTGCAGCACAAGGCGGAAGCCACTATCCACGTAGGCGGTGGCACGATCCACGCCGAGCAGACCGAGCCGAACATGTATGCCGCGATCGACATCCTCGTCGACAAGCTCGATCGACAGGTCAAGAAACATAAAGAGAAGCTCACGGACCACCACGCCCGAGAGGTGGCGCGTTATCGTTGAGCCGGTCCGCGGCATGGGGTGACCGGTGCGACTCGTGATCATCAGCGGTGTCTCGGGCTCCGGTAAGAGCGTGGCTCTCCACGTTCTCGAGGACCTGGGTTTTTACTGCATCGATAACATCCCCGTCCCGTTGCTCAAGTCCTTTGTCGGCGAGATCGTGCCGCGCAAAGACCCGGCGTTCGAGAACGTCGGCATCGGCTTGGACGCACGCAGCCGACCCAGCGATCTAGCCGAGGTGCCAACACTCGTGCAGAAGCTGCGCGAGGCGGGCCTCGCGTGCGAGATCATCTTTCTGCAAACCGATACGAAGGTGCTGTTATCTCGTTTCAGCGAGACGCGCCGCAAGCATCCGCTATCGGACAGCGAGACGAGCCTCGAGGAGGCCATCGCCAAGGAGCGCGAGCTGCTCTCGCCGATCATCAACTCGGCCGAGCTCGTGATAGACACGACGCGCATGTCCGTGTACGCGCTGCGCGAGCAGATTCGCGACCGCGTTGCGCCGCGCACGCCAGGCTCCGTGTCGATCATGATCGAGTCGTTCGGCTACAAGAACGGCTTGCCCGCCAACGCCGACTTCGTGTTCGACGTACGCTGCCTGCCGAACCCATATTGGGAGCCGCAGCTTAGGCCCATGAGCGGCAAAGATGCGCCCGTTCGCGCGTTCCTCGACGACGCGCCGATGGTGCAACGCATGGTCGACGACATCGTCGAGTTCCTCGACGAGTGGGTTCCTCGCTATCAAGACTTCCAGCGCTCATACCTGACGGTCGCGATCGGCTGCACGGGCGGAATGCATCGCTCCGTGTACGTCGCCGAGGCCGTCGCCAAGCGATTGGCCGCCAAGCACAAGAACATCCGCACGCACCACAGCGAGGTGCGCTAGCGATCCAGCTCGAGCTTCAAGTGCGCCGGAGCGTATAGCGTCGCCATCGGCTCGTCGAAGATGAAAGCGCGCAGCTCGTCCTCCATGGCCATCGCGTCCTTGTAGCCCATCTCGATCAGCGCGCGTGTGAAACCGGACTCGAACAGCAGGTAGCTCACGAGCTGCAGGCCGCTGTTGCTGCTTGCGCCGAGGCCGCGCAGCAGCAAGCGGACGCCGCGCGGCAGCTCGTTCGCAAATTCCGCCGCGAGCGAGCGCAGGTCCTGGCGCGGGACGATGACGAGCGTGTGCAGCGGCCGTAGGCCCGCGAGCGTTCCCGAGAGCTTGCAATCCCCGATCTGCTCGAGGATCCGGTTCGTCCGCGACAGGCGCTCGAGATCCGTGTACAGGCCGTCCATGAACAACGTGTCGAGCATGTAGCCGCCCAGGTGCGCGAACGTCGGCGGCTCTGGTTTGGCGCCTACGGGCGGCTCGGCATCGGGGCGCTCGTCGCGCACGCCGACGACGAGCATGCGGTCGGCGCCGAGATGGATCGCCGGCGACAGCGGCGCGCGGTGGCGCATCGAGCCGTCGCCGTAGAACTCGCCTCCGATCTGCACGGGCGGGAACACGAACGGCACGGCCGCGCTCGCCATGAGGTGGTCGACGGCGAGCCTCGTGGCCCTACCTATACGGCGCACGCGTGTCCACGAGGCGAGCTCGGGGCGCCCCTCGAAGAACGTCACGGAGCGCGCCGTCGCGTACGCCGACGCCGTGACGGCGACGGCATCGAGATGCCCTTGCTCGATCGAGCGCCGGATGCCGTCGAAGCGCACGTTCTGCGCCAACAGATCGCGCAGCGGCGCGTTATCGAGCAACGACGCCGGATTGCGCACGCCGAGGCCGCCGAGCGTCGCGGCCGAGAGCCAGTGCAGGCTCGTCTTCAGCATCGTCCAGTCATCAGCGCGATAGACTTGGCTCGCGGCGAAGTTCGCCCACACCTGCTCCATGTCGGCGACGGCGCGCTCGAAGTTTGCGGCCCGCCCCGCGAGCACGGCGGCATTGATCGCGCCGGCCGACGTGCCGCAGATGACGCTGAACGGGTTCGGCTCGCGCTCGGGCAGCAGGCCCGCGATCGCCTTCAGGACTCCAATCTGATACGCGCCGCGGGCACCCGCGCCCGGCAGCACGAGGGCTTTACGGATGCGTTCAGGCACTCGCCGGCGCAGTGCCAGGCACGGTCAGTATTTGCAGCGCATTGGTGCGGCCGGCGACGCCTTTCTGGCCCATCGTCAGTAAGACGAGATCGCCCGGCGTCACGGCGCCCATCCTGAGCAGCGACTCGAAGATGCGCGCGTGCGTGACTGCCACGTCGTCGCTCACGATCTCCTCGAACGCGACGGCATAGACGCCACGGTACAAGCTCACGCGGCGCAGCGTGGCCTCGTGCCGCGTGAACGCGAACACGGGAATGTCGGAGCGGACGCGCGACATCCACAGCGGCGTCGAGCCCGACTCGGTGAGCGCGATGATCGCCGTGACGTCGAGGTGGTTCGCGACGTACATGACGGCCATCGCGATCGCCTCGTCGACGTGCGAGAACACGTCTTCGAGACGATAGTTGGCTGCCCTGCGGAACGTCTCGTGCTTCTCGGCGCCGATGCAGAGCTCGGCCATTGTGCGCACGGCGCGCA
The DNA here is from genome assembly GCA_963713355.1 of uncultured Gammaproteobacteria bacterium. Taxonomy (GTDB): domain Bacteria; phylum Pseudomonadota; class Gammaproteobacteria; order Steroidobacterales; family Rariloculaceae; genus FEN-1219. The sequence goes on along the minus strand of CAVQLK010000008.1, from coordinate 129,682 downwards.
CGGGATACTTGCCGACGGCGGTCTCGGCCGAGAGCATGACCGCGTCCGTGCCGTCCATCACGGCGTTCGCGACGTCGGAGACCTCGGCTCGCGTCGGCGACGGGGAATGAATCATCGATTCGAGCATCTGCGTCGCCGTGATGCAGACCTTGTTGCGGGCGCGCGCGAGCCGGATGAGGCCCTTTTGCAAGCCCGTCATCGATGCGTATCCGACCTCGACGGCAAGATCGCCGCGCGCGACCATGATCACGTCGCTGGCGTCGATGATCGAGCGGATGTTCGTGACGGCTTCGGCCCGCTCGATCTTCGCGACGATGTGCCCATGGCCGCCCGCAGCGCGCAGCAATCGCCGCGCCTCCTCGATGTCTTCGGCGTTACGCGCGAACGACACCGACATGAAATCGAGCTTCAGGCGCGCGGCTGTTTCGATGTCGCGCCGGTCTTTGTCCGTCAGCGCGGGCGCGGACAGGCCGCCGCCCTGCTTGTTCAGGCCCTTGTGATCGGCGAGCCGGCCGCCTTGCTTGACGCGGCAGTGAATACGCGTGCCCTCCACTTGGTCGACATCGAGCACGATGAGGCCGTCGTCGAGCAACAACGTATCGCCGGCGACGACGTCATCCGGGAGGCTGCGGTAGGCGCAACCGACGGCATGCTCGTCGCCAGCGTGCGGATCCATCGCGACGTCGAGGAGGAACTCGCGGCCTTCGACGAGCATCACGGGACCCGACTTGAACGATTCGATGCGAATCTTCGGACCCTGTAGGTCGCCCACGATGCCGATGTGCCGCCCGACGTTCTCGGCGACTTGACGCACGCGTGCGACACGCGCTTCTTGATCGGCAGCGGTGCCGTGCGAGAAGTTGACGCGGAACACGTCGGTGCCCGCGAGAATCAGCTGCTCGATGACGCTCGCGTCGTCGGTCGCCGGACCGAGCGTCGCGACGATCTTCGTGCGGCGACGGACGTCGTCGCGCGCGCCTTCGGGAATCAATGTGGAGTCGTTGGTACGACGAGCTACGGTTCGCAAAGTATTAATCTGAAATCGTTGACGTTGGTACGAGTCGGCCCGGTCTTCAACAAAAGCCCGCAGGCGTCAAAGTAACGATAAGTGTCGTGGCGCGCCAGTAGCTCTTCGAGCGATAGGCCGCGCCGTGCACCGAAAGCGAGCGTCATAGCATCGACGATGCCGCCCGCGTGATCGCCCTGCCCATCGATGCCGTCCGTATCGGCGGCGAGCGCGGCGATCCCCGGCGCGCCGTCGAGCTCGAGCGCGAGCGCGGCGAGATACTCCGTGTTGCGGCCGCCCCGCCCGCCGCTTTCCCCGAGCACGACGCGCGTCTCTCCGCCCGAGAGGATCGCCGTTCGCTCTCCAAGGGCCCAGGTTTTTCTCGCGAGCCTCGCGTGCGCGCGGCCGAGCGTTTGCGCCTCGTCCGCGAGGTCGTCACCGAGCTGCACCACGCGGAAGCCAAGCTCCTCGAGAAATCGCGCGGCCGCCGCGAGCGCCGTCGCCGCCGTCGCGATCAAGTGCACGCTATCGTTGGCGAACTCGGGATCGCCGGGCTTCGGCGTCTCCCACCGCGGGTCAGCCAAGATCGGAGCAAGCTCACGCGTCGCGGGGTAGCGGTATTGCTCGAGGATGCGCAGCGCGTCAGCCTGCGACGTCGGATCCGGAACAGTCGGCCCCGACGCGATCGCGCCGACGTCGTCGCCCGGCACGTCGGAGATCACGAACGTCGCGACGGGATTTGGATGCGCGACGACGGCGAGCCGCCCGCCCTTCAAGCTCGACAAGTGCTTGCGCACGCAGTTGATCTCGCGAATGTCGGCGCCTTGCCGAATCAAGAAATTGGCCGCGGCGCGCTTCTGCTCGAGCTGAAGCGGCGGCAGCGGCGAAGACGCGAGCGACGAGCCGCCGCCCGAGATCAAGCAAACCAACGTCTCCCCCGCGCGCAGCTCCGATGCGAGCTCGAGCAGCCGCGCACCGGCCGACAGGCTCGCCGCGTCCGGCGAAGGATGTCCGGCTTCGACGATCTCGATACCGCCCGCGCTTTCGCCGGGCCCGAGGCCATGCCCGTAACGCGTGACGACCATGCCGCGCACGGGAGCGCCCCAGTGCGCGCTGAACGCGGCCGCCATCGACGCGGCGGCTTTGCCCGCGCCGAGCACGAGCGCGGGGCGCCGCGGCAGCCCCGCGAGCGCGGGCGGCAAGCAGCGGGCGGGCGCCGCGGCCTGCAACGCCTTCTCGAAGGCCTGCTCTAGCACCGAGCGCGCGGCGGATGCGTGCGGCACGGTCAAGCTCCGGCCGCTCGTTGCTCCAACGTCGCGACGGCAGGCAGCTTCTTGCCCTCGAGAAACTCGAGAAACGCGCCGCCGCCCGTCGAGATGTACGAGATACGGCTGCCGACGCCGAACTGCTCGATGGCCGCGAGCGTGTCGCCGCCGCCCGCGATCGAGAACGCCTCGCTCGCCGCGATCGCTTCCGCGACGCGGCGCGTGCCGGCCGCGAACTCCGGGTTTTCGAACACGCCGAGCGGGCCGTTCCAAACGATCGTGCCGGCGCTGCCAAGCCGCTCTGCATACAACGCTGCCGTCGCCGGGCCGATATCGAGGATCATCTCACCGGCCGCGACCTCGCGTACTTTCTTGACGTGCCCCTTCACTTGCGCGTCGAGGCTCGTCGCCACGACGACGTCGACGGGGAGCGGGATCTTCGCTTTGCCGAACTCGCCGCGCAGCAGCTTGGCGGCAAAATCGAGCATGTCTTTCTCGTGCAGCGATTTGCCGACGTTGACGCCTGCCGCAGCGAGAATCGTGTTCGCGATGCCACCGCCCAAGATCAGCTCGTCGACTTTGGTCGAAAGCGATTGGAGCACCTCGATCTTCGTCGAAACCTTCGAGCCGCCGATGATCGCGGCGAGCGGCCGCTTTGGATTTTCGAGCGCGTTGCCCAAGGCCTCGAGCTCGGCGACGAGCAACGGCCCCGCGCACGCGACGCGCGCATGCCGCGCGACGCCGTTCGTGCTCGCTTGCGCGCGGTGCGCCGTGCCGAACGCGTCCATGACGAACACGTCGCAGAGCGCGGCCATGCGCTTCGACAGGCCCTCATCGTCGGCTTCCTCGCCGACGTTGAAGCGCACGTTCTCGCAGAGCACGAGATCGCCGGGCTGCACCTCGACGCCGTCCAGCCAGCTCACGGCCAGAGGAACGTTGCGGCCCAGCAGCTCGCCGAGCTTGGCGGCGACGGGCTTCAGCGACGCGGCGGGATCGGGCTTGCCCTCCTTCGGCCTTCCGAGGTGCGACATGACCATGACGCGCGCGCCCGCATCGAGCGCGAGTCGCAACGTCGGCAGGGCCGCGTCGATGCGCGCCGTGCTCGTGACCTTGCCGTCCTTGAAGGGCACGTTCAGGTCCTCGCGGATCAGCACGCGCTTGCCCGCGAGCTTCAGATCCGCCATGCGTTTGACCTTGAGCGCCATGGCGCGGCCGATTACTTGGCGGCCGCGAAGGCCAACGTCGTATCGAGCATGCGGTTAGAGAAGCCCCACTCGTTGTCGTACCACGAGCACACTTTGACGAGCTTGCCTTCGATCACTTTCGTCAAGCTCGTGTCGTACAGCGACGACGCCGGGTTGTGATTGAAGTCGCTCGAGACGAGCGGCTCGTCGACGAACACGAGCACGCCCTTCAACGCGCCCTCGCTCGCCTTCTTGACGGCCTCGTCGATTTCTTTCGCGCTCGTCGCGCGCCCGGCTTCGAACGTGAGGTCGACGAGCGAGACGTTGATCGTCGGCACGCGCACGGCGAAGCCGTCGAGCTTGCCGTCGAGCTCGGGCAGCACGAGCCCGACGGCAGCGGCGGCGCCGGTTTTCGTCGGAATCATGTTCTGTGTCGCCGAGCGCGCGCGGCGCAAGTCGCTGTGATAGACGTCCGTGAGCACCTGATCGTTCGTGTAGGCGTGCACCGTCGTCATGATGCCGCGCACGATGCCGACGCTGTCGTGCAGCACCTTCGCGAGCGGCGCCAGGCAGTTCGTCGTGCAGGACGCATTCGAGATGACGGTATGGCTCGCCTTCAGCGTCTTGTGGTTGACGCCGTAGACGATCGTGGCGTCGACGTCCTTACCGCCCGGCGCCGAGATGATGACCTTCTTGGCGCCGGCCTTCAGGTGCATCCCGGCCTTCTCTTTCGTCGTGAAAAGGCCCGTGCACTCGAGCACGATGTCGACGCCGAGCTGGCCCCACGGCAGCTTCGACGGATCGCGCTCGGCGCAGACCTTGATGCGATCGCCGCCGACGACGAGCGAGTCGCCATCGACGCCGACTGGAACCGGGAACGGTCCGTGAGCCGTGTCGTAACGCGTCAGGTGCGCGTTCGTCTTCGCGTCGCCAAGATCGTTGACGGCGACGACTTCGATCTCGCTCGTACGTTTCGCTTCGTACAGCGCGCGCAGAATATTGCGGCCGATGCGGCCATAACCGTTGATTGCAACTTTGACGGGCATGATGCCTCCCTTTGGCAGGCGGGACGAGGAATTGAGTTACAGCAGCCGCTTCGCGGCCGTGACGACGGCGTCGACGGTGAAGCCGAAGTGCTCGAACAACGGCTTGGCAGGCGCCGAGTGCCCGAACCGATCGAGGCCGACCACGTCGCCGCGAGCGCCCACGTAGCGCCACCAGCCACCCGTCGCACCGGCTTCGATGACGAGCCGAGCGCCGCGCGGCGGCAGGACGTGATCGCGATACTGAGCCGGCTGCCGGTCGAACGACTGCGTGCACGGCATCGATACGACGCGCGCCGACACGCCGGATTTCTCGAGCTCGCGCGCAGCGCCGGTCGCAAGCTGAACCTCCGACCCCGTAGCGATCAGCGTGATCGCCGGCGCCTCGCTCGAGCTGCTCACGATGTACGCGCCGCGCGCTACGCTCACGATCTGCTCGGGCGTGCGCGGCACGTGCGGCAAGTCCTGGCGCGTCAGCACGAGGCACGTCGGGCCGTCGGCCCTGTCGATCGCTGCCCGCCATGCAACGGCCGTCTCGACGGCGTCGCACGGCCGCCAGACGTCCATGTTCGGCATGAGCCGCAAGCTCGCGAGGTGCTCGATAGGTTGGTGCGTCGGACCATCCTCGCCGAGGCCGATCGAGTCGTGCGTCAGGACGAAGATGCTGCGCAGCCCGATCAACGCCGCCATACGCAACGCGTTACGCGCGTAATCCGAGAACACGAGGAACGTGCCGCCGTACGGAATCACGCCGCCATGTGCGGCCTGGCCGTTCATCATCGCCGCCATGCCGAACTCGCGTACGCCGTAGAACAAATAATTGCCGCCAGCCTCGATGGCCGTCAGCGGCTTGGAGTGCTTGTGCAGAGTGTTGTTCGAGCCTGTGAGATCGGCCGAGCCGCCGATGAGCTCCGGCAACACCGGCGCAAACGCCTCGAGCGCTCCTTGCGATGCTTTGCGCGTCGCCATGGCTTTGCCTGCCGCGGCGATCGCCTCGATGCCCTCCGCGGCGTGCTCGCTCCACTTGGCCGGGAGCTCGCCGCGCATGCGCCGCTCGAGCTCGTCGGCGAGCTCGGGGTGTTGCTTGCGGTAAGCAGCGAACCGCTTTTGCCAATCGGCTTCGAGCTGCGCACCGCGCTCGCGCGCGTCCCAAGCCGCTTTGACGTCAGGCGGGATCACGAACGGCGGCTCGTTCCAGCCGAGGTTCTTGCGCGCCGCCGCGGCTTCGGCGGCGCCGAGCGCCGCGCCGTGAGTCGCGGAGGTGCCCTGCACGTTCGGCGCGCCGTAGCCGATGATCGTCTTGCAGCAGATCAGCGACGGGCGTTCCGTTTCGTCGCGCGCCGCGTCGATCGCGCGGCGAATGGCGTCGGGATCGTGCCCGTCGACATTCGGCACGACGTGCCAGCCGTAAGCTTCGAAACGCTTCGGCGTGTCGTCCGTGAACCAGCCGCGCGTCTCGCCGTCGATCGAGATGCCGTTGTCGTCGTAGAAGCCGATCAGCTTGCCGAGCTTTTGCGTGCCGGCGAACGAGCACACCTCGTGAGAGATGCCTTCCATCAGACAGCCGTCGCCGAGAAAAACGTAAGTGCGGTGATCGACGATCTCGGCAGCGGGCCGATTGAACTCCGCGGCGAGATGCTTCTCGGCGAGCGCCATGCCGACGGCGTTGGCGAGACCTTGACCGAGCGGCCCCGTCGTCGTCTCGATGCCGATTGCAAGCTCGCGCTCGGGATGGCCTGCGACGCGCGAGCCGAGCTGGCGGAACTTCTTGAACTCATCGAGCGCGATGTCGTAACCGGTCAAATAGGCGATCGAGTACAGCAGCATCGAGCCGTGACCGTTCGACAGCACGAACCGGTCGCGATCGTGCCAATGACCGTTAGCCGGATTGAATCTCAGATAGTCGTTCCACAGCACCTCGGCGATGTCAGCCATGCCCATCGGCATGCCGGGATGACCCGACTTCGCAGCCTCGACGGCGTCCATCGACAGCATACGAATCGCGTTCGCGAGCCGCCGGCGCGAGGGCCGAGCTACGGCGGTCGGGTTATCACTGCGCACTGCCATCGGCTGGTCGATCTAACGATTGCCGGAAGCCGAAGGGCCGGCCTCGGGCGTCTCGAGCGTGGAAAATTGGGACGACGGACATGAATTGTCGCCTAGCGGATACAGGGGGCGCAACCGAACCGCGCCGCGGTCTGTGAGCCACCTCCCGCACGGGCCACAGTAATTGCGTATCATCGAATTTCCTTTGAATAGTCGGCGACACGTCGCGTCATGACTCGTAAGGACAGGCCCCTCACGATCCTCCAGATCAGTGACACGCACCTGCATGCGGCCGCCGACAGCCGCATGCGCGGCGTCACGACGTACGCGACATTTCTCGCCGTGCTCGAGCACGCTCAGCGCGATCCGCGCTGGCCCGTCGACGCGATCCTCGCCACGGGCGATATCGTCCAGGACGAAAGCCGCGCCGGTTACGAGCGTTTTCGCGCGTCGCTGGAACCGCTCGGCGTTCCCGTGTACTCGATTCCCGGCAATCACGACGACCCGAAGCTCATGGGGGAGATCCTCACGAGCGGCTCGTTCCAGCTCGGCGGCGAGCTGCGCCACGGCGCATGGTCGATCGTGCTGCTCTCGACCTTCCTCGCCGGCGAGGACGCCGGCGGGCTCGGCCCGGCGCGCCTACAAGGTTTGCGGCAAGCGCTCGCCGCGCACGCGGGTCAGCACGTGCTCGTCGTGATGCACCATCATCCGCTGCCGATGGGCAGCACGTGGCTCGACGGCGTTGCGTTGCGCGACGCGCCGGCCTTCTGGAGCCTCATCGACGCGAATCCCGCCGTGCGTGGCGTCGTTTGCGGCCATGTTCATCAGGCGGGCGATCGCATGCGTAACCGCGTGCGGTTCTTGAGCACGCCGTCGACGTGCGCGCAGTTCCTTCCCGGCAGCGATTTTTTCGCGCTCGACGATCGGCCGCCCGGGATGCGCTGGCTTCAGCTGCACTCCGACGGCCGCATCGAGACCGAGGTCGCCTGGGTGTCGGGCGCGCGCTCGTGAGCCGCAACCTCTGGCTCGCGCTGCTCGGCGCCCTGTTGCCGGCCGGTCTCGCGGCTGCCGATCCCGCAGCCTGGCGCGTCACGAGCCGAAGCGGCGGTGAGGTCACGCTGCTCGGGTCGATGCACGTCTTGCGGCCGACCGACTACCCGCTTCCGCCCGCGATCGACAGCCTCGTCGAGCGCGCCGATCTCGTCGTGATGGAGATCGACCTCGATGACATCGACGCAGCGACGCAGCAGCGGATCGTCCTGCAAACGGCGATGCTGCCGCAGGGCACGGTCCTCGAGAACGTCATCGACGACGATGTCTATCGCGTCGTCGAGCAACGCATGGGCGAGCTCGGAGTCGAGCTCGCGCGGCTCGAGCGCTTCGAGCCCTGGTTCGTCGCTATCACGGTGCTCGACCTCGGAATGCGCAAGATCGGCTTTCAAGCGGAGCGCGGCGTCGAGCAGTACGTGCTCGGCCGAGCGCAAGCCGCCGGCAAGGAAGTCGTTGGCCTCGAGACGTTCGAGTTCCAGATCGGCCTGTTCGACGCGCTTCCGCCCGAGCAGCAACAAGCGCTGCTCGAGCAAACGTTGGCGGAGCTCGACGAAGGGGCGGCCGTGCTCGGCGAGATGGTCGTAGCATGGCGCAGCGGTGAGCTGGAGAGCTTGAGCGCCGAGTTGCTCGATGAGTTCGACGAATTTCCGGGGCTTTACGAGAAGCTCGTGACGAAGCGCAACACCGCCTGGGTTCCCACGCTAGAAGCAATGCTCGCCGGCCAGCGGCGCCATCTCGTCGTCGTCGGCGCCCTGCATCTCGTCGGCCCGGGCAGCGTCATCGAGCAGCTCCGCTCGCGCGGGCACGACGTCGAGCGCCTGGAGTAGGGTCGGCCTTGGGGGCCTTGGGGGCCTTGGGGGCCTTGGGGGCCTTAAAGCCTCAAACCTCGACCATTTCGAAGTCTTCTTTGCCGGAGCCGCAATCGGGGCAACGCCACGAGAGCGGAATGTCGGCCCACTTCGTGCCCGGTGGTATCCCTTCGTCGGGGCGGCCTTCGGCTTCGTCGTAGATGAAGCCGCAGATGAGACACATATATTTCTTCACGTTACCTGCCCGCAGAAAGCTCCGGTGATTTTTGGCGGGCAAGCGTATCACGAGCCTATGCCTTGCTCGCGCTTGCGGCCTCGTCGAGCGCCGCGGCGAGCGCGTCGAGCCGGCGAGTGGGGGTCGGCATCTCGAGTAACGCTTGCTTGCGCTCGAGCGGTAGCGGCAGGAGCTCCAACAGCCGCCCTGAAACCCAGGCCGCATCGTCGAACGATGGCGCTACGCCGTGATAGAGCGGCAGCGGCTCGATGAGCCGCCGCAACAGCGCCGCGAGCGGCTCGTGCGCCGGCGAGAGCGGCTGCGGCGCCGATGGCGGGAGCCACGCCACGCTGCCGACGTACAGCCCATCGGTCTCGCGCCGGATGCCGAGCAAGCGAAAGGGATCACGGCCGACGGCGAGAATGCCGAGCAGGCCGCCCGGTTCCTGGTGCCAATCGACGATCTCCGCGCTCGTGCCGTGGTCGTATGTCGTCGCGGCGCCGACTTCGGCACCTTCGCGGATTGCGACGATGCCGAAACGGTTCGCTCCGCGCAGGCAACGGGCAACCATGTCGACGTAGCGCGGCTCGAACACGCGCAGCGCCAGCCGTCCGTCCGGCAGCAGGACCGTTTGCAGAGGAAACAGCGGTAGCTCGTTCATTCGACTACCGCGCGGCCGTGGCGCTCAGCTCGCCGCCGCTTGGCCGGCGAGCGCCTGCTCGAGCAGCCGCGGCAAGCCCTGGAAGCTGCCGTTCGACATCAGCACGACGTGATCCCCGGCCGTGAGCTCGCCGAGCAGCGCCGCAAGAAGCGCCTGCACGTCGCCGGCGACGACGAGCTTTCCGCCGAGCGGCGCGAGCGCCGCGGCAGGATCGAAGCCGAGATCGGCGCCGGCGAGGACGAACACCCGATCGGCTGCGGCGAACGACGCGTGCAGCGTGTCGCGATGCACGCCCATGCGCATCGTGTTCGAGCGAGGCTCCATGACGGCGACGATGCGCTGATGCGGCGCGCGGCTGCGCACACCCTGCAGCGTCGTCGCGATCGCCGTCGGATGATGCGCGAAATCCTCGTACACGCTGATGCCCGCGAACGTTCCGCGTAGCTCCAGCCGACGCTTGACGCCCTTGAATAGCGCAAGCGCCTGCAGCGCCGCCGCCGGCGCGACGCCGACGTGGCCGGCCGCCGCGATGGCCGCGAGCGCGTTCTCGAGGTTGTGCTGTCCGAGCAACGACCAGCGCCCGCTGCCGCGCGGGACACCCTGCTCGAAGATGCTGAAGCTCGACTCGGCGCCTATCGAATCGTAAGCGCCGAACCAACGCGCCGAGGAATCGGCTGCGCTGAAAGTCTCGAGCGGCGTCCAGGCTCCGCGCGTCAGCAGCCGCTCGATGTTCGCGTCCTTGCCATTCGCGACGATGAGCCCGTTGCCGGGCACCGTGCGCAGCAATTGGTGGAACTGCCAGATGATTGCGTCGATGTCGCTGAAGATGTCGGCGTGGTCAAACTCGATATTGTTGACGACCAACGTGCGCGGCCGGTAATGGACGAATTTCGCGCGTTTGTCGAAGAACGCCGTGTCGTACTCGTCGGCTTCGACGACGAAGTACTTGGACCCGCCGAGCCGCGCCGAGATACCGAAGTTCACAGGCACGCCGCCGATCAGGAACCCGGGCTTGAGGCCTGCGTGCTCGAGAATCCACGCGAGCATGCTCGTCGTCGTCGTTTTGCCGTGCGTACCCGACACGGCGAGCACCCATTTGTCGCGCAGCACGTGCTCGGCGAGCCACTGCGGGCCCGACGCGTAAGGCCTGCCCGAGTCGAGCAGCGCTTCGACGACGGGTGACCCACGCGACAGCGCGTTGCCGACGACGACGCTTTCGACATTGCCGTCGATGGGGGCGTCGTAACCGCCGACGAGCTTGATGCCGAGCGCCTCGAGCTGCGTGCTCATCGGCGGGTAGACGTTCTGATCGGCGCCCGAGACGTCGTGCCCAGCCTCTTTCGCAATGGCCGCGATGCCGCCCATGAAGGTGCCGCAGACGCCAAGAATGTGAACGCGCATCAGCTCACCGGCTGCAGCAACGTGACCTGAAGGCTGCGAATCAGCAACGCGTAGCCGATCACGATGGCCATGCACAGCAAGTACGGCCGTTCCAGCGCTCGCGAGAATACGAACGCGTTGATGTCGATTGCCCAGACGAACGCCAGAACCGTCAGAAATACAGGCAGGGTCAACGCGGTGTTCTGCGGGTCTTGCACGTTGAGCCAAGGGATGACCGGCGCGAGCAAGAGGTTCAGTAAGATGTCGGCGCCGAGCAAAGCCGTCATAGTCTGACGAAAGCGCGGCTGCTTGTTGAACGTGCGCAGCAAAGCCCACACGAACCAGACATCGAGTCCGAGCACCAGCACGTCGACAGCGGCCGCGCGGCTGGAGCCGCCTGCCCACCAATCGATCGCGATATGCACGGCCAACGACAGCGCCAGGAGCCACCACAGCAGGAACCGCGACGACGGCAGAGTGTCGGGCCCCCGCCGATGCAGCATGATATCGACGAAGGCGAGAAACAGGCGCAGCACTTAAGTACTTTCCGCTCTCACGAAGCCCGATGATAGCGTAAGCGCTCAGAATTAGAGGGTCGACGGTGACGGCAACGCAGGAAATCGGCTGGATCGACAACGACGCGGCGCTCGCCCGGCTCGTCACGGCGCTCGCGCAAACCTCGATCGCGGCCGTCGATACGGAATTCGTGCGCGAGAAGACTTATTACCCGCAGCTGTGCCTGATCCAAGTCGGCACTGGCGATCAAGTAGCCTGTATCGACTGCCTTGCGAGTCTCGACCTGACACCCCTCTACGAGCGGCTATTCGATCCGAGCTTCACGTGGGTGTTGCACAGCGCGCGCCAGGATCTCGAGGTCGTCTATCAACTCACGGGCCGCGTGCCGCCTCGGCTCATCGACACGCAAGTCGCCGCGGCATTGACGGGCTATCCGCCGCAAGTCGGGCTCGAGGGCTTACTGAAACGCACGCTCGACGTCGAGCTCGGCGAAAGCTTCGCGCGCACCGATTGGAGCCGCCGGCCCCTGCCCGACGCTCCTCTGCGTTACGCGCTCGACGACGTTCGCTATTTGCTCGCGGCCTGGGAGCGGCTCGACGCGGATCTCGACCGGCTCGGGCGGCGCGAATGGGTGCGCGAGGAGTGCGAGCGCATGCTCGCGGAGCGACCCGTCGCGGACGCGACGGCGGTATGGTCGCGGCTCAAAGGCGCGCACGGTCTGCCGTTCGCCTCGCAGTGCGCGGCGCTCGCGCTCGTGCGCTGGCGCGAGACAGTGGCGCAACGAAGCGATCGGCCTCGGCGGTGGCTGCTCGCCGACGACGCGCTGCTCGCCATCGCTGCCGCATTGCCGCGCGACACCGACGCGCTCGCGTCGCTAGTGGACTCGAAGTTCATCGCGCGCAGCGCTCCGGCCATTCTTGCGGCGATCGCGTCGCGCGACGACGCCGATCTGCAAGCCGAAGTCCGCGCGAACGCCGCGCAACCAATGCCCGACAAGCAGCTCGTCAAATCGCTGCAGGAGCGCGTGCGCGAACACGCCGCCGCGCTCGGCATCGAGCCCGAGATCCTCGCGACCAAGCGTGACCTCATCGGCGTCGCGCTCAACGACCCTCCACTCCATTTACGCACCGGCTGGCGAGCGAAAGAGCTCGCGAATGTATTCGAGCGCACCGCTCTGCCCGCGGCGCTACTCTAGGCCGAGCGCGGCCTTGAGGCGGGCGTAGACGACGTCGACTTCGCCGGTGGCAGGGATGGTCGTGAGCAGGCCTTTCTTCGTGTAGTAGTCGACGAGCGGCGCGGTCTGGCGCTCGTAGACCTGGAGACGGTTGCGGATCGTCGCTTCCTTGTCATCGTCGCGCTGTAGGAGCTCGCCGCCGGCTTTCCGGCAGGCCTCGAGCTCTGCCGCCGACGAGAAATAGATATTGAGCACTGCGCCCGTCTTCGAGCACGTGCGCCGGCCCGTGAGCCGCTTCATCAGGATGTCGAAGTCGACGTCCATGAGCACCACACGGTCGAGCTTCAGCGAAAGCTGGCCCAGCAGCGCGTCGAGGCTATCGGCTTGGCTCGTGTTGCGCGGGAATCCGTCGAGAATGAAACCGCGTTTCGCGTCGGTCTGCGCGATGCGCTCTTTGATCATGCCGAGCACAATGTCGTCCGACACGAGCTCGCCGGCGTCCATGACCTTTTTCGCTTTCTGGCCGAGCGGGGTTTTGTCTGCGACAGCTTTGCGCAGCAAATCGCCCGTCGAGACCTGCGGCAGCCCGTGGTCCTTCTGAATGCGTTGCGCCTGCGTGCCTTTGCCGGACCCCGGCGCACCGAGCATGACGATTCGCATGACGTTCTCCACGGGAAACCGCTGAAGGGCCGTTACGCTAGCGACGACAGCAGCCTTCGTCAAACGCGCGCCTGCTTTGCTATCCTCCGGAGGCAACGTCGCGCAAGGTGATGGAGGATTCGTGAAGAAGAAGAACGTGTTCTACGCCCAATCGGGCGGCGTGACTGCGGTCATCAACGCGAGCGCGTGCGGCGTCATCGAGACGGCACGCAAGCACAAGAGCAAGCTCGGCCGCGTCTACGCCGGCCGCAACGGCATCCTCGGCGCCCTGACAGAGGACATGATCGACACGACGGCGGAGTCCGCGCGCTCGATCGCGGGGCTCAAGCACACGCCGGGCGGCGCCTTCGGCTCCGCGCGCTACAAGCTCAAAGGCCTCGACAAGAACCGCGCCGAGTACGAGCGGCTGATCGAGGTCTTCAAGGCCCACGACATCGGCTACTTCTTCTACAACGGCGGCGGCGACTCGATGGATACCGCGCACAAGGTGTCACAGATCGGCCAAGAGCTTGGGCTTCCGATCGTCTGCATCGGCGTGCCGAAGACCGTCGACAACGATCTGCCCGTCACGGACACGTGCCCCGGCTTCGGCTCCGTCGCGAAGTATGTCGCCGTCTCGACGCGCGAAGCGGCGCTCGACGTCGCGTCGATGGCGCGCACGTCGACGCGCGTGTTCATCCTCGAGGTCATGGGCCGGCACGCCGGCTGGATTGCGGCCGCGGGCGGATTGGCCGGCGAAGGCCCTGCCGATGCCCCGCACGTCATCTTGTTTCCCGAGATCCCGTTCGACGAAGCGGCGTTCCTCGCGCGCGTCAAGGATTGCGTCGAACAGTACGAGTACTGCGTCGTCGTCGTCTCCGAAGGCACGCGTCACGCCGATGGCCGGTTCCTCGCGGAGGCCGGCGGCAAGGACGCGTTCGGCCACGCGCAGCTCGGCGGCGTCGCAGCAACCGTCGCGCAGCTCGTCAAGGCCAAGCTCGGCTTCAAGTACCACTATGCGATCGCGGACTACTTGCAGCGAGCCGCGCGCCACATCGCATCCAAGGTCGACGTCGAGCAGGCCTATGCGATGGGCAAGGCCGCCGTCGAGCTCGCGCTAAAAGGCGAGAACGCGGTGATGCCGACGATCGTCCGCAAGTCCGATCAGCCGTATCGCTGGGGCGTCGGCAAGGTCGCGCTCGCGGAGGTCGCGAACAAGGAAAAGATGATGCCGCGCAATTTCATCACCGCGGACGGCTTCGGCATCACGCCGGCGTGCCGCCGGTATCTGGCGCCGCTGATCCGCGGCGAGGACTACCCCCCTTACAAGGACGGGCTGCCGGCTTATGTCAGCCTCAAGAATCAGCGGGTTGCGCGAAAGCTCAAGACCGACTTTGTGCTAAAGTAGCCGCCGCTTCGCCGGGGCGGCGGAGCAGGTCGAGCAACAACAGGGAACAAACCCGTTCGCATCCGCCGGCGCCCTTTACCTCAACGGCGAGCTTCACTGGGTTCTGTCAGGTCTGGAGGGCCGCTCCGAATCGCCCTCGAGACATCGAATTGGTTTAGGGAGATAAACGGATGAATCCGACGACGATGTTGTGGCTTTCGCTGGGCGCCGCCGCGCTCGCCGTGCTGTACGGCATTTTCACCGTGCGCTGGGTGCTCGCCCAACCGGCCGGCAATGCGCGCATGCAGGAGATCGCGGCCGCGATTCAGGTAGGCGCGAGCGCCTACATGAATCGGCAGTACACGACGATCGCGATCGCCGGGGTCGTGCTATTGGTGGTCCTCGGTGTCGCGTTGAACTGGTACACGGCCATCGGCTTCTTGGTCGGAGCGGTGTTCTCGGGCCTCGCCGGCTACATCGGCATGTTCGTCTCGGTCCGCGCCAACGTGCGCACGGCCCAAGCTGCCACGCTAGGCCTGAACCCCGCACTGCAGCTGGCCTTCAAAGGCGGCGCCGTGACGGGCTTGCTCGTCGTCGGTCTTGGCCTCCTCGGCGTGGCCGGCTACTACCTCGTCCTCGAAACGATGGGCATCGCTGAGGACGAGATCCTCAAAGCGCTCGTCGGCCTCGCCTTCGGCGGATCCTTGATCTCGATCTTCGCGCGCTTGGGCGGCGGCATTTTCACGAAGGGCGCCGACGTCGGCGCCGACCTCGTCGGCAAGGTCGAAGCCGGCATTCCCGAGGACGATCCGCGCAACCCGGCCGTCATCGCCGACAACGTCGGTGACAACGTCGGCGACTGTGCCGGCATGGCCGCGGACCTGTTCGAAACCTACGCCGTGACCCTGATCGCGACGATGCTGCTCGGCGGCCTCACGGCCGCGGAGCTCGGCCTCGTGCCCGCGAACGCCGCGCTGTATCCGATCGTGCTCGGCGCCGCGTCGATCGTCGCATCGATCATCGGCACGTTCTTCGTCAGCACGAAGACCGGCAAGATCATGCCGGCCCTGTACAAGGGGGTCATCGTCTCCGGCGTCATCGCGGCGATCCTGTTCTATCCGATCACCGACGCGCTGATGGGCGAGCAGGCGATGCCGCTCTATCTGGCCGCCCTGATCGGCTTGGCGCTGACGGCCGCGATGGTCGTCATCACGGAGTACTACACGGGCACCAACTTCAGCCCCGTGAAGAAGGTCGCGGCCTCGTCGACGACGGGCCATGCGACGAACATCATCGCGGGCCTCGGCGTGTCGATGAAGTCCACGGCGCTGCCCGTGCTCGCGGTCTGCGCCTCGATCTGGGGCGCGTACGAGCTCGCCGAGCTGTACGGCATCGCGATCGCCGCCACGAGCATGTTGTCGATGACGGGCATGATCGTCGCGCTCGACGCGTTCGGTCCCATCACGGACAACGCAGGCGGCATCGCCGAGATGTCGAAGCTGCCGAAGGAAGTCCGGCACGTGACCGATGCGCTCGACGCGGTCGGCAACACGACGAAGGCCGTCACGAAGGGCTACGCGATCGGCTCGGCGGGTCTCGCGGCGCTCGTGCTGTTCGCGGACTACACGCATACCTTGACCGCCGAAGGCTTCGGCGCGCTGGCGTTCGACCTCTCCGATCACCGCGTGATCATCGGCCTCTTCATCGGCGGTCTGATTCCTTATCTTTTCGGCGCCATGGCGATGGAAGCCGTCGGCCGCGCCGCGGGCTCGGTCGTCAACGAGGTCCGCCGCCAGTTCCGCGAGATCAAGGGCATCATGGAAGGCACGACGAAGCCGGACTACTCGACGGCCGTCGACTTGCTGACGAAAGCCGCGATCAAGGAAATGATCATCCCGTCGCTGCTGCCGTTGCTCGTCCCCGTGATCGTCGGCCTCGTGCTCGGCCCCGAGGCGCTCGGCGGCCTGCTCGTCGGCACGATCGTGACGGGCCTGTTCGTCGCGATCTCGATGACGACGGGCGGAGGCGCGTGGGACAATGCGAAGAAGTACATCGAGGACGGCCACCACGGCGGCAAGGGCTCCGATGCCCACAAGGCGGCCGTCACCGGCGACACCGTCGGCGATCCGTACAAAGACACCGCGGGCCCGGCGATCAACCCGCTGATCAAGATCATCAACATCGTCGCGTTGCTCTGCGTGCCGTTGCTGTAAGGGGAGCCGAGCGCTTCCGATCGAACGAAGGCCGGCAGCAACCCTGCCGGCCTTTTTGTTTTCGGGACCGTACATCAACGTGCGTAAGATCACCGAGCTCATCAACGCGCTGACCCGTTAGCCGAAGCGACGGGCGGCCGCGGCGCACCGACGCGGTCACGCCAAAGGACTCTCATGCGACATTCCACTCTCTCCGTTGTTGCGGCTTTTGTGGCTCTTGGCTCAGGCGCGGCCGTCTCGGCGCAGACGATCGTCGCCGAAGGCCCGGTCGTCTACGGGCACCATCATTTCAATACGACGGACATGGCTGCTCAGAAGCGGTTCTATGTCGAAACGCTCGGCGGCACGCTCGCGACGATCGGCACGAACAATCTGGAAGTCATCGAGTTCCCGAACGTGTTCTTGTTCTTTCGACCGATGCAGCAGCCGACCGGCGGCACCATCGGCAGCACGGTCAATCACGTCGGCTTCTCGGTGCCGGATTTGCAACCGGTCGTCGCTAAGCTCAGGGCCAACGGCTTTCGGATGATCACGAGCGACTCCGTCGCAGCGACCGTCAAGGTGACTGACGATATCGCGGCCGCGAGCCCCACGACGAACATCGCGTTCGCCTTGGGCCCCGAAGACGTCAAGGTCGAGCTCGTCGAAGCAAAGACTCAAGCTGCACCGATTCAGCTGCATCACGTCCACTTCTTCGGCGAGCACCACACCGAGATGCAGGCTTGGTACGCGAAAACCTTCGGCGCGGCAGCGGAGGCGCCCGCATCGGGTCAAGCGTTCGTGACGGCTCGGCTTCCTGGCGTCACGTTGAACTTCTCGCCCTCACCGGAGCCGACGGTGCCTACGCAGGGGCGCGCGCTCGACCACATCGGCTTCGAGATCGAAAACCTCGAAGCGTTCACGAAGAAGCTCGAAGCCGACGGTGTCCCGCTGACCGTGTCGTATCGCCGCGTGCCTGCGCTCGATATCGCGATCGCGTTCATCCAGGATCCTTGGGGCACGAACATCGAGTTGACCGAGGGCCTCGTCGCCATCGACTAGGGCGCGCCATCGACAACGCGCGGGCGCACATCGACACTAGCGCGATGGATTCCCGCGAATCGCACCTGGACGCCGACTGCGTGGTCGTCGGTGCCAGCTTCGGCGGGCTTGCGAGCGCGCACGCGCTCGCGACGGCGGGCTTGCGCGTGACCGTCGTCGAGAAGAAGACCGATCCGGGCGCGAAGCTGCACACGACGGGCATCATCGTCAAAGACGCCGTCGATCAGATCGCGCTGCTCGACTCGCTGCCGGCGACGCTCGTCCGGCGTATCCCCGGCGTGCGGCTCTACGCGCCGAATCTCGCG
Source organism: uncultured Gammaproteobacteria bacterium (assembly GCA_963713355.1). Taxonomy (GTDB): domain Bacteria; phylum Pseudomonadota; class Gammaproteobacteria; order Steroidobacterales; family Rariloculaceae; genus FEN-1219. The sequence goes on along the minus strand of CAVQLK010000008.1, from coordinate 111,749 downwards.
TACGTCGATCTCGCAGCGCCGGGATACTACTTTCTCGCGACGGATACGCCGAACGTGATGCGCTGGCTCGCAGCCGTGACCGAGCGCGCCGGCGCGACGCTGAAGCTCGGCACCGCCTTCACAGGCATGCACCGGCAGCGCAGCGGATTCGCGCTCGACGGCTTGGGCTCCGCGCGATTCGTGATCGGCGCCGACGGCCCGCGCTCGAAGGTTGCGCGCAGCACCGGGCTCGGCACGAACGAGCGCTTCCTCGCCGGCGTCGAGTACGAGTTCGCCGGGGCCGGGATCGCCGACGCCGACAAGCTGCATTGCTTCATCGATCGCCGAATTGCGCCGGGCTACATCGCGTGGGTGTTGGCCGGTGTCGGCAGCGTGCAAGCCGGGCTCGCGCGTCGGCCCGACATAGCGCAAGCCAGCAGCTGGCGCCCCGACGACGCGATGGCCGCGTTGCTCGACAAGATCGCGCCCGTCATCGACCTGCGCAACGCGCGACCGAGCAGCGTGCGCGCGGGCCTGATCCCGTGCGGCGGCGTCGTGCGACCCGTCGCTGCGTCGCGCGTGCTGCTCGTCGGCGACGCGGCGGGCATGGTCTCACCCGTCACGGCCGGCGGTATCCATACGGCGCTCAAGCACGGGCTCGCCGCGGGCAACGCCGTGGCTGATTTTCTGCGCGGAAAGGCCGAGGATCCCGCCGGGGCGTTCGTGCGCTCGTACCCCAAGTTTCGCTTGAAGCGTCTACTGCGCTTTGCATTCGATCGGTTCCAGACGGATTTCGCATTCAACTGGCTGCTCGCGACGCGGCCCATGCGCGCGGCTGCCGGCATGGTGTACTTTCACCACAAGGGTGTGTTCGACCGCGCCGAAGAACCGGTTCCTACCGCGTCTCCGCAAGAAAACGACTAATCGAAGGAGCGTTTCCGATGATCGGACAAATTCGCTGGCTGCGCGTCATCGTCGCTGCACTCATTGTCGAAGTCGGCCTCGTCGTGGCCACCGTACCGTTCCTTCTGCTCGTCGGCGAACGAGCGGCGTTACGGATCGCGGTGCCGGCGGCATGTCTCGTAGTCCCGTTCGTGGTCGCCTTGTTCGCAACGCGCCCGTTGCCTGCGGCGCGCACGTTGCACGGCCTGTTGATCGGCGTCGTGGCGACGATCATGTACTTCGCACTCGTGATCGGCACGTCGTCGATCGCGGAGGCCGTCGCGAGCTACGGGCTGCCGCTGTTCGTCGTCGTCAACGCGCTACGCGTCGTCTGCGCGTGGGCCGGCGGCTACGCCGCCGACCGGCGCGCAACCGCGAGCCCGGCGTAGCCGGACGCGGGCGCGGCCGGCCGTAAACGTAGGAGCATCAGCGCCAGCACGCAGACGAACGAGACGATCAGCAGCTGTCCCGCGCGCGCGAGGTCTACGCCCGTGATCAACTCCGTCATGCCGATCGCGCCTGCCGCGAGCGGCCACAGCCGCATGAAGTACGCAGCTCTGATCTCCACCTGTCGGTAAGCAACGCCGAATAGGTGGTCGAGGTAGCTCGGCCGACGCCGCGGAACGAGGTGCGCGATGACAGCGAACAGCACGGTCATGCCCACGATGAATGCGAAGCTCCACCAAAACTTCGCACCGCCGGCCAGACCGAGCGCGCCGATCAAGAGCCAGGCGGCCAGGTGCAGCACTGTCAACGCCTCGACGGCGACTCGCCAGGAAGGCGCGAGGTAGTCGCTGCCGACCCGCGGCTTGAGAGTGGCGCGGCGCGTCTCGGCCACCGGCACGTGCGTGCCGAGCCAGCGGAACCAAAGGAGCGAGCAAGCTCCCCAGCCGAGCAAGCCGACGATCAGCAAAATGCTGTTCAGATCCTTCAAGACCTCCCACTTCGGTGCCACGGCTTCGAACGGCGGAGCAATGAGACCGAGCGTGACGCCGAGTAACACGGCGATGCTACCTCCCGCCCATACATAGCAGGCATGCAAGAACCAGCGACTGTGCTCGAGGCGTGCGACTACGTCACGATGATTGGCGAGCCACTCCGGATTGCGGTCCGCAATCATTGGTAGCGTGAATCGCCTGCCGTGCCGTGGCAGGCACACGAAGATCAGCACGATCAGCGTCACGTAAAGGGCACAGTCGATCCACTCGCTCATGGCGTTGATTCCTTGGGTGACGCAACACGTAGCGCGTCGTTGAACAGGGTTGTGATATCGGCACGGCTCAAGCCCTCGCCTAGCAATGCCGCGACGAGTTGCCGCACGCTGCGTTCCGCGCGATTCGACTTGATGCGCTCGACCTCATGCGAGGCGTCGTCGCGGACGAACGTGCCCTTGCGGCCGGCCGTTAAAATCACCCCCCGATCTTCGAGCTGCTTGTAGGCGCGCGCGACGGTATTGCGGTTCAGCTGCAAGTCGCCGGCGAGCTGGCGCACGGTGGGGAGAGGAGCTCCGGGCGCCAGCTCGCCGGATGCCACGGCATCCTGGACCTGGCGGACGATTTGCTCGTAGACGGGCTCTGGCGAGCTGGTGATTACGGTGATTTCCATTTGTCCTAGTTTTAACTAGGACAAATGCGGAAGTCAAGCGCTCAGCGCTAGGACCGCGGAGCGCCGTGCGCCTCGTCGATCTCGGACTCCGTTTGCGCGAGCGGCATCACGAACACGAGCACGACGTAAACGATGGCCAGCGTGCCACCCGAGAACACCGCGGCCAGGATGAAGAGGATCCGGACCATGCCGACATCGATGGCGAGGTACGCGGCAAGACCCGTGCACACGCCCGCGAGCTGCTGGCCTTCGCGCAGGCGAAAGAGCCGCCGCGCTCGTCGCGCGCCGTGGCCGGCGCCGGAGCCGCGAGCCGCGGAATCGTCGAGCGCAGGCCCGTCGACGCGCCCAACTTCCTTGAGCACCGCGAGCATCGCGGCCTCGTCGATCGGCGCCGCGCCCCGCGCTTCCGCGCGCAGTCGCAGCTTCGCGGCGATCGAGCGCTCGAGTCCCACAATGACCTCGGCGCGATCGGGGTGGCTGCCGAGCCGTGCGCCGGCGCGGTCGAGATACACGCGCAGCGCTTCATACGCGCGCTCGTCGAGCGAGAACGTGGAGCCGTCGAGCTCGACCGAGATCGCGGATTTCATCGCCTTGCCCTCTGTTAAAGCCCGGCGATCGCGTGCGCCGTGCCCGTGAGCTCGAGTATGTGCAGGCCCGTCGAGGCGCGGTCGAGCGCGTAGATGTAGCCGCGGTCGTCGAGGTTCACGTTGTTCGTCTGGATCGCGCGGTCGCATTGCTCCACGCCATCGATCTCGATGCACGACTCGCTCGTGTTCTCGGTGATCTCGGGGATGAAGCGCGCGACCTCTTTCGGCTCGAACGGGTTGCGGATGTCGACGACGCGCACGCCGGCGTTGAAGTACGCGAGCACGACGAGCTTCTTGTCGAATGCGGGGTGATACGCGTCGGCGAACGAGTGCGGGCCAAAACGGCCGCCGCGGTGGCAAAAGTCGCCGGGCTCTTCGGGCACTTGGAACGTCGAAATCGGCAGCGGCGTCGCCTCTTCCGTGATATCGAAGATCAGCAGCACGTCGCGCGGCTCCTGGCAGCGGAAAGTCCCTGCTTCGCTCGCGACGAGCAGCAAGTCGCGGGTGCGCGCTTCGCTGTTGTCGGCGTAGTCGGCGATCTCGAAATCGTAAATCGGTTTCGCCGTGTGCACGCCCCAGTAGCTCGGCAGATCGAGCCGTGCGATTTGCGGCGCCTCCAGGTTCGCCGCGGTCGGCTCCGCGTCGCCCTTCATGAATTGCTCACGATCGACGATCTGCAGCGTGCCTTCCTCGCCGCTGTTGTAGCCCAAATACATGCGATTGCCGACGACGAACGGCTGATGGAGCCCCGCGACTTGCGGCTCCGGATACGGCTCTGTCGACGTCGGCTCGTAACCCGGCAAGCCGAAATCGCGGACGTGCTTCGGCGAGCTCGGGTCGCCGAGATCGAACACTTGCAGCACGCGCGTCACGCGCCAGCCGGCAGCCGTGCCGTTCAAATACGCCGCACCGCTCGCACAGTCCCATTGAAACTTGTGCGTCTCGCGGTTCCCGCGCTCGGATTCCGGCCGCGACGAGATGCCAGTCTCCGCTATCGTCGTCAGAAACTCCGGGGCCGCGGGGTCCGTGACGTCGAGCACCTCGTAGCTCTCGGCACCGTTCGTGCGAATGGCATAGACCTTGGCGTCGTCGCCATTCGGCAGCGCGCGGCCGTCGCAGACTTGAACGTGCTGCGTGCCGCTCGCTTCGGTGCCGCTCGGCGGAACGTGCGTCAAGTAAGTCGGCCCTGCAGGGTCCGTCACGTCGACGATCGACAGCCCGTTCCTCTCGATCAATCCCCTTGCCGGGTTCAGGGCCTCGCCGGCGTGATGGCCGACGAACAAGATGCGGCGCTCGCCGTACGCGTGCACGATCGGCTGATACGCCGAGCGCGCCTGAAGATCGCTCCGACCGACGAGCCGCAGATCCAGATTGGCGACCGGGTCGGGCGCAGTCCCCGCGGCCGGCTCCGGCGGCGCGGCGCTATCGCAGCCGGCCGCCGAAACGAGCACGAGCGCGAGCAACGCGAGCGCACGGTTCATACGATCATTCGCGGATGAAGTAGCGGTTGTTCTCGTTGCAAACGAACTCGAGCAGCTCTTGCTCGGGCATGATTCGCTGATTGACACGCACCGTCCAGGGCCCCGTGTAGGCCTTCGGGTCGTCGACCGTGACATCGATCTCCATGCGCCCATAGCTCACGCGGCGAAACCGCTCCGTGTACGTCGCGGCATCCGTCAACGGCGTGCCGAAGATGTCGAGCCACTCGCCGTCGCGCAACCCCTTCGTCACGACCACGAGCGTATCGCCCTCCCAGTGGCCGACCGAATAGCCGTACCACCACGGCTGCGGGTCGTTCGTCGGAAACTCGCGGCCGTCGGTGAAGATCTGCCGGATGCCCATGCTGGCCTCGTAGAGGATGACGACGACGTCGGGCGTCTGGATGAACTTGCGCGGCGCGCCCTGCGTATGGAATTGCATGATCCCCATCGGCAGGCAAATCGCCTCGGGGTTGTCCTTGCCGCCGCCGGCGCGCCGCTGTTCCGCCAGCGCCGCGTACTCAGGGCGCAGCGGCAGCGGCTCCTTCATGTTGCTGGCGACGTTCGCGAATCCCGCGCGGGGCACGGGGCTTTCGGGCTCGGTCTGCGCGGCGGTGCCGCCGAGCGTGCCGAAGCCCTGCCAGACGCCCGTGAAATCGGGCTTGCCGTCTGCGGCTCGCGGCGTCGGCGCCTCGAGATTCGGCGTGCCATCGGAATTGCGCGGAACGCGCTTGTCCGGGTGCGGGCCCCATTGGGCCGAGACCATGACGGGCGCGAGCAGCATGAGCGCGGCGCACAGACGAAGGAGCGTGCTCATTGTTGTTTGCTCTCGATGTCCGAAAAAAGGCGCGCTCAGCGTATCATCGTCGCGAAGGGGTCGTCGAAGACGCGGGCAGGGATGCCCGCGGTAGAGCAATGCAGGGAGCAATTGCCGAGGGACCACACCGATGAGCCGTCCGTCGTTCGTTTGCGTAGTGGCCGCCGCCTTGGCCTTTTGCCCACTCGCAGGGAGCCGTGCACACCACTCCTTCTCGGCCGAGTTCGATCGCGACAAGCCGATCAAGCTGACGGGCACCATCACGAAGGTCGAGTGGACGAATCCGCACGCCCGCATTTACATCGACGTCCAGGAAGAAGGCGGCAAGGTCGTCAACTGGGACTTCGAGCTCGGCCCGCCGAACGGGTTGATGCGGCAGGGCTGGACCCGCAACTCGCTGCGCGAAGGCCACGTCGTCACGATCAACGGCTTCTTGTCGAAGGATCAAGAGCACGTCGCGAACGCGCGCCAGGTGTTCTTGCCCGACGGCCGCCAAGTGCTGACGGGCTCGTCGTTCGACGTCGACGCGGCCGCGCCCGCACAGTGACCGGAGCCGTCATGGCAATCACGGCGGCCGCCATTCCGCGAGCGAACGCGCCGCGGCGCCTGTACGTCGGCATCGCCGTGCTCGCGATCGTGATCGCGGCCGTCGGATTCTGGCCGACTTACTTCGGTCCGCTGCTCGCGGGAAGCCTCGCCAAGCCGGCGATCATCCACTTCCATGCCGCCGTCTACGTCGGCTGGCTCGCGATCTTTCTGGCGCAAGCTGTGCTGGCCGCGACGGGCCGCGTCGCGTTGCACATGAAACTCGGTAGATTTGCGATCGGCTACGGCGTGCTCGTGATCTTTGCCGGGCTTCTCGCCGGCATCGGAATGTTCGTGCTACGTGTACGCGCCGGTGACGCCGCGGCGGCGCAAACGGCCGTGCTCGGTCCGCTGCTCGACATGCTGTTCTTCGCGCCGTTGTTCGCGGCCGCGATCTACTACCGCCGCAAGCCCGAGTTGCACAAGCGGCTGATGGTCGTGGCTACGACGTCGCTGCTGATCGCGGCCGCCGTGCGCATGCCGTTCCTCGGCCAGCCGCGCAGTATGCTGCTCCTCCATTCGATTTGGACCGCGCCGATCATGCTGGCGATGGCGCACGACTTCTGGCGCCGGCGCCGCGTGCATCCCGTCTACGCGCTCGGCCTCGTGCTTCTCGTGATTCAGGGGCCGGCGGTACGCGTGTACATCCGGGCCAGCGAGGAGTGGCGCAACGTGAGCAGCTGGCTCGCGAGCTGGGTGGCCTAGACGCTGCGCGGCGCGCTCGTCGCGGCAGCGTGCGTCATCGTGTTCACTTCGGGCCTGGCGCAGGAGACGGCGAGGTCTCGTCGGGGTGCGCGCCCGGATCGGCCGATCCCATGACGGGCTCCGGATCCGGCGGCAGACGCCACGAGACGAGCGTCGTCGCGATCAGCACCAGCACGCCGACGACGACGATCGAGCCGACGGGTCGCGCGCCTGCCCAGACAGCGGCCGTGTACATTCCGACGCCGGTCAGCATCGCAGAGTTCTCGAAGAAGCTTTGCAGCGCGACGGCGCGGCCGCTGCCGATCGTGCGGTGCCCGATGTTCTGCAGCGCTGCGTTGATCGGCACGAGGAACATTCCGCCGCAAACGCCGATCCCGACGAGCACGGCGCGCGCCGGCCACGCCGTGCCGACGAGGCTGAACACGAGGATGCACACGCCCATCGCGTAAGCGGCGAGCCGTGCGCGGCGCAGGCGCTCGATAGGGATCAGCCGGGGAACGACCATTGCGCCGACGACGATGCCAAGCGCGAGGAACAACGTGAGATCGGCGACGTCGCTCGCGCTCGCCGTCAGCAATACGACGGGCGCCCACGCCACGAGCAACAGACGCAGCACGGCCGCCGAGGCCCAGAACAGCGAGTTGCCTAGCATGGAGAACCGTGCCGTCGCGGTCTCGAACAGCGTGCGCATGCGCTCGATGAACGTCCCGACGCCGGCCGCAGCATCCGCTTGCGCCGCAGCGAGCCGCGGCAATGCGAGCGCGGCGGCAGCCGACGCGGCATAGCATGCCATGACGACGATGAGCGCCGCGGATATCGAACGGTCCGCGATGCGCGCGCCGACAACGGTGCCGAGCACGATCGCGAGAATCGTCGAGCCCTCGATCAAACCGTTCGCACGCACGAGCCGATCGGCGCCGACAAGCTCGGGCAGGATTCCGTACTTTGCCGGACCGTATACGGCGGCCCCGGTCCCGACGAGCGCGTAGGCCAGCATCGGCTCGACGCCGGCGAACATGAGCCCGGCGCCGGCGGCCTTGAGGACATTGCCGATCAACAGCACGTGCGGCTTCGGCCTGCGATCCGCGAGCGGTCCTGCCCACGGCGCGAGCATCACGAATGCCACCAGAAAAGAAGCTTGCAGCGCCGGCACGTACCACGCGCCGCGCGCGCTTTCGGCGTCGAAGATCATCGCGATCGCGGTGAACAGAATCGCGTTGTCGGCGAACGCCGTCAGGAATTGAGCCGCGAGCAAGATGCGGACGCCGCGGCTCATTGCACTGCCCTCTCGCCGCGCGACAGCGTGGCCTCGACGAGCGCGTGGACGGCCGGGTAGTCCGTCTTGCCGCTGCCGAGCAGCGGGATGACCGCGAGCGGCACGATGCGCTTCGGCACGTGCAGCTCGCTCATGCCGTCGGCGCGCGCCTGCGCCGAGAGCTCCGTACGCTGCGCACCTTCGCGCGTCGTCACCAGGATCAGTTGCTCGCCTTTCTGGAAATCGGGCAAGCCGACACAGGCATGCTGCGTCTCCGGCCACGCGCGCGTCGCGAGCTCCTCGACGGCCGCAAGCGAAATCATCTCGCCGCCGATCTTGGCAAAGCGCTTCGCACGGCCTTGGATCGTGACGAAACCGTCGGCGTCGATCGTGACGATGTCACCCGTGTCATACCACCCGGGGCCGCGTTCCGTCGCCGGCGGTTGAATCACGCCCGGTTTGTCGTGCTTCAGATAGCCGAGCATGATGTTCGGCCCGCGCACGGAGAGCCTTCCGCCTTCGACGCCGGGAACGGCATCGAGCGCATATTCGATGCCGGGCAGGAGCCGCCCGACAGTGCCGAGACGCGTGTCGATCGGGGTGTTGGCGGCGAGCACGGGGCTCGTCTCCGTCGTGCCGTAGCCTTCGAGCACCTGCACACCGAACTTGTCCGTCCACACGCGGCGCGTCTCGTCCTTGAGCTTTTCCGCGCCGGCGAAGGCGTAGCGCACGCTGTAAAAATCGTACGGGTGCGCGAAGCGCGCGTAGCCCGCCAGGAACGTATTCGTCCCGAACAAAAGCGTCGCGTTCACGTCGTACGCGATCTCGGGGACGATGCGGTAGTGAAGCGGAGACGGGTAGAAAAACGTGCGCATACCGGACAAGAGCGGCAGCAACGTGCCCGTCGTGAGCCCGAACGAATGGAACAGCGGCAGCGCGTTCAAGATGATGTCCTGCGAGCTGAAGTCGATGCGTGCCGCGACCTGCTCGCGGTTCGCGAGCACGTTGGCATGCGACAGCGCGACACCTTTCGGCATGCCTTCCGAGCCTGACGTGAAGAGGATGACCGCGGGCTCGTCGGGCACGACGCGCCGGCGAGAATACGAGAACGCTGCAAATCGGGTCGCGACGGCGGCCTTGATCTTGAGCCATGGCGTGATGCGCTCGCGCAGATCCTCGAGGTAGACGACGGTTGCGACCTCGCGGAGCTTGTCGACGATGCGCTCGAGCTTCGCGGCGACGACGAAGCGCTCCGACGTATAGATGCGCCGGATCTGCGCGGCTTGGCAGGCCGCCAGCAAGCTCTTTGCACCGAGCGTGTAGTTCAGCATCGCCGGCACCCGCCCGTACGCTTGCAGGCCGAACAACGTCGCGACGCAGCCAATCGCGTTCGGCAGCATGACGCCGACAGCCTCGCCGCGCCGGGTTTCGGTCGCAATGAGCCCGCCGAGCAAGAGCACGCGCACGAGCAGCTGGTTGTAAGTGAGCGGCGCGCGCTCGACGTCCTCGACGATCACGTGCCGGCCGCCGTGCACGCGGCGCGCATCGAGCAGCGCGCCGAACACCGTGCGCCGATAGTTCGAGCTCGCGAACATCATCTCGGTCATCAGGTCGGCCAGGAGCTTGCCGGCAATGCGGCGGCGCTCGCGGCCGCGAACCGAAGCGGGCACGGCGAGCCGCCGTGGCGGCAAGATCGTCAGTGTGATCGGCGGGAACCAGCGCAGCCGCACGCGGCCGCGAAGCCGCGAGAACGGGGTGTATTGCGCGCCGTCGATACGGATAGGCAGCACCATGGCGCGCGACTTGTCCGCCACGAGCCCAGGCCCCGGATAGATCTTCATCAGCGACCCGGTCACCGTGATGCGCCCTTCGGGAAAAATCGCGGCGCGCTTGTCTTGCTCGATGTAGCGAATCAGCGATTTCAGCGAGTACGGATTCGTCGGGTTCAGCGGGAACGCGTCGACGATCTTCAGCAGCGGCTTTATCCACCAGCGCTTCGCGATCTCGGTGTTGATCGCGAACGTGAGGCGGTCCGGCAGGAACGCGGCGAGCAGGGCGGCATCGAGGAACGACGTGTGATTGGCGACGATGAGGACACGCGGGCCGGCTTCAGCGTAGTGCTCGAGGCCCGTGACGCGGACGGCGTAAGCCAAGCGCAGAACGGTGCGCAGCACCCCTCGACCCAGAGCCACCATTCGAAGCCGCCTCGCCGTCACTGCCCGTAGGGATAACGATGCCCGCACCGGCAGCCAATTGCCATTGGCGAAGAGGGGACAAGTCTATTTTCTGCGCCTCGGCTCCACCTCGCTAGTGGAGGGAGGCGCAGAAAATAGATCTGTCCCCTAGTGGACGGCGTGCAGGGGGCGCGGCTTCTCGACGGCATAGCCCTGGACGAAGTCGACGCCGAGATCGCGCAGCGCCTCGAACGACGTCTGGTCCTCGACCTGCTCCGCGACGACCAGGAAGTCGAGCGTGCGCGCGAGCTTGACCATCGCCGCAACCATCTCCCGATTCACGCCGTCGGTTTCGAGGTTGCGCGTGTACATGCCGTCGATCTTCAGGTAGTCGAGCGACAGGTTCTTCAGGTTCGCGAACGAGCCGATGCCGCTGCCGAAATTGTCGAGCGCGAACCGGCAACCGATGCCATGCAGCACGTTGATGAAGCGCTGTGCCTGGTCGAGCTGGCTCACGACGGCCGACTCGCGAACCTCGAAGCAGATCCGATCCGGGCTCACGCCCGTGTGGTCGAGCACGTCGACGACGAACTCGAGGAAATCGTCGTCGCCGAGCGTCTGCGCGGACAAGTTGATGTTGCAGGTGCGGCCCGCGGGCAAGTGCGGCGCGCCGCCCGCAATGGCCGACAACGTCGTCTGCACGACCCAGCGGTCGATATGCGACATCAGCTGGTAACGCTCGGCCGACGCGAGGAAGTGCACGGGCAAGATCGCGCTGCCCGACTCGTCGCGCATGCGCAGCAGCACCTCGGCGGCCGGGCCGCTGCGGTTACGGCCGCCCATCGCGACGATCGCCTGCACATAGAGCTCGAAGCCGTTCTCTTTGAGCGCGCGCTGTAGCCGCTGCAGCCATTGGATCTCGCCGCGTTCGCGCGCCATGAGCTCGTCGCGCGTGGAGTAAACGTGCACGCGTCCGCGGCCTTTCTGCTTTGCGATGTAGCACGCGGAGTCGGCGGCGCTCAGCACGCTCTCGGCGGAGCCGCTGTCCTTGCCGACCTCGACTAATCCCAAGCTGACTCCGACGTCGAACACGCGGTCCTGCCACGCGAACTGATGGCCGGCGACGGCCTGCACGACGTCGTCGGCGATCTGCTGCGCCTTGTCGAGCGGGCAACCGGCGAGCAGCATCGCGAACTCGTCGCCGCCGACGCGCGCGACGGTGTCCGAATCGCGAACGCGCTGCTTCAGCAGCGCTCCGATCTCGCGCAGCAAATTGTCGCCGGCTATGTGCCCGCCCGTATCGTTGACGAGCTTGAAACGGTCGAGGTCGAGATAACAGACGACGTGGCCGACGCCTTCGCCGCGTGCAGAGTCGAGCGCGGTGCCGAGCCGCCGCTCGAATTCCGCGCGGTTCACGAGGCCCGTCAACGCGTCGTGGCTCGCTTGATACGACATCTCGCGTGCCAACCCGCGCAGCTCGCTGACGTCGTGGAAGATCACGACGCATCCGGCTACCTGGCCGTCGGGCCCGCGAATCGGCGACGCCGTGAGCTCCGTCGAGAACTCTCGCTCGGCCTGCTTGCTGAGCAGGAATGCGCGCCGGCCGAGATTCACGCGGCGGCGCTCGCTCAAGCACTTTGCGACGGGATCGCCGAGCGAGCTGCGGTCGATCTCGTCGACGAGCGAGATGAGATCGAGCAGATACTTGCCGATGCCGGCACTGCGCGGCCCGCCGATGAGCTGCTCGGCGGCCTCGTTCATGTAGTCGATGACGCCGTTGCGGTCGGTCGTGATGACGCCTTCGCCGATCGATTCGAGCGTGATGCGCGCCTGCAGCTTGCCGCGCCCGAGCGAGGTCTCGAGGCTCTTGCGATGCGTGATGTCGCGCGCCACTGTCATGAGCGCCGGCTCGCCGCCGAACGTCAGGGGCCGGCTGTGCAGCTCGGCCCACAGCCCTTGGTCATCGTTGCTGATCAGCTGGACCTCGAACGGCGGCAACGGCTCAGTGCCGCCCACGGCTCCGACGTGCTTGCGCATCCCGGCGCGGTACGCGGGGCGCACCAGGTCCGTGATCGGCTTGCCGATCAGAGTCTCGGGCTCGACGCCGAACAGCTCGCCGGCGGCACGGTTCGCATACAGGATCGTCTGCCCATGAATCAGGGCGGCCTCGGGCAGCGTGTCGGCCAACGCATCGAACAGCTCGTTGCGTTCGTCGGTCGCGGGATCTTCGTCCTGCGCAGCGACGCGTGCCGCCTCGTCGTTGCGATCGAGCAAGCGGTTCAGCGAGGCGGTGATATCGACGAAAGCACTGAGCCGGCCGTTGACCGGAATGCGCTCGGCTTGCTCGCCCGACGCCAACAAGTTGTGAAGATCGTCGCGGAGCCGCTCGACCTCTCGTACGTAGGGTCGACGAGAGCCGGCCCAGATCAGTGCGCCCACGAGCAAGATCACGACGACAGCTGCGAGCGCCATGATGGGGTCGGCGAAGAGCTGCCCCATGCTCACCCTTCGAGCCCGTGGCGCGGCGACGTGCACCTGCGCTCGGCAAGTGAACAGTCAAGTCGAGCGACGGTCAGCGAGATCCCTGCTGGCACGTAAGTGCGCATGTGTTTCCGCGCTTCGCTGCGCGGAGCCTCATTCTTGTTGTTATCGCGGCTTTTACTTGTCGTCGGACGATACAGCAAGCGCTCAAAGCGCCGCTCGTAATTGACCATAATTCTTCACATACCGCCTTGTATCGCATGAATAAACTTCTTACCCTACCGCGTTCTTCACGTAGCTCCGCACCCCCTAACAAAAACACCCATGAACTTCGAGGCTGCACGCACCCAGATGCTCGGCCAGCAGCTGCGGGCATGGGAGGTTCTCGACGACCGCGTACTGCGCGCGTTCGCCGAGACCCCGCGCGAGAACTTCGTCCCGCGCGAGTATCGCGACCTCGCGTTCGCAGACGTGGAGATACCGCTCGGCCATGGCCAACACATGCTCGCGCCCAACGTCGAGGGCCGCATCGCACAAGCGCTGCAGGTCGAGCGGATCGACGACGTGCTCGTCATCGGCACGGGCAGCGGCTATTTGACGGCGTGTCTCGCTCGCCTCGCGAAGCACGTGACGAGCATCGATATCTTCCCCGATTTCGTCGCCGCCGCGGAACCCAAGATCGCGGCGTGCGGTATCCGTAACGTCAAGCTCGAAGTAGCCGACGCTTTGACCTTGTCCGATCGCGAGCGGTTCGATGCGATCGCCGTCACAGCTTCCGTGCCCGAGCTCGACCGCCGTTTCATCGAGATGCTGCGCACGCAAGGCCGGCTCTTCGTCGTCGTCGGCCGCAAACCTGCCATGGAGGCTCAATTGCTCACGCTACAACCCGACGGTACGACGACGACCACGAGTCTTTTCGAAACGGTGCTCACGCCGTTGATCAACGCCGAACGGCCGGAGCCCTTCGTTCTCTGAGAAGGGGAACTTGAGGGTACTCTGATGCCGGGCGTTCCGGAGCTAAGCCCCACTGAGTTCGCCGCGCGCTGGCCGAGCTACGCGACCGGCGACGACGTCGTGCTGCTCGACGTGCGAGAGCACGACGAGCTTACGCTCGCGGCCGTCGATGGCGCTCTGCACATTCCCATGCGCGAGATTCCGGCGAGGATCGCCGATCTCGATTCTGGGAAACCGCTCGTCGTGATGTGCCACTCGGGCGGACGAAGCCGGCGCGTCGCGGAGTTTTTGCAACAAAACGGCTTCTCGACCGTATTTAATCTCAAGGGCGGTATCGAGGCGTGGTCTGCGCAGATAGACTCGCGCGTGCCGCGTTATTAGTCACTGGCCACAAGCCCCCAACAACGACGTCAGACAGGGATAACTAACGATGTCAATCCGCAAGCAATTACTGGCGCTCGCGATCGGCGCATGCCTAGCCGCTCCCGCAGCGGCGCAGGAAAGCCTCATCGAGGTGTACGAGCGTGCGCTCATGAACGACCCGGCCATTCGCGAGGCCGAGGCCACCTATCTCGCGACGGCCGAGGTGAAGCCGCAGGCGCGAGCCTCTTTACTGCCGACGCTCAACCTCACCAGTGCGCGCAGGCACACCTTCACGGATCTCCGAGGGTCTGGCGTTGTCGATCCGGTGACGGGTCAAGCCGCCGGGCGCCAGCTGTCGGAGCTGGATGGGGTCGGCTACCAGCTGACTCTGACCCAATCGATTTTCAACTGGAGCCAGTACAAGACGCTGCAGCAAGCCGACAAGCAAGTCGTGCGCGCCGAAACCGACTACCGGGCGGCGCTGCAAGCCCTCATCCTGCGTGTCGCCAACGCTTACTTCAACGTGCTTGCCGCCGAGGACAATCTCGCCGCAGCCGTCTCGCAGCGCGACAGCGTTTCGCGGCAGCTCGAGCAGTCGGAACGGCGCTTCGAGGTCGGCTTGATTGCAATCACCGACGTCCAGCAATCGCAGGCCGGCTACGACGATGCCGTCGCCTTCGAGATCGAAGCGCAGAGACTGCTGTCGACGGCGCACGAGACGCTGCGCGAGATCGTCGGCGAGATCGTGCCGGACCTCGCGGCCCCGACGGACGACCTGCCGCTCCTCACGCCGGACCCGGCGAACGCCGACGACTGGGTGGCCGTGGCGCTCGATTCGAACCTGGCGCTGCAATCGAGCCGCTTGGCCGCCGATGTCGCCTCGGACCAAATCGAGATCGAGAGAGGCAATCGCCTGCCGGAAATCAGTCTATCGGCCAACTACAGCGACGACGAGCAGGACCGCGTGTCGACTCTATTCAATCCGACCTTTCCCAACGGCCGCGCCATACCGTCAACGCAGCTACCGGTAGGACGAACCTGGACACTCAATATGACGTTCCCGATCTATACGGGCGGGCGCAACCGCTCGCTGATCCAGCAGTCCGTCTATCGGCACCGTGCGGCCACCGAGGCGCTCGAGCGCATCGCTCGGCAAACCGAGCGCCAAACGCGCGACGCCTATCTCGGTGTGATCTCGGAGATCTCGCGCGTGCGCGCCCTGCGTCAGTCCGTCGAGTCGAACCGGACGGCGCTGCGCGCCACGGAAGCGGGCTTCGAGGTCGGGACGCAGACGACCGTCGACGTGCTGGCCTCGCAGGACAACCTGCGCCAGCAGGAGACGCTGTACTCGCGCAGCCGCTACGACTACATGGTCAACCTGCTGGCGCTGAAGCAGGCCGCGGGCCAGCTGTCGGAAGCCGACGTCATGCAACTCGACGGCTGGTTGCAGCAATAGGACCGCGTCGCTGCTCGGCCGCCCTTCCGCCATCCCTGGCGGTCGGCAGACCCGTTCGAGCTAGCGATCGTCGCGGCGCAGTGCGTCGATCAGCGCGCTCGTCGAGCGGCCCGGCTTGAAGCCGAGGACACGGACCTCGCCGCCGTTCTTGAGCACGGTGTCGCCGCCGGCGATCTGCTCGACGCGATAGTCGCCGCCCTTTACGAGCACGTCGGGCGCGACCTTGGCGATCAGCTCGGCCGGCGTGTCCTCGGCGAACGGCACGACCCAATCCACGGACGCGAGACCCGCAAGCACAGCCATGCGATCCGCGACGGAATTGATCGGCCTCGTCGCTCCTTTGAGCCGCCGTACGGAATCGTCGTCGTTGACGGCAACGATGAGCCGGTCGCCGCACGATTTCGCTTCCTCGAGATAGCTGACGTGACCGGCGTGCAGGATGTCGAAGCAGCCGTTCGTCAGCACGACGCGCTCGCCGCGCGCCTTCGCTTCGGCTACGAGCGCGACGAGCTCCGGCAGCTCGACGAGCCCGCGCCCGCCGCTGCCTTGCGAGTGCAGCACGCGCTGCAGCTCCGAGCGGCTGGCCGTCGCGGCGCCGATCTTGCCGACGACGATGCCGGCGCCGAGATTCGCGAGCGCGGCGGCATCGCTCGGCGCCAAGCCCGCCGCGACACCCGCCCCGAGCAGCGCGATGACGGTATCGCCGGCGCCCGTGACGTCGAAAACTTCGCGGGCCTGCGCCGGCAGTGTCAGCGGCTCCTCGTCTTCCTCGAACAACGTCATGCCTTGCTCGCCGCGCGTCACGAGCAGCACGTCGAGATCGAGCTCCGAGCGCAGCGCCTCACCCTTGCGTTTGAGCTCGGCTTCGTCGGCACAGCGGCCGACGACGGCCTCGAACTCGCCTCGGTTCGGCGTCAACGCATAGGCGCCGCGATAGCGCGCGAAGTCCGTGCCCTTCGGGTCGATCAGCACGGGGATTTTCGCAGCGCGCGCCGCTGCGACGAGTTCCTCCACCCGGCAGAGCGTGCCTTTCCCGTAATCCGACAAGATCACGGCGTCGGCCTGGCGCACGAGGCGGGCGTACAGCGCGCCGAACTCGTCGGCGCACGCTTGCAGGGACTGCTCCGCGTCGATGCGCAGCAATTGTTGGCTGCGCGCCAGAACGCGCAGCTTGTGAATCGTCGGCAGCGTCGGAGATCGGAACAGCTCGCAGCGCACGCCGCGCTCCTCGAGCGAACGCGTGAGCTGCGCGCCCCGGTCGTCTTTGCCGATGACCGCGGCCAGCGTGCTATGCGCGCCGAGCGCGGCGACGTTCAACGCGACGTTTGCGGCGCCGCCCGGCCGTTGCTCGGCGGAACGCGCGCGCACGACGGGCACGGGCGCTTCGGGGGAGATTCTCGCGGTATCCCCGAACCAGTACTCGTCGAGCATCGCGTCGCCGGCGACGAGCACTTTGAGCTTCGAGAAGTCTGGGACGACTAGAGTCACGGGAAAATCACGGGCGTGTCACCGAGCCCTTGCGCTTGGTCAGGCTTGAGTGGCGTCATTCTACGGGAAAAAAGGGTCCGCCCCGATTTCTCAAAGGGCGGACCAACGGCGGACTGGTACAGACCCTAAAACCGCAACTCCGTCCGAAGCCGGCACGCGTCGGCCGACATCGCTAACCGCATTTCGAATAACCGCAATTCAGGCAGGTCATGCAACCGTCGAGCATCACGGCGGCAGCCGTGTTGCACTTGGTGCACAGCTGTGCCCCTTCGGGAAAACTATTGTTCGCAAACGCATCCTTCTGGCTCGCTCGCGCCTCGAATTCGGCCTTCTTCTTGGCTAGAAACTCTTTCTGTTCCTGGCTCAAGCCCGGGCCTTTGAGCAGACCGATCTCGATCAGGTGCTTTTCGACGATATGACCGAGCTCAGCGATGATCGACGGCATGAACTTGCCGCCGGGCTGCCAATAGCCGCCGCGCGGATCGAACACGGCCTTCAGCTCGTCGACGAGGAACGTCACATCACCGCCCTTGCGGAATACGGCCGACATGATTCGCGTCAGCGCGACGATCCACTGGTAGTGATCGAGGTTCTTCGAGTTGATGAAGATCTCGAACGGCCGGCGCTGCTCGTGCGGCGTGCCCTCGTTGAGCACGATGTCGTTGATCGTGACGTACATCGCGTGGTCGGAAACGGGCGTCTTGACCTTGTACGTCGAGCCGATGAGCACCTCGGGACGCTCGAGCTTCTCGTGCATCCGGATGACGTTGGACTCGGCGTCCGGCTTGGCTTCAGGCGCCGGCTTCGCCGGCTCATCTGCCTTCGCGACGGCGTACTTGACGATCTTCTTGTCGATGGTGATTCGCGCCATGGTGCCTCTCAAAGCTTGCCGTAGTAGCCCTCTTTGAGGGCATCGAAGAGGTTCGCTGCCGTATGCGTCTCGCCGTCGTAGACGATTTCCTCGTCTCCCTTGGCCTCGACGACAGAGCCGTCCTCGAGCGTGAAGCGGTACGTCGTGCTCTTGAGGTCTTTCTCCTTGACGAGCACGCCTTGGAACGCCTCCGGGTTGAAGCGGAACGTTGTGCAGCCTTTCAGCCCCTTCTCGTGGGCGTACAGGTAGATGTCCTTGAAATCCTCGTAGGGATAGTCCGTCGGAACGTTCGCGGTCTTCGAGATCGACGAGTCGATCCATTTCTGCGACGCCGCTTGAATGTCGACGTGCTCGCGCGGCGAGATGTCCTCCGAGCTCACGAAGTAATCCGGCAGCTTTTCGCCGGGCTTTTCGGAGCCCGGCATTGCGCGCGGATTGACGAGCGAGCGATACGCGAGCAGCTCGAACGAGAAGACGTCGACCTTTTCCTTCGACTTCTTGCCCTGCCGGATCACGTTACGGAAGTAGTGATGCGCGAACGACGGCTCGATGCCGTTGCTCGCGTTGTTCGCGAGCGACAGCGAGATCGTGCCCGTCGGCGCGATCGAGCTGTGGTGCGTGAAACGTGCGCCGTGCTGCTCGAGCTGCTCGACGAGCTCGGGCGCCACCTCGCGAACGCGCTGCATGTAGCGGCTGTACCGGCTGTGCAGAATACGGCCCGCAATGCGCTGACCGACCTTCCAACCGTCGGCCGCCATTTCGGGCCGCTTGCGCAGCATCGTCTCGGTGACCTCGAACTCCTCGAGCAAGATCGGCGCGGGACCCTTCTCCTTCGCGAGCTCGAGGCCCTCGTGCCAACCCGCGATCGCGAGCTCGCGCGACACGTCCTCCGTGAACTTGATCGATTCCGACGAGCCGTAGCGCATGCCGAGCAGCGTGATCGCCGAACCGAGCCCCAAGAAGCCCATGCCGTGGCGACGCTTGCGCAGGATTTCGCCGCGCTGTTGCTCGAGCGGCAAGCCATTGACCTCGACGACGTTGTCGAGCATCCGCGTGAATACCTTGACGACCTCGCGGAACTCGTCCCAGTCGAAATACGCGCCGGCGGAAAATGGCGCTGCGACAAACTTCGTGAGATTGATCGACCCGAGCAGGCACGCGCCGTAGGGCGGGAGCGGTTGCTCTCCGCACGGGTTAGTAGCGCGAATGTCCTCGCACCACCAATTGTTGTTCATTTCGTTGACGCGATCGATGAGCACGAAGCCAGGCTCGGCGAAGTCGTACGTCGAGGACATGATGACGTCCCACATGCGGCGCGCCGGCAGCGTCCGATAGACGCGGCACGCCACGAGCCCTCGATCGTCGACGACGTAGTTCTCCGTCGTCGGCCACTCACGCCACACAACCTGCTTCGTATCATCGAGGTCGATGCTCTCCTCGTCAGCCTCCCGTTGCGTCAGCGGAAACGCGAGCTGCCAGGGTTGATCGGCTTTCACTGCGTGCATGAACTCGTCCGTGATCAGCAGCGACAGATTGAACTGACGCAACCGGCCGGCCTCGCGCTTCGCGCGAATGAAATCCATTGCATCGGGGTGGCCGATGTCGAACGTGCCCATTTGCGCGCCGCGTCGCCCACCGGCGGACGAGACCGTGAAGCACATCTTGTCGTAGATATCCATGAACGACAGCGGACCCGACGTATAGGCGCCCGCACCGCTCACGTACGCGCCGCGCGGCCGCAGCGTCGAGAAGCAATAGCCGATGCCGCAGCCCGCCTTGAGCGTAAGCCCGGCCTCGTGGACCTTGTCGAGGATGTCGTGCATCGAGTCGCGGATCGTGCCCGACACGGTGCAGTTGATCGTCGACGTCGCGGGCTTGTGATACTCCGCGCCGGCGTTCGAGGTAATGCGGCCGGCCGGGATGGCGCCGCGTTGCAGCGCCCAGAGAAACCGCTCGTACCACTCGCCGCGCTTCGCAGGCTCCTCGACGGCGGCAAGCGCCTTCGCGACGCGCTCGTACGTTCCGTCGATGTCGCGATCGACAGGCTCGCCCGACTTCGTCTTCAGGCGATACTTCGTATCCCAGATATTTAATGAGGCTTCTTGCAGCGCAATGTCCGCGAGCCTCGTAGCTTTGAGCTCATACGCCATGTTCATAGCTGCTCTTGATCCCCCCAACCTAACCCGTGCCCTACCCCGATTCACGTTCTTGTTCGACCGGCCAAGCTCCGCCGCAGTTTTCGCGCGAAAAACTCCCCGCTGGCTGCTCGCGCAGCCCTAGCCAGTCATGAATTTTTATCCTAAGGCGCGACACAAGATCTTGTGCCGCTGAAACGTAGAGTAGGCTCGTGCCGAAAAGCTGTCAAGGTTTTATGACAAAATTTGTTGCACCGAATATCAATTTGAAAACAATGCATTACATGCAACATCGCGAACCATTCGAAAATTTTTTGCCGCCCTCGCGCAGTGTTGTCGAGTGACGCTCGACCACAATATATTGTGTTCAGGCTACCCCCAGGCTATCCCCTGCATAAGCACAGGCAATCCACAGCGCGGCGCGCTTCGAGAACCGATAGCGAGCAGCTATGCTAGATCGCTACGCTGGCTGCGCAGGTTTCGCCAGTCGCGCAGGTTTCGATCTCAACCAGGTGTGTCCTCGATGAGCTACGGCCCGACGATCAGACCCGAATTTTTCGCAGCCGTCCGCTGCGCCATCCTCGCTGCCGCGTGCAGTGGCGGCCTCGCGCTGGCGCAAGCGAACGGCGCGCGCGAGAT
This sequence comes from uncultured Gammaproteobacteria bacterium, assembly GCA_963713355.1. GTDB lineage: Bacteria > Pseudomonadota > Gammaproteobacteria > Steroidobacterales > Rariloculaceae > FEN-1219. The sequence continues at coordinate 91,235 of CAVQLK010000008.1, read as the reverse complement.
GCCGACGTTGGCGCCGATGATCGAGGCGACTTCACCCGCCGTCGTCAACATCGCCGTCACGAGCAACATATCGGGCGGGCCGCAAACTCCGCAGGACGAGCTGCTGAGGCGATTCTTCGACTTCGAGGGGCCGCCGGGGCAGCGAGAGCGCGAGCTCGAAGGCGCGGGCTCGGGCGTCATCGTCGATGCCGTCAACGGCTATATCTTGACGAATCACCACGTCATCGCGAACGCCGACCAGATCACGGTCACGTTACTCGAGAACCGCAGCTTGACGGCACGCATCGTGGGCACGGATCAGGCTTCGGATCTCGCTGTTCTGCAAGTCGACGCGGCGAACCTGACGAGCATTCCGTTCGGCGACTCGTCGACGCTGCGCGTCGGCGACTATGTCGTGGCAATCGGCAATCCCTTCGGGTTCACGAACAGCGTGACGTCGGGCATCGTCAGCGCGCTCGGACGCAGCGGCCTCAACCGAGACGCGTTCGAGGACTTCATTCAGACCGACGCTTCGATCAACCCCGGCAACTCGGGCGGCGCGCTCGTGAACCTGAACGGCGAGCTCGTCGGCATCAACTCCGCGATCATTTCCCGCACCGGCGGCAACGTCGGCATCGGCTTCGCAATCCCCGTCAACTTCGTGCGCGCGATCATGGCGCAGCTCGTCTCGACGGGCACCGTTCGCCGCGGCCTGCTCGGTGTCAGGATCGCGGACATCACACCGGACGTCGCCGCCACCTTGGAGCTTCCGGGAAACTCGGGCGCACTGGTCACGGAGATCAATGCGGATTCGGCCGCCGAGCATGCCGGCATTCAAGTCAATGACGTCATCGTCAGCATCAACGGCACGCGGCTCCGCGGGACCGGCTCGTTGCGGAGCTCGATCGGCTTGCTGCCGCCCGGCGACAAGGTCACCGTCGGTCTGTTACGCGACGGCCGCGAGCGGACCGTCACCGCCGTGCTGGGCGAGCTCGCTCCGACCGCCGTGGCGACGGCCGCCCCTTCGCAAGAGGAAGAACCCAACATCGACGCGCTGTTCGAAGGCGCCGAGATCCTCGAGAACACGGGCACGGACAGCGTTGCCGGCTTGCTCGTCGCGCGCGTCGATCCGAATACGCCGGCCGCCGAGAGCGGTCTGCGCCCCGGCGACGTCATCACCAAGGTCAATCGTGTGCGGGTTCGAACTCTGGCCGAGGCGGTCCCCATCATGGAGAGCGCTCGCGCGATCCTTCTCGAGGTTCAGCGCGACGGTCGCAGCACGCTCATCCTGATGCGCTGACGTCTCCGCTCGGCGCCGGCTCGCGTTCGCGGGCTCTCGCTTCCCAAGCGCGCAGGCGCTCTTCGCGCTGCTCCGCATCGAGCTCCGCGACCTCGGCCGCGTCCGCATAGAACTCGGTCAAGCCCACTTCCTTGAGCCGCGCGCGAAGCGCGGGTACCCAGCGCGTATAAGTCGCGACCGACGCGAGCGTGGCGTTGTTCAGCGGCTGCGCGAACCAGGCATCGTATTCCGCGCTGCCCTGCCAGCGCTCTTTGAGCGCTTCGTATTCGCGACGTAACCTGTCGAAGGCGCGCTCCTTTTCGGCGCGCAGCTGCTCCGGCGGCGCGCCCGTCGCATATACGACCCGCAAGCGAGCCTGCTGCGCCGCGATGAGCTGACCGAACTGCGCGCGGCGCTCCCGCCTGGCCCAATAGCGCTCGATGTCGGCCGAGCTGCCATGCTGAGACAACCAGCGTTCCGTGCCGAGCTCCTCGACGACCATCGCGAAGGCCTCGCTGAACTCGCTGTCGCCTTTGACGTACAGCTGTTGATGCGCGAGCTCGTGAAACAGCAGGCTCGCGACATACTGCTCGCCGCCGTTCACCATCGTGCTGACGACGGGGTCGGCGAAATATCCGAGCGTCGAGTAAGCCGTCGACCCGCCGCTTTGAACGTCGAGCCCTTCCGCTGCGAGCTTCGCGGCAAACCGGTCGGCGGCCTCCTTGTCGAAATAGCCGCGGTACGCGACGCAACCCGCGAACGGGAAGCACCACTGTCGTGGCTCCACGGAGAATTCGCCCGTCGCCACGACGTTCCACACGACGTATGGCCGATCGAGCTCGACGTAGGTCGTATAGCTGTCGTTGCTCGGTAGACCGAGCTCGTCGACGGCGAAGCGGCGTATCGTCTCGACGCGCGCCAACGTGGCCTTGAGCTTCGCATCGACGGCGGGGTCCGCGATGACTTCTTCGATCGGCTCGCGCTTGCGCAAGAGCTCGAGCTGCCCGCCGATCGCCTGCCAGTAGTACGGCGCAGCACAGCCGGCCGTCGCTTCAGCGAGCGCGAGCACCGCGATTGCCTTTCCGAGCCGGACCATGGCGACAAACCTTATCACGCGAAACGCTACGGTATGATGCCCGCATGAGAGTCTACGAGGTCGGCGGCGCAGTCCGTGACGCACTGCTCGGCCTACCCGTCGGAGAGCGCGACTGGGTTGTCGTCGGCGCATCGGCCGACGAGCTCACGGCCTTGGGCTATCGACGCGTGGGAAAGGACTTTCCGGTCTTCCTGCACCCTGTCAGCGGCGAAGAGTACGCGCTCGCACGGACGGAGCGTAAGACCGCGCCGGGATACACCGGTTTTGCGTTCGATGCCGCCCCGACGGTGACGCTCGAGGACGATCTCAAACGTCGCGACCTCACGATCAACGCCATCGCACGCGCCAACGACGGCGAGCTCGTCGATCCGTGGTCGGGACGAGCCGACCTGACGGCCCGTGTTCTGCGCCACGTTTCGCCGGCATTCCGCGAGGACCCGCTGCGTGTGCTGCGCGTTGCGCGCTTCGCCGCGCGTTTTGCGCCGCTTCAGTTCACGATCGCAGCCGAAACGCTCGAGCTCATGAAAGAGATCGTCGCCGCCGGCGAGATGGAGGCGCTGCGCCCGGAGCGCGTCTGGCAAGAAACCGTGAAGGCGCTCGCAACGGAGCGCCCCGATGTCTACTTCGAAACCTTGCGCGCGTGCTCTGCTCTCCAGCGCATCTTTCCCGAGGTTGACGCGCTGTTCGGCATTCCGCAGCCTCCGCAATGGCATCCGGAAGTCGATACCGGCATCCATACTCTGATGGCGCTGCGAATGGCGGCACAGTTGTCGCGCAGCGAGCCGGTGCGCTTCGCCGTACTCGTTCACGATCTCGGCAAAGCGACGACGCCCGCTGACTTGCTGCCGCGCCATCACGGTCACGAGCAACGCTCCGTGGAGCTCATCGAGCGGCTCTGCGCGCGGTTGCCCGTGCCGAACCGGTTCCGCGATCTCGCGCTGCTCGTCGCGCGGCATCACGGCACCGTGCACAAGGCCGCGGAGCTCAAGCCGCAAACGATCTTGCGCACGATCGCGGCCGCCGACGGGCTCCGGCAGCCCGAGCGATTCGACGAGATGCTGCGCGCCTGCGAAGCGGACGCGCGAGGTCGCAAAGGTCTCGAGGACCGCAGCTACCCTCAAGGCGATCGGCTGCGTGCGGCGCTGCGTGCCGCAAAAGCCGTGGATGCGGCGAAGGTGAAGGCGGAACGCGGGCTCGACGGCGAAGCGCTTGGGGCTGCGCTGCACGACGAGCGCCTCGCGGCGATCAAAACCGCGCTCGCGGCGTCAGCGCCCGTAGACGAGAGATGACAGAGCGCGCCGCGCCGGCGCTATAGCCGATGGCGAAAATCCTTGCCGGGCAACTCCGGACCGCTCACGTTCTTGCGCAACAGCAAGACCTTGAAGCGCTCGCCCATCTCGCCCGGCAGGATCAGCGTCTTCAGCGCGCTCTGCTCGCGCGGCGACTTCAAGTCGACGGCGAGATCGGGCGGCAATGCCGCGAGCACGCTCAGTAGATAGTGGCCTTGCGTCGTGAATCCCGCGACGTCGAACCCGGCGGCGGATGCGGCATCGGCGCAAGCGCTGAAGTCGACCCAGGCCGTGATGTCTTGAAGGCCCGGGTATGCGAACGGGTCTGCGTGAGCACGGTGGCGGTAGTGACAGACGAGCGTGCCGTCGGCGCGCTGCTCGTGGTAATAGTCGGAGCGCACGAGCCCGTAGTCGGCGAACACGAGTGAGCCGCGCGCGAGCGCCGCGCTGAGCGCACGAAACCAAGCGGGCAACGCGAGGCAGACCTCGGAGCGAAAGCCATTCGGCAGCGCACGCTGCAGGGCAAGCTCGATTTTTCGTACGGCCTCGGTCAGCTGCGGCGTGGCACGGCCGGCCCCCCAACCGAAACCTTCGCCGGCGGCGACGACGCCGAGCGCTTTGGGCTCGCCGTCCTCGATCGTGAAGCGCGTGACGGGCAGCGCGTCGAGCACCTCGTTGGCGACGACGACGGCGGGAAATGGCGTATCGGGCAACCGGTCGAGCCAATGCACGCGGCCTGCGAACGCTGCGAGCGCGCGCTGCTGCCGTTGCCGCAAATCGGCGCTGAGCTCGATGATCTCGTAGCGCACCTCGCGGCCGAGCTTCGCGAACGTGTCGAGCAATTGTGCGGCGAGCGCGCCGCTACCGGCACCGATCTCGACGACGTCGCTCGCGCCGAGCGCCGCGAGCTCGGCGTCGAGCGTCAACGCGAGCGCGCTGCCGAACGAGCGGGAAATCTCGGGTGCCGTGACGAAGTCTCCCGCGGCCCCGAGCTTCGTGCTGCCCGCGCTGTAGTAGCCAAGCCCCGGCGCGTAGAGCGCGAGCTCCATGTAACGCGAGAAGTCGATCCAGCCGCCGGCGCGTTCGATCTCGTCGCGAATCTTCGCGGTGAGCGCGGCACTCAGCTCCCGCGCGTCGTCGCCCGGGACGGGGGCTTCCGCTCTACTCATCGTCGAGAAATCATGGCTGCTCGATAGTGTAACCTTGGAAGGAGGACAGCGAAGGTTGGAGCGAAGGTGACCGGTTCCGCACGACAAGCGAGCCTCGACGGCCGTTGGGCGCTCGTCACCGGCGCCGCCAAGCGCATCGGCGCCGCCGTGGCGACCACCTTGCACTCGGCGGGTGCGAACGTCGCCATCCATTACAACCGCTCGGCAACCGAAGCCGACGAGCTGGCGGCGAGCCTTAATCGCGCGCGCCCAAAGTCGGCATTCACGATCGCCGCCGACATACTCGACATCGCGGCCGTCGAGCAGCTGGCCGCGCAGGTGCTCGAGCGCACCGGCGGTCGCCTCGACGTGCTCGTCAACAACGCATCGAACTTCTATCCCACACCGATCGGCACGATCACGCTCGAGCAATGGGACGATCTGTTGGGAAGCAACCTCAAAGCACCTTTGTTCTTGTCGCAAGCGCTGGTGCCCGCGCTTCGCATGGCGCGCGGCGCCATCGTCAACATCGTCGACGTGCATTCGCAGCGGCCGCTGCGCGACCATCCCGTCTACGGCGCCGCCAAGGCCGGGCTCGCGATGCTGACGCGCTCGCTCGCGAAAGACTTGGGTCCCGACATCCGCGTGAACGGCGTGTCCCCGGGCGCGATCCTGTGGCCCGACGAGGGAATGTCCGACGCGCTGCGCGCCGCGATCATCAAGCAGACGGCGCTCAAGCGCAGCGGCGAGCCCGAGGACATCGCGGCAGCCGTGCTGTTCCTCGTGCGTGACGCCCCTTACGTCACGGGCCAGATCATCGCCGTCGACGGCGGCCGCAGCGTCGGCTGGTAGCCTAGGGGCTCACGCTGCCGCGTACAGCGGGCCGAGGTTCGTGAGGTCGCCGCGCGCGTGCTCTCGCAGCGCAGCGCCGCAGCGCTCCCCTGTCACGGGATGGACGAGCTCGGGTGCAAGCTCGGCGAGCGGCACGAGCACGAACGGCAATGTGAAGAGCCCGGGCCGCGGGAGCCGTCGCTCGGCGCTGACACAGCCGCCATAGAGCAGCAAGTCGAGATCGAGCTCGCAGACGGCCGCGTCGGCGCGCGTCCGGCCCGCGAGCGCCTCGATCGCACGCAGCTCCGCGTGCAGCGGCTCCACGGCGAGCTGCGACTGCAACTTGACGACGAGATTCAAGTAATCGGCTGCAGGCGCCCCGGCGGCGCGCCCGCGATAGACGCTCGAGCAGCGCACTGCGCCGAATCGCCGCTCGAGCTCGGCGAGCGCGCTGCGCAGCTGCCGTTCGGGATCGACATTGCTGCCGGCCCCGACGAAAACCTCAGGCATAGTCCTCGGCCGTGCGCTCGATGACAACGCCGACCTCGCGCGCCGCGGGAATGGCGCCTGGCTTCGCGACGGATACCTTGACCCACGGTGCGCCGAACTCGCGGACTACGATGCGGCCGATGGCCGTCGCGAGCCCCTCGACCATCTGAAATTGCGATGCGCCGACGAACTCGAGGAGCCGCTTCGCGAGCTGCTCGTAGTTCAAGGTGCCGGCGATGCCGTCGCTCGCGGCGGCGATCCGAGCGTCAGTGCCGATCTCGAGGTCGATGCTGACGATCTGCTTGATCCGCCGTTCCCACTCCCAGAAGCCGATGATCGTCTCGATACGAAGCTCGCGCAGAAAGATCTTGTCCACTGTCGTCCTTCTTTTTCTATGGCGGCGGCTGGAGCTCGTCTAGCGGCCAGCGCGGCCGCGCCACGATTCGCGGCTCTTGACCGCGGGCGGTTCGCCGACACCATCCCGCGTACGCGATCATGGCGCCGTTGTCCGTGCACAGCGCCGGCTTCGGATAGTACACGCGGGCGCCGACTTGCCGGCCGAGCTCGGCGAGGCTCGCGCGCAGCGCGCGGTTCGCGCCGACGCCGCCGGCGACGACGAGCCGCGTGAGAGCGGTCGCCTCGAGCGCCTGCCGGCACTTGCCCGTCAGCGTGTCGACGACGGCGGCTTGAAACGACGCCGCCACGTCGGCGCGCACGGGCTGCGGCAAGGAACCGTCGGCGCCGCGGCACGCGTCGATGGCCAAGCGTGCGGCGGTTTTCAAGCCGCTGAAGCTCATGTCGAGCCCTTGGTTCTTGAGCGGCCGCGGCAGAGCGAACGCCGCGGCATCGCCGCTCTCCGCCAAGGCTGCGAGCTCCGGGCCGCCGGGATACGGCAATCCGAGCAGTCGCGCGACCTTGTCGAAGGCTTCGCCGGCCGCGTCGTCGAGCGTCTCCCCGACGATCCGGTAGCGGCCGACGCCCGTCACCGCAATGAGCTGGGAATGGCCGCCCGAGACCATCAAGGCGAGGAATGGAAACTCGGGCGCCGGGGCCTCGAGCATGCAGGCCAGAATGTGGCCCTCGAGGTGGTGGACGGGGATCGCCGGGATCTTGAGCGCGTAGGCCAGCGCGGAGGCCAAGGCGCCGCCGACCATGAGCGCGCCGATGAGCCCAGGGCCTGCCGTATAGGCGATCGCGTCCAGGTCGCGAAGCTCGATTTGCGCGTCCTCGAGCACGTTTTCGACCATCGGCAGCAGCTTTGCGATGTGGTCGCGCGAGGCGAGCTCCGGCACGACGCCGCCGTACGCGGCATGAATCGGGATCTGGCTCGCCAGCCGCTCGGCCCGAATTCCGGTGCCGGCTTCGTAGAGGGCTACGCCGGTCTCGTCGCAGCTCGTTTCGATCCCAAGTACGCGCATAGGCAGGCTTTACAGCTTACGGGAGGCGCGGCTAATATGCCGCTCTTCAGCCGGCTCAGCCGGCCAATTTTTCTGCGTTTCACTCATTTCGTGGGTATTCGATGCCGGGCGTCAGAATAAGAGAGAGCGAGCACTTCGATGCGGCGCTGCGCCGTTTCAAACGTGCTTGTGAGAAGGCCGGCGTATTGACCGAGCTGCGGCGCCGCGAGTTTTACGAGAAACCCACTCAGGAACGCAAGCGCAAAAAGGCCGCTGCCGTGAAGCGGCATATGAAGCGCAACTCGCGCACCCCCACCACAAGGCGTCGCCGGCTCTACTGATCTCGCCGCTTTCGGTCATGTCGCTCAAGGACCGTCTAACGGAAGACATGCAGGCCGCGATGCGCAGCGGCGATAAGGCGCGATTGAGCGTCATTCGCATGGCATTGGCCGGCGTCAAGCAACGCGAGGTCGATACGCGCCGCCCGCTCGACGACGCCGGCGTCCAAACCGTCATCGAGCGCATGGTCAAGCAGGGCAAGGATGCGCTCTCGCAATTTCGCGACGGCGGCCGCGCCGATCTCGTCGCCAAGGAAGAAGCCGAGCTCAAGGTTCTGCAGACTTACTTGCCGCAGCCATTGTCGGAAGCCGAGCTCGATACCTTCATCGCCGAATGTATCGACGCCGCGGGCGCGACGGGCGTCAAGGATCTCGGCAAGGTCATGGGCGTCATCAAGACGCGCGCCGCGGGCCGAGTCGACATGAGCACGGTGAGCGCCCGCGTCCGAACGATGCTGACGCCCGAGTAAGGGCGCTTCTCAAGTCCACTCCGGCCGTTGCAGTCGGCGACGGGGCCAGGAGAACCGCAGGGAATGGCAGGACGAATCCCAAAGTCCTTCATCGACGAGCTCATCGGCCGTGCCGACATCGTCGAGGTCGTCGGCGCACGCGTCACGCTGAAACGCGCCGGCAGCAACTACAAAGGGCTCTGCCCGTTCCACGGCGAGAAGACTCCGTCGTTCACCGTGAGTCCCTCGAAGGGGTTCTACCACTGCTTCGGCTGCAGCGCGCACGGCACGGCGATCGGTTTTCTGATGGCTTACGACAACCTCGAGTTTCCGGAGGCCGTCGAAGCGCTCGCGGAGATGATGAGCCTCGAGGTGCCGCGCGAGAGCACGGGCGCGCCCGAACGCAAAGACGATAACGACGAGCTGTACGCGCTGTTGCGCGAAGCGGATCAAATCTATCGCGCCGCTCTGCGCAGCAGCGACAAGGCGATCGCCTACCTGAAGAAGCGCGGCGTCGACGGGCCGACTGCGGGCCGCTTCGGGATCGGGTATGCGCCCGATGGGTGGGACACCGTGCTGAAGCAGCTCGGCACCTCGGACGCGCGCATTGCGAAGCTCACGCAGGCGGGACTCGTCGTCACGAACGACTCGGGCCGGCGCTACGATCGGTTCCGCGATCGCATCATGTTTCCGATCCGCAACGCGCCGCGCGGTCAGATCATCGGCTTCGGCGGCCGCGTTCTCGATTCCGGCGAGCCGAAGTATCTGAACTCGCCGGAGACACCGATCTTCCGTAAAGGGCACGAGCTGTACGGACTCTACGAGGCTCGGCAAAACCCCGGGCGGCCGAAGCAGATCATCGTCACGGAAGGGTATCTCGACGTCGCGAGCTTGGTTCAGCACGGCATCGAGCATGTCGTCGCAACGCTCGGCACCGCGACGACGCCCGAGAATCTGCGGCGGCTCACGCGTCTCACCGACCGGATTTTGTTTTGCTTCGACGGCGACCGCGCCGGCCGAACGGCCGCGTGGCGCGCGCTCGAAACCGCGCTGCCTTACGGCGGTGGAACGCTGGAGCTCAAGTTTCTGCTGCTGCCCGAAGGCGACGATCCCGATTCGTTCGTGCGCACGAAAGGTCCCGACGCGTTCCGAGCGTTGGCCGAGAAAGCTGCGCCGCTGTCGGACTTCCTCGTCGACGAGCTGTCGACGCGCGTCGATTTCGGCAGCGTCGACGGGCGTTCTCGATTTCAAGCGATCGCAAAACCGCTTCTCAAGCGGCTGCCCGAAGGCACTTATCGAGCGGCGGTCATGGACGCATTCGCTGCGACGCTACGCCTTGCACCCGACGTGCTCGACTCGTTGATGTCGGACGACAAGGAACCCGCACGTGCGCCGTCGCGCGGCGTGCAGGCCGGCGGCAAGCGCAAGACCGTCGTGCAAAAGGTCATCAACCTCGCTCTGCATTACCCAGGAGCCGCCGCGCGAACGGCCGACGCGCAACAATTGGCCTCCCTGAACCAGCCGGGCACCGATCTGCTGCGCCGCGTCTTTGCCGCCGCGTCCGAGATCGCCGATAGCAGCACTGCGCGGGTACTTGAGACTTTGCGCGACGACCCCGACTTTCAGTACCTCGAGCGGATCGTCGCCGAGCCGCCATTGGCGATCGAGACCGAAGAGGATGCCGCGAAGGAGCTTGCTGCCTCACTCGAGCATTTGAGCGACGACGCGCAGCGTGCAGCCAACGTCGCAAGAATCATCAGCGGCAACAAGCCTGGCACGGGTTCTGCATAGCGGCGCGCGTCGTCTCGATTGTGAGGCAGTTAACGGAACCAGTCCCTAGAACTGCTAGTCCTACGCGCGTATAGTGCCCCGTTCGATTTCGCCCCTCTTCCTCCAGAGGACATTCATGCCCACGGAAACTCCCCCGGCACAGCTCCAGGAAGACGAACGTCAATCGCAGCTGAAGCTGCTGATCGCGAAAGGCAAGGAGCAAGGTTACCTCACGTACAGCGAGGTCAACGACCATTTGCCGAGCGAGATCGTCGATCCCGAGCAGATCGAAGACATCGTCAACATGATCAACGATATGGGCATCACGGTGTACGAGAAGGCACCGGACGCCGAGTCGTTGATTCTTTCGGATTCCGCCGTATCGAACGACGAGGACGCCGCCGAGGAAGCGGCCGCTGCGCTCGCGACGGTCGATGCTGAATTCGGTCGCACCACGGATCCCGTTCGCATGTACATGCGCGAGATGGGCACCGTCGAGCTGCTCACGCGCGAAGGCGAGATTCGCATCGCGAAGCGCATCGAGGAAGGCCTCGATCAAGTGCGCTCTGCGCTCGCGCAGTTCCCGCCGACGGGCCAACTGATCTTCGACACGTATGACGCGATCTTGCGCGGCGAGACGCGCTTGCAAGACTTGATCACGGGCTTCATCGATCCCAACGAGCAGATCGCTGACCCGAACGCGCGCGCGGCAGCTGCCGCCGCCGAGCCGCCGCCCGAGGAAGAGAGCGACGATCCGGACGCCGAGGAAGAAGCGCCCGACACGGGGCCCGATCCCGAGGAAGTCGCCGCGCGATTGAAGAAGGTGAAGCGGCTGCACAAGCGCTACACCGAGACGCTGGCGGAAAAAGGCGTGAAAGACCCGGCGACCAAGAAAGCGCTGAAGTCGCTTACGAACGAGTTCATGGAGCTCAAACTTGCGCCGAAGGTCTTCGACCAGCTCGTCGGCCAGCTGCGCGACTGCATCAATCAGGTTCGCACTCAAGAGCGGCTCGTCATGGCGCTCTGCGTGCGCGACGCCGGAATGCCGCGCAAGGATTTCATCGCGAGCTTCCCGAAGAACGAGACGAACCTGCACTGGGTCGACAAGCACATTCGTCAGAAGCGCAAGTACTCGTCGGCGCTGAACAAAGCCAAGGAAGAGATCCAGAAGGCACAGAAGCGCCTGCAGAAGATCGAGGAGCTGACGACGCTCACGATCGGCGATCTGAAGGAGATCAACCGCGAGATCTCGCTCGGCGAAGCGCAAGCACGCCGCGCGAAGAAGGAAATGGTCGAGGCAAACTTGCGCCTCGTGATCTCGATTGCGAAGAAGTACACGAACCGCGGCTTGCAGTTCCTCGACCTCATCCAGGAAGGCAACATCGGCCTCATGAAGGCCGTCGACAAGTTCGAGTACCGGCGCGGTTACAAGTTTTCGACGTACGCGACGTGGTGGATTCGCCAGGCCATCACGCGCTCGATCGCGGACCAAGCGCGCACGATCCGCATCCCCGTGCACATGATCGAGACGATCAACAAGCTGAACCGCATCTCGCGGCAGATGCTGCAGGAAATGGGCCGCGAGCCCACTCCGGACGAGCTCGCGCAGCGCATGGAAATGCCCGAGGATAAAGTGCGCAAGGTGCTGAAGATCGCGAAGGAGCCCATCTCGATGGAGACTCCGATCGGCGACGACGAGGATTCGCACTTGGGCGACTTCATCGAGGACACGGCCGTGTCCTCGCCGATCGATTCGGCCACGGATGAAGGCTTGAAGGAGACGACGCACGCCGTGCTCGCTGGCCTCACGCCGCGCGAAGCCAAGGTGCTGCGTATGCGCTTCGGCATCGACATGAATACCGACCACACCCTCGAAGAGGTCGGCAAGCAGTTCGACGTCACGCGCGAGCGCATTCGGCAGATCGAGGCGAAGGCGCTGCGCAAGCTGCGCCATCCCTCGCGCTCGGATCAGCTGCGCAGCTTCCTCATCGACGACTAAGAAACTCGGTGCCAGGGGTTTCGCCCCTGGCGCCTTCTCGCAGCTTCGACGCATACTGCTGCCGTTCGTCGGCGGAGTCGCGTATGCAATCGAAAGGCCTCGTCCTTCTGGTTGGATTTCTTGCAGCGGCCGCCGCGCTGCGCGCCGACGCCGAGCCCGCCATGTTGCGCGCCGTCAACGCGCTCGACGAGCCGCGCGGCTACTGCCTCGACATCTCCGGCTCCGGGCCGACGCTCGATCTGAACGCTCCGCTTCAGGCGCATACCTGCAAAGCAGTCGCCCCCGTCGACGATCAGCTCTTCGAGCTCGCCGGCCAGCAAGTCCGTGCCAGCGAGCACGACCGCTGCGTCGCCGTCGAGGCGCTCGAAGCTGGCCAGCCGCTGCATGTGCGCCCCTGCTCCGACTCGCGGCAGCAACGCTGGCGTTTCGTGGACGGCCGGCTGAGCCCGGCATCGCGGCCCGAGCTCTGCGCTGCGCTTGCCGCCGCGCGCGGCGAGCCTTGGGGCACTCCGCGGCTCGTCTCGCCGGCGTACCGGCGTCAATCCCTCGCGCTCGCCTCGTGTGACGAGGCCGCGACCGCGAAGCAAGCGTTCCGCTGGATTGATGCCGCGGAGGTGGCACCGAGCCGCGCCGACGATGCGCGCGCCGGAATGCCGACCGAGCTCGCTATCGCTCTCGCCGCTTTCGGTCACGAGTTCGACGGCGCGATCGCGCAGCAAACCGCGGCGCTCTACGCGCCACAGCCGCGCGTCTACGAGCAAGCCGAGATCGCCGTCACGAAGGACTTGGCCTACGGCCCGCACGAGCGCCAGCGCGTCGACATCTACACGCGCGCGCGCCGCCCCGCGGAGCCCGTGCCCGCGATCGTCGTCTTCCACGGCGGCGGGCTCATCGGCGGCAGCCGGGGCGCGACGACGAATGTCGCCGAGTACTTCGCGAGCTTGGGCTATGTCGGCGTCAACGGCGGCTATCGCTTGGCACCCGATGCGAAATGGCCCGAGGGCGCGCGCGACGTTGCGGCGGCCGTCGGCTATCTGCGCGAGCACGTCGCCGAGCACGGCGGCGATCCGAACCGCATCTACGTGGCCGGCATCTCGACGGGCGCCCTGCACGCCGCGACGTACGTCTTCCGTCCCGAGCTGTTGCCGCCCGACGCGGCGCGAGCCGCGGGCGCGATCCTCGTGTCGGGCCCCTACACGTTCGACTTCTCGACTGCGGGGCGCGGCGAGCTCGCGTATTTCGGGGAGGACCGCGCGCGCTGGCCGCAGATGGTCGTGAACGGCAACGTCACGCGCACCGACATTCCTGTGCTGATGACGACGGCCGAATGGGACAACGCGCGCTACACCAAGGCCTATGCCGAGCTGTTCCACGAGCTCGTCACGGAGCACGGCGTCACGCCGCGCTATCTGCAGAGCTTGGGCCACAACCATTCGTCGCAGCTGTTGTCGGTCGGCACGCCGGACCGGAGCGTCTCCGGGATCATCGTCGACTTCATCGAGCGCACGGGCCAGCCGCTAGCGCCCGCGTGCCACACCGGCGGGTGTACCATACGCGCGTGGGCCTGTAGCTCAGTTGGTTAGAGCAGGGGACTCATCGAGAAAGGTGCCTTCGCGGCGACGAGCCGCGAAGTGGACGGGATGAATTCAGGGAAACCGCAACGCGAGCCGCGCCGGCAACCCTGAGCCAAGCCGGCGGTACACCGCCGGACGGTGCAGAGACTACCTGAGAGCTTCAGTGCTCTTAATGACAGGCGCGAGCGTCCCGCACCCCACGCGAGGCAACTCGACGGGTGAAGAGATAGTCCACTTCCGCCGGAAACGGCGGGCAGAGTGAATCCCTTGGTCGTAGGTTCAAGTCCTACCGGGCCCACCATTTCACATCGGCCGGCGATCGTCGAACAAGCCTGGCGGGGCGGCGCCCGCGGCATCACCGGCTGCGGCATCCGCCGGAGCGGAGCTTGCCAGCGCAAACACGCCGACAATGGCAGCAAGCAACGACGAAGCGCGCGCGACGAGCACGGGCACGCAGAATCTGCGCACGCTTGCGAATGCCGCCGTGGCCGCGAGAGCGAGAGGAAGTCGCGGCGGATTCGACGCTTGACCTGGGCTGCGCCGCGCGAGCTGAAGTGCCACGGCAAGCCATGCGGCCGACAGCGCCATGTTCACGACTGCGAACTGCTGCGGTCCGAAGTCGAACCAGCTCAAACCGATGAAGACGATCACGGCGGGAATGAGATCGCCGAAACGCCAGAAGAACGTGTCGGTGGCGATCTTCCCCTCGAACTTTCCCTTCGGAGACAGCGGCAAGAACAGCGCTTGCCGCGCCGTGTTCAACACCGAGTAGTTGCCGCTGTACTCGCAGACCTTGACGACGCGCAGTAGGGCGAAGACCGGCAGGAAGGCAACGGCTCCGTAGCCGACCAACGTCAGCAGCGGCAGCAGAAGCAAAGCGCCGTTCACCCCGATCCAGCGAAACAGTCGGCCGACGAGAAACATTTGCATGACGACCGTCAGCACGTTAACGGCGAGATAGAAGCTCGCATAGAAGTCACCGATCAGCCGACCCTTATCGAGCGAGGGGTCGCTCGCCAGCTGCTGCTCGGCGTTGCTGATCACGAAACCCGTGAGAAGGTAGTCGCCCATCGTGCTCACGCAATTCAAGAGCACGATCAGCAGCGCGACGAGCAGCAAATATCGATCGCGCGCGATCAGCGAGAATCCGCCGAGCGGGCTGTCGGTGCGCGCCTCGCCGGCGTCCGTAGCCGCGCGGCTGCGCCGGTTGGCCGGGACGCTGCTTCGCGTCCAATGCACGAGCGGTAGCGTCAGCGCGAGCAACACCAACGCAACGAGCATCATCTGCGGCGCATCGAGCGCGTCCTGCAGCGCATGAAACACCGAAGGGCCGACGATTCCGCCGAGGGTCGCGCCCATCATGATTGCGGGAAACAAACGCCGGCCCGTTTCCACGTCGAAGCAGTCGGCCGCATGAGCCCAGAACTGCGCGACTATCGTCACGCCAAAGATTCCCGCCCAGACGTAGTAGGCAAATCCAATGTCGACGCCGTTGCGCGCTGCAACATAGAGTGCACCGAGCGTCGCGATGAAGAACCCCGTGACCCAGCGTACCAACTGAGTCCGGTCCGCACGGCGGAACGCGGCGCCGTAAAGCGGCACGAGCAACAACAGCGCTAGCGCGGAGACGGCTGACGCGTAAGTCTTGATCTCCGCCGACGCATCCACCAATAGCAGCGGCTCGCGAAGTGTGCGGACGATGTAGTACGAAACCAGCAACACGAACGCATATGCGAAGAAGAGCGCCAGGCATTGCCCCTCGCCCGCTTCGAGCCGCGTGAACGACTGTAACAGCCGCACGTGGCGGGGCCGGCCCGAAAGCCGGCCCCCCACCGCGGCGGTTGACGTCGATTGACGTATCGCAGTCATCAATGCACCTCAAACGCTGAAGTTGGTGCCGACCGACAGAAGCGTGCTGACGACGACGGGCGTCGCAACCGCGATCAAGCACACTTCCCACACCCAGTCCGTCATCAAGCCGTTGAGCAGTCGTCGTCCGCGTCCCTCGGTGTTCTTTGGAGTTGAGCCGTTCATGTTAGTGTCCTCTGTGTTGATGAGTGTTTGTAATCCGACGACCTGCACGATTGCTTTCACTCGGTCGCCGTGGAATACGTGCAGCGACCCAAGCTAGAATCTCACCGGTCGCGAAGAGTCTTTCTTGTTCGTGAGGCGCCGGAGCTCGCCGCATCGTGGTAGAGAACGCCCGATCACGCCCTCGAAGCGCAGATCTCGGCCGAGCTCGTAAAGCGCATCGGCCAGGGCGATCGGCGCGCCGAAGAAGATCTCGTCCGCCGTTACCAACGCGGCTTGACCTACCTATTGAAACGGCGCACGCGTGATCCGCAGCTTGCGCTCGATCTCGCGCAGGAGACCTTCCGCATTGCCATCGAGAAGCTGAGGCAATCTCCGATCGAGCAGATAGAGCGCGTCGCAGGGTATTTGCGCGGCACGGCAATCAACCTGGTGAGCGCCGACGTCCGGAAGAACATGCGGCGCGCGACCACCGCGGATTCCGATGCCGTCGACGCCGCTGCCGACGATGCCGCAGGCCCGTTCGATCACGTCTCCACCGAGCAAGTACAGCGCATCGTACGCAAGCTGCTCGACGAGCTGCCGGTACAGCGAGACCGAGAAATTCTGGTTAGGACATACCTCGAAGATCAGGACAAGAGCGCCATCTGCGAGGCTCTCGGCGTCGACTCCGCCCACTACAATCGAGTCTTGTTCCGCGCCAAGCAGCGGTTTCGCGAGCTGCTGACGAGCGCTGCGTCACAACCCGTACTGCGCGTGGTCGGCTAGCTGAGAGAATCCGGGTACGCGGGTCACTATACGAGTATGGATAGACAGTACATTCGCGATAACGGGGTCATAGAGCGCTACCTTTCAGGGGCGCTCACCGCCGACGAGGAGCAGGCTTTCGAGGAGGCTTACCTCGGCGACCCCGAGATTTTGGACCAGATCGAGGCGGCGGAACGGCTGCGCGACGGTATGCACAAGCTCGATAGCGCGGGCGGCCTTCAGCGATCGCAGCCGCGCTGGCAACGGTTCTTTGCTTCTCCGCAATACGCGGCGGCCGCGTCCCTTCTGCTGGTAGTGTCGTTAGGCCTATCGACGACCTGGTACCGCGAGATGCGCACCTTGCGCGAGAGCTCTTTCTCGCAAACATCTGCCGTCACTCGAACGATCGCGCTCGATGCGGTACGCGGTGGCAACGACACCTCTATTCCAGAGCCCGAGCCAGACGAATGGACAGTGCTGCTCCTGGACTCCGTAGCCCCGTACGACACGTATCGCGCGGTCCTCATGCGGCGCGACGGCGAACGGTCTGAGGAGATCTTCAACCGCGCGGACCTCTCACCTCAGCTTGGTGAAACAATCTTGATCGGCGTGCCGGGTCGCGCCCTCCGACCTGGAGCGTACGAAGCTCGGCTCGAGGGCAGGATGGACGACTGGCCCGCCGGTCGTTTCGACGCGATCGCCACGACGTCAGTCACCGTAACCCCGCGAAACTGATAGAGATGTGCCAGCGCTCGACGAGCGCGACCGGCATGGCGATCGAGCAGGTGAGATAAATAGCCTCGACGCGACACTCTTGAGGCAAGTCCTTAACGATAGAGCGTCAGCGCGCGTTCTTGCGCTTTCGAGAGGCCTATGCGAATGTCAAGCGGTTCGGCATTGCCCACTCCAACTAAGAGCTCGGTGCGGATCCGGCGCGTCGCGTCGCCCCATCCGATCAATCCGAGTCGAATCCTCCGCGAAGGAGAAGCTGCGTGAACAGCGGCTCGATCGTCGCAATACTCGCCGTGATCGGAAGCTCGGTGCTGACGCTACTCTGCGCCCCCGCTGTTGCGCTCGCGCAAGCCGCGGACCCCGAGCCGATTCCGCTGTCCCTTGACCAGAGCTCGAGCGCAACACAACGCGCAGACGACCCGATTGTCTATCGATTCGCGGCGCGCGCCGACGAAAGCTATCTCATCGAAGTCGATCAGCGCGGTCTCGACTTGCTCGTTACCGTCGCAGCCCCCGACGGAAGCGCGCAGTCGTACAACTCGCCATTGCGACGCGATGAGCGCGAGTACGCTCTGCTCGACGCGTCCATGTCCGGCGATTACCGCATTACGATCAGCTCCAACGAGCTGACTCACGCGGTCGGCGGTCACTCGATCAGAGTCGCGGAACTCGCAGCGGTCGCGGGAGGCGACCTCGCGCGTTCGCAGGCATGGCGGCTAATGGCGTCGGCTGCGGCCGTCAACGCCGCCGCGGACAACGCGCGGTTGGCCCAGACCCTCGAGCAAGAGCAGGTCGACACGCTGAAGAAATCGAGCCGCGACGCCTACGCGCGCGCGGGCGAACTGTGGCGACAGCTCGCGGAGGTCCGCTTGCATGCTCAGGCGCTCTACAGCACCGCGATGCTGGAGTACTGGGATCTCTACAACTGGCCCGGCGCGGCGGATCTTGCCGAGATGGCTGCAGACATCTACCGAGACGTCGACGACGATCTGCACCTCCGAGCGCGGTTCCTGCACGCGTACGCATTGGTCGACGTCGCCGCCGGCGAGATGGATCGCCAGGCGGCGACCAGCACTTTCGAGACGGCACTGAAAACGTTCGGCGAGATCTCGGCGCTCTACGAGGATCACCGCGACTTGCACAGGCTCGCCGAGGTGCTGAACTTCGTCGGCTACACGCATCACCTGCGCGGCAACTTCGCCGACGCGAAGCCCGCATGGGAGCGATCAGCGTCCGTCTTCTCGCGCATCGGCGAATGGCGCGAGGAGCTCAATGTGCAGCAAAACCTCGCTGTCATCGACATCGACGAAGGCTATCTCGGCAAAGCCATCGAGACGTTTCGCTACATTCTCGAGCTGATCCCCGAGGGCAAGGATCCGAACTTCGAGGCGAACGTGCTCGAGAATCTCGGTGCAGCGCACCGAGACTTCGGCGACATCGACGAGGCGCTGCAAGCGTACTCCCGTGCACTGACTTTGCGGCAAGACCTCGGAGACTTCACCCACGTCGCTTCTTCGATGCGTGGGCTCGGATCGACATACTACGTCTCTGGGGACTACGAGCGCGCAAGGAATTACTTGCAGCGGGCGCTCGCCGCCGCTCGGGACGTCGGCGACGGACGCACTCAGGCAGCGGTTCTCACCTATCTCGGCAATATCGCTTACCTCGAAAACGACCACGCGGCGGCGCTGGCGCTGCATCAGGACGCGGAGCTACTCACCAATTCCGACCATGGTCGTGCCGTTCGCCGCCTTCTGATCGCCAAGGACCTCGCGGCGCTGGGCCGGCATGACGAGGCATTGGCAGCGGCCCAGGAAGTCGTCGTTTCCAACATCGAATCGCCCGTCGTCGTCGCCGATGCGCACGCACAGATCGGGCGGAGTCGCGTCGCGAGTGGCGAATACCAAGCTGCCGCTGACCACCTGCAACAAGCGCTGTCGCTCTATCGATCGCTTCGCCTTCAGGAAGGAGAAGCGGCCGCGCTCAACGGGCTCGCACTGGCCGCGCACGGAGCCGGCCGGATCGCCGACGCCGTCGAGTACGGCGAGGCTGCGCTCGATCGCATCGAGAATCTGCGCGTCAAGGTCTCCGCGCCCGAGCTACGTGCGTTGTACTCGGCGGCCCAGCGCGGCTACTACGAGACGCAGATCGACGTGTTGATGTCGAGCGGCCAAGACACTGCCGAAACGCTGTTCGCCGCATTGAGCATCAGCGAGCGCGCTCGAGCACGAATGCTCGTGGATTTGTTGGCCGCGGCGAGCGTCGATGCCGACGATACGATCCTCGACGACGACGTAGCAGCCCGCAGAAGCCGCCTGTACGACGAGTTGGCTGCCCGAAGCCGCCAGCGGGATCGCTTGCTCGCGAACCCGTTGGCCGACGAAGACGCCGGTGCACAACTCGACGACCTTCTACGCGAGATGACGGCTCTCGAGAACGAGTTGACCCTGCTCGACACACGAGGGCGGGCGAACCCGGCACTGGCTTCGACCGTGCTCACGGGGCAGCAGATCCAGAGTCTCGTCGGCCCCAATGAAGTCCTGCTGCAGTACGAGCTCGGACAGCACCGCAGCTTCGTGTGGGTCGTCACGCGGGACTCAATACGCGCCGTTGAGCTCGCTCCACGCGACGAGATCGAAACCGCAGCTCGTAACGTTTTGTCAATCCTCGAGGACCGCATGTCTTCGCCGGCGCGCCGCAGCGACGCGCTGCAAGTATTGGCCGACGGCGTGCTGACTCCGATTGCGGACGTCATCGAAGCCGATCGCGTGCTGATAGCGGCCGACGGAGCGCTGCACTACGTGCCCTTCGCGGTGCTCCCGGTGATCCGCGACAGCGCATCGGCGCCGCTGATCACAACGCGTCAAGTTGTCAGCATACCTTCGATGTCGGCTTTGGCCGCTCAACGTGCGCGGCGGTCCCCGGAAGAACCTAGCAAGACGCTCGCCGTATTTGCCGATCCGGTTTTCGAGCGAAGCGACGAGCGACTGATCCCATCTAGGTCGATCGCAACCGACACGCCGCATGGCGAGCCCGCCACACGCTCGTCCTCGTTCGAGCTGCATCGTTTGCGGTATAGCGGCCGCGAGGCTCACGACATCGCGGCGTTGGTGCCTGAGACCGACCGCTTGGTTTCGGAGGGATTCAGCGCGAGCCGCGACGGTGTGCTGACTGCGGAACTGAAACAGTATCGCTATGTGCACTTCGCGACGCACGGCTTGGTCGACTCTCGGTATCCGGCGTTGTCTGCGCTCGCGCTGTCGCAGTTCGATCACGACGGCAACTCCCTGTCGGGGTTCCTGCGGCTCGACGACATCTACAACCTCGGCCTCAATGCGGACCTCGTCGTGCTCAGCGCGTGCGACACGGCGCTCGGACGCGAGATTCGCGGCGAAGGCTTGGTCGGGTTGACGCAAGCGTTCCTTTACGCAGGCACCAAGAGTCTCGTCTTGAGCCTCTGGCAGGTTTCCGACTCCGCCACTGCGGTGCTCATGGCTCGGTTCTACGAGCACATGATCAAGGAAGGCGCGCCGCCGGCAGAAGCGCTCAGAGCCGCGCAGCTATCCATGGCGGCGGAGCCCCGCTGGGCCGACCCGTACTACTGGGGCGCATTCATTTTGCTCGGAGATGTCCATTAGTTTTTTCTCAACCGCGACGAACACGGAGAACGATCAATGACAACCAAGTATTACCTAGGCTGGTGCGCCGCCCTGCTGGCGCTTGGTTTGGCGACCGAGGCGTGTGCGCAACAGCCGGAGCGAGAGTCCGCGCTCTCGCCGGAGGAGCGAGCGGAACTTGTCGAGCTGCTCGCACAGTACGTGCCGAATAGTCCTCCGCCGCAGCAGCTACCCCTGAATCGCCAACGCTGGCTACTCGGCGAACTCAGAGTCCTCTCGGAGGTGGCCCCGCCGGAGAACCAGAAGTTGGTGGTGTGCGAAACGATCGGCGATGCACACTTGGAAGTCGGTGACGTGATCTACCTCACGCGGATCGGCAACAGCCCCAATCTCAAAATGAGAGTCGTCCGTAACGAAGGAATGCCCAACGAGACGGCTCCGTGGGTCGGCCCCGGCGGCGGCGGCAACGACATCGTCGTGGACCCCCGTTTCGCCGGAAAAAAGCACCCCAACGCGGCGTACAAGAAGTTCACGCCAGAGGGCGGCGGACAGGCGCGAGTCAACCAGCACTCGGGCGGGGCGCAGGATCACAGCTTCACGATGCGCCGTATCCCGCGGCCGCCTGCCACCATTTGCCCCCCGCCAGATCCGAACGATACCGACCCCGACCCCCTGTTCATCACCGTACCTGATCAGCATGCGACCGGCAGCCATCATGGTGGCCACGCCATCGCCGACTGAGGGCGAGTCGCCGGCTCATCACTATGTTGGAGGCGCTATGAATCAGAGAATCGTCTTCGCAACGCTTGCCGCACTAGCCGTTCTTGGCGGCGCGGCGGCTCAGGACGACCGGAATTCGTATTACTGGTCCAACGGCGAGCAAGTCAGAGTCGACGTAGCGCCGAGCTCGGTTGCGCTGCGCTTCTCCGTTGATCCGGAGGCGGGCCTGATCGACTCAATCGGTGAGCGGTACGGTTTGCGCGTGAGCCCGGACGAGATCTATGCGCCGCTCCGCGGCAACCGCACAGTCGCCTACTCGGTCGTTGGCGCCACGCAAGTCTCCAACCGGTATCTCGTCGACCTTCGAAACCGATTGACGCAGGCCGGTGAGCCAGTAACCGACGTGGGCCGTTTAGTGACCACGGCAGGGGGCACCGTCGCGGCGATGACGCAGGATTTGTTGGTCGCCTTCGTCGACGGCGTTTCCGGACTGGGCGACCTTCGAGGGCTCGAGGTCGGGGACTCAGTGTCAGTCGCGCGAACTCTGAATCCCAGACCTCTTATCGTGGCGTACAGCGTGAATGCCAATTCCGAACTGACGCCGCTCGAGATCGCCAACACTATCTACGAGTACATGGACGACTCCGGGCGTCGCCTCGTGAGGTACGCGCTTCCGACCCTGCGGTTCCCGGCTGAGTTCAGGGACGTCCCAAACCAACCGCGAAATCCGGACGATGATTACTATCCCAATCAGTGGCATCTCAGCGGCGGTCCTGTTGGCAACGTCGATGCGCCGGAAGCCTGGGACTACACGCGCGGGTCGAGTGACGAGCCGACCGACGGCAGCTGCCAGGTGGAGGAACGCATTCGCATCGCAGTGCTCGACAGCGGCGTGCAATTGACGCACGAGGATCTCGTTGACAACATTTCGCAGGGTGGGGACTACACGACGCTCACCCCCGGGCCCGATGGAAGTCCAGACCCGCTGGACGGTAATAGGCGACATGGAACGTTCTCGGCGGGCATCATTGCCGCTTGCGGCGACAACGGGAAGGGCGTGTCTGGAATATGTCCGCTGTGCGAGATCGTGCCGATCAGAATTTACCCGGAGAACATGGCCGAGACTATCGGCGCCTTGCTGGACGCCAAGAACGTGTTCAATGCCGATGTGATCTCCAACAGCTGGGGACGCCCGTACGCGCAAGAGTTTGCTGATACTCTCGACATCATTACGGGAGCCAACCCGCCCGGTCCGGGAATACCGGTGTTTTTCGCAGTCCCGAACAAGCCGAACCAGAACAAGTGCGCGTTCAATCTCACAGGAGACATCTCGGCAACGGACAGCGTGATCGCCGTGAGCGGCTCCACGGTCACCGACGTCGCAGGTGACATCGGAAGCTTCGGCGATTGTATCGACATGGTTGCTCCTACGCGAGCCGACGACTTTGGCGGCATCCCTTCGGGGATGGTGGTCACGACGGATCTCACCACGTTCTTCACCTACGCGCCGGAGACGAACGGGGCTTTCGGGACCTCGGCGTCCGCGCCCCTTGCGGCGGGGATTGCAGGCCTCGTGCTATCCCTGAATCCGAACCTGACACCGAAGGACGTTCGCGACATCCTTCAGCACACCGCAGACAAGATAACCATCGTCGGAGGACCTGACTACGACGCCAACGGCTTTAGCCCGATGGCGGGTTACGGCCGAGTCAACGCGCACCGCGCCGTGGTTCCCGTCGTCAAAATCACCGCCTTGAAGATGTCCGTAGCCGTCAACGAACCGTTTGCTATCAGCGTCTCCGCAAGCGCTCCTTACTTGTTGTCTACGATCGGTTGGACTAGGAAACGAGAATCGTGCCCAGGAGACCACGAAGAGTGGCGCACCGCCGCCGGGAAGGCGTTTCACGAAGAGACCTGGAGCGGCCTGACGCTAACGACACCGGGGAAATATGTGTTTACGCCAAATGCCAGAGACACGCACTTTCCGGTTGTGGACGATTATCCCCATGAGGCATCCGACGCATCCCTTGTGCTACCGAAAGTCGAAGTCACCGTTCAAGGTACTCCGCCCGCGTGCTCCACTACGTCCGTGCCGGACCCGCCGCAGCGTCTTCAAGCTCAGTAGCCGGCATCGACCGTCGAGCGCAGCACCGCGCCCCAGCCGTTGACTTGCCCCGCGAGCGGGGGACACTGTCGCGGTTGCTCAGTTCGACACCACCCGCCATGCAGACTCAGGCCAAAGTACTGATCTCGATCGCGAGTGCCTCGCTGGTCCTAGCGACGATCGCCGGCGCCCTTGGCAGCCACGCGCTGCCGCTCGCCGACGAGCAAGCGCTGCGCAGCTTCGAGACCGCCGTGCATTTTCAGTTCTTTCACGCGCTCGGCATCGTTGCGATCACGCTCGTCGGGCTCACGGGCCGCGCCGGCCGGCTACGCGCCGCCGCGGCATGGCTGATGCTCGGCGGCACCTTGCTCTTCTGCGGCAGCATCTATGCGCGAGCGCTCGGCGCGGCGCCCGGCATCGTCGGGATTGCGCCGTATGGCGGCGTCGCGTTCATGATCGCGTGGCTCGCCTTCGCCGTGAGCCCGTGGCTCGGAGAGCACCACGCATGAGCGAGGGCATGAACGCGTTTTGCTTGCCGACCGGCGCGCCCGCGTCGCGCCTTGGTCAAGGCGCATGGCAAATCGGCGAAGACAAGCGCAAGCGTGCGAACGAGCAGCGTGCGCTGCGAGTCGGGCTCGAGCTCGGCTTGAACCTCATCGACACGGCCGAGATGTACGGCAACGGCCGCTCCGAGGAGCTGATCGCGGAAGTGATCGAGGGACGGCGCGAGCAGGTGTATCTCGTCAGCAAGGTGCTGCCGGAAAATGCCTCGCGGCGCGGCGCGATCGCGGCTTGCGAGCAAAGCTTGAAGCGCCTGAAAACCGATTACCTCGATTTGTACCTGCTGCATTGGCGCGGCTCGGTGCCACTCGAGGAGACGCTCGAGGCCTTCACCGCGCTGCGCGACCGCGGGTCGATCCGGCACTACGGCGTCAGCAACCTCGACGTCGCCGATCTCACAGAGGCGCGCGGGCTAACGGGCGGCGCCGACGTCGCGACGAACCAAGTGCTGTACAACCTCGAGGAGCGCGGCGTCGAGTGGGAGCTTCTGCCCTGGTGTCGCAAGCAAAAGATACCGCTGATGGCCTACTCGCCGCTCGGCAGCGACTCGCGGCGGCTGCGCACGAACGAGGTGCTCAAAGCGATGGCCGCCCGCATCGGCGCGACACCCGCGCGCATCGCGCTCGCCTGGCTGCTGCGGCAGCCCGACATCGTCGTGATCCCGAAAGCCTCGAGCGAAGCGCATGTGCGCGACAATCACGCCGCGCTCGAGCTCGAGCTCTCGAAGGAAGACTTGGCCGAGCTCGATCGCGCATTCCCGCCGCCGAAACGTGCGACGCCGCTCGCGATGATCTGATCTGCGCGACGTGCGCAGCGCTACTCGCCCGGATCCGGAAGCTCGAACGTGCCTTCGTCGGTGAAGCGCCGTGTGCCGAATACCCCGCCCTCGAGCTTGCCGCGAACGGTGTAGCTGACGTCGCGCCGCTCGTCTCGAGTGTTCGAGAAACCGATCACCTGGCGCGCCATGTTGAGCGCGGAGATCGTCACGGGAATCTCGAGCACGGCCTCGCCATAACGCGGCACGGTGCCGATGGCGTCGCTGACGCCGCTTGCGAGCTTGCGGCCGTTGAAATCGAGATTGAGCGCAGCGCCCGAGTACTCGACGGGCGTATCGTTCGGGTTCTGGATCCGCACGCGCACCGCCAAGCGCAGCTCGAGGCCCTCGCTCGGCAATGGCTCGATCCCTGCAACGTCGATCGACAGAGGGTCCCGGTTCGGCAGTGCCGCGCAGCCGGCGATGCACGATGCGAGCAGCAACAGTGACGTCGCCGCACGCACGCGCCTACTTCTTTGCCTTGCGCCGCGCGAGCGCGCCGCGGCAGATGCGCTCGCAGAGCTCCGGAAAGTCGATGCCTACGGCTGCGGCCGCGCGCGGCAGCAGGCTCGCCGCCGTCAAACCGGGCAACGTGTTGACCTCGAGGCACCAGAAGCCGCCGTCGCCGTCCATGCGGAAATCGACTCGGCTATAGACGTCGAGCTTCAGCGCCCGATGCACTTTGAGCGCGAGGTCCTGGATGCGCGCCGTCTGCTCGGGGCGCAGATCGGCGGGAAAGATTTCCTCGGCGCCGCCGGCCTGGTATTTCGCGGCGTAATCGAAGATCGGGCCGGTGTTGGGAATGATCTCGCCGACGGCGAGCGGCTCGTCGTCGAGGATTCCGACCGTGAGCTCGCGGCCGTCGATGTAGCGCTCGAGCATGACTTGCGCATCGAAACCGGCTGCGAGCTCGAGCGCTGCCTCGAGCTCGGGCGGCGTGCGCACCAGCGTGAGCCCGACCGTCGAGCCCTGCCCGTTCGGCTTGACGATCAACGGGAAGCCGAGCTGCTGCGCGGCAACCGAGGCCGAGACCGGCGCCATCAGCCAGTCCGGCGTCGGCACGCCGGCCGCCAAGAACAGCCGCTTCGCGACGTCCTTGTCCCAGCCGAGCGCGCTGCCGAGCTTGCCCGAGCCCGTGTACGCAATCCCGGCAAGGTCGAGCAGCGACTGCACGGTGCCGTCCTCGCCGCTGCCGCCGTGCATCGCAAGGAACACGAGGTCGACGTCGGCGAGATCCGGCGCCGACACGACGGTCGGCAAGCTCGAGACCGCCGTCTTGTCGGGCGGCCGGCGATCGATCTTGCCGGCGAACAAGTGTCGCTCGTCGGCGGCCGTCAGCCGTCCTCTGCCCGAGTCGTAGGCGATGACTTGATGGCCGCGGCTGCGCAGCGCGCCGACGACCTGGGATGCACTCGCGATGGAGACGTCGCGCTCCATGCTATCGCCGCCGAACAACACCGCAATCTTCACGCCGGACCTCCGCCTGCGAGTCGCGATTGTACTCGAAGGTTCCAGCCGCTTTCGCGAACGGGCGCTCGTTCTCGCGTTCTATACTTCCAGCCGACGAATCGAGAACATGCCGTGCCCAAGGTGACGCTGCGCTCCGCTACGCCCGAGGATGCCGTTTGGCTCGACCTCTGGGACACCGACGCGGACGTCATCGCCTGCTCGTCGGACGACCCGAACGCGACGATCGCGTTCGCGAGCACGGAGTGGGCCGAGGAGCTCGCGGCGCAGGACGAGCACTCGCAGTACTTCATCGCCGAGCTCGACGGCCGCCCGATCGGCGCAATGCAGATTTGCGACCCGCACCTCGAAGCGTCGCACTACTGGGGCGAGATCGCGCCGAACCTGCGCGCCGTCGACATCTGGATCGGCGCTCCGGCGGACCGCGGCAAGGGTCACGGCACCACGATGATGCGGCTCGCGTTGCAACGTTGCTTCGCGGACTCGCGCGTCACCGGAGTCATCATCGATCCGCTCGCATCGAACGTGCGAGCGCACACGTTCTATCGGCGCCTCGGCTTCAGGCCCGTCGACCGTCGTGACTTCAGCGGCGACGACTGCCTCGTGCACGAGCTCACGCGGCGCGACTGGCTGGCGCGCACGATGCTTCCGGAGCTATGACGACGACTTCGGAAGTCTCCGTCGATCTTCAGTTCGGCCACGTGCAGTTGTACGGCAGCACCTGCGCGTCGATGGCGACCCACGAGCGCTTCTGCTCCACAGGTTTCGTCAATGAGTACGGATCGGTCATCACGATCGTGTAATGCAGACGCTTGCCGTCGGCGCTCGGCGTAAAGCGCTCCAGGAACGAAGCGGCAGGCCCGAGCGGCACGCCCGGCCTGAGATACTCCGCACCGACGCTGCCGGTCTCCACGACGAGCGTCTCGCCCTCCCAACGGCCGACCGAGTAGCCGAGCGGTGTTTTGGGCTGCGAGGAGGGATTCTCGCGGCTGTTCATGTGGATGGTCCGCACGACGTCGAACTCTTCGCTTCGCAGCAGGATCGTCTCGCCTCGATCCACGAAGTCGGTCGGACCCGGGACGACCATGACGAATGGCATATTCTTCGGGGTGCACCCCAGGCTCATGTTGTACTTGACGGCGTCGAAACCGGCCTCGGCTTGGCGCGCGGCCTCCGTGAGCGGCAACGGCACGCGCCAGAGCGAGCTCGGCGACGCGTCGGGATCGTCCGGCACGCCGGGCCTCGCGTAAGCCGATCCCCAGGTCCGGAAGATCGTCCTCGCAGACTCCGTGGGCGCGCTGGCAGCCACCGCCTGCCGCTCGAGCCCGATGGCGCCCGGGCCCCACCGCGGCGGCGCGCGAAACAAGATGAGCTCCTGGCCGCCCGCGGAAAGGATATTCGTCCCGAACAGGCGGCTCACGGCCCTCGTCGAAGGCCAGCCTGCCACTTTGACCTTGCTGCCCACCTCGAAGAGCTCCAGGGGCGCGCCGGCGCGGCGCAATCCGTTGACGGCCGAGCTCTCGATGTCCCAGCGGACGCCGTCGGCGAGGGCCACCGTAAGACGCGAATGCGGGTTCTGCCACGCAGCGGCGACCAACGTGCCTTCGATCTCGACGGTGTTCTGTTGATCGAACTCGACGTAGGAGTGGTGGGCGGCGGCCGGCGCGGTGACCAGGGTGGCGACTACCGCGGCGATGCAAAAGGCCGATTTGCTCATAGGAACCTCACGGCGTTTTGCGGCCGAGTATACGCCCCAGATCGGTTGACAGTCGCGAGCGGCGACACGTACAAGAATCGGCCATGAGAGCGAAACACTGCCTCACGGCGCTGCTCGTCGTCACGTGCGCCGCAACGGCGCACGCGCAGGAGCCGCCGCGCCCGGCCACGGTCACACGCGAGCAGCTCGCGCCCGACCTCCACGTGCTGCTCGGCACGGGCGGCGGCCAGGTCGCGGGCAATGTGCTCGTGCTGCTCGGCGACGACGGCGCGCTCGTCGTCGACACCGGCTACTCGCAGTACGTGCCGCTTTACCGCGAGGAGATCGCGCGTTTGGGCGGCGAGGCGATTCGCTACGCAATCGACACGCACTGGCACGACGATCACTCCGAAGGCAACAAAGTGCTCGGCCCGGACGGCACGTTGATCGTCGCGCACGCGAACTCGCGGACCATGCTCATGCGCGACAACAAGATCAACGTCGTGCGCACGATCCTCGATCAGCCGGCGTTCCCGCCGGCTGCGTGGCCCGCGGTCACGTTCGACGACCGGCTCGACCTCTACCTCAACGGCGAGCGCATCGAGCTGGTGCACGCATCGCCGGCGCACACGGCCGGCGACGTCGCCGTGATCTTGCGCGAGCACAACGTCGTGCACATGGGCGACGTGTTCCTATCGGCCGCCTATCCCTTCGCCGATGTCGACAACGGCGGCGACTTCGACGGCGTCATCGAGTTCTGCCGCGCCGTGCTCGAGCGCATCGACGCACGCACGATCGTCGTGCCCGGCCACGGCGCAACGGCCACGTACGCGGACCTCGAGCGCTACGTCGACATGCTCGTGGCGGTACGCGGCCGAATCGCCGCGTTGATCGCAGACGGCGCGACGCTCCAGCAAGTCATCGCCGCGCAGCCGACGAAAGAGTGGGACGAGCGCTACGGCAACCCGACGACGTTCTTTCTCGATCGCGCCTACAAGAGCCTCGCGGAGGGGACGGGCCTCTCAGAGGGGACGGATCTATAAATCCGTCCCCAGTCCCGTCCCTCCCGGGCCAAACCCGGTCAGGCTTGCGGCGGCATCTCCGGAAAACACGGCGCATCGGTCGGCGGCCGGTCCCAGCTCGGCGCGCGCGACGTGTAGACGCTCATCTGCGAGACGAACTTTTCGGGCTCGTCCAAGGTGGAGGCAGTGATCAGCATGACGCCCGGCATCACACCAGCCGTCGCCGAGATCTTCGAGCCGCACACGGGGCAAAACCGCCGTGTGATCGGCTGGCCGCTGCCGCCGGACTTCTTGAATTCCGTGAGCTTGCCGGTGATCGTGACGTCCTGCTCCGGCACGGCATAGATCGAGCCGTGGCCCGAGCCGCTCGTCTTGCGGCAATCCTCGCAGTAGCACTTGCCGCTGAAAATCAGATCCGCCGAGACCTTGTAACGCACGGCGCCGCAGAGGCAGCCGCCGGTCAATGTTTGAGCCATGGTCCTGTTCTCCTTGTTCGATCCCTATCGAGCAGGGCAAGCCTACCAAAAAGCGCACGCGCGGAGTCATCGCCCACGAATGCGTCGTTGCGGAGAGCGCTAAGCCTGCTCGACCTCGGCCTCGGCTTCCTCTTCGGCCGCCGGCGGCGGCGCGGTGGTGCCTGGACGGTACTCGAACAGGTCGCCGGGTTGGCACTCGAGCGCTTCGCAGAGCTTTTCGAGCGTCGAGAAGCGGATCGCTCTCGCGCGCCCCGTCTTCAGCACCGAAAGGTTCTGCGGCGTGATGCCGACCTGCTCGGCGAGCGCGCCGAGCCGCATCTTCCGCCGCGCGAGCATGACATCGAGGTTCACGACGATGGCCATGCTCAGCTACACCGTCAGCTCGTTTTCTTCGCGCATCTCGGCTCCGACATCCATGACCCAGGAGAGCAGCAAGATGAACGCGGCCATGACGAGCGTGCCGATGGGAAACTCGAACCGTAGCTCGGCCGGCCACTCGGCGCCGACCTCGGCAACCAGAACGAGCGCGGCGACGAACAACATGACCTGGAACACCGCAGAGGCGACCGCGAGGTAACCGAGGAACCGAATCTCGCGGACGCTCGCGCGCGTGAAAATCTCGCCGCGCGCGTAGTTCTGGAACAGCCGCGCGAGACGATAGAGCGCCGTCAAAATGAGGGCGACTGCGCCGACCATGCCGACGACCGTCAACGTCACCACTTCCGGCGGCAACTCGGTGCACGGTTGCCGCAAGCCGCCGACCTCGCACGTCTGCGACTCCGGCATTGCCACCGTCCCGAACACCTCCACGGCGGCCGCTAGCGAGAGAAGGACCATCAGCAAGAGACATACGCGTCTGCCGCTGTCGCTCATGCGCTTGACCTTTTCGAGGCGCGCCTCAGTTCGTGGACTCATGGCCGCTTCCTCCCGCCCCGTATGGCGTTACTTTTTTAACGTTTATCGATAATAAAACACCGATAAACGTCTTGTCAACGCGTGGGAACGGCGGGATTGCCCAAGCCAGGGGCCGCGGCACTCGACGGGCTTAGAGCTCGCGCAGCCCCCTGATGATCGGCTGCCGGGCCGCGCGGATGCTCGGAAACAAGCCGCCGACCAACCCCAAGATCAGCGCATACACGAGGCCCTGCACCGCGAGCTGCGGCGTCACAGTGAACGCGAACGTGATCTGACTGAACGACGAGAAGTTCAGCGTCGATGCTTGCAAGCCATTGAACGCGAAATACGCGATCGCCATGCCGAGCGCGCCCCCGGCGGCGCCGATCAACGCAGCCTCGACGAGCACGGAAACGATGACCGGGAACGCGCCGAAGCCGAGCGCGCGCAGCGTCGCGATCTCGCGTGCGCGCGTCGAGACGGCCGAGTACATCGTGTTGAGCGCCGCGAAGACGGCACCCAACCCCATGAGCACCGCGATGACCATACCGACGGTACCCACGATCGCCGTCATCGTGCGCGACTGCTCCTCGTAGTACTGGCGCTCCGTGAAGACGCGGACGTTGAGACGCGGGTCGCTCGTCAGCGTGTCCTTGAAGGCCTGTAACGCCTGCGGGCTCGTGAGGCGGGCGCGCACGGACTGATAGCTCGTGCCGCGGTTGTAGGCGCCCTGCAGCACCGGCGCATCCGTCCAGACTTCCGACTCGGCGACGCTGCCGCGATCCCGAAAGTGCCCGACCACGTTCCAAGCCGTCGTGCCGGCGCGGATCGTTTCCCCTACCTCGACGCCTGAGAACTCCGACGCCGCGCCGCGGCCGACGATGACCTCGAACGTGCCGGGCGTGAACATACGCCCTTCGGTGATCTCGAAACCTTGGCGCAGGTTCGCCGCGGCGGCCGCGTTGACGCCGCGAAGCGGCACGTTCGCCGCGGTGCCGGTCGACTTGAGCGGGACGTCGAAGATGACGTAGAGCTCCGACGAGACGATCGGGCCGCTGCCGTCTCGTGCGATCTGCTCCGCGTCGGCGATCACGCGCGTCTCGGCGAGCCCGAACCCGCTCGTCATCTCGTCTGTCGAGCCGCCGCGCAGGACAATAGCGACGTCGTCGGCGCCGGCACGCTGCAGCACGGCGCGGAAGCCTTCGTTGATCGACAGCACGCCGACGACGACGGTGACGACTCCGGCTACGCCGAGGAGCGCGACGAGCGACGACCCCAGGCGCTCGCGCACGTTGCGCAAGTTCATGACGGTGACGGCGCCGATCTGAGCTAGCCAATTGCCGAGCATCGCGTTTCGCTCCTAGGCCTTGCGCAGCGCGTCCGTGATCCGGAGGCGCCAGGCCTCGGCGGACGGCAACAGCGCCGCGAGCACGCTCAACACCACGACGAGCGCGGCGCCGATGACGTACGTCGACGACGGTATGCCGATCACGGGGAAGAACTGCGCGAGCGCTGCGCCCATCGATTCCGCCGCCAGCGCTGCGAGCCCGAGCCCGATGGCGCCGCCGAGCGCCGTGATGACGAACGACTCCGTGAGCACGAGGCCTGCGACGACGCGCTTCGAATAGCCGAGCGTCTTCAGCACGGCCATCTCGTTGGTGCGCTCACGCACCGACTGCGCCATCGTGTTGCCCGTCACGAGCAGCATCGTGAAGAACACGGCACTCGCGACGGCCGTGACGATCGTCCCGATGTCGCCGATCATATTCGCGTAGCCCTGGATGAACGCGCGCTCCGTCGCGGTCTTCGTCTCGGCCGGCGAGTTCGCGAACAGCGCGTCGACCGCCGCGGAGACCTTGTCCGACTCGGCCGGATTCGCGATCTTGGTGACGATGAACATGATCGAGTCGCGCGCTCCGCTGTTCTCGGCCAGCGACTCGTTGACATAGTCGATGTGGAAAAACAGGCTCGAGTTGTCGCCGTTCGTCGTCTCGTAGATTCCCGCGAGCCGCATGTCCCACGTATCGCTGCCGTCGGTCTTCCTGAAAAAGGCCGAGCGGATAGGCACGGTGTCACCGACCTTCCAGCCGAACCGTCCCGCGAGCGTCTTGCCGACGATCGCGCTGCCGCGATCCGAAAACCAGTCGGCGAGTTGCTCCGGCGGAAGCTTGTACTCCGAGTAAACCTTCAAGAACGTTTCGGGGTCGGTGCCCTGCGCCGCGATTTGATTGCGCTCGTCCTGGTAGATCCCGCCGAGCCAGGTGAACGGCGCCACCTCGACGATGCCGTCGACGCCGCGAATTCGATTCACGTAGCTGATCGGAAACGTCTGGATCATCGACACCTTGTGCATCGTCGCGAGCCGATCGACGCCCGCGAGATCCGCGGCGAGCGACAGCGCCCCTTCCATCGTCTTCAGCAAACCAAAAAGCAGGAAGGCGACGACGATCGACGCGACGGTCAGTGTCGTCCGCACGGGCTTCCTGCCCAGGTTCGCGAAGAACAGCGGTAGGAACTTCAACATGCGACGGCTCCTCGGCAACTGCTCCCTGCGTTGCTCTACCGCGGGCATCCCTGCCCGCGTCAGGCTGCTTCCGGCTCGCGCGTCAGTTGCCCCTTCGTGAGGTGCAACGTGTGCGAGGCGCGCACCGCGGCGTGCGGATCGTGCGTCACCATGACGATCGTCTTGCCGTGCCGCTGGTTCAGCGCTTGCAGGAGATTCAGGACCTCGTCGCCGGACTTCCGGTCGAGATCGCCCGTCGGCTCGTCGCATAGGAGCAGGGTCGGGTCGGACACGATCGCGCGCGCGATGCCGACGCGCTGCTCCTGGCCGCCCGAGAGCTCACGCGGCTTGTGCTTCGCGCGGTCGCTCAGGCCCACGAGCTGGAGGGCCGCGTCGACGCGCTTGCGCCGCTCGCCGCGCGACAGGCGCGTCAGCAGCAGCGGCAGCTCGACGTTGCGCTCGGCCGAGAGCACGGGCAGCAGGTTGTACATCTGGAAAATGAACCCCACGTTGTTCGCGCGCCAACGCGCGAGCGCGCCGTCGCCCATCGAATCGATGCGTTGCCCGGCGACCTCGATCTGGCCTTGACTGGGGCGGTCCAGGCCGCCGATCAGGTTCAGCAGCGTCGACTTGCCCGAGCCCGACGGCCCCATCAGCGCGAGGAAGTCGCCCTCGCGGATGTCGAGATCGAGCGCCTGCAGCACGTGCACGGTCTCGACGCCGCGCTTGTAGTCCTTGGTGAGGCCGCGAATTCGGACCAGCACCTTTTTCTCGATCATCGCTCGTTCTCCCTTGTCCTCTTCCTCGGTCGATCTGGGCGGGCCCAGATCGACACTCAGCGCGCGGCCGCCTCGACGGCGGAACCTTCGGTCAGCTCCGCCGGCGGCCCGGCGACCACGACGTCGCCCGCGTTGATACCCGCCGATATCTCGACCTCGCCCGCGCGTTCCGCGCCGACACGAACCGCGACGCGCTCGGCACGATCGTTGCGCACCCGCCAGACGTAGCTCGTATTGCCGTCGCGTGAGACAGCGCTCGCCGGCAAGCGCACACCGGGCCGCGCCGGCGCGGCGCCGGACCCCGTGCTCGGCTCGTCGTTGCCGCCCGAGTCGAGGAACGTCACCTTGACGCCCATGTTCGAGAGGATCCGCGGGTCGAGCTCGTCGAAGGCGATGCGCACCTTGACGGTCGCCTTCTGGCGGTCGGCCGTCGGCACGATGTTGATGACGTGGCTCGCGATGACCCAGTCGGGATACGCGTCGAGCGTGGCTTCGGTTTTTTGCCCCGCCTGCACGCGATTGATGAACGACTCGTTGACGTCGACCTCGATCTCGCGCGAGTCCAGGTCGACGAGCGTCGCGATACCCGTTCGCGTGAAGCCGCCGCCGGCCGAGATCGGCGACACCATCTCGCCGGGCTGAGCGTCTTTCGAGACGATGACACCTGCGAACGGCGCGCGCACCTCGAGATCCTCGATCTCTTGCGCGCGCACGGCTACGGTGGCTTCGGCGACGTCGACGGCGCGCTCGAGGCGCGCGAAACGCGCCGCGAGGGCGGCAACCTCGGACTGTGCTCGATCGACGTCGCGCTCGCTGCTCAGGTTCTCGGTTCGCAACCGCTCGAGCCGGCGCTGCTCGCGCTCGGCTTCGGAGCGGCGCACGACGACCTCGGCGAGCTCGGCGCGCGAGGCTTCGAGCTGCGTCTCGGCGAGCTCGAGCAGCGGGCGAAGCGTCTGGTCGTCGAGCTGCGCCAGAAGCTGGCCTTCCTCGACGACCATGCCCTCTTCGATCAACACGGACGCGATCTTCCCCGTGACCTTCGCCGACACGGTCGCTTCGCGCCGCGCGACGACGTAACCCGAGGCATTCAGCACCGCGGCGCCCGCCCGCGCGCCACTGCTCGTGACTGGCGCCGCGACCGCCGTCGCGAGCTCGACCTCGAGCGGTTGCGCGCGCAACAAGAACCAGTACGCCGCGCCGACCGCCGGGGCAGCCATGAGCACGAGCGCGACCGTCCAGCCGCGAGCCCCCGACGACGGCCGGCTCGGCGCGGCGCGGTCGATCTTCAGGCTGTCCAGCGTGTTTTGGTCGAACGACACGAACGTTCCCCCTAGGAACGCGCGATTCTAGTTATGCCACCGGAAAGGTGCCATCCCGCGTCATGAATTACGGCTGGCCGTGGAATTTGTTACGGGCGGTGCCGCCTTACCGCGACCAAGAAGCGGCCGAGCGCCGCCCCGGCGGCGGGTTGCCGTCACCCGCGAGCAGCTGCTCGGCCTCGCGCCGGGCGGCGCCATCGAGCTCGGCAAGCCATTCGATGGGGTTCCCGCGCGCGCCGGCGGCGACGGCTGCGCCGTTACGAAACACGAGGCGCCGGTTCGGAGCCGCCGCCCGCGGCACTTCGTCCGTGATGCCAAAGAGATTCACGGGATCGGCGGCCGCAAGCACGACCCATTCGTTCGCGTCCTGCTGGCGGCGCAGGCGGCGCAGCTCCTCGACGGCCTCGATCAGCGCGAACTGCTCGCCGCCGAACGGCTCGATGAAGCGGCCGCCGCGGATCTCGCCGCGCGCCTCGGCCGTGCGGTAGAACGGCAACAGCTCGCGCCAGCTCGGGGCGAGCGGCTCACGCACGAGCAGGCGCCGGCACATGACGCCGTAGCGGCGCAGCAGCGTCTTCGCGACGTGCTCGAGCGCTTCGGGGTCCGTTCCAGAGCGCGGTGTCGTGCGAGGCGGCAGCAGCGCCCACCTTCCTGCGGCATCGAAGCCGCTGCTGCCGCGCAAGCGGCTGCGGCCGCGGAAGCCGCGGCGCCGGCTCTGCGGCGTCAGCACGGCGCGCAGTCCCGCGAACGAGTCGGCCGTCACGAGGCCGCGCGCGACGAGCTCTCCAAGCGCCTCTTCGGCTTGCACGCGCAGCAGGCCGCTCGTCTGCACGATCTCGACGAAGAACAGCGCGCCGCGTTCGCGCAGCGCTTGCACGACGCGCTCCGCGGCGCCCGACATGCCTTGAACGGGATCGAACGAGCCGAGCGACCGCCATAGCGCGAGCGACGCTCGCGGCACGAGCGCGATCGGCGACGTCGCAACCGTCGTCGCGCGCGCTCCCGGCAGCGCGCCGCTTGGCCTCGGCCGCCACCAAACGACCTCGCCGGCCGCCGACAGCTGATCGAGCAATGACGCGCTGTAATCGGCAATGCGCGCCGGCAGCACCTCGCGGTCCCAGAGCGCGGCCGGCAGCGCGAGGCCTTGCAGCTCGCCGAGCACGGCGCCGAGCGCCTCGCGCCCTTGCCGCCGCTCGCCTCCCAAGCCCTGCCAGTGGAACAGGAAGCGCTGGAAGTCGGACAGCGTCGCGGGTTCGATCTCGTTGCGCAGGCGCTTCAACGTGTAGCGATGGATGCGCGCGAGCAGGCGCCGCTCGCACCACTCCTCGCCGGGGGCGGCGGTGCCGGTGCTCGACGTGAACGTGCCGCGCATCGCCGTGCCTTGCTGCTCGAGCGCCGCGAGCGCCGGCAGCACGTCGCCGGCAGCAAGCCCGAACGGCTGCGCCAGCGCCTCGGCCGTCACGGGCCCGAGCGCTTCGAACCGGCTGCGCACGAGCTCGCGCAGCGCAGTGTCGCGGTCCTCGACGGCGCCGCCGATCACGGCGAGCCGCTCGGCCGCGACGGCGCCCGGGAACGCCGCGTCGACTTCCGGCAGCCGCTCGGCGGCGACCCAAACCGTGCCGGCCTTCGGCAGCTCGACAGCCGTCGCGCGCCCGTCGGCGCGCAAGCGCTCGAACCAGGGCGTCCACGCGGCGCCTTCTGCGGCGGTCGCGAAGCCGAGCAGCACGAGCGCGTCGTGCAGCTCGTCGGCATTCAACGGCCGCGGCCACGCTTCCTCGCGTACGCGCGCGATTGCGTCGGGATCGAGCTTGCCGAGCTCGCTGGCCTGCTCCGGCGTCATGTAGCGGCGCGCCTGCACGGCCAGCGTGCGCCGCTCCTCGGCCGGCGCGTCGTCGAGGAACGCGTAGGGCTTCGCGCCCAAGATCTCTTGGGCGAGCGGCGATGGGCTCGTGAGCTCGCGGCAAATCACTTCGATCTCGCCGGCCTCGATGCGCTGCAACACCTCGACGAGTCCTTCGACGTCCATCGCGCCCGTGAGGCAATCCTCGAGCGTCTGCTTGACGAGCGGATGGTCGGGAATCTCGCGCTCACCGCCGGCCATGTTCTCGGCGCACGCGAGCTGGTCCGGGAACACCGTCGACAACAGGTCCTCGGCGTCCATGCGCTGGAACTGCGCGGGCTGTTTCTTGCCGTTGCGAAAGCGCCGCACGGCGAGCGCCGTGCTCGCGTTCCAGCGCCAGTAGACGCCGAACAGCGGCGCGTCGAGCACGGCCTGCGTCAGCACGTCGCGAACCGTCTTGCTCGACAAATAATGCACGACGTCCTCGAGCGCGAAGCTATGCACGGCCCCGAGCGACAGCACGATCGAGTCCTCGAGCGCCGCGGCCTGCAGCTCGAAGTTGAAGCGCCGGCAGAAGCGTTTGCGCAGGCTCAAGCCCCAGGCGCGGTTGATGCGCGAGCCGAACGGCGAGTGCACGACGAGATGCGTGTCGCCCGTCTCGTCGAAAAACCGCTCGAAGATGACGCGCTTCGCCGTCGGCAGCACGCCGAGCGCGGCTTTCGCGGCGCCCAAGTAGTCGATGAGCTGCTTCGCGGCGCTGTCATTCAAGCCGAGCTCGTCGCGGAGCCAACGCACGGCACCTTCGGCGCCTTCGCGGTCGAGCAGCTCGCGCGATCGTCTCGTTCAAGGCGCCGACGGATCGCGACAGCTCGTCGCTACGGCCCGGCGCTTCGCCGAGCCAGAACGGAATCGTCGGCGGCTGGCCGTGCGCGTCCGTGACGTAGACCTTGCCCTGCTCGACTTTCTGGATGCGGTACGACGCGTTGCCGAGCTGGAACACGTCGCCGGCGAGGCTCTCGAACGCGAAGTCCTCGTTCAGCGTGCCGACGGGCAGCTCGCTCGGCAGCAGCACGACCTCGTAGTCGAACTGGTCCGGGATCGCGCCGCCGTTCGTGACGGCCGTCAGCGCGGCGCCGCGCCGGCCGCGCAGCACGTTGTTGACGCGGTCGAAGTGCAAGTGCGCGCTACGCCGGCCGCGATGCGTCGTGAAGCCGTCGGCAACCATGCGCGCGACGCCGACGAACTCGTCGAGCGTGAGATCCTTGTAGCTCGCGGCGTGCGTGTAACGCCCGTGCAAGTCCTCGACTTTCCACTCTTGCACGCCGACCTCGGCGACGATCTGCTGCGCGAGCACGTCGAGCGGCTTCGGCCTTGGCTTGATCGCGTCGAGCTCGCTGCGGCGGATGCTCGCGAGCATCGCCGTGCACTCGACGAGATCGTCGCGCGACAGCGGAAACAGCCGCCCTTTCGGAACGCGGCCGAGGCCGTGGCCCGACCGGCCGACGCGCTGCAGGAACGCCGAGATGCCGTGCGGCGAGCCGAGCTGGCAGACGAGATCGACGTCGCCGATGTCGATGCCCAATTCGAGCGACGCCGTCGCGACGAGCGCTTTGAGCTGGCCGGCCTTCAACCGCTCTTCCGCCTTGAGGCGATGCTCTTTCGCGAGGCTGCCGTGGTGCGACGTGACGGCGTCCTCGCCGAGCCGCTCCGCGAGGAAGCGCGCCGCGCGCTCGGCATGGCGGCGCGTGTTCACGAACACGAGCGTCGTGCGATGCGCGCGGATCAGCTCGGCGAGCCGGTCGTACTCCTCGACCCAGACTTCGGCCGCCATGATCGCCTCGAGCGGCGAGCCCGGCAGCTCGAGCGTGAGGTCGCGCTCGCGCGCGTGGCCTTCGTCGATGACCGTGCACGGAGCGCTCGTCGCGCCCGTCAGGAAGCCCGTCATGACCTCGATCGGCTTCGTCGTCGCCGAGATGCCGACGCGCGTCGGCGGTTTTTCACAGAGCGCCTCGAGGCGCTCGAGCGACAACGCCAGGTGCGCGCCGCGCTTGTTGCCCGCAAGCGCGTGAATCTCGTCGACGATGACCGTCTTGACGGTGCGCAGCATGTTCCGGCCGGACTCTGTGCTGAGCAGGATGTACAGCGACTCCGGAGTCGTGACGAGAATATGCGGCGGCTGGCGGCGCATGCGCGCTCGCTCGCTCTGCGGCGTATCCCCCGTGCGGACGGCGGCGCGGATCGGCGCTTCGCCGAGCATGCTCGCGGCGAACTCGCGGCCGATGCCTTCGAGCGGCGCGCGCAGGTTCTTCTCGATGTCGTTCGAGAGCGCCTTCAGCGGCGATACGTAGAGGATCTGCGTTTCGTCTCTGAGCGTGCCCTCGGCGGCCTGCTTCGCGAGCAGGTCGATGACGCCCAGGAACGCCGCCAATGTCTTACCGGAGCCCGTTGGCGCGCTGATCAGCGTGTGCGTGCCGCCGCCGATCGCGTCCCAGGCCTTGAGCTGTACGCTCGTCGGCGCGGGGAAAGCGCTGCGGAACCAGCCGGCGACGGCGGGGTGAAACTTCTCGGGGAGCATCGCCTAGGTGTACCAAAATACCTGTTCTTTTGTCCAGTGCCGCCAACTTGGGTCCCTAGCCCTGTTGACGGCTCTTGAACGATCACTTAACATTCTCTTGAATGGTCACTCAAGCAGACAACTCCGGCCGATCCTCGAGACGCGCGAGCGCCTTCTCCAAACCGCATTTCAACTCTTTCACGAGCAGGGCTATCACGCGACGGGCGTCGCTACGATCCTGCGCGAAGCCGGTGTCAACGCCGGCAGCATGTACCACTTCTTCTCGAGCAAGGACGACTTGCTACTGAAGGTACTCGAGTTCGCGCTCGACTATCTCGAGCCGATGGTCATGGGCCCTGCCGAAGCCGCCGCGCGTCGATCCGATCGAGCGAGTGTTCGTGCTGCTGAATCAGTATCGCGAGTGGATCGGAGCGAACCAGTGCCGCATGGGCTGTCCGATCGGCAATCTAGCCCTCGAGGTCAGCGACGGCAACCCGAAAGCGCGCGAGCTGATCCACCGCAACTTCGAGAACTGGGCCGGCCGCGTCGAGGGCTGGCTGCGCGGCGCGGCGACGAGTTTCCGCCGGCACCGATCTACGCAAGCTCGCGCGCTTCGTCTTGACGGTCATGGAAGGCGGTCTCATGCAGGCTCGTGCGGCCGGCCACATCGGGCCATTCGACGATTCCGTGGCCGTATTGCGCGAGCACTTCGATGCGCTGCGCCAGCAATCGGCTGCTGCGAAGCCCGCGCCTGCGCGCGCGGGGCGCAAATCCAAGGTCTCTTACCAAGAAGCGAGGGAGGAAATCGCGATGACGAGAGTGCTGGTGCTTGTGCTGCTCCTCGCGTTGTGCGCCACGGTGCGCGCCGAGGTCTCGTTCGTCAACGAAGGCGTCGTAGACGGGCCGATCGAAGAAGTTTGGAAGGTCTTTGCGACGTCGGAGGGCTACAAGGTGCTGGGTCCGGCGCTCGCGGAAGTCGACTTGCGGCTCGGGCGGCACGATTCGCTCGAGATACCGCAGCGACGGCACCCTCGGAGACGCCGAGACGATCGAGAACACGATCCTCGCGTATGAGCCGCCGACGATGATGGCGCTGCGCATCTCGAAGACACCGGCATCGTTCCCATTCAAGAACGCCTGGAAAAGAACGTGGACGGTCATCACGCTCGTGCCCGTTGAGAGCGGCAAGACACTCGTGCGAGCAGCGAGCCTGGGTTTTGGGACCGACGAAGAGTCCGTTGCGATGCGCCGCTTCTTCGAGGCAGGCAATCAATCGGTCATCGAGGACGTTCAGCGGCATTTTGCGGGCGGGAGCGCTCCCTGAGCGCGATGCGCTGTTCCTCCCGTATAGCTTCGCGACCGTCGAGGTGCTGACGCCTCCGGGTTAAGCAGAACGTCGAGCGCCTAGTTTTGGCGCAGCGCCTGCAGCGGATCGACGCGCGCGGCGCGGCGCGCCGGCAGCCAGCTCGCAAGCACAGCGGCGGCCGTCAGCGTCAGCACGGCGGCCCCGATCACCAGCGGATCGGCGGCCGCGACCTCGGGCATCTGCGACGCGAGCACGCGGCCGAGCGCGAGCGCGCCGGCCGTGCCGAGCACGACCCCTGCTGCGATCATGCGCGCGCCCTGTGTCATGACCATGCGCAGCACGTCGGTGCCGCGCGCACCAAGCGCCATCCGCACGCCGATCTCTCCGACGCGCCGCGCGACGGCCCAGGCGAGCACGCCGTAGACGCCGATCACGGCGAGCGCAACCGCGATCGCCGCGAACACGAGCGTCAGCACCATCGGCGCGCGCTGCGGGCCGAGCGCGGCGAGCACACGCACCTCCATCGGCACCACGTCGGCAAGCGCCACGGTGCGGTCGATACGCTCGAGGGCTGCCTGGACGGCGGGCGTCAGCGATTCCACGGACAGTGCCGTGCGCAGCACGAACATCCCGGTGTGTTGCGGTGGAAGGCGTTGCGCATAGTGCCAATACACCGTGCGCTGATACTCATCCCCCGTGAAGCTGTTGTGCTTTACCTGCGGCACGACGCCGACGATGGTGTACCAATCCGCGGACGGCTCGGCAGAGTTTCGCAGCCGCTCACCGAGCGCGTTGCCGTCCGGCCAGTACGTGCGCGCGAAGCGCTCGTCGACGATCGCCACGCGCTCGGTCTCGTCGGCCGCAAAGTTGCGCCCTCTGACGACGGGTATCCCGAGGGCCGCAAGGTAGCCGTCATCGATGCTGTGCAGCTGCGCCACGCTGTGCAGCTGCGCCACGTGGGGGACGCCCGCGTCGAGCGGCTGATGACCGTCGACGACGACCGTGGCGCCGTAGTCGCTGCTCACGAACGGCAGCATCGTGGTAAACCCCGCAACGGCGACGCCCGGAAGCGAGCGCAGCTCCGGCAGCACCTGCTCGAAGAACCGCGCGCGAGCTGCGTCGTCTTCGTATCGCGCCGTCGGAAACTCCACGCCGGCACTCCACACTCCCGCGGGCTCGAAGCCCGGGCCTTCCCTCAGCAGATCGTAGAAGGTCTTCGTCAACAAGCCTGCGCCCGCCAGCATTGCGACCCCGAGGGCGACCTGCACGACGACGAGCCCGCTGCGCCAGCGCCGCATCGCGACACCGCCGGTGTTCGCGCGGCCGGATTCCTGCACGGCGCGCGCGAGATCGTCGCGGCCGAGCGCGAACAAGGGCAGCAGAGCGGACAGCAACGCCGCAAGCAAAGCCGCACTCACCGTCGTGATAACCACGCGCGCATCGAGCGCGAGCTCGAACCCGTCGTCCGCTTGTTCGAGGCCGAGCACGCGCACGAGCTCGATACCGCCGTATGCCAGCACGAGCCCGGCGCAAGCGCCCGCAAGTGCGAGCAACACGCTTTCGAGCACGAGCAGCCGTGCGAGCCGGCGCGTCCCGGCGCCGAGCGCGGCACGCACCGCGAGCTCTTTGCGGCGCGCCGTCAGCCGCGCGAGCTGCAAGTTCGCGACGTTGGCACACGCGATCAGCAGCACCGCGAGCACGAGGCCCTGAAGCACAAGTAGCCGCTGCCTGAGATCGCCGAGCACGTAGTCGCGGAGCGGATCAGCGCGAATTGTGTATCCCGCCGCTTCCACGAACGGGGCATCGGCGCGGCTGCGAGCGAGCGCATCGAGCTCGGCGTTCAAGCCCTTTAGCGTTGCGCCCGAACGCAGGCGGCCTATGCCCTCGAGGTAGTCGTCGTCGAGGCGCTGAACCTCGCCCGACTCCGCAAAGGTGTACGCAAACGGTACCCAGGCGTCGATGTCGCGGTCCGGAAATCCAAACCCTTCGGGCATCACGCCGACGATACGGAACAGCGCGTCGTCGAGCCGCGCGTCCTCCCCGACGATGTCCGCACGGGCCCCAAAACGCGTGGTCCAGAGCCTGTGGCTCAGCAGGATCACACGCTCGTTGCCGGGCACCACCTCATCCTCCGCGAAGCCGCGCCCCATCGCCGGCGCCACGCCGAGCACCGTCAACAACGACGGCGAAGCGCGCGTCAGGGAGATCCTCTGCGGCACGGGCTCGCCCTGCAACGTGCCGTCCGCGCGCGCGAAGATCGCGGCTTCCTCGAGTGCCGGCACTCGTGTGCGGAAATCGAGATAACCTTCGACCGACGTACCGACATCGTCGACGCCGAGCTTCGGCGCGCTGCCGTAGATCATCACGAGCCCGTCGTCGGGGAACGGCATCGGCCGCAGGAAGAAGCCGTTGAAGACGCTGAACACCGTGGTGTTCGCGCCGATCGCGAGCGCGAAGACGACTACGGTCAGGACGGCGGAGGACGGGCGTTTGGCGAGGGAGCGCAGCGCCTGGCGAATATCCTGCAGCATCGTTGCGATTGCCCCAACCCCCCCGGTGGCAGGTTAGTGAGGGCCATCGCGCGATAGTTCCTGGTTCGGAGCGGCCTACACCGCTCGTAGCGAGCTCACGGCAGTCGCGTGAGGTCGCCCCGGCCGCGCGTGATGCGCACGCCGCCGTTCGTGGTCTCGGCGCGGACGAGCGGCCCGCCGTCGCCGAGCGTCGTCGAGAACTCGCGGCCGATGCGGCCCTGCAACGTCACGGGGAAATCGATGTCGATGCCGCCGTGCACGGTGCCCGTTTCGAGGCGCGCGGAGTAA
This sequence comes from uncultured Gammaproteobacteria bacterium, assembly GCA_963713355.1. GTDB lineage: Bacteria > Pseudomonadota > Gammaproteobacteria > Steroidobacterales > Rariloculaceae > FEN-1219. The sequence continues at coordinate 47,596 of CAVQLK010000008.1, read as the reverse complement.
TTCTCGGGAATGCGCAGCCGTACCCCGCCGTTCGTGGTCTCGAGGTCGAGGCCCGTGCCCTCCCACGTATCGCCCGTGAGCTCCGCGTCCACGCCACCATTCGTCGTGCGGCCGCGCACGTTGCCGGCCACGCTGTCGAGGTTGATTCCGCCGTTCTGCGCCCGGAACGAAAGGTTGCCGCGGACGTCGGCAATGGCGATCGAGCCGTTCTGCGTTTCGAGAGAGAGATCGATCTCGCGCGGCGTCAAGATCTCGTAGCTCACGCTCCAGCCGGTGCGGCCGCGCTGCTCGGCACCTTCGGCCCGCAGAGTGCCGTCGGAGCGAATGTTCACGGCGCTCGCGATGCGCTCCGCGTCGGCCTCGTCGGCTCCCCACGCGTGCACGGTCGCGCGCACCTGCACGTCGCGGCGATCCTCGCCCGTGACGCTGATGCTGCCGTTTTGCCCGCCATCCACGGTCAGCACTCCGCCGGCCGGTACCGTGAGCTCGCGAACCTCGCAGACGTGCCCGCGCGGCCCGTTACGCCAACCCCACCAATTGTCCTCCTCGCACTCCGTTCGTTCTTGCGCGTTGACCGCCGGCGCGGCGAGCAGCACCGACAACACCAAGGTCCAGCGAGCTGACATGACGTACCCCCTCTAGCGTGTTTGGACAGGCAACTACCAAGAGTCGCCACGCCAGGGGTTGGTTACAGGGAGGGGGGGTCTTAGAACTTGCCGCCGGTCTTGAAGCCGCCGCCGCCGAAGCCGCCGCCGCCGCGGAACCCGCCGCCGCCGAAGCCGCCGCCACGGCCGAAGCCACCGCCGCCACGGCCGCCGCCGAGGCCGCCACCGCCCCAGCCGCCGCCCCAGGGATTGCCGCCGCGCGGGAACTTGCCGCTGCCGAACCGCGGGTCGGCGAGCTGCCGGTGACGCTGTTGCTTCTTCAGCGTGTCCCAGGCGTCGCCGACGCCGAGCGCGCCGGCGAGCAGCTGCGTCAGCAGCGCCGCGATCAGCGCGCCGTTGACGAACTCGGACGACACGGCGTCGTAGCGGCTCTCCTTGAAGCGCTTGCGGATTTCCTCGAGCTTCACGGCACGCTCGCGATTCGTCTCGTGCAGCGCGCGCAAGCGCTTGGCCTCTTCGTCGATGCGCGGCAGGTCCGCACGCACGACCGTGAGCTGGTCGACGGCCGCGTCGTCGTCGGGGGCCGCCGTCGCGGTCGCGCGCTCGCGCAGGCTGCGCATCGTCTCGCCGCGCAGCGCGTCGCGCAGAATCTCGTTGGCGCGGCGCGAAAGCTCGTCCTCGCCGGCCGCGAACGCGGCGCGCTTCTCGATCAACGCGCTGATCCTGGCCTCGTGCTCCTCGATCTTCGCGTCGACGGCCGCGAGCGCCTCGGCGGCTTTGTCGAGCTCCTCCTCGCGCTGCGGCACTTGCGCGGCTTCGGCCGCGGCGCGCTCGAGCGCATGCACGGCGGCGAGATCGTCGTCGCTCTTCAACCGCATGCGCTTCGCGTGCTCGCCGAAGCGCGCCGGCAGCTCCGTCAGCAGCCAGTAATCGCGGCGCAGCGGCTCGAAGCCCGCGACGCGCGCGACCCAACGGTCGAGCGCCCGCGACAAGCCGCCGCCGACGTACGCCGGCGTGCCGAAGCCGCGCAGCCATAGATAAGAGAACAGCGGATCGGCCTCGTACGGCTTGCCCTTCTGCTCGCGATCCTTGCGCGCGGCTTGCGCCTTCTCCTCGGCGAGATCGGCAACGCGGTCAGATGCCTCGGCGGCACGCATAGCCTCCCGGTACTGCTCGTCGGCCGCGAGCGCCTTCTGCGCCGCGGCGCGCGTCTCGTCGAGCGCCTGCTCGGCCGCATCGACGACATCGTGCTGCGCCTCGCGCTCGCGCGCGAGCTCCTTGCGCCGCTCTTCGGCGGCCGCGATCGCCGCTTCGACTTCTGCCTGCGCGCCCTCGCGCTCGGCGAGCAGCGACCGCACGCTCTGACCCGTCACATCGAGCGACGCCGAAACCTCGGCGGCCTCGATCTCGCGCAGCCGCATGCGCGCCAGCACGCTCAAGCAGCCGATCTCCATTTGCCGCAGCCGCTCGAGCTCCGCCGTCAGGCGCGCGAGGCGCGTGTCGATGTTCGTGGTCTCGCCGCGCGTGTCGGAAAGCGTGCGCTCGATCAAAGCCAGAACGTCGTTGCCGCTCAAAGACATTGCCTTACCACTCCGCCTAAAAGTCGGTCACTGCGGCGCCCGTCGTCGGCACCGTGTATTCGCGATCCAGCACACCGCGGCGCTTGCGGCCGACGACGGCGTTCTGAATGATGCCGTCGTCCTGCTTGTCGGCCACGGCGCGCTCGAACGTCGCTTCGTCGACGCGCAGCCCCCACGCGCGGACGTTGCTCGTGCGCTGCGTTTCCTCGCTCGACGATCGGCAACCGCAGCGCGTCGCCGTTCGGCGCGATGGCCTCGACGACCAAGTAGTAATTGCGCGCGCCGCGAGCCTCCTCCGACTCTCGCCAAAAGCCGCTCGTCTCGCCGGGCCGCGAGACGACGCGCAGCTCGTACTGCGCCTGCACGCGCTCGTTCAAGGCTGCGATCTCGGCCGTGGCCTCGCGCGCGGCGTCGAAGTCGCCCTGCGCGACAGCGACTTGCCCCGTCGCGAGGTGCGCGCGCGCCGGATCCAGCGCGGCCGGGTCGTCGGTGTTCGTATCGAGCATCGCGAACGCCGCCGTCAGCTGCTGCGGCACTTCCGTCGCCTGGCGCTCGGCCGGTCCCCACACGAGCAGCTGCATCGCTACGCCTAACACGGCGATGGCCACCACGCCGGCGCCCGCGAGCTTGCCCCAGCGACCGCGCGTCACATAGGCGTGCGCCAGCGTCCGCGAGAAGCTCGGCTCCGGCTGCGGATGGACGAAGCGCTCCTCGCGCAGCGCATCGACACCGCGCTGCAGGATCTCGTCGGTGACCTCGATGCCCTGGCTCGTGTAGATCTCGCGCAACTGATCGAGCAGCTTCGCGTCGCGATCCTCGCCCTGAAGCTCGCGCGCGAGCACGAGCTCCTTGTGCCGCATCGTATCGACGACGTCCATCGCGAGCATCAGCTCGTCGAGGGACGCCTTCTCTTTGACGGCGACGTCGTTCATCGGCGCACTCGCCGCGCGTGCGGCTCGATCTCAAAGAGGGCGTTCAACGCGTGTGCGCGGCGAGCTCGAGCGCCTGGCCGCTCTCGACGAGCCGCGCCAGCCGCTGCTTGCCCTGCTCCACTGCGTCGCGGATCTCGCCCGCGTTCTTCGTCGACAGCTCGCGCATCTCGGCGATGATCTCGCGCGAGCGGATCTGGTAGTTCACGACGGAGTCGACGAGCTTCTTGACGGCGTCGGCGCGAATCGTCGGGCCATAGCCGGCTTTCAGCGCGGCTTCCTGAACCTTGCCGCCAATGTCGGCCAGGTCCTCGAGGCTCTTGCTGACACCTTCCTTCATCGCGTCGAGCGTCTTCGTGCTCTCGTGCAGGCCCCAGAGGCCCGTGAACGACGCCGACAGCGCCGTCAGCACGGTCTCGTTCGTGCCGAAGAACGACACCGCCTGCTTGTAGACGCGATCCTTCGCGTTCGTCGTCTGCACGAGCCGGGCCATGATGACCTCGCTCGTGTTGTAGCCGATCGTCAGGTTGTCCGAGAGATCCTTGCAGATCTGATAGCGGTCCTCGGCGCCTTGCACGTTGCGCAGCTCCTCGTCGCGCTTGAGCTCGAGCTTCGCGCGCGCGACGAGATCGTCGCCGGACGCTTTCTCGACGGCCTCGACGGCGCTCTTCAGCTTCGTTTGCGCGGCATCGAGCTCGGCCTCGGCCTTCTTGAGCACCTGCAGCGCGAGCACCTCGGACTCCTTCAGCGCGCCGCGGAAGTCGAGGTACGCCTGCAGAATGACCTGCTCGCGCTCGATCTGGTCTTTCGAATCCTTGACGACGTCGAGGTAGGTCTTCTTGACCTTGTCGAAGCGGCCCGCGATGTCGCCGCGCGTGGCTTTCTGCCAGACGTTCGCGAGGCGCTCGAACGTGTCGATGCGGCCGTCCTCGACCTGCGTGACCATGGTCTTGGCGTCGTCGCGAATGCTGTTGAAGCCGTCCGTGATCTTCGCGTAGCGCTCGCCGAGCGACATCGACGCGACTTGCTCGCGCACGACCTGGTTGAACAGCGACGCTTGCGACAGCGTGCGCGCGATCGCGACGACCTTGTCGTTGTCGAGATCGGAGACGCGGTTCAGCAGCGCGACGATCGGCGCCTCTTCCGTCTTCTCGGGCACGAGCCCGAGGTCCCGGAGCCGCGTCATCGCTTTATCGAGATACTGGATCGGGGTAGCCATGTCCTGCCTCTGCGGGTTTTTTTGATTGTAGCGAACGGTCGGGTAATTGCACCCGGCGTGCCAATACCGCCCTTGTGCGCGTAACTGCCTGATCTATGGACTCAGTTTGGCTGCCGCGGCCGCCAACGGTTCCGGCCGCGGCCTATCGAAATCGCACAAACGTTAGCGCGTGCCGCTAGCGTATTGCGCGCTGCGCCTTGTGCACTGCCGGTCTCGAGGCCGAGAATAACCTCGGCCGACCTCTCCTCGGGGGTGAGAAAAATGAGCGCACCGACCCGCGTCGTGACCTCGTTTCTTTGCCGAGCCACGCTGTGCCTCCTCTTCGCACCGGCGCTTGCCGCCGCGCAAGACACCGCCCGCATGGAGCAGCTCGTCGGCGCGCGCGTTGCCGACAAAAGCTTCATGGGCGCGGTGCTCGTCGCCCGCGGCGACGAAGTCATCTTGAGCAAGGGCTACGGCTTCGCGAATCTCGAGTGGAACATCCCGAACACGCCGACCACGAAGTTCCGCCTGGGCTCCGTCACGAAGCAGTTCACGGCAGCGGCGATCCTGCTGCTCACCGAGCAAGGCAAGCTCGCGCTCGAGGATAACGTCAAGAAGCACTGGCCCGGCGCGCCGGCCGCCTGGGACGCGATCACGATCTTTCAGCTCCTCACGCATACCTCAGGCATCCCCAACGTCACGAACGACGCCGAGTTCAGACAGTGGAAGGTGCACCCGTCGACGCCCGAGCAGACGCTCGCTCACGTGCGCGACAAGCCGCTCGACTTCGAGCCTGGCGCACGCATGAGCTACACCAACTCCGGCTACGTGCTGCTCAGTTATCTCGTCGAGCGCTCGAGCGGCCGGAGCTATGCGGACTTCCTGCGCGACAACATCTTCAAGCCGCTCGGCATGAACGATTCGGGCTACGACGTGAGCGCCGCGATCCTCCCGCAACGCGCGGCGGGCTATGGCCCGGGCATGGTGAACGCGCCGTACACCGACATGACGGTTCCGCACGGCGCCGGCGCGCTGTACTCGACGACGGAGGATCTGCTGCGCTGGACGCAGGGCCTCTTCGGCGGCCGCCTGATCTCGGCGGCATCGCTCGAGAAGATGACGACACCGTTCAAGGACAACTATGCGTTCGGCGTGGTCGTCACCGACGCCGGCGGCCGCAAGTCGGTTTCGCACGGCGGCGGCATCGAGGGCTTCAACACGCAGCTCACGTACTACCCCGATAGCAAGATCACGGTGGCCGTGCTTGCGAACGTGAACGGCAATGCGCCCACGCAGCTCGCGGCGCAGCTCAGCCAGATCGCGCACGGCACTGAAGTGCGGCTCTCGGCAGAGCGAACGTCGCTCGAGTTGCCGCGCGAAAAGCTCGACCGCCTCGCCGGCTCGTACGAGCTCGCGCCGACGGCGACGATGCGCATCACCGTCGTCGGCAATCAGCTGCAAAGCCAGCTCGGCGCGCAGCCCGTGGTGCCGCTGTTCGCGGAGTCCGAGACTGTGTTTTTTCCTCGTGTCGTCGAGGCCGAGATCACGTTCGAGCTCGACGCGAGCGGCACGGCGGCGGCGCTCGTGCTGCGTCAGAACGGCCAAGAGCGCCGCGCGCCGCGCGTCGCGGAGCGCACCGAGATCGCTCTGCCGCCCGCCGTGCTCTCGCGCTACGCCGGAACGTATCGGCTGCAGCCTGGGTTCGACCTCGTCATCACGCTCGAAAACGGCCAGCTCATGTCGCAGGCGACGGGCCAGTCCAAAGCGCCGCTGTTTGCCGAGGCCGAAGACAAGTTCTTTTTGAAGGTCGCGAATGCGCAGATCGAATTCGTTCGCGACGGCGAGCGAGTGACGGAGCTCCTGCTGAAACAGGGCGGCAGGGAGACGCGGGCTGCGCGCCAGTAGCGGCCGCTCGGCTTCGCGGCTCGCGCTACCGCTGCGGCGCCCGTAATTTCGCTAGGGTGCGGCGCGAGCCGACGGCGAGGCGCCGGGCTCGGAGCGCGGCGGCTCATCGCAACCGACGCTCGCCAAGATCGCGGCCAGGCGATCGGCATCGACGGGCTTCGTCAGATGCTCGTCGAATCCGGCGTCGGCCGTGCGCTGCCGGTCGTTGGCTTGACCCCAGCCCGTCAGCGCGACGAGCAGCACGTCGCGGCCCCGCGGCAGCGCGCGGATACGGCGCGCCACCTCGAAACCATCCATGTGCGGCATGCCGAGGTCGAGCAATACGACCTCCGCGTCGAACCGCGCCAACACGTCGAGCGCAGCAGGACCCGTATACGCGGCCCGTGCGTCGTGACCTTGCACCTCGAGCAGCATGCGCAGCGTCGCGGCGGCGTCCGCATTGTCATCCACGACGAGCACACGGCGGGGCGGCACGTCCGCGAGGTCTGTCGCGGCCGACGTCTTTGCGGCAAAGCGAGCGGCGGCAAGCGGCAGACGCACGATGAATTCGCTGCCCCGGCCCAGACCTTCGCTCTGGACGTCGATCGAGCCGCCATGCAGCCCGACAAGTTGGCGGCACAGCGCGAGCCCGATGCCGAGGCCGCCGCCGGAGACCAAGGATCGGTGCTCCGGCACTTGGCTGAACATCTCGAAGATGTTCTTCAAATGCTCCTTCGGAATACCGAGGCCCTGGTCGGCGACACGAACGAGCGCCACGCCCCTTTCTTGGGCCGCTCGTACCGTTATCCGGCCTGGCGGCTGGCTGTACTTGACCGCGTTACTTAGCAGATTACCGAACACCTGGGTCAGGCGCTGGAAATCGCCGTCGACGGGGAGAGGCGTGTCACCGAGCTCGACGGTCAACGTGTGTTGCCGCTCCTTGATCAGCGGCCGGCTCTGCTCGACGGCGTCCTCGACCGCCTGCCGCAAATCCAGCGACGCGCGCTGCAACTCGGCATGGCCGCGGCTGATGCGCGAGACGTCGAGAAGGTCGTTCACCAAACGCGTCAGATGATCGATCTGCCTTCTCATCATGGGACGCACTGTCGCAATGAGCTTTCGATCCGTTTTTGCTTGTTGCAACAGATCGGTCGCCATCGATAACGGCGCGAGCGGATTCCTGAGCTCGTGACCGAGCACGGCCAAGAACTCATCCTTGCGGCGGTTCGCTTCCTGCAACGCTTGCTCGGCGCTGGCGCGTTTCGCGGCCTCGCGGTATGTCGACATGATGATGGCACCGGCATGCTCCAGAGCCGCCACCACGTTCAGGTCGTCGCTCGTCGGCGCCCGCGGCTCCGGGAAGTACAGCGCGAACGTGCCCAAAACGGGTCCACCGATCGCCTGGACGGGAAACAACCAGCAGGCGCGATAGCCGTGCGTATGCGCGAGCCATAGCCAGGGCTCCCAACGCGGATCCTGGTCCACGTCAGTCGCGATGACCGGCGCCGTCTTCTCCGCGGCCAGCCCGCACGCCAGCGACTCGGGTCCGATCTTGAAGTCGTCGACATGCCGAGCGTATTCCTTGCTCATCCCGGTGACATGGTGCAGCGCCGCGGGACCGTCACTGCGCAACATGTAGAAGGCGGCCCGTGCATCGCCGTAGTGCGCCACGGCAGTGCGGACCAGCGCCTTCAGACCGGCCGCGAGCGGCCGGCCGTCCATTGCGGCTTGGAACGCTTCCTTCTGTCCCGCTAAGATCGCTTCGCTCTCACGCAGCGCATTCTCCGCGAGCATCCGCTCGTGCGCGTCGATGACCGAGCCGACGAAGCCGAGAAATTGACCGCCCTCGTCGTAGCGCGGGCGACCGGAGACCAAGACCCAGCGATACTCCCCGTCCGCACGCCGCAGCCGATAATCGAGGACGAAAGGTTCCTGCCTCGCGGCAGCATCGTCGAGGATGCGCCGCGCGCGCTCGCGATTGTCCGCGTGCACGGGCTCGAGCCAGCCGGTTCCGAGCGCCTGCTCGGCCGACTGACCCGTGTAGTCCTGCCAGCCGCGCGTGATGAACGAGCAGCTCCCGGTCGGGTTCGTCGCCCAGAGGATCGTGCCGGGAGCGATATCCGACAGCGCTTTCAACCGCTGCTCGCTTTCACGCAGTCGTTGCTCGGAGCTGCAGCGGTCGATGAAATCGGCCGCCTGCTGCACGTACAGGTCGAGCAGCCGCAGGCCGTCTCGGCTCGGCCGCCGAGGCAACCGGCAATACGTCGAGAGTTGACCGAGCCGCCGGCCGTCGCGGCTGACGATCGGGGTCGAATGCACGGCGTGGTCAGCGCTGGCCTCAAAGTCGACGAACGTCTCGTGGAAGCCCTTCTGGGCGACGGGCCGCAGCGCACCGTCGTCGCCGAGCAACTGCACGAGGCCTTTTTCAGCACCGAGGAGAGCAACGGCGGCAATGAGGATCTGCTCGAGCCCTGCTTTCAGGTCAGACAGGTGCCACAGGCGAGAGCTCGCCTCGTTGAGGCGCGCCAGCGCCTGCACCTCCGCCGCCAACCGATCGCTGCTCGACTCGCCCGCTTCAGCTTCGGCAGCCGGCTTGCGCTGTGGTTGCGCTTCGCGCTGCTCCATCATTCAACGGACCGTCCCTTCCTTGAGGTTGGGCCACCACCGGTGGTCAACCTAGGGTCCTTAAATGGAATGATTTCACTTTTGGCGGTCGGCGTCCACGTCAACCGACGAATCACAAGATAACTCCCGACAGCGACCTACCGAACGGGGCGGAGCGCTGGCTATTCGATGCGCTGTTGTTCTTACGCGATGTGACACACGCTAGGAGCAGTTTGTCAGCAGCGCAAAGCGTCGGTGGATCCCGACACTGCTTTTTATAGAGTCGGAATATTGGCGCTCAGCTGCGGCGCGGGCGGCCCTCGGTACCGACACCGGCCGTGATGAACACGGCCGTCGCACGGCCGGACACGTCGGCCGTGTGCCAGACGCCCGGCGGATTGATCGCATACTCGCCGGGGCGCAGCGTCGTCCGAACTTCCTTGCCGTCGATCTCCTGCACGAGCGTGATCTCGCCGGCCGTGCAGATCACGACTTCGTGACCGTTCGGATGAACCTCCCAGCTGTCCCACGGAACGTCGAACGAGAACATCGATACGAGCCGGCCTTCGATGCCGTCGCTCGCGCGCCGCTGCATGTAGCTCGCGTACCACTCCATGCCGGTGAACTCGGGCTCGGCGACGGCTGTCGCGCCGCGGCCGAGGTGAACAGGATAGCGAGATAGGTTGGGAATCATGGTCACCTCTCGACTCCGCCGCCCGACGGTTCGGCGCTCGGGCCGCCGACCCTGCCGGCGCCGTCGAGCGCGAACAGCCAGACGCTGTCGCCGCGCGTCGTGCCCGGGAAGAACGAGCCGGCCGATAGCGCGACCACGTACTGCTGCCCGTTGCGCTCGAACGTGCTGACGGCCGCGTGAATGCCGGCGTCCGTCTGAAATTCCCACAGCTGCGCGCCGTTCGATTTGTCGTGGGCCGTCAGGCGGCCGTCGTTGCGGCCGACGAAGAGCAGGCCGCCGCCCGTCACCGTCGAGCCCGCGTAGCACATCTCGCCCCACTGCTGCCGCCATTTCAGGCGGTTCGTCGTGACGTCGACGGCCGCGAGCACGCCGCGCCGCGGCACGCGCGAGCGCGTGTACTCGCCGCCGAAGTAGCGGCCGCCCGGCTGCGGCATGACCCACTCGACGCCGCCTTCCTTCGTCGAGTAGGCCGCGGCGCCGTCGGCGACGCAGACATAGAACAAATTCGTCTCGGGGTCGTACGAGCTCGGCGGCCAGTTCGCTCCGCCCGTGCCGAGCGGCTTCACGACGACGGGCTCGTCCCAGAACGGCGTGAAGATGCGGCCGTTGTTGATGAGCTTGAAGCCCTCGGGCTCGATGTCGATCTCGTGCGGAATGACCTCGTCGCCTCGCGGGATCGGCTGAGTGGCCGCCGTGGCCTGCCGCGGCTCTTGCGGCACCGGGACCTCGTCGATGCCGACGAGCGGCTCGCCCGTCACGCGATCGAGAATGTAGACGTAGCCCGTCTTGCCGATCTCGACGATGCCCTTTCGTGGCCGACCGTCGTAGACGGCGTCGAACAGCACCACGGGATTCGGCGAATCGTAATCCCACAGATCGTGATGCACCTGCTGGAAGTGCCAGCGGTACTTGCCCGTCTTCGCCTCGATCGCGACCATCGAGACGCTGAAGAGGTTGTCGCCGGGCCGCACGGAGCCGTTGAGATCGGGACCCGGGTTGCCCGTCGAGAAGTAGACGAGCCCGAGCTCCGGATCGACGGCCGGTGTCTGCCAGACGGCTGCGCCGCCGTACATCCAGGCGTCGTTGTCGCTCGGCCACGTGTCGTGCCCGGGCTCGCCGGGGCCCGGAATCGTATAGAACGTCCACACGAGCTTGCCATCGCGCGCGTCGTAGGCCTTCACGCGGCCGCGGCTCGCGCGATCGCCGCCCGCAAAGCCCGTGATGACGAGGCCGTCGTAGTAGAGCGGCGCGGTCGTGATGCTGAAACCGTCTTGGTTCGTTTCCGCTTGTATCTGCCATACGACGTTGCCCGTCTTGCTGTCGAGCGCGACGAGCTTGCCGTCGAGCTGACCGGAGAAGACCTTGCCGTCGCCGAGCGCGACGCCGCGGCTCATCCAGCCGCAGCAGATGACGGTGATGCTCGGATCGAGGTGCGCCTCGTGCGTCCAGAGGATCTCGCCCGTGTCGGCGTCGAGCGCGAACACGTCGTTCGCACCCGTCGGAATGTAGATGACGCCGTCGTAAACGAGCGGCTGCGCCTGGCCGGAGTACTTGCTGTCCGTGCCCGAGCCGTTCAGGTGCGTGCGCCAGGCGGGCTGCAGCGTCGCGACGTTGTCTTTGTTGATGCTTGCGAGCGGCGAGTAGCGCTGGTTGTAGACGTTGCCGCCGTTGGTGATCCAGCCGTCGGTGGGCGGCGCCGTGAGCTGCTTGGCCGTGAACTTCGGCGGTGCCGCGGCGCCGTTTTCGTGCCGCGGAGCCGCTTTGCGCCGCCGCGCCGCCTGCAACGAGCATGGCCGCTAAAACTGCGACTGAGACGATCGTTGCAGAGATGCGCATGTGCTCGTCGGTCCCCAACGGCGATGGGGACATTGTGCGCGCCGGCATCCTCGTCTGCGAGTGGAGCGCGCCCGTCGACGGGTTTGTCAGGGCACGGGGGAATCGAGCGTGTCAGCTTTACGCTGCGCCAGCTCGCGCGCCTGGCGTTCGAGGCGCTGACGGACGACCCTGACGACCTGCGTTGCGGCTGCCATCGGGTGGTCGCCGAGCCCGTTCAACAAGGTTGCCAGCCAAACCCGCTCGGCCGCTCGCACGGCGGCGACCTCGGCGCGGCCTCTGGGCGTCAACAGCGCTTGCAAGATCCGCTTGTCGTGCGGATTCGGAGCGAGCTCGATGAGTCCTGCTCGAGCGGCCGCGTGGGCGAGCTCGCGGGCCGTTTGCTTACGAACGCCGAGCGCCCGCCCGAGATCGGCGATCGCCAAGCAGTACTGCGAGGTCGCGACCGTGGCAAGCACGCGCCAGAGGCCGTCGGTGCGAAAAACGCGCTGCCCGTCCGGGTCACGTGCCTCATCGATACGCCGCGCCGCATTCGTGATTTCGACGATGAGCTCCTGCTCCGCGACGCTTCGGCGGTGAAACGGTGGGAGGCGTTTGCGAGCGGCTGTTGGCGTATCGGGGGGCATTGGATTCCGTGGCGAGTCGTCGCAAGCGGAGCGTCGCGGGGTGCGTGGAGCTCAGGCCGCTGGCGGAGCTCAGGTTCGCGGCCCGACCCCTGCGCATCACACTACCCGCCCGGGGGCCGACAGGGCTCCGGTCGATTCTGGGCAGATCGACCCTAAACCGGACGACCGATGCGATATCGACCGCGGACCTGACGACCCCTGAGCAGGGTACCTGCACCTAGCTGGTCTACCGGACGCAAAATCCTTTGAGAAGCCGTCGCAGTCACCGGGCACCTTCGCCCGATCGACCTGAAAGGGCCGATCGTTACCGCGCGCGCGAGCAACAACGCGTTTCTCGGCGAAACGCTTGTTGAGGTGGTGGACGGATCCGCTACGGCGTTGCGGCGGCGGCGGCGTTTTCAGCAGCTCGGCGATGCGCTCGGAGTTCGGCACGGCGCGGCCCTGGACCGGCGTCGTCGCGAGGTCGAGCGGCGTGCGGCCGAGCATGTCCTTCAGCGCCGGATTCGCGCCGCGCGAGAGCAGGTACGTGACGACGTCGGCCCAGCCGCGGCCCGCTGCCGAGTGCAGCGCCGTCTGACCCTGCCTTTCCGTCATCGAGCTCTGGCGTGCAATGCGCGCCGTGCGGCTCTGGATGTCCGTGACGGCGGCGTTCACGTCGGCGCCGGCGGCGAGCAGGATCTCGAGCGACGCGATCGTCTCGCTCTCGATCGACGGGCTCGCGAAGTTCGGCGCGCGGTTCGCGCCGAAGCCGGGCTCGCGCACGCCGAGGCCGGCCGCGGCCATCAGCGGCGTCACGCCCATGACGTTCGGGACGTCGACGCGCGCGCCGGCCGCGAGCAGCGCGCGCAGCGCAGGTTCGTCGTGCATGATCGCGGCGCGCAGCAGCGGCGTGGCGCCCGTCGTCAGCAGGTCGTCGACGAAACGCGCGCTGTTGCCGCCGCGCCCGGGCCGGTGGAAGTTCAGCTGCGGGTTCACCTCGACGCCCGCTGCGAGCAGTGCGTTCACGACGTCCATCGCAGTCGTCTGCGTCGAGCGCGGGTGCGGCGCGCCCTCGCGCGGCACGTAGCTCTGCATGTCGACGGCGAGATAGAGCGCCGTGCGGCCCCACCAGTCGGAAAGGTGTGGGTTCGCGCCGGCCTCGAGCAACGCCTTCGCGGTGTCGAACTCGTAATTGTCGAGCGCGAGCATCAGCGCCGTGACGCCGTCGGGGGTCGGCCGGTCCACGGCCTCGCCGGCCGCGAGAATCGAGCTCACGCACTCGGTGCAGCCCGAGCGCGCGGCGTACAGCAGCGGCGTGAGTCCGCCCGTCGGGCGGTACTGCGCGCGCGGCTCGCTCGTGATTTGCGAGCCCCAATCGTTGACGGCGGCGCGCGCGCGCACGTCGGCGCCATGCTCGATCAGGAGATCGACGAGCTCGGGGTACGCGCCTTCGGCGGCCCACATCAGCGCCGTCTGCTCGCGCCACGCCTCGCGCGCGTTGACGTCCGCGCCCGCGGCGATCAACTTGCGCGCGACGTCGACGGAGCCCGTGCGCGCGGCAAGCATCAACGTCGTTTCGCCGTCCGCGTTCGGCGCCTCGACGTTCGCGCCGGCCGCGAGCAGCATCTCCACGATCTCGGCATTCGCGGCCTTCGCGGCTTCGCCGAGCGGGCTCGCGCCGTAACTGTTCTGCGTATCCGCGTTCGCGCCGTGCGACAACAGCTCGCCGACGAGGCCCGCGTCGAGGTGATACGCGGCCCAATGCAGCGCCGTCGTGCCGTCGCCTTGCGCGGCGTTGACGTCGATGCCTTCCTCGTGGATCAGCCCGTACGCGGCATCGCGGCGGCTCTTCTCGACGGCGTCCGCGAGCGGACTCTCGGCGCGCACCGGCCCCGCGACGAGCGAGGCCGACGACAACAAGACGAGGGCGAGCGGCAAAACCGGCAGCGGCTTGGTCATACGATGTCGTTCACGAGCTTGTTGTGATGCGCCCAAAAACCTTTGTGCGCGTCGTAGAGGAACCGCGAAGAGTCGTCGAACGTGCGCGGCAAGCCGTCGAGCAGCCCTGCTTTCAGCATGTCGTCGGCCGTCTGGCCGAGCCGTAGGTTCACGACCATGCGGTCGAAAATCGTCTTCATGAGGTCGTGCTCGGCTTGTACCTCGGCGCGGCCGATCACGGGGCCGTAGCTCGGCACGTAGCGCGTACGCGCGTCGCCGAGCGCGAGCAGCTTCGCGAGAGCGTCGACGCGACCGCCGAGCCAGCCGCCGCCGAACCAGTCGAGCACCGGATCGCGCTGCGGCGACACGACGTCGCCGACGGCGACGATGTTGACATCGGGGAAGCGCACGTAGATGTCGCCGTCGGTATGCGCCTCGATCAAGTAGCCGAGCTCGACGCGTTTCTCGCCGACGATCATCGAGTCCGTCTCGTAGAACGCCTTCGTGGGCCGGCCCGCAAGCGCGAGCGGCGCCTCGTAGCTGTCCTCGAAGCAGGCACGTACCAGCCTGCCGAAAGCCGCTGGCGCGTCTTCTCGTGCGCGACGATCGTCGTGCCCGTGGACCCGAGCAGCTCGTTCGCGCCCGTCTGCTCCTTGTGCCAGTGCGTGTTCACGAGCACGGCGACCTTGCTGTCCGGGACGCCGAACGTGCGCAGCGTGTCCACGACGACCTTGCTCGAGTCCGCGGCGCCGCTGTCGACGACGATCTGGCCCTCGCGCGTCGCGAGCACGACGACGTTGCCGCCGGCGCCCGAAAGGATCCTCAAATCTTGCACTGCGTCGTCCGTGAGGACGTCGAGCGCGTGCGCGGCCGACGGCACGAACGGCGCTACACCTAAGGCCGCGAGGCCGCCCGCGACGCCGCGCAGCACATCGCGCCGGCTCGCCTGCGCTTCGCTCGAAGCCGTTTCGCGCACGCCCACAGCTCCTAAACGCCCGCGATCTCGCCCGTGCTGTCGCCGATGCTCTTCATCTCGAGCCCGGCCTTGTTGACGACGGTGAGCAGCAGGTTCGAGAACGGCGTGAACTCCGGCAGGTCGACGTGCTGGCCGCCTTTCAGCGCGCCGTTCGCGCCGCCGACGAGGATGTTCGGCAGCGGATAGTTGTTGTGCCGGTCGCTGTTGCTCATGTTCGAGCCGTACATCAACAAAGAGTGATCGAGCAGCGAGCCCTCGCCGTCCGGCGTCTTCGCGAGCTTGTCGATGAAGTCCGCGAAGCGCTGCACGTGGTACGTCTGCACGCGCACGAGCTTGTCGATGCGGTCCTTGTTATTCGCGTGGTGCGACAGCGGGTGGAACGCGTCGCTGACGCCGATGTGGTTGTAGGTGCGGTTCGTGCCCTCGGCCACCATGATGTACGACGAGACGCGCGTGACGTCGACCTGATATGCGAGGTGGATCAGGTCGAACATCAGCTTCACTTGCTCGTCGAAGTTCGGCAGCTCGCCGATCGGCGCATCGGGCAGGTCGACACCGGAGAGGTCGCGCTGCGATGCCAGCGCGACGCGCCGCTCCGTCTCGCGAACGGATTCCAGGTAGTCGTCGAGCACGCGCTGATCCGCTGGACCAAGCTCGCGCTTCAGGTCGCCCGTGCGGGCGCCGATCATGTCGAGCACGCTCGCGCGCCGCTGCGCGAGTATCGCGCGCTCCTCGGCCGTGTCGCCGGCGCCGATCAGCTGCGTGAACACCTTGCGCGGGTTGAACTCCATCGGCAGCGGCGTCGTCTCGTTGCGGAACGACAGCGTCGAGCTGTAGTAACACGCGCCCGAGCCGCAAGCCGCGCTCTGCGTCGTCGTCTCCGACGCGACCTCGAGCGAGGGCAATACCGTCTCTCCGCCGATCTTCTCGGCGATCATCTGGTCGATCGTCGGCGCCATCATCGCGCCCGTGGCCTTCTGGTCCGGCTTCACGGCCGACAGCCACGTGGCCGGCACGATCGTGTGCACGGAGCCCTGCGGCGCCTTGTTCTCGAGGTTCGCGAACGACGCGACGTAGCGCTTGTAGCTCTCGAGCGGCGACAGAATCGGGCTCAACTTGAAGTCGGCGCCGGCGCCGCTCGGCGTCCACGCGTCGATCTCCTTGCCGTACGGCGTGTTCCACATGATCGCGCCGTGCGGGATATAGAAGAATCCGGCGCGCAGCTTCGGCTTGGCGGCCGTCTGCGCGAGTGCCGTGTACGCGGGGATCATCGCGTCGAGCAGCGGCAAACCGAGCGACACGCCGGCGGCTTTGAGGACCGTGCGCCGGGACAGATGCTTCTTCGTCAAGAACATGGCGTGACTCCTCTACTGCTGCCGGCCAGCGGCACCGAGCGCTGCCTGCGCCGACGTTTCTGCGTCGCGCCGCACGGCCTGCAGGCGAAATGCGTCGCTCTGCACGAGACCTAAGACGAGCGCCGAGAACCGGTAATCCTCGCGCTCGGCGGCGCGCACGACGGCACGCACCTGCGGCATGTCGTAGTGCTCGAGCTCGCGGCCGATCGCATACATCATGAGCTTCTCGGTTAGCGCTTGCACGAACTGGTCGTCGCGCTCGAGCAGCGCGGCGCGCAACGCGACGGGGCCGTCGACGGGGCGGCCGCCCGAGAGCTCGGCGCGCGGGTCGATCGAGGCATTGGCGTCCTCGTCGAAGTCGCGCCACTCGCCGATCGCCGTGAAATTCTCGAGCGCCAGCCCGTACGGGTCGATGACGCCGTGGCACGCGTTGCAGGTCGCGTCCTTGCGATGCTGCTCGAGCCGCGCGCGCACCGTCTTCGGCTGCTCGCCCTCGGGCGTGGAGAGGTTCGTCTCGACGCCGGGCGGCGGCGGCGTCGGCGGCGTGCCCATGAGCTTGTCGAGCACCCACGCGCCGCGCAGCACCGGCGACGTGCGGTCGCCGTACGACGTGCGCAGCAACACCGCGCCCTTGCCGAGCAGCCCGTGCCGTGCCGCGTCCGTGAGCTCGATGCGCCGGAATTGCGGTCCTGCAATGCCGTCGATGCCGTAATGCCGCGCGAGCCGCTCGTTCAAGAACGTGTAGTCCGCCGTCAGCAGCTCCTGCACGTTGCGCCCCTCGAGCAGCACGCTCTTCAAGAACAGCTCGCATCTCGGTGGCGAAGTCCTGGCGCACGCTTTCGTTGAACTCGGGGAAGAGCAGCATGTCGGGCTGCACGGCGTCGAGATCGTCGACGCCGAGCCAGCCTTCGGCGAAGCTCGTCACGAGCACTTCGGCGCGCGGGTCGGCGAGCATGCGCTCGACTTGGCTCGAAAGGACGTTCGGTTGTGCGAGCTCGCCGGACTCCGCGAGCTTCAGCAGCTCGTCGTCGGGGCCCTGGCTCCATATAAAGAAGGAGAGGCGTGACGCGAGCTCGAACGCCGTCAGCTCGTGGGCGACGGCATCGGCGCCCGCGTCGGTGCTCGGCTTGATCGAGCGATACAGGAAGTCCGGGCTCGAGAGCACGGCCGTCGTCATGAGCTCGATGCCTTCGTCGAAGCCGCCGGCGCCCTTGCGGCCCTCGTCGTAGAACGGCAGCAGCCGATCGAGGTCGGCCTGCGTCACGGGCCGGCGGTACGCGCGGCGCGCGAGGTTCGCCGTGATCTCGACGGCGCACTCGCGCTCGCGCTCCGCGACCTCGGGCTCGCAGACGAACAGATTGCGGCGACTCGCCGTCTTCGAGAGGCCCGTCGAGTTGAACGGCCCCACCATGTTGATGCCGCCGGAGATGCCCGGCACGCGCGCGGCGCCGCCGAACGAGAAGTCGCCCACGCCGTCGGAGGTGTTCTCGTCGTCGGCGGCGCGCGAGCGCTCGATGAACGTGACCACGACCTCGTGCGCACCGGCCGTGACCTTGAGCGGGATATCGGTGAAGCGCTTCATGAGCTCCGCGCGCGCCGGCGCGCCGCCGGTATTGATGAGCGCGAGATCCTCTTCGCCGCCGATGTCGGCGCGGTACTGCTCGTTGCGGTCCACGAGCACGACGAGCGTGTGCCGGGTTTCGACGGCACGCGGGTACAGGCCGGCGCCGAGGTCGCCGGCGATCGAGATGCGGTACTCGCCGTCGGCCGGGAACGTGTGCGTGAATTTCACGCCGCCGCGCGTGCCGAGCGGCATGCCCGGAACGTACGCGCTTTGGCCGCCGCCGGGCGGCGGGAAATAGGCCGTCGCGACTTTCGGCTTCGGCTCGCCGACCGCGAGGTGCGCGACGGCGCTCGCGGCGTTCACGTACTGCTCGACGAACGCCGGCGACGTCGAGAGCGCCGCCGCGATGTTCGTGAAGCCGTGAATCTCGATTTCCGCGGGCAGGTATTCCTCGGGATCGATCTCGACGTCGAGCAGCGCCTTCACGGCATGCGCGTACTCGGTGCGCGAGAGGCGCTGCGCCGCGACGTAGCCGGCTTGCTGCGGCGCGTGCTCGTCGATCGAGCGCTCGAGGCTCGCGATGAGCCCGTCGACCTCTTCGGCTGTCGGCTGCGGCTCGCCGGGCGGCGGCATCAGCCGGCCGCGCAGCTTGACGATCGCGGCCTCGAATTGCTCGGCGTGCTGCGGCACCTCGTCGAGGCGGAGGCCCTCGAACGAGATCTCCCCGGCGAGCTCGGCGGGGTTGTGGCACTCCGTGCAGTAGCGGTCGAGCACGGCGAAGCGCTGGCGCTCGCGCCGCTCTTGGAGCTGGGTTACGAGGAGGACGGCCGCGCCGGCTGCCACTAGGCCGGCGGCGGGTAGCCAGTATTTAAGGCGCATGGCGGTTCATAAGCCCCAACGTCATCCGGACATTGTCGCTTAGAACCGCCAGGGCCGAAATCCAAGAATCCTCAAAAATCCATATTGAAGCTGAGCTGATAGCGGCGGCCCAGAGCGTCATGGCCCATCACGATCGTCTGCCCCGTCGCGTTGGCGACGATCGACGGTTCCTTGTCGGTCAGGTTCGTGATGTTGAAGGATAAGCCCCAGCCCATGCCTCTCGACGTCTCGCTGCGATACGACGTCGCAAAGCTGAACGTCGTCTGCGCGGCGACCCAGTTGTCGTCGACGTCGACGCCTTCGACCCACGTGATGTTGTTCATCGTGCGGTGGTAGTAGTCGCCTTGCAGCATCAAGCCCCACCTACCCATGTTGTAGGTGCTGGTGATGATGCCGGAGTACACGGGGCGCGTCTGGCTGCCGGCCTGATCCTGCGTCGTGCCGGCCGCCGTCGTCGTCGAGTTCTCGTGCAGGCGGCCGAGCAGGCCGCGGATGCTCAAGCCCTCGTCCGCGTCGATGAAGTCCGGCTCGAACCCCCAGACGAACTCGAGATCGACGCCGCGGGTCTCGGCCCTGTCAGCGTTGATGTTCTGGTTCAGGATTCGCGAGATCGGACCGTACGTCTGGCCGGCGCCCGGCGGCAGGCGCTGGATGAGGTCGCAGACGCTCTGGACGTTCGTCGCGAAGCAGTCGTCGACGATGCGCTGAGCGCCGTACGGCGTGACCGCGTTGCTGAGATCGATGTCGTACCAGTCGAGCGACAGCTGCAGGCCGTCGATCCAGTTCGCGAAGTCCGGCTGCCACACGAACCCGGTCGTGATCGTGTCGCCGGTCTCGGCGCCGAGCGCGGGGTTCGACGTCGCGAGCACCGTCAGCGCGTTGTTCTGCTCGTTGCCGCGGAACCGGTCGATGACCGAGCCGCCGCCCGTGCCCGTCAGGAAGATCTCTGCGAAGTTCGGCTCGCGGATGTCCTGCGACTTCGTGGCGCGCCAACGCAGCGTGGGCATGAGGTCCGCGTCGAAGCCGATCTTCCAGCTGTCCTGGACGCCGGATAGCTTGTAGTCGGAGCTGCGATACGCGAACGTCGAGCCGACGCGCTGCCCGGAGTCGAACTGCCAGATCGGCATGTTGAGCTCGCCGAAGTACTCCCAGACGCTTCGCTCGCCGTTGCCGGCGCCGATCGCGGAGAACGGGTGCAGCGAGCGGTTGCCGGCGCCGGCGAAGCCGGCCGGGATACCGCGAATGCCGAGCGTCGGCGCATTGAGCACCCCGCGCTCGCCATAGACAGGGATGTTGTCCTGCGTGAACTCCTCCTCGCGCCAGGTGAGGCCGGCGGCCACCGACAGCGCGCCGGCGCCCCAGCCTTCGGCCACGATGCCCGTCGCGAGCACTTCCGCGAAGTCCTGGTTCAGAACGCGGAACTGCTTCTTCTCGGGATCCACGATCCAATTCTTGGCCGCCATGTTCGCGTTGCCGAGACCGAACGGATTGAACGGCACGCACTCCTGCGGATTCAGCGGGCCGATCGGCGAGTCGCCGGGCACGCCCAACGGATCGAGCGGGCTCGGCAGCAGGATGGGCTGGGCCGGCGGCGGCGGGTTCATGAAAGCATTGAGCTCGGCGGCAGTCGGATTCCTGACCGCGATGTTGCAGCGGATCTGCTGCGTAGCGGGATCCACAACGGCATCCACGGCGAGGAAGAACTTGTCGATGCGCGGCACGTTGAGAATGCCGGTCTCGACCGTCGACTCTCCCTGCTGATAGTCGAAGCTCAGGGTCCAGTTGTCGGTCAAATCGAAGTCGAAGCCGACGGTGTACGACTCGAGCTCGCCGATGCTTTCGTCGCCGCGGTCATCGTAGATGTTGATGCGCCCCGGGCCGTCGATGATGCCGGCCGGCGTCATCTGGATCGAAGCCAATCCGAGGCGATCCATCTCGGTCGCGAGCCGCGCCGGCAGAAACGGGTTCGTGCGGAAGATCGTCCAGGCGTACAACGCGCCCGGGATCGTCATGTTGCTCGGCTGGTTGTAGAAAACGGACTCGCTGCGGCCGTTGATCGCCTGGAAGTTGGCGCTCAGGCGCTCGGTGAAGTCGTACTTCAGATTGAAAAATAGCGATTCTTGCTTGACGTCGTTGCCGCGCGAGCCGCGCGCCGCGCTGCGCGCCGTCGACTGAGTGTAATAGTCGTACTCGGGGCCGCCCGCCTGGTTGTTCAAGACGGGCGTGGCCGTCGTCACGCCGCCGAGCGACAGGTTGTTGCCGAACTGGAACGGCCGGATGTCGGTGCCGTCGTCCGTGAAGGTCCAGTTGCGGTACGCGAAGCCGGGGTTCGAGGTGATGATCAGGCCCTGCGGCGACGATTGCGCCCCGAAAACGTTGGGCACGGTGATGCGCTGCGGCTGGTTGGGCGTCGCCGTCGCGGAGACGTAGGCCGGGTTGCGCACGAGGCCCCAATCCTGCCACCAGTCCTCGTCGAAACGGTCGCGTGAGGGGCCGATCTGCTCGATCGACTTCAGGTCGACGGAGCCCGTCAGGTGCAGCTTGTCGTCGAGGAAGGCGTGGCCGCCGGCGAAGCTGAAGTTGTAGTTCTCGCCGTCTTCCTCGTCGGTGATACCCGTCGAGTACTTCGTCTTGATGCCTTCGAACTCGCGGTCCAGCACGAAGTTGACGACGCCGGCCACGGCGTCGGCGCCATAGGCCGCCGAGGCGCCGCCCGTGACGATGTCGACGCGCTGCATGAGCGCTGCCGGGAAGTTGTCGACGTTGACGCTGCCGTTGGCGTCGGCCGGCGCCACGCGCGTGCCGTCGAGCAGCACCAGCGTGCGGTTCAGACCCATGCCGCGCAGGTTCAGATACGAGCCGCCGGCGGTCGTGCTGATCGCATTGCCGCCGCGCTGCGCCGTCGGTGTCGCGAAGAACTGCGGCAGCTCATCGAGCTGCTCCGCAACGGTCGAGCCGGGATTGAGCTCGTTGAGCTCGGTCATCGACATCACGGTGACTGGCGTCGGTGCCGCCATGCCCGTCGTTTGGCGAACTCTGGAGCCGGTGACGATGATCTCTTCGTCGGCCTGCGGCGGGCCCTGGTCTTGGGCCTGGGCTACGGCGGCAGTGCCGATAGAGCCCGTGGCGAATAGCGCAATAGCAAGCTTGCTCCGCTTAGGAGCATGGAAGTCCGTGCACATCGTTCCCCCCCGAGTTGATGTGTTCTTGCCAACGAGATGTGTCGTTGGCCTTGTCCATGCTGTTCCCGTTAATTAGCGGGCGCAAGTGGTAATTAAAATACTGGTACCGTTGCCGATATCCAGAATCGCAATTCGCGTCGTCGGCGCCGACGGCTGCGTGCCGCTCGGACAGCATGGTTCGCGTAGACTGGCTCCTCGTCGCGACACGGGAAGAATCTGCTCGATGAGAGCCTGGCGCTTTGCCACTCGCAACTTCGTCCGGGGCTTCCGCGCCGGCCGGCTGACGGTGCTCATGATCGCGCTGACCGTCGCGGTCGCGGCGATCACGAGCATCGGCTTCTTCATCGACCGCGTGCGCGCGAGCGTCGCACAGGAGGCGGCCGGCATGCTCGCGGCGGACTTGCGCGAGACCGGCAGCGAGCCGCTGAACCCCGACGATGTCGCAGAGGCGCAGCGGCGCGGCTTGCGTACCGCGCAGTTCACGTCGTTCCCGACCGTCGTCGTCGCGGGCGAAGCGAGCCAGCTCGCCAGCCTCTATGCCGTCAGCGACGGGTATCCCTTGCGCGGCCAAGTGCGGCTTGCCGACGCCGTCGGCGCGGCGAGCTACACGGTGGCGAGCGGGCCGCCCGTAGGATCCGTCTGGCTCGAGGACGGGCTGCTGGCGCGCCTCGGTGCCGACGTCGGCGCCGCCGTCGAGATCGGCGCGCGCTCGTTCGTCGTCGAGCGCGTGCTCGAGCACCGGCCCGACCAGTCGCTCGGCTTCGATACGTTCGCGCCTTCATTATTGATGAATCTCGCCGACCTCGAGTCGACGGAGCTGATCCGGCCCGGCAGCCGCGCGACCTACGTGCAGCTCTTCGCCGGCGACGCCGCCGATGTCGCGGCGTTTCGCGAATGGTTCGAGACGTCGGGCGGCCCCGACCGGCGCCTGCAGACGGCCGGCCGCTCCGAGGAACGCATCGACCGCTCGATCGATAACGCCGAACGATTCTTGAGCCTGGCGTCCATGATCGCGCTGCTGCTCGCGGCGACGGCCGTCGCGGTCTCGGCGCGCCGCTATGCGGCGCAGCAAGTCGAGAGCGTCGCGCTCTTGAAGTGCCTCGGCGCTTCGCAGGCGCTCGTGCTCGCGGCCACGTTGCTCGAGCTCGCGATCATTGGACTGGCAGCCGGCATCGCCGGCAGCGCGCTCGGCTACGTCGCACAGTTCGGGCTCGGCTCGCTCGTCGAGGACCTCATGGAGCTCGAGCTTCCGGCGCCGGGCTTGGCGCCGGCTTTCAGCGGCATCTTAGTCGCGCTCGCGGTGCTCGCCGGGTTCGCGATGCCCGCGATGCTGACGCTGCGCACCGTGCCGCCCTTACGCGTGCTGCGCCAGGACGCGGCGCCGAAGCCGATGCCGACGGCCATCTCCTACGGCGCCGCGGCCATCGCCGTGCTCGGCCTGCTCGTGTGGATCGTCGGCACGAGCGAGATGCTCGTCGTGTCCGTCGTGGGCTTAAGTGTGGGCGCCGTGCTGCTCTACGCCGCGGCGCACCTGCTCGTCAGGCTCATCGGGCCGCTGCGCAGCGGCGCCGGCGTCGCGTGGCGTTACGGGCTCGCGAACATCGCGCGCCGGCGCGCCGACAGCGTCGCGCAGGTCATGGCGTTCGGCTTCGGGCTCACGGTGCTGCTGCTCCTGTCGGGCGTGCGGACCGGCCTGCTCGACACGTGGTACGCATCGCTGCCGACCGATGCGCCGAATCATTTCATGATCAACATCCAGCGCGAGGAAGCCGACGGCATTCGCGCGCTGTTCGCGGAGCACGGCCAGCAGGCGCCCGAGCTCGTGCCGATGGTGCGCGGCCGGCTCACCGCGATCGACGGCGAGGACCCGCGCAGCCGCCGCATGCGCGGCGAAGGCGGCTGGCTCATGCGCGAGGCGAACCTGACCTGGGCCGAGGAGCTCGACGCGACGAACGAGATCGTCGCCGGCCAGTGGTGGGAGAGCGGCACCGAGCGCGCCGAGATCTCGGTCGAGGAAGGCATCATGCAGGGGTTGGGGCTCGAGCTCGGCGACGAGCTGACGTTCGAGGTCGGCGGCTTTCCGCTGACGGCGACGCTCACGAGCGTGCGGCGCGTCGAGTGGGATTCGCTGTCGCCGAACTTCATGCTGGTCTTGAACCCCGCCGCGCTCGCGGACTATCCCGCGACGTTCGTCGCTTCAACGTACACGCCGAACCGCGAGGTGATGCTCGAGATCGTGCGGCGCTACCCCGGCATCACCGTCGTCGATCTCGAGAGCGTGCTCGAGCAGGTGCGCAGCATCATGGACCGCGCCGCGCTCGCGGTTCAGTACGTATTCCTGTTCACGCTGCTCGCCGGCGTCGTCGTGCTGCTCGCGGCCGTGCAGGCGACCCGCGAGGAGCGCCGCTTCGAGGTCGCGCTGCTGCGCACGCTCGGCGCGAGCCGGCGCCGCGTGCTCTCGGCGCTCGTCGTCGAGTTCGTGAGCTTGGGCGTGCTCGCGGGGTTGCTCGCGGCGCTGATCGCGCAGGGCGTCGCGTATCTGCTCGCGACGCGCGTGTTCGAGCTCGACTTTGCGTTCGATGCGCTCGTCGTCGGCGCCGGGCTCGTCGGGGGCGGGGTGCTCGTGGGGTTGAGCGGTGTGCTCGCGACCTACTCCGTCGTGCGCCAGCCGCCGGCGGGTGTGCTGGCGCAGACGAGCTAGGCCGGTCGGGGCGTCTGGGCCGCCGGGGACCGGTGTGCGGAGGTACCCCTCCGGCGCTCGACAGGGTCGCGGTCGATCTCGCGTCGATCGTTCCCGATCAGGTCGATCTAGCGAAACCCGCCCGTGTGCTGATTGAGATCACCGGGTTCCGGTCGCTGCATCAGCGCCCACGCGCGTGCAGAGAGAGCGGCCGCGGCGTCTTAGCTCCAGAGCGCGTGCAGCTCGAGCTCGATGGCATCGAAGGGCCGTACGCGGACGCGCACGTCGCCGTGGTGTTCCTCGATGTGCTCGAGGCTTCCAGATGCGAGGCCCCAGACCTCAAGCAACTGGCGCAGCGGATCGAGGAGCCAGACGTGCGCTACGCCTTCGCGCGCGTAGATGCCGAGCTTGCGGCCGCGATCGATCCTTTCAGTCGCAGGAGACAACACCTCACAAACCCAGTCTGGCGCAAGCGTCAGGTACGGATCGTTCGGCACCGACGGGAGTCGCTCGCGGCGCCAGCCGGCGAGATCCGGCACCAGAACGTCGTTGCCAAAGTGGAGCTCCGGCTCGATGAGTAGGAGCCACCCACCGGGAGCGTCACCAAGATCGAATGGATCGCCGAGTTTCGTGAGAAGCACGCCGGCGGCACGAGCATGCGGCAAAGCCGGCCGCGGCGACGCGTAAAGCTCACCGTCGAACATCTCCGCGACGTAGTGCTCCGGTACGCGAACCAGATCGTCGTACGTGGCGCCTTTCTTCAACGGCTTTGCGGTCACCGTACGAGTCTAACGCCGGGCGCTTTGGGCGAGTCAACTTTGAATCTCGGCATAGGCCTGGATTCGCGAGCGCTGCCGGCGCGACGTGGGCCCGTCGAGTGGTGCGGGCTGCCCTACTCCGGCCGATACTCCGGCGGCGGAGGCTCGGCGACGAGGCGCAACGCGCCAGGATCCGGCCCCGGGTCGAGCGCGCCGCGCCAGCTCCCGTCCAACCGCACGAAGCGCTCCGCGTCGATCCACGCGTGCGCGCCCGCGGCCTCGCCCTGCTCGTACGCCCACCAGGCGATCGCGCGCGAGCGCGCGCCGTCGTGCGGCAGCGCGAGTGAGTCGAAGCGCTGCCCGAGCTCGCTCGCGCGCTCCAGGTGGCTCAACTGCCAGCGCTCGAGATGCGCAGAATACGCGAGGAAGTCGCGCTTCTTCGCGTTGCAGGCGTCGTGCGCGAGCACGAGGTTGTGGCCGAGATCGACGGGATAGCGCGACCACGCGATGAAGTGATCGACGCAGCTCGCGCCACGCAGCTCTTTCCGGCAATAGAGGCACCGGCCGCCCTGGTGATCGCGCAGCACGGCGCGAAAACCGTCGAGGCTCGCGCGCTCGCTGCCGAACATAAACGACGCGAGGTCCGAATTGCCAAGCACCGGCCGGTTCGCGCCGATGCTCGCGATCTGCCGCAGCCACGCGCCGCGCACGGCGTCGAGCACTAGGGCGTAGAGCGCGCGGAAGGCCGCCGGCACGCCGGGCAGCAAGCGGATCGTTTCGTCCGCGAATTCCGCTTGGGCGTAGAGGAACTCGTCGCGCTCGCCGCCGACGGTCTGGAGCTTCCAGAGCGGCATCGCGACGATCGTGCCCGCCACTCTCGTGACGAGCGTGTGCCAGCGCAGCTTCGCGGCGCGCGCGATCGGCAACGTCGGATGCGCCGACTGCGCCGCGACGAGCGCGTTGATCACCGAGGCTTGCCGGCCGGCGTTCTGCTGCAGCACGAACCCGGTGCCGTCGCGCTCGCGATACGGGCGCGCCTGCGGCCAGTAGTACTCGATGAACTTCTCGGCGATCGCGCTGACGGGCACGCACAGCGAGCCGTCGGCCGCAGGTTCGCGCTCGAGGCAGAGATCCGCGAGCGCGTTCAGCAGCGCGAACTTGTACGTCGCGACGAAGTCGCCTTCGGCGAGCAGGCGTTGGAGTTTCCGCAGGAACTCGAGCTCGCCGATCGGTTTATCGGTCACTGCTCCGTGCTCAGCCAATACGCCGCCTTGTCGGGCATTACCCAGCGCACGCCGCCGCGCGGGTCGAGCACGTCACCCTGGTAGCGCGGAATGACGTGCACGTGAAAGTGCATGATCGTCTGCCCGGCCGCTTCACCGTCGTTGAAGCCGACGTTGTACGCGTCCGGGCGGTAGCGCTCGTCGATCAGCGCTCGAACGGCGTCGACGCCCGCTGTGAGGGCGGCCTTCTCGTCCGCCGTAAGCTCGCTCCAAGACGCGGCGTGGCGGCGCGGCATGACGAGCGCGTGGCCGAGCGAGATCGGGTAGATGTCCCATAACGCGATCGCGAGCGGCGATGACCAGGCGATCCGCCCCTGGTCGACCCCGCAGAACGCGCAGTCGGCAACGGCATTGATGAGGTACGGAGGAGCGTCTTCACTCATGACGAACCGCGAGTGTGCGGGCCGGGGCCGGCGTGTGTCACGTTCGGGGTGGCATGGCCTGCTAAGACAACGCTATTCTTGCTTCAATGCTGCAGGATCGCGGCGAACAAGAACACTCGCGCAGACAGCCCACAGGGACGAGCCTTCGCCGGGAGTTGCGCCATGCGACGGGAGCCGATCACCGGCGGCTCGAGGCTGCGCTCGACTTGCAATCGCCGGATCTTTCGTTCGAACGCTACCGCCGCCTGCTCGCGGCGTTTCACGGTTTCTATGCGCCGCTCGAGGCACGGTTCCTAAGTTTCGGGCCCGTAACGCCACCGCTCGGCTTCGCTCTTCCGCGGCGCGCGCGTTTGCTCGAGCTCGACCTCGTCGCGCTGGGCGCGCCGGCTGCGGACATCGCCTGCGAGGACTTGCCGGAAATCGCAACCACCGCGGAGCTCGCCGGCCGCCTCTACGTGCTCGAGGGCGCGGCGCTCGGGGGGCAAGTGCTCGCGCGCAGCCTCGCGCGGCGTTGGCAGCTCACGCCGCACACCGGCGCGGCATTCTTCTTCGGCGACGGTGCGGCCGCGACGAAGCGCCGTTGGGCGCTCGTGCTCGATTGGCTCGAGCGCGTTGCGGGCTCCGGCGCGAACGCGGGCGAGGCCGTAGCCGCCGCGGCCGTGACGTTCTCCGCGCTCGAGCACTGGGTGACTGCGCAAGGGGCGACGCGTTGAACGCGCCGCCTTCCGCAGTTCCCGCCGCCGCCGCTTCCGACTGCGATCGCGAGCCGATCCACATTCCGGGCGGCATTCAGCCGCACGGCGCGCTACTCGTCGTGGCGGAGTCTTCGCTCACGGTGACACAAGCGAGCGAGAATCTCGTCGACCACACGAGCGTGCGCGCCGATGAAGTGGTCGGCCAACCGCTTTCCGCGCTGTTCGACGACGACTCGTTGCGGGCGCTGCGCGACGCGTTCGCCCACGGCCGCCCCGAAGAGCTGAACCCCATGCGGCTCACGGTACGCGGCCGGCGCTTCGACGGCATCGTCCACCGCAGCGACGGCGCGACGCTCCTCGAGCTCGAGCCGTCGCCGAGCGACGCGCCGGCTTACAGCCCGCATCACGCGCTGCGGCCTGCGCTGCTGCGCGTTCAGTCCGCCGACACCCTGCCCGATCTCTACCAGGAGCTGCTGCAGACGATCCGCGAGCTGACGGGCTTCGAGCGCGCGATGATCTACCGCTTCGACGAGCGCGGCCACGGCTCCGTAGACGCGGAGATCAAGGAGCCCGAGCTCGAGTCGTACGCCGGCTTGCACTACCCCGCGTCCGACATTCCGCGGCAAGCGCGCGCTCTCTATATGAAGGAGTGGCTGCGGATCATTCCCGATGCGGCGTACGTGCCCGCGCGCCTTAGACCCTCGCTGCGGCCCGACACCGGGGCGCCGCTCGATCTGACCTACGCTGCGCTACGCAGCGCCTCGCCGATCCACCGCGAGTATCTCGCGAACATGGGCGTGCGCGCGTCGATGAGCATGTCGCTCGTCGTGCGCGGCCAGCTCTGGGGGCTCATCAGTTGCACGAATCACAGCGGCCCGCGGCACGTGCGGTACGAGCTACGCTCGGCGTGCGAGGTGCTCGCGCGGCTCGCGTCGCGCGAGATCGCCGCGATCGAGGACCGGCAGGCGGCGGCCGCTCGCAACGCGCGCCGCGGCAGCGAGAGCGCGCTCGCCGCGCGAATGCGCGACTCGGCGCCGGACGAACCGCTGCTCGAGAGCTTGCTCGGCGAGCCCTCACGGCTGCTCGAGCTGGTAAGCGCGAGCGGCGCCGCCGTCGTCTCGGGCAATGCCTGCGTCACGTGCGGCCGCACGCCACCGCCGCAGCGCGTGCTCGAGCTCGCCGCATGGCTCGACCGCGAGCACGGGCAAGGTACCTACGCCACGGCATCGCTGGCCACCGAGTGGCCCGATGCGCGCGACATCAAAGACGTTGCGAGCGGCGTGCTCACGTTCGCACTGCCGGGCGAAACCACGCGGCGGCTCTTGTGGTTCCGCGGCGAAGTGCTCGGCACCGTCGCGTGGGGCGGCAATCCCAACAAGGCCGTCGAGCTCGGTGCCGACCAACGGCCACATCCGCGCCGCTCGTTCGCGCAGTGGATCGAGGAAGTGCGTTTGCACGCAGCGCCCTGGACGAGCAGCGACGCGGAGGCGGCCGACGAGCTGCGCCGCTACGCGTTCGAGATCGACCTCGAGCGCCAAGTCGCGCGCGGGCAGCGCGCCGTGCGCGCGCGCGACGAGGTTCTCGCCGTCGTCTCGCACGATTTGCGCAACCCCCTGTGGGTGATCGACCTGCAAGCGAAAGAGCTGCTGCGCGGCAACGGCGCGAGCGCGGAGCCGGAATCGGTGCGCGAATGTGCCGCACTGACTCAGCGTGCCGTGACCCAGATGTCCTCGCTGATCGACAACCTGCTCGACCTCGCCGCGATCGAAGCCGGCCGGCTGCAGCTGCGCGTACAGCCCGTCCCCGTGCGGCAAACCGTCGAAGAGGCGCTCGAGACACTGCGTCCCCTCGTCGAGGCGAAAGCGTTGACGGTCGTCGCGGAGCTTGACGGCGCCGCGAGCATGCTCGCCGACCGCGACCGGTTTTATCAGGTGCTGTCGAACCTGATCGGCAACGCCGTGAAGTTCACGCCGGCCGGCGGCCGCATCACGCTGCGCGCGGAACCTCGCGACGGCGAGGTGATCTTCACCGTCGCGGACACCGGGCCCGGCATTCCGCCCGAGGAGCTTCCGCACATTTTCGTGCGCTATAGCCGCACGGATCGCGCCGAGCAGCGCAAAGGCGTCGGGCTCGGGCTGTTCGTCGTCAAAGGCATCGTCGAGATGCACGGCGGGCAGATCCGCGCCGTCAGCGCGCCAGGCGAAGGCGCGACGTTCGTGTTCAGCTTGCCGCGGGCGTAGGGCGAGCCAGTCGGGACGATGCCTTCGAGCCCGACTCGTCCGGCCTCGCTCTGAACGTGCCGGCGCAGTGAGCAGCGCAACCGAGATGTAGCGTCGAAGCCTACCCCTCGTCCGATGACACGAACCCGATCCGTCGCCTCGGACTGCGGCTAGGCGCGGTCATTAGCTCCCGAATCGTGTCGAATACAACCTTGAACTGTGTGTCGTACTTGGCTTCAAGCTCGTTCAGTTTGCGAGCGAGCTCGACGTTGGACGCCAAGATTCGTCGCAACCTGACGAACGCGCGCATGATCTCGATGTTGACTCGAACGGCACGCTCGCTGCGCAGCACGCTGGAGAGCATCGCGACTCCTTGCTCGGTGAATGCGTACGGCGTGTAGCGGCGGCCGCCCCATCTTGAGGTCACAAGTTGTGACCTCAAGTTTGCAACCTCCTGTTTGTCCAGCTGAAACATGAAGTCGACCGGAAAGCGATTGTGGTTGCGCCGCACCGCTTGGAGCAAGCTCTTGACGGTGACACCGTAGAGATCTGCGAGGTCGGCATCCAGAATCGCCCGCTGACCCCGCACGACGAGGATCGCTTGCGTAATCCGCTCGAGCGGGGATGTGCTGGACATTGGCGGCGCCTCTGCCG
This sequence comes from uncultured Gammaproteobacteria bacterium, assembly GCA_963713355.1. Lineage (GTDB taxonomy): Bacteria > Pseudomonadota > Gammaproteobacteria > Steroidobacterales > Rariloculaceae > FEN-1219. The sequence continues at coordinate 17,095 of CAVQLK010000008.1, read as the reverse complement.
ACCGGTCACAGACTGTGACCGGTTTAGCATTGAACTGCCGCGCTATGGATCTGGGGATTTCGGCGAGAAATCGTCGACGGGGTTTGACGAACGGGTAACTCGCTCGAGCGCGTACGCATAATGTTTTTGGCCCTAGTCAGCGAGCGCGCCACGCCAGCCACGCGTCTTTCGCGGCCCGGTTTGGGCGAATGGCGTCCATGGCGCAGAATCTGCATGAACCGGTTCGCGAGGAGACTGCCATGAGAGCTCACTTCCATCGTCGACGATCCGCCGCGCTCGCGGTTGCGCTTGCGATTGGCGCCGCAGCACCGGCGCTCGCGCATCACGGGTTCGGCCTGTTTCAGATGCAGGAATTCAAGGACTACTCGGGCACGCTGACGAAGCTCGAGCTCGTCAATCCGCATTCGTATCTGTACTTCGAGACGGTCGGCGCCGACGGCAAGCCGCTCGAGATGCGCTGCGAGATGCGAGCGGCCACGCTGATCCGGCGCTCGGGCTGGAAGACGGAGGAGTTCGTGCCCGGCCGGCACGTCGACATCCACGCTCACCCGCATCGCGACGACCCGAAGTCTTGCTACCTCGAGAGCATCGCGATCGGCGGGACCACGAAGATCGAGCGCAACGATCAATTCACGCAAGCGCCCGTCGACACCTCGCAGCGGCCGCTGCGCTTGCCCTCGGGCGAGCCCAACATCTCGGGCGATTGGGCCGTCGAGCAGGCCGTGCTCACGATTCCGCCGAGCGGCGGCAACGGCTCGCTCGTGCCGCGCAGCCTGAGCGCGGACTTCGCGGCGGGCAGGATCACGCTGGAGCAAATTCGCGCGCGCAGCCCCGCGCCCGCTCGGCCGACCTACACGGCGCGCGGCCAGGAAGCCGCGACGGCGTTTCGCATGTGGTCGACCGAGGACAATCCGCGCCTGTCGTGCAAGCCGACGAGCATCATTTTCGATTGGACGTTCGACTGGCCCGTCAACCGGATCACGCAGACGACCGTCGACGGCAAGAAGGTCATCGACATCGACTACGGCCTATTCAGCGCCACGCGGCGCATTCATTTAGATGTGGACAGCCACCCCGCGAACGTCGCGCCGAGCAACGCCGGCCATTCGATCGGCCACTGGGAGGGCGACACGCTCGTCGTCGACACCGTCGGTTTCGCGGAGGGCGTGCTCGTGCCGCCGACCCGCAACAGCAGCCAGCTGCACGTCGTCGAGCGGTTCACGCTCGACCCGCAGACGTTCTCGCTCAAGCGCGAGTACACGGCGGAGGATCCCGTCTATTTGGCGGCGCCGTATACCGGGCAGGACGTCGTGCTGCTCTCCGACGTGCCGTTCGAGAAGCAGCCCTGTGCGGAGCTCACGTTCGAGTTCACGCAGCCGGGGAACTGAGCGCGGGGACTTCGAGCTCGGCAGCGAGTTTCGCTATGTGCCCTCGCATGACGTCCAGATCACCTTCGTCGCGAGCTACGAGCGCTCGGTTCCCTCGTTGAGCACTCCGAGATAGCGATCGTAGACGAACAACCGGTTGCGTCGTTTGCCGGTGAGCTCACGCGCAAGCTCTAACTCTACGAGTAAATCCATCGCCGACGACACCGCCGGAAACGACAGTCCCGTTACTGCGCAGAGTGCCGGCATCGACTGGATCGGCCGGGCCTTTAGCGCTTCGTGTACGCGCAGGCCAGACCCGGCGCGTCTGCCCGTGTTTTCGATGCGTGCGCGGTCCGCACGAAAGATCTCCCCGAGCCGCTCGGCCGTAGCAACCGAACCTTCAGCTACCTCCTTCACGCCTTCGAGAAAGAACGTGAGCCATGCTTCCCAATCGCCGTGCAGGCGGACGCCCTGCAACAGATCGTAGTAGACGGCGCGGTTTTGTTTGAAGTAAAGGCTGAGATACAACAACGGCTCACGCAGTACACCGGCGTGACACAACAGAAACGTGATGAGCAAACGCCCGACACGTCCGTTGCCGTCGAGAAAAGGATGAATGGTTTCGAACTGGACATGCGCAAGCCCGGCACGAACCAGCACTGGCAAGCCATCGTCATCTGCGTGCATGAAACGCTCGAGCGCCGCCATGCAATCGGGAACCACAGCCTCCGGGGGCGGCACGAAAGCCGCGTTACCCGGGCGGCTGCCACCGATCCAATTCTGCGAGCGGCGAAACTCTCCCGGATCCTTGCCGCTGCCGCGCCCGCGCGACAACAAGACACCATGAATCTCGCGTATCAAACGGCTCGAAAGCGGGAAGCCCTCACGCAAACGCGCTAGCCCGTGATCAAGCGCCGCAACGTAGTTGGAAACCTCGACCACATCATCGAGCGGAACGCCCGGCGCTTCGTCGAGCTCGAACAGCAGCAAATCGGACAGCGACGACTGTGTCCCTTCTATCTGCGATGACAAGACCGCCTCTTTGCGCACATAGGCATAGAGGAACAGCGACTTGTCCGGCAGCAGGGTCGATACGCCATCAAGGCGCCCGAGGGCGAGGACGGCGGCCTCGAGGAGCGGCTGCAAGCCATCGCTCATGACGAGTGGGGGATCGGGCGGCAACGCCCTCGGAACAAACGCCCTAACCGACTCTCCGCCGATGATCGTCACGTCGTAACGTCCCGTTTCCCCACGACGCACGCGCAAGACTCCTCTGAAGCAAACTTGAATAGCGTTGGAGTTAATTAATAGTTAGCTAGTCAAGTCTAAATAACCGGGCGCACTACTGCAACCGGGGCTGCAGCATCCCCAGGTACCGAACTACCGTAGTAGAAGCACGAAGAGACAGAAAAAAGCGAGCAGCACGGCCGCCTGTGCCAACAGCGCCATGTACATCTGACGCGTTGCGCCGTAGACCTCCGCGCGGAGCTCACCGCCCTGCTTCGCAATTTCGGCACGAAGAGCGGTCATCTCGCCACGCAGGTTCACGCCCAAGACCGCCAAATCGTTCTTGGTCGCCAACGTCTCCGGGGCTCTAGCGAGCTCGAGTTCGATGGCGCGTACAATCGCGCGCGCGTGCGCGGGTGCAACGCTGGCCTTCTCCAGAACCTCGAGCGATTCCGCCTGCATCGGCGTTCGATGATAAGCCCCTCGAAAAGCGTCGTGTCAAGCGAATGCACGACCGCGAATTAGGCCAGCCTCCGTTTGTGTTCGGCGCGGAGCTAGACTCCACCGTACGACTCTGCTCGCCCAGAACGAATCTCGCGACATCGGACATCCATGAGGTTCACGCCATGAAACGCCTGACAGCCGTCACGCCGCTTCTCGCCGCAACCGCAATCGCGACCGCCGCCTTGAGCGCTCCCGCTGCGGCGCACCACAGCCAGTCCATGTTCGACACGACGAAGGAGATCGTCATCGAAGGCACGGTCTCGCGCTTCGACTGGGTGAACCCGCACATGTACCTCGTCGTCGCCACGACAGGCCCGGACGGCCAGCCGGCGCTCGTCGAGGGCGAAGGCGTCGGGATCACACAGGCGCTCGTCGACGGGCTCGACAGAAACGCGCTGCCGCCCGGCACGCCCGTCGTCGTGCGCGCCAACCCCAATCGCGGCGGTTGGGGCAAGCAGGTGCGCATCATGGACGTCACGACGCAGGACGGCGAAGTGCATCCCTTCTATGCCGAGAATCGCCGGACCCGCGCCCTGACGCCGGCCGAGAGCCTCGAGGGTCATTGGGCGCCGTCGCGCGCGGCGTTCGGCGCGGCGATGGGGGCCATGGCGCGCTGGCCGGTCACGCCGGAGGCCCGCGCCGCTCAGGCGGCGCTCGCTGATGATGGAATCTGCAATCCGGATTCCCCGCCCGTCCTCTCGGTGTTCGACGAGCTGCGCACGATCGAGCTCGGGGAAGACGAGGTCGTGATGCGGTTCGATAACACGGGTGACCGTTCGGAGCGTGTCGTCCATATGACGCGCCGCACATCCGGCCGACGTTCAACCCTCTCTAGCCGGGACACTCCATCGGCCGATGGGAGGGCGAGACGCTCGTGATCGATACGATCGGCTTCGAGGCCGACTCCTCCGGCCTCGCTCTGAACGTGCCGGCGGGCCCGCGCAAGCACATGGTCGAGCGGCTGACGCTCACGGAGGATCGCACGCGCCTGCGCTACGAGGTCACCGTCGAAGACCCCGACTTCCTCACGGGGCCGGCCACGTTGACGCAGCAGTGGGACCACCGCCCCGACCTCGAGTTCGCGCAGAACACGGGGGCGTGCGATCCCGAGGTTGCGCGCAGGTATAAGGACCACGTGCCGGCGGAGTAATTCGGCCCTGATATCGCTCATATCGCCCGGCGGCGCCGCGGGCTAGCCCGAGCTCGCGACGAAGCCTGTCGCCAGGTAGATCGGCCGGTGGTCGGTGCGCCAGATCGCGAGCGTGATGCCCTGGCCCTGAAGGTTGACGTACAAATAGTGGCCATCGGGCGAGAAACAGGCGCCCGCGAACTCGGCTGTGCTGACCAAATTCTGTGCGAACGTGAACAGGCCGCCCGTCGCATCGACACCGACGATACGCTGGCTGTAGCTCGCACTGCCCGGCGTGCCGCCCGAGCCGTCCTCGCAAAGGTAGATCGTGCCGTCGCGCGCGATCGTCATGTTGTCAGGGCCGTCGAGCAGGTTCTCGGCGGTCGATTCGACGAGCAGCGTCACGGTCTCGCGGCTCGGGTCGTAGCACCAGACCTGGCCTTCCCCGGCGTCGCCGGCGTTGCTGCACACGAAGTAGTGCTTGCCTCGATGAAACCAAGCGCCTTCGCCCCGGAACCAGGCGGCCGCGCCCTTGCTTAGCGCCTCGAAGCGCAGCGTATCGTCGACAGGATCGACGTCCTCGAGCTTGACCCACTCCACGGCGAGCGGCTGGCCGAGGAACGGCAGCACGCTGCCCGATGCGCCGCCGCGGAGGCCTCGCGTGTCCACGACCTCCGTTCCCTGCAATACGGTCGTCGGCAGCGGCTCGCCGGTGCACGTCGAGAGCTGCCCAGGCTTCACGACCATCGCGTAGAGATCGCCACCCTCTTGCAGATCGCCGAAACGGTTCGGCTTCTTCTTCGGCACGAAGCGATAGTAGGCACTGTCGTTGCGATCCTCGGTCTCGTAGACGTAGCCCGTTTGTGCGTCGACGGAGACGGCCTCGTGATTCATGCGGCCCATCGCGACGAGCGGAATCGGATCCACGGCTTCCGCAAGCTGCGACGGCACCTCGAAGTTGTAGCCGTGTCGGAGTGTGGAGCGCCCGTCCGTCGACGGCGTCGTGACGTTCTCTTCACACGTGATCCAGGAATTCCACGGCGTTGCGCCGCCCGCGCAATTGCGGATCGTGCCGCCGAGGGAAATGTAGTCCTCGACGACGCGGCCGTTGCGGTCGACGACTACCGTCGAGGTTCCGCCGCCGCCCGTTCCTGCCGCCGTGCCTGCGAACCGGTCGTACTGCTTGCCGTTCGCCGTCAAGCAGCCGGCGCTCGTGCTGATCGAAAGCTCGTGATTGCGCACGAGGATGTTGTGGCCTGCACGGCCTTGAAATACCGCCATGCCGTCGTGAGCGCCCGGGATTGCAGCGCCGTTGCTGAACCGCTGGCCTCGCAGCGAGATAGCGGTGTATTGAAAAAGCGCCGGAAGCGCAATCAGCGGCACGCCAACGAGATTGCCCTGCGTCGGTACGTCGACGAGCTCCGACGTGTTGTTCGGCAACACCGGCGAGATCGGCCCGAACCCGTGGACAGTGAAGCTCGCGAGGCTGCAGCTTTGCGCGAGCGCCGAACGAGCGTTGAGCAACCCGAGCGGCGCTACGGCAGTAGCGGCGGCGGCGCCGGTGATGAGCCGCGAGAACTCGCGGCGAGACAGCGATTTCATAGTCGACCTCCCATAGTGAGCCAATTTGGCCGCGCGTCGTGCGGCGATGCGTCGGACGCGGGAGATCCTGCGGCAGGAACTTTGAACTTTAGTGAAGGTTGTATGACCGGTTTGTGGCGGGCGAGGACCTGTGCGGCGATCGTGAGGGTGACGCAGCGTGGGCTGGCGGCAGCTCTCTAGATCCAGAGCGCCCGCAGCTCGAGCTCGATAGCATCGAACGGGCGCGCGCGGATGCTCGAGTCACCGTGGTGCTCCTCGATCTGCTCGAGGCTTCCCGATTCGAACGCCAACACTTCGAGCGTTTGCCGCAGCGGATCGACGAGCCAGGCGTGCCTGACGTTTTCGCGTGCGTAGATGCGCAGCTTTTTGCCGCGATCGATGGATTCGGTCGACGGCGACAGCACTTCGCAAATCCAATCCGGCGCGAGCGTCAAGTACGGCTCGTTTGGAGTCGAAGGGAGTCGCTCGCGCCTCCAACCGGCCAGATCCGGCACGAGAACGTCGTTGCCGAAGTGAAGCTCCGGCTCGACGAGCAGCAGCCAGCCGCCCGGACCGTCGCCGAAATCGAACGAGTCGCCGAGTTTGCCAACGAGCACGACGGCGGCACGAGCATGCGGCAGGGTCGGGCGTGGCGAGGCGTAGAGCTCGCCGTCGAACATCTCCGCAACGAAGTGCTCCGGCACGCGTACCAGATCGTCGTACGTCGCGCCCTTTTTCAACGGCTTCACGGTCACGTCTGGAGTCTAACGCCGAGAGCTTTCAGCGAGTCAACATCAAATCTCGGCGAACCAGCTTGATATTCGAGCGGCTCGAGCGGATCGAACGGGGCGTCAGCTCCAGAGCGCTCGTAGCTCGAGCTCGACGGCATCGAACGGGCGCGCGCGGACGATCGAGTCGCCGTGATGCTCCTCGATCTGCGCGAGACGTCCCGCTTCGAGGACCAGCACTTCGAGCGACTGGCGCAACGGATCGACGAGCCAGGCGTGCGCGACGCCTTCGCGTGCGTAGATGCGTAGCTTTTTGCCGCGGTCAATGGATTCAGTGGAGGGCGATATCACTTCGCAAATCCAATCCGGCGCAAGGGTCATGTAGGCGTCATTCGGCACCGAGGGCAGTCGCTCGCGTCGCCAGCCGGCGAGGTCCGGCACGAGCACATCATTGCCAAAGTGGAGCTCGGGCTCGTCGAGAATCAGCCACCCGCCCGGGCCGTTACGACCAACGTCGAACGGCTCTCCGAGCTTCACGCCAAGCACCGAGGCCGCTCGGGCATGCGGCATGGCCGGCCGCGGCGAGGCGTAGAGCTCCCCGTCGAACATCTCGGCCACGTAGTGCTCGGGCACACGAGCCAGATCGTCGTACGTCGCGCCCTTTTTCAACGGTTTCACGGTCACAGCTGGAGTCTAACGCCGCGCGCTTTGGACGAGTCAACACGTAAGCGAGGGTGTTGGCGCAGGGAAGCTAGCCGGGCGGCGGGAGCTGCCTGCTCGCCGCGAACATGATCAAGGTCTCGACACGCGTCAATCGCCGATCGTGATCGATGAGCCGCTCCTCGGCTTTGCCGACATCTACGATCAGTCGCTCGACACGATCCTCGAGCAGGATCGCTTTCCGGATCGCGTCGCGAAGGTCAGCCCAAAGGCTCACGAAGGTGGGAGCAGAAACGGCCAGGCGTCGCCGGATCGGCGGACCGCCTCGCGGACCTCGGCGCGGTTGCGCTCGATCGTCTCGTCGAGGTGACTCAGGCGTTCAAGGACCACCTCGAGCGCACGGTTCGTCCGTTCCGTGCGGGCGACGAACTCTCGTATGAGTGGCGGAATGTCGGTCGGCACCGTCGTTTCCATGAGCGCCTCCAGGAGCTTCTCCCGCTCTTCGCGCGGTAACGCCAAGACGTCATTTACGTTAACGGCCATGTGTTGCGGCGTAGTGCTCGCGCGCAAGCTCTGCGAAAGACCCGTGCCGTGCGACGTAGTCATTTGCCGCCGCCAAGTCGATTTCGATCTCCGCGCGCAAAACACGCGGGGACATGGCGTCCGGAAGAGCTTCCAGCTCGTCGAGCAGCGCGCGCAGCAAGCGCACTTGGTCTCTTCGACCGAGAGCCCGAATCTCCTGCTCGATGTCGGCAAAAACTCGCACCATGCGCGAAGTCTAACGCCGAGAGCTTTCAGCGAGTCAACATCAAATCTCGGCGAACCAGCTTGATATTCGAGGTCGTCTCGAGCCGGTGCAGCGCTGACGGGTTCAGTTCAGTCGGGTGATGAAGAAGTAGAAGAAGCCGAGCATCACCGCCGTCTGGCCCAAGAGAGCCACGTACATTTGGCGGGTGACGCCGCTGATCTCCGCTCGGAGATCGCCGATCTGTGTCGCCATCTCCGTTCGAAGCTCTGCTGCGAGCTTCGCCATCTCGGTTCGAAGCTCCGTCGCGAGCGTCCCCATCTCGGCGCGAAGCTCCCCCGCGAGCGTCGCCATCTCGGTTCGAAGCTCCGCCGCGAGCGTCGCCATCTCGGCGCGAAGCTGCGCGGCGAGGCTTGTCGTTTCGCCGCGAAGCCCCGCGGCGAGACCAATCATTTCCCCGCGAAGCCCCGCGGCGAGACCGGTCATTTCCCCGCGCAACTCCGCTCGTAGGACGTCCAAGGCTTGGTGCAAGCCCAGCACATCCTGCTTCGTGGCGAGAGTGTCTTTCGCTCCAGCGATTTCGATCTCGATGGCGCGCACGATCGCGCGCGCCTGCGCCGGCGCAACACTGGCTTTCTCCAACACTTCGAGCGATTCCGCCTGCATCGGCATCGATGATAAGCCCCGCGCAAAGCGCACTGTCAAGCGTGCGCGCCACGGCGGAATCATGACTGCGATAGGCGCACACCGCGAACGACAAAAGCGGCGAGAACGAGCATTTATTGGCTCTCGCAGAAGCGCGGATCGGTCAGCGGCAGCTGGCGGCGATCAGCCGCTTCGCGAAGGCGGACTCGCGGTGATAAGTCATGAACAAGCGCTCGGTGGTGCGCGTCATCGCCACGTAGGCGAGCCGCACTTCATCGGCTTCGTCGAACCGTTCGTGCGGCAAGAACCCCACGCCGGGGATTCCTACGACGCGATACTCCAGACCTTTGCTCGAATGGAACGTCACGAGGTTGACCCTGTCCGGTCGAGCTTCCGCGCCGGCGCCCCGTCTTCGTCTTGTCAGCGTGACGGTAGGTATGCCGGCACGCTCGAACGCCGCGCTGATTTCCTCCTCTACGAACTGCTGCCTGTAAATGACAGCCATGTCTGCCCAGTGGTGACCGTCTTCGTGCAGCTCGGCGAAAACGCCGGCGAGATAGGCAGCCTCATCACGCAAAGTCGCGAATCGGAGCAGTCGCGGCTCTGGCCCGTGCCGACCGGCCGCATGCGGCTCAATCAACGGAACGCCATCCTCATCGGCGTCCTCGGGCTTCAGCACGTCCTCGGCGAACTTGTGCGCGATGCGGAGCACCTCGGCCGTGTTTCGGTAGTTGAGCCGGAGGATCGTCGTTCGGCCTCGAGCGTTGATGCCGAGGCTGCGGAAGCTGAAGGCGCCGCGACGCTTGTAGATCGACTGCGCGTCATCGTAGAGAACCAACAACGAGTTGGTCTTACGGATCGACCATCTTGACGACGATCTTCAGCCAATCGGCCTCGAAGTCGTGACCTTCGTCTACGAGCACGGCACCGTACTGGCCATCAGGCACCTGCCCGCTTGCCAACGCCGCGCCAAGCCGAGCCACCAATTCCTTCGCATACTCGTCGCGGTCAGCGGTCGCGGGGGGCATGACACAGTGGTAGTGCGCAAGCTGATCTCGGCACCATGCGTGGAAGTTGCGGACATGAACATGCTGACCCCCATCCCTCGCGTTGATCACAGTAGCCAAGCGCTCCGCGAGCGTCTTGTTGTAGCAGAGCACGAGAATCGGTTTGCTCAGCAATTTCGCAAGATGGGCGCAGCGATAGACGAGAATCATCGTCTTGCCGGAGCCGGCCACGCCGTGGATGACCCTATGACCGTCACCCAAGCCGCGGGCCAAGCGCTCCTGTTCGACGTCCATCACGCGGATCAGGTTGGGAACGTCATCAGCAAGTAGCGAGCCTTGTTCAGGAGACGCGATGCGGATCTCCGGGAAAAGATGCCAACGCAACCGCTCGATCTGGGGCAACGACAGCGGCTTGGCTGGCCACCACGGGAACATTTGCCAAAGGCGCTTCTGAAAATCCTCGGCGTCGACGCCCTCATGCATCTCGTCGGCGCATATGACGCGGTCCTCGGGGATGACTTCGCGTAGCTCTGCTTCTTCGAACTGCTTCCTCGTGATGAACGGCAGCACGACACCGAAGCTCCAGGGAAAGCAGAGCTTGCCGCGGCGCGCATCGTCAGGCGCGTTGATCTGTCATATCGGTTTGCCGCCTAAGTCGGCGGTCTACAAGTGTGTCTACGCGGGCGAGCCCGATGCTAGGAAGGTGCAGCGCTTTGATCTATTGATGGACGGGATCGAACCCTTATCGAAGTGTTGGCGAAGGTAGAGCTCTGGCTCGCTTCGGCTCTGCGGACTTTGCCCCTGCCTTGCACAACCTTCGCGAATGGTCACAGCCAGGAAACCGAAATGCGCTTGCGTCCTTAGCACCCTCCCAAGAAGAACCGATTTTGGGAGACTTTGGTAATCGCCCAACGGTAGGTTTGTGAGCAGTGGGAATCTAAAGTCTAACCCCGGCCCTCCGTATCCCGACGATGCGCCACTCGCTCCTCGCTGGATCTCTCTATGCAACAGCCGCGGCAAACGCCGCAAACAGATCCCCTGGTAACGGAAATAGCAATCGCCAAGTGATTGCCATTGGCAGTTCTATTCGTGCTTCACGTACGCGGCAGGACCGAGAAAATAGAACGCGCGCTCATCGGTGCGCCCGCGTGCAAAAGCATAATGCTCGTCCCGTTCGCCACGTGTTGCCGGTAGCGTAGGCCGGTGTCGCTATCTGCTCGCGTGACCGACTGACTCTCCCAATGGACAAGTTCAGGACTAATCGCGTAGTCGCGGTAGCGAGTCGTTGGCGAGAACTTCCCCGACGTTTTGTCCAGCGTGAATGCAAGAAGATCGGCTCCCGCTGCTGACGCCCAGTAGACTCCACTTTGCCACCGCCGGAACCTTAGCGCCTGCCCCAACGCCGAAGGCCGCGAGGATTTCGATGCGGGTGTAGCGGGCGTGGATCTCTAGTGGTACGTCGGTGTGACTAGTCAGATGCACCGGGACGTGCGCAATCCGTCCCGCAAGCATGTTCAGCAGTTCCCGAAGTTCGGCTCTCACTTGAGGATGGCTCCAGAGAAGCGCCGCGCCGTCTCCGAGAGCCGTGTCGTTGTTGACGACCGTATCGACCACGGAAGCGACAAGCATTCGGAGTCGCCGGCGGTCTGTCTCCGAGAGTGTCGCCGGGTCCGGGGCAGCATTACGATCCAGCAGTTTCCGGTACCCGTCGATCCGCATCATGTCGTCGATGTGCAGCAGCCGCCCGATCGCGCGTCGGAGCGCTACCTCGTGGAGGCCCGATGGTGCACGCTAAGACCGGCGTCAGCGCACAAGTCGGACCACTCTTGTTCCCGGTGTAAACATCTTCCGGGTCCAGTCCGGCCGACTCAAGGTACTTGGACAATGTCCGGGCTCGTTCCTGCGGCCGTCGCCGACCTCAGTGCCGCTACCTTTTCCGCCCAGCGTGACGGTATGGCGCTCCGAATGCTTTCCAAGACGATCTCTGCGGCGACAGGGTCGAGCTCCATGTGACAACCGGCCGGGAGGAACGGGAAACCCGCCTCCACTTGCTCAGTGATGTTCTTTCGCGTACCGCCGAGAAGTGCGCGCAAGCGCCGGTCGAAGCGGAACTCCTTACGATGGTGCCCGACGAAGTCGAGCACTGTGCACACTGTCTTGCCGATGCTCCGGCGGAGACCTCGCCGATTGCTGCAGAGAACAGAGCGTCGGACTGTCGGTGGGGCGCAACATGAGTAGGGTATCTACGGCCGGCACGTCTACGCCCTCATTGAACAGGTTGACCGAGAACACAACGTTGACACGCCGTGCCGCGAGATCGGTGAGTGCGGCACGACGTTCAGCGTCCGGCGTGTCAGACCAAATGGCGACGGCAGGCACGCCGGCCCCTCGGAACGCGCGCGCCATGAAGCGCGCATGCTCAACGCTCACACAGAACCCCAGCGCTCGGATCCGGGAGACGTCTCCGACGTGTCGGTCGAGTTCCTTCAGAATGAGTTTCGCCAGCGCGTCGTTGCCGGTCATCAAGTTCGACAGGCCCTCCACGTCGTAACCAGTGCCGCGAACGCCATGGAATCTCGCGCAGATCCTGGCCATCGTGAATGCCGTAATACGCGAACGCGACGAGTCGCTGCTGGTCAATCGCGTCCCAGAGGCGCAGCTCCGCTGCGACGCGGCCCTCGAACCAATCGAGGATCGGCAGCCCGTCGCTGCGCTCCGGTGTGGCCGTGGGCCCAGCAACTCGATCGGCCGCACGTGCTCCAGCAACGTGCGATAGGTGCGCGCGGCGGCATGATGAAACTCGTCGATTACGATGACATCGAAATGCGCCGGATCAACGTGCGCCAAGCCTGTCGCCGTCAGACTCTGAATTGATGCAAAGACATGCTCGAATTGTCGCGGCCGGTGGGTACCGAGCCACAACTCCCCAAACGTAGGATCCCTAAGCGCCTGCCGGAAAGTGCCCAGGCTCTGCGTGAGGATCTCCTCACGGTGCGCCACGAATAAAATCCTGGAACGGGGCAGGTTCTCGCGCAATCTGAGGTAGTCGAGCGCTGCCATCACAGTCTTTCCGGTACCAGTAGCCGCGACCCGGAGATTCCGATGGTGCCCCTGCTGGCGCGACAGTTGGATCTGTTCGAGAAGCCGCTCCTGAAACGGTTCAGGGCGTAGATCGAGTCGGACTCAAAAGAATCGTGGGTCCGGCACCGGCTTCTCGCCTCCGTTCGCGCGAGGAATTCGTCGTGGTCATAGGGCTTGAAGTCGGGGCTGTGCCAGTAGCTGTCAAAGACGGCGGCGACCTTGTCGATGACGGCCGGATTGCGTGCCCCGAAACCCTCACGTTCCACTCAAGCCCGCTCACCTGAGCGGAGTGCGTTAGGTTGGACGAGCCGATGTATGCAGTGGAGAAGCCAGATCGCCGGTGAAACAGCCAGGCTTTCGCATGAAGGCGTGTGCCTGTAGTGTCGTACGAAACGCGAATGTGGCCGCCTAGCTCACGCAACTGATCGAGTGCGCGCCCTTCAGTTGAACCCGTGTACGTTGTTGTTAGGACTCTGAGTTCCCGAGCCGCCAGGCAATGAGCACGTAGCACGGGAAGCAACGGGGCAATGCCGCTCTGCCGAATGAATGCCATCACGACGTCTATCCGTCGGCTTCGTGGATCTCGGCGTGGACCTGGCTGCCGAACCGGGGCTCCCCCGGAGCATTAGTGAGCAGTGTGGTATCGAGCAGCGGGATCAGCGGCTCCGCGATCAAGTCCGGCCGCCCATCGAGCAGATGCCCTACGACGCTTCGTAGCACCTCGCCGGACTCAAGGAGACATTCCGATCCCAATTCGCTGCCGGATGGCGACTGCCGGATGACGGCAATCAGCTGGCGGGCGAGGCTTATCCCGAGCGCTGCCCGCTCCTTCTCATCTATGGCCTCGATAGCGCGTTCAATCACGTGGGCCAAATGCAGAGCAATCCGGTCCGCAGTCTCTGCTGCCCGCAAACGGTCGCGAATCGCCTCGAGACTACCGCCGAGTTCGCGGAGTTGGGCATCAAGTGCCTCCGTGATGAGGACTTCATAGAGACCGCGGTCGAGTTTTGGCACGAGTCGGAGTCTACCGGATGGCGCGAAGCGAACGACCAAGGGCACGCGCCGCAAATACAGCCGAGGACCCTCGTCGATGCTCTGCCCAGAACGGCCCGGTCGAGGAGCCGCGCTGGGAGGCCGCTCTGCCGCTGCCTTGTATTCGGACCGCGTGTGGTTCTAAAGCCGAATCGACGGAACCTGGCAAGAACACTCAACTTGTTAACGCCGGAGTAATACTGATCCACTTCACCGAAGTAAAACTGACCCACCTGGGGGAAGATGGCGGCTTTTTGGCTGTCGCTGATGTTGACTCAGGAGCAAGCAGTGGAAATCAAGGTTTTGAAACGACAAGGGTTAGGGATTCGTGCAATTGCACGCGAGCTGGGTTGTTCTCGCACGACGGTGAAGCGGTATTTGCGTGAGGACTCGGCTTCGCGCTACGGGCCACGCCAGCCGAGGCCGACGAAGCTGGAAGCGCATCAGGGGTATCTGCTGGAGCGCGTTGCTGCAGCACGACCGCGCTGGATTCCGGCGGTGGTATTGCTGCGCGAGATTCGGGAGCGCGGTTACGCGGGGGCAATCACGCAGCTCAGGGCGTTCCTGCATCCGCTGAAGCAGGTTAGGGGCGATCCCGTAGTGCGGTTCGAGACCGCGCCGGGTGAGCAGATGCAAGCCGATTTCACCGTCGTGCGGCGCGGCCGCGAGCCGTTGCTCGCTTTTGTGGCGACGCTGGGTTACAGCCGGGCGAGCTGGGTGCGCTTTACAGCGGCAGAGGATGCGGTGATGCTAAATACCTGCGTGCGTGAGGCACTGCCCGCCTTTGGCGGGGTGCCGCGTCACGTGCTGTTCGATAACGCCAAGACGATCGTAGTTGAACGCGATGCCTACGGTGAGGGGCAACACCGCTGGCATCGCAGCCTGCTCGCGCTAGCTGAGGAGTATGGCTTCCAGTTGCGGCTGTGCCGGCCCTATCGGGCGAAGACGAAGGGCAAGGTCGAGCGCTTTAATGGCTATCTGAAGGGAAGCTTCCTCGTGCCCCTGGCAGCGACGCTCAAGAGCGCTGGACTGAAGCTCGATGTCGAGGCCGCCAATGCACACATTGGGCGCTGGCTGAGTGAAGTGGCCAATGCGCGCGAGCACGCCACGACCGGCGAGCAGCCAGCCGTGCGGCTCGAGCTTCGAGCGTTTATCGCTGCTACCGCTGCCGATGTCGACGAGGGCGATCCCGCTGCCCACGAGCCACCGGGAACGTAGGCGAGGTCGCGCTGCCGATCGAGAGTTTGCAGCACCCCCTCGCGATCTACGAACAGCTACTACAGGCGTACGCATGAGCCTGCAGCAAGAACGCATCGCGGCGTTGTGCTCGGGGCTGAAGCTCGATCGGCCTGTCGGCCGAGTGGCCGGCGCTCGCACAAGAGGCCGCCGCCGGCGAAGCGAGCTACGCCGACTTCCTCGAGAAGCTCTCGTGATCGAGTGCTCTGCCGCGGCGCGTGTCGAAACCTTCAGCTTTCGCAGACGCTTCGCAATGGCTGCGAGGTCTGATTTTTTCGCGGCGACCTCCGGTGTCTGTTCGGAGGGGTGTGCAACGCCTGCCGCTATTGAGGAGACGCGCAGCTCGACGTCGTCCGGCACAACCACGACGACCTGTGTCGCCTGACCACGCGGGTGGACCGTGATCTGTGTTCCGTCACGCGGGACATCAATGGTTACGCTCTTCATCGGCGGTCTCCCGCATAACGCCGCAGTTCAGCGGCCGAGCACCGCGCTATGTGCCTTGGCACTCTATCCATCGCGGTCCGCTGTAACCTTTTAGCCGGTTGGCACACGGTTTCAGGCTTCCCATTGTTCGGCGAGCCATGCTTGCCCGGCCGGAAACGATCGCGGAGATACGCCTCAAGCAGGCCAACATCTTCATTCGAAAGTCGCTTGCACCCTTGCGTCGGGTGAATGAAATGCGCGAGACGTTTCGGTAACGGCCGAGCCTGGTCTCCAAAGTAGTAGAACGGCGAGCCACCAGCACTGGCGCATCCGGGGGAATATCGTGCGCCGCCAAGTATGCGGCTTGCCTTGGATTGCTGCGCCAAAAGTCCGCGTATGACGGCGTGGCATCGACCTTCATCGCATAGAGCAACGTGTTCGGCTTGCCGGTTGCCACCCCGCCAATACCCACAACCCAGCTCCCTCTGCTAACCCAACGCTCTACCGTCGTGGTCTTGCAGCCGCAAACCGTACAGAGACGACGGCCAACATGCGGAGCGAAGCCAAGGTCGTGATCGACACGGTAGCTGTAATGGCGTGCAATCACGTGTCGCAGGCCCGGTTAACGCCCGGGTTCACCGCCGGCCCACTGCGAGTCCAGGCTGGCACTTTGTTGACGATACCTGCGATCACCGATTAGCCCTCCCTGCGGCCGACCACCGTGCGATGCGTTGTTAACCGTTCGCGAAAACTGTGAGTAGAACCCAGGCCGCAGAACCGAACAGTCCGATGGTTAAAACGTCGAGGAGTGCATCGATCCAGAACTGACCAACCACCCACTCTGCGACTCGGCAGATCCAGCGAGCAGAGTTCCGTCATCGAGCGTCGAGTAATAGACGTACCAGTTGGCAATCTTATTGAGCAGATCGCGCCGCCAACCTGAGCGCCGGCACCGACCAGAAAGAGCGAGACCACCAAGCGGGACTGGCCCTCTGTGACGAGGCGCTGGGTGATTGTGTCGTTGACCAGAAAAAGAGCTGGGCCACCGACACCGAACGCAACGAACCAAGTGCGAAGGACGCGGTTGTACTCAAGATAGGTTTCGAAAGAACCACTGCCATCATCAGGTTCGATACCCTTCGAACGGTTCGATTTCTTCGCCACGAAGTGGGACCCCGATTTGGACTCTGAAATATGCGACAGAAGCGTCCGGCGCGACCGGACAGAAGTGTCGCATATCCCGAGCCGAAAACCCTGTGAGCGCGGTGCCTTAAGGTTGGTGTTGCACCCCTCGAGATACCAGAAAAAGGTCTGAAAGGAGGTGGAGGGGCTGTTCGTCGATCGTCGTGTGGGGACGAGGGTGCAGGAAGACCGGAACCGACACGCTTAACGAACTGGGCTGCGCCGACCGCTCTGCGGGTCCTGAAATAGATCGATTTGTTCAACGTCCGCTTCAGGCAGATTCACCCTGGCGCCATGACTAATGGGGTGGGCCAAAGTGTGTGTTAGAAGCCGGTCCACCAGGTCGGGACGATCTAGGCGCGGCACCAGCCAGCGCTTAGCCCAATAGCGGGAAATTCGGTCGGCAGCGTCGGGAATAGATTTCGCCCGAAACAGCAGTTTCGGCCGTGTTGAAATTCCCAGCAAATAGTCGCGGAGGCTGTTTTGCTCCACTAAGGTGACGCCGCTAGGCACATTTCTTCAGGCCATGCTGTAGCAATTCCTGA
>CAVQLK010000007.1:0-121736 GCA_963713355.1 uncultured Gammaproteobacteria bacterium | reverse complement strand
TCGAGTGCGTCGCGACGACGTGCTCGGGCGCCGCGCCGTTCTCGACCCACTCGACGAGCGGCGCGAGCGCATCCCATGTGTTGGGCCCCGGCCCGCCCCCGCAGTGACCCATGCCGGGAAACATGAATAGCCGCGCATGCTCGCGGGCCGCGGCAAGATCGCGGCCGAACGTCTGCGCCACGACCTCGTCGTAGTAATCACGCGTCGGCTCCGGCGGCGCGCCGGCATCGTTCCAGCCGTGCCAGAGAATGAGCTTGCCGTTGCGGCGCAGCAGGAAGCGCTCGAGGTCTGCGTCCGTCGCGTTCAAAAGCAACTTCATGAGGTCCGCTTTGCCGGCCGTGAGATCGTCGATGTCGAACTCCCACCACGCCCACTCCGGCGGCGTCGCGGTCTTGTCGGGCACGTAGGTGAGGTCGTTCGCGCGCGGCACGGGCACGCCGGGATCGTTCTCGTAGAACAAGAACGCGGCGTGATTGCGCGCGTTGGAAAGATGCTCTGGCATCATTTCGTTGCCCGCGTGCGGAATGTATTCGGTCCAGCCGCGCTCGGCGCCGAATGCGCGGCCTTTGATTATCGACGTGCCGCGGCTGTCGTAGGGGCCGCGATAGAAATCCTCGATCGTCCGCATCTGCGCGGCCGTGAAGCAGGCGTCGGCATCGACGTCGTTCGCGCACGTCATCGCGGCCAGGTCGCGCTTCGGCTCGAAGTCGCAGATGAGCGGCTCGTCGAGGACGCCGTCTTTGATTCCGTCGTTCGCATCGCAGCGGGCGAGCACCGCGTCAGCGAGCAGCTCGAGCTTACGCAAGCTCTCGGGCCTGCCGTCGCCGTCGGCATCGAAGGCGAGATTGCCGGCGTAATCGTCGCGGAACACGCGCTGCAGCAACCAGGTGTGGCCCGCGTTGAGCTCTTGATACATGAACACGGGCGCGCCGGCGACGATGCCGTCGAAATCGTCCGGAAAGCGTTGCGCTTCGATGAGCCCCTCGCGGCCGCCCGTCGAGCAGCCCTCGAAGTACGAGCGCGCGGCGGGCCGCTCGTAGTACGCCGCGACGACGGCCTTCGCGGCATTGGCCGTCAGGTGGACGGCGCGGTAACCGAAGTCGATTTCGGCTTGACGGTTGTCGAACGCGAACCATGCGCCCGGCTCCGAGCCCGCGTCGTGGCCCATATTGCTGTTCGCGACGGCGTAGCCCTGCGCCAGCCGATGGTCGGCATAGTCGAGATCGCCGTCTTTCGCGCCGTCGCCGTGCTTCAGGAACCGGCCGTTCCAGCTCTCGGGCAACGGCAATTGAACGTGATAGACGATCCCAGGCGGTATTGCGCCGCGAACGTAGCAGTGCCGCGGCGCGGTATGGCTGCGCTCGACGAGCCTGGCCAAGGTAATCGTCAGGTTGGGCAGGTCGCGCAGTGCCTCGCAGGCTGCGCGGCCGGGCGCATCGCCGAGCGCGTCCGTGCTCGCAGTCGGAGCTTCGCAGGCGCCAACGGCTGCCGCGACCGCGAGCGCCGCCGCCACGTTGAACTTCGTTCGCACGACTTCCCCCGATCTCGAGCTTACGCGCGGGAAACGCCGCTTGAAAGTTCCAGAGAACTTACCAATAGTGAGCCGGCGTCGACTGGGGAGGGGGGTGCGTCATGCGTTTTTCCGTCCTGGTTTTCGCTGCGCTCGCGGCGTCGGCGGCCTTCGTAGCCGCGCAGGAGCCCGCCGAGCTGAAGTCGACGCCGCTTGCCAAGGAGTTCGGCACGGCGCCCATCATGTGGGGCGTTCGGCTCAGCCCCGACGGCACGAAAATCTCCGCGATCCAGATGCACCCTTCGGGCACGACGCTCGCGCGCGTCATCGGCCTCGGCGACGGCACGGACTCCGTCGTGCTCTCGTCGGGCAACGAAGCTTTCACCGTGACGTGGTGTGAATGGGCCAACGCGGAACGGTTGCTGTGTGGCTTGCGGACGATGAGCTCCAGCGCCACGACGTACTTCGCCGTGACGCGGATGGTCGCTGCGAAAACCGACGGCACGCAGATGCAGGAGCTCATCTCGAATCGGCTCGGCGGGGACGTGCGCTCGCAGTTCAATGACCGCGTCATCGATTGGCTTCCCGACGATGACGAGCACGTGCTCGTCATGGTGCCCGGCGAGAGTGGCGAGCGCGGCACGGGCGTCGCACGCTTGAACGTCTATACGGGCTCGCTCGACAACCACGAGCGCGCGGTCTCCGGCGTCGGCGCCTGGATCACCGATGGGCACGGCGTGGCGCGGCTCTATCGAAGGGCAGACCAACGAGAAAGCCGCTGGCTGGTCCGCGCAACGCCCGACGCCGACTGGGAGCTGCTGCACAGGGCCGAGTTCGATAACCTCGACGACTCCTTCAGTCCGCTCGGCTTCGCGGAGTCGCGCAGCGAGCTGCTGTTCTTCGAGTACCACGAAGGACGCAACGCCTTGTTCGCTTACGATCTCGCGAACGACCGCGCGCGCCGGCTCGTCTATTCGCACCCGACGTTCGACGTGGCCGGCGTCCAGACTCTCGGCCGGTATCGGCGCCTCGTCGCGGCAACGTACCTCGACGATCGCCCACAGCAGGTCTTCTTCGATTCGCGTATCGAGTCCCTTCATCGCGCGCTGAGCGCTCTATATCCCGGCAAGAACATCAACATCGCCGACGAGAGCGAAGACCAACGCTACTACCTGGTTTTCGTGTCGAGCGCGACGGATGCCGGGACTTACTACCGCTTCGACGCGATGACCAACCGCATTGCGAAAATCACCGCGGCCTATCCGCAGCTCGCGAATCGCGAGCTCGCAGCGATGAAGCCGGTGCGCTACAAGGCGGACGACGGCATCGAGATTCCCGCCTACCTCACGGTTCCGAGCGGCCGCTCGGGCCCGGGGCCCGCCGTCATCCTTCCGCACGGCGGACCGTCGGCACGCGACTACTGGACGTACAACTTCTTGGCCCAGTTTCTGGCCGCCAACGGTTACGCCGTGTTGCAAGCCAACTATCGCGGCTCGGACGGCTACGGCAAGACGTGGCAAGGCGAAGGCGCGTTTCGCGAGTGGCGCCGAGCGATGACCGACATCGCGGCCGGCACCGACTATCTGATCGCCGAGGGCATCGCGGATCCCGAGAAGATCTGCGCCGTGGGGTGGAGCTACGGCGGTTACGCGGCGCTGATGAGCGTCATCGAGGATAAAGAACAGTATCGATGCGTCGTCAGCATCGCCGGCGTCACGGACCCGAAGGCACTTGGCTTCAACGCGATGAACTTCATCGGCGGCCGCGGAGCGCGCGAATTCATCGGCGAGGACGCCGAGACGAACGGCTCGCCGCTGGCGCGCGTCGACGAGATCGCCGTGCCCGTGCTGCTCGTGCACGGCGTTCAGGACGCCAACGTGCCGCGCGCGCAATCGGTCACGCTCGCGCGGGCGTTGGAGCGCGCCGAGCGCGAGGTCCAATTCGTAGAGTACGACTTGGCCGAGCACAGCATCACGCCGGAGCGCTATCGCACCGATCTCCTGGCGCGTCTCGGTGAGTTCCTCGACGAGAACCTGCAGCGCTAGGCGATCTGTCCCCGCGTTCAGCGCACGCGGACGCGAAACTCGACGCTGAAGCTCGGCTGGTTGCCGCTCGCGCGACCCGGACATCGCCCCGCTCGGCGCGATGCGCAGCGCAGTGACGTTCGGATCGACGCCGCTGCCGTTCGGCACCGGCACGTAGTCGTACGGCGGCACGCCGCCGGGATTGCTCGAGAACGTCACGTTCGTCGGATACGCGAACGTCAAGCCGCTTGGCAGTCGTGCCGTCGATGAATTGCACGGGATTGCCGAGCCGCCCGACGACGACGAGCTCGGTGTTGGCCGGGACGAGGTCGGCGATCACGAGCGTGCTCGCGTCGACGGTGCCGACCCCGGTGTTCGTCACCGTCACGCGATAGCGCTGCAAGCTTCCCGGGAATCTGTTTCGGATTGACGGCGCCGTTGACGGGATCGGACAGCACGTCGACGACCTTCGTGACGAGCAGCGCGGGCAACGTCGGCAGCACGATGAAGCCGCCGACGCGCGTATGCGTCACGACGCCCTCGGTCCCTTCGACGGCCGTGACCTGCGCGGTCCAGCCGCCCGGCGGAGCGCCGGCCGGTACCACGTACGCGTATTCATAGGTTCGCGTCGCGGCGCCGGAGTCCGCGACCATCGTCATTGCCGCGTTTGCGACGCGCACGACCGATGCCGGGTCGACGATCGAGATGCGCGCCGACGCGATGTCGAAGCTGCCGAACGGATCACTGACGACGGCGCGCACGTAGACGGTGCTGCCGGCGCTGAAGCTGCTTTGCGCGGCGCCGCCGGGATAGGCTGCGTCGAACGGCTGCATGCTGTCGACGTTGACGACCGTCGCGCTGTTCAGCACCACGCGGCTGAAGTCGCCTGCCGTCGCACCGATGGGATGGACGATCGTCGTGCGATTCGCAATGGTCGGCGCCGTCTGCGTGATCGTGACTTGGAATGCCGAGCCCGCAGGGAACGTCGCCGCCGTCGGATTCGGGATCACGAACGTCGCGAGCACGGGCGTCGGCGACGCGGGCAGCGTCAGCGTCTGAATCGCGCTGCCGACCGCGCCTGTCGCCGTGTTCGCCAGCGTGACTTGCAGAGTGCGCGTTTGATCGCCGCCGCTCCGCCGCAACCAGAGCGGTACGCTGATGTCGCCGCTCGGCAGCGTCAACGGCGATGCGAGATTCGGCGTCAGTATGAAAATCGCGGGCGCGCCGGGCGCGACCGTGACGATCGGCTCGGCGCCCGGCGGATTGCGCGAGAGCGCGACACCTGGGGAGCTACGCAGATACAGCGGCTTCGTGCCCGACGACGGAATCGCCGACGGCGAGACGATCAGCGTC
Organism: uncultured Gammaproteobacteria bacterium; assembly: GCA_963713355.1. GTDB lineage: Bacteria > Pseudomonadota > Gammaproteobacteria > Steroidobacterales > Rariloculaceae > FEN-1219. Next base: position 116,849 of record CAVQLK010000007.1, on the reverse strand, counting down.
GGCGCCGCCGGCGTCGCATCCAAACCGCCTGGATTGTTCACCGTTGCCGTGTTGTCGATCGGCGTCGCGGGCGGCGTGCCCGCCGCGATGCGCGCATCGAACACGATCGAGACGCTGCCGTTCGCGGGCACGACGATGTTGCCGACGTCGAGCCGACCCGTGCCGTTCGCGCCGGTACCGACGCCCGTCGACGCATCGACTGCTCCGAGCGGGATACTTACGACGGCCAGGTTCTCGAGCTCGCCGGCGAGATCGTCGCTGACGCCGACTCCGGCCGCTGCAGTGCCGGCTGACTCGATGAGCGTCACGGTGTAGCGCACCGTGTCGCCGGGATCCAGTTCGCCGCCATTCAAATCGACGGCGGTCTTCGTCGACGTCGAAAGATCCGAGCCGATGACGACCGAGACGTCGGTCGCCATGTCGTTCGCCTCGTTGACATCGACGCTCGCGCTCGCCACGAGCGCCGTATTCGTGACGCCCGGCACGGCGTCGCCCGTAGCCGCGACGGTCAACGCAATCGGCGGCAGCGAGCTGCCGGAATCGAGCGTCGGTGGATGCGTGCAGGTCACGACCTGGCCTGCGGCACCGCAGGTCCACCCCACGCCGACGCCGCTGACATACGTAAGACTCCGCAGGCAACGTGTCCGTCACGACGATAGAGTTGTCCTCGCGCTGGTTGCCGGCCAGGTTCGAAACCGTCAGCGTGTAGACGTTGTTGCCGCCGACCGCGAAATTGCCCACGTGCGTCTTCGTCAGCGTGAGATCGACGACGGGCTCGCTCGTTGCGCTGACGACTTGCGCAGCCAGAATCACGAGATCGCCGCCGGCCGAGAATTGCGTCGTTGCCGACGTTTGACCCGGCGTGAGCAGCGCCGTGACGTCGAACGTGTCGACGTCGACGCCGTAGCTCGTCGCCACGCCGGCTGTGTTCACGGTGCCGTCGTACGGTTGAACCGCAGGATTACTGCCCGCGACGACGATGCCGTCGTCGACGGCCGCGCCGTTGAAGCGCAGCACCTCGCTGAAGCCGTTCATCGGCGTGGAGTTGCCGGGATCGCCTTCCCACGCGACGATCGTCATTCGGCCGTCGAAGTTGCTCGGCGGAATGCGGAAGCCGTCGGGATTCAACGTCAACGCATTGCCGCGGAAGAACTGCAAACCATCGAACACGTTGACGGCGCGCAGGCGCTCGCTTGAGCTGCCGTAGATCGCGATGACGCTCCACCCTGCCGCCACGGCACTGCTGCCGCAGAGCACGCCGTTCGTCGTCACGGTGAGCCCCGAGAACGTCAGCGCGCCGTTGCCCGTGATGCGGCTCGTGATGTCGGCGAACCCGCCGAAGTACGGATGATTCTGACCGCCGTTGTTGAACGTCGCCGCGAACGTGCGCTGCGCCGCAACAGCCTGGCCGTTCAGCGTGACGTTCGAGTCGACGGTAGCGCCCGAGCCGCCCCAATAAAGATACGCGGCAACGATCGAGGCGCCGGCCGGGATTCCCGCGAGCGCTTGCGTGCTCGACGTGCCGACGGCGCAGGCGTTGGTCGCGCTCGTGCGCAGCGACCCGCCCGTAGCCACGAAATTGATGGTGCCCGTGAAGCGCGCGAATCGAGTGATCGCCTGAGCCGATGCGCCGACTGGCACGAGCATCAAAGCCATGACGGCGCACGCTGCGAGCAGCCGCTTCATCGAGACATTCAATACAGGTGACCAGCCGATTTAGCCGAGCGCCAGTGTGATGTATCCGACATAACAATCCGCGACGGCTTCGACAGTTTTTCTGCGGGTCTTCAGTTAGCGTGCGCAAACCTTGATGGGAATCACAGGGTGACGTCGCGTTTTGCTCGTGACAGTTGTGCATGGATGCGAGAGAGCGTTCACATATATTCGCGCCTTCGCCGCATTTCTGCGGCGTGCTGCGGCGTGTTGCTCTTCTCACACTCGCCTCCGTCTCCGTTCTGCCCGCAGGCGTGTTCGCAATCGGCACGGCAGCGGGCACGAACATCACGAGCACCGCGACCGTCGACTACTCGATCGGCGGCACGCCAGCTTCGACGACGTCGAACGCGAGCACCGTTGCAGTCGCCGAGCTCGTCAACGTGACGATCGCGCTGCAAAGCCCGACGATCTCCGTCGCGGCCGGCGCCGCCAACGAAGCGTTGCTGTTCCTCGTCACGAACACCGGCAACAGCGCCGAGGAGTTCACGCTCGGCGGCGAGAGCGTGCTCATCGGCGACGATTTCGATCCGACGCCAGCTTCACCATTCATTTACTTCGACACGGACTCGAGCGGCGATCTGTCGCCGGGCGACACGCCGTATGTCGCCGGCAGCAACGATCCGGTGCTCGCGGCGGACGCGAGCGTCGCGGTCATCCTCGTCAACGACATCCCCGTGGGCGTGCTCGACGGCGCCTTCGGCCGCAGTGAGCTCACCGCGACGGCCGAGACGGGCACCGGCGCGCCCGGAACCGTATTCCCCGGGCAAGGCGGCAACGGCGGCGTCGACGCCGTCATCGGCACGAACGGCGGCGACGACGCCGTGTTCGGTCTGTATCTCGTGGGCGACATTTTGCTGTCGGCCGTGAAGTCGCAGGCCGTGCTCGATCCGTTCGGCGGCACCCAACCGATCCCCGGCGCCGCCATCACGTATCAAGTCGTCGTGACGGCTACGGGGACGGGCGCAGCGCTCGGCGCCGTGTTCAACGATCCGATTCCGGCAAACACGACTTACGTCGCGGGCAGCCTGCGCTTGAACAGCGTGCCGCTGACCGACACAGCCGACGCCGACGCAGGCGCGTTCGCGGCTGCGCCGGCGCGCGTCGCTGTGAACCTCGGCGATCTCACGTCCGCGGCCGGGCCGCAAACCATCGATTTCCGCGTCACGATCAATTGACGCTCGCTCACTGAAGGAGAAGCACCATGCCTAACCAATTCATCGTCCTTCGACTCGCGCTGCTCGCGGCGGCCCTTGGCGGCGCCACCACGGCGCTCGCGCAAACGACCGAGCGCGGCTGCATCGAGCTCAAGACCGTCGCCGAGGTTCAAGAAACCTACGTCGACGAGCGCGGTAATCCCGCAACGCGTCTCGTGCCCGCGGCCAAGGTCGTGCCCGGCGACGAGGTGATCTGGACGATCGTCGCGAACAACATCTGCACGGCGCCGGCCGGCGACGTCGCGATCACGAACCCCGTGCCGCAGCACATGCGCTACGTCGGCAGCTCGGCGTTCGGCCCGGGCGCGCAGATCGTGTTCTCGCTCGACGGCAGCACGTTCGCAGCGCCCGACGCTCTCGTCGTCGCGGAAGCCGACGGCTCGCGACGCGCAGCGCGCGCCGACGAGTACTCGGCGATCCGCTGGGTGCTGCCGCGCCCAATGGGCCCGAGCGAATCGCTGATGGTGCGCTATCGCGCCACGGTTCTCTGAGTTTCGTTTTCGTAGCAAGCAGGCAGCCCCGATGGATCGGGGCCTCGTATCGATCGAACCCAAGGAAGGAGCATTGAGATGAGTATCCGCACTTCATACGGCTTGCGAACAGCGCTGGTCGCTGTCGCGGCTATCGGCTGGTGGTCGGGCGCGAACGCGCAAACGACGTCGGCCGGCATATCGATCGCAAACCGTGCCACGGTGAGCTACAGCGTCGGAGCGCAAGCGCAACCGTCGATCGATAGCTCCCCGACGGGCAACTCGACGCCCGGTGGTGGCCTCGATACGACGTTCCTCGTCGACCATCTCGTCGATTTCACGGTCAGCGAGGTGTCCGGCGACGCGACGTTGGCGACGCCTGGTACGCCGGCCGCGCTTGCGTTCACGATAACGAACACCGGTAACGGGCCGACGGGTTTCGCGCTCTCGTTCCTCGAAGAGGTCGGGAGCACCCTGTTCTCGGCTACCGACACCCTAGACTTCGGCAACCTCATCATCCGTGTCGACGAGGACCCGAGCGCTGGCACCGGCAACGGTGACGGCGTCTACACCGGCGCCGAGACCGCGACGGCCATCAACGTGCTGAACCGAGATCAGGACATCACGGTCTTCATCGTGTCGCCAACAGTGCTGGCGCTCCCGAACGCCGCCGTCGCGAACGCGCTTTTGCAAGCGCAGGCGGCCCTGGCAGGCTCGAACGGCAGCACGCTTTTGGCCGAGACGGGCGCCAACAGTCCCACCGCGATCGAGATCGTGTTCGCCGACGACCTCGAAGACGGTATCGAGAGCGACGTCGACCAATTCATCGTGCAGTCAGCCGCGCTGACGATCACGAAGTCGCAGACGGTCATTGCCGACGGCTTCAGCGCTTCGAACTTCCGCTCGATTCCGGGCGCGACAGTGCGGTACGAGATCGAGATCGAGAACACCAGCACGACGACAGCCGCCGACCTGGTCTCGATCACCGACCCGGTCCCGACGAATACGACGTTCGTCGCGGCCACGCCTGTCGCTATCACCAACGGCACCGTCGCGAGCTGCACCGGGGATCTCAACGACGCGGACACCGACGGCTGCGGCATCGTGGCCGGGGCGCTTACCGTGGCCGCCAGCGTGATCGGCAGCGTCACCCCAAGCGAGGTCGTGACGGTCGCATTCCAGGTGACGATCAACTGACATAGCACCATAACTGAATGGGTGCGGCCGCAGCGGCGCGGCCACGCGAAGTAAGCGGCACCGCGCCGCCCCGTCCAGTGATCGCTCCTTCCCGGCAGGGCGGAGCAGCGCAAAGCTGCTCCGCCCGCGCCGTTTCTTCACGCCCGACTTTCGTGCGTGCGTCACGCCGCGCAGCAGCCGCTTTTTTTGGGTTTTCGCTCGCCGCGGCCGCCGCAGCGGCACCGCCGGGAACCCCGATCGACAACCGCGCCGAGGTGAGCTTCACCGGTAGCGCCGGGCTCACGACGAGCTACAGCAACTCCGTCAACGTCGTCGTCGCGCCGGCGCCGTCGCGCGCGGCGCTGACGCTGCTGCATCCCGACGCGAGCGGCACTCCGGGCGCTGCACTGCCGACGCAGTGCGTCAGCGGCGGCTCGAACGTGACCTTGCCGCCGCCGCAAGCGAGCAACGGCCAACCATTCTCGCTCGGCCAGAACCTTACGCTCGGCGCGGCGCTCGTCGTGCACGGCGGCGAGGCCGTATTCCTCGAGCTCGTCGACGCCGATCGCAACCGCGATGCGGCCGCCGTCGACAGCGTCGAGCTCACGGTCGGCGCAGCCGGCGGCGACAGCGAGACGCTCGTGCTCGCCGAGACGGCCACCGACTCCGGGCGCTTCGCGGGCTACGTGCAGACGCACGCGGGCGCGGCCAACGTCGGCGACTGCGTGCTCGACGTGCTGCGCGACGGCGCGCTGACGGCGAGCTACGTCGATCCGATCGACGCCACCGACGCCGCGACGGCGGCAGCGCTCGTCGACCCGTTCGGCGTCGTGTTCGATTCGCAGACTGGGCAACCCATCGACGGCGCGCGCGTGCGGCTCGTCGAGGCGGGCAGCGGCGCCCTCGCCGCCGTGCTCGGAGACGACGGCGTCAGCCGCTTCGACGCCGAGCTGGTGACGGGCCGGTCCGTCACCGACTCGGCCGGCACGGTCTACTCGTTCCCGCCCGGCGTGTTCCGCTTTCCGCTCGTCGCGGCCGGCAACTACCGGCTCGTCATCGAGCCGCCGGACGGTTACCGCGCGCCGTCCACGGTCACCGAAACGCAATTGCAGACGCTGCCGGGCGCGCCGTACGCGCTCTCGCCGGCCTCGTTCGGTGGCATCGTCACGATCGCAGGGCAGATCGCGCAGGCGATCGACATACCGCTCGACCCGATCGGGGCGAGCCTGTTCATCGACAAGAGCACGGGGCTCGACGTTGCCGCGATCGGCGACTTCGTTCCGTATACCGTGGCGGTCAGGAACGTGACGACGGCGGCGACGCTGACGAACGTCGTCGTGACGGACTTCCTGCCGCGCGGGATGCGCTATCAGCAGGGTTCGGCGCGTCTCGATGCGGCAACCCCGCTCGAGCCCGAGATCGGCGCCGACGGGCTGACGCTGACGTTTCGCCTTCCCGAGCTCGCGGCGCAGCGCACCGCGGCGCTGCGCTACGTCGCCGTCATCACGAGCGACGCGGCCGGCGGCACGCTCGTCAACCGCGCGACGGCACGCGCCGGCGACGGCAGCCAGTCGAACACGGCGAGCGCGGCTATCCTGCTGCGCGAGGAGCTGTTCACGAGCTCCGCGCTGTTGCTCGGCCGCGTGATCGCGGGCACGTGCGGGACGACCATAGACTCCGGCGAAGGCGTCGCCGGAGTCCGGATTTACCTCGAGGACGGCCGCTATGCCGTCACCGATGACGAGGGCAAGTACCACTTCGAAGGCCTCACGCCGGGCTCGCACGTCGTACAGCTCGACGCGATCACGCTGCCGGAGGAGCTCACGCCGGTGAGCTGCGATACGCGCGTGCGCAGCGCCGGCAACGCAAGCTCGCAGTTCGTCGACATGCGCGGCGGCGCGCTCGGCACCGCTGATTTCATCGTGACGCAGCGCGCCGCGCCGACGGGAGACGTTCGTCTCTCGTTGACGACGCAGCTCGGCGGCGACCGCTTCGAGCACGTGGCCTCGGTCGCCGCGAACGGCGTGCCGCTGCGCGAAGCCGAGGTTCTCGTGCTGCTGCCCGAAGCGCTCGCCTACGTTCCGGGCAGCGCGGCCCGCGACGGCGTCGCGATCGCGGATCCGCCGGCGCAGAGCGGCTCGCTGCGTTTCACGCTCGGCGCGCTCGACGGCGCTGCGCGGGTGACGTTCGCGACGCGCGGGGCCGGCAATCTCGCCGGCGAGCACCCGGTGCAGGCGCTGTTGCGCTTCACGACGGCTCTCGGCCGCGCCGAGCGCACGGATCCCGTCTCGAACATCGTACAGAGCCGCGAACCGGTCATCGAAGGCGTCCGCTCCGTTCTCTCGGACGAATGGGAAGTCGTCGCGGGCTACACGGAGTCGGCAGTCGTGCCGACGGTCGGCGCGATTGGCCGCGACGAGGTTGCTCGCCCCGTCCTCGCATCGGCGCGGCCGGCGCCCATCGCGGCGGCGCTCGAGGCCGAGATCGACGTCGAGACAGTCGAGCCCGGCCTCGCGATGCTGCAGCCGAGCGAGGGTTTCGCGCCGCCCGTCCCGACGGTGCACGTCGCGATCGCGCACTTGCCGGGGCAAGAGGTTCGGCTCGCCGTCGACGGCCGGCCCGTCAGCGCGCTGTCGTTCGACGGCACGGAGGTCAACGCGGCGAAAACCGTCGCCGTGAGCCGCTGGCGCGGCGTGGACCTCGATGCCGGAGAGAACCGGTTCGTCGCTACCGTAGTCGGCGCGGCCGGCGAGGAAATCGCCGTGCTCGAGCGCAGCGTGCGCTACGGCGGCGGCGCCGTGCGCGCTGAGCTCGTCGCCGAGGAGTCGCTGCTGACGGCCGACGGTCGCACGCAACCGCTGATCGCGCTGCGCGTCTTCGACGCATCCGGCGCGCCCGCGCGGCCCGGCACGCTCGGCGCCTATCGCATCGACCCGCCGTACCGGACCTGGTGGGAAGTCGAGACGCTGCACGACAACCCGCTGCTCGTCGAGAGCCGCCGCGAGCCGACGTTCGCCGTCGAGGAGGACGGCCTCGTGCGCATCCTGCTCGAGCCGACGACGGAATCCGGCGCGGCCGTCGTGCGCCTGCGCTTCAACGAGCGGCAGGAGCAGGAGATCCGCGCATGGCTCGAGCCCGAGCAGCGCGACTGGATCCTCGTGGGGCTCGCGGAGACGACGACGGCCTACACCGACCTCGAGGCGGCGCTCGAGCCGCCGGACATCGAGGAGGGCTACACGAACGACGGCCGGCTCGCGTTCTTCGCGAAGGGCCGCATCAAGGGCTCGACGCTGCTGACGATCGCGTTCGACTCCGAGCGTGATCGGCCGCTCGTCGAGGACCGCCTCTTTGGCACGATCGAGCCGGATCGCTACTACACGCTGTACGGCGACGCCGTCGAGCAGCGGTTTGAGGCCTCGACGACGCGCAAGCTGTACTTGAAGATCGAGCGCCGCCAGTTCGCGGCCCTGTTCGGCGACTTCGAGACCGGTCTCACGATCACCGAGCTCAGCCGCTACAGCCGCACGCTGACGGGCCTCAAAGCCGACTTCGGCGGCGAGATCTTCGCCGTCAACGCGTTCGCGGCCGAGAACCGCGAGCGTTACGGCCGCGACGAGTTCCAAGGCGACGGCACGTCGGGTCCGTATCGCCTTTCGCGCTCGCCGCTCGTCGCGAACAGCGATCGGCTGACGATCGAGGTGCGCGACCGCGTGCGCAGCGAAGTCGTCGTCGAATCACGCCAGCTGCTGCGCTTCATCGACTACAGCCTCGACTACTACACCGGCGAGCTGACGTTCAAGCAGCCGGTGCCGAGCCGCGACGCGTCGTTCAACCCCGTATTCATCGTCGCCGAGTACGAAACCTTGCTCGTCGAAGCCGGGGGCACGACGGCCGGCGGACGCGCGACGGCGCGGCTCAGCGAGACGATCGAAATCGGCGCGACGCTCGTCGACGAGGGTTCCGCGCTCGGCGCCGCTCGGCTCACGGGCACCGACGTCACGTTCCGGCCGACGGGCGCCATGGAAGTGCGCGCCGAGCTCGCGCAGACGACATCTGATCTCTTGCCGCGCGCATCGGCCTATCTCGCGGAGATCGAGCACGTCACCGAAAGGCTCGATCTCGCAGCTTACGTGCGCGAGCAGGAAACCGGCTTCGGCGTCGGCCAGCAGCTGCGCACCGAGACCGGCACGCGCAAGGTCGGCGTCGACGCGCGCGCCATGCTGACGGAGCTCTGGACGGCGCGCGGCGAAGCGTTTCGGCAGACGAACCTCGCGACAGGCGCCGACCGTGCGCTGACCTCGACGGAAGCGCGCCGCGAGACCGACGACGCGACGGCGAGCGTCGGGATAAGCGTGTCGTCGACGAGCTGCCGCTGAGCGGCGTCCAGCAGTCCGAGCTGCTGACCCTGGGCGGCAGCCTCGACGTGCTGCATGACCGCGTGACGTTGCGCGCGCTGACGGAGCAGTCGCTCGGCGACCCAGCCGCGAGCCTCGACTTTCCGGAGCGCACGGCGGTCGGCCTCGACTATCACCTCTCGGGCGCGACGACGCTGTTTGCCGAGGTCGAAGAGGCCCAAGGCGAAAAGATCGATTCGACGATGACGCGCCTCGGCGTGCGCAGCACGCCGTGGTCAGGCTCGCAGCTGCAGTCGAGCGTGAACCGCGACTTCGGCGAATTCGGGCCGCGCGTGTTCGCGAACGTCGGTCTGACGCAGACCTTCCAGGTCGGCGCGGCGTGGGCGATGGACGTCGGCGTCGACCGCAGCGACACGCTGACCGCTCCCGATGCCGAGCGCTTCAACGCGAACGTGCCGCTCGTCAGCGGCGCGATCGGCGGCGACTTCCTCGCGACGTACGTCGGCGCGCAATATCGGGCCGACGTCTGGACGATCACGACGCGCTTCGAGCAGCGCGAGTCGGACCTTGCGGAGCGCCGCTCGTTCACGAGCGGTTTCTACCGCGAACCGACCTACGGCCGCGCGCTGTCCGTGACGACGCGCTGGCTCGACAACGACGCGGCCGAGGGCGACGGCCGCATCGTCGATGCGCGCGTCTCGTACGCGTATCGGCCCAGCGAGGGCCGCTTCATCGTGCTCGAGCGGCTCGATCTCGTGCAGGACGAGCGCAACGAGCTCTTCTCGAGCTTCGAGACCACGCGGCTCGTCAACAACGTCAACCTGCACTGGCAGGTTGGCCAAAAGCTCGAGCTGGGCACGCAGATCGGCGCGCGCTACGTGAAGAGCACGATCGACGGCCAGCGCTTCTCGGGGTGGTCGACGTTGCTCGGCTTCGACGGGCGCCGCGAGCTCACGCCCAAGCTCGACATGGGCGCGCATGCGACCTGGCTCGACTCCGAAGCCGGCGGCACGAGCGAGCGCTCGGCCGGCTTCGACGTCGGCATCAGCGCGGCGCGCAACGTCTGGATCTCGATCGGCTACAACTTCGAAGGCTTCCGCGACGATCACTTCGACGCGGCCCGCTACACGGCGCAGGGCCCGTACGTGCGCTTTCGCATGAAGGTCGACCAGGATTCGTTCAAGGACCTCGACCTGTCACGGCTGCGCGCCAACAACGAGGCCGACGAGCGCTCCGCGGCCGCATCGCCCGAGCCTCAAGCGCCCGCTACTCAGCCCTGAGCGTCTCGATGGGATCGATCCTCGCGGCGCGCCGCGCCGGCAGGTAGCTCGCGAGCGCCGCGGCCGCGACCGTCACGCCGATCGCTGCAACATAGGCCGCGGGGTCCAGCGGCCCGATGCCGAACAACAGCGACGACATCAGGCGCCCCAATGCCACGGCCGCGACGAGGCCCACGACGGCGCCCACAGCGCTCAGGGCGAGCCCGTGCAGCAGGAACATCTTGCCGAGTTGCTGCGGCTCGGCGCCGAGCGCCGCGCGAATGCCGATTTCCCGAGTCTTCTGCGAGACGACGTAAGCGATGACGCCGTAGATGCCGACCAGCCCAAGCAGCAACGCCATGCCGCCCGCGATCGCGAGCATCACGAGCGTGAACGACGTGCGCGCGAGCGAACCGGCGTAGAGCTCGCGCATCGTGCGCTCCTCGGCGACCGGGATGCCCGCGTTCACAGACCGCACGGCCTGCCTGATCTCCTCGACGAGGCTCGCGGTGCCGGCGCGCTCGCTGCGGATCGCGAACGTGACGATCGGCGTTCCGATCTCGGGCTCGTCGGGCGACAGGTCCGTCATGAACGTCGGCCAATACACCATGGCGGGAGGATCCGCGTACAACCCCTGCTCGTGGATGCTCTGCACGACGCCAATGACCTCGCGCCACGCACCCTGCTCGTCCCCGACAAACCGGATACTAGACCCAAGCGCCGCGGCGGGCTCCGTCGCGAGCTGTCGGGCGAAATCGGCTGAAACCATGACGACGCGGCCGCCCGCTTCGACGTCGGTCCAAGTCATGTGGCGCCCCGCAATCAGCTCGCGTGCCCATGGCCTCGAAGTAGCCGGGGGAAATGTGCTTGAAAAACCCCTGGGGCCGCTCATCTGCGGCCAGCGTACGGCCGTCGACCGCAAAGCCGTTGAAGTTGGAGTTTCCCGCATGCTCGATCGGCAGCCCGCTCACGAAGCCCACCGAGGCGACGCCCGGAATCGCGGCTATCCTGTCTTGAATCTCCTGCTGCGTGCGCGTCCATTGCAAGGAATCCGCAGGGTCGACGTTCGGCCATCCCGGCACCCAGATGGTCGCCGTTTGAATCGTCGCGGGGTCCGAGAAACCTGGATCGATGTCGCGTAACGCCTGAAACGATCGAATCATCAGCCCCGCGCTCACGACGAGCACGAGCGCCAGCGCCACCTGCACGACAACCAACGCGCTGCGCGTCGCGTTCCGCTCGCGGCTCGCGCTCGCCCCACGGCCTGCGCCGATGACGTGCGTATCGACGTGCAGCGCTACTTTGAGCGCCGTGATCGAGCCGAATACGAGCGTCGATGCGAGTGAGACGGCCGCGGTGAACGCGAGCACGGGCGGATAAACTGCGATTTCGCGAAGGCGCGGCAGGTCGCTCGGGCCGATCGCGATGAGGCCCTGCAGGAGAACGTAGGCGAGAAGCAAACCGAGGCCGCCGCCGACTGTCCCTAATACCAAACTCTCTATGAGCAACTCTCTCGCGATGCGTTGCGGTCTGGCGCCCAGGGCAGCGCGCATGGCGAGCTCGGGCCGGCGCGCGTCCGCGCGCACGAGCGTGAGATTCGCGATGTTGGCGCAGGCGATTAGCAAAACTGCACCGATCGCGCCCATGAGCACCCATAACGCGCTCGCGATGCTGCCGACCAAATCGTCCTGCAGAGGGCGAACGACCGGCGTGATCGGTCCCATCGATTCGCGCACGGCAGCAGGGACGGGGGCGAGCCAGATCTGCAGCATGCGCTCGAGGTCGGCGCGCGCCGCAGCGGGCGTAACGCCCTCCTCGAGTCGCGCGAGCATCTGATAGCGGAACCAGCTGAACTCCGCGCGGCTCGAAGCGCACGGCGAGGATCACGTCGGGCGGCGGCGTCATGTCGACGAACGCGAAATCGGGCGGCATGATGCCGACGACTTGCGCCGGCTGCGAATCGACCGAGAGCTCGCGCCCGATCGCCGCGTCGTCGCCGCCGAAGCGCTGTTGCCAGAACGCATGGAGAGAATGACCGGCGCCGGCCCGTCGGCTCCGAGCTCGTGCTCGGCTTCCGTGAACCAACGCCCGCGCAGCGGCTGCACGCCGAGCGCTTGCAGCGCGCCGTGAGAGACGAGCAGCGCGCCGACGCGCTCGGGAATACCACGGTCGGTCAGCGTCGCGGAATCCCCGCGCCACACCCCGATGTCGGAGAACGTCGTGTTCTCGTTCCGATAAGTCAGGTAGAGAATCGACGTGGCAGACATATCGCCGCGATCGTTGGCATGCCTGATGCGCACCAGCTCGTCGGAATTCGGATACGGCAGCGGCTTGATCAGCACGGAGTAGACGACGCTGAAGATCGCGGTCGTCGCGCCTAGCCCAAGCGCGAGCGTGACGACGGCCGCGAACGTGAACGCGGGCCGGCGCGACAAGCCGCGCAGCGCGTAACGCAAGTCGCGGGCGACGGAATCGACGAAGCCGGGGATGTTCATACGGGATCTCCGGCTCGGGCCTACTCTGCCCTCAGCGTCTCGATAGGATCGATCGTCGCGGCGCGCCGTGCCGGCAAATAGCTGGCGAGAGCCGCGGCCGCGATGATCACGCCGATTGCGACAACATAGGCCGCGGGGTCCAGCGGGCCGACGCCGTACAACAGCGACGACATCAAGCGCCCCAAGGCCATCGCGGCAACCAGCCCGACGACGCGCCCGCTGCGCTCAAGCCGAGCCCATGCAGCAGGAACACCTTCTTCAGTTGCCGCGGCTCGGCGCCCAGCGCCGCACGGATGCCGATCTCCCGAGTTTTTTGCGACACGACGTAGGCGATGACGCCGTAGATCCCGACGATTCCGAGCAGCAACGCCATACCCCCGGCGATCGCGAGCATCACGAGCGTGAACGACGTGCGCGCGAGCGAGCCGGCGTACACGTCGCGCATCGTGCGCTCCGCGACGACAGGCATCGTCGCGCTCACCGACCGGACGGCTTGCCGGATCTCCTCGACGAGGCTCGCGGTGCCCGCGCGCTCGCTCCGGATGGCCAGCGTGACGACCGGCGTTCCGACCTCGGGCATCTCGAAGAGGTCCTGTCATATGCCGGCCAATACACCATGCCGGAGGTTCCCGGTACAACCCGTCCTCGTGGATGCTCCGCACCACTCCGATCACTTCGCGCCATGCGTCCTCGTCGTACTGGCAAACCGGATGCGCAGCCCGAGCGCGGCTGCGGGCTCGGAGGCGAGCTGCCGGGCGAAGTCCTCGGAAATCACGACGACGCGGCCGCCCGTCTCGAGATCGCTCCACGCGAGGCTGCGTCCGGCGACGAGCCGAGTGCCCATGGCTTCGAAATAGCCGGGCGAGATGAACTTGAAATAGGCCTGCGGCCGCTGACCGTGCGGCTCCAGCGCTCGTCCTTCCACCGCAAACCCGTTGCTGTTAACGACTCCCGAAAACCGTATCGGCAAGCCGTCCACAAAGCCTGCCGAGGCGACGCCGGGGAGCGCTGCGATCCTGTCGAGGATCTCGTGCTGCACGCGCGTCCATTGTGCGGATTGCGCGAAGTCCATGACGGGCCCCGTCGGCGTCCATAGGTCTGCTGTTTGAATCGTCGCCGGATCCGAAAAACCGGGGTCGACGCTGCGTAAGGCCTGAAACGAGCGAACCATCAACGCCGCGCTCACGACCAGCACGAGCGCGAGCGCCACCTGCACGACGACCAACGCGCTGCGCGTGGCACTGCGCTCGCGGCTCGCCGTCGCGCCGCGCGGTGCACCGAGCGCGCGCGCATCGCCGCGGAACGCGACCTTCAGTGCCGTGATCGAGCCGAACACGAGCGTCGCCGCGAGCGAGACGAACACCGTGAAGGCGAGCACCGGCGGATACACGGAGATCTCCTCGACGCGCGGCAGGTCGCTCGGGTCGATCGCGACGAGCGCCTGCAATCCAAGGTAGGCGAGCATCAAGCCGAGCACGCCGCCGGCCGCGCCAATGACGAGGCTCTCGGCGAACAGCTCTCGTGCGATTCGCTTAGGTCTCGCGCCGAGCGCGGCGCGCACGGCGAGCTCGTGACGCCGCGCGTCCGCGCGCACGAGCATCAAATTCGCGATGTTGGCGCACGCGATCAGAAGCACCGCGCCGATCGCGCCCAGGATCACCCACAACGCGCTTGCGACGCCGCCGACGAGGTCGTCCTTCAACGGGCGCACTAGCCGAGCTGAGTGCGCACGTCGCCGAGCAGACTGGACAGGACGCCGCCGTATCGCGCGACCAAATCTCGAGCATGCGCTCCACGTCAGCGCGCGCGGCGGCCGGCGTCACGTCGGGCGAAAGGCGCGCAAGCACTGGATACTGGAACTGGCCGCTGGCCCCCGGCGCCGCGGGGTCGAGGCGCATGGGAAGGATCACGTCGGGCTGCGGCGTCATGTCGAGGAATCTGAAGTCGAGCGGCATGATGCCGACCACGCGCGAGGACGCGGCGAACGGCGCACCGCCGAAATTGCCCGGCGGCTCGAGCGCGAGCTCGCGGCCGAGCACGGCTTCGTCGCCGCCGAGCCGCCGCTGCCAAAACGCGTGAGAGAGAATCACGGGCGCAGGACCCTCGGCAGCCGGTTCGTGCTCAGCCTCGGTGAACCAACGGCCGCGCGCCGCCTGCACGCCGAGCGCCTGCAGCGTGCCGTCCGAGACGACAAGCGCGCGCAGGCGCTGCGGCTCGCCGCGGTCGGTCAGGGTTGCGGAATCCACCTCCACAGGCCCCGACGTGGGCGAACGTGCGGTTCTCGTCTCGATAGGTGAGGTACATCGTCGCCGTGGCCGACAGGTTGCCGCGATTGTTGATCTGCCTGATCCTGCACGAGCTCGTCCGAATTCGGATACGGCAGCGGCTTGATCAGCACGGAGTAGACGACGCTGAAGATGGCCGTGGTCGCGCCGATGCCGAGCGCCAGCGTGAGCACGGCGGCGAACGTGAACGCGGGCCGCCGCGCCAAGCCGCGCAACGCGTAGCGCAGGTCGCGAGCGATGGAATCGACGAAGCCGATGATGCTCATATGACGACCTCATGCGGTTTACTCCGCCCTCAGCGTCTCGATCGGATCGATCGTTGCCGCGCGACGCGCGGGCACGTAGCTCGCGAGTGCCGCGGCCGCGAGGATGACGCCGATCGCAGCCACATAGGCCACGGGGTCCATCGGGCTCGACGCCGAACAACAGCGACGACATCAAACGCCCCAACGCCGCGGCCGCGACGAGCCCGACGACGACGCCCACTCCGCTCAGCGTGAGCCCGTGCAGCAGGAACATCTTCTTCGAGTTGCCGTGGCTCGGCGCCGAGCGCCGAACGAATCCCGATTTCCCGCGTCCTCTGTGACACGACGTAAGCGATGACGCCGTAGATGCCGACGACGCCGAGCGCCAACGCCATCGCAGCCGGCGATCGCGAGCATCACGAGCGTGAACGACGTGCGTGCGAGCGAGCTCGGCGTAAAGATCCTGCATCGTGCGCCTCGAGGGCGATCGGGATACTCCCGTTCACCGACCGGATCGGCCTGCCGGACCTCCGTCATGAGGCTCGCGGTGCCCGCGCGCTCGCTGCGGATGACGAACGCGACGTTCGGCGTTCCGAACATCGATTGTCGCGGTGAGCACGGGCCAGTACACCATGCTCGGGCGGTTCCTCGTACAACCCGTCCTGGTGGACACCCTGCACCACACCGATCACCTCGCGCCATGCGGCCTGATCGTCCGCGAACCGGATACGTTGACCGAGTGCGGCCGCGGGCTCTGCCGCGATCTCGCGAGCGAAATCCTCCGAAATCACGACCACGCGGCCGCCGGTCTCGATATCGCTCCACGTCACGTCGCGTCCCGCGATCATTCGCGTGCCCATGGCTTCGAAGTAGCCGGGCGAGACGTAGTTCCATCTGCGCGAGGGCGGCGTTTCACCGGCTGCGAGCGTCTCGCCTTCGACGACGACGGGTGCGTTCGCACGTACACCCCTCCCATCGGAAGGTGGTTCGCAAAGCCAGCTGAAGTGACGCCCGGAAGTGCCGCGATCCTGTCGAGCGATCTCGTGCTGCATGCGCGTGTACTTGCTCGGGATCCGGAAAACAGCGGCCGTACGGAATCCAAATCCGCGCTGTTTGAATCGTCGCGGGGTCCGTAAAGCCGGGATCGACGTCGCGTAGGGCCTGGAACGTTCGGATCATCAGCGCCGCGCTCACGACCAACACGAGCGCGAGCGCCACCTGCACGACGACCAATGCGCTGCGGGTTGCGCTGCGCTCGCGGCTCGCGCTCGAGCCGCGCGGCAAGCCGCTCGATGGGCGTATCGACGCGCAGTGCGTGCTTGAGTGCCGTGATCGAGCCGAACACGAGGTCGACGCGAGCGAGACCGCCACGGTGAACGCGAGCACGGGCGGATAGACGGCGATCTCCTCGAAGGCGCGGCAATTGCTCGGGCCGATGGCGACGAGAATCTGTACGCCAACGTATGCGAGCACCAAGCCGAGCGCGCTGCCGGCTGCGCCCAACACCAAGCTCTCGACCAACAACTCTCTCGCGATTCGCGCACGGCGCTGCGCCGAGCGCGGCGCGCACGGCGAACTCCTGCCGCCGCGCGTCCGCCCGCACGAGCATGAGATTCGCGATGTTGGCGCACGCGATCAGCAGCACTGCACCGATCGCACCCATGAGCACCCATAACGTGCTCGCGACACCGCCGACCAAGTCCTCCTTCAAAGGGCGAACGATCGGGGTGATTCGCCAGTTCGCGATCGCTTCGTTCGCGTGCGACCGGGCCGACCGGCCATGCGTCGAGCCAGATCGGCAGCATGCGCTCGACGTCCGCACGCGCCTCGGCCAGCGTGACGCCGGGCTCGAGTCGCGCAAGCGTTCGATAGCTGAAGTTGCCGATCGTCTCTTGCTGCAGGGTCGAGCCGCACGGCGACGATCACGTCCGGTTGCGGTGCCATATCGAGGAATCTGAAATCCCGCGGCATGATGCCGACGACTTGCCACGGCCTGCGAACGACTCGCGATCCGCTCGGGCCTCCATCGAGAGCTCGCGCCCGAGCACCGCTTCGTCGCCGCCGAATCGCCGTTGCCAGAACGCATAAGAGAGAATGACGGGCTCCGGCCCCTCGGCCGCGGGTCCGTACTCCTGCTCCGTGAACCACCGTCCGCGCATCGGCTGCACGCCGAGCGCCTGCAGAGTGCCGTCCGTGACTCGAAGCGCGCTCACCCGCTCCGGCTCACCGCGGTCGGTCAGCGTTGTGGAGCCCTCGCTGCCACAGACCGATGCTGGCAAACGTCCGGTTCTCGTCCCGGTACGTGAGGTACATCGTCGGCGCAGAAGCGAGACTCGGATATCGCCGTCGGCGCCGCATGCCTGATCCTCACGAGCTCGTCCGCGTTCGGATACGGCAGCGGCTTGATCAGCACCGAGTAGACGACGCTGAAGATCGCCGTGGTCGCGCCGATGCCGAGCGCGAGCGTGAGCACGGCGGCGAAGGTGAACGCGGGGCGCCGCGCCAAGCCGCGCAGCGCGTAGCGCAGATCGCGACCGACGGAATCGACGAAGCCGATGACGTTCATATGACCGACTTATTTAGTTTACTCCGCCCTGAGCGTCTCGATCGGATCGATCGTCGCCGCGCGCCGCGCGGGCACGTAGCTCGCGAGCGCCGCAGCGGCGATCGTGACGGCGACCGCCGCGACATAGGCGACGGGATCCATCGGGCTGACACCGAACAACAGCGACGACATCAAACGCCCCAGCGCCATGGCTACGACGAGCCCCACCACGGCGCCCATCGCGCTCAAGGCGAGCCCCTGCTGCAGGAACATCGTCTCGAGTTGTCGCGGCTCGGCGCCGAGCGCGGAGCGGATGCCGATCTCTCGAGCTCTCTGCGAGACCACGTAAGCGATGACGCCGTAGATCCCGATGACGCCGAGCAGCAGTGCCATGCCGCCGGCGATCGCGAGCAGCACGACCGTGAACGCGGTACGGGCGAGCGAGTCGGCGTAGAGATCTTGCATCGTGCCGTCCGACGCGACCGGAACGTTGGCGTTCACCGACCAGATCGTCTTTCGAATCTCTTCGACAAAGGTCGCGGTATTCGCGCGTTCGCTACGGATCACGAACGCCGCGAGATCGGTTCCGAATGCAGGCCTACCGACGAAGTTCTCCATGAGCACGGGCCAATAGACGATGCTCGGGGGTGCCTCGTACAACCCGGCCTCTCGCACGTTCTGCACGACGCCGATCACCTCGCGCCATGCGTCCTGCTCGACCGGAGCGCGGATACGCAGCCCAAGCGCATCGGCGGGGTCTGCCGCGAGCTCTCGCGCGAAATCCTCGGAGATCAGGGCCACGCGGCCGCCGGTCTCGATGTCGCTCCACGTCAGGTCGCGTCCGGCGATCAAACGTGTGCCCATCGATTCGAGGTAGCCGGGAGAGACGAGCTTCCACCTGCGTTGCGGCAACGCGTCTGCCGCTGCCTGGGGCTGGCCTTCGACGACGACGCCTCCCCTTCTCAGCAGCTCCTCCATCGGCAGCGTGCTCGTGACACCCGCCGATGTGACGCCCGGGAGCGCTTCGACGCGCTCGAGCATCTCGCGCAGCATGCCGGTGTTTCGCACGGGGTCGCCAAAAACCTCGGCGAACGGCATCCAAATCCGCGCCGTTTGAATGGTCGCCGGGTCCGAAAAACCGGGGTCGACGTCGCGCAATTCCTGGAACGTTCGAATCATGAGCGCCGCGCTCACGACGAGCACGAGCGCGAGCGCCACCTGCACGACGACCAACGCGCTGCGCATCGCGCTGCGTTCGCGGCCCGTGCTCGCGCCGCGCGCCGCGCCGATGACCGGCATATCGACGCGCAGCGCGTGCCTCCATGCCGTGATCGAGCCGAACACGAGAGTCGCCGCGAGCGAAGCGGCCGCGGTGAACGCCAGCACGGGCGGATAGACGAAGATCTCCTGAAGGCGCGGCAGACTGCTCGGCCCCATCGCGACGAGAGCTTCCACCCCGACGTATGCGAGCAGCAGGCCGAGCAGCCCGCCTGCGGCGCCCAAGCAGGCGCTTTCGACGAGCAACTCTCTCGCGATTCGCGCCGGCGCGGCGCCGAGCGCCGCGCGCACCGCGAGCTCTTGCCGTCGAGTGTCCGCCCGCACGAGCATGAGATTCGCGATGTTCGCGCACGCGACGAGAAGCACGGCTCCGATAGCGCCCATGAGCACCCAGAGCGTGCTCGCGACGCCGCCGACGAGCTCGTCTTTCAAAGGTCGGACGACCGGCGTGACTTGCGCATACGCGTCGCGCGTATAGGTGACGCCGGGCCGCAAGGGCCACGCGTCGAGCCAGATCGGCAGCATGCGCGCGAGGTCGGCCTGCGCCTCGGCCGGCGTCACGCCGGGCTCCAGTCGCGCGAGCGCATGGTAGTAGAAAGTTGTCGAGTATTTGCTCGGCCGGGTCGAGCCCCGTGCCGCCGAAGATCACGTCGGGCTGCAGCGTAGCGTCGAGGAATCTGAAATCACGCGGCATGACGCCGACGATTTGGGAGAGCCTCGAATCGAGCGTGAGCACACGCCCGAGCGCCGCTGCGTCGCCGCCGAAGCGCCGCTGCCAGAACGCATGGGAGAGGATGACGGGCGCCGCGCCATCGGCCGCGCGCCCGTGCTCGGCTTCCGTGAACCAGCGGCCGAGCACCGGCGGGACGCCGAGCGCCTGAAGCGTGCCGTGGCTGACGAAGACTCCGCGCACTCGCTCCGGATCACCGAGGCCGGTGAGCGTCATCCCCGCTTCCCACCAAAGGCCGACCTCGGCCAACGTCCGGTTCTCGTCACGGTACGTGAAATACATCGACGGAGCAGTGGTCAGATCGGTGTTGCCGTCCGGTCGCATCAGATGCCTGATCCTCACGAGCTCGTCGGCGTTCGGATACGGCAGCGGCTTGATCAGCACGGAGTAGACGACGCTGAAGATCGCGGTCGTCGCGCCGATGCCGAGCGCGAGCGTGAACACTGCGGCGAATGTGAAGGCGGGACGACGCGACAAGCCGCGCAGCGCGTAGCGCAGATCGCGGCCGAGGGAGTCGAGAAGCTCGTGGACCTTCATGCGGTATCTCTCACGGCCAATGCGTCGTCTAGGCGGTAGCCACCAAAGAGCGCAAAGCGATAAGCGTGCCAAGTCATAACTCGTTGACTCGACTCGAATGCCGGCAGTCGTGCTCCGGTGGATCGTCCCACATACGCACTGCGCATCCCGCACGCGGGACGCGTCGCAGACGCCCATATTGAAGCTCGCCATTACCACCCGCGGTTGCCTCGAGCCCTTCTGAAGCGCGTCCAAAACCACTGTAAATAGCTGATTATTAGTTTTGATCCCGCCTGATACTGTATATATTCTCAGTTATCCAATCACCCCGCCGGGAGCCTGCCATGAGTGCTGTGATGTCCCGTCCTGCCGCCGATTTTTATACGTCTACCGATACGCGCAGCGTCGACGAGCTCGACGCCGCCATAGGCCGTTTGGTCTCGCAGATGAACGCCGACTCCTATCGCATGCTCGTGCTGGTGCGCGAGTTCGACGATCGGTTCGGGTGGAAGAAGTGGGCGTTCAAGACCTGTGCGGAGTGGGTCGCGTGGCGCTGCGGTATTGGCCTTGCGGCGGCGCGCGAGAAAGTGCGCGCGGCGCAGGCGCTGCGATCACTGCCCGCGATCGCGGCGGCGTTTGCAGAAGGGCGCTTGTCGTACTCGAAGGTGCGGGCGCTGACGCGCGTGGCGAATATGCATGACGAAAACTTGCTGCTTGCGTATGCGCTCAACGCGACGGTACAACGCGTCGAAGAGCGGTGTCGGCAGATTCGCAACGTCGCGCCGGACTCCGTGCATCACGCGAGGCATGCGTGGGAGAACCGGTCGCTGACGATGTGGCGCGACGAAGGGCGGGGCCTCATGCGCTTCACCGTCGAAGTGCCGATCGAGGAGGGTGAGCTGATCGTGCGGGCGCTCGACTGTGCCGTGGCGGGCGGTGAAGTGACGACGGACCTCGATCCCGACGCGATCTCCGAGTCAAAAGGCACAGCCTGGTGCGCGCAGCAGGCCGATGCATTCGTCGCCGTGGCGAAGTCGTATCTCGACGGCGGGCAGGCACCCGAGGGCGGCGCGACCGCCGATCACTACCAGGTGGTCCTGCATGCCGACGCGAAATCCCTCACGGGAGGGGCGGGACGGGCGGATCTGCCGATCGAGACGGTCAAACGACTCCTTTGCGACTGCAGCTTGGTCACGGTCGTCGAGGATGAATCGGGCCGCCCGCTCGACGTCGGGCGCAAGCAGCGCATCGTATCGACGCCACTCAAGCGCGCGCTGCAGGCGCGAGACCGCGGCTGCACGTTCCCGGGCTGTCATCGCAAGCGCTATGTCGACGGGCATCATCTAAAGCACTGGATCGACGGCGGCGAGACGATTCCCGAGAACATGACGCTGCTCTGCACGCATCACCACAAGAATTTGCACGAAGGCGGCTTCGGCATCGTGAAGGAAGCCGACGAGACGCTGCGCTTCGTGACCGACGACGGGCGCACGATCCCGCGCTGCGGCTATCGGCTCGAGGACTTCGTCGATGGCGACACCGACGGCGAGATCGACACCGAGGAGCAAAACGCATCACGTGATGGATTCTGCACCACGACAGTGCAGCGCCACGAGGAACGAGTGGAAGTACGCGAACCCGCCGTCGTCTATCGCATACGACGAATCGCGAGCGCGGTGAGCGCCTGCTAGACGACGACCGCTAGCGGCGGCTCGTCGAGCACCGCGCACTGCTCGAGCAGCGATTGCACGTGCTCCTCCCAGTAACGTGCTTCGTCGAACCAGGGAAACGCGCGTGGGAATGCGGGGTCGTGCCAGCGGCGCGCGAGCCACGCCGAGTAGTGCACGAGCCGCAGCGCGCGCAGCGCTTCGATGAGCCGAAGCTCGCGATAGTCGAAGTCCGCGAACTTGCCGTAGCCTTCGAGCAGATCGCCGAGCTGCGCGGCCATCTCGTCGCGCGAGCCCGCGAGGAACAGCCACAGGTCCTGCACGGCAGGACCGTTCATGCAGTCGTCGAGGTCGACGAAATGCGGCCCGTCGTCGGTCCACAGCACGTTGTTGCGATGGCAGTCGCCGTGGATGCGCAGCTCGCGATAGTCACCGACCTCTTCGAAGCACTGCTCGACGGCCTCGACGAGTTGCTCCGTGACGCGCTCGTAGCTAGTGACGAGATGCGGCGGCAACCAGTCGCCGTCGAGCACGTGCTCGGCCGAGCGCGCGCCCATCTCCTCGCGATCGAGCGTCGGCCGCTCCGTGAACCGCCGCGTCGCGCCGACGGCGTGGATGCGACCGAGGAACCGGCCGAGCCACTCGCGGTCCTCGCTCGTGCCGAGCTCGGGCCAGCGCCCGCCGCGCCGCTCGTAGACGGCGAACCGATAGCCCTCGTGCTCGCGCAGGCTCTCGCCGTCGTGGACGAGCGGCGCCACGACGGGTATGTCCTGCGCCGCGAGCTCGAGCGCGAACTCGTGCTCCTCGAGGATCGCGTCCGTCGACCAGCGCCCGGGCCGGTAGAACTTCACGACGACGAAGCCGCCGTCGATTCCGATCTGATAGACGCGGTTCTCGTAGCTCGCGAGCCCCAAGATGCTGCCCGTCGACTCGAAGCCGTAGCTCTCGACGGCATCGATGATCAGGTCGGGCGTCAGGTGCTCGTACGGAACGGCGTCGCTCACGCGCGTCCCTCGCGCTCGAGCGCACGCCTTCAACACGGCGAGCGTCTCGTCGAGCGAGCGCTGCTTCGGCTGCGTCGCGCGCGTCTCGTTCGCGAACGGCGTCTTCGCGATCAGCGCATAAAGCCACTCGGCGCCGCGATGAAACTGCGGCGTGACGCCGACGCTCTCGTAGGTGCGCGCGATCTCGGCCATCTCGGGCGCGAACCGCTTCGCCGTCGCGCCTAAGAACGGCACGCGGGCTTCCATGCGCTCGAGCGCCTCGGCTTGGCTGAACGCAAGCTCGCGCATCAGCGGTTCCCGCACGCCGAGCCGCTCGGCCGCGAGCAGCACAGCCGTCAGCAGCGCGTCGATGCCCTTGTTCAAAGACGAGTACGCCATCTTCAGCGCCGACGCGGCACCTAACTCGTCGCCCAAGTCGATGAGCTCGAGCCCCGCGGCGTCGAGGCCGAGCACCGCGGCACGCGAAGCGCCAGAGACGTAAAAGCGCGTCCGCTCGCGGCCCACGCCCGGCGCGCGACCAACGATGCCGACGTCGACGAACGGGGCCCCCGTCGGCTCCAGGGCGCGCTCGATCGCGAGCACGGTCTGCGGCGCGACGGCGTTGCAGTCGGCGAAGACGGGCCGCGCGTCCGTCGCGCGCATCGCGCCGACGATTTCCGCCGCAAAGGTCGTCGCCGCGGCCGGCGGCACGATCGACAGCACGAGCCGCGCGGCGCCGACGGCGGCCTCGAGCGTGCCGACGTCCTCGATGCCGGCGGCCGCTGCAAGATCGCGCGAATCCGTGCTGCGGCCTTGGCCCGCCGTCACGACGCGATACCCGGCGCGAACGAGCGCGCCGCCGACGGCGCTGCCCATATCGCCGGTGCCGATCACTGCGACCGTTCCTTCTCGTGCCATTGCCGCTTCCCTGTCCTGCTGCGAGCGTAGAATCCGCTCCGATCATAACGAGTCACCGTCAGGCCGTGCTGTAAAATCCCGTCATGACCTTTCGTGCATCCGTCGACCCGTCCCTCCTAAGGCTGCTATGCGCCTCGGCGCTCGCGGTCGCCTGCGTCACACTTCCCTCACCGAGCCAAGAGACCTCCGCCGTGACCCCCATCATTCCGTTCCCGACCGAGACCCGCACACTGCCGAACGGGCTCACGGCCATCGTCGTGCCGATGCCGAGCGACGGGCTCGCCGCGTACTGGACGATCGTGCGCACAGGGTCGCGCGACGAGTACGAGCCGGACCGCACGGGCTTCGCGCACTTCTTCGAGCACATGATGTTCCGCGGCACGGAGCGCTTCCCAGCCGACGTCTACAACCGCGTCATCACGACGATCGGCGCGGACGCGAACGCCTACACGACCGACGACCACACCGCGTACCACCTCTCGATGGCGGCAGAGGACCTCGAGCAGGTCATGGAGCTCGAGAGCGACCGCTTCCAGAACTTGTCGTATGCAGAGTCGGCTTTCCAGACGGAAGCAGGGGCCGTCTACGGCGAATACCGTAAGTCGCGGACGGAGCCCGAGTTCGCGCTCTACGAGGAGCTCGTCGGCACGGCGTTCGAGCGCCATCCGTACGGCCATACGACGCTCGGGTACGAGCGCGACATCGCGATCATGCCGACGCTCTACGACTACTCGCGCGAGTTCTTCGGCCGCTACTACCGGCCCGAGAACACAGTGCTGTTCATCGCCGGCGACGTGGCGCCCGCTCAGGTGTTTGCGCTCGTCGAGAAGTACTACGGCGGCTGGCAACGCGGCTACGTGCCGCCGCAAATCCCCGCGGAGCCCGAGCAAACGGCCGAGCGGCGCGTCGACGTCGCTTACGACGGCCAAACGCTGCCGATCGTGATGATCGCCTACAAGCTGCCTCAGTACGACGCGGGCGATCGCACGCGCGTGGCCGCGGATCTCTTCGCGGACCTCGCGTTCGGCGAGACGAGCGAGGCGTACCGGCGGCTCGTGCTCGACGAGCAAGTCGTCGAGGACCTCGACGCGGGCGCTGCATACAACCGCGACCCGGGCCTGCTCGAGATCTACGCGCGCGTGAAAGACCCGACCAAGGTCGACTACGTGCTCGGAGTCATCGACGAGACGATCGCGAGCTTCCGCGCCGAGCCGCCCGATGCCGCGCGACTCGCCGACCTGCAGCGGCGGCTGCGCTATGGGTTCTTGATGGGCCTGCAGACGCCAGACGACCTCGCGGAGCGCGTCGCGCAGTTCGTCGCTCTCTCCGGCGACCTGACCGGGCTCGACCGCTTGCACGCAACCTACGCCGCGATCACGCCGGCCGACGTGCAGGCCGCCGCCGAGCGCTACCTCCGCGCGCAACGGCGCACCGTCGGCGTGCTGCGCCCGCGGTCATGAGCCGTGCCTTTGGCATCGCCATCACTGCGCTCGCGGTCGTAAGCGTAAGCTGCACGCCGCCAAGCGCTCCGCCCGCCGTCACCGAACCCGAGGATTCTCCTGTGGTACTGCTCAACGTGCCCGCCGATCCCACGATCTCGTTCTCGCTGCAGTTCGCCGTCGGCTCGCAAAACGACCCGCCCGGCAAGGAGGGACTCGCGTTCCTCACGGGCGAGATGCTCGCCGACGCGGCCACTGAAGGGCGCTCGCTCGACGAGATCCTGGCGGCGCTCTACCCGCTCGCCGCCAGCTACGACATGCGCGTCGACCTCGAGCGAAGCACGCTGACGGGCCGCGTGCACCGCGACAACCTCGACGCTTACCTCGAGCTCTTCACCGACGCGTTCTTGAAGCCGGCGTTCGACGAAAGCGACTTCGAGCGCGTCCGCAGCGACGCGATCAACGACATCGAGAACACGCTGCGCTACTCCTCCGACGAGGAGCTCGGCAAGGCTGCGCTGCACGAGGCCGTGTTTCGCGGCACGCGGTACGCGCACTTGAACCAGGGCACGGTCGCGGGCTTGCGCTCCATCACACGCGACGACGTACACGCGTTCTATGCGCAGCACTACACGCGCGCGAACGCGCTGCTCGGCGTCGGCGGCGGCTTCGATCAAAGCGTGGTCGACCGCCTGCAGGCCGCGTTGCACCAGCTGCCGGTCGGCGAACGGACTGCGCCGCCGTCGATCGAGCCAACGCCGATCGAAGGACGCTCCGTCGTCTTCATCGACAAGCCGAACGCGGACGCCTCGATCAGCTTCGGCTTTCCACTCGACGTGCGCCGCGGCGAGCGCGACTTCTATGCGCTGTGGATCGCGAACTCGTGGCTCGGCGAGCACCGCAACCAGTCGAGCCACCTATTCAACGTGATCCGCGAGCTGCGCGGGCTCAATTACGGCGACTATTCGTACATCGAGGAATTCCCCGACGGCGGCGAGCTGAACATGCCGCCCGTCAACGTCCCGCGCCGCCTGCAGCTGTTCGAGGTCTGGATCCGCACGCTGCCGAACGCGCAAGCGCCATTCGCGTTGCGCGCGGCGCTGCGCGAGCTGCAGCTGCTCGTCGACGAAGGCCTGACGGCCGAGGAGTTCGAGCTCACGCGCACGTTCCTGAAGAAATACTCGCTGCACTTCGCCGAGACGACGGCCGCGCGGCTCGGCTACGCGGTCGACGACCGCTTCTACGGGCTCGAAGAGGAAGGCCATCTCGCGCGCTTCCGCCGCATGCTCGACGAGCTCACGCTCGAGGACGTCAACGCCGCGATGAAGCGCCACTGGCAGTACGAAGACGTGAAGATCGCGATCGTGACGGGCGAAGCCGCCGCAATGCGCGCGCTACTCGCAAGCGGCAAGCCCACCCCGATCAGCTATCCGACGCCGAAGCCCGCCGCGATTCTCGAGGAGGATCGCACCATCGAAGCGTGGCCGCTGAACCTGGCCGAAGAGCGCATGACGACGATCCCCGTCGCCGCGGCGTTCGAGCGCTAAGGCGCGAACTATTTGAGCCCGAGCTTCTCGCCCCTCGCAAGGCGTGCCACCGCCTCTCGCAAGCGCCGCTCGCGCGTCTCCTCGCGCTTTGCAGCGTCGATCCAGCCGACATAGGCGCGCCGATACGACGCCGCCAGCGTCTCGAAAAATTGCCACGCAGCGGGCTCCGTCTTGAGGGCACGCTCGACGTAGGCGGGCAGCGCAGCGTCCGTCGGACGCCGCTGCCGCAGCGTGTAAGCGCGCTTGCCGGCCGGCGAGTTTGCGCGACCGGCGTCCGTGAGCAGCCCGCGTTTATCGAGCGACGCGTAGCGGCGCCGATTGAGGTCCGACCAGCGGCTGTCGGGTTTCCGCGGCGTGAACTTGCGCGCGTAGCGTTCGGCATCGAGCCGGCGAACGAGGTTGTCGATCCAGCCGAAGCACAGTGCCTCCTCGACGGCAGCTTCGTAGTCGATGCTCGCCGTACGCGTGTGCTGCTTGTGAAACACGAGCCAGATCTCGGTAGCCGACTCGTGGTGCTTTTCCAGCCACGCGTGCCACTGCGCGCGCGTGCGGACATCGAGCGTCTTGATCGGCTTCGCTGGCACGCGCCTAACGCGTGAGCCACCAGACGAGCGCGCCGATCAGCAGCAAAAGCACGAGGTATCGAGCGCGCGGCGCTTTGCGCGGCAAGCGGTCGCGAATGAACTCCGCTTCCTTGCCGCGGACCGTTTCGGCCGAAAAGACCGGCAGCCGCCGCACCCAACGCTCGCGATCGACGCGCCGGTCGAGCTCGTTGCCAAGCTGTTCGAGTTGGTCGCGAAGCAGCCCCCAGAACGACGGCGGCACGCCCCGGCCCAAGACGATCCACGCCAGAACCGCCACTAGTAGGAGCGACGGTAAGACCGTCGGGTTGAACGGGCTGCTGAAGAACGTCTGTTCCATCGGCGTGCTTGACCTAACGGCCGGCGGCTCGTTTTCGGAGTGTACGCCGCTTGCGCGCCGGCGGCTTCCTCGGCGCCGGCGAATCTTGCCGTGCGTCCCAGTCGCGCACGGCTTTCTCGGCCGCCGTCATGCGCCACGCGCGCTCGCGAAGCGGCGCTCGACCGAGGCAACGGCTTTGCTGCTCATGACTTCCGCTTGGCCTTCTCCGGCGTAGCCGCGGCGCGCTGTCGCCACGCTGCGAGCGCCGCCCCGAGCAGCCGATTCAGCTCGGGACGCTCGAGGTCCGCAGCGCTCCGAAGCTGCACGTGCCGATGCACCTTGCCCGCACCTTGCATGAGGCCCGCCGGATCCGGCAACTCCGCGCCGCGAAAGATGCCGAGTTTCACGCCCGTCTTGCTCATGAATAGTGTGCAGACGAGGCCTTTGTAGCCGGGCCCATAGGAGTAGCGGAGCATCTTGGCTGGCTTGTCCACGCCTTCCGCCGCGCGCGGCAGCGCCTTCGAAAGCGCTTTGCGCGCCGCGGCCGCGAGCTTACGTACCTCATCGGGATACGCCGCGAGGAAGGCATCGACATCTGATGCTCGAGCGCTCATGGCACCAGCTGCAAGCTCAACGACGCTTCACCAACGCCTGCAAGAGGTATACGCCCGTGCCGGCCGCGACGCTGGCGATGCCGCCTTGCGGCTCCCAGCCGGACGACAAGTCGCTGCTCACCTCCCGGGCAAGCTCTTGCGCGCCGCCTTCTGCAAATCGCGCCACACGACGCTGGTGACTTCTTTGGCGATCACCTTGTATTCAGACATCGCAAACTCCTCTTCCGTCATTTCGTTCGAGATCAAGATCGGTGTTACCGGTGTCGTCGCGATTCGCCGCTTACATTACGTAAGCACTCCAGTTTTGCGTCAGCACATTCGGGAAACAAAATGTCTGCAACGCCGCAGTAATCGCCACAGGGACGAGCACTGGTTTTTCGACGCCGCCAACGTCAGCGCACGCAACCCCTGACTCGAGGTCGAAGCGGACTATCCTGACGGTGCTCGACGGACACAGGTCTGAACAGATGAACTCCACGACGATGGGGGCGTTGTTGAGAACGCCAAGGACTTGGCGCGGAGCGCCATAAGCCGCTCGTTCGTACGGCGCAGAAGCGTAGGCGAGGAGCTCGGCTTCCGATATCGGCCGAAGCTGGCTGCAGCCAGAAGCGATCGCAGCCACGGAAACGACAATCGATACGTGCCGGTTCATTGGTCTCACCCTAATGCCGCAGCTCGGCATCCGCGCGATGACGCGACAACTATACTGCGCCGATGGCGGCGATAGTTAGCAGCCGGCACCGATGTGGTGACGTTGTCGTGCTGCGTTACATCACAACCGGCGGCCGGATAGAGATGTGCTGGCCGTGCCGAGTCGTCGAAGACAGCGACCACGTCGTCGTGCTATTCATCGCCGCGGGCAGTCTCTACAGGGCCGGACCGAAGAAATCGGCTGCCGAGAAGCGCCGGCAACGACGCAGCCCGTTGCCACCCGACGAGTACGTGTGGCGTCACGACACTCTGCGGCTGATGATCCCGGGCCGAGCCCACTCCGTCTCGATGTCCTGGGAACGACAAGCCGGCGCGCGTCGATTGCTGAAGTACTTCGTCAACATGGAGGAGCCTTTTCGGCGTACGACGGTCGGCTTCGACACGCAGGATCACACGCTCGACATCGAAGTGACTCCACAACTGGACTGGCGCTGGCGCGACGAGGGCGAGCTGGCCAGCCACGTGGCCGAACGCTTCTACACAGCCGAGCTGGCAGCCGCGGCGCGCGCCGAGGGCGAATGGGCCATTGCCGCTATCCGACGGCTCGAGCATCAATGCCTGCAAGGCTGGCCGGAATGGAGACCGCCGCCGGAATGGCAAGTCCCCGCGCTCGTCGATGGCTGGGACACGACGCCGCCGACGTTCTGGCAGCGGCGCGAGTGGGCCTACGGCGACGATCGCTCGTGAGCCTCAGCGCGGAACGCGCGCGAGCGCCGTGTACGTCCGGCCTGCCCCGGTGCTATACACGAAGCTGCCGCCATCCGGCGCAACTGCCAGCGCGCTGACCCCGACCACGTCGTACATCGCGACGACGGCGCCGTCCGCCATTCGCCGCAGCACGATCGCGCCGGGTCCCTCGCCGTTCGCGGGCGACTCGGAGGTCAACAACAGCTCGCCGCTCGGAGCGAAGGCGACGAGGTCGAGCTTCATCGCAAGGTCCTCGGCCGAATCGAGCCCCGGCGGCACGAACGGCTGCGCCCATGCAAGCGCCCCGGTTTCGACGTCGCGAAGCTCGACGTTTCCGGCTAGAGCGTACGCCGCGACGCGCTCGTTGAACGCGAACGGCCCGATCGAACCGCGCGGCACCTGGGCGCCGGCAACGTCGCGCGTGCGGCGCCAATCCGCCGTGCTGCTGAAGCGGCGCATGCCAAACGTGCCCGTGCCGTCGATGCGCGTGACGTTGGCCGCGATCAGCGTGCGCCCATCGCCGCCGAACATCACTCCGGCGCGAGTCGAGGACGCTTCGAGCTCCGCGCTGCGAACGCGAGTCCGTAGGTCGACGACGTTGACGAGCCCCGGCGTTTCCTCGAGCGCGCTGCGCGCGGCTTGCGACGCGAGCCACGCGCCGTTCGGCGAGAAAGCGAGCGCCGATACGGGCCCGCAAACCCCACCACAATAGAACTTCAGCGGTTCCCCCATCTCGTCGAGGGCATGGACGTCGACTCCGCCGACGCGGCCAAGCGCGACGAGACCCGTCGAGGAGAGCGCGAGCGCGTACGCGAACTGTCCCGTCGAGTACGGCGCGGGGAACATCCGCACGAGCCGGCCGTCCGCGGCGCGGTAGACGCGTGTGCCCCGCTCGTCGCTGATGCCGACGAGCTTGCCGTCGGTCGAGAACGCGGCGAGCGACCACGTGCCGCCGTACGCATCGACCTTGCGGCCATCGACGCGCCAGACGCTCGCGAGACCGAGCGGCAATGGCACTTGGCCAGCGCCTGGCTCGGCGCGCGCTGCGGGCCCGGCGAGGCACGTCAGCGCCAACGCAGCAAGGGCGCCGCCGCACCACCGTCGCGCGCCGCGCGCGGGAAAGGCATGAGCCGCGGCGCTCACACCGCGATCGGGGCTTTGATCGAGCCGTGCGCGAAGTAATCGAGCAGCTCGAAGTCTTCGAAGCGATAGTCGAACAGGGTCTCGGGCTTGCGTTTGATGACGAGCCGCGGCAGCGGCAGCGGCTCGCGCGTGAGCTGCAGCTCCGTCTGGACCATGTGGTTCGTGTACAAATGGCAATCGCCGCCCGTCCAAACGAGCTCGCCGGGTTGCAGGCCCGTCTGCTGCGCCATCATCTGAAGCAATAGCGCGTACGACGCGATGTTGAACGGCACGCCAAGGAACACGTCGGCGCTGCGCTGATACAGCTGGCACGACAGCCGGCCCTGCGCGACGTGGAACTGGAACAGCGCGTGGCACGGCGCGAGCGCCATCTGCTCGAGCTCGCCGACGTTCCACGCACTGACGATGATGCGGCGGGAATTCGGCTCGTTGCGGATCATGTCGAGCGCGCGTTGAATCTGATCGATCTGCCGGCCGTCGGCTGTACGCCATGTCCGCCACTGCGCGCCGTAGACGGGCCCCAAGTTGCCGTTCTCGTCGGCCCACTCGTCCCAGATCGTGACCTCGTTGTCGCGCAGGTACTGGATGTTCGTGTCGCCTTTGAGGAACCAGAGCAGCTCGTGAATGATCGAGCGCAGGTGCAGCTTCTTCGTCGTGAGGACGGGGAAGCCGGCGTCGAGATCGAAGCGCATCTGGTAGCCGAACAGGGACAGCGTGCCGGTTCCCGTGCGGTCGCCTTTGCGCACGCCGCGCTCCTTGATCGCCCGCAACAGATCGAGGTACTGCCGCATCTCAAGCCCCCGTGCCGCGCCGGTGCGCGAGCACGAACAGCACGACGCCGGCTATGATCATCGGCGCCGAGAGCACTTGCCCCATCGTCACCCAGCCGAGCGCGAGATAGCCGATCTGCTCATCGGGCACTCGCACGAACTCGACGATGAACCGGCTCAGGCCGTAAATGATCAGGAACAACCCCGACGTCGCCATCGTCGGCCGCGGCTTTTGGCTATAGAGCCACAGGACGACGAACAAGACCACCCCTTCGAGGAACGCCTCGTAGAGCATGCTCGCGTGCCGTGCTTCGCCGTCAACGATGACGGCCCACGGCGCATCCGGGCTCGTCGGTTTGCCCCACAGCTCGCCGTTAATGAAGTTGCCGATACGGCCCGCGAACAACCCGATCGCCGTCCACGGCGCGATGAAGTCCGTGACGACTAAGAACGGCTGCTTGATACGACGGCCGTAGAGCCACATCGCGATCAGCACGCCGACGAGTCCGCCATGGAATGACATGCCGCCCTGCCACACCTTGAGGATGCTGAGCGGATCGGCGATCAGCTCGCTCGAGCCATAGATCAGCATGTAGCCGATCCGGCCGCCGACAATCGCGCCGAGCGCGCAGTAGAACACGATGTCGTCGATGTTCTCGGGCTTGATGCGGCTCCACGGCTTCGCGGCGTGCAGGCGTCCGCCGAGCCAGCCGAGCCCAATTCCGACGAGATACATGAGCCCGTACCAGCGCACTTCGAGGGGCCCGATCGCAATCGCAACGGGATCGAACTCCGGATACGTGAACAATCATCACCACACGGGCCAGTTGAAACGCCGGCTAGTGTAGCTGCCGGTGCCGCCACGCCCAAAGCGGTGTCCGTGCGCTCGTGTGCCTGGCATCGAAGGTGCATAGTTCTGCCCATGCGCAATCGACTCGGCGAAGAGACGAGCCCGTACCTCAAGCAGCACGCGGAGAACCCCGTCCACTGGCAAGCCTGGAGCGACGCGGCGCTCGAGGAAGCGCGGGCATCGGGCAAGCCGATCCTGCTCTCCGTCGGCTACTCCGCGTGCCATTGGTGCCACGTCATGGCCCACGAATCGTTCGAGGACGAAGCGACGGCGAAGCTCATGAACGATCTCTACGTCAACATCAAGGTCGACCGCGAGGAGCGCCCCGATCTCGACAAGATTTACCAGACGAGCCATCAGCTCATGACGGGCCAGGCCGGCGGCTGGCCGCTGACCGTGTTCCTGACGCCCGAGCAGATTCCGATCTTCACGGGCACCTATTTTCCGAAGGAGCGCCGTTACGGCATGCCCGCGTTTCGCGAGGTGCTCGTCGCCATCGATCAGTACTACCGTGGAAAAGCCGACGAGGTCCGCCAGCGCGGCGCGAGCCTAGTCGATGCGCTCGGGGACATGCAGACGGCGGCCGCCGACGACTTTGCGGCGCTCTCGTCCGAGCCGCTCGCGATGGCGCGGGAGCGCGCGAACGCCACCTACGATGCCGAGCATGGCGGCTTCGGCGGCGGACCCAAGTTCCCGCATACGACGACGCTCGAGCTCCTGCTCGCGCACTGGCATGCGAACCGGACGGACGAGCAAGCGCTGGCGATGGTCACGCAGTCCCTCGACTGCATGGCGCAGCGCGGCCTTTTCGATCATTTGGGCGGCGGATTCTTCCGCTACAGCGTCGACCGGTTTTGGTCGATCCCGCACTTCGAGAAGATGCTCTACGACAACGCGCAGCTTCTAAGCCTCTATGCCGACGCGTACGCGGCAACCGGCACGCCGAGCTACGCGAGCGTCGCGAGCGCCACGGCCGGCTGGGTCATGCGCGACATGCAAGACGCGCGCGGCGGCTACTATTCGACGCTCGACGCCGACTCCGAGCACGAGGAAGGCAAGTTCTACATCTGGACGCCGGGCGAGGTCGACACCGTGCTCGGCCCCGAAGAGTCTTCGCTCGCGAAGCGCGTCTTCGGCCTCACGCGCTCGCCGAATTTCGAAGGCAAGCACTGGCATCTTTATCTCGCCGAAGCGCCGGAGGCAGCCGCCGCCGCGCTCGGAATCGAGCCTGCACGCGCCGGCGAGCTGCTCGAGAGCGCGCGCCGCAAGCTGCTCGCGGCTCGCGAGCGGCGCGTCTGGCCGGGCCGCGACGAGAAGCTGCTCGTCTCCTGGAACGGGCTCATGATCGGCGGTATGGCCCGTGCCGCGCGCGTGCTCGAGCTACCCGCTCTCGCGGAGTCCGCGACGCGCGCCGTCGATTTCATCCGCGCCGAGCTCTGGCACGACGGGCGCCTGAAGGCCACGTACAAGGACGGCCGCGCGCGCTTCGCAGCCTATCTCGACGACTATGCGTTCTTCGCGCACGGCTTGCTCGAGCTCTTGCAATGCCGCTGGCGCGACAGCGATCTCGATTTCGCGCGCGAGCTCGCCGACGTCCTCTTGAAGCACTTCGAAGATCCGCGCGGCGGTTTTTTCTTCACGGCCGACGACCACGAGCGCTTGATCCACAAGCCGAAGCCGTTCGCCGACGAGGCCGTTCCGGCAGGCAATGGCGTCGCGGCGAACGTGCTGCTCGCGCTCGGGCACTTGCTCGGCGAGCAGCGTTACCTCGACGCGGCCGAGCGCACCGTGCGCGCCGCACTGCAGACGCTCGAGCGCTATCCCGATGCGCACGCGACGCTGCTGCGCGCACTCGAAGAGCTGCTCGAGCCGCCGAAGCTCGTTGTGCTGCGCGGGACGGCCGAGGAGCTCGCGCCCTGGCGGCGGCAGCTCGGGCGGGCCTACGCGCCGCATCGGCTCGCGTTCGCGATTCCCAACGACGCAAAGCTTTCGGGATTGCTTGCAGAGCGCGCACCGCGCGAGGCGGCCGTAGTTTACGTCTGCGAAGGGATGGCGTGCCGCGCGCCCGTCGAGCTCACGGCCGGCGTCACGCTCTAGCTCGCTGTCAGTAAGCCGTGTACGTCTCGCCCGCCACGAGCGTGACGGCGCCGCTCGCGCCCGTAAACTCGAGCGGCAGGGCCACGAGCCGACCGCCTTCGTTGCGCTGCACGACGAAGTGCAGATGTGGCCCCGTGCTGAACCCCGTGTTGCCCGAGTCGGCGAGATACTCGCCGCGGCGCACGCGTTGCCCCGGAACGACGCGAATCGTGTTCCAGTTCAAGTGGACGTAGAGTGCCATCGTGCCGTCGCCGTGCAGGACGCGCACGACGTTCGCGCGCGGCCCGTCGACGGCCATATTCGTGCCGCTCTCGAAGAAGTCGCTCGCGACTTCGATGACGATGCCGTCGCGGGCCGCGAACACGTCCGTGCCGATCGGCATCACGAAGTCGACGGCGTGCTCGCTGCTCGGATCCGTGTGCGTCCGCGTCGCCGGATACGCTTGCGACACGCGCACGGCGCTCGACAGCGCGTACGGCAGCCGATACGGCTGCTCGGGCCGGTGCACGGCGTCGGGCGCACCGGGCAGAAACTGAAAGTCCGACTCGAAGCGCAGCTCGATGTCGTCGACGGCCCTGCTAACCACGACGAGCTCCATGTCGCCGCGCGCAGGCAGCACTTCGAGCCCGCTCCGCGGAGTATCGGCCGATACGTTCTCTATCGCTCGCACCCGAAACGCAATCTGCACCGGCGCGAAGTACGTGTTCTGCGCGATCAGCGCGACGCCGTTCGCCGTGGACCGCTCGAACAACCGCACTTCGGGCCGCTCGAACCGCCGCTGGACCTGTTCCTCCTCGAACTCCTGCTCTTCTCCCGGCTGCCGGTCCGTGTATACCCAAACCCCATTTGCATCGCGATACCGATAGAGCTTCTGCGCATCCGCAACGTGCACAACCGTCGCGAGCGCCAGCAGAATGGCGGATAAGGCGAGCCTCGAGAGATTTGACGCCCGAACGGACATCGGCCAACTGTGCAGGAACCGTGCGAACGGGCCAAGCCTCCGGTTCACATAACCGGGCGTCACCGGACCCGCCGGCTCATGGCAGGCGCCCCCGGCAGCACCTTATTGCGAATCTACGTCGTCGACGGAAGCCTGCCCCGACCACCGCGCGCGAAGATGCGCCCACGACATCCCCGCCGCCAGGATCGCGGCGAACAATATGAGCACGACCCACGACAGCAATAGCGTGTTCTCGTTGTTCAACAGATCGAAGTAGAACAACGTCCAGAGCACAGTCCCCGCGAGCCCGAGGCACAACACGAGGCCGATACCGCCGAGCGCGCGAGCCGTCGAGCTCAGAAAGAAGAACCAGCCTGCGGCGAGCGCGATGCCGACGAATGCGACGAGCGGCGCGAGGTTCTGCCACTGCGCGAGCGCCCACGCGATGTAGTTGTACCGCGTCGGGTTCCACGTAAAGCAGACCATCGCGAATGCGAACAGGAACCGGCTCCCTACGCTGCTGAAGCCAAACATCGGTACCCGCACGACTCCCCCTGGGTCAGTTCAGAGCTTGCCGCCGCCACACGTAGCCGTCGCGGACGAGCTCGTAGCTCGGCCAATACTGCGGATCGAGCTTCATCGTGATGACTTCGGGAACGTCGTTGAACGACATCGTGTTGAGCCGCACCGACTCCTTGCCGCGCAGGCCTTGCGCGACACGCACGAAGGCTTCGAGATCAGGCGTCGGCTCGCCGTCGACGGCGATGATGCGCCGGCCCGCGAACAAGCCGGAACGGCTCGCCGGCGAGCCGAAATTGAAGAAGCTGACGTAGACTCCGCCCGAGCCGACGCCGCGCTGCACGGCGAGCTCGCGATGCGGCGCCTGGAGCAACGCGCCGGCCCACGAGACGACGCGCTCGATGCCGAGACCGTCGAGCGCGACCGTGCCGACCCGCCCCGTCACCTCACGGCCGTCGCGGGACACCGTGACCTCGACGGTCGGCCGCTGCGACGCGCGCTCGGCCTGGCGGAAGGTGTTCGCGAGCTCGCCGTCGATGCTGAGCAGAATGTCGCCGGAGCGGAAGAACCCGGCGGCCGGCGAATCGGCGACCGTCGTCGCGACCGTCAGCACCTCGCGCTTCACAGGGTTGTGCGCTTCATAGCGCTGCACCCAGCTTTCGGGCAAGTCGACCTTGCGCGCGGTCGCGAGCGGCATCTGCGCCCACTCGACCTCGAGCGAACGCAGCGACTCGTCGGCGCGCAGCTTGTCGATCATGTCGAGGATGACGTCGGATTGGATGCCGAGATTGACTTGAGTGAGATCGCGCCCCGACTGATAAGCGAAGCTCGCCCACATCCCGAGCACGCGGCCTTGCAAGTCGACGAGCGTGCCGTCGAAATCGGACGGACCGTTGACGAGCGTGACGATGTCCAAGTTCGTGTCGCGGAAGCGCAGCGTGCGCGACAGCGGGAACGCGGCAGCCGAGACGTTCGCGACCTCGCTCGACTGCGACTGCAACCTGAAATCGGGGCTCAAGCCCACGACGGCGACGTCGTCGCCTGGCGAGATCGTTCGGCTCAAGAACGACGCGCTCTTGACCGGCGTATTGCCGATCAGCTTCGGGTCGTACGAGACGACGGCGAGGTTGTGCAGCGGATGGATGTACTCGACGCGCCCGGGAATCTCGAGCGTGCCCGCGAACGTCAAGCGCACGTCCCCCATGGCGACGGGCACGGTATTGCGGTCGACGACGACCAGGCCGCGCTCGGCGTCGGCGACGAGACCCGTGCCGTAGTAGTAACGGTCCGCGACACCCGACACCGTGTACGGCATGTCGAAGTTCACGAGCACGAGCGACGGCGTGATGACCTGCACGTGGCGCTCGCCTTGGCGCGGGAACGTCGTGCCTTCGCTGGGCTCGATGGGCTCCCTCGGCGGGCTCGGGGCGAGGTCCTGGCACGGCCAGACGCCGAGCGCGTCGTCGCGGCGGCAGCGCTGGGCCGGAAACCAGCTGCGGTCGTTCGTGACGAGCCGCTGGCGCTCGGTCTGCGGCTCGTCGAACGTCACGAATCGCACGGGCACTTGCGCGTCGTCGGGAAGCGATTCGAGGACGCGCTGAAGATCGTCGAGGTCTTCGAGCGACTCGCGGCCGATACCGGTCACGATGCTGCCGCGCGGTATCGCGGCCTTGCCGAAAACGTACCCGGGATTCGCGACGTACACGCCGGCCACGGGGCGGTAGAAATGCCGTGCCTGCTGATAAGACAGCTTGTGGAACACGCCGTCGCCGTACTCGATGTACTCGTCGGGCGTGATGTCGTGGAGGTCCTCGACCATGACGCGGTGCTCGAGCCTTTGCCCGCCGCGCTCGACGACGAGCGCGATCTCGCGGCCGACTGCGCTGTCGAAGACGGCGGCGAGCGGCACGAACTCCGCGATCAGCTTGCCGTCGACCTCGACGAGCACGTCGCCGGGCTCGAGCTTACTCGACGCCGGCGACTCCGGAATCACTTGCTCGACGACGAGCAGGCCCGTCTGCTGCGGATATGCTTGGCGCACGCGTGCTTCGCTGTCGCGCGTCAACCCCAAACGCCGTAACTCGGCGAATGGCTTGTGGACGAACTCGGTCTGCAGGGTGCCGCGCGAGACGACCTTTCCGGCTTGGATGTTCGCGAGCGCGACCTCGATGCGATCGAGCGGCAGAAAGAAGCTCGACGCGGCTTGCGAGTTGGCGCCTGCGTTCAATGCGACGACGCGGCCTTCGATGTCGACGACGGGCGACCCCGACGAGCCGCCCGACGTGCCCGACGCGGCCTGCAGATAAAAGGTGTTGAAGTCGTTGTAATTGCCGCGGCCATAGTTCGGCGCTTGCCGGTCGAGCCGCGCGATCGTGCCGGCGAGGATCGAAAGCTGCTCGCCCGCGTCGTTGCCGACGACGCGAATGTCGCGGCCGACTTGCGCCCCTTCGGGCACGAGCGCGAGCTCCGTCGGCTTCATGAACTGGAGCTCTGCGGGGTCGTAACGAAAGAAGCCGAAGTCGTGCACGGGATCGCGGTAGACCGGCTGCAGCTCGACTTCCTCCTGGTTCAGGAAGACGGCCTGCGCGCGCACGGGGCCCGGCGTCACGACGTGCCGGTTCGTCAGAATGAGGCCGCGCTCGGCGTCGACGACGAAGCCCGTCGCTTGGCTCGACTGATTGCGCTCCGTGTCGAACGAGCGCGTGCTGTCGATTTGGATGGAGACGACGCCGGAGGCGATGCGCTCCAGCGTTCGATTCCAACTTTGCTCTTGTGCCGCGATGGGGCCGGCCGGTACGCACAGGGCACCGAGAAGCGCCCCGAGGGACAGAACTCTAATTTCACTCATAGCCGCGGATTCTATGCTTGCAGCTCCGCGCGTGACCAGCGGACTCGGTACCTACGCGCAGCTTCGAGGCCCAGCGCCTTTCGCATCAGCAGACGTTTGACAGGACCCGACGCCTCGACGGCACGCAGCCCGAGCTGGCGCATGGGCGCAACCCAGCCCGGCATGCCGAACAAGCGGTTCAGGCTGTCGAAAGCCGCCAGCATCGCAAGATTGTCGCCTTTGCGTTGCCGCTCGTAGCGGCGCAGCACCTTGAGATCGCCGAGGTCCTCGCCCGCGAGCACGGCATCCTCGATGACGGCGGCGATCGACGCTGCATCAAGAACGCCTAAGTTCATGCCTTGGCCGGCGAGCGGGTGCACGGTATGTGCAGCGTCGCCGAGCAGCGCGACGCGGGGCGCCGTGTAGCGCAGCGCGTGCGACGCTAGCAAAGGGAAGCCGACGCGCTTCGAGCACGCCGTGAGGTCGCCGATCACGCCGCCGCTCGCCGCCGCGAGCTCGGCGATAAACTCGGCATCGCTCGCGGCGAGCAGGCGCTCGGCCTCGAGTGTAGGCAGCGACCAGACGATCGAGCTGCGGCCGTCGGCGAGCGGCAGCAGCGCGAGCGGGCCGCCCGGCAGGAACCGCTGCCACGCGGTTTCTTCGTGCGAGCGTGAGCTCGTCACGTGCGTGACTACGGCGGTTTGCTCGTACCGGTGCCCCGCGGCGGACAGGCCGAGCAGCCGCCGCACGGCAGAGTCGGCGCCATCGGCGGCGAGCAGCGCGGTCCCACGCAGGCTGCCGCCGTCCTTGAGCGCGACGACGATCTCACGCGGGTGCGACTCGACGGACTCGATCTCCGCGCCGATGACGAGCTGCGCTTGCGGCGCCGACGTGAGCGCGTCGGCTAGAGCCGTGCGGAGCAGCGCGTCCTCGACGATATGGCCGAGGTCGGGCTCGCCGATGTCGGCGCTGTCGAAGTCGAGCGCGCTCGGCGCGTAGGCGTCGGGGCCTTCCCAGACCCGCATGCGCCGATATGCCGAGGCGCGCGCCTGCGTGACGCGCTGCCAGACGCCGACATGCTCGAGGAGCTGCTGCGACGCGCGCGACAGCGCATAGACGCGCGCATCCATGTCCTCGATGCGCCAACGTGGGATGGGCCGCGCGTCGACAACGAGCACGCGCAGACGCTCGGCGCAACGGCCCGTCGCGAGCAATGCCGCGGTCGCGAGCCCGACGACCCCTGCGCCGGCAACGAGTACGGAGGGCAGGGTCGGCATCGTCTTCTCGTCAGACGAGGCGCAAGCCGCGCGCCAACCGTGGCAGCCGGCCCGCCTTGCCCATCGTCTGGCGCGCGAGCAGCTCCTTCGCGCCGGGCAACAAGTCGAACGCCATGAGCCCCAAGCCGCGCCCTAGACCCAAGCCGGGCGCGGCGTCGCCGAAAAGTTGGATCAGCCCGTGCGTGAAAGACGAGACGCGCTGCCGATCGGCGGCGCGCCAAGTCGCGTACCGCTCGAGCAGCGCTGGCGCGCCCGCGTCGGCCTCTGCTCCGAGCGCCGCGCGCAGGCCGTCGGCAATGACCTCGGCCAGCGTGGCGACGTCGCGCAGCGCGAGATTGAAACCCTGACCCGCGACGGGATGCAGGCGCAGCGCTGCGTCGCCGATCAGCACGGCGCGCTCGCCGTGAATCGCGCCGCTCGCGACGCGCGCGAGCGTGTAGAGGTGGCGCTCGCCGATGCGCGTGAAGCGGCCGAGGCGCTGGCCGAATGCGGCTTGCAGCTCCGCGCGAAATGCGTCGACGGGCAGCGCCGCGATCCGCTCGGCGTCGCCTTCGGGTAGCGTCCAGATCACGGCAGCGCGGCCCCCCACGAGCGGCAGCAGCGCGATCGGCCCGCGCTGCGTGAAGCGCTCGAACGCGCGGCCGTCGAGCCGCGCTTCGGTGCTGCAATTGAACACGACGGCGCGCTGCCCGTAGTCGTGCTCCTCGGTCTCGACGCCGAGCGCGGCGCGCACCGCGGAGCGCGCACCGTCGGCCGCAACGATGAGCTTTGCGCGCACGGTCTCCCTGTCGCTGCCGCGCTCGACGGTGACCACGGCGAAGCCGGGCTCGCGGTTCAAGCCGGCAACCTTGGCGGGAGCCAGCACGGTCAAGCGCGGCGCGCGCTGCAGGCGCTCCCAGAGCACGCGGCCGAGCGTCTGGTTCTCGACGGTATAGCCGAGCGCAGGCACGTTCTGGTCGCCGGCCTCGATGCGCGCGGCGCCGAAGCGGCCGCGCTCGGAGATGTGGATCGAGCGGATCGCCTCCGTGTAACCCTTGAGCTCGGGCCAGAGGCTCAAGGCCGCGAGGATCTGCTGCGCGCCGTTCGCAAGCGCCGTCACGCGCGCGTCGAAGCCCGGCTGCTCGAGCAGCTCGACCTGTCGCGCTTCGACGAGCACGACGTCGAGCGGCAGCTCGGCAAGCGCACACGCGAGCGCAGAGCCCACGGCGCCGCCTCCGGCGATCAGGACGTCGCAGGTACGGCTGCCGTCGCCGCT
The DNA here is from genome assembly GCA_963713355.1 of uncultured Gammaproteobacteria bacterium. Taxonomy (GTDB): domain Bacteria; phylum Pseudomonadota; class Gammaproteobacteria; order Steroidobacterales; family Rariloculaceae; genus FEN-1219. The sequence goes on along the minus strand of CAVQLK010000007.1, from coordinate 75,421 downwards.
CACTCGCGTGCCGCCATGTGCCGCTCGATCTCGCCGACCGTCGTTGGCACACCTTCGGTCAGCACGTCGGGCCCGTCGCGCGTGACCTGGACGTCGTCCTCGATGCGAATGCCGATACCGCGCCAGCGCTTGTCGACGCTCTTGTCGTTGGCTGCCACGTAGACGCCGGGCTCGATCGTCATGACCATGCCGGGCTCGAGCAGCCGCCAGTGGTCGGCGACCTTGTAGTCGCCGACGTCGTGGACGTCGAGCCCGAGCCAATGCCCCGTTTTGTGCATGAAGAACTGCCGGTAGGCAAGCGACTTCACGAGCTTCGGCACGCGCCCCTCGAGCAGGCCGAGATCTTTGAGGCCGCGCGTCACGACGTCGACGGCGGCGTCGTGCGGGTCGTTCCAATGGTTGCCGGCCACGGCTTTGGCCGTTGCGGCGCGATTCGCTGCGAGGACGACCTCGTACAGCTCGCGCTGCGGCGCGCTGAAGCGGCCACTGATGGGGAACGTGCGCGTGACGTCGGAGGCGTACATGTCGAGCTCGCAGCCCGCATCGATCAGCACGAGATCGCCGTCGGCGAGCGCCGCATCGTTCGAACGGTAATGCAGGATGCAGGCATTCGAGCCGGCGGCCACGATCGGCGGGTACGAGCATTCGGCGCCGTGGCGGCGGAACTCGTGCAGGAACTCGGCCTCGAGCTCGTACTCCTTCATGCCGGGGCGGCACGTACGCATCGCGCGGGCATGCGCGCGCACCGCGATGTGCGCCGCCTGGCGCATCGCGCCGGTTTCCGAGCGGCTCTTGAAGAGCCGCATCTCGTGCAGCACGTGATCGAGCGACACGAGGTCGCTCGGCGCATGGCCGCTCTGCCGCCGCAGATTCAAGGCCTGGATGAAAGACAAGAGCTTCTGATCGAAGTCATTGCCACCGATCGAGTAGTAGACGCGGTCGCAGCGCTCGAGCAGTCCAGGCAGGATGTCGTCCAAGTCCGAGATCGGGAACGCGTCGTCGGCATCGAACTCCGCGACGGCGCCGTCGGGACCGGCGCGCGGCCCATCCCACTGCTCGCGGTCGGGGTTGCGCTCGCGGCAGAACAGCAGGAACTCGCCTTGCGGGCGGCCGGGCATCAGCACGGCCACGGCCTCCGGCTCGCGGAAGCCCGTCAGGTAGAAGAAGTCGCTGTCCTGACGATAGATGTACAATGTATCGCGGCTGCGCACACGCTCGGGCGCGGCCGCCAAAATCGCGATGCCGTTCGAGCCGATGAGCTCCATGAGATGTCGGCGGCGACGCGCGAATTCCTTGGCATTCACTTAGATTCGTAGCCTCCGGGCCTCAGTGTACGCCGCGCGCGGCGGCCGCCCGCTGCGCGCCGAGCTCCTCGAACACGATCTGCACGCTGACGCGCACGTATTCTTGAATCTCCGCGAGCGCGAAATCCGGTTGGTCCTGGCCCGCGGCTTCATCGTCGCTCAATCCCGCACGGCTGATCTCTGTGAAATCGCGCAGGATTTCGCCTAGCGCCACCCCATCCGCCCCGCTGCGAGCGGCAGCCGGCGCGGTGCTGCCGACGCCGCTCAAGAAGCCATGGCACCATGCCGCGAGCGCGTCGACTTGCTCTGCGAGCGGCGCGTCGTCGTTCGGCAGCAGAGGCTCGAACCTAAGCTCCTCGTCGTCGAGCATCTTCGAGCTCGTACCGATCAGCTCCTCGAGATCGTCGGCGACGGCGCCCGGCGAAGCGTCGAGCGCAACGTCGTCGAGCCACTCCGCGAGCCAACGTCTCGCCGCAGCGACGCCGCCTGCGCACAGCGCGCCGCATACGCCGCCATGCAGCTCGGCGATCGCGATGACGGCGCCGGCGGCAGCGAGCGACTCGCGCAAGCGTTCGTAATCGAGCGGTGGGATTGCAGAGCTCGGTGTCACGTGAGCGTACCGCGCAACCGCGCGCGCTCGCGCAATGCTATCACCGCCGCACTGTTGTTGACCCTCGATCAGCGCGGTTCTATATTCGCGCCCATGACACCCGACCAAGCCAATCATCGCTTCGACCTCGAGCTGAAGCGCCTCGAGAAACGTCTCGAAGAGCTCGTCGTCGTCTGCCGACATCTGCAAGAAGAAAACAAATCCTTGCGGCAGCGGCAGGATTCGCTGACGTCGGAGCGCGCTTCGTTACTGCAGAAGAACGAGCAGGTCCGCGGGCGCGTCGAGGCCATGATTGGCCGGCTGAAAGGAATGGAGCAGGTTTCGTGAGCGGCGCCGGAACATTCGCTCACGTCACCATCAAGATCTTGGAGAAAGAGTACAACGTCGCCTGCCCGATCGAGGAAAAGGCGTCGTTGCTCGCGTCGGCCGAGCTGCTAAACCTCAAAATGCGCGAGATCCGCGACAGCGGCAAGGTCGTCGGGCTCGACCGGGTGGCCGTAATGGCGGCGCTGAATATTGCGAACGAGCTGCTCAAGGCGCAAGGGCAAGACGAAGAGCTGAAGAACATCGTGGGCCTGCGCATTCGGGCCATGCGCGAGCATTTAGACTCGGCTCTCGGTCCCGCGAAGCAGCTCACACTATAATCGGCCTTGGTGCTCCCTGCGGTGTTCGACACGGACGAAGGTCTCTCGGACCCTAAATCATGCCTTGGGGGTTGAGCTCTGTCGGCGATGGTGTGCAAGTCCGGTCTAACCGGGAAGCCTTAAGTCCCGACGGCGTACCCCACCTGTTGCTCCGGTTCGAGAGCAACGGTTCGTGACGGCACAGGCGGGGAGCATCTCTTCCGCCGCCGATTCGGAGCGCCGGCAGTTGCGGCGGCAACTGCGCGCGAAGCGGCGCGCGTTGCCCGACGCGATCCGCGCGCAAGCGGATCGCGGCATCCACGCGTTCATCAAGAGCCTTCCCGAGTACCGGCGCGCCCGGCGCATCGCCTTGTATCTCGCGTTCGACGGCGAGCCTTCGCTCGAGGCCCTCGTCGAGGGCGCCCGCCGGCACCGCAAGCGGATTTACGTACCCGTCCTACGCGGCATGACGATGACGTTCGCGGAGCTCGAGCACGGTGCAAAGCTCGCTGCCAACTTCTTCGGAATCATGGAACCCAAGGTCGGCGCCAAGATCGACGCGCGGGATCTCGATCTCGTTCTGACGCCTCTCGTGGCGTTCGATGATCGGGGTGTGCGCGTCGGCGTCGGGCGTGGCTATTACGACCGCGCGTTCGCATTCCTGCGCCACCGCTCGCATTGGCGGCGACCGAAGCTCCTCGGTGTGGCGTACGAGCTACAACGCGTCGGCTCGCTGACGCCGAGCAGCTGGGACGTGCCGCTCTGGGGGGTCGTAACCGAGGCCGGGGCCAGGCGCTTCTAGCGGAGGATACGCCGATGGCCTATTGGCTGATGAAGTCGGAGCCCGACGTGTTCGGCATCGACGATCTCGCGAAGCAACCCGCCAAGACGACGCATTGGGATGGCGTGCGCAATTTTCAGGCGCGCAATTTCATGCGCGATCGGATGCGCCGCGGCGATCTCGCATTCTTCTATCACTCGAATTGCGACGAGCCCGGCATCGCCGGCATCGTGAAGATCGTCAAGGAAGGGTACCCGGACCACACGGCGTTCAACGCCTACGACGCGCACTTCGACGCGGACAGCGATTCCGAGAAGCCGCGCTGGTACATGGTCGACGTGCAGCTGCAGCGCAGGTTTCGCAGCACCGTCACGCTCGCAACGCTGCGCCAACACGAGAAGCGCGCGCTAAAAGGGCTCGCGCTGCTCAAGCGCGGTAATCGTTTGTCGGTAACGCCGGTCAGCGCTGCACACTGGAAATTCATTCTCGATCTCGCGCAGTAAGCGCGACGCAATGCGAAAACTCGTTCGTCATTCGATGCAGGAGAGTGTGCAACCAATCACATTCCATCTTCGTTTGCGCGCGATGAGGATGCGCATGAATTGATAACGTGCTGGAAATCCGGATTGTTTTATATATACTCAACGCCGTCTATCCCGACAACGGAGACTACCCATGGCTTCTACGAAGAAAGTGTCATCGAAGAAGAAGACGCGTCGAGGGAAAAAGCGTCGCACTGCACGCCGCGTTGCGAGGAAGGTCCGACGCAAAGGCCGGAAGGTCGCGAAGAAAGTGCGACGTAAGGCGCGCCGCAAGCGCTAACGGATTAGCAGCGTTAGTCGAGCCACATTCGGCTCAGACAAGTGTAGTGCCCGCCAAGTCGCGGGCACTCTCTTTTTGGGGAGGGCCCTTGATCGAATCAAGAGGCAGCGAACCAAGACCAATGAACCAAGACGCGAACAAACGCCGGGCCGCAACTGCCGCGCTGTCGTACATCAAGGACGGCATCGCGCTTGGCGTCGGCACCGGCAGCACGATCGACATCCTGATCGAGCTGCTGCAGCCGCTCGCATCCAGGCTCGGCTCCGTCGTTTCGAGCTCGGAACGCTCGACGCGGCGCTTGGCCGAATTCGGCATCCGCACGGCGGAGCTGTCGTCGACGGGCGAGCTCGATCTGTACTTGGATGGCGCCGATGAAGCCACGAAACACCGGCATCTCATCAAGGGCGGCGGCGGCGCGCTGACGCGCGAGAAGATCGTCGCGGCCGCCTCGCGCCGCTTCGTTTGCATCATCGACGAGACGAAGCTCGTGCCGACGCTCGGCCGATTTCCGGTTCCAGTCGAGGTGATTCCGATGGCCCAGTCCTACGTCGCACGGCAGATGTTCAAGGCCGGCGGCCAGCCGATCTGGCGCGAGGGATTCGTCACCGACAACGGCAACCACATCCTCGATGTCCATAATCTGAAGATCGCGAACCCGCTCGAGCTCGAGACGCGTTTCAATCAGCTCGCGGGCGTCGTTACGGTGGGAATTTTCGCGAATCGTCCCGCCGACGTGTTGCTGATCGGCCACGCGAATGGCGTCAAGACGATCCAATAACGGCGGCGCGGTCATCGTTTCAGCTCCCGCTCCCGTTCCGCCTCTTCGAGCCACAGAGCCATCTTCTCGTCGTTGTTGCCGTAGCGCGCCCAGTTCGCCGCGCTACTGTTCCATCGGTAGTCCCTAATGGTCATATCGATGCCGCGGTCGATCAGGTATTGCATCGACTCGTAAGGGTCCGGCAAGAAGACGAGCAGATGCAGGATGCTTGCCGGCTCGTGCGAGTTCCAATCGGTGTTGATGTTGGCGCCATGCTCGAGCAGAAAATCTGCGACGTCGAACCGTCGGTTGATGATGGCCCAGGCGAGCGCGGTGTCGAGAACCTGCTGGACGCCGACCTCAGCCCATGGCCGGTGTTGGCTCGTGGCGGGCGCGTGATTCGCTACGTCGCCGAGTGCCGGCTTGCCCTCGGCGTCGAACCACCGCTTCACTCGCGCGAGGTCGCCCATTCCCGCCGCATGGGGCAGGTCGTCCGGCATGGGCCATACGCGTGTTAGCAATGGAATGAGATGCGCCTTCGCGTCGACTAATGCGTACTCGATGTTGTCCGATCGCGGCGGGCGCCCAAGTATCGCCGGATCGAGGTCGAGAAGCGCGGTGATGAATTCCGCGCGGCCGCACCCCATGAGCTCACTCTGAAGATCGATGCAGTCGTTGGCCAGGAGCCACGGTTCACGCTCTAGGCTGGCGACGAACGCCGCGACGTCGTCGCCCTGGACCGATCGGCTGACCTGCTCCATGACGTACGTTTTCCACAGCCCAAACGTTCTCGCGCTTCCTCCGATTTTTGGGATGTGTCCGGCTCGAGTTTCGACGAAACACTTGATGAACGCTCGGCGGCCGACACCTCCGTCGACGTTTGTTCCGAGCTCGGGATCGAGCGCGATGCAACGTTCCAGTAGCAGTGCCGCAACGGCCTCGTGCTCGAAGAGGCACGCGCGCACGAACGCATCATTGACGATCTGCGGATCGTTGCCGTCCTCGTCGAGTGCCATGCGAACGGCGGCGAGGTCGCCGAGCGCCGCCAAGAACTCGAGCGTGCGCGGAAGCAGGCCCTTGCGCTGAAACAGTGCCAGCAACCCTCGAGCGCGCGATTGGAGGATGCTGTCGACGACCGATGGCGCCACGACTGCGCCCGCATCGATGAGCAGCTCGGCACATTCCGCGCGCGTAAAATCCCGTTCCCGCTGTGCGTCTCCGCCCACGTCGAAGGCGTACGAGCTCGTCGCCATTCCGAGCACGCCGCGGCGTTTCTCGTCGGCTCGCCACGAGAGTAAAGCGGGGCATTCCGCCAGCAGCTCCTTGAGGCGTTCGACGTCGTTGTCATGGATCAAGCGCTGTGCCTGGCTTACCGCCGACTCCAAGCCCTTGCCGAGGCGCTTGCCGACTTCGGCCGTAAGATCTTGCCAACCGACAAACCCGTATTCGCGCGCGACGACGAGCTGCGCGTTGCGCTGCGACAAGTGCGCGTCGACGTGCGGCAGGTGAGCGCGAATACGTTCAATGGCGGCAGGGTCCCCGACGGCGAAGTCGCGCGCGAGCTTCTTGGCTTGTTTGCGGAGGGAGTCGAAGGACGGATGAGTAGGAAGGGACTTCGAAGCGGTCATGGCAGCCTCCTTTCATGAACGCCTGTGCCCCGCTGAAACCAGGCTGAAAGAAGGTGCAATCGCACACGACTCGAACCGAAACAGGTGGGAGTTGTTCCCTTGCCGCGGGTAGGTGGCGCCCTGTCGGCGCGCTTCGAGCAGTATCGATGGGCTGCCGTTTTCGTGTCAAACGTGCGTACAATCATGTGGCGTGACAGGACGCACCCCGTCCGCGGGAAGGGCCGAGCCCACCTGAGCTAAGAAGATTGCGACCGCCACGGGCGAGATCACGGGGCATCTGGTGACTGGCGTCTATCCGCACGACAACAAGCTCTCGCGCGATGGCCGCCGCCTGTGCAACACCGGATACGCCCGGCCATCCTTCCAATGAGCACGCGGTAGTGGCGTACGACTCTGCCTGGCTGGCGCGCTTCGGACTATGCTGCGTTGGTTCGCGTACCCGATCTCACCTTGATCGCCACGATCCCGGTCGGCGACGGTCCTGGCTGGGCGGAAACGGCGGACGACGGCAGCGTCTGCCTCATTGCCAACACACGCAGCGACGATCTCTCGCTCATCTCGATCCTCGAGCGCAAAGAGATTCGTCGGCTACCCGTCTTTCCAGGCATGCGCTGCCCGGGTCTTCATCAACGAGTGCGGCTCTCGCAACACCGCCGTAACGATCGACGGCGAACCTGCGTTAATACCAGGTAGGGACGGAGTTTGCTTTGCGGTGAGGTACCCGGCGCATAGCTGACATTAGAGGCCATGCCCGGGCAGGACCCAGTGTGAGGTGGCTGGGGGACTAGGATTCGAACCTAGGTTCTCGGAGTCAGAGTCCGATGTCCTACCGCTGGACGATCCCCCATCCGTGAGGCGTCTACAACGCTAGCACGACGCCGGCGCGTTCCGCGCCGGCCGTGCCCGGCGCAATACTGAACTAGCGCTTCGAGTACTGCGGACGTCGGCGGGCCTTCCGAAGGCCGACTTTCTTGCGCTCGACCTCGCGCGCGTCGCGAGTGACGAAGCCGGCCTTGCGCAAGGTCTTGCGCAGGCCTTCGTCGTAGTCCATCAGCGCGCGCGTGATGCCGTGACGAATCGCGCCCGCCTGACCCGTCGTGCCGCCGCCGCGAACGCTGACCTGCACGTCGAACCGCCCTTCGACCTCGGCGAGGACGAGCGGCTGGCGCACGATCATGCGCGCCGTCTCGCGGCCGAAGAAGACGTCGAGCGGCCGGCCGTTGACGACGATGTCGCCGTTGCCGGGCTTGAGGTACACGCGTGCCGCCGAAGTCTTGCGCCGTCCGGTGCCGTAGTTGATTTCGATGGCCATATCTTAAAGTTCCAACGGTTTCGGCTGTTGCGCGGCGTGCGGATGCTTGTCGCCGGCGACCACCTTGAGTTTCTTGAACATCTGCCGGCCGAGCGGGTTCTTCGGCAACATGCCTTTGACGGCGATCTCGATGGCGCGCTCAGGATGCGTCGCGAGCATCTTCTCGAGCGGCTCGGACTTGAGGTTGCCGATCGTGCCCGTGTGGCGGTAGTAGATCTTGTCCTTGAGCTTGCGGCCCGTGACGCGGATCTTCTCGGCGTTGATGACGACGATGAAATCGCCGGTATCGACGTGCGGCGTGTAGATGGGCTTGTGCTTGCCGCGCAGCCGATGCGCGAGGGCCGTCGCCAAACGGCCGAGCGTCTTGCCCTCGGCGTTGACGAGGTACCAGTCGCGCCGAACGGACTCCGGCTTGGCAGAGAAGGTTTTCATGTCCGGTAAGCTCTTGTTGGAGCCGGCGCCGGCCGGCCAAAGAGGCGGAATCTTACTGGCCGACCTTGGGCCGCGCAAGCCGACCCCGCCCGACACGCTTATATAATGGCGGCATGGCGCCCCCCCTCACCTGGCCCGATCGCCTGATTGCAGCCGTCGATCAGGGCCTGCGGGCCATTGCCGCGCCACCGGCCGCCACCCGGCCATCGCCTGCGGCCGGCCTGCCGGAGCCCGCTTTGTCCGCCGACGAGCGCGGCGCGAGCGCCGCCTTGATGCGCGTTAATCACGCCGGCGAGATCGCCGCGCAAGCGCTCTACAACGGGCAGTCCCTCGTCGCGCGCTCGGATGCGACGCGCGAGCTGCTCGCCAACGCGGCCCGCGAAGAACGAGATCACCTCGGCTGGTGCGCGGAGAGGATCCAGGAGCTCGGCGGTCGCCCAAGCCTGCTGACGCCTCTTTGGTATGTCGGCAGCTTCGGCATCGGCCTGCTCGCCGGCCTGCGCACGGATGCGGACAGTCTCGGTTTCGTTCACGAGACAGAACGGCAAGTCGAAGCTCACTTGCGAGATCACCTGCAGCGCTTGCCCGTGCACGACGTGAAAAGCATGGCGATTCTCTCGCGAATGGCAGAAGATGAAGTGCACCATGGAAGGACGGCGACGCTCGCAGGCGGGGCTGAGTTGCCCGCCTCGATTCGCAGCTGCATGAAGCTCGGGGGTGAAATTTTGCGGCGAATCGCACTCATCGTGTGAACGATGTCACAGCTTTGACCATGTGTTGCTTGCGCCCCGGTCGGGAATTGATTAAATACAGCGTTAAGTCAAACCGGAGTTCCGACGTATGGTGGAAGAGACTCTCAGGCCCCTGAGTGATGTTCCGGCGATCAATCGCTTCCTGAGCTACTGCAGGGTGCGCACGATCCCCGGCAAGACAGTGATGATTCACGCCGGGGACCTGCCCGACGTTCTCTATTACATCGTCGACGGCTCCGTCGAAGTGATGATCGAAGACGAGGACGGCAACGAGATGGTCCTCGCGTATCTGAACAAGGGCCAGTTCTTCGGCGAGATGGGGTTGTTCTACGAGCAGCCGCAACGCAGCGCTTGGGTGCGCACGCGCTCGGAGAGCGAAATCGCCGAGATGACGTATCCGCGCTTCCGCCAGATTGCGTCGGAGAGCCCAGGGCTCGTGTTCGAGCTCGCGACGCAGCTCGCGACGCGCCTCGACCGCACGAACCGCAAGCTCGGCGACCTCGCGTTCGTCGATGTCACGGGCCGCGTGGCGCACGCCATCATGGATCTGTGCCGCGAGCCTGACGCGATGACGCATCCCGACGGCATGCAGATCAAGGTTTCCCGCCAAGAGCTGTCGCGTCTCGTCGGCTGCTCGCGCGAGATGGCCGGCCGCGTGCTCAAGGTGCTCGAGGACCAGGGCCTCGTGCGCGCGAGCGGAAAAACCATAGTCGTTTTCAACGCGCGGCGCGAGTTACCGCGCGCACGCACCGCCCAAGCGCTGCGGCGGGCCTGAGCTACCCTCTTCCACGCAGCGCGGCTACTTGAAGCCGCGCTGCGTTTTTATTTGCTCGTAGGCCGTCCGCACCTCGTGCGTCTTCTGCTCGGCCACACCGCTCATCGACTTCGGTAAGCCGCGCGCGACGAGCTTGTCAGGATGATGCTGGCTCATGAGGCGGCGATACGCCGTCTTGACGTCGTCATTGCTCGCGTCCGGGCCTACGCCGAGCACGCGATACGCCGCCTGGAGGCTCTGGGCGCTCGGCGGCTGCGCGCTCCCGCTCGCGAAGCCGCGCACGGTCGCTTCGATCTGCGCGAGATCCGCTCGGCTGACGCCGATCGCGCTGGCGACGCGCCACAGCACCTGCCGCTTGTCCGCGCCGACGCTGCCCGCGCCGATCGCGGCTTGAAGCTGGATCTGCACGAACGCACGCGCCAAGTCATCGCGGCCGCCGAGCTGCTCGGCGAGCGCCGTGAGCCGGCTTTCGAGAGGATGGTTGGCGCTCTTGCCGCGCGTGAAGTGCTCGATGGCGTATTGCACCTGCTCGTCGCTCAAGCGCATTCCGTGCATGATGCGCCGCGCGACACGCACCTCGTCCTCGGAGACGCGGCCGTCGATCTTCGCGACGCGGCCCATGACCTCGAATGTCATCTCGAAGAACAAGCGGCTGATCTCGTGCACGGAGCCGCCGCGCGCTGCGCCCTTGCTTTGATCCCACTGGTGCCCGACGAGCACGCCGACCAGCGAGCCGACGGGCCCGAACAAGGCCCCGATGAGCCCGCCGATTCCTTTGCCAAGCCACTGCATTCACACTCCAATACGCGCTTCGCGCGACCGTGTGAAGTTGCCGAGACGCGTTGCGAAGGCTCATTATCGTGCCTTTGAATCGCCGCGCAAACGAGACATCGCTTTGGCCGCATCGTTATTCGAATCCAATCTCGCAAGTCTCGAGCTCGTCGCGCGCGGTAAGGTGCGCGACATTTACCGAGTCGACGACGAGCGGTTGCTGATCGTCGCGACGGACCGGCTCTCGGCATTCGACGTCGTGCTGCCCGATCCAATTCCCGGCAAAGGCGTCGTGCTGACGTCAATCTCGAACTTTTGGTTCAAGAAGCTCGAGGACGTCGTGCCGAATCATCTGACCGGCATCGACCCCGAAGCCGTGCTCACGGACGCTCGCGATCACGCCATCGTCAAAAATCGCGCGGTCGTCGTGCAGAAGCTCGAGCCCGTGCCGATAGAAGCCGTCGTGCGCGGTTACTTGATCGGCTCGGGTTGGAAAGACTACTGCAAGACCGGGGGTGTCTCGGGCGTCGAGCTGCCGAGCGGCCTCGAGCTCGCGCAGCGGCTGCGCGAGCCGATCTTCACGCCGAGCACGAAGGCCGCAGCCGGTCGCCACGACGAAAACATCTCGCTGCACCAGGTGAAGAGCTTGATCGGCTCGGATTTGACGCAGAAGGTCAGCGAGGCGTCGTTGCAGCTCTACACGCGTGCGACGGAGCACGCCCGCGCGCGCGGAATAATCATCGCCGACACGAAGTTCGAGTTCGGGCTCGACGCGAACGGCACGCTGCACGTCATGGACGAAGTGCTGACGCCCGACTCGTCGCGCTTCTGGCCCGCGGACACCTACAAGGCCGGCTCCTCGCCGCCGAGCTTCGACAAGCAATACATTCGCGATTATCTCGAGACGCTCGACTGGAACAAGCAGGCGCCCGGGCCGAAGCTCCCGCGCGTCGTTATCGAGCGCACGCGCGCGAAATACCTCGAGGCGCTGCAGCGCCTCAGCGGCGAACGGGCCGCGTGACCGACGCTCGCTCGCGTCGAGTCTGAAGCTCGAATGGAGCTCATTACTCGGCCGATCGAGCGCCGCCTTTGGAACAAGGGTAGCACCGCTCCGCCGCCGTACTGGCTGATCGTCGCGCGCTTCGCGTACGCGCTGCTGCGCGACTTCTTTCACGGCGACCTGACGCTGCGCGCGATGAGCCTCGTCTACACGACGATGCTCGCGATCGTGCCGCTGCTCGCGTTCGTGTTCGCGGCGTTGAAAGGCCTCGGCATCCATCGCGATCTCGAGCCGGTCTTGCGCGGCTTTCTCGCTCCGCTCGGTCCGCGCGCCGGCGAAATTTCCGCGAACATCATCGGCTTCGTCGACAACGTCAGCGGCTCGGCGCTCGCGATCACGGGCATCGTGCTCTTGCTGTACAGCGCCTTCTCGATGGCGCAAAAAGTCGAAAGCAGCTTCAACTTCGTCTGGCGCGTGGACCACCCGAGGAGCGTCGCGCGCCGGTTCGGCGAGTACCTGAGCTTCATGCTGCTCGGCCCATTGATCATGAGCATAGCCATGGGCTTCACGGCGACGCTCTCGAGCACGGCCGCCATGAGCCGGCTCCACGAGATCGGGTTCATCGGCCGAATGCTCGATGCGCTGAGCTGGTTCACGCCCTATGCGGTGATCATCGCGAGCTTCACCGTCTTGTACGTGATCATCCCGAACACGCGAGTGCGCTTGAAGCCTGCGCTGATCGGCGGCGTGTTCGCGGGAATCCTCTGGGCCGGCGGCGGCAGCCTGTTCACGAGCTTCATCGTGTCCGTGAGCCGTTACGAAGCGATCTACGCGGGCTTCGCGATCGTGCTCGTCGCGATGATCTGGCTGTACCTGTCGTGGTCGATTCTGCTGCTCGGCACGCAGCTCGCGTTCTACGTGCAGCACCCAGAGTACCTGCCGCTTGGGCAACGCGCGCCGAGCGCGTCAAATGCGACCCGCGAGCGGCTCGCGCTTTCCGTGATGCTCTCGGTCGGCCGCGACTTCGAGAAACCCGGTCACGGCTGGCGCATCGAGAGCCTCGCCGCGAGCCTGCGCGTGCCGCGGCATCAGCTGGAGCCCGTCGTCACGGCTCTCATCGATGAAGGGCTGGTGACGCGAACGCGCGAGAATCGGCTGATTCCGGCGCGCGATTTACGACGCATCGGCGTCGCCGAGATTCTCGCCTCCGTGCGCAGCAGCGCACGCGACTCGCACCACGAGTTCGACGACGAGTGGAATGCGACGGTCGCGAGCGTTGCCGGCGAGGTCGAGCGCGCGATTCGCGACGTGCTTGGCGAGCGCACGCTCGCGGATCTCGTCGACGCCGACGCGACCGCCACGGATGGCGGGAGTGCCGCAAATGCAGGGAGCAATTTGCGGCCGCGGCCGAATTGAAGCGACCGTCATGGATGGCGGGAGTGCCGCAAATGCAGGAGCAATTTGCGGCGTCTAACCGCCGCCGGCGAGCGTCAGCCCGTCGACGCGCACGGCGCCGCAACGCACCGTGCCGCGGGTGTCGATATCGGAGCCGACGGCTTGAATCTCGCGGAACAGATCCTTGAGATTGCCGGCAATCGTGACCTCGTGCACGGGATGGACGATCTCGCCGCGCTCGACCCAGAAACCCGCCGCCCCGCGCGAGTAATCGCCGGTGACCGTGTTGACGCCCTGCCCGAGCAGCTCGCCGACGACGAACGCCTCGTCGCACCCCTTGATGAGGTCGGCCAGCGTGCCGGCCGTGGGCTTGATTAGCAAGTTGTGAATGCCGCCGGCATTGCCCGTCGTCGCAAGGCCCAGGCGCCGCGCCGAGTAGCTCGACAGCACGTAGCCACTCAGCACGCCGCCCTCGACGAGACGGCGTTTGCGCGTCGCGACCCCTTCCGCGTCGAACGGCGCGCTCGCGAGCGCGCGTGGAATCCACGGGTCCTCGTCGATGTCGATGTAAGGCGGCAATACCGCCTTGCCTGCTGCGTCGAGCAGAAACGACGCCCGCCGGTACTGCGCCGTGCCGCGCACGGCGGCGACCAGATGGCCGAACAGGCCCTTTGCAAGCTCGGCGGGATACAGGACAGGAACCTTGCGCGTCGACAGCGTCCGGGCGTTCAGGCGCTGCACGGCGCGGCGCGCGGCCTCCTCGCCGACCGTTTCAGGCGTCTCGAGGTCCCCGGGATGCCGGCTTACGGTGTACCAGTAGTCGCGCTCGAGCGAATCTTCGGACTTCGCGAGCACGCTGCAGCTCATCGAGTGTGTGCTGGTCGGGTAGGCGCCGATGAAGCCGTGCGAGTTCGCGTACACACGCTGCCCGACGCCGCTCGAGACGGACGCCCCCTCGGAGTTCGCGATCCGGGCGTCGAGCGCGCGCGCCGCATTCTCTCCGCGCAACGCGAGCTCCGTCGCTCGATCGACGTCGACGTCCCACGGGAAGTACAGATCGAGACTCTTTTGCTCGCTCGCCATGAGCTCGGCCTCGGCGAGGCCGGCGTACTCGTCGGCCGTCGTGAAGCTGCCGATGCTCATCGCCTTGCGGACAGTGTCCTCGACGCTCGCCGGCGAGAAGTCCGTCGTGCTTGCGCTGCCTTTGCGCTTGTCGCGATACACGGTGATCGCAAGCCCGCGATCGCGCTGGCGCTCCACCGATTCGAGCTCGCCCATGCGCACGGTCACGGACAATCCTTCCTCGTAGCTCGCGCCGACCTCGGCCTGATCGGCGCCTTGCCGGCGCGCGAGCGCGACCGCCTGCGCTGCAACGGATTTCAAAGATTCGCCAACCGCTTGCTCGTCCATGTCGTACAGACCTCGTGTAAGAAGGGAATTCTAACTGCTGTACAATGCCCCGATGAAACCATTGGTCGGCGTCATCATGGGGTCCCGCTCGGACTGGTCCACGATGATGCACGCTACCGAAACGCTCACGGCGCTTGGCGTGCCCTTCGAAACGCGTGTCGTCTCAGCGCATCGCACCCCGGACCTCCTGTACGAATACGCAGGCGGCGCCGTCGGGCGCGGCCTCGAGGTGCTCATTGCAGGGGCCGGCGGCGCGGCACATTTGCCCGGCATGACCGCCGCGAAGACGCGCTTGCCCGTCATCGGCGTCCCGGTCCGCTCGCGTGCGCTGCAGGGCATCGATTCCCTGCTGTCGATTGTGCAGATGCCCCGCGGGATTCCCGTTGCGACCGTCGCGATCGGCAAGTCAGGGGCCGTCAACGCGGCGCTGCTGGCGGCCGCGATTCTCGCGAACAAGCATCCTGCGATCGCCGCGGCACTCGAACGCTATCGTGCCAAGCAGACGGCCGAAGTGCTCGAGCAACCAGACCCAAGCGTCGCCGGTTGACGCACGGCACGTTAGAGCCGCATCGTTCATGACGCGAGCCCGAGTTGGCATCGTCGGCGGCGGCCAGCTCGGCCGCATGCTCGCGCTGGCGGGCTATCCGCTCGGCATCGATTGCACGCTGCTCGATTCGAGCCGAGAGGCGCCGGGCGCTCAAGTGGCATCGTCGCTGCTGGGCGCGCTCGATGACCCGCGTGCGCTCGCGAAGCTCGCCGACTTGGTCGACGTCGTGACGCTCGAGATCGAGAACGTGGCCGTGGCCGCGCTCGAATCGCTGGACGGCCGGATCGAGGTCTTCCCGCCGCCCACCGCCGTCGCCGCGGCGCAGGATCGGCTCGCTGAAAAGACTCTGTTCCGCTCGCTCGGGATTCCGACAGCGCAGTTCGTGACGGTCGACTCGGCCGCCGATGCCGACGCGGCCGATGAGCTCGGCTGGCCCGCCATCTTGAAGACACGCCGAATGGGCTATGACGGACGCGGCCAACGCGTCGTCGGCGATGCAGCGGCGCTCGCAGCTGCTTGGCAGGATCTCGGCGGCGTGCCCTCGATCGCGGAGGCCTTCGTCGAGTTCGACCGCGAGCTGTCGCTGATCGGCGTGCAAGGCGAGCGCGGCGAGCGCGCGTTCTACCCGCTCGCGGAAAACGTGCATCGCAACGGGATTCTCGCGAGCACGATCGCGCCGTACGAGGACGCGCACCTGCAGCAGCAGGCCGAAAGCTGGCTTACAGCGATCATGAGCACGCTCGAATACCGCGGCGTGCTGACCGTCGAGCTCTTCCACACCAAGGGCGGCCTCGTGGCCAACGAGATGGCGCCGCGCGTTCACAATTCCGGCCATTGGACGATCGAAGGCGCCACGACGAGCCAGTTCGAGAATCACTTGCGCGCCGTGCTCGGTTGGCCGCTCGGCGATCCCAGCGCAAGAGGGCACGCTGCGATGCTGAACCTGCTGGGCCGCCTTCCGCCACGCGACGCAGTGCTCGCGATTCCGGGCGCTCATCTGCACGACTACGGCAAGGGCCCGCGGCCCGGGCGCAAGGTCGGCCATTGCACGCTCGTCGACGCCGATCGTGCCCGGCTGCTCGAGCGCCTCGCGCCGCTGCGAGAAGTTGTTGCGCGCTCGAATCAGTGACCCGGGTCGCAAAAATTGCTCCGTGCATTTGCGACACTCCCGCGATCCATGGCGTCGTCCCTCGAAACGCCGTGGGCTTTGAGTTAGGCTCCGTCATCTTCGAGAAGGCCCGGAGCACGCAATAGCAGATGTACTGCGAGTTGTTTCAACTGACTGAACCGCCGTTCCGGCTCACGCCGGACCCGCAGTTCCTGTTCGCGAGCAAGCAGCATTCGCGCGCGAAAGCGTACATGGAGTCGACGATCTGGCTCGCAGACGGTTTCGTCGTCATCACGGGCGACATCGGCTCCGGCAAGACCACGCTCATCGAAGCTTTCCTCGCCGAGCTGCCCCAGGACATCGTGCTCGCTCACATCAGCCAGACGCAGCTCTCGCCGGTGGAGTTCTTGCAAGCGCTGCTCGTCGAGTTCGGTTTCAAGCCGTTCCGCAAACGCAAGGTCGAGCTGCTCTCGATGCTCAAAGATTTCATGGTCGAGCAGTACGCCGCCGGCAAAAAAATTCTGCTGATCATCGATGAGGCGCAGAATCTGTCTCGTCAGGTGCTCGAGGAAGTGCGCCTTCTCTCCGGCCTCGAGCTGCGCAAGGAAAAGCTCCTGCGCATCATTATCGCGGGTCAACCGGAGCTCTCCCATAAGCTCGACTCACCGCGCCTGCAGCAGCTCACCCAGCGCGTTCGCCTACGTTTCCACTTGGGCGCTCTTTCGAAGCGCGAGACCCACGAGTACATCACTCACCGCCTCGATGTAGCCGGCGCAAAAGGACGGAAGATTTTCGAGCCCGAGGCTTGCGATCTCGTCTTCCGCTACACAGGCGGCGTTCCGCGGCTGATCAATGTCCTCTGCGATACGGCAATGCTGTGCGCATTCGCCGAGGAACGGATCGTCGTCGACGACACGCTCGTCAAAGCAGCCGTCGAGGAGCTGCAGTGGGTCGAGTATTCGGAGCGAATGCGCGCGCACGAGGGCGGTCTCGACTCCACGGGCCGGTTCGCGGCGGGCAACGGGCCCGTGGCTCGCCTCGAGGTGCTATACCGCGACCAGCTCGTCGCCGAGCACCCCATGGGCCCCGGCAAGACCATCATCGGGCGCACGGCCGACAACGATTTGCAGATCCAGAGCCGGTTCGTCTCGCGCCATCACGCGCAGGTCGTTTCCGATCAAACGCGTTCGATCCTCGAGGACTTGAACAGCACCAACGGGGTGTTCATCCGCTCCCAGCGCGTCAAGCACCAAGAGCTCGTGGACGGCGACATCATCCAGATCGGCGAGCACAAGCTGCTCTATCGCGACATGCGGGCAGCGAGCCAACTCGTGCCGGCTGCGGACAACGATGACGATCTGGACGAGCTCGACGACCGCGACGACCGCGACGACCGCGACGACCGCGACGACCGCGACGACCGCGACGATGACGATGACGATGACGAGAGCCCCGACGGCCTCGAAGAGGAAGAGCTCGACGAGCGCGGGCGCTGACCGCGCCTCACTGCGAGCGGCGGCTACCTCGGCGCTTGAACCAAATGAGCACGCCGCCCGCGATCCCGAGCACGCCCACGGCCGTGCAGATGACCGGCCAATACCACCAGTCGACGTACAGGCGCGCGCCGAGCGCGGCGACGCCGATCGCGACGTAGTAATACGGCAACGCTTCGTAGACCGGCTTCGCTAACCACATGGTCGCCAGCTTAGCTCCGCGCGGCGGCGCCGCCTCCGGCAACGAGCCGGATCAGCCGGCTCAGCAGCGAGTCGGCGAGGCCCTCGACCGAAAGATCCACGTCGCCGCGGACCTCGCGCGCCAGCCGGTCCTCGGCCGCATCGAGCAACGGCCGCTTGAAGTCGGCTTCGGTCATCGTCGATTTGAAGTCCGCGCCCATGAATCGGCCCACGCGATAGTAATGCCGCTAGAGTAGCCGTCGTCGCCTGCGCTTGCAGTGAAGCCATTCACGACGACGGTTTGACTTAAGAGGGGACAGATCAGGCTTGCGTGCCGCCTACCGTCAACGAATCGATGCGGATCGTCGGTTGGCCGACGCCGACCGGCACCGATTGACCGTCCTTGCCGCACGTGCCGAGACCAGCGTCGAGCTTCAAGTCGTTGCCGACCATCGACACGCGCGTCAGCACCTCGGGGCCGTTGCCGATTAGCATCGCGCCCTTGATGGCCGTCGTCTTCTTGCCGTTCTCGATGAGATACGCCTCGCTCGCCGAGAACACGAACTTCCCGCTCGTGATGTCGACCTGCCCGCCGCCGAAATTCGGCGCGTAGATGCCCTTATCCACGGAGGCGATGATCTCCTCGGGATCGTATCGGCCGGGCAGCATGTACGTGTTCGTCATGCGCGGCATCGGGGTGTGCGCGAACGACTCGCGCCGCCCGTTACCCGTCGACTTAACTCCCATGAGCCGCGCGTTCATCTTGTCGAACATGTAGCCCTTCAGGATGCCTTTCTCGATGAGCGTGTTGCAGCTCGTCGGCGTGCCCTCGTCGTCGACGGTCAGCGAGCCGCGCCGACCGACGAGCGTGCCGTCGTCGACGACGGTGCATTGCTCGTTCGCAACGCGCTCGCCGATGCGGCCCGTGAACGCCGACGTGCCCTTGCGATTGAAGTCGCCCTCGAGGCCGTGGCCGATCGCCTCGTGCAGCAAGATGCCGGGCCAGCCCGAGCCGAGCACCACGGGCATGTTCCCCGCTGGCGAGGGGACGGCCGATAGGTTGACGGCGGCCGTGCGCACGGCTTCCGCGGCGATCTCGAGCGGCCGGCCTTTGCCCGTGATGAGCGTGTAGTCGCCGCGGCCGCCACCGCCCGCGTAACCCTGCTCGCGGCGGCCGTCCTTCTCCATGATGACCGAGACGTTGAGCCGCACGAGCGGCCGCACGTCGGCCGCCAACGTGCCGTCGGTCGCCTGCACGAGCACGACCTCATAGACGCCGGAGAGGCTGCCGATGACCTGCGCGACGCGATTGTCCATGGCGCGGACTCGGGCGTCGAGCTCCGCGAGCAGCGCCACCTTGTCGGCGTCGCTCATGCTGCGCAGCGGATCGCCGCTCGGATACAGCGGCCGATGGCTCGCGGCCCGCGCCGCAATTTTCTGCGCGCCGGCACCCTTCGTGCGCGCGATGCCTCGCGCGGCAACGACGGCATCGATCAGCGCAGTCTCGTCGAGCTGGTCCGAGTAGGCGAAGCCCGTGCGCTCTCCCGACACCGCGCGCACGCCGATGCCCTGATCGACGCTGTAGGCGCCTTCCTTGACGATGCCGTCCTCGACCGTCCACGTCTCGTAGCGCGTGAGCTGCAGGTACAGATCGACAT
The DNA here is from genome assembly GCA_963713355.1 of uncultured Gammaproteobacteria bacterium. Taxonomy (GTDB): domain Bacteria; phylum Pseudomonadota; class Gammaproteobacteria; order Steroidobacterales; family Rariloculaceae; genus FEN-1219. The sequence goes on along the minus strand of CAVQLK010000007.1, from coordinate 56,063 downwards.
AGTCGAGCTTGCGCACCATCGCGGTCGACAGCGCGCGATCGAGCGCGGCGAGCTCGAGGCCCGAGCCTTCGAGCAACAGATCTCGCGCGATCGCGAAAGGATCGACGCCAGTCACTGCGGACTGCGAAGGTGTCGCCATCGATGGTCTCCTAGAGCTCGCGCCGGTGCAAAAGGGTGGGAAAACGCTGACGCAGCTCCTGCAGCCGGATCATATCGAGATCGGCGCAAACGACGCCAGGACCGGTGGGCAACTCCGCGAGCAGCTCGCCCCACGGCCCGAGAATCAGCGAATGACCGTAAGTCTTGCGCCCGCCCGCGTGCTCGCCCCACTGCCCTGCGGCCACGACGTAGACGAGCGACTCGACGGCGCGCGCTTGCAGGAGCGGCTGCCAGTGAACCTCGCCCGTCGGCACCGTGAACGCGGCCGGCACGACGACGACGTCGGTGCCGAGCACGCTCAAGCGGTGAAACAGCGCGGGAAAACGGATGTCGTAGCAGACCGTCATGCCGATACGCGCGAGCGGCGTATTCGCCGCGACGACACGCGTGCCGGCGAGCGTCGTCGCCGATTCGCGATAGCGCTCCGGCCGCAAATCGCTCCGTGCATTTGCGGCACTCCCGCCATCCCTGGCGGTCGGCCGCAAATCGCTCCGTGCATTTGCGGCACTCCCGCCATCCCTGGCGGTCGTTGCGCGGCCGGGGATGTCGACGTCGAACAAATGGATCTTGTCGTAGTGCGCGGCCACGCGGCCGTCGGGACCGACGAGCAGCGAGCGCGACGAGGCGCGCGTGCCGGCGTCGCCCCCGTCACGAATCGGAATCGTGCCGCCGACGATCCACACTCCGAGGCTCTCGGCCGTCTCCGTCAAGAACCGCTGCGCAGGGCCGTCGCCGAATGGCTCGATGGCGGCGACGCGGTCCGCATCCGTCGCGCCGAGGAACGAGAAATTTTCCGGAAGCACCACGAGCTGCGCGCCCTGACGCGCGGCGTCGGCGACCAAGCGGCCCGCTTCGCGCAGGTTCGCGTGCACGTCGCGCGTGCTCGTCATCTGCACGGCCGCTGCCTTCATCGCGCCGCGACCTCTTCCGCTGCCGGAGCTGCTGCGACGGGCGGCAGCTCTGCGCACACGGCACCCTCCTCGAGCTGCTCGTCGGTCAAGCGCTCGACGGTCGGCTCGGACCAGCTGCCCGTCACGCAATACGACGCGCGGCCGATGCCGCCGAGCGGCTTCTTGAAGATGCGCGTGAAGATCAGCAGCGCGGCAGCGACCTGCGGCCCCGCGAGAAGCGCGCCGACGGTCGGCAAAACCTTGCCGGGCTCCGCCGTGACGACGGCCTGTTGCCGGTAGTCGCGATCGCGCAGCCCCGTGCGGCCGATGAGGCCGACCTCGGCGACGGGCCCTGTGAGCTTGAGATTGTCCGTGTAGGCGTTGCCGTCGACGATGACGAAATCGGCCGTGATGTCGTCGAACACGAGACCGCGGTTGAACACGTCGCGGAAATCGAGCGCGAGCCTTCGCGGCAACGCGCTGATGCTCAAGAGCCCCGCGGCGCGGCCGGCGCCGCCGGGCGCGACGTCGACGAGGCTGCCTTTCTCGGCGCGCAGCGCGAGATCTCCCGAGATGTGCTCGAGCCAGGTGCTCGAAGGCGGCCCGGGCCAATAAAGGCTCGCGGTGACCTCGGCCGTTTCGGCTTCGACGAACGGCGCGAACCCGAGCTGCGCGAGCATCTGGCCGACATTCGTCGAGTTGATGCCGACGGCGAACCGCGTCGTGTCGCCTTCGTCGCCGACGAACCAGCCGCCGCTCCCTTGTGCCGTGAAGCTGTCCGTCGCGCTTTCGAACGAGACGAGGCGAAGGCCCAGCGGATCCGCGAGGACTTCGGCGTCGAGCCGGCCCACCTGCCGCGTGCCGATGCCGAACTCGTCGGCATGCAATTGCAGCCCCGGCAGCTCGCGCGGATCGATGTCGCCGATGCCGCCGCCACCCGCGGCACCGTTGCCGGCGTTCAAATAGAGTCTTCGCATGACGGCAACGACCTGCGGCTCGCCGCGGAGGTCCATCGGCACTAGCAATGTCCCGGCGATCGCGTCGCTATCGAGCTCGAATTGCCAATCGTCGGTGCGCCGCCGCGCGCTGACACGCGTGCTGCCGAGCCGCTGCCCGAACACCGAGAATTCGGCGACATCGAGGTCGGCACCGGCGAAAACGCCGCTCCAGTTGGCGCGCGTGTCGTCGGCGCCGCCGCCCGAGCGCAACAATGCGAGCCACTCGTCGACGCTGAGCTTCGGCAAGCTGCCGTTCAGCGTGACGCCGCGCTCGGCGCGAAACTCGGCGAGCTCGCCACCGAACTCGAGCGCGGCGCGGCGGAATGCGAAAGGCCGCTCTGCGCCGGGCGTCGCATCTAAATCCGCCGCGAAGCGGCGAGTCGCGCCGAGGTAGCCGTCCACGGCCAGACCGCCCGTCTGGAACGCTAGATTGAGCTCGAGACTCGTCGGCTCGCCTGGGGCCTTCGCGAATGGCTCGGGGAACCGCACCGCGACGCCGGAGAGATTCGATGTCACGGTGATCTTCGGCGGCAAGCTCTGCGCGCCCGCAGCGGCCGGCAGCAACAGCGTCCCTTGCCAGCTCGTCGGGCCGGCAAGCAAGTCGCCATACGGCAAATTGAACGCTTCGACGACGGCGTCGATCGTCACCTCGCCTTCGAGGTCGATGCGTGCGCGATAGCCGGGCACCGCTGCGGGGGCGACGCCGGCCGTCACGGCTCCATCGAGAAAGATCGCCTGCAGATTGTCGCCGCGCAGCACGCCGTCGGCGAGCGCGAGTGCACCCTGAATCTCGGTGACGTGCGGCGCGAAGCCGCGAACGCTGAGCTCGCCGTCGATGATTTCGAGGCCTGCCGTCAGCTGGTACGCCGTGCGATTGCGCAGCGGCAGCGCAAGATCGAGGCTCACGGCGCCGGTCCCCGCAGGAGCCTCGAGCCGCGCGAAGTCAGCGCCGAGATAGCGCGCGATCAGCGGCGCACCGTTCAGGAATGCGAGGACTTGATCGAGACCGCCGATCGTGTCGGCTTGCAGCGTGAAGTCGCCGGCGCGCAAGTCGCCGATACCCACGCGCACGTCGGCCGTGCGGTTGCCGAGTATGCGGCCGCTGCCGCTTGCCGCGAACCGCGCGTTGACGAACTCCACGGTGCCGTCGAGCTCCTCGGCGAGCGGCCAGTCCCTGACGAACGCGAGCTGGCCACCGTCGACGTCGACGGTCGCGCGGAGCTCGCCCTCGCCGCCGTCGAACGGAAACGCCCGGACGGGACCGACGAATGTGACAGCTGCGCTCGTCGCTCGTCCGCCGCGAAGAGCAGAGTCGAGCCACGCGACGACGGTCGGCGGCATCTTGTTCGCAGGCAGATAGCGCGATACGGCCGCAATGTCGAACTCCGACACCGTGGTGCGCAGATCGAGCAACGGCGAGCTGTCGTCCATCGGCAGCGTCAGCTCGAGGTTGCTGCGCAATGAAGCGTCCGGAGTGACGACGAGCAGATCGTCGCTGACGACACGCACGGCATCCTGGCCGGCACGCCAGACCACGATGCCGCGCAGCTCGGGCACGTCGAGCGCGCCGCGGAACAGCGCCGGCCAGTCGAGCGCTGCGCCGGCGCTCGCGAGCTCGAGCCGTCCCGCGCGCGAGTCCGCGCGCACTTGGCCCGTAAGGCCGGTGAAGCCGGGCACATCCTCGAATTTCTGGATGCCGAGCCCGGCGAAGTCGGCTGTGACGGTGTAATCGATGCCGGCGTCGGCGTTGCGCGTGAGCGCGAGGTCGACGGCGCGCAGATCCCCGCGCGGCGTGAGCGCAAACCATGCCTCGAGCAGGCGCGACTCGGGCAGCGGCGCGAAAAACGGCGTCAGGTCATCGAGCCGCAGGAAACTACTGCGCAGGGCGAAGTGATCGATGCCTTGCGCGCCGCGGCCGACGTCGATGTCGACGGTCGCCGCTTCGGGCCAAGCGCGGCCGCCGCGCGTGACGGCGACGTCGCGAAATGCGAACCGCCAGGCTTCGCTCGTGCGCTCCCAATTGCCGGACAGCGCGATCCGCTCGAAGCGCGAATCGACGGCGCCGAGCGAGCTCTGCAAGACCACGTCGGCGAGCGTGAGCTCGACCGTGCCGCTCGTGACCGCGCCTTCGCGCCAATCGAGCCAGACCGCCATGTTGCCGCGGCCGGCTTGCGGCGCGACTGCGGACGGCGGAAACAATCCCGCAGCGACGGCGACGTCGACGCCGTCGAGATCGACCGATAGCCGCCAGTCGCCCGTGTACCTAGCGCCCCCACCGGCTTGCGCGTCGGCGACGAACGCCTGCGCGGTGACTTCGATGTGCTCCGCGAACTCCGGCGGCGGCACGCCTCGAGCCTCGACCGTCAGCACCTCGTCGTCGCGGCGCAGGCTGCCGCTGACGTCCTGGAACGCCCACGCGACGCTGCGCGCCGCGTCGAGATAGAGCACGCGGCTGTTGCGCACGAGCACGTCGATGTCGGGCGGCACCTGCACGAGCGGCTGCTCGCCGCTGATGGCGGGCGCTCCCTGCAAGCGGTACACGCCTTCGTCGGTCCTGACCAGCGCGAACTCTGTGCCGTCGAACGTGAGCCGGTCCATGGCCAGCTCGCGGCCCGTCGCGAGGCGGGTCACGAGATCGAGCACGTCGAAGCCGACATTGGCGCTGCGCGCCGTCAAGAATGGCGCCGTGTCGCCCAAGGTGCGGACCCGGACGTCGCGAAACGCGAGCTCGGGGCCGCGCCAGCCCAGTGTTCCATCGAGCCGCGTGTAATCGAGCACGAGCCCGAGCTCGGCCGTCACCCAAGCCTGGATCTCGTCCTGGTAGCTCGGCAACCGCCGCAGGAGGAGCTGAAATCCGCCGGCCGCGGTGACGACCAGCGCGCCGATCGCGATGATCGCGACCACCGACGCACGTACGATTTTGCGAAACGTTCGCATTGCGGCTACATCAACACCACGTCGAATTGATCCGGCGAATACAGCGCCTCGCTCTGCAGCCGGATCGGCTTACCCGTGACTTCCTCGAGCTCGGCGATTCCGGCCGAATCCTCGTCGAGAAGCCTCTCGATGACTTGGGGCTTCGCGAGCACCAAGAGCTCCTGGAAATCGAACTGCCGATGCTGGCGCAGGATCTCGCGGAAAATCTCGTGGCACACGGTTTCCGCCGTCTTGACGAAGCCGCGGCCCTCACAGCTCGGACACGGCTGACACAGCAAGTGTTCCAGGCTTTCCCGATTTCGCTTGCGCGTCATCTCGACCAGCCCGAGCGGCGACACGTTCATGACGTGACTCTTGGCGTGATCGCCGGCCAACCGGTCCGTGAGCGTCTGGAGCACCTGGCGGCGATGCTCCTCCTCGATCATATCGATGAAGTCGATGATGATGATACCGCCTAGATTGCGCAGGCGCAGTTGCCGTGCGATGGCTGCCGCGGCTTCGAGGTTCGTGCGAAAGATCGTCTCCTCGAGGTTACGGTGGCCGACGTAGGCGCCCGTGTTGACGTCGATCGTCGTCATCGCCTCGGTTTGGTCGAAGACGACGTGGCCGCCCGACTTCAGCGACACCTTGCGGTGCAGCGCGCGATCGATCTCGTCATCGATACCGTAGACGTCGAAGATCGGCCGCGGCTCGGTGTACAGCTCGATCAGAGGGGCCAGCCGCGGCACGAAGCGTTCGGCGAATTCCTTGAGCTTGGCGAACGTGGCTTCTGAATCCACGCGCACGCGCGCGATATCGGGGCTCGACGAGTCGCGCAGCACGCGCAGCGGCAACGGCAAGTCTTCGTAGACGAGGCCCCCGGCCGGCGTCCCCGCGGCGTTTTCCTCGATCGACTGCCACAGCTTGTGCAGAAATTGAAGGTCGGCCTGCAGCGCCTCGCGTGTCGCGCCCTCGGCGGCCGTGCGAATGATGTAGCCCGCTTGCGGGGCCGCGGCTTTGAGCTCCTCGACGACGCAGCGCAGCCGTTCGCGCTCCATCTCGTCCTCGATGCGCGACGACACTCCTATGCCGACGCTATTCGGCGTGAGGACGAGATACCGCGACGGGATCGCGATGTACGTCGTCAGGCGCGCGCCTTTCGTGCCGAGCGGCTCTTTGAGCACCTGCACGAGCAGCTCTTGGCCTTCGCGCACGAATTCGCGGATATCGGGCTCTTCCTCGCTCGCGGCGGCCTCCGCATGCGGGTTGCGCGCGATATCGGACGCGTGCAGGAACGCCGTGCGCTCGAGCCCGAGCTCGACGAACGCGGCCTGCATGCCCGGCAGCACGCGTGAGACCTTGCCTTTGTAGATGTTGCTGACGAGGCCGACGCGGCTCGCTCGCTCGATCTGCACTTCTTGCAGCACGCCGCTGTCGACGAGGGCGGCCCTGACCTCGGTCGACGTGGCGTTGATGAGGATCTCCTCGCGCTTCATCAGGCCGCCCGTGCCGTGAGCCAGAAACCGATGCCGCAGCGCGCCAGCAGCTCCGCCGTCTCGAATAGCGGCAGCCCCACGACACCCGAGTAACTGCCCTTGAGCTCCTCGACGAACACGGCCGCATACCCCTGGATGCCATAGCCGCCCGCCTTGTCGAACGGCTCATCCGTTGAACAGTAAGCGAGGCGCTCGGCCGAGGTCGTGGCACGGAATCTCACTTCGCTGGCGCTCAGCCGGGTCTCGACGCCTGCCGCATGGCGCACGGCGACCGCCGTGAGCACGCGGTGGGTTCGGTCCGACAGCCGCTCGAGCATTGCGGCGGCGTCGGCCGCAGTCTCGGGCTTGCCGAGCACGGCGCCCTCGAGCACGACGGCGGTGTCGGCCCCGAGCACAGGTCGCGAGTCGGCGACGGCCGCCCAGACAGCCTCGGCCTTGGCCACCGCTAAGCGCGTGACATAGACCTCGGGCGTTTCGGCGGGCAATTGCTGCTCGGCGATCGCGGCCGGTCTAACCGTGAAGTGCACGCCGATTTGACGCAGCAGCTCGCTGCGCCTCGGCGAAGCCGAGGCTAAGTAGACGAAATCCTTTCCCATTCAAAGCACTATACGAGGTACGTCGGGTTGCGCCTAGCCTTGGGCCCTGAGAGGGCGGCGCCGTCGGGATCCTAGCCGGCCGGCGGCGCCGCTCAGTCGCCTCCGTCCGCGCGCGCCGGTTCGCGCTCGCCCGCCCAGTTCAGGACCAGCGTGATTGGGACCGCGGCGGGCCCCTCGGCGCTCTCGTTGATCAGGAACCGTCCGTCACGGGCCACGGCGTACTGGGCCTTCACGGCAATGCAGCCTGCGCTCACGCCCGATGATAGGGATGGTTCTCGAGCAAGGACCACGCACGGTAGAGCGCTTCGGCGACGATGACTCGCACGAGCCCGTGCGGCAACGTCAAGTTCGAGAGCGACCAGCGGTCGGCGCCGCGTGCGACGCACGCCGGGCTCAAGCCGTCGGGCCCCCCGACGAGGAATGACACCGGCGCGCCGCGCTGCATCCAGCCTTCGAGCTTCGCCGCGAGATCTTTCGTCGACCACGGCTTGCCTGCTTCGAGCAGCGCGACGACGTGCGCGCCTTGCGGCACGAGCGCGAGCATGCGCTCGCCCTCGTCGTGGATTGCGCGCTCGGCGGGTGTCGCCGCCGTACGGCGCGCGAGCGGAACGGTTTTGATCTCGAGCGTGCAGCGGCCGCGCAGCCGCTTCGCGTAGTCCTCGGCCCCTTCGTCGACCCAGCCCGGCTGCCGGTTGCTGGCCGAGATCAGCTCGAGGCGCAACATCACTGCGGCAGCTACGTGCCGCTCTCGGCTTCTTCGGCGCGCGCCGGCATGTCCCAGAGCTTCTCGAGGTTATAGAACTCGCGCACGCGCGGCAGCATCACGTGCACGACGAGATCCGCGAGGTCGACGAGCACCCACTCGCCCGAGCGCTCGCCTTCGACGCCGATCGGGCGGTAGCCCGCTTTCTTGGCTTGCTCGACGACGGCGCCGGCGATCGCGCGGACGTGCCGGTCGGAGCGGCCGGTCGCGATGACCATCGTGTCGGTCACCGTCGTCAGATGGCGCACGTCGAGCACGTGGACGTTATCGGCTTTCATGTCGTCGAGCGCTCGAGCCACGAGATCGGCGAGGCTCTTCGGCCCTTTCTTCGGCTTGCTGCGCTTCGCCGCCGGGGCGCGCGTCTTCCTTGCTGGCGTCTCTCTGGGCAGCCCCGTGGCATTGGGCGGCGCCTTCAGACGAGTCGACTTCTTCCTAAAGGGATTCGGCATAACACTCCGTTTCGATGATGATCTCCCTGACGCTATCGGGCACCAAGAACTTCGGGTCGCGGCCTGCGCGCAGCGAGTCGCGTAGGTCCGTCGACGAGATTTCGAGCTGCGTGACGGGCTGGACGTGAATTAGACCTGCTGGCTTCGCCGCGATGTCGGCAGCGCTCGGCGCACGGCGCTCGCGCAGCAGCTCGCCGAGCGTGCCCGTCGTCGGCGCGTCCCAGCCCGGCCGGTGCGCCACGACGATGTGCGCGAACGTCGTCAGCTCGCGCCAACGATGCCACTGCGGCAAACCCAAGAACGCGTCCATGCCGAGCAACAGGCATAGCGATCGGTCCGGCAGCTCGGCGCGAAAGCTCGCGAGCGTATCGATCGTGTATGAGACGCCGGCACGCCTGAGCTCGCGATCGTCGGCGACGAAGCCCGTCTCGCCGCGAGTTGCCGCCTCGACCATACGCAGGCGCAACGCGCCGTCGGACATCGGCGCCGTGCGATGCGGCGGGCTCGCGCACGGCACGATGTGGACCTTGGCGAGATCGAGCAGAGCCTTCAGCTCGAGTGCCGTACGCAGGTGGCCGTAGTGGATCGGATCGAACGTGCCGCCGAAGATACCGACCGATCGCATGCTTCAGCGGGCCCTCGCGCCTTCGGGCGGCCGCAGCAGCGAGACCAAAAGATCGGTCAGCGTCGTCCACGGCTCGGCCGGAAACACGCCCTTCAGGGCGGCGTCGACGCGCGCGGCCTCGGCCAGCAGCGCCTTCAACCGCTGCGCCTTGAACTTCGCGAGCGCCTTCTTCACGAGCGGTTGGCGGCGCTGCCAGACGCCGCTGCGCAGCAAGGCGCCTTCGAGATTGTCACCGTGGCGCACGGCGTACTCGAGCCGGGCCAGCATGCTGATGTCGCGGTTCAACACCCAGCTAATCTGCACGGGGTGCACACCCTCGGCGCGCAAGCCCGACAGGATCTTGAACGTTCGCCCCGTCTCGCCGGCGAGCACGGCATCGGCGAGCGCGAACACGTCAAAGCGGCTGTTGTTCGCGACGAACTCGAGCACCTCGGCTTCGTCGACCTCGCGGCCCGCGGCCGTCAACGCGAGCCGCTTGATCTCCTGATCCGCCGCAAGCAGGTTGCCCTCGACGCGCTCCGCGAGCGAGCGCGCGGCGGCTTGCGTGAGCTTCAGGCGCAGGTTCCCCGCCCGCTGCTGGACCCAACGCGGCAGCTCGCCGCGCTCGATCGGCCAGATCTCGACGACGACACCGTGCTGCTCGATCGCCTTGACCCACGTAGAGCGTGACGCCTGACCCAGCTTCTCGCCGACGGCGACGATGACGAGCGTATCGGGGTCGTCGCGCTTGCTTAACGACGCGATCGTCTCGGCGCCTTCGTCGCCCGGCTTCGGCGTGGCGAGCCTGATCTCGACGATCTTGCGTGTCGCGAACAGCGATAGGTTCTCGGCGCCCGCCAGCAGATCGACCCATTTGAAGCCGCGCTCTGCCGTGTGTAGCTCGCGGCTCGTGAAGCCCGCGACCTTCGCCGCCTCGCGCAGCTGCTCGAGCGCCTCGTCGACGAGCAGCGGCTCGTCGCCGGCGACGAGATAGACCTTGGCCAAACCGCGGTTGAGGTGGGTTTCGAGCTGATTGAACCGGACTTTCAAGGTGTATTCGGCAAAACAGTATTCGGCAAAAAACGGTGTTTGGCCTACGACCCTTCGATTTGCTGGAGCGGCATGGCTTGATCCTCGAGCAGCACGGGGATGCCGTCGCGCACGGGATAGATGAGCTTGCCGCTGCGCGTCACGAGCGCCTCCGCGAGCGGCGCGTCGACGACGGCATCTTCGCGGTTCTTGATGCGTTTCGCGCCGATGAGCTCATTCAAAGTCGCAAGCTCGCGTTCCGGCAGCAGCTCCAGCGACGAGCGCGTGACCGGGCAACAGACGATGTCGAGCAGCTTGCGGTCCAATGGTTACGGTCTCCTTGCCGACCCTTCGAGAGCGGGTACCGGATCGTACCCCGAGCGGCCCCAGGGGTGGCACCGCCCGAGCCGCTTCGCCGCGAGCCACACCCCGCGCGCGACGCCGAATCGTTCGAGCGCCTCGGCCGCGTACTTCGAGCAAGTGGGGTCGTAGCGGCACTGCGTGCCTAGCCACGGCGACAGCGTGAGCTGATAGAGCCGGATCGAGCCGAGCAACAGCGCCCGGACGGCGTCCGCCGGGCTCACCGCGACCGCCGCCAACGGGCGCCGGGAGGGGCGTCCTCGATGACGATGCCGCGTTCCGTGAGCTCTCGACGAATGCGATCGGCCTCCGCAAAGTTCTTCTCGCGACGTAAAGCGTCGCGCTGCTTCACCAGTGTGTCAATCTCCGCGTCGCCTTGGTCCGCCGAGCCCCCGGCCGCGAACCAGGTCTGCGGCTCCTCGGTCAGCAGGCCGAGCAGCCAGGCGCCGGCGCGCAGGGACTCCGCCAGCGCGCGTTTCTCGCGCGGGTCCGTGGCGCGGTTCGCGGCGCGCACCGTGGCGAACAGCTCGGCGAAGGCCTCCGGCGTGTTGAGGTCATCCTCGAGCGCCGCTAGCATTCCCGCCGGCGGGGCCGCGGCGGGTGCCCGCGTCAAAACGCCGCTGATGCCTGCGTCGCGCAACGCGCCATACATGCGATCGAGCTTTTGCCGCGCCTCGATGACGAGCTGATCGGTCCAGTCGAGCGGCTGACGGTAGTGAGCCGTCAGCAGCGCTAGCCGCACAGTTTCGCCGCCGTGCTCGGCCAACAAGTCGCGCACGAGCCGCACGTTGCCGAGCGACTTCGACATCTTCTCGCCGTTCGCCTGCACGAGGCCGTTGTGCAGCCAATAGCGCGCGTAGCGGGCGCCGCCATGCGCACACGTGCTCTGCGCGACCTCGTTCTCGTGGTGCGGGAACACGAGATCCACGCCGCCGCCGTGAATGTCGATCGTCTCCCCCAGGTGCGCCTCGGCCATCGCCGAGCACTCGATGTGCCAGCCGGGACGGCCGCGTCCCCAGGGGCTCGGCCAACCGATGATCTCGGCATCGGATGGCTTCCAGAGCACGAAGTCGCCGGGGTCGCGCTTGTAGGGCGCCACCTCGACTCGTGCACCGGCCAGCATGTCCTCGCGGTCGCGACCCGAGAGCCGCCCGTACTCCGCGAAGCTCGGCACGGCAAACAGCACGTGCCCTTCGGCCACGTAGGCATGGCCCGTCGCGATCAGCCGCTCGATCATGGCGACGATCTGCGGGATGTGATCGGTGACGCGCGGCTCGACGTCGGGCGGCGCGACTCCGAGCACGCGTAAATCCTCGTGGAAGGCCGCGAGATAGCGCGCCGTCAGCACGCCGATCTCGACGCGTTCTGCCTTTGCCGCGTCGTTGATCTTGTCGTCGACGTCGGTAACGTTGCGAACGTAGGTCAGGTTGTACGAGCGGCGCAGCAGGCGTTGCAGCACGTCGAACACGACGGGCGGCCGCGCGTTGCCGATATGCGCGTAGTTGTAGACCGTCGGGCCGCAGACGTACATCGTCACGCGTAACGGGTCGGCCCGGATGGCCGGCTCGAACGGCTCGCGCGTGCGCGTCAGCGTGTTATGGAGGAAAAGCGCCATTGGCGGGTTCAAGAACCGTCATTCGAGGCACCATGATAGCAAGCTGACCGCGGCAGCCGAGCCGCAAGCCCACGAAAAACGCCTATAATTTCGCCGTTCACGAGGTTTTGGATGACCGCCATGGGCCAAGAATTCGCGGCGCGCACGAGCGTCGAGCAAGTCGAGGAAGGCGCCGAGCTCGCCCCGAAATTCGACTCAGACGGGTTGATCCCGGCCGTGACGACGGCTGCCGAGACCGGCGAGTTGCTCATGGTCGGCTACATGAACGCCGAAGCCCTGCGCAAGACGATCGAGACCGGTGAAGCACACTACTGGAGCCGCAGCCGCAAGGTCCTCTGGCACAAAGGCGCGACGAGCGGACTTGTCCAGAAGGTGACGGAGCTCATGATCGACGACGACCAGGACTGCGTCTGGCTCAAGGTGTCCGTCGCCGGCAAAGGCGCCAGCTGTCACGTCGGCTATCGGACCTGCTTCTACCGGCGCATTCCGATCGGCGAGGGTATCAAAGCGCTCGAGTTCACCGAGAAAGAAAAGGTGTTCGACCCGAAGGTCGTCTACGGCGACGCTCCGAACCCCACGAAGCTGTAGCGTTACCCTTCGCAAACCGCGATGAGACCCCGCCGTCACCGGCGGACGTCTACGATGCCGGCGTCGAGTACGGCACCCCGCGCCGCGAGGTGTCTCAAAACGCAAACACATTGCGGCTCGGCGAAACGAATCCGAAACTTCACCGAAACGCCATCGATCCGTCATTCATCGTGCGCACGATGCGCACGCTCGTCACAGGGAACAGGAAACAGGTGAAACCGTGACACGTAAGGACACGAGACTATTCGCACGGGGAAAGCGTTGGTGGTCGGCTCCGCTGCGCTCGCGCGCGGCAACGTTGGCTCTGCTACGTAAGACGGCCTCGCCGCGCTCGCTACGGCACGACCCGTGGGTGCGGCAGGCGCCTAACGGCATCCGCGCTTAGCGCATTCGAAAAGACCGGATCGCCGAGACGGTTGCTCGAGCTCTACGAAGAAGTCGTGCGGACCAAGCGCGTGGATTCGACGACGACGCGATACGACACGGCCGCGTGACGCCGCTCGAGCGAGCGCAGAAAAGCGCTGCGCTTCCATTGATCGATGACGTCGGTGAGCCACTCTTCCGCTTTGGGCTCTTGTGTCGGCGTGGGCAGCGTAGATTCGTTGGCGTCGTGCTCGGCTGCTGACATGCGCGCTCTCGTTGTAGTTGTGAGCGCAAATTATAGGGAAACGAAACGCGCTCGAACAGCCGCGCAGCGGCGCGCACTTGTCACCGTTTCGTAATCTAGTCGCGCGAAGTCGCTCGTAACCTGCTGATCGGTTCTCGCTGCGCGTCGATGAGACCGTGTGCGAGCAACCAGTCGCGCGCGTGCGCTCCGTCGCCAAGGAACCACGCGCGCGCCGAACCTTCCCGAAAGCTGTAACCCCACGCGTCCATGTCGCGAAGACAGCGCTCGACGCCGAAGCCGCGCAAGAGTTGCGCGAGCAGCACTTGCAAATAGCAAACGGCACTCTCTTCGTCGTCGCTTCCGCCAGCATCCGTCGCGAGCGAGGTTCGGCGCCTTTCGTCCATGCAAATGTAGTGGCAGAGCTCGTGCAGCAGCGAGTGCGCCGGAGTGTCCGCGCGCACGTACACGGCGTTGCCGACGAGGCCCGCTTCCGAATCGCCCCAGTACGAGCCCGGAATCGACTCGTGCCGCGAGAGCTCGATGAGCCGCGCGCCGTAGCACGCCAAAAGCTGCGCGACGTCCGCGCGATCGAGGTCTGCGAGCACGACGACGGCAGCAGCGGGACGAAGCGCGGCGGAAGTGGACACGAGACCTCAGCGCGGCGGCAAGGCCGCTGTCGCGCCGAGCGATTGGATGCGCTGCAACACGCGCCGCGCGAGATCGGTGGCCAGCGCCTCGCGCAGGATCTGCTCTTCGGCGGCCTTCGCGAGAACTTCCGTCTCGTCGTAGGTATAAGACCGCGTCACGACGAGCGACTCGTTGGCGATCAACGTCTCGGTCCCCGCGCGCAGCGAGAACGTGACGGCGTAATAGACCTCGTACTCGCGCGGGATGTTGCGCGCGGATACGGAGAGCACGCGCTGGCCCGTCTCGTCGGAGCTGATGTCGAGCACGGCGGCGCCATCGGCCGGCGCCTCGAGCACCTCGGCGCCGCGTTGCCGCAAGACGTCCGTCAACGATTGCAGGAACTCCGTGTGCGGGCGGTCAGTGTCGACGAACGTCCGCGCCATCTCGACGGGCAACGTGCCCGCCCCTTGCAGGTGAAACCCGCAGCCGGCCAAGGCCAGCACGAGCGCGGTCGCAAGCGATGCGCGCGCGCGACCGCTGGCGCCGCTAAAACGGACTAACTGTTGCATCCGAGGCACGCGTTTGGGGCTCATGGCAGAATACCGCGACGAGTAGCTTACACCGCGTCATGGCCGCTTACCCGTTCAAGCAAATCGAGGCGAAATGGCAAGCCCACTGGGAAAGCCAGGCCACGTTTCGCGTGCCGGAAAAAGTCGACACGTCTAGACCCAAGTACTACGTGCTCGACATGTTTCCGTATCCCTCCGGCGATGGCCTGCATGTCGGCCATCCCGAAGGCTATACGGCGTCGGACATCATCGCGCGCTACAAGCGCATGCGCGGCTTCAACGTGCTGCACCCGATGGGCTGGGACGCGTTCGGCCTGCCGGCCGAGCAATACGCGATCAAGACGGGCACGCATCCACGCGTCACGACGGAGCGCAACATCAAGCGCTTCCGCGAGCAGCTCAAAGCGCTCGGTTTCTCGTACGACTGGCAACGCGAGGTCAACACGACGGACCCCGCTTACTACAAGTGGACGCAGTGGATCTTCAAACAGCTCTTCGAGCGCGGCTTGGCCTATCAAGAGGAGCTGCCCGTCTGGTGGTGCCCCGAGCTCGGCACGACGCTCGCGAACGAAGAGGTCATCGACGGCAAATCAGAGGTCGGCGGCTTCGACTGCGTGCGCCGGCCCCTGCGCCAATGGGTGCTGAAGATCACGGAGTACGCCGACGCGTTGCTCGCGGGCCTCGACGGTCTCGACTGGCCGAGCAGCACGAAGGAGATGCAGCGCAACTGGATCGGCAGGAGCGAAGGCGCGGAGATCGACTTCGTCGTCGATGCCGGCGGCCCCGGAGCTGATCGCAGCGCCACCGTCACGCTGCGCGTATTCACGACGCGGCCCGACACGCTGTTCGGCGCGACGTACATGGTGCTCGCGCCCGAGCACGAGCTCGTGACGAAGCTGACGACGGCGGAGCACCGCGCCGCCGTCGAAGCGTATCGCGACGCGGCGTCGCGCAAGAGCGAGCGCGAGCGCACCGACCTGCAAAAGGACAAGACAGGGGTGTTCACGGGCGCCTATGCCGTGAACCCGGCGACGGGCGGCAAGATCCCGATCTGGATTGCCGACTACGTGCTCGCGGGTTACGGCACGGGCGCGATCATGGCCGTGCCGGCGCAAGATCAGCGCGACTTCGAGTTCGCCGAAAAATTCGGCTTACCGGTCATTCGCACCGTGGAGCCGCCGCCCGACTTCGACGGCAAGAGCGCCTGGCTCGGCGACGGCATCGCGATCAACAGTGGCTTCCTGAACGGCAAGAATGTCGAGCAGGCCAAGGCCGCGATGATCGAGTGGCTCGAGCGCGAGGGCAAAGGCCAGCGCCGCGTCAATTACAAGCTGCGCGACTGGCTGTTCTCGCGGCAACGTTACTGGGGCGAGCCGTTTCCGATCGTGTTCGTCGACGGTAAGCCGAAAACCGTCGGCGACTCCGAGCTACCCGTGCTGCTTCCCGAGCTCGCGGAGTTCAGGCCGAGCGGCTCGCCGGAAGGCCCGCTCGCGGCGGCCGGCGCGTGGCTCGAGACCGTCGACGCTGCAACGGGCAAGAAGGCGCGCCGCGAGACGAACACGATGCCGCAATGGGCGGGCTCGTGTTGGTACTACTTGCGTTTCGTCGATCCGACGAACGGCGACGAGCTCGTCGATCCCGAGCTCGAGAAGTACTGGCTGCCCGTCGATCTGTACGTCGGCGGCTCCGAGCACGCCGTGCTGCACCTCCTGTACGCGCGCTTCTGGCACAAGGCGCTGTATGACGCGGGCATCGTGTCGACGCCGGAGCCGTTCTTGAAGCTCGTGCACCAAGGAATGATCCTCGGCGAGCTCGAATTCACCGTGAACGGCGAGCGCGTCGCCGAGGAGCGCGTCGAGAAGCAAGGCGAGCGGTTCGTGCTGCGCGACAATCCCAGCGTCACGGTCGAAGCCCGCGCGTACAAGATGAGCAAGAGCCGTGGCAACGTCGTCAATCCCGACGAGATCGTCGCGCGGCACGGCGCCGATGCGTTTCGGCTCTACGAAATGTTCTTGGGGCCGCTCGAGCAAGTGAAGCCGTGGAACACACGCGGTGTCGAGGGTACCCACCGGTTCCTGAACCGCGTCTGGCGGCTCGTGGCCGGCAGCGAGACCGACGACGGCGGCAATGCACCGGCGCCCGCCGACGCGGCGCCTACGCGCGAGCAGCAGCGCGCCGTGCACCAAGCGATTGCGAAAGTCACCGAAGACATCGAGGCGATGCGCTTCAACACGGCGATTTCGGCGCTCATGGAGCTCACGAACGCAATGTACAAATGGCCGCACGTGCCGCGCGCATCGGCCGAGACCCTCGTGCTGCTGCTGGCGCCGCTGGCGCCCCATCTCGCCGAGGAGCTCTGGCAGCGCCTCGGCCACGCGCAATCGCTGGCTTATCATGCGTGGCCGGCCGCCGATCCCGCGCTGCTCAAGGCCGACGTGCTCGAAATCCCCGTGCAGGTCAACGGCAAGGTCCGCGGCAAGATCTCGGTGCCCGCGGAAGCGCCGGAAAGCGAAGTCATCGAGATCGCGAAGGCCGACTCGAACGTCGGCAAGCATCTCGCGGGCCAGAACGTAAAGCGCGCGATCTACGTGCCCGGCCGCATCGTGAACTTCGTCGTCGGCGGCTGACGCCGCTGATGCCGAAGCGCATCGTCATTGCGTGCTGGGGATCGCACGGCGATCTCTTCCCGTACATCGGGCTTGCGCTCGCGCTGAAGCAGCACGGGCACGACGCCGTCGTCGCCACGATCCCGAGCTATCGCACAAACGTCGAGCGCGAAGGCATCGAGTTCGCGGAGATCGGCCCCGACATCGATCCGGGCGCGCCGAACGCTCGCGAGCTCTACGAGCGCGTCATGGATCCCGTCAAGGGCAGCGGCGTCATCATCAAAGAGCTGCTGATGCCGAAGCTCGAGGAGTCCTACGAGCAGCTCGAGCGCGCCGTGGCGGGCGCCGACCTGCTGCTCTCGCATCCGATCACGTATGCGGCGCCCATCGTCGCCGAGCACGCGCGCCTGCCGTGGCTATCGACGGTGCTTGCGCCGATGCTGTTCTTCTCGAAGCACGATCCGCCCGTGCTGCCGGTGCTGCCGCGCGCAAACGATCTGCCGCTCATCGGCACGTGGCTCGTGCGCCGACTCTTGCCGTTCGCACGCCGCATGACTCGTGACTGGGGCGAGCCCGTCCAGGCGTTGCGCTCCAAGCTCGGCCTGCCGCGCAGCGCCGATCCGATCTTCGAGGGCCAGTTCTCCCCGCACGGCACGCTCGCGCTGTACTCGCGCGTGCTCGGGCTACCGCAGCCCGATTGGCCGCCGAGCGTCACGACGACGGGGACGGTCTTCTACAACGAATCCGTGCCGCTCGAGCCCAAGCTCGAAAATTTCCTTGCGGCCGGCGAGCCGCCCGTCGTGTTCACGCTCGGCACGTCGGCCGTCGGCGCAGCCGGTGGCTTCTACCGGGAAAGCGCGGCCGCAGCGGCGCAACTGGGCGTGCGCGCCGTCATGTTGACGGGCGGCTTCGCGCAAAACCGACCCGACGGCGTGCCCCCGAGCGTGCTGCTCGTGGATCGCGCGCCGCACCAGCTGCTGTTTCCGCGCGCGAGCGCAGTCGTGCATCAGTGCGGCGCCGGCACGACGGCGCAAGCGCTGCACAGCGGCCGCCCAACGCTGCTCGTTCCGCACGGCCACGATCAGTTCGACAACGCGCGCCGCGTCCGCAAGCTCGGAGTTGCGCGCACCGTGTTTCCGAGCGAGTACCGCGCCGAGCGCGTCGCGCGCGAGCTGCGCGCGCTGCTCGACGAGCCTCGCTACCGCGAGCGTGCGGCCGCGGTGTCGCTCGTCGTTCGCCAGGAGCGCGGTGCCGAGGCCGCCGTCGCCGTCATCGAGCGGTTACTCGTTCAGCCGCGCGCTCGGCCCGCGAGCGCCGGAGCATAGACTGCAACGAGCGCCGCAAGCGCGAAGATGACGACGAGATAATTGCCGACGCGGGCATACGGCGTGCTGCCCGTGAAGCCGCGCACTGTCGCCTTCAGCACGCCGACGCGAAACTGCGGCAACGAGTCGACGATGCGGCCTTGCGGGTCGATAACGGCCGTGACGCCCGTGTTCGTCGCTCGCAGCAGATAGCGCCCGGCCTCGGCCGCGCGCACGCGTGCGATCTGCAGGTGCTGATGCGGTGCGATCGAGTCGCCGAACCACGCATCGTTGCTGACGTTGACGAGCAACGTGGCCTCCGCGAGATACTGCAGTTGCTCCGCGCCGAACACGTCCTCGTAGCAGATCGTGATAGCGAGCTTCTCGTCGGCGACTTCGAGCGGAGGCTGGTCGGCTGCTCCCGGGATCGCGTCTCCGGTCGGCAGGTTCATGAGCCGCATCCAGTCGCGGATGAAGCCCGGCACCGGATAGAACTCGCCGAACGGCACCAGATGCCGCTTCACGTAGATCTGCGGCTCCTCGGTCAGCGCGATCAAGATGTTCTGGAACTCCTCGATCGATTTGGCCCCGGGCGCGGGCTGCAGAATGCCAAGCACGACTGTGCCGCCGCGCTCGGCCGCGTCTCGCCGGACCGTATCCAAGTATTGCTCGACGTAATCGAGATACGTCGGGATCGCGGCTTCGGGCCAGATGATGAGATCCGCGCCGGCGCCCTGCCGCGTGAGCTCCGCGTAGAGTGCCATCATCGCGGGCAACTGCTCGGGCAGATACTTCGTGTCCTGCGCGATGTTGCCCTGCGCGAGCGCGACGTCGAGCGCGCGCGCCTTGGGCTGCGTATATGACGGCGTGCCCGCGGCGAGCCCACCGGCCCAAACGGCAATCAGCACGGCCCCGGCCGCGGTGCGCTCGCGCAGCGTTCCGAGCGCCAGCGTCAACAGCGCGCCCGACGTCACGACGACGGCCAGGCTGATCGCGAGAATGCCGCCGAGCGGCGCGTAGCCCATGAGCCACGAGTCCGTCTGGCTGTAGCCGGCCGCGAGCCAGCCGAAGCCCGTGAACAGCCAGCCGCGCAGCCATTCCGCGAGCACGAACACCGCCGGCAGCGTCACGAGCCATGCGACGGCGCCGCGCGTTCGAAACCAGCGCGCCGCCGCCCAGCCTGCCGTGGCGACGAAGCCTGCGAGCACCATCGTGAGGCCGATCATCAGGAACAGCGCGATCGCGATCGGCGCGCCGCCGATGATGCGCACGGCAATGAAAGTCCAGTACGTACCGAAGCCGAAGCTCGCGCAGCCGAACGCTACACCTAAGCCGAGCGCGCGCCGCGGCGTCGCATCGCCCCACACATAGAGCAACGCGGCGTAAGACAAGGGCGCGAGCCAGAACTGGTGGAACGGCGCGAACGCGAGCGGCAACGCCGCGCCCGCGGCAACGGCGAGCAGGTAGTGCGCGCGAACGCGATTCAAGCGGCTACTCGGCCTGCGCCTGCGGCAAACGCGAGACTTCTAGCGTATGCAGGCGGCGGCGGTCGCCGCGCAGCACCTTGAAGCGCAGGCCCGCGAAGTCGAGCGTTTCCCCGCGGCGCGGCAAGCGCCCGAGCTGGTGCATGACGAGACCGCCGACGGTGTCGTAATCGGCGTCCGACAGCTCCGTGTTGAAGAACTCGTTGAACTCGTCGACGCGCGTCAACGCCATGACCGCGTACTTGCCGCCGTCTTGCGGCTGAATCGACGACGCTTCCTCGGGATCGAGCTCGTCGTCGATCTCCCCGACGATCTGCTCGAGCACGTCCTCGATCGTCGCTAGACCCGACACGCCGCCGTACTCGTCGACGACGATCGCCATGTGATTGCGGCCCTCGCGAAACTCCGTCAGCAGCGTGTTCAGCCGCTTGCTCTCGGGGATGAACGCAGCCGGGCGCAGGAAACTCTGCAAGTCGAACGGCACTTTGTTCGCGATGAAGTGTTTCAGCAAGTCTTTCGCGAGCACGATGCCGACGACCTCGTCCTTGTCATCGGCGATCACGGGGAAGCGCGAATGGTTCGAGTCCGCGATGACCTTCAGCACCTCTTCCGGCGTTTGATCTTTCGCGACGACGACCATCTGGCTGCGCGGAACCATGATGTCGCGTACTTGCGTGTCCGCGACCTCGAGCACGCCTTGCAGCATCGCGAACTCGTCGGCGCCGATGACGCCGCGCTCGAGGAATCCTTCGAGGAACTCGGCTATCTCGTCGCGGGTTTTAAGATCGCCGGCGCGGCCTTGAACGAGCCGCTGCCACCATCCGGATACGCCGGTGTCGCCACTAGGGTGAGTATCGTCCGACATTGAAACTATTTTATAGAATAGGGATCGGGAAAGCCCAGTTCGGCCAGGAGCGCTCTCTCGCGAGCCTCCATGATACTTGCGTCATGCATGTTTTCGTGGTCGTAGCCCTGCAAATGCAGCGCCCCATGGACAACCATGTGCGCCCAATGCGCCGCCGGCGTCTTACCTTGCTCACGCGCCTCGCGCTCGACGACGGGGGCGCAGATCACGACGTCCCCAAACGGTAACAACTCTCCGGCTGCCGCCGCGGCCGACGGCGCCTCGGCTCCCCGTGCAGGGAACGACAGCACGTTCGTGGCGCCCTTCTTGCGGCGGTAGCGCAAGTTCAAATCTGCGCTCTCTCCTTCATCGACGATCCGCAGCGTCAGCTCTCCGCGCACCTCGGCCGCGAGCGCGCTACGCGCCCAGCGCTCGAGCTCCTTGCGCGCCGGCACACCGGCAGTGCAGCTCGCGCTCTGCACGGTCACGACGACGGCGCGCGCGCGGCGCGTCATTCCGGCTCTCGGTGCTCTTCCCGATATTGCTGCGGACGCTCCGTGCTTTCCTCGCGCGCATAAGCCGATACGATCCGCTGCACGAGCGGATGACGCACGACGTCCTCGGCGCCGAAATGAATGAACGCGATCCCGGCGACGCCGTCCAGTATGCGTCCGACCTGCTTGAGCCCCGATTCCTTGCCGCGCGGCAAGTCGGTCTGCGTGATGTCGCCCGTCACGACGGCGCGCGAGCCGAAGCCGATGCGCGTAAGGAACATCTTCATTTGCTCCGGCGTCGTGTTCTGCGCCTCGTCGAGAATCACGAACGATTCGTTCAGTGTTCGCCCGCGCATGAACGCGAGCGGCGCGATCTCGATGACGTGGCGTTCGATGAGCCGGCCGACCTTGTCGAAGCCCATCATCTCGTAGAGCGCGTCGTACATCGGGCGCAGGTACGGATCGATCTTCTGCGTGAGATCGCCCGGCAAGAACCCGAGCCGCTCGCCGGCCTCGACGGCCGGCCGCACGAGCACGATACGGCGCACGGCATCGCTCGCGAGCGCCTCGACGGCGGCGGCGACGGCGAGATACGTCTTGCCGGTGCCCGCAGGCCCGATGCCGAACGTGAGGTCGCTTTCGCGCATCGCCTTCGTGTACTCGATCTGATGTGCGCCGCGCGCGCGCACGGCGCGGCGGCGCGTATTGATGACGAGGCCGCCTTCGGCGCCGTCGTCGGTGGCGTCCGCCCGCATGTGCTCGGCGAGCGCCAGGTGCACGCGCTCGGGATCGAGCTCCTCGGTTTCCGCGAGGTCGAACAGATCCTCGAGCACGCGCCGGCCGCGCTCCGCGGCTGAGTCGGCCCCCAACAGCTCGAAGCGGTTGCCGCGGCTGTTGATGCGGATGCCGAGCTGCCGCTCGATCTGGCGCAGGTGCTCGTCGAACTGACCCCCAACGCGCGCCAGCCGGCGCGGATCGTCCGGAGTCAGGACGACCGTCAGCGACGGCGCGGTCTTCGGTGCTTCAGGCAACGGATTTATGCGTCTCGCCGGCAACGAGGCGGCCTCTCAAGCTATTGCGTAGGGGCTCGGTGATGATGACGTCGGCGAATTGCCCGACGAGCGACGGCGGGCCGATGAAGTTGACCCAGCGTTGATTCTCGGTGCGGCCCGCGAGCTCGCGCGCGTTCTTCTTCGACTCGCGCTCGACGAGGATGCGCTGCACGCTGCCGACCATCGAGCGGCTGATCGACGCGGCCTGCTCGTTGAGGAGCGCTTGCAAGCGCTCGAGCCGATTTTGCTTGAGCTCGTACGGCAGGTCCTCGAGGTCCGCGGCCGGCGTGCCGGGCCGCGGGCTATAGATGAAGCTGAACGACTGATCGAAGCCGACGGTGCGGATCAGGGTCAGCGTTTGCTCGAAATCTTCTTCGGTCTCACCCGGGTAGCCCACGATGAAGTCCGTCGACAGCGAGATGCCGGGCCGCACGGCCTTCAGCTTCTCGACCTTCGCGACGTACTTCTCGGCCGTGTAACCGCGTTTCATGAGCTTCAAGACCCTGTCGGAGCCGCTCTGCACCGGTAGGTGCAAGAAGCTCGCCAACTTGCCGACCGTCGCGTAAGCGCCGACGAGAGATTCCGTGAACTGCGCGGGGTGCGAGGTCGTGAACCGGATGCGCTCGATGGCGTCGATCGCGGCGACCTGGCGAATCAGCGCCGCGAGATCCGCTTTCTTGCCGCCGCCGCTGACGGCGCCTTTGTAGGCGTTGACGTTCTGGCCGAGCAGCGTGATCTCTCGCGCGCCGAGCGCGGCGAGCCGCCGCGCCTCCGCGAGCACGTCGTCGAGCGGCCGGCTGATCTCCTTGCCGCGCGTGACCGGCACGATGCAGTACGAGCACGCCTTGCTGCAGCCTTCCATGACGGACAAGAACGCCGTGCAAGCCGACGAAGTCGGTTGCGGGATCTTGTCGAACTTCTCGATCTCGGGGAACGACACGTCGACGACGCGCGGCTTGCCCGCTCGCACGTGCGCGACGAGCTCGGGCAGCCGGTGCAGCGTCTGCGGGCCGAACACGATGTCGACGAACGGCGCACGCTTCAAGATCGCGGCGCCTTCCTGGCTCGCGACGCAGCCGCCGACGCCGATGATGAGGTTCGGATTGTCTTCTTTCAGTTGCCGCCACCGGCCGAGCAGCGAGAACACCTTCTCCTCCGCCTTCTCGCGGACCGAGCACGTGTTGACGAGCACGATGTCGGCCTGCTCGGGAGCATCCGTCGCCTTCGCGTTCAATGCGGCCGTGAGCACGTCCGCCATCTTGGCGGAGTCGTACTCGTTCATCTGGCAGCCGTAGGTCTGGATGAAGAAGCGTTCGGCCATTTAGAACGGAATGTCGTCGTCGAAATCGCCGGGCGGAGCGCCCGAGTCGTTGACGGCCGCGCGGCCACCGCCGCTGCCGCCGCCTGTGGCCGCCGCGCCCGCGCCGCCCATCGCGCCGGCGCCCGCGCCTGCCGCGGCGCCACCGCCCTTACCGCCGAGCATGTGCATCTCGTCGGCGACGATTTCAGTCGTCCAGCGGTCCTTGCCTTCCTTGTCCTGCCACTTGCGTGTGCGGAGCTTGCCTTCGACGTAGACCTGCGAGCCCTTGCGCAGGTACTCGGCCGCGATCTCGGCGAGGCGGCCGAACATCGCGACTTTGTGCCACTCCGTGCGCTCCTGCTGCTCGCCGGATTGCTTGTCCTTCCACGACTCCGAGGTCGCGAGCGTCAGGTTCGTGACGGCACTGCCGCTCGGCATGTAACGCGTCTCGGGGTCCTTGCCGAGATTGCCGATGAGTATGACCTTGTTGACGCCTCGTGCCATGCAAGCTCCTGTTTTTACTGGCCTCTTTGGGCCGTTTGCGACTGCGCGGCTCGGTAGCCAGGGCGGGTCATTGTACGCCCGGCCCTAGCCTTTGGCATCCGCGTTTCTCGCCGGAACCGATCGATTCTATTGCGTTTTTCCCGTGCCTACGGCTGGGCGGGAAGCGTCAGCGGTGCTCCGTCGGGCACGATCATCACGGCGATCGCCATTGCGCGCTCGGTCGGATGCGCGCTCTCCATCACGGTGTGCGCCGCGCCCGGAGGCTCGAAGAAGCTTTCGCCGGCTTTGACCTCTTTGACGGGCTGGCCTTCGATACCGAACCGCGTCGTGCCCTCGGTGACGTAGACGTACACCGACCCCGGATGGCGATGCCCCATCGATAGCGGCTGATCGGCGCGTCGCGGCGGGATCGTCAGCGCGACGACCACGAGCTGCTTGCCCGGCATGTCGCGGAGTGTGCGCGTCACGAGAACGGTCTCCGTCTTGTTCGAAAAGGAAGCGGGCGGCTCGAGGCCGCCCCTTCCTGGGAACACCGCCGCGGCGGCCTAAGCCGCCGCGACGGAGGCCCCTCCCCCCGCAAAACAATCGGCACGCGCGCCGTCGTGTGTCATCAAGAAGACGTTAGGTGCAGCGGGCACTCCTGTCAAATCGCGCGACGGTTGCTCGCGTACCACAAAATTGTCAGTTGGATGCTTCCCCGCGCGCCATGGAAGCGTCGAGCGTTGGCGACCGGCTCTTCGACGTCAACGACACGCGCCTTCCCTTGCGTCGGCCGCTGCGTCGTCACAGCGTCCGCGTAGCGAAATCCGCGTGTGGTGATGGTGCTACAGACGAGATCCTCGCTCCTGCCAAAGCGTTTGCCGGTCGTAGCCGGCGCTACTAATATATGTATGAACTAAGCGACGAACCGGGTGTACTCAACGATGCGCCCGTCTACCGGTGCACGGCGGCCGGGAACGAGTCGCTCTCGCTCTTGCTTGTCTCCGACCTACAAACCTCGGGGGGGGTTGAAACCATGAACGGGCAAAATATTCACCTGGGTCTGGGTTACCACGCGCTTGCCAGGGCGGTATACCTTGCCTGCCTCGGAATGGCAGGGCAGCAGGCGATCGCGCAAGAACCGCTTGAGGAGATCACCGTCACCGGCTCGCGGCTCATACAGTCGGGAGTCAACACACCGACGCCCGTGACCGCAGTCAGCGCCGCAGACCTGCAAACGATGGCGCCGACGACTCTCGTAGAATCTCTGAGCCAGTTGCCGGTGTTCCATAACAACCTCACGAGCCAGCAGGCGGTCGGCGGCTCCGTTGCGTCCGGCGGCAGCAACTTGAACTTGCGGGGCTTGCAAGCGCAACGAACGCTCGTGCTGATGGACGGGCACCGTCTCGGGCCGAGCAACAAGTTCGGTACCGTCGACGTCAGCGTCATTCCGGAAATGCTCGTTTCGAGCGTCGAAGCAGTCACCGGTGGCGCCTCGGCGGCCTACGGTGCCGACGCCGTCGCAGGCGTCGTGAACTTTCGACTCGACCGCAACTTCACGGGGACCAAATATCAGTTCCAAGCGGGCCAGACGACCCGCTCCGACGGCAGCAGCTACAAAGCGGGCGTCGCATACGGCAGCGACATCGGCGAAAACGGGCACATCATCGTGTCGGCGGAGTACTGGCAGAAGGAGGGAATCCGGTCGTACGAGTCGCTGCAGGACCGCAGCGATTACTTGAACCTGGAGGCCCAGGTCACGAATCCGAATCCTACCGGGCCCGATTTCCTGGCGCGGCCCTTCGTCAGCCCGACGAATTTCACCGAGGGCGGCCTCCTTCTCGCGCCTGC
The DNA here is from genome assembly GCA_963713355.1 of uncultured Gammaproteobacteria bacterium. Classification (GTDB taxonomy): domain Bacteria; phylum Pseudomonadota; class Gammaproteobacteria; order Steroidobacterales; family Rariloculaceae; genus FEN-1219. The sequence continues at coordinate 30,379 of CAVQLK010000007.1, read as the reverse complement.
AGAGCGCACTGCCGCAGGTGTCCTGATACGACCGACCTCCGTGGTCGATCACGTCGAATTCTTACCCGACGGCAGCGGCCAATTCCGGCCGTTGCCCTTCAGCGGCGTCGGTGTATTGACGGGCGGCTGCAATTGCCAAGCGCGTCCCAGCCTCGAATACGGCATCGACTCGGACTATGAAGTCGACACGCCGGCCGACCGCGGCGTCGTGTTCGCGCATTACGACCACGACGTGAGTGACCGCAATAGCTTCTACGTCGAAACGCTGCTTTCCGATTCCGAGCAAGCCAACGTCTGGCAAAGCGCCGCTTTGCTCGGGCCGTGGGGGGGCAGAATTTACGCCGACAATCCCTTCTTGCCGGCGCCAATCGCACAGACATTGCTGAGCGAAGGGCGGCAATTCGCCGGTTTCGGGATCTTTACGCCGAACCTCGAGGGCAACCCGTTCGAAAGCGCCGAATTGATCGCCAAGAACCGCTACGGTCAATTCGTGGGCGGTTTCGCTCACGACATGAGCGAGGATTTCCTCGCCGGCAACTGGGTGCTCGACAGCTACGTGCAGTACGCTCAGAACCGGCAGGAAACGGTTGTTCCCGGAGGCATGCGTACCGACCTCTTGCCTATAGCGATGGACGTGGTGACTGGCCCCAACGGTCAACCCGTGTGCCGCGTGAGACTCTTCATCACCGGACCTTTTGACGACTGCGTGCCTATTAACCTAGTCGGCGGGCTTCCTTCCGTGACGCCGGAGGCAGCGGCTTATGTGCTTGACGACGGCAAGATCGCGCGCGGCAGAACCACCGAGCAGGACGCCGAAGTCACGATCCGCGGCGACCTTACGGAGGGCGGAGACGTATTGGGCCCGATCACGGCCGCGTTTGGTGCGTCCTGGCGGCAACAGTCGCTGAACGTACGCACCGTCGACCCGTGCGACGAGTTTCCATGCACGGCGAGTGGCGTGCGGTTGAGTGACCTGGGGTTGATGTCGCCGGAGCTGCGCGGAGTGCTTCCGGAGTTCACTGCGGCAGGCGTGCGCGATCCGAACGGGATTGCCGGTCTTCGATTCGTGCCTGCCGGCTTCGCCGGGGACGCGAACTCGAGCACCGTGCTGTTCTCGAGCCAGCGCGCCGTCGAGGGCGGATACACCGTGCGCGAAGCGTTCTTCGAGTTCGGTATACCGCTGCTCGAGAACGGCAAGTTGAACCTCAATGAGGCGTTCCGCTGGGCCGACTACAGCGGCAGCGGAAGCACGGAGGCGTGGAAGACCGGCATCTCCTATCAGGCCGTGCCTCGGTTCAGGCTACGCGCCACTCGTTCCCAGGACGTGCGCGCCCCGACGCTGCAAGAGCGCTTCGAGTCACAGCGCGGCGGCGTCAACGTGCGCGATCCCGAGAACGGCAACGCGCTGATCAGCACCGCATCGTTCTCGGGCGGCAATCCGAATGTCGGTCTCGAGACGGCGGCGACTACGGTCTACGGCTTCGTCTGGGAGCCGCTCGACAAGTTCTCGGTCACGATCGACCACTACGACGTCGATCTCGATGGCGCAATCGGCCAAGTGGCGTCGCAGACCATCGTGAACACATGCTCCGCCTCCGGCGGCACGTCGTCACTGTGCCAGTACGTGATTCGCGACTCGACGAATCAGATCGTTCGGGTCGAGAGCTTGTACATCAATCTGGCCAACATGCGAATTCAAGGTGTCGACTTGGAGCTGAATTACAGCGGCGTCGAGGTCGGGGGCGGGACGCTGAGCTGGCGCTTGCTCGGCTCGCGGCTCGACGAGAATTCCATTCTGACGCCCGGTTCCCCGCGCATCGAACGTGCCGGGGACGTCGGAGCGGAAGGCTTGCCCGACACCAAGGTGACGACGAGCTTGAGATATACGCGCGGGCCGATCGCGCTCTTCCTCCAAGAACGCTACATCGGCGGCGGCGTGAGCGACAGAGATCTCGTCGAAAGCAGTACGCGTATTCCCGGTGCCGTCACGATCGACAACAACTCGGTCGATTCGGTGCTCTACACCGATCTCACGTTCAACTACAGCGGCGGAAGGAGCGGTGCCACGCCGTGGGAGGCTTTCTTCACGGTCAACAACCTCTTGGATGAGGAGCCGCCGCACATGTACTCCGTCGTGGGCCGGGCGGGCGTGGGCGGACCGAACACGTTGCTATACGACACGATCGGCCGGCGATTGACCGCCGGCGTGCGCGTGAACTTCTAGCGCCGCACCGGACGTCGCGTCGACGCGGGGTGTCGCCCCGCCTCGATACATGACAGTTCTTGACAGCGCCGGCAGGCACACTGCCGGCGCGCGTCACGGCCCGGCCGGGCGCCGGCGGTCCACGCCGGCCCCCTCTAACCCTGCAACGCCCGCCGGCGTTTTGCGCTGCAGTTTCCGGGGGGCTTATAGTGGTTGGTCCGGCCGGCGCCCGACGCGCCGGTCACTCATATATATGAAGAGCATCCAGATCCGCGGAGCGCGGACCCACAACCTCAAGAACATCGACCTCGATTTGCCTCGCGACCGGCTCGTCGTGCTGACGGGCCTGTCGGGCTCGGGCAAGTCGTCGCTGGCGTTCGACACCCTCTACGCCGAGGGCCAGCGCCGTTACGTCGAGTCGCTGAGCGCCTATGCGCGCCAGTTCCTCTCGATGATGGAGAAGCCCGACGTCGACCATATCGAGGGCCTGTCGCCCGCGATCTCGATCGAGCAGAAGAGCACGTCGCACAACCCGCGCTCGACGGTCGGCACCGTCACCGAGATCTACGATTACCTGCGCCTGCTCTACGCGCGCGCCGGCATTCCACGTTGCCCCGACCACGGGACGCCGTTGGAAGCCCAGAACGTCTCGCAGATGGTCGACACCGTGCTCGCGCTGCCGCAGGGCACGAAGATCATGCTGCTCGCGCCCGTCGTGCAGGCGCGCAAGGGCGAGTACAAGGAGAAGCTCGACGAGCTCAAGACGCAGGGTTTCCTGCGCGCCCGCATCGACGGCGAGGTCGTCGAGCTCGACGATCCGCCGAAGCTCGACAAGCGCAAGAAGCACGACATCGAGGTCGTCATCGACCGGCTCTCCGTGAAGCCCGACATCCAATTGCGTTTGGCGGAAAGCTTCGAGACGGCGCTGAACATGGCCGACGGCGTCGCGCTTGTCGCGTTCATGGACGAGAAGAAGAAGGCGCCGCTCGCGTTCTCGAACAAGTTCGCGTGCCCCGTCTGCGGCTACAGCATCGCCGAGCTCGAGCCGCGGCTCTTCTCGTTCAACAACCCGCAGGGCGCGTGCCCCGACTGCGACGGCCTCGGCGTGCGCATGTTCTTCGACGCCGCGCGCGTCGTGACGCATCCGAACTTGTCCTTGGCCGGCGGCGCAATCCGCGGCTGGGATTCGAACAGCACGTTCTACTGGATGATGATCTCGGCGCTCGCGAAACACTACAAGTTCGACACGAGCGTGCCGTGGGAGAAGCTGCCCGAGAAAGTCCGCACGATGATCCTGCACGGCAACGACGGCGAAAAGATCGAGTACAAGTACGTCAACAAGAAGAAAGGCAACAAGTGGGAGTGGAAGCACGCGTGGGAGGGCATCATCCCGAACATGCAGCGCCGCTTCACCGAGACGCAAAGCACGGCCGTGCGCGAGGAGCTCGGCAAGTATCAGAGCACGCAGGCGTGCGCGACGTGCAAGGGCACGCGCTTGAACGCGGCGGCGCGGAACGTGTTCGTGCAGGAGCGGCCGCTGAACGACATCGCCTCGTTGAGCGTGACTTCGGCTTTGCAGTTTTTCACCGGACTTTCGCTGGCGGGCTGGCGCGGCGAGATCGCCGACAAGATCGTCAAGGAGATCGCGGCGCGGCTGAAGTTCCTGGCCGACGTGGGCTTGGGCTACTTGTCGCTCGATCGCTCGGCCGACACGTTGAGCGGCGGCGAAGCACAGCGCATTCGGCTCGCGTCGCAGATCGGCTCGGGGCTCGTCGGCGTCATGTATATCTTGGACGAGCCCTCGATCGGCTTGCACCAGCGCGACAACCACCGCTTGCTCGAGACGCTGATGAACCTGCGCAACCTGGGCAACACCGTGCTCGTCGTCGAGCACGACAGCGAAGCCATCATGGCGGCCGACTGGGTCGTCGATTTGGGCCCCGGTGCCGGCGTGCACGGCGGCCAGGTCGTCGCGCAAGGCACGCCGAAGGAGATCTTGGCGAACTCGGCGTCGCTGACGGGCCAGTACCTGTCGGGCAAGCGCGAGATCCCGTTGCCTTCGGAGCGGCGCGAGCTCGACCCGCAGCTCGTGTTGTCGATCAAAGGCGCGCGCGGCAACAACTTGAAGAGCGTTGACGTCGAGATTCCCGTCGGGTTGATGACGTGCGTGACCGGCGTGTCGGGCTCCGGCAAGAGCACGTTGGTCAACGACACGATCTACAAGCTCGCAGCGCAGCGCATCAACGGCTCCTCCGAAGAGCCCGCGCCGTTCGACAAGGTGAAAGGCATCGACCATTTCGACTACGTCATCGACATCTCGCAGGCCCCGATCGGCCGCACGCCGCGCTCGAACCCGGCCACCTACAGCGGCCTGTTCGGCCCGATCCGCGACCTCTTCGCGCAAGTGCCGGAATCCCGCGCGCGCGGCTACGAGCCCGGCCGTTTCAGCTTCAACGTGAAGGGCGGCCGCTGCGAGACGTGCCAAGGCGACGGCGTCATCAAGGTCGAGATGCACTTCTTGCCCGACGTCTACGTGCCGTGTGACACCTGCGCCGGCAAGCGCTACAACCGCGAGACGCTCGACATTCGGTACAAGGGGAAGAACATCTCCGAGGTGTTGAAGCTGACCGTCGAGGATGCGCTCGCGTTGTTCCGCAATGTGCCGATGGTGGCGCACAAGCTCGAGACGTTGATGGCCGTTGGACTCGGGTACATCGAGCTTGGGCAGAACGCGACGACTCTGAGCGGCGGCGAAGCGCAGCGCGTGAAGTTGGCGAAGGAGCTGTCGAAACGGGCGACCGGGTCGACTCTATACGTATTGGATGAGCCGACGACGGGACTGCACTTCCACGACATCGCGCAGTTGCTCGAGGTGTTGTACAAGCTGCGCGATCAGGGCAACACGATCGTGATCATCGAGCACAACCTCGACGTCATCAAAACGGCGGATTGGATCATTGACCTTGGGCCGGAGGGTGGCGCGGGCGGCGGCGAGATCATCGCGGTCGGCCCGCCTGAGGCGATCGCCGCCGAATCGCGTTCGTACACGGGCCATGCGCTGCGAGCGGCACTGCCGCAGCACACGTCGGGGAAACGCGCGGCCGCAACGTCATAGCGCGAGTGATGTGTCCGCTGCTTGGATTGGCGTAAGGTGCAACGCATGAGCAATGAATCGGACGGCGACCAGGGCAATCGAATCAACCGCCGCGACCTTCTCGCCTCGGCCGCGCTCACGCTGCCCGCGGCGCTGGCGCCGCGCGTGCTCGCGGCGCAAGAGCGCCGCCCGTCGACCGACAGGATTCGCGTCGGGATCATTGGCGCGGGCGGCATCGTCGGCTCGACGCACATTCCGGGGCTGCGGCGGATGCCGGGAGTCGAGATCGTCGCCGTCGCGAATCGCTCGCTCGAATCGAGCCGACGCGCAGCGGAGGAGTTCGACATCCCGCGCGCGTACGCAGACTGGGAGCAGCTGATTGCCGCCGACGGCATTGACGCCGTGCTCGTCGGAACGTGGCCGTACATGCACAAGGACGTCACCCTCGCGGCGCTCGAGAGCGGCCGGCACGTGCTGTGCCAGGCACGCATGGCGAACAACGCGGCCGAGGCGCGCGAGATGCTCGCCGCATCGCAACGCCATCCCGACCGCGTCTGCATGCTCGTGCCGAGCTCGAGCGGCTACAGCATCGACCGAGCAATGTTGAGCTTGCGGAACGGCGACTTGCTGGGCGAAATACTGTCGGTGGACGTGCACAGGCTGCAACGCGGCTTCGCCAACTTCGACGGCGAACTCGACTGGCGGCACAACGAGGAGCTCAGCGGCATCAACGTGCTGAACGCGGGCGCGATCTACGAGCTCATGATGCGCTGGCTCGGCCCAGGCGACCGCGTGCTTGCCAAGACGCGCGTCCAGATCCCGACGCGGCGAAACGAGCAAGGCGCACGTGTCCCCGCGACGATACCGGACCACGTGGAGGTGCTCTACGAGCTCGCGAACGGCGCTCCGGTGCACATGGTATTCAGCGAGACGACGGGACTGTCGCGCGGCAATGACACGTGGATCTTCGGCAGCGAGGGCACGATCCATCTCGACAACGCGCAGAACATCTTCGTCGGGCGGCGCGGCGATCGGGAGCTGGCGGCGTATCCGAACCCGCCGGAAGGACAGTATCGGCACCGCGTGGAAGAGGAATTCGTCAACGCGATCCGCGGCCTCGAGCCGGTCGCGATGAATACCTTCGAGATCGGTGTGCGCTACATGGAGTGGACGGAAGCGATCTACCGCAGCGCCGAGTCCGGTACCACCGTAAGCCTGCCCCTCCGCGGTTGACCGCGGCCGGCCGTGTTCCAAAAAAGTGATCGGCGTCGCGTACCGCGACGACTGCCCTCGCTAGACTCCGATTCGTCACGGGTGCGGCGAGATCGGAAGCTTGAAAGCGCGACGGCCGATTTGGAGAGTGCTGACCATTGCGCTATCTGCCCCGCTCGTTCACGCGCAAGCCCAAAGCGTCACGACGTACCTCGAGTCCTCGGGCACGCAACAGAAGCTGCGCAGCAACGCCGGATTGTCGCTGCAGAGCGATAGGCTGCTAATGCGCGCGGGCCTCGCGCTGCGTACTCAGCAGATTGCCGCCCCGAATTACGCGCTCGACGCGCGGCCGAGCGGCAGCACGCAAGTCGTTCCGACCCTTCGCTCCGCGTTAACGCTTGCCAAGAATCTCGACCTTGAAACGGGCATGAGCTTCGCCGAATGGAACGCGCGCTCCGATACGAAGTTCGACACGCGTTTGCGTTACACCAAGCCGCTGAGCGCGTTCTTCGACGAGCTCGACGGAAGCCTTTGGCGATCGCCCGAAGGCATGACGAAGCAGGGCGTGAGGCTCAGCTTTCATGAGCTACTGAGCGACAACGGCCTCGGCCTCCTCCCGCTGACGATCGCAGGCGAAGCCGTATTCGAGGCAACGCAGAGCGGCGCCGCGGCCCTGGCAGGGCAGTCGAACGAGAGCCGCACGCTCCGCCTCGAGACGCGGGTTGCGGGCCTGATGCCGGCATTTCTCGGGGCCGACCACACCGTTGGCTTCAGCGTCGAGAAAACGGCCGGCACGCGACCGGAGAGCTCGAGCACGGTGACTTACGACCAATCATGGATATTGAGCCCGTTGACCAAGCTCGGGCTCAACTTGCAGTTTCTGCGCCAGTCGTACAGCGCCGCCGATGACTTCGAGCCGTCGCTCGATTTCACCTGGCGCAGCAAGTTCTAACCCCCCTCGCCGCCTGTCGAAGCACGAGATGTAAGCCGATCCTTGGCGGCGGCCGAGGAACGGCGATACATTGGCGCCCATGCTCACACGGCGCGTTTTGCTTGCGGCTCCGCTCGCGGCCACTCTGGTCCGCGCGCTCCACGCTCAGGAGCCTGCAGCGAGCGCGATGCAGCTCGCCATGCATCAGAACACGTCACGGGCAGCGGGCTTCCGGCGCTCGCTCGAGGGCTGGGCGCAGGCCGGTATTCGCCACGTCGAGCTCACCGACGTCTTGCTCGATCAATTTCTGCAAAGCGATACGCTGCAAGGCGCGCGGCGCCTCCTGGTCGACTTGAACCTCACGCCGGCGTCGGCCGCCGCCGTGCTACCCGACGTGTGGATCCCGGGGCCGGCGCGTGCAGCGTCGCTCGAGACTTGGCGTCGGCGCTGCGAGCAGTTCGCTGCACTCGGGCTCGACAAGCTCTACTGCCCGTCGATCACTACCCGGCCGGTCACAGCCGACGATTTTGCCGCAACCCCCGCTTGCATCCGCGAAATCGGCGACATCACGAGTGGCTTCGGGCTCACCGCGATGATCGAGTTCGCGCGCACGTCGACGCACCTGGCAACCTTACCGTCGACTCTGCAAGTGATTCGCGCGGCCGAGCACGCCGCCGTTCGGCCGATGCTCGATTTCTTCCACTTCTATTCGGGCTTGAGCAAGCTCGAGGATTTGGATCTGCTCGAGCCCGGCGAGCTGGCCCACGTGCATTTTCAGGATCTGCTCGACGGTCCCCGCGAGCTCATCGACAACAACTCGCGGCTGATTCCAGGCGACGGCATCGCGCCGGTAGTGCCGATGCTCCGCAAGCTCGCAGCAAAGGGGTACCGCGGCGCACTGTCCGTCGAGCTGTTTCGTGCGGAGCTCGTGGAGGGAGATCCATTCAAGGTCGCGGAGGAGATCCGCGCCAAGTGCGAAGCCGTGATGCGCAGCGCGCAAGTGTTGTGAGCAGTAGCAGGAACGTTGGGGACAATCATGACGAGCCACTTCATTCCGCGCCGCACGTTGCTCGCCGGCGCCGTCGCCGGGGCCATCGGTCTAACGGCGCCGTTCGCGCGGGGGCAAAGCGGCGCGAGCTGGCTGCGCGGCAAGACGGCGTTGGTTACGGGCTCCACGGATGGCTTGGGCCGCGAAGTCGCGACGCGGTTGGGCGCGCTCGGCGCCACCGTCATCGTCCACGGCCGCAACGAGGAACGCGGCGCCGAGGTCGTCAAGACGATCGCGGGCGCCGGCGGCAAGGCCGCGTTTTATCGCGCCGATCTCGGCTCGCTCGCCGAGGTGCGCGTGCTGGCTCGGCTCGTCGCTGCCGAGCATGCGTCGCTGAGCCTGCTAGTGAACAATGCCGGCATCTGGATGGAGCAAGGTAACAACGAGCGGCGCACGAGCGCCGACGGCCACGAACTCGTGTTCGCCGTGAACTACCTCGCGCCGTATCTCCTGACGCGCTCGCTGCTGCCGCTGCTCGAGAAGGGCGCGCCGGCGCGCATCGTCAACGTCTCGTCGATCGCGCAATCGCCCGTCAACTTCGACGACATCATGCTGACGCGCAACTACAACGCGAGCACGGCCTACTCGCAAAGCAAGCTCGCGCTGCTCATGCTCACGCTCGATCTCGCCGCCGAGTTGCCGGCCGACAAGATCACGGCCAACGCGCTGCATCCCGCCACGCTGATGGATACCGCAATGGTCGAGAAGGCCGGCATGCCGGCCCGGTCCACGGTCGCCGACGGCGCCGACGCCCTGATGCAGCTCGCGGCTTCGCCGGATCTCGCCGGCAAGACCGGCCTCTACTACAACCAGATGAGCGAGGCGCGCGGCAACGCGCAGGCTTACGACGCTGCGGTGCGCGCGCGGCTCAAGGCGTTGAGCCAAGAGCTCACGGGGCTCGCCTGAGCGCGACGCGCCGACGGGCGGCTCGACATCTCCGTCACCTAGCCAGACTTCACGACGCCTACTCGGGTGTCACCATCACGAGTCGTACCGTATCGTCGTCATCGGGGAGACGTGCGTCGCTCGCCGCGCGGCCGGTAAGCTCGCGAGCGCTGCCACACCCAGCAGAAACGCGATGGCGCCGCCGATGGCGACGGGATCGAGCGGACTGATGCCGAACAGCACGCCCGATAGCAACGTCGACGCAGCCACAGCGACGACGATGCCGGCCAGCGCACCAGCGGCCACGGGCCGCATCGTCTGCGCGAGGACCAGGCGCAACATCTGGCTGGCACGAGCGCCCAGCGCCATGCGCACGCCGAGCTCGTGCGCGCGCCGCGCAACGACGAACGCCACGACGCCATAGATCCCAACCGCGGCGAGCCCGAGCGCCAGCACGCCCACGGCGACCGAGAGCGCGGTGACGAACGCAGCCTGCTGCTGCCACGCCTCGATGTTCGACGCGATCGGCGTGACGTCGAAGACGAGACGCGGGTCGAGCCTCTCTACGACGCCACGGATGCCGGGTGCAATCGACGCGACATCCGTCCTACTGCGGACGATGAGCTTGAGCCAGTCCTGAGTTTGCGGTGGGATCGGTTCATAGACGTAGTACGGCTCGATCTCGCCGATGACCGTGACCTGCGCGTCTTGGGCCACGCCGACGACTTCCCAGCGGGCCTCCTCGTCGCCGACGCGCCTGACGAGTATCTGACCGACCGCGTCCTGGCCCGGCCAGAGATTGCGCGCCGTCGACTCCGTCACGATGACGACCGACGACGTTTCCGTCTGCTCGGCCGCAGTGAACGTCCGTCCTCGCACGACGGGAATGCCCGCTGCTGCGAAATAGCCCGGCGTGACCATGTTGCGCTGGGCGGTTCGCCATGCGGCATCATCCGCGCCGGGAAGGCCTACACGTGCCCAGCTGTTTCTCCCAAGTAGTGGGACGACGCCGGCAAAGCCGACGGCAGCCACACCGGGCACGGCGCCAACCTCGTCGGCGAGCCGGCGTTGAAACGCAACGATCTCATCGGGGCCATAAGCCGAGACCGCGGAGCTCGAACGAAACGTAAGCCACGCTTCGATACGGGAACCCCGGGTCGACGGTGTGCGTGGCGTAAAGGCCGCGGAGCAACAGCGCGGCGCCGATCAGCAGCACCGCACACGTGGCCACCTGCACTCCGATCAGCGTGCTGCGGAGCCAACCTTCGCGGCGGCCGCCCGTATACGCCGTACCTGGCCTGGCAGCCGCATGCAGATCTGGACGCGACACGCGCAGCGCCGGCGCGAGGCCGCAAGCGATACCCGTGCCGAGCGACAGCACGAGCGCGAACGACAGCACGCGCAAATCGAGCTCGAGCGCCGGCAGCGCCATGGACGACGAGGCGGTGAGCACGGAAATGAGAACGTCGAACGACACCACCGCCAGCAGCGAGCCGGCGATGCCGCCCGTCGCGGCGATCAACAGCGATTCGGTCAACAGTTGCCGAACGATTCGGCCGCGGCTCGCGCCGAGCGCCCGCCGGACCGCGATCGCCGGCGCGTACGTGAGCGCCCGAACCAGGAACAGGTTCGCGACGTTGGCACAGGCGATCAACAGCACGAGCGCGAAAGGGAGGACGACGAGCGCGCTCGCCGAAAGATCGCCCGCGTCGAGCTCGCGGAATGAAGTCGGCTTCGCACGCTCCACGAAGACCGCAGTGCTACGCCCCGGATTCGCTTGGTCGATTGCAGCTGCGATCACGTTGAGCTCGGCCCGTACCTGCTCGAGGTTGCTGCCCTCCTTGCGCCGGCCGATCAGCTCGAGCCAGCCCGACTCGTCGCTGACGAGCCACCGGCGGTCGGGCCGCAGATAGGGCTGCGCCGTGATCGGCACGTAGTAGTCGAGCCGTTGGAATCCCGGCTCATAGGCGTCGGATGCCGCGATCCCGACGACGGTGAACGACTGATCGTTCATCGAAATACTGCGCCCGACGACCGACGGATCGGCGCCGTAGCTCGCGGACCAGAACGCGTGGCTCAGCACGACGACCGGCGCAGCACCGCCACCGCAATCCTCGGCTGCCAGCGCTCGCCCGACGGCGGGCGGCTGCTGCAGCACGTCGAAGTAGCCGCAAGTGACGTAACGGCCCGTGATCTCCCGCGGCGCGGCACCACCCAGCGCTGCGGGCCAGGGAAGCGAGTAGCCCATCACGCCGGCGAGCGTCTCGCTGCGATCGCGATAGGCCTCGAGCTCCGCCGTCGTGAAGCGCGGGTTCTGCCGACCTTTTTCATTGCGGCCCGGTACGCCGTCCACACTCTGGGAGGCCATCACGAGCGCCGCGGATTCCGGAACCGGCAAATCACGCAGCACGACGCCGTTCAAGATGGAGAAGGTACCGGTGTTGAGGCCGACGCCCAGCGCGATGGTGAGAATGGCGGCGAACGTGAAGCCCGGGCTCCTGCTCAGCCGACGGACCGCGTAGCGGATATCGCCAAACAGTCCGAACCCAGCACCCATCGGCACGGGCGGCGGCGGCGCGTTCGCCTGTCGTAGCGGCCGCATGAGTGTGGCGAGGGATTCGTCGTCCAGCAGCTCCGCGCGCACGAGTGCGAACGCTTCGACCTCGTCCACGCCTTGATCTCGCAGCTCGGCGTAACGCTGCTCGAGGTGCTCGGAAAGCTCCTCGACGATTTCTCGCTCGCGCGCGGGGTGGAGCCGCAAGCTCGCGAGCCGTGACTCGAGCTCTTTCGTCCAGCTAGGCATGTTTGACCTCCGTGATCGAGGCGATCGCGCGGACGAACTTCTGCCACGTCTCTTTGTGTTGCTCGAGCACGCCGCGGCCTTCGGCCGTGAGGTTGTAGAAGCGCCGCCGCCGTTGGCCGGGCTTCTCGACCCAGCGCCCCTTGAGCCAGCCGCGCTCCTCGAGGCGATAGAGCAGCGGGTACAGCGACGCGACGTGGAACTTGATCTCGCCGCCGGAGCGGAGCTCGATGAGCTTGCTGATCTCGTAGCCGTGACGCGGGCGCGCCTCGACGATGGACAGCACGATGAGCTCGGCGGAGCCTTTCTTCAGTTCGCGGGCTAGGATTCGGTCGTCTATATCAGCCATAGCCACATATGCTATGGCCAGTGTGGTGCGCAGAGCAAGTCATCGACATCTCGCGAGCCCTTCCAAGGCGACGCCGTCTCAAGTTGGTGATGCAACTAAGTCCCGACGTCTGCGTACCCCGCGGGATCCGCACGAGGCCCGCCCGTCATGTGCCTCGCACGAGGCGTGTCGAGCGACCGCCTATTTTGGCATCGCCCTTATGCGACACACGCGAGCGCCAACTTCCTTTGGCGGCTCCTCCACAGCGCCCCAGCTAGCTCCCTGTGGACACGGTGACGCCGGCAGAAGAATGAAAGGCGGCTCGACACGCGCGGCCCAGCGCGCGCAGAACTTATGCTAGCGGACGGGGCTCACGGCTAACGAGTCGGGAAACCGAATGCAACGCGTCGCAATCAGGCACACCGTCGAGACCACGCTTGGCGACCTGCGCAACGCCGTGCGCCACCTCCGCCGCGCCCCACTGCTCGCTTCACTCACCATCCTCACGCTCGGCCTCGGCATCGGCGCCACCACGGCGATCTTCAGCCTCGTCAACGCGATGCTCCTCGAAGACCTCCCGTTCAGGGACGGAGAACAATTGCTATTCGTCGGCCACGACCTCACCGGCGGAAACTTGGGCCGCGTGCCGCTCGCCGCCGCGGAGCTGCACGACCTGCGCGAGCGCACGATGTCGTTCGCAGGCATCGGTGGGATCTGGTCGAACACCACGATGATCACGGGCGAGAATCCCGAGGAGCTTCGGATCGGTCTCGTCACGACCGACTTTTTCGAGGTGCTCGGCGCCGGCGCCGCGCAGGGCCGCACTTTCACGGCGGCCGACGAAGGCGCCGCACCAACGATGGTTCTCTCCCATGCGCTGTGGCAGCGGCGCTTCGGCGGCGATCCCTCGGTCGTCGGCAGCACGATCCGCGTCAGCGACGGGCAGCGCACCATCGTCGGCATCATGCCGCCCGGTTTCCGCACGATGATGCCGCCGGACTCGAACATCCCGGACGATCTGCAAGCGTGGTTGCCGCTCGAGTCGTCCTGGTTCGGCGAGGCTCCACGCGGTCAACGGTTCCTGCGCGTCGTCGCGCGCATGCGGCCCGACGTCACCTTCGTGCAGGCGGAGGCCGAGATCGCGCGCGTCGGCACGGACATCGGCCGCGAGCACGTGTTCTACGGCGAGCGCGGGCTCCGCCTGACCAGCGTGCCGCTGCATGCGGAGGCCGTGCGCGACGTGAAGCCGACGGTCCTGATGCTGTTTGGCGGCGTCGCCCTGCTGCTCGTCATTGCGTGTGTGAACGTCGCGAGTCTGTTCGTTGCGCGCGCCGCCACGCGGCAGCACGAGACGGCGGTGCGGCTCGCGCTCGGCGCGGGTCCCGGCCGCGTGTTTCGGCTGCACGCGGCCGAGGGGGTGCTGTTGGCCGCGCTCGGCGGGCTCGCCGGAATCTGGATCGCGCAGGTCTGCCTGAAGCTGCTGCTCGCGCTGCGTCCCTCCACGTTGAGCCGGCTCGACGCCGCGCACATCGACGCCACGGTGCTCGCGTTCGCTGCGGGTGTGACGCTGACCTGGGGTCTGTTGCTGTCGCTCGCACCGACCGCTGCGCTCTGGCGCACGAACGTGTCCGGCGTGCTGAACGGCGTGGCGCGTGTCGGCGGCACGGGCCTGCCCTATCGGCGGCGCGCGGCGTTGGTCGTGTGCCAACTCGCGTTGAGCGTCGTGCTGCTCGTGAGCGCCGCGCTGCTCGTGCGTGGATTCGCGCAGCTAGTGAATTCCGACCCCGGCTTCTCGGCGCAGAACGTGGTCACGTTTCGGCTACCGAACCCGAACCCCGAGGTGCTCGATTCGTTCGGCGGCGGCGAGCCATTCCTCGAGGAGCTGCGCTCGCGGCTCGGTGCGCTGCCCGGCGTGACGCAGGTCGGCGCGATCAGCCATCTGCCCTACGACGAGGGGCTGCCGAACTGGGCGACGCCGTATCTGCACGAGGGCGACACCGACCGCGACAACGCGGGGACCGCGGACACACGCGCCGTGCTGCCGGGCTACTTCGAAGCCGTGGGAGCGCGCTTGCTCGAGGGACGGTTTTTCACCGACGCGGATGTCCCCGAGGCCCCGACCGTCGCGATCGTCGACGAGCGCTTGGCGCAGCGGATGTGGCCGGGCGAGAGCGCGATCGGCCAGCGCTTCGTCGGCGATCCGCGCACGACGGGTGGGCCGGCGGTGACGGTGACCGTCGTCGGAGTCGTGCGTCACTTGAAGCACCGGCGGCCCACGCAAGAGGTGCGCGAGCAAATCTACTATCCGGTGCGGCAGGCGCCGCGCAACCCGATGGCGTTCGTGGTCCGCGCCACGGTCCCGCCCGGCGTGCTGGCGCCGCAAGTCCGGGCAACGATGACGGAGCTCGACCGGCGGCTGGCGTGGTCCGACGTTCGGCCGTTCACGGAGTACGTCGAGGCCGCGCGCTCGGCGCGGCGGTTCGCGATGGTGCTCGCGGCCGCGTTCGCGGTCGCAGCGCTGCTGTTGACGGGGCTCGGCGCCTACGGCGTGACGGCGTATGGCGTGGCCGTGCGGCGGCGCGAGCTCGGCGTTCGTCAGGCGCTCGGCGCGAGCCCTCGGGCGGTCGCGAGATTGGTGACCGGCGAAGTCGCTCGGCTGCTCGCGGCGGGGTTGGTGCTCGGGCTCGCCGGCGCCGCAATCGCCGCGTTCTCGTTTCGCGCGCAGCTTTATGGCGTCTCCGCGGCCGATCCGATCGCGTACGGCGCGGCGCTGCTCACGGTGACGATAGCCGTGGCGCTCGCGGTGTGGCTGCCCGTGCGGCGCGCGACCCGCGTGAATCCGGCGGAGGCGCTGCGCGCCGACTAGGCATCGGAGCGCGGCGCACCGTATCGACGGTGTTGTGGATCACTCGTGGCGCAACGCTTCCATGGGTGCAATGTTGGACGCACGCCGTGCCGGCCCATAGCTCGCAGCGAGCACGACGAGCGATATCGCCGCGACAGTGGCGACCAGTACGATGGGATCATTGCCGGACAAACCGAATAGCAGCGCCTGAGCGAGCCGGCCGAGGCCCACCGCAGCAACAAGCCCAATGCTCGTTCCGATCGCTGCCATCAAGCCGACCTGCTTGAGGACGAGCGCGCGCAAGCTCCCCGGCTCCGCGCCAAGGGCTTGTCTCAGCCCGAGTTCCCGGGTGCGCTGCGCAACATTGTAGGCAAGCACGCCGTAGAGGCCGATGGCCGTGAGCAACGCAGCGAGTCCCGCGAAGCTCGCGGATAGTGTCGCGATCAGGCGCTCGCGGTATACGTTGTTCTGCGCTTGCTTTTCCATTGTGCGCAGGATCGTCACGGGTAGGGTCGAATCGATCTCCGATACGATGCGCGGAATCACGCGCATGAGCGCGCCCGAGTCGAAGCCTCGTACGTAGTACGTCAGCCCATCGAGATTGTCTTCTTGCTGCCGCGGTAGGAAGACAGTCGGCGGGATGTCGTCCGTGACACCGCTGTACTTGGTGTCCGCAATCACACCGACAATCTCGATGTTCTGTCGACGACTGCCGATGTCGAAACGCTCGCCGAGCGCGGCGTCCCCGAGACTGAATAGGCGAACGAAGCTCTCGTTGACGACCGCGACGCGCGGCGATTCGCGCGTGTCCGACGCACGGAAGTCACGCCCGAAAAGCACTGGAATGGAGAACGTGCTGAGGAAGCCGGAGCTCACCGCGTTGATCCCGATCGGGCGGTCGACGTCGGGAGCGTTCTCGAAACCGAAAAAATCCGAGCTAACATTCGTCCACCCTTCGCTCGCGAGCAGCGGGATCCTGGAGGAGCCGACTCCGCTAACGCCAGGCTCGGCGGCGAGTCGTTCCTCGATGCTATCGAACGTTGCCTGCGCGCGTTGTGGACTCTGGCCGATTGCTCGCGGCGAAATCGTGAATGTCACAACGGACTCGATATCGAGCCCGAGATCCACGCGGGAGATGTTCGTAAGGCTCAGTGCAAACAACCCACCCAGAACGAGCAGCACGGTCGAGAACGCGATCTGCGTCGTCGCGAGCACATTGCGAACGCGCACCATGCCGCTGCTACCGACGGTTCTCGCCGCGGCGCGCTTCAACCCAGCGCCCGGATCGGTCCGCGCTGCTTGCGCTGCTGGTGCCACGCCGAAGAGCAGAAGCGTGCACAGCGATACGCCGCCCGCAAACCACAGTGCCGCGGGACTCAGCTCGATGCTGATTGCGGAGGCGAGCTGTTCCGGCAGCATGGCGCCGATGATGCGCAGCGTCGCTGCGGCAACGGGCAAGCTCACAATGCCGCCGACGATAGCGATCACGCCAACATCCGTGAGCGACTCCAAGACCAGCCGCGATCGTGAAGCACCCATGGTGGCTCGAATTGCCATCTCTCCGGCCTTCGAAACGCCGCGCACGAGTAACAGATTCGCGATGTTCACGCAGACGATCATGAGGACCAGCGCTGTGATGCCAAGCAACATCGCCAACGGTTGAGCCGTCGCGTTCCGGAGCAGACCTTTTCGCTCTCCGCCAGCCTCAAATCGGATGCGTTTGTTGCGAAACTGCTCCAGCGCGTCGGCGGGCATCGCACTATTCAGCGGAGCTTCGACCTCGTTGAGAATTCCGCCGTAGACGTTGTTGATGCTTGCTAATGCCTGTTCCGCCGACAGTCCAGGCTGCAACCGCGCCAACATGTAGACCCACAGCGACCGCCGATCGGTTTCGTCGCGGGATCTCCACGGCTCCATGAGCCAGCGCAACGTTATCGGCACAAATACACGCGGCTGAAGACCAACGATCGTGCCTCGAAAACCTTCTGGTGCAACACCAACGATAACGAGTGTTTGACCGTTGATCGTCAGAGTGCGGCCAATCACGTCCGGATTGGCCCCGAAACGGCTTTGCCAATAGTCGTAGCTCAATACAACTACGGCCGATTCACCGACCTGCGGTTCATCTTGAGGCGCAATCAAACGTCCGAGCGCCGGGGTCAAACCGAGGACGCCAAAGTAGCCGCCGGACACCAACACTCCGCTGCCCGCGCTGGTCTGCTGTCCTTCGACCACGCCGGCCTGGAAATCGCGGTGTGCGGCGAGCCCCGCGAACACGGTCTGCTGCTGCTCGAGATCACGGAACATTGGGTAGCTGAAGATATGCTCGGCCCCGCCCGACAAACTGACGGCAGCGCCACCGGCCATTGGTCCTGATGTGGCGAGCTCTACGAGTCGGTCAGGCTCGGGCACCGGGAGGGACTGGACGACTACCTCGTAAAACAACGAGAACATGGCCGTCGTTGAACCGACACCCAGCGCGAGGATGGCGATGATGGTCAATGAAAGACCAGGCCGGCGCTTCAGCTGCCGAACAGCGCCTGTGATGTTGTTCATGGCGTGCTCCTCCCCGAGCCCCGGACGTCGGGCAGCAACAACTGTGCCAGCGTCCTAGATGACGCGAGTCGCGGGATCCGCTCAACAAGTAAACGGCGCGTCACCGCTGCGGATCCCGATATTGGCGCGTGCATCCCGCTATCGGGAAGGCAAGGGCAAGGCGAACTCCACGCTATCGGGCGAGAGCGCGATCGGCCAACGCTTCGTCGGCGATCCGCGCACGACGGGTGGGCCGGCGGTGACGGTGACCGTCGTCGGAGTCGTGCGTCACTTGAAGCACCGGCGGCCCACCCAAGAGGTGCGCGAGCAAATCTACTATCCGGTGCGGCAGGCACCGCGCAACCCGATGGCGTTCGTGGTCCGCGCCACGGTCCCGCCCGACGCGCTGGCGCCGCAAGTCCGGGCAACGATGACGGAGTTGGACCGGCGGCTGGCGTGGTCCGAGGTTCGGCCGTTCACGGAGTACGTCGAGGCCGCGCGCTCGGCGCGGCGATTCGCGATGGTCCTCGCGGCCGCGTTCGCGGTCGCGGCGCTGCTGTTGACGGGGCTCGGCGCCTACGGCGTGACGGCGTATGGCGTGGCCGTGCGGCGGCGCGAGCTCGGCGTTCGCCAGGCGCTCGGCGCGAGCCCTCGGGCGGTCGCGAGATTGGTGACCGGCGAAGTCGCTCGACTACTCGCGGTGGGATTGTTGATCGGGCTCGTGGGCGCCGCCATCGCCGCGTTCGCGTTTCGCGCGCAGCTCTACGGCGTCTCCGCGGCCGATCCGATCGCGTACGGCGCCGCGCTGCTCACGGTAACTCTCGCCGTGGCGCTCGCGGTGTGGCCGCCGGTCCGCCGCGCGACGCGCGTGAATCCGGCGGAGGCGCTGCGGGCCGAGTAGGCGTCGTCGCACAGGTCCCGCACAGGACGAGGCGATCGGGCATAAGCGGACCCACCGCGCGAACCCCGCTGCCTGTTTGACCACTGATATCTGCCGTCATACTATCTGTCTATGACAGACATCGACACCGCGCCCTCGATCGTGAGCTGAAAAAGGGCTCCGCCGAGTTGCTGATCCTCTCCCTACTGGATGCGCAACCCCGCCACGGTTACGAGCTCAGCAAGTTGATCCATGTCCGCTCGGGCGGGTTACTCACGTTCCACATCGATTCGCTGTATCCGCTGCTCTATCGGCTCGAGGAACGCGGTTGGATCAAGGGAACTTGGGTGGAGAAGCCCGGCGAGCGGCGGCGCCGGTTCTACAAGGTCACGGCCGACGGCCGCCGCGTGCTCGCCGCGCAGCTCGCGACGTGGGAGACGTTCGTCGAGGCCGTGCGCAGGATCACCGGAGCCCAGCATGCATGACTGGCAGAACGAGGTCCGCGCGCGCCTCGCGCCGCTCAACTTGAAGCCGGAGCGCGAGGCCGACATCGTCGACGAGATCGCGCAGCACCTCGCGGAACGCTATCGCGAGGCGGCGTCGGCGGGCGCACCGCCGGACGAGGCGACGCGCTTGGCGCTCGCCGAGTTCCAAGCCGGCAACGCGCTCGCGCAGCGCATCGCCGCGCTACGGCAGGCGCACGCGCCGCAGCCGATCCCGGTCGGCGCTTCGACGGGGCACCTACTCGAGGATCTCTGGCAAGACCTGCGTTATGCCGCGCGCGCATTCGCCAAGCACAAGAGCTTCACCGCCACGGCCGTCCTGATCCTCGCGCTCGGCATCGGCGCGACGACGGCGATCTTTTCGCTGTTCCACCAAGTTCTCGTGCAGTCGCTGCCCGTCCCCGGGCCCGAGCGGCTCGTCGGGCTCGCGACAACGCCCCCGTTGCTCGGTGGCGGGACCGCGAGCTTGTCGGGCGACCACGAGCACATCTTCAGCTACCCGATGTTCCGCGATCTGGAGCAGCAACAGTCCGTGTTCACGGGTCTCTCCGCGCATCGCGATTTCCAAGCGAGCGTCGCCGAGGAGCTGCAGACGGTCGCCGGCGGCGGAATGATGGTGTCCGGCGGCTATTTCAGCGTGCTCGGGCTTTCCCCCGCGCTCGGCCGCCTGATCGGGCCGCAGGACGAGCCGCAGGTCGGCGAATCGGCCGTCGTCGTGCTGAGCCACGACTACTGGCAGAGCCGGTTCGCGGGCGATCCGGGCGTGATCGGCCGCACGCTCACCGTCAACGGCCGCGAGCTCGCCGTGATCGGCGTGGCGCCCGAGGGTTTCCGAGGCACGGTGGTCGGGGTTCAGCCGCGCGTCTTCGTGCCGATCACGTTGCGTTGGCTCATGGAGCCTTGGAGACCCAGCGACCAGGACGATCGGCGTTCGCGGTGGGTGTATTTGCTTGCGCGGCTTGGCCCCGGCGTGTCGCTGGAGCAGGCGTCCGCGAGCATCAACGGCATCTACGGCGGAATCATCAACGAAGTCGAAGTGCCGTTGTGGAGCGCAGTGCCTACGGGAATCCTCGAGCAGTTCAAGGCCAAGCGCATCACGCTCGAGCCGGGCGGCGAGCGAAAGGGGCTGCTGCGCGACGACAGCGCGGAACCTCTGACGGTGCTGCTCGGCATCACGGCATTGGTCCTGATGATCGTCTGCGTCAACGTCGCCAATCTACTGCTCGTGCGCGGTCTGTCGCGGGCCGGCGAGATGGCGGTTCGCGTCACGATGGGTGCCAGCCGGTGGCGGCTCGTGAAACAGTCGCTGCTCGAGGTCGGCACGATCGCCGTCATCGGCGGCGTCGCCAGCTTGCCCGTGGCGGCGCTGACGCTGCGCGCCATCGGCGCCCTGCTGCCCGAGCAGCTTGCGTCGGCATTGAGCATGGAGCTGAGCCCGGCGGCGCTGGCGTTCGCAGGCGCCATATCGCTGTGCACCGTGCTGCTGTTCGGGGCGGCACCGGCTGTTCAGGCGGCAAGCGCCGAACCCGGTCTCGTCCTCAAGGGCGTGGCCTCCAGGACCCTCGGCGGCCGCGGCATGACCCGCGTTCGCAACGCGCTGGCAACGGCGCAGATCGCATTTTCGACGACGCTGCTCGCGCTGGCCGGCCTGCTCACCGTGAGCTTCGCGAACATCGCCCGAATCGATCTCGGTATCGACGTCGAGTCGGTGGCAATGTTCTCGATCTCGCCGCGGACAGCCGGGCAGAGTCCGGAACGCGCAATGGCAACGTTCGACGGCATCGAAGAACGGCTCGCCGCAGAGCCCGGCGTCAGCAACGTGGGATCTTCGAGGATCGCGCTGCTGGCGAGCAGAAATTGGACGAACCACACGTCGCAGTTTCAGGGCTTCCCGAACCCGCCGGTCGTTGGCGGCCCGATCAACATGAATGCCGTGAGCTCCGGTTTTTTTCGGGCGCTCTCGATTCCAGTGCTTGCCGGGCGTGGCTTCGACGCTTCGGATACGCCGGACTCGCCGCCCGTAGCCGTCATCAACGAGAGCTTCGCTCGCGTGTTCGGGCTCGGCGACGCCGCGCTCGGGACACGCTTCGACCTGGGCCGTTTTCGAGGGATCGAGATCGTCGGCGTGACTGCCGACACCAAGTACGCCGGCGTCACCGACGACGTTCCGCCAACGGTCTTTTTCCCCCGACAGCGTGATGCGAATCTCGACGGATTGACGTTCTACGTGCGAGGTCTCGACCCAGGCGCGCTCATGCGCATGATTCCGCGTGTGGTCGCAGAGATCGATCCGAACGTGCCCGTGACTGACCTACGCACGATGGAAATGCAAGTGCGGAACGACGTTTACCGGGAGCGCCTCATCGCGATGCTCTCCGCAAGCTTTGCAGTGCTCGCGACACTGCTGGCGGCCATCGGCCTTTACGGCGTGCTCGCCTACAACGTCGCGCAGCGGACGCGCGAGCTTGGCCTTAGGCTAGCGCTCGGCGCGGAACCGTCGGGTCTACGCGCGCTCGTGGTCAAGCAAGTCGGCTTGATGACCGTCATCGGAAGCAGCATTGGGCTCGCCGCGGCCGCTGGGCTCGGACGCGTCGCGGAAGCACTGCTCGTCGGCCTCTCCGGCCACGACCCTGCGGTGCTGATCGCAGCGGTGGCCGCCATCTCGTTGGTCGTGCTCGGTGCGAGCTACGTGCCGGCACGGCGCGCGTCCCGCATCGCGCCGATGGAAGCGTTGCGCTACGAGTAATGGATGGCGGAGGAGCCCACCATGCATGACTGGCACAGCGAGGTCCGCGCGCGGCTCACCCAGCTTCGCTTGAAGCCGGAGCGCGAGGCCGACATCGTCGACGAGATCGCGCAGCACCTCGAGGGGCGCTATCGCGATGCGACGTCGGCGGGCGCATCGCCGGACGAGGCGACGCGCTTGGCGCTCGCCGAGTTCCGCGCCGGCAACGCGCTCGCGCAGCGCATCGCCGCGCTCAAACAAGCGCACGCGTCGACCGCCGTCACGGCCGGCGTCTCGACGGGGCATCTACTCGAGGATCTGCGGCAGGACCTCCGCTACGCCGCGCGCGCGTTCGGAAAGCAACCGGGCTTCGGGGCCACGGCCGTCCTGATTCTCGCGCTCGGGATCGGCGCGACTACGGCGATCTTCAGCCTGGTCTACGGCGTGCTGCTGAAGCCACTGCCATTTCCCGAGCCGCAAGCGCTCGTGAGCCTGCGCCACTACGGAAATTTCGGCGAGACGACTCAGGGTCCCGCCACCTATCTGACGTATCGCGAGAACAACCAGGCGTTCGAGGACATCGGCGCCTGGGATGCGACCTCTGTGTCGATCACCGGCGGCGGCGAGATGCCGGAGCGTGTCGAGGCGCTGATTCTGAACTCGCCGACGCTGTCGATGCTGCGTACGCAACCGCAGCTCGGGCGGCTCTTCAGCGCCGAAGACGACGTGCCCGGTAGCCCACCGCGGGCCGTACTAACCGCGAGCTATTGGCAGCGCCGGTTCGGCGGCGCAGAGGACATCGTCGGGCGGGAAATCACGATCGACGGCACGCCGACCGAGGTCGTCGGCGTGCTGCCCTCGTCTTTCAACTTCTTGAGCACGCGGCCCGCCGTGCTGTTGCCGATGCCGCTCGACCCGAGCGCGCCGCGCTGGATCAGCTTCGGGTTCAGTGCGCTCGCGCGTCTCAAGCCCGGCGTCTCGCTGGAGCAAGCAAACGCCGAGATCGCGCACGGGATCTCGCTGCTGCCGCCGTTCTTCGCGGGGCTCGAGCTGCGGCCGAACGTGCGGCCGTTGGCGGACGACGTAACGGGCAACGTTGCCGGCGTGCTCTGGATTCTGCTCGCGGCCGTCGCCGTGGTGCTGCTCATCGCCTGCGGCAACGTGGCAAATCTGTTTCTAGTGCGTGCGGAGGCTCGACACCAGGAGCTCGCGACACGGGCGGCGCTCGGAGCGAGCCGGGGCCGCCTCGCGCGCACGCTGCTCGCGGAAAGCGTAGTGCTTGGCCTCGTGGGCGGCGCGCTCGGCGTTGGGCTCGCCGGCGCCGCGATCGCGCTGCTGCATGCCGTCGGCCCGGCGCAGCTCCCGCGCCTCGATGCCGTCGGCATCGATCCAACAGTGCTGCTGTTCGCAGCGGCGGTCTCGATCTCGAGCGGCGTGCTGTTCGGACTGTTCGCCGTCGCGCGCTATGGAAGCCCCAGCGTCGCGATGCTGAAAAGCGGCAGCCGCTCGGCCGGCGATGCACCGGAACGCAACCGCGCTCGCAACGCAGTGGTCGTCGGCCAAGTCGCGTTGGCGCTCACGTTGCTGATCGTCTCGGGTCTGATGACGCGCACGCTCGTCGCTATGTTGGACGTGCATCCCGGCTTCACTCGGCCCGAGCAGGTGCAGACCTTCCTCGTGCCGATTCCCGAAAGCCTCATCGGCGACGACGAGCAAGCGGCGCGCACGCACCAGAGCATCGCGGAACGACTCGAGCAAGTGCCCGGCGTCGTCTCCGTCGGGCTCTCTTCGTCGATCACGATGGACGGCGAGGACAATGGCAACTACCTCACTGCCGAGGGACTGCCTGACCTGGGACTCGAGGGTCCACAGCGGCGCTTCAAGAGCGTCGGGCCCGGGTACTTCGAGACCATGGGTAATCCCATGGTCTCGGGGCGGGGAGTCGCGTGGAGCGACATCCTCGAGCAGCGGCGCGCCGTCGTGATCTCCGAATCGCTGGCGCGTGAGCTATGGCAGGTACCGTCGGAGGCGATTGGCAAGCGCGTACGGTGCTGCGGCAACGAAACGTGGAGCGAGATCGTGGGCGTCAGCGGCGACGAGCGCGACGACGGACTGAATCGGCCGCCGACCGCGATCGTGTACTGGGCGATGCGGAACGAAGTCTACCGATGGCGCGCGATGGCCTACGCCGTGCGGTCGGATCGCGTCGCCACTCCGGGTTTCATGCGCGAGCTCGAGCAAGCCGTCTGGGACGTGAACCCGGACCTCCCGCTCTCATCGATTCAAACGCTCCAGGAAATCCAAGATGCGTCGATGGCGCAGACTTCGTTCACTCTAGTAATGCTCGGAATCGCCGCGAGCGTGGCGCTGCTGCTCGGCGTGGCCGGCATCTATGGCGTGATCTCGTACGTCGCCGCGCAACGCACGCGCGAGATTGGGATTCGCATTGCGCTCGGCGCGCGAGCCGGCGACGTACGAAAATTGTTCCTACGTCACGGCCTCAAGCTCACGGCCGTCGGCATCGTGCTCGGCATCGGCCTCGCGGTCGTGGTGACACGAGTGATGGCCAGCTATCTATTCGGTGTACAACCGATCGACCCGCTGACGTACGTGGCCGTCTCGGCGCTTCTCGCCGGCATCGCGGCGCTCGCAACCTATCTGCCGGCGCGGCGCGCTGCCCGCATCGACCCGAACGTGGCATTGCGCGCCGATGGCTAGCCTGACGCGGCAGCCGGTGCGGCAGGCGCCGCGCAACCCGATGGCGTTCGTGGTCCGCGCCACGGTCCCGCCCGGCCTGCTGGCGCCGCAAGTCCGGGCAACGATGACGGAGCTGGACCGGCGGCTGGCGTGGCCGTGCGGCGGCGCGAGCTCGGCGTTCGTCAGGCGCTCGGCGCGAGCCCTCGGGCGGTCGCGAGATTGGTGACCGGAGAAGTCGCTCGGCTGCTCGCGGCGGGGTTGTTGATCGGGCTCGCGGGCGCCGCAGTCGCCGCGTTCTCGCTTCGCGCGCAGCTCTACGGCGTCTCCGCGGCCGATCCGATCGCGTATGGAGCCGCGCTGCTCACGGTGACGATGGCCGTGGCGCTCGCGGTGTGGCTGCCGGTGCGCCGCGCGACGCGCGTGAATCCGGCGGAGGCATTGCGGGCGGACTAGGTATCGAGCGGCTTAGACCCTTCGCACATCCAGCCCCTCTTGCCTGAGCAAGGCGGGAACGCTGTGCGGCCCTACGAAGTGGCCGATTCCCAAACAGATGAATAGCTGTCGGTAGTCATTCATGGCGTCTATAACGCGTCGTGCCATGGCCTGATTGCGAAGTGTGTTGACATGCAAATATAGATCCGGATAGCGCAGTGCCCGTGCCTCCGCGGTCCTGATTTGAATATCCAGTTCTCCGCTCAACCAGGAGGCGAGCTCGGCCGGATAATCCCTGTCCAGATCATCGAGCGCCATCATCACGAGTTGTTTTTGGACTTCGGGCAAGTCGGAAGCAAAGCGCACGAGCTCGAGCAGGTCTCGCCATTCAGTAAAGATCGGCTTCCCGGCAGCTTTCGCGCGCGCGCGGAAGACCGCTTCCGGAATTTTCGTGAAATCGGCTCCCGATTCCCTGTCCTGGATAGAGCTCACCAGTTGTCGCGCGAAGGGGATTGGACGGCCGTTCAGGCTTTCCGGACTGACACCTTCGGCGTCCAACACCGACAGCAATCGCTGCCTATGCGGCGCATCGAGCACGGAGAGCACCGAAAAATCTGCTGGCGGAAGCAGTTGCTTTTGGAGCTCACCAACTGCGTTCATCACTTCGGGAGTTATTTGCGAATTATCCAGGTTCTCCAACCAGACCAGATCGCTGCCGTCGAAGGCAGCTTCAATTTCAGGCGTCAACCAGACAGTGTCGGAAAGTACGGGCATCTGCCCGAACATGTAAGCGCGGGTGTTGTTTCTTTCGGCAATCCAGAGCGCCGGCCCGCGGCGAGAGTCGACCTGCCGACGGGCGCAGCCCGTCAGGATCAAACCGCCTGTCAGCCGGGCAAAGTGTCTACGCGTCATGCGTCCTGAGAGAGATGCACGGAGGGTGGTATCAGCGGGCACGAAAGTCTCCTGGGAATCTTGCGTTCAGATCTAGGAGTGGCCGTCCGGGATCTTGGTTACTGGGCAGGCAAACCGCGAGCGCACGCCGCCGCGCCCCGCTCCACGGCGAGTTCGAACGCAGCCCCCGCGCTGCTCTAATACGTGCTCATTTCTCGAAATTCCGGCGAGAAACGGACGTTCTCCGCAGGGTTCGACTTGGCTGTAATGGTTCCGCGCCACAGAGCGCCTCCCGAGACCAGGAAGTACAATGGCCGCAGGACCGATAGCCGCGGAGAGCTCCATGGAAGCACGCATCGCGCGTTTGGAATCCGACGTGACGCACCTCTTGACCAACGTGTCGGACATCAAGGCCGACGTTCGTGGTCTGCGTGACCGAATAGACACCGTAGCGAGTCAACTGAACACCAAGTTCGACGATCTCCGCGACTCGTTCGCTGCAGCAAAGATCTGGGCGCTGTTCCTCTATATCGCGCTGGCCGGCATCAACCTCGGCGCGTTGGCGCGCGGCCTCGGCTGGATCTAGCCGGCGCCATGCGTTACGCCGTCGTCATCGAGCAAGCTGACTCAAATTATTCGGCGTACGTTCCGGACTTGCCGGGCTGCGTGGCGACTGGCGCGAGCGTGCCCGAAACCGAGCAAGCGATCCGCGAAGCGATCGAGTTCCATCTCGAAGGCCTACGCGAAGATGGCGGCCCGATCCCTCCGGCCACTAGCTGATGAAGTTTGAGCGTTACGTCCCGCGCGGCCGCTTGTCTCGCCACGTTCGGTTCTTATGGGCATCCGAGCAGCCCCCGCAACAGCACTCTCAGGAACGCCTCTTGCCAACCGGCGAGATGGGGTTGTTCATCGATGTGAGCGATACATCGAGCAGCGTCCCTATCCTAGCCGGTGCGAGCTCACGGCCTCGCGTGCTCAACACGGCGCAGTCAATCAGTATGGTCGGCGTCAGCTTCGCGCCCGGCGGCGCGAGCTCATTGTTCCGGACGCCCGTTTCGGAAATCGCAAATCTAACGGTCCCGCTCGACGAGTTTTGCGGGAGATCGGCGCTCGCCCTCCGAGCGGAAATCCTGGAGGCGGCAACCAATTCAGTTCGCTTTCGTGTGCTCGAGCGCTACCTGGAGGCGCGGCTCGCCGCCACCGATGCGCCCGGCCATCCTGCGGTGCGATACGCGCTTGGTGAGCTTCGGTCCGTTCGCGAAGTGCGAATCGTGGATTTAGTCGGCTGCATGGGAATCGGCCAAAGGCGATTCATCGAGTTGTTTCGACGCGAAGTGGGCCTGACGCCGAAGCTGTATCAGCGCGTTGCACGGTTCCAGCGAGTACTGGCGTCCATTGAAAACCACCGCGACGTCGTATGGTCCGACGTCGCCTCGCTGCACGCCTATTTCGATCAGGCGCACCTGATCCACGACTTCAATACTTTCGCGGGTGTCTCGCCAACCGGCTATCTGCGGCATCGATCGAGCCGAAACCATGTGGCGCTTCCGGTTTCCGGCAACGGCAATTTTTTACAATCGTCCCCGCGCGCGTTTCGTCACGATACGCCGCTCTGATGTCTCGAGAGCGCCATGGTCACCAACCGCTCAGCACCTACAGCCACCGTTGTTCCGATCCTCATTTATGACGACGTAGCGACCGCTATCGATTGGCTTTGCAGCAGTTTCGGATTCCGGGAGCGGCTGCGAGCGCCCAGGCGCGATGGAACAATCATGCATGCACAGCTCGCGATAGACGAAGGCGCAATCATGCTCGGAAAGGCCGGCGGCCCATTCAAAGCGCAGGTCGACAAGCCGAACCAGTACGTGCACATCACGGTGCCCGACGTCGCTGCCCATTTTGCGCGCGCGCTTGCGGCAGGCGCCGAGATCGTGGAGCCGCTCACGGTAATGCCATTCGGCGAGCGCCAGTACACTGCGAAAGATCACGCCGGACATTGGTGGACGTTCTCGCAACACGTGGCAGACGTCGCGCTGGAAGATTGGGGCGCGATACCCGGGCCAACGAACTAAATCGAACCGGCGAGCGATGACGCCGGTACCATGAGCTCCGATCAGCGCCACTGGACCGACGCCGAGCTCGACGAGTCGGTTCGCAACGCCCTGAACGAAGGGCTCGCGTCCTCCGCGTTGTGGTCGCTCTTGCTTGGAGTCATGGAGCGACGGGCCGCCCGCAAGACGCCGGCGGCGTTGCTCGAGCAATGGCAGCAGGATCGATTCGTTCGGCCGTGCGAGATCGATCAACGCACGTTGAACGCGCTCGACGCGCAGCTGCTCGCGGCCGCCCTGCAATTCGAGGCTCTCGAGCTCGCGCCGCTCGCGCCGCTCGGCGCTTGCTCGACCGTCGCGCTGACGAGCCAGAATCGGATCGTCTCGACGACACGCGGCACCGAGCTCGTTGCCGATCCCACGAACGTGCTCGCGCTCGAAAGCGCGCGGCGGCTACGCGAAACACCGTCCGCCGAGATCAAGCTCGCGACGTCGCACCGCTGCACTCGCGCGCAAACCGTGCCCGATCTGCCGGGCTTCGCGGCGCACTTTCGCATGTTCTGCCTCGCGTCGGCCGCGCGCGAGCGCGAAGATCATGCGTTCGTGACGCAAGCGCTGACCGAGCACATCCGCACGCACTGGCGCGCGCTCGATCGACTCGAGGCGCACGGCTACGCGTTTCCGCACCGCAAGCTCAAGCTACTGGCGACGCCCGAGCGCCGTCACGTCGCCGAGCGTATCGCAGCGGCATTGCCCGAGATTCCCGTCGCGCACAGCGATCTGACGCACGACTACTACGACGGGCTGCGTTTCATGATCGACGCCACGACGCCGGGCGGATCCAACATGCCGGTCATCGACGGTGGCACGTTCGATTGGCTGCGCAAGCTCGCCGCCAATGCCAAGCTCGCGTTTGTCGCGAGCGGCATGGGCTCGCAGCTCGTTGCGTTCGCTTTTCGACGGCCGGCATAGCGACCGCAGTAACCGCGCAACGCTTTCAGGCACGGTTGGCCGTTGGGCGCGATCTCGCTCTACTTCACCAGCCAGAAACTGCTGCCCGCCAAGACCCGCGCCTTCGTCGATCACATCACCGAAGCGTTCCGGGAACAGAAGCTGGCAGCGCGGTTTTCAGCAAACGGATGAAGCGAGCTGCGCGGGGGCGGTTCTTCAGCCGAACAGGCGGCGCAGGTCGACGGCCACTCCGGAGAGCGCGGATACGTCGAGCTCTGCGCTGAGATCAGGCTCATCGACGAGCGTGTACGAACCCTGCTGCGGAGTGCGGTGGCGGACGAGCCGCCGGCCACGAAGGTCCACGAGCCACATTTCTGGGATTCCGTGAAGTGCGTAGAGAGACACCTTCGTGTCGCGGTCGAACCGCAGCGACGTGTCGGCAACCTCGATGATGAGCAGGACATCGGCGGACCGCGGGTGGTGCTCGCTGTAGAAGTCTTCGCGGCGCCGCAGTATCGCGAGGTCGGGCTGCGGCTCGGAGAGGTCGCTCAAGCGCACGGGATTCTGGACACGGACTGAGGCCCTGTCATCTACCGCGCGCGCGAGCGCATCGTTCAGGCGATCCACCGTGGCGGCGTGCAAACTCCCGGGCGGCGCCATGTCGATGATGTCGCCGTCGATCAGCTCGACGGGAGCATCGGGTGCAAGGATGCCCACTTCCGCCATGCGGTAGTAGTCGGCCACGGTGAGGCGATGGCGACGGGGTAGATCTGCAGCGGCGTGCGACATGGTTTCACTATAGGCCCAGGCGGAGTGCGAGTGAACGGGGATTCACCGTAACGTCCGCCGCGCCCCGCAAGCGAGACGCGAAACTGGGCTCAATGCAACGATTCGACTACGGCGACCGCTGGGCGCGCCGCTTTGCGATCAGTCCGCCGCAATAGCCCCCTGCTACGCGGCTCACGACGGACGACACCATCAACACACCGAACGGCGCGCCGCTGACGATCAGCAGCGCGAGATCGACGACCGCGACGGCAACGCCGAGCACGACGCCGTTGCGCTCATGCGCACGGCTCGCGCCGCGGGCGACCCACCAGCCGCCGAGCAAGCAGAACAGGAACCCAGCTGCAGGCGCCGACCAGAGGCGACGGCATGTTCGACAATCTGCGTCTGACTTAGGGGCTCCCAGCGGACTTTACGGACAAGTCCGGGGAAGATTACGAAGCTCCGCTCGAGCCCGAATTCCGCGCGCGATGTAAGAAACCCCGGGGTCGCCAAGACTATTGATTCAGTTCCAAGGGGGATACGGCAGGCGGGCTCACGATGATTCAGGTACGAGGGGTTACCAAGCGGTTCGACGGCTTCGCC
>CAVQLK010000006.1:0-1519315 GCA_963713355.1 uncultured Gammaproteobacteria bacterium | reverse complement strand
CCCGGCGACATGAATGCCGTGCGCCTGGAACTCCGTATGCGCGCGGTGATAGAGCTCCGAGGACTCGAGCAGCGCCTTCGACGGGATGCACCCGACGTTCAAGCAACAGCCGCCGAACAGGCGCGCGCCTTCCTCGTTCTTGTAGTCATCCATGCACGCAGCCGATAGGCCGAGCTGCGCCGCGCGTAGCGCGGCGGGATAGCCTGCCGGACCGCCGCCGATGACGACGACGTCGAATTTCTTGTCGCTCATTGTGTGACTTCAGTGAGTGGTCAGACCTCGAGCAGCAGCCGCGCCGGATCCTCGAGGCCTCCTTCACTTTCACGAGGAATGTCACCGCTTCCCGGCCGTCGACGAGGCGGTGATCGTAGGTGAGCGCCAGGTACATCATCGGGCGGATCGACCACCTGGCCGTTCACGCGATCGGGCCGCTCCTGGATCGCGTGCATGCCGAGGATCCCGCTTTGCGGCGGATTGATGATCGGCGTGGACAGCAGCGAGCCGAAGATGCCGCCGTTGGTGATCGTGAACGTGCCGCCCTGAGTCGGCGAGCTGATCTTGCCTTCGCGGGCGCGCTTCGCCGAAGTCGCCAATGGCCTTCTCGATCTCGGCCGATCCCGAGCGGTCGGCGTTGCGGAAGACGGGGACCACCAGGCCTGTTCCGTCGAGACGGCGACGCCGACGTCGTAGTAGTGGTGATCGACGATGTCGTCGCCGTCGATCGGGCATTGACCGCGGGAACTGCCTTCAACGCCTCGACGACGGCCTTGACGAAAAACGACATGAAGCCGAGCTTGACGCCGTTCTTCTTCGCGAAGTCTCCTGATATCGTTCGGCGCAGCGCCATCACGGCCGACATGTCGACCTCGTTGAACGTCGTCAGCATCGCGGCCTGTTGCTGCGCCTGCAACAAGCGCTCGGCGATGCGCGCGCCGAGACGCGTCATGGGCACGCGGTGCTCGTCGCGCAAGACGCCTCCGCGCGGCTGTTTCGGAGCCTGTTGCTGCGGCATGCCGGCGCGGCTCACCACGTCGTGCTCGATGCCGACCGTCGTCGCTTGATGGTCGGCGATGTACTCGAGGACATCGCCCTTCGTGATGCGTCCCTCGCGGCCCGAGCCCGCGATCGAGGCAGGATCGAGGTCGTGCTCCTCCACGAGCTTGCGCACGGCCGGCCCCATCTTGTTCGCCGATGCCGACGAACGCGGTTGCACGGCAGGCGCCTCCGCCGGCGTACGTGACGCTGCCGCCGCCGGCGCAGACGTCCGCGGCGCTTCCGTCGTCGCTTCCGTCGTCGCTGCGGCCGCAGATTTGTCCTTCGCCGCAGGCGCCGCGGCTGCAGCGACGGCGCCGGGCTCGAGAGTGGCGAGCCAGCTGGCCGCTCGTCACGACGGCGCCGTCGTTGGCCACGATCTCTCGGATGATCCCGTCCGCGGGCGCCGGCACCTCGAGGACGACCTTGTCGGTCTCGAGGTCCACGAGGTTCTCGTCGCGGGCGTACGGCCATTGCCGGCCTTCTTGTGCCACGCAACGAGCGTGGCGTCGGCCACGGATTCGGGCAATTGCGGAACCTTGACCTCGATGCTCACTGGGGTTCTACCTCAAGCGTCTCGATTCCGCGCCGATGCTATGCGCGTTTACCGACCGTGGAAAGGCTCGCGGCTCGTTCCTTCGACGATGATGTCAACGCCGCCGAAACCAACGATTGCTGCTGGCGAACGTGCAGCGCGTGGATGCCGGATGCCCGGCGCCGCGGCGCCGGGCCGGCCGGCGTAGAAAAGCTCGTGCGTCTTCGCGAGCGGCTCCTGCAAGCGATGGCGGATCTGTACCAGGCGCCTTGATTCTGCGGCTCCTCCTGACACCACACCACCTCTTTCGCATTGCGATAGCGGGCGATCACGCGCGCGTATTCCTCGATCGGGAACGGATAGAGCTTCTCGAGGCGGACGATGGCCACGTTGCCGATGCTCTCGTCGCGGCGGTGCTCGGCGAGATCGAAGTAGACCTTGCCGCTGCAAAACACGATGCGCGTGACGGTGTCCTCGGCGACGGGCTCGACTTCGTCGATGAGCGCTGAAAACGGCCGCGCGAAAGATCGGCCATCGTCGACACCGACAGACGATGCCGCAACAAGCTCTTCGGCGTCATCACGATGAGCGGCTTGCGGAAGTTGCGCAGCATCTGTCGGCGCAGCAAGTGGAACATCTGTGCCGGCGTCGTCGGCACGACGACCTGCATGTTGTGCTCGGCGCAGAGCTGCAAGAAACGCTCGAGGCGCGCCGACGAATGCTCGGGCCCCTGCCCTTCGTAGCCATGCGGCAGAAACAACATGAGCCCCGATAAGCGACCCCACTTCGCCTCGCCGGAGCTGATGAACTGATCGATGACGACTTGCGCGCCGTTCACGAAATCGCCGAACTGCGCTTCCCAGATCACGAGCGAGTCGGGGTACGTCGTGCTGTAGCCGTACTCGAAACCGAGCACGGCCTCCTCCGACAACAGCGAGTCGGCGACCGTGAACGCGCGCGGATCCGTCGCCACGTGCACGAGCGGCGTGTAGGCCTCACCCGTCGTTTGGTCGATCAACGCGGCATGGCGATGAAAGAACGTGCCGCGCCGGGTGTCCTGGCCGACGAGCCGGACGTGGAAGTTCGCGGCGAGCAGAGAAGCGTACGCGAGGTTCTCCGCGATTCCCCAGTCGCACCCTATCTCTCTGGCCGCCATGCGCCGGCGATCCTCCATGATGCGCTGCACGCGCGCATGGAGCTTGTGGGCCGGCGGCACCGTGTCGATGACGCCCGCCAGACGCTGGAGCTCGTCTTCGGGCAAGCCCGTGTTCACGGAGTCGTTCAGAGACGCTTGCGTGTAGCGGCTCCAGTCGACGGTGTACTGGTTGCCGATCATGCCGAGCGCCGCTCGATTCGGGTTGCGGCCTTCGTCGAGGGCGGTGGATAGTCATCGGCCATCTTGTCGACGCCGTCTTTGGCCAACACTTCGCTCTCGATCAGCTTTCGCGCGTACAAGGCGCGCGTGCTCGGATGCTCGCGAATCGCGTTGTACATCGCCGGCTGCGTTGCCGACGGCTCGTCGGCCTCGTTATGACCCAAGCTGGCGGTAGCCGACAAGATCGATGACGACGTCCTTGCGGAATACCTGCCGGTAACGCAGCGCGAGCCGCACCGCCGCGACGGCAGCTTCAGGGTCATCGCCGTTCACGTGAAATACCGGCGCCTCGATCATCTTCGCGATGTCGGAGCAGTACGTCGTGGAGCGGCTGTCGCGCGGGTCGCTCATCGTGAAGCCGATCTGATTGTTGATGACGAGATGGATCGTGCCGCCCGTGTAGAACGCGCGCGTCTGCGACAACTGGAACGTCTCCGCGACGATCCTTGACCCGCGAAGGCCGCGTCGCCGTGGATCAAGACGGGCAGCACCTGCTCGCCGAGGGAGTCGCCGCGCCGGTCTTGGCGAGCACGCACGGAACCTTCGACGACGGGATTGACGATCTCGAGGTGCGACGGATTGAAAGCGAGCGCAATGTGCACATTGCCGCCCGGCGTGCGGACGTCGGCCGAGTAGCCCTTGTGGTACTTGACGTCGCCGGAGCCCTTGAGCCGCGCCAAGTCGTACGCCCCCTCGAACTCCGAGAAGAGATCGGAAGGCGACTTGCCGAGCACGTTGACGAGCACGTTCAGGCGGCCGCGATGCGCCATGCCGATGACGAGCTCGTGCGACGCCCGCCTCGCCGGCTCGTTGAATGAGGTCGTCGAGCGCAGGGATCAGCGTTTCGCTGCCTTCGAGCGAGAAGCGCTTCTGGCCGACGAAGCGCGTGTTCAAATAGCGCTCGATACCTTCGGCGCGCGTCAAGCTGTCGAGAATCGTCGTTTGCTCTTCGCGAGCGAACGTCCAATGGACGCGGCAAGCTTCGAACTGCTCGCGCAACCAGAGCCGCTCGCGCGCGCGCGACATGTGCGCGAACTCGGCGGCGAGCTTGCCGCAGTAGATCTGCTTCAACAGCGCCAGGATGTCCTGGAGCTTCATACGCGTGTGGCCCGTGCCAGCGAGACCGCCCGTCGAGAACTCGCGTTGCAGGTCGGACTCGTCCAGTCCCAAGAAGTCGAAGCTCAGCACGGCGGGGGCCGGACGCTCCCATAGGCCGAGCGGATCGAGATCGGCGATCTGATGGCCACGCAAGCTGTAAACCTGGATCAGCCGCGAGACGGCGGCCTGTTTCTCGATGGCCGGAGCGGCCTCGGCAGCCGGGACTCGAGCGCTGCCCGGCGCCGCACGCTGCCGCAAGCGCTCCGCTACCGCGTGGACGATAGGCCCGTGCGGAACTTCGGCGCCGGCCGGAGAGAGCGTGCTGAAGTATTGGCGCCACTGGGGCGGGACGCTGCCGGGCTCCGCGAGGTACTGCTCATAGAGCCATTCGACGTAAGTCGCGTTGGCTCCCTGCAGGTGCGACGTATCGTACTGGTGCTTGAATACTGTGCTCATGAGGGTGGGCAAGGGGTCGTACGCAGCAATTATGCAGCCCCCGAGCCCGAAGGCGCGCGTAGTGTAGCCAAACAAGCATCAAGTTCAAACGCGCCTACGTCACAGGAAAGTGCGCAGCAACCACCATTCGTACGCGATGAGTGCGACGTAGCACACGAAAAGGCCTTGTAGGACGGCGCCGACGCTCAGGATGCGGAAGAGCCTGGACCGCGCCATGGCCACGAGCACGAGCACGCCCGTCCCCGTAAGCGCCATCTTCACGACGGCGAACAGCTCCGGATGATCGCGCAAGATGAATGCCAGGAGCGGGTTCGCCTCCTGCGCGCCGCCGATGATCAGCGTGAGCGTCAGGAATGCGTCGGCGACGCTGAGCAGCAAAATCATCAAGGAAAGGAACAGCAGATACGGCTCGTGCCAGTCGATCGGCAGATGGTTCTCGCCTGCGCGGCGACCTTGGCGGCGCCGCGGTGTGAGACCTCCACGAAGGAAGCTGCGCAGCGTCATTCGCCGACGATCGATTCCGGAGCGCCGCTCGACACAGACCGTGACGCTGAGACCCGGGGCGGCGGCGTCTCGATTGACAGACTGGCTCAAGCTAGAACCCACTAAGTCGAGGAGTACCGCCGATTCAAATGCAAGAACCGAGCCCATTCATGCTCGAGGCCGCTACCGATCCCTGCTTCAGGCACTTATGTGCAAGAGATGCACCGCAGTGTAAAGCTTTCCGACGCGCCGTCATTGCGTGGCGCGCAGCAGGAAGGCGATGAGATCGCGTCGATCCTCGGCCGAGCGATAGCCCGTGAACGCCATGGTCGTGCCCTCGACGAATCCTGAAGGGTCTGCGAGCCACGCCTCGAGCGATCGGGGCGTCCAGACGAGCCCCGACTGGCGCAAGGCCGGCGAGTAGGCGAACCCCTCGAGACTGGCGGCCGGGCGGCCGAACACACCGTGCAGGTGCGGCCCAATCAGCGTCACTTTTTCTCGAAATTGGTGGCATGCCGCGCACGCGAACGCGAGCACCTCGCCTCGCGCGGGATTCGCCGCAGCGAGCTCCGGCTCAGCTAGGTATTCCGCTGCGGTTTTGATTGGACCTGCATCGAAGCGCGCCCCTCGGACGGCCGGGACGGCCTGTGTCGGCGGCGCGGCACCGACACCGGAGGCGGAGCTGCCGGAATCGCACGCGGCCAACAGCAGACCGAGCACAGCAACGGCCGGTATCGAATACCGCCGCACTGCCGCTACCACTGCCACGCCGCCGCGACCTGAAAGACGACGTCGGGCGCCGTGCTGACGTTCAAGTCCTCGACGATCGCGAACTCGATCTGTCCGCGCTGACCCATTCGCCGCCACGCGCTCAACGTCGCTTGGATCGCAGTCTCGCCGATCTCCTCGAGCGGCGAATCGTAGAATGCATCGTGCACATCGAGCTGCCCTTTGAGGCCGAACTCGGGCAGCACTTGCCAGCTTCCGCCGACGATGCCCGTCGGCACCCACGTCTCGACATCGAAGTCGATCAGCTGCGGATCGCCGACGCGGATCAGCCCAACACCCCAGTAATATCCCGCCGCTCGTGTCCGGCCGAGCAACGGCCGCGTGCGTAGCAGAGTCACCGACCAATCGGTGGACCCGCTGCCGGCCAGCAGGTCCTCGTCTCCGGTCGGAATCTTCACGCTGGCTTGCACGACGAATCCCTGGTCGCGCCCGATGAGCCTCGCGAACTTCAGTTGCGTATCGCCGATGCCGGTTTGCGGTTCAGTGAGCACGTACGAAAGCGCCAGCGGCTCGCCGAAGGCGTACAGGAGCTCTCCCTCGGGCCGCGCATTCCGGCCGCCATCGGGCAAGTCGAACGCGGAATGCCAGCCGTCGATGAAGTCGTCGAGCACGCCGCCGCTGACCTTGTAGTACGGGATCTCGACGCCGAGCGACCAGCCGCTCCCAAACCCGTGCGTGAAGGCGAAGTTCGTACGCACGGTCTCGCCATCGAGCATCAAACGCTCATCTTCTTCGAGCGAGAATCGATAGTGGTTCGCGACCTCGACCGCGGCGCCGAACCGCGTGCCGATCGGCACGGTATCCCACGCAGGAAGCCCGAAAACCGCGACGAGCGGGTTCAGATTGCGCACGTGCAACGGCTCGGCGAGCTGCGCGCCTGCCGCCGTGCAGCAAACGGCGACGCTCGTCCCTGCTAGCGTTCTGACGATCATCGTTCCATCCCCACTGAGGAATCT
Source organism: uncultured Gammaproteobacteria bacterium (assembly GCA_963713355.1). GTDB lineage: Bacteria > Pseudomonadota > Gammaproteobacteria > Steroidobacterales > Rariloculaceae > FEN-1219. The sequence continues at coordinate 1,512,591 of CAVQLK010000006.1, read as the reverse complement.
TCTGCCGTTGCCGCAGTCAGAGCCGCATGACTCGGAGCACGCGCGAGCGCGGCGGCGGGCGCCCGCATTGTAGTCAGCAGACTGTGACGGCTCTAGCCGCGCGTTTCGCGCCGGGCCGGACAGCCTGTACCATACCGGCCAATTTCGTTCGCGACAGATCCTCACCGGCGCTCCTATGAACCTACGTCACGTTGCTTCGTGCGGCCTCGCTTGCGCCGTGCTCCTCTTAACCGCCTGCGACGACGGGCGACAGCCGCCGGGCAAGGTCGGCGTGCGCGTTACGAACGTGGCGCCCGGCTTCGAGCTGCTCGCCTTCCGGCGAGAGCAAGAAACGAGCAACGAAGCGGCCTTGTCATTCAAGGGCACGGAACAGTTCATCTATGACGCCGACACCTACGATTTCTACGTCACCGAGCGAACGCTCAGCGCCACCAACTCCCGCGTCTGGACGTTCGCGCCGAAGCTCGAGGAGGAGTTCTCCTATACGTTCGTTCTGACCGAAGTCGGCGGCGAGATTCAGCCCGTCGTCATCGAGCATCCCGACCTCCCTACCACGGATGCGCAGATCGTCGCAGTTCATGCGGCCAGCGGCCTGCCGGCGCTCGATCTCTATCTCGAACGGCCCGGCGTCGGCATCGCTGGCGCGACGCCGCGCGGCAGCTTCAGCGCGCAGGAGCAGATCCCCGCGCGCCCGGTCGCAAGCGGCGACTACGAGCTCACGCTGACGGCTGCCGGAGATCCGGCAACGGTCCTCCTCACGACGACGACGATCACGTTGCCGGCGGGTACGGAGTCCACGTTCGTCGTCGTCCCCGAGGGCGGTCAAGGCACAGCGCAGCTCAGCGTGCTGCTGCTACAGGGAGTCTCGTCGATTCTTTACGACCGCAACGCGACTTCGGAGCTGCGCTACGTCAACGCCGCGACGGATCAAGCGCCGCGCGACGTCGCCATCGACAGCCAGTTCGCGCCGCCGCTGTTCTCGGCGATTCCGTTCGGCGAGGCCACGCCGTACGCGCCGTATCCGACGGTCGCGGCGAAGATCAACGTCACTCCGGTCGGCAACTCCGGAGCGCTCGAGCTCGACCAGTCGCTCACCGGCGTCGCCGGGCAACGCGCGACGATGTTGTTCTCGGGCCCGGCCGGCACGCTGACGCCGGCGTTCTCCGTCGACGACACTCGACGGCTCAACATCGAAGCGAAGCTGCGCTTCATGAACGCCGTGACTCAGTTCTTCGCCGTCGACTTCGTCATCACTGCTCCGGGCGGTAACCCGAACACCGCGAACACACAGGCGTCGTTGGCCGCGCCCGGAATCGCCTCCTCGTACACGCCGCTCGCACCTGGGGACTACGACCTCTATCTGTACCAAGCCAGCACGGCGAACCCGTTGTCGGGACCGACGCGCTTTAGCGTGGCGGCCGGCGGCATTTACAGCGTGCTCGCGGTGGACGGCCCGGACACCGCGACCGCCGCCGTGCGATTCCTCGACGACTTCCCTTGAGCTGCGTGCGCTGCGCCGACCCGAAACGCGCGACCTGTTATCCTTCAGCGACTACCAGCTTGCACACGCCCCGGTAGCTCAGTGGATAGAGCGTTCGCCTCCTAAGCGGAAGGTCGCCGGTTCGATCCCGGCCCGGGGTGCCAACGACGCGTTGCTCGACGAGAAGCCCTCACTAGAATGGGCCGCGAGGGGGAATCTATGCTCGGCTTGCTCTCCAAAGAGCGCATCATCGCGCCGGCGTCGTTCAATCGGTGGTTCGTTCCGCCCGCTTCCGTCGCGATTCATCTTTGCATCGGCTCGGTCTATGCCTGGAGCATTTATAACCCTGCGCTGATTCGCGTGTTCGGTGTCGTCACGCCCGCAGCCGAGGATTGGGTGCTTGCCGACGTCGTCTGGATCTTCACGGTCGCGATCGTGTTCTTGGGCCTCTCTGCCGCGCTTGCCGGCAAGTGGCTGGAAGACGTCGGCCCGCGCATGGTCGGCACGGTCGCGGCGGCCTGCTGGGGCGGCGGCTATCTGATCGGCGGTCTCGGCATCTTTTTACATGAACTGTGGCTCGTGTACCTCGGCTACGGCGTGATCGGCGGATGTGGGCTCGGGCTCGGCTACGTGTCGCCCGTCAGCACGCTCATTCGCTGGTTCCCCGACCGGCGCGGCATGGCGGCCGGGATGGCAATCATGGGTTTCGGCGGCGGAGCGATCATCGGCACGCGCCTGAAGCAGCTCTTCATTCGAACCTTCTACGAGGAGCCCGAGTACTTGGGGTCCGTAGACCAGGTGTCGCTCGTGACCGAAGGCGGGCGGCGCTTCGCCGAAGTCGCCGGTCAGCTGCGCGAGGTCGTCGTCGTCGGCGCAAATGACGTCGGCAGCATGATCGTGCGCGGCGCGCAGGGCGTCTATGCCGTCGGAACGGGCAACGCCGGAGTCGCAGAAACGTTCATCGCATTGGGCCTCATTTACTTCGTCGTGATGCTCGCGGCCGCCTTTTCGTATCGCCTGCCTGCGCCAGGCTGGACGCCCGCGGGCTGGGTACCGCCCGACGAGGCACACCGCGCGAAGCGCATGATCAGCGTCCACAACGTGCACATCGACGAGGCGCTGAAGACGCGGCAGTTCTATCAGCTCTGGATCGTGCTGTGCTTCAACGTGACGGCCGGTATCGGCGTGCTCAGCGTCGCGCAGACGATGATGACGGAAATCTTCGGCACGACGCTCCCGACGATCGTCGACAGCGCCTTCGCCGGCACCTACGTGCTCATGATCAGCGTGTTCAACATGCTCGGCCGATTCGTGTGGGCGAGCTCGTCCGACTACATCGGCCGCCGCAACACGTACTGGATCTTCTTCGCGCTCGGGATCGTGCTGTACGTGTCGATACCATGGGTCGCGCTCGAGGTCAGCGTGCAGCCCGCAGTCATTTGGCTCGTCTATTTCTATGCCGCGACGATGATCATCTTCACGATGTATGGCGGCGGGTTCGCGACGATTCCCGCGTATCTTGCCGACATGTTCGGCACGCGCTACGTCGGCGGCATCCACGGCCGCCTGCTGACGGCATGGAGCCTTGCGGGCGTGCTCGGCCCCGTCGCCATCACGATGCTGCGCGAGCGCTCCATCGATTTGGCGATTCGCGATCTCGTCGCGAAGGTAGATCCCGAGCGAGTTCAGGCTGGCGTTCGGCGCCGGCATCGAGCAGCTCGACGCGCTCGTCTCGCAGCAGACAGTCACGATCGCGAAGCTCATGGAGATCGCGCCGGCCGGCACCGTCGATCCGACGCCAAGCCTCTACAACCTCACGATGTACCTGATGGCCGCATTGCTCGCGATCGCGCTCGTCGCGAACGCGCTGATGAAGCCGGTCGCCGCAAAGCACCACATGGCTGAAGCGCAAACGGCCGCGGCGCGATGACGGCCGCGGGGATTCGAGCCGCCGCGGTTGCGTGTCTCGCGGCGCTCGCGAACGCCTGCGCGAACGAGTCGGCGCCTGCGGCGGCTGAGCGTCCGTTGACGCTCGACACGCACATCGACATACCGCTCGACTTCGCCACCGCCGCGATCGACCCGCTGACGGCCGATCTACAAGTCAACCTGACGAAGATGGCGGCCGGCGGCCTCGACGCCGGATTCTTCATCGTCTTCGTCGGCCAGACGGCCCGCACGGACGAGGGCTACGCCCGCGCACAGGCCGACGCGCTGACGAAATTTGCCGCGATCCATCGCATGGCCGAGCAGCTGTACGCGGACCGGATCGAGCTTGCCTATTCCGCGGCCGACGTGCCGCGTATCGCCGCCTCGGGCAAGCTCGTCGCTGCGATCGGCGTCGAGAACGGCTACTCGCTCGGCCGCGACCTTGCAATGCTCGACCGCTACTACGAGCTCGGCGCGCGCTACATCGGTCTCGTACACGACGGCGACAACGATCTCGCGCGCTCCGCGCGGCCGAATGCCGCGCTCGGCGATCTCGCGGCGTCGACGGGGGGCGTCAGTGCGCTCGGCGCGGAGGCGATCGCGCGCATGAACAGGCTTGGGCTCATGGTCGACGTCTCGCACGGCTCCAAGCAGACGGCCCTCAATGCCATTCGGCTGTCCGCAGCGCCCGTGATCGCGTCGCATTCCGGCATCGCGGCCGTCAACGCGCATCCGCGCAACATGGACGACGAGACGCTGCTCGCCCTGAAAGCCGGCGGCGGTGTCGTGCAGGTCGTCGCCTATGACTCCTATCTGAAGCCCCAAGCAGAGGAAAAGACTGCTGCATTGCGAGCGCTGCGACAAACGTTCGGCGCGCGGCGGGCGTTGCTGCCGGCCGAGCAGCGAGCGACATACGACGCGAGCATGCGCGAAATCGAAGCGCGGTGGCCGGCCGCAACGGTCGCTGATCTCGTCGATCACATCGACTATGCCGTCGGGCTCATCGGCGTCGACCACGTCGGCATCGCCTCGGACTTCGACGGCGGCGGCGGTGTCACGGGGTGGACCGATGCGTCCGAGACGGCCAACGTCACAGCCGAGCTCAAAGCGCGCGGCTACAGCCGCGAGGATACCGCTAAGATCTGGAGCGGCAATCTGCTGCGTGTTTGGCGTGAGGCCGAGCGCACGGCCGCAGAGCTGGCGGCCGCGCGAGACTGAAAGGAGCTCAGGCCTGCTTCGCGGCTGGTACGCGCCAAACGCTCGTCTGGCGCAACGCGTCGGCCACCTTGCCGGTGCGCTTCAGCTTCGTCGGCTGGTTGGCGTAGTACGCCTTCTCGAACGCGACGCCAGGCTGGCGCAGCACGACGCCGAGCGCGACCGGAAACTCCGGCTGCGGCATCGTCAGCAAGAGCTGCGCGAGCGTGCGATTGGTCTCGTCGTGCACGAGCACGTCGGCAGGATTCGCCTTCGCGTCGACGACCTTCAATGCCATCGTCTTCAAGTCGAACCCGAGCCCTTTCGAGCCGCCTTCACCGAACACGAGCGGCTGCCCGTGCGCGACGCGAATCTGCGCCTCGGCGGCCTTGTCGCGCTCCGTGAACGAGTTGAACACGCCGTCGTTGTAGACGATGCAGTTCTGGAAGATCTCGACGAAAGCCGTGCCGTCGAAGCCGTGGGCGGCCTCGAGCACAGAACCTAAGCCCGTCTTGTCGACGTCGATGGCGCGCGCGATGAACTTCGCGCCGGCGCCGATCGCAAACGCGCCGGGCGAGACAGGGTTATCGAAGGAACCGCCCGGCGTCGACGGTGAGCGCGTACCGGGCCGCGAAGTCGGCGAGTACTGGCCTTTCGTGAGCCCGTAGATCTCGTTGTTGAACAGCAGGATCTTGAAACCGACGTTGCGCCGCAATGCGTGCAACAAATGATTGCCGCCGATCGACAACCCGTCGCCGTCGCCCGTGACGACCCACACGTCCAGCTCCGGGTTCGCGAGCTTGAGCCCCGTCGCGATTGCCGGTGCTCGGCCGTGAATCGTGTGAAAGCCGTACGTCTCGAGGTAGTACGGGAAGCGCGACGAGCAGCCGATCCCCGAGACGAACACGGTCTTCTCGGGAACGGCGCCGACGTCGGCGAGCGCCTTCGTCACGGACTTCAAGACGGCGTAGTCGCCGCAACCCGGGCACCAACGCACCTCTTGCGACGAAGCGTAGTCCTTGGCCTGCAACTGCGCGCTCATGCTCGCTCTCCTCGCACCGCACGCACGGCCGGTTTAGCACCGAGCAGGCCGCGGATCTTCTGCACGAGCTCGCCGATCAGGAACGGCTGGCCCGTGACCTTGTTGAACTGAATCGTCTCGACGCCGAGCTTGTCGCGCAGCAGCGTCGCGAGCTGGCCCATGTTCATCTCGGGAACCAGTATCCGGTCGAAGCCGGCGAGCAGCTCGCCGAGGTTCTCCGGGAATGGGTTCAGGTAGCGAATATGGATGTGGCTCACGCGTTCCTTGGCCGGGAACGCGCGCACGGCTTGATACAGCGCGCCGTACGTCGAGCCCCAGCCGACTACCGCGAGCGCGCCCTTCTCGGGCCCGAGCTCGATCTTTTGCGGACCGATGAACTTCGCGACCGACGCGACCTTGGCGGCGCGCAGATCCGTCATCGCCTGGTGGTTCTGCGCGTCGTAGGAGATATTGCCCGTGCGGAGGTCCTTCTCGATGCCGCCGACTCGATACATGAGGCCCGGCATTCCGGGCGCGACCCAGGGGCGGCCCAGCGTCTCGGGATTACGGCTGAAGATGAAGGAGCTCACGTCCTGCCCTTCCGCGCGCGTGCCCGGCACGTTGACCTCGATGCGCGGAATCTCTTCGACGTTCGGGAGCCGCCACGGCTCGGCGGCGTTCGCGAGGTAGCCGTCGGTCAATAGAAAGACGGGCGTCATGTGCCGCACCGCGATGCGCACCGCTTCGATCGCGACCTCGAAGCAGTCGCTCGGGCTGCGCGCGGCGATCACGGGAACCGGCGCGTCGGCGTTGCGGCCGTACACGGCTTGGTAGAGGTCCGACTGCTCCGTCTTCGTCGGCAACCCCGTCGACGGGCCGCCGCGCTGCGAGTTGACGACGACGAGCGGCAGCTCGGCATTCATCGCGAGGCCGATCGCCTCCGTCTTCAGCGCGATGCCGGGACCTGAGCTCGACGTGACGCCGATCGCGCCGCCGTACGACGCGCCGATCGCCGCGCATACGGCCGCGATCTCGTCCTCGGCCTGGAACGTGCCGACGCCCATATTGCCGTAGCGCGCAAGCTGGTGAAGCAACGCCGACGCCGGCGTGATCGGATATCCACAAAAAATGATCGGCTTGTCGGCGAGCTCGCCGGCTGCGGCCAGACCGAGCGCGAGCGCTTCACCGCCTCGAACGCCGCGATATTCGCCGGGCGGGAACTGCGCGTGCACCGTGGCGACGTGCGGGACGGCGGCCGTCAGCTCCGCGGTCTCGCCATAGGCGTGACCCGCGCGCAGAGCGGCCAAGTTCGCGTCGCGAATCGTCGCGTCCTTCGCAAATTTCTTGTTCAACCACTCCTCGATCGAGGCGACTTCGCGGCTGAACATCCACTGCACGAGACCGAGTGCCCAGAAATTCTTGCAGCGCCCGGCGTCGCTCTTGCTCAAGCCGAACTGCGCGGTCGCTTCGAGCGTGTGCTTCGTGATGTCGACCTCGATGACTTGGTAGCCGTCGAGCACGCCGCTTTGGCGCGGGTCCTTCTCGTAGCCGGCCTTCGCGAGACCGCGGCTCGTGAAGCTGTCGATGTTCAGAACGATCAACGCGCCGTCGGCGATCAACGGCAAGTTGACCTTCAGCGCCGCGGGGTTGAACGCGATGAGCACCTGCGGTGCGTCGCCGGCCGTCGTGATGGGCCTGGCGCCGAGATGAATCTGATACGCGGACACGCCGAACGTCGTGCCGGCCGGCGCGCGGATCTCGGCGGGATAATCGGGAAAGGTCGCGAAGTCGTCGCCCGCGAGCGCCGTGGCCGCTACGAACTGGGTGCCGATCAACTGCACGCCGTCGCCCGAGTCGCCGGCGAACCTGATGACTACTGATTGCGAATCCATGCTGCTATCGTCACTCGTCCCACTGCTGCAGCGGCGCTGCGCTCGTGCTCACTGGCTCGCCTCTCCGCCTGCGCGCGATCCGCCGCGGCACTTGTCGAGCGCGGCAGCCAAGGTCATCGCCGGGTTCTCCTAGCGGCTCGATAGCCCAGGGAGCAGGTTGGGCAGGTATTATAGCCGGCCAGCCGAAGATTCAGACAATTCAAATGCATAAGCATATTGCCCGGGCGGGGCGCGCCTTCGGCCATGCCTAGGGTGACCTATATCGAGCCGGACGGCACGCCGAAGGCCGTCGATGCCGCGGCCGGCACGACGCTCATGGAGGCAGCGGTCGACAACGACGTCCGCGGCATCGTAGCCGAATGCGGCGGCGCGTGCTCCTGTGCGACGTGTCACGTTTATGTCGATCCGAGCTGGGCGGACAAGCTGCCGCCCCCCGACGCGCAAGAAGACGGAATGCTCGGCTGCGTCCTCGATCGCCGGCCGACGAGCCGCCTGAGCTGTCAGATCGTCCTGAAGCCCGGGCTCGACGGGATCACGGTCGAGGTCGCCCAAGAACAGATCTGAGACCGGCGGGTCGGCCGCGAATTGCTCCTGCATTCGCGGCACTCCCGCCATCCATGGCGGTCGGGCTTGGCCTTGGGTCCTGGTTGTAGCAGAATCTGCGCCGTTTCGAACCGCGCTTCGGCGCGCCTCGTGGAGCACCGCATGACGTTCGTTGTCACCGAAGCCTGTATCAAGTGCAAGTACACCGACTGCGTCGAGGTGTGCCCGGTCGACTGCTTCCACGAAGGGCCGAACATGCTCGTCATCGACCCCGAGGAGTGCATCGACTGCACGTTGTGCGAGCCCGAGTGCCCCGTCGAGGCGATCTGCTCGGAAGACGACGTGCCGGCCGGCCAGGAGCAGTTCACGAAGCTCAACGCCGACCTTTCGAAGAACTGGCCCGTCATCACGAAGGCCAAGGAGGCGCCTCCCGACGCCGACGAGTGGAAAGAGGTCAAGGACAAGCTCAAGCACCTCGAGCGTTAGCGCTCCACTTCACGCCTGCTCCTTGATCGGCAGCAGATTCAGCAGAAATTCGACCATCCGCTGTCTGAAACCGAGAGCCGGTTGCCGGCGAACGACGTCGTCGCTGTTCGTCCATCGGAGCCAACCCTCCTCGTCCATCGTGACGCGCCAGGCGTTCGCAGGCGCGATGTCTCGCTCGATGAGCGCGGCCACGCGCGCGGCGAATACCGTCCCGTCGCCGACTACGCCGATCTCCGTATTCAACACCATCGACCGCGCGTCGACGTTCGGCGAGCCGACGAACGCCCGTTCGCGGTCCACGACGACGGCTTTCGTGTGCAACCCGAGCCGTTCGGCCGTCGCGGGCGGTGTTACATAGAGCGAGAGCGCTTCGGCATCCGAGCGCAACTCGTAGAGCTCGACGCCGGACGCCAGCACGTCGCGCCGCCAACGCCTGTAGCCCGTGTGCGCGACGACGTGATTGTTCGTCGCGAGCGAGTTCGTGACAACGACGACACGCACGCCTCTCGCGACGAGATCGCGCAGCAGCGCGCGAAAATCCTCGTCGGGGATGAAGTATGGCGAGCTGATCAAGACCTCGGACTGCGCGCTCGCGATGAGCTGTTTGAAGCTTGCGTAGAGGCGCGGCCGAGACTCGTCGAGTATCTCCGGCGATTCCCAGAGGACTTCACTGCGCGCGGGCGCAAACGTCGCGACGAGCTCCTCGAGATAACCGGACCAATTGGACGGCTCGGCCGTAAACGCCTCGAGCAACGCCGCACTGCTCTCGATGCTCGAGTGCAGCTCCTCTCTCGTGGTCGCCAAGGGATTACGCGGACGCTGGTCGTACTCGAACGACGCGATCCGGAACGAATGCTCGCTGTTCCAGTAGTCGTCGAACGTAACCGCGATCTCCCGTGCCGCGGGCCCCGCGACCATGACGTCGAGATCGTTCTGCACGAAATACCTGTAGAGGCCGAAGTAGCGATCGCCGATATTGCGGCCGCCGACCATCGCGAAACGGCCGTCGGCAATCAACGTCTTGTTATGCATGCGCCGATTCAGGACGTAGGCACGCGTCAGAAACTCCGTCGCCGTGCCGAGCCGATTGCCGCGCGTCCTCCATGGATTGAAGGTGCGCACCTCGATATTCGGATGCGCCTCGAGCTTCAGCACGTCGCCGCCCTTGCCGGAGACACCGAAATCGTCGACGAGAATGCGAACCCTGACGCCGCGATCGGCGGCGTGCAGCATACGGTCCGCGAGCAGGTGGCCGGTCGCGTCGCTCTGCCAAACGAAGTACTGCACGTCGAGCGATACGGCGGCCTCGTCCGCGAGCGCGAGACGCGCCCGAAGCGCGAGCTCGTTGCGGTCGAGCAGCCAATGCGCCGATTCACCGCCGCCGAGCATGGCTTCGATGCGGCCCGCGAAATCGGCAAGCGAGCCGTATTGCGCAGTCGGTAACGCCTCCTCGTGAGGGGCGACGCGCGCCGGCAATGCTCGGCAGCCCGCGGCCGCGATGCTGAAGACGGCGACTAAGAGGCTCGTGGCTCTTATCACGCCAAGGCGGCGCGCAGGCGCACGATGTGTGCTTTGGTTATCCACCCCACTCGTTGTCTATACTAGCGCGGCGAAGCCCCTTGCAAGCAAGCACCGGCGAGCGAGCCGAACGGCGCTTCGCGCTACCGAATAAGCAGCGCCCGTACGTCGAGGAGAAAGCACATGAGCGGTAAGCGAGATCTATTCATCGGCGGCCAGTGGATATCGGCGAAGAACAAGGCGACGTTCCCCGTTTACAACCCGTCGACCGGCGAGGTTTGGGCGCAAATCGCCGACGCCGGCCGCAGCGACGCCAAGGCAGCCATCGAGGCCGCAGCTGCAGCGCAACCGGAGTGGGCCGCGTTCGCGCATTCGAAGCGTGCGGCGCTATTGTCGAAAGTCGCAGACGTCCTCGCAGGCCGTGCCAAGGAATTCCAGGACGCGCTGATCGACGAAGGCGGCGCATGGATCGGCAAGACGATGTTCGAGACCGGATACAGCGTCGGCGTTTACCGCGCCGCCGCCGCCGCGGCCTATCAAGTCACCGGTGAGATCCTGCCGTCCGATCACGGCAAGCTGAGCCTCGTCGTGCGCGAGCCGCTCGGCGTCGTTTCGGTCATTTCGCCGTGGAATTTCCCGCTGATCCTGTCGTCGCGCGGCTTCGCCGTCGCGCTCGCCGTCGGCAACACTGTCGTGCTGAAGCCGTCCGAGGAGACGCCGGTTTCGGGCGGCCTGCTAATTGCCGAGGTCCTCGAGGAGGCCGGCATCCCGAAGGGCGTGTTCAACGTCGTCACCTGCTCGCGCGACAACGTCGCGGCCGTCGGCGACGAGCTCATCTCGAACCCGACCGTGCGCGGCGTCAGCTTTACGGGCTCCACGGCCGTCGGAACCCAGGTGGCCGCGAAGGCCGGCGGGTTGCTCAAGAAGTGCTGCGTGGAGCTCGGCGGCAAGGATGCGCTGATCGTGCTCGACGACGCCGACATCGAGCACGCCGTGAACGCCGCGACGTTCGGCTCGTTCATGCACCAAGGCCAGATCTGCATGTCCGTCGAGCGCGTCATCGTGCACAAGGACGTCGCCAACGAGTTCACCGAGAAGCTCGTCGCGAACACCAAGAAGCTCAAGGTGGGCAATCCGCGCGAGATGGCGAACTGCATCGGCCCGATCATCAACCAGAAGCAGCTCGATAAGATCCGCGATCAGGTCGAGGACGCCGTCGCGAAAGGCGCCAAGGTCCTCTGCGGTGGCAAGCACAAAGGCTTGTTCTTCGAGCCGACGGTGCTCACGAACATCACGCGCGACATGAAGGTCATGCGCGAGGAGACCTTCGGGCCGATCGCGCCGGTCATCATCGCCGGTAGCGTCGACGAGGCCATCGAGATCGCGAACGACTCGGAGTACGGTCTCTCGGCCGGCATCATGACGCGCAACGAGGAGCGAGGTCTCGCGATCGCACGGCGCCTCAACACCGGCATGGCGCACATCAACGACAGCTCGGTCAACGACGAGCCGCACGTGCCGTTCGGCGGCGTCCGCTCGAGCGGCCTCGGCCGGCACGGAGGACGCGCAGGCATTGATCAATTCACCGAGATGCGCTGGATCACACTGGAGCGCGGGGGGCGGCATTATCCGCCGCCGTTCCTGATGAATCCGGGTCACTGAGGCGCGACCAAACCGGCCGGTCCGGCGACCGCCATGGATGGCGGAAGTGCCGCGAATGCAGGAGCAATTCGCGGCCTACCGCGGCCTCATTTTGATGGCGTATACTCCGGCCCCTTACACGAAAACCTGGCGCTGATCCGTAGGAGAAAAAATGCCAAAGCAAGTCGTAAAACAAATCCTCCCGACGACCATGGTCGGGTCCTATCCCCGCCCGGGTTGGTTCAAGCATCAGCTGCTGGGTCGTGACATTCGCGTCGCGTTCAAGGAGGTCTCGCACGAGGAGGCCTATCAGGACGCGGTCAAGGCGGTCATCACCGATCAGATCGAGGCGGGCCTCGACATCGTGACCGACGGCAACATGTGGTATGACGACTACGTCGGCGTCATCGGCTCGTTCTGCTGGTATCTCTACGAGCGCATTCCCGGCTTCGAGCCCACGCGCAACCCCCACCCGTCGATGGTCAACGCGGGCCCGAGCGCCGGCAAGACCTTCTTGGACGATTGGGGCGGCGTTATCAACAACGGACCCGTGGACAAGGCCCCGGACGCGTTGCGCTTACCCGACCTCTACGACATCGCGGCCAAAGCCGCCGGCAAGGTACCCGTCAAGGTGTCGGTCGGCGCCGGTCCTGCGAACCTCGCCTGGCACGTCTATTTCAACAATCAGTCGCACTACAAGAGCCCCAAGGAGCTGACGTTCGCGCTGGCTCCCATCTTCAACAAGGAGATGAAGGAGCTCGTCAAGCATGGCGCGAAGTACCTGCAGATCGAGGACCTCGGCGCCTGGCTGCCGCTGTTCACGAACAACAAAGACGACTACAAGTGGATTCGTGAGAGCATCGAGATGATGACCGACGGCGTCGACGCCAAGATCGGCTGGCACTTCTGCTTCGGCAACGCGTGGGGCAACGACATCCTGAGCGCGAACTTCCCCGAGGGCTATCAGACGGTGCTGCCGTACTTCTGGAATACGGAGGGCGTCGACGAGTTCGTGCTCGACTACGCGAACCGCCACATGGCAGGCGTCGAGTTTCTCAAGAACTGCCCGAAGAACAAGGGCGTGCAAGTCGGCGTGCTCGACATTCGCACGAGCATGGTCGAAACGCCGGACGTCGTCGCCGACCGCATCCGCACGGCACTGAAGGCGCTGTCGCCCGAGCAACTGACGCTCTCCACGGACTGCGGCATGAAGCCGCTCGCGCGGATGGTGTCGAAGATCAAGCTCAACGCGCTCGCCGAAGGCGCTGCGATCGTCCGCAAGGAAATCAAAGCGTAGGTCGTAGCGTCGCTCTCGCGACCCGAACGAACGGGCCGGCCCCTCAATAAGAGGAGCCCGCCCGTTCTTTTTGGAGCGTCAGGCGCTCGCTAGGGCAGCCGAATCGCGACGATCCGCGTCGAGCCGCTCACGAACGCGATCTCCGAGTCGGCGGACCACTCGAGTCCGAAGTTCGGGAAAGACGCGTCCAGCGTGCCCATGTCGAACGGCACCGGAACCGGTGCGCCGGCGGGAGGGAACGTCGTCCCCTGGCCGACGAACCCCGAGACGTCGTACAGCTGCAAGAAGCCCGTGCCGTTCGCGCCGTGCACGTGAATCAAGGCACGCGTGCCGTCCGTCGAGATTCGGGCGCCCGCGTTGGCGGGCAAGTTTCCCTGGATTGGCCCGGCCCGACTACGGATCACGGTGTTCGGAAACGCATGCAGCAGCACCTTGGTGCCGGCCGTGTCGAGCTGCATCCGACGCCCGGCCATCAGCTCCGTCTTCGGCACCGCATACGTGCGCGTGCGCAGATCGAGCAATGCGTAGTACAAACCCGAGGTACCGATCGCGCTCATCGCGATGTAGCGGCCGTCGCCGCTCGCGGCCACCAACGCATCCGGGAAAGACAAGCTCGAGCCTCCATAGTAGGCGGCCCCGTGCGGATCGTCGTGGCTGTCGTTCAGCAGGTCGTACTCCATGATGTGGCCATACGGCGAGCATGAGTTACCCCAGACGGTCATGAACATGTTGCCGTATTCGCCGACCGCGATCTCGTTCGGCGCCCCGGAGCGGCACGTCAGGAATGGTGCGTCGGTCAGCAACGTGAGGCTCGAAGGCGCATTCAGATTCAGCGTCGACACGCCGGCCGTCGAGCTGATCGCGAGTCGGCGGCCGTCGCGCATCTTCACCGCGGAGCGAATGCCGGGCGCGGCCAATGCGCCGAGATCCGACCACGACGCGCCGTTCCATTCGTAGCGCTCGAGCTCGCCTTCGCTGACATCGACGGCGTAGAGCCGCGCCCGCGCATCGTCGTAGACGAGCTGCACTCGGCCGCCGGTGCTCGGCAGATCCGCGCCGGCCGGATCCGACGGAGGCGTGTAGACGAGGAACTCCACGACGGACCGCGGCAGCCCCAGCGTGTTCGAGAACGTGATCGTGTGCTGCCCGGCACTTAGCTCGGGCACCGCGAGCTCGATCTCTTCCGAGCTCAGGCGCGTAGCGGTGTACGAGGACGGCAGCAGCTGCCCGTCGAGCCGCAAGTGGGGCAAGTCCTCATCGCGCAGATCGTCGCCGATCAGCCGGATCGTCGTGGCTGCATCCGCGGGGATTTGATACGGCACGGCCGTGCCGAGCCTCGGCATTCGCACCGTGATCTCAGCGTTGACGAAGGCCGTTTCCACACAGCACGTTGGCGGCGGAGGCGACATGATGATCCGGACCGGCAGTGTGTAGTTGCCGCTCGGTAGTCCGTTCAGCACGTGCGTGTCGAGATTCAGGGAAACCGACGTCGCAGTTCCGAAGGTCGATCCCAAGACCGGGCTCGCGATCAGAGGGTATGGCGTAGTGCGTGCCGAGTTCATGTGCTGAAAGTCGACAGTCCAGTCGAAATACCGGCTCGCGTTCTGTCCTTGCGCGCTATCGCTGATTACGAAGCTGCCCTGCGTGCCGGCGATGTCCGTTGTGTTATCGACGCTGTAGGCGGTGTCGGTCGGCGTGATCGACGGCGCGGGATAGCCCATCTGCAGTTGTACGGGTAAACTCCAGGAGCCATTCGAGTTCGCGTCGCTAAATCCGATGCTGCCGACGTACTGTCCCGCCGGCAGTCCCGTGGTGACTGCTGTGATCGTCACGGGGCCCGCGGCTGTGCCCGAGCTCGGCGTCACGCGTATCCAATCTGGCGCTCCACCCGCGCTCCAAGAGATATTGTCGCCGCGGACCTCCGCGGGATAGCCAGCCTGCGGCGTCACGACGGACGCGCCCGATACGACGCCGCCAAAGTCGAGCCTGGTGCCCGGGGCCAACGTCACCTTGAATCCCTCGCGCAGCGTCAGCGTTATCGGCAAATCGACGAATGCAAGGTTGTTGCCGTTCGAATCGCTGGTCACGAACCGCAACGTCGTCGAGTACGTGCCCGGTGCCAGACCCGCGGTGAGGACGCGGAGTGGTAACGACACCTGTGTCGGGCTCGACTGGCTATGCGCCTCGAGCACGAGCCAGCTCGGCAGAGTCTGCCCCGGCAACGTGCCGATGACGACGCCTTCGCCGCTGAACGTGACGCCGACCGCTTGTGGAGCAATCGTCGCAAATTCGGGGCCGTTGAAGCTCAACGCCGCGGTGGTCAGGCTGATCGTGTAGCGTGTGCCGCCGCCACCACCGCCACTATCGCCGCCGCCACCGCCGCCACAGCCGACGGTCACGACGCCGAGCAAAGCCACTACCGTCCAACGGGCGATATTGATCTTGAGCATGGCAACGATCCTGCCGCGAACCGCGTGGCATTCTGCCAGAACGCACGGACGGTTTTTGGGACGTATCTCCCGAATAACCGGATTCGCTTGCGTTCAGTCCGGCCGTCAGGCGCCCGCCAGCACTCGCTCCCCTTCAATGTGCCCGCGAGCAAGAAACGCTGGGGTGCCGCGGGCAATCCGCGTGACTGAGCCGCGAGTAGCGCGAGTGCAGCGCGCTTGCGCGCCCGCCTGCAGCTAAGCCTCGACGACGCGCGATAAGAGCAGCCGGCGCGTCTCATTCGGAGACGCCGTTTCAGTCGGTCGACGCCGGCCGCTCCAGCTCTTCGAACCAATTCAGCGCGACCCTGATGGGAGTCTGCGCCGCATCGTCAACCAGCGTATTCACGAGAAACCGCCCGTCGCTCGACACGGCGTACGCGCGCGTCGCGACTCGGGAGACCCGCGTCTGAAACATGGGCACGGGCACACCGATCCGCGGCTCGTCGCCGTCGATGTCTACCGGCACTGCCATGAGCATGCGGTCGGGGCTGAGGTAATAGAGCTCCTTACCATCGCGACGCCAGCGGGAGACCATCCCGCCCATCGTCGACACTTGTAACTTCGCCGCGCTTCCCGACAAGGACTGGATGTACACCTCACACCTGCTCCTGCGGAACAGGCGAGCGCGGCCACCACGAGGGGAAATTTAGATGAATGACGGCGTGGTCGGTTTGGAAGGCAGACGCAGAATAGCGCCGATGCGGCCGGTCTGCACAGGCCGGACGGAGTCGGTTCTTGCGCCTGACGACTCGGACCAAAAGCCTATCGGTTTAGGCAAAGTGTATGATCGTCCTTGCCGGTCCTGGGCACTCGCCACGGTTAGTTCTACACAGGAGACGACACATGGTAGTGAACGAAAAAAGCGTCGTTGGTGTGATCGCAGTAGCCTGGATTTTGGGGGCAAACGCCGTTCTCGCCGGCGAAGTAAACGGCAAAGGGGAACCGATCCCAGGCGGCGACAAGGGCAAGTCAGAGTGCTCCTTTTCTGGTCAACAGGACGATCCAGTAGTCGACGAAGGCATGTTCCGCGGCGACCGCGTTCAGGCGTGGGGACAGATTCCGAAGGCCATGAGGGACTTTCTGCGCACCATTGGCTTACTCCCTGGTGACGCCTGCAATCCGAGAAAAGCCAGCGACTGAACAGGCTGATCTCGGTCTGAATTTCAGGCGCGCGCTCGCAACCGCTCCCCCGCGCCCTCGGCGAACCGAACGAGCGCGGCGCGGTAACGGCCCTCGATGCGGGCTTCGAAACGCTCTCTCGACACGTCGATAGCCTCGCGGATTCGCCCTCGTCCGATCTCCTTGCGCAGCCGCGCAGGCAGCGCGGCGCCATACGAGCCGAGGCCGCCACGCGTCTCACGATGGATCGCGGCCAGCGCGCGCAAGCAACCTTCCTGCGTGGGCGATCGAAAATGCAGCTCGACCAGAGCGGCGACGACTTCGCCACGATCGGCGTCGTCCAGGAGATCGCTGCGGCAGACGGTTTCCCCCCATGCGTCGAACCACGGGCCGACGGGTAGCAGCAGCGAGCGGCTGCGGCGCAGCGCGCGAGGCTTGCGGAGCGCGAGGAACCTGTGGTTCTCGAGCGCCATGAGGTCCTTGTTCAATGTGCCCGCGAGTAAGAAATCGCTGCGGTGCCGGGGACCATCCGCGTGACCGAGCCGCGAGTAGCGCGAGTGCAGCGCGCTTGCGCGCGCCGCCTGCGGCCAAGCCTCGACGACGCGCGAAAGATCGCCGAGGTTGTGGGCGATCGTCGTCGCGAGCCCTAACGCCGTCGTCGCCGGCGCGCCGCGCGCCAGCGCGGCTGCAAACGCCTGCTGCTCGCGGTCGAGCTCGGCATCGATGTCCGCCGCCAGAATCGCAGCCTCGCCGTGGAGGCCGAGCACGAGCGCTCGCCCGAGCGCGCCTGCTCGCACGGACAGCCATTCGCCGTCGTGGCCCGAAAAACGGTCCGTGACCCGGGCCGAAACAAGCCGCGCGTCGCGCGCCGCCGCTTCGTCGACGCACGCTTTCGCCTGCGCAAACACGTCTGCGTCGGGGACCGCCAGCCACATGTGATGGCGGATATGGGCATCGACGTCCGTCGGCACGAACGTGGCAACCGTAGCGTAATGCGCGGCCAGGCGGACGCGTAACGCCCGTACCAGGGCGCCGGGAGCCTCGAGAGGCTCATCGGTAGCCGCGTCGAAGATTACCTGCACCGAAGCGCACGCCGGCTCCGCCCATAACCACGCGGTCGTGTTGCGGACTTGCTCGACGAGAACCGAGCTCAGGATCCCTGGCTTCAAAGCACTGCCTGCCCAAAAAAAGACGCCGCCCTTGTGGCGGCGGCGTCTGACTGATCGAAGCCCGCCGGAGCGAGCCCGCGTCTCTACGCGAGGTTCAGGCGGCCCGTGGCGATACCGATCGTCTCGCAGTCGGCGCCGAGAAGATCGGCCATGCCGAGCAGGAGGTCCGACGTCGGCTGGTCGACGGTCGCTTCGACGTGCCGATTGCCGGCCAAGCGCCCGTTCGCGCGGCCGATCAGCGCGGCCGGCACGTTGTGCCGATCGTGCAGCAGACCGTTGCTCATGCCGGCCCCGAAGTAGATCAGCGAGCTGTCGAGCAACGAGCCGTCACCGTCCGGGGTGCTCTTGAGCTTCGCGAGGAACTCGCCGAGCTTGACCATCTGGTACGCCGTGATGCGCGCGTACTGATCGATGCTCTCCGGCGTGTTCTTGTGGTGCGACGTCGAGTGATGCGGCTCTTTGACGCCGACGTGCGCGTAGCTGCGACCGCTGCCCTCGTGGCCCAGCATGAAGCTGAACACGCGCGAGATGTCGCCTTGGAAGGCGATGTGCAAGAGGTCGTACGTGACGGTTACGTGCTCGTTGAAGTCCTCGGGGATGCCGACCGGACCGTCGGCCGCGCTCGTCAGCGCCCCGGAACGCGCCTGCATCTTCTGCAGCTGTTCTTCGACGCGGCGGATGTTCGTCAGGTACTCGTCGAGGATCGCGTTATCCTTGGCGCCGATGACCTTCTGTAGGCGCGACGTCTCGTGCATGACGGAGTCGAGCATGCTCTGCTTCGCCTGCAAGCGCGCGAGACGCTGCTCCGGAGTGCCGGGGTCGCCGAACATGCGCTCGAACGTGGCCTGCGGGTTCACGGAGACCGGTAGCGGGCTGTTGTCGTCGTACCAAGACACGGTGTTGAAGAACACGCACGGATAACCGTCGCAGGCGCCGGCCGACGTGCCCATGTCCTCCGTTCCGAGCTCGAGCGAGCGCAGCGGCGTGTCGCCCGCGATCGCGTCGGCGATGTACTGGTCGATCGACTTCTTCGACTCGATGAGGTTGAAGTCGCCGTTGCTGCCGACAGGGCCTCTGCCGTTCAAGAACGCGGCGCTGGCACCCATGTGGATGCCGCCCATGTCCTTCTTACCTTCCGGCGCCTTCAGGCGGCTGACTGTCGTCAGGTACTCGCGGAACGGCTCGAGCGGCTTCATCGTGACGTTGAACTCGAAATCCTTGCCGACCTTCGTCGGATGCCACGTGCCCGGATACACGCCGTTCGGCATGTAGATGGCGCCGAAGCGATGCCGCTGGCCGGCAGCCGTCAAAGTCTGCGCCGTTGCAGCCGGAACCATGGCATCCAGCAGCGGCAGGGCGATTGCAGTGCCGACAGCACCGCGCAAAAAGGTCCTGCGATCCAAATGCTTCTTCGTGATGAACATTGGCTACTCCCTCAATTGCGCGATTGTCGCTGTTTCAGCAGCGCCGCCATTCGTCCGATTCTGGAACGGATAGCTATCTACTATACCCAAGACGATAGACATAAGGCTGTAATCGTGCTCGGCCGCATTTCTCACGATTTGTCGGACGACCGGCATGTCGGCAGGCTCCAAACCGCGGCCCAGCGCATAAATCAGCATCTTCTCCGCGACCGTAGTGGCGAAGAGGCTCGGATCCGCCAGCAACGCGGCCCGAAGCTTGACGGGACCGTCGACGGGCGTGCCGTCCAGCAGGATGCCCGCCGAGTCGATTTCGAGGCCTTCGCGCGTCGTGTCGCGCCAGCTGCCGTCGACGTCGAAGTTCTCGAGCGCGAAGCCGACGGGATCGATGTTGTTGTGACAGGCCGCACAGGCCGGGTTCGCGCGGTGCAGCTCGAGCTGCTCGCGGACCGTCGACGGCCGGTCCTTCGGCGCGCTTTCCTCGAGCGCCGGCACGTCGGCCGGCGGCAACGGCGGCGGATTGTTCCAGAACTCCGTCTGGATGAATTTGCCGCGAATGATCGGCGACGTGCGGCTCGACACCGAGGTCAAAGCCAGCAAGCTGCCGTGGCCGAAGATGCCGTAGCGGTTCGGATCCGTGACGTCGACCTTGCGGAAGCGCGCGCCGTACACGCCCTTGATGCCGTAGTGGCGCGCCAAGCGCTCGTTGACGAACGTGTAGTTGGCGTCGACGAGCTCGTGCACGGGCCGCCCTTCGCGGAGCACGTTCGCGAACAGCATCTCCGTCTCGCGACGGAAAGCCTTGCGCAGGTTGTCGTCGAAATCCGGGTACAACAGGAAGTCGGGCCTGACACGCGACTCGAGGTTGCGCAGCTGCAGCCACTGGCCGACGAAGTTCTCGATCATCGCGTCGGAGCGCGAGTCCGCGAGCATGCGGCGCACCTGCGCTTCGAGCGTGCTGGCCTCGCGAAGCTCACCGTTCTCTGCGAGCGAGAGCAGCTCGTCGTCGGGGATCGTCGACCACAGGAAGAACGACAGCCGCGAGGCGAGCTCGAAGTCGCTGATCGCATGATTCGAGCCGGCCGGCACGTCCGGCGAGTCGGCTTCGACGCGGAACAGGAACCACGGGCTCACGAGCATGCGCGATACGGCCGCTCGGATACCCGCGTCAAAGTCGCCGCCGCTTGCGCGTGCGTCGTTGTAGAACGCTAGCGATGCCTCGATGTCCTCGCCGCTCACGGAGCGGCGGAATGCGCGCCGCGCGAGCGTTGAAAGGATCTCTTCGGCACAGGCCGGCTCCTCGGCTGCGGCCCCCGGCCGGCAAACGAAGATGCGGTCACGCGTCGACGTATCGCTGACGCCCGTGACGTTATAGGGCCCCTCGACGACGCCGTCCTCGAGCCGCGGCATGCCGGAAGGATTGTGGGCTTCGAGCGACGCGCGGAGACCCGGCTCCCAGGCGTTTTGCTCGTGCGCCGCGCGCTCGCTCCACGTGAAGGCGACATCGTGCGGGCCGGCCGAGACCGGCACCGGCGGCGACGTCATCATCTCGTTGACGGCCTCCTGCGCGACGTTGATGCCTTCGGCAACGCTGAGCTCGTGGAGCTCGGCGCCGCCGACCTCCGCCGAAAACACCGTCTTGCCGTCGACGAGAACCAGGAATTCGTGCGGGCGATCGTGGCCCTCGACGCCGAACAAGCCCTCCTCGACGCCGCGCACGAGCCGGCCCGAGAACACGTACTCGCCGTCGGCCGGGAACGTGTGCCGGACGCGGATGCCGCCTCGAGTGCCGAGCGGCAGGCCGTCGAGATGCTTGTCTTGAGTCAGCTCGAATGGGATGCGGTAAGGAGTAGCGGTGACGGCGGCCTCGGGATTGCCGACGGCCATGTCCGCAACACGCAGCGCGACCGTCAGATAACGCTCGAGCAGCACCGGTGACGTCGTAAGGACCTCGGCGATGTTGTCGAAGCCGAAGTCGCCGCCGTCGCTCGGCAGCAGCGACGACACGTCCGCTTCCACGCCAAGGAGATCACGGATTGCATTCGCGTACTCGGCGCGGTTGAGCCGGTGCACCGTCGTCGCGCCGGCGTAGGGGTTCGCGGCCGCAGCGGTGTCGAGCGTGCCTTCGAGCCCTTCGATGAACTGCGCCACCATCTCGTCGGAAGGCTGCGGCTCCTCGCGCGGAGGCATCGCGTTGATCTTGAGCTTGCGCAGCACCTCTTCCCAGACGGCCGGGTCGGCGTGCACGTTCTCGAAGGAGCGGCGCTCGAACGACAAA
This sequence comes from uncultured Gammaproteobacteria bacterium, assembly GCA_963713355.1. GTDB lineage: Bacteria > Pseudomonadota > Gammaproteobacteria > Steroidobacterales > Rariloculaceae > FEN-1219. Next base: position 1,491,114 of record CAVQLK010000006.1, on the reverse strand, counting down.
TCGGCCGTGAGCTCAGCGTCGTTGTGGCACTCGACACAGTAGCGATCGAGCATCGCCCACTGCTCTTGCAGCACGGCTTCGGGCGACGGCTTCATCAATAAATAGGCGCCCGCGCCTACGACAGCGACACCACCGGCTACATAGATCCAATTCCGCACGATCACCTGCTCCCTGGCGTGTTGCTCGCCTGCGCGTCACCGCTCTCGAGGCTGCGCAGCAGCTCCGCGACCTCGGCCGGTTGCGCCGGCATTTCGCCGTCGACCAACGCTCCGGCGGTTGGGCGCGGCGGACGCGGCTGCTGCTCGGAGACGACCTGCAACGCCGTCTTGCCGGCGGCATCCTTGACGCTCATGTCCGCTCCGCCCGCGACGAGGGTACGCACGATCTCCATCTTGCCGGCGAAGGCAGCAAGGTGCAGGGCCGTGTCGCCGTCGGGGGTTTTCGCATCCGGGTCGGCACCGGCTTCGAGCAGCAGCTTCACCGCATCGGCGGGATTGCGGTTGCTGACTTCACGGAATGGCGGCGCGATGCCCTCGCGGATGTCGCCGGGGCCGCCGGCCATGCCGACGCCCTTGCCGCCGTCCATCGCGACCATCAATACCGTCTTGCCGCCGGTGTTGCCGGGCTGCCGCGGGCCCGTCTTGATCGATTCCGGCACCCACGCGAAGTCGGGGTCGTAGCTCAACATCAACCGCAGCGCCTCGACATCCGACGCGACGGCGGCGCGATAGAACGGCGTCGCGTTGGCCTTCGGATCGCAGCACATCGAGGCGTTGTGCATCTGCACGGCCACGGACTTGTCGGGGTCCGCGCCGGCATCGAGCAGCACCTTCGCGAGATCGAGCGCCGTCCGCTGGTTCGGATGATCGACGCGCAGCCGCGAGCCGTCGCGCGCGCGCCAGTCCGTCGTCGCGTCGCGCATCTCGATCGCGTGATACAGCGAGCCGTCGTTCGCGTCCGCGCCGAGCTCGACGAGCGTCGCAGCGAGATCGAACCGGTCGTTGACGATTGCGAGCATCATCGGCGTCGCGCCGTCCGCGTTCGTGAGGTTCATATCGGCGCCGCCTTCGACGAGGCGGCGCACGACGCCCTCCTGGCCGTTGCGCACGGCCCAGTGCAGCGCAGTGAAACCGCCGCTCGGATAGTCCGTGCGCGTGCTGCGCGTCGTGAGCTCTGATGCACGGGCCTTGCGATTCGCGTCAGCGCCGGCGTCGAGCAACGCGTCGACGACGTCGACGTGCCCTTCCGCTGCGGCCCACATCAAAGCCGTTTGCTCTTGCAGCGACTCGACGGCATTCACGTCGGCGCCGTGGTCGATGAGCAGCTGGACGGCCGCGACGTTGCCAGTCCGAGCGGCCGCCATCAGCGGCGTCTCGCCTTCGCGGGCCGAGGCGCCCACATCCGCACCGCCGTCGAGCAACGCCTTGATCGTGGCGGCATCGCCGTAGCGGCTCGCCTCGAGCAACGGCGTCACGCCGAAATTGTTCGCGGCGTTCGGGTCTGCGCCGGCTTCGAGCAGCAACGACACGAGCTCGGGGGAGCCTTGATGAGCGGCCCATAGCAATGCCGACGTGCCGTCGGCCTCGGGCGCGTTGACGTCGGAGCCCGCCGCGATCAGCTTACGCACTTCCGCGATGTCGGCATCTCGGGCCGCGCCGACGACCGACGCCGCTGCCGTTTGCAACGCGGCAGAGGCGAGCAACGCCGCGATCGATGCGGCGAGAGCGGTGTGCAACACCCGACGACGGCGGCCCAGAACGGTCCTTGCGCGCATCAACTTCTCCCCTCGCCAAACACTAAATTCGGAACGCCACGGGCGCTCCTTGTCTCGCACGATGGAGGCTGCTCAAAACCCCGAATCGCGCATTACTTATCCGAGAGAAAGATAACGCGACTAGACCCAATCTACTAGCCAGGTGGAGACATAATTTTTCTCGTGGCGTCATGGTGCTACGGCTACTACCTGGCTACTACCAGCCTGCGCGCCCAAACACCGCTCCGAGCGGTTCGGAGGCGTCTTTTCGACTCGTGTATCGTTGACCGAAATCTCGATGCACTTCTAGTATTCGTCCACGATTACAAGGCGCGGCCTCGTCCCGCGCCGGGGGAGCTCATGAAGATCACGACAAGCCTGCCTCGGTGGGTCGGTATCGGCGCACTCGCGTTCGGCGTTTCGGCGACGGCCTTCGCGCAAGGAGGAGCCTTCGGCGGAGGCTTCGGGCCGCCGCTGGAAACCGTCAAGCCGCCGCGAGAGTTTGCGACTTCCGAGGAGCATTACGCCTATTTGCTCGAGCAGGCCAAGGGCGGCACGAAACACACGCTCGCGACGGTGCCGCGCTGGGACGGTCTCTGGCAGCCGGCCGGCAACACGCACCAAGCGGCGTTCATCGAAGGCCAGGGGTTTCAAGGCAAGGTTCGCGACGGCGTGTTGACTCCGGCCTACGACGCGGCGTTTCGAGAACGATGGCGCGAGCAAACGGAGCTGGGCCAGGTCAACTACGACCGCCTCGGTCACTGCGAGCCGCCGGGCTATCCGCGCATCCTGCTCGAGCCGTACACGCACGAGTTCATCAATCTCCCCGACGTCGCATATCAGATCAACGACTTCGGGCCGTCGATCCGCCGCACCTACATCGGCAAGGAGCACAGCAACGTCTACGGCACGCATTCGTGGTACGGCGACACGATCGGCTTCTGGGACGGCAACAAGCTCGTCTCGAACACGAAGTATGTTTTGCCCGCCGACTTCACGCGCTGGTCACCGATGACGAGCAACGCGTTCGAAGGCACCGAGATCTGGGAGCTGAAAACGTATCCCGGTGGCATTCAGCGGCTCGAGGTCCAGGTGACGTTCTACGACAAGCATCTGCTGCAAAAGCCCATCAGCGCCGTCTATGCCTACCGGCTCGCCACCGACATGGTCGCGAACGGCCACCGCGTTCAGCACTGGGAATGCGACCAGACCAACAACGCGTTCCTCGACGACAAAGGCGTGACGAACTTCCACCTGCCCGGCGAGGAAGGGTTCAACGACGGCCGGGGTACGACCTTGTTCCCGGAGCTGCCGGGGCAGACGCGCGATCCGATCTACAACACGACTTTGGGCAACGAGTGAAGGAGCTTTCGATGAGGATGATTCATATTTTGCTGCCGGCAGCGGCCGCCGCGCTGCTGACGATCACTGCAGCGCAAGCTCACCACTCGTTCGCCATGTTCGACCGAGAACAAGAGCTCGTGAGGACCGGCAGCGTGGTGCGATGGGCGTTCAACAATCCGCACTCGTGGCTGTATGTGAACGTCAAGAACGACGACGGCACCGAGACTCTGTGGAGCTTCGAAGGCTCGGCGCCGCCGTCGCTGATTCAGCGCGGCATCACGGGCGCGACGTTCGAGCCCGGCGACACCGTCACGTTCATGTACTGCCCGCTGCGCGACGGCAGGCCCGGCGGCGCGATCGGCTGGGCGATGCTCGAGGATGGCAAGTACATCAACCCGGCCGACGGCGGCTGCGCCGGCAACGAGCAGTCGATCGAGCGTTGGAAGGGCTGGCTCGCGAAGGGCTACACGTCGAAAGCCGACGCAGAGCAAGCGCAGTAGCAGACGGGCCTGAAACGCGCCGCCGCCGAGCCGCTTCGGGCGGATTCCCGTCTTTTGACAGCACTTCCAGAAACTTTATAGCCCCACGGGCGTGGCCCGGCCCCGCATCGGCGCCGTGCCGGTGAATTACGCGCTGGCATGATGATTGCTTTTTTGGATCACGCGCCAGCCTCCGCAGGGGAAGGCCGAGGCGTGACCGTACCCTCGCTAGGAGACAGCAGATGCGCCATGGCCCATCAGCGACCGCGCTCAGCATGGTCGTGTACGGGGCTTCGGGGCTGGCGTTCGTCGGAGCAAATTTGCTACTCGCGCGCGCATTGTCGACGGAGCAATACGCCCTTCTGACGCTGCTCGTCGCGCTCGTCACGCTCGGCCAGTATTTGGCGCCGATGGGCTTGGATGCCCTCGTCACGCGCGGGCGTGTCGATGTCGGGCCGGCGTTGCTGCAGCGCGCGGCAGCGGCGGCGGTCGCGGTCGGCGTCGCAGTCAGCATGACGGCCTTCTTCTTGTACGGGCTCTCCGCGGCATCGGCACTCTGGTTGCTCGGAGGAACGGCCGCCGGCGGGCTCATGCTGGTGGCGGCCGCGCGCTTCCAGAGCCAGCAACGGTTCCTCCCAGCGCTGACGTTGACGATGTCGCAGAACCTGTTCCTGGTGCTCGGCGCCGTGGCGACGATTGCCGCCGGATCGCGGACGGTCGATTTGTCGTTCCACATTCTCACGGTCGGGGTTGGCTTGGCGGCCGCTGTCGGGTGGGCGCTCGTCCTGCGACAGCGCCGGGAGCCGAGCGGCCAATCCGCGGGCGTGCCGTGGAACGAGGCGCTCGCGCTCGCCGGCGTGAGCGCCGCGGGGATGCTGTTCATCCAGCTCGAGCGGCTCGTCATCCCTCATCTATTGACGGTCGCCGACCTCGCGTTGTTCGGTGTGCTAGGCGCGATTGCGGGGTCGGTGTTTCGCGTGCTGCAGATGGGCGTCGGGTTCAGCCTGCTGCCGCGCCTGCGCAATGCGGCCAACGTGCTCGAGCGGCGCGAGCTCATCGCACGCGAGCTGCGCTTCGCGGTCGTAATCGCCGCGACCGGCGCGGTCGCCGTTCTGACACTGACGCCGCTGATCGAGCGCTGGTTCCTCGCCGGCAAATATCACCTTCCGATGGGACTCTTGGTCGCCGCGCTATTCAGCGGCGTCGCCAAGATTGCCCACGCGTTCGCACGGGCAACGGCGACGGCCGTCGCGACGCCGCGCGAGCTCGTGATGCTGAACGGCGTGGGCTGGGTGTCGGTGGTCATCGCGGTTGGTGCAGCCGCCGTCGCCGCGTCATGGGGTCTCGCGGGCGTCATCTACGGGATCAGCCTGGGCTGGCTGGCTTGGGCCATCGCGGCCTTCGCGCTCGTCATGCATCACCTGCGGCTGCCACAACGCGTGCCAGCAGAAACGTAGCGGGCCGCTACAGCCGAACGCGTCCGTGCTGGCCGCTATCGGTGGACGGAGTAACGCCTGTGAGGTAGGCCTTCGCAGCCTCGAATGCGTATTGCGCTCCCCGCATGCCGGAACGGTCCCAGAACTCACCGCGCTCTGCGTCGAAACGCAGCAGCGTAATCCCTGGGTCCTCTATCCCGCGCGGGAACCAGACTCTCCACGCCTCGCTCCACAACCGCTCGATGAGCGCGCGATCGCGGACGACGTTGACGCGCCCGTACACCGCCGCGTACTGATGCGCGCTCTGGAACGTCAGCAGCACATCCGCGTCGGCGTATATCTCGGCAACTTTCGGCGAGTCGATGCTCGTGACGAAGTAGACGTCGGCGTCGGCATGCAGCTCGGCGACGGCCATCGGTCGCGCATGCAAGTGCCCATCATCGGCGCGTGTGACTAGCATCGCCGTATCGAAGCCTTCGAGCAGATCGTAGAGGTGCTGGTCGCCTTCCATGGTTCGCTCTCCTCGGGTCTAGTCGCTTTGCGCGTTCTCCGCGTCGTAGTCATACCACACAGCTTCGATGTTGTGGCCATCGAGGTCGTAGACGAACGCCGCGTAGTAGCCGGGCCAATAGTCCCGACGATAGCCTGGACCGCCGTTGTCGCGGCCGCCGGCATCGAGCGCTGCGCGGTAGAACGCCTCGACCTCGCGCTTGCTCTTCGCTTCGAACGCCACGTGCGTTGGCTCCACTGCTTTGCCCTTGCCGATCCAAAAATCGGTGTTCTTGCCGTCGTTGAATCCCGTCGATTCACCGTGCTCCATCTTCGGTGCGTAGCCGAGCGGCGAGAGAGCGCGCTCGTAGAAGCGCTTCGACGCGTTGAAATCGCGGACTGCCAGTCCCGTATGCGCGATCATCGTTCCTCCTCGCATCGTTGTCCGTGAGCGTGGGTTTTTTCGCGTACGAAACAGGCAAGTCACGTGCCAGATCTGCCGGCTTTTCTTGTAAGCTCGAAACGTTCCCCTCATAGATGCCGCGGCGTCGAGAAGCCGCGCGGTCCGATCGATCATGCCGACGCTTAGCGCATACGAGACCGATTCGCGCGAGGATGCCGAGTGCTCCTGGCGCTGATCGTCGTGTTGCCGTTCGTCGGCAGCATCTGCGCCGCTTTCATGCCCGCCAATGCGCGCAATGCGGAGGCATGGCTCGCGGGCACCGTCGCGGCCATTTGCACGGTGCTCGTGGCGATCCAGTACGGCGACGTCGTCGACGGCGGCGTCGTTCGAACGAACCTCGCATGGCTGCCGCAGTACGGCCTCGATCTCTACTTGCGCATGGACGGCTTCGCGTGGCTGTTCGCGTTGCTGGTCACGTTCATCGGCACGCTCGTCGTGCTGTACGCGCGTTACTACATGTCGCCGCAGGACCCCGTGCCGCGCTTTTTCTCGTTTCTTCTGGCCTTCATGGGCGCAATGCTCGGGACGGTGCTCTCGGGCAACTTGATACAGCTCGTCGTCTTCTGGGAGCTCACGGGCCTGACGTCGTTCATGCTGATCGCATACCGGTATCACCGTGCCGACGCTCGGCGCGGCGCGCGTATGGCGGCGATCGTGACGGTCGGCGGCGGGCTCGCGCTGCTACTCGGCGTCCTCGGCTTGGGAGAGATCGCGGGTAGCTACGATCTCGAATCGGTGCTCGCTGCCGGCGACGAGATTCGCAGCCATGGTTGGTATCCGGCACTGCTCGGCCTGATCCTCCTCGGCGTCTTCACCAAGAGCGCGCAGTTTCCGTTCCACTTCTGGCTGCCGCACGCGATGGCGGCGCCGACGCCCGTGTCGGCGTATTTACATTCGGCGACGATGGTCAAGGCCGGCGTGTTCCTGCTCGCGCGACTGTGGCCCGCGCTCGCGGGCACGGACTTATGGATTCTGCTCGTCGGCGGCGCAGGCGCCGCGTCGCTGCTGCTCGGCGCGTTTGCCGCCACCTATCAGCGCGATATGAAGGGTGTCCTCGCGTACTCGACGATTGGGCATCTCGGCCTCATCACGCTGCTGCTCGGCATGAGCACGGAGCTCGCGCTGATCGCCGCGATCTTCCACATGATCAACCACGCGACTTTCAAGGCATCACTTTTCATGGCGACGGGCGTCGTCGATCACGAGACGGGCACTCGCGACTTGGGAAGGCTCAACGGGCTGCGACACGCGATGCCGATCACCGCGACGCTCGCGGCTGTCGCAGCCGGCGCCATGGCCGGCGTGCCGCTCCTGAACGGGTTCCTTTCGAAAGAGATGTTCTTCGAGGAGTCGATCGTCGTCGGCGGCAGCCTCGGAACGCAGATCCTCCTGCCTACGATCGCGACGCTGGGCGGCCTCTTCGGGGTCGCCTACTCCCTGCGCTTCGTCCACGAGGTGTTCTTCGGTCCTCCGGCGCGCGACTTGCCGCGCGCGCCGCACGAGCCGCGGCCGATGCTCGTGCCGAGCGCGCTGCTCGTCGTCGCGTGCGTTCTCGTCGGCGTTGCGCCGGCGATAACGGTCGGTCCGCTGCTTGCCGCGGCGGGCACGGCAATCCTCGGTGACGTGCCCGAGTACGAGCTCGCGGTATGGCATGGGATCACTCCGGCGCTGCTGATGAGCCTCGTCGCACTGGCCGGTGGTGTCGGCTTCTATCTGCTCTTGTACGTCAAGCGCCAAACCCTCATCGAAACACCGTTCCTTTCGCGGTTCGACAGCAAGCGCATGTTCGACATCGCGAACGTCGCCGTGACGCGCGCCGCGGGTCGAGCAGTGCGCTGGCTGTTCTCGCGGCGTCTGCAACCGCAGCTCGTGCTGATCGTCGGCAGCGCCTGCGCGGCCGCGGCGCTGCCGTTGTCGATGGGCGGTTGGCTCGCGGTGGAAGGCGCGATCGACCCGATCGATCCGCTGTTTGCGGCGCTGTGGATCGTCGGCGGCGCCTGCGCGATTGGCGCTGCGTGGCAGGCGAAGTTCCACCGCGTCGCCGCGCTCGTCATGGTCGGCGGAGCCGGCCTCGTCGTCTGCCTCACGTTCGCGTGGCTCTCGGCGCCCGATCTCGCGCTGACGCAGATCGCTGTTGAGGTCGTGACGATGGTGCTGTTCCTGCTCGGCCTGCGGTGGTTGCCGCGGCGGCTCGAGCTCGACGACGCCCACCGGCGCAGCGCCGCCGCGCGGGCGCGCCGCGCCCGTGACGCGCTGCTTGCGGCCGTGGCCGGCGTCGGCATGGGCACGCTCGCCTTCGCCGTGATCACGCTGCCTCCGGCCGGATTGCTCGCGCCGTTCTTCTTCGATAACGCGCTCGATCCGGCCGGCGGGCGCAACGTCGTGAATCTGATTCTCGTCGACTTCCGCGGCTTCGACACGCTCGGCGAGATCACGGTCGTCGGCAGCGTCGCCATTACTGTCTACGCGCTTCTGCGCCGGTTCCGGCCGGCGCCGGAGAGCATCGCAGTTCCGCAAGCGCAACGCGTAGAGGCCGCGAGCGGCGCGCTCGCGGCGCACCCGAGCGACGCGCTGCCCAGCAATCACATGCGCGTTCCAGCCGTGCTCGTGCGTCTGCTTTTCCCGATGGCGGCACTCGTATCGATCTACTTCCTGCTGCGCGGCCACAACGCTCCCGGCGGCGGCTTCGTCGGCGGCCTCGTGATGGCCACGGCCGTGATCGTCCAGTACATGGTCAGCGGAACCGTATGGGTCGAAGCGCGCATGCGCATCCACCCGCAGATCTGGATCGCGTTCGGCCTGCTCGCCGCTGCCGGGGCGGGCTTCGGCGCGTGGCTCGCGTCGCGCTCCTTCCTGACTGCGCTGGCGTCCGACGTGCACGTGCCGCTGATAGGCGACGTGCACATCTCGAGCGTGCTCATCTTCGATCTCGGCGTATACATGCTCGTCGTGGGCGCGACCGTGCTGATGCTCGTTGCGCTCGCACACCAATCGCTGCGCAGCCCGCGCCGCGTCGTGACGCTCTTGCCCGAAGTCGAAGACGCGGAGCGCGGCGAGGCGACGATCTGATGGAGATCGTGTTCGCAATCGCGATCGGGGTATTGGCCGGCTCGGGCGTGTGGCTCGTCCTGCGGCCGCGCACGTTCCAAGTCTTGATGGGGCTCACGCTGCTTTCGTACGCCGTCAACCTGTTCATTTTTGGAATGGGCCGGCTTCAAGTCGGGCGCGCACCGATCATCACGGCCGAGCACGCCGTGGATGCAGCGTCGTACGCCGACCCCGTGCCGCAAGCCCTCGTGCTGACAGCGATCGTGATCGGCTTCGGCACGACGGCGCTTCTGCTCGTGCTGCTCCTCGCGTTGCGTGCGCTGACAGGCACCGATCACGTCGACGGGCGCGAAGTGGGCACGGATGCTGGCGCAGAGCAACGCAGGGAGCCGCAGTGAACGCGGTGCTCGAGCAGCTCGTCGCATTGCCGATCGTGGTACCGCTACTCGCGGGCGCCGCGATGCTGTTCTTGACCGAAAGCCAGCGCGCCGCGCGAATCGCGATGGCACTCGTGTCGAGCCTTCTGCAGCTCGCAGTCGCGGTCGTGCTCGTGTATCTGACGAGCGATGCCGCGCCGTTCATTTGGGCTGACGGCATCGGCGTCTATTCGCTCGGCGGTTGGCCGGCGCCCTTCGGCATCGTGCTCGTCGCCGACCGGCTCGCGGCCGTGATGCTGACCCTGCAGGCCGTGCTCGGGGTCGCGGTGCTCACCTACTCGATCGCACGCTGGGATCGTCCCGGCCAGCCGTTTCACTCGCTGCTGCAGTTCCTGTCGATGGGCGTCAACGGCGCGTTCTTGACGGGCGACCTGTTCAACCTGTTCGTCTTCGTCGAGATTCTGCTGGCGGCCTCGTACGGGCTTGCGTTGCGCGGCGTCGGCGCGACGCGCGTCGGCATGGGCTTGCACTATCTCGTCGTCAACATCATGGCGTCGCTGCTGTTCCTCATCGGCGTGGCGATGATCTACGGTGTCGCGGGCACGCTGAACATGGCAGATCTCGCGCGCCGCTTCACGGCGCTATCGCCGGACGCGCGCACGCTGTTCGATACGGGTGCCGCGATCCTCGGCGTAGCGTTCCTCGTCAAAGCCGGTAGCTGGCCCCTGAATTTCTGGCTGCCGGGCACGTATTCCGCCGCGATCGCGCCCGTCGGCGCCGCATTCGCGATGCTGACGAAAGTCGGCGTTTATGCGCTCATGCGCGTCGGCACGTTGATGAGCGAGGACGAGGCGGCCGCCTCGATGCTCGGCATGCTGATGTTCTACTTCGGACTGGCGACGCTCGTGACTGGCACGATCGGCATGCTGGCGTCGCATCACCTCGCGCGGCTCGTCAGCTACGCGCTCGTCGCCTCGACCGGAATCTTGCTCGCGGCGCTCGGCCTCGGGCTCGAAGCATTGACAGCCCCGGTGCTCTTCTACCTGATCGTATCCGCGCTCACGGCGGGCACTTTCTTCATGGTCACTGGCATGACGGACCGAACACGCAGCGTTCCCTCCACCGCGGCGCAGGCCGAGCCGCCGATGCCGCAGTCGCCGTTCTACACGGCATTCGGCGTGCGCGAGCCCGATCCGTACGGCACGGACGACGATGGCGGAGTGGCGATCCCGCGCGCCATCGTATTCTTGGGCCTCATGTTCGTGAGCTGCGTGCTGCTCGTGACGGGTCTGCCGCCGCTGCCTGGGTTCATCGCCAAGTTCGCACTGCTCTCGACGGCGATCGCTGCGGCGCCTGCCGCCGGTCTCGGCACGGCCGCGTGGACGCTTGCGACGGTCGTGCTCGTCAGCGGCTTCGCCGGCGTCGTCGCGCTGACGAGGGCGGGCATTCGGCTGTTCTGGACCGTCACGGCGAGGACGACGCCGCGGCTGCGAGTGCTCGAGGCAGCCCCCGTCGCGTTCCTCGTCGCGGTCTGCGTCGTGCTCGCAACGGCCGCTAGCCCGATCATGCGCTATCTCGATCACGCGGCCACGTCGTTGCACGAGCCGCAGGATTACATTCGCAACGTACTGAGCGTCGATCGCGGCGAGCAGAGGGACGGCCCGTGAAAGGCTTGTTGAAGAACGTCACGCGAAACATTCCACCCGTGCTGACGGGCGCGCTGCTCGTGATGTGGCTGCTGCTGAACGATACGCTGTCGCTCGGCCACATCGTCCTCGGTCTGATCCTCGCGATAGTCCTCGCATGGTCGAGCGGAGCGCTGCGCCCGCTGAGGCCCCGTATCCGGCGGGCGCATCTGGCGCTCGTGCTCGTTGGGTTCGTTCTTCACGATATCGTGCGGTCGAACATCGGCGTCGCGCGCATCGTCCTCGGCTTCACTTTCGGCCGCGAGGTGCGCCCCGGGTTCGTGAAGATCCCGCTCGGTCTCACGGACCCGCACGGGCTTGCCGTGCTCGCCGGAATCGTGACGGCGACCCCGGGCACCGTCTGGGTCGACCACGATGTCGCGACGAGCACCTTGACGCTGCACGTGCTCGACTTGAAGAGCGAGACGGAATGGGTTCAATGGATCAAGAACCGCTATGAACGGCTCCTCTTAGGTGTGTTCGAATGACCGGCTTGCTCGGCTTCGCGGCGACTTTTGCTTCGGTCTGTTTGGCCCTCGCGATGCTGTTTGCGACCGCGCGGCTGTTCAAGGGACCCGTCGCACAAGACCGCGTGCTCGCGTTGGACGTTCTCTACACGAACGGCATGCTGCTGCTGCTCGTGCTCGGCATACGGTCGATGTCCGCAGCCTACTTCGACATGGCACTGTTGATCGCGCTGTTCGGGTTCGTCGGCACGGTCGCGCTCGCGAAATTCCTGCTGCGGGGCGAGGTCATCGAGCCATGAGCGAGATTTCCGCCTGGGTTTCCGTGCCTGCCGCGATTCTTCTCATGGTCGGCAGCGCCCTTGCGGCAATCGGCGCATTGGGCTTACTGCGGCTGCCGGATTTCTTCGCGCGCATGCATCCCCCAGCGATGGGCTCGACGCTCGGCGCAGGCTGCGTGCTGCTGTCGTCGATACTCGTGTCGTCCGCCGTCGAAGCGCGGCCCGTGCTTCACGCTCTGCTGATCACACTGTTTGTCGTACTGACGGCGCCGGTGACGGCAATGCTGCTCGCCCGCGCCGCGCTGTACCGCCGCGAGCGGCGCACACGCGACCCCGGCTAGCTGTTCGCCCGAGGTACTTATACGTTCAACGCGCGGAGCGGCTCGCGCCGCGTCCGAGGCACGACTCATGCATGAGGAATTCTGGGCGCGGCCGCTTGCAGGGAGTCGGATCCGTAAGGAGGGCTTATGGTCGATAACGAACGCGAGACTACCCGGTCTGCGTGGATGGACGTGGCGGCGCCGGACTACGCGCCGCTCGGCGAGGATATCGCCGCCGACGTTTGCGTCGTCGGCGCCGGAATCGCCGGCATGACGACGGCGTATGCGCTCGCCGGGGAAGGCAGGAACGTCGTGGTGCTCGACGATGGTCCTGTCGGCGGCGGCATGACACGGCGGACGACAGCGCATCTCACCAACGCGATCGACGATCGCTATTTTCACCTCGAGCGGCTGCATGGAAGCGACGGAGCGCGCCAAGCGGCCGAGAGCCATACAACGGCTATCGATCGCATCGAGGCCATCGTGCGCGACGAGCGCATCGACTGCGGCTTCGAGCGGCTCGACGGTTATCTCATCGCGGCGGCAGACACACCGGCCGGCTTCCTCGATCGCGAGCTCGCGGCGGCGCGACGCGCAGGCCTTGCCGACGTGGCCGCCGTTGCTCGCGCCCCCATCGACACTTTCGACACCGGCCGGTGCCTACGATTTCCGCGCCAAGCGCAGTTTCATCCCGCCAAGTACCTCGCCGGTCTCGCGCGCGCGCTCGAGCGGCGCGGAGGCCGCATTTTTTGCGGCACGCATGCGTCCTCGATTCGAGGTGGCGTTGCCGCGCACGTCGTGACGACGGCGGGCAAAATCGTGAGCGCCGATGCGATCGTCGTCGCCACCAATACGCCGATCAACGACATCGTCACGATTCACACGAAACAAGCTCCTTATAGCACTTACGTCGTGGCGGCACGCGTGCCGCGCGGCTCGATTGCGAAGGCCCTGTACTGGGACACTGCGAATCCATACCACTACGTTCGGCTGCACGACGACGGCGTCGACGAGCTACTGATCGTCGGCGGCGAGGACCACAAGTCCGGGCAAGCACACGACGGGAACGAGCGCTTCGCTCGCCTCGAGCAGTGGATGCGCGAGCGCTTTCCCGCAGCCGGCGCAGTCTTGCTCCGTTGGTCCGGCCAGGTCATGGAGCCCATGGATGGCGTGGCGTTCATCGGGCCCAACCCCGGCGACGCGAGCACTGTCTATATCGCGACGGGCGATTCGGGCATGGGCATGACGCACGGCACGATCGCCGGAATGCTGTTGACGGACCTCATCGTCGGACGCGCGTCACCGTGGGCGGCGCTTTACGACCCGGCGCGAAAGATGCTGCGTGCACCGATCGAGTATGCGAAGGAGAATCTCAACGTCGCGGCGCAGTACGTCGAAGACTATCTCGGCGGCGGCGACGTGGACTCCGTCGACGCCCTCGCGCCCGGGCAAGGCGCCGTGCTGCGGCGCGGCCTCTCCAAGATCGCGGCCTACCGTGACTATGACGGGATGCTGCACGAGCGTTCGGCCGTGTGCCCGCACCTCGGATGCATCGTCACCTTCGACGACGTCGAGAAAACCTGGGACTGCCCTTGTCACGGCTCACGATTCGACCGCTATGGCCGCGTGATCGTCGGGCCCGCGAATCGGGACCTCGCTCCGAGCTCGCATGCCGAGCGCGCGCCGCGCCGGCATGTAAGCTAGCTCGATGTTCCCTATTCGCGACGACAATCCGCACTTCCTGACACCCATCGTGACTTACGCGCTGATCGGCGCGAACGTGCTCGCATGGGTCCTGCTGCAAGGGCTCGGCACTGAGCCGCAGCTCTCGAGCTCCGTCTGCCGCTTGGGGCTCATCCCCGCCGAGCTGTTGCAGACGGCCGCGCCCGGCGCGCGTTTCCCCCTCGGCGAGAACGCCGTTTGTGTCCTTGGCGACATGCCGTCGTGGTACACGCCATTAACGTCGATGTTCATGCACGGCGGCTGGCTCCATCTGCTAGGCAACATGTGGTTCCTGTGGATCTTCGGTAACAACGTCGAAGATTCAATGGGTCACGCGCGATTCCTCGTGTTTTACTTGCTCTGTGGGCTCGCGGCTGCGACGGCGCAAACGATGACCGATCCGGAGTCGATCATCCCGATGGTCGGCGCGTCGGGGGCGATCGGGGGCGTCATGGGCGCGTACGTGCTGCTGTATCCGCGCGTTCACGTGCACATGCTTCTGTTCCTCGGGTTCTTCGCGACGACGATCGCAGTGCCGGCCGTGTTCATGCTCGGCTATTGGTTCGTCTTGCAACTGCTCAGCGCCTCCGCGTCGATCGGCGCCGAGGGCGGCGGCGTCGCATTCTGGGCGCATGTCGGCGGGTTCGTCGCCGGCGCCGTGCTCGTGCTGCTGTTCCGCGATCCGCGCCTGCTCGAACGTCATCCCTACTACGGCCTGCGACGCGGGTCGCCGACGCGTAGCTGGCATCGAACGCGCTGACGACGACATCGCCGACGGTCGAGTGGACGACCGCCGGCCATAGACGCCACCATTGAGTCATGCGCCTCTTGGTCTTCCAGCACGTCGCCGTCGAGCCGCTCGGCACGCTCGATGCGCTGATTCGCGGGCGCGGCCACCGCATTCGCTTCCACAATTTCGAACGCGATCCCGACGCGCAGCCCGACGTCGACCGCTATCGCGGGCTGATCGTGCTCGGCGGGCCGATGAACGTCGAGGATCAGCACCGGCGGCCGCACTTGAAGACGGAGCTCCTCGCGATCGAGAGAGCGCTCGAGCAAGGCAAACCCGTGCTCGGCATTTGCCTGGGCGCACAGCTACTCGCGCACGTGCTCGGCGCGCCCGTGCGGCGGCACGCGCACGCCGAGATCGGTTGGTACGATATGCAAATGAGCGCCGAGGGACGCAGCGATCCCGTGCTCGGCGCGGCGGGCGAGCGGCTGGCCGTGTTCCAGTGGCACTCCTACACCTATGAGCTGCCGCGCGGCGCGACGCATCTCGCGCGAACCGAGACGTGCGAGCAGCAAGCGTTTCGGTTCGGCAGCAACGCGTATGGCTTCCAGTTCCACCTCGAAGTCGACGCGCAGGTCATCGAGCGATGGCTCGCCCTGCCGTCGTTTCGCGCCGAGCTCGCCGCAGCAGGCTTGCCCGCCGACGAGGATGCTATCCGCGCCAAGACCGCCGAGCTCGTCGCCGCCACGCGTCGCTCCGCCGACTCGGTCTTCAACAATTTTCTCGACTTGATTGGCCGCCCGAACCGCCGCCGGCCGCTGCCCTCCCGCGGCATGCCGGCCTGGTCCGACTAGGCCGCGCCCTGACTGCCGCGCCGCTGCCGCCGGGACCGCGAACTGTGAGATCGATCAGCGCGTTCCCTGCTTCCCGCGCATAGCCTGGCGGTCAATCGACAACGCAAGGCCTTGCTGGGCCCATGATTCTCTCGCTCATCGTCGCGCTCGTCGTTGCAACGGGCGCTGCCTACTGGCTCGTGTCTCGCCACCGTGCGGCAACGAAAGTTCCCGCTCCGCGCCGTGCAAAAGCCGCTGGCGGACGCTTCGGCGCCGTCGAGATACGGCTTCGCAGCAGCGCCTGCCAGGCCGCTCGCGCGTTCGAAGGTAAGAGACTTCTGTCGAAGGAAGCTCCGGCGCTGCCGCTGCCCGCGTGCACGGCAGCCCAATGCTCGTGCAAGTTCACGAAGTGGTCGGATCGACGCAGCGAAGGTCGTCGATTGGAGCACGGCGGGCTCAGCGCCTCGATCTTCCTCGCCAACAACCGGCGCACTAGGCACGACCGCCGCCGAGCTGCGAAGGCGCGGCAAAGCTAGCACCCGACGCGCGAGCGCGTACGCTATTGCACGGCGGCTTCGCGCGGCCCGTCCCACTCGAGGGGCGGCACGGTCAATCCCTGCTCCTGCATCAGCGCGCGCAGGCGCGCCGCGGCTTCGGGATAGCGGATGAACGCGATGCCGTCGAGCGCGACGCCGTCGGCGATCCGTAGCGGCGTCCACCCTCGGCTGTTGACTACGCCTTCGAGCTTTGCGCCACGCTCGACGAGAAAGTCGATCAACGCGATCGAGCCACCGCGATACATCACGCCGTGCAGCGGCGTCTCGTTGCGCGAGTTGACGTCGTTGACCGTCCCGGCGCCGAGCTCGAGCGTCAACGTGAGCGCCGCGAGCGCTTCTTCGATCGAGCCGGGGGCCGCACCTGCGGAACCTTGGCCCTGGCCGACGCCCGCCGCCAGCATGACAGCCGTCGTGCCGTCATCGGCCTTCAAAGCGGGGTCGGCGCCGAGCTCGAGCAGCGTGCGCATGTAGGGCAGATCCAGCGATCTCGTCGCCAGCAGGAACGGCGTCGTGCCGCCCTCGCGCTCGCCCGTCTGCTGCGCGTTAACGTCGGCGCCGCGCGCCGCGAGCTTTCGCACGAGCTCGAGGCTCGAGAGCCGGTCGCGATGCTCGGGCCCCGGCAGATTGAAGCCACGTGTCCAACGGCGCACGCGCGCGATTTGATGCAGCGCGGTCCAACCATTCACGGCCGCGTTCGGGTCCGCGCCATGCTCGAGCAACACTCCCGCAGCCTCATAGTTCTGGTTCAGCGCGGCGAGCACGAGCATGCTCGTGCCGTCGGGCAACGCAGCACTCGCATCGGCGCCTGCTTCGAGCAGCGCCTTCTCCGCCTCGACGGCCCCGGCCCGCACGGCAAACGCGAGCGCAGTAAACTCGCCCGTGGCGTCGAGCGCGTCGCGGTCGGCGCCGGCCTCGATCAATGCGGCGATCGCAGGGCCATTGTTCTCGGCCGCTGCCAGCATGAGCGCCGTCTGGCCGCCGCGGCCTTCCGTCGCGTCGACGCCGCGCCCGCTGCGAGCAATGCCTCGATCGTCGCGACGTCACCCGTGCGCGCGGCCGTCATCAGCAGCGTCTCGCCCTCGGCGAATGTCGCGCGCGGATCGGCGCCAGCCTCGAGCAACGCGTGCATCGTCGCGGCATCTCCGTTCTCGGCGGCAAGGTACGCGGGCCGCACGCCGTAGCGGTTCGCGGCGTCCACGGTCGCGCCCGCCGCCAGCAGCGCCAGCACGCGCTTCGCGCTCACCGCGGTGCACGGCCCAGTGCAAAGCCGTCGTGCCGTCGGCGTCGGCTTCGTTCGGATCGCCTGCGCCGAGACCGCGATGCCGAGCCGCAAAGCAGCGCGAGCGCAACAGCGGTGCGAAGCTAGCGCGCAAACGTCACGCATTCGTCGTCTCCGAGCGCGACGCGTCCCGTGCTGTCGCCGAGCGACTCGATGCGCACGTCGGCGCCGTCGAGCATCGTCAAGAGCAGATTCGACAGCGGCGTGCCGCTCGGCTCGACTTGGTGCCGGCCGCCGCCGAGTCGCCCAGCCGGCCCGCCGACGAGCGCAAGCGGTAGATCGATATGAGCGTGCAAGTTCGGATTACCGAACGCACCGCCGTACAAGAACAGGAATGATCGAGCAACGTGCCGTCGCCCTCGGGCGTCGTTGCGAGCTTGTTCAAGAACCACGCGAACAGGTCCGTCTGATACGTATTGAGCTTCGCGTACCGCTCGATGTTCTCGGGCTGCTCCTGGTGGTGCGACATCGTGTGATGCGCCCTGCGTGAGCCCGATCTCGGGATACGTGCGGAAGTTGAGCTCGCGGCCAAGCATGAACGTCACGACGCGCGTGAGGTCCGCTTGAAACGCGAGCCACTGCAGCTCGTACATGAGCTTCACGTGCTCGCCGAACGTTCGCGGGTATGCCCGGCGGGCGCTCGAGCGCCGGCAGCCCGGCCTCGTCGCCGAGCCGTTCGACGGTCTCGATTCGCCGCTCGACTTCGCGCACGGCCTCGAGGTACTCGTCGACCTGCACGCGGTCGGCGAGGCCCGAGCTCGCGCGTCAAGCGCGCGAAATCGGCGCCGACGAAGTCGAGAATGCTGCGATCCTGGCGCGCCTGTGCCGCGCGCTGCGCATTCGTGCCGCCGTTGCCGAACAAGCGCTCGAACACGACTCGCGGATTGTTCTCACTCGGGATCGGAGTCGTCGGCGTGCTCCACGACAGCGTGTTCAAGTAGACGCAGCTGTACGCGCTGTCGCACATGCCGGCGAGCACGCTGAGGTCGATCGAAAGCTCGAGCGACGGCAGCACGGTCTCCTTGCCGAGCACCTGCGCCGCCAATTGATCGGCCGACACGCCGCATTCGATGTCGGCGCCTTCGGTACGTTTGCAGCGCACGCCGGTCAGCCAAGCCGCATTGGCTTTCGTGTGATCGCCCGTGGCGCCGTCCTCGGAGTTGGCCTCGGCCACTCTCTGGTCGATGCCGCTGACGACGGTCAGGCGATCGCGGTATGGCGCAAGCGGCGTGAGAATCGTCGAGAGCTCCGACTAGCTTGCCCGCGACTTTCGGCGTCCAGTAGTCGATGCCCGTGAAGTTCTTCGCGACGCCGTTCGGCAGAGTAGACGAACCCGAGGCGTTTCGCCTTGGGCGCCTCGGCCGCGAAGGCCGGCACCATCGCATCGAGCAGCGGCAAGCCTATCGCTGCACCTGCACCCTTCAAGAACGTACGTCGCGGCAGAGCTCGTTTGGTGACGATCACAGCGCCGCCCTCCTCATCTGAAACGGCGCGCTGATGACGACGCCGAGAATGAACTGCGAGAAGCGATGCTCCTCCGCTGCGGCTTCGCGCACGATCGCGCGCACCGCCGGCATGTCGTAGTGCTCGACGCCGCGCCCGAGCGCATACACCATGAGCTTCTCGGCGAGCACGAGGCGGAACTGCTCCGACGACAGCAGGGCCGTACGAAACTCGTCGAGACCCTCGAACCGGCTACCGTCGGGCAAGGTACCCGACGCGTCGATCGGATCTCCGAGCTCGTCGATGGCGCGCCAACGCCCTGTCGCATCGAAACCCTCGAGCGCGAAGCCGACCGAATCCATCGACGCATGACACGACGCGCAGCTCGGGTTCGCGCGATGCGCCTCGAGCCGCTCGCGCAGCGACAACATCGTGCCGGCACCATCCGTCACACTCGTCGCCTCGAGCGGCGGCACGTTCGCCGGCGGCGGCGGCGGCTCGGCGCCGAGCAGGTTCTCGAGGATCCAATGCCCGCGCACGACGGGCGAAGTGCGATCCGCATACGAAGTCACGGCGAGCAGGCTGCCGTGGCCGAGCACGCCGCGACGCGGGCTGTCGGGAGGCAACTCGACGCGCCGGAAGTGATTGCCTTTGACATTCGGCAAGCCGTAATGCCGCGCGACGCGCTCGTTGACGAACGTGTAGTCGGCGTTCAAGAGCGCGAGCACGCTCAAGTCCTCGCGCAGCACGCTCGCAAAAAACAGCTCCGTCTCACGGCGCAAACCCTCGCGCAGCGTGTCGTCGAAGTTCGGAAAAACACTTTGCACGGGAATCACGGCGTCGAGGTTGCGCAAATACAGCCACTGACCCGCGAAGTTGGCGACGAACGCATCGGCGCGCGCGTCGGCGATCATGCGCCGAACCTGGCGCTCGAGCTCGGCGGGCTTGTGCAGCGCGCCGCGCTCGGCTGCGCGCAGCAGCTCGTCGTCGGGGATGCTGCTCCATAAAAAGAACGACAGCCGCGATGCGAGCTCGACGTCGCCGATGCGGTACAGCGAGCCCGGCGCAGCATCCCGGCGGATCTTGCGCCACGCGGAACAGGAATTCGGGGCTCACGAGCACGGCCTTCAAAGCGACTTGGATACCGCCGTCGAAGTTGCCTGCTTCGGCGTGCGCCGCGCGATAGAACTCCACGCAACGGCGCAACGTCGGCGTCAACGACGGGCCGCCGATACGCGCGGCGCACGAGGCCCGCGAGGATCGTTTTGCGCAGCTCTCGGACTCGTCCGTCGGCACCGCCTGCTCCGTTTCGGGGCCGGCAGACGAAGATGCGCTCGCGGCTCGCCGTCTGCGCCCGGGCCCGACGGCGTCGAATGGCCCGCTGATCTCGACGCGACGCAAGTACGACCCGTAGCGCCCTTCGGGAATGTTGAGCCCGCGCGGAAACGGCCGCGAGAACGGCTCGCGCTTACCCGTGGGACCGAGGCGGCCTTGTCGAGGAACGCGACGGTCGACTTCACGCCGCCCCGCCATCACAGGCACGCGCACGGCCCAATCCTCGTCGGCACGGTTGCGCTGCTTGTTGCTCCTCGCGAGCGACGCGCCGGTTCATGCGCCCGCCGAAATCGTCGGCATCCTCGTCGGGCGCAGCGGCAACGCATTCGCGGCGTCGAGCGTGAAGGTCGCAACGCGCTCGCGGTCGATGCTGATCTCGAGCATTTGCGGCTCCGTGTAAATCGGCATGCCCTCGTTCAAGTCACGCGCGAGGACCGCCGAGATCTCGTACTCGGCGTCCTGCGGGAACGTGTAATCGATGCGCGATGCCGCCGCGCGTGCCGAACGGCATCCCGGCAACCGCCGCTCCTGCGAGCGGTCGTCCGGAATGCGAAACGAATCGATCGCGGCGAACGGCGAAGCCGTGCCGACGGCGAGGCGGCTGATCTTGTCGGCGGCGGTCAAGTAGCGCTCGAGCAGCGTCGGCGACAGCTTCAGCACGCCGCCGATGTTGTCGAAGCCGTAGCTCGCGTCGTCGCCGGGCAGCAGGCCGGCGACGTCGACGTCCACGGCGAGCAGATCGCGGACGGCATTTCGATATTCGCTGCGGTTCAAACGGTGGAACGGCACCGTGCGGCCCGGGTCCGGCGACTCCGCGGCCGAGCGATCGAGCTCGTTAACGAGCCAAGCCACCAGCGCCGCGCTCTCTGCAGGTTGCGGGCGCGGGGCGCCGTCGTGCGGCGGCATCATGCCGGTCTCGAGCTTGCGAACGACGTGCTCCCAAGTCGCGGCGTCAGCGCCAATGTTGGCGACGTCGAGCGACGCGAGCGACAGATCGGCCGTGCGCTCCGCGTCGTCGTGGCACTCGAAGCAGTACCGCGCGAGCGTCGCGCGCTGCTCGGCCGCGATCTCTTGCCTCGACGGGCCGCAGCCCGCGATCGCGAGCGCCGCCGGCAATAGGAGCAGGACCGCCGGCTTTGCGACGCTCGTCGGTCGCGGCGCCGTCATGCGTGGCACGAATGCACTCGCCATGTCCTCCCCGAAGAAGATGTAGCGATGACCGTATCCGGAGGTTCTAACCGGGTCAACGAACTCCAGAAATCATCGCAGTCACTCGTCGCGCAGCGCGACCGTCGGCGCGACGCGGCTCGCGCGAAACGCAGGCACCGATACGGCCGTCAGGGCGACGGCCGCGAGCGCGAACGGAGCGGTCACGAACACGGCGACGTCGTGCGGGTCCACGCCAAACAGCGTGGCCGCGAGCAGATTCGCGAGCAGGTAGGCCGCAACGAGCCCCGCTGCGACGCCGACGACGACCGGCAGCATGCCGTCGCGAACGACCATCGCGCGCACGTTTGAAGCCTCCGCGCCGAGCGCCATGCGGATGCCGATCTCTCGCCGGCGCTGCTCAACGGCATGCGAGATCAGCCCATAGATTCCGACGGCCGTCAGCAGCAGCGCCGCACCGCCGAACACGTTCATGAGCCACATCTTGAGCCGATGCGGCGCCGTCATCGTCGCGAGCACGTCATCCATGACGAGCTCGCCGGTCGTCGGCTCGCCCGTCGCACGGCTGACCTCCTCGCGGATTGCGGGCGCCACGGAAGCAGAGGCCGAGCGCGTGCGGACGAGCCACGCCACGAGTCCCGACTGTTCGACGATTGCGGCATTCAGCGTGTTGGACGTTTGCGCGAGCGGAAAATACACCGTGGGTCCCGGTTCCCCGTGGATTCCGTTCGCGCGCATGTTGGCGACGATCCCGACGATCTGCCGCGCCGGCTCGTCGCGCGACTCTGGCACGACCTCGGCGCCGCCGCCGACCACGATTTCGCTTTGGAGCGGATCGACGCCTTTGGCCCAGTAGCGCTCGGCCATGGCTCGGTCGATGACGGCGACCGGCGGCGCGCCGCCTCCGTCGCGCTCGTCTAGCCCGCGCCCGGCGAGCACTGAAATGCCGAGCGTTTCGAAGTAGCCGGCGGAAACCGGCGTCACGACGGCGAGGCCCGTGTACGGGGCCTCCTGCTCCCGCCCGACGAGATCGAATGGCAAGCCCAGCGAGTTTGCCGTCGGGACGCAACAAGATGCCGCGGCGGCCTCGACGTCCGGCAGCGAACGCACGCGCTCGAGAACCGCATCGACGAGCGCGGCGGCAGTCGCAGTGGACTCGAAGCGCGGGTCGGTCAGCGACGTGCGCATCGCGACGAGCCGCTGCGTCGAGAACCCGAGATCGACGGCGCCGAGTGCGATGATCGTCCGAATCAACAGCGCCGCGCCGATGACGAGCACGACGGCGAGACCTACTTCGGCCGCGATCAGCCCCCGGCGAAGCCGCGTTCCGCGCACGCCGCCGGCACGGCTCGCGCGGTTGATGACGCCGTTCAAGTCGACGCGCGCGCCCGCGAGCGCGGGCGCGAGCCCGAACACGAGGCCGGTCGCAAGCGAAAGACTCAACGCGAACAGCGCGACACGCCAGTCGAGCCCAACGAGCTCGGCAGCGTCACCGAGCCGCGGCAGGCCGCCCGTGTCGATCGCAAGGAGCACGCGCACGCCGACGACGCCGCCGACGAGCCCCAGCGCGCCGCCGGCGACGGATAGCAACAGGCTCTCGGCGAGCAGCTGACGCACGATACGCCCCCGGCCCGCGCCGAGCGCCGCCCGAATCGCGATCTCCCGTTCCCGCCGCGTCGCTCGCACAAGCAACAACCCCGCGGCGTTCGCGCAGGCGATCAACAACACGAGCGCGACCGCACCGCCGAGCAGCAGCAGTGTCGGACGGGCCCCGCCGACGATGACCTCGTGCGCGGGCAACGCCGTGAAGCCGTGGTTCGGGTTGTCGGACTTCGCCTCGAACGAGTCGGGATACCGCTCGCGATAGGCCGCCAGCGAGAGCGTCAGGCGCTCCTGCGCCTCCGCGAGCGTCACGCCGTCTTTGAGCCGCGCGAGCACCTGCAGGTAAAAACCCTCGTCGCGCGTGCTCGCGTCGAGCGCCAACGGCACCCAGAGCTGCGGATTCCCGGCGGTCGATCCGACGGCTTGCATGAGATCGCCGATGTCGAAGTCGCGCGCGGCGATGCCAACGACCGTATACGCGCGGCCGCTCAGGGAGATGGTCCGGCCAATGGCCTCGGGATCGGCGCCGAGCCGCTCCGTCCAGAACCGGTGGCTCAACACGACGGTGGCGGCAGCGCCCGGCGCGTCGTCCTCGGCCGAGAAGCCGCGGCCTGCGGCGAACGGAGCGCGCAACAGGCGGAAGTAGTCCGCCGAGACCGTGCCGACCGTGACGGTCTCGGGCCTTTCGCCCGCGAGGTAATCGAGCGACAGGTTGCGCCACGCCGCGACGTCCTCGAACCCGTCGGTCTCGGCGCGCCAGTGCACGAAATTGAGCGGCGACGACGCCACGATCGGCACACCGTCGTTGGACTTGTTCATGATGAACACGAGGCGTTCCGGCTCGGGAACGCGCAGCGGCTCGAGCAAGACCTCGTTTACGACGCTGAACACGGCGGTGGTGACGCCGATGCCGAGCGCGACGACGAGGACCGCCGTCGCCGCGAACGCGGGCGCATCCCGGAAGATCCGCAGAGCGTGATGGACGTCCTGGATCACGGAGGCGACTCCCGGGACAAGATTAGTCAACTTGGTTGACTGCTATCACGAACAATAATATCCGTTTTGGGCGTTATCGTTCTGCTCCTCGACGCCGACTTCAGCTTCGATTCAGGTCGCGGCCGTTACCGTAGACCCATGCTCGCTGCCAAGCCGAAAACCAAGCGTTTCCTCGAGTCGATCCAGATCTTGCTGACGTTTGCCAGCGTGTGCGCGGTCGTCGAAACGACGCGGATCCGCGGCCCGCTGCACGAGCAGTTAGGGTATTACGCCAGTGTGCCGCAGCCGATCGGCGCGCGCGGCGACCGTCGACTCGCGGACCTCGCCAGAGCGGACCGCAAGCGCCGCGAGGCCGAGCAGCACGCGAGCCGTCGCGGTGCGAAGCTTGGCGTAGCGCTAGAGCAACGGCAGTTGCGCGCCTAGCGCCCGGGACTCGGCATTCAACAGCTCGGCGCCTTGCGCCAAAAGCCGCATGATCGCGGCGCGTTCGGCAGCGCGCGGATCCGTGCCCGGATCGATCCAGTCAGCGACCCACATGAACGGCAACCGGCCGCCGTCGCGATGAAGCGCCCGAATCCACGAGTACAGCGGTCGATGCTTGGGCGACCGCACCCACCACGGCGTCATATCGGGCAGCCATAGGCGCGCCGTATGGACGTGCTGCGCATAGCGCCGCCGCGGATCGCGTGTTTGGCCCACGTAGCGCGGATGGCGCACCTCGCGCGGATCGGCCAGCGTATAGACGGCCGTCCAACCCGCGCCCGCGTTCTCCGCGCCGTGAATCTGGGAGCGCGCGGCCGCGCGCAGCAGCCGGGCGAGCTCCGTTTTGGGAATCGCGAGCTCGCCGCCGAGATCGGCGCCCTTCCACAACCGGTCGTTCATCGTCCTGCTATCGGCTCTCTCAGCTCTCCACCGGACTGTACATCCTTACAGCGATTCGTTCTAGTAAAGTCAATGGCTTACGAGCTGCGGCCGTGGCATATGTCTTGCACCTCCTTGGCGTCGAGCATTTGAATTGGAGGTCTCGAAATGAAACGGATAGCACTGATGGCAACGTTCGTCGGTTTGGGTCTCGCCGCTGGCGCAATCGCGCAGCCCGGCAACGACCGGACGAACCAGGTTCCCTTCGCGGACGTCGATAAGGACAAGGACGGCAAGCTGAACCGCGAAGAGGGCAACACCATCAACGGCTTCGACTTCTCGCGCGCCGATACCAACAACGATGGGTATGTGGCGAGGGCGGAGTTCGATGCGGCGATGGCGCGCTCGACGGCCCGCGGCGACGGCAACGAAGGGCCGCTCGCAGGTGACCGGACGGAGCAGGTGACGTTCGAAATGGCCGACAAGAACAAGGACGGCAAGGTCAGCGCTGACGAGGCCAACGACATCGAGGGCTTCAACTTCACGGCGGCGGACGCCGACGACGACCGGTGGCTCAGCCGTGCCGAGTTCCAGACGGCGATGAGCACGGCGCGACCGCGCGGCTAACGCTCCACGATGCGCGCGGGGTTGCAACTCTGCCGCCTCGCGCGCCTCGCTTCGCTTTATTCTGCCGAGGGAGCGCAGTGAGCGCTTGACGCCTCGGCTAACGCACGCTCAAATCGCGAACCACCACTGACGGGGCGGGCGTATGCGTCGCGCGTTCATCGGGTTCCTACTCGCGTCTGCCGCCCTCGGCACTCACGCCGCGCTCGCGCATCACTCCCCGGTCATGTTCGACCAGGCGCAGCGGGTGACATTGACGGGGACGGTCCGCCAATTCCAGTGGACGAATCCGCACAGCTACATCCAGCTCGTCGTCAAGAACGACCAAGGGCAGGACGAGGAATGGAACCTCGAGATGGCCGCACCGACGTATCTGTACAACTTGGGTTGGCGGCCGGCGACCGTGAAGGCCGGCGACACGCTGACCGTCACGATCGCTCCGCTGCGCAAAGGCGGCAAGGGCGGACTGCTGCTCAAGGCTGTGACGGCTGACGGTAAGCCGATCGGCCGAGCACCCCCCGGCGCGACGCCATGAACCGCCGCGCAGCGTTGAGCGCCGCACTGGCGCTGTGCGCCTGCACGGAGCCGCCGCCGGCCGATCCGCGCGTCGCGCAGTTCGCCGAGTTGCCGAACTGGAGCGGCATCTGGCTCGCCGAGGGCCTCGAGCCCGGTATCGACGGCTTCAGCATGTCCCGTCCGCCGGCGTTCCTGATGGGACTTCCCAGTATCCCGTGGAACCAAACCGGCCTCGCGCGACTTCGTGCGGAGCTCGTGACGAACCCAGACCTGCAATCGGCGCCGGCCGAAGGATGGGGATATCCCTTGATGATGGACGGCGCGCCGCCGCTGCAATTCGTCATCACCCCCGAGGAAACGCTGATCTTCAACACCTACCGCGACCTGCGGCACATCTACACCGACGGCCGGGCACATCCGCCCGAGGAAGACCGGTGGCCGACGACGTGGGGCGACTCCGTCGGCCGCTGGGACGGCGACACGCTCGTCATCGATACCGTTTCCGTGCGCGAGCCGAACAAGTATTTCGGGGTGGTCGCGTGGCTCTCGGACCAAGCGCATTACACCGAGCGGCTACGGATGGTTTCGCCGGACCGAATCGAAGGCGAAATGACGATCGTCGATCCGGCGACCCTGTCGGGCCCGTGGGTCGTCAAGCTCAACTACACGCGGGCCGCGGGCTGGGACCGCTTGATCCACGATAGCTACAACAACGACCGCACGGGCTTCGACGGCGATTTCTACACGATCGAGCCGCCGAAGGATGCGCCGCCTCAATGACGGGCGGCGTCTTTGGCCGCGCCCGTGTCAGCCCGGAATCTCGGGCTCGACGAGCTGCGCGAGCAGCGTCAACGATTCCTGCCAACCGAGATAGCAGGCCTCGGCCGGAATCACGTCGGGGACGCCTTCCTGCGTGACGTTCAGCTCCGTTCCAACGGAGACTTTCTTCAACACGATCGTCGTGTGCATCTCGCCCGGTAGATTCGGGTCGTCGAAGGCGTCCGTGTAGCGCAGCCGTTCGTTCGGCACGAGCTCGAGGTACTTGCCGCCGAACGAATGGCTCGTGCCGGTGTTGAAGTTCTTGAACGACATCTTGTAGGTGCCGCCGACGCGCGCATCCATTTGGTGGACTTTGCCCGTGAACCCGTGCGGCGGCAGCCACTTGGCCATCGCGTCGGCATCGAGGAAGGCGCGATAAACGCGCTCGGGCGTGGCACGCAGCACGCGGTGAAGGCGAATGGTACTCGGCATGACGGTCTCCCTTTGTTTCCAGCCGGCCGATATGGCCGGTCTACTCCTAGGTCGAACGAGACCGCCTGATTTCGACATCGATCGAGCCGCCGGCGAATTCAGTGCGGACGCCTAATCCGCTGCGGCGGGGCTGCCGCTAGGTGCCGTCGGCCGTGACGCCCCAGTACTCCGGAATATCTCCGGGCGCCCAACCGCCGCCAAGCGCCTGATAGAAGGTCAAGATCGCGTTCAGACGCTGAAGCTTGTTGTCGAGAAACGCGTTGCGCGTCGAGAACAGCGTGTTCTGCGCCAGCAGCACGGTCTCGAAATCCGCGACGCCTTCCGCGTAGCGCACCTCGGCGATGCGGAAGGCCTCCTCGGCCGCCATGAGGCTCGAAGCCGCGACCTCCGCCTGCTCCTCGAGAAGCTGGATGTTGCTGAGCGTGACCTCGATGTCATTGAAAGCCGTGAGCACCGTCCGGCGGTAGGTCGCGAGGTTGCTCTCGAGAAACAGCTTCGCCTGCTCGATGTCGCGCCGGCGCTGGCCGTTGTCGAGCAACAGCTGCACGACGCTCGCCGAAATGCGGGCGGTGGTTTGCGCGGGCGACGCAAGAACGTTCGCAAGCTCGAAGCTCCCTGACGCGGCGCTCGCCGTCAGCGAGATCTGCGGGAACAGCGTTCTGCGCGCGACGGTCACGTTGATCGCGGCGCCGCGCAGGTTCATCTCGGCCTCGTAGAGGTCGGGACGGCGCGTCAAGAGCTCCGACGGCAAGCCGGGCTGCACCCGCGGCACCTCCACGTTCTGAAGCGTCTGGCCGGCGATGTCGAAGCCTTGCACGTGCCGGCCGACGAGAACCGCCAACGACGCGCGGGCGGACAGGTCGCTCTGAATCAGGCTCTGCAGCGCGGTGCGCTGTTGCTCGATTTGAATTTGCTGCTGCAGCGCGTCGATCGGCACCGAGACGCCCGCGTTGACGCGCGCCTGGGCGATGCGGCCGATGACCTCGGCGTTCTCGAGGTTCTGCCGCGCGGCGACGATGCGATCGCGGATCAGGAGCAACTGGAAAAACGTCGACGTCGCGGTGGCAAGGGTGTTCATCGCAACGTCGGCGGACTGAGCGAGCTGCGAATCGTAGTCCGTCAAGTCGCGGGCATATATCGCCGGCTTCGTCAGAATTCCGCTATAGGTGAACGTCGCGGCGAGCTGCGTCGCGTCGTTCTCGTTGCCCCGCGACACCGTCGCACCGTCGAGGCTCGTGCGCGAGTACGACGTCGCGTCGCCGATCGTGAGCTCCGGCGTCGGCCAGCGCGCAAGTCCCGCCTCGCGCAACGTGAGCTGCGCGGACGCGAGGTTGCGTCGATTAATCGAGAGATCGAAGTTGTTGGCCTTGACCTCCTCGATGAACGCGGACAGCTCCTCGTCGTTGAAGTTGTTCCACCACTCGGTGTTCGGCCAGACGTCGGCTTCGTCGAAGACCGGGCCGATGAAGCGCGCCGGGACGTCGCTCTCCGGCAGCGGTGGCGGCTCCATGACGGCGCACGCCGCGAGGGTGGACAGCGCGAGAACTAAGACGATTCGCGAGCGGCGGCTACTCATTTGATAAAGCCACGACGGGATCGAGACGCGCCGCCTTCCGGGCCGGCGCAAAGCCGAAGATGACGCCTGTCGCGGCCGCGCAGCTGAACGCGAGCAGCATCGGCTCGGTCGAGAACACGACGTCGACGTCGCTCAATGCC
Organism: uncultured Gammaproteobacteria bacterium; assembly: GCA_963713355.1. Taxonomy (GTDB): domain Bacteria; phylum Pseudomonadota; class Gammaproteobacteria; order Steroidobacterales; family Rariloculaceae; genus FEN-1219. The sequence goes on along the minus strand of CAVQLK010000006.1, from coordinate 1,462,343 downwards.
CTGATCAGCAGCCCGACGGCGACACCCAAAGCGACGCCGATCACGCCGCCGATCGCCGTCACGACAATGGCTTCGGACAAGAACTGCGCGAGGATGTCTCGCTGCCTGGCACCCGTCGCCATCCGCACGCCGATCTCGCGCGTCCGCTCCGTCACGGAGACGAGCATGATGTTCATGACGCCGATGCCGCCGACGAGCAGCGCGATGCCGCCGATCGATGCGAGCAGCAGCCGGAATTGGTTTTGCGTCGCCGCGACCGTCTCGAGCAGCTCCGCGCTGTTGACGATGCGAAAGTCCTCGAGCGCCGTGCAGCGACGTCATGAAGCTGCGCAGAAGCTCCTGCGTCTCGTTGATCTGATCGATGTCGTCGACTGCGACGCTGATTTGCCGCGCGAACTTCTCGCCGAACAGCCGCAGCGCGCCGGTCTTCAGCGGCACGAACACGGCATGTCGTCCTGGTCCTGCCCGCCCGAGCTGCCTTTGCGCGTGAGCACGCCGATGACCTGGAACGGCGTCGCGCCAATCAGCACCCATTCGCCGAGCGGATCCTGCCCTTCGGTGAACAGCGCGTCATAGACCGTAGCGCCGAGCACGGCGACCGGCTTCGTACCGGTCACTGTCCTCGCGCGAGAAGAAAACGCCGCGCGCCATCCGCCAGTTCCGCGCCCGCGTCAGCACCTCGGTCGTCGCCGAGATTCGCGTCGAGTAGTCCGCGTTGCCCCAGCGCACGGTTTGGCTGTTTTGCAGCTCGGGCAAGGCGTAGAGCACGTTCGGCACGTTCGTCCACGATCGCGTCCGCGTCCGTAAATGCGAGTGTCGACGGCAGTTGCGCCGTTGATTCGGGGCACGGGCAGGCTGCAAGCGTGAGCATGTTAGTGCCGATGGCGCTGATCTGTTGAACGACGCTCGCTTGCACGCCCTCGCCAATCGCGAGCATGGCGACGACGGAAGCGACGCCGATCACGATGCCCAGCAGCGTGAGCACGGTCCTGAACAGATTCGCATGCAGCGAGCTCATCGCCATGCGAATCGCCTCGCCGAATCCGCCGAACAAGCGACGACGAGCGCCGGCTCATGAAGAGCTCGGCGAGCTCCGCGTTTCGCTTCGGGTCGATCGCGTCGCTGCTTGCGCCCGCTGTCGCGAACGACGCTGCCATCGCTGAACTCGACGATCCGGTCCGCATGACTTGCGACTTCTTGATCATGAGTGATCAGGATACTGTGTGGCCCTTGCGCGCGAGCGTTTCGAGCAACGCCATGACCTCGACGCCGCTGCGCGAATCCAGCGCGCCCGTTGGCTCGTCGGCGAGAATGATTTCGCCGCCGTTCATGAGCGCGCGCGCGATCGACACGCGCTGCTGCTGGCCGCCGGACAACTGATTCGGCCGATGATCGAGGCGCTCGCCCAAGCCCCAGCGTCGAAAGCAGCGACTCCGCGCGCACGCCGCGCTCGGACTGCCGAAAGCCCCGCATAGATGCCGGGCACCTCGACGTTCTCCTTCGCAGTCTCGCTCGCCAGCAGGTTGTAGCTCTGGAACACGAAGCCGAACGCTTCGCGGCGCAGCCACGCGAGTCCGTCCGCGTCGAAGCTCTGAATGTCGCGCCCCGCGAACAAGTATCGGCCGCTCGCTCGGCCGGTCGAGACAGCCCAAGATGTTCATCAACGTCGACTTGCCGGAGCCCGACTGCCCCATGATCGCGAGAAACTCGCCGGGGTAGATCGTGAGGTCGATTCGCGCAGCGCGCGGACCTCGACGCCGCCGTCCGTGACGAACGTGCGCGAGACCTTGCGAAGCTCGATCAGCGGAACGGCGACCGTGCGGCTCGTCAGGTCGAGGTGCCCGTCGTCATGGACCCCGAGCGCCGCCGCCGCGTCGAGAATCTGTGTGGACAAGGGATTAGCGCCCGCCCGGAAAGCCGCCGGGGAAGTTTCCGCCCTGGAAGCCGCGATTGAAGTTGTTGTTGTTGAAGTTGTTGAAGTTATTGTTGCCGTTGTTGCCTGGGCCCGCCGGCGCTGCCGCCTGTGCGATCCCCGCGACGACCTGCTCGCCTTCCGTCAAGCCGGAAATCACTTCCGCGGTCACGCGGCTCATCACGCCGATCATGACGCCTCGCTCGGTAATCGAGCCGTCTGCGGCCACGACGCGAACCTTGGCCTGACGCGGCGCCGCAGCCCGGACGCCCGCATCGGCCGTGCCTCTGCGCCGAGCGTCGCCTGCCTGCGGGAAGCTGCTCGGAGGGCTGCCGCCGCCGAGCGCGCCGTCTTCGAACGCTACGCGGTCGCGTCCGGCCGGGGGCGCACCGTTCGGCCCACCGCTCGATTGCCCCTGTGGCTGCCAGCTCGCCGCCCCGGGCGTAGCTCCGGAGCTTCTTGCTCCTGCCGTACGTGCCGTAACGTCGCCGCCGCCGGGCGCGTCGACGAACGCGAGCGCGCCGACGGGCACCGTCAGCACGTCGTGCGCAGCCGAGGTGACGAAGTAGACCTGCGTCGTCATGCCGGACAACAACGCGCCGTCGCTGTTATCGACGTCGAAGAGCCCCGTGTATGTCACGACGTTGTTCGTTGCCGTCGGCGTTGGAAGGATCTGCCGCAGCGTGCTGTGCCAGCGGCGACCGCCGCTTCCGAGCGTCGTGAAATAGACGGCCATTCCGGGATAGACCTTGCCTGTGTCGGCCTCCGAGATCTGGGTCTCCACGGTCATCGTCGAAAGATTCGCGATCTGCATGATCGTCGGCGATTGCTGCGTCGCGTTCAGGGTCGTGCCTTCTTTCATCGCAATCGAGACGACCGTGCCGCTGATCGGCGCGAAGATCTTCGTGTACTCGAGCAGCGTCTCGTCGGTCGCGAGCGTCGCCTTGCTCTGAATGATCGATTGCTCCTGCTGGGTCAGGCTCGCCTGCGCCGAAGCGAGATTGTTCCGCGCGGAGTCATACTCCTGCTTGCTCGTCGCCTGCTCGTCCCACAAGCGCTGCTGGCGCTCCCAGTTGGCTTCCGCCAGCACGTAGCGCTTCGCGGCGAGCCGCGATTTGTGCTTCGGCGGACGCGATGCTCGCTCGGCTCGAATCGACCTTGTTGCGCTGCACGCGCGCGTCGATTTCGCCCAGCAGCTGTCCGGTCTCGACCTGGTCGCCGACCCTGACGTGCAGCTTGTTGAGTTGGCCCGAGACCTGCGCCCCGACCGGAACCGTGTTGCTCGGCTGCAGAGTCCCGGACGCCGCCACGGCGTTCTCGACGTCCCCGAACGTGGTCGTGACCACGAGAGGCTTGTCACCTTCGACTTGGAAGGCGGTTCGGTACCAGTAGTAACCGCCGGCGACCGCGACCGCCAGCAGGGCAAAAATCGCGACTCTGCGGCCGCGTTTGCTGCGGCCGCTGGCTCCGGGTGAAGCCGTGGAAGCCGTACCTGGCGCTGACTGTTCAGAGGACATTTTTCTTCCAGTCCGAGAAAAGCCCCGGGCCGGACGGCAAAGTAGCCGAGATTCACCCGCGCGTCCCTTTAGAAGAACAAAGGGCCATCGGCCCGCCTCATTCGATGCGGCCCCGGCGACGCAACCGCTCGGCGAGCCCCCAGCAGAGGAGCGCCCAGGCAGCGCCGGCCGTCCAGCCGGCGAGCACGTCCGTCGGCCAATGGACCCCGAGATACACCCGGCTCACGCCGATCAGCAGAGTAAGGAACGTCGCGAGGCCGATCAGATAGACATGCATGCGCCGGTTTGTCTGGCCACTCGCGAGCAGCGCGCCCAGCGTCAGGAAGACGACGGCGGACAGCATGGAATGACCGCTCGGAAAACTGCTCGTATAGACGATCTGACCGTGCGGGACGAGGTCCGGCCTCGGCCGATCGAAGCCGAACTTGAGCAGGGTGCTGACGATCGCTCCGCTTGCGACGGCCGCGAGCAGGTACGCCGCAAGGTGAGTGCTTCGCTGAAGAACGAGGAAACCGGCCGACGCGAGCGTGAGCAGCGTCAGAATGCCGGCGCCGCCCAAGCCCGTCACGTCGCGCGCGATATCCTCGACCCATGAGGGTCCGATAGGATCGCTCGTATCGTTCGGCGAGCGCAGACCGAGCAGCAGCCGCTCGTCGATCGACGTCGTCTCGCCCTCGAGCACCTCGTCGGCGAGCTCCATGAACATCCACGCACCGGCCGCGGCGAGCAGCAGCGCCGCGAGCGTCCCGGCTTCACGCGCGCCGAGCCATGCGGAAAGGCGTGAAGCAAAAGGGATCAACGCCGAGCGGTCAGTTCGCCGCGGTGCGCGCTTCGCGCTCCGCATGCGCTTTCATCAAGATTGCCTCGGCGACCGGGAATAGCCGGCCCGTGTTCGCTAGGAACACGCCGCGCGTCATCATCAGCGCGGTCCAGCCGGTCTCCGTCTTCGCATCGATGTCGGCGCCGTGGTCGACGAGGTACTGCACGATCGACGGTTGGTTCGAGATGATCGAGCCGTGCAGCGCGGTGCTGCCGCTCCAGCGCGGGTCGCCCGTGCCGAGCGCCTGGAGCTCGCGCAAATTGTGCGGGTAATACAGCAGTGTGTACTCGGGCTCGCCCGTCATCGCGAAGTCGCCGAAGTCGGCGACGGCGTTGACGTCGTTGCCGAGCTCGATTGCCAGCGCCACGGCCTTCAACCGCTCCGCTTCCGGCAGCCCCGTATGCGGGCCCGGCGTCTCGCCCTCCCACGTGTCGAGCCCGGCCGCGACCATCAGCGGCGTGACGCCGAAGCGGTTCGTGATCGACGGATCGGCGCCCCTCTCGGCAAGCAGCCGCATGTACTCGTGATCGCCGTTCTTGGCCGCCACGTAGAACGCCGTCGCACCGTTGTACGTGAGCAGGTGCCGGCCGAGGAACAGGTCCGGCGGATTGCGAGCCGTGCCGCCGAGCGGCTCGAATTTGATCTCCTGCCAATCGACGCGCATGTTGGGTTCAGCCCCCCGCTCGAGCAGCTGGGAGGCAAGCTCGAGGCTCGTGACCTTGCCCGTCGGCCGCGGGGCCGATGTCGCGAGCTCGCCGGTTCCTCCGGCGCGGTCGGTGGCGCCCGGCTTGCGCAGCCACGCGATCGTGTGCAACGGCGATGCCCGAGCATCGGGCAAATTCGGATTTGCGCCGTACTCCAAGAGCACGGACGCGACCTCGTAGAACGCATTGAGAATGGCAACGTTCAGCGCGCTCGTGCCGTCGGGCGCGAGATCGTCGACGTCGGCGCCGTTCTCGAGCAGTAGACGAACCGCGTCGAGCTCGGCGTTGCGCACCGCGAACAGCAACGGTGTGAAGCCGGACTTCGACTGCGCGGCGACGCTGGCGCCGGCGGCGATCAGCGCGCGCATCGCTTCGACGTTGCCCTCGCCGGCTGCGAGCATGAGAGCCGTCTGCCCGCGATAGGTCTCGGCCGCATGAACGTCGGCGCCGCGCGCGAGCAGCGCTTCCACTGCTCCAATGCGGCCGTTCAGCGCCGCGCTCATCAGCGGCGTTTGGCCCTCGCGCGACCGCGCATTCGCATCAGCGCCGGTTGCGAGCAGGCTCGCGACGATCGCCGCATTACCGTTGTTGGCGGCAAGCTCGAGCGGCGTGACCTCGAAGCGGTTCGCGGCCGACGCATCGGCTCCCGCATCGAGCAACCGCGTGACGCTGGCGGCGTCGTCGAGCTGCGCAGCCCAGTGCAGCGCCGTCGTGCCGTCGGCCTCGGCAGCATCGACTTCGGCGCCGTGATCGAGCAGCGCGCTGACGGCCGCGGCATCGTGACGCTTCACGGCATCGATGAGCGGCGTTCCCGTGGCTGCGAGCGGCAAGCCGCACGCAATCACCATGACGAACGATCGACGCATGCCTTACCCCCAGAGCCCGTGCGTTGCTCGAATATACGCTCGGCGCGCGGCGCCGGCCATGCGGGGGCCCCGCCGTAGCAAGCGGCGCTGGAACCTCCTATCCTCAGTTGCTCGGAAGGCGCAATTCAGGTGCTCATGCGGCGTTACGACCTCGGCCTCGCGGCAGTTATTCCCTTGGCTCTCGGGGCAGCCTGGTGGTTTGGCGTTGCGCGAGGCGACGCGGCAACGACGCGCGACCTCCTCGGCCGTTACTGCACCGATTGCCATAACCCGACGGACTTCACGGCCGAGCTCGTCATCGACCCAACCTCAGTCGAAGGCATTGCCGCAGATTCCGAGCACTGGGAAAAAATCGTCCGCAAGCTTCGCACCGAGGAGATGCCGCCCGACGGCCCGCGGCCGCAGCATGACGAATACGAGCGCGCAGCGGCATTCCTCGAGGCCGAGCTCGACGCCGGCGCCGCGGCAGCACCGCAGCCCGGCGAGCTGCCGGCGTTTCGGCGCCTGACGCGCACCGAGTACCGCAACGCAATCCGCGATCTGCTCGCGCTAGACGACTTGCCTGCCGAGCTCGATTTCGAGCTGCTGCTGCCGGCCGACAACGCGGCGAGCGGCTTCGACAACATCGCCGATCTCCTGTTCGTCTCTCCCGTCGTCATGGAGCGCTACATCGCGGCCGCGCAGAAGATCGCGCGGCTCGCCGTCGGCGATCTTCGCGCGCCGGTCATGGTCAACATCCATCAGCTCTCGGAGCAGCAGCCTCAGGACGAACGTGTCGACGGCCTGTCGTTCGGCACGCGCGGCGGGCTCGCGATCAGCACTTATCTACCGCTCGACGCCGAGTACGTCGTCGAGCTCGAGACGGCCGAACGCGTTCCGGAGCCGCACGAGATCGAGCTCAGCGTCGACGGCCTGCGCGTCGCCGTCGCGACCGTGGTCACGCCGGAGCCGCAGCCCGGCGTCCCGCGCCGCAGCAGCGAGCAAGTGACGTTCCGCGCGCCGCTTTCGGCCGGGCCGCACCTCGTCGGCATCACGTTCGTCGAGCGCTCCGAGGCGCTCCACGAAGGCGTCAGGCGCGACCGCATGCGCGGCCGCGGCACGCTGCCGGCGATCGCTATGGCCACGCTTCGCGGGCCGTACTCCGCGACCGGGCCCGGGGAAACCCCAAGCCGCGAGCGCATCTTCGTTTGCACTCCAAGCTCCGCCGCCGAGGACGCGGAAAAGCTGTGCGCCGACGATATCGTGCGCACGCTCGCGCGCCGCGCGTACCGCCGTCCCGTCACCGACGCTGACGTCGCGGACCTCATGCCGTTTTACGAGCTCGGCCGCGCCGAAGGCAGCTTCGATACGGGAGTTCAGTTCGCGCTCGAGCGCCTGCTCGTGAGCCCGCAGTTCCTGTACCGCATCGAGCGCGAGAGCACGGACGCAGGCGCGTTCGCCGTCAGCGACATCGAGCTCGCGTCGCGACTGTCATTCTTCCTCTGGAGCAGCATCCCCGACGACGAGCTGCTCGCGGCCGCCGAGCGCGGCTCCCTGCGCGAGCCCGATGTGCTGCGCACGCACGTGCAACGCATGCTCGCCGATCCGCGCTCGGAAGCCATGGTCACGAACTTCGCGGCGCAGTGGCTGTTCTTGCGCGACGTTGCGGTCAAGGACCCCGACATCTTTCTGTTTCCCGACCACGACCCGTCGCTACGCACGGCGCTCGAGCGCGAGACGGAGCTGTTCGTCGACAGCGTCTTTCGCAGCGGCGGCAGCGTGCTCGAGCTCTTGACGGCGAAGCACACGTTCGTCAACGAGCGGCTCGCGAAGCACTATGGGCTCCCGCACGTGCAGGGCAGTTATTTCCGACGCGTCGAGCTCGGGCCGGACAGCCGCCGTGCCGGCCTCTTAGGACAAGGCAGCATCCTGACCGTGACGTCGTACGCGGCGCGCACGTCGCCTGTGCTGCGCGGCAAGTACGTGCTCGACAACCTGCTCGCCTCGCCCCCGCCCCCGCCACCGCCGGACGTGCCGTCGCTCGCGACCGAGGACGCCGCCGACGGCGCGCCGCTGACTCTGCGCGAGGCGATGGTCCGCCATCGCGCGAATCCGGCCTGCGCGGGCTGCCACGCGAAGATGGACCCCATCGGCTTCGCCCTCGAGCACTTCGACGCCGTCGGCCGCTGGCGCGACGAGGACGCCGGCGCGCCGATCGAAGCGGCCAGCGAGCTCCCGGACGGCCGCGTCGTCGACGGCCCCGAGGGCGTGCAAGCGATGCTGACGGCTCGTCCCGAGCTGTTCGTGAGCGCGCTCACGGAAAAGCTCATGATGTATGCCTTGGGACGGAACGTGCAGTACTACGATGCGCCGGCCGTGCGAGCCGTGGTCCGCACGGCGGCCACGCGAAATTACGAGTTTTCCGCTATTGTTGAGGGGATCGTCGCGAGCGTGCCGTTCCAGATGCGGGCCGGCCGCGCCGCGAAAGAGGACGAGCCATGAAGCTTCAGACAGGCACGTTCGTCAGCCGCAAGGCGCTGCCTCGCCGCACATTCCTGCGCGGCCTTGGCGCAACCCTCGCGCTGCCTCTACTCGATGCGATGACGCCGGCGTTCGCGGCCAGCGGGCCTTGGACGCCGCGGCTCGGCTTCGTCTACGTCGGCAACGGCATCGTCCACAAGACCTTCAAGCTGTCCGGCACCGGGGCGGCGTTCGAATTCTCGCCCGTGCTGAAGCCGCTCGCCCCGCTACGCTCGTACCTGACGGTCGTCAGCGGCCTCGATCATGCGCAAGCGAACAACTTCGGCGACGGCACCGGCGATCATCCGCGCTCGTCGGCCGCCTGGCTCACGGGTGTGCACGCCTACGACCGCACACAGCCCGGCGTCGAGGTCAAGCTCGCGACGACGGCGGACCAGCTCGCAGCCGACGTGCTTGGGCTCCATACGCCCGTGCGCTCGCTCGAGCTCGCCGTCGACACGGCGACGCAGAGCGCGTGCGACTCCGGCGACTGCTTCTACGTGAACACGGTTTCGTGGCGCAACGAGACGACACCGAACCTGACCGAGAACCACCCGCGCGTCGTGTTCGAGCGGCTGTTCGGCGACGGCGGCACGGGCGCCGAGCGCACGGAGCGCACGCGCAAGACGGCGAGCATTCTCGATTCCGTGCGTGCCGAGGCGAACCGGCTCGCAGCGTCCGTCGGCGGCAGCGATCGCACCAAGCTCGCCGAGTACTTGGACTCCGTGCGCGAGATCGAGCAACGCATCGGCGCGGCCGAGACCGAATCGCACGGCGACGTGGAGCTCCCGGAGCGGCCGCTCGGCATACCCGCGTCGTTCGACGACTACGCGAAGCTCATGCTCGACCTTCAGCTGCTCGCGTTTCGAACGGACACGACGCGCGTCTTCAGCATGATTCTCGCGCGCGAGGTCAGCAACCGGCCCTACCCGCACATCGGCGTGCCCGATCAGCATCATGCGGCCTCGCATCATCGCGACGACGCCGGGTTGATCGAGAAGAAGACGAAGATCGACGCTTACCACGTGTCCCTGCTCGGGTATCTCGCCGAGAAGATGCGGACGACGCCCGACGGCGACGGCACGCTGCTCGATCAGAGCTTGCTCGTGTACGGCGGCGGCATGGGCGACGGCAATCTGCACCAGCACACGGACTTACCGTGCGTGCTCCTCGGCAAGCTCGGCGGCAGCATCAAGGCCGGGCAGCACGTCGCATATCCGAGCGGCACGCCGATGACGAACTTGCTGCTGACGGTCCTCGACAAGGTCGGCGTCGGCGTCGCGGCGATCGGCGACAGCACGGGAAGGCTTTCGCCGGATTACCTGTCGGCCGTCTAGACCGTCGTCGGCCGTCTAGACCGTCGCTCAGCGCAGCTGGCTGTCCTTGCTGCCGCGCCGGTTGTACCCGCTGAAGTGCCGCACGTCGGCATCGGCCTTCTCCTGACACGCAATGCATAGCCGCACGCCCGGAAGAGCCGCGCGGCGCGGCTCGGGGATCGGCTCGCCGCAACCTTGGCAATGCGTCGCGCTCGGCCCGTGCGGAATCCGGCTCTTGGCGCGCCGGACGCCATCCTTGACCGTGTCGTCGATTTGATCCTGTACGGCGCCTTCGCGCGCCCAACCCGTCGCCATGGGGATATCCCGCCGAAACTCCGTCAGAGGTAGGTTGCCCGAATTGGTTCCCACGCGGCAATGCGGCCTTGCGCGGCGCGTGAATGCTAAGCTTCGGGGCGCGCGATCCCCGCAGACGGGCGCTCCGCGGAAACATGAGTCAGGAGACTGTGCGATGAGACGACCCCCTTGCCGCCGACCGTGGCTGCTCTTGACGGCGGCCGCATGCCTCGGCGCCGGCGCCGCCGCCGCCGACGTCGTCCAGGGCACGGTGACGCCCACGGGCGCGAAGGTCATCATCAAGGACGGGGCCGGCAATCAAGTCGGCGAGCTCGCGGGCGGGCCGTTCCAGGTGCGGTTGCCCGCCGGCCGATTCACAGCCGAATGCCAACCGCCGTCGCAGAAGAAAGTGCAAATCTTCAGCCTCGCGCAGCCAACGACCGTCAACATCGACTGCACCTGAGGGCTCGGCGCCGTGGCGGAAACCGAAGGCTCGCGCCCGGGAACGCGCGCAGAAGTCGACACTCACTGGAAAGAGCTCGTCGTCTTCTGGGTCGAAAACCTCGCCAAGCTCGCGCTGCCGATCGTCACCGCGATTGTCGCGCTCGCAGGCACCTATCTCACGACTCGCATCAACGAGGCGAACAACCTCCGCGACACGATCAACCAGCGCGAGCAGGCCGAATCGGCGCTGCGAACGTCGATGTTCCGCGAGCTCGTGAGCCCCGTCGTCGGCAACACGGGCGCCATGGTCGATGAGCCGCAGCGGCTCGCGCTGCTGGCCGAGCTGCTCGCGCTGAATTTTCACGAGCACTTCGAGCTTGGGCCGCTGCTGACGTACGTCGACGAGCTGCCGGGGCAAGCCACTCGCGATCGAAACCGCCTGCGCTCGATCGGGCGCCGCGTGGTCTCGCGGCAGCTCGCGGTGCTCGGGCCGGCCGACGCCGCCGCGCCAGGTGCTCAGTGCAGCGCCGAGCGCACGGACGTCGACGTCTGGCTCACGGCGGATGCGAGCGAAGCAATCGACGCGCGGCAAGCGTGCCAGCTCCTTCAAGGCGACGACTCGACCGCCTATTTCATGTGCACGAGCGTCGACATCGAAGCGCCCGAGAACGTGCCTTTCACGGTGTCGTCGCCGGACTGCCAGGACCGCCTGACGATCTTCCTCGGCGACTTGAGCTGGGCCAGCAATACGGTTCGCGTGCTCGCAACGAGCACGCCGGCTTCCGGCCGGAGCGCCGCTCCGGCGCCGCGCTCGATCCCGGAATTCGTGGAGTTCACCGTATCGCCGTACGCGCTGCCCTTCTCGGACAACACGTTGCTGCGCAGCGGCAATCGCTTCGGGTTCTATATCCGCCAGATCGAACCGAGCCGCGAGCCGTGCGAGCCGCCGGCCTGCGACCCCTCGACGCGGCTGATGCGGCTTTCATTGATCTGGTTCCCGCGCGACTTCATCCCGCCGCGCGAGCGGCCGACGGACTTCGAGCACATTCGGCGCTCTCTGAAGCTCTGAGCTCAAACTGAAGCTGCACGAAGCTAAAGCAGATTCTAGTATTCCGCCGCGGAGGCGCGCCTCGGCGAGCCCATGAGGAAGCAGCGGGTCTTGTTGATGGTGCACGAGACGCTGGTGCCGCCGGCGAGCATCGGCGGCATGAGCGAGTCCGCGATCGACGAATTCCGCAGCGAGCACGACGTCCTGCATGCACTGCGCCGCCTCGGCCATGAGGTTCGCGTCCTCGGCGTCGGCGGCGATCTCACGCCGTTGCGCATGGCGATCGACGACTGGCGCCCGCACATCGTGTTCAATCTGCTCGACGAGTTCCAGGGCATCATCTCCCACGATCACTACGTCGTGGCCTACCTCGAGCTCCTGCGCCAGCGGTACACGGGCTGTAATCCGCGCGGGATGATGCTGGCGCGCGACAAGGCGCTGACGAAACGTGTGCTCGCGACACACGGCGTCGCAACGCCGGCTTGCATGCTCTTTCCGTTCGGCCGCCGTTTTCGCGCGCCGGCGCGCCTCGACTTTCCGCTATTCGTGAAATCGGCAACGGAGGACGCATCGCTCGGTATCTCGCAAGCCTCGCTCGTCGAGGACGCGAGGAGCCTCCGCGAGCGTGTGCAGTTCATCCACGAGCAAGTCGAAAGCGACGCGCTCGTCGAGGAATACGTCGACGGCCGCGAGATCTACGTCGGCGTACTCGGCAACTCGAGGCTCGCGACACTGCCGCCGTGGGAGCTCGACTTCGGCACGCTGCCGAGCGCGCGCATCGCGACGCAAAAGGTGAAGTGGGACCGTCGCTATCGAGCGAAGCACCGCATCGAGACGGGAAAGGCCCGCGAATTGAGCGCCGACCAGCGCGAGGAATTTCGCCGCCTCGCGAAGCGGACTTTCCGCGCGCTCTATATGAGCGGCTTCGCGCGCATGGATTTCAGGCTTCGCGGCGACGGCCGCATTGTCTTGCTCGAGGCCAACCCGAATCCCAATTTGAGCAAAGGCGAGGACCTCGCCGATTCCGCCAAGGCCGCCGGCATGAGCTACACGGCGCTCGTCGGCCGCATCGTTCAGCTCGGGCTCGCTTACATGCCCGAGTGGCGCCTGTTCGAGCCCTAGCGGCGCTCACTCGTAGTGGAGCACCGCGCTCTTCTAGAACGCGAGATCGAAGCCGATTACGTAGCGGCGCCCATAGAAGTCGAACAGCCGGTCGTTCGTGATGCGCGTGCCGCTGAACTGCGCGAACGAGGCCGCCGGCGGCGGGTCGCGGTCGAACAGGTTCTGCACGTTGAAGAAGAGCTCCCAGCGCATGTCCCCGCGCTCCGGACCCCACGTGAACCCGACATCCGTGTAGTAACGGGAATCGACGGAGTTGTCGTCGATCGTGACGCCCTCGACGTCGTCGAAGTCGAGCGAGCCCGAGCCGATGAAACGTTCCTGCGCAAACAAGCTGAACGGGCCCTTGGCATAGCGAAGGTATGTCGTCGACTTGAACTCGGGTAGCGAGCCGTCGCCGGTCTCGCCGGCGACGTCGCGCTTGGCGGCGCCGCGCGACGTCGTCGAGTTCTCGTTGAGCCACGTCGCGAGAAGCCGCGCGGACAGCGTACCGCCTCCGTTCAGCTGGTGGGTGTAGCCGACCTCCAAGTCCGTGCCGACGACGCGCGCCGCGTCCTGGTTCACGAACGCGTTGTCGACGATCGTGACACGGCCGGTCGTTCCGTCGCGCGTGACCTTGTCGCAAAACACGTTGAAGTTGAAGCACTGATCGACGATGGTCTGCACGCCGACTTGCGCGAGCGCGCCCGCGATGTCGATCTCGTAATAGTCGGCCGACATCGAAAAGCCCTCGAGAAAGGTCGGCTGCCAGACGACGCCGAACGCCAGTGTGTCGGCTTCCTCGGGATTCAAGTTCGGATTGCCGCCGATGATCTGCGTCATCGTGTAGTTGAGTCCGCCGAACGCCGGGTCATTGACGGAGCTGCCGACACCCTGGCGGTCGAACCGCTCCGAAAGCGTCGCGGCGCGAATGTCGCGCGACGATGTGGCGCGCAGTCGGACGGCGTCGTGAATCTGCCAGTCGAGGCCGACCTTCCACGCCCAAATTCCTCCCGAGCCCTCGTAATCCGCATAGCGGGTAGCCAGGCTCAGATCGAGCTGCTCGACGGCGGTCACACCGGAAACGAGCGGCAGCAGCGTCTCGGCGAACACCTCCGACACGGAGTACGAGCCCGCGATCGGTTGCACATTCGTGAAGATGAAGATCTCGTTCGGCGTGGCCGAAAATTGAGATGGAACACCGCGAATGCCTGTGCAGCCCGCCGGCGGACTCAGCAAGTTCACGGCGTTGCTGGCGCAGGGGCTATTGGCCGCGTCCACGGGCGGCAGAGAGCCCGCGATGATGTCGTCCGGCCCGAGCGTCTGATCGATTGATTCTTCGCGCCAACCGCCGCCGAACGCGAGCGAGATTGCGCCGGCGCCCCAGCCGTCACCGACGTCCCCTTCCATCGAGAACTCGACAACGTTTTGCTCCGTCTCGGCGAGGATGTACTGATCGCCTGTCAGCACATAGTCGATCGCGGCTTGCGAGGCACGACCGACGCCAAGCAAATTGATCGGCACGCAGTCGCCGTAGCGCGCGGGATCGAAGAACGACGCGCGGCAAACGATCTCGCCCGTCGTGGGATGTCGCACGGCGTCCATCGCTTGGGGCAAACGATCCGTGCGAATGAAATCGACCTGGGTAATGCGGTTATCGTTGGTGCCGAGTTGCGCATAGCCGCCCATCGTCCAGCCTTCGAACGCTCCGCCGTCGATTTCTCTGTCCGCGCCGAACGTCAACGACCGCGTGTCGTTGTCCGTAACGAACCGGTCGTGGGCGAGGTCGGCTGTCGTGTGGTAGCGCTCGAGCAGGAACGATTGGAGGTTGCTCGACGCCATGAGCTGCTGGATGTTGGCGGGTAAGAACGGGTTGCCGCTGTAGATCGTGCCTGCCCACCCCGCGATCCCGAGCGGCAACGTGCCGACACTGTTGACCTCGTTTTGACCCACGAGCAACTGTGCGTACAGCGTCGTCGTATCGGAGACGTCGAAGGCGTAGTGCGCGAATAAGCTGCCGCGCTCTGTGTCGGGCACGAGCGAGCCGCCGCGGTCCGTGACAGCGTCCCAGCCACTGCCGCCGTTCGCGATCTGATGCGTTCCATAGGTGCCGCCCGGCGTGCTGACGCGAGGACCCGTCGCGGGGCTCGCACCGATGAGATTGCCGGGAACGAATGTCTGCGCCGAGCCGTCGGGTAGGAATTCGTAACGGTGAATGGCCGTCGGAACGCGGTCTGCTCCCGTACCTACGCCCGCCAGCGTGCTGTTGATCAAGCCGCCGTTCGTATACGTGTACGAAACGACGTCCGGTCGAACGAGATCGCGCGGCCCCGGCCCCGGGTTCTGAATCAGACCCCAGTGTTGAAACCAATCACGGCCTTCGAGCGTCTCGATCTTGTGCGCGTCGAACAACTCGCCGGACACCATGAGGTGGCCACGCTCGCCGATGCTGGTGCCGTACGCGACGGAGACCTCCTTGTTCTCGCCGTCGTCGCGGTCGGTGGCACCGATCTGCGTGTGGACATCGAAGCCTTCGAAGTCGTCTTTCAAAATGAAGTTCACGATGCCGGCGACGGCGTCGGTGCCGTAAACGGCGGACGCGCCGCCCGTGACGACTTCGACGCGCTCGACCATCGCTTCCGGAAATAGATTGATGTCGACGGCGCCGAGCCGGTTCGACGGCACCATGCGGCGGCCGTCGAGTAAGACCAGCGTGCGGTTGGCGCCCAAGCCGCGCAGGTTCACGTTCGCTGCGCCGGCGGATTGGGACTTGCTCGCCGCGGTGTCCGGAGCATCGTTCATGAAGAACGGCGGCAAATAGTCGAGCGAGTCGATGAACTGGCCCGGCGCCATCATCTGCATGTCCTCCGCCGTGATAGCCGTGATCGGCGTCGGCGAGCTCATGCCGTCGCGCGTGATGCGCGATCCCGTGACGGTGATTTCCTCGAGGCCTCCCGGCTGCTGGCCCGGCTCCTGCGCCGTTGCGATGCCCGCGCAAAGCGCGCAACCGATGGCGATCGCGAGCATCGTCCGCGGCAGCGCCGCGATTGTCGTCGTGTCGATTCGCGTCATTTGAAATTACCTCTTCGATCCGTCACTCGCCGCACGAGCCAGCCGGCGGCGGGCCGTTGCAAAAAAAGCACTCGTTCAGCAGGGCGAGCCTAGCTAACAAAAAGGCCGCGTCAAAGGCGGACTTGGCGGTTCGGCTTAGAACGTGCGCCCGCTTGGACGACAGCGACAAACACCGCCGAGTCCGCGTGGCGGCTGCGCATGCGGCACCGATTTTGCATCCGGTGGCGTATGGCGGACACGCGAAACAGCGCGCATCAACGCGCGGGCGACGAGCTCGAAGACGCTTTCGACAAGCTCGAGCGCGAAGCACCGGATTTCCTGACGCGCATCATCTGCTGGCTGCGCAAACCGCAGGCGCGCATCGTGCGGCTGCCGCTCGGCATCCTGTTCATCGTCGCGGGGTTCCTGTGGTTTCTGCCCATCGTCGGCCTGGAGTTTCTGCCGATCGGGTTGCTGCTGGTCGCGCAGGACGTGCCATTCCTGCGCCGCCCTGTCGGGCGGATGACGCTCTGGTTGCTCGATCGCTGGGTGCAGCTGCGCCAGTGGTGGGCAAAACGGCGCGTCGCGGGGCGAGCGCACAAGCGGGAGCAACGGCTGCAGGGCCGCTAGCTCGCGCGAAAGCCACGCTGCCGGCTATTCGTGTTCAGCCCGGCTGGCCGAGGTTCCGGTCGAGGAAGTTCTTGAACAGCTGCGCCCAGCGAGCGGCCGCGGCTTCGACTTGAGCCCAGCTCGCTGCCTCGTCGGTTCGAGATGTGGCATCGCCCTGCGACGCCTCACCCGCGCGCGCAAGGACGCGTTCGCTGACCGAGTCGCGGAACTCGAGCAGCAGCGTCAGCTGTCCTTTCGCGACGACGTCGCTCAACCGCCCGCTCGCAACGTACGTCCCATTCGCTCCGAGAACCTTGAGATCCACGATCTGACCGGAAACGAGCATGACATCGGGTCCCGCTGTGCTCACGACCTCATAATCGTCGCCCACAGCCTCCAAGAAGGCTTCGCGGAAAATTCCGCGCAGACGGTCGAGCTCCGCTTGGCTCGGCGCAGGCACGTTGTCCGGGTAGTAGACCTCGAGCGGCCGTGCCATGAGCCTCTTGTAGTTGCGAAACTCCGCCGTCGGGCTGATGTACGCCCGCTCGACTTGAGCGTCCGCAGGGCGAAAGTACGGATCGACGATGATTGTGGTCTTGCAGGCCGTCAGCGCGAGAGCCAACGCGGACGCCAGCAAGCAGTTTCTGAAAGTGCAAGGCATGGGCTGTCCTCGTGACTTCCGTATAGAGTGCCGCGAGTAGCCGCGGCCCGCTATAGGGCCTTGGTTTTAGTCCGTTCGCGCATCGTTCGAGCGTCGGAACGTGACCGGCACACCGCCCTGCTCGCTGCTCAACACGCCGACGATCGTGTCCTCTTCGGTAAGCTCCCCCGCAAAGGCCCAAGGCTGCCAGTTCGGTAGCTCGAAGCGCAGCACGCGCTCCTCGACGCGAAGGCTGCGCAGCGGCCGCCCGATCGAGCCGAGCGTGGTCCCGACCAGCTCGCCGACAACGGAATGATCGGCGCTCGCGACGAATTCGAGCTCGATGTCCAGGTCGAGCGTGGCAATGCGCGGTCGACCGACCCATCGGCCCTCGAGCGCGTCGGCGAGCTCACGCGGCACTGCGATGGCGTCCTCGGATTGCGGCGTCGGCTGAGCGCGTTCGTGGCGATTGGCCCGGACGTAGTTCGGGACGATCGTGTTGTTCTCGTGGCACGCGTACTCCGGCATGAAGTACGCCGCCTCGTTGCGCATCGGGTAGCGCACCGTGAACGGCCGCGACAGCACGATCGGATCCTCGGTCGTGATCTCATAGAGCCACCAATCGTCGTTCAACCGGACGATTCGCTCCGTGGTCGTAAGCTCGGTGCTATACGGAAAGCGATTGGCGGGTGGTGAGCCCACCACTGCCAGATTGATCAGTGGCGGGCCTTCCGCGTAGTTCGTCGTCTCTACGACGAGCGTGGTTCCTTCCCATCGGCCGCGCGACTCGCCGAGGTACTGCTCGATATCGGCGGCGAGCGGCTCGCGGCCGTCGGTTGGAATCACGCGAGCCTCGTGGATCATCTCGAGCTGAAACACGACGTAACCCGGAGCCTGCATGATCCGGAAGCCGCCGTTGTAGCGGTACGGCATCATCGACGACGGCATGCCGCGCGTGATGCAGCGGTCCCAGCTGTCGAAGTCTTGCGGCCCGTCGTACGTGTGATTCTCGCCGGGCAACGTCCATCCGCTGCGCATCGTCAACGCTCGGCGTTTCCCCTCCGGCGTCAGCGCGGGCAGCAAGCCGGTCGGAGGATCGACGATGAGAGCCGTCTGCCGCTGCGGAATGTTGGGATCGACCGCCCCCGTCCGAATCGCGCGGCCTAGATCGCCGTCCGCGAGCGCTTGTCGGCTCGTGTCCGTCTGCTGACGCCACTCCGCCATGCGCGCGTCGTACTCCTGCTGCGTGAGCCATGCCTTCGTCAGCTCGCAAGGGCGAGCCCGCGTCGCGCCTCCGGCTGCGGCTGCGTCGCCGAACAAGAACGTCGGCAGTCTTCGGCCCGAATAGCGGTCGGCGCAGCGCTCGAGCGGGACGCGTGAAGCCTGCATCATGTCGAGCGTGCCCTGGATGTCGGGCTCGCCCCAAGGCGTCATCGGGTGATCCCAATCCTGCGGCGTCGCGATGAAATGATTGGCCTCGCGCGGCGCACCGCGAGTGGAGTCGTCGATCTGGGCTCCCGCGCCCGCGACGCCAACCGAAGCTCCGATGAGGAGCAGCGCCGATCGCGTCGTCGATTCGAGCTTCCGCATACTGCTTAGTGCTTAGTGCAGGTTCACTGCAGGTAGGCGTAACGTAGCTCAGTCGCTCGATTGCAACCAGCACGATGGAGAACGACACTCCGGGCTTCCAACCTACAACGCCGCAGACAAACGACGGCGGCGCCCGCCTAAGATTCGCGCTCGAAGAAGCTGGCCTTGCGACGTGGGAGACCAATTTCGAGCGTCGCGAATCGATCTGGTCCCCGAATCACTTTCGGCTATTCGGATATTCCGTCGATTCGGCGGGCCGTGCCACGCTCGACATGTGGTCTTCGCGCTTGCATCCCGCAGATCGTCACCGCGTTTTCATCGAGCTGGAGCGGGCCAAGCGCGAACGAGACCTGTATCGATCCGAATATCGAATCCTTCGCGCGGATACCGGCGACACCGTGTGGCTCGAGTCACGCGGCCGGTTTCTGTATGACGCGGCCGGGCTTGCCACGCACCTCGTCGGCGTGTGTCTCGAGACGACGGCGCGCAAACAAGCCGAGGAGCAGCTCGTCCGGCGAGAGACGCAGCTCGATCTCGCCACGCGTATCGTCGGCATCGGCGTTTTCGATCACGATCACATCGAGGACCGGTTGTACTGGTCCGATCAATTCCGCCGGATCCACGATGCACCGCCACAGATCGAGCCGCACATCCTCGCGCTCGACGCGCAGATCCATCCCGACGATCGCGAGCGGCTGTACGCAGCGGTTCGCGCAGCACACGATCCAGCCGGCGACGGCTCGTTCAGCACCGAATACCGCATCAGACGCAGCAACGGCGAAGTGCGCTGGATCGTCGGCCGGGCGAAAACGTTGTTCGTCGGCGAAGGCGCCGAACGCCGCCCCACGCGCACCGTCGGCGCCGAGCTCGACATTACGGAACGGCGGCTTGCCGAAGCGCGCTTGCGCGACAGCGAGGACGCGTTGCGGAAGGCAGACCAGCGCAAGGATGAGTTCCTCGCCACGCTGGCGCACGAGCTTCGCAATCCTCTGGCGCCCATACGCACCGCAGCCGAGATGCTAACGCGACCGAACCTGTCGGAAGAGCAGCTGTCCTGGTCGCATCAGGTGATTCACCGCCAAGTCGAGCACATGGCGCGTTTGTTGGATGATCTGCTCGACGTCGCGCGCATCACACGCGGCAAGCTACAGCTGCGATTGCAGCCCTGCGACCTCGGCACGATCGTCGACACGGCTGTCGAAGCCGCGCGCCCGTTACTCGCTGCTAGGAAGCACGGGCTGACGGTCGAGTTGCCGCCAGATCTCCCAAGCTTCGATGCAGACCCCGTTCGGCTGGCGCAGGTATTGTCGAATCTGCTGACCAATGCCGCCAAGTACACGGACTCGCCCGGCCGCATCTCAGTCACGGCGCGCATCGAGAGCGGCATGCTGCGTATTGCCGTGAAGGACAACGGCATTGGGCTGTCGCCGGCAGCGCTCGCCGACATCTTCAATATGTTCTCGCAGGTTCAGCACTCGCATTCCCGCGCCGAAGGCGGGCTCGGCATCGGGCTCGCGCTCGTCAAAGGGCTCGTCGACCTGCACGACGGCACCATCGAGGTGTTCAGCGAGGGACCCGGTCGCGGCAGCGAATTCGTCGTCACGGTGCCCTGCCGAGTCTCCGACGCGAGACCCGCCAAGCGCGCCCCTGTCGAAGCGGTCGGCACGACGATATGCCGCAGGATTCTCGTGGCCGACGACAATCAGGACGCCGCGAACACGCTGGCGATGCTGCTGCGCCTCGCCGGGCACGAAGTCCGTACTGCTCACGGCGGCCAGGCTGCGCTGACGCTCGCGAAGGAGTTCCAGCCCGAGTTCGCGTTGCTCGACATCGGCATGCCCGATCTCGACGGGTACGAGGTGGCGAAACAATTGCGCCTGACCGACGGCGGTAAGAACGTACGGCTCATCGCGCTGACGGGCTGGGGACAGGAAGACGACAAGCGTCGCGCTCGCGAGGCGGGCTTCGACGATCACCTGACAAAACCCGTGGACCCGCACCGGCTCGATGCGCTGTTAGCCCGTTAACGCGGTCCCGCAGGAGCCACAGAATCCTCGGCTTGCTATGGCACGTCGCTTGCATCGCCCAGCGCCCGCTCTCAGTGGACGAGGAGGAGAACACTCATGAATCGGAAGCAGCTCGAAGAATTGCTGTTGCAGTCGCTCGAGCACGAGCGCGGCGGAGTCGAGGTGTACCGAACCGCCGTGCAGTCGGCCGTCAATGCAGACCTCCGCAAGGAGTGGAGCGAGTACCTCGAGCAGACGCGGCGGCACGTGCAGATCGTGGAACGCGTTTGCAGGAAGCTCGAAATCGACCCCGAGGCAACCACGCCCGGCCGCGAGATCGTGCGCGACCTCGGGCTGTCGCTCGTCAGCGCGATGAAAAAAGCCCAAGGGGCCGGTGACCCCTCTGCAGCGCAGCTCGTGGCGTGCGAGTGCGTCGTACTGGCGGAGACGAAGGACCACGCAGATTGGGTGCTCCTTGGCAAGTGCGCAAAGGAGCTCCGCGGCGATCAGCGTGACGTGCTAACCGAGGCGTACGAAGAAGTCGAAGACGAAGAGGATGAGCACCTCTATCACACCAAGGGCTGGTGCCGCGAACTCTGGCTCGAATCGCTCGAGCTCGAGGCCATGCTGCCGCCTCCCGAGGAACGCAAGCACGTCACGACGGCGATCGGTGCGGCACTCGCGGAAAAGGAGAGCGAGCTGGATCGCTAGCGAAGTCACCGTATTCGAGCCAACGAAAGGAGCGGTACGCATGGCGAAGCGAGGAAAGCGGCAGGGCCCAAAGGCGCCCGCGCGGCGGCCCACGGCCGCTGTCGTCAACACACGCAAGTCGGGACCCGGCTCGTCGGCGGGGCCGACGAAAAGCTCGGCGCGCAGCACTGTCAGCGGTCCGGCGCGCCGGTCCGGCGACACGCGCGACGCCGTCGCGGGCAAGCTCGAAGCCACGGAGATCGTCGCCGAGGCATTCCCCTTCAACGCCGCAAAACCGAGCGAGTACGGGAAAGCTGCGTCGAAACCGCAGGCGGGTCAGTACGTCGAAGCGCTGGACCCCAAGGTCGGCGCGAGCACGCTATCGGAGCTCAACGCCTCGCCGAAAACGGGAAAGGCCGCGGCACCGGGCTTGAATCCCGGCAACGATCCGCTCGTGCGAGTGCGTGTCGATTCGAGCGGTCGAGCCTTGACGACAAATCAAGGCGTGACGGTCGGCGACAACCAGAACTCGCTGAAGGCTGGGCTGCGCGGCCCCTCGTTGCTCGAGGATTTCATCCTTCGCGAGAAGATCACGCACTTCGACCACGAGCGCATTCCCGAACGCATCGTGCACGCGCGCGGCTCGGCGGCGCACGGTTACTTCGAATGCTACGAGGCGCTCACTGACCTCACGCGGGCCTCGCTTTTCGCCGAAGCCGGCAAGCGCACGCCCGTCTTCGTGCGTTTCTCGACCGTTGCCGGCGAGCGCGGCTCGACGGACACGGCGCGCGACGTGCGCGGGTTCGCAGTGAAGCTCTACACCGAAGAAGGCAATTGGGATCTCGTCGGCAACAACATCCCCGTGTTCTTCATCCAAGACGCGATGAAGTTCCCGGACCTCGTTCACGCGTTGAAACCCGAGCCGCATCACGCGATGCCGCAAGCCGCGTCCGCGCACGACACGTTCTGGGACTTCGTGTCGCTGATGCCCGAGTCGACCCACATGTTGATGTGGGTGATGTCGGATCGCGCCATTCCTCGCAGCTATCGCATGATGCAGGGCTTCGGCGTGCATACTTTTCGTTTCGTGAATGCCGATGGCGATTCACGTTTCGTGAAGTTCCATTGGTCTCCTATCGCGGGCACTCACTCGCTCGTTTGGGACGAGGCCGTGAAGATCTCGGGTGCCGACCCCGATTTCCATCGCCGCGATCTATGGGAAGCGATCGAAGCGGGAGCCTACCCGGAGTACGAGCTGGCGATCCAGGTATTCACGGAGCGCGACGCCGACAAGTTCAGCTTCGACGTTCTCGACGCGACGAAGATCGTGCCCGAGGAGCTCGTGCCGCTCAGGCCAATCGGGCGCATGGTGCTGAACCGCAATCCGGACAATTTCTTCGCTGAAACGGAACAGGTCGCCTTCTGCACCGCGCACATCGTCCCAGGGCTCGATTTTTCGAACGATCCGCTGCTCGCGGGTCGTATCCACTCGTACGTCGATACCCAGATCTCGCGGCTCGGCGGGCCAAACTTTCACGAGATCCCGATCAACTCCCCAATCGCGCAGGTGCACAACAACCAGCGTGACGGCATGCATAGGCAAGCGATCGCGCGAGGGCGCGTGGCGTATGAGCCAAACTCGCTCGGCGGCGGATGCCCTTATCAAGCAGGGACGATGGGATTCATGTCGTTTCCCGAGGCGACCGAAGAGCACAACGTGCGCGGCAAGGCCGACAAATTCGCGGAGCACTACAACCAGGCCACGCTTTTTTGGAACAGCCAGACCCACGTCGAGAAATCGCACATCATCGACGCATTTCGGTTCGAGCTCACCAAAGTGCAAACCGTGGCGATCCGCAGACGCATGGTCGCCGGTCTGCGCAACGTTGCCGACGAGCTCGCCGACGCCGTGGCGGAAGGGCTTGGCCTGCCGTTGCCCGATGCACTCCCGAAGGTGCTCGCGCGGCAGCCGCGCGCCGAGGTCATCTTGTCCACGCCGCTCTCGCTTTTCGCACGGCCCGGCGACGGCGACATAAAGACGCGGCGCGTGGCGATACTCGTTACCGACGGCGTCGATGGCGAAGCCTTGACTCGGCTACATGCCGACCTCGCGAAGCGCGGCGCGGTGCCGCGGTTCGTCGGTGCTCTGTTGGGCGCCGTGGAAAGCGCGAGCGGCGATTCGATCGACGTGGAGATCTCGATCGATGCGGGTCCCGCGGTGCTTTATGACGCCGTCGTATTACCGGACGGAAAAGAAGCGGTCAACCGGCTCGCACAACTCGGCCATGCGATGGAATTCGTCAAGGACATGTATCGGCACTGCAAGACCATCCTCGCGCTCGGCGCGTCCGAGGCACTGCTCGATTCAGCCGGTATCTGGCGAACGCTGCCTGACGGCAATGCCGACGCCGGTGTTCTGCACTTCGAAGACGCGACGAAGGCGCTCCCAGCGTTCGTTCAGGCGATCGCCAAACATCGACATTACGAGCGAGAGACCCGCCCACCGCGAATCTAGCCACCTCTCGAGCTCTGCGGGAGGATGACACGGCTCAGCACGCGAAACCCTCCTGTGAGAGGTCGTGCAATTGACTTTAATTGTATTTCGCAGGTATATGAAACAACAGTTTTTTTAACGAGCACATGCTTTGTTGGTGCCCTGGCCAGTCCGCGCTTCGGTAGCACGGCCTGGGTCCGGCCAGTTCTCGCGTGTCGCCGCTATCGCAGCGTAGCGCGCCCACTCAAGGGCAACCCGAAAGGCTCGCGAGCAGTGCCTCGCCCTTCGGCGTCAGCCGGTAGCCGATCTCCAGGCTGAACGTGAGCCCGAGATTCTTCAGCTTCCGCACATCGCGCTTGAATTCGTCGCGCGGGCGCCCGAGAGAGCGCGCGAGCTTCGCCGCGAGCACACCCGGCCGCGCCTCGATCGCGCGCAAGGTTGCCCGCGTCCACGCGCCGATCTGCGAGCGCCGGTCCATCGCCTCGAGGCGCTGCACGAGTTTCGCGATCGCTTCCGTCGACACGGCGTCCGTCTCGGGCTTCGGCCTCGCGCCCGCTTTGCCGTCGTAATGGAAGTCGATGACGAACACCCGCTCACCCGGCCCGTGCTTGGCCGTCTTCAACAAATCCGCAAGCGAGGCAAAGCCGCAACGCCGCGCCAACGCGGCCGTGATGTCGTCGACACCGGTCTCCTGAATCTTATCGACGACGATGGCGCCGCCGCCGAGCGCGTAGCGACCGCCGACCTTGACGTGCGAGCGCTGCCAGATGCGCACCGTGCAGCGGATCTCGCCGCTGCGGATGCGCTCGTGAAACCGCCGCTGGAACAGCATCCCCGTTGCGGGACGACGCGACTACTGCGGCGGCCTGCCTTGATTTTGGCTCTGGCCTTGGCTCTGGCCCTGCCCGCCGGCACCGCCGCGGAACGCCGACTGCAGCAGATGCGTCAGCGTGTGCACGTAGCGCAGCTTGCCGTTCTCGACGCGGAACAGGTGCGTATCGGGCGCGCCGCTTCCACCGTTCGGGCCGCCGGCTCCGAACGTGCAATACACGACGACCGAGCCGATGGCCTCGTCGACGACGAAGCGCCGGTTCACGATGTTCACGCCGCTGGGGACACCGACCTCGCAGCTATCGGTCGGTGAGTCCTTGCCCGTGTACATGCCGCCTTCGACTCGCACACACGGAAAGCCCCACGGGACCTGGTCGATCTTCCCCTCGAGGAACGCATCGAGATACGCGTTCGCCGCCCCAACGAGCGTGTCGCGTGAATCGCGCTTGTCGGCCGCAATCGGCCCCCAGTCCTCCGTCGACGAGTATTTGAGATAGTTGTCGGCGTTGAACAGCCAATAACCCGTCGTCGTCCAGATGATCTCGATCTCGGCGATCTTGTCGTGGTTGATCCGCATGCGAGTGCCGAGCACGTACGGCTTCTCGGGATTCGTGACGATCAGCTCCGTGAACGTCTGGCACGTCGCCTCGTCGAGCAAGCTGCGGTGATGGTCGATCTGCAGCGGCGTGTTGATCAGCCCCATGGCGATGTCGGCGCGCTCCATGTTCTCTACATAGCCGATGCCGTTCGCGAGCGGCAGACCGGCCGTGTCGCCCTTGGATTGGGCTTCGATGTAGAGGTTGACGGCGCGTTGCAGGCCGCCGCGGACGCAGGAGATCTGCTGGGCGGCGCCGATTGCCGGAACCAGCGTCACGCTGGACAGCACGACGAAGGCCAAAGCGAAACGTCTCATCGAACTTCTCCCCGCTCTACTTGCTTTTGAAACGATAGGCCGCCAATTGAAACGGACGATTCGTACGCGGCCTAGTCCGGCACGTACGCAATCAGCATGCTTCGATACGCGCCATCGAGAAACGCGGAAGCATCGCCGAGCTCCGCTTCGTATTGCTTCAGCGGGTTCTCGCGCACGGCGTCTTCGGCGCCGAACCCCCTATTCATGTAGTCGACCATCGTGACGAAGAGCTCGTCATAGATGTCGCGCTGCCGCGCGATGTCGCGCCCGGTCAACAACGGCCCATCCGCCGCGACGACACGCGTGTCGGGTTTGACCAGGCTCGCCACACGCTCGGCGGCGCGCACGCGTCCGCCGAGCCACGCGCCGTTGCGGTAGTCGAGCAGCGGCCACGCTTGCGCCGAGACGACGCCGCCAACGGCCATCACATTGCGATCGGCAAAGTGCACGAACAGATCGCCGTCCGTATGAGCAGCCGGCAGATAGCCGTAGTCGATGCGGCCGCCCGCAAACGAAAGCGAGCCCTCGGAGCGCGTCGTGTCCGTGGGCCGTGCGACCTCGGGCAACGGATTGCGCCGGCCTTCGAAGGTCACGGACGACACGCGGTGGCCGAGATACATCGCCGTCTTCTCGTGCGCGAAGATCTTGCCGCCCGCGCGGCCGACGAGCTCGTTGGCGCCGATCGCCTCGGGGTGCCAGTGGGTGTTGATCAGCGTGCCGACCTTGTTCGTGCCGGTCGCAGCGTACACGGCGCGCAGCAGCGCTTCGGCATTCGCGGCCAGCCCGCCGTCGACCATCAGCGCGCCATCGTCGCCGCGCAGCGCGAGCACGTTGCAGCCGGCGCCGCCGAGCAAAAATAGCCCGTCGCCGAGATCGGTCGTCGTGATCTGCGCAGACGCTGCTTGTGGCCACAGCGGGAGCGCCGGCCACAGCGCGCCGCCGAGCGCCGCGCCGCCAGCGCCCAAGAACCGACGCCGCGAAAGCACGCTCTTAGCCGCCGGACCGATGCGTGTAGATCGGCCGATGCTCGACGGGCTCACCGACGGGCCAGATGTCGGGCCACATGCCCTGCGGTGGGCCGAGCACGGGCCACTGGGGCTCCTTCGGCATCACGACGGTCGCGCCGAGCTCGCGCAAGAGGGCCGCTTCCTCGTCGTAGCGCGGAGTTTGAATCGCCATGAACGGCATGAAACCGCGCGACTGCGTGTAGTCGAGCGCCGTGAGGCCGTCCTGGTCCTTCAAGTTCATGTCGGCGCCATATGACGCGAGCAGGCGAATGACGTCTTTGTAGCGCTTTCGCACGGCGTAGTGCAGCGCCGAGCCGCCGCGCACCTCTTCGATGTGGACGATCAGCGCCACGACGTTCACGTCGGTGCCGGCGTCGTGCAGCACCTTGATCAGCTCGATTGCGTCCTTCTCGGAAGCACGGCCCGCGAGCGCTGCGTGGATCGGCGTCTGGCGATCGGCCTGGTATACCGTCGCGTCGGCGCCGTGCTCGAGCAGCAGCTTCACGACCTCCATGTCGTTGTTGGTTGCAGCGCGGATCAGCGGCGTCGAGCCGCGCAGGTTCGTCGCGCCGCGTACGTTTGCGGGGCGGAAGAAGAGCTGCATGTTCGGGTTCGCGCCGCGCTCGAGCAAGAGCTCCACGATCTGCAGTCCCGTGGTGGCGTTCGGCGGATCGATCGACGCACGCCCGCCGTCGTTTCGCGAGCGCCCGCCGACGGCTGTGAACAAAGGGGCGGCGCCGAAGATATCCCACTGGTCGACGTCGCCCCCTGCCTCGATGAGCTTCTTCGCGAGATCCCAGTTCGCGTTCATGATCGCGAGATGCAGCGGTGAGACACCGTCGGGGTCCGCAAGGTCGATGTCGGCTCCCTTCGCGAGCAGCACGTCAACGCACGCCAGGCAATTCTCGCGCGCGGCATAGAGCAGCGGGGTGAAGCCGCCGCTGTCGAGGCTCTTCGGTCGGCCCTCAGCCGTGATATGGCGCTGGTAGTCGCGAGGCGTCGAACGAGCGTCGATCGCGGCGCCATGCGACAGCAAGAGCTCGATCATCGGCGGATGGCGGCGCGCGGACGCCCACATCAGCGCCGTTTGCCCGCCGAAGCCTTCGCGCGCGTCGACGGTCGCGCCGCGGTCGATCAAGAGCTTCGCGGCCTCGACGTTGCCCGTTCGCGCGACGGCCAAGAGCGCCGTCATGCCGTCCGGGGTCGGCGAGTCGGCATCGGCGCCGGCGTCGAGCAGCAGCTTCAAGATCTCGGTGCTCGCGACCTCGGCAGCCAAGCTCATCGGCGTCGCGCCGTAGTCGTTCGCCAGCGCGACGTCCGCCCCGGCAGCGATGAGCCGCCGGACCGCGCCCACGTCGTTGTCGTAGACGGCCCATTGCAGCGGCGTGCTGCCGTCGGGCTTGCGTGCGTTGACGTCGACTTTTTCGGCGTCCTCGGCGCCGCCGACGGCAAGCCCGATCAACACAATGGCCGGCACGGCGATGAGGCCGGCGATTCGCAACGTTCTGCGGCTCATGCTCTGCCCCGCTTCTTAGACTTCCGAAAAGGGCCCCGTCGCGTCGCCGAACTTCTCGATCTCGTCGGCAGGCACTCCGGCGCGGTCGAGCATCGTCACTAACAGGTTCGCGAGCGGCGTGTCCCGCTTGTAGCTCAGGTGCTGGTTGCCCTTCAAGCCGCCGCCGCGTCCGATCAACGCTTCCGGCAGCTGATCGGCGTCGTGAGCATCGCTGTTGCCCATGTTGCTGCCGAACAGAATGATCGAATGATCGAGCACCGAGCCGTCGCCGTCCGGCGTGGTGGCCAAGCGCTGCGCGAACTTCGAGAAAATGCCCGTGTGGTAGTTCTGGATCTTCCGCAAATTGGTGATGCGCTCGGGGAAGCCGCCCCAGTGCGACGTCGGATGGAATGCGTCGTGCACGCCCAAGTTCGCATACACGCGCATGCTGGCTTCCTCGACCATCTTCATCGTCACGACGTTTGTGCGGTTCGTCTCCCACGCGAGCGCGAACAGCTCGAACTGGACGGCGAGCAGCTCGCCGAAGTCGTCGGGCGCGCCGACCGGCGCGTCGGGAAGATTCGCCAGCGCCTCGCTGCTTTCCTTGAGCTTCGCCACGCGCAGCTCGACCTCGCGAACCGAGCCGAGGTAGCTGTCGACTTTCGCGCGGTCGGCAGCATCGAGCTTGCGATTCAAGCTCGCGGTTGCCTCGGTCACGTAGTCGAGCAGGCTCGTCGTCGTGCCGAGAATGGCCTGACGCTCTTCGGTCGTCTGCCCCTGCCCGAACATCGAGATGAATACCTTGCGCGGATTGCCTTCCATCGGCAGCGGCTGCGTCGGGCTGCGGAACGAGATCATTCCGCCCGGCTCGCCGCAAATCTCCAGCGACGGCAGCGTCGTGTCCTTCTGCAGGTGGCGCGCGGCGATCTGGTCGGCCGTGACGCCGACACCGGTGTCCTCGCGCCGTTGCCGCGGGTGCACGCAATTGAGCCAGGTCTCCTGAGTGATGCCGTGCGGAACGCCGCCCTCGCCGGCCTTGTTGCGCAGCCCGCTGACGATCGTCACGTACTCGCGCACCGGCTCGAGCGGCTCCAGGATGAACGGGAACTTCGGGTCGCGACCCGTCGTCGCCGGCTGCCATTCGTTCTGCAGCGCGCCGTGCGGGAAGTAAATGAAGCCGAGCCGCGTCGCCGACGCTGCGGCCGTCTGCGCGAAGGCCGTGCCGGCCGGGATCATGGCGTCGAGCAGCGGCAGCGCGATCGATGCGCCAGCGCCTTTGAGCACGGTTCGTCTAGATAAATGCTTGCGCGTCAGAAACATAGCGGCACCTTCTCCTAACTCGCCTTAGCCTCTAGTTTAGTCCAAAGAGGCGACGGAATCCTGTAGCAGCTCGACGGCCTCACGCTTACGAAACGCGTCGCTCTCGGCGATGCCGAGCACGATCGACTCGAACCGGTAGTCGTCCTTCTCGGCCCGGCGCACGATCTCGCGCACGGCAGGCATGTCACGGTAATCCGTGCTGCGCCCCAGAGCGTAGGCGAACAGACTTTCGGTCAGCGACTGCACGAACTTGTCCGGGTGCTTCGCGATCGCGCGGCGCAGATCGGCAGCGCTATTGACGACCGTGCCGTCTGGTAGCGTGCCGCTCGCGTCGATCGGAGTCCGGGTGTCCGGGTCGATCGAGCGGAACTGGCCGACGGCGTTGAAGTTCTCGAGCGCGAAGCCGAGCGGGTCCATGACGCCGTGGCACGAGTAGCAGGTCGGGTTCTCGCGGTGCTGCTCGAGGCGCGCCCGCAACGTTCGCGGCGGCTCGCCGCGCTTGTTCTCGACCAAGTCCGGCACGTCGGCCGGGGGAGCCGCGGGCGGGGAACCGAGTAGCCGTTCCTGGACCCAGGCACCGCGCAGCACGGGCGAGGTGCGGTTCGGATAGGCCGTCAGCATCAGCACGGCACCCTTACCGAGCAGCCCGTAACGCGAATCGTCGGGCAGCTTCACCTCTCGGAAGCGCGCGCCCTTGACGGTCTCGATGCCGTAGTGCATGGCAAGCCGCTCATTCAAATACGTGTAATCGGCGGTCAGGAGATCGACGAGGCTGCGGTCGCTGCGGAACACGCTGTCGATGAACAGCGCGAGCTCCTCCTTCATCAGCTCGCGCATGTCGAGCAAGCCGCTCGCGTGCGGAAACTGGCCGCGGTCGGGGACGATCTCCTCGAGCTTCGCGACGTCGAGCCACTGGAACGCGAAATCCTCGACGAGCGACTTCGCGCGCTCGTCGGCAAGCATCCGGCGCACTTGCTTCGCCAGGACGGCGCTATCGCCGAGCTTCCCGGCTTCCGCAAGCTCGAGCAATTCCTGATCCGGCAAGCTGCTCCACAGGAAGAACGACAGGCGCGACGCGAGCTCGAGGTCGCTCAAGACAACCGTGCCCCCGCCTTCGCCGGATTCCGCGCGATAAATGAAATGCGGGCTCGCGAGCACCGCGGACAGCGCGTCGCGGATGCCGTCTTCGAAGCCGCCCTGGCGGCTGCCCGCGTCGTAAAAGGCCATGAGGCTGCCGAGGTCCTCGTCCGTGACGGGGCGGCGGAACGCACGCTCGGCAAGCTGCGTGACGATCTCCGCGGCACAACGGCGCTCGTCGGAGCTCTCGGTCGGCTTGCACACGAAGATCTTGTCGCGGCTCGGGCTCGCACCTAAACCCGTGACGGACAACGGCCCTCGGATCTGCAGCGCGTGCGCGGCCTGGATGCGCTCCTGGCCGCCTTCGAGCGCTGCCGTGCGCGTGCGCTCGTCACTCTCGGCAAAGCTGCGGTGAAGGAACGTGACCGCGAGCTCGTGCTGACCGGCCGTCGCATTGAAGCGTATCTTGCGCAACCGGCCGTTGATTTCCTCGACGGCCGGGTCGAGCGTCTGGTCTATCGCCTTGTGATCGGCTTCGCCGCCGATCTTCGTGCGATAGAGCTCCTCGCCGTCGAGCAGCACGATCACGGTGTTCTCGAACTCCATGCGCGGCACTTCGCGCGCGAGCGCCATGTCGCCGATCGTCAGCTCGTATTCGCCGTCCGCGGGGAAGTTGTGCTTGACGGCGAGTCCGCCGCGAGTGCCGAACGGCATCCCGGGCAGATGATGCTGCTGCAGCCCCGTGCCGGGCGCGCCGGAGGGCGGCAGCGAAATGACCATGTTCTCGGCGTCGCCGTACTGCGTCGCGATCGGCAGCGCCTTCGGATCGCCGACGGCCTCGACGCGCGATCGCGCGCGCCGCGTCGACGTACTGCGTGACGAAGGCCGGCGATACTTGCAGCGCATCGGCGTTGTTGTCGAAATAGCCCTCGACGTTGTCCTCGGGCAGCAGCGCTTTCGCGTCGACGTCGAGCGCGAGCAGATCGCGAATCGCATGCGAATACTCGCGGCGGTTCAGGCGGCGCAGCGAGACACGACCCGGTGCGGGCTCGTCGGCCTCCGCGTCGATCTCGCTCGCGAGCCAGCCCGCGAGCTCTTCGACCGTCTCGCCATCGGGCCGCGGCTCGCCGGCCGGCGGCATCAGGCCGCCGCGCAGCTTGCGGATCGCGAGCTCCCAAGTTTCCGCGTCGACGGCAATCCGGTCCGGCGACAGGCGATCGAAAGCCCGCCCGCCTGCCATGTCGTCGCGGTTGTGGCATTCGACGCAGTATTGTTCGACGACGGCCCATTGCTGGTCGGCGGCGTGGGATTGCGTCCACCAATAGGCCCCGCCACCGATGGCGGCGACGGCACCGACGAGCGCTACAGGTATGACGACCTTGGCTGAGATGGCTGTGCCCCCAAAATCGACG
Organism: uncultured Gammaproteobacteria bacterium; assembly: GCA_963713355.1. Lineage (GTDB taxonomy): Bacteria > Pseudomonadota > Gammaproteobacteria > Steroidobacterales > Rariloculaceae > FEN-1219. Next base: position 1,430,690 of record CAVQLK010000006.1, on the reverse strand, counting down.
CGGCGAAACCGCTCATTAGTATAAGTGCCCGGGCGACGCGTGCGACCCCGCTCTGCGTCAAGTTTTGTCGCATCCGCGCGCCTCTCTTCCCTGGATCTCCTTACCGGGCGCGGCCCCGCGCGTTAATCTGCAGCCATGAACATGATCCTCGACGAGCTTGCGGCATCGTTGCCCGACGCTCGGGAAACGGTACGAGTCGTCGTGCGTCTCGTCGCTGCGTTGCTGGCCGGCGGGATCATCGGCTTGCAGCGCGAGGTTTCGGGCAAAGCCGCTGGCCTCCGAACGCACATGCTGGTGTGCGCCGGGACGACCTTGTTCGTGCTGGCCGCCCTCGGCACCGGCATGGAGCAGGACGCCATGTCGCGCGTCATCCAAGGCCTGGTGACGGGCATCGGCTTTCTCGGCGCCGGCGCGATCTTGAAGGTCGAAAGCAGCTATCAAATCAAAGGGCTCACGACGGCGGCCGGAATTTGGATGACGGCGGCGCTCGGTATCGCGATCGGCGTCGGCCAGCTCGGAACGGCCGCGATCGGGACGGTGTTCGCGTGGTTCGTGCTCGCGATCCTGATCAAGCTCGACAAACGCCTCGACGGATCGAACGCCGATCGCGCGTAGGGCTAGCGCGCGTTCGCGGCGATCAGCTCGCGCAGTAACGCGGCCGTCTCGGCGGGCTGCGCACCGTCGTCGAAGATGCCGACCATTTCCGCGATCGGGTTCAAGACGCGCGGCTTCATCGACTCGACGAGCTCGAGCGCCGTCTGCCCCGCCGCGTTGCGGGCGTTGACGTCTGCGCCGCCCGCGACGAGCTCACGGAGCGGGTCGAGCTTTCCGTCGTGCGCGGCGATGTGCAGCGCCGTGTCGCCCTTCGGATTCACGGCGTTGGGGTTCGCTCCCGCTTCGAGCAAAAGTCGCACGGCATCGGCGGGCGTGCGGTTGCCCGGCTCGCGAAAGATGCCGATCTCGCTCTCGCGAATGTCGCCGGGGCCGCCGGCCATCAAAAGTCCCTTGCCGCCGTTGACGGCCACCATGAGCGGCGTGAGGCCCGTGTTGTCGCCGAACGGCATCGGCGGCATGCCTTCGACGGGAGGCGGCGCCCACTCGACATCGGCGCCACGCGCAAGCAGCAGTTTCATTGCATCGACGTCGGCGGCCACGGCTGCGCGATAGAAAGGCGTTCCCGAGCCCTTCGTGTCGCAACACATGGAAGCATTGTGCATCTGACCCGTGAACGGTTTGTTCGGGTCCGCGCCCGCGGCGAGCAACCGCTCGATGAGATCGAGACCCGTGAGCCGGTTCGGATGGTCGTTCCGCAGCCGCGAGCCGTCGCGGGCGCGCCAATCGGTCGGCGCATCGCGCATCTCGATCGCGTACCAGAGCGAGCCGTCGTTCGCGTCGGCACCGAGCTCGAGCAGCGTCGCGGCCATGTCGAAGCGATCGTTGACGATCGTCAGCATCATGGCCGTCGCACCGTCGCCGTTCGTCAGATTCAGGTCCGCTCCGGCTTCGACGAGGCGGCGCACCATGGCCTCGTTACCGTTCCGCGCCGCCCACATCAGCGCCGTGAAGCCGCCGCTCGGGAAATCCGTGCGCATGCTGCGCTTCGTCAATTCCGACGTGCGCGCCTTCCGGTTCGGATCGGCTCCCGCGCGCAGCAACAGGTCCACTACGCCCAAGTGGCCTTCGGCCGTGGCCCACATCAGCGCCGTCTGGCCCTCGACGGCTTCGGCGGCGTTAGGATCCGAGCCTCGCTCGAGCAAGAGCTTCACGGCCTCGGCGTTTCCCGTGCGGGCGGCTGCCATGAGCGGCGTCTCGCCGTCGCGAACGGCCCCCGCGGCGTCGGCGCCGCCATCGAGCAACGCGCGCATCATCGCGACGTCGCCGTAGCGGCTCGCTTGCAGCAGCGGGGTGACGCCGAACCCGTTGGCGAGGTTCGGATCGGCGCCGCTCTGCAGCAATAACGCGACGAGCTCTGCCGACGAATGGTAGGCGGCCCAGAGGAGCGTCGAGCTGCCGTCACTCTCCGCGTCGTTCGCGTCGGCGCCGGCTGCGAGCTGCGCGCGCACGGCATCGAAGTCACCGTCGCGCGCCGCGGCCGCCAAGCCCGCTGCGCCGGCGCCGCTCGGGAAGCCGAGCAACGCCGCACACGAAAGCGCGACGATCGAGGCGCTACCCGTATGCCGGCAATTTCGCTCCGCGGTCTTCATGCAACGGCTCCAAGTGTCCTTCCATCTATATATAAGGTTGCCGAATACATGGCAAGGACGAGCCCCGGCGCCTATTCGCGAGCCGGCGCCTGATCCCCGCCGCTCGAGCCGGCGAACATCTTGCGGCCCGTCTCGGTCATCGTCACGGTACGCGCGTTGACGAGATTGCTGCCGTCGCGCGCGAGGCTGCCTTCGAACGTCACCCGATCGCCAGGTTTAAGTGAATCGCGCTTCCAACCCTGACGCAGCAGCGCGTTCGGGCCGCCCATCTCGAACGCCCAGCCGACGGTAGCGCCGTTGGCGTCGGTCACGTCGGCGTAAATGAAGATATGCGGGTTCGTCCACTCGACCTTCGTGACCTTACCCGTCAGCGAGATCGGCTTGTCGATGTCGTACTGCGCTGGAAACGAGTGATGCGCCGTTGCGGGCAGCGCGAAGGCGGCGAACCCGAGCATTGACCACAAGCTTTTTTTCACGAGCGTTACTCCTGCGCCGATCCGTCGAGCCCCATGCGCTTCACGAACTGCTCGTTCTCCAGGCAGACCTCGTCGATGAGCTCCGCGTCGACGACGAGGCGCTGCCGCAGGGTGACTGTCCACGGCTTCGTGTAGGCCTTCGGATCGTCGACGGTCGCCTTGATTTCCAGGTGGCCAACGTCGAGCCGCCGGATCTCCTCGCGGATCTTGGCCTCTTCGGTCACGACGCTGCCGTTCCAATCGATCCAGGTGTCATCGCGCACGCCGATCGTGTCGACGACGAGAGTATCGCCGTCCCATTTGGCCGACGAATAGCCCTGCCACGAGGGAGCCGGATCGTCGGGCAGCACCCGCGCGTCCGTGAACACCTGCCGGTAGCCTGCGTTCATCTCGTTCAAGATCACGAGCAGATCCGGCGTGTGAACGAACTTCAGCATGTGCGGCAGCCCGTACGCGCGCAGGAAAAAGTCCGGCAAGCAACGGATGTGAGGGTCGTGGATCGCGAGGTTCTCGGTTCGCTCCTTGACGATAGGGATCTGCCAAGGCTGATACGGCAAGCCGCCCTCCATGGCGACGCCCATATTGGCCATCTGCCACCCCGACGGCAGCGTGCTCGCATCGCTGATCGTCTCCTGCCCCTCCTCCGTTCGGTCGCTGATCCAGATCCCCGAGAGATCGGGCTTGCCGTTCGCGAGGCGAGGCGCAGGCGCCGTCATGTCGACTTTGCCGTCGGCCTTGCGCGGCACGTGGGCCGTCGGATAACCGACCCACTGCGCGGCCACGGGCGCCGACGCGAGCAAGGCCGTGAGCGCGACGACGACGCTCGCGCGTCGAGGCTGTGACACACACTGCATGCGGCACTCCGTTGGCTGCAATCGATCGGGAGCCAAATTTCCCACACTAATGGTCTCGGCGCACGTGGCATTTGGAAGTCGAGCCGCAATCCCGTTCACGAGATGCTGCAGCAACTGCGGTGCAGAGCTCGGCGGCCCGCAGAGCTGACGATTCGCCCGGGATGCATGGCCAGCGAGTACGTTGCTGGCCGCCGCGCCGTTCGTGAGCCCGCTGCGCCACGCGGACTTCGCGCTTTTCGTCGCGTATACGTCCTGGGCCTTGTGGCAGTTTCATGCCGGCCGCGCGCGCTGGCGGGTGCTGCGGGTCTTTGGTGCGCTGGCACTACGCATTTTGGCGCCGCCCGCGTAACCTCTTTAGTGCCATGAAAGCGGGCCAAGGCATCGGCGGAGCTCTCCTCGCCGCGACGCTCATTTGCGCAGCTGGTTTTCCGGTTGCGCTTTCGGCCCATCATTCAACGGCCGAGTACGACTCCGCGACCTTCGTCGAAGCGCAGGGCGAAGTCACGAAGGTTCTCTGGCAAAACCCGCACGTGCGGCTCGAGATCAGCACCGAGCGCTTCGACGGCGTGGCGCAGCTCTGGCTCCTCGAAGGGCAGAATCCCGGCGACCTCGACCGCGCGCGGATTCCGCGCGACATCATCAAGGTCGGCGATACGGTCACGTTCGCCGGCAACCCGTCGACGCGCCGCGAGCGCCGCATGTACGTCACGAACGTGCTGCTGCCGGATCGCACGGAGATCGCGCTGCGCGCGAACGCCCGGCCGCGTTGGTCGCAGGAGCGGTTCTTGAGCCATTTGCAAGCGACCGTCGATCCCGAGCGCGCCGCAGCCGACCGAGGCGAGGGCGTCTTTCGCGTCTGGCTGCCGGTTGCCGCGAAGACGCCGGATTGGGCGACCGACCCGCCGCTGACGCAAGCCGCGCGCACGGCATGGCTAGCCTATGACGCGATTCGCGACGATCCGGTCATCGACTGCACGCCGCCCGGCATGCCGCAAATCATCACGCGCAGTGGCCGCTACGCAATTCGGTTCGTGCGGGCCGGCGATGACATCGTGCTCGAGAACGAGTATCGCGACATCGATCGGATCATTCACATGACGGGCGCAACGCAGGCTGCCGAGCGTCTCGCACCGACGCCGCTCGGCTGGTCGAGCGGGAAATGGGACGGCGAATCGCTCGTCGTGACGACGACGGCCATCGACTGGCCCTACTTCCAGCTGTACGGCCTCGAAGGCGTGCCGCAGAGCACCGAGATGACGATCGTCGAGCGCTTCACACCGAGCGTGGACGGCACGCAGCTCACCTATGACATCTCGGCGACCGACCCGCGCACGTTCACGCGTAGCGTGACGGCCGAAGGGTATCGCACGTTCCGCTGGCAGCCGGGCTTCGAGTTTCTGCCGCCCGACTGCATCCTCGACCCCGTTCGCAGCGAGTGACCCGGCGGCGCTCACGACGTCGCCGCGTGAACGGCGTTGACGTCCCCTTCCGACGTTGCGGACAATGCTTGCGCTCGGTCGGAGCATCCACGTCCGCGGAAAGGGCTGCGCCCACGACTCTCTCGTTGAGACAGCACGTTGATGCCCGTCTCTTTTCCGTCTGACTGCGGACGCAGGCGTTAGAAAGGAGACCGTCATGACCGATCGTCATTCGCAGCCTTACGCTGCGTTCCGGCTGAATCTCGAGCAACAGCACAAGCGCGCGAAGGACTTGTTGAAAGCCGCCAAGGCCGGCAACACCGAGGCGCTGCGGCGCTTACAAGGTGCCGGTTTCACGGCTGCGGGCGCGCCGAAGCTCGCGCAGGCGCAGCACTGCGTCGCGCGCGAGCTGCGCTTCGACAGCTGGGCGGCTCTGAAGCGCCACCTTGACGACATGGAACGGTCGCGGCGCGCGCTTTCGGCCAAGGCGCTCGACGACGACTGCCGCACGATGCACATCCGCTGCGGGCACGATTTCATCCGCGAGCTGCGCGAAGCCGGGCTGCACGGCGACTTCAACGCGCACATCAATCCCTACCACCAAGGTCCCGTGACCGACACGCCGGACTGGCTCGAGCAGCGCGCGCGCTTCATCGCCGACGCCATCGGCCCGTACCAACAGCTCGACTATGCGGCGGTGCTCGCGGGCGCGCGGGACGAAGAGCGCCGTCTGGCCGAAGCGAGCCGCGCGTACGCGCGCGTCGTGCTATGGCTCGAGCACGACCGCTACGACCAGTTCGTGTTGCTGCGTTGTCTCGCATGGTTTGCCGAGCACGGCGCCCCGCCGCGACTCGAGCTCGTTGGACCGCACGATTTTCCCGGCGCGACGCGCTTCGTCGGGCTCGGGCAACTGCCGCCGGAGGCGCTGCGCCTGCTCTGGGAGCGGCGCGAACCGATCGGCGCGGAGCAGCTCGCTTTCGGCCGGCACACTTGGAAGGCATTCCGTGCCGCGGATCCGCGAGCGCTGGCGGCGCTCGTGCGCGACGGCACGCCTCTGCTGCCGGCGCTCTGCGGCGCGCTGCACCGGCACCTCCAAGAGTTACCGTCGGTCGAGGACGGGCTCGCCCTCACGCATCGGCTGCTGCTACACGCTCTCGCGGAAGACGGACCGCAGCGCGCAGGGCGGCTCGTCGCCCTCGTCATGCATGGCCGCGATCCGCTGCCGGGGCTCGGCGATATCGGCTACGACCTGGCTCTTCGCGAGCTCGCGACACCTCCGGAGCCGCTCGTGCTGCGCAGCGGTGGGCACTCGCAGCGCAGCGTGGCACCTCGACGACGTCACGATCACCGACGTGGGTGTAGCCGTGCTCGAAGGAGCGCGCGATTGGCTCGACCTGCCGCTTCCCGAACGCTGGGTCGGCGGAGTCCGCATCGCGCCGGAGCAGCGCAACTGGCGCTGGGATGAACGCACGCGCGCCGTCGAGCTCCGCTGATTGACGTCGCGAGCGGCTACGGCCGGCGGAAGCGGAACATGAAACGATCCGTGTTGCGGCGCACGGCCGGATCGAACACGCCCTTGCCGAGATCGTCGGCTGGGTTGCGCAGCAGATCGCTCTCCGCTTCGAGCACGAACCCCGCCGCGGCGAAATCTCGTTTGACGATCGCCGGGTCGATGCGGTGCAGCGTGCCGCCCGTCTCGGCCGGCGAGCCCGGCGCGGCCGCATGATCGATCAGGCCCAGCGTCGCGCCGGGCTTCATGGCGGCGAAGAGCTCGGCAAGTAGCTTCGGGCCGTCGATCTTCGGCCAGTCATTCGCGTCGTTGACGTAGTACACGTCGTGATAGGCGGCGCTCAGCAGCACGAAGTCGAAGCGGCCCGGCTCGAGCTCGATCGCGTTGTTCTCGGCCGCGAGCTGCTCGACATTGGCCAAGCGCTGCGGATCCGCAAAGCGCCGTGTCAGCTCGTCGCCGACGCCGTCGAGATACGCCTTGTTGTTGTGTGCGACGACGCGGCCCGTGGGCCCGACGACGGCTGCGAGCAGCTCCGTGAAGTAACCGGCGCCGGCATAGAGATCGAGCGCCGACATTCCGGGTTGCACGCCGAAAAAGGCCAACACCTCGGCGGGCTTGCGCCAGGCGTCCTGCTCGCGGTCGTCGGCCGGCCGGCCCGGAACCGCCACCGCCGCTTGGTAGTCGACACCGGGCGAGCGCGCAGCCGAAGCGGCCGGCGCCGCGCCGGGACTCGTCGCGGGCGGACCGTCGACAGACGTCGGCGGCCCCTCGCGTTCCGCGCACGCGGCCAGAAGAAGGACTACCAGACCATCGGCAATGCGAAACCTGTGGCTCATGCCGACTCCTTCCCCCGGCCGCAACAGCCGACGCGCACGATCAGAACGAGACGCGTACTCCCGCGCGGTATCGCTGCCCGAGCGTGTCGAAGAACACCGGATTCGTCGGGTAGGCGTTGCCGCCCGGTGCGATCGGCGGGTCTTTGTCGAGCAGGTTGTTGATCACCCAGAACACCTGGATCTGGCTGTCCTCCTGCGCTCGGAAATCGTACGACCCCGACCAGTTCAGGTAATAGGCATCGTCAACACTGTTGTCGTTGACCGAGAGCAGCCTCGTGTTGCTCGGATCCCCCGGCGGGCTTTCGAACCACGTCACGTTGAGGCTGCCCGACCCGACATACCGCGTCTCGAACGTGCTCGTGAATCGATCGCGCGCATACGTCAAGAACGCTCTCGCCTGCCAATCGGGTTGCGTATTGAACGAGCCGAACGAGGCGACGGGGCCGCTTTGCCCGTGATAGTCGATCGGCGCGGGGCCGAGCCCCGTGTCGACGATCATGTCGTAGAGATATGTTCCGATCAGCCGCAAGTTGAGGTTGCCGCCGGCACGCAGCGGGAAGTCGAAGGTCGCCTCGTAATCCCAACCTCTCGTCAAGAACCCGGCCAAATTCATCGCACCGGAATCGATGGCCGTGATGTCGGCTGTCCCCTCGCCCTCGAGTCGATCGCAAGCAGGGCCGGTGCCACCGCTGCTGAAGCACGCGTTGACGAGCGGCTGGTTGCCGGGGCTTTGTGTAATGGCGTCGGCCAAGTCGATTTCAAACCAGTCGGCTGAGAAGCGGAACCGATCGAACGAAAATACCGCGCCGAACGTCATCGTGTCTGCCGTTTCTGGCTCGAGGTCGGGGTTGCCGCCCGTGGTCGCCGCAAAGCTGGTATCGGTCAGGCCGGCGTTCCAAGGATTGTTGACCGTAGCGAAACCCACTGTCGTGACGCGCGGCAGGAAGAGCTCGCGGAAGCCGGCTGCACGCACGTCCTGCGAAAGCGTCGTGCGGAATCGCAACCACTCAAGGGGATCGTAGATCGCGGCCACCTTCCAACTCGAGAACGTGTCCTCGCCCGAAATCGTGGCACTCTGCGAGCTCGTCGTCTCGTTCTGCGTCTGACGTACCGAGAAGTTCGTGTTCAGCCGCTGTGTCATCGGCACGTCGAGCTCCGCGTACGCTTCGAGCACGTCGATCTCGCCGCCGCGATCGAGACCGTACGAAAGCAGGTACGAGCTGTACCAAGGTTGGTTCGCAAGGTCGTGCGTCGTCTCGGCCTCGTCGGCTCGCCACTCGAGCCCCGTCGCGAGCGCGATCGGGCCCGCCCAACCTTCGGAGATCGTGCTGCGGAAGTTCACGCCGAGCACGTCCTGCGCGTACTCGTTGTCCTCCTTCAGCGTGCGGAACACGTACTCGAGCGCCGCGGGATCCGCGTTGCCGTTGCCGAAGATGTTCAGCGGCACGCAGCCCGCCGCGTTCGCGCTGAACGTCGGATCGCCGGGAATCGTTGCGCGGCAGACAATCTGGCTCGGGTTGGCCGGATTGACTACCGCGTCGAGCGCCCATCTCAGGAAGTCGTGCGGCCTGACTGCCCCGCCCGCGAGGCTGCCGACCATGTTGTTGAACAGCCGCTGATGGTTCTCGTTCTTGCCGTGCTGATAGTAAACGTCCCAGTTCCACTCGCTGCCGAGCTCGCCTTCGAGACCCGTCACGAAGCGCGTGGTCTCGTTCTCGGTCGTGTTCACCGCGTTGACCACATCCGGCATGAAAATACGCGCAAGCTGCCCGCCATTGGGGCCGAGCGCCGCCGCAACGGCCGGCGTGAGAAACGCGTTGGTCGCCTGGATGCGTAGCCCGGTCGGGCCGAGCCCGCCGTTCGCCGGGGTGCCCAATGCGTCGCTGCTCGAGTAAGCGACTTCGCCGAACCAGCTGAGCCGGTCGCTGACGTCGTAGCTCACGTGCGCCATCCCCGAATAGCGCTCGACCTCCGGTCGGACGTTCGACGTGCCATACCCGAGCAGCGTGCCGTCGCCGCCGATGCGCGTCGCGAAGCCCACACCCGGAACACCGAGATTGAACGGCGAGACCGCCGTCCCGTCGGCATTGAACGTGAGGTTGGGTCCCAGCGGCGGCGGCTGCCCCGGCGGAGCAACGCACGAGGCGGTCAGGCAGCTCTGGATGACGCCATACTGCGACGTCGTCTGCTTCGCGTCGGGCGCGATCACGAAATTTGGCTGTCCGACGACCCCGGCGCGGTTAGCAATCCCCCAGCCTTCGGCGCACCAGTCGCGGTTGTACGAGCAAGGCCCGATTGTTTCCTGCTGTTGGTACTCGAGGCCCGCGATCACGTGGCCGCGGCCGTCGTCGCCAAAGGCCGTGCCCCATGCGAACGAAGCGTGCGTGTCGCCGCCGTCGCCTTCGGCCGTCTGGCCGTAGTCGACCTGCGCCTTGAAGCCTTCGAGATCCTTGTCGAGGATGACATTGACGACGCCGGCGATGGCGTCCGAGCCGTATTGCGCCGAAGCGCCGCCCGTCACGACCTCGGTCCGTTCCACGAGCATCGACGGAATCAGCGTGAGATCGACGGCGCCGCCCTCCGTCGTTGGAACGACGCGCCGCGTGTCGATGAGCGTCAGGGTCCGGGTGCCGAAGAACGGGTTCAAGCCGCGCAGGTTCGCGAGCTGCGCGCCGACGTTGAAGTTGCCGATACCGACGTTCGTCTCGGTGAAGAACGGCGTGTTCTGCGGCAGCGTTCGCACGACGTCGCCAACGTTGACCAATCCCAAGTTCTCGATCTGCTGCGAATCGATCGTCGTCAGCGGCTGCGACGAGTCGAAGCCGCTGCGGCTGACACGCGAGCCCGTCACGATGATCTCTTCCGCCGGCTGCTGCGACAGCGCCGGCAACGAAGCCGCGACGGCGATTGCGAGCGCGCTCAAAGCGCCGAGACCTGAAGTGTCACGCCGCCCAGGCACACGAGAAGTCGTCATGTCTTAATCCCCCGTTCTAGGAAAGTGTCGGATTCCTCAGACCACCGGAAACGAGCTCCGCTGCCAAGAGCTTAACGCTGCACCGCGGTGGTCGCCATCGATCGCTAAGAGGGGTCGACCGTCGCGAAGCGGAATGCAAACTCGTCGCGAACCAGTCTGAAGCGCACGAGCCGACAAGCGGCGACGAACATCGATTCGCCAAATGGAAACGCGATTCGAACCGGCCCATTCAGCTTAACGAACCGCGGTATCGACTTCGGGTCGACGCGAAAACTGAGCTCGAGGACTGTGTCGTCGGCCGGCGCGCGATTGGCGACGAGATCCATGACATCGAAAACCACGCCATCGACATCGAGCGTCGCTCGGTCGCGGTCGATCTCGGCGACGCGGCCGCCATCGGCTGCGGCGCGAAGGTGACACCTGGACTCGAGAATCGACGTCCTCAGCACCGCAAGTCGGTCGAGTCGATTCGTGAGCGTGTAGCTCTGCTCGAGCGTCAGGTGGGTCGCCTCCTGCAAGGAATAGAACGACGCGAGCTCGTCCTCATAGGCGACGAAATGTTGCCTCCATTGTTCAACGATCGATCCGCTCATGTGCGAGCCTCAATTCCGCGTGAAGTCGACACCGTTGCGTAACAGCTGCTCGTAGCGCTCCAGATCGAGGTTGTTCTCGGCACAGACGTACTCCTGCAGCCGCGTCCCTTCCCGAAGCATCAGGCTCGACGTCAAGGACCAGGGCTTCGTCAGCACGTTCGGGTCTTCCATCGTCACTTCGTAGTCGATGCGATCCTTGCCGACGCGGGTGTAGCGTTCGACGATGTGCAGCGCTTCCGAGTGGAACGTCCCCGTGCCAGCGAGCCAGGTCTTGTCGTTGAAGCCGATGATGTCGACGACGAGCGTATCGCCGTCCCAGCTCGCGACCGAGTTGCCCATGTAGCTCGGAATGAGATCGTCTGGGTGGCTCGCCGTGAACGGAATCACGCGAAACGTGCTCATGTACTCGTACAGGATCACGAGCTGCGTCGGCGTCTGTATGAACTGTTGCGGAAACAACCCGAGCATGACGCTGCGCGGTATGCCCGCCGGCAGGCAGCGGCCCGTCGGGTCGTCGATGCCGCGGCGGTTGTACGCCTCGAGCACTTTTTCCGCCGCCCAGTCTTGATATGGCGCACCCTCGCGCCCCGCGGGCCTATCGTTCGACGAGCCGACGACGGGCGCATTCGCGTCGCGCCCCGTTCCGCCGACGCCGGACCCCGCATTCGCTTCCGCCCAAGGCCCCGCTTGCGTGCTGCCGCCCTGCCATACGCCCGTCAAATCGGGCTTTCCTTCTGCGGTGCGCGGCACGGCCGTCTGCGGCGCGCGCGGCTCTTGCGCGGCCGCTTGTGCGGACCAAACGCAGGCTGCGAGCGCGGCTGCGACCAGCGCGCCTCTCATCGCGCGTCGACGGCCGGAGCGCCGCCGCCGTCCCCCGTGCCCGCCGGCGGCCCGAACATCATCTTTTCGCCGCTCGGCAGGGTGATCTGCCGCGAGTGGCCCCAGTTGCCGCCGTCGCGCGCGCGCCAGCCCGTGACCGTGAGCGTATCGCCGACCTTCATCGTGACCTCGCGCTTCCAGCCGATTCTGTGCAGCGCCACCGGCGGATAGCCCTCGAGCTGCCAATTGACGACCTTGCCCTCGGCGTCCTCGACGTCGACGTAAATGTGGGTGTGCGGGTTCGTCCACTCGATCTTCGTCAGCACGCCCGTCAATGTGATCGGCTGCGCGACGTCGTACTCGGCGCCGAACGAATGATGCGCCGTTGCCGGCAGCGCAAGGGCGGCACCGACGGCGATCAACGGTAAGAATGTCGCGATCCGCTTCGTCACAACTTCCCCCCCTCGGCAGCGTGGTCAGCGTCGGCTCAATATACTCCCGCTCAGCAGGTGACTTCACCCACCCGCCCGGGCCAGCCGCGCGCCTGCTGGGCAGAAGGTCGGACGAAGCTCAGCGCCTCGACGGCCCCGGGCGCTCATGGCTTCGGCCGCACCTCGATCTCGCGGACCTTGTCGTCATAGAACGCGAGCCTGCCTGCAAGCTCAAGGTGCTCGTCGTACGGCTCTTCATACGTCCACACGGCATCCTCGAGCTTCGTGCCCTCCTTGATCACGTTGAAGTAATGCGCCGTTCCCTTGAAGGGGCACTTCGTCGTCGTTGTCGAGCGCTCGAGGCGATCCATCCGCACGTCCGAGCGCGGAAAGTAGTATCGGCCCGGATGCTGGTCCTCCTCGACTTTGATGACATCGGTCGAGTCGGCCAGCAGCTCATTGCCGATGCTCGCTCGAATCCGCTCGTGCAGATGCTTCTCGAGCACCTTGTGCTCGGGGTGCTCGCGGTGACCCGGAGATTTGCTCATGGTTCTGCTCCTTGCGTTGCGGGCGCGGCGTAGCGAAACGCCGCGTCTACAGGAAACGACAGTGACGGCTCGCGCGGGTTCCAGCGCCGGCGGCGAGCGGCGCGTTTGTTTGGGTGGTACGGGTCTTGCAGAGACTCTCGATCCACGGACAGGAGCGAGAAGATGCGAATCACGATACCCCTATCGATCACGGCTTTGGCCGCCGCACTCGCAGCCGGCGCTGCGGCGCAGACGCGCAGCACCCCTACCGAGCCGCAGAACCAAAGCATCGTCACGGCCGAAGCACCCCAACAAGCGGCGCGCGAAGCGGCGCGCAACAAGAGTGCCGCGCAAATCGAGTTCCTCATGGAAGCCCTGCGCACGAGCTTGGCCGAGGTGCGGATGGGCGAGCTCGCTACGCAGCAGAGCTATGATCCGCGCGTGCGCGGCTACGGCACGAAGCTCAAGAGCGACCACACGGCGCACGCGACCGAGCTCGAGCGGCTGCTCGAGCCGCTCGGCGTGACGATCCCAACCGAGCCCTCGGCCGAGGCGCTAGCGCAACAGGCGGCGCTCGCGCGCCTTTCCGGCGAAGAATTCGACGCGGCGTTCGTCCAGGCGATGATCTGGACGCACACCGAGGCGATCGAGAAGTACGGCGCTCAGACGCACGCAAATCCCGATCGCTCGCTGCACGACTTCGCGACGCAGAGCCTGCCGATGCTGCGCGAGCACTTGGCCGCAGCCGAAGCGCTACGCTGATCGCGAGCCGCGCGCTGTTACTGCGCCGGCAACGCGAAGCAGTAGAACAAGCCGTCGCCGCCCGTGCTGACGAGCCCCTGCTGGCTGCAGCCGCGCGAGTCGTGCGTCGAGTTCCACTGCGCGTAGTCGTGGTGGCCGACGCGCGCTTTTGCGCCACCTTCGTCGCTGCTGCTCGTCCAGTTGGCGCAGGTCATGTCGGCGCCGGCCGGGTACGCCCTGCCCTCGGGCGTCGAGCCCGTCAGGATGTCGTGCCGGTTCGGCGAGAACCCGCTGCCCGGAATCTGGTTGCCGCGCTCGTCGAGCGCCGTGAACGCGGCCAGACGGTTCGCCGAGGTGTGCAGCTCGTCGACGTTCTGCGCGATCCGCGCACCGCGCGCGTTGAACCACGGTCCCGGGCCAATTCGGTCGCGTGCATTCACGGCGCCCTGCCCTTGCGTGCTCAGGTAGGCGCGCCACGTGAGCGCCCCTTGCCCCGCCGCTTGCGCCAGGTCCTGGCAGATGCGGTCTGCGCCTGCGAGCCCGCCGAGATTGCCGCCGTTGCCCGAGCCCCTGCTCGCCAGGAAGAACGACATGGGCCCCGTCGGCGGTTGCGCGAGCGCAATGCCGACGCCGACTAGACCCGTGACGATCGCGGCCGCCGCCATGATCCTCTTGTGACTACGCATCGAATCCCCCTTGTTGGAATGAGTTGGTTGGACACTAGTGCAAGGATCTTGAGCGCTATTGGTAACGCAGCGCGCTGTTCGGAGCAACACGCGTCACGCGCTGCGCCGGAATGAAGCAGGCCACGGCCGCGACGACCGCGAGCACGACGGCCACGGCCGCCAGCGTCCCAGGGTCGCGCGGGCTCACGCCGGAGAGGATCGACGCCATGACTCGCGTCACGCCGAGCGCGCCCGCGAGCCCTACCCCGAGACCGATCAACGCGAGCCGCATGCCGCTGCGGAACACGAGCCGCCGCAACGTGACGCCGCTCGCGCCGAGCGCGGCCCGAATTCCCATCTCGTGCGTGCGCTGCGCGACCGAGTAGGAGATGACTCCGTAAATGCCGACCGCGGCCAGCAGCAGGGCGATCGTCGCGAAGACGCCGTAGAGGATGCTCTGGACGCGCTGCGCCGACATCGAGTCGCGCTCGATCTGCTCGAGCGTCAGCACGCGGCTCAACGCCTGGTCCTTGTTGACGGAATCGACGGCCGCCCGCACGGTGGTTTGCAGTCTCTCGGCATCGATCGCCCCGCGTACCGCGAGACGCATGCCGTAAGCCGGGCTCTGCCGATACGACACGTACATGCCGCCGCTGCCGGTGTCGTCGAGCCCCCCGATCTTCTCGTCGGCGATGACGCCGACGATCTCCCAGCCGATCTCCTCGCCGAGGCCGGTTTGACCCGGGATGATCTGCTGAACGAGCAAGCGCTGCCCGATCGGGTCGACGTCGGCGAACTCGTGCTTCGCGAAGGTCTCGTTGATGACGGCGACGGGCGGCGCGCCGGCCGTGTCCGTCTCACTCAGCGTGCGGCCCGAGCGGAGGTTGATGCCGAGCGTCGCGAAGTACGACGGCGTGACCATCTTGAAGAATCCCGTCGGGCGACTCGCGCGATCGACGATGTCGCGGCCCGCGACCTGATACGGCATGCCGTAGCCCCAGCCTTGCAGGGGCAGAGCCGTCGTCAGCGCTACGCCCCTGACGCCGGGCGCACCCTCGAGCGCTGCACGGATCGAGTCGAGGTAGGCAGTCAGCGCCACAGGGTTTGGATACTGCGTCGTCGCAATCGGCAGGCCCGCCGTCAGCACATTGCTCGAATCGTAGCCGCGGTCCGTATCGAGGAGCGAGAAGACGCTGCGCATCATGAGCCCCGCGCCGACGAGCAGCACGAAGGCGAGCGCGACTTCGGCGACGACGAGCGACGCGCGCATGCGGCGGCCGCCGCTGCCGACGGTCGAGCCGTGCCCGCCTTCCTTCATGCCGCCGGTCAGGTTCGGACGCGTGGCCTGGATGGCCGGGGCCAGACCGAACAGCACTCCCGTCGCAACCGCGACGGCAAACGCGAACAGCATGGCGGTGCCGTCCATGCGCGGGGCGAGCTCGGCGGGAAAAGAAAACGGCGGAATCAGACTTTCTATCCACTTCATCGTCGCGAAGCCGACGCCGATGCCGACGATGCCGCCGCCAATGGCGATCAGGACGTTTTCGGTCAGGAACTGCCGAGCCAAACGCCAACGGCTCGCGCCGAGCGCGGCCCGCACGGCGATCTCGCGCTCGCGCGCCACGCCGCGTGCGAGCGCGAGGCTCGCGAGGTTCGCGCAGCCGATCAGCACGACGAACGCCGTCGCCGCGAACATGACGAGCACGGCCGTGCGCAACTGCGGCCCGCCGATGACGTCCTCGGCGGCATCGACGCCGACGCTCCAGCCCTGTTTGATCGCCGGGTACTCCGCCGCTATCCGCTTGCCGATGACGTCCATCTCGGCGCGCGCCTGCTCGAGCGTAACGCCCGGCTTCAGCTTCGCGACGACGCCGAACCAGTGAAAGTCGCGCGTCATGTTCGACGGCTCGAACGCGAGCGGCTTCCAGATCTGCGCCTGGTCGCGGTCGAACACGCCGGCCTCGAGCACGCCGATGATCTCGTGAGGCTCGCCGTTCAGCACGAGGCTGCGGCCGACGGCATTTGGATCCGCGCCGAAACGGTTCTCCCACAGCGCGTGGGTCAACACGACGACCTTGTCGTTGCCGAGCTCGTCCTCGCCGGGCGCGAAGAGGCGTCCGTGCGCGGCGGACATTCCGTAGATCTTGAAAAAATCCGCGTCACCGCGGCCGCCCTGCAGCTGTAACGGCTCGTCGCCGCCCGTCCACGTTGCCGTCCAACCGGTGCGCGGAGAGATCACCTCGAAGACGGTGTTCTGCTCAGCCCAGTCGAGGTAGTTCAAGGTCGAGACGCTGTTCAAGCCGCCATCCGGCCTGCGCTCGAGGACACGCACGATGCGCTCAGCGTCCGGATACGGCAACGGATTCAGAACCATGCCGTTGACGAAGCTGAAGATCGCCGTGTTCGAGCCGACGGCGAGCGCGATCGTGACGATCGCGACGGCCGCGAACCCGGGGCTATTGCGCAGCGCGCGCAGCGCGTACCGGACATCGTGCTGCAGCGCGCTCATGTTCTATCCGCCTATTTCTTCGCCGACGATTCAATTTCGTCCGCGAGCTCCATGAACACTTTCGCATACGCGGCGTTGTCGAGCTGCGCCATCGCGAAGTGGCCGCCGCCTTTCAAGCCGCGATCGGGAAGGTACACGGAGGTCGCCTTCGCGCCGGCCTGCGTCCATACGGCCGCCGCGCACTCGATCGCAGCCTTGCTCGAGGTGCCCATCTCCGTCGCGACGAGCACCACGGGCAGGTTCGCGTAGTTCACGAGGCGGCTCGGGCGGTCACCTTGCATCGAGCAGCCGTTGTTGTCGACGGCGGCGAAGCTCGCCGACAACGCGGGCTCGGTTTTCCATGTCGTGATCAGCGCCGGGCTCGCGTTGAACCCCGGCGCGGTGGGATTGCTGCCTGCGGCTTCGAAGCCGATGACGCCGACGACTTTGCTCGGGTTCAGGTCGGGCACTCGGAACGTGCTGCCGCCGCCCGCGGAATGCGCGAGCAACACGGCCGGGCCAATCTCGTCGAGCAGTGCCGAGATCGTTTGTGCCGCGAGCGCGTCGCCGCAGTACGGCGCTGTCGCCGAGCTCGCCGTCCAGCCCACTACCGCATCGTTCGTCGGCGTCGGCGCGCCGCCGGGCCAGACGTTCGGCGCCGAAGTCGACAGCCGCGAGATGATCGCGGAATTGCCGACGCGCACTTGCGCGTTGCCGCAGCTCGCGTTGCTCTGCGCGCGGCCATGGCCGGGCCGGTCCACGACGTAGACGTCCCAACCGTCGGCGACGAAGTAATCGACCCAGCCGTCACGCCCGTCGGGTGTCTCGAGCCAGTCGGTGCCTTGGCCGCCGCCGCCATGGATGAAGACGATTGGATAGTCATGGCGCCGGCGCTCCGGCAGCAGGTATTGCACGAACAGCGGGTTCAGCACGTCGACGGAGCCGTTGTCGGCTGCCTTCGTTGTATACGCGACGAATCTGCCGCCTACGTCGCGGAGCTCGAGCGTGCCGGCTTCGCCGCCGGCGAACGTTACCGACGCCAACGTGGTCGCAGCTACCGCAACGCCGATACGTAAACACGAATTCCCGTATTGCATTCTTGGCTCCTCGATTGACACCGATACGTCCGGCCGTTCAACGGTTGCGGATCCGGCGCAGCTTATCAAGGTGGACCGGAGACGGCATACTCCGCGAGCCGAATCAATGGCTCAGGGAGCCCATGAACTCGATCGAAACGGTGGCCGGAGTCATTCAGCTCGCGGTGGCGCCTGTGTTCCTGCTCGCCGGCATCGCCGGCCTGCTTGGCGTGCTGTCGACGCGCCTCGCCCGCATCATCGATCGCGCTCGTGTCATCGAGCGGCGGGTACCGCAAGCCAAGCACGACGAGCAGCGTGCGTTGCTGCGGCGGGAGACGACGGTGCTCTGGCGGCGCATCGCGCTCATCAACTGGGCGATCCGACTCTGTGTCGCCGGCGCGCTCGCGATCTGCCTCGTCATCATTGCGCTGTTCCTCGGCGAGTTCGTTGCCTTCAACATGGCCGTGGCCGTCGCAGTGCTGTTCGTGTTGGCAATGGTCCTCATCGTCGCCGGGCTCATGTTTCTGCTCGGCGAAGTGAGCCTCGCGACGCGGCATATGCGCGAAGGCATGGAGATCGCGCTCGAGGACGGCGCGACTGACGCGAGCCAGCAGCGCTGAAGCGCGACCGCGCTCAGGGCGCGGGAGCGGCGGCGATGTCGCCGAGCCAATCCGTCGTGTCTTGCGGCCGGCCCGTGTCCAGCCAGCGGAATACGAGGTTGTGCCACAGCACGCGGCGCACATAGCCGCGCGTCTCGTTGTACGGGATGTTCTCGATCCAGACGTCGCCGTCGATCCGGCGGGGCGGCAACCAGCGCGCCGCCGCGGCTTCTCCGGCGTTGTAGGCGCCGAGCGCGACAGGCAGCTGCGCGTCGAACCGCTCGAGAAGCTCCGCGAGCCGCGCGGCGCCGAGCGTGATGCCGACCGCGGGATCGAACAGATCCGCGCGCTTCGGCGCAGGCAGCTTCCAACGAAGCGCCGTCTCTCGCGCGGTGGAATGCGTGAGCTGCGCGATACCGAACGCGCCGGCAGACGAAGCGGCATCGGCTCGAAACAGGCTCTCTTGGCGGAGCACGCCGTAGAGCAAGTGCGCGTCCAGTTTGGCCAGCTTCGCGGCGGCAGCGACCTCGGCCTCGTAAGGCCGCGGATACAGCAGCTTGTAATCGTTGAAGCGGCCATGGCTCGTCGCCAACGCAACCGCGATGTCGTATATCTCCCAGCGTGCGGCGAGATGAACGGCTTGAAGCCGGTGCTCCTCGGGCAGCAATGCATAGCCGTAATGCCACTCGTTCGTCGCGAGCTCGCGCAGTCCCAGGCGCGCGAGCTCGCGCACTCGTCGAAACGCATCGATCGACGCAATGGTCTCGATCTTCGCGGCGTCGAGTGGCAGCGGCTCGAGGCGCGGAACGACGCGCTCGCCGAGGCGAGCCGCCGCCATCGCGGAGTAATAGTTGTCGCCCGGGAGCGCTGCGCTATAGAGCGTGCGCGCCGTATCGTTGTCGCCGCGCTGCTCCGCCGCCCGCGCCGCCCAATAGAGCCACGGCCAATCCGCTTGTTCTGCCGGCGGCATCGCGGCGATCGCTGCACGGACTTCGTCCCAGTCGGCTGACCACATTGCGGCACGTGCGCGCCATTCGCGACCGACGGCGTCGAGCGTGCCGCGAGGAACGCGGCCGAAGTAATCGAGCGCCTCGGGCCTGCGATCCCAGGCAAGGGCCTTCGCGAGCGGCTGCGCGAGCTCGCGCGCGTCCTGGCGCGCCGGCATGCGCTCGAACAACGCGGAATACCGCGTTACGGCCTGCTCGGGCGCGTTGCGCGCGAAGCGCGACCACGCCTCGAGCACCACGGCCGCGGGGACGTCGCGGCTCGCATCGCGGACGAACGCGTCGAGCATGCGCGCGGGGCTCTCGACGAACTGTGCGCGCTCGAGCAACGGCGCCGCTGCCTTAGCCGGAAGGCGCGCTGCGACGGTACGCGCGAACGCCGCTTGACCGTTGTCGAGCAGCAGCTCTACGCGCTGCGCAACGAGCTCGGGGGCAGCCCGCCCTGCGCTCCGAGCCATTGAAACGCGGGCTCGCACTCGGCCGGCAGGCGATGACCCGTGAGCCATGTCGCGCTGATCTCCGCGGAGAGCCCAGCGGTTTCGCGGCGCGCGATGCGCGCGTTGAGCCGCTGACACTCGAGCTCGGGCGTGGCGGCGCCGACCGAATATTGGTCGAGAAACGCTTCCCACGACGCACGGCGCGCGAGGCTCGCAAGCCACGCGCGGCGAAGAGCTTGCGCGACCGGCTGCTCGCCCGTCTGCGCGAGAAATTCGGCGGTTGCAACATCCGTTTCGTGCCACACGCCTTGTGCACGCTCGAGCGAGCTCTCGAGGCGCGCGGCGCGCAGATACGGGTACAGCACGTAGGCGCGCAGCGCTTCGTCGTCGCCACCCGCGTCGACGCCGACGGCTGCCGCCGCGTACGCGGCGCGAAAATTCTCGCGCGCCACGGCATCGTCCGCGTCCGTGTCAGCGAACGCCGCACTTGCGGGCGCCGCAAGCACGCACGCGGCTGCGAGCCCGCGCGCGGCGCGAAGCCAGCCATGACACTCGTCGCGATTCATCCGGCGAAGGATACACCGTCGCAATTTGCACGCATTAAGTCGCATACCGCATGGACTGGGGCTGGGCGCCCCAGAAGACGGACGGAAAACGTGACTGGTGCCACAATTCCGGCTGCAATGCACTCGCATAATCTTCCACTCGCTCTGCGGGAGGAGATTGCGCGATGTTTGCACCAACGAAGTGTGCGGCCGCAGTGATCGTGATCAACGTGCTCGGCGTCCTGCCGGCAGTTGCAACGGCACAGGGTCTCGAGCGCTCGAGGGCCATCGCGAGCTCGGATGTCTTGAGCCAGATTTCGTTGTTCAACTATCGAGAGCGACGAAAATCGGATCTGATCTTCCGCGCGACACCCGTCATCTCGACGGGCGAAGGCAGCGTTCAGGTCGAATACCAGAATGGCAACGCGAACATCTCCGCCGACGTCAAGCGGATGCCGCCGCCCGCGCTGCTCGGCCCGTACACGACATACGTGCTGTGGGCGCTGACGCCCGACGGCCGAGCGGGCAATGAAGGCGTGCTCACGGGGCCCGACGGCGGCAGCGGGTCGTTGCAGACTCAGCATGCCGCCTCGCAGTTCGCCCTCATCGTCACGGCTGAGCCGCACTTCGCGGTCAGCGCGCCGAGCACGATGGTGGTCTTGTACAACGTCGGCAAGGACGTCAACGGCGCCGAGACGAAGATCGCATCGCTGTTCGAGCGTGCCGACTATGCCGCATTGAAGCGCATCGAGACCGCCGACGAGCGGCCGATCGAGCTGGTTCAGGCCGAGTACTCGCTCGCGATCGCCGCGGCAGCGGGCGCCAAGGAGTTCGTTCCAAACCAGTATTCGGCCGCCGAAGCAAAGCTGCTGGCCGCCCGAACCGGGTGGATGTCCAAGAGAAGCGCCGATCGCAACAGCGCGCGCGGGGTCGCGCGCGAGGCCGTCATCCTCGGCGAGGATGCGCGGCGAGCGGGGCTCGTTGCGCGCGCCGACTCCGACGCCAGAGCGCAACGCGAAGCAGCCGCCGAAGCGGCTGCGGCGGCGGAACGCGAACGTGCGGCTCACGCCGCTGCCGAGCAGCAACGCGCGACCGAAGTCGCCATCGAACGGGCCGCGCGCCTCGCCGCTCAGGAAGCCGATGCCAGAGCGAGAGACGAGGCGCGCGCGCAGCTATTGAATCGATTGAACGCCGTGCTGCCGACGCGGGAGTCCGAGCGCGGGCTCGTGTCGGAGATTGGCGGCGTGCAGTTTGCAACAGCCACGGCGAACCTGAACCCGCCGGCGCGCGAGAGTCTCGCGAGATTCTCAGGGATAGTGGCGTCCTACCCGGAGCTCCGCTTCACGATCGAGGGGCACACCGACAACGTCGGGTCGGAACTCACGAACAACGAGCTTTCGTTGCGGCGAGCAATCAGCGTCCGCGATTACCTGATGTCGCTGGGAGTCCCCGCCTCGAGCATCGAGGTGCAAGGTCACGGTCCGAACAGGCCGGTCGCCGACAACGCCTCGGCCGATGGCCGCGCACGCAATCGCCGCGTCGAGATCGTGCTCTCAGGCGGTATCCTCGTCGCGAGCAATCACTGAGCCGGCTCGCGTTCGGCAGCTCGCCGCGGTCCTTCTCGTCGTCGTCGGCGGCGGAATCGTGTTGCGGCTCGCGCTCGCGAGCTGAGAAGCGAGACTACTCGTCGGCGGCGCGCAGCAGCGAGCGCCGCGCATCATCTGGAATAGTGAAGCCGCGCCGCGCCAGCTGCGAGACGAGGGGGCGGACAGCGTCGACGAGCCGTGCGCGCTTGGCGGCGAGGAGCAAGCCCGCGAGGTCGAGCACCTCGAGGCCGCGGTCGGCCGCCTGCGCGCGACCCAGCGCATCGTCCATCAGGACGAGAGCGCCTTCGTGCTGCAGCGCGAGCGCGATGGTGCTGGCTTCACCGGCGTCGATCTGCGGCAATTGCCAAGTCTCGAGCGGGGTCGGTGCGACGCGAACCCAGCCCTCGCGCATCGCGGCGTCGAGCTCGCGCGCGCCGGGCAATCGTTCGCGCGCACCGATCTCGTCCTTGACGAGCTTCGTGATCGTCACGGTGCCGAAGAGCCCCCGGAGCACGTTGAAGACGCCGGCCGCGGCCAGGCCGATCAGCGGGCTCGCGTCGGCGGCAACGAACCTTGGCATGTTGTCGCGCCGCGGCACGCGGTTACCACGGTGCCGGCTTGTAGTCCTTGAGGAATTGTCCCCAGACGTGCTCGCCCGTGAGCCGCCCGACGAAGATCGGATCGACGATTCGCGCAGCGCCGTCGATGATGTCGAGCGGCGGCGAGAATCCGAGCTCGGCTTTGCGCGCCGCGTGCACAGCCGGGTCCTCGTCCGTCACCCAGCCGGTGTCGACGGCGTTCATATGGATGCCTTCCTCGACGAAATCGGGCGCGCTCGTGCGCGTCATCATGTTCAGCGCTGCTTTCGCCATGTTCGTATGCGGATGCTTGTCGGTCTTCGTCGTGCGGTAGAACTGCCCTTCCATCGCGCTGACGTTCACGACGTGCTTGTGGCGGCCGGCCGTCGCGACCATGAGCGGCTTCAACCGCCCGTTCAAGATGTAAGGCGCGATCGCGTTCACGAGGTGGACTTCGAGCAACTCGGGCGTCTCGACCTCGTGTAGGCGCAGACGCCAGCTGTTGATCTCGCGAAGGTCGATCTGCTGGAGATCCTCGTCATAGCGCTGCGCGGGAAACAGCGTGTCGCCGGCACGATAGTCCTCGTCGAGATAACGGCGCTGACTCAAGGCCGCGCTGTTCACGAGGCCTTCGCCCCGCCCCGCCGGCGCGACGGCGAGCGCACGTGTGCCGCCCTCCCGCGGGAAGCGCAGCACGCGGCAGAGCTCCGCATGCTCCGCAAGAACGCTGCGGCAGTCCGCCGGCAGCGACGCGAGCGGCGCGGCTTCGGCCTCGAGCAAGTGGCCGAAGAATCCGGCGGGACGCCGGACCGTCTGGCACGCGTTATTCACGACGTAATCGAGACGCGGCAATCGTTCCGCAAGAAATCGCGCGAACAGCTCCACGCTCGGCGTGTGCCGCAGGTCGAGCCCGAAAATCTGCAAGCGACCGCGCACCTCGCCGAAGTCCGGCTCCTTCGCGTAACGGCTCGCCGCGTCGATTGGAAAGCGCGTCGTGACGACGACATGCGCGCCGGCGCGCAGCAGCTTCAGCGCGGCCTGATAACCGATCTTGACGCGCGCGCCGGTGACGAGCGCGTGATGGCCCGAGAGATCCGCCGTCTGCTCGCGCTTCGCGTAATTGAAGTCGCCGCACGGCTCGCATAGCGAATCGTAATAGCGATGAACTTTGCTGAACGGCTGCTTGCAGACGTAACACGCGAGCTCGCGGCGCAGCTCCGGGCGCGCGGCGGGCTCGGCCGCCGGCCGCTCGAGCTTGAGCGGCGCATAGACCGGCGACCGCCGCTGGACGCGCAACAGCGCCTGGTCGACGAGATTGCGATCGTGCGCCTTCGCCGCTTCACGCTCGGCGCGTCGGAACGCCTTGGCCATTCTTACGAGCTCGTGCCGCTCGGGTTTCGAGACGAGACCCGCGAGAGTCAGCAGCTCGCGGCGCTGCGCGCGGCTCAAGCGCGTCAGCCGCGAGCGGTCGGCTTCGATCGCGCGCAGCACGCGCACACAGGCTTCGACGTCGTCGTCCGAGAGAGCCGTCTCCGTCGCTGCAGCTCCACCATCGCGTGATTCCATGTGCACATTCCGCAACGTCAGCGCGGGATGCGGCTTATCGCTGCAACCATCGGATCGCTCGCGATTCGGATCAGCCCCTCGAATGGGTCGTAGAACTCGAGCAGCAAGAGCATCGCCCCCGACACCGCGGCGGCCGCGACGATCAACGCGGCCGACGCGACGGCGTTGTGCGGAGCAAGCATGCTGAAGCCGAACAGGATGACGACGAGCCAACCGACGACGATCACTACCAACGGCGTAGAGACTCCCGAAAGTGCGCGCGAGGCGAGTAAGGCGCGATCCTGCGCGAGCTCGAGCGTGACATCCGCCGCTTTCGCTTTGAGCTCGCCCTGCATTGCGTTGATGGGCACGAGCCCCTGAACCGCACCATAGATCATGTCGCCGCTGCGGAAATCCGGCGTCAAATCGCTGCTCGCGTGCGCCTGGCCCGGCCATACGCGAACAACGGCGTTTTCGACGATCATTCGGAGCTCTTGTCGCGCCTCAGCGCTTTCCACGCCGTAAAGCGTCAGGACGCGGTCGAGCGTGGCGACCTTCGCCGCCATCTGCTCGATCTGCTGGCGCTGCGAGTCGTAGGCGCCCTTCGCAGAGCTCACGAGGAGCCCCAGAAGCAGCGCCGACATCGTCGCGACGAGCCCCAGCGAAAGCTTGATCGTGTCGCGAGTTTCGGCTGTCAGGTGGTGGTCGGACAAGCGCCGGCTGCAGAGTTGACCGAGCAGCACGGCCACGATGAGGCAAAAGAATACGAGCGCGGCGATCATCGGCATCGGCATCGGCATCGGCAACAAGTCTTAGTGTGGAGGAAGTGTGGCGCTTGCTAGTGTTTCACGGCACTCTAGCATCCGCGACGGCCCGCGAGGAATCGATCATGGAGCGCAGAAGGATTCGCACGGCCCTGCAGAGCGCCGCTCTGGTCGCCGGTACGACCGGCCCCATGACCGCGGTCGCGCAAGACGTGAGCAACCCGCGCGTCGTCGAGATCGAGCAGATCGTCGTCACGGGCACGCGCGTCCCCGATCGCTCGGCCACCGAAACTGCGGTGCCCGTCGACGTGGTCAGCAGCGAGACCCTCTCCAACGTCGGAGTCACTGAGATCAATCAAACGCTCTCGGTCATGTTGCCGTCGTTCAACTTTCCGCGCCCCGGCCTCGCCGACGGCACGGACACGATCCGGCCGGCCACGTTGCGCGGGCTTTCGCCGGACCAGACGCTCGTCATGTTGAACTCGAAGCGCCGCCACGCGTCGTCGCTCGTGAACGTCAACGGCACGATTGGCCGCGGCGCGGCTGCCGTCGACTTGAACACGATTCCTTCCGCGATCGTGCAGTCGATCGAGGTGCTGCGCGACGGCGCGTCGGCGCAGTACGGCTCCGACGCGATCGCGGGCGTCATCAACGTTCGGCTGAAGCAGGACGACGACGGCGGCGACGTGATGGTCGCCTACGGAGCGCGAGACTTCGACTACGACTTTCCGGTCAGCGCCGCGCCGCCGGGCGCGACATGGCCCGCTCCGTCCTCGACCGGTAGCAGCGGCACGGACGGCGAATCTCTGACGGTCTCCGGTTGGAAAGGGCTCGGCTTCGGCGACTCGGGTTACTTGACGCTCGCCGCCGAGTACAAGGACCAGGAGCGCACGGAGCGCGGCGGCTACGACTTTCGCCAGCAATACCCGCTCGTCGGCGGCGCGTTCGATCCCCGCGAAGCAGCCTTCGATCGGTTCAATGCCTGGTACGGAGAGCCGGAGCTCGAGCAGCTCACGTTCTTCGCGAACGGCGGCGGCGAGCTCGACGGCGGCGTGTTCATTTATGGCTGGGCGAGCTATCAAGACCGCGAGTCGCGCTCCGCCGGCTTCTTCCGGCGTGCGCTCGACGACCGCAACGTGATCCAAATCTATCCGGACGGCTTCCTACCGATCATCGCGCCCGACGTCACGGACTACAGCGCGGCGGCCGGCGCGACCTGGGACGCCGCCGACTGGGCTCTCGACACGTCTTTGACGTTCGGCAGCAACGAGATGCAGTTCGGCGTCGAGAACACCTTGAACCGCTCGATGGGCACCGCGAGCCCCACGACCTTCGACGCCGGCGGGTTCACGTACGACCAGCTCGTGCTGAACTTCTCCGCCGTACGTGCGTTCGACGTCGACGCGCTTGCGTCGCCGCTGAACGTCGCTGCCGGCCTCGAAGCTCGCGAAGAGACGTACTCGATTTTCGCGGGCGAGCAGAGCTCTTGGATCAACGGCGGCGTGCTGCTGCCGAACGGCCAACCGACGGCGTCCGGCGCGCAGGTTTTCCCGGGGTTTCGCCCGGCCAACGTGACCGACGCCGATCGAACCGCGATCGGCGCGTATGTCGACGTCGAAGCGAATCTCACGGAAAAATTCCTGGGCTCCGCCGCATTGCGCGCGGAAGACTACTCGGACTTCGGCAGCAACGTCTCCGGCAAGGTCGCGGGACGCTACGACTTCACCGACTCATTCGCACTGCGCGGCTCCGCGCAGACGGGCTTTCGCGCTCCGTCGTTGCAGCAGCAGTACTTCGCGACGACGTCGACGAATTTCATCGCGGGCCTGCCGTTCGACATCACGTCGTTCCCGGTCAGCGACCCCATCGCACGCGCGCTCGGTGCCCAGGATCTCGACGCCGAGGAGGCAGTGAACTACTCCTTCGGCGCCGTAATGAGCTTCGCGGCGGCGACGCTGACGATCGACGCCTACCAGATCGACATCGACGACCGCATCGTGCTCTCCGAGAACCTCACGCAAGACAACGTGCGCCAGTATCTCGAGAGCCAGGGCTTCATCGGCATTGGCGGCGGGCGCTTCTTCATCAACGGCGTCGACACCGAGACGCGCGGCATCGACGTCGTGTTCACGTGGGCCTTCGACACCGACAGGATCGGGCAATTCGACACGACGATCGTCGCAAACCGCAACGAGACAGAAGTCACGCGCGTGCCGGAGACCGCGCCGCTTGCAGCGCTGAATCCGCCGCCGCCGCTGTTCGCACGCGTGAACGTGCTCACGTTCGAAGAAGGCAACCCGGACAGCAAGCTCGCCGCGACGCTGAGCTGGAACGGCAACGGCCCGTTCGGCGCGACGTTCCGCGCGACTCGCTACGGTGAGGCGCTCGATCCCGACCCGCGGCTGACGGGCACGGCAGACGCGCCGATCGGCGCGCAGGACGCCGTGATCGGCGCCCAGACCGTCATCGATCTCGAAGGCCGCTTCGAGCCGAGCGAACGTATCCGCATCGCGATCGGCGCCGAGAACCTGCTCGACGAGTTTCCGGACGCTTTTCCCGTTGCGCGCAACGCGACGGGCAACACGCCGTTTTCGAACTACGCGCCGTTCGGGCGTTCCGGGCGGTACCTGTACGGGCGTGTGACGTTCGGGTTTTGACCGCCGCCTACGCGGGCTCATACCCCCAAGGTCCAATGCTCGGGCAAGCTTGATCCGCTAGCCTGCGGGGTGTTGCACCCTATGGGAGGACATTCATGAGATTGCATACAGCAGTGGTTGCGGTCGCGATGTTTGCCGCGTCGACCATCGCGCTTGCGCAGGAAACCGAAGACTTGTCGGAAACGATCGAGAAGTTTCGCGGCATTCCGTCGGTAGCGCCCTACTTCGGAACGGCCTACGCGTACGCCGTCTGGCCCAAGATCGGCCGCGGCGGCTTCGGAATCGGCGGCGCGTCGGGCAAGGGCCAGGTCTATCTCGACGGAAAGGTCACGGGCTTCAGCCGCGTCTCGGACATCACGTTCGGCGCTCAGGCCGGTGGGCAAGCGTACCGGCAGATCATTTTTTTCCAGAACAAAGAGGCGTACGACAAGTTCACGACCGGCAAATTCGAGTTCGACGCTTCGGCGTCGGCCGTCGCGGTCAATGCGAGCGCGCAGGCATCGGCGGGCACGACGGGCACGTCGGCCACCGCGGGCGCGGGCAGCGGCACGGGCGCCGGCGCAGGTTACCAAGGCGGCATGCAAACGTTCACGATGGCCGAAGGCGGCCTGATGTACGCCGCGACGATCGGCGGTCAGAAGTACAACTTCGACGCACTGAAGTGAGTCGGCCTTCCGGGCGCCGTGCCGTTTCGTGACACGGCCCAACGCATCTCGCGTGGCGGAGTGACTCGCCACGGGATTCCTTTTTTTGGCTGCGTCGTGCGCCGTTCGCGCGTTCAGAACTCGAAGCCGACGCCGACGACCCAGGTCGAATCATCGGTCTCCACTCCGGGCGGCGGCTCCTGCTCGTAGTCGACGTTCAGCGACAGCGTCAAATAGAACAGGTCGTCCCCGATCTCGTACCGTACCCCAGTGCTCGACTTGGCGAACAGGTTGTCGCGGCCGCTCAAGTACGACGTGATCTGATGGTTGTGATAGGCCTCCAGGTCTAGGCCCGAGAACTCGTAGCTGAAGCGGTATTTCCAGTACGCGATCGTGCTCGATTCGGACAGGCCCGCGAGCGTTTCGTCGAGGGTGCCGACTCCCATCTCGAAGTTCATGGAACGATCGTGGAAATTCCAGATGTCTCGCCCGATACCGGCGGCGACGACGGCACGGCGGTCGAGTTGCTTGATGGGGTCCGTCTCGTAGCTTCCGCCGCCGCTCAGGAACCACTTGTCCGAGAAGAGCCAATTGTAGGTATAGGTGATGTAGTCCTGGTCCTTGGTCTTCACGCCGAATGACTCTTCATCGGCAATCAGCAGCGTCGCGATGTGGCGGTGATCGCCGACCTCGATCGTCGCATCCGCCGCGAGACGCGCGACCTTGCTGTCCGTATTGCCCGAGGTGGCCGTGCTGTTCCAGTCGATATGGCTTTCATAGTCGAAGCCGTCGTCGACCTCGACGACTTGCTCCAGCGTGACGAGCGGCACCTGCCGCGTCTCGCCCTCGTAAGTGACTATCTGCGTGCCGCTGGCGCCCGGCCCCTCTAAACGTGCGGTGACCTCGCGCCCGTCATCGAGCGTCAAGTCGAAGTCTCGATCGGATTCGACGTAAGCGACCTTGTCGAGATCGACGACGAATTCGTCCGCATATTCCGGCTCGATGCTGAGGTCGTTTCCCCAAATCCGGTTGACCTCTCCGGTGAAACGGTCCCCGTTCTGCATCACGACGACGTCAGCCGACACTGGCGCGCTGACGACAGCGATCAACGTCGCTGCGAATGGCCACAAATATGGACGCATGATCTGTACCCCTTGTTGAGACGCCCAGAGCGGCCGCACGCCGCACGCTACAAAATCGGCGTGACTGTGACCTGAAAGAGTGTGAAACGGCGGCTCTTGTAGCTCGCATCGCCGAGCGGCAGCAGCCGCACTTTGTCGTCCTTGCCGGTGCCCGTCACGATCAACGCGAGATGCCCTAAATCCGGAGCCTGCGTCGTGCGGGTCTCGCCTACGACGACGGCGAACGGCTGCTCGGCCGAATCGAGCACGAAGTCGACGAGATACCGCGCGCCCTTCTCCGAGCGCAGCGTCAGCTGCACTTCGCTGCCCGCGCGAGCGGTCTCCTTCGGCAGATCCTCGCTCCAGAACACCCAGCGATCGCCATCCTTGACGACGCTCGCATAGAACACTTCGAGCATCGCCGAGGCGTCCTCGAGTTGCGCCGCCGAATAAGTGACGGCTCGCGCAGTCGCGAGTTGCTCGGCGGCGAGGCCGAGCGGCTCGAGCGTACGCCGGCCGATCTCGCGCGGTCTTGTCGCAGGATCGACTCGCGTCGCGGGGTCGATCGGCACGTCGAGCGCGATCGCATCCAGGACGTCGCTCGTGGGCCTGACAGGGTTCTGCGCGAACACGGCGAACGGCCACGCCGCGACGATCGCAAGCCGCGCGAGTCTCAGTAAACTGCTCGTGCTCATCGAACGATCCTCCCTCAGATCGTGCTAGATGCTAGATCGGCCGGCGTGGAATCGGCCCTGCCCGAAGGTCCGATATTCGAGTGAGCGCGGCGAGCTAGCATGGCGGGCACCGCTGCTACGCTCGGCTGGAGCGGGCGCGCCGCGCGGGGTCCGAAAGAAGCTCCGTCACAGCGAGCCGAAAGCGACTATACTGCGGGCGTTTTCTATCGCTTCGAACGAGCCTGCAGGCCTGGTGCCTCCATCCTCCAAGCGGCGACCACGCTACCTCAGGAGGTAACCAGTGTCCCAAGGCCAATATCGGCCGTTGGCGACCGCAGTCCCCATGAGCACCACGCTATACCTGAACAATCTGCCGCCGTCGGCGACGGACGAGACGCTCGGCGCCAAGTTCGCCCAGTTCGGCACGGTGGTCTCGGCCCGGGTGAACCGCGATCCGGCGACGGGCCGAAGCTTGGGATCGGGGATCGTCGAGATGCAAACGCCGGGAAGCGCTCAAGCCGCGATCGAACGCTTGAATCTCGCAGACTACGACGGACGAGTAATGTCGGTGCGCCGCGCGGCCAACGCTGCGAAGGCGCTCAATTGAGCCCGCCGAGCTCCTCCGTGGGCGGCATCGACGTGGCAGCGGCGGAGCCGGCTGGCGACGAATATCGGCTAGCCTTCATCAAACCCGCGCGCGCACCGAGCGGCAACGCGGGCAGCGATTGGCTCACGTATCGCATCGCGCAAGGGCCGAACGTCATCAACGGGTACAGGCGCGGCGATCTCGCGACCGTGACGTCCGAAGTCGAAAAGATCGTCATCGGCCTCAACGAGCGACGGCTGATTAAGCGCAAGAAAGACTGAACGAACGAGCGCGTCGGTAGGCCGCTCACTCCGGCGTGCATGTTTCGCGCGCGGGCAGGCCCTATTTCACCCCGGCATCCGATCGATACGCCGTCCGCGCTTGCTCGACGAGCGGCGCAGGCATGACCTTCGCGCGAATCTGGACGGGCACGTGATCCTCGACCTGCGCCTTCGAGGACGGCCTGTCTTCGCCCCAGACGATCGTCACGTCGGTGCCGGGCGCGGCGAGCTCGGCGTCGATGGTGCCGAGCGACAGGATCGCTCGCTCATTGGCCGAGTAGCCCGTCCACGTCGAAAGCCCCACGATCTTGCCGTTCGCCTCGACGCGGTCCGCGTGGAACGTGTCGTAGAGCGACATCGGCAAGTTGATGAATTTGGCGCCTGGACCCTTGTGAAAGATCGAGCCGTAGGCGGCAGCCGTATCGTCGCCGTCCCAGACGAACGTGACTTTTTTGCGGCGGTTCGCCTTGCCCTGCGCGGCCATCTTCTCGAGAGCCTCGCGGCCGATGAAGTCGTGATCGAAGCCGATGATGCGGCCGTAGTCGAGCTCGAACGGCGTGAAGTAATAATCCTCGATGTTGTCCGAGTAGAAGCTGCCGCCGAGCGGTGAAGTCGTCTCGTAGGCGTTCCCGGTCAGCCATTCCCGATAGGGCCTCATCTTGTCGCCCGAGTAGATCGCGGGCAGCGGGCGCGGCAACCAGCCGGATTCCAGCGCGTTCGTGTGGTACGCGCGGCCGCCGACTTGGATCATCCCGTGCTTCCTGCCGGCTTCGAGCAGCGCGCCGTGAACGGCGTCGTTGTCCTTCCACGGGCCCCACATCTCGAGGCCCGGCTCGCCGGCCATGCCATGGCGCAGCGCGCGAACTTCCCTGCCGGCGATCTTCAGGCGGGTCATGTGGAAGAAGCGCAGCTTCGGCGGCTCCTGGCCCGTGGCCTCGCGGATGACGTCCATCGCGCCAGGACCCTGGATCTGGTAGCGATACAGGACCGGTTCGCCGCTGCGATAGAGCGAGTTGTCGTCGCGCCAGATGCGGACATCGTAGCCGCCCGTCGCCGCGTGAAAGTGCAGCCAGTTGATCGAAGGCGGAATACCGACGGCCTGGTATTCGTCGTCCTCGAGATGAAAGAGGATGTTGTCGCCGATCAGGTAGCCGTCGTAGTTGACGGCGACGAACTGCTTCGCCATGTCGACGGGGAATTTCGCGACGCTATTGACGGCAAGACGGCTGATCAGCTTCAGCGCATCGGGGCCTTTGATGTTCAGGTCCGCCATGTGGTGCGACTGGTCGAAGATGACGGCCGTGCGGCGCCACGCCATCTGCTCGTCGCGCCAGTTCGTGAACTCCTGCACCACGCGCGGCACGATGGCCGGCGGAGCCTTCGACTCCCACAGAAGCTTGACCGGGCCGCCGGCTTCCCGGATTGCCTCCTCTAGATTCTTCGCCACGCTGCGTTCACTCCCATCAACCACGAATGCGGGACCATCTTCCCTGTCGGTCGCGAAACCGCGCTGCGATTCTACTGCATGGGGCCCGCGTGATGACGATAGCCGGGAACTGTCGCCACCCGTCATTCGCGAAAATTTCGCCCGGGAGGCTCGTAGCCCTTTGGGTCTACACAGCGCGCCCGCATCGCGCGCTACTCTCGAGAACGAGCTCGAGCTCGATAGTCGCGGAGGGACCCACGATGAACGTCCAGCTTCTCGAATACCTGGTGCACTTCTCGAACGTGCTGTTGCTCGTCTCCTATTCCGTGCGAGACATCCTGTGGCTGCGCTGGTTCGCCGTCGGTGCCGCGGTTGCGAACGTGCCCTACTACCTCGGTCAGACGACGGTGCTTTGGCCGCCCGTGATCTGGGGAGCCGTGTTCATGTTGATCAACCTCTACCAGATCGCTCGAATCTATCTCGAGCGCCGCCCCGTCGTCCTATCGGCCGAAGAACAGCAACTCTACGAGCTTGGGTTTCGGGCGCTTCGCCCACGCGAGTTCGTCTCGTTGCTGCTCGCCGGCGAGTGGCGCGACGCGGCTCCTGGCGATCGGCTGCTCGCACAAGGGCAACCTGTCGAGCGGATTTCCATTCCAATCTCCGGCCTCGTCGAGGCCAGGCGTGATGGCCGGCGACTCGGCGGGTTCTCGCCGGGTCAGGTCATCGGCTTGGCGCTTGCCGTGAACGGCGACGTGGCGACGTTCGACGCCGCGTTCACCGAACGCGGACGCTACATGAGCTGGCCGCTGCCGAGCTTGCGGAAGTTCCTCGACAAGCGCCCCGAGCTCCGCGTCTCGCTGCAGCGGCTCGCAGGCCAGGACCTCGCCGCGAAGGTCGAGCGCCTCATGCCACGCGACGCTCCCGCAGCGTAAGCGCGCCACGCTGCCTCTTCGGCGACGCCGTTGCTCGTCGCGGGCTTGCGAAAAGCCCGGCTTACCCGCCGCCACGTTGTACCACTCGACGCTTGGTACGGCGAGCCGGTGCTTCGGCGATTCGTCAGCCCGTGACGTCGGACGACCGCCGCTTACCGAAATTCGGCCGCCGCGGGCGCGGCGGCTGACATTGCGGCCGGCGCGACGGTACCGCGATACTGACGCCGCCGCGCGTGCACGTTTTCAGCGCGAAGCGCAAACGGCGCATTCGCGGCGACGCTCCCTGCTCGGATTCGCGGGCCCCTGCACAGCAGCGAGCGCACGCCGATCGGGCGTCGCCTGCCGCCCTGCGATTGTACGTGAGCGGGCCGCAGGTCTGCGTCCGGAGACAACTTTAGAAAATGGCCGCCACGATGCGGCGTCTAGGCGGCGCGGCGGATCGTCAGCGTCGCCGCTGCTCGTTCGCTTGCAGCTGCTTGAGCTCGTCGAGGCGCACGAGGTCGCGTAGAAGTTGCTCGTCCTCGCGGGCGAGGCGCTGCAGCTCCGCCGTCAGCGCGCGGCTCTTCTCTTCCATGAGCATGGCGTGCTCGGCCGGACTATTGTTGTTGCCCGCACCGGCTCGCCCGTCCGACAACATTCTCGACGCGGCGTTGGACTCGGCCTCGATCACGAAATTCGGCGCGCACTTGCGCAACGGAATGTTGGATCCTGTCGGCGCTTGCTCGAGGCAATGGATGTCGAAATCGTCGTCGCTGTTCAGAGCGTTGAACCGGTCGTAGACGCTCATTTCGAGCCGCTCGATCTCGACGCGAAGGTTTGCGGGCCTGTGGCCCGGCACGATGACCTCGTCGACGTCTGCGCCTTCCGGCGATGGAGCAATCTCCTGTGCGAACGCGGGCGCACCAAGGCCAACGAGCACGAGCAAGTACAAAGTTCTCACAGCTGAAACCCTACCTTCCTTTGGCAGGCGCGCATGGTATCCGGGCGTACTTGGCTCCGGCGAGCGATATCAAGGATTCTAGTGATTTGCACTCCCGTGGGGTGCGGCGCGGCTCACGCGCCGCGCCCGCAAGTGTCCGGCCAGCCCAGCTCGCAGGCGCGCGCATAGAGCTCCGCGGGCGCCACGTCCGCAATCGGGCCCTTGCTGCCACGCAGAATGAAGCGGTAGTCCGCGGCCGTCGGGGCGTCGTGGCGCAACGCGCGGCCACTTGCGATTGCCATGGCGTTGTCGCAGGCAGCGGCGAATTGCAGCGTACATGCGCGGTCGAACGCCGCCGCGGCCGTAGCACGATTGTCATAGCGCTCGGCCAGCATGATGCCGACCTCGTTGCAGGCCCACGCCGACCCGTCCGCGCAGTAGCCGTCCTGCAGGAAATACAGATTGAGGCACGCGTCGCGCCTGTTGGCCGCACACGCCTGCTCCCAGAACGGCGTCCATTGCCCGGGATGCCTGTCGCCCAGGTGCCCGGTCGCGGTCATGACCGCGAAAGCGCCGGCCCACACGCTCATATATAAGAGGTGACGGCGCCGCGGCGCCCATGCGCGCCCCCACGCCGAAGGATCGATGGCTTTGAGCGCGGGCGACGCGGCCAGCCTGTCGAGCAACTTGACGGACAAGTTGAGCAGTGGGACTTGCAGCAGCTTGTCGTAAAAACCCGGCGTGTTCGCGCTCAGCAACAAGTCGTACAACCAAACGGTCGTGAGCCCATAGAGAACGCCGTAGAGGATGCGTCCCCCGAGCGTGCGCGGCGCCGTGGCGGGGTCCGTGAACAGCAGCGTCATCCCGATGAACACCGCAATCGGCACGTGTGAGTCGACGAAGTAATAGCTGCCCGTCGCGGAGTAATAGATCGCGCTGAAGGCGAACGTCGTCGTCACGGCCGCCATCGTCATCGGCGCGACGCCAAACAGATACTGCCCCGGCATCCCGATGAGGAAGATCGCGAGGTAGATGTGCGGCGGATAGAACTCGGTTTCCGCGACCAGGAATCCCCACGTCATGTCGGTCGCGTCGAACAGCAGCAAACCGACTGCCATGACGGCCAGTGGGAACGACGAGGGATTGAAGATATGAGTGTTCCGTCCGTCTCGCTGCCAGCGCAGGAACTCCTTCGCGACGAACCCGATCGCGACCATGACGAACTGCCAATAGAACCACGGGTCCTTGAACCAGAAGAACAGCGTGAGGCTGAAGACGATCGGAAACGGGCCGAAGCCGAGAGCGAACGTGCGCCGGTGCGTCCATGACAAGAGGCTGTCGAAACCGTAGGCAAAGAGCAGCTGCGCCACGATCAGCGGCGCCGCGTTGTACACCTCGCGCCAATAGAACCCCCAATAGAGAATCAGCGAGCCTTGCAAGCACGCCTGCAAGTAGTGCTGCGGGCGCAGCGCCACCTCGAATGTCACCGTCTGCCCGCGCCGCAGCACCCCGAACAGCAACGCGCTCCATGCGAGCAGCAGCAGCGCGGCGCCCACGATCGAGGCGCGCACGACGGGCCGTGGCTCGAGCAGCGGCAGCTGGCTCAGCACCAGCAGCCCGCCGACGAACGCCGCGTTCACGCAGAACGCGCGGGGCGCTGACAGCCGCGTGCTGAAGGTGAAAGTCGGAGCCCCCGTAGAAGGAGCTGCAGGCGTTGTCGCGAGCACGGTCTCAGCCATCGGGCGCCATCGTATGCGCACCATCCGTGAATTCAAACCCCACGCGACTCGGTGCCAGGACATTTCACGAACGGCTCTGGTTCTTGCGGCCGGTTCTAATGCACCATCGCTGCGGTCCGGACGAGCGATGACGTTAGCTGCCGGTTGCGGGGATCGTCGGGAGGATCGGAATGCTGGAGCCGCTCGTTGCGCTCGTCGTGTTCGCCGGCATCTTCGCGGTTGCGGCGTGGCGCGGCGTGCCCGTCGGCATCGTGATGCTCGCCGCGGCCTGCGGAGTCGGCGTCTTGCTCGCGGACCTGACGCTTGCCGAGGTGCTCGATGGATTCCCCGTCGGCACGATGGTGATCCTCGCGGGCGTCACCTATTTTTTCGGCATTGCGCGTGCGAACGGCACGATCGATCGCGTCATCGATGCCGTGCTCGCACGGATCGGCTCGAACGTCGTCCTGTTGCCGTTCGCGTTCTTCGGGCTCACCGCGGGCGTCTCGGCGATGGGAGCGCCCGTCGGCGTGTTCGTGATGGCGCCGATCGGCATGCAGGTTGCCCGCAAGCATGGCATCGATCTGATGCTCATGGGGATCGCGATCGCGGCGGGCGGCGCCACGGGCGCGTTCGCGCCGACCGGCTTCTACGGCATCGTCACCTACGGCACGACGCAAGACGCCGGCATCGCGCTCGGCCCGATGACGTTGTTCGCTGTCGCGGCCGGCGCGAACCTCGCGCTGTTGCTCGCGGCATTTCTCGCTTTCGGCGGCCGCGCGCTGCTCGCGCGGCGCAGCCTCTCCCTACACTCGCGCGTGCCGCGCGGCGCAGAAAGCGCGCCGCGCGCACCTTTCGGCCGCAATCAGATTGCGACAGCGGTGTTCATCGTCGCGTTGATCGCGACGCTCGTCGCGAGCTCGTTGACGGGGCTCGATCTCGATGTCGGCGTGTTGTGCTTTTCGTTCGGCGCAGTGCTCGCGTTCATCGACCCGGCGGGCGGCAAGGCCGGAGTCATGAAGATCGATTGGGCAACGGTCGTGCTGATCTGCGGAATCATCACGTACGTCGCCGTGCTGCGAACGACGGGCGCAGTCGACCTCCTCAACGAGACGGCGAACGCAGTGGAGCCGCCGGTTCTGACCGCGCTCGCCTTGTGCGTCGTCGCGGGGCTGGTCTCCGCATTCGCATCGACCAGCGGAACGCTTGCGGCGCTCGTGACATTCGCGGTTCCGCTCGCCGCGTCGGGCGCCGTGCCGGGCGTGCCTTTCATCTGCGCGCTCGCGGTCTGCGCATCGCTGGTCGACATGTGCCCGTTCTCGCCGAACGGGGCGTCGCTCGTCGCAACCTCCGACGAGGAGCAACGGCCGCGCATGACATCGCTGCTGACGCGCTGGGGACTCTCGATGATCATTCTCGGTCCCCTCGTGCTCGGCGGCAGCCTCCTCTGGCTCGGCTGACTCGCGACCTCGAGCATCGGGACCGACCCGTGCGGTACGGGTGGCGCGCTTGCAACATGTCGCCGACCGCGCTCGCGCGCTGTGTTGACGCATCGCGCTCGGTGCTAGTATCCAGCCCAATCAACGCGAGCGGCATTGTACCGCTGGCCCAACAAACAACCTGATCCGCGAACAAGACCGCAGTCCGTCCGTCATCTTCAA
Source organism: uncultured Gammaproteobacteria bacterium (assembly GCA_963713355.1). Classification (GTDB taxonomy): domain Bacteria; phylum Pseudomonadota; class Gammaproteobacteria; order Steroidobacterales; family Rariloculaceae; genus FEN-1219. Next base: position 1,393,401 of record CAVQLK010000006.1, on the reverse strand, counting down.
GGGGGAATTCAAATGAAGCGCTTGCGTCTGCCCGCGTCCGCCAAGCTGTCACTTCCGCCGCTTTCTTCTGCTGTGCTCTACCTCTGCCTTCCGGGCGCGATCAACGCTCAGGACCAGGCCCTCGAGGAGATCACGGTCACGGGATCGCGCATCGTCCGTCGCGATTTCGAGGCCAACAGCCCCATCCTCACGGTCGAGGAACAGGCGTTCGACAATACGATGTCGATCGGCATCGAGACCGTCATGAACCAGCTGCCGCAGTTCGTGCCCGCAGTCACGCCGTTCACGACGACCGACGTGCAGGCGAGCGCGACCAATACACCGGGCGCGTCGACGCTGAGCCTGCGCGGTCTCGGCGCGAATCGTAACCTCGTGCTGATCGACGGCCGCCGCGGTATGCCCGTGAACGCACTCGGCGCCGTCAGCATCAACTCGATTCCTTCGGCTGCCGTGCAGCGCGTCGAGACGATTACCGGTGGCGCGTCTTCCGTGTACGGAGCCGACGCCATGGCCGGCGTCGTGAACTTCATCCTGAAAAAAGACTACGAGGGCGTCGACTTCGACGTGCGTTACGGCGAGACCGCCGAAGGCGACGGCGAAGAGATGAGAGTATCGGGCGTGTACGGCGCGAACTTTGCCGACGATGCCGGCAACGTGCTGATGGGCTTCGAGTACTCGTCGCGCGGCAGAGTCAGGTCGCGCGACCGCGATTGGCAGCGCGCGATCTGGGAGGATCCGTCCGTCGGCAACAACTTCTTCGCGCCGACCGAAACCGCGTATGTCGTCGAGGCGACCAGCCCTCCGACTCCAGGCGTCGCGAACGGCCTGTTGCCCTGCCGCAGCACCGCCAACGTCAGCGTCGCAGGCAACCAGCAGTTCTTCGTGAACCTCGATGCGACGAATCCGGCTGCGCAAGGGTCGTTGTGGAAATTCACGCCCGACGGCTCTCCGTGCTTCAACGGCTCGATGGGCGACGACGTGATGCTCCGGAAGTACCGTATCGACAACGAGCAGCAGCAGCCGATACCGCCTGCGAACACGACGGCCGGCACGCTCGTCGAGCAAGACACCACCGGTATGCTCGAGATCCCGCTCGATCGCTACGCGCTGTTCGGCAGCGGCCGGCTCGAGGTCAGCGACAACGTCTCGGCGATCGTGCAGGTCAACTTCAGCGAGGACGAGACCGACACGCAGCTCGGCGACAACTACTTGGGCTCGTTTTGGGGCGCGTACGTGCCGCACGGCACGGGTATTTATGCTCCGTCCGTCGGTACCGGGGGCAACACGCTACCGGCGTACCTCACAGGCGGTATCTACGGGTTGAACTGCGCGCCGACCGGCGGCTGCACGAACTCGCAAGTCTGGCCGACGGCTCCCGCGCTCACGCAATTGCTCGATTCGCGGCGGCTCGATCCCGACGGCGCGGGGCCGGGTCTGCCCGGCGCGACCGGCTCGGCTGCGAACGCGCCCTGGTCGATGGCGAGCTTCACGACCTATGCGGGCAAGCGCACGACCGACAACGACGTGCAGACGTATCAGTTCCTCGCGGGATTCGAGGGCGAGCTCGCGAACAGGGACATGACCTGGGAGGCGTACCTCTCGCACGGCTCGACGGACGTGTCGACGATCTTTGGCGGCGTCATCTCGATCGAGCGCTACCGCTACCTCGTGAACCTGCCGAACTACGGGCGCAACGCGTTCGACCAGGGCAACGATTTCAGCGCCGCGCACATCGCGGGCGGCACGCTGGAGTGCACGACGGGTCTGCCGATCGCCGAGAGCTTCACGCCGTCCCAGAACTGCGTCGATGCGATCGTCGCGGATCTGCAGAGCACGTCGGAGATGGATCAGACGATCGCCGAGCTCAACGTTCAAGGCAAGCTGGTCGACCTGTGGGCCGGCGAGGCGCGCTTCGCGGCCGGCGTGTCGACGCGCGAAAACGCCTACTTCTATATCCAGGATCCCTTGGCGAGCCAGACGTCGTTCCTCGACGGCGCCGTCGGCATCTTTCCGGGCGGTAACTCGGCCGGCGAGACCTCGACAAACGAGATCTACGGCGAGCTGCTGTTGCCGCTGATGTCCGACCTGGGCGTCTTCGATGCGTTCAGTCTCGAGCTCGGCTACCGGTACTCCGACAACGATCCCACCGAGGCCGTGGAGACCTACAAGGCGATGTTCGACTGGCGCGTCAACGACCATCTGCGGCTGCGCGGCGGCCGCAACATCGCGAATCGGGCGCCGAACATCGGTGAGCTGTTCGAAGCGAAGACGCAGATCGTCGGCGCGGGCGGCAGCACACTCGGCGACCTCTGCAACCCGACCAACACGGCGGGCGGCGGCTTGAGCGCGAATCCGGGGTTGAACCCGAACGCAGCGCAGGTCCGGGCGATGTGCGAAGCGCAGATGGGCGTGACCGGCGCGACCGCCTACTACGCTCCGGGCAACAACCCGGGCGCCAGCACGCTGGGCAACCGCACCGGCAATCCGAACCTCCACTCGGAGGGCGGCGAGACCATGACGATCGGCGCCGTCCTGAATTTCGCCGACCGCACGTCGATCACGGTCGACGCGTACGAGATTACGATCACGGACTACATCGCGGCACAGCTCGGCGAATCGGTCTTCAGGACGTGCTACGACCCTGCGTTCAACCCGACCTACTCCCCGTTCACGGCGGCGTGCGAGCAGATCCTGCGCGACCCGTCGAACGGCCAGATCGGGGCGGTCGACGTGACGTACTCGAACAGCTCGTCGGTCCAGACGAGCGGTATCGACTTCCAACTCGACTGGGGCACGGACCTCGCCGGCGGGAACCTGGCCTTGAACTTCCTCGCGAGCTACCTCGACAGCATGAAGACTAAGCTGGCGCCGACCGCGGCGTGGAGCGAGTGGAAGGGTACGTTCGGACCAGCCGGATTGTCGGGCTTGAACCCCGGCGCTTTCGACTACCGCACCTTCACGACCGTGAGCTTCTTCAAGAGCGCCTGGAACCTCTCACTGCGCTGGCGGCATTTGCCGACGATCAAGCCCTCGGCGGTCGTGTCGAATCCGGCGACGACGACGATCAACACGCCGTCCTACGACGCGTTCGACTTGTCGGGCGGCTTCACGTTCCAGGACAGCTGGCAGCTGCGCTACGGCATCGACAACCTCTTCGACGAGGAGCCTGTGTTCACGAACGCGACTGCCTTCACGCGCGGCACGGCGACGAACGGCGGCTTCTACGATGTCCTCGGACGCCGCGCCTATGTCGGGTTGTCGGTGAGCTTCTAAAACCTACGGCACATGGAGCGGGGTCGAAAGACCCCGCTCTCGTCGCCGGCACGGTCAGCGCTCGTGATAATGGCGGTCGCAGCATATGACCTTCGCTTGTCGATACGCATTCGCCGCCCTGCTCGCCGCGAGCTCCCCCGTGGCCGCGCAGGAGCAAGACGATGGGGCAGCCGGCTCGGCTGCCTCGCCGCAGTGGTCCGTGACGATCACGCCTTACCTCTGGGCGGCCGGGCTCGACGGAAACACGGCTGCGGGCGGCGTCGGCTCGGAGATCGATACCGGCTACAGCTTCTTGTCGCTCGACCATCTCGATCTGACGCTTGCGGCCAACCTCGAGGCACGAAAGGGACGCTGGACCGTTTTGGTCGACGGGCTCTATGTCGAGTTCAGCGATGCTTTCGACCGTCCAACGGTGGACGCCGACGCGGAGCTCACGGGCCGCATCTTCGAATTCTCGGCAACGTATCCCGCGGCGCGCATCGAAGGGCTCGAGCTCGTTTTCGGGATGCGTTACGTCGCGCTCGATTCCACGGTTCAACTTAGACCGGGCCCGGTAGGCAGCGCCGGCGAGAGCTGGCTCGATCCCTTGGTCGGCGCACGGTTCAAGCACGACTTCAGCGACCGCTGGTCGGTAAGCCTGCGCGGCGACGTCGGCGGCTTTGGAGTTGCGTCGGAGCTCACGACGAACTTGTCGGCCACTTTCGGCTATCGCATGACCGACGCCATGACGTTGCGCTTCGGTTATCGATTATTACAAATGGACTTCGAAGATGGCGGCCTCGTTCTCGACGCCATCGCGCAGGGCTACGCGGTCGGGCTGAGCTTCGCGCTCTAGCGAACCCGATCTACGTCGCGCTCAGCGCTCAGCGTCCGGTCACCGGCGGTTCGCGTTCACCTTCGAGCAGCGCTTTGTAGACGAAGCCCGCGAGCGCGGCTCCCGCGATCGGCGCGAGCCAGAACAACCAGAGTTGCCCGAGCGCCCAATCGCCGACGAACAGTGCAGGCCCGGTGCTGCGCGCGGGGTTCACCGACGTGTTCGTCACCGGAATGCTGATCAAGTGGATCAGTGTGAGCGCGAGGCCGATCGCGAGCCCGGCGAAGCCCACCGGCGCTCGTCTGTGTGTCGCGCCGAGGATCACGATCAGGAACATGAAGGTCATGACGAGCTCGCACACCACGGCGGCCGTCAGCGAATAACCGCCTGGCGAGTGCTCGGCGTAGCCATTCGAGGCGAAGCCGTCTGCGACGCTGAAGCCCGCTTGACCGCTCGCAATCAAGTACAGCACCGCGGCGCCCGCGACGCCGCCGGCGACCTGCGCGACGACATACGGCAAGAGTTGTGAGGCCGGGAAACGCCCGCCCGCCCACAATCCGATCGAGACTGCGGGATTGAAGTGGCCGCCGGAGATTGGACCAAGCGCGTAAGCACCGGTCAGCACCGTGAGCCCAAAGGCGAGTGAAACCCCGAGGAGACCGATTCCGACGTCCGGGAATGCTGCTGCCAGCACAGCACTGCCGCAGCCGCCAAGAACGAGCCAGAACGTGCCGATGAGCTCCGCGGATAGTTTCGCAAACATCGTGTTGTTCCTTTGGTTTGTCGATGCTTGCTCTACAGATAGTCCGCCGAGAACGGAAACGCTATAGGTCTTTCGTCTAGCACACCTATTCGATCGAGCCCGAGGCGCGACGCTTGGACTTTCGTCGGAAGTAATGTCCAAAGCGTTCCTTGAACTCCCTCTGCGGTCCTCGGGACTGCGGGACGCGAGGCCGGTACACACATGCGCCGCATGCGCGTCCCATCCAAAGGGCCACAAACTAAATCGCTTCACGCCAAGGCGGGGCACAATTGATCCAAAACGGGAGTCGGCAACGGCTGGATGGTCCCCGGAACGTCAACGTCCACGAGATTCTGCTGGCGCACAGGCTCCGAAGGCGCAACGCGCGACGTCCAAATCGCATCGTCTGGAGGCGTTCCGTGCGCGATTCGCGCTTCCTCCTCCAATGCCGCCACCCAGGCCGCAAGATAGGCGTCCAGACAGTCGTGTCTGGGTGCACCGCAGACATCGGCGAGCTCCGCCGCCTCGGTTGCGTTCTCGGGCCAACCGGTATGGACGGAGACCGCGCGCAATTGCGCGTCAACACCTCCGGGTTTGAATTTGTGAATCTGCCCAGCTCCGATAGCGCGCACGATAGCCTGCGGGAAGACCTCGGCGGCGCGCCGCAGCGAACCATCCGCGCGGGGAGCGCGCGGCGAGTCAATGGCAATTCTGTGCAAATCGACGCCGAGCTCCGCCGAGACTCCTACTAGGTACTCCGCCGTCTGAGTCGCGAAGCCCTCGACGGCAACATCGTTCATCGACTGGACATTACCAAGACCGGCCGGCGGTCGACGCTTCAGGCGACGAAGCGAGAACGGTACGAGCCGTCCCTCCTCCCATCGTACGATTGCGACGGGAAGGCGCTTGCCAATAGCAAAAGCGACGTCGATGCCAACAAATGCCTTGGTCACTCAGGGCGCGAGCGTGAACCGGCCCATCGCGTAGAGAGCGACGAATATCACCGTCGCGCCAACCATGCCGGCGAAGAACACCATGTAGGCGATTTGAAGAAGACGGTACTTGCCGTTCAGAGACTCGCCCATGTGATAGAGCTGCCGGCCCAGATGTTGGTAGAGCAGCTTGCGGTCCTTCGTGAGGGCTTCGAGCGACTCCTGGAACTCATCGAGCGGCATCGTCGTGAACTGACCGAAGAACAGAACGTTACCGGTGCCGTTGCGGACCTGCTCGAGCGTAACCCGGCCGCCGCCGAGGCGCGGCCGCGCCGCAATGACCGCGAATGCCAGCGACACGAGCGAGCCGCCGACCAGCACTACGACGGGGAGCAAGCTCCAGGACACCGCGCCGAGCCGCGTGACGATCGCGATCATGACCGAAATGATGACGCCGTTGATGCTGATCAGCATGTTGGCTTTGTTGTCGGCGAGTTGGCTCAGGGCAATGTGGTTTTGATACGTGACGCGATACATCGTTTCGACGCCGCGGCCCTGCTCTTTTTTCCTTTCCTTCTTCTTCTTGTCCTTCTTCTCCTTCTTGGCCAGGTCCTCGACATCGACCGTTGACCCTGCAGCCTGCAACGACGATTGCTCGCTCATAGCGTGCCCTTTATGATCCGGTGAAAGCACCGTCGCCTCCCCACGCAGCGCAAGCATACTCGATAGTCGAATGCCAAGTGCCCGCAAGCCATCGTCGCTTGGACCTACATGCGCAGCCATTCTTTTCGCATTGCTGTCAGCGGGTGCGGCGACCGCTCAAGAAAGCACCCTCTTCCTGAGCGACGAGCCGCTCGTCATCAGGCTCGAAGCCCCGCTGCGCACAGTGCACGCGAGCCGTGACGACCCAAAGTTTCAGCCCGCTCGCATGACCGTCGCCGACACGCAGAGCGAACCGCTCTCGATCGATCTGCGCGTGCGTGTTCGAGGCAAGTCGCGCACGGAGGCGTGCGAGTTTCCGCCGCTGTTGCTCGACTTCCCGGCGGATCAGCCCGAAGGCTCGGCATTCACCGGCGAGAACCGTCTGAAGCTCGTAACTCATTGCCGTCCCAATCCCGATCACGAGCAGTACGTACGGCTCGAGCGCCAGATCTACCTTGCGCTCAACCTGCTCACGAGCGCGAGCCTGCGCACGCGCGCGGTCAACGATCACCTACTTCGACACGGACCGCGGCCGCGAGCTCGTGGATCGCGTCGGTTTTCTGATCGAGGACGAAGAGCGGTTCGCGGAACGTTCAGGGCTGACGACGGTGAGCGTGGAGCGAATCGATCGCGCGCGCTACGACGCGGGCGCGCTCGCACTGCTCGACGTGTTCCAGTACTTCATAGGTAACACCGATTGGTCACCGCTCGATGGGCCGCCGGGCGAAGCGTGCTGCCACAACGTCGTGCCGTTCACGCGCGCCGACGGCGTCCTGCTGCCGGTTCCTTATGATTTCGACGCATCGGGAATCGTCTCGGCACCGTACGCCGTGCCCGCCGAGAGTCTGCCGATCCAATCCGTCCGGGACCGACTGTATCGCGGCCGCTGCCGCGACGCCGCATCGCTCGAGCCCGTGCTCTCCGCCTTCGCGGCGCGGCGCGGCGCGCTCACGGCATTGTTCACGACGGACGCAGGTCTGCCCGAGCGCACGGCCGAACGAGCGCGCGAGTACATCGACGACTTCTACGCGGTCCTCGCCGACGAGTCGAAAGCGGAGCGCGCATTCCGCCGCAATTGCAGCCGCTAGCCCTGTCCGCCGCTTAGAGCAACCGAGCCTGCTTGAGCCCCACCGTCCGGCTTTCGACGACGTTCGGCTGGTCCGACAGCACTGCCATGAGCCCCGCGTAATAGGCGGGCGTCATGAGCGGATTCGTGGCGAGCGACTGCTCGAGCGCGCCACGGGCTTCCGCGGTTCTGCCAAGGCAACCGAGCACATTGACGTAATGCAGCCACCCGAGCGAGAAACGCGGCTGCTCGATCGTGTATTCCTGCGCACGGCCGAGCGCCAGCTCGTGCTCGCCGCCGCACGTATGGGCCACGGATTTGTGAAACACCCAGTACGCGCGCCCCGGATGCTGCCCGGACGTGGCAAGCAATCGATCGACGATCTCGTGCAGCTCACGCCGATCCTCCGCCCGTCCCGTCGCCACGAGCGGCCAACCGAGATAGCCCCACGTGCCGAGATCGTAAGGCCCTAGCTTGACGGCCCTGCGCAAGAGCTCGAGCGAGCGCGCGTAGCCGCCTGCATAGGCGTGGACGCACCCGGCCGTACGGAGCACGACGGGATCGCGCGGGGCGAGCCGCTCGGCGCGCGCGATCGCGTCGAGCGCCGAACGGCGGTCCGCATTCGGATCCGCGCTTAGGGCGTTCAGTGTCTTCTCGGCCGTGACGAGGCCGAGCGTCGCATACGCGACCGCGTACTTCGGGTCGAGCTCGATTGCCCGGCGCAGCAGCGGAATCGCCGACGCGACCGACGACGGCGTGTAGTCGAGCAGATAGGAGCGGGCCTGCTGCACGAGCTGCCAGGCCGTCGTGTCCGCCTTCGCTGCGCGATTGGCGTGCCCGATCTCGGCTCGCATTCGCTCGCCGCCGAACGTCGCGACGACGGTCTCGCTGATTCGCTGCTGCAAACGCTCGACGTCCTGCGCGGCCACATCGTAGCGCTCTGACCAGAGCAGAGTGTCGTCGAGCGCATCGTCGAGCTGCACGTTGATCTGGAGCCGCTCGCCAAGGTCCGCCACGCTGCCCGAGATGACGTACTGCACGGCGAGGTTCCGCGCGATCGTCGGCAGATCCGCGCGATTCTCGGAGCGCGCCACCGCCGACTGCCGCGACACGACGCGCAGATCGTGTAGCCGCGATAGCTGCGACTGGAGCTCTATAGGGATGGCGTTGGCGAGGTAGGCGCGCGGCGTGTTCGGCGTGAGATTTTCGAATGGCAGCACCGCGACGGCCGCTACCTGCCCTTCTCCGGCGGGCCAATCAGGCCCGGTCCGCGGCGCGTCGAAAGGAGTCCCGGCCGGACCGTCAGTCAAGCGCATGCCCTCGGGAGTCAGGTCGTACTTCCAGCCAAGCGCGACAGCCACTGGAATGCCGGCCCCTGCTACTACGAAAAGCCACAGCACCAGGTGCCCAGAAGCATCGAGCTCCTCCGTGAGCACGTCCACGACCTGTATGATGACCCACGACGCGACGAGGTAGCCCGCGACGACCCTGAGAACCCTGCGACGTCTGATTTCCGTGAACAGGCGGTCGAGTTTGGCGCGCGTACTGGAAGCCTCCCAGGCCTGAGTATCACACATTTCCTGAACGGCACTGCAACCGAATGCCCGTCGAGACACACGAGAATTGCGCAGTGCTGTTCGCCGACATGAGCGGCAGCACGAAGCTGTACCTCACGGTCGGCGATGACCGCGCGCGCGAGATCGTCGCCCAGACCCTCGAGCGTTGGTCGGCGCTCACCGTGGCCGACGGCGGCCAGGTGATCCAGCTGCGCGGCGACGGCATGCTGTGCACGTTTCCATCCGTCGATACGGCGCTCGGTGCCGCCGTGGCCATGCGCGACTTGCCCTACGAGCCCACGCTGTCGATGCACGCGGGTATCCACGCGGGCGCAGTGCAGCGCGATGCGGAGCAACTCTATGGCGATGCCGTCAATACTGCCGCACGCATGGCCGACATCGCCAGGCGCTTCGAGATCGTGCCTCACGGACGCGGCGCGGCGGCAGCTTGGCAACCGCGCGCGCTGGGCCAACCTGCGTCTCATCCCCAAAGGTACCCGTCAAAGGCAAGCCCGAGCCCATGGATATCTATCTCTTGCCGAACGAGCGACAGAAGCTCACGGATTACCATCCGCCGCTGAAGACGAAAAGTCACACCATGCAGACTGCAGCTGCGCTACGGCACCACGTTCCTGATCGTCGACGCGAGTGCCGCGTGCCTCATCGGCCGCGACGACGATTGCCGGATGAAGGTCGACCATCGCCTGGTGTCACGGCGGCACGCGTCGATCGAATGCGTCTCCGGCAAGTTCTTCCTACAGGACCACAGCACCAACGGCACCTACGTCAAGGAAGCCGGCGGGGCCGACGCCATGCTGATCCAACGCGAGCTCTGCCAGCTCAAAGGCGCCGGCGCGATTTCCCTTGGCATGAGCCCGGCTCAATCCCGATCACTTGATTCTCTTCTCGCTCGACGCCTAGAGAGCCGCATCGCACCGCGGCCTACACCCGCCGTTCGAGCTCGCGCGTTGAAAGCTCACATGGCGGGCGAGGAACAGCATCTCGGGAGTTGCGGGTGTAGCCCGAGGGCCGGCAAGCTAAACGCTAGCCCTTGGCGCGACACTTGCAACGGCAGGCGATGGACGTCCGGGATGGCTTCCAACGCTTGCGTTCACGACCAGAATTTGAGGAGCGGCCGGAGGCGGCGCGCGACGAGTCGAGCGCCTCGCCTGGTGGCTCGACAGTGCGATCGCAGTGCCGGGGACGCGCATCCGTGTCGGGATCGACGCGCTCATTGGGCTGATTCCGGGCATCGGCGACGTTGCCGGCATGCTGATGTCGAGCTACATCATCGCCGTGGCGGCACGCCGAGGTGCGCCGCCCTCCGCCTTGGCGCGGATGGCGATCAATGTCGCGCTCGAGGCATTTGTCGGTGTGGTGCCTATCCTCGGCGATATCTTCGACGCCCTCTGGCGTGCCAACGACCGCAACGTCCGGCTGCTTCGTCAACACCGCGTAGCGCCGCAAGCGGTGCGCCGGCAAAGCCGCGCGGTCGTCATGGCGTGGGTCGTGGGTTCGGTCGCGGTCGTCGCCGCGGTCGCGATCGTCGCCTTTGCCGTGCTGCGCTGGCTGCTCAGAGAGGTCGGCGCGGCGTTTTGACGCGGTCCCAACCCGACCTGATGGCTGGCTGCCGCTGCCGTGGACCAAGGCGCCGGCGATCTTCTCGGGTTGTTCCCCGTCAACCTGCCGCATAACCTCGTGCATTTGGCGTTCGGTGCGTGGGGACTATTGGTATATCAAAGCCGGGACGCTTCGATCGCTTATGCGCGGACGATGAGGCGGCCGGACGGCCGGCCCAGCACGCATGCAAGCGCGGCACTCGGGTCTCGTCTAGTCTGGCGCAGCGGCCAGCGTCGACGCTCGACGCGCCGAGTTCGCAGTGTAGAATTCGACCACCATGAGCGTACAACCCGTCACCATTCCCTCTCGATCCGTCGATCCGCTCGATCTCCGCGACCTGCAGCAGCTCGAGGACATCGGCTTCATGACCTGCCATGACGCTGGTGCTGCTCGGCAACTACGCGCAGACCGGACATTTCGGCGGCCCCTTGGCCTATACGCCTTTCAACGTCGTCACGCATCTCGCCGGCCGGCGATCGAGGCGGCTTGCACTTCGACTATCGACGCCCCAAGCACCCGTATTGCGACAAGTTCATGCTGGCGGCGGGCCACTGCGCCCCGACCTGCTACGCGCTGTGGATGGTCATGGGCGAAGCGCTCGCGCGAAAATACGCAGCCACGGGCGATCGCCGCTATTACGTCGCACCCGAGCTCGCGATGCTGTCGGTCGATGCGCTCGGCTTCCGGCGCGGCGCCGGCGCCCTCGCGACGCTGCTCCAAGACAACGGCCTCGCCGATCATCCCAAGTTCGCCCAAGCCAAGGGCCGCGGCATTCGCGCCCTGTCCGGCCACATCGAATCCACCGACGTCACGAACGACGTCAACGGCGGCCCCTCGGGCATCGGCCTCGCGACCGCTGCCGGCAAAGCGGCCTTCTGGGACTTCCTCGGCGCCGGCATCGACTCGCCGAAGATCATCGCCTTCGAAGGCGAGTTCGCGATGTGCGCCGGGCACGCGCAAGAGCTGAAAACGCAAGCGATGGCCGTGCAGGCCGGCAAGCGGCTCCGCATCTTCTTCTCCGACAACAACGCCGGCATCGACGACGCGCTGATCGGCGGCGTGGTGCCGAGCAAGTTCGCCGACGGCTACGTGCTGCGCAATCAGTGGACGTCGTACGGCTGGAACGTCTTCACGCTGGCGGACGGCCACGACTACAAGCAGATCCTGGGCGCGCTGAAGACGATGGAAGACTGGGATCCCGCCGATCGCCGGCCGATGATCGTCATCGGCAAGACGACGAAGGGCTACTGGCCGGCGCCGGTCGCGAAGCAGATCGTCGGCTACCAAAGCCACCCGTACGGTTTCAAGATGAACGCCGACTACATCGTCGGACTGGCGAAGACCTACGAGGCGCGCTACGGCGTCAAGTTCGAAGGCATGCAAGCGGGCCCGGTCACCGACATGCGCGAGCGACTGCTCCAGTTCAAGACGAACATCGACGTCGCGATGTCCGTGCTCGACAAGAACGGCCTCGGCGACTGGCTGGCGGATCGCCTCGTCGAGATCGGCGATCGCGTCGTCGACAAAGTACCGCTGCGCGTCGACGCCACGCGCGATCCGTTCCTCGACGACCGGCTCAAGGTCGCGAACCTGCCGGCCGAGCCGCAGGAGCTCACGGTCAAGAACGCCGTGTCCGGCGCGAGCAAGACCGTCAAAGTCGCGCTGTTCCGCAAGACCGGCGAAGCCGCCGGCGCACGGCGCGCGATCTCCGAGATCATCAAGTGGCTGAACTACGTCACCGACAACCGCGTGCTGACGGCGGCCGCGGATCTGTCGGAGTCCGTCAACCTCGAGCACGGCAGCATCTGGGGCCACTACGATCCCGAGACTAACCCGCTCGGCACGCGTCTCAAGGCGGCGATTCAAGAAGCGGGCAACGTGTCGACGGCGATCGGGCTCGTGAGCCAGAACGCCTCGGTCGATCCCGACAAGTTCGCCGGCGTCTGGGCGTTCAGCGGCACGTACGGCGCCTTCACGCCGCTCATGTATCTGCCGGCGCGCGTCTGGAGCCAGCAGAACCAAGACAGCAAGTTCAAGACCGGCGTCCTGCACATCCTCGCCGCGCATTCCGGTCCCGAGACCGCGGCCGACGCGCGCACGCACTTCGGCATCTTCTCGCCGCAGGTGTGGAAGCTGTTCCCGCGCGGCCAGATCATCAACTTGAGCTTCTGGGACTACAACGACGTCGCGCCCGGCTACTTCGCCGCGGCCGAAATCGCCGCGCGCGAGAAGAAGGTCGGCATCATCGCATCGAGGTCGCGAGGCCCGACCTGCCCGTCGCCGATCGGAGCACGTTCGCGGACACGGACGTGCGTGCGGCCGCGAAGGGGCTCTACGTGATTCGAGACTTCGCACCGGGCCCGCGGCACGGCTACGTCGTTTGCCAAGGCGCGTACGCGACGTTCAACACCGTCAAGATGCTGCCGAAGCTCGCGCAGGCCGGCGTCAACGTCAAAGTGATCGCGGCCGTCAGCGAGGAGCTGTTCGACCGCCAACCCGAGGCGTATCGCCGTTCCGTGCTGCCGGATGGGGCCAAGCAGGACATGATGTTCATCACGGGCGGCACGCGCCGCGTTTGGCCGCTGCGCAACGTCGGCGCGCAGGCCGACGACTACTCGCTGACGGCCGACTGGGACCACCAGTGGCTGACTGGCGGTCTCGAGGCCGACGTCATTGCCGAAGCGCATCTCGATCCCGACTCGGTCTTCGCCGGCATCAAGCGCTTCGCCGACGAGCGCGCCCCGCGTCTCAGAGCACAACGCGCTGCGCTCGAATCGCTGGAGTGAAGGTACTGTTCGAGCGGTGATTCGGCCAGCTGTGGCCCGGGCGCCACGCGCCGAAGTAGGCGGATCGCTCGTACGCGGGCGCGATCGGCCTTGCGGCGGATCGGCTCGTCGGGCATGGAGCTTGCATCCAGCGTCCTTTCTGGGACGAAACGGAGAACCGACATGGAACGTTCAACGATTGCTCTGATCGCCGCCGCCTCGTTCGCGCTCGCCTCGGGCGGAGTGGCACAGCAGCCCACGCCGCGCGACCCGCCACGGGCTGACCAAAGCCAAGTAATACAAGTGTCCGATGCGGACCTCGAGACGTTCGCGGATCTCTACGTTGACTTGCTCGATACCCAGGCCAAGTTCGAAGAGGAGGTCGCGGGCGTGCAGACCGAGGAGCAGGCACGCGAGCTGGAAACGCGGGCGCAACAGGAAAGCGTCGCGAAGCTGGCGCGCCGCGGCTGGAGTGCCGAGCGGTACGTGCTTGTCGGCGAGGCGATCAAGTCCGACCCGAAGCTCACGGAAAAAACGATCGCGCTGATCGAGGAGCGTGACTGAGAACGCGGGAGCGGCCCCGCATGATCGTGGCCTCATCGCCTAGAGGCGGATCGCGCCTCGTGCGCCGGCATCCATCGGAACGCCTGCTTCGAGCTTGGCGCTAAGTGGGTTGTGCGGCGAGCTGCGCCGGTGGCCGCGCTCTCATGGATCGCGTCGAGCAGCGCGCGCGACATGCGCTCTTCGACCTCGGCCGCGCGCTGCAGCGGCACGGGATAACGAACGATCGCCTCGATTGAGCCGGACGAGAACCGCAACTGCACTTGAGCCTGCGCTTTCTCGGCGGCACTCCACGACGTTTTCTCCATCTCGCGCGTCTGCCGCTCGAGCTCGTCGCGGTACTCCTCCAGCACGCGATGCGCGGCAGCAGCAACCGCTCCTTGCTGGCCGTGTAGTCGGCGTCGGCGGGTATCGTGAGAGTCAACTCGCGCCAAACGAGGCTGACGCCGGGGATCTGCTTGAAGATGCCGCCCGCCGCTTGGAACACCACCGAGTTGGCGAACGCTACGACGCGCCCGGTCGGGCCGTCCCGGGGCCCAATCTCCATCAGATGCAGGCGTACGATGCCCAAGTCGATCACTTCGCCGGTCACGTTCGCGATCTGGACGCGATCGCCGACGCGCAAGCCGTATTTGCCGATCAAGAAGAAGTAACCGACGATCGAGACCAGCACGCTCTGCATTGCAACGGCAACGCCGGCGGTAAGCAGGCCGGCGAACGTGGCGAAAGAGCTCGCTTCCGTGGCGAATGCGATCCCGACGATCGCGAGCGCGACCGCCCACATGACGATTCGCCGCACGAGCAGCAGCTGGTGCCGTCGCCGGGTCTCTTGCACATAGTTGAACACGGCGCGCTTCCACAGCTCGCCGGCCACGAACACGGCGGCCAGCAAGCGAAGGAGCAGCCCCACGCGAGCCGCGAGTGTTTTCAGAGCCGTTCGATATTGCGCTCCGCGTCGCGGCGCGCCAGCTGTCGAGGTTGTTGCGGTACTGCTCCAGCAGCACGCCGGCTTTGGTCAAGGGCACGAGAATCGAGGACGTTTGTGCAAAGAGCCACGCGATCGTGTCGTACTCGGCGCGCGCGGTCTTGAGCTCACCGGCGTCGCCCGCGGCGGTCCGCGCGCCGAGCGCATCGCCGCGAGCGGATAGTGTCTTGATCTGCTGCTCGGGCATCGCACGAATCTGGGTGAATGTCTGCTGAAGCTCTTCCGTCCGCCCGTCGATCTCGTCGATCGTCGAGAGCTTGCTCCGAGCCTGAGCACGTTGGCTGCCGAGGTCCCAGATGCCGAACCTGCGCGCGGCGATTTGCTCCGTGGTAGCCAGCGCCGCTGCGTTGCCGACCCGGGCGTGCCCGCTTCGCATCCGCGCGCGAGCTCCGGCATCGCCCCGAGGCTGCGGGAATCGATGCCGCAATGGCGTTGATGTGCTCCTTCAGGGCGGTGACTCCAGAGCCGTTCGCATCGGTTTCATGCGCGAACTCGACCATGTTGTTCAGCAGATTCCGCCGCGCATTGACGAGGTCGAGCTCGCTTTGCAGCTCCGCTGCCTTCGCTTGCAGGGCGTTACGCTGCTCGGTTTCCGCGCCGGCGACCTGTCGTTGCGCGGCTGCGATCTCGGCCTTGAATTCTGGTCCTGCGAGCTTCGAGATCGCGTTCGTCTCTGCGCAGCGCCTGCGGCGAGGTCGACGCCTCGGCCGCGTCCTGTGCTCCATCTCCGCTTCGCTGCTCAGGAGCTCCGCGTTCGCGCGCGCAACCTCGAACGCGAGCGCAACGACACGGTCTGCAGCTCGCCGGTTGGCATAAAGGATCAGCAAGTCGCTCGGCTGCGTGGCGGATTGCTGCTGGATGCCGAGCATCCGGTACCAGTCCACCGTCTCGTCCAGAATGCTGGATCACCTGGTCGCCGGTCATGACGGCGCGCGAGGTGAGCGGCGCCGCCGCCTCCGGTTCCGCGTCCTGCGCGTGGATCCACGTCGCCAGCGTCAACGAAAGACAGATCGGGGCGATTCGCTCGAGCATGGGTGCCAATGGCCTGAAGCTGGGACCGCCAATGGTACCTGCTGCATCGTCGCATCGGTGGTTTCGACACGGAACGGCGATCTCGGATGACATGCCGCCCTGTCAGAGGAACGCATCTTGCAAGGGACGAGCCTCGAAGGTCCCATCAGAGTCATGGAGGACGCTATGAGACAGCCGACGATCGACATCCTGCGAGATTTGCTGGCCGACGAGCGCCCTCCTTGCATTTCTCTCTACCAGCCGACTCATCGCACTTTTCCCGAAAGGCAACAGAATCCGATTCGTTACAAGAATCTGCTCCGCGAGATGCAGGCTTCGATCAAAGAGAAATATGCGACGCGAGACGTGCAATCGATCGTCGCCAAGTTCGACGCTCTCGCCGGCGACGCGGAGTTCTGGCTCCGGAGGACCGAGAGCCTGGCAATCCTCGCTTCCGCGAATCGTTTCGAAGTGTTCGATCTCCAGCGCAGCGTTCCAGAGCTCGTCATCGTCGCCGACAGCTTTCATGTGAAGCCGTTGCTGCGCATCGTTCAGTCCGCGGACCGCTATCACGTCCTCGCGCTCAACCGGCGCGAGGTCAAACTCTACGAAGGCAACCGCGACGCCCTAGACCAAGTGGAGCTGACAGGTATGGCCTCGACGATCACGGCCGCCCTCGGCGAGGAGCTGACCGAGCCGACCGAGAGCTTTCACAGCGTCGGCCCGTATCACGCGCAGCGCGGCAATACCGGCATCCATCACGGGCGTGGGCAGAAGAAGGACGACGTGGATCTCGACATGCAACGGTTCTTTCGCGTCGTCGATCGCGGGATCCTCGAGCGCTACTCGCGCCCGACGGGATTGCCGCTGATGCTCGCCGGATTGCCGCAGAACGTCGTCGGCTTCCGGGCCGTCACACACAACCCGCACGTCCTCGGCGCCGCGATAGAGCTCGACGCGGACTCGCTTTCCCTCGAGCAGCTGCGTCTGCGCGCGTGGCAGACCGTCGAGCCGATTTATCTGCAACGCTTGGCGGAGCTCACCGACAGCTACCACTTGAACCGCTCGCGCGGGCTTGGCGCCGACGACCCGGCCGCTATCGCCGAAGCGGCAGCGATCGGGCGTGTGGGAACGCTGTTGATCGACGCCGACCGTCTAGTGCCCGGAGCGATCGATGCGACGACGGGCAAGATCGAGCGTCGCGGGCTCGACGACCCGGACGCCGACGATGTGCTCGACGATCTCGCCGAAACCGTGGTCCGTATGAAGGGCGAGGCGATCGTGGTTCCCACACAGCGCATGCCCACCCCTACGGGCGTTGCGGCGATCTATCGGTTCTGAGCTCGACGCGCTCGAAGCCGTCGGCAACGGGCGCCGCGGTCTTGTCGGCAGCCACCAGGTTGGCTAAGTTGCGGCTCCGGACCCACAAGATTGCCGCCCGTGCCGTCAAGCCTCTCGAAACTGTCGGTCGACGAGATCCGCGAGCGGTACGCGCGCGCGGCCGAGCCCGTCAGCCCGCAGACGCTGAGCAAGCTCAAGCGCGACCCCCGGCACGGCGTGCGGCTGATCTACGCGACGCTGAAGAAGCGCTACGAGCGAGACAGCGCCGAGCGCACCCGGCTGGACGCGATGCTGAATTTCGAGCGCGTATTGTGGCGCGCCGGCGTCGAGCACATCGCGGGCGTCGACGAGGTCGGCATGGGCCCGCTGGCCGGCCCCGTGATCGCGGCGGCCGTGGTATTTCCGCCGCACACCGAGCTCGGCGGTATCGACGATTCGAAGAAGCTCGATGTCGAGCAGCGCGTGGACGGCCGAGCGCCGCATTCGCGCGGCCGCGACCGGCATCGCGATCGGCCGAGCCGAGGTGGACGAGATCGATACCGTCAACATCTATCACGCCGGGCTGCTCGCAATGCGCCGCGCCGTGGAAGCGCTGCCGGTGCGGCCGCAGCACGTGCTCGTCGATGCCCGCAGCATTCCCGGCATCGAGGTGCCGCAGAATTGTTTCGACAAGGGCGACGGCCTCGACTTCTCGATCGCAGCCGCGTCGATCGTCGCGAAGGTCCACCGCGACCGGTTGATGGACGAGCTCGCGCGCGAGCATCCGGAGTACGGCTTCGAGCGCCACAAGGGCTACTGCACGCCCGAGCACCAAGACGCGATTCGTCGGCTCGGGCCGTGCGCGATCCACCGCAAATCGTTCACCTTCATCCGCGAGCTGCGCGGCGAATACTCCACGCTGTTCTACGACCTGAAGCAACGTTTGGATAAAGCCGCGGCGACGGCAGACCTGCAAGCCATCGACGAGGAGCTCGCAGCCTGTCGCGACGCGCTATCCGATAACGAGCAGCGCAAGCTGCGGCTGGTGTTGTCGCGGCGCTGGCGAGCCCTCTAACGCCGCCGATGCCGAGACGACGCCCACATCACTGGGCGATCGGCGCATGCGTCCCCGTTCGGCCTGGCACAAACCTTGCTCGCTTTGACGCGAAAATGCGGCCGGCGATCTTGCGGCTTCGCAGGTAGCTCGAGTCGCACCCCCGCCATTCCTCAGGAGAGCGAATCATGGACGATCGACTCAGAATGCTCATTGGGGCCGGTATCGGCGCGGCAGCGATGTACTACTGCGATCCGGCACGCGGCCGTTATCGCCGCGCGCTTGTGACGAACCAGCTCGTGCACGCCGGCCACAAGGCGCGCCGCGCGGCGAGCGTCGTCGGACGCGATATCCATAATCGCGCGGTCGGAACGGCCGCGACGCTGCGCTCGACGTTGTCGCCGGCGACGGCCGACGACACGGTCCTCGAGGCTCGCGTACGCGCATGCATCGGACGGGCAGTGAGCCATCCCGCGTCGGTTCATGCCGAAGCGCGCGATGGCGTCGTGACGCTCAGCGGACCGATTCTCGAAGACGAGGTCGGGCTGGTGATCGAGTGCGTCCAGCGCGTGCACGGCGTCAAGGAAGTTCGTAACGAGCTCGACGCGCATGCCGAAGCCGGCAACGTTCCGGGGCTTCAGGGCAGAACGCGGCGGAGAGGCGGACCACGGGCGCCATTCATGCAAACGAATTGGTCGCCGGCCGAGCGGCTCGCGGGCGCCCTCGGCGGCGCTCTCGCGATCGTCTGCAGCTTACGCCAGCGCAGCGTCGCCGGTTACACGCTCGGCGCGGCGGGACTGCTGCTCTTCGGCCGTGCGGCATGGAACTTCGAGCTGCGTCGGCTGCTCGGCACGGGCGTGCTGCGGAGAGGAATCGATGTGCAGAAGAGCATAAGGATCCATGCGCCGGCCGAGAAGGTCTTCGCCCTCTGGGATGACCCCGAGAACTTTCCGTCCTTCATGTCGCACGTCCTGAGCGTGCGCCGCCTCAGCAGTGCCGGCGACGACGACCGTTGGCGCTGGACCGTGCACGGGCCGAGCGGCACGCACGTCGAGTTCGACGCGGTCGTGACTGCTCGAGAGGAGAACCGGCTGCTCGCGTGGCGCACCGACTCTGGCACGACGACCGTGCAGCACGGCGGCGTCGTGAGATTCATCGGCAATGACGACGGCACGACCACGATCGATGTGAAAATGTCCTACATCCCGATCGGCGGCGCGCTCGGGCACGCCGTCGCGTGGCTCTTCGGCGTGGATCCGAAGCACCGGATGGACGACGACCTGTTGCGACTGAAGACGTATCTCGAAACCGGCCGTACGCCGCGCGACGCCGCGTCCAAGGCGACCGGCGAAGAGCCTCGGGCTCAGCGCAACGGGGAGGCGCACCTGCTTACACACTGACCGCCTCTCTGGCAGAAGCGCGCGACGCTATGCGCGGCCACCACTTTCCGGTCACGAGCGCGTGTATACCGCGATCGCTCAATAAGAATAAGCGTGGCACGGAAACTGCACACGCAGCCGATCTTTGAGCTGAGTCACCGGGTCGACAGTGGAAGTAAGCACGGGTCTCGACAAGGAACGGGAATTTCGGGCGGCGGCGCGTTCGGCTCATCTTCGCTATGTCAGCGACGCGGAGCGCGGATTTGCCCGCCGCCGCCGCGGCAAGTCGTTCAAGTACGTCCGACCGAACGGCGCTCCACTGCGCAGCCCCGCGATGCTCGCCCGGATTCGCGCACTGGCAATTCCCCCGGCCTGGAAGGACGTCTGGATCTGTGCCGCAGCTGACGGGCACTTGCAAGCCACAGGTCGAGACGCGCGCGGCCGCAAGCAGTATCGGTATCACCCTCGGTGGCGCGAGGCCCAGGATCAAAGGAAGTACGAACGCATCATCGCGTTCGCCAAGACGCTGCCCAAGATTCGTCGCGCCGTTGCTCGCGATCTGCGCAAGCGCGGCTTACCGCGCGATAAGGTCCTTGCGGCCGCCGTCAAGTTGCTCGAGACGAGTCTGATTCGCGTCGGCAACGACGAATACGCACGCGATAACCATTCCTTCGGGCTGACGACGATGCACGATGAGCACGTCAAGCTCCGCGGAGCGACAATCCGCTTCGACTTCAGCGGCAAGCACGGCATCGAGCATGAGATCGACCTCAAGGACCGCCGATTGGCCGCGATCGTCCACGCATGTCGCGATCTGCCTGGGCAAGAGCTTTTTCAGTATCGTCGACGAGGCGGGCGAGGTCCGCGATGTCGACTCGGGCGACGTGAACGACTATCTACGGAGGATCAGCGGCGAGGATTTCACGGCCAAGGATTTTCGCACCTGGGCCGGCACGGCGCTCGCCGCGCAGGCACTGCAGGAATTCCAGGACTTCGACTCGACGGCCGCGGCCAAACGGAACATCACCAATGGCGATCGAACGGGTTGCCGAGCGGCTGGGCAACACGCAAGCCATCTGCCGCAAGTGCTACGTGCACCCGGCGATCATCGAAGCCTACATGGACCGGTCGCTGGTCAAGACGCTGAAACGGCAAACCGAAAAGGAGCTGCGCGGCACGTTGCACCGGCTGTCCTCCGAGGAGGCGGCGGTGCTGGCTTTGCTCCAGCAGCGCATGGAACAGGAACTGACGTGGCGGCCGAAAGACGCCGACGAAGAAACGGCCCCATCGAACGCGTCAGAGCACGCTCGCACAAACCCGGCGCACAAGCGAGCAAGCCGAAGTCGCGAGCTGACGGCCGGGGCAACGATGAATCATCGCAGACGCCGAGACTCTGACGAGCACCCTGCCGGAGCGGCTCGACCGGCTGCCGTGGTCGCGCTGGCATTGGCGAGTCGTGACGGCGCTCGGCATCACGTGGATCCTCGACGGGCTCGAAGTAACGGTGGTCGGCTCGCTTGGGCCGACGCTGCAGCAGGACGGCACCCTTGGCCTCTCGGCGGCCGACATCGGCTGGGCCGGATCCGCGTACGTGGCGGGCGCGGTGCTCGGGGCATTGTTCTTCGGCCGGCTCGCCGACAAGCTCGGGCGCAAGCCGCTGTTCCTCGCGACGTTAGCGGTCTATCTCGTTGCGACGCTGCTGCACGGCCGGCGACCTGGGATTTCTGGTCGTTCGCGTTCTGCCGATTTCTGACGGGCTTCGGCATCGGCGGCGAGTACGCAGCGATCAACTCGGCGATCGACGAGCTGATTCCCGCGCGCGTGCGCGGTCTCGTCGACCTCGCGATCAACGGCAGCTTCTGGCTCGGCGCCGCGGCCGGCGCGGGCTTGAGCATCGTGCTGCTTGAACCGGGCCGCCTCCCCGAGGACGTCGGCTGGCGCGTGGCGTTCGCGTTCGGGGCAGTCCTGACCGTCGCGATCCTGCTCGTGCGGCGGCATCTGCCCGAAAGCCCTAGGTGGCTCATGACGCGCGGCCGCCTTGCGGAGGCGGAAGCCGTCGTCGCGCGCATCGAAGCCGAAGTCGAGCGCGAGCACGGGCCGTGCACCGAATGCCGCAACGCATTCGCGATCCGTCTACGCCCGCACGTATCGTGGCGCGAGATCTTCGCGCTGCTCGTCACGCGCTACCGTCGTCGTCCGTGCTCGGCTTCGTGCTGATGGGCTCGCAAGCATTTTTCTATAACGCGATCTTCTTCACGTACGCGCTCGTGCTCACGAGTTTCTACGGCGTCGCGGCGAACGACGTCGGCTATTACATTTTTCCGTTCGCGCTCGGCAACTTCTTGGGACCCCTGCTGCTCGGGCGGCTGTTCGACTCAGCGGGCCGGCGCACGATGATCGCGGCAACGTACGGCGATTGCCGGAATCGGCCTACTTCCCTCCGGACTATGCGTTCTCCATAGACGTGCTCGATGCGACGACGATGACATTGTGCTGGTCGGTGTTGTTCTTCTTCGCGTCGGCGGCCGCGAGCTCGGCCTACCTCACGGTCAGCGAGATCTTTCCTCTCGAGATGCGCGCGGTCGCCATCTCGATCTTCTATGCAATCGGGACGGGCCTCGGCGGATTCATTGGGCCGGCGCTGTACGGCACGTTGATCGAGACCGGCAGCCGCGAAGCAGTGTTCTTCGGCTACGTCGTCGCCGGATTGCTGATGGCCGGCGCCGCCGTTGTCGCCGCGTGGCTCGGCATCGATGCCGAACGCAAGCCGCTGGAGACGGTCGCAACGCCGTTGTCCGCGGTCCGCGATGAAACACACTCAGCTCCGTCGAGCTGACACGGTACGTGCCGGCTTCGATTATTCCCGAGGACCAAGCGTGAAGACTGGCATGCAGATTGCAGTGGATCGACGTTCAGCGAACGCGGAGCTTCGAAAGGAGAGCAGCATGAAGATCAAGGATGTAATGACGCACGACGTGAGTTTCGTGACGCCCGATGCGCCTGTCGCCGAGATCGCTCGACGGATGCGGGACGATGACATCGGCTCCGTTCCGGTCGCCGAGAACGACCGCATGATCGGCATGGTCACGGACCGTGACATTGTGGTGCGCTGCGTCGCGTCGGGCAGCCTCGAAGGAGCGACCGCCCGTACAACGATGTCGCCGCGCGTGCTCTACTGCTACGAAGATCAATCCGTCAACGAGGTTCTAGAGAACATGGCGGAACAGCAGGTCCGCCGCATGCCGGTCGTGGACCGCGATAAGCGGCTCGTCGGCGTCGTGTCGATTGGCGACCTGAGCCAAAAGTCGCAGAGGAAGGCCGGAGAGAGCTTGAAAGAGATCTCCCAGCCCGTTGAACACTGAGCGCGGCGGCAGGAAGACGCATCTAGCCGCGCGACTGCGTCGAGGACCGCAAGAGCAGCGCGCATTTAGCGGGGCGCCGATCGTACACACGATCGGCGCCCCAACTCGCAGGCGAGCGCGAGCTAGAAGCTCTTCTTGATCGTGAGCGCCCACTCCTCCGGCCGCACGTACGTCGTCTGCACCGTGCCGAACAGCGTGAGGAAGCTCAGGATACTTTGCACCGCGCGCTCGTCGGTGATGTTGGTTCCGAAGAGCGAGGCTTCCCAGCTCTCGTCCGGCGACACCCAGGTGACGCGTGCGTTGTGCAACGAATACGCCGGCCCGAGCGTCGTCGGGTCGTTGTTCGCGCCGAAGTACGTGTCGTCCTGATAGCTCACACCGTAGTGGAACCCGAGCCCGCTGCCGTTGTCGAGGCTCATCAGATAGCTCGCATTGACCGACGCCTTGTATTTCGGCGTGCGGCCGGGCGAGCTGTCGATGAGGATCGTTCCGCCGCAGCTGCTCGCCGGAAACCCCTTGTTCAGGCAGTCCTGCTGGGTGGGTAACCGGATGTACTGGAAGTCCGTATAGCCGACCGTCGCGTCTAGCGCCCAATTCTCGCCGATCGTCGAGTTGATCTCGATCTCGACGCCCTGGATGTTGGCCTCGCCGTCGTTCGCCGTCACCCAGGCCGCTTGACCAAACTGATCCTGACCGGCCGTGCCGATCTGCATGTCCTGGTAGTCCATGTCGAACAGCGACACGTTGAGACGCATCCGCCCGTCGATCAGGTCGGACTTCATGCCGATCTCGAAGTTGCTCAGCGTCTCAGGGCCGAACGGTACGCGCGTGGTCGCCGTCGGCCGGGCCGTCGTGCCACCGCCGCGGAATCCCTCCTGGTACGTGGCGTAGAGCATGAGGCTGTCACGCAACTGATAGGACAGGCTCACCATGGGATCGGTCTCGCTGGAGTTCGCGAACACCGGAGTGGCCGGGTCGAAGCCGCAGCAGTAAACGCCCGCGCGGTTGTAGCGCTCCTGCAGGATCTCCTTGTCGTCCTCCGTGTGGCGCAACCCGATCGTCAGCGACATCCTGTCCGTGAGGTCGGTCACCGTGCTGAGAAAGACGCCGGTGTTCTCCGTGGTCTGCGTGTCCACGCGGTCGATGCAGGCCGTTGCGTTCAAGCAGGGATAGAGAACGGAGATATTCGAGTTCAGGTCCTCGGCATTGAAATAGAAGTAGCCGGCGGTCCACTCCATGCGGTCATTGAGCAACTGACCGCTCACGCGAATCTCCGCAGTGTCCTGATCGTCGCGGAACGTGTCGAGAGTGTGGTTGATCGGCATCGGCGACGCGTCGGAATCGCGGCCCCACTGTGCGTCGAACTCACGGTGCGCGAGGATCACCTTGACGCCGAGGTTGGCAAGCGTCCAATCGAACGTGGTGCTGACGCCCCAATGCCGCACGTCGTTGATGTTCGGGATCTCGATGCCGCCGTCGATATTCGACAGATCGTTGAAACCCGCGTAGTTCACGCTCTCGTTGGGCGGCAAGAACCGCTGGTCCCACGGGACGCCCCAATTCGCCCTCGCGACCTGATTGTTGTAGAGGATCCCGAGATTCGTGTTCGGATTCGCCTGCGTCAGAAGATCGTAGGGACTTTCGGATTCCTGATTCGTGACGTCCGCAGCGAAGTTCATCTCGAACTTGTCGCTCGTGACGAAGCGCAGCACGCCGCGCGCGGCCTGCACGCTCTCTTCGCCGAGCGTGTCGACGACGCAGCCGTTGCTCGTGCCGCGCGACGACGTGGCCGTCGGAATAGCGAAGTTGTTGTCGGCCGCGCTCCCGACGACGCCCATGATCGGTGTGCCGACGATGTTCACGCCGCCGGCGCCATTCGGGCCGTCGGGATCGTTCCAGCCGACGATCCCGTCATTATAGCCGGCGAGCTGCGGAGTGCCCTGCGCGATCATCGCGCACGAAAAGTCCACGAGGTCTTGCCAGCCGTCGCGCTGCTTGGAGACGTACGAGATACGCGCGAACACTTTGTCCTCGACCAATGCGGTCTCGAACGAGCCGCGCAGGTCGAGCCGGTTGTAGTCGCCGGCCGTGAGCTCGACTTGCCCGCCCGTTCCGCCTTCGCCGGGCCGGCGCGAGATGAGCCTCATCACGCCGCCGATCGCATTTTTTCCGAAAAGCGTGCCTTGGGGACCGCGCAGCACTTCTACGCGCTCCAGGTCGAGCAGATCGAGGACGGCGCCGGTCGGCCGACCGAGCACGACGTCGTCCACGTAGATCGTCATCGTGGGCTCCGAGGTCGCCTTGAAGTCGCCGTAGCCGAGACCGCGAACGCTCGCAGCGAGCGTGGGCCCGTAGCCCGACCCAAGTTGATCGATCACGACGTTCGGCGCCCAATCCGCGACGTCGATGATGCTCATGGCGCCGTTCTCCTCGAGCGATTCGCCGCTGATCGCGGTGATCGCTAGAGGAATTTCCTGTAAGTTCTCTGAACGGAAACGGGCGGTTACGAGGATTTCTTCGAGTTCCTGAGCCGCTGCGTAATCGGCCGCGAGCAATGCCGCCGCAGTGACAGGCAACGCGCGGGCCAACAGTGACAGCCTGGGAGCACGCACGTGCGTGCGGCTGACCGATGCTCGTGAGCTGGTCTTCATAATTTCCCCCTAGTTGGTTCGAGTGAGCCGGTGCGCCGGATGCATACGGCGAACGCGGGTCGCCTTGCGGATCGCAGGGGATTGTAGGGCGCGTGCAACGCGCCAATCAACACTCCGGCCGCGAGTGTTGCGCCGAAGGCACAATACGAGACCGGCGCCGCGCCAGCGGAGGTGATCCAGGGACGCTCGGTTCACACTTCGATTTCGTCTGCGCTGCGTGAGAACATGAACGAGCCGCAGGGGGCATAAGAATCGTGTTCAAAAAGGACTGCGCCGTCAGTGCAACTGCCCATCGCGGCCCGGTGCGCGTCGTTCTTCGCGACGGGCGGTCTCGGGCTGCTGATGTTTCGCGGCCTTTGCTCGCGACGTTGGTCGGCGCACTCGTCTGCTGCGCGATCGGCTGCCGGCCCGCGGCCGCGCCGCCGCTCGAGTGGAACGACGCGGTCGTCATGGAGGTTGAAGCGTGGCGCTCGGAGCACGAAGAGAGCTACACGCGCAATTGGGTCACGATCGAGGGCCTGCACTTTCTCAAGCCCGGCACGCAAACGGCCGGCAGCGCGCCCGACAATGACGTGACCCTGATCGCTCCGCTGCCCGAGCGGCTCGGCAGCTTTACGGTGGCGTCCGACGAGGTCACCTTCGCGCCCGACCCGAGCGCCTCGATCACGATCAACGGCGAGCCGGCAACTTCGGCGATCGTGCTTCGCGATGACGGCGCGGAAGAGCCCGACGTCATCGAAGCCAACGGTGCGAGCGTCGTGGTTCACCGTAGCGGCACGCGCCTGTCGCTACGCGTCAGGGATCCGAACGGCGAGCGCGCGAGGACCTTCGAGGGTTTCGAGTGGTTTCCGATCAGCCGCGACTACCGTGTGCTCGGCCGCTTCATTCGCGATGCGACGCCGCGCAGCTTGCCGGTCGTCAATACCTTCGGCGATGTGGACACGTACGAGACCGAAGGCGTCGTGGAATTCACGCTGAACGGCGAGACGCTGCGCTTGCGGCCTTTCACGACGGAGCCCGGACGCTTCTATTTCGTGTTCAACGACGCGTCGAGCGGCGACGAGACCTATGAAGCCGCCCGCTTCCTGTACTCGGACTTGAGCAAGGACGGCACGACGATTCTCGATTTCAACGAGGCGTATAACCCGCCCTGCTCGTTCAATCCGTTCACGACGTGCCCGATCCCGCTGCCCGAGAACCGGCTCCCCATCAAGGTGCTCGCGGGCGAGAAGAAATATCGCGGCGGCACACCCTAGAACTGTCCGTCTCGGTTACTGAACGTCAGTTCGAGCTCACCACGCCGGGTTCCCGGGCGGAGCTGCCCAGGCTTCATTGCCTTCGTTGTAGATGCGCCTTCTGGCGAATAGCCATTCGCCGTTCACTTTGACGAGGTCGTCCTCGTAGTGACCGAAGCCGCCGATCGTCATGCGGCCCTCGGCATTCTTGCCCGTGTGCATCCAGGCCGCGCGGCCGGTCGCGCGGTCGCCGTCGATGCGAAGAACCAAGTTCGTGACGTGATGGCGGCCTCCGGGCATGTTCGCGACGGCGGCCTTGATCGCCTCGCGGCCGACGACCGCGCCGTTGCCGACGTCGAGAATGCCATCCGGCGTGAAAGTGGTGACGTACAGATCATGATCTTTGAAGTCGAGCGCAAACAGGTAGCGCGCTTGCAGGTTCTCGATCAGCGCTCGCTCCTCCGCGTAGCTCGTAGCCCGAGTGTTTTGCGCCAAGGCGACCGGCAGGTCGAGATCCGGAACGAGAAACGAAATGAGCAGGCCGGCGATGACGCCCGCCAGTCCTATGGTCGTCTTTTGCATGGCGTTCGCTCCCGTTCCAATCAGTTCGCGGCGCCGTCGGTGCGTCGCCCCGTCTCCGGCGACAAGCCGCCGAAGCCGATCGTCTTGCCGTTCGCCGTGAAGGCTTGGATGAAGCCGCCGTCCTCGCCGTCCCTGCGAGGCGCGATCAAGATCGAGACCTTGTCGCCGGGATTCACCATGCCCCGCTCGTAGCCCGCACGAAAGAAGTGACTCGCGCTGTGGCCCTCGTACTCCGCATCGCGGGTACCGCGCTTGTCATCGGTAATCTCCACAGTGGCCCACGTGTGAGGATTCGTGACGTTGAACTCTTTGACGACCCCTTCGATCGTGACGCGCTGCGAGAAATCGAACTGTGCGGCCGAATGGTGTGCCGTCGCCACCGCCGCACAGAGCGCGAGCACGGAAGCGCAAGCTCCAACAGCGAGGGTCTTCAAATATGCCGGCATAGAGAGTCTCCTGGACTGCCGCAAGCAAGTGGGCCCGCGTGACATCGATCGTACGTTTGCTATTCCCGTTCCTCGCGGATCTTGTAGACGTCGCTCATACGCGCGTCGACGGGCTTGCCCGCCTCCAGCTGCTCGCGCCGCAACTCGAGCAGCTCGTACCAAAGCTCGTCCTGACAGCCGTACGGAATGATGAAGCCATCGTACGCTTGGTACCGCCGCTCGATCTTGATCGGTTCCGTGTAGTAGATGGGATCCGTGATCGTCGCCTGATAGGTCAGGACCTTCGTGCCGCTCACCTCTTCGAGTGAGAAGCGCTCGTCGATCGTGGCCTGGTCGGAGTACGGATTCGCAGACTGGTCCTGGCCGTCGAGCAGATCGGTGGTCTTGACGACGAGCACGTCACCTTCCCATTGTGCTGCGGAATATCCCGCACGGCTTGGGAGCCGCCGCTCGGGCGGAAGTTGCCGATCGCCGATGTAGATGCGCCGCGTCTCGTTGTTGACCTCGAAAATAATCGTGAGCTGATCGGGCTTTTGAATGAACTCGATCGGGTATGACCCGGGCATGCTCATCATGCTCGGAACACCGTAATCGGCGCAGTGGGCGCCGCCGTTCAGCCGCTCCGGCCCGACAAGCGTTTGATATTCTTCGACCCTGCGCCTTCCCTCTTCGGTTAGCGGAAGAGCGGCCCGTGCGCCACCGAAGCCGGAGGCGCGTCCCTGCCCTTGCGGCGCGCGGTACGTCTCCCAGACGCCGGTGAAGTCGGGCTGCGCCTGGGCAACCGAAACTGCGGCGCCGCAAAGGGTTGCTGCAACCGTTAGGATCAGGGCGGTCCGGGCGCGCGGTTCTTTCGGCATTACGGAGTTCCTCAATGTTTCGAGTCGCAATGTAGCGCTTCTTGCGCGTCCCGGGGAACCGCTTGGCGGTTCTTATGCTTCCGGCGTTCGCGCGGCCTACTCCACGCGCAACAGGTCCGCGGGATCCGCGCGCGTGGCACGGCGCGCCGGAACGAGGCATGCAAGCGCCGCCACGCAGAGCAGAACGGCGGGCACGAGGAGCAAGACCGGCAGATCCAACGAGCTTACGCCGTAAAGCTGACTCCCCAGCACACGCCGCAGCGCCACGGCGCCTGCGACGCCGAGCACGGCACCCGCAGCCGCGAGCACCATGCCACGCCGCATCACGAGGTTGATCACCTGCCTCGCCGACGCGCCCAGCGCGGACCGAAGCGCCATTTCGCCGGTTCGCAGCTCGACCGAGTAGGTCATGAGCCCGTACACGCCCACGTTCGCGAGGAGCAGCGTGATGCCGGCGAATATCGACAGCAGCGTCATCGCCATGCGTTCGCGGGCGAGTGACGCCTCGACGAGCGCAGGATAAGAGGCGAACTGGACGCCGAGCTGCGGATCGAGCGCCGCGAGCTCGGCCCGGATCGCGGGCACGAGACGCTCGGGACGATCGAGCGAGGTTCGCACGACGAGCGCCCGGCGGCGATCGATGAATTGGTCGCTCGAGACGTACATCGCGGGCTCTGCGGCTTGCGCGAGCGACGCGTATTTTACGTCGGAAACAACCCCCACGACCTCGAGGTCCTCGACCAAGAAGTGGCCGAACTGAAAGCCGGTATCCGTCGGCACGTAGCGGTTGTCTCGGATCGTGATGTGCTGGCCCAAAGGGTTCAAGCCCGGCAGGAACCGGCGCGCGAACGACTCGTTGACCACAGTCACGCCCGGCGTCCCTTCTCGGTCAGACCGATCGAGGCCACGCCCACTCCGCAGGCGAATCTGCATTGCGCCAAAGAAGCCGGGGCTCACTGACCGGACCGGTGCCGTCGCGAGCCCGTCATCGCTATCGTCGCCCGGTTGGCCGGACACCGTGAAGGTCATGATCGTCGCAAAGGGATTGCGGGCGAGCGGCAAGGAGGTCATCAATCCCACCGACTCGACGCCGCCGATACGCTCGATGCGCTCTTCGAGCTCGCGGAGGAACACGGCAAGCGGTGCATACGGCGACGACTCGAAGGTCGGCCGGCCTTGCGCATCGAAACGTACGCGGGTCATATCCATGCGTGGGGACACGTTCATCGTCACGGTCAACGCGCGCTCCGGATTGAATCCGGGATCGCTCGTCGTCAGGTTCACGTAGCTTCGAACCAGAAGGCCCGCGCCGATCACGAGCACGACCGCGAGCGCCACCTCGGTCACGACCAGCGCGCTGAACGTGCGTTGCCGCCCGGGTCTTCCGGGCGTGCCGCGGCCGCTCTCGTTGATGAGGCTGCGCAAATCGTTGCGTGCGAGCCGCCAAGCGGGAGCGAACCCGACGAGAGCCGTGGTGACGAGCGTGGCCGCGACGGCGAACAGCAGCACCGTTCCGTCGAGGGGCAGGCCATCAAGACGCGGCTGCCCCTCGGGCAGTATCGAGAGCAGCGCACCGACGCTCAGCGCGGCGAGCGCAAGCCCGAGCGCGCCGCCAATCCCGAACAGCAAGAGCGTCTCGACGAGAAGCTGCCGCACCACACGATACCGGTCTGCGCCGATGGCTTCTCGTAATGCGATTTCACGCGCGCGCGCCGCCGCGCGCGACAACAAGAGGTGCGTGATGTTGATGCACGCAACCAGGAGCAGAACGCCGGTTGCGCCAAATAGAATGAGCACCGTTCCCTTGAGATTGCCGACGACATACTCGAGGAACGGCTCGGCGACCAGCACCGGCTGTTGCCCGCTTACGGGATCGGATCCGAGCTCGGCGGCGAGCCGGGTCACGTCGTTCTGAATCTGCTCCTGGGAGCGGTTCGGCCGCAGGCGCATGAAGCCGCGGTAAACGCGCACGTTGTCGCGGCTCGCGTCGATGCGCATGAGATACCAGAACCCGGGATTCTGAGGAAACTCGAAGTCGGCCGGCGTGACGCCGACGACTTCGAGCGCCATGCCTTCGGCCGCGACGGGCTTGCCGATGATGCCGGGATCGGCTCCGAAGACGTCGCGCCAGATCTGATAAGAGATCACGATCCGCCCGGGACGATCGTCGGGCTCGAACCCCCGGCCGAGCGCCATCCGCGTGCCGAACACGTCGAAGAACTGATCGGTGACCCCATACCGGACGGTTGGATGCGGCGTTTGGTCCGCACCGGCGATCTGGGTCTCTTGGCTCCAGACGATGGCCGCCGCTTCGACCGTGGGGTGATCCTCGCGCTCGTAAATCGGCGCGAACTCCCGCCGGCTCACGTTACCGGGCAGCCCGTCCGGCCCGATCGCGCGCATGACGTAGATACGGTCGGACTCCGCGTGCGGCAGATCGCGGATGAGCACGGCGTTGACGACGCTGAAGACGGCCGTGCTCGCGCCGATGCCGAGCGCCACCGTAATGACGACAACGCCCGCGAACAACGGTCGGCGCGCCAGGGTGCGCCAAGCAAATCGAAAATCGCTCAGCATATGGCGGGCGGACCTTTACTTTTTGTACCTTCGCGCCTTCCGCTTCGAGCCCACGGAGCACGTTGTCGGGTCCGACGAGGTAGCCGACATCGAGGCTCACGAACACCGAAAATACCACAGACCGGCGCACCGAGCGGCGAGCAGTGGGCTCCAACCGCATGAGGGCGATCTAGCGCCCGCTTCGGCGTCTAGCGTGCCGGTGGTTAGGCGCCCTCGCACGATGCGCATCGTGGCTAGCACGACGTTCACCGCGTCGGCACAGAAAGTGCATCCGAGCGGTTCCCTGGACGGGAATTATTTCGATGCCGGCGCCGCGGTCCGGATGGTGGTTGGGGTTCTTGTTGGGTTGCCTGAGCATATCGGCCCAGTTGTCGGTGCGCGCGCAACCGGTCGCGGTCGACGATTCCTACGAAACGGAGCCGCTGCAGGAGCTCACCGTCGACGACGACGACGGCGTGCTGGCCAACGACTCGGCCGATGACGACGACGACGACGATGACCTCGAGGCAGAGCTCGTCTCCACGACCACCAACGGCACGCTTTCGCTCGATGAGGACGGCGGCTTCTCCTACGTGCCCAACATGGGCTTCACCGGCAGCGATACATTCACCTACCGAGCCACGAACGAAGCGGAGGCCAGCAGCGTCGCGACGGTCACGATCACCGTCGCCTCGAG
Organism: uncultured Gammaproteobacteria bacterium; assembly: GCA_963713355.1. Classification (GTDB taxonomy): domain Bacteria; phylum Pseudomonadota; class Gammaproteobacteria; order Steroidobacterales; family Rariloculaceae; genus FEN-1219. The sequence goes on along the minus strand of CAVQLK010000006.1, from coordinate 1,361,235 downwards.
CGGGGGCAACGCTCCGCCCGTCGCGGCCAACGACTCGTACTCGGTGCCGGAGGGCACCCAGCGTGTCGTGAGCGCGCCGGGAGTGCTCGCGAACGACACGGATCCCGAGGGAGCTCCGCTGACGGCAATGCTCGTCGACGATGCCGACGATGGCACCCTCACCTTGAATGCGAACGGATCGTTCAGTTACACACCGCGGGCAGGATTCGCAGGCACCGATGCGTTCCGCTATCAGGCGCACGATGGCAGCTCGCCGAGCGCGCCGGCCACGGTGACCATTACCGTTACCGAAGTGAACGATCCCCCCATTGCCGCCGCAGACAGCTACACGACCGGCGAAAACCAGCGGCTGAACGTAAACGCGGGGAATGGCGTGCTCGACAACGACACGGACGCGGACGATGACGACTTGACGGCCGTGCTCGTCACCGGCGCTTCGAGCGGCACGGTGACGCTGAATAAGAACGGCTCGTTCCGCTACGAGCCCGCCGCCGGCTTTGCCGGCACCGTCACGTTCACCTATCAAGCTGACGACGGCGCCGCTAGGAGCGGCACGGCCACCGTCACGATCACGGTTAGCGCAAGCAATGATGCGCCGGCGGCGCAAGCCGACAGCTATACGACCGACGAAGGACAAACTCTGAACGTCAACGCGGGCAACGGCGTGCTCGACAACGACACGGACGCGGACGATGACGACTTGACGGCCGTGCTCGCCACGGGCGCTTCGAGCGGCACGGTGACGCTGAACGCGAACGGCTCGTTCAGCTATGTGCCTGCCGCTGGTTTCGCCGGTACTGCCACGTTTACGTATCAAGCCGACGACGGCACCGCACGAAGCGCCGCCGCTACCGTGACCATCACCGTGAGCGCCGCCAACGATGCGCCGACAGCGCAGCCCGACAGCTATACGACGTCGGAGGATACGCCCCTCAGCGTCGGCGGCCGCGGCGTGCTCGGCAACGACACGGACGCGAACGGGGAGACTCTGACGGCGGAGCTCGTGACGAACGCGGCGAACGGCACCTTGCAGCTCAATGGCGACGGTACGTTCACGTACAGGCCGGCCCCGGACTTCAACGGCACGACGAGCTTCACCTATCGCGCACGCGACGGCTCTACGCCGAGCGCCGCGGTTACGGTGACCATTACGGTATCACCCGTCAACGACGCGCCCGTCGTCGCGAACGCGCCGGAGACGACCGCTACCGAAGGTGTCACCTACCGCTACAGGCTCGCGGCCTCGGATCCCGATGACGACACTCTGACAATTGCGGCGCCGACGCTTCCGACCTGGCTCGCCTTCACACCGCCCGCGACGATCTCCGGCACGCCGAGCGCTGCCGACGTCGGCAACCATGACGTCACGATGACCGTGGCGGATGGCATCGCTTCCGCCGTCGAGTTGAATTTCAGAATCGCGGTCACGGGCGTAGACAGTGCGCCCTCGATCGAGCCGATTTCCGAGCAGACTGCGACCGAGGGAAGCCCGTTCGATTTCGATCTTGCTGCGTTCGTGACGGACAGCGATACGCCCGCCGCCGATTTGCGCTACACCGCCACGCCCCCGTTGCCGCGCGGTCTCACCTTGAGCGCGGCCGGCCGGTTGACGGGCACGCCGACAGTCGGAGCGAGCGTCGGCACGCACATCGTGACGTTCACGGTGAGCGACGACACCACCCCGGTGACCGGCCAGATGAGTCTCGTCGTGCTGGCCGCGGGGCGCGTCGACCTCTCGGCCACCATCAGCGTCGCGCCAAGCCCGGTGACCTTGGACGCGCTTGCCAGCTGGACCGTGACCGTCCAGAACCGCGCGCAAGTGGCGTCGAACGGCGCATCGCTGGAAGCGGTGTTCGCGGGCGACGTGCCGTTTCGCTTCGACGCCCCTGTCACGCCGGGCTGCACGATCACTCCTTCCGGCAATCAGAACCGCCTGTCGTGCGCGCTCGGCCCGATTGCGGGCAACGCTTCCGCGTCCGTGCCCTTGACCGGCCGCGGCAGCTTCGCGGGCGACGTGTTTGCGAAAGCCACCGTCGCAGTTGCTGCGGGTGGGACGCTCGACGATGTGGCCGGCAACGACCGTGCCGAGGCGTCCTTGAGCATCGCCCAGCGCATAGCCGCAGCGTCGGCGCAGAACATTGCGCTCCCCGGTGCGACGGCGGCCGCGGCCGGCGACTTCGACGCCGACGGCTTCGACGATCTCGTCGTCGCGACGGGCACGGCCCAGGGCCTCGTGCTGTTCGAGAACGTCGCCGATCCGGCAAATCCAAGCAGGCGCATGTTGGCCGAGCCGCCATTAGCGCTCGGCGGCGAAGGGCTCGCCAGTGACGTCGCGGCCCTCGATCTCGATCGCGACGGCGATCTCGATATCGTGACCGCAGCGGGCAGCGGCGCTCCGAACCGTGCGTTCTTGAACACGAGCGGCGCGTATACGAGTGTTTCGCTTGGTGACGACACGCTCGATAGTCGTGCCGTGACGGCCGGCGACATCAACGGCGACGCGTTCGTGGACGTGGTGTTCGCGAGCTCGGGCACGAGCACCGTGTTGATCAACAGCGGTGTGGGAGCCGTTTTTACTCGCGGTTCCGGCATAGGGCCGCACGCCGCGCGCGACGCATTGCTGGTCGACCTCCTCGGCGACGCCCTACCGGAGCTCGTGGTTGCGGATGCCGACGGCGACGCCGCCGTTTACTCGAACACCGGCGGCGCCTTCACGCTCGCGTCGCGCCTCTCCACGGGCCCGACGAGCGCCGTCGCGACGGGCGACTTCAACGGTGACGGCAGAGCCGACCTCGTGTTCGCCCGCGAGACTGCCGAGCCGCCCGCGGTGCCGAGCGCGCTGGTTTGGCTGACCACCGCGAATTCCGGCAACCCGTTCTTCGTCGCCGACGAGCTCGGCGCCGCGGCGACAACCGATCTGCTCGTCAACGACTTCGATCTCGACTCGCGCGCCGACGTGCTGGCCGCAAGCGGCTACGGAGCGCGCGTCTTCACGAACGTCGGCGCCGCTAACGGAAAGTTCGTGCTGCATCCCCAACAGCTCGCAGCCCACGGCGCGCGCGGGGTGGCCATGGGCAAGTTCAACGGCGACGATCGCGTCGATCTGGCCGTGGTCGGCGCCGCCGTCGCGATCTTCGTCAACGACGGCAGGGGCAACTTCGGGCCACCGGAGTCCACGCCCCCCGTGATTCAGCTGCGCGGAGCCCCCAGGGTAGACGTCATGGTCGACGCGACGTACTCCGACGCCGGCGCTACCGCTAGCGACGCCGAAGACGGCGACATCAGCTCGCGGATCGTGGTCACGAACCCCGTCAACACTGCCTTGCTCGGCACCTACACGATCACTTACACAGTCTCGGATGCTGCAGGCAACACGGCTGTCCCCGTCACGCGCACGGTGAACGTGCGACCTCAGGCGGCAGCCGGCGAAGGCGGCAGCGGCGCGCTGGGCATCAGCGCGCTCGCGTTATTGCTCGCGGCCATGCTGTCACGAGTCAAACGCCGTGAGGGAAGCTCGCCCGAGAGGAAGGGCGTACGATGACCCGCGCCGCCGCTCGAGGAGACCCGTCCGATGCGCCCCCGAATCATTCTGGCCCTCATGACGTTGTTGCTGCCCAGTGCACTGGCGGCACAGCCGAGAACGACGCTTGACATCTACGTGATTGACGTCGAAGGCGGTAACGCGACGTTGTTCGTGGCGCCGTCCGGCGAGTCGCTGCTGATCGACACCGGCAACGGCGGGCCGTCAGCCGCGCGCGACGCGGGACGAATCATGGCGGCCGTGCACGATGCCGCGCTGACTCGAATCGATCGGCTGATCACGACTCATTATCACGGCGATCACTTCGGCGCCATGAGCGAGCTCGCGAGCCGAATTCCGATCGCGGAGTTCGTCGACCACGGGGGCAACGTGCAGCCGAACCCCGCTACCGACGCGTTCTTGAACGACGTCTACCCCACGCTGTACGCGAAGTCCAAGCACAGGGTCGTGCAGCCCGGCGACCGCTTGGACGTGCGCGGCGTGGACGTCCGTATCGTCGCATCCGCCGGCGAGCCGATCCGCGACGCGGTCCCCGGCGCAGGACAGCCGAACCCGCTGTGCGCTGCGCACCAACCGAAGGACGCGGACCCGAGCGAGAACGCTCAATCGGTCGGCAGCCATTTCACTTTCGGCCGCTTCCGCGCGCTGCATCTCGGCGATCTCACCTGGAACAAGGAGTTCGCGCTCGCGTGCCCGCGCAACCTGCTCGGCACCGTGGATCTGTTCGTCGTCACGCATCACGGCCAGCCGGTGTCGAACGCGCCCGTGCTCGTTCACGCGCTCGCGCCGCGAGTGGCCGTCATGAACAACGGCACGCGCAAAGGCGGGCAACCCGACGCGATGAAGGTGCTGTTCTCGTCGCCCGGGCTCGAGGACCTCTGGCAGCTGCATTTCTCGCTGTTGAGCGGGCAGGAATACACGGTGCCGGGTGCCTTCATCGCGAACGGGTTCGACGAGCAACCGGCGTCGCTGCCGATCGAGCCTATTGCGGCGCCCGTGCCGGGGTCCAGCGCAACGCCGCCGCCGGCGCACAACGGTCCGGCGTTCTGGATCAAGGTTGCGGCGCGGGACGATGGTTCGTTCACCGTGACGAACGCGCGCAACGGCTTCAGCAAGAATTACGCGGCGCTCTGATTCTTTCAGCCGCCGCGGATACACGCGGTGCGCTGGAACGGTTTCGTCCCCGATGCGCTAAGCTCGCGCGAATCAGTCGCAGGGGTATTTGCATGTGGAACCGTAGCCGATGGCCGAGCGTCGTCGTTCTGTGTCTCGCCGCTTCAACCAACGCTTGCGTACCGTCGCCAGCCGGCGATCCCGCGGAGGGGAACGCGGACACGGCGAGCGAGACGTCTCCACCGCTCATGACCGTCAATCAACTCATGCGCGGTATTCTTTTTCCGCTCGGCAATACGGTGTTCTATGCGCAGGCCGACGATCCCGCCGCGTTACCGCGTGACGCTCAACCCTCGGCGTCGACGAATCCGTTGACGGGCCTCTTCGGCAGCTGGGAAGCCGTCGAGAATAGCGCGCTGGCGCTCGCAGAATCCGCCGAGCTCTTGCGGATCCCCGGCCGCCAGTGCTCGAATGGCGAAGTCGTCGAGGTCGAGAACGCCGACTGGATCCGTTTCGTCGACGACTATCGACAGACGAGCTTGGCAGCGTATGAGGCCGTCCTCACGAAAGATCAGGACGCGATCGTCCTGGCGAGCGGCGACCTTTCCGAAGCGTGCTTGGCGTGCCACCGCGTCTACCGGCGCGAGCCGACGCGCGGCGACATGAGCCAGCGCTGCATTCCGGGCCCGCCGCAAAACCGCGGGTAACGTAGGTCGGCGCTTCGCGGAAGCGTGGTACGTGCGCCTCCTGAGGCCATCGCTCGGCTCAGGGGTTATCGGTCGGGATGTCCTCGAAGAACGGATTGCCGAGGTCGTCCTTGAGCTCGAGCAAAAACTTGTTGTTCTCTTGGCAGATGTATTCCGCGAGCTCGGCTCCCTCGAGCCACGGAATGTCCCAGGCGACCGTCCATGGCTCCGAATACGCGCCGGGGTCCGTAATCGTAGCTTCATAGTGCAACGTGTCGCGGTTCGGCCGGCTGATTCGTTCGACAGTGGTGAGCTCGTCCGTATGCATCGTGCCGTTGAAGTTCAGCCACGTCTTCTCGTTGAAGCCGGTCGTCTCGACGACCAGCGTGTCACCTTCCCAACGGCCGACGGAATAACCGAAGTACGTTGGGTTCAGGTCCTCGCGCTTGGGCAACGGCCGTCCATCCATGTGGATCTCGCGCCAGACATGGGCGCCGCCCTCGAAGATGACGACGATACGATCTCGGTCCTGGATGAATTCTGAAGGGTACGGCGTGCCGAACATGCGCGGCCCGCCGGGCGGCAAGCAGAAACCCTGCGGATCATAGGCGACCGCGTTCGACTTGTTGTAGTCGTACATCGCCTTCGTCCACGGCAAGAACGGTATCTGCGCGTCGGGACCGCCGACGAGTTGCTTGCTGAAATCGGTGATCCAAGGTTGATCCCAGATGCCGTCCCCACCGAGATCGACGGTGCCGTCGGCGAGGCGCGGCGTCGGCGCCGGTTCGCCCGCCGCAGCCGCGCGTTGTCCGAAAGCCGAGCCCGAGAAGGCCAGCGTGGTCATCGCGATCGCGTAAGCCAGGATGGTGGTGTTGCGCACGTTCGGATCCTCAGTTGGACTCGGCATTGTCCTCACTCGAGCCGGCAAAGAGCTGCTTACCTGTCGACAGCGTTACCGAGCGAGCGTTGCCTAAGGTGCTGCCGTTCTTGGCGCGCGAGCCCGTGACCGTCACGACGTCGCCGATTTTCATCGAGTCGCGTGTCCAGCCGCGGCGCATCAAGCCGTTGGGGCTGCCCATCTCGAGCGCCCAACCCTCGACCTCCCCCTTGGGAGTCGTCACGTCTATATAGAAAAAGGTATGCGGGTTCGCCCACTCTACCTTCGTTACGGTGCCTGTGAGCTCGATGGGGCTGTTGGCGTCGAACTCCGCAGCGAACGAATGGTGGGCGGCAGCCGGTTGGGCGACCAGCGCCGTCATTGCGGCAACCAGGAGCGCGGTGAATGTCCTGTACATGCTTCGTCCTCTTAGGCCTTCAATTCAACGTCACCGTAAACCGGCCGGTCTCGGGCCCGAACACGTACGTACCCGAATAGGTCCGCGTCGTCCACGAGCCGAGATTGGTGAGCTTGCCGGTCGCGACGAACGGAGCTTTGCCGCCGCCGCTCGTCGGCATGGCAGCCTCGAGCCGCAACGTCCAGGTGTCGACGTCGAGGTCGGCCTTGTCGATCGGCACTTGGTTGGGTCCGGGATTGATGACGCCGGTGATTTGCCGATCCCGCCAGTCGAGCACCAGGAGCATGCGGCGTTTCGAGGCATCGCTGGTGCCCCAATAGCCGCTCCAGGAGCCCTTTGCCGGATGGCCAACCTGAGCCGGCACCGCCGTCGCGAGTGTCGTGGCAACCAGCAACCCGAGAAAAGCCGATCGTGTCATGCGTAGGAGCGCGCCGTGCGCGAGCAAGAAGCCCAGCAGCGAATATAGCACTGAGACTACTCGTCACTCGACGTCAGCGTGAAGTTCAAATGCACGTTCCGCTTGAGCCCTGCCGCCACGGCACGAGGTGCGCGACGTTCGGATCCGGCGGCGGCGCCGCGGGTTGGCCACCGGCGGCAACGGTCGAAATGAAAGCGAGGGCGGCGATGCGGTGCAGCATGAGGGTTCCTGTGCGGCGGCGGCGGGTGAGCCGAAATTAGCACGAACGGCGCGGGCGGGCGACGCGGTGCGCCCCCCAGCCGGAGCGCACCGCGTTGCGACAGGAACGACGAGCGTTAAGCGAGCCCGACGATGTTGCCGTCGGCGTCGATGTCGATGTCGATGTTGTACGACGCCGGCTTTTCGGGAGGCCCGGCATCGTCATGATCTCGACGCACCGGGTTCGCGGCGGCTAAGGGTCTGAGTACTCGATGAAGCTGCGCAGCATGCGCGGCCTGTTGGCCTTGCGCCCCGTGAAGATCTCGAATGCCGCGGCCGCTTGATGGACCACCATCCCGCTGCCGTCGAGCGTGCGGCAGCCGCGGCTGCGCGCCACGCGCAGCAACTGCGTCTCGAGCGGAAAGTAGACGATGTCGGCAACCCACACCCGCGACGTCAATCGCGAGACATCGAACGGCGGTTGCGGGTTGCCGGCCATGCCCATCGGTGTCGCGTTGACGATCCCATCCACGCCGTCGACGACGAGCAGCGGATCGTCGACGCTCTGCGCGCGGCTCAAGCCGAACATCTCTTGAACCTTGGCGACGAGCGCCCCTGCGCGGGCTCGTTCCTGATCGCAGATCGTCAATGTGCCGACGCCGAGATCGAGCAACGCTTGCGCCGTGGCCGCCCCTCCGCCACCGGCGCCTATCTGGAGGACGGACCCGAGCACGGCATTCGGCAAGCCTTCGCGCATGCTCTCTGCGAATCCGATGACGTCGGTGTTGTGCCCGATGCGCTTGCCCCCCGCGAACTTCACGGTATTGACGGCGCCGACACGCGCCGCCGTTGGCGCGAGCTCGTCGAGACAGCGGATCACGGCCTGTTTGTATGGGTAGGTGATGTTGAGGCCCGCGTAACCGGAGGCCGCCGCAGCTTCGAGCTGAGCACAGAGATCGGACTCCTCCCGCCCGAGACTGGCGAAATCGAGCAAGTTATACGAAAGGGCCAAGCCCTGTGCCTGCGCCTCACGTTCGTGCAGCCACGGCGAACGTGATGCACCGATGTGGCGTCCAACGAGCCCCGTAAGAATCCGATCCTGCGGAGCCCGTGGCGTTGCATTCGCCTGTGACAATTTGCGACCTCAGTAGCACGCGGCAGCAGCGGCGGCGGAGCGGGGATCGCGCGGCGGATCCACCTTGACCCGCGCACGGCCCGACCGAGGCGCGCTAGAACCGCGTTCGAACACCAACTGTTAGCACACGCCCCAACGGGCTCGCGTTGATCGGATCATATGCTGCCACGCCGACGCCGTTGTTGCCGCCGATCGCAAAGGTGTTGTACTGCGGCGGCTCCTCGTCGAACAGGTTCATGGCATCAAGAAACAGCTCGGTGTCGCGGAGCATGAAGACGAAGTTGAGGTCGACCGTTGCAAACGAATCGACCGGATCGCCGCCGCCGCCATCGGGCAACCCTGCCACGCGCGTCGGTTGGATTGCCGCGGTGCCGCTCCAGTTACGGTAGCCGCCGAGATAGTTGTAGAACAAATTTACGCGAAACGCATCTCGCGCGTAACCAAAGCTGAGCCGCGCTTCGTCCTCGACGGACGGGAACGTCGTGTTGAAGCCCGCGGTGCCAAGCACGCTGAATTTCGTGCCGTTGGCGCCGAAGAATTGATCGAACTTCGTCTTGTGGATCAGCGCCGCACCGACGTTCATCGTGCCGCTCCCAACGTCGAACGCATAGTCGACGTCGACGTCGATACCCTCGACGTCGAGATTCAGGACGTTGCGCTGCTGGAAGTTATACGAGAAGAACGTCTGGGCGCTGAGGGCGCCCGTTTGCGGCAAACCCGCCGCGAGCGCCGCGATTTCCGCCGGTGTTGCGCCCGCCGGAAAGAACTGGAGCAGGCCGTTCAAGTCGGCTGAGCCGAGAACGAGCGATGGAACCGGCGCCGTGATGCCGCCCCGTAGCTCATTCACCCACTTGGTGAAGCTGACGCGCAGCCCGGGCACCGCCGGCGGAGTGATGTCTAACCCTAAGCTCCAGCTCTCGCCCGTCTGCGGCTGCAGGGTCCCGCTCCCTCCCGTGAGGAACAAGCCCGTGACGTTGTTCAACGAGCAAGTCGTCGAGCCCGGTGGGCACCCCGGAATGCCGATCGCCGACGGAAATGCGGCCGTGGAGACCGTCGGCGCACCTCCGGGCAGGCCTTGACCGGAGATACCGGCTAAACCCCGATTCGCCCGTCAACCCGAACTCGTTGGCCCCGCGGCTCGTCAGGGCGGGCGCGACGAACGCCTCCGCGTAGTTGGCACGGACCATCAGGGCTTCGACGATTCCCCAGTTCAGGGCGATCTTCGGATTCGTCGTATCGCCGACGTCGCTGTAGTCGTCGTAGCGCGTCGACAAATTAACCGCGAAGCTGCGCACTGCCGGCACGTCTTGCTCCGGGCCGACGAACGGCAGATAGAGCTCGGCATAAGCCGACTTCACGTCGCGATTGTAGGGAATGAAGAGCTGCGCAGAGCCCGTCGAAGCGGGTCCGGTGTTGTTCGACCGAACGATGTCCTGCTCGAGCTCGTAGTCGATCATCTCGGCGCCCACGGCGAGTTGCGCTTCCCCGCCCCACATCGAGAACAGATCGCCGTCGAACTTGAAGTAGGCGTTCTTGATCGTCTGGTCGCCGACCTGGACCTGGCCCGGAATCCGTCAGCGCGGTCAGCACGGCCGGTGCCGTTCCGCCACCGAACGGGTTCGAGCGAGTTGGCTCGCGGTCAGAGGCGTGTTGAGCACGACCGTCGTCGTGCCCGGTATCGACGGCGCAGTGGTGCTGCCGCCGCCGTTGGTCGTGCCGTTGATCGCAAGGTTGAAGCACGAGACGCAGAGCTGGCCGAAATTCTGTTGCCGCGACTCGTCCAGACCGACCAGGAAGCCGGCGTTGAACGACCAGGTATCGCTGAGCTGCGTAATCGGCGTCGAAACGCCCGTAGACCGTTCAACGTCGCTCTCGATGTGAGCGCCGGGGCCGAGCAGAGCATCACGCGCTGAAATTGACGGCAATCGACGACGTGCCGGGCGGAACACCCAGTAGGTAACACGGAAGAACGGACTGACTTGCCCGGCGTTGGCAGCACCGGGGCCGAACATCGTCGCGCTCGTGTTGCCGCGCGGCACGGCTTGATCGTTCTCGCGTTGGAGTAGATCAGATCGCCAGTCAACGTCAGACGATCGCTGACGTTCTGCTGAATCGTCGCGAAGATGCTGTGACGAGTTTCGCTGGCGAGGAGATCCGCGTGAAACGACGGATCGCAATCGCCGGCGATGACGCCCGCAGCCGTGTACGGCGTGTAATAGGTTTGCGCGGCTTCCGGCGGTGATGCTCGCGGGGCCGCACCGGTTCGGCGTGAAATCCCTGCCGCCGCGCGCCGTTTGGTTCGCCCGCACATAGTCGCGGTCGATGGCCTCGAGGTTGTTGCGATCGGAATAGTTGTATGAGACGAGCAACGAGCCGCCGTCCCAAGTGGTTCCACCGAGCACCCCAGCGTTGACCGTTCCATAGGCGTCCGCCCGCGCCGGTCTGAAGCGACGCTTCGAAGCCGTCGACGTTGCGGCGCGTAATGAAATTGACGACGCCCGCGACGGCATCGGAGCCGTAGACCGACGAAGCGCCGTCCGCGAGCACTTCGACGCGCTCGAGCGCGAGCGGAGCAACGATGTTCGGGATCGGCGAGGACGTGATTGATTCCGGATACGGGCATGCGATGACCGTTCAGCAGGATCAGCGTGCTATTCGACGCCGACGCCCCGAGGCCATGTATCGTCGGGGCATTGGTGCCGGCGCCGTCGAAGCTGCCGTAGGCCGCCTGCCCTGCGCTCTGCAGGCCGACAATCGACGGCACGGTCTTCAAGATCTGTTGAACCGTCTGCGCGCCGGTGTTCTCGATCTCGTCCCGCCCAATGGTGACGAGGTTCGAGCCGACGGGTGCCACACCGCGCAAGCTCGAGCCGGTGACGACGATCTCTTCGACGTTCGGCGCTGCCGAATTCGCGGCGTCTTGCGCACCTGCCGTGCCGCTGACGCCCAAAGCCGCGATGATCGATGAACGAAGCGTAGTAGCGACGGTAGAGCCCATCGTAGTATCCCCCTTGGTTGGCGCCCGCGGACGCGAATTCGCGTTGTGTACGAACTGGTTATTTACATGTACCAACTGGTACATGTCAACATCCGGGAGGCGGAGCAGCCCTCAGGCGGGCGTATCTCGACGCGGCGTGACCTCGCCGACGATGAAGATATACGCGGCCGCGCCCGACCAGCCCGAGCGTCGCGATGTAGGCCAACGCGCCATAGAAGCTTCCCGTCGCGCCGAGCACGAAGCCGACCACCAACGGCGTGACGATGCCGGCGAGATTCGCGCAGAAATTGAACACCCCGCCGGTCAGGCCCATGAGCTCCTTCGGCGCGACGTCGGCGATCAGCGTCCAGCCGAGATTCACCATGCCCTGCCCGAAGAACGCGACCGACATGATCGCAATGACCAGCGTGTTGCTCGGCGTGAAGTTCGCCAGCACCATCGTCGACGTCAGCAGCAACCCGGTAATGATCGGCAGCTTTCGCCCGAGCGTCGCCGACCCGGTGCGGCGGATGATGCCGTCGGAGACGACTCCGCCGACGAGCACGCCGACGGACGCGGCGATGTACGGCAGCGATGCCGCGAAACCCGGAGCGGATCCAATCCATGCCGCGCTCCGTCGCGAGATAGCTCGGAAACCACGTCAGGAAAAACACCAGCGTCGAGTTGCCGCAGAACTGACCGATCGACGCGCCCAAGATCTGCCGCTGACGGAGCAGTGCACGGACGGCGGCCCAGCTCAGCACGAATCGGCCGCCTCGGCCGCCGAGTCCGCCGCCGGCGGCGATGTAGTCGAGCTCGGCTTGGTTGGCGCGGCCGCTTTCGTGGGGCTCGCGATACAGCGCGTGCCAGACGACCGCATAGACGATGCCGACGCCGCCGAAAATGAAGAACAACGCTCGCCAGCCGAACGTCGCGACGATGTAGGTCAGCAAGCGGGATCATGAAGCCGAGTCCGACGTACTGGCCGACGGAGTACACCCCATTCGCCCGAGCCCGCTCGGCCTGCGGGAACCAGGTCGACAGGATGCGGCTGTTGGCGGGAAAGCACGGCGCTTCCGCGATTCCGAGCGCGAGCCGCGCGGAGAACAGCCCCGCTACGCTCGACATCAACGCCGTGCAACATCGTCGCGAGCGACCATAGCGCGAGCGACAACCCGTAAGTCAGACGCGAGCCGAGCCTGTCGAGCACGAGGCCGCCCGGGAATCTGCGCGAACGCATACGTCCACGAGAACGCGGAGAAGATCAAACCCATCAGCTCGGGGCCGATCGCGAGCTCGCGCACGAGCGACGGCTGAGCGACGCCCATGACGGAGCGATCGACGTAGTTGAGCATCGTCGCGAACGTGATGAGCGCGAGGACGCCGAAGCGGGCGCGCGTCGGCGTCACTTGCCGCGCGTCCGCGGCGTGGCGCTGGAGCAAGTGCTGGACCGCGAGCTCGTAGCCGTGCACGCCAAGTCCCGAGATGATGCCCGTGACGACCTGAGTCATGATCGATTTCGAGCGCCACTCGGCCTCACGGCGATGAATGTTCGAGATGTGCACCTCGATCACGGGGCAATCGACCATCTTGATGGCATCGAGGATCGGGTAGCCCGCGTAGGTGAACGCCGCGGGATTGAGCGCAATGCCCGACGGCGCCGGCGCGCACCTCTTGCAACCAATCGACCATCACGTGCTCGGCGTTGGTCTGACGAAAGTCGAGCGTGAGCCCGCGCGCATCCGTCAGTGCTCGGCACCTGGCTTCGACTTCCGCCAGCGTGTCGCGGCCGTAGATCTCGGGCTCGCGTTGACCGAGTAGATTCAAGTTCGGGCCGTTGAACACGTAAACCGTACTGCGCATCGCTCTCCCCTCTGCACCTGAATCGGCGGCTTGCATCAAACCAGAAAATGTACTAACTAGTCCATCTCATGGCTTGACCTCCGTGGCCTGCTCTTTCTCGGCGCGCTCCTGGCGACGACGCCAGCTCGCGCGACAGCCGCGCGCGGACTGGCCTACCTACGGCCATGATCCCGGCGGCCAGCGTTATTCGCCGCTCGCCGACATTACGCCGGACAACGTCGCGCAGCTCGAGATCGCGTGGACCTATCACATGCGTCCGCAGATCCGACTGCCGGCGGCGCGATCGACGCCGATGGCGCGCGGCAACGCAATGCCGAAGGGCTGCCGGCCGATACGGCGCCGCGTCGCAACCGCTTCGCGGCCTCGCAAACGACGCCGCTGATGGTCGACGGGCGGCTGTACCTCACGACGCCTTACGCGCGCGTGGTCGCGCTCGACGCGACGACGGGCCGCGAGTTGTGGGCGACGCCGATTCCCGGGCCCGGCCAACCTTCGTTGCGCGGGCTCGAATACTGGCCGGGCGACGAGCACCACGCCGCCGCGACTCTTCTTCGGCACGCGCGATGGCCGGCTCATCGCGCTCGACGCGAGCGACAGGCGCGTTCGCGGCGTCGTTCGGGAACGGCGGCGTCGTGCAGCTCGCGACGCCGCGATCCTGCAAGGCGGCGATGCGCGCTTCTACGGCATGACTTCGCCCCCGCTCGTCTACGACGACCTCGTCATCACAGGCAGTGCCGTGCAGGAGTTTCCGCCGCGCGGCGCCGCCGGCGACGTGCGAGCGTGGGATGCGCGCACCGGCGCGCTCGTGTGGACGTTTCACAGCGTGCCGCGCCCCGGCGAGCGCTTTGCCGATACCTGGCAGGGACGACGCGGCCGATAGGCGCTCCGGCGTCAACGTCTGGGGATTCATGACCGTCGACGTCGAGCGCGGCATCCTCTACATGCCGTTTGGCGCGCCCGCCTTCGACCGCTATGGCGGCGATCGCCACGGCGACAATCTCTTCAGCAGCTCGATCGTCGCCGCCGACGCGCGCACCGGCCGCTACTTGTGGCACTTTCAGGTCGTTCACCACGACATCTGGGACAACGACCTGCAGGCTCCGCCGCTGCTTGTTCGACGCGCGCATCGGTGGCGCAACGGTGCCCGCGGTAGCCGTGAGCTCGAAGAACGGGCTGCTGTTCTTCCTGAATCGAGTCAACGGCGAGCCGATTCACGCGATCGAAGAGCGCCCCGCGCCCGCGAGCGACGTGCCGGGCGAAGCCGCCGCGCCAACGCAACCGTATCCCGCTCGTGACGCCGCCGCTCGCCCGCACTGCCTTCGGCTCGACGACGTCGCGCAGCTCGCGCCGGAGCACACGCAGTGGTGCCGAGACGTGGATCGCGGACAAGCAATGGTCGCCGGCGGTCTCTACCACCCCGTGCATCCTCAATCAGCCCACGATCAGCTTTCCGGGTCTGCAAGGCGGCAACAACTGGGGCGGCGGCGCGCTCGATCCGGAAGACGGGGCTCCTCTATCTCAACACCAGTGACCTCGGCCAAGTCACCGAGCTCGTAGCCTCCACCGGCCCCCTCGCCTACGAACGAGGGCCCGACGAGCGGCCGCTTCATGCAGCAGAGCCACGCGCTTGCCGTGTCAGGAGCCGCCGTGGGGACAGCTGCATGCGATCGATACGGCGACGGGCCTCGTGCGGTGGCAGGCAACGTTAGGTGTTTCCGACAACCTCCCGATCGGCGAGCAAGACACCGGGCGGCCGAATGTCGGCGGGCCGATCGTCACGGCAGGCGGCTTGGTTTTCATCGGTGCAACGGACGACAACCGCTTTCGTGCGTTCGACGCGCGCAGCGGAAAACTCTTGTGGTCTCACACTCTGGAAGCCTCGGCGCACGCGACGCCGATCAGCTACCGAGGCGCGGACGGGCGCCAATATGTGGCCGTGACCGCAACCGGCGGAAGCTTCCTCGATAGCCCCGTAACCGCCGACACGCTCGTCGCGTTCGCGCTGCCGAGGCGCGGACCGCCCGATCCTTATGCCGCCGCAAGCGGCTGCTCGTCGTCGCCGATCTCTCGACGGGCAATCAAATCGCGCATCTCGCGACGAGCCACGCAATCGCGACGATCGAGAAGCTCGGGCGAGAAAGCGGCGCGTACGTCGCGATCCTACGAACCGACACGGATCTCGTGACGAAGGCCGAGGTTTGGGGCACCGGCGAATATGCGGCCGACGGGCCGCGCCGCGCGCGGATGCACAACCTCGATTACTTCGATGCCGTGCTGTTCTACACGAACGGCGAGACACGCATGACGGACACCCAGAAGCGCGACTTGCTCGAGTTTATCGGCAAGACGGCAAGGGGTTCATCGGCGTTCACACCGCCGCCATCACGGCCGCGAGCTGGCCCGAATACAGAGAGATGCTGGGCGGTTTCTTCGACAATCACCCCTGGAACGTGGCGAACGCTCGCATCGTCGTCGAGCGCGCCGACTCGCCGATCATGCGCGGCTTCACGACAGGCATGGAGCTCGTCGACGAGCACTATCAGCTGCTGCCGCAGCCTTACGATCGCAGCCAGGTCGACGTGCTCGCGCGGCTGGATCCCACGAGCGTCGATCTAGAGGACCCCGACGTGCATCGCACCGACGCGGACTTCCCCGTGGCGTGGATCAAGCCCTACGGCAACGGCCGCGTGTTCTATTCCTATCTCGGGCACACGGATGCCGCTTGGGACGACCCGCGCGTGCAGACGATGTACCTCGAAGCGATCAAGTGGGCCATCCACGGCGGCGAAACCCCGCGGCCGCACCCGCTCACGGCGCACTGAAGTTGCGCGCGAAGTAGTCGACGATCGCGTCGTAGTCCGCATCGGCTACGGGAGCGCCGCGCGTGATCATCGCGTCGACGGTTTCGGCCCACTCGGACTCGGATTTGCGCGCGGTCGTGACGACCGTGATCGCATGACATGGAGCGCACGCGGCTTGCACCTCGCTCTGCCCGGCCCCCGGCGGAAACTCGCTGGGGGCTTCGGCCGAGGTGCCGGCCGAAGCCAGCGCGGCGACGAGCAGCTTCGACGCGGCCGAGGCGCGCGACACGGCCTCAACTCAATCGCGCGCGCGCTGTGCGCGCCGGCGCCGGCGCGGGAACGTCAACTGGCGCAGCCAGGAGCGGCAGCGCCGCGTAGTTCGGCCAATCGACGATCTCCATCTCCACGCCGAGCGAGACGACCCGCGGCCGCTCCGGCTCGAACGCCGGCCAGGCCGGCACGCGCGCCGATTTCGGCTCGCCGTCGCGCGCGAACGAGACGAGCAACGCGGCCATGTCGTCCTCGAGCGCGGCGTCGACGTCCTCCCAGATCCTCGTTTGGCGGAACAGGTTCAGCGAATCGCGCGTGCGCAGGAAATACGGGAATTTCGGCCGAGTGATACGCCCCTGCTGTCGCCGGATCGTGATCGATGAACGTGATGCCCGGCGCGTACGGTTGCCGCCGCGTAAAGAAGTACGCGTAGGCCGGCGAGCGGCTGAATTTCGCCTGCGCCTGCGCCCAATTCGCCATCTGCGCCCCGACCGACGAATCGCGGCCGATGTCGGCCGCCGCGCGAACGGCGCTCGCCGCATCGTGCGCTCGGTACGCAGCGAGCACCGCGGGCGCCGTCGAAGGAAATACTCGCCGCACCGCGCTCTCGAGCTCGCCCGCCGACGCGACGGGACCGAGCGACCGGAACGACTCGTCGCGCGTGAAGCCGACCATGATCGGCACGTCACTGTGCTGCTGCGATTCGAACGCCTGCTGCGCGCCGATCACGTAGCGTCCGTCGACGACGATCGGCGCCCGCGCCACGGGCGCGGCGACGATCCGGTCGCCACCCATGTCGCGCAGATCCTCTATCGAGGCTCGCGGCCAATGATTCCTGCAGCGCGAGGCCCGCATGCTTCGCCTTGCTCGAGCGTGACGGCCCTCATCGGCTCCCCGAATGGGCTGCCGCTCATGCCGACCACCTTCGTGAACAGGCCGCGCGCGGCGGGGCTCGCTTGCAGCAGCGCGACCGCCGTCGAGCCGGCGGACTGCCCGACGATCGTTACGTTGGCGGGATCGCCGCCGAAAGCAGCGATGTTGCGCTGCACCCATTGCAGCCCGGCGACGAGATCCATGAGCCCATAGTTGCCGGAGCCCCCGTGGCCCGATTCGCGCGTGAGCTCCGGGTGCGCTAGGAAGCCGAGCGCCCCGAGGCGGTACGCAGAGATTCACGCGTACGACGCCGTCCGCGGCCAGCTTCTCGCCGGAATAGTTCGCCATGCTTGCGGAGCCGACGTTGAAGCCGCCGCCGTAGATCCAAACGATCACCGGCAACTGCTCGGCGCCCGGCGGCGCCCAGACGTTCAGATACAAGCAGTCTTCGCTCGTCGCCTCGTTGCCGAAGTAATGATTCATCGTGCGCGTGCGCACCACCTGCAAGCACATCGGTGCTTGGCGATCGGCGTGGAGCACACCGCTCCACCGCGGCACGGGCTGCGGGCCGCGCCAGCGAAGCTCGCGAAGCGGTGGCGCCGCTTGCGGAATGCCCAAGCCATGCCCGCACGCCCGACGCGAGCGTGACGCCTTCGACGAGGCCGGCCTCGACACGGACCGGCTCTGCGGCCGCCGCCGAGACCAGCACCAAAGCGAACAAAACCGCTACGACTCTGTGCATGGGCGCGTAGGAATGTGTATGAACTATTTCGTACACACTCTACCGCAAGTCGCGGCGCGTGGCCCAGCGCGGCGCGAGACTCTACTTCAGGCAGTAACGCAAGATCGCTTCGATGATCAGCTCGCGCCGGCGCCGTGCAACCTTCGGCGACCCCATGTCGACGCCGAAGTTCGCGGCGAAGGTATAGCGGTTCGAAACGTTATAGAAACAAAGGGAGCTCACGATCATGTGCAGCTCGACGGGTCGAGCCCGGTCCGGAACCGCCCTTCCTTCACGCCTTTGTCGAGTATCGCTTGCAGCGTCGCGATGACGCTGTGGTTGCGCTCCTTCAACCCGGGAACGGCGCCGATGTGCGCACCGTAGTGAATGTTCTCGTTCATCACGAGGCGCACGAACTCGGGATGCTCGGCATGGTAATCGAACGTGTGCCCGACGTACTGCTTCAATGCCTCGTCGGCGCGCATCGCAGCGTAGTTGGCCGCAGCCTCGCGGGCACGAATCTTCGCATAGGCTTGCTCAAGAACGGCGCGATACAGCTCCTCTTTGCCGCCGAAGTAGTAATAGATCATGCGCTTCGACGAGTTGATCTTGTCCGCGATCTCGTCGACACGGGCGCCGGCTAGCCCTTTGTCCGCGAACTCTTGCGCCGCTATATCGAGAATATTGAGTCGAGCCTGCTCGGCTTCGTTGTACCGATCTCGCACACGCGGTTTTCTTGCTCGCGCCAAGGGCCACTACTCCAGCCAGGATGAGAGGTGGCATCATTCTCGTGCCATTGCGTCGCGCAATCCAGCGCTTAGGTCCGCTTGAAGCGAGCCTGGGCGGCGAGCCGAATCGAGGCGTTGGTGGCGCCATAGGCCTCGTAGCCACGGCGCTCGACGATTTCGAAGAACACGCGCTTGGCGAACGCGCGGCTGTAGAACTGGAAATACTCCGCGCTGCCGTCTCGGTCGTAAAGGATGTTGAATCGGGCCAGCCGCTCGACGAGCTCCGGCGCTAAACCGAACTTAGCTTCGACGTCCTCGTAATAGTTGTGCGGAATCTCGAGCACCGGCAAACCATTCGCCGTCGCCGCCTCGGCCGCCGCAAAGACATCCGCGGTCGCGAACGCGAGGTGCTGTACGCCCGCCCCCATGTAGTGCTGAAGGAATCGCGCCGATAGCGTCTGCGCGCCCATCGAGCCGTTCAACGTGATACGCAGCGCTCGATCCGGCGACTCGACGGCTTGGCTCTGCACGAGACCCGAGCGTGTCGGCGATCTCGACCTGCGGCGTCTTCGCAACGTTGAACAACGCGACGTAGTACAGGAGCCACGACAGAAACTCCTCGTACTGCATGGTCTCAGCAATGTGGTCCGTCCGCTGGAGTTGCAACGAGCGCGCCGTTTCGTCGCACGACGCGGGGTGCGTGAATTCGTGCTGCCACACATTCGACTGGGTGCCGTCCTCGATGAAATAGATGAGGCTGCCGCCGACGCCCTTTACCGATGGGATCTTGAGCTCGTCCGGCCTGACGGCCTGCATGAAACGCGGGATCGCGAGCTGCTCGGCGCGCTCGAGAGCGGCCGGCACGTTCTTGACCTTCAGGCCGACGGCGCACACCGATGCGCCGTGGACCGCGTCGAAACTATGCGCGAGCCCGTCCGGCTCGCAGTTCATGACGATATTGATGTCGCCCTGCTGCCAGCGCGTGACCGCTTTGCGCCGGTGCGTGGCCGTCGGCACGAAGCCGAGCGCCGTCAGCATGCTCCCGAGCGCCTGCGCTTCGTCGTCGCTCGCTGCAAACTCGATGAATTCGACTCCGGTTACATCGACGCGTGGCGGCATTGCCGGCTTGATCGGCGCGCGCGGCCGCGCCGCAACTTGGTCGTGCAAGAGTTGCAGCGAGCGATAGCCGTCCACCGCAATACCGCTCGCAGAGCCAGCGCGAAACCGGTCGTTGAAGATCTCGAGCGACCAATACCCTTGATAGCCGAGCCGATGTATCGCTTCGGCGAACTCCGGTAGAGGTAGATCCCCCTGCCCCGGCATGTTGCGGAAATGTCGGCTCCAGCTCAGGTAATCCATCGTCAGGCGTGGCGCGTCGGCGATCTGCACGAAGAACAGCTTGTCGACACGAATGTCGCCGATACTTGCACTCGGGATACCGCGAGCCAACGAATGGAAGCTATCGAGAATCAGGCCGATCGACGGATGGTCGACGTCGCGGATCAAGCTCCACGCGTCGCGATGGTCGAAGGTATGCCGTCCCCATGCGAGCGCTTCATAGCCGACGCGCATGTCGTGCTTCGCGGCCCGCTCGCCGAGAGCAGATAGGTCATCGATGAGACGAGGCCGGTCGCCGACAGCGAGCGGCGAGCAATTCGAGCACAGCAGGATCAGGTCGGTCCCGAGCTCTTGCATGACGTCGAACTTTCGCTCGATGCGGTCGTACGCTCGCGAGAGTTGCTCGTGCGGCATGCCTTCGAGGTCGCGAAAAGGCTGGAACAACGTACAGCGCATGCCGAGGTTGCGGATGATCCGACCGACCTCGCGCGGCGTGCCGGGAAAGCCCAGGAGGTCGTTCTCGAAGATCTCGACACCGTCGAAACCTGCCTCGGCGACGGCGCGCAACTTGCCTTCGAGTGAGCCGCTGATCGATACGGTCGCGATCGACGTCTTCATGTCGAATGTTATGAACTAGTTCGTACACTAATTCAAGCCGAGCAGACGGGATGTCTTCGACTGGGTCGTGGTGGTGCGTGCCGATTGGAGCCACGCGATGCGCGGGCGATAGCCCCGAATTCTGCGGCGGCCTGAAAACGAACGCGGCGCGCCCCGCTCGGAGCGCGCCGCGTCGCGGTAGGAAGGAGTCCTAAGCCAGCCCGACGATGTTTCCGTCGGCGTCGATGTCGATGTTGTCCGACGCCGGCTTCTTCGGCAGGCCCGGCATTGTCATGATCTCGCCCGAGAGCACGACCATAAACCCTGCGCCGGCGTTCAAATAAACGTCGCGCACGTTGAACACGTGGCCCGTCGGCGCGCCGCGCAGCTGCGGATCCGTCGAGAACGAGTACTGCGTCTTCGCGATGCAGATCGGCAGGTTGCCGAAACCGTCCTCCTGGAATTTCTCGACCTTCTTGCGCACGGCCGTGTCGGCGACGACTTCGCTCGCGTGATAGATGCTCTTCGCGACCTTGCCGATCTTCTTCCAGAGCTCGTCGGCATCCTCGTAGACGAACTTGAGCTTGCCGGGATTCTTGTCGATGAGCTTGACCATCGATTGCGCGAGGTTCGTCGCGCCCTTCGAGCCCTTCGCGAAGTGCTCGCAGACCATGGCCTCGACGCCCTGCTCGCCCAAGTGCTTCTTGATCAGCTCGAACTCGCGCTCGGTGTCGCTGCCGAAGCGGTTCAGGGCGACGACGACGGGCAGCCCGAAGTGGTCGCGGATGTTGTTGACGTGGCGATCCATGTTCGCCAGGCCCTTCATGAGGGCCTCGGTGTTCTCGCTGTTGACGTCTTCGATCTTGGCGCCGCCCGAGTACTTCAGGGCGCGCGCCGTGCCGACGAGCACCGCCGCACTCGGGCGCAGCCCCGACTTGCGGCACTTGATGTCGACGAACTTCTCGGCGCCGAGATCGGCGCCGAAGCCGGCTTCCGTGACGACGTAGTCGGCGAGCTTCAGCGCCGTCTTCGTCGCGATCACGGAGTTGCAGCCGTGAGCGATGTTCGCGAACGGGCCGCCGTGCACGAGCGTCGGCGTCTGCTCGAGCGATTGCACGAGGTTCGGCTTGATCGCTTCTTTCATGAGCACCGTCATCGAACCCTGCGCGTTCAACGCCTCGGCACGAATCGGCTTGTTGTCGCGCGTGTAGCCGACGATGATCTGCTTGAACCGGTTGCGCATGTCGTCGAGCGACGTCGACAAGCAGAGGATCGCCATGACTTCCGACGCGGCGACGATGTCGTAGCCCGTCTCGCGCGGAAAACCATTGGCCGTGCCGCCGAGGCCGTTGACGATGTGGCGCAGCGAACGGTCGTTCATGTCGAGCACGCGGCGCCACACGGGCCGGCGGATGTCGAACCCGAGCTGGTTGCCGAAATAGATGTGGTTGTCGACGAGCGCGGCCAGCAAGTTGTGCGCGATGCTGACGGCGTGGAAGTCGCCCGTGAAATGGAGGTTGATGTCCTCCATCGGCGCGACCTGCGAGTGGCCGCCGCCCGCGCCGCCGCCCTTGACTCCGAAACAGGGCCCAAGCGACGGCTCGCGCACGCAGATCATGGCCTTCTTGCCGATCGCGTTCAGTGCATCGCCGAGGCCCACCGTGGTCGTCGTCTTGCCTTCACCTGCCGGCGTCGGCGAGATCGCGGTGACGAGGATCAGCTTGCCGTCCGGCCGCGATTGCACGCGCTTGATCAGCGCGTCCGAGAGCTTGGCCTTGTAGTGGCCGTACGGCTCGAGATCGTCGGCATCGATGCCGAGACGCTCCTTCGCGAGCTCCACGACTTTGCGCAACTTCACGCTGCGCGCAATGGCTAGATCGTCTTTCATCGTTGTGTCACCGCGTTTGCTCGAAATGAAAATCCCGGCCGCACAGCGCGCGGCCGGGATTGGTCACGCCATCAATAACGATAGTGGTCGGACTTGTACGGGCCGTTGACGGACACGCCGAGGTAGTCGGCTTGCGCCTTCGACAGCTTGTCGAGCTTCACGCCGATCTTCTCGAGGTGCAGGCTCGCGACCTTCTCGTCGAGTTGCTTCGGCAGCACGTAGACGCCGAGCGGGTACTTCTTCGTGTTCTGGTAGAGCTCGATCTGCGCCAGGGTCTGGTTCGTGAAGCTGTTCGACATCACGAAACTCGGATGCCCTGTGGCGCACCCCAAGTTCACGAGGCGGCCTTCCGCAAGCAGGATGATGCTCCGGCCCTTCGACAGCTCGATCTGGTGCACCTGTGGCTTGATCTCGATCCACTTGTACTTCTTGAGCTTGTCGACCTGAATTTCATTGTCGAAGTGACCGATGTTGCAGACGATAGCGTTGTGCTTCATCTGCTTCATGTGCTTCTCGGTGATGACGTCGACGCAGCCCGTCGTAGTGACGAACACGTCGCCGATCTTGACGGCCTCGTCCATCGTCATGACCGTGTAGCCTTCCATCGCGGCTTGCAGCGCGCAGATCGGATCGACTTCCGTGACGACGACACGCGCCGACTGGGCGCGCAGCGACTGCGCGGAGCCCTTGCCGACGTCGCCGTAGCCGGCGACAACGGCGATCTTGCCCGCGAGCATGACGTCCGTCGCGCGATTGATCGCGTCGACGAGCGAGTGGCGGCAGCCGTAGAGGTTGTCGAACTTCGACTTCGTGACCGAGTCGTTGACGTTGATCGCCGGGAACAGCAGCCGGCCGGCCTTGTGCATCTGATAGAGGCGATGCACGCCCGTCGTCGTCTCCTCGGAGACGCCGCGGATCTCGCCGGGCATGTTCTTGAACCGCTTCGGGTCCTTCTTCATCGACTTCTTGAGCTGCGCGAGCAGGATGCGCTCCTCCTCGGAGCCCGGCTTCTTGTCGAGGATCGACGGATCCTTCGTGGCCTCGTAGCCCAAATGCACGAACAACGTGGCGTCGCCGCCGTCGTCGAGAATCATGTTCGGGCCGTCGCTGTCGCCCCAATCGAGCGTGCGATCGATGTAGTCCCAGTACTCCTCGAGCGACTCGCCCTTGTAGGCGAACACCGGAGTGCCGCGCGCCGCAATCGCCGCGGCCGCATGGTCCTGCGTCGAGAAAACATTACAACTCGCCCAGCGCACCTTGGCGCCTAGAGCTTGCAGCGTCTCGATGAGCACGGCCGTCTGGATCGTCATGTGCAGCGAGCCCGTGATGCGCGCGCCTTTCAGCGGCTGCTTCGGGCCGTACTCGGCACGCGTCGACATGAGGCCGGGCATCTCGAGCTCGGCGAGCTCGATCTCCTTGCGGCCGAAATCGGCCAAGCCGATGTCCTTGACGAAGTAGTCGTTCTTCGCAGCGCTCGCGCGCGGTTTCCTGACGGCAGCCATCTGTAATCTCCTATTACTGCATTTTTCGGCCGAATGCGGCCTTGTAGCGTTTCTTGAACTGTTCCAGCGTGAATGTGTGGTTCTGCGGCCCCTGATGCTCGATCTTGATCGAGCCCATGAGGCTCGCGATTCGGCCCGTGGTTTCCCAGTCGAGCTTGTTCAGCAAGCCGTAGAGCAAGCCGGCGCGATAAGCGTCACCGCAGCCCGTCGGGTCTTGCACCGACTTCGGGGTCGCCGCCGGAATCGTGTAGGTCTTGGTCTTAGTGTGGATCTCGGAACCCTTGCCGCCAAGCGTCACGATCAGCGCGTCGACGCGAGCCGTGATGTCCTTCTCCGTCCACCCGGTGCGATCCTTCAAGAGCTCCCACTCGTAGTCGTTGACGGTGACCCACGTGGCTTCCTCGACGAACTTGCGCAGGTCGTCGCCGTTGAACATCGGCATGCCCTGGCCGGGGTCGAAGATGAACGGGATCTTCTTCTTCTTGAATTGCTCGGCGTGCTTGATCATGCCGGTGCGCCCATCGGGCGACACCATGCCGATCTTCACGTTCTTGGCGTCGCCGACCTTGTTCTTCTCGGAGAAGTTCATCGCGCCGGGGTGGAACGCGATGATCTGGTTCGACGCGAGATCCGTCGTGATGAAGGCCTGTGCCGTGAACGTGTTGTCGAGCTGCTTGATGTACGTCTGCTTGATACCGAGCTCTTTGAGCCGCTTGCGGTACGGCTCGTAGTCCTGGCCAACGGTGGCCATGGGCAAGGGCTCTTCGCCGAGCAGCTTCAAGTTGTACGCGATGTTCGTAGCGCAGCCGCCGAACTCGCGCCGCAGCTTCGGCACGAGGAACGCGACGTTCAACATGTGGATCTTGTCGGGGAGGATGTGATTCTTGAACGAATCCTCGAAGACCATGATGTTGTCATAGGCCACCGAGCCGCAAATTAACGCCGACATTCTTTCGTCACCTGTGCGCTTTCAGCGCTATCTGGAATGACGGCGCCTCGCCTTGCGAGGCGCCGTTCCTTACGTGTAGTTCTATTTCGCGTCTGCCTTCAGCGCCGCGGCGCGATCCGTCTTCTCCCAGCTGAACTCGTCGCGGCCGAAGTGGCCGTACGCCGCCGTCCTGCGGTAGCCGGGCTTCAAGAGGTCGAGCATCTTGACGATGCCGAACGGGCGCAGGTCGAAGTTCTTGGTGATCGCGGCGATGATCTTCTCCTCGGGCACCTTGTTCGTGCCGAAGGTCTCGACCGTCACGGACGTCGGCTTCGCGACGCCGATCGCATACGACACTTGAATCTCGCAACGGTCCGCGAGCCCCGCCGCGACGACGTTCTTCGCGACGTAACGCGCTGCGTACGCGGCCGAGCGGTCGACCTTCGAGGGGTCCTTGCCCGAGAACGCGCCGCCACCGTGCCGAGCGAAACCGCCGTACGTATCGACGATGATCTTGCGGCCCGTCAGACCGCAGTCGCCCATCGGGCCGCCGATCACGAACCGGCCGGTCGGATTGATGTGGTACTGCGTGTTCTTGTTCAGCCACTTCGCGGGCAGCACCGGCTTGATGATCTCCTCCATGACGGCCTCTTGAAGGTCCTTCAGGGAAATGTCCGGGCTGTGCTGCGTCGAAAGGACGACGGCGTCGATCGCCACGGGCTTGTCGTCCTCATAGCGGAACGTGCATTGGCTCTTTGCGTCGGGGCGCAGCCACGGCAGCTTGCCGTTCTTGCGCACTTCAGCCTGCTTCTCGACCAAGCGGTGCGAGTAGATGATCGGCGCCGGCATGTAGCTGTCCGTCTCCTTCGTCGCATAGCCGAACATCAGGCCCTGGTCGCCAGCGCCCTGCTCTTCGGGGTCTTTGCGGTCGACACCCTGCGCGATGTCCTGCGACTGTTTGCCGAGGCCGTTCAATACGGCGCACGTGTTGCCGTCGAAACCCTTGTCCGAGTGGTCGTACCCTATGTCGAGCACGACTTGCCGGACGATGTGCTCGACCTCGATCACGGCGTTCGTGGTGATCTCGCCGGCGACGAGCACGAGACCGGTCTTCGTCAGCGTCTCACAGGCCACACGGCTGCGCGGCTCCTGCGTCAGAATCGCGTCGAGGATCGCGTCCGAGACCTGATCGGCCATTTTGTCCGGATGGCCTTCACCCACGGACTCCGACGTAAACAGATACGACTTGCTCATGGTTACCTACCCTACTTTTCGGTCAATCAAAAAACTTCAGTTGACGTCTTCAACGCGAAAACCAGTCGCCTGGTTGTTCAAGACGAACCGCCCAGAAATCACAGCATTGGCCCAACGCGCGGTCTTGACGACACCGCCGAAGGCGAAGAAGTGAACTTTCTTGAACCGCGATTGCGGATTTCCGCCCTTGTGACGCGCAAGCGCCGTGACCATCTCGTCGGGCGCCTGCGTGCTCAAGAGATTGGCCATCGCGCCCGTGCGCGAGGTAAGCATACGCATGGACGCGCCCACGCCGCAAAGCATCGCGAACTTCGCGAGCTGGCGTAACGACGCGGGGCCCGGCATGCCGACGTGAATCGGCAGGTGGATGCCTTTGGCGGCCGTCTCGGCCTCCCAGTCGATGAACGGCTGCGGGTCGAAGCCGAACTGGGTCGCGAAGTACATATTGAAGCCGGCCGTCTTCGCGAACTCGGCCTTGCCGCGCAGCGCCTGCTCGACGCGTGCCTCGCCGATGGCCTTGCTGCCTTCGGGGTGGCCGGCGATGCCGACTTCGCGGAACCCGTACTTCTTGAACAAGCCCGTTTGCAGGACTTCGAGGCTGCTGTCGTAGGCGGGCTTCTCGGCCGTGATGTCGCCGGCGACGCACAGCGCGTTATGGATGCCGAGCTCCTGGCAGCGCGCGAGCGCCGTGTCGAGCTGGCCGCGGCTCTCGAGCTTGCGCGCGATGACGTGCGGTGTCGCCGTGAGGCCGAGCTTTTGCACTTGCCCAGCTAACGTCACGATGTCGTCGATGGGCACACCGGGCGGGTGCGCAACGTACACGCACGTGCCCGGCTGAAGCTCCGCGCGGATTGCGTCGAGCTTGCCTGTGTCATGCGGCGTGATCTCGATCGAGTAGTCGCGCAGGAACGCCGCGATGTGTTGCTTCAGCTCGTCGTTTGCCATCGTGGTCTCTGCTTGGCCGCTATTGCTTGCGCGACACGACGAAGCTTTCGTCGTTGAACCAAAGGCCCTTGTGCTTCTTCAGCACCTTCGCAGTGCCTTGCAGGTACTGGTCGCCTTCCCGCATCGCATTCTCGATGCGCTCGTCCTCGATCTGCGCCACATAGCTCGCCGCGTTCCAGGCCGCGAACAGCGTCGAGGTGCCGATGCTCTGCTGCACCTCACTCGGCAACGTGTGCATCTCGTAGCGGAAGATCGACTTCGCATCGGACCCCGAGACGAAGTTGAAGTCGCGAGCCTCGCGCCCGAGCTCGTCACGGAGGACCTTGATCAGCTCGTGACGGTTGACCTTGAACGGCTCCTCGTCGGGCCAGACTTCGTTGACCATCTCGAGCGCCGGATCGTCGCCGCAGGATTGCACGGCGAGCAATCGACCGGCCGGCCCGAGGCTGCGCACGAGGGGCCCGAGCACTTTCTTGACCTTGAATTCCGCGCTCATGCGCGCGCGCCACGGCTGCGACGCGACGACGAGGTCGTAGTTGCCGCCGACCTGACCCGGCCGCGGAATTACATTGTCGAGCAAGAACGAATGGTCCTTGCGGTAAATGACGAGCACCGACGGGCGAACGTACATCGGGTTGCCCGTCTTCTCGCTGGCCTTGACCTGCCAGCCGTCGACGAGGAACGGATCGAGCCCGCGCAATTGCTCGCCGAAGTCGGATGACGATCCGCCCTCGAGCGCTACTTCGCGCCAGTTCAGCGCGGCTGCTTGCACGACGTCGCGCGGCCGCAGCCACGGGGCCTCCGCGTAATACAAGTTCGTGATGATGATGACGCTCGCCGGATGCTCGACGAAGCGGTCCGGCAGCTTCTCGAGCGACAGGCGGACGTCCTCGAGGCTGATCTCCTTGCCGACGATGAAGAACGGCATGATCGGAAAACGCCGATGCATCGCGCGCATGATGTGGGAGAGCACCGTGGCGTCGCCCATGCCGGCATCGAAGAGCCGCAGCGCAGGCGGGTTCGGCTTCAGCAGCGCGAGCTCGCGCGTCGCGCGCTCGGCGACCTTCCACTTCTCGTTCGTCGTGTTGACGAACGCCAAGTATTTTTGCCGGTTGTCATAAAAGCGGAACGGCCGATCGGCCGAGGCGTCGGCCGGAGCGGCAGCTTTGGCCTTGGCATCCTTCGACACAGCGGGAGAGGCTTTGCGCTTCGCATTGGCGCTCATGGTCGGGCCCTTGTTGTTGGTCGTAAGACGTGCGGCACCGTTCAACGTCGCGGCCGGGGGCTGACCCCCGATGAACCCGCGGATCCTCGCGGCAGTCTCGAGCGTCACGTCCTTGCCATTGCGCAAGCGGACGCAGAGCTTGCCGTCATTTACGGCTTGCCGCCCGAACGTCGACTCGGCGATGCCGGTGCGGCGACAAAACGCTTCTATTTCCCCAAGCAGGGAATCCGCCGAGCTCTGACTCACTGTTGCAGTCCCCCGAACGAACGGCTGCTTGTTCTAGTTGCGAGCGGTCGCCACCATACGCCTCTTGAAAAACCATTGCAAACATTTCTGCCCACTTTACTCGATCGACTGAACAGTGGGCAGTATCCCACATCGGTTCGGCGCGGCCGTTCGCTTGCTGGCCCCTATTGCCGCGGCTACCATGATTCGCATAACGATTGCGCGCCGCGGCGAATCGCGAGCGCCGTGGGGGGTTCGACGTCATGCAAATACTGCGCCGACAACGACTCGCGATTGCGAGCTTCGTCGCCGTCATCGGCGCTACCACCGCCGCCGCGCAGATGGACTTCTCGGGCGAGTGGCCCGTCGTGCAGTCGCAGGACAACATCGACAATCCGCATCTCGGCGAGTACGTCGGGCTCCCTCTGTCGCGCGAGGCGATTCGCCGCGCCGAGATCTGGGACGCTTCGATCCAGTCGTTGCCCGAATGGCAGTGCCGGCCCCACTCGGCCGCGTACATCAAGCGCGGGCCGTCGAACCTGCGCGTCTGGAAGGAAATCGATCCCGCATCGCGGCAGCTCATCGCGTTCCAGACCGAGTGGCTGCGCTCGACGAACACTCCTATTTATATGGACGGCCGCCCGCACCCGCCCGAGTACGCGGCGCATACGTGGGGCGGCTTCCAGACGGGCACGTGGGAAGGCGACCGGTTGCGCGTCAAGACGACGCACATGAAAGAGGACTACTACCGCCGCAACGGGGTGCCGCAGAGCGACAAAGCGACGTTGACCGAGTATCTGATGCGCCGGCGATTTCAGAACGAGGATTACCTGACGTGGGTCATCGTCGCGTACGACCCCGTGTACCTGACGGAGCCGCTGATTCGCAGCACCGAGTACCGGCTGAATCTCGCGCAGCAGGTGCCGCCGTATCCGTGCACGATCGTGACGGAGGTCGTACGTCCCGAGGGCTACGTGCCGAACTGGCTACCGGGGAAGAACGATCAGATCTACAGCTTCTCGGATTTCTACGGCTTGCCGCGCGAGCTGTACTTCGACGGCGCCGAGACGATGTACCCCGACTATCGCGAGAAGCTCGCGCGCTTGGGCGCCACGGCCGCGCGCCAAGCGCCCGGGCGCGAGTGAACATGCCGCAGCGAGTCCTACCGTTCCTGCTCCGCCGGGCCGCTTGCTTGACCGT
Source organism: uncultured Gammaproteobacteria bacterium (assembly GCA_963713355.1). Lineage (GTDB taxonomy): Bacteria > Pseudomonadota > Gammaproteobacteria > Steroidobacterales > Rariloculaceae > FEN-1219. Next base: position 1,331,514 of record CAVQLK010000006.1, on the reverse strand, counting down.
TATCGCCGCGAGCTTGCTCGTCGGCGCGGCGCCTGCAGCGGCGCAACAACGCGCCGCGCAGCGCGGCAGCGAAACCCCTGCCGAGCTGAACTGGTGGCCCGTCCGCAAGAATATCTGGATGCTCGTCGGCGCAGGGACGAACATTACGGCGTCCGTCGGGCCGGACGGAGTCCTGCTCGTCAACGCGGGCATGGCCGACAAGAGCCCTCGCGTCATCGCCGCCATCAAAGACCTGCAAGCACAGTTGAACGCGTTCGGCTTCCTCGACGTCCTGCAGCCGCAACGCGGCGGCGCCGAAACGCGGTCGCGTTTCCCCGTGAACACTCACGCGCCGCCGAAACCCGTGCGCTATATCATCAACACGAGCTCGCTGGCGCACAGCATCGGCGGCAACGAGGCGATCGCCGCGAGCGGCATCACGTACACGGGCGGCAATGTCGCCGGCACGATCGCGGACTCCTCCGAGGGGGCTGCCGTGCTTGCGCACGAAAACGTGCTGAACCGCATGGTGACGGCCGACATACCGTTCGGCGCGTTGCCGACGGAGACGTTCTTCACGCCCGAATACAAGGTCAGCACTTTCTTCAACGAGGAAGGCGTGCAGATCGTCCACGTGCCGAACGCGGCGACGGATGGCGACAGCTTCGTGTTCTTCCGCGGCTCCGACGTCATCGCGGCGGGCGACCTGTTCAACATGGATTCTTTTCCGATCATCGACGTCGACGCCGGCGGCAGCATCGACGGCGTGCTCCAAGGGTTGAACGCGATTTTGAAGCTCGCGATACCGGAGTTCCGCACCGAAGGCGGTACGATGGTGATACCGGGCCACGGCAGGCTCGGCGACTCGGCCGACGTAGGTTACTACCGCGACATGCTCACGATCATTCGGGATCAGGTGCAAGCGCTCATCGACGAAGGGTTGACGCTCGAGCAAGTCATCGAGCGCGAGCCGACGTTCGGCTACGAAGCGCGGTTCGGCTCGAAGAGCGGCTCGTGGACGACCAGGATGTTCATCGAGGCCGTCTACCGCAGCCTGAAAGAAAACGCTTAGCTGAAGTTTGGAGGTCACCGTGAAGCACAAATGGGTCATCGCCGCCGCCGCGGGCTTGCTGTCGAGCTTGACTGCGTACGCGCATCATTCGTTCACCGCGACGTACGATGAGAGCAAGACGATCAAGATCGAAGGCGAGCTCGTGCAGTTCATGTTCCGCAATCCGCACGCTTGGGTGCACGTCATGGCGCCCGACGAGAACGGCGAGATGCAACGCTGGGGCGTCGAGTGGGGCGGTGCCGGCGCGCTGACGGGCCAAGGCGTCACGCGCGAGTCGTTGAAGCCCGGCGACAAGGTCGTCATCACGGGTAATCCGGGACGCAATCCCATCGACCACCGCGTCCGCATGCGCAGCTTGCTGCGGCCCTCGGACGGGTTCGGCTGGGGCTTCCAGGGCGAGACTTTCGATTGACGCGGCGCGAGCCCGCAGCGAGTCGGCGGAGATCGACATGAAGCGTGTGCGGCGATTCTCGCTGGTATTGAGCGTCGCGTTCGTCGCGAGCGCGGCGTTCGTCACGGCGCCGGACGCGCAGCCTCGGCGCGGAGCGCCGGCGGCTGCGCCAGCCACGCCGCGAGCGGCAGCACCGTTCGACATCACGGGCCACTGGGTCTCGCTGATCACGGACGACTGGGTGTATCGCATGATTACGCCGGCGAAGGGCGACGTCTCGTACGTTCCCTTGAACGCTGAAGGCCGCCGGCTCGCCGAAGCGTGGGATCCGGCGCGCGACGAGGCCGCCGGCGAGCAGTGCAAAGGTTACGCAGCTCCGGCGATCATGCGGCTGCCGAGCCGTGTCGAGATCTCTTGGGCTAACGACAACACGCTGAAGCTCGACATCGACACCGGGATGCAAACGCGGGAATTCCATTTCAATCAGAGCGAGCCGCAGGCCGCGCGCAGCTGGCAAGGATGGTCGACGGCGTCGTGGCAGCTCTCCGGCACGACGGAGCAGTTCTATCCGGGGCCGACGTCGCTCGGTCAGATCAAGCGCGCAGGCAGCCTGAAAGTCGACACGACGAACCTTCGAGCGGGTTATCTGCGCAAGAACGGCGTGCCGTTCAGCGAGAACGCGTTCATGACGGAGTACTACAGCCTCATCGTCGAGGATGACGGCAACCAATACCTCGTCATCCAGACGTTCGTCGCGGATCCTCGGTATTTGACGGGCCACTTCGTGCGCACGATGCAGTTCAAGCGCGAGCCGGACGGCAGCAAGCGCAATCCCGTGCCGTGCTCGGCAACCTAGCCGCCGAGCGAGCGCGCTTCGATTTGCAATTCGATGGTAATAGCCCTGCCGTGCCCTAGGCGGCTCTGCGCCGCGTTCGCGGCAACGTGGCTGGCCGCGCTGGCGGTCGCCACGTCGCCGCCGCTCGCCGCCCAACCTGCCGATCCCGCCCCGCGGCCGTTTCGCATCGTGCGCGCGGATGCAAAGCTCGACGAGATCGTCTCGGGCGACGCACGGCTCGAGCTCCTCGGCGATCGCTTCGGCCTCACCGAGGGCCCCGTCTGGGTCCCCGACGCGGGGGACGGGTTCTTGCTGTTCAGCGACCTGATCTCGAACGTCATCTATCGCTGGGCGCCCGGCGAGCCGATCAGTGTCTACCTCGATCGCAGCGGTTACAGCGGCAACGAGCTCGCGAAGGCCGGCTTCCAGACACGCCGCGGCCGCATGGCCGTGCTGCTGATCGGCCCGAACGGCTTGTCGCTCGACGCCGAAGGACGGCTGCTCTATCTCGCCGCGAACGACCGCGCCGTGATGCGGCTCGAGCGCGACGGCACGCGCACCGTCGTCGCCGACCGCTACGACGGCCGCCGCTTCAACGGCCCGAACGATCTCGCCGTGCACTCGAACGGGTCGATCTACCTCACGGACAGCGTTTGGGGCCTGCGCGACGGGCTCGCGAATCCCGCTTCGGAGCTCGATTTCAGCGGAGTTTTCCTGATCCGCGGCGGAGAGACTACACTCTTGTACAGCAACGCCGACAACCCGGGCGGCTGGCCCAACGGCATCACGCTGTCGCCCGACGAGCGTTACCTGTACATGAATGCGGGCGTTCAAAACGTGCTTCGCTACGAGCTCGCGGCCGATGGCACGCTGCGCAACCGCAGCGTTTTCATCGCCGGCGAAGGCAGCGACGGCATGAAGGTCGACGTCCTCGGCAACCTGTACACGACGAACGGCGCCGGAGCCGGCGAGGTCCGGATCACGTCGCCGGCCGGAGTGAGGCTCGGTGTCCTCGAGCTGCCCGTGCCGGCCGGCGAGCCGCGCGCACAGGTCTGCGCCACGAACGTCGCATTCGGCGATCGCGATAGCCGCACGCTCTACATCACGGCCTGCGAGCACGTGTACCGTATCCGCATGAACGTCGCCGGCGTCCATCCGGCGGCCGCGAGACGCTGAACATGTCGTCCCCAACCGATAGAAGGTCGACGCCTCGCGATCTCAAGGTCACGGCGCGCGGCAGCGCGCTGATGCGCAACCCTGCCTTGAACAAGGGCACCGGATTTCCGATCGAGGAGCGGCACGCATTCGGCCTCGAGGGGTTACTGCCCGTTCGCGCGAAGAACCAGACGCAACAAGCCGAGCGCATCTATCAGCAGCTCCGCCGCGCCCCCGACGATCTGCAGAAGTACGTGATGCTGAACGCGCTCCTGAACCGCAACGTGCACCTCTATTACCGAGTGCTCGCCGATCACCTCGAAGAGCTCATGCCGATCGTCTATACCCCGACCGTCGGCGCGGCCGTGCAGCGTTTCAGCCAGGTGTTCCAAGGCGGCGGCGGCGTCTGGATCACGCCGGACATGAAAGGCCGCATGCAGGACGTGCTGTGGAACATTGTCGGCTCACGCGAGATTCGCTTGCTCGTCGTCACCGACAACGAGTCCATTCTCGGCATCGGCGACCAAGGCGCCGGCGGCATGGCAATCTCGCAAGGAAAGCTCGCTCTGTACACCGCGGCTGCTGGCATCGACCCTGCAAAGGCGATCCCCGTGAGCCTCGACTTCGGAACCAACAACGACGAATTGCTCGCCGACGATCAGTACTTGGGTTGGCCGACGCGGCGCATCCGCGGTCCGGAATACCTGGCGCTCGTCGACGAGTTCGTCGCGGCAGTTCGAACGGTGATGCCGGACGCGCTCGTGCAGTGGGAGGATTTCCGTAAAGACAACGCGTTGACGATCCTCGATCGCTACTCGAGCGTGCTCCCTTCGTTCAACGATGACATTCAGGGAACGGGCGCCGTCGTGATGGCGGGGGTGAACAGCGCGCTCACGATCAAAGGCGAGCGGTTGGCCGCGCAGCGCATCGTCGTCTTCGGCGCCGGCGCAGCAGGCCTCGGCGTGACACGGCAGATCAAAGCTCAGCTCGTCGACGAAGGGGTTACGGGCGAGAAGCAGAGCGAGGTCATCGCCGTGCTCGACCGTAACGGGCTGCTCGTCGACGACGGCAGGCCGATGGACCAGTACAAGCACGCACTCGCGTGGTCGACGGCACGCGCCGCGGCACTTAAGCTCGCGGAGCCGACGCAACGGAGCTTGCTCGATGTCGTACGCACGTTTCGCCCGACAGTGCTGATCGGCCTCTCGGGTGTAGCGCGCAGCTTCAACGAGCAGGTCGTGCGCGAGATGGCCGCGCACGTCGAGCGGCCCGTGATCCTTCCGTCGTCGAACCCGAGCTCGATGTCGGAAGCGACGCCGGCCGAGCTCTACGCCTGGACCGACTACCGTTGCCTCGTCGCGACGGGCAGCCCGTTCCCGAACGTCGAGCACGGCGGCCATCTGTATCGCGTCGGCCAAGGCAACAATGTTTTTATCTTTCCGGGGCTCGGCCTCGCCGCAATCGCTGCGAACGCGCGCAAGGTCACCGACGCGATGACGAAGGTCGCGTCCGAGGCGCTCGCGGCGCAAGTCACGAGCGAGGAGCGTGCTGCGGGGCTGTTGTTCCCGGCCGTGTCGCGGCTGCGCTCGGTCGCGTTCGAGATCGCGGTCGCCGTCGCGCATCAGGCCATCCAGGACGGCGTAGCCGACGTCGCGCACGACGACGTCGAGCGCCTCGTGCGCGAAGCGCGCTGGTCGCACCAATATCCTAACTACGTGCCCGCCTAGCAGCCGCCGACAATGACGAAGGACGAGTTCGCGATCTACTTGCGCGCGTTGCAAGCCCACGACTACGCCGCGATCCAGAAGTACTACACGCACGACTACCGCGCCCACTTCGACGGCCAGACGTTCGACCGCGACGGCGTGATCGCCGTCGAGCGAAAGCTCGCCGAGCTCGCGGACTCGAGCTGGGACGTTCTCGACGTCGTCGCCGACGACAACGGCATCGCCGTCCATGCGTTCCTCGAGATGCGCTTTCGGAAGGACGCGCCGGAGGACTTCCCTCTCGGGCGTTTCAAGGCCGGCCAGCGCGTGAAGACGCGCTTCTGCGGTTTCTACAAGCTGCGCGGCGGCAAGATCTGCGAGTTTCGCGTCTTCCCGTTTCTTGGCGAACGGCTCGGCTGAGCTCGCCCCGAACCAGGCCAGCCTGCGTACATACCACCCCGCCCAGCGATCGACAGGCTCCGGGACGATCCGGCATCGATCGTCCCGGGATACACGCGCGCAGACACCCTCTCGGCCAAGCGCTCTTTTCTGCCCCGCGTGCTCGACGGCGCGTGCTCGACAGATGACAGTCGGACCGCCGTCGGCGTCGTCAGTCGATGACGTTGCCGGTGCCGACGAGGTCCTGGTACGTCATCTCCTCGGCGGGAATGCAGTAGATCTGCTCGTCGAAGCGCTGCGATTTGGCGCGGTTCAGCGTGAAGCGTTTGACGTCGCTGCGCCACGGTTCGGTGTAATACTCGGGGTCCGTGATCGTGATGACGAGCTCGAGCGTGCTCGCATCGACGCGGCGGTAGCGCTCCTCGACGCGCATGTTCTCCGAGTGCGGATAGCCGAGCTTGTCGAGCCACGTGCGCGCGTCGAAGCCCGCGGACTCGACGACGAGCGTCGTCGCCCTCGAAGCGGCCCACCGAAAAACCGTTCCACTTGGGGTAAAGGTCTTCGCCGGCCGGCAACGCGCGGCCGTCGAGCCAAATCTCACGCCAGTCGTGGCGATACTCGAAGATCTGCAGGATCCGCGCAGGCGTTTGCACAATCTCGAACGTCGCGTGCGGCGCGACGATCTCCGCGACGAGGTTGCGGACGAGCCCGAGCGGCTCGCATCGGCCCATCGGATCGTTGCGCTGCATCGCGCGGCGCGGGCCGTAGCCGGGCTTGTTCGCATCGAACGCCGCGCGGCCCGCTGGCGTGAATGGCGCTTCGCGAGCGCCTGGCTGCTCGTTCGCGCGCGTCCCGCCCGGCGTGTTCGCGAACGACTCGAGCGGCGAGCTTCGGTCCCAGTGGCCGGAAAGGTCGCGCGCGTTGAAGGCCGGCTGTGCCGCGGCCGCCATTGAGACGAGCAGGCCTATCGCAACGTTGACTAGCGACCGCATCAGAAAGACAACGGCAGCGCGCGGCCGTTGACTTCGATCGTGACCATTTGCCCGACGTGCGGCTTGTCGACATGCGGCAAGTACGTGACCTTAACCTCGTCACCGGGCTTGATCGAATCGCGGCTCCAGCCATGGTCGCGCAGAATCGTCGGCGTCCAACGCGTCGTGATGCTCCACGGCTCGGCGCCGCCCTCCGCGACGACGTTCATCTCGAAGAACACGTGCGGGAATTGAAACGCGAACTTCGTCGCGGTGCCCGCGATCGGACCCACGGCCGCATCGGCCCATTCGACGTCGCCGCCGTGATGTGCGGCTGCGGGCCAAACGCCGAGGGACCACAGCGCCACGAGCGCGGCGGCGCGGCGGCGCCCCACCGTCGAGCGTGCGGTCGTTGCGTTCCTGGCAGTCACGAGCTCCACGTTACGACCGCGCCGCGGTGTTTTCAAACGCTGACCCGCAGGCGGGAACTGGGCTACCCTCGTGCCGCATGCGCGTCCTGTTGCTGACTCCGCCGATGACCCAGCTCAACACGCCGTACCCGGCGACGGCGTATTTGACGGGATTCTTGCGCGCGCATGCGGCCGATCTCGAGCTCACCGTGAGCCAAGCTGACGCGTCGCTGGCGTTGTTCCTTCGCTTGTATTCTGCGCCGTGGGTCGAACGGATGGCTGACACGCTCGCGCGGCGAGCGCGCCGCGTGCGCCGCGCACTACCGATGCCGCCGTCGATCGCGCAGCTGCTCGCGCACGCGCCGCGCTACGTCGGGACCGTCGAACCAGCCGTCCGGTTCCTGCAAGGTCGGGACCCCAGCCTCGCCCTGCGGATCGTCGGCCGCGCGTTCCTGCCCGAGGGCCCGCGCTTCGCGCCTCTCGCCGAAGCAGCGGCGGCCGGCGACGACCCGCTCGCGGGCCGCATTCGGCAGCCTCGGCACGACGGATCAAGCACGTTACCTCGCGAGCCTCTACATCGACGATCTCGCGGACGCGTGGCGCGACGGCATCGACCCGCGTTTCGAGCTCGCGCGCTACGGCGAGCGGCTCGCGGCGAGCGCGTCCGAGTTCGAGCCGCTCGCAAGCCGCGCTGCTCGGGCGAGCCGACGCTCGTCGACGAGGCGCTCGACGAGCTCACGCGCGAGCTCGTCGCTCTGCACCGTCCCGACGTCGTCGGCATGTCGGCGCCGTTTCCGGGCAACGTCTACGGCGCGTTTCGCATGGCCCGCATCGTGCGCACGGCGTCGCGCCCGACGCGAAGCTCGTGCTCGGCGGCGGCTGGGTCAACACCGAGCTGCGCGCGCTCTGCGAGCCGCGCGTCTTCGATTACTTCGACTACGTGACGCTCGACGACGGCGAGCGGCCGCTGCTTGAATCTGCTCGCGCGGCTCGCGGGCCGCCGCGCACCGCTCGTGCGCACGTACGTCCGCGAAGGCGGCACCGTCGTGCTCGAGACCGATGCGACTCAGCACGACTTCCCGGCCAAGGACACCGGCACGCCGACCTACGACGGCCTGCCGCTCGCCGACTACGTGTCCGTGCTCGAGATGCTCAATCCGATGCACCGGCTCTGGTCGGACGGCCGCTGGAACAAGATCACGCTCGCGCACGGCTGCTACTGGAAGAAGTGCAGCTTCTGCGACGTCTCGCTCGACTACATCGGCCGCTACGACCGCCCGTCGACGGACGTCGTCATCGAGCGGATTCGCGCGCTGATCGCCGAGACGGGCCAGACCGGCTTTCACTTCGTCGACGAAGCCGCGCCGCCGGCCGGCATGCGCGCGCTCGCGAAGCGCCTGCTCGACGAGAGCTTGAGCATCACCTGGTGGGGCAACATCCGGTTCGAGAAGACGTTCACGCCCGAGCTCTGCGCGCTGCTCGCCGAGGCCGGCTGCGTCGCCGTCAGCGGCGGCCTCGAGGTCGCATCCGACCGGTTGCTCGACGCTCATGAAGAAAGGCGTCACGGTCGCGCAAGTCGCGCGCGTCACGCGCGCATTCACGGACGCCGGCATCATGGTGCACGCGTATTTGATGTACGGTTTCCCGACGGAGACCGCGCAAGAAACCGTCGACGCGCTCGAGCGCGTCCGGCAACTGTTCGAGGCCGGGCTGCATCCAGTCGGCGTACTGGCATCGATTCAGCGCGACGGCGCACTCGCCGATCGGCCTCGAGCCCGGGCGCTACGGCATCACGCTGCGCCTACCGCCGAAGGTGACGTTCGCGCACAACGACGTCGCGTTCGACGATCCCGTCGGCACGGACCACGACTTCCTCGGCGCGGGCCTACGCAAGGCGCTCTACAACTACATGCACGGCGCGGGCCTCGACGCCGACGTCCGCGACTGGTTCGAGCCGCCGCGCTCTGCCGCGCGCCGCTCCGGCCGCCGCCGAGTGCGGCGCCGAGAGCCGGCGGTTCCGAAAACGACCGTGGCACCGGATCTGATTGCACGCTGCCTCGCCGAGTAGCCGCCGTGCTCATTGCCCTCAACAAGCCGTTCGGCGTGATCTCGAAATTCAGCCCCGCGCCGGGCAAGCGGACGCTCGCCGACTACGTGCCGATTCAGAACGTCTATCCGGCCGGACGGCTCGACACCGACAGCGAGGGTCTGCTGCTGCTGACCGACGACGGCGCGTTGCAGGCACGCATCGCAAACCCGCGGCACAAGCTCGCCAAGATCTACTGGGCTCAGGTGGAAGGCGTGCCGACGGACGAAGCAATCGACAAGCTTCGCGCGGGCATCGATCTCGGCGATTTCGTCACGAAGCCCGCCGGCGCCCGGCGCATCGACGAGCCGCCGGGCCTCTGGCCGCGCGACCCGCCGATCCGCCATCGCGCAAGGATTCCGACGGCTTGGCTCGAGCTCACGCTGCGCGAAGGTAAGAACCGCCAGGTCAGACGCATGACGGCCCGCGTGGGCTTCCCCACGCTGCGCCTAATCCGCGCCGCCATCGGCAACATCGACCTCTCGGGCTTGGCGCCCGGCGAGTGGCACGAGGCCGACGCAGAAAACTTGAGTTGACGCTCTCTTCTTTATCACTACACTCGTAGACATAGACCTCTACAGGCGTCGCGATGTCCATTCGCCTCTCCGAGTTCGAGCTCGACGTGATGACGCACTTCTGGCGCGATCACGAGCTGTCCGCGCCGGAGCTTCACGAGCGCATCGGCGGCGAGCGCGGCGTCGCCTACTCCACCGTCAAGACGATCGTCGACCGGCTCGAGGAGAAAGGCGCGATCGAACGCGTCGCGCACCGCGGACGCACGATCGTCTATGCGCCGATCATCAAGCGCGAGCGCGTCCGGAAGCCGCTCGTCAAAGCCTTCCTGCGCCGGCTGTTCGGCGACGACTTGCGGCCCTTGTTCGCGCAGCTGCTGCAGGACGAGAAATTGAGCGGCGAGGAGCTGGAGTACTTGCGCAAGCTCGTCGCCGAAGCCGATCGAGCCAAGAAATGAGCGCACTCGCCGAAACGCTGCTGACGGCGCTCTGCGTGAGCACGCTCGCAGCGTGCTGTCTCGCGCTGCTGCCGCGCACGCCGCCGCGCGTGCGTTTCGCGATTACCATCGCAGGGCTCGCAGCGTGGGTCGTGCCGTGGGGTGCGATTCGCGTCGCATTGCCCACCCCGCCGGCGATGGCGGCCCCGCTCGTCGAATGGCTCGACGCGGCCGACGCGCTCGCGTCCGGGGCCACGCCACCGAGCCTCGAGCTCGGCGCAACGCTCGGCTACGCCGTTGCGGCGGCGTTCCTGGTAGGTCTCGCGCTGTTCATCCGCGATTACCTCTCGCTGGGGCGTTGCCTGCGGGCGTGGCGAGCCCGCAGCCGGCCGGCGGACGAGCTGCGCTCGCTGCTGCCGCGCGAGCTCGCCGGCGTGCTCGCCGAAATTCGCGTCCTCGAGCACAGCACGGTCGCAGCCGTATCCGGAGCGCTGCGGCCGACGATCTGGATCGGCGACCGGCACTTGGGACGCTATCGCGCGCTCGTGCTCACTCACGAAATGTGGCACGTGCGCGCGCGCGACCCGGCGTGGCTCTTTGCCATCGCGGCCGTGCGGCGCGCGTACTGGTGGAACCCGCTCGTCGCGTATCTCGCACGGCAAGCCGTGCTGATGATCGAGGCCGCGTGCGACCACCGCTGCGCCGTGCAGTTCGGCAAGACCGCTTACATGGCCGACCTGGCGTCTTTGTTGCTTGCGCGCGACGACGCCGGCACCGCCACTGGCGGCATCGGTCGCAGCCGCGAGTTTCGACGTGCAACGATTGCGCTTGCTGGACCAGCCGTTGCGCCTTCGCGTCCGCGATCTCGCACTGATTGCGACGCTCGCCGCGGCGGGCACCGCTGCGGCCGCCGCCGCCGTCGTCGATCGCTTGCCGACGGCAGTCGAAGCGGATGCGCTGCGAGAACGTTTGCCCGCAACGCCGGCCGGCGACGCGCTGGCGAGGCTGATCCACGCCGCGAACGGCGGCGAGACCGAGCTCGTCGTCGAGCTGCTCGGCGCTTATACGCCGCAGGAGCTCGCGCTACCTCTGCCGGATTCCGCGAACGTTCGGCTCGTCGAGGTGCTCGCACAGCGAGCCGCTGCGCATCGAGTATGTCGTCGAGAGCGCGAGCGGCGAACGGTATGCAGGCGAGCTTGCCGTCAGCGCTGCGGCGACGGCGGCCATCACGGCGACACGGTTGCGGCCGCTGCCGTGACGGGACGCGCGCGATAGCGACATTCGGCAACCCAATGCGCGACACGCACTGCCATCGGCTGCACGGCCGGGGCTGACGCCGCACTCTCGCGCTGACGACCGCGTTCGAGCGGGTGCCGGCCAGGCTCGCGGCCGGTATGATTGACACATGAAAGCCGCCAAACCCGTCGCCCTGCGACTGTCCTTCAATCTGAGCGTGCTCGCCGTCGCCGCGCTGTGCACGGCGCCCGTGCTGGCTCATCACTCCTTCGCGGCCGAGTTCGACATGAACCAGCCAATCAAGCTGCGCGGGACGGTGACCGAGATCGAGTTCATCAACCCGCATTCCTGGATTCACATCGACGTGAAAAAGGACGACGGCACCGTCGAAAGGTGGGCCATCGAAGGCGGCACGCCAAATACGCTGTTCCGTATGGGCGTCACGCAACGATCGCTGCCGGTCGGGACCGAGATCCTCGTCGACGGGTACCGCTCCCGCGACGGTGCTAACCGCGCGAACGGCCGCGACATCACGCTACCGGACGGAAAAAAACTGTTCCTCGGCGGCTCGGCGCCGCCGCAGTAGGATCGCCGCGTGACGCTGAAGGAACCGCTTTACTCTTTGCAGCTGGTCATCGCAGCGCTAGCGACGATCGTTGCAACCTCGGCGTCCGCACAAGCGCGCGGCAACGCGCGGCCAGACTTGAGCGGCATCTGGCAAGCCCTGAACACGGCGAACTGGGAGCTCGAAGCGCACGGGGCCGAGGCAGGTCCGCCGACGCTCGGAGCGCTCCTCGCAGTGCCGCCCGGCGTCAGCGTCGTCGTCGACGGCGAGATCCCGTATCTGCCGGCTGCGCTCGAGAGGCGCCGCGCCAATCGCGCCAACCGCTGGACGGCCGATCCCGAGATCAAGTGCTTCATGCCCGGCGTCCCACGCGCTACTTACATGCCGTATCCGTTTCAGATCGTGCAGGGCACCGACACGGTCATGATGACGTACGAGTTCGCCGACGCCGTGCGTATCGTCCATCTCAACGACCCCGGCGAAGCGCCGGCCGACAGTTGGATGGGCTGGAACGTCGGTCGCTGGGACGGTGCCACGCTCGTCGTCGATGTCACCGCGCAGCACGACGACACCTGGCTCGACCGCTCCGGCAACTATCACAGCAACGCGCTGCACGTCGTCGAGCGTTACACGCTGCGCTCGGCCGACGTGCTGCTCTACGAAGCCACGCTCGAGGACCCGAACGTGTTCTCGCGGCCGTGGACGATCCGCATGCCGCTGTACCGCCGTCTCGACGAGAACGCACAGCTCATGGAATTCAACTGCATTCCATTTGCCGAGCACGCGCTCTACGAGAGCATCGGCGCCGGGCCGAGCGGCAACTAACCGAGGGCGCTCATATGCAAAGGCAAACGAGTTCAACCGCGCGAACAAGGAGAACCGCTGCAGCGCGAGGTGTGGGGTTCGTGCTCCTCGGCCTAGCGGCCGCTTCAAGTACGGGACAGCAACCGTCGCCTGGACCCGAGTCGCTCGCGGCGAGCAACTGGTCCGTGCCGCGTCTCGCCGACGGCAAGCCCGACTTGCAGGGCATCTGGACGAACAGGACGATCACGCCGTTCGAGCGTCCCGCGGACCTCGGCGGCAAGGAGTTCTTCACGCGCGAAGAGGCGGAGGCTTACGTCAGCCGCACGCTGCAACGCACGAACCGGGACAACCGCACCGAAGACGTCAACGACGTGCTGTCCGCCTACAACGCGTTCTGGTGGGACTCGGGCACGAGCTTGCTGCCGAGCCTGCGCACTTCCATCGTCGTGGATCCGCCGAACGGCCGCATCCCGCCGTTGACGCCCGAGCGCCGTGCGGCACTCGACGCGCAACGCGCCGCGCTCCAAGCGCGCTGCCAACAGCCCGGCTGTGCAGTCGCGAACAGCGGAGCTCCGGCGCCGGCCGACGAGCCCGAGGCGCTCGATCTGATGACGCGCTGCATTTCGTTCGGCACCGTCATTCCGATGCTGCCGAGCGCTTACAACAACAACTATCAGATCGTGCAAGCCGAAGGCACGGTCGCGATCAACACGGAGATGGTGCACCAGGTGCGCCGCATCCCGACAGACGGCAAGCCGCGGCTCCCCTCGCACGTGCGCCAGTGGTTCGGCGACCCCCGCGGCCGCTGGGAAGGCGACACCCTCGTCGTCGAGACCGCGAACTTCAAGGGCGAGTTCTTCGGCCGCATGGCGGCCGCCGACGAGAACCTACGCGTCATCGAGCGCTTCACGCGCGTCGCTCCCGACGTGCTGCTCTACCAGTTCACCGTCGACGATCCGACGGCCTGGACGGCGCCATGGTCCGGCGAGATTCCGCTGACGCGCACCGACGGCCTGCTCTACGAGTACGCGTGTCACGAGGGCAACCGCGGCATGGAGAACATCTTGCGCGCTGCGCGTCAGGAGATCCTCGAAGCCGAGGCCCGATGAACCGGCCAGCGACCGCGGCGCTCGCGATCGCGCTGACCGCCGCTGCGGCGGCAGACCCTCTCGTCATCGAACGACAAGGGTCCTTTGCGGTCGGCGGCAAGGTGCTCGGCGACCTGACGACGTCGTCGCTGCATTGCGATCACGGCGTCGTCGAGTATCAAATCCCCGTCGAGGCTCGCGCGGTCAATCTCCTGATGTGGCACAGCGCGAGCACCGTCGCGTGGCAGAACCGTTGGGACGGCGGCGAGGGTTTTCAGAGCATCTTCGTGCGGCGCGGCTTCCCCGTGTATCTGTGGGACGGCCCGCGCGTGGGGCGCGCGAACTGGAGCTGCGTCGACATCGAATACGCGCCGGTCGCGGGCCGCGATCAGGCGAATTTCACGGCATGGCGCTTCGGCACCGCGTATCCGAGCTGGTTCGACGGCGTGCAGTTTCCGAAGGACGACGCCGAGGCCTGGAATCAGGCGATGCGCGCGCGGTATCACGAGTTCGACACGATCGAGAATGCGCAGCTCGAGTCGGATGCCGCGGCGGCGTTGGCCGAGCGGATCGGCCCTACCGTCGCGCTGACGAACTCGGCGGGCGGCTTGCGCGCGCTGCTGACGGCGCTGAAGAGCGACGCGATCGTCGGTATCGTCGCTTACGAGAACGTCGGCTACGTCTACCCGCAAGGGCAAGGGCCCGGCACGGCGCCGGGGCCGTTCGGGCCGGTCGAGGTGCCGCTCGAGGAGTTCCGCAAGCTGACGCGGATTCCGATGCAGATGGTCTGGGGCGACAACACGGACAAGTCGGACCGTTACCGGCCGACCGTCGAGGAATCGCGGCGCTTCGTCGAGCTCGTCAACGAGCACGGCGGCAACGCCGAGCTGTTGCTACTGCCTGAAGCGGGCCTCGAGGGCAACACACACATCCCGTTTGCGGATCTCAACAACGTCGCGGTCGCGGACTTGCTGTCGACGTTCTTGCGCAAGCACGGCCTCGACTCCCGCGCGCGTCGATAGAAAGCAGCGGTCCGGCGAACGTCGCGCCGTGTCGTGCGCCAGCGAGAGAGCGGAAATCAGCGAGCGTCTGCTCGTGAGAGCAGCCAACCCGTCCGCGTCTCGACGCTGACGTCAGGAAGCTCGACGCGACCGCGAGACACGGGATTTTGGGTTGCCATGCAGCGCCTCCATTGTGGAGGCCCTGACATGCGAACGCCATGCCAGTCAGCTACGCGCCGACGACCTCGAATTGCACGTTGACGTTGCCGCGCGTCGCGTGCGAATAGGGGCAGATCTTCTCGTGCGCCTCGCGCGCGAGCGCCGCGAGGTCGGCCTGCGGCAGCGATTTGTCCTCGACGCGCATCTTGACCGCGAGGCCGAAGCCGCCGCCGTCGCGCGGCCCGATCGAGACGGCGCACGTGACCTTCGCCTTCGTCGCGTCCTTCTTCTGCTGCTTCGCGACGAAGTCGAGCGCGCCGCCGAAGCAGGCGGCATAGCCGGCCGCGAACAGGTGCTCCGGCGTCGCCGTGCCGGGCTTGCCGGGTCCGCCCATCGCCTTCGGCACCGAAAGGTCGGCCTTCACCATGCCGTCCTCGGACTCGGTGCGCCCGTTGCGTCCGCCGCTTGCCGTCGCGGTTGCCGTGAAGAGCGGGTTGATCTTGTCCATTGCAACCTCCTCTGCCGTATCAGGGAGACTGCGCCTCGATTACGACGCTCGCAAGTGCGTCGAGCTCCGGCTGGAGCTCGTCGTCGCCGGCCGGCATGCCGCTGATGGCGAGTATGTACGCGACGATGTCCACGACCTCGGCGTCGCTCAAGTAGCCGGGGTTATTGGCCGGCATCGTCGCGCGCAGGTAGTCGAACAAAGCCGCGAGCGTGCGGCCGTTCCATTTGCGCAGGAACTTCGACCCTGCGACGGGCGGCGCCGGCAGCATGTCGGGATCGTCGGACGCGCCGTCGAGCTTGTAGCCGTGGCAGCGATCGCAAGGGCCCGTGTACGCGATCTGCCCGCGGCGCACCTGCTCGGCTGTGAAGACACCGTCGCGAACCGTGAGCGTTGCGCTCGCGCTGGTCTGGGCGAGCGCGCCGTAGGGTGACGCCGCGCCCAGCGCGAGCACGATGACGGCGAACCGCGCGATCAACGAGCCGATCAGGACCAAAGCTCTGCGTCGCTCGGGCCGAGATCCTCGTCGAGCTCGGCGTGGATCGTGACGTCGGCGGCGATCTCGCCATCACTGCGAAACGGAAAGCGATCACGGCTCGAAACGAACAGCCGGTAAACACCCTTCGGCACGCGGAACTCCGCGACGCCGTCCGCGTCCGTCAACGCATGGTACGGATGAATGACGACCTTGGCGCCCGGAATCGGAAGCAGGCTTCGCGCGTCGACGGCGACAACCCTCAGCAGGCAATCTGGCTGCGCCACCGTGCGGACGGAAACGGGCGCGGTTGCGGCCGTGTGCGTGACGCGCCCGCTAGCCACGTCGACGACCTCGGCAGCGCGCGCTTCCCAGGCGTGCAGGCCTTCTGCCGCCGGCGCGGGCAGCTCGAGCTCGGCAAAATAGAGCGCCGAAGTGCCGGCCAAGGGCACGTCGCCGACCGTCGCGGCGGCGACGCTGCGGCCCTGCTCGTCGCGGACCTCGACGCGGCGCGTCGCGGCCCCGCATTCGACGGCGCACTTCACGCCGACCTTGAGCTTGAACGCCGCGCCGCACTCGATCGCGGACGGAACATCCCAGACGACTATGCGAGTCGCGTGCGGCTCCATCGTTCGCTCAAGCCGACGGCTCCGCGGCGGCATTCGTGCCCGCGATGAAGCCGTGCACATGGCCCTTGCCGAGACCGTGCTTTTGGAAGCCGCCGACGGCTTCGCCGCCTGCGTAAAGACCCGGAATGACCTCGCCGCGCATGTCGACGACCTGATGCTTGCCGTTGACGCGCAGGCCCCCGTACGAGTCGTGCCAGATCACCATGATCGCGAGCGCGTGGAACGGCGGCCGCGCGATGCGATGCATGGGCGCATCGGTTTCGCGCTCGAAGTCGGGATCCTTGCCTGCATCGACGTAGCCGTTCCACTGCGCGACCGTAGCGGCGAGATGCTTCAGCGGCACGCGCTGAAACTCGTGACCCTTCTCGATCTTCGCGGCGAGGTCCTCGACCGTGTCGGCCTTGAAGTAGTAGCCGTTGTCGGCGACGTACGGGAAGCGCAGCTCCCACTCCGCGCGCTCGACGGCGTCTTGATCGAAGATCGCCCAGAGCGGCCCCGAGTAGTAGTGCGGCGCCTCTGAGCCTTCGTTGATCGCGAGCGCGGCGTCGCAGCCGTGGTCGTAGGTGTACATCTGCTTCACCCACTCGCTGCGGCAGTTGCGCCAATCGGTCGGCTTGTGCTCGATACCGGCGTTCGGCGCGACGCCGCCGCCGGGAAACTGTCCGCCTCCGCCGCGGCGCGGCAGCCGCACCTCGTTGAAGAAGCGCTTGCCGACCTGATTGACGGCGATGAACTCCTCGAAGCCCGCCGTGCCGACGTTGACACCGGCCGAGCCGCGGAAACCGAACGTCGGATGCCCCGGCATCATGTCGGTATATGCGTCGCGCGTGCCGAGCCGCGTCGAAAGGTGGTACGTGGCCGCGGACCCCAGGTTCTGCTGCATGCCCGCCAAATTCGCGCCGACCTTCAACGCCGCGATCAACGCGCTCGCGTCCTGGCCGTTCGGGCCTTGCAAAGCGAGACCGCTCGTCGGGAACGCCGGCTCGCGCATGGCGGGATAGAACATGCTGCGAACTTCCGGGTTACCGGCGTGGCCGCCGCTCGCGAGGATCACGGCTTTGCGCGCGCGGATGCGGACCGTCTCGCGCGTCTCCTCGACGTTGCCGTTTTGCCAGAAGCTGCGCATCAGCTCGCCGGTCTCGGGGTGAATGCGCGGCGAATAGGTCGCCTCGATGCCGACGATGCGGCCCGCGGACGGCTGCTCGCGGACGAGCTCCGTGAACTTGCGGAACAGCATGAACTGCACGCCCTTTTCACGCGCCGAGAACTCGAGCGACCGCGACAGTGCGGCGCCGTTCGAGACGGCGCCTTGCTGCACGAAACGGCTGGCGATATTCATTTGCACGGGCGCGAACGGGCTCGTGCGCTCGCGATCCGCGACGCCGGCGTCCTCGGCCGTGACCGTGCCGGCCTTGATGTCCGTCTTGTCGCCGATCATCAAGAAGCAGACGGCGCCGCGCGCACGCGACATGCCGCCGCCTTCGTGCGTGCCGTTGATGCGGCCGAAGCGCACGTAGTTGTCCATGAGAAACTGGCGCGTCGCGCCGCAGTTCTCGGCCCACGCGCGCACGAGCTCGCGCTCGTTGTAGCGATACGGCGTCTCGCCGCGGCGTCCAGGACCGACCAATCGGTGATGTCCGTGAACAAGAGATCGACGCTGTCGTCGAGCTCCTCGGGCGACTCGACGGGCGGGCTCGTCACGAAGCCTTCTCTGTCGCTCTCGCCTTTCTTGTCGCGAAGCTGCAGCGGATCGCCGCCGCCGAGCGAGACGAACGAGCCGCTATGCAGCATGCGGCCGCCGAGATCGAAGTTCTGGTCGACGACGAGCACGCTCGCGCCAAGATCGCGCGCGCGGATCGCGGCCGTGAGGCCCGCGCAGCCGCCGCCGGCGACGACGACGTCGACGTCGTAATCCCACGCGGCGGCGCCGCTTTGGCTTTCCGTGCAGCCGGCATCGAGTAGCGCGGCTGCCCCTAGTCCCGCGGCGGCGCCGGACTTCAGCAGGGCGCGGCGACTGACGCCGCGCTCGTCGGGATGCTTCGGTTCGTCGGGTCCAGTCTCGTTCTTTTTCGCCATGTCGAGTCCTCCCCCGAATCGTCAACAGGCAGGCCAGTCGGCGAAGGCCAAAGTAGCAGGCGCGGGCGCCGACGTCATCTTCAAAACCTAGTTTGCGTCCCCGCGCGGCGTAGTATTCCGGTATGCGCTCATCGTTGAACCATCCCGGCCGACGCTACCCCTGCGCCACGATCCTCGTCGGCAACGCGATGGAGCTGCACCTGCGCGCCCGGTGATGGCCGCACAGCCGAGGGCAGTACCCCGCACGCTCGTCGTGAAGGCGCTCGTAGCCACATCGCTCGCGCTGCTCGTTGCGGGCGCCGTGACGCCGCTCCTTACCACCGAGCGCTTCTACTTCTTCTCGAACACCTTCTCGCTGGCTTCGGCGTTGCGCCAGCTCGTCGCGACGGACCAATTCCTGCTCGCAGCGGTGATCGGTTTGTTTTCGGTCTGTCTGCCGCTCGTCAAGGCAGTCGTCATCTGGATGGCCGCGGCAGGGCACGCTCCGAGCCGCCCGTTGCTTGCGCTTGCGGAGCGCTTCGGCAAGTGGTCGATGCTCGAGGTGTTCGTCGCCGCCCTGCTGATCACAGCGCTCAAACTTGGGCCCGTCGCGGGCGGCACGCTGCACTACGGCGCCTATTTGCTCGCGAGCTCCGTGGTGCTGGCGGGCGCCGCTGCCCAGCTGCTGCCGAACGAGCACAGCGCCGGTCCTCTTTTTTCCAGCTCCATGACGCTGACGGTAGGCGCCGTGGGCGGTGCCGCTTCGGCCGCGTTGCTGATTGGTATTTTGAATCCTGACTCAGTTGATCTCGATGCCCTCATCGGCACGCCGGAAGCGCGTTGTATCGAGCGCGCGCTCGAGCTCGATCGATTCTATGGTCGAACGAGGCGCACGCAGACGGAGTATGTCGGCGCGCTGCGATCGATCCAGACGGAAAGTTGCCCGGACCCGTTTGCGACCGCGCTAGAAGACTACGTGGCGGCCTGGAGCAAGCTGGACGAGCTCGACGCGAGGCCCGACGACGCGCCGAGCTGGCTCGAGCGCGCCGCAATGCGCAGCGGCCTCGTCGCAACGCGGGAGGATCGGCTTCGCGACATCGAAGAGGCCTGGGCGGAAATCGAGCACGTAGCGCTCGAGCACCGGGTCGAGGTGCCGGCGAGGTGATGGCATCCCTCGGCGAGTCGATTGCAGCGCCGTAAAGACAGGCAGCGCCGCTTCGCGCCGTCTCGCGCGATCGGCGCTCGCGGGATCAGAACGACTTCGGCATACCGAGGACGTGCGTGCCGACGTAAGACAAGATCAGGTTCGTCGACACGGGCGCGACCTGATAGAGCCGCGTCTCGCGGAACTTGCGCTCGATGTCGTACTCCTCGGCGAAGCCGTAGCCGCCGTGCGTCTGGATGCAGACGTCGGCCGCCTCCTTCGAGGCGTCGGCCGCGAGCATTTTGGCCATGTTGGCCTCGGCGCCGCACTTCTCGCCGGCGTCGAAAAAAGCCGCGGCCTTCGCGACCATCAGGGCGGCGGCTTCGGTCTGCACGTGGCAGCGGGCGATCGGGAACTGGACGCCCTGGTTCTCGCCGATCGGCCGGCCGAAGACCTGCCGCTCCTTGGCGTAGGCCGCAGCCTTCGCAATGAACCAGCGCGCATCGCCGATACACTCCGACGCGATCAAGATCCGTTCGGCGTTCATGCTGTCGAGGATATAGCCGAATCCCTTGCCCTCCACGCCGACGAGATTGTCGGCCGGCACGGCGAGATTGTCGAAGAAGAGCTCCGTGGTCGCGTGGTTCATCATCGTGACGATCGGCTTGATCGTGAGCCCGCCCCCGGCGGCTTCTCGCAGGTTCACGATGAACACAGACATGCCGTCGGTCGGCCTCGCGACCTGCTCGCGCGGCGTCGTGCGCGCGAGCAACAGCATGAGGTCCGAGTGCTCCGTGCGCGAGATGAACACCTTCTGGCCGTTGATGCGATAGAAGTCGCCGTCGCGCACGGCCATTGTCCGGATTCGGGTCGTGTCCGTTCCGCTCGTCGGCTCGGTGACTCCGAATGCTTGCAGCCGCAGCGTCCCGGCCGCTATCCCCGGCAAGTACTCGCGCTTCTGCGCTTCGCTGCCATGCTTCAGCAACGTGCCCATGGTGTACATCTGCGCGTGGCAGGCGGCGCCGTTGCAACCGCTCTTGTGTATTTCCTCGAGCACGGCGCTCGCGGCGCCGACTCCGAGGCCCGACCCGCCGTATTGCTCGGGAACCAGCACGGCGAGGAAACCCGAAGCCGACAATGCCTCGACGAATTCGGTCGGGTACTCGCGGGTGCGGTCCTTGTCGCGCCAGTAACGGCCCGGAAAGTCGGCGCAGAGCCGCGCCACGGCATCGCGAATCTCTGAAAAGTCGTTCGTCATGAGGCCACAGCCCAAAGAGGTGCCCCATAGATACCGGGACACCACGCCGCGCGCAATCGCGCTGCGCGATGTCAGCGCTGGATCGACGCTGATCGCATGGTCCCTAGTGCCGACGGCGGCGTGCGCCCGATCATGTACGATGGCCCGCTCTTGGAATCGGCACATTATCGGAATGCCTCTGCCTTTCGCTCAACCGCCCGAGTCGCTGTGCCTCATCCGGCTCTCTGCGATCGGCGACACGTGCCACACGGTCCCCGTCGTGCGCGCGATCCAGGACGCCTGGCCGAGCACCCAGCTCACGTGGATCGTCGGCAAGACCGAACATTCGCTGCTCGCGGGGCTCGAGGGCATCGAGTTCGTCGTGCTCGACAAGGCGCAAGGGCTTCGCGGCTACGCTGCCGTGCGCCGCGCGCTTGGGCGAAGGCAGTTCGACGCGCTGCTGCACATGCACGCGTCGACGCGCGCGAACATCGTGAGCACGCTCGTCCGCGCACCTCTGCGCATTGGTTTCGACCGCGCGCGCGCCCGCGATCAGCAATGGCTGTTCACGAACACGAAGTTGCCGGCGCGGCACGAGCGCCACGTCATGGACGGCCTGTTCGAGTTCGCGGAGCTCATTGGCGTGCAGAGACCGGCGAAGCCGCGCTGGGACATCCCCGTCGGCGCCGCCGATGTCGCCGCGATCGCGCCGCTGTTCGCGAAAGGCAATCGGACACTCGTGATCAGCCCGTGCACGGGCCAACGATTTCGCAACTACCGCAACTGGCGCGCGGACTGGTATGCCGAGGTCGCTGACTACGCGGCGACGCGGTACGGCGCGCACGTGCTCGTCACGGGCGGGAGCTCGGCCGTAGAGCAGACCTATGGCCGCGAGATCGCGGCCACCGCCCGCTTTCAGACCCAGAACCTGATCGGCAAGACGAGCTTGAAGCAGTTGCTCGCGATCCTCGCGCGCGCGAGTGTCGTGCTCTGCCCCGACTCCGGACCGGCCCACATGGCAACGGCCGTGGGTACCCCGGTCGTCGGCCTCTACGCGACCTCGAACCGCCACCGGACGGGCCCCTATTTCAGCCAGCACCTCGTCGTCGACAAGTATCCCGAGGCTGTGGCTCGCGAGTTCGGCCGGCCGATCGAGACGCTGCGCTGGGGCCAGCGAGTCCGTGATCCGGCCGCGATGAGCCTGATTACGGTGGCCGACGTCGTCGCTAAACTAGATGCCGCGTTTGCCGCGCGCGGTATCGCGCCCGTTCGTTGATGTCCACCAGGAGATGAGCCCATGGACCGCTACCCGCTAAAGAGCTTTGTTGGCGCCAGCCCCGGCGAAATCGAGGACGCCATGGAGCGCGGCGAGGTCGTGTTCTTCGACCGCAGTCCCGTCGAGCTGCCTGCCGAGGACGATTTGCAGTTCATGCGCGAAGGTCTTCCTCGTGAGCTGCAAGTGAAGAACATCAGCTATCACCCTGAATCCGATACGATTCCTCGCTTCGAGGCGAGTATCGAAATCAAGCGGAGCATGGAGCAGATCCTGCGCACTCACGGCAAGCGCGTCGAAGCGTTCTTGCGCCGCTCGTGCCCCGATTTCGTGCCCGGCTGGACGCTCGGCACGACGAGCTTCCGCTCGATCGAGGAGCAAGGGCGCAAGCTTCCGCCGCGCTCGAGCAACGAGCTCGTCCACATCGACGCCGGCGCCTACGGTGCGACGAACGGCGCGCGTATCTTCCGTTTCTTCGTCAATATCCATCCCACGCGCGACCGCGTCTGGGGCACGAAAGGCAGCTTCGGCGCCGTCATGCGCCGGCATCCCGAGCTCTGGGACGCGGCGAAAGCCGGGAAGCCGCGCGTGGGCGTAGACAAGGGACCACTCGACAAGCTTTACAGCGGCCTCATCGGCGCCGTCGGCAAGCTCTATCCGCTAGCGCGCGTCATCGACTCGAGCCCTTACGATCGCTCGATGCGCCGCATCCACAATTACATGAAGGAAAACCCGAGCTTCCGCGATAATCCTGACGGCTATCAGGAGATCCATTTCCCGCCAAAGTCGGCCTGGATGGTGTTCACGGACGGCATCAGCCACTCGGTGCTCACGGGACAGCACGCGCTCGTGACGACCGGTCTGATCCCGCTCGCGAACTGTCGGATCCCCGAGCTGTCGCCGTACCAGGTGCTCGCACGCTCCGCCGCGTGAGGACCGAAGCGCCGTGGCGAACCTGCACTTCACCCAGAACCTCGCAAGGCACACCGAATGCCCCTCGGCCGCGCTGGCGGCCGACACCGTCGCCGAGCTGCTCGAGCGGTATTTCGAGACCTGGCCTGGCGTGCGCGGCTATGTGCTCGACGACCAAGGCGAAGTACGTCACCACGTGAAAGTGCTCGTCGACGGCCGCAACGTCAAAGACCGCCGCAAACTCACAGATCGTCTCAACAAGGATAGCGAAGTTTATGTTTTTCAGGCACTTTCTGGAGGCTAGCGATGGCTAGTAGACTGCTCGTCGGGACGAGAAAGGGAGTGTTCATCCTCGGCCGCCGCGGCGGCGAGTGGCGCATCGAGCGTGCCGAGCTGCTCGGCGATCCCGTGACGATGGTGCTTGGCGAACGCGACGGCACACTGCACGCCGGGCAGGACATGGGCCACTTCGGCGTCAAGATGAAACGCTCCCGCGACGGAGGAGCCACCTGGGACGAGCGGCCGGTCCCGGCCTACCCGCCGAAGCCCGACGACGTCGTCGACATCGACCCGATGCGCAACACGCCGATTCCGTGGAACGTCATGAAGGTCTGGTCGCTCGAGGGGTCGCAGCGCGACGGCGAGCTTTGGTGCGGCACGATTCCCGGCGGCCTGTTCCATTCCCGCGACGGCGGCGACAGCTGGGCGCTCGTCGAGACGCTTTGGAAGCATCCGGATCGCAAGTTCTGGGTCGGCGGCGGCGCCGACTATCCCGGCATCCACTCGGTCCTCGTCGACCCTCGCAGCCCCGACGTCGTGCGCATCGGCGTCTCGTGCGGCGGGCTCTGGTTGACGACGGACGGCGGGACGTCGTGGGACTGCAAGGGCCAGGGCATGCGCGCGGACTACGCGCCGCCCGACCAAGCTTACGAGCGCCGCGGCCAGGACGCGCATCGCGTCGTGCAATGCAGGGCGGCGCCGGACCACCTCTGGATTCAGCACCACAACGGCATCTTCCGCAGCACGGACGGCGGGCTGACGTGCACCGAGATCACGAACGCGCAACCGTCGGTGTTCGGCTTCCCCGTCGCCGTGCATCCCGACGAGCCTCGAACCGCGTGGTTCGTGCCAGGCCAGAAGGATCAGTGGCGCTTCCCCGTCGATGGCGCGCTCGCTGTCTCGCGGACGCGCGACGGCGGCGAGAGCTTCGAGGTGCTGCGCGAAGGCTTGCCGCAACAGCACGCCTACGACCTCGTCTATCGGCACGGGCTCGACATCGATGCCGACGGCGCTACACTCGCGTTCGGCAGCACCACCGGCAATCTCTTCGTCAGCGAGAGCCAAGGAGATCGGTGGCAGAACGTCAGCAATTACTTGCCGCCGATCTACTGCGTCCGCTTCGTGAATTGACGCGGGCAGGGATGCCCGCGGTAGAGCAACGCAGGGAGCAGTTGCCGAGCGTCGAATCGAGAGAGTCTCGAGCCGAACGCGTGTCGTCAGCAGAACTGGAGCCTTGAATGTCCGTCACCGAAGCGCTCGCCGAGTACGTCACGAACAGCACTTACGAGGCGATTCCGCGCGACGTTCGTGACGAGGCGAAACGCGCGATTTTCAACTACTTGGGCTGCGCGCTCGGCGGCGCCGTCGAGCCGGCGCTCGACGTCGCGATCAAGACGCTCGCGCCGTTCTCGGGCAACGCGACGGCGTGCGTGCTCGGCCGCGCCGAGCGCTTCGACGCGCTACACGCCGCTCTGTTCAATGGCATCGGCTCGCACGTCCACGAGTACGACGACACGCTGCCGAAGAACTATATTCACCCGAGCGTCCCCGTCGCCTCGGCGTTGTTCGCGTATGCGAGCGCAAATTCGATCTCGGGCCGCGACTTCGTGCACGCGTTCATCCTCGGCTTCGAGGTCGAATCGCGAATCGGCAACGCCGTCTATCCCGCGCATTACACGGCCGGCTGGCACATCACGTCGACGACGGGCGTGTTCGGCGCCGCGGCGGCCGTCGGCAAGCTGCTCGGGCTCACGACGAAACAGATGGTCTGGGCGTTCGGGCTTGCAGCGACACAAGCTGCGGGCATTCGCGAGATGTTCGGCTCGATGGCGAAATCGTTTCAGCCCGGGCGCGCGGCGCAGAACGGCTATACGGCGGCGCTGCTCGGCCGAGCGGATTTCACGGCAGGCGAGCGCGCGCTCGAAGGGCCGCGAGGTTTCGCGGCCGTGACGGCAGCGCAATACGATCTCGACAAGGTCACCGCGGGTCTCGGCAAGGATTTCGAGCTGCGCGACAACGCGTACAAGCCATACGCATGCGGCCTCGTCGTGCACCCGACGATCGATGGCTGCAGCCAGCTGTTTCGCGAGCATCATCCGTCGCCCGATGCGATCGCCGGCGTGCGTCTGCGCGTGGCGCCTTTGGTGCTCGATCTTTGCAACAAGAGCAACTTGAAGCGCGCGCTCGAGAGCAAGTACTCGATCTATCACGCAGCAGCAATCGGGCTCGTGCGCGGCAAAGGCGGCATCCAGGAGTTCACCGACGAGGCCGTCGCCGATCCGGCTTTGCAACGCGTGCGCGCCGTGACGACGGCCGTGGGCGACGACACGATCACGGAGGATCAGGTGCACATCGAAGTCGTGCTGCGCAACGGCGAGACGTTGACGAAGTTCGTCGAGCAATCGCTCGGCAACGTGCATCGGCCGCTCAGCAATGAGCAGCTCACCGAGAAATTCGTCGACCAAGCCGTGCTCGCGCTGCCGCGCAACCAAGCAGAGTCCGTCGTCGAGCAATGCTGGCGCGTCGACGCTCTCGCCGATGCCGGCGACCTTGCGCGCGCCACGGTGCCGCGAGCGGCCGGCGCGCTGCGCTCGGGCCGCACGACGCACTGAGCATGCGCGCTTCCCGCCGCAGCGCCGGTCTCGCATTGATCGCGGCTGCCCTCGCCTTCGCCGCGAGCTGCGGCGGGCGGTCGTCGAGCGCGACCGAGGTTCGCATTCCGCTCGGCGCAGGCGGCGTCGGTTTTTTGCCGCTGTTCGTCATGCGCGACCGCGCGCTGATCGAGAAGCACGCGCGCGCGGCTGGCCTGGCGGATCTCACCGTACGCTGGATCGATCTCGGCGGCCCGGCCGTCATGAACGATGCGCTGCTGTCGGGCTCCGTCGACTTCATCGCGGCCGGCCCGCCGGCGTTCATCACGCTGTGGGACCGCACGCGCGGCTCGGCCGACGTGCGCGGCGTCGCCGCGATGTCGTCGCTGCCGATGTATTTGAATACCACGAACACTGCGCTCACATCGCTTGACGATCTCACGGAGACCGACAAGATCGCCGTCACGGCGGTCAAGGTCTCGATCCCGTCGATCAACATGCAGATGTACGCCGCGGAGCGCCACGGCGCCGCCGAGGCGTTCCGCTACGATCGCTACACGGTCACGATGACGCACGCCGACGCGGTGATCGCGCTGCTCTCGGGCGGGAACCAGATCAACGCGCACTTCACGTCGCCGCCGTTCCATCAGCGCGAGATCGAGGATCCGCGCGTGCGCACGCTGCTCTCCACCGACGACATCATGGGTGGCGCGACGACGTTCACGATGCTGTCGACGACGGCGCGGTTCCGCGACGCGAACCCGGGCTCATACGCGGCCGTGCTTGCCGCGCTCGAGGAAGCCAACGAAATCATCCGCACCGAGCCGCGCGCCGCCGCCGAGATCCTGTTTGCAGCGGAATCCGCGGCCGGCTTCTCCGTCGACGAGCTCGTCGAGGTCCTCCGCGACCCCGACATCCGCTTCACGACGACGCCCGAGAATACCGAGAAGTACGCGCAGTTCATGCTGTCGATCGGCTCGATCGAGAACCGGCCCGGCTCGTGGCGCGACCTGTTCTTCCCGGAGATTCACGGCGCACCGGGCTCATAGATCGCGGCTCATGCGCAGCGCGCGGGAACCGCGGCGGCCTTTCGTTCCGATAACTGGCGACAAGATCAACAAGACAGCGCGGGCTCGCGTGCCCGCAAAAGGAGACTCGCGTGACTGGCATCAATTGGCTGAGGGTTGGCGCGATGAGCGCCGTGTTCGCAGCGGCGTTCGCACAGAACGCCGGCGCGCAGGTCGTTTGCACGGTCACCTTGACGGGTCAGAGCGATCCGGCCGTCGACGCGGCGGCCGTGCAGAACGCACTTATCGGGCCTGTCGGCGATTTCACCCTGTGCCTTCAGGGTACGTTCGACTTCGGCACGCCGGTGCCTCCATCGGTCAACTCGGTCACGATCGTGGCGGGCCCGTCCACTGCCGGTATTCACATCGTCGGTTTGGACGACGAGAACGGCAGGAAGGCCACGATCCGCAATGGTAGACAGGCCTTCACGAAGCAGGCGGCAGAGCCGAATCGCGCTGGCTTCAGCATCGAGAACCTGCGGTTCGAGCAACCGGAGTTCTCGGCGATTTCGATCCTCGGCTCGGGCGCGGCCAGCACGATCAAGATTTCCGGTGTGAACATCGTCGGCGTCCGCACCTTCCTGTTCGCGGCGTTCAACAACCGCTTCCGCGAAGGCATCGTCATGGGCACGGCGCTCGCGCCGATCGGCGGCGACATCGAGATCTCGAATAACGTCATCAACGGCGGCAGCTATACGGCGGATGACACGACGCTAGGCGTCAGCGGCGGCATCGTGCTCACGGGCGCGCTCCCGAACAATGTGCCAGCCAACCGGCCTTTTACGGCGCGCGTGCGCATCTCCGACAACAGGATCGTGAACTGGTCGGGCAGCGGCATTCTCGTGGCCGGTGTCGAAGACGTCACGATCGAACGGAACGTGATTCAGCCCGGCGCGTTCGCGAATACGATCCCGCCCGGGTGCACCGCGGGTAACGGCACCGGCGCGGCCAACGGCATCAGCCTGCAAAGCGTCACCGACGCCACGGTCCGCGACAACTCGATCACACTCGTGCCGGCGCTCACGGGCGCGGCCCTACCGCCGCCCTGCACGGCGGGGCTCATCTTGGTGGGGCCGACGAACGTCCCACCCGGCAGCGCAGACGGCAACCTCGTGTATCGCAACCGCATCAGGGGCAACGGCACCTACGCGATCGTCGTCGGCGTGACGCCTGAAGCCTCGCCGCCCGGTCCGATCGCGTCCCTCGAGACCGACAACCTGTTCGCACTCAACCTGCTCGGCAACTTTGTGCCGCAAGTCGCGTCGCTGTTCATCGGGCCGGGCGCAAACGGCAATGCCTTCGTCGGTACCTTCTGTCGACTACCGGTAACCTGGACGGTAACGACGTGATCACGCGCTTGGAATGAGTGAGGAGGAAGCGCTCGGCGCGCGGCAACGCGTGGCGGCGAGGTCTGCAGGCGCGCGGTTGGGTTAGGATGGGGTGGCGATGACACCTCGGCGGCCGATCGTTCGGTGGCTTTTGGCGGCGGCCGCGCTCGTGGCCGTCGCGCTCGGCGCGCACGCACAGCGCGCGCCCGAGCTGGTGTTCGATCCGACCTGGCCGAAGGACCTGCCGGATAACTGGAAGCTCGGCGGCATCACGGGGCTCGCGCTCGACCGCGACGAGAACGTCTGGCTCTACAACCGCCCGAACGACCTCACGAACATCGAGCTGCACGCCGAGCTCGACCCGCCGCTCGCCGCTCTGCTGCGTGCGCGCGCCGTCGATGATCCATCTCGACCGCGCGGGCCGCGTCATCGGCTCGTTCGACGCGCCGCAGGGTCACGGCATGGACGTCGACAGCGACGGCTTCGTCTATCTGGGGCAAGACACGGTGCGCAAGTACGACCCGCGATCCGGCATGGTGGTTGCCGAGATCGCGCGCGCGCCGGAGCGCGAGGACGGCGGTCCTGTCGGGCTGCAGCCCGCCAACCGCCGACCCGGACAAGGCGGCCGCGGGCCCGTCGCCGCGTTCCTGCCGCAACCGCCGGCCGGATCCCGCGGCCGTTGCGGCGCAGGAAGCAGCGCCGCGCCGCGTTCCGCGCGAAATATCCGGCCGCCACGCCCGATGGTCGTCGGGCAGATCGAGGAGATCCGCATCGTCGAGGCCGACAACGAGGTCTACGTCGCCGACAGCTATCTCGGCGGCCGCGTGCTCGTGTTCGCGCTCGACACGCTCGCGTTCAAGCGCGGCTGGGGCGCCTACGGCAAGCCGCTCGATGAGATCAGCATCGACGACGCCGACCACCGCTACACGCCGAACGGCCGCGATGCCGCGCGACTTCGTCGGCCATCTCACGATCAACGTCTCGCGCGACGGCTTCGTCTACGCGGCCGACCGCAACGCGAACCGCATTCACGTCACGCGCAAGAACGGCGAGTTCGTCGCCGAGTGGGCGCTCGCGCCGGGCACCGGCGTCGGCGGCTCGACAGGCGGCATTGCCTTCTCGCCGGACGAGGAGCAGCGGCTCCTCTATATCTCCGATCTCACGAACAACCGCATCTGGTTCCTGAATCGCGCCGACGGCCGCCTCGTCGGCGAGATGGGCCGCATGGGCGAGAACGGCGGGCAATTCTTCGGCCTGCACATGATCGCCGTCGACTCGCAGGGCAACGTCTACACGGGCGAAGTGTTCCAGGGCGAGCGCGTGCAGCGCTTCGTGCCTGCCGACAGCGCGAAAGGTCGGCTTCTGAAGCAATTGCCGGACACGCCGTAGCGCCGCATCCCGCGCTCAATATTCCGCGGCGCGGCGCCCTTCGATGATGAACATGTTGAAAGCGTCGGGGACTGGGATCATCGCGGTGATCGCCAGCCCGGCGTCGCGATAGAGCGCTTCCCACTCGACTCGGGTCCGCTCCTTGCCCGGCAAGAGCAGCATCATGTTGACGTCGAGCAGCTTGCTCGGCACGTCCGAGACGTCGCCGAGCGGCGGCATCACGTTGTCGATGCAGATGACGCGGCCGCCGCGTTCCAAGCGCGCGCACACGTTCGCGAGAATCGTGGCACACGATGCATCGTCCCAATCGTGCAGAATCAACTTGAGCACGTATGCGTCGGCCGACGGCACTTCTTTGAACATGTCGCCAGCGACGTAAGCAAGACGCCGCGCGACGGAGTCGCTCTCGACAGTCAAGCGTGTCGGTGCCGCCTCGATGACCTCGGGCAGGTCGAACACCACACCGCTGATCCCGGGGTACTTCTCGAGCACCGCGATCGTCAGCGCCCCATAGCCCGCACCGACATCGACGAGCCTGCGAACACCCGAGAAGTCATAGCGCTCCATGACACCGATGTTCGCGACGACGCTGTGTGCCTTGAGCGTCTCGCCGAATTCCTCGAGCGCTTTTGGGTGCGCGGCCAGATGGTCGAAGAAGTCCAGGCCGAGTTGCGCCCGGGCTTGCGAGGCGCCTGTGGCGAGCGCCTCGGGCAGGCCCGTCCAAACCTTCCAGAGCGTTCCGCCCGAGTACTCGACGAAGCGTTTCAGCGTGCCCGGAGCATCCTTCGTGAGCAGCACCGACAGTCGCGTCGGCCCGAAGCGCCCGACGGAGTCTTCGGTCACGACGCCGAGCGCCGCGCACGCGCGCAACGCGCGGTGCAAGGCGACGGGATGGGCGCGAACACCCGCGTTGCTCACGAGCTCGTCGGCCGTCATGGGCCCCGATGCGAGCGCATCGGGAACGTCGAGCCGCACGACCTCGGCGAGAATCTTCGCCGTCCACGCGCCGAACAGCATCTCGAACAACATCGCGTGCGGCGGCTTTTCGTGCGGGCCTGCGCTCAAGTCGGCTCTCTTCTAGTTATCGTGAAGCTTTCGCGACTCTGCCACGACTCGCGGCGTCGGAGCCAGCGCGACCGCCATGGATGGCGCGAGTGCCGCAAATGCAGGAGCAACTCTGCGGCCGACCGCCATGGATGGCGGGAGTGCCGCAAATGCAGGAGCAACTCTGCGGCCGACCGCCATGGATGGCGGGAGTGCCGCAAATGCAGGAGCAACTCTGCGGCCGACCGCCATGGATGGCGGGAGTGCCGCAAATGCAGGAGCAATTTGCGGCCAGGTATACTCCGGCCGCCATGCGAGAACCCGCGCTTCTATCCGTCAACGGCGTGACGCTGCAATACCGCACGGGCCAGCAGCTCGTGACGGCGACCTATCGCGTCAGCTTCGAAGTGCTGAAAGGCGACCGCTTCGTCGTGCTCGGCCCGTCGGGCTGCGGCAAGTCGACGCTGCTCAAAGCGATCGGCGGGTACTTGCAGCCCGTCGAGGGCGAAATGCTGTTGAACGGCGCGCGCATCGGCAAGCCGGGCCCCGATCGCGCGTTCGTATTTCAGGAATTCGATCAGCTCCTGCCGTGGAAGTCCGTGCGCGACAATGTCGTGTTCGCGCTGACTGCGAGCGGCCAGCTCGCGAGGAAACCGGCCACCGAGCGCGCGCTGCACTTCATCGCCAAAGTGGGCCTGACGAAATTCGCCGACAATTTCCCGCACACGCTTTCGGGAGGCATGAAGCAGCGCGTCGCGATCGCGCGCGCGATGGCGATGGAGCCGCAGATTTTGCTCATGGACGAGCCGTTCGCGGCCTTGGACGCCCTGACGCGCGGCAAGATGCAGGAAGACCTGCTCGAGCTCTGGAACGACACGCGATTCACGGTGCTGTTCGTCACTCACTCCATCCCGGAGGCGATTCGCATCGGCAATCGGATCTTGCTCTTGACGCCGCACCCAGGGCGCACGAAGGCCGAGCTCAACTGCGACGGTGCGGACGTCGCGGGCGCCGGCGGCGAGCGGTTGTCGGCGCGAATTCAGCGCTTGTTGTTCGATCGCACGGGAGCCATCGCCGATGTCTGAAGAACCCACGGTCCGAGCCGAGATCCTGCATACGCCAATGGCCGACACGAGCGGTTTCGCCGTCGCTTCCCAGCCGCTCGGTTTCTGGACGCGTCTCTACGGCAACGGCAGCCGTACGCAAGTCCGTGCTGCTCGTCCTGCTCGCGGCGGCGTGGGAGATCTACGCGCGCGTTCTCGGCAACCCCCTGCTCTTCCCGACGTTCACCGCGACCGTCGCGGCATTGCTCGCAGGATTAGCCGACGGCGAAATTCCGGCGGCGGGCCTCTACACGTTGTCGTTGTTGTTGAAGGGCTATGTCGCTGGGCTCGTCTTCGCAGCGTTGCTGACGGCTTTCGCGAGCGTCTCGCGCATCGGCGCCGACTTGCTCGAGACGTTGACGGCGATGTTCAACCCGCTGCCGTCGATCGCGCTGCTGCCGCTCGCGCTGATCTGGTTCGGCCTCGGCGATAACAGCGTCATCTTCGTGCTCGTGCACGCCGTGCTGTGGGCCGTTGCGCTGAACACGTTCGCGGGCTTCCGTCGCTCTATCGCCGACGCTGCGCATGGTGGGCCAGAACTACGGCCTCTCGAGCGTCGGCTACATTCTGCGGATTCTGATCCCTGGCGCCTTCCCGAGCATCCTCACGGGGCTCAAAGTCGGCTGGGCATTCGCATGGCGAACGCTGATCGCCGCCGAGCTCGTGTTCGGCGTGAGCTCGGGCTCGGGCGGTCTCGGCTGGTACATCTTCGAGAACAAGAATCAGCTCAGAATCCCCGAAGTGTTCGCCGGCCTCCTGACCGTCATCATCTTCGGCCTGTTCGTCGAGAACGTCGTCTTCCGCACGATCGAGCAGCGCACCGTCCGCCGCTGGGGAATGCAGTCCTAACCAAACTCAGCGATAGGCGATCAGCGCGTGCCGCACGCGTCAGCGGCGTGGATCTCGAACGATGCTTTCGGGAGCGTAAGCGACAGGACGTCGCCTACGCAGCCTACAGGGACGTATTCACGGCGGTCCCGAAAGCGTCGTTCGAGAGCCGCGCCGCCTGCGATGCCGGTCATCGCTAGCGCCGATTCGCGCCCTACTCTCCGGCGTTGATGTCGAAGATCTGCGCGCCTTCCACGGGGTTGCCGTAGATGTTCGCGCGCGGCCGCTCGGGTAGCGGTTTACCCGCCGCGATCGCCGCTTCCTTGTCGCGGTCGAGAGCACGCTCGCCGGCCAAGCCGCCGCCAATGGCGAAGTTGCCTTCGTGGCACGAGTACTCGTAAGCGTAGTAGTTCGGCTGCGTCGTCCACATCGTGCGCACCGTGAACGGCGCCGTGTACGTTTCCGGGTCGTTGATCGTGATGCGGTACTCGAGCATTTCGGGATCGACGCGGCGAATGCGCTCGGTCGTGCGCATGTTCGCGCTGTTCGGGGCGCCGCCGACGCTCGTGCGATCCTGGAAGCCGCGGCTCTCGATGACGAGCGTGTCGCCCTCCCAGTGGCCGCGCGCGTTGCCCGTGAACTGCGTGATCTCGGGATACGGTGAGTTGTCGAGGCGAATGACGCGCGTCTCGTGGATCATCTCGTACGTGATCGTCACGACCCCAGGGCTCTGGAAGACCTGGACGCCGTTGCCGTAGATCGCGGCGTTCATGCCGTTGCTGATGCCGCGGCCGATACAGCGGTCGTAGAGCGAGAAATCGTCGAACGAATCGAATCGGTCGTTGCTGAACGAGCTGTTTCCGGCCTGCTGGCGCGCGCGAGCCGCATCGGTGATCGGCGGTTGGCGGCCATCCGGCGGATCGACGATCAGCGAGGTGAAGCCGAACGTGCGCGTGCCCCATTCGTTACGCAAGAAACGTCTCGGTCGTCGCCGCGCGCGTTGCGCCCGTGTACTGTTGGACGGCGCGTGCGAGGAACTGTTCTTGCGGCAGCGACTCTTGGGTGCGCGAGCGCCTGTGGCCGATCGCGCGGAATGCCGCGCATGTCGTCCGTGCTGTACGTCCCTGCAATGGCCGGATCGCCCCACGATGTGCGCGGGGCCTTCCAGTTCGGATTCTTGTACAACGCCGTTTGCTGCTCGGCCGGCGTGCGGCGCGCCTCCGGCAACTGCGCGATTTCCTCGGCCGTTGGCGGTCGGGCCTGCTGCCCACCGGGTCCGCCAGCCGCCTCCGCCGCCTCCTTGCCCTCGCTGCGCATTCGCCCTGGGCGGCCCCTCTCCCTCTCCGTCTTGCGCGAGCACCGTCGCGGTTAGAGAGGCGACGAGCAGCGTCGCGATCGTGGCCGACAAGCGATTCTTCAGCATCATGTGGTGCTCCCCTGGCTGGCGCTCTGCGGCGCAATTCTCGCGACATGGTATTCAAGCACGGCCCTGGGAACCTTGGAACACCCAACCGAACGAAAGACGCCCTAAGAATCTTCAGGTCGAGTGCGCCGACGCCGGCAACGCGGGTGGGCACTATACTGGCCGCCTTCCGCCCGAGAGCCGCGAGAGAGCACACCGAAATGCGAAGCACCGGAGTCTTGTTGCGCTCGTCCGTGACTCTTGCCGCAACGCTCGCGCTCTGCACCGCTTGCACGCCGCCGCCGGCGTCCGACGTCGAGCTCGAGCCCGCGGTAACCGAGCACCCGGACCTGTCGGGCGTCTGGATGGCGTTCGCGGTCGAGAACCCCGATGGCGGCACCGCCGCGCTATTCGCCGGAAGGGCAAGCCGCGCTCGACGCGTTCGCGGCGCAGTTCAGCTCGATTCCCGAGACGGGAGCATGGTGCTACGGGACGGGCATGCCGAGCGTGATGCTGTCGACGGTGTCGTATCCGATCGAGATCGTGCAGCACGCGTCGCGGCTCGTGATGCTGGCCGAGCTCGAGATGCAAGTGCGCCGCGTCTATCTCGACGGCCGCCCGCACCCCGAGGATTTCCTGCCGACGGGCGTCGGCCATTCGGTCGGCACCTGGGACGGCGACACGCTCGTCATCGATACGACACTGCTGTCCGAGTGGCAGGTGCGGCCGTGGCCGCGTACTGAGCAACGCACATCGTCGAACGCGTCCGTCTGACCAAGCTCGGCGACATCGCGGCCCGCGCGACAGGCTTCGTCGCGAGCGTCGAGAAGCCGATCAATGACGACGTGCTCGTCGACGAGATCACGCTGACGGATCCGGCGCTTTACGCGGGCCCGCAGCGACGCACGGTGTACTTTCAGCGTATGGCCGATACCGCCACGCTGGAATACGCCTGCTCGGCCGAGCACTGGCTGGAACAGCTTGAGAAAAATCGAGTGTCCAATTAGCGCGTCGCGCTGTCGAAACAACGAGTTACGGAAATTCGCGCGCCACTGGAGCGCGGTGCTTACGTTAAACTTTCGCCGTGAGAATCGTGCGGCAGCGCAGCGCCGGGCGTAATTGGGTTCTGGTCCAGTATTCGCTACACTTTTCAAGTGCTTAAATGACTTATCCGGGGGCAGAGAAAGCCGGCATGTTCATCAGCAAGAAACAGCTTCCGCGCCGCACCTTCCTGAAGGGTTTGGGTGCGACCGTGGCGTTGCCGTTGCTCGACGCGATGTCGCCGGCGTTCGCCGCGACTCCGGCCAAGCCCCCGCGTCTCGGTTTCATCTACGTGCCGCACGGCATGGTCATGAGCCGCTTCACCCCGGACACGGCCGGGAAGGGCTTCGCGTTCAAGGACATCAATCGCTCGCTCGAGCCGTACCGCGACCGGCTGAGCATCGTGAGCCGCCTGCACCACCGCGCCGCCGATTCGACTGCGGTGCACTCGCTTTCCCCCACGACGTGGCTCTCGGGCGTTCGGCCGAAGCCAACGCAAGGCGTCGATGCGTACGCCGGTGTCACGGCCGATCAAATCGCAGCCAGCGTCATCGGCCAGGACACGCTGCTGCCGTCGATGGAGCTCGCCACGGAAGACCACTCCGGGCTGATCGGCGCCTGCGATCGCGACTACGGCTGTATCTACATGAACACGCTGTCGTGGCGCACGCCGACGACGCCGATGCCGATGGAGATCAATCCGCGCAAGGTTTTCGAGCGGATGTTCGGCCAGGGCGACAGCGAAGCCGCGCGGCTCGTCGCGCCGCCAGGAGGACCGCAGCATTCTCGATGCCGTGACCATGCAAGCGACGGGGCTGCAGGCCAAGCTCGGCTCGCACGACCGTCAGACGCTCGACGACTATCTCGAGGGTGTCCGCGAGATCGAGCGCCGTCTCACCCGCGCCGAATCGCAAGTCGCGGCCAACGCCGACATCGTGATTCCCGAGGCGCCGTCGGGAGTGCCGTTCGAATACACGGACCACGTGCGCTTGATGTACGACTTGCTCGCGCTCGCGTACCGCGCCGACATCACGCGCGTGTTCACGTTCATGATGGGCCGCGAGGTCAGCAATAGAACGTACACGCAGGTCGGCGTCACCGAAGGCCACCATGCTGTCTCGCACCACCAGAACAAAGCCGAGAAGCTCGAGATGCTGTCGCGCATTCAGGCGTTCCACATTGGCTTGTTCGGCGAGTTCCTCGCGAAGCTCGACGCCACGCCCGACGGCGACGGTTCGTTGCTCGACAACTCGATGCTGCTGTACGGCAGCAACATGAGCAACAGCAACGCCCACGATCACTATCCGCTGCCGAACGTCCTCGTCGGCGGCGGCCGCGGCCGGCTCAAGGGCGGCCAGCACATCGTCGCCGAGGACCATGCCCCGATGACGAATCTGCTTCTGACGATGCTCGACAAGGTCGACGCCGGCGTCGAGTCCCTCGGCGATAGCACCGGGACGATCGGCGAGCTCGACGCGTGACGGCGTCCGCAATGATCCGCTCTGTCACCACCGCGGCGCTGCTCGCGCTACTCGCCGCCGGCGCCGCCGGCGCGGCCACGCCGCGCCTCGTGCAGGCGATCAAGAGCGGCGACCGCGACTCGGCCATGACGCTGGCACGCGACGCGGCCGAGGTCGCCGCGATCGAGGCCGACGGCACGACTGCGCTGCATTGGGCGGTGCGGCAGAACGACTTCGAGCTCGTCGACCGCATGCTGCGCGCGGGCGCCGACGTCGATGCCGCTAATCGTTACGGCGTGACGCCGCTGAAGCTCGCAGCTGTCGGCGGCGACGCGAAGCTCTTGAAACGGCTGCTCGACGCAGGCGGCGACGCGAACACGGCCGGCACGGACGGCGAGACGCTGCTGATGACGGCGGCGCGCGGCGGCCATGTCGACGCGGCGCGTCTGCTGATCGAGCGCGGCGCCGAGGTCGACGCGCGCGAGAGCTGGCACGGCCAGACGGCGCTGATGTGGGCCGCTGCACAGGGCCATCCCGCAATGCTGCGTGAGCTGCTCGCTCATGGCGCCGACGTCAACGCGCGCTCGAATCACGAGGAGTGGGAGCGCCAGGTCACGTCGGAGCCGCGCGACAAATGGTTGCCGCCCGGCGGCCTGACGCCGCTCCTGTTCGCGGCGCGCGAGAACTGTCTCGCCTGCCTGCCGGTGCTCATCGAGGCCGGCGCCGACGTCAATGCGACGACACCCGATGGCATCAGCGCCGCCGTCATCGCGCTGATCAACGGCCACTTCGACGTTGCCGGCGCTCTGCTCGAAGCGGGCACCGATCCGAATCTCGCCGACTACACCGGCCGCACGGCGCTGTACGCGGCCATCGACTTCAACACGATGGTGAAGTCGAACCGCCCGGCGCCGAAAGTCATCGAGAACCGTTTGACAGGCCTCGACGTGGCGCGCCTCGCGCTCGAGCACGGTGCCGATGTCAACGCGAGGCAGAAGCGCTTGGCTCCGTATCGGGCGAAGCTCGATCGCGGCAACGACGGAATGCTCGGCGGCGGCACGACGGCTTTTTTGCGTGCTGCCAAGGCCGGCGACGTGCCGGCGATGAAGCTCTTGCTCGAGCACGGCGCCGATCCGACGCTCGCGCCCACGCGCAGCGGCATCACGCCGCTGATGGCGGCCGCGGGGCTCGGCACGTCCGAGGCGGACACGACCGGGCGGCAGAAGACGCAAGAGCAGGCCATCGAGGCCATCCAGCTCCTGCTCGACCGCGGGCTCGACGTGAACGCCCAAGCCAGCGACGGCCAAACGGCCATGCACGGCGCCGCCATGCAAGGCTATGACGACATCATCAGATTTCTGGCGGCCCAGGGTGCTAAGCTCGACACGCCGGACAAGGACGGCTTCACGCCGCTCGACGTGGCGCTCGGCAAGGCCGGCGGCTTTGGCTTCTCGGGCAACGAGGGCGTGGTTCGCGAAGACACGGCGGCCGTGCTGCGCGAGCTCATGGCGGCGGGCGCGGAAAGCGCGACGGCTGCGGCTCGCTGAACGCGGGTCGCCTGAACCAAGAGGGATTTTCATGACGGTCGACGGTTGGTTGAATCTCTCGTTCTGGGGCTACGTCGCCGCGGCGCTCGCGCTGACGCACGTGACGATTGCGAGCGTCACGATCTTCTTGCACCGGCACCAGGCGCACCGCGGGCTGACGCTACATCCCGTCGTCAGCCACTTCTTTCGTTTCTGGCTCTGGCTCACGACCGGAATGGTGACGCGCGAGTGGGTCGCGATTCACCGTAAGCACCACGCGCGCTGCGAAACCGAAGAGGATCCGCACAGCCCGCAGTTCTACGGCATCTGGCGCGTGCTGTTCGGCGGCGTCGGCCTTTATCGTACCGAGTCCGCCAATCAAGAGACGCTCGAAGTCTACGGCCGTGGCGCGCCCAATGACTGGCTCGAGCGAAACGTGTACGCCCGGCACCGTTTTGCCGGTCTGTTCCTCACCCTCGCCATCGATCTCGTGCTGTTCGGCTTGCCGGGAATCGCGATCTACGCCGTGCAGATGGTGTGGATCCCGTTCTGGGCCGCCGGCGTCATCAACGGCGTAGGCCACTACTGGGGCTACCGGAACTTCGAGACGCAGGACACATCGCGCAACATCTGGCCCATCGGCGTATTGATCGGCGGCGAAGAGTTCCACAACAACCATCACGCGTACGGCTCGTCGGCGAAGTTCTCGAGCAAGTGGTGGGAGCTCGACATCGGCTGGCTGTACATCCGCGCGCTCGAGCTGCTAGGGCTCGCGAGCGTCAAGAAGGTCGCGCCGCGCGCCGCGTTCTCGCGTGCGCAGGCGGCGATCGATCTCGATACCTTGCGGGCCGTCGTCACGAACCGCTTCTACGTCGTGAAGCTCTACGGCCGCCGCGTCATCGCGCCGGTGTTGCACGGCCACGCGGCCGGCGAGCCCAGCTTTCCGCGCCGCCAGCTCGCGCGCGTGCGCAAGCTGATGATTCGCGAGAACACGGGGTTGCGCGAGGATCCGAACGT
The DNA here is from genome assembly GCA_963713355.1 of uncultured Gammaproteobacteria bacterium. Lineage (GTDB taxonomy): Bacteria > Pseudomonadota > Gammaproteobacteria > Steroidobacterales > Rariloculaceae > FEN-1219. The sequence goes on along the minus strand of CAVQLK010000006.1, from coordinate 1,292,403 downwards.
TCGGCAGTGGCTCGAGAATGCGCTCGAGGGCAACCACACGGTACGCACCGTCTACTCGTTCCTGCAACGGCTGAAAGCGCTGTGCGCGCAGACCACGGGGAAGACAGAGTCCGATCTCAAGCGCTTGCAGGCGTGGTGCACGGAAGCCGAAGCGAGCGGAATTCGAGTGCTCGGCGACTTCGCGAGACAGTTGCAGGCCTATACGCCACAGCCTGCCTAAGACCGCGGCGGCGCCGAGGCGCGCCGAAACGCGGCACGGCGGCCGGTTTACCCCTCGGGGGAAGAACGCAAATGCGTCTGACCGAGATCTTGGGCGCTTCGAGCGTCACGGCGCTCTGTGCGTTGTTGCTTGCAGCCGGCGGCAGTGCGCAGGAAGCCGAGGACTCGACCGCACGCCTTACCGCGCTCGAAGCCGAGCTCGCGACGTTAGAGCAAGACATCGGCCTGCTCGAGGACACCAAGGCCATCAAACGGCTGCAACGTGCCTACGGCTACTACGTCGACAAGAAGCTGAGCCGCGAGATCGGCGCGTTGTTCGCCGACGACCCCGCCACGACGGCCGAGCTCGGCGGCTCGGGCGTCTATGTCGGTAAGGCGCGCATCGCCGAGTTCTACGACCGCATCATCGGCGGGGAAGGTCTCGGGCGAGGCGAGCTCTTCAATCACATGATTCTCCAGGGCGTCGTGCACGTCGCGCCCGACGGGCTCACGGCCAACGGCCGATGGCGCGCGCTGATCCAGATCGGCCAGCACGGCGAGAGCGCGGTTTGGGCCGAAGGGCCCTACGAGAACGAGTATGTGAAGGAAGGCGGGGTCTGGAAGCTCAGCAAGGTGCATTGGTTTCAGACGTTCGCGGCGCCCTACTCACCGGGGTGGCACAAAGCGCCGCAGCCGATGGATCCGCCGCTCGCGGATTATCCGCCGGACCGGCCGCCGAGCGTCGCCTATCAATCCTATCCGGCCGTCTATCAGCCGCCTTATCACTACCGCAATCCCGTCTCCGGGCGTTGCGAGCCTCGCGTTTGCGTCGAGGCCGAGGCCGTAGGCGTTGCAGCGCCTGCGCCCGTCTCCGCACCCGAGGGGGACCCCGCGGCACGCGCTGCCGCGGCACGCACGCGCCTCGCGGCCGTCGCAGCACGCGCGACGCACGTCGCGGACGTCAATGCGATCCAGAACCTGCAAGGCAGCTACGGCTACTACACCGACAAGATGCTCTGGGACGAGGTCGTCGATCTCTTCGCCGACGACGGCACGATCGAGATCGGCCCGAGCGGCGTCTATGTCGGCAAGGACAGCATTCGCCGCTATTTGATGAGCTTAAGCGGCGGGATGCAGGGACCGATCGAGGGTGTGCTCAACGAGCACTTCCAGCTGCAGCCGATCGTCACCGTGGCTGACGACGGCATGACGGCGAACGGCCGCTGGCGGCTGCTCATGATGAGGGGCATCTCGGGCGCTGACTCGGGCGGCCACTGGGGTGAAGGCGTCTACGAGAACGAGTACGTCAAAGAGAACGGCGTCTGGAAGCTCCGCAAGCTGCACTGGTTCGCGAATTTCGTCGCGCCCTACGAGAGCGGTTGGCTGAATGCCGACCCGAAAGCCATCGACGCCTACGCGATGGGCCGCGGTGTGACGCCGGACCGTCCGTCGAGCGTGGTCTACGAGCCGTATCCCGGCGCCTTCGTTCCGCCGTTCCACTATTCGAACCCCGTCAGCGGTCAGACGGGAGCACGCCGATGAGCGCGCGAGCGGTTGCACTGGTTGTGCTGCTCGCGGGCGGCGCCGCGGGCTGCGGCTCGGGCCCTGGGCCGGAAGTGCTGGCGTCGATCGCCGAGATCGAGAACGCGGTCGCCGACGCCAAGCTCGAGGTGCAGCGCTTGCAGGACGTCGACGAGCTCGAGAACCTCGCGAGCATCTACGGCCACTACGTCGACAAATCGCGCCACGACGACGTTGCCGATCTGTTCGCGCCGGAGGGTGTCGTCGAGATCTTGGGCCGCGGAGTTTTCATCGGCCAGGACCGCGTCCGCGAGTACATGCGCAACCTCACGCCCGGCAACATGGGCCCGCGCGAAGGCTCGCTGTTCAATCACATGCACTTGCAGCCCGTCGTCCACGTATCGCCCGACGGCGAGACGGCGCACGTGCGCTCACGACTGTTCGTGATGTTCGGGATCATGAACAGCAACGCTCAATGGGGGGACGGCATCTACGAGAACGTCTTCGTCAAGCAGGACGGCGTCTGGAAGCTCGACTATCTGCACGGCTACCAAACGTTTTATACGAACTACGAGGACGGCTGGGCCAAGCGCGCGTCCGCGATCTTCGCGCCCTACGAGCGGTTGCCGCCGGACCGGCCGCAGTCCGTGCCCTATGCGCCCTACCCGGCCGCATACGTGCCGCCATTCCACTATCGCAATCCGGTATCCGGCCGAGCCGACCACTACGAGGACCCGACGTGGCAAGATGCGCAAGCGACGGCTGCGCAGTAGGCATTGCTTGGGCAGTGAAGTGGGCGGAGCCTGGCGCGGTGTAGACTTTCGAAAGAACGCAGTTGGGGGGGATCACCTTTGTCATCTGAGCCATCACCGGGCTGGCAACCGCCGTCCGGCCAGCGCATCGGCTTGAGCGTCGTCGTGGCGCTCGTCGTCGCCGCGATCGTGCTGGTCGTCGCCGTGCTGCCGGCCGAGTACGGAATCGATCCGACGGGCGTGGGCCGAGCGCTTGGACTCACGGATCTCAATGCGGCGCCGACACGCACACTCGAGATCAAGGACGTGCTTGGCGGCAACGAGACGGTCCGCGAGGTCGAGATCCCCGCATTCAACGAGCCCGTGCCGCTGCCGAACCCGGCCGTCCACCAGTCCGACGACCGGCCGATCCAGACGCGGACGCTGACGATTACGCTCGAGCGCGACGAGCAGACGGAAGTCAAAACGGTGCTGCGCGCAAGCAAGGTCATCGCCTACACGTGGAAAACGGACGGCGGCCTCGTCTACTGCGACATGCACGGGCACGATCCCGCAGCCGGTCAGGATTTCTTCGTCCGCTATCGCGAAGACCAAGAAGGCGCGACTGAAGCGACGGGCTCGCTCGTCGCACCGTTCGACGGTGAGCATGGCTGGTACTGGCTAAACCTCCACGACGGCCCTGTGACGATCACGCTGACGGTCACCGGCTTCTTCGACGACATCGTCGACTACGGAATCATCTAAAAGAGAACCGACGCGCCATGTGGCAACACAACTACGACCCCTTCGGTAACCCCGTGCTCTCGACGCTCGTGGCCGCCGTGCCAATCGCCGTGCTGCTGCTCATGATCGGCGTGCTCCGCAAGCCGGCGTGGATGTCCGCGCTCGCGGGCCTCGGCGCGGCGCTCGTCATCGCGACCGTCGCGTATAGCATGCCGGCCGATCTCGCCGTGAGATCGGCGCTGATGGGCGCGGCATTCGGCCTGCTGCCGATCGGCTGGATCGTCTACTGGGCCGTCGTGCTGTACCGAATCACGCTCGAGACAGGCAACTTCGAGATCATCAAGGACTCGATCGGCGGCCTGACGAAGGACCGGCGGCTGCAAGCGATGCTGATCGCGTTCGCGTTCGGCGCGTTCGTCGAGGGCGCCGCGGGCTTCGGCACGCCCGTGGCCGTCGCGGCCGCGATGCTGACCGGTCTCGGCTTCTCGCCTTTCTTCGCAGCCGGCATCTGCCTGCTCGCGAACACGGCGCCCGTCGCATTCGGCTCGATCGGCATCCCCATTGTCACGCTGGCCGGAACGACGGGCATCGACGAGCTCACGCTGTCGCAGTGGGTCGGCCGCATCTGCGCGCCGGTGTCGGTGTTCATCCCGGCCTACCTGATCATGGTCATGGGCGGCTTCCGCGGTTTGAAGGGCGTGCTGCCGGCCGCGATCGTTTGCGGCGTCTGCTTCGCGAGCGTCCAGTTTCTGGTGTCGAACTTCATCGGCCCGCAGCTCGTCGACATCCTAGCTGCGCTGACGGCCATCGTCGGCCTCGTCGTTCTGCTCAAGGTCTGGCAGCCCAAGGACAACTTCGTGCTCGCCGGCGAGCACGCCGCCGTCGCCGAGCCGAAGAAGCATGGGTTCGGCCGCACGCTGCTCGCCTGGTCGCCGTACCTGCTGCTCGTCGCATTCGTGCTCGTCTGGGGCTACGGCCCGTCGAAGCGCGCACTCGAGACGACGAACATGGTGTTCGCGTGGCCGGGGCTGCACAACGAGATCACGCGCATGGCGCCCATGGTCCCGCAGCCGGCGCCGTACGCGGCGAACTACACGTTCAACTGGCTCGCGGCCGCCGGCACGGCCTGCGCGCTGGCGACGATCGCCGCGGCGCTGGTACTCCGCGTGTCGGTGGGAATGTACGTCGGCATCCTGGGGCGCGTGCTGAAGCAGCTCGCGTTCTCGCTGCTGACGATCGCCTGCGTGCTCGGCCTCGCGTACGTCATGAACTACAGCGGCGCCGTCGTCACGCTCGGCCTCGCGTTCGCGGCGACCGGCGTCATGTTCCCGTTCTTCAGCGCATTGGTCGGCTGGCTCGGCGTGTTCCTGACCGGCAGCGACACGTCCGCTAACGCACTGTTCGGCAACTTGCAGGTCGTCACGGCGAACCAAGTCGGCGTCGATCCCGCGATCATGGCGGCGTCGAACTCCTCCGGCGGCGTCATGGGCAAGATGATCAGCCTGCAGAGTCTCGCCGTCGCCGTCGCTGCCACCGGCATGGCGCGCTCGGAGGAATCGAAGCTGTTCCGCTTCACGATCAAGCACAGCATCTTCCTGGCTTCCGTGCTCGGCGTGATCGCGGCGATCTACGCCTATGCGGCTTAGACATGTCTACCGGGCCGGGCCGTCACTCCCACTGATACTGGAAGCTCACGCCCGCCGTGCGCGGCATGCCGTATAGCTCGTGAATGCCGAAGGCGCCGTCGTTGCGCGCGAGGATCCGGTAGGTCTCGTCGCTCGCGTTGTTCACGAATAGCTGCGCAGCCCAAGCGTCGCCGTTCAGGCCGAAACGCACGTTCCATAGCGAGTAGCCGGGCTCTCGGAACACCGGCACCTCGACGGGATTCGTGATGATCGAGAGGTCCTGCTCCGACTGATAGCGGCCCTCGAGCTGCGCGAACCAGCCGAGATTCCCGCCGAACGAGCCCTCGTAACGGCCGACGAAGTTCGCGGTGAGATCCGAATAGTTCGGCAGATTGCTGCCTTCCATCGCTGTATCGGGCAAGAACGGCAGCGAGGCCGCTTGGATGAAGGTGCTGTCGCTGACCTCCGCGTCCGTGGCGCCGACGCCGAGGTTCAGCGACAAGCCCTCCGTCGCGAGCCAAGTCACTTCGGCCTCGGCACCGACGGTATCGACGTCGCCGATGTTCGTGATGCGCTTGATTTGGATGGGGCTCGTGGGATCGCCGGCGTTCTGCTGCACGTCCTCGCGATCGTAGGAGAATACGCTCGCGTTGAGGCGCACCCGGCCGTCGGCTAAATCGCTCTTCACGCCGAGCTCGAGTCCCCACAGCGTCTCCGCATCGAACGGCGCGAGTTGCGCCGGATTGGTCGGGAAGCCGCCGAAGAAGCCGCCCGTCTTGAAGCCGCGCGAGATCGTGGCGTACGTCAGCAGGTCGTCCGTCAGGCTCCATTCGAGACCGAGCTTACCCGACCATGCGTCGAACGAGATCGAGTCGTCGGTGGACACGAACGGCACCGTCGCGCCATTCGCGAAACCGAGTCGCGCGCCGCCGACGAAGCTCTTGTCCTCGTCCGTGTAACGCAGCTCGCTGACGAGGTTCCACGCGTCGGCGAAGCGCCACTCGGCGTGCCCGTAGAGCGCGAACGCCTCGGTGTCCTGATCGTAGACCTGCGGGCTGAACACGGCGCCCCCGAAGATCACGGGCAACACGCCTTGGGTGCCAAATAGCAGCGTGTCCTCATGGAGCTCGTCCTCGGCATAGCTTGCGCCGACAACCCAGCTCAAGGTGTCGCTGCCTTCGTAGAACAACCGAACCTCCTGCGACCAGGCGTCGATCTCGGTGTTGTAGTCGATGTGCAAGTGCTCGAGCGGCGTGCCCTCGAAGTCCTGGTAGCGGCGGTAGTCGATCGAATCGCCGCCCGTGATCGTCTGCAGGCGATAGTCGCCGAGCGTGAGGTCGAGCATGAAGCTCGTGCCCGACCAATCGCTGTCGAGAAAGCCGCGGAACGCGCTCGCCGAGCCGTAGACGTCGTCCGGTGTCAGGCCGTAGGCTGCCGACGTCACGCCCGTCGCAGTGGCGCAAGTCGCAGGATTCGAGCCCGCTCCGCTCATGATCGACGCGCACAGCGGGTTCGGGATTACGCCGCCCAAGCCGGCAATGAGGGCGCGCGAAACGGTCGGCCTCGTAGGAAACGGGCCGAGGTTCGCGTAGACGCCGACGGGACGAAGCGGCTCGAGCTCGGAGTTGTCGCTGCCGCCTTGCATGCGCAGCGTGATGTCGAAGGTGTCGCTCGGCGAGATACGCACCGTGACGCGGCCCGCGTCGCGGTCCTCGGCACCGTAGTCGTAGCCGCCCGTGACGCTGCGATACGGCGCGTCGCTGCCGCCGACGTCGCGCCCCGCGATGCGAATCGCGAGCTTGTCGCCGATCACAAAGCTCGCGGCCGCTTCGAGCTCCTCGCGAGAGTAGTCCTCGAAGCCGAGCGAGACGTAGCCATTGTTGGCATCGTCGACGCTCGGCGTCTGCGAGATGATCTGAATCGCGCCGCCGAGCGCGTTACGGCCGTACAGGCCGCCCTGCGGCCCTTTCAGCACCTCGACGCGCTCGAGATCGAACATCGTCCACTCGGCCGACGCGACCGACGGCTGGTAGACGTCGTCGACGTAAAACGCCGTCGTCGGTGAATCGTTGATTCGGAAGCTTTGCAGGCCGACGCCCCGGACGATGACGACGGGCGCGCCGCCGCCGCCGGTATTCTGCAAGTTCACGTTCGGGATCAGCTGATAGAGGTCTTCAGACTGGTCGATCTCGCGCTCGCGCAGACTATTTCCCGAGAAAGCCGTGACGGCGATGCCGACGTCCTGGATCAGCTGCTCGCGCTTCTGCGCGACGACGACGATTTCCTCGATCACGGAAGACGGCTCGGACGGATCTTGCGCGACAGCCGCGTATGGCACGCTGACGGCCGAAGTCGATAGCAGAACGCGTAGAGGCCTGCGCATTGTTCCCACCCCGTGAGGCAGATCGACGAGACTGATGGTAAGAGCAGTTCGATGCCGCGTAAACCACTGAAGCTCCACTCATCGGGGCGGTTTTGCGCGGCCCGGCGTGGACGCGGCCGAGCGCGGAACGCGGTCAGTGGAGCGTGTCAGCCAGCGGCGGCTCGCGGGCGAGCAGCTCCTCGAGCACGTGCAGGTCGACGGGCTTCACGAGGTGATGATCGATGCCCGCCTCGCGCGAACGTCGACGGTCCTCGTCGTTACCCCAGCCCGTCAATGCGATCAGTGTGAGCTCGGCGCCGTGCGGTTCGGAGCGCACGCGCCGCGCAAGCTCATAGCCGTCCATGCCGGGCATGCCGATGTCCAAAAGAGCGAACGCCGGCTCTTGCGTGCGCAGCGCCTCGAGCGCGGCGGCGCCGTCGTGCACCGTCGTCACTTCCGCGCCCAAGCACCGCAGCAGCGCGCCCAAGCTCTCGGCGGCATCGACATTGTCGTCGACGACGAGAATACGCCGGCCGGCAATCCGCGTCGGCGGACGAATCGGCTCGATGGCCGGTCGCTCGGCCTCGGGCGGTCGCAACGGTAACCGGACGATGAACTCGCTGCCTTGTCCCAAGCCGCCGCTGCGCGCCTCGATGCTGCCGTCGTGCAGCACGACGATGCTGCGAGCGAGCGTAAGACCGATGCCCAACCCGCCCTGCGAGCGGCTGTAGCTTCGATCGCCCTGCACGAACGGGTCGAACACGTGCGGGAGCACCTCGGCGCGGATGCCTGCGCCGTTGTCGCTGATCGAGACGACGACGTTGGCGCCGCGCCGCTGCGCGCGCAGCGTGATCTGACCGCCGTTCGCGGTGTACTTGGCGGCGTTGTTCAGCAGGTTGCTGAATACCTGCGCCAGGCGGATCGGGTCGGCATCGAGCGCAAGCGGCTCGTCGCCGAGGTCGACCGTCAACAGATGGCCCGCCGCATCGATGAGCGGCCTCGTCGTCTCGACGGCGGTGCCGATGACGGCGGCGAGATCGACGTGCTGCGTGCGCAGGTCGATTTTGCCGCGCGTGATGCGCGACACCTCCATGAGATCATCGACGAGCCGGACCATGTGATTGACCTGCCGGTCCATCATGTCGTGCACGCTGCGCGCGACGACACCATCGCGGCCCGCAAGACGCAGGATCTGCAGGGCGTTGTGAATCGGCGCGAGCGGAGTACGCAGCTCGTGTGCGAGCGTCGCCAAGAACTCGTCCTTGCGCCGGTCGGCTTCCTTCAGCGCCTCGCGGCTTTCCTCGACTGCCGTGCGTGCCGCGACGTGCGTCGAGATGTCGCGGAAATAGCAGACCAGCCCCCGCTCCCCGTCCGGCAGCGTGATGCGCTCGAGCCGCCACTCGTAGTATTCGCGCGCGCCGCCGGGCCGTATCACGGCATGCTCGCGCGTAGAGTACGGCTCACCGGTCGCCAACGTATGACGGAAAATCCGCACGATGTCGTCGGCGTACGGCCGCTCCCGGATCATGTGCATGACTTCCTCGAAGTCGCGGCCTTCGACCCCGCCGGGGATGTCGCCGAACCCCGGCCGCGCGACCGGGTTTACGTTGCGGATCCGGAAATCGGCGTCGACGAGGTAGATACCGAACGGCGCGCCCTCGAACAGCGTCTCGAGCTGCTCGCCACGGTAGCGCAACGCTCGCTCGAGCTCACCGCGCTGCTTCGCAAGCGCGAGATGCGACGCGACGCGGGCGAGCAGCTCGCGCGCGCTGAACGGCTTGACGAGATAGTCGTCGGCCCCGGCGCCGATGCCCTCGATCCGCGCCTCTTCGCCGGCACGTGCCGACAGCATGACGACGGGCAAGGACCGTGTGCGCTCGTCGGCGCGGATTGTCGCAAGCAGGCCGAAACCGTCGAGCCGCGGCATCATGACATCCGTCAGCACGAGGTCCGGTAACCGCTCGCCGATCGAGTCGAGCGCTTGCTGCCCGTCGTCTACGGCGACGACGTCGTAATGGCGCTCGAGCAAGCGCCGAACGTAGTCGCGCATGTCTGCGTTGTCGTCGGCGAGCAGGACTCGCGCTCGCGGTGCGGGTGATGCCGCGGGTGCAGGCTCCGCGGCGGCTCGCGTGTCATCCGGCAGCGTGCGCAGCGCTTCTACGAGGAATGCCTGCGCGCCGGTCCGCGTCGCCGCGAGCTCGCGAGCCGCGCCGATTCGCTCGGCCGGCAAGTGCTCCTTACCCTTGGGCAGACGCACCGTGAACGTCGTGCCGACGTCTTCGCGACTTTCGAGGCCGATGTCGCCGCCATGGAGCTTGACGAGCTCGCGCACGAGCGCTAGGCCGATGCCGGAGCCTTCATGCGTCCGCGAGCGAGCGTTACGGACGCGATGGAAGCGTTGGAACATCTTCGGCACGTCGGCCTCGGCAATGCCGACTCCCGTGTCGTGAACGGTGAGCTCGACACTGTCCTCGCCCGCTTTGAGGGACACCTCGATCTTGCCCTCGAACGTGAACTTGAGGGCGTTCGAGAGAAGATTCAGCACGATCTTCTCCCACATGTCGCGGTCGACGTAGACCGGCTCGACGAGCGGCTCGCAATCGACGCTGAGCGTAAGACCGGCGCGCTCGACAGCCGAGCGGAAAACGCTCGCGAGCTCCGTGGTCACGGCGGCGAGGTCCACGGGCTCGTAGCTGACCTCGACGCGCCCCGCCTCGATGCGCGCAAAGTCGAGCAGCGAGTTGACGAGCTTGAGCAGTCGCAAGCTGTTGCCGTGGGCGAGCGTCAGCGCCCGCGCCACGGCGGGCGGCAACGGCCCATACGCGTTTGCGAGCAGGTCCTCGAGCGGGCCGAGCATCAAGGTCAGCGGCGTTCGGAACTCGTGGCTGACGTTCGAGAAGAACGCCGTCTTGGCGCGATCGATCTCGGCGAGGGCCGCGGCGCGGCGGCGCTCCTCCTCCAAGGCCTGCGCATCGGCGAGCCCCGCAGCGATCTGCGTCGCCACGAGGCCGAAGAAAGTGCGATAGGCATCGTCGAGCGCGCGCATCGGGCTCACGCCCGCGACGAGAATTGCGCGCGGGCGGTCCTGGCCGGGCAGCTGCACGGGCAGCGCCACCGCCGTGTGCGGAGCCGCGACCCAGGGGCCTGTCGGCAGCGTGGCAAACCGCGCCGCGAGATCCTCGCGCGTGACGGCCCGAGCCGTGCGTACGACCTCGTCGAGCCCCCAAAGGTCGTCGGCGCCGCCGAGCGCGACGCGGGCGGGCGCAGCCAAGGAGCCCGCGCCGATCCCTGCGGCCGCGTCGAGCTCTGCCGTGGAGCCATCGTCGGCGACGCGATAAATCAACGCGAACGGCACATCGCGCCCATTCGCGCGAAGCGCGTCCGCGGCAGCCTCGTAAGCGGCCTTCTCGCTTGCCGAGCCTTTGCATTGCGCCGCGAGATCGCGCAGCGTCGAGAGCCGCCGCTCGCCGATGACCTTTTCCGTCGTCTCGATGCACGGACAGAACACGCCGCCGACTCGCCCATGCTCGTCGTAGATCGGGCTATACGAGAACGAGAAGTAGGCTTCTTCGAGATAACCCTGGCGATTCAAATGCAGCTCGAGGTCGCGCGAGCGCGTCGCCTTCCCGTGGTCCATGACCTGCGCGATCATCGGCCCGATGACGGGCCAAATCTCGGCCCAAACCTTCGCGGCCGGTTGCCCCAGCGCGTTCGGATGCTTGGCGGGACCGAGCACGGGTATGTACTCGTCGTTGTAAAGGATGACCAGCTCCGGGCCCCACCAGACGAAGATCCCGAACGCGCAGTCGAGGCAGATACTGACCGAAGTCAGCAGCGCCGGAGGCCAGGTTTCCACGGGCCCGAGCGGCGTGCTCGCCCAGTCGTGCACGCGCATTCGCGCCGCCATCTCCGTTTCGCCGGCAAAGGCCGGCTCGAGGGTGGAAGCGAGCACTTGAGACACCAAGGTACCGCGGCTGTCGCTAGACGAGCGTGCGACGCTCGTCGACTGCGCCGCCGTCGGCGACGCCGCTGTCGCTGTCGATGACAGCCTGGATCGCCTTGAGATTGGCGGGCTTCACGAAGTGATGATCGAAGCCTGCATCGCGAGAGCGATCGAAGTCCTCGGCCTGACCATAGCCCGTCAGCGCGATCAGCAGCGGCTTCGGCAGCTTCCGATTGGCCCGGATGCCGGCCGCCAGCTCGTAGCCGTTCATCCCCGGCAAGCCGATATCGATGATTGCGACTTGCGGCGCGAAGACGTCGAGACACGTGAGCGCCTGCATGGCGTCGGTCACGGTTTTCACCTCGTGCCCTTCGATTCCCATCAGCACGGCGATCGACTCCGCGGCATCTGCGTTGTCATCGACGACGAGAATGCGCTTGCCGCCTTGCCGCGGCAGCCTCGGCGCCTGTGCGCTCGAGCTCGGCACGACCTCGCTGACGCACGGCAGCTGGACGTTGACCTCCGTGCCGAGCCCGGGTCCATCGCTTGTCACGTTGACTTCTCCCTGATGTAACTCGACGAGGCGCCGGACCACGGCGAGACCGACGCCCAACCCGCCCTGGCTTCGATCGAGCCCGCGATAGCCCTGAGTGAACACCTCGAAGACTTGAGGCAAGAATTGCGGCTCGATGCCTATTCCGTTGTCGCGCACGCGTACGCTGACGCTGCCGCGATCGACGGTGACGTGGAGCTCGATGTTGCCGCCGTCGGACGTGTACTTGGCGGCGTTGTGCAGCACGTTGCTGAAGATCTGGCTGAGGCGCGAGAAGTCGCCGTGTATCCAGACCGGCGTCTCAGGCACATGGACCGCTAGCGCGTGGCGCTTCGAGTCGATCAGAGGCCGCACGATCTCGAGCGTGTGCTCGATGACCTTGCCGAGCTCGACGGCTTCGCGGTGCAGCGTGATCTTGCCTTGCGTGATGCGGGAGACGTCGAGCAAATCGTCGACGAGGCCGGCGAGGTGCGTGACTTGCCGCTCGATGACCTCGCGGACCCAGCCGATGCGCGCGTCGTTGGGCGCTACTTTGTCGAGCACCTGCGCGGCAGTCACGATCGGCGCGAGCGGGTTGCGCAGCTCGTGCGAGAGCATCGCGAGGAACTCGTCTTTGCGCCGGTTTGCTTCCTGGAGCTTTTCCTCGGCCGACTGAGCGCGGGACATCTCGTGCTTGAGGCTGCTGTACAGCTGCGCATTGTCGAACGCAATGGCGGCGCGCGTGGCGACCTCGAGCAATCCGCGGCTGTCGATGAGCGCGGGCTCATGATCGACCGTCCCGAGCGCCAACGAGCCGATGTTGCGCTCGCCGACGCGCAACGGCAGGACGTGGGCGACCCGCAGCCATGCGGGCCACTGGCCGGGGCCGTTCGCATCGACGCGAATCTCGAGCGCGTAGCCTCCGGCTTGAACCTCGCTCATCGCGCGCCGGACCGGTGGCGGCAGCGGCAATAGGTTGTCGAGTGGGCGCGACGGCTCCAAATCGTGGCGATACAGGACTACCGGGCCCGCTTCCGTGTCGACGGCCAGCACGGCGCAGCCACCGACATTCGGCACGAGCACCTCGAGCAGCCGCTCCATGCTGGCGTGAAGCTCGAGCGACGCAGCGAGCTCCCGGCTTGCGAGCGCAATCAAATCGGAGCTGCGCTGCGCCGCCTCGGCGGCAGACCGCGCCGCCTCGGCGCGCGCGACTTTCGCGGCGCGCCGCTGAGCGCGATAGAGGTCCACGAACACCCGCACCTTGCTACGCAGGATCGCCGGCACGACGGGCGTCAGGATGTAGTCGACGGCGCCGAGCTCGTAGCCGCGCTCAGTCTGCATCTCGTCCGCATACGCCGTGACGAAGATGATCGGCGTATGCGACGTGCGGCCGTGCTTGCGGATCAGCTGCGCCGTCTCGATTCCGTCGATGTCCGGCATGTTGACGTCGAGCACGATGACGGCGAACTCGCGCTCGAGCAGCTCGCGCAGCGCTTCGGCGCCGGAGTTCACGAGCACGAGGTTTTCGTCGAGATCCTCGAGCACCTCGCGGAATGCCAGCCGCTTATCGGCCAGGTCGTCGACCACGAGAATGTTGACCTTCTCTTCCATCGGCAGCGTTAGCGGTCGCATGGTGCCCGTTCTAGCGATGCAGCCAGCTCTTCAACACACCGAGCAAGTGGATGGTGTCCACCGGCTTCGAGAGATAGTCCCACGCTCCTGCTTCGATGCATTTCTCGCGATCTCCCTTCATGGCCTTCGCGGTCACTGCAATGATCGGCAAGTCTCTGCGCTGCTCGAGCTTACGGATCTCGCGCATCGTCGTCATGCCGTCCATCTCCGGCATCATGATGTCCATCAGCACGATCTCGATCGACGGGTCCTCCTGCACGAGTCGAATTGCCTCGCGGCCGTTGTTGGCCGAGATGATCTGCATGCCGTGATCGTGCAGCACCGTCGAAAGCGCGAAGATGTTGCGCATGTCGTCGTCGACGATGAGCGCCTTCTTGCCTTCGAGCACGCGGCTGTCGCGGTGCAGGTCCTCGATTGCCTGCCGCTCGCTCTGCGATAGCTCGCCGATCGAGCGGTGCAGCGCGAAGTAGACGGCGTCCATGAGCCGCTCGAGCGACCGCGCTTCGCGCAGCGCGAACGTGCCGTCGCGGCGGCGCCAGCGCGACAGCGCGTCGCCGCCGCCGGAACCGTAGACGACGATCGGCAGCTGGCGCGTCAGCACGCGTTGCTCGACGACCTCGATGAGATCCCCAGGCTGCAAATCCGACGCACCCGACTCGACGACGAGACAGTCGATCGCATCGTTGCGCAACAGGTCGCAAATCTCGGCCGTGTCGGTCGTCGCCACGACATCGATCGCCTCCTCCACGAACCGGCTTTGCACGGCGTCCAGGTCGCCACCGGGCGCCATCGCAAGGCACACCCGCTTGCGCGGCCGCGCGACATAGTCGGCAAGCTGAGCGATGGCCCGGTCGATGACTTCCGACGATGCGACGGGTTTCGTGATGAAGCCGATGGCTCCGGACGAGAGTGCCCGGTCGCGCGAGTCGTCCGTCGAGACGATGCAGATTGGGATGTGCCGCATCGACAGATCGGCCTTCAGCCGATCGAGGATGCGCCATCCGGGCATGTCGGGCAGGAAGATGTCGAGCGTCACGATCGTCGGCAGATATTCCTTGATCAGCGAGATTGCCGCAGCCGCCGTCGCGCTGACCAGCCCCTTGAACCCTTGCCGCCGCGCCGCTTCGAGCAGCACCTTCGCGAACGCGAGGTCGTTCTCGACGATCAAAATCGTGCGGTCGCCGGGATGGATGCTCGCGCGATCGTCGTCGGCTTCGTTCACGCTCGAGGCCGCAGCGTCGTTCTCGACGTAGAGCGGCTGCACCGGAGCCTTCAGCGCGGCGGCAGGACGCGCCGACGCGGCGACCGGGCTCGACCGCGCCATGCGCATCGCGCGCGGCGCTTCGAGCGGCAAATAAAGCGTGAACGTGCTGCCCTCGCCGGGCGTGCTGGCGAGCTTGATTTCGCCGCCGAGCAGCTTCGACAGCTCGCGGCTAATCGCCAATCCTAATCCCGTGCCGCCGTACTTACGCGACGTCGAGCCGTCGGCCTGCTGGAACGCCTCGAAGATGATCTGCTGCTTGTCGGGCGCGATCCCTATTCCCGTGTCGGTGACAGAGAACGCGATGACCTGATCGGCACCCGCGAGATCCTCGTTGTCGGGCGACCAGCCGCCGGGGGCCGGACCGATGGACAGTGACACGGAGCCCTCGTGCGTGAACTTGAACGCGTTCGACAGCAGATTCTTGATGATCTGCTGCATGCGCTTGATGTCCGTCAGCATCGTGCGCGGCACGTGCGGATCGAGATGCACCTCGAACCCGACTTGCTTGGCCTCGGCGACGTGGCGGAACGTGCGCTCGACGTAGCGCTGCAGATCGAGCAAGCGGAGCTCGCTGATATCGGCGACGACGGTGCCCGACTCGATCTTCGAAAGGTCGAGGATGTCGTTGATCAGCGCGAGCAGGTCATTGCCGGACGCGTGGATCGTCTTCGCGGACTCGACCTGGCGCAGGCTCAAGTTGCCGTCGTGGTTCTTCGCGAGCTTGTCGGACAAGAGCAGCAGGCTGTTCAGCGGCGTCCGCAGCTCGTGCGACATGTTCGCGAGGAACTCGGACTTGTACTTCGAAGTCAGCGCGAGCTGCGTCGCCTTTTCTTCCAGCGCCTGGCGCGCCTGCTCGACTTCGGTGTTCTTGCGCTCGACCTCCTGGTTTTGGTGCGCGAGCTGGCGCGCTTTCTCCTCGAGCGCCTGGTTCGTTTGCTGCAGCTCCTCGGCGAGGGACTGCGACTGCGTGAGCAGGTTTTCGGTTCTCGAGTTCGCTTCGATCGTGTTGATGACGATGCCGATCGACTCCATAAGTTGATCCAGGAACGCCTG
This sequence comes from uncultured Gammaproteobacteria bacterium, assembly GCA_963713355.1. Lineage (GTDB taxonomy): Bacteria > Pseudomonadota > Gammaproteobacteria > Steroidobacterales > Rariloculaceae > FEN-1219. Next base: position 1,276,798 of record CAVQLK010000006.1, on the reverse strand, counting down.
GTGCGACGGGCTGAAGCTCTCGAGCGACGCGAGCTCGACGACGCCGCGCAGCTCGCCCTCGAACACGACGGGCATGACGAGCACCTCGGCCGCCTGCGACCGCGTGAGCCCCGTGTTGATCCTGAACCGGCGCCCCTCGATGTTCATGAGCAGCATCTTGCGCTTCTCGATCGCGCACTGGCCGACGACACCCTCGCCGAGGTCGAGCTCCTTGCCGTGCGAGCGGCGTCCCGAGGACGCGTAGCTCGCGAGCAGCTGCAGGCGCTGTTGTTCCTTGTCGCCCGTTAGGACGTAGAACTCGGCTTGGTGAGCTTTCACGACGGGCGCGAGCTCCGACAGGATCATCTCGCCGACGGCCGTCAGGTCGCGCTGGCCTTGCAGCATGCGGCTGAACTTCGCGAGGTTCGTCTTGAGCCAATCCTGCTCGGTGTTCTTCTGCGTCGTGTCCTTGAGGTTGCGGATCATCTCGTTGATCGTGTCCTTGAGCGCCGCAACCTCGCCCTGCGTCTCGACGGTGATCGACCGCGTCAAGTCGCCTTGCGTCACGGCTGTCGCCACATTCGCAATCGCGCGTACCTGAGTCGTCAGATTAGCCGCGAGCTCGTTGACGTTCTCGGTGAGGCCTTTCCAGATGCCCGCGGCGCCCGGAACCTTGGCCTGGCCGCCGAGCTTGCCTTCGACGCCGACCTCGCGCGCGACCGTCGTCACCTGGTCGGCGAACGTCGCGAGCGTCTCCGTCATGCTGTTGATCGTGTCGGCGAGCGCTGCGATCTCGCCCTTGGCCTCCACGGTCAGCTTCTGCTTCAGGTCGCCGTTCGCGACCGCGGTGACGACCTTCGCGATGCCGCGCACCTGCGACGTTAGGTTACCGGCCATGAAGTTCACGTTGTCCGTGAGGTCCTTCCAGACGCCCGACACGCCGCGGACGTCGGCTTGGCCGCCGAGGCGCCCTTCCGTGCCGACCTCGCGCGCGACGCGCGTGACCTCCGACGCGAACGACGACAGCTGGTCCGTCATCGTGTTGATGGTGTTCTTGAGCTCGAGGATTTCGCCCTTCACGTCGACGGTGATCTTCTTCGACAGGTCGCCGGCCTGCACGGCCTTCGTCACGTCGGCGATGTTTCGCACCTGCGACGTCAAGTTGCCGGCCATCGAGTTCACGGAGTCGGTAAGGTCGCGCCACGTGCCGGCGACGCCCTGCACGTCGGCCTGGCCGCCGAGCTTGCCGTCGGAGCCGACCTCTTTCGCGACGCGCGTGACCTCGGCCGCGAACGACCGCAGCTGGTCGACCATCGTGTTGATCGTGTTCTTGAGCTCGGAGATTTCGCCTTTGACGTCGACGGTGATCTTCTTCGAGAGGTCACCGGCGGCGACGGCCGTCGTGACCTCGGCGATGTTTCGCACTTGCGACGTCAGGTTGCCGGCCATGAAGTTCACGGATTCGGTCAGGTCCTTCCACGTGCCGGCGACGCCTTGCACGTCGGCCTGGCCGCCGAGCTTGCCTTCGGTGCCGACCTCGCGCGCGACGCGCGTCACCTCGGCCGCGAACGACCGCAGCTGGTCGACCATCGTGTTGACGGTGTTCTTGAGCTCGAGGATCTCGCCCTTCACGTCGACGGTGATCTTCTTCGACAAGTCGCCGGCGGCCACGGCCGTCGTGACCTCGGCGATGTTTCGCACCTGTGACGTCAAGTTGCCGGCCATGAAGTTCACGGACTCGGTCAGGTCCTTCCACGTGCCCGACACGCCGCTGACGCGGGCTTGGCCGCCCAGCGCGCCTTCGGAGCCGACCTCGCGCGCGACGCGCGTCACCTCCGACGCGAACGACGAGAGCTGGTCGACCATCGTGTTGATCGTGTTCTTGAGCTCGAGGATCTCGCCCTTCACGTCGACGGTGATCTTGCGCGACAGATTGCCCGCGGCGACGGCCTTCGTGACGTCCGCGATGTTTCGCACCTGCGACGTCAGGTTGCCGGCCATCGAGTTCACGGATTCCGTCAGATCCTTCCACGTGCCCGATACGCCCTCGACCTCGGCCTGGCCGCCGAGGCGACCTTCCGTGCCGACCTCGCGCGCGACGCGCGTCACTTCCGACGCGAACGACGAGAGCTGGTCGACCATCGTGTTGATCGTGTTCTTGAGCTCGAGAATCTCGCCCTTCACGTCGACGGTGATCTTTCGCGACAGGTCGCCGGCCTGCACCGCCTTCGTCACGTCGGCGATGTTTCGCACTTGTGACGTGAGGTTACCGGCCATCGAGTTCACGGAGTCGGTCAAGTCCCGCCAGGTGCCCGCGACGCCTTGCACGTCGGCCTGGCCGCCGAGCTTGCCTTCGGAGCCGACCTCGCGCGCGACGCGCGTCACCTCGGCCGCGAACGAACGCAGCTGGTCGACCATCGTGTTGATCGTGTTCTTGAGCTCGAGGATCTCGCCCTTCACGTCGACGGTGATCTTTCGCGACAGGTCGCCGGCCTGCACGGCCTTCGTGACCTCGGCAATGTTTCGCACCTGCGACGTCAGATTGCCGGCCATCGCGTTCACGGATTCGGTCAAGTCCTTCCAGGTGCCGGCGACGCCTTCGACTGCGGCCTGGCCGCCGAGCTTGCCTTCGGTGCCGACCTCGCGCGCGACGCGCGTCACCTCCGACGAGAACGACCGCAGCTGGTCGACCATCGTGTTGATCGTCGATTTCAGCTCGAGCACCTCGCCCTTCACGTCAACGGTGATCTTCTTCGACAGGTCGCCGGCGGCGACGGCCGTCGTGACCTCGGCGATGTTTCGCACTTGCGACGTCAGGTTGCCGGCCATGAAGTTCACGGATTCGGTCAGGTCCTTCCACGTGCCGGCGACGCCTTGCACGTCGGCCTGGCCGCCGAGCTTGCCTTCGGTGCCGACCTCGCGCGCGACGCGCGTCACCTCGGCCGCGAACGACCGCAGCTGGTCGACCATCGTGTTGACGGTGTTCTTGAGCTCGAGGATCTCGCCTTTGACGTCGACGGTGATCTTCTTCGACAAGTCGCCGGCGGCCACGGCCTTCGTGACGTCGGCGATGTTTCGCACCTGCGACGTCAGGTTGCCGGCCATCGAGTTCACGGAATCGGTGAGATCCTTCCAGGTGCCCGACACGCCCTCGACGCGCGCCTGGCCGCCCAAGATGCCGTCCGAGCCGACCTCGCGCGCGACGCGCGTGACTTCCGACGAGAACGAGCGAAGCTGATCGACCATCGTGTTGATGGTGCTCTTCACCGTCAGGAACTCGCCCTTGACGTCGACCTCGATCTTCTTCGACAGGTCGCCCTTGGCGACGGCCGTCGTGACGTCGGCGATGTTGCGGACCTGCGCCGTCAGGTTGCCGGCCATCGAGTTCACGGAGTCCGTGAGGTCCTTCCACGTTCCCGCGACGCCTTTGACCTTCGCCTGGCCGCCGAGCTTGCCTTCGGTGCCGACCTCGCGCGCCACGCGCGTCACCTCGGCCGAGAAGTTGCCAAGCTGGTCCACCATCTTGTTGATCGTTTTCGCCGTGCGCAGGAACTCGCCTTCGAGCGGCCGGCCCTCGAGCTCGAGCGCCATGCTCTTCGAAAGGTCGCCTTGCGCGACGGCGCCGATGACTCGCGCTACCTCGCTCGTCGGATGCACGAGGTCGTCGATCAGGGAGTTCACACAGTCGACGGACTCGGCCCAGAAGCCGCGAGCGCCGGGCAGCGCCGCGCGGCGCTTCAGCTTGCCTTCCTTACCTACGACCTGCGACAGCCTGGAAACCTCGTCGGCCATCATCGCGCTCTGCTCGACGAGCTCGTTGAAGACTTCCGAAACCTTGCCGAACGTACCCTCGCCTGTCATGGGCAGTCGCACCGACGCTTCGCCGCGGCGAAGCGCAGTCAATGCCATCAAGATGGCGCTCATTTGCTCGCTGTGCGATCCGATGACGGGCGGGTGTACGAGCACTGCAGTATTCATGCGGTGATCCCTTTAGCGCGCTTGCGACGGCCGCGGCTTGCGGCCCGCCGAGACGTTCTTATCGATGATGGCGTAGAGAATGAGGACGAACCCGAAAACGCGGAGAACATACGTGTAAGGCGTCAGCTCGTCGCTCGCGCCGAGAAATGCGGCCAGCGCTTGGTTGAGGCCGAGCAGCGCGAAAGCGGCGGCGAACGCGAGAAACAGCCTGTCGTGCGTCCGGCGCCAGAAGCGAAGGAAGAATGCGGCGGCGACGAAGAAACCCAGCGTGAGCGCCCCCGAAAAAAAGTCGACGACACTGGTCACTCAGCCTCCCAAATGAACGCGTAAAGGAGGCATGCGACTCCTGCCAGCGCGGCTCCGAGGCGATATATCCGTAAATCGACGTGCGGCCATACGACGGTGTCGACGAACAACAGCATGTTGTTCGCCGTCAGAAAGATGAAGCATAGGCCGCTCCACAACAGGAGCCGTACGCCCGTGCGCGCATAACCGCGGAGCAGGAGCACCATGCAGCCGAAGCTCGTGAGCGCGGCGAACAAGAACAACAGAAACTTGAAGCCTTCCACGAAGCGCTATCCTCGCAACTTGAACGCGTCCGCGAACGTCTTGATCTTCGCGTCGCGGAGGGCATAGATGATGCGGAACAACGTCACGGGCCGTTCGACGTAGAGCCGCGCGAGCCGCGCGACGTGCGCATCGTGCGCCGGCGACGGCAGGTAGCGAACCCCCTTGTCGGCATCCCGGGTAACGACCCCTCCCTGGTGAAACGCGTCGAGGCTGCGAAGCGCCTGTGCTTCCGACAGTGTCGTTTCTGCGGCGAGCTGCGCCTGCAGCTCGGCCACCTCCCAAGACTGATTCGGATCCTTGGCGAGCAGCAGCAAGAGCTCCGCGGCATCGACGCCTCCGACGCAGCGCTGCAGAAACCCGCAGAAGTCGTCCGTGAAGTCCGGATCGTTGTCGGCACTCGAGGTCACCGTCGCGTGATTTCCGTTGAATAGCGGCAAGCGCAACGCCGGTCGCGGCCGTTCCCGGCGGCAACCACGCTGCAGCTAATCGCGACAACAATCTCTTGGCGCGAGTGTGGACGGGCATAGGCTCGGACGGGTCGCGGTTCCCGTGGTCGAAAAGCCGCCTGCCGTCTCAAAAGGCGCCCGACGCGCCCCGACGGTCTTCGGGCGATAGCTCATCATTAGCCCCCTAGGTCTACGGAACTAAATCTGCAAAGCTCGGGCCACGGCGATGCCGCCAGCGTAACCCATTGTTTCGCCAAGCGCGGCTTCCGCGCAACACGCGCGAGTTCGTTGCAGATTCCAAAATTTGGGATCCGCCTCGGTGCGTGCTCAGCCGCGGAACGCACGATCGGCTTTCGCCGCCAGATAGAAATCGGACTCCGTCAGGCCGTCGATTTTATGCGTCCAGATTTCCACGCCGCACCGGCCCCAAGCAACCTGCAAGTCGGGGTGATGACCCTCCTGCTCGGCGATGGCGCCGACGCGGTTCGCGAATGCCAAGGCCCCTGCGAAGTCGTGAAACTCGTAGCTGCGCAGCAAGTGGCCGGCCGCGTTCAGCGACCACCCAGGCTCGAGCTGCGCGAGCAGCGCATCGATTCGTTCGCGAGGAAGCGGCGGTACGCCGCCGCGGCACGGAATGCATTGTTGATCAGCTAGGCCCATCAAGCGTCTCCTTGAAACTCTTGCTGAGATGATGCCGCGCCCACCGCGGCAGCTCCAGGGCGTTCAGACTCTGTTCGTCAACAGGTATAGTCGGCGGTCAGATCTCAAGCAAACTCAATCGCATCGGAGCGTCAAAGTCATGAGTCACGAGCTCGACCCGAAGGTCGGTCGTTGGTATCGCCGTGTCGACGACGAGCAGCTATTCAAGGTCGTGAGCATCGACGAGGACGACGGCCTCGTCGAGATCAAGAGCGTCAACGGTGAGATCGAGGAGCTGGACTCGGCCGAATGGGTCGAGCTCGATCTCGAGGCGGCCGAAGCGCCCGAGGATTACGTCGACACCGACGAGGACGAAGAAGATCCAGCCGAAGAGGCGCCAGGCCGCGGCGACGACTGGGACGACGACGATGACGATGATGACGATGATGACGACGACGACGACGATTGGGATGACGACGACGAAGCGGACCGCTGAAGGTTTCTTCCGCTCCTAATCGGCCGACGGCCGTGCACGGCGCAACCGCTCGAGCTCCTCGAGCAGATCGAGCGCGAGCGCGGCCCCCGGCAAGTTGACGCCGAAGTCGTGCTGCAAGCGCAGCACGCGCTGCACACGCGCGAGGGCGAAGCCCGTGAACCTCCACTGTGCAGGATCGCCGCCGAGCGGCTCGACGATGCCCTCCGCGACGATCTCGACGATGAGGTCCTCGGAGACACGGCATGCCGCGCACAGCTCGGCAAGACTGAACTCGACGGAATCGTCGAGCAGCATCGCGCGTATGGGATCGGTCATAGCGAGTCCTCCATCGCCTGCCGCGGATTCATCGCGAGCGTCGTCGCCATCTGCTTGTATAGGGCCTCTCCGGCACTATCACGCGGCGGCGGCGCGATGATTTTCAGTACGACGAACTGATCTCCGGCCGGATTGCCCGGCAGCCCTCGGCCGCGCAGCCGCAGCTGGCGATCCGTTTGCGAGCCCTTCGGCAATTTGAGATCGACGCGGCCGCCGAGGGTCGGCACTCGCACGGTCTCGCCGAGCGCCGCCTCCCATGGAGTGACCGGCAGATCGAGCCAGATGTCGCGCCCCTCGGCGCGAAACCAGCGATGCGGCAACAATCGAACCTCGAGAAACAGATCGCCGGCCGGTCCGCCGCCGACGCCGGGCTGCCCTTGCGAGGCCACCCGGATCTGCTGCCCGGCGACGACGCCGGCCGGAATACGGACGTTGAGCTCTAGCGTCGTGGGCTGTGCGCGGCCGCGTTCGTCGACCGCGACACGCTGCAGCGACAAACGGCGCTCGGCGCCGCGAAACGCTTCTTCGAGCGTGATGTCGACCTGCCCCGCCGTGTCGAAGCCGCGGCTGCGAAACGACCCGCGGCGGCCGCGTCCCAACCCGCCGAAGAGCTGCTCGAAGAAATCGCTGTGCGCGCCCGCGTCGGTTTCGGTGTCGTACTCGAATTGCCAATCGGGAGGAGGCCGAAATTCTTCGCCCGGCTTGCGCGTGCCGAGCGCGTCGTAAGCCGCACGCTTCTCGGGGTCGCGCAGCACCTCGTACGCTTCGCCGATTTCCTTGAAGCGCGCCTCTGCGTCTTTTTCCTTGCTGACATCAGGGTGGAACTTCCGCGCAAGACGTCGATAGGCGCGCTTGATGTCGTCGGCCGAGGCGTCTCGGGCGACGCCCATGATCTGGTAGTAGTCCTTGTATTCCACGGCACCCCGGTTCGTCGAAGCGAAAGCCCCTAGTGGCGGCGCGGCCCCGGAGTTTCAACGTCCGCTGGCCGTGCCTTGACCCATATGCTACACATCGCGGGATGCAGGTAGGCCAGGTTTTGGCGACCGCTCTCGCCGTCCTCGGCTTCGCTGCCGGCGCTGCCGCGTCCCTGCATGCGCTGCACTTCAAGCGCCGCCCGCAATCGGCGTTCGCCTGGATCGCCGTCTGCCTGACGTTGCCGCTGTTCGGCGCGCTGCTCTATTACCTCTTCGGCATCAACCGCGTGCAGACGCGCGCCCGCAAGCTGCTGACGCGCCATCCCGAGCCGGAGTGCCCAACGGAGTACGTCGGCGCGCCGCCGCCGCAGCTCCAGCCGCTCGCGCGGCTCGGTGCCGCCGTCAGCGGCTGGCCGCTGACGGCAGGCAACCGAATCGAGCATCTGCTCGACGCGGTCGCGATCTTCGACGCAATGATCGGCGCGATCGAGCGTGCACGGGAGTACGTGTACTTCAGCACCTACATCTTCGACGGCGGACCGCTCGGCCAGCGGTTCGCCGCGGCGCTCTCGGCCGCGGCGGAGCGAGGCGCAGACGTGCGCGTGCTGATCGACGGAGTCGGCGAATGGTACTCGTGGAACCGCGCGAGCAAATTGTTCCGCGGCACACGCGTGCGTTTTGCGCGCTTTCTACCGCCCCGGCTGTTGCCGCCGGCGTTCAGCCTCAATCTGCGCAACCATCGCAAGATCCTGCTCGTCGACGGGCTCGAGGCGTTCACGGGCGGCATCAACGTGCGGGACCGCTATCTCGATGACGGCGAGCTACGCATCGTCGACTCGCACTTTCGCCTGAGTGGCCCCGTGCTCGCGCAGATCGAGACCGTGTTCCTGCGCGACTGGCAGTTCGCGACGCGCGATGCGGGCATCGCCGCGCGCCGTGTGCCGCAACCGACAGGCGCGGCACTATGCCGCGCAGTCGCCGATGGGCCGGCCGCCGGGCTCGACCGCTTGACGACGCTGCTGACGGGCGCCATCGGGAGCGCGCGCCGGCGCGTGGCGATCATGACGCCGTATTTCGTGCCGCCGCGCGAGCTCATCTCGCCGCTGCTGGCGGCCGCCCTGGCCGGCGTCGACGTCGCCGTGATCCTGCCCGAGCGCAACAACCTGCCGTATGTGCACCGGGCGGCGCGCCACATGCTCTGGGAGCTGCTCGAGCGCGGCGTGCACATCTACTATCAGCCGCCGCCGTTCGTGCACAGCAAGCTGTTCTACATCGACGATCACTACGCCCTGATCGGCTCGTCCAACTTCGACTCGCGAAGCCTGCGGTTGAACTTCGAGATGAACGTCGAGGTGTACGATCGCGACACCGTCACGAACCTCGCGGCGCACTTCGAAGCGACGCGCGGCCGGTCTCGGCGCGTGACGCTGGCCGAGGTCGACGGCCGCCCGTTTCTCACGAGGACGATCGACGGCTTCGCCTGGCTGTTTTCGCCGTACCTCTGAGCTTCCTACTAGGGCACCGAGACGACAGGTGTCGACTCGAGTGCCGCGCAAAGCCCGCTCTGGCCGGCCGGCTGCGTGCCGTACGGCGGCTCGTTCGCCGCCGCTGTGACGCTCAAGCTCGTAGAAAGCGTGAAAGCGTGAAGAGCTCGGCCGAACCCCGCTTCGCCGACGACCGCGGCATAGCCTTCCGCAGGCTCGCGCAGCTCGAAGCGGGCGGCCGAACGCGGCGACTCGGCGACGGAATGCCACTGCGCGTCGCGAAAGTCGCGGTCGGCTGAAACGGCGCGCCAGACCCGCCAGCGCCGCGCACCGGGGTCGGAGCGCACGCAGAGCATCAGCGCGCTGCCGTTCGATCGATACTCCCATTCGAGGCGAGGCAGCGACTCGCCGCTCGCCGCCGTGTCGTGCAGTGCCCGCAAAGTGCGCACGAAGGGCTCGTAGTCGTCGACGCTGTGCGGCTCGTTCGGCAAGTAGAGCAGGTATTTCGGCTCGCGCAGCTCGTCGAAGTAGAGGTTCGCGGAGTCGAGCGGAAAATACTGGTCATTCGTAGCGAGCACGACAAGCTTCGGTTGGCCGAGCTTGGCGCGATAACTGAACGGATCGACGATTTGCCGAAGGGCCGCGCCCTCAGGCGATGCGAGAATGCGATCGAGCCCGAGATCCGTGTAAGGCCGGATCGACTCCGAAGGGGCGCCCCACGCTTCGACCTGGTGCGGGAAGTGCCGCTCCATGTTCAGCGCGTCGATGACGATCGGCGCGAGCGCGACGACGCGCGCATCGACGGCCGCCGTGAGCCACGTCGTCCAGCCGCGCTTGGAGCCGCCCGTAACCGTGAACCGCTCGAGCGGAGAGCCCCACTCGCGCTCGCTCGCCGCGCTGCTCGCGTCGAACGCGCGCACGACACTGTTGACCATCGGCAGCAGCAGCGGCCAGTCGGCGTCGCCCGTTGCGAGATACCGTTCGAACGTGTGCGCGATGAGCCGGTCTTCCGTCATGCCGAACAACGGCTGATACGGCACCTGCCCAAGCACGACGACGGGGGCGCGTAAGAGCCTCGCGATCCCGACGAACAGCTCGCCGTCCTCGGGCAACGGCGCATCGTCAGCTGCAGCCGTCTCGTACTCGTCGCGCCACCGCCCGCCGCCGACTACGAGCACGGCGTGGCTCTCGTCGCGAACGCGATTCGGCCGCACGAGCAGAAGCTGGTGCTTCCAGAGCTGGCCCTGCCAGCTTTGCGACTCGAGACGCAGCTCGATTATCTCGGCGTGCGGATGCAGATACCGGCGCTGGACGCGCCAGGAGAAGCTCGCGTCGGGCTCGGCGACGAAGGCCGCGAGGGCGTCCGCATCGTCGATGCGCCTTTCTTGTCCGGCCGCGACGGTGCCGAACGCCGCCAGCAGCAGCGCGACCAAACCCCGGCGAAGCATGGCTCGCATGCGCAACATTGGTCACCGTCCGTGGTCGGGCCGCTCGACGCAACCCTCTTGAAATCATCCTGCCTCGAATCTCCTGCCTTTGACCAGCCCGGCGTCGTCAGCCTGCAGGCTGCCGCTACCTTGGTGGGGGCACGCGTTCGCTCGGATTACAATAATCGGAAGAGGTGCGCCACGGAGGTGCAGCATGAGCGTTCAACGCCTGCTCGTCGTCGTCGACCCCACGGCGAGCACCCATCCCGCAATCGAGCGCGCCGCCTGGCTCGCGCGGCACGTGCCGGCACGAATCGAGCTCTTCATCAGCGACTATGCCGCGCATCTCGGCGGCGCAGCCTCGCGCGAAGCCGACGCTCGCGCAGCCCTGCTCGAGCGGCACCGGCGCCGGCTCGAGCAGCTCGCCGAGCCGCTGCGAGCGGCCGCTCTCGAAGTCGCCGTCGATACGCGTTGGGACTACCCGCTGCACGACAGCATCGTCCGCAAGTCCGTGGACGCCGCAGCCGACGTCGTGATCAAGGACACGCACTACCACTCCGCTCTGCGGCGCTCGATCTTCTCGAACACGGATTGGAGCCTGATCCGCGCGTGCGCGGTGACGCTGTGGCTCGTGAAGCCGCGCCCGCCGGGGCAACGTCCATGCTTCATCGCTGCCGTCGACCCTCTGCACGAGCGCGACAAACCCGCGGACCTGGACAAAGTCATCCTGAGCACGGCGATCGAGCTCGCCACGTCGCTCGGCGGCGAGGTCCACGCGTTTCACGCATTCGACGTCTCGGCGGCAATGGCCGTGTCTACGGACTCCATGGCGATGCCGGTAGCCCTGCCGGTCAACGAGCTCGCGGACGCGATGCGCGCCGATCACACGGCGGCCGTCGAGCGGCTCTGCAAGACGTACGGCATTCTGCCGCAGCGCATTCACGTCCAGCAGGGCAGCACGCGGCAACTGCTGCTCGAGCTCACGGATCAGCTGCGCGCGGACGCCGTTGTCATCGGCGCCATTTCTCGCAGCGGCTTGAAGGGTTTGTTCCTCGGCAACACGGCCGAGGATATCCTCGACCGGCTGCATTGCGACCTCGTGATCGTGAAGCCCGACGGCTTCAAGCCTGCGCTCCCTACTTGAGACCGCAGCGGCCACCGGCACTGGCACCAATCTTGCTGCGCTAACCCACACACGAGGGGCCGGCTCATGGATGTCATACGCATCATCTTTGCAATCTTGCTGCCGCCGGTCGGCGTATTCCTTCAGGTGGGATTCCGCGGCCATTTCTGGCTGAACATTCTTCTGACACTGCTCGGCTACATTCCCGGCATCGTGCATGCGGTCTGGATCATCGCGCGCCGTTGAGCAACCCTCGTCGGCTCGGCCGAGATGGTGTCGCTGATCAGGGAGAACTCCGATGCGAAAGATCCTTAGATCCTCGATCGCGCTCGCGGCAGCGTCGATCTTTGCGCTCGCATTCGCGCAACCGCGGCCGCCCACGACGGAAGAGCGCATTTCGGCGCTCGAGTCGGCGCTCGCCACGCTCGAAACACGCTTCGGCCTCGAAAGCGCACGGCAGCCCAACCTCGGCGGCGAAAGCGGCGCGGGGCTCCAGGCACGAGTGACGACGCTCGAGCGCTCGCTCGAGCGGCTGGCCGCCGACGTCCAGCGCGTCGAGCGTCTCGCCGAGACGGCCGCGCGCGACGCCGGAGCGGCGCAGCGCGACGCGATGACGGCGCAGCAAATGGCTCGCGACGCTGCGATGCGCGTGCGCTAGCGCCCGTTAGTCAGCCTCGGCAACCTCGAAGTCGAGCGGCTTGATGATGACGAGGTCGCAGGGCAACCGGTCGAGCACGCGCTCGGCCGTGCTGCCGATGAAAAGCCGCTTCAGCCCGCGGCGCGCCACGGCGCCCATGACGACGAAATCGGCCGCATGCTCTTTGGCCGCCTGCTGCAAGCACTCGTGCGCCGCGCCTTCGTACAGGTGCGGGCGGCCTTCCAGCGCTGCGTGCGTATCGAGAAATCGCGTCATCGCCTCGCGATGCTCGTCGGCGATGAGCTTCACTGCGTCGGCCGGCAGCTCGGCGCCGAGCGGCGTTGCATACGAGTGCACGACGTGCAGGCGGCCGCGCAGGTTGCGCGCGAGATCGGCGGCGAACGTGTAGATGCGATCATCGAGCGCGGCCGGCTTGTCGTGCTCGTTGACGGGGTCGACTGCTGCGAGCACGTTCGGCGCCACCGCGAGCTTGCGGTCCTTGACGAGCAATAGCGGCACGGGGCACGTGCGAATCAGGTGCCAATCGACGTTCGTCAGTAGCGTGCGCTGCGCGAGATTGTGGTGATGCGTGTCCTTCGCGACGAGCCAGTAGTCGTGCGCTGCAGCCTTCTTGAGGATCGCAGCATCGAACGGATGGTCCCAAACGACGTCGACGCCGACCGTCAATCCCTGTTGCCGCAGCGGCGCGGCCAGCTCCTCGAGAATGCGGCACCGCTGCAGCAGGGCTTGCTCGCGGGCTGCGGCGGCGGCGCGGCCGGAGTCGAGGTCCGGGTCGAACTCGCAGGCGAAAAGCTCGACACGAGCGCCGGCTTGCTTGGCAAGCCACGCCGCGCGCTCGAGCGCCGGCTGATGCGATGGCGCGGTCGCATCGACGACCACGAGAATGGTGTTCTCCCACATGGCTTCATCACCTTGATTGCGACTCTTATATACCTCACGGCGGCCGAGCGCCGTGCTACGGGTTGTACGAGCCGAGCGCCACGTGCCTATCATGGCGCGAGCAGATCAACGGGGGAATCACGAATGATGCGAGAACAAGATTCGTCGGCACGCTGGGCTTCGGGACTCGAGGCTGGCGCTTTGGCCGCCGCGCTGCTGTCGCTCTGCATCGGCGCGCCGGCGCTGGCTCAAGAAGCTGCTTGCAGCGCTCTGAAGTCGTTCGCGTTACCCGGTGCCTCGCTCGAGATTACGAGCGCAACGCGTGTCCCCGCCGGACCGGGACCCGCCGCTGCACCGGGGCGGCCCGGCTTCGCGGGCGAGATACCCGCGCATTGCCGCGTCGACGGCATTCTCGAGCGGCGCACGGGCGTGGGCGGCGTCGAGTACGGCATCCGGTTCGCGCTCGCGCTACCCGACGACTGGGCGGGGCAATTCCTGTTTCAGGGCGGCGGCGGCTTGAACGGCACTGTCGCGCCGCCGCTCGGCGGCGGCGCCGCGGGCGGCACGCCGGCGCTGGCGCGCCGTTTCGCCGTCGTCACGACCGACACGGGCCACCAAGGCGCCGTGTTCGACGGCAGCTTCTTCGCAGACCAGGAAGCCGCGCTGAATTTTCTCTGGCTCGCGAACGGCAAGGTCACGGTCGCCGCGAAAGCCATCATCGACGCGTATTACCGCGAGCCTGCGGAGCACTCGTATTTCGTCGGCTGCTCCACGGGCGGCCGCGAGGCGATGATCATGTCGCAGCGCTACCCGGCGTACTTCGACGGCCTCGTCTCGGGTGCGCCCGCGATGCGCACGGGCTTCTCGAATCTCGGTATGCGCTCCGTCGCCGTCGCGCTGAGCGCGGCGGCGCAGCGCGACGCGAACGGCGCCGTCGTTCCCGGCAGCGCGCTCTCTGAGACTGATAAGAAGCTCGTCATCGACTCGCTGCTGAAAACGTGCGACGCGGACGACGGGCTCGCCGACGGCTTGATCTTCGATCCGTTGGGCTGCGACTTCGACCCGAATGCCTTGATCTGCTCGGGCGCGAAGAACGACACCTGCTTGAGCACCGTGCAGGCGAGCGCCGTGAAGCGGGCGCTCTCCGGCCCTCGAACCGCGAGCGGAAGGCAGGTCTATCCCGGCTATCTCTACGACACGGGCCTCACGACCACGGCGGCGGGCATCCCCGGCGTGCTCACCGGCGCCCCGAGCCCCGTCGGTCCGCGCGTGCCGCCGACGACGCAAGATGTCGATGCGGAGGTCGCGCAGGTGCTCGGCGACGCCTCGACGCTCGGCGATACGGCGGGCTGGACGAACTTGAGTACCTTCTCAGGTAACGGTGGTAAGTTATTGTTTTACCATGGTGTTAGCGACCCATGGTTCTCGTCGCTCGACACGGTGCGGTACTACGACGAGCTCGCGGCCGTGAGCGGCGGCCTAGACGCGACGCGCGACTGGAGCCGACTGTTTCTCGTGCCGGGCATGGGCCACTGCGGCGGCGGCTCGACGCTCGATCAGTTCGACCTGCTGTCCGCGATCGTCGAGTGGGTCGAGAAAAATCGCGCACCCGATTCCGTCGTCGCGACGGGCAACGCGTTTCCGGCGCGCAGCCGGCCGCTGTGCCCGCATCCGCAGCACACGCATTACCGCGGGAGTGGGAACACCGAAGACGCCGCGAGCTTCGAATGTCGCTGAACCCGGGCGAAGCGCCTTGTCGGCGCGCGTTCGAGGGGGATGTCTAGCGCGGCAGCCGTCGGGCGCTCTGATGGCTCGAGGATGCGGGCTCCTCGAGCAACCGCGCAAGCGCGGTAAGGTCGACGGGCTTCACGAGATGCGCATCGAAACCCGCGGCAGCCGTGCGTGCGCGGTCCCCCTCTCGGCCCCATCCCGTCATCGCAACGATCCGCGGCCGATGCGGAGATTCACGTCCGCGCAGCCGCCGACATATTTCGAAGCCGTCGAGCCCCGGCATCCCAAGATCGAGCAGGACGACGTCGGCGACGAAGGTCTCGGCACGCTCGAGCGCCGCATGACCGTCGTACTCCATTGCGGCCTCGTGGCCGAGGGACTCGAGGAGCCGGCCGAGCGAATCGGCGCCGTCGGCATTGTCGTCGACGATCAGAACTCGTTTGCGAGTGCCGCATACAGGCTCGAGGGTCGCATCGATCGAGCCGGCGGAATCAGCGGCGGGCGCAGCCGTGATTGGCAGCCTGATCACGAACTCGCTGCCGCGGCCGGGCCCTTCGCTACGCGCTTCGACGATGCCGCCGTGCAGCTCGACGAGCCGGCGCACGAGCGAGAGCCCGATGCCGAGGCCCCCTAGAAAACGAGCACTCCGCCGCTGGCTTTGATAGAACCGG
Organism: uncultured Gammaproteobacteria bacterium; assembly: GCA_963713355.1. Classification (GTDB taxonomy): domain Bacteria; phylum Pseudomonadota; class Gammaproteobacteria; order Steroidobacterales; family Rariloculaceae; genus FEN-1219. The sequence continues at coordinate 1,261,488 of CAVQLK010000006.1, read as the reverse complement.
TCGAACACGCGTGGCAACTCTTCTTTCGTGATTCCGATGCCTGAGTCCGCAACGCTGATACCCACGTGGCCGCCATCACGCCCGCCGCTCAACCGAATGGCCCCCGCACCTTGCGAGAACTTTGCGGCGTTCGTCAGCAGATTGGTTAGGACCTGTGTGAGCCGGACGAGGTCGCCGTCGACATAGATCCTTTCAGGCAGCGGCGCGACAAGCAGCGTCTGGCCACAGCTTTCGATCATCGGCCGGCTCGCCTCCACGGCGCTGCGAATGACTTCTGCGATCTCTACCGGCTGTTTACGCAACTCGAGCTTGTCCCGCGCGATGCGCGAGACGTCGAGCAGATCGTCGATGAGGCGCGAGAGGTGATTGACCTGTCGCTCGATGACGTCGCGGCACCAATCCGGCTTTGCGGCAGGATGACGCAGCAATTCTGCAGCGTTCTTTAGCGGAGCGAGCGGATTGCGCAGCTCGTGCGCAAGCGTCGCCAAGAACTCGTCCTTCGCTCGATCAGCCTCATGGAGCGCTTGCTCGGCGCGCTTTCGTTCGCTGATATCTAACGCGACCGCAGCGCTCTGCGTGGGACGACCCTGCTCGTCGCGCAGCATGTTGGCAGCGACGTGCACCCAGCCGATTGTTCCGTCCTTGCGTACATAGCGTTTGTCGGTTTGGTATACGCCCGATGGATCTTCTATGACTTTTCGAACGTGTTCCTGATCGGCCTCTCGATCGTCGGGATGGTCGAGATCGAAAGGGCGCATCTTGACAAGCTCAGCGCGGCTATAGCCCGTGAGCTCGCAATAGCGATCGTTGACGCGGGCAAATAGACCGCCCGCAGCGACTTGCACTATTCCGATGGCCTTACTGTCGAAAAATGCTCGAAAGTTCGCTTCACTCGCGCGCAAAGCGGCTTTCGCCGCGTTTCGCGCTTGCGCGTGCTGCGTGACGTCAACGAGCACGGCCGTCGCCGCAACGAGCTTGCCGTCAGAGTCGTGGACCGGCGTCACGTACGACAAGACGGTTCGCTGACTTCCGTCGGGCCGCGCGATGATGAGTTCCTTTTCGCCGTACGGCGCGCCATCGCGCAGTGCGCGTGCCATCCAGGACGCCTCGTGCGCCAGCGGAGTGCCGTCGGAGGAAAACATCGCGTGAGAGCCGCAGAACCGGTCCGCGGAATGATTGAGCGTCGGTCGCCGGCCCCACAGTTGAGCGGCGTGCTCGTTGTATTGAAGCAGGCGGCCATCGGAGCTGCAGGCATACGCCGCTAGAGGCACTGCCGCGAGCAGCATCTCGTAGTTGACGCCGTCAGGAGGCGCGTCAATTTCCAGCTCCGGAAGAGCCACCCCGATTTGCCCGCTCCCGAAATAAAATCGTTAGGCGAAAGGAGGGGCGGACAATACCAACAAGAGACGGTCTCTGTCACGTCACGAGCGGAATCATTTCAAAAAGCTCGGTCGTTCCAGTTGCGGCGATGCTACACCCGACGTATTTCGATGCGCGAGAGCGACACGTTGTTGCTTTTTCGAGTCCACGCCGTGGGCTCCATGGCGGCAGTCGAGCCGCTGTAAGCCCTATACCGAGTAACCGTCCTCCGAGAACGGCAACGTCCGAATGCGTTGCTTCGTTGCGGCGAAGATCGCGTTCGCGATCGCGGGGGCTGCCGGCGGGAATGCGGGCTCGCCGCAGCCCGTCGGCGTGTAGTCGGTGGCGAGGAAGTGGACGTCGATCTCGGGCGCTTTGTCGATGCGCACGATCGGGTACTGGTGGAAGTTCGTCTGCTCGACGCGGCCGTTCTCGAACGTGATCTTGAGGCCCATCGCCGTGCTCAGAGCGTCGATGACGGAGCCCTGGCACTGGTTCTCGGCCGCGCTCAGATTCACAATCGGGCCGATGTCGGCGACGACCCAGACCTTGTGCACCGTGACCTTCTTGGTCGCGTCGACGCTGACCTCGGCGACCTCGGCGAAGTGCCCTTGGTGACTGAAGTGAAACGCCATGCCGAGACCGCGGCCTGCCGGCAGCGTGCGGCCCCACTGCGCGCGCTCGGCAACGGCTTTGATGACGTTGACGGCGCGCCCCGTGTGTAGCCCGCCGCCGAAGGGCCCGGCTGAAGTCGCACGCGGCTCGCCCATGAGGTCGACGAGGAACTCGACGTAGTCGCGGTTCGCCGCAACGGCGCATTCGTGCAAGAAGCTCTGCACGCAGAACGCGATGACGTTGCTGCCCGGCGCGCGCCACGGCCCCGTCGGAATCTTCGACGGAATCATCGACTGAACCATGCGCTGATTCGCCAGAACGTTCGCCGGAAACTCGCTCTTGTCGAGCGTCGCGGCCGACACCGGCGCCTTGCCGTCCATGCTGAACGTGATGAAGTGGTCTTGCCATGCTGCGAGCTTGCCGGCGTCGTCGACGGCCGCCTTCAGCGCATGGAAGCCGCCGGGCCGGTAATAGTCGAATGCCATGTCATCCTCGCGCGTCCACTGCACCTTCACAGGAACGCCGCCCGCCTGCTTCGAGACGAGCGCCGCTTCGCAAACGCTGTCGTTCGCGAGCCGGCGGCCGAAACCGCCGCCGCCGCGCAATTGATGCAGCGTGACCTTGTCCTTCGGCAAGCCGAGCAGCGCGGCGACGGCATCGACGGCATTCTGCGGCGTCTGCGTCGGCGCCCAGATCTCGATGCTGTCGCCCTTGAACCATGCGGTGCAGTTCTGCGGCTCGAGGTCTGCGTGCGAGACGTAGTGATACGTGTAGAACCCCTCCACGGTCTTGCCGGCGCTAAACGCAGCTTCGACATTGCCGGCCTCGCCGAGCACCTGCGCCGCCGGCTTCGCCGCGAGCGACTTCGCCTCCGCCACGGCACGCGTCCAGCTGTCGCTCGACGCTTGCGTCTCGTCCCATTGCACCTCGAGCGCCTTCTTGGCTTGCAGCGCATTCCAGGTCGAGTCGGCGACGATCGCGACGCCCGAGAACACGGCGGCAGCCGCAGGATTGAATCCGAGCGGATCCCCTTGGTGCGCGACTATGAACGCGTTCTTGACGCCGCGCAGCGTGCGAATGCGATCGAGATTGGCCGCCGTGGCGCGCGCCCCGATTGCCGGCGCTTTCGCAAACGCCGCGTACAGCATGCCAGGGACGCGCTGATCGATACCGAACAGCGGCTCGCCGCGCACGAGCTTCGCGTTGTCGACGCCCGTCACACGCGTGCCGAGCAAACGGAAGCTCTGCTTCGGCTTCAGCGTCAGGCTCGCCGCGTCCGGAACGGGCAGCGTCGCGGCGACTTCGGCGAGCTCGCCATACGTCGCGCTGCGGTTGCTGCTCGCATGGCGCACCGTGCTCGCCTGCGTCGTGAGCTCGGCCGCCGGCACGTTCCAGGTTTTGGCCGCCGCGGCGACGAGCATCGCGCGCGCCGTTGCACCGGCGCGCCGCAGCGACTCGTAGTTCATCGGGATCGACAGCGAGCCGCCGGCAAACTGTGGGCCATACTTGCTCGCATCGATGACCGACTGCCGCACCTCGACATGCTGCCAATCGGCGTCGAGCTCCTCGGCGACGATCATCGGCAACGAGGTCTTCACTCCTTGGCCGACGTCGGGATTCTTCGCGAACAGCACGATCTTGCCGTCGGGCTGGATCTGCACGTACGGGTTTGCGTCGAACGCGGAGCTCCCGCTTGGCTGCGCGAGAGCTTGGCGCGCGCCTTGCGGCAGCGAGACCGCGATCACGAGCCCGCCGCCCGCGAGTCCCGTGAGCTTGATGAAGCCGCGGCGACTCAAGCTCGCGGCTTCCTCGGCGCGCTGCGCGTGCAGCTTCTGCATGAACTCCGGCAGATAGGTGCTCATCGCGCACCTCCGGTCTTCGCCATCTTCGCGGCCGCGCTGTGGATCGCTTTGCGGATGCGCGTGTACGTGCCGCAGCGGCAAATGTTGGCGGCCATGTCGCGATCGATCTCGTCGTCGCTGGGCTGCGGGTTCCGCGCCAGCAACGCCGTCGCGCGCATGATCTGGCCTGCTTGGCAGTAGCCGCACTGCGCGACGTCTTCCTCGATCCAGGCCTGCTGCACGGCCGTCAGCGCCGCGCCTGGCGCCGCGAGACCTTCGACCGTCGTGATCTGCTGACCGACAGCCGCGGATGCGGGCACCTGGCACGACTGGATCGGCGAACCGTTCAAGTGCACCGTGCAGGCGCTGCACTGGCCGACGCCGCAACCGTATTTCGTGCCGACGAGCCCGAGCGTGTCGCGCAGCACCCAGAGCAGCGGCGTCTGCGGGTCGACGTCGTCGCCGACGGTGTGTGCTCGGCCGTTGATCGTGAGATTCAGCATCCGCAGGGACTCCTTAAGAAATCTCGGCTTTGCGCCGTTAGACGGGCGCCGGCCAAGTTTCGGGCAACTCGCGGTTTTGCACAACCCGGAGGGCTTCGTTATCGTGAGCCGGCATGCCCCGTTACTCACTCACCGTCGACGGCGCGCGGCGCGAGATCGAAGCCGACGCCGACATGCCGCTGCTTTACGCGCTGCGCGGCGATCTCGCGCTCAAGGGGCCGAAATTCGGCTGCGGCCTCGCACAGTGCGGCGCCTGCACGGTGATCTTGAACGGCGCAGCGACGCGCTCGTGCGTGATCCCGCTCGCAGCTGTCGACGGCGCCGAAGTCCGCACGCTCGACGGCCTTGGCAGCGCCGGCGATCCGCATCCCGTGCAAGCGGCGTTCATCGCCGAGGAAGCCGCGCAGTGCGGCTACTGCACGAACGGCTGGATCATGACGGCCGTCGCCGGCCTCGAGCAGAACCCGAATCCCACCGATGCCGAGATCCGGGCGATGCTTGCAGGCCTCAAGTGCCGATGCGGTACGCACATGGCCATCATGCGCGCCGTGCGACGCGCGGCCGACGCGCTCGCGGCCGAGGGCGGCGCCAGCGAGCGCGACGCATGAGCGGCGAGCCGGTGCTCTCCCCGCTCGACCGCCGCGCATTCCTGAAGAGCGGCGCGAGCCTCGTGTTCGCGCTCGGCGCCGCGGGCGGGGTCAGCATCGTGCCGCTGCGCCGCGCGGCCGCGCAAACCGTCGACGCCGCGGCCAGAGCGATCGGGCCGACGAGCCTCGACACCTGGCTCTCGCTCGACGCGACGGGCGCCGTCACGGCGTTCTTCGGGAAGATGGACATGGGCCAGGGCGTCGACACGGCCATTGCGCAAGTCGTCGCCGAGGAGCTCGACGTCGATGTCGCGCGCGTCACCGTTGTCATGGGCGACACGCACCGCACGCCGAACCAGGGCGGCGCGAGCGGCTCGAGCGGCTGCCGGCTCGGAGCCAACGCGCTGCGCAACGCGGCGGCCGAAGCGCGGCGCGTGCTCGTCGCGCGCGCGGGCGAGCGCCTCGGCGTGCCGGCCGATGCGCTGCGCATCGCGGATGGCCGCGTCTTCGCGGCCGCCGACACAAGCCGCGCCGTGACCTACGGCGAGCTCATCGCCGACGGCTTCGCGACGGAGCTCGATTGGAACGAGCGCTACGGCAACAACCTGAACGTCACGGGCAGTGCAAAACCGAAAAGCCCGGGCGACTACCGCGTCGTCGGCAAGCCGGTGCCGCGCAAGGACATCGCCGGCAAGGTGTTGGCGACGACGGAGTACTGCCACCACGTGCGCCTGCCCGGGATGCTGCATGCGCGGACGTTGCGGCCGCCCGTCGCGAACGCCGTGCCCGTGCGCGTCGACGAGGCGTCGATCGCCGCGATTCCGGGCGCGCGTGTGGTGCGCAAGGGTGACTTCATCGCGGTCGTGGCGCCGCAGGAATGGCACGCGATCAAGGCCGCTCGCGAGCTGCGCGTGACGTGGAGCGACACGGCGCCGCCGTTTCCGCACGGCGACACGCTGTTCGAGCACATCCGCGCCGCGCCCGTAGCCTCCGACAGCTCGCGCGGCGGCTTCGGCGGCGCCGGAACGCCGATCGACGCGGCGCCTACCCTCGTGGCCATCGCGGCTGCGCCGCGCCGCATCGAGGCCGAGTACGAGGTGCCGTTCCAATCACACGCGCGCATGGGACCGTCGGTCGGCGTCGCGGACGTGCGGGACGGCGAAGCGCTCGTGTACTCCGACACGCAAAAGTCGCACGACACGCGCGACGGTATCGCGAAGATCCTCGGGCTGCCGCCCGAGAAGGTGCGCGTCGTCTGGAAACCGGGCCCGGGCTCGTACGGCCGCAGCGACGCAGATGAAGCCGCGTTCGAGGCAGCCGTCATCTCGCAGCTCGTCGGCGTTCCTACGCGCGTGCAATGGATGCGCAACGAAGGCCACGGCTGGGACCCCAAGGCTCCGGCCTGCGTGATCACTTGCAAGGCCGGTCTCACCGCGGCCAACGAGATCGCGGCCTGGTACTTTCGCGCGAAGGGCTTCTCGGGCTGGGACGTGCGGTTCAACGCCGCCGATCCGAAGGACACGCTCGTTGGCCAGCTCACCGGCTTCGAAAAAGGTGACGATCACAACTTCGGCGCGCCGGCCGAGTCGTACGCGTTCCCGAACGCCGTCAAGTACTGGGAGACGATCCCGACGCTGCTCGACCGCGCCTCGCCGCTGCGCTGCTCGCACATGCGCGCGCCGCAAGAGCCGCAGCTGCACTTCGCGCACGAATGCTTCATCGATGAGGTCGCCGCTGCCGCGGGAGTCGACCCGATCGCGCTGCGCTTGAAACACCTGCGCGATCCGCGCGAGATCGCCGTCGTCCAGGAAGTCGCGCGCCTGTCCGGCTGGCAGAGCCGGCCCTCGCCCGCGGCTGAGCGCAGCGGCGCGATCTTGCGCGGCCGCGGCGTGTCGCTGAACAGCGGCTTCGGCGGCTACGTCGCGACGGTTTGCGAAGTCGAGGTCGAGCGCGCGACGGGCCGCGTCTGGCCGCGGCGTTTCTTCGTCGCGCACGACTGCGGGCTCATCATCAATCCACGCGGACTGCACGGCACGATCGAGGGCAACGTCGTGCAGGGCGTGAGCCGCACGTTGTTCGAGGAAGTGCGCTTCGACGAGCGCGGCGTCTTGAGCGTCGACTGGGCGACGTACCCGATCCTCGAGATCGGCGACGCGCCGGAGAGCATCGAGATCGCGACGATCAACCGCCCCGACCAACCGGCGGGCGGCGCGGGCGAGCCCGCGCACGTGACGATCCCGGCCGCCATCGCGAACGCCGTGTTCGACGCGACGGGCGTCCGCATGCGGCGCCTGCCGCTGACGCTCGAGCGCGTGAAAGCCGCGCTGGCGTAAAGGAAGTGCAAAGCGGCGGGTTTATGCTCCGATGCGGCAGAGGCGCAGAGAGCCGTTTCGGCCTTTTTCTGGAGCTTCCTCAACGGCGGAACCGCACAACGAGCATGGCTGTTACAATCGCCACCAATTCCGGAGGGGGGAAAACCCGGCCGGCCTTACACGGATATATATAAGGAGACCGATCCGATGAGCTCGTCCACGAAGTTCGTTTCCACATTCCTTGGCTTGGCGTTTGCCGCGGGCGTCTCGGCCGCGCCCGTCACTTACAACATTGACCCGTCGCATACCTTTCCGAGCTTCGAGGTCGACCACACCGGCGGCACGTCGGTCTGGCGCGGAAAATTCAACAAGACTTCGGGCACGATCACGATGGACAAGGAAGCGCGGACCGGGACCGTCAGCGTCGCGATCGATACCGGCTCGATCGACTTCGGTCACGACGGGCTCAACAAGCACGTCACTGGAGAGGAGCGACCAGACCCCACGATGCTGGATGTGGCGAAGTTCCCGATGGCAACCTACGAAGGTCGGCTGACGACCTGGGTCAACGGCGCACCGACGAAGGTCGAAGGCTCGCTGACGTTGCATGGCGTGACGAAGCCGGTCAACCTCGAGATTCGCTCGTTCAAGTGCGGCCCGGGCCGCCCGAGCGGTGAGACTTGCGGAGCCGATGCCTATGGCGAGTTTAGCCGCGCCGACTTCGGCGTGAGCTTCGGCCAGGGCGGGGGTTTCGACATGGGCGTCGTGCTGCGCATTCAGATCGAAGCGCGCTCCGCGTCGTAACGACCGACGGACGCCGTAGCTCCACTTTCCTGCTAGACAAATCCGGGCGGCACCAGCCGCCCGGATTTTTTTGGCGGCCATGGATGGCCGACATGCCCGAAAATGCAGGAGCATTTTTCGGCTGGCTACTGCGGCAGCAGCTCGTAGAACCCGGCAACCTTGAGCCGCACGACGATCGGCTCCTCGCCATCGTTGCGCAGATACCAGCCGTGGATGCCCGTGAATGGCGCGACGAGCGTGCCGCGCTCCGTGCCGCCGGTCGCCTTGCGATAGAACATCAGGTCGCCAACGTTGTTGACGGGCGGAGTGTGGCCATGGAACTCGGCCCACAGCATCTCGGGATCTTTGAGATCCACGGCGTCCCACTGATAGACGATCGCGTCGCCCTCGTTCAAGCCGAGCTTGTACTCGAGCTCGCCGAGCGGCTCGAGCGGGATGTCGATGACATCGGTGCGGTAGTCGACCGAATACTCGCGGAACACGCCGTCGGCGAGCGGCAGCTCGTTCCACTCGACCTGGCTCGAGACAACGCCGGTTAGCGCTAGACCGCCGACGAGAGCAAGAGCTGAGTTACGCATGACAACACCTCCAACGAGTGTCAGGGCTGCAAGAGATACGAGAACTTCACGAACAGCTGCCGCCCGTCGCGCGCGAGCTCCTCGGTGCGCATGAGGCTCGTGCCGCCGTCCTCGTCCTCGACGAGCTGCAAGTTGCTCTCGTTATTATTGAATCCGATGTATAGCGCCGACCAAGGGTTCAGCACATAGCGAAACAGCACATCGACGTTCAGATTTTCCTCGTCCGTGAGGCGCGACAGCTCCGTGGGCTCTGTGTCCTCGTGCTGCAAGATGACACGCAGCGACATCTCTTTAGTGAACTGATAATTCCAGCGCGTGCGCACGATGCGGTCCGTGAAGATCGTGCCGCGGCCCTGGGGGTCCTCGAGCTCGGTCGAGAGCAACGACGTGTCGACGCGCAAGCGGTCCATCGGCCGCCACAGGAGCGAGCCTTCGATGAACAGGCGATCCGCGAGCTCCGGCGCGGCGCCGATCGGCGGCACGAAGTTGATGACGGTTCCCGTATCGAAACCGCCGCCGAAGCCCCACTTCTGCAGAGTGTCCGTCGAGAAGTTGACGAAATAGCGGCGCTGCGAGTAATCGCGCGTTGTCGTCAGGCCGGCGAAGTCCTGCGGCCGCAGGCGCTCCTTGATCGAGTTGCTGCCGACCGAGAACGAGCTGTCGCCGGCCCACGTTAACTGGAGCTGCGGTGAGTACTCGTTGTAGATGCGTAAGCCCGTCCCGTCCTCCTGGTTCGCGAAAAACACGCGCGGCCCGATACGATCGAGCCACGAGTCTTCCGGCCAGAATCGGTACTCCATGAAACCGTGCAGGCCCTGTGCATCCGGCGTGTAATTGCGGCTCAAGATGCCGAGCGGCACGTCGAAATGACTGCTCTGCTCGGTCCAGTGGTAGTGCGCGTTGAAGCCCCGGCTGTTGCGGTTGAAGCGCCAGTTCGTCTGCCGGCCCGTCGTGAGCCCGGCGACCTCGCATCCGCTCGCCGGCAGGCTCTCGGGGCTGGAGCAGAACGTCTCCGTGTTTACCATCAGCAGCTCGGTCAGCCAATTCTCGTTGATCCGCACGTACGTGTCGGCCGCCGAAACCTTGTTGTAGCTGTCGCCGAGCTCGAGCTCCGTATGCATGAACCCCGCGCGCGACTGGTTGCCGTAGTCGCGGAAGACGCGCAGCACCCTGACGTCGGCGGCGTCGCCGTAGAACGGATCGTTGTTGGGCACGTCGAAGCCCGCTGATTCGTCGTTTGTCAGCATCGCGCCGATGCCCCACTTGTCCTGCATGCCCGTGAACTTCACGCCGCCTTCGGGATCGACGATGCGGCGCGTCACCAGCAGCGGCGTCTCCGCCGAGAAGTAGTCGGCGTTCTCGAGGAAGAACGGCCGCCGCTCGGGGTAGTTCACCTCGAAGCGCTCGTTGACGGTGACCTGCGGCTGATCGGATTCGACCTGGCTGAAGTCGGGGTTCAAGGTCATGTCGAGCACGAAGCTGTCGCGCAGCACTACTTTTGCGTCGAGACCGATCTCGTCCTCGGTGCCTTCGTCGAAGCTGGGGCCACCCGGCAAATTCGGGTCGAGCACGTCGAAGCTGCGCACGAACGCGAACGGAATGACCTGGATATTGCGCCCCGGCGAAACGTCGCGGACCCCGCTCAGCACGGCCGCCTGATTCAGCCGGCCGTCGACGGTCTGCGAGTACGCAGGCCAGTAGCTCTCCTCGCTCGCTCGCGGTATCAGCCGCTCGAACTGGATGCGCCACCGCTGCTCGAGCGTCTCGGCGAAGCGCATCGTGCGAAACGGAATCGTCATCAGCACGACGTAGCCGCCGGCCGTGAGCTCCGCGTCGGTGTACCAAACGGCTTCGAACGAAGAGTCGAAGCCTTCGCGCCCCACTTCCGTCCAACGGCCGTCCCACTGCACGCCGAGCGGGCTCGAGCGAAAACCGTACCCCGTTCGTTGGTCGTCGAACGTGTCGATCAGCAAGCCGACACGGTCGTCGTTCTCGATGTTCTCGCGCGGCGCGAGGTTCGCCCGCACGCTCGCTGGGTCGTCGTCGTGCGCGACGAACACGGCGTAAAGGTTCCGCGCGTCGTAGCCGAGATAGACGTCGGTGCGCTGACTCGAGGGCGCGCCATCCGTAGGCTCGCGCTGCGTGAAGCCAGTGACGACGGCATAGCGGCCGCGGACGTCCTCGGATGGTGTCATGCCGATGAAATCGGCGAGCTCGGGGGGCGCCGCGATTAGCGGGATATTCAGCTCCTGAGCAAGCGCGATGCCGGCGACGCACAGACTGGCGATGCCGACGAGTGTCGTGCGTAACACGGCGAAGCGCGCAAAGATCGGCATGCTCGGGTCCCGGCGCAGAAGAGAGTACAAAAACTACTAGCCGGCGTTCGCGATCGTGCAGGTGCCCAGGTACATTTCGGGCCGCGACGTGAATCCCGGAATGATCGTCGGAGAATATTCCACACGCGTGTGCACGGCCATGAGCTTGCCCTCGCCGGCCGCGCGCGCCAGCACCGTCGTCAAATACAACGGCCCCGCATCGCTCATCTGCATGATGTGCAGGTACCCAGACTCGTAGCGCACGGAGATGAACGAGGCGCCGTAGGCGCTTTCGGCCTCGGCCGTGCCTTCGTCGATGTTGATGTCGAAGAAATTCGCCTTGATTTCCGCGGGCGTGACGGTGATCGCCGGCACGTTCTTGTCCCAGGTGCCCGTGCCGAGCACGGAGAAGCTGCATTCGACGCGCTTCGCCGCGGCGAGCCGCCGGTCGAGGCCGCCTTGGCTCATGGCAGCGGGCGGCTGCGCGGCCGTGAAGACAGCCAAACTAGCGAGTGCGACAGCGTGGTGCTTCGGCATGGCGCCGTATTGTGCATGCCGGGCTCGACGTTAGCCACGCGGCGTAAGCAAACTTGACCGTTGCCCACTCCGCCAAGCGCCGGGATAATCCAGAGCGATGAAGACCTTATTCGTGCGCCTCGCGACGCTGGCCGTCGGCCTTGTCCTGCTCGCCGTCGGCGCGAGCGGCCAGAGCTCGAATGATGCTGATGCGGAGCTCGAGAGCCAACTGAAGAAGCTCTTTCCGAGCGCCGCCACGTTCTCGGCCAAGACGGGGACGCCGGCGCACTACAAAGCGCTCGGGCCCGCGGCCGCCGGAAAAGAAGGCGAGCTGCTCGGCCTCGCATATTGGACGACGGAGCTCGAGCCGCTCGAGCGCGGCTTCGACGGCCCGATCAAGATGCTCGTCGGCATGAACCCCGCCGGCGAGATCACGGGCGTCATCGTCACGGACCATCGCGAGCCGTACGGCTACTTCTCCGTCGACTTGCCCAATTGGCCAAAGCAATTCGAAGGCAAGAGCATTCGCGACTCCTTCAAGGTCGGCGCCGACGTCGACGCGATCTCGCGCGCGACGATCACCGTGACGAGCGCGAGCCGCGCGATCCGCAACGCCTCGCGCAAGGTCGCACGCGCGCACTTGGCCCCTCCCGCCCCTCCAGCGGCCGGCGCTCCGGCCCCCGCCGCCGCGGCCCAGTGAGCCCGCTGCTGCGGCAGCTCGCACGCTGCGGCGTGAAAATGCTGCGCACGCTCTTGCTCTGCGCGCTGCTGCTCGGCGTCGCGGCCAGCGCGCAAGCTCCGCCCGACGAGCCCGTTGCCGAGGACGCGGCCGGCTGGACCTTCGAGGACGAAGAAGAGGAAGCTGCGCCGACGCTGCTCGACCTCGCACGCGAGCAAGCGCTCGACATCGGCCTGTTCCTCGCATTCGCGGCGCTCGCGATGATCAGCTTCCTGCGCAAGAGCGTGCCGCTGAAGTACGTCACGCTCGTCGCTGCCGTGCTCTACATGGGCGTCTACAAGAGCCAGCTGATCTCGATCGTCAACGTGTTCGGCGTGCTCGGCGGCGCCTCGTCGGCCGCGAGCATCGGCTTGCCAGGCGGAGAGCCGTCGACTGCGGCGGCAATCGGCAGCGCGCTTGCGAGCAGCTTGCCGCCGTTCGCGTACAGCCTCGCCTGGTACGCGTTCGCCGTGTTCACCGTCGTCACGACGATCGTCTGGGGCCGCGTCTACTGCGGTCGCGTTTGCGCGTTCGGCGCCCTGACGCAACTCGTGGACGCCGTCGTGCCTAAGCGCTTTCAGATCGAGATACCGGCCAAGCTCGAGGCGCGCGCCAGCTACATCAAGTACGCCATCCTGTTTGGCGCGATCGGCCTCTACTTCGTCACGAAGGAGATCGCGTTCTACCGTTACATCGAGCCGTTTTGGCTCTTCACGTTCGACGCGACGCCCGTCCTGTGGACGATGGTCGGCGTCCTGCTCGTCGCGAGCATCTTCGTCCGGAATCTCTACTGCCGTTTCCTGTGCCCGCTCGGCGCCGCGCTCGGTCTCATCTCGAAGGCGACGACCGTGCTGCCGATCAAGCGCTGGTCCGAGTGCAGCCAATGCGCGCTCTGCGAGAAGACCTGCCAATGGGGCGCGATCCGCAAGCGCCAGATCTTGAAGACCGAATGCGTGCGCTGCGACGACTGTGAGATCCTCTACGAGGACAGAGGGCGGTGCCCGCACTGGCTGCTCGAGCTGAAACGCAAGGCCCGCGCCGCTCTAACCCCCGGCGCTGCGGCGTGACGGCGCGCTTTTTTAGGGCGCATCATTGACTTATACTGCGCGCCCTTCGCCGGCCGCGCACGGACTGCCGCTTCCGGCCTGATCCACTTCACTCAGCAACGGGATTGCCATGATTTCCGCCGCGAACGTCACCATTCAATTTGGTGAGAAACCGCTCTTCGAGGACGTGTCCGTCAAGTTCGGCAACGGGCATCGCTACGGGCTGATCGGCGCGAACGGCTCGGGTAAGACCACGTTCCTGAAAATCCTCGCCGGCGAGCTCGAGCCGACCCACGGCAACGTCTCGACGGACCCGTACGCTCGGGTCGGCAAGCTGCGCCAGGACCAGTTCGCGTTCGAGCAATTTCCGGTCATCCACACCGTCATCATGGGGCACGAGCGGCTATGGCAGCTCCACCAGGAGCGCGAGCGGCTTTACTCGAAGCCGTCCTTGAGCGAGGCCGAAGGTCTGCACGCGGCGGAGATCGAGAGTGAATTCGCGACGCTCGACGGCTACTCGGCCGAGTCCGCAGCCGGCGAGCTGCTGCTCGCCGTCGGCATTCCGGAGTCGCTGCATCTCGGGCCGATGAGCGCCGTGGCGCCGGGCTGGAAGTTGCGCGTGCTGCTCGCGCAGGCGCTGTTCGCGAACCCTGACGTCATGCTGCTCGACGAGCCGACGAACAACCTCGACATCGACACGATTCGCTGGCTCGAGACAGTGCTCACGGAGCGCAAGTGCACGATGATCATCATCTCGCACGACCGGCACTTCCTGAACACAGTCTGCACGCACATGGCCGACCTCGATTATCGCGAGCTGCGCGTGTTCCCCGGCAACTACGACGAGTACATGACGGCGGCCACGCAGGCCCGCGAGCAACTATTCGCGGATAACGCGAAGAAAAAAGCGCAAATAGCTGATCTACAAGCGTTCGTTAGCCGCTTTTCCGCGAACGCCTCGAAGTCGCGTCAGGCGACCTCACGCAAGCGGCAGATCGAAAAAATCGAGCTCGCCGAGGTCAAGCCGTCGAGCCGACAGAGCCCGTATATCCGCTTCGAGCAGGACAAGAAGCTCTACCGCCTCGCCGTAAGCCTCGACAAGCTCAGCAAGAGCTACGGCGACCACAAGGTGTTCCGCGACGTCAACCTGCACGTCGAAGCGGGCGACCGCGTCGCGGTCGTCGGCACGAACGGCATTGGCAAGACGACGCTGCTGCGCTCGATCATGGCCGAGCTGCCCGTCAACCACGGCACCGTGAAGTGGGCCGAGAACGCCGAGGTCGCCTACATGCCGCAGGACAACGCGGCGGCGTTCGAGGATCCCGTGACGGTCTTCGACTGGATGCGCGCGCGCGGCAAGCCGCGCGACGACGACCAGGCGATCCGCGCAACGCTCGGCCGCCTGCTGTTCAGCCGCGAGGAGATGCTGAAAACCGTAGACAAGCTCTCGGGCGGCGAACGTGGCCGCATGCTGTTCGGTGAAATCATGCTGAAGCGGCCGAACATCATCCTCATGGACGAGCCGACGAACCACCTCGACATGGAGTCGATCGAGGCGCTGAACCTGGCGCTCGAGAACTACCCCGGCACGCTGATCTTCGTGAGCCATGACCGCGAGTTCGTGTCATCGCTCGCGACGCGCGTCGTCGAGATCAAGGCCAGCGGCATCATCGATTTCCGCGGCTCGTACGACGACTATCTGCGCAGCCGCGGCATCGCGATCGACCTGCAGCGGGCCGCGAGCCAATAGCGTCATGCCGCGGCGAGACCCGAAGGGTCCTGCTCCGCCCCTCGCAGGTCCTGCCGACCTCGTCGCCGATCTCGCAAAAGCGCACATCGCCGCGCGCTGCCTGCACGTGATCGCGGAGTGTGGCGCGGCCGACGCGATTGGCGACGACGGTGCAACGCCGGCCGAGATCGCGCCGCACACCGCACTCGACGCTGATGCGCTCGACCGCATGCTGCGTCTGCTCGCGGCGCATGGAGTCTTCACTCACGCCGCGGACGGCCGCTACGCCCACACTCCGGCATCGCGGCTATTGCGCTCGGACGAGCCGGGCTCATTGCGCTCGTATGTGCGCATGACCGGGCTGCCTGCGTTCTGGGACCGCTTCACGGAGCTGCCGCGCACGGCGCGAGCCGGCCGCGGGCAGCATGACATGGCGAGCCTCGTCGACTACTTCGCTGCACATCCCGACGAGGCCTCTATCTTCAACGCGGCGATGGTCAGCAAGTCTCGCACCGTGCTGCCGGCCGTCGCCGCGGCGTACGACTTTGCCTCATTCGCGACGATTGCTGACATCGGCGGCGGCCGCGGCCACCTGCTGAAGGTGATCCTCGAGCGGACTCCAGCCGCGCAAGGCGTTTTGTTCGAGCGCCCGCACGTCATCGCGGACACGAAGCCCGTTCCGCGGCTTTCGCTGATCCCCGGCGATTTTTTTTCGGATCCACTTCCGGCGGCCGACCTCTACCTCCTCATGGACCTCCTGCACGACTGGGACGACGCCGACGCCGCGCGCATCCTCGCCGCGGTGCGCCTGGCCGCACGGCCTCGCGCCCGGCTTCTGATCGTCGAGACGCTCGTGCCCGAGACGCCGGGCCCGCACTTCGGCAAGACGCTCGACATCATCATGCTGGCCGTCACGGGCGGCCGCGAGCGGACGCAGAGGCAGCACGCTGCGTTGCTCGCGGCAGCCGGCTTCGAGCTCGAACGCATAGTGCCGACGGCGTCGCAGTACTCCCTCCTCGAGGCAGCCACCGCTACGGAGCTCGGGCGCTAATGCGTGACGCCACGGCGGAATTCGTCCTCGCCGGCATCGATGAAGGCGCGATAGCCTTCGCGATCGATGAACGCGTCTACTGAGTTTTCCGCCGCCATGCTGGCGACGAACTTGCGGTATCGTCCCCAGGCCCTACCGTGTCCCGTCACCCAAATGTCGGCCGGCAAGCTCCGTAGCAGGCCGAACGAGCGCTCGAAGTCGGCCGCCTGTTCCGGATACCCAGTCAGGCCCATTCTGTTGAGACTGCACGTGCTGACGACGTTCAGCACGCGATCCCGATCGGTGACCGCAAACGAATAAGCCGTGCAGCCGCGCGCGTGACCGCCCGTGACGTGCGCGGTGATCTCGATCGGTCCGACGCGTATCGTGTCGCCGTCCTTGAACCGGTGGTCAGCGTGCACCATCGGGTAGCGGAAGATTCCGAGCGAGATCAGGACGCGCAGCGGCAAGATGTTATCGGGGTCGCCGCCGCCGGCAGCGATGACGTCTGCGCTCGCTTCGCTTGCCCAGATCTCGGCGCCCGAGGTCTCCTTGAGCGCGGCAAGGCCGCCGGCATGATCGAGGTGCGGGTCGCCGTTCAGGAGCACCTTCACGTCCTCGATGTCGAAACCGAGCTTCGCGATGCTCTCGATGATCATCGGCGGCATGCCGGCATAGCCGCCGTCGAGCAGGACGTGCCCCTCGGGACCGGTCAACAAGAAGATCGACACATCGTTCGCGCCGACGAAGTAGAAGTTGTCGGCGATGCGGAACGGCTCTGCAAGCTGCTGTCCGCCAATATCGCCTCCGGCGCTCCATGCTCTGTACAGGAGGACGACGGCGACGGCGGCCACTCCGAGCAGTAAAAACGCCAACCGCCGCCTAGTCAGGTGTCGCGCCATTCGCTTGCGTCTCCTCGCGGCCGTGAGCTAAACGCCCGCGCTGACGACGGTTCGCGTCTGCGGAACCGAGTCGCTACGCTGGCCGAGCCGCCGCCTGAACGTCAAATGCCGGCGGCGCGTGAGCTCGACGAGCGGCCGCCACACGAATGCCGTGAGGCGGTAGCGGATCAGGAAGTGCCAAATGCGGTTCGAGCGTTTGTACAGATACGACATCGCGAGATATGGCAGCACTGCGCGCCAATCCTTCGGCCGGCGGCGCCAGATCGAGGCATGCGAAAACAAGCGCCGGTAGCACCGCTCGTAACCGGCCATGAGCTCCTCGCCGGTCAGATGCTTGGGCTCGAACACGACGTGCGCCGTGTCGTAGAGTCGCCAGTCGCGGTGCACGATGCGCTTCTCCTTGTCGAGCTGCTCGAATAGCGGCGTGCCGGGATACGGCGTGAGGATGTGGAACGTCGCGCACTCGAGGCGGTTTTTCTCGACCCATTCCACGGTCTTCTCGAATACGGTCGGATCGTCGTGATCGAAGCCGAGCACGAAGCTGCCGTTCACCTGGATGCCGTTGTCGTGCAGGATCGCGACACGGCGCGCATAGTCCTCGGGCACCGGAGAGCGCTTGCCGGCGTCCTGAATGTTGCCGGCGTTCAGCGATTCGAAGCCGATGAACACGCCCGTGCAACCCGCGAGCGCCATCTCACGCACGAGCGTGGGATCGTCCGTCACGTCGATCGTCAGCGCGGCGCTCCAGATGATCTCGAGCGGCGCGAGCGCGCGGCAGAGCTCGCGCAGATAGTCGGGCCGTGAGCCGAGGTTGTTGTCGACGAACACGGCGTACGGCTGCCGGTCTGCTTTGAGCTCCGCGACGACCTGCTCGACGCCACGCAATCGGTAGGGCATGTGCAGTCCCTCGGTCGAGAGATAGCAGAACCCGCAGCGGTTGTGGCAGCCGCGCGTCGCGATGACGCTCGACGTCGTCAGAAAACCGTCGCGGGGCAGCAAATCGCGGCGCGGCGCCGGATCGTCGCGATACGGCTTGCGATAGTCGCCGCGATAGACGAGCTGCAACGTGCCCTTCTCGACGTCCTCGAGAATCCGCGGCCAGAGCTGCACGCCCTCTCCGAGCGCGATCGCGTCCGCGTGAGGCGCAGCTTCCTCGGGCGCGCTCAAGACGTGCAGCCCGCCGAGAACGACCTTGGCGCCCCATTGCCGATACCACTTGGCGAGCTCGTAAGCACGCTTCGCGAACGTCAGATGCACGCTGATCGCGACGACCTCCGGGAACGGCTCGAGCGGCGGCGGCCCTTGCAGCAGGTTCTCGTCCCAGTACCCGACTTCCCACTGAGCCGGAGTCGCACCGGCAATCGCAGTCAGCGCAAGCGTCGGCGTCAGCACGTGCTTGCCGAAGCTCGCATGCGGGTCCTTGCGGTAGAACGGGTTGATCAGCAGCGCGTAGCGGCGGCGTCTCGGGCCCGGGATCGCGTTTGGATCGAGCTCCGGCGCGACGGCCATCGGCTCCGGCAGCCACAGGCGTTTGTTCCGAGCCACTTGCCACCTCCCTTTCCGGGTACGGCTATCGTCAAGTACTTTGCATCACAAAGTCAACGGCCGCATGATGGCGCAAACTGCGGGCGCACTCCTTTCCGAAAACAGCAGCCCTTAGCTCGTTGAGAACGTCTTTTCGCGCGCGGTGATGAACTCGAGCAGCACGGGCGTACCTTCCTGCGTCATGCGGATGCCGCGCACGAGTGCATGCAGGATCTGGTCCGGCTCGGTCACGCGCTCGCCGTAACCGCCCATGGCCTTCGCGAAGTCCGCGTAGTTGCCGGAGATGTCCGTCGAGCCGTACTTCTGGCGCGACAGCACCATGTCGTCGTCCTCCGTCGCCATCGCGAAGTTGTTCGACAGGATCGAAAGGATCGGGATCTTCGCGCGCACGCAGGTCTCGAAGTCCATGCCCGTCATGCCGATCGCGGCGTCGCCCCAGAAGTTGATGCAGAGCTTGTCGGGCTTAGCGACCTTCGCGCCCATCGCGAGGCCGAGCCCGTAGCCGAGCTGCGTGCTTTTGCCCCAACCGATGTAGGAGAGCGGTGCGATGGGGTTCCAGAACGGCGACAGCTCGTCGCGTGGGCTGCCGGCGTCGTGCGTGATGATCGTGTTAGGCACGTCGGCGACTTGCTGGAGCTCGTGGATGATGCGATACGGCGACAGCGGCTTGGCCTCGCTCGTCAAATGCGGCCGCCACTCGGAGAGCCACGGGTCCTTCTGCGAGCGGATGCGCGCTGTGACCTCGCGCAAGCGCCCGCGCGGCCGGCCGCGCAGGCGGTCGTTCAGCGACTCGAGCAGCATGCCGAGCGCGAGCTTGGCGTCGCCGACGAGCGCGTGCTCGGCTGGGATCGCCTTGTCCACGTCCCCGGCGTCGACCGTGTTGTGAACGAAGATCTTGTCCTTCGTCGGGAAGCGAATGCCGTAGCTCGTCGGGGTGAAGCTCGCGCCGACGCCGAAGACGAGGTCGGCCTCCGCGACGTGCATCGCGACGGCACGCGGCAGGGTGCGGCCGCCGGAGCCGAGCGACAGCGCATGGTTCTCGGGAAACGCGCTCTTACCCTCGAGGCTCGTCGTGACGGGCGCTTCGAGCAGCTCGGCGACTTCCTTTAGCTCGGGCCATGCCTTCGCGTAGTGCACCCCCTGCCCCGCATAGATCAGCGGCAGCCGCGCCGCGAGCAACGCCTCGGCTGCGGCATCGACGGCGCGCGCGTCGGGCGCCGTCAGAATCCGCCGCGACGGGCGATAGTCGAGCTCTCCGGGCACTTCCATGTTCCAGAGGTCGGCGGGAATCTCGACGAGCGCGGGCCCGGGACGGCCGTTGCGCGCCAGGCTGAACGCGCGGCGCATCGCCGGCACGAGCATCTCCGGCATCAAGACGGTCTCCGCCTGCTTCGTGATGTGGCGGAAGTTCAGGGACGAGCTGAAATATGGCTTCATGTAGTGGCGCTCGCGCGGCGCTCCCCCGGCCACCACTACGAGCGGCACGCCCTCGGAGTAAGCCTGCGCGACGGCGCCGAACGCGTTCTCGATACCGGGGCCGTGCTGGCAGCAGAAGACGCTGACCTTGTCGCCGGACGTGACGCGGCCGACGGCGTCGGCCATTGCGCAGCCGACACGCTCTTGGCGCACGACGAGCGGCCGAATGTCGAGCGCAGCCGCCGACTCCGTCAACGGGTTCAACGGGTACGTGAACAGAATGTCCACACCCTCTCGCTTCAACACTTCGGCAGCGACTTGGACGACGTTCATGACCTACCCCCTTTTCGTTATTGGTCAGCCGCCACGCCCGTACTGTCAATCGAGATCGCGTGCTTCCTGGCTGATCGCCGTATCGCCGGGCTTGCGCAGCATCTTGTCGATCTCGTCGATGTGCGCTTCCTCCTGCGAGATCAGGTCGCGCGCATATTCCTCTAGCGCTACGGAGTTGCCTTCGACGAGCTTCAAAAGCTTCGTGTAGAGGCCGAGCGCGTAATGCTCTGCCTCGAGCGTCTCACGCAGGATCCCGCCTATGTCATGCTGGTGCGTCTCGAGCAGGTCGCCGATCGCGAGAGACGGATGCCCGCCGAGCCGCGTGACCATCTCGCCGGCCTGATGCGCGTGCTGCAGCGACTCTGCGGCTTCGTCTTGGAACCATTTGACGATCGGTATGCGGCTGTAGCCGAAGATCATCATCGAGTAGTGCGTATAGCGCACGACTCCGGCGAGCTCGCATTCGAGGATCCGATTCAGTTGATCGATGACATTCTTCGTGTTGAGCGTCGCCATGAGAGGTTCCTTGTCGTGTTTTGTTCAAGCGAAACGAGGGAGAAACGAGAGCGCGTTCGCTCGCTCGACGCGCGCGAGCTCGGCGGCCGTGAAGCCCGCTGCCTGCAGGCCGCGCACCTGCTGCGCACCGTCGAAGAACGGCGCATCGGTGCCGAATACGATCTGCGAGACCCCGACGAGAGTCTTCAAGCCGTGCATATTGACCGGATTCGCTGAGCCCGCGGTGTCGTAGTAGAAGCGGCGCAGGTGGTGTAGCCGCGTGTTCGCTTCCGGCGTCTTCGCGAGGTTTTCCGCCGTCATCTCCGTGGCGAGCAGCCTGCCCGCGACGCCGATCAGCGGCCCGCCCGCGTGCGAGAAGATGAAGCGCACGTCGGGGCAACGCGTGGCCGTCTCGCTGACGATCAAGCTCGCGATCGTACGCATCGTGTCCATCGGATACTCGAGCATCTGATTCGGCACGCGCGGTAACAGCCCTGAGCAACAGGCGGCGTCGGTCGGGTGCACATAGACGACAGCCTTGCGCCTGTTCAGCTCGTCGAGGACGGGCGCGAAACTCGCATCGCCGAGCCAGCCGTTGCCATAGCTCGTCAGCACGCCGAAGCCGTCGGCTTTCAGCGTATCCAGCGCGAACTCGATCTCGCTCAAAGCTCCGTCCACGTCGGGCAACGGCAGCACCGCGAACAATCCGAACCTCCCCTTGTGATCGCCGACCATGCGGCCCGCCGCGAACTCGTTCATCTCGCGCGCGAGCCGCCGAGCTTCCTCGGCGTCGCCGAACCAGACACCCGGCGCGGTGATCGAAACCATCGCCGTCTCGATGCCGACGCGATCGAGCTCTTCGACGGCGCGCGCCGGCGAGTAATCGCGCCACGCGTTTATGCCGGGAATCGGCATTGCCGGCGAGTTCTTGCCGTCCAAGAACGCGTGGAAGCTTGGGCTTACGAAATGCTGATGAACGTCGATGCGGCGCTCGCCGCCTTGACCTCTGAGCACAGTGGCGGGCACCAGCGATGCGGCGCCGACGGCTCCGAGCGTTCCGAGGAATCGCCGTCTGCCTGGATCCGTTCTGTGCACGTTGCGCTCCCCTTCGCAAAGCCCGTAGGCTCCGGGCCGCCAACCTGCGTTCCCGTGTAAGCGTTTGTATCCTGCACCACGCAACGATTCAAGGAGTAAATCAATTGGTGCTCGCCCGGCCACCCGCACCGGATCGACGGCTACAGTTGCTCGGCGGCCTTACACCGCGCGAGTTCATGCGCCGCCATTGGCAGCGCCGGCCATTACTGGTGCGCGGCGCGATCGCAGGAATCGTTCGACCGCTCTCGCGTAGCGAGCTGTTCGCCTTGGCCGCACGCGATGACGTGGAGTCGCGACTCGTTCGCGTTCGCAACAAGCGCGATTGGTCTCTGACGCGCGGACCGATCGCCCGCTCGAAGTTTCCGCCCTTGCGGGAACCCGGCTGGACTCTGCTCGTTCAGGGTGTGGACTTACATCACGACGCGGCGCATTCGCTGCTGCAGCAATTTCGGTTCGTGCCCGACGCACGGCTCGACGATCTCATGATCTCGTGGGCCAGCGACGGCGGCGGCGTCGGCCCGCACGTCGACAGCTACGACGTGTTCTTGCTGCAAGCGCGCGGCAAGCGGCGCTGGCGGATCGCGCGGCGTTACGACGCCGCGCTCGACGAACGCGCGCCGCTCAAAGTGCTACGGCGCTTCGCGCCGGAGCAGGAGTTTCTGCTCGAGGCCGGAGATCTCCTTTATCTGCCGCCGGGCTGGGCACACGAAGGTGTCGCCGTCGGCGGAGATTGCATGACTTGCTCGATCGGTTTACGCGCGCCGAGCCGCGGCGCGCTGGCCGCAGAGCTCGCGCAGCGCCTGGCCGAGACCCATGACGATCCGCTGCTGTATCGCGACGCGCGGCAAATGCCCACGGCGTCACCGGCTGCTATCCCCACAGCGCTCGCGCGCTTTGCCGCGGACGCCGTCCGGCAGCTCCTTGCTCGCCCCGCGGCCGTCGACCGCGCGCTCGGCGAAGTGTTGAGCGAGCCGAAGCCGCAGGTCTGGTTCACGAAAAGCTCGGCCCCGTGGAAGCACTCCGCCGTCACCCTCGACCGGCGCACTCGCATGCTTTATGACGCAAGGCACGTCTTCATCAACGGCGAAGCAGTGGTCGTGCGCGGCCGCGATGCGGCGCTGTTGCGCGAGCTGGCCAACGAGCGATCGCTCGATGCGCGCGCCGTGCGCGGCGCCAGCGCGTCCGCAAGAGCGCTGCTCGCGGAGTGGCTCTCCGCGGGCTGGCTGCGCCAAAGCGGAATCAAAGCCGTCCGCCGAAGGCGAGCCCGCTAGCGCACGGCGGGCGCGCCAGCTTCCAGCGGGCCGCCCGATACGATGATCTCGACGCGGCGATTGCGGGTACGGCCTTCGGCGCTGGCGTTATCGGCTATCGGCCGCGAGGGCCCCAAGCCGTCCACGTCGATGCTCGACGCTGCAACGTTCTGGCCGATCAGGTAGTCGCGGACCGCAATGGCGCGGCGCAACGAAAGCTCGTTGTTCGCGGCGACAGTGCCCGTATTGTCGGTATGCCCTTCGACCGTGAAGCGCAAGCCCGGATAGGACGCCACTATTCCGGCGAATCGCGCGAGACCTTCGCGTGCCGCGGCCGAAAGATTGGATGTGCCCGTCGCGAACTGCACTCCGCCGATCTCCGAAACCAATCCTCGTTCGGTTTCCGTCGTCGGCAGCGCGGACTGGAGGCGGGAATACAGCTCGGTGCGAGCTCTTGCTGCACTCTCGGTGGCTGATCGCGCGCGCTGCGCCTCGGCCGCCGCGGCCGCGGCAGCTTGGCTCTCCCTTTCCGCCTCGGCCTCGGCCGCTCCGATCATCGCTGCGCGCCGTGCGTCCTCACCGGCGATCACGGCCTCACGCGCGAGGCCCGGAGCCATTTTTTGCTCGGAGTTCTTTTTTGCGCTTGCGGCGAGCTGAGCGGCACCGAGCTTGCTCTCGGCCGCTTGGTACTGCTCGGGGGCATACTGCTTTGCGCCTACGGAGTCGGCAATTGCAACGGCGTATTGCGCTTGCACGAGCTCGATCGGCTCCCCCTTCTTATTGTCGTCGGTCGCGATACGGCTGAGCTTCGAATAGTCGGAGCGCTCGGTCAGCGTCGTGACTTTCGACTCGGCGCCCTCGACGTCCTCCGCGACGTTGTAGAGCGCGATCATCGTGCTTGGCGCAGTGACGGCGAAGTGAGGCTCGGCCGTCACAATCAGCGCAAACTGCGACCCGCCATGCTCGGTCTCGATCTTGCCGTCGCCGCCTTCGTATCCGGCGATGACGCCTTGATTCGCAGCGCGACCGTCGGGGCTCAGCGCCCAAAGCACGTACGTCGTATACGGCCCAAGCTCACCCGGTGCCGGGAGCTCGTCCACTTCGGCCGAAATACGCGCGTTGCCCTCTTCGTACTCGACTTCGGCGTAACCGAACGCATTGGCGGCGATCGGCGTGCCGCGGAAGTTGAGGTCGTTCTTCGGACCTTCGCGGTACGAGAACATCGAGATTTGGCTCAGCACGTCGGAGCTCGCAATCGCCTCGTTCTGCGCCACCGCTTGCTGGGACGCTGCGAGAGAAATGCAGCCCGCAAGAACAGAAATCGTGAGTCGGTCCATGACGATCCCTCCGTATAATGTGCTCAACTCTCGGCCTGAAAAGGGGCCGTCGCCATCGGACTTTGGTCGCACTCCGCCAATATCCCTTTGAGCTCCGGAATGCACGAGCCGCAGTTCGTGCCCGCATTCAGCGCTCTACCGATCTCCTGGACGGAGACGAGCTTGTCGCCGCGAATCGCACGTAACAACGTCGAGCGGCCGACGGCGAAGCACGAGCAGACGATTGGGCCCGTCTCGAGCGCGCCCTTGGGCGCGCGCCCCGCGAGGATCGCGAGGCGATCGGAATCTGAGAGCTTCGACGAGCCGAACAGCGTCGCGAGCCAGTTGCGCGACGGCAACGACTTCGCTGTGGCGACAAACACGCAGGCCTGCAGGCGATCGTCTGCGACGCTCGCGCCGCGATATCGGCCCCCGGCAGCGTCCGAGAGCTCGATGCGAGCCGCCGTCGGGCCGAGCACCGCGTCCGCCCACTCGGGCCACGACGCCGGGACTGCCTCGCCGGCGAGCTCGTACCGCCAGTAGCCCGCGCCGCGCGATACGGCGCGGTACGACGCAGCCGGCAGCACGAGCGGCGTGCGCGCCAACGCGAAGCCGTACCACTTCGGCTCGTAGCAACGCACGCGCACGGGAGTCATCTTGAGCTCCGGCTGGCCCGAGACGGGATCGACGGCCGCCGGTATCAGCGTGCCCACGCGCGCGTTGCTCGCAAACACGCTGCCCCAGTGCATCGGCACGAACGCCTGGCCCGGCGCAACCGAATCCGTAATCTCGAGCCGAACGACGATGCGCGCCGCGGCAGTCGCGACCTCGGCGAGATCGCCGAGCGTCAGGCCGAAACGCGCGGCATCGAGCGGATGCAGCTGCACGAAGGGCTCCGCGTAATGGCCGGAGAGCCGCGGCGACTTCCCGGTTCGCGTCATCGTGTGCCACTGGTCGCGCACGCGCCCGGTGTTGAGCACCAGCGGATAAGCGCTATTCGGCTGCTCGGCCGGCGCGCGCGGCGGCGTCGGCACGAGCTGTGCTTTGCGGTTCGGCGTAAAAAATCTGCCGTCGGCAAAAATCCGCGCCGGCGAGGCCGCACCGGCAGGGCTCGGCCACTGAAACGGCAGCAGCGCGTCGTACTCCGCGTCACTCAACCGCGCGACGGCGCCGATGTCGAAGTCGCGCGTGCCGTCGTTCTCGAAAGCCGAGAGCCGCGCGTGCTCGCGGAAGATCGCGGCCGGCGACTCGTAATCGAACGCGTTGCCGAACCCCATGCGACGAGCGACCTGCGTCACAATCCACCAATCGGGCTGGGCCTCCTCGGGGCGCTGCAAAAATACGCGCTGCCGCGAGATCCGCCGTTCCGAGTTCGTGACGGTGCCGGACTTCTCGCCCCACGCCGCGGCCGGCAGCAGCACGTGTGCGCAGCGCGTCGTGTCCGTGTCGCGCACGCAGTCCGATACGACGACGAGATCGCAGCGCTCAAGCGCGCGCCGCACGCGCTCGGCGTCGGGCATGCTGACGACGGGATTCGTCGACATGATCCAGATGGCCTTGACGTCGCCGCGTTCGACGGCGTCGAACAAGTCGACCGCCTTCAATCCCGGCTGCGCGGCGACGCGCGGCGCGCTCCAGAAGCGCGCGACGCGACCGACGTTGCCCGGCGCAAAGTCCATGTGCGCCGCGAGCTGGTTGGCGAGGCCGCCGACCTCACGCCCGCCCATCGCGTTCGGTTGGCCCGTCAGCGAGAACGGCCCCATGCCGGGCTTGCCGATGCGGCCCGTCGCGAGATGCACGTTGACGATCGCGTTGACCTTGTCGGTGCCGCTCGTCGACTGATTGATACCCTGCGAGAACGCCGTGACGGTCTTCGGCGTCCGCGCGAACCAGCGGTACAGCTCGAGCACGTCGTCTTCCTTTAGGCCGCAAGCCGCCGCGACGGCGGGGATCGACGCCGCGCTGTCCTTCGCGCTACGCAGCGCGGCGCCGAACCCCTCCGTGTGAGCGTCGAGGAACTCGAGATCGAGTGCGTCTTCTTTGCGAAGATAGTTGAGCAACCCGTTGAATAGTATGACGTCAGTCCCGGGCCGCACCGGCAAGAACAGGTCGGCGATCTCGGCAGTCTGCGTGCGGCGCGGGTCGATGAGCACGAGCTTGAGCTTCGGGTTCGCGGCCTTCGCAGCCGTGACGCGCTGGAACAACACGGGGTGGCACCACGCGAGGTTGGACCCCACGAGCACGATGAGCTCGGCCAGCTCGAGGTCCGTGTAATCGTTCGGCACGGTGTCGGCGCCGAACGCTCGCTTGTAGCCGGCGACGGCCGAGGCCATGCAGAGCCGCGAGTTCGTGTCGATGTTCGCGCTGCCGATGAAGCCCTTCATGAGCTTGTTTGCGACGTAGTAGTCCTCGGTCAGAAGCTGGCCGGAGACATAGAAGGCGACGGAATCCGGACCGTGCGCGGCGATCGTGCGCGCAAAGCCGTTCGCGACGGCTTGCAGCGCTTCGTCCCAACTCACGCGTGCGCCGCGAATCTCGGGATGGAGCAGGCGCCCGTCGAGGCCGAGCGTCTCGCCGAGCGCAGCGCCCTTCGAGCAGACGCGGCCGAGATTGGCCGGGTGCTCGGGATCGCCGCGAATCTCGTAGGTGCCGCCCGCGGTGCGCTCCGCGCGCAGACCACAACCGACCCCGCAATACGGGCACGTCGTGCGCACGGCGCTCATGACGCCTTGGCGAGCGCCTCCGCCGGCAACTCGAGCGCGATGCGGCCGTCGACGACGCGGACGTTGTAGGTTCGCGTCGAGCCTTCGTCGGCGCCGGTCGCCCGGCCGGTCTTCAAGTCGATGACCCAATCGTGCAGCGGGCATGTCACGCGAGTGCCGTGCACGATGCCTTGCGACAGCGGCCCGCCGCGATGCGGGCACTCGTCGCGCAGCGCGAACACCTCGCCCGTGCTCGTGCGAAAAACCGCGATCGCTATCCCGCCGGCGCGCACGCAGCGCGCTCCGCGCTCCGGCAGCGCAGCCACCGGCCCGAGATCGACCCAGCTCACGACACGAGCTCCGGCCGCGACTCCGCGCGTAACGGTGCGAACTCCTCGGCTTGCAGGCCGGCCGCGCGCTCGGCCCAGGGGTCCGTCTGCGAGTACTTCTGCGACTCGAGGAACCGCGCGTACAACGCCTTGCGCCCCTTCGCGTCGTCTACGATGCGCTCGCGCACGTGCGAAAGGCCCACGCGCTCGATCCATGGCGCCGTGCGCTCGAGGTAACGCGCTTCTTCGCGATAGAGCTGCAGGTACGCGCAGCAGTACTCGACGACCTCCTCCTCGGTCGCGACCTTGCAGAGGAAATCGGTCGAGCGGATCTTGATCCCGCCGTTGCCGCCGACGTGCAGCTCGTAGCCCGAGTCGACGCAGACGACGCCGAGATCCTTGATCGTCGCCTCGGCGCAATTGCGCGGGCACCCGGACACCGCGAGCTTGACCTTGTGCGGATGCCACGAGCCCCATGTCGCGCGCTCCATGCGGATGCCGAGCCCCGTCGAGTCCTGCGTGCCGAACCGGCACCACTCCTTGCCGACGCAAGTCTTCACGGTGCGCAGCGCCTTGCCGTAGGCGTGCCCCGAGACGAACCCCGCGGCGCTCAAGTCGCGCCAGACATTCGGCAAATCCTCCTTCTTGACGCCGAGCAAATCGATGCGCTGGCCGCCCGTTACCTTGACTGTCCGCACCGCGTACTTCTCGGCGACGTCGGCGATGGCGCGCAGCTCCTTCGCCGAGGTCACGCCGCCCCACATGCGCGGCACGACGGAATACGTGCCGTCGCGTTGAATGTTGCCGTGTGCTCGTTCGTTGATGAAGCGCGACTGCTTGTCGTCCTGATACTCCCCGGGCCAGGCACAGAGCAGATAGAAGTTCAGACCGGGGCGGCACTTGTGGCAGCCGTCCGGCGTCTTCCATTCAAGGAACCGCATCACGGACGGTATCGACTTCAACTTCTCGCGAACGATCGTGGCGCGTACTTCTTCGTGCGTGTAGATCGTGCATGGGCACATGGGCTTCTTGGCGGGCGCCTCGGAGTAATCGCCGCCAAGCGTGTTCGCGAGCAGCTGCTCGACGAGGCCCGTGCACGAGCCGCACGACGACGACGCCTTCGTGTGCGCGCGCACCTCGTCGAGCGTGAACAGGTTCTTCTTCGTGATGGCTTTGACGATGTCGCCCTTGCAGACGCCGTTGCAGCCGCAAATCTCGGCCGTGTCCGTCAGCAACGTCACGGCGTCGGCGCCGGCCGTGCCGGAATCGCCGATGTGCGCTTGGCCGAATAAAACGTTCTCGCGGAAGTCGTTGATCGCCGTGCCGTCGCGCATGAGCTGGAAGTACCAGGCGCCGTCGACGGTATCGCCGTACAGCACGGCTCCTTTGATCTTGTTGCCTTGCACGACGATCTTCTTGTAGACGCCGCGTGCGGCGTCCTTGAATACGAGCTCCTCCGTGCCGGCGCCGCCCGTGAAGTCGCCTGCGGAGAAGAGATCGATGCCCGTAACCTTGAGCTTCGTCGATGTTTGCGAGCCCGCATATCGGCCGATGCCGAACTCCGCGAGGTGGTTCGCGACGACTTTCGCTTGCTCGAAGAGCGGCGCGACGAGCCCATAGCAGGCCCCCCGGTGCTGCACGCACTCGCCGACGGCGTAGATACGCGGATCGTAGGTTTGCATGGTGTCGTTGACGAGCACGCCGCGCTCGCAGGCGATGCCGCTCGCCTTCGCGAGCGCCGCGTTCGGCCGGATACCGACGGCCATGACGACGAGATCGGCGGGCACTTCGGTCCCGTCGGCGAACTTGACGCCGCGCACGCGGTCGTCGCCGAGAATGGCGGCAGTTTGTGCCGGCATCACGAACTTCAGCCCTCGCTCCTCGAGCGAGCGCTTCAAGAGCGCGCCGGCCGAGGTATCGAGCTGTCGTTCCATCAGCGTCGGCAGCAGATGCACGACCGTCACGTCCATTCCGCGCTTCTGCAGGCCGTAGGCCGCCTCGAGACCGAGCAATCCGCCGCCGATGACGACGGCGTGCTTGAATTCGCGCGCGGCCGCGATCATGCGATCGACGTCGGCGATGTCGCGGTAGCTGACGACTCCGGGCAGGTCCTTGCCCGGCAACGGCAACACGATCGGCTGTGAGCCCGTCGCGAGGATCAGCCGGTCGTAAGGCACCTCCAGCCCGCTCTTGGCGATTACCCGCCGCCGCGCTCGATCGACGCGCACGACCTCGTCGCCGGCATGCAGAGTGATGCCGTTCTCGACGTACCATTCGCGCGTGTTCAGCATGATGTCATTGACGGTTTTCTCGGCTGCGAGCACGGGCGACAACAGAATTCTGTTGTAGTTGCCGTGCGGCTCGCTGCCGAACACCGTGATGTCGTACATCGCGGGCTCGAGCTTCAGCAGCTCCTCGATGGCCCGCATTCCGGCCATGCCGTTGCCGACGAGCACGAGCTTGCGCTTGTTCGTCATGGCACACCCACGGCGCTAGGCCGCATCGACGAACCGGTGCCGCTTGTGCAGGAACTCGAGCACTGCAGCACGGCACGCCACGTAGGTGGGATCCATGATCAGCTCGAGGCGCTTGCGCGGCCGCGCGAGCGGCACTTCGCAAATCGAGCCGATCGTCGCGGACGGACCGTTCGTCAACATGACGATGCGGTCGGAGAGTAGTACGGCCTCCTCGACGTCGTGCGTGATCATCATGACCGTGTTGCCGAGGTCCGTGCTGATCTGCATGACGCGATCCTGCAGGTGCGCGCGCGTCAAGGCGTCGAGCGCACCGAAGGGCTCGTCGAGCAGGAGTATCTTCGGCTTCATGGCCAGCGCGCGCGCGATTCCGACACGCTGCTTCATGCCCCCCGAGATCTCGGCCGGCTTCTTGGTCCGTGCCTGGCTCATATCGACGAGATCGAGATTGCGCATCGTCCACTCGCCGCGTTCAGCGGAGGTCATCGTGGACCCGAAGATCTTGTCCACGGCAAGCCGCACGTTCTGGTAGACGCTCAGCCAGGGCAGTAGCGAGTGGTTCTGAAAAACGACGGCGCGATCGGGGCCCGGCTCGACGACTTCGCGATTGTCGACGAAGACGTTGCCCGACGTGGCAGGCGTTAGCCCCGCCACGATGTTGAGCAGCGTGGACTTGCCGCAGCCCGAATGCCCGATGATCGACACGAACTCGCCCTTGCGGACCGTCAGCGTCACGTCCCGCAGCACTTCTGACCCGCCGTCGCCGCCGAAGCACTTCCCGACGTTCTCGATCTGCAGGTAACGATCGATCGCTTCCATACGACCTCCTCAGGTGCTCGCCGTGCCGCGCGTGACGATGCGGCCGAGCACCGCAATCGCGCGATCGAGCAGCAAACCGACCAATCCGACGTAGAGCAGCGCCAAGATGATGTCGCTGATGCGCGAGCTGTTCCACGAGTCCCAGATGAAAAACCCGATCCCCACACCCCCGATCAACATTTCGCCGGCGACGATCGCGAGCCACGAAAGCCCGACGCCAATTCGGAGGCCCGTGAAGATGAACGGAGCGGCGGCCGGCAACATGATCGAAATGAAGTACTCGCCGCGATTCAGCCGGAGCACCTTCGCGACGTTTTGGTAGTCCTGCGGGATGTTCCTGATGCCTACGGCCGTATTGATGATGATCGGCCAGATCGCCGTGATGAAGATGACGAAGATCGCCGACGGCTGCCCGTCGCGGAAAGCGGCCAGTGACAAAGGCAACCAGGCGAGCGGCGGAATCGTGCGCAGCACCTGAAAGATCGGATCGAGTGCGCGCGTCGCCAGCTTGCTGCTGCCCACGAGCACGCCGAGCGCGACGCCGGCCAGCGATGCGAGGAGATAACCGAGCGCCACGCGCTTGATGCTCGCGTAGATGTGCCAAAAAAGGCCTTTGTCGATGCCGCCGCGGTCATAGAAGGGATCGACGATCAACTCCCACGTGTCGCTGATCACACGCGAAGGCGGCGGCAAGCTCGAGTCCGGCGCAGCGCAGAGCAGCTCCCAGACGCCGACGAGCGCACCGACGGCGAGCAACGGCGGTAGCAAGTCGAGAATGTGGCGCTGCATCGCCGCCAGAGCACGAGCCCGGCGCGGCGGATAGGCGAGTATGCGCGGCGCGGGAGCCCGCGCATCACTCGCATCCGGCGCGTCGGCCTGCCCGTTCAGCGGAATGATCTTGGCCTCGTGGGCGTGCGACAGCGATCTCGCGGTTACGCTCATTGGGTCAGGTCGAGCGTTTGATCGAAAGGCTCGCCAGGTAGGCGGCGGGATTCTCCGGGTCGAACACCTTGCCGTCGAAGAAGGTCTCGAGGCCGCGCGACGTCGACTGCGGAATTTGCGCCGCGGGCACGCCGAGCTCTTGCGCGGCTTCGCGCCACAGGTCCTCGCGATTGACCTTGGCGACGAGCCCGTTCAGGTCCTCCTCGGCCTTGAACTTGCCCCACCGCACACCTTCGACCATGAACCAGAGCTCGTGACTGCGATAGGGATACGATGCGTTGTCCTTCCAGAACTTCATGATGTGTGGGCTCGCCTCGACGACCTTGCCCGTGCCGTAGTCGAACCGGCCTTGCAACCGCGGCAGAATGTCCGGCACCGGGCAGTTGAACCACTGTCGTCCCGAGACGATCTGCGCGAGCTCCGTGCGATTCGCGGGTTCGTCGCACCACATCTGCGCCTCTTGAACGGCCATCAACAACGCTTTCGTCGCGTTCGGATGCCGGTCGACCCAATCCGCGCGCATCGCGAAGCTTTTTTCCGGATGCTTGTTCCAGAGCTCGGCCGTGTTGATCGCCGTGTAGCCGATCTTCTGGTTCTTGAGCTGCTCGTTCCACGGCTCGCCGACGCAAAAGCAATCCATGGTGCCGACTTTCATGTTGGCAACCATTTGCGCCGGCGGAACGACTATCGTCTCGATATCCTTGTCGGGGTCGATGCCGCCCGCCGCGAGCCAGTAACGGATCCAGCAGTCGTGCGTTCCACCCGGGAACGTCATGGCCGCCTTGACGGGCTGGCCCGACGCCTTCTTCTTCTCGAGCGCGGCCTTGAACGGCGTCGCGTCGAGCCCGACCTCGAGGTCGGCGTATTCGCCAGAGACCGAAATGCACTGACTGTCGAGGTTGAGCCTTGCGAGGATGTACATCGGCGTCGGCACGTTGTTCTGCGTGACCTTGCCGCTGCTGATGAGATACGGCATCGGCGTCAGGATGTGGGCGCCGTCAATGCCGTTGCCGCCAGAGCCGAGCACGAGGTTGTCGCGCGTCGTGCCCCACGAAGCCTGCTTGGCCACCTCCACGTCGGGCATGCCATGTTTCGTGAAGAAGCCCTTCTCCTTCGCGATGATCAACGGCGATGCATCGGTGAGGGCGATGAACCCCAACACCGCCCTGGTGACTTCAGGCTTCGCTGCCGCGGCATACAGTGGCCGCGGCAATAGAGTCGAAGCACCGGCGACGGTAGCGGCGGCAATGGCGCCGCGGAGGACTTGCCTTCGAACGGGGTTGATTTCGGTCACGATGCTGTTGTCGCCGGCCATGCCGTCTCCCTGGATGAAATTCCTGTTGGGCTGCAAATCGCGAAAAAAAAAGCAACGTCGCGTTCCTGTCTTCGCTGCAAAGCGGAACCAGGATCGGCTTCGTTGCCTTGGGTGCGCCGCTCGGCGTTGAGCGCCACGTGACCCGGTTTTGCAAGAGCTATGCCACTGGTAAACGCTAGGATCTCCGCCGAATCGGGGCTCGGCGCGCGTGTTCGGCGCCCCATCACAGTGCGAAGCACACGCGTTGACGCGCCGATTCGGGGCAAATTCTCGTGTGCGCGACCGAGCTGGTCACCATCAGAACGCGTACTCGAACGAGAGCCAGAGTTTTTCGGTATCGGTAAGTAAGCCGTCCGCGCGGTAGTCGGCGAGCTTCGCCGTGAACGCCATCCGTTCGGTGCGCGCGACGAACTGAACGTTCAACTCCTCACCGAAGTGAGCGCTGCCGAAATCCGCGTCGTAGTCGTGAAATACGGCGACCGCTGCAAGGCTCGTAAACGGCCCCGGCTTGCCCAGCGGAAGGCTGAAGCGCACGTAGCTGTCCTCGATGCCGGCCGATGGAGTCGCGAGGAACTTGTCGGCCCACCCTTGGAATGCGTGCAAGGTGGCGAGCGGCGTCGCGAATCCGACGGTCCCGTCGCTGCCGAGAACTTCGTAACCGAGCGCAACACCGAACTTCGCGAAGTTGATTCCACCTTCGAGGAGCTCGTAGTCGGTGTCCACGTCCCCCGGGTTCGAGCCGGCTTCGCTCTGCTGCGCGTACGCAAGTGCGTAGGTGCCCGTCAGCTTGCCGATTGGCTTCGAGCCCGCGAGCTTGACGCCAAACGTGTTACTCGATGCCGAGCCCACTCCGTCGATATCGAGGTAGTAATCGAAAAATGTCAGTGCGCCGACCGGCGCCGTGTAAACAAAGTTCGCGAGCACGACGTCGCCTTCCCACTTGCCCTGCGGCGAGTCGGGACCGAACACACGATTCACCTGGGAGGCATAGGTCAAGTCAGACTTGACCTTCGTGCCGGCCCACTGCGAACGCAGCGCGTCGAACGTCTGCTCGTTCTGCCGCCAGCCGACGTTGCCGACAAAGCGCTGGTCGTCGTGGACGATGCGCTGCCGGCCAAACGTCAGCGTCGTGCGCTCGAGCGACTTGTTGATCACGGCGAACCGGTTGACCGCGGCAAAATCGGCGGGATCGGCCACGACGGGGTACTCCGTTTGGCCGTTCGTCGTGCTGTTGTAGTCATCGACGAGGTCGTCGACGATCACCCCCTCGGCGATAAACGCCGTGCCTTTAAGCGGCGCCGTCTGGAAGCCGGCTCGTAAGCGGTTCGTCAGCGCGTCGGCCGACGACGTGAAGCCGACTTGCTCGACGGTTTCATAGCGTGCGCGCAGATCGATGATGAGAT
Source organism: uncultured Gammaproteobacteria bacterium (assembly GCA_963713355.1). GTDB lineage: Bacteria > Pseudomonadota > Gammaproteobacteria > Steroidobacterales > Rariloculaceae > FEN-1219. Next base: position 1,227,199 of record CAVQLK010000006.1, on the reverse strand, counting down.
CGCCTTCGCGTAGTGCCTCTCCCCACGTTTCGGCGCCGTACGCCGGAGCGAGCGCGGCGACGCTCGCGAGTACCGTTGCAATGTGCCGCATCTAAATTTGCTCCCTTGTTGCTGCTCGGACTTGTCGCTGTTCCGATGCTGTCGCGTGACAAAAAAAACCGCTGCAAGTGTCCGACCCTTCGGCGCACTCCAGCGGCGTTGCTAGCGCGAGCCCGGCGTTGGACTCGTCGTTGCGATGTTCATTACAAAGGTCATGCCAATGGCGCGCACAACAGCGCTGTTATTCGCAACGACTTGAGCGCGCGTAAGTTTTGGCCGCGCGTATGCGAGAACGGCGAGACTGCACGAGCAAGAAGCTGCGCCACGATGGTTCAGCGGCGCATCCTGGCGGTGCAAAAGCGTGCAGCGAGAGCTCAGAGCATGCGAGCTTCGGTAAACGGCGTGTGCACGTCGAAGTGTGCTAGATACGCGGCCACGTTCGTCGACGAGAACGCGATGCGATCGAACGCCGGCAACGGCGACGCCGGTTCGGCGCCGCGCCGCACACTCTGACGATAAAGGTCCGGTGCAAACACCTTTGCGGCGGCCCGCTCTGCATCGCGGCTCGGCGCGAGCTGCCCCCAACGGGCCATTTGCGCATACGCCCAGAGGCCATCGACTTCGCGCGGCGCATTCGCGGCGTGCCGGTGAAAGAAGAGAAACTCGGGATCGTGCACGGCGCTCGTGCCGAGCCGCACCCGCCCGCCGAGCGCGGCCGCGATGAGCTCTTGCGGCAGACCGAGATAGGCCGGTCGCGCGAGATATGACGCGAGTCGCGCGTGGTTCGCCGGCTCGTCGGCCCAAGCCGCAGCCGCATCGAGCGCTTGCAGCAGCTTGGCAACCCGTTCCGAATGCTGCGCGAATGCCGTCCGCAGCGCGAGTACCTTCTCGACCGCGCGCGGAAACAGCTGCGACTGCGTCGCAACGATCTGGCCGAGCTCCTGCTCGACCGCCAGGCTGTTCCACGGCTCGCCGACACAAAATCCGTCGATATGACCGGCGCGCAAGCTCTCGACCATCAGCGGCGGCGGGATAGCGACCAGCCGAACGTCGCGGTCCGGGTGCACGCCGGCGGCCGCGAGCCAGTATCGCAAGTCGAAATTGTGGTTCGAGAACGGGAAGACCATGCCGAGCGTCAGCGGCTGCGCGCGCTGCCGCACGACGGCCGCGAGCGCACGGCCGGATTCGGCCGGATTCGCGAAGCTCGCGTCCGGCGCTTTCGCCTGCATCTCCGCGAACAGCCGGCGCGAAACCGTCACTGCGTTGCCGCAGCGCCCAAGCACGAACGGCGCGACGCAGTCGACCTGCACGTGGCCGACGCCGAGCGTAAGGGCAACGGGCAACGGCGCCAGCGCATGCGCGCAGTCCACGTGCCCGAGGCACAGGTGATCGCGCAAGCTCGCCCACGACGGCTCCTTGACGAGCACGAGCTCGAGTCCGGCCTCGGCGGCGAACCCCTCCTCGCGAGCAGCCACGAGCACCGCGCAGTCGACGAGCGGCACGAACGCCGCGATGATTCGTTCAGTCACGCTCGCCTCCATTGCGTAGCAGTGCGGCAGCGGCTACTAGCGAGCGAGCGAGCTCCGCGATCTTGCGGTTCTGATTCATCGCGGTGCGGCGCAATAGCACGTACGCCTCGTCCTCGGAGCAGCCGCGTTGCTGCATCAGGATTGCCTTGGCTTGCTCGATGATCTTGCGGTCCTCGAGTGCCGACTTGGCCAGTTGGAGCTCGCTCTGGAGCCGATCAAACGCGTGAAAGCGGCTGATCGTCACATCGAGGATCGATCGCACGCGCTCCTTACGAAGCCCGTCTACGACGTACGCAGAAACGCCGGCGTCGATCGCGGCTTGCACAGTCGCGCTGTCAGACTTGTCGACGAACATGGCGACGGGCCGCCGCGCGAGGCGCGACACCTGGAACATCTGCTCGAGCGTATCTCGGCTCGGATTCCCGAGATCGATGAGGATGACGTCGGGATCGACGGCGCCGATGCGCGCCAGCAGGTTGGCCATGTCCCGGATGTGGTGAACCTCCGGCACGCCGCCGTGCTCGCCGTCGCTCGCCACGCGTAACCCTTCCTCGAGGATGGCTGCCCGCACGGCGTTCTCGTCGATTATTAGAATTCTTAGCGGACGCTGCACCATGCAGCGATGCCCGATGCAAGAAGCATGCAGGGGCGCCGATGCACGCGCCGTGAGCGGTCGCGGGCATATGCGGCTCGCACCGCACCATAACGGGACGCGATGAAGAGCGCCGCGCCCCGTTCTCGAGCATCGAGCCGTCGGCACTGACCCCGCGCCCGCGGCTGCCTTTTTTCACGCTATCATGCGCGCCTATGGGACGGCGCAGGCAAGTCAGCGATCGCGAGATCAGCGTCGCCGCACGCGAGGTTTTCCTCGATCGCGGCCCCAAAGCACCTGTGGCAATGGTCGCCAAGAAGCTCGGCGTCTCGACTGCGACGTTGTTTCAGCGCACGGGGTCGAAACAGCAGCTCATGCTGATGGCGTTTCAGCCCGAGGGCACCGCTGTCACGGAGCTCGACCGCGGCGTCCAGCCCGGCGTGCCAGTCCGCGAGCAGCTCGGCCACGTGCTGATCGAGATCAATGAGTACCTCGGCGCCGTGATCTCGGCCTCGATCACTTTGCGCGCAGCCTGCATCGAAACGAACCTGCCCGAGCCCACGCCTTCGCAGTTGCGCGCGCGGCTTGCGGCGTGGCTGAGTCAGGCCGCAACGCTGGGCCTCCTGACCATCGTCGACGCACCCACCACGGCCGATATCCTGATCGGCGCGATCGAGTCCCGCCACATCCACTCGTACATGCAGCAGCAGGCACCTGACCTCGCAGCAGCATCGCGAGTACATCCGCGCGATGCTCGACGTCGTCTTCCCGGGCCGCTAGCCTTTCCGATCGACGACACTGCTCACCGGTGCAGGCGCGCTCGCCGCACCTCCATTTCCGTTGCCAACATGGAGCTTACGCAATGACTGAACGCAGAGACGAAACCATCGAAGAACTATTCGACCGCGGCCTCGAAGTTCGTCGCGAGGTGCTCGGAGCCGAATACGTCGACAACTCGTTGAAATCGGCGAACGACTTCATGATGGCGTTCCAGAACATCACGACGGAATGGTGCTGGGGCTATGCGTGGACGCGCTCCGGCCTCGACCGCAAGACGCGCAGCCTCATCAACCTCGCGATGCTGACGGCGCTGAACCGGGCGCCCGAGATCAAGCTGCACGTGCGCGGCGCTTTGAACAACGGCGTGACCGTCGAGGAGATCAAGGAAGTGCTGCTGCACGCGACCGTGTATTGCGGCATTCCGGCCGGCCTCGACGCGTTCAAGGCGGCCAACGAGGTGCTCAAGGAGCTGGGCGCGTTCGCGAAGAAATAGCCGCGCAACGAAAAAGGCCGCACTCGTCTCCGAGTGCGGCCTTCGGTCTCGCGACCGAGTCGTTACCCTAGATCAGAAGCCGAGCCGCAGTCCCACGCGATACTCGCGACCCGCCGTCGAGTAGAAGATCGCGTTGCTGCCGCCCGTGGCACCGCCATAGAGCGGCGGGTCCTCGTCCGTCAGGTTGTTGATCGATCCCCAGAGCTGCATCGTGTTGCCGCCGCTCAAGCTGAAGTCGTACATCGCGGTCGTCGAATAGACCTCGTACGAGCCGACCGTGTTGAACGTCACGCTGCCCGGCGCCGCGACGTTGTAGCCGGGCTGCTCCGGTCCGAGCCGCGTACGCTCGACGATGCCGTCGTCGACGTAGCGCATGTTGCCCGTCAGCGAGAAGTTGCCGCGCATCCACGTCGCCGTCAGGCTGCCCGTGAAGTCCGAAGCCGACGCGTAGTCGCTCAGGAAGCCGACCGCATTGCCGACCGCGCCCACGATGTCCGTGGGCGGCAGATCGGCGAACGGCGACCGCACGATGCTGACCTCCTGCTCGAGCGTGCGCGTGCCGAGGAACCGTACCATCAACGAGCCGTTGTCGAGCTCCTTCAGCCAATCGAGCGTGAAGTCGAAGCCCTTGATGTCGTACGTGCCGGCGTTGAACGTCTCCGAGTAGTAGTTCTCGATGTCGACGAAGCACGTCGCGGGGCAGGGAATCGTGTTCTTCGGACCGGCCCCGGGCGTCGGGTTGCCGTTATGGTCCAAAGCCGGGTTCTGCCACGGCGTCGTGATGCCGTCCGTGATTTTGTCGCAGTACGACACAATGCCCGCGTAGCAGCCTTGGATCGTGATCGACAAGTTCGCCGGCGTGATCGAGTTCTCGAGCGTGATGTCGAAGTAATCGATCGCGAACCGGAGGTTCGACTCCTGCGGCTGAATCACGAAGCCGATCGTCGTCGTGTCGGCCTCTTCGGGCAACACGCCGTTGCGTGCGCCGCCGTAGAGAGTCGACGAGACGGGATCCTGCGCCGTCGTGTTCGTCCACGGATTCGTCGAGAACGGCGGCGCGATGAAGCCGAAGAAGCTGCCCGGCGTGAACACCTGGCCGTAGTAGAGCTCGCGCTGGTTCGGCGCGCGGATGTCGCGCGACTGACTCATGCGGATGCTCAACGCCGGTAAGACGTCGATCTGGGCACCGAGCTTCCAGGTGTCGATGTTGTACTTGTACTCGGCGCCCGGGTCGGGAGTGCCGAACCCTGCCGTGTTGGTGTACTCCGAGTGCCGCGCCGCGGCGTTCAACGCAAACCGCTCGTGCAGCGGCAAGTCGAACTCGGTGAAGACCTCGAGCACGTCGACGTCGCCGGCGAACGACTCGCCGAACTGGATCGCGAAGTCACGCCGTACCGCGTCGCCGAGCTCCTCGGCGGCCAGGTTCGAGAGCTCCTCGGAGCGGAACGAGACACCCGCGGCGGCCTTCAGAGAGCCCGCGCCGAACCCTTCGGCGATGTCGCCCGAAGCGACGAACTCCACCATGTTCTGCTCGACGTCCGTGTTCTCGCGGATGAAGCCGAATGCGTACGCCTTTGCAGCGGCCGGGATGGCCCCCGTGCCGAACGGATTCAGCGGCTGGCAACCGATGCGCAGCTCGGGGTTCGCCACGAGCCGGCCCAGCGTGTTCGTGATGTTGGATGACGCCACGGGCGTCAGAACATTCGGGTCCGCGACCGAGCGGCACGTCGGCACGCCACCGACGAGGACGGTGTCGATCGCATAGTTGTAGCGGTTCTCGTGCACGAGGTCCTGCAAGCTCTGCTCGCGCTCGGCTTTGCCCCATTGATAGTACGCGTCCCACGTCCACGTGGACTCGCCGAACTCGCCGTCGAAGCCGACCGCGACGCGCGTCAGATCCGTCTTCGCGTCGTTGGTGCTGTTGATCTGGTTCTCCCAGTTCTTCATCAGCGGCACGCCGCCCGGTAGGCCGGCCGGGAAACCCGGGGTGCCGGGCGCCAGGCCGAAGCAGGGGAACGCGCCGAAGCCGCCGCCATTGTTCGCGTTGACGAACGCCGCCAGCGCGGGGTTCAGCTGCACGTAGGCATTGTCCGGGCGAATACAGGTGTAGTTGGCGGCCGTGAATCCGCCTTCGGTGCTCGTCTCCGTCGTGCCGACGGACGCTTCGACGAAGTACCCGAGCCGCTCGTTGATGTCGCTCGTGAAGCTCGCGTAGCCGATCGTGCGCTCGACGGGCGAACGAAGCACGGTGTCGTCGTAAATGCCTTCGCCTTCGCTGCCTATGGCCTGTGCGGCGAAAAAGCCGTCGCCGCGCGTACCCGGATTGTAGTTGATGAGCCCCGTGCCCGCGGGGTTCAGCTGCGTGCCGATTACCGGTGTGCCCGACTGGGGAACCCGGGGATTACCTGCGGTGCCATTCGGCATCCAGAAAATGCCGTTACGGCTGTTCCAGGCTTCGCGGATGTTGCCCGTGACGATGTTCTGCGGCTGGCCGTCCCAGGGGAAACCCGGCGGCGAGCCGAACGTGTGATTCGTGATCGTGCCCGTCTGCGTGCCGCACCAGTCGCGCGCCGAGGCGCACTTGAAGATGCCTTCGGAATCCTCGCCTTCGACGCCGACGACGAACTGGCCCGACTCACCGATGCCCGTGCCGAATGCGACGCCGAAGTGCGTGCTCTCGCCGTCGCCTTCGCCGCTCGTGCCGTAGTCGATCTCGGCCTTGATGCCCTCGTAGTCGCGATCGAGCAGGATGTTCTGCACACCGCCGATGGCGCCCGAGCCGTACGACGCCGACGCGCCGCCCGTCACGGTTTCCACTCGATCGATGAGAATCGTCGGCACGAAGTTCAGGTCGACGCCGTCGCCTTGGTTCGTCGGCACATGGCGCCGCGAGTCGACGAGCGTCAACGTGCGCGTGCCGAAGAACGGATTCAGGCCGCGCAGGTTCGCGAGCGTGGAGCCGTTGAAGAAGCTGCTGCCGGCGTTCGCATCGGGCGAATTGCGGTTGACGTTTTGCGGAACGCCGACCATCGCTTGGCCCAGATTGATGACACCGAGGTTCTGCAGGTACTCGTTGTCCATGACCGTCGTGGGCTGGGCGGAGCTGAAGTCGTCGCGCCTGATGCGCGAGCCCGTGACCGTGATCTCCTCGAGCGAGCGGTCCGCGGCCTCGTCCGCTGCTGCAGGTTGCTGAGCGTTGGCGCTCGTCGCGACCGTCGCTCCCGATAGAACGAGCGCGATGGCCGACGCAAGACGGCCGACACGCGCCATCAAAAGTTGTTGCTTCATCACAAGAACCCCCCGGGGTTTGGTTTAGCGAGCCTCGCGGTCGTGTTGCAGAATGGCAACACCGGCGATGAGTCCGGGTGCTAGTGTTTCAGCCTACCGTCTCGGAATCAAGACAAAATCGCAAGATGAGTGACTCGCCACTTACCCGACGATGGCGTGGGCCTCCCGCGAGGTCTAGCATGGCCTCCATGGCCCGCTCGCTCGCGATCTTGGCCGCCTCCGCCTGGCTGGCGCTCGTAGCAGAGGCGTCCGCGACTGCCGATCCGCCTCCGGCGGCTGCCGCTCCTTCCGCGGCCGCGGGGGTTCCGCAACCAGTCGCCGTTGTAACGGCCACCCCGCCTTCGGAGGCTGATAAGCCGCAGCCAATCAAAGAGGTCACGCTCGACCCGACTGCAAAGCCCCCCGTTTGCCGGCGGTATGTGCCAACGGGCAGCCGCATCGCCACCGAGCGGTGCCAAAGCGCCGAGACCACGGACGCCGCGCGCGCAGCCGAGCGCGATCAAACGCGCCGCGACATCGACGAGATGCGAATGCGCCAAGCGACGCGCGACCAAGCGCGTGCGGCAACGCAAGCCGAGGCGCTGCGCCAGCGCGCGGGATTCTAGCTTCTATCATCAGGTATTCTGGTTTGCGACGGCGACGAAGCGCGCCGGCGCATCAATGACATTTCGAAACGGAGCATCGATGACCGAGTACGTCGCCCACGGTGGCATCAAGATCGCGAGCTCTCTGCACGCACTGGTCCGCGACGAGATCGCGCCGGGCACGGGCATCGCACCCGATACCGTGTGGACGCTGCTCGACTCGCTCGTCCGGACAATGGGGCCGCGCAACCGCGCGCTGCTCGAAAAACGCGACGCGCTGCAAGCGAAGATCGACACGTGGCTCGCCGCCCGCCGCGGCGCCGCGCTCGAGCCGAACGCAATGGCAGCGTTCCTGCGCGAGATCGGCTATCTCGTGCCCGTCGGCCCGGCCTTCGAGGTGACGACCGCGAACGTCGATCCCGAGATCGCCACGCTCGCGGGCCCGCAGCTCGTCGTGCCCGTCGACAACGCGCGCTACGCGCTGAACGCCGCGAACGCGCGTTGGGGAAGCCTCTACGACGCGCTCTACGGCACGAACGTCATTCCCGAGGACAACGGCGCCGAGAAGGGCCGCGGCTATAACCCCGTTCGCGGCGAGCGCGTGATCGCGAAGGCCAATGAATTCCTCGATCAGTCAGTGCCGCTCGCCGCGGGAAAATGGGCCGATGTCGTGGACGTCGAGGTGACGGGCGCGCGGCTCGCCTGCCGCGTGCGTGACGGCCGCACCACCGCAGGCTTGGCCGACGCGGGGCAGCTCGTCGGCTTCCGCCGCGCGAGCAACGTGCTCACGAGCGTGCTGCTCCGCCATCACGGCTTGCACATCGAGCGTTGCGATCGACAAGTCGCATCCGATCGGCAAGCAGCATCCGGCCGGCATCAAGGACGTCGTGCTCGAGAGCGCGCTGACGACGATCATGGACTGCGAGGACTCGGTCGCCGCCGTCGACGCCGCCGACAAGACGGTCGTCTACCGCAACTGGTGCGGAATCATGCGCGGCACGCTGACGGCCTCGGTCGCCAAGGGCACCGGCAGCATCGAGCGCCGCTTGAGCCTCGACCGTGAATACACGGCACCGAACGGCACTGCGCTCACGTTGCCGGGACGCAGCCTGCTGCTCGTGCGTCACGTCGGCTCGCACGTGCTGACCGACGCCGTCACGGACAGCGCCGGAAAGCCCATCGCCGAGACGTTTCTCGACTGCGTGCTGACGACGCTCGCGGCGCTGCACGACATCAAGAGTGAGGGCCCGGTGCGCAACAGCCGCACGGGCAGCATGTATATCGTAAAGCCGAAGCAGCACGGGCCCGAGGAGGTGGCGCTCTCCGTCGAGCTCTTCGCAACCGTCGAGCGCGCGTTCGGCCTTCCGGCCAACACGCTGAAGATCGGCATCATGGACGAGGAGCGGCGCACCACGGTGAATCTCAAGGAGTGCATCCGCGCCGCAAAAGACCGGATCATCTTCATCAACACCGGTTTCCTCGATCGCACAGGCGACGAGCTGCACACTCACATGGAAGCGGGCCCCGTGATTCCCAAGCCTGAGATCAAAGGCGCGCGCTGGATCGCCGCGTACGAGGATTGGAACGTTCGCGTCGGCCTCGAGGTGGGATTACCCGGCCACGCGCAGATCGGCAAAGGCATGTGGGCGATGCCCGACGAGATGCGCGCGATGCTCGACACGAAGCACGGTCATCCGAACGCCGGCGCGACGACGGCTTGGGTGCCCTCGCCGACGGCCGCGACGTTGCACGCGATCCACTATCACCAGGTCGACGTCTCGGCGCGGCAGCGCGAGATCGCGCGTCAGGGCGGCGCGACGCCCGAGCTGCTCGAGGGCATCCTGACTCCGCCACTTCTCAACCGAGAGCTCACGGCCGCGGAAATTCAGCGCGAGCTCGACAACAATGCGCAGGGAATCCTGGGCTACGTCGTGCGCTGGGTCGAGCAAGGCGTCGGCTGCTCGAAAGTCCCCGACATCAACGACGTCGGGCTCATGGAAGACCGCGCGACATTACGTATCTCGTCGCAGCACATCGCGAACTGGCTCAAGCACGGCATCGTGGATCGCGAGCAAGTGCGCGCCACGCTCGAGCGCATGGCCGAAGTCGTCGACCGGCAAAACTCGGGCGACCGCCATTACCGCAACATGGCGCCGAAGTTCGAGGACAGCGTCGCGTTCCAAGCCGCGCTCGACCTCGTGTTCAACGGATTGAAAGAGCCGAACGGCTACACCGAGCACGCGCTGGCGCGACGACGCCGAGAATTCAAAGCGAAGCACGCCTAGCCCGCGGGCCGGTCGCGCGCTGCGCTAATTGACGTGCGCCGACGGCCGGCGGCCGACCTGCTTCGTCTCGGCGATCGCCTCACGAACCTTCGCGGCGCTCGCTTCGTTGCACGGCGTGAAGATGATGAGCCGCTGCTTCGGGCTGCCTTCCGGCACGTACGAGGAATGCTCGAACTTGAAGCCGGGCCCGCGCGGATGCGTCACGATCGCCTCGTGCGTCCCGACGACCTCGGCGAGCGCCCATAAACGATCGAAGATCGGGCACGAGGCGGAAAGGTCCGCAATGAGCTCCTCGAAAGCGGGATCGCCGGGCGCCTGGCTATGGTCGACGCGGAACTTCGCGAGCAGGCGGCGCGCCGTCGACTCGTAGAGGTCGGGGTCGCGGCGATACGCGTCGTCTTCCACGAGCAGAATGCGCAGGAGATTCCGACGCTCGGGCGGCAGCGCGCTGTAGTCGCGAATGACCTTCAGGGCGATCTGGTTCCATGCGATGACGTCCCACCGGGCCGTGAGCACGATCGCGGGGACGGCCAGAGCGTCGAGCATGCGCTTGATCGACGGGCTCACGGTCTCCGTGCGCGCCGCGGTGGGCGGCGCCGGCCGGTGCTGGACGAGCGCGAAAAGGTATTCGCGCTCGTCGGGCGACATCCGCAGCGTGGTCGAAATGCGCTCGAGAACGTCGGCGGAAACCTGAATGTCGCGCCCCTGCTCGAGCCAGGTGTACCAGGTCACACTGACACCCGCGAGCGCGGCGACGTCCTCGCGGCGCAATCCCGGAGTGCGGCGGCGATTGGTGTCCGGCAAGCCAACCTGAGTCGGAGTCAAACGGGCGCGGCAGCCCTTCAAGAAGTCGATGAGCTGACGGCGCTGCGTCGTCGGCGCGTTGATCCTGTTCAAACCTAACGTCCCTCGCGGCCGGGAGCTCGCGGCTCCGACGATCACGCCGCGCCTCGAATGTTATAGCAGGCATTACACCACAACCACGACGAACGGGGCTCGCCGGGCTGGCTGGGTGTGCTCGCGACGCGGTTTGAGCGACACTATCCGTTGGTTTGGAGGCAGTCCTTTGTCCACTCAACCGTTGACGCCCGCCGCCGTCGAGGCCTGGCTTGCCCGTTACGAGGAAGCATGGGAGCAACGCGATTCCGCTCGCGCGGCCGCGCTGTTCACCGAGAACGCGGCCTATCACGAGATGCCGTTCGACGCGCCGAAAGCCGGCCGCGCCGGCATTCGGGATTACTGGGCGACGGTGACGGCGGATCAGCGCGACGTCGATTTCAAGTCGCAGGTCGTGGCCGTCAACGGCCGAACGGCCGTCGCACGCTGGTCGGCTACCTTGAAGTCCGCTTCGAGCGGAATGCGCGTCGAGCTCGACGGTATCTTCGTGCTGACGTTCGACGGTGTTCTTTGCAGCGAGCTGCGCGAGTGGTGGCACGTCCGGACGAGCGCCTGACGCCCCGGCGACGTGATTCCTCGGCATGCTGCGCATCGCTGTGCTATGGTGCCGCCCCATCTGAGCGCACCTTCGGTCTGCGCTCGACGCGCACGGCCAATTCCGGCCGTGCCTGCCGCTAAAATCCGATCCCCCTAGACCGTTCCTCGGCCGCTCTGCGCGCCATGGACAGGGCGATCGTGGAGCTTCTTACATGTCATTCGATTCACTGGGCCTCGAGCCCGCGCTGCTGCGTGCCGTTTCCGAACAGGGCTACACGCAGCCCACTCCGATCCAAGCCCGAGTCATTCCCGTCGTGCTCGAAGGACGCGACGTCATGGCCGGCGCACAGACGGGCACCGGCAAAACGGCCGGATTCACATTGCCGCTGCTGCAGCGCTTGACGCAAAACACGCCGCCCACGCGAGGCCGCGTACGGGCTTTGATCCTGACGCCGACGCGCGAGCTCGCGGCGCAGGTCGGCGAAAGCGTCAAGACTTACGGCAAGCACCTGCCGCTGAAGTCCACCGTGATCTACGGCGGCGTCAGCATCAACCCGCAGATCGACCAACTGCGGCGCGGCGTCGACATCGTCGTCGCGACGCCGGGCCGGCTGCTCGATCATGCGCAGCAGCGCACCGTCGATCTTCGGCACGTCGAAATCTTCGTGCTCGACGAGGCCGATCGCATGCTCGACATGGGTTTCTTGCCCGACATTCGCCGCGTCATCGCGATGCTGCCGCGCGAGCGGCAGAGCTTGCTGTTCTCGGCCACGTTTCCCGACGACATTCGCGCGCTCGCGTCGAAGCTGCTGCACTCACCTGTCAGTGTCGAGGTCGGCGGGCGCAACGCGGCGGCCGAGAAGATCGAGCAAGCTGCGTACTTCGTCGACAAAGGTCAAAAGCGCGATGTGCTGTCGTGGCTCATCGGCTCCGGCAACTGGCAGCAAGTGCTCGTGTTCACACGAACGAAGCACGGTGCCAACCGTTTGGCCGAGCAGCTCGAGCGCGACGGCTTCAGCGCCGCGGCGATCCACGGCAACAAGAGCCAAGGCGCGCGCACGCGCGCGCTCGCGGACTTCAAGCGCGGCGCGGTGCGAATCCTCGTCGCCACCGATATCGCGGCGCGCGGGCTCGACATCGATCAATTGCCGCACGTCGTGAACTACGAGCTACCCGAAGTCGCCGAGCATTATGTACACCGGATCGGCCGTACGGGCCGCGCCGGTAACGAAGGGCTCGCCGTGTCGTTGGTCGCGCGCGACGAGCGGCCGCTGCTGAAGCAAATCGAGCGGCTGCTCGGGTATCCCGTCGCGATCCGCCAGCCCGACGGCTTCGTGGCGCCCGCCCCTCGCCCCGCCGAGAATCAATCGCGACCCCGCGCGCAGCAGCAGCCGAACGGCGGTCACGCACAGGGACACCGGGGCCAACAGGCGCGGCGCGACGGCGGTGGCCGGCGCCAAGGCGGGCGTCATCACCACCGGCACGGCGGAAGCACCGCCGGACGCGCGCAAAATCGCGGCCGGTAGCGGCCTGCAGCGGACCGCGGTCTAGCCCGCGCCACACCGTCTCATGGGCGACAAGTTTGTGAGGCCTGACGTATATTAACGAGCAAACTTCAGGCCGATTCCGAGGAGAAACACCATGCCGTTGGTCAACTTGAAACCCGTGCTTCGAGAAGCAAAAGCCAAAGGCTATGCGGTCGCGGCGTTCAACCCCGTCGATTACGCCTCGATGAAGGCCATGGTCAAAGCGGCCGAGGAGCTCAAGGCGCCCGTCATCATTCAAAGCTCGGCCAAGACCATCAAGTACTACGGCCACAAAGCCATGATCGGCTGGATGCGCGAGATCGCCGACGACTCCCCGGTGCCGGTCGTGCTGCACCTCGATCATGGTAAAGACATCGACATGATCAAGAAGTGCGTCGAGATGGGGTGGACCTCCGTCATGATCGACTGGTCCGACAAGCCGTTCGACGTGAACCTCGAGCAGACGAAGAAGGTTGTCGACATCGCGACGAAGGCCGGCATCGGCGTCGAAGCCGAGATCGGCGAGATCCACGGCGTCGAGGACGACATGGTCGTCGAAGCCGTCCACTACACCGATCCGAACGAAGCAGAGAAATTCTGCCGCGAGCTCGACCTCGCGGCGTTTGCGGCCGCGATCGGCACGGCGCACGGTTACTACAAGGGCGAGCCCGACGTGAAGTTCGACTTGATCGGCGAGATCAACCGCCGCACGAACACACCGATGGCATTGCACGGCGGCACGGGCTTGAACGACGACGTCATCCAGAAGTGCATCAAGCTCGGCTGCGCCAAGATCAACATCTCGACGAACCTGAAGCACGTCTTCATCGACAGCTTCATCGACTATCACCAGAAGAACAAGAAGTACGAGCCGCTGCACGTGCTCGGCGCGCAGTTCGAGGCGCTGAAGCAGCTCTTCAAGGAAAAGATCGCGCAGTTCGGGGGCGCGAATCGCGCCAGCGAGCTCCTGTCAAAGGTTGCCTGAGCCGCAAGCGCTTTCCATGAAGGCCTTGATCTTCGACTGCGATGGTGTGCTCGTAGACACCGAGCGCGACGGGCATCGCGTCGCGTTCAATCGCGCCTTTGCAGCGGCCGGCATCGACGCCGAATGGAGCGTCGAGCAATACGGCGAGCTGCTCAAGATTGCCGGCGGCAAAGAGCGCATGACGCATTACTTCAATGAGAACGGCTGGCCGAACGGCAAGACGGCCGAGACGCTGATCCCCGAGCTGCACAAGCGCAAGACCGCGATCTTCACCGACCTCATCGCCAAGGGCAGCCTGCCGCTGCGCCCTGGCATCGGCCGGATCGTCGACGAAGCGCACGCGGCGGGCGTCAGGCTCGGCGTCTGCACGACCTCGAACCCGAAGGCGATCGACGGCGTGCTCGACTTGCTCGGCGCCGAGCGGAAGAAGTGGTTCGAGATCGTGCTCGCCGGCGACATCGTCAAGAAGAAGAAGCCCGACCCCGAGATCTACGAGCTCGCGAAGCGGAAGCTCGGGCTTGCCCGGCAAAAGCTGCGTCGTCGTCGAGGACAGCCGCAACGGCCTGCTCGCATCGCTCGGCGCCGGCATGCCGACGCTGATCACGACGAGCACCTACACGAAGGACGAAGACTTCAAGGGCGCGGCGAAGGTCGTCCCCGAGCTCGGCGACCCGCCGAAGGTCCTCGTCACTCTCAATGACTTGAAAGCCATCGGAGCGTGCAGCCGAGGAGAAGAAGGATGAAGGAAATCACACTGGCGGACGTCGAAACGGCGGTCAAGAGCATCGCGACGACGGCACTGAAGAACGAGCAGTACTTCTGCGAGCTCGACTCCTACGCCGGCGATGCCGATTTCGGCGTCTCGCTGGCCACGGGCTTCCGCGCGATCGAGCAAGAGTGGAACGAGCTCGACCGCAGCTCGATCGGCAGCTTCCTGCTGAAGATCAGCATGCTGATCTCGAAGAACGTCGGCGGCTGCTCCGGTCCGATCTGGGGCACGGGCTTCATGCGCGCGGGCGCGCTGTCGAAGGACCGCACGAGCATCACGCTCGCCGATCTCGACAAGATGCTGACGGCCAGCATCGAAGGGCATCCAGAAGCGCGGCGGCGCGCAGCTCGGCGACAAGACGCTGCTCGACGCGCTGATCCCGATCCGCGACATTGTCCACGAGCACGCGAGCAAGCCCGATGCGAACGCACGAGACGTGCTGCAGAGAGCGACCGAGGTCGCCAACGAGGCGATCGAGCGCACGAAAGGCCTCGTCGCGAAGCGCGGCCGCCAGCAGTTCACGGGCGACCGGAGCATAGGCACTCCCGATCCGGGTATTGTGGCGATCGCCACGATGATGAACGACCTTTGCAAGCAGTTCGGCGTCGCAAGACCGACGCCGAGCAAGAACTAGACACTCAATCGAACCGGGGGACTCATCATGAAAAAGTTCGTCAACGATCCGGCCAAGTTCGTTCCTGAGTTGCTCGAAGGCATTTTTCTCGCCAACGAGGGCAAGCTCAAGTACGAGCCGAAGTACAACCTCATCTATCGCGCCGACCGGCCGAGCAAGAATCACGTGTCGGTGATTCAAGGCTCCGGCAGCGGCCACGAGCCGGCGCACGTCATGACGGTCGGCCGCGGCATGCTCGACGCGGCGTCGCCGGGTAACGTGTTCGCGGCGCCGCCGATGGAGTACTGCCTCGAGTGCATCAAGCTCATGAACTCGCCGAAAGGCGTGCTCGTGCTGATCAACAACTATCAAGGCGACCGGATGAACTGGGACATGGCCATCGAGATGGCCGAGGCCGAGGGCATCAACGTCAAATCGTTCATCATCGACGACGACGTCGCCGTGCAGAACAGCTCGTACACGATCGGCCGCCGCGGCGTCGCCGGTAACTTCTTCGTCATGAAGGCCTGCGGCGCTGCAGCCGAGAAAGGAGCCAATCTCGATCAATTGCTCGAGATTGCCAAGAAGGTCAACGCGAACGTCCGCTCGATGGGCGTCGCACTGACGTCGTGCACGCCGCCCGCCAAAGGCAAGCCGATCTTCGAGCTCGGCGACGACGAGATGGAGGTCGGCGTCGGCATTCACGGCGAGCCGGGCCGCCGCCGCGACAAGATGAAGCCCGCCGACGCGATCGTCGACGAGCTCTTCGACGCCGTCGCGAAGGACCTGCCGTTCAAGAGCGGCGATCGCGTCGCGCTGATGGTCAACGGCTTCGGCGGCACGCCGCCGAGCGAGCTGTACGTGCTATACCGCAAGGCGGCGCTGCGCGCGAAGGCCAGCGGCCTCGACATCGTGCGCAACTACGTCGGCAACTATTGCACTTCGCTCGAGATGGCCGGCGCTTCTCTGACCTTGCTGAAGCTCGACAAGGAAATCGAGGAGCTGCTCGCAGCACCCGCCGATATCGCCGTCCGCGTGTTTTGAGCGAGCGAAGGGTCAAGCTACTCGCCATCGATCTCGACGGCACGCTAGTCGACTCAGCTCCGGACATCGCGCACTGCTTGGGTAGTGCGCTCGAAGCGATCGGCTATGCGTCACCCGGCGAGGTGCGCACGCGCGTTTGGATTGGCGACGGGCTCGAGACGCTGATCGCGCGCGCGATCGCGCACGCCGGCACACAAGGCGAGTCGACACTCCTTGGCGACGCGCGGCACAAAGCCGCCCTCGCCGCTTTCCTCGCGTGCTACGCCGACAATCTATTCGTGCGCAGCCGGCTGTACCCCGGTGTGCTCGCCACGCTCGATGCCTTGCGCGCGCGCGACATCAAGCTCTGCTGCATCACGAACAAACGCTACGCATTCTCCGACCCACTCCTCGCGACCGCCGGAGTTCGCGACTACTTCGAGCTGCTGCTCGGCGGCGACAGCCTCGCCGAGAAAAAGCCGAGCCCGTTGCCGCTCAAGGTCGCCGCGGAAACGCTCGGCGTCGCCCCCAACGAGGCAGCACTCGTCGGCGACTCGCACCAAGATCTTCGCGCCGCACGCGCAGCAGGCTACGGCTTCGTGCTCGCGAGCTACGGCTACGGCAAAATCGACGAAACCGAGCTCGGCACGTCCCCCCGCATCCGCACCTTCGCCGACCTTCCCGCCGCCCTCGATCTCAGCGCTTAGCCGCTTCGGCGGCGGCGCGTTCTTCGGCGCGGGCGGCGCTCAGCATGTTCGCTAGCCCCAAGTTGCCTTCGTGGCAGGCGTACTCGTAGATCTCGTAGCCCGGCCGGCTGTCGAGATCGAAGGCGACGGTCCACGGCTGCGTGTACGTCTCCGCGTCGTGCACCGTGAACTCGTAGCGCAGCGTGTCGGCGTCGACGCGGCGAAGCCGTTCGACAAGCCGCAAGCTCTCGCTGTGCACGGCGCCGTTGCCATTGCCGCCGAGGCCCGTACGGTCCGTGAAGTTCGTCGTCTCGATGACGAGCGTGTCGCCTTCGAAGTGCCCGCGCGAGTCGCCCATCCACATCTTCACGCCTGCGCCAGCGTGCGCGCTGCCGTCGAGCGGGATCACGCGCGCTTCATGGATCATCTCGTTGCGGATCACGACGACGCCCGGCGCTTGCACGATCTGCGTGCCGTTGCCGTAGATGACGGGCACGATCGAGCCGACGAGCCCACGCGTCAGGCAACGATCGTAATTGCTGAAATCCGTGTACGAGGTCGGCAAGCCGCGGCCGCGTCGGCCGCGGCGCTCCGCGAGGCGCTGCTGCCCGGCGCGCGTGAGCTCCGGCAGACGGCCGTTCGCCGGATCGATGACGAGCGATGTCGCCCGCGACGGCACCTCCGGGCGCTCGAGCCAGTGACGCGACGCGTTGATCGCGGACGGATCCTCGGCCGAGAACTCGCTCTCGGGCTCCGGGTTCTGATCCTTCGCGAGCTGCTCCTCGTTCGCGTTGACCTTGCCGGAGTACTCCTCGTCAGTGAGCTCGGCTCGGTCGCCGAACTGGGTCGGCCGCTCGAACGGCACGCCGATCGAGTTGTCGCTCGTGTACGTGCCGCGTAAGTCCGGATCGCCCCACGGCGTGCGGCGGGCTTCTTGCGCGCCGAGCGTGCACGCGACTGTTGCCGCGACGCCCACCGTCAACCAGCTACCTCTGCGCATATTGCGCCTCCATGCCTCCGATTCCGAGAGGATAAAGCTCGTCCCGGCCGAACGCTCCATTCCCGGGGCTTTCTTCAGACACGACGGATGCCGAATTCCGGTGGCCTACTGGTAGTATCCCGCTCGGCTTCCAGGGTTATGCAGGGGGAGGCAAGCCCAATGCTTTCGACAGACAACAAGCGTCGCGCTCGAACGACGCCGATTCGCATCCTAGGTCCTGCCGCGGTGCTACTCGCCGCCGGACTGGCTGCCTGCTCGCCCTCCTCCGAAGGCGATGCGGCAGTCGACGCAGCAGCGGCTCCGTCCGGCAATTTCGACTTCGAAGGCTGGGACGCGTATCTCGGCGGCGCCGATTCGTCGCAGTACTCGTCGCTGAAGCAGATAGACAAGAGCAACGTCGGCCAACTCGAAGTCGCTTGGACGTATCCGACGACGGAGAATTATTCGTTCAATCCGCTCGTCGTGGGCAACACGATGTACGTGCTCGCGAAGGGACGCTCGATCGTCGCGCTCGATGCCGCGACGGGCCGCGAGCTCTGGGTACACGCCAACGAAGGCGCAGTCGGCACGCGTGGTATGAATTACTGGCGCAGCGCCGACGGCAGCGAAGAGCGGCTTCTGTACGTGAATGCCGGTCACCTCACCGCCATCGACCCGAAGACCGGCGAGACGATTCGCAGCTTCGGCACCGACGGCCGCGTCGACCTACGCGTCGGCCTCGACGGCGACATCACGACGATCCGAGCACTGCAGACCAACAATCCGGGTCGGATTTTCGAAGACACCATCATCATGTCTCTACCGGCCGGAGGCGGCGGCTACGCCTCGGCGCCGGCCGACATTCACGCGTACAACGTCCGCACCGGCGTGTTGCTGTGGATTTTCCATACCGTCCCGCGGCCCGGCGAGTTCGGCGCCGACACGTGGCCGGAGGCAGGGCTCGGTAATTACGGCGGCGTGCACAACTGGAGCGAGTCGACGATCGACTCCGAGCTCGGCATCGTCTACATCCCGACCGGAACCGCGCGCTACGATTTTTACGGCGGCAACCGCCACGGCGAGAATCTCTTCGGCAATAGCCTGCTCGCGCTCGACGCGCGCAGCGGCAAGCGACTGTGGCACTTCCAGACGATCCATCACGATCTCTGGGACTACGATTTGCCGACGGCACCGAAGCTGCTCACGGTCGTCCACGACGGCGTCTCGATTCCGGCCATTGCACAGCCGAGCAAGCAAGGCTTCGTCTACGTCTTCAACCGCATCACGGGCGCGCCGCTGTGGCCGATCGAGGAGCGGCCCGTGCCGCAGTCGGATACGCCGGGTGAGATGAGCTGGCCGACGCAGCCGTTCCCGACGAAACCGCCGCCGTTCGCGCGGCAGTCGTTCACGGAAACCGACATCAATCCGCACATTTCGACCGAGGATCAGGCGAAGGTCCGCGAGTTCTTGCGCACCGCGCGCAACGAAGGGCTGTATACGCCGCCAAGCCTGCAAGGGGCAGTCATGATGCCGGGGCACAACGGCGGCACCAACTGGGGCGGCTCGGCCGCCGATCCACAGAACGGCAGGCTCTACGTCGTTTCGAAGGAGCTGCCGACCACGGCGAATCTGCGCGTTCCGCAGCCACCGGCCCCCGGCGTCGGGCCCGGTGCCGGAGGCGGGCCGCCCGGCGGTGGACCGGGAGGCGGCGGCAATCGACCGCCGCCGCTGCCGCCGCCGAACGCGGGCGCGGATTTCATCCCGTACACCGCGCCGGCCGATTTCATGATTCAGCCGAGCACGGGACTGTCGGCAATCGGCCCGCCGTGGTCGCAAGTCACGGCCTACGACTTGAACGAAGGCACGATTCTCTGGCAGATCCCGAACGGCGACGTCGCGAGCTTGGCGGCGAACGGCACCATCGGCACGGGCAGTCACGCGCCGCGCGGCGGCGTCGTCGCCACGGCCGGCGGCCTCTTGTTCATCGGCACGTCGTCGGACCGCAAATTCCGCGCCTACGACGCCGACACCGGCAAAGTGCTCTGGAGCTACGATCTGCCGGCCGCGACCGAAGGCGTGCCGGCGGTGTACTCCGTCGGCGGCAAGCAGTACGTTGCGATCGCCGTCGGCGGCAACGGGCTCTTCAGCCAAGGGCTCAAACAGCCGGAGCCCGGCGCGGGACACTACCTGGTGTTCGCGCTCGGCGGCAGCAATCAGTAACAACGGCTTGGGAGAATAGGGTATGCGTAAGTTGACGACGGGCTTGGCAGTGGCGGCTTTTGCACTCGGCGCGCAGACCGGGGTGCACGCGGACGACGCGGCGGTTCTGCGGGAAGCACAGGATCGCGCAGCCATCGAGGCGTTGATGTGGCGCTACGTGCGCGCGCTCGACTCGATGGATGCCGCCGGCTACGCGGCCGTTTTCACGGAGGACGGCACGTTCGGCAGCGGCAACACCCAGCGCAAGGGCCGCGCCGATCTCACGGCGATGGTGGCCGATCTCAAGAAGGGCCGCGACGAGCGCGCCGCAGCCGGCACGCCGAGCGCACCGATGTATCACGTCATCGCGAATCACCAGCTCACGTTCACGGGCCCGAACGAAGCACGCTACGACTCATATTGGATGACCGTGTTCGGCGCGAACGGCCCCGAGACGCCGCCGCGCGTGGCCGCAGCCGGCCGCGGCGTCGACGAGCTCGTGCGCGTCAACGGGCAGTGGCTCATCAAGAATCGGAACGTCGCGCCGCAGTGAGCGGCGGCTAGCGGCGTAAACCCGGGCGCCGCTTCGCATCAGTAACTCGACGAGCGGGCGGGCGCCGACGAGCCAAGACGCGCTCAATAGCGCATCGGTTGAAGAACGGGAAGACTTCGGCAGCGATCCTTACAACAGGACCGGTCGCTTCCGTCGCTGCGTTCGCTAGCCGCCGCCGCTCAGCGCGCGGCCCGCATCTGCGCGTACAGCTTGTCGTAGAGCTCGAGGCGAGCCTTCGCCGGCAATCTCTCCGAGCTCGGCTCCGCGTCGAGAATGATCGCGCGATCGCTGGCGCCGACCTGATGCTCGTGCCAGACGGGCAATCCTGAACCGTTCGGATTGCCGGTGCGCGCGAAGTTGACCCAATACGATGACATCTGGTCCGCGACCTTGAGATCGGGCGCCGACGCGGCCGATAACGCAGGCTCACTCGGGTCCGGAAACAGCGCCGGCTTGCCGAGGTTGTTGAACGCGTACGGGATCTCGGACGCGTGCGCCGCCGGGAACGCCGGCTGGCCCGCGGGCCCCGGCGGGTTTTGCGCGAAATAGAAGAGCCACGCCTGCCGGCCTTGCTTCTTTTGGTAATCCGCGAACAACCGCATGTGCCAGAACGCGCCGTCGTTGGAGCTATCGGCCTGCGATTTGCTCGCTTCCACGTCGGTCGCGTGCGGATAAAGGCTCAAAAATTCGTCGGCGAGGACGCCCCAGCGCGGACGCGCGCGCTGCTCGAATTGCTCGGGCGTCGCGTTCTGCGGGGCGAACGACAAGTCGTCCCTGTTGGAGCCGGCGAGCACGTCGACGGGATTTTGCCGGCCGGCCGCGAACACTCCCGACGGATCCTCGGGAATGATCCAGCCGTCGACGATCATGCCGGAGCCGCTGCGCAATTTCGCCGTGACATCCGCTGCCGGCATCGCACGCAGCTGCTCGGCCGTCGTGACGCCGGCCGCATCGGCGAGGCCTTTGCCGGCCTCCTCGGCGCGCGCTCGTGTTTGCATGGCAGCCGACGGGCCAAGCCCCATCCACGAGCCGCTCTGGCCGATTGCGCGGTGAAAGAGGCCTTTCGTTTCGGGCGACGTGACGAGCGAGCCGATCGCCATCGCACCGGCCGACTGACCGAACACCGTCACGTTGCTCGGATCGCCGCCGAACGCTGCGATGTTGCTCTGCACCCAACGCAGCGAAGCAACCATATCCGCAAGGCCGTAATTGCCCGACGCCTTGTGCGGCGAATCTGCGGTCAACGCGGGATGCACGAAGAAGCCGAACGGTCCGAGCCGGTAATTCATCGTGACGACGACCGCGCCTTTCTTCGCAAGCGCGTCGCCGTCGTAGAGCGGTATCGAGCCTGCGCCTTCCGTGAAGGCACCGCCGAAGAAATAGACCATCACGGGCCGGCGCTCCGTTGCGGCGCGCGCGCCTGTCCAGACGTTCAGATACAAACAGTCCTCGGACGCCGGCGGCGAGCCCGGCGCGACCGCGATGTTCAGGCCCTTCGGCCCTCTGGCGGCGCCGTCCGGTTGAATGCAGACGTTGCCGAACTTGCTCGCATCGCGAACGCCGTTCCAGTTCGCGACGGGCTGCGGCTCGCGCCAGCGCAGCGCACCTACGGGCGACGCCGCAAACGGGATGCCTTTAAACGCGCGAACGCCCGGCGACGACGCCGTGGAGTTGCCTAGAGACCCAGCGTCGAGCTCGAGCGGCTCCTTCAGCTGCGCGCTCGCCGCGCCGCAAACGAGAAGCCCCGCGGCCGCCAGGAAACCGGCGAGCCCGGTCGTGTTGACGTTTTTCATTGTTGCTTCGCTGCCTGTGCGCGCTCATAGCGCGACGTGACGATATAGTTGCGCACGGCCGTGTTGTCTTCGTGGCAGCCGTACTCGAAGAACTGATAGCTGTCGTCGCGCTGCATCGGGTAGCGCGCCTTCCACGGCTGCGTCAGCACCTCGGGGTCGTCGACGTACATCTCGTATTGGATCGTGTCGTCGTCGGTGCGCGTGAAGCGTTCCGTGATCCTCATGTTCGTCGTCGTCGGCGTTTCGCCGCGCGGCGAGCCCGGAATGCCGACGTTCGTCATGCCGCCGAGCCCGTTGAAGTTCGTCGTCTCGACGACGAGCGTGTTGCCTTCCCAGTGCCCGCGCGACTCGCCCATCCACTGCTTGATCTCGGGATCGAGCGGGCGACGGCCGTCGACGGGAATGACGCGCGCCTCGTGAACCATCTCGAGCCGCACGATCACGTAGCCAGGAGCCTGGTGAATCTCGATGCCGTTGTTGTAATTGAACGGGAACATCGACGGCGGCAGGCCGCGCGTGATGCACCGATCCCACGTGTCGAAGTCCGCTGGCGTGTCGAACGTCGTGGAGCTCCAGGTGCTCTTCATCTTCGACGCGAGCTCCTTGCCGCGCGGCGTGAGCTCGGGGAAGCGGCCGTTCTTCGGCTCGACGATCAACGACGTCAGACGCGCCGCATCGTTGTTGTGGCTCGCTTCGGCCCAGTGGCCCATGCCCATCTTGTTGCTCTTGATCTCCTCTTCGTAGCGCTCGTTGCGCGCGGCGAGCCGCTGCTGCGTCGCCGCGTACTCCTCGTCGGTGAGCTCTGCGCGATCGCCGTAGATCGGGTTGCCCTGCTGGTCGACGGGGCGTTGGAACGGCGTGCTGATCAAATTGATGATCGGCCACATGCCTTGTAGATCGGGATCACCCCACGCAGTGCGCGGATGCTGCCAACCGGAGGCAGCGGTCGTCGCAGCCGTCTCGGCGCCTGCGCCCGCGCCGTCCGAAGGCGCCGACTCGGAGCATCCAGCGAGCAGCATTGCAGCCGCCACGAGACCGAAGCCGAGAATTCGCTCGCTCATATCACCGCCCTCCATAACCTGGCGCTTGACCAAAAGACAGCCTGGCCGCCGCTCACGCCGGATGCAACCGAAGTTTTTTTAGGACGCCGTGCTCGCGCGAGGCACGCGAAAACCCCTGTCCCCAGCGTCGCGCCGCAGTATACGGCCGCCGCGCCAGGCGCGGGAACGGTGTTATCGTACGCAGCTAAGTCCGGCGGCGGATCACCGGGGGGGAAGATCATGCAGCTTGCTCATCGATGGATTGGTGCGGCCATCATTCTTGCGCTGACGGCGTGTGGTCAGGCGCCCGACTCGGCGGCAGATACCGCCGCCCCTGCCGCGCCGCCGGCGGCTCCACAGGCCGGCGCTGCAGCCGGCGACTGGCCGCTCATCAACCGAGATCTGAATGCGAACCGCTATTCGCCGTTGACGGAGATCACGGCGGCCAACGTTGCGACGCTCGCGCCGAGCTGGACCTACAAGCTCGGCGGCAACTCGACGGCCGTCCCGATCGTCGTCGGCGGCACGATGTACATGCCGAGCCGCGACCGCGTCGTCGCGCTCGACGGCGACAGCGGCGCAGTCAGCTGGGAGTACGTGCTACCGGCTCCGCCGGCAGGCGCCGCGGCACCGCCGGGCGCCGGTGGCGGCGGTCCCGGGGCGGCGGTCCCGGCGGCGGCGGTCCCGGCGGCGGCGGACCGACGGCGTCGACGCGCGGCGTGAGCTATTGGCCCGGCGACGGCAACGCGCCGCCGCGCATTCTTTTCATGAGCCGCGCGAACTTGATCGCGCTCGATGCGGCTACGGGCACGCCGGCCGCGGGCTTCGGCACGAACGGCGCCGTCGACGTCGGCATACCGTACGGCGGCACGCCGACGATCTTCGAGAACGTCGCGATCATCGGCGCCGCGAGCGGTGAGGTGCCGCAAGGCCCGGCCGGTAATCCGCGCGCGTTCGACGTGCGCACCGGCGCGAAGCTTTGGGAGTTCCAGACCGTGCCGCGCGCCGGCGAGCCGTTCAACGAAACATGGGGCGACGGCTGGGAGGGCCGCGGCGGCACGAACATGTGGGCGTTCGCGACGCCCGTCGACGCTGCGCGCGGCATCGCCTACTTGCCGATCGCGGGCCCCGCTGCGAACTACTACGGCGGCGATCGGCCCGGCAACAACGTGTTCGCGAACTCGATCGTCGCAGTCGATGCTCGCACGGGCCAGTACCGCTGGCATTTCCAAACGGTCCACCACGATCTATGGGACATCGACATGCCGTCGGCCGGAGGACTGTTCGAGCTCGAGCGCAACGGCACGCGCGTCCCCGCGATCGCGCACGTCGGCAAGTCCGCGTACTTCTACGTCCTCGATCGCACGACGGGCGAGCCGCTGCACGAGGTCCGCGAGACGTCCGTGCCGCAAGGCGACGTGCCGACGGAATGGTACTCGCCGACGCAACCCATTCCTACGCGCCCGCCGCCGCTCGCGCGCGTCAGCTTCAGCGAGGACGACCTCGTGCGGCCCGAAGACACGACGCCCGAGCACGCCGCGGCGTGCCGCGACTTCATGGCACGCAGCGGCGGCTTCTACAACGCGGGGCCGTTCACGCCGTTCATGTACAAGGCGCCCGATGCGCCGCCGAAATCGACGATCCAATTTCCTGGGGGCACGGGCGGCGTCAACTGGGGCGGCGTCGCCATCGATCCAACCACGGGCTACGTCTTCGCCACTTCGCACGACGGCGCGCTCGTCGGCTGGGTGCAAGACAAGGACCCTAACGTCACGTACAGCTTCGAAGCCGTGGGCTCGAAGCAGCCGTACGACCGCGCGAGCATCAATGGCGTCGGTCCGTTCTTCACGTTCAGCGCGCCGATCAGCGGGCAGTACGACGACAACGACAGGGGCGTCGGGCCGAGCGCGCCATGCCAGCGTCCGCCGTGGGGCAAGCTCGTGGCCGTCAACGCCGTCACGGGCGAGATCGCCTGGGAGAGCGTGCTCGGCTTGAACGAAGCGTTGCCCGACGGCAAGCAGCTCGTCGGCAGCGCCGGCAGCGCGGGACCATCGGTGACTGCAGGCGGCGTCGTGTTCGTCGGCGCGACGAGCGATCGGCGGTTCCGCGCGTTCGATGCGAAAACCGGCAACGAGCTCTGGAGCGCGACGCTCGCGAGCAACGCGGGTGCGAATCCGATGAGCTACGCCGGCCGCAGCGGCAAGCAACGCGTCGCGATCGTCGCGGGCGACACAGTGAACGTGTTCGCTCTGCCGTAATCCCGAGAAATGACGCCGCAGAAGCGTTCACTTATGATTCGCGCAACACTCTAGGGGATCCTGCATGCAGCTCTACAAGAAGATTGCACTGACCGCCCTCCTCGCGACCGCCGCGTTCGGCACCGCTCCTAGCATGGCCCAGCAATCGGGCGCGGCGCGTCCTGCACGCATCGGCGAGCAGCCGAACATCAACGGAATCTGGCAGGCCATGAACAGCGCGAACTGGAACCTGGAGGCGCACTCGGCCGAAAAGCTGGACGAGTTCTGGGCGCTCGGCTCGCTGGCCGCGATTCCGGCAGGCCAGAGCGTCGTCGACGGTGACGGCAAGATTCCCTACAAGCCCGAGGCGGTCGCCAAGCGCGATGAGCATCGCGCCGGCTGGCCGAAGTCGGATCCCGAGACGAGCTGCTACCTGCCCGGCATTCCGCGCGCGACGTACATGCCCTTTCCCTTCCAGATCGTGCAAGGCGGCGGCAACATTTTGTTCGTCTACACGTATGCGAGCACGAACCGGCTCGTGAACATGGGCGAGCCGATCGTTCCGCCCGTCGATACCTGGATGGGCCAATCGAACGGCCGCTGGGAAGGCGACACGCTCGTCGTCGAAACGACGGGCTCCAACGACCTCACCCACTTCGACCGCGCAGGCAATTACCACACGAGCGCGCTGAAGGTCACGGAACGGTTCGTGCCCGTCGGCGAGAATCACCTGCAGTACTCGGCGACGATCGAGGACCCGAACGTGTTCTCGCGTGCATGGACGATCAGCATGCCGCTCTATCGGCACATCGAGCCGACGGCGCAAATTCTCGAATTCAAGTGCGTCCCATTCGTCGAGGAGCTGCTTTACAAGGACCTGGAGCTGCCGGAGCAACGCTAGAACCAGGCAAATCACAGGATTTGCCAAGTCGTAATTGCCGCAAGCGCGGCCAGCCCAAGATCGAGATAAACTAGCCAGCAAGACCGGTTCTAACGAGAACCTCGAGGAGACCGAAGATGCGTAGGAACATGATCAGCGTGGTCGCGGGCGTCGGGCTATCGCTGACGGCAGCGGTACCGGCACTCGCGCATCACTCCTTTGCCGCGGAGTTCGATGCGAACAAGCCCGTCACGATCGAGGGCACCGTCAAAGAGTTTCGCTGGGTGAATCCGCACTCTTGGCTGCACATCAACGTGACGAAGGCGGATGGCACCGTCGAGGAGTGGGCCGTCGAAGGCGGCGCGCCGAGCGCGCTGCTGCGCCGCGGCTGGACACGCGACACCTTGCCCCCGGGTACGAAAGTGACCGTGCAAGGGTTCATGTCGAAGGACGGCGCGCTTCGCGCGAACGCCCGCGACATCACATTCCCGGACGGCAAGCAGCTGTTCATCGGCTCGTCGGGCATCGGCGCACCGGACGAGCGGCCCGAGTAACGCTCAGTTAGACGCTTCGTGCTGACATCCAACCGGGGGCCTTGCGCCCCCGGTTGCGTTTCAGGGGGTCAGCGTTGCGTCGAGCGTCGCGCGCAGCTCCGCCGGTAATCTCAAGCGCATCGCGAGCGCATCGAGATACGCACGCTCGGCGGGCTCGTCGGCGTCGATCGCGAGCCGCGCCGCGAGATAGATCTCCGTGGCTTGCTCCGGCGTAGTGGCCGCACGCGCGAGGTCGTAGAGATCGACGTCGTGTGTCAGCAAATCGAAGATGTAGGCCTTGGCGTCGGCATCGAGGCCGAGCCTCTCGACCTCGGCGAACAGCCGCCGCTGCTCCTTCGCGTCGATGTGGCCGTCGGCCTTCGCGGCGCCCACCATCGCGCGGACGAGCGCGAGCTCGAACGGAGTGTCGTTGGCGGCCGCACGCGGCTGCGGCGATGCGAGCGCGTTCGCGTCGGCAACTGCTCCGGGCAACTGTGCCCCCGGTTGCTCTGCCTCGGGCCACGGCGCACCGCCCTGCTGTCGCTGGTAGTTTTGATACGCCTGCAGCGCGATCGCCCCAAGCGCTGCCGCGCCGCCGTAGCCGAGCAGACCGCCGCCGCGATTACGTCCGCCACCGAGCAATAGGCTCAGCAACCCGCCGGCAACGGCGCCGCCGGCAAACGCCTTCGAGCCTTTCGTCGCATCGAGACGGTCGACGATCTCTCGACCCGCGTTGCGCGCATTGCCGGCCGCGGGAGATCCCAACATCTGCTCGAGAAGCTGCTTTGCGTCGATCATTTGTCGCCCTCGGTCTCGTACTGTGCAGCATATTGGGCTATTGGGCCAAAGCTCACCACCGGATCTTGCGCTTACCGCACGACTTTGATCGGCACCGCCAACGGTCCGTACTCGGGCCAGTTCGTCATGGTCATCTCGCCCGCGATCTCGATGCGCCGGGTGCGCCGGACGAGGCCCTCGATGGCGACCGTCAGCAGCAACCGAGCGAGCGGCGCGCCGGGGCACATGTGCGGGCCACGCCCGAACGTCAGCAAGTCCTTCTTGGGGCGATTGAGATCGAACTCATCCGGATTCTCGAAGACGTCTTCGTCGCGGTTGCCGGACGTGAAGACCGCAGCGACAACGTCGCCTTCGCGCACGAGCTTGTCGCCGAACCTCACGTCGCAGCGCGCCGTTCGCGCGAATCCTCGATAAGGGGTGTAGAGGCGCAACATCTCCTCGACGGCGTCCGGAATCAGCGCCGGATCGTTCTTGAGCAGGGTGTGGTGCTCGGGGTTACGGGCGAGGTGCACGACGGCACTCCCGATGAAGGTGGTCGGCGCGACGATCCCCACCATCAAGAACTGTCTGAGGGCACCGAGGATCATCGCGTCGGGTAGCGGCTCGCCGTCGAGCCGCACGGCCAGGAGGCTGCTGATCGGGTCGACGTCCGGATCCTGCGGCCGGACCTTCCGGTCTTCGATCAGCTGGCGCGCGATGCCGTACAGCTCGTCGCTGTACTTGCGCACGTTTTCGTCATCGCGCCGCTGCAGCGCCATGTTGAATTCCGAGCCGACGATGCGGATGCGCCGTGCGTTCTCCTCCGGCAAACGGAAGAAGTCTGCGAGAACGGCGATTGGCAGAATGAAAGAGAACTCCCGACAGATATCCCCCTCACCTCGCGCGACGAGCGGCGCAAGTAGCTCCTCGACCTCCCGTTCGATCTTCGTGCGCCATGGGCCCAACTTGGCCGGCGTCATCAGCCGCGTGATCGCGTTGCGATACGGGACGTTGCCCGGCGGGT
Source organism: uncultured Gammaproteobacteria bacterium (assembly GCA_963713355.1). Classification (GTDB taxonomy): domain Bacteria; phylum Pseudomonadota; class Gammaproteobacteria; order Steroidobacterales; family Rariloculaceae; genus FEN-1219. Next base: position 1,198,558 of record CAVQLK010000006.1, on the reverse strand, counting down.
CGAGATGCAGCGGCGGGCGGCGTTGCGTCGTGGCGACGCGCGGAACGACGTTCTGAATCGTCGTCGTGAACGTGTTCCAGTCCGTGAGCACTCGCACGATGTCTTCGTGCTTCGAAATGGCCCAGAAACCGCCCATCGCATCGCTGTAGGCGACGGGACACCGTTGGCGCAGGTCCTTGAACATGGCATGCGGCGAATCGAAATCCTCCGGCACATCCGGATTGAAGTCTGGGGTACGGCGTTTCGTGTCGGTCATTGTCCTGCTTCAGTCATAGACGACGCTCGGAAGCCACAACGAAAGCTCGGGGAACGACATCACGATCAACAGGAAGCCGAACATCAGCGCGACGAACGGCGCGACGCCCCGGATCGTCTCGGCCATCGGCGCCTTCGCGATGTTCGACAGCACGAACAGGTTGAGCCCGATCGGCGGCGTCAAAAATGCGATCTCCATGTTGACGATGAGCACGATGCCGAAGTGGATGCGGTCGATACCGAGCCCCGCAAGCGTCGGCAGAACGATCGGCGTGACGATCAGCAGCACCGCAATGGCATCGAGCACCGTCCCGAGCACGATCATGATGATGCTCAGAAACAGCAGAAACTGCCATGGCGAGAGGTCGTGGGCGAGCGCGAACTCCACGATCGCCGTCGGCACGCCGGTGCCGGTCAACCAGTGCGCGAACAGCAACGCGAACATGACGATGAACGTGATCGCGCCTGCGGACTTGACGGCATCCGTGATCAAGCCCATCACGTCGCGGCCGTGGATGCCGCGATACGCGATCATCGCGACTGCCAGCGAGACTACGGCCGCGAGGGCTGCCGACTCGGCTACCGAGACGTAGCCGCCGTAGATGCCGACGAACACGACGAGCGGGATCGAGAGCGCCGGCAGCGCGCGAACGTTGCGGGCGACGAACTCCTCGCGCGACAGCCGCTCCCCGGAGGCGAAGTTCTTTTTGCGCGAGTAGAGCACGACGAAGATGCCGAGCAGCAATGCCTGCAGCAACCCCGGCACAACACCCGCGAGGAACAAGCGCGCGACCGATTCGTTGGCGACGAGGCCGTAGAGGATCATCGATAGGCTCGGGGGTATCAGAATGCCGAGCGTGCCCGCCGCTCCGATCGTGCCGAGCGCGAACGGCCGGTCATAGCGCTTCGCGATCATCAGCGGAATCAGCAGCGTCCCCATCGTCATCGCGGTGACGACGGACGAACCCGATACGGCGGCGAACAAGGTGGTGCCGAGCACCGCGACGAGACCGAGGCCGCCACGCAGCGAGCCGACCCAAGCTTCCGCCGCCTCGATCAGCACGCGTGCAATGCCGCCGCTCTGCATGAACTTCGCCGCGATGACGAAGAACAGCACTGCGACGAACGCGGAGGAGTTCAGGCCGCTGATCGCCGTCAGCGCCGCATCGAACAACGGGCGCCCTTCGAGGGCCAGCATACCGATCGATACGACGCCGAGCGCGGCGAAGATTGGCACGCCGATGGCGAGCAGAGCAATGAGTAACACGATCGCGGCGACGCTAAGCATGCGGCCGGTCGAGGAACAGCGACAGCGCAAGCCGCGCCACGATCAAGAGCATACCCAATGGCAACGCCAGATAGAGCACCCATGCTTGCGGCGCCTGTAGTGTCGAAGCACTGCGCTCATCGAGCATGTGGGTAAACAGGACACCTTCGATGCCGAGCCAAAGCATGAAGCTGCAAAACGCGAGCACCACGACGTCGATGCCTACAGCCAAGCGCCGTTGCGCGAGCGGCGACAGCAGATGCCCGAGCATGTTGGCCGACACGTGCGCGCGCTCTGCCGTGATCGCTCCGCCACTCAACAGCGTTGCCCATGCGATCAGATAGATCGTGACTTCCTCCGACCAATCGATCGCGAGCGCGGGCGCGAAACTGCGAGCCAGCGAGCCGTAGAGAAAGAGGCCGAGCGCAAGCACGACGAGCGCGCCGATGACGGCCGCTTCGAAGCGCCGCCAGTTTTCGCGTAACTTTTCAGACGCGGGTATCGTCGTCACTGCAGCTCGGCGAGCCGTGCCTGCACGCGCGCGACGAAATCGGGATCCATTCGACCCTGTTCGACGAGTGCGGCCTGCTCGCCGATGAGGCGCTCGCGCATGCGTTGCTGCTCGTCCGGCGGCGGTGAATAGCTGATGACGCCGTGCTCGAGATTCGCGGCCACGCCCCTATCGAGCTCGGCCTCGGTATACTCGCGCGCCCACGCCTCCGCTTCCATCCAGCCGCGGCGAATCGCATCGCGCTGGCTTTCGGTCAGCCGCCTCCAGGTTGCCTGGCTCGCGAGCGGCATGTAGAACCCCCAGCCCGCGATATCGCGGAAGGCGTAGCGAATGCCCGCGTCCCAGAGCTTGCCGCCCGAGATCGTGAGATCCGTCATCGAGCCTAGGCCATCGACCTGACCCTGGCTCAACTGAATCACGGTTTCGCTGCGCGGCGTGGCCACGGGAAACGCCCCCATCGAGCGCAGCATGACGACGAACAGCGGGCTCGGCGGTGTCGCGAGCTTCAGGCCGCGCACGTCTTCGTACGAGCGCACGGGCTTGCGCGTCGTGTAGGCCGTGTTGTTCGGGGCGTACTCGAAATGCCGGCCGGGCACGACAATGCCCTTGCTCTCGAGCCGATCGTACAGCTCTCGGCCGAGCGGCCCGTCGAGAATGTCGCGCACCTGCTCGCGTGTCGCGCCGAAGAACATCGGTAATGCGACGACCGACAGGTTCGGCTCGAAGCTACTCAGCGTCGAGTTGGCCTGCACGCTCAAGTCGAGCGCACCCGACGCCAAGGCCTTGATGGCGCCAGCCGAGCCGTACAGCTGGCCGCTCGGGAACACTCGCACGGTCAATGCGCCGTCCGACAGCCGTTCGATCGCTTCGGCCCAACGCTCTGCTGCGAGATTGCGAGCATGGCTGGGCGGCGTTTCGACGGATAGCCGCAGCTCCAGCGGCTGTGCGGCGGCAAGCTGGACGAAGAGTGCTGCGGCCGCGGAGGCCGCCCCGATGATTCGGCCGCCGAGCGCAGCCAACTAGAGTCCCTTGCTCTGGTACTCCCACTGCGGATCGCGGCAGAGCCCGCAATTCGGGCCGACGAAAGCGCGAGAAGCTTCGGCGTTGGCGCGCAACTGCCAGTCGAGCCAGTCGATGACGACCTCGGCCGCCGCGCCGCCATTCGGCTCCCAGTAGGTGCCGCCGTGGCCCTTGTCGATGTTGGCGACGGCGACCGGCACGTGGTCGATCGTCTCGTAGTCGTGCATGCCGTTCGCGTAGGCAATGTCCGTGGGGCCGCCGAGCACGTACAGCGTCGGCGTATGCAGATCCTTGATGCGGCTCTTCGTCTCGACCATGGCGCCCATGCGTGTCTCGCCTTCCACGAACAGGCCGCTGTTCATGATGACGACGGTCTTCACGCGCGGGTCGGCCGCGATCGTCAACGCCTGAACGCCGCCACAGCTGAAACCGGAGATCGCGATCTGCTCGGGATCGATGCGGCCGAAGTAGCGGCTGCCGCGGCGCTCGTTCTCCGCGAGCGCCCAGTCGATCGCGCCCTTGAGCTGGGCCGGGCGCGTCGGCGCGTAGGTCTCGATGCTCGCGTCCGCGGGCCGCGGCGGCGCTTCGGTGTTACCGGGACCGTTATAGATTCCGCCGGGCGCGATCGCGAGGTAACCGTGCGAGGCGACGTTCAACAGGTGCAGTCGTGCGCTCGCACCGTCGTTCGAACAGCCGCCGTTGCCGAACACGTAGACGCCGAGCTTCATATCGCCGAGACCCGCAAGATCGGCGGGCCGGTAGACGACCTGGTCGGGTAGACCGGGGTCGATTTCTTTGAGCGGGGCGAAGCGGCCCGTGCCCGGCGTATCCGCAATTCCGTCTTGATTCTCGGGCGGCTGGCCGAAGCTTGCGGCCGACATCGCGACGAGAACGACAGTGAGACCTGAGGCGATTCTGCGTGTACTCATCGTTCCCCCAAAAAATGTTGCACGACATAGCGGATCCGACGCTCCCGCGATGCTACCGATCGTTGACAACTTTGCCAACGAAACGCCAGCATCGATCGGCACGCGACCGCGTGCCTTTCTGGGGGGAGCGCGATGCCGGTCATGAACTGTCGGGGGCTACGCGCAGCGCTATCGCTGCTGTCGGGGGCGGCATGGCTGGCGGCGGCCCACGCGGCCGACCCGGCTGGGTCAGGCGCGGAACCGGCCATCGTGTACTCGGATGCGTCCCTGCCCACGCATACCCTCTATCGGCCGGCGCAGCTCGCGGCCCGCTATCCCGTCGTGCTCTGGGGCAACGGGTCTTGCGTCAACAGCAATTTCGGCTACCGGGAGTTCTTGGCCGAGATCGCATCGCACGGCTTCATCGTATTGGCCATCGGCGCTCATCGCGATTCGCCGGCGCCGCGCGAGCAACGACCCGCCGACCCGGCCGAGTGGCCGCCGTTTGAAACGCGCTACAGCCAGATGCTCGACGCGCTCGACTGGATCGCAGCGGAGAACGACCGGCCGGGCAGCCCTTTCCTCGGCAAGGTGGCGGTCGAGAAGGTGGCGGTCATGGGGCACTCTTGCGGCGGCCTGCAGGCCGTGAAAGCGTCCGTCGACCCCCGCGTCACGACGGCGGTCGTGCTCAACAGCGGGATGATGGCCGACGACGACCAGTACATGCGCCGTCACGAGCTCGAGCGCTCGATACTCGACGAGATGCACGCACCGATCGCCTACTTCATCGGCGGTGAGAGCGATATCGCCCATCCGAATGCGGAGCAGGACTGGCAGGCGCTGCAGCAGCTCGATATTGCGGCGATCAACGCCAATATGGACGTCGGCCACGGGGCCACGTATCAGATGCCGAACGGCGGTGCCTTCGCGAGCGGGCCGTTGGCCTGGCTCGAGTGGCAACTGAAGAAAGACGCGCAAGCGCGAGAGATGTTCGTCGGTGATGCGTGCGGCTTCTGCTCAGGCAGCGACTGGACGTTGCGGCGGCACTTCCCGCGGTAACGCGGGCACGGCGTGTCCTCGCAACCCTGCTCTGCCTCGCGCGCGGCACAGGTCAGCGCGCAAATACGCGGAAGTCGATGGCGTCCGCCATCGCGGCATTGCCTGCGTCGTTCGGATGGATGTGATCGCCGCTGTCATGCTCCGGCCTGAGCTGCGTCGGCTGGCGCGGGTCCCGGGTGGCTGCGTCGAAGTCCGCCACGGCATCGAGCTTGCCGCTCGTCCGGATCCATGCGTTGACGGTCTGACGCATCGCCTCCGTCTCGGGGTTGTGCAGCCATAGCCCGCCCATCGGCATCAGCGTCCCGCCCATGACCTTGATGCCGCGTGCATGCGCGCGGTCGACGATTTGCTCGAGTGTCTCGATGAGCTCTTGGGCCGTCGTGCGCTGCATGTCCGGCACCGCCGGCAAGGCCGAGAACGTGATGTCGTTGATGCCTTCGAACAGGACGAGCCACCGCACGCCGGCACGCCCCAGCACGTCTCGATCGAACCGGCCGAGCGCGCTCAAGCCGATGACGTCGCGCCGCACTCGGTTACCGGAAATTCCGGCGTTGATCACTGCCCAATGGCTCGCCGCGGGATTGGCCTGAAGCTTCGCGGCGAGCAGCGACGGCCATGCTCGCTGGGTGTCGGGGGTCGTGGTGACGCCATCGGTAATCGAATCGCCGAGCGTTACGATGGCTCCCGCGTCGGCGGCAGCGAGCACCTCGACGCCGCTCAGCCAGAAATACGTGAGATTGGTTCGTGCGTTCGTCAGCGCCGCAGCGCCTGCGGCGTTCCCGGCAGCGACGTAAGTCGTGTTGAGCGCAAATTCATGCGTCGTCACATCGCGCGTTTCGTTCGGCAGATACAGCGAGACGGCGAGCTCGGTCAGCGGCGGCACCACGAGCGCGATCGGGTCGCTGACGACGAGCGTGCCCGGCTGAATGGAGAACGAGGGTCTGCCGCCGAACGTTACCGCGCGATCCGTTCCGGCCACGATTGACGAGCCGCGGTCGCGTAGCGCCACGTGCACGGCGCCGATTTCGACTTCGCTGCGGCCGAGCGCATTCGACAGCGTCAAGCGCACGCTGTCGCCGCCGATGCTCGTCCGCACGATCATGCGGACGGTTTCGTCATGGAAGGACGACGGGTATGGAGGAAGCAGGGCGGGCGGGGGCGGCTCGTTGGGCGCGCGCGGCGGCGGCACCACCCAAACCGGCAGCGTCTCGGCGGCGAGTTGCTGAGCCGTACCCCAAGTGCTGACCCAGTGCAGGTTTCGTCCGCTGTCCGCCGGCTGCGCGGCGCAGACACACCAACCGAATAAGAGAACGAGCGCCGAGAAACGGCCGGTACAGCTGAGCCCCGGCGCTCATTTGCCGAGATGTTCGGCGAAGAAACGGACGATCACGTCGTAGCACTCGCGCGACTCCGGCACATCGGGGTTGTAGAAGAAGCCATGGAACATGCCCTCCCACACGTGCAGGTCGGCATCGACGCCGTGTTTCACGAGCTGCGTGTGAGTGTAGACGGCGTTGCTGAGCTCGAAAGACCGCGTTCCCGTCACGAGCAACGTCGGCGGGAACAGCGCAAGCACGTCCGGCGAGCTTGCTGGAGCCACGAGCGGATCGTTCGGGTCGGTGTCGGCGAAGTACTCCATCGGCACCGGATTGCCGGCTGCCGCCGGCGGCAGGACGCGACCCTCCCCCAGCGGCAGCGTCGTGTAGCTCGCGTCGCCGCCGAATGCACCACCGTCGACGCTCGCGGCGCCCGCGCACAGGACGCCGATGGCACCCGGTCGCGGCAGCCCGTGGCGCTGAAACCATGCGACCGACATGGCCGCGAGCATGCCGCCGGCCGAGCAGCCGTAGATGCCGATGTTCTCGGGGCGATAGCTTTTCATGAGCTCGCGGTAGGCCGCGGCGACGTCCTCGCTGGCCGCCGGGTGGCGATGCTCGGGCCCTTCGCGATAGTCGAGGCTCACGACTTTGATGCGTCCGAGTGCTGCGATCGGCATGGACTCGAGCTCCGCACAGGCGGGCCAGCAATCGCGAAAGCCGCCGCCATGCAGATCGATGAGCACCCGATCTCGATTTTCGGCTGCGATGCCGCTGCGCGGCGTGTAGACGTAGGCGTGGACGCCGCCGATCGTCGTCTCTTCGCGATCGACGGGGAAGAGGTCGCGCTGACGCGCGATGTAACCGGCGAGCAGCGCCGGCACGCCGTCTTCTTGCACGAGCAGCTCGGGCCGGCGCAGGCTCGCGAGGTGCTCCGCGAGATACGCTTTGCCTTCGACGCTCAGGAAGCCCGATACGGGAACGGTCTGTGCCGGCACGTGCACCGTGCCGTCGCGTTCGATTGCGACTTGCGGCGGTGCGGCCGCTTGAGGCAATGCTGCAGCGCAGTGCAGCATGAGCAAGCCGAAAGCGATCGAACGCCTGAACATCGAGCGCCGTTGCATCGGGACTCTCCGCGCCGTGGCCGGCGATCACGGGACGCTCGCGAACGTACCTTTCTGTGCAATCGATAGCAAACGCCGACGGGTGCATGAAGCGGTTCTTACCGGCCGTCGACGCGCCGTAGGGAAATGCCTTTGAACGTCAAGCCGGCGAGTGACTCGGCCGGAGTCATTTGTTATAACGAATAGCATTTGTAACTGGCACCGTTCGTCGGCAATGCCTGAAGGTGCACGCCGGTTCAATACGCCGCTCGCACGAGCGCAGCAACCGACGGCGACGGGCGAGCAGATGGGCCACTAGTTGCTGTTGGGGGGGCGCACAATGCAACGAAGACACCTGCTCACGCTGACCAGCGTCGCGGCAATGCTCGGGATCGGCCGAGCGTTCCCGCAATCGCGAGCGCAAAGCTTCGGGCCCGGGAGTCCGACCCGAGATCCTTCAGAGGCGCCCCAAACCGGCGCGAAGGGCGATCAGCAGCGGCGCTACTTCTTCGAGGATGCCGGCGCCGAGATCCCTTACAGGTTATACGTGCCGCAGAGCTACGACCCGAATACCAAGACACCGCTCGTGGTCGCTCTGCACGGTTACGGCGGGAACCAGGACTACTTCTTTGCGGCGCTCGATGAGCTGCCCGAGTTGCTCGAGCGGCACCGGTTAATTTTCGCGGCTCCGATGGGTTACTCGACGGGCGGATGGTACGGCGCGCCGCTCGACATACCCGGTAATCGTCCGCGGAGCAGCGGCCAACCGCCCCCACCGGTCACCCAGAGCGTCGAGGAGATGAAGCGCGAGCGTTACCTGAGCGAGACGGACGTCATGAACGTGCTCGCTCTCGTCACGGGCGAGTACAACGTCGATCCCGATCGAACGTTCCTGATGGGGCACTCGATGGGCGGCATGGGCACCTACGTTCTCGGCCAGAAGTACGCCGAGCGCTGGGCCGCGATCGCCGTGATGTCGGGCACGCTGGCGGATGCGACGTACGACCTCGAGCGTCTGCGCAACATGGCCGTCATGCTGTCGGCCGGCGAGCAGGAAACCGCCGTCGTCGAAGCCGCCAAGGCGCAGATCGAAACGATGCGAGCGCTCGGTATCACGACGGGCTTCTTCGTGGCCCCGGACGCCACCCACGGATCGATGATTGCGCCGACGTTACCGAAGGTTCTCGAGTTCTTCGCCGACAAGAAGCGCCGCCGTTAGCGCAGTCACCGCCGTGCCCGCGTCTCGCCTCCGTTCGTGGCTCAAGTCGCGTTGGTTACTGACCGCTGCCTCCGCGGTCGCGCTCGCGCTCATGCTGAGCCTCACGCTGCCGCGGACGCCGAGGGTTCCGCGCGTCTGGGACGAAAGCGCGCTCGAGAGCTGGGCAACGCCTCTCGCGGGCTTGAACGCGCGACCCACTCACATGACCGCGGCCGAGTACTACGCCATTCCCGAGGAGAATCTGCGCACGTATCCCGTGTACATGCCCGAGCGTGAGCCCGAGGGCTACTGGGAGACGCTTCTCGGCGTCGGGCCACAGCCGCTCGTCGAGCTCGAGCGCATCGAGACCGATGCCGATTGGGTTGCGGCAGGAAAGATCGTGTTCTTCGACTCCGTCGTGCTAAGCACGTTCGATGCGACGGTCATCGCGAAGGCGCGCGACCAAAAAGCCATGGCGGCCCTCGGCACGGGGCCGTTGCCCAACGGGACGATCAACGGCCTACGTTGGGTGCCCAGCCAAGACGGCGTTGCGCTCGGGTTCGCGAATTGCAGCGCCTGCCATCTGTTATTCCTGCCCGACAATACGGAGGTGCCCGGCGCCTCATCGTTCGCCATTCCCAATACCTTTCGCAACGGCCTCGGCGCGGCGATCCGTGAAGCAGAACGCACGTTGCCGGGCGAGACGCCCTTCTCGTTCAGCGGACCGATCGGCTCCGCGGCGTATCAAGCGTACGGAGCTCCGTGGATCGGCGACCCGGCCGGCGAGCGTTTGCGGCAGATCACGCAAGCCGAATACAACGCCTGGATCGCCGCCGGTATTCGCGGTGGTGGCGTCGCCCGCTTCAACGGCAGCATCCTCTATCCAACCAAGATTCCGGACCTCATCGGCATCAAGGACCGCAAGTACATCGACCATACCGGCACGCACCGTCACCGCGACATTGGCGACCTCATGCGGTACGCCGCGTTGGTGAGCTTCGCGGAAGCCGTCGATTTCGCCGGTCAGCGGATGATCCTGCCCGACACCCAACGCTTCCGGACGCGCTTGCCGGATGAAGCGCTGTACGCGCTGGCCCTCTATGTCTACTCGCTGCAACCACCGCCGAACCCGAATCCGTTCGACGCGCAAGCCCAAGCCGGCCAGGAGCTGTTTGCGCGTGAGCGCTGCGGCCGCTGTCACACCCCGCCGCTATACACGAATAACAAGCTCACGCTCGCCGAGGGTTTCAGTCCGCCGGAAGACGCCGCAGAGGACGTCTTGCACGTTTCGGTCGGCACCGACTCCGGGCTCACGCTGCGGACGCGCAAGGGCACGGGTTACTACAAAGTGCCGTCACTGAAGGGTGTGTGGTATCGCGGCCATTACTTGCACGACGGAGCGGTGGGCAGCTTGGAGGAAATGTTCGACCCGGATCGTTTGCAGGACGCCCACGTCCGCGGCGGCTTCGCGCCCGTCGGGGCCGAGTCCGGCGCCGTTCCCGGCCACGAGTACGGCCTCGACCTGACGCCGGAGGAGAGGACGCAGCTCATCGCGTTCCTGCGAACGCTTTAGCTCGAGCCCGCGGAGCCGCAGGCCGCTGCGCACGCAAGAGACGTGCGGTGACACTGGCCGGCCGCGTTTGCCCGCACGACCGGCGGCGCGAGCGCGGAACCTTCCGGCGGTGCGGCGGATCTCACGCACTAGCACGCCGTGCGGCAAGTCGTGGCACACAGCTTGCAAAGTCCTGCTGACCACGCAGGACCGCTCATAGAGCGTATGACGCGTCGGAGGTCCCGCCAAGCACAACAACGAGGCACACCGTGGTCGCCGTCGCAAGCAGGAGGCAGCAAAAGGGCAAGCGAGCCGCGCTATGGACCTTCTGCGCGGTTTGCAGTTTTTGGTCTGGCGAAGCGCTTGCTGAGGAAAGTGTAGACGTAGAGGTCAGCGGTCTCGCGGAGGATCTCGAGAAGAACGTCCTCGCTTATCTCAGCATCGCCGATCTCGGCAAGGAAGGCGCGGAAGCCTCACAGCCCGCCACGGAGAACAATGTGCGTCGCCTCCACGGCGCGGCGCGAACGGAGATCGAGCGAGCGCTGCAGCCCTTCGGCTACTACGAGCCCGCGATCCGCTCCACCTTGCAGCGCGGGGACGATGGCTGGCTCGCACGCTACGACGTCGAAGCCGGTCCGCCTACCGTCGTCGACGCCGTCGAGATTCGCGCAGTCGGCGATGGCGCCGAAGAGCCCTCGGTGGGCGCGGCGCTCGCGTCCATCGAGATTGCGCCAGGCCAACAGGTGCAGCACGCGAAGTATGAGGCCGCGAAGCAGCTGCTCTTTGACGCCTCGCGCGACGCGGGCTACATCGACGCCATCTACCGGCAAGCGCAGATCCGCGTGCGGCGCGCGGAACGCAAGGCCGACATCCAGCTCGTCCTCGATACCGGCCCGAAATATTTTTTCGGCGACATTCAGATCGAGCAGGACATTCTCGATCCGGCCTTCGTCGAGAGGCACGTGACGATCGAGCCCGGCGAGCCGTTCGATTCGCACCGCCTCATCGATCTGCAACTCACGCTCGGCGATAGCGGTTATTTCGAGGAGGTCACCGTCGACGTCAGGCGCGACGAAGCCGTCGACAGTCGCGTGCCCATCGTGGTTCATACCACGCCGCGCGCCACTCAAGAGTACACGGTCGGCGTCGGCGCCGGCACGGACACGGGGCCGCGCCTGCGGTTCGGTACGGAGCTGCGGCGTCTCAACCGGCGTGGCCACCGCTTCAACGCCGACGTGCGGATCTCGGGCATCGCGACCACGGGCGCGGCCGAGTACCAGATTCCCGTTAAGAACGTCGCGACCGACACGTTGAGATTTCGCGGCTCCATCGGCACGCGCGAGATCGGCGACTTGGACACCGAGCAGGTCTCGCTCGGCACGAGCCTGAACGACGTATGGCACGGCTTCCAGCGCCGGCTTTATTTCACCACGGAGCGTGAGCGCTGGACGGAAAACGAGCAGGAGCTGACGGAGACCGTGCTCTATCCCGGCATACAGATCACGTCGCTAACGATCTTGGACGCGGAGTCGCTGCTCACGCGCAAGGGTTACTCGTGGACGACCGATGTCCGCGGCGGCTCGGAGAGCCTGAAATCTTCAACGAGCTTCTTGCGTCTGCACGTCACGGGCAATTTCGTGGTGCCGTTGGCCGAGCGCATCCGCTTCCTGTTTCGCGCGGAGTACGGCGCGATCGATGTCGACGATCTGTCGCGCCTGCCGCCGTCCCAGCGCTTCTTCGCGGGCGGCGATCGGAGCGTCCGCGGCTATCGCTACGAGAAGCTCGGCCCGACGGACACGACGGGCGCCGTCGCGGGCGGCCGCTACCTCGTCGCGGCCAACGCCGAGGTCGACTATCTGTTTTTTCGCAACTACGGCGCGGCGGTGTTCTATGACGCAGGCAACGCGGCAAACGAGCCGTGGCCCGATGTGAAACGCAGCGTCGGCTTAGGGATGCGGTGGCGGTCGCCCGTGGGCATGCTGCGAATCGACATTGCGCACCCGCTCGACGATCCCGACACGGACTATCGGTTCCACCTGAGCATCGGGTCCGACTTATGAAGCGCGTGCTGCGGAGGGCCGCGCTGGCGTTCGGCGCGATCGCGCTCGCGGCGCTGCTCGTCGCGGCCGGCACGCTGTTCTGGGCCATACGCTCGGAGACCGGCTTGCAGTTCGTCTGGCAGCGCGTGGCGCCGCGATTGCCGGCCGGCGTCTCGATCGCAACTGTGGAGGGCCGGCTCTTCGGGCCGCTCGCGCTCGGTGGGGTTGTGGTGCAGACCGCAACGCTCGAGGTTCGCGTCGAGCGTCTCGAGCTGCGCTGGAATCCGGGGGCGCTGCTCGATCGCGTGGTCGACGTCGAGCAGCTCGACCTCAGCGGCGTGGACATCGTCCGGCTTCCCGCGGAGCAGCCGAGCGCGCCGTTCCGGTTGCCCGAGTCCATCGAGTTGCCCGTGGGCGTTCGCGTCGGCAGCGCGTCCGTGGACGCGCTTCGCTTCCGCGCGAATCGGAACGCGGAACCGTTGTCGATCGAGCGCACGAGCTTTGCGGGTAGTGTCGGCGCGGACCGGCTCGAGGTCCGCGAGCTCGCTGTGAGTGGCGCATTCTTCGACGTGACGGGCGAGATCAACGTCGTGCCGCGCGGCGCGTATGCCACGAACGGTCGGCTCGATTGGACGGTGCGGCCCGGCAAGTATCCGGAGGCGCACGGCAGCACGCGATTGTCCGGTGATCTCTCGGCGCTCGCGATCGAGCAGCGCGTCGATGCGCCGTACGACGCGCGTGTCGATCTGCGCGTCGAAGAGCCTCTGACGGCGCTGCGATTCGACGGCGCGGTTGCGCTCACTCTGCAGCCGCTGGCGTTCGGTATCGACAGGGCGCCCGCGGAGACGGTTCGCTCCACACTCGCTCTTCGGGGCACGCTCGACGCGCTCGATCTAACGGGGCGCGTGGAGCTCACGGGCGGCGAAGCCGACGGCGTCGCAGCCGACATCTCGGGCCGCTATGCTGGCGACGCCGCCGAGATTCGCGCGCTCGAGCTCGTCGACTCAGGATCGCGCGCCGCGGTCCACGCCTCGGGCCGCGTGGCGCTCGGCGCCGAGCAACCCGTGCTCGAGCTCGAGGCGACGTGGACGGAGCTTCAGTGGCCGTTGCGCGGCGCGCCGCAGGTTGCGAGCGACTCGGGAGCGCTCGAGCTGCGCGGCACGCTGCGCGACTACGCCGTCGCGCTCGACGGCAACCTTGCGCTCGCCGACGGCACCATTGGCAAAGTCAGCGCGAGCGGCACGGGCAACGCGGAAGCGCTGAGCCTCGGCCGCGTCGACGTTGAAGCGCTCCGTGGCCGCATCGCGGGGCGCCTGAACGCGCGCTGGGCGCCGATCCTATCGGCTGCAATCGAGGCAACGGCGACCGATCTCGATCCCGGCCTGATCCTCCGCGGATGGCCGGGACAGGTCGCGGCGCGAGTGCGAGCCGACGCCTCGGTGGAAGGCGAAAACTTAACCGTCGCGCTGCACGAGCTTACGGCCGAGGGCCAGCTGCGTAATCGCCCGATCGAGCTGGGTGCTCGCGGCGGTTTCGCGGCCGACACGTTGCGAATCGACGCGTTCACGCTGCGATCGGGATCGACGAACGCGAGTGCGCGCGGCACGGCTGGCCGCGAGCTCGCGCTTGAATGGGAGGTGCAGAGCCCGAGCTTGAGCGAAGTGTGGCCGCAGCTCGAGGGAGCGCTTTCGGCAAGTGGCGAGCTGCGCGGTCCGCGCGAGCGGCCGCGGGTCGAAGTCGAGGCCAGTGGAGAAGCGCTCCACTTCATGCGCTTCGAAGTGGGCGATCTCGAGCTCGACGCCGACGTCGACGTCTCCGGACAATCTCATTCGACGTTCGCGCTGGACGTGTCCGCGGCGGAAGTGGCGGGCGTCGCGATTTCGCAATTGCAATTGACCGGCGATGGCAACGCCGCCCATCACGCGCTCGCACTGTCGACGACGACGAGCGTGGGCGACGGGAAGTTCGAGCTGAGCGGCGCCGTCGCAGAGCCGTGGACGCGCAGCTTCGCGTGGACCTTCGCGCTCGATGAGGCGACGCTCGCGTACAGGGATCTCGAGCCGTGGACGCTTCGCGAGCCCGCGAACGGGCGCGTGGCGAGGACCGAATCCGAACTCGCGCGAAGCTGCTGGCAGAGTGGCGCTGCCGAGCTCTGCGTGGAAGGCACGCGCGGCCCTGAGAGCGAGCAGGCGCAGTTCGTGCTTTCGCGGCTCGCGCTCGACTACTTCGCCGCGTTGCTCGGTACGCCCGCGCGCCTCGACGGGGATTTGAGCCTCGAAGGCACGTTCCAGCACGTTGGGCCAGGCACTCCGCAACTCGACATCGCGCTGCAAACGTCGCCTGGCCGGCTCGTCTCCGGCGATGTCGACGTGGCAGCCCGCGGCGGCGACACCGTAGAACCGTCTGCGCTCGCGTTCGGTCCCGCCGACGGCCGCGTCACGATGAGAGACGATCGCATCGAAGGCTCGCTGCGCGTGCCGTTCGCGGAACAAGGCGAGCTCGAAGCGACCGCGCGTATCGCGGCAGGCGCGGGAGCACCGTTCGCGCAGCGTGCGCTCGATGGCCATCTGCTGCTCGACATCGCAACGCTCGACTTCGTCTCGGACCTCGTCCCGCAACTGCAAAGCACGCGGGGCGCGGTGACGGGCGACCTCCGCGTTGCGGGCACTGTCGGCAAGCCGCAGCTTGCGGGTTCGCTTGCGCTCGTAGGCGGCAGGGCGACCTTGCCGGGAACCAATGTCGAGCTCGAAGACGTCGCGCTCGAGCTCACGGGCGACGGCGCAAACGGTCTCACCGTCGACGCGCAGGCGCGTAGCGGCGGAGGCACGGTTACCGGAGAAGGCCGCATCATCTTCACGGACCTAGGTCCGCAAGGCCGGATCGCGGTCGATGGCAACGCGTTCGAAGTCGTCGCCACGGCCGATGCCCAGGTCGTCGTGTCGCCGGACCTCGATCTGACATGGACGCAGCAAGGCGTGGAGCTGACGGGCTCGGTGCTGGTGCCGAGCGCTCGGCTGACGCCGCGCGACACGGGCGAGTCGGCGGTGGCGGTGTCGGGCGACCAAGTCATCGTCGAGCCCGGCGACGAGAGCGAAACGCGAGCTGCACGGCCAATGTCCGCGAACGTACGCCTCACGCTCGGCGACGACGTGCAAATCGACGGCTACGGCCTCACCGGCCGCTTGGGCGGCGGGATCGAGATCACGGAGAAGGCCGGCGAGCCGACGGTGGCCACCGGCGAGCTGCGCATCGTCGAAGGCGTCTATCGAGCGTACGGCCAACAGCTCGAGATCGAGACCGGCCGCGTGGTGTTCGCCGGTGGAACGATCACGGAGCCAGGTGTCGACATCCGGGCCGTGCGCCGGCCGGTCGAGGGCATCGTCGTTGGCGCACGCGTGCGGGGCCGGCTGGCCCAGCCCGAGCTCTCGCTGTTCTCGGAACCGCCGATGCCGCAGCAGGAGCAACTCTCCTACCTCGTGCTCGGCCGCCCGCTCGACGACGCCTCTGGATCGGAGTCGTCGGCGATGTCGAGCGCGGCGCTCGCGCTCGGCTTGAGAGGCGGCAACTTCGTCTCGGACCGCATCGACGAGAACCTCGGTCTCGACTCGTTTGGCATCGAGACCGACCCTAACGAGGCGGCTGCCGACGCGGCCTTCGTCATCGGCAAGTACCTGACGCCGAGTTTGTACGTGAGCTACGGAATCGGCTTGTTCGAGCCCGTCAACACGGTGAAGCTTCGCTACGCGTTTTCGAAAAGGTGGCGGCTCGAGACCGAGTCGTCGTCGGAAGCGAGCGGCGGCGATCTGATCTACAACATCGAGCGCGGGAGATGAAAAATGCGTTTCGCCCGATGCTTGCGGCCGCCGGTACATCGATTCCAATGAGTCTCTCGCTTCCATCCGCGGCCGTGTGTGTCATTGCCGCAGTGGCTGTCGGCACCGCGCACGCGCAGGAGCCGACGCGCGCCGAGGCCGATGCGATGGCCACGAAGCTCGCGCGCGTCGAAGCCGCGGCCGAGACGCCGCGTCCGGCGGACGCGCGGCCGCTCCGCACCACGTTCACCGAGCGCGAGATCAACGCCTATCTCGCGCTCGACGGGCCCGCATTCCTGCCGCCGGGCATCGCGATGCCTCGGGCACGGCTTCGCGACGACGGCCGCGTGCAGGCGAGCGCGATCGTCGATCTCGATGCGGTGCGGAGCTCGCGCGAGCGCAGCGCGTTCGACCCGCTTGCGTATCTGACGGGCGCGGTCGAGGTGATCGCGGCCGGGGAAATCGAAGCTAGCGGCGGCGAGGGGCTGATTCGCTACGAATCGGCCACGGTCGGCGGCGTCGCGGTGCCCAAAACCGTGGCGCAGGAGCTGCTGCGGTTCTATACGCGCACGCCGGAGCGGCCGCGCGGCTTCGCATTCGACGAGCCGTTCGCGCTTCCCGCCGGGCTGCGCGCCGTGGACGTAGAGCGCGGCGCAGCGACCGTGACGCAGTGAGCTTTGGTCCGGTTGCCTGCGTGCACGCAGAAACCCGTGCTCGAGGCGACCGCACTTCAGATACGCCCCGAACTCCTCCTGCACGTCACTCCGGCTTCTTTGCGATGCATGGAAACGCAACTCGGGTTGGGGTCAGCGCGTGCTCCGCTCATCCGGCGCCGCCGAGCCCGCACGGCGCCGGTCCACCTGTGGCCCAGTCGAGCAACTCGACCGTGTGCACGACCGGCACGGGCGAGCCGGCGGCGAGCTGCGTGATGCAGCCGACGTTGCCCGTCGCGACGACGTCGGCACGCGTATGGCCGATGTGCTCGAGCTTGCGCTCGCGCAGTCGCTGGGCGAGCTCGGGCTGCAGGACATTGTAAGTGCCGGCCGAGCCGCAGCAGAGATGCCCCTCGGCGATTTCCTTCACGACGAATCCGGCGGCGGCGAGCAGCGCACGCGGCGGGTGCTCGACCCTCTGGCCGTGCTGCATCGAGCACGCCGAATGGTAGGCGACCGTGAGCCGCCCGGCATTAGGCTCGACACTCGGCAAACCGAGCTCGACGAGCACCTCGGTCACGTCGCGCGCTTTCGCGGCAACGGCCGCGGCGCGCGCGGCGAGCCCGGCGTCATCGCGGAAGACGTAGCCGTAATCCTTGACGTGGGTTCCGCATCCGGAGGCATTCGCGACGATCGCGTCGAGGCCGCCGCCGTCGAGCTCGGCATGCAGCCGTTCGACGAGCGCGGCGCCGAGCTTGCTCGCGCGCCTCTCTTTGCCAAGATGATGCACGAGCGCGCCGCAGCAACCCTCGACTTGAACGACCTCGGCGCCGCAGCGCTCGAGCAGCCGGATTGTCGCGGCGTTGATCTCGGGCGCGATGACGGTTTGCACGCAGCCCGTGACGAGCGCGACGCGCTTTCTGCGCGACGCGACTGCCCTCGCCTCGCTCGCGCGCTTCGGGCCGCCCGCGCGCCGGCGCGGCGCGAGCTCCAGCATCGCGCGCAACGGAGCAGGCAAGAGGCGTGCGAACGGCCGAGCCAGCGTAGCCGCCGCCAACGCCGCACGTACGCGGCGCGGATACGGCAACACGGCCGCGAGCGCGGCGCGTAGCGACCGTTCCGCGAACGGCCGCCGGTACGTCTGCTCGACGTGCACACGCGCATGGTCGATCAGATGTTGGTAATGGACTCCGGACGGGCACGTCGTCATGCACGCGAGACAGCTCAGGCAGCGGTCGATGTGCTGCACGACGGCGCTCGTCGCGGGCCGGTCGTTCTCGAGCATGTCCTTGATCAAGTAGATGCGGCCGCGCGGGCTGTCGAGCTCGTCGCCGAGCAGCACGTACGTCGGGCACGTCGCCGTGCAAAACCCGCAGTGCACGCACTTGCGCAAGATCGGCTCGCTGGCCGCGACGATGGGGTTCTCGAGCTGGCGGGCGTTGAAGCGAGTCTGCACGGCGCGTCCTTCAGCCCATTCTGCCGGGATTCAGGATGCCGCGCGGGTCGAAGGCGCTGCGGACGCGCGCGGCGGCAGCCGCTACGGCCGGCGCTTGCGGCTGGAACACGGGCGTCGCCGCACGCGCGGCGGCCGGCGCCTTCAGTAACGTCGCGTGGCCCGCCGTCAAAGCGCCGCGAACGCGTTTCGCGTCGACGGCGTCGAACGCCGCGAGGATCAATCCGCCGCCCCAGTCGACGAGATACCGCTCGGCGTCGAGCCGGTCGAGCACGCGCAGCGCGTCGGCCGGCGGCACCGAGATGCGCCAGACGACGGCGCTGGCGGCGAGCGCCGCTGCGCTCGCGAGCGCGTGCCAACAATCGCGCGACGCGCCGCCTTCGAGCACGGCTTCCGGCGTGCAGCCGAGCTCGCCGCAGAGCGCGCGCGTGCGCGCCTCGACGGACGCGGCGAACCCCTCTAGCCGCAGCAGGCTGCCGCGCGCGGGATCGACGGCCGCCGCAGACACGTCGTGCGGCGAGCGCAGCGCCGCGCGGAGCAACGCGAGGCACTCGCCCGTGGAGCCGGCTGCGACGACGAGCGTCCGGTCGAGCTCCGGCGCCGGCACGACGCGGATCGTGATCTCCGTCAGCACGGCCAGCGTGCCCCACGAGCCCGCGAGCAGCTTCGGCAAGTCGTAGCCCGTGACGTTCTTGACCACCTTACCGCCGGCTTTGAACGGCTCGCCTAGGCCGTTGACGGCTCGGAAGCCCAGGAAGTGATCGCGCGCGGCTCCGGCCGTCACGCGCCGAGAACCCGCGAGATTCGCCGCGAGCACTCCGCCGATCGTCTGCGGCCGGGTTAACCCGAGCAGCGCGCCGAAGTCGGGCGGCTCGAACGCGAGGCGCTGCGCATGCGCCGCAAGCTCCGCTTCGATCGCCGCGAGCGGCGTCGCGGCGTGCGCCGTGAGCACGAGCTCGGCCGGCTCGTAGCTCACGATGCCTGCGAGCGCGCGCAGATCGAGCAGATCGGCGGCGACGGGCTGGCCGATCTGCCGTTTCGAGCCGCCGCCGACGGGCTCGAGCGGCCGCGTCGCGCCGGCGACGATGACCGCGACATCTGCTGCGTCGCGCGGGCTGAGCCGCGGGCTTTCGACGCCAACGCTCATGTGCTCAGAACCGCGGCAAGTGCGCGAAGCGCTCCGCGCCCGCGTGAACGTGCTCGCGCCCCTGCTCGGCGCAGCGGCGCAATGTCGGAAAGACCTTGCCCGGATTGAACCGCACGTCGGGGTCGAACGCGTGCTTGACGCGATGCTGGACCTCTAAGTCCGTTGCGTCGAACTGATACGTCATGAGATCGCGCTTCTCGAGCCCGACGCCGTGCTCGCCCGTGAGCACGCCGCCGACGTCGACGCAGAGCCGAAGGATCTCGAAGCCGAACGCTTCGGCGCGCTCGATCTCGCCGGGCACGTTTGCGTCGTAGAGGATCAGCGGATGCAGATTGCCGTCGCCGGCGTGAAAAACATTCGCGACGCGCAATCCGTAACGCTGCTGCATTTCCGACATCGCGCGCAGTACGCGCGGCAGCTCGCGGCGCGGAATCGTGCCGTCCATGCAGTAGTAGTCGGGGCTCAGGCGACCGACGGCCGGAAACGCGGACTTGCGCCCGGCCCAGAACGCGAGCCGCTCGCGCTCGCTCGTCGAGATGCGAATGCCGCGTGCCGCGTTGCGCGCCGCGATCGCGCGCACGCGCTCGATGAGATAATCGACCTCGACGCCGGGCCCGTCGAGCTCGACGATCAAGAGCGCTTCGACGTCGAGCGGATAGCCGACGCCGACGTACGCCTCGGCCGCGTGGATCGCCGGCTTGTCCATCATCTCCATGCCCGCCGGAATGATGCCATCACCAATAATCGCCGCGACGCAGGCGCCGGCCGATTCGACCGCGTCGAAGCCGATCAAGAGCGCTCGAGCCGTTTGGGGGCGCCTCAAGATGCGCACGGTGACCTCGGTGACGACGCCGATCAGGCCTTCGGAGCCGACGGTAAGACCCAGCAGATCGTAGTGAC
This sequence comes from uncultured Gammaproteobacteria bacterium, assembly GCA_963713355.1. Classification (GTDB taxonomy): domain Bacteria; phylum Pseudomonadota; class Gammaproteobacteria; order Steroidobacterales; family Rariloculaceae; genus FEN-1219. The sequence goes on along the minus strand of CAVQLK010000006.1, from coordinate 1,178,365 downwards.
CGCTGTCGAGATGCTTGCCGCCGAGCCGCATGACCTCGCCTTGCGGCGTCACGAGCTCGAGCCCGAGGACGTTGTTCGTCGTCAGGCCGTACTTCAGGCAATGCACGCCGCCGGAGTTCTCGGCGACGTTGCCGCCGATCGTGCACGCGATCTGGCTCGACGGGTCCGGCGCATAGTAGAACCCCTCTTCTGCAACCGCGTGACTGATCGCGAGATTCGTCACGCCGCTCTGCGCCACGACGCACCGGTTCTCGTAGTCGATATCGAGGATCCGGTTGAACTTGCCTAAGCCGACGACGATGGCGTCCGCGGCCGGAATCGCGCCGCCCGACAACGACGTGCCGGCACCGCGCGGCACGACCTTCACGCCTTCGCGGTCCGCGAGCTGCAGGATCGCCGCGACCTCGGCCGTCGTCTCGGGCAGCACGACGACGAGCGGGCGGCATCGATAGGCCGTCAGCGCGTCTGTTTCGTAGGCCGCGAGCCGCACGTCGTCGTCGATGACGTTGCCGCGAGCGACCAAGCCGCGCAACGCGCGCACGATGTCGCCGCGCTGCTCGATTACGTTTTGATCGGGCTCTGGCAGGCAGATCATGCGACGCGCTTCGGCTCTAGACGTCGCGCAAGTGCTTCGGCCAGATGCCGTAGCGGCCCGCGGACAAAATGCCGTTCGGGTCGACGGCGTCCTTGATCTTCTCTTGTAGCTTGCGCAGCGCATGATCGTTGAACGAGTAGGCTGCCGCGCATTGATCCATGAACGCCGTGTGCGTGCGATACTCGCCCCAGCCGTGCTCCGCGGCGACCTCGACGAGCCGCTCGAACGTACGGCGCACGGCTTGGTTCGAAGCGGGATCGGGCAGCACATAGAACATGCAGAGAATCACGAACGTGCGCGGATGATAGGACTGCGGGAACACGAGCAGCGCGACGTCCGTTCCGAATTCCTGCAGCACGCGCTGGAACACGCGTTGCGACTCGATGACGGCCTCGCCGCGCATCGGGATCACCGGCGAGAATCCGAGATGGCCGCGCGTCGCGGGTGCGAAATTCGAGCGCGCACCGATCGAGAACGTTTCGAGCGTCGGGATGCCGAGATCCTGCGGATCGCGGACGGCCGCCTTCTGCTCGGCCGTGATCGGAAAGCGGTAGAACGCGCCCTCGCGGAACCGCGCGCCGGGAATCGTCAGCAGGCGCCGGCGCGTGTAGTCCATCTGCGCGCGCACGACTTCCTCGGGCCCGTAGAACTTGAACACGTTCGAGTAGAACGGCACCTGGCGCTCGCGCGAGAACGCGTCGAGCTTCGCGATGTCGGCCGCGTCCTCGCTCGCGAGCGCGGCGCGCAGCTCGGGATTGCCGGCCACCGCGAAACGCAGCGGCGATTGCAGGTTCGTGCCCGCGTTCTGTAGCCCTGTGTTCATCACGTAGTTCATGTGATCGACGAGCGGGATGATGTCGTCGTGGCCGAACACATCGACCGAGCAGTCCACGTAAGCCTCGGGCTGCGGCATGAGCCAAACGCCCATCTTCGTGACGACGCCGAAGTTCGACTGCGAGAAGATGCCGTCGAGGTGCGGTCCGTAGCCGTACTTGAACTGCTGCCACGTTCGCGACCCCGGCAGCGCACCCATGCCCGTGCGCACGAGCTCGCCGTCGCCCGTCACGACCTCGAGGCCGCACTGCGCGCCCCAGTGATCGCGGTAGGGGTTCATCGTGTAGCCGACGCCATGATCGAGGGCGTTGCCGACGATGCTGCCCCAACCCGGATCGGGACAATCGATCCAGAGCTTGAGCCCCCGCTCCTCGATGTGGCGATAGAGATCGAAATAGCTGACGCCGGGCTCGACGAGCGCATACGCGTTACGCTCGTCGACCTCGAGGATGCGATTCATGCGCTTGAGATCGAGCACGACGCTGCCCGAGAGCACGGGGGCCGAGCCACCGTAGCCCAAGTTCCGGCCCGTGGAGATCGGATAGAGAGGGATGCGGAGCTCGTTGGCGATCCGGACGATTTCTTGGACCTGCTCAGCCGACTCAGGCCCTATCGCCGCGGAGGCGACCTTCTCCTCGGGCTCGCTCCATAGCGGGGAGTAGGCGTCGCGATAGAGCGCGACGTCCTCGTCGCTCGTGAACACCCAATCGGCGCCGACGACCGCCCGGAACCGGCTGATCGCCCTGTCGAAATCTCGTTGGTTGACGCCCGGTGGTAAGGCCATGGGAGCTTCCTCGTTTGCATTGCGTGCAGCCTATCAGCTGAACGAGGAAGCCGGCGACCGCGGCTCGCAAGACTGCGAGCCGCGGGGGCCTGGATGATCCGGAACTAACTTAGAAGCGGGCGCTGAAGCCGACGTAGTAGCGCTGGCCGACTACGTCGTACAGAGCCGGCAAGGTCATGTCGGAGTTCGTGTCGACGCCCGGATTCGCGCCGATGATGCGCGGATCCTCGTCCATGAGGTTGTCGACGCCGAACCGAACCGTGTACTTGTCCCAGTCGTACGCACCGTTCAGGTTGAACATGTTGTAGGAGCCCGTTCCCTGAATCGTCGTGAGCGGGCTCGACGCCGCCGCCGCGTTCTTGATCGCGTCGAGATAGCGCCAACCGAGACCCAGCGAGAACCGATCCCAGGCGTACGAGAAGTTCGTCAACGCCTGCAGCTCGTACATGCCGCCCTGGTCGAGCGTACCCGTTGCGTCGATGACGCGGTCACCCGGCGCGGCCTGGTACTTGTACTCATCCAGGAAGCTCATGACCGAGTTCAGACCGAAGGTGCCGGGGCCGAAGTCGGCGCTCCAGTTGACGTTCAAGTCCAACCCTTGCGTTTCGATGATGCCAAGGTTGTAGAACGGCGCGTCGACCTCCTCGCGGTCGCCCGAGCTCGTGTTGCGGCGGATCATCTGACAGAACGAGTTGTTGATGTCGTACGTCGGATTCGTCGTACCGTTCCAGTTGAAGCAGTTGTTGTAGACGATGTACGCCGCAATCGGCGAAATCGCGTCCTTCATGTGGATCTGATAGAAATCGGCCGTGAGGGTCAGATTATCGGCTCCGAGAAACCCGCTGAACACGGCGCCGAACGTGTACGTGATGCCCGTCTCGGGACCGACCTCCGGATTACCCTGCCGCAGCTCGATCTCGAGCGGGAAGAACGCCGGGTTCTGCCGGTGGAAACCCAAGGGGCCGCTGACGCCCGTGACGCTGTAGCTCTGCGTGTCGAAGCCCGAGGTGCTGTTGCCGATGAGCTGCCGGCACAGATTGACGACCTGCGCACGATTCGGGTTGTTCGGCGCCGGGCTGCCGCTTCCCGGCGTCGCCACGTTGCCCCACGGCGAACGCGTCGTCACCGAGCAAGGATCGCCCTCCGGGTGTCCCACGACGATCTGCGTCGGCGCCGTGAAGAGCTCTGCGGTGTTCGGAGCGCGCGTCGCGTACTGCCGTCCGCCGCGCAAGCTGATCCCTTCGCTGGCCTGGAACGTGAACAACGCCTTGAAGGTTTCTTGGCCGCCGGCCGTGTTGAAGTCGGAATAGCGGTAGCCGAGCTCGAGATCAAGGCGGTCGACGACGGGGAGCAGAACCTCGCCGTAGTACTCCATGACGTCCGTCTCACCGCCCGTCGGCGCCGACGCGAAGAGGCCGATCGGGTTGTCCGTCAGCATCGTGAAGGGGTTGCCGGGCGAGAACTCGTATTCGTTCTTGCGGTATGACGAGCCGACGGCGTAGCCAATCTCGCCGCCCGGCAGGTCGAGCCAGCTGCCCTGTAGGTTGAACTCCGCGATGTCTTGATCGAGGACGCTCTTGGCGATCTGGAACGTGTCGATGCCGTCGAGGCACTGTTGATCCGGTGTGAAATTCTGGAAAACCGGGAGCCCCGTGGGGCACCGCAGGGCGTAGCCGCGGCCAGAGCCGATCAGCGAGGTGGCGGGATAGGAAAACGGCCCGCCCCTGCCGAAGTTCGGCTGCTGCACGAGGAACTGATAGCGCTGCAGCGAAGGCATTCTGGAGTTGGCGTTCTCGATGTCGGTTCGGCCTTTCGAGAGGTAGGCCTCCCAGGTCACACTGTCCCCGAGCTCGCCTTCGAGGCCGGCGATGAGCTGCCAGACGTCGCTGGTGTTCTGCTGCTGAATATTGCCGTTGTAGTCGAGCACCTGATAGAGGCTCCAGGGCCCATTCGGACCGGAGGCGCCGGTGCGCGAATCGAGAAGAGCATTCAGATCGGCCGGGAGCGCGCGGCCGTCACGCGGTATCGGCGCTTGCCAAACCGTGATGGCCGGCGGGATGCCGCCATTGGTTTCCACTTCGATGTTGGCGTAGCTCGCCTGAGTAAACGCCGTCAGCCTGTCTCCGATGTCGTAGTTACCCTTGAGGAACGTCGAAAAGCGGTCCATTGGCGCCGACAAAAGCCCGTCTACGCCGAACTGATCGAGGTTGCCGTTGGTCAAGCGCTTGATGCCCGTGTAGGAGCCGCAGCCCTCCAAGCAGTTCAGCGGGCCGTTGTAACCGTATCCTTGCTGCGTCACGAAGGCGGTGCCGTCCTCGTTGAAGCGGAACTCCGACGTGTTTCCAACTGCGCCGGCAGGTACGCCGTACCGCGCGAATATGGTGTTGACAGCCGCCTGGGACGGCGTGTTGACACCACCCGGGATCCCGCCCTCATTGGCGCCGTAGCTGCGCGCTTGCATGAACTGACCGCCGGCGTTGCCGGGGTCGAGCCAGCCGTTGACGTAGAAGTCTCGATCGCGCTGGTAGATCGCCTCGCGCGAGGTCACGTCCATGCCGACCATGACGTTACCCCTGCCGTCGCCGGAGTTGATGCCGAGCAGGAGGTTGAAGTTCGTCTCGGCGCCATCGCCCTCGGCGGTGTCGCTGCCGCGCACCCCGATCTCGACGCCTTCAAAATCGTCACGCAGCTTGAAGTTCGTCACGCCGGCGAGAGCGTCCGGTCCGTAGACCGCGGACGCGCCGCCCGTGATGACCTCGACACTTTGAACGGCTGCCGTCGGGATGGTGTTGATGTCGATCGTCAGTGCAGCGTTGACCGGCTGCGCGCGCCGGCCGTCGATGAGCACGAGGTTGCGGTTCGTGCCCATGCCGCGCAGGTTCAAGGTCGCTGCGCCGGAGGAATTCGTGGCGCCGGGCTGAATGTCGAACGCCGAGAACTGAGTGCCCGCGGGAACGAATTGCGGCAGATCGTTCAACACGCTCTCGAGACCCGTGCTGGCCGTGTTGACGAAACGATCGGCCTCGACGGTAACGATCGGGCTCGGCGCGGTGAAGTCTCTTCTGACGATGCGCGAGCCCGTGACGGTGATTTCTTCCAAAGCCGCCTGTTGCGGTGCCGGTTCCTGGGCGTATGCGGTGCCACCGATGGCAGCCGAGATCGCAAGGGCCAAACGCTGTTTCGTTAGTGATTTCACTTTTTCCCCCGATTCGTAATGTGTGCGTGCGTTGCTTCAAAGCAACACTCGCGGTGTCGATACCATTCAGCGCGGCAACATAGCAACGAATGCAGCATAAGGGAAGAAACGGTGCGCGCCGTACGCTGTTGTTTCTGGTACCAGGGTGTGCCCGTCAGCTCGCCGGGCGCAGCGCCGTTGTCTAGGGCGCGACACCCAACACACGACGGCTCCGGATGAATTGGGAAACGATCCACTTCTCGCCGCGCGTGGGCGGCCGGCCGGCGTGCAACGTCCGAAGGTCAGGCACGTTGTTTTCAAGCGCGTTGACGAAGAACAGGCCCTCGCCGCGCCGCCCTTTGTGAGCAATCCGGAGCTCCGGAAAATCCGTCCGGCCGTCGTCGTAGTCGTCGTTGAGATAGACCAGAAACGTCATGACTCGCTGCCCGTTCGCGGCGATTTCCTGGTCGTAGCCGGGAATGTCGGGGCTCACGAAATCGAAATGGTTGGTACTCTCTTCACCGGCGGCGTAATGCAGCACCGCAGTCGCTTCCATGTTGTACAGCGGTAGCCCGCAGGCGGCCTGCATGCGTAGCTGCACGAGCAAATGAATGAGCTCGCTCGACATCAGGTCGAACTGGGCCCAACTGTTGGTGCGGTTACGGCTCGCGAGCTCCCGCCGGCCGACGGGGTCGTAGACGAGCGCCCGCGTGAGGCGGCCGCGCGAAAAATCAATGAGCCAACGGCAAACCGCGTCGGATACGAAGCCTTCGAACCTGCGGATGAGCGGCGACTCGTGCAGAGTCTCGCCCGCCGGCGACGAGGTCCACTGCTCGAGCGCGACGCCGTCGGCGACGCGTTGCCAGTAATTCGCGGGCGTGGGACCGCGCTCTGCGATCGACGCTAGCTCGCGATCGGCAGTCAGCGCCAGCAGCTGCGTTTGCGCGGTCCGCCAGCCGCGCTGCGCCGCGACGGCGGCAAGTCGCAGGGCACCGGGCAGGCTCGGCTCGATGTACACGCCCGCGGCTGCGAGCACAGCGAGCCGCGCGGCCGCCTCCGCGCCGCCGCGGTTCATCGCGTCGACCAGAAAGCCGGCGCCGTCGGTCGGCAACAGAGGCGCCCTGTCGCCGACGATCAGGCGTTTCGCGAGCCGCGTCGTCGCCTCGACGTCGCCGAGCTTCGTTGCCCGCGCGAGCGCGTTGATCGCATCGTCGTGAGCCCCCTGCGCGTCGCACTGCTCGGCGAGCGAGAGCTCCTCGGCTGCGCTGCGGACGCTCGGCACCTTCAGTTCCTCGGCTGCCCATGGGTGAGTACTGTCACGACGCCTGGATTCTATACAATGCCGATTCCGTTGGAGACGCCCATGACAGAGGGCACAGCGCGGGCCGCCGCGCACGATGCGGCAGGCCGTCACTACGAAGCGATCGATGAGCTCGGCCGTGCGGCGCATGCGGGCGACATCGAGGCCATGACCGAGCTAGGCAAGCGCCTGGTCATCGGCGACCGGGCGCCGCTGCTGCCCGAGGACGGCACGCGCCTTCTGGGCGAGGCGATGCAGGCCGGCAGCGCCGAGGCGGCGCTGCGGCTCGCCACGATGGCCGCGCTCGGCGCCCACGTCGAGCAGAGCTGGGGCCACACGCTCGGGCTGCTCGTCCGAGCCGCGGATTCTGGGTCTGCGTCAGCTCGCGGGCAGCTCAACGTCCTCGGCGACCGCGCGCCCGCCGCTGCGCCGCCGGAAGAAGGCTGGCGCGCCCTCGCCGAGCGCATCGATCTTCGCGCCTGGCTCGCGCCGCCGCCGGGCACTACGTTGCACGCGCGGCCGTTAGTGCGCTGCTTTCGCGAGCTCGTCACGGACGCGGCATGCGACTGGCTGATCGCCTGCGCTCGCGTCCGGCTCAAACGCGCGCTGATCTACGATCCGGCACACGGCGGCGACATCGCGGACCAAATGCGGACGAACAGCGTAGCTGGGTTCGACCTCATGGACGCGGACGTCGTGCAAATCGCAATTCAACACCGGATGGCCGCCACCGTCGGGCTGCCCGTCCACAACATGGAAGGTCCTACCGTATTGCACTATGCAATCGGCCAAAAGATCACCGACCACTTCGATTTCGTGAACCCCGAAATCCCGAACTACGACGACGAGATCCTCCGCCGCGGCGAGCGCATCATCACCTTCCTGATCTACTTGAACGACGATTACAGCGGCGGCGAAACTGATTTTCCGGAGCTCGGTGTGCGCCACAAGGGCCGCCGGCGAGAAGGCTTGTTCTTCGTCAACGCGCTGCCGAACGGCAGGCCGGACACCCGCATGGTGCACGCGGGGCGGCCGCCAACCAGCGGCGAGAAATGGGTCTTCTCTCAGTTCATCCGCAATCGCCCCGCGTTGAACGCGCGCGCGGAGCACGTCGGTTGACGCTGCGGCTCTGCGCTAACGCAGCCGTGCGCGGCGCCATCTGATGCGTGTTTGCCTCCATCCGGACGCCCGCGCGTTCCTCGCTCGCGCGCGAGCCTGGCTCGAGGGCGCGGAGATGCAGCACTCGGTGGCGCTGCAGAGCGCGCGCTTTGCCAGCACCGACGATTGGCGCTTTCAAAAGCCGCTTTTCTGGGCCACCGTCGAGGACAGCGCGGAGATCGTCGGTTGCGCGTTTCGCACGCCGCCACATCGGCTCGGGATCACGGCGCTGCCGCTGGACGCTATCCCCAAGCTCGTCGAAAGCGTCGGCGCGATCTACCGCACGTTGTCCGGCGTGGCCGGGCCCGAGCCGGCGGCGAGCGCGTTCACGGCTGCATGGCTCGGCCTGCGCGGCGGTTCGTCGCTCGTGCGAGCGCGGCAGCGGCTGCTCGAGCACAAGGCGATTGTGCCTACGGCTCGGCCGGCGCGCGGCGCGCTACGCGCGGCGACGGGCGCCGACGCCGGCGCCGCGCGCGAGTGGGGCGATGCGTTTGCACGCGAGACCGGGCTCACGATGCTCGACGGAGGCGTGTGCGCGAGACTGATTCCGGATCAGCGGCTCTACTTCTGGGACGACGGCGGCCCGCGCTGCATGCTCGGCGTGCTGCGCGAGACAAGCGACGCGGCAGCGATCGGCATTCTTTACACGCCGCCCGCGCTGCGCGAGCGCGGTTACGCGACAGCGTCGGTCGTCGCCTTCAGCCAACATCTCCTGGATCGCGGCTTGAGCCGCTCGTACCTTTGTCTCGATCCTCAAGATGCGGTGGCCTATTCGATCTGCTCGAAGCTCGGCTATGGCGTCGTACAGGATACGGTGGACATCGACTACGATTCCGCGTGAGAACACGCATGAACAAGCCAACCGTTTATCCGCTCTTCGCCACACCGGTGTACGTCAACAACGTCGGAAATTTCGAGCGGCCCGACCTGAAGGCGCTGGAGTATTCGTCCACGATTCCGACTGGAGGCGCCTACAACTTCCTGAGCTCAGTCGACAAGACGGTGCTCGATCGGCCGGAGTTTCGGCACGTGCGCGAGATCGTCATGCGGGAGGTCGACGCGTACACGAGGGAGCTGCTGCGTGTCAGCAGGGCGATCGAGTTCTACGTCACTGATTCGTGGGTCAACGTGCATCGGCGCGGTCAGTCCGCCGGGTCCCACGTCCATAACAACTCGCTGATCTCCGGCGTGCTCTATTTGCAGGTCACGGAGACTAGCGGCGATCTCGTCTTTCACCGCGACTTGCACAGCTTGATTCCATTTCCACCGGCGCTCGATCTCGACATGGATTCCTTCAATCTCTACAACTGCAAGAGCTGGAGCTACAAACCGAAGACCAACGACATCGTGCTGTTTCCGTCCGTAGTCATGCACTCTGCGGACCCAAACGATTCCGACGAGGAGAGATGGTGCCTCGCCTTCAACGTCTTCGTCCGAGGCGACATCGGATCGCTGCATAAGCTGCGCATCAAATGAGCGGCGGCGAGCCGGGCTCGCCGCCGCTCACATTTGTCTCGGGCGTTAGAAGCTCATCTTCAAGCCGATATAGGCGCGCCGTCCAAGTACGTCGTAGTACTCGCTGCGCGTCACGTCGGTGTTGCTGTCGACGCCGGGACGCGCTTCGACGATCACGGGATCCTCGTCGAGCAGGTTGTCGATGCCACCGCGGAACTCCAACCGATCGTTGATCGAGAAACGCGCGAACAAGCCGAACACGTCATACGCCTCGGCCCCAAGCTGCGTCGTGGCCGGGTTCCGAGTCGCGGTATCCGACCGGGCGTCCGGCAGGTGCCGCCAATTGAGCCCGACGTTCGCTCGGCCACTCGGGAAGTTGTAACCGAAGGTGTTATTGAGCTTGTACTTGTACTGCGCGCCGTAATACGACGTGCTCAGCGTGTCACGGACGTCGAGGATCTGGCCGCCGTCGACGTCTTGGATCTTGAACTCGTCGAGCAGCGTGATCAGGCTCCTGATGAATAACGATCCGCCGCCGTCGCCGACGTCCGCCGTCCAGTTGATGTCGATGTCCAGGCCGCGGGTCTCGAGCGTGCCCGAATTCACGTACGGCGCCTGGACCGTGTCGCGCTCGCCGGTTTGCACCTGGCGCCCGATCATGTCGCAGAAGCCGCCCGGATCGCTGAGCGAGTACGTCGGGTTGCTGATGCCGTCCGCATTGAAACACTGGCTGTACACGAACGTGGAGTCGATCGTCGCGATGACGTCCGAGATCTCGATGTTGTAGAAGTCGAGCGAGGCCGTGAGGTTTTCGAGATTGCCCGGCGAAGAGAACACCACGCCGAGCGTCCACGTCTTCCCTTCCTCGGGGTTGACCTCGTCATTACCGCGCGGGATCTCGTTCTCGGACTGGAAGAATGGCAGGCCGGGCCGCACGAAGCCGTTCGGTCCGGCCGGCCCGAAGGTCGAGCCGGTGTTCGTATCGAACGCCGATTGTCCGTCGTTGGCGGGATTATCGTCGCTGCGGTTGATGATGTCGCGGCACAGAGTCTGCACGGCCAGGCGATTCGGATTGGCGGCGATATTGCCCCACGGAGCGGTCGTCGACGCCTGGCACGGATCGCCGAAGATGAAGTCGCCGACCGTGTTCAGGCGCGGGCCCGCGAACAGCTCCTCGGTGTTCGGCTCGCGCGTCGCGACCTGGTAGCCGCCGCGGATGCGCATGAAGTCGTTCGCCGACCAGTCGACGAGCGTCTTCCACGTGTCGACGCCGCCCGATCTGTCGTAGTCCGAGTAGCGGTAACCGAGCTCGAGATTCAGGCGCTCGGTCGCCGGTAGCAGCAGCTCGCCATAGAGCTCCGAGACCTCCGTCTCGCCGCGCGTGTTGTTCGACACGAAGATCCCGATCGGCTGCTCGATGATCGAGATGTTGTCGTTGATGCCGCCCGGCTCGTAGCGGAACTCGTTCTTGCGATTGCTGATGCCGGTGGCGAACCTCAGCTCGCCGTTGCGCATGTCGGCAATCTTGCCCTGGAGGTTCGCCTCGACGATGTCCTGCGAGAGCTTCTGGATCGGACGCGTCTTCGACAGAATGGCCTCCTGACAGCCCGCGTCGGGATCCACCGTTGAGAACATCGGCAGCCCCGTGGCGCATGACACGTCGTAATTGCGGCCGCGCACGAACGAGCCGACACCCCAGTTCGGCTGAGCCACCAGGAACTGGTAGCGCTGCAGCGACGGCAGAACATCGTAGTAGATCAGCGTCTCGGTCTCACCGGTGGAGACGTACGCTTCCCACGTCCAATCTCGATTCGTGAACGCGCCCTCGACGCCGGCCATGAGCTGATAAGCGTCGTTCTGCGTCGTCAGCGCCTGCGGTGCGCCGAGAAAATCGATGCCGCGGAAGATATTCCACGGTAGTTGTGACCCCGGGATCGCCGGCTGCGGTCCGGCACCATCCGGGTCGTACGAGCCCGTGCGCGAATCGAGCAGCGCTTGCAGACCCGGCGGCAGCGGGCGCAGGCCGTCGTTCGGCACGGGGGCCTGCCAGACGGTGATCGCGGGCGGATAGCCGCCTCGCGAGCTGACTTCGATGTTGCTGTAGGTGGCCTGCGCGAACGCCGTCAGGTTGTCGTTCATGTCGAACGTCGCGCGGCCGAACACCGATCGTCGCTCGGACGGAGTGGCGGCCAGCCCTTCGATGTTCACCTGCTGCAAGCTGCCATTCGGTTGGCGGTGCACGCCGGCGAAGCCGTCGCCGTTGTTGTCGTAGCTCATGATCGGGCCCGTGTAATTGAACCCGTTGAGCAGGAACGGCCGGCCGTCCGGCTGGAAGTAGATTTCGGATGCGACGCCCGGGGGCGGCGTGACGCCGTAGGGTGCAAACAGGGCGTTGACAGCCGCCTGCGTCGGACGGTTGACGGGCAGAACCGTGGGGTTGTAGGTGATGTTGCTCGTGTTGATCGTCACCTGGCCCGGCGAGAATCCGGTCCCGAGCAAGAAGCCGCCGGTCTGGTTCGTCGAATCTTCCCAGCCGTTGCGGTAAAACTCGCGGTCGCGCTGGAGCACCATCTCGCGGTTGTACCACTCGACGCCGAACATCACGTTGCCGTTGCCGCCTTCGCCATTGACCCCGATCAAGCTCGTGAATCGCGTTTCCTCGCCGTCGCCTTCTGCGGTCGTGGTGGTTTGGAAGTCCATCTCGACGCCTTCGAAGTCGTCCCTCAGGACGAAGTTGACGACGCCCGCGAGCGCGTCGGCTCCATACACGGCCGACGCGCCGCCCGTGATCGTTTCGACGCGCTCGATGGCCGCGGAGGGGATCGTGTTCAAGTCGACGATCAGCGAAGCATTGACCGGCTGCGCGCGCCGCCCGTCGATGAGCACGAGAGTGCGGTTCGCGCCAATGCCGCGCAGGCTGACGCTTGCGATACCGGGCGTCACTGCACCGGACGCTACGTTCGTCGAATCGAACTGCGTGCTGTCGGGCACGAACTGCGGCAGCTGATTCAGCACGCTCTCGATGTTGAGCGTGCTCGAGTTCTCGAGGCGCTCCGTGTCGACGGTCATGATCGGGCTCGCCGCATCGAGGTCGCGGCGCACGATGCGCGAGCCCGTCACGGTGATTTCCTCGAGTCCGGCTTCTTGCGCTTGTGCCTGCCCCGCGGTTCCGCCGGCAAGCAGCGCCGAGATCGTGGACGCGAGCACGGTGTAGTTCGCGAGTTGTGCCTCATCGCGTGATATGGCTTTCATTCCTATTCCCCCCGCTGTTCGTTAAGAGCAATGCTTCCGAAAACGAACAAAAAGCCGGCGCGCAGAAGTTGTTGCCAAAAAACCTTTCCGTGCCGACGTGCGCTTGTCATAAAGCGCTTTATCGCTCGACTTTGCCTCAGGGCGGGACTTGCGTGCCAGGCTATATTTACTACTATCGTTCTTAATACCTGTTTCATGCACGCGACAACCAGCCATTCCCGGCCTCCCAAGCGACCACTCGGTCCAGGCGCGACTCGCTGCCCGACACAGTGCGCCGCTACACTGCGTGGCCTAGCTCGAGCGATACGATAAGATGCTGCGCCGCGCGCTGATCCTGACGCACCGCTACCTCGGCATTCCGCTGAGCGTGCTGTTCGTACTGTGGTTCGTCACGGGCATCGCCATGATTTACGTCGGAGGAATGCCGGCCCTGAGCGCGCAGGCACGCCTCGAGCGGCTGCCGGCGCTCGACGTCGCGGCTGTCCGCTTCACGCCCGTCGAAGCCGCCGAACGCGCAGCGAGCGGCTTCGGCCGCGCTACGTTGACGAGCGTGCTCGATCGGCCCGCGTATCGGTTCGCGAGCCCGTACGGCGCTGCCACCGTGTTCGCCGATACCGGCGAGGCCCTCGACGAGATCGACGTCGAGACGGCGCGCAGCGTCGCCGCGAAGTTCGTCGACGCGCCGGCGAGCTCCGTCGAGCTCGTTCGCATCGTCGAGCGGCCCGACCAATGGACGCTGCAGGCCGGCCGTGACCTGCCGCTCTACAAGTTCACCGTCGCCGACGGCGCGGGCACCGAGGTCTACGTTTCGCGCTACGCGGGTGACGTGCGCCTCGTCACGACGAAGAAGGCTCGCACGCTCGCGTGGATTGCGACGATTCCGCATTGGTTCTACATCACGCCGCTGCGCACGAACCAGCCCCTCTGGTATTGGACGGTCGTGGCGACTTCGGCCCTGGGATGCTTGCTTGCACTGCTCGGCCTCGTGCTCGGCGTCACGCAGCTCAACAAGTCGAAGCCGTTTCGCTGGTCGAATGCCGTCCGGTACCAAGGCTGGATGCGCTGGCACTACATCTCCGGCGCGTTCTTTGGCATCTTCGCGCTGACCTGGGTGTTCAGCGGGCTCCTGTCGATGGAGCCGTTCGACTGGGCGAACGACGTCGACAGCCTCGAGATCCGCGACGACACGATGACCGGCGGCCCCGTCGAGCTCGGCCAGTTTCCGCCGTTCGATGCCGCTGCCTGGGCATCCCTGCTGGCAGGGAGAACGCTGAAGGAGCTCGAGCTCCGCCGCATCGCCGACGCGCCGTACTATCTTGCGCGCTACACGGGGACGAGCGCCGAGACCGACCCACGCCGCGAGCGGCTGCACCAACCATACCCCATCACCGGGAGAGCGGAGCCGCAGCACATGCTCGTCGATGCGCGCACGTTGACGGAGCAAGCCGAGCCGTTCGCAACGGACACGCTGGTCGCGCGGCTGCAGGCAGCGGCGCCCGACGCCAACATCGTCACGCAAGAGCTGCTCACCGACTACGATGCGTACTACTACTCGCGCAACCGCCAAGCGGCCCTGCCGGTGCTACGCGTGAAGTTCGACGATTCGCACGAGACGTGGGTCTACATCGATCCCGCGCTCGGCCAGATCGTCGCGCAGATCCATCGCCTGCAGCGCATCGAGCGTTGGCTCTACAACGGCCTGCACAGCCTCGACTTCGGTTTTTGGTACGACCGGCGGCCGCTGTGGGACATCGGCATGATCTTCTTGAGCCTCGGCGCGCTCGTCACGAGCACGATCGGCTTCTGGCTGGGGCTCAAGCGCTTGCGGCAGGATCTTGCTTGAAATAGCGCTTGAGCTGCTCGTAGACGTCCGGGTATTCAGCGCGAAAGCGGCGCGGCACGTCGAAGAACATTTCCGCGCAAACGGCGAAGAACTCGGCCGAGTCCTCGGCCGCGTACGGGTCTAGCCACGGATCCTCGCCGCGCTCGAGGCGGTCGCACAAATCCTCGTACGCCGCGTCGAACGCCGCGACCCACTCGGGCACACGCATGCCGCCATGCAGCGGCGGCACGCCGCTCGCTTCGCCGCCGAGCATGTCGAGCTTGTGCACGAGCTCGTGGACGACGACGTTGTAGCCTTCGCCGCGCCCGCTCTCCTCGATCTCGCTCCATGCGAGCACGACGGGGCCCTGCTCCCAGGCTTCGCCTGAGAGCACGTCGTCACCGACGTGGACGACGCCGTCCTCGTCCTCGTAGCTGCGATCGCGCACGACGAACTCGTCGGGATGGATGACGACGGACTTGAACCCCCGGTAGGCGTCGAAACCGAGCTCGAGGATCGGCAAGCACGCCATCGCGGCGATACGAACGCATTTCGCTTCGTCGAGAAGGAAGCCGCGCGCGGCTTCGAATTGCTTCTCGTGGAGGAACAGCAGTGCCAGCGCGCGCAGCCGCTCGCGCTGCTCGCCGGTCAGGCGCGCGAGCGCAGGCCACGCCGCCACCGCGGCGGCCCATGCGTCGTCGGGTATCGAATGGCGCTCGAGGATGCGCCGCCGGCGCCAGCGCGTGAACATCGGGGACGAATTTATTTAACGCTAAGGAGGAAGGACAAACTTATCGAGCGCTGCGGAGCGTTAAATAAATCCGTCCCCTCTTCGAGCCACCGTCGGCGCTCAGGCGAGATGCCGCTTGAAGAACGCGACCGTGCGTTCCCAAGCGAGATTCGCGGCCGCCTCGCTGTAACGCGGCGTCGAGTTGTTGTGGAACCCATGCTGCGTGCCTTCGTAGATATGCTTCTCGAAGGGCACGTTGTTCGCTTTCAGCGCGGCCTCGTACTCCGGATACATCGCATTGATGCGCTCGTCGGTCGCGGCAAGCTGGATCAACAGCGGCGCCTTGATCTTCGGCACGTCGGCCGCCGCAGGCGCTGCGCCGTAGAACGGCACACCGGCGTGGAAGTCCGCGCCCATTGCGACGGCCAGGTTGTTGACCATGCCGCCGCCCCAGCAAAAGCCCGTGGCTCCGAGCTTGCCGGTCGACAGCTCGTGCGATTTCAAGTAACGCGCACTGTTGACCATGTCTTGGCGCAGCTTCGCTTGATCGAGGCCGGACTGCAGCGTGCGGCCGTCGTCGTCGTTACCGGGGTAGCCGCCGACCGGCGCTAAGCCGTCAGGCGCCAGCGCGACGAAGCCTGCGACGGCGGCGCGGCGTGCGACGTCCTCGACATACGGATTCAAGCCGCGGTTCTCGTGAATGACGAGCACGGCCGGGAACGGGCCGTTGCCGCTCGGCTGCACGAGGTAACCGCGCATCTCGCCGGAATTGCCGCCTGGCGACGGATACTCGACGTACTTGGCCTTGATGCGCGAATCCGTGAACGAGATCGTCTGCGCCTCGACGTAGCGCGGGAACAGCGCCTGCGCCATCGCGAGCCCGCCGATGACCACTGCGCTTGCGCGCGCCAAGAACTCACGGCGATCCATGCGGCCGTGGCAGTACTCGTCGTAGAGCTCGTAGATGCGCCGATCGATCTCGATGGGTGTCTTTTGCTCGATGTCCTGCGGTTGTGCAGCCATGGTTTCCCCCGAAGGTATTGAACGGTGTTGGAAGCCGGTCGTCGGCTCGAATTTAACCCTCCGACGTAGCCGTGTCGATTGCGCCGCGGCGGTCGATGAAGGCGTTGACGCAGTACAGCGCGATGCCGATCAGCAGCAAGATGCCCGCAATGACGTACTGGGCGCCTTCGCGGCCCGCAAGGGGCGATGCAAGATACACGCAAGACACGAGGCCGAGCACAGGGCACACCGTCGGCGCCCGATAGTGTGCGTGCTCGACGGGGCTCTTGCGCAGCAGCAGCACGGCTAGGTTCACGATCGCAAAAACGCACAGGAGCAGCAACGCCGTCGTGCCGCCGAGCGTGCGCACGCCGCTCCAGCTCGCGAGCGCGAGTGCGACGCCCGTCGTCGCGATGATCGCGAACCAAGGCGTGCGCCGCCGCTCGTGCACGGCGGCGAACGGCCGCGGAATGACCTGCTCTTTGGCCATGCCGTACAACAAGCGCGATGCCATCATCAGATTGATCAGCGAGGTGTTGCCGACGGCAGTCATCGCGATGACCGCAAACACGGCGAGCGGGAACCACGGCGCGCCGATTCGCACGACCTCGAGCAAGTCTTGATTCGACTCGCGCAGCACGTCGATCGGCACGAGCGCCGTCGTGAAGAACGCGACGAGCATATAGACGACGCCCGTGATCGAGATACCGATGAAGAAGGCGCGCGGAAAGTCGCGCTGCGGATTCTCCGTCTCCTCGACCATGTTGACCGAGTCCTCGAAACCGATGATCGCGAAGAACGCGAGCGCGGCGCCGCTCATGACGAGCCCGAAGGCGTCTCCGCCCGCGTTGAACTCGAGAGCACGTGAGGGCTCGCCGATACCCTGGCTGAGCGCCCAAGCGCCGACCGCGATCACGATGAAGAGCCCTACGAGCTCGATGCACGTCAGCACGACGTTGACCTTCACGGATTCCACGATGCCGCGAAAGTTGATCCACGCGAGCCCCAGAATGAACACCGGCACGAGCACGACGAGCGGTGCGAGCGCGAGCTCTTGGAAGTAGCCCGAGAACGCCCGGCTCGCGGCGGCGACGGAGGTCAACGCCGAGCACATGACCGCGAAGCCGACGAGGAACGTGATGAAGCGGCTGTTGAAAGCGCGCTGCGCGTACAGTGCGGCGCCGGCCGCGGACGGGTACTTGCCGACGAGCTCGAGGTACGACGTGGCGGTCAACATCGCGACGAGAAAAGCGCCGCCGAACGCGAGCCAAGCCGCTCCGCCGACTCGTGCTGCGACATCGCCCGTCAGCGCGTAGATGCCCGTCCCAAGCATGTCTCCGATCACGAGGAACAACAGGAGCCGCGGGCCGATGGCTCGGTGCAGCCCGGGCTCACCGGCCGCGGGCGAATTCTGCCCAATCGTCGTCATCGGGGCACGCTAGCAAAATCCGCTGCGCGGCGCGACGGCCCATGAATATACTGAGCGCTCTCGTGAAGAGGCACCGCTCGACGATGAACGCACGAACTCCGTCCTTGCTGCTCGGCCTGCTCGCCTCTCCGGCTCACGCGCATCACAGCTTCGCGCCCCATTTCGACATCGACAAGCCCGTCGATATCTCCGGCACCGTCGTCGAGTACGAGGCGCGCAATCCTCACAGCTATCTACATATCGCAGCCGTCGACGAGAACGGCAAGACGACCGAATACGTTTGCGAATCGCATGGCTTCACCCAGCTCTCGCGCAACGGCATCACACCCGACATGCTGAAAGCCGGCACCGAGGTTCGCGTCGACGGCTCCCTGTCGCGGCATAGCCCGACGATGTGCTTCTTCAACAACGTCTACTTTCCCGACGGCCGCGCGCTGAGTGTCAACGGCCCGCGCGGGCAATCGGCGCGCACGCCGGCCGCGCTGCCGCCCCGCACGGACATCTTCGGCACGTGGATGCTGGCGCCCGTGGCCGCGGATCCGCGCCGCGGCGGCACGAGCCGCCCGCAGCCGATGATGACCTTTCTGACACCGGCCGGCGAAGCGGCCGTCGCGGCATACGACCCGTTCAAGGACGATCCGACGTTCCGCTGCGATCCCGTTGCGATTCGGCGCGTCTGGGGCGCGCCGGGCACGCCGCTCTCGATCGCGCGCGAGGGAACGCAAGTCGTGCTACGGCACGAGTGGATGGACGTCGTTCGCACCGTGCACCTCGACACCCGCGAGCATCCGGCGAACGGGCCGCGCACGTCTCTCGGACATTCGATCGGCTATTTCGACGGCAATACGCTCGTCATCGAGACCGCAAACTACGCGGAAGGTGTCCTCAATCAGTACGTCGAGGAGCCCGGCAAGCCGACGCGCGGGCTGCTGCATTCGGCGAACCTGACATCCGTCGAGCGGCTTTCGTTCGATGCGGAGCGCCAGCGTCTCGTCGTGGAGGTAGCCCTCAAAGATCCGACGTTCTTCACACGCGACTTCGACGTGTCGCGCTCGGAGTACGCGCCGTCGGATCTGAAGCTCGAGCCGTTCAACTGCTCGCCCGAAGGCGTCACCGGCACGATCAAGCAGTAACCGACGGCGCTATCCGCCTTACGCCTGGCGCGCCTCTTTCTTGGCGCGCTTCAGCGCTTTGCGCTCCTTGGGAGTCAACAGCGGTTTTTTCTTGCCTTCTTTTTGTGTCGTGCGTTCTTTTGCCATTGCGATCGCTCCTTATCGATTGCGAACGCCAATGTAATCACGCCGACGGCTTCACGCCAACAGCTTCTCGGCGATCTGCACTGCGTTCAGCGCCGCGCCTTTCAGGAGCTGATCGCCGGCCGAAAAGATCGAGATCGAGCGGCCCGTTGAGTCACTGAGATCGCGTCGGATTCGGCCGACGAGGATCTCGTCCTTGCCCGAAGCGTCGACGGGCATCGGGAAGTAGTTGCGCTCTTGATCGTCGACGACGCGGCACCCCGGCGCCTTTGCGATGATCGCGCGAACCTCGTCCGGCGTGATGGGCTTCTCGCACTCGAACGTGACCGACACGCAATGCGCACGCAGCACGGGAATCCGCACGCAGGTGATGCCGATCGCGATGTTCGGGTCGCCAAAGATCTTGCGCGTCTCGTTGATGACTTTCGTCTCTTCCTCGTTGTGTCCCGTGGCAGGGTCGATCTTCGTGTTGTGGCTGAAGGCGTTGAACGCGTACGGGTGCGGCAGCACCTTGTGCTCGAACTTGCGCCCGTCGAGGTAGGCGCGCGTCGATTCGCGCAGCTCTTCCATCGCGGCCGCGCCCGCGCCCGACGCTGCCTGATACGTCGAGATGATCATGCGCCCGATGCGGTTCTTTTGGTGCACGGGCCAAAGCGGCGTGATCGAGATGATCGCCGAGCAGTTCGGATTCGCGATGATGCCCTTGTGCGTTGCGATCGCGTCGCCGTTGATCTCGGGCACGACGAGCGGCACGCCGGCATCCATGCGAAACGCCGAGGAGTTGTCGACGATGACGGTGCCCGCCTTGACGGCCGCCGGCGCGAACTTCTTCGACGTGCCGCTGCCCGCCGAGAACAGCCCGATATCGACGCCTGCGAAGCTATCCTCGGTGAGCTCCTGCACGCGCAGCTCTTTGCCGCGAAACTTCATGGTCTTGCCGGCCGACCGCGCCGACGCGAGCAACCGGAGCTCCTTCAGCGGAAACTTGCGCTGCTCGAGGCACTGCAATAGCTCGACACCGACGGCGCCCGTAGCACCGACTATCGCGACGACTGGGTTAGCGAGTTTCTTGGCGGCCATGCTTTGACTCCGATAACTGAGAGGCGAAAACAAAAAAGCCCCGTCGGGTTGCGGCGGGGCTTTCGGTGTGCGTTGCGTCGAGGTCGTTCAGTGCGCGCAATGCTCCAAAGCCCCTGGCCGGGGTTTCGTGAGCGCGCCTTTGCGAGTCGTGGAATTCACGGGCGCGAACCATAGCGCAACTGGCCGGCAGCGGTAAAGCCCGCGGCCCTCAAACACGACGCGGGCAGGGATGCCCGCAGTAGAGCAACGCAGGGGGGAGCAGTTGCCGAGCGTCGTCACAGAAAAGCCGTTTGCAACCGTATACGAGGAGGGTGCACGATTTGCTCCCATTGATACCGCCATTCTCAGAGGCTTGAGCATGCAACGGCGCCGAGCGAGTCCCCGCTGGATCGTTGCGGCGGTTGCCGCGG
Organism: uncultured Gammaproteobacteria bacterium; assembly: GCA_963713355.1. Classification (GTDB taxonomy): domain Bacteria; phylum Pseudomonadota; class Gammaproteobacteria; order Steroidobacterales; family Rariloculaceae; genus FEN-1219. The sequence goes on along the minus strand of CAVQLK010000006.1, from coordinate 1,158,083 downwards.
CGATTGCCGCAGCGCTGGTCGGCTGCGGCGGCGAATCAGGCAGCGCTGCGAGCAGCGCCTATGTCGCCCCGCGCACGCCGTGGGGCGACCCCGACCTGACCGGATGTGGCCGATCGACAAGCTGAACGGTACGCCGGTCCAGCGGCCCGAGAGCTTCGGCGGCCGACGCTACCTCAACGACGAGGAGTTCGCCGAGCGCGTCGAGCGGCTGCGCGGCTTGGACGCGCGCTACGACCAGGAAATCGCCACCAATAAGATGGGCAACGGGCACTGGGCCGAGATCGGCCAGCCGAACCGGCTGACCTCGCTGATCGTGGAGCCCGCCAACGGCCGTCTTCCGCCGCTGACCGCCGAAGGCGAGCGCCGCTCCGCGACGATGACGAGCAGCTGGTCCGACATTTCGTTTGACGAGGTCGCCGATTTCAACGCGCTCGACCGGTGCATCACGCGCGGCTTGCCGGCGTCGATGTTCCCCTTCATGTACAACAGCGGCATCGAGATCGTGCAGGCGCCCGGCTACGTCGTGATTCGCCTCGAGCTCGTCCACGAGACCCGCATCGTGCCTGTCGACGGCCGGCCGCCGCTCGCGAGCGAGATCGTCCAATGGCTCGGCGACTCGCGCGGTCATTTCGAGGGCGACACGCTCGTCATCGAGACCCGCAACTTCAACGGCGAAACGCCGATGCTGATCGTGGGGCCCGGCGGTAGGCCAATCCCGACGAGCCGCGACATGCGCGTCGTCGAGCGGCTGACGCGTACCGCTGACGACATGATCGACTACGAGATCGCCGTCGAGGACTCCCAAGTGCTGACCGAGCCTTGGAAGGCGGCGTTTCCGCTGCTGCGCGACGATGCCTATCGCATGTTCGAGTACGCGTGCCACGAGGACAACTCGGCCGTTCGCAATTTGCTGCAGACGTCGCGGTTCGAGCGGCTCCAACGAGCCGCCGCAACCCCATGACGAAGCCAGGCGATCCAACCCGGTCCACTGGCGACGAACGCGATCGCGCTCTCGCGCGGCTCGAGAAAGCGCTCAGGGAAGCGCTACAGCGCAACGAAGCCGCTGAATCGCTGCTCGACGATCAACGGCAGCGCCTGAAATCGCTGGGGCTAGGGCGCGAGGGTCGATGCGCGCGCTCGCCGAAGCACGCGAGGAGCTGCAGCGCGTGAGCCGGGAACGCGACGAGCTGCAAGAAGCTGTCGCGCATCGACAGCATGCAGACCGAGACGATCGCGTTGCCGGACGACTATCGGGGCCCGTCGACGTCGGGCGCGGTACCGTCGCTCGACGATCTCATGAGCGCGCTCGGCGAGATCAAGGAAACGCGCGAGAACCGCGTGGCCGGTCATCTGCATCAGCGCGTCCAAAGCGCGGCCGACTTGGAACGCGCCGAGGAAATGCTCTCGCCGGAGCTCGTGTTCCCCGAAAAGTTCGCGGCGACCGTCCAGTCGGCGGAGCATCAAGCGCCGGCTTCGCGGATTCTCGTCCTGATGGACTCGGAGCGGCCGATCAAGTACCCGCTATTCAAGGAAACGATGACGCTCGGCCGCGCCGACGTCGCCGACATTCCCATCGACAATGACTTCCTGAGCCGGCTGCACGCACGGTTCGTATCCACGCCGAGCGGCGTCGCGATCGAAGACATCGAGAGCAAGAACGGCATCCGCGTCAACGCGAAGCTCGTGACGCGACAGGAGCTGCACCACGGCGACGTCATCGACTTAGGCCGGCTGCGGTTCCGGTTCATCGACACCTCCGCGGACGAGCTCGAATGAACACGGAGAGCCGCTCGATCCGCCGCGCAAGCGACTACTTGGGCCTCCTTTGTAGCCCTGCGACAGCATCGTGAGGCGATATATCGTCATCGCGGTGTTGCGGATCGTTTCCGGCGTCGCCCACGCCTTCCCGTCCGGCCCCACGGCGCCCGACGACGGCGCATAGAGCAGGTTCTTGTCCGGCCCTGAGAATGCGATCGTGATCGGCCGGCGCGGCGTCGGAATCATGCCCAAGTGCTCGCCGCGCGGCGAGAGCACGTGCACGCCGCGATTGCCCGTCACGTAGAGACGCCCTTCCGAGTCGACGGCCATGCCGTCGCCGCCGTCGTCACCGTTCAGCGTGCCGAAGTCCCTGCGGTTCGCCGTCGTACCGTCGCCGCGAACATCGAACGCGAGCACATTCGTATTATTCGTCACGTACAGCGTTCGGCCGTCGGGGCTCAACATGATGCCGTTCGAGCGGATGTCCTGATCGGCGACCGTGCTGACGACGCCGGCGGCATTCACGTAATAGGCGCCGCCGACCGTGAAGTACGCCCCGCCTTTGCCGTCGGCGATCAGATCGTTGAGGCGGCCGAGCGGCGCGCCGTTCGCAAACGTCATCGCAAGCACTTTGCGCTCGGGTAGCAGCTGCACGACGGCCGTGAGATCGTTGCAGCCCGGCAGGAACGTATTGAGCGGCTCCGTGCAAGTGCGCTCGACGGCATAGAGCCGGCCTTGTGCGTCGAGCGACACCGAGCCGACGCCGCGCGTCGGGCTCACGACGGTGTATTCCTTGCCGTCCGCCGCTAGCTTGCGGATCGTGTCCGTCTGCTCCTGCGCGAAGATCACGCCGCCGTCGGGCGTGCCGTTGATGCCGTCCGCGGTCTCGAAGTCGGCCCAGACGATTTCCCACTTCGCGCCGGCGGCGACGATGCCTGGAATTGCCGTGATGGTCGTTTCACGCTCGCCCGGCAATAGCGATTGCGCGCCGCCCGAGCCCACCCAAATGCTCGTCGACAACGCCGCGACGACGGCTGTCTGCGCGTGCTTCATATTTCTTTTCCCCCTTCGCTTCTCGCAGGCCTGTAATCTGAATCGCGCCAGTCTAGTGCGGGGACAGCCGCCGCACTACCGCGCGCCGGCCGCAGAAAACCCTTGTGGTAAAGTGGTGCCGGCACCGCTATGAAGGATAACGAGGGGAAAACAATGGCCGCATTTCGGGCCTTGATCGTTGCCGTCGCGGCCATCGCGGCGGTCCAGTCGGCGATCGCGCAAACCGCCGCCGAGCGGCGCGAAACTTTGAGCCGCATGATCCCGAAGCACGAGGGCTACTTGGGCGCGCTCGCTCCCGAAAACCTCAAGAAGGAGCGGCCCGCGCCGCCATTCGATCTGACCGGCACCTGGTTCGTCGATCTCTCGCCGGGCGTTCGCCGACTTTCGGTTCGGCCCACCGTACCCCGAGTTCATCGGACAGGCGAAGGAGGACTACGAGTACTCGCAAACGCTGCAGCGCGGGCAGTCCTGGCGCGACGCGATCGGGCAGTGCTTCCCTGCCGGGCAGCCCATGGTCATGACGCGTGTCTGGCCAATCGCGATGGTCCAGCTCCCGACCGTGATCTACATGGTCTCGAACTTCAACAACGAGTTCCGGCAGATCTTCCTCGATGGCCGTCCTTGGACCGAACCGGACACGGTGATCTACACGTACAACGGCGAGTCACAAGGCCGCTTCGAAGGCGACACGCTCGTCGTCGACACGCGTTACGTCGAGACGTACAACCACTACATCGATACCGGTATCCCGATCTCCGAGGAGTTCCGCATGCAAGAGCGGATACGGCTGCTCGAGAACGGCGAGATCCTCGAGATCGCGTACATCATGACCGATCCCATCAACTGGGTTGGCGAGTGGCGCAGCACGAAGCGCTGGCTGCGCGTCGACAATACCGACATCGGCGAGGTCGCACTGCCTGCCGGATCTCCAACGACAACCTGCCGAGCACGCAAGCGGGCCGTGCCGGGCTCGAACAGCTAAGGAGTGCGAAGAATGAAAGTGTTACGACAAGTTTCGTGTTCGCTGGCCGCCGCCGCGTCGTAACGTCCTGGCCGCACTACCGGTCGCCGCGCATCACTCGACGGCAGCGTTCGACAACTCGCGCGTCGTCAAGCTCGAAGGCACGATCACACAGTTCCGCTGGATCAATCCGCACGCCTCGATCAAGATCGACGCCAAGTCGGAGGGCGACGACGCCGGATGGCGTCTGGACCGTCGAGATGACGGCGCCGAACGTCTTGATCAACGAAGGCTGGACGCGAACGGCGCTGAAAGTCGGTGACAAGGTCACGATGTACGTGAACCCGTTGCGCAACCAAGTCGTGCTCAACGACGGCAGCACGGGCGGGCTCTACGTTGGAGTCGTCCTCAAGGACGGCAAGACGCTCGGGCGGACCGACGGTCAGGGCGCCGGGTCGAGCCGCTAACGGGTGCGACTATTCCCGCGAGGGTTCTGAAGCGCCGCTGCATGCTCGTGACGCGACCGACGTAGCTGCGCGCGTCGTGCGTGCCGCAGCGCTGGCCCGCCGCCAGCTGCAAACCGCGCCGCGCGTACTCGGCCGCTGCGCCGGCGCCGCACAGATGCATCATCGTCGCCAGCGTCTGCTTCTGCTCGAGCGTCGCAACCAGCCCGGGATAACGGCCGAGCGTATCCGTCACGCCCCGATCGAGGTACGCAGCCGTCATTTCGACGGCGTGCGACGGCACCGTCCGCGTATAGAGCGCGTTGAGCCAGCATGCCCTGAAGTCGTACCAAGGCCCATCTTCGACCACGCGATGGCGGTGGATGCAATAGCGCCGCGCGATCGCGAACGTGCCGTCCGTGATCTGATACATGCCGACGGCGCTCGATGCCGGCCGGAAAATCTCGAACGGCTCTTACGTCCAAGCTGAACCGCCAGTACGTGCGAACGATGGGATTGCCCGAACCCTCGATCTGTGCGAGCGCGGCCAGCAAGTCGGGCGTCATGATCGGCGTCGAGTGACGTTCGAATAACCGTCCGTAGGCGCGCCAAGTCTCGGCGGGGCCCTTGTAGAACGAGCCGCTGATCGGAAAGAACAGCTCCGACGGCTTGCGGACGACTTGATACGACCAATTCACGGCGATGAACAGCGCGACGAAGACAGCGGCGAGCACGGCGAGCTGCACGGCGCTCGGCGCACGCCGGAACGTCTTGACCCACCGTCGCCGCGTGCGCGCGCTCGGCAAACAGGCGGCCGATTCGCCACGCGGCCTGCGCGCCGCTTCGTCGACTTCGCGGGTCGTCGCGCCACCGTTACTGCGACTCCCAGACGAGCCGCCCGAGCAGCGCCGGCGCCGACGGCCGGTCGACGTCGACGACGACGTCAAACTCGGTGCTCGAGCCCAACCGCCGCTCGATGCCTTCGAGCTTCAGCGTCGTACGTTTGCCTGCTGTGTCGCACACATCGGCCATGCGGAGCCCTTCCTCGTCGAGCAACCCGATGCGGCAGCCGAGCACGTCGCCGTCGGAGATCGCGCATGCCGAGTCCTCGGCACAAGCCAGCACGACGATGCGCTCATCGTCGAGCGCGACGGCATCAGTGAAACCGAACGGCACCCCGCGGTCGTCTCCGAGCTCGACCGAGGTGACGCGCGCTACGCGGGGGCTTTGCGTGCGGCCACGCAGCCACTGCTCGAACGCCTCGAGCTCGAGCTCCGCGATGGCGTTCTGCGCCGCCAGCTCCGCTCCGCGCGAGTCGTTGCCGCGATGAAAGAGCTTGACGGTGCCGCCGCTGACGGCGGCGCCTTCGACGTTGAGCCGCGCACGGCCCTCCGTGACCGCGGCACGCAAGTCGCGATACAACGAGCTCGCGTGGACGATCACGGGCGAGCGGCGCCCGTCCCATACGACGAGTCGCTCGCGTGCCGGCAACGAGCCCGACCCGAATGCAACGAGACGGCCGCCCGGAAGCGCCACGCACGCTTCGAGATCGAGCTTCTCGTGCTTGTTTCCGAGCGTGTCGTCGAAGACGCGCCCGCCCGACGCGTGCGGCGGCAGCAGGACCGCCCGCACGGCGTCGCTGCCGTCGCGAACGGCGAGCGCGTTGACGTCGTCCTGGACGATCACGAGCCGGCCATCGAATCGCCGCAGCGCCGATGCCGCACGCACGTGCGGCGGCAGCCCGTCGACGGCGCGCTCGTACGTGAGGGGCACGAGCTCGTCGAGCAATGCCGAGCGCCGCGCGTCGAACCGTGCGACGAGATGCGCGCGGCGAATGGTCACCGCGCCCGCCATCTGCCAAAATTTGCGCCCATGGGACGTATCTTCGAAGTTCGAAAGCACACGATGTTTGCGCGCTGGGACCGCATGGCCAAGCAGTTCTCGCGCATTTCCAAGGAAATCATCGTGGCCGTCAAGGCGGGCGGGCCGGATCCGCACAGCAACCCCGCGTTGCGCCGTGCCATCGCGAATGCCCGGCAGATCAACATGCCGAAAGACAAGGTGGAATCGGCGATCAAACGGGCCCTCGGCAAGGACGCGACGAGCTACGAGCAAATCATCTACGAGGGCTACGCCCCGCACGGCGTCGCCGTCATCGTCGAGTGCGCGACCGACAATCCCACGCGCACGGTCGCCTCGGTGCGGTCGATCTTCACGAAAGGCCGCGGCAATCTAGGTAGCACGGGCAGCGTCGCATTCCAGTTCCGCAAGATGGGCGTGTTCCGCTTGAGCCCCGAAGGAATCGATCACGACGACCTCGAGCTGTATCTCATCGATCACGGGCTCGAGGAGATGGGCGACAGCACCGGCGAAAAGGGCGAACCGCAGATCGTCGCGCGCTGCCTGTTCGCTGATTTCGGCCAGATGCAGGAAGCGCTCGAGAAGCGCGGCGTCACACCGCTCTCGGCCACGCACGAGTACATCTGCACGGCGCCTGTAGAGCTGCCGGAGGCGGACGCCAATGAAGCGCTCGCGATGATCGACAAGCTCGAGCAGGACGAGGACGTGCAAAACGTCTATCACTCGCTGATCTAGTCGAGCGCGCGATCGCGCAAGCCCGTCCAAGCGTGCGTCGAAACCGTGAAGCAATGCTCACGCGTGCGCTCGTATGTGAATTGTCAAATCGCGAGCAATCCCAAGCCTTCAAGACATAACGCGCGTTTCATCGGCGCAACAAACTCGCGAGGTGTGACGGGGTCCGCAGGCCCAGTGTTGCGCCGAGCAATACGATTCCTTCCGCGCAATCACTTGGGAGATCGCTTTATGAAACGCACTGCACTCTTTGGCGCCGTCATGGCAGCCCTTGCTGTTCCGAGCCTCGCGCTCGCCGACATGAACTACACGAACCTCGAGGTCAATTATCTCGATCTCGAGGTCGGGGATGGTTTCGACGTCAATGGCGACGGGTTCGAGTTCGGCGGCTCGTGGGAGCTGAACGACCAGTTCCACCTGTTCGGCTCGTGGCAGGACCAGAGCCTCGACTTCGGCATTGACGGCCGGACGCTCGAGCTCGGCGGCGGTTGGAACCACAGCTTCTCGGACAAGCTGGACTTCGTCGGCACGCTCTCGCTGGTCGACGCGGAGCTCGAGGCTGCCGGTGTCACGGCTAGTGACGACGGCTTGGCGCTCGGCGGCGGCATTCGCAGCCGTCTCGGCGAGTCGTTCGAGCTCGAGGCTGGCCTGAAGTACGTGGACTTCGACGAGTCCGGTAGCGACACCGGCATCTCGGTCGGTGGCCACTACTACTTCAACGACAGCATGGCCCTCGGCGCGAGCCTGGATTCCAACGACAATGCCGATACGCTTCGTCTCGGCTTCCGTTGGGAGTTCTAACTAGGGATCTCGACTTAGGTCCTCTCGTGCGCCGCCGGTTGTTCCGCAACCGGCGGCGCCTTTTGCCGGGCCCGGCGTGGGCCGGCAGTGGTGCCGGCGTCACTTCCTGAGTACGATCACGCCGGTCTACGAGCCGACACGTCGCTCGTCAGGGAGGCGCGACTCGATGCTTTGCCGCGTACGTCCACGCCGCTCAGGCGCTTCTATCCTCTTCGCCTGCCTCGCTTACGCGTTCGCAGCGACCGCCTCCTCGGCAGAGCCCAAATGGCTGAAGCTGCAAGCGCCGAGCTTCGGGGTCATCTCACAGCTCGACGAAGACGAGACCCGTGCGTGGGCCGTCGAGTTCGATCAGTTCATCGGGGCGATGCACTCGTTGTACTCCGTCGACAAGGTCGCATTGCCGCCCCTGACGATCGTGCTCTTTCGGCAGCCGCGCAATTTCGCGCCGTATAGGTTGCGCACCGATTCCGGCCAGGCACGCATCGCCGGTTTCTTCGGTAGCACGGGCGACTGGTGCGTGATCGGGATGCCGGGCGGCGGCCGTGACGACGCCACGCGTGAGACGATCTATCACGAAGCCGTGCACTGGTTCGCCACGGCCACCGACACGCCGCAGCCGCTGTGGTTCGCGGAAGGCATAGCGGAAGCACTCTCGACGTTCGAAATCGTCGACGGCAAAGGCCGCTGGGGCCAGGCGATCGAAGACAACGTCGCTTACCTCTCGGGCGACGGCCTCTTGCCGATGGAGGACTTGCTCCGCGCCTCGCAAGACGAGGCGCTACATGGCAATGAGCGCAACAAGTACTACCCTCAAGCCTGGGCCTTCGTTCATTACCTGATGTTCGGCAATGGCGGCGCCGACGCACCCAAGCTGGCCGCTTTCCTCAACGAGCTCCGGCGGACGGACCCCGACACGGCTGTCCATACCGCATTCGGCAAGTCGTATGACGAGCTCACGAACGATCTGCGCCGCTATCTCGCGCGGGGCCGGTACGGCCATGCGGAGATCGAGCTCCGCGATCGCAGCAGCGAGATGACGGTGGCGCCGGCCTCGGAAGCCAACGTGGAGTTCGCGCTTGGCCGCTTGGCCACGGTCGGCGGCAACCTCGATCTCGCGCGCGGCCACGCCGATCGCGTGATCGCGCTGGCACCCACCTCTCCGGCCGGCTACGAGCTCAAAGCCTATACCGCCCACGAAGCCGGCGACGCCGAGTCGCTCGAGCCGGCGCTCGAGAGCGCCGTCGAGCACGGCTCGCGGGAATCCTGGATCTACGCGACGAAAGCCGATCGTTTGCTGATCGACAATCAACGCGACAGCGGCCCGCTCGACGAGTTGCTGCCGGCGGAAACGGCGCGCGCGGCGGCCGATCTCTACGAGCGAGCTCTCGGCCTGCGGCCCCGCAATGCCGCGGCCTTCTCGGGCCTCATCATGGCGCTGCTCAACGTGGATACGTTGACCGAGCTAGACAACAGAGCCGTCAACGCGGGCCGCAGGATGTTCCCGACCGACGGCTTGCTGCTCGTCGGTGAGGCCGCGACGGCCAAGAGCCGCGGCGATGTGCCTACGGCAGTGCAGCTGCTGGGCCAGGCTACCGCCGCACCCTTCACGATCCCGCGTCGTTACCGCAACCCCGTCGTCGCGCTGCGCAGCAACTGGTTCGGTGACTGGTTCATCGACGAGCTCGCGGCGCTGACGGACGTCGGCCGCTTCGCCGAGTCGCGCACGCTGGTGATCCGCTACCTATCCGACGAGACGATCACGGGTCCTTTGCGCAAGATGCTCGAGGCCGTGCAACACGACCTGCCTGCGCTCGAGCAGCTGCACGCAGCGACCGAAGCCGGGCGCGCCGGTAAGGAAGACGAAGCGGCGGCGATTCTGACGGCGCTCGTAAACGACCCGAACGCCGGTGAGCGTGCCCGCCGCGAGGCTGAGCGAATGCTGCGGCGGCGGTCGAGCGCGAGCGCGGAAGCGCCCGCGAGCTCGAACTAGTCGCGCTCGTCGCGGCGCAAGCAAACGCGATCCGGAGAGCGTTGACGGTAGCGGCATCGCGAAACTATCGTGAGCCCCGCTGCCGCTGCGGCCTAATTCCTCAGCGGTTCGAGCGGAAATGATGCCTAAGTCGCGGAGAGGCGAAGTGAACCTCGAAGGCTCGAAATGCACGAGCGGGACGCAAACACCGCACTTAGGCGGTCGATATACAAGTTAGGCGGCCATGAGGCTTTGGTCGGTTCATCCCCGCTATCTCGATCCGCACGGGCTTGTCGCCCTCTGGCGTGAGGCATTGCTGGCTAGAGCAGTAATTCGGGGCACGACCAAGGGATATCGCCACCACCCTCAGCTTGAGCGGTTCCGTGCTCACGCATCGGCGCGTTACGCCATCAGCGCATACCTAAGCGCCGTCCACAGTGAAGCTTTATCGCGCGGCTACGCTTTTGACCGCACCAAGGTCGGCCCCGTACGCTCTATAGATGCCATCGCTGTAACACGAGGGCAGCTCGAGTATGAGTGGGAGCATCTGCTTGGGAAGCTCTCTGTGCGGAGTCCTGCGCTCTATCGCCAGTGGCGGTCGCTGGAGTCTCCAGAGTGCCATCCTCTGTTCCGGTGTCGAGTTGGCGGCGTTGAGTCCTGGGAGCGAATTGGGGCTAGGCACCAGGGAAGGCAAAAACGTTGTGCCAGCCGCAAAGCGGTTGCAGCGGACCGTGACACGTCGCGCATCCTGCGCGAGGCAGAGATCCCCGGAGTGCAAATCCGCGAGGTCTGCCGCAAGAACAACATCACGGAGCAGACGTTCTTCCGCTGGCGTAACAAGTACGGCGGTATGGACGTGTCCGACGCGCGGCGGCTGAAGAACCTCGAAGGCGAGAATGCGCGACTGAAGAAGCTCGTGGCCGAGCAAGCACTCGCGATCGACGCGCTGAAGGAGTTCTCGCGGGGAAAATAGCATCCCCGATCGGTCGCCGGCGGCTGCTGAAGCTGGGTCAGGATCGGGGCTTGTCGGCGCGTGCGTCGTGCCGACTGTTGGGGTTGAGTCGAACGGTGGCCTGCTATCGGTTGCAGCAGCCGCAGAAGGATCGGCCCTACGCCGATCGGTTGATCGCGACGAGTCAGCAGTTCCCCCGCTTCGGGTATCGGCGCATGGCTGTTTGGTTGTCGTTGAGCGAGAAGCGAGTTCGAAGACTCTGGTCGCAGCTCGGCCTGCAGTTGCCGCGGCGGTGCAGCCGCAAGCGCCGACTCGGCACCGATATCCGTCTCCCTGGGGCGCCGCGCCCGAACAGTGTATGGACCTACGACTTCGTGCACGATCGATTGGCCGATAAGACAAATCTGAAGCTGCTGTGCGTGCTCGATGAGTACACGCGCGAGTGCTTGGCGATCGAGGTGGCGCGTTCGATGAGCTCGATGACAGTGATCCAGACGTTGGCGCGACTCATGAGGCTGCACGGCAAGCCGAGCTTCATCCGCTCCGACCAAGGAGCCGAGTTCACAGCAGGAGCGGTGATGCGGTGGTTGCGTGATCAAAACGTCGGTCCCATGTTCAAGCCCTGGCAGAACGGCTTCGTCGAGAGCTTCAACGGCAAGCTGCGTGACGAGTGCTTGAGCCGCGAGTGGTTCCGAGATCTGCGCGAATCGAGCGGTGGCGGCAGTTTTACAACGAACGACGACCGCGCAGCGCGCTTGGCTACCGGACGCCGGCGGCCGCTCGAAAGCAATGGGTTGAAGAGGCTAAGATCAATCAGCAACTCACAGCCTGAGTGGCTACAAAAAGGGATCTCAGGTCACGACGGCTCAACTGCGAAGTTAGGCGTACATAGGTGAGCTTTTCGCGCGTGTGTAGAATCGTGGGTCCAGCTCTGCTCATGGCGATATCGGTGATGGCGCAGGCGGACCCTCCACAACTCTTGCAGATTGTTCGCGAGCCCATCAACGCGGGCGACGAAGCCGCCTACGAGGAAATCGAGAACGAGATCGCGGCAGCGTGTGTTGCCTTGAAATGTCCGCACCCGCATCTGGCGCTCGAGACTCTAGGCGAGCAAAGGGAGGTCTGGTGGTTCAATTTTTTCGAGTCTGAAGAGCAGCGGCTGCAGGTGACTCGTGATTACGAGAGTAATCGGCCCCTAATGGAAGTGCTCATTCGCAACAGCGACAGGAAATCGAGATATACGGGCAAGATCACCGACAAGATCTCGCGATACAGGCCCGATCTTGGTCGAGAAGCTAATTGGGATCTTTTAGGGGCTCGCTACGTCGTCGTGATCTTCGGCAACGCGGCGATCGATGCCGGTGGTCCGGTTTTCGAGGAGCCCGACGGCACTTACTTCGCCGTACGTTTTTTCAGGACGCTAGAAGATGCGAATCGCCTCGCGAGTACCAATGCGACCATGCTGGGATTTCGTCCTTCCTGGGGCTTGCCCGCTCAGGAGTGGATCAACGCGGACCTCGATTTCTGGAGCGTCAATCCTGTTGCGCCTCAACGGGAACGTGTCGAGTGACGGCTAACAACCGGTTGCAGCGGACGGTGACGGATAAAGTGCCAACGCACGTACGGCAGCGCGCCGCCGCTCAACCGGGACGTTAGGCGGCAATGTCGCCCGATGTGCCAGCGTGTTGCGAACTCGTCACGCCGACCAGCTCGGAAGCGTGGGCGGCATACCACGACATTAGGAGAAGCGTGTTATTCGAGGGACGCGGGCAAGTTGGCGTCTACGACCCCAATCATTTGGACGAGCGAATTCCCGGCAACTACCCAAAGCTTCTAGTGCGAGGCTCAAAGTATATTGGCGCCGTGCGCATCGACTTTGTTGGCGACATCGCTTACTTGCGGAGAGTCGCAATCGCAGTGACCGATCAGCGAAAAGGGTTTGGGCGGGTGCTGATTCGCCTCGCCGAGGAATTCGCCCAGGCCGAGGGAGCGCAGCGAGTCGAATCAGCGGTCGCACCCGATGCCGTTTCGTTCTACGAAAAATGTGGATATCGATCGCTTGCAGCTCAACAAGGTTCGAGTGTGCAGATGTACAAGGATCTCGTTGCTGCCTAACAGTTGCAGCGGACCGTGATACGTCGGCACGTGCGCGGTGCAAGTGCGTCATTTCCATTGTGCACTGATTAGCGCAGCGTGCGCCGCTGAACTGCGGCTAGGCGTCTGATCACCAACTTCGACATCGAGGGACACCTCGCGTGATTGCAGCAACCACAAAGTATCCCGGGCGCGGCGTAAATGTGTCGGTCCGTCGTGCTGAGCTCGTGTGTCGAACGTAGTACTGCAGAGTAGTGCGCGACGGTCTCGGGTCGCCGAGGTGATTGCACGTCATCCGCTGCCAGTTTTTTTCTGCCTCGCATACGCCTGGGCTTGGGTTGTGACCGTTCCAATGGTGGCCTTCGAGGGACCCATTGAACTGACAGTCCTTGCGAGTTTTGGTCCAACCATTGCCGCGTTGGTGACGCATCGCATCGCCACCGGCAGCTATCGAGCGTTTCGTGTGCTTGCAGCGCCGCGACACATACTAATCGGAGCCGCTGCGGGTATTGCGTTGGTGATTCTCGCCTACGTTGTTCTGCCAGCGGTTGCGACGGCAGACCCGCGAACGCTCAAATGGGGAGTACTCGCGTCCCTGGGCGTGTATAGCGCTTCGACGCTCCTTGGGGGCCCATTGGGGGAGGAGCCGGGCTGGCGTGGATATGCGCTCCCTCAGATGGAAGCTCGTTTTGGACCAGCGCTCGCAACATTGCTTCTGGCTGTGCTTTGGGCTGGGTGGCATGCGCCTTTGTTCCTGTATCCCGGTTGGACCAGCGCGACGCCGTGGACATACGCCCTCATCCTGCTCGGCGTAAGCGTCATCCTCAGTCTTGGCGCAAACTTGGCTCGTTTCAGCATCGTGGTCCCCATCGCCATCCATGCAATCTTCAACACCGTCTCGCGTTTCCTCGCAGGCTTGTTCGCCGAAACCCAGCCTCTCGTGCAAATCCCGTTCACTGTCGTAATGGCGGTCAGCGGAGTGGCCGTTGCCGGTCTGTTGCTATTGGCAACGAAGGGACGGTTGGGATACGGCCGCTGAACTGCGGCCTTAGGAGAGAATTATCGCAGGCGACGGTCAACTAGGCGTGCGGCGCCCAGGCTTTGTCGCCGGCGGCATACGTAATGGACGGATCGAACCGCCCCGGCGTTTCGGCGTAGCGCATGGCTTGCGTATAGCCGATCTCCGACGTGAAGTAGCCGAGCAGCGTCAGCTCTTTGATCATCCGGAAGTAGTGCGGCCGGTCGGCGTTGCCTGGCTGGCGCAAGTAATCGATCGTCTCGCGGTCGATGCGCTCGAGCAGCGCCACGCGCTGTGCCGGCGACGACGCCATGAAACCGCCGCCGTTCTGCAGCTGCGACTCGCGTTCGAGCGTTTCGAGCCCGTCGACGAACGTGCGTTGCTCGCCCGGATCGTACGTATCCCTGACCATCACCGCGATGAACGGACCGACGCCGGCGGCCTTCGCGCCCGGAGTCTTCGTATCCGGCAGGATCGTGTCGGCGATCTCGTCGAGCAGCACAACGTCGGTCTCTGAAAGGAGATCGCTCGAAGCCCGTCCCGTCGCGCAGCCCGTGAGCCATGCGCTCTGCCCGACGAGCACCGCTCCGCCAAAGAGCGCGCTTACTCGCCGAATCGCTTCGCGCCGCGTGACTAGATCGTACTTCAATGCGGGTGCTGCCATGTCACGTTTCCTAGTGGATCAAAGATTACGCCGCGAAAGCTCGCCGACGGCGTAGTCGACGGCGCGCGCCGTCAGCGCCATGTAGGTCAGCGACGGATTCACGCACGACGCCGACACCATGCTCGAGCCGTCCGTCACGAACACGTTCGGTGCGTCCCAGACTTGATTCCAGCGATTGAGCACGGAGCTGCGCGGATCGTTGCCCATGCGCGCCGTGCCCATTTCGTGGATGCCCATGCCCATCGAGTAGCCGCGGTCGTAGGTCGTCACGCTGCGGACGCCGGCCGCTTCGAGCAGCTCGGCCATGTCGTTCTTCATGTCCTCGCGCATCTGCCGCTCGTTCTCGCGGGTCTCGCAATCGATCGCGAGCACGGGCATGCCCCACTTGTCCTTCTTCGTGCGATCGAGAGAGACCTTGTTCTCGTGGTACGGCAGCACCTCGCCGAACGCCATTGCGCCGATTTGCCACGCCCCCGGCTCGGCCGCACGGTCCTTGAAATCGCCGCCGATGCCCGCCTCGCGCACCGCGCGTTGCCAGCCTTGCCGGCTCGCGCTGCCTTGGTAGCCGAAGCCGCGCAGATACTCGCGCTTGTCGCCGAGCACGTTGCGGTAGCGCGGGATATAAAACCCCGTCGGCCGATTGCCGAAGTAGTACTGGCCGTTCAGCTCCTCGTCGACGAGGAAGCCTTCGGCGCCGACGCGAAAATGATGGTCCATCAAATTGTGGCCGAGCTCGCCCGAGCTCGAGCCGAGGCCCTCCGGCCAGACCTCGGTCGCCGATTGCATCAACAGCCACGTGCTGTTCAACGTCGATGCGCAGAGGAACACGACCCTCGCCGTGTACTCCGTCGACTGATTCGTCAGCGCATCGATGACGCGGACGCCGGTCGCGCGCTGCCTGTCACGGTCGAAGAGAACCTCGGCCGCGATCGAGTACGGCTTCAGCGTCAGCTTGCCCGTTGCCATCGCGGCCGGCAGCGTCGAAGACTGGGTGCTGAAGTACGCGCCGTAAGGGCAGCCCAACCAGCACGCGTTTCGATACTGGCACGGCGAGCGTCCCGGCTTTGGCTGCGTCAGATTCGCGACGCGGCCCGGGATGATGCGGCGGCGGCCGTCGAACAAGCCGCGCACGCGGCCCGCGACGAGGTCCTCTCCGCAATTGAGCGGCATCGCCGGTTGGAACTGCCCGTCCGGCAGCTGCGGCATGGCTTCGATCGAGCCCGCGATGCCGGCGTGACGCTCGACGTAGTCGTACCACGGCGCGAGCTCCGCATAGCGAAGCGGCCAATCGACGGCGATGCCTTCGCGCGCGTTCGCTTCGAAGTCGAAGTCGCTCCAGCGATAGCTCTGCCGGCCCCACAACAGCGAACGGCCGCCGACGTGGTAGCCGCGATACCAATCGAAACGCTTGACCTCTGTGTACGGCGAATCCTTCTCATTGACCCACCAATCGAGATTGCGCTCGTTGAGCGGGTAGTCGCGGCGCAGGACGCCGTACGCCTCCTCCATCGCATACGTGCGGCTACCGCGATGCGGGTATTCCCACGGGCCCTTGTGAGCGTTCACGTAGTCTTTGGCGTGCTCGATGTTCTTGCCGCGCTCGAGCAAGAGCACGGTCAAGCCCTTCTCGGTGAGCTCCTTGGCCGCCCAGCCTCCGGATATACCGGAGCCGACGACGATTGCGTCGTAATTTTCGTTCGCCACTATTTCGGGACCCCCAGCGTGATCGGCGGATGGTACCGGATGCTCACAGCCATCGGAACGAGACCGCTATGAAAAATCGGCCTTAGGCTAGAATCGTCGCCGTGAGAAAAGTCAGATTCGGCATGGTCGGCGGCGGCGAAGGCGCGTTCATCGGCGCTGTGCATCGTGCCGCCGCGGGTCTGGACCAAGCCATGGCGCTCGTCTGCGGCGCTTTCGCGAGCGACGCGGAGCGCAGCCGCCGAAGCGGCGCGAGCCTGGGGCTGCCGCCCGAGCGCTGCTACGCCGACTTCGACGCGATGTTCAAAGCAGAAGCGAAGCTTCCGATCGACGCACGCATGGAGTTCGTCGCGATCGTCACGCCGAACCATCTGCATCTTGCTGTCGCCACGGCCGCGTTCAAGCACGGCTTTCACGTGCTGTCGGACAAGCCCGCGACGACGACGCTCGCGGAATGCCTCGAGTTGCGCGACGCATTGAAGTCGAGCGGCTGCCTTTACGGCCTCACGCATCCCTATGGCTCGTATCCGCTCGTCGTCGAGGCGGCAGAGCGCGTGCGCGCCGGTCAGCTCGGCACGATCCGGAAGGTGCTCGTCGAGTACACCCAAGGCTGGCTTGCCGAGCCCGTCGAACGCCGCGGCCAGAAGCAGGCCATATGGCGGCTCGATCCAAAGCGCGCGGGCTTGAGCAGCTGCATGGGCGACATTGGCGTCCATGCGTTCCACCTCGCCGAATTCGTCTCGAACCTGCGCACGACGGAGCTGTGCGCGGATTTGAACAGCATCGTCGCCGGCCGCGAGCTCGATGACGACGGCGCGGCGTTTCTGCGCTTCGACAACGGCGCCCGCGGCGTGCTCGTCGCGAGTCAAATCTGCACCGGCGACGAGAACGACTTGCGGCTGCGCGTCTACGGCGACGCTGCGAGCCTCGAGTGGCGCCAGCAGGAACCAAACTCTCTGTGGCTGAAACACGCTCACAAAGCCATCGAGCTCATCAGAAGCGGCGCGACCGGCCTAGGTGCGGCGGCACGCGCGCATTCGCGCTTGCCCGCGGGGCACCCCGAGGGCTACCTCGAAGCGTTCGCGAACGTCTATCGCAACTTCGCGGCGCAAGTCCGCGCACACGGCGGCAACGGCACGAGCGCTCCGGCACCGCGCGCCGTGCCCGGCATCAAAGCCGCGTTGCGGGGCATGGCGTTCATCGAGACCGTCGTCGCCGCCAGTAAGTCCGATCAGAAGTGGCACGCGTTCCCGGACGTCGCGCCGTAGCACTCGGCAGCGAACCCTAGTCGATTCGATCAGCGAGGTGGGGTGCCGCCGCGCCGTGGGTCTTCCCATACCGCCGCGGCGGGGTTCGAAACGCAGTCGACGTATCGATCGCGGCCGACTTGCAGCGTTGCCAAATCGCCGTTCATGCGGAGCTCCGCGCCGCTGGTGGTGTAATACAGACCCGAGGCGCTGGGTTCCGGCGTGAGAACGATGTAGCCATGCGAGTGCCCCGGCGGGAACACTTGGAGCCACGCACCGGCACTGCGCACGGCGAAGCTCACATCGTCGCTGCATTGAAAGAACAGGCTACGCAGGGGCGGCGATAGCTATTCGCGCGCATGGCCCGAATTCTACGCCGTTTCGGCAGCTCAGGCTCGCAAGCTCACGCCACTTCGCCGCGCGATGGTAGATTCCTGCCCTACTTCTCAGGCGGCGGACGGGACAACGATGCACGGCAACATTCTAGCGGCGGCGGCGCTGACCCTGGCCGCGGGCTCCGCCTCGCACGCGCAGCAACTTCCGGACATCGGCTTCAATAGCGTCGGCCGCGCCGCGCCGCTCGTCATGGCGATTCCGCGCGAGTATCCCGTCGCCGATCTAGCGGAGCTCGAGATGTATCCCGACAACACCCTCGTCGTCGGCCCGTGGCGGCCGACTCGTCTGGGCCCAAACGGGCAGCCGCAGCAACGCGACGAAGGCAGTGCGTGGAACGGCGCGAGCCCGCCCGGCGTCGAGCCGCTGCCCGTCGATCTGTTCACGACGAAGGACTTCTACCAAGACAGGGCGCTCTGGAGTGACCCGCGCTACTTCCGCTGCAACAGCCCATGGGCCGCCGAGTCGCAGAACGGTGCATACGCGCGCGTCGTGTCGATTGGCAACGATCCGCCGCGCACGGCCGCGTGGGGCTATTGCGACCGAGACTATCCGCGCGAGGCCATCGTGAGCCCCTACGGCTTCTCGACGGCGCAGGAGCATTACGAAGCGCTGCTCGCGGAAACGCGCGGGCGCGGCGGTCCGACGAAGCACAGCTACGCGACCGTGCCCGGCGAGCTGAACGGCCGCTACATCTGGCCGCGCGCGCAGAACTGGTACGCGGAGCTGTTCTTCAATCAAACCTCGACGATCCTGTCGCTGCTGACGGAGGAGTACCAGACGCGCATGGTGCAGGAGCTTTATCACGACACCGTGACGAATGCACCGCAATGGCCCGCGCAATACTGCTGGCCCGAAGGGTTCATGCGTCGTTGGCACTACCACGGCGTGACCAATCAGCCGCACCACGTGATGGTCACGCCGGAGATCGTGCAGATCATGGCCGGCGACGCCGACAACTTTGTTACCAACGTGCACATCGGCCGCTCCTTCGACACCAGCGGCGCGATTCCGCGTTTGGGGGCCGACGTGCCGCGCTGGCTCGGCGAGACCGTCGGCTTCTGGGACGGCGACGTGCTGATCACGTGGACGTCGAACATCCAAGGCTGGAAAGCGCACGGCAACCCCGAGTTCTCGAACCGGCTGCAGACGATCGAGATCTACACGCCGAACCGCGACGCTGCGGGCAACGTCATCGGTTTGAACCACGAAGGCGTCTTCTACGACCCCGAGGCGCTTGCGGAACCGATTCGGATCGTACGCAATCTGCAACGATTGAGCGGACTCGAAGTCGGCGATCCGTTCACGTTCATAGAATGCCTGCCGCAGTTCTATCCGATCGACGGGCGCGCGACGCCCGCGTCGCCCGGAGACATCGTCGAGTACAAGGTGCCCGACATGTACGGGCGGCCTTGGGGAAAGATCTGGGAGGAGTATCACGAGGCAGGAATGGAGCGGCCCGAAGGCGAAGACATCTTCAGCTTCGAGTGAGCGACGAGCCGCAACAGATCGTTGTCATGGGCGTGTCGGGGTCTGGGAAGACAACGATCGCGAGCCGGCTGGCGGCGGAGCTTGGATTCGCTTTCGCGGACGCGGACGCTTTCCACGCCGCGGCGAGCGTCGAGAAAATGGCACGCGGCGAACCGCTGACCGACGCCGATCGCGAGCCGTGGCTTCGGTCGCTCGTCGCGTGGACCGAGGCGCAACACGAAGCGGGCCGTTCCACGGTCCTCGCCTGCTCCTCTTTGAAACGACGGTACCGCGACGTGCTGAGCACGGCGTCACCGCGCTCGCTGTTCATCCATCTCACGGCTCCGAGAGCGGTGCTGCTCGAACGCATGCAGCACCGCCAAGGTCACTTCATGCCGGCGCAGCTGCTCGACTCTCAACTTGCCGACCTCGAGCCGCTGGCCCCAGACGAGTCCGGCGTCACGGTCGACGCCACCGCCACGCCCGCCGCCATCGTCGAGCGAGCGATCGAAGTCGTGAAGAGACCGGCCGCCTAAGACTTCCCTGGCACCGGCGGCCCGGGCGCCGGCTCCGCGTTCTCCATCGGCACGACTATAGCTCCGCGCCGCGTGGCGACGGCCTGCGTGACCTCGGCGCCAAAGAGCAATATCAGCGCCGCGTAATACACCCAGATCATGAAGATGACGACGGAGGCCGCGGCGCCGAACGACGACGCAACCGTCGTCTGCCCGAGATAAAGCCCGATCACGTGCTTGCCGGCGATGAAGAGCCCCGCCGTGATCAACGCGCCGAGCCACGTATCGCGCCACTCGATCTCGGCGTCGGGCAGATATTTGAACATCATCGCGATGAGCACGGTCGCGAGCGTGAACCCGACGGCCAAGTCGAGCGCGCTCCAAAACAGCGCGGCTTCCTCGAGCCGCTCGTCCAAGTACCTGCGCAACGCGCCGAGCACGGCACTGATCACGAGCGACACCATCAGCAAGAAGCCGACGCTCAAGACCAATGCAAAGGACAGGATCCGGTGCTTGAGGAAGTTCATGATGAGCTCGGCGCGCGGCGCCGCCTTGACGCGCCAAACGCGATTCAGCGCGTATTGCAGTTGAGCGAAGACCGTGCTCGCGCCGAGCAAGGTCAGCAACGACCCGATCGCGAGCGACGAGGCGCCGCGCTCCTCGCTGCCCGTGTTCGCTATGACGGTGCTCGTCAGCGCGGCCCCTTCCTCACCGACGAGCCGGCGCATCTGCTCGATGAGCTGCATATGCACTTGGCCGTCGGCGAAGAAGATCCCGGCCAGTGCCATGGCCACGAGCAACAGCGGCGCCATCGACAGCAGCGAGTAGTAGGCAAGCGCCCCCGCGAGCGGGAAGGCGTCGTCCTCGAACATGCCCTGCAAGGCATCCCACAGCACGCCACCGGCGACCTTGATCATAGCCGGACGGGAGCAAACTCCATGCCATCGCATGCGGCTGGCACGCGGCTTGCACCGGATGGCCTATGCGTAAGGGACTACGTCGGACCCTCGTCGCCGCCGGGATCGTGGCGGTAGTGGCCGTCGCCGCCCGGCTGGCAGCGCCCTTTGCCGTCGAGCGCTACGTGAACCGGCAGCTCGCCGAAATGGGCGAGTACCGCGGCAGCGTCGAGCATATCGACTTGAGCCTGATCCGCGGCGGCTATGTCCTGCGAAATCTGGAAATCGTGAAGATCGACGCGGCCCCCGAGACGCCGCCGTTCGCGAGCATCCCTACGATGGAGGTCGCGTTGCAATGGCGAGCGCTGTTCGGCGGCCGCGCCGTCGGCGAGGTCATCATGCGCTCGCCGCAGCTGAACATGGTGCAATCGCAGGCCAAAGAGGAGCAGCAGCTCGGCACCGGCGTCAACTGGCCGCAGGAGATCCGCGATCTGCTTCCGTTTCAGCTGAACCTCGTCGAGGCGAGCGACGGCCTCGTGACGTTTCGCGCACCGGGCATCAGCACGAACGACTCGCTGACGATGCGCAACTTCACGATGCAGCTTCGCAACCTGACGAACGTGCAGGATCTCGAGGAGCCCGCGTTTGCCGATCTCAACGTCCACGGGCAGATCATGGGCAATGCGCCGATCACGCTGACGGGCAGGATTGACCCCAATGAAATGACGCCGACGTTCGACATCGACCTGTCGATCGAGGGCGCCCGGCTCGTCGACGTGAACCCGTGGCTAAACGAGTTCCTGAAGGTCGACGCCGAGATGGGCGTGTTCTCGATGTACTCGGAGCTTGCGGCCGCCGAAGGGCGTTTCGAGGGCTACGTGCGGCCGATCCTCGAGGAGCCGAAGTTCGTCGATGCAAACGAGGACGAGGACGGACCCTTCCGCAAAGCGTGGGAAGGGCTCGTGAATCTCGCGGCGAAGATCCTCGAGAACCAGGAAGAGGGTCAAGTCGCGACGCAGATCCCATTGCGTGGCGAGATCATGGAGCCCGACGTCGATCTGCTGAGGACAATGGTCAATCTGATGCGCAACGCGTTCGTCGCGGCGTTCTCTCATTCGCTCGAAGGCTCGATCACGTTGCGCGACGTCGCGACGGACGTGCGCTGTCTCTCCGGTGAGCCGCCCGCCGCGGAGCAGCCTGATCAAGAGCAATCGCGCCGGGAACGCCGGCGCGATCGCTGCTGACCACCCTGCACTCGCGGCCGACGAATCGCGGCGCTCAGCTCACATCGCGCCCGTGAGGCTCAAGAACGTGCCACGGTGATCGAAGCTGAGATCGGTGAGGTCGTCCGAGAAGTCCGTGAAGTTGTAGCCGATACCGATCTTGAAGTGCGGGTTCAAGTAGCGCGACACGACGACGAGCGCACCGCTGCGCTTGTCGGATAGGTCCGGCATCTCCAGCACGCGCGCCTCGACGAGCCCCTCCCAGTGCTCCTTGAAGCGGAAGTCCGTGCGGATCACGAAGAGATCGGCCGTGTTGTCGAAGAACTCGGGGTTGTCGCGGCTCAAGCTCAGCTCGCCGCGGCGGTGTGCGTACTTGCCGCCGATCGACCATTTCGGCGTGAGGTCGTAAGTCAGGTCGATGGCGCCGACATGGCTCTTCTGGATGAACTCGGCCGCGATGCTCCGCTGCGTGAGCTGATCCGTCGTCGGCACATTGTAGAAGTACGTGTACTTGACGAGCGTGTTCAAGCGGTCGTGGCGCACGGGGCGGAACGCGTAGCCGAGCACGGCCTCCGTGTAGCCGCCATCGTGGAATTGCCCGAGCGAGCTCACGCTCTCGGCGTGATTGAGCTTGCCGAGCAGGCGCGAGGCCTCGGAGAGCTGCCACTTGAAGTTGTTGCGCATGAGCCAAGTCTCGCGCGTGGTGAACGTGAGATCCGGCTGCTCCGTCTCGTCGGAGCGATACTCGATGCCGCTCGAGAGCTGCAGCGCCGTGAACCCGTAACCGATGCGGAAGCCGGCTGCGTGGCGATCGGTCTCGGCGCCTGTCAGCGCGTCGCGCAGCGTGCCGATGTCTGTGCTCGCGCCGAGGTTCAGCCGCTCCGTCGGCGCCAAGGTGATACCGGTCGAGTGCGTGAGACCGGACTGGAACGCGCTGTTCTGGTACCGCTCCTCGAGATAGACGCTCGTGCTGTCCGACAGCCGCGTCTTGACGCCGGCGACGGTATTACCTTCGCTGCCGCGCGTCGCCAGCAAGCCGTTGTCCGTGCGCTCGTTCTCGAGGGCGTAGTTCAGGTACAGCGACGTACGGTCGCTGTGCAGGTAGTTCGTGCCGATCTTGCCGCCGGCGCCGAGGTCGCCGTTGCTGACCTCGGCGTCGATCTTGAGGCGCTCGCCGATTCGGTACGACCCGCCGGTGCCGATGCGCGCGTTCTCCTCGCGATCGCCGTCGACGGACACGGTGTCCTGCACGAAGCCGTACGTGCTCCAGCGGCGCCTCGAGTCATAGCCGACTTGCACGACGGCGTCGGTACGCGCGCCCTGCTCTTGCGTCAGCGGCACGACGGCGCCGTCGTCGCGGCGCTCGTCGACGCGCACTCCCGTCGCCAAGCCCCAGTTGTCGTTGAGCTCGTAGGCGACGTTGAGCTCGTGCGCGCTCGCCGTGAGACCGAGCTCGGCGCTGCGATGGTCGGACTTCGCGCGTAGCGACAGGCGCTCGGTCATCGGCATCTGGAACGTCCCGCCGTAATTCTCGGCGTCCGTCAGCGTCTGCAGGCCCGGCGCCGAGTAACCGCCGTCCAAGCTCTGGGTATACATCGTGACGCGGCCGCGCGTGCGGTCGAAGAAGTCGCCAAGCCCCAAGCTAACGTCGGCGCGATAGCCGCCGGCGTCGGTGCCGGCAAACGAAGTGTCGTCGTAACCCGAGAAACCGAAGCCGCCGTCATCGGAGCGTACGACGCTGGAGATGAAACCTTCGGTCTGCGCGCCCTGCAGCTTGAACCACGAATCGGAGCTGATCCGTACCGTCACGTCGGCGGCTTCGAGGCCGCTATCGACGTCGCCTTCGTCATTCGAGTTCGCCGTGAGGCCGACCTTCACGCGCTCCCCGAACCAGTAGTGGCCCTGCGCGCCCGTCGACAACGCGTCGATCTCGTCGAAGCCCGGCGTGTACTCGTAGCGCACGACGAGGTACGCCTCGTCGCCCTGGATCGCCCCGTCACGCACGAGTAAGTCATCGTAGCGCGTCGCGTTCAGCGGCTCGGTGAGCAGCAGGCGGCCCTGCAAGTAGTCGACGTCATAGTCGATGCCGGGCGTCAGATTGACGACGCCCGCGACGAGCCCCGACGCGCGATCGCGGTACTCGACGCGCACGCGCTCGGAGCCGGCCAGCAGGTCCTGGCGCTGCAGGAAGTACAGCGAGCCGCCGGTGCCGCGAAACTCCTCGCGGCTCGCAATCGTGCCGGGCTCGGCCGTGAAGCCGTCGATGGCAAACCGCCGTTCGCCGAAGCTCGTCGCGCGCTGCGACTCGTAGTGCAGCTTCGCGCCGTACAGCCCGCGGTCGACTTGAGCGAGCTCGTTGTTCATGTAGCCGACGTGAAAATTGCCCCATTCGCCGTAGCTCTCGTCGCGCCCGACTTTTACGTAGAACTTGCCGAGCGTCGGCGCCATCTCCTCGACCGTGCCGTCGTCGCCGAACGTCGGGAAGTGGTAATCGGGATCGATGCGGCGGAACAGCGACTCCGGCGACTTGTCGAGGAAGTTGCTGAACAAGTCCTCGAGCGGTGCGTCGCGCGTGTCGGCGCTCGCCGTGAGCCGCCAGCGTTCGTTGAACTTGCCGTTCAAGTAGAACGCGAGCCGCGCATCGGCCGAGGAGTCGAAGTCGTACGCGCTATTCTCGCCTTGCAGCAGCTCGATCGGGCCGTTCGAGTCGTGGCTCGTCAGCGTCAGATCGGCCATGCCGACGTAGAACCAGTCCTTGCCTTCGAGCTCGATGTCGCGCAGGTACAGCTCGCCGTTGCCTTGCGCGTCGAGCACGGCTACCTCGACCGTGTGCACGCCCGACGGCAGAATCTCCTCCGCCACGAAGCTACCGTCGTCCGCGACCGGCACCTGGCGGCCCGCAACGTAGACCTGATGACCCGGCGGGATCGCGTTGCCGCGCACGGTCACGGACCCGCTCGCGAGCGGAATGTTGCGAAGGCCCAGCTCGTTCTCGCCGTACGCGACGCGCAACGCACGATCCTCTGTCGCGAGCTCGGCCGACGGCGCAGCGGGCTCGGCCGTGATCGGTGTCGCAGGCTCGGGCAGCTCCGCGTACGGCGCGCCCGCCGTCGTCAGCTCGGCGAGCAAGAACTCGTCGTCTTGCGCCGCCGCCGGCTCCGGCTCAGCCGCCGCACCGATCTCGCGATAGGCGATCCACAGCGGCTGCGGCACGGTCTCGTCGAATGCGCCGCCGCTGCCGTACGCGCGCAGCACGTACTTGAGCTCGCGCGCCGGCGTCGCAAAAGTCTCGGGCTCCGGCAGCCACTCGCCGGCGCCGTCAGGACCGAACGCGACGAGCGCGAGCGGCTCGGCCTCGGGCGATTGCTCCGGCGCGAAGATCCGCACTTCGGCGCGCTCGATGAAGTGCGAGTAGTTCGCGTACATCCTGAAGCGCACGGGCTCGGCGGCCCAACCGTCGTTACTACGATAGAACGCGACGGTTGCGGGCTCCGCGGCGACGGCGAGCCGTCGGTCGGCCTCGAGGTTGTCGAAGCCGAACTGGATGTCGGCGCCTTGTAGCGCGACGTCAGTGCAGCGCTGGATGTCGGCGGAGCTGCGCCCCTTGTCGTCGAGCGGCTCGCCGTCGACGGTGATGCGCATCAGGTTCAGGGCGAACGCGTTCTGCGGCGCGAGCTCGCGCGTCAGCGGCGTGATCTCGACGCCGTCGTAGTCGTCGAGCTCGGCGACCTCGTCGTAGACGATCTGCACGACGACGTGCGACGTCTCACCTTGGATGAACCCCGCGTTGACGACGTCATCCGAATGCACGTAGCCGCGGCCCTCGAACTCGACTTGCTGCGGACTGAGCTGCATGTCCGCCGCGATCGTTTCCATGGCGCGCCGTGCGCGTGCTGCCGACAGGCCGATGTCGTCGCCGTAGACGAGCGTCGTGCGCCGCTCGAGCCGCTCGTTGCGCACGAAGCCGACGAAGCGCAGCCGCGCGTTCGTCCTGCCGGCGATGTCGTCGAGACCGCGGCGCAAGAGACCCGTGAGCCCGGCCGGCACGATCGGTTGACCGTTTTCGACGGCGAGCTGCGGCAGCTGGCCCCACGGCGGGTCGTAAATGCGGGTGACCATCTCGGTGCCGGGCACCGGACAGAGCTGCGGCTCGTCAGGCAGATCCTGCAGCGGATCGTCGTACCAGAACTCGACCTCGACGCGGCGGTTCAGCGCGCGCCCTTGCGCCGTTGCGTTCGAGCCGAGCGGCCTTGCAGTGCCGCGGCCGTCGCTGCCGACGGCGGACGTCGCGAGTCCCAGCTCTTGCTGCACAGCGAGAGCGACTCGGCGTGCCTGCGCGCGCGCGAGACCGACGTGGTCGCCATAAATTCGTTCATTGCGCTCGGGTAACGGCGCATCGTCCGTGTAGCCGACGAACTTCACGAGCACGTTGTGCCGGTCGCTCAAGTTGGCGATGGCTTCGCGGATCTGGTCGACGTAGCCCGGAGTGACCTCGACGGCCGCCTCGCCGAAGCGCAACGGCGCGACGACGTTTTGCACGCGAGTGCGACGCTCGTTGCCGTCGACGTAGCGCAGCCGGCACACCTCTTCGATGCGGCACACCTTGACGCGACGGAATTCCTCCTCGACGAGCACCTCGTCGAGCGCCGTGCCTTGCTCGACCGCGTCGTACCAGACCTCTACCTCGACGCGCCGGTTCTGTGCGCGGCCGGCAGCCGTGTCGTTCGACGCGACGGGCTGCTGGTCGCCGGCCCACTCATACGAGATGGCCTCGGCCGGTAGGCCGAGAGTCCCCTTCAAGAGCTCGGCGGCCTCACCGGCGCGCTCGCGCGACAGCCCTTCGTTGTCACCGAAGACGGCCGCG
Organism: uncultured Gammaproteobacteria bacterium; assembly: GCA_963713355.1. Taxonomy (GTDB): domain Bacteria; phylum Pseudomonadota; class Gammaproteobacteria; order Steroidobacterales; family Rariloculaceae; genus FEN-1219. Next base: position 1,131,469 of record CAVQLK010000006.1, on the reverse strand, counting down.
AGCGCCGGCGACAACGGTTGCGTGTCGGCGTGACCGACGAGATGCAGCCGCACGTTACGCCGGTCGCGCAAGCTTTCGAGAATCCTGCGAAGCTCGAGCACCGTCGCGTCGGGAATCTCCGCGACGCCGACTTCGAAACGAATCGGCGGCACGAGGCCCGTCAGCTTGACCGTCTCGAGCTGCTCCTCCGCCACCTCTTGCGTCTCGAAACGATCGCCGGCCTGCGTATTGACGAGGCTCGGGTCGTGCACCCATTGCGTGAACGTGCGGTCGCCGGGCAAGTGGCGCTCGACGGCCTCGCCGCGCGACGGCTCGCGCAGCAATTGCGCGTCCGCCGCGTCGCTCGCGAGCACCGCGCCGAGCAGCGCGAACGGTAGCGGCGTCATCGTGCGCCGAAACGGCTTCATTGTCCGTCTCCCTTGCGCCGTTCGCGCGCCGCGGGCGGCTCGCCGCGCCGCCAGAACACCTCGGGCTCGATCGCGAGGTCGTACGCGCAGCAGTTCTCGGTCGCCTGCCACGCGGAGTCGATCTGCTGGCGCAGCGCGTCGAGGCGCTGCTCGACGAGCTGCGGCTCCTCGAGGTCGGCGAGGTACGACAGGCGTAGCACCGCCGGAGCGGCGCGCAGCTCCGTCATCAGCAACTCGAGCCGCGGCAGCCAGATCGGGCGCATCTCGACGGAGCCCGGCTCGAACACGGCGTCCGCGAGATCGAGACCGATGACGCGGTGGATCGAAGCGCCGAAGTTGAACTCGAGCGCCTTACCGCGCGTCGCACGTTGCACCTGCAGGTTGCTCGTCGACGCGCGGAAGCCGCTCGGCAGCGTGCGATCGTCGAGCTTCAGCACGAAGTTCGTGCCTCGGCCCTCGTGCGGCGTGATCGCGCAGGTGATGTGGAAGCGGCCGAACGGGTCCGTCGTCGCGAGCAAGCCCCGAGCCGTCGCGAGGCGAACCTGCGGTATGCCGAGCTCGCCTTCGTCCTGCAGCCCGTTGCGGTTCGCGTCGTCGAAGACCTTGCCCGTGACGTCCGTGCAGTCGAGCGCCGGATCCGGAACGATGCGCACGGTGGCCTGCGCTTCGGTCGACAATGGGCCGCCCGTGCACGGCGCTCATCGCCTGCGCGCGGTTGACGAACTCGCCTTCGCCGACGCCGGAGCCGACGGCGAGCAGCAGCCGGAGCTCGTGCCGCCCGTCCGGCGTCACGGTGAGCCCGGTCCACGACAGCTCACGGCCCGCGAGAGCGGGCTCGCGCGGCTCGCCGTCGAGCCGTGCCGAGCCTTCGATGTAGCGGAAGCCTGCCGGGAAGCGGTCGACGACCGTGACTCCCGTCAAATTCACGGCGACGCCGTTCGCGATCGTGATGAGGTAAGGCACGAGCTGGCCGCGCGCGACGTTGACCGTCGGCGTCGTCTTCGTGATGGACACCGACTCGTCGAGATCGAGATCGAGCGGGATGTGATTGTTGAAAATCTGGCTCGAGCCCGGCACGAAACTGTCGGCGAACAGCAAGTGCAAGTGATAGTTCGTTGCCGTGGTACCCGGCGCGGCGGACGCCGGCGGTTGCAGCTCCGACGGCGTGACCTCGCAGTGCTGGGCCGTCGCGGGCACGGCGTCGTCGATGGATGCGGGACACGACGCGACGGCGAACGCGGCCGTCGAGGCCGACGTCAGCGGCGGAATGATGTCGGACACGCCGGGCAGGTAGGCCGTCGAAGGCGGAGCCACGCTCAACAGATAGGCGCCGCCGCTCGGGCAAGCGGGATCTGCGAAGTTCAGATCGAACTTGTAATAGCCGTCGCCGAGCGTGACCTGGCTCTGCTGGTTCGGATCGTAGAAGCAAGCCGACGGCAGCGCCGACCCTCCGGTCGTGACGAGGCTCACGGTCGCGCCGGCTACGGCCAAGCGGCTCAACGAGTCGTAGACGATGCCGTTCGGATCGATCGGCAAGTTCAGGTTCTGCAAGTTGCTGCCCGACAAGACCACGATGTCGGTGATCTGCTGCAACCCGTTCGTGAACGCGGAGTCGGCGCGGCCAAGCATCGCCGTCGTCGCGCCGGCGCCCGGTCTGCGAAACCGCAGCTCGTACGTGTTCGCCGTCGCATAGTTCGGCTCGACACCGCTCATGCGGTAGACGCCGTCGGCCGCCGTGCGCGCGGTGTGCGCGACCGAGCCATTGAAGAGAAGCTCGACGTTCCATCCCGCGAGCGCGGCCTCGTTCGCGTCGAAGGTGTCGTCGAAGTCGGCGTCGTGCCAGGCGCGCCCGTTGACGAGCCCGACGCCGGGAATGCCGCCGACGTCGATCGCGACGCTCGCGCTCGCGGTCTGCACGGGATCGTTCCAGTAGACGGTGCCGGTGTTCGTGACGCGCGTGCCGATAGCCAAGCTCGAGTACAGCGTCGCGCGGAAGCGCAGCGTGACCGTGCGCCCCGGAGCAAGCGGCCCGTACACCGTCGAGTAGCTCGCCGTGACGAGCTGGCCCGCGACGACGGCGCCGTTGGTCGAGCCGTTCAATGTCGCGGACCCCGCGACGTAAGTGAGCTGCCCCGGCGTAGCATCGAGGTCGTCGCGGATCACGACCTCGTAGGCCGGAACCGCGCCGATGTTCGTCGCCTGAACCACGTATTCGAGCGTCGCGCCCGCGAGCGCTGGACCGCCGCCGACGACCGAGACGTTCTTCGTGATCTGAAGCTGCTGCACGTCGCCGACGACGACGACAGTCGGCTCGGGGCCCGTCGCCGGATTGCCGTCACCGTCCGTCAGGAGACTCGGCAGCTCGGCCGTGTCGACGACGGCCTGGTTCACGATCAGCGTGCCCGGCGGCACGCCGCTGTTCACGAGCAGATCGAATTGCACGACGGCCGACTGACCCTCCGTCAATCTCCCTGGCGTCGGCAGGTCGGACGACCTCACGGCGAGGCCGGCGATGAGCGGCGACACGCCGCCGTCCGGCGCGCCGAGGGGCTGGCCGTTAACTCTCAGCGAGTCCGCGACGTACGTCGTGTTGGCGGGCAGGCTGTCGCGTAGCGAACCCTCGGTCGCGGGCAACCGGCCGTTGTTGTAGACGGTGATCGTGTAGCGAAGCGTGTCGCCGGGATCGACGATGCCGGGCGACGTGCCGTCGACCTGCAGCGCGGCCGTCTTGACGGCGAACAGGAACGGCAGATCGCCGACGAGATTGCGCGTCGGGTCGTCGACGGTGGGCGTGCGGGGGTCGTCGGAAGGTTGCTCTACGATGCCGCCGCCCGGCGCGCTGACGAAGCCTTGGTTCGAGATGATCGTGCCGTCCACGGCGGCAGCGTCGACGCGGACGACGAACACGACCGTCGCGACGTTGGCAGGGCTCGCCGGCGAATCGACGGGCATGAGGCCCGGCGTCGGCTGCCCAGGCGTCGTGAGCGGGATGCCATTCGCGAGCGGCGAGACGCCGGCCGGACCGTCGGCGACGGCCACTCCGTTCAGCGTCGTGCTGCCGGCAACGTACGCCGTGTTCGCAGGCACGGCGTCGCGCAGCACGGCATCCGTCGCGTCCGACGTGCCGATGTTGCGCACCGTGATCGTGTAGCGCAGGCGCTCTCCGGCTAGCAGCACGTCGGGATCGCCGTCGATGTCCGCGGACAGCTTGTCGACGTCGAAATACGGCGCCGACTGAATCGTCACGCGCGTCGCGTCCTCGTCGCCGGCCACGGCGGGGTCGGACTGACCGTTGACGTTCGGGTCGTCGCTGTCTGCGACCTTGATTCCGCCGGAGATCAGGTCGGCTTGGTTCGCGACGACCGTGGCGTTGTTGATTTCGGCCGCGAGCGTCACGTCGAATTGCACGGCGACCTGACTGAACGCAGCCAGATCGAGATTACGCACGTCGATCAAGCCTGCGCCGTTGGTGCCGCCGCTCGGATTCGTATTGCTCGCGTCGGCGCCCGGCGGCAACGAGCCAGCCACCATCGTGAGACTCCCCGGCGCAAACACAACGGCCGGGTTCATCGCGCCAAGGTCGTCCGTGAACGTCAGGTCGTCGAGCGGCACGTCGGTACTTTGCAAGCGCAGCGTGTAGCGCAGCACGTCGCCCGGCTCGGCTGTCGTTGCCGGGCTCGCGCCGCTCGTGAGGTTCGCGACGCTCTTCTCGAAGAAAAAGCCGTACAGCGCCGTAGTGACCGTGTGCGCGTCCTCGTGATCGGCGAGGCCAACCGTGCCGTTTGTCAGCGTGCGCGGATACGTGATGCGGTCCGGGTTCGTATCGTCGTCGTTCGACCACTGCGTCGCGCCGACGACGTTCGTCAACGTGATGCCGTCTTCAGTGTCCGAATCGAGCTTCGTGCGATAGCTGATGACGAGGCGCTCGCCGGCGCCGATCGAACCGGCCCCCGTGCGCATGTTCAGCGTGAGCTCGCAGGTCGGCGCACCGCTGTATGCCACCGTGTAATCGGTGCCCGCGGCGAGCGGGCCCTTGCCCGGCACCGGCGTGACGCCGTCGGCTGCGAACACCTGCGCGCTCAGAATCTCCGGCGTTTGAGTGCACATGCCACCCGTCGGGCCATCGGGCAGGCGATCGAGGATCCTGACGTCCCACGCCGGCGTGAGGCCTGAGTTGCGCACGTCGATGCCGAACTGTCCCCACTGGCCCAAGTTCAGCGTGCTGCCGAGCGTCGTGGGGCCCGACTTCGTGACGACGAGCGCCGGCGCTGCGATCGTCAGAGGCGCGGAGATGCCCCACTCGCCTGGCAGCGGCTCGTAGAACGTGCCGTCGATGAGTCGGCCGAAATCCCAGGTCGCGCGGTTCGTGAACTGCGTACCCGGCGCGTTCGTCGGCGTGTCCTCGAGCACGACCGTGATGTCGACGAAGAACTGCTCTTCGGCCGGGACGATCGGGATGTTGTCGAACGTCAGCATGCCGGCCACGTTCGAGAACGAATGAGGAACGGGCGCGCCGCTAGCTTCCCAGGTCGCCGTATGGCTCAGGTACGTGAGGTCGACGCCCGTCTCGTTGAGGTCGTCCGAGACCGTGATGCTGTGCAGGTCGTTGATCGAGCCGCTGAAGTTGATGACCCCGGCCGTCGCGGGATCGAACAGCACGGGAATCGTCAGCCGGTACGTGAACGGCACGCCGATCGTGACGTTCGGCAGCCCGGGCGGATTCGCCTTGTCGATCTTTTCGACGGGGATCAGCAGGTTCTGGCATTGCTCCTGGATCGTGCTCGACGCGCCGTTGACGAACCAGATCTTGTGGCCCGCGACGGCGTTGCACGCCATCTGGCCCGTGTGCACGACATTGTCGAAGATGACGATCCAACGCTCGTCGTTTTGACCCGGCGAGGTATAGAAGGCGAAGTTCGTCGACATCCCGCCGGGGTAGTTGCTGATCCGGCAGACACCGTCGATGTTGATGTTCGCCGGAGCGACCGGCGTGACGTTGCCGTCGAGCACACCGCCGAGCTCGGCGACGCAGTCCTCGGCCAGCGCTTGCGCACCGGCGCCGAGCAACACGAGCGTCAGCAGCAGCCGCATGGCTGCGCCGCACCGAGCTCCAATTGCGACCCGAAGACTCATACATCCCTCGTTCCCGACGCACGTCGCCGAAGAATCGAGGGAGCCCGCGTGACGGGCCCTATTCCGGCGGTCCCGCTGTCGTGGAGCGCCGCTTCGAAATCGAAGAAGGCTCTTTAGACCGGTGACTTTGCGTCGCCACCTTTCGGTGGTTTTGCCTTTGTCAGAATCGTTACGAGAACCGTTTTAGGTTTCGCGCCGCTCTCCGAACGACGCACGCCACTCCTGCTGCTAGTTCATGCCGCCGGCAGAAAGTCGATCGGATAGACGATCGTGATCGGCGCAACTTCCTTTGCGCCGAAGTCGAAAGTGCGCACGCGCTCGATGACCTGCGCGACGAGGTTCGGTGCGTTCATGTCCGTCGACTGCAGCTCGAGCATCGAAACCGTGCCGTTCGGCTCGATCGTGAGTCGCAGCACCATCTGCCCGCGCAGCGTCGGATCGTTGCGAAGCTCGCGGTTGTATAGCCGATAGAGCGCAGACTTATAGCGATCGAACACGATCTGAATCTCTTCGTCGCTTCGGCCCGCGACGCCGCTCCCGCCGGCGAGCGGGCGCCCGCCACCGCCGCCGCTGCCGCCAATCGAATCACCGACGCGCGTCGTCGTGACGCCTGCCATGCCGCTGCCGGCACCGCTACCATCGCCGCCAGGGCCGCCGAGGCCACGGCTCAGCGACCCGATGTTGATGCCGCCGCTCGATCCCGGCGCGAGAGAGGTGACCATCGCGCGCTCCTGCCGGCCGGCGGCTGCATCGCCGCCGCTCGTGATGCGCGCCTCCGACAGCCGCGTCGCCGGTCGATTGGCGGCGGCCGCAAAGCTTTCGCGGAACGCGAGAATGCCGCTTTGGCGTGCGCGTTGACCCGGCGGCTCGTTCGGGATTCCCTCTCCGGCCGGCTCGTTCACAGGCTCGGTCGCCTGCTGCTCCGCAGCGACCTGCTGCGGCTCTTGCTCGGGCGGCGGCTTGGCCTCCTGCTGCTCGGGCGCGCGTTGCTCGGGAGTCTGCTCGGGAGCCTGCTGGGGCGGCGGCAATGGACGGCGCTCGCGAATGAGCTCCACCAACCGCTCCGGCACCTCGATCACCTCGGATGCCTCCGGCAACGGAATGTCGATCAACGGGAAGACGGCGCCGAACAAGAGCGCTGCGGCGAGAGCCTGAGTGAGAAACTTGCGCAGGCGTCGGTCGTCCTCGCGGCCACCGACCCAGGGCATCGACACGACGCGAGCGGGCTCGGGCGTGGGCTCGCGCTCGACGACCCACTCGTTGCGAATCTCCTCTTCCTGCTGCCGCTGCTCGTCGAGGTCGCCCTCGAGGATCTCGAGCACTTCGCGGCCCGCAGAGATCTCTTCGAAGACGGCCTGCCGGCGGCTCTCGATCTCGGCGATGCGTTCGTGGAAGCCAGCGACGCGCTGCCGTACGCGATCGAGATGCAGCGCGACGCGGCTCGGCTCGTGACCCTCGCCCCAGAACAAGTTTGGTGCGCCGAGCTCGGCGAGCTTTTCGAGCGAGCCGCAGGTCTGCTCGAGCAGCATGTGCTGCTCGCGCTGCAAGGCGAGCGCCTCCAGCTCGCCCGTTATCGCCTGGAGATTGCGCTCGAGGCCGCCGAGCTTCTCGAGAGCCCCGTCGACCTGTGCCTGGAGCGGCGGATCTTGTTGTTGCGCTAAGGCTTCGTTCATGAGCGTCCTGCGCTAGATCCCAATGCCTGCCGTGGCGGCTGACGCAACGGCCGACTCTTTCTGAATGACGGCGAGCGAAATGCGCGTGTAGCCCTGAGCCGTGCACGTCGACATGATTTGCTTGACGATGCTGAACGGGATCGACTTGTCGGCCAGGATCGTAATCGCCGTGCTCTCGGCGACGACCTGCGTACGCGCGCCGATCACGCGGCTCTGCAGCTCGGCGAGCCGCGCCATGATGGGCACTATGTCTCCACCGTCCGTCGCCATGAGGTCCGCAACCCGCGCGACAGGCTCGCCTTGTACGAGGACTTCCTCTTTACCAATGTTGATCACGACCGTCTCGCTCGGCTTCGTCTCGACGACGGACTCTGGAAGCAAGAGGTCGTTCGGCGTGTCGAGCACCTCGGTGGGGCCCGAGTTCATGATGAGAAAGAACACGAGAATCGTGAACACGTCCATCAGCGACGTGAGATTCATGGCCGGGAGTTTTGGCCGAATGCGCGCCAAACGTGTCATGCGCCGGGAGTTCTTCATGGCGCCTCTCCGACGGCGATCGACGGAAACAATGCCACGCGCAGGAAGCCGTTCTCGGCCGTCTCGTCCGGGACGTCGACGCTGCGTACGACGTCCATGACGCGGATCAGGTAGTCGTACGGGATCTGCGGCTCGACGAGCACGGACGCGGCATCGACTTCGGAGTAGTCCTGTTTCAGCGACTGCATGTAAGTTGCGAGGGTGGCGAGATCGTATTCGCCGTCGACCTTCGGGATCGCCGCGATGATCTGCCTGCCGTTCGTGATCTCCAGGCCGAGCTCACGAACAATGACCTCGGGCCGGAAGCCGATTTCCGACGCAGGCCCGCTCGTCGAGCTCGGCAGATTGAGCTCGACGACGGCCATCCGCGAGAACACGGCCGTGATCAGCAGGAACGGCACCAGCACCACCATGAGGTTCAAGAACGCGGTGATGTTGAGCTCCTGCTCTTCTTTGACCTGGAGCTTGTAGTGATGCTTACGCATGACGATTTCCGGCGATCGCTACCCCCACCGTTAGGCCGCGACCTGGAACTGGCGCTTCGCCGTCGACTGGATCGCGTTCAACGTCTTGACCGACGCCATCTCGAGGCCGGCGACGATTTGCGCCACCTTCGTCGTCAACACGGCGTGCACGACGAGCAACGGGATCGCGACGAGCAGGCCGAACGCCGTCGTATTCATGGCCACCGCGATGGCGGCACCAAGCAGGTCGGCTTTCTCGGCCGGGTTCGCATTGGCAACGGCCGTGAACGCCTGGATCAGACCCATGACGGTGCCGAGCAGGCCGAGCAGCGTGGCGACGTTGGCCGAGAGACCGACGTAGCCCGTACGCTTCTCGAGCTCGGGCATGATCTCCATCATGCACTCCTCCATTGCGATCTCGACGTCTTCCCGGCGCCGAACTGCACCCTGCCGCTCGAGTCCCATGTTCAAGAGTTGCGCGACCGTGGAGCTGCCCGCGGCCGTCAACTCGCGCGCCTTGTCGAACTCGCGTTTGGCGAGCAACGGCTGAACCTGCGCCCACGTTCCTTGATTGCGCTTCGTGAGTAGAGTCAGCGTCACATATCGCTCGATCGCGATCGCGACGCCAACGGCGAACACGAGCAAGATCGGGTACATGAAAATGCCGCCCTGAACGAAAAACTCGACGATCCCGTAGATGACGTCCATATCCGAATCCTCTCGTGTCCAAAGTGCGACGTGCGAAACCAGCGACTAGCGTAAGCCGCGTAGCGGCAGCGGAACGTGATCAAGTGCTCGTTCGGTGAATGCGCGTCTACAACACTCGTCTCCCTCTGGCGACGACGCTTTAACCCCTGCGTTATTTCGCGTTTCCGGAGCGAATGCCGTAGTACTTGAGCTCGCGCATGAACACGTCTTTGTCGACGGCGCGAATTCTCGTGTCGAGCGCGCGCGATACCCCGATGCCGTTGCCGATCTCGGAGCTCTTCCACGGCACGATGACGAGCGACTTGGGCGCTTCCTGGTTGCCGAGAATCGAGATGCCCGCGAGCGCCTTTGGCCCCGGCTCCGCAGGCGACGCGTTCGGTGCCGGCGCCGCTTCCTGCGCGGCCGCACCGGCTCCGGCGAGCAGCAACGCGGCCAGCACGAGCTTCTGTCTCATGGTTCTCCTCCGTCAGGACCCGCGCGTCCTTGCATGTCGGCGATCCAAATCGCGGCCTGCGCGTCGTCGGGGACGAGCGCGTGGTACGCCTGGTAGTGGCGCAACGCACAGCCGTAATCGCGCTGATACAAGTCGCAGAGGATCGCGAGATTCTTGTTCGCTATGTGGAAGTCCGGATACAGCGCGAGCGCTCGCTCGTAGCTCGAGCGCGCAGCGGCGAATTGGCCCTGCTTGCGATAGATCAACGCGAGCTCGCTGAGCGCGATCGGATGATCGCCGCTGGCCTCGACGGCCTTCTCGAGGCTCGCCGCAGCCTGCGCCAAGTCGCCGATACGGCCGTAGGCGACACCGAGATCCACGAGCGGATTCGCAAGCCCGGGCGCCTGGTCCGTCACCGCACGTAGCTCGGCGACGCCACGCTCCTGCAGCCCCTGCTCGAGGTAGCCGATGGCGGCCAGGTAGCGCTCGCGCAGCTCGGGGCTCACGCGCGCGCTATCCGTGATCGTGAAGCCTGCGCCGGCGAGCACGTCGAGCCGGACCGTCGGACCCTTCGCGGCCTGCCCGCGTGAGCGCCGCTCCTCGGGCTGCGCACCGGCGGACTCGGCGACGACGGGCTCCACGTAGCTCGGGTGCCGGTACGTGAAGGTCTCGATTGCACCGAGGAATCCCAAGCTTTGCTCTTCCTTCGCGTACCGGCCGGGCACGAGCTCGGCGAGGCGCGCGAAGCTTTGCTGAACCCAACGGTTGTAGACATTGGCCGCGATCATGACGGCGACGTTCGCCTCATGAACCTCGATCGCGCGCTCCTCGAACGGAAACGCTTCCTCCTCGATGGCGTCCTCGTACGCCGCGAGCTCCGCGGCGGGAAGGTCCGTAGGCCGCTCCGAATCGAGCAGCGCACGGCTGAAGCTCGCGTAGATCTCGGCCATGTAGAAGGTCGCGGCCGTCGTGACGTCGCCGACCTCGTACGAGATCAAGTGCTCGAATTCCTGCAGCGACGTGTCCATGAGCTCGCGCTTGCGCGCGAGGTTCTGCTCGAGCGGCTCGACGAGCCGCACGGCGTTGAACGCGGCGTAATTCGGCTCCGCGAGAACGAGGCCGGCCTGCGCCGCGAGATAACGTGTGCGATCGGTGCGCTGCGCGCCCGCCTCGGCATCGGCCGCGACGAGAGCGGCCAGGTGCTCGTGATAGCGCGGCATTTCGCCACGTGCGCGGTACATCTCGGCGACCTTCGAGCGCGTCTCGACAGCGATGTCGACAGGCTGCGAGAACTCCGCGAGGTAGCTTTCGTACACGGCGAGGGCGCTTTCGACGCTGCTTGCCTGCTCGTAGAGCTCGCCGGCCGAAAGCAACGCCTCGCGCTTGAGCTCCGGGTCCGCAGCCTCGACGGCGACGCGCTCGTACTCGGCGGCAGCGAGCGAAGTCGCGCCGTCCGCGCGATACACGAACGCGAGCTGTTTGGTCGCTTCGCGATTCAGCTCGTGCTCGGGGAACGCGGCGCGAAAGCCGTCGAGTACCTCGGCAGCCGCCGTCCAATCCTCGACCTTCATGAGCGCGGCCGCCGCGTCGTACTCCGCGGCAGGGCGAATCGACGACGTCGGCGCGCGCTCCGCGATGCGCATGAAGTGGCCGGCGGCGGCGCGATAGTCCTGCGCCGCATTGGCCTGCTCGGCCTGCTTGTAGATCGACGCCGCGAGATTGTCGACGAGCGCTTGCCGCCCATCGTCCTCAGCCGGCGTGAGCGTCAAGACCTCCGCGTACGCAGGCTCGGCCGCCTGATAGTCCCCGAGCTCGACCGATGAGTGCGCGACGATAGTCCATGCCGTGCGTCGCAGCGCGACCTCGGCCGTCGGGTAACGCGCGATCAGCGTTCGGCCCGCCGTTGCGGCCGGCGCGTAATCCGCGAGCGCATAGAGGTCTTCCGCCGCGGCGGTGAGCACGACAGCGGCGTGCTCGTGCTCGGGGAAGGTGTCCGCGAACTTCAGCGAGCTGACGACCGTCGCGCGCTTGAGCTCGCCCTCGCGCTCCTCGGCGGCGCCCTTCAGTTGCTCGCGGTGCGCGAAGATTGCGGCGTAGCCCGCCGCCGACGCGCGCTCATGCGCCGCGTAGTCGTAGGCCGTGCGCTCGTACTCGCGCGCCGCATCGCCGAAATCGCCGTTCTCCAGCAACAAATCGGCTAGCTGGTAGTTGATGCCCGGCGACTGCTCGTCCTGCGGGAACGACGTGAGGAACGCGCGATACCAAACCAGCGCCTCCGCGTAGTTTGCCGGCTTTTCGTCCTCGAGACCTTCGGCCTGGTAGAGCGCGTGATAGTGGCTCGCGAGGTCGTCGAGGTTCGTCTTCAGGTAGGCGAGCACCTCGGGCCGCTCGGCCGAATCAAAGTGCTGCCAGTACTCGCTCTGCAGGCCATACTTCGTCGCGAACGACTTCTTCGCCTCGACGACGAGCTTCGGAAAATCGCCGGCCTCGTAGATACCGACAACGCGCATGCCGAACTCAGGCGATACGCGATGATAGGGGTAGCGCTCGACGAACGAGTTGTAGACGGCCGCCGCGTCGGCGTAGCGCAGCTTGTCGAAGTAGAACTCGCCGAGGTTCTGATAGATGCGGTCCTCGTAACTGCGATTGCCGTACGCCGAGTAATACTCGCCGAGCACTTCAGGACCGCCGAGATTCGAGAAGCTGAGACTGATTACGCGGAACGTATCCGCGACACGGCGCTCGTCCTCTTCGGCGTGCTGCTGGTCGAAGTCGTAGCCGACCGAAAGCTTGTAATCGAGAAGCGCCATGTAGCGGTGCAGCGCCTCATCGTAGAAGTCCTGTTTGTAGAGCGACCAGCCGAGCTTGTAGAGGCCAAGCTCGTAGAAGTCGGAGCGAGTGTTGGAGGCGACGATCTGCTCGTAAGCGGCTTCGGCTTCGCGAAACCTGCGCCGCGTGAAGTAGAACTCGCCGCGGCGAAACTGCACCTCGTCGCTGTAACGCGAGTAACCGAACTCGCCGACGAGCCGCTGCATGACGCCCATCGCCTCTTCCGTGCGGCCGAGCTCGTCGTACGCGCGAGCCATTTGGTAGAGCACCTGGTCGCGGCGCTCGTAGTTCGGGTACTCGGCGAGCAGCCGCTCATAGATCGCAATGGCTTCCTGCGGTCCCGACTGCGCAACGCTCTCGGTCCCCGGAGGCAGGTCGAACGCCGCGGCCGGTTGGAGCAGCGTCTCGCCCGTCGTTCGACTTTCGAACTCGGCGTCGGACTCCGCGGCAACGATCGCGTCCGCGATCGTCGGCGCCGCGGCCCCGCCCGCGCCGATCTCGCTAGGCGCCGCGCCGGCATCGGGCGCCTCCATCTCGACCCAGCGGTTAGGCGGCGGCCCACCCGCGATGCCGAACTCGCGTTCGAGCTGCAAGTCGGCCAGCCGCCGCATCGCTTCTGGGGTCATGGCGCTCGTCGGCGTCTCGTCGAGATACCGCCGGTAGCTCTGCAGCGCGAGGTCCAGCGAGTCCGCGACCTCGACCTCTGCGACGTCGGGCTCGACGTTTCGCAGTGCCGCGAGCGTGCCGCTGTCGGGCGCGCTCGCGCAACCCACCGCGACGAGCGGCACGATAAAAACGGCGAGGTGGCGGCGGCTCACGGCCGCTCTCCGCGCGGCGTCTCCGCGGACGGCAGCGCCGCGGTTTCGGCCGCCACCGGGGTCTCGGCAACGACGCGCTCTTCCGTCGCCCGATCGTAACTGTCGGCCAGGGCGTAGCGCGCCTGGTCCTCATACGTCTCGAGCCGCTCTCGCCGAGCGACGAGCTCGTCGATCGCAACGAGCTCGAGCGCACGCCCCTGCCGCGCCATCAGCAGGTTCACCTCACCGAGCGCCTCGCCGACGCGCGTGCGCAAGCGGCCGAGCGGCGTCTCGTAACCTTCGTAGCTGTGCACGGCTGCCTGCCGAGCCCGCACGAACTCGACGTGCTCCTCGCGTAGCACCTCGATCGCGTCGCCGAGATCCTCGAGATGGCGCGCGAACACGCCGAGCCGTTCGTGATACTCGGTCCGGAGCGCATAGGTGATCACGCCTTGCAACCGCGCGATTCGCGTTCGCTGCTCGTCAGCCGCCGCGCTCGAGTCGTTCTCGATGCTCGCTGCGAGCTCCGCCAGGCGCGCGGCCGCGAGGCGCTCGTCCGCCGTTGCAAGAAAATCGGGTCGCGGCGCGGTGAGCATGCCCTGCAGACGTTTCTCGAGCAGCTCGTGCTGCTCGAGGCGCAAGCGCATCCGCGAATCGAGATCGCGAAACTCGGCATCGACGCCGGGCAGCTGCGGCTCGTAGTACTGGCGCCGCAAGCCGATCATGTCGTCGAACGCATCGAAGCTGACGTCCCAAGACGCGAGCTTGCGGCGCAAGTCCTCGAGGTCGAGGTAGTTTTGCAGCGCCGTCTGGAAATCGTGCGACGCGAGGAGCTCCATTAGGTAGTACGTCTCCGGAGACTCGGGCAGCGATCGCAGCCGGATCACCCAGTCCTTGTCCTGGCGGACTTCCTCGCGCACGAGCACTTTCAGAAATTTGCCGTCACGAATGCTCGTCAGCGAGGCGTCGAGGCGCTCGATCTCCTGATCGAAAGAAGCAAGCGCGCTCGCATAGAGCAGCGCGGCGCGGCCATGCACGTCGAGCTTGCCGTAGGCGAACGGCAGCGCGAGCTGCGCTTCCTGCACCGCGGCGTCGGTGGCATCGCGCTCGGCCAATAGCGTCCACGGCACGACGGCGCGCTCATAGTCCTCGCCGGCCGTCGCAGCCCAACCCGACGCGAGCAGCGCGGAATTCGAGAATGGTCCTTCGAGCCGCACGCGATCGAACGATTGCTTGGCACGCTCGAACTGCTCGTCTTCGACGAGCAGCGTGCCGAGCACGAAGTTCGCCTTGTCTCGAATGGCCAGCACGGCTTCATCGCGGCTCGCGACTTGCCCAGCCCGATCGAGCTGCGCGAGCGCGTCCTGGCGCCGCTCGTCCTCGAGCAGGGCGATGCCGAAGTTGTAGGCGGCGAAACCCTGGAGCCCTTCGGCACCCTGCAGCCCCTTCAGCACTTCGGCCGCTTCGACGTGCCGGCCCAAGCCCAAGTACGTGTTCGCGCGCAGGAAGTCGACCTCGTCGGCGATTTCGTCGGGCACGCGGCCGACGATGCGGTCGAGGGCGTGCAAGGCGTCATCGAGCTGGCCTTTCTGGAAGTGGATGCGCGCGAGCCGATACGCCGCATCGTTACGAACGGCTTCGTCGACTGCGCCCTCGAGCACGGCCGTGATCGCGCGGCCGGCGCGGTGGTGCATGCGATAGCTCAGCTCGAAATCGCCGACGTCGAACTCAGCCTCACGGAGGTTGCGGTACAGGGAGTCTAGCGTGGGCTCGTCGACGCCGCGGTGCTGCGCGAGCTCCGCGTCGAGCCGCTCGAGCGCCTCGAAATAGTGCCCCTGCTGCGCGTAGTAGATCGCCTCGCTGAAGTACCAGTCGCGCGCGACGGACGGCTCGGCAACTGCTCCTTGCGCTGCTCTACCGCGGGCATCCATGCCCGCGTCGTCTGCGGGCGGCGCGCCGTACGAGGCCGTCGGCAGGCCGAGTAAGAGCGAGATAACGAGCGATTGAACGCGCATGAACAACGCCTTCGATGAGCGCGGCTTTCGCCGCTCACCACTCGCCAAGCTCTATCGCCTCGGGACCGTTCAATGCGATACCGAGCAGCTTCGGCTCGACGCCCTTGTCGAAAGAGAACGTCTCCGAGCTCACGAAATCGTCGCCACCGGGCGTCTTGCCGTTGATCGAAACGGCAATTTCATGGCCGCCGGTCGGCACGTTGCCCGTATAGACGCGTTGCACGCCGCCGTTTTGCAGCGCCTCGAGCTCTTTGAAGCTATATAGGAAATGCGTCGCGAGGTCGCCGTCGATGTTGATCTGCATCGAGTCGAGGCGAAACGTCTCGCCTTCCGCGATCGAGACGAACACCGCGAGCTGCGTATTCGACGGATACAGCAGCTTCTCCTCGAGTCGGTTCAGCTCCGACGCGATGCCGAGCACGTCGGTTTTGATTTCCTGCACCTGCTCGTCGAGGCTGCGCATTTCGGCGCTCGCGAGCTCTTGCGCGACGGCGCCGGCCGCCAAAGCCAACCATGCCGCTCCGAACAGTGCGGCGCTCGGTAGAGTCTTCATCGCCAACACCCTTCCCTGAGTCTTGATGATCGACGCGAAGTGTCTGCGAGCCAGGTCAGGCGCGCCTGTGAACTGCGCCGCAAAACAAGCTAACAAAAAGCGGCCGTCGTGATTTGCCGACAGGGTTTAGGCGGCGCACGTGAAACTCGTGTCTTCCTGTCGCCGGACGACAACACTTACCAGTGTCTCGCTACACGAATCGGATGTGACATCGTTCTCACTGCGCCGCGCCGATCTCGTCGACAATCGCATGTCGAATTCCGGGAGAAACGACTCATGCACGCACCTATAAAAGCCGCTCTTGTGATGGCCTCTTCGCTCGTCGTCTGGGCGGGTCCTGCGCTCGCAGATCCGCCGGCACACGCACCCGCGCACGGCTGGCGCAAGAAGCACGATCCCTACTATGTCGGCTACGCAGGTGTTTCGTGGGAGCGCGACTTCGACATCTCGTCGGGTAGCTGCAATCGCCAAGAGATCGCGACCGTCGTCGGCGCCATCGCAGGCGGCGTGATCGCGAATCGCGTTGCGGACGAGCATCGAACCGTCGCGACGATCGTCGGCGTCATCGCGGGCGCTGTGATCGGCAACCGCATCGGCCGCGAGCTCGACGAAGCCGACCGCGGCTGCTTCGGCCATGCGCTCGAGATCGCGCAGCCGGGCCAGCGCATCACCTGGGCGAACGAAACGGCCGGTTTGCGGTACGAGATGTCGCCCGGCGCCGGAAGCACGCGCAACGGCAAGCCGTGCCGCGAGTACACGCTCGTGACGGTGGCGGGCCGCGAGCGTTCGTCGCAGACGGGCCTCGCATGTCAGTCGCAGCCCGGAGTCTGGCAAGCCGCACGCTGATAGCAGGACGGTGTCGCGCATCGCAGCGAGCCAGCGCTGCGATGAGGGCCTTTCGGCACCGCCGTGAATACGCCGCCATGGATGGCGGCGTGCCGCAACTGCAGGAGCAAATTGCGGCCATCCCTGTAGGCTGCGTGCGCGACGTCGTGTCGCGCACGCTGCCGAAAGGCCCTCATCACATCGCTGGCTCTTCCTGACCATATCGCACGCTGCCGGCTATACTCCTCGTGCTACGTGACGTAACGACTCACGCGCTCGAGGTCCGTGAATGCAAGGCCCCGCGATTTTTTTGGCGCAGTTTGCGGGCACAAAGGCGCCGTTCGACAAGCTCGAGACGATGGCCCAATGGGCCGCCGGCTTGGGCTACGTCGGCGTGCAGGTTCCGACCGATCCCAAGCTGTTCGACCTCGAGCAGGCTGCCAAGAGCCAGACATACTGCGACGACATCGCCGGCAAGCTCGCCGACGCCGATATCGTGATCTCGGAGCTCTCGACGCATCTGCAGGGCCAGCTCGTCGCGGTTCACCCGGCATACGCGCCGCAGTTCGCGGCCTTTGCGCCGCCGGCGCTGCGTGAACGCCCCGCGGCATGGCAAGAATGGGCCACGCAGCAGCTGCGTTACGCGGCCAAGGCGAGCCAACGCTTGAAGCTCAGAGCCCACGCGACGTTCTCGGGCGCTCTGCTCTGGCACACGGTGTATCCATGGCCGCAGCGGCCGGAGGGGCTTGTCGAAGCCGGCTTTGCCGAGCTCGCACGCCGCTGGCGCCCGATCCTCGACTCATTCGAGGAAGCCGGCGTCGACGTCTGCTTCGAGATCCACCCCGGGGAAGATCTGCACGACGGCGCGACGTTCGAGCGCTTTCTGGAGTCCGTCGGCGGCCACAAGCGTGCGAACATCCTGTTCGATCCAAGCCACTTCGTGCTGCAGCAGCTCGACTACGCAGCGTTCATCGATCTCTACCACGAGCGCATCAAGGCGTTTCACGTCAAGGACGCGGAGTTTCGGCCGAGCGGCCGCTCGGGCGTATACGGCGGCTATCAGAGCTGGATCGATCGACCCGGGCGTTTTCGTTCGCCGGGCGACGGCCAAGTCGATTTCACGCGGATCTTCAGCAAATTTGCGCAGCATGGTTACGGTGGCTGGGCCGTGCTCGAGTGGGAGTGCTGCTTGAAGCATCCCGAGGATGGCGCTCGCGAAGGTGCGCCGTTCATCCGCTCGCACATGATCCGCACGACGTCGAAGGCGTTCGACGACTTCGCTGCGAGCTCGGCGGACCGTAAAACGCACGCCCGCATTCTTGGCCTCGACGAATAACTGAAGGGGATGGACGCTTGAACACCGCGATCAGGCTGCGTCTCAGCATCATGATGTTCCTCGAGTTCTTCATCTGGGGCGCCTGGTTCGTCACGATGGGGAGCTACTTGACGGGCTCGCTCGGCGTCAGCGGCGCCGAGAGCGCGCTGGCGTACTCGACGCAGTCGTGGGGCGCCATCGTCGCGCCGTTCGTCATCGGGTTGATCGCCGACAAGTACGTGAATGCCGAGCGGCTGCTCGGCGTCATTCACTTGATCGGTGCCGCTCTCATGTACTTTCTCGCGAGCGCGGCGCAATTCGATGGTTTTTATCCGTATTTGCTCGTTTACATGATCCTGTATATGCCGACGCTCGCCCTCGTCAACGCGATCTCGTTTCGGCAGATGGACGATCCGGCGCGCCACTTCGGCAGCATCCGCGTATGGGGCACCGTCGGCTGGATCGTCGCGGGGCTCGCCATCAGTTACGCCTTCGCCTGGGACTCGCAAGCCGGCATCGCGGCGGGCCTGTTGCGGAACACGTTTTTCATGGCCGCGGCCGCGTCCCTCGTGCTGGGCATCTTCAGCTTCACTCTGCCGCGAACGCCGCCGCTGAAAAGGGAGGGCGCCGGGCTGCGCGAGGCCCTCGGCATCGATGCGCTCGCGCTGCTGCGCGATCGCAATTTCCTGATTTTTTTCCTGGCCTCGATCCTCATATGCATTCCGCTTGCCTTCTACTATCAGCACGCCAATCAGTTTCTGACGGAGATACAGGTCGCGAACGCTGCCGGTATCCAGACGCTCGGCCAGATGTCCGAAGTCGCGTTCATGCTGCTCGTGCCATTCTTCTTGAAGCGGTTCGGCATGAAGGCGACGCTGCTGATGGGCATGCTCGCGTGGGCCGCGCGCTACGTGCTGTTCGCCTACGGCAATGCCGGCGAGCTCGTCTTCATGCTGATCTTAGGCATCGCGCTGCACGGCGTCTGCTACGACTTCTTTTTCGTGTCCGGTCAAATCTTCACGGACTCGAAAGCGGGACCCCGCTACAAGAGCGCCGCGCAAGGGCTGATCACGCTCGCGACCTACGGGCTCGGAATGCTGATCGGCTTCTGGATTGCCGGCCAGCTCACCGATGCCTTCGCTTTGAGCGGCGGCGGGCACGACTGGCGGTCGATCTGGCTGTATCCGGCGGCGTTCGCGGCCGCGGTAGCCATCGTCTTCGCTTTCCTGTTCCGCAACGAGACCGTCGCGTACAACGCTGCCTCGACGGCAGCGCGCACGCCGGCGCGCGACCATGGATAAGTACCGCTACACGACCATCGACGTTTTCACGGCAACGCCGCTGAAAGGCAACGCGCTCGCCGTAGTGCACGACGCCGTCGAATTGTCCGACGCGACGATGCAGCAGTTCGCGCATTGGACGAACTTGAGCGAAACGACGTTCCTGCTGCCGCCGACGGATCCCAAAGCCGATTACCGCGTGCGCATCTTCTTCCCGAGCGCGGAGCTGCCGTTCGCGGGCCATCCGACGCTCGGCTCGTGTCATGCATGGCTCGCGGCGGGCGGCAAGCCGCGCTCGCGCGACGAGATCGTCCAGCAATGCGGCGTCGGCCTCGTACGTGTGCGCCGCGACGGCAAGCGCCTCGCTTTTGCTGCGCCGCCGCTTCTGCGCGGCGGCGACGTCGACGCGCCGACGCTCGCCGCGGTCACGCGCAGCTTGGGCGTAGAGCGTAAGGCGGTCCGCGCGGCTCAGTGGGTCGACAACGGTCCCGGCTGGGTCGCGGTCATGCTCGGCTCGCGCGACGAGCTGCTCGCGCTGAAGCCCGACTTCGCGCGCCTCACACCGAAGGACATCGGTGTCGTCGCGCCGATGCCGCCGGGTCACGAAGCGCTGTTCGAGATGCGTGCCTTCATCGGCGGCTCGGGCCCGAATGAGGACCCGGTCACCGGCAGCTTGCAGGCAGGACTCGCGCAGTGGTTGATCGGCGCGAAGTTGGCACCCGAGCGCTACGTCGCGATCCAGGGCACCGCGCTCGGCCGAGACGGCCGCGTCTACGTCGAGAAGCGCGGCGACGACGTCTGGATCGGCGGCGACTCGGTAACGCTCGTCGAAGGCAAGGTCAAACTTTAAGTCGGGGCTGTATCTTTATGAATCGACGTGATTTTCTTGCCAAAGGAACAGCCCTGGCCACCGGCTCGCTGGCTGCCACGGCCGCGTTCGATTTGCTGTCGCAGCCCGCCGAGCGCGCCGGCGGCTGCGCGGGGCCCGCGGCGGGGGTTCAGCTATACACGGTTCGCGAGGGGCTCGAACGCGATCCGCGCGCCGCACTGCGCTCGCTGCGCGAGCTCGGGCTCGTCGAAGCCGAGCTCTTCGGACTGAACGGCCCAGAGAACGCGACGCTGTTCGGGCTACCGGCGCGCGACCTCAAACGTACCCTCGACGAGACCGGTATCCGAGTGCCGATCTCGCACGTCGGCGGCGACCTCACGAACACCGCTGCGATCGCGGAGATTGCACGCACGCTTGGGCTGGAGGCGCTCATCGTCGCGCTGCCGAGCGAGTTCAGCGGCACCGTCGACGGCCGCTTTGCCATGGTGCCGGCGCAAAGCCGCGCGCAGCTCGACGGCCTCGCCGAAAAATTGAACCGTACGGGCCACGAATATCGCGAGCGCGGGCTGACGTTCGGTTATCACAATCATCACATCGAATTCACGCGCGTCGACGGCGTTGTGCCCTACGACTACCTGATGAGCAACACCGATACCGAGCTCGTGAAGATCGAGCTAGACGTCGGTTGGCTCGCGACGGCGGGTGTCGATCCCGTGGCCTATTTGCGCAAGCACGCAGGCCGCGTCATCGCCTGTCATTTGAAGGATTACGATCCCAAGATCCAGAACGAAGTCCCGCAGCGAAAGCTCGTCGCCCCCGGTGCGGGCACGATCGACTTCGCGGCGGTGCTCGCGGCGATGCGCGAGACGGGCGTGGCGCACGGCTTCATCGAGGTCGACGTTTCCGACGACGCGCTCGGCGACGTGCGCCGCGGGCACGCTCATCTCGAGCGTCTCAAGGGCTGCGCGTAAACGGCCCGTCCGCGCCGCGCGGAGCCGCGCCGCGACTAGGGAGCCGGCGCCGCGGCCGCGGGGCGCTCGACGTCGCGATCCTCGAGGCGGCTTTCGCTGCGCTCGTCGGCATCGGAGTCATGAAGCTCGGCTTCGCTGCGATCGTCGAGGCGATCCTCTTCGGCATCCGCAGCGGAAATCTCCGCAGCGTCGCCATCGGCAGCCGGCTCGTCGCTACTCGCGCCGCTGCTGCGCCCGGCGCCTTCTTCGTCCTCAGCGCGGCTCGAATCGAGCTCGAGGACGACCGCGTCCACGTCGCTGACGTCGTCGAGGACGCGCATCGTCACGCCGGCGAGGTCGCCGCCCTGCGCACGGGCGGCCGCTGCCGCGAGAGCCAGCGCGGCCGCGAGAAACGTCAGGGACAGTCGTTGCATGAGCCCGCTCCTCGGCAATTGCTCCTTGCATTGCTCTACCGCGGACATCCGTGTCCGCGTCCGTCGTCGATGCATCGTACAACGCCACCTCGGGCGCGCGATGAACTGGAGCACATCAGAGTGAGCCCGCCCGCACGGGCCTTCGGCACGCGGCCGCGCCGACCCTCAATCTGGAGATTCGCCGCGCCGGCTGGACGCTGTGCGCACGCTCCTTTATAAACAGTTGCTTATGGCCCGTTCCACCCTGCTGTTGGGCGCTGCCGGCGCTGCTGCGCTGGCCGTCGCCGCCGTCGTCGTGCATCGCGCCGGCATCCTCGGCGACCGCGGCGAGGAGCAATGGACGCTCGTCCAGAGTTACTGCGTCGAATGCCATAACGCAGCCGAATCCGCCGGCGGCCTCGTGCTCGAAGGCATGGGGCCCGATTCGGTGCCGCTCGAGCCTCGGGTGTTCGAAGCCGCCATACGCAAGTTGCGCGGCCGGCTGATGCCGCCGCCGGGCGGGCCGCAGCCCGAGCAGCCGCGTGTCGATTCGTTCATCGCGTGGCTCGAGCGCACGATCGACCGCAGCGCGGTCATACCGCGCGCCGGCCACGTGCCGATCCAGCGCTTGACCCGCACGGAGTACGCGACGGCCGTACGCGATCTCGTCGGCGTCGACATCGATGCCGCGGAGTTCCTGCCGGCCGAGATCGAGGTCGACGGCTTCGA
This sequence comes from uncultured Gammaproteobacteria bacterium, assembly GCA_963713355.1. Classification (GTDB taxonomy): domain Bacteria; phylum Pseudomonadota; class Gammaproteobacteria; order Steroidobacterales; family Rariloculaceae; genus FEN-1219. Next base: position 1,109,579 of record CAVQLK010000006.1, on the reverse strand, counting down.
CAACATCGCCGCGGCGCTCAGCGTCTCGCCGGCGTTCCTCGAGCAGTACGTCGGCGTCGCGCGCTACGTCGCACATCTCGCGGTCGGCGAGACCGCGCCGAAAGTCGCGAGCGTTTCGTTTCCCCCGCCTCCTCCCGAGGACGACCAGGACGACTACGTCGACGGCATGCCGCTCGGCACTCGCGGCGGCATGCGCTTCACGCATAACTTTCTCGCCGACGGCGAGTACCGAATCACGATCACAGACCTCGACGTCGGTCTGTACGCGCGCTCGCTCGAAAGTGAGCACACGGTCGTGATGCTGCTCGACCGCCAGGAGGTGTTCAGCGCCAAGCTCGGCGGCCGCGAAGACCTCAACTTCGTCAACCGCGGCGGCGCGCCGGCGCGCGCCGAGATCATGCAACGCTTCACGAAGATCCCCGTCAACGTCACCGCCGGAGTTCACGAGATCGCAATCACGTTCGTCGAGCGCGCGCGCGCCGCGACCGAGGATCACATCTTCGGTTTCCAGCCGTACGGCGGCTTCAGCTACACGGGCAAGATGCGCGTGCCGCGCCTCATCGGCAGCGGCGTCCAGGTCGAAGGGCCGTTCGGCGCGACGGGCCTGTCGCGCACGGCGAGCCGCGACAAGATCTTCGTCTGCACGCCTGCGTCCGCAGCCGAGGAACTTCCGTGTGCCGAGCGCATCGCGAAGACGCTCGCGACGCGCGCGTTCCGCCGTCCCGCGGATGCGAGCGATCTCGAGCGCTTGATGCCGTTCTACGAGAACGGCCGCGCGGCCGGCGGATTCGATATCGGCGTCGAGCACCTCGTGACGGCCGTGCTCGCGAGCCCGGACTTCCTCTATCGCGCCATTGCGCCGTCCGAGCCCGATACCGGCGAGACGTTCGCACTCGACGACTTCGAGCTCGCCACGCGGTTGTCGTTCTTCCTCTGGAATCAGGGACCCGACGAGGAGCTGCTCGAGCTCGCGGCCGACGGCAAGCTGCGCGACCCCGACGTCGTCGAAGAGCAAGTCGAACGCATGCTCGCGGACGCGCGCGCCGGGACACTCGTCACGCGGTTCGCGCTGCGTTGGCTCAACGTCGACGAGCTCGAGGCCGTCGTGCCCGACGAGCGGTTGTTTCCCGAGTTCAGCGACACACTGCGCGACGACTTCGCGCAGGAAATCGAGCTCTTCATTGCGAGCGTGCTGCTCGAGAACCGCAACGTGCAGGAGCTCCTGACGGCCGACCACACGTTCGTCAACGAGCGGCTCGCTCGCCACTACGGCATGAGCTCGGTGCACGGCCCACAGTTCCGCCGCGTGACCGTTGCGGACGAGGCTCGCCGCGGCTTGCTCGGCAAAGGTGCAGTGCTGTTGCGCACCTCGTACGGCGACCGCACGTCGCCCGTGCTGCGCGGAGCCTGGGTGCTCGACAAGCTCATGGGCACACCACCCACGCCACCGCCGCCGAACGTCGAGACGGATCTCTCGACACCGCCCGGCGAGAAACCGAAGACGGTTCGGGCCCGGCTCGAGCAGCACCGTGAGGACCCGAACTGCAAGGCCTGTCACGGTGTCATCGATCCCTACGGCCTGGCGCTCGAGAATTTTTCCGCGACGGGCCAATGGCGCGACTTCGACGCGCAAGCCGAGGAATCGATCGACGCGACGACGGAGCTGCCGGGCGGCCAACCGATCAGCGGCCCGATCGAGCTCAGGGCAGCGCTGCTTCGCCGCTCCGATCAGTTCGTGCAGGCCCTCACAACGAAGTTGATGATGTATGCGCTCGGGCGCGAGCTCGAGTATTTCGACATGCCGCAGGTGCGCGCCGTCGTGCGCGCGGCCGAAGACGACGATTACCGGTTCGGGGCGATCGTCGCCGGCATTGTGAACAGCGATTCGTTCCGCATGCAGGCGTTGCCGCATACCGAACCCGCGAACGAGGTGACTGCGCGCGCGGACTAGCCGCCAGTGGGAGTGAGTAGCCATGTTCTTGACGAAGAAGCATCTTTCACGCCGCACGGTGCTCAAAGGCGCCGGTGTCTCGCTCGCGCTGCCGCTGCTCGATGCGATGATCCCGGCAGCGACGGCGCTCGCGCAGACGGCCGCGGCGCCGAAATTGAAGGTCGGCTTCTTCTATATCCCGCATGGCGCGATCCAGTGGAACACGTCGTACGGCGCGGAGATGGATCGTTGGACGCCGAGCGGCAGCGGCGCGAATTTCCAGTTGAGCGAGATCCTGTCGCCGCTCGAGAAGTTCAAGCACCTCGTGGCGTCGTTCGCCCATCTCGAGAACAAGGCCAACGAGAACTCGGTGCACGCGATTGTGCCGGCCACGTGGCTTTCCGGCACGCGCCCCGATAGCCGCTCGCAGAGCGCGAGCATGTCGACGACGATCGACCAGCTCATCGCCGAGCACATCGGCCAGGAAACGGCTCTACCGTCGCTCGAGGTCGCGTCGGAGACAACGGCGCAAGTCGCGGCTTGCCCTTCGGGCGCGGGCTGCTATTACTCGACGACGCTGTCGTTTCGAAACGCCACTTCACCGCTGCCGATGGAGTTCAACCCGCGCAAGGTCTTCACGCAGCTGTTCGGCGAAGGCGACACCGACGCCGAGCGCGCAGCGATTACCGCGCAGACTCGCAGCCTGCTCGACATGATCGCCGACCGCACCGCAGCGCTACAGAAACAGGTCGGCGCGAGCGACCGCGCGCTGCTCGACGAGTACTTGAGCACGGTTCGCGAGATCGAGCGGCGCGTCGAGAAGGCCGAGCAGCGCGACCTCTCTGCGATCACGCTGCCCGAGGCGCCGATCGGGGAGCTCGACTCGTTCGACGAGCAGGTCAAGTTGATGTTCGACCTGATCGCGCTCGCCTACCAGGCCAACCTTACGCGCGTCGCTTCGTACATCATGGTGGCCGAGGGCACGAACCGGACCTACAACCACGTCGGCGTGTCCGATGCGTTCCATCCGCTGTCGCACCACGCGAACAAGAAGGACAGCCTCGAGAAGCTCGTGCGCATCCAGAAGTACCACGTCGAGCGCTTCGCGGACTTCGTCGCGAAGCTCGCGGCGACGCCCGACGGCGACGGCTCGTTGCTCGACCACTCGCTGTTCATGTACGGCTCGAACATGAGCAACAGCGACCGGCACAACAACTATCCGCTGCCGAACATCTTGGTCGGCGGCGCCAACGGCCGGCTCAAAGGCGGTCAGCAGGTGGAGCTACCGGAGCACACGGCGTTGACGAACCTGCTCTTGACCGTGCTCAACAAGGCGGGGCTCGAGATGAAGAGTTTCTCGGACAGCACCGGCGAGATTGCAGGCGTCTGATGCGCTGCATGAATCGCAGGACCGTCCTTCACGGCGCGCTCGGCGCGGCGCTAGCGGCAGCGCTGCGGCCTGCGACCGCGAAGGTCAGCTCAATCAGTGGCGAGCTCTCGTTGATCGGCGGTCTGGGCGGCAACGTAGTCGCATTGAGCACGGGTGAAGGCGCGGTGCTCGTCGATAGCGGGCAGGCGCTGCCGAACGACCCGCTGTTCGGGTTCGTCGAGGCCGCAACGGGCGGCCGCAACGTTCACACCTTGTTCAACACGCATTGGCATCTCGAACAAATCGGCGGCAACGAAGCCCTCGGGCGAGCGGGCGCGAATATCGTTGCGCACGAGAAGACGCGGCTGCGTCTCGCGACACCGTATTACTTGCCCGAGCGTGACGAGTATCGGCCGGCCATGCCCGTGCAGGCTCAGCCGACGGAGAGCTTCTACACGACGGGCTCGACGACGATCGGCGGTAAGCGTATCGAGTACGGCTACTTGCTCGAGGCGCATACCGACGGCGACGCTTACGTGTACTTCCGCGACTTGAACGTGATCGCCGTTGGCGACGCGATCGCACCGCACCGCGACATCGAGCTCGACTGGTACGGCGGGGGTTGGCTCGGCGGCCGCGTCGATTCGCTGAAGCAGCTCCTCCGTCTCACGAACGCGCAGACGCGTTTCGTGCCGAGCTATGGCGACGTCGTCGGCCGCGCCGAGGTGCAAGCCGAGCACGACACGTGCGAAGTGCTCTTCGACCGCTTCTTCGATCGTATTCGCAAGGGCGAGACCAACGAAGACATGCTCGCGGCCGGCATCATGGAAGGCACGGGGCGGACGTGGAACGACCCGGCGAAGTTCGTGTACGACGCGCACAAAGGTTTTTGGGGCCACAACAACACTCTGTCGCACGATATCGTATGAAACACCTGACGCTCGCCTGCTCGTTGCTCATCGCCTGCGCGACCGCTCACGCGCAGACGCCGCTCGCGAACCTGATCCAGAACGGCGAACGCGCAGCGGCTCTCGAAGCGATCCAGGCCCCGGGCACCGACGTCAACGCCGCGCAAGGCGACGGCACGACGCCGCTGCACTGGGCCGTCTACAAAGTCGACCGCGAGCTCGTCGCGGAGCTGCTGAGAAGCGGCGCCAAAGCCGACGTCACGAATCGGTACGGCTCGTCGCCGTTGGCCGAGGCCGTGAAGCTCGGAGATTTGGAGCTGGTCGAGCAATTGCTCGACGCCGGCGCCGACGTCGACTCGCCGAACGGCGATGGCCAGACGGCATTGATGCTCGCGGCGCGCGTGGGCTCGCTCGAGATCGCGCAGCTGCTCGTCGGGCGCGGCGCCGACGTCAACGCAAAGGAAGCCTGGCGGGACCAGACGGCATTGATGTGGGCCGTCGACGGCAACCACCCCGAGCTCACGCAGCTCCTGGTCGACAACGGCGCGGACGTCAACGCGCGCGCCTCGGCGAACGAATGGGACTCGCAGATCACCTCTGAGCCGCGCGCACAGTACCGGCCCGTCGGCGGGTTGACGACCCTCGTCTACGCCGCGCGCTCTGGCTGCACACGCTGCGTGCGATCGCTCGTCGCTGCGGGCGCCGACGTCGACAAGCCGACTCCCGAGGGCATGACGCCGCTGATGATCGCGATCGACAACCAGCGCTACGACACGGCGCGCTTGCTGCTCGACGAAGGCGCGAACCCGCACGTCTGGGATTGGTACGGGCGCACGGCGCTCTACGTTGCCGTCGACATGAGCAGCTTTCGCGGCCGACAGTCGCACCCGACGGCATCGTCCGAGACCTCGGCCAACGACGTCATCCGTCTACTGCTCGAAGCCGGCGTGAACCCGAATCCGCAGATGAACATGCATCGACCGAGCCGCGGCGGCAATATCGGCCGCTTCGCCGACGAGCTGCTGACGACCGGCACGACGCCGCTGCTTCGCGCTGCGATCGGCGCCGACGTCGACGCGGTCCGCCTATTGCTCGAGCACGGCGCGCTCGTCGATCTGCCGAACGTTCACGGCATCACACCGCTGATGGCCGCTGCCGGGCACGTCTCCGGGCGCGGTGGCCGGCCCGATTCGGAGCAGGCGCAAGCGCGGGCGATCGAGCTGCTGGAGATGCTGCTTGCGGCCGGCGCCGACATCAACGCCAAGATCACGGACAACCACAGCCGCACGGCGAACGTCGGGCGGCAGCCCAACGCCGTGACGGAGCGCGAGGGGCAGACGGCGCTCTACGGCGCCGTGAAGTTCGGCTGGACGAACGTCGTGAAATACTTGCTCGAAAAAGGCGCCGATCCGGCCGTCAAGGACGCCTTGGGCAGAACGCCGCTCGATGGAGCGATGGGCCGCATCAGCGGTCGCGACAATACACCGTCCGAAGAGATCGCGGCGCTCCTGCGCGCCGCGACCGGCGCCTGACTGGCGCGTACACCTCTCGCTCGCTAGACCCGCACGAGCTGTACCAGATGATCGAACGTCTGCCCGCTGAGGGCGGGCCTGGCGATCTGCGGTAGGATGCCTCCGCTCAAAAAGGGAGGATTGATTCCGCTCATGCGACTGCTTTACGCCGCCGTACTTTGCTTGGTGTCCGCAGTGGCGCTCGCGCAAGCGCCCGCGGCCGATCCGTTCGTCGGCAACGTCTCGCTCGGGTACTTGGCGACGAATGGCAACACTGAAAGCAACAACGCCAACGCATCGATGGAGGCCACCTGGGATCTCGACGGCCCGTGGAAGCACGACTGGACCGCGCTCGCGATCAACGCGCGCACGGATGACATCACGACGGCCGAATCCTACACGGCAGGTTACAAGGCTCAGCGCGCGTTCTCGGAAACGAGCTACCTCTTCTTCTCCGCCGATTGGCGCCAGGACGAGTTCTCTGGCTACCACAACCAAGTCTCCGAAGCCGTCGGCTATGGCCGCAGGCTGATCGACACGGACCGGCAAATGCTCGCACTCGAAGGCGGCGGCGGCGCGAAGCAGTCGGAATTGACGACGGGCCAGGAGCTCGACGAGGCGATCGTTCGCGGCGCGCTCGACTACGTGCTGCAGATCGGCGAGACGTCTGAGTTCACCCAGAAGCTGCTGCTCGAGCAAGGCGACGACAACCGCTACACGGAGTCGACGTCGGCGCTGAAGGCGAACATCGTCGGCAACATTGCGCTCGTGTTTTCCGTCGTGATAAAGAGCAATTCCGATGTGCCCGTCAGCATCGAGAACACGGATCGTTTCACGTCGATCTCGCTCGAATACGCGTTCTAGATCTTCGCGCAGTCCAAAGTTTTCTTGCGCCGACCGCTCGGCTTGGGATGAGCCTATGGGGCAAGCGGTCTGTGTAGGCACTGTGTGCTATAAATCGACCTTTCCCCAAGAGCCCTGAAGACCCTGCCTCATGTCATGCAAGGAACGCGGACAGCCGCGCACGATCGTTTCGCTTTTCAACACGGCCGGTGCACGGCTGGCGGCGGCCTTCGCATTGGCACTCCTCTCGTCCGCATGCACGGACTCGGCGCCGGCCGCCCGAGCGGCCACGGCTGCTGCCGGTCCAATTCCCGTGGTCACGCAAGCCGCGCGCATCGAGCCGATGGGCGTCGAGATCGAAGCGGTCGGCACGACCCAGGCCAACGAGTCGGTCGAGGTCACGTCGAAAGCGTCGAACACGGTCACCGCGATCCGCTTCCAGGAAGGCGAGGAAGTCGAACGCGGCACCGTGCTCGTCGAGATGGACGACGTGCAGGCGCGAGCCGCGCTCGCCGAGGCGCAAGCGCTGCTCGCGCGCAGCAAGAGCCAGTACGAGCGCAGCCGCGACCTGCAATCGCGCCAAGCGCTGTCGATGGCCGATCTCGAGCTCGTCGAGGCATCGCTGAAAGCAGACGAGGCACGCGTCGCCGCGGCGCAAGCACGGCTCGACGACACCGTCATCCGCGCGTCGTTCAGGGGCAGGACCGGCTTCAAGCACGTCAGCGTCGGCAGCTTCGTGAGCTCCGGCACCATGATCACGACGTTGGACGACACGTCGATCATCAAGCTCGATTTCACGGTTCCTGAAACTTATCTCTTCGTGCTTCGCCGTGGATTGCCCGTGACGGCTGGCGCCGCCGGCCTTCCGGGTCGTAAGTTCACGGGCGCCGTCACGAACATGGACTCGCGCGTCGATCCCGTCACGCGCTCCGTCATCGTGCGCGCCGAGCTCGACAACGCCGACGGCCTGCTGCGCCAAGGCATGTTCATGACCGTGGCGCTGCAAGGCGAGGTCACGCCAACGCTGCTCGTGCCCGAGGAGGCCCTCGTGCCGGAGCGCGGCAAAGCCTACGTATTCGTCGTCCGCGACAACGTCGTACAGCGCCGCGAGGTTCGCACCGGCAAGCGGAAGCCCGGCTACGTCGAGATCGTGGACGGCGTCACCGAGCACGAGCGCGTCGTCGTGGATGGCACGCAGCACGTCCGCGACGGCAGCGCAGTCCAGGAAGATATCGGCGGCGCGAGCTGACGAATGCGCATCTCGGAAGTGTCCGTTCGGCGACCGGTCTTCGCGACCGTCTTGAGCATGATGCTCGTGATCTTCGGCCTGGTATCGCTGCAACGCTTGTCGGTTCGTGAGTATCCCGACATCGACCGGCCCACGGTCACCGTCACGACGGCGTATCGCGGCGCATCGGCCGCGATCATCGAGACCAAGATCACGCAGATCATCGAGGACTCCGTCGCCGGCATCGAAGGCATCCTCAAGATCGAGTCCGACAGCGAGGATGAGCGCTCGCAGGTCCGCATCGAGTTCGACGTCAACCGCGACGTCGATGCGGCGGCAAACGACGTGCGCGACCGCGTCGCGCGTGTCATGCGCGGCTTGCCGACCGAGGCCGACCCGCCGCAGATCGTGAAGGCCGACGCCAACGCGGACTCCGTCGTGACGCTCGCGTTCTCGTCGGATTCCATATCGATGCTCGATCTCACGGACTACGCCGAGCGCAACATCGTCGACCGCATGTCGACGGTTCCCGGCGTCGCGAGCGTCGGAATCGTCGGCGGCCGCCGCTACTCGATGCGCATCTGGATCGACCGGCAAGCCCTGGCGGCGCGCCAGCTCACGGTCACGGATATCGAGGACGCGCTGCGCCGGGAGAACGTCGAGCTGCCGGCCGGCCGCATCGAGTCGCGCACGCGCGAGTTCTCGCTGCGCACGATGGTCGGTCTCGAGACGGAGCAGGACTTCCGCAACCTCGTCATCGAGCGAGGCACCGAAGGCCACCTCGTGCGGCTCGGCGAGGTCGCCGAGGTGCGCTTGGCGGCGGAGAACGAGCGCTCCTACAGCCGGCTCAACGGCCGGCCCGGCCTCATGATGCAGGTGCAGGCACAGTCGAAGGGCAACACGCTCGATATCGCGCGCGGCGTGCGCCAGGAGGTCGAGCGAATCCAGGAGACCCTTCCCGCCGGCATGACGCTCAACGTCAGCGTCGACAACGCCGTGCCGATCGAAGCCGCGCTGCGCGAGGTGCTGATCGCCGTCGCGTTCGCGCTCGCGTCGGTCCTTGCGGTCATCTATCTATTCCTCGGCAACATCCGCGCCACGCTGATTCCGGCCGTGACGATTCCCGTCTCGATCGTCGCGTCGCTGACCGTCATGTACGCGCTCGGCTACTCGGTGAACGTGCTGACGCTGCTCGGTCTCGTGCTCGCGATCGGTCTCGTCGTCGACGACGCGATCGTCGTGCTCGAGAACATCCATCGCCGCACGGAGCTCGGCGAGCCGCCGCTCGTCGCCGCGATCACGGGCTCGCGCGAGATCGGTTTCGCCGTCATCGCGACGACGTTGACGCTGATCTCCGTGTTCGTGCCGATCTCGTTCCTGCCGGGCGACCTGGGCCGCCTGTTCCGCGAATTCGGCTTCACGCTCGCGGCCGCGGTCGCGTTCTCGGCGCTGATCGCGCTGACGCTGACGCCGATGCTGGCCTCGCGGCTGCCGGAGCACGAGCGCCGCAGCCGCTTCGCCGCCGCCATCGATCGATTTTTCAAGCAGCTCGCGCGCTTCTACGAGCGCTGCCTGCGCGCGGCACTCGCGCGCCCGTTCAGCGTGGTCGCCGTGCTCGCGGCGCTGATTGCCGTCGGCATCGTGACGTTTTTGTCCGTTCCTGCCGAGTTCACGCCGCAGGCCGACAACGGCCGCGCGTTCGTCGCCATCGAGTCGCCCGAGGGCTCGAGCTTCGACTACATCGACCGCTACGCACGCCAGCTCGAGACGATCGCCCTCGAAGCGATGGAGCAAGGCGAAGTCGAGCGCGTGCTCGTGCGCGTGCCCGGCCAGGGGGGCCAGGACTTGCGCACGGGCGACATCAACACGGCCCGCGCGTTCCTAATTTTCTCCGATTGGGACGAACGCGAGCATACGGTGCAAGAGATCATGCAGCCCGTGCTCGAGGCGGCCCGCAAGCTGCCCGGCGTGCGCGTGTCCATGGGCCAACCTGGCGGCCTCGGCCGAGGCGGCCTGCAGTCGCCGGTCGTTGCCGTGATCGGCGGGCCCGACTACGAGAGCCTCGCCGTATGGTCCGATCAGATGCTTCAGCTCGCGCAAGCGAACCCTGGCCTCGCGAACGTCCAGAGCAATTACAAGGAACGCAAGCCGCAGATCCGCGTGTCGATCGACCGCGATCGCGCCGCGGACCTCGGCATCTCGCTCGAGAGCGTCGGGCGCACGCTCGAGACCGTGCTCGGCTCGCGCATCGTGACGACCTACATCGATCGCGGCCGCGAGTACAACGTGATCCTTCAGGGGCGCGACGAGATCCGCGAGACGACGACGGACCTCACGAACATTCGCGTGCGCTCCGGGCGCACGGACGAGCTGATTCCGCTGTCGAGCGTCGTGCGGCTCGAGGAGACGTCGGGAACGATGCAGCTCGCGCGGTTCGACCGCCTGCGCGCGATCAAGATCTCGGCCGACCTTGCGAACGGCTACACGATGGGCGAAGCCGTGCAGTGGTTCGAGGACACCGTGGCTCGCGATCTGCCCGAGGCGACGCTCGACTGGGACGGGCAGACGCGTGAGTTCACGCGCACCGGCCAGCAGCTGTACTTCACGTTTCTGCTCGCTCTCGCGGTCGTCTACTTGGTGCTCGCGGCGCAGTTCGAGAGCTTCGTGCATCCGATCATCATCATGGTGACGGTGCCCCTCGCGCTGCTCGGCGCGGTGTTCGGGCTGAAGCTGTTCGGCCTGACCATCAACATCTTCAGCCAGATCGCGGTAATCATGCTGATCGGCATCGCCGCCAAGAACGGCGTGCTGATCGTCGAGTTCGCGAATCAGCTCCGCGATCGCGGGCTAGAGTTCGTCGACGCCGTCGTGCAAGCCGCCGTCACGCGGCTACGGCCCGTGCTGATGACGAGCCTGTGCACGGCGTTCGGGGCGCTGCCGCTGATGCTGGCGACCGGCGCCGGCGCAGAGCAGCGCCGGCCGATCGGCATCGTCGTGTTCTTCGGCATGACGGTCGCCGTGTTCCTGACGCTGTTCGCGGTGCCCGTCGTCTACGGGCTCTTGGCGCGCAAGACGCGCTCGCCGCAGCATGTGAGCCGGCTCGTCGACCGGCTCATGGGCGGCGGCGCCGGGGCGACCGGCGACGCCGTCCTTCGCGACGTTCGTCGCGATTAGCCATCTAGATCAACGGCGCGCGCGGCTCGAGGACGAGCCGTCGAATCTCCGTAGCACTCGAGCACGAGCTCGTCGCCTGTCGATGCGCGCGTGACCCGCACGTGCGACGTGTCCTCGGGGCACTCGGCGGTGTTGCGCTCGGTGTTCGATTCTCCGACGCAGGTCCAATCGATCTCGACGTCCTCGTCGTTATCCGCATCGATCTCGAACGTCGCGTTGGCGCCCGGCCGGATCACGAGATCGGCGCGCCGCGCGCTCGCAACGATGCTCTCGTCGAGTGTCACGGAACCGTCGCACTCGGCGCGGTCCGACTCGAGCAACGTGATTCCTGTCGGCAGCCGCGCAGTGCGGTCGTCGTCGGTCGTCGTCGTTACTGCGCAGCCGGCGCTGAGCGCGGCGAAAGCAGTCAAATACAGCCAACCCTGCGGTCGCTTGTGCATGTCTCTCTCCTTGAGCAAGTTTTGCCGTGTCTACGGTGTACTCAGGAAGCAACATCCATGCCAAACCAACCGCAGGGTCAGTAATGCTCAGCGCGCTTCGTAGTGCACGAGGTTTTGCGCGAGCAACGAGCCGCTCGCTGCACTCGAGGCCGCGCGGCGCAGATGCGTCGCCGTCAGCGGCTCGCGCGTCATCAGCGCCGATGCGAAGTCGAGCTCGGCTGCAAATTCCGGTGCGAGCGCGACGGCCTGCTGCACGAGCGCGTAGCCGTCGAGCTCTGCCAGCTCCGCGGGCACGAGCGACGTCCAACGGCCATGGGCCGGCCGCATCCCATGCTGGTAAATGAGGCCGAGCTGGCGATACGTCTCGACGAGGTAGCCCGCGTCGAACCATGCGAGCGCCTCTGCGCGCGCATCCGCCGGCGTGGTCTGGGTACGCTCGACGACGGCTTGCAGCAACGTAGCTGCCATCGCGGGGTTCTCGTCCGCATAGATCGCGGCGCGGCGCATGTTCTCCATGCGGACCAAGATCGGCGCGTCAGCCGACAGCAGAGTCAACGTATCGGCGACGAGGTTCGCGCGGTCGTAGCCGGGCTGCGGCAGGTGCCATTCGCTGCCCTCGGCCCACGGCAGGAGCGGCGCGTCCGTGCCCGTCGTGAACGGATGGCAAATGAGCGGCGGCCCTGCAGAGGCCACGGAGGCGAGCCCGAGACCCGCAGCCAGCACTGCAGCGATGCGCAAAGAGCGGTCGATGGGAAACATGACGGCAGTCTCCTGAACGATGCGCGGGGAAGTCCGCAGCCACAGTGTCGTCGGCCGATTCTAGTCACGAGGAGTCAGTTGCCGTTAGCTCCTAACCGTTAGTAACGTCGCGCGCCGGCGCGGGCACGGGCCCTCGCGCTGCCGTCCGGTCGCGCGTTTGTGGGACACTACGTGCCCATGCCACCGAGCGAAGCCGACGTACGCCGCCAGCTCGACCGTCTGCTCGCGAGCGCCGTGTTCGTGAACGCTGGGCGCATGAGCCGGTTTCTCAAATTCATCGTCGAGAAGACACTCGCCGGCGAAGGCGAGCGGCTCAAGGAATACGTCGTCGGCGTCGAGGTCTTCGACCGCGATACGCGCTACGACCCTCGCGTCGACTCGATCGTCCGAGTCGAGGCCGCGCGGCTCCGCTCCAAGCTCGCGGAATATTACGCAGGCGAAGGCCGCGGCGATGCCGTCATTCTGAGCCTGCCGAAGGGAGGCTATGCGCCGTTCATCAGGCTCGAGGAGCGCCCTCTGGCCGTAAACGGCGCTTCAGCGGCAAATGACGCGGCATCGATCGCGACTGCGGCCGTGCCGTCCGACCACGAAACTCGGCACCCACTCGCTTCGCGCCGGCGCTGGGCGCTCGGCGCACTGCTGGCCGCCGCTGCGGCCGCGGCGGCCGTCGTCGTGTGGGCGCCGAGCACAGCCCCCTTGCCCGCAACGCGCGTCGCGGTTCTGCCCTTCACTTCCGACGGCGCCGACAGCGAGGCGTTCGCGCAGCGGCTCACGGAAGGCGTAACGGCCGAGCTCGTGCGCGTCGGCGGTTTCAGCGTGGTCGCGAGCTCGGCTGCTCGCGCCGAGCACGCAGCGACGCGGCGGCCGCGCGACATCGCGGTGGCGCTGGACGCCGACGTTCTCGTACAGGCGCGCATCCGGGCCGACGGCGAGCATGTACGCGTCGAAACGTTCGCGGTCAGCGGCGAGCTCGAGGAGAAGTTGTGGGTCGACGGCTTCGCCGGCACCGTTCAAGACCACGATAGCCTCGAGCGTGATATCGCCGCGGCGATCGCGGACGCGCTCGGCAAGCTCGACCTCGTCCGGGAACAGCCGGCTCGCGGTCAGTAGCGCAACGCGCGTGTCGCGAGCGCGGCGCCTTCCCCAAGTGCTTCGAGCTTCGCCCAGGCGATCTGCGGATGGCAGCGCAGCCCGAGCCCGCAGTCCGTCGAGGCGATGACGTTCTCGCGGCCGACGATCCGCGCGAAGCGCTGGATGCGCTGCGAGACGAGCTCGGGGTGCTCGATGATCGGCGTCGCGTGCGTGACGACGCCGGGCGCGAGGATCTTGCCTTCCGGCAGCTTCACGCGCTCCCAAAGCGTGTACTCGTGCTCGTGGCGCGCGTTCGCCGCTTCGAACAAATACGCTTGCGCCTTGACTGCGAGCATGACGTCGACGAGATCGGCGAGCGGGATGTCGTGCTTGTGCGGGCCGTGCCAGCTGCCCCAGCAGAGGTGGTAGCGCACCTGCTCCTCGGGAACGTTTCGCAGGGCATGGTTCAGCGCCTCGACGCGCACCATGCAATAGCGCTTGTACGCCGCGAGGCCCATCTTCATGCCAATGCGGTCCCAGAGCGCCGGCAGCCACGCATCGTCGATCTGCACGAGCAATCCGGCGCGCGCGATCGTTTCGTACTCGACGCGCAACGCCTCGGCGAGCGCATGGATGAACTCCTCCTCGGTCTTGTAATGCTCGTTCTTGCGGCCGACCTCGATGCTCGCGGGTGCCGTCGACGTCAAGAACGCGTCGCCGACAGGCTGCGGGCCGAGCGCAGACTTCAAGAGCTCGATCTCGCGCTCGAGAGCCTGCTGGCCGATGTATCGAATCGGCTCACGGCAGACCCAGTCGCGGATGCCCGAAGTTTGCGTGGGCACGCTCGCCGTCTGCTCGAACAGCGTGCCGCCGGCCAGGGCTTTTGCGTAAAAGTCCTCGAACTCCGTCCAGTCGGCGCTCGAGCGCAGCAGCGCGGCCGTGCCCGCCGCCGGAACCCCGACGAACCCCGCGAGGCGCGAGTTGATGAACGTGACCCAGTTGCCGCCTTTCGTGAGCTCGCCTTCGTTGACGAGGTCTACACCCGCGGCCAGCTGCGCGGCGACGACGCGCCCGACCGCGGAGCGCAGCGAGGCGTCGTCGGCACTGCCCTCCCAGGTCTCGGGCGGACCCGGCAACGCGCCGACGTGCGTCGTCAGGATCTTTGCGGTGCTACGGCGCATCAGGGCGGGAAAGCCGCGAGCGCATCTCGCCTGTCGTTCGCCGAATCCTGACGCATAGTTTCCCCAACGGTTGCGATGTTGCGCGCTTTCGAGTCGATGCTACGCCCCTTGATCGGCCGAGCAAATCGAGCGCTGCGACGATGCGGTCTCGTGCCGACCACTCCTATTAAAAATCGTCTTTTCAACTAGTTGCGACATTCTTCTCTAGTATCATAGCAAGCTCCAGCCAGGCTCAATGCATGGGCGTTGCTAAGATCGCGTCATGAAGGAACACGTCTGCTCGCGCCGTGCATCGAGGGCATGCGCGCTCGTCGTTCCGGCCGTCGTCGCGCTGCTGCTGGCTTCGTCCGCGGCGGCGCAAAACGGCGCCGACGAGCGCGCCACGATCGAAGAGATCACGGTCATCGGCCGCTACCCTGGCCCGCCGCTCTGGAAGGTGACGTCCGGCGACCACACGCTTTGGATTTTCGGCGACCTGACGCCCGTGCCGAAGGGCTTGACCTGGGATCCGCGCAACGCGGAGCGCGTCGTCGAGCGCGCCGACGCCGTGATTGGGCCCATGCGGATCCGCGCGCCGACGTACAACCCCATCAAGATTTTCCGCGCGCTGCGCACGGTGCGCCGGTTGGCGCGCAATCCCGATGACGCGACGCTGGCCGACGTGCTGCCGCCGGATCTCTACGCCCGCTTCGACGCTCTGCGCGACCGCCACATGCCCGGTGATGAGCGTGTCGAGCGATTGCGTCCGGCGCTCGCCGTGCTGCGCCTTCACGGGGCGGCGCTCGACGATACGGGGCTCACGACGAGCACGGGCGTCATGAAAACGATCGAGCGCCTCATGAAGCGCTCCGACGCCGAGGAAGCGGATGCGAACGTCGAGACGGAAGCCGCGACCGTGCTCTCGGAGATCGAGAAGGTCACGCGCGAAGCGGAGCTCACCTGCTTTGCGACGGTGCTGACCACGCTCGAAACCGATCTCGATGGAATGAAGGAGCGCGCGGAGGCTTGGGCCGTCGGCGACGTCGATGCGTTGCAGCGCTTCGATTATCCCGACGCACAAGGCGACTGCGTCGAAATGTTGTTCTCGTCGTCGGGCCTCAAGGATCTCGGCGACGAGCTGTTCGCCACTTGGCTGGGCGAAGCCGAACGCGCGCTCGCAATGCACGACACGTCGTTCTCCGTGCTGCCGATGCGCGAGCTCGTCGCGGCCAACGGATTGCTCGCCCAGCTCGCGGCGCGCGGCTACACCGTGACGGCGCCTTAGACCTAGTGCGCCGCCGCACGATGGCGGCGCAGCAAGTCTTCGCCGAAATCGCCGGCGCGGCTGCGCCACACTTCGTGGATGTGGTTCGCATTGCCCTGGACGTTGTCGAATTCGAACAAGAAGTCGCGCGTCTGGATGCGGTAGTAGTGCGGCTCGCCCTTCTTCATGCCGCCAACCCACGCGAACCGCAACCCTTCGAGGTCGAGCGAGGCCCGGTACACGTCGGCGATCTCGGGCCGATACGTCGTGAAGATCTCGTCGAGGATCGCAAGCAGCGTCGCCTGTTGGCTGCCGTCCAGATCGCTGAACGCAATGCCGTCGGGTTGCAGCTCGGTCTTCCATGCATTCCAGTCGCTGCGATCGCGGAGGATCGTCGCGGCGACGATGTCCCACGGCACGTCGTTCGGGTATGTGAACCCACCCGTACGGTTCCATTCGGGAGTGCCCGGCACGATCGCGTTGTCCCGCTGCGCCGCCGTCAGCGACATCGCGAGCTGTAAACCCAGATCCTCTTCGACGCGCAGCACGCGGAGGCCGGTCAGCGGCCCCACGGTGACGTCGGCGGGGTCCGCTCCGAAGAACGTCGGCGTCACCGTGAAACCTTGGCCCGGCGCGACGGTGATCGACAGCGACACGTGATGGCCCTCGAAGCGCCACGCCCATGGGCTCGTGTCGCTCGGCTCGCCGAACAAAGTGACGCTGTAGTCCTCGATACCGCGCGGGAAGCCCGTGCCCGAATTCGGCTGCAGCACGTTCTCGAGCTGCATGATGTTGAGCAGCTTGTGGTAACCGCGGTTGCTGAGCAGCAACCAAAGGAGCTCGTGCGTCAAAGCGCGATGCTTCGCGTGCATGAGATCGAAGCTCAGGCCCGAGCGCTCGGTCGGCCAGTACGCCCAGTTCTCGCGCTCGGCGCTGTCGAGCGACAGCAGCAAGCGATCCTCCATGGAGTACGAGCGCAAGCGCTCGGAGAACTCGGGAGCGCCGCGCACGGACTCGAGCAACGCGCGCGCCGCGGCCGTCATTGCGCGCGCGACCTCCGCGTCCTCGACGGCCGGCGTGCTTGCGGCGCGTTGGCCGACGGCAATGCCGGCAACCAGTATCCAAAGCAAAGTTACGCCGAGCCGGATCATGATGCGTTCCCCCGCATGCCTGACGCAGCGAAGATAGCACCCCCGCGAAGTGTTCCGTGAGATCGTGCCGCGCTACGATCGGTGATCGGGTCATCGACGGGAACACTTGCCATGCGCAATTCGGTCGGCTGGGGGTTGCTCGCAGCGTGCGCCGTCTACGGCGCGAGCGCGCAGGACGACGGCGCCGTGTTCCCGGGCCGCAAGGGCGGCCAAGACACGTTCGGCCACTACTCCGTGGTGCCTGACTGGCCGAAGCCGCTCGCGCAGCTTCCGGGCCACGACGGCTGGACGTACGGCGCGGCCCAGAGCGTGTTTGCGCAGAGCCCCGACCGCGTATTCGTACTGCAGCGCGGCGAGCTACCCGTCGTCGAGCGGCCCGTCACGCAGCGCCTTCGCGACGTCGCGCCGAGCCTCGAGTTTCCCGTGTTCAGGCTGCCAGTCCGCAGCGCGACCGTCGCGAGCCCGCCCGCCGGCGGTGCCGCCGGCACGATGCCGCCCGACGGCCTCGAAGCGTGGCGAGAGGCAGGCGGCGTGCTCGGCGTCGACGCCCGGTGGGAGCACTGCATCCTCGTGTTCGACGGAGACGGCAACATCGTCGAGCAATGGACGCAATGGGACTCGATGCTCGCGCGGCCCCACGCGGTCTACGTGAGCCCGCACGATCCCGACAAGCACGTCTGGATCGTCGACGATTTCCGCCACGCGATCTTCAAGCTCTCGAACGACGGCAAGCGCCTCGTGCAGACGATCGGTACGGTCGGCGAGCCCGGCGCCGACGCGACTCACTTCTTTCGCCCGACGTTCATGGCCTGGTTACCGGATGGCACGTTCTTCGTCGCCGACGGCTACGAGAACACGCGCGTCGTGAAGTTCGACGCTAGCGGCAAGTACCTCATGGCCTGGGGCGAGAAAGGCGCGCCGCCGAACGACACTCGGGCCGGATACTTCAACAACGTCCACGGCATTGCCGTCGACCCGCGAACGCGGCGCGTGTTCGTCAACGACCGGCAGAACAATCGCGCGCAGGTCTTCGACGAAAACGGCGGCTTCTTGAACCAGTGGTCGTTCGGCGGTCCGCCGTCGGACATTCACTTGTTCTTGATCGACGGCGACGGCTATCTTTGGGCCGCCGATCGCGGCACGAACAAAATCTTGAAGTACTCGCTCGACGGCTCGCTGCTGTACTCGTGGGGTACGTGGGGCACGTTCCCGGGCGGCATGTGGGGCGTGCACGGCATGAGCGTCGACAGCGAAGGCAACTTCTACACAGCCGAGGTCGACACGGGCCGTGTGCAAAAATTCCGGCCGCTGCCCGACGCGAACCCTCGCTATCTCGTCAGTCCGCCGTAGCAGTCTGGTCAGTTTTCGACACGCGGAGCTACTCCGCCTCGCCCTCGCCGTCGAATTCGAGCAGCGCCTTCTCGAACTCTTCGTAGGTCGCATTGTCCTCGCAGACGAGCTCTTCGATCGTCCAGTCCGTCTTTCGGTAGTAACGCGAGAACTCCCACGGCTCCGCGAGGGCGACGGGATCCTCGACGCGCATGTCGATCTGGAGTTGCCCTTGGGCGTTTACATGGAGGCGCTCGATGAGCTTCATCTCTTCGCTGTGCGGAACGGCGATGCGATCGATCCAAGTGCGGTCGTTGAAGTTCGTCGTCTCTACGACGAGCGTGTCGCCGTCCCAATGCCCAATCGAGTCGCCCATGTAAGACGGCGCGAGATCGGTACGGTGCTCGCGGCCGTCGGTGTAGATCTGGCGGATCAAGTGATCGTACTCGAAGACCATCAACACGCGCCCCGGCAGCTGGATGATCTCCATCGGGAACGGATGGATGTAGATGCGCGGCGTGCCGGGCGGATAACACTTGTAGACGAGATCGTCGGTCTCGGCGACCGGCACGCCGCGCGGGCCGCGCTGCGGCTTCGCGGCGTCGAATCTCGCCTTGCCCCACGCCGTCATCTCGGGCAATTGCTCGCTGAACGTGTTGATGGCCCACTCGCCCGTCCCGGGAAAATTCACGCCCGTCCACACTCCGCTCAAGTCGGCGTTGTGCTCGCCGTCGATTGGGATCTGGGCCGCTGTCGTCGAAGCGGCAGCAAGTAGCACGCAGACGGCCGCGGCCGCCGCAACTCGTTCTCGACGCATGTTCCCCCCGCTATTCGTCGATGAGGATCGCGCCGGCCGCATCGACGATCTTCGTGATGTCCATCATCGGCGCGCCGTTGCGCGCCGGATGACCGGTGACCGTAATGCTGTCGCCGGGCTTCAGGATCGACTGATGCCACTTGACGGCGCCACCCATGCGCGCGAGCCGGTTCGGGCTCGTGAGCTCGCCGCCCCACTGAGCCTCCTTGCCGTCGTCTCCCTTGCCCGTCCAGTAGATCAGCACGTGCGGATTCACGAACTGAAAATCCGTGACCGTGCCTGCCACCGTGACCTTCTTCTCGGGCTCGAACACGCCGGCGCCGTGATGTGCCGCAACCGGCGCGACCGCCAGCATGGCCGCCGCAAACATTGGACCGATTCTGCTGCTCATCGAGTACTCCCGCGTAGCTACGATTGCGCGCGCGTCGGCCCGCAGACCACCGCTGAACCGAGACCGAGAATTATGGTCTCGCCTCGGCGGGAAATACGAGCCCCGGCAGTCATCGCCGGACGGGCGCTCGCAACTAAAGCTGCTGCGCCGGAGTGGTAAGAGGCTTGCCCTTCTCGACGATGAAGGTCACGAGCGCCTTGATGGGCACGCTGCCGTGGTTATGGCCCTCATGCACTTGTCCCGGTGGGATGAGAACGGACTCGCCGGCCTTGACGGTCTTGGTCGGCTCACCCGCGAGATCGAGGGTCAGCTCACCCTCGAGGATGTGCCCCACGAGCGTACCGGAGTGACTATGTATTCCTTCACGTCCGCCAACTGCGATGGTGACCTCGACGAGCAACGTCTCGTAGCCCGCAATCGCGAGATCCTGCTGAAGCAAGATTTTTCGGTCCAGACCGACCTGTGAGTGCGCCATGGGCACCGTCGCAGCCAAGAACGCGATGGCTCCCGCGCTGACGACGCGCTTTTGCAATACGAGCTGCACCATGGTGTAGTTTCCTTATTGGTCGGCTCGCACCTCGTATATTCCAGATGTAGGGGAAAAGCAAACGCGGCGCGGGCGATCCCGTCCCGTGACCGAGCGCGCGCAAGCGGGAGGTATACTGACGCCCCTCGCGCTCGAGCTTCACGCACAGAATGCCGGCCCGCTTCGTTTTCGCCGTGACCCAGGCTGGCGCCGAACGAGCCCTGAAGAATGAGATCGCCCGCGAGCACCCTGACTTGCGTTTCGCGTTCTCTCGGCCGGGGTTCGTCACCTTCCGAGCGGCCAAGGAGAGCGTCGCCGGCCGCGAGATCGAGCTGACCAGCGTCTTCGCTCGGACGTGGGGCTGGTCAATCGGTAAGCTCGGCGGCGACGACGCCATCGCGCTGGCACGCGACGCGTGGCGGCTCATCGGCGCCGAAATTCCCGGAGCGTCCTTCCCGCACGTGCACGTATGGCAACGCGAGCGCTTGCTACCCGGCGACGAAGGATTCGACGGCGCCGCCGACGAGCTCGCACGCACGATCGGCGCTCTGCTCGTCGAGCAACGGCCCGCGGCGGCAACAGCGCCAGCCGTGAATGCCGAGGCCGCAGCCGGCGAGCTCGTGCTCGACTGTGTGCTCATCGAGCGCCACGATTGGTGGCTCGGCTGGCATCGCGCCGCTTCTCCCGAAACACGCTGGCCGGGCGGCGTGCCGTCGATCGCGGGCCCGGTGCGACCGATCTCGCGCGCTTACTTCAAGATCGTCGAGGCGCTCATGTGGTCGCAGCTGCCCGTGGCCGTCGGCGACCGCTGCGTCGAGATCGGGAGCTCGCCGGGCGGGTCGTGCCTTGCATTGCTCGAGCGCGGCTTGCTGGTGACGGGCATCGATCCGGCGGAGATGGATCCGGCCGTGCTCGCGCACCCCGGCTTCACGCACGTGCGCGCACGAGCCAAGGACGTCAAACGCAGCGTGTTCCGCGATTGCCGCTGGCTCGTCATGGACGCGAACGTCGCGCCGAGCTACACACTCGATGCGCTCGACGGCGTGCTCGGGCATGGCGGCGCGCGGCCTCGAGGCCTCGTGCTGACCTTGAAGCTCACGGATACTGGCATCGCCGAGCGTTTACCGGGCATCGCTGAACGCCTGCGGGCTCATGGATATAGCCGCGTTCGAATGCGCCAGCTCGCCTTCAATCGCCAAGAGATTTGCGCCGTAGCCGTCCGGCCGTGACACTCATTAATATAAGAGCTCGATGACCGACCGGCGGCAATTCCTGACGAAGGCGCTCGGCGCGACGGCTGCAGCCGTCGTCGGCGGCGGCGTGTTGCGCCACGCGGCAGCGCAGAGCGGCGCGCTCGGCGAAGTCCCGTTGCGCGACGATCTCAGCCTCGTCACGGGCCTCGGCAGCAACGTCGTCGTGCTACGCGCCGCGGGCGCGGCGGCCGTCGTCGACAGCGGCCCGCCGGAGCGGGCGAACGAGCTCGCGAAGCTCGTGCGCGGCAACATGGGCCTGCTGACCGTCGAGCTGTTGTTCAACACGCACTGGCATCCTGCGCATACGGGCGGTAACGAAGCGCTGCGCTCCGGCGACACCGACATCGTTGCGCACGAGCTCACACGGCTCTGGATGAGCACGGAGTACTACGTCGACTGGGAAGACAGGACGTACACGCCGCGCGAATCCGCTGCGCTTCCGAGCCGCACGTTCTATTCGTCCGATCCGCAACCGCTCGTCGCGGAGATCGGCGACGAGGAAATCGAGTACGGTCACCTGCCCGAGGCGCATACGGACGGCGACGTCTACGTCTGGTTCAGGAATCGCAACGTGCTCGCCGCGGGCGGCGCAGTAACCTACGGGGAGTACCCGGTCATCGACTACGCCACGGGCGGCTGGATCGGCGGGCTCGTCGACTCGACGAAGAAGCTGCTCGCCATGACGAATGCCGAGACGCTGATCGTGCCCGCGAATCGGACCGGCACAACCGCGTTCGCATCTCACGGCTCAGCTCGAGATGCTGACCGTCGTGCGCGAGCGCATCGAGAGCTCGATGCGCAAGGGCCACAGCATCGCGGAAATGCTCGACGCCGAGGTTACGAAGGAATTCGACGCGAGATGGGGCGCCAACCGCGAGCGCTTCGTCGCGAACATCTATCATGGGCTCTGGTGGGCTGGGAGGCTCAGTGACTCGCTGTAATCGGCCGATGACGCGCGCATTCGTCGTCGCAGCGTTCGCCGCAACGCTGCTCGCCGGATGCGGCGAGCAGCCGCCCGAGCAAGCGCTCGCGCAGCACGTCGAGGTGTTCGGGCGTTATTGCACGGACTGTCACAACGACGCCGAGGCCGCGGGCGAGCTGTCGCTCGAGCATGTGACGGCGGCCGGCGTCGCCGCAAAACCCGAGATCTTCGAGCAAGTCGTCCGGAAATTGCGCGGCGGGTTGATGCCGCCGCCCGGCGAGCCGCGGCCCGATGCCGAAAACGCGCACGCTCTCGTCGTCGCGCTCGAACGGCAGCTCGACGCCGCGGCTGCGACGCGCGGACTCACGGCCGGGCGCGTCGCGCTGCACCGCATGAACCGCACGAATACGCACGGGCGGTCGAGCAACTGCTCGGCGTGCGCATCGACGCCCGCTCTATGCTGCCCGCCGACATGGCGAGCGAGGGCTTCGACAACGTCGCAGAAGTGCTGCGCGTCACGCCGACCCACATCGAGCAGTACGTCGCCGCGGCGCGCGACATCAGCATCATGGCCGTCGGCGAGAAGGCACGCCGCGCCGACTCGCGCGGACTATCGCGCCGAGCGCGCTCTGCGCACGGCGCACGTCGACGGCTTGCCGCTCGGCACGCGCGACGGCCTGCTCGTCGAGCACAACTTCCCGGCCGACGGCGACGTACGAGATCAACTTGAACATCTCGTCGATTCCGGGCTCCGAGCTGCGCGGCTATCCGTACGGCTGGCTCGAGTACGAGCACACGGTCGCCGTGACGCTCGACGGGGCCAAGGTGTTCGCCGGCAATATCGGCGGCGAGGTCGATTCCAAGGCGCTCGATCAAGGCCAGATCAAAGAGGTCGAGGCGATCAAGAACCGCTTCCGCGGCATCCGCGTCGACGTCAAAGCGGGCCGGCGCAGCGTCGGCGCCGCGTTCGTGGCCCGCAGCTTCGCCGAAGGCGATTATCTCCTCCAGGCGCTCGTGCCCGGCGAGGGCGTGCCCGACATTCCGCGGCTCTACGGCATGGAGATCATCGGGCCGTACGAGCCGACGGGCATCGCGGAGCCGACCGAGAGCCGCGCGCGGATCTTCAGCTGCTACCCGCGGAACGAAGGTGAGACGCGGGCATGGATGCCCGCGGTAGAGCAACGCAGGAGCAGTTGCCGAGCAGGCGCGCAGATCCTGACGAACTTGTCGCGCGGCGCGTTCCGCCGGCCCGTCACGAACGACGACGTCGCGCCGGCACTCGAGTTCTACGCGGCCGGCCGCGCCGAAGGCGACTTCGAGACCGGCATCCAGAAGGGCTTGATGGCGATCCTCGCGAGCACGAAATTCCTGTATCGCGCCGAGCCAGGCGCCCTACCAGCCAACGTCGAGCCCGGTGCCGACTACGCCATCAGCGATCTCGAGCTCGCGTGGCGGCTGTCGTTCTTCCTCTGGAGCCAAGGCCCCGACGCGACGCTGCTCGACCTCGCGCAGCAAGGCACGCTGCACGAGCCTACCGTGCTCGAGCGGCAGGTGGGCCGCATGCTCGCCGACGAGCGCTCGCGCTCGCTCGTCACGAACTTCGCGTTCCAGTGGCTCGGCGTGCGCCGGCTCGAAGCCATCGACCCCGATCCCAGGCTCTATCCGAACTTCGACGAGGACCTGCGCCGTGCCTTCACGAAGGAGATGGAGCTCTATCTCGACAGCATTCTGCGCGACGGACCGCAACGTCGTCGACTTGTTGACGGCCGAGCATACCTTCGTCAACGAGCGGCTCGCGCGCCACTATGGCCTGCCCGATGTGCGCGGCGATCAGTTCCGCCGCGTCGAGCTCGACGACCCGCGGCGCTTCGGCTTGTTCGGCAAAGGCAGCGTGCTGATGGTCACGTCGTATCCGGACCGAACGTCG
Source organism: uncultured Gammaproteobacteria bacterium (assembly GCA_963713355.1). Taxonomy (GTDB): domain Bacteria; phylum Pseudomonadota; class Gammaproteobacteria; order Steroidobacterales; family Rariloculaceae; genus FEN-1219. The sequence goes on along the minus strand of CAVQLK010000006.1, from coordinate 1,085,606 downwards.
CCCGTGCTGCGCGGCGCATGGATCATGGAGCAGATCCTCGCAGCGCCGCCGAACCCTCCGCCGCCCGGCGTCGAGACGGATCTCGCCCCCGCGGCCGGCGACGCGCCGAAATCGGTGCGCGAGCGGCTGGCGCTGCATCGCACGCAGCCGTCGTGCAACCAGTGTCACGGCGTCATCGACCCGCTCGGCCAAGCGCTCGAGAACTTCAACGTCGTCGGCGAATGGCGCGAGCACGAGCGCGACAGCGGCGTACTGATCGATTCGACGGGCACGACGGCGACGGGCCAGCCCGTGAACAGCCCCGAGGAGCTGCGTGCCGCGCTAGCGAGCGATCCGACGCTGTTCGTGACGGCGCTGACCGAGAAATTGCTGACGTTTGCCATGGGGCGCGGCGTCGAGCACTACGACATGCCCGTCGTGCGCGGCATCGTGGCGGACGCCTCCGCCCAGGGCTATAGTTTTGAGTCGATAGTCCTAGGCGTCGCGCGCAGCGTGCCGTTCCGCATGCGGAGTGCTCCGGCGCCCGAGGGAGGCTGAGATGTTCATCACCAAGAAGCACTTGTCGCGCCGCACGCTGCTGAAAGGCGGCAGCGCCGCGATCGGCTTGCCGCTGCTATCGGCGATGGTGCCGGCCGCGACTGCGCTCGCGCAGACGGCCGCGGCATCGAAGCCGCGCATGGGCTTCTTCTACCTGCCGCACGGCGCGATCATGAGCAACACGCGCTTCGGCGCCGAGATGAACCGCTGGACGCCGGACGCCGTGGGCCGCGACTTCGACTTGAAGCCGATTCTCACGCCGTTCGCCCCATTGAAGCAGCACATGACCGTCGTCAGCGGGCTCGGCAACAAGCCCGCCGAGAGCTCCGCCGTGCACGCGATCGTGCCTGGCGACGTGGCTGTCGTGCGAGCACCCGCGGCAAAGTCATGCGCCGTTCGCCGGCGTCACCGTCGATCAAATCGCCGCGCGGCACATCGGCCAGGATACGCCGCTGCCGTCGCTCGAGGTCGCCACCGAGGAGGAAGGCGGCGGCGCAGCGTGCGACGGCACGTACGGCTGCTCGTACGGCCGCACGATCTCGTTCCGCACGGCGACGACGCCGATGCCGATGGAGCACGAGCCGCGCAAGGTGTTCGAGAAGATCTTCGGCCGCGGCACCAGCGACGCCGAGCGGCGCGCGGTGTCGGGCGACTATCAGAGCCTGCTCGACATGGTCCTCGCGGAAGCGAGCGCGTTGAAGGGCACGCTCGGCGGCGAGGACCGTGCGCTCGTCGACGACTATCTCGACAGCGTCCGCGAGATCGAGCGCCGGCTCGAGCTGCTCGGTCAGCGCGACCTCACGAAGGTAAACCTGCCCGACGTGCCCGTCGCGCGGCCGAGCTTCGACGAACTGCTCCGCCTGCAGTTCGACCTCATCGTTGCGGCGTTCCAAGCGAACATGACGCGCATCACGAGCTTCATGATGGCGGCCGAGGTCAGTAATCAGTCGTATGCGCACGTCGGCGTGCCCGACGCGTTCCATCCCGTCTCGCACCACGCGGACAACAAGGCGTCGATGGAGAAGCTCGTGCTGATACAGCGCTACCACACGCAGGTGTTCGCCGACTTCATGGCGAAGCTCGACGGCATTCCCGACGGCGACGGCGGATCGATCCTCGACAATTCGATCTTCTTGTACGGCAGCAACATGAGCAACAGCAATCAGCACAATCAATTTCCGTTGCCGACGCTCGTGTTCGGAGGCGGAGCCGGCGCCATCAAGGGCCAGCAGCACCTCGTGTATCCCGATCGCACTCCTCTCGCGAACTTGCTATTCACGCTGCTGCTGCGCGCCGGAGTGCCCGCCGACAAGGTCGGCGACAGCACCGGCGAGCTCACCGAGGTGTGAGCTTGCGCTCACGGCATTTCCGCTTCACCGCCGTGCTCGCGTCGTGCCTTCTGGCAGCCGGCGCGTCGGCGGCTGAAGACCTGCTGCGCGCTGCGCAGCGCAACGATGCGACCGTTGCCTTGGCGGCGATCGAGGACGGCGTCGACGTCAACGCCCGCTCGCCGGACGGCACGACAGCGCTGCACTGGGCCGTCTACAACGCCAATCTCGGGCTCGTCGAGCGATTGATCGCAGCGGGCGCCGACGTCTCGGCCGCCAACGAGTTCGGCTCGACGCCGCTCGCGGAAGCCGCCGACCGTCGGCAATGCGCAAGTCATCGCGGCGCTGCTGAAAGGCGGCGCAACCGTCGATGCATCCGGCGCCGACGAGCAGACGGCGCTCATGGTCGTCGCGCGCAGCGGCAACACGGCGGCCGCCGAGGTGCTCATCGAGCACGGCGCCGACGTGAACGCGCGCGAGCGGTGGCGCGAGCAGACGGCGCTGATGTGGGCCGCGGCGCAGAGCCAATCCGCGATGGTCGAGCTGCTGATCGAGCACGGCGCCGAAGTCGACGCGCGCTCCGCCGTCAACGAATGGCCGCGGCAAGTCACTGGCGAGCCGCGGCGTATGTACCGGCCATTCGGCGGCCTCACGCCGCTCTTGTTCGCGGCACGCGAGGGTTGCCTCGAGTGCGCGCGCGCGCTCGTCGCGGCCGGCGCCGACGTCGACTTGCCGGACCCGAAAGGCGTCACGCCGTTGTTCCTCGCGATCGACAACTTCCACTTCGATACGGCCAAAGTGCTCATCGAAGCCGGCGCGAACCCCAACAAGTGGGACTGGTGGGGGCGCACGCCGCTCTACTCCGCCGTCGACGTCAACACGTTGCCGCACGGCGGCCGCCCCGACCGGCGGTCCGTCGATACGACGACGAGCGTCGAGATCATCGAGCTCCTGCTCGAAGCCGGCGCCTGGCCGGACGTCCAGCTCAAGCTCTTGCCGCCGTATCGCCACATCGGCGACGACCGCGGCTGCGACCTGATGCTCGTGACGGGCACGACGCCGCTGCTGCGTGCCGCGAAGACGTTCGACGCCGCTGCGATCGAGCTGCTGATCGAGCACGACGCGAATGTCGATCTGCCCAACGACGGCGGCATCACGCCCGTCATGGCGGCGGCCGGCGTCGGCTCCGTCGAGTGCGACGCGCGCGGTTACGGTCCCGGCATTCCGCACTACATGGCGCCCGACACCGAGGCAAAGATCCATCGCGGCGCTGAAGCTGCTGCTCGACGCCGACGCGGACATCCACGCGAGAACCCTGTCCGGCCGAGCCGGCGCCCGCAGCCCTGGCCGCACTGCGCTGTTCGGCGCCGCGTTCTGGGGCTGGAACGACGTCGTCGACTATCTCGTCGAGCGCGGCGCAAAGATTGCCGTCGCCGAGCGCGGCGGCTTGACGCCTATCGATGCCGCCATGGGCCGCGCCGGCGGCCACGGCCGCGGCTCGACGATCGAGGTGTTCGAGGACACGGCCGCGCGGCTGCGCGAGCTGTGCGAGCAACAAGAAGGCTGCGACTTGTCGCAGCCCGAAGGCGCGTCCTGACGCGCCACGGGGGTTCCATGAGCGCCATTACGTGCCTGCGAGCGTCGCTCGCAATCGCGGTTCTTTTCACGGCTGGTCATGCGGCCGCGCAGCGCAGCTTGCCGCCGATGACGATCGAGCAGCTCACGCCGCACGTCTACCGCTACGGCGGTCTCACGAACGGCGCGTTCGTCGTCGGCTCGGAAGGCATCGCCGTCATCGACGGCCAGATCTGCGGGTCGAACGGCACGCAATGGCTCAAGGACGAGCTTAAGCGTCGCTTCGACGTGCCCGTGAAATACACGATCCTGAGCCACGACCACGAGATGCACATTTGCGGGCTCGAGGTCTTCAGCGACACGGCGCGCGCGATCTCGCACGTCAACGCGAAAGGCCACATCGTGCGGGAGAAGCGCCGCACCGTCGTGCCCGAGATCACGTTCGAGGACCGCATGCAGATCGATCTGGGCGGTATCGAGGTCGTGCTGCTGTATTTGGGACCGACGCATACGGACAATCTGATCCAAGTGCACATCCCAGCCGAAAAAGTGCTGATCGCCGTCGACTTCGTGCGCGAAGGCAAGAGCCTCGCGATGCCCGAGCTACGCGACCTCAATCTCGACAACTCGATTCGCGCGCTCGGCTACCTCGGGCGCATGGAAGATGTCGACATCGTCGTTCCCGGCCACGGCGGCCTGACGACGCAGCAGTCGTTCCTCTACGTCCGCGATTTCCTCGTCGCGCTGAAGGAGCGCGTCCTCGAGCAGATGGTCGCGGGCAAGGGCATCGAGGAGATCCTCGAGACGGTGACGATGGAAGACTTCAGCGATTACGGCTGGTTCGACCAGTGGATCCGCGCCAACGTCATCACGATGTGGGAGCTCATGTACCACTACCGCGAGCCGACCTTCGATCCCGGTTGCTATGAATGCGACTTTCCGATCGGCTTCCCGGTCGGCGAGGTCGACAAGTTCAACGGCCCCTGACGCCGCGTTGCCGATGCCGGCGATCTACGCAAGAATGCCTCGTGGTGCGCATGCCATGGGGGCAAGCTCCAGTGCTCAGAATCGTCTTCGGTGCCGCGATACTCGTGCTCGCGACAGGCTGCACCTCGCGCGACACTGCCGACCGTCCCGACTTCTCGGGCCTCTACCGCCCCGCGGGCCTCGAGGTGCAACCCTGCGGCCGCAACGAGTGGATGCGCCGCTCGTTCGAGACGGACACCTTTTGCGGCGGCGACGACAGCGCTTTCCCGTTCACAGCCGAGGGCCGCGAGCGCTGGAAGTCGTACAACGTCATCGATGACCCCGTGCTCGGCTGCGTCGAGGACTTTCCGCGCAATGCGATGCGCGGCCGGCCGATGAAGATCACGCTCGGCGAGGACGTCACCGAGATCGCGTACTGGTTCAACAACGAATGGTTCGTGCGCACCGTGCACATGGACGGTGCGCCCGCGCCGGCCGATACACCGAATACCGTCGGTGGTTATTCGACGGGCGGCTGGGTCGGCGACACGCTGGTCGTCGAGACGACGCACACGCGCGGCGGCCCGATGTTCAACGATCATAAGCCAAACAGCACGGCAGCCAGATTCACGGAGCGGTTCTGGCGCGCGCCCGGCGGGCAAAATTTGCTCATGGACATCGCGATCGACGACCCGGAGATTTACAGCAATCCGTTCTTGCTGAACCGCCAAGAGTGGCTTGCGGCAGGGCCCGATTACGAGCTGAGCCAGGATAAATGCGAGCCGAGCTCGATCTGGGAACGGCGCATGCGCGCGAAAGCCGAAGGCGGCCAGTAAGCAGTTCAGGAGAGAGATCATGAAGCATCTAATTGCCCGTGGCGTCGCCGCTGCCGCGACGGTGCTCGCCGGCGGCGCCGCGGCACACCACTCCGACTCGCTGTACTTCGTCGACGACCGCTCGGCCGACGGCGGCGCCGTCCGCATCGAAGGCACGATCTCGCGCGTCCGCTGGATCAATCCGCACTCGGAGTTCTTCGTCGACGTACCGAGCGCGAACGGCGGCGAGGCGGCCGTTTGGGCCATCGAGACCGACTCCGTGAATCAGTTGCGCGGCCTCGGCTGGGACGACAAGACACTGGAAGTCGGCGACAAGGTCGTCGTCGTCGTCTCGAAGTCGAAGTTCGACGACACGGCCGGGCGCTTGCGCGACATGCTCGTCTACGGCGCGACACCCGCTGAGCCGGCCGCGGTGTACCTAGAGTTCAAAGGCGACGGCCAACCCGAGTGGCAGGCGCCGTACGACGTCTACAAGACGCACACGCCCTGCCCCGGCACGGTGCCGTTCGATCGAGAGCGCCAACCGGGCAAGGAGACGCTGCTCTGCGCGCGGCTTGGCGCCGACGAGCTCGCGGCCGCGAAGCGAGACTTCGCCGCGAGCGTGCTGTTGCTGCGGGACCCGAAATGAAAAAACTACTGCTCACGGCAGCGTTCGCGGGCGCGCTCGTCGTCACGCACGCTCGCGCTCACCACTCGACGGCCATCTATGATTCCGAGCATCCGATCGAGCTCGCAGGCACCGTCGTCGAATGGCAATTCGTGAATCCGCACGTGTTCATCGTGCTCGAAGTCGTCGACGCGGCGACTGGCGAGAAGAAGGTCTGGAGCGTCGAAGGCAGCAACACGGCGGGGCTGTTCCGCCGCGGCTGGACTCCGAACACGCTGAAGCCCGGAGACCAGATCATGGTCACGGTGCGGCCTTTGCGCAGCGGCGCAGCGGGCGGCAACTACAGCAATCCGCGCTGGGCCGACGGTAAGCCGATCGAGCCAAGACCCGCGGCCGCAGGCTGACGCGGCATGCGCCGCAATTGCTTCCGGTTTCCCGCGGCCGCGCTCGCGCTCGCCGTCGTCATCGCGGCAAGCTGCACGAGCGAGACGGTCGCTCCGCTGAACCCGTATCCCGACTGGAGCGGCCAGTGGGCGCGCGTCGGCAGCCTGAACTGGGAGCCCGACGGCTACGACAAGGTTGGCCCGCCTCCATTAACGCCGGAGTACCAGGCGATTCGCGAGCAATATCTCGCGCAGCGCGAGCAAGGCATCCTCGCGGGTGACCCGCCGGCGACGTGCTTGCCGCCGGGCATGCCACGCATGATGACGATGTCGTTCCCGATGGAGATCATCGTCACGCCGAAGATCACGTACATCTACGCGGACTGGGAGAGCCAGGTACGGCGCGTCTACACCGACGGCCGCGGCTGGCCCGAGTACATCCTGCCCGAGTTCAACGGCTACTCGATCGGCCAGTGGCACGACGAGAACGGCGACGGCGTTTACGACATGCTGTCGATCGAGACGCGCGGCATGAAAGGGCCGCGCTCGTTCGACTCGGCCGCCGTCGTGCTGCACGAGAACGACGAGACCGTCGTGCATGAAGAGATTCGGCGCATCGACGAAAGCACGCTCGAAGACCGCATCACGACGATCGACGCTGCGCTGACGCGGCCGTGGACAGTCGCACGCCGTTACAGCCTCGAGAAGGATCCCGTGTGGGTCGAGTATGTGTGCGCCGAAGGTAATCGGCACTTGAAGCTCGGCGACGAGTGGTACTTCGTCAACGACGAAACCGGCACGCTCGATCCGACGCGCGTCGGGCAACCGCGGCTCGTGCCTGAGGCGCGCTGAGCGCAGCGCGAGCCCGGTCAGATCTCGCACGCCGGCCCGCCAACAAACAGCGTCGCGCACCGAACCGATCGGTTTGGCCTTTATATCGACCGGTCTCGTGTTGGCTCGCGGCAACACATCCTCGCAAAGCCGCATGAAAGCAGGCCGACACTAGTGTTCCCACTAACACGAAGTTGGGCCATACTCGTTTGGGGCTTCAGTTCCGCGTGCCGTTTTTTCTGAGGGGGAATCTCGCATGCGTACTCACGATCTGCGCTTGGCTGCGTTGTCCGCGGCCGTCATCGGCTCGATACCGTTTGGCGCCTCGGCACAACTGGAGGAAATTCTCGTAACGGCCACTCGCCGAGAGACCAATCTTCAGGACACTCCGGTCTCGATTCAGGCGTTTAGCGCTGAGCAGCTCGAGCTTGGCGGCATCACCAACGGCCGGGATCTCGGCATCATGGTCCCGAACGTGGCGCTGAATCCCTCCACGGGCGGAGGTCAGCCGAATTTCTACGCTCGCGGGCTGCCCGGTGTCGGCATCTACGTCGACGGCGTCTGGCAGGACGGCTTCGGCTTCCAGCAATCGAATTTCCTCGAGATGGAGCGCGTCGAGGTCCTGCGTGGGCCGCAGGGAACGCTCTTCGGTCGAAACACGAACGCCGGTGCCGTCAACATGACGACGCGGTTGCCGAGCGACGAATTCGGCGCGCGCGTGAAGCTCGATGTCGGCGACTACAATCGCCGCGATGCGCAAGTGTCCGTCGATCTTCCGATCACGGGAAACCTGAAGAGCAAGTTCACCGGAGCAACGTTTCAAAACGACGGCTTCCTCGAGGGCCTGACGGTGCCGTGGAACTTCGGCGCGCAAGACGACACGATTCTTCGTGCGGATCTTCTATGGGAACCGACTGACGCGTTCTCGTTGCGCTTCACGCACAACGACGAAGACAAGCGAGGCACGGATCCGCGCGTCCATCGAATGACGCGTTACGACAACTCCAAGATCTATGCCTACAACATCATGCTGGGTGCGTTCCAGGCGGAGGCCAACGCCGCCTGCGCCGCGAATCTCGCGAATTGCGCCGCCGTAGGCGCCGGCGGAGCGTCTGTCGGGCAAAACTTCTTCACGGGCACCGGCTGGGCGACACCGCCGAACGTTGGAGTCGGCAGGCGCTACACGGGCGAGCCGAGCCCGGCGTTCAATCCCACGACCCACACGACGGACTACGAGGGCGGCATTACCAGCAACTACCGAACGGCGCTCGTCCCAAACGAGGTGTTCGGGCCGGGCGAGGTCGGCAAGTGGCAAACGAAGTCCGACTCGATGGAGGACGGCATCACGGCCGACCTGCGCTACAGCACGCTCAACGCGAAGTGGGCAATGACCGACAACTTGAGCTTCGAGGCGATCCTTTCGACCTGGGAGCAGGACCAACGCCAGGTCATCGACTTCGACGGTACCGAGTTCCTCGTGACGACGGACGACATCGTCGAGGTGCGCGAGAACGAGACGATCGAGCTCCATCTCTCGGGCTCGACGCCGAACGGCCGGATCAATTGGCTCGCCGGGTACTATTCGCTCGAAGAGAGCTTGACGCGACGCTTCTATCGTTGGGGCATGTGGGAGTTCGTCGTTCCGAACACGCAAGGCAACGTCAACCCGACCGTCAACACGCAGGCCAGCGAGTACGTGCGTCAAACCGCGGTCCTGTTGGGGTTGAATGGCGTCGTCAATTCGCCGCCCGGGCAGCCCGTCGTCAATTCCGGCGGCAACATGTTGACCGCCAATGCCGCACCAGTTTTGTTCGCTCCGGCGGGCCGGTATCCCTGGAACTTCGGGTTCATCAGCGCGGATCAGTTGACCAACCAGTTCGACGACGACGAGGCGTGGTTCGGCGAGGCAACGTTCGGCATCACCGACAAGCTCGACGTCACGGTTGGCGCGCGGCTCAGCGACAAGACCGGCGGGGATATCAGCTACACGCCGAGCGATGCGTTCCGCACGGTGGATCCCGGTGTCCGGCCGCAAGGCGATCCGTTCGCCGGACCTGTCTCTTCGACTTTCATCGACAGCGACCAGCCGACGATCGAAACCTACAAGTTCAACGTCGCGTACCGGCCGACCGAGACGATGATGGTCTATGCGACCTACGCCGAAGGCTTCACGTCGGCGAGCGAGCCGCTCGTGAACATCGGAGCCACCTCGCTCCCGCCCGACGGTTGCACGGCGCGTATACCGGGTGGAAATAACGTGCGCTGCGCGATTCCGCCCGAGCTCGTCGACAACAAGGAGATCGGGCTGCGCTCGGACTGGCTCGACGGAGCGCTGCGGTTCAACGCAACCTATTTCGACGCACACTGGGAAGGCATGCGCGTCTGGTTGCTGCCAAGGGATGCCGCCGGCAACACACAGCCATTTCCTTACCAGGACGGCACGGGCGAAGGCACCGCGGACGGCTTCGAGTTTGAGGTCATCTGGAGCGCGACTGACCGGCTCCAGCTGAATTTCGGCTTGGGCTTGATCGATACGAACTACATCCAGGCAGGCTTCTTCGACGGCACCACGGGCCAGTTCCCGGGCGCGCCGTTCGCATACGCCGCAGAAGAGAGCTACACGCTCGGCGCGAATTACGAAATTCCGATTTCCAACGGCGGCCGTATCCTGCTCGTCGGCAACTACGGCTACATGGGTGACTACGCGCGCGACTCTGCCTATCAGCGGACGTTGATCGATGCTAACGGCAACCCGATCCTCGAGCCGGGGTATGGGATCCTGAACGCACGGTTCGTCTACGAGCCGCCGGCCCGTAACTTCGCGGTCGAGATATGGGGCAAGAATCTCACCGACGAGCTCTACATCAACGGCGGATTCGACACGCGCGATACGTGGGGCTACGACTTCGCGATCGTCGGCCGATCGCGTGAGGCCGGTGTCAGCATCAGCTTCACGTTCTGACCGGCGCGAGGGCTGTTAGCGGTGGCGCACGTCGGCGCCGCCGCTCGCGTTGACGTTCACGACGGTCGGCTGCCCGCTGTACGCGACGTCGCTGCCGCCCGACGCGTTGGCGACGATCTTGTCGCGCACGGCGATCGAGAGATCGGAGCCGCCGCTGCTGTGAACGTCGACTTCATTGGCCGTGAACTGACTGGCGTTGAGATCGCTGCCGCCGCTCGAATGGACGGTCGCCGATCGCGCGGTGCCGCTCAGGCGTATGTCCGATCCGCCCGATGCGACTGCCTCGAGCGTACCCGCCGACACGTCGATCGCCACGTCGCTGCCGCCCGACGCGACGATGTCCAGGCTGTCGCTCGTGAACGTGCCTTCCGACCTGACGTCCGAGCCGCCCGATGCCGTCAGCGACACGAGCGTCGGTAAGGTGACGTGCACGGCGCCTGGATCGCCGCCCCAGCTGAAGAAGTTGAACGAGCCCTTGCGTCGGATCTCCAGCGTGCGATTGCGCACTTCGGTGACGATCTCGGCGGCGTCGTCCTCCTCCGCCTCGACCTCGACTACGAACACGGCGCCTTGACGCACGAAGAGATCGATTCCGCCGCCGACCTCGATCGCATCGAACCCTTCGAGCGGCCGTGTCTCGCGCTGCTGCGCGCCGGCCGGCGACGCGGCGATAAGCGCAGCAAAAACGAGCGAGACGGCGAGAGCTCCATTATCGGTCTTCATAGCGGCCTCCCAGGATGCGCGCCCACCGCGACGATACTCCCGGCCCGGCAAGCAGTCGAGACCGGTCCTTGGCAGCGCGGCGTCCATGGAGCTTCCCTTGGCTTTCGCGCCGTCTACAATGAGGCCGTGCGCGACCGGAGAGTCTCGTGAACGCTGCGACGCTGTCCCGCCTCGGTGTCCTAGCCTGCCTGCTCGCCCTGCCGGTGCGCGCGCACCACGGCGTCGCGCCGCACTACGACGACGGCAAGCAGGTCACGCTCGACGGCACGGTGGCCGAGTTCCAGTTCATCAACCCGCATTCGTTCGTGTATCTGCGCACCATCGGCGCGGACGGCACAGAGACCATTTGGCATTGCGAGATGGCGTCGCGCAGCGTACTGGCCCGCAACGGCCTGACGCAGGAGGCGTTCGCCGCCGGAGCACACGTCAAGATCACGGGCAGCCAAGCACGCCACAATCCGACGGGTTGTGCGTTGCGCGAAGCCCATTTCGACGACGGCAGCGTGCTGCGCTCCTCGACGCTGTTCGGCGCGACACCCGCGACGACGGCCGTGCCGGACGCGCAGCGCGAGTCGATCGAAGGCGTCTGGGCCATGAAGACGTTCGCCGTCTCTTACTACACGGGCGCGTTGACCGATGAAGGCGAGCGGCTGCGCGCCGCGTTCGATCCGATCAAGGATGATCCCGCGATCGACTGCGAACCCGCGAGCCCCGTGCGCTTCTGGGTCAATGTCAACGAGCCGTTCGAGATCCGCCGCGATGGGAACACCGTCGTCGTCGACCATCAGTTCATGGACAGCCGCCGCGTGGTCCATCTCGGCGAAACGGAGCCTCCGCCCGGCACGCCGCGTAGCTCGATGGGCTACTCGACGGGCCGCTTCGACGGCAGCGCGCTCGTCATCGAGACGACGAGCTTCGAACGTGGGAGCACTCGAGCCGCGCCGCGCCGTCATGCACACGGCGGATCTGAAGCTGACGGAGCGCATCGAGGTCAATGCGCAAACGCACGAGCTCGAGATCACGTGGACGATCGACGATCCCGTCGTGTTCAAAGAGCCGCACACGCAAAAGGAAGTGTTCGTGCGCACCGAGCGCTGGCGCGAGCCGTACAATTGCAAGCCGGGGTATCAGCAGTAGCTGCCCGGAGCTAGGAGGATCGACATGAACCATCGAGCACGACTGACCTTCGCTGCTTTGGCTGCTGCGATGGCGGCAGCTGTCGACGGCGCAAACGAGCACGAGCACGCCGTTGCCGCGCACGTCGTGGGGCGACCCGCGGATCGAAGGCACCTATACGAACAAAGACGAGTTCGGCACGCCGTTCGAGCGGCCGGCAGAGCTCGAGGGCAAGCAGCGCCGCGAGTTCGGGCCCGAGCAGATGAAGGAGCTCATGGTCGAGCGCAGCCGGCGCGCGCAGGCGGGCGCGGCGCGTATAGGCGGCAGCGCCGACAACGACACGGGCGCCGGCCCGCCGCACTGGTACGAGCATCTCGACGCCATCAACAGCAGGCCGTGGCTCGTCAGCGAGCCGGCCGACGGCAAGGTGCCGGCCGTGACGGAAGCGGCGCGGGCGCGCGCGCAAGCACGCTCGCTGCCCAAGCGCGAGGCGCCCGACACGTACACGGACATGAGCCTTTATGATCGTTGCATCTCGATCGGCCTGCCGGGCTCGATGATGCCGATGATCTACGGCAACGCGTACCGGATCACGCAGTCGCCGGGCTACGTCGCGATCCAGTACGAGATGGTCCACGAGACGCGCGTCATCCCGCTCGGCGACGCGCCGCGCGTCCCGTCGAATCTCGATTTCTACATGGGCGACGCGCGCGGCCGCTTCGAAGGCGACACGCTCGTCGTCGAGACGCGCAACATCCGCCCCGAGGCCGCTTATCGCAACGCCAGCGAGGACCTCGTCATCACGGAGCGCTTCACGCCAGTCGACGCGAACACATTGTCGTGGGAAGTGCGCTTCGAGGATCCCGCCACGTGGACCGCGCCATGGGCCTTCGAGATGCCGCTGAAGCGCGATGCCGAAGCCGCGCCGTTCGAGTATGCGTGCCACGAGGGCAACTTGGGCCTAGCGAACATCTTGAGCGCGGCGCGCGCGACGGACGACGAGCGCGAAGAGAAGTAGGCGCTCGACGAGCCAATTCGAGCGCCGCGTGCTGTTGCCGCGACGCAGCGTGGCCGTCAACTCTCGTTCAGCGTTCGCGCGGGATCGACCGAGCTTGCGCGATACGCGGGAACCCAGCTCGCGACGGCGCCGACGAGCAACATCGCTAACGATGTCATCGTCAACGTGACGGGATCGAACGAGCGCACGCCGTAGAGCAGGCTGTCGAGTGCGCGCGCGCCGAAAACCACGGCGACTATACCTACGATCACACCCACGGCGACGACTCGTATGCCTTGAATAACGACCATTCGGCGCACCCGCGCCGGCTGCGCGCCGAGCGCGATCCGAATGCCGAGCTCGCGCGTACGCTCGGCCACCGTCGAGGAGAGGATGCCGTAGAGCCCGACCATGCCGAGCAGCAGCGCGAGCCCGGCCGCAAGCGCCAACGCAATCATCGTGAACGTTAGCTGCACCAAGGAGCGCGCCACGAGCTCCTCGATCGTATAGAACCGGTACATCGGCGCCTCGGGCGCGACCTCGCGAACCAAGGCGCGGACCTCGCCCGCGATGCTATCGGCGCGCGGCGTCTTCAGCACGTAGGCCGGCGTGGGCATCGCCCAGATTTCGGGCCGCTGCGAGACCAACGGGAAATAGACGTTCGGTCCACCCTCGACGCGGAAGCCGCTTTGCCGAATGTCCTCGACGACGCCGATGACGGTCTCCCGCAAGCCGAACTGGTTCACGTTCACTTGCTTGCCGATTGCGTCTTCGCCGGGCCAGAGGCGCTCGGCGGTCGACCGCGACACGATGACGTGGCCGGGATTCTCCCGCTGCTCCGCCTCCGTGAAGTTCCGGCCTTGCAGCATCGCGATGCCCATCGCTTGGAAGTAGTCGCCAGCAACGAACGTCACGCCGAGCGAATATTCCGACCGCCGTGCCGCCGGCCGACGTCGGATCGGTCGAAAACGCGGTGACCGAAGCACCCTCGTTCAAAGGAAAGTTTTCGACGATCCCGACGGTCTCGACACCCGGCAACGCGCGCAACCGCTCCATGAACGTCGAGGTGGAAGCTCGCCCCGTCGTCCCGTGCCCCATTGGCCTGCTCTTGAGCCATCTGAAACGTGAAGATGTCCTCGTGGCGTAACCGAGGTCGACGTTCTGCAGCGCCACGAAGCTCCGTAACAGTAATCCGGAGCCGACCAGCAGAACGAGCGCGAGCGCCGCTTGGCCAACACGAGGCGTCACGGGTCCAGCGCCGAGCCGCACGTCGAGCCTCGCGCGAGCTTCACGCAACCACGCAAAGCTGACGCCCGCCGTCCGCAGCGCCGGCACGACCCCGCACAGCAGCCCGGCGACGATGCTGACCGCGAACGTGAACAGCACCGTCGTCGGCGAAAGCTCCGTGCCGCTCAACCGCGGCACCGGACCGGAACCTGCTCGACGATCAGCGGCACTAGCACGCCGCCATGCCGACGGCGAGGGCGCCCGCGAAATCGCAACCACGTGTCTCGACGAGCTGCCGGCGAATCAGGTGCCAGCGCGCCTGCCCCGATAGCATGCCGGACGGCGATATCGCCTCGCCGCCGCTCGGTCGGGCCAGAAAAAGATTTGCGACATTGGCGCAGGCGATCAGAGCAGGACGCCCGTGCGCCGAGCAAGATCCAGAGCGGGCCTGCGAGCGGCCGAGCAACTGCTCCTCGAGCGGCACCACACGCGGAATGAACCGCGCGATGATCTCGGCGTACCCGGCGAGCCCCCGTACTTTTCGGGCAGCCGGCTCGCGATCGTATCGAGCTGCGCGATCAACGCCTCGCGATCGACGCCGACTTCGAACGCGCGCGACGAGCGGCAGCCCGAACTTGCCGGCGTGATCTGCGCCTGACCGGCGCGGCAGCGGCCAAGATCGGATTCGGTATCCAGAGCGTGATGTCCTCGCGCGGGAAATCGAAGTCCGGCGGCATGACTCCGATGACCGTGCGCGCCTGACCCGCGATCGAGTAACTCCGCCCGAGAACGTTTGGATCGCCGTCAAACCAGTCCAGCCAGAGACCGTGGCTCAGAAGCGCGACGTCGTCGGCGTCCTCGACCGCGGGGAGCCTGCCGATCAGCGGCTGCACGCCGAGCATCTCGAACAACGGCAGCGAGGGGCTCGACATCAGCACTCGGTCGACGCGTTCATCCGTGCGCAACGTGCTCGTGAACGTGTTGTACGCGGCGACTCCTTCCAATAGGTCCGCAGTCTCGTGGTATTCGATGAGGAACTCGTTCGCAAGACCGAAGTCCTCTCCGACATCCGTGCCCGGCGCCGAGCCGCGTAGCATCACTAGGCGATCCGGGTCGGGGTACGGAAGCGGGGTCAGCAAGATGGCATCGACGAGCGTGAAGATTGCCGCGCTCGCGCCGATCGCGAGACCCAGCGTACCGACGGCAGTCAACGTGAACGCAGGAGTCTTGCGCAGAGCGCGCAGCGCTGACCCGACTTCCGTCATCGTGTGACTCCGCTACTCGATTGATCGGGCCTTTGGTTGCCGACAGAGCTTACGACGTCTCACACGAGTTGGCACTCCGAACCACCGGCCGCCCGCGCAATTCCTGCAAAACGAGCGAAAACAGCAAACAACGTCGCTGCCTGCGGCGTAGAACCGGCTCTGCGGCTGGCGTGGCACGGTCCATGCAGTTCCCAGGCTACCAGGTCAACCATGGGAGACTGTATGAGAATCGCCAATCCGAAGTCGTTCTTGTCGCTGCTCGGTGCCATCTTGTTTTCGGCCTTCGCAGTCGGTTGCGAAACCGTCGAAGGCGTCGGCGAAGATGTCGAGGAGCTCGGCGACGAGATCGAAGACGCAGCAGACGACGCGCGCCGTTAACTAGGAGAACCCCATGCTGTACATGGCATTGATGTTCTTGGTGGTCGCGTTGATCGCCGGCGTCTTGGGACTCACGGGCGTTGCGGGTCTTTCCGCAAACATCGCGTGGATCCTCTTCGTCGTCGGACTGATCCTCGCGGTCGTGAGTTTCGTGTTCGGAAGACGCGGCCGCCTATAGCGGCGCGCCGAGCCGCGAAGCGCTGCCGATCGGATCGGCGGCGCTTCGCGACTTGCGTCAAGCTGTTTTCAACAGTTGCTTGAACATCCCTGGACGGTAGCTACCCGCTTCCATCCGGAACGCGATGTTCATCCGATTCCAGCTGTTGACCGCAATGATCGCAAGCGTCAGAGAGACGAGCTCGTCCTCGGTGAAATTGTTGCTGGCCTCTTCGTACGCGTCGTCCGGCACGTGGCCGTCCGCGACGAGCGTGACCGCCTCCGTCCACGCGAGCGCAGCCCGCTCGCGCTCCGTGTACAGCGGCGCCTCACGCCACGCGTCGAGCAGATAAAGACGCTGCTCGGTCTCTCCCGCCGCGCGCGCGTCCTTCGTGTGCATGTCGATGCAGTATGCGCAGCCGTTGATCTGTGACGCGCGCATCTTCACGAGCTCGAGCAGCGAGTGCTCGAGGCCCGAAGCTTCGATCTGCGCACCGAGCGCGAACAGCGGCTTCAGGGATTGCGGCGAGACGCGCGTGAAGTCGATACGGGTTCTCATAGGGCCTCCATATGGTGAGTACGCCCTATAGACGAACGAAGTCGCCGGGGTGTGACAGCCGCGAATCAGTGCCTCACGGCGAGCGGAACGCCGCGCAGTTTGTCCGGATTCAGCACGCTGTACACGCCGAGAACTTGGTCACCGCTCGTGACGAGAGACATCACAGAGAGCAACCGGCCGTCGATGCGCACGGCGATGCCTGTTTCGCCGTTCACGACGATCTTTTGCAACGTGAGACGTTCACGCGCCGCGCGCAACACGCCGAGCAGGAAGCGCACGACGCTCGCGCCACCGTGCACGACCTTCTGCGCGGCTTTCGCTTTGCCTCCGCCGTCGGACGTCAGCGTGGCCTCCTCGGCGACGATCGCAAGTAGCGCGTCGCGGTCGCGGAGCTCGATCGCTCGCATGAACGACTCGACGAGCTGCTCGCGCGCCGCGGCGCTGACGCGGACGCGCGGCCGCTCGTCGCGCACGCGGCGCCGCGCGCGGCTCACGATCTGCCGGCACGCGGCCTCGCTCTTGCCGAGCGCGGCAGCGATCTCGTCGTAGTCCGAATCGAACACGTCGTGCAACAGGAACGCGGCGCGCTCCTCGGGCGCGAGGCGCTCGAGCAATGCGAGGAATGCCACGGACAAGTCCGACGCGAGCTCGGTCGCCGCATCGGCCGGCGGCGCCTCCTCGACGAGCGGCTCGGGCAACCACGGGCCGACATAGGCCTCGCGCTCCGCGCGCAGTTGGCGGAGGCGATCGATGCAGAGGCGAGTCGTGGTCGTCACGAGCCAGGCCTCCGGCGTGCGCACCTCGGCGATCGGCGTCGCATGCCAGCGCAGATACGCTTCCTGCACCATGTCGTCGGCGTCCGCGCGCGAGCCGAGCATGCGGTAGGCCACGCCCCAGAGGCGCCCACGATAGGCCTCGAAAGCCGTGCGGCGGCCCGAGGCATTGTTGGCGTTGAGCTCCATGACCGTTAGACGAACGAGCGCTGCGCGTTGTGACAGGTGGCTGGCGCCGCGGTTGCTCATTATCCCATCCGCAGCCCGTGTCCCGAAGCCGGGAATTGCAATACGAGGCTGCCGCACGCTGTTACGACTGGCACGCTACTTGCTCGACGGCGTCCAAGCGTGGGGGGTCGAGCATGAACAAGAGCGCGCATCTTCGGGACCGTCGCGACGCGTGTCGATCCAATGCGCGCGTTGCGCGCGGAGTAGGTAAATGAACCCACAGAAGATCTACACGGCACTGCTCGCTGCGGACCTTGCGGCGGCCGAAGCCTGGTATACGAAGCTGCTCGGTCGGCGGCCGGATCACCGACCGATGGACACGCTGGTGCAATGGGAGCTCTTCAATAAGGGCGGGCTCATGCTCTCAACCAGTGAGGAGATCGCCGGCCGCGGCGTGATGTTCCTGTACGTCGACGATCTCGCTGCCGAGCGCCGCAGGCTGAGAGGCTTGGGGATCATGCTCGGGGACGACGTTGCGGGCGACTATTCGACGCTGGCGCGGGTGCGCGATCCATTCGGCAACTTCATCACGCTAGCGTCACCGCCCTCGCGACCCTTTCCGCCGGCATGACGTAAACCGTCGACGCGAGGCCGCCTCAGCTGCGAAGCTCGATTCACTCGTAGCGCAGCACTTCCGACGGTTGCACCTTCAGCGCGCGCCAGGTCGGCACGATACAAGCAACGAGCGCAGCCGCGAGCAGCAGCAGCGACACCGCGACGAAGGTCAACGGATCGGTCGCCTCGATTCCGAAGAGCGTGTTCGCGATCAAGCGCGTCAAGACCAGCGAGCCGATGACGCCCACCACGAGTCCCGCCGCGACGACCACGACGGCTTGACGCATGATAAGCGCAACGATCGTCCGCGCGTCTGCACCGAGAGCCAAGCGGATCCCGATCTCGTGCGTGCGCTGCGCCACGGCATAGCTGATGACTCCGTAGATGCCCGTCACGGCGAGCACGCCGGCGATGGCGCCGAACGTGACGAGCAAGCCGACCCACAAGACGTCGCCCTGCATCTGCTCGGCCAAGTAGTCTTCGATCGTGCGGAGCTCCGTGATTGGTCGGTCACTGTCGACGCGCGCAACTGAGCTGCGCACGAACGGCACGAGGTCCATCGGGTCGCCGCGTCCCTTGACGATGAAGGATCCGTACGCTCGTTGCTGCCATTGCGGTCCGAGCCAGGCATCCGTCTGCTGGCTGTACGGGACGTACATCGTCGGCACAGCCGTGTCGGCATATTGGCTGAGGAGCACGTTTTGCACGACGCCGACGACCTCGCGCGGCACCTCGCCAGGAACGAAGTCGAGCGTCAAGTAGCTGCCGATCGGATCGCCTTCCTTCCAATACTGCGTCGCCATCGCTTCGTTGACGACGACGACGTGCCGGCCGCTTGCGTCGTTTTCGTCAAGACCGCGCCCGCGCCGGACGTCGATCGTCAGCGCCTCGAAATACCCCGGCATCACGCCGATGTACGCGGCTCCGATTTGCGCACCTTGGTCGTCCGTCGCTCGCCCGTCGATCACAAGATTGCGAAAAGGCGCCCCTAGGAACGGCATGGAGGTCGCGACCGACACCGCTTCGATGGCGGGATTGGTCTTCAGCTCTTCGTAGACACGCTCCATCGTCAGCCCTACGCGTGGATTCACGTTCCAGACGCCGGCACCTTTGACCTGTTGACCCGTGAATGTGATCGCTTCGGCCTGGCCGAAACGGATCTGAAATGTCAGCACGCCTGCGGGGTCGGTGCCGAGGTCGTTGTCCCTGAGCTTGAGGTAGCTGTTGATGAGGAGCCCCGCGCTGATCAGGAGAACCATTGCGACCCCGGTCTGCCCGGCGACGAGCGCGAGCCTGAGCCGTTGGCGCGCGGCGCCTGCGCTCGATCCGCGCGCTGCGTCGTTGAGCAGCGCCGTCAAGTCGGGGCGCGTTCCCTGCAGCGCGGGAACGATTCCGAACGCGATCGCGGTGACGACTACGATCAACGTGGTGAAACCGAGCACCGAGGGATTGACCGTCATCGAGTCGAGATTCGGAATGTCGGAAGGCGCCGCGGCGACGAATACGCGCAAACCGATCCAAGCGAAAAAGACGCCCAGAATGCCGCCGAGAACGGCGAGCACGATGCTCTCGGTCAGAACTTGCCTGATCAGACGGCCGCGAGCGGCGCCGACCGCGCTGCGAATCGCGATCTCCGTTTGGCGCGCCGCAGCGCGGGCCAGCAGCAGACCCGCGACGTTGGCGCACGCAATCAGCAGAACGAACAGCACGGCGCCTTGCAGAATCAGCAGCGGCTCCTTTGCGCCTCCATAGAAGAGATCGTGCATGCTCATGACGCCGAACCCGCGGGTCGCGTTCGTATCCGGATACTGCTCCCCGAACCGGTGCGCGATGCCGCTCAATTCCTGCCGCGCTTGTTCCATCGTGATTCCAGGCTTGAGCCGCGCGAAAACTCGTAAGAGGCCGACGCCGCTAATCACCTGCGCGCGACCGATGCGAGACGGCACCCACAGATCGGCGTCGGGCATGAAGATCTTTCGCTCGATGTCGGGCGGCATCACGCCGATGATCGTCGTCACGATGCCGTCGAGGCGCATCGTCTGCCCGAGCACTTGCGGATCGCGCTCGAAGCGGCGCTCCCACAAGCGGTCGCTGATCAGGGCCACGGGAGCCCAGTTCTCGACTTGATCCTCCTCGAACGTGATCAAGCGGCCGATCTGCGGCTCCACATCGAGCACCTCGAACAGGCGCGGGCCGCCGCGAATGACCTGTAAGTCTTCCGCGGCCGCGGTGCCGTCGGCTTCCCCGCCGAGGATCTCCGGCACCGACCAGAACCCGCCGACCGCCTCGAAGCTCCGCGCATCCTGCCAAGCCTCGTATTCCCGATATGCGGCGCTCCCGCGATTCCCAGGCGATTCGAGCGGATGAGTCGTGAGCGCGACGAGTCGGTCCTCGTTCGCGAGGCCGAGCGGTGCGAGCAGCGTGGCGTTGATGATGCTGAAGATCGTGGCGTTGGCGCCGATTCCGAGCGCGAGCGACAGCGTCGCGACAATCGTGAACGCGGGCCGGTCCCGAAGAGCTCGGAGGCCGTACCGGATGTCCTGCCGAATGGTTGTCATCGCAACGCCCCCGAGCCCGCAACGTCGTTGGCCGGCTACTCAATGGATACGGGGGAACCAAAGTCCGTTGCAGCCCTGTCGCTCTCGGCAGCGGGCTCGACGAGCCTTGGACGGTTGATACCCCGCTCTACTCGCACCGCAGCGCGGTCATGGTTTCGGCTTTGACCGTTCCTCAGTCTTCTCGCAGCCCAGATTCGCCTTCGCGGCCTCGTGGATCCAGGCCGCGAGGCCTGGACAGTTCTTGTCGATGTTGCGCACGAAGCGCTCGTCCTTGCTGACGAATTCCGTCCCCTTGACGTGCATCTCTCTGGAGGTGTCGTAAAACCACTTGTCGGACAAGACCCGCATGGCTTCGATAGCTTTGAGTGCCTCGGGCGCATCTGGCCTGGCGCCGGAAGCGAATACGTTCTCCAAGCGCCCATACACCTCAGTCATTTCCAACTTCATGCGCTGCACGTCGGTTTTCGTGTATTTGCTCCAGCGTTCAGCGGACTGTTTCCACGCCTCAGTGTTGCCCCAGCGCTCTTGCGCCTCGTCTTGGTGCTCTTGCTTCATGTCGGGGAATACTTCGAACATTTCTTTGGTATTCATTGGATGTTTCTCCCGTCCCGTTTCGGGATCAATGTCGTTTATCGTCTTGTCGATCAGTGCAAGCAGCTCGCCTAGATGTGCCGCTTGCTGTTGGAGCAGCTCGCGTTGATGCAAGAGGGCTGCGTGGCGGTCGAAGCCGGGCGCCGTCATCAGGCGCCGGATGCCGTCGAGCGGAAATTCCAGCGCTCGATAGAACAAGATCAGCTGCAGGCGCTCGAGATCGGCGTGCGAATACAGCCGATAACCCGCTTCGCTCCGACCGGAGGGAACCAGCAGTCCGATCTCGTCGTAATGGCGCAGCAGGCGGGTGCTGACTTTGGCCAGCTCCGCCACCTCTCCTATCTGGTGCATGGATCTACTTAGCTTTCCAGGTCGTCGGGAACGATAGGGCTTTACGCAACGTGAGAGTCAAGGGTTATCTGACGCAGGCGACGTCGCGGCCCGTGCAGGGCCTACTTGTTTGAAGTTCCGGGCGGATTGTTCTCGCTGAAGCGCACGCGGTTCCCGAAGGGATCGGTGACGTGAAGCTCCGATCGGTCGTCGGGCGTTTGGCGCACGTTCAGCGGGAAGGGATACGTCTTGGTCGCGAGCTCTGCGTGCAGCGCCGTGAGCCCGCGCATGCGGATGAGAAGCTCGGTCGCGCCTCGCGCAGTCCCGTACGTACTCAGATGCAAAGTCACGCCGGATCGAGAGATCTGCGCGTACAGCGCTCGCTCGCTATCGTCTTGGGGCCAACCCCAATCAACGCCGAACCCCAAGAAGTCAACGTAGAATTTCTTCGCATCGGGCACCAACGCGATCTGAACGACGGCTACGGCCGGCTCCAGGGAGATGCCCGCCGCTTCCGGCTGCGGGTTGCGCTCGCCGGTCTCGAGCGCAATCTTCGCCGAAAGCATGTTCCATTCGTCGAAGCCAATCTGCTTCGAGACGAGCTCGAGGCACTCGCTATGGGAAAGCGAAATGTCTTTGGCCGCCAATGCGGTTCGCAGCGACTTGGCCATCGCCTTGGCTTCGAGATACGTGCGCATCGCTTGATCCTCGCTCCATGGCGAACGAGAGCTCGATCAGCGCTTGCGTTACTGACCCGTTCGCCTTGGCTTCGGGATCAGAAGAATCAGTCGGAAGTGCATTCACCATGCCCCGGAGGGGGCGCAAGCGGCCGGCTGCACCGAGCCGAGAGCATCCTAGGTCGGCGTCGGCCGGACTGTCAATTCACCCTCACAGGTCTCCAGCGCGACTTACTCGATCCGCGCGAGATCGACCAACTCGCGTTGAGTGCTCTAGATTTCCGAGGCCCAGGGCAATTTGTGCTTGCGATATACGGCACGGGACGGAGGAAAGTCCTCCGGGTGATCTAGGCTTCCTACGGTGACATCGATTCTCCCAGGCTGCTTGTCCCCTTCCCAACTCAGCGTCGTTCCGCAGGTACCGCAAAATTTCCGAACTACTCCTGGCGACGAGGCGAATTCCGTCGGCTTGCCGTGCGTGTACTCGAACTTGTCGGCGGCGATGAATAGCCACGCCACAGATTGCGCGCCCGTTGAACGCCTGCAGTCAGGACAGTGGCACACCACTACTTGATCAGGCGGACCGACTCCGCGGTAGCGAATCACGCCGCATTTGCACCCACCGGCAACTACGCGATGCTGCAAGTGTCTCTCACGCCGTTGGAGTGCAGCTTCTTGATCGCCGCCACACCCGCGGTTACGAGCTTCATCAGCACAGCCTCGTCCACGTCGGATACTCGGTTGATGTAGATGCACGCCGCCTTGCTGAGCTTGAATTTGCCCAGCTTCGCGAGCAGCTTCTCCTGGCCTTCACTGTAGATGTACAGACTGATGGGCCCCTTGCGCGATGAAAAGCCCGCCGCGCACATGTCACCTTCGCGGCCACTGTCGTAGCGATAGTGGTATTGGTCGAAGCCGACGATTGCATTGCCCCACATCCTTGGCGGCTTGCGGGTGGCGCTCCGGAAGATCTTCACCAACGCCTCGCAGTCGGCGCGCCGCTTAGCATCACTGATGTTAGCGAGGTACTCCTGGACGCTGGCATCGGCCCGCGTCGTCTTGTTGCCGTTCGATTTCACCGCAGCACTCCGCGCGAGCGCATCGCACGCGAGTACCAGAACTGCAAGATTGCGATCACCAGGATCACCGAGGTGACGATCATGGCCGTCGTATTGACCAACGCCCGCGAGGTGCCGGCGGCGAGGTCGTAGAGGTCCGCGACGATCACGGTTGCCAGGCCAATGGCGAACAAAATCACTGCGAAGCGGCTCCGCAACAGAAGTGCGATGCCGGCGAGCACCGGTGCAGTCACCGCTACGTCGACCAGGATTATTAACCACGTCGGTTGTGCCGCGTAGTAGGCGGCCTCGTCAGCGCTTAGGTTGGCGAGTTTGCCGGCCTGCGCCATCATGATCGTGAAGGCGCCGGAACCGTTCCACAGCAGCGTCAAGATGCCCACCGTCCATAGATGCCAGGGCGCTTTGCGGTCGGAGTCGTGAGTCGTCATGAGTTCCTCTGCACTGGAAAGTAAACTTCGGTCAGGTTCTCGGCCGGATCGCCGCGCGTGCTCCATTCGCGGAAGATCTGGAGCGGAGGTCCGGCGCGAAACGAGAAGCGACCCGAGCGGCGAATTCCGTCAGCCACCGTGCGATACGCTTGATCGAGCGTTTCATAGGGCCCGCGATGCTCGATGGCCCCGTAAAGGCCGCCCGCAAGATCGAGCCGTTGCACGTCGCCTTCGCCGTTGCCCGCGCGCACGAGCGGTAGGCACGCATCGCGGTGCTGAAGGTGCGGCGGCGTCATCGTCGGATCGTCGTAGGGAATCGTGATCGGCAGGCGCCGATACGCGAGGCCGCGCCGCTCGGCGTAGGCTGCAATGCGCGTCCAAAACGCGTCCGCGGCGGAGAATGGCGGAAGGTTCGAGTAGTCGTAGTAGGGGCCGATATGGCGCAACGCAAGCACCGTCATGGGCTTTAGCGTGAGGAACGTGGTCTCCGACAGCGCGCAGCCGTCGCCGCGGAATGTCCGCATACGTTCCATCCGTTCCTTCTGCGCGCACCGTGCGAGTCGCCGATAGGCTATCGGCGTCATGCCGAAGCGGCGCTTGAACGCGCGCGTGAACGTCTCGTGACTGCGAAAGCCGACCGCGAGCGCGATCTCGAGGAACGAACCGCTTTCGACGGCGACCCGCAGCGCCGCGCGCTCGAGCCGCACGCGCTCGACGTGCGCCTTCGGCGTTTCGCCGACGGTCTCCGTGAATAGCCGATGAAAGTGCGACGCCGAATAGCCCCACTCACGCGCCAACGATTCGAGCGAGACGTCGCGTTCGGGATGCGTCTGAACACCAATCAATAGCGGCGCGATCTTATCGAGGGACTCTGGCGCTTTCAGCGGGCCTTTGGACGTCATACGGTGTCAGCGTGCCACGGTACGATTGCCACCGTCTTGACGTTTCTTGCGGTCCTCACTCGCTTCGCTGTGCGGATCTTCGCGCAAACTCGCGACCTACTCCTCGCGAAACCGCTCCGAATTCTTCGGATCGCACGCGGAACCGGGCGTGAGATCCGGCCTGTGATCCCATATCGCCGTGTAAGTCGCCGGCGCTCGTGAGGTACTCGGGATCCTCGACCGTGAGCTCGTAGCGCAGCTGCAACCGATCGTCGGTCAACGTCAGCCGCTCGATCAGGTGCTTACCGGTGCCCGACGGGACGCCAAAGCCGATACCGATTCCGTGCGGCGTGAACGCGACGGTATCGATCACGAGCGTGTCGGCGTCCCATCGGCCGATCGAGTGCCCGAACAGTGACGGCTCGACGTTCGCGGGATGCTCGGCAAGATTGAGATAGATAGTGCGTCTTGCATCGTTGCCGTCGGAGTCGATCTTCATCACGACGCGGTCGTCGCGCACGTCGATGGTCCGCAGCATCGCCAGCATCGCAACCATCGGCAGCGGTATCGGGGTGCATCCCACGGTTTGCCGGGATCTCCCGCTGGTTAGCTCCGCGACCGCCGCGCGTGCTTTATCGCTGAGAGGCCAGCCGTGCACGGTGTTCATCAGCGGCGACCCACTAGGCTTCGGCGCCCAGTTGCCCGCGAGTCCCGTCGCGGGCACCGTCGCGGTCGGTGGACGACTGCTGCGGCCGCCGCGCAGCGGATAGAGATTGCCGTCGCTCGTCGTGACATCCATGCCGAGCACGGTTCCGTTGCCTCGCCGATTCGGGAACGCGTTGATGACGACGGTCGAGCCGAGCCTCAGCACTTCTCGGGTGAGACCGGTCGCCTGCGCCAGCGAAATCGAGACCGCCTCCACTTGCTGGAGAACGCGCTGTCCGTTCGGGCCAGAGGTCTCGAGGGTCAAATAGATATGCGGGTTCGCCCACTCGACCTGCGTGAGCGTGCCTTCCACGGTGACCAGGTCGCCCGTCATGTCATAGGCCGACGGGCTGTGGTGGGCCAGCGCGGCGCTCCCCACGAACGCGCCGAGAACGGCAAGCCATTCGAATCTGCGCATCCGCATGCGTCCATCCGCCGGGAACCCGCAGCGGATCTTACGACAGCTGTCCTGAGCGAACTACGGACACTTTTCGAGCGCTATCCGTCCGTTGACGACACGCTGGCCCGAAGAGAGCGCACCGCGACGGTTCGGCCAGGAGCGGCCGGTCAGTGATTGGCCGCCATCGCAGAAGGCACTGGTCTGGGCGTAGGCTAAGTGTGCCCGCTCCGACCGTCCGGACCGATGACCGACGGGCTCCATCGGTGTCATCGGCAGTCGCCGCCTGGCGGCGATCAGCTCGTCGCCGGCGTAAGCTTTACGGCGAACGGATTGAGGTGCAACGCCGTCTACGTCGGCCTGGGGCATCGACGGTTCATGAGGTTGCGCCGTTTCCGCAATGGCCGATTTGGGTCGACCTGGAGGAGTGATGAAGAACGATTACCGCATTCCCAGAATCAAGTTCTCGAAGGTATATCCGCTTTATGTTGAGAAAGCGGAACGCAAGAATCGCACGAGAGAAGAAGTTGACCAAGTCATCTGCTGGTTGACTGGCTATAGCAGGGCAGGGTTAGAGCAGCAGATTAGAAAAGAAAGCGATTTCGAGACCTTTTTCGCTGAGGCCCCGGCTATTCATCCCAATAGTTCGCTGATTAAAGGCACGATATGCGGTGTTCGCGTGGAGGAAATTCAGGATCCACTAGTCCAGAAGGCACGATATCTCGACAAGCTGGTCGATGAGCTCGCAAAGGGGAAAACGCTCGAGAAGATCTTGCGGTGACATACCTTTCCGCATTGTTGAAGTGACGCGCCGCCGCGTTGGCGGCGCTCGGCTTCGGGGCTTTCGTTGCCGTAAAAGGCCGTTGGCGAGCGGCAGCAACGGGTCGATACACGACAACCGCCTCTTCGCAAAACGCGACGGTCGTGAGCGACTGCTACGTTATTGATGAACGACGAGAATTTGGTGGAGCAGATGGGGGTCGAACCCACGACCTCCGCATTGCGAACGCGGCGCTCTCCCAACTGAGCTACTGCCCCACGCGAGGCGCGAATTATCGGCCAGGCGGAGCGGCGACCGCAAGCCGGCCGTGCGGGGCTCGTCAGTGCGTGGGCGCGACCTCGTGCTCCGGCGCGAATGAGCCTTCGAGGTGCTCGGGCGCGTACAGCGACGTCATGACGGCCGTCGCCGCGAGCACGACGGCGATCAGCCCCCACTCCCATGCGATCGTGCGCTGCAGTGCCGGAACGGCGCTGTGGTCGCCGGCGAGCAATCGCGGCCCGAACCGCCATTTGTTCTGCGCCGCGAGCGCCATCAGCGCCGCGAAGCCGAGTGACTTGCCGAGCACCATCGCGCCATACGGCGTCGTGAGCTCGTCGAGACTGCGGATGAAGAGCACGCTCATGATGAACCCGCAGACGAAGATCGAAGGCACCGCCGTGCTCGCATGCGCCGAGAAGCGCGCGACGAGCGCTGCGCTTGCCGTTCCTTCCGCGCGCGCCGCGAGGTAGAGGCCGGCCAGCGCACCGAGCCACACGGCGGCGACCACGACGTGAATGAGCAGCATCGGAGCCAGGAGGAAGCGCTGCTCGTGGATCACCGTGTGGCCCATCAGCACGAACGACAACAACGCGAGCGCTGCGCCGGCGCAAGCAACCCACGTGTTCAACTTGTTCGCGCGGTCGAGGCTCAACAGCAGGATCGCGAGGCCGACGACGCGCACGATGTGCGCCGTGCCGGAATTCGAGCGCAGCAGTAACGACTCGAGCGCAGGATCGAACGTGCTGCCGAAGTCGCCGGCCATGCGCGCCGGCGTCAGCACGTAGTGCAGCACCGCGGCGACGAGCGCAACGAGCGCCGCGACGCGCGCAACGAGGCGCAATTGATCGGCCGGCGCGCGCGCCACGTGCTGCTCGTATAGCGCGAGAAACAGCACGGCGCCTGCGGCTTGGAACAGCGCGACGAACCCGATCGCTCGAAGGCCTATGACGAGCGCGTCGGTGACGAAGAACACGAGCCGGCGTTCAGCGTGCCGGTGCGGCAGTCACCGTGAAGCCGAACTCGCCCGTGATGACGTGCGTGTCGCCGCCGACGGCGCGCCAGACGACCTTGTAGGTCCCCGGCGCAAGCGGCTCGTGCACGGCCAGTGAAAACTTGCTCGCGACGTCCGTCGGCACGGCGTCGAGGTGCTTCGCGGCTCCCGTGGAATCCGTCAGCGCCAACGACGTCAACCGCACGTCGCCGGCGAACGTCAGCTCGATGACGCTCGGCGCCGCGACCGACGCATCGGCTGCAGGCGTCGAGGCCGCAAGCTTCGTGTGCGCGTGCGCCGCGACCGCCAAGCAGACACCGAGGACGATTCCGATCAGACGTTTCATTGGCAGGCTCCCGAAACGGCGATTCTACCCGCCGTGCGGCGCTGCGTCCCAACTTGCGGCGCGCACCGGCTGCCTTGGGCGGCCCGCAAAAGCGGTGCTATGGTGGCGCCGAGGCTTCCGGGGGACCCACATGCCGACCGACGTTCGCGCCGCATCGCGCCGCCAATTTCTGCGTTTCTTGGCCGAGAGTCCCCTGCTCTATGGCCTCGGCGGCACGCTGGCTGCCACGGCCGCGCGCGCTCAGGACGACGCCGTGCTCTCCGGCGCGCTCGACTTCGACGGCGTGATCGCGAGCGCCGAGGAAGCCGTCAACGTTTGGGACTTCGAGACGGCGATCCGCAAGGGCCTGAACGCCGGCCACTACGCGTACATCGCCCAGGGCTCCGACGACCACGGCACGATCGCGGCGAACCGCGCCGCGTTCCAGAAAATCGGCTTGCGGCCGCGGCGGCTCGTCGACGTCGGCACCGTAGATCTTTCCGTCGAGGTGTTCGGCCAGCGCTTGAGCTCGCCGATCATGCTCTGCCCCGTCGGCGCGCAGCTGATGTTCCACGCCGAAGGCGAAGTCGCCGTCGCGCGCGCTGCTAGAGCCAAGAATGCGCTGCAGATCCTGTCGACGGTCACGAGCCTGTCCGTCGAGGATGTCGCGGCGGCGCGCGGCGGGCCCGGCTGGTTTCAGCTCTACACGACGTCGGATTGGCCGTCGACGCAGCGCATGCTCGAGCGCGCCGAGAGCGCCGGCTGCACGGCAGTCGCGTGGACCGTCGACATTCCGACGCGCAATCTCGAAGCGCTCGAGCGTTTCGATCGCGCCACGGACGCCGCATGCCAGGCGTGCCATGCCGGCATGCCGGCCGATGCGTTCAAGATGCGGCGCATGTTCGACGACATCGACATGTCGAAAATGCGCATGGGGCTCGGCGGCTTGAGCTGGAGCTACGTCGAGCGCCTCAAGGGCGCGACGAAGATGAAGGTGCTGTTGAAAGGCATTCAGACGCGCGAGGACGCACTGCTGTGCCTCGAGCACGGCGTCGACGGCATCGTCGTCAGCAATCACGGCGGCCGCGCCGACGAGACGCTGCGCGGCGCGCTCGACTGCCTGCCCGAGGTTCTCGAGGCCGTCGGCGGACGCATCCCCGTGTTCGTCGACGGCGGCTTCCGCCGCGGCACGGACATCTTCAAGGCGCTCGCGCTCGGCGCCGCGGCCGTCGGCATTGGCCGTCCGTACATCTGGGGCTTGGGCTCGTTCGGCCAGCAAGGAGTCGAGCGCGTGCTCGACATCCTCACGCGCGAGCTGCGCATCGTCATGACGCAGATGGGCGCGGCGAAGATCGCCGACATCTCGCGCAGCTCGCTGCAGCCGCTTTAGCCGGGGACAGATCCATTTTCTTACAGAAAATGGATGTGTCCCCTCTTAGCTATCCTCTCTTAGCTCTGGATCGTTACGAGCACGCGCCGCCGCGACCCAAGCCGACGGTGCTCCCATAAGTAAACGCCCTGCCAGGTGCCGAGCGCGAGCTCGCCGTCTTTGATCGGAATCGTCAGATCCGACGTCGTGAGCACGCTGCGAACGTGCGCCGGCATGTCGTCGGGTCCTTCGGCCGTGTGCACGAAGCGCGGATCGCCGTCGGGCGCGAGATCGGCCATGAACGTCTCGAGATCGCGGCGCACGTCGGGATCGGCGTTCTCGCAGATCATCAGCGACGCGCTCGTGTGCGTCGTGAACACGTGGCAAAGCCCCGTCGTCACGCTCGAAGAGCGCACGGCGTCGGCAACGCGCGACGTCAGCTCGTACGTCCCGCGGCCTTTCGTCGCGACTTCGATCTCCCTTTGAAACATAACGTGCTCGACTGCGAAGTCGCTCCATTCTAGGTCCGCACGTGGCCTGCTACGATACCTGCCTCACGTGCTGGCAGGGAGAGTCGGCCGATGACACCCGAGCGATTCGCGAAGCTCCAGCACGCCCTCGACCGCCGCCAACCGGACCTCACGGTGTTCATGGACTCCGTGAACAAGTCGCACAATTTTTCGGCGATCATCCGAACCGCCGACGCCGTCGGCATCCAGCGGCTGCATGCGATGTCGGAAGGCGACACGCTGCGCCGCTATCACATGATCGCGGGCGGCACGAAGCACTGGGTAGGGATTACCCTTCATCGCTCGACGCGCGCCGCGCTCACGGCGATGCGCGCCGAGGGTTGGCGGCTCGTGGCGGCGCATGGCGGCGACAAGACGCGCGACTATCGCGAAGTGGATTACACGAAAAAGGTTGCGATCATGGTGGGAGCGGAGCTCGTCGGCTTGAGCGACGCGGCCATAGCAGCGGCCGACGACCACATCGCGATTCCGATGCATGGGCTCGGCACGTCGCTGAACGTCTCGGTCGCGGTCGGCGTCATCCTGCTCGAGGCCGAGCGGCAACGGCTCGCGGCGGGATTCTACGCACAATCGCGGCTCACGGCCGAGGAGCGCGAGCGCACGCTGTTCGAATGGTCGTATCCCGACATCGCGGAACGCTGCCGGCAGCTCGGTCGCCCTTACCCGCCGCTCAAGGCCGACGGGACGTTGGCGTCGAATCCGTTAATAGACGTGTCGGTGTCGACCGTCAGCGAGTGACTTGCTACTCGCCGCCGCCGAAGTTCGTCGGCTCGATTGCCTTCGAGACTTCGGTATTGGGCGGCTCCGGATAGTGGTACCGGAGCGTCTTCACTTTTCCAAGCGGCCGCGGGATCGTGACGATGTAGATCTCGTCGTACTCGTCGGGCGCGAACGCGGGCACATTCTTGCTGCCGTGCAGCTCGTCGATCAGCGGCGCGATCGTGTTCGAATGCGAAACGATCAGCACGATATCGCCGCCATGTTCGCGCCGCACGCGGTCCATGAAGCCCTCGGTGTCGAGGTGGTTCGCGATTTGAACGGGAATATTGAGCCGCTGCGCGAGCGGCGCTGCCGTTTCCTGCGTGCGGCGCTTGTCGCTCGCATAAATGGCGTTCGGGCCTGCGACGACATCGAGGTTCTGCAAGTGGTCGGCGAGCAGCTCGGCGCGTTGGCGGCCGCGAGCGTTGAGCGGCGGGTCGTCGTCGGGGCCCGCCATCGCGGCGTCGGTATCCGCATGGCGCACGAAGATCACCGTCGTGGGCATGCGTTCCGCGAGGAAATACGCGAGCGCGAGCGCGACTACGGTGTAGCCGATGATGGGAATCAGTCTGAGACGGCGTCGCCTGCGACGATCGTTGGGGTTCGGCAGCGTCGCCGCAATCATGCGCTACGCCGAACCACCCGAGCCGCGCTACGCGACATCCGCAGTAGCCTCTACGACCTCGAGCTCGCCTTCGATGTGGTTGGCCTTCGGAGGCACCGGCGGTGATTGGTCGACGAACGCGGCGCGCCGCCGGATACGCGCCAACCACCACCACGCGTGCACGAGCGAAATGAGGTAGCGGACGAGGAATAGGCCAAGCAACACCGCGAAGGCGACGATGCGCATGACCGCCGCGCCCGCGAGCGCGACACCGAGCACGGCCAGTGCCAGGGACCGAGCGATGGGATTACGCGTGGGAGCCTGGGCCGGAGTCGCGGCGGGGTACATGGCCGAGCATTCTAACCGAACGCCGGCCCGGTCAGCGTAACTCTTCGCTAGCGCCGCTCGCCCGACCGGCGGCGCTCGGCGTCTGCGTCTCCGTCGATGACCTCGTATTCGCCCTCGATGTAGCGGATACCCTTGGCCGGCCCAGGCCCAGGCCCCGGCCCTCGGCCGTCAGGGCCGCGCCCGCCGCGGCGGCGCAGCCACCAGCTGCGCAGCTTGTAGCCGAGAAAGCCGAGCACTCCAAGGCCGAGAAGCGCCATGAGCACGAACGCGCCCATGATCACGGCGCCGACGAACACCACGGCCAAAACGAGCAGGGACAGGGCCTGCACCAGCGGATGGCCCGAATTGCCGAACGAGAAGGATCGGCCTCTCATGGCCGAATTCTACCCCGACCTCAGTCGAGCCGCCGGTAGAAGCCGTCGAACCAGACGACCCAGGTCTGCGCTACGAGATCGAATTCCTCGAGACGCTGGCGCACGCGGCCGTCGGCCCCCTCGGTCCAGGTGCCGCGGAACGCCACGACGCGGTTGTTCTCGACGTACTCGATCGTGCCTTCCATGTGCATCGAGCCGTTCTCGGCCTTGCCCGTGATGTCGAACAGCGTTCCGCCGGAGCCGGTCCAGACTTGCCGCCACTCCTCGCGGCTCGGCAAATAGAAGCTGACGCTCGTGCCCGTCGAGCCGCCCGCGCCTTCCCAGCGCTCCTGGATCGAGCAGCCGCCGTCGCGCTTCGTGATCGTGTTCGTGCCGATCGGCGTGCCGTCAGGCATGCGGACCTCCCAGCGGCCGACCCAGAAATCGAATGCGCTCGCCTCCGGAAGGCCTTCGCAGGGATAGACGCGCGCGCGCACGTTGCGGTACACGCGCTGAAAGCGGCTGAGATCGCGATATTTGTCGAGCTCGGGCGCGCTTTCGACGAGCGCGAGCGCGCGAAGGCCGCTGTGGTCGGCGGCATCGAGCGCCGCGAGCGCTTCGTCGTCGCGGCCGAGCAGCGCGAGATTGCGCGCGCGCTCGAAGTCCGTCATCGCCTCGGGCGCATTCGCCGTGCGTGCATCCTCGAGCGTCGCGAGCGCGTCGTCGTGGCGTTTCAGCTCACGCTGCGCTTGCGCGATGCGCAGCAAGCTCAGGCGGTCCTCGGGATATGCGGCGAGAATCTCGCGGTACTCGGCGATTGCCTCGTCCCAGCGGCCTTGCTCGAACGCGAGCTCGGCCGGATCGGCCAGCGGAAGCGGCGCTTGGCCGTCTTGCGCAACGAGCGTCCCCGTTACGAGCCATGCCGCCGAAAACGCTGTAACGAAGAGTCCTGAGCGCATCTTGAAGCCGCCTCCGTTCGCGGCATGGTCCAGCCTTCGCGCGCCGCGCGCAAGCCGCCGTGCACCGGGATCGGCGAGCATGACCCGCCGTCGCAAAGCATACATACGCTACACTTTGGCCCGTTGCCAACGAGCCGCTGGAGCGATTGGCCGTGACAATACGACGCAAGACTGTTTTGCATCGCTGTGCTCTGCTCGCGCTCGCGACGGCGT
The DNA here is from genome assembly GCA_963713355.1 of uncultured Gammaproteobacteria bacterium. Lineage (GTDB taxonomy): Bacteria > Pseudomonadota > Gammaproteobacteria > Steroidobacterales > Rariloculaceae > FEN-1219. The sequence goes on along the minus strand of CAVQLK010000006.1, from coordinate 1,052,468 downwards.
TCACGGCGGTCCTCACGGTGCCGGCCGCCGGCCAAGAGCCGCCGTTGCTCGTGCTCTCTCCGAAAGCGAAGTCCGGCGGCTGGACCGGCGTGCACCGCCCGCACACGAAGCTTCGCGACGTTCTCGAGCGCCACACAGGCGAGACCGATTGGGCCGAAACCGTCGTCGACGACGAGAGCCTGTTCGCGCAGTGGATCTCGATGGCTCCCAAGCAAAAGACGCCGCAGAGGATGAACGGCGACACGCGCGAGTGGTGGATCGTGCAATCCGGCACGTTGAAGTTCACCGTCGAAGGCCGCGAGCCCGTCGTTGCAACCAAAGGCTTCATGGTGCAAGTGCCCTATCGCACGCTGTACCAGATCGAAAACATCGGCGACGAGCCCGCGCTGCGGTTCGAAGTAAATGTGACGCGCGCTCGCAAGCTCTATCCGCTCGACGAAACCCCGGCACCGTTGCTGGGGTTCGATTACGTTCCGACGCGCGTGACGGGCGGCCGCGGCACGCTCGACGCGGCCAACCGGCCCGTGCTCGACTTCAACGAGGTCGTTGCCGGGGAAGAGCGCGGCGGGCCGTTCGTCAGCGACGACCGCAGCTTCGCGAACGTCATCATCGGCAACTACCAGGCGCCGCAGCCCGGCAACAAAGGGCACTTCCACGAGGAAGGATCCGAGTTCTGGCTCGTCATGCTCGGCAAGATCCGCTACAACATCGAGGGCCTGCCGGAGTTCGAGGCCGAAGCCGGCGACGTCGTGTACGTGCCGCGGCAAACGTGGCACCTCGCGAGCTTCGGCGGCAGCGAAGGGCTCCGCTCGTGTCGGCTCGCGATGAACGGCTTTCCATATCAAGCACACATGTTCGAGGCGGACTAGTTTCCGAGGAACACATGACCAAACGCATCCAGCAGAACAGCAAGACCGGCGACCTCGCTTCGCAAGCTCGGGAGCCCGGGCGGATCGATCGGCGCGGATTCTTCCGCGGCGCGGCCGCGCTGACGGTCGGCGGTCTCGGCACGAGCGCCGCGCTGGCGCAAACCGAAACGCCGGCGGCCGCCCCACCTGCGAGCGCAGACGCCGCCCGGCAACTCGAAGAGCAAACGCGCAACGCGCAGCGCTGGATCGGCCGCGAGCCGGCCGACTGGGTACGCGCGCGCACGGGCGTCGATCACAACGTCGTCATCGTCGGCGGCGGCCAGAGCGGGCTCTCGATCGCCTATCAGCTCAAGCGCAAAGGCGTTGGCCGCGTCGAGGTCATCGACCGCGCAGCACCGGGGCAAGCCGGCATCTGGCGCACGATCGCGCACATGCATCAGCTGCGCACACCGAAGACGATGGCGGGACCCGAGCTCGGCAATCCCGCGCTTTCCTTCCGCGCGTGGTACGAGACGCTACACGGCGCGGCCGCCTTCGACGCGCTCGATCGCATTCCGCGTTTGGCGTGGGCGGACTATCTCGACTGGTTTCAGAGCACGACGGGCACGACGGTTCGCCACGGCACTCGGCTCGTCGAGATCGAGCCGCAAGAGGATCTGCTGCGTCTCACGCTCGAATCGGGCGGTGTGCGGCGTGTCGAGACGACGCGCAAACTCGTGCTCGCGAACGGCTATGCGGGCGCCGGCGGGCCGAACGTGCCCGATTTCATCCGCGCGCTGCCCGCGAGCGTGTGGACGCACACGACGGGGGCGATTCCCTTCGAGTCGATGGCGGGCAAAGTCGTCGGCGTCATCGGAGCGGGCTCGAACGCGTTCGACGTGGCCGCCGTCGCGCTCGAGAGCGGCGCCAGCGAAGTGCATCTCTTCAACCGCCGCTCCTACATCGAGTACCAAGGCGGGCCGCCACCGGCGCAGCCCGCCGCGCCGCTCGACCGCGGGTACGGCAACATGCTCGAGCTGAGCTACGAGCTCCCGGACGTCGTCCGCTGGCGCAACTTTCTGCTCGGCGAGCGACGCGTGGCGTCCGTGCCATTCGATTCGCTCGAGCGCGCGATCGCGTTCAATAGCTTCCACATTCATCTGAACAGCTCGCTGTCCGACCTCGCGCTGGCCGGCAACGGCAGAGTGACGGGCCGAGCCGGCGGCCGGAGATTTCGCTTCGATCATTTGATCGCGGCCACGGGCTATCGGATCGATCTCTCGGCGCAGCCCGAGCTCGCGCGCGTCGAACAGCACATCGCCCGGTGGGGCGACCGCTATCGCCCTAGCGCCGGCGAAGAAAATACGGCGGGCGCCGCGCATCCTTATCTCGGCCCGGCGTTCGAGTTTCTGCCGCGCGAGGGATCGGGCGCGGAGTTTCTGCGCAATGTTCACTGCTTCAACCTCGCGGGCGCGCTCAGCTTCGGCATTCCCGTCGGCGACGTGCCGAGCGTCGTGGATCAGCCGCGGCTCGTCGCCACGATCGCGCGCGATCTCTACGTCGAGGGGGTCGACGTCGCGGCGCACGAGCGTTTCATCAACGCGCCGCTGGCAGTGCCGAGCTCGGCGCCGTACGAGCGAGCCGTCGCGACGCGCGAACGGGAAGTGGCCTAACGTCGCACTGGAACAGGAGACAGCGATGCGAACCGTTTATTCGATTGTCGTGAGCGGATTACTGGCGGCGTTGCCGGCGGCGGCGCAACAACCGGCCCCGGCTGCGGCCCCGCCGACGCCGCCGGCGATGGTGCTGACGGTGCAGGGTTTCCCGGACGGCGGCGAGATTCCCGTGCGGTTTAGCCAGGCGGCGCCCGGAGCTGCGCCCGGTGAAGGCACTTCGCCGGCCATGAGCTGGACCAACGTTCCGCCGGGCACGCAGTCGTTCGTGCTGAACATGCGTGACCTCGACGTCGCGCGCAATCGCACGACGGAGGACCAAGCGCACTGGGTCGTCTGGAACATCCCGGCGACCGCGACGGGCATGACCGAAGGGCAGCCACGCGGCGCGCAATTGCCGGACGGCAGCTTCCAGATCAGCGCCACGGGCCAGGTCTATCGCGGCCCGGGCGCGCCTGCGACCGGCCCACGCCATCACTACATGTTCGAGATCTACGCGCTCGACACGAAGCTCGACGTCGCGCCGACTGCCGATGCCTTCGAGACGCGCACGAACGTCTTCCGCGCGATGCAGGGGCACGTGCTCGGCAAGGCCGTGTATGGTGGGCTGTTCCGGCGGCCCGCGCAGTAGCGATGATTCGCATGGACATGCTCGACGACTTTCTCAGTTGGGCTTGGGCACGGCACCACAACCCGCTGAGTTGGTACATCCGTCCCTTGTTCGTTCTGCCGTTCTGCTACTTCGCGTACAAGAAGAACTGGTGGGGCATCGGCTTGACGGTGGTCGCCGTGCTCTCGAGCATGTTCTGGTTTCCAGAGCCTGCCACCGTCGATCCGCAGGCCGCCGCGTTCCTGGCAATGGAGCGGCAGTACATGGCGGGCCCATGGACGGCCGGCAAGATCGTGACGACGTCACTGGTGCCCGTTTGGTTCATCGCGTGTGCTTGGGCATGTTGGCGGCGCTCGTGGATCGGCGGCTTCGTCTTGATATGTGCCGGCACTCTTCTCAAGGTTATCTGGAGCTTCTATTTCGGCGGCGAGAGCGGCTGGACGATCGTTCCGCCTGTTGCTTTCGGCTTCATCGTGTGCACGGGCATCTATTGGTATGCGTATCGACGGCTGTATCCGGCTGAGCGCCTGCTTACCTCGCCTGTAGCCTCGTCCAAGTGAGCTCGCAATCTTTGCTCGGTGCCTTCGCGGAGCGTTTTCTCGGCAATGCTCCCGAGTGGTACAAACGCACGATCCTTGGGTTCCTCGTTCTGAATCCGATCCTCTTCGCGATCGATCCGTTCATCGCGGCGTGGATTCTCGTGATCGAGTTCATCTTCACGCTCGCGATGGCGCTGCGCTGCTATCCGCTGCAACCCGGCGGACTCTTGGCGATCGAAGCCGTTGCGATCGGCATGACCTCGCCATTAGCCGTCTACGAGGAGACGGTCAATGGTTTCGAGGTGATCTTGCTGCTCATCTTCATGGTGGCCGGAATCGTCTTCCTGAAGGAACTGCTGCTGTTCACGTTTACGAAGATCACGATCGGAGTACGCTCGAAGCTCCTGCTGTCAGTGCTGTTCTGCGGAGTTGCAGCAGTGCTCTCTGCGTTCTTGGATGCGTTGACCGTTACGGCCGTAGTCATCACCGTCGCCAGCGGATTCTATGGCGTCTACCATCGAGTAGCCTCCGGCAAGCATTTCCGCCACAGCGATCACGACTTGTCGTCCGACGGGCACGTCCACGAGATCCACCGAGAAGACCTCGATCTGTTCCGCGCATTCCTACGCAGTCTCGTGATGCATGCTGCCGTCGGTACCGCCCTCGGGGGTGTCACCACGTTGGTCGGCGAGCCGCAAAACGTGCTAATCGGAACCGTCGCCGGGTGGGAGTTCATCGAATTCTTCGTCCGCATGGCACCCGTCTCCTTACCGGTGCTGGCCGCGGGACTCGTCACGTGTGCGCTGCTCGAACGCTTCCGCTGGTTCGGCTACGGCGCACAGCTACCGGAACCGGTACGCCACGCGCTCGACGAATTCGATCGCGCTGAAACAGAGAGCCGGACGGCTCAAGAGCGGGCGGTGTTGGTCATACAGGCCGTCGTCTCAGCCTTTCTGGTGGTTGCGCTCGCATTTCACTGGGCTAGTGTGGGCTTGATCGGTCTCTCAGTGATCGTGCTCGCGACCGCTTTCTCGGGGATCACGGACGAACACCGAATCGGCCGCGCGTTCGAGGCAGCATTACCGTTTACCGCGCTGCTGGTCGTTTTCTTCGCGATCGTTGCCGTCATTCACGACCAGGACCTCTTTCTCCCGGTCGCCAACGGCGTACTCTCCATGCCGCGCGAAATACAGGCGCCAATGTTCTTCGTCGCCAACGGACTCTTGTCCGCGATCAGCGATAACGTTTTCGTTGCAACGGTCTATATCAACGAAATCGCACAGGCATTGGAGAGCGGCGCAATCGACCGCGATCAGTTCGACGTGCTAGCGGTGGCGATCAACACGGGAACGAATATTCCGAGCGTCGCGACGCCGAACGGCCAAGCGGCGTTCTTGTTTCTGCTGACTTCCGCGCTCGCCCCATTGATTCGCCTGTCCTATATGCGCATGGTCTTGATGGCATTGCCGTACACGATCACGATGACGTTGACCGGCCTGTTGGCGGTTACGTACCTGCTGTGACGCATGGAAAAGTCGGGCGGCCGTAGCCGCGTCGGTTGCATCGCGCGAACACGGCTCGGACAATGCCGTTCACGGAGAGGTGGCAGAGCGGTCGAATGCGGCGGTCTTGAAAACCGTTAGCCCGCAAGGGCTCGGGGGTTCGAATCCCTCCCTCTCCGCCAATCTCCGAGGGTATATACCGGGCACATGGCTTACGGATTATTCCGGAGACATGGTTAAACAGTGTCTGGCGGCGAGAAGGGATTGGGGGCGGGTTAATTGCCGGGGCGCAGATCAACTAAAAAGCACCGCACCCGGATATAACAGCCCGCTACGGGACCAAGGATGACCGATGGATTTCTACGTATGGCAGGGAACAGTCCTGGACGACACTGGCAACGTACAGCCCGGAACGAACATTGAGGTTCGCGACGCTGACAGCAACAACCTGGTGCAGTTGTATGACGACGTTGACGGTGCTTCCCCCGCAGATAATCCAATACAGACCGACAACGAAGGCTTCGCGACGTTCTATGTCGGTGCTGGCCGCTACACGATCACGGCGAGCAAGGGCGCGTACTTACGCACGTGGGAAAACGTGCGCTTTGGGGCGCTCGGGGATGAGCTGCATTACGTTCGCACGGCCGCGGAAATTTCGGCTGGCGTAACGCCCGTCAACTACCACACGCCCAGTCACCTGGCCTGCGGCTATGCGATCCCGGACCGCTACGCGACGAACGCGGCGCCGGGCACAACTGCTATGGATGCAGCGTTAGCGGCTGCGCAGTCAGTTGCTTTGTTGGCTGGCGTGGACATGCAGCTGGCCGCACGCGACTACCGCCTTAGCAACAACTGCACGATCACGGCGGCGGTACATGTGGCACCCGGAGCCCGGTTTACGGTCGATGCTTCTAAGACGCTGACGGTTAACGCGCCCATTTATGCCGGCGCTCAACATGTGTTTACTGGCTCAGGCACCGTTAGCGGAACCTTCGGCGGCTGCCGGCGCTGGTGGGATTGGTTCGGCGCAGTCGCAGACATGGATGTTTCGACGGGCGCCGGAACGGATAACGGCCCCGCGATCCAGCGTTGCCTAGACTCCATTCCGTTGGAGAACAACCCAGCGACAGGCGATTACCGCAGAGGCGTCGTGTATGGCCACGGTGGTGTTTGGAAGATCGCGACTACAGTCACCGTCGTCGCCGGCACACACGTTGAGGGCGACGGCATGTATGCCACGTTCCTTAACTGCCATACCAATTTCAACTCCGACGTTGTGGCAATGGAGGGCGGCGGCCCTTTCTCATCGCTCAAGAACATTGCGGTTGCTTGTCTTGCCGCTGGCGCGCCCGGCCGCGGTGTCGTGCTCGACAACACGGCCAACGGAAAAATGCTTAGCAACATTTACGTTGCAGGCTTTAACACGTCGTCAGGCGGTCTTGTGCTCGACGGCACCGACATTGCGCTGGGCGGCGTGTGGCTGGTCGAAAACAACACCGTTAACGTCCGCGCTAAAGGCGCGTACATGAAGATCGGCGCCGGCATGATCTACGGCGGCGCGATAGGGTTTGTTCTGGACAACAGCGCAATGACGCAGCTCGGCGGCAGCGTCATAGACGGTGTCATTGCCGCTTTCCAATCGGAAAGCGGATTCGTTACGGCTGCCAATTCGCATGATGCGACTTTCGTTAACTGCGCCGCCGGCTACGATGACAACAGCAAGTTCTCTGTCGCCGGCATGACCCTTGAGGGGAGTCGCATCAAGGTAGTTGGCTTTAGCGGCTATCTCGGCACGCAGTCCGCGACGGCGAACGGCATTTCGGTTGAAGGCTCGGCCAGTAACATCACGCTCAATGGTTGTGACTGTCGCGGCTTCAATATCGGCCTAGCCATTTCCACGTCCGGCGCAAATGTGCAGGTGAATGGCGGGCACTATTCGCTCAATCGCCAGCATGGCGTCGACTTTCAAAACTGGACTGGACCACTGCTGCACCTGAACGGCGTGCAGGCGAACACGAATGGCACGGGCGCGGCAGGTGACTATGGCTTTGTCGGCAACCTACACACGGCAGATCAGCGCCTACTCATGAACGGCTGTATCGGGCTGCAGGCGTCCGGCGCGGGCCTGCAAAACTACGGAGCAATCATTGACTGCGATCAGTCGAGTGCGAAGGGTTCCGTAGTCGGCTGCCTATTCTCGTTCAATACGACAGACAACTACGCCGTTACTGGCGCGGAAGCCGCGCAAGTAACGGGAACGCCCGTCGAATAAAGACATTACGCCGGGTGGTGGCAATGCGCGTGCGTGGTGCCGCGCGAGACTGCGTCTGCGTGCTGTAGCGGCCGTCATCGTTGCGGCAGCCCAAGCGAATTAGCTGTTTGTCGGGCGCTTCTGTGGAGCAACTGGCTTTCCAATCGGCAAAGCCGCTACCGGGTCGGCAAACACGTTTACGGCATCGAAGCGCACCAGCATGGGCACTATCTCGATGTTGTGCAGCACCGTGTTTTCGTAACCCCAGTGGAACGTGTACACATGGTGCGAGAATGGCGCCAAGCCCAATGGCGAACTCTTTTAGACGGCGATGCTGCTGCGCTGAATCAAGCCGCTCTCTAAGCGTAGCGTTCTGAGTATTGGCGTCGCTGAGCTTGCCGTTGACTGCGCGCAGCTCGTCATCCTTGCGTCGCAAGTCTTCGCGCGCCTGGTGAAGTTCGTTCTTAGTTCTCTGTGAATGTCGCCGCAATCAACCGGAGGCAACGCACACGCTGCCGAATGTCGTCTACTAGCGCGCGCAATCCGTAGCGCTCCACGCGCCGGCCTAAGTTCAGTTCATGCACTCGCCGGCAGTGCGTGCACCCAGCATAGAGCTTGTGCGTGGTCAGGAGCTGGCCGAGTGTGCGAGTGAACTGCGCGGACATGCGCGCCGCACTCCAGCTCCGCTGTAGATGCTATTTCGTGTCGCCGTGTCCCGGCTTGGGCACGCGCTCGCGCACTACCTGTGACTTGGGTTTTGCTGGCCTTGGCGTCGCGGTAGGGCGGCAACAGTCTTGGAATCTTTGGCCACGAAGCACGCTCCCTGCCAGCACGTGCCGGTCGCATGAACCCACGGAGTACTGTATATACAAACAGGTCGATGGTAGGGTGTACGATGGGCGTAGACCGCGTTGAAACGACAAGGCCGAACAGGTCGGCCGAAGAACAATGGCCACGAAAGAGCTGCAGCTCCTACGCCTTCGATACAAGGCGGCGTACACGGCTTACATGAACGCCGTTCACGATATATCCGAGGCCAGCATGCGCGGTGAGTGGCCGTCGGCCGAACTACTAAAAGCTGATGAGGGCGCGCTCAAAGAGCTAGTGACGGCTCACGCGGCGCTGTTGGCCGGGCTGTGGAATCACAGCCAGATGAAGCCGAAGCCAGGCTAAGCCATTCCCGGATGGATGCAGCCGGCGCGACAAGCGCCGGGGCGGGAGTGCCAAGCTGTTCAGGCATGCCGGACACCGACGGTATCCGGACATGCACAAGTGTCGAAATTCTTTACACTACGCGTAAAGTATACCCACGCGCACCCTAGGTGCCGTTCATCGGGGCGGCGGGCCACGAACGACCGTCAATCGACGTGGGAAGTGTGCCATCGGTTGGCTAGGCGAATGCGCGTGAGAGCAATCACGTCTCGGGTGCGTGCTTCGGCTGCTAGGAGCGTCTGCACGTCATCGGCTGGCCTCAGGCTAAGCAACGCGGCCGTTAGCGTCCGAGAGACACGCCCGAAATCTTCTACCGCCGTTTCGTAGTCAGCCAGCAGCCCCAACAATTCGGGATCGTTTTCAACCATAGCACTCAACGCAAAGCCTGTAGGACATACACACGTTTGGCGCCGAGAACCGTTCCGCCGTCACGCGCTGTCACGGCCTTTTATTGTGTGATCGGCCAGAGGCTAACCGTGCTTGGCTTAGCGTCGCTCTATAGCACTGTTTGGCATAGGCTGGCACGGGGTGCACGGATGCCGCATGCGGACTCCCTCTCCGCCAATCCTCAAGGGTCCTGCCCGGGCATGGTTTACGGATTATTCCGGAGACATGGTTAACAGTGTCTGCGGCGAGAAGGGATTGGGGGCGGGTTCGACGCGCCCTTGCTCAGAGATGCTCGTAGCAAACCCGCCGCTTCGCCGCGTAGCCTTTGGCAATGGATACCGTTGCTATTGCGTGAGATCCACGCAGGTGCACATCAAGTTGCGTACGCGCACATTCTCAAGGAATACGTCGTCGCCGATCGGGTAGTCAGCATAGAAAATGTAATCCTCGGCGTCGAGGCTCTCCCACATCTCGCTGAACTCGATTGGCGTGCTAACGCCGGCCTCGTCCCTCACGCGAGCGACGAGCGCGAACTTCCCAGTCGTTCCTGCCGGACAGGCCGAGATATCGACTCTTCCCGTGACGCGCGCAACGTTGCCGCGCTGCTCGTATTCGGTGTAGGTGCTGGCCTCGCATTGGGGGCCCTTCAGCGCGAAGACCGGAATTGGAATACGAATCGTCGCCCCACGTGCCCTGTCGAACTCGTTTTCGAGTCCGCGGTATTTGACCACTGCGTCGTGAAACTGCTGATTCGTGCCCATGACGCGTCGCCATTCTTTTTCGAATGCGACCATCGCACGGCTCTCTCCATCCGCCGCGTTCTGCGCTGCGTCGCTCAGCGAAGCAGATCCAAAACCGAAGAGCAGACCGGCGAGTAAGTCGCGCGCGGCGCCGGCGCTCGCGCGGTCTTGAGCTGCAGAGAAGCAGACGCGCTCGGGGATTCGACTCCCGGTCGGGGCGTCATATCGACACCGAACGTCGTTGTCGTCGTCCTCGTTCGCTTCGTTGAAGAGCCTGATCATCTCGTCGCGCGCCACCTCAATTTCCGCCCGATACCGGTTCAGCGGTTTCGCACGAACAACGATTTCTTCCGGCTCTTCCACGGGTTGACCAAACAATCCGCCCGAAAGAATCAATGCGAAGCTGGCCAAGACGAGTGCACTCGGAACGAAGGCGCGCATGGTGCTTTCCCCCGGGGTGCTCTGACGAATGCAAGCGTCCCGAACATGAAGGTCGGTTGGCCGACTGTCAAGCGATCCTGACGGGGTTTCGGCGCGCTCTCCGCGGTAACGTTGAAAAGTCTCTTATCGCAATTTTCGCGGTCCCGCTCGCGCTCGTTTTCAGGCGTCAGCCGGCCGCCGGCGGCTCATGCTCGCGATGATAGCGATGGATCGTCCACAAGTAGCTCTCCATCAGCGAGTCTTTGCCGAGATCCGCCAGAATCGAGATTCGACGCTGCCGATCGTCTGCTTGTGTCAACTCGATGCTCGCGCGCGCAAAATGTCCAAGCTGATTGCGGTACTGCCATAGCAACTCGCGAGTCGCCATTTTTCCCTGGTAGAGCTCCCAGATGCCGAGCCAAACCGGCAACAAGCCCATCAAGAACAACAGCAAGTCCTTGCCCGTGAAGCCCAAGCGCAAGACGTAGTCGCCGAGAGGCTTCGCGAAGGCCACGAGCACGACAGTGACCAGCGCGAGCGCATAGAGCAGAGCCGTCTTCATGAGCCCGAGCCGCTTGTGAGTCCGTTCGAGGCGCCCCACCTTGGATTTGAAGTACCTCTGCTGTGCCTCGATCCACGTCTCGCGCACGACAGCGAGCTGCGTGGCTTCCTGCGTGTGATCGAGCCGCTTGTACCCGGTCAACGGTTCGACGTTCTTGAGGACATTCGTGATCCAACCGAACCCGTCGAACCGATCGACGCCCGTAAGCTTGATGAGCTCTTCGGCGCTAACTGCTCGACCGGCCGCCGACAGCCGCAGAAAAAACTTGGTGCGCATGGTTTCCGCGAGCACGCGATACGCGAGGTGCTTGGAGAACCAGTGGCGCGATTTCACCTTGTGGAAGAGGCCGAGGCCCACGAGCAACACGGCGAGGTAGCCGAGCAGAAAGATCGTGCTGGCGATGAGCTTGGCATAGATCAGAAACAGCAAGCCCATGGCGCACGCCATATAGCTGAAGAACCGAAACAAGCGTTGGGAATGCGACTGACAGAAGACGGCCAATGCATCGGCCTTGCCGTACTCGGCGTCGATGCGCTGCAAATGCATGCGCTCGTCCACTTCGAGGCCGTTCGGCAGGTTGTTCATGAGCGTGTCGGGCGCCGCAGCGTTGGGTTGCGCTTGCAGTGCCGCGAACTCCTCATTGTAGCGATCGAGGTCGGCGAGCTGGTTGCGCAGCTCCTCCGGCATCTGCGGTTGGAGGCGCAGAACGCCTTCGCCAACCCCGGATAGAAAGCACGGCAGCGCGCAGCGCCCGCTCGGGTCGTCGGCCTCTCGCGGCACAGACACCCAGTAGACGGCTTGCCGACCCCAGGGAACGCCGCTGTCTTCCTCGACGAAAGCGATTCGCGGCTGTTTTCCGGGGCCGGAGTGAGCCGCGAGGTACTTGATCACGGTGTCGGCAGTGCCGCCGGGCAGCATCGCCGATTCGCCGTTCCACAGCGTGATCAACAGATTGCTCTTGCGAATCAGCGTCTCTGACAGACTCACATACAGGGCGTCACGGTGGTCGCCGGTGACGGCGGCATCGCTTGATCGGTTCGGGTCGTCGAGGACCACGCACGTCACGTTCGGGTGCTCGAGCAGCCGGCGCACGTCGAGCAATGTCTCCGGCTCGAAGTCCTTCGAGTACTCCTCGAGCGCCATCGGCAACACTGCATCGACGCTCAGACCGTTCTCGATCGCTGCGTTGGCGACGAGCAAGTCGGCCCCTGCCGCCATGCCAACCATTACCCGAATCGGCGTGTTCGGCACGAGCGCCGTCAATTGAGCGAAAAACGCGCTGGTTTCCGTCCTCGCGCGGCCGATGCAGCTCGGGTGAGGGTCTCTGTGTCCCGACACGCCGACGATCAGCGGTGACCGGCTCGTGGCTGCGGAGTCAGACAAGTCGAACGACCTCGAGTGGTTGAGCCGGGGCGGGCATTGTGCGGGCAACCGCCGAACGAGGACAAGAATCTGCGTGTCGGAGTGGTGCACGCGTTGGCCGCAGCTTATTGGTGCAGCTGTGGCTCTCGTTGCACCACGATGACGCATGCATCGCTGTGTTGGCCGACACGAATCGTTGAGTGGCACGAGTTTTCGTCCTGGCACGCCATTTGCTCCTGTATAGTGCGCGACCGATCGCACGCGTAGCGGTCGGTGCTAACTCTCCTCGATTCAAAAAGAACACAAACAGGAACTCTCGATGCCTGGGCGGTTTTCGCGTTCACGCGTGGTGCTTGCACGCCCGATCGATGCTCCGCGGCATCCGTTGACTCTGGCGATCGGCGCTATCGTTGCGGCGGGCTCCTGGCGCGTTGGCGCGCAAGACGCGCCCGTCATCGAGGAGATTGTCGTCACGGCGACACGCCGTGCCGAGAGCATCCAAGACATCCCGCTCAACATAGCCGCCTTCGACGGCGAATTACTCGAGAAGCGAGACATCACGGATCTTGCCGAGCTCGGCCGCAACGTGCCGGGTCTGTACGTCGTGGATCAAGGCAAGCGCAACGCCAATCACATCGTCGTTCGCGGCTTGAATCTCGACACCATTCGCGGGCCCGAGGCGCTCGGCAACAACGGCGGCGAGACGGTTGCTACCTACGTCGGCGAGATACCCCTATACCTCGATTTCGATCTCACCGATATTGAGCGCGTGGAAGTGCTGCTCGGCCCCCAGGGCACGCTCTACGGGGCCGGCACGCTCGGCGGCGCGATCCGCTATATCCCGCGGCGCCCCGAATTCGCGACCTCGAGCCTCACCTTTCGCGCTTCGAGCTTCGATCTCGCAGAGAGCGACAGCTTCGGTGAGCGCGTCGGCATGACGGGTAACTTTTCGCTCGGCGACAACCTCGCGCTGCGCGCTAACGTGAGCTACCACAACGATCCCGGATTCATCGACACACCGTTTCTCGTGCGCGAGTCCGGCGTTTCGGATCCCGAGCCCGATCTCACCGACGCTGCCGCCGTGGCCGCGAACCTGTATGGCGCGCATGACGTGAACGACGAGCAGACAGTATCGGGGCGCATCGCACTGCGCTGGCAGCCGACGGATGCAATCGACGCGAATCTGACCTACTTCTATCAGAACAACGACGTCGGCGGGCGCTCCGACAACCATTCCGTCGCGTTTGGGACGGATCTCTTCACCTCCGCAACGCGCTACTCCGAACCGAACGAACGAGAGAACCGCTTGGCCGCGCTCGAGCTCGTCGCCGACCTCGGTTTCGCGGAGCTAACGTCCGCAACGGGCTACTCGCGCTACGAGGGCATCGGGCAGCGCGATCAGACCGATCTCTTGATCACGCTCGAGTACTCGTACGAGGCGTTCCCATCGTTCTCGGCGTTCACGCGCGACGACCAGACCGATAACACCTGGACACAAGAGCTCAGGCTCGTGTCGCAAGGCGACGGCCGGTCGAGTTGGATCGCGGGCTTGTTCTACCTGGACCAGCAGTCCGCGCAGAACAACCGCGAGTTCACCCCGCACTACGACGAGTATCTCGGCGGCGTCTTGCGGCCCGATAGCTTGGAGTACATCAGCGTTCTGAACTCCGATCTCAGCGAGCGCGGTGTGTTCGGCGAGTTCGGCTACGAGATAACCGACGCTTGGGCTGTGACCATAGGAGGCAGGTTCTACGCCTACGAATACGGGACGGAAAGTGGCGCGACCACCCCGCTCTACCTCACTTCGATCGGCGATCTCCCGCCGGATGAGATCGGCCTGACGCTCAATCCGAGCTTCCAAGAGGACGACGGTTTTCTCTTCAAGCTCAACACCTCGTATCGCTTTGCAGCTGACGTCCTAGGCTACGCGACGATCAGCGAGGGCTATCGCGTGGGCGCAGCCAACGGTGTGGCGGCGTGCCCGGACCCGCTGCCCGTCAATCAGCTCATTTGCGCTCTGCCGCACGAGTTCGAGTATTCCGCCGACAACACGACGAACTACGAGGTCGGTTTGCGCACCCAATGGCTCGACCGGCGCCTGACTTTCAATTCCGCGTTGTACTTCATCGATTGGCAGGATCCGCAACTGTTGTCGCAGACTGCGAACGGCGCGCAGCCGATTACGATCAACGGCGAAGGCGCGGAATCGCGCGGCATCGAACTGTCGCTGGCGGTTGACATCACGGACCGCCTCCGCATCGGCGTGAGCTACGCGCAGACCAGGGCCGAGCTCACGGACGTCACCCCGGATCTACTACGAGTATTCATCCCGCCGGGCTTCGGCCCCAGCGACCCCGCCGTGTACGTCGACGGATTGCCGGGCGATCGCCTGCCGGGCTCGCCGGAGCAGCAAGGCACGTTGTCGATCGGCTACGACGTGCCGCTCAGCGGCAGCTGGGGGCTCGAGCTCAACTACGGCCTGCAGGCGATCGGCGAAATTTTGACGAAGACCGGCGGTCGGGCCGGCGGCGAGCAGCTCGGCGGATTCACGGTGCATTCCGCTTCGGCACTGTTCGATCACGGTTCCTGGCAGATCGGCGTGTACGCGCAGAACCTTACCAACAAGTACGCGGTGACGGGCGTGCGCGCCCAGCAAGAGTTCGTCCAAACGGCGGCCGATGAGAACGGCGACGCCGTCACGGTACGAAGCTACTCGCAAAACGTTCTGCGACCCCGCGAGCTCGGCATCAAGTTCACGTACGACCTCGAGCTCTAGGAGCCGGATGCGCCGTTACATGGGTGGCGACGAGCGCGCCAGGTCGGTCCCGGAAGTGAGCTAACCGTATGTCGCTCGCCGATCGCAAGTATCGCGCCTTCATCAGTTATAGCCACCGCGATGAGAAGTGGGCGACGTGGCTGCATAGTGCCCTCGAGACCTATCGGGTGCCGAAAGCGCTCGTCGGCCAAACCACGCTGTTCGGGTCGGTGCCGGCGCGGCTCTCACCGATTTTCCGCGACCGCGACGAGCTGGCGTCCGCGACGGATCTCGGCCACGTGCTGACTCAAGCGCTGCGCGACTCCGCCTACCAAATCGTCATCTGCTCGCCGGCGGCAGCCCAGTCTCGTTGGGTCAACGAAGAGATTCTTACTTTCAAGCGACTCGGGCGATCGGATCGAGTGCTGTGCTTGATCGTTGGCGGTGAGCCCTACGCTGGCGACAAAGCCGGTGAGGCGTTTCCCGAGGCCGTCCGGTTCAAGGTTGGCAGCGACGGCGCGCTAAGCACCGAGCCTGCCGAGCCGATCGCAGCCGACGTTCGGCCCGGCAAGGACGGCAAGGCGAACGCGCTGCTGAAGATCATTGCGGGCATGCTCGGCGTCGGCCTCGATGTGCTGAAGCAGCGGGAGCACGCGCGGCGGCAGCGCCGGCTGATGGCCGTCGCTGCGGCAGCCCTCGTGGGCATGACGATTACCTCGGTGCTCGCCACGACGGCGTGGTTCGCGCGCCTCGAAGCGGAAGAACAGCGTGTGCGCGCCGAGGCCGAGGCAGAGACGGCCCGCCAGACGACGAACTTCATGGTGGACCTTTTCAACGTATCCGATCCCAGCGAGTCGCTCGGCAACACGATTACGGTCCGCGAGATTCTCGACAAGGGCGCGCAACGCATCGAGACGGAGCTCGTCGATCGTCCCGAGATTCAAGCAACCCTCATGGACACGATGGGTACGGTGTACACGAGCCTCGGCCTATACGAGCCCGCCGTAGGGTTGCTCGAGTCCGCGCTCGACGCGCGCCGCGGCGTCACCGGCGCGGATGACGTTGGCATCGCGAGCAGCTTGCACCATCTCGGGAAAGTCCTGCGACTCAAGGCGAACTACGCAGACGCTGAAGCGCACTTGCGCGAGGCCCTGGCGATACGCGAAAGGAAGCTCGGTGCCACCGATCCTGCTGTAGCAGAGAGCCTCACGGAGGTCGCGTGGGTGTTGACGGGCCGCGGTGAGTTTGCGGCTGCCACGCCGCTCCTCGACGAGGCGCTCGCGATTCGTCGCCAGTTGTACGGGGACGAGCCGAACGCCGAGACGGCGGAAAGCCTAAGGCACCTCGCACTCAATCAATACGATCTCGGCGACTATCCAAGCGCGGTCGCGAACTTGCGGGCCGCGCTCGCGATGCGGCGCGCGGTCCATCCGCCGTTGCACCCGGAGCTCGCGACGACGCTGAACGATCTTGCGTTGGTGTTGTATCAGACCGGCGATTACGCGGCGGCGGAATCTCTGTATCGCGAAGCCTTGGATATGCAACGCAAGCTGCTCGGCGAGGAGCACAAGGAAGTCGCGACGGCACTGATCAACCTGGCGCTGGTGCTGCACGACCAGGGCGACCACGAAGGCGCCGAGACGAACTATCGAGATGCGTTGCGCATGCAGCAGAAGCTGCTCGGCGCGGAGCATCCTGACGCCATTCGAACGATGAACAATATCGCCTTTTTGCTCTATGACGAGGGCAAGAGCACGGAAGCGATCGCGTTGCTGCGCGACACGCTCGTCTCCGCCGAGCGCGTTCTCGGTGAGCAGCACCCGGACGTCGGAGCGATCGCGACGAATCTCGGCTTCTGGTTGACCGAGGAGGCCGAGTACGACGAAGCAGCCCAGCTCCTCGACAAAGGGCTCGCGATTCGCCAGGCCCTCTTCGGCGAATCGCATCCGCAAGTCGCGAGCACGCTGAGCATCAAGGCGAATCTGCTGCTCGCCGTCAACGATTTCGCCGGAGCGCAGGACGCGGCAAGTCGTGCGCGCAGGATCCTCGCCGAGAACCTCTCGGAAGATCACTGGCGCGTGGCGATGGCCGCCAGCACGGAAGGCGCTGCTTTGACCGAGCTCGGCCGATATCAGGAGGCGGAGGTGCTGCTCGCGCGGAGCGCCGACGTACTGAAGGGCGGCGGAGCCGCCACGGAGCTTTTAGCGCGACAGAGCCAGCAGCGGCTCGAGCGCTTACATGCAGTGTGGAAGAACTGAACAACAACGACTCAGGAAGGAAATTCGGTGTATGAGGCATAGACAGTGGTTGGCGGCGTTTTTGTTTGCCATGACGGCGGGCCTGCCGTTTGCAGCTATCGCGCAGCCGGGCGGTCAGTTGCTGAAGGAAGTATGGACGGGCACGACAACCACCCTAGCCAAGGTGACTCAAAGCTCGGACAGCATCGCGCTCGCTCCCTCGCTGAGCGGCGGCACGAGCTTCAAGGCGATCGCGTTCATGCACCCCGTGATCGGTGGAGACGGCTCGGCGCGTCCCATCGTAGCCGTGGACGGCACGGACCTCGTGGCCTTTGTTCCAGGCGAGTTGACTCCTATCTGGACGCTCAAAGCTGGCTCCGAGTTGTCGGCCGTACACACCGTTGCGCCGACACCGAGCGGCACGGTCTTGTTCACCGGGTACTCGAGACGCAAGCGTTGGCTCGAGATCTGGGAATATGACCCAAGCGAAGCGGAATCTTGGGGTTCGAACCCGATCCTGCGCCTTACCGACACCCCGCAGCTCACCGATGCCGTCTTCATCTCGGCGCCGGACGTCGCAGGGCTGCCCGCATTGCCATACCAAGGGGGCGGCTTGTTGGGCGTGGCCGGTACCGTGGTCGTGTTCTTCCCCACCGTTGGCCCCGCGCCGGCCTACCCCTATTCCCAGATGACCACAATCTTCGACGCGCGGATCCTCCCGATCAAAGGCGGCGTGCAGATCCAGGGCGTCGACCTTGTTCGCAAGACGAACACGTTGCTGGTCACGACCTCCGATCGCAAGGTGTTTGTCGTAGCGCTCGAGCCCGTCCCCGTCATGAAGAGCGAACTCCGAGTAGACGCGGGCATGCAGAGCCGCAAGTGCGCGGCCAGCAAGACGCAGCGGTTGCTCGTTAGGAACGCGAGCGGCGGCACTGTCGCAACGGGGCTCGCAGGCACGACGAGTTTCGTGTCGGACCTTGCCTGCGGCGACCTGTTGCGATTCGCGTTCGATGATGACGCTGCGTTAGACATCACTCGGACCGATCCTACAACACCAACCGCGGGCCTTCAGCTGCTCGCGATCGGGGAAGGACAGAAGGTCCTGTGCCCGATCACGGGCTGCGATATTACGTCCGGTTTCCACGTAACGATCGACGCTGCTACGCCCGTCGAGCTACTGGTATTGCAGTTTGAGCTTTGCGATCCACGCGTGACGGGAGCCGCCTGCACACGCACGCCAGGGCTCAATGTTATCGGCGACGACGTGCTCGTTCTGAACGAGCTGTTGCCGCCCGACATTCGCAAGCAACTTGCCGAGCAGACGGATTCTCAGGGGCAGTTGGCTCCGGTGACGATCACGATTCCGCCCTACATGTTCGCGGCGGGTCCAAACGGCCGCTTCGGAGCGGTGCTCGTCGAGACCGATGGTGCCGGTGAAGGGGCACGCGTGGCCGGAAAGCTGACCGGCAATCCGCTCGTCGGTTTCCATTTGGGCGTCATCGAGAACTTGCCGCGCGGCACCCGAGTTCTGGATCTGCTCAATCAAGACCTTGCGGCATACGCACCCGATGACAACGCATTCCCGACTGTGCGCGGCTTCGAAGCCACTCCGGTGACTGTGGGAACGGGCAGCGGCAGAGTGGGCCTGCGCGGGTTCTCGATAGTCACCTACGGCTTGCAGCACGACCTGAACCCCAATGGCAACCTCCCGGGCTACGTTCCTGCACGTGCGGAATGCGGTGGTCTGCCCTCCGCTCACCCGGAAGATCCCGATGCAGCAGATTGCGGCCCCTACAGCGACACGGTTCTCAATTACGGTTCGCCGCCGGGTCTGCCGGTGGTGGCGGGCTCACCGTCGTCGTGCCAACTCACGCTCGGGTCGTTGAAGTTCGATCCGTCGCCGAATGTGAACCACTATTTCGTCGACCTAGCGGCGTGCCTGTTCCGCGACCTCGAGACCCTGTTGGACGAGGTCAAGAATCGCTACCCCGCATTCGTGGGCAGCTATGCAGGGTTGAGACAGCGGCTCGACATTGCAGAGGACAAGCTCATCAAGGCGCTCAACACCGCCAAGGCCGGCGGTTCGAGCTCGGCCAGTGAGAACTTCGAGTCGGCGGTCACACAGCTGGACAACTTCGATGCGGCAGTCACGAGCGCTCCGTTCACCGGTTTCATCATTTACAAGAACGAGCTGCTCGTAAGATCGGAAGCCTTGAAGTTCAATTTGCGACATCGAACGCGGCCGTCGGTTCAGTAGCCCGCAGCGACAACGTCCCGCGCGAGAGAGGCGTCAAATATGCCGAGCCGGAGGGGCAGGCCCGGACAGTCGACGCAGTCAGAGCCGCGCGTGCCTATGGCGCGTTGTAGAGCGGGTGCGGCTTACGCTTGCGAAGCTCCGCCGTCGTCGCCTTTTTGTTCGTCGTCTTCGGTGAACTGTGGAAACGGGCCGAGATCGGCTTGGGCAGCCCGCCACAGGTTGAGTAGGCGCATGCGCATGAGGGTCACGACGTCTTTGTGGCGAGACTCGACGGTAAGCAGTTCTTGGACGTCGTCGTTGCTCGCTTTGCCGTCCATCAGCGCCGCTGTCAGCGTCCGGGATACCCGCGCGAACGCTTCGACTGCCGCTTCATATTCGGCTAGTAGCTTCGGCCAATCTGGATCATCCGTAGTGATGGCTGCCCCCAGGCATCGCCCCCCAAGAGAAGATACACGTTTGATGCCAAAAACCGTTCCCTCGGTGTTCACGGCGTGAGGTGCTGCGCTGAACCCCGGGCGGTCGGGGCGCTGAGTGGTGCTATCCTTTGACCACTGTCCTGTGGTGAGCACGCGGTCATCCCTTACCCCCAGCGGGAGGTTCCTCAGATGCTCAAGCTCGCGGTTGCCATATTGGCTATCGCACTCGCAGGCTCTGCGAGCGCTGACGAGTGGCGAGCTCTTCGTGTCGATGCTTCCAGCAACGCCGCCTTCAAGCGGTCGTTAGCCGCATTCAAAGACGCGTTGTCGCCCGAGCAACGCCAGGCGTTCGGCGACGCGCTGAAAGACATCTGGGCCGGAACTGAGCGACGCAAGGACTACTATCGGCAGATCCACGACTTGAGCTACGAGGAAGTCGTCAACTTCACCACGGGCGAGACCGCGGAGCTGCGCCGTCAAAAGGAGCTGCGCCGCCAAGCCGCCGCACGGTCAAGGTCCGCGGCGGCACCCCCTAGCGCCGCGCCGGCGCACCGTCGTTCGCCCTGGGAAGGAGTCCCGCCTCCGCCCCCGACGTGGCAGCCGCGCGGCGGAACAGATTTGTTTGGATCGGGGCAGAAGTAGCTGGCCGCTCGAGCTACGGCCGCGGCTGCCGATCAGGGCGTCGATCAATCGCGTACCGGTGGCGCTCGAAGGCAAGCGCATCACCAGCAAGTGGAAACCGGGCCCGTTTCTACGCGATCTGATGAGCACTTCGAAAGCTGAAACACCCCGATGGCAGCGTCGTGAGAGCGAGGTCGTGGACCGCAACTGACGCGAGATCTGGCACCAATCATGCATTTCCGATGCATGACCACTGATAAGACGCTGTACTTGCATGCGGCCGTGAAGCTCGCCGGCGTGAACCGCTTCTATATGCGGCGTGTGGTGCAACGCTGGCAGCGCGGCGAGCTAACGTTAGACGACGCGGCCGAGCTGCTCACGGCCGCCGCTCTGGAAAGCGACGCAAGCATTTAGAGTAGCGCCCGCCAGGCTAGCTGCCGTTAGTCGCTACGCCGACACCCTCGCAGCCAATCTGCGCCTCGCCGCGCTGCGCCGCGGCCATGAGCAAGGTCGCGGCATCTCGTAACGTGATCTCGCCGCGTTCGCAGCGTTGCAGCACGCGCCGCATGTAAAAGCGGTTCACGCCGGCGAGTCGCACGGTCGTTCCGAAATACACGACGATTTGGTCGCTGTTCATGGCCCGAGTAATGCACAATTGATGCCACCCGGCGACGCGCGTTGCCTAGGGTTGGCGAAAAATCGGGCCGCCGGCGGCCCGAATAATTGGGAAATTTCAGCCCGCGATTGGAACGATTACTGGGGCGCCGGAACCGCGACACCGCGCTGCGCGGCCACGGCTTTGTAGGCCGAGTAATACTTGTAGACGTTGCCCACGTAGTCGACCGTCTCCCGGCCGATCACACGTGCCGCAATGATTTCCACGTTGCCGAACCATTTGTTTGGATCGAGACCGACGGCAGCGGCCTTTTGCCTAAGCGTGATCACGCGTGCAGGGCCAGCGTTGTAAGCGGCGAGCGTGAGGAGACCCTGGTCGAGGGGATCGATGTCGGGGTCCCTGAAATAGCGATCGCGGAGGAAGTTCATGTACTTGATGCTGGCGTGAATGTTGTTCTCGAGCACTTCCACGTTCGCGATGCCGACGTTGCGGTCCGCCGCCGTCGAGGGCTTGATCTGCATGACGCCGACCGCGCCCGCCTCGCTTCGTTTAGAGTGGTCGAGCTCCGATTCCTGATATCCCTGGGCGACCGCGAGTAGCCAATCGGAGCCATAGCGGTCGGCATACTCGCGAAAGTGCTCCGCCATGGCGCGGTACTTCGCGAGCTCGGCGGCGCTCGTCGGATTCTTGAGCCGCCGGACGGTGCCAAGATAGCGCTGCAGCAAGACGTTGCCGAACAGCGTGCCGGCACGGTGCTTGACGACGAAGCCGTCGATAATCTTCTTGATCTGCGGTGTGTCCTTGCGCAAAGCCCAGGCAATCTGCCCGTCGGAGCGCAGCGCCACTTGCGTGTGTACGACGAGCTGATCGTACAGTTGCGCCCAGAATGTCGCGACCGGTCGCTTGCTGATAGTCGCCGGAATGATTCCCGCGTCGACCATCTGCAACACATCCTCCTCCTCGAGCCGCGCGTCGACCTCTTGGATCGACACGGGGCGCAGTCCGGCGCTCGACAGACGCTCGTTCAGCGCGACGAGATCCTCGTAATAGCTGCTCGCGCGCTGCACGTGGATTTCGCTGCCCGCGAGATCGGCTTCCGTCAGCACGGCCGGCGCGCTTTTGCCGGTAACGACGACGTTTTCGATTCCGCGCATCGTCGGAGCCGAGAAATCGACGATCTCGCGGCGCAGATCGGTGACGGTGAATGCGCCGATCGCGACGTCGCCGTAACCTTCGGCCAGAGCCGGCAGCAAACGGTCGCGCGTAGTCGGAATGATCACGATCTTCGGCCGCACGCGCGATCCGGGAATCACCGTGAGCTGCGTCTCGAGCTCGCGCAGAGCTTCATAGGCGATCCCCTTCTGCTCGGGGCCGTCGAGGTAGTACAGCGTGCGGCTGTACGGTACGAGCACCCGCAGGAAGCGCCGCTCGACGAGCCCGTCGTAATCCCCGGTCCAGCGCTGGTTCATATTGAGGATGTCGGCGCTATCGAGATCCTGAAACGGTCTTGGATCCGTCTCCGAATCTGTTGACTCCGGAGCGCTCTCAGCGCCTTGCTCGACTGTCTGCGCCTGCGGTGAAGGTGCGAGTGCGGGGCCGGTGGGTGATTGCGCGTCCACTCGGCACGCCGTCAGAACGACGGCGATACAGAATGCGAAGCATCGCGCGGTGGGAAGCGCCGTGGTGCTATGGCCCGGGCGGAATCTTGTGCTCACACGCGGTTATGCACTCGATTGTTCGAATCAGTCTTGCATCAAGCGCCGAAGGTCACCGCGGAGGGAATGGGACCTAGTTCTCAGTTGACTTCGCGGGCGGCTCGTCGTCAGCCGGACAGGGGGCAAGCTCACGCCTACCCCCTGTTCACCTTGGCGACTGATATTGCTCAGTGCGATACGCCAGACAGTATCGGCGCGAGCGCCTCTCCGATGCGCTTGCCCTGCGCCGCATCGATGAGGCTGCCGAGAACCGCTTGAAAGCGCGGCTCCTCGACGCCGGAGACGATGTACTGCCAGCGATAGGCCGCGAGGAGCGATTCGCGCACGCGGCGAGATTGCTCCGCCGAGTACGGCCCGCGACAGACTTCGAAGAAATAGTCGGCGTCTGCAGCGGCCTGCACCTGAAGAATCCCGTCCACGGCAGCGACGAGCTCGATCAGCTCCGTCACCGCTCGATCGCGTTCGGCGGGCGCGAGCTTGGCATCCTCGCGGCGCCACTCGAGCTCATCGAGGATCGCGTGCTGAGACTCCTCCTTCCAATGGAACAGGAACACGTCCTTGTAGAGCTCGGAGAGCTCGCCATCGGGATCGATGCTCTGCCGATAGTGCGTCAGCGTGAACAGCTCGATGTGACACGTGAGCGCGAGCACTGCCCACGTCGACTTGCCGAGGACGACGCCTGCGACGTCATTCGGCTGCGGCAAGAAGCGATACCCTGCGGGCATGCCTTCGCCGACCATGCTCTCGATGCGGCGAAATAGCTCCTGGTGCTTGAGCTCCTCGTCCGTGAAGCGCACGAGCGCTTCGAGCGCGGTCTGATCGCGCAGCCAATGCTCGCGGCTCAGCTCGAGCATCTTGGCGCCGATGAACCGCTCGACCAATCCGAACATGTTCGCGTACGTGCGTCCTTGGATCTGGCCTAGAAGACGCCGATCGTCGGCGCCCAAAAAGCCGACGCGATTGAGCTGCGAGAGGCCGTCGGGCAAGAACTTCTTGGCGAAATTGAAGGTGCGGCCGCGGATCACGTCGCGGTCGATGTCCCAGCGAATGCGCTTGGACGCCTCGATGGCGCGTGCGTACCGTTGGGTGTCGGTTGCGTAGGTTGCTTCGTTCACGTTGGTTCTCCTCGAGCGTTTTGGATCTGTGCGGCGAGCGTCGCCGCGTGAGGAGAATGTTGGCGACAGCGAGCGTGGCCCGCCTGAGGCGGCGGTCCCGGGATGAGCCAAAACCCGCGCGGAAATCCGGGACATCAGTCCCTACTCGACCGGCCGCGCGCCGAGACCGGCTTCGCGGGCGCGCACGATCGCTTGAGCGCGACTCTCGACTTCGATCTTGTCGAAGATGTGCGTGACGTTATTGCGCACCGTCTTCTCGGCAAGCGTGAGCCGTGCCGCGATCTGAGCGTTGTCCAACCCCTGAGCGATGAGCTCTAGCACCTGTCTCTCGCGCGCCGTGAGGCCGGCGAAGACGTGCGCTCCCGACGGCGCACCAACGGGCGGATAAAACTCCTCGAACGCCGAGACGAAATCGCGCCACGCAACATCGCTCTCCAGCATCAGGTGATTGCGCGTCTCCAGCGACACGAAGCGGGCGCCCGGGATCAACGACGCGATGAGCCTACCTTCCTCGAATGGAATGCTGAGATCGCCACGCGCGTGGAGCACCAAGGTCGGGCAGGTCAGACGCGCCGCTTCGGCGCGCACGTCGATCGACCTGTTCGCGCGCAGGATCGCTGCTGCCGTTTGCGCAGACGCCGTCAAAGGCATCATGTCGTTGAAGGCGTGGATTGCCTCGAGCCCGGCATCGGGCAGGAAGCGCGTCGTGAATACCTGCCGGAAAGAAGGATCGTCGCTGCCCCACCCCAGCTCGACGAGCTTCGTGAGCGTCTCGATCTCCGCGGCGGGAACGCCGCGCGTCTCGCGGCCGCGTATGTAGCCGCCGCAAATGATGAGGTGGCTCACTCGGTCGGGGTTGCGTGCTGCGTAGGCGATGGCGAAGGCCGCGCCCTGAGACAGCCCGACCAACGCAAAGCGATCCAAGTGCGCCGCATCGACTACGCACGCGAGATCGCTGACGTGAGATTCCCACGATCGAATCGGCGCGTCGCGGTCCGACAGTCCCGTGCCGCGCTGGTCGAAGCGCAGCAGTGAATAGCGGCGCGACAAACCGGCGACCCAGGGCCGCATCGCGGGATTGGTCCAGTCGTGCTCGAGGTGCGTGAACCAGTGCGGCGCACGCACGAGCGCGGGCCCTTCGCCCGACGTCGCATACGCGAGCCGGACACCGTCGCTCGAGGTGCAGAAGCGGACGTGTTGTTTCATGCGGCCTGGCGCCTGTTTCGCGTGAGTCGTCGGCGGTGGCTACGGCTGGGCTGCGGCCTGCTTCTCATCCATGAGGGCCCACTCGGTGTAGGGGGCCGTCGGAGCTTTGATCTCCTTGCGCTCCTTGAGCCGTGCGATGGCTTGCTCGACTTTCTTGGCGGCGTCCGCCGCAGTGAGGCGTCCGCGGCTCTTCTGCGACACGAGGCTTCGCGCCGCGGGTGGCACGCTGCGGCTATCGGGACGTTTGCCGCTCGCCGCCAGTTGCTGGATGACCTCTTTCACCGACGTTTCGGCGAGCCTGTCGAAGTGGTCCCGTGCCATAGCGTCTCCAGGCCGACCGGCCTGAATCGGCCGCCGGAAGGTTCGAAGATTACCAACCGGATCGTGTCGGCGCCGACAGTGTCGCCCGCTTCCGGTCGACGAACAACGCGTCTAGAGGACTACTTCCATGGCAATGACGTTCGACGGCGGGCTCTCGCCGTCGGCCGACAAGGCCGTGGCGACGAAGTACCAGGTCGCCGGCGTGAGCTCCTCGACGACGTATCGCGTCAAGCCGGGATTGTCGAGGGTCACGGAATATGCGGGTAGTGACCCTCGGAAGGGCCCCAGTCGATGCGATAGCCGGTGACCTTCAACGGAGTGCCGTCGTCGTACACCGTCGGAGGCTGCCAGCTCAGAGTCGTGGATCCCTTCCCCGCCGCCGGCACAGCGGTGAGACCGCCTCCGCTGGAGGCCGCCGACTCGCCGGCGGCCGGGGCGTCGTTGCCGTCGGTGCCGACCGTGGCGCCGTTGCCGTCGGTGGCGGCGGTGGTGCCGGCCTCGACGGCCGCGCCGCCATTGCCGATATTTGCGCCGATGGCGGCCGCCGTATGACCCGGGGCGGCAGTCGCCCCCGTGGCGGCGCTATCGCCGTCGCCGCCGCCACCGCCGCAAGCGCCGAGCACGGCGCTCAGCAGCACGGTCGCGACCGCAGAAATGCCTTTTCGCGCGAAGGCGCGGCCCGTTTTTCGATTTCGGCTCGATTCAAACAATCGCGGTCCTCGTTCCAAAAAAATCGCCCTCGCAGCGCACGACGCCAGAGAGTCGCAAGTGGAGGTGCGGGATTGTTCGGGCGTCAGCTCGCGATCGCAAACTGTCGCCCCATCGAGACACCCGACTGTTCGAGGGGTCACGGAGCTGCTGCCCTCCTCGCCGCTGGGGGCTTCACGTAGACTGCGGCAACCGCGACGTCGCGGTGCGAAATGAGTGGCGGAGAATGCGAGGACGGCGAGCGCTACGTGGGTCCGCGATCGTCTGCGTAGCGACAGCTGCGTACGCAGCGCTGGGCCAGAGCCCAGCGACATTCGGCGTCCGCCTCGACTGGGTCCCCATCAGCGGCGCCGAGCGCAACGACGTCTCCGGCAGCGGCTCGATCAGAGCGACGCTGACACGGTCGCGCCTCGAGATCACCGGTTGCTTCGAAGGCCTTCCCGCCGCGGCAACGCATGCGAGCCTTCATCACGGCGTTGCCACCGGTGCGCGTGGGCCCGCGATCGCCGAGCTCACGATCACCGCGAATGCCGCCGGCACATTGTCCGGCAACGTCGACTTGAGCCGCGAGCAACGCGACGCACTGCTCGCCGGTCACCTCTATATTCAGCTGCACGCGCAGCGCGGCGTCGCGCCGGATAACGCCGTCCTGTGGGGCTGGTTGCTCGCGGGCCAAGCCACGTCGAGCTGCCCGACACGCTGAGGGGCGAATACGATGCTATCGATCCTTCGAGCCATCCTGCTTGCAGGCGTCGCGTTCGCGGCGGCACCGGCGTTCGCTTTCACGGCCGAGCAAGCTGCCGCCGGCCGCGCGGCCTACGAGCAAAGCTGCGTCGCTTGCCACGGCGCGAACCTGCGTCAGCTGCCGAACGCATTGCTCGCCGGCGACGAGTTCCTCGGCCGCTGGGGCAACCGCGCGACGAGCGAGCTGATCGCGCAAGCGCGCTCGACGATGCCGCCCGACAATCCCGGCGGCCTGCCGGTCGAAACCTACGCGAACGTCGTCGCGTACTTGCTGCAAGCGAACGGGGGCGCGCCGAGCGAGACTGCGATCGACGCGGCCACGACGGCGCGCGTCGGCCAAGGCCTCACGGGGCGAGCGCCGGCGATGGCCGCTGCCGCGGTAAGCGCAGCGCCCGCTCCGACTGGCGTCATTGTCGCGGGCACGGTGCCGACCTTCACGCCGGTGACGGATGCGATGTTGCGTAATCCGGACGCCGAAGATTGGCTGATGCTGCGCCGCGACCACAGCGCGACGAGCTACAGCCCGCTGACGGAGATTACACCGGAGAACGCCCATCAGCTTCGGCTCGCCTGGATCTGGCCGATGCGCGACGGCGGCACGAATCAACCCGCGCCGCTCGTCTACGACGGCACGCTGTATCTCGCGAACACGGGCGGCATCATCCAGGCGCTCGATGCGAAGACGGGCGATCTGATCTGGGAGCACCACGTCGGCGCCGACATCGCGCCGCGCGGCATCACGCTGTACCGGGACACGCTGATCTTTCAGAGCGCCGGCGAATGGGCCGTTCGGCCGCAAGCGGCGCGACTGATTGCCCTCGACGCACGCACGGGCGAGCCCGTCTGGAGCGTCGAGATGCCCAATGTCTACGCGACGAACAGCGGCCCGATCGTCGCGAACGGTCTGCTGATCCAAGGCGGCGGCACGTGCACGGTTTACGAGGAGACCAAGTGCTCCATCAGCGCCTACGACGCCGCGACGGGGGAGCAGCGCTGGCTGTTCCGCACCGTCGCGCTCGAAGGCGAGCCCGGCGGCGAAAGCTGGGGCGGGCTCCCGAACCTCTACCGCGCCGGCGGCGAGGCGTGGATCACGGGCAGCTACGATCCCGAGCTGAACCTGACGTACTGGGGCACGGCGCAAGCGAAGCCGTGGATGCCCGCGAGCCGAGGCATGCACACGACCGACGTCGCACTGTACACGAGCTCGACGCTGGCGCTGAACGCGACGACGGGCGAGCTCGCATGGCACTACGCGCACGCACCCGGCGAAGCGTTCGATCTCGACGTCGTGTTCGAGCGTGTGCTCGTCGACGTCGGTGCGCAGAAGCTCGTCTTCTCCGTCGGCAAGGACGGAGTGCTGTGGAAGCACGATCGCCGGACGGGCGAGTATCTAGGGCACAAGGAGACCGTGTTCCAGAACGTCTGGGCGAGCTTCGACCGCGAGACGGGCCGGCCGAGTTATCGCGCCGACATCCTCGAGCACAAGGTCGGCGAGTGGATCGACGCGTGCCCCAGCACGGCCGGCGGCAAGAACTGGCACGCGATGAGCTTTCACGCGCCGACGCGGCAGCTGATCGTTCCGCTCTCCCAGAGCTGCGTCTCGCTGCGCGCGCAAGCCATCGAGCAGGTGCCGGGCGGCGGTAGCGGCGGCGGTGCCGATCGGCGCTTCTATACGATGCCGGGCACGAACGGCAACGTCGGCAAGCTCGCGGCATTCGACGTCGACACGCTCGAGCAGACCTGGTCGCTCGAGCAGCGAGCGTCGTTCATGACGTCCGTGCTATCGACGGCCGGCGGCGTCGCGTTCGCAGGCGATCTCGATCGCAGCTTCAAGGGCGTCGACGTTCGCGACGGCAAAGTCGTGTTCGAGACGCGCCTCGCGACGTCCGTGCAAGGTTTCCCGATCAGCTTCGCCGTCGACGGCAAGCAATACATCGCCGTCACGACGGGGCTTGGCGGCGGCAGCCCGCGCGGCGTGCCCGCGACGATCACGCCCGAGCTTCGCCCGCCGAATCGCGGCCACGCGCTATACGTCTTCGCGCTGCCTTGACGGTCCGGCACGAGCGGCGCAGCAGCCGTTGATCGTGTGGCACTTCGAGCCACCGACTAGCGAGATCAGAGAAACGTGTAGGTGAAACCCACGGACACGAGGTCCGCGTCGTCGCCGTCGAATTCGAATCGCTCGTACTCGAGCCGCAGGGCGAAGCTGCCGAGTCGGACCTGTGCGCCGGCGCCATACGTCGGATCGCTGCCGTCGCGTTTTTCCGTCGCGAACGGTGCCAGCTCGGACTCCCAGCGCGCGTAGCCCACGCGGGCGAACAGATCGACGAGCGGCAGCGTGAACAGACCCACGGCGGACACGGAGACCGCTTGCGCATCGATGGACGCTTCGGTCGGGCAAGGCGCCGTGACACACGCCAACGACAACGGCACAACCGTTTCACCGAGATCGACGTAGTTCGCCTCGATCGCGAACGAGTCGAGAGGCCGAAAGCCGACGATGCCTTTGAAGCCGCGAGCGTCGTCCGCGTCGCCGGCAGCAGGACCGAGATCGTAGTCCGACGACACGTCCGACGAAGCCAGGCCGAGGTAGAACCCGTTATCTGCGGCAAGCGCGGCGCCGGGCGCCAACACGGAGGCCGACAGAAGGAGGATAGGCCAGTAGACGCCGTTGCGAAGCGAGCATTCCATTGCCAGCACCTCTCTTAGTGAGGACGCCCCTAGTTTAGGTCACCGCCGGCGTCATCGGGGCGAGCCCTCGCGCAAGAACTGTGACGTCGTTCTCGGCGCAATCGGTACAATCGGCGCGGAACCTCAATCGCGAGACCGTCATGTCAAATAGGCCGGGGTACGTCGGCATCCTGCTCGCGGGGCTGATCTGCACACCCGCGTCGGCGCAGGAAGTCGCGCTGTCGTTCACGGCCGCGCAAGTCGAGCAAGGCCGCGCAGTCTACGACACGACGTGCGCGACATGCCACGGCGCGAACCTCGACGATGGCCCGCTCGCCGCGCCGCTGAAGGGCGACGCGTTCATGCGCAAGTACGGCGGCAAGCCGGCGCGCGCACTGTTCGACGTGCTGCGCACGACGATGCCGACGGGCAATCCCGGCTCGTTGTCGGCCGAGACGTATGCCGCGCTGACGGCGTTGATTCTCGAGCAAAACGACATCGTGCCTGGCGCTACGCCGCTGCCCGCCGACGCGCAGGCGCTCGCCGCAATGCAAGTGCCGGCCGGCGGCTTCAGCTTCATGGCGTTCTCACCGTATACGGCGCGGCCTGCCGTCGACCGAGCGACTCCGCTTGCGAGCTTCAACGCCGTCACGGACGACGCGATTGCGGCGCCGCCGGCCGGCGATTGGCTCGGCTGGCGCCGCAGCTACGACGCGCAAGGATTCAGCCCGTTGCGCGAGATCGACACGCGCAACGTTGCCGATCTGCGTCTCGCGTGGAGCTGGACGCTACCCGCGGGCTCCGCCGAGAGCGTGCCGCTCGTGCGCGACGGCACGATCTTCGTGCAAGCGTACGGCGACATCGTGCAAGCGCTTGACGCGCGCAGCGGCGACCTCTTGTGGCAGTACACGCACACGCTCGAGGACGGCGCGGCGCCGTTTCACAAGCGCGGCCTCGCGCTGCACGGCAACCGCTTGTATCTCGGCACGTCGGACGTGCACGTCGTCGCGCTCGACGTCGCGACGGGCGAAGTCGTCTGGGACACGACGATCGGCGACTTTCGCCGCCGCGAGAGCTTGAACGGCGGGCCGCTCGTCGCACGCGGCAAAGTCATGATCGGCACGACGGGCACGGGCGTCGCGGCGCGCTTCGGCGGCCCGCAGATCGTCGGGCTCGATGCCGAGACCGGCGCCGAGGCGTGGCGGCTCGGCACGATCGCGAAACCCGGCGAGCCCGGCGGCGAGAGCTGGAACGGCATTCCGTTTCCGGAGCGCAGCGGCGCGTCGATCTGGACACCCGGCAGTTACGACCCGCAAACCGGTCTCGCCTACTTCGGCACCGGAAACACCTACGACACCGGTCCGCTGCTGCAGCCGAATGCACCCGGCACGACGAGCGACGCGCTCTACACGAACTCGACGCTCGCTGTGAATCCCGACACCGGTGCCCTCGTCTGGCACTTCCAGCATTTTCCGAACGATCAGTGGGACCTCGACTGGGCATTCGAGCGGCAGATCCTCGACGTGCCCGTCGACGGCACGACGCGCCGCGTCGTGCTGACCGCCGGCAAGATCGGCATCTACGACGCCGTCGATGCGCGCACGGGCGAATTCGTGTTCTCGATCGACCTAGGATTGAACAACATCGTGACCGAGATCGACGCGCGGACCGGCGAGAAGCACGTCGACCGCAGCCGCTATCCCGACGGCACGGTGCAGCTCGTGTGCCCGCATGGCGCCGGCGCGAAGAATTTCCTGCCGGGGGCGTACATTGCGTCGCGTCGCGTCGTCGTCGTGCCGCTCAACGAAGCGTGCATGGATCTGTTCCCCGTTCCCGGCGGCGGGCGCGGCGGACTGTCGTCGGGCGTGAACTGGGGCATCCGCCCGCGGCCCGGCGACGACGGCAACTACGGCCGCTTGCAGGCGATCGACCTCGCGACGCGCGAGACCGTGTGGACGACGCGCCAGCGCGCGCCGCAAACCTCGGGCGTGCTGGCGACGGCCGGCGAGCTCGTGTTCGCGGCCGCGTTCGATCGCACCTTACGCGCCTACGACGCGCGCGACGGCCGCGAGCTCTGGCAAACGCGCTTGAACGACGTCTCGAGCTCGAGCCCGATCAGCTATGCAGCGGGAGGCAAGCAGTACGTCGCGATCGTCGTCGGCGAAGGCGGCTTCCACGCGCGCAGCTTCGCGCCGCTCGTGCCGGAATTTCGCAGCCCGCCGAATCGCGGCGCGACGCTATGGGTGTTCACGCTCCCCGAGTAGGCATCGTTCGAACGTCGATCCGCCGTTGGCAGTCCCGTAGAAGCCGTCGCACGCTGCACCGAGCGCTCTACTGCGGGGCGCGGCTGGCCTCCGCTCGGCGCCGCTTGAGCTCGGCGACGTTCTCGTTCGCGGTCTGGTAATACCGCGGCGAAATCCGAATCGCATCGGCAAACAGAGTCTCAGCGGCCGCGTAGTCGCCGCTCAGCATCGCAATGTAGCCGACGTCGTTGGCAGCCGCGTGCCGGCTGCTCACCCGACTGAGGGTCGAGAGCGCCGTTTCGTAACGTCCCTGCCTCGCGAACACGAGACCGAGATTCTGCCAAGCACGATCGTATCCTGGATCGACGGCGAGCACGGCGCGGAAGTCGCGCTCGGCGGCCTCGAAGTTCCCGGCCAGATAGCTCGAGTAGCCGCGATTGTTCAGGACTGCCGCCGAATTCGGTTGGGCTGCGAGCGCCGCCGCATAATGAGCCGCTGCCGACTCGTGCTCGCCTCGACTGTCGTCGATCAGCCCGAGAGCGTTATGCGCTCGCCACTTCGTGGGATCGGCGGCGACCGCGCGCTCGAGCATTTCTGCGGCCGCGTCGAATTGGCGGGTTTCGAAGTAGCAGAGGCCCAACGCGGCGAGAGCGCGCGCGTGCACGGGATCGATCTGTACGGCACGTGAGTACGCTCGGGCCGCCAACGACAAGTCCTTTCGCTCTTCGTAAACGGCGCCGATCTGATATAGCGACTCCGCGTCGGCCGGATCGCGCTCGGCTGCTTCCACGTAAAGCCGCAGCGCGAGCTCGGAGTTGCCTTTCGCTCGCGCTTCGTCGGCTTGCTTGCGAGCATCTTCTGCGGACGTCACTGCAATGACGGGCTCCGCGGACGACGGCGGCGCTGCGCTTTCCTCGACGGGCGCCGTTGCGCATCCTGCCAACGCGCAGAGCACGATCGAAGCCGCGGCGAGCGCGATGGAGCGCACGCTTGGTTCGTCCCTGAAAGCTGAGTGGAGTCTCATGCCCGACATATGGTTTCCTTCCAACGAGCGTCGAATCACATTTGCTGAAAACCCGCGATGATGCGCATCGCAGCAGGTCCAACGGCGACGATGAAGAATGATGGGAACAAGCACAGCACGAGCGGGAAGATCATCTTCGTGCCGATCTTCGCTGCTTGCTCCTCGGCCTTTTGCATTCTCTTGTCGCGAAACTCCTCCGAGTAGACGCGCAGGGCTTCGGCGACGCTCGTGCCGAAACGAATCGTTTGAACCAGCAGCCCTACGAGACCGTTGATGTCGTCCACACCGGTGCGAGCGGCCAGATTCCTGAGCGCCACGGCTCGCTCGACGCCCGCCCGCATCTCCGCATTCACGAGCGATAGCTCCATCCCCAGATCCGTGTGGCTGAACTCGAGCTCTCGTGCGACCCGCTCGATCGCAGGCGCCAGGCCGAGGCCGGACTCTACGCACACCACGAGCAGATCGAGCGCGTCGGGCAAGCCGTTGCGCAGCCGCTTGATGCGACGCTCTCGAAGGTGCTCAAGGATTCGATCCGGTAAACGAACGCCGACGAAGGCAGTCAAGACTGCGAAGAAGAAGATCGCATTGGTCGACAGCTGTGGTGCCCAGCGGCTGCCGAGCAGGAACAGTAACGGCAGCGTCACTGCTAGAACGCCTTTCATTCCATAGAAATTCCGCAGCGCTTCCGGCGACCTGAACCCGGCTTGGATGAGTCGCGTCTGCGCCGAATCTCGCTCATTCGACTTCTTTGGAACCAGATATTTGGCGAGCGGCTTCACGAACCAACTCAGGTCAAGCGAGCGGCCGCTCGCGTCCTGGCGCACAGGCGCAGCCACGGCCGTCACGCGCCGGCGGACTGGATCGGTCACGTTCGAGACGAGAATCGCGATGCCGTATGCGAATAGGCAAACGGCTCCGCCGACGGCCAACATCCACAGCAGCGTAGGTGTTGCGCTCGAACTCAACCACGTAGTCACGGTGTCCATTGCTCGCCCCTATACATCGATGCGGATGATCTTGCGAATCCAAAGGATACCGATCACGCCGGAAACGGCCCCGAACGCGATGAGCTTCTTACCGACGTCGCTCTCGGTGAGCGTCGGCAAGTAGTCGGGCGTTGTCAGAGTGATGATTCCGAACAACACGATCGGCACGAGGGCAAGAATCCACGCCGACAAGCGTCCCTCGGCCGACAGAGTTCGAATCTTGCGTTCGAGCCTGAAACGACCGCGGATGACATTGCTGATCTGGCCGAGAATCTCGGCGAGATTGCCGCCGGTCTCCTTTTGCACGAGCACGGATGTCACGAGCGCCATCACGGGCACGCTCGGCACTCGCTGAAGCAGGCCTAGCATTGCTCGCCGCACGTCGTTACCGTAATTGAGGTCGGCGAACGTCGTGGCGAATTCCTTGCCGAGCGGCGCTTCGAGCTCCTCGCTCACGAGCTTGATGGAGCCGCTGAACGGGTGACCGGCGCGCAGCGCGCGCTTCATCATGTCGACCGCCTCGGGCAACTGCTCCTCCATCTTCAGAATGCGCTGCGAGCGTGCACGTGAGACCTTCAAAAAAGGAAGCGCGCCGGCGACCGCGGCCGCGACGAGGGCAACAAGCACGTGATGCGTGAAGATCCAGCCGGCAGCGCCTCCGCCGATCGCGAGCCCGCCCGCAAGCAACACGAGCCTGTGTGCGAGCATCGAGTAGCCCGCCTGCTCGATCATGTCCGTGATGCCGGCCATCCACGGTAGGCTCTCGAGGGCTCGCTCCCATGGCGCCAGCTCGTGCAGATACTTCTCGCGCAATATCGATGAGAACGACGACGCGCCAAGCTCTCGCTCGATGTCGCCGAGCCGTGCACGCAGCCGCTTCCGCGTCTTGCGGCTTTCGCCGAAGACGGGGACGACCATCGACTGCGACAGCAGGAAGACCGCCAGGAAGACCGCACCGATTACTATCCATAGCTCGTTCGACATAGTGGACTCCGCCAGCTAGTACGCGTCGTTGCTGAAGAGCTTGATCGGCAGGTCGATGGCCTTCGCCAGTAGTGCTTGATGGAAACTCGGAACGATGCCCGTCGCGGTGAGCTGGCCCCGCACAGCGCCGTCCTCTGCAACACCCTCACGATGGAACCGGAACAGCTCAGACATCGTGATCACGTCGCCCTCCATACCGTTGATCTCCTGGATGCTGACCACGCGTCGCTTACCGTCTTCGTGGCGGGCGATTTGGACGACGACGTCGATCGCTGACGCGATCTGCTCGCGCATGACCTTCGTCGGGAAGTTGATGCCCGTCATGGACACCATGCTCTCGATACGGCCGAGCGCGTCGCGCGGCGTATTCGCGTGCACGGTCGTCAACGAGCCGTCGTGCCCCGTGTTCATGGCCTGCAGCATGTCCATGGCCTCTGGACCGCGTACCTCGCCGACGACGATCCGATCCGGGCGCATGCGCAAGCTGTTGCGGACGAGATCGCGCTGATTGACCTCGCCTTTCCCTTCGATGTTTGGCGGCCTCGTTTCGAGCCGCACGACGTGGGGCTGCTGCAGCTGGAGCTCCGCCGAGTCCTCGATCGTGACGATTCGCTCCGTCTCGGGGATGAACCCGGAGAGAACGTTCAGCAGCGTCGTCTTCCCCGCTCCGGTGCCGCCGGAGATCAACACGTTCAGCCGGCCGCGGACGACCGCGTGCAACACCTTCGCGGCAGCTTCGTTGATCGAGCCGTACGCGATCAGCTCCTCCATCTTCAGCCGCTCCACCGCGAAGCGGCGGATCGAGAGCATCGGGCCGTCAATTGCGAGCGGGGGAATGATAGCGTTGACGCGCGATCCATCCTTCAAGCGGGCGTCTACCATCGGCGACGACTCGTCTACTCGGCGACCAACGCCGGACACGATGCGATCGATGATATGGAGCAGATGCGCGTCGTCGTTGAATTTGATGTCGGTGAGCTCCATCCGGCCACGCCGCTCGACGTACACCTGATTGGCCCCGTTCACGAGGATGTCGGCCACCTTCTTGTCCGCGAGCAGCGGCTCGAGAGGACCGAGCCCCATGACTTCGTCCTCGATGTGCTTGATGACGCGCCGGCGTTGCTCGACGTTCAGCGGGGCAGCTTCCTCCTCGAGTAGCCGCCGCCCTGTTTCGCGAATCTGCTCGCGAGCGAGCTCGTCCTCGATCGTGGCGATCAAGGACAAGTCCATGATCTTCAGCAAGCGATCGTGGACACGCAGCTTCCATTCTTTCTCGATCTTCGAAAGAGCGGCTGACTGGGCGATCTCACCGGCGGTCCTGTCGTCGTTCTTCGCAGCGACCTCGCTGCCGGCTCGCTTTTCGCTCGGGTTGGCGGCCATGTCTATATCCTCAATAAGCTGGAGAAGGCCCTGCCGAGCCGGCTGCCGCCGGTCGCGACGGCGCGTCCTCCGAGCTTCGTGCCGAGACTGGTAATCGACTTCGTCACGACGGATCCGCGCGCGTGCTCATAGATAGGGACGCCGAGATTGATGCTTTCGGCAACCGTCTTGAAGTCGCTTGGGATGTTGATGACCTCGATGTCACCCATCGAGCGTTGGATGTCTTCCATGCTGATCGCCGAGTCCTTCTCGTAGCGGTTTACGACGGTCAGAACCTGCTCGTCCTTCAATCCATGGTGAGCGAGGATCTGCAGCATGCGCACGGCGTCACGAAGGTGGCCCACCGTTTGCTGCACGACGAGGACCACGCGATCGGCGCGCTTAAGGACCGTCGCGACGTAGGGGTCGACGCGCCGCGGCATGTCGACGACGATTTGCTCGTAGTGCTCCGCGAGCTTATCGAGCAGGGTCCCGAGTGCTGCTGAGCGATCCAGGCCGCCTTCGAACGTATTGGCGGGCCTGGCGGCGAGAAGACGCAGGCCGCTTGCGTGCTGCGTCATGTACGCGTCGAGCGCGACCGCGTCGAGGCTGTCGGCATTCTCGAGCACCTCCATGAGATCGTGCTTCAACCGCAAGTCGAAGTGCTGCATGAGACTCTCGAACTGCATATCCAGGCTCATGAGCGCGGTGGAATGCTTGGACACGGTATTGAGCGTGTAAGCGAGGTTGCTCGCGACGAAGGTCGCGCCGCTGCCGCCCTTGGCGTTCACGACCGCGATCAGATTCGACGACCGGCCCCCTACTGCCTTGACGATCTGTGCCGCGGCGCGATCGATGCTCGCGATCAGCTCCGAGGCGTTGAGAGCGCCCGGAAGGAAATCGCGTGCGCCAGCTTGCATCGCGATACGCATCGTCTGCGCGTCACCATGTTCGGCCAGCACGATCATCGGCGGCCGATGCGCGGGCGGCTGCTTCGTGAGCTCCGAGAGGTCATCGTGACCTCGCTCGGTCAGAGACATCACGACGACATCGGGAACGAAGCTTAGGCCCCACAATGGGTCGGCGTGACCATTCAGGATGTGGCGGGAGCGCAGCTCGTAGCGTGTCTCCGAAGAAAGCTTGGCCAGCAGGTCGGCCAGAGCTGGCTTCGACCGGCTTGCGAGCAGGATGATAGGTTTCGAGTCCATACGTGAATCCTTTGTACCGCCAGCGTTAGCAGGGCTGCACTACGCCATCGCGCGGCACGCCGAGGCTTTCCCGGCGCAACGTAGTTGCAAAACCGGGCGTCGTGAACAAGTAAGTTGCGAAAGGCACGAGCATCTGATGTTGGAAGTTCACGATCCGCACCCTCACGAATTGGATCTGTCCGAAATTCGTCGCCGGGGTTCCGACGACCGCGCCGTTCCCATCGAGGTACTCGACGGCAAAGTTTGCAGTCGATAATCCAGGGACGATCCCGGCACCGGTTCCTTCGCCAGGCGCATTGAAAAAACCCACCTCCATGATCGCGGGGTCGTCGATCGGGCATACCGCCGCCATGCGTGCGGCCCGCCGAGTCGATTCGCTCAATGCATTCAGCACGAACATCGCGCGTCCAATCTCGATCACGCTGAACAAAACCAGCAGCAAGACAGCGCCGATGATCGCGAACTCGACGGTCGTGACACCGCTTTGGCGTTTTAGGTTCATAACGCTCGCATCGTCACGGAAGCTTGCATCAGGAAGCCGGTCGTTATCGAGGAACCAAGTCCGAGATTCGGTAAAACGGGTCCGATAATGGGCTGGTACGGATAGCTCGCGTCGACGCGTACCAAATCGCCTCCGAGGTCCACCACGGTGACTTGAGCCGGCTGCAGCCCGCCGAGAACGACGCCGCCGGTGCCGCCCTGGTTGCCGTAGACGACGACGTTCCGAACTTCGCTTAGGAGCTGCGCGTCCACGTTGACGGTCACCCGTCGAGCCGTCAAGGCCTTTTGCAGCCGCGTAGCGCGCGCCTTCGTGCACGGCCTTCGTGAGCGCGCTGTAGCGCAACAGCGCACGGCCAATCTCCGTCACGCCGAGCAGGAGCACGAGCAGGACGGGCAGCACGATCGTGAACTCGACCATCGCTATCCCGCGGTTACGTAGCGGCGAAATTCGGTTCATGGCGTCGCTCACGAATCGCCGCTCGCAAAATCACGGTAGAGCTGGATCACGTACGGTCCCGGAACGCTGGTCGGGTCGGGGCCTGGCGTTCCTCCCGCCCGGCAGTCCTCGAGGAACTGCCCATAGATGTGCGATTCGTTGCCTTGCTGCTGCGCCTCTTGCAGCAGGAAGAAGCAACCGAATCCGAGCAGCGGCACCTCGCCCTGACCGTTGGTCGTGCCGTCGCAATTGCCGATCGCAATCGCGGCCTCGCGGCGTTGATAAGTACCGTCACCGTTCGGGGACGGTTGGTAGTCATAGCGCTCGGACTGGACGCGGGCCGTGTAGCTCTCGTAGTTGAAATCGAGCTGCGAGGCATCGGTAATCGGCTGACCGTTTTGCGTGATCGTGTCCGTCGCGCTGTCATAGGCCAGCGGCGGTATCGGTGCTTGGACGACGACGTCCGGTGGATACGTCGATTGCTGACCGCTCATTGGGCCCAGGTAGTTGCCGAATCGCGTGTTGAAGCCCTGCACAACCGGGCCGATCGTGTTGCCGGGCTCGGTTTCGATGTTGTCGCCCATCGCGAGACAGCCGTCGTAACTGCCCGCCATCGCCTCTCGAACGTAGGCACCGCCCTGTCCATCGCCCAGCCTGATGAGCTGGAAGTTGCCGGGGCCCACCTCCCAGTTGCCGTTCGTGGTGCTCGATTTGAGCACCTCGGGCTGACCAGGTGTGTAGCCCCAGTAAGGCGGGCCGGCGGCCGGGTCTCCGCAGACCATCATCGGCATGATGTTGCAGGCTTGGTTGATCGTGGGGCTTGGACCTGCGACTGCCGACGCACCGACCTGCTTGTCGAGGGGCCCTAGCACGGCGCTGAACCAGGGATTCATTCTGAAGTTCTGAGCGCGCACGCGTACGTAAGCAGCCGGCACGGACCCAGGGACGAACGGGTTCAGCGCGCTCGAGAATTCCACGCTGATGTTCACGTCGCCTCGCGCGTACGCTTCGGCGAGCTCGCGGTTGCCGGCGTTTCCTGCGTTGCTCGCAAACATCGCGAGGGCAGCCGCCTGCGCCAAAGTTTCGTCGGCCGTTTGGTCCAGCACCTTTGCCGCGCCGAGCGCCGCGGCGTCCACGGTGCTCTGCAAGCGGTTCTTGTTGAGCATGCCGTGACCGGTGTCGAGCGCCAGGCCCGCGATACCGAGCAGCGCAATCATGCCGACGACGACCAGTATCAGCGCCGCGCCTCGCTGTGCCGAGGGTGGCGACGGCTCACAGTGAGGATAGCGGCTCATCATTGCCCCACGTTAATTACGACTGGTTCATTCACGGCCGCGGGCTTCGCGACATCGGTGCGATACGCCTCGAGCACGTTCTCGAGCCGCTGGCCGTCGCTGCTCTCGACGGTGTCCGTCGACGGCGTCGTGAGAGTGCTCGGATCGTAGGTTTGGACCTGGATCATCTGCCGCACGGAGTCGCCGAAGTTCGTCTCCGTAAGTGTCGGATCAGCAGCGCACGCACCCAGCCCGAGCGACGAAGTCACGAGGACGGCGGAATACAAGTTTCTGGTGTTCATGTTGAATTACTCCTCGTTACTGGATGGCTTGGCCGAAGCCGCTTTCGACTCCGCCCGTGTTTCGCGCGGCCGGCGGCGCGCTGGAGACGGCCGGAGGCGGCTTGCCTTCGATACGGCCGAGCAGATAGAACTCCATCGCATTTGGCTCGATGAAATCGTCGGTCGGCAGCCGCAGCTGGTCCCTCGATACCGGCCGCGCGAGCCGCGGAGTCACGAGGATCACGAGCTCCGTCTCACCCTTCAGGAACTCCTGGCTGCGAAACAGGTTGCCGAGGATCGGAAGGCTGCCGAGACCCGGAAACTTGTTGACGACCTCACGCACGTTTTCGTTGATGAGGCCAGCGATGCCTATCGTCTGGCCGTCCGCAAGCTCGACCGTCGCGCTGGCGCTACGCTTCGCGAGCGACGGAACCAGGAAGGAAGCCGTGGTGCCGGGAGCGTTCAAGATGACGTTGTTGGCGCTCGTGAGCTCGCTCACGCTGATGTTCAGCTTCAAGTTCACCTGACCCGAGCCGAGCACGACTGGCACGAACTGCAGACCCACGCCGAATTCCTTGAACTCGACGGTGATGCCGTTCAAACCCTGCGGCACCGGGATCGGGAACTCGCCGCCCGATAGGAAGCGCGCCTCCTGTCCGGATAGAGTCGTCAGGGTCGGCTCGGCCAGGATCTTCGCGAGGCCGTTCTCCTTGGCTGCGTCCAAAGTGAGGTTCAGCAGGCCGTTGGTCGTCAGCAGGCTCGCAAAGAATCCGGTATCCGAGATCGACATGGGATTCGGCATGAACTCGTCGACGACCGGCCCGAAGGGCGCTTGCTCCGAGAAGATCGGAATGCGCAGGTCGCCCGGCGCGAACAGGGCGTCCGGGAACGTCGCGCCGCCGTTCACGCCGCCGATGTTCCAGCGCGAGCTGCCGACGCTGATGCCGTTGAACTCCATCTCGAAGCGCCGCAGCTCGGTGCGCGCGATTTCGGCAACTTTGACCTCGAGCATGACCTGCTGGGCGCCCGCGACTTGCAGGAGGTTGATCACGTCTCCGCCGGTTCCGTCGGCGGACCCGCCCTCCTGCTCGAACTGCTGCTCCGTTACGGCCGTGCCGATCTGAGCGAGGTAGCCCCTTGCGAGCTGCAGCGCCGCGTCCATGCTGGCCAAGCTCGAGACCGAGCCCGACAGCACGATGGAACGCTGCGCCGCGTGGACGTCGATTTGCTCGTTCGGAAAGAGCTCGAACAATTTCCGCTTCAGGCCGTCGAGATCGTGCGTGACCTCCACCGCGACGGAGCCGACGAGCTGGTCCGTGCTGTTCCAGAGCAGCACGTTGGTCGTGCCGAGATCCTTGCCGAGCACATAGAGCTCGCGATCGCGCAGTATCAGGATGTCCGCGATGTCAGGGTTGCCCACCGAGACGCGTGCAATCGGCGTGTTGCCGGTCAGCACCCGCGACTTGTAGAGCGGAACGATCAGCTCCAGTGCCTGCCCCAGCTGGCCCGACGACTCCTGTAGCGGCTGAGCGGTGACCGCCAAAGGCAGCAGCGCCGTCAGCATCGCGACTCGTTTCAACCAATCCATGTTCATTGCCTGATCCTTGGTATTCGTTTGATTTCAGCGAACTTGCGGCTGGTCTCTCGAGGACGAGACGGCGGTTCCGCGAATGACGGTGACAGCCCTCGGCCGAGGTGCCGCCGCTCGTGCAACCACTTGGCGAACCGGCGCAGGCGGCTCGGCCGCGACGAAGACTTCGTCATCGAGCGGATTCCGCAGCGTGAGCTGTATCGATCCTTCTTCCTTGGACTTCACTAGGATCTCCGCTTGCTCCGGGTTCACCTCGAGCGTGACTGCCCGCACGATGACCGGCTCGTTCTTCTCGGTCGCAGCCGTTTGATCGACGGCTAGAACCTTCACGTCGCGGAGAATCGTCTCCGCCGTGGCGCGGTTACCGTTCTCGCGGCGTGCCGCGAGCACGTCGACGCGATTACCCGGCAGGAGGAATCCGGCTACGCCGATGACGTCATCGACACGGACAGTGACGGCCCGCATCTTTTCCGATACGAGGGCGGCAAGCGTGCTGCCATCCTTGGACTCCGTGAATCGTTCGCGCATCAGGATTTCCCCCGGGACGATCGGCTGAACGGTCACGCGGTCGACGACTTCGTCGATCGCCGAGAACGAGCCTGGCGGCGCGAATTCTGCAGGCATCTGCAGCGTTTTCAGATGCCGCGCATCGACTTTCGTGCCGAACGGAATTGCGATTTCCGCGGCGACGACGGTCGCTAACTCGACTTCGTCCTGCGCTCCACCGCGCCGCGCCCAGTTGCCGGCCATCCAGGCGGCGAAAACGCCCATCGCGAGCGAAAAGACGAGCATCGTGAGGCCACGTTTCTTAGCCATTGTTTTCTCCTTGCGCCCAACGCATCGGTCGGGCGCTGGCTTCGTTCAGCGAAACAAAATAGGTATCCCAAGCCCAGGTCAGCAATTCGTCAGTCAGCTGCTTCGGTTGTCCGATGTAAGCCGCCTTGTCGAGCGCGATTTCAATGAGATCCTTTGGGTGACATGGCAGCAGCGGCACGTTTCGTCGACCGTGCAGCTCTTCGATCACGAACCGAAGGGTCTCAGGATCGAAAGCGACATCGCGGTCCTCGCAGATGTTCTCCCAGATCTGCTCGTAGCCTTCGCGGCTCACATAGCCGCAATAGATCTTGTGGCCGATTCGGCGCAGGAACGCCTCGTCGGTAAGCTCGAGCGGATGCAGGTTCGACGAGAACACGAGCACGACGTCGAACGGCGCGACGAAGTGGCGGCCGGAGCCGAGCGCATGGTAGTCGCGCTTCTCGTTCATCGGCACGATCCAGCGGTTCAGCAAAGCATCCGGCGCCATCTTTTGCCGGCCCAAATCGTCAATCACGAACATGCCGTTGTTGGCCTTCAACTGCAGTGGCGCTTCGTACTGTCGAGTCGTCGGATCGTAACGGACGTCGAGTAAGTCCATCGTTAGCTCGCCGCCGGTGACGATTACAGGCCGCTCGCACGCGGTGTAGCGCGCGTCGTGCCCGTGTTGCAGCATGACGCTTTGCCGTTCGTTAACCCCGACAGCCTGGTGCAGCAGCGGATCGAACACTTGGATGATCGTCTCGTCGATCGCGATCGCACGCGGAATCAAAACGACGTCGCGGAACAGTCTCGAGAGACGGTGCGTCACGTAAGTCTTGCCCGTGCCCGCCGGGCCGTAGATGAACACTGGCCGGCCGGAGTTCACGGAGATACCGAACTGGTCCGCAGCGTCCCCGGGCATGAACATGCCTTCGAAGACCGCGCGGATGTCGTCGGGGCCGACTTTGCGGCCGTGCACGGTTTGGGCGGCGACCACTTTCACGTAGTCCGCCAGTGAAACCGGCGCCGTGCCGACGTAGCCGCTGCGCGAGAGCGCGTCGAGCGCGGCGCTCCGGCCGCGATCGGTGAGCGCATAGGGCAAGCTGGCGCTGTCCTGAAGCCGCGGCTTGATCTCGACCTTCGCCTCGCGGCGCATGAAGTTCAACACCTTCTCGACGATCGGGCCGATCAGGCCGAGACGTTCCGCGAGCTGTGCGAGCGTCAGTGTGCCTGCGCTGTACAGATGCTTCGCAATCAGGTCGGCGAGCAGCCGCTCGTCGAGGCCCGTTGCGCCGAGCTCTTGGGGGCGCGGGGCGAGGCGCGCGAGTCGCAGCTCGTCCGTGAGGTCCGCGACCGTGGCCGCCGAATGAACCGATGCGTTCATGACAGCACTCCTTTCAGTGCGCCCATCAACCAAGCGGGCTGAAGGACGACCACCGTCGTGCCGAGCGCGATCGCAGTGGCGTAAGGAAGCTTATCGAGCGGGGACCGAGGGAACGCCGAAAGCGCTACCGTATCCGCGACCGCGAGCTCGCAATTTCCGGCGACGCGTTGCTGGATGTTGCGCCAAGCGATCCAGATCGATGCCAAAGCGCCGCCCGCGACGAGCGTCAACGCAAAAGCGACCAAGCCGTTCACGGGCCCGAGAAACGCGCCGACCATCGCCATGAGCTTGACGTCGCCGGCAGCCATACCGGCGCTCGCGTACATCGGCATGAACAGAGCGAGACACAGCAGCCAGCCGAGAAGCGCGAAGACCAAACCGCTCGGGCCGAGCAGCGTTGCATTGGTGAGAAGCCCGACGGCCGCGCCGCCAAGGCTCAGGCCGTTGGGGATTCGTCGGTACGCCATGTCCGTCGCCAGCGCCGTCGCGAGTATCAACAGCAGTGGGACGACGATGACGATATTCGATGCGATCATTTTGACTTTTCTCGGAGCAGTTTCGGATGAAGAGAGGGGGTGGGGGCCTGGTGGCCCCCACCGCTTCGCTTACGCAGCGACAGTCTGCAGCTGGGTATAGATGTACGTGATAACTCGATTGACTTCGTCACCCAGAAATCCGAACGCGGCGATCACGCCGGCGCCGACGAGACCGCCGGCAATCGCGTACTCGACCGTGGTCAGACCTTCTTCATCGCGAACGAACTGCATGATTTTCTTGTTCACTATCTTTACTCCTGTTTTCGACTACTTGGTGTGCGGCGGGGAGCCGCCGATCGATCGCCGTACCAAAGGTGCATTTCGATCGTGGATGCATTTATACGGGCACGCTGGCGGGAGGCGTTAGAAGACCTTTGCGGTTTTCAGGTAGGCGTTTGCGAGACAGCGTGACGCAGTTAACGAATCGCCTTTCGCCGGGCGCGCAAAGCAAGACGGATCGGCTCAAACTTACATAAGTCGCTCGCGCAAGATTTGAATCTGTGCAGCCGTTCGCTGCATTCGCACTACCGTTGCGGTGCACTAGCGATCGGATGAAAAGCTTTCCCGA
The DNA here is from genome assembly GCA_963713355.1 of uncultured Gammaproteobacteria bacterium. Lineage (GTDB taxonomy): Bacteria > Pseudomonadota > Gammaproteobacteria > Steroidobacterales > Rariloculaceae > FEN-1219. The sequence continues at coordinate 1,007,811 of CAVQLK010000006.1, read as the reverse complement.
ACAAGCCGCGAAATATCCACTGCTCTGGCTGGACATGACGGTATCCGTTCGTGAGGCCGAAACGCATACAGCCCTCGACGGAACGTTCGAGATACATCGACGCGCTCCGCTCGCGTCGATTCAGTCCGATATCGAGCGGCTGCGCCCGGCCGTAGCCTTCTTCGACTTCGATTTCCCTACGAAGCAAGGTCTCAATCTGCTTCGCGAAACGAAACGCTCGCATCCGGGATTGCCGCTGATCATGCTGACCGTGCAGCATTCCGAAGCGCTCGCCGTCTGGGCCTTTCGGTCGCGTGTCTGGGACTATCTGGTGAAGCCGCTCGCGCGAGTCGACGTCGAGCGATGCGTGCTGTCCCTCAGCGAGATGCTGAGCCTGAGCAATGAAGAATCTAAGCCACGCACGGCGACCATTCCGGGCTCGGCTATCCCGGACGAGCACCGAACGAGCGCGCGCGACCCGTCGGGCGTGGCTCTTTCGTCCGCGATCGAGTACGTCGAGAAGAACTTCCAAGCGAAAGTTTCGAGTTCCCGAGCGGCTGCGTTGTGCGGCATGTCGGCATTCCAATTCAGCCGCTCATTCAAGGAAACGTACGGTGTAACGTTCCAGGAGTATGTGCTGCGGTTCCGGATTCGCCGGGCCTGTGGACTGTTGAAGAATCCCAGCGCTCAGGTCGCCGACGTCGCGCAGCTCGTCGGCTTCAACGATTCCTCGTACTTCTGCAAGATCTTCAAGCGCTATACGAGCGTCGCGCCGTCGCGTTTCGGCGCTGCGGCCGACGCGCCGTTCGACGTCGATGCACTGCTCGACACGGGCGAATCCTCTTAGTCGGCTATTTCTTCGCCCCAAAAGTGCCGAGCCGACACGGAGATCAAGGCGTCGCGCGCTTCGTCAGGACGACGTGCGTGGCGGCCGGTGTCGCGACGTGCTCCATGACCTGATAGCCGAGCTGCGCGACGTCGATTTCGGCGAACAGCGCCTCACCGGAACCGAGCAACACCGGCGCGAAAGCAAGATGCAGCTCGTCAATCAAGCGAGCACGCAGATACTGCTGAATCGTCGCGACACCGCCGCCGAGCCGCACGTCCTTGCCGCCTGCGGCCTTTCTCGCGCGATCGAGCGCCTCCTGGATGCCGCCAGTCACGAAATGAAACGTCGTGCCGCCCTGCATCGTGAGCGACTTACGCGGATGATGGGTAAGCACGAACACGTCGCAGTGGTACGGCGGCTCGTCGCCCCACCACCCTCGCCAGCTCTCGTCGGGCCACGCGCCGCGCACGGGGCCAAACATGTTGCGCCCCAAGATCCACGCGCCGACATTCGCGAAGCCGCGCTGCGCGAACGCGTCGTCGACGCCCGTCGATCCACCTTCGTTGCCAAAGAGCTGCCTAAACGTCCGCGTGCCGACCACCCAGTGATGCAGCGTCTCCCCACCGACGCCCAAAGGCTCTTGCAGGCTCTGCCTCGGCCCGGCGCCGTACCCGTCGAGCGACACGCTGAAACTGTTGACGCGCAATTTGGACATCGCGGAGCCTCCGCTGCCTCGATGATAGCGCGCTCTCGCTACGACTCGACGAACGCTTTGAGCCTCGCGGGCGCGTCGTCCCATTGCGCGGACACGGCGTCGAGATACGACCTAGAACCGGCGTGACGTCAGCACGTCGCTCAATATTCCAAGCGCTTCGCTGTAACGCGGCATAGCGAGGCCGAAGCCGATCCGAAAGTGCGCCGGCGCTCCGAACGCTTCGCCGATCGCGAGCAGCACGCCGCGCTCGGCGGCTGCGACGCAAAACGGGCGGGCATCGGCCGCGCCGCGCACGCGCGGGAACGCCGTCATTGATCCGCGCGGCCGCAGCCACTCGATCTGTTCCTCGTGCGCCGTGCACCACTCGTCGAGCGACGGCGAGATTCTGCGCGCTGACGCTGCGCGCGCGGTCCCAGATCGTCTCGCGATTGCGCACGGCAGCCTCGGCCAGCAGCTCGCCGAGCATGCCCGTCGAGGTCGTGAAGTAGCTGTGCGCGTTCGCGAGCTCGCGGCGCCGCTTCGGGTCCCGCTCGAGCAGCCAGCCGATGCGCACCCCCGGCAAGCTGAAGGACTTCGAGAAGTCGCCCAGCACCGTCGCGCGCGAGTATTCGCCGGCCGACCGCGCCGGCGGGCCGTGATAGATCGGGTGATAGACCTCGTCGACGACGAGCGGAATGCCCCGCCGCTGCGCGAGAGCGTCGAGCGCTCGGATAGCGTCCTCCGAAGCGACGGCGCCGCTCGGGTTGTGCGGCGTGTTGACCAGGATCAGCCTCGTGCGCTCGTCGACGAGCCGGCCGATCGCGTCGACGTCGAGCGCGAAACCGCTCTCGAGGCGCAGCGCGTATCGTCGTGCCTCGACGCCGAGCGCCGTCGGAACCTCCATGAAAGGCGCGAACGAAGGAGTCGGGACGACGACGTTCAGTGCCGAGCTCGCCGGCAACGAAGAACAGCGCCAGCAGCGCCTCGGCGCCGCCGTTGAAGATCAGGATCTCGTCGGGATGCGCCCCATACATCGAGGCGAGCGCGGCTCGCAGCGGCTCGCGGCCCTCTGTCGGGCAATACCCCAAGACCGTTCCGTCGAACGCAGCGCGCTCGGTATCTGTCATCAACGCCCGAAGCTCGGCCAGCGTCCACTTCGGCCCCGTGCTCATGCCGAGGTGGTGCGGCACGGAATCTCGATATTTCGCAAGCCAGTCTTCGAGCACAAATGGGGCTAATCTCATGGCTCTTCCCAAGCTAGGCGCGCCGCGATGGATTCGGGCATTATTTGGCCGAGCCGTACTGAATGAATAGAGGGGGGCCGGCCGTGCGACTATTGACGCTGGTTGTTTCGGGAGCGGCATGCATGCTGGCAACGGCGGGCGCGCACGCGCACCACGCCTTCGCCACCGAGTTCGACGTGAACCGTCAGATCGAGCTGCAAGGCAAAGTCGTCAAAGTCGAGCTCATCAATCCGCACTCGTGGATCCACGTCGAGGTGATTCAGGACGGCAAGCCGGTCGTGTGGATGGTCGAAGGCGGCAGCCCGAACGCGCTCGTGCGGCGCGGCATCACGAAGAATTCGATCCCGATCGGCTCGGAGCTCATCATTCGCGGCTACGGCACGCGCGACGGCTCGAATAAAGCCGTGGGCCGCGACATGACGTTCGCCGACGGCCGCGCGCTGTTCTTCGGCGGCACTGCAGCGCCCGGCGAAGAGACCGGCGCCCCGCAATGAAACGAATCCTGACGACCGCCTTCGCCCTGGTCGCGGCGGCGGCCGCACAAGCGCAAGTCCTCACCGAGCTCCCGCGCGCCTCGAACGGCCGCCCGGATATCTCCGGCGTGTGGCAAACGCTGAATGCCGCGCACTGGAACATCGAGCCGCACGTGTCCGGCTATCCGGTGCTGCTCGAGCTCGGCGCACAGGCCGCCGTGCCGCCGGGGCACGGCGTCGTCGACGGCGGCGAGATCCCGTACTTGCCGGAGGCGCGAGCCGAGCGCGACCGCCGCTTCGAGAATCGCCTCACCGAAGACCCGGAAGGCAAGTGCTACATGGGCGGCGTGCCGCGCTCGACGTACATGCCCTACCCGTTTCAGATCCTGCAGAGCGAGCGCGACGTCGTCATTTATTATCAGTTCGCGACGGCGTTCCGGCGGATCTTCGTCGACGGCAAGGAAGAAGCGCCGCTCGATAGCTGGATGGGCTGGTCGAACGGGCGCTGGGACGGCAACACGTTCGTCGTCGAGGTCACGGGCTTGAACGGCCTCACCTGGCTCGATCGAGCCGGCAATATGCGAGCGGCAACGCGCGCATCACGGAGCGCTACACACCGCTCGGTCCGAACCACCTGCAGTACGAAGCGACGATCGAGGACGCGACCGTGTTCTCGCGGCCGTGGACGATCCGCATGCCGCTGTATCGAATCGTCGACGAGGGCTTCCGCATCCTCGAGTTCAAGTGCGAGCCGTACGCGGAAGAGAAGATCTACGGGCATTTGCGCAAGCCGGGCACCGAGCCGCCGGCAGGAGCATCGAGCCGATGAAACACACATACCTATTTGGTCGTTGCCGGTTTGGCCGCCGCCATCGCACCGCTCTGCGTGCACGCGCAAAAGCAGGCGCGCACGTCCTGGGGCGACCCCGACCTCACGGGCGCCTACAGCGAGTTCACGACGGCGCCGCTCGAGCGCGCGCCCGAATACGGCGAGAAAGAGTTTCTCGCGCGAGACGAGTACGAGGAATTCGCGAAGCGCCGGCTCGAGCAGCGGTTCGACGCAGACGACACGGAGCCCGGCACGCAGGAAGACGTGCACTACAGCATGGGTCAGTTCGCGTTGAGCGAGAACGAGGGCGTGCACTCGCTGAACCTTCGCACGTCGATCGTCACGCAGCCGAAGAACGGCCGGATTCCGCCGCTGACGGCTGCGGCGGCCGCTCGTCGCGACGAGCGCGCTGCCGCACGCCGAGGCAAAGAGTTCGACGGGCCCGAAATGCGCTCGTTGACCGAGCGCTGCGTCATCTGGTCGAGCACCCAGCCGCCGATCCTGCCGCGCGGCTACAACAGCAATCTGCAAATCTTCCAGAGTCCCGGCTACGTTATCGTCCAGGGCGAGATGGGTGACCCGCGCGTGATTCCCACCGACGGCCGCCCGCTGCCCGACAAGCTGCTGCCGCAATGGAACGGCACCTCTGTCGGCCGCTGGGAGGGCGAGACGTTCGTCATCGAGACGGCCGGCTTCCACCCGGAATCCGCGTGGCGCAACGCGAGCGAGAACATGCGCGTCACGGAGCGCATCACGCGCGTCGACGAAGATACGCTCGAGTACGCATTCACGGTCGTCGATCCCGACACCTGGGCCGAGCCCTGGGGCGGCGTCTATCCGCTGACGAAGCTCGACGGCCTGCTGTACGAGTACGCCTGCACCGAAGGCAACTACGGCATGGCGAACATCCTGTCGGGTGCCCGCGTTGCCGAGAAGGAAGCGGCTGCGAAGCAGTAGCGCCGCGCCGGCGCGGAATGCCGCGCCGGCGGACGCACTGGTGGCTTAGTGCCGTGGCGTGCGCTTGTCTTCGCCCGCCTGCTCGCCCGTGCCGGATCGCATGCCCGACGTAGACGTTTGCGAGCCCTGCGAGGTCTGCGAGCCCTGTGACGTTTGGGATCCTTGGGCACCTTGCGATGCCTGCGATCCACGGCTGCTCTGCATACCTTGCGAGCCAGCTTGTCCCTGCTCACCACTCTGCTGCGACACGCGCAGCTCGTTCATGACGTCGCGCGCGCCGTAGACCGACTCGACGCACTCCTCGGCACGGCGCTTCGTCTGCCGGTCAGGCACGTTGCCGCGCAGGCGGATCACGCCCTCGTCCGCCGTGACCTCGATCTCGCTCGCATCGATGTCGCCGTCACGCTCGAGGCGCTGGCAGGCCTCCTCGATGATCTGCTGATCGGAGCGCTTGTAGCCCTTCGGGCCGCGGCCTGTGTACGGGCCGTGTAGCGTCACCGACTCCGAGTAGAGGTAACCGCTGCCTCCGGCATACGAGAACGGCGTAGCCGAACGGCTGTAATAGCCGCGATAGTGGCTCGCCTGCTCGTCGTCGCGCGAGCTCCGCACGTCGCGGCCTTGCCGGTTGCGGTCGTACGGCCAGTCAGGATCGTAGTAGTCGCCGGGGGTGGCGCGTTCCGCCATTTCGCGCTGCTCGGAAGGGACCGAAGCGCGTGAGCGTTGTTCCCACCGGCGCGCGTCGTTGCCCTCCCAGCTCTCGGAGCGGCCGCGCCGCGAGTACTCGTCGGAGCGCTCGTGCTCGCGGTTGCGGGAGTAGTACGGGTCGTCCGAGTACCTCGGCTCAGTGCCCTCGCGCGACCAATCGGGTGAAAAGCGCGAGCGCTCTGCGCCTCCGCTCTGACGGTAGCGCTGGTCTTCGCGCCGGCCTTGCGACTCCTCGGACCGGCCGTAGTCCCGGTCGTAGTCGAGCCAGCCGCGCTCCGCGCGGCGCGGTTGATCGTCCTCATGCGATCGCTCGGCGCGCCACCACGAGTCGCGGTCGCGGCCGCGATCCTCTTGGCGCGCTCGCTGGCGCTCTTCATCTTGCCTTCGACGTGGGTCGTAATTCTCCATGGCGTGATCTCCTTTTTGGTGAAGGCTCGTGGGTTTGCCTGTGCGCCGGCGGCTGCCGGGCAAAGACCGTAGGAGGCAGCAAGGTTCATGCCACGACAGCGGGATTACGGATGTGTGGTGATCTTTGTCGCATCTGTTTGACGGGCTCGCGCCGTACACTCGACGCCATGCTCAAGCCCGCCGGCTGCGCTCTATGGACCGTATCGGCAGTTCTGCCCTCGATCGCGTGTCTCGGGCAGGGCGTCACCCTGTCGGTCGGCGGTGGAGGCGGCGATCTCGGCGTCGACACCGAAGCGGCCATCTCGAACGGCAGTGGCGACGAGGACACTTTCGTCGGCGAGCTCGGCGTCGGCTACCGCTTCGCGAACAACGTCGTGATCGAGGGTAGCGGCAGCACGGGCTTCGACATCACCGGATTCTTGCTCGGCGGTTCTTACGAGTTTCAAGAAGCCCGCGTGATGGGCGGCTACGCGTTTCCCGTGACGGAAAAATTGCGCCTGGTCCCAACGCTGGGCGTGAGCTTTTGGCAGCTCGAAGCGGTCGAAAGTCCGTTCTTGTTCTTCGTGCCGTTTGCGCGCCGAGCGACGTCGGGCACCGACATCGCGTGGCGCCTAGCCGGCGAGTACTACTTCAGCGAAAGATTCGGCGCCTACTTCTCGTATTCCGCGACACGACCGGACTTCGGCAGCTTTTCCCTCTTGAGCTTCGGGATGAAGGTCCAATTCTGACAATCCCGCGCGGTCCTTGAGCCGCCGTTCGCGTGGCAGCGCTAACGCGGCACGTGGCCGACGTAGACGCTTTGCGGGCGAATCAGGCGCCCGAGCGCGCGCTGCTCGAAGCAATGCGCTGTCCAGCCCGCGACGCGGCCGACGGCAAACGTCGGCGTGAAGAACGCCGTCTCAAGTCCAAGACCGTGCAGCAGCAGCGCCGTATAGAACTCGACGTTCGTCTTGAGCCGCCGTCCCGGCTTGTGCTCCTCGAGCAGGCGCAGCGCCGCGGACTCGACGGCGCGCGCGAGCTCGTAGAGCCGCAGGTCGCCTGCGCGCTCGAACATCCGCGCCGCAGCGGCCGCGAGCACGTCGGCACGCGGGTCGCGGACCTTGTAGATGCGATGGCCGAAGCCCATGAGGCGCTCGCCGCGCGCGATCTTCTCGCGCAGCACGGCCTCGGCTCGCTCGGCCGAGCCGATCTCGAACACCATGTCGAGCGCCGGTCCCGGCGCACCGCCATGCAGCGGCCCCTTCAGCGCGCCGACGGCACCCGTGACCGCCGACACGAAGTCCGAGCCCGTCGAGACGATGACGCGAGCGGCGAACGTCGACGCATTCAGGCCGTGGTCCGAAACAGTCGTGAGGTAGACATTGAGCCCGCGCACGAGCTCGGCATGCGGCTCCGAGCCCGTCAGCATGTACAGGAAATTCGCGGCGAGCCCGAGGCCCGGGAGCGGCGCGAGCGGCTCCGCGCCCCGCAGCACGCGTGCGTAGGCAGCGACGATCGTCGGGAACGAGCCCACGAGCTGCTGCGCTGCCGCGACGTCGTCCTCGGCGCTCAGCGTGCCCGCGGCCATGCGGAGCGCATCCATCGGCGCAGCGCCGCGCTGCGCAGCTGCGCGCAACAGAGCCAGCGTCGAAGCCGGCAGCGGCGCCGCAGCCGCACGGCTCTGCCGCGCGATGCCCGCGGCTTCCCACAGCTCCGCGACGACGTCCTCGTAGTCGTGCCGCACGAGCTCTTCGAGCCGGCGGCCCGCGACGATGAGCTCGCCGCGCTCGCCATCGACGTGGCTAAGGTGAGTCTCGGCCGCAACGACACCTTCGAGACCAGGATTCACGCGTGCCGATAATTGCGTCGCCATCCGGAGCAACGTATGGTGCATACACTCTTGAGTCAATATTGATTCAACAATCAACATGCAGAAAGCGAAAGCGGCTTGGATCGATGCCGACGCGGCCGTCGAAACGCTGGGGATTAGCCGCGCGACGTTGTACGCGTACGTTAGCCGGGGCCGGATTCGTTCCGAGGCCGCACCGGGCGGCGAGCGTCGGCGACGCTACTCTCGCGACGACATCGAGCGCCTCAAGGCGCGTTCGCGCGAGCGGCGCAATCCGGAGAAGGCCGCCGAGCAGGCGTTGCACTGGGGCCTGCCGATCTTGGAATCCGCAATCACGCTGATTGCCGACGAGCGAATCTACTATCGCGGCCACGACGCCGCCGCGCTCGCGCGTGAGCGCTCCGTCGCCAACGTTGCGGCACTGCTCTGGACGGGCGCTCCCGGCGGCAGCGTGCTCGGTCCGCCGCCGCGGACGCCCGCCCCACCGCGCACGCGCGAGGGCCTGACGTTCATCGCGGCGGCGCAGGCCGCGCTCGCGCTCGCGTCCGCGGACGACGCTCTTGCGTACGATCTGCGGCCACGCACGGTGGCACAGACCGGGTGGCGGATCGTCTGGCTGCTGACGAGGCTTGCTGCCGGCGGCGGCCGGGCGGCCGAAACCGTCGATGCGACGCTAGCCTCCGCCTGGAGCGTGCCCCGCTCCGCCGATCTGATACGCGCCGCGCTGATTGCCTGTGCCGATCACGAGCTCAACGTGTCGACGTTCACGGCGCGCTGCGTCGCGTCCGCGGGAGCGTCGCCGTACAACGTCGTGATCGCAGGTCTGGCGGCGCTCGAGGGAACGAAGCATGGCGGCGCCACCGCGCGCGTCGATGCTCTGTGGGACACGCTGAGGCGGATGGCCGACTTGCGCGCCGCCTTCACGGACCGGTTGCGCCGCGGCGAAGTCATCGAAGGTTTCGGCCACCCGTTGTATCCCGGCGGCGATCCGCGCGCTGCGCTGTTGCTCGCGATGCTGCCAAAGGGCAAAACGGCCACCTTCGCGCGCGATTTCGCCGGCGCGGCCAAGGCCGTGATCGGCGAGGCGCCGACCGTCGATTTCGCTCTCGTCGCGGTCGCCCGCGCGCTAGGCTTGCCAAACGGCGCAGCGCTGACGCTGTTCGCGATCGGGCGCACGATAGGCTGGATCGGCCACGCGATCGAGCAGTACGAAGCTAATTCGATCATTCGCCCGCGAGCGAAGTACGTCGGCGCCGCGCCCGTGGCGTAGCGCGCAACGAGTCGAGCTTTCCGCCCAACTGAAGGAAGATTCTCGATGCCCGGAACGACTGCGGAAGTCACGACGGAAACCCTCCAGGCGTTCGCAGATGCATGGAATCGGCACGACGTCGACGACCTCATGTCGTTCATGACCGACGACTGTGTGTTCGAGGCATCCGCGGGACCGGACGCATGTGGGACGTCGGCCAAAGGGCGCCAGGCGGTACGTGCTGCTTTTGCGGCGGTTTGGGCAACCTTTCCGAATGCGCATTGGGGCAATGCGCGTCACTTCGTCTGCGGCGATCGCGGGGTGTCTGAATGGACGTTCACGGGGACGCACGGCGATGGAACGCGCGTAGAAGTCCACGGGTGCGACCTGTTCACGTTTCGCGATGGCAAGATCGCCGTGAAGAACTCCTATCGCAAGAATCGCCCGCCCTTGGCGGCCGCGAAGCATCGACTGCAGTTGTCCGACACAGAGTGACGCTGTGCGCTTGGACGCCGACAAAGTCACGTTACGGGAGTTTTGCCCCGACGACATCGCGGAGCTCGAGGCGTATCACCGAGATCCGGCCTTGGATGACAGCGCGAGGATGGACGCACACGACGTGGGCGTTGACGGAATCAAAATGCGGCACGCCTAGAGAGCACGATGGCAACACCACCCGGCATTTCTGAACGCGACTTTGCGCGCGCGCTCGGCGAGCTGCGTAACGCCGTCGGCGCCGAGTGGGTCTTCACGTCCGACGACGACATGAACCTCTATCGCGACGCGTACTCGCCGTTCAAAGGCGAAGCCGAGGATCGTGTCCCGTCGGCAGCCGTCGCGCCGGACACCGTCGAGCAGGTGCAAGCCGTCGTCAGAATCGCCAACGCGCGCGGCATTCCGCTCTGGACGATCTCGACGGGCAGGAACCTCGGCTACGGCGGCTCAGCGCCCGCCTACTCCGGCAGCGTCGTCGTCGATCTGAAGCGCATGAACCGCATTCTCGAGGTCAACGACAAGACGCACTACGCCGTCGTCGAGCCTGGCGTCAGCTACTTCGATCTGTATCGCTATATTCAGGAGCGCGGGCTCAAAGTGTGGATCGACCCAGCCGATCCCGGCTGGGGCAGCCCCGTCGGCAACGCACTCGAGCGCGGCGGCGGCCGCACGCCGATGCGCGATCACTGGAACGCCGTCTGCGGGCTCGAGGTCGTGCTCCCGAACGGCGAGGTGCTGCGCACGGGCATGGGCGCCATGCCGAGCTCCGAGGTGTGGCATCAATACAAGTACGGCTTCGGACCGCTCGTCGACGGACTGTTCTCCCAATCGAACTTCGGCATCGTGACGCGCATGGGCTTATGGCTCATGCCCTCGCCCGAGGGCTATCGCGACGGCCGAGTCAACGTCGCGCAGCACGACGACCTCGTGCCGTTCATGGAGACGTACGCGTATCTCATGAACTCCGACGTCTTGCGCGGCACGATGCTGCTCGAGAGCCCGCTCTTGAGCTATCACGTCTCGCAAGGCGGCTCGTTCTTCGAGATGCCGAACGGCCCTTCGACGGCCGAGCTCGACCGCCTCGCGCGCGAGCGCAACCTGCCCTACTGGAGCGCCGAGTTTCGCTTCTGGGGGCCGCCGAAGGTCATCGACGCGCAATGGGAGTACGTCAAGGAGAAATTCGGCATGATCGCGGGCTCGACGTTCGCCGACGGGCGGCGCTACGTGTTTCCGGCCGACATCGACCAGAACGACCCGACTCTGACCGTCGCGCTCGGCATCCCTTCACTCGGCGTGTTCGGTTTGCTGCAAGGCGGCGGGCACCTCGGGTTCTCGCCGATCATCCCGATGACCGGCGAAGCGATCTTCAAGGCGCAGCGAGTGTTCGGCCAGCTCTACGCCGAGCTCGCGCTCCCCGCGGCCAACCAGTTCGCGGCGCTGCCGTGGTCGTACAACCCGCGGGCGCTCGTGCTGCTGTTCGGCCTGCCGATGTCGCGCGACGCGGAGCAGAACCGACAGAGCCGTGAGATCTTCGATCGCTTGGTCGAGGTTTCGGCCGAGAACGGCTGGGCCGAGTATCGAACGCACATCGCGTTCATGGACCAGGTCGCCGCGATGTACTCGTTCAACGATCACGCGATGCGGCGTTTCCACGAGCTCTTGAAGGACGCCGTCGACCCGAACGGCATTCTCTCGCCCGGCAAGTCCGGCATCTGGCCGAAGCGCTTACGCGACGCATAGCCCGCCCCAGTTTCGATCGACCAAGCTATGAGCGCCCAACAAACGCCTACCTTTACCGACGTTGCGGCCGAGCTCGACGCACGGCGTTTCGGCCGCCCAGCTCACGGCTGGCGCCGCAAGCTCTACATCGTGATCTTCGAGGCCGATACGCCGGCGGGACTGCTATTCGATCAATTGCTGCTCGTCGCGATTCTCGCGAGCGTGACCGTCGTCATGATCGACAGCACGATCGAAGCATCGAGCCGATATCACGCCACGCTCAACGCGCTCGAGTGGTTTTTCACGGTGCTTTTCACGGTCGAGTACATCGCGCGGCTCCTCTGCGTTGACTTCCGGTTGCGTTACGCCCGTAGCTTCTTCGGCATCGTCGATCTGATCTCGTTCTTGCCGACGTATCTCGCCGTGCTCGTGCCCGAGCTGCGCGCGTTGATGGACGTGCGCGTGTTGCGCATGCTGCGTGTGTTCAGGATCCTCAAGCTCACGAAGTACCTCGCCGAATATCAGCTCCTCGGCGCGGCGCTGCGCGACAGCCGGCGGAAGATCGCAGTGTTCTTGTCGACCGTCGTGCTGATCGTCGTCACGCTCGGCACGGTCATGTACGTCATCGAGGGTCCTGCGAACGGCTTCACGAGCATCCCCGTCTCCATCTATTGGGCCGTCAGCACCATGACGACCGTCGGTTTCGGGGACATCGTTCCGCAGACCGGCGCCGGCCGCGCAATCGCGACCGTCATGATGCTGATGGGCTGGGGGGTGCTCGCCGTGCCTACGGGCATCGTGACGGCCGAGATGACGAGCCAGCGCCTGCGCGCCGTCACCGCCCGCGGTTGCTCGCAGTGCGGCACGGCGGACCACGCGGCCGACGCGCGCTTCTGCCGCGTCTGCGGCACTCGCCTCGGCGATTGACTTCACACCCTTGTCGGGCCCACGGGAGTGACGAAATCCCTCCGCGGAGGGGCGCTGTGCACCGTCTCGGTGCAAAATCCCTCCGCTGAGGGCTCTTCGAAACGACTTTAGGTGCGTTCAGCTTCGCGAGTGCGAGAGCACGCCTACCGTCGTCGACTATCGGGACCCCCGAATTTACGATCAGCGGCGGCGAAGCGGCTGCGCACAGAGGTACGACATGGTCTCGAAGACTCGGATGCTCCAGCTGGTACGCGGGCACCAAGCGGGGGCAGTAGATCGGGCCCTCGCCGAAAACCGCGCGCTGCTTGCCTACCGTGATGAACGAGGGCGCAACTGGCTCCACTTGTGCTGCATGGCTAGGCCCGCGAATGGCAGCGGACCCAGCGTCCGCACGGCCAAGCTCCTTCTTCGACACTACGACGTCAACGAACCCGCCTTCGTCGAGGGCGGCTGGAAGGCGACACCGCTCTGGCACGCCATCGCGTTCGGCCGGAACCTGCCGCTCGCCAAGCTCCTCCTTTCACGAGGCTCCGACCCGAACCACTGCCTGTTCGCGGCCGCTTACAACGACGATCCCGCGGCCGTCCGGCTGCTCGCACGGAGCGGCGCCGAGCTCGATGAATTCGTCGAAGGCGGAACGCCGCTGCTGCACGCCATCCAGTACAGCCGGCTCAAGGGCGCAAAGGCCTTGCTCGCGGTCGGCGCGGATCCCGACGCAAAGGACGCAAAAGGCCGCACCGGGCTGCATCGCATGCTCAGCAAAAATATCGACAAGCGTTTCTTCGAGATCTTTGCCAGGTATGGAGCGCGGGGCGACATTCCCGATGCCGACGGCCGCACGGTTGCCGATATCATGCGCCGGAAGAAGGATCCACAGTTTCATCGCCTCGTCGAAAAACTGGCGAGCAAGAACTGACCGCAGTGGCGCAGCGCAAGCATGATCATCATGAACCGCGAGTCTCTGATCGACGCGTCACCGCTGAGTTTCGAGCCTACGATGTCGCGCGAGGGTTCGTGGATAGTGTCCCGCTGGAGGGACTCTCGAAACTACTTCAAGTACGTTCAGCTTCGCGCGCGGGGTCACGCGACCGCGGCCTCGGCGATCCGATAGGCCATATGCCGTGCCTGCTCCCGCATCCGCTCCTCGACCTTCTGTCGCTGCTCGGGGCTCGCCTGCTCCGCTATCCGCGTCTGCGCCGCCTTGCGAAGCGCCTCGGCCTTCGCATGGCCCTCGGCGCCCATCGTCGTGCCATCGGCTCTGGTCAGGTATCGTCTCGCGGCTTCCTCGCTGCCGACCGTCAACAGCTCGCGCAGTTTCAGGCCGAGCTCGGCGAGTAGTTCCTTCTCGCCGTCTACCGGAAAGCCGAAGAGCCAAGGCTCGTCTTTGATCAAGCTCAGAAAGCGTTCGAGCCCCGCCCTGGCAGCCGGCGGAATACTCGCCAAGTCGATTTGCTTGATGCCCTCGACCATCGCGCGCGTCGCGAAATCGAAAACAACACTACTGCCGCGAGCGTGCGACGCAATGAATCGAAACGTCGCACGAAGCGCCTCCTCCGGCACGTACATCGTCAGCCCTTCCATGATGACGAACGTCCGCTGCGACGCGTCGTATCCGTGCCGTGCCAGCGCCGCGGGCATGTCCTCTTTCTCGACGTCGATCGGCACGTACGTCAAATTCTCCGGCGGGCCACCCAACGCGGCATCCACGCGGCGTCTCTTGAAGGCCAGCATCGCCGGCCGATCGACCTCGAAGACGCGGGCCGACGCCAGCAGCTCTCGAGATCGATACGCATGTGAATCGAAGCCCGCGCCGGGGATCAGTACCTGCGTGGCGCCTGCGCCGATCGCGCGTTCGAGCGCTTCGTCGATGAACCGTGTGCGCTCGGTCATCGCCCGCACGAAGCCCGCGATCTCGATGTCCCGCATCGCCTCCCCATAGCTCGAGCTCAATGCATCGACCACCGGATGATCGAGATCGAGCTCCGAGGGATCGCCGAGCAACGGCTCTGCGAGATGATCGGGATTGCGTACGGCGGGGTCGGGCTCGCGGGCACCGACGGCACGAGCGGCCGCGACCCAGATTGCGGTCTTCGATATTCCTGGCGCGGGTCGCGGATCCGATTTCGATTCGTCGTGCGTCATCGGCGGCTCTCCGGTGAAGCGATCGCGGGCAGAGAATTGTGGGACGCTTCTACGCGAGAAAAACGCTTCACGGTAGTCTGCAATTCTCCCCCCGGGGCGTCGTATACTGACAACGAGCCCACCACTACTCGAGCGCGCGCGTCGGCGACCGAGCCCCGGAGAGACCTCGCAACAGCTAGAGCGTGCCCGCCGCGTCCAGCGCGCGCGGACGAATGTGCTCGTTGAGCAGACTCAAAAACCCATCGCGGTTGTCGAGCAGCGCGTTGTGGCCGCCGCGCAGCGTCAAGAGCTGCGTGTGCGGCGCCTCGACGCTCTCGAGATAGGCCCGTGCGACGCCGATCGGCGTTAGATAGTCGTCCTCGGCTTGGATCACGAACATCGGCAGAGCGAACACGCGACCGCGCGTGCGCAAATCGACGGCGCCGAGATCGATGTGCTCGTCGCTGACCAGCGCACCTTGGAGATAGGTCACCACGTCGCCGAGCGAGTAACGCGGCGCGACGAGCAACTGCGCGATGCGGTTCCTGGCTGCGTCGCCGGGCGGCGGCCGCCCCGCGAGCAGCGCCGCCCACTTGCTCTGCGTGCGCGCCTGCTGGGGTGTCGTATGCGGGGGCCGGCCGATCGCAACGAGCTCCTCGACGGCCGTTTGATTCCCGTCGCCCCTCGCCCGCGCGAGCATCGCGTCGTAGGCCGCGGTTAGGCTCTCGGCCCGGTTCACGAACAAGCTGGTGCCGACGTAGGCCGCAAAGAGATCGGGTCGCTCACGCACCATCTCGAGTGCGACGCCGCTGCCCCATGAGAGTCCGAGTAGAACTATCTTGCGCCCGCCGCCGAACCGCGCGCCGACGTGCTCGGCGACGCCGATGCCGTCCCTCGCGAGCAGCTCCTGCGAAAGCTCGCCGGTCACGACGCCGTCCGCTCGCGACAACGTGCGTGCGGCGCCGCGCTGATCCCACTGCACGACGGTGTAGTCGCGCTCGTAGGCGAGCAGCGCTGCAGCGAGCGGCGACAACGCGACACCGGGTCCGCCATGGACCATCAAGAGCAGCGGATTCGCTTTGTCGCGTCCGCGCACCGTGACCCACTGCTCGCTGCCGCCAACGTCGACGAAGAACGCCTCGTCCACGCCGTTCGGCGAAGCGATCGCGAGCAGCTCTTCATTGAGGTGCTGACGCCACACGCGGTAGCCCGCGGCGGCTGCAGCCAGGAGCGCGATGCCCACGACCAACACGAGAAGCGTCTTGCCGATGACCTTGAGCATGGATTCCCCTTCGCGCGATCAGCGCCCGCCGCCGCCCCCGCCGCCTCCCCCACCACCCGAGGATCCGCCGCCGCCACTGCCTGACGAGCTGCCCGGCGGGGTCGCGGCGGATGCGATCGAGGTGCTCAGGCCGCTGCCGATCGCGTTGACGAGGCCGCCGAGGTTGCCCGTGTGACCGCCGTGATACCAAACCATGCGGGCGGTCGCCTCTGCCGCCGCTGCGGCGCCTACGGCCGCGGTGAATTTCTTCGTCCACGCCTCCTCCACGTCGAGCGCGACGGCGTAAGGCAGAAGCGCCTCGTACCGCTCGGCGTCGAGCGGCGGGGGCCCACCCGGGCCTTGGATGCCGGCGAGCTCGTCGCGCTCCGCGACGCCGAGATAGAGCTTCAGCCCCGCGATCTCGTCGAGCAGCTTGCGGCCTTCAATCGTCGGCGCTTCGACGAGGAGTGCGAATGCTATGACGGCGAGCGCCATGAGCGCGACGACGCCGATGATGAGCGGAACACCGCCTCCTCCCGACACCGCGAACGCTACGGCGGCCGTCACGACGCCGATGACGACGGCGGCCACGATGCTGCCGACGTTGCGATTGAAGTGGCTGCCGTGCAGGCGTTTGCTCAACGCCTTCGCGTGGGCTTGGTGTGCGCTCATGAGGCGCGTCGCGTTTTTCTTTACCAGCTCGATGGTGCCGGCACCCGCTGGGAACAAGCTCTCGATCAGCACCGTAGCCGACGCGAAGCGCCGCGGCGGGTCAGCTGAGATGCGCTCGAGCCGCCAGCGATCGCTGAGCAGCACACGATCGTCGCACTCGATCTGCACGCCGCCGTCCACGGCTGCCGTCAACAAATCGCTCGTGAAACAGCGCATATCGTAGCGGCGGCGCTTCAAGTACCTGAGCTCCGCGGGCGAGCGTCCTGCGGGCGGCTCGTAGCGCGCGATGACGACACCGGCCTGCGGATCGCGGCCAACCTCCCGCCAACGACGCACGACGTACACGAGCAAGATCGCCAAACCGGCAAGGGCCGCGAGCACCCCGCGATTGTCGGCGAACAGCCAGCCCGCGCGTTCGGCTTTCGTGGGCTCCGCGACGACGCCTTTCGGGAAGCTCAAGACGATCGTGAGGCCTTCGTGCGGCGACAGCGGCGCGGTCAGCTCCCAGCGCGCGAGGCCTGGCCCGGCCGCGCTTGCCGCATACTCTGAGCCCTGGGCACCCTGCGGGCCCGTGTAGCCCTCGGCATCCATACGCTCGATGGGCACGGGCTCCGGTAGACGGACCTCGACACTGGCGCGCTCGATCGCAAAGTTCCAGCCCGTGCCGATCGCGTTCCAGTAGAGCTCGTCATGATCGGCGAAAAAGCCGATTTGCCTTGTCGTGCGATAGCGCAACGTATAGCGATACTCTGCGGGCAGCCCCGGCAGAAAGTTGTCGGTCCCGGTGTTGATTCGGACGCCGTTCCGACGCCGCTCCGTGAACCACGGCTCAGCTGCACCATCGCGCTCCACACCTTGCACTTCGAAGCCGACGACGACGTTGTTCCCGTAGCGGTCGCGATAGCGCGTCGGAAAGTCGCGAAAGATACCGCGGCGGATTTGGTTGCCTTCGGCGCGGACCGTGATCCGCTCGGCGACGTCGAGCGCGCCGTCCGCGTTCACGTTCACTTCGATCACGTACTCGAGGATGCGCTCGTCCTGCTGGGCGAGCGCGGCGGACGCGGCCACGATCAGGCACAGCGCGATAAACAATGCTCGCAGCGTGCGGCTCACGGCAGCTTCACCGCCACGCCCGCGCGTTGCCCGGTCTCGGCCTGGTAGAACTCAGCCGTAGCAAACGCAAACGTGCGCGCGACAACGAGATCGGGCACGCGCTGGACGGCATCGTTGTAGTCACGTACCGCGCCGTTGTAGAAGCGACGCGCATACTGCAGATGATCCTCCACCTCGACTAGGTCGCGCTGCAGCGCGAGGAAGTTGTCGCTGGCCTTGAGGTCCGGATACGCCTCCTGGAGCGCAAGAAGCCGGCCCATCGCCTGCTCCAGCGCCGACTCGACTTCGCCGAGCCGCGCCGGACCCTTCTCCACGAGCGCCCGTGCGCGTAGCTGCGTCACAGCCTCGAGCACGGCCTTCTCGTGTCCTACATAGCCCTGAACTGCCGCGACGAGCTGCGGAACGAGATCGTGCCGGCGCGTGAGCTGCACGTCGATGTCGGCCCACGCCGTGTGTGCCTGATTGCGTAACCGAACGAGCCGGTTGTAGACGATCACGGCCCACACTAGAAGCACTACGACGGCCGCCGTCACGATCCAGAAACCCACGGTTGGTCTTACGCCTCCTATTACCGATGCGGAAACGGCAGACGGAGACTACGGCAGCGCGAGCGCGACGAGCTCCGCTGGATAATCCGTGCTACCGACCGCAACGACGACGTATTGCTTGCCGTCGTGGAGGTACGTCATCGGCGTGCCGTTCTGGCCGACGCCGAGGTCGATCGACCACAGCGTCTCGCCGGTCGCCTTGTCGAGCGCCATGAGCTTCGTGCCGCCGACGTTTGCCGGCGAGCGCGGTGTGCTCTTATCGGCCTGTGTTACGAACAGCAGCGTCTTCGTCGCGATGACGGCGGACGGCGTCGCGTCGCCGAGCGGCGGCAAATTCAAACCGGCAAGTGCCGGATGGTTTCGCGGCCCGTCGCCGTTCGGCACCATCCAAACCTGATCGCCCTTGTTCAAGTCGTAAGCGGTGATACGGCCGTACGGCGGCTTCATCAGCGGTAGCCCGCGCGGGCCGTTCATGATCTCGCGCATGCCCGCGCGGTAGCGCAGGTCCGAGCGCGCGGGATCTGGCGCGAACAAGTCCGCGACGAACGCGACGGAGCGCGAACCGACGTAGAACATACCGGTCTCGGGGTCGAACGCGCCGCCATTCCAATTTGCGCCGCCCGAGGCGCCGGCGAGCTGGATCGTGCCGAGCTTTGCATTCGGCCCTTCACCGATCACGGACGGCGGCGTGAACGGCGGCCCGATCACGTAGCGCTTCACGATCTCGAGCGCTTCCGCGCGCAGTTCCGGCGTGAAGTCGATGAGGTCGTTCTCGGTGAGCCCTTGGTGCTCGTACGGCGGCGGCTTCGTCGGGTGCGGCTGCGTCGGCGACGCGACTTCGCCCGGAACCGTCGACTTCGGCACGGGCCGTTCCTCGATCGGCCAGACCGGCGCGCCCGTGGCGCGATCGAGAACGAACAGGAAGCCGTGCTTCGTCACTTGCGCAAGCGCTTTGATCGAGCGGCCGTCGACGGTGATGTCGATCAAGACCGGCGCGGCCGGCAGATCGTAATCGAACAAATCGTGATGCACGGTCTGGAAGTGCCAGACACGCTCGCCGGTCTTGGCGTTTAGCGCGACGACGGAGCTTCCGTACAGGTTCAGCCCAAGTCGGTGGCCGCCGTACATGTCGTTCGTGACGCCGCTCGTCGGCACGTAAACGAGCCCGAGCTCGTCGTCGGCGCTGAACGTCGACCACACGTTGCCGGCGCCCGTGTAGCGCCAGGCTTCGTCAGCCCAAGTCGCCGTCGCGGGGTCACCCTCGCGCGGCACGGGGCTCCACGCCCAGCGTTCCTTGCCCGTGCGCACGTCGAACGCCCGCACGTAGCCGGGTGGTCCATCCTTGTAGACGGCCGAGTCTTGCTCGAGCATCGACGAGCCGAGCACGACGACGTCGCCGGCGACGACGGGCACGCCGTTCCACTTGTAGCGAAAGTCCTCCGTCGAGAGATCGACCTTGCCACCGTCGCCGAAGCTCGCGATGGGCTCGCCTGTTTTCGGGTTCAGCGCGAACAAATGCTGCTGGCGAACGTGCAGGATGCGCGCCTCGTCGCCGCGGCCGAAGTACGCGACGCCCTTGCTGATCATCAACGACGGCAGCCCCTCCGGCGCGTCGATCAGCGGCTTCTGCGTCCACACGGTGCGCCCGGTCTTCGGATCGATAGCCTCCGCGAGCCCGAATCCGTTCGCCACGTACAGCAGGCCGTCGACGTAGATCGGCGTGACCATGTAGCGGTTCGATAGAGCGAAATCGGGGTTCGCCGCGAGGATCGCGGGGTCAGCCTGCTTGTGGCGCCACGCGACACGGAGCCGCGCCACGTTCGACTCGTCGATCTGCGCGAGCGGCGAGTAGCGAGTGGCACCCTTGGTCGCGGAGTAAGAACCCCACTGACCGGGGTCTTGCGCCTCGAGTGGAGCGGTGCCGACGCTGACCAACAGCACGATCGCTAAGCCATGGAACAGTGCGATGCGTCGGTGCATGCTCTCGAGATCCCATTTCGCAACGTGCGCCGAGCGTACCACGGCCGGCCGTTTCCGGAATCCGACGAGCCCTACTCGCTCGCAGCCGCGGTGCCGCGGACAAGCGCTTTGACGGCGTCGGTGCCGCGCGCTTCGGCAATCGACAGCGGAGTCTGCTGCCGGCCGTTCGCCGCCAACGGATCCGCGCCTCGCTCGAGCAGGAACCGCACGATCGCTTCGGAGCCGCGGCCGCCTATGGCCGCATGCAGCGCCGTGTCGCCGGCTTCGTTCGCCGCTTGGAGATCGAGCCCGAGCGACAACAGTAGCTCCAGCGTCGCGACGGCTTCCTCATCGCTGCCTTGATCGTACGACGGCGCTAGCGGGCTGCCGTTGCGCCAGCCGAGCCCGGCCGCGAGCATCAGCGCCGTCGTGCCGTTCGGCAGCTTCGCCATCGGATCCGCGCCCGCACCCAACAACACTCGGACGAGCTCGATGTCGCCGGATTTTGCCGCACGCAGCAGCGGCGTCGCACCGGCGCCCAGAGTCCCGTCGCCGAACGTGTGCTGGCGCTGCAAGATCGGTTTCTTCAAACGCGCGTTCGGATCCGCTCCCTGCTCCAGCAACGACCGGATGACGTCGACGGCGTCGAGCAATCCCACGGGCACGGGATTGCCGCGCCCATGCCCGACCGCGAGCCGGTGCATGTCGAGTGCCGCATAGAGCGGCCCCATGCCGGCCTCGTTGTCGACGACGTTAGGGTCGGCGCCGGCGCGCAACAGCTGTGACGCGAATTCGTAGTGCGCGTTGATGATCGCGATCACGAGCGCCGTGGCACCGTCGGGATCGACGGCATCTAGGCTCGCGCCCGCACCGACGAGCGCCGCCGCCGCCGCAAGAGCGTTCTCGCGCGCGGCGTACATCAGCGGAGTCCACGACCCGAGCGGCAGGATCGACTGTCCCGCGCGCCGCTGCCTCGGCTCGAGCGCGAGCAGCGCCGAACGGCCGTCGACGTCGGCGCCGTGCTCGGCAAGCACACGGACGGCGTCGGCGTGATTTTCGGCCGCCGCCCAGATCAGCGCGCTTTCGCCATGGAACTTGTCGCGCGCTTCGACGTCGGCGCCCCGCGCGAGCAGTGCGCGCAACGCGTCCGGCGATCCCGTTCGCGCTGCGCTCATTAGCACGGTCTCGCCTTCGGGCAACGCTGCGTTCGCGTCTGCGCCCGCCGTGAGCAGCGCTTCGATGACGGCCGGATCGCCTTCGACGGCCGCGAGCTGCAGCGGCGTCATTCCGTAGCGGTTCGCGGCCCCCGCGTCGGCGCCCGCGGCGAGCAGCGCCCGCACGAGCTCCGCGTCGCCGAAGTGCGCGGCCCAGTGCAGCGCCGACGTGCCGTCGGCCTCGACAACGTTCACATCGCTCGCTTCGCGCACGAGCGCCATCGCAGTCTCGCGATCGCCACTGCGCGCTGCCGCGAGCAGCGGCACCAGATCGTCGCGGGCATAGGCCGCAAACGCGTTCGCGCACAGCAGCACTAACAACCAGCGGCCGCTCGCAGCGCGCGTCAAGGGCTAAACCTCGAACCGGCCCGTGCTCTCGCCGAAGGTCTCGAGCGGGCTGCCGAACATGCCGGCCACGCCGACCCAGAGATTCGCGATCGAGGTCCACTCGGGAGCAATCAAATAACGGTTGCCGCGCAGCTGCCCGCCGGCCCCGCCGACGAGCGCGAACGGCAGCGGATACGAGTTGTGCGCCTGGCCGTCGCTCATGCCCGTGCCGTAGGCGATCAACGAGTGGTCGAGCACCGAGCCGTCGCCTTCCGGAGCCGCGCGCAGCCGCTCGAGGAACGACGCGAACAGCATCGTGAAATAGGTGTTGATCTTCGCGTGCTGCGCCATCTTGTCCGGCTGCTGGCCATGATGCGACGTGTCGTGATGCGTCTGGCTCATGTTCAACCCCGGATACGTGCGCTGGCTCGCTTCGCGCCCCGTCATGAACGTGAACACGCGCGTGAGATCGGCCTGATAGGCGATCGCAAGCAAGTCGAACATCACGGCCATGTGCTCTTCGAACGACTCCGGAATCCCGACGGGCGCCGTGAGCGACAGGTCCGCGCTATTGCGGGCCTCGACGCGGCCGATACGCCGCTCGATCTCGCGCACGTTCTCGAGGTAGTCGTCGAGCCGTCTCTGGTCCGGCGCGCTGACGACGCGCTGCAGCGCGCCGGCCTCCTCGACGATGGAATCGAGAATGCTGCCGTCCTCGTGCAAGCGCCGAAGCCGGTCCTCGGGAGCGCCGGCGCGGCCGAACAGCCGCTCGAACGCGACGCGCGGGTTGATCTCCATCGGCAGCGGCGCGGCCTCGCCGGCCCAGGCGATC
Organism: uncultured Gammaproteobacteria bacterium; assembly: GCA_963713355.1. Classification (GTDB taxonomy): domain Bacteria; phylum Pseudomonadota; class Gammaproteobacteria; order Steroidobacterales; family Rariloculaceae; genus FEN-1219. The sequence continues at coordinate 985,428 of CAVQLK010000006.1, read as the reverse complement.
GTGTTCATGTACGTGCAGCTGTATCCCGGAACGCAGCCGCCGATGTAGCCCGTGAAATCTTCCGTCGCGTACTCGAGCGACGGGAACGGCGTCTCCTGGCCAATCTCTTTCGCGAGCACCTGGTCGATCGAAATACCGACGCGAATGTCCTCGGCTTCCGTCTGCTTCGCGACGGCGCCCGACAGCCAACCCGCCGAGCTCACGGCGTGATCGGTGACGGCGGCGCCGCCGGCGCGCGAGAGTTGACCGATGACGGTCAGCTGATCGCGGAACGGCTCGAGCGGCTGCAAGATCGGTGTCAGCGTCAAGCGCGCCGGCCTCGCCCTGCGGCATCCAATACGGGATCGGGCAGCCGTTCGGCACGTAGACGGCGCCGAAACGCAGCGGCGGCCGCGCGGGCGTCTGCGCGAGCGCCGTCATGGCCGGCACCATCGATTCGAGGAACGGCAGCGCGACGGCGGTACCGAGGCCGCGCAGCACCGTCCGTCTCGGCAGCGATCGACGCGTGATGAACACTGCTCTTCCCCTCTGCTCTCAGTCGGCACGCGCCGCGATGGCCGCGTCATCGGCGCCCTTAGTGCGCATGCGAAATGCCGGGCTCTCGACGACGCCCAAGACGATCGATTCGAAGCGATAGCCGTCGTCTTCGGCTTCGCGCAGTATCCCACGCACGACGGGCATGTCGTAAGCCGCAAGTCCGCGCCCCAGCGCGTAAATCATGAGCTTCTCGACGAAGGTGCTCGCGAACACACGTGGGTCTGCCGCCAGCGCGGTGCGTAATTCGGCGATGCCGCTGAGAGCCGTGCCGTCGGGCAGCCGGCCGCTCGCGTCGACGGCGCCGCCCGCGTCGAAGTCGCGCCAAGCGCCGACGGCGTCGAAGCTCTCGAGCGCGAACCCGAGCGGATCGATCAGGGCATGGCAATCGGCGCATGCCGGGTTCGCGCGATGCACGTCGAGCCGCTCGCGCATCGTCTTCGGCGCCGCGCCCGGCTCCGCCTCGAGCGGAGGAACGTTGGCCGGAGGCGCCGGCGGCGGCGTGCCGAGCAGGTTCTCGAGCAGCCACTTGCCGCGCAGCGACGGGGCCGTGCGGTCGGCGTGCGAGGTCGCCATCAGCACGCCGCCCTTGCCGAGCAGTCCGCGGCGCGCGTCGAGCTCGGGCGTCAGCGCGACGCGCCGGAACCGGCTGCCGTAAACATGCGGAATACCGTAGTGACGCGCGAGCCGCTCGTCGACGAACGTGTAGTCCGCTGTCAGCAAGTCGAGGATGCTGCGGTTCTCCTCGACGATGCTCGCGAAGAAGAGCTCCGTCTCGCGCTTGAAGGCTTGCCGCAGGTTGTCGTCGAAGTCGGGGAAGAAGTCCGTGTTCGGCTTGATCGTCTCCAAGTTGCGCAAGTGCAGCCATTGGCCCGCGAAGTTCTCGACGAACGCCGCGGCGCGCGGATCGTGCAGCATTCGTCGCACCTGTGCGGCGAGCACGTTGGGCTCGCGCAAGCGCGTCGCGGCGGCGACCGTCAGCAGCTCGTCGTCGGGCGGGCCGCTCCAGAGGAAGAACGAGAGCCGCGACGCGAGCTCGACGTCGCTGACGGCGAACGCTGTTCCCGGCGTCGCATCGGCCGGGTCCTGCTCGATGCGGAACACGAATGCAGGGCTCGCGAGCAAACGCCGCAGCGCGAGTTGGATGCCGGCATCGAACGAGCCTTGCGCACGACCGTCGCGGTAGAACGGCACCAGCCGCGCGAGATCGGCTTCGCCGACGGGCCGCCGATACGCGCGCCTCGCGAGGTCGGACAAGATCTCGCGCGCGCACGGTTCTTCCTCGGCAGTGTTTGCAGGCGTGCAGCCGAAGATGCGCTGCCGCGCCGCCGTCGAGCCGACACCCGTCGGCGCGAACGGCCCCACGATCGTCAACGTCTCGACGTGCGGGCGGCCCGTCGAATCGTAAGTGCCTGCGTTGCTGCGGTCGAACGGCCGCAGGCGATTCGTGCCGAGCCCGACCTTGCGGATGAACGCGGCCGTGACCGTGCGCGCGCCGGCGCCGACGGGCGCCCTACCCTTGAGCCGCGCGTCGGTCGCATCGGCGCGCACCGTGATGATCGTGTCGGGCGGAAACTCGGGCTCGTGCTCGCCGCCTACGCCGACGAGCAGCACGCGCACGCCGTCGACGGCGATCTCGAGGTCGTGCTCGTGCTCGAGGCCGCGGATGGCGTCGAGGTTGGTACGAAACAGCGCGACTTGGAATTCGTATTCGGCGTCGAGCGGGAAGTCGTGCTGCACGGCTATGCCGCCCACGGTTCCGAGAGGCAAGCCGTCGACGTGCAGCCCCTGAGAGTGATCGCCGGGAACGGTGTACGTTTTCGCACCGATCACCGTTCGTGGATCGCCGACTGCCAGTGCGCTGACGCGATCCGCGGCGCCGAGGTAGCGCTCGAGCAGCGCCGGCGAGACGACGTTGAGATCGGCGTTGTTGTCGAAGCCGAACGCGGAATCGTCGGGCGGCAGCAACGCCGCGACGTCGACGTCGAGATCGAGCAGCTCACGGATTGCGTTCGCATACTCGGCGCGGTTCAGGCGCCGCAGCACGGAGCGCCCCGGAGTCGCGACGGCTTGCGCGTCGAGCTCGCCTTCGAGCCAGCCGGCGAGCCGCTCGTACGTCTCGGCATCGGGCCGCCGCTGTGCGCCCTGCGGCGGCATCGTGCGAGTGCGCAGCTTGCGTACGACGGCTTCCCAGGTTTCCGCGTGCGCGTCGACGCGGGCCGCATCGAGGTCCGCGAATGCGAAGCCGCCGTCGAGGTCCGTCGGGTTGTGGCAACCCGCGCAGTGCTCGTCGAGAACGGCGGCGGCGGCGCTCGGATCCATGCGCTCGCAGCCCGCGAGCAGCAGTCCAACGGAAAGTACGCCTACCCGGCGAGCGATCAAGGCCTGTCTCATGGCCTAGCAGAATAACCGGTTTACCCGAGCCCGTGCCGCGCCGCCGACAGCGAATGGAGCGCTCCCGACGCGGCGCCGGCTTTGACCTACAATATCCTCGAGCGTGGAGGGTTCGAGACCATGACGACGACGTTCCTAGATCCCCGCGACGTGCACGCGCCCCTCGGTCCGTACTCGCACACGGCCGTCGTTCAGGCCGGCAGCGAGCTGGTTTTCATCTCGGGACAGGTGGGCCTACGCCCCGACGGCTCGGTTCCGCCGAGCTTCGCCGATCAAGTCGAGCTGACGTTTCTGAACCTTCGCGCGTGCCTCGCGGCGCATGGCCTCGGCTTCGACGCGGTCGTCAAGCTCGGCGTATTCGTGGTGCCGGATCAAGACTTTCATGTAGTGCGGGCGGCACGCGAGCGACACTTCGGCGCGCATCGCCCGACGTCGACGAGCCTGTACGTGCCGCAGCTCGCGAGCCCGAAATTCCTGATCGAGATCGAGGCGGTCGCCGCCAGGCGCGCGAGCGGTTGAGGGTCGCCGCGCGTGCGTTTTTGACGCACTTCTCCGCGTGACCGAGAATTACTAGCATCGCAACGGAACGTCGAAAGGACTGTCATGGCACGCCCAACGTACGCTCCAGCTCGAGTCAACGTCGCCGTGTTCTTGTGCGTCGGGCTCGCGGCCTGCGGGCGGCCGCCGCCCGCGACAACCGAGTCGCAAGCCGCACCGACCGCGGCGGACGCGCTCGCGTTCCTCGACGAGGTGGAGCGCGAGTACGACGCGCTCGGCGAGGAAGCCGCACGCATCAGCTGGGTTCAGGCGACGTACATCAACTTCGACACGGACTGGCTCGTTGCGAACATCGGCGCGCGCCTCACGGAGCTCGGCGTCAAGAACGCGAAACAAGCGGCGACCTTCAACGGAATCGACGTGCCGACTGACGCGCGGCGTAAGCTCGAGCTCCTGAAGCTCGGCCTCACGCTGCCGGCACCCGACCAACCCGGCGCCGCGCAAGAGCTCGCAGACATCACGACGCGCCTCGACAGCACCTACAGCGTCGGCAAGATCGAGTTCGAAGGCCGCACGGTGTCGCAATCCGAGACCGAGGTGCTGATGCGCCAGCTTCGCGATCCCGCGAAGCTCGAAGAGGTCTGGACGAAGTGGCACGACTACGCGAAGGTCATGAAGCCCGATTACGCGCGCATGGTCGAAATCGCCAACGAAGGCGCCGAAGAGCTCGGCTTCGCGGATGTCGGCGCGATGTGGCGAGCGGGTTACGACATGCCGCCCGACGACTTCACGGCCGAGGTGGACCGGCTCTGGGGCCAGGTGAAGCCCCTCTACGACGATCTGCATTGCTACGTGCGCAGCGAGCTCAACGAACGCTACGGCGACGACGTCGTGCCGCTCGACGAGCCGATTCGCGCCGACCTGCTCGGCAACATGTGGGCGCAGAGCTGGGGTGAGCTGTACATCGACGTTGCTCCGGAGAACGCGGATTCGGGCATCGATTTGAACAAGCTTTTAGTCGACGACGGCTACGACCCGATCAAGATGGTGCAGACAGGCGAGGCGTTTTTCTCGTCGCTTGGCTTCGAGCCGTTGCCCGAGACATTCTGGGAGCGTTCGCAAATTGTGAAACCCGACGGGCGGGAGGTGGTCTGCCACGCCTCGGCCTGGGACCTCGACGCGCGCGACGACCTGCGCATCAAGATGTGCACGACCGTCGGCGCGGAAGACTTCCGCACGATCCATCACGAGCTCGGGCACAACTATTACCAGCGCGCGTACAAGGAGCAGCCGAACCTGTTCCGCGGCGGCGCCAACGACGGCTTTCACGAAGCCATCGGCGACACGATCACGCTATCGATCACGCCCGAATATCTGCGTCAGATCGACCTCATCGACACGGTGCCGGATGCATCGAAGGACATCGGGCTGCTGCTGCAGCAGGCGCTCGACGGAGTGGCGTTCCTTCCGTTCGGGCTGCTCATCGACAAATGGCGCTGGCAAGTGTTCTCGGGCGAGCTGACGCCGGAGACGTACAACACGGGGTGGTGGCAGCTCAGGACCGAGTACCAGGGCGTGCGGCCGCCGAACGAGCGGGCCGCGGACGCGTTCGACCCCGGCGCCAAGTACCACATTCCGGGCAACACGCCGTACATGCGGTACTTTCTCGCACGGATCCTGCAATACCAGTTCTATCAAGCGGCGTGCCGGCACGCCGGCTGGGAAGGGCCGCTGCATCGCTGCTCGTTCTACGGCTCGGAAGCGGTCGGTGGTCGTCTGAACGCGATGCTCGAGCTCGGCCAATCGCAGCCGTGGCAAGACGCGCTCGAAGCCTTCACGGGCCAGCGCGAGATGGATGCGTCGGCGATCCTCGCCTATTACGAACCGCTGTCCGCCTGGCTCGAGGAGCAGAACGCCGGCAAGACCTGCGGTTGGTGATCGCTATTCGCGCTTGCGCAGCAACGTCAGGCCTTCGCCGATCGTCAACATCGCCACGTCGACGCGCTCGTCGCCGCGCAAGGATTCGTTGAGCGCGCGCAGCGCCTTCGCGCTGCCCGTTTGTAGATCGATGATCGGCTCGCCGGCGAGCGCCAGGGTATTGTCGACGGCGATCAACCCGCCCACGCGCAGCAACTCGAGCAGCTTCTCGTAGTAGGCGGCGTAGCTTGTCTTGTCGGCGTCGAGGAACGCGAAGTCGAACGTGCCTCGACCGCCGTCCGCGAGCAGCTCGTCGAGCGTCTCGAGCCCCGGCTTTATTCGTAGATCGATGCGCGACTCGACGCCGGCTTCGCGCCAGAACGGTCGCCCGATGCTCGTCCACTCCTCGCTGACGTCGCACGCGACGACCAAACCGTCAGCCGGCAACGCGAGCGCGACGGCGAGCGCAGAGTAGCCCGTGTACGTTCCGATCTCGATGCAGCGGCGCGCGCCGATCGACTTCACGAGCAACGCGAGCAGCTGACCTTGATCGGCGCCGATCTGCATCTCGTTGTGCGGCACGGAGACCGTCGCCTGCCGCAAACGCGCAAGCACGTCTGGCTCGCGCGACGACCGCAGCACGTATTCGGAGACGCGCGGTGTGATCAACTGCGTCCGTTTGCCCATGGCTACGACGTTGGCAAGTTAGGCGAGCGCCTTCTCGAACATCGCCAGCATGCGGCTCCAGGCGCGCTCCGACTCCTCGCGGTCGTAGACTGTCGTGTCGGGCGGGCACCAGCCGTGCGCGGCCTTGTAGACCTCGACCTCGGCCTCGAGCTTCGCCGCAGCAAACGCGTCTTTGAGGATCGTCTTCGAGTTCGGGTCGCGCATGTCGTCGTTCTCGGCGACTGCGATCAAGTACTGCGCCTTCGTTTGCGGGACCAACAAATGCGGGCTGTCCGGGTTCATCGTGGTCAATTGCCCGCCGTGGAACGAGCCGACGGCACCCACGCGATTCGGTACGGCCGCGGCCGTGCGAAAGACGATCGGGCCACCCATGCAATAGCCGATCGTGCCGATCTTCTTGTCTTTGTCGACCTCGGAGCGCGCATCGAGCCACGCGATGAACGCCTTGGCATCCGTCGTGTGCGTCGTCGCGTTCAGCGCTTGCATCATGGGCAGCACTTGTTGAATCGGCGTCGCTGCGCCCTGCGGCGCCGTGGGCGCTTTCTGTTGGCGATAGAACGGATTCACGACGAGCACGCTGTAACCGTCCTCGGCCAAACGCTTGCCCATCTGCCGCATCGCGGGACGCAGACCGAAGATGTCGGGCCAGACGAGCACGGCCGCGTGAGCCCCCGACGTCGGCGCGACGAAGTAGGCGTCGCACTCGCCGTCCGGCGTTCTGATCGTGACGTCGCTTTCCTTGACGTCGACGGCAAATGCGGAGCGCGGCAGGATCGCCGCTATGCCGACGGCCGCGGCCAGCGTGCCGACGTCGCGACGCGAGTATTTCTTCCGGTCTTCTTCAAAGTGATCTTGATCGCACATGGCGTGCTTCCCCTCCGGTGTTGTTGCGGCGCCGATTTCGTGGCGGCCTGCAGTCGAATATACGGATCGGCGCCGCGTCATGCACGCTATTCGACTCGCGGCACGTGACTTGCAAGCAGGAACGCGCGCATGGAGCGCGCCACGAAGCAAAAGGAGAGGCTATGAACGCAGCGTCGCCAGAGGGTCAACGAATCGAGGCCCATTTGCGCCAGCGCTACAAAGAGGTATGGACCGACATTCGGCGCGAGCTCGACAAGCATGGCGAGCAACGGTATTCGGACCTCGTCCAAGGCACCGGCGATGCCGAAGACGCGGCGACGGCGGACGTCCTCATCCACTTGAATCTCGCCGAGATCGATCGCGACGCTCAGGAGCTCAAGGCGATTCAGGACGCGCTGGCGCGGCTGAAGCGCGGCGGGTATGGCCGCTGCGAGCGCTGCGGCGAGGATATCGCGGCTGCCCGGCTCGAAGCCCTGCCCCAAGCCACGCTGTGCATCGAATGCCAGACGCGCCTGGAGCGTACCGAGGTATCGACCGTTACGCCGTCGCTCTGAGCTAGAATCGGCTGGTCACGGGCGTGCGGGGGAAACGCGCATGCATTACGGGCCAACGCCGCGGCTTGCCAGCCTGCTAACCGCGATCGCCGCCGGTCTCTTCGGCTCGTCGCTCTCGGCGCATCACTCGACGGCCGAGTACGACGCCGGCACGATCGTCGAGGCGCGCGGCGAGGTCGTCAGCGTGATCTGGCGCAATCCGCACGTCCGCTTCGAGGTCAGCACGAAGGCCATCGACGGCAGCGACCAGGTATGGGACATCGAGAGCGCGGACCTGACGCGGCTCGATCGCGCCGGTCTGCCGCGCGATCTGCTCGAGGTCGGCGACGTCGTGTCGTTCGCCGGTAACCCGTCGACGCGCACGGCGCGGCGCATGTACGTGACGAATTTGCTCGTCGAGGACGGCCGCGAGATTTTGCTGCGCGGCAACGTGCCTGCGCGCTGGCCGGATGCGCGTGCCGTCGGCACCGACGTCACGTTCCCGCGCACGACGTCGGCGCCGGCCACGGACAGCGGCTTCCTCGGCAAGGTGCTCGTGCCGACGCGCGAAGGGCGCGCGCCCGAGTGGGTCCGCAATCCGCCGTTGACGCCAACCGCGCGCGAGGGCAAAGCCGCCTACGACGAGGTCGTCGACGATCCCGTGCTCGGCTGCATCTCGCCGGGGATGCCGCGCGTGATGTTGCGCAGCGGGCCATACGCGGTTCGCTTCGTCGAGCGCGGCGCCGATCTCGTGCTGCAGAACGAATGGTTCGAGATCGACCGCCTCATTCACATGGACGGCCGCGCGCCGGGCGCCGATCAGCCGTACACGCCGCTCGGCTACTCGGCCGGACGCTGGGACGGCGCAACGCTCGAGGTCACGACGACGCACATCGACTGGCCGTACTTCGAGCTCTACGGCCTCGTCGGCGTGCCGCAGACGCGCGCGATGCGCATCGTCGAGCGCTTCACGCCGCGCGACGGCGGCGCGACGGTGCAGTACGACTTCACGGCCACCGATCCCGGCGCGTTCACGGAGCCCGTGACTTACGAGAACTACGTGACGTTCCGCTGGCAACCGTCGCTCGAGTTCCTGCCCTACGACTGCGTCGAGGACGAGCGGAGCCCGCGCAACTCCCTCCCCTGAGGGTCTCGAAGCCCGTCACACGCGCGCCGACGTGTTTGGCGAGCTGCACGGCCGCGCTACCGACGCTGCCTGAAGCGCCGCGGATCAACACGTTCTGCCCGGCAGCAATGCCGGCCAATCTGGACACGACGAGCGGGCTATCGCGCGTTAGCGCCCACGCTCGAGCGGCGGCAACAGCGCGGGGCGTGACGGCGGCTGCTGCTGATTCACGGCGTTCAACATGATGCCGACCCGTATGTAGTCGCCCATGATCCCGAGCAGATCGATCGTGTGCTGGCGCCCGAAGAGCCGCACCATGTCGGCCCAGATCTCGCTGCTGACCTTGTTGTCGCGCAGCAGAGTACGGCCGAACGTGATGAGCGCCGCGTCCTTCTCGGCGAGGCCGGTGACGGGACGGTCGTACTTCACGACGTCGATGACTGATTGCTCGAGCCCTTGTCGCAGGCCCGCCGGCTCGTGGGCCGACCATTCGTATTGCTGGTCGATCTCGCGCGCCGCGATCAACACCGCGAGCTGAAACAGGCGCGGGCCGACGGGGCTGTTCTCGCCTGTTGGGATACCGAGGCTGCGCTCGCGCGGAATGTAGACGGTGACGTGAGTCGGGCCCGGGCCCGCCGTGAAGTTTTCGCGCTCGTTGAACAGGCGCCGCGCCTCGTCGTCGAGATCCTCCGGAGTCACGGGCGGCAACCTCGACAGCGTGACGGGATGGATATCGGGCGGCAGCGGCGGTTGAGTCTGCGCGTGCGCGACCAACGAAACGCCGACGAGCAACGGTGCCAACGATCGAACCCGCATGAGCCTACTCCCCGCCATCGCGACCGCGTCGTCGCCTCGCGAATCTATACCCCGTCGACCCGGGCTGTCACGCAATGGCGCGCGCCGTGAGATTTCTATTTCCGCCTTGCGGCGGCGGCGCCGCTTGGGGGACGATCGAGGCCACAGCGATTCGACTGGGGAGAGGCACCATGTCCAAGACATCCAAGGCTTGCTCGGTTTCGGCGTTGCTCGTGCTGACCGGCGCAGCGTTCGCACAACCGCCCGGCATCACGATGGAGCAGATCAACACGACGCTGCCCGTCGAAGGCGCTCCGCTGGCGGTGCCAGGGCCCTATCAGGTGACATCCGGTCCGGCGTTCGGCAACGCGGGCCTCATGGCCTTTCATCCGACCAGCCTCGACGCGTTCCCGTCGCGCGACACGCTGCCCGTCCTCGTCTGGGGCAACGGCGGCTGCGCGATCGACACCGCACGCTACGGCGGCTTCCTGTCGACGATCGCGTCGCACGGCTTCATCGTGCTCGGCACTGCTCCTCAGGAAGCTCAGCCGCGCCCCCGGGCGACGGCCGACGATTTGCGCGCCGGCATCGATTGGGCGTTCGCCGAGAACGGCCGCGACGGCTCGCCGCTGCGCGGCAAGATCGACACGAGCCAGGTCGCCGTGATGGGCCAATCCTGCGGCGGCTTCCTCTCGATCAGCTTGGGCGCCGACCCGCGAGTCGACACGATCGGCGTGTTCAACTCGGGCGTCCAACCGCCGAATCCGAACGCGCCGGCAGGAGCGTTCCCGAGCACGGAAGCGCTCAAGGACGTGCACGGACCGGTGCTGCTGATCAACGGCGCCGAGCGCGACTTCATGACGGCCGCATCGCATGCGACCTACGAAGCCATCACGCACGTGCCGGCGTTCTACGGCGCGCGCGCGAACGCCGGCCACACGGCGACGGTGTTCCATCCCGGCGGCGGCGAGTACGCGAACGTCGCGGCAAACTGGCTGCGCTGGACCTTCAAGAAGAACGCCGACGCAGCGAAGATGTTCGTCGGCGACGACTGCTCGCTGTGCACGCTGCCGACTTGGGACGTGGAATCGAAAGGCTTCGGCGAGTAACCGCCGCGTCGCGTCGCTACTTGCGTGCGCCGAGGCGCGCAAGCATGGCCGATAGATCCTCGGGACTGATGTAGAAGTGCTCGCAGACGCGGCCCCAGAGCATCGCCGTCGGCACATTGCGGCCGCCGCGCTCCTTCTGCGTCTCATGTAGCACGTACAAGACGATGCGCTCCTCGCGCGTCAGGCCGTCGCGCACGTCGGGCAGCACTTCGTCGGGCGCTTTCATCGGCTCTAGAAGCGAAAGGTGTAGCTGACCTTCGCCGTCGCGTCGGAGAACGCCGAGTGAAAGCTGTTGTCGCGATCGATGTCCTCGACGTTGTGATTGATCACGAAGAACACCTCGCGGCCGGCTTCCGGTATCCAGTGCAGGCGCATGTTGATGCCGGCGACCTCGCTGACGTTGTCGTACTGAATCAGGTTCACCCAGGATATCGTCGGCGAGAAGGCGAAGTCGAATCCCACGCGGACGAGCCGCACCTCGAACGAGCCGTTTTGCACCGGCAGCTCGACGTCGCTGAAGTCGTAGCTCAAGCTGCCGCGGAAAAACGCCGACGGCCGCCACGTGAGCTCCGCGAAACGATCGGAGCGTTTGCCCCCGTAAAATTTGCCGTCGGGATACTCGACGACGCGCATGAAGGCCGCAAGCTTGCGGTGGCCGCCCGTGCCGGCTTGGATGCCGCGACTGTCGGCGTCGTAGGTGCCGACGGGCACGATGACGCCGGGATAGATCTGGAACGGCTCGACGAGCCGCTCCGTGAAGTCGCTGACTGCCAGCGTCATCGTGTCGTTGGTGCGGTTCGCCAACGTGAGCGGCCGGAGGAAGAACGCTTCCGTCTTGAGCCCGCCGCCCTGCAGATACTCGATGCGCTGGTAGTCGAAGTTCAGCAGCCACGATTCGAGATTGCCTTCGCTCGGCCGCAGCATGTAGCCGACGTTGAAGAAGGCGTCGCTGATACCGGCGCTGTCGAGGAAGCCGAGCGCGGGATTGAACTGCTCGCCGTACTGCCGATATTGCAGAATGCCGCGCACGCCCTGCGAGCTCGGGAACCGCACGCTGGCTCCATAGGCCGTTTCATCACCGTTGAACCCGTCGGTGTCGCTCTGCTGGTAGAACAGCTCGCCCTCGAGCGCGCGGCTGCCCGGAAACCGCGAGTTTCGATACTGGAAGTCCACGCCTGCGAGCGAGTTGTCGAGCGCGGACGTCGGGCTGCCGTAGGTCGTGATGACGCCGATGCTCGATTCCTCGAGCACGCCGAGCTTCGCGCGCGCGACGGACAGCGTGTCGGCCGGAATCACGCACGATCGCGCGGACGCCGACGGCAAATCCGTGCAGTCGGCACCGACGGGCTCGCGACCAGGCAGCACCGTGATGGAGTGTGCGTCCTGGCGCACCGACAACCCGCCGACCTCCCAGCTACCGACGCGCCCCGAAAGCTTGCCGCCGTACTCGAGATCGACGACTTGACCTGTGTTGCTGAGCCCAATGCGCCGCGAGAAGAACGGGCGGCCGTTCTGCGCCAGCGTGTTGAGACCGGGTATCTGCGACTGGCGCTGACCGCCGATGCCGCCGTACTCGAAGATGTCGGCCTCGCGCAGGAAGAAATCCCGCTTCTCGGGGAAGAAGAGCCCTAGACGCGACAGATTGACCTGCCGATCGTCGACCTCGGTCACGGAGAAGTCCGTGTTGATCGTCAGTGAGCCGTTCAGCTGCGGCGTGATGCGGTACGCGAGATCGAGCGACGGCTTCGTCTCGGAGTCCGTCTCGCCGGTCAGGAAATTCTTGCGGTCGCTGACGGCGAGCGACGGCACGATCTCGAGCCCGATGCCCTGCTCGAGCCCCTCGAAACCGACCGCGAGACCCGAGACCGCCGGATTGTAAGCGCGGTTGCGCGAGACCCAAGCGAGGACCTCGTTCTTGCGCACGACGGTCCGCGAGAAGTTGAGTCCCCAGGTATCCGTCGTCGGATCGAACGAGATCGACTTGTAAGGAATCTCGATCTCGGCCGTCCAGCCGCCGTCGAAACGCCCTGCCGCGGCGTCGAAGATCGAATCCCATTCGCTATAGAACTCCGTGACGTTGCGATACAAGCCGTCGGCGCGCACGCCGTTCGGGTTCAGGCCGAAGAAATATCCGCTGCGCCGGTCGTTGAACGGATCGATCGTGACGTAGAAGCGGTCGTCCTGGCCCAAGTTGTCGTTCTGGCGCATGTTGCGCGCCGTGATCAGCTCGGGGTCCGTGTCGTACAGCCGGGCCGCGACGTAGAGCGCGTCGTCGTCGTACAGGATCAGCACCTCGGTGCGCTCGTCGGGCTCGGCGTACTCGACGGGCGTGACCTGATGCAAGTCGTCGACTACGGCGGCCGCCGCCCACGCGGCGTCGCTCAGATCGCCGTCGATGACGGGCGCCACCGTCGTGCGCACGACTCGCACGGTCTTCTGGCCCGGATCCTGGAGCACCGCGTTGTTCTGAGCCGACGCGCCGGCCGCCGCGAAACAAAGCACGGCCGCGCAGATCGACTGATGGGCGCCGCGCCCCGGCACAACGCCGGCGGAGCACGCGCTCAAGCGGCGCGCTTGCAGATGCCGGTCGCGATGTTCGGGCTGTCGGGGTTCACGTCGACGGTACGATCGCGCGGGTTGACGACGAGGTCCATCTCCTCCATCGGAATCGCGCCGAGCAGCACCTCGTCACCGAGCACCAGTGCGCCGACGAATCCCGTGCGGTTCTTGAACCGCAGCACGATGGGGCCGACGTAGGGATACGACGCCCGTGCTCCGTCGGCGAGCTTGACCTCGCGGTGCTCGAGCGCCTCGAGCTTGAGCTGCAGCCGCGCGTGCTCGGGAATACAAAGAAACACCGAGCCCGTAGCGGCGAGCGCGGTCACTTCGATCGGCGCGAGTGATGGCTCGCGCGGATTGCTAAGTTCTAGTTTGGCGGTCACGAGTCCCATCCCTCCATGATCTTCTCAAACGCCTCGATCCACTGCTCCGATTACTATCATGTTCGGCGAATTTGGAGCAAATCGCCTTCGGCAACGATAATGCGTCTATCGAACACTGGGGAACGACGATGAGATCAACGCTCGCTTTGGCCGTACTCGTCGGCTGCACCGCGGCAGCCGCCTCTGCACAAAGCCCTTCGTCCGCGTTCAACCGCGGCACGGGACTGCAGGCGTGGCAGAACCCGGGCTTGGATGCGGCCCTCGCGAAATGCTCGACGCGCCCGAACGTGCGCAGCCTCGAGAGCGTCAGGCGCTCGGCCGGCGACACGGAAGAGCCGCCCGAGCCGGCGGCGCCGGCGCCGACGACCGCCATCCCCGGCGTCATCGGGGCCGGCCAGACGTGGAAGGTCGTCTGGCACTGGCAAGGCAACAACGCCGACGGCCCGATCGCAACCGAAGATGGCCAGCTGCTGTTCGCGAACAACGACGCGAGCAACGTCATGGAGATGGATCCTGCGACGGGCTTGGCCCGCATCGCTTACGAAGACGTGAACACGGGCGGCGCGGTGTCGCGCAGCAAGAATGGCGCGCTGTTCGTGCTGTCGCGCGGCCTCCCGGCGGGCGTCATCCAACTCGAGCCGCAGCGCAGGATTTTCGCCAACACGTTCCGCGGCGAGCCGCTCGATTGCGTCGGCGGAACGCCGAACGACTTGACCGCCGACGCGCGCGGCGGCGTCTACATCTCCGTGTCCGGCGTCGGCGTGTTCTACGCGAACCCACAAGGAGTCATCTCTCAGTACGGCAACTCGGTCGCCGGCGCGAACGGCATCATCCTGAGCCCCGACGAGCGCACGCTGTACGTCACGAACGGGCCCGTCGTCGTAGCCTTCGACGTGCAAGCCGACGGCTCGCTGACGAACCAGCGCGACTTCGGCCAGCTCAAGGGCGGCACCGGCGGCGACGGCTCGGCCGTCGACTCCGAAGGCCGGCTCTACGTGAGCACGGGCCGCTCGATCGACGTGTTCTCGCCGGCCGGCGAATTCTTGGGCTCGATTCCTGCGCCGCAAGGCACGCACGGAACGGCGTTCGGCGGCCGCGATAAGAAGACGTTGTTTGGCATCGTGTTCTACGGCGGCTGGGGCACGCCGAGCGCGCGCAACCGCGTCATCGCGATGCCGACGATCGCGCAGGGCTACACGGGCCGCGCGAAATAGCGCAAGAGGGCACAAGAGGGGACGGACCTAAGGTCCGTCCCCATGCTATCTAGACTATGGTCGCACCGCGTTCATGGCCGCAGTGACGTCCGCCTTCGTCTGCGGAGCCGCAGACGCGTGAACGTTGATGTAGCGCTCGTAATTGATCCCGAGCTTCTCTAGCGCCGGCACGAGCGCGCGCACGTGATCGTTTGCGGGCTGCATGCCGCCGCCCTGCGCCGGATTCACGGAGAAGTCGCCCTGGAACAGCATCCGCTCTTGCGGGAAATACGCGACCATCAAGGCGTTCGAGTGCGGCGCCGGGAAGATGTGGTAGAGCTCGACCGTCCGCGTGCCGTCCGTGTACACGCGCTTGCCTTCGACGCTGTCCACGCGCACGCGGCGCGGATTCTTCGCCAGCGTATCGTCGAGCAGCGTGCGCGGCGTATTCAGGGCGCGGTCGAAGAACTCGACCGCGTTCGCCTGCGCAATCACCGTCGCTCCTTCGGCCACGACGGCAGGAATTCCGGGCGTGTGATCGCCGTGCGGATGGCTGTTCCACACGTAGCGGATCGGCTTGCCGGGGAACTGCCGCTTGATCTCGTCGATGTAGAGCTGCGCGCGCGCCTGGTTCCCACCCGCTTCGAGCATCATGATGTAGTCGTCGAACTCTGCGATGATCGAGTCGTAGCTGCCGGCACCCGTCGTGTAGCGCCAGAGCCAGGGGCTGAGCTCCTCCTTCGTGAGCGTCAACGCCGCCGGTGGGCCGCCGCCACCACCACCACCACCGCCTCCCGGCGGGGGCGGCGGTCGCGGCGCCAGCGCCGCGAGGTTCTGCGGATTGCCGGTCGCGTTCGTCACGTCGACCTCGAAGAACGGCCAGCCGCCGCGCGTCTGCTCGATCTTCGTGGGCACGACGGCGCCGCCGAACGAGCGGTAGCCCGAATAGTTCGCGACGATGTGCATGTCGCCCATCAGGTTCTCGCCGAGCCACGTCTCCACGCGCTCGACGAGATTCTCGCCATTGACGTAGCCGTTGACTTGATAGCTCGCTCCCGACGGCGCCTTCACCGCCGGGCTCCAGCTCAGCACCGTGTAGTTGGTGTCCCCGACGCGGCGGCGTGCGGCCGTCGCATTGTTGTCAGCGGCCCCCTTCAAGAAGCCCCACGGCGTGATGTAGAGCTCGAGCGCCTGGCCCCAGTTCATGCCCGCCGCTTGCTCCGCCGTGACCTCCTGGAAGAACGTTCCCGGAGTGATCGTCGTCGAGCCGCCGCCGCCGAGGTTCATCGTCGCACCCGTGTGGCGCGACGTCGGCGCCGCGGGGTCGATGACGCGTACGTAGTTCGTGATCGGCCGCATCGGGTCGTGCGTGCCGTAGCAGATCAGCGCGGCTGCATTTGCGCCGCACTGCTGGAACGCGACGTCGCGTGCCGATCCGGAGTACGTGATGGAATTGACACCGCCGAGCGCGCGTTGCGCGTCTGCGATGACGGTTCTCGCGTCCTGCGCCATCGCAGTGCCGCAAAAGTACGCCGCACCGATGGCGGCGAGCGCCAGCTTCTTCATGACTGTTTCCCCCAGGTTCGAGTTGTAGCTAGAGCACCATGCTCATGCCCCAAGATTCTACATGCGTTACGGTCCGCGGCGCCTGCAACGACATTTCTTGACAGCCCTCAGCGGCCCGTCATTTTCTCGAGCGGCTCCGGATAACGCGCCCCGGTGATGGCGACCTTCCCGGCCGCCTCCTCGATGGCCGCAAGGTCCGCCGCCGAGAGCTCGACGTCGGCCGCGGCTGCGTTCTCCTCGAGCCGCTCGCGCTTGCGCGTGCCGGGAATCGGCACGATCCACGGCTTGCGCGCCAGCAACCAGCCGAGAGCGAGCTGCGCCGGGGTCACTTGCATGCGCGCCGCCAGCGTCGCGAGCACGTGACTTGAGCTCCGCGTTCGCCTTGCGAGCCTCCGGCGTGAAGCGCGGCATCATGTTGCGAAAATCGCCGGCGGCAAACTGCGTGCTGCTCGTCGATCGTTCCCGTGAGATACCCCTTGCCGAGCGGGCCGAACGGCACGAGCCCGATGCCGAGCTCCTCGAGCGTCGGCAAGACCTCGCGCTCGAGCGTTCGATGCCACAGCGAGTACTCGCTCTGCACGGCGGCCACGGGCTGCACCGCGTGAGCGCGGCGAATCGTCGCAGCGCCGGCTTCCGACAAACCGAAGTGCTTGACCTTGCCCTGCTTGGATCAACTCTTTGACGGCGCCGGCAACGTCCTCGATCGGCACGTTCGGATCGACGCGATGCTGATAAAAGAGATCGATCGTATCGACGCGGAGCCGCTTCAGCGACGCGTCGGCGACTTCCTTGATGTGCTCGGGCCGGCTGTTCAAGTCCATCGGCGACTTGCCGGACCGATCTCGGCCGCCGAACTTCGTCGCGATCACGACCTACCCTTTGAACGGCTCGAGCGCCTCGCCGACGAGCTCCTCGTTCGTGAACGGGCCATAGATTTCGGCCGTGTCGAAGAACGTGATGCCGCGCTCGACGGCGGCTCCGATCAGCTTGATGCTTCGCTTGCGGTCCGTGGCCGGGCCGTAACCGAAGCTGAGCCCCATGCAGCCGAGCCCGAGCGCGGACACTTCCAGGTTGCCGAGCCGGCGTTGTTGCATGTGCGTCCCCTCGTTTGCGGCCGACGGCGGCCCCCGTCACGATAAGCCGCAGCAAGCGCCCTAGTCGAGCAAGGAAAGAAGAATGAGCCTGCTCACGAGCCGCCGACTGGCTCGTCATTGCCGCCTATTTCATCGTCCTCTACGCCGTCGTGTTCCGCCATAGCGCCGACGAACCGCGCCAATCCCGACCGACTTCTTCCTGGCCGGCCGCAACGCCGGCTGGTTCATCGTCGGCGCATCGATCTTCGCAACGAACATCGGCTCCGAGCACCTCGTGGGCCTCGCCGGCAGCGGCGCATCGGGCGTGTTTCCCGGCCGCGCAGTTCGAGCTCATCGCCGTCGTTCGCGCTGATCCTGCTCGGCTGGCTGTTCGTGCCCTTCTATCTGCGCTCGGGCGTCTTCACGATGCCGGAGTTCCTCGAAGCGCGTTATTCGTCGGGCGTGCGCTTCTATCTCGCGGCGATCTCGATCGTCGGCTACGTGCTGACGAAGATCTCCGTGACGATCGCGGCCGGCGGCATCGTGTTCGAGGCGCTGATGGGCATCGACTTCTGGACGGGCGCCGTCATCGTCGTGCTGGCGACGGGCGTCTACACCGTCATCGGCGGCATGCGCGCCGTGCTCGTCTCGGACATGCTCCAGATGTTCGTGATGATCGGCGGCGCAATCGTCGTCACGGTCGTCGGCCTGAAGCCGTCGGCGGCTGGAGCGAGCTGCGCGCGGCGGCGCCTCCCGAATTCATGAGCCTGTGGCGCGCGACTTCGGACCCGGATTTCCCGTGGACCGGCATCCTGTTCGGCGCACCGATCCTCGCCGTCTGGTACTGGTGCACGGATCAATACATCGTGCAACGGACGCTCGCCGCGAAATCGATCGGTGAGGCGCGGCGCGCGACGTTGTTCGCCGCGTTCCTGAAGCAACTGCCGCTCTTCATCTTCGTCGTGCCGGGCGTCATCGCCTACGTGCTCGCGCAGCGCGGCCAGCTCTGCCGCTCGCCGACCCCGACAGCGCGCTGCCGACGTTGATCGGCTCGCTGCTGCCGGCCGGCCTGCGCGGCGTCGTCGTCGCGGGGCTGCTCGCGGCGTTGATGAGCTCGCTGTCGTCCGTGTTCAACTCGTGCGCCACGCTCGTGACGATGGACGTCTACAAGCGCCTCGCGCCGCATCACTCCGAGCGGCGGCTCGTGCTCGTTGGCCAGGCCGCGACGCGTGCTCATGGTGCTGTTCGGCCTTGCGTGGATCCCGCTGATGGACGTGATCTCAGGGCAGCTCTACGTCTACCTGCAAAGCGTGCAAGCGTACATCTCGCCGCCGATCGCCGCCGTGTTCCTGATCGGCGTGCTATGGCCGCGCGCCAACGCGCCCGGCGCGCTGGCGGCTTTGTTCACGGGCCTCGTGCTCGGCGTCGGCCAGGCTCGTGCTCGAGGTCAACGAGCTCTCGCTGTCGGGCTGGGCGGGTGGCTGGCGTCGATCAACTTCCTGCACTTCGCGTTCTGCTGTTCGTCGTTCTGCGCGGCCGTGCTCGTGCTCGTCAGCCTCTGCGACGCAGCCGCCCGATGCAGCGCGAGTCGAGCCGCTGACGATCCGGCGCTATCGTGACGACGCCCCGCCGCGGCTGTCCGGCGCTGGTATCGCGCTCAGCGCGGTGCTGGTCGCGCTCGTCGCGGCGGCTTGGCTCTTCTTCTCCTGAGAGCGGCTGGCATGCGAATTGCTTGAACTTTGCGCGCCAAGACTTCGTGGCGGCAAGGAAGCCGCAGCGGGACCGAGCGCCCCAAAAGACAAGGAGGCTGTATGCAAACGCAGGAATTTTTGGGCCAAGTGCAGAACAAGGCGCGCTTGGCTACGCTCGGCGAAGCGATGCGGGCGACGCGCGCGACGCTCGAGACCTTGGCCGAGCGGCTAGGACCCGACGAATCGCGGCACCTCGCCGCACAGCTGCCGCACGAGATTCAGCTGTTCCTCGCCGACGCAGGCATGGCCATGCCGGAGCGGTTCTCGTCGGCCGAGTTCCTGCTTCGCGTCTGCGCGCGCGAAGGCATCGATCTGCCGGAAAGCACGCACCACGCGCGCGCCGTCATCGACGTGCTGACGCAGGCCGTATCGCCCGGCGAGATCCTCGACGTCGTCGGCCGGCTACCGGACGACTATCGGCGGTTGTTCGCGGGCAGCGAAGGCAAGATGCCGAGCCAGTGATTACTGCGCGAGCACGACGAGCTCGCGGTAGTTGCCCTGCATCTCCCATGTGCCCGTGTAGCCGATCGGCAGCACGAGCGAGTCGCCGGGCACGTACTCGTGACGCGTACCGCTCGGCTCCGTGAGGATCAACTTACCGGAGAGCACGTAGACGAACTCGTCGACGTCGGTCGGCCGCGTCCGGTGATCCGTCTTCGCCGGCGTCGACTCGAAGATCGAAACGCGCAGCTCCTTGCCTTCGAACAGCGACGCGACGCGCATGTTGAGCTCGCCGGCGACGAGAATCTCTTGGTACGCGTCCGGCGGGATCGCCGTGAGATTCAAGCCCGCGATCTTATCGGGGTCGAGGCGCACGGGCGCGGGGCTGCCGCTTTGTGGAATGGCCGTGCCGATCCAGAACGCGGCACCGATTGCCAACGCGCCGCCGACGGCGCGAGGACTGACTCGTCTCATTCGTGCTTCTCCCGTTTAGCCGACGTGTTGCGAAATCTCAGGCACCGCGCGACAGCAACCTCCCGTAACCCGGCGCCGCGCCGCTCATGCCGACGAGCCGCGCGCCGGCCCACAAGCCGTGCGGCATGCTCGAGATGACGGGCACGCCGGTACGCGCCTCGAGCGGCGCGAGCAGCTCGAGCGTCCTGAAGCCGCCGCACGACAAGAGCAGCGAGTCGGCGTCGGGCGCAGAGGCTCGCACGCGTGCGCCGAACTCGAGCAGATCGTCCTGCGTGACGGTGTCCACGGCGGTGATCGCCTCGAGGCCCATGCCCGTCACGACGAGCGGCGTAAGATCGTGCTCGATCAAGAACGCGCGCAAGCGATCGTTGACGACGTCGTTGTACGCCGTCGCGACGGCGACGCGCTTCGCGCCGACTTCCTTGAGCCCGTCGATGACGCCGTTGCTCATCGTCGTCGCCGGTAACCCCGATGCGTCGACGACGATTTGGCGCAGCTTCTGATTGAACGCTTCGCCTTGATAGAACGTCAGCGACGTGCCCGTGAGCTCGATAGCCTCTGCGCCGGCCGCGGCGAGCTTCTCGGCCGCCGCGGGAACTCTGTCGATCACGGCGTTGAAGCCTTCGGGCGTCATCGATTCCACGCCGAGTCCCGTCACGACGTATTTGAGGCGATCGCCGTACATCGCGATGCCTTCCTCGGGAATGCCGCGGTTCAAGGGTGGGAAGATGAGACCCAGTATGGGCACCTCGCCCTGAGCGGCGGCGCGGCCGATGCCGAGCCCTGCGACCGCAGCGGTTGCTGCGCTGCCGGCGAGAAATTCACGGCGTTTGATCGTCATACTAGGCCCCTATCCGCCCGAGGTTCGGTACCAGTTTGCCACCTTCATTACTGCGAACGAAGCGCCTCTTCGAGAACCGAGGCGTCGATCAGGCCCGCGAGCTCAGCACGGCTGCGCGGCACGCGGCTGCGTTCCTTGGCGACCCAAACCTCTTCCTCCTCGAGGACTTCCAGGATGTCCGGCACGATGCGCACGGGGAATTGCATCTCCGGCCAGCCCCACGAGATCTCTTCGGTCGTGAACCCGGTGATGCTCGACACGTGCGGCCAGTGGGCCTCGGGATCGATCTTCAGTGCTTCCGTCGCCTCGGCGACGGCACGCACGAAGGCCACGATCGAGCGCCGCCTGTCCGGGTCGGCCAGATCCGACGCCCTCGCATGTAGGTTGAACACCTCGCGGTAGACACTACGGTCTTGAAAGACCACCGCATCGTCGCCGAGGCGATGAATCGCGTCCTCGGGCTCCGGCTCCCAGATCGAAATGGCGTCCACGTCGCCGCGAGCCAAGGCATCCGACATCTGATCCATACCGGTCTGATCGCCCTGCGCCGGCAGCAAATTCACGAGCTCGACCTGTTCCTCCGTCAACCCGACGGTGCGCAGCATTGCCACCAAAAAATAATGCGCCGACGTATTGCGCGGCAGCATGACGCGTTTGCCCTCGAGGTCGGCCAAGGTTTCGATGCCGGCGGAACGCCGCGCGACGAGCCGGTAAAAGCTCTCGGTCACGGTCATGATGATGCGCAGCTCGGGGTTTGCGAGCGACTCCCGCAGCAGCTGCGTCTCGGCGTTGGTCGCCAGGTCGGCCTCGCCGGAGGAGATGCGCGTAATTCCGCCTTCGCCGACAGACAACTGCTCGGGATAGAAGCGATTGGCCGCCACGAGCACGGGCGACAGCTCGATCCAGTAGCTACCCGATACGCGGATCGGAACGAGTGGCGCCGTGGCACCCGGGTCCGACACCGTTGCCGCCTGCTCGGATGGCCCACAGCCGTGCAGCAGGAAGGCTGCAAGGACGATCGCAGCTCGGATCTTGAACACTGAATGACCTCGATTTCTTGGGCGCGACGGCGCTCGAGAATAGCTCACGGCAACGCAAGCA
Source organism: uncultured Gammaproteobacteria bacterium (assembly GCA_963713355.1). GTDB lineage: Bacteria > Pseudomonadota > Gammaproteobacteria > Steroidobacterales > Rariloculaceae > FEN-1219. Next base: position 963,589 of record CAVQLK010000006.1, on the reverse strand, counting down.
GATACAGCAATGACGGCTTCGCTAAGGAAGCAGCTTGCGACGTCTCCGGGGGAATTCTTACGCGGCTCGACTTGCTCATCAGCAGCGATGTACGCTACCTGCGCAACGCCTCCGGTCACGAAATCGCTGCGCGCAGGAGCGAAAAACATGAAGACCGTCGTATTGGCGATCCTGTTGTCCGCCGCGACTTCGCCCGTCGCGGCTCAGTGGTTGGATCACCCCACTCCGGGGATCCCGCGCACCGCCGACGGCAAGCCGAATCTCGCGGGTCCCGCGCCGCGTACGGCCGACGGCAAGCCGGATCTCTCGGGGTTGTGGACGAGAACGTCGCGCACGAACACGAGCTTCACGCCGGTCGATCCGGCGGCGGTCGACGCGATCGTGCGGCCGCGCGCGGAGAACTTCTTCAAGGACCACATGCGGGCGCAATGTCTGCCCGAAGGCCCCGGCTATCTCTACGCACGCGGCCCCGACCTGAACTGGGCGATGAGCAAGCTGATCCAGACGCCTTCGTTGATCGTGATCCTCAACGCCGATCTGACCTACCGGCAGGTCTTCATGGACGGGCGCGCGCTCGAGACGGACGCGAATCCCAATTGGATGGGATATTCGGTCGGGCGCTGGGAAGGAGACACGCTCGTCGTCGAGAGCGCCGGCTTCAACGATCGGACCTGGCTCGACGGCGGCCACCCTCACACGGAGGCGCTGCGCACCGTCGAGCGCTACCGGCGCCCCGACTTCGGCCGCCTCACGCTCGAGGTCGAGCTTCACGATCCCGCGTTGTACACGGCGCCTTGGAAAGCCACAATCGAGGCGCGGCTCGCCGCAGACACGGAGCTGCTCGAGTACGTCTGCGCCGAGAACAAGACGTTCCACGAGCATTGGGTCGGCACGCGCTCGGACGCACAGCAATCCGAAATCGCGATCGCCGCGGACACCCTCGCGAAGTATGCGGGTACGTACACGGAGCGGCCGCCGTTCTGGCAAGGAGCGGCGGCCGCACGAGTCTTCGAGATCAGGTTGGCCGACGGCGCGCTGTTCCTCGGTCAAACACGGCTACAGCCACAGTCGGAGACCGTCTTCGTCAACGGCGGGCTCGCGATCGATTTCGTCATGGACAGCCGCGGCGTGCCGACATACCTGTGGGACAAGCACGTCTCGGGCGACTACCGATTCGATCGCGCAAGTAGCCCGTAGGCCCGGCTGCTACGGCGTCGTGTCCTCGCTCGATCCGGCGAATAGCCGCTGCCCTGTCGAGCTCACGACAGAGCGCGCGTTGCCCGTCGGCGAACCGTCCTTCGCGAGACTTCCCTCGACCGTGATCACGTCTCCGAGCTTCAGAGTGTCGCGCTTCCAACCGGCCCGCATGAGGGCATTGGGGCTGTTGAACTCCAAGGCCCAATTGGTGACTTTCTTGGTCTCGGCATCGACAACGTCGATGTAGAACCAGACGTGCGGATTCGCCCACGCTACTTTCGTCACGGCGCCCGTGAGGGTGAACGGTTTCGCCGCGTCGAACTCGGCGGCGAACGAATGATGCGCGCCGAGCGGTTGGGCTACGGTCATGAGAACCATCGTGGCGGCGAACGCAAGCTGGGTTCGCATCGAGCTTCTCCAGGCGCGCATCTTGACGCGAGATTGTGCGGCACAAACCCACGCGCGGTCCACAGCGACGCTCGAGCGGGCCAATCGCGCTACGATGACCGCGACAACGACGCTGAGGCATGACGATGCTCGAGACACACTCGACAGAAACCGAGAGCGTACTGGACCGGCGCGACTTGCTGCGAGGTGCCGCGGCACTCGTCGCGGGCGTCGCGCTCGCTCGGCAAGCGCCCGTCGACGCCCAAACCGAGCAGCAAGCGCTCGCCGTCGACGCGCAATTCTTTACCGGTTTTCGCACCGAGAAGGTCCGCACTTCGGGCGCCGTCATTCACGCGGTGATCGGCGGCAGCGGGCCGCCCGTGCTGCTCTTGCACGGCGCGCCGCAGAGCCGCGTCTCGTGGGCCGGCGTCGCGCGCAATCTCGCACGCGACTACACCGTCGTCGCCGCGGACCTGCGCGGTTACGGCGATAGCGGCAAGATCGAGGGCGATGCCGAGCACAAGCTGTACTCGAAGCGCGCGATGGCTCTCGATCAAGTCGAGGTCATGCGGCACTTCGGCTTCGAGCGCTTCAGCGTGTTCGGGCACGACCGCGGCGGACGCGTCACGCATCGCATGGCGCTCGATCACCCGGAAAAGATCGAGCGGGCCGCGGTGCTCGACATCATTCCAACTCATTATTTATTCTCGCGCGTCGACAAGGCGTTCGCGGAGAGCGCCTACCATTGGTTCTTCTTCGCGCGTCCCGCGCCGTTTCCCGAGACCGTGATCTCGAACAGCCTCGATTTGTTCGTCGGCCGCGAGGACCAGACTCTCGGCGACGAATACCGGCGCGTGTTTCGGATTCCCGGCACGCTGCACGCGATGTGCGAGGACTACCGCGCCGCGGCCTCGATCGATCTCGTTCACGACGAGGCCGATCTTGCGAAGAAAGTCGCGTGCAGGCTGCTCGTGCTCTGGGGCGAGCGCGGCTCCGTTGCGCGGCGCTACGACGCGCTCGCGATCTGGGGTGAGCGCGCGGCGCGCGTTTCCGGCAGAGAAATGCCGGGCGGGCATTCGTTCCAGGAGTCGCACCCGACGGAGACGGCCGCCGAGTTGCGCGCGTTCTTGTCCGGGAAGGCATGAATAGCGCGCGATGACCGCGAACGCACTTCGCGAGTTCATCGAGCGCCACGAGAGGCTGTTCGTGCTGACGGGCGCGGGCTGCAGCACGGCCTCCGGCATTCCGGACTACCGCGACGCGGACGGCGAATGGAAGCGCGGCCGGCCGATCATGTTGCAGGACTTCGTCGCGCACGAGCGTTCGCGCAAGCGGTACTGGGCGCGCGGCTTGATCGGCTGGAGACGCATGCGCGCGGCGCAACCGAACGATGCGCATCTCGCGCTCGCGGCGCTCGAATCGCAGGGCCGCATTGTCCAGCTCGTGACGCAGAACGTCGACGGGCTGCACCAGGCGGCCGGCAGCCGCAACGTCATCGACCTGCATGGACGCGCCGACGCCGTGCGCTGCCTCTCCTGCGAGCGGCGCGTGCCGCGAGAGCAGGTTCAAGCCCACCTCGTCGAGCGCAATCCCGGTTTTGGCGCGCTCGATGCCGTCGAAGCGCCGGACGGCGACGCCGCGCTCGAGGGCGTCGATTTCGAGGCGTTCGATGTGCCTGCGTGCGACGCTTGCGGCGGATTGCTGAAGCCCGACGTCGTGTTCTTCGGCGAGCGCGTGCCGGCGGAGCGCGTGCAGCGCGCGTTCGCAGCCGTCGACAAAGCCGATGCAATGCTCGTCGTCGGCTCGTCGCTGATGGTCTACTCGGGCTACCGCTTCGCGAAGGCCATGGCCGACGCCGGGAAGCCGATCGCGGCCGTGAACCTTGGAACCACGCGTGCCGACGACCTGCTGACGCTAAAGGTCATCGAACGCTGCGCGGACGCCCTGTCGTTCCTGCACGCGCCGAGGGAAGGGAATGAGCTGCTCGCGTGTATATATAGGTAGCCACACACGAGGGGACTCAGATGACGCGTTTCCGACTGACCGCGATTGCCCTGCCCTTGCTGTTCTCGAGCAATGCTTGGGCGGACCTCAAGACCTTCGACGTCGATCCGCAGTACCAGCAAGAAGTCTTCGCTGCACTCAAAGACGTGTTGATCCCTGAAGGCGTAATCATGAAGGCTAACGGCCGCGTGCAGCTCCTGCCGTCTGGCCAGATCCTGGTCAACGCTGACGCCGAAACACTCGCCCAGGTCGAGCAGGTCCTGCAGGCGATCCGTACTCGGTCCGTCGCTATGGCTCCACGCGCGGCGTTACGCTATTGGGGCGTGCTTGGGACGCGCGCGCAAGAAGGCACGTCGGACACGATCGGCGCACGGCCGCCGGCCGCGCTCAACGACGTCCTCAGCGAGCTCAGACGGCTCCATGGCGACCTGACGTTCCGTGTCCTCGGCACCGCCGCGGTCGCGACAAACTCAGGTCAGTACGGCGAGGTCGAGGGGACGACACTGAGCGTCGGGCAAACCGCGCACGTTCAAGGCGACACGCTCAACGCGGAGATTTCAATGGAATTGAGCACCGTTTCTCCGCCGCCGATGATAGGGCCCTTCAACGTCGGCGAGCTGCGCTTACGCACGACCTTGCGGCGGGGCGAGTTCGTCGTTCTCGGCGAAGGCCAGGTTCAAGAGCGCGGGCTCGAGGGTGCCGTGTTCTACATCGTGCACTGGGCCGAGGAATAGCAGCGCTCGTCGGCGGGAGCCCGACATGACGAGCGTCGATAAAGCGCAGTGGATCGACGTCTACCGGCGCTTGGAGAAGCCTCTCTACAACGTCGTCTATCGTGTGATCTGGGACGCCACGGAAAGCCAGGACGTCGTGCAGGACGCTTTCTTGCGCTGCTGGCGCCGCAAGGACGACATTCGCGCCGACAGTTTCAAGGCGCTGCTGTTTCGCACGGCGCTGAATCTCGCGAGCAACCGACGCCGCCGCACTCGCGTCTGGCGCATGGTCGGCGTCGCAGAGCTCGACGACGTCGCCGACGAAGGCGCCTCGACCGACGCTCTCTCGAAACCCGTCAAGGACGCGCTCGATGCGCTTCCGACGATGATGCGCGACGTGCTGCTGCTGACGGAGCTCGCCGGCATGACGTATCCTGAAATCGCAACGGCGCTCGGCATCGCCGAAGGCACCGTCGGCTCGCGCAGGACGCGCGCGCTCGCATTGTTGCGCGAGCGGCTCGAAGTCAAAGGAGTGGTCTCGCATGAATATTGACGCGCTGTTCAAAGAGCTCGATCCGCCGCCCGGCGGCGCCGAGCGGTTCGCGCAGCGGCTCGACGAAATTGCCGCGACACGGCCGGCGTCTCGTGCGCGCGTGCTAGCAACGGCTGCGGCAGTCGCAGCGGTCGCGCTCGTGGCGGCCGTGCTCCTGCGGCAGCCAGACGATGCGCCGCCGGAGCTGGTTGCCGATGCACCACCGGCCGTCGACGTCTACGACGCGCCGGAATTCGACCGCTTGCTCGGGCGCTCGGCGCGACCTGCCGAGCTCATGGTCATGGTGAACATGGAAGCGGCCAACCTTACCGAGGTTGAAACTACGAACCAAAAAGTTCGCATCTATCAAATCAACTGATCTCTCTCGCCAACCTCGAGCACCGCTCCTTATGTCCAGGAACCGCACCTTGCTTTCAGAAATGAGCACGCGCGTCCCTAGTTAGGCATAAACTGACAGGCCTACCCCCCTACCTAGGCGCCTCCATGATTGATTCTCGTCCCCCAACAGCCGAGTGGCAAAGCCGGCAGATGGTGGTGACACCAGAGCAGCTTGGGATGCGCAGCGTAGGAGATTGCCGCACTCGCGCGGAGCAGCTCGGCCTGACGGCGTTGCCGGCGTTGCCGTACAAGCAGGAGTTCTGGCGCCTCGATACGCTCTTGCTGTGGTCTCGCGGCAACGGATTCGAATACCTTCCGATGCTTGGCATCGGCATCGCGCCCCGTCTCAAGTAGAAGGTGCATGACCGATACGGAAATCGAACGAACGATCAGGCGCGCCGGGTATGACGTCCGCTGGGACGACGCGGCCGGCCATGACGCGAGGCAGGTCTACGCGCTTCGCGAAGGCAAACGGCACACGCGATCTCATCCAAACCTATTGGCGCTCGCGCAGTACCTAGGTTGCCTGGAAAGGCCGGTCGAGTTCATCGAGGATCGCGAAGCGTTGGATACGGTCATAGAGAAGCACGCGAAGGAGAGGAACGCCTTCGTGCCACAAACAGGGGCGTGCCGCGTCGCCCGCTTCGGTCGAAACAAGTACGTGCAGCTCGTGAGCGCGGGCGGCCGAGAGTCCGCGATGTATGAGGTGCGGACCGATGGGCTTCGGCGCACGAGCAACGGCAATTTACCGCCCGAAGTCGTGGCGGCTTTCGCGCGTAGCGTCCGGTAACGGTGCCCGGCGCTTACTGCTGATGTCACTAACTGCTTTTGCACCACGCGAGAGGTAACGCCATGGATTATCGCGTCGAGAGATTGAGAACGCCGGCGGAGTGCGAAATTTTCGCCAAAAACGCGAGAGCTCGAAATCACCCCGAGCTGGCGCTGGCGGCGCAACGCAAAGCCATCGACTTGCAAGTGTCCACGCATGAGACCGGGTCCGCGGTAGAGGCGGAAGCTCTGGCCGCCGTCTATGCGTATGAAGCGCTGTTGACTCGCCGGAACGGCAAGAAGACGCGCGCCACTGCGACTTGGCAAGCGGTCCGGCGCTACGGAATTATCGAAGCCATCCAGCGAGCCGTGAGCCGGCCGGTGGAAGAGCCCGGCACCGTGACGTTGCGCGATCTTGGCTTGGAAGACCTGGCCTTCGAAGCGCTCGTGTTGCGCCATGAGGCATCGTTCAGCCCCGCTGCGATCGAGGCGTCGAAGGCACGGCTAGCCGAGGCCGCCTGACGTTCTCGCGGACGACGCCGGAGCACCGGCGCCGCGAGCCGCGACAGCGGCATTTGTCCTAGCCTTAGCGGCTGCCGCCGGTCTGCTTCCGGAACGTCACCGGGACGCCGCCCTGCGCGCTGGCGACGACGCCCGTGATCGTGCCGTCTCCCATCTCGCCGGAGAACCGCCACGGGTCGACGTTCGGCAGCGTGAAGAAAACGGTCCGCTCCGCAATCGTGAAGCCGCGCAGCGGCCGATCAATGCGCCCCAAGTTCGTGCCGATCAGCTTGCCGTTGACGGTGCCGTCCGCGTTCTTCGTGAACTCGAGCTCGATGTCGACGTCGATCGTCGCGATGCGCGGCCGGCCGACCCAGCGCCCCGCGAGGGCATCGGCGACGCCCGGCCCGACCTGCACGGGCGGCTGCGGCGGCTCCGGCGTCGGGTTCGCGCGCTCGTGCCGGCTGGTGTTCGTGTAGTTACGAACGATCGTGTTGTCCTCGTGGCACGCGTACTCGGGCGTGAAGTAGCTCGCGTCGTGGCGCATCGGATAGCGCACGGTGAACGGGCCCGTGAGGATGACGGGATCCTCCGTCGTGATTTCGTACAGCCACGTGTCGTCGTTCAAACGCACGATGCGCTCCGTCGTCTTCATCTGATCGCTGTGCGGGAAGCGGTTGCCCGGCGGCGAGCCGACGACGGCCAAGTTGATCAACGGCGCGCCTTCTTCATAGTTCGTCGTCTCGACGACGAGCGTGTTGCCTTCCCAGCGGCCGCGCGACTCGCCGAGCCATTGCTTGACCGCGGGATCGAGCGGCTTGCGCCCGTCCATCGGAATGACGCGCGCCTCGTGGATCATCTCGAGCTCGAAGATCACATAGCCCGGCGCCTGGCGGATTGCGAAACCGCCGTTGTAGCGATACGGCATCATCGATGACGGCATGCCGCGCGTGATGCAGCGGTCCCAGCTATCGAAATCCTCAGGGCCGTCGAATGCGATCGTCTCGCCGGGTAGCGCCCAGTCGCTCTTCGCGAGCTGCGCGCGGCGCTTGCCCTCGGGCGTCAGCGGCGGCAGCAACCCGTTCTCGGGGCTCACGATGAGATTCGTCTGCCGCTGCGGGATGTTGGGATCCGTGAGGCCCGTCATCATCGCGCGGCCCAAGTTGCCCTGCTCCGCGAATTGCCGGCTCGCGTCGACGCGCGTGCGGAATGCCTCCATGCGCTGCTCGAACTCCTCCTCCGTGAGCCACTTCTTGTTCATGTCGCAAGGAGGAGCCGGCGCGCCAACGCCGCCCGCAGGGCCGGTGGGCGCAGCGGCGCCCGGCGGAAGCGCGGCACGATAGCTATTCGCGCAACGCTCGAGCGGCACGCCGGCCGCTTGCATCATGTTGAGCTGCGCCTGGATGTCGGGCTCGCCCCACGCGGTCTTCGGGTGCTGCCAACCGCGCGGCGTCTCGATGAAGTGATTGGCTTCGCTCGGCGTGCCGCGGATGCGGTCGTTGATCTGCGCGTTGGCGGGAACTGGCGCGGCCAAGATCGCGGTCAGCGCGGCGGCGAGCAGCGCCGGGCGCAGCGTCGTGGTTGTCGGGTGCATGGTCGCTCCTGCAGCAGCTTTGCTGAGACTCAGGAGCGGTAAGGTACCTTGAGCAATGCAGGGGCGTCCATCCGGCTCGCGGCGGGGCGGACAGTCTCGAAGCGGATCGAGCCCCGCGAGACCGAAGGCGAAATCTCGCGCGAGGCGCCGTGCCCGTTACAGCCGCAAGCCCTTCACGCTGCCGGCGAGCTTCTTCGCGTCGACGTCGTACACCGCGCATACGACTTCACGGTCGTTCTGTCCGTTCCAGCTTTCTCGCGAGGGGTACAACGTCGCGATGTCGAGCGACGACGATTCATAGTCCTTGCCGACGAACGACTCGAAGCGCGCCAGGCAACCCTCGTGCGCCATCTCCGCCATCGCTTCGCCCGGAAAGCTCTCCGCAGTGACGTCGAACACGGCGTAGACCTCGTTGTCGTGAGGGTTGGAGCACGGAACACCCGGCACGCTGTTGACCTCTTCGCTGGCGAACGCCGAGCCATCGTCGAAGCAGTCGCCGACGCGCATTTGAAAGGCGTCAACGCTTCCCTCTGCGACGATTGCGCCGGTGTCGTCGCGATCTGCCCGCATTGCCGAGTTGAAGAGATAGGCGCCACCGACTACGACGGCACCGATAGCCCAGTTCCACTTCATGGCTGTTCCCCGGAAGATGTGTCGCGAAATTCTTACCGTCGGCCGCGCGTCACGGAAGGACGCAAGTCTCGCTGTCACGTCGCTCCGGACGTGCGTATGTCGCGATCTTCCATAATCCGCGCTACAACAATCTGGACGAACAGAGCTGATTTCCGCGTCGCGTGCGAAGCCATTGGTCGCTAGCGTCGCGGAATGCCGGAGATCTCACGTTTTCTCGGAATCGTTATCGCGATGTACTACCGAGATCATGGCCCACCCCATTTCCATGCAGTGTATGGAGAATTCGAGGCTACGATCGCAATCCGGACAGGCGTTGTGTCCGGCCGCCTGCCAAAACGCGCGCTTGCGCATGTGCAGGAGTGGCGCCGCCTGCACGAGTCGGAGCTATTATTCGCGTGGGACTTGGCCAGAGAAGAACTGCCGCTCCTCATATTGAGCCCTTGGAGTGATGCGATGCTGTTGCATATCATCGAGGCCAAGTATCTCGGCGACTACAAGATTTGGCTTCGCTTCGACGACGGCGCCGAGGGCGAAGTAAACCTTGCAGACGATCTCGCGGGACCTGTGTTCCAACCGCTCCGCAGTCTGACGACTTTTCGTCAGTTTCGATTGCACCCCGAGCTGCGCACTATCGTTTGGCCGAACGGCGCGGACTTCGCTCCGGAATTCTTGCGAGGCAAGCTGTCCATCGCCGCTTGAGCGCGATCGCGGCGCTCGGTTGCGGACGGCTAAGGCGCGCGTTCCTTGAGCAACCGCCGCAGGATCTTGCCCGACGGCGACTTCGGAATGGCGTCGATAAAATCGACTCTCCGTATCTTTTTATATGAGGTGACGCGCTCGGCGACATAGGCCATCAACTCGTCGGCCGTCGCCGCTCCCTTCAGCACGACGAACGCGCGCGGGATCTCGCCGGCCTCGGCATCCGGATACGCAACGACGCCGGCATCGGCTACGGCCGGATGCGACAGCAGCACGGCCTCGAGCTCCGCGGGCGGCACCTGCATGCCTTTGTATTTGATGAGCTCCTTGAGCCGGTCGACGATGTAGAACTCGCCGTCGGCGTCCGCGTGGCCGATGTCGCCCGTGTGCAGCCAGCCGTCGGCATCGAGCGTGGCGCGCGTCTCGTCGGGGCGATTGAAGTACCCGCGCATGACTTGCGGGCCGCGAATCCAGATTTCGCCGTCGGTCCCCGGCTCGACGTCGCGGCCGGTCTCCGCGTCAACGACGCGGCACTCGGTGCTCGCGACGGGATTACCGATCGATCCCGGCTTCGTCCGCGCCACCTCCTCCGTCGTGATGTGCGTCGCCGGGCTTGCTTCCGTCATGCCGTAGCCTTGCTGTACCAAGCAGCCGATGCGGCGCGTGCACTGCTCGATGACGTCCGCGCCGAGCGGCGCGGCGCCTGAAAAAAGCTTGCGGATCGACGAGAAGTCACGCCCGGCCACGGCGGGATGCTTCGCGAACGCGACGACGACGGGCGGCACGACGTGCAGCATCGTCGCTCGATGACGCACCACGAGATCGAGATACGCCTCGAGCTCGAACTTAGGCATGACGACGAGCGTCGCGCCGGCCCATATTCCCATCAGCACGATGACGGTGAGCCCGTAGATGTGAAAGAACGGCAGGAACGCGATCGTCGTGTCTTCGCCGTCGACGTAGTGACCCGCGACGTTGACCTGGAGGATGTTCGCGACGAGGTTGCGGTGCGTTAGCATCACGCCTTTCGGGAGGCCCGTCGTGCCGCTCGAGTACGGCAACGCGACGAGGTCGTCCGGCGCGAGCGAAACGTGCGGCGGCGCGCCGCGCGTAGCGGCGAGCGTCTCGAACGCAACGAGCGGCACGGCGCTCTGCGCGGCCGCGCCGCCCGGCGCGTCGAACGTCACGACGTGCTCGACGGCCGTCCCGGCGATCGCGGGAAGCCATGTAGCCGCCATCGCAGCCGAGGTGAGCAGCACGCGCGCGGCCGAGTCCTGTAACTGCTTCGCGAGATCGGCCTTCGTGTACACGGGGCTCGCCGTCGTGACGACGGCACCCAGACGCGCGATCGCGAGCACGGCGACGACGTACTCGGGCGAGTTCGGCGCGAAGATAGCGCAGACGTCGCCCTTGCCGATGCCAAGCGAGGCCAGACCGGCCGCGGTCTTGTCGACGAGGCCCCCGAGCGCCGCGTACGAAATCTTGCGGCCCGTGACGGCGCAGAGCAGCGCCGTGCGTTCGCCCCTGGCAGCGGCGCCGACCAGGACGAAATCCGCGACGGGCAGCGCGGGAATCGTCAAGGGCGGATGAGGGCTGCGGTACATGGTCAGTTGCGGAGTCCCTTCAGCACTCGCCATTTATTCGGCCAGCTCATGCGCTCGTCGGACAGGGCATCGAGAAAATCGGCAAGGACCTTCGATTTCACGACCGCGTAAAGCGTCATCCCGCCCGTCGCCGCAAGGATCAGAAGGAACAGTAACACGCGCCACCAGAAAGGCTCTTCGGCTTCGGCAAGCAGGTTCATGCCGAGGAAGCCCGTCGCGACGGTGCCGATCAACCCGGCGACCGTCACGACCGTGAGGCGCAAGATCGTGTTGGCCTGCCGCCGCACGCTGTCGGTGTCCAAGTACTCGTTCATGTCGGCGACTTCGCTGCGCACCTCATCGTACAACGCGTCGTTGCCGAGGTGCCGAGTCAGCCGGCTGAAGATCGAGCGCGCGAGCTCCTGGCTCGAGACTTCGTGAAACCAATAGCGGTGCGTGAAACGCAGGAACACCTCCATCGATTGGCGGATGGTGCGCTTGAATTGCCGCACCGATTCCGTATCGCCGACCTCGAGGCGATTCATCGCGACGGCGAGCTCGTCGGACATCGAGAGCAGCGCGGCCTTGTGGAAGTGCGCGATCAGGAACAGCAAGAAGTACTGATGCTTGAATTGCCCGAGCATGCCGGTCTCGCGGCCGTCGAAGAACACGTCGCCGTGCCGGCCGACGACGGCCAGCAGCACACCCGTGCAGATCAAGCGCGCGTCGCCCGAGAAGTGTTCTCCTTCGCGAGCCCAGAACCGATCGTCGCAGAACTCGGCTTCGAATTCCGCGAGCGAGCGCTCCGAGTACGGCAGCGAGCCGCGAGGCCCTGGGCGCGTCAACAAGCCGAGCCGTACGAAGTCCGAGCGCGACAGGTCCGCGGGGTCCTCGAGCGCGAGGTAGACCATCAGCGGCATGCGGTAGTGCTCGATTTGCCGATAACGAAGAGCCGCCGATTGCCCGGGGTATTCGAGGCCGAGCGGCTTGACGAGAAATTGCCAATGTGACGCCAGATACGGCGTGCGGTACTTGGCTACGTGGCTCAAGTAATTCTGCTTCTCGCCGTAATCGGACACGGCGAGCACGCCGCCCGCCGCGTCGAGCCATTCCACGCGCTGCGGACAGTTGCCGCCCGTGCCCGAGCTCGTCCACCAAGCCGGGTACGCGCGGCCGAAGCGGAACACCATGTCCTGGGCACGCTCGAGCGGAATATCGTTCGCCCACAGCTCGACCGCGAGGATCGCGACATCGGCGTCGAGGAAAAAGTACAGCGCAACCTCGTCGACGTCGAACACGAGCGCGACGCCGTCGTCGAACGTGACGCGGACGCGTAGCACGTCCTGGCGTTGGAACACGCGCAAGCTTCGCTCGCCTGCGCGGCTCGCCGCCTCCTGGCCGGCCATCGAGCCATAGATGAAACGCTGCACGTACGGCAGGAAGGTCACGAACTCTTTGTAATAGCGCTCGCGGATCTCGCGCGATTCGACGTTGAGCTCGTCGCGCAGCTCGCGCCAAGGATTCCCTTCGCTCGGCGCCTCGAGCGCTTCCCAATGGCGCTGGACGGGAAGGCCGGGCTTGATCGGCATCAGCTGGAGCGGCCACAGCACGACTTGGCGGAAGTGACGGATGGTGGTCATCGGCCGATAGAAGTGAACGAACGGCGGCGCGCCATTCTGCGCAATGTTCGGGCCCTCGGCTACTATTCGCGTTGGCATGAGATTCGCTTCTTTCCGCCAATGGCCCCAGATCGGAGCTTCCCTGTTGACCGCCGTCGGCGATAGCCCGCGGCGGCAGATCGTCCTTGCGCTATTCGCGCTGACGGGATTCTCGGCGTTGTGCCTACAAGTCGTCTGGCAGCGCGTAATCTCGATTCACGGCGGCGTCGATTTGTTCTCGTCGGCGACCGTCGTCGCGGCGTTCATGGCGGGCCTCGGGCTCGGGAGCTTGGTCGGCGGAGCGCTCGCGGATCGGTTGGGGGCACGGCGCTCGATTCTCGCATTCGCGATCGCCAATTTAGGTATAGGCCTGTTCGGCTGGGCCTCGATCGCCATCTTCTACGACGGCTACCAGGCGCTCGCCGAGCACGTCCAGTCGCTGCCCGCCGCGTTCGTGTTCCACTTCGTGCTGCTCGTCGTGCCGACGACGCTGATGGGGCTGTCGCTGCCGTTGCTTTCGCGCGGCCTCGTCCGCGACGTCGGCGAAGCGGCGCCCGTCGTGAGCCGGCTCTACGCCGCGAACACGCTCGGCGCCGCGGCCGGCGCGGCCGTCGGCGGGTGGCTGCTGCTCGGCAACCTCGGCTTCGACGGCACGGTGCGGCTCGCAAGCAGCCTGAACCTGGCCGCGGCCGCCGTCGTCCTCGCGCTGTGGCGCAGAACGCCGGCGACCGCGGCGATCTCACCGGCCTCTTCGACGCCGGCCGCTGGCTTCGCGTCGGAGCGCATCTGGCCCTGGCTTGCGCTATACGCGGCGACGGGTGCCGCCGCGCTCGCGCTCGAGGTCGTCTACTTCCGGCTCGTCGACGGCATCATGCGCTCGAACTCCTACACCTTCGCGCACGTGCTGGCGCTATACCTCGTTCTCTTCGGCGCCGGCGCCGCGGCAGCCGGCGAGCGCGCACGCCGCTCCGCGCGTCCCGACACGGCGTTTCTCTGGATCCAGTTCTGGATCGGTGCGGCGAGCCTGATCGGCGTGCTCGCGCTCTTGAACGCGCCGCCGCTCTTCGGTCTGCGGCAGTCGCTCGCGCAGTACTTCGCCGGCGAGGGCTTCATCTATGGCTTCGAGAGCGTGACCGATTTGCGGTCGACGATGGCGGCCGTGTTCGCGCACTTGCTTGCCCCCGCGATCGTCATGGGCGCTCCCGTGTTCCTGATGGGGTACGCCTATCCGTTCATCGCGGCGCTCGTCCTACGCCGCGACAGCACGCTCGGCCGCCACACGGGAGCGCTGATGGCCTGCAACATCTTGGGCAACGTCGCCGGCAGCCTCGTCGCCGGCTTCGTGCTGCTCGACGTGCTCGGCACGGCCGGAACGCTCGTATTGCTCGCAACGTTGCTGATGGCGCTCGGCGTCGCCGCAGCGCTGCGCGCAACGAGCGCGCGAGTGCCGCGCGCTCTCGCGGCGTTCGCGGCAGCGGCGGCTCTCGTCGTCATCTTCCCGTCGAACGAACGGCTCTGGGGTTTCTTGCACGGCGCAACACCGGAGCGCTTCGCGCTGATCGAGGAGCGAAGCTGCGTCAACGCGCTCGTCGATCACGGCGGCACGCAGATGCTGCACTTGAATGCAGCCGCGCAGAACGGCTATCCGTACGACGACTTCCACGTGCTGATCGGCTTGTTCCCGACCCTGTTGCACCCAAGCCCGCAGCGCGCGCTGGCCGTCGGGCTCGGCATCGGCGCGACGCCGTACGGCATGCTGCTCGACCCGCGCATGCGCAGCGTCGAGACCGTCGAGATCTGCGCGGGCCTCGGCGACTTGCTCGCCGAGCTCGGCGAGCGCGGCGCGGATCAGAGCCGGCGACTGCTCGAGGATCCGCGGCTCGACTTGCACGCCGGCGACGGCCGCAAGCGCCTGCTCTCGGCCGAGCAGCCTTACGACGTCATCACCGTCGACGCGTTGCGTCCGCAGAGCGGTTACAGCGGCAACGTCTACTCCGTCGAGTTCTATGAGCTCGTCGCTTCGCGCTTGGCGCCCGGCGGATTGTTCGCACAGTGGGTGCCGACGAAACGCGTGCTCACGAGCGTCGCGGAAGTCTTCCCGCACGTCGCGACGACGGTCGGGCCGGGACCCGCGACGTTTCTCGTCGCGAGCAACGACCCGCTGCCGGCCGATCTCGGCGAAGCGCTTGCGCGTTTTCGCGCGCGGCCGCCCGGGGCGCTATCGACCGAGCAGCGGGCGTCGCTCGAGCGGTTCCTCGTGCACGCGCAGCTGACGCACGTACGCAGTGGCGAGCCGCGTTCGACGCCGACGCCGGAGACTGAGCTCAACCGCGACCTGCACCCGCGCGACGAGTACTTCTTGAACGACGGCTGAGCCGCAGCAACCCGAAGGCTTTAGCTCCCTCCCGGTGCAACGAAGTTGATCGTCGTGGTCTGCCCGTCCACGATCGTGCCGGCCTGCGGCTGCACGAACGCGACGTCCTCACTCATGTCCGGCAGATCGCTCATTGCCTGGCAGGTGAACGTGACCGTGTACGCTCCGGGCGACAACAACGTCTCGTAGACATACTCGCCCGTCTGGGTCTGCGTGACAGCCGTCGTGGCGACCGGCTCGGGGTCGGTCGTGTCGAAGTCGTCCGGCGTCACACCGGTGCCCGCGTAGATGTATACCGAGTTACCGATGTCGAGGTTGAGATCGTTGGCGCATCCCGCCGCGGTGACGAGCGGCATCGCGACCGTTCCATTCAACGTTCCGAACTGCGTCATGTCGATGATGCGCAGCGCCGGCCGCAGGAACAGCCCCGGGTGACCCACGGGATCGTTGAGCCCCTTGTGCAGATTCCAGTCGATCAGGAAACTCGTCTCCTGGTTCGCGGTGATCGTCAAACCGCTGACGAGCCGAATGCTCCCGCTCGGCACTTCGACCTCGATCTCTACGACGCCGCCGTTCTGCAGCACGGCGTAAGAATCCATCAGGCCGTCATGCTCCGCAGTCACGTGCAGCTCGAGCCAGCTGTACTCGCCCGCCGGAACGGCATGCCCGTCCAACAGCGTCTCGGCATTGTCCAAGTTCAGCGCTAGGAGATCCAACTTCACCGGCGTCGGGAAGACGACTTCGATCGCTGGGCCACCCTGCGGCTTCAGCGACACGCCCGTGAACGTCACGAAGATGTTCGCCGCGTCGTAGACCGGTGCGTCCATGATCGCGAGACTGATCGTTCCCGTGCCGCCATCGCCGCCGCCCCCACCGGAGCACCCTGCCAGCAGGCCCAGCACGGCCAGCGCGCCAACGTTGCAACGCGTCCCTGTCATGTCGATCTCCCTTATTGATCCCACTCGAAAACACGAAGCGAGCGGAAACCAACGCTCGCAAGGCGTAAACACGGGCAACGGAAGAAAGCGTTCCCTGCGCAGCATCCGTGTGCCACGTTTCGTCAAATTGCGGAACGCAAGACGCGCTCGATCGTGTATGGCTTCAGTAGGGATCACCAAGGAGATCCCATGATGCGACTTGTCGCGATCGCCGCGCTGGCGGTCTACGGCTCCGCCACGGCGCAGGAACAACCGGAGCGCTCCGTCGAAGACGCGGTGCGCGAGCCGACGATGACTTTGATTCCCGCAAACACGGAGTCGCTCGCCGCGGTCACGGGGAGATTCGAGCTACCGAAGGACGGCCAAAGCGGCGACGTTCCGACGCGCGGCGTCGACAACGCGAGCGCCGCGCGCGAAAACGGCCGCGCCGTCGGCGAGGCCGCGGCCGCAGCGGCGCGCGATAATCGCGAGAATGCGAGCCGCGCGCCTCGCCCGGTCGTGGATCAGGGACGGCCGCCCGCCGCAGAGCCGAGCGACCGCCGTTAGATCGGCTCTCGCTCGGGGTACTCGTAGACGGGCAACGTTTCGAGCGGCGTTCCTTCGAGGTCGACGCGCACACGCGCTTGCTGCGGCACTGCCGCGGCTTCCTCGCCGCTGAGCTCGATGTGCAGAGCATCGAAGGGAACCGCCACGAGCCGGCCTTCGGCAGGGCCTGCGCCCTCTTCGAGACCTACCACGGCGCGCGTGCCTTTCTCGCCCGTCGAGACGACGAAATCCTCGATCTCGCCGATCGACTCACCGGTATCGTCGACGACCGTCGCGCCGAGCAAGCGGCCGACGGAATTCGTCGTGTTGGGTCCTCGCACGCCCGGTTGACGGCTCCTCTCACCGATCATCGGCACGTAGTCGAAGCCAGGAGCCGCTTTGAGCTCCGCTTCCGTCTTGTCGAGCACGAGCCTCTCGTTGTCGGACGCGATGCGCAACTGCTCGAGCGATGCCGCGTGCCACTTGTCGCCGACATCGAGCACACCGCCGACCGACAGCACGACGACGGGACGCTGCTCGCGCCCCGCGGTCGCCAGCACGTCCTCGACTTCGCCGAGGTCTGTGCCGCTCGGACTCATGACGCGCCGACCGATCAGCTCGCTGAGGCGAGCATCCTTGTCGGTCAGCCACTCGGCCAGCGTCGTGTCTGCTGACCGCTGCGCGGCCGGCGCGCTCGAGCGCTCCTGCGTCCGACCGTTCGCCGCCAACGTGATCGCAGCGGCAGCCGCGAGGGCCAACAACGCCAATCGATTCCTCGCTTGAATGTTCATGGGATCCTCCTTGTCTCGCAATGCCGCGAATAGCGGCCACTCCCGGCACGTGATTTGCACGATACGTGCCAGAATTCGCACCTCCGAGGTTGCTTATGAGCCACAACAGTTCGAAAGCAAAGGCGTACGTCAAGGAGGGTTGCCCCTTTTCGTTCAAGTTCCTCGCGTTCATGGCCGAGGCAAAGATGCTCGACGAGATCGAGATTGTCCGGTTGCGCGAAGGCGACCCGGACTACGAGGCGGCGAAACGCAAGCTCGGGGAGCAGCTCGGCAAAGCGGCGTCGTTTCCGACGGTCGAGATCGAGCCGAATCGCTACATGACGGATTCCGACCGCCTCATCGAGCATTACGCGAACCGCAAAGGGCTACGGCCCGACGAGATGCCGGTGCTGTCGCTCTACAAGCAAGGGATCCTTCCGAAGCTTTTCGAGCTTCACAAGCTGAAGACCGGCGGCGCGAAATCCTAGGATTCGCCGCCTTGGGCTTTCGGATCTCGAGCGGCGTCGCGCGCGCGCGGGCCCGCCGCCTCGCGGATCTGACGCACGAGGTCCGTGAGACGCTGCAAGCTCGTCTCGAGCTTTGCGAGATCGGCGAAGCCTAGCTGCAAAACGAACTCACCGCTCGGCCCCGGGCGGATCGATACTTGCTCGCCGAGCTCGCGCGCGAGCTGCCGCTCGAGCCAGCGCGTCTGAATGTCGAGCGCGGTCTTTCGCTTCGGGGCGCTCGGGGCCTCGAGCAGGGCCTTCACCGTCTGCTCGACTTTGCGCACCGACCAGCCGAGGCGCCCAATCTTGCGTGCGAGCCGCACTTGCCGCTCCTCGTCGAGCGGCAACAACGCGCGTGCGTGGCCCATGTCGATGGTGCCGTCCATCATCGCGTCCTTGACGCCGTCGGCAAGCTCGAGCAGCCGGAGAAAGTTCGTCACGGAGGCGCGCGAGCGCCCAAGTGCCTTCGCAATCTCCTCGTGCGTCAAATCGAATTCCTCGATGAGCCGCGACATCGAGCGCGCCTGGTCGAGCGGGTTCAGATCCTCGCGCTGGAGGTTCTCGATCAGCGCGACCGCGAGCGCGGATTGATCCGTGAGCTCGCGAACGAGCACGGGGACCGTCGCAAGTCCGGCGAGCCGCGCGGCCCGCCAGCGGCGCTCGCCGGCGACGATCTCGTACGCTTTCGCGCCGGCCGTAGCTCGCGTCTCAGGCACCGCCCTGACGATCAACGGTTGCAGGACACCTTGCTCGCGCATCGACTCCGCGAGCTCGGCGAGGCCTTCTTCTCGCAATTGCAGGCGCGGCTGATATCGCCCCGGCTGCAGCTCGTCGATCGCGAGCTCGAGTACGTCGTTCGAGGCCACGCCGAATTTCAATCGCTCGGTAACGCGAACGAAAACAGCGCGCTGCCCGCCGCGATCGCGACGTGCTGCCGGCCGTCCACGGCGTAGCTCATCGGTGCCGCGTTGATCTGCCCGCCGAGAGACTCCCGCCACAGTACCTCGCCGGTGCTCGCATCGAGCGCCAAGAAATAGCCCTCGCGGCCGCCGCCGAACACGAGTCCGCCGGCCGTCGACAGCACGCCGGCCCACGTGATGTCGGCCATGCGGTGCTCCCACTTCACATCGAGCGTGTTCGGGTCGTAGGCGCGGATGACGCCGTACGCCTCGTCGTAGTTGTTGAAGAAGGGCTCGAGATTCACCTGCCCCATCGCCGTCTGGCGGCGATGGATGCCGACGGGTTGCGGGAACAAGCCTTCCATCGCGACGATCCCCGAGTTCTCCCAATGCGAGACGTAGTAGAGCCCCGTGCGCGGGCTGAACGACGTCGGCGCCCAGTTGATGGCGCCGTGCACGTGCGGCTGGAACAGCTTCGGCTCCTTCGTGACGTCCATGCCGGGAATGCGCTGCAACCTACCCTTCGCGTCGAAGCCAGCCCACCAGTTGTGCTTGACGAACGGCTTGCCCGTCAGGAATTCGCCCGTCACGCGGTCGAGCACGTACATGATGCCGTTGCGGTTTGCCCAGAGCATCACCTTGCGCGGCGTGCCGCGCCATTCGATATCGGCGAGCACGGGAACCTGCGTCGCGTCATAGTCGAGCTCGTCGTGCGGCGTGAACTGGTAGTACCACTTCAGCTCGCCGGTATCGACGTCGAGCGCGACGACGCAGTTGCTGTAGAGGTTATCGCCGAGCCGCACGCTGCCGTCCCAATCGGGCGCGGGATTGCCCGTGCCCCAGAACGCGAGATTCGTCTCGGGGTCGTACGCGGCCGCGTTCCAGACCGCCGCGCCGCCGGTGCGCCACGAGTCGCCGGACCACGAGTCGTTGCCGGGCTCGCCTGGCGCGGGGATCGTGTAGAACCGCCAGACTTCCTTGCCGGTCTTCGCGTCGAACGCCGCGATGTAGCCGCGAATGCCCATGTCGCCGCCGGCCGTGCCGACGATGACTTTGTCCTTGAAGACGTTCGGCGACATCGTGATCGAGAAATTCTGCTTCGCATCGGCGACGACGCTGTCCCAGAGCAGCTTGCCGCTCTTGGCATCGATCGCGAGCAGGTGCGCGTCGATCGTGCCCATATACAAGGTGTCGCCGAGGATAGCGAGGCCGCGGTTCACGCGGCCGCAGCAGGCGCGCGCCTCGGGCGCGGGCTCGTGGTGGTAGGTCCAGAAGACGCGCCCCGTCGCAGCGTCGAGCGCGACGACGTCGTTCGGCGCCTGCACCGTATAAAGAATGCCGTCGACGACGAGCGCCGTCGCCTCGAATTTTTCGAGCGAGCGCGCTTGCCAGACCCATTGCAGCTCGAGCTCGCCGACCGTGCGCGCGTTGATCTCGTCGAGCAAGCTGTAGCGCTGATTGTCGACGGTGCCGGAGTAGCTCAGCCAGTTCTGCGGCTCGCGCTCGGCGTTCAGAATCCGCTCGAACGTGACTTGCGCGGAGAGCGGCGCACCTGCGACGAGCGCGGCCAACATGAGCCAACCGGAGATCGTCCTCATTCGATGCCTCGTAGTTTCGTTCTCAAGGGGCCACCTCGCCGCGCAGCGACGAGAGATAGCTGACGACGTCGGCGATCTCCTGCGTCGAGAGCGTATCGCGCGCCGGCGGCATCGGCGTGTCGTCGAAAGCGTGCTCGCGAAGATCGGCGATCTTGAACGAGCGCAGCCGCTCGTCGAGATCGATGAGCTGCACGGTGTAGGTATCGCGGTTCAAGAGCCGCCCGACGACGGCCCCGCCGCTTTTCGGTTGCACTTTGTAGAAGCGGTTCTCGGGCTGTACCTCGGCTTCGGGCTCGAGCAGCGAGCGCTCGAGCTCGCCGGTGCGGCGCACGAGGCCGATGCGCGTCAAGTCGGGACCGACGCGCGAGCCTTCGCCGCGGACCGCGTGGCAATCGCGGCATTCGCCTTTACCCTCGAACAGCATGCGGCCGCGCCGCGGGTCGCCGTCGGCGATGGTTTCCCGCCCCTCTCCCATCGCGCGCAGATACTCGACGACACGCAGCGCTTGATCTGGGCTCATCGTCGGGTTCGGCGGCATCGGCGTGTTGGGAATGCCGGCGACTATCACCGCGGCGAGCTCGTCATTGGTAAACGCGCGCCGGTACACGTCGCGGCCGAAATCGATGCCGGCGATCAAGTTGCCGTCGGGCCCGTGGCAGTTTGCGCACGAGGCTTGATAGACGCGCTTGCCGTCCTCGATGTCGAACGCCGTCGCATGCTGGGCGACCGCCGGCAGCGAAACTACGAACACCGGCAGGAGCCAGACCACCCGAATCATAGTCACGTTCCTCTGCGCAAAATGAAGCTCGCGATGTCGGCGGCGACATCGTCCGGCTGTTCCCAATTCGGGCAATGACCGGTTTCTTCGTACACTTTGAGCCGCGCACTCGGCACCGACGCGAGGAATAGGTCCTGCTCGGCTCGTGAAAACAGCGCGTCGTGATCACCCCAGAGCAATAGCGTCGGCATCCGAACCTGACTGAGCCTTGCCGTCGCGTCGTATCGAACGAGAGCGTCGATCATCACGGGCCAAAGGCGCGCCGGAATTTTTAGGCTTTCGGCGACGATTCGGTCGAAGAACTCCGGCGGCAAGGGCCTGTACGCGGTGCTCGCCTGGAATTCGCGCGCGAATGGCTCGGGAATCGGATCCGGCAGGGAGCGCAGCGCGTCTTGCAAGCCTTCCGTCACGGGCGTCCGGGTCGAGAACCCCGTACCGATCAGCACGAGAGCCGTCACGCGCTGGGGGTGAGTGATCGCGACCTCGCGCGCGACGAAGCTGCCGTACGAGTGCCCGACGATCGTCGCACGCTCGATGTCGAGTGCATCGAGCAACGCGACGGCGTCCGCCGCCAGCTCGGGTAGCGTGTAGCCGAAGTCGGGATGATCCGACTCGCCGAAGCCGCGCTGATCGACGGCGATAGCCCTCACCGTTTCGGGCAGCAACGGCAGCACGCGCCAGAACGAGAACCATGAGTCCGGCCAGCCGTGCAAGAAAACGACCGGCGCACCGCTCGCGCCGCCGTGCTCCGCGCAGTGAATGCGAATGCCAGTGCGGAGCGCAACGTGGTCGAACCGCATGCAGTGCGCGCTTCCTAGCGGGGAGCCGCGCAAGCAAAGCTCGCGGCATCGTCGACGTTGGCGGTGCCGCGATACGTCGGAACCTTGCCGAGCTTCTCGACGACGCTTTCGTGGTAGTTCACGGAGTTGCCATACGCAATCAGGGCCCAACATGAGCCGCGGCCAGTTTAATGCTACGGTGCTCGCGAAGGGAATCGAGATGGGCGAGCACGACGAACGCAACGATCCGAGCTCACCGGCGTGCCTCATGCACGAATTCGCCGACGAGCTGCTGCCGCGGCCAGGCGGCCAAGGACCCGACTGGGCCGTCGTGCAGGCTTTCCGCAAGGAGAAGCGCGCCGAGCTGCTCGCGCGCCGTCAAACTCGCGAGCTGGACGAGCGTAGGCGGTACGCGGACTTGCTGACGGAACGGCTGCTCGCCGCGGTCGACCTGGGCGCTTTTCCCGTGCTCGGCTTCTATTGGCCGATCCGCGGCGAGCTCGACCTACGCCCTATTGCGCGCCGGCACATCGATGCCGGCTGCGTCGCGGCGTTGCCCGTCGTCGTGGCAAAGGAGAAGCCCGTCGAGTTCTGGCGCTGGGAGCCCGCCGCGGCAATGCAGCGCGGCTTCTGGAACATCCCCGTTCCGCGCGAGCGCCGCTGCGTGACACCCCACGCGCTGCTGATCCCGCTCGTCGGCTACGATTCGGCCGGCTATCGGCTCGGCTATGGCGGCGGCTATTACGACCGCACGCTCGCGGCACTCGCGCCACGGCCTTTCTGCATCGGCGTCGCCTACGACGACTCGCAGCTCGAGACGATCCACCCGCAACCGCACGACATACCGATGAACGTCATCGTCACCGAGCGGCGCATCATGCAATTCACGCGTTAGCCGCCCGACCGCCACGCGCTGTAAAGGAGGGCCTGCGCCGCTGCCGGACCCGTACCGCTGCCGATGATGAGCGCGTTTCGTAATTCCCCGTCGATCCGCTGACGACGATCCGGCACGAATAGCGCGTCTCAGCGCGTGTTGCCCTCCGCGACGAGCGTGCGCATCGGCCGAACCTCGATGGTGCCGTAGCGCGCCGGCGGAATCTGCGCGGCAAACGCGATTGCTTCGTCGAGATTTTTCGCCTCGATGGCGTAGAAACCCGCGAGCTGCTCCTTCGTCTCGGCGAACGGGCCGTCGGTGGTCGTGACAGTGCCCTTGCGCACGCGGACGGTCGTCGCCGTATGCGTCGGCTCGAGGGCCTCGCCGCCCAAGCGCTCGACGTTTGCGACGCGTGTTTCTTCGAACGCCATGCATTCGTTGTTCAAGGAATCCCATTCGCCTTGCGACAGCGCGGTGATCTCCGATTCTTTGAGATAGACGAGGCAAGCGTATTTCATGGCCAGTAGCTCCTTTTCGATCAGGGGCCGAGCTCCGTGAGCCGCCGCTCGAGGAAGCGGCGCTCGGGCTCGAGCTGCGTCAACTCGAGCGCGCGGTGATACGACGCGCGCGCATCGCCGGCTAACCCAAGCCGGCGGCACAGGTCCGCGCGCGCCGCGTGCGCGAGATGATATTCGGCGAGGTCGCCGCGCTCGAGCAACTCGTCGACGAGCTCGAGGCCGGCTGCAGGACCGTCGCGCATTGCGATGGCCACGGCGCGGTTGAGCTCGACGATGGGCGTCGGCTCGAGGCTTAGCAGCACGTCGTACCAGCTCACGATATCGGCCCAGCTCGTGGCGGCCGACGTCGGGGCCGCCGCGTGCACGCTCGCGATCGCGGCTTGCAGGGTATAGCCGCCGAAATTTTGCGTCGCGAGCGCTCGCTGCAGGAGCGCCGTGCCCTCGGAGATCAGCGCGCGGTCCCAGCGCGAACGATCCTGCTGATCGAGCAGCACGAGATCGCCCGTCGGCGACGTCCGCGCGGCGCGCCGCGACTCTTGCAGCAGCATGAGCGCCAGGAGGCCAATGGCCTCGGGCTCGGACATGAGCTCGACGAGCAATCGACCCACGCGAATCGCCTCGGCGGAAAGATCGTGGCGCGTCAACGAGCTTCCCGACGACGCCGAGTAACCCTCGTTGAACACGAGATAAACGACGCGCAGCACGGCATCGAGCCGTTCCGGCATCTGCTCTCGGCTTGGGACGACGTACGGAATACCTGCCACCTTGATCTTATTCTTGGCGCGCACGATGCGCTGTGCGAGCGTCGAAGGAGCCGTCAGGAACGCGCGCGCAATTTCCTCCGTCGTCAGGCCGCAGACCTCGCGCAGCGTCAGCGCGACACGCGCGTCGGACGGAAGCGCCGGGTGGCAGCACGTGAAGATGAGCCGCAGCCGATCGTCCTCGACGTCAGTGTCGAGCATGGCCGCCAAATCCGGGGTTTCGGCCGGCAGCTGCTCGGCCAGCTCGTCGTCGAGCGGTGTCGAGCGACGGCGCACGCGGATGCGATCGATGCCCTTGAAGCGCCCCGTCGTGACGAGCCAGGCCCGCGGGTTCGCGGGTACGCCTTCGCGCGGCCACTGCTCGATCGCGGCGCGAAATGCCTCGTGCATCGCTTCCTCGGCGAGGTCGAAATCTCCGAGCAGGCGGATCAGCGTCGCGAGCACGCGCCGCGATTCCTCGCGATAGACGGCGTCGACCGTGCCGCGTATGTCGTCCATGGCCCTCATGCTTTTGCGCCGCTCTTGCGCGCCTGCGAATCATAAATCCTCCATCCGTGGCCCGCTTGGTGCATGCCCGACGCGGTCCTTTATCCGTAGTCGTTCGAGGGCGGTACGGCTCGACAGCGGAAGTCGTGGAACCGATGTCGAAATCGGCCCTCCTCGTTCGACTAACTCACGACGCCGGGCCATGAGGGCCGCCGGCGCAACCACAACCGAGGAGGAAAAGCCATGCAATTCATGCTGTTGATGATTCCGAAGGGGTACGAGACCGCGAAGCCGGGCACGACGCCCGACGCCGAGCGCGTCGCTGAAATGATGAAGTTCAACCAGGCGCTCAAGGACGCCGGCGTGCTCGTCACGCTGAACGGGCTGCACCCGGTCTCGGCCGGAGCCCGCGTGTCGTTCGCCGGAGGCCGGCCCACCGTCGTCGACGGGCCGTTCGTCGAAACCAAGGAGACACTCGGCGGCTATTGGGTGATCCGCGTGAAGTCGAAGGCCGAAGCGATCGAGTGGGCCAAGCGGTGCCCGGCCACGGAAAACGAGACGATCGAGATCCGTCAGATCCAAGAGATGGAGGACTTCCCGGCCGACGTGCAGAAGGCGGCCGAGGGCTTCACGGCGCTGCAACACGCAGCCGGTCAATACGTCGACGGCTTCGTGGTACCCGTCCCGAAGAGCAAGGTCGAGGACTACCGCCGCGTCGCGTCTCAGGCGGGCAACGTCTGGCGCGAGCATGGCGCGCTTGCATTCGTCGAGTGCCTCGCCGACGACGTGAAGCCCGGCAAGTGGACCTCGTTCCCGCAAGCCGTGAATCTCGAGCCCGACGAAACGGTCGTGTTCTCCTACATCGTCTATTCCTCGCGCGAGGAGCGCGACCGCATCAACGCGCTCGTCATGAAGGACCCGCGCATCGACATGGATCCGGCCCATATGCCATTCGACGCCAAGCGAATGATCATGGGCGGCTTCAATGTGCTGGTCGAAGGCTGACCGAGGAACAGACGATGAAATACGTTTGTCTCGGTTACTTCGACGAGGCGCGCTGGGAAAGCCTGTCCGAATCCGAGCGCCATGCGCTCATGGACCGCTGCTTCGCGTACGACGAGGAGCTGCGGCGCGGCGGGCACTTCGCCGGCGGCGAAATATTGCAGGGCCCGCGCAACGCCGCGACGCTGCGCTTTCGCGACGGCGCGGTCACGGTCACGGATGGCCCGTTCGCGGAAACAAAGGAGCAGATCGGCGGTATCCTGTTCCTCGAGGCGCGCGATCTCAACGAGGCGATCCAGCTCGTCTCGCGCCATCCGGGCGTGCGCGTCGGGCCATTCGAGATTCGCGCCGTCGAAGATGTCGAGCCATGGAAAACGAATACCGTCCCGTCATCGATTTCTGGTTCCGCGAGCTGACGCCGCGGCAATGGTTCATGGACGCCGGGCCAGAGCTCGACGAGCGTGTCCGCACGCGGTTCGCCCCGCTTGTGGAGGCGGCCCGCCGCGGCACGCTCGATCATTGGGCGGCGACCCCTCGCGGCCGCCTCGCGCTGATCATCCTGCTCGATCAGTTTCCGCGCCACGTGTTCCGCAACCGGCCCGATGCGTACGCCAGCGACGTCACGGCGCAAGCGCTCACGCGCGAGGGCATCGAGCTTGCGATGGACGAGGAGCTTACATTTGCCGAAAGACAATTCTTCTACTTACCGCTGATGCACGCCGAAGACCGCGAGATCCAGGCGCTCAGCGTCGAGCGGTTCACGGCGCTGCGCGACGAGGCGCAGGCCGTGCTCGGCTTCGCGCTCGGCCACCGCGACGTCGTCGCGCGCTTCGGCCGCTTTCCGCACCGGAACAAGGTTCTCGGCCGCGCGTCTTCGCCCGAAGAAACGGCGTTCCTCGCGTCCGACGAAAATACCTTGCGCTAGCGGCTGATCAGTGTGACGCGTCGAATACGATCTGATCGTGCCTCCAGAGCTTCTTGAACAACGCGCGCGCCGAATCGCGATGCCCGTGCCCGTCACCGACGATAGCGCGAATACAGCGCTCACCGTCGACGGAGTCGAGCAGCCGTTTCTCTTGCGCGTCGATCGGCAGATAGACGTCGTGGCTCGTGTGCGCACGGTTGATAAGGACGGCGGCCGCTCCCGGCGGCAACCGTTCTTGTATGCAAAGGGTGTCGGGAACCCGGATGGGCACGTAGTCGAGCCATGCGTCGCCGGAAAACGCGATCGTTTGCGTCGGGCCGTCGTTGCGATACGCGACGACGCTGTGGGTAGTCATGGTGCCGCGGAAAAGCTCCGCCGCGGCGGCTTGATCCTGCGGCCCCAATCCAGCTATTTGCGCGGCTTGAGGCAAGCGCGCCATCAGGCCGCAGGTCGCGCCGTAGGGCGCCTGCCTGACCCAGCGGCCGAAGCTTAGGCCCGCACCCTCGAGCAATTCGAACAGCTGCGGCACCGAATAGGCGCGATCTTGCGGATGCAGCAGCGCGTCGGCTAGCGCACCTTCGCGCCGAAAGTCCGGAGCGTCGCGCAGCAATCGAGCGAGCGGATGCAGCGCGGGCAATTCCTCGAGCGCAGCGACGAGCGAGCGTATGCCGTCGTCCGAGGCGGGCACGTCGATGAGCCGGCAGAACTCCTGGAGCATGTAGACGCCGGCCCTGCCATAGGGCGCGTACACCATGAGCTGCATCGCGCCGTCGCGTGCGAGCACGTCACGCAGTGCGCGCAATGCGGCGTCGGGATCGACGAGATGGTGCAAGACACCCGTGCACACGATCTGGTCGAACGTCTTCCGTAGCTCGCCGACGCGCTCGATCGGCAATTGCCGCACGTCGAGATTGGCCAGGTCGTGCTTGCGCTTCAGGTCTTCGGTGCAGCTCACGCTCGTCGCGCTGACGTCGATACCCGTGACCGAAGCTTTCGGCCAGCGCAGCGCGTGCTTGGCCGCCTGCGAGGTTCCGCAACCGGCGACGAGAATCCTGTGGTCCTCCTTATAGAAGGAGGCCGGCCAGAACAGATGGAAGTCTGCGCGACGCCTGCTCAGGCCCTGCCAACGCGCTCGATAGTCGTCGAGATTGTCGACGGGCCGCGGATACGGATACCGCTCGTAGAACTCCTGGACCTCCGCGAGCAACGACCGGGAGTCGGACTCCGGCTCCCGGTCAGCGCGTGCGTTCGGTCGCATCTCAAACCCCGCTGGTGCTCGCCGCGGTGAGCTTCTCCAGGACTTGGTCGAGCGAGAAGCTGCCGACTTTCTGACTGGGCGGAAACTCCTTGAACGTGCTTATGTATTGCGCCGATGTATTGCTGTGCCGGAACGAGCAAGAACGCACGGTCGAGCCTCCACTTGGAGTAACCGATACCGACCATATCGGCGCGCTCGAACGGATCCGAGCGCAAGTTGAAGAGCTTGGGGAAGCGCAGCGGCACGAACGGGTCTTGCCAGACCGCGATGCCTTCGCTGCGCTGCTCCTGGAAGACGATCTTCCAGTTGTCGTAACGCAATGCGACCAGGGAGCCGTCATCGTTCCAATAGAAGAACTCCTTGCGAGGATTCTCGCCTTTACCGGAGAGCCTATCGGTGATGTTGTAGCCGTCGAGATGCACCTTGAAGGTTTTCTTTCCGACCTTCATGCCCTTGAGCAACCGTTCCTTGACGTCCGGCACGCCCGCGGCGGCCAACAGCGTCGGCAGCATGTCCTCGTGCGAAAAGAGATCGTTGTTGATCGTGCCGGGCTCGATGACGCCGGGCCAGCGGATCGCGCAGGGTACGCGATAACCGCCTTCCCAGTTCTCGTTCTTCTCGCCGCGGAACGGTGTCGTGCCGCCGTCGGGCCAGGTAAACGTTTCAGCGCCGTTATCCGTCGAGTACATGACGATGGTGTTGTCGTCGAGCCCGAGCTCCTTGAGCTTGTCGAGGATTTGCCCGACATGCGCGTCGTGCTCGACCATTCCGTCAGGATATGTGCCGAGCCCCGTCTTACCCTGACTCTCTTTCTTCAGATGCGTGAAGATGTGCATGCGCGTGGAGTTCCACCACATGAAGAACGGCTTGTCGGCCTTCTTCGCCTTTTCGAGGTAGCCGAGCGCGGCCTCGGTAACCTCGTCGTCGATCGTCTCCATGCGCTTCTTGCCGAGCGGCCCCGTGCCTTCGATCTTCTGCGTGCCATCTGGATTCGCCCAGCAGTGGAGCACGCCGCGCGTCTGAAATTTCTTGATCAGCGCGGGGTCTTTGAAATAGTCCTCGTTCTCGAACTCTTCTTCGGCGTTCAGGTGATAGAGCGAGCCGAAGAACTCGTCGAAGCCGTGCGCCGTCGGCAGCGTCTCGTCGGCATCGCCCAGGTGGTTCTTGCCGAACTGCGCCGTCATGTAACCCTGCTCTTTAAGCAGCTCCGCGATCGTGACGTCGCGCGCCTGCAACCCTTCCTTCGCGCCCGGTAAGCCGACCTTGAGCAGGCCGGTTCGGAAACCGGATTGGCCCGTGATGAAGCACGCGCGGCCGGCCGTGCAGCTCTGCTGGCCATACCAATCCGTGAAGAGCGCGCCGTCCTTCGCGATGCTGTCGATGTTCGGCGTCTTGTATCCCATCATGCCCTGGTTGTAGGCACTGACGTTCCAGTAGCCGATGTCGTCACCCCAGAGCACGAGAATGTTCGGTCTCTTTGCCACGAATCGTTCCTTTGGTTTTTCCAGAACTCTCCGCCGAACTGTTCGCCGTTTGCGAACACGGTCCTAGTGGACCATCGTCCGATGAGGCCCCTTGGGCCTCCCGGTATCAGAACTTCCACCCGAGCGATGTGAATGAACCGTAGTCGGACGCTTCCTCTTCGTTCTCTGCTTGGCGATCGTACGTGTAATACACGCTGACGCCCCAGAAAAAGTCCTTGAAGATCTCCCAGCGAAGGTTCACGTCGAGGTTGCCGCGCGGCTCCTGGGACCCCGAGAGCCTGCGGTAGGCCGTGACGGCCATCGATACGTCGAGCTCGGGCTCGTCGTATTGAAACCATTCGAGCGTCATCGCGAGCAACGCCTCGGTATCCTCAATGGTTTCGCTGGACCCCGCGTCGTCCTCCAAGCTGCGAACCAATCCGCCGGCAAAGGCGATGCGGCTTTGGTTCGTGTCGCGCAGATAACGCGCCATGCCGCCGCCGAAGGTCATGCGCCGGTCGATACCGAGCTCATCGTTTCGCTCCAGCTGGCCGATACCGAGCGGGTTCCACTCCGACTTCTCGAGGTAACGCTGGTAATTGAAGTTCGTGAACACGCGCGTGCTGCTGGGATCGCTTTCGCTGCTCGACGTTGACGCATCGACCTCGAAGTTGATCAGGCGCGTCTCCCCGCGGTAGCGAAAGTCGTAGCCGAAGCTCGCCTTGCTCGAGGTCGCTGGCTTTCGCGAGGGTGTGACCGAGATCGACGCGCATCTCGATGCGATCGATGAGGTTCGACTCGATCGGCGTCATTCGCACGATGGTCAGCGTCGGCAGATCCATTATCCCTGTCGGAGTTTGCACGCGTAGCTGACCGTCGCCCGTTGTTTCGGCAAGCGTTCCATAGATTCGCTCGCCGCTTTCGAGGGTCACCTCGAACGTCGTCGTGGAGAGCAGCTGATCGATGTCGTCCCATTCGAGGTTGATCACGCCGGTCGTGGGCGTGTCGAACGAGACACGACCCCTGTCCAGCCCTTTGATCTCGCCCGTGAGCCGATCGCCATTCTTGAAATAGGCGACGTCGTTGCTCTGGCCGTGCGCGGCTGCGCTGATCGCGAGCGCTATGGCAAGCAAACCGCCGGCAAGATAGCGATGGGGCCGTCGCGCGCCGCAGGCCCTTTCGATCGGAGTGCGTTTCATAGGATGTCCTCCGATCGGCAACGCCACCGCCGCGACCGATAGGCCGGCGATGATGTCCCGTGACAGCCACTCGCGCCGGTACGACGCGACGCGAGCGGAGACAATAGTCGCCCAATTGCTCGCCATGTTCGGTCTGCGCTTACCTCCCCAACGCAGCAGCCGCGGCGCTGCTGTCGCGCGAGGGTGACCGCGCCCGTGATTGCGCTAACGGTTACTGCCGCGCCATCGCGACACGGAAACGCTCCTCCGGTGAGATCAAGTGGTCTTGATCGTCTTTCTCCAAGTCGATTTGGACCCAATTGACCTTGCCGCTGAACGCGTTGCCTTCCATGCCGTACTCCGGCGAGACCGTCGAGCCGGTTTCCTTGCCGACGTCGCAGGTTTCGTCGGCAGAGAACAACATGGGCACCGTCCGGTCGACGCGGCCGTCGCCGTCCTTCTTGCCGTCGACGTAGAGTGAGACCTTGCCGCCCTTCGCGAGGCCGCCGCCGTCGTACTCGAACTCCATGCGCACTTGGTGCTTGCCGGGAGGAATGGGCTTCTTGCCCTGCGCGTAGTAATACTCGATGCCAAAGAAGTTGTAGCAGTGCTTGAGCTTGCCTTCGTGGGCATAGAGGCTCCAGCCGCCGACACCGCCTCCTAAGGCGACGATGACGCCGTTGGCCCCGGACTTCGGCACCTCGATCTCCGCCGTCAGCGAGTACGACTTGTTGTGCGTCGTTACGAGTGAGCCTTCACTCAGCCGGGACATACCGCCGAACAAGATCTGCGAGTTGCCCTTGATGAGCTGCGGCCGGCCCGCGATATCCGCGTTGAAGCGCTCGAACGTGCGGTCGTCGAGCGGGATGACGTTGTACTTCGCCGCCTCGATGAGGAACAGCCGCTGGAGCTCGGCGAGCTTCTGCGGATTCTTCTTCGCGAGGTCCTTCGCTTGCGTCCAATCGGTGTTGGTGTCGTAAAGCTCCCACACGTCGTCGTCGAAGGCGCGCTTGTAGGAACCGATCCACGGGACACCGTGCCGCGTGACCGCGGTCCAGCCCTTGTGATAGATGCCGCGGTTGCAGAACATCTCGAAGTACTGCGTCTCGCGCCGCTCCGCGGCCTTGGCGCCGTTGAACGCGTACAGCGTGCTTGCGCCCTCGAAGGGTGCCTGCTGCACGCTGTTCACGATCGTCGGCGCAGGGATCCGCGCGGCCTCGAGGACGGTGGGCGCGATGTCGATCACGTGGCAGAACTGCGAACGGATCTCGTCTTTGCCCTTGATGCCTTCGGGCCAGTGAACGATCGTGCCGTTGCGCGTGCCGCCGAAGTGCGAGGCGACCTGCTTGGTCCACTGATACGGCGTGTTCATCGCGTGCGCCCAACCCACCGCGTAGTGGTTGTAGGCGTCCGGGCCGCCGAAATCGTCGATCTTGCTCTTCAGGAATTCGGGTGTCTCGAGCGTGCCCATGCCGTTCAACACGGCGACTTCATTGAAGCAACCGTTCGGCGTGCCTTCGGCAGACGCGCCGTTGTCGCCGAAGATGTAATAGATGAGCGTGTTGTCGAGGATCTCGAGCTCCTCGAGCTTGTCGACCAACCGGCCGACATGGTGATCGGTATGCGCGAGGAACGCGGCATAGACCTCCATCTCGCGCGCGAGAATCGGCTTCATGTCCGCCGGCATGTCGTTGTATGCCGGAATTTCGTCGGGCCGCTTGGTCAGCACCGCGTCAGCCGGGATCACGCCGAGTTTCTTCTGGCGAGCGAAGGTTTCCTCGCG
This sequence comes from uncultured Gammaproteobacteria bacterium, assembly GCA_963713355.1. Lineage (GTDB taxonomy): Bacteria > Pseudomonadota > Gammaproteobacteria > Steroidobacterales > Rariloculaceae > FEN-1219. The sequence goes on along the minus strand of CAVQLK010000006.1, from coordinate 931,506 downwards.
GACCTTGTCCCAGCCTTTGTCGAACTTGCCCTCGAACTTGTCGATCCACTCCTTCGGCACGTGATGCGGCGCATGCGTGGCGCCGGGAGCGAAATAGATGAAGAACGGCTTGTCGCCCATCAGCGCCTTCTGCTGACTCACCCACCCGATCGCCTTGTCGGTCATGTCTTCGGTGAAGTGATAGCCCTCGTCGGGGGTCTTGGGCTGTTCCATCGGCACGGTGCCTTCGTAGATCGCGGGATACCATTGATTCGTTTCGCCGCCGATGAAGCCGTAGAAGTACTCGAAACCACCGCCACCGGTGGGCCACTGGTCGAACGGCCCCATCGGGCTCGTTTCCCAGACCGGCACTTCATGGCATTTGCCGAACTGTGCCGTCGAGTAGCCGTTGAGCTTCAGCGTCATCGCCAGCGGCGCCTTGCTCTTCGGCAGCACCGACGTGTAGCCGGGCGCCGACGACGCGATCTCGCAGATGCCGCCCATATTCACCGAATGATGATTGCGCCCCGTGAGCAGCGCCTGGCGCGTGGGCGAGCACAGTGCCGTCGTGTGAAAACGCGTGAGCTTCAGGCCGCCTTTCGCGAGCTTGTCGGCGGCAGGCGTCGGAACCGGCCCACCGAACGCGCTGGTCGCGCCGAAGCCGCAGTCGTCGATGAGGATCACGAGGACGTTCGGCGCTCCGGTCGGCGGCAGCAGCCGCTCGATCGGCGGAAACTTCGTGTCCGGATCCTTCGCGTCATACGTGGTCAGGCCCACGTGCTGCACGTCAGGAATGGGAAGGATCGCCCGTTGAATCGTGTCTCGAGAGCTCTTGTGCTCTGCCTTGCCGATCTTCTCTGCCTTGGCGGCCTTCTTTGTTGCCATCGATGAGTGCCTCATTAGATTCCGGTGGATTACTACCGCGCCGTCAGCATGCGAATCCGCGATACGAAGGCAGCGCGTGCCGATTCTCAGCTGCGCGCGCGCGCATGGCTGTGAGACCAACGTCCCACCGATTAAAGGACCGGGGGTGTTATTGAGCCGCGGCGGCGGACTGCGCTAGCGGCAGCGCGTAGGCGATGAGCTCGCCGGGATAATCGTTGCCGCTGACGGCGATCATGAGGTGTTGCCTGCCGCCGAGCATGTACGTCATGGGCGAGCCGCTTTGCGGCGCCGGCAACTGCAGCGCCGCGAGCTCGCGCCCGGTGCGCTTGTCGTACGCGCGCAGCATCGAGCCGCGCTGGCCGTCCGGCGTCGGCCCGTAGCCGGGCTCGGCGACGATCAGCAGCGTCTTCGTCGCGAGCGCTCCCGGCGGTTGCCCTGCTCGGCCCGTGCGGCCGAGCGCGACGCCCGCGAGCGCGGGATGATTCTTGATGTTGTCTGGCGTCTCGCCGTTCGGGATCTCCCACGCGACTTCGCCTCTCGTGAGATCGATCGCGGCGATCGTGCCGTACGGCGGCTTCAACAGCGGTAGACCTTGCACGCTGATGTTGCGCAGGCCGCCGAACGCGCCCGCATCGGGTCCGAGGCAGATGCCGTGCGGCATCACGGAGCCTTCCGCGTAGCGGCAGATCGTCATGCTGTTCACGCCGACGCTCGCCGTCACGTAGATCATCTTCGTGTCGGGGTCGAACGAGCCGCCGGGCCAGTTGCTGCCGCCCATGACCATCAGCGTGCTGATTGGGCCGTTCGGGTTATACGCGACGGCCGGCGTGTAGATCGGCCCGATCCGGTGCTCGGCGACGATGCGCTCGGCCTCCTCACGCAGCGCCGGCGTGAAGTCGATGAGATCGCCGACGGCGACGCCTTGATGGCCGTAAAGAATCGGCGGGATCGGCTGCGTTGGCGAGTACCACTCGCCGGGCACGTCGCCTTGCGGCACGGGCACTTCGGGGATCGGCCACACGGGCTCGCCGGTCTCGCGATTCAGCACGAACAGAAGCCCCTGCTTCGTCGGCTGCGCGAGCGCCTTGATCGTGCGGCCGTCCTTGACGGCATCGACGAGGATCGGTGCCGTCGGAAGGTCGTAGTCCCAGAGCGGGTGGTGCGACGTCTGAAAGTGCCAGCGGTATCGGCCCGTGCGAATGTCGATCGCGACAACACTCTCGCCATAGAGGTTTGCGCCAGGCCGCAGGCCGCCGTACATGTCGCCGTACGGCGATTCGACGGGCAGATAGGCGAGCCCGAGCTCCTCGTCGGCCGAGATCGTCGCCCAGACCCCGGCGTTGCCGGCGCCGCTTTCGGCCGAGCCGTTCAACCACGTCTCGTAGCCGGTCTCGCCGCGCCGCGGCACCGTGTGAAAGGTCCAGAGCAGGCGGCCCGTGACGACGTCGAAGCCGCGGATGTAACCAATGACGTTGTCCGCCTGATCGGGCGGCGCGAGCGGCGTGTGCGCCGCCGGCACCATGATCACATTGCTAGCGATCGTCGGCGGCGAGTTGGTCCCGATCTGCGTCCGGTCCCAATCGTCGCCCTGATCGAGCGACGCCTTGAGATCGACGATGCCGCCTTCGCCGAAGCTCTCGATGGGACGGCCCGTTATAGCGTTCAGCGCAACGAGCTGATAGCCCGGCGTCACGTAGACGACGCGCTTGTCGTCGCCGCGTTGCCAAAACGCGAGGCCGCGGCCCGAAAGCTGTCGCGGCGCTTCCTCGCCGCGCGCGCCTTCGTTCAAGCTATAGACCCACAGCTGCTCGCCCGTGGCGGCGTCGAGCGCCGTGACTGCGCGGCGCGTCCCGCCCGTCGTGTACAGCACGCCGTCGACGACGAGCGGCGTGCTCTGGAAACGCGTCTCCGGCGTCGGTCCCAAGTTCGCGACGCTGTACCGCCAGGCGACCTCTAGCGAGCCGAAGTTACTCGCATCGATCTGATCGAGCGGCGCGTAACGAGTGTGGCCGAGATCGCCGCCGTAAGTCGGCCACTCGCCGCTACCGGTCTGCGCGTGCACAACCGTGGTGCCAAGCACGGAACAAAGGATCGGCGCTGCGCGCGTGAACCATGAATGCATCGGGTCATATCCCCCGGAGAATCGCGATCCATACTAGGGGCGCGTGCCGCGGAGGGTCAACGCGGCTAACGTGCCGCGCGCACGAATACACCGCCGTCGGCTACTTGGCGCGCGCCGGTTCCGCTTGGTAGCTCTTGTAGCCGTCCGAAAGCTGCTCGCCGAGTTGCCGGCCCAGCTCCAAATACGCCCGCAGCTCGAGCACGCGTGCGCGCATCGCGTCACGCGCCGCAGGTGGCATCAAGTACGGATCCGCCGTAGCGCTCAAAACGGCGCTGGCGTGGTTCGCCGCCATGAACGCCGGCTGCAACGTGTCGGTGAAAAGCGATTGCAGCGTGTAGAGCTCCGCGAGCTGTTGGACTTCGGGATACTGCATCAGCCCGATGGCGCCTGTTCGCTCGGCGGTTTGCCAACCCGCATTATTCAACGACGGGAAGTGCACCTCGAGGGATATCTCGCGAACCGTCGGCTCGACACCTGTGTCGAGCTCGCTGAGCAACTTCAAAACGTTGTCGAGCTTGGCGACGCGTTCGTCGAACGACGCGAGATGCTCATCGAGCTCGGTGCGGTTGTCGGCAATCTCGAGCGCAATCGTCGCACGCGCCTCGTCGACGAGTGTGCGGTCGGCGTTCCACCTGAGGAGCCCGTCGAATGACAGCGCGATCAGCACGCCAATCGTGATCGTCGTGAATTGAAACAGCCATTCGCCGGCCGATCGCCGCGCGGCCCGCGGTGGGTCGGTAGGGTCCATCAGTTCCACCCCCTCGAATCGCGCTCCATACTAGGGGCCTGTTCGCGGTGGGGTCAACGCGTCAACGAGGAGATCGCGATGAGAGCTTCGGCGTGGTTTCTCGGCGGACTGGTCGTGGGAGCGGCGCTCGTGCAAACGGTCGTCGCACAGGACCGCGCGCGGCGCGGCCTCAACCACGTCGGCATCGGCACCAGGGATTATGACGCCGCGCTCGCGTTCTATCGCGACACCCTCGGCGCCAAGGAAGCGTTCACGATCCGCAACCCGGACGGCACGGTGCGGATCACGTACCTGCAAGTCTCGCGCGACACGTTCATCGAGCTGCTGCCCGTAGCCGGCGATCAACCTGCGGGCATTCTGCACGTCGGCATCGAGACCGACGATCTCGCCGCGAGCGTGGTCAATCTGCGCGAGCGAGGCGTCGCTGTCGCCGACCCTACCGTCGGCGTGTCGAGGGCGCGCGTCGCACGCATCACGGACGTCGACGGCGTGCCGATCGAGGTCATGCAGATGGGCCCCGACTCGATGCAGCGCCAAGCGATCGACTCTTGGCGCTAGACGCTGGGTCCCCGCGCAGGAAAACCGGCGCCACAGGAAAGCATCTCAAATTGTTGATTTAGTTATAAACGTCAAGCGCCTTCCGAAGGGGCGCAGTCCTGAAATCCGTGCGGACCCGCTGCCTCAGCTCGCTGCCATTTCGATGCCATAGACGTCCAAGCCCGCGAGCGCAGCTTCCATCGCGCGCTCGCCTTCTTGGATCGCTTCGTCGGCGCGGTCGAAGTCGAGCAGCCCGACGTGCGCGAGGCGGGGCGCGACGATGACGTCGGGCGGCTCGCCGGCCATGCGGCTGCGCGTAATGCGCACCTGCATGATGTCGATACTCGACGCGACGACACCGAGCAGCCCCGGCGAAGGCGGTTCCTCGGTGCCTGGCCAGAGCCGGCCGATACTCCGACGCAACCAGCCCGTCTCGTCGGCGTCCGTAGCATCGGCATTCCTGACGATATTCCGGCCGATGATGCCGTAGCTCAGGTCGACGGCGATCACGATCTCCGCGCCCATCGCGCGCGCAAGCGACACCGGCACGGGATTCACGAGCGCGCCGTCGACGAGAACGCCGTCGTCGGTCGATACCGGCGTGAAAAGCCCCGGCATCGCGAGCGATGCACGGACTGCATTCAGCGTCGAGCCTTTGCGCAGCCAGACCTCGGCGCCGCTCTCGAGCGACGTCGCGACGGCCGCGAACGGAACCTCGAGCTCTTCGATCGGGCGATCCTCGAAGCCTCGGCCGACGAACGACATGAAGCGCTGGCCTTTGAGCAGCCCGCCGCCGAAGCCCAGGTCCGTGAACGACAGCACGTCGCCGCGGCGCATGCCTGCCGCGCCCGAGCAGAAGCGCTCGAACTGGCCGGTCGCATAGGCGGCGCCCACGAGGGCGCCGACCGAAGTGCCGCAAACGAGATCGGGTCGAACTCCGGCGCGCATCAACGCCCGTACGACGCCTACATGCGCCCAGCCGCGCGCCGCACCGCTTCCGAGGACGAGGCCGAGCTTGGGCGCGCGCCGTCGGCGCGCGACGAACGGCTCTTGGACAGGATTGGCGACCAGACGGCACCCCTCGAAACGTCTGCTGACGTATCAAGAGGTGCAAATTGCGTGCCGTGGAAGGGGTTCCCGGCGGCAGGCCCGTCAGCGCTTCATCTTCAGCAGCGCGCCGCCAAAGAAGCCCTCGACACTATCGAGCTCGATGATCAGCGCGTTGCCTTTCCGCTCCTTGTCCTGGCCGCGCTCGAACGGATGAGCGCTTTCGTAGACGCGCGTGCGCGCGGCTTCGGTCTTGTCCAGCCGGGCCTTGCCTCGAAAAATCATGAAATCGCGACCGTCCGTGCGAAAGTCGCCGTAGATCAGCGCCACGGCGGGATTGTTTTTGACGCCATCGAGAATGGGGCCGTCGGGCATGCGCACCCAGATCGCGAGCGCCGTGTCGCTATAGGCTTGCGTGCTGCCGCGAAACGACAGCTTCGGGGCGCCGCTCTCATCGACGTACGAGATCACGATGGGCTTCATGCGCTCGAACGCCGTGTTGACGGCCTGTTTCATTTCCTCGGACAGCTTGAGCTCGGTCAGGACGGGAGGCGCGCTCATCGAGATACTCCTTAATAAGGCTGAGGATAGTACCGCAAACCGTGGCGACACCAAGCCGCGAGCCGCAGTAGACTTTGCACACCCCGCGCCATGCGCAGAGGCCTTGGAATGCAGTGGAGCACTCGCTAAAAGTCTTGTCTGAGCAACGCACATGAAGCGAGTCAAGAAAAAAGCCGGGTCGAAGGCGCCGAAACCCCGCTCGAAGGCTAAGCCCTCGCCGAAGGCAACCACGCCCGATAAGCCCGCCTCTGAGCTCATCGACGAGCGGATCCACGAGCTCGCCGGTTGGCGTGGCGAAACCCTGGGGCGCATGCGCGCGCTGATACTCGAAGCCGACCCCGGCATCACCGAGGAATGGAAGTGGACGGTTCCGGTCTGGTCGCACAACGGGATCGTCTGCACCGGCGAGGCATACAAGAGCGTCGTGAAGCTCACGTTCGCGCGAGGCGCCAGCGTCCCGGACCCGTCGCGTCTCTTCAACTCGAGCTTGCAGGGCAATACGCGGCGGGCGATCGACATCCACGAAGGCGAGAATGTCGACGCGGCCGCGTTCAAGGCCCTCGTGATCGCGGCGGTGGCTCAGAATGCCGCGTCGGCGAAGAAACCGTAGGCCTCCGCGCGTGCCACGCAAAACGAAGCGGAAAGGCACGTCGCGTGCAAGCAAGCGACGGTCGGGTACGAAACCCAAATCCCCACCGAAGGGAGGCGTCGCCCTCCTCTCGGGCGGCAACCCGCAAATCGCGAAGGCCGACGGCGACGCGCCGGTGAAGGCGTACATCGCAGCGATGCCGGGCTGGAAGCGCGAGATCGGCAAGCGCCTCGACGCGCTCGTCGTGCGCAACGTGCCGAATGTACGTAAGGCCGTGAAGTGGAATTCGCCGTTTTACGGCGTCGAGGGCCAAGGTTGGTTCCTGTCGTTCCACGTCTTCACGCGTTACGTCAAGGTGACGTTCTTCCGCGGCGCGTCGCTGCGGCCGCTGCCGCCGGGCGTGAGCAAGCACGAGGACGTGCGCTATTGCGACATCCACGAAGGCGACGAACCAGACGACGCGCAGATGGCGAGCTGGGTGAAACAGGCCGCGGCGTTGCCCGGCTGGGGAGGCTGAGAATGTATGGCTCTGCGCGCTCGCTCCGTCACTCGTGCCGCAACGCGATCACCGCGTCGGCTTTCGAGGCACGATAGGCCGGGATCCAGCTCGCCGCGATAGCCGTTGCGAGGAGCGCCGCTCCGGCTACCGTGAACGTCGCGGGATCCGCCGCGCCAACGCCGTACAGAAAGCCGGCCAGCACGCGCGTCAACGCGAGCGCGGCAGCGAGCCCGAGCGCGACACCGATGCACGCGACGGCGGCGCCCTGCTTCACGAGCAGGCGCTCGATGTCGCGCCGCTGCGCGCCGAGCGCCAAGCGCACGCCGATCTCCGACGTTCGCCGCACCGCCATGTAGGCCGCGACGCCATAAACGCCCGTCGTCGCGAGCGCGAGCGCGACGACGCCGAAAATTCCGAGCAAGAGCAGCACGAAACGCCGATCGGCGAGTGAGGTCGAGACGACTGCGCGCAGCGTCCTGAAGGCGACGGGGACATCCGGGTTCAGCTCGGCGGCGATGCGGCGCGCGGCGGCGGTCGTCGACGCGACGTCGAGCGAGCCCTGGACGACGATCTTGATCTCGGCCGCAGTCACCGGCCGCTGTCGATAATCGGCGTAGAACGTCGGCACCGCTCGCGTGCCGATGCCGTAGTCCTGCACGTCGCCGACGATGCCGACGATCGTGAACGGTGTGAGGTCGCCGTCCATATTGCCGAACTGGATCAGCTTGCCGAGTGAGTCCTCGCCGGGCCAACGCGTCGCGGCGAGCGCGGCACTGATGAGGGCCACGTGCGGCGCGCCACGCACATCACGATCGTCGAACAGCCGGCCGCGGATCAGCGGAATGCCCATCGCGGCGAAGTACTCGGCGCTCGCGACGCGAAACTCGGCGTTTCCGGTACGAGGCCGCACGGTCACCAGGCGGCGGAAATCGTCGAACGTGACGATCTCCTCGGGCCGATCGAGGACGACGAATGTGCCCGACGGACCACCGCCCTCGAGCGGCAGGTGATTGATCCCACCCACTCGCTCGACGCCGGGCAGAGCCCGCGCGCGTTCGATGAACCGCTCGACGAGCTCGACGTTGCGGATCTCGGCGGCTTCGCCGGAAACCTCGACGAGTCGCGTCTCGGGCAACCACATCGTCGCGACGAGCGCTCCGTCCCTGCGAAAACCCGGGTCGACGTCGAGCAGCTTCACGAAGCTGCGCCCGAGCAGCCCGGCGGCGACGAGCAGCACGATCGTCAGCGCGATCTGCGCGACGACGAGCGCGCCGCGCAGCCGGCCGCCGGCCATGCTCGCGCCTTGGATGCGCTGACTATTGGACAGCGCGTCGCGCATGTCGCGCGATGCCGCACGCGCCGCAGGGACGAGACTGATCAACGTCGCAACGAGCACGGCGACGGCAAGCGCGAACGCGAGCACCTGCCAGTCCACGCCGACGTTCTCCATGCGCGGCAACAGCGCAGGAGCGATGGCCAGCAGCGCCGGCACGGCCGCGAGCGCGATCAGAATGCCGAGGCTCGCTCCGGCCAGCGAGAGCAGCAACGATTCGGCGAGGAAGCCTCGCGCTAGTCGCGCGGGGCTCGCGCCGAGAGCAAGGCGCACGACGGACTCGCGATCGCGAGCCAAGCCCCGCGCGAGCAACAGGTTCGCGACGTTCACGCAGGCGACGAGCAACAGCACGCCGGCGGCGCCCAGCGCGACCAACAGTGCGGGGCGAACACCGGCAACGATGCCGTCGAGCACGGGGCTCACGGCAGCGTCGACCATCGCCATGTCGTCGCCGTGTTGCTCCTTGAGGCGACGAGCGATCGCGCTCAGCTCCAGACTCGCCTTTTCGTTCGACACGCCGTCACGGAGTCGGCCGACGACGCTCCAGTTCTGCGCCGAGCGGCCCTCGGCGGCCTGCGGCCGCGGCACCCAGGCCTCGGTCCCTGCCGGAAACTCCTGGCCGCGCGGCAGCACACCGATGATCGAATACACGGAATCACCGACACGCAGCGTTAGATCGCTAAGGTCGCGGCTGCCCGCGAGCCGGCTCTCCCAGAAGCCGTGGCTGATGACGGCCAAACGCTCACCGGCCCGCTCCTCTTCCGCCGTGAACACTCGGCCGAGCGCGGGCGACGTGCCGACGACGGAAAAGAGCTCCGCGTTGGTCTGGGCCCAATCGACGCGAAACCCCTCGCCTCCCGCCGTCGCGGACGTCGTCCAGGCCGCGTACGCCGCGAGCTCGGCAAAGCTTTCGTTCTGCTCGCGCAGATCGCCGAAGTCCGGGTAAGACACGCGCCCGATGAACCCGCTCGGGAACACGCTCTCGACTTGCATCATGCGATCGGTGTTCGGGTACGGCAGCGGCTTCAGCAGCACGCCGCTGACGACGCTGAAGATCGCCGTGCTCGCGCCGATGCCGAGCGCGAGCGTGACGATCGCGATGCTCGCGAACCCGGCGCTCTTGCTAAGGGCGCGAAATGCGAGGCGGAGATCGTTGAGCATGTCCGTCTCCCCGCTCGGAGGCTCATTCGTGGCGTAACGCCACGATCGGATTTACAGCGGTGGCTCGCCGCGCCGGTAGATACGCTGCGAGCAAAGCTACGGCAGCGAACGCCGCGGCGACGGCGGCGAAAGTCGCGAGGTCGAGCGGATCGAGGCCATAGAGCATCCCTTCCAGATAGCGCGTGAGCGCTGCGGCGCCGGCGATGCCGAGCGCAACGCCGATGGCGACGATCATCGCGCCCTGCTTCAACACGAGCTTGAGCACGGCCGTGCGCTGCGCCCCGAACGCCATGCGCACGCCGATCTCGCGCGTGCGCTGACCGACGATGTACGACAGGACGCCGTAGATGCCGATTACGGCGACGAACCCTGCAATCGCACCGAACGTGCTCAAGAGCACCGCATAGAAACGCGGCCGCGTCGTGAGGCTCGAGACGACCCGTTCCATCGGCGCCGCGGCATCGACCGCGAGCCGCGGATCGATGTCGCGCGCGATGCCGCGGAGATCCGTCAGGATATCGAGCGGGTCGCCCGTCGTGCGCGCTGCGAACGTGATGCTGCTGCCGCCGATCGTGAGGAAGCCGCGGTCGGCGTTCGGCGACGGAGGTACGTTCATGGCACGCTGCGACTCGAGCCTCTGCCGCGCGTCGATGAACACGGCGCGCTCCGGTCGATTCTCGAGGCCGCCGAGGTGGAGGTCGTCCAAGACGCCGGCGATCGTGACGACGTTGGGACCCGACGTCATCGTGGCGCCCGCGGCATTGCCGTCGGGAAAATAGTGCTCCGCGAACGGGCGGCTCACGAGCACGGCAGGCCCCGTGCCCGCGCGGTCGTCGAGCCAACTGCCGGCGACGAGGCGCGCGCCCAAGGCGCGCATATAGCCGGGGCTCACGATCCGCGTCTGCGTTCGCTCGTTGGCCGTCTGCGTCCGCATCTCCTCGTTGATGTCGGCTTGCGTCATACCGGGTGGAACGAACGCCCCCATGAACAAGATGATGCCCGGCGTCAGCGGCGGGATGTCCGCGAAGCCGGCGCTCGTCACACGCGGATCCCGCTCGAGCCGAGCGACGAGCGTCTCGGCAACCTCGAGCTTGCGCTCGGCAGTCGAATCGCCCGGAACGACGAGCGAGAAGCTCAAGACGCCTTGCGGGTCGAAACCGGTCTCGATGCCCGTGAGCTTCATGAAGCTGTTCACGAGCAAGCCGGCGCCGATGAGAAGCGCCATTGCGAACGTCAACTGCACCGTGGCGAGCACGGGACCGAGCCGCGAAGTGGGCGCGACCGCCGAAAGTTGCGATGCAGACGTATGCCCTACCTCACCGTATCTCGACAAACGCAGCGCCGGCAGCAGACCGAACACCACGGCCGTCACTAGCGAGAGGGCGACGACGAACGCGAGCACCGCGGGGTCGACGGCTATCTCGTCGAGGCGCGGCAACACGGCGCCTGCAAACGGGAAGCGGGGATTGACGTATGCCGTCGCCGTGGCCTTCAGGAGACCGACGCCGGCGAACGCGAAGCCGATCGCGACGACGCCGGCGAACCCCGCGAGCATGATGCATTCCGTGAGCACCTGCCGCACGATGCGGCCGCGGCTCGCTCCGAGGGAGCGCCGAATCGCGATCTCCTGCTGGCGCCGTGCGCCGCGCACCAGCAACAGGTTCGCGACGTTCGTGCAGACGATCGCAAGCACGATGCCAACGGCGACGACGAGCACGCGCAGCGCCGGCGCGACCGCAGCCGTCATCTCGTCGAGCGAGCTCACGACCTCGAAGCGCGGCTCGGCACCGGGCTCCGCTTCGATACCGCGCAACTGCAGCCCGAGGGCGTTGATCTCCGCGCTCGCCGTTTCGAGCGACACGCCGCTGGCAAGCTGCGCCTGCGCGGGTCCGAAGAAACCTCCCGGACCGGTGGTCGGCACGATGATCAGTGGCGTCCAGAACGCGTCCTCGCCGAATGCCGGCGGCATGACGCCGACGACAGTGCGGGCGCGGCCATCGAGCTCGATCCTGCTCCCGACGATATCGGGAGCGGAGTTGAAATACTCGCGCCACATCGCTTCGCTGAGCACGACGACATCCGTGTCGGGACGTTCGTCGTCGGGCAACAAGCCGCGCCCCATGAGCGGCGGCACGCCGCGCATCGCAAACAACGCCGGCGAAACACGCTGGCCGTACAGTTGAACGCTACCGTCGACGGTCGCGAACGTGAGCCCTTCGCGCTGCATCATGGCGATGTGCGCCAAGGTCTTCGAGTTCTGGCGCCACCAATCGAAGTCGTTGTTGCCCATCGCCGCCCTGCGCTGAGCCACACCGCCGAAGCCCTCCGCCGCCGGCACGTGCTCCACGATTTGCACGAGCCGCTCCGGCTCGGCGTACGGCAGCGGCCGCAGAAGCACGGCGTTGACGACGCTGAAGATCGCCGCCGTCGCGCCGAGCCCGACGGCGAGCGTGAGCACGGTGATGATCGTGAGGCCTGGCGTGCGCTTGAAGCCGCGTAGCGCGTACCGCGCGTCGGCAAGGATTTCGGTGTTCAGTGTCATGTGAGTACCGGTACGGTGGTCGAGGGAAAGATCGCGGTCAGTCTGCGCGCAGCGTGATGGCGGGATCGACGCGCGCCGCGCGAGCTGCGGGCGCATAGCACGCGGCGAACGCGACGCCGAGCAGCAGCGCCACGACGCCTAAGTACGTCACGGCATCGAACGGCTCGATGCCGAACAACAACGAGGCGATCGCTTGCGTCGTGCCGGCAGCCGCCAGGACGCCAAGCACGATGCCGATGGCCGTCAGGCCAAGCCCCTGCCCCACGACGAGCGCGGCAAGCCTAGCCGGCGTCGCTCCGAGCGCCGAACGGACGCCGATCTCGCGCGTGCGCTCGGTGACGCTGCCCTCGATTACGCCGTAAACACCGACGCCGGCCAGCAGCAGCGCCGCGAGCCCGAACGCCGCGAAGATCATCAACGCGAACGATCGCTGCGCCTCGGAGTCCGCCACGAGCGCGGACATCGTGGTGATACGCTCGATCGGCAATATAGGATTCACGGACCAAATCGCTCGCTTGATCGGCTCGACGAACGATGCCGGGTCGCCCGTCGTTTGCACGACGAGCGATTGCACCGGGTCGCCCCAGGCCCATTGGCCCAGTGCGACGTAGAACGCATCCGTCGACTCGGCGAGCGACGTTTGCTTCACGTCGCCGACGACGCCGACGATTGTTCCCCACGGTCCATCCGGACGGTTGAACGGGCCGATCTTGACGCGCTCGCCGATGGGATCGCGGCCGGCGAAGCGACGTGCCGCGAACGACTCGTTGATCAGAAGCGCCTGCGGCGCGCCCGGCCGGTCGTCAGTCCCGAGCGACCGCCCACGCAGCAACGGTACGCCCATTGTCTCGAACCAACCGGGCGTCACGCTGTAACGAAACGCAACGCCTGCGTTTTCAGAGCTACCTGCGGTCGACTCGGTAAATACGCCATACATCTCGAAGCTGCTACCGCTGAGCGGCAGCAGGCTCGTCAGCGCGGCCTCGTTGACGCCGGGCACCGCGCGGACGGCCTCTAGCACACGCTCGAAGAGTGCCAGTCCCTCCGCCTCCCCATTGATACCGCCGCCTCTCGGTATTACGACCTGCATCGTCACGACGCGTGAAGCGTCGAAGCCCGTCGGAACCGATAGCACTTGCTCGACACTGCGCAGCAGCAGACCGGCGCCCGCGAGCAACACCGTCGCTAGTGCGACCTGGGCGATGACGAGCGACCGGCGCAACGTGGCGAAGGCATGACCGGTTGCGCGCCGTCCCGTTCGCGACGAGGCGAGCGAGCCAATAGCGCGAGCGCGCAGCGCCGGCCAAAGACCGGCGACGAGCGCCACGGCGGCCGTCGCCGCGAGCGCGAAGCTGAGAACGCGCGCATCGAGCCCGATGGCATCCACGCGCGGCAGATCGGCCGGCGCTAGCGCGACCAACGCTCGGCTCGCGAGCGCGGCGATGCCGACGCCGAGCACGCCGCCCACGCAGGTCAGCAGCGCATTCTCGGCGAAGAGCTGCCTCACGAGGCGGCTCGGCTCCGCGCCGAGCGCCGCTCGCGTCGCGAGCTCGTCGCGGCGCGCGAGCGCCCGCGCGAGCAGGATGTTCGTGACGTTGGCGCACGCGATCGCGAGCAGCAGCAGCACGGCGCCGAGAATCGCGAGCAGCGCCGGGCGCACGCCGCTCGTGACCGACGCGTGCAGCGATTCGAGCGCGAGGCCTCGCTGCATCGAAGCCCAGGTCGGGCGCGGGAATTCGGCCGCGGGCGAGCCGCCGATCGTGACCATCTCGCGCTGCGCCTGCTCGAGCGTCACCCCTTCGCTCAAGCGGCCGACCATTCGCAAATTGTGCCCCCATTCGCGGCTCTCGAACGGCTGCCCGGTGAGGTAACGCAGCGGCGCCCAAGCTTCGACTGCCGGGCTCAGAGCGTTCTCGAACCCCTCGGGCATGACGCCGATGACGGTGTAGCTCTCGCCGTCAAGCGTGATCGTGCGGTCGAGCACGGCCTCGGCGCTGCCGAAGCGGCGGTCGGCGAAGCTCGCGCTGACGATCACGACGGGCGGCGCTCCCGTGACGTCGTCCGCGGCCGCGAAATCCCGTCCGAGTGAGGGCCGTACGCCGAGAGCGGCGAAATACTCGGGACTGACGAGATCACCTTCGAGCCGCACCGGCTCGCCGTCGCCCGTCAGCGAGGGCTGCCAACGTGACACGACGGCGAGCGCGTCGAACGAGCGATTGCGCTGCACGACCTCGAGGAACGTTCCGTAGGCGACCGGAAGAGGCTCGTCATCCTCGTTACGGTCCGTGAGCACGATCACGCGCTGGGGCTCCGGATACGGCAGCGCGCTGATGAGGATCTGGTCGACGGCCCCGAAGATCGCGGTGCTGACACCGACGCCGAGGCCGATGCTCAAGATCGCGACGAGCGTGCCCCCGGCACCCGAGCCGCCGAACAGCTTTCGCCACGCGTACCGCGAGTCGGCAATCCAAGACTGCATCGTGCCCCCCAAGTCCGACTAAGCCTAACCGTCCGCGCGCAACGCGACCATGGGATTGACACTCGCTGCCCGGCGCGCCGGCACGAACGCAGCGAGCGCCGCCACGAGCAGCAACACGCCGGCGACGGCCGCCGCAGTCGCGGGATCCGTCGGGCTCACTTCGTAGAGGAACGAGGCGATCGTTCGCGTCAGCGCGTAGGCCGCGACGAGACCCATGCCGATGCCGAGCAACGCCGTGCCCAAGGCCGAGCGGACGCACGGACCCGACGACGCGTCTGCTTCGCGCCAAGCGCCATGCGCAGGCCAATCTCGTGACGTCGCTCTGCGAAACGGTGTAGCTCAACACGCCGTAGAGCCCGACGGCCGCGAGCACGAGCGCCATGACCGCGAACGCACCGATCAACGTGAGCTGCGTGTTGCGGTTCGCGAGCTCGGCGTCGAGCACCTCGTTCATGGTGCGCACGCTCGACACCGGTTGGTCGGGATCGACGGCCCAGACGACATTGCGGATCGTGGGGGCCAATGCCAGCGGATCGCCGCCGTGCGCACGACGAGCTGCCGCGGCCGCATGAACGCCTGCTCGATTTGCTCAAGAGGAACGAAGACCTCGGCATCCGCGGGGACGTCGAGTCCCAACTGGCTAACGTCGCCGACGACGCCGATGACGGTCATCATTTCGCCGCCACCGATGCTGATTCGCTGGCCAATGGCATTTCCATCGGGCCAGTACCTACGCACCAATGTTTCGTTGACAACGACGTTGCGAGCAGAGCCGCGAATGTCGCGCTCGTCTATGAAACGGCCGCTGACCAGCGGAACCCCGAGCGTCTCCAGATAGCCCGCGCTCGCGCTGCGGTTGGTTGCGATATTGCGCAGTATCTCTCCCGGCTCTGGCCGTGGCCGACCGTCGACGAAAATGACGGATCGTCCGCCTTTGTTGACGAGCGGCGCAAAGCTCGTGTAGCCCGCAGCTTCGACGCCGGGCAGAGAGCGCACTGCGTCAAGCACTTGGCGGTAGAACTGCCCGTAGTCCGCCGGGGTCCGATAGCGCGACTCGGACAACACCGTTTCGGCGACCAGCAATCCCTCGGCGTCGAATCCCGGATCGACGGCGAGCACGTTCGCATAGCTGCGCAACAGCAACCCCGCTCCGGCAAGCAGGACGACCGTCAACGCAATCTCCGCGACAACGAGCGCCGTGCGAAGCTGCCGCGCCGCCTTGCCCCGCGTGCCTACCGCCCTGCCAAGTGCCGCACCAAAGTCACGCCGCGCAGCGGCGAAGGCAGGCCCGGCACCGAACAGCAGCACCGTCACGAGCGCGGCACCGGTCGTGAGCGCGAGCACGCGCCAGTCGAGAACCAGCTCCGCACTCGCAGGCAGCGTGCCCGGCAGCAAGCGCGACAAATAACCGAAACAGGCCGCCGCGATTCCGAGCCCGATGACGACGCCGGAGGCAGCCAATAAGGTGCTTTCGGCCAGCAGCTGTCGCACCACGCGACCTCGCGCTGCGCCGAGCGCCTTGCGAATCGCGAGCTCCTTCTGCCGAGCCGTGGCGCGAGCGAGGATGAGGTTCGCAACATTCGCACAGGCGATCAGCAGCACGAGCCCAACGGCACCGAGCAGCGCCAGGATCGTGGGACCGACGTCGGTAGCGAAGCCCACGCCGCGCGCGAGACTCTCCCGCAGCGGCACGATTGTCACCGCGAGACCACGCGATGGACTCTCGGCACGCAGCGCCTCGGAGACGACGCGCATCTCTGCGCGAGCGGCGTCGAGGGTCACGCCCGGCTTCAGCTTCGCGACGAGATACCAAAAGTATGAGTTCTCCTGCGCGAGCACCTCGGGCGCCCACACCGTCGGTACGAACACATCGCTCTCAGCCGGGAAACGAAAATCCCGCGGCACGACACCGACGACCAAATGGGGGGAGCCATCTAGTGTGATCGTGCGGCCGACGGCCGCGGGGTCGCCACCAAGGCGACGTAACCAAAATCCTTCGCTGACGACGGCGACGGGCTCGCCGGTGCCGTCGTCGGGCACGAACGTGCGGCCGAGCAGCGGCGCAAGGCCGATCGTCGCGAACAGACTCGACGTGGTGCGCACGCCGGCGAGCCGCTCGGGCTCGCCGCCGTCGCCGGTCAAATTGAAGCTAGCGCGTTCGATCGGCGCCATCGATTCGAACGATTGCGCTCGCTGTTGCCAATCGACGTAGTTGGCGGGCGAAAGCTCGACGCGCGGCGGGCCGCCGATCGGCGTGAAGTCGCCCCAGAGCGTGACGAGCCGGTCCTCGTCGGCGAACGGCAGCGGCTTCAGCCACACGGCGCTCGCGAGGCTAAAAATCGCCGACGTCGCGCCGATGCCGAGCGCCAGCACGGCGACGGCGACCACCGTGAAGCTCGGCGTGCGCGCGAGCGACCGCGCCGAATAGCGGAAGTCGCGGACGAGATCGGCCAGCATCGTCATGCCGGCCGTTTTGCAAGCGCTATGCCATGGCGTAAGTCATTGCCGCGGCTGGTTTTTCGGCTGCCCCGTCTCCTGTCGAACGTCCCGGATTCGCGCTGCGCGTCTCGATCGCGGGACAGCCGTCAGTCGTGATGCAGCGCCGTGAGCGGCTGTTGGCGCACGGCGCTCCGCCCGGGCAGGAGGCCTGCTGCGAACGCGACCACCAGCACGAACGCCGCGGCCGCGCCGATGCCGATCGGATCGAACGGGCTCACGCCGAACAACACACCCGACAGAACGCGCGACACGGCGATGGCCCCCGCGAGGCCGACGACGGCACCGACGACGACCGGGCGCATTGTGCGCCGCAGGATCATCGCGAGCAGGTCGCCCGAGCGCGCACCGAGCGCGACGCGAATCGCGATCTCGCGCGTGCGCCGCCCGACGAAGTACGCGACGACGCCGTAAATTCCGACGGCGCCGAGCGTGAGCGCGAGGAAGCCGAGCGAGGCACCGAGCCCGGTCAAGATGCCCGACAGTCTGCGCCAGAAATCGAGGTTGGCTTCGAGCGGGCTCACCGCGACTGCGAGACCGGCATCGAGGCGCTCCGCGGCGGCGCGGATCGCCGCAGCCGTCGACGCGAAATCGGTGCGGCTCTTCACGACGAGCCGGAGAAATTGCGCGCCGCGCCGCGCCGCCGGCCGATAGATGTAGTACGGCTCGACTTGCCCCACTACCGTCGTCTGCGCATCACGCGCGACACCGACGACCTCGAGAGCGACCTCTTGATCGGGACCGAAGGCCATGAGCAATCGCTGACCGATGGGGTCTTGGCCCGGCCAGAGGTTGCTCGCAGTGGACTCCGTGACGATCGTCGCGCCCGAGGTGTCCGTCATATCGGCGTCCTCGAACGCGCGGCCGCGGACGATCGGGATTCCTAGGACGTCGAAGTAGCCGGGCGTGACGGGGTTCCAGTCCGCGCTGCGGAGCTGGGCTCGATCCTGCGTCGGCAGACGGATGCCCGCGCTTTCGGCGTCCGGATTCAACGGTTCGGTGGCAGCTTGCGCGGCCGCTTCGACACCGGGCAGTGCGCTAACCTCGTCGAGCAAGCGCCGCTGGAATACGGCGGCCTCGGCCGGATCGTAGCCGCCGCCGAATAGATCGTAGCTCGCGACCGCGACATCGCGTACCTCGAACCCGGGGTCGGTCGTCTGCGTGGCCGTGAGCCCGCGCAGCAGAAGTCCCACCGCAACCATTAGCACCATCGTCGTCGCAACCTGCACGGCGACGAGCGCGCCTTGAAGCCGGCCGCCGCGCCGGCTGGTGGCGCCCTGCGTTCCCTGCTTGATCGCCGCGTGCAAATCGGGCTTCGAGACCTGGAACGCCGGCGCGAGGCCGAACAGCACAGCCGTGCCGAGGATTACGGCCGTCATGACCGCGACGACGCGGAAGTCCGGGCTCGCGTCGATGAAGAACGGCGGGAACCCCGGCAGCGTCAGCGCCGAGATCACGGCCGATGCGAACATTTGGAATGCCCACACGGCGAGCACCGAACCGAGCACGCCACCGGCAACGGATATCAGCACGCTCTCCGTCAGCAGCTGCCGAATAACGCGCGCGCGACTTGCGCCGAGAGAGAACCGGATGGCGATCTCGCGATTGCGCGCGGTCGCGCGCGCGAGCAACAAGTTCGCGACGTTGGCACACGCGATCAGCAGCACGAACGCGAATGGAACCATCAGCACGGCCGCGACGGGGACGAACATATCGCGAAGAAAACTGGGAAGCGCCGTTGCACGCTCGACCGACAGCGTCGTCGTGCGGCCCGCCTGCTCGGCATCGAGCCGTGCAGCGACGACGCCGAGCTCGGCGCGCACCTGCTCGATACCCGCGGCACGCCGTCCCATGACCGAGAGCCAACCGAGATTGTCGTTGTTTAAGGTGTCCTCGTTCGGCAACAGCAGGGGCTGCGTGGAGATCGGCGCAAAATACTGCGTTCGATAGATTCCGAAGCTGGCGTGCGTCCCTTCCTGCGCGACACCGACGACGGTAAATAGCTGCCGGTTGAGCTCGATGGCTCGCCCGACGATGCCGGGATCCGACTCGAAGGCCGTCGTCCAGAGCTCGTGCGTGAGCACGACCACGGGATCCGCGCCTAGTGCGCAATCTTCTGCTCGCAGCGCCCTTCCGAAGGCCGGCGGCTGGCGCAGCACGTCGAAGTACTCGCAGGTCACGATCGTGCCGATGATCGGACGCGGCGATTCGCCGCCGAGCGTCGTTCGCGTCGGATCGGATTGGCCGAAGATTCCCGACAGCGTTGTCGTTTGGCCGCGCAGGCTGCGGTACTCCAAGGTCGTGAACCCGCCTAGCAGGGCATTGCGGCCCGGAACGCCGTCGATGGCCTGCTGAATCGCCACGAGCTCGTGCGCGTCCGGCGCAGGCAGATCGCGGAACAGCAGCCCGTTCACGGTCGTGAGAATGCCCGCGTTGACTCCGATGCCGAGCGCGATCGTCACGATTGCCGCTGCGGCGAAGCCCGGATTGCGCGCCAGCGTGCGGGCGGCGTAGCGAAGGTCACTCATGAAGATACTAGATACGGGAAGCAACGATTCGGCTGCAGCGACTAGCTATCGTTACTCGCGGACCATTTCGATATCCCGTGTCGTGCGCCACACGCCGGCAGCATCGCGAGTGATCGGGCGAATCGCGACCGTATTCTTCGGAAAATTCGGCGGAATCTCCGGCCGACCCGCCTGGCGCCTCGCGAGCAGCTCCGGGTCGTCGTCGAACCAAAGATCGAGCAGCAGTGGGTGGTAGCTCGGCGCTCGCACGAGGTAGTGAACGTGTGCGGGGTTGCCGTCGTAGTGGCCGGGCCGAATCGTTTCGTATTCGTAAGCGCCACGGGCGTCGGTGCGCATCGCGCCGTGCAACCGAGGATCGAGCTCGGCCTCGTTGCCCGTCAGCTCTTTCGAATATCGGCCCTCGACGTCGGTTTGAAACACGTAAACGGAGGCGCCTGCGACGGGACGGCCGCCGTCGAGCACGCGGCCCGACACCGCGAGCCGCTCGCCCGGCTCGTCGACGCCCGCGACGACGACGTGCGATGGCGCGTCGGGCGGCGCTTCGTACTGCGGCGCGAGATACACGTCGGGGAAGTAAGGAACCTGCGCGCCGACTTCGGCCGATACGAGCGCTTGGATGACGATCAATGCTGCAACACGCATTCGCCCTGTTCCTTCAGCAGTCGTGCTCGGTTCTGCGGTCGTGTGCTCAGCCGACGCTCGGCCGTTCCGCGACTGGCGCTTTGCTGTCGAGAAACTGCATCGCCTCGATCGCCTGATTGTAGTCCATGCTCTCGCCGTGCCATTGGCAGCGGCTCGTCTCTGCCGTGATCGACAGGCCGGGATCATGCTTCGATAGATAGTCTCGCAGGCTATGCTCAAAGCCACGATATAGCGACTGGACCGGCGGCAAAATGTTTCCGCGGAAACATTTCGCGCCGTTGTCCTCGACGCGTGTGCCGTCGGGCCTCGTGAAGACGAAGAGCCCATCGTCGGTGCGTCGAAGCCCATAGCCGCCTTCGTGCACGAGGCGGTGATGAAAGCCGCACAGCGTGATCAGGTTATCGAGCTTCGTTTCGCCGCCGTTGGCCCAGTGCTCGATGTGGTGCCCTTCTGTGAACCGCGTGCGGTCGCAACCAGGGTATCGGCAGCCTCCATCGCGGGCCCGTAGAGCGCGTGCGATCGCCGGCGGAATGCTTCGAGACTTCCGGCCGACGTCGAGCGGCTCGCCGTCCCCGCCTTCGACGATGCCGACGACCGTGGCGTCGCAGGCGAGCCGACGCGCCGTATCGAGCGCGAGCGCCGGGCCGTCCTCGAGCTCGCAGCGATGCGGCTCACCGTCTTCCGTGGCCGCTTGTTGCTCCGCGAGGATCCCCTGATCGATGTGCACCACGACTTGCAGACGATCCGCCGAGGAGCCGGCACCCGTCTGCTCGCCCCGATGCTCGAGGAAACGCTCGGCGATGAGACGCAGCGCGTCCGCGTGCCACGCGTTGGCGGGAATCTGCAGCGGTGTTTCCGCCGTTACTTCTTTCGATTCTCGCACCTCCTCGACAGCCACCTCGAGCGCTTTGCGGACGACGGCGCCGATTTCCCGCGGCAGGCGCGCATGCAAAACGAACTCGCCGTCCATGTCGAAAAAACTCGAAACGGTTCGGTGCTCGTGCTCACGTTGCGCCGCATTCGCGGCATCGCGCCGTCGCGTCCATTCAAACTTCTGGACGAGCTTCTCGACGTGCGCGGCCGTCCCATGGCGCGCGACACTCAAAAGCACGGATTCGTTCGCGGCAGTGGCGGCGCGCGTCATCGCACGGACCTTCGAGTACGAGATCTCGCCTTTGGCGAACGCATCGGCGATTTCGGGCAGATTCTCCAGCGCACGCGCAACGCGCACCTTCTCGCGCGCGGCGAGCGCGCCGATGCCGCATTGCCAATTCAGCCACTGCGCCGTGTTCGCGAGCCCGTGGCGCTCGTAGCCCTTCTCGCGATCGAACTCCGCGACGAGCACCAGGAAGCGATAGTTTGCGGCGTTGAGGTAACCCCAAAGCTCCGTGATCTTGGATTCGAGCTCCTCGAACCCACGCGCTCGGCGCACTTGTTCGGGGCTCCAAGAGGCTGGGTAGGTCATCGGGGCCTCCGGCTGATAGCTGCTTGGATATACAGTACTATCCTCCAAAAGTACTATTACGTCAATTAGTTACGGCGACCACGACCGCGTACTCAGGGGGTATAGATATCCCGCAAGAAAAAAAACCGTCCGCCGGGTCCGTGTCTATACGCGGACTATCCCAGAGCCGGGTGTCCGCAGGGACTTAATCCAAGTCTTAAGCATCTCACCGTTCACTTCCGCGATCGGATATCAGCTAAAGATCGATTTGGCCGCCGCGAAACGGATCCTTCGCGACTAGGGTGCTCGTGCAAATGGAGTTATGAACCGTTGAAGACTCCGTGCCTCAACTGAGTCGGAGGTAGGTCCTATGACACACATGCCGGTTAAGCAGGTTGCGCTACTTGGCGCGATGTTGTTCGTGGGCATTCTGATAGCAGTCTTTCAGCGAGCACGCACGCAACAAAATTCAAGTCGATAGCGAGACCACTCTGTCAAGCCTTCCGCCCGCGGTCTGGGCCTATCGGCTCGGAAACCGCAGTGCAGTCGAATGGTTGCTCGATCAGTACAAAGAGCGGCGGCCAAAACATGAAACGCTTCGCGAGAACTTCGACGCGTACCGGTTGGCAGACTACAAAGAAGAATTCATCGATCTAGTGCAACGACCCTGAAGCGCGGAAATTGCTGGGACTGTGATCGTTACCGTTTATCGCGACGCTGTGAATTTTCGTGTTGCTCTACAGCCATGACTACGCTGTTCAAACGCCAATGACACTCGGCGAGTTCGGACGGCGAAAGCGACACGCGCTGCGGCAGCGTAGAAACAGCGCAAATCCCGTCACTCAAAGCCTGTGCCAGCGCCCATGACAAGGGGCGGCGCTAACCGTACTATCTGCACGCCTATTTCGCCCCCACCCGTGGACCAGGAGGTTCGCCTTGGTTTCCCCCCGATACGGAATTGGAGTGGCGCTCGTTGTCGCGGCGTGCGCCGTCATCGTACCGGCGAGCGCGCATCACAGTCGCGCGCAGTTCGACACAACGGTCGAGGTCACCATCGAGGGCGTCGTGAAGAACGTGCTGTGGGCGAATCCTCACGTCTATATGACCCTCGAGGTCGCGGGCCCGGGCGGGCAGCCCATGGCTCAGGAGGTCGAGGTTGGCCCACTCTCCTCGCTACGGCCGCTCGGCCTAACCCAGGACGCTCTTGCCACGGGGGACCGGGTGACGGTGCGCGCCAATCCAAATCGCGCCGGGCCAGGTCACACGGTCGTGGGCTTGGACGTGACGACAAGCGACGGCATGGTCTATCCGCTGCACGTGTTCGGCCGCGCGCGCCCAGCGCCGGCCGCACAGAAAGCGGACGGCCTTGCCGGGCAATGGGTGCCGCTGCCGACGGGATTGCAAGGACTCGTGCAAGGTGCACGCACTTGGCCGCTGACCGACGTGGGCCTCGAAGGCATCGCGGACGTCAAGAGCCAGCAGGCGTCGCAGTCCGAGTGCTCGCCGTGGCCCGCCCCGCTGCTGATGGCGCTGGGAGTGATGCGCACGATCGACGTCAGCGCCAACACGATTACGCTGCGCTTCGACTGGATGAACGGCCTGCGGACCGTCCACTTGGATCTCAAGGAACACCCCGTCGGTGTCGCACCGAGCCCGCAGGGACATTCGATCGGTCGCTGGGATGGCGCGGCGCTTGTGATCGACACGGTCGGGTTCACTCCGCACCGCGAGGGCGCAGGCTTCGGCATCCCTTCCGGCGCGAGCAAGCATTTGATGGAGCGTCTCATGCTCGACGCCGACCGCGCGACGCTGACCTACGAGTTCACGGTCGATGATCCGCTATCGCTGACCGAGCCCGTCACACGCAACCTTCAATGGGCATACCGGCCCGACTTGGAGCCGACGGGGCAGCAGTGCGACAAGGAGATTGCGACGCGATTCTTGCGCGACTGAGCCGACCTACTTGAGACGCACGCGCTGCGGCAGCGTAGAAACAGCGCAAATCGCCCGCGAGTTAAACCTACGGAGTGAATGACTGCGGAGTTCGAACGTCCGCTTCTGGCCGGAAGCGGGCGTTGGCCGCGGGGCGTTTGAACTACTGCCGTAGCCTCGAAAGCGGACATTCCCGAGCCACGAAAACGCCGCTCGATCCAACGGGTTGTTTTTTTCGCCCGGATATATCTATACCCCCGACCGCGTACTCAGGCGTATAGACAACTCTCACGGAAAATACCCGGCTTTCTACCAAGCACGAACGCTTCGTCGGGACTGACTTTCGACATAGGTGACGGCGGCACCGCGCAGCATGACGAGGTCTGCCCTCGTCGTCGCGACGGACACGCGATAGGCCGAGCCCGTCAGCTCTTGGCAGTCCATGCAATGGCAAATGCCGACGCGGTCGGGGTCGACCTCGGCATTGTAGGCAATCGCACCGCAGTGGCAGGATCTAGCGCCCTTCATGGCGCGACTGCAGCAAGAAGCCCGCCACCATCGCCAACCGTCGGCGGCTCGCCCAGTCTACGGCGGACAAGGATTCGCGAGCAGGCGATCGACGTCGGCGACGAACGCCTTCGGGGCGAGCGACGGAAAATTCATGAACCCTCGCCCGCTGCACCAGAGTCCGCCGGCCCCGCGGTCGGCGTTCAGGAACGTCACCCAGTCTTGTACCTGGTCGTCGGGGCGCACGCAGTTATCGAGCTTGCCGTATCCGCCAAAGCGCCGCATGTGCCCATCCGGCGACACGAGCAGGTTACCGTGAAAGCCCGGCCGCGACATACCGCGCGCATCGAGACCGCCGTTTCGAGCCACGACTTCCTCTTTGAAGCCGAACCCGCAAACCTCGATCTCTTCGCCGGGTTGTAGAAAGTCCTGGCCCACCCCCCTCCGATTGAAACTGTTGAGACCCGGACCTTCGACCTTCCATAGTCTGACCTGTCCGTCGCTTTGCCTCTCCTCGAGCGTGAATATGACGTGCGGATTGATGAGTTCGAACGAGACGACCGTGCCCTTTATCCAGATGGGCTTGCCGAGGTCGAACATGCTGACCGAGTGATGGGCTCGAGCCGAGCCCATGCACGCGAGCGCCGCAAGCGCCGTTGCCAATGTGACCATCCTGTTCATGGCGATCTCCATATCTCTACACTCGTAGATATAGATTAGCTACGAACGTAGAGATGTCAATCGCGGCCGATGGTGACAGCACCAAACACGGCGGCCGGCACACGCATCGTGCTTTCCCTCCCGCGCGCCGCTGTCGGTCGAAAGCCGACGTGCGTTCGTTGCGCCAAATGCTGACGCACGCGCCTGGGCGTTAGGCCCCGAAGCGAGGCGGTGCCTGAAAGCCCCCAAGTTCTTGTGCGATAAGCCGAGCCACCTCAATAGTGGTCCGATCGCCATATTCCGGACCGACTATCTGTAGACCAATTGGAAGCCCAGCGTTTGACAATCCGCTGGGAAAAGCAGTGCTCGGCAGATATGCGACGGTCGCGAGACCCACCCAAAAGTAATGCTCGTAGTGCGAGGTCTGTGCTGTATCAACGGCGAGAGTCCTCTCGAGCTTGGGCCGATGATCATGTTCGTAGGCCGCTGTTGCGAAAATCGGGCATATCACTACGTCCCAATCGTCAAAGAAGGCGCGCCACCGTAGTCGGTAGTTTGTACGAGCTTCGTTGTGATCGGACCAGCTTCGATGATCGAGTACGCGAGCACGCGTAAGTACCGCTAACGGCGACTTGTCGTTCGCGTCGAGCTCTGCAGCCCAACCTTGCGTAACGGAATAGTATTCGTCGGGAAGATTAACGAGACCTGCCGATCCCAACAGGCTCAGATACGTGTCGTGCATTTCCCTTGGAGAGATCTCAGGGCGCGCTCGATCAGATACCACCGCGCCAGCCCGAGCAAGAACTTCTCCCACTTCCTGCACACGATCTGATATCTCGGGAGATGTGGGAACAGAATCTTCTTTCGGCCAAATCGCGACGCGTAAACCTCGCAAGGTGCGCGCCTTCGGTTGCGGAAGCTCGAGTCTCCAGCCCGACGACCGGAACCCGTCAGGACCCGCTACGACGTCTAGAGCAAGCGCCAAATCTTCTGCACTTCGCGCCATTGGCCCGACGACATTAAGATCCGGCGCGGATAGGACGCCTGGAGGGTTGTGGCCAAGCGTTGGAACGATTCCGTAGGTGGGCTTGTGTCCATATACACCACAGAAGTGAGACGGATTTCGGATTGACCCGCCGACATCAGAGCCAAATTCCAAGCCAGTCAAACCGGCTGCCAGCGCAGCGGCCGATCCGCCAGAAGATCCGCCCGGCGATCTTGCCGTATCCCAGGGATTGTTGGTTGTTCCGTAAATGTCGTTGTAGCTCTGCCAGTCTGCGAGTCGCAGTGGGACGTTTGTCTTCCCCATGAAATGAGCGCCGGCTGCCTTTAGGCGCTCAACAACTGTTGCGTCACTTTGAGCGAGGTTATCCCGTTGCGCCGCCTCACCCCACGTAGTTGGCAACCCAGAAACGTCAAAGGCCTCTTTAATCGTCATCGGGACGCCGTGCAGCAAACCCAATTGGTTTCCCCGGGCAAGTGACTCATCAGACGATTTCGCCGCCTTCACTGCGCGGTCGAAGTCCCTCGCCACGACGGCATTCAACGCTCCATCGAATCGTTCGATGCGCTCGATGTAGTATCGAGTGAGCTCGAGCGAGCTGATTTCTTTCCGCTGAATCAGTCGTGCTAGGTCGGTCGCTGACGAAAAAGCCAGCTCACCCGATGCGAGGCGCTTCTGCGCAGACGCAATGGAAGGGACGCAGAATGAAACTGCGGTGCCGCCTGCCGCCCGGAGAATGTCACGCCTAGAAATCGGATTCATGCTTGCCCGGTTTGTAGGTCGGCAGCCTTCAATCGAGGATTTTCCTGGCCCGGATTCTTGCTTAACTTGTCCAGCGAGGCCGGAAGTCTAGCGGAAACACGAGTGGCCGCAAAACGCCGTCGACTACTCCGCCCTGAGCGTTTTCATCGGATCCATGGTCGCCGCGCGCCGAGCTGGCAGATAGCTCGCGAACGCGCACGCGAGCAAGAGCAACACGGCCGCTGCGGCGTAGGTCGTCCAATCGAGCGCACTGACGCCGAACAGCAGTGCCGACATCAGGCGTGCGAGGCCCGCTGCGGCGCCGAGCCCGACCGCGACGCCGATACACGCGAGCACGAGCCCGTGGCGCAGGAACAGCGCAGTCACGTCGCGATTCTGCGCACCGACCGCGACGCGAATGCCGATCTCGCGGTTGCGTTGCGACACGGTGTACGAGACCACGCCGTAGATGCCGATGACTCCGAGGAGCAACGCCATCGAGCCTGCGATACCGAGCATCGCCAGCGTGAAGGAAGTCCGCGCCAGCGACTCGCGCTGCACGTCCGCGAGCGTGCGGAGTTGCGCTAGCGGCAGGCTCGGGCTCACGGACCACACGGCTTCACGGACTTGCGCGAGGAAGCTCTCGGTGGCCGCCCGGTCGCTGCGAATCGCGAACGTGACGGCGCGCGGGGTCGCGGGCTCCGCTCGCTCGCCGATGCGTTGCACGCCGGCACGCCGATACAAAGTCGACGACGCGGGCAGGTGTACGCCCTCGTCGTGCACGTCCGCCGCGACACCGATCACCTCGAGCCACGGCCCCGCCGGCCCCAAACGAACGTTCTTGCCGAGCGCGGCGGCGGAATCGCCCCAAGTCTCGCGCGCCATGCGTGCAGAGACGAGGACTACGCCTCGTTCTTCGTAGACGTCGGTCCACGTGAAGTCGCGGCCGGCGATCAGCGGCGTCCCTTGCGTCGCAAGTAGCCCCGGCGAAGCCGACTTCGCGCGGTGCAGCGGCGGTATCTCGCCGGGCTGGGTTTGGCCCTCGATCCAGACCCCGTTCCCTGCGAGCAAGCCCGTTTCCATCGGCATCGCGGACGTGAACGCCGCGGACGCAACGCCCGGAATCACGACGAGTCGCTCGAGAATGTCGTTCTGCATGCGGATCACGCGCTGCGGTTCCGCCGCCTCCGCAGGGGGGATCGCGAGGCGGAACGTCTGCAGGTGCTCCGGATCGCTGAATCCGGGATCGACGCTCGCGAGCTCCTGAAAGCTGCGCAACATGAGGCCGGAACCGACGAGAACCACGAGCGCGAGCGCGACTTGTGCGACCACGAGCGTGCTTTGGGAGAGCTGCCGCTCCCGGTTGTGACTCCCGGTGCGGCCGCCGCGCAGCGGCGTCGCTATTCCAGCCCGTGCTTGCTTCACGACCGGAATCAAACCGAACAGCAGTCCCGACGAGAGCGACACGACGAGCGCGAACCCGAGCACCACGGGATCGAGCGAGACCTCCGCGAGCCGCGGCAGGCTGCCCGGCGCGAGTGCAACGAGGAGGCGCAGCGCGCCGTGCGCAGCGCCGAGCCCGAGCGCGCCGCCGATGAGCCCGAGCAGCACGCTCTCCACGAGGAGCTCACGTGCGATGCGCTTGCTACCCGCGCCGAGCGCCGCGCGGACGGCGAGCTCTTGCCGGCGACCCGTAGCTTTGACGAGCAGCAAGTTGGCCACGTTCGCGCACGCAATCAGCAACACGACGCCAACGGTACCCATCAGCACCCACAGCGCGTTGCCGACGTCACCGACCACGTCGCGCTTCAGCGCATGCAGGCTCGGGCCGAGGCGAGCGTTCTCGAACATTTGCCGATCGATGCCGAAGGTATCGACCCAGATCGGCAGCATGCGTGCGACATCGGCGCTCGCCTCCTCCGGCGTGACGCCAGGCGCGAGCCGCGCGAGTCCCTGATAGCTGAAGCTCGCGTTCGGCGGCAACGCGTTGCGATCGAAGCGTTGCGGCAGGATCACAGCCGGAGCAAGGTTCAGAAACCTGAATCCTTGCGGCATCACCCCGATGACTTCGCGCGGTCGCGAGTCCACGGTGATGACTCGGCCGATGACTTGGCTGTCGCTGCCGAGCCGGCGCTGCCAGTAGCCGTAAGTGAGCACGATCGTCTCCGCCCCTGCGGGCGAATCGTCGGCGGGGGAGAACCAGCGTCCGAGCATGGGCTGCACGCCAAGCGCCGGCAGGACCTCCGACGTGACCCGCAACGTCTGCACTTCCTCCGGATCCCCGATGCCGGTGACGCTCGCCGCGCCGCTGTTCCAGACGCCGAAGCTCTCGAACGTTCGATTCTCGTCGCGATAGGTCAGGTACATCGACGCCGACAGGCCGAGGTTGTCGAGCTCGCGGCCCGACAGGGCACTCGCGTGCCATACGCCGACCAGCCCCTGCGGCTCCGGATACGGGAGCGGCCGGAACAGCACGGCGTTGACCAAGCTGAAGATCGCGGTCGTGGCGCCGATGCCGAGCGCGATCGTGAGCAACGTGATCGCCGTCGCGGCGCGCTTGCGCAACATCGTACGCAGCGAGAAGCGCACGTCGCGCCAAAGATTGTCGATCAGGGCACTGCCGTTCATTCGCGGGGCTCCATGTGATTCGCTGGGGTCAGTCGTGGCGCAGGGCTTCCATCGCGTCAGTGCGCGAGGCGCGGTAAGCCGGTATCCAGCTCGCGGCGAGGGCCACGGCCAGCATCGCGACCGCAACGATCGCGAATGTCATTGGGTCGGTCGCGCCCACGCCATAGAGCCAGCTCGCGACGACGCGCGCCGCGGCGATTGCAACGGCGAGCCCGATCGCGACACCGCCCACCGCAAACACGGCGCTCTCGCGTACGAGCAAACGCACTACGTCTGGGCGACGTGCGCCGAGCGCGACGCGCACGCCGATCTCACGCGTCCGCCGCACCACTCTATAGCCCACAATCCCGTAAACACCCGTCGCTGCAAGAACGAGCGCCAAGACGCCGAACAGAGCGAGCAGAGCCAGCACCAATTGGCGGTCGGCGATCGATGCGGAGACGCGTTCCCGAAGTGTCTTGAAGTCAACGGGTACCAGCGGATCGAGCTCGCGGGCGACTCTGCGCGCCGCTGCAGTCAGCGCCGCGAAATCACCTCCGCCCTCGATGACGACGTGGAACTCGCTTGCGCGCCGCGGCCGCTGCCGCTGGTCCGCGTAGAACGTCGGCTGCGACGTGCCCCCGAGGCTAAGCTCCCGAATGTCCGCCACGACACCCACGATCGTGAAGGCCCGAAAGTCGCCGTCCATGCCGGCGAACTGAATGAGCCTGCCGAGCGGATCCTGGCCGGGCCAGTGCATTTCGGCGAGCGAGGCGTTGATCACCGCCACGTGCGGCGCGTCGCGCGTATCGCGCGCGTCGAACGCGCGGCCGCGGAGCAGGGGAATCCCCATCGCGCCGAAGTAATCCGCACTGGCTACGCGAAACTGCGCATTTCCCCTGCGTGACGGCTCGCTGGCCAAGCGCGCCCAGTCATCCGAGTTGGAAACCTCGTCGCGGACGGTCGACGAGGATGAAGGTTCCGTTCGTGCCCGTCGTGAGCTGGAGCGGGAAATTACTGATGCCGCCCACGCGCGTGACATTCGGGATTGTGCGCAGCCCGCTCATGAGACGGTCCAGGAAGCTTGCGATATACGCGTCGCCCGCCGTAGGCGGCCCGACCGGGTTTTCCGTCGAGAGCCACACGTCCATGACGACGGCGCCGTCCGTGCGGTAGCCCGGATCTTCGTTCAACAGGTTGAGCACGCTGCGTCCGACGAGGCCCGCGCCCACGAGCAGCACCACCGTCAACGAGATCTGGGCCATGACGAGGCCGGCGCTGAAGCGGCGCGTGGCGGCGCTGCCGCCTTGAATGCGTTGACTATCGGCCAAGGCTTCGCGCGGGTCGCGCCTCGCTGCCCGCAACGCCGGAACCGCGCCGACGACCAAGGCCCCGAGCAGCGAAACGGCCAGCGAGAATCCGAGCACGCGCAGGTCCACGCTGATTTCTTCCGGCCGCGGCAACGCGACGGTGCCCTGTGCCAGCAGCGCCGCAACGCCGCCAAACGCGATCACTAGGCCCAATGCGGCGCCCGCCGCCGTGAGCACCAGGGACTCGGCCATGAATCTCCGAGCCACGCGCGCGCGACCGGCGCCGAGGGCGAGGCGCAAGGCGGACTCGCGATCGAGAGAGAGGGCCCGGGCGAGCATGAGGTTTGCGACGTTCACGCAGGCGACGAGCAGCAGCACGCCCGACGCCCCGAGCAGAACGGTCAACGCCGCACGCACGTTGCCCGCGAGCTGCTCCATCACGGGGCGTACGGAGGCGTCGACCATGTTCGCGCCGTCGCCATGCAGTTGCTTGAGCCGGACGGCGATTGCGCTCAAATCCTGCTGGGCGGCCTCGACGGATACGTCGTCTTGCAAGCGCCCAACCACTTGATAGCCGCGCGAGGTGCGATTGTGCGTCCCCGGCTGCATGGGCGCCCAAAGGTCGGTGCCCGAGGGGAAGTCGTAGCCACGCGGCATCACGCCGATCACCGAGTAGGTTCGATCGTTCACGCGCACGCTCTGACCCGCGAGGTCGCTGCGGCCTGCGAGGCGGCTCTGCCAAAAGCCGTAACTGACGATCGCGACGGGCCCGCCGGTCCCTTCCTCGTCGGCAGTGAACGCTCGCCCTGAGGCCGGCGGCACTCCGATGACCGACAGGAAGTCCGGCGAGACCTGCGCCCATGCCACGCGAAACCCCTGCTCGCCTGTCGCGGCCGACGCCGTCGGATTGGCGTAGAGCGCGAGGCCGGCCAAGGTACGATTTTGGTCCCTGAAGGTCCTCGAAGTCCGGGTACGAGAAAGAGCCCAGAAAGCCGCTCTCGAACACCGTACGTACTTGGATCAAACGCTCGGCGTTGGGATACGGCAACGGTCGCAAGAACGTCCCGTTCACGACACTGAAGATCGCCGTGGTCGCGCCGATACCGAGTGCCAGCATCACCACGGCGATGGCGGCATAGCCGGGACTCCTTGCCACGCTGCGAACAGCGAGTCGGAAATCGTCGAAGATGGCGCCCATCACGTGTTTTCCCCCAAGGTGCTTCTTCAAGAGCGCGTCGATCGGCAGGCCGCAGATGCCATGCCTCCAGCGAATTACAAGGTCCGTGCCAGGACCTGGGTGTGACTCAAGGCATTGATCTGTCGCTATTCAAGCGACCGACCGACTGCTGAATCGCTGTGACGCCGTCCCAATACCGTCCACGCAATTTCGATAGCGGGACGAGAGAACGCGGCCGGTCATCGATTGGCCGAGAGCAGCTGCGCGAGTGCCTTGCCCGTGTGCGACGCCTTGCACGCCGCGATTTCCTCGGGAGTGCCACTGGCGATCAATTGGCCGCCCTTGTGACCGCCTTCGGGCCCGAGATCGATGACGTGATCCGCCGTCTTGATGACGTCGAGGTTGTGCTCGATGACGACGACCGAGTGGCCGCTGTCGACGAGCCGATTCAGGCTCACGAGCAGCCGGTCGATGTCGGCGAAATGCAGTCCCGTCGTCGGCTCGTCGAGAATGTACAGGTTGTGCTTGCCGCGCTTGAGCTTGCCAAGCTCGCCTGCGAGCTTGACTCGCTGCGCTTCGCCGCCCGAGAGGATCGTCGACGGGTGGCCGAGCTTCAAGTAGCCGAGGCCGAGGCTATCGAGCACGCTGATCTTGCGCGCGATCGCGGGCTCGCCCGCGAAGAACTGAACGCCCTCCTCGACCGAGAGATCGAGAACCTCGGCAATGTTTTTCCCCTTGTACTCGACGTCGAGCGTGCCCTGGTTGTAACGCGCACCCTTGCAGGTCGGGCAGACAACCTCGACGTCCGGCATGAACGAAAGCTGCGTCGTGATCGCGCCTTCGCCGCTGCACTCCTCGCAGCGGCCGCCTTTGACGTTGAAGCTGAACGTCGAGGCCGTGAAGCCGCGCTTCTTCGCCTCGGCGGTCTCGGCGAACAGCGCGCGAATCGCGTCGTAGAAGCCGATGTAGGTGGCGGGATTCGAGCGCGAGGACCGGCCGATCGGCGATTGGTCGACGTCGATCACGTCGCTCAAGTGCTCGCTGCCGAGTAGCTCGTCGTGCGCGCCGGCAAAGACGCGGCTGTCGTGGAACAGCGAGTAAAGACGCTTCTGCACGATGTCGTGAATCAGCGAGCTCTTGCCCGAGCCCGAGGCGCCCGTGACGCAGACGAACTGCTCGAGCGGAATCTCGACGTCGATGCTCTTGAGATTGTTCTCGCGCGCGCCGCGCACGACGAGCGACTTGCCGGTGCCCGGCCGGCGGCGAGCCGGTATGGCGATGCGCTTCTTGCCGCTCAAGTACTCGCCGGTCAGCGAGTTACCGTCTTTCAGGATCGTGCGCAGAGGTCCCTCGGCGACGATCTTGCCGCCGTGCGTGCCCGGGCCGGGGCCGATCTCGAGAATGTGGTCGGCGGCGCGAATCGTGTCGGCGTCGTGCTCGACGACGATCACGGTGTTGCCGAGATCGCGCAGACGCTGCAGCGTTTCGATCATCTTGATGTTGTCTTTGGGGTGCAGACCGATGCTCGGCTCGTCGAGCACGTAGAGCATGCCCATGAGGCCCGAGCCGATCTGCGACGACAAACGGATGCGCTGCGATTCGCCGCCCGACAGCGTCGCCGAGCGGCGATTGAGGCTCAAGTAATCGAGGCCGATCGCGATCAGCAGCTCGAGGCGCGTCGACACTTCGCGCAGGATCGTTTCGGCGATGGCGCGCTGCCGCGCCGTCGGCTTGATTCCTTTGAGATATCGCAGCAGATCGGCCAAGTGCATCTCGCCGACCTCGTACAGATTGCGGTCTTCGACGGTGACGAGCCGGCGCGTGCGCTTCAGCCGCGCACCGCCGCATTCGGGGCAGTCGTACTCGACCATCACGCTCTTCAGGTACTCGTCCATGCCGGCGTTCGACATGCCTTGCTTGCGGTAGCGCCGATAGTTGTGCTCGAGCTGAGTCACGACGCCGTCGAACTTGATCTTCTTGCCGGCGTGCTGGTGGCCGACTTTCGCCTTCGGCGGCACCTTGACCTCGAACTGCTGGCCTTTGCTGCCGTAGAAGAGGACATCGACGTGCTCTTTCGAGAGGTCCTTGAACGGCACGTCGAGGGTGAAGCCGTAGTGGGCCGCGAGGCTATAGAGCATTCGGCCGCCCCAGCTGTCGGGGCTGTTGCCGAGCGCAGCGTGGACGAACGCGCCCTCGTTCAAGGTGCGCTTGGGATCGGGCACGAGGAGCTTCGGATGCACGCGCATCGCGGTGCCGATGCCGGCGCACGTCGGGCAGGCCCCCGCCGGATCGTTGAACGTGAACTGATAGGCCTCCATCGTGCCGGCGACGAGCCGATGGCGGGAGCAGCCGAAGCCGTCGTAGAACTTCTTGTGAATCGCGCCCGGCGACTTCGGTTTGACGATGTGAAAGCCGAGCAAGCCGTCGCCGAGCTTGAGCCCGTGCTCGAGCGACGTGACGACTTGCCGGTCGATGTCGGGGCTGACGACGAACGAGTCGACGACGGCCTCGATCGTGTGCTCCTCGTCCTCGCTGAGCTCGATGTGCTCGCCGAGGTCGCACGGCTTGCCGTCGATCCGCGCGCGGCGGTAGCCGTTGACTCGGATCAGCTCGAACAGGAACTCGTAGTCTTCGCCGTGAATCTTGTAGACGGGTGCCCGCACTTCGACCTCGGTCCCCTTCGGCAACGAGACGAGGTGCTCCATCATCTGGTGCGGCGTACGAATCGCGAGCGCCTCGCCGCACATCGGGCAATGCGGCGTTCCCATGGTCGCGAACAGCATGCGCAGATAGTCCGAGACGTCGGTCATCGTGCCGACCGTCGAGCGCGGATTGGAGCCGATGGTCTTCTGGTCGATCGAGACGACCGGCGAGAGGCCGTTGACGAAGTCGACGTCCGGCTTCTTGAGCTGCCCAACGAAGCGTTTCGCGAACGTCGACATTGACGCGAGCAGCCGGCGCTGGCCCTCGGCATACACCGTATCGAAGGCAAGCGACGATTTTCCGGATCCGCTGACGCCGGTGACGACGACGAGCTTGTCGCGCGGAATCTCGACGTCGACGTTTTTCAGGTTGTTTTCGCGGGCCCCGCGAATCTCGATCGTCGTTCGCATCGGCGCCTCACGGCGAAGCGTCGAGGAAATACGCGGGCTCTTCGACGCGCTCGAGGCTGCGCTTCGTCAGCTTGAACGGCGCCGATACCTTCTCGAGCAACTTCTTGTGCTCCAGCCATTCGCACGCCGCTTCGAGGTGCCCGGGGTGCAGCTGCGAGAACGCGAAGTGATCGCTGATCTCGGAAAGCGGCACGACGCGGTTCTGCTTCGTGAGATAGTCGAGCAGCGGCTTGAGATGCGCCTCGTAGTGCTCGTCGAGGTACGCGTCGACGGCATCGAGCGCGGCCGCGAGCACCTTGCGATTCTTCGGTTTCGCCAGCACGTCGAGATAGATCGTCTTGAACAACGCGGGCGCGCCTTGAATAGCGCGGTAGATGACGTCGTCCTCCCACACTTCACCGCGGCGGATGATCTCGGTATGCGCCACGCTGTGGGCGGCCCCGAGAGTCTCTTGTGACGCGAGCGCGAGATCGCGTTTGATCTCGAGGCGCTTGCGCGCGTGCAGGGCCGCGTGGATCGTCCACGTCGAGAACGCCAGTAGCTCGCGCTCTTGATCCTTCGTCGCCGCACGGTCGGCCTTCTTGAACCAGCCGTCGATCGACGGATCCTTGCTCGCGACGACGCGCCGCTCCGCGAAGAAGTTGCACGAAAACGCGGTCCGTGACGCTCCTTCGACCATCTTCTTGAAGCGGCTGCGCGGAATCACCTCGGCGTGAATATCGATGCCGTTCTCGACGAGGATGCGGAAAACGCGTTCGTCGGTGCCGTCACTTTGGATACGCCGCGTGACGCCGTCCGCTTCGATGATCCACAGTGACAGCGAATGTCGAGCCCATATCGTTTCCAGCCGCAAGCTTCCGACCTCGACCACGGCGAGGACATAGCGATCCGCCATGACTCTCTCGGCGAACTGAGCGAGTGCGGCCTCGAAGCGCTCGAGTTTCTTGGCGTCGTTCTCGCGTGGCATGAATGTCGCCCTCATCGTCCGCGTATGAAGCCCGGCACGAATTCTAGATGATCACCCGAGCGGCAGCCGCACCGTCGCGACGCAGCCTTTCGCGCCGGCGCGGTTTCCGAGCGCGATGCTGCCGCCGTGATTCTCGACGATCTCGCGCGACAGCACGAGGCCGATGCCCGTGCCGTGCGGCTTCGTCGTGAAGAACGGCACCCAGAGGTTGTCCGTGCGCGCAAGGCCCGGCCCGTCGTCCTCGACTTCGACGGTGACGGCGTCGGAATCGTCATGCCAGCGCACGCGCACACCGCCATTGTCGCCCGCGGCCTCGACGGCATTGCGCATCAAGTTGATGAACACTTGCTCGATTTGATCCGGGTCGATCGACACGTGGACCGGTGGGCCGGGCTCTACCGTGATCCGCGCCTCGTGCAGAGACGCGACTCGACGCACGAGCGCCGCGAGCTCGGCTCCGCGGCGCGTCGGCGGCGGCAGACGCGCGAGCCGTGCATAGGCGCCCATGAAGCGCTCGAGCGACTCGGCCCGGTCATGAATGATCGCAAGCCCCGCGCGGGCGTCGTCGCGCCAATCGGAGGGCAACGGCTCCCGCCCGATCAGCTTGCGCACGGTGCCGGCCATCGATTTGATCGGCGCCAGCGAGCTGTTCAGCTCGTGACCGATGACGCGCACGATGCGCTGCCACGCTTGGCGCTCTTCCTCGCGCAGCGCACGCGAGAGCTCCGTGATCACGAGCAGCTCGTGCGGCTTGCCGCCTTCGCGGAAGCTGCGGCGGCGAATCTCCCATCGGCCGCCGCCGCCGGGGAACACGTGGGCGACGATGCGGCCCGATTCCTCGGCGAGCATGCCGGCGAGGCCGAGCTCGGCCGCGCTGCGCCCTTGAAGGTTCTCGCTCGTTCCGCGCAGCAAATTTTCGCCGGCTCTGTTGACGATGCGGAGGCGAAGCCCCATGTCGAACGCGAACACGGCGATGTCGACGTCGGCGATGATCTTCTGCAGCAGCGCGCCGGCCTCGAGCGCCTCGAGCCGCTGGTTGTAGAGCGTGCGGCTCAAGGTGTTGACCTCGACCATGACCTCGCCGAACGAGTCCTCGGGATCGACGTTGCGGCCGCGCATCGAGTAGTCGCCTTCGCGCAGCGCCTCGAGCATGTTTGCGAGCGTCTGCAGCGGCCGCACGACGTGGCGGCGCACGGCCACGAGACCGATCAGGACGGCGAACGTCAGGAAGCCCAGGATCGCGTACCGCAGCGGCAGCGTGTCGCTCGCGAACGTCAGCAGCAGCGCCGTGGCGACCCAGGCGGGCGCGACAGTCAACAAGACGATGACCAGGACCCGGTTCTGAAAGCGCAGGCGCTTGCGCCGCGTCGTCACAAGCCGAACTTTTCCATCCGCCGGTAGAGTGCCGAGCGGCTCATGCCGAGCTCGTCGGCCGCGGCTACGACGTTACCGTCGTGGCGCGCGAGCGAGGCGCGGATCGCATCGAGCTCGACCTCGTCGAGTGTCATTGGCCGGCGGTCGCCGGGCACCGGCGGAGCCGCCGTCAGGCGCAGGTCCGCAGGCTCGATCGCCGCGCCGCGTGCCATGAGCACGGCTCGCTCGATGACGTGATTGAGCTCGCGCACATTGCCGGGCCACGCATAACGCCGCAGCGCCGAGAGTGCGGCCTCGCTGAACGTTGCAACGCTGCGGCGGTGATGCTGCGCGTGCTGGTTCAGAAAGCGCTGCGCGAGCCGCAGGATGTCGTCGCCGCGCTCGCGCAGCGCCGGCAAATGAATGTGGATCGTGTTCAACCGATATAGAAGATCGGCGCGGAACCGTCCCGCCGCGATCTCGCCGTCGATGTCGGCATTCGTCGCCGCGAGCACGCGCACGTCGGCGCGCTGCGTGCGCGACGAGCCGAGCCGCTCGAACTGGCCGTCCTCGAGCACGCGCAGGAGCCGTCCTTGCTGCGCGACGGGAATGTTCGCGATCTCGTCGAGGAACAGCGTGCCGCCGTCCGCGAGCTCGAAGCGGCCGACGCGGTCGTTCTTCGCGTCCGTGAACGCGCCTTTGACGTGCCCGAACATCTCGCTCTCGAACACCGTCTCGGCCAAGCTGCCGATGTTCACCGTTATGAGACTTCTTTCGCGCCGCGGCGAGCCGTCGTGAATCAGCCGCGCGACGAGCCCTTTGCCGCAGCCGCTCTCACCCGTGAGCAGAATGTTGGCATCCGTCGGCGCGACGCGCTCGACCGTTTCGAGCACGGGCTGCATCGCGGGCGATTCGGCGATCAGCGCGTCGCCGCCGCCTTTGAGCTGCCGGTTCTCGGCTTCGAGCGTGCGCGCGCGCTGCAGGGCGCGGCCCAGCGCAACTTGCGTGCGCAGCACGGCGAGCAACCGCTCGTTGTCCCACGGCTTCTCGATGAAGTCCTGCGCGCCGCGCCGCATGCCTTCGACGGCGAGATTGATCGTGCCCCACGCCGTCATCAGGACGATCGGCGTGTGCGCGTCGAACGAGCGGATCCTCGTGACGGTGTCGAGGCCTTCGTCGCCCGACGTCGTATCGCGCGTGTAGTTCAAATCCATGAGCACGGCGTCCGCCGTGCGCTCGCGCAGCGCTCCGACGAGCGACTCGGGATTCGCGAACGTGTCGGCCGTGTAGCCCTCGCTCTTCAAGAGCAGGCGCAGCGACTCGAGGACGTCGCGCTGATCGTCGGCCACGAAGATGCGGGGTTGACGCGGCGGCATGGGCTCAGTCGCTAAGCTTGTCGGCCCTTCTCGATCTTGCGGTCGGCGCTGATCCAGCCGTCGCCGAGCTCGATGAGGCGGCGGCCGAACGCCGCGACGCGCTCGTCGTGCGAGACCTGCAGGATCGTCGTGCCGTTGTCATTCAAGCCTTTCAGAAGCTTCATGATCTCCTCGCCTTGGCTCCAGTGCAGGCTCCCCGTCGGCTCGTCGGCGAGCACGATGCGCGGTTTCGCGATCACGGCGCGCGCGACGGCGACTTGCTGCTGTTGGCCGCCCGAGAGCTGCGTTGGATACAAGTCTTTTTTCCCGACCATCTGGAAGCGGTCGAGGATCTCGGCGACGCGCGCCTCGCGCTCCTTGCGCGAGACGTCGCGATACGACAGCGGAATCTCGAGGTTCTCGTACACCGTCAGGTCGTCGAGCAAGTGAAAGTGCTGGAATACGAAGCCGATGTTCTCTTTGTTGAGCTTGCCGCGTTCCTTGACGCTGGCCTTATGGACGGGCTTGTCGTCGAACCAGTACTCGCCGCCGTATTCGCCGTCGAGCATTCCCAAGATCGCGAGCAGCGTGGATTTGCCTGAGCCCGACGGACCCATGATCGTCACGAAATCGCCTTCGGCGATCTCGAGGCCGATCTGCCGGAGCACCCAGGTCTGCCCACCCTTGTAGGGATAGGACTTCTCCACGCCTTGCATCCGAATCATTCGTTGGCCCCTGTTCAGAGTGTTGTTCGCAGCCGGCAAAGCAACTGCCGTGCCAAGCGCGTAAGTCCATGCGCTGCCTACCATTCTCCATTGCGCTCCGCGCGGCGGCTCGTTTCCAAGTCCCGCGGCCGCCGGCCGCCGTCCCATTTTCGGGACAGCGAGGAGCGTGCGTATAGTAGTAGAGTCGGCCGACGCGCGTGCAGGGGGGAATTGCATCGATGCGGGCTTGGATCGCGGTATGTCTCATGGCGTGCGGCGCCGCTCAGGCCGCCGAGGAGGCCTCGTTCGTCAACGAAGGCGTCATCCCGGCGCCGGTCGACGAAGTCTGGAAGGTGTTCTCGACGTCGGAGGGCTACAAGACGTTGACGCCGACCGATGACGGAACGCATCTGCGCGTCGCGAGCTACGGCTACGGCAGCGACGAAGAGTCGCTCGCGATGCGCCGGTTCTTCGAAGCCGGCAATCAACAAACGATAGAGACACTGCGCCGGCATTTCGGCGCGCCCGCGCCGTAGCGCTTTACGATTTTCGCAGCTCCGCTTTCGCAGCTCCGCTAGAAACACAACTACAAAGGAGACGTCATGTCCTCGTACCTTGCGCTTGCAGTCTCGGTCGGCGTGCTCGCCGTCGTCGCCACGTGGCTGTTCTTCTTCGAGCCCGTCGCCGCGGCCAACTTGCAAGTCTGGCAGGCCTTCATCGCGTGGGGGTGCCACTATCAGGCGGGCGGCAAGATCACGGGCACACGCAACACGATCGTGTGCATGAGCTTCGGCGCCGTCGTCGGCATGTCGGCCGGCATGCTCGCCATGCACCTCGGCGGCCCGCTGGGCCAGTTCGCGGCACCGGTCGCGGTCGGCCTCGGCGCGACGGTCATCTGCTTGGCATCGAAGCTGCCGTTCCTCGCCGTGATTCCGGCGAGCGTCTACGGCTTCGCAAGCATTGCCGGCCTTTTCCTCTTGGACGCGAACATGACGCCGACGGCAGCGCTGGTGCCGACGATCCTGTCGATCGTCATTGGCGCGGCGTTCGGCTATGTCTCGGAAGCCGTCGCGGGCGCGCTGACGAAAAAGTAGCCTGCTCGGAACGTCCGCCGGCGCGGCTCGAGCCGGCGGGCGTTTCGGTACTTCACCGAATCTTCGTAGCTGCTGCGCGTGATGCGCGTCGCAGTTTTCGCCAGCAGACCGCGGCGGCGGCTTGCCACGACTTCAAGCCATGTGCATTATTGCACTAATGCACTTGGGGTAACGCCGCGTTGTTCATTCTGAAGCCGCACTCGGGCGTGCCGATCTACCGGCAGCTTCTCGACCAGATCCGGCGCATGGCGGCGAGCGGGCAGCTGCCGCCGGGCACCGAGCTGCCGTCGATCCGCGAGCTTGCGCTGCAGCATGCGATCAATCCGATGACGGTCTCCAAGGTCTACACGCTGCTTGAAGCGGAAGGCGTCCTCGAGCGCAACCGCGGCAAGCCGATGACCGTGGCGAAGCCGGCACGCACCCAGTCGCCAGCCGCCAAGAGATTGGAGCAGCTCCAGCCGCACGTCGAGCAGGTCGCGCTCGCCGCGCGCCAGCTCGAGCTCACCGAGAAAGACGCCGTCAAAGCCTTACACGATGCCTGGGAGAAGACCGATGAGCAGTCCGTACATCGCCGCGCGCGGCCTCGGTAAGTCGTTCAGCGGCAAGCCCGTGCTTGCCGACGTCTCGTTCACCGTCGAGCCCGGCGACGTCGTCGGCGTGCTCGGCAAGAACGGAGCGGGCAAGACCACGCTGCTCGAGCTCGTGCTCGGCTTTACGCCGGCGACCGCCGGAGGGGTGCAGCTGTTCGGCTACGACAGCCACCGCCTGCCCGGCGCGGCCAAGGCGCGCGTCGGCTTCGTGCCGCAGCAGGACGAGCTCGTAAATCAACTGACGGCCGCCGATCAGATCGGCGTGATTGCTTCGTTCTATCCGAAGTGGGACGACGAGCTCGTCGGCCGCTTGTGTGGCGAGTGGGAGGTCGATCTCAAGCAACGCGTCAAGAACATGTCCGTCGGGCAGCGGCAGAAGCTGTCGATCCTGCTCGGGCTCGGCCACAAGCCCGACGTCCTGATTCTCGACGAGCCCGTCGCGAGCCTCGACCCCGTCGCGCGGCGCCAGTTCCTCGAGCAGATCATCGAGGTCGCGGCCGACGGCAATCGGTCCGTGGTGTTCTCGTCGCACATCGTATCCGACGTCGAGCGGCTCGCGAACAAGATCTGGATCCTCAAGGACCGGCGCATGTATTGGCAGGGAGACTTCGACTCGCTGAAGGATTCCATCGTTCGCCTGCACGCGCGCTCGGCGCACGCCCTGCCCGACTCGCTCCCTTTTCCGAATGCGCTCCGCGTGCAGCGCAACGGCACGACGGCGACGGCCATCGTTCAAGGCTGGCGCACCGACATGCAGGAGGAGCTCGCCCGGCAGCTCGACGCAGAGATCGAGGTCGAGCAGCTCACGCTCGAGGATATCTTTCTGGAGCTGCATCGATGAAGGCCATCGCGCGCCTGATCTTCACGTACTACACGGGCACGGCGCTGCTGCGCTTCATCTCCTTGGTGGGCCTGCTGGCGGGAGTCGTGCGGTTCGGCGCTGCTCCTCTACTTTCCGCGGTTGACGGGTGGCAGCGGCAATCCGACTCGTTTGTCGCTCGCTGCAGGAGGGCTTCGTCTTTTTTCCTACCCGTCGCCGGAATCCTGTGCTTCACGTTCGGCGCATCGCTGCTGCCCGCGCTGCTCGCGCGATTTGCCACGAGCCACCATCTCTACGTTCTCCCGTACGGCCGCACGAAGCTGCTCGCAAGCGCGTTCGCGACGGTCGCGCTTACCGCCGGGTTCGCGGCCTGCATCGTCACGATGTACTACTACCAGATGCCGTTCGGGCTCGAGCTCGTGTTCAAACGCGCGCTCGCGGTGTCGTTCGTCACGGCCAGCTGCCTGTACGTCGTGCTGTGGCTCACGGGCAAAGGCGGCAATTTCGGCCTGCTGGCCGGTGCGCTCGTATTGATTGCAACGCTCGTGTTGCCGCTGCGCTTCATCATGTTGCCGAGGACCTCGCTGGTCATCCCGTGGACGATATGCGCTTTGCTTTGGGCGACATTCGCGGTGGGTTTCCTGTTCGCGCCGCGCTTGAAGGCCTCGTTGGGCCGCGTTCGGCACGCGCTGGCCGGCGTCACGGGCTCGAGCTACCGGGGCGGCGGCGAGATCGACTTCCTTGTCGGCACGGCGCGCCCGTGGGCGCTCGCCGCCGGCCAAGGTGTGCCGATCGCGATTGCGACGGTTCTCCTGCACATCTTCGGCCTCGCGGCGCCGTCGCTTCCGAGCCCGTGGCTGTTCTTCTTCACGATCATGAGCGTCATATCGGGCGCGGTCGCGGGCTTGGCCGCCACGCGCAGCCGCGCGCTGTGGCTGCGCGCACGCTGGACGCGCGCGCAGCTCTTCAGGCGCGTCGAAGACTCGTTCTGGCGCTACAACTGCTGCACGCTCGGCGTACTGTTGCTGCTGCTCGTCTGGAGCGGCGACGTCCTCGAGATGCCGACGCGCGTGCTCGCATTCGGCATGGGCTTGCTGGCGCTCGCGTCCGCGCTCAGCACGTACATCGGGCTCATCGTCACCGCACGGATCGGCTGGGGCGACGCTGCGCTCGCCATCACGGCGATGGCCGCGCTGATGGCCGGCGTGCTTTACATCTCGTCGCCGACGACATCGACGGGAACGCTCATGGCGCTCGAGATCGGCCTCGCAGGGCTCACATTCATCGTTCGTGAGATCGCGCGGCACCGGTGGGGTGGGCTCGATTGGATGCTCTGCCGCGGCGATGTGGCCGTGCGAGCAGCAGCGTGAGGTGGCAGCAATGAATCAGACGTTTCACCCGGCGATGTTTCTCGGCACCGTCATCTTGCTGTGCACCGCATGGCTCTGGGCGCGGACGCCGGAGCCCGTCGTCGAGAGGCTGGCCCGCAATTCGCCGCGGCCCGCGGTCATCGAGCCTGCATCGATCAAGCTCGACGCCAAGATCCTCGCACGCTACGCGGGAAACTACGAAGGCCGTGGCGGCTTCGCGATCGACTTGACGTTGAAAGACGGCAAGCTGCTCGCACAGGGCGCGGGCACGATGCCGACGATGCAATTTGAAGTTCGCCCGATTTCGGAAACGGAGTTCTTCCTGAAAAACCCGGGCGGAGGCGCGCCCGTAGGAGTCGACATCGAGTTCGACGTCGCAGCCGACGGCACCGTGCGAGGCTTCGAGGCGAACACCGAGTTCGGTCTCATCGAAGTGAAGCGAGTACGCTGACGCGGCGGGCGTCGGGGCCCGCGGCTCAC
Organism: uncultured Gammaproteobacteria bacterium; assembly: GCA_963713355.1. Taxonomy (GTDB): domain Bacteria; phylum Pseudomonadota; class Gammaproteobacteria; order Steroidobacterales; family Rariloculaceae; genus FEN-1219. The sequence goes on along the minus strand of CAVQLK010000006.1, from coordinate 888,131 downwards.
ACCTGCGCCGTCTTCCACTTCCCGCGCGTGAAAAGCCATAGCGTGAACAGGCCGACGGACGTCTCCGAGATGAACACGCCCCAGAACACGCCCGACTGCTGCCAATCGAGCCCGATCGCGAGCAGCCACGACAGCGGGATCTGGATCAGCCAGAAGAACACGAGATTGATCCACGTCGGCGTGACCGTGTCGCCGGCGCCGTTGAACGCCTGCACCGAGACCATCCACCAGCCGTAGACGAACAGCGAGTACGACAGGATCCGGAGCCACTCGGCGCCGGTCGCGATCACCGCCGGATCGTCCGTGAAGATGCCCATCAGCTCTTGCGGCAGCGAGAAGAAGAGGACCGACACCGCGACGAGGTACACCATGTTGTAGGCGCCCGTGCGCCACACCGAGGCTTCGGCGCGCTCGGGCTGCTGCGCGCCGAGATTCTGACCGACCAACGTCGCCGCTGCGTTCGACATGCCCCATGCCGGCATCATCGTGAACATCATGATCCGAATCGCGATCGTTGCGCCGGCGACCGCCTCGCTGCCGATGCTTGCGAGGATGCGCATCAAAAAGATCCATGCCGCCATTCCCACGATCATCTGGCCGACGCCGCCGAGCGACGTGCGCACGATGTTCCACAAAGTCGCGGCGTGCCAAACGACGTGCGAACGCAGCACGGCGAGGTGCTGCCCGCCACGGAACAGGATCCAGAGCTGCAGGAGCACGCCGGCGCCGCGTCCGATCGTCGTCGCTATCGCCGCACCCTCGACGCCGAGCGGCGGGATCGGGCCGAAGCCGAAGATCAGAATCGGATCGAGCACGATGTTGATGCCGTTTGCGACCCACAGCACACGCATCGCGGCGGCCGCGTCGCCCGCGCCGCGGAAGATCGCGTTGATCGTGAACAGCAGCATGATTACCGCGTTGCCGCCGAGCGCCCACTGCATGTAGGGATAGCCGTTCTCGAGCGTCCACGCGTCGGCGCCCATCAAACGCAGGAGATCCTGGGCGAACACGATGCCGACGATCGCGAAAGGCACCGATGCGAGGAGCGCGATCCAGATCGCCTGCACCGCGGTCACTGCCGCTGCCTCGCGTTCGCCTTCGCCGACACGCCTCGCGACGATCGCAGTCACTGCCATCGCGAGGCCCATGCCGATCGCATAGAGCAAGAACAGCATGGTCTCGGTGAGGCCGACCGTTGCAACGGCGGACGAGCCGAGCTGGCCCACAAAAAAGATGTCGACGACCGCGAAGGTCGATTCGAGCACGAGCTCGAGCACCATCGGCACCGCCAGCAGGAATACCGCGCGGCGCAGCGGAATCTTCGTGTAGTCGGCGCCGGTGCCGCGGATCGCGTCGCGCAGCTCGGCGAAAACCGAACGCCGTGACGGAACGGAAAGTGGGTCGGTGGCGGTCATGATGGGACTCTCTACGTACGACTCACGGAATAGTCGAACGAGCCGATCCCCGATCGACATGCGGCCGCGAGCGCGATCACAACCCGTGCACGAATTGGAGGAGGACGGCGCACGAGCAGCCCCCCGTAGGTTCCGAGCACGTATCCGCCTATCGCCAACAGCACGCCGACGGGAGCAAGCGCCGGATGGAACGCCGCGGCCACGATGGGTGCAGAGGCGGCGCCGCCGATGTTGGCCTGCGAGCCCACCGCGGCGAAGAAGATCGGCGCTCGCAGCAGGCGCCGCACGCTCAGGATCACGAGCGCATGGATGCCGATCCAGAGCGCACCGACTGCGAGCAGCCCGGGAGCCTTCACGACCTCGGCGAACTGCGCCTGGGCACCGATCGATGCGATCAATAAGTAGAGAAACACTGTGCCGATGCTGCTGGCCCCGGCCCCCTCGAGCCTGCGCAGCCGTGTGAAGGACAGCAGGAGCGCCACGGTCGTGACCAGAAGGACGACCCAGGTGAAGCCGTTGATGATGGTCCCGATGTCGGGCAGCCTCGAGGCGAGCGCCGCCGCTGCGGCCGTGATGCCGAACGCGAGGAACAGGATCGTGAGCAGGTCCTTCAGATTCGTGGGCCGCGCGACCTCATCCTGGAACTGCGCGACGGCCCGTTGCACGGCATCGATGGCGCCGCGATCGGCGCCGATGCGAGCGTCCATCGCGTCGGCCCGCCCCGAGAAATACAGCAGCACGGCCATCCACACGTTCGCCACGGCGACGTCGACGACGACCATCATCGCGATCGTGCTGTCGCTCGCGCCAACCGATTCGCCCACGGCAATGAAGTTGGCTCCGCCTCCGATCCAGGATCCGCTGAGCGCGGCGAGCCCCTTCCAGGCCTCGTCTCCGAGCTCGGCCGGGACGAGCCAGCCGAGCGCGAGATAGGCGATGGGCCCGCCGAGCACGACACTCGCCGTCCCGGCCAGGAACAAAATCAGAGCCGGCCGGCCGAGGCGCAGCATCGAGGGAATGTCGGCGCACAGCACGAGCAGCACGAGGCTCGCGGGCAGCAGCCAGCTGCGGATGAAGGTGTAGAGCGGCGACTCGAGCGGGATCACTCCGAAGTTCGAGAGCAGCGTCGGAACGAAGTACGCGAACACGAGCAACGGCACGAATTTGAAGATGCGTCCGTAGCGCGCGTGCGAGGCGACGACGAAGAGCAGAGCAAGCAGGCCAAGCAGGACGCACAGCACAGCGATGGGATCGCGGATCATTTGCGCACCCTAGCAGAGCTCGGGAGTCATGGACTTGCTTGAATTTGTCAGAGCCTCCGATGGAAACAGTCCTTTACGCGGATTCTGGCAGCTAGTAGTATAGAAATCGATACGGCGTTATAGAAACGATGCAAATGGCTCTTAGCATCAAGGATCCCGAAGCGGATCGTCTGGCGCGGGCACTCGCCAAGACGACCGGTGAAACGCTCACCGCGGCAGTCGTGCAGGCGCTTCGCGAACGGCTGATCCGCGTCCGTCGCGGTCGGGCTAAGCGCAGGCTGGCCGACGAGCTCGACGAGATCGCGCTGCATTGTGCAGCCCTGCCCGTACGCGATGGACGCAGCACGGACGAAATCGTGGGCTACGACGAACAGGGACTGCCGCGCTGATGGTGCTCGATACCTCCGCGCTTCTCGCAATCCTACAAAACGAACCGGAGCGGCGCGCAATCAACGAAGCCGTGGAAGCCGCCGACACTAGGGCGATGTCCGTCGCCGCGTTCGTCGAGTGCTCGATCATTCTCGAGTCCCGCTATGGACCGGACGGCGTGCGGGATCTCGATCTCTACATCGCCAAAGCGCAAGTGGCGTTGGCACCGGTCGATGCCGAGCAGGCCCACCTGGCACGCGACGCATTCCGCAAGTACGGAAAAGGGCGTCATCGCGCTGGCCTCAACTTCGGCGATTGTTTCTCGTATGCCCTCGCACGTTCATTGGTCGAGCCGTTGCTGTTCAAGGGCGACGACTTCGCACAAACCGACCTCGTCGCCGCGCAGTATTGATCCCACTGATCGCGCCGGGCGTCATTCGTAGCGCAACGCCTCGAGCGGATGGATGCGGCTCGCGCGCCGCGCCGCGATCCACACGGCCGCGTACGCCGTCGCCGCGAGCACGGCCGGCACGCCGGCGAAGACCATGACGTCGCGCGCCTGAACACCGTAGAGCACGGCCGCGAGGAACGTGGCGAGGTAAAACGCGGCGACGACGCCGATGACGATGCCGACGCCGACGAGCGTCATGCCCTGCCCCACGATGCTCCAGCGCACGCGGTCGGCCTGCGCTCCGAGCGCCATGCGAATGCCGATCTCCTGCGTGCGGTGCTGCACCGAGTACGCCATGAGCCCGTAAATGCCGATCGCGGCGAGCACGAGCGCAGAGCCGGCGAAGATCGTCATCAGCAGCATGTTCAATCGCTGGCGCGACGTGTTGACGGAGACGATGTCGTCCATGTTCTGCACGTTCGTCACGGGCACGCCCGTCGTCTCCCGAATGACCTCTTGGATCTGCCCCGACACCGTTCCCGGCTCGACGGTCGTGCGCACGACCCAGCCCATCGGGCCCGCCGCGTTCAAAAAACCGGTCATCGCATCCGGCATCTGCGCGAAGGGCAGGTACATCATCGGCCCCGGCTCTTGCGCGATGCTGCCCGCGCGCACGTCGCCGACGATACCGATGATCTGGCGCACCGGCTCGCCCGCAAGCTCCTTGATGATGGGGACGCCGCCCGTGACCCAGAGTTGATCCGCGAGCGGATCTGCCGTCCGGCCAATACTGTTTTGCCAGCGCCTCGTTGATGATCACGACGGGTGGGCCGCAGCCCGAATCGGTCTCGTTGAATGCGCGGCCGCGAATCGACCGGGATCTCGAACGTGTCGAAGTAACCGGGAACGGCCACGTGGATGGCGCCGCCGCCCGTGAACGGCCCTTCGTTCGTACGGCCGATGATGTTGAATGGCAACCCGTAGCCGCCCTGTAGCGGCACGCAGCACGTCATCGACGCGGCGGCGACGCCCGGGATCGCGCGGATCCGCTCGGCCGTCAGTCGCGCGATCTGATCGGTCGGCGCCGGACGTTTGGTACTGCGGCCCCGCGAGCGACGTGCGCATGACGAGCACGTTGTCGGTCGTATAGCCGGGATCGACCGTGCTCAGCGCGAGCGACGTCCGGATCAACAGCGCGGCGCCGACGAGCAGCACGACGGCGAGGCTGACCTCGACGAGCACGAGCACGGAGCGCGTCTTGTTCTGGCGGAAGCCGCTACCGGATCGGCTGCTCGAGTCCTTGATGATGGCGTTCAAGTCGGCGCGCGATGCGACGAGCGCTGGGATCAGTCCGAAGATAATGCCGGTAACGATCGACAAGCACGACGGTGAACGCCACGATGCGCCAATCCATGCCGAGCAGCGAGCCGTCCTGCCCAAGGCGCGGCAAGCCGGCTGTATTCACGGTCAACAGCGTGCGCATCCCGATGTAGCCGGCGAGCAGGCCGAAAGCCCCGCCCGCGAACGACAACATCAAGCTCTCCGTCAACAGCTGCCGCATGATGCGCCAGCGGCCCGCGCCGAGCGCGACGCGCACGGCCAGCTCGCGGCGCCGCCCCGTCGCGCGGACGAGCAGCAGGTTCGCGACGTTCGCGCATGCGATCAGCAGCACGAAACCGACGGCGCCGAGCGCGACGAGCAGCGTCGGCCGCGCCTGGCGCACGAGCGCCTCCTGCAGCGTGATCGTGCTGAAGCCCGCGGTCTCCGGCAGAGCAGCCACCGTATAACGCTCGCGATAGGCCGCTGCCGACGCCATCAGCTGCGCTTGCGCCTGCTCGAGCGAGACGCCGGGCTTGAGGCGCCCGACGGTCTGGAAGAAATGACCTTGGTCCGTCGTGTTCGGATCGAGCTGGAATGGCACCCAGACCTCGGGCGCGGGGCCGAAATCGCGGACATCGAACTCGCGGCCGATGACGCCGACGACCGTATATGGATTACCGGACAACGTGATCGTCTTGCCGAGGACGTTCGCATCGCTCGCCAATCGCTGCGTCCAGAAGTTGTAGCTCACGACGACGGTGTAGCCGGCATTCGGCAGATCCTCTTCGGGCGTGAACCATCGGCCCATGATGAGCGGCGGCCGGTATGCGCCGAGATACTCGGCGCTCGTCTGAGCGACGGAGATCGACTGGACCACGTCGCCTTGCCCGTAGTTCATCGAGATGTTGCGACCCGCGGCCACATGCTCGAGCACGTCGGTCTGCGCGCGCCAGTGCATGTACTTCGCCGGCGACGACGCGCCGCCTCCGGCGACGCCGTTGTTCGCGTTGACCAGCTGCACGAGCGTGTCGGGCTCGGGGAAAGGCACGGGCTTCAACAGCACGGCGTTGACGACGGAGAAGATCGCGATGTTGACGCCGATGCCGAGCGTCAGCGCCGCGACCGCCGTCGCCGTGAACAGCTTGTTCTCGCGGAACATGCGCCACGCGTGCTTGATGTCGTTCCGAAGGGTTTCCATCGGTTCATTCCTTGCGTAATGCTTTCACTGGATCGATGCGTGCCGCTTGGCGCGCGGTCATTCGTAACGCAACGCCTCGAGCGGATGAATGCGGCTCGCGCGCCGCGCCGCGATCCAGACGGCCGCGAACGCCGTCGCGGCGAGGACGGCCGGCACGCCGGCGAAGACCATGACGTCGCGCGCCTGGACGCCGTACAGCACGGCCGCGAGGAACGTGGCCAGATAGAACGCGGCGAAGATTCCGGCAACGATACCGACGCCGACGAGCGTCATGCCCTGCCCCACGATGCTCCAACGCACGCGGTCGGCCTGCGCACCGAGCGCCATGCGAATGCCGATCTCCTGCGTGCGGTGCTGCACCGAGTACGCCATGAGCCCGTAGATGCCAATTGCGGCGAGCACGAGCGCGGAGCCGCCGAAGATCGTCATCAGCAGCATGTTCAACCGTTGCCGCGACGTGTCGATCGAGACGATGTCGTCCATGTTCGTGATGTTCGTCACGGGCACACCCGTCGTCTCGCGGATGATGTCTTGGACCTGCTGCGACACGGTTCCGGGCTCGGCGCCGGTTCGCACGACCCAACCCATCGGGCCCGACACCATCATGTATGCGTGCCACTCGTCCGGCATCTGCGCTTGCGGCAGGTAGATCATCGGCCCCGGATCCTGTGCGATGCCGCCGGCGCGCACGTCGCCGACGATACCGATGATCTGGCGCACCGGCTCCTTCGCGCGCCTGGTGTCGCCGGGGCCCATGCCTATCTTGACTTGATCCGTTAGCGGATCGCCGTCTGGCCAGAGTTGCTTCGCCAGCGCCTGGCTGATGATCATGACGGGCGGGCTCGAGGCCGTGTCCGTCGCGTCGAAGGCGCGGCCCCGAATCACCGGTATCTCGAATGTATCGAAGTAGCCCGGAACCGCCATGTGAATACCGCTGGCGCCCGTGAACGGTCCTTCGTTCGTGCGGCCGATGATGTTGAACGGCAATCCGTAGCCGCCCTGGAGCGGCACACAGCACGTCATCGACGCGGCGGAGACACCCGGAATTCGCCGGATGCGCTCGAGCGCCAGGCGCGCCGTCTCGTCGACGGCGGCGGTCGCTTGGAACCTCGGTCCCGTCAGCGACGTCCGCAGAACGAGCACGTTCTCGGTCGTGTAGCCGGGGTCGACCGCGTTCAGCGAGAGCGACGTGCGGATCAGCAGCGAGGCGCCGACGAGCAGCACGACGGCGAGGCCGACCTCGACGAGCACGAGCACGGAGCGCGTCTTGTTCTGCCGGAAGCCGCTGCCCGAACGGCTGCTCGAATCCTTGATGACGGCATTCAAGTCGGCGCGCGATGCGACGACCGCGGGGATCGAGCCGAACAGAATGCCGGTCACGATCGCCAACACGACCGTGAACAGCACGACGTTCCAATCCATGCCGAGCAGCGAGCCGGCCTGGCCGAGCCGCGGCAAGCCAGCCGTGTTCACGGTCAGCAGCGCGCGCATGCCGAGATAGCCCGCGACGAGGCCGAGCGCGCCGCCCGCGAACGAGAGCATTAGGCTCTCGGTCAACAGCTGCCGCATGATGCGCCAGCGGCCAGCGCCGAGCGCGACGCGCACGGCCAGCTCGCGGCGCCGCCCCGTCGCGCGGACGAGCAGTAGGTTCGCGACGTTCGCGCACGCGATCAGCAGCACGAAGCCGACGGCACCGAGCGCGACGAGCAACGTCGGGCGCGCTTGGCGCACGAAGGACTCCTGCAACGTGATCACACTGAAGCCGGCGTTCTCCGGCATCGCCGCCACCGTGTAGCGCTCGCGATACGCCGCTGCCGACGCCACCAACTGCGCTTGCGCTTGCTCGAGCGAGATGCCGCGCTTGAGACGACCGACCGCCATGAAGAAGTGGCCTTGGTCCGCCGTGTTCGGATCGATCTGGAACGGCACCCAAAGCTCGGGCGCGCCGCCGAGATCGCGGACATCGAACTCGCGGCCGACGACGCCGACGACCGTGTAGGGATTGCCGGACAATTTGACGCTCTTGCCGAGCACGTTCGGATCGGAGCCCAAGCGCTGCGTCCAAAAGTTGTAGCTCAGGACGACGATGTAACCCCCGTTCGGCAGAGCCTCCTCGGCGGTGAACCACCTGCCCATCGCGAGCGGCGGCCGGAACGCATCGAAGTACTCCGCGCCCGTTTGAATCACCGCGATGGCCTCGGGCAAGTCGCCTTGCTCGAGGTTCATCTCGACGTTGCGCACCGCGGCGACGCTCTCGAGCACCTCGGTCTGCGCGCGCCAGTGCATGTACTTGGCCGGCGACGCTGCGTTGCCTCCGGCGGTGCCGTTATTCGTGTTCACCAACTGGACGAGCGTGTCGGGCTCCGGAAACGGGAGGGGCTTCAGGAGCACGGCGTTGACGACCGAGAAGATCGCGATATTGACGCCGATGCCGAGCGTCAATGCCGCCATGGCCGTCGCCGTGAACAGCTTGTTCTCGCGGAACATGCGCCAGGCGTGCTTGATGTCGTTCCGCAGGGTTTCCATTCGTTCATTCCTCGCGTAGTGCTTTCATAGGGTCAATGCGCGCCGCACGGCGCGCAGGCAGCCAGCTCGCGACGAGCGCGCACGCGATCAAGACGAGCGGACCTGCGACGAGCGCGATCGGGTCCGCGGGGCTCACGTCACCGAGAAACGATTCGATGGCGCGCCCCGCAGCGAGCGCGAGCGCCAAGCCGATCGCGAGCCCGATTGCGACGACCTTCATGCTGCCCCTGAGCACCATGCGAACCACAGCATGGCGGCTGGCCCCGAGCGCCATGCGAATGCCGATCTCCCTCGCGCGCTGGCTCACGGCATAAGCCACGACGCCGTAGAGACCCACGGCCGCGAGCAGCAGCGCGAGCCCGGCGCAGGCGCCGAGCAACGTGGCGGCGACGCGCTGCGGGAACGTCGCGAAAGCCGTCTCGCTGCGCATGCTCGCGAGCCTCACAATCGGCAGCTCGCTATCCACGGCGCGGATCTCGCTTCGCAGAAGCGGCAGTAACGAGTCGGTGTCCCGTGCCACACGCACGTGCAAGGTCATCTCTTCGTAGTCCTGCAGGAACGGCCGATAGAGATACGGGAGCGGCGTTTCCGTCAGCATTTGATACTTGCCGTCGCGCGCGACGCCGACGATCTCTATGGACGTCGCGCCCGAAAACGACGTCAGCCGCTTGCCGATCGGGTCCTGGCCAGGCCAATAGCGCGCGGCGAAGGTTTCGTTGACGACGGCAACCTGCGGAGCGCCTTCCCGATCGGCTGCCGTGAACCCGCGGCCGCTTACCATGGGCACGCGCATGACCTCGAAGTACTCGGGTCCCACGACGTTGAAGTTGAATTCCATGTCCTCGCCGGGCTGCGGCTCGTAGCCCTCGACGACGGCGCGGCGGCGGCCGCCGTCGCCCGACAACGGCACCTTCATCGCCAGAGTGACGGCGCGAACGTCGGGCAGGCTTGCGATGCGCTCCGTGAGTGCCGTATAGAACGCACGGCCGCGCGGCTCCGTATAGCCTTGAGTCCGAAGGTCGAACGAAGCGACGACGACGTTGTCCGCGTCGAAGCCGGGATCCATCGTCGCCGCGTGCTGCAAGCTGCGCAGAAACAGGCCGGCGCACACGAGTAGAACCAGCGAAACGGACACCTGCGTGGCGATAAGAGCGCCGCGCAAACGGAAGCGCCGCTTGCCAACGGCCGCGAGCGCGCCGTCCTTCAACGCGGCCGAAGCGCCGAGCCGTGTCAGGTTGAGCGCGGGTGCAAGCCCGAAGATCGCGGCGGCGGCAACTGCGGCGGCCAACGCAAATCCGAGCACGCGCCAATCAACGCCGACGTCGAGCGCCAGGTCGCCAGGCGGCCGGAACCGCGCGAGCGCAGCGGCCGCCGCATAGGTCATGAGAATCGCGCCTGCGCAGCCGAGAGCTGCGAGCGCGACGCTCTCGGTCATGAGATGCCGCACGAGCCGCGCGCGCGACGCACCGAGCGAAACGCGGATCGCGACGTCGCGTACGCGAGCCGCGCCTCGCGCGAGGAGCAAGTTCGCGACGTTCACGCAGCAGATCAAGAGCACGAGCGAAAACCCCGCAAGCAACAGTCCGAGGAAACCGACGACGGCACCGCGGAGCTCCGGCGGAACGCGCGATTCGCTTTCCGGAAGAATCGTGATCGCCCGGCCGCGATTCGTGACGTCGCGCCACTCCGCCGGATAGGCGGCCAGCAGCTGGCTCGCGACGACCGCGAAACGCGCTCGCACTTGGTCGAGCGACACGTTCGGCTGAAGCCTGCCGAGCAACGTCAGGCCGCGCGAGCCCCGTTCGGCACGACGGCTTGCGCCGTCGCCGGCAAGCGCCTCGAACGGTACCCACGCGTCGACGCCGCCAAACGCGCGCTGGCCGCCTTCGAAACCCTCGGGGGCCACGCCGACAACCGTAAAGGTGCCGGCATTGATCCGCACCGTCCGCCCGACGACGGCGGGATCAGCGCCGAAGCGGTTGCGCCACAACGCGTGGTCGAGGATGACGACGGTCGCGCCTTCGTCCTCTGCACCGGGGCGGAGGAGTCGGCCTACTGCCGGACGGACTCCGAGCACGTCGAAGTAGTTGGGAGTGACCTCCTCGATCTTGAGTCGCACCGTCTCCTCTGCCTCGACGAGATTGCCGGGCACGAGCCCATACGCCGCGACGTCGGCCATGACGTCGCGCTGCTCGCGAAAGGTTTCGTAGTCGGGATACGACGACACGCCGTACGGCGGGCCGCTGAAGTCGCTCGTCCAGATCGACACGATGCGCTCGGGGTCCACCACGTGCGCCGGCGGCCGCAGCAACAGGTCGTTGACGACGCTGAAGATCGCCGTGTTCGCACCGATGCCGATCGAGAGCGTCAGCACGGCGGCGGCCGTGAAGCCCGGCGCGCGAGCCAATTGCCGCAGCGCATAGCGCAAGTCGCGAAACCAGTTTCCGGCCACAAGGCTTCCTCCCTTAAAAGGGTTTCTTAAAAGGGGACGGATTTATTTTTCGCAAAAATGGATCCGTCCCCCTTTTTCTTCTCAGCTTGCTGCGCTCATCGCCCGCTACTCCTCGCGCAATGCGTGCAGCGGATCTATGCGCGCGGCGCGGCGCGCCGGCAGCCAGCTCGCGACCAAGGCCGCGCCGCCGAGGCCTACAACCGTCAACGCGAGCACCGTGAAATCGAACGAGCCGACTCGCTCGAGCTGCGAAGCGAGCAGACGTCCGAGTGCTAGCGCTCCGACAACCCCGAGGACGAGCCCGATCGCGATGAGCTTGCCGCCCTGCTCCAAGACCATGCGGCCGATGTCGGCGGCGCGCGCGCCGAGCGCCATGCGCACGCCGATCTCGTTCACGCGCTGGCTCACGGACCACGCAAGCACGCCGTAAATGCCGATCACGGCAAGCACGAACGCGACGCCGGCGAACACGAGCGTCAGCACCATCGGCGTGCGTTGCGGGCCGAGCGAGCCTTCGACCCGCTCGTCGAGCAGCCGGGTGTCGGCGACCGCGACTTCAGGATCGAGCATCGCAATGGCCGCGCTAGCGGCGCCGGCAATCTGCGACGGCGGAATCACCGTGCGCAGAGCCACCACGGCCACGGGCTCGGGGCGCTGCTCGTAATGCCAATAGACCGTTTCCTTGATCGTGGTTTCGGCGAGACTCGCCTGCTTGATCGCAGGCACGACACCGATGATCGTGTACCAACGATCCGGATCGTTGTTGCGCTGCAGCCGCTCGCCGAGCGGGCTTTCGCCCGGCCAGTACTTCGCCGCGAGGATCTCGTCGATGATAACGACGGGCTCGGACTCGTGAGCGGCAAAGTTGCGGCCCGCCACGAGCGGAATGCCGAGCGTCGCGAGGTAACGCTCGTCGATGGAGCGGTGCTGTGCGTGCGGCTCCGAGCCGCCGGGCGGCATGACGTAGTCCTCGATGTTCATCGAGCCTTGGGAATTGTTGCCCCCGAACGGCAATACCGACGTCATCCCGGCACCGCTGACGCCCGGCAGCGCGCGCAGTGCCGTTAGCGCCTGTTCCTGGAATCGCGCCCACGACTCCCGTTCCGTGTAGCGCGGGCCAGCGAGCGAGAAGCGCGCCGTCCACACGCCGCTCGAGTCGAAGCCCGGGCCTTCGGCGAGCAGACCGTAGAAGCTCTTCGTCAGCAGGCCGGCGCCGACGAGCAGCGTCACGCTCAGTGCGAGCTGCGCGACGACGAGCCCGCTGCGCAAGCGCTGGGCACGGCGTCCGCCGCCGCCGTGGCGGCCGGCCTCGCGGATCGCGCCCGTCAAGTCGTCACGCAATAGCGCGAGCACCGGCGGCAGCCCAGACGCAATTCCCGCGAGCACGGCAGCACCGAGCGTATACGCGAGCACAGTTCCGTCGAGCGACAGCTCGAAGCCTACGTTCGATCGATCGAGCCCGAGCACACGCACGAGGGCGAGACCGGCGGTTGCCACTGCCACGCCGAGCGCACCGCCGGCGAGCGCGAGCAGCAGCGCCTCGACCAGGACCATGCCAAGAATCCGCTCACCGCCGGCACCGAGTGCCGAGCGGACCGCGAGCTCCTTGCGACGCGACGCGAGGCGCGTGAGCTGCAAGTTCGCAAGATTGGCGCACGCGATGAGGAGAACCGCGATCACGACGGCCTGAAGGATTAGCAGCATCTCGCGCAGACTGCCCACCTGAAGCTCACGCAGCGCCTGGGCGCGGCCCACGAAGCCCGAAATGGCGACCAACTCGGCGGGAAACCGCCCCGCAGCGACATTGTTCTGCACGATCGCAGCGAGCTCGGATTCCAGGCCTTCGATGGTCGCGCCGTCGCGAAGCCGCCCAACGCTCTCCGAAAACTGATTGCCGCGTGCCGCGTCGCTCATCTGTTGCGGCGTGAACGCAAACGGCAGATAGGCGTCGACGTTGCGGGTCGGGTAGCCGAAGTTCTCGGGCATCACTCCGATGACGCGATAGGTCCCCACGTCGAGGCGGATATCGCTGCCGAGAATGTCGCTGCGCGCCCCGAAACGCGTGTTCCAGAGCCTGTGGCTCAAAACAATGACGTTCTCATTGCCGAGCGTCGCCTCGTCCTCGGTGAACGCGCGCCCAAGCGCGGGCGAAGTACGCAGCACGTCGAACAGGGATGGCGACGCTCGCACGACTTGCAACCGCTGCGGCGGGCCGTCGGAGACGAGCGTGCGAGGAAACTGCGAGACGATCGCCAGATCCTCGAGCGACGCCGCCTGCTCGCGTCGCTCGAGGTAGTCGGGAATCGCCGTGCCCGCGTTCGGCAGGTTCTGCTTGGGATACGAGTCGTAAACCATGACGAGGCGGTCGCCGTCGGGATATGGCAGCGGCCGTAGGAATAAGCCGTTGAACACGCTGAACACGGTGGCGTTCGCGCCGATTGCGATGGCCAGTACGGCGATCGACGCGACCGCGTACAGCGGCCGGCTCGCGAGCGCGCGCAATGCGTAGTGAATGTCCTGTCCCCAATTCATGCTGTCACTCCTTTCTCAGTACGCGCATCGCTACGATGCCGCGAAAATCCCTCCGCGGAGGGATGCTGCACCGCGCTGGTGCGAAGGTTCCTCGCCTACTCCGCGGCCAGCGACTCCGCGGGATCGACAGCCGACGCGCGCCGCGCCGGGATATAGCTCGCGAGCGCCGCGACGCCGATCAGCACGACTGCGACGACCGCGTACGTCAGCGCGTCGACCGGCTCGACCTCGTAGAGCAGCGACGCCATGATCCGAGTGACGCCCGTGGCAGCGGCCAGCCCAATGGCGATGCCGAAGGCTGCGAGCACGACACCGTCACGGACGAACTGGCCACGCACCTCGCGTTGCTCTGCGCCGAGCGCCAAACGAATCGCGATCTCGCGCCGGCGCAGCGACACGGCGTACGACAGCACGCCGTAGAGCCCGACGACCCCGAGCGCGAGCGCCGCGCACGCGGCGACGACCAACGTCACGAGCGCGAACGTCGTGCGCGCGAGCGATGCGTCGTAGATGTCCGCGAGCGTGCGCACCCAGGTGACGGGCAGATTCGCGTCCACGGACCGGACCGCTTGCTGGATCTCGCGACTCAGCTCGTCGGTGCCCGCGCGGCTGCTGCGAACCGCGATGATCACCGAGCGGTAGACGCCGGGGGCCGCCGCCGAGCCTTCGCGCCCCAGCGCCGGCCAGTAGACGAGCGCCGGCGCGGGCTCGCGCAAACCGTCTTCGCGCACGTCGGCAACGACGCCGATGATTTCGCGCCACGGGCCGCTTTCAAGCAATCGAAGCCGCTTGCCGATCGCATTGGACGGCTCGTTCCAGAGCTCGCGCGCCATGTTCTCCGAGATCAAGACGACGGGCCGGTACTCATCGAGGTCGGCCCACGAATAGTCGCGGCCCGCGAGCAACGGCGTGCCGATCGCCGCGAGCACGCCCGGCGAGACACCTTTGAAGCGGCGGACGCTCGGCTCCGCAGGCCGGCCCTCCACTTCGATCGTGCCCCCCAAGCGGTTGAACTCGTCCATCGGCACCGAGCTCGTGAAGCCGACGTTCGTGACGCCTGGCAACGCGGCGAGCGCCTCAACGATATCCCGCTGCCGCTGCGCGACGCGCTCCGGCTCCGGCACCTGGTTGCCGCGCAGCGAGATCCGCAGTGTCTGGACTTGCTCGGAGGCGGCGAAGCCCGGCTCCACGGCGCGCAACGCGCCGGCGGTGCGAAGCGTCAGCCCGGCGCAGACGAGAACGACGACTGCCAGCGCGACTTGCGCGACGACGAGCGACCGCTGAACGCGCTGCTGCGCGCGCCCGTGGCTCGAGGTTCGACCGCCGGCGTGCAGGCCTTCCTGCAGTCGACCGCCGTCGACTCTCGCGGCAACGACGAATCCGACCACGAGACCCGCCAGTGACGCCACTGTCAAGGCGAGCGCAATGACTTGCACGTCGAGCGCCACTTCACCGAGCCGCGGCAAGGTTGGCGGCGCAACCGCGACCAGCACGCGCAAGGCCCCTGCGGCGATCGCGACGCCCGCGACGCCGCCGAGCAAGCCGATGGCGAGACCTTCGAGCAGTGACGCGCGGCGTAGGCGCGCAACTCCCGCGCCGAGCACGGCGCGGATCGCGAGCTCGTGCTGCCGCGCGGCGCCGCGGATCAACATGAGGTTCGCGACGTTGGCGCACGCGATCAGCAACACGACGCCGATCGCGGCCATGACGAGCCAGAGCAGCGTGCCGACGTCACCCACGACGTTCTCTTTCAGCGGGCGCAAGGCCGCCGAGATGCGCACGACGTCGGTGTAGAGACGCGGGTCGGCACCGCTTGGCGGCGGCCACGACTCCTGCCAGATCGGGATCATGCGCGCGACGTCCGCGTTCGCGTCGGCGACGGTCATGCCCGGCTTCAGGCGCGCGACGCCGAAATAGGAAAACAAGTTCGACTCGAGGTTGGCGCGATCGAAGAACATCGGCCCCATCAGCAGCTCGGCTTCCGTGTCGGCGATACGAAAGCCTGCCGGCATGACACCGATGATCTCGGCAATCTGCGCGTTGAGCGTCAGCGTGCGCCCCACGACGCCAGGATCGCCGCCGAAGCGACGCTGCCAATAGCCGTGACTCAATATGACCTGGGTACCGCCCCCGACGTCGCCCGCGCCGAACCATCGGCCGAGCAGCGGTTGCACGCCGAGCGCTTCGAGCACGCCGAGTGTCACGGCCACGCGCGGCACCTCCTCGGCGTCGCCGTCACCCGTCACAGTCGCGAGGCCGGGCGTCCAGAGCCCGATGCTCTCGAACACGCGGTTCTGCTCGGTATACGTGGACAGCATCGATGCCGACGCGAGCAGACCGCCGTCCTCGAGTGGAAACTCCGCGCCGGCGGCCTCGTGCCAAATCGAGACGACTTTCTCGGCTTCGGGATACGCGAGCGGCTCGAGCAGGATGCTGTCGACGACGGCGAACGTCGCCGTCGCCGCGCCGCTGCCGATCGCGAGCGTGACGACCGCGACGGCCGCGAGCCCCGGACGATGCCACAGCGAGCGCAGCGCGTAGCACGCGTCCGAGAGCAGCGGGCCCGCATCGCTCATCAGGGGTTACTCCGCCGCCAGCGATTCCGCGGGATCGACGGCCGACGCGCGCCGCGCAGGCAGGTAGCTCGCAAGCGCGGCCACGCCGATGAGCCCAGCCGAGACGGCCGCGTACGTCAGCGGATCGACGGTCTGCACTTCGTAGAGCAACGACGTCATGAGGCGCGTGACGCCCGCGGCCGCGACGAGCCCGATGGCGACACCGATGCCGGCAAGCACGACGCCTTGCCTCACGATGCGGGCCTGCACGTCGCTCGTGCGCGCGCCGAGCGCGAACCGAATCGCGATCTCGCGGCGCCGCGTCGAGACGACGTAGGACAGCACGCCGTAGAGCCCGACGACGCCGAGCACGAGCGCCGCGCTTGCCGCGGCGAGGAGCATCACGAGCGTGAATGACGTGCGGCCGAGCGAGACGTCGTAGATCTCCTGCATCGTGCGCATGGACGCGAGGGGCAAGCTCGCGTTCACAGACCAAACCGCTTGCTCGATCTGCCGCGTCAGGCCCGGCGAGCCCGCCAGCGAGCTGCGGACGGCGAAAGCCACGGCACGGTCGATATAGAAGGGCACGACCGGGTAGAAATCCGCCATCAAGGTCGGCCAATAAACCGTCGCCGGTGACGTGGCCTCGAGGCCGTTCAAACGTACGTCGGCGACGACGCCGACCACTTCGCGCCACGGGCCACCCGAGCCTTCGGGACGAATACGTTGGCCGATTGCTGCTTCCGGCGTCTGCCAGAGCTCGCGGGCCAAGCTCTCGGAGACGAGCCCCACAGGCCGCAAACCATCGACGTCCTCGAACGAAAGATCGCGGCCGGCCGCGAGCGACATGCCCATCGCGCGTAGGTAGCCCGGCGAGATGGAATTGAAGACGCGAAGCGCCATCGAGCCGCGCGTGTTGTCGCCACCTTCGACCTGGATGCCGTTCCAGTTCGTGACGACTTGCTCCATCGGCAGGGCGTTCGTGAAGCCTGCCGACTCGACGCCCGGTATCGCTTCGATCGCTTCTGCAATGCTCGATTGCAGCCGCCAGACCCCCCGTTCGTCGGGAACGAGCTGCGGCGGCACGCCGATGCGAAACGTTTGCAGCGACTCGGGCGCATCGAAGCCGGGCTCGACCGCGCGCAATGCCTCGAACGTACGGATCATCAAGCCAGAGCTCACGAGCAGCACGAGCGCGAGCGCGACCTGGCCGACGACGAGAGCGTTCTGCGCGCGGTGTTGCGTGCGCCCGGCGCTGGCGCCGCGCGAGCCGCGCAGCGTCGTCGAAAGACGCGCGCGCGCGGCGCGTAGGATCGGCGCGATGCTGAACAGCGCCGCGGCCGCCAGCGTTACGAGCAGCGCGAAGCCGAGCGCGCGGGCGTCGAGCGCGATCTCGTCGAGGCGCGGCAACCGCTGCGGTGCAAGCGCAAGCAAAGCCTGCAGCGCGCCATACGCGAACACGAGGCCCACGAAACCACCGAGCACGGCGAGCAACGCGCTCTCGGCGAGCATCGAGCGCGCAATTCGCCAAGACCCTGCGCCGAGCGCCGCGCGAACATCGAGCTCGACGGCGCGCCCTGCGCCGCGAACCAGCAGCAAGTTCGCCACGTTCGCGCTCGCGATCAGGAACACGATGCCGATCATGGCCAGGACGATCGAGAGGACGTCGCCGACGCCGCCGATGACGTCGTCCTTGAACCAACGCAGCGCCGGTGCCACGCGCCAAGTGTCGAGGTAAACCTCGCGCGCGGTGATCGCACGACCCGGGAAGGGGAATCGCTCGAGCCAGATCGGCAGCATGCGCTCGATGTCGGCGTTGGCCTGCTCGATCGTGACACCGTCGCGTAGGCGCGCGATGCCGTTGCAGCAGAACGGCGGCGGGATCAGCGCCGCGCGGTCGATGGGCAAGGGCACGATGAGCTGAGGCGCAACATCACCGAACTTGAAGCCCCGCGGCATGACGCCGACGATCTCGGTGCTGACGGCACCCACCTCGATGCTCCGCCCCACGATGCCGGGATCTCCGCCGAAGCGGTCCAGCCAATAGCCGTACGAGAGCATCGCAACTCGCGGGGCACCTGGGGGCTCGTCCTCGAGGCCGATCCAACGGCCGAGTAACGGCGGAACACCGAATGCTTCCAGGGCTTGGCTCGTCACGACCACGGCCGACACTTGCTCGGGCTCCTCGAAACCCGTGACATTCAGCCTGTTCGGCGCCCACGCGCCGACTTTCTCGAACGAGCGGTTCTCGTCCTGATACGTCACGAGCATCGACGGCGAAATCTGCAGGCCGCCGGCGACGGCCGTCAGGCCTGGCGCACCCGGCGCGTCATGCCACAGCGCGACGAGCCGGTCGGATTCCGGATACGGCAGCGGCTTTAGCAGCACACTGTCGACGACGCTGAACACCGCCGTCGTCGCGCCGATGCCGATCGCGAGTGTCGCGACGGCCACGATCGTAAACGAGGCGCTGCGCACGAGCCCGCGCGATGCATGCCGTAGGTCTCGGACCGCCGTGTCCCACATGATCGCTACTCCGTTTGAAGAACACCGGCCGGATCGACGCGCGCCGCGCGCCGCGCCGGAACGTACGCGGCGAGCAACGCAACCGCCAGCAGCGTCAACGGCACCGCGACGAACACGCGCCAATCTAGAGTGCTGACGCCATAGAGCTCGCTCGCGAGCACGCGGCCAGTGGCCGCCGCGACCACGACGCCGATCGCGATGCCGGCGAGACCGAGCCACGCGCCGCGCGCGACGACGCCGCCGACGATGCGCCGCTGCGACGCACCGAGCGCGGCTCGCACGGCGATCTCGCCGCTGCGCTGCGCGACCGAGTACGACATCAAGCCGTAGACGCCGACGGCAGCAAGCGCGAGCGCGACGGCGCCGAAGACTGCGAACAGCGACATCCCGAGCCGCTCGCGCGCGAGTGACACGCGCAAGATCTGCGAGTAGAGCTCGAACTCCGCCGGCATCGGCTGGAGCGCTGCGATCTCGGCACGGATCGCACCGATGAGCGCGGCCGGGTCGTCGCTCTCGCTGCGAACGATGAGATTCGTTCGGCGCAGCATGAACTGCTCGTTCGAAAAATAGATCGACGGCGTGGGTGCTTCGCCGAGCGCAGCGTACTTTGCGTCGGCGACTACACCGACGATCTCGAAGCGTTCGGGAACGAGCTCTCCGTACTGGAAGCCGACGGCGTTCGAGCGATAGATGTTGCCGGGCATCGTCAACGACCGGCCGACGACACGGCCGTCGGCGAGATAGCGTCGCGCGAACGTCTCGTTGACGATCGCGACGCCCGGGCCGCCGCGCCGATCATCGACGTCGAACGGTCGTCCCTCGAGTAGCTGAATGCCCATCGAGGAAAAGAAGCTCGGGCTCACGCTGCGCTGCGCCGCCTGCATCTGGCTCACGGTGACGTCGGGGGCCGCTTCGCCGTCGATGCGAAACGCCACTCCGGGGTCCCACTGCCGGCTGCTCAACGGCACCGACGAGCTGACGCTGACCGACTCGACGCCGTTCAACCCGCGCACGCGGCCTTCGAGCTCGCGAAAGAAGTCGCCCATCAGGCGATAGCTCGCTTCGAAGCTCGGCGGCCCGCCGGGCGCTGCCGGCGGCTGCGGAAAAAACGTTTGGATCGCGTCGTTCGGGACGTTGATGAACACCGACAACGTGCGCTCGGTCCGAAAGCCGGGATCGGTCGTCACGAGGTTGGAGTAGCTGCGGACCAGCAGGCCGGCGCCGATCACAAGCACCACGGCGAGCGCGATCTCGGCAACGACGAGGCCGCTGAACAGCCGTTGCTGCGCGCGCCCCGTAGCGTGGCCGCGCCCGCCGTCGTTGACGAGCGCCCGTAGATCGACGCGCGCGAGCCTCCAAGCCGGCGCCAGTCCGAAGAGAAAGCCCGTGACGAGAGTGGCCCCGGCCGCAAACAGCAATACCGTGCCGTCGATCGGCACGGAGTCGAGGCGCGGCAAGTCGGCAGGGCCCAACGCGAGCAGCAACCGAATACCGACGATGCCGACGACGAGGCCCGCGATGCCGCCGAGCACGGACAAGGCGAGACTCTCGCCGAGCAGGCGCCCGAATATCCGCCACCGCGGCGCGCCGAGCGCCGTCCGGACGGCGAGCTCGCGCGTGCGCGTGGCGCCGCGCGCGAGCAGCAGGTTCGCGACGTTGATGCAGGCGATCACGAGCAGCACGGCCGTCGCGCCGAACAAGAGCAGGACGGTCGGGCCCAAAGTGCCGACGACGTTGTCGAGCAACGGCTGGGTCGCGAACCGAACGACCCGGCCGGTGGTTGCGTCGGGGCCGAGATCGTTGCCCAGCACGGCGAGCTGCTGCCCGAGCTGCGCTCCCGTCGCGTCGGGCTTCAGCCGTAAATAGCTCAAGTAGCCCCGCAAGTTCGCGTACCCGGGGCCGAGCTGCATCAATGTCCAGTACGCGGCGTCGCCGGGGAAATCGAAACCTTCGGGCGCGACGCCGACGACGGGCCGGGTGCCGTTCTCCAGGCGAATCGACTTGCCGAGAATGTCGGGATCGGACAAGAACACGTCGCGCCACGTCGCGTACGAGATTACGACGGGTCCCTGCGGCTCGCCGCGCGTAAAGCCGCGCCCGAGCTGCATCGGCACGTTGAAGACTTCGAAGAACTGATCCGTTACGCCGTAACGGCCCATGTTGTAGTCGACGTCGTCGTTGCCTTTGATGCGGCCCTCGGCATAGAACGCGAGCGCCGCGGCAGCGAGCGACGGGTGATTGTCGTACAACGTCGGCATGTCGCGCGGCGCGACACGGCCCGTCGGCGAGCCGTCCTCGGCGAGCGTGCTCAAGACGACGATCCGATCGGCGTCCGGATACGGCAGCGCGCGGAAGAGCACCGCGTTCGCGACGCTAAAGATACCGATCGTCGCGCCGAGACCTAGCGCCAACGTCGCGACGACGACGGCCGCGAAAGCGCGCCGTTTCACGAGTGCTCGCAACATTCGCCCTCCTTTACCGTAGGGCTACGGAGCGCTCTAGCGGCGCATCAATCTTCTTTGAGGTCGGCCGACTGAGGTCGCCCGCGCTTCGCCTGCTCGGCGATGCGGCGATCCTCTTCCTCGCGGAGCCGGTTCAGCGTCTCCTCATCGACGACGCGGCCGTCGAACATGTGGATCTTGCGATCCGCATACTCGGCATAGCGCGGGTCGTGCGTGACGATGCAGATCGTCGCGCCGTCGGCGTGCAGATCCGCGAGCAGCGCCATGACCTGCTCACCGTTCTTCGAGTCCAAGTTACCCGTCGGCTCGTCGGCGAGCAGGATCGACGGGCTGCCGACGAGCGCGCGTGCAACGGCGACGCGCTGCTGCTGACCGCCCGAGAGCTGCGCCGGGTAGTGATTCAAGCGGTGCGCCATACGAACACGCTCGAGCGCTTCGAGCACGCGCTTCTTGCGCTCCGCCGCTTTCATGCCGGCGCGGTAGGTCAGCGGCAGCTCGACGTTCTCGAACACCGTGAGGTCGCCGATCAGGTTGAACGCCTGGAAGATGAAGCCGATCTCTTTGTTGCGGATCTGCGCGCGCTGCGACGCGTCGAGGTTCTCGACGGGCGTGCCGTTCAGCACGTACCGTCCGCCGCTCGGCGTATCGAGCAAACCCAGGATCGACAGAAGCGTCGACTTGCCGCAGCCCGAGGGGCCCGCGATCGACAGGTACTCGCCTTTATTGATGTCGAAATGCACGCCCGACAGCGCGTGCGTCTCTACCTCGTCGGTGTAGAACACCTTCTTCAAGTCATCGAGCTGAATCAAGGCAGCGTTTGCGGGCAGCGGTGTGGTTGCGTTCATCGTTTTGTCCTCGAGGAAAGCGGATGTTTCGGGCGCGGCTCAGTCGCCGCGCAATGCAGTGACGGGATCTACATGCGCCGCGCGGCGCGCGGGCCAGTATGCAGCCGCGAGCACGACGGCCGTCAAGGCTAACACGGCAGCGGCGGGCACGAACGGGTCGGTCGGCGTGAGGCCGAACAACAGCGCGCGCCCGGCTGCCGAGCAGCAACGCGAGGCCTACGCCGACCGACGATGCCGACGGCGGCCATCCAACGCGACCTGTTTCAAGCACCATGCGGCGCACGTTCCGCGGCGCGGCGCCGAGCGCGATGCGCAGCCCGATCTCGCGCAGCCGCTGCACGACGCCGTAAGAGAGCACACCGTAAATGCCGACGCGCGGCGAGCACCGTCGCCATGACGGCGAGCGCCACGGCCAGCGTGCTCATGAAACGGTCGAGGAAAATGTTCTCGCGCGCTTGCTCGCGTCACCGTGCGGAAGTCCATGAGCGGCAGGTTCGCGTCTGGCGCGCGAGCGACCTGCCCGACGGCCGCGCGCAGCTCGGGCCAGCCCAAGCTGCTGCGCAGGTAGAAGCTCATCTCGCCGAGGAACGGCGCCTGCTCGCGCGGCATGAAAACCTGCGGCGGCGGATCCGCCTTGACCTCGCTGTACTTCGCGTCGCGCACGACGCCGACGATCTCGATGTCGAACGTCTCCGCCGTCGCGCCGAGCGTCGATAGCGCTTGCCGACGGCGTCCGTCGCCGAGCCCGAACCTCTCGACGAACCGTTCGTTGACGACGGCGACCTTCGGACCATCGCTCGCGACGCGCTCGAAGCCCGCGCCCGCGACCAGCGGCATCTCGAGGGTGCCGAAGAATCGGAGCTCGACGAAATTCATCTAGACGTTCGTGTTTTCGCCGGGAGTCGCGTCGTAGCCTTCGACGCTGACGTTGGCGCCCCAGTCGCTGTTGGCGAGCAACGCCACGCCCGCGGCCGCGGCACCCGTGACGCCGGGGATCTGCGCGAGCTCCTCCTCGAGGCGGGCGAATAACGCGGCCGATTGCGCTCGCGCGTATCCGTTGCGATCCGGCGCGATCGAGAAGACCGTCAGCGAATCGACGCGAAACCCGGGATCGACGCGCGCGACGTTGGCCAAGCTCTGAGCGAACCACCCTGCGAGGACGAGCAGCGCCGTCGACAACGCGATCTGCGCCGTCGTGAGCGTCGCGCGAAAGCGCGCCGCGGCCTTGCCGCCGGTCTGCCGCGTGCTCTGCGCTTGCTGCGCGGGATTCGCCTCGACCCGCGATGAGCTTGAGGGCGGGGATCAGGCCGAACACGAGCGTCGAGCCGACCGCCAACGCCGACAGTGGCCGCGACCACCGCGGCCGTCGAGAGTGAAATCGATACGTCTCTGCGCGGACCGCCGGGCAACAACGAGCTCGACACCGCGCAGCGCGACCAACGTCAGCGGCGGCTCGCGAGCGCGGCGCCGCCCGCGAGCAGCAGTATTTCGACGAGCAACAGCCTGAGCAACCGGTACCGCGAGGCCCCGAGCGAGGCGCGCACGGCGATCTCGCCGGCGCGCGTCGAGCCGCGCGCGAGCATCAGGTTCGCGACGTTCACGCACGCGATCAGCAGCACGAGCCCCGTCGAGACCAGCAAGATCGTGAGCGCCGTGCGCGCATTGTGTCGATCCTGCTCTGACCCCGCTCGCCCGGCGTGAATACCATGGTCTTCGCGCGAACCTGCTCGAGCACTTGCTCGCTGGCACCTGTCAGCAGCGGCACGTCGACTTCGTTGATGATCGCTGCGTACGGTACGTTGATCGCCGCTGCCGCTTGCTCGAGCGAAACGCCGGGCTTCAAACGCGCGAAGAGTAGGCCCAGTAGCTCTTGCGGTCGACGTGGTTCGGGAACGCGTCAGGGTTCGAGAGCCAACGGAACGTGATCGGCACGAACACGAGCGGTTGCTCGCCGACGGTCGTGCCATGGAAGCCGCGCGGCCCGACGCCGACGATCGTCAGCGGCTTGCCGTTGACGACGAGCTCGCGGCCGACGACGCCGGGATCGCCGGCGAACCCCGATTGCCAATACGCGTAGCTCAGCACGACGGCGCTCGCCTCGCCGTCCACGCGATCGTCGTTCGAATCGAGCAAACGGCCCGCGGCGGCCTGACCCCGAGCAGCGGGAAATAGCTGCCCGACACGAGCAATCCCGCTACCCGTGGCCGTCTTCGCCCTCGATGGCGAGATTGGTCTCGACGATCGCGATGCGCGGCAATGACCGACGAACGGCCCTGGACTGCTCGAGATCGCGGAACATCGGGTAGCTGAACATCTCGTCGCAGGTCCCGATGTCGTCGCACGACGTGCTGCCCTGCTTGCGGCCCGGCGAGCCGAGATTCACGAGCTCGTCCGGCGCCGGCACGGGCAGCTCGCGCAGCAGGATCTGCTCGTAGATCGAGAAGATCGCCGCATTGATGCTGAGGCCGAGCGCCAGCGTCGCGACGACGACGACGGCGAACATCGGCCGCCGCGCGAAGCCGCGGAGGCAGAAGCGAACGTCGTTCAGCAGATTCCCCACCACTCCCCTTCCTTATCCTTCTATAGATGCGCCAGCCGCCCGTCCGGTTACTCGGCCCGCAGCGCGACGGCGGGATCGACGCGCGACGCCCTGCGCGCGGGCCAGTAGCTCGCGCCGAACACGGCGGCCGCGAGCAGTACGACCGCCGCAATCACGGCGCGCGGATCCGTCGGCGTCAACCCGAACAGAAACGACGCCGCCAGGTTGCCGATCAAGAGCGCCGCGCACGATGCCCGCCGGCACGCCGATGCCGGCCATCCAACCGACCTGCTTTATGACCATGCGCCGGACGCCGGCCGGCTCGGCGCCGAGCGCGAGCCGCAGACCGATCTCGCGCGTGCGTTGCGCGACCATATAAGAGAGAACGCCGTAGAGGCCGAGCGCCGCGAGCAGCGTCGCAACGACAGCAAGCGTGCCGGAGAGCGTCACGAGCAGCCATTCCGTGCGGACGTTACGGCGCACTTGCGAGCTGAACGTGCTCGGCTCGATGACGGACAGATTCGAATCGACGCGCGCGACGACGCGTGGGACGGCGGCGAGCAATGTCTCGGGCGACTGCTCGCCGCGCACGTAGAACATCGTGCCGTTGGCGAGCCGGTTCGCCTGCCGCCGCGGCATCATGATTTGCGCCGGAAATGCGCCCTTGACGGAGTCGTACGCCGCGTCGGCGACGAGCCCGACGATTTCGATGTCGAGCTCCTCACGCGACTCGCGAGATACCCGCTCTCCGACTGGGTTGGCGCTGAGTCCGAAACGCCTCACGAAACTCTCGTTGACGATCGCAACGAGGGGCTGATCGAGCGTGTCGGCCTCCGTGAAATTGCGGCCTGCGAGCAACGGAATGCCGAGCGTGGCCAAGAACCCCGTGCCTATCGTGTTGGCGTTGACTATTTCATCGCCTCGCTGCGCCGGCGCGAAACCCTCGACGAAGACGCTGGTCCCCCACTGGGAATCCGCAAGCAACGCCACCGTCGCAGTCCCGACGTGCGTGACGCCGGGCTCCGATTGAAGCTCGCGCTCGATCGCGTCGAGAGTTTGTCGCTGCCGCTCGACGGTGTAGCCGTTCAAGCTCGGCATGACCCTGAAACTGACGATCGACTCCGTGCGGAGCCCGAGGTCGACGCGCGCGATGTTCGCGAGGCTCTGCGTAAACAGAGCAGCGAGCACGAGCAACAGCATCGACAGCGCGATCTGCGAGGTGGCGAGGCCGAACCGAAAGCGGCCGAGATTCTTGCCGCCGAACGCGCGCGCTGCGCTTCCTTGCAAGGCCCGCATGGGGTCGCTCGCGACGAGCTTCGAGATCGGCAGCAGCGCGAACACCAGCGTCGCGAGCGCCGCGATCGCGAACGCGGCGCCGACGGCGCGCAGGTCCAAGTCGACGCCGACGGCGCTCAGATCCGGCGGCTGTAACGCCTCGATCGCGCGCAGCACACCATGGGCAATGGGCAAGCTCGCCGCCGCAGCAAAGCCTGCGAGCAGCAGCGCCTCGACGAACAAGAGCGAGACGAGCCGTCGCCGCGCGGCGCCGAGCGACGCGCGCACGGCGATCTCGCCGATTCGCGCGGCGCCGCGCGCGAACATCAGGTTCGCGAGGTTCACGCAGCCGATCAGCAGGATCGTCGCCGTGGCGGCGAAAAACACTGCGAGCGGTCCTTGCGCCGGCTCCCGGCTCTGACCGCGCGCGCCGGACACGAGTGACAGGGTCCTTGCGCGGAATGCGTCGACGTCGAGCTCCCGGTCGCGCGCGGCGGCCAACGGCGCTTCGACGTCGTTGACGATGGCGCCGTGCGTCGCGTCGAGCGCCGCCTGGGCTTGCTCGACCGAGACCCCCGGCTTCAACCGGCCAATGAGGTAGGCATAGTAGAAAAACCGGTCCTCGACGAGGGGCGTCCGTAGGCGCTCCGGAAACCACTCGAGTGTCAAGGGCGCGAACACGTCGGGACGCGTGCCGCGGTGTGGCACCGACGAACCCGCGCGGCGCGACGCCGACGATCGTCAGCGGCTGGCCGCTGACGACGAGAGTCCGACCGAGCGCAGATGGATCTGCGGCATACGCCGTCTGCCAATATTCATAGGAGAGCACCACAGCGGATGCCGCCCCTTCGAGGTCTTGGTGACCAAGCACGCGGCCCAGCTCGGGGCCGACACCGAGCGTCGCCGAAAAACCTGCCCGACACGAGCACGACCGAGCCGGGCACCGTGCTGCCGTCGCGGCCGAGCGCCGCTTGGTCGATGCGGCTCGCGGCCAAGTCGACGAACGGCGCTCCGGCACGCTCGAGGTCGCGGAACATCGGGTAACTGAACGTCTCGTCGTCGCTGCCCTGATTATTGGTCGTGATATTGCTGCAGCGCGGCCCCGGCGAAACGACGTTCACGAGCTCATGCGGATTCGCGACGTTGAGCTCGCGCAGCATGAGCCGATCGAAAATCGAGAACACCGCGACGTTGACGCCGATGCCGACGGCGAGCGTCAGCACGACGACGATGGCGAACATCGGCCGAAGCGCGAACCCGTGCAACGCGTAGCGAACGTCGTGCAGCAGGTTCGCGAGCATCACCAGTCCAGCCGGATGCGATCCACGTCGTCCCACGCCGAGGTGTCGGACAGGATGACCTCGTCGCCGGGCTCCAAACCTCCGCGGATCTCGACCTCGTTGACCGACGTGACACCGATCTCGACGGGCACGCGTATCGCGTACTCGCGGTTGTCGACGAGCTTGAACAGCGTGACCGTCGAGCTCGCCTGGCAGTACGTGCACCGGCCCGTCTTGATGACGTCCGGCAGCCGCGCGATCTCGATCGTGCCGTCGACGGACTGATCGGGCCGCGCGCTCGCCGGCAGCTTGCCCGTGAGCTCGACGTCGACTTGCACCGTGCCCTCGCTCGAGGCCGGATCGATTCGGCTCACCTTGCCCGCGACGATGCCGTTGCGGGTATCGACCGCGACGCGCAGGCCCATGACGACGTCTTTGACCTGCGTCTCCGGCACGCGCAGCTCGGCAATCAGCTCGTCGGGCCGCGCGACGCGAGCGATGTTCGCGCCGGGCTGGACCTGCGCGCCTGCCTCGATCTCGACCCTTTGCACCACGCCGGCGAGACCGCCGCGCACGGACAGCGCTTCGACCTGTTCGCGGAAGCGGTCATAGGCGTTTTGCTGCTGAGCGAGCCGCGCGCGCTGCGCCGCGACTTGGGCGTCGACCGTTGCGCCGAGCTGACCGAGACGCTCGAGCTGGATGTCGTACGCCGCCTTCAGCGAGTCCCGGTTCAGCTCCGACCTGCGCACGTCGAGCTCGGCGACGGCGCCGGACGCGCGCTGGGCTTCGGCCTGCAGTCTTTGCCCTTCGTACGCCGCATGCGCTTGCGCGACGGCTGCCTTCTGATCGAGCTCCGTGCTGCGCAGCTTCAGCTCGAACTCTGCGAACTCGGCCTTGGCGATCTCGAGGCCGTAACGCGCCTCCTCGGCCTGGCGCTTCAAATCGGGATTCGACAGCTCCGCGAGTATTGTATTGGGCTCGACGACGTCGCCGGGGCGGACGAGGACGCGGTCGACGCGGCCCGCCGACTGCGCGGCGATCCACAGGATCTCGCGCGGCACGAGCGTGCCGGGACCGCGCGTTTGCACGATCAGCTCGCCGCGCTCCACTGCGCCGGTGTAGAGCGTGTCGCCGTCGACGGATGGTGCGGCCGGCTCGAGCCGCGAAAGCGCGACCGTCACGGCAGCGAGGAGCACCGCGGTGCTGCTGCCGATCACGATCTGCCGGATTCGTTTGCGCTTTTTGTTTTCTGGGCGTGGGATGTCCATGTGATGCCCCTAGAGCAACGAACGTGCCACGCGAGTGTACGCCAAATAAGTCGTTCATTTTTATCCGGAAAGACGTCAACCCATGTGACCTTGCGCCGTGTCGTTTCGTCCCGCGCACGCGCCCGACGTCCCGAAAACGGGACGCCGGGACAGCTAGAATCCCGCCAAGATCTTCGGCCCCGATTAGATGACTAAGGAGAACCCCGTGATGCGCCTGCCCTTCCGCTCGCTCTTGCCCGTCGTCGCCGCGCTGTTCCTCGGCCCGGCACTGAGCGCACAACCGGCGAATCCCACGCCGTTTCAGCAACGCGTCATCGCGGCCCTGCAAGGCGATATTCGAACGCCGGAGGAGCGCGCCCGCGACGCGAACCGGTTGCCTGCCGAGATCCTCGAGTTCTTCCGCATGCGCGAGGACATGCGGGTCATCGAGATCCTGCCGGCCGGCGGCTGGTTCACGAAGATTCTGGCTCCCGTGCTCGCGGACGAAGGCAAGCTGTACGTCGTGCATCCCGAGGGCTTCTATGCGGACGCGTATCAGCGGATCGCCGACTTGCCGGGCCTCGAAGAGGTCGAAGAGATCGGCTGGGGCGCGGCCGGGGGCAGCGGCGGTCCGTTCGGCCCGTCAGGCCGTTGGGACGTCGAGCCCGTCGACATCGCCGTGACGTTTCGCAACTACCATAACTTCTCGCCTGCAGACCGGGCGACGGTGAATCGCTCCGTGTTCGATGCTCTGAAGCCCGGCGGCTACTACGGGATCGTCGACCACACTCGCCGTCACAACGAGCCCACGAATCGCGCGAACGGGCGGCGCGTCGATCCGGTGCTCGTGATCAAAGAGGTGCAGGACGCAGGCTTCGAGCTCGTCGACTTCAGCGACTTGTACTACCGGCCGAACGACGCGCTCGCGCTCGAGGTCGCCAACCCCGAAGTCAACGATCGGACGGACCGCATCGCGTTGCTGTTTCGCAGGCCGCAATAGCGGCATCGGCTCAACCCGTGAACGGCGGCGCGCGGCGAATGTAAGAGATTCACGGCGGCTACGACTAATGACTCCGAGCATCGCTTCGGAGGCTCGCGTACGCGTGAGGCAAGCCGTTTGAGCGCTTCCTTCGATCTGGTCGTCCACGAGCACGGACCTCTGATCCGGCGTATCGCACGCTCGTACGAAGCGAACCGCGCGCTCGTCGACGAGATCGTGCAAGACATTTATCTCGCCGCTCTTCGCGGAAGCGCTGTTCGCGGTTTCGCGGCGATCGCGCACTGCGGCTTCGTCGTCCGCGTCGCGCACAATCCCGTGCGATCACGCATGTCGCCGAAGGAAGCGCCCCGGCCGACGCCGGTCGAGCACGACGGGCTGTCGACGGAGCATGCCGCTCGATGTACGAGCACGCCACAGTGGACGATCTGGGCGGCTGTGGCAGCATCGCTGCTCATGGCCGTCACCGCGCTAGTCGCCGAGCTCTTGAGCGACCGCTGCGCCGGCCGGTTTCATCGTGATCGGCAGCGCCCAGCTCGGGGTCGCGGCCTGGTTCGCGCTCGCGTTTCGTTACTACCAAGCGCGCGCCGCCGCGCTCGCGCGGCTCGACGCCATTGCAGCCGAGCTCGAGCAGTGACGCCGGCGCTCGACGGCCCGTTTCGCCGGCCGATCGGGTAATCTTCGCGCCATGCACATTCTCGACGAGCTGGCCGCGCGCGGCCTCGTGGCCGACGTCACGGATCGTGAGGGCCTGAAGCAGCTTTTGTCGCTGGGGCCCGTGAGTTTTTACGCAGGCTACGATCCGACGATGCCGAGCCTGCACGTCGGCAACCTCGTGCCCCTGATCATGCAGGCGCGTTTACAGCGCGCGGGCCACAGACCGATCGTCGTCGTCGGCGGCGCGACGGGCATGGTCGGCGACCCGTCCGGCAAGAGCGCCGAACGCAACTTGCTCGGCGACGACGAGCTCGCGGCCAATGTCGCTGCCATCCGCTCGCAGTTCTTGCGCTTTCTCGATTTCGAGCCCGGACCCACGGGCGCCTTGCTCGTCAATAACGCGGACTGGACGCACGGCGTCGGCTATCTCGAGTTCCTGCGCGATATCGGCAAGTACCTGACGGTCAACTACATGATGGCCAAAGACTCCGTGCGTGCGCGGCTCGAAGGCGATGCCGGCATCAGCTACACGGAGTTCTCGTACATGCTCCTGCAGGCGTTCGATTTCGTGCACTTGGCGAAGGCCTACGGGTGCCGCCTGCAGGTCGGCGGCTCGGACCAGTACGGCAACATCACGGCGGGCTGCGAGCTGGCGCGCAAGATGGGCGGGCCGCAGCTGTTCGGTCTCACGGCACCACTGCTGCTCGACTCGGCCGGCCAAAAAATGGGCAAGACGTCGACGGGCGAGCGTGTCTGGCTCGACGCCGAGCGCACGTCTCCGTACGCCTTCTATCAGTACTTCTTCAACGTGACGGACGAGGAGGCGGCGCGCCTATTGAAGTTGTTCTCCTTCCGCCCACTTGCCGACGTCGACGATCTGTTGCGCAGTCACGACGCTGATCGCGGCCAGCGCCTCGCGCAGCGCGAGCTCGCTCGCGAGTTCACGACCTGGGTGCACGGCGCCGAAGAGACGGCGGGCGTTGAGGAAGCGAGCCGCATCATGTTCGGCGGCAGCCTCGAAGGCGTCCAGGAGCGCACGCTCGAGCTTTTGACGAAGGTCGTGCCCGTCGTCGAGATCGACAGAACCGAGCTTGCGAACGGTATTGCCATTGTCGAGCTTTTGAGCCGCACGGTTGCGGGCTCGAAAACGGCCGCGCGTAAGCTCGTGCAGCAAGGCGGCGCCTACGTCAACAACGTCCGCATCACGGACGGCGAGCGCAAGATCGGCGTTGCGGATCTCGTCACTCCGACCCTGCTCGTGGTCCGCGGCGGCCGCAAGGACTACCGGCTCGTGCGCGCAACCGCTCCTGCAAAGCCAACGTAATAGACGTAACGGTTTGTTGCGGTCCGCGCGGCGGCGGCATTCCGGGGGCATTACCGTAAGACACGTGGCGGCCGGCGCCTTGGGGCCCATATTCGCGTGATGCTATTCACTTGCCGCGAACTCCCCATGTCCCCAGAGCCAAGGCATCTGTCCGCTACATCGAGCTTCGAATCGTTGTCGGAACGCCTACGCGATGGGCCGCTGAGAACGTTGCTGACGCTACACGGCCGAGCCGGGACGCTGGCTCCTGTCGCCGCCGTAGACGACCTGGAGCGCATCGAGGGGCTCGTCGAGCTCGTGCAGATCGCGCGCCTGGCCGCGGCACAACTCGACGACTTCACGCTCGAGCTGCAGAGCCTCATCGACCATCTGGCGGCCGCGAACGGCAAGATGCAGCGGCCTGGCTAGCGCTTAGTCGCCGGCTGCCGCGAATCCGCGCTCGATCTCGCTGCTCAGAAGCGGTTCGATGCGCCAGCGGCGCATCACTTCGGGCAGCTTTGCTGCGATCGCCGGGTCGAGCTCGACCAGCCGACTACGTGCCCGCGCCGCGAGATCGGCGCGGCCGCCGAGCGCGCCCGTGACGGCCACAATGAGGTGTCCCAACGGCCAATCAGGCGAATCGATGCGCAACGCGAACGCGAGCGCATCTTCATAGCGGCGCTCGCGCAACGCTGCCAGCGAGCGAATGGCGTAGTAGCCGCTCGGCACCGCGGGTGTCCACTCGATGGCTTCGGCGACGAGCGCGTTCCCGCGACTCGTCTCGCCGGACAACACGAGCGCGGCGCCGATATAAGCCCGCGCTTCGGCGTTTTCGGGCCATGCTGCGAGAATTCGATCCGCTACTTCGCCGAAATCCGCGCCGCTGAAATACTGGGTGCCGGCGAGCGCGAGATTCGCGTGCAGATTGTTGCCATCGACGTCCATCGCGCGACGCGCCGTCTCTTGCGCGCGCTCGAGCGATGCTGAGCGGCCGCCGTGACCGGCGAAACCGTGCGCCCATGCGTCCGTGGTCAATAGCGATAAACCCGCCCACGCCTCGGCGTTATCCGGCTCGCGGACGGTCGCTAGCTCGAAACACTCGAGCGCCTTCGCATGCTCGGCTGCACCGAGGATGCGGCGATATTCGTAATAGCGCAGCACGCAGTCGCGCGTAGCCGGCTCGTGTGCGGTCTGGGCGCGCATGCGCTCGAGCTCCGCCTCGAAGATCGGCCCATAAGGCTCCGTGGCGAGCGCGATCAGCCGAGCAATGCGGCGTTGGCCCGCGGCCGAGCTCAGCGCGTCGAGCCGCTCGTCGTAGGCACCGCTCCACAGCTGCGTGCCGTTTTCGCTGCGCACGACACGTGCCGTGATCCTGACTTCGCCGTCCATCTCACGGACGCTGCCGGTCAACACGTATCCCGGCATCGCGGCGATCGCGCCGCTCGCCTCGGCCGGCACCACGAGGTGCTCGGAACCGTCGAGCACGAGGAAGATCTCTTCCGTCAGCGTCGCCGCAAGCTCGTCGACGCCGCGGGCCCCGCCTAGCGCTTCGAAAGGCTGCACGATGATCGGCGGCCTGCCATCGGGCAAGACCGCGTGCGAGGTGACGTCGTGCTCGAGGCGCGCGACCTCGCGGCGTTGAGACACGATGACGGCGACGCCGGCGAGCAGCGCCGCGGCTACGACCAGCGTGCGAATTCGCCGCCAGCGGCTTCGGTTGCGCGCCGAAGCGTTCTCGGCGGCCGGCTCCGCCGGCGTTGGGTCGGCCGCTTCGGACGCAGCAGCGGCCGCCGCGACCGCGGAGCCGTGGTAGGTGCTGACGACGAAGTAACTGCCGCGCGGCAGATCGAGGCGCACGGGATCGTCACGCCCTTCGTCGGCGTAGTATTCGATCAAACGGCGGCGTAACCGGCCCGCCTCGACGCGCACGAGAGGGTCGCTCTGAGCGTCGAAGTCTTGCGGCCGGCCAAATACTTCGACCGCGATCGTGTAACCCTTCAACCGGTCGCCTTGACCGGCCAGCGTCTGCTCTACGACGAACCGCAAAAAGCTCGACGAGCGCGCGGCCTGCTCGAAACAGCGGCTCGCGAGCACCCGCTCGAGTTGCGCGCGTACCTCCGCGGGGCTGGGCTCCGTCGGCCCTGCCGAATTCTGCGTTGCGCTGTCGTCGCGAATGGGACCGCCCGGGCCCGTGCCCCTACGAGAATCTTCCCTAAACTGAACAGTGTAGGCCCCGCGTTCGCCATTGCGAAGCGGGCGCGAGGGAATAAGCCTTCGGCTAGGGGGGCGGGTCGCCGACGCGCAGCCGCGTGACGCCGTCTTCGTCCGCGTACTCGCGATTGTCCTCGCAGACGTACTCGATGATCTCGTAGCCCGGCATGCGGCGGTACGCGAACGTCACCGTCCACGGCTTCTCGAGAACGGCCGGGTCCTCGATCGTGATCTCGTCCCAGAGGATGTCCGGCCGTACGAGCTTGAGCCGCTCGGTGATGCGCATATCGCGCGTGTGCGGCACATCGCGAAACCGCACGTATTCTTTGATGCCGATCGTATCGACGACGAGCGTGTCGCCTTGCCATTCGCCGACCGACCGGCCATAGAACCCGAGCTCGATGTCGTCGAGCGTCAACTGCGGTTTCCCGAGATAGATGCGGCGAACCTGGCTGTACGCCTCTTGAGCGATGTTGATCTGCGTCGCGTTCTGGACGATCTCGAATGGAAACGGCCCATTCATCATCGACGGCACGCCGTCAGGAATGCAGTGCGTGACGTTGCTCGCAAGAGGCTCGCCACGCGCATTTGCCTCGCGCTCGGCGGTGCGGCGCGCTTCCCAGTCGGCGAGCAGATTCGCTTTTAGCGGCGGAGGCGATTCGGGCGGCGGATTCGTCGGGTCGCCGGCCGGGCCGCGATAACGCTCCCACGACCCCGTCAGATCGAACGGTGGCGCCGCGCTCTGACCTGAAGCCACGAAGCTGAGGAGCGCCGCAGCGGCCATCGCGGCGATCAACGCGAGGCGGCAATGCCGCGCCCGCGTGCTCACGGCGTCTTCGTGAAGGTGTTGATCGCCGGGACCGGCGGCACGAGCGTGCGGCCATCGGGCACCTTCAGCTCGAGCAGCAGGCCGCCGTGCTCGCCATTCAGCAGCGGCGCGACGATCGCGGTCACCTCGTCGCCGGCGTGAACGTCGCTCGACTTCCAGCCCGCGCGCCGCAGCATGTTGATGCTCGTGAGCTCCACCGTGTAGCGATCGACGCCGGCCGGTCCTTCAGCCACGTCGAGCTCGATGTAACCGTGCGGATTCGTCCACTGGAACGACAGGACAGTGCCCTTCAGAGTATGGGTCTTCGTGTGATCGAAAATCGCGAACGAGTGATGGGCCGCCGCAGGCAGCCAGGCGCCGAGAAACAGCACTGCCGCCGCCCGCTTGATCGCCTGCATCAGCACACTCCTTTGTTCATCGCCGCATCGCACTACCGATAGCCTAGGCTGGCCGCGCTTCGTACACTATGCGCAACGTGCTATGGACGTGATTCCCGGCGGGAATACGGTGTGGAAGTCGATCTACGGCAACTGCGTGCCTTCGAGGTGCTCCTTCGCGAGCGCAACCTGACGCGCGCCGCGACGGTGCTCGGCGTGGCGCAGCCGGCGCTCAGCAAGACGCTGGCGAAGCTGCGGCGCTACTTCGCGGATCCGCTGTTCGTGCGCGCAGGCCACCGCATGGAGCCGACAGCCAAGGCGCTCGAGCTCGCCGATGCCGTGCACGCGCTGCTCGACGACGTGACGATGTTGCGCGCGCGCCATCGGCCGTTCGATCCCAAAACCTCGACGCGAACTTTCTCCTTCAGCGTCGTCGACTCGGGGCTCGTGCGGCTCCTGCCGCGGCTGTTGTCGTATCTCGAACGTCATTCGCCCGGCGTGCGGCTGCGCGTGACACCGCTCGAGTTCGAGGAGCTCGAGGCCTCGCTCGAGGCCGGTCGACTCGATTTCGCAATGGGGTCGTTTCGCAGTCGATCGAAGCGCATCCGCCGCCAGACGCTATGGTCCGTCAACTACGTCAGCGTCGTTCGCCGCGACCATCCGCGCATCGACGCGAAGCCGTCGCTCGCGGCCTTCGAGGCCGAGCGGCACGTGCTCGTGTCGACGGCCGGCACGGGGCACGAGCATCAACTCGTCGAGCGCGCGCTCGAGCGCGTGCTACCCCCGCAGCAGATCGTCTGCCGCGTGCCGACGTTCTTCGCCGCGGCTTACGCGGCAAGCCGCGCGGACGTCGTGGCGACGCTGCCTGCGGGGATCGCAACCGAGCTCAGCGGCGCACTCGGTCTGCGCGTGTTCGCTACGCCGACACGGTTACCTAAAATCGACGTGGCCCAACATTGGCACGAGCGTTTCCACCGCGAGCCCGGCAATCGGTGGATCCGAGGCGTGTTCGCGCAGCTTTTCGCGGCGGCCGGCGACGAAGACGTGCAAGAGCCGTCGGCTCAAAGGATACTGGCGCGGCGCAACGTCGCCGCCAAGCCGTAGGTACATCCCATTTACCGTCATGGCACTCGCCGCGCCCGCGCAAGGCGGCGGATCGGCGACGGCCGTGGCGATCATCGCCGAGACGAACGGCGTGAAGCCGCCGATGTAAGAGGCGCTTCGCGCGTCAGTCCGCGACTTTCACGCTGACCATCACGTCGCCCTGCTGAATCGCGTCGACGACGTCGAGACCTTTCGTGACCTTGCCGAACACGGTGTGCTTGCCGTTCAAATGCGGTTGCGGCGCGTGGGTGATGAAGAACTGGCTGCCGTTCGTGCTCGGGCCCGCGTTCGCCATCGAGATGACGCCGCGCTCGTGCTTCAACGGATTGCTCTTGACCTCGTCGCCGAACTTGTAGCCGGGGCCGCCGCGCCCCGTGCCAGTCGGATCGCCCGTCTGGATCATGAAGTTGTCGATGACGCGATGGAATTTTACGCCGTCGTAGAACCCCTGCCCCGCCAGGAACACGAAGTTGTTGACCGTCTGCGGCGCATGCTTCGGATAGAGCGTCAGCTCGATCGTGCCGCGATTCGTCTCGATCGATACCGCGTAGTCCTTCGCGACGTCGATCTGCATCGCCGGAGGGGCCGGCCACTGTTGCTGCGCCATCGGGTTCTCCTTGGAGTTGACCCGATCACGATACCGGACTTGCGCCCGTTCGAGCTAGGGAGAGGTCAACGGTGCCTCGGCTCCAACGCTTTGCGAATCGCGGCGATCGATTCCTCGTCGAGCTTGCGCATGAGCTTGCCGATGAACAACACCTGGCGCCGCTTTGCGCCGAAGCTCGTGAGCCGCCGCGCCTCGGCGACGGCTTCCTCGAGCCGCTCCGGCAATGCGAGTGCCGCAACCTGCTCCGGGCGCAGCTCGAGCAGCTGTTCTCCTAGTTTCGTGAGCTCGTGGCTCGCGCGCTTGCGCGCGCTGCGGCCGCGTCCCTCCTGTTGCTCTTGGTCATCGGGTTCCGCTGCGTCATCGGGCTCGAGAGAACGTGGTTTGCGCGTCATCCGGCGAGGAGTTAGCACGCGAGCGGCGCCCGCGCAACCAACACGTCGCGAGCTTCGGCCTTGAAGAACTCGACGAGCGCTGGCACGAGGACGCCGGCGTTGACGTTGTGGGTCTGGCCCGGCAAGACCTGTTGACGCACGTTCGGCAGCACCTTGACGAGCTCTTCGACAGCCCGCTTCAAGCGCCTTTCCGTCTTGCCGCCATACATCGCGAGCGTCGGCGTTTGAACGCCCGCGAGCCGCCGCGCCGGCACTTGCCAATCGCCCATGATCGCGGCGTCGTACGACAAGGTGTGCGCGACGGCCTTGAGCTTGCTCCAAATACCGCGCATGAGCTGCATCATCAGCACGACGGGCGCTGGGACACCGATCATGTCGCGCATGAAGTACTTGACGGCCGCGCCGCGCTCGCCGGCAGCGACGAGTGCCTTGAGCCTGCCCTCGTGGTCAGCCTGCGCGTGACGCGCCGCGTCGTCGGGCATGAACGGCGGCTCGTATACGGCGATTTTTTCCAAGCGCACGCCGCTCGCTGTGGCCTCGAGCGCAAGCGCTCCGCCCGACGACAGGCCGACGGCGAACGCAGAGCCGCCGGCCGCCCGAACGAGCGCCTCGATGTCCTCGACCTCGCGCGCTTTCGAGTACGACTCGCCGTTTCCGCTCTCGCCGCGGCCGCGCCGGTCGTAGAGATAGACAGTGAAATGCTCCTTCAGCAGCGCCGCGATCTTCGGCATCGGACCGAACGCGCGGCTGCACATCGCGCCATCGATCAACACGACAGGAGGGCCGCTGCCCATGCGCTCGTACGCGATGCGCGTGCCGTCCTTCGAGACGACGTGAGTAGGCATTCGGT
This sequence comes from uncultured Gammaproteobacteria bacterium, assembly GCA_963713355.1. Lineage (GTDB taxonomy): Bacteria > Pseudomonadota > Gammaproteobacteria > Steroidobacterales > Rariloculaceae > FEN-1219. The sequence goes on along the minus strand of CAVQLK010000006.1, from coordinate 850,610 downwards.
CGGGACTCATCGGCTGATTTCCTTGATTGCCTCGAAGCGCTTGATCTGCGCGTTGGGCTCGAAGTCCTCGAGCTCGTAGAGCTGCCGCACCTCGATCTCGGCTTCGCCGCGGTCGATCGAAGGATTCGGAAAGCGCCGCGCCCACTCGAGCGCTTCCTCGCGCGTCTTCGTCTGGATCAGCGTATAGCCGGCGACGAGCTCCTTGGTCTCGGCGAACGGGCCGTCGACGACCGTGCGCTTGTCGCCCGAGTAGCGAATGCGCCAGCCCTTCGCGCTCGGCTGGAGCCCCGAGCCGTCGAGCAGCACGCCGGCCTTGGCGAGCTGCTCGTGATAGGTTGCCATCTCGCCGAACAGGCTCTCGGGCGCTTGCTTGCCGGCTTCGGAGTCGCGCGTAGCCTTCACCAAGATCATGAATCTCATTAGCTATCTCCTTGATCTAATTGGACACGTGGGGGGCGATGAGGACCGTCTCGTTCGGCTCTACCTAGAGTCGAACGAGCAGGGTCCAAATCGACACCGATGACTCTCGGCGAGCACGAGCCCGTGGCGAGACTAGGTCGAGCTATCGTCGTCGACCCACGAAAGCGCAGCAGCGACGGCTGGAAAGCCGATCGTGCTCGTCAGCAGCAGCAGCGTGTGGTTGATCTCGTCGGCCGTGGCGCCCGCCTTCAGCGCTCGGCGCACGTGGCTATGCACCGAGCCTTCGGACTGCACGGCGGCCGCCGCTGCGAGCTGGATCAGCTCTGCGATTTTCGGCTCGAGAGGGCCGGCCTCTTTGACCGCCGTGCCGAGCTTCTGGACGGCGGCGATGTACTCGGGATAGCGCTTCGCGAGCCGCTGGAAATGTTTCGGTTTCGCCATCTTTGGTTCTCCTGCTCGTCAAGCGTAAAGGCCGCGCAGCTCCGACGCTTCCGTCACGCGGCGAATCGCGACCATGAAAGCCGCGATTCGCATGCTCACGCGGCGACGCTGCATCGTCGTGTAGACCTCGTCGAACGCGGTTTCCATGATGCGTTGCAAGTCGTCGTTGACGCGCTGCTCGGGCCAGTAGTACCCCATGCGGTTCTGCACCCACTCGAGATACGACACCGTGACGCCGCCGGCGTTGCACAGAATGTCGGGGATGATGAACGTACCGCGGCGCGCGAGTATCGCGTCGGCCGCGGGCGTCGTCGGACCATTCGCGCCTTCGGCGACGATGCGCGCCCGGATGCGCACAGCATTCTGCGTCGTGATTTGATTCTCGAGCGCGGCCGGCACGAGGATGTCGACGGGAAGCTCGAGCAGCTGCGACGCGCGGCGCATCGGCACCGCGCCCTTGAAGCCAGCCAGCGTGCCGCGACGGACGACGTGCGCAATCGCGGTGTCGACGTCGATGCCGCTCGTCTTGCGGAACGCACCCTCGGCATCGCTGATTGCGACGATCGTGACGCCGCTTTGCGCGAGAAACTTCGCCGCATGACTGCCGACATTACCGAACCCCTGGATGGCAGCCGTCGCTCCTTTGAGCTCCAAGCCCAGGCGAGCCGCGGCTTGGCGCACGCAACAGATGAGGCCGCGCGACGTCGCGCTTTGGCGTCCCGCGGAGCCGCCGAGCTCCATCGGCTTGCCCGTGATGACGCCCGGTAGGAAGTCGCGCTTGTGCATGACGTAAGTGTCGAGCATCCAGCCCATGACTTGCGGGCCCGTGTTGACGTCGGGACCGGGCACGTCGCTGTCGGGGCCGAAGAGATCGATCATCTCGGCCATGTAGCGGCGCGACACCCGCTCGCGCTCACCCTGCGACAGCGTCCGCGGATCGACGACGACGCCGCCTTTCGCTCCGCCCATCGGAATACCGACGACGGCGCACTTGTACGTCATCCAGAACGCGAGCGCTTTGACCTCGTCGACCGTGACGTCTTGATGGAAGCGGATCCCGCCCTTCGCCGGCCCGCGCGCCATGTTGTGCTGCACGCGAAAGGCGCTGAAGTTGCGGATCGTGCCGTCGTCCATGCGCACGGGCAGCAGCACCTCGGTCGTGCGCCGCGGCAGCTTGATCATGGCGATCTGATTGTCGCTGAGCTTCAAACGGCGCGCCGCCGCGTCGAACTGGTCGAGCGCGTGCGTAAATGCGGATGCTCGCCATTCCTCGCGGGCGCCGGCAATTTGCCGGCGGCGCACGGCCGCCTTGCGCTCGAACTGCTTGCTCTGCGTTTTGCCTAGCTTCTCGCGCGGCATACGCGTAGGCGCAGCTTGCTGTCAGCCATCAGTGTCCATGCGCTCGCAGGGATACGAAGCAACGATTCTAGCGCCTCACGCGGCCCGGTGAGCACCTCAATGCTCGATCCCCTGCGCTATCTTCCTCACGCCAATAGCAACGACAACACCCAACCGACCGGCGACAAGAGCGCGAGCGACAGCGTCCCGACCGAGGCATAGGCCAATCCCATCAACGGCTCGACCTTCAGCAAGCCGAGCCACTCGGCCGCGATCGAGGTTTCGCTCGCCTCGAGCCACTCGAAGACGCGCGTCTCGATGCGGGCACGGCGGCGCGGGCCGGGCCCGAGCGCGGCCCACAGATTCAGCAGCTCGGTATCGTTCATGCAGGCACTCCGCCGGATTTCACGAGAGCTTCGATGCGTTCTCCGAGACGGGCGCGCGCACGCTCGAGGACTTTGCGCACGTTCGCGGGATCCATGCCGAGTCGCGCCGCGATTTCGGTGGCGTTGAGATCGGAGCCGTAGCGCAGGCTGACGATCTCCCGCTCGCGCGGCTCGAGCTCTGCAAGCGCTTGCAGCAATGCGGCTCGCTGCCGCGCAAGGTCGATGTCGGCGCCGACATCGCTGTCCGGGTCCGCGATCTCCGGCAGCTCACCGGTAGTCGTCAACTCGGGGCGCCGGCGGCGAAAGCGCCGGCGCGTCGTATTGATGGCGATCGTCGTCAGCCAAGCAGCGAAGCGCGTCCCGGAACGCGGCGAGTAGCGGTCGAGCGACGTCAGCGCAGTCAGCATCGCGTCCTGCGTGACATCCTCGGCCTCGGCGTCGGAACGCAACATGCCGCGCACGGTCCGGAACACGCGCTGCACGTGCTGCCGATAGAGGCGCTGGCGAGCGACACGATCGCCGGCACGCGCTTGCTCGACGAGCCGCAGCACGGCCTCTTCCTCCAACGCCTCGGTATCGGCGCCGAACAGTACCGACAAAGCGTGGAGCAACGCGGAAAGTGCCCCCATCGGGAGTGCAGCCATCGTTGCCGTCCAGTTCATTGCTCCACCTGCGAGAGATAGCCGATCGTCCATACCGACGACGTCACGATTCCAAAGAACGCGAACACTACGAACGCCGCCGGCGGAAGTGTCAAAACGCCGATCGCAACTGCCGGCAAGCCCCATACGGGCACCAGCGACACGACGAGCAGAACGAGCGGGCCTATAACGACGAGGCCAGCGGCGCCGACCGCGAGCGCGCCGAGCAGAGCCGCGACGGTGAGCTTCAGCCCGAGCCGCAGCCGGCCGTGAAGGAACAAGCGCGCCTTGCGTATGGCGTCCAGGGCGCGACGGTCTTCGAGGACCGCGATACGCTCGGCGAACGCCTGCCACATATACAACGTCAAGAACCATGGGATAGCGACGATGGCCGCGAGAGTCGCGGCAATGAATGCCGCGGACCACCCGAATGCCAGCCAAACGAGATAGCACGCCCCGGCGAGCAGCGCGACGCTGCCGAGGTTAGGCACGAGGAAGAGCAGCGTGATACGCAACAGCACGCCCCAGTTCGCCCAGCCTTCGCGAAATCCCTCGCTCATGGTCATGGAGCCGTTGTTGCGAGCACGCTTTACGCCCTCGATGAGGGCGCCCGTGCTCAGGAATTTCAGAATGATCGACGCGGCGATGACCGCGATGACGAGGACCCCGACCAGCAGCACGGTCGCGAGCTCCGGCGTCGCAGGTACGGGCAGCGGTGCCAACTCGCCTCCGCGTCCGCCGAAGGTGACGTTGGCGCCAAATGCAAACAGGAAACCGAACAACCACAAGGACTTGTGCGCGCGGGCGATCCGCAGCGCTTCTTTGATGATGGCGAAAATAGTCACACCGTGCTCCCTAAGATGGCCGCCAACGCGGGCCTTCAGAGCAAAGAAGCCGGTTAGGGCCGCAAGTGTGACATCGGATGCGAAACGTCAGAGCGACTGGTCACAACGATTTATACGGGCATTCGTACAAGCGCTGCGACGCTGACTGTCCAGCAGCGATCGGACTCGCGTGGCTAATCGGTGGTCGGATGCGCGTCGAGGTGCTTCCCCGACGCGAGCCAGCCCTTCTCTTGCCAGCGCGCGTACATCGCATCGGAGTTGCAGATGCCGTCGTTCGGGCGCGTGAACGTGCCGTCTTCCTTGATGACGAAGCACAGCGCGCCGGCGTTGCGGCCGTCGCGTAGCGGATGCATGACGATGCGAACCTTCTCGCCCTTCACGTAGCTCTTGCCGTTCACGCCCTGCCGCGCGGCGTGCACGATCGCGGCGCCTTCGAAGCTCCACGTCGTCATCGTGCCGTCGGGACCAGGAGCCTGCACGATGAGCCAGCTATGCGGGTTGTTGTAGTTCCACTCCGTGACTTCACCTTCGACGAGCTTGTGCTGCTGCGAGTCGAACATCGCGAACGAGTGATGCGCGTAGGCGGCACCGCCGACTAAGCCTGCGCCCGCAATCAAAACAGCAGCTGCCGCTGCGCCGATGATTCTCTTCATTTACTGGGCCTCAGCATCATCGAAAATCGGATTTAACGACTGTCCCGGCAGCTCCGGAAAATCCGTGAATCCGCGCGGGTCTTTGTACTGTGGATCGCCGGGCAGATAGAACTGCGTGTTGCCTTCGGCGTCCTTGTACGAGTTGCTGCTCGACTCGCACTCCCACATGCGAATTCGCACACCGGCTTCCTCGAGATCGGGACGCGACTCGTGCACGTAGACGGCCGACTGCGGCTGCAGAAGCCCGATCGGATCGTAGAACGTGACCTGCGTGACGAGCTCGCGCTTGTCGCCGTTACGTCGCTCTTGCCACGTTTCGACCATTTCGAACTCGTTGCTCGTCAGAGGCATGCCGCGAACGTAGTCGGCCGGGTTCACCCACTTCGTCCAAATGGTGAGCTTGTCGCCCTCCCAGAAGCCGATGCTGTCGCCGAGCGGCGAGTGCGTGTTCTCGATGTTGACGTGCTCTTTGCCGATATAGACGCGCCGCGTCTCGTTCATCATGTCGTTCATCAGCCAGGACTGATGCGGCAGGTTGACGAACTCCTTGATATACGGCTCCCAGAGCCAGCGCGGCACGCCGGGATACTCGCAGTTCGTCAGCCGGTCGTAGCGCTGCTCGCCGTACTCGTCGATCTCGGCGCGGCGCGCGCGAAAGTGCTGCTCGTACGCTGGCGTCAACACACCCTGTTTTATCTTCGTGGCGCCCGGCCGCCACGCGTTCGCGAGCGTGCCGCCCTCGAGGAAGATCGCCGGCATCGTGTTGTTGCCGCTGCCCCAGAGGCCATCCCATACGGGGATCGTTTGCATCGTGTGCTTCGTGCCGCCGTTCGCGCGTTCGAGCAGATAGTTGTAATGCTCTTCGGCCGTCTTGAAATCGCGCGGTAGCTTCTCGACGGCCGGCACCGGCAGAACGAACTGATCCTCGACCGTGCCGCCACTTTGCCGATCCTGGGCACTGCCGACAGGCGCGGTCGCGGCAACGGCGGCTGCGGCGGCGAAGGTCACGAATACGAGTTGAGCGCGCACGGTTACGACGGCCGCTTCGCGCGCAGCTCTGCGAGCGCCAGCCGCTCTTCCTTGTTCGGATCGTTCGCGACGCGCACCGTCGAGCCGAACATCATCGTCGGCAGAGAGTTCGGCTCGAACGTCGGCCAGCTCGGCATGTCGGCATGATTCGGGCTGCCCGTGCGCGCGAACGCCGCCCACGCGGCGCTCATGACGTGCCCGAGCGCGTAGCGCTCGTTCGCCGCGCCCGTCATCGAAGCGCCGGTGTCCAGGTTGTAGAAGACGAACGGAATGTCGAGGCAGTGGTAGCTGCCCATGCGGTTGTTGTGCACGGGCGATTGCCAATCGAAGAAATAGAGATACGCCGGCGCCGCGCCTTGCTCGTGCTTGAGCTTGCAAAGCAGCTGCGCGTTCCAGCGCCGCGAGTCGTCGGCCTCGGCCATGAGCCACAGCATGCGGTTGCGTGTCTCGGGATGGCGGCGGTTGTAGAGCGCGAGCAGGTTCTGCGCATCCGTCGCGTCGTTGTTGGCGAGCTGCGTCCTGAAGAGCTCGAGCATTTCGGCATCGGGCAGCTCGTACGGCGGCGGGCCGACCCAGCCGTTCTCGTTCTCCGTGGAGCCCATCATGAACGGCACGTTCGCCGAGTACGACGGCGCCGTCGGGTCCCACTGATGCCGCGGGATGATCGTGCCGTCGATAACGGGACCGTTGCCGAGGCGCGCGATGCGCGGCTCGCCGTAGAACGCGGTCTGAATCTCGCGCCAATCGATTTGCTGAATGCGATCGAGCTGATTCTTCTGAATGCCGAGCTTCGCGATGAAGCGCTCGGCGCCTTCGCCGGCGTCGTCTGCAGCCTGGCCGCGAATGGCGTAGCCGCTCTGCGCGATCGAGCGATGAAACAGCCCACGCGCGGACGGCATCGCCATCAGCGTCGTCGTCTTGCCGCCGCCGCCCGATTGGCCAAAGATCGTGACGCGGTCCGCGTCGCCGCCGAAATTCTCGATGTTGTCCTTGACCCATTGCAGCGCAGCGACCAAGTCCTGCACGCCGAGGTTCGTCGACTGCTTCCACTTGTCGCCGCCGATGCCGGCCAAGTGCAGGTAACCGAAAATGTTGAGCCGGTGGTTCACGGAGACGACGACGACGTCCTCCTTCTTCGCGAGGTTCGTGCCGTCGTATAAGAGATAGTTGCCGGAGCCGGCCGAGAAGCCGCCGCCATGCATCCAGACCATGACAGGTCGCGCGCGGTTGTCGAGGGCCGGCGTGAAGACGTTGACGGTGAGGCAGTCCTCGCTCTGCGGCGTCTTGCGATTCAGCGCCGTGACGACGGGCGCGGGCTCTTCGCCGCCGGGCTCCATCGGCGCGGCCCACGTGACCTCGAAATGATCCTTGACGCCGGACCACGCGGCGGGCTTCTGCGGCGGCATGAAGCGGTTCGCACCGGCCGTCGACGCGCCATAGGGCACGCACCAGAATTGCTGCACGCCGTCTTTGAGCAAGCCGCGGACTTGGCCGTACTGCGTCCTCGCCGTGCCGCCGACGGTCGTCAGCCGCCGATCTTGCGCGGCAGCGTTCAGCGCGAAGCCGCCGAACGCGAGGCTCGCCCCGGCTGCGACGCCGGCGCCCAGGAAATTTCTGCGATCGAGCTCAAAGCCGTGCCGTGACGCCATTGTCCGTTCCCCTGCGATTGCGCTTGCCTACGTTGGCTCGAAGAACTATACGCCAAGCTTTAGGCGGAGCGCCCGACCGCCCGGTTCGGCTGAGCAAATGTTGCGTTCAGCTGCCGCTCGCACCGCGCGTGAAGACGACGGGCTGCGGCGCCGCGCCGTCGTTCAACGTGCCGGAGATTTGCGTGCCGTCGGCGCTCAACGTGCCCGTGAAGCTCGCCGGCGTGACCGGCGACGTCAGCGTCAATATGTCGCCGTCATACGCGATCGCGACCGGGATGGCAGGCCCTGCGCCGGTGACCCAGGCGCCCGTCGCGGTTCGGTCGCCGTTATTCGTCATCGTCAGCTTCAGCGGCAACGACTGCGCGCCGGCATTCAGCGAGCCGCTCCACGCTCCCACGAGCTTACCGTCGACGGCGGCGCTGACGGGCGGCGGCGCGAAGCGCGCGTCGCCGTTGCGCTTCAACGTGAACGGCACGGCGTGCACGTCGATGAGGAATTCACCCTTAATCGAAAGCCCGTCCTCCGAGAAGCGGCCGTCGAACGTCCGCACGCCCGGCATCTTGAGCTCGATTGTTACCATTTCACCGTCGACACTCGCGCTCGACAGCGGAAACCCGTTGAGCCTCTGCGATGCGCTGCTGAACGTGCCGCCGAGCTTGCCGCCGTCGCCAGCCGCGAGATCGACGGCGATAGCCACGTCCTCGAGCGGTGCATGAATCGCGCCTTCCCAATGGCCCGCGAGTCTCGCGGCGGGATCGGCGCCGGCAATGGCCGCCGGCAAAAGAGCTGTCAGGCAAGCCAGTGTGCGTATCGGGGCCAGCATGTGATTCTCCTTGGTGTTCAAGTCGATCAGAAATCCCGCCGCGCGATGTTCGCTGCGGCGGCGTAAATCAAGGCGGCGGCACCGGCGGCGCTGAGCAGCAACTCGGCCCAAGGCAGCGCGCCGTCGTAGAAGTAGCTTTGGCCTCCCATGGCTTGGAACAGGCCGTGCGTCTCGGATAGAGCCGTCTCGGCTGCGGCAAGCGCGATCGCGACCACGCACGTCAACAACAGAGGTCGCCAGACGTCGTTGAACAGGGTCGAGAAGAACACCGCGACGGCGAAGAACAGGCTCGCCACGACGAACGAGCACAGGCCATAGACGACGGCGTCGAGCAACGCGAACTGGCCGTCCGCGAGCGGCGCCAGCGCTACGATCGCGAGGCCGGGCGCGAGCGCGAGCACGAAAAGCTCGGCAAGGCCGGTTTCGGCGCGCGCGAAGATCCAGCGTCTGCGGGACACGGGCAGTGCCAGCGAGAACAACGCGCCGCTACCGGACTTGACGAGCGGGCTGCCACTGCCGAGCAGCGCCGCAAAAATCGTCAGGAGGAGCGGCGAATTGCCCGCGAACCATTCCGACCACGCATAGCCCGGGAACGTGCTTATGAGCTCGAGCGACTCTTGCAGCTCTTGCTGCAGCGCATCGCTGCCGAGCGTGATGCCCTCCGGCAGTGAGGCCGCGAGCCTCTGCACCGCTGAGAAGCTCAACGCAGTGCCGCAGGCAAACACCAGCAAAATGCCGAGGCCGAGTAGAAATCGCGAGCGCGTATCGATCCACGATTTGTGCCTGAGCATCTCAGTTCTCCACGCCTACGGTTTCGAGAAAGATTTCCTTGAGCGTCACGGGCAGCACGTCGACGGATCTCGGGTTGAGCAGCCGCGCTTCGGCGACGATGCCTTCTTCGCCCGCGCGCGAAAGCAGCGACAGCACTCGTCCTTCGCGGCGCATGCCGAAGACGCCGCGGGTTTTGAACGCGACGTCTGGGGCGGCGCCGTCGAAAACGATCTGGACGCGGCGGTACTGCGCGCGGACGTCGTCGAGCGCGCCGTCGATGACGACGCGGCCGCGATCGACGATCGCAACGTGGTCCGAGATTTGGTCGACGTCCGCGAGCTGGTGCGACGAGAACATCACCGTCGTTCCGTCGCTGCTCGCGTGCCTCACGAGGATCTTGAGCACCTGCTCGGTGGCCGACGGGTCGAGGCCCGACGTCGGCTCGTCGAGGATCAGGAGCTCGGCGCCCGTCGACAGCGCAAGCAGCAGCGCGAGCTTCGTGCGCATGCCGCGCGACAGAGCACTGACGGCCGCATCCGCGCGTAGCTCGAGCTCCGCGAGATATGAGCTTGCTAGATCGGCACGCCACTTCGGATAGAACGAGGCCGTGAAGCGCAGCAGCTCGTCGACGGTCATGCCGGAATAGAGGTCCTTGTCCTCGCTGACGAACGCGTGCGGCTCCGAATTGCGACGCTCGCTCGATCGTCATCGGCAGCGAGCCCGAACACGCGAGCATGGCCCGAGGCGGCGCGCACCATTCCGAGCAGCACCTTGATCGTCGTCGTCTTGCCCGCTCCGTTTCGGCCAAGGAGGCCGCAGATCGCGCCGCGCGGCACGCGCAAGTCGAGACCGGCGAGCGCTTGCACGCTGCCGTAGGACTTCCGCACGTCGGCCGTTTCGATGATGAGCTCGTCAGCCACTCTGCCCTCCCGCTTTGCTGAATCCCGCAAGCTCCGCCTCGAACAGACGGCGGATCTCGTTGTCGCTCAAGCCGCGTGCGCGCAGCTCGCCGACGGCTTCGGCGACGAGCGGCTGCGCGCCGCGAAATTTCTCGCCGCCGCCTTGGCGTGCGCGCGCCGTGTCGGCGACGAATGCGCCGGCACCCTGGCGCAGCTCGATGACGCCCTCGCGCTCGAGCTCGCGATACGCCTTGGCAACCGTGTTGGCATTGATCACGAGCTCCTCGGCGAGCGGTCGGATGCTCGGCAGCTGGTCGCCCGTCCGCAGCGCGCCTGTCTCGACCGCGTGCTTCACCTGCTCCACGAGCTGCAGGTAGATCGGCACGCCCAGCGATGGATTCGGCTTGATGATCATGGCCAGTCAACTGTGCTACAGTACTAGCACACCTCTACTGTGCTACGGCCGTAGTACAGTTGTCAAGCGCCCGGTTATCTACGCTTTCAGCCGCGCTGAAAGTCGGCCGGCGCCTGGCCGCCGGCTTATCGACGCCTTATTCTTGGAGCCGCCCGCGACGCCGCTCGCGGCGAGGGGGAACGATGCCCGTGACGCCGCAGGACCGCCCGATCGACTCGCTGCGCGAGGAGACGGTCGACCAACTCATCATGAATTACGGTCACGGCAAGCTCTCGCGCGACGCCTTCGAGCGCCGGCTCGACGAGGCGCTCGACACGAAGTCGCACGAGCGGTTGATCGAGCTCACGAACGACTTGGACCTCAAAGCCGACCGCCAATACACGGCGCAGAAGAAAGCCGAGCTCGGCATCCGCGTCGAAGCGTCGGCCGCGGCGCGTATCGACGACAGCGAGGTCATGATCAACATTTTCGGCGGCAACACGCGCAGAGGCGCGTGGGACGTTCCGCGTGCGATTCGCATCGTCAGCGTGTTCGGCGGCGCGGAGCTCGACTTCACGGATGCGCGCTTCACGACCGAGACGACCTACATCACGGTGTTTTGCCTATTCGGCGGCGTAAGTCTTCGAGTCCGCGACGGAATGCGCACGATCTCCAAGGCCATTTGCATTTTCGGCGGTGTCGATAACCGCTCCGGGCCGTCCACGGATCCGAATGCACCGCTGCTCGTCGTCGAGGGCGCCGCGCTCTTCGGCGGCGTCGACATCCGCGTGAAGAAAACGCCGAAGCAGCGCCTCCACGAGTTCGCCGATCAATTCCGGACGATGTTCGATCCGGAGCCGCCGCGCGCCTGAGCGCGACGGCTCCAGCACGCGCTCAACGCGCGAGCGGATCGGGCCTGATCTGGAATTGCACGGCTTTGCCGACCGTGCCCTTGCCGCCTTCCGTGTGCCAGATGAGGTGCGTGCCGTAGTTGGCCCAAAGGCCGCGCCCCTTCCATCCCGCCGCCGGATCGTCGATGCGCCCGTCGAGGCCGCGGTGATAGAAGCCGAGCGGGTATGGCACGCGCAGCGTCGTCCAGTCGCCGGACTCGGGATCGAGCACGAGCAGCGCGTCGGAGTTCGAGCCCGTCGCGATCGGCGTGTTGTGGCCGAAGCCTGCGACGTCGTGCTGATCGACCCAGTTGTAATAGTGAAAGTCCGCCGGAATGTCGGTGCCCTTGAAGCGGGGACCGTCCGAGAGATACAGCTTCCAGCCGGCCGCGCACTGCTCGCCGCCGACGACATTCGCGCCGTTGAAGACGCGGCACTTCGTGCGATCGAGGCTGGCCATGTGGCTGCTCGCCGCGAGCGCCGTCCACACGACGCCGTTGCTGTCGATGTCGATGCCGCGCGGGTCGATGCCCGGCTCGGGCACCTTGTACACCTCGGTCATGCAGGTCTCGGGCGGGTTATCGCCGCGATCGACGCGCACGACGTAGCCCGGCGTGCTCTCGGACGCGCCCCACACGGAGTCGTCGATGGGGCTCGGGATCACCGAGTAGAGGTTGTGCCGGACCTCGGTATCGCGCCGAGGATCCGCGGGTTGGCCAGGCACGTTCCACGGCTTCGTGATCTTGCCGTCGCCGTTGCTATCGATGACCTGCGGGCACCAGCCCTGCGTCGCCTGCTCGTCGCCCGTGCGGTCGTACTCGCGCGTGTTGACCCAGCCGACGATCGGCCCCAACAACTCGTTGAAGTAGAGGGTCTGATCTGCGTCGTTATCGAATTGCAGATGATGCGTAGCAAAGCACGTGTCGATCAGGCGGAACTCGCCGGTCGCCGGGTCGTAATACGACGCCTGCCGATTGCTGAAGTTGAGTGGGTAGTACTGCGCAAACTTGTGACTCGATCCTTCGCGGCACCACGCCGGCTCCTCGTTGCGGATCTTCGACGTCATCCAGACGCGGCCTTTGCGATCCATCATCGGATTGTGCGGATCGGCCGGGTTCTCGGGGCCCCAAAGATGCTGCATGCCCCAGAAATTGGAAGGCATCGCCGGCGGCGGGAAGCGCGATTGCACTTTGCGCGCGTCCTCCCTCGTCGGGATCGTGATCTCGTACGAGTCGTTCTCGATCGGATCGAGCACCGTCAACTTGCCGTGGCCAGCGGAGACCGCGTACACCGGGCCGTATCCGTTGACCGTTGGATCGTTCTTGTCCGTCGTGATCTCGTCGTGCATGAACGACGTATCGACGCCCCAATCCCACAGCGTCACGACGACGTTGCGCTCCGGGCCCGGGCGTGGGCGCGGCGGCGCGGGCGGCAGCTCGCCGTCCGCGATGCGCGTCGTCCAATCGGCCATCACGCGCGCGCCTCTGTTCAGCCCCCACGCCGCCATCGTGCCGGCCATCGAGCTGCCGCGCACGCCGAGCTGCGTCCGATAAATCCACGCCTCCTCGGGCGTCTTGAACCCCAGGTGATCCATGTGACCGAGCGAGCGGGTGATCTCGTTGCCGAGCTGGTGGCAGAAGTTACAGCCGCTCTTCAGGTTGAACATCCAGTGCGCCTGGCTCGCCATGGCCGGCGGGATGCCGTTGCCGCTCTCGCCGGTGCCGGGGAACTCGCTCTTTGCCGGGGGCTGCAGCAGCGAGAACCAGTAGTTGCCGGGATAGACTTTCGCGGCCTCGGCCGGCGAGCTCGCGGTCTTCGCCGTCAGATTCAGCGCGGTGTCGCCGGGGCGCCCTTCGACCTTGTCGGAGTCCGCGAGCCCATAGCCGCGCACCCAGACGTTGTACGTGACTTCGGGAAGCTGCGGCAGCACGTAGCGGCCGGCGTCGTCGGTCACGACGATCTTGATGAACGGCGTCTTGAGCTCCGACGTCTCGGCGATGACCCAGACGCCGGCCTCGGGACCGCGCGCGCTCGCGACGACGCCGCTGATGAAGCCGTCCGCCGGCCGCCTAACCGCTTGCGCGCTTGCGCTGCACCACACTGCCGACGCGCCGAGGGCCGCGACGCAAGCAGCAATGCGGCCGCTGCGGCCAAGAATAGACCTGTTCATGCATATCCCCTGATCGAGCGATTCGAAACTCGAATTCTAGACGTCCATGATCGCCAGCGCTTCGGCGATGCTGCGCAGCGGATCGCGGCCCGGTGCCGGCCGCCACTCGTGGCTCACGTAGCCCGTGAATGGCGCGTCCGCGATGACTTCCGCGATGTAGCGGTAGTTCATCTCCTGGCTGAAGTCGATCTCGTTGCGTGACGGCACGCCGGCCGTGTGGAAGTGCGCGATCCACTGGATCGTATCGCGAATGTTCTGCGCTATGTCGCCGTCCATGATCTGCAAGTGATAGAGGTCGCAGACGAGCTTGACGTTCGACGAGTTGACGCGCTCGCAGACGCCGACGCCCCAGCCCCAGCGGCCGAAGATCTGATCCTCGCGGCCGAACGCCGGATCCAAGCGCCGATTGTTCATGTTCTCGATCGCGATCGTCACTTCGCGATCCTCGAGGTGGCCTTTTATGCGATTCAAGAACGCGACGGCGTTGTCAGCGCCCTGCTCGTACGACATGCCGCGGCGCTGGCCCCCGATCGTGATGATCAGCTTGGCGCCTTGGTCCGCGACGGAATCGATCCAGGCACGGAGATCTTTCTCGAGCTGCGTGTGCACCTCGGGATGGATGATGCCGTTCTCGAACGTCACGGGACCCGCGCCCGCGAGCAGCGGCTCGAGGCCGTGCTTGCGCAGCGTCGGCCAGTCGGCAGGCGGAATCAGATCGAAGCCGTAGCAGCCGAGCCTCGCCGCCTCGCGGCACATATCGTCGAACGTGAGCTGCGATTCCGTGCCGAAGTTGGTGCGCCACAACCCCTGCTTGATCCGGCCCTTGCGCGGAACCCGCGGCTGCGCGCCTGAGGCGGCCGCCGCGGCTTGCTGTGCATTACCCGGTGCCGCGATCGTACCTGTCGCCGCCGCGAGCATCGCCAGCGCTTCTCTTCTGTTCATGAGCACCCCCCTTCGGAAGGTGTCCATCTTATGCTCGGCGCCAGGGGCGGCAAAGCCGGGGACGGATCTATTTATGGGCTGTTACGCCGGCTCCTTACGTCGCACGTCTATCCTCCAAAAATAGATCCGTCCCCCTCTTGGCGCCGCCGGGCCGAGGGGCGCAAAGTACGCTGCGACCGAGACGACGATCTCGGCTTCCCAAATCACCAAGGGGGGTACATCCAATGACGGGTCGTATACTCGCGTTTGTCTACGGAACGGTCACCTATGCGGTGTTTTTCGCGACATTTCTGTATGCCATAGGCTTCGTCGGCAACTTCGCGGTGCCGAAGTCGATGGATTCGCCGGCCGAAGGGCCCTGGCAGACGGCGCTGCTGATCGATGTCGCGTTGCTCGCGCTGTTTGCACTTCAGCACAGCATCATGGCGCGCCCGGCATTCAAGCGAATGTTGACGCGTTTCGTCTCGCCGGTCATCGAGCGCAGCACTTACGTGCTCGCGAGCAGCCTCGCGTTGATCGTGTTGTTCTGGCAGTGGCGGCCGCTCGGCGGCACGGTTTGGAACGTGGAGAACGACCTCGGCGTCGCGTTGCTCTATGCGGGCTTCGCGTTCGGCTGGACGCTCGTGCTGGTCACGACGTTCGTCATCAACCACTTCGATCTGTTCGGGCTGCGGCAAGTCTGGCGGCATTTGCGCGGCGAGCCGCAACAGGGGCTCAAGTTCGTGACGCCCGTGCTCTATCGAATGGTGCGCCATCCGCTTTACGTGGGGTGGTTCTTCGCGTTCTGGTGCACGCCGACGATGACGGTCACGCATCTCTTCTTCGCGGTGATGACGACGGCGTACATTCTCATTGCGATCCAGCTCGAGGAGCGCGACTTGCTGCGCGAGCATCCCGAGTACGCGGACTATCGCGCGCGCGTGCCGATGCTGATTCCGTTCCTGCGCCGACGGAGTCGCTCCGTGCCACCTGGCGTCGACGCGGCAGCGCAGCACTAGCGAGGCTTCGTTAGGGATCGGCGCGTGAGGGCGTCTCGGCGGCTTGCGAAGGGCCCTCCCGAGACACGCCGGAAGACCGTCCCTGGGGCTCGTGGGCGCACATCCCTGTGCGCCCACGGTCTCGGGAGGGCCCTTCGCAATCCACCGAGCCGCCCCGCTTCGTTTATAGAAGAGGTCAGCCGATGCGGTCGGTGGCCATGTAGGGGCGCAGGGCGTTGGGGATGACGACGGAGCCGTCGGGCTGCTGGTAGTTTTCGAGGATGGCGACAAGCGTGCGGCCCACGGCGAGGCCGGAGCCGTTCAGGGTGTGCACGAGCTCGGGTTTGCCGGTCTCGGGATTGCGCCAGCGCGCTTGCATGCGCCGCGCTTGAAACGCTTCGCAGTTGCTGCACGAGGAGATCTCGCGGTACTTGCCTTGCCCCGGTAGCCAGACCTCGAGATCGTAGGTCTTCGCCGACGCGAAGCCGATGTCGCCGCCGCACAGCGCGATCACGCGATACGGCAATTCGAGCCGCTTCAATACGGCTTCGGCGTTGCCGACGAGCAGCTCGAGCTCTCGATAAGACTCCTCGGGACGCGTGATGTGCACGAGCTCGACCTTGTCGAACTGATGTTGGCGGATCATGCCGCGCGTGTCTTGCCCGTACGACCCGGCCTCGGACCGGAAGCACGGCGTGTGCGCGGTCAGGCGCAGCGGCAGCCGATCCGCTTCGAGGATCGTGTCGCGCACGAGGTTCGTCAGCGATACCTCGGCCGTCGGGATCAGGCGGAGCTTGTTCTCGCCCTCGAGCGAAAAGAGGTCCGCGGCGAACTTCGGTAGCTGGCCCGTGCCGAACAAGGTCGCGTCGTTGACGAGATACGGCACGTACGTCTCGCTGTAGCCGTGCTCCCGCGTGTGCACGTCGAGCATGAGTTGCGCGATCGCACGATGCAGCTGCGCGACCTTGCCTTTCAGGACGACGAAGCGGCTCCCGGACAGCTTCGCCGCCGCATCGAAATCAATGAGACCGAGCTTCTCACCGAGCGCCACGTGATCGAGCGGCTCGAATGAAAGCTGCGGCAAAGTGCCCCAGCGCCTTACCTCGACGTTGGCGGAGGCATCCGCGCCTTCGGGAACCGACGTATGCAACAGATTCGGGAGCCCCGCAAGGAACTCGTCTAGCTCGCTCGCGAGGGATGCGAGCCGCGCCTCGCCTGACCCGAGCTCATCGCCGAGCGAGCCGACCTCGCGCTTCAGCGCATCGACGTCGCCGCCCGCGGCCTTGGCGCGCCCGATCGCCTTCGAGCGCTCGTTGCGCGTCTGGCGCAGGTTTTCGACGCGTGTCTGCAGCTCCTTGCGCTCGGCTTCGAGAGCAAGATAACGGTCGCGGTCGAGCTTGAAACCACGTTGCGCGAGGTTCGCCGCCACGGCATCGAGATCCTGGCGCAACGTCTTGGGGTCGAGCATCGCGCTAGCTTAGCAAACGTTCCTCGACGCGCTGACACCAGCCTCCGAGCAGCAGCAGCGACAGCGCAAGCCCCGCGGCTATTCCGGCGGAATTCATCGCGATGTCATACCAGTCGAACGACCGCGTCTCGGTCAATAGCTGTAGCGCGTCGAGGCCGATGCCAACGACCAGCAGCGCGATTGCGATCGTGGGATACAGCCCGCGCCGATAAAAACCGGCGAACCAGACCATCAGCACGAAGTACGCGCTCGCATGCATGGTCTTGTCGCTGAGGCCAAGCGATGGCACGGCCTGGCCGGGAATCAGGCTGCCAACTATCACACCGACGACCAGGATCCAACCGAGCACGGACCAAAATTTGGGGAAGCGCAACGGCAACAAGACGCGTCAGCCCTCGCCGTTGACGTCGACGCCGGCCGGCACCTCGAGCTCGAACACGTCGTCGGCGATCTCGGGATTGATGACGAGATTGTCGAGCTCGATTCGGGTCACTTGGTCCAACCCGTCAACGAGCTCGAGCCGCCGCGGCTCCGTGCGGCTGAAACCGATCGAGACGGACGAAAAATCGGAGCTGCCCGTCGGCTCGAGCTTGATCCAGTCGAGCCCGTCGGCCGGGTACGCTTGCACGACCTCGAACTCTTCACGCACGTCGCGGCCGCCGCTCAAGAGCATGGCAGGGCTGGCGCCGATCGTGTCGTCGAACGGCGTGACCGTGACCTGAGCAAGCTCGACGTCGTAGATCCAGAGCCGCTCGCCGTCCGCGACGACGATCAGCGAAGTCACGAGTTCACCGTTAGCGGCCGGAGCCTCGTAAACCCACCGGAACCGATTCGGGCGTTTCATCGACAACGAGCCCGTGTCCGTTTGCTGCAGCTGCTGATCGGCGCTCCAGAGCTCTTGCTCGAAGTCGGCCGTCAGCGTTTGGACGCCGTCGAGGAACGCTTCGAGCGTCGCAATGCCATCGACGGCCGGCTGCGCCGACGCGCTGATCGCGGCCGCGGACAGGAGAAACGCGTAATTAATCAGCGACCGGAGGCGGGGGCGCCAGAACTTCCCTGAATCCATTCGTCTGCAGATTGCCAACGATGCCTGCCTCTTCCATGGTTTCGACCATTCGCGCAGCGCGGTTGTAACCGATCTTCAGGCGACGCTGAATGCCGGAGATCGAGGCCTTGCGAGTTTCCGTGACGATCCTGACAGCTTGATCGTAGAGCGCATCCTGCTCGCCGTCCAACTCGCCGGGAGCAGCACCGCCCGCAGCGTCGATGCCGGACAGATCGCTGGCCGGGCCGTCGAGGACGTTATCGATGTAATTCGGCTCACCGTTCGCGCGCAGCGCTTTGACGACAGCATGTACCTCGTTGTCGGAAACGAACGCGCCGTGCACGCGAAGCGGTATCGACGTACCCGAGGGTAGATAAAGCATGTCGCCGTGGCCTAGCAAGGCCTCTGCGCCGCTCTGGTCGAGGATCGTCCTGGAGTCGACCTTGGCAGATACCTGGAACGCGATACGGCAAGGAATGTTGGCCTTGATGAGGCCCGTGATGACGTCGACCGACGGCCGCTGTGTCGCGACGACCATGTGAATGCCGGAGGCGCGCGCCTTCTGAGCGAGCCGCGCGATGAGCTCTTCGACCTTCTTGCCGACCATCATCATCATGTCGGCGAGCTCGTCGATGATGACGACGATGAACGGAAGCTTTTCGAGCTCGGGCGCGGTTTCGTTCATCAAGTCCGGCGTGAACGTCGGATCGGTTAGCGGCTTGCCGCTATCGATCGCATCGCTGACCTTCTTGTTGTAGCTCGAGAGGTGCCGCACGCCGAGACCTGCCATGAGCGCGTAACGACGCTCCATCTCGGCAACGCACCAGCGCAACGCGTTCGCCGCCTGCTTCATGTCCGTCACGACCGGCGCGAGCAGATGCGGGATTCCCTCGTAGACCGAGAGCTCGAGCATCTTCGGATCGATCATGATGAGGCGCACTTGTTCCGGTGTCGCTTTGTAAAGGAGGCTCAAGACCATCGCATTCAATGCGACGGACTTGCCGGAACCCGTCGTGCCTGCGATCAGCAAGTGCGGCATGCGCGCAAGGTCGGCGACCATCGGCGCACCACCGATGTCCTTCCCGAGCGCCAGCGCGAGCGGCGACTTCACCTCGTCGTACACCTGCGACTTGAGGATCTCGCCGAGCGCCACGATCTCGCGGACCTCGTTCGGGATCTCGAGCCCCACGTACGGCTTGCCGGGAATGATCTCGACGACCCGTACGCTGACCGTCGCGAGCGAGCGAGCGAGGTCCTTGGCGAGATTGCTGATCTGACTGCTCTTGACGCCCGCTGCGGGCTTGAGCTCGAACCGCGTGACGACGGGCCCCGGATGCACGGCGACGACCTCGGCCTCGACGCCGAAGTCGCCAAGCTTGAGCTCGACGAGCCGAGACATCGCCTCGAGCGCCTCGGCGGAATAGCCGCCCTCTTTTGGCGGCGGGTTGTCGAGCAACGAGAGTGCCGGAAGCTCGTTCGACAGCGGCGGCTCGAACATCGGGACTTGGCGCTCGCGCTCGAGCCGCTCCGTCGCCCGCGCGCTCACCTCGATTTTCTCGATGACGGGCTCGATGCGCGGCGCGGTCGTCTTCGACTTCGCGCGCACCTTCGTCACAATCTCGTCGCGCTGCTGCTTCGCGCGCCGGCCTTCCCACCAGATGCGCGCATCGGCGATCCAGGCGTTGAGCTCGCCCATGGCTCGATACACGACGCGCCCTGTGCGGTCCATGATCGCGATCCACGAGACACCGGTCGCGAGCTGCACGGCCGCCAACCAAAGGACGAGCAAGAGCACCGTGGTGCCGAGCAAGCCGAGGCCATACTCGAGGCCATGGCCGACAACACGGCCGAGGATGCCGCCGGCCGTTTCGCGCAGCTGCGGAGACTGAAAGTGCAGCGTTGCGAGCCCCGAAGTCGTGGCGATGGCTAGCACGAAGCCCGTGCTGCGCCAGATCAGTGGTCGCCGCTCGGGCAGCTCCTCGCCGCGGAACAGGAAAACTCCGGCGATGAGCACGAGGATCGGAAACAGATAGGCGGAAGCCCCGAACAGCAGCAAAGCGACGTCGGCGAACCATGCGCCGGCAGGACCCATGCGGTTCGTCACCGCCTCATCGCTGCCCACCACGCTGAACGCCGGATCAGCCGGGCTGTAGCTCAGGAGCGCGAGCAAGAGAATCACGCTCACGCCCGCCAGCACCCAGAATGCAGCCTCCCTAAGCCCTTTGATGCGTGGCACGAAAAACGCCTCGAGTACGGTGCTGGCTTTGGCTTTATTCAAGTTGCGCGGTAGTTAAGCGACTTAATGCGCTGATTATACTGATAAGCGGAGCTTCGCATAGTCTGCCTCATGCGACATGCCGCCCGCTCGACGGTCGAGGCGGTGACGGGCACACTCCGCGCATGCAGGTGCAACTCGAACGGCTCGCGACGCTGGCCCCGATCGAGCCCGCCGCGTGGAACGCGCTCGCCGGCGACAGTCCGTTTTTGAAGTATGAGTTCCTGCGCGCGCTCGAGCAAAGCGGCTGTGTCGGCCAGGGGACGACCTGGCAGCCGTCTTATCTCGTCGCGCGCGACGAGCACGGGCTCGCGGGCGCGCTGCCACTCTTTATTAAATACGACTCGCACGGCGAATTCGTCTTCGACTGGGGCTGGGCCGACGCCTATGAGCGCTCGGGCCGCAACTATTACCCGAAGCTCGTCGCCGCCATACCGTTCACGCCTGCGACCGGGCGGCGTCTGCTGCTGCGCGACGCGCAGGACGCCGGCGTCGCCGCGGCATTGCTGGACGGCGCGCGCACCACGGCAGAGGAGATCGGCGCATCGTCGCTGCACGTGCTGTTCCCGACGGAATCCGAGCAGCAGATGCTTAAGAGCTCCGGCTTCCTGACGCGCAAGGGCTGTCAATTCCATTGGACCAATGACGGCTATCGGACGTTCGACGAGTTTCTAGGGCGATTCAGCGCCGACAAGCGCAAGAAAGCCAAGCGCGAGCGCCGCCGCGTTGCCGAGGCCGGGATCGTCTTCGACCATTTGCGCGGCGACGAGCCGACGCCTGCGGACTGGGACGCGATCCTCGAGTTCTACTCGCGCACGTTCTGGCGGCGCGGCCGCGAGCCGTACTTGAACCGCGATTTCTTCGCGAACATCGCGAAGACGATGCCGGCCAACCTGCTAGTCGTGCTCGCGCGCCATCAGGGGGTCCCGATCGCCGCGGCGATCTGCTTTCGCAGCAGCACGACGCTCTACGGCCGCTACTGGGGAAGCGGCGCCGACTTCCACAGCCTGCACTTCGAGACTTGCTACTACCAGGGCATCGACTACTGCATCCGCGAAGGGCTCGAGCGGTTCGAGCCCGGAACGCAAGGCGAGCACAAGGTCGCGCGCGGCTTCGTTCCGCAACCGACGTGGTCGTGCCATTGGCTGCGCGACCGAGACTTTCATCGAGCGGTCGACTCGTTCCTCGCGCGCGAGACGCGCCACGTCGATGCGTACATGGACGAAGTCGGCGAGCACGTTCCTTATCGGCAAGCGGCGCGCGACGACGCCATCGCCGACGCATAAGCGGCGGATCGACCATGCGTTCGCTGTGCTGGCTGTCGCGCTACGCTGAAGCCGACGCATTCCCCCCGGTCACCGAGGCGCTGACGGAGCCGAACGGCTTGCTCGCCGCGGGCGGCGATCTCGCACCCCAGCGCCTTCTTGCGGCATACAGGCAAGGAATTTTCCCTTGGTATCAGGAAGGGCAGCCGATCCTCTGGTGGAGCCCCGACCCGCGCGCCGTGCTGATCGCCGACAACTTGAAGGTGTCGCGCAGCTTACGCCGCTCGCTCAGGAATCGGCGCTTCGAGCTGCGCGTCGACACCCAGTTCGACCTCGTCGTCGCTGCGTGCGCCGAGCCGCGGCACTACGACGGCGGCACCTGGATCACCACGGAGATGGCAGAAGCCTATGGCCGGCTGCACCGCATGGGATGGGCGCACTCGTTCGAAACGTGGCAAGGCGGCCGGCTCGTCGGCGGTATGTACGGCGTGGCCATCGGCCGCGTGTTCTTCGGCGAGTCGATGTTCACGCGTGTGACGGACGCGTCGAAGGTCGCGCTCGTTCACGCCGTCGATCTGCTGCGAGCTCGCAAGACAGAGATTATCGACTGCCAAGTGGCCTCAGCGCATACGCGCAGCCTGGGTGCCGTCGACATGCCGCGCGCCCAATTCCTGTCGCTGGTCACCGAGCTCACGGCCGAGACTGCGGGCCTCGAGACGTGGCGCTCCGCATAGCGCGATCGGTTGGCGGCATCGCTTGGCTTGTGCAACAATGCGCCGCCTCGCGGGGCTCGCGACTGTTGCGGAATGGCAAAAGAAGAAGCAATTCAGATGGAAGGCACGGTGGTGGAGACACTACCGAACACGACCTTTCGCGTCGAGCTCGAGAACGGGCACGTGGTGACCGCGCATATCTCGGGCAAGATGCGCAAGCACTACATCCGCATCTTGAAAGGTGACGCCGTCACCGTCGAGCTCACGCCCTACGATTTGACGAAGGGCCGCATCGTCTACCGCGCGCGCTGACGCGCCCTACTCTTCTCGGTCATTTTCGCGGCCTGCCACCTCGCGGCGCGCCGAATCTTTACCGCGCAGGTCCTCGAGCTCGCGGTGCAGCGGCTCGACCGTCAACTGCAAGCTCTCGCCGTCGGCTCCAACTTCGACACGAACGTGCCCGCCTTCCGCGAGCTTGCCGAAAAGCAGCTCTTCGGCGAGCGGGCGCTTGATGTTCTCTTGGATGACGCGAGCCATCGGCCGAGCGCCCATTTTCTTGTCGTAGCCGCGCGCGGCGACCCAGTCGCGCGCAGCGGGCTCGAGCTCGATCGTGACGTCGTTCTTGTCGAGCTGGGCCTCGAGCTCGACGATGAGCTTGTCGACGACGCGCGCAATCGATTGCTCGTCGAGCGCCTCGAACTGGATGATCGCGTCGAGGCGATTGCGGAATTCCGGCGAGAACAGCTTCTTCAGGACTTCCATCGCATCCGTCGAATGGTCCTGCAGCGTGAAGCCCACCGACGCTCGGCTCGCCTCTTGCGCACCCGCGTTCGTCGTCATGACGATCGTGACGTTGCGGAAGTCCGCTTTGCGGCCGTTGTTGTCCGTCAACGTGCCGTGGTCCATGACCTGCAACAGCAGGTTGAACACCTCGGGATGCGCTTTCTCGACCTCGTCGAACAGCAGCACGCAATGCGGATGCTTCGTGATGGCCTCGGTCAGCAGACCGCCTTGGTCGAAGCCGACGTAGCCGGGAGGCGCGCCGATGAGGCGCGACACGGTGTGCCGCTCCATGTACTCGGACATGTCGAACCGCACGAGCTCGACGCCGAGCGTCAACGCAAGCTGCCGCGTAACCTCCGTCTTGCCGACGCCCGTGGGCCCCGAGAACAGGAACGAGCCGACGGGGCGCCGCTCGTCGCCCAATCCCGAGCGAGCCATCTTGATTGCCGAAGCCAGCGCGCCGATTGCGCGATCCTGGCCGAAGATCACGAGCTTCAGGTCGCGCTCGATGTTGCGCAGAACGTCGCGATCGGACGCCGAGACGTTCTTCGGCGGAATGCGTGCGATCTTCGCGACGATGTTCTGGATCAGCTCCACATCGACGACGCGCGGCCGAGTGCTCTCGGGTTGCAGCCGACAGTTCGCGCCAGCCTCGTCGATGACGTCGATGGCCTTGTCCGGCAAGTGCCGATCGTTAATGTGCTTCGCCGAAAGCTCCGCTGCCACGCGCAAGGCGTCGTCGGAGTACTTGATGCTGTGATGCTCCTCGAAGCGGCTCTTCAGCCCGCGCAGGATCTCGACAGTCTCCGCGACCGACGGCTCGGTCACGTCGATCTTCTGGAAACGCCGCGCGAGCGCGTGGTCCTTCTCGAAAATGCCGCGGAACTCCGTATAGGTCGTGGAGCCGATGCAGCGCAGCTCGCCGTTCGCGAGCAGCGGTTTGATCAAGTTCGAAGCGTCCATGACGCCGCCCGACGCCGCGCCGGCACCGATAACGGTGTGGATCTCGTCGATGAACAGGATCGCGCCGGGCCGCTTCTTGAGGCCCGCGACGACGCCCTTCAATCGCTTCTCGAAATCACCGCGGTATTTCGTGCCCGCGATCAGCGAGCCCATGTCGAGTGCGTAAATCGTGCACTGCCGCAAGATATCGGGAACCTTGCCCTCGACGATGAGCCGCGCGAGGCCTTCGGCGAGCGCCGTCTTGCCGACACCGGCCTCGCCGACGAACAGCGGATTGTTCTTCCGGCGGCGGCAGAGGATCTGCACGGTGCGCTCGATCTCGAGCTGCCGGCCGATCAACGGATCGATCTTGCCTGCTTCGGCCTGCGCGTTGAGATTCGTTGTGAAGCGCTCGAGCGGATTCGACTCCGCTGCGCGCTCACCTTCGACGGCGGACTCTTCGGGCTCCGCCTTGCTCGCTTCCTGCACCTTCGGCACGCCGTGCGACACGAAGTTGACGACATCGAGCCGCGTGATGTCCTGCAACCCCAGCAGATAGACCGCCTGCGACTGCTTCTCGCTGAAAATCGCGACGAGCACGTTGATCGGCGTGACTTCCTTGCGCCCGCTCGATTGCACGTGAAATACGGCCCGCTGCAGGACTCGCTGGAAGCCCAACGTCGGCTGAACCTCGGTTCCTTCCTCTTCCTCGCCCCGCAGCCGCGGAGTGGAGCCTTCGATGAACTCCTTGAGCTCGCGGCGTAGGCGCGCGAGGTCCGTGCCGCACGCTTTCAACGTTTCGATCACCGTCGGCGTGTCGAGCAGCGCAAGCAGCAAGTGCTCGACGGTGATGAACTCGTGGCGCTCTTCCCGCGCTCGCTGGAAGGCGTCGTTCAAACAATATTCAAGCTCGCTGGATAACATTTACGTTTCTTCCATGGTGCAAAGCAGCGGATGCTGGTGCTGTTGTGCGAGGCCCGTGACCTGCGCGACCTTCGTCTCCGCTATCTCATATGTATAGACACCGCATACGCCCTTTCCCTTGGTATGCACCTCGAGCATGATGCGGGTCGCCGTCGTTCGATCCAAACTGAAAATCTTCTGCAACACTTCGACTACAAACTCCATTGGGGTGTAATCGTCGTTGAGCAAGATCACACGATACAACGGCGGCCGCTTTAGACGCGGTTTCGCCTCGGCCGTCGCCAGCCCATGATCGTCGACTCGGTCACCTTTTTCGGAATCGTGTGCCATGTATGGGGAATTCTATCGACCGAGGGCGGTCAATTGAACCCAAGCAGCAGCGCTGCGCAAAGGTGGCTCCACAGTGCGTAACCGTACGTTGTTGCGATCGACACTATCAATAAATTCAGTGGCTTGTTACTCACGAAGCGCCTGCCATATCATGACCGACCGAGCTTGAGCCCCGAAGCGGAGCACTCGTGATGGATGTCGCCAAGCGACTCTCCGAATGGAGAGACCAGCCGCCGGAGCAGTGGTTCAGCACCGCCAACCGCTATCTTCCGCCGGGCATCACGACCGTTCTAGTCATCGCGATTGCATACCAGCTCGCCACGCTGACGTGGACGCTGGTACCCGGCTCCACCCCCGTCGCGGCGCCCGTGCCGCGTCCTCTCGAGGCCGGCGGCGGAGCGCCCTCCTCCGACTACAGCGTGCTGCTGAACCCGGATTTGGATTTGTTCGGTGTAGAGGCCGAGCAATCAGAAGTCGTGGTTGCGCCCGTTGCCGATGCGCCGGACACGACGTTGAGCCTCACGCTGAAAGGGATCCTTTCCAAAGAGGGTGACCCGAACGGCAGCGTCATCATCGCGAACAGCCGCAACGAAGAGAAAACCTACTACGTCGGCCAAACGATCGAAGCCGCGGATGGCGCCACGCTGCATTCCGTCTATGCCGACCGCGTGCTGCTGAATCGCAGCGGGCGGCTCGAGACGCTGCGGCTACCCAAGGATCTCACGGCGTCGGCCGGCTCCCCGATGGCGATGCCGTCGCCGCTGCCGCAGGCCGAGCAGCCGGGCTCGCTGCGCGAAATAATCAGCGAGAACGCCACGCGCTTCACGGATATCATGCGGCCGGTGCCGCACGTTCAAGAAGGTCAGATCGTCGGGTTTCGCGTGAACCCGGGGCGCGATCGCGCGACGTTCGAGGCTTTGGGATTCCAGCCCGGCGACGTCGTCACGGACATCAACGGCACCCTCCTCGACGATCCGAGCCAGGGCCTGCAGGTCTTCCAGTCTCTCGGCGAATCCACGCAGGCGAACGTCACGGTGCTCCGCGACGGGGTTCCGCAGGTCATCGTCATCGATACGACGCAACTTCAAAGCCTCCAGGAGAATCGCGAGTGAAATCCTCGAAGGCGGGCCCGAGCGGCCGCCGCCGCGCATGGCATTCTGCGCCTATGCGCCGCACCGCCCTGTGTGCCGCGGTTTGGGCTTGCGTCGCCGGCGGAGTATCGCAAAGCCAGCCGCAGCAGCCAATGTACACGGCGAATTACCGCGAAGCCGACATCCGCATGGTGATCGAGCAGGTCCAGGCGGTCATCGGCCGGCCGATCATCATCGACCCGCGCGTGCGTGCGCAGCTGACGGTGCTCTCGAACGCGCCGATGACGGCCGACGCTTTCTACCGGACGTTCCTCGCCTCGCTCGAGGTCCATGGGTTCGTCGCCCTCGAATCCGGCAGCTCGATCCAGATCGTCCCGGACGCCAACGCGCGTTTCGGCGCCGGCGACGATTACGTGACTCAGGCGATCATCCTCGACAACATCGGCGCCGCTCAGCTTGTGCCGATCCTACGGCCGCTCTTGCCGCAGTCGGCGCATCTCGCGTCACACCCGAGCTCTAATGCGCTGATCATCGCCGACCGGCCACAGAACATGCGCCGCATGCTCGAGCTCGTTCGACGCATGGATCAGGCCGGCACTCAGGACGTCGAGGTCATCCAGCTCGAGAACGCGTCCGCCGACGACGTCGTGCGAATGCTGGGCCAGCTCAACACGGCGGCACAGGCGGTCGGCGGCGCACCTCCTATCCAAGTCATTTCGGACCCGCGCACGAACAGCGTGCTGCTCGCCGGTAACGGCGCCGTCAAGCTGCAGATGCGCGCGCTGATCGCGCATCTGGACACGCCGACCGCCCAAGGCGGGGACACCTTGGTCCGGTATTTGAACTATGCCGATGCCGAGGACCTCGCGACGAAGCTCCAAGCACAATTCGGCGGCGGCGGGGGCGCGGCGCCACCGACTCCCGAAGGCGCAGCACCTACGGCGAGCGGGCCCGTCACGATTTGGGCGGACGCCGGCACGAACGCGCTCGTCATCAATGCGCCCGAACGCGTCCGCGAGGACATGCTCGCCGTCATCAACCAGATCGACATTCCTCGCCTGCAGGTTCAGGTCGACGCGATCATCGTCGAGCTCAGCGAGGAGCAGACCGCGGCGCTCGGCGTGACATGGCTGCGCGCAGACGACGAGTTCGTCGGCATCACGAATTTCTCCAATGCAGGCGGCGGCGGCATCCTCGGGTTGGCCAGCGCAGCCGCGAGCGACACGCCGAACCTCTCGGCGATCGCCGAGGGGATCTCGATCGGCGTCGGCCAGCTGACCGGCTCGGGCGGCTGGGCGGCACTTGTCAATGCGCTGCGCGGCGACGCCGGGACGAACATCGTCTCGACGCCGCAAATCGTCACGCTCGATAATGAGGAGGCCGAGATTCGCGTCGGCCAAGAGATTCCGTTCGTGACGGGGCAGTTCACGAATACGGGCGCCAATCAGGGTTCCGTGAATCCATTTCAGACGATCGATAGGCAAGAGGTCGGGACCAGCCTGAAGATCACGCCGCAGATCAACGAAGGCAGCGGCGTCAGGCTCGATATCGAGCAGGAAACCTCGAGCCTAGGGCAGGCCGTCGAGGGAGCTGCGGACCTCATCACGAATACGCGAAGCATCTTGACGTCGGTCTTCGTGAACGACGGCGACGTGCTGATCCTCGGCGGCCTCATCGACGAGCAACTCCGTGAATCGGACCGGCGCGTCCCCGGCCTGGGCAGGATCCCCGGGCTTGGTTGGTTGTTCCGTTCGCGGACGACCGATCGCGCGAAGACGAACCTCATGGTCTTCATCCGTCCGACGATCCTCCGCGACCCCGGCGGCGCTGATGCGCGCTTCCAGACCAACGCGAAGTACCGCTACATCCAGGATCTCCAGCGTCAAATGGCCGACGACCCTGTCCGCCTCCTGCGCGAGTTCGACCGGCCGCTGCTGCCGCCGCTGCCTGAGGAACAGGCCGAGACCGTCCTACCGAACGCCGCTCCGCCCGATGGCGGCGAGCCGCCCGCCGCCGAGCCCGATGGTAGCGAACCCCAATAGCGGCGAGCGCGTGGAAGTAGCGAGTGCGGGTCCGACGCATCGGAACTTGCCGTTTGCGTTCGCCAAGCGCCACGGTGTGCTGATCCAAAGCTTGAGCGCCGGCGCGGCGGAAGCCATCTACAGAACCGGCGCCGCCGCGCAGAGCCTTGCCGAAGTGCGGCGCTTCGCGGGCATGCCGGTTCGCTTCGCCGAGGTCGACCCGGACACCTTCGACGCCAAGTTGCAAGCCGCCTACGAAAGCGGCGCCGCGATGACGATGGTCGAAGGGCTCAACGACGACACCGATCTGCTCGCCGTCGCCCAGCAACTGCCGGAACCGTCGGATTTGATCGACAGCGACGACGAGGCGCCGATCATTCGCCTCATCAACGCGCTCCTCACGCAAGCCGTAAAGAACAACGCGTCGGACATTCACATCGAGCCGTACGAGAACCGAATGACGGTGCGGTTCCGCATCGACGGCGTGCTCCGCGAGGTGCTGCAGTCGAAGCGCGCCGTCGCATCGCTCGTCGTGTCGCGTGTCAAGGTCATGTCGAAGCTCGATATCGCCGAGAAGCGCTTGCCGCAAGACGGCCGCATCTCCCTGCGGATCGCGGGACGTGCCGTCGACGTGCGCGTTGCAACGATCCCGTCGGGGCACGGCGAGCGCGTCGTGCTGCGTTTGCTCGACAAGCAAGCAGGCCGGCTTACGCTGACGAGCCTCGGCATGGCCGACGGCGATCAAGCCGCGATGGACGAGCTCGTCCATCGGCCGCACGGCATCTTGCTGGTCACCGGTCCGACCGGCTCGGGCAAGACGACGACGCTGTACGCGGCGCTCGAGCGTATCAACGACCTCACGCGCAATATTCTGACGGTCGAGGATCCGATCGAGTACCACATCGACGGCATCGGCCAGACGCAAGTCAATACGAAGGTCGAGATGACGTTCGCGCGAGGCCTGCGCGCGATCCTGCGGCAGGATCCCGACGTCGTGATGGTCGGCGAGATTCGCGACCTCGAGACGGCCGAGATCGCCGTGCAGGCGAGCTTGACGGGCCACCTCGTGATGTCGACGTTGCACACGAACACGGCCGTGGGCGCCGTCACGCGGTTGCGTGACATGGGCGTCGAGCCGTTTCTGCTTTCGTCGAGCTTGATCGGCGTGCTTGCGCAGCGCTTGGTGCGCGTGCTCGACCCGGCGACTCGTGTGCCGTACGTCGCGAGCGAGTACGAATGCCGCCTGCTTGGAGTCGACGCGGCGAACCCGCCGACGCTGTATCGCGCCCCTGCCGCAGAGCAGGGATACCAAGGCCGCACCGGCATCTACGAGCTCGTCAAAGTCGACAATACGATGCGCACGATGATCCACGACGGTGCCGGCGAGCACGAGCTCGAGCGCTATGCGCGCACACTGACGCCGAGCATCCGCGACGACGGCGTGCAAAAAATTCTGGCCGGCATCACCACGCTCGAAGAGGTGCTTCGGGTCACGCGGAGCGACTGATGGGCGCTTATCAATACGTCGCCGTAGACTCCGTGGGCAAGGAGCACCGCGGGGTCTTGGAGGGCGACACGCCGCGCCATGTTCGGCAGCTCCTGCGCGAGCGCCAGCTGTTGCCCGTCGAAGTCGCCGAGATCGAGGAGCGGCAAAGCAAGGCGCGCCGGCAGTTCTCGCTGTTCAAAGGTATCTCGGGGCTCGATCTCGCCTTGCTGACTCGCCAGCTAGCGACGCTCGTCAAGGCCGGCCTGCCGCTTGAAGAGGCGCTGCTCGCCGTCAGCGAGCACACCGAGAAGCCGCGGCTCAAGAGCATCATCCTCGGCGTCCGCGCGAAGGTCCTCGAAGGTCACACGCTCGCTTCGGGCCTCGACGAGTTTCCGCATGCGTTTCCGCCCGTCTACCGCGCGACCGTGATGGCCGGCGAGCAGGCCGGCCAGCTCGATACCGTGCTCGACAGGCTCGCCGATTACACCGAATCGCGCCACGGCTTGCGCCAGAAGGTCGTGCAAGCAATGGTCTATCCGATTCTGCTGACGACGATCGCCTTGATCATCATCGTCGTGATGCTGATCGCCGTCGTCCCGAAGGTCGTCGGGGTGTTCGAGACGACGGGGCAAGCGCTGCCGATCATGACGCGGATCCTGATCGCGATCTCGAATTTCGTCCAGAACTGGTGGTTCTTACTGATCGCACTCCTTGTCGCGGCCGTCATCATCGTCGTGCGGGCCTTGAAGCACGAGCAGATCCGCAAGCGTGTTCACGCTTGGGTGCTGCGCGCGCCGATCTTCGGCCGCGTGACGCGCGGCCTCAACACGGCCAGATTCACTCGCACGCTGAGCATTCTGACCGCGAGCGGCGTGCCCGCGCTCGAAGCGCTGCGGATCAGCGCCTCCGTCATCGCGAACCTGCCGATGCGCTCCGCCGTCGAGGAAGCGGCCGTGCGCGTGCGCGAAGGCGGCGCAATCGGCCGCTCGCTCTCCCAATCGAAGCTATTTCCGCCGATGACCGTTCATTTGATCTCGAGCGGCGAGGCGAGCGGCGAGCTCGACAGTATGCTCGAGAGGGCCGCAAATCATCAGGAGAGCGAGATGGACAGCTTGCTCGCCACAATGTTGAGCGTGCTCGAGCCGCTCTTGATCGTCGTCATGGGGCTCGTCGTCCTGGCGATCGTCATGGCGATTCTGCTGCCGATCTTCCAGATCAACCAGCTCGCGCGCTGAGAGCGCACGCGCCTGAGTGCATGGTGTGCGCTCGGTCACACAAAAGCCTTTTCGGGGGTATTGCCATCCTTTGGAGGCGGGTTTATAAAAGCGCCGACTGCGACTTGCGATTCACCGACTCGGGGACGGAGGGAGGAATGAAGTTAAAGGAGTCGGAAAAGAAACAAGAAGAAGAAGAAATCGAAGAAGTCGAAGAAGACGCCGAGGAGGAAGGCGAAGCTGAAGCTGCGCCGGAAACCGACAACGTCGGCGACCCTTCGGTGGAGATCAACGTCGAAGAGCTCATTCATGAGCTCGAGGTCGACGGCGTCACTCCTGGGCGCGAACAAGCTGCAAAACGCCGGCTCGAGGAGCTCATGGAGAAGAAGCGGTCGAAACGCGACCTCGAAGATTTCGACGATTACGACGTTTGAGGTTGATCTCAGTGAAAGTCGCGCGAACGCGTGACGAGCCCGCCCAAGAGCCCGCTGTGATCGATGACCGTTTCCGCGATCCCGTGTAGCACTCCGCTCTCTTTCTGCACGAATCCGCCGCTTCAGGCACAGCGAGGCTGGCTAGGCCGGGCCGCCTGCGAGCGAAACCACTTTCGTCGCGCTGCCGCCTGCCGCGATACGAGCAAGGCGTTGCGGATCGGCGGGCTTCGTCAAGTGCTCGTCGAACCCGGCCGCCTGCGTTCGCTCGAGATCGGACTTCTGCCCCATCCCCGTCAGTGCGACGAGCTTCGCGGTGGTACCCCATGCCGTCGCGCGGATCTGCCTCGCGACTTCGTAACCGTCCATGTCCGGCATGTTGAGGTCGATGAACGCGACGTCGGGCTTGAGCGCCTCGGCCGCGAGCAGCGCCGTTTCACCGCCGTGGACCGCCTCGACCACGTGCCCTTGCAAACGCAAGAGCTCGGCAAGCGTCTGCGCCGCGTCGACATTATCGTCCACGACCAGAATACAGCGCCGCGTGACATCGCGAGTCTGCGCCGGACGTCGAGCGGCCGCGGGTAAGTCGGGCGCGAGCGGCAGCGTGACGACGAATTCGGCGCCTTTGCCGGGACCGCCGCTACGCGCCTCGACGCCTCCGCCGTGCTGCGCCACCAGCGACCGCACCAGCGTCAGCCCCAAACCCAGCCCACCCGGTGCAACTGCACGGCCGGCGTCGAGCTGCACGAACATGCCGAACACCTCGTTCAAAGTGTCGGACGCGATGCCGATGCCCGTGTCCGCGACACTGAGCACTGCATTGCCGTTCTCGGCTCGCATCGCCAGCTCGATTCGGCCTCGCTCGGGTGTGAATTTAGCCGCATTGTTCAGCAGGTTGGCGACGACTTGAGCGAGACGCACCGGATCGCCGTCGACGAACATCGGTTCGCCCGGGTACCTGACCACGAGCTCGTGGCGTTTCGCTTCGATGCTCGGCAGAGCGATCTCGGTTGCCGCGCGCGCCACGGCATCGAGCGCGATCCGTTGCTTACGCAGGTCGAGCTTTCCGCGATCGATGCGGCTGACGTCGAGCAAGTCGTCGATGAGACGTGTGAGTTGGGTGACCTGTCGCTCCATCATATCGACGGTCTTCTCGGCCGGTGCGGCGCCAGGCTTCATTTTCAACAACGCGAGGCCGTTACGTAGCGGCGCGAGCGGATTTCTGAGCTCGTGCGAGAGCACCGCGAGGAACTGTCTCTTGTGCGCGTCGGCGCGTTGCAACTGCCCGGCGCGCTCGCGCAGCTCGAGCTCCGATCCGCGATACATGTCGCGCGCGCGCCGCATGCCTTCGCCGAGACCGATGATGAGCCCGATCGAAATCGTGAACAGCACGAACTGAATCCAGTCGGCGAGGCTTGTCGGCAGCGGGCTCGCCGGCGATTGCAGGAACATCGATTCGATGAGGCCGTAGCCGACCGCCGCAGCGACCAACGCGGGCCGCCAGCCGCCGATCCACACGGCCACGGCGATGGCACCGAGCAACGTGATGTACGGCACCGAGTCGCCGAGCCAAGGCGTGAGGAGCCAGCGAAGCAGCACAGCCGCCAACACCGCCGCGAGCGCTCCGCCGTACGCCGCGACTGTCCCGAGCAGTCGCTGCTGTCCGCGTGGTGACAAGACGCCGATTGCGAATGCGAGCAGCAGATACGAGGAGACGACGAAGCTCGTCCGCGCAAGGTGCCAGCCGAGCGTGTAACGCTCGCCGCCTAGGTTCGCCAGCACGAGGTCTGCAGCGCCCGCGACGATCACTGCCGCAAGCCAGAGGTACAGCGCATCGTCGAATGCACGGTTCGCGAGAATGACTGCGATGGCGGCCGCACCGATCGCAACGCACGCCCAGGCGATAAGGCTGTTCACGCTCGTCCAGCGCGCGCCGTCAACGGCTGCGCTCGCGGCTGAATCGGTCGCGAAGTAAGCGAGCGCCGCACACGCCGCGAGAGTGCCGACCGACGCGAAAACGAGCCGCCGCGAACGCGCGCGCGGCGGCGCGGCGGTGAGGCGTGCCGCCTCGATCGACACGGCAGCGAGGTAGGCGACCGATATTCCGCTGCGCCACGCGAGATAGAGCCAAGCGACGGTCTGCTCGTTGCCGAACAACGGCGCCGGGAGTAACGCCCCGGGGAACGTGGCGACGTGTAGGGCGGCCATGACGGCGCCGTAGCCGTATGCGATCGTCAGCACGAGCAGGGCCGGGCGGCCGCTGGACAGGTACCACGCAGCCAGCAGCAACGCGGTGCAAATGTCAGCGACGAACACGGCCGCCGCCGCGACGGTCGCCAGCCGCGGATCGGCCAACCCCGGCGTCGCGGCCCACGGCGCCGTACCGAGCAAGAGCAGAGCGTAGAGCGCGACGAGGCCCGCGAAAGCGGTCTTTTCGGCGCGCGTGGGGATGCGCGGACTGAAGTGCCACTCGGTAGTCGACATAGGCCTTTTCCGGGTCGCTTCCCAACGGAATATTGCCATGATGCCGCGAGCGCGTCGCCCGGAACCCTGCTGCAGGCTTCGCCCGAAAGCCGTGCTGCAGCCTCCTCTAATGAAAATCGCGCGAACGCGTGACGAGCCCTCCCAGGAGCCCGCTGTGATCGATGAGCTTTTCCGCGATCACGTGTAGCACTCCGCTCTCTTTCTGGACGATTCCGACGACTCCCAGCAACTTCGCGCCGAGCAAGGCACGCCGGTCGCGTTGCGCGAGCCT
Organism: uncultured Gammaproteobacteria bacterium; assembly: GCA_963713355.1. Taxonomy (GTDB): domain Bacteria; phylum Pseudomonadota; class Gammaproteobacteria; order Steroidobacterales; family Rariloculaceae; genus FEN-1219. Next base: position 816,599 of record CAVQLK010000006.1, on the reverse strand, counting down.
CTCCCATACGACGAGGTTCAAATAGCCCGTTTCGTCCTCGAGCGTGACGAAGGTGACTCCGGAGGAGCTCGACGGCCGTTGCCTCGTGATGACGAGCCCCGCCGAACGAACGCGCGCGCCGGCCGCTAACTCGGCGACCTCGCGCGCCGTCTTGATACCTGCGGCATCGAGCTCATTCCTGAGCAAACTCAAAGGATGCGGCCCTACGCTGACCCCCACGTGCCGATAGTCGGCCGCGATATCCTCCCCTTCGGTCGGCCGGCGCAGAATCGGCAGCGCCTCGGCAAAGCGCACGCGCTCGAGCAACTCGGTGGGCTGTGTGACACCGGCCACTTCCCAGCGTGCGCGGTGGCGATTGCTCGCGAGCGTCGCGAGCGCGCCCGCCGAAGCGAGACACCCCAAGTCTTTGGCATTCAGCTGCGCCCTTTCCGCCAAGTCCTGCACGCTCGTGAACGGAGCCGCGGCGCGGGCCGCGCATACGCGCGCTGCCGCCTCGGCCGCCAATCCCTTCACGAGCCGCATTCCGAGACGCAAGGCAGCGCTCTCGTCGGCGCGGCGCTCGAGCGTAGAGTCCCAGTCGCTATGGTTGACGTCGACGGATCGGACTTCGACGCCGTGATCGCGCGCCGAGCGCACGAGCTGCTGCGGCGCATAGAAGCCCATCGGCTGGCTGTTCAGCAACGCGCAGCAGAATGCCGCGGGCTCGTGATGCTTTAACCACGCCGAGACGTAAGCGAGCAGCGCGAAGCTCGCCGCATGACTTTCCGGGAAGCCGTAATCGCCGAAGCCCAAGATTTGCTGGAAGATGCGGTTCGCGAATTCCTCGCTGTATCCCTTGACGCGCATGCGGCTCTTGAGCTTCGCCTCGAACGGCTCGAGCCCGCCTCGGTGCTTCCATGCCGCCATTGCGCGGCGCAGCTGGTCTGCTTCGCCCGGCGTAAAATCCGCGGCCACTATCGCGAGATGCATGACTTGCTCTTGGAAAATCGGCACGCCGAGCGTCCGCTTCAGGACGTTCTCGATCTCGTGGCTCGGATAGTCGACTTTTTCCTCCCCGTTACGGCGTCGCAGATACGGATGCACCATGTCGCCCTGGATCGGGCCCGGCCGAACGAGCGCGACTTCGATCACGAGATCGTAGTACTCCTTCGGCTTGAGTCGCGGCAGCATTGCCATCTGCGCGCGCGATTCGATCTGAAAGACGCCGATCGTGTCGGCCTTCTGGATCATCCGATAGACGGCCGGATCTTCTGAGGGGACCTCTGCCATCGTGAGCTTGCGGCCGTCGAAACGTTCGATGAGCTCGAAGCAGCGCCGGATTGCGGTCAGCATCCCGAGCCCGAGCACGTCGACTTTCATGAGCCCGAGCTCCTCGAGATCGTCCTTGTCCCACTGAATGACGGTGCGATCCGGCATTGCAGCGTTCTCGATCGGCACGAGCTCGTGGATCGGCCGCTCGGCGATGACGAACCCGCCTACGTGCTGCGACAGATGGCGCGGAAAGCCGAGCAGCGACTCCGCAAGCTTTATCCAGCGCCACACCTTCGGGCTCTTGGGATCGAGCCCGGCCTCGCTGATCCGCCGCTCGTCGACGACGCCGCTCTCCCACCATTGCAACGAGCTTGCGAGCGCGCGGATTTTGAGCTCCTCGATGCCGAGCGCACAGCCTACGTCGCGAATCGCGCTGCGGCCGCGATAGGTGATGACCGTGGCCGCCAAGGCGGCCCGCTCGCGCGAGTACTTGCGATAAATGTATTGAATGACCTCCTCGCGCCGCTCGTGCTCGAAGTCGACGTCGATGTCCGGCGGCTCGTTGCGTTCCTTCGAGATGAACCGCTCGACGAGGGTCTGCATGCGCGCGGGATCCACCTCGGTAACGCCTAAGCAGAAGCAGACGACGGAATTCGCGGCCGACCCGCGCCCCTGGCACAGGATGCCGAGGTTGCGGGCATAGCTCACGATGTCGTGGACCGTGAGGAAATAGGCTTCATAACGCAGCTCGGCAATCAGCGCGAGCTCGTGCTCGATCAACGCGCGAACTTTGGACGGCTCGCCTTCCGGCCAACGCCACCGGCAGCCGCGCTCCGTCAGCGTGCGCAGATAGCTCGTCGCCGTCTCTCCGGCTGGAACGAGCTCGTTCGGATATTCGTAGCGGAGCTCCATCAGCGAAAAATTGACGCGCTCGAGTATCGCGAGAGACTCGCGCAGCAGCTCGGGCGGATAGAGCCGAACGAGCTCGTCGACGGGCCGCATTGAGCGCTCGGCATTCGAATGCAGCTCGAAGCCGAGCTCGTCGAGCGGGACCTTGCGCCGAATCGCCGTCAGCGTGTCCTGCAGCAAACGGCGTTCGCGGCAATGCATGTGGACGTTGCCGGTCGCGACCAACGGCACCGCGAGCTCGCGTCCAATGGCTCGAGCCTCTTGCAGCCGCCGCCTGTCGCTGCCCGAGCGGAGGTGCTCCACGGCCATCCAGAGGCGCCCTTCGAAGCGTTCCTTGAGCCAGCGACCCGTCTGCGCGGCGGCGGCGTGATCCGCGAAGCCCGGCAGCCACAACAACAATCCATGCTCTCGCAGGCAATCGGCGACGTCGTCGCGTCCCACGCGGTATTCGCCCTTCGGAGCCGCACGCCGCGCCCGACTGATGAGGCCGCACAACGCGGCATATGCCGACCGATCGTCGGCTAGCGCGACGACTACAAGCCCATCCTCACAGACGAGCTCGGTGCCAATGACGAGCTTGAGCGGCAGCTCCTTGGCGGCTGTATGCGCTCGCACGACTCCGGCCACGGAGCACTCGTCGGTCAATGCGAGGCCCGCGTAGCCGAGCTCGGCCGCGGTTGTTACGAGCTCCCCTGGATGCGAAGCCCCGCGCAGGAACGAAAAGTTGCTGAGGCAGTGAAGCTCGGCATAAATGCCGCCGTTTTGGACTTGCATGACTGCGCGCCTAGCCGAACAACCCGTGTAAGAACCAAGAACGAGTTCGGCGATCGCGGAACACCCAGAGCTTCTGGCCGTCGCCATTCTTCGCCGTGTAGTAATCGCGAGCGACGTCCTGCTCGTCCCACCAGCCGCTCTCGATTCGCTCCGGGCCCGAGACGAGCTGCAACGAATCTTTGCGTGCCTCGATGGCCACGGGCTTCTGCAGCAACCATAACGGCCGTGCCTCCCGCACCAGCTGCGCTTTGCCGCGAGCGGCGTTCTCCAGCCCCTTCGCCCAAGCTTTTTCGGGACGGTGCTCACGTATAGCGCGCAAGCCATACACCGCCGCTGAGCCGAACCGCCCTTGCAAGCGTTCGAGCAGCACTTGTGCGCGCTCGTCGTGTGGCTTGGCCTCGAACAAATCGGCGGCCCTGCGCTCCAGAGGCCGAAACACGCCGCTCGTCATCCGCAAAGCCACGGTCGGCGCCGGCAGCGCGCTGCGCTCCAATCGATCCTCGATGAGGTGCAGCAATCGATCTCGCTCATGCGCCGGCTCGCGCAAATCGAATTTTTCTACCGTGGGCGGCCGATGCAGGTGCTCGAAGGCGAGCTCGAGGCCGCCGATCTCTGCTTGTTGCCGCTCGAGCTCAGCACACAGCTCGCAGAGGAGCTGCTCGACGGCCTCGAGAATGATTACGCTGTCGGCGCTTTCCTCTCCGAGCTCGGCAATCGAGCTCCAGGTCCGTGGGGCTTTGAACCCGGCGCGCAAATCGGCGCAGCGGCCGAACGCTCGATCGAGCTCGAGCAAATACTGGCGCCCGACTCGACGCGCGAAACCGTCTCTCGGCAATCGTGCGCAATCACCGACGGTGCGAAGGCCCAAGTCCAGTAGTAGCGCCTGCACCTCGGACGGCCAGCGCGTCACCGCGAGCGGTAGCGCCGCCAAGCTTCCAACCAGCTGCCGCCAGTGCAGAACATCGGCGCTCGCCGCCCGCGCCAACCACAAAGCGGCGGTGGCCGTTGGCGCAGCGCAAAAGCGGAAATTGCGATAGCGCCGCGCGAGCTCTTCGCGAAGCTTGGCCTTGATTGCATCGAGAGAGCCGAACAACTTGAGACTGCCGGCAACCTCGAGCAGCAAGCTTTCGGGCTCTTCGATGCTGACCTGTGAAGTCAGCCTCTCTGCCCACGCGGCCAAAGCTTCGAGGCTTTGCCGCTCGAGAAGCGGCGACCTCTCGAATACCTGCAAAGAAGCCGCCAGCGCCATGGCCGTATGGAGCTTCGTTCCCGAAGCGATGCCGGCCTCGGCTGCAGCAGGGCTCGCGGCGACGACATGCAGTTGGCCTCGCTCGGCTTCGACGACCACCGCGGACGAAGCCGAATCGGCGACGCAGAGAGTTTCGAACGCGAGGCTCGGCAAGCACACGGCGATCCAAAGCTGCAGCTTGCTCGGTACGGGCCGGCTGTCGTTGCGCGGAGCTCTGACGGGCTCCGGAGCGAACAAGTCGAGAGATTGCAGAACGCGCGCCATGACCGTTCACTGGCGCTAGACTTTTGCGGAACCCGCGGCATCGAGTGCAAACCCCGATACATCAACGACATCTGGGCGCCCGCCTCGGCACTTGACGATCTCCACGCGCGTTGCCTCGTGCACTTGCGAAACGACGATTCGCAACGCCGCCGGCGAGCGCTCGAGCCGTGCATTCGCCGGCCGGAACAGCAGCAGCCAGCACCCTTGATCCTCGGCGGCGAGCTGCAAGCGCCGCAAAATGACGTCATCGGCTGCGGTGACCCAGGCGAATACACCCGCGCTCGATCCCGAGCGCACGGCTTGCTCGATTGCCCATAGCCGGCTTTTGCCGCCCGACGTGGGATGAATCATCAGCAAGCGATCGATGTTGACGCCGTGCTGCTGCAAAGCAGGGGCATAAGGCACGAACGGCGGAGCAATCCAAGCGACCCATTTTTTAGGCTTCGCCGGTTCTTCTTTCGTCAATGCCGCGAGTGCGGGCATCAACAATTCGAGCTCACCGATTCCGTAACCGGCGACGAATATTTCGGTAATGGCCCCTAACGGCCAGCCGCCGCCGGGAAGTGCACGATCAAGCTCGCGAAACCCTGTCGGAATGACGGCACGAGCGGCGGTGGCGACGTTGTCTCGCCCGCGCCAAATACGAGCATGCCAACCGTTCCATTCCACGAGCTTGCCAACTAGACATCACTTCATCGAGTCGCGAACGACACCGACGACCACGCCCTCGATAGCCAACGCTTGCTCGCGCAGATCCACTTGAATCGGCGAAAACTCCGGATTGTCCGGCATCAACCAAACGCGATGCCCTTCTTGTCGATAGCGTTTGACAGTGACTTCGTTATCCAAGCGCGCGACGACGATTTGTCGAGCTCTGACGTCGGGCGTGCGATGCACCGCGACCAAGTCGCCATCCAAAATTCCGGCATCGCGCATGCTCATGCCATGAACACGCAGCAAAAAATGCGGTGGTTTCTTGAACATATCGGGATCGATTTGATATCGAGCCTCGATGTGCTCCTCCGCGAGAATCGGCTGACCTGCGGCGACGCGCCCGACGAGCGGCAAACCGATTTGCTCGCGCATCGAATCTTTGAGCCGAATACCGCGCGACATGCCCGGCAAAAGCTCGATGACTCCTTTGCGCTCGAGCGCACGCAGATGCTCCTCCGCGGCGTTGACCGAGCGGAATTTCAGCGTCTTGGCGATTTCGGCACGCGTGGGAGGCATGCCCGATTCGTGCATAGTCTTTTGAACCAGAAGCAAAATTTGCCTTTGCCTAGGAGTGAGATCGCGCATGAGCTTAACCTGTATAAAAACTCAGTCTGATACTATATACAGCCCGAGCACTCGACGAGTCAAGCGAACGATAGCGATGCAAAAAAATTAGAGTCCATGTTGCTGCACTTCAATCGTGCATTCGCGAAATGTCTGCAAACGCAGACGTACGACTGAAGACGTACAACTTTCAAATTGCAGTCGCTTGCGCTTTAGGAAATAATGCATGCGTTTTCGGTTTCACTCACTTCTAGTCAGGGGTATTCAATCAATGGCCACAAATATCCAGGCTGCTCTGCGGGCAGCGGCGCTCGTCGGCAGCTTTGCGATCGTGACCGGCTGCGCAAGTGTCACCACGGAACAGCTCGATGCAGTCCGTGCTACTGCTGAAGCTGCGCAGAACGCAGCGAATGCTGCACAACGCACGGCTACTCAAGCACAACAGGCAGCCTCGGGTGCTCAGAGCACCGCGAACCAGGCTCTGCAAGCGGCGCAGGCGGCTCAGGCCTGCTGCGACGCTACGAACCAGAGAGTGGATCGCATGTTCGAGCAGTCCCAGGCGAAGTAAGACTACGAAGATGCGGCTCGCGAGAGCCGCATCTTCTTTAGAACCGCCACACGTTGGCGGTTTTTTTTTGCCGGCCATGGATGGCCGGCTGCAAATGCAGGACATTGCGCGAGGCCATGGATGCCGACATGCCGAAAATGCAGGAGCAATTTGCGGCGCGGCCATGGATGGCCGACATGCAGCACACGCAGGAGCAGTTTGCTGCGAGCGGCCTTTTAGCGCGTGGAATCCGACGACGCGGCTGCGACCTCTGTCGCGAGCGGCATTGCGCTACCGGCGACCGACACGGCTTCGGGAACGCCGTTGCCGAGCTGCGCGATGCGCTCCGCTGCGCTCCAATCGAGCTGCACTTGCCGTTCTTCCGTCGCGGCGATGTAGGCGCGCATGAGGCTCGTCAACGGCGATTCTTGAATCGGATCGACGGCCTCTGCGCCGACTGCAGCGGTACTCTCACCGTCGACGTTGCTCTCCATGAGCGCCGGGTGCGCTTCCATGTACAGCGTGCCGTCCGCTGTCCAGCCGATCTTCACGGGTTGATTGACGATGTTGACGGCCGTGCCCACGGGCACGGTCTTGTAGAGCGCTTCGACATCCTCGGGGAACATGCGCATGCAACCGTGCGTGACTCGCATGCCGACGCCGGACGGCTTGTTCGTGCCGTGGATCAAATAGCCGGGCAAGCCGAGCCGCATCGCATGCTTGCCGAGCGGGTTCTCGGGCCCGGGCGGCACGACGCGCGGCAAGATGTCGTTGCGCTCGGCGTGCTCCTTGCGAATCGACTCCGGCGGATACCAGCTCGGATTCGCGACCTTGCCCGTGATCGTCGTGGCCCCGAGCGGCGTCGACCAGTCCATGCGGCCGATGCTGATCGGGTACGTGATCACTCGCCGCGACCCCGGCGCAATGCCTTCCGGTAGCGGACCCGATTGAGCGGGGAAGTAATACATCCGCAGCTCGGCGACGTTGACGACGATACCGCGCTGCGGCGCACGCGGCAGCACGTACAGCGACGGGATCGTGACCTTCGTGCCTTCGCCGGGCAGCCACGCATCGACGCCGGGATTGGCTTGCCGAAGCTCTTCGTAACCGACGTTATGCGTGCGCGCCAGCGATACGAACGTATCCTCATGGCGCGCCTCGACGACCCGTACCGCGCCGAAGACCTCGTCGCCTTCGCCGACCCAGAACTCGGCCGCCTGCGCCGTCGCGACGCAGAAGGCGCAGGGCAAAGCCAAGCGGGCTAGACGGAACATGCGCGCATTATACGGATCGCGGCGCCGATGGATATGAGCGCCAGTCGGCAGTCCGCAGACACGGTCAATAACGAATGAGGCTCGCGCCCCACGTGAAGCCCCCACCGAAGGCCTCGAGGAGCAGCAAATCGCCGCGCTCGATACGCCCGTCCCGGATGGCCGTGTCGAGCGCCATCGGGACCGACGCGGCCGAGGTATTGCCGTGCTCGCGGACCGTCAGAATCACGCGCTCCATCGGCAGCTCGAGCCGCTTGGCCGTGGCGCTGATGATGCGGATGTTCGCTTGGTGCGGGATTAGCCAGTCGATCTGGCCCTTCTCGAGGTTGTTCTTCTCGACGACGTCGTCCACGAGGTTCTCGAGCGTCTTCACGGCCACCTTGAAGACCTCGTTGCCTTTCATGCGCAGCGCCGCGCCCTCGCGCTGTCTCAAAGAAACGCCGCTCGAGGCGTAGAGCAGATCGCGGTAGCGCCCGTCGGCGCCCAACGTCGAATAGATGATCCCGGGAGTTTCGGCGGCCTCGAGGATCACGGCGCCCGCGCCGTCCCCGAACAGCACGCACGTCTCGCGGTCCGTCCAGTCGATGATGCGCGACATCGTTTCGGCGCCGATGACGAGCGCCCGCTTTGCCGAGCCGAGGCGAATGAACTGATCCGCCACGACGAGACCGTACAGGAACCCCGAGCACGCGGCTTCGAGGCTGAACGCGGGGCAACTCTTGATCCCGAGCTTTTCCTGCACGAGGCAGGCGACGTTCGGGAAGATCAGATCCGGCGTCGTGGTTCCGACGACCACGAGATCGATGTCGTTCGGCGTGAGGCCCGCGGTCTCGAGCGCGATCAGGCCGGCCTTGTGCGCGAGATCGCTCGTCGTTTCATCATCGGCCACGATGTGCCGATGCTCGATGCCGGTGCGGCTCTTGATCCACTCGTCCGTCGTCTCGACCATCTTCTCGAGATCGGCGTTGGTGAGGATTCGCTCCGGTAGGTATTTGCCCGTGCTGACGATACGCGAGTACATCTAATGAGGCCGATTCTCGACGAGCTTGCCGATTTGTAGTGGAACGCCCTTGCGCGCTTCGACGATCGCCGACTTCACGGCATTCTCGAACGCGAACTGGTCCGCGGACCCGTGGCTCTTCAACACGATCCCATTGAGCCCGACGAGACTCGCCCCATTGTAGCGGCGTGGGTCCAGCCTGCCGCGCAGCGCGTCGAGCGCCGACTGTGCGACGAGCCCTTGCAGGCCACGCAGCAGGCTCCGCTGAAACTCTTCCTTCAAGAACGAGCTAATGAGCCGCGCGACGCCTTCCATCGTCTTCAGCGCCACGTTGCCGACGAACCCGTCGCTGACGACCACGTCGACGTCGGCGTGAAAAATCCCGTCGCCTTCGACGAAGCCGACATAGTTCAAGCCGCTGCCGGCGAGCAGCTCGCCCGCTTCGCGAACGGTTTCGTTGCCTTTCATGTCCTCGAGCCCGATGTTCAGCAAGCCGACACGCGGCCGCGCAATTTCGAGCATGTCCTCGGCTACGACCGACCCCATCAACGCGAACTGCATGAGGTGCTCAGGCGTGCAGCCGACGTTGGCGCCGAGATCGAGCATGTAGGTCGGGCCCTCGATGCCGGGCACGGCCGAGATGATCGCCGGCCGATCGATGCCGGGCAGCGTCTTCAACACGTAGCGCGCCGTCGCCATCAGTGCGCCCGTGTTACCGGAGCTGACGCACGCGTCGGCCTCACCGCCTTTCACGAGCTCGATCGCGACCCGCAAGGACGAATCCTTCTTGCGGCGCAGCGCGTCCGCCGGAGGCTCGTCCATCGATACGACTTCGCTAGCCGTCTTGAAGCCGAGCCGCGATCCGTATCGATCGCCGGCCTTTCGTTTCGCTTGCTCGAGAACGTCGGGCAACCCGACGAGCGTGAGCCCTACGGAGTCGTCGCGCTCGAGCGTCGCAAGCGCGGCTGGGATCACCGCCTCAGGTCCACGGTCCCCTCCCATGGCGTCCAACGCAATTGTCACCTTGCGGCTCACGCGGGATTACGATGGGAGCGAAGTGCGCAACTGGGCGACGGCCAGTAACGCGAAACCAAGCGACTACTCTTGCTCGGCTTCCTGAGGAATTTCGAAGACCTTCTTGCCGCGGTAGAAACCGTCTGCGGTAACGTGATGCCGTCGATGCGTGACGCCCGTGGTGGCATCCACCGACAACGTCGGGCCGGTCAATGCATCGTGCGACCGACGCATGTTACGCCGGGAAGGCGTCTTGCGGCTCTTCTGAACTGCCATGATGAAATCTCCTAGAACAAAACCCGAGCGGCCGACCTTACGGTCGCTCCCCCTGCCCGGCGAGCTGTCGCGCCAAGCTACCACAGTCCTCGACTCGCGCGTGCTTGGGCACCAGCGGAATCGCAACAATGAGCTCGTCCTCGATGAGCTCGGCCGGCTGTAACCGTCCTTCCGCAAGCTCGACCGGCTCGAACCCCTCCGGCACCGTCGCCGGCAGTGAGTCGCTCGCGGCGACCACTATGTTCACGCTCTGCGCGATCTCGTGCCGAAACGGCTCGAGGCAACGCTGGCAGACGAGCTGCACCGCAGCCCGATAGTCGAGCACCGCTGCCAGCCAGCCGTCACGCCGCTGTCGGAAAAGCAGTGTTGCACTTACACTGCCGACGTCCGAGTGGAGCAGGCTCGTGAGCCGCGTCAGCGTGCGGACGTCGAGCTCACCGCTGAGCGTAACCTCTCGATCGGCCAACGATTCCAGCTCGCGCAGACTGAACCAGGCGTGCAGCGAGCCGGGCATAGGCCGCGCATCATATGTGAGCAGGTTTCTGACGTCAAAACCGTGAGTTACGTTGGTCGATCCGCGGGTTAGCCGATGCCGCAAATCATCTTGGCCTCGACATCGCTCTACCGCCGCGAGCTGCTCTCGCGGCTGCGCCTGCCGTTCAGCACGCGCTCGCCCGACGTCCGCGAGGACGCGCTCGAGGGCGAGGCCCCCGAGACGATGGCCGCGCGGCTCGCCCTCGCCAAAGCGCGCAGCGTCGCGGCCCCCGCAGCGATCGTGATCGGCTCGGATCAGGTCGCTTCGCTGGACGGCCGGTTGCTGCGCAAGCCGGGGACGGCCGCCGCCGCCGTGGCCCAACTGCGTGCAGCCCAGGGCAAAACCGTGCTGTTCCATACGGCCGTGGCCGTTGTCGCCGCCGATTCCGGCGAGACGCTGCAACACGTGGACCGAACGGAAGTGCGGTTCCGGACCCTGGCCGCCGCGGCCCTCGAGCAATACGTCCGGCTCGAGAATCCGCTCGATTGTGCCGGCAGCTTCAAGTCCGAAGGGCTCGGCATCGCGCTATTCGACCGAATCTCGTCGGAGGACCCGACGGCACTGATCGGGTTGCCGCTGATCTTCGTCGCCGACGCGCTCAGGAAGCTGGGCGCCGACCCGCTGCACCCTTCTTCGTAGCTTCCGCTGGGGACAGATCTATTTTTTTGATTAAATAGGTCTGTCCCCGCCCTTCGCGTTCTTAGCCTCGAGCGCCGTCAAGACCGACTTCAGCTCATCGGGCAGCGGCGCGCTCGCGCTGAACGGCTCGCCGGTATCGGGCCAGTCGAACGATACCGCGTGCGCGTGCAAGAACATCCGTCTAAGACCGAACGACTGCAGGTAGTCGTTGAAGTCCTTGTCGCCGTAGCGCTCGTCACCCGCGACGGGATGACCTGCGTGCGCCGCATGGACGCGGATCTGATGCGTCCGGCCCGTGTCGATCGAGACCTCGAGCAGCGACGCGGTCTTGCCGTACCGATCGACGACGCGAAACGAGCTGCGCGCCTCCTTACCGGCCTCATCGACCTTCACGCGGGCCTCGCCGCCGACGCGCCGAGTCACGAGCGGCGCGTCGATCTCGCTCGTGCCGTCCGGCCACCGGCCCTGCGCCAGCGCGAGGTAGCGCTTGTCGACCTGGCCTTCGCGCAGCAGCTCGTGCAGCACGCGCAACGCGCTGCGCCGTTTAGCGAGCAGCAGGCAGCCCGACGTCCCGCGGTCGAGGCGATGCGCCAGCTCGAGGTCCTTGCTCTGCGGACGCAGCAGCCGCAGCGCCTCGATGCAACCCAGGCTCACGCTGCTGCCCCCATGGACGGCCAGGCCGGCCGGCTTGTCGATAACGAGGATCTTCGTGTCCTCGTAGATGATGCGCTCGGCGAGCCAATCGAGCCGATCCGGCGTCGCGGTAGGCTCGGCAGGCGGCCGCATACCGACGGGTGGAACGCGGACCTTGTCGCCCTCCTGCAAGCGATAGCTCGGGCTCGTTCGGCCGGAGTTCACGCGGACCTGGCCCGAGCGAATCAGCCGATAAACGTGACTGCGCGGGACACCTTTGAGCTCGCCGAGCAAATAGTTGTCGAGCCGCTGTCCCGCTCTCTCGGCGTCGATGTCGCGATGGCGCACGGCTGCCTGCGTGGCCCTTCCGCGAGCAGCCGGGCCGGAGGGAAGTTTTTGCGGTGGATTCAACGGCGTACGAATTGAGCCTGAAGGGCCGTATGTTATAGTACCGGCACGGGAAGCGGACTACCCCGGGTAATCCCCGAACGCTCCCGAACCTTATTCTGGCGGTAGCTCATCACAGGCGAGCTGCCAGTTTCAGGAACACCACTACTAAAGCGGACCGGCGATTTCGGGTCCCGCATCTGCGTAAGGCGATGGCTCTCCGTAGCAAATCCAACTCAGTATACCGAGTGACGGATCGAGCAACGCCGCTACTTACCTGGCAGGCCGGGCATCGTCCGGGCCGCACTCCTTCGCAGACCGCGGTTTCGAACCGAGCCTCCGTGCACCCCGCTACCGCACTGAGGATTTATGAAACGAATGTTGGTGAATGCAACTCAACGGGAAGAGTTGCGCGTGGCCATGGTGGATGGCCAAAAGCTCTATGATCTCGACATCGAGGTACCGACCAGAGAACAGCGCAAGTCGAACATCTACAAGGGCCGTATCACTCGGGTAGAGCCGAGCCTCGAGGCCTGCTTCGTAGATTTCGGCGTCCAGCGCCACGGTTTCCTGCCCTTAAAGGAAATCTCGAGCGAGTACTTCGTCAAGCAGCCCGAATCGGGCGACATCCGCATCCGTGAAGTCCTGCGCGAAGGTCAGGAAATCGTCGTTCAGGTCGACAAGGAAGAGCGCGGCACCAAAGGCGCGGCGCTGACGACGTTCATCAGCCTGGCCGGCCGGTTCATCGTCCTGATGCCGAACAACCCCGGCGCGGGCGGCGTCTCGCGCCGCATCCAGGGCGAGGAACGCGACTCGGTGCGCCAATCCCTCGAGGACCTGCAGATCCCCGACGGCATGGGCTGCATCGTGCGCACGGCCGGGATCGGCCGCACGACGGAGGAGCTCAAGTGGGACCTGGACTACCTGTTGCGAGTCTGGGAAGCCATCAAGCAGGTCGTCGTGACGAGGCCGGCGCCGTTCCTGATCTATCAGGAAGGTAACGCGATCGTGCGCGCACTGCGCGACTACTTCTCGAACGACATCGGCGAAATCCTGATCGATAGCCCGGCGATCTATCAGGAAGCCGTCGAGTTCATGGAGCGCGTGCTGCCGCACAACATCAAGAAGCTCAAGCTCTACGAGGACAACACGGTCCCGCTGTTCACGCGGTACCAGATCGAGAGCCAGATCGAGTCGGCGTATGGCCACAAGGTGCAGCTGCCGTCGGGCGGCAGCATCGTCATCGACCGCACGGAAGCGCTGACGGCGATCGACATCAACTCCGCCCGCTCGACGAAAGGCGAGGACATCGAGGAAACCGCCCTCAATACGAACCTCGAAGCCGCCGACGAGGTTGGCCGGCAGCTCAGGATCCGCGACCTCGGCGGTCTCGTCGTAGTCGACTTCATCGACATGGGACCGCAGCGCAATCAGCGTGAGGTCGAGGATCGCCTGAGGGCGGCCGTGCGCCACGACCGCGCGCGCATCCAGATCGGCAAGATCTCGCGCTTCGGCCTGCTCGAGATGTCGCGGCAAAGGCTGCGCCCGTCGCTCGAGGAATCGACTCAATCGATTTGCCCGCGCTGCAGCGGCGCCGGCAACATCCGCAGCGTCGAGTCGCTTGCGCTCGCCGTGTTGCGCCTCGTCGGCGAGGAAGCGCGCAAGGACCGCACGGCGAAGGTCATCGCGCAGCTGCCGATGGACGTCGCGAACTACATCCTCAACGAGAAACGGGATTGGGTGCAGACGCTGCAAGAGGCGAACGGCGTGACCGTCGTGCTGCTCGGCAACCCCGACCTCGAGACGCCGAACTACACGTTGCGGCGCGTCCGCGACGACGAGGTCGGCCTGGCCGAGAATGCGGCCACGAGCTACAAGCTCATCGACGTCAAGCCCGACATCTCCGTCGCCTACGAGGAGATCAAGAAGCAGCCGAAGACCGAGGAAGCGGCCGTCTCGAACGTCTTGCCGAGCACGCCGGCACCGACACCGGCCGCCCCTCCGCCGCCGCCTCCCGAACCGCCGGCGAAAGCCGTCGCAAAGCCCGGCATCTTCACGCGGCTGTGGTTGTTCCTGTTCGGCCCCGCTGAGACGCCGGCACCGGCGAAGCCGGCCGAGACGAGCGACGCCGAGCGGCACCGCTCGGGGCGCCGCGACCAGCCTGATCGTCCCCGTGACCGTGACCGCGATCGTGACCACCGCGGCGGCCGTAGCGACCGCGGCGACCATCGACGAGATCGGGATCGCGATCGCAATGCCGCGCGCGGGCGCGACCGAGATCGCGGCGACCGAGATCGCGGCGACCGAGATCGCGCCGACCGGGATCGCGGCGACCGAGATCGGGACCGAGAGCGCAACCGAGAACAGCGTCCCGCGGATGGTGGCGCTCCACGACCCCGCGCCGATCAGGGGCAAGGGCACCCGGCTCAAGGACAACCCAGCCAACAGGGCCAGGGGCACCAGGGCCAACAAGTCCCGCAGGGCCAAGGGCAACAGGGTCAGCAAGGGCAACCGGGCCAAGGGCAGGTGGGCCGAGGCGGGCGCCGTTCGCGCCATCGCCGCGGCGGCGGCGGCCAACGCCACGAGCATGGTCAGCAGCGCCCTGCGCAACCGAACAGCGGTCAAGGCCCACCGACCGACGCCAACGCGACGTCACATGCGCCGCCTTCTCCGCCGGCCGGCGACGACACGTCGCCACAGGACGCGCGAACGCCCGATGCACCTCGCGATGAGACGCGCGAGGCCACTCCGGAACGCCACTACGACTTGCCGCCGCCGCGACCGGCTCCCGTCGAAGATTTCGCGAGCAGCCCCAGCAGCAGCGAGCCGACCTGGTCGCCGCCGGAGCCGAGCTATCGCGACGAGCCAAGAGCGACGCAGGGAGCAGTTGCTGACGACGGCAGGGATGCCCGAGGTAGAGCAACGCAGGGAGCAGGCGAGCCGGCGGCTCAGGAGAGCAGCTCGGACTCGGTCCCCGCGAGCTCGAACGAGCGCCAGGCTAGCTAGCGGCCGTCCCGCTCCGTTTCAGCGGCGGGCCGTGGCTCGGGCTGCGTGCTGCGCAGATGCTCGAGCAGGCCGACAGCGGCCTCTTCGACGAGATCGAGCACATGCTCGAAGCCCGTGCCGCCGCCGTAATAGGGGTCCGGCACCTCGCGCCGCTCGAGATGCGGCGCGAACTCGAGCAACAGCTTGACGCGGTGCCGATACTCGGCGGGGCAAACCTCGAGCAGGAACTCCTTGTTTTGCTCGTCCATGGCGAGCACGAGCTCGAACTGCTCGAAATCTTGCGCGGTCACTCGCCTTGCGCGTAAGCGCTTCAGATCGACGCCGCGGCGCTCCGCTGCGCGGCACGCGCGCGGGTCCGGCGGGGCGCCGTCGTGAAAGCCATGCGTGCCGGCGGAGTCGAGATCGACGTCGAGATCAGGCGCCCGCTCGGCCAGCACTTTCCGAAACACGCCTTCGGCCGTCGGCGAGCGGCAGATGTTGCCCATGCAGACGAACAGGACGCGCCGCGAGGCAAGCGTTTCCGGCGCCTTGATTCCAACGGCGCGCGCCATCGTGCGTTTGAGATTTTCGAGCAGCTCTTTCATTTCGTTCACGGCGCGGCGCGCGGCGCGCGCTCGATGTACCGGCGCACCTTCGCGAGGTCCTCCTCGGTGTCGACTGCCGGCGCCGGCGGCTCGGCGGCCTTCTCGACGATGATCCTAAGCCCCAACCATAGCGCGCGCAGCTGCTCGAGCTGCTCGGCTCGCTCGAGCTCGCACGGCGGCGCCGCGCTGATGGCTTTCAGACCGCCGGCGCGATAGGCATAGAGCCCGATGTGCCGCATGACAGCCGGCATCCCGCCGTCGCGCGGCCACGGAATCGGCGCGCGGCTGAAGTACAGCGCCCAGCCGTCGCGGTCCGTCACGACCTTGCAGAAGTTCGGGTCTCGAAATTCGGTCTCCGACTCGAGCGGTGTCACGAGCGTCGCGATCGCAGCTTGCGCATGCCAGCCGAGCAATCGCGCCGTCTGCGCTATACACACGGGCGAGATCAGCGGCTCGTCGCCTTGC
The DNA here is from genome assembly GCA_963713355.1 of uncultured Gammaproteobacteria bacterium. Classification (GTDB taxonomy): domain Bacteria; phylum Pseudomonadota; class Gammaproteobacteria; order Steroidobacterales; family Rariloculaceae; genus FEN-1219. The sequence goes on along the minus strand of CAVQLK010000006.1, from coordinate 800,517 downwards.
ACGTTCACGACGATCTGGTCGTCATCCCACGAAAAGCGCCGAGCGAGCTCGGCGATGCGATCCGTGCCGCTGGCATGCTCCGTCGAAGTCATTTCGACGGGCGCTCCGAACGCGCGGCACGCAGCGGCAATACGCTCGTCGTCGGTCGCGACGATGACCTCGCTCGCTCCGCTCTTGACGGTTTGCCGATAGACCCACTCGATCATCGGCTTGCCGGCGATATCTTTCAGCGGCTTGCCGGGCAAGCGCGTCGATGCGTATCGCGCGGGTATCACTGCGATGAAGCCCGTCGTCACGCACGCCCTCCGAGGTCACGCAGAACCAGCCGCATCAGCCGCGCCGTGACATCGGCGTCGAATTGGAAGTCCACCACGACGCACCACACACCGTTCGGTTTGAGATGCTCACATTTTACGGCGTCCTTCTCCGTGATCAGAACGGGGCCGGGCTCTTCGAAGCTGAGCTGCTCGAGCGTGATCTCGGCGTGGTCCTCCAGCGGATGCGCTTCCACGTCGAGACCTGCGTTGCGCAGAAGGTCGAAGAATCGCTGCGGATTGCCGATGCCGGCGACGGCATGCACGGGCTCCTTGCGAAACGACTCGAGCGTGCGCTCGGACCCATCTTTCAAGTGATAGATCTTCGTGACGACAGCCGCCGCGCGGAACACGCCGGCATGGCCCCACCCGTCGCCGTTCACGATGATCGCATCGACCTCCTGCAGCCGCGACGGCGGCTCGCGCAGCGGCCCCGCGGGCAAGCACAGGCCATTGCCCATGCCGCGCGCGCCGTCGACGACGGCGATCTCGAACGTGCGCGCGAGCCGGTAATGCTGCAGCCCGTCATCCGACAGCACGACGTCGACACGCTCGCGCTCGAGCAGCGCTGCGACGCACGCGACGCGATCGGGTCCCGCGACGACGGGACAGCCTGTGCGCCGTGCGAGCAGCACGGGCTCGTCGCCGACCTCGCGCGGGTCGCTTTCCGGCGTCACGGCGCGCGGCCACTCGGTGCCTTTGCCGCGATAGCCGCGCGTCACGATGCCGACCTTTCGCCCTCGCTGCTTCAGCTGCTCGGCGATCCAGATGACGAACGGCGTCTTACCAGTGCCGCCGACGCTGACGTTGCCGACGACGATCACGGGAACCGGGACCTGCACGGCCGAGCGCCAGCCACGCCGATAAGCCGTGCGCCGCAGGCGGGCAAGCGCGATGTAAAGGGCCGAGATCGGCAACAAGGCAAAGCGCACGGGACTCCTGCCGTACCAAATGCCGTTCAAGATCTGCTCTACGGGCGGCATGCATTCACTCGGCGAACTGCATCTTGTGGAGCGAGGCGTAGTAGCCGCCTCGCGCCACGAGCTCCGCATGCGTCCCCGTCTCGACGATGCTGCCTTCGCGCATGACGACGATGCGGTCCGCCCCCTCCACGGTGGACAGACGATGCGCGATGACCAGCGTCGTGCGGCCGCGCATGAGCTTCGTCAATGCCGCTTGAATACGGCGTTCGGACTCGGTGTCGAGCGCCGATGTCGCTTCGTCGAGGATCAGGACGGGGGCGTCCTTCAGCAACGCGCGCGCGATCGCGATGCGCTGCCGCTGTCCGCCCGACAGCAGCGCCCCCCGCTCGCCGACGCGCGTGTCGAGCCCCTGCGGCAACGACTTGGCGAACTCCGTGACGTACGCTGCCTCCGCGGCGCGCTCGACGTCAGCGCGCGAGTGTTTCGCGAGGCCGCCGTAGGCGATGTTGTTCGCGATCGAATCGTCGAAGAGCACAACGTCCTGGCTCACTAGGGCGATCTGGCGGCGGAGATCACGGAGCTTGTAGTCGCGAACGTCACGGCCATCGAGCAGCACAGTGCCTTCCTCGACGTCGTAAAATCGCGGCAACAAGCTCGCCAACGTCGACTTGCCGCTGCCCGACTGGCCGACGAGTGCGAGCGTCGTGCCGGCCGGCACGTCGAGCGTGACGCCGCGCAACGCGGGATCCTTGCCCGACTCGTAACGGAACGAGACCGCGCGATACGCAACCTCGCCGCGCGCGCGATCGAGCGCCAACGTGCCCGTGTCTAGCTCTTGCGGCTGGTCGAGCACCTCGAACACGCCGCCGGCAGCCGCGATGCCGCGCTGAATCACGGCATTGATGTTGATCAGGCGTTTCAGCGGCGTCAGCAGCATGCCCATCGCGGTGATGTAGCCGATGAGCTGCGCCGGCTCGAACTCCGAGAACGACAGGTACAAGACCGTCGCGACACCGAGTGCGACGGCAAATTGCGTCAACGCGTCGCCCATGGCTTGCACGGCGACGAGGCGGGTGTTGAAACGGAAGTTGCGAACGTTGACGTCCTTGAACTGCTCGCGCTCCTGGGCTTGGCCTTCGAACACCTTGACGACGCGGTGACCATGCAGCGACTGCTCGGCGAGCTTCGTGACGTCGCCCATCGAGTGCTGGATGCGCGTGCTATAGCGGCGAAACGCGCGGCTCATCGCGCCGATGACGAGCGCGATGACGGGGCCGACCACGGCGACGATCAACGTGAGCCGTGGGCTGTACCAGATCATGACGCCGATATAGAGAACGATGGCGAGGGTGTCTCTCAGCAGGATGACGATCGCGTTCGAAATCGCCTCGGAGACCATCTCCGTGTTGTACGTCAATCGCGAGATCAGCGCGCCCGACGAGCCCTGATCGAAGTAGCGCGCCGGCAATCCGAGGTAATGAGCGAAAACCTCGCCGCGCAACTCCCGAATCGCGGAACGGCCGACCCAGGCCAAGCCGTACACGGTCAGAAAGTCCATCGTGCCGCGAATTGCGAAGAGCAGCACCAGAGCCAGAGGTATCTGCCAAGCGTTATCGGCGTTGCGCGCAGTGTCTTGAAGCCGCTCGAAAATCTCGGTCATCAACAGCGGAAATGCCGTGCCAATGGCCGCGTAGAGCGAAATCGGCACGATGGCCGCTGCGACGATCCACCAATGAGGGCGAGCGTAGCGCAGCAGCCGGCGGTAGGTCGCAGCGGCGCTCGACTGGATTTGGGCCATGGCCTTTAACTTACGCGCGGCGCCAAGCGGCGGGCCGGCACGGTAGCGAGGTCACTGCGCTTGCGCTTCGGACGGCGTGACCGTGGCGATATTGAGCTTGACGAAACCGAGCTGGCCGGCGACGTCCATCGCCGTGACGACGGCTTGGTGCGTGGCGGCGGCGTCCGCGCGAATGAAAACCGGCATGTCGCGCTCCTCGCCCGAGAGCCGCTCGATGGCAGCACGCAGCGTGCGCCGCTCGCTGTTGACGAGCTCGCGGCCGTTTACGACATAGCCGCCGGCTTGCGTGATCATGATCTCGAGCTTGTCGTCGGGAGCGGCGGCCGCAGCCTCGGCGGCTGCCTCCGGGAGCTGCATGGTGATCTCCGTCTCGCGCATGAAGCTCGTCGACACCATGAGAAACAGCACGAGGACGAGCAGCACGTCGACGAGCGAGATTACGTTGATCTCAGGCTCGTCTCTTGATCGGCTTTGCAGCTTCATCGGCCACTCCGAATACACCCGCCCGCTGCTGGTGCAGTAACGCCTCGATGAAGTGGATCGATTGCTTCTCGATCTTCACGACGAGACCATCGACGCGCCCGCGCAGGTAGCGATACGCGATCAACGAAGGGACCGCGACCATCAAACCGGCCGCCGTTGCGACTAGAGCCTCGGAGATGCCGCCCGCGAGCACCGCGGGATTCGCGACGCCTTCGGTCGTGATCGCCGTGAACGACCGGATCATGCCGAAAACCGTGCCTAGCAAGCCGAGCAGCGGTGAAATCGCGGCGATCGTGCCGAGTGTGCTCAAGTAGCGTTCGAGATCGTGCACGGCGTGCCGGCCGGTGTCCTCGACGAACTCCTTGAGGACATCGCGCGAGGCATGTCTATAGGCCAACCCCGCCGCAAGCACCTGACCGAGCGGAGAGCTCTGGTGCACTTGCTGAATTTGGTTGGGGTCGAGCTGATTCTGCTGGACCAGCTCCCAGACGTGATCCGCGACACTCGCCGGCAGCACGCGCCTTTCTTGCAGCGTCCATAGCCGTTCCAGAGTTATCGCGACCGCCACTACCGAGCAGCCGATGATTGGCCACATGGCCCAACCGCCGGCCTGGACGATCTCGAGCATTAGCTGCCGTAAGCTCCCACCGAAAGTTGCGGCGAACTATAGCGCGCTGACACCTGATTCACCATGAAAATCACGGCGCGTGCCAATAACGGTGACGGCCATCACGTTCGGCCGATACGGTCACGCCTTCGGGCCGAAGCTCGACGCTCACTGCGCCCTCGTCGCCCGTGACGACGACGTCCGCGCCGCTCTCGCGCCAGCGCTCGCGGACCTCGGGCCGCGGGAATCCCCAGCGGTTTGCGTAACCGGCTGAAACGATCGCGTGCTGCGCACCGACGGCCGCGACGAACGCCGGCGACGAGGACGTCGCGCTGCCATGATGCGGTACGACGATGACGTCGGCGGCGAGCCCTTGCGCCTCAGCCTGCGCGAGCACCGCGCTCTCGCCGCGCCGCTCGATGTCGCCCGTGATGAGCAGCGCGCGCGTGCCCGTCTCGACCTTGAGCACGCACGAGCTGTCGTTGCCGCGGGAGCCGAAGTCCGCGTCCGGATGCAGGATGACGAATCGAACGCCATCCCATTCCCATTCGTCGCCTGCGGCACACGGGCGGCCCGGCAACGCAACGACATCGGGACCTTTCAGAACGTCGAGGCCGGGGAACGCCGCGGCGACAGCCGCCGCACCGCCAGCATGGTCGTTGTCGGCGTGGCTCACGACGAGCCGGTCGAGACCGCGGCGGCCGCCGGCCGAGAGGGCCGGCACGACGATTTCCTCGCCGCTGTCGAACCCCGAGCGCGCCGTCGGTCCCGCGTCGAACAGCAGCCTGAAGCTGCGCGTCTCGACGATCACGGCAAGACCGTGGCCGACATCGAGCACGATCGCGCGCACGGTGCCGGGCGCCGGCAAATCGAGCGCGGGCACAGCAATCGGCAACAGCGCGAGCCACGCCCAGCGCCGGCCGGGCAGGCCGGCGCCGCACACCGCGAACGCGACGCCGAGCGCCGCCACGGCCAACGCGAGCGCCGACGGCAGCGGCAATGCGACCGCTGCGCCGCGCAGCTCGGCAACGGCATGCAGCGCGCGCACGGTGAAACCACAGAGCGATGCGACGGCATCGACGGCCGGCGCCGACAAGCCGGCGACGCCGTCGAACGAAAGCGCGAGCGTCGCAAGCACGGCCAACGGCACGAGACAGGCGTTGAAGAACGGAATCGCCACGAGGTTCACGACGGGGCCGACGAGCGAGACTTCCCCGAAGTGCCAGGCCGTCAACGGCAGCAGCGCGAGCCCGATCCACCACTGCAAGCGCACGAACGCGAACCCGGCGCGCGCGACGCGGCGAAGACGGCTCGACGTTCCGCGAAGCACGGCCGTTGGCGCTCCCAGCGCCAGCAGGATCGCGACGGCGACGAACGACAGCCAAAACGAAGCCGACAGCGGCGCGAACGGATCGAATACGAGCACTGCGACGAGCGTCGCCGCGACGATCTGTGCTGCGCTGATGCGAAGGCGGCTTGCGACTGCAATCGATGCGACCGCGATCATCAGCAACGAGCGCTGTGCCGGCACCGCAAAGCCCGTCAGCGCCGCGTAATACGCCGTCGCGAGCAGGCTCGCTGCGGATGCGACCTCGAGATCGAGGCTCGCGAGCGGCGCAGGGAATCTCAAGCATACGCGCCGCAGCACGACGAACACGACGACGCCGAGCAGCGCGACGTGCATCCCGGAGACGGCCACGAGGTGGCTCGTGCCCGTGCGGCGGAAATCGGCCCAGTGCTGCTCCGAGAACCGAAACCGTTCGCCGAGCGCGAGCGCCGTTAGCAGCGCAACGCCGTCGACATCGGCGCTCGCCGCGCCGATGCGCTCGGCGAGCAGCGCGCGAAACTTGCGCCACCGCGTCATGATCGCGCCGCCGCCCGCCTCGCGGACGGCACCGGCGCGCACGTAGCCCGTCGCGCCGTAGCCATTGACCAGGAGCCACTGCTCGTAGTCGAAGCCGCCTGGGTTGCGCGCGCCGCGCGGCGGCCGCAGGCGTGCCGTCAACTCGAGCTCATCGCCGGGGCGCAGGCCGGCGGGCGCGTCGTACCACGTCAAGCGCACGCGCGGCGGCACACCGGGGGGCCGCGGCTCAGCGACTTCGAAGGCGAACGTGATCTGCCCCGGCGCTGCGCTCGGAAAACCGGCTACGGTGCCCGCGAGCTCGAAATCGACGCCGAGCGCTGTGAGCGGCAGCCGAGCCGTCAATCGCTCGCCGGCGCACCAACAAGTCCACGCGGCGGCCGCGGCCGCCACGAGCAACGGACGCAACAACACCAACCGCAGCGCCAGCGGTGCCGCAAGCAGCAGCGGCACGCACCAACCAGGCTCCGGGAGCTGCGGCAGCTGATGCGCGCCGACGGTGCCGAGCAGCCACGCGCCGCCGATCCAAACGATCGGCGCGGGCCGAAACGGGCACGCGAAGGGTCTGGCTAGGCGGGCCTCAATATACCGTCCTTGAGCTCGAGCACGCGATCCATGCGCGCCGCCAAATCAGGATCGTGAGTGACGACGACGAGGCTCGTGCCGAGCGCCGCGTTGAGCTCGAGCAGCAGCTCGAACACGCGCAAGCCCGTCGGCCTGTCGAGGTTGCCCGTCGGCTCGTCGGCGAGCACGGCAGCGGGCCGCGTCACGAGCGCGCGGGCCACGGCCGTGCGCTGCCGCTCGCCGCCGGAGAGCTGACTCGGGCGATGCTCGAGCCGCTCGCCCAAGCCCACGCGCTCGAGCAAGCCGCGTGCCTCCGCGGCCGCCTGCGCGGGGGCCGTGCCGCGCACGAGCAACGGCATCGCCACGTTCTCGAGCGCCGTGAACTCGGGCAGCAGATGGTGGAACTGATAGACGAAGCCGAGCGCGCGATTGCGGAGCCGGCCTCGGTCCGCGTCGCGCAGCGAGCTCATGGACTCGCCGGTGACGCGCACGTCGCCGGCCGTCGGCTGATCGAGCCCGCCGATGAGCTGCAGCAGCGTCGTCTTGCCCGAGCCCGAGGTGCCGATGATCGCGATGCGATCGCCTTTCGCGATCGTGAGCTCGACGCCGCGCAGCACCTCGACGTTGCGCCCGACGTCGCTGAACGTCTTGACGAGACCGCGCGCCTCGAGCACGGGTGTGGTGTCACTCATACCGCAGCGCCTCGGCCGGCGGCGCTCGTGCGGCGCTCAATGCCGGATAGAAGGTGGCCGCGACGGCGAGCACGAGCGCCATGCCGCCGATTTGCGCGACCTCGAGCGGCCGCACCTGAGTCGGGAGATTGTCCAAGTAGTACACCTCGGCCGACAGCAGATCGACGCCGAACAGCCATTGCAGCGCATTGACAATATTCGCGAGCTGCCACGAGAAGAGCAGAGCGAGCGCAACGCCGAGCACCGTGCCGATGATGCCGATCAGCGTGCCCTGGCTCGCGAACAACGTCATGACGCTGCCCTGTGTCGTGCCGATGCTGCGCAGGATCGCGATGTCGCCGCGCTTGTCGCGCACGACCATCATCAACGTCGAGACGATGTTGAAGGCGGCGACCGCGATCACGAGCGACAGGATCACGAACATCATCGTCTTTTGCAGCTGGATCGAGCGGAAGAACGTGTAATGCCCGCTCGTCCAGTCGTCGATGTAGTAGTTCGGCCCGACGCCTTCATCGACGAGTTGCACTGCCGCCGCCTTCGCCGTCTCGAGCGCGTTGTAGAGATCGGGAATGGCGAGCCGTAGCCCCGTTGCGTCGCCGCGCGTGCGAAACAAGAGCGCCGCATCGTCGAAGCTCGTGAACGCGAGCCCGCGATCGTATTCGTACATGCCCGCGTCGAATATGCCGCTGACCGTGAAAGCCCTGTTGCGTGGCAAGAGGCCGGCCGGCGTGACACGCGCGTCGGCGAGAAAAAGCGTGAGCTCGTCGCCGACTCCGACGTCGAGCGCCATCGCGAGCTGGGCGCCGATCACGAGGCTGAAGCTGCCGGCCGCGAGCTCTTCCAAGTTGCCCTCGGTCATGACGGACCCGAGCGTCGAGACGCCCGGCTCGAGCTCCGGGTAAATGCCGCGGACCGTCACGCCCGCGACCGTGGCCCCCACCACGGCCATCGCTTGGCCTTCGACGTACGGCGCGGCGGCCTCGATGTCGCTGCGGCGCAGCACGCGCTCGCGTGCCTCGCGCCAGTTGGCGAGAGGAGTCCCCTCGGGATGACCCGTGATCGATGCGTCGGACACCATGCCCAAGATCCGCCTCTGCAGCTCGCTCTCGAAGCCGTTCATGATCGACAACACGACGATCAATACCGCGACCGCGAGCGCGATGCCGATCATCGAAACTGCCGAGATGAACGAGATAAAGCTGTGCGTGCTGCGAGTTCGCAGATAACGGACGGCAATCGACAGCTCGTACGGTTGGCGCATGCGCGGCTAGTCGTAGCGCAGCGCGCTGGCCGGCGCGATCGCGGCCGCCCGGCGCGCGGGATACAGCGTGGCCAGGACAGAGAGCACGAACGCGGCGACGGGCACCGCGACGACGTCGAACAGCTCAACCTCCGACGGCAACGCCGTCACGTAGTAAACGTCGCCGGGCATGATCTGAAAGCCGAGCGTCTGCTCGAGCCACGGCACGACGACGTCGATGTTGTAGGCGAGCGAGAGGCCGAGCCCCACGCCGAGCAGCGCACCGACGAGCCCGATCGCGGCACCCTGCACGACGAAAATCCGCGCGACGCGGTGAGCTTCGAGCCCATAGGTCCGAAGGATCGCGATGTCCTTCTGCTTGTCGATGACGACCATCATCAGCGAAGCCACGATGTTGAAAGCCGCCACACCGACGATCATCAGCAAGACGATCGACATGATCAGCTTCTCGATGCGCATCGCCGTGAACAGATTGCGGTACTCCTCGGTCCAGTCCGAGTAACGCCAAGCCGCGTCGAGGGCACTGCGCTGCGCGGCGGCGAACTCGCGCACGCGAAACGGATCGTCGAACTTCAGCGCGACGCCGTCGGCTGCGCCGTCGAGGCCCTTGAGATCGCTGGCGTCCGCGAGATGGACGAGCGCGAGCGACGTGTCGTGGTCGGGCACGCCGGCCTCGATGACGCCGGCGACCGTGAACGCAGCGGTGCGCGGCATGACTCGGCCGCCGACGACGCGCGGCACGACCAGCCCGACCGTGTCGCCGGTGCGTAACCCCAAGCTCGACGCAAGCACGCTGCCGAGCAGGATGCGGCGGGCGCCGGGCGTGAGGTTCTCGAGCGCGCCGCGCGTGATGATGCGCCCGAGGTCAGAAGCCGCACCCTCCTCGGCCGGCAAGATGCCGCGCACGACGGCGGGCCGCAGATTTGTGCCGGCCGCGAGCATTCCTTCGAGGCGCACGTACGGGGTCACGGCCGCAAGGCCCGGCGTGAGCGTGAAGCGGCGCTCGAGCTCCCGCCAATCGGCCACGCCTTCGGGCGCCGAAACGGTCGCGTGCGCGCTGAGCGCCAGTAGACGCGTCCGCGTCTCGCCCTCGAGGCCGTTCAACACCGAGAGGATCACGATCAGCGCCGTTACGCCCAGCGCGAGGCCGAGCAGCGAGGCTGCGGTCCGGAAGGACACGAGCGCGCGCCAGCGCCGCGACCGCAAGTAGCGCAAACCGATGAACCATTCGAGCGGCCGAAACATGAGCCGCGATTAAACCATAACGCCCGCGCGAGCATGTGCGAGGTGAGCGACGGCGCGGCCCGGGGGCGAGCCGCGAGCGAAGTGTGACCGCCGCCACAAAAGGAGGAGTGCGAATTTGAGGCGGTATTTCGCGGTGCTATATTCCCGAGCATTCCAGGGAGGATCGGGTCATGGCCAAAACCATTCCCACGACGTTGGCGCTGCTCTTGCTCGCGGCCTCGGCCGCGCATGCCGATACGCTGCTCCTCGACGGCATCGACGTGGACCGGCAGTCGCTCGAGACGCGGCCGAGGCCCGGCATGTCGATGGAGGCCGTCCAGTCGGCCTACGGTGCGCCCGCGGAGCGCCGCGGCCCTGTTGGCGGATCCGCGGTGGAGCAGCCGCCGATCACGCGTTGGGACTACCCTTCTTTCTCGGTCTACTTCGAGCACGAGCGCGTCATTCACGCCGTCGCCCGGCGCCAGTAACGGCCGAGACTCTTCGTACCGCCTCGGCGCTCTGCCGACGCTTCTCGTTTTCTCGAGCGTGAATTAAGGTGTTCCCCTCTTTTGGGGGGAATGCCATGTCGTTACGCCCGCTCGCGCGCGCTGCCGCCGCCACGCTAACCGCCTTGCTCGCCGCCGCGAGCGCCGTCGCCCAACCGCCCGGCGGCTTCGGCAGCCCGCGTCCCGAGCCCGAGATCGAAGGCATTCCGCGTGTGCCGACAGCCGTGGCACTGCCGTCGTTGTCGGCGCCCGTCACTGGCCCGGGCGCTGCGTTCGACTCTGCGCCGTCCTTGGCGCGCGGCCTCGACCTCGCGCACTTCCGTTACGAGACGACCGAGTACTTCGCCTCGGGAACGGCTGCGGGTAAGCCGTACACGACGCGCGTCGTCGTTCGCCAACCTGCCGACGACGACGACTTCAGCGGCTTGGTGCTCGCGGAATCGATGCACGTCAGCGGCGCCGCGCACATGTTCGAGTTCACGTCGGGGTACTTGATGGATGCGGGTCATGCCGCCGTCGAGATCGTCACGACGTCGCCGCAGCAGTTCGTCGCCTTCAACGCGGCGCGCTACGGAAGCCTCAAGGTCGAGAACGGGCAGCAGAACGAGATCATCGCTCAGGTCGGCGCGCTGCTGCGCAGCTCGAAGACGCCGCTCGCAGGCCCCGTGCGCAAGTTGGTCATGGGCGGAACGTCGATGAGCGCCGGCACGCTGATCAACTATCTGCCGGCGCACATGGTGTTCCGCACCCCCGAGATGAGCCGCATCTTCGACGGCTTCATGCCGACCTCGAACGGATCGACGATCCGCGAGATCGACGTGCCGCTAATGCACATGCCGACGATGCACGAGGTCGAAACCAACGTGACGCGCCGCCAAGACGGCGACGAGCCGGGCAAGCAGTACCGCTTGTACGAGTTCGCGGCGATCGGCCACGTCGACTCGCGCGACAACGTGCGCTTGCTGCCGAATCCATGCGTGAAGCCGCTGTCCACGTTCCTGACGCAGGCTTACTTCTCCGTGACGCTGCATCACTTGCTGCGTTGGGTCGACGAAGGCATCGTGCCGCCGCGCGCGCCGCGCATCTTGCTCGACCGCGACGAGAGCAACGACGGCTCGACGATGGTGCTCGATGCGCACGGCAACCCGGTTGGCGGCATCCGTAGCCCGTATGTCGACGTGCCGACCGCCAAGTACGCGCCCGTGAACACAGCCGCCGATCCCGTCATCGCGAATCCGAGCGAGTACGTCCGCGTCAACGGGCTGCAAGGTGCGCAGACCATGTGCCGCTTGAGCGCGTACCAGGAACCGTTCTCGCAAGCGAAGTTGCGCGACCTCTACGGCAGCAAGCGCGAATACCTGAACAAGTTCGAGGCGCGCCTCCGCGAGCTCGAGCGCGAAGGCTGGTCGCTCCCCGTCTATCGCGAGACGATCTTGGCCGACGTCGCAAAGACGGAGCTCTAGCGCCTCAACGCTCCGGTTTGAGCGCCAGGAGCTGTTCGATCGCCGCGCGCTTTTGCTTGGCCGAGTGGCCCTCGTAGTAGCGGTCGATCAGCGCTCTGACGACGGCGATCTTGACGTCGCTGGCTGCCGGCGGCAGCGAGCTCTCGACTAGATCGAACGCGAGCAGGACTTTGAAGCAATGCTCGAGCTCGGGCTCCGGCACTTGGGCATCCCGTGCGAGCTTCTCCCTTACTCGCGCGTAGAAGCGGCCGGCATAGCTCGCGGCAAGATTGCTCGCCGTCGGAGCCTCGGGCTCGGTGCCCTCGATGATGTCGGCAAGACGCCCCAATCCGTCGGACAAACGCGCCAAGCTCTCGGCCGAGGTCCAGTCGGCCTCGGCTTCCGCCATGCAAAGCCGCGCCGCGGCTAACTCTCGAGACTCCGGCATGCGGTTACTGTAATGAATCTCAAGGCCCGGCCGTATTACCCCGTGAGCAGCCCATTCAGGACTCGTGATGACTAAGGAGGCCGGCTTTGCCGAGCTCTATGTGGCGCACTACCGGCAAGTACGAGGGCTGTGTCGGCAACTCCTCGGCACGGCCGACCGCGCCGAAGATGCTGCTCAGGAGGCATTCGCGCGGGCCTATCGCGCGTTTGCGAGCTACGACGCGGCGCAGCCGTTCGCGGGTTGGGTCATGAGCATTGCACGAAACTACTGCCTCGATTTGCTGCGCCGCCGCGGCAAGGAAGTCGCACTGTTCGGCACCGAAGCCGAGGAAGCGGCGGCAGCCGACTCACCGAGCGTCGACGGGCTCGGCGCGGCACTGACTCGAGAACGCGCCGCCGCCGTCAACGCGGCCGTCGCGAAGCTGCCCGAGCGCTACCGCGTCCCGCTCGCGCTCGCCTATTACTCGGACGCCGACTACGACGATATCGCCACGACACTCGGCATCACACGCAACCACGTCGGTGTGCTGCTCTGCCGCGCCAAGCAACTCTTGCGCCAGGCGCTCGCGGACACAGGCATCGATGATCACGGTAAGGCAACCCCGGAAGCTGTTGCCAAGGGAACGGCATGACTTGTCCAACTGAAGTTACTCATTCGATGTACGCCGATGGCGCCCTGCCCGCGCGCGAGGCGGCGCTGTACTGGCGGCATACGGCGACCTGCGAATCGTGCCGCGCGCGCATGGAAGCTCTTGGCGATGAAAGCGCCGTGCTGCGCGCCGCGCTGCACGAAGCGGAAGACCTGGCGCCGATCCCGCGCTTCGTCCCGCCGCCGCGCGCACGAGACTTCGTCGTACTCATCGCGACGGTCTTGGGTATCGGCGGCTTCAGTCAAGCCTTTTGGCGCACGGTCGCCGCGGCCATTCCGACCGAGCTCACGTGGTTGAGCCCGCTCAAATCGGACGTGCTCTTCGAGCGCGTCGTCGACTTTCTGACATTCATCGTCTACGAGGGAACTGCTATGTGGACTGCTGCGTTGAACTTCGTCGGCGCGACGCTCGTGCTCGGGTTCGTCGCCTGGCTCGCGTTCTCGGCCGCGCGGCAGCGCGCTTTCGCGGGCATGGCAGCAGCGCTGCTCGCCGTCGCCGTCGCGCTACCGTCGATCGGCCACGCGTTCGAGATCCGGCGAAGCGAGTCGCTCGTGACCGTTGCGGCCGACGAGACGATCAACGACACGCTGCTCGCGGCGGGCCAAACCGTATTGATCGAAGGCACCGTCAACGGCGACCTGCTCGCGTTCGGCCAAGAGGTCACGGTGCGCGGCAACGTCACGGGTAATCTGATCACCGGCGCGCAGAGGGTCACGATAGAAGGCACGGTCGGCGGCAGCGTCCTCGGCGGCGCGGAGGACTTGTCGCTCGGAACGGCCCGCATCGGCCGCGATTTCTACGGCTTCGCCAACGGCGTCGAAATCGCGCCGGAGGCGAACGTCTCGGGCAACGCGACGGCGTTCGGCGAGAGCGTCGACGTCGACGGCCGCGTCGGCATCGATTTCAGGGGCTTCGGTTCCAGAGTCAACGTCAGCGGCGCCGTCGAAGGCGACGTGGACGGCTACGCCGGCACGATGGCCGTGCTGTCGACCGCGCGTGTCGGCGGCAACGTCACGGGCCATGTCGACAGCGTCGGCGACCTCACCGTCGCGTCCGGAGCGAGCGTCGGCGGCACCGTCAACGAGCAGCTCGTCGAGCGCGAGCACCGCCGTAACGAGTATGAGCGGCTCGGCTACTACTTCGGCCAGGTCATCCGCCTCGCTGGCGCATTCGTGACCGGCCTGCTGCTGCTCTGGCTGTTCCCCGTGCTGCGCGAAGCGTCGCTACCGAACGCGCTGGCCGTCCTACGCTCGGCGGGTATCGGCCTCGCCGCGGCCGTGACGCTGCCGGTCGCCGCCGTGCTGTTCTGCGTCACGATCATCGGCATTCCGCTCGGCGTGTTGACGTTCCTCGTCGGCGCGATCGGCCTGTATTTCTCGAAGGCCGTCATTGCGCAGATGATCGGGCGCGGCGTGCTGCGCAATCGCGCGCCTGCGCCGCACTATGCGATGACGCTGCTCGTCGGCCTCGTCATCGTGATCGTCGCGATCAACCTGCCGTGGATCGGCGGTCTCGCAAACTTCCTGCTGACGATCACGGGCTTCGGCGTGATCGTGACCTTGATTCTGGCGCGCTTGAACCGCAGCGCCGTGGTCTGACGCGTTCGGCAACCGCGTGTTGTCGCGCCGCGGGCATTTGGCCCGCGCCGGCGGCCGGGCGCCCCCCGCCCGGCCGCCGAATCTGCCCCTGCGCCGAGCGCTGGGCTACGATAACGGCAGCGTCGCAGACCGTTCGCTGCTCGAGGGGGAAAGCACCATGCTTCGTCCGATCGCAACCGTTCTCGCGCTCGCGGCCGCGCTGCCAGGGGCTGGCGAGAGTCTCAATCACACGACTGGCTCAGACGGCCTGTTGCTCATCGACAAGCTCGGCGGCCACGTGCGCTTCTTCGACCCGACGTCGCTCGCGGAACGCTCGAGCCTCGAGCTGCCGAAGAACCCGCACGATTTCGCGCTATCGGCCGATCACCGGCTCGCCTACGTGCCGATCTACGGCCCCGGCGTCTACAACCGCAATCCCGAGCCGGGGCACGAGCTCTACGTGCTCGACCTGGCCGAGCGCAAAGTCGAGAAGGTCATCGACCTCTCGCCGTATCGCTCGCCGCACGGCGTGCAGATCGACGTGAACGGCATGGTCTACGTCACTGCCGAGCTCGACCGCAAAATCCTCGTTGTCGACGGCGCAGCCGGGCGCATCGTCGCCACGATCGATCACGAAGGCGCCGGCCACTGGCTAGCCGTGCTGCCCGATGGCAGCAAGGCCTATGTCGCGAACAAGGACGACAAGCCGTTCGTCAGCGTGCTCGATCTGCGCGCGCGCAAGCAGGTCGGCACGGTGCCGATGCCGCGCGGCACGCAAGGTATTACGGCGTCACCGGACGGCAAGCGCGTCATCGCGATGGACATCGCGCGGCCCGAGATCGCCGTCATCGACACTTCGACCGATCAAGTGCTCGACCGCATTGCGCTCGCCGATACGACGGACGCTGCGTACAAGGCGTACTACTCGCCGGACGGGAAGTGGCTACTGACGATGGCGGGCTCGTCGATCAGCATCTTCGACGCCGCGAATCTGCGCGCGCCGCAACGCACCTTCAAAGGTCGGCGCATCGCCGATGGGCATCGGCTTCTCGGCCGACGGCAAGACGGCGCTCGTCGCGAATCACGGCGACGGCACGGTGTCTGCGGTCGACCTCGCGACGGCGACCGTCACGAGGACGTTCAAGGCCGGAACGGGAATCGAGACGCTGACGTACTACTGAGGAGAGGCTGGTATGAACGTTCAGGAGGTCCAATACGTCCTGGGCCACACCGACCCTCAGACCACGATGCCCTACCTGCACACCTCGACTCAGCTATCGGCGAAACGAGCTGCGGAAATCTTGAACGCGAAGAAGAAGCCGATGCTGGCGAGCGTGAAGTCGAGCTAAACAGGGCCGCTTAGTTTGCCTTGATCCGCACGGCTGCTCAGAATGGTTTCGGCGTCATTGACGCGGAGGCAATGCGGCATGCGCAAAGTCTTAATCGCGATAGCGGTTCTGATCGTGCTGGTTTGGTTGATTCCATGGGACCTAGAGCCCGATGGTCAGATACAAGTTCCTCCGCCCGTCGCGCCTGTCATAGCTACGCCCGAAAGCCGCTCGACACCGGCCATGGACGATGCGCCAGTGCTCTCTGATGAACCGGCAGCCAACGATCCGGTCGAGCCGCCTGTGCTGCTGCCGGATGACGTCGCGCTCTCGCCCATGGCGCAAAAAGCGCGAAGTGCGCGGGCGCTAATCGATCCTGGGTTGGCCTCAATAGAGACGGCGTTCGCTGCCGAGGCCGTCGATCCACTTTGGGCTAGTGGAATGGAGAGGAACATTCTGGATCAGTTAGCCCACGCCAACTTGCGGCTTGTGACCATGCAAGTCGAATGCAGAACCAGCATGTGCCGAGTTCAGCTCATCGAGCCTCAATCCAAGCCCCGGGACCCGGGCGCGTTCCTCGACTTAGTGCGTGGCTTCGGTCTCGACGTGTGGCGGGTGAATGGGTTTGTTGACCAAAATGGTACGTCGACTTTGGTAGCGCATCTGGCACGCCCCGGCGACTGCTATCACGGCCGAGATAGTTCTGTTTGTTATGAACCGCGATGATAGACCCGCTACCTTCCTCTCCAAGTGAGGCTCACCGTAGGATGGTCCAACTTCACAGTGGACTCACGTGGTTACATTGGGGTCGGGAAACCGCGTGATTTCGCGCGGCTAATCGCATCATGGGAGTTCCGCTACAACCGGCACGTCCCTTTCCGGCGGCAGACTTCGGATGAAAGTGTCGTAGTTCGACAGCTTCACTTGATCAGCGGGCGTTCTCTCGACGACTTCACCCGGAACCCTGTCGACCAAAATAGGGACCATCTTTTCCGGGTCGACCTCGAGAAGCACGTGTGCCTTTGGCGTGTACTTCAACGGCACTAACCTGTACCTGTCGGTCGGAAAAAGCGCGAAGTCGGCAGTCACCGAATGGGAAGCGCGTTCGTTGAGCTTGCGCGACTCCGGGTGACGTGCGATTTCTTGCGCCGTGCGCGGAGGTGACTGGAACTGGTTACCGGACGATTCGAAGGCCCTACCGGACTCGTCCGTATCCCACGCGAAGCCGGAGAACAACACTGTCTGTCTCGCGCCGAGCGTCCTTAGCACATCGGGTAGGTCGACGAGGACCAATGCGTTCCAAGCAAACGTGTCCTCCCTTCTTTGTATCGCATCCTTGGTCATGTGCAGGGCGGCGAGATCGTCAAACAAAGTGACGGTGAAGTCGTCGTCCCGCATCAAGACGCTGGTGTCCACGTCCACGATTCGAAATCGCTTCGCGGAATACAGCTCGGCCTGAAACCACGGGGAGTTGTACTCGATCAACTGCTGCGCCTTTCGTTGGTCGACCGGTCGCAGCAGCTCCGGAAGTTGCTGTGCAGACGCCATCGGCGCGAGAAGCAGCAAGAATGCGATGCGCGTTACGTTCCTTGCCATGGTCACGAACGCTGACGTACTGCCGAGCGCCGTTATAGCGGCTTCCAAGTGAAGCCGTCGCCGCGGCGGTAGTAGATGGCAACGGCGCGGCCGACGAGCTCGCGCTCGTCGATGAAACCGAACATGCGGCCGTCGTTGCTGTTGCCGCGGTGGTCGCCCATCGCGAGCACTTGGCCGGGCGGCACGATGCCTTCGAAGTTCGGTCCGCCACCCTCGTTGTAGCTAGGTTGCGTCGTGAGCTTGAGCAACGCCTCGCGCTCGCCGAAATGCTCTGCCGCGCGGTCGCCGAGCGGCTGGCCGTTGATCGACAGCTGCCCGTCGACGACCGAGACGCGGTCGCCGCCGATCGCGACGATGCGCTTGATGAGGCGTGTCGAGCCATCCTCGGGCGAGTCGAACAGGGCGACGTCGCCGCGCTCGGGCGTCGACGAGCCGAAGACGTCGATCGTCGTGAGCGGGATACGGACGCCATACGACATCTTGTTGACGACGACGCGATCGTGGGTCATCAACGAGTACTCCATCGAGCCCGACTCGATGTAGTAGTGATCGGCAAGCGAGGAGCGCGTGGCCGTGACCGCAGCGAGCACGGCCGCCAACCAGATCACCTCCGAAATCCACCGCTTGGCTCGGCTCGAAGCGGGCTTCGAGCTCGCGGTCTCCGGGAATTGGTCTAGCACGTTACAGCGGCTGCCAGGTGAACCCGTCACCGCGGCGGTAGTAGATCGCGACGGCGCGCCCGAAGAGCTCGCGCTCGTCGATGAGCCCGAACTTGCGGCCGTCGTTGCTATTGCCGCGATGGTCGCCCATCGCGAGCACCATGCCTTGCGGCACTTCGATCTCGAAGTCGGGGCCGCCGCCGCTGCGCAGGTTCAGCAGGGCGTCGCGCTCGCCGAAGTGCTCGACGGTCCGATCGCCGAGGGCCTCGCCGTTGATCGAGAGCTGCCCGTTGGCGACGGCCACGCGATCGCCGCCGATCGCGACGATGCGTTTGATGAGCCGCGTCGTGCCGTCCTCGGGCGAATCGAACACGGCGATCTCGCCGCGCTCCGGCGTCGACGAGCCGAAGATGTCGATCTTCGTGAGCGGGACTCGAAACCCGTACGACATCTTGTTGACGATGACGCGATCGCCGGGCATCAACGAGTATTCCATCGAGCCCGACGGTACGTAGTAATGATCCGCGAGCGACGAGCGCGCGGCCGTCACGGCCGCGAGCACGATCGCGAGCGAGATCAGCTCCGAGATCCACCACTTGGCGCGGCTCGGCTTGGCCTCGGCGGTAACCTCTGACACTTTGCTATTCGTTTCGGGCACGGCAACTCCGACAATCTTCGTTTCGAACTGGTTCCACGGTGCTCACTTCCAGAACATCCACCACGGCTTCGCCGGCGCCGGCTCCGGAGTCGCCGCCGGTGCTTCCGCAACGGCCTCCGCGTCGACTGCTGCCGTACCTTGGCCGGTCTTGTAGCTCAAATCGTTGCAGGTCGGCGGTTCATACGGCAAGTCGGCCACGAACGCGGTGTCCGCGCCGCGGAACTGGCCCGTGAAGTACAGCGGATCCTCGGCGACGTACTCGCGCCGCAGCGCGAGCGTGCCGCCGGAGCGGTCGAGGGAGAAGCGCTCGACGACGTGCAGCTGCTCGCTGTGCATCGTGTACCCGTCGGCCGACAAGACTCCGGGCTTGAAGCCGACGGTGTCGACGATCAGCACGTCGTTCTCGAAACGGCCGATCGAATGGCCCGTGACGCTCGGCACGATGTCGGCCGGGTGCGCAGTCTCGTTCAGATGGATCCTGCGGTCGATGCCGGGCGCGCCGTACTGGATCCGAATCGAGTTCTCGTCCTGGGTGATGCGATTCGTGAACGTCTCGAAGCCCCAGTCGAAGAGGATGTTCGTCGGCTCGCAGCGCAGCCGCGGATTGTCGGTAGACGACGGGTCGAAGCCCTCCGCGGCTCGCCGACCCGCTTCCGTCAGCGGCACCGGGCTCGGCCGCGTCCACGCGGCTTGGATCGCATTATCGGCGAGCGACTCCGGCGTGCCGCGCGCGCCGGGGAACGCGCGCCCGCCCTCCGGCACGGCGCCAGGCTCCAGCCGATCGGCAACGCTGAGCGGCACGAGCGCGCCGCTGATGCCGCGGCGGTCCGTCATGACGCGTTGCTCGCCGGCCCAGTCGCCGTTGAAATTCAGATCGCCGTTCGGCAAACGCTCCGGCCGGTCGGCGGCCACGGCCACGGCGGTCTTCTGCCGCTGGCCGTAGCGATCCATGCTCGTGCCGTCGGCGAACGTGATCGTGCCCAAGTAGCAGGTATTCGGCTCGTTGCGGTCCGGCGAGCCCGTGACGTTGACCGCCGTGCCCGCCGCGAGCATCGCCTCGCTCCAGCCCGAGCGCCGTAGCACGGTTGCGGCGCGCATCTCGCACTGCCATTCCGTCGTACGGCCGTCGGCGCCGACGACATTGACATAGAGCCACGAGTGCGGATTCACGAACGCGAGCTTCGATACCGTGCCGCTGATCGCGACGTCCTTGTTGAGATCGAAATTCGCAATGCCGTGGTGCGCGAATGCGTTCGCGGCGCCGCCGCAGGCGATGAACATGACGATAGGTAGACGCGACATGGCCAAACCCCGTGGCATTTGCTCTTCGACCACTCTGACATTGCGGGCCCGGTTTCGGCAAATCGAAGCCCGGCGCCGCCGCGCCGGCGCTGTGGCACACTGCCGCCACGTTCGCGCCAGGAGCCCGCCCATGGAATTGACGACGATCGACACCGTTCCCGGCAAGACCATTACACGGCACATCGGCCTCGTGCAGGGCTCGACGGTGCGCGCAAAGCACGTCGGCCGAGACATCCTCGCCGGGCTCAAGAACATCGTCGGCGGTGAGCTCAAGAGCTACACCGTGCTCCTCAACGAGTCGCGCAACGAAGCGCTCGACCGCATGGTCGAGCAAGCGCGCGCCGCGGGCGCCAACGCGATCGTCAACATACGGTTCTCGACGTCGAACATCGCGGCAGGCGCCGCCGAGGTCATGGCGTACGGCACGGCCGTCGTCGTGAGCTGAGCAGCTCGGATGGAAGCGATCCTCATCTTTATCGTGCTGATCGTCGTCGGCTTGGTCGCCGGCCGAGAGAACGAGCGCAAACACTTACGCGAGCTCGCCGCGAACGAAGACAGCCTGCGCGACATCGCTGCTTGGAGCGGGCGCGGCCCCGCCGATGCTGGCAAAATCCGCAGCGCCACGCTCGTCGTGGGCTCGGTCGTGATCGCGGAGGATTACTTCAAGCGCTTGGCCGCGGCGTTGAAGAGCCTCGTCGGAGGCAACATCCGCAGCTACGAATCGTTGCTCGAGCGCGGCCGCCGCGAGGCGATCGTCCGCATGAAGCAGGAAGCCCGGCGCCACGGCGCGGCCGAGATCGTCAACGTACGCCTCGAGACGGCGTCGCTGTCCGAAGACTGGAGCGGCCGACGGCCGATCTTCTCGGCCGAGTTCATTGCCTACGGCACGGCGCTCGTCCGAACGCCGTGACGCGAGCGCACGCCCGGCCGGCGGAGGTCGCCCGCAGGATAGAATTCGAGGCCGCTCAGTTGATCTGGCCGCGAATCTCGCCGCCTGGGAACCCCGTATTCGGGACCGGCGGCGTCGCCGTCGCATTGCCGGGAACGCCCGAGTGAACGTTCGCATAGGCAGCGCCGGCGCGCATCGCCGCGATGAGCTCCGCGAACTCGCTCGGGCCAATGCCTTGGTTCAGCGTCCCCACCCCCAGGCCAACCACCTCGGCGGGTGTGATGACTCCGGTGACCGCCGACGTGCTTTGCGGGCCTCCGCAAGCCGGGGTGCTCGCCGCGGGCGACGGAAGCGAGCCCTGGCATAGCCAAACGACGATGCCGCCGTTCGTATGGTGCTGACCGAAGTGAATATGCGCTTGCGAGACGTCGGCAGTAAGGCCGGAAAAGCTCAGCCAATACATGAGCGCATCTTCTTCCGTGTTCAGGACGGCGTAAAACTGCCCTTGGGCCGGCGAAGAAACCGATGGTACCTCGTTGTAGCCGATCAGCTCCGCGCGGAACACACGCTTGCCGCTGTGCTGGCCTCCCTGGTCGTCTTGCGCGACCGCGGACATTGCCAAGCTCGCTGCGACCCCGAGTGAAGCAACCGCAAACCAGTTTTTCATCTTCCCCTCCGATCTTGGTTGAAACTGCCCCGCCGTGACTCGAGCTACGGCGGGCTCTGGCGTGAGTGCCGCCGAAGAGTCGCGCGGTTCAGCCGGCTCGAAACGAAGATTTCTCTGGACGAGCAATAGCTCGTTGCCGCTTGCCCGGGTGGGCAGCTAAGCTTCGGCTCGGTCTAGCCGCTAATGGCCTACAAAACAAAGGCTTAAGGAGCGCGAATCGTGAGATCGACAGCTTTGTGCGCCCTCGTTCTCGTCAGCGCTGCCGTCTTCGGTGCGGCAGAGGTCACCGCGCAGCAGGGGGCTACCCCACCGTTCGAAGCCGGCAAGCACTACACGGTCCTTTCGCCGGCCCAGCCGACGAGCACCGACGCCGGCAAGGTCGAGGTTGCCGAGGTGTTCATGTTCGGCTGCCCGGCCTGCTTCAGCTTCGAGCCGCGAATTCAGGCGTGGCTCGAGCAGAAGGCGGACTACATCAACTTCGTGCGAGTTCCTGCGCAGTGGGCCAACCATCCCGGGTCGCCGATCCATGCGCGCGCTTATTACACGGCCGAAGCGCTCGGTAAGCTCGAGGAGATCACCGGCCCCTTCTTCGAGGAGATTCACCGCAATCGCAACTTGCTCGACACCGAAGAGAAGCTCGCGGCTTTCTTCGCAAAGCACGGCGTCGACGAGGCTGCGTTCAAGAGCACGTTCAACTCGTTCGCCGTCAACGCGAAGCTGAAACGCGCCGAGGATCTCGAGCGCCGCTATCGCGTGCAAAGCACACCGACGGTCATCGTCAACGGCAAGTACCAGACGGCCGGCGCCATGGCGGGCAGCTACGAGACGTGGTTCGCGATCATCGACGATCTCGCGGCGCGCGAGCACGCGGCGGCCGACGGCGCATCATCGGCGCAGTAAACTTTCGAACGAAAGTCGCGCTTTTGCGACGCGCGCGAGCGCCCATGCGCTCGCTCCCCTGATTTATCATCTCGCATCGGGCTTCCACCACGCCCTGTCACTGAAGGAGAGATGATGAACGGAGTATCGCGAGCGTTGCTGATCACGGCCGTCCTGCTGCCCGTGTTCAGCAAGGCGCAAGAGTCCGCCACGACGCGGCCGGCGTCGTCACAGTTCAATTACACGTACGTCGAGCTCGGCTACGACGAGACCGAGTACCAAGCCGGCAACACCGACGTCGACGGCGACGGCTTGACGCTGTCCGGATCGTTCGAGATCAACGACGACTGGCACGCGTTCGCTTCGTACGGCACCGCCGATCTCGACTTCGGCATCGATCTCGATACCTTCGTCATCGGGGCCGGCTACGCGTTCCCGCTGAGACAAGACGTCGACCTCTACGGGCGCGTGCTGTATCTGAATCTCGACGCGGACGTCGGAGCGCTGGGTGCCGACGAGGACGGCCTGGGACTCCAGTTCCGGATCCGCGCGCTCGTCACCGACGAGCTCGAGCTCGAGGGCGGCGTTCAGCACGTCGACATCGAGGACAGCGACACGTCGGTGCAAGTCGGCGCTCGCTACTACTTCACGGAGACCTTCTCGGCCGGCATCGGGCTCACCGTCGCCGGCGACACCGACGGCATCGGTATCAACGCGCGCTACTCGTTCTAGGAGAGCGGCAAGCTCAAGAACCACGCGCAGAACGCGTTCCAGAGCGGCACGCGATGCAGAGTCAGCGTGCCTACGTGATAGAGGAGCAGCACGCCGAGCGCGACGGGGAAGACGTCGAGCCGGCGGTTCGCGCGCCAGTCCCACCACGCGAGCGTGATCAGCAATAGATCGGTGGCTGCGAAACCGATCGTCGGCAAGATCGGAGTGCCTTCGATGCGCGGCACCACACTCACGAGGCTCGGCAGATGCGCACCGATGAGCCGATCCGTCACGGGCGTCACCAACGGAAATACGGTGCAGACCATCCAGCGTGCATGCGTCTGCGAGTCGCGGCGCCGTGCGATGCCTAAACCGTAGAACACGGTGAACGCGACGAGCGACAGCAACGTCAGCGCAAGAAAGTACTGTGCGACCGCGGGCACTGGCGGCACGCCGACGAGCCCGACCGAGACGCGCTGATGGACGAACACGGTAGTGATGAGGACGACGGCCGGCGCCACGACATACGACAGCTTGCCGAGCTGGCGGTGCCAAGAGCGGCGCTGCGTGCGGATGAGCTGCGATTGCACGACGAGCATGCCGAGCCACAATGTCAGCACGATGCCGTGCGCGTGGTGCCACACCGTCGGCTGCTCGAACAGCCGAGCGAAGTAGCTCGGCCAGAATGCCCAGACCGTCAACGCGAGAAACGCGACGAAGAACCGCGGGCTCGAGCGATGCAGCGCGGGTGGCACGCGGGCGTTCACGAAGCGGCTCTCCGGGAGGAACGGCCGGCGAACTCTAAGGGAAAGCGGCCGAGGCGGTCCAGGCAGTGCGCGCCGTCACAAACCATGATTGCCACCCTACGAACGTGATCCATTTAGTAGTCGCGCGCGGCCTCCGGTGCGGAAGATGGGCGCATGACGCGTGCATTGGCCGTCTTTCTCTCGTTCGGCGTGGGGCTGCTCGGCGGCTGCGGCCGGGACTCGCGCGATGAGACGGAACCCCGGATCTTGATGCCGGCCTTTCTGCCCGGCGTGTACGCCGGCGAATTCCCGTGCAGCAATTGCGCTGCGATCGAAGCGACGTTGTGGCTGCGGCCCGACCGCGGTTTCGTCCTGCGCCAGCGGCTACTCGACGATGCCTCTACGCCGAGCGGCCCGTCGACGACTTATGGGCTCGGCCGCTGGAGCTGGGATGAAGTGTCCGCCGAAGTCGTGCTACGAGGCCGCGGCCCGGAGCGGCGCTTCGTCGTTCGCGACGAAGGCAAGCTCCAATTGCGCTCCGCATCGGCGCCTGTTCTCGCTCGCGACGCGATGGCGCCGCGGTTCGTCGACCGACTTTTGCTCGACGGCGAGAGCGCCGTGAGCGAGGCCGGAGCCAGCTTCAAGGAATGCTCGACGGGGTTGACGTTTTCCGTAGTGGACGCAGGCGCGTATCGTGAGCTGCGCCGGCAGCACCGGCGCATGAACCCGCGCGGCAAGGTCGCGCTGACGACCGTCGAGGGGCACCTCGTTGCCGCCGGCGGCGGATCGACGACGCGCGAGCGGCTCGTCGTCGATCAGTTCATTGCCATCAAACCCGGCACGGGTTGCTAGCCGATTCCGCTCACTGCGCCGGAGCCGGCTCCGTCCGCTGCAGCTGAAACTGAACGGTCCCGGCGGGCATTCCCGGGACCACACGGACGCCGGCTCGCGGCATCTCCGACGCCTCGAGCTCGTAGCCCTGAGGCACCTGAAATAAGTCTGGCGACGGCTCGCCGAGCACGACGTTGACGAGGCGATAGGTCGTCTCGCCGAAACGCGGGTCCGAGAAGCGCTGCAGCACCATCGCGTCGATGTCCTCGGAATACCAGCGCTCGGTGACGATATCGATCGCGCGTTCGTTGCCGATCGTCCCGGCAGGAATCGTGTCCGTCATACGCGTGCCCTTGACGAGCAGCCCTTCGAGCACCTGCTCGCCCAAGTCCTCGGCGGGCTCGTACATGCCTGTCGTGCCGGGAGGAAACAACTCGACGGCGCCGGCCGGCGCAGTGGCGAAGACATGGACGCTGTCGCCGCCGCCGTCGCGCCGGCGAATGACGGTGACGTCGCGATCGACGCCCTGCCCGACGTCGACTGAAACCGCGCCGGCCCCCGGTGCCGGCACCGGCGGCGGTGCAGGCACCGCGACGTTCCAAGTACCGCTAACCCCGACTCTCGCGCCGCCGGGCGGCTCGCTCGCGTGAGCGATCGCCATTTGGAACGGCCGAATCTCGCGCGCCGTCCTCGCTGCGGGATCGAGCACGTAGCTCTTACCGGCCACGGGATCGTAAATATTGATCACCGTCACGGGCTCGCCAGCCTGCCATTGGCCGACGCTGCTCAGCGTCTGCTCGCGTCGCGTGCGGCCCGCGGAATCGCGGTACATCACGGCCTCGTTTCGCTGCGCGATGCGGTTACCGTCCGCCAGCATCTGCGTCGATTCAGTGATCGAGCGCGCGCTATAGGCCTTGCCCTCTACGACCGGACCCGGCACGCCGCCTTCGCTGCGGATGATGTCGATCTTGGCGCCCATCGTCGCCAGCGGCGGCAGGTTCTCCAGAAAGAACAGCTTGTCCGTCGCCGGCGCCGGCGGCGTTGGCGGCTGCGCGAAGGCAGTCGCCGCCCACAGGCCGCTGACAAGCGTTACCAGGGTGTACTTCGAGCTCATAGCGATCCTCCGGTTCACTGATCGGCGACGGACACGAGCGATGGGTCCGCGTCGTTGAAACGAATGGCGCGGGCGAGGCCATCCTCGCCCACGAGTAAATCGGCCTCGATCGTTCCGTCTTGCACCGTCCCGGGCACCGCGGCGAACGCCGAGAGCGGAATGCGCACGCGCACGACGCTGTACGACGCCGACGCCGACAGCCCCGGGGAGCTCTGCAACGGCTGAAATGCGCCGACGGCCGCGGGCTCAGCCCCGGCTGCCTCGACCGCGACAGGCATAGGCCCGGCTCGTTCGCTTCGCAGTGCAACGACTGTCAGCAGACTGCCGACGGCGAGCACGACGGCGGCCGCGGCGGCGAGGGGAAGCCGCCGCGAGCCGCCGGCGCGCTCGGCGTTCCGGCTTCGCTTATTTCCCGCGTCGCGAAGCTCCGCCTCGCGCAGCCTGGCATCGCGGAAGCGCGCGCGCAGAACTGCCTCGTCCAGCGCGGGCGCTTCGATCGAGCGCAGCGCAGCCCGCAGCTGGGCAAGCTCGGCTTGCAGCCCGTTCGCGTCGTATGGCGCGTTGCTCATGAGCACACCTCTCGAGCTTGTAACGGCCCCGCCATGTTGGGCTCGGTGCCTACCGGCTCGCTCTCGTCGAGCATTGCCTTAAGCAGCGCGCGGCCGCGATGCAGCCGCGAGCGGACGGTGCCGACAGGGCAATCGAGGACGGCCGCCGTCTCGGCATAACTCAGCTCTTGCAGCTCGAACAGCACGAGCGCTTCGCGGTACTCGACGGGCAGCCGTGCGATTGCCGCATGCAGTCGTTCGACGCGCTGGTCTGCGAGCAGGCTCTCGTCGCTGTCGAGCGTCGCGAGCTCGGCCGGCATGTCGTCGGTCCAACGCCGCTCGAGGCGCAGCCGATCGAGCGTGACGTAACGAGCGCAGCCGAATAACCATGCCCGCGCCGAGCCTTTGCGGCTGTCGAAGCGGCGCGCGTTCTCGAGCACGTTCAAGAACACCTCTTGAGTCACGTCTTGCGCGAAGCTGCGCGACTTGGCCATCGCGAATGCAAACCGATAGACCTCGTTGTGCCGGCGCCCGTAGAGCTCGACGAAAGCCTGCTCGACGCCGCCCGCGATGTCGGCCAGCAGGCCCACGTCGATTCGGTCCTCTCGAGCTCTCTCGGTTTCGTCCATGCGCGCCAGTCTTCCTCAGGAGCTATTCGCAGCAAGCCGCGGAAAAGTTCCCGGAGACCGGGCTGTGCAACTTGCCGCAGCCGTGCGTAGACTAAGCCTCGGCGGCGTCAGAATAACGGACAACGATGGATCAAGGGCTGAACATTCGCCCCGCCCGCGCGCGCTTCTCGGACGACGCCGCGGACCTTGCCTTGCTCGAGCGCATCGCGGCCGGCGATCGCAACGCGTTGCGCCAGCTCTACACCACCTACTATCACCCGTTGCTGCGCTTCATTTACCGCATCACGGGCCGGCTCGACTTGGCTCAAGAAGGCGTCAACGACGTGATGCTCGTCGTTTGGCGCAACGGCCGCTCGTTCGGCGGCCGCTCGAGCGTCTCCACGTGGATCATGGGCATCGGTTATCGCAAGGCGCTGAAGCTGCTGGCGGCCTCGCGGCGTTGGACGGACCGGTTCTCGGGGGCCGGGTTCGACGAGATCATTGAACGTTCGGACGGCCTGGCGGAACAAAGCGACGACCGTGACCTGCGCGACCTGCTCGATGCGGCCCTGAGGCACCTGTCCGCCGAGCATCGAGCGGTCGTGGAGCTCACCTATTTTTACGGCTGCTCATACGAGGAAATCGCCGCCATCGCCGCGTGCCCCGTCAATACGGTGAAGACACGGATGTTCCATGCCCGGGCCAAGCTGAAGAAGCTGCTGCCGGCGCTCGGTAAGGACGCGCCGTGATGGAACCTTCGTCGTTACCGCACAGCCGCGCGCTCGAGCTGCTGCCGTGGCTCGTCAACGGCACGCTGAGCGGCGACGAGCGCGAGGCCGTCGAGCAGCATGCGCGCGCGTGCATCGCGTGCCGGCGCGAGCTCAAGGAGCAGCAGCGGCTGCACACTGCCGTTCGCGCTCGGCGAACCGTCGACGTCTCGGCCGAAGCGGGGTTCGACCGGCTCAATGCCGAGCTCGATAGCGCGGCTCGCACGGGACCACCTCGCTGGGGAGCGCGCTACGCCACGGCCGCCCGATTCGTAGTCGCAGCCGCCGCCGGCATGGCTGTGCTCGCGATCCTGCTGTGGCTCACGCCGTTGCCCGAGCCCGGCGGCAACGATTACGCGACGCTCGCGACGCCGCTGGCCGAAGAGGCCACCTTGCTCGATATCGTCTTCGCGGGCGACACGACGGCCGCCGAGATGCAGGAGTTACTCGACGAGATCGGCGGCAAGATCGTCGCCGGACCGAGCGAGGTCGGCCGTTACAGCGTCCGCGTCGCGGGCGAGCAACCAAACGGTGAGCTGCTTGCAGCGCTGGCCGTCGACCCGCGCGTGCGCTTCGCAGGCCCCGCGCTGACGGAGGTGCAGCCGTGAGGATCGCCCTCGCCGTCCTGGCCGCGGCGCTGCTCACGTCGTGCGCGAGCTCGAATGGCGTCCGCGAAGCCGCCGGCGCCGAGGAGACGGCTGCGCGGCAAGTGCTCGTGACGGTCCGGCAACCGGCGACGCTGGCCGCCGGGCTCACGGGCGCGCCGAATCAGCGCTATCTGCAGCGCCGTTATGGGCCGTCGCCGTCCGTCGATCGCGTCCTCACGCAGCTCGCGCACGAGCACGAGCTGCGCCGCGTGGAAGGTTGGCCGATCCAATCGCTCGATGTTTATTGCGAGGTGCTGACCGTTCCCGAAGGGCGCAACGTCGCGGAAGTCATTGCGGCCTTGAACCGGGATCCGCGCGTCGACCTCGCGCAGCCCATGAATCTGTTCGAGACGCAGGCGGCGAAGTACGACGATCCCTACCTCGAGCTGCAATCGGCCGCGACGGCCATGGAGGTCGAGAGCGCACACGAGCTCGCGACGGGCCGCGGCGTATCGATCGCAATCATCGATTCTGCCGTCGACGGCGACCACCCCGATCTGCGCGGCCGGGTGCGGCTCGCCCGCAATCTCGTCGCCGAGCATCCGCTCGACCGCCGCGGCGAGATTCACGGCACCGCGATCGCGGGCATCATCGGCTCCGCCGTCAACAATCGCGAAGGCATCATCGGCGTCGCTCCCGACGTCAGCATCACGGCGTTACGCGCGTGCTGGGCTGTCGGTGAAACCGGCCTCGCTGCGCAGTGCTCGAGCTTTTCGCTCGCGCGGGCCCTCGAGGTTGCGCTCGGGTTGCAACCGAACGTCATCAACTTGAGCCTCGCCGGGCCCGACGACCCTCTGCTGTCGCGGCTTCTCGATCGCGTCATCGAGCGCGGCATCGTCGTCGTCGCGGCGCATCCCGCCACGGCCGAAAGCTCGCATGCATTTCCATCGTCGCACCCGCACGTGCTGACGGCGCACTCGTCGTTAGTCGCCGTGAATTCCGATTCGCCGTACACGTTGGCCGCTCCGGCGACCGAGGTGCTGACGACGACGCCCGGTGCCGGCTACGCGTTCTTGAGCGGCAACTCTCTGGCCGCTGCGCACGCTACGGGCGTCGTCGCGTTGATGATGGAGCGCCAGCCCGATCTCGATGCGGAGCGCATCGCGGCAATTCTGACGGCGACGACGACGTACTCGGGCGGCAGCGCTTCGATCAACGCCTGTCGAGCGGTTGCACGGCTCACCGGCGCCGCGCCCTGCGCCGAAGCGGCATTGAGCACGCGCTTCTAGCGCGAAGCTCGCGACTGATTCCGGCTCAGCGCGTACGAGACGCTCAAGACGTAGTTCTGGCCATACGCATCGCCCAGGTAGTTGCTCCACTCGTAATTGCCGTCGTAGTAGCGCAAGTCGATCGCCATTCGCCCGAGCAGCTTCGAGGCGCCGACGTTCCAGTGCGTGATCTGCGGACCGCCGCCGACGTCGAAATACCCGACGGCGCCGCCGACCTCGAAATTCGCGGGTAGCGGAAACGCGATCGACACTTCCTGATTCAGCGCCGAGCTTCCTCGCACGTAATAGTCCGGGTTGTATGAGGCCGTGTAGAAGACACGGTCACGAAATCCGACGCTCGCGCTCCACTCGTCATAGTCGTAGCCGTCTGAATCCGGATAGAAATAGCGACCGGCGCTGACGGTCCAAGACCAGCGGTCGCCGCGATCGTGATAGCCGACGTACGCGCTAGCCTCGACGTCGCGGGTTTGATACGGCAGATTTTGCGGATACTCGACGTTCATCGCACGCGCGTACGCGAAGAACCCCGTGTAGTGCTGGTAGTCGACGCCGAGCTGCAACGATGGACCGTTGCTGTGCTCCACGCCGTGTCTCCAGTAGCCGCTGGAGAGCGTGAGGTAGCCGCTGACGTCGGATACCGGATCTTGGGCGTGCGCTGCGTCAGCCGCGGCGAGCCCGACGACCATTGCCACCCACGACGGCGCTAAGCGCCCATTGCCCACGAACGAGCTCCTCCCCGATGGAGCTCGATTCTAGGCCCGCTTGGCCGTGATCCGCCACCTTGGGGCGCAGTGGCATAATCACGCGCCCACGACGAGGGCATGGATGCCCGAGATAGAGCAACGCAGGGAGCACTTGCCGAGGACCCTCGAACGATGCATGGCCCGAAGAGCTCGCTCGCGCGGGCGTGGTATCGGCTGACGACGCGGCACCGCCTCGCCCGCAACGAGTGGGCCGCGCCGTACTGGGAGGAGCACCGCGGCGAGCGGATCGTCGCGTGCCGCCGCTGCCCGAAGTTCGACGCCGCCCGGCAGGTCTGCGGGGTGCCATTCGGCAGCCCGCTCCGCAAGTGCGTCGTCGCAGCCACCGAAGCGCACTTGCGAGCCACGCGCGGCCTGCGCGTGCTCGAGCTCGGTTATGCCCGCCGCTCGTACGGCAAGCGTGTCGTCGAGCTCGCCGGCGGCTCCTGGACCGGCGTCGAGCCGCTCATCGATCGCAGCCGAGTGGCGCGGCTAGGCTCCGGAGGCTACGGGCACGCCGGAAACATTCCGTTCCCCGACGGCACGTTCGACGTCGTCTTCGGCAATCAGTCGTTCGAGCACTGGGAGGAGCCGCTGCCCGACGGTACGCCGTCGCCGTCGTACGGCGACTGCCTCGCCGAGATCTGGCGCGTGCTGCGCCGCGGCGGGACGCTCTACCTCGATGCGCCGATTCATCTGCACGGTCATGAGATGTTCGTCGCAGGCGACGTGCCGCGCATCGCGGCCTTGTTCGACAGCGCACGCTGGGCCGATGTGACGATTGAACGTTGGCGCTACGACCACGCGCCATTGCCGCGCTACCCTACGCCGCAGGCCGACATCGTCTACGGGCAAGGTACGATCAAAAGCTACGACCTCGGTCAGATCGCGGACTTGCAGAAGAACGGAACCGTTTGGCTGCTGACGGTCACGGCGTCGAAACGCTAGCAACAGAACGCCGCGCGTTGCGTTACGCTACGAGCGTGAGCCGCAGCCGGACCAGAGCAGCAAGCGTCGTGTCCGCCTTCGCCGCCGTCGCGGCGTGCGCATGGCTTGGCGTCGCGCGCAGCCAATCGGGCGACGCGCGACTCACGGCGCCGCCGGAGGCCGAGTTTCACTTCGCGCGCCTCGTCTATCGCAACTCGCCGTATAGCCGGCGCGGCTATGGCCGCGGCGGCGGCGCGTGGAGGACGGACTACGCCGACGCCGAGTTCCACGTCATGCAAGGCATCGCCCGCTTCACGGGCATCGACGCAGCTCCCGTCGATATCGACGGCAACGGCGGCCGGCTGATCCAGCTCATCGACGAGCGCGTGTTCGACTACCCGTGGCTGTACGCCGTCGAGGTCGGCCAATGGCTGCTCGACGACAGCGAAGCGAAGATTCTGCGCGAGTATCTCGATCGCGGCGGTTTCTTGATGGTCGACGATTTCTGGGGCGAGTACGAATGGGACGTCTTCGTCGACTCGATGCGGCTCGTGTTCCCCGACAAGCCTATCGAAGAGCTCGGCGAAGAGCATGAGCTGTTGCACGTGCTCTACGATTTGGATCAGCGCACGCAAATTCCGGGCCGCGGCGGGCAACGGCCCGAAACGCCGCACTGGCGCGGCATCTTCAACGACGACGGCCGGCTCATGGTCGCGATCAACTTCAACATGGACATGGGCGACGCGTGGGAGCACGCCGACGACCCGTGGTATCCCGAGCCGATGACGGCGCTCGCATACAAGTTCGCCGTCAACTACCTCATCTACACGATGACGCACTGATCGCCGCGGCGCCCATCCGAATTGGCGGCGAGGCTGAATGAGCGTACGATAGCGCTCAAATGAGCGGAACCAAACGTCCATATCGACGCCGCCTGTCGACACTGCTCGGCACGGCGAAAGACGAGGTGCGCGAGACTGACCGTTGGCACGACCGGATCCTCGCGGGCCTCGATTTCGGCGCCGTCGACAACGTCAAAGCACATGCGGCGCTAACCGACGCCGAGCTCGCCCGGCTGCTCGGCATGAGTGAAGCAACGTTGCGCCGGGCGCGCGTTTCGCGCGCCAAGCTCGACTCCGCAACAAGCGACCGGCTCTACCGGTTATCGAAGATGGTCGCCGTCGCCGAAGAAGCGCTCGAAGGCCCCGACAACGCGCTGCAGTGGCTGCGACGGCCCCAGCCTGCTCTCGCCGGGGCCGTGCCGCTCGACTTGTTGGTCACACAAGCCGGCGCGGACGAAGTCGAGACGTTGCTGCGCCGCATCGATTTCGGCGTCTATACGTGACGGCCGTCTATCGGCTGGTGCGAAGCGAGCGCGCTGGCGAAGCGCTGTCTGGCGAGGGCGCCCGCCTTTACGGCGGACGCTGGAATCCGCCCGGAGCTGCTGTCGTTTACTCCTCGGAGTCCCGAGCGCTTGCAGTTCTCGAGACGTTCGTACACCTGACTCTCGAGGCGCGAACGATGCGCTTCGTGCTCTGCTCGATCGAGCTTCCGCCCCGCGCACGGGTGGCGCGGCATCGTGGCGAGCGGGCGCCGCCGTCGCTCGAGGCGAGCCAAAAGGTCGGCCGCGAATGGTTTCTTGGCGGCGCGACACTCGCGCTCGCCGTGCCGTCGGTCATCGTGCCGAGTGAATCAAACTATGTCTTGAACGTGAACCACCCGCAGTTCGCGCGTCTCGTTGCCACGCGCGCGCCGTTCTCCTTCGACGATCGGCTATGGGGCGCCGCACAGGGCGCTACGCGATCGGAGCGGCCGTAGGCGTAGCAGCGAAAACGGCGGCATGCCGAAGCTAAGGGGGGGTACCGGCCGGCCCATCGCTTCAGGCATTACGGTAATGAATTTCGTCGATCTGGTCGTTCAGCGTCCAGTAATCGTAGATGACTCCGAGCAACAGGAGGCCGCCCGTAAGAAGGTAGATGACACCCGTAATGATCTTGCCCAGGTAAAAACGGTGAATACCGAACACACCGAGGAATGTCAGCAATACCCAGGCGACGTTGTAGTCCTTCGAACCGGGCTTGAAACGCCGCTCCGCCTGCCGATCCATGGAAGGGATCAGAAACAAGTCGACGATCCAGCCGATCAAAAAGAGGCCGAGCGTAAAAAACCAGATCGTTCCCGTCAGCGGCTTGCCGTAATAGAAACGGTGGGCGCCCATGAAGCCGAAGATCCACAAGATGTAGCCGATCAGCTTGTTGTGCACCGGTGCTTCTCGCTTCGTACAGCACGCAATTTAGCGCGTAAATCGGCCAAGCGCAGCGGTTAACACGCCGACGGCCTGCGGTGTCCAGCCGTTGCCGCGTCACCGTCGTAGAGCAGCGCAGCGCATTAGCGAAGTGGTGCGCGCGCGATCTTGTCGCCCGAGAACGTGCCGATCCAGGCCTGCCCGCCGGCGACGAGCACCATCGTCGCGTTGCTGAACTTCGCGTCGGCAGTCGTCGTCGCGATCACGGTGTCGCGCATCGTTGCGGGATCGATCGCGACGGCGATCGTGCCGCGCGGGCAGGCCGAGAGCCTCGCAATGTCGTGCTCGGGCCCCGGCGGCCCGCCGCACTCGGGCACGTCGTTCGCCATGCCTGCCGTCAGCAAACGACCGTCGGGGCCCATATGGACGTTGTCGGGCGTGAACGGCAGCGGACGTGTGGTCCGCAATTGCCGTGCGGGGTTGCTGCGCGAAAACGCGACGACGGTTTGCAAACCCGACGACGCGACGTACATCTCGCGACCATCGGCCGATACCTCGATACCGTTGTTCGCGGGCAGCTGCGTGCCCTCGACGAGCGTGAATCCGGCATTGCCCGGCGACCACTCGAACACGGCTCCAGTCGGCTTACGATCCACGACGGCATCGGCAAACGTCGTGCCCGGCATGAACAACACGGTCGCGACGATCGTGCCGTCGGCGAACGATGCCACGCTGTTCGCTGCGAGACCTTCGGGCATCGTCACACAGCCGCGCCACGTCAACGTCGGGCGCGCACCTGTCGCATCGACGTCGAACACCTCGATAGCTTCGCGCGCACCATGGCCCACGACATAGAGCTTCGCGCGGCCCCGCCCGGTCGAGCGGACGTTCAACCCGTGAGTGTTCAGCGACTGCGGCGTCGGCGGCGTCGGGCAGCTCGCGAACGTCTGATCGTGCTGCGCCATGAACGGTAGCAGCTCGGCCGTTCCGGTTTGCGAGTCGACGAGATAGAACCCGGCGCCCTCCGCCATGCCGCTCGAGACGATCCACGGCGTTCCCGGCACGAGCACGAGGTCCTCGGGATTCGTGACGCCGCAAACGAAGCCGACGTCGCCGGTGGGCTCGCAGCCCCGCTGCGCCTCGGCGCCGAACGCGAAGCCCGTCACGACGATCAAAACGACAGACCGCAGCATGCTCATGGTTGCCCTCCGCGCACGGCTGTTTTGGTCGCCAGCCCTTGCAATACTCTGATGGTTTGCAGCAGCCGCCGCGCGGCCGTACTCAAGAGGTACAAGCGGCCGACCAGCCGCATGCCGCGCGATCGGCCGATCGCGAGCAACGCGATAACGCCGCCCACGATGACGGCGGGATGCAGCAACGTAGCCCGCGCGAGACCCGCGATACGATCGGCACGCTCGAAGCGCGCTTCGATGCTCGCGAGCTCATGCGCGATGCTCGCACGTTGCGCCGCGCAGCGTTGCTGCAACAGCGCCTCCCGGTCTGCAAGCTGCTTGACGCGCTCGCTCACGAGCGCCTGCTCAGGAGACTCGCGCGGTCCTTCTTGAGCTCGGCGATCGTCGCATCGAGCATCGGCGGCTTGGCGCGCACCTTCGCTCGCAGAGTCAGCGCCGAGGCGATCGCGATCAGGAAAAACGCGCCCGTCACGGCAAGCGACGCGGCCAGGCGGTGTGTGTCCCAGAACACGAAGATGACGACGAGCGCGAGCAGGAACAACCCGACCCCGGCCGCGAGCAACGCAATCGCCGAATAGACCATGATCTCGGCGACGCGGTGGATCTCCTCTTGCAGCTCCGTCGAAAGGAGCTCGAGGCGAGTCTGAGCAATACCGACCGCCGTCGCGAGCAGCTGCGCGATCGAAGCGAACAGTCCGCCGATCGGGCCGCGTTGCTGCGCACCGGCGCCCTGCAGCGGGCTATCGATGTCGTGATCCACGCCGGGGGGGTTAGCGGCGCGTCAAGAGCAGACCGAGCACGAGGCCGATGCCGGCGGCAATGCCGACGGCCTGCCACGGGTTGCCGCGAACGTACTGCTCGGCGTCGCCTGCAAACTCGCGGGCGCGCTGAAGTGCTTGCTCCTCGACGCCCGCGAGCCTCTCTTTGGCCAGGCGAACCGATTCCTCGGCGCGCGCTCTGATCTCCTCGACGCGATCGCCGGTTTGCGCAGCGGTCGCGCGAAGCAGGCTCTCGGCATCGCGGATGACGGCTGTCAAATCGTCGATGAGTTGGGAAGCGGAAACCGGCTCGGCCATGTGAATGCCCTCTCTTCCGTAAGCACCTTTAAGGAGATGGTATGTCTGCCACCGCAGGAGTCACAAGCACATTCCGTGCCGGCGGTCAGCCTTCGACGACGAAGCGCAGCCTTTCGAGCAGCTGCGCCTGCGGCGTCAGCACGTCGACGATCCACAGCCCCGCGGAGTCGGCCGGGAACGCCTGCTTGCGCGAGTACGCGCGAAAGCCGTCCGCCCTGCCGCCCTGAATCTCGACGGGAATTCGCTCGCGTTCATCGCCATGCCGCCACTCGAACACGACCTGCTGCGACAAGCCCGCGGGAGCGCGGATCGCGGCGAACGCGACGATGCCCTCTGCGAGATCCGCCTGCCGGACTCGGCGCACGGGCGCGCCCGGCGTCAAGCCGTCGATCGTCTGGGTGACGCGGGCGTCCGTCACCGCGAGACCCGCCGCCGGTATTTGGCCGCGCAGTCCCCAGAGCAAATACGGCACGAAGATCATGCCGGCGACCCATGCGACCCGGTTGCGCCACCGCGGCAACGAGTACAGGGACAGCGGTAGCGTCAACAGCAGCCACGCGCAGACGGCGCCGAGGGAGATCGGGACCGCCCTCTCGACGGGAACGAGCAACACCATCGGCAGCACCACGAGCGCCGCGATCCAGCTGCAGAAGGCGTGGAACGTCATTCGCCGCGCGGCCCGAGTCGCGATCAGACGCTCGTAAAGCGGGTCGACGGTACAGAGCAACGCCGCAGCGGCGACGAGGCCCGTGAATGCGAGCTGGCCGGCGTCGAGCTTCGTCGCGCCAATCAAGAATGGCAGGCTGAAGAAGAGCAATTCCTGTTGCAGCGACTGACTGATGAAGTTCACGGCAAGATTGCCGGCACGCCGCCGGCGCCGCTCGAGCGCTCGGCGCACCCATGGCTCGATCAACAGCCAGAACCATCCGCAGAGCGCCAGCAGCGCAATGATCCGCGCGAGCTCCTCGCCGCGGCGCACGAGCAGGAAACCCACCCAGCCGCTCGCGAAGCTCGCAGCCGGTAGCAGCCACGGCCGGCGATTCGCGCTGAAGCTGAGGCGCCGCAGCAGCGACATCAATTCGGCACGCCTCCGCGTGCCGCGAGCGGCAGCGGCGCCGTCACGCCGGAGCGCGAGGCGCGCGCACGCGGCCCGGCACGCCGATGACGTCGTGAATGAAGTAGCGTGCGACGGGCACTCCGAGCAGCATGCCCCAGAGCCCGAACGCGTGATAACCGACGTAGAGGATGATCAGCGTCAGCACCGGGTTCAGCTTCAGGTGCCTGCCGTAGATCAGCGGGTTCAGCACGTACGCTTCGATGGCGTGGATCAGGATCACGAGCGCGATCGCCGCGAGCGACAGCCCCGGCCCGCCGGTATTCAGCGCGACAAGAACGATCGGCGTCGTCGAGATGAACACGCCGAGCACGGGAACGAAGCTGCAGACGAAAACGATGATCGACAGCATCGCGACGAGCGGAATGTCGAGCAGCAGTAAGCCGATCAGCGTGAGCACCGTGTTGACGACAGCGATTGCCGCCTGCGCCTCCACGGCGCGGCCGAGCACGATACCGAAACGCGCAATCGGCGGCGCAGCTTCTTCGTAGAAGTCACCGACCCGCGACGTCCGCAGCCGGCTGATGCCCGATTTGATGCGATTCAGGTCGATGAGGATCAAGAAACTGAAGAGCAACGCGAGCAGCGTCGTCGCCGTCGCGCGGTAGAGCATGACGGTGACGGTCGGCGCGTATTGGCGTACGCGCAGCTGTACGGACATCAACGCGCTCACCAGCAACTGGTCCTGCCGATCGAAGTACTCTGCGAGCACGCCGGTCGGAACGACGGCGCTTTCGGCGGCCGCCGCGAGCTGTGCCTCCGTGAGGCCGAGACGCTGGCGCTCGTAGTCGAGCTCGAGATCGACGACGTCGAGCCGGTCGTCTGCGAGCGCGCTGCGCAGAAAACCGTTGATAGGCTCCCGCAACGCCGGATAGCTCTGAACGAGCCGGTTCTTGGTTTCGATCACAGCAGCCTCGGTCGACGGCAGGTTCTGGATCGTGATATTCAGCTGCGCGACCACGCTCGGGACGACGAACGCCACGAACGAGCCGAGCACGCCGAGAAAGGTCAGGTAGACGAGCGTGACTGCAGCCCAATGCGGCAGCCTGAGCCGGCGCATCCCGATCTCGGCGAGCGGCGCCGCGATGATCGCGAGCACGAACGTCAGGAACACGACCGCAAAGAAATCGCGCAGCGCCCAAAGCAGCAGAAACAGGATGACCCAAATGACGACGCGGCGGTTGCGTTGATAGAACTCGTTGAAGCTGAAAGCGGCCACGGTGCGCTACGATCGCTCGATCAGCGCGTGACGTCGCGGGCGCGATCCGACATGCCGTCTTCCCAGCTGCTCCAGCCGGACGTCATGCCGTAGGGCACACGCTCGAGCGTCGCCTCGATTCGGCGAATCAACCCGTTCTCGATCTTGAACAGCTCTGCGATGTACCACGTCCACGGCTGCGCGGGCCCGGCCGTCACCTCGCGCCCGCTCGGCGTCCTGAAAGTCCGCGTCTCGCCGGCCGCGTGGTCGAAGAAAACGAATGCAAACACGAGCCCGCGCTCCGGATCGACCGCTACGAAACGGCGATCGCGGATCCGTGTCACGAAGTGCAGCAGCCCCGACTCGAACTGCTCGCGGCAGCTCCATTGCGCCGAGTAACTTGGCGCCGTCCTCGGATCGGGCCGCGTTTCACCGGCCGGTGTCGGCCGGTTCGTCGTCTGCATACCGTTCTCGATCCGGCTGCAGTCGTCCGCGAACGGATAGTCGCCTTTGCCGTCGTTCTGCTGCATGCCCGTGAAATATTTGTTCGCAGTCGCGATGAGATCGGCGCGCTGCATTCGCTCGGCAGCGGGCACGGTTTCCGCGAACGAGGGATGCGGCCGGCCGAGTGCCTCGACGCGCTTCGCCGCGTCGACGCTGCGTGTGATGAATTGCTCGATCTCGGTAATCTCCCCCGCGACGAGCTTGAGCCGCAGCGCGATCAACGCCGGCGTGCCGAGCAACGGATCGGCGTTCAGCTCCTCGAGCGTGCCGATGTAGGCGACCTGCTGCGCCTCAGTATCGGCAACGACGAGCCGATACTTGCCCTTTGACTTGACGCTGCGCCACAAGCCGTCCCCGACGTTGAGTCTCTGGCCGTTCTCGGTGTAGCGCGCCGCCGCAGCGAGCGGCACGGCGGTGGGATCGTGCTGAACGAGCGCCTCGAGGTATCGATCGACGAGGTCTTCAAGGCATTGCCGGTCGCACAGGGCGTCTTGCGCGCCCACAGCCGCCGGCATCGATGCCAGCAGCAACGCGCTCGCGATGACGCGAATCGAAAAGGCCATGCGGTTCCCCTCGGTTCTTTCGTGCGGCGCAGTAAAGCCGGACGGCTATGGTAACGAACGCCGCGCGCTTGCGGCAGGGAGACGGTGAGTCGGCCGCGTCAGCGCAGGTGCCGCGCGAGCGTCCTGCGGATGACTTCGGCCGCGGCCGCGGCATCGTACGGCTCACCGGCATCGAGCCGCTCGGCATGCTCGAAGAGCGGCACGAACATCTCTTGGCCATCGACCTCTTCGAGGTACTCGAACGAATCGCGCTCGGCATAGACGGCATCCCAGGCGGCGCGCACGTCGCGCCAAAACTCGCCGCTACGCTGCCAGTAGCGATCGCCCGCCGAGAAATCGAAGCCGACGACGTGCTCGTAACGGGCTACACCGAGCTCGCGCGCGAGATACGGATTGGCGGCCGGCTGGCCTTGCTCGTCGAGCACGAGCTTCAGGTTCTCCTCCTCCTGGACCCAGCCCGTCGGCGTCAGCGTGTGCCGGTTGATGCCCTCGAGGATGTGGTAGTCGCTGCGCACCGTCGTTTCGCGGCGCGGTAATGGCCGAGCCGTTCGATCGCTCGTCCACGCCGAATAGCTGCCGTAGTGCTCCCACTCGCCGAGCGCTTCGTAGCGAGGCGAGTCGTCGACCTGGAACACGGCTTGCGACCAGCGGCCGCGCGCCTCCTCGACCGTTCGCGTATGCCGAACCCAGCGATTACGGCCGATGAAGACGTGCAGATCCGTGTCCTCGTAACGCCAATCTTGCCGCCAATGCTTCTGCACGAACGGGCCTTGCACGTTACCGTCGCCGTCCGCGATGAACATGACCATCAAGTGCTGCAAGCGAATGAAGGTGCCGCGGTCCTCGACGACGTAGATGTACTCCGTTCCCCACGATTGATATGGACGCGAAGGCGTGAAGCCGGGCGTGAAGCCGACGGTCTCGAGGAAGTCGAAGCTCGTGCGGTAGCCGCCGGCCATTGCGAGGATCGCGCGACGATCGCGCTCGAATTTCGTGAGGCCGGGCTCCTGGACGGCGTGCCATGCAGCGCTCGGCTCCGTCGCGAGCGTCAGCGGCGCGCCGCGTGTCGTGCCGCCGCGCGGCCGCAGAGTGTCGCCGTCCTCGAACTGCCAGCTGAACGTGAACTGCCGCGGCTCCGCGTGCGTGTGCCTCGCCGGCGACGCGGCGAGAACGGCAGCGGCCCCAACGGCCAAGATCAGCGCGCGCACACTACTTCTCCTCGGCATGGGCAACGGGGGTCGCCACGTCGCGCGGCCAGCCGAGCCTTCCCGCCATCGGCACTTTCAACGCGAGATCGAGGGGATCGACGCCGAACGTGAGGCCCAGCACGTTGAGCTCGACGCCCTCCTCGATGCCCGCCAGCGCGCCGACGACGCCGAACAGGTTCACCTGCGCACCCGTGCCGCTCGGTGACCAGGCGATGAATGCGGGACCCAAATAATCCTTGCCGATCGCGTGCGCGGGTAGATCGGCCCGCAGCTCGGGCGCCGCACGCAGCACGTGCGCGACGAACGTATTGGAGTTCGGACCGGGCCACACTCGGTACGTGCCGGCGTACGGATATGAATCGATGGCTTGTTCGATGCGCGTGATCAATTCGTCGACACCTTCGCCGCGCACGTCTGCGAGCAACGCGGGCCGGTTACCGAACCAGCGCGCGTCGGGCAGCCGATTGTCGACGCTGACGGCGCTGCCCGTGCGGCGCAGCCGCCAGCCGTTCACTTCATAGACAGTGAACTCGACGGCGTCGCGCGGCTTGACGGCGATCCACGTGTGCACGCCGAAGTAGCCGCGCCAGCGCACGGCCCGCGCGGCATAGACCTGAACGACGGGCTCCGGTGTGGCTTGCGGATCCGGCGCGAGCCCCACGGGAGCGCGACTCGCGCTACGCCAATCGCCGACGGGTCCCGACTCGACACGATCGAGATACGCCATCCCGAACAGGAACGGAGGAACTAACCATAACCAGTTGGCGCTGGGACGCTTCATGCGAGCCAACATAGTCCGGCACAAGAGGTCGGGCAAGCGCCCGCGGCCCGTCTCTAGTTCGGCTGGTCTTTCTTGAGCTTGTAAACGGAGCTGCCGTAGTAATCGATCATCGCCTTTTCCAGCGCGCGCACGTGCGAGCTCATGCGCTTCAGCGCATCGGTGTCGAGCTCGATGTGCTTGCGGCGACGGTCTTTGCTGTCGGGCACGAGCTTCAACACGCCGCCGGGTTGTGCCTCGTTCGTCAGCGAATAGACGATGCGCGAGACGGATGTGTAGGGGATGCCCAGCTTGCTCGACAGCGATTTCATCGAGTGCGGCTTGCCTTCGAGATTCGAGTCGATGACCTCGAGCGCGATGAGGACCTCGGCCATCGTGCCGTGCCGCCCCGTCTTGTAGATCGCCGTCAGCAAAGCAATCGCCGCCTTGCGTGCGCCATTTGAATCGAAGCGCTCTTTGGCGACCAACGGTCGCTGCTGCGGAACTGTCGGCATGATCTCCCTACTCATGAGTACTCCACTGGGCAGAGCGCCAGCGCGCTTCGCGCGCCGGAGTCTATTCGTGCGTTCGGGAGCGTCTCAACACCGCACTGTTCGGTACGGGACGCCAAGATTTCTACAGAGAAGCGCGCGTCAATAGTCGAACTGGACGTCCGCTTGCAGCCGGTTGTAGTCGTGGGCGTTGCCGGCATCCTCGCCGCGCTCGTTCAAGAAGTACCGAAAGCCGAACACGAGCCGCTCGCGGAAGCCGTAACTGAGCTCGAGCACGTGGCCAGTGCCGTCGGTGCCGCCGCCCGCCCAATCCGAGTCCGTGAACGTGCCGATGACCGAGTCGGCTTCGAGATCCTGATACGAGTAACCGACGCGCCACGTGCGTGGCCCCGTGACCTCGCCGAGGCTCGCGCCGACAGCGAAGCCCGTATCTACGTCGTCGGCTTCCGTATTGACGACGTAGTCGGCGAATACGGTCACAGGCCGCTCTCCTGGCGTGAAATTGAGCTCGCCGAACAGTTGCGCGAGATTGAAATCGTTCAGGTAGTTCCCAGCCGCATCGACGCGGTTGCCGGCAGGCGCGCCGTCCCAGAACGGCGTTTGCCCTTGCGTTTGGAGGTAGTCGTAGTAGCCCGCGCCGGCCGTGATGCGCATGCCGCCGTCGATTGTGCGGCGATAGCCGAACTGGCCGCCGAGCATGATCGAGTCGTCGGCTGCACTGCGCTCTTCGACCCACAGGCCGGCGTAGCTCGCGAACCAATTGCCGCGGCTGTAGCGAAGCGCGAGACCCTCGGGGTTCAAGTCGTTGTCGTAGATCAGGTGGTGATTGCCCGGTCGGTAGAACGGAGTCGCGAACTTGCCGCCCGTGAACGTGAGCTCTTCCGTGGCGGCCCAGCTGAAGAACGCGCGGTCCACGCCGATCGGCTTGCGGCTGAAGCCTGTGTCGAGCGTCTGGTTGGCCGAAACGGGGTCGTCGCCGCCCGTCGCGAGCGTGAGCCCGAGCCGGACGTTGTCGGCGACGTCGGCCGTGACGCCGAACCGCCCGCGGATACGGTGTCGGTGGCGCTCGCTTTCGGCTTCCTCGTTGATCGCCTCGTGCCGGTAGCGCAAATCGCCGGAAAAACGCAGGTTCGGAGCGACCGCCGCCTCGCCTCTCGGCTCGACGACGACGCGCGGAGCTTCCGCCGCTGTGACGGCCGGAGCCGTCCCTTGCTCGAGCCGATCGAGCCGCGCCGTCAAGGCTGCGATCTCGGCTCGGATCGCGGCGATTTCCGCGCCTGCAGGCTGTGCTGCCACGGGCATGCCGAAGGCGAGAATCGTTGCAACAGCGGCCGCGGAGAGTGTGTTTCGCATTGATTTTGCTCCGTTTTTTCAGGCTCTAACCGCTTGGTGCGGCTGCGACCGGATAATGCTACGGGTCGGTTACAGTCGTGTTACAAAACGTGGGCGCGGATCGGCCGACCGCAGGTATCGATACCCGTATAATCGACGTTCCAGGCACAGGGGAGCCGCTGTTGCGAATGCTGGCCGCGATCGCGCTGAGCATCATGCTCAGCACGTGCTCGTCACCCCCCTCAGTCCTCGAGCGGATCTTGCGCTCCGGGGAGCTGAAGGTGGTGACTCGCAATACGCCGGCTGCCTTTTACTACGGCGCCGACGAGCCGCGCGGCATCGAATATGAGCTAGCTCGCGGCTACGCCGAGAAGCTTGGCGTCAGTCTGCGCATCTACATCGACGACCAGGTATTCCCCGACTTGGAGTCGGGAAAAGCCCAGATCGGCGCCGCAAGTCTGACGATCGCCGACGCGAGACGCGACAGTGTGACGTTCGGTCCGGGCTATCAGGAGATCGAGCCGCTGATCGTCTATCGCCGCGGCACGCCGCGGCCCCGCAAGCTCGCGGACCTCGTCGGCGGGCGGCTCGATGTCGTCGCGAGCTCCTCGCACGCGGCCTTGCTCGAGAACCTCAGCGAGCAAGAGCCGCGGTTGACCTGGGTCGAGCACGCTCAGCGCTCGAGCGACGAGCTGATTCGGCGCGTGGCCGAAGGCGAGATCGATTACACGGTCGCGGACTCGCATCTGTTCGAGCTGTTACGGCAGTTTTATCCGGAGTTGCGTGTTGCCTTTCCGCTCGGCCCCTCGGACCAGATCGCATGGGCCTTGCCCAAGGATGACGCGGAGCTGCGCGAGAGCATTGCGAGCTATTTCGCGGAGATCGAGGCAACGGGCGAGCTCAAGCAGATTCTCGACCGCTATTACTTCGCGTCGAGCGAGTTCGACTACGTCGGCTCACGCGCTTTCATGCGGCATGTCGACACGCGCTTGCCGCACTACCGCGATTTCTTCCTCGAAGGCGAACGCTCGACGGGCGTCGACTGGCGGCTGCTCGCCGCCATCGCGTACCAAGAGTCGCATTGGGACCCGGGCGCCGTCTCACCGACCGGCGTGCGCGGCATGATGATGCTGACCGAGCACACGGCGAGCATGATGGAAGTCGGCGACCGCCGGGACGCCCGCTCGAGCATTCTCGGCGGCGCGCATTACTACTTGCGCGTGCGCCGCAAGGTTCCGGAGCGCATTGCGGAGCCCGACCGCTCGTGGCTGGCGGTCGCGGCATACAACTTGGGGTTCGGTCACCTCGAGGACGCGCGGATCATCACACAGACACAAGGCGCAGATCCCGACCAATGGACCGAAGTCCGCGCGCGTTTGCCGCTGCTCAGCGACAAGGCCTGGTATAGCCGCGTGCAGCGCGGGTTTGCTCCGGGCCAGACGGCCGTCACGTATGTCGACAATGTGCGCCGGTACTATGAGATCCTAATGTGGCTCGACAGTCACGAGACGCTGACGTCGCAAGAGTTCGCCCCGCCGGGCCGGGCCGAGCCAGCCGGCTAGAGCACGTCGCGCGCGCGCCGCGCCGCGAAGAACCGCTTCAACAGCGCACCGCATTCGTCGCCCAGCACGCCGCCCGTGACCTCGATTTGGTGGTTCATTTTCGCGTTAGCGGCAAGATCGAACGCCGAGCCGCATGCGCCCGTCTTTGGATCCGCCGCGCCGTAGACGATGCGCGCAATTCTCGCGTGCACGAGTGCGCCGACGCACATCGCGCAGGGCTCGAGCGTCACGTAGAGCACGCAGCCCGGTAAACGATAGTTGCCGAGCGCTCGCCCGGCGGCGCGCAGAACGAGCATCTCGGCGTGCGCGGTCGGATCCTTGCGCGCGATCGGTGCGTTGGCCGCACGAGCAATCACGGCGCCTTTGGCGTCGGCGAGCACTGCGCCGACAGGCACTTCGCCGGCTGCCTCGGCCTCGCGGGCGCAAGCGAGCGCCGGCTCCAT
Source organism: uncultured Gammaproteobacteria bacterium (assembly GCA_963713355.1). Lineage (GTDB taxonomy): Bacteria > Pseudomonadota > Gammaproteobacteria > Steroidobacterales > Rariloculaceae > FEN-1219. The sequence goes on along the minus strand of CAVQLK010000006.1, from coordinate 755,615 downwards.
CCACATCCGGTCGGCGTCAGCGGTGCCCTCGAGCATCCCCATGTTGTGCGCCCTGTTGAACCGTGATGGCATCATGACGCACGAATCCGAGCTGGCGCCACGGGATCGCAGGCGCGAATCAGTGCTGTTCGGCCGCGATCTCGGCCCGGAACTTGTTATGCGCAGTGAGGTCGTCCTGTGAGCTGCCAATGATTTACATCGAGTTCACCAGCCGCCGTCCGCAACCGGGCCTTCGCGAAAGCGATCGAGGCACGCTCGCTGTCGAGTCGTTCGAGAGCCAGCTGCAACGATTCCATCGCGCGGTGCTCGCGGGACAGAGCGGCTGGGAGGATTCGTGGTCCGAGGACCGGATGATCCTCGGTATCGGACGCACGTGGCGGCTCGGACCCGACCCCGAGTATCTGACGATCTGGCACACACCGACCGCGGGGCTCGGACGCATCGACGAGTGGGACAAGGTCTTTCGTTCCGGCGAGGCCGACGACGTCGAGAAGCCGTTCCGTGAGGTCGCTTGGATCGCACGGGCCGGATGCTACGAGGCGCTGCTCGACCCCGTTCGCCAGCAAAACGGTATCTACTATGCGGAATTCTTCGAGCCCGTGGGCTCGAACGACGAGATCCGCGAGCTGTATGTCAAGCGCGCCGCGGCGCACGCGGACTTGACGCTCGCGCTGTGCGGTGTCCGGATCGGCAAGCTCGCTCCCGATCCCGGCGGGGTCGCGGTCTGGACGCTTCCCTCGTATGGCTCACTCGCCGCGATCGCCCGCGAGCTCGACGGCATCGGCGAGCCCGTGCGTCTCGCGACCGCAGGTGTCTACAACGACGTCGGACGGGAGATTCTCTAGATGGACGCTGAAGAAAAATACCTCTTCGATCTCATGGGCTTCCTCGTCGTGAAGCAAGTCTTGACGCGTGACGAGGTCGGCGAGCTCAACGCGCTCATCGACTCGTACGAGCTGTGGCGCAAGGCCGAGTCCGGGCAGGAGTCGGCATGGGTCAACGATCCGAACTTCATGACCGTCGGCGCTTTGCATACGTGGGATGAGCCGTTCCGGCGGCTGCTTGCGCACCCGAGGATGCTGCCGTATCTCAAGTCGCTCGCCGGTCCGAAGTTCCGTTACGATCACGGGCACGCGCTGCTGATGCGTCCCGGCGCGAAGCAGCTCGGCCTACACGGCGGCAACGTGCCGTGGGACGCGGCCCAGGAATACCGCTACCGCGATGGCGAGATGCTGAACGGCCTCGTGGTCGTGTCCTACGCGCTCAGCGACGCGGGTCTCGACGACGGCGGTTTTGCGGTCGTGCCCGGGAGCCACAAAGCCAACTTCGCTGTGCCGCGGCAGTTCATCTCGTTCGAGAAAACCGGGCCCTGGGTTTTGCGCGTGCCCGTGGCAGCCGGCGACGCGATTGTTTTCAGCGAGGCTTGCACGCACGGCACATGGCCATGGCGCGCAAGACACGAGCGGCGCAACCTGCTCTACAAGTTCGCACCGGGACATTCGGCGTGGGCATCGCCGTACCCGTCGCCCGCCGACGCGCCCGACGTCGAATACTCCGCCGAGCTGCGGCGGATTCTCGACCAGCCGTACGTCGCACCCGGGCAGGACACGTTCGGGTCCGAGTATCGGAAGGACGTGGTCTAGGAACGTCCCGCCGGAGGATCGCGAAGACTATCGATCTCCGCGCGCAGCCGAGCAGAGTCGTCGGTTGCGATGCGCTCGAGCACGCGCACGCGTTCCTCGAGCTTCGCGATCAATGCGTCGCGCTCCGCGAGCGCACCCTCGAGGCCTGCGCCACGCCTGCGCCGCCGCTGCCCGTCGATCGGCTCACTCACTTCGCCGGTGGACGAACGTCCCTGACACAGCCGAAACCTTCCGGGCCGAGTCAGGAACACCCAGAAGAACATTCCGAACAGGATCCACATCCAGGGAAAATCGTGCATCGCCTACTCCGAACGAGCCCCGTCGATGCTAATACGATGCAGGCCGTCGACGCATTACACAATGCGACGCGCTCTCCGCCAGGACGTTCCGATGCCAGACCGGCGGAGCATGCAAGCCGTTGATTCAATGGCGCCGGTTTACGCCCGCAATGTCAGCTGCGCCGATAGGAGCTGCGCGGCGTCGGCGCACGGCCCAACGCGGATCTCGATCTCCCCCGGCTCGAGCACCGGCTCGAAGTCGATATTCAAGAACCTGAGCTCCGCGACAGGCAGCTGCAACCGCGCCGTGCCGGTCTCGCCGGGCTCGAGACTGATCTTCGCCACGCCTTTGAGCTCGAGCATCGGACGGGCAACGCTCGCGACGCGATCGCGAATGAACAGGAATACGGTCTCCTCGGCCGCGCGAGCGCCTTCGTTCGTGACGTCGACCGTCACCTCGATCGGGTCCTCGGCCGTCGCGTTGTCCGGGCGCACGGTCAGATTCGCGTAAGTGAAACGGCCGTAGCTCAAGCCGAAGCCGAAAGGAATCAGCGGAGAGCTCGGCGAGTCGAGATACTTGCTCGTGAAGTGGTCCTGCGGGTTCTCGGGCCGGCCGGAGTTTCTCTGGCTGTAGAACAGAGGAATTTGCCCTAGCGCGCGCGGCCAGGTGATCGGCGTTCGCCCGGACGGCGACACGCGGCCCGTCAGCACATCGGCAACCGCGTTTCCGGCTTCCGTGCCCGGGAACCACGCTATCAGCAGCGCATCGGCCCGCTCGATGAGCCACGGCACGATGAGCGGCCGGCCGCAAAAGAGCACGACCACGACCGGAATTCGGCGCGTGCCGGCGCGCTCGAGAACGGCTTCGGCGAGCGCGCGCTGCGCGCCCGGCAACTCGGGGTGCGCACGCGACGCGGCTTCGCCGCTCATCTCGGCCGCTTCGCCGAGGCAGAGCACGACAACGTCGGCGCCGCTCGCGACGAGCTCGACGGCGGCAGCGATGCCCGAAGTGTCGTCGCCTGCGATTGACACGCCTTCGGCGTGCGCGACCGTCGCGTTCGGCAGCGCTTCACGGAGCCCCGCCAGCACGGTCACGCTCGGCTCCTCGTAGCCAGCGGCCGCCCACGCGCCGCGCATCTCGCGCCATGCCTCGGCGAGCGGCCCGATCACGCGGACGCTGCGAGCGTCTTCGCGAAGCGGCAACGTGTTGGCCGAGTTCTTCGCGAGCACGAGCGACCTCGCGGCGACGTCGCGCGCGAGGCGGCGGCGCGCGGCAATCGCTTCGGCCGCTTCGGCCTTCGCTCCGCGCCGATAAGGATCGTCGAACAGCCCGAGACGTTCCTTGAGCCGCAGCACGCGCAGCACGCACTCGTCGATCTCTTCGATCGTCACGAGCCCGCGCTCGAGCGCCACAGGCAAACCCTTGCGATACGCCTCCGCCATCATGTCGATGTCGACACCGGCCTTCAGCGAGAGCACCGCTGCCTCGACGATGTCGGCCGCGACGCCGTGATAGATCAGCTCGCGAATCGCGTTGTAGTCGCTGACGATGACGCCGTCGAAACCGAGCTCGCCCCGCAAGTAGTCACGCAACAGCGCCTTGTGCATCGTCATCGGGATGCCCGCGAGCTCGGTAAATGCCGGCATGATGGCTACCGCGCCGGCGTCGACGGCCGCGGCGAATGCCGGCAGATGCACTTCGCGCAGCGTGCGCTCGGAGATGTCGACCGAAGCGTAGTCGCGTCCGCCCGCCACAGGGCCGTACGCGCAAAAGTGCTTGGCCGTCGCGGCCACGGACTCTGGATGCGCAAGATCGGCGCCCTGAAAGCCGCGAACCTTGGCGCGCGCTATTTGCACTGCAAGCCACGGGTCCTCGCCCGGCCCTTCGACGGTCCGGCCCCAACGTAAATCGCGCGAGACATCGAGCATCGGCGCGAACGTCATCGCGAGGCCGTCAGCCGCCGTCTCGCGCGCGGCTTCGCGCGCCGTGAGCTCCCAGACGCGCGGCTCGAACGTCGCGGCCTCGGCGAGCGGCACGGGAAAGATCGTGCGGTGCCCGTGGATAACGTCGAATCCAAGCAAGAGCGGGATGCCGAGCCGCGATTCCTCGACGGCGATACGCTGCATGTCGTGGACGGCCTTTGCGCCGACGAGGTTCAGCAGATTCCCGAGAGTGCCGTCGCGGATGGAATCCGTGGAGTCACCCGTGATGACGGGCCCCGTAACCGCGTACGAGGCGGAGGTCATCGTGAGCTGGCCCAGCTTTTCCGCCAGGGTCATACGGCCGATCAGCTTGTCAATTCCGTTCATCGAGCCAATCATGATCTCTCCGCTGCAAAAGCGCCGAGGCTGATAACGTCACGTGCCGAAGTCAAAGGTGTCCCCTCCAGCCAAAGTCGCCGGCGCTCGTAGGCGTCCACGAAGCGTGCCGTCGGCCGCCCGGGCGTCGCGCACGGCGGCAACGAGAGATCTCTCGAAGCTCGCCGCATTGCCGGACGAGGCGCTGCTCGAGATCGTGCAGCGGCGGACGTTCCGCTATTTTTGGGAGGGCGCGCATCCCGCCAGCGGGCTCGCCTTCGATCGGCGCACTGCGGGAAAGCGGTCGAACGACACGGATCCGATCACGATCGGCGGCTCGGGCTTCGGGGTCATGGCGCTGATCGTCGGCGCGGAACGCCGCTGGGTCACCCGCGCTGCGGCGCTCGAGCGCATCGGCCGCATGCTCGACTTGTTGACACGCGCGCGCTGCTACCACGGTGCGTTCCCGCACTTCATGAACGGCCGCACCGGCGAAGCCGTCGCCTTCGGGCGCAAGGATGATGGCGCGGACCTGGTAGAGACCTCGCTGCTGATGATGGGCTTGCTCACTGCACGCCAGTATTTCGATCGACAGACTCCCGAAGAAGCGGCCACGCGAGCGCGGATCTCGACACTCTGGGACGAAATCGAGTGGAGCTGGTTCACGCAAGGCGGGCGCGATGTCCTGTACTGGCATTGGAGCCCGTACAACGGCTGGGCCATGGACCATTTGATTCGCGGCTGGAACGAGTGCCTCATCACCTACGTGCTCGCGGCCGCGTCGCCACGTTATTCCATCGAGCCCAAGGTCTACCACCGCGGCTTTGCGGCCGGATCCGGGTTTCGCAATCGCAAGTCCTGGTATGGGATCGACCTGCCCTTGGGCATGGCGTACGGCGGTCCACTGTTTTTCACCCACTACTCGTTCTGTGGCCTGGATCCGCGAGGGCTAAGGGACCGATACGCCGACTATTGGGCACAAAATGTGCATCACGTGCAAATCAACCGCGCCCACTGCGTAGCGAATCCGGGCAAATTCGTGGGTTACGGCGAGGCGTGCTGGGGGCTAACGGCCAGTGACGATCCGGGGGGGTACTCCGCGCATGCGCCTGACAACGACAACGGCACGATCAGCCCGACGGCCGCAATCGCGAGCGTTCCGTATGCGCCTGCCGAGGCCATGGCCGTGCTACGGCACTTCTTGAAGAACCACGGCAAGCGCCTGTGGCGAGAATTCGGCTTCGTCGATGCGTTCTGCGAGAGCCAAAAGTGGTACGCAGACACTTTCCTCGCCATCGACCAGGGGCCGATGATCGTGATGATCGAGAACCATCGGACGGGTCTCTTGTGGAAGCTCTTCATGGCAGTGCCGGAAGTGGGTGCCGGATTACACCGGCTCGGTTTCTCGAGCCCTCATTTGAGAAAAGCCGAGCGGTGACGGATACCCTCGAGCAATGGCTCGGTCGCGAGTACCGGCACGCCGCGACCGCCATGCTGAGGAGCGTCTCCGCCCGCGACATCGTGAAAGAGCGTGCGGGGTTCGCGCAGACCGTGAGGCCGGCCGCGGGCTCGATCGTCGCCTCGCCGGTGCTGGCAGCCTGGGATCCCGATCCCGACTACTTCTTTCACTGGTTTCGCGACTCGGCAATCGTGATCGACGCCGTGCGCCTGCTTTACGAATCGAGCCACCTCGGTGTCGAGGCGGTCACGTGCTTCGCCGATTTCGTGCGCTTCAGCCTGTCGCTGCAGGCGCTCGACGGCCGCGCGCTTGCCGAGTCGCCGCACTGGCGATTGAAGGTGCTGCCGGAGTTCGTGCAGTACCTGCGCGGTGACGATCTATTGATGGTGTCGGGCGACGCTGTCTACGCGGACACGCGCGTGAATCCCGACGGCACGCTCGATATCTCCCGTTGGACGCGCCCGCAGCACGACGGCCCGCCGCTCAGGCGCTGGCCGTGCTCCGGTGGCTGCGCGCGTTGCAGAGTCGAGCCGCCGACGCGACGCGCGTGTCTGCAGAAACACTCGCGGATGCCGAGCGGCTCCTGCGCACCGACCTCGCATTGACGGCCAGCCGCTGGCGCGAGCCGTCGCTCGACATCTGGGAGGAGGAGCTCGGCCACCACTACTTCACGTTGCGCGTCGCGGCGGCCGCGCTTTCGGGAAGGCGCGCAGTGGCTCGAAGCCGCCGGAAATGCCGCCCGAGGCCGGCGCGCTACGCGCCGAAGCGCAGACGATTCACGAGACGCTCGAATACTTATTGGCTGCCGCACGAGGCGTACTACCGGTCACGCATCATGCCGCCCGGCGTCGCATCGGCGAAGATGCTCGACATCGCCGTCATCCTCGCCGCCGTTCATGCCGGTGACGGCGACGACCTTCACTCCGTACGCGATCCTCGCGTGCACGCCACGCTCGAGAAGCTCGAGCAGCTGTTCGACCGGCTCTATGCGATCAATCGCAACCTGCCGCGCGGCCGCGCTCCCGCGCTCGGGCGGTACGAAGGCGACGTCTACTTTTCGGGTGGTGCGTACTATTTCTCGACGCTCGGCGCTGCGGAATTCTGCTATTTGGCCGCCGCGGCCGACGCGCTCCGCGAGCCGCGCGCGAGATCGGGTCGCGCGCGGCGACGCGTTTCTCGAAACCGTCCGCGCCTTCACGCCGGCGAGCGGCGATCTGTCCGAGCAGTTCGATCAACGCACTGGCGAGCAAACGTCGGCGAAGCACCTCGCGTGGAGTTATGCGGCATTCATCTCGTGCGTAACGGCGCGCCGAGCCGTGCTCCCGCCATGACGGAAGCCTCCGACACGAGCAACGCGCCGGATCCGGCCGAGGCCGCGCGAGCCGGAGTCACGAGTCAGGCCCGCATGATCTTGCGCGCCATCCTCGCGTCGCCTGCGGGCAAACGCGTCATCGTGCTCGCAACTGCGTTGGTGATTGCGATTCTCGTGACGAGCTACGGGCAAGTCATCCTCAACGACTGGAATCAGCCGTTCTATGACGCGCTCACGCGCCGAGACCTGAATGAGTTTTTCTACCAGCTCGGCGTGTACTTCGCGATCGTCTCGTGCCTGCTCGTTCTCGACGTCTCGCAGCGCTGGATCACGGAGACCTTCAAGTTTCGCCTTCGCGAAGGTTTGACGCGCGATTTGTTGAAGCTCTGGATGGCTCCCCGCCGGGCGTTCTGGCTGGCCACGAGCGGCAATCAACTTGGCGTGAACCCCGATCAGCGGATCAGCGAGGATGCTGAAAAGCTGTGCGGCATTTCGGCTGATCTCTCGATCGGACTGTTCCGGGCGAGCGTGTTATTGGTGAGCTTCTCGGGCGTGCTCTGGACGATTTCAGACGATTTCACGTTTCGCGTCGGTGGCACCGACTACGCCGTGCCCGGGTTCATGCTTTGGGCCGCGATCTCGTATGCCGTCGTTGGTTCGCTGCTCTCCTATTTCGTAGGCCGGAGCCTGATCCGGCGCAACGCCGACCGATACGCGCGCGAGGCGGACCTGCGGTTCGCGCTCGTGCGCATCAGCGAGCACGTCGACGGCATTGCCCTCGCCGCCGGCGAAGCCGACGAGCGCCGCCGGGTCGAAATGCACATCGGCCACGTCGTGCTTGCCATGCGTCGGCTCGTACGCGGCCTCACGAATCTCACCTGGGTGACAGCGGGATTCGGCTGGATCACCGGTATGGCTCCGATCCTGATCTCTGCGCCGCTGTATTTCAGCGGCAAGACCTCGTTCGGCGGCATGATGCTGGCGGCCGCCGCGTTCACTCAAGCGCAGGGGTCGCTTCGCTGGTTCGTCGACAACTTCGGCGCGATCGCAGATTGGCGCGCCACGCTGCTGCGCGTCGCGAACTTCAGGGCGGCGCTGCTCGCCACTGAATCGCACGACGGTGCAGGGAGCCGCATCGAGTACGCGGACGGCGCACCCGGCGCGATGATGTTCGAAGAGCTGCAGGTCGATTCGCCCGTGGGACGCGAGGGATTCCGGGAGCAACACGTCGTCATACAGGCCGGCCAGCACGTGCTGATCTGCGGCGCGCCGGGCGAAGGCAAAACGCCGCTGTTTCGGGCACTGTCCGGGCTCTGGCCGTGGGGCAGCGGCCGCATCGTCCGGCCGCGCGGCGAATCGGTGATGTACGTGCCCCGCGGCACGCCGTACTTGCCCCGCGGCACGCTGCGCGAGGTGCTCGCCTATCCTGCGCTCACGGACCGCTTTGCAGACAGGGCTTACGTGCAGGCGCTCGAGAGCACCGGCCTCGGCCGGTACGTGAAGCGCCTCGATGCGAACGAGCGTTGGGATCGGGAGCTTCGCGAGGACGAGCAGATGGCGCTGGCGCTCGCACGCGTGATGTTGCACGCGCCGGCCTGGGTCGTGTTCGACGACACGTTTTCTGCGATGGAGGACGAGACGCTCGAGCGCGTCATCGATTTGTTCACGCGCGACCTCACGCGGACGACGATCATTCACATCGGGCGCAGCACGCAGGCGCACCTGCCGCTGTTCTCGAGGGTGCTGCATCTGACGAGAGTTGGAAGCGCAGCGGGCGACAAAGGGGAATGGGCAACCGAACGCGTCCTGCGTCGAAGGCGATGAAACCCTTCGTCACCTTCGTTCCGCTCCTGCTCTTTGCAATAGCGATGGCCGCGCGCCTGCCGTGCGCGGAAGCGCAGGATTTCGGATTCGAGCCTCCCGGCGATGTCAGCGACTCCGCGCTGCCGGAGATCTTGCGCGATCTCGCGGAGCGCGTGCTGCCCGTCTATCAGGAGGACGATCCCGATCGCTACCTCTCGAACCTCTCGGCGCTACAGATGGCGATCGGCGATCCGGCTTCGGCGTATGCCACTCGTCTTCGGTTGCAGGAGCGGTTGCAAAGCGAGCAGGGCGCCTTGCCGGCCGGCCGCGCCGTCGTCTACGACATCTACGTGCGGGCGCGAAACGTGGAAGTGACGGAGAGCATCTCGTTCACGAGCGCGTATACCCAAGTATTCCGTGAGACGTTGGATCGCATCGACGATCTCGACGCCTATGAGCTCGGCGATTGGTTCGTCACACCGACCGAGCAGCTACGGGAACCCGTCCAGCGCGCGCTCGACGAGCGGCGCGGGACGAGGTCCATCGCGCTCGAGGAAGCGCTCGAGCTCATCCGGGCGTGGTTCGCGTTCGAGGCTTATCGCAGTTTCGACGGTCTAGTACGACCGCTCCTTGCCGAAGACGCCGAGCGCCGTTACCTAGTCGAAGAGATCGCGATTCCCGTTGGGCAGGACGCGACGATCGCGGCGACGGTGGTCCGCCCGCGCAGCGCGGCCGCCGACGCAGACCTGCCGACGCTGCTCGAGTTCACGCTCGATCGATCGAGCCGCGATGCGAAAGAGGCCGCGGCCCACGGCTATGCCAGTGTCCTCGCGCTTGCGCGCATCGCCGGCGACGCGGCTTTTCGTCCGCGCGCGCCGTTCGAGTCGGAAGGCGACGACGCGCGCTCCGTCATCGAGTGGATTGCAAACCAGCCCTGGAGCGACGGCCGCGTCGGCATGCAGGGTTTCCGCTACGGAGGGTTCGTCGCATGGGCGGCCGCGAAGCGGCTGCCGCCCGCGCTGAAGGCAATCGCGACGTCCGATCCGATGGCGCCCGGCATCGACGTGCCGAGCCGCTACAGGATTTTCTCGAACTCCGCGTACCGGTGGGTCTATGGCCTTTTGGCTGCGCCCGGCGACACAGCGGCGAACGACGATGCTCGCTGGCGCGAGATCGACGAGGGCTGGTACCGAGAGGGCCGCTCCTATCGAGACTTTCCGGCGTTACCGGGCCGGGCGCGCGCGATTTTTCGGAGCTGGTTGAATCACCCGAGCTACGACCGGTTCTGGCAGAAGTGGCTGCCGTTCGGCGCCGAGTTCGGAGACATCGACATACCGGCGCTCACGGTCACGGGTTATTACTCGACGGGCCAAACCGCCGCGTTGTACTACTTCACGGAGCACCATCGGCACGAGAGCGAGGCCGATCACGCACTGCTGATCGGCCCATTCGATTCGCGTAGCCTCGAGCAGGGCGCGTCGTCGTCGCTGCGGGAGCTGCCCCTCGACGCAGTGGCACGCATCGACGCGAACCGCGCGCGCTACGAATGGTTCGATCATGCGCTCGCGGGAGCGGAGCGGCCCGCTCTGGTGCGCGCAAACGTCAACTTCGAGCTCGCCGGCGCGAACGAGTGGCGCCACGAGCCGTCGCTCGCTGCGCTCGAAAGCGACGCGCTGCGCTTCTATCTGTCCTCCTCGCCAAGTGGCGCGCCGCACCGGCTCGTCTCGCAGCAACCCGCGGAACCGATGTCGCTGACCGAGACGAGCGACTTGCGCGATCGCACCGACGCCGGACGGCGGCCCCCGATGCCGGAGCTCGTTCTCGGAGCGATACCGCCGGACGACGGCACGGTGTTCGTGACGGAGGCCTTCGACAAGCCGATCGACGTCGCGGGCCGGCTCCGCGGCGAGCTCGACTTCACGATCAACAAGTACGACGTGGATTTGATCGTGATGCTGTACGAGCTCAATGCGGCCGGCGAGTACGTGAAGCTGTTCGAGCCGGCCTACGCGTTCCGCGCAAGCTACGCTCGCGACCGGGTCCGCCGCGCGTTGCTCCTGAATGGCGTGAGGCAACAGCTACCGTTTCAGAGCGACCAAATGATCGGCCGCCGCCTAGCCGCGGGTAGCCGGTTGGTGATGGCGCTCGGCGTCAACAAGCGCGCCGACGAGCAGGTCAATTACGGCGGCGGCAGCGACGTCAGCGAAGAATCGATCGAGGACGCCGGCGCTCCGGTGCGAATCCGCTGGCATGAAGGGAGCTTCATCGACATTCCCGGCAGTCCGGCGCCCGTCGAGGCCACTGAGCCTAGCGCTTCGACGGCGCGTCAGTAACTGCCGTGAATTGCGCCGGGGCGGCGGCTGCGCCATACAGAGTTCAGGCGGTTTTTCTCGCACTGGGCCTGACCGGACACGTCCCACGTCACTAGGCTCTCGAGCGTAATTGGAGCCAGCTCGACACCCCGGTAGTCCAGCGCGGAGTCCTCGGGCATACGGCGACGGGCGCGTGCGTCGGGTCTCGAAAATAGGTCCGCTTTATTCATGGTATCGACCTTGGTTGTGGCTCCGTGACCAAGATCGCGTGCAGAAACCGTGCCACGGATCGCGCGCCCGGCCGCGGTGGCCGGCGGACGGGAGTCATGCCCTGCGACGCGCGGCCCCGTGGAACCGGATTACAAAAATTGGTGCGCTGCGACACGAACACGATGCTCGTTTGTCGCCGAGCGTGATCCGCGCTCGGCTCTAGCCGTGATGGGGCCGACCAGCTATGTTGCATCGACGGCGGTTCAGGCAGGTTTTCAACTCATGGTTTCGATATTTTCCCCACGACGCGCGGCGCGCGTGTTCGTCGCTGGCGCGATGCTCGCGGTCATTTTCGACGCGAACCGCGCGTCCGCATTCGACTTCGACGACGTCGCCGCTCTCGCGCGCCGCAAGGCGCGCGCCGCGTACGAGCCGCCCGATCGCGCTCAGCCCGCCGAGCTTGCGGCGCTCGGCTACGATCGCTACCGCGACATCCGTTTCCGGCCCGATCGCGCGATCTGGCGCGCCGAAGGCCTGCCGTTCGACCTGATGTTCTTCCATCGCGCCCAATCGAACCCGCGCGTGCGGATGAACGAGGTCGTCGACGGCAAGGCGCGGCACCTTGCCTACGACAGCGCCGACTTCGACTTCGGCAAGAACACGCTCTCCCCGGAAAAATGGGGCGAGCTCGACTACGCCGGCCTTCGCGTGCATTACCACCTGAACGGACCCGAGTACAAAGACGAGCTCATCGTGTTCCTTGGCGCAAGCTACTTCCGGGCGCTCGCGGCCGGAACGCGCTACGGCTTGTCGGCACGCGGCTTGGCCGTCGACACCGTCGGCGGCCAGGGCGAGCAGTTCCCCTACTTCCCCGAGTTCTGGATCGTCAAGCCCGACTCGGGCGCGCGCACGCTGCGCATGCTCGCGCTGCTCGAGTCGGAGCGCGTCAACGGCGCCTATCAGCTCGACGTGACGCCGGGCGACGAGACGGTCATCGAGGTGCGCGCGCGACTGTACTTGCGCGAGCCCGTCGCCACGCTCGGCGTCGCGCCGCTGACGAGCATGTACCAGTTCGGCGAAAACCAGCCGCATCGCGTCGACTTCAGGCCCGAGGTTCACGACTCCGACGGCCTGATGGTCGCGACCGGTGACGGCGAGTGGCTCTGGCGGCCGTTGGTCAATCCGAACGAAACGCTGGCTACGTCGTTCTCGATGCAGGAGCTCAAAGGGTTCGGCCTGATGCAGCGCGACCGCAGCTTCACGAGCTACGAGGACCCCGAGGCGCGTTACGACTTGCGGCCCAGCGCGTGGGTCGAGCCGCTCGGCTCGTGGGGGCCCGGCCGAGTCGAGCTCGTGCAGCTGCACACGCCGAACGAGACCAACGACAACGTCGTCGCGTACTGGGTGCCCGATACGTTACCGAGGCCCGGCGAGCCGCTGGAGTTTGCGTATCGCCTGCACTGGCAGGGCGCGCGCGTCGCGAAGCAGCCGCCGGGAGCGTGGGTCACACAGTCACGAGTCGGCCGTGGCTATCGCGAGCTCGCCGACGACGAGCACCAGTTCATGGTCGACTTCATGGGCTCCTCGCTCGCGGCACTACCGCCGAGCGCGCCCGTCAGGGCCGTCGTCTCGGCGCCCACGAACGGCGAAATCATCGAGACGAACGCGTACCACGTCGAGGCCACGGGCGCGTGGCGCATGATGGTGCTCGTCAAGCAACTCGACGCGACGAAGCCTGTCGAGCTGCGCGCGTATCTTCAGAACGGCGAGGATGTGCTCACGGAGACCTGGAGCAACCTCGTCCCGCCGCGCTGATCGAGCAGCCCGACGCCTTTGCCCTCTCTGCAGCGCACGCCTCGAGCGGCCTACGCCGCTCTTCGGCTTTCTTCACGCCAGAACGCTGTAACCAAACGACCCTCTCGCACGTATTTAACGGCGTACGCAGAATGATTGGAGAGAGTCGTGAAAACGTTAGTTGGGTTGGCGCTTGGCACACTGTTATCGCTCGGCATGGTCACGTCCGCTTCCGCGGCCGGGACGAACGTCGCGGCACGTGCGCAGCTGCCCGCGGGCATCGAAGTGATCGTGGTCACCGCAAAGCGCCCGGCCGTGCAGCCGCTCGACGCGGCGCCGGCCATCGCTGAATTCGTCGTGACTGCGAAGCGCACTGCCGGTGCGCCAGTCCGAACTCCGCCTGCGATGCCGATCGAGATGCCGAAGCTCGATCTCGCGGTTTCCGCGCCGTCAATAATCCGATTGTGACGCGTCGGCGCGATGCAGTTTCTTCTTTGCGCGCAGCATCGCGGCGATGCTTGCGTCGACGTCGGCTTCGGTCGTGGCCCACGAGCAAACGCTGATGCGCATCGCCGTGCGGCCCTGCCAGATGGTGCCGCCCACCCAGCATGTGCCCTCGGCCTGCACGGCCGCGATCACTTGCTGCGTTTCGTGAGGCTCACCGAACGATACGAGCACCTGGTTGAGGACGACGTCGTTCAGGATCTCGCAACCCGCGGCTCGCAGGCGTTCCGCGAAGCGTTGCGCTGCGGCGCAATCGCGCTCGATCATTGCGGCGAGGCCGAGGCGCCCGAGCGAACGCAGCGCGGCCCACACCTCGACTCCGCGCGCACGGCGCGAAAATTCCGGCGTGTAGTCGAACGGATTTCGCTGGGCGTCGGCTGACGGTATGTACGCGGCCTGGATGGCCATCGCCGCGGCGAGCGCATCGGCATTGCGCACGAGCGCAATTCCGCAGTCGTAAGGCACGTTGAGCCACTTGTGCGCGTCCGTGCTCCATGAATCGGCGTGCTCCATCCCTTGCACGAGCTGCGAATAACGCGGAGAAGCTTTCGCCCAGAGGCCGAACGCGCCGTCGACGTGCACCCACGCGGCCGCATCGCGGGCACGCTCGCATACCTGCCCGATGGAATCGAAGGAACCCGAGTTCACGTTGCCGGCCTGCACGCAGACGATCGTCGGACCGTTCATCTGCGGCAGCTCCGCGGCGCGCATGCGCCCTTGCGCGTCCGCCGGCACGCGGACCACTCGATTGCGGCCGAGGCCAAGCATGCCGAGCGCCTTCCGCACCGTGATGTGGACCTCGTCGCCGACGATGACCGTCACCGGCGGCGCGCCGAAGAGGCCGTCGGCCTCGACGCTCCAGCCGACGCGCTCGAGCACGGCATGGCGCGCCGCCGCGAGCGCCGTGAAGTTCGCCATCGTCGCGCCCGTCACGAAAGCACCCGTGGTATCTACGGGCAGGCCGAACAAATCGTTGAGCCAGCGGATCACGACCTGCTCCAGATGCGACACGCCCGGCGTCACGGAATACATACCGGCGTTCTGGTCCCACGCGCCGGCCAGCCAGTTCGCGGCAAGGGCCGCGGGCAGCGACCCGCCGATCACGAACCCGAAGAACCGCGGGCCCGCCATCGCCATCGTCGCCGGCGTCACGAGCTCGTCGAGCTCCGCGAGCACGCGCTGCGGATCGCGCGATTCTTCTTGCAAGGGCACGTCGAGCGCGGACAGGCGGCGCACGGCTTCCGACTCGGGAGCTACGCGGCGCTCGGGCAAGCTCGCGAGATACGCGGCGGCGCGGCGTGCGGCATCCTCGAGCAGCGGTTTCATTGGAGCCCCGGCTCGCGTCATTCGCCCTGGTTGACGTCGAAGACCGCGGCGCCTTCCGCGGGCGCGCCGTAGATCTCAGCCATCGATGCACGACGCGGAAGTGGGAGACCCTTTGCCCGAGCCTCTTCGACCTCGCGCTCGTACGCGCGCTCGCCGCTCAACCCGCCGCCGACGGCGAAGTTGCCCTCGTGACAGGAGTACTCGTAGACCTCGTAGCCCGGCTGCACGGTCCACATTGCGCGGACCGTGAACGGCGCCGTGTAGGTCGAGGGATCGGCGATCGTGATCCGGTACTCGATCATTTGCGGATCGACACGCCGGATCCGCTCCGTCGTTCGGAGGCTCGTGCTATTCGGCGCGCCGGAGCCGACGCTCGTCTTATCCGTGAAGCCGCTCGTCTCGACGACAAGCGTGTCGCCGTCCCAATGACCGCGCGAATTGCCGTTGTACTGCGTGATGCCGTCCTGAAGACGCGGCCGGCCGTCGAGCGGTATCACGCGCGTCTCGTGCACCATCTCGTACGTGATCGTGACGGCGTCCGGGCTTTGCGCGATCACGATGCCGTTGCCGTAGAGCACGGCCGTCATACCGGCGCTCAAGCCGCGCGCGATGCAGCGGTCGTACAGCGAGAAGTCCTCGAACGTGTCGAACGGACCCGGACCGAACGAGCCGGTGCCGGCAGCAGCGGCAGCTCGCGCGCGACCTTCTTCCGTCAACGCGGGCGTGCGGCCATTCGGGGGATCGACGACGAGCGACGAAAAGCCGAAAACGCGCGAGCCATAAGCGACGCGATGAAACGTCTGTACGTTTGCCGCGTGGTCGCTCCCGGCCTGCTGGCGCTTCGCGCGCTCGACGAATTGCGGCTCGCCCAAGAACTCTGCCATGCCGAGCGCTACCGGGCGGTCGAAAGGAATGCCGCGCATGTCGTCGGTCGACCACGTGCCCTCGAAGCTCGGATGGCCCCAAGACGTTTTCGGCGCGGACCAGTTGCGATCGTCGTAAGCCGCGGCCCTCTGCTCGGCCGGGACGCGCCGCTCTTCGGACAATACGAGATCCGCCGGAACGGGCGGATTCAGCGCCTCGAGCTCGGGCGACGTTGGACGCGGGGGCGCTGCCTGCGCAAGCGCGATGGCCGAGCCGGCCGCCGCGACGAGCGACGCTGCAATTCGGATCACGGTCGCTTTGGTGACCATCTTGAACTCTCCGAGCGCTTCACTGTTCAGGGGCCGGCTCGCGCCGACGAGCGCCACGCGCGCATCATCGAACGGATCGCGGAGCCGCGCAAATTGGAAGAGACCTTGCGCGGGAACGACTCCGCCATCACGACGCGGGCGCGCAAAACAAAAAAAAGAGCCGGGCGCGGCTCGCACCGCGCCCGGCTCAGTCACTACATTTAGATCAACCGCGTGGAGCGTTCGCGGGGGCTTGCGCCAACTGCCGCTCGTAGCGGAACTCGGGCCGCGATGCGACAAGCTGCTCGAGCTGCTCGCCGGTCATCGCAATGCGCACCTGCGGGTTGTCGCCATCGGACGTGATCTGCAAATCGTCGAACGGAATCGAGATCAGCTTCGCGCCGAAACCCGCGAATCCACCGATCGCGAGCACCGCGTGGAGCTTGTCGTCCTCGGTAGACACGACGATGTCGTCGATTTTGCCGACGCTCTCGCCGCGGTCGTCGAGCACTGTCGCACCGACGAGATCCGAAGCGCGGTAGTCGAACACGTCGAGCACCACGTTAGCGGACTTGGCGGCCGTTGCGGTCGTCGGCGTAGTCGCGCGCGGCCGATCTGGATCTGCCGCTCGGCCCGGCGCCGCCGGCGCCGGCTGCGCGCTGCGCTCCGGTTGTCGCTGCGCTCGCGCTTGTGCCTCGGGCTCGCCTTCGTGCGTGAACACCGGCGCCGCCTTCAGCTGCTCTTCGGTTCGGTCGACGTAGAAGGTGTCGCCGTCCGCCGAGACGCGCAGGTCGTCATACGGCAACGCAACGAGTTTGTCACCGATGTCCGCGAGACCGCCGACGGAAATGACGACAAGCATGTCGTCCTGATCGCGCGACGGGATCACGAGCTCTTCGATCTCGCCGAGGCTGTCGCCTTCGGCGTTGCGGACTCGTGCCCCTACGAGCTCGCTCGCGCGCAGATCCTTTCCTTTCAGGTAGTCCGCATAGCTCAACGAACGCGAAAATTCGTCAGCGCGCTCGGTCGATGTGGTGCTCTGCGCGTTCGCAGTGCCCCACGCCAACGCCATCGCGGCTGCGAGCGCGGCATACTTGTGCTGGTGACTCATCTTGCTCTCCATGCATCTACCCTGAGGGCATATTTAAAGCAAGACTCGTGCCATTTATAGGCAACCTATTGATTATCAAATAAAAACAGGCCACTCGTGGGCGCGAAGTCGGCGGCTCAACTCGGCGCCCGCGTGGGAGCGCCGAGTAGCCGGGCGACGAGGTCGAGCAGCTCTTGCGGCATGGCGGGCTTCACGGCGTGCGATTGGAATCCCCGGTCTCGTCCGGTAACCCAATGTCGCAAATCATGAGGTACCACCGAATGCCCGCTGCTGACCTTTAGGCGGGCTCGCGCTCGAGCGTCCTAGCTCCGCTCTGCGGCAGGAGCCGCACTTTCTCCCTGCAGCCCTCCAAGGCGCGGATTGCTAGCCCACTCGCGCCGCAGCCGATCCCGGTCCTGAATGTGCAACCGCAACGATTCCTCCATCTCTTCCAGCAACTGCATCGCGAGCTCTGCGTGGTGCCCGTCGCGCCGGCGTTTCTCAACCGTTCTGCGTTGATGCTCGACGAGACGCTCCCCTTCGGAAACGTGTCGCTCCGCTTCTACGAGATGCTGCGCGAGTCGTCTTCCATCGCCGTCCATAACGTCTCCTCGAAGTTTCATGAACTTCAGCAAGACATGTGCCAAGTCGGAGATCTCGCTAGCGGGAATCGCGAGTCAGCGGCCGATCGTTCCGCGAACGGGCTGTCGCATCGCCTCCCCACCTCCAGCCCGCGATTTCCGGCATGTCTTCGCCGTGCTCGCGGATGTAGATCTTGTGCTCGACGAGCTTCTCGTCGAGAGTTTGCTTCAGGTACGCTGCGAGCGCTCCGAGCTTCGGCACGCGGTCGATGACGTCCTCCACGAGGTGGTAGCGGTCGAGATCGTTGAGCACGACCATGTCGAAGGGCGTGGTGGTCGTCCCCTCCTCTTTGTAGCCGCGCACGTGCAAATTGTGGTGATTCGTGCGCCGGTACGTGAGCTGGTGAATCAACGACGGATAGCCGTGGAACGCAAAAATAATCGGCTTGTCCTTCGTGAAAATCACGTCGAATTCTCGGCTCGACAAGCCATGAGGATGCTCTTCCTGCGGCTGCAGCCTCATGAGATCGACGACGTTGACGACGCGTACCTTGAGCTCCGGCAGATGCCGCCGCAGCAACTCGACGGCAGCGAGGGTCTCGAGCGTGGGCACATCGCCGCAGCACGCCATGACGACGTCGGGCTCGTGACCTTCGTCGTTGCTTGCCCACTTCCAGATGCCGAGTCCCGCGGCGCAGTGCTTGACCGCCTCGTCCATCGTCAGCCACTGCGGCGCCGGCTGTTTTCCCGCAACGATCACGTTGACGGTGTTGACGCTGCCGAGGCACTCGTGTGTCGTCACCAAAAGCGTATTCGCATCCGGCGGCAGATACACGCGGATGACCTCGGATTTCTTGTTGACGACGTGATCGATGAACCCCGGATCCTGATGGCTGAAGCCATTGTGATCCTGACGCCAGACGTGGGAGCTCAGCAGATAGTTCAGCGAGGAGATCGGCCGGCGCCACGGAATATCGTTGCAGACCTTGAGCCACTTCGCGTGCTGGTTGAACATCGAGTCGACGATATGAATGAACGCTTCATAGCAGCTGAAGAATCCGTGCCGGCCCGTCAGGAGATACCCTTCGAGCCACCCCTGGCATTGATGCTCGGACAGCACCTCCATGAGCCGTCCGTCCGGTGAAAGGTGGTCGTCCCATTCCTCGACGTCGGCCACCCAGCAGCGGTCCGTGACCTCGAGGACGTCGTTCCAGCGGTTGGAGTTGTTCTCGTCGGGACTGAACAGGCGGAAGTTGCGCTGCTCGAGATTGAGCTTCATGACGTCGCGCAGATACTTGCCTTGAACGCGCGTCGACTCCGCGTTAAGCCCACCCGGCGTTCGCACTTCGACCGCATGCGTCCGGAAGTCGGGCAAGCGTAGGTCGCGGCGCAGCAGACCGCCATTGGCGTGCGGATTCGCGCTCATCCTGCGCCCGCCGCGCGGCGCGAGCGCCGCGATTTCGGCGACGAGCGCACCGCGTTCATCGAACAGTTCCTCGGGTCGGTAGCTGCGCAGCCACTGCTCGAGCAGCGCAAGGTGCTCGGGCTTCTCCAGGTCGCCCATTGGCACCTGGTGGCTGCGCCAATGACCCTCGGTCTTCTTGCCGTCGACGGCCGCGGGGCCCGTCCAGCCCTTCGGTGTGCGCAGCACGATCATCGGCCAGGCCGGACGGCCCTGAAAACCCCGTGTGCGCGCCTTTTCTTGAATGGCTCGAATGTCGCGTATCGCACTGTCGAGCGCAGCCGCCATCGCGTGATGCATTGCTTCGGGCTCGTCGCCGGTCACGAACAACGGGGCGTAGCCGCAACCTGCGAGGAACTGCCGCAGCTCGTCCTCCGGTATTCGTGCGAAAAAGCACGGGCTCGCAATCTTATAGCCGTTCAAGTGCAGGATTGGCAGCACGCAGCCGTCGCGAACGGGATTCAAGAACTTGTTGCCGTGCCATCCGGCCGCGAGCGGCCCCGTTTCTGCCTCGCCGTCGCCGACGATGCACGCCACGATCAGATCCGGATTGTCGAACGCGGCGCCGTACGCGTGCGCGAGCGCGTAACCGAGCTCGCCACCTTCGTGGATCGAGCCCGGCGTCTCCGGCGCGACGTGGCTCGGCACGCCGCCCGGGAAGCTGAATTGCTTGAAAAGACGCTTGAGCCCTTCGTCATCGCGGCCGATATTCGTATAGATCTCGCTGTACGTCCCCTCGAGATATGCGTGCGCGACGAGCGCCGGCCCGCCGTGTCCTGGGCCGATCACATACATCATGTCGAGATCGTTTTTCGTGATGATGCGATTCAGGTGCGTGTAAACGAAGTTGAGCCCCGGCGTCGTTCCCCAGTGGCCGAGCAGGCGCGGCTTGACGTCGGCGCGCGTCAACGGCCTTCGCAGCAGCGGGTTGTCGAGCAGATAGATCTGCCCGACCGAGAGATAATTAGCCGCGCGCCAGAGCGCGTCCATGCGACGGAGCTCGTCGCTTGACAGCGGCTTTGAGCTCGAGCGGTGATCGGGTGACGAAGCTGCATTCATTGCTGTCTCTCCTTGGC
This sequence comes from uncultured Gammaproteobacteria bacterium, assembly GCA_963713355.1. Taxonomy (GTDB): domain Bacteria; phylum Pseudomonadota; class Gammaproteobacteria; order Steroidobacterales; family Rariloculaceae; genus FEN-1219. The sequence continues at coordinate 735,295 of CAVQLK010000006.1, read as the reverse complement.
TCGCTCAACGTCGTTATTCGCCGCCGGACCGTCAACGCCAAGCAATTTTCGCGCCTGAAAAGGACAGTACGTGCCTTAGACTTGCTGCCATGATCGAGCGACCGGAGCCTTTCGATCGATCCCCGCCGCACAGCCTTTCCGCCGCAGAAGCGGTGGTCGCGCTCCGTACCGACGCGCGGCGAGGCCTGAGCCGCGCCGAAGCCCGCGCGCGGCTCGAGCGCTTCGGCGCGAACGTGCTGACGGCGGAGACGCCCGCACCGGCTTGGCGGAAGTTTCTCGCGCAGTTTCAAGACGTGCTCGTCGTCCTCCTGCTCGTCGCCACGGCGATATCGGCGGCACTGTGGGCCATCGAACGCGACGCAGCCTGGCCGTATGAAGCGATCGCGATCTTCGCCGTCGTGCTCTTGAACGCCGTCATGAGCTACGCGCAAGAAGCGCGCGCGCAGAAAGCCGTGGCGGCACTGAAGCAAATGTCCGCCGCTCACGCAAAAGTCATCCGCGACGGCGAGCGAGACCACGTGCCCGCAGCCGACGTCGTACCCGGCGACATTGTCGTGATCGAGGAAGGCGACACGATTCCCGCCGACGCGCGCGTGCTCCAATCGACCGCGTTGCACGCGGCCGAAGCGGCCCTTACGGGCGAGAGCTTGCCCGTGGCGAAAGACACCGCTCCCCTGGCCGCCACTACCTTGGTCGGTGACCGCCGCAATATGGTCTTCAGCGGCACCGCGGCGACTTATGGCCGCGGCAAGGCCGTTGTCACGGCTACCGGCATGCGGACGGAGCTCGGCCGCATAGCGGGGATGCTCGAAGACGCGCCAGAGCAGACAACACCGCTGCAGCAAGAGCTCGACAAGGTCGGCAAGCGGCTCGGCATCGTCGTAGTCGCCATCGCGGTCGCCATGATCGTGACTATCATCGTCGTCGAGGACATCCGCGGTCTCGCCGCATTGTTCGACGTCCTGATTCTGGGCGTCGCGCTGGCCGTTGCAGCCGTCCCCGAGGGTCTACCGGCCGTCGTCACGGCAGTGCTCGCGCTCGGCGTGCAGCGAATGGCGCGCCGCAATGCGATCGTGCGGCACTTGGCAGCCGTGGAGACCCTCGGATCGGCGAGCGTGATCGCATCGGACAAGACGGGCACGCTGACGAGGAACGAGATGACCGTGCGGGCGCTCGTCACGGCGAGCGGTCGCGTCGACTTCGAGGGTGTCGGCTACGCGCCGGACGGCGCCGTGCGGCGGGCGGACGGGGGCGATATCGATGGCGCGCTGCGCGGCGAGGTCAACCGCGCCCTAGCCGCGGCCGACCGAGCCAACAACGCCGTTCTTCAAGAACGCGACGGGCGCTGGACGATACAGGGCGATCCGACGGAAGCTGCGCTGATCGTTGCCGCGCGCAAGGCGGGAATGGAAGCGGAAGTGCTCGACGCACGCTTCGAGCGCGTCGGCGAAGTGCCGTTCTCTTCCGAGCGCAAGCTCATGAGCACGGTACATACCGATGCCAAACGCGAGGAAATATTGCTCGCGTTCACGAAGGGCGCTCCGGACATACTGCTCGCCCTATGCACGCACGAGCAGGTCGGCGAAGAGCGCCGGCCGCTGACGCCGGAGCGCCGCACCGCGATACGCGCCGGGAACGAAGCGCTCGCGAAGGAAGCCTTGCGCACGCTTGGCGTGGCGCTGCGGCTATTGCCGAAGGATACGTTCGAGCATGAAGCTGTCGACGAGGGGCTAGAGCACGATCTGGTCTTCCTCGGCTTGATCGGCATGATCGATCCGCCTCGCGCAGAGGCTGCCGACGCCGTTCGGCGTGCGAAAGCGGCCGGCATCCGGCCGCTCATGATCACGGGCGATCATCCCGTCACGGCCTCGGTCATCGCCGCCGAGCTTGGGGTGGCAACCGACGGCCGCACTTTGACCGGCGCAGAAATCGAAAACATGTCCGATGACGCTCTCGAGGTCGCAGCGGAGACGACCTCCGTGTACGCACGCGTCAACCCCGATCACAAGCTGCGAATCGTCACGGCGCTGCAGCGGCGAGGCAGCATCGTGGCTATGACGGGCGACGGCGTCAACGATGCGCCGGCCTTGCGCACCGCAGACATCGGCGTAGCCATGGGCATCACGGGCACCGATGTGTCGAAAGAGGCGGCTGACATCGTGCTCGCGGACGATAACTTCGCGTCCATCGTGGCGGCCGTCGAAGAAGGCCGCGCGATCTTCGCGAACATCCGCAAGTTCCTGCGTTACCTGCTGTCGTCGAACGTCGGCGAAGTGCTGACCATGTTCTTCGGCGTCGTGCTCGCCGACGTCGTAGGGCTCGTGCCGCCTGAAGCCAACGCCGTTGCGCTGCCCTTGCTCGCGACGCAAATCCTATGGGTCAATCTGGTTTCGGACGGCCCGCCGGCGCTTGCGCTCGGAGTCGATCCAGCCGATGCCGATGTCATGCGGCAGCGCCCGCGCCCGCGCGGCGAGGGCGTGGTGACACGGGCCATGTGGACGAGCGTCGTCTTGGTCGGCATTACCATGGCGACGGGAACGCTACTCGTGCTCGACGCGAGCTTGCCGGGAGGACTCATCGAAGGAACCGGCAATATCCGCTACGCGCAGACGATGGCGTTCACGACGATCGTGTTCTTCTCCCTGTTCACGGTGTTCACTGCCCGCTCCGAAGAGCGGAGTGCATTCGTCGGGCTGTTCTCAAATCCATGGTTGTGGGGAGCCGTGTTGCTGTCGGCGCTCTTGCAGGCCGCCGTGGTTCACGTCCCATTTCTGCAGCAGGCGTTCTCGACGGTCGCTTTGAACACGCGCGATTGGCTCGGGTGCGTTGCCGTAGGGAGCTCCGTCGTTCTCGTGTCCGAGAGCAAGAAGCTGCTCGTGCGTGCGCTGCGAAGACGAGGTTAACCGGCGCAGCACGCGGCACCGCGGCGGCCTCTTGGCATCATGTTCGCGCAACGAGGGTTGCCCGAACCGTTCCATTGACGCCTGCCGCATTCGCCTCGTCCGCATCGAGATGCAGCTCGAGCCGGAAGCTCTCGGCCACCCGCACGAGGACGTCTGCGAACGTGAGATCGCGTCCTTCGCTGTCGATCTGCACTCGCACGGTGTCGCCTTCGCGGACGCCTAGCCGCCCAGCATCTGCGGGGCTCATGTGAATGTGGCGGCGAGCGCAGATCACGCCGCGCTCGATCGTCGTTCGGCCCCGAGGCCCTTCGAGCGTGATGCCCGGCGTGCCGGCGAGGTCGCCCGACAAGCGGACGGGAGCGTCGACGCCGAGCACGAACTCGTCGCTGCGCGAAATCTCGATTTGATCTTCCGTGCGCGGCGGCCCCATCAGCCGCACCCGCTCGACTCGCCCGCGCGGCCCGATCAGCGCAACGGTCTCCTCGGCTGAGTACTGGCCGGGCTGAGATAAATCGGCACGCTTGCGCAAGCGGTAGCCGGCGCCGAATAGCCGCTCGAGGGTTGCAGTCGAGAGATGCGCGTGGCGCGCCGAGACGGCGACCGGAATGGTCACGGCGGCGCTCGTGGCCGGCCTGCGCGCCAATACCGCCGCCGCCTCCCGCGCAAGCTCGCCTTCCTCGTCGGCGCGAACCGCCAGGATGCGCACGCGTGATTCGGGCGCAGCGATGTCGATCGTCGTGCGCTCCGGCGACAAAACCGCGTCGCGATTCCGGTCCTCGTCGAGCACCGCGCCGAAGAGGCCGAGATTTTGGCAGACGCGATGCCGCGCGAGCGCGCTGCGCTCGCCGATGCCTCCCGTAAATGCAATCGCGTCGAGCCCACCCATCACGGCAGCGTAGGCGCCGATGTACTTGCGCACGCGATGGGCGTAGATCGCGATCGCGCGGCGGCAGTCCTCGTCGCCATCCGCCGCGCGTCGCTCTATCGCGGCAAAATCAACAGTCCCGCACAAGCCGAGTAACCCCGACTCGGCGTTCAGCAAGTTATCGAGCTTCGCAGCATCGAATCCACCGGCGTGCAGGAGCTTCAGCGCGATGCCGATGTCCAGGTCGCCGCAGCGCGTCCCCATTACCAAGCCTTCGAGCGGCGTCATCCCCATGCTCGTTTCGACGCTGCGGCCCCATTCGATGGCGGCGACGCTCGCGCCGTTACCGAGGTGGCATGAGACGATGCGAAGCTGCGTCGGCGGCGTTTGCAAGCATTTGGCCGTCGCTCGCAGCACGTGCGCATGGCTGATGCCGTGAAAACCCGCGCGATACAGCGAGTGAGCGCGGCTCAGCTCGCGTGGCAGCGCGTATTCACGGGCGCGCCCCGGCAGTGTGTGATGAAACGCAGTGTCGAAGACCGCCACGTGCGGAATCGCGGGGAAAGCATGTTGGGCGGCACGCAACACCGCTAGAGCCGGCGGATTGTGCAGCGGTGCGAGCTCGGTCGCTTGCTCGATCGCGGCCACGACGTTGCTGTCGACGACGGCGGGATCGGAGAAAGAACCGCCGTGGACGATGCGATGCGCCGCTGCATCGATCGACGCCGTCGTGCGGCTCGCCACCTCGCGGAGCAGGAGCTCGGTCGCCTGTGGATAGTCGAGCTTGCCGAGCGGCCTGCGCTCGCCGCCAGCCACCAACGTCGCCGCTTCTCCGATTCCTTCGACGCGCACTTCGAGCCGTGCCGGCGCATCAAGGTCGAGCAACGCGCACTTTATCGAGGAGCTGCCGCTGTTTAGAGCCAGGATGCGCAAAGACTGTTCTCACTGAGCGGTTTTGTGAGCTCCAAGTGTCTCAAGCTCGGCTCGTTTGCGCACTCCTTCAGCGTTCTCTACGTACTAATACTGAGTGACGCCGGGTGCCGCCGTTCCTACAGTGCGGCGGTATGGAAATTCAGGGCGGAATTTCATGAAAACCATTCACGCGGTCCTCCGCGGCGACTTTGGGCGGCTCAATCGGAACCTAGTTCGGTCAGAGCTGCTATCGGAGCGCGGCGTCAAGGAGGTCTCGTTCGAGACCGTCCGCAACAGCTTATCCATTGAATATGACGCGTCCGTCATAGCAGACGCCAAAGTATTCGAGATCATGCGCCGCTACGGCGTGTGCCCCGACGCGCTGCGCGGCGCGGACTAGCGCGCGGCCGAGCCGAGGTCCTCGATGACGCGCGCCGTCTTGCCGCGCTTGACCGCGGACGACCCGCTGCATCACTTCGAGCTCTCGCGGCGTGAGATGCGTGACGCGCTCGCGAATCGTTTTTTCCTGGGCCCGTGAGACATGGACCCGCGAGAATCGATCAGGACGATGGCGTCTACGGCCGCATCGAGAAGCGCCTGAAGCTCGGACATTGCCATCTGTCATTGCCCGTCGAAGCGCCGAAGTGCCATACGTACTTTCCGCGAGTAACTGACGACCGTATCGAATGCGCCGTAATAACGCTCGGAGTATAAAGGACCAGGGTTGGCCGACGACGCAAGGCGCGGGGGTACGATCGAGCGCCCACGGCTCACCGACGAGGAGCGCTTATGAGCAGCATGCGCAAGTTGTGGATCGGGCTCACGGCACTTCTGCTGGTTTCGTTCTCCGTGCTGCTCTTGGTGGGCGGCGAAATTTATCGCAAAGCGCCGCCCTTGCCGGATCGGGTCCTTGCGGAGGACGGAGCGGCGCTCTTCACGGGGGCCGACATCGAGCGTGGCCGCCAGGTTTGGCAGTCGATCGGCGGCATGCAGCTCGGCTCGATCTGGGGTCATGGGGGTTACGTCGCGCCGGACTGGAGCGCCGACTGGCTGCATCGCGAGGCGATCGCGGTGCTCGACCGATGGACGCAGGACGAGACCTCGGCCGATCGTTTCGAAGTGCTCTCCGCCGAGCAGCGCGCGGCATTACGCGGCCGTCTCGAAACGCGGATGCGCGCGAACACCTACGACGCTGCGAGCAACACGATAACTCTCGACGCCGATCGCGCCGCAGCCATCGAAACTGTCGCGGCGCACTATCGGAGCCTGTTCGGAAGCGATCCCGGAACGGCCGCGTTGCGCGAAGCCTACGCGATGAAGAACGACACCGTGCCGGACGCCGAGAAGCGGCGCGCCCTCACAGCGTTTTTCTGGTGGACGGCGTGGGCCGCTGCGACGAACCGCCCCGAGTCGAACGTCACCTATACGAACAACTGGCCGAGCGAGCCGCTGATCGGTAACCGCCCGCCGGCCAGCACGTTCCTGTGGTCGGCGTTCAGCGTCCTATTCCTCATCGCGGGCATTGCGCTGCTAGGCTGGCATCACGCCGTCACGCACGGCAGGACCGAGGAGCCGCACCAGCTGCCGGCGTCCGATCCGCTCGCGGTCGTACGCATCACGCCGTCGATGCGCGCGACGGCGAAATACTTCTGGCTCGTGCTCGCGCTGTTTCTCGTGCAGATATTGCTCGGCACTGTCACGGCGCATTACCAAGTCGAAGGCCAAGAGCTCTACGGCATGCGGCTCTCGGACGTTCTTCCGTACTCGCTGACGCGCACGTGGCACACGCAGCTCGCGGTCCTCTGGATCGCGACGGCATGGCTAGGCACCGGCCTCTACATCGGTCCGGCGATTTCAGGGCACGAGCCGAAATACCAGCGTCTCGGCGTGAACGTTCTTTGGGGCTGTCTGATCGTCATTGTCGCGGGCGCGTTTGCGGGCCAGTGGCTCGCCGTCATGCAAACACTGGGGCTCGAGCGCAACTTCTGGTTCGGCCATCAGGGTTGGGAGTACGCCGACATCGGCCGCTTCTGGCAGGTGTTTCTGTTCGTCGGATTGATGCTGTGGCTCGTGCTCGTCGGCCGCGCGTTGTGGCCGGCGATGCGGCGCCGTGACGAGTCGAAGTCGATCGTCGTGCTGCTGTTCTTGTCGACGTGCGCGATCGGTCTGTTCTACGGCGCGGGGCTCATGTGGGGCGAGTTCAGTCACCTGTCGATCGTAGAGTATTGGCGCTGGTGGCTCGTGCATCTGTGGGTCGAAGGATTCTTCGAGGTCTTCGCAACGGCCGTCATCGCCTTCTTGTTCACGCGCCTCGGGCTGCTGCCCGTGAAGGCCGCGACGGTGGCCGTGCTGTTCGCGACGATCGTCTTCATGGCCGGCGGCGTGCTCGGCACGCTGCATCATCTGTACTTCGCCGGCACGCCGACGTCCGTGCTCGCGCTCGGAGCGAGCTTCTCGGCGCTCGAGGTCGTGCCGCTCGCGTACATCGGCTTCGAGGCGTATCACACGTACAAGCTCGGCCGCGCGACGCCCTGGATGGCGCGCTATCGGTGGCCGATCCTGTTTTTCGTTGCCGTGGCGTTCTGGAATCTCGTCGGCGCGGGTCTCTTCGGTTTCTTGATCAACCCGCCGTTGTCTCTGTACTACATGCAAGGCTTGAATTTGACGCCGCTCCACGGGCATACGGCGCTGTTCGGCGTGTACGGCATGCTCGGAATCGGGCTCGTGCTGTTCTGCCTGCGTGGGTTGAGACCGCACATCCTATGGAACGAACGGCTGCTGAAGGCGTCATTCTGGTCGTTAAATCTCGGCTTGGCACTGATGGCTGTCATGACGCTCTTGCCGCTCGGCACGATGCAGCTTTTCGCGGCGATCGAAAACGGCTACTGGTATGCACGCTCGGCGGAGTTCATGCAGCAGCCCGTCGTCGAGCTCCTCATATGGATGCGAGTGCCCGGCGACACGATCTTCAGCATCGGCGCGGTCGCGTTCACGTGGTTCGTGATCAGGCTCTGGATGCTGCCGCAGCGTGAGGAGCCGTTGCCGACGGGAACGCGCGCGTCGGAACGTTGAGCGATCTCCTACATGGGCTCGAAAGGAGCGACTAGCCGGTGCTCAAAGGGGACGCTCTCGTCGCGCTGGCGAAGGACAAGGGAGGCGACGCGAGGGGTCGCCTGACCCCACGCGTCGCCCGAGACGTGTGACTATTCTTTGTTCGCGCTGTTCGCGGGTCGCAGCTCGTGTTCGAACACGAAGCGCCCGACCTTCTCGCCATGGCGCACGCCCTGCACGCAGCCCGTGCGGAAGTGCATACCGCCGAACACGCGCGCATCGACGGCATCCGCCGCTGCTTGCGACAGGCTGGTAAACGTTCTCGTGATACCCGTGGGCGTCGTGAACGTGTAGCCGACATCGTCGGTGCCGAAGTAACGGCGCAGCACCTCGGTGGCGGCGCCCGTAGCCGTCGTCAGTCCGCAAGTGTAGTCGGGATACGGCGGCGTGTTCTGATACGAGAGCCAGGCGGGATCCGGAGTAGTAGCCGGATTGCCGTCGTCTCCGGTGTAGCGAATGGCCGTCACGGGGCGCCAGAAGTTGTAGGCGAACTTCGTGTCGAAGACCGCTATCAACGCATCCGCTCCCGCGATGCCATTCAGTGCAAACAGACGCGCGAGCTCCCACTCGTCGAGGCCGCGGTCGGCAACGATCACGCGGATGACCGCATTCCAGTTGGCCCCGCCGCCCGGCCAGAAGCGCGCCACGGCGCTTTGCTCCGGCGTTCGATCGCCGAGCGCCTCCGCGTTCAAGGCACCGACGCGTTTCACCTCATTGTAGTCGCGCGTATATTCCTCGCTCGTCAGATCGAATATCGGCGACGGATCGGCGCGGAATTGCGAGCCGCTGTCCAGCGCGAACGGCAGCGCTTTCGCCAGGCCGGCGTTCAACACGAGTGGGTTTGGTAGCGTGGCCGGCGGTGTCACCGGCGTCGGCTGGTAGACACCTGGTCCTGCTGCCAAGGTATAGGGCAGGTGTGGGGTAGCAAAGCCGTCGCCGATGCGCCGCAACAGGATGGCGTTGCCCGCAGCCTCTCCGGCCGCGATGCCGTCGAGGCACGCCTGGCTGAGGCACCCGCCCATTTCGCTGTTGTAGCGCGCAGTAATCACCACACTCTGGGTCGGCGCGAGGGCTAGCAGCACGACCCGCGACGAGGCGGCCACGGCCGCAGCCGCCGAAGCGCCGGCCGCGGCGCGGTCCACGTCGCTGTAAGTCTCGTACCTCGCGTCGATCGAGTTCAGCGCGTCATGCACGGCGATCTGTGTCATGGCAAAGCCGCGACCGCCCGCCAGGCTGGCGGCGAAGCCGTTCCAATCGCTGACAGGGCCGCCGAACGCCGGCGCTCCCGTCGCCAGGCAGCCGGCGAGCAGTACCCAGCGCGCTTTGGAAGGTGTTGTCCGATATCCCCGTTGCAGCATGGCGGTTCTCCTTATTGAACCTAACGCGGTTTAAATGAAGACGCGCTCGAACGGATGGTGTTGCGGGCCGTGCCGTGGTGAGCGCTTGCTAGAGCGTTGCGCTAGGCGTATGAATTGGCTCGGCCGTTCGATGAAACGGTATGAATTTCCACGTTCCTGGAGCCTCCCCGTGCTGAGCGACGACGCCTCGTCCACCGTGTACGAGTTCGCTGGCTATCGTCTCGACCCCGCGCGGCGATCGCTGACGCAGGCGGACGGCGACTCGGTGAAGCTCGCGGGTAGGCCGTTCGAGACGCTGGTCTATCTCGTCCAGCACGCCGGCGAGGTCGTCGATCGCGACGCGATCGTGCATGCCGTTTGGCCGCGCCGCGTCGTCGAGGACAACAACCTCAATCAGGTGATCGCCGTGCTGCGCCGCCTGCTCGGTGAGCGGCACATCGCTACCGTCCCCGGACGTGGCTATCAATTCGTCACGCCGGTCCACGCGGTCGTGGTCGACAAGTCGACGGGTCCACGCCCCGAGAAATCCGCGCAGGCGCCGCACGGCGAGCGCGTGCACGGCGACGACGCCTCTGCGGCGGCGACCACCGCTCCAGAACCGTTCTCACCGAGCCGTCGCCCCCGGTTCGCCTGGCCATGGGTCGCGAACAACATGAGTACCACGGCGGGCAAGAGACTCCCTTACGCGGTTACGGCGCTGGCAGTCCTGGCGGCCGCCGTAATAGCGTTCGACCGCGACGGGTACGCGCCGCATAGTACGACCGGCCGTATCGCGGTCCTACCTTGCGACGACTCGAGCCCCGATCCGAACGACTCTTATTTCGCGGCCGGGATTCACGCTGAATTGCTGAACCGCCTCGTGCAGATCCGCAGTCTGCGCGTGATATCGAGATCGTCGGTGCTGCAGTACACCGACAGTCGCCCGCCAATTCCGCAGATCGGCGCCGACCTCGGCGTGGACACGATCATGGAGTGCAGCGTTCGCTACAACGGTGACCAAGTAATGCTCACCGTGCAACTGATCGACGCTGTTAACGATGAGCATCTCTGGTCACAGTCGTATCCCGGCGACGTGAGCGATCTACGCTCTCTGTATGAGGTCCAAGCAGACATCGCAACCAACGTCGCCAATGCCCTGCGTGTCGAGCTCTTCGACGAGGAGCTCGCGCGGATCAAGCAGCCGCCGACCGATTCGCACGAAGCGTACGCGTTCTACCTTGCTTCTGTCGGCACACAGACCATCGAACGAAAGATCGAGTTGCTCGAGCGTGCGCTCAAATTGGATCCTGAGTACATCGACGCCTGGGTCCAAAAGGCTTTCCTCCACATGCTCGTTGCCGGCTTCATGACCGGCGACGGGTCCGCCGCAGCTCACGCCGCCGCGCTTGCAGCCGCAAAAAGCGCGTTAGATCTCGACCCCAATTCGAGCAGTGGGCACGCGATCCTCGCGCTGTATCACGGCCAGCTTGGCGAATGGATGAATTCAGAGAGCGAGTGGCGCCGCGCGATCGCGCTCGGCGGAGTTCGCCCAGATTTGGGCCACTGGCTAGTCATGATGTCCGTCGGGCACGTTCACGAGGCCGTAGCGGCGATGGAAGCCCAACTCGTCCAAGACCCGGTGGACCAGCTTGCTGCATCGTATCTTTTGATAGCCTATGAAGTGCTCGGCGAAAAGGGCGAGCGCGATCGACATTGGAAACGCGGCGAGGACTTGCTCGGCCTATGGAGCGGTGATTTTATCGAGTCTATCCTCCGCATTTTGGAGCACGACAAAGAATTCCTGCGCACCGAGGTAACGCCGGAAGTAGCCGGTTTCTACGGTGCAGTCTGGAGTGAAGGTGTTGGCAATCTCGACTCACCCGCCGACGGGCTCGAAGCGATGCGGTCCCTGCACGCAAATCCGGACATGCTTACGGCCGAGAATTTGCGGCTCATGACCGTCTGGGCGCTACACTTCGGCGATCCGACGCTCGCTCTGCAGTGGTTTCGCGAATCCGCAGAGCTTTCGGCAACCGTCATGGCGAACGCGTGGTTACCAGCGCTCGCAGACCTTCGGCGCGAACCGGGATTCAAGGATCTCGTCCGGGATCAAGGTCTGCCGGAATACTGGAACAAGTACGGCTGGCCAGAGTTTTGCCGGCCCGAAGCAGACGACGATTTCGAATGTAACTAGACCTCGAGAGCTCGCCGCCCCTGTTGCTTAGTACGTTCACTCCCGCTCAGACCTCTCACGGCTATTCGCGGCTGATCGACAGCTCGATTGCCATACTACCGCCTCAATGCTAGCCCGCTCGCTGATCGGGCCGCGGTGCGACCAGAATCGGCGCGTAAACGCTCAAGAAAACCACGAACGCAGCGCTCCACAACGCGCCGGCCGCCGCGAGCACTTGCACGTAGTGACCTGGTCCGAATGCCGGACCCACGACCCGCAACGACGCGCCCGTGATCACGAGCACGTAGGCAGCCGTGATCGACTGCGCAACCACGAGCTCACGCCCCGTATGGCCGAGCGCGACGCGCGTCATGACGCCGAGCGTCATGGTGCCGAACGCGCCGGCCGTGAGTGCATGCAACCAGTTTGCGGCCCACGGCGCGTGAGCGAGCAGCCAGACCGCTTTGAGCGCCAACGCCACGCATACCCAGGCGAAGCCCGCGTGCAAAATCCAAACGATCGGCATTCGCAGAGTACGGCGGCCGTGCCAGCGGCTCGCTTGCGCCGCAAGCAACCCCGCCGCGAGCGCAGCGAGCCAACCCGCGAGCAAGGACTCCGGATGCACGACGTCGACAATGACCACGGCAACGACGACTGCGAGGCACGCGCGCTCGAGCCACGGTAGCGGCGTAAACACGCATTGGATGCCGCACTTGAGCAGCGCATTGCGCGTGAACGCCGGAATGATGCGCCCACCCACGACGGCGATCAGCAACAAGACCAGATTCGCGCCGAAACGCAACGGATCGAACGGCGGCGCTGCAAGCCAGCCAAGCTCAACCATCACGAAGAGCGCGTCGGCACTCGCCAGCAGCGCGAGAATGAACAGGAATTGGAGGTTGCGATAGTTGCGGGCGCGTACAAGCGGCACAGCGAGCATGATGGCGAGCACGGGAAAGAATGCGGCGTCGAGCAGTACCCACGGCGTGCCCTGCACGCCCGGCCAAGGGCTCATCGCTACGCGCCCCGCGAGCCACAAGGCCGCCAACGCGGCCAGCGGCAGTCCGGAGATCGGCCGCGAGCTTGTCCAGGTCGGCACGGCCGTCAGCAGAAACCCGGCGATCGTTGCCGCGACGAAACCGAATAGCATTTCGTGAGCGTGCCAGCGCGCGAGCGGAAGCGCCTCGCCGGGCCACGCTCCGAACGCGAGGCCGCCGACGAGCACCAGCAATGCGAACGCTGCCCATGCCGCAGCGAACAGGAAGAACGGACGAAAACCGTACGAGAACAGCGCACTCATTTTAAGCCGTGAAGTCTCGACGCCGTTGAACACGCGCAACCGCCTTCCGACGGCAGAGGTGCGTTAGCGCGCCGCAACCTCCATTGCGACCTCAGCCTGAAGGTTGGCAACGTCGCGAAAGATCGATGCCACCGCCAGTGTGCGTCCACCGCGCTTCAAGCTCACCAAGCAATCCTTGGCGGCGACGTCGCCATCGATCGAGAGCTCATCCCATTTTTCGGCATGACCGACATAGTTGATCGGGACGTCGTAGTGCTGACTCCAGAAGAACGGGACGGCGGCGAACTTTTCGCGCTGCCCGAGCATATTGAGCGCCGCGGTCTGGCCTTGGCGTTCCGCGACGACCCAGTGCTCGACACGAATTCGTTCGCGGGTGTGCGGATCGGGCCAGCGCGCGATGTCTCCAGCCGCGAAGACGCCGGCCACGCTGGTTTCAAGATATTCGTTCACGAGCACGCCGCGATCGATGGCAAGGCCGGCGCCCTCGGCCAGATCGAGCCGCGGCCGCACTCCGATACCCACCACCACGAGGTCCGCCTCGAGCACGTCGCCGCCTGTGAGCTGCACGTTCCGGCCATCGATCGCGCTCGCGGTCTCCCCGAGATGGAAAACGACGCCGTGCTCTTCATGGAGGGTGCGCACGAAGTCGCCGAGTTGCGGCCCCAACACCTTCTCCATCGGCCGTTGGCCCGGCGCAACGACGTGCACTTCGACATGACGCCCTCGTAAAGCAGCCGCGACTTCGAGACCGATGAAGCTCGCCCCCATCACGACAACGCGCCGCGCCGCGCCGGCGCGTTCGATGATGGCGCGGCAATCGCCGAGCGAACGTAACGTGCGAACGTGCGGCTGGTTCGCGCCCGGAATCGACAAGCGCACCGGCTCGGCGCCGGTCGCCAGCAGCAGCCGGTCGTACGAGACGCTGGCGCCGTCGGCAAGCACGACCGCGCGCGACTGCACGTCGATCCGCGCCACTTCGGTGTTGAGACGTAGGTCGATGTCGTGCTTGGAGTAGAAGCCATCCGGACGCAATGGAACCCATTCCTCGGGCGCGGTGCCCGCTAGAAAATCTTTGGATAGATTCGGCCGATCCACCGGCGCTGCATCGTCATCGCTCAACATGACGATGCTGCCTTCGTATCCTTCCCGCCGCAGCCGCTCCGCGGCGGCGAAACCCGCCGCGCCGCCGCCCACGATCACGATTTCCGCGGGCGCGCCGACGGCGGTCTTGGCCTTCGGTTGCGCCTTTGTTTTCGCGCGTTTATCCCGGACGAAGACTTTGCCGTCGCGTTGCTCCACGGACCAGCACGCAAGCGGGCTCAACGCCGGCGCACGTAACGCCTCGCCCGTGCGCAAATCGAAACACGCGTGATGCCAAGGGCAGCGCACCGTGTCTCCGACGACGAGACCCTCGACGAGGGGGCCGTGGTAATGCGTGCACTGCGCGCCGACGGCAAACACTTCCGCCCCGCGGCGCACGAGAAGCACTTCTTCGCTGCCGACATGGCCGACGAACTTGTCACCGTCGGCTAGCTGCGCGAGCGGGAAGCCTTCGCGCAGCTCGGGTCCCTGGAGCACCGCTGTGTCTTCCGTCATATCGATCTCCTCTCGAGCTTCTATTCAAGCATTGCGTAACGTGCGGCGTGCGCGATCGGCCGCGGCGCTGGATGAATGAGGCCCTTCGCCAGCAAACTCCCGCCGAGCCCGCAGAAATAGAGATAGCCCCGGTAATCTCCGAAACGGTCGACGACTCGGGCGAGCGACTCAGGCGTGCGCAAACGCAGCAGCGCGTTGAGCCCGCGCTGGGCGCCGGAGTCGCCGGGCGGGAACACTTCGAGCCGCCCGAAACCGCGCAGCAGCACGAGTGCGGCGCTCCATGGCCCGATACCGGGCAGCTGCATCAGTTGCTGGAGCGCATCCGCGGTGCCAAGCCGCGCGATAGATTCTTCGCCGACCTCGCCCTGCTCCACCGCCTTTGCGAGCCCACGCAGCGATTCGGCTTTCGATCGGCTCAACCCGCAGGCGAGCAACGCGGACAGGCGCGCGCCGGCGACGGCGTTAGCCGTCGGGAACGCGACGAAAGACCGATTATCGTGCGTTACCTGTTCACCGAAACGCTCGACGAGCCGGCCGACGATCGCGGCTCCGGCGTCGAGGCTAAGCTGCTGGAACGGCACGACATTCGCGAACGAATCGAACAACGTTGCGAACCGCGGCGGCCGCATGCCGCGCAGTGCAACCGCAGTCGACCGCAAGGCGGGCAAGCGATCGGCAGCGGCTTGCAGCGGCGCAGGATCGACAGCGAGGCCAAGTATTTTCTGCATGGTCTGCTCGAGGCTGCGCCGCGTGTCCAGTGATGGCGCGCCCGCCAGGACCGAAAGGCGAACGTCGGGAGCGTCGATCGATCCGCGGTTCTCGACGACAGTCAGCACGAGACCGTCCGTCGTCCGGCACACGCGCAAGTAGCGGCTCTGCTCCCAGATCTCGTGCTGCGAAGGCCGGCGCTGCAAGACTCGCACCGTGGCCTCGAGGTGGAACGGCGCCGCAGTCGGGAGCGGAACGCTCGCCGCCTCGTCATCGCCGGGGGTGGGCGACATCCAAGGTCTCAACTTCGGCACTCGTCGTGCGCATGTATATCCGGTTGATTTTGACAAGGAAATATTCGACATAGCGCTCACGGTCATCAGACGCGCTACCTCGGAGACACTCGCCACATCGCAAGCCGCACGAAGTCCGTAGCGATTGCATCATCGTATCTCGGGCGGCTTGATCTCTTCATAGCTCGAAAATCTCGACGGCCGCTCTGCAATAGAATACAGCCATGGATGGAAGTGAGCCCGCTGCGCGCTTGCACGCCGGCGAGTACCGCCGGCGCTTGGATGCGCTCGAAGCCCGGATCGGCCGCCTCGATCTGCTCGCGCACCGGATCTCCAACGTCCGCTTATTCCTCGCGATCATCGGGATCGCCGCGATCTGGTGGAGCGTTCAATCGACGGCGCCGCTTAGTTACGCATGGCTCGTGCCGCTCACGCTGTTTGTGGCCGCCGTGATCTATCACTCCCGCGTCCGCCGCGCCCGTGCTCGAACCGACCGCGCGGCAGCCCACTACCGCGTCGGTCTCGCGCGAATCGAGGATCGATGGAGCGGACTCGGCAATCCGGGCACCGAGCTCGAAGATGCAGAGCATGTCTATGCAGCAGACCTCGATCTGTTCGGACCAGGGAACCTGTTCGAGCTGCTGTCGACCGCGCGAACGCGCATGGGCGAACGCACGCTGGCGGGGTGGTTGCTGTCGCCGGCGGCGACGTCGATCGTGCTGCAGCGCCAGCAGAGCATCGCGGAGCTGCGCGACAGGCTGGATCTTCGAGAGGACCTCGCCGTGCTCGGCGACACTCCAGAAGTCGGTGTACGCCCGGAGGAATTGTCGCGCTGGGCGGAGTCTGCCAACCAATTGACGCAACGCTGGATCCTGCCGGCCGCTGTGCTCCTCCCGGTGCTGCTCATCGCCGCACTGATTTTCTGGAACCTGACGGCAGTAGCGTCCCCATTGATCGCGATTCTGCTGCTCGAGCTCGGCGTCATGCGCCTGCTTGGCAAGCGCCTGGCCGAGCTTCTCGGCAGCACCGAGCAGGCATTCGACAAGCTCCGGCTGCTCGCCGACCTGACGGCGCGGCTGGAGCGCGAGCCGCTCAATGCCTCGCTTTCGAAGCAACTGCTGCAGCGGCTGTCTTCCGCAGGCGTCCCGGCCTCGCGCGCGATCGCGCGGCTCGCAACGACCGTGCAGTTCATGGAATCACGCCGCAATCCCATCATCCAGATCCTGGACCTGCCGTTGCTCTACAGCGTGCACACCGCGCTTGCCGCAGAGCGCTGGCGCCGCGACCACGGCCGCGCGGTCGCTGCTTGGCTCGATGCGATCGGCGAGCTCGAAGCGTTGATCTCACTGTCCGCGTACAGTCACGAGCACCCGGCCGATCCGTTCCCGGAGCTCACTGACGGCGACGCTTCGTTCGCCGGCGTTGGGCTCGGTCATCCGCTGCTGCCGCAGGCGACCTGCGTGCGCAACGACGTCACGATTGGCGGCGCCACCCGAGTGCTACTCATCAGCGGCTCGAACATGTCCGGCAAGAGCACGCTGCTGCGGACGGTAGGCATCAACACGGTGCTCGCAATGGCCGGCGCACCCGTGCGCGCGCGGCATCTACGCCTGTCGCCGCTGCAAGTGGGAGCGAACATCCGCATCAACGATTCACTGCACAAAGGCAGCTCGCGGTTCTACGCCGAGATCACGCGCCTGCGCCACCTGAACGAATCAGCCCTGCGCAAGCCGTCGTTGCTGTTTCTGTTGGACGAAGTATTGCAGGGGACGAATTCGCGCGACCGCTTCATCGGAGCGCAGGGCGTGATCCGCGCCCTCGTCGACCGCGGCGCCATCGGACTTGTCACGACACACGATCTGGCGTTGACCACGATCGACGTCGGCGGCCTCGAGCGCCTACGCAACCTGCACTTTCAGGACGAGCTCGTCGACGGCCGCATGCAGTTCGACTTCAAGCTGCACGAAGGCGTCGTGACCAAGAGCAACGGCATCGAGCTGATGCGCTCGATCGGCTTGGAAGTTTGAGCGCTATGCCGTTTTCAGCATGTCGATTTCTCCGCCGCATGCTTGCCAGGTGCTATTGCGAGTCGGAGCATAGCGCGCTCGAAACCCTACACGCTCGCACTCATCGCCAAGGTCCATTCGTGAAAAACCACTTACTCGCACTACTGGTCGGTGCGTGCTCAGCCGGTACCGCTCTCGTCCGGGTCGTGGCACAGCCGGCCGCCCCCCCATCGATCCTGGCTGGCGCGTACACCGAAGAGCAGGCACTGCGCGGCCGGGCGCTCTACTACGCGCACTGCCTGCAATGCCACGGCGAGACGATGGCGGGAGCCGACAAGTCTCCGCCACTCGTGGGCCCGCAATTCGTGAGTACGTGGAACGGTGCACCGCTCGCGGCGCTGGTCGCGCGCATCGCAACGATGCCGCCGGAGAAACCCGCGAGCTTGCTCGAGGAACAGCAGGTCGAGATCCTGACCTACATGCTCTGGTACAACGGCTTGCCGTTGGGGAGCGAGCCGCTGCCTGTCGAGCAGGACGTTCTCACCCGGATGACGTTCCAAATCCCGCCGAACCCGTAATCATCGTTAGCCGTGGGGAGAGCCGACATGCGTGAATTTAGGATCGCCGCCTGCACGTTCGTGCTGGGGGGCCTGCTGGGCGCCTCCGTCGGCATGGCGCAACCGCCGGGCGCAGCGAGTCGTGGCGCCGAGCAGTGGCCGACGTACGGCGGCAACCTTGCGAGCCAGCGTTACTCGTCGCTCGACCAGATCGACAAGGCCAACTTCAAGGATCTGCGGATCGCGTGGCGCCTGCGCACCGATTTTCTCGGCCCACGCCCCGACACGCTGTATTCCGCAACGCCGCTCTACGTGAACGACACCTTGTATACGACGGCAGGCACGCGCCGCGCGGTGGTCGCGCTCGATCCCGCAACGGGCGAAATGAAGTGGCTGTATCGCGAGGACGAAGGCGCGCGCGGCAGCGCCGGCGCTCGCCAAGGAGCCGGTCGCGGCGTCGCGTGGTGGTCGAGCCCGGACGGCACGGACCAACGCATCATCTACGTGACACCCGGCTATCGCATGATCGCGCTCGACGCGAAGACGGGTATTCCTGTCGACTCGTTCGGCGACGGCGGCACCGTGGACCTGAAGGAAAACTTCGACCAGGTGGTCGACCCGGACGGCGGCAACATCGGGCTCAACGCCACGCCGCTCGTCGTCGGCAACGTCATTGTGGTGGGCGCCGCGCATCGCCCGGCCGGCAGCCCCGACTCGACCTGGGATGTACGCGGCAACGTACGCGGCTTCGACGTGCGGACCGGCAAACGCCTCTGGATCTTCCATACCGTCCCAGCTCGAGGCGAGTTCGGTTACGAGACGTGGGGAGACGGCGCGGCGGAGCGCAACGGTAACACCGGCGTCTGGTCGCAAATGAGCGCGGATCCGGAGCTCGGGCTCGTGTATCTGCCCGTCGAGATGCCGTCCTCCGACTACAACGGCTTCAACCGCCCCGGCGACGGACTGTTCGGCGAGTCGCTCGTGGCGCTCGACGTGCGCACCGGCCAACGCCGGTGGCATTACCAAACCGTGCATCACGGCCTCTGGGACTTCGACCTGCCGTCCGCGCCGATTCTCTTCGACCTGCAGCAGGGCGGCCGCACGATCAAGGCGCTGGCACAGCCGACCAAGCAGGCGTTCCTGTTCGTGCTGAACCGCGAAACGGGCGAACCGATCTGGCCCATCGAGGAACGGCCCGTGCCGCAGTCGGAGTCGCCGTTCGAGAAGACGAGCCCCACGCAGCCATTTCCGACGCGGCCGCAACCCTTCGACCGTCAGGGCTTCTCCGCGGACGTGCTGAACGATCTCACGCCCGCGCTGCGCGCCGAGGCCGAGAGAGTCATGGCGCAGTACCATATCGGGCCGCTCTACACGCCGCCGGCCGTCGATCGTCCGGGCGGCCCGATCGGAACGCTCATGCTGCCGGCCGACGTCGGCGGCGCCAATTGGCCCGGCGGCAGTTTCGATCCAGAGACCAACCGCCTCTACATTCATTCGCACTCGGCGGTCTTCACGCTACAGAACATCCCCGCGGCTCTCAGGCCGTTCGACCCGGGTCCGACAGCGCGCGCGGGCGCCGCTCCCGTGGCGGCCGCCCCGCCGCCGGCGCCGCCCGCGCCGCCAGGCGGCGGCCTCGGCCCGCGACCGGGCGCACTGGGAGCGCAACCGGGGCCGGGAGGATCTCGGGCGAGCACCTTCCTGCAAGGGACCATTCCCCTAATCAAACCGCCGTACGACCGGATCACGGCGTACGACATGACTACGGGCGACATGCTCTGGCAAAAAGCCCACTCCACGACCCCCGACAACATCCGCAATAACCCGGCGCTCGCCGGTCTCGACGTATCGCGACTCGGCGCCTACGGCCGGATCTTCATCGGCACGCTGACGACCAAGACGCTCGTGATCGCAGGCGAAGGAGATGTGCACACCGAGGCGAGCGGCGCAACCGTGGCGCTGCTACGCGCCTACGACAAGGACACCGGCGAGGACGTGGCGGGCCAGGTCAGGATGCCGGCCAAGCAAACGGGCTCGCCCATGACCTACCTGCACAACGGCAAGCAGTACGTCGTGGTGGCCGTGAGTCAATCGGGCGTGAACGCCGGTGCCGAGCTGATCGCCTACGCTCTGCCGTAACGGCGCACGGTGCTCGCGGCGGCCACAGACGCGAGCTCAGCGCGATACGAGCATGCGCGTCAGCTGCGACACGTCGTTCACGTCGTCGAGCGCGCGGATCGTCGCGAGAATTTCGTCGAGGCGCCGGGCCGGTAGCCTCGACTGCGGCATCAGCTCGCGGTACTTCGTTTCTACATCCTGCCATTCGATGCCGCGCGGCGCCGAGCCACGCGGCGCGTCCACGGTCCGACTGATGCGCGCGCCCGATATCGTCACGATGGTGACCGTGCCGGCCCAGGGCCAGCGCGTCTCCGCGGCCGGCGGCGACGGATCCGGATCCACGAGCACCATCAGCCGTTGAACGGTGGGATCGAAGATCTTGTCAGCCGTTGCGTGCACCCAGGTGAAGTTCTTGTCGGCGATCGCGGAGGCCACGAAGTACGGCAGGCTGTGAATAGCCTCGACATGGTCCTTCGGACTGCGGCTGCCGAACATCGTACGAACCGGCGGGCCGGCGACGAGAATCTGCGCCACGTCGCTCGCCTCGACGTTACCTTCGCGCGCTGCCGTGACGGCGGCTTCGAGCATGCCGGAGAGCGGGTGGGCTCCGGGCCAAAGCTTGATGGCAAGGTAGTCGGCGATGTTCCAAGACATACCGAGATCGGCCGTCAGCCGGCCGACGCTCGCAGCGCCGCCCCCGAACACGTCGATGAAACCGTTAGGGCCTTCGATCATGTCCTCATTCACCGTGAAGCCGCTCCCCGCCGACAGCGCCGCCTGTACCCCCGTGAACGCCGCGTTGGCGCCCATGTATTCGCGCGCCCAGCTGTTCGTGCCGACGCCAAGGCCGCTCACCGTGGTGGCGATTAGCCCAAGCGCATGCGCCATCTCGCGGTCGCCGAGCTCGAGCAGCTTTGCGGAGACGGCGGCGCTCGCGAACGCCACGAGCTGCGACGCGTGCATACCGGGGCGGCCGCCCGCGCGCGCGTCACCGATGCGCCCGCCGGCTTCGTAGCCGATGACCATCGCGAGCAACAGATCCCGACCGCTCACGCGCGTGCGTTCGCCGAGCGCGAGGCCGGCCGCAGTCAACGCCGTGCCGAAGTGCGCAATGGTGCGGATATCGCTGTCGTCGGATGCGGCGGCATCGCTTGCGGCAGCGTTGACGCGTGCGGCGAGCACCGCCGGCAGTTTGGTTCCGTCGAACCAAGCGGTGCTCTCCGCCTTGCCACCTTGATCCAGTGCGAGAGCGCGCTCGATACGCGCTGAGTCCATCGTGACTCCCACGGCAGCGCTCGACAGCGTGCTCGCGAGAATCATCTTGGCGTGCTCGATAGCGAGCGGCGACAGATCGGCGTACGCAGTCGTGTTCAAGAAGCGTGTGAGCGCGAGTGTTGCGCCGCCGGCCCGCGCAGCAGGCGCAGCGCTCGGTTGGGCGTGTGCGGATGATGGCACCAGCGAACCGAGCCCGAACGCACCGGCAGCGGCCAACGCGCCTTTGACTGCCGCCCGGCGATCCATCGCGAGGTTCTGCGTCATAGGGTCATTGCTGCGTTCGCGTGCCATGAGTTCCGCTCCGTTTCGTCTTTCGCCGACGTCGCTGAACGCGCGAACGGTTTCAGCGGCTTTTATTCGCCAAACAACCCCGTTGCCTTCGCAAGCTCCGAGTTGCCCATGTCCATGACGATCTCACGCTTGGCAATCAGCCACTCTCCGTCCACTTTTCGATATTCGTCCTCGTAACGGCCGACGCTGAGGATTTCCGGGCCGCGCTCCGGCCGATTGACTACCGTCAGCACATAACAGACGCCAGTCGCGGCAGTGTCCCCATCCAGCTCGATGACAGAATTGGTGACGACGTGGCGTAGTGCCCCGAAAGATCGTTCGCCTTCCTTAGCAGCCGCATTGAAGCGCTTGCGGTCGTTGACGCCAATCGCGTGCAGTGCCTCGCGACCCTTGGCCAGCAGCCGCCCCGCCCCATAAAGCTCTGCGTCCTCGGTGAATACGGACGCGTACATCGCTGGATCAGTCAAATCATGCGCTAGCGCGTACCGAGACTGGAGCTCGTTGATCAGAAAGCGTTCGAGCACTTCCTGCTGGCCTTCTGCACGAACTGCGGTTGTGGTGAGCAACACAACGCTCGCGAAAAGACAGGCGAGGTTACTGCGGGAGCGTATCGCGCGCATAAAGCATCTCCTGTTGGGTTATCGCTGAGGACTAGAATGACGTTCTTCGTGCGACTGGTATAGTGGGCCGAAAATATGTTTTGCTGCGCGGCAACTTCAAGGGGGTGACGGATGCGAGTCAGGCTACGGCGTCTTCTCGGCATCGTGACTGGCGTAACAGCACTCCTTTCGATGCGCGTCGCGACGGCGCATCACTCGACAGCGGAGTTCGACTACACGAAGCAGATCACCATCAAGGGGACGGTGAAGGAAGTGCAGTGGACGAATCCCCACTCCTTCATCCAGCTGCTGGTCGACGACGCGGCTGGAGCGAAAGTGGAGTGGTCCGTGGAGATCGGTTCTCCAAGCCTGAACGTCAACCTCGGGTGGCGCAAGAACAGCGTAAAGGCGGGGGATGAGATCACGATGCTTCTCTCGCCGGCCCGCAATGGCAATCCCTATGGGACGCTGCGCGTGCTGACGTTTGGCGATGGTCGTCAGCTCGAGGGCGTCGCGGCGCGAGTCAGGGCGCTTCCGCCCCCACCGGCCAGCGGCCAGTGATGCACGAGTAGGAGAGCGAGGAATGAGCATCATGTACGTCGTCGACCGTTTCCTCGATCTGCTGCGCCCGGGAGTGCTGGCTTGCGTTGCGGCAATGGCTGCCTGCAGCCCGAGCTCCGACAACGCCGGTGTGGCAAGCGGACCTGACGCCGTGCTCGGCATCTGGGTACCCGATGCTGCGCCCCAGCGGCTTCTCGCGCTGGACGGATCGCCGGCACCGCTCATACCCGAGGCCGCCCGGGTGCACGCGGCGCGGCTCGAGCGCCTGCAAGCCGGAGACAGGGCGTTCGACCAGACCACGTGGTGTGCTGGACCCGGCATGCCTCGCGTGATGACGATGCCGTATCCCTTCGAGATCCGTCGAGACGGTGACTATCTGGCCTTCATCCATGGCTGGTACCGTTGGCACCGTGTCGTCGATCTGGCGGGCGGCCCGGTCGACGACCCACCGCTACCGCTCACGATGGGCTTCCCGGTGGGTCATTGGGAAGGCGATACGTTGGTGATCCGCACCGTCGGATTGAGCGACGTCACGGTGCTCGACGCCGGCGGCTTGCCGCACTCCGACCAGTTGGTACTGACCGAGCGCCTGCGCGTACTGCCGGACGGGCGCCTGGAAGATCGCCTCACTATCGAGGATCCGGACACCTACACGAGCACCCTGGGAAGCCGTGCTGCACTTCCACCGCGACGCTGCGGCGCGCGTCGTCGACGACGTCTGTCCCGACCGGATTGCGAGCGGCGAGCCAGCGGTGCGTTCCGCACTCCCCGCGCCGGTGGCCCCCGCGCCGGTAGTTAATGCGCAGCCAGTGATCGAGCGCCCCGCCGTGACGGCCGATTCCGGCGCCGATGCGACACCGCGCCTGAGCGGCATGTGGGAACCGAAGACCTTCGGATTCATGGTCCCGGAGGCGCCGCTATCGACGATCGGCCGGGCTGTGGTCGATCGCGGCGCGGCCGCGATGGCCGCGGGGAAGATCATGCACACGGCCTGGACATCGTGCCGCCCGGGCGCAGTATCCACGATGACGATGCCGCGCGAAAAGATCTTGGCTCTGCAGTCCACCGACGAGCTCACCCTCCTGTTCGAGATGCCGCGCATGGTGCGGCGCGTCCGGTTTGGCGCAGGCCATCCCGAGAACCTGCAGCCGAGCTACGTCGGCGATTCTGTCGGCCGCTGGGAAGGCAACACGCTGGTGATCGACACGGTGGGCTTCAATGGTTACGCCGAGCTCGACGCGCGCGGGCAACCGACCAGCGCGAAGTTGCACACGGTCGAGCGGCTGACGCTCTCGGCCGATGGAAGCAGCATCGATATCGAGGTGACGATCACTGACCCGGAGTACTACGACGCCCCATTCACGATCAAGCGAAGCTGGAAGAAGAGCGCCGCGCGGCATCCGTTCGAGTACGACTGCATGGAGAACCCGCGGCAGGAAGACTTCGAGAACGCGTACTACGTGCACGAGCGCTATCGTCCGACCTGCATGCGCGTGGAAGGTGAAGGGATGGCGCTGTCGAAGGTGGTCTGCCGGCGTCCAGAAGAATAGACCGTGCGGAGCTATGGCAGCGCGAACACGCGCAACGTGTCGTCGGCCACCACTGCAACGTACTGTTTGCCGTCGCGGCCCCGATAGGTCATGGGGTTGGCGTTCGCGACGGCGTCGAGCTGCGCCGACCAAACCTCGTTGCCGTTCTTCGCGTCGAAGGCGCGGAAGCGCTTGTCGTTCGTCGCGCCCACGAACACGAGGCCGCCCGCCGTAGCCGTCGGTCCGGCGCTGCCGCTGCCGCCCGTCAGTTGGCGGTCGGCCGGCAGGCCCGGCGTGACGCCCAGCGTCTTCTCCCACAGCGTGTCGCCGCTGTTCGCGTTCACGGCCACGAGCCTCGACCACGGCGGCCGATAGCACGGCAGCGTCCCCAACGTTTCGCCGGCGTCGTTCTTGAATGGAGCGCTGAAGGTGAAGTACGGGCCGGGCCCGTTCACGCTGCCGCGATCGTACGGAATCGTGGTGCCGGCGACTCCGCGGCCGTAGTTCTTGTTCGGCTTGCGTTCTTCGATCCAGCCGACGAGCGCCGTGTCGTGCGTATGCATGTAGACGATGCCGCTGCGCGGATCGGCTGCAACCCCACCCCAGTTCACGCCGCCGCCCGCCCCGGGCAACTGCAGAGTCGTCCGCGGCGGATCGCCGTCCCGGTGGAAATTGAACGGCGTGTACGGGCCATCATTCGCAAAGCCGCCGCTCTTCTGCCACAGGTCTTCACATGCGGCTACGTGCTGTGCCGATGTGTCCTCGGGGCGCACGAAGTCGCGCTCTTTGTCGAACGACACGCGCGCGAAAGGCTGCGCGGGCTTCACCGGCACGGGTTGCGTCGGCGCATACCACTCGCCGGGAACGTTGCCCTGCGGCACGGGCTGCTCTCTCACGCCGAATACGGGTGAGCCCGTCTCGCGATTCAGCACGAACATCCACGCCGTCTTGCCGATCGACGCGAGCGCCGGAACGCGGTCGCCGTCCTGCACGAGATCGACGAGCACGGGCGGGTTCGGCATATCGAGATCCCAGAGGTCGTGATGCACGGTCTGGAAATGCCACAGGTACCGGCCCGTCGTCGCCTCCACTGCGACGATTGAGTTGCTGAACAAATTGTCGCCGGGCCGGTCGCCGCCCCAATAGTTACCCGCGGCGCTCGCGATCGGCATGTAGAGAATGTCGCGCGCCGCGTCAAGCGTCATGTACCACGCCCACACGTTGACGCCCGAGCGATTCCGCCAACCGTTATCGAGCCACGTCTCGTGGCCGACCTCGCCCGGCAGCGGCACGGTGTGGAAAGTCCAGCGCAGCTTGCCCGTGCGGACATCGAACGCGCGCGTGTCGCCGGGCTCGGCGAGCGCGATCTCGTTCGTCGTTGCGCCCAAGATCGCGAGGTCGCGGTAGATGACCGGCACGCCGTTCCATGGCACCGCGATTTGCACGACACCGTCCGCACCGAACTCCGGGACTGGACGGCCGCTACGCGCATCGAGCGCCACGAGCGTCGGTCCCGCCGTGAGCAGAATCCGCGGGGGCAGCGTCCCGTCGCCGGGCCAATAGGCGACGCCGCGTGCCGTCGTGCTGAGCGGCGCCCGCAGCGTGTGCCGCCAGATCTCACGACCCGTGTGTGCTTCGAGCGCGACGACTTCGTTGCCACGCACCGGCAGATAGAGCACGCCATCGACCACGATCGGCGTCGCCTGGGGATTGCCTCGCCCGCCCGGCGCGTCGCTGTTTTCCTCGAGCGCGCGCGCGACCGGTATAGCCCAAGCTTCAGCGAGGCGGCCGACGTTGCGTGGCGTGATGTCGGCAAGCGGAGAGAACCGGCTGCCGCCGAGGTCGAGACTGTACATCGGCCAGTCGCCGTTGGACGTTTGCGCATGCGCCCCCGAAGGCGCCGTCGCAAACAGAGTGACGAGAAAAACCGCTACGCCGAGTCGCCGCCTGCCGTGATTGGAACGCATCGCGTGGCCCCGCCCCTTAGGAGAACGCGGATCATTGGGCGCGTGAAACGCTACCGCGTCAATCCGTTGGGCCAGCAGGCGCCGGTTGCTGCAGTGCTTCGCTCGCCTCGAGCCAAGCTTCCTCTGCCTCGGCGATCGAGCTCAAGACGCGCGCTTGTTCGAACAGCAGCTCCTTCAGAGCGTCTTTGCTCGCGCTCGTGTACACGTCGCCTCCGGCAAGCCGCGCGTCGATCTCCGAGCGGCGCTGCGTCAGCGCCTCCAGTCTCGCTTCGAGGTCCTTGATCTTCTTGCGCAACGGCTGCTCACGTTGCCGCCGCTGCGCATCGACACGCTTGCGGTCTTTGCGCGCCTGCGCACTATCGGTTTTTTCGACGACCTCGGCCGTCTGCACTTGCCGGGCCCGCCGCTCGCTCAACCAGGCCCGATATTCCTCCAGATCGCCGTCGTACTCCTGCACGCTGCCATCGGCCACCAACAGCCACCGATCGGTGACGCTGCGCAGCAAGAAGCGGTCGTGGGAGACGATCACCATCGCGCCGCCGAAGTCCTGCAGCGCCACGGTCAACGCGTGCCGCATCTCGAGATCCAAGTGATTGGTCGGCTCGTCGAGCAATAGCACGTTCGGCTGCCGATAAACGAGCAGCGCCAGAACCAGGCGCGCCTTCTCGCCGCCGGAGAACGACTGCACCGCACCCATCGCCGAGTCGCCGGAAAAGCCAAAGCCCCCGAGAAAGCCCCGCAAGTCTCGCTCCGCTGCTCGCGGATCGAGACGCTGAAGGTGTTGCAACGGGCTCGACGAAATATCCAGCTGCTCCAGCTGATGCTGCGCGAAGTAGCCGACGCGCACGTCTTGCGCCTCGACGCGCTCGCCGCCGGCAGCCCGCTGCGTTCCGGCGAGCACTTTGATCAGCGTCGACTTGCCCGCGCCGTTCGGGCCGAGCAAACCGACGCGATCACCCGGCACCAACAACAAGCTCGCGTCGCGGAATACGAGCTTCTCCGTGTAGCCCGCGTCGACGTGGTGCAGCGCCAAGAGCGGATTGGGAATCTTCGGCGGGTCGCGAAATGCGAACCGGAACGGAGTGTCGACGTGCGCCGGCGCGATCAGCTCCATGCGCTCCAACGCCTTCATCCGGCTCTGCGCTTGACGCGCTTTCGACGCATGCGTCTTGAAGCGGTCGATGTAGCTGCGAATGTGCGCGATCTCGCGTTGTTGCCGCGCGAACTCGGCCTGCTGCCCGGCTCGCTGCGCAGCTCGCTGCTGCTCGAACGACGAGTAATTGCCGGTGTACAGCGTCAACGTCTCGTGCTCGATGTGCACGACGGCCTCGACGACGCGATCCAGAAATTCGCGATCGTGCGAAATCAGAAGCAGAGCGCCCGGAAAAACGCGCAGGTACTCCTCCAACCAGAGCACCGCGTCCAGATCGAGGTGGTTGGTCGGCTCGTCGAGCAGCAAGACGTCGGAACGCCGCATCAACGCCCGAGCGAGATTCAGGCGCATGCGCCAGCCGCCTGAGAAGGTCCGCACCGCGCTCGAGTGCTCGGCGGCGGAGAATCCGAGACCGAACAGCAACTGCGCCGCGCGGCTCTTGGCGGTATACCCGCCTTGATGCTCGTACTCACCGTGTAGCGTTGCGAGTCGCACGCCGTCCTCGGCGTGCTCCGCGTCGCGGATGCTGCGCTCGATCGCGCGCAGCTCGGCGTCGCCATCGAGCACGTACTCGAGCGCCGGCTGATCGACGGCCGGCGTCTCTTGGGCGACATGGCCAAAGATCCACTTCGCCGGAACCTCGACGTCGCCCGCGTCGGCGTGCAACTCGCCGCGCAGCAACGCGAAGAGGCTCGACTTACCCGTGCCGTTCGCGCCGGTGATGCCGACCTTCTGACCGGGAAACACGGCGAAGTTGGCGGAAGCGAACAAGACCCGCCCGCCGCGTCGCAAGGTGACGTCGCGAAACTTCAACATTGATCAGCTCAGCGCCAGCCGAGCTCCGGCGCAACGTACTTGAGGATGCTCTCTAGCGCGTGAGCGTTGTATTCGACTCCGAGCTGGTTCGGCACCGTGAGCAACAGCGTGTCGGCAGCCGCAATGGCCTCGTCCGCCGCGAGCTGCTTCACGAGCGCGCCAGGCTCGGCTGCGTACGAGCGGCCGAAGATAGCGCGAGTATTCGCGTCGATGTAGCCGATCTGGTCTTGCTCCTCGCCGCCGCGCCCGCCGAAGTACGCGCGATCGCGGTCGTCGACGAGCGCGAAGATACTGCGGCTCACCGACACGCGCGGCTCGCGTTTGTGCCCGGCCTTCCTCCATGCCTCGCGGTATGCCTCGATCTGCTTGCGCTGCTGCACGTGCAACGGCTCGCCGCTCTCGTCGGTCTTCAGCGTCGAGCTCTGAAGATTCAATCCTAGCTCCGCGGCCCATTCGGACGTCGCGTTCGAGCTCGAGCCCCACCAGATCCGCTCGCGTAGCCCCTCCGAATGCGGTTCCACGCGCAAGAGCCCGGGCGGATTCGGGAACATCGGCCGCGGATTGGGCTTCGCGAACCCCTCGCCTTTAAGCACCTGAAGAAACACTTCCGCATGACGGCGCGCCATGTCCGCGTCGGTCTCGCCCTCCTTCGGGGCGTAACCGAAGTAGCGCCAGCCGTCGATGACTTGCTCCGGCGAGCCGCGGCTGATGCCGAGCTGGAGCCTTCCTCCCGCGATCAGGTCCGCGGCGCCCGCGTCCTCGGCCATGTACAGCGGATTCTCGTAGCGCATGTCGATGACGGCCGTGCCGATCTCGATCTTCTTCGTGCGTGCGCCGACCGCGGCGAGCAGAGGGAACGGCGAGCCGAGCTGACGCGCGAAGTGGTGCACACGGAAGTAGGCGCCGTCGGCGCCGAGCTCCTCGGCGGCGACTGCGAGCTCGATCGACTGCGTCAGTGCGTCGGCCCCCGTGCGAACCTGGGAGTGCGGCGACGGCGTCCAGTGCCCGAACGATAGGAAACCGATCTTCTTCATAACCCGGCCAGTCTACAGAAGCGGCGGAGCGCCTACCTATTTCCTACGCTGTAGACTGCCCACCTCACCCCCACTCGATCATCTCCCAGCATGACCTCCGAGCTGCGCGCAGTGCTCTTCGACTTCGACGGGACGCTCACTCCGTCGTTGCCATTGTGGCTCGAGGCGTATCACATCGCGCTGCGTACGTTCAGCATGACGCTGACCGATGCGGAAGTGTTGCGGCGGTGTTTCTTTCGCGACTGGGCAGACGTTGCAGCCGATCTCGGCGTTTGCACCGCGATCGAGCTGCAAAACGAGGTCGATCGGGGACTGGAGCAATCGTTTGCTAGCGCGAAGCTTTATCCGCTAGCGCGCGACGCCATCGAACACTGTCGCGAGCAGGGATTGCGCACGGCATTGGTGACCTCGTCGCCGCGCCGGCTCGTCGACACCGTCGCAATGGATCTGGACGTCCGTCACCTGTTCGACTTCGTCATCTGCGGCGGTGAAGTGACGAAGTACAAACCACATCCCGAACCGGTGTTGCGAACGCTAGAGGCGCTCGAATGCGCGCCGCATGCAGCCATCATGATCGGTGACTCGACTGCGGACATCCTCGCCGGCAAGGCGGCCGGCACGCGGACAGGGTTGTTCATGCCCGACGATCATGGTCGGTTTCATGATGGTGAACGCTTGCGTGCCACGAATCCGGACTTCATTTTCAGGGAGCACGGCGAATTGAGCGCCCTGCTTGCCCTGCCGCCTCGAAGCCGCGATCTCTAATCACGGAGGCCGATGGTCGACACTCGGCCGTTCCGGTTCGTCATCAAACAGTGTGACGGCGAGCAACAAGGTACGCAGCATGACGACTCAGGCGTAACATCCCACCAGCGCAGTGACAGCAGCGGAGCGATTTGCAACGTCATGAGAGAACACCGCACGCATGCATCTGTGTTGACCTGCGTCTTGCTGGGCGTGATCGCGTGGACCATGGCGACCTCAGCTTGGTCTCAGCCTTCCGCAGCGCCGTGTACGGCTACCGATGCGGCGTGCACGGAATGGATTGCGGTGCAGCCGCATCCGCAGCGCTTACTCGTCTATCGCTCTTATCCGCTCGACCGGCGCAACGAAAGCATCGTCAGAGCGCTCGTCACGGTGCACGGCGGCCTGCGCCTCGCAGCGGATCAGTTCACGAACGAGCTGGCCGGCGCGTTCCTCGCCGGAGCCCTAGCAGACACGATCCTCGTCGCCCCGCGCTTTGCCTCGAACACAACGGCGGCGTGCATGGACGATCTCGATGCTCAGGAAGCAAACTGGATCTGCGAGGATGCGCGTCCCGAGAGCTGGCGTAACGGCAGTGCCGCAATCGGCAACCCGCAGCTCAGCTCGTTCGAGTTCGCGGATGAGATCGTGCGCCGCCTGTCCGACAAGAACGTGTTTCCGAGATTGCGGCACATCGTCATCGCCGGTCACTCCGGAGGCGGCCAGTACACGCTGCGCTATGCGATGGCCAGCCGCGTTCACGACACCGGCGGCGTCGCCGTCTCGTATGTCGTGTCGAACCCTGACGCGCTGATTTACCTCGACGAGCTGCGCCCGACTTCGGCCGCGTATCCCGCTGAGGCCGCAGGGACGAGATTTGTGCCACCTACAGCGGCGCAAGCGTTCGTCCCATTCGCCGATGCGCGCAATTGCGCAACCTTCGACAACTGGCAATACGGTCTAGCGAATCGCGCGGGCTACGCCGCATCCTCGCCGGATGAGCAGCTCAGGCGGCAGCTTGCTGCGCGGCCCGTGACTTACCTGCTCGGTGGTGCGGACATCGTACCGTTCGGTGGCTTCGACGACTCGTGCCCCGCGATGGCACAAGGCCCGACACGGTTGGCTCGCGGTCTGGCGTATGCCAAGTACATGAACGAGCGGCATGGAGCGCGTCACCAAGTCATCGTGGTCGACGCCTGCGGCCACGACGATCGATGTATGTTCATCTCGAAGCAGGCGTTGCGGTTACTCTTTCCGATCCCCTAGGAGGTCGATCGAGGAGGCTTTGTGAAGGCGGCCGCGGCAGCAGGATTAGAGCGCGGCTTCGAGGAGCAATATGACGCCCACCAAGATCATCAGCCAGTAGATGATTTTATAGAAGCGATCTCCGTCGATGCGGCGCACGAGCCAGACGCCGGCGAACGTCGAAGCGATCGCAACAGGAAGAAGCGCCGCAGCGGTCAGCAAGTTGGTTGCACTGAACTGGCCGAGCGCTGCAAACGCGGGCACCTTGATCAAGTTGAGGGCGGCGAAGTACACGGCCGACGTGCCGATCAGCACGTTGCGCTCCAAACGGCGCGGCATGACCCACAGCTGGAATGGTGGCGCGCCCGCGTGCGCAATCTGGCTGGTGAAGCCGGAGACCACGCCGAACAGCGAGCCTATCCAGCCACGCGATGAAGCGCCGGCTTTGGGCGGGCCGTGTCGTCCCAGCCACAGACGGTAAGCGCCGAAGGCAATGGAGATAGTCCCGACGAGCGCCATGACGGCTTCGGACGAGACGCTTGCTGCGAACAGATAACCGATCAGAATGCCGAGCGTCGCGCCGGGCAGCATCCAACCGAGCACGTACCAATCGAGATGGCGTCGGAACGACCACACGCCGACAGTGTCCTGGGCGATCAGGATGGGAAGCATGATGGCCGCGGCCTGCACGGGCTCGATAACGAGCACCATGAGGGGCAGCGCCACCGCTCCGGCGCCCGCGAGCCCGCCCTTGGAGAAGCCGAGCAAGACCACTGCCGGCACAGCCAGCAGATAGAAAACTGGATCCTGGATCACAAGATGGAGTTGAAACGGGTCAACGTTGTGCTGACGCGGTTATTCTGCGATACACAGGTGAAGTTGGCAGCGTCGTCGATGCTGCCGCTGCCGTCGTACCGCGCGACCTCGGGGTACGGGCACAAAGGTCGAGTGCGAACGGTATTTCCGTCGACGATCTTTGCCGCCCGAATTTGTGCTGGGGCTTCACCTCGCTCTACCCAAGCCTCCAGCGCCCCGAGCCCATCGAAGACGTCTGGACCGGCGCCACCTCTGCAATGACTCACGCCAGGCATCAGAAACAGCCGGTGGAAGTCTTGGACGTCTCGGCGCGCCTCGGCGGACGTTGATCCTCCGACTGTCGATACGACGCTGTTGAAGTAGTCGATGCTGTTGTACGGCGTGATGCCCCAGTCGGCCCACCCGTGATACTGGATGAGCTTGCCGCCGCGATCACGAAAGGGCTTAAGATCGGGATCCATCGAGTTCAACAGCTTGCCGACGTGCTGGTCCGCGTACGCGACGTCGCGCTCCAAATTCATGGAGGCGTAGTTCCAGGTCGGGTCCTGGAACACGAGATACCTATACAACGATTCGGCCCAGGCGACTTGCCCGGTGTTTCCAAGATAGCCGCCGGCCATCAAGTTCCAACTGAGCTCGCTGCCGTGCGGGAAACCGGGAAAGATCTTCGATCCGTCGCTGCGCCGGATGTCGGCGTAGATTTTTTTCACGGCCTGAACTTGCGGCGCCGTCAGACACGTCGCCGAGTCACCGTCCGAGCACGCCAGCTCCTGCGGGTCGAAACGACAGACGCCCGGGTTCTCGATGAGCCCGTCCTTCGCGCCATCTTGGGCATCACACGCAGCCAGCACCGCCTCGTGGAGCATTGGAAGCTTATTGGTAGGGGTGATGAGACTGGTGGCCGGGTCAACCTGCGTGGCGAGCCCGAAGGAAATCTGCGCTGCCTGCAGGTGGGTGATGTAGTTCGCGGGGGCGCCTGCCAGAATTCCATCGTAGTCGCTTGGATAGCGCTGTGCTTCCGTCATCGCCTGGAAGCCGCCGCTCGAGCATCCAGTGAAGTACCGAAATTCCGCAGGTCGTCCGTACACGCTCTCGACGATCGCCTGCGACTTCACCGACATCTCGTGAATGCCGCGGTGCGCCCAGTCTTCGACGACTTGCTGATTCAGGGATCCGTTCGACATCGCCCACGTTCCGTCATCGCTCTCGCTTTGATGGCCGGTGTCTGTGCCGCCCACCGCGTAGCCCCTGTCCAGCGATTGCGCCATGGGCGTGTACGGCAACTTTCCATAGAACGCGCCGAGACCGAAACCCTGGAAGCGCCCGTTCCAGTTCTCGAGCGGCATCCACGTCTCGAAGTTGATTGCGGGCTCGACCACTCCAGCGACGCGACAGAACGACCGATGGACCTTCACCGGCGCAGTAAGCCCGATGCCCTTCTCGGTCCCGGGCACGGCGTATTCGCCGGTCACGTGCACTGCTTCGGCGCGCGTGATCCGCGTTTGCGGCAAGGCCAATGTCGCGATCGCAGAACAAGTTCGGTCCAAACTGCGTGCTGTCTGAGCGTGCGAGAAACTGGCGATGAACGCCACCGGCACGAGGGCGAAACTGATGCGAGCGAGCCGCTTACTCGAAGACATGAGCGTTCCTCTGTGATGTGCCCGCCATGCGCCCACCGCTCACGGCAGCGCGAAGACGAATAGCTGATTGCCCGTCCCGACTTTGAGCTCGGGCGTGAGCCGAGCAAGCCCGAACACGTGGCCAGAAGGCCCGGTGCTCACGGCGACGTACTGCTTGCCATCGACTGCAAAGCTCACAGGGTAGCCGTTGACGGGTGAGCCGAGGTTCACTTCCCATACCTGCTCGCCGCTGCGCTGGTCGTAGGCCCGAAACCGGCCGTTGACGTCGCCGCCGAACAGAAGCCCGCCCCCCGTCGTAAGGAGCGACAAGGTGCCAGCCCGCTGCTCGATCTGCCACGCCGTGGTACCGGTCGAGGCCGAGATGGCGTCGATTCGGCCGACGTTCTCAGCGCCCGGCGTCATCTGAACCGTGTTGCGAAACGCGTAGAGGTCGTCGAGGCTCTGCCCGGCGCCGGACGTCGCCCGCATGCACGTGTTCTCGAGCGGAAAATACATGAGCCCCGTCAGCGGGCTGTAGGAGCCAGCGGGGTAATTCTTGCCCCCGCGCGTCGCGGGGCAAATCAGCTTCTCTTGGCCGGGCGCCGTGAACAGCATGTCGCGATTGATCTCGGCGGCGCCGGACTCGACGTTGAGATCTTCGATCACGTTCTGCACCGTCGTCTCGCGCGCCCAGAGGAACTGCCCCGTCGCGCGGTCGAGCGTGTAGACCAGGCCCGTCTTGCCCGGAATGCCCGTGATGACTTTGCGCACCTCCCCGGAGCGCACACGGGGATTGATCCACCGCACGGCGTCTTCATCGGGCGCGACTGCCGTGTCGAGCAGCAGGCGCTCGAACGGATGGTCGAGGTCCCAGTGATCGACGAGATGTTGGAAGTACCAGGCGATCTCGCCCGAGCTCGCGTCGATCGCGAGCGTCGAGTTGTGGTAGAGATGCTGCTGCGCGTTGCCGCCGAGCATGAACTTCGGCGCCGGCGACGTTACCGACGTGCCGACGTACAGGCGGTTCAGCTCGGGATCGTAGCTCGGCACCATCCACGAGCCGACGTGCCAACGCTTCTCGTAGGGCACGTCGCCCCAGGTTTCGTCGCCGGGCTCGCCCGGCTTCGGGATCGTGCGCCGGCGCCAGGTCTCTTTGCCCGTTTTGGCGTCGAATGCCGTGATTACGCATGCCTCGGGGCCGCCTTCGGGCTCGCAGCTGCGCCCCGAGACGACCTGGCCGTTGGCGACGATCGGACCGGAGCTGTGCTTCGCGCCCTTGCGATAGTCGAGGATGAACGTCTCCCAGGCGAGCTCGCCCGTGCGCGCGTCGAGCGCGTATGCGTAACCGTCGGCCCCGTTGTCGAGAATCAGGTGATCGTAGATCGCGAGATTGCGATTCGTCGGGAACGCAGGCAGATACTCGCCGACGTCCTCGGGCACGCGCCGCCGATACTCCCACAGCAAATCGCCCGTCTTTGCGTCGAGGGCCTGCGTGATGTCGTTCGGGTTCGGAAAAAACATCACACCGTCGTGCACGAGCGGCGTGCCTTCCTGATCCCCAGGGGCTAGCGCCCGGGTCCAGACGAGCCGCAGCTGCCCTACGTTGCGCCCGGTGATCTCCTCGAGTGGGCTATAGCCCCAGCTGTCGAACGTCCCGCGCCACATGAGCCAATCGGCCGGCGGCGGGTTCGCGAGCATTGCATCGGTAACCGGCGTCAGGCGCGTTGTCGGCTGCGCCGTAGCGCACAGGCTTGCCGCCAAGCAAAGGCTACAAACACCGATTGCGCGAGTGCGAACAAGCATCCGTTCCCCCTGAGGCTTTTGTTGTCGCGGGAATAGTAAACCAAACACTTCCCCTCTCCCCTCCCAAGCCGGTTAGAGTAACGGCGGGACGGGACCTCGCAACCTCTCTCGAAAGCGTCAGGAGACAGCCATGCAAGGCAGACAGATCGTGAAGTGTGTGCGCTCACTGCGCTGCT
Source organism: uncultured Gammaproteobacteria bacterium (assembly GCA_963713355.1). Lineage (GTDB taxonomy): Bacteria > Pseudomonadota > Gammaproteobacteria > Steroidobacterales > Rariloculaceae > FEN-1219. The sequence continues at coordinate 699,791 of CAVQLK010000006.1, read as the reverse complement.
GATTGCCGTCCCGGCTTTGGCTCAAAAAATGCCGGACATCGGCGTCATGAGCGTCGGCCGCGGCCGGCCGCTCACCACGGACGTGAATCAGCTCCAAGAGGTGGGGCCGAACTGGATCCGCACACCGGGTCAGCCGCGCACGGGCGTCGAGATGCCTCTCAACGGTTTCACGTCCGCGCCGCCGGGCATCGAGCCGCTGCCGCGCGACATCTTCACGAGCGACGACTTCTACCAAGACAAAGAGCTTTGGACCGACCCGCGCTACTTCCGCTGCAACAGCCCGATGGGCACGGAGTTCCAACGCGGCATCCTGCAGCCGCCCGGCGTGAACGTCGCCAACAAGACCGAGCAGGGCCCCTGGGGCCACTGCGACCGCGACGTTCCGCGCGACGACATCGTAAGCCCGTACGGCTTCAAGACGGCGCAAGAGCACTACGAGGCACTGCTCGCCGAGACACGCAAGCGCGGCGGGCCCGACGTCTACACCATGAAAGACTTTCCGGCCGAAGAGTGGAACGGCCTCTACGAGAGCCCGAGGGTCGTCGCACGCAACCTACGGACCTGGTACTGGGGCCAGCACAGCCAGATCCCGACCATTCTGTCGACGCTGACGCCGCTGTATCAGCAGCGAATGGTGCAAGAGGCCTATCACCAGGTGCGGGGCAACGCGGTTTGGCCGGCGACCTTCTGTTGGCCCGAGGGCTTCATGCGGCGCTGGTACCCCTTCAATATTTCGGAGCACACGATCATCGCCACACCGAACCTCGTGCAGGTCATGACGGGAGTGGTGCAAACCTTCGTGCAGAACGTCTACGTCGGGCGCACGTTCAACATGGAAGACGTGGCGAACGGCGGCGTTCCGCGCCTCGGCGCCGCGGTGCCGCGCTGGTATGGCGAGACGATCGGTTTCTGGGACGACGACGTCCTGATCAGTTGGACGAGCAACATACAGAGCTGGAAGTCGCACTCGCAGTTCGAACATTCGAGCCAGATGCAGTCGATCGAGATCTACACGCCGATCCGCGAGGGCAGAAACTTCATCGGCCTCAATCACGAGACCATCCTCTACGACGCCGAAGCGTTGGCCGAGCCCCTGCGCATCGTGCGCAATCTTCACAAGATCAACGAGTTCACAGACGCCGACGCAGTGCCCGGCGGCTACGCCGAGTGCCTGCAGACGATTTTCTCGATCGACGGCGTCAACACGCCGCTCACGCCGGGTGCCACGGTCGAATTCGAGATGCCCGATTGGTACGGCCGACCATGGGCCGCGATTTGGGAGCGTTACTTCGAGGAAGGTATGAGCAAACCCGAAGAGGCTGGAGACTTGTTCACCTTCGATTGAAGCTCGAGGCTAGGTGTTGTACTACGGTCAAATCGAGGTTGTGATCACCATGCGACACGCGCTACCCCTCTTCTCATTCGGCGCCGTTTGCGCGCTAACGTTTTTCTCGAGCGCCGCGCTCGCGCAAGAGCTCACGATCACGAATGCGCGCATCATCGACGGCACAGGCAACGTGATCGAACGCGGTGCCGTGGTCGTGACGGCAGGCAAAATCCAGTCCGTCGCCGCGGGGCCGCCGGCGGCTTCCCGAGGCCGCGTCGTCGACGCTGCGGGCAAGACCGTGCTGCCTGGCTTCATCGAGTCGCATCGGCACCCGATCGGCGGCGGAGCAGAATGGCTCGGGTCTGAAGCACCTGCGCGCATGCAGGAGTTCTTGGATGCGGGCTTCACGACGATGCTGTCCGCAGGCGACGACATCGACACGGCGATGGAGCTCCGTAGCCGCATTCAAGACGGCCGCATCAAAGGCCCGCGGCTCATCGTGCTCGGCCGCGTCCCGACCGCGCGCGCCGCCCCCGGCGGCGGCGGTGCTCCGCGCATCGATCCGGCACGCTCGGACCGGTCGCGCGAGGCCCGCACGCAGGCGGCTGCCGCCGTGCCGGCCGAAGAGACGCGCTCGGCGGTCGCGGCGATGGCGCGAGCCGGCGTGGACGGCCTCAAGACCAACATCATCGTGACGCCCGGCGGCCCCGAGGAAGCGACGCTTACGCTCATCGTGCAGGAAGCGCAAAAGCACGATTTGCCCGTGATCACGCACGCAGTCACCGTGGACGACACGCTTGCGGCCGTTCGCGCGGGCGTACAGTCGCTCGCTCATACGCCGCACATCGGCCATCTCACGGATGCACAGGTGAAGCTCATCGTCGACGCCCGCATCCCAATGATGTCGACGCTCGGCGTATTCGTGCCTTACTTCGACGACGAGAACCGGCCCACCTTCCGCGACTTCGAACCGTTCCCTTGGAACACTCTCTCGAGCGGCGGGCAGGGACCCGTGAACGCGCGCCTGCTGTGGGAAGCTGGAATCGTCTACGGCTACGGCACCGATACGCGCTATTTGCCGCGCGAATCGCTAGCGCTCGAGCTGCGTCCACTCGCTCTGATGTTTTCGCCGCGCGACATTGTGCAAATCCTCACGCGCAATGCTGCGGCAGCCGTAGTGCGTGACGACATCGGTACGCTCGAGCCCGGCAAGCTCGCGGACATGGTGATCGTGGACGGCGATCCGCTCGAGACGGTGACTGATCTGCTCGACGTCGTGACCGTCATCAAGGGCGGCGAGATAGTGGTCGACAAGCGCTAAAGCGACGCTAAGAACAACGCACCCGCAGGGCACGCGCCGGAGTCCTCACTCGAAGCTGAAGACATCTTCCTCCTGCGGCCGCTCCATTCCCTCCTCCCAGTATTGCTCCCAGATGCGTGCCCAGGGGCGCCCGTACATGTCCGGCACCTCGAGCTCGATCGTGGTGCCGGGCGTGACCGGCGTGGACCTGCCCTTGATCGGAAAGATCGTCTGCACGCACTCGATGAAGGGCTGCGGGTCGCCCTGCTCGAATCCGCTGAGCCTCACGACGTTGCGAATGATGCGCACCGGTTCGATGAGCGCTTCGGGGTCGTAAAGAATCGCCTCGTGATTGAGGCCAAGAAACGCGCCGTTGTCAGCGCGGTTCGGCGTGTAGATCTCGATCGTCTGCATACGGCTCGAGTTCTCGAAAGCCGCGTGCGTGGCCCAGCTTTGGATGTTCGACGTCCAGGTGATCAGCGCGTCGCCGTCCCAGAAGCCGATCGTGTCGCCATACCAGCGCGGCACGTCGGGACCAAGTCGCGGCACGTCGCCGTCCAGGTTGAACTCGCGGCCGACGTGAATGTTGGTGACGAAGTTGCGTGCGACGCCGCCCATGATCTGCACGAGCGACGGCGTCACCAGGACTGACTGTTCCCAGAGCGCGGACTCGTGCCAGCGGCGCAGGAACCCTTCCGGCCAGCAGTACTGCGACGGCCACTGCGGCGCATTCGTGTGGCCGTGGTGGTACGCCTCCTGCACCATGCGCTTCTGGTACTCGGGCGTCAGCAACGACAGGATCGTCGGAATCTGCACGTGCCGCATCCGAAACCAATACTGGTTCTCCGCGCGCGCGGGATGAAGGTAGCGGCCCGTCCACTCGCCGGGCACGGTCGCGTACGTGTGCTCCGTGGGGCCGCCGCGCCCGCGCGTCTCCTCGAGCAATGCCTCGTAGTGCTCCTGCGCGGTCTCGAAGGGGTACGGGCTCACGATCGACTCGCGCGGGTAGTCGCGGTCGCAATAACCCCACGGCGCAGACTTAGGCGGGTCCTCGCCGATCAGCGCATCCTCGCCCCAGAAATCCTCGAGCGCCGCGGAGCTGTTGCAGCGAAAGTAGCGAGGATCGCTCCACAGATCGCGATCCTGGTAAAAGTCCGACGTCGTGAAGAGATCGACCTCGAGCGGCTCGATGCCGGGCGGCGCCGCACCGCCGCGCGCCGAACCCACGAAGCCGGTTGTGGGATCGCGCCGCGGATCGGGCGGAATCTGCGTGCGCTGGGCCGGGTTGCCGACCGCCCGCCGCACCGTCGCGCCGGTCATGTGATACGTGTTCATGTCGGCAGCCAGCGGCCGCGCCCGCCCGACGCTCTCGAAGTCGATCTCCGCGACGGTCTGCGCGTACGCGGAGGTCATCGAGAACGTGATAAACGCGGCGGCGGCCAGCCGCAAGGCATCGTTTTTCATGGCGGTCTCACCTTGTCCTGCGTGTCGTTAGTCTATCGGTGCCGAGGGTTTCGTACTTGACCAAACGTACCTTATAAGGTACGTTCGCGTACAGAGACAGACCGCCGTGGTCCAGATCAAACGGCTGCCAGCGGCGTTCTACTGCACATTTGCAGGCCGCGAGCCAGTGCGGAAATGGCTGAAGAGCTTGGACGAGGACGACCGTCGTACGGTCGGTTACGACATCGCCACCGCCGAGTTCGGCTGGCCCGTCGGAATGCCGATCTGCCGCTCGCTCGGCAAGGGGCTGTACGAAATCCGCAGTGACATCAGCAAGCATCGCATCACGCGCGTGATCTTCTGTGTCACCGGGGAACATATGGTTCTTTTGCACGGGTTCATCAAGAAAACCCAAAAGACGCCGAAGGCGGACCTTGACTTGGCATTGAAGCGAAAAGCGGAGCTGACACCATGAGCGCAGGAAAGAAGAAGGGACGCATCGGTTCATCCTTCAACGACTTTTTGAAGGATGAAGGACTGGACCAAGAGGCGAGCGCGGTTGCGATCAAGCGTGTGCTCGCATGGCAGCTTGAGAAGGCGATGGCCAAAGAAGGCGTTACGAAGAACGAAATGGCCAAGCGGATGCGCACGAGCCGCAGTCAACTGGATCGGATACTCGATCCGGATAACGACAAGATTCAGCTCGACACGGTGTTCAAGGCCGCGCGAGTTCTCGGGCGTGTGCTGCGATTGGAACTCGTTTAGACCACTGACTCGTTCCAATTCATCTCAAGCCGTTCGTTTCCCCTCAACATCGCTCAGCCGCACCGCGCGAGATCGGCCAGAAGTTGCCCTTCAGTCCCCACGACTCATTTCAAAGTCAGCCTCAGCGGGTCGGCGATAAGTGGTTCGACGTCTGACTCTGGCACCGACCCGTTTCTTATCGGCTGACCGTCATGCTGACTTGCAGATCCGTCGGACGAATAATCTCCATGACCGGAGGTCCCGCCACCAGTTTGATCCAAAGCGTATCCCCGTCCCTGAACCAGGAAGTCTCTTTCGCCTGGCGCAATGCGTTCAAGCTGCTCTGCTTCGTTCCGGAGGCTGCGTTGGCGAAGCCCGGCAGCTCAAAGATGACCCATGAGCCCTGGTCCATTTCAGCCAGGCTGAGGGTGACTTCCGGTCTTTCGGTTTTCACCTGGATCTCGGTGCCGGCCTTCACAGTGCTCTGGTCGCCGGAGATCTTGAATTCCTTGCCGTTGCGAACAAGCGCGATGGGCGCCTGCGGCGCACGACGAGAGAACAGAGCGGCACGTTGGGCCTGAACAAGGGGATCGTCTGAAGCATTCCCACCACCGATCGAAGCCAGCAAGGCGAACCGGGCGGTCCGCGATTCGAGATTGACCGCTTTTGGAAGCTCTCCTCTGCTGTCGGAGAGATTCAGGCGACCGATATCGCCCGTGCACACGGAGGCGTTCCAGGTGGGATGAATCTCGCAGGTGTCGTCGGTGACGACGCTGTCGTTCTCGCCGTCGTGGAGCAGGATCTGGGAATCGGGGATGCCGGTCACCGATCCGTCCAGGTCGCGGAACGACAGGGTCCGATATGCGTTGCCGCCGCGGTTGTCATTGTCGAACCTGCGATCGTATTTCGGAAAATAGACCGGCTTGGCATTGACGAATTTCGCGCCGCTGATGGTGCTTCCGGTACTGAGCCCCGCGCTCGTGAACAGCAGGAAGGAAAGCGCGCCTGTTTTTCTCTGATCGTTGTCCTGGAAATTCACGAATGTCGTGTTCACCACGTCATCGCGGTAGTCATAGTATTCGTAGCCGCGGATGGGGAAATCCGGAATGCGAGGCTTCGGCAGGCTGCGGCCATAGGCGATTTCCTCGGGCGTCCTGGGGTTGCCGATATTTTCGGTCTCGCCCACGACCAGCGAATCAACCAGCCGTGAACTGAAGCGTGAGGTGCCGATGTCGCCAGCGGCCTGCGTCATGCCAATGGCATTGTCGGCAAATTTCGCGTTGCTGTAGACGTAGAGATCGCCCCGGCCCCAGAGGCCACCATTGCGGTTCTTGTAGGCGGTCAGGTTCTCGAAGTGCGACTCCAGCACTTCGCTCTCCAGATCGGTGGGATCTGCCAACGGCAGCAACGGAATGGAGGCCGTACCGAAGGTGTTGTCTGGGTTGATGTGCCGGTCAATCATGAACCCGTCGAAGTTGGAATGGGCCACGTTGCCTCTGAACGCGCGCAGCGGCGTTCGGCGCGGCCAGGTGTTCTTGGCGATCTCCGTGCCCTGGAACTGGCCCTGCGGGTGCATGGGCAAGGAGAACCAGAAGCCGGTCTGGTCGGAACCGGCGGCCACATTGTCGATGAAGGAGTTGTCCGGATTGGTGATCCAGTATGAGGCCACCGTGTTGTCTGAGGGCAGCAGGGTGTTCTTGCCGGAAAAGCTGGTCTGTCTGAGTGCACGGGGGTCTTCAGCAACAATCTCACCGTTTGCGGCGAGGTTGACCGGCACGCACTCCATGGTGGGGTGACACTTGGTCTGGATGGCCAGGTTCCTGACGAACTCGTTACCGTGCTCGATGCCGTCTTCCAGGAAGAAGCAGTGACCGACGATGTTGTAGGTCACGTTGTTCTCGACGCGCAGGAAGTTCGTGCCGTGCACCGTCACGCAGCGGTTGAACGTGTCGTGGATGGAGGCGTTCTTGATGTACTGGCCCTGCGCATCGCCGACCAGGTGCCAATGGATCGGATACCGCGCCAGCGTCATGTGCTGGCCCATGCGGTTCAGCTCGACGCCCGAGACGAACATCTTGCTCGACGGCATCGCCATGATGTGCCCGCCGAAGTAGGTCTGTTCTGCATCAGCCGAGGCCTGGATCTTGATGTTGCGGGTGAGCAGACCAACCTCACCGCGTTCATCCACGCCGAAGGTGATCTCGCCGAAGTGCATGTAGTCGAGCTTGCCGTCGAGCGTGATCTTGTTGCCGCTGATGGCGGCGATCGTGCGCCGTTCGGCCTGGCGCGGATCGAAGTCCGTCGACGCGAGAACGATCTCGTCACCGACGCGCCAGCCTGAAGCGTCCAGTACTTCGATCGACGTGCTGCCGGCTTTGGCCGTGTGGCTGAGCTTGGTCCAAGTGTGGGTCCGATCGCCGTGCAGGTTCAGTGTTCCGCCCGAGATCATGATCCCGCGGTCACCCATGCCGGCCATGACGTCTTCGTTGGGGACGGTGTTGGTGAAGGTGATCGTCGCGTTGCGCGTGTGCGGCCTCGCTTCGCTGCCGATCGCGAGCTCGCCGTGCAGCATGATCCACTCGGTCGTCAGCTCGAGGTCGGCGTCGTTCGAGAACGTGAGCTTGCCGTCGATCGAGAGACCGCCGAGCGCGGGCGGGCTGACGTCGAGGATCACGTCCTTGTCGCGGCCGATCGTGACCTTGTCGCCGGCGATTGGCACCTTGCGGTTCGGCCAGGTCGCGGGATCGGACCAGTTGGTCGGAGCGGCCTGTGCGATCGCGCATACGCCGCCGAGCAGCAGTGCAGGAACGACAGACACGCGAAGGAACGAGCGACTCTTATTGGTCATGACATCAACCCCCAAACCTCGAAGATGACCCAATGCTTCGAGGAAGAGCATAGCGCGATTGCCCCGCGGTCCAGCACGGCTTTTTCGACCGCCCAAAAAAACGCTCCCGAGGAGGAGCGCTGGCCCACGACGTGAGGCAGCTCGAGCGGTCGTTGGGACGGAGACACGCTGATCATCGAAACCGTCTCAGTGCGGCACCCAGCACCTACTTTCCGATGTCGCCTCCGTTTTCCGAACGAATTCGCTATGTCGAGCGTATCCGTCAGACGGCGCCTGATCGGCTCGAGCCTCAGATGACGATCGAGGATCCGGAGACGCTCGAGCGAGCGTGGGTCCTCGAACTAGCCATCTGCGCCGTCAGCGAACGGTGGTGGACGCGGGTGCGCCGCCAAGGACGCTAGCGTTCGAAGAAAGGACCTGCCCGTCATGGCGGTTCTCGCACGCCCTCAGCTCGACGGTTCCTTCGACGTGACGGAGCGACTTTTGCCGAAGATTGGATGTCGTGAATGGGTCGGTTGGCGACAGTCGATATCACGTCAACGTGACGCAAGGCAGCGACTCGAACGATCACTTATCAAGCCATTCCCCAGTTCGCTTCGGCGTAGTCTGCGGCGGTGCGCTGGCGATTGATGTCCGCGAGCGTCACGGTTTCTCAGCGGACAAAATGCCAGGCGCGCGGTTTGAAATCGATTGCAGGCAGAAGTACTTCTCGCGACGGTACTGTGATGGCAAACGCCATCGGCGACATTCGCCCGCTCAGGGCTATACTCTCCAAGGGGTCCTAAATTCGGTGACGTGATGCAAACAGTGTCGCGCATTCGGCGACGGTCGTTACTCGGCGCGTTGTGTGCCGGCGTCGGCGCGACGCTGTTACGTCGGCAGACGCACGGTCAGGCACGCGCCTTGCCGCTCAAGAACCTCGGGCTCGAGCATCTCGATATCGTAGTGCCCGACACGGCCGCGTCCGCCCGCTTCTACAAGCGAGTGTTTTCCTCGCCGCTACACGAGCAAGACTTCCGCGGCGGCAAGCGCTACTTCGTGCTGCTTGGCGGCCTGCCGCCCGACCGGCAAGTCGGCTACATCGCCATCGGCGCGGCGAACGGCCGGCCGATCGCCGTGGGACATTACTGCGCGCTCGCCGAATCGGCGGACCTCGCCGCCATCGGCACGGAGCTCGCGACGGCGGGCTATCCGGAGCCGGGCGGCGGCTTCGGCATGATCCCGGACCCGGACGGCCTCGAGCTCCAACTCTTCGTGCCGCCAGCCGGGCTCGTGACGGCGGCCGTGCCCTCCTCGCTCGACGTCGCCGACGACGCGGCGCTGACTCCGCTCGGGCTCGACCACGTGCTGCTCGCGGTCGCCGATCGAGAGCGCGCCCTGCGCTACTACCGCTTCATGTACGGCGAAGGCATCGAAACGCGCGACGTCGAGGCGCCCGAGCGCGTGTGGTTCAACCTCGCTCACAACACGCGCATCGGGATCGAGCCGGTCGCGCCAGGAGCACAGCCGCAGTTCGTGCGGTTCGGCATCAAGGTTGCGCTGTTCGACAGCGCCTCGGTCGCGCCCGTTTTACGAGCGGCCGGCGCCGAGGTTCTCACGGTGGCACCGTCGCTGATCCGGTTTCGCGACAACTACGGGATCACGCTCGAGGTCATCGCCCGCTAGGGACCCGGTGACGTGGCCTGCCGCTCGAGGTAACGCGCCGTGGAAAGCATGTTGCTCAGACCGTAATTGCCCTCGTGGCAGGCGTACTCGAATACACCGGCATCGTCCGGCCTTGCCTTCATGTCGAGGGCGGCGGTCCAGGGCGCCGTCCAGGTGCGTGGATCGACAAAGGTGACCTGATACTCGATCAAATCCTTCGACACGCGTGTGAAGCGCTCGACGAGGCGCAAGTCGGAAGAGGCGCCGCGCGTGCCGGCCTTCAAGTTGGTGGTCTCGACGACGAGCGTTGCGCCTTCGAAACGGCCGCGTGCGTCACCCACGTACATCCTGATCGCCGGCGATACGTGCTCCCCTTGCGGCGACGAGTCGAGCGGAATGACGCGCGTGTCGTGGATCAGCTCGTAAGTGATTGCGACGACACCCGGCGCCTGGACGATTCGAAAATTGGCGTTGTAGACGGCCGGAAACATTGCGTCCGGAAATCCGCCGCCGTGAACGATGCAGCGCACTCCGAGCCCGTAGTCTTTGTATGAGTCGCAGGGCTCTCCGCGTTGCAAGCTGCCGCACGTTGGCACCGCCAGTCGCGCGGCGTCCGCGGTTCGCGGCGGCAGCCGCCCATCCGGCGGATCTATCACCAGCGACGTGCGACGCGAATCCGTCTCGTATTCACGCCAATGCGGAATCGGCGCGTTCGGCCCCTCGACCCTGCCCGCTAGCACGTCGACCGTCCGCAAATCCCGCTCGTCGCGTTCCTCAACGTCGGCCAGCCGCTTCGCATACTCCTCATCGGTGAGGAACTGGCGGGTGCCGAATTCTGGCGGCCGCTCCAACGGGACGCCGAATTCGCCTTCGGTCGTCCACTCGCCCTGAAGGTCGAGGTCGCCCCAAGAAGTGCGCTGTGTCCACGCGCCGGCGCTTACTTGCGCCTCGGCCCGGCCCGCGTACCCGGCACCTGCAGCGCCCAGCACGAACGCGACGATCATCGCAACGGCCCCAACGTTCATGTCGTTTCCCTCCCCGCGATCGATCGAGTTTACCGTCAGAACGCGGCGAACACGCCGCCCGCTCATCGAGCCGCGGATGCGCGACAATACCCTGCTCGCACTAACTGCGCGGAGGGATTGAACATGATCGATTCATTGCGGGTTTCCGGCGTCGGTGTGCTCCTGCTCACGGCTCTGTCGATGCTGCAACCTTTGGCAGCACAAACACGCGAGCGCGGGCCATGGTGGCCGTCCGTGCACGGGCCCGATGACCAAGCCGGCGCCTCGAACTACGTAACCCCGGCCAAGATCCTGGCGGCGCTCGCCATCCCGAAGGCGGGGCAGACCTACGAGCTCGGCCATCCGTATGAAACCAGCATGCCGCAATACGGCTCGCGCCCGTATTTTTTGAACGTGCTGACTCGCGCAGCCACGCGCGCACCCGGCGATCCCATGGTTCACACGGAGTACTTCACGGGCTACATCGGGCAGATGGGCACGCAGTTCGATGCGCTGTCTCACCAGGGACGTCACGTCCGAATGGCCGACGGGTCGGTCGAGGCCGTCTTCTACAACGGCTTCACGGATACCGAGTTGATGGGACGCACGAACGGGCTCGGCGGTGTCGCCGCGCTCGGTGTCGAGCACATGAAGCCCTTCATCACGCGCGGCGTGTTGATCGATATCGCCGGTTTCAAGCAGGTGCCGACGCTACCTCCAGCCTATGAAGTCACGATGGCGGACGTGCGCGGCGCACTCGCCCGGCAGGGCATGAGCGAGACGAGCATCGAGCAAGGCGACTCGGTGCTGTTCAATTACGGTTGGGCCGTGAACTGGACGAATCCCTCGAAGTACAACGATTCGTTCATCGGCACCGGGGAGAATCAAGGATCCCCCGGCATCGGCGCCGAGGTTGCGAATTGGCTCATCGAGCGGAAGGTCGCGCTCGTCGGCGGGGACTCGTGCTGCGTCGAAGTTCGCGGGCCGGTGCCGAAAGAAAGCGTCCACCACTTGCTCTTCCTGGGCCACGGCATCCCCTTGCTAGAGAATCTCGATCTCGGCGCGCTCGCGCGCGACGAGGCGAGCGAGTTCCTGTTCCTTGGATTACCGGAGCGTATCAGGGGAGCCACGGGGTCGCTGATCCGGCCCATCGCGGTGAGGTGAAGTTACGGGCGTCACCTCGACCCTCGCGGCGGGACACCGAGCCGGAGCTATAGGGATCGTGATAAATCCGCGCGGCGGGAAATGCTCGATCAAACGGGGGCTTCAACAAGGTGCCCCAACCGAGGATTGGTGAAGAACACCGCGCGGCAAGAGCACCGCGCGGCTGTTCACAAGTTACATCGGACCTCTATCGCCAATCATCGACTTTGACGCTCCGGCCAAGACCACACTCGTTCACGCTCCAGCGAACGTTGGCGCTGCCGCCGACGACGACCACGTTGACCTCACCGAGATAGGCAATCTCCGCGTCATTGGGCAGCGTGAGCCAACTCGCGTACGGCTCGCGGCCCGACAGGGCGATCCCCTTCTTGTGGTTGATGACGTCCTGATCGAGCCAGTAGTTGAACTTGCTCATCGTCACGTTCGTCTTCACCCAGTCGATGAGCTTCTCCTTCGTGTCGAAGCCGAACCGGACCAACGGGTGCGTGACCGCGGGATCGATCAAGAGCAGCTTGCTGCTCTGGTTCGGCGACCCGAGACCACCGACGGTTCGCTTGAGATGAAACTGCCAGTTCTCGTCCTTGAACACCTGCGCCATACTCATGCTCTGGCAACCACCGAACGAGCTGACCACGCTCTCGTTGGCGGCAAAGCCATTCTGCACATGTAGCGGTTTCCAGCCTGGCGGCAGCCCGTCCTCGTTCTCGGCAAACACCGTCGGGATGGAGCCCATCGGATTGCCTTGATTGCCGAGATACGTGATCCCAGGCACGGAGCCGCCGACCGTGTTCCCGGCCAGTAGTCCCCAGGCGCGCCCCATCACGGCGCCGGACTTGCTGTAGATGGCCTGCAGTGCACCGGTCCCGTCGTTGAGCAGCAACTCGTCGGCGATTGGCCCGTTGAACATGGCCATTGCCGCCATCGAGGAGCTCGAGCTACCGCGAGGGTTGCCCCCCGTCGCGGCGATCGCAAGGATCGCCGGGAAATGCTCGGGTTTGGCGCCCGCCATCACGGCGTTGATCGCGACCGTCTCGACCGTGAAACCCCAGCCCGACGCCGAGCCGGCGCTGTATCTGCCGATTTTCTCGTCGGGCTTGTGCGAGGTTGCCGCAAGCATCTCGGCCACGCGCTCTTCCGTCGCCGGAACGATTGGCAGATTGTCGGACCAGAACCTTTCGTCAAAGTAGGTCTGCATCTGCTCTTGCGTAAAGGGACCGAGCAACCGCTCCCTGGGCGGGTTGAAAATGCCGGTCCGCTTCTCATCCTCGTTCAGAGGCCGCGACAAATGGCCGACGATCTCCTCCATAAGAGGTTTCTTGGTGACCGGGTTATGCCCGTTGACGTAGTCCCACAGCTCCGCACGCGTCTTGCCGCCCACCGGAGTCGGCGTGAACGTCAGCCGCAGGTGCGGCATTCCGACATTGTTCGCCTTGTCGACGACTAGCGACTGGAGGGAGTCGACGATAATGCCGACCGCGGGAACACCGAATTTGCTCTCGACTTCATGAACATGCGCGACGACCGCCGGCGCACAGGTGCTTCAGTGGCCTATGGCCATGATCATCAAGCCGTTCGCGGCCTGAATCTCTCTCCAAAGCGCCGGATCATCAGTCGTGTAGCCGCCCGTCTTTCTTCGATACTCGGTCTTGACTTCGGGCATGTGCATGTCGAACCACTTCATCATCTCCTCGAGGATGACGTCCGCATTGTTGAACGTCTGGTCGACGAAGAAGATGGTCTTGCCGTCGAGAGTCTCGGGCCGTTCCGTCATCGACTTGAGCTCGACCGGCGGTTGGTAGCCCGTCGGATTCAAGACCATGAACGTCGGCTCTTGTGCGGCGGCACTCGCACCTACGAGCCCGAGCGCAAGCCCGAAAAATTTGAGGCTCGTAGACGGAAGTCTGCTCAAACACACTTCTTTAAATGACATCGAGATGCTCCCCAACAACCAAAACCCGAGACGCAGTATCCCAATCCGCATGGTATGTCTACCTCCTCGCTAAATCCAGCGCTCGTCAGTCGGAGCGGGCGCCACGCTCACAGCCACTATGAGCCTTCTAAGGGGTAGCCAAGGCGCGGATCCGCATTGGTCTTCGACGGTAGTGGGTTGTAGTCAATGTCGACGGTGGCACCGTGCAAATGACCGCTCAGCAGATCCACTTAGTAGTCTGTGCCGAGACCCGGCCCCAAACGAAGACGCCTGGCGCCTCTTATCGAGACGCCAGGCGCCACGTCGATCTGCTCGACCTTGAGGGCCCCTGCCCTTCAGTCCGTGCCGTCGTTTCGCCCGCTAGCGGACAGTCCCGACCTCGCTCCTCTCAGGCCCGATCGCCGAAATGTTGCTCATCTCCAATCGTCGACCTTGACCGTCTCACCGTAGCCGCACTCGTTCACGCTCCAACGGACGTTACCGCTGCCGCCGACAACCACGATTTCCACACCACGAAGGAACGGAATAGGAGCATCTTCGTTGGGCTCGCTCAACCAGCTCGCATACGGCTCTCGTCCCTGGCGCGCCGGCCCAAGCTTGTAGTTTTGCACTTCCTGGTCGAGCCAGTAGTGCTTCTTGGGTATCGTGACGTTCGCCTCCACCCACTCGATCAGCTTCTCCTTCGTGTTGAAGCCGAGGCGAAGAAGCGGCGGTGTCACCGCAGGGTCGATGAACAGCGTCTTGCGTTCGCGATTCGGTACGCCGAGCGCCCCGATGAAGCGGTTCAGCACCCAGTCCCAGTTGTCGTCCTGCAGCACCATCATCGCGCTCTGGCTTTGACAGCCGCCGAACGTGCTAACCGTGCTTTCGTTCGCAGCAAAACCCTTCTGCACGTGCAACGGGTTCCAGCCCTCCGGCAAGCCCGCTTCGTTCTCGGCGAACACCGCGGGCACTGCACCCATCGCGTTCCCCTGCACGCCCATGTAGTTGATACCCGGCACTGCGCCGCCCGGTACGTTTGCGCCCACCAAGTCCCAGGCTCTGCCCAGCACCGCGCCGGACTTGTTGAACAGGCCCATCGCGCCCGTACTGAAGTTCAGCTCCAACTCGTCCACGATCGGCCCGTTGAACACCGCCATACCGGTCATCGACGACGTCGAGCTACTGGAAGGGCCGCCGCCTGCCGCCACCATCGCCAAGAGCGCCGGGAAGTGCTCGGGCTTGGCGCCCGCCATCACCGCGTTGATCGCGACCGTCTCCACGGTGTAGCTCCACGCGTCGCGGGTTCCCGTCACGCTGATGCGGCCCAGGTTTTCGTCGCGCTTGTGCGACGTCCCCATCAGCATCTCCTCCACGGCTTCCTCAGTCGGCAGGACGATCGGCAGCATCTTGCTCCAGAAACGATCGTCGAAATACTTCTGCAGGTTCTCGTAAGTATCCGGGCCGATGGTCCTTTGCCTCTCCCGTTGGTGTATCCCCGTCTTCTGCTCTTCCTCGTTCAGCGGACGCGTCAAATGACCGACGATCTCCTCCATCAGCGGCAGCCCCGTCACGGGATCCTTACCGTTGACATACACCGCGAGCTCCTCGGACGTCTTGCCGCCCACGGGCGTGGGTGTGAACGCCAGCCGCAGGGCCATGCCCTCCTCTTTGGCCTTCTCTTTGGCGAGAGAAGTCAGCGCATCAGCAATGACGCCCACCGCCGGGACGCGATGATCGTTTTCGATACGTGCAACATGGCCGACGACCGCCGGCGCACAGGTGCTTCAATGCCCGATGGCCATCACCATCAGGCCGCCTACGGCCTCGATCTCTTCATAAAGCGCGGGATCCTCGGCGGTGTAGCCGCCGCCACCCTTGACGCGGAACTCCGTCTTCACATTGGGCATATGGGTGGCGAACCATTTCTGCATTTCCATTAGCAGTTTATCGCCATCGTTGAAGGTGACGTCGACGAAATAGATGGTCTTGCCGTCGAGGCTCTCCGGGCGTGGCGCGAGGGCCTTGAGCTCGGTCGGAGGTGGAAATCCGGTCGGGTTCAACACGGTATACATGCGATCCTTATCGTACTGAGCCATCGCTTGGCCCGTGACCGCGACGATCGCTATGCCGAGTGCAATGCTGATACCTCGGCCAAACCGCTGAGTTAACCGCTTGATCAAGCACATGGCCGTAACTCCCCTAATTTCGAATAACACCGGGTACTTACCACCGACAGACAACTCTGTCACGGCACCACATGATAGGCGCCATTAGACGCCTTTGTACACAGACAATAGTGCCGGATTCCCGACCGCGCCGGCCGCTTCTACCTCAAATTTTGTCAGGAGAGTTTCGAATCGAACGAGACCGGAGGAACGGCGGTCGACACGTGTTAATTTCGCACCGAACCGCGGAGTCGGGGAACGCGGAGCGGGCTCTCGACGGGCTCCGCTGTATCGCCTGGCTGCGAAAGATATTGCCGCCAGGACGCGACGAATCGAGTCGAAATCGAATCGAATCGAATCGAAGACAACGCATCATGAAGAGATTCGCCTTTTCCTTCGTCGGCGCTCTATGGTCGATCGGCGCGGCAGCCGGCGCCTCGGCCCATCATTCGGCAGCGCAATTCGACTTCAGGAACACGGTCGACCTCACCGGGATCGTCAAGGCGGCGACATTCTCCAACCCGCACGCGCGGATCCTGCTCGAGGTGACGGACGACGAGCGCGGGACGCGCGACATCGAGTTCGAGGGTCGCAGCCGAAATAACATGTCTCGGCAGGGATTCCGTCCGGACATGATAAAGGTCGGCGACAAGATAACGATCCGCATTTGGCCGATGCGCGACGGATCGGACGGCGGGTACATCACCGCGTTGATCACGGCCGACGGCCAGGCCATCGGCAACATCCCACCCGCCGACTGATTTCGCTGAGGAATTCAACGCAGCGGGTCGCCCGACCTCGGTTTCGGCCGGCCTCACTATAAGGCCGACCGGATCTTCAGCCGCCGCGTGCCTGGCACGGTACGCTCCCGCGCACCACCCGTATGCAGGGGACGCATCGGCTCGGTGAGTGGGAGCGCCGTGATCCGCTCACCTTAGTTGGCGCCGCCAATAGTTTCCGATGCTGCATTCTGGGATGACCTGGTCGCATCTGCTCGCGATACGCGGCGGCTGTTTGCGCGGGTGGCGTTTCCAGGCCAGCCGAACTTGACCGCTACGACCACTTCGCCAGGCGCGCGACTTCAACCAGACGTTGGATTACAGATTCGATCTCAGCACCCGTCGTCCCACGCCCCAGGCTGAAGCGAATGGCGCCCATCCCCACCTCTGGCGCGACCCCCATAGCGGAGAGCGTCGGCGATAGCTCCACGCGTCCGGCATGGCAGGCTGAGCCGGTCGAAGCCGCGACGTCGCCGAGACGTTCGAGGATGTCGGCGCCGACACGCCCCACGAAGGCTACGTTCAGGGTGTTGGGCAGTCGATGCTCCGCATGACCGTTGAGGACGACGCGTCCGGCGAAATGGTTCTGCAATCCTCTCCACAGGGCGTCGCGCAAGGCCTGGACGCCGGGCATCAGGGAGAGGTCCTTGGCGAGTGCGCACGCTTCGCCAAGACCTGACGTCAGGAGCGCGCTCTCGGTACCCGCCCGCCGACCCGCTTCGTGGCCGGCGCCGTGGATCAGCGGCTCGAGATCGACGCCGCGCCGGACATAGAGCGCGCCGACACCCTTGGGCCCGTAGAGCTTGTGGCCGGCGACGGAGAGCAGATCGACGCCGAGGTCTTCCACATCCGTCGGGATCTTGCCGACGGTCTGAGCCGCGTCGGTGTGGAAGAGCACGCCTCGCTGCCGCGCGATCGACGCGCAAGCGCGGATCGGCTGTATGGTCCCGACCTCATTGTTCGCGTGCATGATGGTCGCCAGGATGGTCCCCGGCTCGATGGCGCGGTCCAGGTCCTCGGGATCGACCCTCCCGCTCCCATCGACCGGCAGGTAAGTCACCCGGGCCCCAAGCTTTTCCAGGAATCGGCAGGGCTGGAGGATAGCGGGATGTTCGACTGCACTCGTGACGACATGATCGCCGCGATCCCGGCGGGAAAAGAACACCCCCTTCAGCGCGAGATTGTTGGCCTCGCTGCCGCCGCTAGTGAACACGATCTCATCAGGCGCGGCGCCCAGGGCGTCGGCCACCTGCGACCGGGCCAATTCCACCGCATTGCGCGCGGGTCGCCCGCTCCAGTGAAGGCTCGACGGATTGCCGAAGGCGGCCGACAGGTGGGGCCGCATAGCTGCGGCCACCCGCGGATCGACGGGAGTGCTGGCGTTATAGTCGAGATAGATCTGCGCCACGCCTGAGCGCCTCCAGCGCGACGCCGCGGCGACCTCGCCGACGTCCATATCCTCGCTTCGAGAGAAGTTCGACGATTAGCCGGAGCTGTTCCCCGCGATAAAGTTCGCTCCGGCGTTGCCGCCGGGGCCCCGGTCCTGACGCCGGAGCCCCGGTCGTACGCCGAGTTAGAAATCGACTGACAAACCGATGAAATACCTGCGGCCAAGCACGTCGTAATTGCCAGCACTCGTGCCGCTGCCAGCGTTGGGGTTAGCGGCGAGCACGTTGCGGTTAATGATGACGGGTTCTTCGTCCAACAGGTTATCGATACCGACTCTCAGCCGGAACATGTCGTTAAACCGCCATGCGCCATTCAAATTGAACACGTTATAGGAATCGGCGTCTTCCGTAGTGTTGAGCGGGTTTGTAGCCCGCGCCTCGGCTTCGCTTGATGGGAGGTGACGCCAGTTGAGAGATACATTGAGCGCGTCTCTTGCGTAACTGAAGGTGGTAAAGACTTTGTAGTCGAAATTCGTCCCGTAACCCGCAAACTCGCGCAAGGGGGCCTCCGGAGAGGCAGATTCCGGCTCCTTCCACGAGAGCAGGACGTTCACGGAAGTACGAATACCGATCTCTGCCGGCCCGTCGAGCCCGAAATTCGCCAGCGGCGCGCTCCAGCTCAGACTGTAGTCAATACCGGACGTGAAGCGTTCGCTCAAATTGAAGTTGCCGCCCCTGACGTACGAAGCATTGGCAGTTACCGGATCGCGCCATATCCGCTCGCAGTATTCATTGTTGATGTCGTAGGTGGGATTGCTGCCGCCGCTGGAATTGAAACACTGCTCATGGGCGGTTGGAAAATCAAGATCGCCTACGACGTCCTGGATGTCGATTTCGTACCAATCGGCCGACAACGTGAGATCCCGATTGGCCGCCTGCCAAACGGCACCGAACGTTATCGTATCCGCGGTTTCCGGTTTTAGGCGCGGGTTGCCCTCCGAAAACAGCCGGTAAACGTCGGCTGTCGTGGCCCCGTCGCTTGGAAAGTTATTGGGGTCTACGTCAAACCGATTCCCAACAGGGGCTCCAGACCTGTAGTTCAGCTCTGCGCAAAGCTGCTGTACTTGCGCCCGATTCGGATTGCTTGGGACGTTAGACCACGCAAGGTTGGTGTCCACCCTGCAAGGATCGTCGCCCCCGGCAACTGCGCTGGACGAGCCGGCATAGAGCTCCGCCACATTCGGCGTGCGGCCGGCCCGTTGCCACCCGCCGCGAAACCGAAGCACATCGGCTGCTTGCCAACTAAACAAGGCCTTATGCGATTTCGCATCCTGCGAGAAACCTCCGGTTTCAAAGTCGGACAATCGGCTGCCGACTTCCAGTTCGAAGCGCTCGGTTACCGGAATGAGGAGCTCGCCGTAATATTCCATCACGTCGGTCTCGCCGGACGCGTCTGTTGAGGCTAGAAAAAGCTCGTCGGGCCGGTAATCGCTCGAATTGTTTCGCTGGCTTATCCCGAACGCGCCCCGCAGCTCACCCCCGGGCATGTCGAGAACCTTACCTTGGAAGTTGGCCTCTGTGACTCGCTGCTCCACGAGGTTCTGCTGCAGCATATTGGCGCTTGTCGCTTCCCAACAATCGTCGGAAAGCTCAAACCCGCTCGTGTAATTGATATTCCCCTCAAGATCGATGTGGTAATCCTGCATGACCGGAAGCCCGCTGGTGCACGTGAGCTCTTTCGTTAGCAGGTGCTCGTTCGCGGCATTTACGGTAATGGACCCCCCCCGGCCAAAGTTGGGCTGCGCAGCCAACGCGTTGTACCGATCCATCCACATGAAATTATCCTGCTGCGTGAGCAGGACGGTTGAACCGTATTGGGTGTACACCTCATACGTCCAATCCGTAGCACCGACGTCACCGTTGATTCCAAGAACGATCTCGTTCAGCTTGGTTCGATTCGTCGTGGCTCGATTGTCTTTCCAATACCCTACTCTGGTCACCCTCCAAGGCTCGTTGGCACCGGACCCCTCCGGGCCGGCGGGGAGCGGACCCGCGCCGTCGGGATCGAGCCGCCGCGAGTTCAACAAGATCGTCAGCTCGCGGGCCTCGTTCGCGGGATCGCGTGGAACCAAGACGCCGCCGGTCATGGGCGTGGGCGGCCCTTTCGCGTTCACCGTTGACTGCACGAACATGCCCTGCGCGAAGAAGTTCACGTTCTCCATCAACTCGTACGTGGCCCTCCCGAAGGCCGAGTAGCGAGTCAGCGCAGAGGACAGATAGCTTCGGGGGTTGGTCTGTTCCAGCAGTCCGTTATGTGTACGGATCTTATAGGGGAACTCCGTGGAACCGTCGTACCCGCCGGTCGTAAGAGCATTCGCCAGCCTGAAAACCGAGCCGGTGGCCGGGTTGATGTAGATGTCGGGAGTCGGAGACTGGCCGGGCGAGGGGAATACCTGGTTCATAGCCGCTTGCGAAGCCCGGTTGAAGGGGTCCGGTGTCCAATGAGGGAAACCGACGCGAGGGTAATTAGCAGGCGTGCCCGGATCGTTCCAGATATCGACGTAGAAGTCCCTGTTGTTTTGGTAAGCAAGGTCCCTGTCTGCGTAGCTAATGGCAACTACGGCATTGCCGCGATCAAAGTTTCCGCCGATCAGAGCGTCGGCTCTTGTCTCCTCGCCGTCACCGATGTCCGTCCAGCCGCCTTGATAGTTTAGGGCGATACCCTCGAAGTCAGTCTTCAACTTAAAATTGACAACCCCCGCCATAGCATCAGGACCGTAGGTCGCCGCAGCGCCTCCGCTGATGACTTCCACGTTGCTGATCAACGCGGACGGGATCATATTGACGTCGACCGTCATCCCGGCATTTACGGGCTGTGCGCGGCGACCGTCAAGCAGGACGAGACTCCTGCCGGGCCCGAGATTGCGGAGATCGAGTGTCGAAACACCGGGGGAGCTACCGGGCTGCGGCTGCACGTCCGCGGCGGTGAACTGTGACTCGGCGGGAGCGAATTGCGGATATTGGTTTAGAACGGTTTCCACCGCAAAATTGCTGCTTTGGTCGAACGCTTCGGCGTCGACTGTGACAATCGGGCTCGGCGCCTCGAGATCGCGCCGCACGATGCGCGACCCGGTGACCACTATCTGCTCGAGCGAATCCGCCGCAGGTGGTTCTTGCCCATACGCGGCGCCACTGCCCCCAATGCAGGCGCATATGCTTGCATACAGGGCTTGCATCTTCAGTTCTGTTTGGCGTGATCGGAGGTTTGTATTTCGACAGATCGGATTTCGGCGTCGCATCGATGTCTCCCCCAAATTAGTTCATTTCCTGGCTACTGTTTCTTCCCTTTCTTCCCTCGCAAAAGACCGCATTCATAACGTTGCTGATTAGCAACATCGATAGCTTTTTATATTTGCGATTGCACTACTGTCCGGCTAAATGACGCATGTCCGGTGGGGGATCGACAGTAGACGAGTAGACGAGTAGACGAGTAGACGAGCAGACGAGCAGACGAGCAGACGAACCGCGCGTCAAGCGGCGCCTTGGCGCGGATGACCAAGAAGGCACCCGCCTGATGGCCTGTACAAGCGCTCAGAAACCCCCGCTCCCACTCTTATCCGCTCGGCACGCCGACGAGCCACATCGATGCCGTGAACAGCACGAACCAATTGATCTTGTTCGGCGCTTTTTTCACGAATAGTAGTGGTTTGATTGCATCGTAGCGCGCATTATCCGACCAATACAAGCGTTTCGGTAGTTCGGCATTTCCGCAACTGTTCATCAGTTCTAGCCGTCACCGGGGACCAAAAAAGTTGCGACATTCGAGTCGCGGAAGCAGTCACCATGTTACAACCTGCCGAGCGAATCGATCGCCGTCGAGCTGCCGATGCTGTCAGCGGAATCACCGTCCCGCGGCCGATATTCGGCTCGGTACCGCGCAGGCGCGCGGACTCGAGCCGTAGCCGTTCGTTCAACTTCGGCACAAGCTTACATGTCGATTGGCCTTCATCCCCTTAGGCAGCGAACGGCTTGAGGAGCGCGCAAACCAGGTGTCACCTCAGCGCGTACCAGGAGCCATTTTCGGAGACTGAGCTGCGCGAGCTTTACGGCAGCAGGCAGAACTAGGCGCCGGTTGAAACCCGACTCGACGAGCTCGAGTGAGACGGTTGGTCGCTGCCGGTCTATCGCAGCATGATTCTCGAAGACGTGCGATAGAGTTATGGGCGAATCGAGAAGCCCCATTTTTTAATGCGCCGGCACGACGGATCGACGGTGCTTCGTCGGCGGTGACTTCAGGTCAGTCGTCGTTCCCGATTGCCGCTCTCGCTCTCTCGGCTCATCAGCCCCCTCGCTCTCTCTCTGTTGAACTTAGCGCTCGTGTCGAGCGAGCGCCGGTCCATGCCGGCGGTCATGAGGGCGGTGCCGCGGTCCTTTGGCAAGTCGACGAACGTGCCGGCCTGCTCGAACAAAAGCGCGACCGCGCCGTGTCGGCCCGTCTCGGCGCGCACGTAGTTTCACCGCTTGGCTTTGGGTGTCCGCAGGCTGCCGATTAGTTCGCCAGAGAGACTTGGTTTGCGCCCTGAGACCCCCGCGGCAAGCGCCGCCTTGCGATGCTGAGCGCAGATGGTCTTGTATACTAGAAGCACGATACCGCGGTTTTTCTTGTGCCGATCATGAGCTATCAATAAGAAGCTATGGGCGCGGCGATTCGTTTGACATCTCTTGCCCACGGAGCTGGCTGCGGGTGCAAGATCGCACCTGCGGTCCTCGCCGATCTCCTCAAGGGTTTGCCTGAGGGCGCCGCGTTTCCGAATTTGCTCGTCGGGACAGAAACGGCGGACGACGCCGCGGTATACCGCCTCAATGACACGCAGGCCCTGGTCGCGACCACCGATTTCTTCATGCCTATCGTCGACGATCCGTACGATTTCGGGCGCATTGCGGCCACCAACGCGCTCTCCGACGTCTATGCGATGGGCGGCACGCCGATTCTGGCGTTGGCCATCCTCGGCATCCCGATCGAAAAGATGCCGGTGACTGCCATCCAGCAGATCCTCGCCGGTGGCGCAGCCGTCTGCACGGCCGCGGGCGTGCCGATCGCCGGCGGCCATTCTATCGACAATCCTGAGCCGATCTACGGCCTCGTCGCGCTCGGTCTCGTGCATCCTGACCACGTCCTGCGAAATACGGGTGCCAGGGCGGGAGACCAGTTGATCCTCACCAAAGCTCTGGGAGTAGGAATCTATGGCGCCGCGCTCAAGCGCGGCGCGCTGGAGCCCGATCTGTATCAAGCGCTCATCGACACGACGACGCAGCTGAATTCGATTGGATCCGAGCTTGCCGCGGCTCCTGGAGTCCATGCGGTCACCGACGTCACTGGGTTTGGATTGCTCGGCCATGCCCTTGAGGTCTGTCGCGGTTCGAATTTGGAAGCAGTGATCGAGCTTGGCGGCCTGCCCTTTCTGCCGGGCGTCGAACGCCTCGCGCAGAATGGCTTCGGAACGGGCGGCGCGCTTCGTAACTGGTCAAGCTATGGTCCGCACGTTCAACCCCCCTTGTCCATCACCGAATGGCAGCGGGGGTTGCTCTGCGATCCTCAAACGAGCGGCGGCCTGCTGATCGCCGTCGATCCCGATCATGCCCAAGGTTTGTTGGAGCGTTGCAGAGCAAACGGGTTCTCGCATGCAGCGCTAATCGGTCGGATGAGCACTGGCGCTCCTCGCGTCACCATCGTTTGATTCTTTGCGGCCTCCCGTGTGTTCGACACGCTCGCAGTGTTGTTGTGTGCAGGTCGGACAGACGACGGGTCTCCTCGGAAGCGCCGCTCACGAACGCGTCGAAAAGCTCCTCGTTCAATCCGGCGGTGTTCGAGAGGGCCGCCGCGCGACTCTCGACAGCGTGCATCAAGCGCTCACGATCAACGAGCTGAATTGGGAGGCTTGATTTGGCGACACACGATCGACGCGCCCAATTCGCGTTCTGCTTCGCACTCGACCTACGACCACTGCGTTGTTTATCGTGCGTGACAGGTTCTTTGCGGAAGCGGAGAATCGCTGGCTCGACGTGCTGGACTCGATAAGCTACGAACAAAGGCATTGTCTGCTGACGCGCGCCATGTATGTTCCGTCCGTGTCGGCACGCGACTTCCCATCCGAAGAGGTTCCGGGCCGCGATGTTGTCGGCATGTTGCGCGAGGAGATTGAGGAACTCGAATCAGAAGGCATCGCTTTGATCCCGCTCGACAAACCCGTCCTGACCGTGAACCCACGAACATCGCAGGTCGGTTGCTCAAGCGCAATCGCTGCGACCCTTGAGCGCGCGATGCACCAATACGCGACCGACAAGATCTGGATCAATCCCGACTGTGGATTCGGAAGGTTCTCTGACCGGCCCATTGCGACGCCAGAGAATGCCGCGGCAAAGCTCCGCGCGATCGTCGAAGCCGTCGCCGTTCATCAAGCGCCTCGCCGCGCCTAAGCCATGCGAGACGACCTGTTACGACGAATCCCCGGTCTCGATCAATGGCTCGCCTCCGAACAGGGCGCGGCGCTCTGCGCCGAGTTTTCTCGGCCCGAGGTCGTTCGGATCATGCGCGAGCATTTGCAGGAGCTGCGTGAAGGTCTCCGCGATGGCACTATTCGCGAGCTGCCGCGGTTCGACAGCGCGCAGTACGGCGCGCGATTGTGCGCGGAGCTCATAGAGCGCAGACGAGGCAGCCTGCGGCGCGTAATCAACGCGACAGGCATCATCATTCATACGAACCTTGGTCGCGCTCCGCTGGCGCCCGAGGCCATCGAAGCAATCGAGCAAGTCGCACGCGGCTATTCGAGTTTGGAATTCGATCTCGGGATCGGGAAACGGGGATCGCGCGAGGCGCATGTCGAGAGCCTGCTCACAGAGCTCACGGGCGCCGAGTCCGCGCTCGTCGTCAATAACTGCGCGGGCGCCGTCGTGCTCATGTTGAACACGTTTGCGAATGCCAAGGAAGTGGTTATTTCGCGCGGCGAGCTCATCGAGATCGGCGGCTCCTTCCGCATGCCGGACGTGATCGCGCAAAGCGGGGCTCGGATGGTCGAAGTCGGGACGACGAACAAGACGCGCCTGGCCGACTATGCGCGGGCGATCGGTGAAAATACGATGGCGCTGCTCTCGAGCCATCCGAGCAACTACCGGGTCGTCGGCTTCAGCGCGACGCCGCCTCTCGACGCGCTGGCTGACTTGGCTCGCGAGCGCGGCTTGTTGTGCATGCGCGATCTCGGCAGCGGGAGCCTCGTCGATCTAGGTCCTCTCGAGGAGCCGACCGTGTCCCAAACAGTAGCGCAGGGCGTCGATCTCGTCGCATTCAGCGGCGACAAGCTGCTCGGCGGGCCCCAGGCCGGTATCATCGTCGGCCGCGCCGAGCTAACCGCCAAGATGAAGCGCAATCCGTTGGCGCGCGCGCTGCGCATCGATAAGCTTTCGCTCGCGGCCTTGACCGCCACGTTGCGGCTCTATATGCCGCCGAATGATCCGCGCGCGCGCATACCCGTGCTGCGCATGATCACGGAGCCGGCAGCCGTGGTTGATGAGCGCGCGCGGCAACTGCTGGCACGGCTAACGCGCCTTCCGGCAGCCGAAGCGGTCATCGTGGACGATGTCAGCTACGCGGGCGGCGGCGCATCGCCCATGCTCGAGATTCCGACCCGGGTCATTCGCCTGAGCACCGAGGAAATCGGCGTCGCCGAGCTCGCGCGGCGACTGCGAGCCGGTGCCCCGCCCGTCATCGGGCGCATCGCGCGCAGCGCGCTCTGCCTGGATCTGCGCACAGTCGACTCGTCCGAGATCCCGGACCTGGCCGCCGTTGTCGATGCCGTGATTCGCTCAACGAACCCCTGACGCAGCGGCCCGGACGCCGTTGATCAACGCGCAGCGCCGCTGATTTCGCTGAGGGATCCAACGGCGCGGCTCGTCGTCTCGCCCCGGCTTCGGCCGCTTCACGATGGCCGGCCAGAGCTTCAGCCGCTTATGCCCCACCCGAAAAGCACCATGCAAATCACCGCCCCTACGACCACCATCGAAAAGCCCCAGGCAAGCAGCTGATTAAACAGCCGCCGGCTCATGTCCCCCGCAGGCAGCGACGCGATGCACAGCGCCCCGATTGTGGACAGCGGCGACACGTCCACCAGGTGCGAAGCGACGTTCATGGTCGAGGCGAGCGCGAGCGGCGACCCCGCCCCGAGCCCCTCGATCAGTCCCGGCACCGTCGGGATGAAGACCGGCAGCACCACCCCGGACGTGCTCGAGTATGCCGAGATGAGGCCGACGGTGGCTGCGAGAAACGGAATGATGGTGCTCTGAGTGGAGACGCTCGAAAGCATCCCCGTCAGAAGATCCATCCCGCCGGTCTCCTCGAGCAGACTGATCAGGACGGTCACGCCGCACACCATGAGAATCGTGCTCCAGGGCATGTTCTTGATCGCCTTGTTGTCGTCGGCGGCATTCATGAGCTGCAGAAAGACGGCTACCGTAAACGCCGCCATGCCGACGTCGACGCCGATGGTCATGACGCCCGCGATCAGCGCCGCGATCGCGGCCAAAGTGAGCCGCTGGTGCTTGTCGAGCGGCGTGCGCTCGTCCTCGGTCGTCTCGAACCTGGCCGAGCTCGCGAGCAGCTTCCACCCGCCGAAAATCAGGTAACCTCCGAACGCCACGATCGCGTGAGCGGTCAGGTTGTAAGCCCAAGTGTGAATCTCGAAGCCGTCGAGCCCGACCCGTTCCATCAATCCCGTCACGATGATTCCGGTCGGCGCGATCGGCGACAGGGATCCCGCGCCACAACCGTTGCCCACCATGATGGCCATCAAGAACGGCGATATGTTGAACCGCAACGCGGTCGCCATCGCGATCGGCGCGAGGAGCCCCGCGGTCGCGATGTTGCCAGGGCCGGCAGAGGCGAGCCCGGCGGCCAACAAGAAGTACATGACGGGTATGAGCCCGACGCGCCCCTTGCAGAAGCGCGCTGCCCCGTGCGCGACTTTCTCCAGGGTGCCGTTCACGTGCGCCTGGCTGAACAGCAGCGTCACGCCGGCCAGCGTGAGGAAGAGACTGGTCGGAAACCCGTCCGTTATCTCGCGGACAGAGTAGTCGCCGATGTAAACGCCGATGAACCAGGCGAGAGCGATCGCGAGCAACCCGACGTTCAGCCGCATCGTGCAGCTCATGATGACCGCTAAGGCCAGAGCGGCCAGCGTGACAGCGCCTAACATGAATCCCCCGTGCCGCCGAACGGAAACCGCTGCCGATGCAGAGCGTTCTCTTCCGGCGGCTACCCCTACACGATTAACCCGGCAACGAGATCTCGATCGCGCGCGATCGTACCATCACGCGGAGCCGCCTCCGAACCAGCGAGACGGGTTGAACGGGTTCCGATACGTTTGAGACGTGCGTTCGACCAAGCTAAGGACGGGGCTTCGCGGGCCGCGATTCTAGATGGCGCGTGCTGTCGAGCCAACCGTAAGACTTCCAGATGTCGACCACGGCGACCGCGTTGCAGGTTCCGTCGTTGAGCGTGAGGATCTGGCCGTCTGCCTTGATCCCGAAGCACATTGCGCCGGCCCGCTCGCCAGTGCGAACCCGGTTGACAACAACTTTGATCAGGTCGTCCTCCCTGAAGGTCCGGTCCTGGATGCCGTTCTGCACAGCGAACACCCGGGATGCACCCTCGAAACGCCACGTCTGCATGTCGCCGTGCTCATCGACGGCTTCCACCTCCAATGAGCTGTGGGGGTTGCGCAAGTACCAAGCCGTGACGCGACCCTGGATCAACACGAACTGCGACATATCGTACTGGGCGTAGGAATGGTGGGCCGCGGCTGGTACCGCCAACATGATCGCCAGTAATACTATGACAGAGCGTGTGGAGCGTCTCATGCTGAACGAATCGTCTCATTAGAGCCCTGGCAAGCCGACGGATAGGTGGCCGCGGCGTCCCGCTCCGGGCCTGCGCCTGCGGAAGTTTACACGCCTACTCGAAGCAGCGCTCTGTGAGCGATGCCAGTGAGATGGCACGTTCGACGCTCATGTTGACGGTCAAATGGGCGACGACCTTTCCGTCCTTGAGGATCATTGGCGGACTCGGCGTCCGCGGATTGCGCGGGGAGTAAACGCTGTGCTCGCTGCCGAACATGCCGTTCGTGTTCCAAATGGAATCGAGGCTGTTTGCACTGCCGTAATCTCCGTTCTCATTGAAAATGGACTGGGCGTCCGACTTGTCGGTAATGCTACCGAGATAGGTGTTCGTGTAATCATCGGCGATGATGACCGCGCCTTCGAATTCGCAAGCGTCTGTGCGTGCGCGATCGGCGACTACGCGACGAACGACAACGCAACGGCACAGATGTATCTCATGGCTCGAAGATTAATGCCACCTCAACGCTTCGATCTCGGCGCGGTCTCGCGCCTCTCGAAGGGCTGTCGTCAGCGGGAACCGCAGCGTACCAGTGCGGCAAGCAGAGCACCGCCGAATGTCGCATTGCGACCAGCACGTGCAGCGTGGCCTTTCGCGCTCAGGGAGAATTAATTGGCGGCGAGCAACGCGTCTACTTCGCCGGTGAGCTGCTCGTAAGTCACTGTCGCGCGGTGAAAGTGCGCCACTTCGCCTTTCTTGTCGAACACGAGGGTGATGGGAATCTCCCCGAACCACGGAGTTACAACGCCTTCGTAGAAGGCATCGTCAACCGAACTCGCCCTTCGAACATCGAAAGGCGGTTGGAAGTCTTTGAGGAAGGCTTCGATGTCGATCAACTCGTCAGCCATGTTCATCGACACGGCGAGCACTTCCACACCCTGGTCGCGCTTCTCGTTGTACAGCTGGATGATATCGGGAAACTCCTCAAGACAGGGCGGACACCAACTCGCCCAGAAATTAACGATCACGACCCTGCCGGCGTTGGCGTCTACGATTGCATGAATCTCCTCGGGTGAGATGGTTTCGACGGCCTGCTGCTGTCCGCACGCGGTTGCGGTTACCGCGAAGGTGACCGATGCAAGCCAACAGCGCAGTTCGAATTTGTTCATGACTTTAGTCGCGTTTACTGCGTGAGGGCCTGCGCCGCTGCATCGGCCACCACGCCAAATTCACCGGGCCCGATATCGGACACGTTGGCTGTGACGAATCGGTTGGCCGTGACGAGAAACGTGTTCTCGACCTCGGGGTTGAGCTGGTAGAGACGAACCGCAACGTCTTGAGGACCCCTTCGCAGGTACACCAACGGGATCTCGATGTTCTCCGACTCACCGAATTTCGCAAGCCAGTCCTTGGCTTCGGCGCCAGCAATGATCGTGGCCACGGCCTTGAACTTTTTGTCCTTGTTGGCCACGTACAGCGCATTGAGATCGCGGATCAGCTGCGCCGTTTCGTCGCCCGTGTTCCGGAAGAATGCGAGCACGTTGGGATCGTCTTGGAACTCGCAGACGTAGCAGATGAGACGGCCCTTGTAGGGCCCCGTGACATCCATCACGGGAATGGAATAAGTGGCCGCGCCGACTTCGAGGCCGGAATTCACCTGCGCTGATGCGCTCAATGCCGCAACCCACAGCGCAGCGTGTACGATCGCTTTTCCTAGCCTCATTGCTTTCCCCCCCTCATCGTCCTAGCCTCGTGTTTCTCAGCCGCCTTCAACGGCCTTGCCAACCGTCGGATAGCCGAGCTCCAGCCACCTGAACCATCCGCCTTCCAAGACCTTGGTATCGGTGAAGCCCGCGAAATTCAGCTTCTGGGCCAGGTCGAGGGAGTCCTCCTCGCCGACGCAGGCGCAGTAAAGCACGAGCGTCTTATCGCGAGGCAGATCGATGGGCGGCGTCACCTCGTGCACCCACGGGAAGTTGATGGAGCCCGGAATGCGCTCATCTTGATAGATCATCTCAGCCGACGTATCCACGACCACGATGTCGTCGGATCCCGCGTCCATGAGCTGCTTGAGCTCTTCGACGGACATGTATTCCGCCGCGAAAACGTAACCTTCAATGCATTCGCCGTCTACCCATACGCACTCTTCTTCGGCGTCTTGTGCGACCGCGCCGCCAGCCAAGGCGAATGTGCTCGCCAACACAACGCCCAGCGGGGCCAGGTATTTGCACATTTCCTTCATCATTAGAGGAACCTCCACGTTCGAGTTCGCTAGACCAGTCTACTCCGAATTAGACAGCCCATAAGCTCCCTGGAGCGGTTCCTGGCACTTCTTTAGGATCCCTTCGGCGCGCCGATGCGTAGCGGCGACCGGTCCCGCAGCCACGCGGGGTTCTTCCACTCGCCATCCCTCGCTCGGCGATCCGCAGTCGACCTGCCCCCCACCGTCCGACGATGCACGAGATCGTTGCCTTACGCTTCGCCTTAAAAAATCCGTGCTCGAACGGTTGCCGATCACCGAACGAGACCGTGTTTTAAGTGTACGATTCTCGGCACCCAAAAAGCAGGGGAAGCGCGGCGACGACGTCCAATAACTTTGCTTGAAGGACTTCTAGCCTGTCCAGGTCGCCCGTCACGTCGGCCCGAATACGCGACGGAAAGCGTGGCGAAACGGGATGCGCCCAGATAAACGCGCTTACCGGATTCTGTCAAAGGCGCGATAGTGGTCGCGGCTATCCCACTGAGTCGTGAACGCACTGCAGTCGTGGCGCGCTGCCCCTCAGCACACGGCTAGAAGCGCCACGTGTAGTTGAATTTTGCCGAGACGTCGGCGTTAATCGAATGAAACGACTCGTTCTTGTCGGCGTCGCCGAGATTGTGGTTGAACACGATGAACCCTTCCCTTCCGGCCTCGGGAATCCAGTGCAAGCGGCTGTTGATGCCGACGTTTTCAGACAGATTATCGTATTGAAGCAGGTTGACCCACGACAGCGTCGGCGAGAATACGAATTGGGCTTCGAGCGAAGATAAGCGGGCGACGAAACTCCCTTGCGGTAGCTCGATGTCGTCGATTCGATAGCGCAGGGCGAATCTGAACCGCTCCGAAGGACGCCAGGTTAGCTGCGTATTCACGCTCGTGTGCTCGCCATCGTAGAAGTCGCCCATGGCGACGCTGACGCCGCCGGCAAGCTTGCGCTGATTGCCGCTGAGCACGCCGGCCCGAATCTCGTTGAAGCTGTAGTCGCCCGGAGGAATGACGATGCGCTGGGATTCGTCGGAAGCCGAATAGATCTCGAAGTCCTCGATCAGCACCTCTCGACTGGTCACGAAGCGCAACACCGTATTGTCGCGCGTGTTGCTGTTCAGCGTGAGGCGCAGGGCCACGACTTCGGACTCTACGTGCCCGCTATCGAGGCTCTCGACGCGATACGACTCGACGCCGCCCTGGACAGACTGCAGCCAGCGGTCGGAGAAACGGTGCAGGTAACCGAAGTCCGATGTGTAATCGCGAATGCCCACACGGTTGACGAAGCCAACCGCTGGGTAGAAGTTGTCCTCGACCTGACGTGATTCGAAACCGCCGCGCCAGCCCGTAGTGTTCGGTGAGCTCAGGCCGAGCCCGAAAGCGCGGCCGTCGCCCCGCAAGCCCTCGGTGTCCGTTTGCTGGTACCACATCAGACCCTCGAGCAAGCGTCCTCCGGGCAGACGCGTGTTGCGGTAACGAAAATCGGCTCCCGCGAGCGAGCTGTCGAGATTCGACTGCGGATCGCCCTCGGTCAAGATGATGCCCACGTTGGACTCGGCGAGTACGTCCGCAGTAACGCGGCCTACGAAGACATCGGTCTCCTCGACGTCCCGAAACTCGCTCTGGTGAATCGCCAGGGCGCCAACGCTCCAAAGGCCCACGCGGCCGCTCAACTTAGCTCCGTACTCGATGTCGAGCGGCTCTCCAGTGCTGCTCAAGCCGAGCTTGCGTGAGAAGAAGGGTCGCGCGTTCTGTGTCGCACCGCCGCCGCCACCACCGCCGCCGCCGCCACCACCGCCGCCACCACCGCCGATGCCGCCGAACTCAAAGATGTCGGCGTCCTGCAGAAAAAAATCCCGCTTCTCCGGAAAGAACAGACTGAAACGCGTGAGGTTGATCTGGCGATCATCGACCTCGGTCGCCGAGAAATCCGTATTCAGCGTGAGCGCGCCGTTTAGCGACGGCGTGAGCTTGTAGAAAACATCGAGTGACGGCTCGACGTCGGTCGAACCGCGCGGCGGCGCGCCGTAGACCGTCGCGTCGGTCACGCTCACCGATGTCACGACGTCGAGCCCGAGACCCTGCTCGAGCCCCGAGAAGCCGACGGCGCTCCCTGCGACGCCGGGATTCAGCTGTCGATTCCGAGACACCCAACCCAATGTCTCGTCGTTGCGCTGGATCGTGCGCTCGAAATTGATGCCCCAAGCGTCGTTGTCGGGATTGAAGGACAGCGTCTTGAACGGAATGGCCATCTCGGCGGTCCACCCTTCGCCGTCACGTGTCGCCGCAGCCTGCCAGATGCCGTCCCAGTTGCCCTCGAGATCCGAGGTATTCCGATACAGCGCTTCCCAGCGCACACCGTTGGGATTCAACTGAAATCGATAGCCGTTACGCCGATTCAGATACGGATCTAGGATGATCGAGAAGCTATCCTCGCTGCCGAGCGCCTCGCCTTGCCTCAGCACTTGGGCCGTGATCTCGTCGGCCTCGCTGTCCCACAACCGCGCCGCCACGTAGAGCGCATCGTCGCCGTAGAACAGGCGAATTTCCGACGGCTGCGACGGCGCCGCGTATTCAACGGGATTGAGCTGATGCAAATCCTCGATCAGCGCCGCCCGCGACCAAACATCTTCATTGAGGACACCATCTATCGACGGCCTGTCTTCGAGATAGTCGATGCGAACGGTCTTGTCGTCGGCAGGCACTTGTGCGAAAGCCTGTGCACCAGCGACCACACCAAGCAAGCACAGTCCCGTTCGCGCGAATCTTCGACGCAAGCTTCGTTCCTCGTTATGACGCTGTCATGCACGGCGCGCTTCTGCTCGAGCCATGCGAGTAACTGTTTCCCCGAGCTGCGGCGGTCGACTGATGGCAAAGAGGACGGCGCCGCGCCGTTACGACACGAGCGAGAACTCGGCGCGGATCTCCTGATTGTGCTCGCCAAGCAGCGGCGGATGCCGCCGATACGTCGGGCCCGTTTCCGCGGAGATAAAGGGCAGCCCGATCGATCGCACGAGCCCGATCATCGGGTGCTCGAGTTCTACGATCATGCCGCGCGCGCGGATGTGCGCATCGTTCAGGGTTTCGTCCGGAAAGTTTATCGGCCCAGCTGGAATGCCCGCGGCGACGAGCGCCTCGATCCACTCCGCGGCGTCGCGGCCGACGAGGATCCGCTCGAGGATGGGCATCAGCTCTTCGCGATGCCGATTGCGCTCGGCGTTCGTCTCGAAGCGCGGATCGCGCTTCACGGTCTCGGCGATGCCGAGTACGGCGCAAAAACGCTCCCATAGCCGCTCGTTGCCGACAGCGACGATCATCATCTTGTCCCGAGCGCGCATCGGCTGATAAGGCGTAACGGTCGGATGCGCATTCCCGAGCCGTGCAGGCCGCTCTCCGTTCGCGAAGTAGCTGCCGGCGATGTTCGCGAGCCAGGTGGTCTGCGCCTCGACCAACGAAACGTCGAGATAGGCGCCCCGGCCGGACCCCCCGCCGTGGCGGTCGCGGGCGTACAGCGCGCCCAGCACGCCGATAGAGGCGTAGAGCCCCCCGCTGATGTCTGCTATGGGCGTCGGAAACCGACTCGGCCCGCCCTCCACGGGGCCGGTCAGCGCCATTAGTCCGGCCTCGCCCTGGGCGATGATGTCATAGCCTGGCCGGCCGGCCTTCGGTCCCGTATGGCCGTATCCGCTAATGGCGGCGTATATGAGACGAGCATTGCTCAAGCGGGCGGCAGCCGGATCGATGCCTGCCTTGGCAAGCGAGCTCAGGCGCGGGTTGTTAGTGATGAACACGTCGGCCGCCGCCACCAGCCGGTGCAGCAGCGCGAGATCTTGGGGACGCTTGATGTCGAGCTCGATGCTGCGCTTGTTGCGGTTCACCGAGAGAAAGTACGCGCTCTCGCCTTCGATGAACGGCGGCCCCCATCCTCTCGCCTGGTCGCCGACGCCCGGCCGCTCGACCTTGACGACGTCTGCTCCGAGGTCCCCGAGCAGCATCGCGCAGTACGGCCCGGCGAGCGCTTCGGTCATTTCGACGACTCGGATGCCGTCTAGTGGTGGTCTCTGCTCCAAGGGCGCTCCCGGATTGTTCTCCTACGTGGTCTTCGGTCGAGCGCGCCGCGACTTCGTCTGGTTGGAGCAACTCGAGGCCTTAGTATGCATCGACGGCTTCCCGCATGTCGGTGCGGGAGTTGCCACGGGGAAGAAGCGCCCGTCGACTGCCTGATCCTAGCTTACTCGTCCCGATTTCACATGCCTCGCCGTTCACGGCGGAGATGCGCCAGATCGTCGAGCACGCCGAGCGGACGATCGCGGGCGCCTTCGGATCGACCGAGGACTGCATCCTTGGCCGAGCACGTCGATGCAGACCGGCGTATTCGTCGCGGCGAACGCGAGGGCGCAGAGCGTCGTGTCGTTCCGGATCTACGAGCATCACGGATCGGGCATCAACGCGTGCAAGCACGTTCTCGTGTGGGTTCTCGCTTTCGTGCTGTGGAAGACGCTGGAGATGCGGCAGAGCCGCTCGGGCTTCGGCATTTCGCCGCGCGGGATTCTTGCTTGAAGAGCTAGCGCGCAAACTCCAACGACGTGAAGGGTCTTCATGCCGACAGCGCGATTTTGCGCAGGTTGAACTAGCTATACTCTCGAAACAGACCTATTGTGATGTGGAATGAACTGATCTATTTCGCGGAATGAACTGAGCTGTTCTGACGCGGAATGCATACGACGTAGCGTAGCCTACTGAACAAACAGCAATGGGGGACAAACTCATGAGGAACCTAGGACTTCAAGTTCTGGCCGGCAGCATGCTCATCGTCGGATTGGCGTATGCGGCCGGGCCCGCCGACGAAGCAGTGCTTCGAGAGGCGCGAGACCGTGCCGAGATCGAAGCCTTGATGTGGCGTTACGTTAGAGCACTCGATAGCGGGGATGCCGAGACCTACGCCGCTGCGTTCACGGCGGACGGCCAGTTTAGCAGCAGCAACGGAAGTAAAACCAAAGGGCGCGAGGCGCTGAAGAAGATGATCAGCGACGCTCGCCGCAGCAGAGTCGAGCGCGCGGCGAGCGGCGAGGCGCCGCGTCCTCAGATGTATCACATGACGACTGATACCTATGTCGAGTTCTTGAGCGAAAACGAAGCCGTCCACCATTCTTACTATTTCGGCGCGGTCGTAGCAGCGGGCGATACGCCGGCGAGGATAGCCGGGCCCGGCCGAGCCGTGGACGAGCTGGTCCGCGTGGACGGCCAGTGGCTTATCAAGTCGCGCACGGTTGGGCTGCAGGACACGGATTAGGACGCAGCTCTATCGATAAAGGGCGAGGGGAACGCCCTCGCCCTCTCGCTCACCGCACGTGCGGTCGCATACAGCGGTTCAACGGCCAATCTGCACTTGCGTTCCACCGGACCGCGGCCGATTGCCGCCCGTATGCTTGCGCTTCGTTTTCATCTCGTTGAAGCCGTAGCCGCAGTCGATCCATGCAATTTGTCAGTCAACACGCCGCGCGGGCAATCTGCCGGAGACTGGGTTGGTGTAGTGGAACGGGCGCTCTTCGATTCTTGGAAAAGGCGGTGCGCTCGCTCCGCGCTCCGGCTCGTCCGCGGGGAACCTTTCCACCGCTGCCGGAGGCGCAAACAGCTCCGCGTACTCGCCCTCGATCACGCGCGCCCAGCCGCGGCTGTGGCTAGCCGCCCAGGTGTGATATGAGTCCCAAGCGGCGATCTTCCAGCCATCCTCTTCCTTGCGCACCAGCCCTTCGTACACAGCGGCGACGTAGCGATCGTCCGCTTCATCGAAAGCATCGATCTCGGCAAGACGAGCTCGGATGCGTGTCTCTTCCCCATCCAGGGACGGATGAATCACGGGCTGCACAACCTGGTGAAATTCGAACACGCCGCGCTGGCGACCGTCGTAAAGCGTATTCAGCGCCTCGCGCAAACGTTCACGACCGATGTACACGCCCACGCCCGGTACCCTCGCCCGGCCATCGCTCGCAAAGAGCTGCGCGGCCGCGTCCCACATGCGCTCATCCAAGTAATAGCTGAGCGCATTGATTAGGTTCTCGGCGGCTTCGTAAGAGGCCGCGGCGGCGAGCTGCCGCTCGATGGTTGCGAGCTTCGCATCGAGCTCGGCAATCGTCTCCGCCAGCTCCGTCGGTCGCATAGCGTCGCCGGGAAAGCCTATATCGCCTGTGGCGTATCCAGGCGGGTACTGCGGTGGCCGGCCGGTGACCGGATGAGGAAAATGGAAGGGCGGGATGAAGAACTGTGGATAGGTCTGATAAACGACTGTGGGCGGCCGATCAGGCGGAAAGGCCTCGCTCGGTCCGCTCATAGGCTCCGCACTCTTCGCCCAGCCTTCGTCGTAGTCCGTCACCAGTCGGGGATAGACGTGAACCGCTTTGATCTTCCAGACGCCGTTCTCCTTGACGTACTCGTTCTCGTAAATGCCTTCCCGCCATTCGGCACTCTCACCGTTTCTACCGGTCATCCCGAGATACACGCCGCGGGCTTTCGCGATGACCCCGTTCTGCGCAATGCTCACGACAGGTTGCAGCTGCAGGTGGTCGTGGATCTCGCCCTCGCGAAGCCCGGCGGGGCCGAACTGCTCCAAGCCTTCGCGAACGCTCGCCTTGCCGGAATAGACGCCGCCTTGCCCGATCTCGAGGGTGCCGTCGTCGGCAAATAGATCGGCGACATCGTCCCATAGCTTCCGATCGAAGTAGTAGCCGTAGGCGTGTTGTAAGTTGAGGATTGCCCCTTCGTCGGCGAGCCGTCCCGCACGGAGCTCGAGCATGCTCAATCGACTCGCCAAGCTGTCGAAGGTCTGCTCGGCCGCGAGCGACGATTCCGCCGTGCTGCTGAGCAGCAGCGGAGCAGCGACCTGCTCAGGTTCGTAGTGAAACGGGACCGTCGGTTGGTCCAGCGGCCCATCCACGGTCGGCCGCAAGCTCTCTCCGTAACGCCCGGAAATCTGGTTATAGAACGTGATCTCCTGCACCTTCCAGACGCCGTTCTCCCTGACATAAGCGTTCTCGTACACGCCGCGAGCCCAGCTCGCACTACGTCCGTAGCCGCCGAGCATCGCCGCAATTCGCCAGCGCGCTTTCGCGCTCTGCGCGTCTGCCGCAAGCGTGACGACGGGTGTGAACACGATATGCGGATAAAGACGCCCTTCGGCCAGCCCCAGCATCCCTTGCCCAACCTCTTCGACGAACAGACGGCGGATCTCCTCTTTGCCCAGGTCGCCGTGCGGATAGTGTCCAATCGCGTCGTCGGAGAACAAATCCGCGAAATCGTGCCAAAGACCCAGCTCCGAGTAGTGGCCATACGCGTGTTGCAGGCGCTTCACGGCTCTGATCGCTTCCAGGCGCTCCGCCGTTCTCCCGGCCGCAGCGACGCGCTCTTCGAGCGCGGCCAATTCTGCGCCGTCGCTTCGTTCCGCGACGCGAGTGTCGCAAGCCGCAATGCCGAGGAAGCAGCTCGCGAGTAGCGATGCGGTCCAGTGAGTTTTTCGAAGCATCATGAATCGCCGCACCATATATGTGTGTCCAAGGTAAGCCAGCGCAGTAGACGGCCTACTCACAGGGCAACCTCGGACGCAGCCGATACAAGTTGTAGCTATCCGTTCGGACCGCGACTATTCAACGAAAGAGACGAGCTTGCGCGATTGGATGAGCCAACGACCGTCGCGCTTAACGAGCACGTCCTCATAGCGCCCCATGAAGCCGACGATGAATCGGCCGTCGTCACCGGCGCGGACCGTCTGCGCGTACGACTGATGCCGCGCGTTCGCGTCGTCCAAGACCTCGATGGAGGTGTTCGCCATCACATGGTACAGCGCGGGTGACGGCGTGCCCGCGGCTTCATTGCGCGCACGGCTCGCTTGCAGGTCGGTGACGATCTTGCGGATCGCCGCACGGCCCTTGTGGACGGTGCCAGACACGTCGAACTCGGCATCCTCGGTGAACACTGCGGCATAGGCGTCCGCATCGCGCGTATCGAGCGCCGTTACGTAGCGTGCAACCAAACTTTCGATTTCTGCCTTATCTACTAGCTTCTGGAGCGCATCAGCATCGGCAACCACCGGCGCTATCAGCAGCGCCATAGTGAACACGACCGTAGCGTAGAAGGCGACCTTGCTACGATGCATGGCGTATCTCGCTTTTTTTGTGCCGGTGGCGTCATTGTAGCCGCCGGTGCTTCAATCGCTCAAATGGGCTGTCGACTGGGCACTCCGCAAAAGCGCTCGGCGCCCTAGCCCGCTCGTCTCCTTGGAGGTCGAGGATATCTCAGCCCTTACCGCCGTGAGAGTTCTTTGCCGCGAACCGAGCGACCCGGAGCTTGGCTGGGCGGGTGGAGGCGGCTACCTGCCGCAGGTAGTCGAGGAACGCGCGAGCGAGCGGTGTGAGAACGCGTTTGCGGCTAGCCACGGTGTAATACGTGCGCGCAATCACACCGAGCTCCGGTATGCGGGCGAGACGTGACGTTGCGGCTTGAACGTCCGTAGCTACGGAGATCTGCGAGACAAACGACGCGCCTCCCCCTGCTCGCACCGCCTCCTTTATCGCGCCCATGCTGCCGATCTCGGCAACGATATTCAGATCGGCGAGCTTCACCTTCCGTGCAGCGAGCGCCCGTTCGAGCGAGGTTCGTGTGGCCGAGCCCGTCTCGCGAACTATCAGCGGCAGCTCGTGCAACTGCCGCAGCGAAACCTCCGTGCGACCTTGCCACGGTCCCCCGGTGGGCACCAACAGCACGAGCGAATCGCTCCAGAAAGACTCGAACAGCAGGTCCTTATCCCGTAGCTCCTCGCCCACCACGCCGATCTCAATGTCGCCGTGGCGCAGGTCGTCGATGGTATCCGCGGTGTCGCTGATGCGCAGCCGCAGTTTCATGCCGGGATGCGCTACGTGGAAGTGCGTGATCAGTTTCGGCAGCAGATACTCGCCGGGCACAGAGCTCGCGCCGATCGTCAGCGAGCCCTCTAACCGATTGAGAAACGTGGCCATCTTCTCAATGAGATTGCGCTTGAGGGAGACCAGCGGCTCGGCCTGCTCGTACAAAAAACGTCCCGCTTCAGTCGGCTCGATCTGCCGGCCCAGCCGATTGAACACCGGCGTGCCCAGCGCTTCTTCCAGGGCTCCGATGTGCACGCTCACGGTCGGCTGCGTCAGGCCGATTTTCTTAGCCGCGCGCGAGAAGCTGCGTTCCTTGTAGACGCGGCAAAAAATTTCCAACAGCCGAAGATCCATCGGCACGAAGTATATATCTGAGCAAAGCGTGCCTTTGATTCGCGAAACAAGGCGGGGGAGTTCCGCTGTGCTCGGGCGAGGCCCGTCGAGAAGGCGCGGCATCTGTCGCCGGTCGGTCGCGCGTGTCGATCGTGCATCGACGCGACCAGTTCCGCGCCGGAAAAATCATGAGCAATCGGTTGATCGAGAGAACGCGAACCGGAATGTCGAGGTCCTAGGAACGACGTGCTCGACGAGGTCGACGACGCGGCGGTTTTCGGGGGAGCGGCTTAGACCGCGCAGAGCGGCGGGGCACACCGGCGTTTTGTTGGCGGAGGTGGATGGGAATCGAACCCACCACTCGCGTTTGGCGAGTCGCTGGTTTTGAGGACCAGGGAAGTCACCAGACTTCATTCACCTCCTTGGGGTCGGATCCTGCGCAAATCACCGATGCGCAACGTACAACCCGTTGCGTCCAGATGTTCCATCAACGCTACGACGTATTTTCGGGTCGAGCCGAGAGCGTCGCGCGCATCCGAAACTGCGAAACCTCGGGAATCGGAGAAACGGTCTCTCAGACGCTCAACGATGCTTTCGAGAGTATTCCGATGCAGGACGAAGTTACGGTCTCGATCGTGGGTTCGGAGCTTGACGAGCTGCCCACTCTCTGTCAACAGCCGAAACAGCTCGCGTTTGACCTTGTCGGCACCGACGATGCGATCCAAATCGGGCGAAGTCAGCCCGGCTTCGAGAAACGTATGCTCGAGCTGTCCCGCGAGCGTCCGCTCGCGTTCGGTGAGACCGGCCAGAGGGTCGAAGCTCGGGAGGCTCACTAGCTTCCGGCTGTGCGCGAGACGACCTTCCGAGATTAACGAATCGACCGCATGCTCGAAGATATCGGCGTCGGCGGACAGTTGACTCTGAACGCTTGCCGCGGCAACGCCGTGATGCCGCGGATTCGCCCGATGGTAGCTCTCTACTTCGCGCAGGATCACTTCCTTCAGCGATGCATAGGCCGAGGAGTCACAGTACTTCTGCTTGCCGACGATAGCGATGATGTCGGCCGCATCAAGCGCCGCCACGAGCGCACTGTCCTCGACGTCGAGCGCTTTGCGCAGCTCGTCGATATGCATGCCACGGGCTCCCGCCCCCACCAAATGCTTCCTGATTATGTCCGCTGCGGTGCCATATGCCGTGGCCTCCAGCCGCGTCGTTATCGATCGATCGAAGCGCTTGTGGCGGCCCGGGTTGGAATCGAGGACTCGGCCGCCTCCGATGGTCCGCGCCGGCGAGTAGCTACGAATGATGAATCGTTCGCCTCGAGGCGTCGCGATGTCCCGATCCAGGCGCAGCTGTACCAGCCGAGCGGTTCCCGCCTCGATATGCTCGCGGTCCAACAGGCGGATTCTTGCCACCGCTTCGCTCGTGCCTATCAGAAATCGGACAACGGCTCCGTTCCTGAGGGGTTCTGGTTGATCGGCCAGCAGTTGCAGCTCGACATCCAGACGGCGACTCGTCTCGAACGACCCCGGAGGGACCAACGCATACCCGCGGCGCAGGAAGTCCGCTTTGACGTTCCGCAAGTTGACAGCCACGCGCTGTCCGGGCCTTGCTTCGTCGACGCTCGTGTTATGCACTTGCAGCCCCCGAACCGTCGCGCTCCGATGCTCGGGCAGGATCTCGACGCTGGTGTTCGCGCTCAACGTGCCGCCGCGCAACGTTCCAGTGACGACCAGGCCGAATCCGCGCATGACGAAGGACCGGTCGATGGGTAAGAAAAATTGCCCGGCGGGTGCCTTGGAGCGCGTCTTCGGCTCCAGGGTATCGAGCGCTGTGCGCAGTGCCTCGACTCCCTTCTCTTCGGTCGCCGACGCACACACGATGGTCGCGTGACGCAGAAACGTGTCCGCGACGAGGGCTCGGACCTCTTCGGTCACGACATCGAGTCGTTCCTTGGATACGAGATCGGCCTTGTTGATGACCACGAGGCCGCGATCGAAACACAGCAGCTGCGCGATGGCGAGGTGCTCTCGCGTCTGCGGCATGACGCCTTCATTGGCCGCGACGACGAGCAACGCGCCATCGACACCCGTCGCGCCCGAGATCATCGTTCTGACGAAGTCTTCGTGTCCGGGCGCATCGATAAAATCGATGACGCGGCCGCGCGCGAGGTTGAGGTAGGAGAAGCCGAGGACGATAGACATTCCGCGTCTCTTCTCCTCCTCCAAACGGTCCGTGTCGATTCCCGTGAGCGCGCGAACGAGCGCCGTCTTCCCGTGATTGACATGGCCGATTACTGCGAGCGTGAACTGGTCAGGCATTCCTGATCGAATTGCTAGCCTGCGGCTTAACAGTATGGCCCAATCAGAAATCGACGCCAATTTCGATCGCTTAAAATACGGCCGCGGCGGCATCGATGTTTGAGACGGCACACCAGTGAGCGTCTTCAAAGTTCTTTCGAATCCAATTTTCGGCCGGCGCGCAATATACGGCGCAGCGTGAGAGGGGAGCAGGGATGGCGGATTCCAGCACGTTCGACGACACAGGCGGTTTCTCTACGGTCGGGAGACGTACGGCCTTCCGCCGGATACTCGAGTCCGTCATGCAAGCGGGTCGGGGACTGGTCGTGCTTCATCGTAAGCGCGCTGGTAGTCCCAGCGACAAAGACGCCCCCGCGGCCCTGTGTGATCTCTGCCGGCAGCTTGTCGACCATCGCGGAGAAGCCTCTGGGCTCG
Organism: uncultured Gammaproteobacteria bacterium; assembly: GCA_963713355.1. GTDB lineage: Bacteria > Pseudomonadota > Gammaproteobacteria > Steroidobacterales > Rariloculaceae > FEN-1219. The sequence continues at coordinate 657,977 of CAVQLK010000006.1, read as the reverse complement.
CGCTTGCGAGCGAGATTCTGTCGTTTTATCAGGCGCTTTCGGCAGAGCAGCGCAGCGCGTTCTTCGAGCTATTGAGCGAACGGTTCGGGCCAGATCCGAAGGTCATCATGGACGCCGCGGACGCGTATCGCGCCTCGCCTCGATTCGAAACGCTCGCGGCATTGGCTGCCGCCGTCGAGGCGCCGAGACGCAAGCTCTTGCGGCGACTCAACATGGTGCCCCACGGAACCGCTGAGCTCGTGAAGATGCGCGGCCAACTACTGACCGTAGTCCCGAAGCGGCCGGCCGTGCGCGCGCTCGACTTGGATCTGCGTCATTTGCTGATCGCTTGGTTCAATCGCGGGTTCCTAGTCATGGACCGGATCGACTGGTCATCGCCGGCCAACGTGCTCGAGAAGATCGCCGCCTACGAGGCCGTCCATGAAATCCAGAGCTGGGACGATCTGCGGGCGCGGCTCGCTAAGGACCGCCGGTGCTTCGCTTTCTTTCATCCGGCCATGCCGGATGACCCGCTGATCTTCGTGCAGGTCGCCTTGACCAATGAAATGGCTTTTGACATTGGGCCCTTGCTCGCGCGAGACCGGCCCATCGTCGATGACCGTAGCGCCGACACCGCCATTTTCTACTCTATCAGTAACTGTCACGACGGCCTGCGGGGCATTAGTTTCGGGCACTTTCTGATCAAGCAGGTCGTCGAGGAGCTCCGTCGCGATCTCGTGAACGTCAAACACTTCTTGACGTTATCGCCCGTCCCCAGTTTGCGCCGTTGGATCATGAATACGCCCGTCGAGGCGCTGCCGCAGAAACTCCAGATCGATGTGGCTATGGCTCGGAGGATCCTGGGCAGCCCACAGCCGTTCAACCCGCTCGAGATGGCCGAAGACGTTCAAGCCGTGCTGTTACGGCTATGCGCCTACTACTTGCTCGAAGCGAAAGACGACGGCGAGCCCATGGACCCTGTGGCCCGCTTCCACTTGGCCAACGGTGCGTCCCTGGAACGGATCAATTGGGCCGCTGATTCGTCCCGCGCCGGTATCGCGCGGTCGGCCGGCATCATGGTCAACTACGTCTACCGGCTCGAAGACATCGAGAAAAACCACGAGCGCTATTTCAGCATCGGCACGATCGCTGCCGCCGCCGCCGTTCGAAAGTTGGCGTACGTCCGTTGAACGAGGCGACTATCGGGCGTCCCTGCTCCGCCCGACTGGTCAACTGCGCCGTACCGAGCGGCACCGCCAGTCCGTCTTTTGCGGTGAGCTCAATGGGTCAGCGCAGCACTTTCCCTCGGCTAAGCTGCTGGAGGTTGAAAGCCGAATGTCTCGCGCGGTCGTTGATTCAGACGGCGATCAAATGGGCTGACTCCCTGGCAACAATCCACGCGAGATTTCTTCGCGTTCGACCAGAGTCGATACGGCCGCATCATGTTTATAATGCGGTGCGTTGAAGATTGGGGATGCACGAGTCGTCGAGCTATAAATCCTCCGAGGTCGTCGCGGTCCGAGGCTCGAGCCCCTAACACACACAAGTAGCTAACCGGGGCTTCGACCAGGAGGCCGAAATGCTGACTCTTCGCTTGAAGCTCGCGGCCGCCGTTCTCGTCCTCGTGCCCCTGAGCGTGTCACCGACCTGGGCGCAGGACGTACTGCACCCCGCGGCGGCCTTCCCGTATACCGTTAAGGCCGAGGCGGATCGGGTTCTCCTCCAGTTCGACATCGTCGACGGCTACTACCTGTACCGCAACAAGTTCAGCTTCGACACTGCGAGCCAAGACGTCGCCCTTGGCGCCGCCGCGTTTCCTCGCGGCGAGATCCACAGCGATGAGTTCTTCGGCGAGCAGGAGATTTACCGCGGCGAGTTCGTGGTAGAGATTCCGTACACGCGGAGGGCGCCCGTCGAGACGCTCGCCGTTGAGATCGGCCTACAGGGTTGTGCGGACATCGGCCTGTGCTACCCACCGCAGAGCTGGACGAGCGACGTCGCACTGCCGGCGGGCCCGGTCGGGGTCGGCTCCGCGCCCTTGCAGCTCGCTCCCGAGCCCAACGCCCTGCCGCCGACCGCTAACGTCGGAGGTCAGGTCTCGGAGCAGGACCGCCTGTCCGCGCTGGTGCTCAGCGACTCGTGGCTGGTGGTCGCGGGGACGTTCTTCGGCCTCGGCCTGCTGCTCTCATTCACGCCGTGCGTGTTACCGATGGTACCGATTCTGTCGGGCATCATCGCCGGCCAGGGCGACCACGTGTCGACGAGGCGTGCGTTTGCGCTATCGCTAACCTACGTGATGGGCATGGCTGTCACGTACACCGCGGCGGGGGCCCTCGCGGCGCTTGCCGGCGAGCAGGTGCAGGCGATATTCCAAAAGCCTTGGATCATCTCGGTGTTCGCCGGCATGTTCGTGCTCCTCGCGCTCTCGATGTTCGGCATGTTCACTCTGCAGATGCCGACGTCGGTGCAGACCCGGCTCGCGAATTTCTCGAACCAGCAGAGGGCCGGCACGTTCATCGGCACGGGCGTGATGGGCGCCCTGTCGGCGCTGATTGTCACGACCTGCGTTGCGCCGCCGCTCGTCGCAACGCTGGCCGTGATCGGGCAGAGCGGCGACGTGGCCCGCGGTGCTGGCGCGCTGTTCGCGCTGAGCCTTGGGATGGGTGCGCCGCTAATCCTCGTCGGCTCCTCGGCCGGCAAGTTGCTGCCGAAAGTCGGGCCGTGGATGGACACGGTCAAGGCGGCCTTCGGCGTGATGATGCTAGGGCTTGCGATCTGGATGATGGAGCGCGTCCTGCCTGGCACGGTCTCACTTGTCCTCTGGGCGCTGCTCGTGTTCCTGGTCGGGGTGTTCCTCGGCGCGTTCGAGCCGCTGTCGGCACATCCGCCTGCACGGCTGCGCCTCACTAAGGGCCTCGGCGTGCTGGCGTGCCTGCACGGCGCGCTGATGCTGGTCGGTGCAACGCTCGGCGGCGAGGATCCGCTCCGGCCGATTCCAAGGAACATCGCGGCCCTCGGCGGCGGCTTTACAGCCCAGCCGGAGCACGCTCTCCGCTTCGAGCCCGTCGAGTCCGTCGCCGCGCTCGAGAGCGCGCTCGCTGCAGCGCGCTCGGCCGGACGGCCGGTAATGGTCGACTTCGAGGCCGAGTGGTGCGTGTCGTGCAGGGAGATGGAGAAATACACCTTCCCTGACACTGCCGTCATCGCAGCGCTCGAGCCGTTCACGTTGTTGCGGGCAGACGTCACGGAGAATGACGAAGACGATAAGGCCCTGCTCAAATATTTCAGCAGCTTCGGCCCGCCGACGATTGCCTTCTTCGATTCCGCCGGACGCCCGCTAGAGCCGTTCAAGCTGGTCGGCTTCGTTAAGGCCGAGGAGTTCGCTGCGCACGTGCAAAGAGTCGCAACGCTCTAGCGCGCATTCGTGATCGCGCACGGCCGCACCGGCGGAGGCTGTGGGCCTTGCGTGCGCTCATAGAATAGGTAACACGGCCGTCGCGCGCCTCGACACCGTCGATCCCGCCGCCGGGTGTAAAGGACGGGTTCGCTATCGCCACCGCTTTTGGCTGGGTCTTGTAGACCTCGTAAATCCCGCTGCGGTTCGACGAGAAGTAGATCCACTCACTATCCCTGGAGAATCTGGGGTGATAGTCATCGGCTGGATGCGTCGTGACAGGGCGAACACGTCCACTCTCGATGTCGATGAGGTGCGCGTCCCAGTTGGCATTTTTTGACGGTATTGAACACCAGGTGGCGGCCGCCGGTGTCCCAATACGGATTGAACATGTCGACGTTCATGGTGGCTACGGGACGCTGATTCGCTAGATCTCTGGCCGTCATGGCAAATTCCGAGACCCGTTGCAGCAGATCCAACTGCGCAACCTCGTGACTTCGGGCTCGAGGGATCCAAATTGACATTCGCGCCAGACGGCCAGCGAATTGCCTACCAAAGGGGCAGGTGGCAATGGGCACGTTCAGATCTGGTTCGCAGACTTACATGAAGTTCTTTGTGTGCAGATGGGACAAACGCTCGGCCTCATCGCGATCGAAGCCTAAACGCTGCAAACGCCGCTGACGGCCATTCGCCATCTCGCGTTCAAGCTCTTGAACGGCGCGCCAGCCCGAACGAATGACTTCCGGCTCCCACCCCCCGGCTGCGATTAGGACCAGGGCGTCAAAAACCTCTTCGTTCAGTCCCGCTGTGTTCGCGAGGGCAGCCGCCCGGCGCTCCACCCCTTCCGCGAGCCGTTCGCGCAGCATCGCGTCCTCCGACGCATGGCGCGACAAGTGCGCCATTCCGAACGCGACGTGTCGCGCCTCATCTTGACCGGTCAGCCGCGCCACCTGCCTCGTGACAGGATCCGGAGCATGCCGATGTAAAAACTTCAGCAGCGTGAGAAACGTACCCTCCCCCATAACGGACAGCAAGAACGACGACAACGCAAAGTCTGTTTCATCAATGAGTGTCTTTAGCGAACTCTGACCGCTGACTGTCGACAAGCCGAGCGGCGAATTCTTCAGGAGCGCCCGCCGGGTAAATACCTCGATGTGGCGGGCCTCGTCTGCGGCTTGTATCGCTAGGACCTGCATCACCTCGCGAAAATGAGGATGGATCTGAGCCACGTATCGGGCTGGAATCACGAGGGCTGCGGTCTCGTTTTCGATTAAGTATGTCATCAGCTGCACGACGGCTCGCTCGACCGCATGTGGCAGCTCGAATTCGGCATCCCAGTCGATGGCCGTCGCCGGGTCCCATTGTGCCGCCGCCGCGCGTGCATATATGCGCTCGGCCTCTTCTGCCCATAGCTCCGTTCGCTCATTGAGCTGGAACTCGAAGCTGGGTGCGCCGGCTTCCACCGTTGCACCTCGCGCGGCCAGCCCCCACGTCTGCGAGGCGCGCGCCCGAACGATATTGGGCTCCCCAGCCATTTCGGATCCGCGCCAGCGGCCGAGATCGGCGTCACCTCGTGTCACGCAGGCGACCGAGCCCGACCATTCGACGCGATGCCCGTGCGACCGACACCAGCCGCGGAGGTGCACACTGAGCTCCGGCGCGGTGCCTGTCACCTCAATCGCCCCCCCTAAAGCCACCGAAGTCAACGCGCGCTTCAACAGCAAGTGCGCACCGGCGTCGAATCCCAGATCTGCCAGATCGAGCCGTCTCACCCTAGGCGTCCTTCGACTCCTTCAACGAACGTATCGATAGTGCCGAATCGCCTCACTGCCCTCTCGAGCAGCGCATACTTCTGCGTGCGACCCGGTAGCCATTTCTTCAGCCCTTCTAGGTCGAGCAACGGTCGTATCTCTGGATCGTCGTACGACATCGACAAAAGCAGGTCGCGAAAGCGGCTTACGAGCTCGTTTGGGGCATCGCTCAAAACCGTAAAGTTGCAATGGTCATAGGATGCAGTTTGGGCGAGGATGCGCGTAGAACCGCTCGGCAAAGTGCCTTCCTTGATAAAGGCAAGATGATTGCTGTCGATCATGCATGCCGCGTCTACGTCGTCCCGGAGCAGCGCCTTGGCCGCATCGCGCTCGCCCCCGATATGGTCCCCGTGCTTGCCCAGCAGTGTATCGAAGCGACGTACAGTTACCCGACTCTCAGGATCCAGCCCCGCTTCAGCGAGATGCAGCAGCGGAATTAGCGTGGCTTGCGGTGAGTCTGCGGCACCCGTGCCTATGACTTTTCCGTCCAGATCCGCCAGTGATTGAAACGGCGATTCCTTACGGACGACTACGAGGCTTGTGAGATCGCGATCGGTGTCACGCATGGCGATGGCTTCCGCTCGTCGCCCCAGTTTGTCGGCTTGCAGCCAAGCCAAAGGAGAGTTCCAGGCAACATGAAAGTGACCTGCGAGGTGAGCCTCTACCTGCCGCTCGTAGTTGGAATAAAGCACGAAGTCGAAATCAAGTTCGTGCCTTGCGAACCACGCCTTGAAGCCCTCCCAGATCGTGACGACTTTGGGATCGTAAGCCACCGCGGCCATAAGCAGCGTTTTGCGCATAGGTGGCTCTCCTATAAAAAAAGAGGCAACCCGCAGACCGCTTTGCCGATAAAGTCGTAGAGTTGATCCGTGGTGGGCGCCATCACCGTACTCGCGCGCGCATCCCGAAATCGCCGCTCGACTCCGACTTCGCGGCGGAAAGCCGCACCCCCGCAGACCCGCATTGCAAGATCGAGTACGTGTGTGGCGGACTCGCCCGCTGTGGCCTTGCACTCCAGCACACGCAACATCGTGTCTGCTCGACCTCCTTCGAGAGCATCCAGGGTATCTAGCAGCAAGCATCTCGCCTGATCCGTAGCGATGTGCATTCGCGCGATATAAGCCCGGACCGTAGGCAGGTCCGCAAGCTTCGAATTCATGTGCTCGTACCTCGTCTCCGAAGCGTGAGCCGTGGCAGCGGCCGTCGCTGCAGCCATCAGACCTACGGAGCAAGCTGATGTCATCACGTTGAAGATCGGTAAGACAGTCCCGAGCATGATGTCGAGGCCGCTTCCATCCTCGCCCAGCTGGGCGCTTTCTGGAATCAGCGCGGCTGTCGCAGTCACCGGAGTCGAATCGTTGCCACGCAAGCCCAACCCATCAAACGAGCCGTGAACAAGCAACCCGGGCGTCGCGCGCGGTACGAGCCATAGCGTGCACCCGCCCTGCTTCCCCACCGCCTGGCTAGACCACACATAAAGCGTCGCATGGCTGGCGGAAGTGACCCAGCTCTTCTTGCTGTCCAGACGAATACTGCCATCCCGCTTCGTAGCGGTTCCGAGTGGGGCCCAGAAGTGACTGCGCGATCCTGTCTCGGAAAACGCGAGCGTCGCAAGGTGCTCGCCCGCGGCCAGCTCCCGACGAACCTGCTTTTCCGCGAACGCCTCGATAACAGCGGCGGCCGCGTAATGCATGCACATTACCATCGCGCTCGAGCCGCATTCCCGTGCCAATCTCTCGACGACTAAAGCAGCGGCGCGTGCGGGCTCTCCCATCCCGCCGACTTCTTTCGCGCTGATCAGACCCAATAGTCGTTCGCTGCGTATGGCATCGATGGCGAGTTCAGGAAAGCTGCCGTCGCGGTCGACTTGCGTCGCGTGGCGAGCGACTACATTTTCGGCGATCTTTCCAATGGCTTCGAGATAGGTGGACATGGTCGTTCATCCGCATTGACTCCGACCGAATCATCTATTAAAGGCGCAAATACCGTCAATAAGCATTGTCAATACGATTTTCCCGCCGCACAGCGGTAAAACTTGCCTCCGCCGGCTAAACGCGGGAAGTACGGCAAGGGCGCTTTGGGGGAACTGCTTTTTTTCATGGCGCTCGGTTGCTGGACGGCTGTCGACGAGCTGGTGCACGACATCACCGCGATGAGTTTGGACTCTCCCGAGCGTCTGCCGAGCAGCCTGATCTATCCGACATTGAATGGGGCGAGTAACTCTCCGCATAGCCGTCGATGAGAGTCGACCGGTGGGCACCACTGGATCGTTGAGCGAAGCTCTGTCGGCGATTAGTCTTGCCCTATCCTTCCTCTCAATTTACGCGTGGTTTCCTGTATGCTTTAAGCCGCAAAAAAAAGGGCTCTCGCGTACTCGTGAGGGTAAATCGGATGATTTCCGAGGGGCGAAAGCATACAGGCGAGTTCTCAGGCGCAGTCCTCGTCTCGCAGGCCGTACGCCCCTCTCTGGATCACGCAGGTTTTGTTGTTCAGCCCCTCGACGAAGCCGAGCGACACCTGGTTGTCGGACTGAGAGCACAGGGCGATGCCGTTCCAGTGCCGATCGATCATCTCGGCAACTTCTCGGTGCCACACCTTCACCAAACGGCTTTTTCGAGCGCCGAGCCAGCTTGAGCACCTTCAGATCGCTGAAGAGCCGGAAAGCCACAGAAAAAAGAGGTACGACATGAAACAACTCCTACTTTGCGCCTTGGCATGCTTGGCGCTGTTGACCGCCTGTGGCGACAGTACCGGCAATAACAACGCCAGCATGACTGCCGCTCTGGCTGCAGCACCTCAACCCATGACCTCTCCCCATCAACCGGGCGACGTGTTCAAGGAATGCCGTAACTGCCCAGACATGGTGGTACTGCCTGCCGGCTCCTTCACCATGGGCACACCTGGAGACGAATATCATCGCCGCGATCACGAAGCGCAGCATCTGGTGACCATTGCCCAACCCTTTGCAGTAGGTAAAACGGAAGTAACCTGGGATCAGTGGGAGGCCTGTATGCGTGACGGCGCTTGCGATGGCCTCGCCGTAGATCAGGCGCTGCGTTTGACGTTTGCCGGTGAGCCCAATCCGGATTTTGTCGATTGGGGCCGCGGTAACCGACCTGTCGTTGGTGTGAGCTGGTACGACGCCCAGGCTTATGTAGGCTGGTTAAACAACAAGACCGGCAAGGACGACAAATACCGGGTGATCTCTGAAGCCGAATGGGAATATGCAGCGCGTGCGGGCACTACCACTGCCTATCCCTGGGGCGACACGCTAGATCACAACTATGGCAATTTTGGCAAGGAAGAACCCGGTCTGGGGCCCAAGGCGGAAGGCCGCGATGCGTGGCTGGATCAAACGGCGCCGGTTGCTTCCTTCCCGCCAAATGCCTTCGGTTTGCACGACATGCACGGCAATGCTTTTGAATGGGTAGAAGACTGCTATCTGGCAGATCTCAGTGCCACTTCCAATGATGCTTCTGCCAACAAAGAGGGCAGCTGTAGTTCACGCATGTTCCGTTCTGGCTCGTTTATCAGTAATCCGTACATGCACCGCTCGGGCAATCGAGTGCGCGGATATAGGCCGGATACCCGCGGGAGGAACTACCTGACCATCCGTGTGGCGCTCACGCTATAACAGTATCGAACTTACCGTCCGCGAATAGTGGGCGTCTCCATCAAGAGACGCATGCCTGAGCACCGTCCGCCGCGGACAAGTTCCAGCGCGCGTGGCATCAGCGCCATGGAGCATGAATCGCACGCTGCATGCCGGACGGCCCGGCACGAAGCGTAAACATTCGCGGGTGCCTGAGGAAATTCGCAAAGTGGTGGGCGTCGACTATCTGGCGGGTCGCACCATGCGGCTTGGCATATCCCAGTTGACGCTGCGCTTCCGAATTTTCCAGCGACCATTGATTTTCACCAGGGCATCTTCGTAGCGACCGGTGCCGGTGACGCTCATGGTGCCGTCAGCATTCTCCGCATAGGAATTGAACCTGGAAACGCTGGTGGCCTGATCGCCGTGGAGCTGGATATTTACCCCGGTCAGGAAACTCACTCGGGGTAGAGCGTCCGGTCGTGACGTATTGGTTGTGCTGCCGGCTACACGGTCAAAAATTGCCTGGCGGCCTTGGTGGGTGCTATCAAACAGTTCCAGTTCGCCGTCTGCGGTGAACAAATCAGCATAGGCCTGCCAGTCCCTCGCCGCACTGAAGCGCATGTAGTCAAAAACAATGGCATGGATTTCCCGTTCGTCTTCCAGATGCTGAACACGCGCCTCCAGTGTCGCCAGCCGGACGGACAGCGCATTCTCCGGTTGCTGGGCCAACGCTGGATTACACGGGACACCGGCGATTGACAGCATCAGTACTACAATTCCTGAGCGATCTGCTTTCATACTGTTTCTCCACATAAGCGGGGGTATCTCGAAACTCCGCCTCGCAGAGGCGAGCGGTAGTGCAACGATCTTTCGCACTTTTCATCGAAGCGGCGGCCTCAGGCAGCTGCCTCTTGCTTCGCAGGATCGAGCAGGGTCTCCATCCGCAGGTAACGCCGCTTGCCCCGCCGGCGTGTCGGTTCGCTTCGGCGAGCGCTCGTAGCGCTGCGCTCGGCAGATCTGGTGAGCTTCGGCTTCGAGCAGCGCGTCCAGCGTCTCCTCGACGCTCGAGCGCCGAACGCATCCCTCTACATCGCGCGACTGATTTCGCCTTGCGTCGCATGGCTTGAAAGAAGCAAATTCAAATGAAGACAAAACGGCCTACGGCTCCCCACAGCCGATGTGAGTCACTCGGTCGATCTCCAACCACTCGTTTGCAGCACGAGATCGGCGCCGTGCTCGATGAAGCGGATGGCGTACGAGCCGGTGGGCAGGATGACGCTCGGCATGCCGGGCGATACGCAGCCTTTGGCCAAATTCGGGCCGTCAAAGCGTATCATCGGCAATCACGCTTTCGGCCTCCGCACCTCCTACTAAATTGGGAGTCATAGCGTTCCTTCGCATCGGAGACCTTGCTTAACGCGTCGAATAGCTTCGGGTGCTCTGCTACCAGGCGATTCATTTGTTCTTGTAAAAGCTTTTCCAGGCTACGCAAGCTCAGTTCATCAACTGGACGATATTCACGCGACGTCTCTCCCGTGAGCTCTTGTACGAAATTCGCGCGGCAAACACGCTGCTTGAGTCGCCGCCCCAACGGCGCTTCTTGATAGCAGTGGAAATCGAGCCTCGCGTCGTCATTCAATTCATTAAACTGAGAAAAGAAGTTATCTTCAGCTGTGTGCACGGCCTGGAGTAATTCACTGAGCGGAATATCGTGGTCAGCCACGCGTTGCTCGAGTGTGACTGAAGACTGCACTGCCCCATCCTGGACTGATGTGGTCTGGCACACGCCGACCGATGGCAGCGTAAGCAGCAAGACAGTTCCTACGCTGCAAGCCTGAACCACTACCGGCTTGGGGAGGCAGCGCACACGGTTACGGCAGAGTTCAGTCGGCATGGGGTTGCTCCTCCACTCACGGTGGTAGCGGCTCTACGGCCTCAGGCGCACATTTTCATTTCAGGCTGAGCATCTTCTCCCGGTGTTGCCAGCGATACCGAAAGCGCAACGCGCGCCGCCGCGGTCGTCGGCCGGCTTGCAGGGAGTTTGCCGAGGCCTGGTGCTCCGGATCTTCGTGTCCGTTAGCATGTGTAACCCCAGACTCCGCCGGAATGTTACCCACGACGTTACCCGCCCAACTGACCGGATTCAACCAGGGGCGCGACGAAGCAGAAAAGTGAGCAAGCTAGCGGCTGCTGGAGGGGTCAGGGCTGATGACTTGGGCAGGACAAACGAAGATGCTGACGTGGGACGGGGCCGTAGGCTCAATTCGAGCGCGTGACCGGATACCCGTAGAAATTGCGCGCCCATTCGATCGTCCAGATAGCGGGCTCGACGTAAATGTTTTTGTCCACGCCTAGGATCATCTCCTCTTTGATCTGCGCCATCGCAGTCAGATACAGGCGGCGATCGTTTTCGATCTTGGCGCGGACCTCCGCGGACGGCGGATAGAGCTCGCGAACGCGCTGAACGGTGGCCGGATCGTTAACCCAACCATCGACACCGAATTCGCCCTTGGGCAGGCGGCGGCCGTTTTCCTCGTCGAGCCAATCCCTGAGATCGTTGTTGACCCGGTTCATGCCGTCGATGTGGCAGCTGATGCACGAGTTCCCTGTGCTCAATCGATGGTCCGAGATGCCGGCATTCCGGCCGAGGCCGGTCAGGTTATCGAGCGTGCTATCGCCCGGGACGTCTCTGAGGATTCGCGGGTCGCGCACGATGTTCGTGTACGCGTCGACGCGCCGCTGATTATACGAGCCGAACAGCGCATATCCCTGTAGCCCGTTGGGCAAACTCCAGATCACTTCCTCGGCGGACTGTTGCGGACCGCTCTGGCCCGTATAGCGGCCCACCGAGCCGTTCGTGTCGAACGTGAACGACGCCAGCGGCAGCGTCGCGACGTAACTCAAGTCCGTGGGCCTGGTGCCACCATCGTTGTAAATGAATTGCGGGACAGGATTTGCCCAGAACGGATACGTGACGTCGCCGCTTCGATAAGCTTTATCGATATCGACCATGCCCTGGGTGAAGATATCGAACGTCTTCCAGTAATAACCGGTGGGCGTCTCGGCTCTCCATAGCATGCGCGAATCGATCGTGATGGCTTCGTACGTGAGCAGGTAATCGTACGAATCCACGCCCCTAGATTTGTCGACACCGAGCTCCTTTTCGAACTCGTGGGAGTAGCCGGGAATAGCCATGATCGCGTTGTACACGTCCGGATGAGTCAACGTGTAGGTCAGTTGCGCTGCTTCAACGTAGCGCAAGCTCTCCGGAATCACGATCTTCTGGCCGTGCGGCCCGCGCTCGCGCTCGCCGATGAATCCGTCGAGGTTCGGCGGCGGCAAGAGCGCGCGTTCGGACGGACCTTCCGCGTTCCCCTTGAGGACGCGAGCCCAAACGAGGCGAGCGAACTTGGCGTCGCGTGTGACCTCGGGCTTGAGCGCATGAACCATCTCGGCGAGCGCAGCGAACGTGATCGGCTTGCCGTTCAAGTCCACCGTGCGCTCGTCGAACGCAAGATCCTCGTCGGAGCCGCCATAGAAAAGCGCAAACTCGGGGTCCGACGTGTCGATGAGCGTGTGGCCCCAATAATCCCGAATGTCGAACCGGTACAGCATGCCCATGCCGTTCACGTCGACGGGATTCGCGATGCGCGGCGCCCAGCGAGCCGTGCTGTTTAACGCCTTGGATAACCCGACACGCGCGTGATTCAAATTCTGCGCACTGACGCCGGCGTTGTGGAGCGCATGGAACGACGTGTATTTGACGAATTCCTGGTCGGCGGCCGGAATGTTGCCCCGATCGGCCTCGATCCACGCTAACACTTGCTCTTCGGTGATTTGCACGGATTCATCGACGCCGCGCGGAACCTGGGGAATCATGTCGGCGACCGCATCGCGCCAGGCGATCACGGCTTCAAGCATCATCGCATGCGATCTTTCGCAGCTGCCCACAAAACAATTGTGCCGGTCGATACCCATGCGCACGACGAGCTTCGAGTTTTCGGGCTCGCGCAAATTGACGCGCGTCAGCGCGTATTCGTGCGCGAGATTCACGTCGACGTCCGCGTGCAGCGGGGGCTGCGCTCCGCTGCCGTTCGTGTTCTCGGTGCTATGGCAACCGTTGCAGCGCAGGTTGAGCAGTGGATAAAGCGTTGCCTCGAACGCTTCCAGGGAGCGCGCCTTGTCGAATCCCATCTGCTCGGTGTAAACGATTGATTCGACGTTGATTCCGCCGCGGCCGTCGGGGAGCTCTGAATAGCCGAGGCGCGGTGCGGTTGTCGCTTCGGGCCCGGGCGCTTTCGTGAGCAGCGCGGCAGCCAGCGCGACCACGCCGCCAAGGATTACGAGCACGAGCGCAGTTTTCTTCTTCACCTTTCCCGTTGCTTCGCGTCTGATTCACGGCAAATACAATGGTTTTATAGCACTGTCAATCTACTCAACGTCAATATGTCGCACCCGCGGCCAAGCCGATCAACCGATCGGCTCTGCAGCGCTCCTTAGAACGCTGCGTGCCCCGTCAACTCGCTTCGGGATCGAGATTGAGCGGTGTTTGCGCTGCGGCGGACGCTTGAACGTGATCGCGACCATCGAGGAGCCGGAGGTGATTGAGCGGTTTCTCGCGCACCGGCGGGAACGGGACGAGGAGGCGCGCCGAGAGCGTCGCTTGCGGGCATCCGCCGCAGGCGTCGCTGTTTTGATTCGGTGATCGTCGGACGGGCTCGTTCTTGAGTGCGAGCGGCGGTCGGTGCTGCGCGCGGCGAGGCGAGAGTCCCGATCGGCAGCGCCGCTGCGCTGAAAGTTCGCTGCCAATGGGCCGTTGCGGCCGATTTGGTGTCGCGATCAGACGGCGGCTTTGACACCCTCGACCGTTACGCGCCGTTGCGGTCGGGCGGGTAGGGGTCAAAACACCTATCCGCAGGCGCGATCGAGTGCCGAGAGCCTCCCGCGGCCAGGCCGCCGAGCCGGCTACGTTGGCGGTCCTCAACGCTCCCCGCTGCTTGGCCGTTCCTGCGCCCTCCGCTCTTCCTCCTCCGCGGCCGGAGGCGGAACCGGATCGGTGTCGACGGCCCGACCGTCCTCGTTCAGTAGCTGGCGGAGTACCGCGGCTACATCAATCGCTGGCTGAATGAGCAGCACCTCTCCGCCGTTCTCGATCATTAGATGGGTTACATACATCCGGCGCTCGTTCCGCGTGGACAGATTGCCGGCGAAAGTGATGACGTCGCCAACCTCGAACAAATCACGCCGCAAGCCGGCGCGGTCGAGGCGCGTCAAGTCTTCGCCTTCGACTTCCCAAAGCTGCGGGTTGCCGTCGATCGACTGCGTGCTGACCTGGAAACGAAGGTGCGGGTTGCTCCAAAGGACGCTGACGACCTCGCCGCGTGCTTTGACGAGGGTGCTGTCGTCGTACTCGGCTTTCGAGTGGTGCGCGAAAGCCGGTGCCGAGCAGGCCAGGAGACTCACAACGCCGTTGGCCGGCATGCCGGCGAATCGATTTCCCGAGTGGTGTGTCATTGGCGCTTCTCCCCGCGCAGCGCTCGATGCATCGATTCTATATCCTTTCGCTGGCGCGCCGAAGATTCCGCAGGCCGGATGCCGCTCAGTCATGCCGCAAAGTCGCGGATGGGTCGACGCGCATCGTACGGCGCGTCCGCGCCACAAAGATGCTCTCGATGCTACCGAAGGCGGTTGAACTCTGCCGGCTGCGTATTCCGGTTTCATCCTGGGCCGCCATTCCGGAGCACGCCGGGCCAGGTAGCAGAGCGGAGCAGAAGAGCCCAAAAGCATCCAACTTTCTGAAGCTAAAGTTCTCGCGATAGCCCTTCTCAAAGCGGATCACCGCGAAGTCGAGGATTGCCGCACGCGAGCAGCACCGCTTGATCGAACTCTAGACTGCTGTCCGGTTCCCACAAGGCCCCGAACTATTCCCACTCGATCGTGGCGGGCGGCTTTCCCGAGATGTCGTAGGTCACGCGCGAGATGCCGGGCACCTCGTTGATGATGCGCCGCGAGACGTGGTCCAAGAAGTCGTACGGCAAGCGCGACCAACGCGCCGTCATGAAGTCGACGGTCTCGACGGCGCGCAGCGCGACGACGTAGTCGTACTTGCGGCCGTCGCCCATGACGCCGACCGACTTCACCGGCAAGAACACGGCGAACGCCTGGCTCACGGAATCGTAGAGGCCCTGCTTGCGTAGCTCGGCGATGAAGATGTCGTCGGCGCGGCGCAGAAGATCCGCGTACTCTTTGCGCACCTCGCCGAGAATCCGCACGCCGAGACCGGGCCCGGGGAACGGGTGTCGTCCCACGAGCTCGGGCGGCAGTCCGAGCTCCGTGCCGATCTTGCGCACTTCGTCCTTGAACAGATCGCGCAGCGGCTCGAGCAACTTCAAATTCATGCGCTCGGGCAAGCCGCCGACGTTGTGGTGCGACTTGATCAAGTGCGCCTTACCCGTCTTCGACCCCGCCGACTCGATGACGTCGGGATAGATCGTGCCTTGCGCGAGCCACTTCACGTCGCGGATCTTCTCGGCCTCGGCGTCGAACACGTCGATGAAGAGGCGGCCGATGATCTTGCGCTTCTGCTCGGGGTCCGACACGCCCGCGAGCCCCGCGAGGAACGTCTTTTCGGCATCGACGCGAATGACGTTCGCTCCCAAGTGCTTCGCGAACACGCCCATGACCTGATCGCCTTCGTTCAAGCGCAGCAGGCCCGTGTCGACGAACACGCAGACGAGCTGCTCGCCGATCGCCTCGTGCAGCAGCGCCGCGACGACGGACGAATCGACGCCGCCCGACAAGCCGAGCAGCACGCGATCCTTGCCGACCGTCGCGCGAATCTGCTCGATGTGCTCCGCGACGATGTTCTTCGCCGTCCACACCGGCGCGCAACCGCAGATGTCGAGCACGAAGCGCCGAATGATTTCGAGGCCGTGGTCCGTGTGCGTGACCTCCGGGTGGAATTGCAGCGCGTAGATCTTGCGCTCGACATCGGCCATCGCCGCGAACGGCGAGTTCGACGACGAGCCGATCGCCGCGAACCCCTTCGGCAAGCGCTCGACGCGGTCGCCGTGGCTCATCCAAACCTTCAAGCGCTCGCCGAGCTTTGCGAGCAGCGGATCGCTGCCCGTCAGGTCGACCTCGGCGTAACCGTATTCGCGGTGATCGGCCGACGCGACGGCGCCGCCGAGCTTCGCGGCGAGCGCCTGCATGCCGTAGCAGATGCCGAGCACGGGCGCGCCCGCGGCAAGCAGCGCATCGTTGATTTGCGGCGAGCCGGCCTCGGCCACGGACTCGGGACCGCCCGAGAGGATGATGCCCTTCGGCGCGAACGCCGCGATCGCCTCGGGCGACGCATCCCACGGCAGGATCTCGCTGTAGACGCCAACCTCGCGGACTCGCCGCGCGATGAGCTGCGTGTACTGGCCGCCGAAGTCGACGACGAGAATTCGCTCGGCGTGCGCGTCCTTGTGCTCTGCGAGAGCGTTGGCGGTCTTCGTCATACCTCGGAACGGTAGTTCGGCGGTTCTTTGGTGATCGTGACGTCGTGAACGTGGCTCTCGCGCCGGCCAGCGCCCGTGATGCGCACGAACTTCGGCCGCGTGCGCATCTCGGTGATGTTGTCGCAACCCGTGTAGCCCATCGCCGCGCGTAGGCCGCCGACGAGCTGCTGCACGATCGCGACGACGCTGCCTTTGTACGGCACGCGCCCTTCGATGCCTTCGGGCACGAGCTTCTCGAGCTCCTCGGTCGTGTCCTGGAAGTACCGATCCGACGAGCCGTGCTTCTGCGCCATCGCACCGATCGAGCCCATGCCGCGATACGATTTGTACGACCGGCCTTGGTAGAGCTCGACCTCGCCGGGCGACTCCTCGGTGCCCGCGAACAGCCCGCCGATCATCGTCGAATGCGCGCCGGCCACGATGGCCTTCGCAATGTCACCGGAATAGCGGATGCCGCCGTCGGAAATACAGGGTATGCCCGAGCCTTCGAGCGCCTCGGCAACGGTCGCAACGGCCGTGATTTGCGGAATACCGACGCCGGCGACGATCCGAGTCGTGCAGATCGAGCCCGGGCCGATGCCGACCTTGACCCCGTCGGCGCCGGCGTCGACGAGCGCCTTCGCGGCCTCGGCCGTCACGATGTTGCCGGCGATCAGCTGCAGGTCGGGATACTGGCGTTTGACCTGGCGCACACGCTCGAGCACGTTGCGCGAATGCCCATGCGCCGTGTCGACGATGACGACGTCGACGCCGGCCTCGACGAGCAGCGCGACGCGCTCGTCGGTATCGATGCCGGTGCCGACCGCAGCTCCGACGCGCAGCGCGCCGCGCGCGTCCTTGCACGCTAATGGATAGTCGTGCGCCTTCTGGATGTCCTTCACGGTGATCATGCCGCGAAGCTTGAAGCCTTTGTCCTTGTCGACGACGAGCACCTTCTCGATGCGGTGCTTGTGCAGGAGTCCGAGCACTTGGTCTTTGTCGGCGCCTTCGCGGACCGTCACGAGCCGCTCTTTCGGCGTCATGACGGCCGAGACCGGCGCATCGCGCTGCGTCTCGAACCGAAGATCGCGGTGCGTCACGATGCCGACGAGATTCTCGCCCTCTACGACGGGCACGCCGGAAATGTTCTTGGCTCTGGTCAGTGCAATGACGTCGCGAATCGTCGTGTCGGGCGTGACGGTGATCGGGTCGTGGATGACGCCGCTCTCGAATTTCTTGACTTGCTGGACCTGGCGCGCCTGATTCTGCGGGGACATGTTCTTATGGATGATGCCGATGCCGCCTTCCTGAGCCAGCGTGATCGCGAGGCGCGCCTCGGTCACGGTGTCCATCGCGGCAGAGATGATGGGGATGTTCAGGCTCAAGGAGCGCGTGAGCTGCGTCTTGAGCTTCACTTCGCGCGGCAAAACCTCGGAGTAAGCGGGCTCTAAGAGGACGTCATCGAAGGTGAGCGCCTCGTGAATGATCCGCATAGCGGAGCTCCCGGGGAATTTGAGCCGCGCAGTTTACTGGCTCGCCCCGCTGCGAGCAAATCGCGGAGGTTCCCCCGAAGTCGTCCCCTAAGTCGTCGTATAATGGCCGCATGCAGCCCGGCGATTCGCTCCAGTTGCCGTTTGAGGAGCGACGGATACTCTCGGTCTCGAATCTGAACCGCGAGGCTCGGCGCATCGTCGAAACAGGCCTCGGCACCGTCTGGGTGGAAGGCGAAATCTCGAACCTCTCGCGCCCTTCCTCGGGGCATCTCTACTGGTCGTTGAAGGACTCCGAAGCGCAGGTGCGCTGCGCGATGTTCCGTCTCGCGACGCGGGGCCTCGGCTTCGAGCTCGCGAACGGGCAGCAGGTTCTCGTGCGAGCGCGCGCGAGCGTGTACGAGTCGCGCGGCGAATACCAGCTCGTCGTCGACTATGTCGAGGAAGCCGGCGAAGGTGTCTTACGCCGGAAGTTCGAGGAGCTGAAGCGCCGGCTCTCGGCCGAAGGACTGTTCGAGCCTGCGCGCAAGCGCGCGACGCCTAAGATGCCGCGGCGCATCGGCGTCATCACGTCGCCGACGGGCGCCGCATTGCGCGACGTGCTGATCGCGCTGCGGCGGCGCTTTCCGTTGACGTCTGTCTTGATCTACCCGACGCCCGTGCAAGGCCCGGGCTCGGCCGAGGAGATCGCGCGCACGCTGGCGCTCGCCGATCGACGCGCGGATTGCGACGTGCTGATCCTGACGCGCGGCGGCGGCTCGCTCGAAGACCTCTGGTCGTTCAACGAGGAAGTCGTCGCGCGCGCCGTGGCCGCGCTGACCCTGCCGATCATCAGCGGCGTCGGCCACGAGATCGACTTCACGATCGCCGACTTCGTCGCGGACCTGCGCGCGCCGACGCCGTCGCAAGCCGCCGAGCTCGCCGTTCCGGATCAGCGCGAGTGGCTGAAGCGGTTCGCGCATCTCGAGCAACAGATCGCTCAGTGCGCACGGCAACGCATCAAGCAGGAGCGGCGGCACTTCGCAGTGGTTGCGCATCGCTTGCAACGCTGCAACCCGAGCGTGCAGCTCCGCGACCGCGCGCAGCGCCTGGACGAGCTCGAGGCGCGGCTTCGCCGCTGCGTCGAGCGGCGCATCGAAGTGCGCAAGGCGCGACTTGCTCGCGTCGCAACGGCCATAGCGCATGCGAGCCCGGCGCATCGATTGGCGCGCGCGCGCGAGCGCTGGCGCACGGTGCAAGGCGACTTACGCCGCGCGCTGCTGCGGCATGTCGAGCGCACGCAGCAGCGCGTGAAGCTTGCGTCGCGCGCCTTGACGTCGTTGAGCCCGCTCGCGACGCTCGAGCGCGGCTACGCGATCGTCACGGACGGCGGCGGCAAGGTGCTCACGGACAGCGGCACGGTCGCGCGCGGCGCCGCGATCGACGTTCGCCTCGCGCGCGGCGGACTCGATGCCACCGTCGACGCCGTCAAGCCGAACAAGTAGCCGCTACTCGAGCCAGAGTGTGCGGAGCGCGAGCTCAATCGCGTCGAACGGCTCGGCACGCACCTTGGCGTCTGCTTCGTGTGTGGCCACCAGCGACCAACGTTCAGACTCGAGGCGTAGAACTTCGAGCGTGTGTTGCAGCGGGTCGACCAGCCATGCGTGCGCGACGCCCGCACGGGCATAGATCGGAAGCTTTTTGCGCCGATCGATGGCCTTCGTGGACGGCGACAACACTTCGCAAAGCCAGTCGGGCGCCAGCGTGTGATACGGAACGGCCGGCACCATCGGCATTCGCTCGCGCCGCCAGCCGGCAATATCCGGCACGACCACGTCAGCGCCGAAGTGAAGCTCAGGCTCGATAATAAACCACCAACCGCCGGGGCCGTTTTCGCCATCTTCGAAGGGACCGCCGAGCCTGCGGAACAGCACGCCCGCTGCACGGGCGTGCGGGAATGCCGGCCGCGGAGACGCGTACAACACGCCGCCCAGGATTTCCGCAACGAAGTTGTCCGGAATCGCACACAGGTCCGCGTACGTCGCGTCCTTCTTGAGCGCCTTGCTCATGCTCGGAGGCTAGCACGAGCCCTTACGTCCGAATCAAGGCGAATCCGGACGGAATGCCTAGTTACTCGAAGAACTTCGCGAGCAGCGGCCGGTAGTTGTCCATGTCGACGAGGAACGAGTCGTGGCCTTGCAGCGAGTTCAGCTCGACGAACTCGACTTCGCGGCCCGGCGCTTCGAGCCCCTCGGCGAGCTCGCGCTGCTGGTAGATCGGAAACAGGAAGTCCGTCTTCACGCCGATGATCAGCGCGCGCTTCACCGTGAGCTTGCCGAGCGCCGCGTCGACCGACGAGCCGTGGTCGGCAACGTCGAAGAGATCGCTCGCGCGCGATAGATAGAGGTAGCAGTTCGCATCGAATTGCCCCGTGAACTTCTGCGCGTGATGCTCGAGGTACGTCTCGACCTCGAACACCTGGCCGAACGGATCGCCGCTCGTGTCCGTCGACGCGGCGCGCTCGCGCCCGAAGCGCAGCCGCCATTCCTCGGCCGAACGGTACGTGATCATGCCGAGCTTGCGCGCGAGCCGCATGCCGCCGAGCGGCTGCGCATCGCGCGGGTAGTGGCCGCCCATCCAGCCGGGGTCCTTGCGGATGATCTCGCGCTGCAGCGAGCGCAGCGCGATCGAGAACGGCAGCGAGCGCGGCCCCGACGACATGCTGACGAAGGCGTCGGAGATGCCGGGAAACAAGATCTCGAACGCGAGCGCCGTCATGCCGCCCATCGACGGGCCGACCGTCGCTTTCAAGCGATTGACGCCAAGATGCTTGATGACCTCGAAACCGCCGCGTGCGACGTCCTCGAGCGATAGCACGGGGAACTTCAGACGATAGATGTCCCCCGTGCGCGGATCGACGGATGCCGGCCCCGTCGAGCCGAAGCAGCTGCCGAGCGAGTTCACGACGATGACGAAATAGCGGTGCGTGTCGATCGGCCGGCCGGGGCCGATGATCTCTTCCCACCAGCCCGGCGTCGGGTCCTCGATGCTCGACGCGGCATGCGCCGACGGCGACATGCCCGTGTAGATCAGCACCGCGTTGTCGCGCGTGTGATTGAGCTTGCCCCAGGTCTCGTAGGCGATCGTCGGGCTCACCAGGGTGCCGCCGCGGTGCATCGGAAACTCACCGGCAACGACTATTGTCTTGCGCGCTTTCGTCTGCACGCTTCACCCTAAGCACGTAGATTGAGGAAAGTCTAAAACTCGAGCCGCCGCGGGCTTCTAACTTCTGGCTATGTGATTAGGTCAGTTCTTGTTCTTGAACCGCCGCACTCGCTTGCGGTGCTTGGCTTGCCGCGGCGTCAGCTTGTTGCGCCGGCCCGCGAACGGATTCTCCGTCGTGCGCAACTCGACGCGCACGGGCGTGCCCTTGAGCTTCAGCGCCTCGCGAAAAGCGTTCTCGAGATAGCGCTTGTAGTGATCGGGCAACCGCGTTGCCTGCGTGCCGTGCACGACGATCAACGGCGGGTAGCGCCCGCCCTGATGCGCGTAGCGCAGCCGCACCTGCCGGCCGCGCACGAGCGGCGGCGGGTTCACTTGCGTCGCATCCTCGAGGACACGCGTAAGGCGCGGCGTCGCGAGCTCGACGCCGGCATTCTTGAAACCCACGAGCGCGGCCTTGACGAGCTCGGCAATGCCGCTGCCGTGCAACGCGGAGATGTAGTGCACGCTCGCGTACTGGACGAAGTCGAGCTTGCGCTCGAGCTCGCGCTCGACGAAGCGCCGCTCGTGACCGCTCATTCCGTCCCACTTGTTGACGGCGAGCGCGAGCGCGCGGCCACGCTCGGCGGCGAGCCCGACCAAGTGCACGTCCTGATCCGTGACGTTCTCGCGCGCATCGAGCACGGCGATCACGGCGCCGGCCTCCTCGATCGCCTTCAAGCTTTGCACGACGCTGTATTTCTCGACGGCCTCGCTGACGCGCGCACGGCGGCGAATGCCGGCCGTGTCGACGAGAACGAACTTCTGGTCGTCGCGCTCGACCGGCACGTGGATACTGTCGCGCGTCGTGCCGGGCTCGGGCGAGGTGATCAAACGATCTTCGCCGAGCAGCCGATTGATCAACGTCGACTTGCCGACATTGGGCCTGCCGATGACGGCGACCTTCGGCCCGTGCTCCGTCTCGGTCACGGCATCGGCGTCGGCGGCTGGAAACGACTCGAGCGCGGTCTGCAACAGCTCGTCGATGCCCTGACCGTGGACTGCGGATATACCGACGGGGGACCCAAGCCCCAGCGTATGGAACTCGGCCTCGGCGAGCTCGCCGGGGACGCCTTCGGCTTTGTTCACGGCGATGACTACGGGCTTCGACTCGCGGCGCAGACGCTCGGCGATCGCCGTATCCTCCGGCGTGAGCCCGTGCTTGTGATCGACGACGAGCACGATGGCGTCGGCCTCTTCGATCGCGAGCTCGACTTGCTCGGCGACGAGCTCCGTCATCGCGTTGCTGTCGGCGGAGACGAGGCCGCCGGTGTCGATGACGATGAACCTGCGGTCCGCCGCGCGCCCCAGCCCGAAGCGGCGATCCCGCGTGAGGCCAGGGTAATCCGCGACGAGCGCATCGCGCGTAGCGGTGAGCCGATTGAACAGCGTCGATTTGCCGACGTTCGGTCGGCCGACTAAGGCGACGGCCGGCAACATGGCAGCAGCGGCTTAGGCTTCGTCGTCTTGGCGCAAGGTGAACGCGGCCAGGGTGCCGTCCTCGCCTTGCACGTAGACGTTCTGGCCCACGACGAGAGG
Source organism: uncultured Gammaproteobacteria bacterium (assembly GCA_963713355.1). GTDB lineage: Bacteria > Pseudomonadota > Gammaproteobacteria > Steroidobacterales > Rariloculaceae > FEN-1219. The sequence continues at coordinate 635,448 of CAVQLK010000006.1, read as the reverse complement.
TGCGGCCGAAATCCGCTCGCCGGCTGCGCGCTCGCGCGCCAAGAACGAGCCGTCGTCGGGGGAAAGCCAGTGCAAATAGCCTTCGTAATCGCCGACGACGAGCGTGTTCGCGTAGCGCGTCGGCGCCGTAAGGTCACGCAACCGCAACGCCTCTTGCTTCCACAGCTGCGTGCCCGCGTTGCGATCGAGGGCCACGACCGCGTCGAAATCGCTCGTCACATAGACGTTGTTGACGTCGGCGCCCAAACCGGCGTACGAAGACAAGTCCTGCTGCCACAGCACGACGCCGGTCTCGAGATCGATGCCGACGGCGCGACCGTGATAACCGACGACGTAAACATCGTTGCCGACGATAGACAGCCCCGCGCTGACGTCGACCAAACGCTCGAGCTCGCTGCGCCCCGTCGGATTCGCGATCGCAACTTCCCACGCCGGATCGCCGTCCGCGATCTCGTAGGCTCCGACGCGGCCGTTGTTGAAGCCGCTGATGACGAGCGTGCCCGCGACGCGCGGCGCCGTGTTGCCGCGCAACGTCAGCGACGGCAGATTCTGCTCGACGGTCCATAGCGTCGAGCCGGTCGCCGTCGAGAAGCCGCGCAAGCGCCCGTCGACGGTACGCACGACGACGACGCCGGTGCCGATGGCCGGCGGTGCGAGAACCTCGCTACCGATCGCTTGGCGCCAGCGCTCCTGCCCAGTCGCGGCATCGAGCACGAGCAATTCGCCGTCCGCCGAGCCGAACGCGAGCACGTTTTCGCCGAAGCCGGGGCCCGCCGTCAGCGCCAAGTCGGTCTCGACGGACCAGATCTTGTCGCCGCTCGCGGCATCGAACGCCGCGACTTGGCCATCGTATGCGCCCGCGAAGATGCGCGCGCCGTCGGTCGCCGGGCGCAAGCCAAGCCGCAAGCGCTCCGACTTGCCACCGACCTTGTCGCTCCAAACCTTCTCGACGTCGACTGTCGCGTCGAAGTCGGTGAGCTCGGCCGGAGGCTCGCTCACATCCTTGCGCCCGGCGCAGGCGCCGAGCACGACGGCGAGCGTCAGGCACGCGGCGACCCGCAGCAGCGCGTTCATTCGCCGTCTCCGGACTGCTCGGCCTCTGCCGGCGGGCTTTGCGCCGGCGGCGTTTCCGCGGCAGCTTCGGCCGCGTCGATCCCCTCGGCCGAGGTGTCGGACGCAGCGGGCGCCGCGTCGGCGGCGGGAACTGGCGCGGGTACGGACCCCGGCAAGTCCGAGAGTTTCATCTGCAAGAAGCTGCGGTCGAGGAGCTCGGCGCCCGATGCCACCATCGCTTGCAGATAACTCGTGCGCGCCGCTTCGGTCTCGCCGAGCGCGGCATGGATGTCGCCCCTGATTTCGGCAATGCGACCCCCGAACTGACCCGGCTCCGGCACGTCCAGGAGCGCGAGCGCCTCTTGATGCCGGTCTTGGTATGCGAGCACGCGCGCGAGCCGAAGACGCGCCACCATTGCGAGCTCGGGGTCGTCGCTCTGCTCCATCGTGAAGCGCAGCTTCTCCGCGGCGGCGTCGGGCGCCGTGACGACCTCGGCCTTCGCCACGAGCATGGCGGCTTGATGGGTATAGGCGTGTTCCGGGAACTCGCTTCGCATCGTGGCGAGCTGCGCCGCCGCGCCAGGCGTGTCGCCGTCATCGGTTTCCTGTTTGATGGCCGCGTACAACGCGGCGGCTTCCTCGGATTGACGGTCGCGGTATGCAAAGTATTGGTTGTAGCCATAGAGGCCGAGGAGGCCCAGTGCCACGCCGCCAATCAAGAACCAGCCGTTCTCGCGCCACCACTGGCGCAAGCGCTCGACTTGCTCTTTGTCTGACAAATACTCGTCCACACGATCCTCCGGCGGCAATGAGCGGGCTATTCTATGCCGGCGCCCTGGTTTGGCGGAGCCGCTCTGCGCATTCTTCGACCGTCACGAGCTGCTGGGGTTTATCCTCGCGCAGTGGTTTGAGACTGACTTTGGCGGCGGCCAGCTCGGATTCCCCGATGATCAGCGCAAACCGGGCCCCGCTCTTGTCCGCGTGACGCAGCTGTGCCTTGAAGCCCGCAGAGGGCATGCCGACCGCTACCTTCGCGCCGGGAACCCGCGTCCGCAGCTGCTCCAACAGCTGGAAGCCGAACCGCCGCTCGGCCTCGCCTGCCGCGACGAGCTGGGCATCCAACGGCGCCTCCTCGGCGCCGATGCCCTCGGCCTGCATGAGCTCGACGATGCGCTCGATGCCGAGAGCCCAACCGACCGCCGGTGTATCGCGTCCTCCGAGCTGCGCGACGAGACCGTCGTAGCGGCCGCCCGAGCACACAGCGCTCTGGGCCCCTAGCCGGTCCGTGAGCCACTCGAAGACCGTGCGCGAGTAGTAGTCGAGCCCGCGGACGAGCCGCGGGTTCAGCGTGTAGCCGACTCCGACGTCGTCGAGCAGCGCCCGCACCCGCTCGAAATGCGCGCGCGACTCCGTGTCGAGATAGTCCGAGAGCAACGGTGCGGTGTCGATGAGCTCGCGCAGCTGTGGGTTCTTGCTGTCGAGAATGCGCAGCGGATTGCGGTCGAGCCGCCGCAAGCTTTCTTCGTCGAGCAGCTCACGACGCCGCGAGAAGTGCTCGACGAGCACCTGCTTGTACTTTTGGCGCGACTCGGCGGTCCCGATCGTGTTGAGCTCGAGCTTCGTGCTCGAAATCCCGAGCTCGCGCCACAGGCGCGCGGACAACGAGATGAGCTCGGCATCGACCTCGGGATCGGCGAAGCCGAGCGCCTCGACGCTCATCTGATGAAATTGACGATAGCGGCCCTTCTGGGGCTTTTCGCGCCGGAACATCGGCCCCGACAACCAGAGCTTTTGCTGCTGGTTGTGTAGCAGGCCGTTGCTCAAGGCGGCGCGCACGACGCCCGCCGTCCCCTCGGGACGCAGCGTCAGGCTATCGCCATGGTCGTCGAACGTGAACATCTCCTTCGAGACGATGTCCGTGAGCTCGCCGATCGAGCGACTGAAGAGCTCCGTGCGCTCGAGCACGGGTAACCGCACGCGCTGGTAACCGTAACTCGCGAAGAGGTCGTGCGCGACGGACTCGAGGCGGTTCCACCACGGCGCTTGGGCGGCCAGCACGTCGTTCATGCCCTTGACGGGCTGGATCAGCTCGGCCATGGCGGCGTCAATCCTTGGGCGTGTCGACGGCGAACCGCGCGAGGTTACCTTGGCGGCTGCTCGGAACCGCGTAGGGCTCGCCGTCGACGGTCAGCTGCACGGCGTCGGCATTGCCGAGCACGACCGTAAACGGAGGCTCGCCGCGCAGGGTGACGTTGCGGCCCGCGGCGCTCAACCCGAACAGCAAACGCTCCCCGCGAGCGTCCGTGATCTCGGCCCAGCTCTCCTCGGCGAACGTGAGCTCGAGTGGCACTCCGACGGCTGGCTCAGCGTCGGCGTCGCCGCCCTCGTCGCGGGCCGCGACCGCCGGCAGCTCGCCTGGCACCGCCGGCTGGCTGCTGCCGGGCTCGGGCGGCGGCGGATCGGCCGCCGGGGGGTCGACGGCCGGCAAGGTGCGCTGGAGCGGCGCCACAGGCGGCGTGGCGGGCGGCGGGGTCTGCGACTCGGCGGGCTCGGCGGCCGGGGGCGTCGTGGTCGCGGGCGGGCTTTGAATGCCCGAAGCCGCGCCGAACCTGCCGCCGCTCCACCACCACGCGGCGAGCCCAACCAGCGCGAGGAGCACGATCGCCGCGAGGATCCACGATGTGATCTGACGCTCGTCTCGGAGCTTGATCGTGCGGCGCGGCTGAATCTGGACGTCGGCCAGCGTCGTTTGCTTGTAATAGAGCGCAAGGAGATCCGGGACATCGAGCCCGAGCCGCAGCCCGTACTGCTTCAGGTACCCTTTGATGAACACGGGCACGCCGATTCGCTCGAAGCGGTTTTCCTCGAGCGCATTCAATTGCTTCGCTTCGATGCGCAGCTCCGTCGCGAGCTGCTCGATCGTCAGGTCCTGCGCAAGCCGAGCGCGTCGCAGGATCTGCCCGAGAGTCTCCGGCGCCTTTTGAACAGGCGGCGCCGGGCTCGGCGGCTCGCTATCGGTCATTACGGCTCTGCTGCTCGCGGAGCTGCTGTAGCTCCGGCGAGCCCGGGAAGCCATTGCGTAATTGCGTCGCGCAAAGCTCTGCCGCCGCCGCATTGTTGAGCTCGCGCTCGGCGTTGACGCATATCAACAGCACGGAGGCCGTAGCCGGCCGAACGGCGACGTAGCGCTGCATGAACGCGCGGGTTTGGAGGTAGTCGCCGCGCTGATAGCTCAGCTCGACCATGTTGAGCAGCGCATCGGCGTAGCGCGGGTTTCGAGCGAGCGCCGCGCGAAAATTCTCCTCTGCCTTTTCCAGCTCGCCGGCATCGCGCGCGCAGATGCCGGCGTTCGTCATCGCGACCTCGGGCGTCGCGTAGTCGAGGTCTTGCGCGGCGCGGCGAAAATACGGCTCGGCCTCGGCCCAGCGGTTCCCTCGATTGCACAGAAACGCGGCATACGAGTTCGCCGCCGCGCCGTCCTCTCTGTTGAGCTCCGTCGCTCGCCGAAAGTGCGTCTCGGCTTCCTCGAGGCTGCCGATCTGATCGTAGGCGAACGCGATCGTCGAATGCGCAAGCACGAGGTCGGGATCCTGCGCCAGTGCGCGCCGCAAACGCTCGATCGCCAGCTCGACGTTGCCTTGCTGCAGATAGCCGGCGCCGAGGTTCATGTTCGCGACCGCGGCCTCGTTGTCCGATGCGCGGTCGCCGACACTGCCGCCGCTGCCCGCGCAGGCCGTCAAGGCCACCAGCATCGAATAGAACCAGGCCGAACGAAGTGTGTTCATGAACTGCTTGCTCCGATCACACGATCACCCAAACGCACCCTCTGCCGGTCGCGGACACGGCCCGCGAGCTGGCCGCACGCGGCGGCAATGTCGTCGCCGCGCGGCCTGCGAATCGTCGCTATCAATCCCGCGTTGCGCAATGTCTGCCAGAACGCGTCGATTGCGGGCTGCGGCGAGCAGCGAAACTCGGACTCAGGGAAGGCATTGAACGGGATCAAGTTGATCTTGGCCGGCTTCCCCCGCAGTAACTTCGCGAGCTGCCGCGCGTGCGCGACCGAGTCGTTGACGCCGGCGAGCAAAACGTACTCGAACGTGATGCTGCGGCTCGCCTGCCCTTCCGCATACTTCCAGCACGCGTCGAGCAGCTCGGCGATCGGGTGCACCTTGTTGATGGGCACGAGCTTGTCGCGCAGCTCGTCGGTCGGCGCATGCAGCGAGACGGCGAGCGCGACGTTGCAGTCGTTCGCGAGCTTCAGCATCTGCGGCACGACGCCGGCCGTGCTGATCGTGACGCGGCGGCGCGACAGGCCGAACGCTTGGTCGTCGATCAGCAGATGAACGACGGGCAACACGTTGCGATAGTTCGCGAGCGGCTCGCCCATGCCCATGAACACGACGTTCGTGATTTTCGCAGGCTTGAGCTCGCGCGCCGCGAGCACGACCTGCCCTAAGATCTCGGCCGACGTCAGGTTGCGGTTGAAGCCCTGATGGCCCGTCGCGCAGAACGCGCAGTCGAGCGCGCAACCGGCCTGCGACGAGATGCACAGCGTGCCGCGGTCGGGCTCCGGGATGTACACCGTCTCGACGGCTTGGTTGGCGCCGACATCGAGCAGCCATTTGCGCGTGCCGTCGTCGGAGTGCTCGTGCTTCAAGACGGGAGGCAACGCGAGCGCCGTCATCTCGGCAAGCTGCTTGCGCAGCTCCGCGCTCAGGTCGGACATCTTCGCGTAGTCGGTGACCTGGCGCTGATAGAGCCAGCGCATGATCTGCTGCGCGCGATACGGCTTCTCGCCGATGTTCTCGAAGAACTCGACGAGCTCTGCCTTCGGCATGCCGAGCAGCGAGAGCTGCCTCGGCCGGCCTGCTCTCGGCAGCGTTAGCGGCTCCGCGGACAAAGCTCGGCCTCGCTGAAAAAGAACGCGATCTCGGTCTTGGCGGTTTCAGGGCCGTCCGAGCCGTGCACGACGTTCTCCTCGATCGAAGCGGCGAAATCGGCGCGAATCGTCCCGGGCGCCGCCTGCTTCGGATTCGTGGCTCCCATGATGTCGCGATTCGCTTTGATGGCGTTGTCGCCTTCGAGCACCTGCACCATGACGGGGCCCGACGTCATGTAGCGCACCAGGTCCGCATAGAAAGGGCGGGCTTTGTGGACCGCGTAAAAACCCTCGGCCTGGTCCTGGCGCAGCTTCAGCATCTTCGCTGCGACTACTTTGAGGCCCGCCTTCTCGAAGCGGCGGTACACCTCGCCAATGAGATTCTTCGCCACACCATCGGGTTTGACGATGGATAACGTACGCTCGACAGCCATTGTTCACCTACGAACTAGAGTTGCTAAAGAACCGGTGCTCTAGACGCTGAAGCTCTCGCCGCAGCCGCATTCGCCTTTGACGTTGGGGTTGCGGAACTTGAACGCTTCGTTGAGCCCTTCCTTGATGAAATCGACCTCCGTGCCGTCGATGAGCTCCAAGGTGTCCGGGGCGACGATGACCTTTACACCCCCCTGCTCGAAAACGACGTCGTCGGGCGCCACGCTGTCGGCGTAGTCGATCGTATAGGCCCAGCCGTTGCAGCCGCTGCGGCGCACGCCGACGCGAAGGCCCACGCCGTGGCCGCGCTTCTCGAGATACGTGCGGACGCGGATCGCCGCACTTTGCGTCAACGAGATCGACATTTCGTCCTCACCTTACTTCACCTCACTTCACCTTACGGCGCGCCAACACGCCGTGACCGCATCCTCGATCCGCAGTAACTTGCCGAGCTTTTCGACCGGCACCTCGAGCCCGGCGCAGACTTTTTTCACGTCGAGCCCGCGCGCCGCGTCGACGGCGCGGCCCTCGAGCCAATCGGCCACAGCGCTCGCCGCCGCCACGGTATGGGGGCAGCCGAACGCCTGAAAGCCCGCCGCCGCGACAACACCGTCGACGATTTGCAGCTGGAAACGCACCCAAACGTGCAGCGTTCGATCCTCGGCTTCGCCCGCCACGAGACCTAGGCTTCCGGCCGGCAGTTCCCGCGCCTTTTTTGGCGCTGTGAAGTGCCGCTGGACGGCGAGACTGTATTCCATAGGCGGGTCAATAGTTTAGCCGAAAAAGGTCACTCTGAGCACCACGCCGGGGCATGGGGGGCCAGCAACCGCAGCCGCGCGACGGCCGCCGCGACTCGGGCGGCCGCCGTGACGACGTCGTCCTCCGTCGTGAACCGGCCCACGCTGAAGCGCAGCGAGCCGCCCGCCAACACGTCGCCTACGCCCATTCCCGTCAGCACGTGCGAGGCTTCGGGGCTGTCTGCCGCGCAGGCCGAGCCCGCAGAAACGCAGACGTCGCGCAGTGCGTAGCGCAGGCTTTCGCCGTCGACGCCGGGGAATGCGACGTTGAGGATATGCGCGACGCGGCGCGCCGGGTCCCCGTTCTGGCGCGCGCCGCCGATACCGCTGAGCTCACGCCACAGGCGATCCCGCAGCGCGGCGAGCCGCGGCGCCTCGCCTTTAGGATCGGCGAGCTCGTACGCCATGCCCATGCCGACGATTTGATGCGTCGCGAGCGTGCCGGCGCGCAAGGAACGCTCCTGTTCGCCGCCGTGCAGCTGCGGTGCGAGCGTGACGCGCGGCGCGACGTACAACGCGCCGACGCCTTTCGGCCCGCAGAGCTTGTGAGCCGTCAACGAGCAGAGGTCGATCGGCATAGCGGCGATGGCCAGCGGCAGCTTGCCGGCGGCTTGCGCCGCGTCGACGTGAAACAGCACGCCGCGCGCGCGGCAGGCTTCGCCTATCGCCTCGACGTCCTGGATGACGCCCGTCTCGTTGTTGACGTGCATGATCGAGACGAGCTGCGTGTCCTCGCCGATAGAGTCCACGACGCGCGCAAGCTCGACGGAGCCGCCGGCCGTCGCAGGAATGTAGGTGACGGCAACCCCGCTCGCCTCGAGCGCGTGCGCGGCATCGAGCACCGACTTGTGCTCGATGCGCGACGTGACGAGATGCACGCGTCGGCTACGCGAGCGGCGGAGCACGCCCGCAAGCGCGAGGTTGTTGGCCTCCGTCGCACCGGAGGTGAAGATCAGGTGCTCGCTCGGCACACCGACGCGGGCCGCAACGGCCGCTCGCGCGGTCTCGACAAGCGCTCGCGCGCGGCGGCCCGCGGCGTGCGACGACGATGGATTGCCGTGCTCGCGCGTCATGCAGTCGTACATCGCCGCCGCGACTCGCGGGTCGAGCGGCGCCGTTGCCGCGTAGTCGAGATAAATCTCGCGGCTACTCATCGCGGCGGCGCGGCTGGCGCTTGTTTGGGTCGAGCGACGTCAGCGCGCCGCGCAAGATATTGAGCTCGTTGTACTCGAGCGTCGCCTTGTGAAAGATTCGCCGCAGCTTCAGCTTGACCTGCTTCTGATGCGCCGAATGGAGAAACTCGGATTCGGTCAGCAAGCGCTCGAGATGCTCGTGCAAGTGCTCGAGCTCCGCCGCGGTCGCGAGCCGCGAGTCGCTTAAAGGCCCTTCCGGCAGCGGCCGATTCGGCGCGGCCATCCGCAGCTCGTAGCATACGACCTGCACGGCCATCGCCAAATTCAAGGAGCTGAACTCCGGATTTGCCGGAATGTGCACGAGCTGTTGGCAGCGCGCGAGATCGTCGTTCGTGAGGCCCGACTGCTCCGGCCCCATCAAGACAGCTACGCGATTCTCCGGCAAGCGCCGCCAGATCTCCGCCGCCGCCTCGCGCGGATCGACGATCGGCACTGCGACCGTGCGAAGGCGCGCGCTCGCCCCGACGACCCAGCCGCAATCCCCGATCGCGTCACTGAGCTCCGCGTGCACGGTCGCCGTGCGCAGCACGTCGTCGGCCCCCGCCGCGCGCGCGGTCGCCTCGTCGCTGGGAAAATGCTTCGGCCGCACGAGGGCGAGATCGCCGAGTCCCATCGTCTTCATCGCGCGCGCCGTGGCGCCGATGTTGCCGGGGTGCGAGGTGTCGACCAGCACGATGCGGACGGGAATATGCACGAGCGTGTCGTTTGCGCGGCGCGCGACGCTGCCGCGGTTTGCTTCGGACCGGCCGCTATTCTACGCTGCGCGCCCAATGCACGGCATGGTCAACATCGCAGTTCGAGCAGCGCGCCGCGCCGGAGAGATCATGGTTCGCCAGATGAACCAGCTCGAGGCGCTAAAAGTCGTCGAGAAGAGCCGTAACGAGTTCGTGTCCCAGGTCGACCAGGCGGCCGAGGCGGCGATCATCGAGGTCATCAAGGACCACTATCCCGAGCACTCGATTCTGGCCGAGGAAAGCGGTGCCGCAGGCGAGCACGAGTATCAATGGATCATCGATCCACTCGACGGCACCACGAATTATTTGCACGGCTTTCCACAGTTCTCGGTGTCGATCGGAGTCGCGCGCAAAGGCGAGCTCGAGCACGGCGTCGTCTACGATCCGCTGCGACAAGAGATCTTCACGGCGAGCCGCGGCCAAGGTGCGCAGCTCGATGGACGGCGCATCCGCGTCAGCAAACGGACGACGCTGCAACAGTCTCTGATCGGCACCGGCTTCCCGTACCGTGCCAACCTCGAGCATATCGAGCGTTATCTGAAGATGCTGCGGGGAGTCATGCTGGAATCCGCAGGCGTGCGCCGACCGGGCTCGGCAGCTCTGGACTTATGCTACGTGGCAGCCGGTCGCATCGATGCGTTCTTCGAGCTCGGGCTCAGCAAGTGGGACATTGCGGCCGGCGCCTTGATCATCCGCGAGGCCGGCGGCCGCATCAGCGACTTTCACGGCGGCGACGGCTACCTCGAGAGCGGCAACGTTGTCGCCGGCAATCCGAAGACCTACGCCGCGCTCTCGAAGCTGCTCGCGCCGTTTTCGGCCGGAGTCGCTTGAGACGCTAGGCCTTGGTCAGCGCCGTAACCGTCTCGTTCTGAACCTGGGTGCCGCCGATCGACAGCGTCTTCAAGTTCGTCCGCGAGCCGTAGACGAAATTCACTAGCGCGCGCGTGACCGTGATGGCCGTGAACATTGACGTCGCGATGCCGATCGACAGCGTGACGGCGAAGCCTTTGATCGGGCCGGTTCCGTACATGAACAGCACGATCGCGGCGATCAGCGTCGTCAGGTTTGAGTCGACGATCGTCGTATAAGCCTTGTCCCATCCCGCGCGGATGCTCGCCTGCGGCGTATTGCCGTTGCCGAGCTCCTCGCGGATGCGCTCGAAGATCAGCACGTTCGCATCAACGGACATACCGACCGTCAGCACGATGCCCGCGATGCCGGGCAGAGTCAGCGCCGCACCCGGGATCAGCGACATCGCGGCGACGATCATGATGACGTTGATGAACAGCGCAACGTTCGCGAGCATGCCGAACATGCGGTACCAGACGCCGATGAAGATCACGACGAGCAGATAGCCGATCAGCACGGCATCGATACCGCGCTCGATGTTCTCGCGACCGAGGCTGGGGCCGATCGTGCGCTCCTCGATCGGCACGATCGGAGCCGCCAGCGAGCCGGCGCGCAGCAACAGCGCGAGATTCTGCGACTCGAACACGGAGAGCCCGCTGATCCTGAACCGGCTCGAGAACACACCTTGAATCGTCGCGTCGTTGATGACCTCTTCCGTGCGGATCGAGTCGCCGGGCACTTGCTCGCCGTTGCGCTCGACCATGGGTCCCGGCCGGTCCTCGATGAACAGGACGGCCATCTGCCTGCCGACATTGTTCAGCGTCGTGTCGAGCATCTTGCGCGCTCCGGCCGAGTCGAGCCGTACGTTGACGACGGGCATGCCGTTTTCATACCCGGCTGTGGCATCGATGAGCTGATCCCCGGAGGCAATGATGTCGCGCCGCAGCAGAATCGGCCGACCCTCGCGGTGCTGATGAAGCTCTGAGCCGAGCGGCGCTCTGCCCCGGCGCTCAGCCTCGTACGCGTCGTTCTCCTGGTCCACGAGATGGAACTCGAGCGTCGCCGTCGAGCCCAGCACGCGCTTGGCGGTAGCCGGATCCTGAATTCCCGGGAGCTCGACGAGGATACGGTCGAGACCCTGGCGCTGCACGACGGCTTCGGCAACGCCAAGCTCGTTGACGCGGTTGCGCAGCGTCACGGTGTTCTGCTGGATCGCGAAGTCTTGGCGCTCCCGGATCGCGGATTCCGTGAGCCGCACGTTGAACCCGGGCCGGCCGTCGAGCTGCGCGCGGTCGATGATGAGCCGGCTCGTGAGCTGGCCGAGCTGGAGCAGCTGATCGCTCGTATCGAGCTGACGAATGATCTCCTCGGCGCGTGCCATGTCGGCCGGCTCGAGAATCGCGACCTGGAGGCTCGTGCCGACGATGCGGACATCGTTGCGGATTTCCGCCTGCCGGAGCTGCGTACGTACGTCCGTCTCGTACGTCTCGAGATACTGCGCGACGGCCAAGTCGAGCTCGACCTGGTAGAGAAAATGGACGCCGCCGCGCAAATCGAGGCCGAGCAGCATCGGCTCGAGCCCGAGCGCTCTGAGCCACCCCGGCGTACGTGCCGACAACGACAACGCGACGACGTGGTTCGGAAACTCCTTCGTGAGGAGGTCCCGCGCCGCCTCCTGCTCCGCGGCCGTGTCGAGACGCACGAGGGCCGACATGCCCTCGAGCTCGGCCGAAAGGTATTCGACGCCGCCCTCCGCGAGCTTCATGCGAACCTGCTCGAGCGCCGGCGCGTCCATCGCGACACCGTCCGTGCGCGACACTTGGACGGCCTCGTCGTCGCCGAAGAAATTCGGCAACGCGATGATCGTCGCCAAGACGACGATCCCTAGGACGAGCAAATTTTTCCACAGCGGATAGCGGTTCATGTGCAGTGACTCGCGCCGTTAGGCGTGCTTGATGGTGTCCTTCGGAAGCACGGCGCCGATCGAGTGCCTCTGAACCTTGATGTTGACGCCGTCGGCGATCTCGACGGTCACGAATTGCTCGCCAACCTGCGTAACCTTGCCGAGCACGCCGCCGCCCGTGACGATCTCGGTACCGACGGCAAGCGTCTCGACCATGGCCTTGTGCTCCTTGGCCTTTTTTTGCTGCGGGCGGATCAACAGAAAATAGAACACGACGATCAGCATGACCGGCAGGAACAATGCGTTGATCAGGCTCGGCGACGACGCCGCCGGCGCGGCCGCGTCTTGAGCGGCCGCGGTACCGATGAAAAGACTGAGCAGTAAGTCCATGGGCCGTAAACGTCCGTGGCGAAAAAAGCCGGCCGGCATTATGACATAGGCGCCGCTTCGGCCGTCGAATCCGCTCCCGCGCTCGCAACTCCGGCGGCGAACGCCGCGAAGCGCCCGGTTTCGATGGCGGTCCGCATGCGGTCCATCAGCTCCAGGTAGAAGTGGAGGTTATGGATCGTTGCGAGCCGCGCGCCGAGAATTTCGTTGCACTGCTGCAAGTGCCGTAAATACGAGCGCGAGTAATGGCGGCACGCGTAGCAGCCGCACTTCGCGTCGATCGGGCCGGTGTCGGCCTGGAACCGGCTATTGCGGATGTTCAGCGCCCCCTCGCTCGTGAACAGCTGCCCGTTGCGCGCGTGGCGCGTCGGGATCACGCAATCGAACATGTCCATGCCGCGCGCGACGGCCTTGACGAGGTCGGCGGGCGTGCCGACTCCCATGAGGTACCGCGGACGGTCGCCGGGCAGAACGGGCGCAAGACCCTCGAGCACGGCAAGCCGCTCCGCTTCAGGCTCCCCGACCGCGAGGCCGCCGACGGCGTAGCCCGGGAAGTCGATTCCTTGCAGCCCCGCGAGCGACTCGCGGCGCAGATCGTGGTGCACGCCGCCCTGCACGATGCCGAACAGCGCAGCGTCGCTGTCGCGATCCCGCTTACGCGCGTCGAACGCGGCACGGCTGCGCTTCGCCCAGCGCAACGAGAGCTGCATCGATTTGCGAGCCGTGGCGTGGTCCGCCGGATACGGCGTGCACTCGTCGAACACCATTACGATGTCGGCGCCGAGCGCGTCCTGCATCTCGATCGACCGCTCGGGCGTCAGCTCGATCAGATCGCCGTTGATGGGGGAGCGAAACTCGACGCCCTCCTCGCTGATCTTGCGCAGGCTCTGCAAGCTCCAAACTTGAAAGCCGCCTGAATCCGTCAGGATCGGCCGCTGCCAGTGAGTGAACGTGTGCAATCCGCCGTGCGCGCGGATGACGTCGATGCCGGGCCGCAGCAATAGATGGAACGTGTTGCCGAGAATGATCTGCGCGCCGAGCCCTTCGAGCTCCTCGGGCGTCATCGCCTTCACGCTGCCGTAGGTGCCTACGGGCATGAACGCCGGCGTGTCGATGATTCCGCGGCGGAATGAGATGCGGCCACGTCGCGCCCCGCCGTCCTCCCGCAGCAACTCGAACTTCATGCGCGCGCCTTCGGCGTCACGAGCATCGCGTCGCCGTAGCTGAAGAAGCGGTACCGCCGCGCCACGGCATGCTCGTACGCAGCCAGCGTGCGCTCTCGCCCCGCGAACGCGGCCACGAGCATCAGCAGCGACGACTCGGGCAAATGGAAATTTGTCACCATCGCATCGACTACACGGAACTCGAACCCAGGATAAATGAAAAGCCGGCTGTCGCCGGCGAACGGCGCGAGGCTCGGGCCGCGCGCGGCCGTCTCGAGCGCGCGCACGCTCGTCGTGCCGACGGCGACGACGCGGCCGCCCCGCTCGCGGCAGCGCTCTACGGCGGCGCACGTGTCGGCGGATACCTCGAGCCATTCCGCGTGCAGCTCGTGGTCTTCGACGCGCTCGGTGCGAACCGGCGCGAACGTTCCGGCGCCGACGTGCAGCGTCAAGAACGCCCGCTCGATGCCGCGCTTCGCGAGCGCGTCGAACAGACCTGCGTCGAAGTGCAGCCCCGCGGTCGGCGCCGCAACGGCGCCCGGCGTGCGCGCGAAGACGGTTTGATAACGCTCACTATCCGAAGCGTCAGGCGGCCGCGCGATGTACGGCGGCAACGGTGTCCGGCCATGCGTTTCGAGGAACGGCACGAGGTCGCGGTCGAGCTCGATCTCGGTGAGCTCGGCCCTGCGACCGCCGATGCGCGCCTGGGCACCGCCCGGCAGCTCGACGTAGCTGCCGGGAGCCGGCTTGTGGCTCGCGCCCAAATGCACGAGCGCAGTGCGCGGCCCGAGCAGGCGCTCGAGCAGCAGCTCGACACGCCCACCCGTCGGCTTGCGACCGATGACGCGCGCAGGAAGCACACGCGTGTCGTTGAGCACGAGCAGATCGCCGGCGCGCAAGAGGTCCGGTAGCTCCGCGAAAGACCGATCCTCGATGGAGCCCGTCGAGCCCTCGAGCACGAGCAAGCGGCTGGCGTCGCGGTCGGCAAGCGGCGCTTGCGCGATCAGCTCGGCCGGAAGATCGTAATGGAAGTCGCTGCGCTGCATCGGGGCGCGATTGTAGCGGCCCGGCGTGGTGGTGCCCGAGGTCGGAGTCGAACCGACACGCTGTTTAGGCGGCGGATTTTCGTGCCACTTCGGCTTTCGCCGCCCGCGCGGAACGGCTCCGCGAGGTTCGTGGTCTGGAGCACGCCTTCACCATAGCCTTGCGGCCGTAGGTGCCCGCCGTCTGCTCTCTACACCTTCCCCCTCCGTCCGCGACGGGGGCTTGGCTCGGCGTCAACTCGAGCTCTTGCTCAGGGTCTTCACCGAGTTTGACGGGCTTCACCTCGAGGATTTCTCCTCGAAGGCTCAATTTTGCTATCTGAGTCCGCTGCGTCTACCAATTCCGCCACTCGGGCATCGAGTGGTTCAATCTCGAGTCGCGCAGTATAGGAGGTGCGACGGTTGTCCGTCACCCGTCCGCGCGAGCTAGTCGCTCTGGTTGGCTCTCTTACGCAACTCAGCAGCGACGAGCAGGCGCCGGATCTGCGCAAGCGTCAGCTGTTTGTCTCGCCTGCTCTGTCGCCGAGCGGCGAGCTCGTCCGGGGGCAACACCACGGTCGTCGCGTGAGGATCGTTCTGGCGGTTCATGGGCCGCGAATGTACAGAGCCGACCCGCGTTGTGCGTCGATCGGTTTCACGATTTCGCGTCTCGGCACCCAAAGCGCTCTCGCCGCTCCGCGGCGGACGGCGTAGGCTCGTCGAATGGAACGGCCAGCCAATCGATCCGCGAGGCCGATGAGGACCCTCTCCGCGACGACGCTCGTTCTGCTCGGTGTGGCTGCCGCCTGCGAGGCTAGCCCGGCGGCTGCCCATCACTCGTGGTCCGCGGAATACGACGTGAGCCGCTCGACGTACATCAGCGGATCCGTCACACGCGTGTTGCTGCGCAACCCGCATAGCTCGCTCGTGCTCAGCGTCAGCACCGAGCACGGCCGGCAAGAGCGCTGGATCGTCGAGTGGGCGAGCCCGCAACGGCTTCGCGACCGAGGCGTGACTGCGCAAACCCTGAGAGTCGGCGATGCATTGCTCGTGACGGGCAACCCGCACCGTGACGCCGATGTCCGCTCCGTGCGCGCCTTATCGGTGCGTCGCAGCAGCGACGGCATGGAAGTCGGCGGCGACCGGCCGACGGGCCGGTGATCCTGCTGCGACCGCCGTCCACGCCCGTGCTCAACCGAACGGAAATACGACCGGCAGCAGTGGTACGGCTATCGACAAGATGATCGCGTCGAGCGGCAAGCCGAGCTTCCAGAAGTCCGCGAATCGGTAGCCGCCGGCGCCCAAGATCAGCGTGTTGTTCTGATGCCCAAACGGCGTCAGGAAGTCGCACGATGCGCCGATCGCCACCGCCATCAGGAACGCAGCGCTGTCGACGCCGATGTTCACTGCGACGCCGTGCGCAATGGGCCCCATCAGCAGAACCGTCGCGGCGTTGTTGAGGATCGGCGTAATCGCCATGGTCGCGACGAGCACGAGCCCGAGGATCGCGTGCGGCGGCAAGCTGCCGGCCGCCGCGACGAGCGCATCGGCGGCGAGCATCGCGGTCCCCGTCGTTTCGAGTGCGCCAGCGACCGGGATCAGCGCGGCCAGTAGAACGATGACCGGCCATTCGATGGTGGAGTACACCTCACGCGCCGGCATGAAGCCGAGCCCTACCATCGCAGCCGCACAAAGCACGAATGCGATCGCGGCCGAAGTCACGCCCAAAATCACCAGCGCGACTGCGCCGACGAACACGGCGAACGGCAGCACAACGCGCCGCGGCGACAACATGAGCTTACGGTCCGCGAGCGGCAAGCAGCCCAGCTTGACGATCGTGTCTGGGAGATCTCCGGCTGGGCCCTCCATCAACAACACGTCGCCGGCGAACAACGGCACGTCGCGCAGCCGCGTCGTGATCGGACGCCCACGGCGCGAGATCGCGAGCAGATTGGTGTCATACCGCGCGCGCAACCGCAGTGTCCGCGCCGAGCTCCCTTGCACCCAAGACGTCGGAGTCACGACGGCCTCGGTCGTGTCGAGAAGCTGGCGCGGCGTAGCGCGTGACTCCTTCTTTGGTTTGGCCGCGTCCGCGGACATCCCCGCAGGCATCGGCACGGCTGCCTCGGCCGACGGCAGATCGGGCGGATCATGAGGCGCGGCGGCCACGAGGTCGATGTGCGCCGCCTTCACGTATTCCTGTAGCGCTTCGGTCTCGGCTTGGAGCAGCAAGACGTCGCCTTCTTGCAGCACATACGACGAGCTCGACCGTAACCTTGTGTCGCCGTGCACGAGACCAAGCACGATCGCGCGGTCGCCGCTCGCATCCTCGAACTCTCGGATCGTCTTGCCGATCAAGTTGGATTTCGGCGGCAGCCGCGCTTCCGTCACGTAGTGACCGATGTCGAACAGCTCGGTGGGCGACTTCGTCCCTTCCCGCCCGCGCGGCAGAAATCGCCAGCCGACCGCAACCATGAACACGATGCCGGCGACTGAGATCGCTGCGCCAACCGGCGTGAACTCGAACATCGTGAAGGGCTCTCCGCGCAAGCGCTCGGCGAGATCCGCGGCCAAAATGTTCGGCGGCGTCCCGATCAACGTCGTCGTGCCACCGAGCAGGGTCGCGAACGAAAGCGGCATCAGAAGCAGCGCGACCGAATAGCCGCCCTTGCGCGCCCCCGCAATCGCAATCGGCATCAGCAGCGCCAGAGCGCCGACGTTGTTCATGATGCTCGACAACAACGCGCCGGCCACGCAGAGCCCGGCCAGCAAGGCGATCGGGTGAGCGGCGACTCGCAGCAGCGGCGCCGTCACCGCGTCGACGGCGCCCGAGCGCGCGAGCGCGTGGCTCATGACAAGCACGGCCGCAACGGTGATCACGGCATCGTTGGCGAAACCCATGAAGGCCCCGCCGGGCTCGACGAGGCCGAGCAGCACGCAAGCCAGCAGCGCGGCAAGCGCAACGAGGTCGTACCGAACGCGCTCGGAAATGAACAGTGCAAGGGCAGCGGCGAGAACGACGACGATGGCCGTTTGGTCGAAAGTCATGAACTGCCCGCGCCGGAATCCCGCTTGAAGCGCGTGCAAGAACGAAGCCAACTAGGAGGCAAGCCCACGCGAGGCGCTCAGGCCGAAAACAGCCATCCCGGCCGGCTCGTGTCGAGCAGAATCAACGCGAGCAAACCGCCCGCTATCGACACGTTCTTCCAGCCTGTTACGAATTGCGGAAAGACGATCGTGCCGTCTTTCAGCATGAACTTGAAGTGGTACATCCAGCTCGCCGGCACGAGGAAGATAAGCCAGGCGAGGCAGACGGCCCAGACATACTCGTCGATGACGAGCAGCAGCGCACCCACCATCTCGAGCATCAACACCAACGGCAATACGAGACTTGGGCTAGGCACACCCAAGTGTCCCATCTCGACGATGTTGGCCCGGTAGTGCGTTGCTTTATGCACGCCCGCCGCGACCCAGATGCCGCACGTGAGAACGCGCGCCAGGAGATAGGCGAGCTCTTCCCCGGTCATGTCGCTCCCCCTACGCGGCCAGCGGCGCGCCGAACACTAGACTTCCTTCTTCTTCAACTGAACGGGCTTGCGGCCGCCGCGGATGCGTATGTTCAACATCTCGACGACGACCGAGAACGCCATCGCGAAGTAAATGTAGCCCTTCGGAATATGCACATCGATGCCCTCGGCGATCAGCGCGACGCCGATCAGCACGAGGAACGAGAGCGCAAGCATCTTGATCGTCGGGTGATCGTCGACGAACCGGCCTATCGCGCCTGCCGCGAACATCATGACGCCGACGGCAACGACGATTGCGATGATCATGACGCCGACGTCGTCGGCCAAGCCTACGGCCGTGATCACGGAATCCAACGAGAAGACGATGTCGATCAGCCCGATCTGAACGATGACACTCACAAAGCCCGCATGCTTGACTGCGTGACCCTCGCCTTCCTGACCCTCGAGACTGTGGTGGATCTCGAGCGTCGCTTTCGCGAGCAAGAAAAGACCGCCGCCGATCAGGATGAGGTCGCGGCCCGAGATATCCACGCCGAGAACGCTGAACAGTGTTGCCTGGAGCCGCATGATCCAGGTCAGGAGCAACAGCAGCAGGATACGCGTGCCCATCGCGAAGCCGAGGCCGAGCAGCCGAGCGCGCTGGCGCTGCGCTTCGGGCAAGCGGCCGACGAGGATGCTGATGAAGATGATGTTGTCGACGCCGAGGACGATCTCGAGCAGCGTCAGCGTCGTGAGCGCAATCCACGCCTCTGGCGAAGTGATCCACTCCATCGGAAGGCGAATTATTCGATGACTGCGGTCGGGTCGTCGAGCACCTTCGCGAGTGTCGCCGGCGGCAAGTAACCGCCGAGCAGCTCGCCGGCTTCGGAGAAGATCGCCGGCGTGCCGCGCACGCCGATGCGCTGCCCGAGCTCGTAGTGAGCCTCGACCGGCGTCGTACACTCGTCGCCGTCGGGAATCTCGCCTCCGAGCTTCGCGCGCGTGAGCGCGGAGTTGTGGTTCGCCGCGCACCACACCTGGTCCGCTTTCGTCCACGACTCGGTGTCCCGGCCCGTGCGCGGGAAGAACATGTAGTGAACTTCGATACCGAGCGCCGTGACCTTGTCGATCTCGCGATGGAACTGCCGGCAATAACCGCAATCGATGTCCGTGAAGATCGTGACCGTATGCTTGACCTGCCCATTCGCCGGCTTGAAGACGATCATGTCTGCGGGGTCCACGCTGCCGAGCAGCGTCGCACGGGCGCGGGCCCGCGTTTCTTCGCTGACGTTGGCGCTCGTCTCGGCGTCGTAAATGTCGCCTCGGACGATGTAGCGGCCGTCCTTCGTGACGTACGCGACATTCGCACCGACAGCGACCTGATAAAGCCCTGCGATCGGCGCGTCCGTGATGTTCTCGACGGCAATGCCATTCAAGCGCGTCGCGAGCTCCTCTTTGGTGATCTCTTGCGCACTCGCGCTCGCGGCGGCTAGGCCGAGCGGCAGGGCGAGCAGGGTCGCTAGAGTGCGGGCTTTCTGCACGGGCAGTCTCCTAATACCAAGCCGGAGCGCGTAGGGCTCCTGAGGATTCTACCAATAAAGATTGCCGCCGGGAGGCTCGTTCACCCGCGCGGATGGTGGCGGCTATGCAGCTCTTTCATGCGCTCGCGCGCGACGTGGGTATAGATTTGTGTAGTCGACACGTCGCTGTGGCCGAGCAGCAGCTGCACGACGCGGAGGTCTGCACCGTTATTGAGCAGGTGCGTCGCGAACGCATGCCGGACCGTATGCGGGGACAGCTTCTTCTTGACGCCGGCCTTGCGCGCGTACCGTTTGATGATGTGCCAGAAAGCCTGACGCGTCATGCGGTCGCCGCGGCGGGTCGGGAACAGGTATTCGGTCTGGCGCTCGAGCAGGATCTCGACGCGCGGACCGTTGATGAACTCTTTGATCCAATCCTGCGCTTCGTCGCCGAGCGGAATGAGCCGCTCGCGATCACCCTTACCGACGATGCGCAGCACGCCTTGATTCAGATTGACCTGCGTCATCTTCAGATTGATGAGCTCCGAGACTCGCACGCCCGTGGCGTACAGCACTTCGAGCATCGCGCGATCGCGATGGCCGAGCGGCTCGGCGACGACGGGCGCCGCGAGCAAAGCTTCGACCTCTTCCTCCGTCAGCGACTGCGGCAGCGCACGGCCGATCTTCGGCATCGCGATCTGCGCCGTCGGGTCCTCACCGAGCAAACCCTCGCGCAACAGGTAACGATAGAACCTGCGGAAGCTCGACAGCTGCCGCGCCGTCGAACGCGGTTTCGCGCCGGCCTCGACGCGCCACGCGATGTAATCGAGAACGTCGGCGCGAGCCGCACGGGCGAGCTCGACGTTACGCGTTTGCAGGCGCTGATTCAGCGCGAGCAAATCGGCGCGATACGCGCCGAGCGTATTTTCGGAAAGCCCGCGCTCCATCCAGATCGCATCGAGGAAACGATCGACGAGCGCTTTGGGATCGCTAGGTAGACTCATGCCTGCCTGAGCCGGGCTGCTGTGCAAAAAGTTGTGCGCCATTGCCGCTATGCGATCGTATGTTCCAGAGCTTCCGTATATGATTCAAAGCCTTATGTGACAGCCGCGACATGCGCAGAAGAATGTCGCAGCGGGTCGAGTATGCGTGAGGGGTACGGCCGCCTGCGTGACCGCCTTCACAGAAGTTTGGCAGCGTTAACATAAAGAGACACGTGTCACAGAAAACGGCCGCGAACCCGTTTCGAATGTCGCACTGCGGCGACGGTAGCTTTGACATAAACGTAAGACGGACTACGCAAACCCGCACAACCCTCGATCGGCCGTGACTCGCGTCCTCCATTTCGCCTACGGCTTCTATGCCTGGCTGGCCCTGCTCGCCATCGTGATTCCGCTGTGCGTCGTTCTCGCCGTGCTGCCCGGCATCGACCGGCGCCGTGCCTTGGCGCGCCGCGCGGCACGGCTCTTCCTCGCCGCTATCGGTAGCCCCGTTCGCGTCGCGGGCAGCGCCATCGAGGCGCACTACCCTTGCGTCGTCGTCGCGAACCACTCGAGCTACCTCGACGGCATCATCTTGACGGCCGCGCTACCGGCGGGCTTCACCTACCTCATCAAAAACGAGATGAGCCGCCTGCCCATCGCAGGGTTCTTGCTGAGGCGGCTCGGCTCGGCATTCGTAGACCGCGACGACCGCCAGGATCGGCACCGGACCGCGCGAACGTTGTATACGCTCGCGACTCGCGGCTCGGCGCTTGGCTTCTTCCCCGAAGGCACCTTCGACAAGTTGCCCGGTCTCAAACCGTTTCATCTTGGCGCGTTCAGCGCCGCGGCGCGTGCGAAGCTGCCCGTCGTTCCCGTCGTAATTCGCGGGGCGCGCTGGAAGCTGCCGTCCGGGCACTTCCTGCCGCGGTTAGGCCCGCTGCAGGTGCACGTCTGTGACGCGGTGCGGCCCCCCCCGTCCTCGCCCACGGCGCACGCGTTGATGGCCGAGACGCGCCGCGCGATGCTCGTCCATCTCGACGAGCCCGATCTCGCGCCCGAGCCGGCCTACATGCCGGAATAGCGCGGCCCGCCGCCACCTTCAGGCGGCACCCAGGTGATGTTGCGCGCGGGGTCCTTGATGTCGCAGGTCTTGCAGTGAACGCAATTCGTCGCGTTGATCCTAAAACACGCCTCACCCGTCGAATCCGTGACGACCTCGTAGACCCCGGCCGGGCAATAGCGCTGCGCGGGCTCGTCGTAACGCGGCAGGTTCACGGCAATCGGCACGGCGGGATCCTCGAGCACGAGATGACACGGCTGATCCTCCTCGTGCGCCGTGCTCGATAAGAACACCGAGCTCGCGCGATCGAACGTCAATACGCCGTCCGGCGTTGGATAACGGAGACGCGGCGCGTTCGCCGCTTTGCGCATGCGAGCGTCATCGGCGACACGGTTGCGAAGTGTCCAAGGCGCTCGGCCGCCGAGCGCGTTCTGCTCGACGAACGCGAGAGCGCCCCCGAGATACAACCCGAGCTTCGCGAGGCCGGCGCTGAAATTACGGCCGCGATGCAGCTCGTCCCAGAGCCACGAGCCACGAACTCGTTCCTCGTAGCTTGCTAGCGCGGCATCGGCGGCCGCGCCGCTCAGTGCGAGCGCCGCGAAGATCGACTCCGCCGCGAGCGTCCCGCTCTTCAGCGCCGTGTGTGAGCCCTTGATCTTGGCGGGATTCAAGAACCCGGCCTCGCAACCGACGAGCACACCGCCCGGGAACGTCAACTTCGGCAACGAGGGAAGGCCGCCTTTGTTGACGGCGCGCGCGCCGTACGCAATGCGTTGGCCGCCCGCCAGCAGCTCGCTCACGAGCGGGTGCTGCTTCCAGCGTTGGAGCTCGCCGAACGGATCGAGGTGCGGATTGCGATAGCCCAAGCTCACGATGAGACCGACATAGACGCGCTCGTCGGCCGCGTGATAGACGAAGCCCCCGCCGTCCGTACGTGCGTCGAGCGGCCAGCCGAGCGTATGCACGACCTCGCCGGGCCGGTGCTTTGCCGCGTCGACTTGCCAGATCTCCTTGAAGCCGATCCCAAAGTGCTGCGGGTCCGCGCCCGCGCGCAGGTCGAAGCGTGCCTCGAGGCGCCGGCCGAGATGGCCGCGGCAGCCTTCGGCGAAGACCGTGTACTTGGCGCGCAGCTCGTAGCCGGCCTGGTAATTGGGTTTGCGCGACCCGTCGCGGGCCACTCCTAAGTCGCCCGTGACGACGCCGGCAACGCGCTCGCCTTCGAAGAGCACGTCGGCGGCGGCGAAGCCGGGTAGCACGTTGACGCCGAGCGCTTCCGCTTGGCTCGCGAGCCATTGGCAGAGATCGCCCAAGCTGACGACGAAATTGCCGTGATTCCGCAGCGCGCGCGGCACGAAAAGCTCGGGCACGCGCACGCGCCCACTCGCGCTCGTAAGCCATTCGACGCGCTCTGCGGACACCGGCGTCCTGACGGGCGCGCCGCGTTCGCGCCAATCTGGGAAGAGCTCGTCGAGCGCGCGCGGCTCGAAAACGGCGCCGGAGACGATGTGCGCGCCGACGGCCGCGCCCTTCTCGACGACTCCGACGTTGAGCTCGCGCCCCTCGGTGCGGGCGAGCTGCGCAAGTCGACACGCCGTAGCGAGACCGGCCGGACCGGCGCCGATCACGACGACATCGAACTCCATGCTTTCGCGTGAGACTTGCGGCATGGGAGGAGCGGAACGGCGCGGATGAGCGGCGCATTGTAACATCGTGTTCCATCCGTCCTTCTCTTCGATTGCGTGAGCACACCGATCTGGCAACCGTCCCCCGCGCGCTGCGCTGCGAGCAACATGCGGCTCTTCATCGACTTGAATCGCGCACACTTACGCGGCGACGACTACGCCGCGCTCTACGACTGGAGCGTTGAGTCGCCGCAGGACTTCTGGGCTGCGATCTGGCGGTTCTGCGACGTCAAAGCCGCAGCGCCGTACGCCAACGTGCTGCGCGATGCGTCGAGCATGCCCGGCGCAAAATGGTTCGAAGGCGCCAAGCTGAACTTCGCCGCCAATTTGCTCGAGCACGAGGCTTCCGGCACGGCGCTCGTGTTCGTCAACGAGCGCGGCGAGCGGACCGAGCTCTCGTGGCACGAGCTGCGCGCACAAGTCGCGAGCCTCGCCGCGCGCTTGCGCGCGCTCGGCTTGCGACGCGGCGACCGCGTTGCGGCCTATATCGCGAACCGCCCGGAAGCCGTGGTCGCGATGCTCGCCACGGCGAGCGTCGGGGCCGTGTGGTCGTCGTGCTCGCCGGATTTCGGCGTCGACGCGGTGCTCGACCGCTTCGGGCAGATCGATCCGAAGGTGCTGTTCGCGACCGACGGTTACTTCTACAACGGCAAGAGCATCGACTCGCTGCCGATCGTGCGCACCGTCGCGGCGCGCCTGAAGAACCTCGCGGCCGTCGTCATCGTGCCGTATCGAACCGACGACCCATCCTTGAGCGCGTTGCCGAACGCACACCTTTTTGACGAGCTGCTCGACCAGAGCGCCGAGCCGCGCTACGAGCCCGTCGCGTTCGACGCGCCGCTCTACATTCTTTATTCGTCGGGCACGACGGGCGCACCGAAGTGCATCGTGCACGGCGTCGGCGGCACGCTGCTGCAGCATCGCAAGGAGCACGTGCTGCACACGGACATTCGCGCCGGCGACGTGGTGTTCTACTTCACGACCTGCGGCTGGATGATGTGGAACTGGCTCGTTTCGGCGCTCGCCTCGCGCGCGACGCTACTGCTCTACGAGGGAGCGCCGCTGCATCCCGATGCTGGTATTCTCTGGCGCCTCGCCGAGCGCGAGAATGCTCGCTATCTTTGGCACGAGCGCCAAGTATTTGAGCGCGCTCGAGAAATCCGGCTTCGCGCCGCGCGGGCGGCACGCTCTGGCCAAGCTCCGCTCGATCCTCTCGACGGGCTCGCCACTCGCGCCGGCCGGCTTCGACTTCGTCTATAGCAGCATCAAAGCCGACGTTCAGCTCGCGTCGATCGCCGGGGGAACCGATTTGATCTCGTGCTTCGCGCTCGGGAATCCTCTTCTGCCGGTTCGGCGCGGCGAGCTGCAGTGCCGCGGCCTCGGCATGAAGGTCGAGATTTTCACGCCCGACGGCCGCTCCGTGCGCGAGCAGAAAGGCGAGCTCGTCTGCACGGCCCCTTTCCCATCGATGCCGCTCGGTTTCTGGAACGACGCCGACGGCCGCAAGTATCGCGCTGCATACTTCGAGCGTTTCCCGAACGTCTGGCATCACGGCGATTACGCGGAGCTCACGGCAGACGACGGCCTCGTGATCTATGGCCGCTCCGACGCCGTGCTGAATCCGGGCGGCGTGCGGATCGGGACGGCCGAGATCTACCGCATCGTCGAGTCGTTCGCGGAGGTCGCGGAAAGCATCGTCGTCGGGCAGGAATGGCGCGGCGACACGCCGGATCGTGCTGTTCGTCCGCTTGCAGCCCGGCGTCAAGCTCGATGCCGAGCTCGAGCGCGGCTTGCGCGAGGCGATCAAGACGCGAGCAAGCCCACGTCACGTGCCGGCCAAAATCCTGGCTGTCGCCGACATTCCGCGCACGATGAACGGCAAGATCGTCGAGCTTGCGGTGCGCGAAGCGATCCACGGCCGGCCCGTCGGCAATCTCGATGCGCTCGCGAACCCCGAAGCGCTCGCGCACTTCGTCGGCCGCCGCGAGCTCCACGCGTGACCGGACCTCTCGCGCTTTATCGCCGGCGAGTCGAGCGCGGCGATTTGAGCGCCGATGCGGCGCAGGCGCGCGCCGTCGAAGCGCTCGAGCGGCTCTATCGAGACTTGCTGGCCGGCACGGCGCATCGCGGCTGGCGCGCCAAGGTCGCGAAGCTCGCCGGCCAGCGCCGCACGACGGTGCGCGGACTCTACCTTTGGGGCGGCGTCGGCCGCGGCAAGACATTCCTCATGGATCTCTTTTTCAATGCGCTGCCTTTTTCCGACAAACGCCGCCAGCACTTCCATCGTTTCATGGCCAGCATGCACGAGCGGTTGAAAGTGCATCGCGACGTCGAGAATCCGCTCGAGCTCGTCGCAGACGATATCGCGAGCGAAACGCGCGTCATCTGCTTCGACGAGCTCGTAGTGACCGACATCGCGGACGCAATGCTGCTCGGCAACCTGTTCGCGGCGTTGTTCTCGCGCGGGGTGACGCTCGCGGCGACCTCGAACATCGCGCCGGATCAGCTCTACAGCGGCGGCCTGCAGCGGCAGCGCTTCCTGCCGACGATCGCGTTGCTGAAAGAGCACTGCGAGGTCGTGCATGTCGACGGGGGCATCGATTACCGTTTGCGGGCGCTCGAGCGTGCCGACGTCTATCAAACCCCCGCGGGCGCCGTTGCCGATCGACGCCTTACTGAATTCTTTCAAGCAATAGCACCCGATGAAGGCGACGACGGCGGCTCCCTCGAGATCAACGGCCGCCCGATCGTCTATCGTCGTGCAGCCGACGGCGTGATCTGGTTCGCCTTCGAGAGTATCTGCGACGGCCCGCGCAGCCAGGACGATTACATCGAGCTGTCGCGGCTCTACCAAACCGTGCTCGTATCGAGCGTGCCGCGCTTCGACGCCACGCTCGAGAACCAAGCGCGGCGTTTCATCGCGCTCGTCGACGAGCTCTACGACCGGCGCGTCAAGCTGATCCTGTCGGCGGCAGCGCCGGCCACGGAGCTCTATCGCGGCGAACGGTTGAAAAGCGATTTCCTACGAACGCAAAGCCGCCTCGTCGAGATGCAGAGCCACGACTATCTCTCGGAAGCGCACCGCCCGTAAGACGGCGGACGTCAGCCGATCTTCGTGCGGACCTCGACGAGCTCCGGGAAGAACGTCGTATCGAGCGCGCGCTGCAGGAACTTCACACCCGACGTGCCGCCCGTGCCGGCTTTGCCGCCGATGATGCGCTCCACCGTCTTCATGTGATGGAAGCGCCACGACTGGAAGTTGATCTCGATGTCGACGAGCCGCTCCGACACTTCGTACGCGGCCCAATACTGGTCCGGATGCTGATAGATCGTCTGCATCACTTCGACGACGCCCGGATGATGCTCGTACATCTGCGTCCAATCGCGCTCGACGCGGGCCTCGGGCACGCGATGGCCGACGCGGTATAGATACCGCAAGAACTCGTCGTAAAGCCCGGGTCGCTCGAGCGCTGCTTTCAGCTCGCGGTAATATTCGAGGTGGTGGCTGAAGCGCGACAGCACCGTGCGGTCCTTGCGCCCCAGCTTGAACTCGAGCACGCGATACTGCGGCGACTGGAATCCCGATGCCGAGCCGAGCGCGTCTCGAAACGCCGCGTACTCCGTAGGCGTCAGCGTGGCGAGCACGGACCACTGGTTGATGAGCTGGTGCTGCACTTGCTTCACGCGATTCAGAATTTTGATCGTTCTCGGCAGCTCGTCGTGCTTCAAGCATTCGATAGCCGCGTCGAGCTCGTGCAGGATCAGCTTGAACCAGAGCTCGGCAACCTGGTGCTGGATGATGAAGAGCATCTCGTCGTGCTCGGGCGCGCCGCTGATCGGCTGCTGCGCGCTCAGCAGCTTGTCGAGCTGCAAATAGGTGTCGTAGCGGACTTCGTTACCGGCCGCGGGCTCGACGCCGGCCGCCGCGGGATTGTCTTTTTCCGGCTCGGGTTTTGTTGTCATTGTGTGCTGCACGGGCCCGTAAGAGTGGCTCGCCCTCCACTATAACCCAGCTCGCATGGCGTACCGCAGCGTGCGCCTGAGACGTCCGTCACGCCCTGTCCACGGTTCCGCCTCCTACGCCGTTCTGGGACAATGCGCGCATGACGAACAACAACACGCGGCCGCCGGTCGGCCGGCTCGTTCTGCTGCGGCACGGGCAAAGCGATTGGAATCAAAAGAATCTTTTCACGGGCTGGACCGACGTCGATCTCACGGCACAAGGCCGCGATGAAGCGCGGCTCGCGGGCCGCACGCTGACGGGCGCTGGACTCACGTTCGACATCGCGTTCACGTCGGTGCTCGCGCGCGCGATCCGCACGCTATGGATCGTGCTCGACGAGATGCAGCTCATGTGGGTGCCAGTCGAGAATACGTGGCGCTTGAACGAGCGCCACTACGGCTCGTTGCAGGGCCTCGACAAGGCGCAGACGACGGCCAAGCACGGCGAAGCGCAGGTCAAGATCTGGCGCAGGAGCTACGACGTCCCGCCGCCGCCGCTCGCCGAGAGCGACGAGCGCCACCCGCGCCATGACGCACGCTACGCACAGTTGCCGGCAAGCGTGTTGCCCGGCACGGAGTCGTTGAAGACGACGCTCGCGCGCGTTAAGCCGTACTGGGAAGACCGCATTGCGGCCGAGCTCTTGCGCGGCCGCAACGTGCTCGTCGCCGCGCACGGCAACAGTTTGCGTGCCGTCGTGAAGATGCTCGAAGGCATCCGCGATGACGAGATCACGGAGCTCAACATTCCGACAGGCGTGCCGCGGCTGTATGAGCTCGATGCGGACCTCAAACCGACGCGCGCCGAGTATCTCGGCGACGCGGCCGCGATCGCCGCGGCAGCGGCGGCAGTCGCGAATCAGGCGAAAGCGAAGAAATAGCCGTGCTGTACGATCTCGGCGCTTATCGCGTGCAGACCGTCGGCGACGACTTCTACGTCGCGCCGAGCGCGTCCGTGATCGGGCGCGTCTATCTCGGCCGCCATGCGAATGTGTGGTTCAACGCCGTGCTGCGCGGCGACGTCAACGACATCCGTATCGGCAACGACACCAACGTGCAGGACACGGCTGTCATCCACGTCGACGCCGACGCGCCGTGCACGATCGGCAACATGGTCACGATTGGACACGGCGCCACCGTGCACGGCTGCACGGTCGGCGACTGCACGCTGATCGGCATAGGGGCGACGATCCTGAGCCACGCCGTCATCGGCAAGTACTGCTTGGTCGGCGCCGGCGCGCTGATCACGGAGCGCAAAACGTTTGCCGATCGCTCACTGATCATCGGCGCGCCCGCGCGCCGCGTGCGCGAGCTCACCGACGCGGAATGCCGCGGGCTCGAAGCGAGCGCCGCGAATTACGCCGAGCGCGGCCGCCAATACCGCCGCGACCTCGTCGAGCCCATGAGGCCGCAGGACCGCTAGAGCGACTGCACGAACTCGCGCACGCCGTTCAAGAGCATCTGCGTCGCGAGCAGCACGAGCAGCATGCCCATGAGGCGCTCGAGCGCGCGCAAGCCGCGGTCGCCTAGCACACGCAAGAGAAACGGCGAGGCCGTCAGCAGCACCGTCGTGACGGCCCAGGCGATCACGAGCGCGGTACACCACTCCCAGATCCGCTCGGGCTCCGTCGAGGAGAGCAGCAGGAGGATCGCAATCGTCGACGGTCCCGCGACCATCGGCATCGCGAGCGGCACGATCAGCGGCTCGTCGCGCTCGCTCGCGACCTCGCCGCCCGCGTGCGGAAAGATCATTCGCAGCGCGATGATGAACAACAGCACGCCTCCAGCGATCGAAAGCGACGGCTGCGACAAACCCAAGAACTCGAGGATTGCGGTGCCTGCGAACAAGAACGTCAGCAGAATTACGAGCGCGATCACCAGCTCGCGCGCCGTGATCTGCACGCGCCGCTGCGGCGAAAAACGCGACAGCACGGCGTTGAAGACGGGGATGTTGCCGAGCGGGTCCATGACGAAGAACAGCGTCGCGGCCGCGGCGGCGATATCGGACCAGTTCATGCGAGCACCTCGCTACCGGCCGGGCCAGATTCGAACGACACCCTCTTGCGCCGTCGACGCGACGAGCGCGCCGTCGAGCGTGAAGAACTTGCCCAAAGCGAGCCCGCGGCCGCCCGACGCATTCGGGCTTTCCATGGCGTAGAGCAGCCACTCGTCGGCGCGAAACGGCCGGTGGAACCACATCGCGTGATCGAGGCTCGCGAGCTGCACGTTGCCCTCGGCGAAGTGGATGCCGTGCGGCAGTGTGGCCGTCGAGACGAGCTGATAGTCCGACACGTACGCGAGCACATTGCGATGCAGGTCGGCATCATCGGGCAGCCTGTCGATGGTCTTGACCCAGATGTGGCGCGCCGGCGCCGCGCGCGGCGGCGTAATCACGTGTATCGGCTCGACGGGCCGGAACTCGAACGGCCGCTCGTGCGTGAGGAACCGCCGCATCTTCTCGGGCACTCTCTCGAGCACTGCGGGCGGCAGCTCGCGCACGTCGGCGAGGCCTTCGGGCCCCGGCACCCGCGGCATCGACGCCGCGTGCTCGAGCCCTTCCTCAGGCACCTGAAACGACGCCGTCATGTTGAAGATGGGCCGGCCGTGCTGGATCGCGACGACGCGGCGGTTGCTGAAGCTCTTGCCGTCGCGCGCGAGCTCGACCTCGTAGACGATCGGCGCGTCGACGTCGCCGGCGACGAGGAAATACGCGTGCAGCGAGTGCACGTTGCGGCCCTGCACCGTATAGCTCGCGGCAGTCAGTGCTTGCCCGAGCACCTGGCCGCCGAAAACGCGTGCGCCGCCCAGGTCACGGCTCTCGCCGCGGAAGATCCGGTCCTCGACGCGCTCGAGCTCGAGCAGCTTCAAGAGATCGGCGAGGATCGGCTGCACGCGCGCGCTACTTCTCGTCGTTACGATTGAGCCGCGCGATCAAGCTCGAAGTATCCCACCGCTTGCCGCCCATACCGACGACGTCGGCGTAGAACTGATCCACGAGCGCGGCGACAGGCAGCTCGGCGCCGTTGTTGCGCGCCTCCTGCAAACAGATACGCAGGTCCTTGCGCATCCACTCGACGGCGAAGCCGAAGTCGAACTTGTCTTCGCTCATCGTCTTCCAGCGATTTTCCATTTGCCACGACTGCGCGGCACCCTTCGAGATCGTTTCGACGACCGAGCCCACGTCGAGGCCAGCCTTGCGCGCGAAATTCAACGCCTCGGCGAGGCCCTGCACGACGCCGGCGATCGCGATCTGGTTGACCATCTTCGTCAGCTGGCCTGAACCGGCGGGGCCCTGAAGGCGCACGGCGTGCGCGTACGAGCGGATGACGGGCTCGGCCGTCGCGAACGCCTCGGGCTCGCCGCCGGTCATGACGGTGAGCTTGCCGTTCTCGGCGCCCGCTTGGCCGCCGGACACCGGCGCGTCGAGGCAGTGCACGCCGCGTTTGCTGCCAGCCGTGGCGATCTCGCGCGCGATGTCGGCCGAAGCCGTGGTGTGGTCGCAGTAGATGGAACCTGCGCGCATCGCGGCAATCGCGCCACCGGTGCCGAGCGCGATCTCCCGCAGATCGGGATCGTCGCCGACGCAGCTGAACACGATCTCCGCGCCCTGCGCTGCAGCGGCCGGCGTCGCGGCCGCTTTTCCACCGTACTGCTGGCACCATTTCTCGGCTTTCGCTGCCGTGCGGTTGTAGACCGTCACGTTGTGGCCCTTCTTCGCGAGCCAGCCGGCCATCGGAAAACCCATGACGCCCAAACCCAGGAAAGCCACGTTCGCCATGCTCAGCCCTGTCTCAAAGTTGCACCGATGCTCGCAGCCAGCTCCGCATGCGCATGAGCGCCGAGGCGCTCCTCCGCGACGCGTCCCCAAAAGTACGCGAGCAGCCTCACCATGCGAATCGCGTTGTCTAGATCGCGCAGCGTGGGTGCCGCGGGCGACGTTCCGTAATACTCGTCGAGCAGCTGCCGTCGTTGCGCTTCCGCGAAGCCATTCATGCCGGCGAGGCTCGCAAGATCGAGGAGCGGCGCGCCGAGGCCAGCATACTCGAAGTCGATGAGACTAGCGGCGGCGCCATCGATGAGGATGTTCGCGGCACCGAGGTCGTTGTGGCAGAAGGCCGTCGGCGCATAGCTCATATCGAAGCGACGCCCGAGCCGCGTGAGCTCGTCCGCCCACTTCTGTTCCTCTGCGCTCGGCACGTGGGTCGTGATCTCGGCGAGCGCCGTCAGATACGCCGACGCGAAATGTCGAACGGAATACACGGGCAGATCGACTTGCAGCCGATGCAATGCTCGCAACAGCCGTACGATCATCGTCACCGCGGCTGGCTGACGCACCAAGTCTGGCTTCCAAAGGGTCTGTTGATAGTCAGTCAGGAGCAGACCGGCCTCGACGTCGACGGCGATGACGGCTGGCGCGAGACCGGCCGCGGCCGCCGCACGCATCGCGCGCGCTTCGCTCGCAATATCGAGCCACGCCATGGAGCTCGCGACGGGCAGCCGCAGCACGTGGCGCCGCCGTCCTGCGACGGCCAAGAAGCTGCGCGCCATCAAACCGCCGCCGAGCGCGCGAATCTGCACCTTCTCGAGCGTGCTCGCATCGGGCCACACGCGCCGCAACGCGGTACGTACGTCCGCCTCCGCGGCCGTCATGCCGGCACCGCAGTCTGCGCGCGCCAGTCGCGATGCCAGCGCGCGAGCCCGATCACGACGAGCACGAGATACAGCGCAAACAGTCCGACGAAAAGATAGAGCTCGCGCTGCAGATACACGTACAGCCACAGACCGTCGATGACGAGCCAATAGAGCCAGTTCTCGAGGATCTTGCGCGCCACCATGTAAGTCGTCACGACCGAGGACACCGCAAGGAACGCGTCGAGGTACGGGAACGCGGCCTGCGTGTACCGGCTCATGAGCCAGCCGATAATGGAGGCGAGCGCCACGCTGCCGCCGATTGCGAGCGCGTGCATCTTGAGCGGCCACACGCCGATCGGCAGCTCGGCAGCACCGCGTGGGCGTCCGCCGTAGTGCCATTGGTACCAACCGAAGACTGCCATCGCAGCGTAATAGACGTTCAACGCCACTTCGGAGTAAAGGCGCACGCCGAACACGACGACGAGGGTCAACACCGACGAAAAGAAAGCCGCCGGCCAGCACCAGAGGCTTTCGCGGATAGCGAGCACGAGGTACAGGACGCTGAACAGCACGCTGGCCGCCTCGAGCGGCCTGTCTTGAATGAAAGCTACTGCATCCACGTATCGCGCTACTTCGGCTCGAGAATCGGCGGCTCGCCGATCGGCAGGTCCCCGTTAAGGATCTTCAGCACGAGCGCTTGCGCGCCGCCGCCCTCGAACGAGCGCTCGATTGCCATCGCGATCGTGCTCATCACGACGCCGAGCTCGCCGCGCACCTGCGTGCTCAGTTGGTTCACGACGACCTCGAGGCGGGGCTCGCTCGCGATCGTCTCGATGAACGCGAGGATCTTCTCGAGCGGCTGGCCTTGAAGCGGATACAAGCTCATTTCGGCGGTCACGCGCATGCCTCTCTCCTACCATCCGTACTTGACGGTGATTCCGTAATGCCGCGGGTCGCCGAGGCGCGTGTACAGCGTCGCCGGAAAATCCGGCGGCTCGTTGCCGAAGTAGAAGCCGCGCACGCGATAGTCCTCGTCGAATAGATTGCGCGCCCAGAGCTTGACGCTCCACGCGTCCCAGTCGCGGCCGACGCTCAAGTTCGCGAGGCCGTACGGCTCCGACACCTGATCGTGGCCGTAATCGAAGAAGAACTCGTCCATGCCCGAGAGGTCGAGGCGCCCCCACCAGCCCGACGCTGTGCGGTACGTCGCGCCGAGCGAATACGTGTACGCCGGCGCATGCGCTTGCTCGCGGCCCGCGAGCGTCGGGAACAGCGAGAACTCCTCGATCTCGGCGTGCAGCAAGCCGACGGCCGCCGAAAGCTCGAGCCGTTGCGTCGTCTGCCACTCGACCGTGGCTTCGACGCCATAGTGCTCGCCGCGCTCGGAATTCGCCGTGACGAACAGGAACGACGACGGATCGCCGAGCCGCAGTTGCAGCGGCACCTTGATCTGCTGGTCGTCGCGCCGCGCGACGAACGCGCCGACGTCGGTGCGCAGCCTGCCGTCGGCCGACGTCGTGCGAATGCCGGCTTCGATGCTCGTCAGGGATTCAGAGCCGAACTCGATGTTCTCCGGCGACAGCGGAACGTTGTCGATGGCGCCGAAGTCGACTCCGGCCAGCGAGACGTTGAACCCGCCGGCCTTGTAGCCGCGCGCGAGGCGCACGTACGCCGAGCGCCGGTCGCCGAGCCGCCAATCGAAGGCGAGCTCGCCGCCGAGCATGTCGTCGTCGGGCGAGAACGCGTTCGCATTCGTGTCCGTGTAGTCGGCGCCGCGCTGCTCCCAGCGCAAGCCGACCGCGACTCCGAGACGATCGGTCACGGGCAGCGCGACCTGACCGAACACGGCGATGCTCGTCGCGTCGTAGTCGCTGCGAGCCGCGGTGTCCGTCGCGAGCGAGCAAACGGGACCGCAGAACGGATCCTCGTACACGCCGGTCGAGCGTTGGTCGTTGTTTTCGTCGAGGTCGAGCACGTACACGCCGGCCAACCAATCGCCGCGGCCCCCGGCAATTGCGCCGGGCTTCGAGAGCACACGCAGTTCCTGGCTCAGCGTGCGGCGCTCGCGATCGTTCGCCGTCACGTAGTCGTAAACGTACGGCTCCCAGTACGCCGCGTTGCCCCAGTCGGCATCGAAGCTGAACACCGCATCGGTGTCGGCGAAGCCGGTGATGCTGACGAGGTCCACGCGCTGGAGGTCCGCGCGCACGCGCACGGATCCGGCCGCGGATTGCTGCGCGTCGCGGCCGGGATCGTCGGAGTACGTGTTGAAGCCGTTGTCGATCGCCCACGCGTCATAGCCGTTGTCGACATCGATGTAGAGCCCAGTGAAGTCAACCTGCACGTCGTCGCTCGGCGCCCAGGCCAGCTTGCCGCGCGCCGTCAGCTCGTCGCGGCCGTAGGTGTCGTCGCGGCCCCAGAAGACGTTGTCGCGGAAACCGTTGTTCTCGTAGGTCTGCACGGACGTCCTGAACCCGAGCGCGTCGCCGAGCGGGCCGCCGAAGGCCGCGCCGAGCGCGTCCGTGCCGTCGCTACCCGCCGTCGCTTCGACGTCGGCCGACAACGCGTCGGGCGGCGACTGCGAGCGCATGTAGACGAGCCCGCCGAGCGCGTTCGAGCCGTAACGCGTGCCCTGCGGGCCGCGCAGCACCTCGACTCGATCGATGTCGAACAGACGTGCCGATGCTGCCGAGCCCCGAGAAGTCGATGTCGTCGACGATGAAGCCGATCGACGGATTCGGCGCGCCCTCGTACTGCTCGAGCTCGCCGACGCCGCGCAACTGGAAGTAGCGCGCTCGCGAGCCCTCGCCCGAGATGTTCAAGTTCGGGACGCTGCGGATCGCTTCCTCGAAATGTTGCTGCGTCGTCGCTCGGAGCTCATCGCGATCGAGCACTGTGACACTGACGGGCAACTCCTCGATTCGTGTCTCGCGAAAGTCCGCCGTGACGACGATCTCTTCGAGACCTTCGGACTGTGCAAGCGCGAGGTGCGATGCTGCCGTCGCAACGGCAGCGAGCGCCGCGAGGCGCGTGGAACGAAACGACATACGCGGATCTCCTCTACGAGCGAGACCCGGTTCAACTAGCGAGCGGGGAAGATCGGAATATCCCGTCCCTTCGCCGGTACTAACCGGATCAGGTTCAAAGGGTTGATCGACTTCGCTGTCGATCTCTCAGGCCGTCGCCGGCCACCCCTCGGTCCAGATGCGCGAGGAATCATAAGACAATCGGCGCCAATCAGACAAATGGCCGCAGCACGCTCCACCCAGATCGCGCCAGATCGGCGCGGAATAGAGTGGCACCTTGAAGAAGGCGACGACGAGCAAAGCGCCGCTTGCGACCGGGAATCCAATGCACGCGCCGGCGTGTGACGAGGTCAACGGCGATCATCGCGAGCAGAGGCGACAGCCACAATAGACAGGTACTGCGGCGTGTTTCCCGGCACGACGCGGCCTAGCGCGGCGCCGCACAGCGCCGCCGTCGCGGCGATGATCCAACGCTTGTGCAACTCGGGACGGTTCCGGTACGCGAACGCGAGCATCAGGAACGCGCCGAACAGCAGCATGTCGGTGAGGTTGTAGAGTGCGATGACGCCGCCGACCTCGAGCGGATAGAAAGCCGCGCGCACACGCAACGCCGGCGCGCCGACACTGACCAGACGCCGACCGCGAATACCATCGCACCGTAGATCATCCCCGCGTTGCCGAGCTGCCGGTGCAACCGCACGTTCCCCGCGACGACGACGGCCGCCTGCGCGACGAGCACCAGCACCCAGATCGAGAATACGCCGCGTGCACGTGCACGATCGCCGGCAAATCCGTTCGTGCAAACGCCTGCGAGTAATAGGTCTCCGAGAATCCCCACGCGACGATTCCGGCGGCGAGCAACGCGATCGCGAAGTAGGCTTGCCGCGTGCGACGACTCCGGCGGAGGTAGACGGCGTATCGACCGCGTCGACGGCGGCGGCGCGCTCGCCCATCGTGCTTATTCCTTGAGCCGTGGAATCAGCTCAGCGAGATTGCAGGGCCGCGTGCGGGAGTCGAGCTGTGGGCCGATCAGTTTGTCCCAACCCGTCGCGCAAGCGCCCGACGATCCCGGCAAACAGAAGATATACGTGGCGTTCGCGACGCCCGCGAGACAGCGCGACTGAAGGCTCGACGCGCCGATCTCCTCGTACGAGATCGTGCGAAACAGCTCGCCGAAGCCGCCGATCTCTTTGTCGAGCAGTGGGGAGATCGCCTCGGGCGTGCCGTCGCGGCCCGTGAGGCCCGTGCCGCCCGTGGCGACGACGACTTCGACCTCGCTGGTCGGCGATCCATCGCGACACGATCGCGCGAATCGCATAGATGTCGTCGCGCACGATGGCCTTCTCGGCGAGCAAGTGACCCGCCTTACGCAGCCGCTCGACGAGCAGCGCGCCGGATTTGTCCGTGGCTTCGTCGCGCGTATCGGACACCGTCAGCACGGCCACGCGCAGCGGCTTCAGATCCCGCGCGTCGCTCGCCGTCACGGCCGTTCCGCGGAAGACGTGCTCGTGACGGTCAGATCGTGCGTCATGCGCACGGCGTCCTCGCGGCCGTCGTAATAGGCGGCCTTCCGACCCGACCGACCGGTACCCGAGCTTCTCGTAGAACAGCGCGCGCGCCATCGTTGTTGGCGCGCAGCTCGAGATGCACCTTGAAGATGCCGGCGGTACGAGCCGAAGCCTCGAGCCACTCCAGCAACTGCCTGCCGACGCCTTGGCGCTGATAGCCGGGCTCGACGGCGAACAGATTCAGATGCGCGTGGATCGCGTAGAACTCCATGATCGCGAAGCCGATGACGCGGCGCCGATCGCGAGCCGCGAGCACGACGCAATCGCGATTGCGCAAGCAGCGCTCGACGCGCTCCTCGTTCCACGACCAGGCGAGACCGTGCTCGATGAGCTGGCGCGACATCGCGGCGACCGCCGCCGCCTCTTCCATGTGAGCCAACCCTAACCGAACTTGCGTCACGGCATGAGTATAGTGGCAACGTGACGCGCTCCGCACCACGAGATGACCGACGACGTTGCCTGCGTATTGCTCGCGGCCGGCGGCTCTCGCCGGCTCGGGATCGCGAAACAGCTGGTCCGCTACCGCGGCCGTCCGCTGCTGCTGCACGCAGTCGCAGCCGCCCGCGCCGCCTGCCCCGCGCGCCGCTGATCGTCGTCGTCGGCGCCGAGACGCTCCGGCTCAGGCTCGTGCTGCGGCGCACGCGTTGCGGCGCGCGCGTCGTCACGAATCCGCGCTGGCATGAAGGAATGGCGACGTCGCTGCGAGCGGGTCTCGCCGCCGTTCCACGCAGCGCAAGAGCCGCGCTGGTCTTGCTCGTCGACCAACCCCACGTCGGCGCGGAAGCGGTCGGACGCCTGCTCGACGCGTGGCGGTTGCGCCCGAGCTTGCCGGCAGCGGCGCGTTACGAGCGACCGCGCGGGAGTTCCCGCGGTGCTACCGCGGCGCTACTGGCGTGCATTGAAAGCGCTACGCGGCGATCGAGGCGCGCGGGCGCTGCTTCGCGGCGCGGAGGCATCGACGCTGGTCGACATCCCGGAGGCCGCGCTCGACATCGACACGCCGGCCGACGTGCTCGAGCTAGGCGCCGGAAGGGGTCGACCCACCCGGCTACGGCGCGGTCATCGATCGAAATGACGATTACTCACTCGGTTTTCGCGCCGAGCCGGCGATGGTCCTGAGATCGTCCCAGTCGACATCATCGATCGAGTCGATCGTGCGCCAACCCGAGCTTTTCTTCAGCGCGATGCCGTCGTACCGGTTGCCGGCGTGACGCAGCTCGCCTCCGGGATCGCCCTTGCTGAAATAGTTGTTCCGAGCCGTCATCCCGGAGAGCTTCGCCGAATCGACGTCCGCCGTGCCCGTGCTCAAGCTGAGCATCACGTTATTGGCGAGCACGCCACCCCGGGCGGCCGTGCCCAGCCCGGAAATCTGCCGGCCGTTATCGATCAGCGTATTGTTCGCCACGACCAGATTGTCATGGGATGTCTCCGGCAGCGCCGACCATAAGGCGATGCCGGACGCCGTGTTGATCACGAGATTGTCCTCGATCTTCACATCCTTCGATTGGATGTCGGCGGTCAGTGAGCCGCCCCCGGATGGGTAGTGATACTTCTCGTTGTTGATGGCGATGCCGGCGCCAACCGAATCGTCGTTTCGCCAGAATTCGCGGTTCGACGTGCCGACGACGATGTTGCGGCGGATCGTCGTATTCGGCGCGGCATCCGCGCAGATGCCGACGGCCCGCGCGGCGAATACGCGATTGTTCTCGATGAGCGTTCCTCTCGACCCATGATTCGTGTTGATCTCTTCGCCATAGGTTTCGGCCACTGTCGTCTCTACGACGCGCCCGGAATCGGAATCGACGAAGGTGATCGCAGCAGCCCAAGGGTGCCGCCGGCCATCACGCGGGAAGACTAACCCGGCATGGGTCACCAGTGAGCCGGAGACGCTGCCGTAATCCGAATCGAGAAAATGGATGCCGTCGACGTAGGCCCCATCGACGACGACGTTGACGACCTCGGCATGATGCGAGCGCCTGAACCCAATTCCGCGTCCTTCGGAACCTCTGATCTCCAGGTTCTCGATGCGCACGCGATCGCGAGTGTTGACGGTGATGAGCGCGTCATAGATACCGCCGATCGGATACCGGCCGGCACCTTCGATGATGGGGCGCTGACCGCGAAGCCCCTTTACGGCCGCTCCGTCCTCGACGTAGTACGCGCCGACGACGGCATGCGCCGAAGGCGTGCCGGCCCAGTCGACGGCGAGCTTGCCTTGCCAGCGGTCGCCCTCGCGAAACAGAACGACGTCGCCCGAAGCGAAGGAATGGCGGTTTACTCTCTCAGGGTTGCCCAGGCCGCGGCATCGGACGTGCCCTTCGCGCGGTCGTTGCCGTCGTCGCGCACGTAGTAGGTCGCCGCCGGGCACGTCGCCGGGACAATAAAAAAGAGCAAGAAACACCCCGATCCGCATCTCGGAGCAACGCAGCAATACGCGTGCCACGGCGCAGCCTCGGTCACCCTCGACGACACCGCTACACCCGCTGCGTGGCGTCAACCTCTACGTACCATTTTGCAGAAACGAGAATGCTCGCGTGCGAGAACCGTTACGGCTCAGCCGGCCGCTCGCGTCGCGCAATTGACCCAGCCGGTCGCGCCGCTCGCGTAGTGCTCTTTCTTCCAGATCGGCAGGCGGGCTTTCGTCTCGTCGATGACGTAGCGGCATGCGTCGAACGCCGCGCCGCGATGATCCGCGCTGACGCCGACCCAGACGGCGCAATCGCCGATGGCGAGCTTGCCGACGCGGTGCTCGCAATGCACGGCCGTGACCGCGAATCGAGTCATGGCCTCGGCGACGATGCGCGCGCCTTCCTTCTCGGCGATCGCTTGATGGGCCTCGTACTCGAGCGCCTGCACGGCTTCGCCGTCGTTGTGGTTGCGCACCCACCCTTCGAACGTCACGCAGGCCCCGGCCGTGCTGCGTTCGAGGTCGCGCTTGCGCGCGGCCGGATCGATGACGGCAGACGTGATCTTGAACGACATGGGAGCTACCCGCCCGCGACGGGCGGGAAAAAGAGCACCTCGTCGCCGGGCGACAGCGCGGCATTCCAATCCTCGAGCTCGTCGTTGATTGCGACCTTGCAGCGTGTCATCGAGTCGGCAAACCCGTGCCGGCGCGCGAGCTCGCCGTACAGGTC
Organism: uncultured Gammaproteobacteria bacterium; assembly: GCA_963713355.1. Lineage (GTDB taxonomy): Bacteria > Pseudomonadota > Gammaproteobacteria > Steroidobacterales > Rariloculaceae > FEN-1219. The sequence continues at coordinate 595,923 of CAVQLK010000006.1, read as the reverse complement.
GGCGGCCGTGCGGGCGTCCGTGCGCACGCGCTCGCTGTCGCGCCCCGCGCGCTCGCGGAACGCTGCGAAGTAGCGGGCCGTGATCTCGATCGTCATGCCGTCGTCGCGCCGGGCACCGAGTAGTCGCGTTGGCCGCCCGACTTGGAGAGCAGCACCACTTCGCGAATCGCCAGCCCCAGCGTGAGCGCCTTGCACATGTCGTAGATCGTCAAGGCGGCCGTCGCGGCACCCGTCAGCGCCTCCATCTCGACGCCGGTCTTGTGCGTGGCACGGACGGAGCACTCGACGACGACCTCGTTGCCCTCGCCCCACTCGATCGCGATCTTGCAGTCCTCGAGCGCGATCGGGTGGCAGAACGGAATCAGCTCGTGCGTGCGCTTCGCGGCCATGACGCCGGCGATGATCGCCGTATCGAAGACGGGCCCTTTCTTCGTGCGCAGCGCCTCGCCCGAACGCACGACGACGTCTGGCGGAAACACGACGACGGCACGGGCGGTCGCAGTGCGCGTCGTGACGGCCTTGTCGCCGACATCGACCATGGTAGGGCGATTCAGAGCATCGACGTGCGACAACATCAGCCGCCCATCCGGTACATCTCGACGCGATCGGGCTTCTCTACGCCTTCGGGCTTGTGCTCGAGCAGCCGGCCGCGAATCTCGCTGTAGCGATCCGTGCGGCTGCGCCAGACGTTTTGCAGCAACCCCACGAGGTCGGCGTCGCTCGCGCCGGCTCGCAGAGCCGTGCGCAGCTCCGTGCCACGCGACGCGAACAAGCAGGTGTAAACCGTGCCGTCGGCCGACAAGCGCGCGCGATGGCAATCGCCGCAGAACGGCTCGCTGACCGACGAGATGAAGCCGATTTCGCCCTGCCCATCGTCGAATGCGTAGCGTTTCGCGACCTCGCCGCGATAGTTCTGGTCCAGCGGCGACAGTGCCCAGCGCTCGCGTAAGCGCGCGAGCAGCTCTTTCGACGGCACGACTTGCTTGGGCTGCCAGCCATTGACCGTGCCGACGTCCATGTACTCGATGAAGCGCACGATGACACCCGTGCCGCGAAAGCGCTCGACGAGATCGAGCACCGTGTGATCGTTCTTCCCGCGCTCTACGACCGTGTTCAGCTTGATCGGGAACCCCGCCGCGCGCGCGGCTTCGATGCCTTCGAGGACGACGCCGAGCTCGCCGCGGCCGCCGTTCATCTCCCGGAATACCTGCTCGTCGATGCTGTCGAGGCTCACCGTGATGCGCTTCAGGCCCGCCTGCTTGAGGGCCGCCGCGTGCTCGGCGAGGCGCGAGCCGTTGGTCGTTACGGCCAAGTCCTCGGCGCCGTGCAGCTCCGCGAGCCCCGCGACGATCTCGACGATGTCGCGGCGCAGCAGCGGCTCGCCGCCCGTGAGCCTGAGCTTCTTCACCCCGAGCTGCAGGAAAACGCTCGCGACGCGCTTGATCTCTCCGGGCGTCAGCCAGTGGGCACGCGGCAAGAACTTGTGGTTCTCGCCGAAGAGCTCGGCCGGCATGCAATACGGGCAGCGGTAGTTGCAGCGGTCGATGACGGAGATCCGCAAGTCGCGCAAGGGCCGCATGAGCCGGTCCTTGACGGCTGCCTGAGTCTGCCAATGAGCGACGGTATGAGTCATGTTCGTAACCGGAGGAACACTATTGCCGCCCATGACGGCTGCCGAATTTCGTGCCGCTATAGTAACCTACGCGACTGAAACGCTGCCGGCGCCCCCATCCCGCAGGGGGTCGAACTCGGCCTGAGACCGAGCGGCAAGGCCTTAGACAGCCCGCGATGTTGGAGTTGCAAGCGGAGTATCGACAATGAATAGAACCCGTTTGGAGCCGTTGGGCGTTCCGGACTCGCGCTACGGGCTTGACGAAGCGGCGGCGCGACGACAAGAGCCGAGCAGTCTCGACCGTTGGCTCGTAAACCAGATCACTAGCAAGCTAGGCCCTTCGCCCGTGCGCATCGAGCTATGGGACGAGCCCGAGGGTGCGGCGCGCGACGGCACCGTGCGCATGCGGATTCTCGATCGCAAGGCGCTGTGGCAATTGCTCGTCAATCCGGATCTTCACTTCGGCGACCTGTACAGCTCGGGCCGCGTGCAGGTGCGCGGCGACCTGCTGACGGTGCTGCTCGAGGCCTATCGTTACACGTCCAAGAACACGGCGATCGGCCAAGCGCTCGCGCGGAGCCGCAAGCTCGCGCCGGATCTGTCGGACTCGAAGCGCAACATCCATCACCACTACGACCTCGGCAACGACTTCTACAAGCTCTGGCTCGACCGCGAGGCGCTGCAGTACACCTGCGCCTACTTCGCGGATCCCGCGATGACGATCGAGCAAGCTCAGCAGGCGAAGATGCATCACGTCTGCCGCAAGCTCGAGCTGAAGGCCGGCGAGCGCGTCGTCGAGGCCGGTGGCGGCTGGGGCGGGTTCGCCTTGTTCATGGCCAAGAATTACGGCGTGCGCGTCCGCAGCTTCAACATCTCCAAGGAGCAGATCGCGCACTCGCGTGCCTGGGCGAAGCAGCTCGAGCTCGACGGCTTCGTCGAGTTCGTCGAGGACGACTACCGCAATGTGACGGGCACGTACGACGCGTTCGTCTCGATCGGCATGCTCGAGCACGTCGGTAAGGGCAACTACAAAGACCTCGGTGCGCTGATGAGCCGTGCGCTGACGCCCGAGGGCCGCGGCCTCGTGCACAGCATCGGCCGCGACGCCCCGGCGCCGATGAACGCCTGGATCGACAAGCGCATCTTCCCCGGCGCCTACCCTCCGACGCTGCGCGAGATGATGGACCTCTTCGAGCCGAACAAGCTGTCGGTGCTCGACGTCGAGAACATCCGCCTCCACTACGCTAAGACGCTCGAATGGTGGCTGCAGCGCTACGAGGAGAACGTCGACGCCGTGCGCACAATGTTCGACGAGACGTTCGTCCGCGCCTGGCGCCTGTATCTCGTCGGTTCGATTGCGGCGTTCCTCGCAGGCAAGCTCCAGTTGTTCCAGGTGCTCTACGCCCGCAGCGGCACGAAGACCGCTCCGTGGACGCGCGCTCATGTCTATCGCGACCACGCCTGAAGCCTACGCGGAGAAGACAGCCCGGCTCACGAGTAATTGGCAGAGCGGCTCGGGCCCGCTTCGGCTCGAGAAGTCGACGATCTCCAACCTGTTCCGCTATCAGCCGCGCGGCACGGCCGTGCGGCGATTGTCGCTCGGCGAGTTCAATCACGTCCTCGGCCTCGACCGCGCCGCGCGCATTGTCGAAGTCGAAGGACTGACGACTTACGAGACCGTCGTCCGCTATTGCCTCGAGCACGGTTTCTTGCCGCTCGTCGCGCCCGAGCTCAAGCACATCACCGTCGGTGGCGCCACGGTCGGCATCGGGATCGAATCGACCTGCTACCGCTATGGGTTCGTGCACGACGGGCTGCGTGAAGCCGACGTATTGCTGCCCGGCGGCAAAATCGTCACAGCGCGCGCCGACAACGAGCATGCGGACCTGTTCGATGCGCTGCCGAACTCCTACGGCACGCTCGGGTACATCCTGCGCGCGAAGATCGCGCTGCACCGCGCGGGCCGCTACGTGCACCTGCATGTCGAAAAGTTCCGCAACTCGGCCAAGTATCTCGAGGCGATGCGTGTCGCGACGGAATCGCCGGACCTACAGTTCGTCGAAGGACTGTTCTTCCGCGACAACCGCTACTACCTCATGACGGGACGGTTCGTCGACAAAGTGCCGTACTGCGACGACATCGTGCGCCGGAGCGTTTTCTACCGCCTCGTCGAGACGCGCCGCGACATCTATTTGGAGACCTTCGACTACATCTTCCGTTACGACCCGGATTGGTTTTGGAATGTGCCCGAAACCGGTTTCTACAACTTGTTCCGCCGGTACGCGCCGCGGCGGTGGCGCAACTCCGCGTTCTATACGAAGTACGTCGCCATGAAGCGCAAGGCGCTCGGTACGTTCGGCGTTCGCGACGACCGCACGGAGCCGTTGATCCAGGACTGGGAGGTGCCGTGGCGCCACGGCGAGGAGCTGCTCCGGTTTGCGATCGACAACGTCGACCTCGGCGGATACCCGTGGGCCGCCGTGCCGATCAAGGCGCCGCGCCGGCCGACGCTCTATCCGATCACGCCGAACGAGCTCTATTTCAATCTTGGCTGCTATTGCCAGGTGCAGCGGCCGAAGGGCATGGAGCCGTATCACTACACGAAGATCCTCGACCGCAAATGCTTCGAGCTCGGTGGGATCAAGATGCTGTACTCGTCGTCTTTCTTGGGCGAAGCCGAGTTCGACGCGCTCTACAACGGCGCAGCTTACCGGCAGCTGAAAGCGAAATACGACGCCGCCGGTAACGCGCAGACGCTGTACAAGAAGGTGGCCCTCGCGACACGCTGAGCGCGGCTATGCGCGGCGTCGGGCGAGATTTCCGCGCTCGCCTACGGCTCGACGGCAACCTCGGTTTTCACGGAATTGGCGACGAAGCAGCCTGCGTGCGCGTCGTGGTGCATCTTGGCGAGATCTTCCGGCGATACCGTCACGCCTGCGGACCAGACGATCTTCGGGCGCAAAGTGACGCGCGTGATCGCGAGCTTACCTTCGGCGTTCTTTTCTAGAACGCCGACGGCTTCGTCGCGGTAAGAATCGAGCGACAGCTTGCGCTTGGCTGCGACGGCCAGAAACGTCAGCATGTGACACGACGACAGCGCCGCAACGAGCGCCTCCTCGGGATTGACGCGGTTTTCGTCGCCGCGGTACTCCTTGGTTGCCGACGCGGGCACGGTCGCGGCCTTGAACTGCCAGTCGTGCGCTCGGTTGTAGCTCAGGTAAGTGAAATCCGCGCTGCTGCGGCGCCAATCGATCGTCGCTCGATGCTCGGACATGACAGTCTCCCGAAGGTTCGATGCGGCCATTCTACGGCCGCTGCGCGCACGTCAGTGCAACAGCCCGTCGATCGCCGTCCGATACTCCTGGCCCGAACGGGCGCCGACGAGCACGCGGCGGATCTGGCCGTTCTCGAGCAGCATCACGGTCGGCAGCGAGCGCACGCCGTAGCGCGCCGCGAGCTGCGGATCGGTGTCGACGTCGACGGTGGCTACGGTCAGCCGATCGCCATACTCCAGCGCCAAGCTGCGGATCACCGGCGCCACGGCCACGCACGGTCCGCACCACTCGGCACCGAAGTCCACGAGCACGGGGCGAGGCGCCTCGAGCACCGTCTTGGCGAAGCTTGCGTCCGTCACGGCGACGGGCTGCTCATCGTTGCGCTGCACGGAAGTCTCCTTTCAAGCGTTACGGGCTCAACCGGCGCCATTCAAGGCGAGCACGGCACTGACGACCGCGGCGATCACAGCTGCGACGAGGAAGAGCTCGGGGAGCGATTCTCCGAACATCTCGCGCGGCCGGGCCAGCACGTTCGCAGGACGCGGCAGCCTGCGGCGGGCGGGGATTCGAGTACTCATGACGATTCTCCTTTTCATGAATTTCCAGAATGCCTCAGCGGAACCATTTCGATTGGCATTTTTGGCTTCACGGCGGGCATAATGCTGCTTTTATAGGGGCCGGACAAACGGTCTTTCTGCATCGAGTTGATGAATTTCTTGCATGCGTAATCAGCGCTACGACGTGCCTCCGCTCGATCCGTTGCTGGCATTCGAGGCCGCCGCGCGGAATCTGTCTTTCACGAAGGCCGCCGCGGAGCTGCATCTGACGCAATCCGCCGTGAGCCGGCAGATTCAGCAGCTCGAACAGCACCTCGGCGTGAAGCTGTTCGAGCGGCGGGCGCGAGCGTTGCTGCTGACCGAGAACGGCCAGCTGTTCTATCGATCTGTGCAAGACGCTCTGGAGAAGCTGCACGACAGTGCGCGGCGGCTGCGCAGCGCGCAGACGATGAACACCGTGGTCGTTGCAACGACGCCGGGATTCGCGTCGCTGTGGTTGATACCGCACCTCGCCGGTTTCACGCGCGATCATCCGCATCTCGACGTCCGCATCTCTGCGACGAACGAGATGATCGAAGACCTCGAGAGAGCCCAAGTCGACGTTGCGGTGCGCTACGTGCCGGAGGGCAGCGTCACAGGCGGCCGGCTATTGTTCGGCGAGACGGTGTTCCCCGTCTGCAGCCCCGAGCTCGCGAAGAATCGTGCAAACCCGCTCGTGACGCCCGACGATTTACATCACCACGTTCTCCTGTATCTCGAGCACGCGCGGGCCGCATGGCTCGACTGGGAGCTTTGGTTCCACGCGCTCGACCTGCGCGACTTCGAGCCCGCCGGCAAGCTCCACTTCAGTCACTACGATCAGCTGATTCAGGCTGCAATCGACGGGCACGGGGTGGCGCTCGGCCGGCACCCTTTGGTGCGCCAGCTGTTACGCGAGCACAAGCTCGTCGCGCCGTTCAAGAACAAGGTCGCATCGTCGCGCGCTTACTACGTCGTGGAATCGTCGGCGGCGAGAGCGAAGGCGCAAGTGCGGGAGTTCGCCGATTGGCTCGTCGAGGCCACGCACGCCGAGACGCTCGAGGCACCGGTCGGCGGCGAGGCCGCGTGACGGGCTAGGGCGCGTTGAGGAAATCGATTCGGCGCAGCTTGTCGTCCTCGAACGTCAGCTGAGCGTCGAACTGCCCTTGCCCGCGTGAGTAGATCCATCGTTCGGCGCGCGTCGTGCCTGTCTGCACGACGTTGCCATTGGGCGTTCGCGCGTGCACCGGGATCTCGTCGACGACACGGCTCTTCGGCTGCCCACAACGGCCGACGACTTCGGCCGTGACCATGCCCGTATTGATGAGCCGACCGTTCCTGCACTGCATGGTGTCTTCGGCGCGCGTCTCGAATGAAACCGAAGCGGCGGCGACGAAGGCGACGGCCAATGGCAGCGCTGCGGCGCGGCGCCACGAGACAGAAGGAGCTTCGGATAGCTTGACCATGGGCTCGCTCCCAGCAGACCGGCGACAGTGTAGACCCTCTAACGAGCCGGAGCCAAAACTGACGCCGCTATTGGCTCGCGTCGTCGCCCGGCAGCGCCGCGAGCGCCTCCTGCTCGAGCTTCGCCCACGAGTCGCGCAGCGTCACCGTGCGATTGAACACGGGCGCGCCGAGCTTCGACAGCACGCGATCGGCCACGAAGTACCCCAAGCGCTCGAATTGGAACCGTTCGTCCGCACGTGCATCGAGCAATGCCGGCTCGAGCGCGGCGCGTGTAACGACTTTCAATGATTCCGGGTTCAGCTCCTGCGCGAGGTTGTCGCCGGGGAATGGCACGGAGAACAACCGGTCGTAGAGGCGCACCATCGCATAGCGCGCGTGCTTCGCCGAGACCCAATGAATCGTGCCCTTGACCTTGCGGCCCGACTCTTGGGACCCGCTGCGCGACGCAGGATCATGACTGCAGCGCAGCTCGACGACGTTGCCCGCCTCGTCTTTGACGACACGTTCGCACTTGATGATATATCCGTAGCGCAGTCGTACCTCGCCGCCGGGCTTCAAGCGGTGAAACTTGCTCGGCGCGTTCTCCATGAAGTCGTCACGCTCGATGAGGATCTCGCGCGCGAAGGGCACTTCGCGCGCCCCGAGCTCGGGCCGGTTCGGATGGTTCGCGGCCTCGAGCCGCTCCTCTTTGTCCTCCGGATAGGTCTCGATGACGACTTTCAGCGGATCCAGCACGGCGAAACGGCGCGGCGCCACGTCGTTCAGGTGCTCCCGAACGCAACCTTCGAGCTGGCCGAGCTCCGCGACCTTCTCCTTCTTCGTCGTGCCGATCCGGCGCACGAATTCGACGACGGACTCGGACGTGTAGCCGCGCCGCCGGATGCCGGCAAGCGTCGGCATACGCGGATCGTCCCAACCTGCGACGTGCTTGTCGTCGACGAGCTGCTTCAGCTTGCGCTTGCTCGTGACGGTGAACATGAGGTTCGCGCGCGAGAACTCGATCTGCCGCGGGCGGCTCGACTTGCCCTGCCAAAGCTGGTCCAGGAACCAGTCGTAGAGCGGCCGATGATCCTCGAACTCGAGTGTGCACAACGAGTGGGTCGTCCCCTCGAACGCATCGGACAACGTATGCGCGTAGTCGTACATCGGGTAGATGCACCATTCGCTGCCCGTGCGTTGATGCGCAACCTTGCGTATTCGATAGAGCGCCGGGTCGCGCAAATTGATGTTCGGCGACGTCATGTCGATCTTCGCGCGCAGCACGCACGCGCCTTCTTCGAATTCACCGCGGCGCATCGCCTCGAAGAGCCGCAAGTTTTCCTCGACGGAGCGGTCGCGAAACGGGCTGTTTCTGCCCGGCTCCGTCAGCGTGCCGCGATTCTTTCGGATTTCGTCCGCGTTCTGGTGATCGACATAGGCCAGCCCGCGCTCGATGAGCTCGACGGCACAAGCGTGAATGTCCTTGAAATAGTCCGACGCGTGGCGCAAGCGGTCGTCCCAGTCGAACCCGAGCCAACGGACGTCGCGCTTGATGCTCTCGACGAACTCTTCGGTCTCGCGCTCGGGATTCGTGTCGTCGAACCGCAAGAAGCACGTGCCGCCGAACTCTTGCGCGATGCCGAAATCGACGACGATCGCCTTGGCATGGCCAATGTGCAGGTAGCCGTTCGGCTCCGGCGGGAAGCGCGTCTGCACGCGCCCGCCGTTCTTGCCGGCCGCAACCTCGTCCGCGACGATCTGGCTGATGAAGTCGCGGCCTCGTGCGGCCTCGATTTTCTCTTCGGATTCCATGGGCGCGCATTGTCGTCCAATCTCGCGGCCAAACTCAATTCATTGGCAGGCTGTAAGGCTCGTAACCCACTGTTCCAGCAACGCGACCCCGGCGGCGTCGACGGTGTGAGACGCGAGCGGCGGCATGCCGTTGGCGTCGCGCCTGTTGACGCGTGCGACGAGCACCGAGCTCGCCGCGCTACCGGGCGCAATGATGCGGGCGGCCGCGCCGATACCGAGGTCGCCAGACTGCGGCGCTATGCCGCACGCATTCGTGCTCGACAGTAAGGTGGCGTACCGCAAGTCCATCGAGCTCGGCGTCGGACCACCGGTGCGATGGCATCCCGCACAGTTCGTGTGCAGGTAGGCGCGCGCGCGTTCCGCGAGCGGCGCCGCCGTGTCGAACGGATCGGGCATGCTCGGCTGCTGCGCGGGATCGCCGAGGGGCGTCGCGAACATGGTTATCGCATCGAGTGTGCGCAGCTGATTCGCCGTACGCCCCGTGCTCGCATACACGAAATCGTTGTTGAGCTGTGCAGTTTCGACGCCCAGCGCGAAACCGGCTGCCGCCGTATGGCACGTCAGGCAGTCGTTCTCGCTCGGGAAGATCCACGTCGGAGTCGTCTTGCCGCCCTGAACGAGCGTCGCGTCGGTGCCTTGCGCGTTCCATTCGTAGGTATAGCCCGCCCAATCGCCGTCGGGATGGCGCATGAACAGCCGCGTCTCTACAAGGGCGTTGCTCAAGCGGAAGTGCTTCATGAGAACGGTGCCATTTGGGAAGGTGAAGTCGCCGTCGCCACCGACGCCGATTGACGTGCTGTTCGGCAGCGCGAGCCAGCGCTCCTTGGTCGCGTTGTCAGACCAGAACGTGGCAGCGGGCTCGTAGGCAACGAGACCGCTTGCCGGCTGCGCGGGACTCTGCGGGTTCACGCATCCCGTCGCCGACAACAGCGTCGGAACGGGCGGGCCGGGCGGCGGGCCACCTGCTCCATCGACGATCTTGTGCAGTCCGCCGCCCACAATGTCGACGGCATAAAGCTCGCCATCGTTGCCTTGCCCGAACGAGGCGATCGACAGCGACGTATCGAGCAACTCCTCGGACGTGAACCCGCCGCTGCCGTTCGGAACGAGGCGCCAGATGCGGCCGCTGCCGTAGTCGGCGAAAAGGTAGCGCCCCGTCAGCGCCGGCAGCGCCGCACCGCGGTAGACGTAACCGCCGGTAACCGAGGTACCGAGCGTGCGACCGTACTGGTGCACGGGATCGATGAGCCCGCTGGTCGTGCTACAGCTCGGTGCCGGACTACCGAACGCGGTCGACCCCTCGCGGCAGTTCCAGCCGTAGTTCCCTCCGCGCTGGACCCGGTCGATCTCTTCGAATGTGCCTTGACCGACATCGCCAGCCCACAGGTCGCCGTTCGCCGAGTCGAAGCTCCAACGCCATGGGTTGCGGAAGCCCCACGCATAGATCTCGGGACAATTGTTCTGCGAGACCGTGTGCTCGGCCGTGCACATCGCTGTACTCGCGAATGGGTTGTCCGGCGGGATCTCGTAAGGTGCTCCCGCAGTGTCGATATTGAGCCGCAAGAAGGACCCGAGCAGATCGGTAGTGTCTTGCGCCGTTCGTTGCGGATTGTCGTTCGAGTTACCGCCATCGCCTAGACCAACATACAGAAATCCGTCGCGCCCGAACCCGATTTGCCCACCGTTGTGATTCGCGGCAGGCTGATTGACGCGAATGACGTTCTGCCGAGTGGCAGTGTCGAGTGCGGTTCCATTGGCGTTCATCGTATAGCGCGCGACGACGGACACCATCGGGTCGCCTTCGGTGAAAGAGAGGTAAACGTACCGGTTCGAGGTCCACTGAGGATGAAACGCCATTCCGAGCAACCCGCCTTCCGAACTGCCGTTAACGGGTAGCGAGATAAAGTCGCTGGCAGTCGGGCTTGCAGTGTTCGCGAATACACGTACGCGGCCAGTCCCGCCCGAACCCTTCTGAAGAACGAACCAACGCGTGTCGTCGCCGGGCGCCTGCAACATCGCGAGCGGCTCGATAAATGTGAGATTCGGGAATACCCGTTGCAACTGAATGGTGGTGCCGCCTCCTCCAATGGTTTTCGCAGGCGCGACACAGGTGAGATTCGAGGGCCGCGCGTCGAGCCCGACGGTCGCCCCTTGGGGTGGCGCGGGCGGTGGCGGTGGCGTATTGCCGCCTTCCGACGACGAGCTATGGCACGCTTCTAGCAGGAACAATGAAGCCGCAGCGACTGACGGCAGACCGGAACGGCGGACGGCCACGGTACATCCTTGTTTTGAGAAACGTGAGTCAATGCTGGCTTCGCTCGGCACTGAAAGACAAGGGAACTTTTGTCTGTTTTCGCCGACGCAATTTAATAGACAAGGCGGGTGAGCGATATGCGGAAGCCACAACTCATCGTTTTTTCGGTCGCCGCCGTCTTCACGGTTCTCGGCGGTTGCGTAATCAATCCCGTCACGGGCGATCGCGAGCTCGCGCTCGTTTCCGCGGATCAAGAGATCGCGATCGGCGAGCAGCAATACGAGCCGTCGCAGCAAATGCAAGGCGGTGAATACGAGCTCGACCCGGAGCTCACGGCCTATGTTGCAGGAGTCGGCCAGAAGCTCGCGGCCGTCAGCGACCGGCAACTGCCCTACGAATTCGTCGTCCTGAACAGCTCCGTGCCGAATGCATGGGCGCTGCCGGGCGGCAAGATCGCTGTGAATCGCGGCCTGCTCACGGAGCTGAGCTCCGAAGCCGAGCTCGCGGCGGTGCTCGGGCATGAGATCGTGCACGCCGCCGCGCGGCACGGCGCGCTCGCAATGCAGCGCGGCCTGCTGCTGCAAGCCGCGTTGCTCGCGACACAAGTCGCTGCGCAACGCAGCGACTACGGCGGCCTCACGGTCGGCGCTGCAAACCTCGGCGCTCAGCTCTTGACGATGCGCAACAGCCGCGAAGCCGAGCTCGAATCGGACCTTTACGGCATGCGCTACATGGCCGCGGCGGGCTACGACCCTGACGCGGCCGTCTCGCTGCAGGAGACGTTCGTGCGCTTGTCCGAGGAAAGCGGCGGCGGAGGCGGCCGGCTTGCGACGTTGTTCGCGAGTCACCCCCCGTCCGAGGAGCGGGTCGCGAAAAACCGCGAGACCGCGGCGATGCTGGCGGCGAGCGGTGATCTCGGCCGTGAACGCTATCAGGCCGCGATGGCGCGGTTGCGGGAGCGCGAGCCGGCCTACAATGCCTACGACGAAGGCCGCGCGGCGCTCGCCGACGACCGGCCCGCCGACGCCGAGCGCTCGGCACAGCAAGCGCTGCGGTCGCTACCCGACGAAGCGAACATTCACGCGCTCCTCGGCGACATCGACTTGCAAGAGCGTCGCTACGACGATGCGGCCCGCCACTACGCGGACGCGATCGCTCGTGACGACGGATTTTTCTACTACCACTTGCAGCAAGGGCTTGCGCACCGGCAACTGCGGCAGTGGGAAGACGCGCGCGCGGCGCTCGAGACGAGCGTGCGCTTGTTGCCGACGGCCGATGCGGTTTATGCGCTCGGCACGTTGGCCGAGCAGCGCGGCGACCTCCAGGCGGCGCTCCAGTACTACATGGAAGCGGCGTCGTCGAACAGCCCGGCGGGGCAAGCGGCAGCAGAAGCGACCGTCCGGCTCGATCTGCCGAACAACCCCGGTAAATACATCCAGGCGCGCGGCGGGCTCGACAACTCCGGGCAGCTCGTCGTGGAGGTTGCCAATCCCACTCGCGTCGCCGTGAGGGACGTGATCGTCGCGGTGCGTTACGCCGACTCGCAAGGCGCGCTGCGCGAGCTCGGGCGGCGCATCGACGAGCTGCCGGCGGGCCAGGCCACGCGGTTCGCGACGGGTCTCGGGCCGTTCACGTCGTCGCAACAGTTCGAGGTCGGCGTGGCAGGAGCGCGCGTCGCGCGCAACTAACTAGCTATTCGACCTCGATCTCGTGCTGCGCCACGCGGTCGAGTGAGAACGTATAGCTGCGGCAGCTCGGGCGAAGCACTTCCGAGCTGCGCGGCTCGTACCGCGAGCGGCTGAGCGCCGTCAACGCCGGCTCGCGAAAGATCTCGTCCGAGAGCTCGATGATTTCCGGCTCGACGACCATGCCGGCCGCGTCGACGAGAAAGCAGGTGACCACCCGCCCCTGTTTTGCCGCGCGAATGGCCTCGATCGGATAACGCGGCGTCGCCGTCACGAGCGGCAGCACCGGCGGCAACGCGGCGGCGCGCGCCTCGTTCGTCTCCGGCACGGCCTCGACGTCGGATACTGCGCACCACCAACCGCCCGTCGTCGTCAACGTTCGCCAGTTTCCGCCGAGGCTCTCGCGACGCAGGTCCGCTGTGTACTGCCGCCCTGTCCGGGGATCGCTGAAGCGCATGTTGCGACCCTCCATGATCCACGGCGTGAGACCGGTCCACGCCGGCACGGCGGCAGCCTCGATCCGCGCCAGCCTCGCCACGCCCTGCGGCGTGAAGTTGAACAGCACGCGCTCGTCGCCGAAATCGGGGTGGCCCCACACGACGCAGCTCCAGGTGCCGACGGGGTCGACGGCGCCGCGTGCGCCGTTGGCGGTCTCGGTGCCAAGCGCCAAGCCCGCGGCGATGAGCGCTGCGATGAGCTCGCGACGCCACACGGCTAGTTGTGCTCCTCCGTCGTCACGCGCCCGCGCAGACGGCGCTCGTTCATCATGCCGCGGATCTGCGGCATCTGCTTGGCGTTCGGGTTGATCGACAATGCCACGTCGAGATCCGCATCGGCCTGATCGAACATACGCTTCAAGTAGTATGCGTAGGCGCGATTGCTGTAAGCGCGCCAGTTCGAGTCGTTGATGCCAAGGGATTCCGTGCAGTAGCCGATCGCGAGATCGGGCTCGTTTTTCGCGGCATGTGCGGCACAGAGATTCGACAACGCCGCCGAGCGGTCGCGCGGCGACGCCGGGCGCTCGAGGCCGAGCTTAGTGAGCCGAATGCCTTCGTCGTATTCCTTGACGCGAATGGCTTCCGCGCCGGCCGCCAAATACTCGTTTGCGACACCGATGACGGTACGGCTGTCCGGTTGTTCTTGTGTGAGCTCTGGGATGTCCGAACGTTGACCGAGCGCCGGTCCCAGCATGAGACAGCTCGCCGTGCCGCAGACGATGATGCGGACCATGCTTGCCTCCTCCCGGATTAGTATAGTCCCCGCTGCGACGGCCGGAACAGCCGCGCAACTCCGAGCGGCGGGACTCCAACCTTATGACACAAGTGGCCGAAGCGGGGGCCTTGATTCTGGCCCACATGCCGAGGTTTGCGGGCCGCGAAGAGCCTTTGCAGGCCTGTATCGGCCGCGTCCTCGCGCAGGATGTCCGGGCCGAGCGCGACCAGCCGCCATTCGATCGCGTGACGATGGACGGAATCGCCATCGCGTACCGCGATCTGGCCGCCGGGATACGCTCGTTCGAGGTCGTCGGCACTCAGGCGGCGGGAGCCGAGCCGCTTGCCGTCGCTGCGAGCCAATGTGTCGAGGTCATGACGGGCACTCCGCTGCCGCACGGCGCTGATACCGTCGTACCCATCGAGCGTGTGCAACGCAGCGGAGCCCTGGCCGCGATCGCCGCCGATGCGACGGTCGCGGCCGAGCAGTTCGTGCATCGGCGCGGCAGCGACCGCGTGCAGGGCAGCCTCGTACTACACGCCGGCACTCGCCTCGGCCCTCCCGAGATCGCCGTGCTCGCCGGCGCCGGACATGCCGCGGCGCTCGTCGCAGATCTACCCCGCGTCGCGGTGATCTCCACGGGCGACGAGCTCGTGGAGGCCGGCAAACCGATCGCGGCGCATCAGATTCGCTCCACGAACGATCGCGCCGTCGAGGCGAGCCTGACTCAACACCGCTTGGGCCACGTGACGCGCGCGCGATTGCGCGACGACGCCAACGCGCTCGCAGTCGCTATCGATAGACTCGACACGGAGCTCGACGTGCTCGTGCTCAGCGGCGGCGTATCGATGGGTCAATTCGATTTCGTTCCGTCCGTGCTGACGGAGCTCGGCGCCAAGCTCGTCTTTCACAAGGTCGAGCAGCGGCCCGGCCGTCCGATGTGGTTCGGCGTCAGCGCGCGCGGTAAGCCGATCTTCGCGCTGCCCGGCAACCCTGTTTCGACGCTCGTCTGCGTCACGCGCTACCTGCTGCCTGCATTGCGGCACGCCTCCGGTCTCGCGCCCGCGCCGCCCGAGCTCGTCGAGACCACAGCCGCGATCGAAGCGTCGCCGACGCTCACGCTGTTCACGCCCGTCACGCTATCGTCGTCGGCGCGCGGGACGCTTCTTGCCGAGCCGCGCCGAACGAATACGTCGGGCGATTTCGTGACGCTTGCTGGCACCGCCGGCTTCATCGAGCTTCCTGCGAAGCAGGGCTCGTATCCTGCCGGCACGGTCGCACCGTTGTTTCGCTGGTAAACGGTACGCCCGCGCCGATCGCGCAGCGCATTCACCGGATCGAGATCAGAACCAGAACGAGACGAAGACCTGCAGGACGTTGGCGTCGAAGCTGTAGAACGGCTCGGATCCCGGCGGTACGCCCGTGACGCGCAGGTCACGGAAGTCTTCGTAGTCGAACAGCATGTGGTCGAGAATCACGTTGACCGTGCCGCGCTCGACGAACTTCCAGCCGCCGCGAACGATGTCGTAGCTCGCGCCCAGGCGGATCGTCTGGCTCGTGAAGGTGCTGAGCTCTTTGTCGCGCGCCATAAAGTTCTGGTATTGCGAGCGCGGGAACAGATCGCTGTAGAAGTCCGCCTTGTTCTGCGAATAACTGCGGAACCTGCCCTCGAACGTCCACCCGAGCTCGATCGGATGCGTGTAGCCGAGCTCGAACGTCGACGCCTCGATGGCCCAGGTATCACCGTATTGCCGGTACTCGGCGTGCAACGCGGCGCGATACGGCAAGTAGTAGCGAAGCCGCAGCGCGCCAGCATCGCTCGAGCGCGTGCGCGGATATATCTCGCGCTCGTAGCTGTAGCCTTGCGGCGTCGTAGCATCGAGATAGCGGACTTGGCGATACGGATTGTTGAGGAAGCCTTCGTCCGTGATCGTCTCGAACGAGAAGCCGAGCATCAGATTTTTCGTGAGGATCTGCGACACGCCGAGCCGATAGTGTTGGCGCTCCGTCTCTTCTGAAAAGGTTGCGTCGCCGCGCCGGCCGACCGTGTCGTTACCGAGCGAATACCCGAGCGATACGGTCGTGAGGTCGCCGAAGATGTCTTGGCTGATGCCGAAGCTGAACGTCTCGGCCGAGTAGTCGTTCTCCTCGCTGTTCACGAACCCGATGTTCATCATCCAGCGGTCGTGCAAGTAATCGAGGCCGACCGACTGCTGCGTGCGCTCTTCCTCGTAGGGGCTCGCGGTCGTCACGACGTCGATCGACGCGCTGTTGACCTTGTCGACGTAGTGATTCGCCGACACGGAGAATTTCTGCGCGAACTGCTTGCGCACGAGCAGCGAGGGACCTTGAATCGTAACGCCGCCGCCATCGTACGAGTGCAGCAGGACGTCGGCACGATCTTCGGGCAGCACTCCGGCATGGCCCGCGCGCACGGCGGCCAGCGAGAGCAATGCGATGAGGAGACTGCGCTTCACGCGTGCGTTCAGTTGCAGCCGCAACCGCCGCCGGCGCCGCCCGTCGCGCCGCGCGCGCCCTCGCGCGCCTCATAGACGTGCCCCGTATACGAGCTCGAGACCGGGTCGCGGTCGAACGACATGATCGGATCGGCGAGGTGGTCGCGCTCGTAGGGCTTGACCCACGGCTCGACGCTGCAGCCGCTCACGGCAACCGCGGCGACGGCGAGCACGAGCGCACGCCTACGCGGCAAGGATCTCGTGGCTGTCATCTATTTCTCCCGCAGCAGCGCCCGAACCTGAGTCTGGTACTCGTTCTCGTACCCCGGCTTGTAGCCGTGATGAATGAACCGCATCGTGCCGTCGCGCCCGATCAGGACCGTGCTCGGCATGGCGACGACCTTGTAGAGCTTGCTGACCTCGTTCTTCGGATCGAACAGCACGGGGAACGTCACAGGCGTTTCCTCGAGCCACTTGCGTGCGCCGTCGGGGTTGCCCTCGACGTTCACGGCGAGCAGCTCGAAGCCCAAGCTTTGATAGCGCTCGTAGAGCGCCTGCAAGTGCGGCATCTCCTGCCGGCACGGCACGCACCACGTGGCCCAGAAATTGACCATCACGACGTTGCCTTTCTGCGAGGCGAGGGACACTTGCGCGCCGTCGCGCGACTGCAGCGAAAAGCCCGGAGCCGGACCCGACACGGTCGCGGCCCATGCCAGCGATGCAACGAGCGTGGTCAATGCAAGAACCGAGAACGCGCGCAACATGGTCTACCTCCGCGGTCTGTCTAGAAGAAGGCCTAGAAGAAGAACGTGACGCCGAGCGTGGCTTCGAGGTTATGCGACGTCTTCTCCTGCCCCAACAAGTCGATGTCGAACACGTGATCGCGAATGTCGCCGTGTATGGCGAGCCAGTCGAGCGGCATCAACCGCATCCCGATGCCGAAGTTGATCGTGAACCGATCGTCTCCGGCGAACGTCGTCTTGCCGACACCGCCGATGACATACGTCTGCGTGTTCATCGCGCGGTTCTTGCCGATGAAGTGCTCGCCGGGAAAAATGTTGTATCCCAGCGACACGTTATAGTAGGAATACTCGCGCTCGGAGTCTGTGAGCAACTGCGCAGCGCCGCTCAATCGCTCGAAGCTCGTGAGCTCCGTATCGGCCTGACCCGCGGCGAGCTCGACGAAGAACCCTTCCGTCACGTGATACGCGAAGCGCGCGCCCGAAACGGTGTTGACACCGAAGTCCTCGACGCTGATCTGGCCGGCCAGAATGCCGACCTCGAAGTCCTCGGTGTCGATGCGCGGCGGCTCGATCTCGCGGCGCTCGACATCCGGCTCGATGACAGGCGGCTGGGCCGTGTCGTCGGCTCGAACGAGCCGATCGCGGCCGCAGCCGGTCAAACTCCCGACGCCTAGCGTCAGGGTTAGAAAAAGAACGAGAACCCTGCTTTCCATTCCTGTACTTCCTCGTTGTCGTCGCGGCTCGTGAACACGACGTGGGTTTTGTACTCCGCGCGGAACACGAATCTGCGAGTCAGATACATCCGTACGCCGGCACCGGCGTGCGCGGTCGAATCGGTTCGATCCGTCGTCGCGACTAGCGTGGCCTTCGGTTCCGTCTTGATGACGCCGCCGCCGAGCGTGAAATACGGCGACGCGCGCCAGTCCGGATACATGAGATGGACGAGGTTGAGCGTCACCAACGTGCTGTCCGAGAAACGGCCCAGCGCTTGCGACACCCAGAGCTCACCGGACAGGTTCGGCGTGAAGCTGCGCGAGCCATATGCACCGATGACGTTCGCGCCGCCGAAGTCGCCGTAGAGCGCCCCGACTTCCCAGCGCCGCGCCGTGTAGTCGCTGAAGCCGAGCGCCGGCAGGTCGAACGGCTGGCCGTCGGGATTCAGCGTCGTCGCGAGCTGCTCGAAGTGGACCCAGCCTTCCTGACCGCGCGCGACGCGAACCTTGAACCACTCCGTGCGCCGCCTGACCAGCGCAATCTCCTCGCCACGCTCGGCGACGAAGAAGACGGGGTAACCGCTTCCCGGGCCCGTATGCAGCTCGATGAACGGATCGGCGATCGTCACCTCTCGGAGTGGCCGTTCTGCTGCTGCCGCATTCCCTGCGATCGCGAGCTGGCTCAGCGACAGAACGAGCACAACCCACCGCATCTACATCACCGGCACGTCGAATGGGTTGTTGTAGTACTGCGCGCCGATGTCGAGCCATTCGGCAATGAGTCGCAGCTCGTGGAGCGACAGCTTGCCCGTGTGCGGTGTCGTCGCGCACACACCGTTCTGGCCTTCGAAGCAGTCGAAGAATCGCGGCGACTGCCCGAAGTTCGCTCCGGCGGCGCTCATGTAAGGACCCGTCGGGATCACCTCGAGAATCGGGTTGCCCATCTCATCGGTAGCCTGCCGCAGCTCGTCCTGCAGCGCGCCTCCGTTCACGATCTGGCGATTGTCGGCGAACAGTAGCTCGCGGTAGGACTTGAACTGGTCCGCTTCGTCTTCCGACGGACCGTCGGTGAGGTCGAGCTGCCCAGCCGGAACCATCGGCGCGTTCGCCGCGCCTACGGGCGAGTGGCAACCCGACTGCGCGCAGGAGTTGCTGCCGATCAGATTGCCCATGCCGTCGCGCACGGGGCGCGGCGCGTTCCACAGCGGATGGATGTGCGTCTCGTAGTTCATGATGACGCGGCAGGCCGGCGTCCAATCGCCCATGCAATTCACGCTCGCCGGCGCCGTCGCCGGCGGCGGCAAACCGGTGTACAGATAATCGATGTCCGCGCCCCGCAGCGCGGCCGTCTCCGTCCACACGTCTCGGTAAATGACGTCGACAGTGGGCTCGAGAGCCGCACAATCCGTCGTGCTCCCGCACATCGCGCGCGTGCGCGTCTCCGCCATCGTGTCGCCGGCATTCGGCGAGAACGTGCTGACGCTGCCCGCGAATGCAACGCCCGTGCTCGCAGCACCGGCATAAGCAGCGTTGAACGCCGTGCTACGGCCGTGCGAGAGGTTGCTCGCCGGCACGTGACAGCCATTGCAGGTGAGTTCTTGGCCGGGCACGACCTGAATCCAATTCTGATGGCGCGCCGACGTGCGGCGGCCGTTGGCGTCGAGCACGCTCAACGCCAGCGCCACATTCGCCGGCACCTTGACGCGCACGGACCCGTCCGGCTCGATCGGCACATAGCCGATGATTTCGCGCATGCCTTGCTGAATGTTCGGACCGAAGGCCGTGTTCTCGAGGTCTACGGTGTCCTCATCGGGAATGGCAACCGCCTTCTCGATGCGCAGGAACCGTGCCGGACGGTTCGCCGGCGACGTCATCACGGGATTCGCCATGGCCGCGATGTCGACACTCGCCACGCCGTCGAGGTCGTAGACGCTACGGATGTTGATGATGCCCGCTCCCGCGTTGGCGAGCTCGGCCTCGAAATCGACGCCAGGCATCTTGTCGGGGATCGAGGCCGGCGTGCGGCGCGGTTGTGCAGCCACGATGTCCGAAACGATCACGCCCTCTTCGCCGATCACGATCGGTTGCTGCGTCTGCGTCGTCGGGTCGTACATCCACACGCCGTAGAGAGGCGGGGCGACGACGGGTGCCGGGTTCGTCGCAGCGAGGCGTTCCGGCGTGCATGGCCTATAAATGACGGCCGTCGGATTGGCTGGATCGGGCTCCTCGAGCCGGCAGATCGACCAAGTCGTCAGCACACGGCCCGTGCCGTCCCACAACGGGAACGCCGAGCTGAACCGGCCGCCCGGCGATGGCACGAGGTCCGTGCGCACCTGCGTCGGTGTCGCAGCCGTTTGCGCGGGCCCCGGCATGCCGGGCGAGCTCGCAACAGGTTGCGCGTTCTCGACGTACGTCTGCGTGTCGATGATCGTGATCGCGCCGCCGAGCTCGGGATGATCGAACGGGCGCAGGATGGCCATGATGCGGCCGTCGAGCATCTCGCGCGCGCTGACGAATTGCACGGCGCCGTTGTTGGTGCCCGTCAGATGGCTCTCGCCGCCGTACAAGAGCTCGAGCTCGGTTCCGTCGGGATTCATCTGATATAGATGAATGCCGTTGACGTTGCCGGCGTGGTCCCAGCGGCTGAACAGCACTTTGCCGTTAGCGAGCACCGTCGGTTCGTAGTCGCTGCTCTGATTGAACGACACCTGCTTGAAATCGTCGCGGCCGTCGTCGCGCATCACGTGTAGCACGAACGCGGGCTCGTCGCGGTCCTCGTCGCGCGCGTCGTATTGCGGCTTGCCATCGTTGATCAAGATCGCCTTCGCCGTTTGCTGGCGCGTGGAGACGAAAATGATGCGGCCGTCGGGCAGATAGTGCGGTGAGAGGTCATGGCCTTGCTGGGCCGTGAGGTCGTTGACGATGAGCCGCCGCAAGGTATCCGTCGCGATCTCGTATTCCCAGATGTTCCACTTGGGCTGGTCCTCGTCGTCGAGCGCGAGGCCCTCGTCGACGGGGCCGCGCATCGCGAACAGCACCTTGCGCCCGTCGCTCGAAATCTCGACGCCCGAGACGTCGCCCGTGCTTTCCGTGAAACGCCGCGTGACGTTGCGTTCCGGAGCCGTCGGCGAAGCGCGATCGCGAACGTAGAGATCCGTGCCGACGGCGAAGCGCAGGATGTCGCGCAAGTCGGTATTGACCTGGAGCTCGTCGTCCTCGTCGTTGATCGGCCCCTTCGTGTACGCGATTGGGAAGTCGGGAGCTACGGGATCGGGATCCTGGCCGGTGCCGATGCCGACGCTGCCGTCGCCGTCTCCGCTGCATGCGGCGATGGCCACGGCCGTCAACGCGAGCGTGAACGAACGACCGTGCCGCAGACAGGCTTGCAAAACGTTCCGTATGTCGTAGCTCATGGAAGTCCCTCTCCATTGGCTGGTGCTGTCGAGGGTCGATCCGCGGTCTGTCGATGCGTCAACGGCAAAACTCCGAATGCAGCGCTAACGAGCAATCCTTCGCTCATCGGCGGCTTGCATAATTTCGCGACTGCTCGCGTCGCGATGCGACGTAATGTCGAAGCCCGGTAATCATGGGCATCGACCTGTACGCCTTCCGTTAACGTGATCACAGAACTCGCCCGGATCACCTCCCGCGAAAAGAAGTGTGACCGACTCCCAAGTCCTCGCACTTCACTCGCGCGCTGTCGCACGAGAGTTCACCTAATCGCACCAGTTCGCATTCGAGCTCATGCGAACAGTGCCGCCGATCACCGCGAGGAGCTTACACGCGCACTACGCTCTGTCCGAACCGTCGCTAACGAGAGACGTCTGTGATTTCCCACATTACGGCGTGATTTTTTTTGTGTTTTTATGCGCCCCGACTTCGCAACTCTGGCTTCACTCAACGGGACGATTGCGATGACTAACCGGATGCATGTTGCACCGTTCGCGCCCCTCGGCAGTCACAGGTTGCTGTGGCGGATTTTCGTCGTGCTCGCGCTGCTGCTCTGCGGCGCGTCGGTTGTGCTGGCAGGACCACGCGAGCAAGCCGCTCGTATTCATGACCGGCTCGCCGGCGTGCCGGCCGACGACGCGGCGATCGATGCGATGGTTACGGCGGGACTGCCAGGCGGAGCAGCAACCATCGCAATGAACAACCCGAACTTCTATGCCGTGACGCTAAAGAATTTCGCGGCTCCATGGACGAACCGCGATCAGAGCCCGTTCGTACCGCTCAATGACTACATCACGCTCGTCATGGGCATGGTTCGTGACGACGTACCGTTCAATCAGATCCTGACTACGAATCTGCTCTACACCGGGCCGGCGGACGTGACGCCGCTACCCTCGGCATCGAGCAATGCGCACTTCGAGGCCCTCGAGGAACGCATGCGTGATCCGATCTTCCATCAAAGCCAGCTCGTGCCGACGACGCAGAACGCGATTTACGGCACCCTCCCGGAAGCGACGGCCGGAGTCATGACGACGCGCGCCGCAGCCGAAGCGTTCTTCATCGCCGGCACGAACCGGGCGATGTTCCGCTTCACGATGATGAATCACATGTGCATGGACATGGAGCAGGTCCTCGACACGTCGATTGCCCCGGATCGAATTCGGCAAGACGTGTCGCGCAGCCCGGGCGGCGATAGCCGTGTGTTCATGAACAACTGCATCGGCTGCCACGCCGGCATGGATCCGCTGGCTCAAGCGTTCGCGTATTACGATTTCGACGAGACGCTTGGCCGGATGGTCTACGACGCGACCGAGGTCCATCCGAAGTACTTCAACAACGACACGACCTTCGCCGAGGGTTTTGTGACGCCCGACAATTCGTGGCACAACCACTGGCGGCAGGGCCAGAACGCGCTGATCGGCTGGAGCTCGACGCTGCCCGGTCAAGGGATCGGCGCGAGTTCGCTCGGTCAGGAACTCGCCGCGACGGATGCGTTCGCGCAATGCCAAGTCAAGAAGGTCTTCAAAGCCGTCTGCCTGCGCGATCCGGTTGACGCTGCCGATCGAACTCAGATCGGCAACATGACGAACACGTTTCGGGGCAATTACAACCTGAAGCAGGTGTTCGCCGAGAGCGCAGGGTATTGCATGGGCAACTAGCCCAGGCGCCAGGAGTGACGACGATGCAGCACGCAAGCATAATTTTAGTCGAGTCGCCCGACGTGGTAACCACGCGGCGCGGCGGATCGCTCCGCACGCGGCTCGCCGGCGCCGGCGTTGCGCTGGCCGCCACCCTGCTCTCCGCATGCAGCGGCGGGAGCGGTGCCGACGTCGAGCAGAACCCGGGATTGCCGGGCACCGGCCCGACGTCGAACTACAACGGCCCGCCCGCTTCCACGGCGGACGTGCAGCAGTTCAAGATCAACCTCTGGGACAACGTCCAGGCAAACAACCGTTGCGGCACGTGCCATAGCGACACGGGCGGTCAAGCGCCGATGTTCGCGCGCCGCGACGACATCAACCTCGCTTACTCCGCCGCCAACGGCGTCGTTACGCTGTCTTCGCCGCCCGATTCGACGATGGTCGGCAAGGTCGGCGGCGGCCACAACTGCTGGCTCGCGAGCAACGCCGCGTGCGGCGAGATCCTGACGACGTGGATCACCAACTGGGCCGGCGGCACGTCGTCGACTGCCGCGCGCAAGATCGAGCTCGAGCCGCCGGTGCTCCGCAACCCGGGCCAGAGCAAGAACTTCCCGGCCGACCAAGGCGCGTTGTTCTCGTCGACCGTGTACCCCCTGCTCACGCAGCACTGCGACGAGTGTCACGCCTCCGACACGGCGCTGAAGCAGCAGCCGTTCTTCGCCGAAAACGCGCTGCCGCCGGACGACTCCGACGCCCTCGCGATCGCTTACGAGGCGGCGAAGTCGAAGATGAATCTCGACGACCCGTCGACCTCGCGCTTCGTGCTGCGTCTGCGCAACGAATCGCACAATTGCTGGACCTCGAGCTGCACGAACGACGCGAACGCGATGCAGACGCAGATTCAGAACTTCAGCAATGGGGTCATTCCGACGTCCGTCGATCCCAGCTTGATCACGAGCATGGCCACGACGCTCTACGAGGGCACGATCGCCTCGGGCGGCAACCGCTACGAGGCGAACGTCATCGCGATGTACGAATTCAAGACGGGCCAAGACTGCGGCACGTCGATCACGGGCGTTTGCTCGGTCGCGTACGACACGAGCGGCGTCGAACCGGCGATGGACCTGACCCTGTCCGGTAACGTGCAGTGGTTCGGCGGCTGGGGCTTGAACTTCGCCGGCGGAAAAGCGCAGGCCTCGACGGGCTCGAGCGCGAAGCTCAAGAACCTCATTCTGTCGACCGGCGAATACTCGATCGAAGCGTGGGTCGCCCCGGGCAACGTCGTGCAAGAGGACATGCGCATCGTCAGCTACTCGGCGAGCTTGACGAACCGCAACTTCAACCTCGGCCAGACGATGTACAACTACGATTTCTTCAATCGTACGAATCTGAGCAACGCGAACGGCGACCCGCAACTGTCGACGCCGGACGCGGACGAGGTCCTGCAAGCGACGCTGCAGCACGTCGTCGCGACATTCCACCCCGTCATGGGCCGCAAAATCTACGTCAACGGCAAGCTGGTCGCACAGATCGACCCGGCGACGAGCGAAACGATCACGAGCTGGGATACGTCGTACGCCTTCGTGCTCGGCAACGAGGTGTCGAACAACCGCATGTGGAACGGCGTGATCCGTCTCGCGGCGGTCCACAACCGTGCCTTGACGGAGGCGCAGATCCGTCAGAACTTCGACGCCGGCGTCGGCCAAAAATTCTTCCTGATGTTCGGCGTCGAGCACCTCACGAACATCAACGACAGCTTCATCGTGATCGAAGCCGCGCAGTTCGACAGCTACGGCTACCTGTTCAACAAGCCGTTCTTCATCAGCTTGGACGGCACCGCGGCGCCGGACGGCCTGGACGTCCGCGGCTTGCGAGTCGGCTTGAACGGCGCCGAAGCGCGCGTGGGCCAGGGGTTCTCGTACCTCGACACCAGGATCACGAGCGCGTCGTATTCGCCCGAGACGGGCCAGACGCTGCTGAACCTCGGCACCGTCCTGCCGCTCGAGAAAGGGCCGGAGGAGGACGAGTTCTTCCTGACGTTCGATCGGCTGGGTGCGAGGAGCTTCGCGCGTCCGCCGCCGCCGGTCCCGCCCGCGCCGGCGCCGCAGAATTTGCCGGAGGCGTCCGTTATCGGCGTGCGCACGTTCGACGCGATCAGCGCCTCGATGGCCGAGATCACGGGCGTCAGCCAAAGCGACCAAGGCGTTCGCGACACGATGAACGAAGTGCGGCAATCGCTGCCGGCCATCCCGACGCTCGAGGCCTACGTGGGGTCGCATCAGGCCGCGATCACGCAGCTCGCGATCGAGTACTGCCACGCCATGGTCAACCAGATGGTCGCGAATCCGACCCTCGCGGCCCAACGGTTCCCGGGCTTCGACTTCAACGCAACGCCCGCCGCAGCGTTCGCCAACGAAGATGCGCTGTTCGATCCGCTGTTGAATCGCGTGCTTGGCACGATCCCGCTGGGGCATCAGCCCGACCACGGTTTCGCTCGCACGGAGCTCAGCCAATTAGTCAACGGTCATCCGACCGATACGGTGGCGCGCCCTGGCCTACTGAACATTCCGGGCGCGACCAACGATGCGGCGCGCACGCGCAACATCGCCAAGGGCATCTGCGCGGCCGTGGTGGGCAGCGCCGCAATGCTGGTCCAGTGATTGGCTCGCGCAGCAGGCTCTTCGAATCCGAGGTACACGACCATGCTCATCAGAGTGAAACGCAAGCTCCGCCACCCCGAGGCGCCGCAACGGCACGACAATCATCGCCGTCCGATGACGCGACGGGAGCTCATCGGCCAAGGCTTTCTGACCGGCGGCGCGACGGTGCTGTCCACCGGATTGTTCAGCCTGTTTGCGGATCCGCGTGCGGCTTTCGCGCAGCTGGCGAGCGACTTGCGGGTGGACGCGCAGGCGCTCGGCTGTGGCGTCGATCGCACCGGCACCAAAATTCCCTTCATCTGCTTCGATCTTGCGGGCGGCGCGAACCTCGCGGGCTCGAACGTGCTCGTCGGCAAGCAGAACGGCCAGCTCGACACGCTTTCGACGGCCGGCTACAGCAAGCTCGGCCTGCCGGGCGATCAGGTCCCCGGCGTCGTGGAAGCAGCCGCGAGCGAAACCGGCACGAGCTTCGGCGACCATACTGACAGGAGCCTCGGGCTCGTCTTCCACAGCGACAGCGCGTTCCTCCGCGGCATGTATGCGAGCTTCAAGGGAGACGCTGCCGCAATTGCTGCGGGGACCAATGGCGCGGTGATCCCGGCGCGCTCCGAGAACGACACGAGCAACAATCCGCACAACCCGCTGTACGGCATCCAGCGCGCCGGCGCCGAGGGCTCGATCCTCACCTTGATCGGCTCGCAGAACTCGGACTCCGGCGGCAACTCGATGGCGCCGGCGATGATGATCAACGCCGAGTTCCGGCCGACGAAGGTCGACCGGCCGAGCGACGTGACGGGCCTCGTCGGCACGAGCGACCGGCCGAAGCGGCTTGCGCACGAAGACGAGGTCGCCGTAATGGAGGCGATCTATCGGCTCAGCAAGCGAAAGATGGACTTCAACGTCTCGACGGGTTTGAACTTTCCCGACCCGGTTAGGAGCCCGATCACGCGCGATCAGGTCGTCGAGGAGCTCGTGAAGTGCGGCTATCTCGACGCCGCCTACACCAAGGAGAAATTCGGCAACGTCGTGTTGAACCCGGCCACGGATCCGAACATCGTCGGCACGACGGGAATTTTCACGGACTCAGAATTCACTACGGGCACCGATGGCAACGAGTTCCGCAAGACAGCCTCGGTCATGAAGATGGTCATCGACGGCTACGCCGGCGCCGGCTGCATCACGATGGGTGGCTACGACTACCACGGCGGCATGCGCCAGGAAGGAGAGACGAAGGACTTCCGCGCGGGACGCTGCATGGGCGCGGTTCTCGCATACGCCATGCGCATGCAGAAGCCCGTGATGCTCTATGTGTTCAGCGACGGGTCGCTTTCGAGCAACGGCGTCATCGACACCACAGAAGCAGGCCGCGACAAGGGCGAGTGGGTCAGCGACAACCAGGACACGGCGGCACCGTTCTTCCTCGTCTACAACCCGCCGGCGCGAGGTGCCCGCCCGCAGCTGCTCACGACCCAAGGCATGACGGCCGCGCAACACCAGCAGCTCGGCTACTTCTCGGCGGACGGTAACGTCGCGCGCGCCGGCACGCCGGGTGCCAACAACGTGAATCTGCTCGTCCAAATGCTGCTCCTGAACTACATGGCGCTGAACAACGAGCTAGGCCAGTTCGCGAACGTGTTCCCGAACCACGGCCTCGGGGACCCCACGCTCCTCGACCGGTACGTCGCGTTCGCGCCGATCTGACGACGCCCAACGCAACGATCCAACGGGCGCAACACGGAGTTTTCTAGACGGTTCCTCTGAGTGTTTTCTCCAACGGTTACTCGGCCAAGGACGGCCGGGTAACCGTTGTTCTTTTTTCGCCGGTTGCTTTCACATAACGTGAGCAGTGCACGGGAACACCCTCCGAATCCCAGCCACGATCACGACCTTGAGCGACGAACCGACCGCAAAGACGACTGCCGACGCGCTCAGCGAGCTCCTCGCCTGTCCGCGCTGCGATGCGCCGTTGACGGGCTCGAGCCATGCGTGGAGCTGCGCAGGCTGCGAGGTCGACTTTCCGTACGTCTCCGGCATTCCATGGCTTTTTGCGGAGCCGAACGCGGCGCTCGACGAATGGCGCAGCCGACTGCATTTCTCTCTGCAGAAGCTCGAGCAAGAACGGCAACAGTGCGCTGCGGCGCTCGAGAGCGAATCGCTGCTGCCAGCCACGCGCACCCGCCTCGACGCCTTCGAGCGCGCGACGCGCGACCATGAGGCGCGCTTGCGTACCTTGCTCGCACCGCTCGACCTCGAGCAACGCGCGGCGAGCTACGAAACGTATCTCGCGCTGCGTACGCGCCTGCCGCCCGATCAGGGTCTGACCACTTACTATCCGAACATCCATCGAGACTGGTGCTGGGGCGAGGCCGAGAACGACGCGTCGTTCGACACGCTTGCCGCGGCGCTGCGCGATGCGCCGCCGCAGCGCGCAGTCGTGCTCGGAGCCGGAGCCGGCCGCCTCGCGTACGATCTGCACCAACGAACGACTGCGGCCGTCACGGTAGCGCTCGATTTCAACCCGCTGCTTGCGATCGTCGCGGACACCGTCGCGCGCGGCCGGAAGATCGATCTATACGAGTTCCCGATCGCGCCTCGCGGTGACGCTGCAGTGTTGCGAACGCTCTCGGCGCCCGCACCGGCACGAAGCGGTCTCGTCTTCGTGCTAGGCGACGCGCATCGGCCGCCGTTCCGGCGCGGCGCTTTCGATACGGTCGTCACACCGTGGCTCGTCGACATCCTTCCCGAGCACTTCGAGGTGCTCTGCGCGCGCGTCAACTCCCTGCTTGGCGACGGGGGCCGCTGGCTGAACTTCGGTTCACTGAGCTTTCACCATTCGGACCCGGCTGCGCGCTACGGGCTCGACGAGTGCCGCGCGGCGTTGGAACAAAACGGCTTCGGAGACGTAACGATCGAGGAGCGCGAGATCCCGTACTTGAGCTCGCCGGGGAGTCGCCACGCTCGGCGGGAGCGCATCGTGAGCTGGCGGGCGCGCAAGAGTCGCGACGTCAAGAAGGTGCCGCGCTATCACGCGCTGCCGGAGTGGCTCGTGCGCGGCAACGAGCCCGTCCCTCTCGACGGCGCGTTCCGAAGCCAGGCAACCGCGACGCGGATCCACGCGTTCTTGATGTCGATAATCGATGGGCGCCGCTCCATCAAGGACATGGCTAAGCTCGTCGTGCAGCAGCGGCTCATGACGGCCGCCGAAGCAGAGCCGGCCCTGCGCTCCTTCTTCATCAAAATGTACGACGACGCCCGCCGCGGCACGACCTACTAGCGCGTGCTGAGCTCGGATTGAAGCTCGGCGAGGACCGAGAGTGCGATCGACTCCGGCGAATCGGCGCGGATGTCGAGGCCCACGGGACCCTTGAGGCGTTCGCCGAGCTGCGGAGCCGAGTCGGCGAGCTCCGCGAGCAACCGATCGCGGCGGGCGCGCGGCCCGAGCACGCCGAGATAACGCGTGGCGACGCCGGCGAGCTCTGCGAGATATTTGCGGTCGGTCGCAAGATGGTGGCTCATCACGACGATCGCATCGAAGCCGCGCAGCGGCAGCGCTGCCGCGAGCTTCCCCGGCTCGACGAGCACCGCGCGCTCCGCGCGCTCGAAGCCGCCGCGCGCGAGATAGGCCGGCCGATGATCGGCGACGGTGACGAACCAGCCGAGCTCGGCCGCCATGCCCACGAGCGGGATCGCATCGAGTCCGCCGCCCAGCACGAGCAATTTCGGGATCGGGTGCAGCGGTGCGTAGAGGATGCGGCAGCCATGCTCGGTCGCGAGCCGGGCCGTAGTGCTTTGCAGCGCTGCGCGGCCGGCCGCGAGCAGCACAGCAGCGCCGCCGGCATCCGCGCCGAACACTTGCTCGCCGGATTCGTCTGCGACGACCGTCGCGCCGACGCTAAGGTCGGCCCGGTTACTCTCGATGACCGTCGCTACTCCGGCGAGCTGCGTGCCGGCGAGGCGCTCCGCGATCGCATCGAACGGCTGATAATCGTTCTCCGTCAGCAGCGGTTGCAGGAACACTCGCAGCAGGCCGTTGCAGCCGACACCGAGACCCCAGAGATCGTCGGCTGAATCGCGCAGATCGTACGTGACCGCAGCCGCGTCTGCGGCCGCGATGACGGCTCGCGCGCGCTCCGCAAGATCGCCTTCGAGGCAGCCGCCGCTGACGAGGCCGCGATACTCGCCGTTCGCAGCGAGTAATATTCGCTGACCCGCCTTGCTGTAGGTCGAGCCGGCAGTCTCGTAGACGGTCGCAAGCACGAGCGGCTCTTTGGCCGCGCGCCAAGCATCGAACGACTGAAGAAGATGACGGGCTCCCATGCGTGCTCTCGACGAACGTTGCGGCAATATGCCAGCGCGATCCCTCGGTTGCACCACCTAGGACGCGCACTTAGACTGCCGCAAACGAGACGAACGTAGTGACCCGCCGCAAACGAAGCACTGCCAAAGCCAGCACGATCAAGCCCGCTCGCGCCGAAGCCGAGGCGGCCGTACGCACGCTGCTGCAATGGATCGGGGACGATCCCGATCGCGAAGGGCTCACTGGCACGCCGGGCCGCGTCGTCCGCGCCTACGAAGACTGGTTCAGCGGCTATAACGATGATCCCATCGAGTTCCTGCGGCGCACGTTCCGCGAGGTCGACGGCTACGACGAGATGATCGTGCTGCGCGACATCAGCTTCGAGTCGCATTGCGAGCACCACATGGCCCCGATCATCGGCAAGGTGCACATCGGTTACCTTCCGGATCGCAAGGTCGTCGGCATCAGCAAGCTGGCACGCGTCGTCGAGACGTTCGCGCGACGGCTGCAGGTGCAGGAATCCCTGACGGCCCAGATCGCGCACTGCATTCAGGACGTGCTGAAACCGCGCGGTGTTGGAGTCGTAATAGAAGGTGTCCATCAATGCATGACGACGCGCGGCGTACGCAAGTACGGCGTGTCGATGATCACGAGCCAGCTGCTGGGGCACTTTCGCTCCGATCCGCGCACGCGGGCGGAGTTCTTGTCGATGATCGGCCGCCCAGGCGATCGCGCCTGATGTGACGTCGCGACATAAGCGAGCACAGCGTCTTTATCTGACGAACACCGTCACCTCGAATGAACATAACGCGGCCCAGGAGCGGCCGAATGGCTTCGCGCCGTGGCCTGGCATGCGGCTTGCTATGTACTCCTTACATGATTCGCAGCGCGACGGGCGCGCAACCGTAAACCGCATCCAATGAACCAACCAACGAAGCAACACGCCGGGTTCACACTGATCGAGCTCATGATCGTCGTCGCGATCATTGGCATTCTCGCGGCCATTGCGATCCCGGCCTATCAGACCTACACGATACGCGCGCAGGTAGCCGAGGGCCTTTACATGGCGGCGAGCGGCAAAGCGACGATCGCCGAAGCCTTCATCAATAGCGGCGCTGCCCCGGCGAACCGGCTCGACGCAGGTATGACGGCCAACGCGTCCGACACGCACGGTAAGTATGTCGAATCGGTGGCGGTCGATAACGGTGTGCTGGTCCTGACTTTCGGTCACGACGCCAACGAACTGATTCACGAGTTGACCTTGACGATCACGCCCTACGAGACGGCCGACTTGAGCGTCGTATGGCGCTGCGGCACGGCGGCGATACCGACCGGTGGCGGCGGTGACTTGGACCCCATCGGCACGGCGGGAGACCTCAACCCTGCCGTATACATTCCACCGACCATTCCGGACCAATACCTGCCGACATCCTGCCGGCCGTAGCCGAGCGTCACTCGCGACCGACGCCAGCCGCGCCCTCAACCAGCGCGGCTCCTCGGTTGACAATGCGGCGCAGCGCGTGGCTACATGGGCCGCCACATCGGGACGACTGAGATGCCGGAGCTCGAGCTCGGACCTGTTTGGCTCAGTCTGCAGCTCGCGACCGTGACGGTCTTGGTGTTGCTCCTCATAGCAACGCCGCTCGCATGGTGGCTCGCGTTCACGCGGAGCAAGTTGCGCACGGCTATCGAGGCCGTCGTTGCAATGCCGTTGGTGCTGCCCCCGACGGTGCTCGGCTTCTATCTGTTGATACTGTTCGGACCGGCCGGCTTTCTCGGAAGCGCGTGGCTCGAGGTCACGGACACGACGCTGACGTTCTCGTTCGCTGGCCTCGTCATCGCGTCGGTCCTGTACTCGTTTCCGTTCGCCGTCCAACCGCTGCAAGGCGCGTTCGAGGCCGTCGGCGGAACTCCGCTCGAGGCTGCAGCGACGCTGGGCGCCGGGCCGTTCGACGCGTTTCTCAACGTCGCGGCGCCGATGGCGCTCCGCGGCTACGTGACTGCCGCCGTGCTGACTTTTGCACACACGCTCGGCGAGTTCGGCGTCGTGCTCATGGTCGGCGGCAACATCCCAGGCAGCACGAAAGTCATCTCGATCGCGATCTACGAGCACGTCGAGACGCTCGACTACGCGCAAGCGCACGTGCTGTCGGCGGGACTTCTGGCGTTCTCGTTCATCGTGCTCCTCTCGGTCTACACGCTGAATCGGCGCATGCCGTTCGTGCGCGTCTAGCGCCTCTGTATGAGCACGCTGTCGCTGCATGTAGCGCTCGCGCGGCCCGCCTTCGTCTTGCGCGTCGAGCTCGATCTCGCCCTATCGGGCATCACGGCGCTGTTCGGCCCGAGCGGCTCGGGCAAGACGACGCTGCTTCGCATCATCGCAGGGCTCGAGCGCGAGGCGAGCGGCACAATCGCGTTCGATGGCGAAACGTGGCAGAACGGCGAGTCGCGTGTGCCGACTCACCGGCGCAGCGTCGGCTATGTGTTCCAGGATGGCCGACTGTTTCCGCATCTGACGGTCGCGCAGAATCTCGAGTTCGCGTCGCGACGCAGCGTGAAGGGCGCGCGGAGGTCGATAGGCCTCGAGGAGACGATCGAGGCGCTCGACCTGACTGCGCTCCTCGCGCGCCGCACACCGTCTCTTTCCGGCGGAGAGCAACAACGCGTCGCGATCGCTCGCGCGCTGCTGACGAGCCCCCGGCTCCTGCTCATGGACGAGCCGCTGTCGTCTCTCGACGTCAAGCGCAAGCGGGAGATTCTTCCGCACATCGAGGCGCTTCCTCAGACCTTCGGCGTGCCGATCCTCTACGTCACGCACAATCTCGACGAGGTCGCGCGCCTCGCCAACGACGTCGTCTTGCTCACGGAAGGACGCGTGGCGGCTTTTGGCAGCGTCGCCGAAGTGTTCGAACGGACCGACTTAGGAGCACTGACGGGCGGGCTCGAGGCGGGCGTCGTGCTGCGCGCGCGCGTAGCAGCGCACGACGACGGCGTCGCAACGTTGCGCGTAGGAACGCAACAACTGCGGGTGCCGATGGCGGCGGCGCAAGTCGGCACGACGCGGCCGATCCGCATCCATGCTCGCGACGTGGCCATCGCGACCGTACGCCCGGAAAAGATCAGCATTCGCAACGTCCTCGTGGGCAAGATCCGCCTGATCGAGCATGGCAGCAACATGAATGTGGAGCTGCTGTTGGACGTCGACGGCGACCACTTACGTGCGAGAATTACCCGTGATGCCCTCGATGAGCTCGGCCTATCGGCCGGAGACGAGGTGTTCGCGTTGGTCAAGAGCGTGGCGCTCGAGAGCTCGCTCGACTCGTAACTTGGATCGGACCGCTCAGGATGAACGTCACCAATTTAGACTCCGTCACTTTCGGCATCACGGACCTCGCGGCATGCCGCCGCTTTTGGACGGACTTCGGGCTCAGCGAAAGCACGGCCGCCGACGGTTCTACCGTCTTCAGCTGCAAGAACGGCTCGACGGTCGTGCTGCGCGACGCGAACGACCCCAAGCTGCCGCAGCCGATCGAGCACGGCGCGACGCAACGCGAAGCAGTCTTCGGCGTTAAGTCGAAGGCGGACCTGCAGGCGATCGCCGCGGAGCTCGAGCGCGACCGCCCCGTGCACGTCGACGCCGACGGGACCGTGC
Organism: uncultured Gammaproteobacteria bacterium; assembly: GCA_963713355.1. Lineage (GTDB taxonomy): Bacteria > Pseudomonadota > Gammaproteobacteria > Steroidobacterales > Rariloculaceae > FEN-1219. The sequence continues at coordinate 562,441 of CAVQLK010000006.1, read as the reverse complement.
ACGCGCGGGACCCGCTCGGGTTCGGCATCGCGTTCCGCGTCGCGCAGCGCACGCCTGTCGCGGCGCCGGAGCTCAAGTTCAACACGCCAGGGCATCCCGACCGCATCAACACCCGCGGCGAGTTCTTCAAGTCGGCCGCGCCAGTCGAGATGACGCACACGGTCTTCATGATCGACGCCGTCGACAAGATCGTGCCCTTCTACACGGAACGGCTGGGCTTCATTGCGAGCGACAGCTATCCGGGCCGCGGGTACTTCCTGCGCGGCGGAGCCTCGAATCACCACCATGATCTGTTCTTGCTCGACGTCGGCAAGAAACGCGGCTTTCACCATCTCGCGTTCGAGCTCGGCAGCATTCACGAGCTGTTCGGCGGTGGGCTCAACATGACGCGCCGCGGCTGGCGCACCGCGCTCGGCCCCGGCCGCCACCCGGTATCGTCGTGCTACTTCTGGTATTTCCATAGCCCCTGCGGCGGCGCCGCCGAGTACGACTTCGACTCCGACGTCGTCGACGAGCGCTGGCAGCCCGGCGTGTTTCAGCAGACACCCGAACTCTTCGCCGAGTGGTGCTTGGCCGAGGGCATGGCCGACTCGCTGTTGTACAAGGGAATCCAAACGGCCGACACGATCGAGCGCAAGAGTTGACACGAACGGAGCCGAGCGGGTCTCATCAACACATGAGTAAGAAACCGGAAGAGTTCGAGGACGTTCCCGAGTACGACGATATCCCCGGCACGTGGGTCTTCGACGCCCAGCGCGCTCGCAAGGGCTATCATCTCAACGCATTCTTCTACTCCCTGATGAAAGCGGAGAATCGCGCCGAGTTCCTCGCCGACGAGCGCAAGTATCTGCAGAAGTTTCCGATGACCGAAGAGCAGCGCGAGGCGGTGCTGAAGCGGGACTGGAACATGCTCCTCGAGCTCGGCGGCGTTTCGTACGCGATTGTCAAGCTCGCGTTCACGGACAAGAAGTCGTATCAGCACATGGCGTCGAAGATGGCCGGCGTTTCCGAAAGCGACTACGTGAAGATGATGCTCGGCGGCGGGCGCTCACCCGACGGCTGGCGATCGAAGTCCGAGAGGAAGGGTTGATGGCAAAGATCATCGCCGGCATCGGCACGTCCCACACGCCGGCGCTCGGCGCCGCCGTGGACAATGGCAAGACGGCCGAGCCGTACTGGACGCCGCTGTTCAAGGGTTACGATCCATCAAAAAAATGGATGGCCGAGACGGCGCCCGACGTTGCGATCGTCGTCTACAACGATCACGTCAACGCGTTCGATTTCAAAATCATTCCGACGTTCGCGCTCGGCTGCGGCGCCGAGTTCCCGATCGCCGACGAAGGCTGGGGCGCGCGGCCCGTCCCCGTAGTCAAGGGATATCCCGAGCTCGCCGCGCATATGGTGCAGTCGCTGGTGCTCGACGAGTTCGACATGACGATCGTCAACGAGATGCAGGTCGACCACGGTCTCACGGTGCCGTTGTCGCTGCTCTATGGCCAGCCGAATGAGTGGCCCGTTCGCGTTATCCCGCTCGCCGTGAACGTCGTGCAGTATCCCGCGCCGACGGGCAACCGCTGCTATCAGCTCGGCAAAGCGATCAAGAAGGCCGTCGAGAGCTGGCACGAGGACTTGCGCGTCGTGATCTTCGGCACCGGCGGCATGTCGCACCAGATTCAGGGCCCGCGCGCCGGGCTGATCAACTCGCCCTTCGACAAAGCGTTCCTCGACGGCCTCACGCGCGACCCCGAGCGGCTCGCGCGCATCCCGCCGCTCGAGTACCTGCGTGACGCCGGCGCCGAGGCGATCGAGCTCGTCATGTGGCTGATCATGCGCGGCGCGCTCGGCGAGCGCGCGCGCGAGGTCTACCGCTTCTATCACGTGCCCGCGTCATCGACGGGCGTCGGCCACATCATTCTCGAGGCCGCGTAGCCGACGGCGGCTCGACGGCCTCGCCCGCGAGCGGCTTCGCGGCGCGCTAGATTGTCGCCCGGGCTGCTACTGCGGGTCGATGACGCCGAGCATGGCGTCGAAGTCGAACTTCTGCACCCAGGCCTCGAGATCGGCCAGCGTGCCGTTCAGTTGAATGACGACGTGGAACACGCCGGTTTTGTTCGTGACGCCGTCGTTGGCGGTCCTGAGCTCGATCTTCGACAGCTCCTCGGTCGCCTTCAGGGCGACGGGGTCGAGGTAAACCGTCACGTCGCCTCGCTCGCCCTGCCCTTTGTCTCGCAGCGCGATGACGCCGGGCTGCTCGAGCACGACTGCATCGGGATCGATACCGGCCGTCGGATTTTGGTTGAGCCGAACGTAGACGTTCATCGGCTCCTTCCGCTCGGCAGGAGCCATCGCGGCGGCCTGCATGCGTGTGAGCTCCTCGCTCATCCGTGTGATGTCCGCGACGTTGCCACTCGCCACGGCGGCAGCCATCTTGGTCTGATATTCCGTGGCCGCTTTCTCCATGTTGGCCTGCGCTTCGGCACTGCCGCGATCCCCGTAACGCAGTGAAACTCCCGAGGTGATCGGCCAATACTTGCCGCCCTCAGCGCGATTGAACTCCGTCGGCAGATCGAAGTCCTCGGACTCCCTGAGATAGCCAGCCGGATCGCCGCCCATCGCCTGCTGCACGGTGACGATCTTGGCCTTGATGGCCGCAACTTCGCTGCGCGTGAGATTCGTCTCTTGGGCGCTGGCCGTTGCCACCAGAAACACTGCAAGGCAAGCACCGCTCATGGCGTGGATCTTCATCTCGGTTCTCCTTCTTATTAGCTGAGATGCGGCCGAACGCCGCCAGATGTTAACCGCTAACCCGTGAAGCCGTACAGCCGCTGCGGGTTATCGACGAGCACTCGGCGCTGCAGCGCCGCATCGGGCATGAACAGCGGAATCAAGTCGACGAGATCGCCGTCGTTCGGCATGTGCTTCTTGATGTTCGGGTGCGGCCAGTCCGTGCCCCACAGTGCGCGGTCCGGCGCGACCTCGAGGATCGCCTGCGCGAACGGCACGGCATCCGTGAACGGCGGGCCCTGCGACGAGATGCGCTCTGCGCCGCAGATCTTGATCCAGCAATTGTCCATGCGCGCGACGTTCAGCAGGATCTTGAACGGCTCTTGGGTAAGCCCGTCCTTCGTCGGCACGCGGCCCATGTGGTCGATGATGAATGGCACGGGCAGCTTGCGCAGCATCGAGTCGAACTCGAGCAGATCCTTGGCGTCGAAGTGCAGCACGACGTGCCAGCCGAACGCGGCGGCGCGCGCGACGAGCCGCTGGAACTCGCCCATGTCCGGCGTGCCGCCCAAGTGCTGCACGAAATTGAAGCGGATGCCGCGAATGCCGCCGGCATGCAGCTTTTCGAAGTCGCTGTCCGTGAAGCTCTCGTCGACGTTCGCGACTCCACGGTAACGGCCGCGGCTCTGCGCGATCGCGTCGAGGATCACCGTGTTGTCGACGCCGTGGCAGCTCGCGTTGACGAGCACGGCCCGCGACAGGCCGAGCGTTTGTTGAAGCTCTACGAATCGCTCGAGCGGCGCGTCCGGCGGCGTGTAGCTGCGATCGGGCGCGTACGGATATTTCGCGCCGGGCCCGAAAATGTGGCAATGGGCGTCGCACGCCCCGGCGGGCGCGCGATACTTCGGAACCCGCGTGTGGGGATCTGGCGCCATGCAAACCGGAATCTCAGCCAAGACGCTTCTCCAGCCGATCGAGCGTCTCCATCGCCGGCAACACCTGCGCAACACTCGACTTCGGCTCGCGCTTTTCGCGAATCGCGGCGACGAACTCGCGATCCTGCAGCTCGATGCCGTTCATCGACACCGCGACTCCGGACAAGTCGATCTTCTGGTCCTTGCCGTCGAACAGGTCGTCGTAGCGCGCGACGTAGGTGCCGTTGTCGCAGATGTAGCGGAAGAACGTGCCCTGCGGGCCGTCGTTGTTGAACGACAGCGCGAGCGTGCAAGCCGCGCCCGACGGCGTGCGCATGCTGATGCTCATGTCCATTGCGATCCCGAGCTCGGGGTGCAGCGGTCCTTGCAGCGCATGCACGACGGACGGCGTCTCGCCGGTCTGGTAATGGAACAGGTCGACGGTGTGGCACGCGTGGTGCCACAGAAGATGATCCGTCCAGCTCCGCGGCTTACCCTCGAGGTTGATGTTCTTGCGGCGGAAAAAGAACGTCTGCACGACGAGGTGCTGGAGCCGGAGCTCGCCCTTCTGAATGCGGTTCGCGACCCACTGATGCGACGGGTTGAAGCGGCGCGTGTGGCCCGCCATCGCGATCTTGCCGGTCGCAACTTGCGTTTCGTGAATCTTGCGCGCGTCTGCGAGCGAATCGGCGATCGGGATCTCGATCTCGACATGCTTGCCGGCACGCATGACCTCGACAGCCTGCGACGCGTGCACCTGCGTCGGCGACGTCAGGATCGCGGCGTCGACACCGGGCCGCGCGAGCGCTTCGCCGAGGTTGGTCGTCCAGTGCGGGATGCCGTACTGCTTCGCGACGGCCTCCGTCGACTCCTTGCTGCCGCCGACGAGGCTCAAGACCTCGACGTCTTTGATGTTCTTGAGTCCGTCGAGGTGTTTGCGGCCGAACGCGCCTTGACCGACCATGACGATCTTCATTTTCGTTCTCCGTGTATCATTTGTTCACTAGGCTAGCACAAGCAATTCGATGACCGTTCGATTGACAGAGGGATCGGTACAACGCGCGCAAAGCGCTGCACTTCGCACGGATTTCTCGTTGCTGATCGGCGGCGAGCTCGTGCAGAGCGAGCAGTATCTCGACGTCATCGATCCGGCGCTCGGCACCGTGTTCGCGCGCTGCCCCGCGGCAGAACGCCCTGAGCTCGACCGCGCAGTCGACGCAGCGCGCCGCGCGTTTCCGGCATGGCGCGCGCGGTCGTTCGCGGAACGCGCCGCGCTCGTGAAGCGGCTATCGCAGGGGCTACGCGAGCGGCAAAACGAGCTAGCCGAGCTCCTGACGCGCGAGCAAGGCAAGCCTCTTGCCCAGTCCGTCGCCGAGATCGACCGCGGCGCCGCGCAATCCGACGGCATGGTCGGTATCGAGATTCCCGTCGAGGTCATCGTCGACGACGCTGACAAGCACATCGAGCTGCGCTATCGGCCGCTCGGCGTCGTCGGCATCATCACACCGTGGAACGCGCCCGTGAACCTGGCGCTCGGCCCTCTCGTCTCGGCGCTCTACACCGGCAACACGGTCGTGTTGAAGCCGTCGCCGTACACACCGCTGACGACGCTGAAGGTTGGCGAGCTCCTGAACGAGATCTTTCCGCCGGGCGTCGTCAACGTGCTCGCGGGCGGCGACGAGCTCGGCGCGGCGATGACGTCCCATCGCGCTATCGACAAGATCTCCTTCACGGGCTCCGTCGCCACCGGAAAGAAGGTGCTCGCGAGCGCCGCGGCGACGTTGAAACGCGTCACGCTCGAGCTCGGCGGCAACGATCCCGCTATCGTCTTGGGCGACGTCGACGCAAAAGCCATTGCGAAGAAGATTTTCTTCGCATCGTTCGTCAACAGCGGCCAAGTCTGCATGGCCATCAAGCGCATCTATGCGCACGAGAGCGTCTATGAAGACCTATGCGACGCGCTGGTCGAGGAAGCGAAGAAGGCCAAGGTCGGCAACGGCCTGGATCCCGCGACCGAGCTCGGCCCCGTGCAGAACAGGATGCAGTACGACAAAGTCGTCGGCCTCATCGCGGACACGAAGAAGGCGGGCGCCAGATTCTTGGCCGGCGGTGAGGTGCCGGCGGGTCCCGGCTATTTCCTGCCGCCGAGCATCGTCACCGACATCGCCGACGACAGCCGGCTCGTGCAGGAAGAGCAGTTCGGCCCGATCGTGCCGATCCTCAAATTCAGCGACGTCGACGACGCCGTCAGGCGCGCCAACGACACGCGCTTCGGCTTGAGCGGCTCGGTCTGGACGAACGACGTGCAGCGCGGCGCCGAGATCGCGGCGCGGCTCGAGGTCGGCACGGCGTGGGTCAACCAGCACCGCACGACGTCGGCGTTCGTGCCGTTCGGCGGCGCGAAGGAGTCGGGCCTCGGAAGGCAGTACTCGGCGCTCGGCCTCAAGAGCTACATGGAGCCCGAGGTCGTCAGCATCGCGAAGCGGTAGGCATCTCCAGCGAGCCGTCGCTTACGGGCCGGCGCCCGCGAGGGCCACGACGGCGTCGTAGTAAAAGCGCTGAAACCGGTAGAGCTCCGCCTCGAGGATGCGTTCTTGATCGCTGTGCGCGCCGAAACCGAGTGCCCCGTCCTCCTGGTCGACGGCGGGCCCGACCCCGTAGCACTGAATCCCCTTCGCGCGCAGGAACGCCATGTCCGTCGCACCGTTACCCATCATGGGTGTGACGGGCGCCGCGTAGTGCGCCGTGAGCGCGCGCTCGATGGCGACGTATGCTTCGTTGTCGAGCGGCACCGGGACCGTCGGCGGACGCTGGCTGTAGCCGTTGAAGACGACCTCGATTTGCGCGTCGGCGATCACGCGCTCGAGCTCGACGCGGAACGCCTCGGCGTCCTCGCCCGGGCGCATGCGCACGTCGAGTGTCGCACGCGCCTCAGACGGGATGACGTTGTTGCGATAGCCTCCTTGCACGATAGTCGGCGAGATCGAGGTCCGCAGCATCGACGCTCTAGTCGGATCGTTGGCGCGTAGCCAGGCATCGGCCGCAGCGACGACGGCTGGGTCGGCGCTCAGCACATCGCGATACCGGCGCGCGGCCGTGCCCTCCGAGATCTCGCCGAGCTGGAGGAAGTATGAGCGCGTCGTGTCGTTGAGAACCACGGGCGGGTGCCACTGTGTGACAGCGTTGACGGCGCGCGCGAGCCGCGCGATCGCGTTGCTCTCGAGCGGTATGGATCCATGCCCCGCAACCCCGCGGGCGATGAGCTCTATTCCCTTCGAGAACTTCTCCGCGGTCTGCACTTCCGCGTGGCTGACTTCGCCTCCGACACGCATCACGTTGCCGGTCTCGGCGAGGCAGTATTCGGCGTCGATCGCGTCAAAGTGCTGCTCGGTCATGAACGCGATGCCGACCTCCGTGTTGCCCTCCTCGCCGGCTTCGGCGAGGAAGATCACGTCGCGATCGAGCGCCACGAGGTTACGCTTCAGCAGCAGCATCGTCATGAGCGCCGCCGTGACGCTGTCTTTGTCGTCGACAGTGCCGCGGCCGTAAATATGCCCGCCGTCGCGCGCCGCGCTGAAAGGCGGGTGCTGCCACTTGGCAGGGTCGACATTGACGGTGTCCGTGTGGCCCATGAGCAAGAGCGGGCGCTTCCGGCCGTTGCCCGCGAGCCGCGCGACGACGTTCGGCCGATGCGCTTCGACGGCGAACGTCTGCACCGGAATGCCTTCGCGCTCTAGCACCTGCGCGACGTAGTCCGCCGCGGGCTTCTCGTTGCCGGGCGGGCTCGTGGTGTCCATGCGGACGAGCGCTTGGAAATGCCGAAGCGTCTCGGCGTCGAGCGCGGCACGCGCGGCTGCGGGATCCGCTTGCGCCATCGCGCCCTGCGCGATCCACGTGGCGAGGAATCCCGCAACGCCGACACAGTGCGCGAGCTTCATCGTGAAGATCCTTGGAGTCACCTGCGCCCCACTACCATACCGCATCGGCAGCGCAGGCCCTCAGCGTTGCGAAGCGGTCGCCTCGGCCGACGCCCGCTCGCCCAGGTTCCTGAGCTCTTGCAAATTGACGACCAGATCGTACGAGTACTCCGCCGGCGGCGACCCGGATCCCGTCCACAGCGTATACGCGGTGTTGTCGGGCAGACCGTTCGGAAAACGCTCGCGCATCGCCGCCTTGAACATTTCCTTAGCGGCCCAGTCCGCATCGGCCGTCAACGTGCCGTATTCGTCGGCGTAGACGCGCTCCGTCGAACGATAGTCGATGGTCGGCCGCATCAGGTAAACCTGCGTATCGCTCGTGAGCCGCAAGCGGTTCGCTGCGGCTTGCACGAGATCCCACTCGTGGCCCTGCGGCTCGGCGATCAGCGTCAGCGGATTGCGCTGCGCCACCAACGCCAGCCCGACAAGCAACGCCCCAAGCACTCCGGCCTCCGCTGCCCGCGGCACGCGATGGCGCGCCGCGATCGCGCGCAGGCCGAACATCGTCAGCACGAGGAACAGCCCCGACAGAGGCAACAGCGTTCGATAGCCGATCGCCTGCGAGCTCGCTGCGAGGCTTATGCTGTGCGCGACGAACGGCAGCAATAGCGCCGCGACCAACCACCGCAATCGTTGCTGCCAAGTCTTGGTTCCGTAGACGAAACCCAGCACCATGACGGTCACGACGCCCGCAACGACGAGCCAGAACCAGATCGGCGTCGCGAATCGGTCGCGCAGCGCGAACAACCCGATCGAATTCGGCAGCGGGTTGCGCAAGAACCAGAGGAATTTCCGCCATATGTCGGGCTCGAGCGTGGTGCGCGTGGCCTCCGGCACTGCGCCCGGCGGTACGAGTGCGCGCGCCACGAGGAAACCCGCTACGAGGGCCACGAATAGCACGCCGATATGCGCCGTCACCCACATCGCATCGCGCCGCGTCGTCGTGCCCTCCCGCAGCAACAGGAGAGCCACGAGCGGCGCCACGACAAACAGCGCGCTGGTCTGATAAGTGGTACTCGCGATCACATAGAGCAGGCCGCCTACCGTAACGAGCGCCGCGCGCTTGAGCCCCGCCTTCGCGAAGCCGTGCTCGACGACCGCAAACCCCGCGAGCGCTGCGATCAACCCGAGTGCCACCGGCCAGGCGATGGCCCAGCCGACGACGACTTGGGCGCCTGGCAGCAACGTGACGGCGGCACCGATCGCCGCGGCCTGCGTATCTGTCCAACCGGAGCGCCGCAGTTGCCACCACAACAGCACGCCCACGACGCCGATGAGCACCGCACTCATCATCCGCAACGTCGAGAGCTCCTTCACTCGGTCGACGGCTTGCAGTGATGCTTCGAGCGCTGCGCCGTACACGGGCCGGCCGTGGGCCGTCGTCAGCGTCGTGAGCCAACCCGGCCGCTCGCGGACCTCGCGCAAGTGCGCATAGTCGTCGCGAAATCCATATTCGTGCGTGACGGTCGGCCAATAAACGAGGAGCGGAAGGATCAGCAGTGCGGCGACACACAGCCAGTGGCGCATAGGCTAACTCGCGTTCCGTGCCACGACGTAGTACTGCGCGCCTAGCGGTAACCAGGTCATGCGCGCTTCTAGCGGCCGCAGGCGGCGCAGAGCATGTGGAAAGAAAATTCGGTAACGGATGTCGGCCGCGGCGAAGCCGGCGTCGCGTACGCGCCGCCGCATCTTCGGCGCCAGCACGAGCTCCGCATGCTCATCGAACTCGCACGTGTTCACTGCGTGGCGTGTCAGAGGATTCAACGGATTGTGCTCGAACACGAAGAGGCGGCCGCCGGGATCTAGCACGCGGCGAATCTCGGCGAGCAGTGCGACGTGCTCGTCGTGCGGAATGTGATGGAACACGCACGAAGCGAGCGCGACGTCGAACGTGCCGTCCTCGAATGGAATCTTGCGGCCGTCGAAATGCGTGAACTCCGCTGCGCTACCGTGCAGTGCCGCACCGACGTCGAGGCTCTTGCGCGAGACGTCGAGGCAAGTCACGCGCACGGCCGGCAAATGCCGCGCGAAGAACGGCACCGAATAGCCGACGCCGGCGCCGAAGTCGAGAGCCCTGCGCGGCGCGACGTTCGCACGAACGAGCTCGGCAGCGATGTCCACCACCTTGTATTCGGCGAAATACTCTGGGCTTTCACCAGACAGCCGTATATTGGCCGCGTGCATCGCCCGGTATTCGTCCGCGAACTTGTCGAACTCGACCTCGTCCACAGTTAAGTCCTGATCGCTCGATGCGAAACGAGCTGCATGCCGCGCGTCATCACGAGCTCGCGGATGCGCGGGCTCATCAGCGCGTCGCGCTCGGCGGCCCAGGAGTATTGCCAATCCCCGGCGGGCTGCATGTCCTCATGCCCGGGATGGCACATCAGCTCGACGGTGCCGGCCGCCGGCAAGCCGGCGAGAACCTTCTCGAGATTCCCTTCGTCGAGGCGTCCGCCGAAATAGAACCCCACGAAATCGTCGCTGCGCCGCAGATTCTTGAGCGGCGAGGACGCGCAGAAAAGGCTCAACGCCGTTTGCTCGGCGACACGCCGCGCATGCTTCGGGTCGCGCAGCATGTAGCCGCGGACCCGTTCCGCGGGATAACGGACCGCGGCGATGCCGTGCGCCACGGCAAGCTCGGCGACGATGCCGGCGACACCGGGCAGCACGTGTACGTGTTGGTGGCCGTCAAGATGACTGATGACAACTCCTGCTCTCTGCACGCAGCGAATCTGCGCATCGAGCTCGCGTCGGACTTCGGACAGCGAGACCAGACCGCGCAGCCGCTTCGCCAGTAGCTGCTTCAGATGCGGCTCGAACGCGCCGTCGGCGCCGACGAGCGTGGCGGCAGCCGAAGCGCCGATCAACGGCCGGTGCTCCGTCAGAACGAGATGCACGCCGACCGCGAGGCCAGGCCGCTCTCGCGCGAGCGCGACCGCGTGCTCGAACGCGGGACCCGTCGCCATGATCGACGTCGACGTCACGATGCCGCGGTCGTGCGCGTCGACGATGCCGCGGTTGACGGCCTCGGAGATCCCGAAGTCGTCGGCGTTGACGATGAGCTCCAAACCACTGCTCATCGCCGCTCCGCGAACGCCCAATGCTTCATGCCTAGATAATGTACGGCGAGGATCACGAGTGTGAGCGGCAGCCAAACCGCGAGCGCCGGCAGGCCCGCTCGGTCCACGAGCAGCAGCACGACAACCGTGCTTCCCACGAGCGTCGCGGCATTCAGCACGCCGAACTTCAGCGCGTGCGCGGCAATGCGCCCTTCCGCACGAAACGTCCAAAGCCTGTTCAGCACGAAACTGTTGAGCAGGCCGGCGCAGTAGGCAAGCACGTTCGCGACAGCGCCGCGGCCGCTCGACTCGCCGAGCGGCAAGTACAGATACGACGCATAGAAAGCCGCGAAGCTCACGACGAAATTCGCACAACCGACGACGACGAACCGCGCAAACGGATGCCCCAAACCGAACGCCGGCACGCGTACGCTCAACCTTCCGCGCGAGCGTCCGCCGGACCACGCTGTTGCACGCGCCGGTCGGCGGACGCGAGCACCGGCCGCGTCGTTTCGCGGACGAGAAAGCGCGGCCTGCGGCGCACCTCGACGGCGATGCGCCCGACGTACTCGGCGAGCACCGCGAGAAACGCGAACAGCACGCCGAAGAGGAACGACGAGATCGCCACGGAAGAGGCCCAGCCCGGAACCACGGCGTCGTCGACCCACCAGCCGACGATCGCATACGCAGTCCACAGGAACGCCAGCGTCGACGAGAGAAGGCCGACCGCAATGCCGATACGCAGCGGCACGAGCGAGAACGAGCTGACGCCGTGCCAACCGAGCGTCAGCATCTTGCGCAAACTGTATTTGCTCGTTCCGGCGTGCCGCTCGCCACACTCGAATGGGACACTGGCCGTCGCGTAGCCGACCCAGTGCACGAGCCCGCGCAGGAACAGCCCTTCCTCTTCGAACTTCAGGATCTCGTCGAGCACCTGGCGATCGAGCAGGCAGAAATCCGCGGAGCCGGGCTCGATCGCGACGCCGCTCATGAAGGTGAACATGCGGTAATAGAGCTTCGACGTCACGCGCTTGAACCACGACATGTTCGGCGGATCGCGGCGCACGGCATGGACGATTTGAAAACCGTCGTGCCACTTGCGCACGAGCTGCGGCAGCAACGACGGAGGATGCTGCAGATCGGCATCCATCATGATGACCGCGCGGCCGCGCGCGGCCGCGAGCCCAGCCATCAACGCGCTCTGGTGACCGAAGTTGCGCGACAAGCGGACGCCGCGAACGCGCACGTCGGCTGCGCTCAACGCGCCGATTACGTCCCACGTGCGATCCGTGCTGCCGTCGTCGACGAAGACGACCTCGAAGTCGTCTTCGCCGGCCGCGGCACTCATGACTTCGCGCAAGGTCGCGTACAAGACGTCGAGATTGCGTTCCTCGTTGTACGCTGGTATCACGACGGAAATCATGTGGTTACCCCCGAGCAATGAGCTTGCTCCAACCTGCAATGTTCGTACCACCGGGCGCGTAGCGCCGGCGCTGCAGATCTCCTTCAATATTACGCCCGATGGCCCACGCGAGTCTCAAGGTATTCGACACGCTACCCGCGAAAGAGCGGTGGTTCTGCCGCGCGCGCCTAGAACTGGCGCCGCTCGAGGCCGTCGCGGCACAAGCCACGGGTACCGACATTCTCGACGTCGGCTGCGGGCACGGCGTGCTGGCGGCGCTGCTGCTGCACGGCCATCCCGAGCGCCATGTCGTTGGGATCGATCCCGACGTGCGCAAGATCGAGTGGGCCAACGAGTCCGTAGGCAAGAATCCGAACGCGGAGTTCCGTGCGGTCACGATCGAAGCGCTCGCCGCCGAGCGACCCGCGTCGTTCGACTGCGTCATCATCGCCGACGTGCTGTGCTTGATCGCGCGCGCGACATGGGCACCGTTTCTCGACGCCGCGCGGCGACTATTGCGCCCCGGCGGGCGGCTGCTGCTAAAGGACGCCGAGAACGACGGCTCGTGGCGAGCGGCCAAGGCGCTGTGGCAGGAGCGGCTCATGGTGCACGTGCTGCGACGCACGGTCTCGACGGGCGGCATCGGCTTTGCGACGCGAGACGAGCTCGCGGGCTACGTTACGCGCGCAGGCTTCGTCGTCGACGACATCACGAGCTACGCACGCGGATACACGGCGCCGCACGTGCTGTTGCTGGCGCACGCGCCGTCGTAGCATGTGTCCATGCGCCTTGCGGCGGTGTGTCCCAGTGTCGTCGCACTTGCATGGCTGTCGGCCACGCCGTGCACGCACGCGCAAGACCACGCGCGCCTGGAAGGCGTCTGGAGCTCGACGCTCACCACGCCGGAGGACCCGCGCTGGCGCATCGAGGATCATCTCTGCGGCATGTGTGCCGCGAGCGAGTATCGGCATCTGCAGCGGTTGCTCGCTGATCCCGCTAACCGCGATCTCGGCTTGCGCGAGCTCCAGCAGGAAGCTCGGACGACCGGCCGACAGCAGATCGAGCCACTGATAACAGCCGCGGCACGGGAACGTTTTGCGAGCATGGCCCAACCGGCCGACGGGTCAGGGACGTGCGACCCGCCCAGCTTGCTCGTCGTCGCGGGCGCGGGTCCGCTGCCCGTGTCGATCGAGTTGCGCGATGACCACGTGATCATCCACAACCAGCACTGGAACGTCGTACGCACCGTTCGCCTCTCGGACGACGCCCCTGTCCGAGCAGGCGAGCCCAGCCTTTACGGCAATGCCATTGGCAGGTTCGAAGGCTCGACGCTGATCGTCGAGTCGGTGAACGTGTTGCCGATCGCGACGACCGAGGCCGTGACCAGCGCAAGAGCGCGAGTCATCGAACGCTACGCGGCGAGCGAGGACGGATCGCGTCTCGATCTAGAGATCGCAATAGAGGATCCTGAAACGTACCGCGAGCCCAGGATCTGGTACCGCCCTCGCATGCGCACGCCCGGCGTGCAGATCGTCGAAGACGATCCCTGCGCGAATCTCGAGGAGTAGCGGCTAACGGAGACTGACATGAAGATTTGCTCCTTGTTTGTGGCTGCCGTCACCGCAGTCGTTGTCACACCACGTGTCAACGCCCACCACAACTCCGCACCGATCTACGATTTCTCGCAGTCGGTGATGATCACCGGCGTCGTGACGGAGTTCCGGTTTCTGAATCCACATGCTCGAGTCCTCTTGGATGTCGTGGAGTCGGACGGGACGACTCGGAACTGGCTTGCCGAAGGCGCCAATATCATCGCGTTGCGCCTGCACGGCTGGACGGGCGAAGAGATGAAGCCCGGCGATCGGATCACGGTCAAAGGCGCACCCTCCCGTGACGGCGCCCCGCGGGTTGAATGGTCAGAAATAACGCTTGCCGATGGCCGGGTTCTCGGCGGTGGCAACAACTTCCCGAGGGAGCGCGACGAGTTATTCGAACGGCTCGAGCGGCAGCGGGACCAAGAAGCTTCAGCCGACGAACGGTAGCGGATGGCGAGCGAGCGCTACACGCGCCAAACGGCTGGCTATCGAGCGCGTCCCCAAACCTCTTCCGCGACTTCGACGATCAGCTCGAGCTTCGCCCACTGCTCGGCTTCGGTGAGGACGTTACCCTCCTCCGTCGAGGCAAAGCCGCACTGTGGTGCGAGGCAGAGCTGATCGAGGTCCGTGAATTTCGCGGCCGCGTCGATCCTGCGCTTCAAGTCGTCCTTGCTCTCGAGCACGCCGCGTTTCGTCGTCACGAGCCCGAGCGCGACGCGTTTGCCCTTCGGCAGTTGCCGCAGCGGCTCGAAACCGCCCGAGCGCTCGTCGTCGTACTCCATGAAGTAGCCGTCCACATCGACCTCATTGAACAGCACGTCCTCGACGGCTTCGTAACCGCCCGCTCCCATATAGGTCGACTTGAAGTTGCCGCGGCACAGATGCAGCGTGATCGTCATGTCGGCCGGAGCATCGGCGATCGCCGTATTGATGAGCTGCGCGTAGAGCTGCAGCAGCGCTTCCGGATCGTCGCCGCGCGCGATCATCTTCTCGCGATACTGCGTGTCGCAGAGCATCGCGATGAACACCTCGTCGAGCTGTAGATAGCGGCAACCCGCGGCTGCGAACGCGCGCACGGCCGCGCGATACGCCTCACCTAGATCTGCATAAAGCTGCTCGCGATCGGGATAGGTGCGAGCGTCGATCGACGGCAACACGGGCCGGCCAAGCAGCGCCGACGGCGCCGGGATCGTCAGCTTCGGCACGGCTCGCGCGCGCTCGTGCAGAAACCGGTAGTGCTCGAGCATCGGGTGGCCCGAGAAGCCGATCTTGCCGTCGACGCACACACCGGCCGTGCGCGGCGTCGCGCCGACGAAGCCCGTGCCGAAGTCGGCGTGGTGCTCGGCAATCCCTTCGAAGCCCCAGAGGAAATCGAGGTGCCACCACGAGCGGCGCAGCTCCCCATCCGTGACGGCGCGGAGGCCTAGCGCTTGCTGTTTTGCGACGAGGCGCTCGATCTCGCGATCCTCGACGGCGCGGAGACCCGCCGCGTCGAGCGCGCCCTCGGCATGCCTCCGGCGCGCGTCTCTGAGCACTCCCGGGCGCAGCAAGCTGCCGACATGGTCGGCGCGAAACGGCGGCGTCGAGGCTTTCGTCACGTGAAGAATCGAAGCGCTAGCGCCCGCCGTCCCAAACAGCGGCCGGAACGAGCAGCTCGCCGCGCATGATCAGGCGCGCCGTGCGCAGGAGGCCCGCCTTCAACACCGTCGGCTTGTCCTTCGTTCCGCCGATCTCGAGCGTCACGGAAAACTCTCCCGTCGGATGCTCGACGGACATCCGCTTGACCGATCCGTCGGGCACCGTCGCGATGCCCTCGGTCACCGAGCTCGGCAAAATGCACGCCGTCGCGACGGACACGGCGCCGAGCACGCCGATGGCGGCGTGGCAGTCGTGCGGGATGAACGTCCGCGTGCACACGTGCCCGCCGGAGCGAGCCGGCGCGATCAAGCTCATCTTCGGCACCACCTTCTTCGTGACGTCGCCGAGATTCATCCTCGGGCCCACGGCCAAGCGGATCGACTCGAGCTTCGCTTTGAGCGACTTGTTCGCGTCGAGCTCTTTAGGCGTCTCGTAGCCCGTGACGCCGAGATCGCGAGCCCGCAGCACGACGACGGGCATGCCGTTGTCGATGCAGGTGAGCTCGACGCCGTCGACGACGTCGCGCACGCGACCCGTCGGCAGCAGGCTGCCCGTGGCCGAGCCGGCGACGTCGAGATAGTTGCAGACGATCGGGGCGGCCGTGCCCGGCACGCCGTCAATCTTCGTGTCGCCGTCATAGTTCACGCGCTTCCCCGGCGTCTCGACGAGCAGCTCGCAGAGGTTGTCGCTGTTCAACATGCGCACGCGCACGGGCGTCACGCCGTCGCGCACTTCGACGAGCCCGTTCTCGATCGCGAACGGCGCGACGCCGGATAAGATGTTGCCGCAATTCGGCGTCGTGTCGACGCGGCCCTCGCCGACGACGACCTGCACGAACAAATAATCGACGTCGGCATCCTTCGACTGCGAGCGGCTCACGATTGCGACTTTGCTCGTCAACGGATGCGCTCCGCCGGCGCCGTCGATCTGGCGCGCGTCGCTGCCCATCGCCGCAACGAGCACTCGGTCGCGCAAGGCTTCATCGGCCGGCAGGTCTTCCTTGCGGAAGTAGAGACCCTTCGAGCTGCCGCCTCGCATCAACGAGCAACGAATGGCTGTTTGCATGCCGCTTATGGTACGGCCAGAATGGTTCGCCGGTAACCAAAGCCACTAATGAAGCGACTGGTCGAACAAAGACCTCTGGCATCCGCGTTGTCTCGGCTCTCGCTCGCGCTACTCGTCGTGCTCGGCGCCTGGACCGAGAGCGCGTCCGCTCAGCGGACACCGACGAGCGAGATCGAGGTCGTGCAGCTGCGGGAGAACTTCTATGTCATCGGCGGCGCGGGCGGCAACATCGTCGTGCAGATCGGACCCGAGGGCGTCATCCTCGTCGACTCCGGCTCTACGGCTATGGCGGACGAAGTGCTCGCCGCTATCGCTAAGATCACGCCGCTGCCGATCCGCTACATCATCAACACGAGCATGGACGCCGACCATGTCGGCGGCAACGAGGCGCTCTCAAAGGCGGGCTTGAGCATCCTGCCGGGCGCCGTCGCGGCCGGCGCAGGACTCGGCGACGACGTGCTCGCGAATTTTGGCTACGCGAGCGTTCTCGCGCACGAGAACGTGCTCACGCGTATGTCCGCCGCCGAGCCGGCGGTCCCGTCCGTGCTCTGGCCGACGAAGACGTTCTTCTACCGCATGTATTCGATGTACTTGAACGGCGAAGGTATTCAGGTCATCCACCAGCCGGCCGCGCACACCGACGGCGACGTGGTGGTGTTCTTCCGCCGCGGCGACGTCATTGCGACAGGCGACGTCATCGACACGACACGCTTTCCATTCATCGACGTCGAGCGCGGCGGCACGCTGCAGGGCGAGCTGGACGCGCTGAACCGGTTGATGGACTTGAGCATCCACAACGTTCCGCTGCTGTGGTACGCCGATCGCACGTTACTGGTGCCCGGTCACGGCCACGTCTACGACAAGCTTGATCTGCTCGAGTATCGCGACGCGATTGCGACCATCCGCGACCGCGTGCAGGATGGGATCGATCGAGGGCTCACGCTCGCGCAAGTCCAGGCCGAGAATCCGACGCTCGGCTACCGCAGCCAGTACGGCACGGATTCCGGCCCGTGGACGACCGAGATGTTCGTCGCGGCCGTCTACAACGAGCTCGCTGCGAAGAAGGACAAGCAATGAGCCGCGCAAGAATGATCGTCGCGGCCGGGGTGAGCGCGCTTTTTATCGTCGCAGACATCGACGCACAGCAGCGCCCGCCCGCCCCCGCGGCGCCACCGCCCGTGCCACGAGCGGCGGCCCCGATTGATCTCACGGGGTACTGGGTGTCGATCGTTACGCAGGACTGGCGCTGGCGAATGGTGACGCCTGCAAAAGGCGACTACCACGGTCTGCCGCTGACACCCGAGGCGCGAGCCATCGCGGACGCCTGGGATCCCGCGAAGGACGAAGCCGCAGGCGAACAGTGCCGATCCTACGGTGCGCCGGCTCTGATGAGCATCCCGGGGCGGCTGCACATCACTTGGGCCGATGACAACACGCTGAAGGTCGAAACGGACGCGGGCACGCAAACGCGGCTCCTGCGCTTCGACGCCGGCAACGCGCCCGCGGAAACGCCGCGAACATGGCAGGGAACCTCAGTAGCGCAGTGGCAGACGCCGCGTCCCAACGTGCCGCTGCTGTTGCGGCCGGCCGAGCGAACCGCCGACGCGCCGCCCGTCGTCCCGACGGGCGGGTCACTGCGCGTCGTGACCACGAACCTGCGCGCCGGGTATCTGCGCAAGAACGGCGTGCCGTACAGCGAGAACGCTGTGCTGACCGAGCACTGGGATCTCTACAGGCGCCCGAACGGCGAGGAGTGGCTGACGATCACGACGCAGGTCGAAGATGTCCAATACCTTCGTACCGCGAGGCTCGTCGCACCGGTGTTCAAGAAGGAAGGCAACGGCGCCAAGTGGGACGCCACGCCTTGCTCGTCGCAATGGTAATCACATGAGAATCGCGGCACTCATCGCACTCGTCGCTCTTCCGGCGGTTCCCGTGCTCGCGCAGATCGATCTCACCGGCACCTGGGCCCGCAGCGGGCAGTCGGACAACGTCGATGCGGTCGAGCCGGTCGATCTGCTCGGAATGCCGCTGAACGCGGACGGCCGTGCGAAGGCGTTGAGCTACGACATCGCGGCGCTGTCGGCAACCGAGCGGCAATGTCAGATGTATCCGCCGTTCTATGCGATCACCGGGCCGTTCTCGCTGACATTCTCCATCGTGGAAGAACCGGTCACGCAGAAGCTGCTCGCGTGGAAAATCGCCGGCTGGGGCGATCGCGACGAAACCATGATCTGGATGGACGGACGTCCGCACCCGTCGAAGTACGCGCCGCATCCACACGGCGGCTTCACGACGGGAACGTGGGAAGGCGACACGCTGACGACCGTCACGACGCACTTCAAGCTCGGCGACATCAAGCGCCATCGTGGCTTCAGCAGCGACCGAGCTACGCTGACGATGCGCTTCAATCGTCACGGCGACACGCTGACTGTCACCGGCATTCTCGAAGATCCGGTGTATCTCGCGGCGCCGTACGTGCTGACGGAAGTCTTCCGCCTGACGACGAATCCTAATGGCTTCCCGCTGACCGCGTGCGAGCCGATCGAGGAGCTGCCGCGGCTCCACGAAGACCCCACGCTCGCGCCGCACTATCTGCCCGGGAAGCACCCCGCGATGAACGAGGTCACAGAGAAATACAACATCCCGCTCGAAGCCGTGCTCGGCGGTCCCGAGACGATGTATCCCGAGTATCGTAAAAGGCTACAGGACGACTACGTCCTACCGCCTCCCGTCACTGCCGCCGGCAACTAGGAAGCGCCACCGTCCGTCGCCGAATTCGAGTGGCGACATCGACGCGGTTCGCTATCGGCCGCGGACCGCCGACGTTAGTTCCCCGTGGTCGGCCCGGCCGGTTCGAGACCCCGCCGCGCGAGTAACGGCGCGATCTGCGGATCGCGACCTGCGAAATCCCGGAACAACTTCATGGCGTCCTCGCTATCGCCCCGCGAAAGCAGCGTTCGGCGGAAATGATCGCCGTTCGCGCGCGTGAGGCCGCCATGCTGCTTGAACCACTCGACGCTGTCCGCGTCGAGCACCTCGGACCAGATGTAGGAGTAATACCCTGCCGCGTACCCGCCCATGATGTGGCTGAAGTATGTGGTTCGATAGCGCGGCGGCACCGCCGAGTAATCGATCCCGTCCGCGGCAAGCGCGGCGGCTTCGTAGCTCGGCACGTCCGCTGCCGAGGGCACTTGGTCTGCGGTTATCTGATGCCAGCGCTGGTCGAGCAGGGCTGCGCCGAGATACTCCGTCGTCGCAAATCCTTGGTTGAACTTTGAAGCGGCGACCAACTTGTCCAGCAGCTCCTGCGGCATCGCGTCGCCCGTCTCGTGGTGTTTCGCATAGTTCTTCAGGACGGCGGGCCAGTCGGCCCACATCTCGTTCACCTGCGACGGATACTCGACGAAATCCCGCGGCACGCGCGTGCCGCTGTGATATGGATACGTCACGTTCGAAAACATGCCGTGCAGCGCGTGGCCGAACTCGTGAAACGCGGTCTGCACTTCGTCCCAGGTCAACAACGTCGGCTCGCCCGCGGGCGGCTTCGGGATGTTCAGGTGGTTCGCAACGACGGGGCCGAAGCCCGTCAGCTTCGATTGCGAGACGTAGGAGCTCATCCAGGCGCCGCCGCGCTTGGACGTGCGCGCGTACATGTCGGCGATGAACAACGCGAGCGTCTTGCCGTCGGCGTCGAACACTTCGTAGACCCGCACGTCCGGGTGATACACCGGAAGGTCGAGCCGGCGCTCGAACGTGAGGCCGTAGAGCTGGTTCGCGGCGAAAAACACGCCTTTCTCGATCACGCTCGTGACCTCGAAATAGGGCTTCAGCTGCGTCTCGTCGAACGCGTACTTCTCGGCTCGAACTTTTTCCGCGTAGTACGCCCAGTCCCAGGCGGCGAGCTCGAAGCCTCCTCCTTCCTTGTCGATGACAGCTTGGAGCTCACCCGCTTCGCGCCGCGCGTTCGCGACCGCGGCGGGCGCAAGCTGGCGAAGCATGCGATTCACGGCGTCCGGCGTCGCCGCAGTTTGGTCTTCGAGGTTGTACGCCGCATAGTTCGGATAGCCAAGCAACGTGGAGCGCTCGGCGCGGAGCGTGATCGTCTTGCTGATGATCTCGGTGTTGTCGTACGGACCGCCCCTGCTGCCGCGCGAAACCGACGCCTCATGTATGCGCCGGCGCAGCTCGCGATTCGTGAGCTGGGATTCCCACGGCTGCCCGGTCGTGTTGAGCAACCTGAGGACGTACTTGCCCTCCATGCCCCGGGACTTCGCCTCGTCGGCCGCGCCGGCGATCTGTGCCGCCGTCAGGCCGTCGAGCTCCTTCACGTCGTCGACGACGACCGCCGAAGCGTTGACCTCGTCGAGCACGTTCTGAGTGAATTTCGAGCCGAGCTCGGCGAGCTCCGCATTGATGCGCTCGAGCTTGGTCTGATCCGCTTCCGAGAGCTTCGCTCCGGCGCGGACGAAGTCCCGATGGTAGCTCTCGAGCAGTCGCAACGCTTCAGGGTCGAGCTTCAACCCGGCGCGATCTCGATAGAGTGTGTCGATACGTGTGAACAACTTGCCGTTCAGATGGATCGCATCGCTGTGAGCGGAAAATTTCCCCGCGTACTCTTGACGAAGCCGATTGCGTTCATCGTTGGTATCCGCGCCGACGAGCGCGAAAAAGACCGTGGTCGCGCGGTCGAGCGCGCGGCCGGACCGCTCGAGCGCGATGATCGTGTTCTCGAACGTCGGAGGGCTCGGGTCGGCGGCGATCGCCTCGACCTCCTCGAGCTGCGCTGCCATGCCCGCGTCGAACGCAGGCGCGAAATGGCTGTCGCCGATCTTGTCGAACTCGGGGTAATGCAGCGGCAGCGGGCTTTCGGCGAAGAACGGGTTCGTTTCGTCGGCAGCGTCGGCCCGCGGGCTCATGGCGACCTCGGCGGCGGCGATCAGCATCATTGCTCGAAGCGCTTTCATGAGCGAAGTCTAACGCGAGGATTGTTCCGGCGTCCTCCTGGTGCGAGCAGCGGCGAGCACCTCGTTACTCCGGCACATGCTCCTTATACCTGCGTGCCACCTCGGGATCGCAGGCGCCCGTGTTCTGCGAGAACTCGAGGTCGGGACGATGGTCCCACTGCTGCGTCAATGTGGCCGGCCCCGCGAGATACACGGGGTCTTCGACGGTGACCTCGTAGCGTAACCGCAGGCGGTCCTCCGTGAGCGTCAGCCGCTCGACCGTGTGCTTGCCCGGGCTCGCCGGCACATTCAGAGCGATGCCGGACGGATCGGGCTCGAAGCCGATCGTATCGATCACGAGCGTATCGCCCTCCCACCGGCCGATGGAATGGCCGTGCAGCGAAGGTTGAACGCCGGCCGGATGCGCTGCGTCCATGTGGACCGTGCGCACGACATGGTCGCCCGTGTTATCGAACCGCATCACGATCTCGTCTTCGCCGATCTCGATCGTGCGCAGCTCGTCGAGTATCGCGAGGACTGGGGTGGGCTCGACATAGCAGAGCCCGTCTGCGACGAGCTTCGCCTGAGCGGCACGGCCTTCGGGCGTGATCGGCCAGCGCGCCATGGCCCCAAAAGCCGCGCCCAGCGCAGCCCGAGCGGGCGCCCAATGACCCTCGAGGCTCTCGGCCGGCGTGAGGGTGCGGACTCGGCGGTTCGCGGCGTAGAACGGATGAATCTCGCCGTCTTGCGTCGTGACGTCTTGGATCCGGACCTGCCTACCCCAACCGCCGCGATTGGGATTGGCGCGCACGACCACGTGCGTGCCGGGCTTCAGTGCGTCTCGATCGAGGCCGTCGACGAGCGCTTGAGTGATCCCGAGCCCTTCGCCTTCTACCAGGGCCGGCTTGCCGTCCGGGCCTTTGGTCTCGACGATCAAGTACATGTGCGGGTTCACCCAATCGAATCGCGCAACCGTGCCTTCGATCAGGATCTCCTGCGACGTGTCGAACATGGAGATGCTGTGGTGGGCGGAAGCCGGGACGCCCAGGAGTGCGGTCGCGGCCAGAATGGGGGTAACGGCTCTCAAAGGTTTCATGTGGGAACCACTCATTAACTTGCGGGATCGTTGGCGCTAGTATCGCGCAAACCAATAAGGAGAAGCGCCCCGTGAAAGCCTCGTTCCGCCCGATCGGCATCGCCGCTGCAGTCCTCGTGACCATCGGCGCCTTGACTCCCGCCGCAGCCCAACAAGGACGACCTGCAGCGCCGGCCGCCGCCGGTCAACAAGGACGCCCGGCGCCGCCGGCGCTCGGCGACGGACCTTGGGATCTGCAAACCGAGACCGGTAGGGTCCACGTGTCCGTGCTCACGAAGGATCTCGAGTCGCCGTGGGGCCTCGCCTTCTTGCCCGACGGCGGCATGCTCGTGACCGAGCGGCCGGGGCGGCTGCGCGTGATTCGCGACGGCAAGCTCGATCCCAAGCCGATCGAGGGGCTGCCGGATCTCGTCAGCACGGGCATCAGTGGACTGTTCGGTCTAGCGCTGCACCCCGACTTCGCGCAGAACCGGCTGATCTACTTTGCCTATCCCAAGCCGCAACCGGCGGACCGCGACGCGTTGACGCTGGCCGTCGCACGCGCGCGCTGGGACGGCGGAGCATCGCTCGCCGACGTCAAAGACATTTTCGTGGCGAAGGACTGGTACAGCACGGCGATGAGCAGGGAGAACAACCGCTGCTGCGGGCAGGGGCCCTCGTCGGGCAGCTTCGGTGCGCGCCTCGAATTCGACGAGCAGAATCGGCTCTACATCACGTCCGGCGACCGCAACTGGGGCGAGAAATCGCAGGATCCCCAGTCACACATCGGCAAGATCGTGCGCGTGAACGACGACGGCTCCATCCCGAACGACAATCCGTTCGTCCGCACGAACGGCTATCTGCCGGAGATCTACACGCTGGGGCATCGCAATCAGACCGGGCTGCGCTTCGATCCCGCGACCGGCGACTTGTGGTCGACGGAGTTCGGCCCGGCCGGCGGCGACGAGCTCAATCGCATCGAGGCCGGCAAGAACTACGGCTGGCTCTTGATCACGAACGGCAACCACTACAATAACGAGGCGAAAAAGCTCGGCACAGGCGGCGTCGAAGGCTATGTCGATCCCGTCATCTGGTGGCCGCGCGGGGGCAACCCCGGCAATCTGATCGTCTATCGCGGCAGCGTTTTCCCGGCGTGGCAGGGCAACGTGCTGATCGCGACGATGTCGAATCGCGCGCTCGGGCCCGGCCTCGTGCGCGCGGTCATCGGCGCCAACGGCGCGCTCGTTCACGAGGAACGCATGCTGAAGGAGATCGGTACGCGGATGCGCGACGTCGTCGAGGGGCCCGACGGGCGAATCTTTGTGCTCACCGAAGCTTCGGCGTTTGCGTCACCCGGCGCGATTCTAGTGCTCGAGCCGGGCGCCGAGCCCGCTGTGCAACCGAGATAACAGCGCGGGCCTCAGCGCCAACGCTTCCCGAGAATCCACGCGACGAGGCTCCAGCGCGCGCCTCGGGTCACCGGGGTCACGCGGTGCAGCATGAAGCTCGGGAAGATGATAAAGGCGCCCCTGGCTCGGTCGAGCTTTGTCGGCACGTTGCCGTACATTAGCTCGAGGTCTCCGCCGTCATAGTCTTCGGAGCTCGAGAGCTGGATCGAGATCGACAGCTTCCGTAACGGCTTGGCCGGGCCGAAATCGAAGTGCCAATCGTAGAAGCCGCTCTCGGTACTGTCGTAACGCGCGACCTGAACGTTCGTTTCCACGCTGGCGACGTCGACATCGAAGCACTGTGGATTGCACGCTTCCACGGCGGCCCACAAGCGCTCATAGAGCCACGCGTATTTTTGTTCCCGACCGAGGAACACCACTCGAGAGCGCCGGAGGTTGGCGTCTGTGTAGCCCCGGCTGAGCGTCCCCTCGGTGAGCCGCGGAGCGTGCTCCGTGATCAGCCAATCCATCTGCTGCGCCGTCAGGAAGTCCTGCGCCGTCGCGTACGGCTGGAAGAGAGAGAGCTCTCGTTCCTTCGTCGTGGCCATGGCACAAGAGCGTACCCGAGCGCGCGTGTCGCCGCACGCACGCTCAGGGCCAGAGCGCGCTCAGCTCGAGCTCGATTGCTTCGAACGGCGCTGCGCGGACTTGCGCCTCGCCCTCGTGCCTGCCGAGCTGCGTCCACCGACCTGACTCTAGAGACATCACCTCGAGCGTATGCGCGAGCGGATCCACGAGCCACGCATGTTCCACGCCTTCGCGAGCGTAGATCAGCAGTTTCTTGCCGCGGTCGAGCGCCTCGGTCGACGTCGACAGCACTTCGCAAATCCAATCCGGCGCCAGCGTCAGGTACGCATCTGGCGGCAGGTTCGGCAGCCGCGCGCGCCGCCAGCCGGCGAGATCCGGCACGAGCACATCGCTGCCAAAGTGCAGCTCGGGTTCGAAGAGAATCACCCATCCGCTCGGGCTCTTGCGATGAAACGACCGATGGATCTCGGCGAAGAGCGAGCCGGCGGCATTCGCGTGCGGCAGTGCCGGCCGTGGCGACGCGTAGAGATCGCCGTCGAATATTTCGGCGACGAAATGCTCGGGGACGTCGCGCAGATCGTCGTACGTGGCGCCCTTCTTCAGAGGTTTCGTGGTCATCGCCGAAGACCTCGCACAGTGGTCGCGTGCTGAGAGCCCGGACGAGTCTAACGCCCGTCACTTTCGGCGTGTCAACACCAATCGGACCAAAGCGCCGAGAAACGAGCGGCACAAGCCTGCAGAAGAAGGGGTGTCGGTACGTCCGGACTCCCAGTAGTGGGACACGGACGCGCGATTTCGGGACGGTGATGTTCGCGCTCTGGCCGGGTACGACGCCGTTTCGTGCCGTTTGCCTCTCTTCCCCGGTGGCACGCGACTTGCTCCCCGTCAGCCAGGCGCCGGGGAGAAAAACCAATGAACGACGTCGGGCACGCGCTGCGGCAAACCGTCCGAAGACCCGGTTTGTCGGCCATGGTCATCGTGATGTTAGCGATCGGAATCGGCTCGACGACGGCGATGTTCTCGCTGTTCGAGACCTTTCAGCTCCGGCCGTTGGCGGTCTCGGACGCCGAACGGCTGGTCAATCTCAGCGCGCCTGGACCGAAGCCGGGCTCCACTTCGATTGGCTACGCGGGCGAGCTCGACGCCGTGTTCAGCTATCCGATGTTCCGCGATCTCGAAGCGCAGCAGTCCGTGTTCGCCGCCCTTGCCGCCCATCGCACGTTCGATGTGAGTCTCTCCTACGACGGCCGCAACGCCGTTGGAGCTGGCGTCCTGGTGTCGGGCGGTTATTTCCAGGCGTTGGGACTTGCGCCCGCTTTCGGCAGGCTCATCGACGCGCAGGACGAAGCTCCGGCCGGCGACGCAGCCGTTGCGGTGCTGAGCCACGACTATTGGGCGGCCGCTCTCGCTGAGGACCCGAACGTCGTCGGGCGTTCACTGCTCGTCAACGGAAGATCGCTGCGGATCGTGGGAGTGGCTCCCGCCGGCTTCTCAGGCACCACCGTCGCTTCGTGGCCGCAAGTGTTCGTTCCCCTCACGCTGCGCTGGCTCGTGGAGCCGACGCGCGCATCCGATGAAACCGATCGGCGGTCGTATTGGGTGTATCTATTTGCTCGTCTGCGGGAAGGCGTCACTCTCGAGCAGGCGTCCACCGCCATCAACGCGCTCTACGGCGGAATCGTCAACGAGATAGAAGCGCCGTTGAACGCTTCATTGCCGGCCGATGAGCTTGCGCAATTCAGAACGAAGCAGATAGTGCTCGAGCAAGGCAGCCGCGGGCAAAGCGCCGTTCCGGCGTACACGGGGTTGCCTCTCATGCTGCTGCTCGGCATGACCGCGCTGGTATTGCTGATCGTTTGCACGAACGTCGCGAGCCTGCTGCTCGCGCGCGGCGCGTCGCGCTCGGGCGAGATGGCGATTCGAGCATCGCTGGGCGCAGGTCGTTGGCGACTCGCGCGGCAGTTGTTCCTGGAGTCGGCTACGCTGGCGATTATCGGCGGGCTCTGCAGCCTGCCGGTTGCCGCGGCCACGCTTGCCGGCATCGACGCGATGCTACCCGTAGCGCCCGGTACCGGCGTCGACACGCGCTTGCACGCCGGCGTGATGCTGTTCGCCGCCGGAATCACCCTTTCGTCCGTGATCATGTTCGGCCTCACGCCGGCGCTGCGCCTGACACGCAGCCTGAGCTCCGCCGTACGGGCTCACGCGCAAACCGTCAGCGCCAAAGGCGTGTCGCGAGTGCGCGCCGCGCTCGTCACGGCGCAAATCGCGTTGTCGATGGTTTTGCTCGTGCTTGCCGGATTGTTCGCGACCAGTCTCATGAATATCGGGCGCACGAGTCTCGGCATCGACGTCGACTCCATCGTGACGTTCAACGTCTCGCCACAACGCAGCGGCTACGAACCCGAGCGTACCGCGGCCGTCTACGATCGAATCGAAGAGGAGCTGTTGCGTCAGCCGGATATCGCGGCCGTCACGTCGGCTCGGGTGCCGCTCGTCGCAGGCGTCGTCGCGCGCAGTCTCGTGACTATCCGGGGCTTCGAGGAGGCTGCGGGCGCCGATCGAGTCGTAGCCTACAACGAGGTAGGGCGCGGTTTCTTCACGGCTCTCTCGCTTCCATTGCTGTCAGGGCGCGTGTTTACCGACGTCGACGCAGCGGGAGCGTCCCGAGTCGCCGTCGTCAACGAGGCTTTCGTTCGCAAGTTCGGGCTCGGCCGTGACGCGATCGGCACGAGGTTCGGAACGGGGGACGGCGTCAGCGGCAACGAGATGGAGATCGTCGGGGTCGTCGCCGATGCGAAGTACAGCAGCGTTCGAGAAGACGCACCGCCGCAATTTTTCTTGCCGCGCAGTCAGAGCGACGGCACTGCAACGCTATTCTTCTACGTGCAGAGCAGGTTCGGCGATGCTGAGAGCCTCGTCGGGACTATTCGTCCCGTGGTCGCCGGTGTCGATCCCAATTTACCGGTCAGCGATCTCATGACCCTGCCGGCAGCGGTCGGCGGTAGTCTTTTCTTCGACCGTCTCCTGGCCGTCCTGTCCGCAGTGTTTGCCGTGCTGGCAACGCTGCTCGCCGCTGTCGGCCTGTTCGGCGTGCTGGCGTACATGGTCTCGCTGCGCACTCGTGAATTGGGCCTTCGGCTCGCGCTCGGAGCAACGCCGCGGCAGCTGCGCGCGATAGTGCTGAAGCAAGTGGCCATCTTGGCGTTGATCGGCATGCCGCTGGGGTTGGGAGTTGCTCTCCTGCTCGGCCGCGTCGCCGAGGGCGTGCTATACGGGCTGTCGGGCAACCAACCCGCGGTATTCGCGGCTGCGGTGCTCGTCGTCGGCGCAGTGGGGATGGCGGCTGCATACTTGCCCGCGCGGCGGGCCTCCAACGTCGCTCCCATGGAGGCGCTGCGTTTCGAGTGACCGGCCGCTAGCGAGAGCGCGCTCAACGGGCGTCGTGGAAGATGACGCCGGCCGTGCAACGCCGCCCGGAGCGGACCCGGCTCGCGCCATGCCGCATGGTCACGCGGTAGAACCCGCGCGTGCCGCGCTTCGGCCGCCCGTTCACGGCGAAGATCGCGCCGTCGCCTTTCGCGAGTGGCACTACCTCGGCTCGCGACTGCATTCGCGGCCGCTGCTCGGTGAGCACGAATTCGCCGCCGCTGAAGTCGTCGTTCGGCGCGGATAGCAGGAAAACCGCTTGCAGCGGGAACACGTGCTCGCCGTAGAGATCTTGGTGGAGGCAGTTGTAGTCCTCGGGGCCGTACTGGAGCAGCAGCGGCGTTGGCCGTTGCTGCCCCCCGCGGTGGCAGCGTTCGATGAAGGCGTTGTGATCGTCCGGAAAGCGCACGTCTAACCCCAACAGCGCGTTCCAGCGGTTCGCGATGGCCACCAGCCGCGCGTACAGCGACGTGCGCAGCTCGGCGACGAGCGCCGGCAGCGGATAGCGAAAGTACTTGTACTCGCCGCGGCCGAACCCGTGCCGCGCCATCACGACGCGGCTCCGAAAATGTTCTTCGCGCGAATACAACGACGCAAGCATGTCGCACTCGGCTGCCGTCAGCGCCTCGGCGAGCGGCGCCCAACCGTGCTCGTCGAGAGCAGTCTCCGTCGCCGACCAGTCATAGGTGGCGACGCGCTCGGCAATTGTGCGAGCGGGTGTTGCGGAGCCGTGCAACGGACGAGCGGAGGCCGGCGCGGCAGCGTTAGGTTTCATGGCTTCGTCGAAGTTCATGATCGAAAGTCTAGTCGGCGCTCGCCCTGCGATCCGCCGAATTTCGTCGTTCGAATCCGGCCCGCGATGTCACTTCGGCCCGAAATCCGCGACGAACCTCGCTCAGGATGTCGACGTTCACTCAGGCCCTTGCCTTCGGACGCTATTGTCCGAGCTTGACGAATTGGGTGGCGTCGCTGGCTAAATCGGCATATGACGCAATCCCCTGATGATGACCGATCGCCCTCGGAGCTCGTGATTCGGCGCGCGTCGCGCGCCGACCTTGGGCACATCGGCCGGCTCGGCGCGTTACTCGTCGCCGCGCATCACGAGTTCGATTCGCGGCGGTTCCTCGCGGCGACGAGCCAGACGAAGGACGGCTACGGGCACTTTCTCGGTACGCAGCTCGACGCGCCAGACGCCGTCGTCCTCGTGGCCGAGGAAGGCGCGCACGTGATCGGTTACGCGTATGTCGCGGTGGAGTCGTACGACTACATGGTGCTACGCGGGCCGGCGGGAGTGCTGCATGACCTCATCGTCGATCCCGAGCGTCGGCGGCACGGTATCGGGCGGCGGTTGTTCGAGGCTGCGGTCGCCTATGTGCAGTCACGGGGGTTGTCGCAGATCGTGCTATCGACGGCGGAGAGGAACGAGGCGGCGCAGCGATTTTTCGCGGGCGTGGGGTTTCGGCCGACGATGGTGGAGATGACGCGGGAGCTCTAAGCCGTCCACGTCACCATCGCGCTCCGAGGACGCCGTCGAAGTCGTCGCATCGGGAGCTGCTGCGCTATTCCCAGCGCCCCACCGTGTGGCCGTCGCCGGCGAACTTCGCGCCGACGAATTGTCCTGCTGGCGTGCCGTCCTTCATCGGCCGCAACCGCACCGTGACCTCGTCGCCGGGTTTGAACGTGGTGCTGCGCCAGCCTTGGCGCGACAGCGAGTTCGGGCTGCCGCCCTCTAGCGACCATTCGGTGTCATCGATCATCACTTGCAGCCAAATGTGCGGATTCGTCCATTGCAGCGCTTTCACCGTGCCGCTGAGCTCGATGAGCTTCGTGTCGTCGAACATGGAAGCCGAATGATGCGCGGCGAGCGGCCAGGCCGCGCCGAGCAAACCCAATACGACGAGAAGACGCCGGTTCGAGCTCATGGAGAGCACCTCCAGATCATTCGGTAACGCGGTCGAGCGGTTGGCCGTCGGGTCCGAGCGTCAGCGTCCTACCCGATGACGTCACGGGGTTGCGGTTGTTCTCGCCGCACGAGTAGTCCCACGCCCACGTGCCGGCTGGCTGCTTCTTGTAGCGCTTCGTGACTTGCCATGGCTTCGTGAGGGCTTTGTCGTCCTCGATGGTCATCTGCGCTTCGATCGTCGAGTCGTCGATCTTGCGCATGCGCGTGGTCGCGCGACTTGCGTCGCTGAGCACGAGCCCGGTGCGATCGACGATGACGTCGTTGCCGCTCGCGCCTTTCAAGCTGATCGTCGTGAACACCAACGTGTCGCCTTCCCAACGCCCGACCGACGCGCCGGTGTACGTTCCCCACAGCTCTTCCGCGGGCGGATGCACGCGCCCGTCGGTGTAGACGCGCACGATGCCGGGGCCGTTCTCGGCAAGGATATAAACCGCGCCACGCGTGACCGCGAACTCGTAGACGTCCGGCACGTTCATGATCCGCGGAAAACCGTGCGGGACCCCGCACGCGCTGATCGGATCCGGAAACAGGCCCTGTTCTACGAGCTCGATGTTGCGCCGGTAGATCGCTTCCCACTCTTCCGTGTACGGGGGAAACTCGCGCACGCCCGGTTGTCCCGATCGGCCGTTCGGCGGCTGCACAGTGGCTCGGTCGAAGATCGTGGGACCGTCCATCGCCCAGACACCGCTCCAGTCCGGCAACGCGGCGGGAGCCTGCGCGCGGGCCGTCGCGGCCGGCAGCGACGCCGCGCCGCTCAGTACGAGCGCGACCGCGACGATGGGCGTGGCCAGGGAAACTCTAGACATGCTCTGCTCCGAGAGAAAAAGTATAGCGTAAGCTTGTAGCGCTCGATGGCGGACCAGCGCCGCTGACTGTCCGAAGGGGGTATATGAGCTTGCTCGTCAAATGCACCACCGTCGTCTTAAGCCTACTGCTCGCCATGGCCGTTCAGTCACAAGAGGGATTTCCGCTCGACGGCACTTGGCGCGGCGAATGGGGCCCGGAGGGAGGCAAGAGCACCGTGGTCGTCGTCATGAAGTGGGACGGCAAGAACGTCAACGGCATGATCAACCCCGGCCCGAACGTCGTGAGGTTCAGCGGCGCCCGTGCTCGAGCCGAGCGACTGGACCGTGCACATCGAAGCACAGAGCGCGAACGGCCAACCGATCGTCATCGAGGCGAAGCTCGACGATATCGGCTCGTACAACCGCACGTTGACCGGCACCTGGCAGCAAGCCGGTGTCGACCACCCGTTCAAGATGGCGCGCGAGTAACGCGGACGTATGCGCCATGCGTGTCTAGCAGCTCTGCTCCTCGTAGCCGCTTTGGCCGGCTGCGACCGCGGGTCGAGCTCCGCCCCATCCGCGACCGCCCCCGACACGGACGCGAGCAGGCCAACGCCGCGCCATCCCGACGGCCAGGTACGCTTCGACAGCGAGCCCGGCAACCGGGGCTATTGGGGCCAGCCGAGCGTGACCTCGCTGTTCGAGAAGGGCATGCAGGTCGAGATGAACGAGAAGGGCGTGCTCGCGAACCTCGCAGACGCGCCGCGCGTGGCGCCGTTTCAGCCGTGGGCGCTCGCGCTCTACGAGTACCGGCAACGCAATGGCCTGAAGGACGACCCGACGCGCGCGTGCATCGCTCCGTCCGGGCCGCGGCACCTGCACACGGCAGGCGGATTTCGGATCATTCGCGATCCGACCTACGACCGAATGTACATCCTGTTCGGCGGCGGCAATCGCAACTGGCGCGTCGTATTCATGGACGGGCGTCAGCCGCCGAATCCAGAGGAAGTGTCCGGCACCTATTTCGGTCATCAAGCCGGGCATTGGGAAGGCGACACACTGGTCGTCGAGTCGAGCGGTTACAACGCGCGCTTTTGGTTCTCGAACGGCGGGCTGCCGCACACGGAGGCGCTGCGCCTCACCGAACGTTTCTCGCGGCCGGACTTCGACACGTTGAGATACGAAGTGACCGTCGACGATCCGCTGACGTACACGCGTCCGTGGACTGCTGAATGGACCGTCGATTGGGTCGACGGCGAAGAGATCGCCGAGCAGTTTTGCGAAGACCATCGCGATGATCTCGGACCAAGTGAGCCCGAATCGGCAGGAGAGTGAGTGATGTTACGCATGGCATTCAGCTGGATCGTTGGCGGCGTCGGGTCGATGCTGATGGTGTCGGCGCACGCCCATCATTCGTTCCGAGCGCAATACGATGCGACGAAGCCAATCGAGGTGACCGGCTATGTGACGAAGATCGATTGGATGAACCCGCACGTCTACTTCTATATCGACGTCGTGAATGCGCAAGGCAAAACGGAGAGCTGGGCGTTCGAGATGGGTCCGCCGCACATGCTCGAGCAGCGCGGCTGGAAACGTAACTCGATGGCGATCGGCGACGAGCTCGAGGTGAGCGGCACGCGCGCGCGCGACGGCAGCTTGAGCGCGAACGCGCGCACCGTGAAGCTCAGGGCGACGGGCAAGGTCCTCGGCGCGGCGTCGAGCGAGGGCCAAACGATCACCCAGGGCGCGACCCAGGGCACGGGCTCCGGCTCCACACCTCCCCGCTAGGCCGGGTCGTTACGATGGCCAGCAGGTCCGCACGCAAGCGCTGCGCCACCGTGGCCAAAGTGGCCGCTGCCGTAGCGGCAGCGGTGCTGTCGCTCTCGCCGGCCGGCGCACAATCTTCGGGTGAGCCCGGCGAGCTGGCGGCGAAACCGATCCCGCGCAATGCGGACGGCACGATCAGCTTCGCCGGGACGAAGGACGACGTCGGCAACTGGCAGGGGCCGCCGGGCACGTCGCTCGCGAACAACGTTTTCGAGGACGCGCTCGAGCCGAATCCCTTGAACCTGCCGACGAACTTGGATCTAGCGGACGTACCGTTTCAGCCGTGGGCGCGCGAGCTCTACGATCTGCGCCAAAGCACCTTCACCAAGGACGATCCGCACACGCGCTGCAAGCCGTCGGGCGGCGCGCGCTTGTTCCACACGCCGTACGGCTTCGAGATTCTGCAGCTCGCCGATACGAAAGAGATCATGTTCCTGCCGGTCGGCTCGCCGCACTCGTGGCGCGTCGTGCACATGGACGGGCGGCCGTTGCCGGAAAATCCCGAGCCGTCTTGGTACGGCACGTCGGTCGGGCGCTGGGAAGGCGACACGCTCGTGATCGATACGGTCGGCTTCAACGAGCGTTTCTGGATTTCGCGCGAAGGCGTCCCGCACACGGCGCAGCTGCGCACGACGGAGCGGATTTCGCGGCCGCGGTTCGATCAGCTGCGTTACGAGATCGCGATCGACGACCCAGGCGCGTACACGAAGCCGTGGTCCGGCGGCTGGAACATTCCGTGGGACGCCGGCAACGAGCCGTTCGACTATCTGTGCCAGGACAACAATCTCGACCCGGCGCGAATGGTCGGGCCGCAAGGGGCGCCATGACGACGATGCGAAGCGCGCGCGTCGTCTTGCTGCTGGCGTGCGGCGCCGGCGTCGGTGTGCTCTCCGACGCGGCGGCACAATTTCGCGACCTGTCGCAAGGCCGACCGGCGCCGCGAACCGCGGACGGGCGCATCAGCTTCTCCGGGACGCCCGGCGAGATCGGCAACTGGGAAGGCAGCACGGCCAACGGCGCGGAGCTGATCTACCCGACGCCCGAAGACGATCCGCGCAACGGCACCGATGCGTTGCCGACCAATCTCCCGGTGGAGCGTGTTCCGTTTCAACCGTGGGCACGCGCGCTGTTTGATTACCGCCAGAGGACCTATCTCAAGGACGAGCCGCATGTCCGCTGCAAGGCGTCGGGTGTCGCACGCCTGTTCCACACGCCCTATGGGCTCGAAATACTGGACCTGCCGGATTCCGACGAGATGATCTTCGTCGGCGTCGGTGGCCCGCACAGTTGGCGCGTCGTCGACCTGCGAGCGAAGGAGCACGCAGCGGAGCGCGAGCCGGCGCGCTACGGACAATCGATCGGGCATTGGGAAGGCGACACGCTCGTGATCGACACTGTCGGCTTCGCCGCTTCGTTCTGGATGAATCGCCTCGGGCTGCCGCACACCGATCAGCTGCATACCATAGAGCGGATCTCCCGGCCGAGCTTCGACACTCTGGTTTACGAGGTCACGATCGACGACCCGGGCGCGTATACGGCGAGCTGGACCGGAGGCTTTTACCTCAATTGGCGCACGGGTAACGAACCGTTCGACTACCTGTGCCAGGACAACAACCTCGACCCGGAGCGGCTCGTCGGCCCGGACGGTTGAGGAGCGAGCACCGCACACTAGAAGTTTGTCTCACGAGCACGCGGTGATGCGATGAACCGCGCGCGTGCCGCTAAAACCCCATTCGCAATCCCATGCGATAGCTTCGGCCGAGAGCCGGGTGCAGGACGGGATACGCGCCGCCGATGCCACCGCTCGCGAATTTCGGGTCCTTGTCCGTCAGGTTATTGATCGACAGGAACAACTCCATATTGTCGAGCCGGCTCGCGTCGAAGCGATACGAGCCCGTCAGATTCGTCGTGAAGTGGCTTCCGACCGTCGGCGTCGACGTGCTGCCGACGAGATTGACGTTGTAGCCGGGCTCGCCAGGACCGGTCTTCGGAGTTTCGAGATCCATTCGTCCTTCGGATACGTACTGGCCTTGAGCCGTGATCGTGAATGCGTTGCGCGCATAGCTCACGACGAGGTTGTGCGAGATGTCCGGCGAGCCCGCCCAGTCAGCGAAGAAGCCTTGGGGAGCGCCGATCTGGCCCGCGATGTCGCGAACCGTCTCGGCGCCGCCCGGAGTCGTCGGCGGAGTTCTGACGATGGTCTCGAGCGCGCGCGACGTCAGCAGCCGAATC
Organism: uncultured Gammaproteobacteria bacterium; assembly: GCA_963713355.1. GTDB lineage: Bacteria > Pseudomonadota > Gammaproteobacteria > Steroidobacterales > Rariloculaceae > FEN-1219. The sequence goes on along the minus strand of CAVQLK010000006.1, from coordinate 527,834 downwards.
AGTAGCGTCCCCTCTCCGACCGAGCGCGAATAATCCGCCGCAAAGTCGATTCCCTGCGCGTCGTACTGGCGCGCGTTGAAGGCCGGCGCACGGACGTCGATCATGTCCTGCCGATAGGCGGGATCGGACGGGTTGTTGTTGACGAACCTGATCAGATCGCAGAGCTCACCATTGAGGTAGCAGCTCTGAATCCCGCGCTGTGCGTTGCCGCCGCCTTGAATGCCGTCGCGGATCGTGATGTCCCACAGGTCGGCCGAGAAACGGAACCCTTCGCCGGCGCCGCCGGGTGTGATGACGAAGCCGATGGTCGTCGTCTCGGCTTGCTCCGGCCTGAGCCCGACGTCGCCCGAGATGATCAGCGTCGTCGGGTCGTTCTGCGTCCCGAAGCCTAGGTTCGGCCGCCACGGGTTCGTTTGCACGCCGAAGCCCGTCGCAGAAGCCGGCTGAGTCAACTGCCAGTACAGCTCGCGAAATGCGGCTGCGCGGACGTCGTGCGACTTGCTGCCGCGGATGCGCAGCCACGAGATCGGGTCCCAGATCAACGACACCTTCCAGCTGTCTATGTCCTGCTCGGAAGTGCCTTGGCCTCGATCGGTATCCGTCGTCTCATACGTAGCGCTGCGATATGCAGTGTTGATCGACAGCAGCTGCGCGCCGGGCTTGTCGGCGAGCAACGGGAGCTCGAGCTCCAAGAACGCCTCCGCAACGTCGACTTTGCCGCCGAACGCGTCGCCGTACTGGGCGGCGATGTCGATGCGCCGCGCTTCCGGAATCTCCTCGTTGACGTCGTTCTGCAGCTCTTCGTTGCGGAGCTCGGCGCCGAACGCGCCGACCAACGGCCCGAACCCGAAGCCCTGCCAAAGCTCGCCCGACACGGAGCCCGAGAGGACTTCCTGATCGATCGTGTTGTACTCGACGATTGGCCCCCAGGCATACGCGACCTGCGCGTCGGTCAGCGGTTGATCGCCGAAAAGATTGATGGGCACGCAGCCCTGGGCAAGGCTCGGATCGGCGAAGGGCGGCAGCGCGACGGCTCCTTGCACGGTCACGCGACAGGCAGGCTGATTCGTCGCAGGATCGATGATGGCGTCGATCGCCATCTGATACCGATAGACGCTCGGGTAGTTGCGGCCGATCTGGTCACGCTTCGTTTGCCCAAGCTGGAACGAGCCTTCCCAGGTCCAGCTCGAGTCGCCGATGCTGCCGTCCAGGCCGGCGATCACTCGCCACGTATCGCTGTCCGTGTCGGCGGAGCGCGTCGCGTACTTCGTGAAGTCCTTGCGAACCAGCGTCTGTCCGGGACAGAAGAAGAAACTACCGTTGCCGACGTTGGCCGCGACAGCCGCTTGCAGCGCCGGGTTGTTGACGGTGTAAGCGTTGTTCGGCCCGACGCAGTAGTTGTCGACGGCGTAGAAATAAGCGTCGTTTTGCAGATTCAGTCCCTGGACGTTCGCGAACGACACATCGAACGTGCCCGACAACCTTTCCGTGAAGTCGTAGCTCAAGCTCGCCATCAGGTTCGAGCGCTCGGTTTCGGGCATCAGCGTCGTGTCCTCATAGGCACGCCGTCCGTCACCGCCGACATCGGCGGCAAACGGGCTCGACCGGCCGTACTGACCGATTTGGAAAGGCATGACGCCGGTGCCGTTCGTCGTCGCCTGCAACCCCGCGTTGTAGATGACGCCGTTGTAGCTCGACTGGTTCACGCGCCGATCGGTCGTGTAGAAGGTCTGCGGCATTCCGGGAACCGTCGGAACATACGGTGTCCCGGCCGGCTGAAAGGCGCCGCCGTTCGAAAACAGTTGCTGGCCTGCGGCGCACCATTCCTTTTCGTGCGCGCAGCTGAGAACCGGATCCTGCTCCGCGAACTCGCCGCCGACGACGATGTGACCGCGACCGCCGAACAGCTCCATTCCGCCCGCGACACCGAAGCGATAGTTGTCGCCGGCGCCGTCGTAGTTGCCAACCTCGGCTTCGAGCTTGACTCCCTCGAGCGTCCGATTCATGAGGATGTTGACGACGCCGGAGATGGCGTCCGATCCGTAGGCCGCCGAAGCGCCGCCCGTCACGATCTCCATGCGCTCGACCATGAGGCTCGGGATCGCGTTGAGATCCACGCTACTGCCGTTGTTGGTCGGGACGTGGCGCTTCGAGTCGACCAGCGTCAAGGTTCGCGTGCCGAAGTACGGGTTCAGCCCGCGCAGGTTGGCCAGCGTCGACCCCACGAAGAACGGGCTGCCGCCCGTGTTCGACGGCTGAAAGAACGACACGTTGGAGGGAATCTGCGTCACCATGTCGGCGACGTTGCTGATGCCGAGGCTGTCCATGAACGAGTCGTCGACGACGGTCGTCGGAGTCGGCGTCGAAAAATCGTCGCGGCGAATCCGCGTGCCGGTGACGGTGACTTCTTCCAGCGCCGCACCCGGATCTCGTTCCTGCGCGTGACCGCTGAAGGACACGCCTCCAGCCAGCGCTAGGCCGACAGATCGGGAAAGCAAACCGATACGCCCACGATGCGGAGCATGGTGCCGTTGCATTCGACTATCCCCCTCGAGCGCGCACGCAGGCGGCGTCGGTCCCCGGCGTGCGCCGGCTTGTGTGCCCGACGCTGACGAGTTCGCGAGCGGAGTGTAATCTTGGCTTCGGAATTGGTCCAGGCAGCGAGTTGCGAATGGACTTAGCGAAACGTACGCCGCCGTCGAAGCCGACGTATCATTTCCATCCATGACGACGACGCTTCGCTGGCGGCTGTGTGTGGGTGCGGCCGTGACGGTGGCTCAACTGGCCTGCGCGGGCTACGGAGCCTACGCCCAATCCAATCTTCACCCGCCTGAGTTCAACGTGGATCGAACGTGGCCGACGATCCCGAACCGCTGGGTGCTCGGCGAGGTGACGTCGATCTCGGTCGACCGGAACGACAATATCTGGGTGCTGCATGTGCCCCAGTCGATTCCCGAGGCGCAGCGGGCGAACGCGGCGCCGCCGGTGCTTCGGTTCGACGCTGCGGGGAAACTGTTGACGAGCTGGGGCGGACCGGCCAACGGTGATGAGTGGCTCGGACGCGAGCACGGCATCTTCGTCGACGCGGAAGACTTCGTATGGATCGGCGGACGCGCCGGCTGGCCGCGCGCGACGACGCCCGGGAACAGCGACGACATGATCATGAAGTTCACGATGGCCGGCGAGCTCGTCATGCAGATCGGCCGCCGTGGGCAGAGCACAGGCAATCTCGACACGGAGAACGTGCACCAGGCTACCGATGTCTTCGTCGACACGCAGGCGAACGAGGTCTACGCCGCCGACGGTTACGGCAACAAGCGCGTGATCGTCTTCGACTCGGAGACAGGGAGCTTCAAGCGCATGTGGGGCGCGTTCGGCAACCCGCCGCCGGCGACGTTCGCGCCGAACGCCCCGGTGCCGCAGCCGCAGACGACGCCCGACGGCCCGCCCGAGTTCGGCTTGCCGCACGCGATCAAGGTGTCGACCGACGGTGTCGTCTACCTCGCGGATCGGATCAACAACCGCATCCAGATGTTCACGCGCGAGGGGCAATTCCTGAAGCAGGTGCGCGTGACGAACGAAGGCAGCGACGTCGTGCCGGTTCCGGCGGGCTTCGCGTTCTCGCCGGACTTAAACCAGCAGTTCCTCTACGTCGTCGACTCCGGGCCGATGCGCGTCGTGATCTTCGATCGGCGTTCGATGACGCAGATCGGCATCGTCGGCATGAGGGGCACCAACCCCGGCGAGTTCGACATCGTGCACCACATGGCCGTCGACTCGAAGGGCAATCTCTACACGGCGGAGATCGTCAACAACCGGCGCGCCCAGAAGTTCGTGCTCGCGGAAGCCCGCTGAAAGGAGACTTTCGATGCTCGCCTTGCGGATGCGACAGAAGGACTCCGAGTTCTATTTCGTGAGTTACCCGGCCGAGGACCTGCTTCGCCGTGTCAGGTTCGAGACGCGCTTTTACGGCGACCGCGGCGAAGTCGTCGGCGGCGACGCGCCGGACGAACACGCACCGGCCGCGGAACCGGACGACGTCGAGCGGTTCGTACGCGAGATCGAGCGCAGCTCCGGCGCATTCCAACGCGAGCTGAACCGCCGCAAAGTCCGGCAGATACGCGACTTTTTCCGCAACGAGACCGATCAGCCGGTGGTCCCGGGGGCCGTGCTGCTGTTCACGTCCGAGGAGCTGAAGTTCAGCCCGCTCGGTCAGTACGAGCAGATGGGGGACCTCGCGCTGCCGCGCGCGCCGTTTCTGATCATCGACGGCCAGCATCGGCTCGCCGGCTTGCATTTCTATCTGCGCGAGCCCGACGCCGACCGGCGGATCGAGGTTCCGTGCGTCGTCTTCGACGGCAAGACAGCGGAGTTCGCGACCGAGATGTTCGTGATCATCAATTCCACGCACACGCGAATCAACAAGAGCCATATCGTAGATCTCTACGAAAAGATCGAATGGGGCACGGATCCTCACAAGAAGCTCGCAGCGCGAGTCGTGCGCGCGCTGTACGACGAGAGCGATTCGCCGTTGCTGTACCACGTCAACATGCTCGGCGGGCGGTCGCAGCGCGATATGTGGATCAACCAGGCGCAGCTCTTCGGCGAAGTTCATCGGTTCGTCACCCGCCGAGATTGCGAAACGTGGACGACCGATGGACGCGGCCTATCCCGCGATCGCGCTTACGGATTTCTGCGCGACCTACTGCGCGCGGCGAAGCGGGTGTTCGGCGATGCCTGGGGTGACAACAAGCGGTACATGGTCACGCGCGATGTGACGCTCAAGGCGTTAATCCGCGTCGCGGGCGACGTAGCCGCAAAATCTCGCACCTTGGGAGTCGTGCCGCCGGCGAGCGGCGGCGCCGTCGAAGCGGCACTCGCCAAGCGGTTCGAGCGATGGGCGCCGCTCGTTTCCGAATTCCGGCGCGAAGGCTTCTACGAACGTTTTCCGGCGCGAGGACAAGTCGAGCGCGTCGAGAAAATTCGCGACCGCCTACGCCGCGAGAGCGGGCTCTGACAAGCAGTGAACGGCGCGGCGCGCGCCGGCGGTGCACCTAGCCGCCCGCGCCGTTCTTCAGTGCGTCATGCCGTAGATCAGGTAATTCACTGCAACTTCGTACGCTTGGCGCGTGAAGGGCTGCGGATACGCCGGATTGTCCGCCTGTTCCCAACCTTCGCCGTAATCGATGTTGTGCGAGATCATGATCATCCAGCGGCCGTCGCCGTCCCGAATGCCGCGCCAATGCGGTATCACTCCGTCGTAGCGTTCATAGAGCATTCCTGACCCCATGTAGCCCGGTCCGGGCACTTGGAGGCGCTCGCCGATCTCGTACGGCAGCGAGTAAACAGCGTCGTCCGCCGGAATATCCTCGATCGGTCGATCGGGGAAAATCGTCCGCATGCCTTCCATGAAGATCTGCCACTCGTCCTCACCGTGGAAGTCGTCGACCATGAGGAAGCCGCCGCGCAGCAGATACTCGCGCATTCGCGCCGCCTGAGCATCGTTGAAGGTCCAATGCCCGACCTCCACGGCGTACAGCCAGGGATAGTCGAACAGGTCGTCGGAATTCGGGCTGATCACGTGGCCGTCCGGGTGAACGTCGATTCGCGTCAACCGCTCGACGGCTTGCGAGAAATGGTACTCGGCGCCCGGATAGTCGACATCGAAGCTGCTGCCTCGGCGAAAGCCGGCGCCGTCGTAGGCGAGCCGCGCAAACGTCCACTCCTTCGGCTCGCCAGAGAGCGGCTGGTCAGCGGCAGGCGCGTACCGGCGACCCCACTGGGCAGCCGCGATGGAGGTCAGCGCGCTGAGCGTCACTACGGCGACGATCAGGCGCATTCGCCGTTTCATGCAATGCCTCCGAACTGATCGCGATGGTAGCTCAGAGTACCTCCGAGTGCCGCATTCGGCCGCCTTGATTGATGCGCGAGGGCATTCGCTCTCTGCGTGATGGTGCGGCGGAGATCGTCAACGGCTACTCGACGCGCAGCGCCCTGAGCGGCTGCGCGTTGGCGGCGTGCCGTGCCGGTATGACACACGCCAGCATCGCGATCCCCGTCAGCAGCACCACGACGACCGCTATCGTCAAAGGGTCCGTGGCCGTGACGGCGTAGAGCTGGCTCGCGATGAGCCGCGTCAAGCCCAACGCCGCGCCGAGGCCGATCACTATTCCGATGACGGTGACGATGAAGCCTTCGCGGACGACTAGCAGGATGATGTCGCGCCGTCCGGCACCCATCGCCGTCCGGATGCTGAATTCGTGAGCGCGCTGCTCCACGGCGTATGCGATGACGCCATAGATGCCGACGGTCGCGAGAAAAACAGCAAGCCCTCCGAAGAGACCGAGTAGTCGCAGCCAGAAGCGTTCGTTCGCGGCCGAGTCGAAGAGACGCTCGCGCATCGGAATCACTCTGTCGACGGCGACTGACGAATCCACGTCCGCCACGATCTGGCGTACGGCCCTCGTCACGGCCGCCGGATCTGCAAGCTCCGTGCGTATGGCGAAGTCCATGCGCGCATGAACGTAGAACGGCCCGGTTCCGGCGTAATCCGCTAGATGCTGCTGATAGGGAACGTAGATCATCGGCCTCGGGTCCTCACGCAGGCGCATCCGCGTGTCAGCGACGACTCCCACGATCTCGCGCGGACGGTCGTCGGCAAGATCTGGGTTGCCGCGGTTGATGCGAGCCTCGATGATCTGGCCCAGCGCTTGCGTCTCGCCGAAGTACTGCCGTGCCAGCGCTTCGTTGATAACGGCGACGCCGGCAGCGTTTTCGCCGTCCGCGTCGGTGAACGTGCGCCCTCGCCTGAGGCCGATCCCCATCGTCTCGAAGAATTCAGCGCTGGCCTCGTAATACTGCGCGTTGCGGAACTCGTCGCTCGGATCGCCCGCTTGCCCCACGACACGGAACGGCACGGTGATGGACGTTCTGGGCGGAAGCCCGCTCGCCACACCGACCGAGCGTACGCCGGGCACATTCTTCACGCGCTCCATGACCTCACGATAAAACTCCGCTACCTGCGGCGTGACGCTGAAATGCGCGGCGTTGCGCCGCGTGCGATAGCGCGAGAGCCCGGAGAGATTGATTTCCATCGTAAGCAGCTGGTCCGGTCCGAAACCCATGTCGACGCGCATGACGCGCGCGTAGCTGTTGATCATGAGACCGGCGCCGACGAGCAAGACCAACGCCATCGCAACCTCGATGACGACGAGTGCACGGCGGATGCCCTGACGAATGCCGCTCGCTCCTCCGCGCGCCGACTGCTTCAGCGCGTCTTGCAAGTCGGGGCGAGAGATACGCAGAGCGGGGAATAGCCCGGCCAATATCCCTGTCGACACCGACACACCGAACGTGAACAGCAAGACGGCCGGACGGATCGTGATCTCTTCGGACGGCGGATAGAATCCGGGCGCGAGCGTGACGAAGGCCCAAATTCCTACGTAGGCAACCGCGATTCCGAGCACGCCGCCGATCAAGGCGAGCAGGACGTTCTCGGTCAACAGTTGCCGAATCAAGCGCCAGCGGCCGGCTCCGAGCGCAACGCGCGTCGCCATTTCCGACTGGCGTGTCACGCTTCTGCTGAGCTGAAGATTCGCCACGTTCACCGCGGAGATCAGCAGCACGAACGCGACGGCGCCGAGCAGTAGATAGAGGGTCTCTTTGTACTCGGCGGTGACGATGTCATGCAGGGGCTCGAGGCGGATTCGCCAGTCCGGCGCGTCGGCGCCGTTCGGTCCGGCGGCCTCGATGCTCGTGGCGATCGTCGTCAGCTCCGCTTCGGCTTGGGCGTGGTCGACACCGGGCTTCAGCCGCGCCAGTGTCGGCGCTCGCGCGCCCGGAAACCGCCCCACGTTGAACGCAAACCACCCTTTGACGTCGGCCATCGACGGATCGACCCAGAAACCCGCAGGCATCACGCCGATGATGGTTCTGCCCCAAGCCGCATCCCATCCGGGAATGGTCTTGCCGACGACGTCGGGATCCCCACCGAAGTAGTCCTGCCAGACACCGTAGCTAATGACGAGGGTCGCGGCCGTATCGCCCTCGACCGTGACCTCGTCGCGCTCGAACCACCGGCCGACGATAGGCCGGACGCCCAATACGGACAGCGTGTCCAACGCGATACCGCCAAGACTGATGCGCGTTGCGCCGGCCGGTCCGGTAACGGAAACGTCGACGCCGCCCGTGATGCCGACACCGACGTCGGTCAGTGCTTGCGCTCGCCCGCGCCAGGCTTCATGAATCTCGATCGTGGGCGGCCGAGTGCGCCCATCGCGCTGATTCACTTCCTCGATGGAGACCAGCTGCTCGGGGTTCGGGAACGGCAATGGCCGCAGGACGATCGAGTGCAAAACGCTGAAGATGGCGCTCGTGGCGCCGATGCCGAGCGCCAGGGTTAGGACCGCGGCTAGCGTGAATCCAGGGCTCTTCCGCAGCAGTTTCGATCCTCTGCGAAGGTCGAAGCGAAAGTCTGCGAGCCATGCGCCCACTGCCGTCCCTCGTGTCGCTGCCGCGGCTGACCTTATCACCACAACCTCCCAATGTCCGCTTCTCCGATTGCTACACTCGTGGAATGAAACGACCGCTCGGAGACTCGGGGCACGTGGTAACGCCGATCGGCTTGGGAGGCATGCCGCTGTCGATCCAGGGTCGGCCCGACGAGCGCACGGCGGTCGCCGTCATCGCGGCGTTCGTCGCCGGCGGCGGCGATCACATCGACACGGCGAGCAGCTATTGTCTCGACGAGCACGACTTCGGCCACAACGAGCGGCTCATCGCAAAGGCGCTGCGAAACGTTGGCCGAAGCGACGTCGTCGTCGCGACGAAGGGTGGGCTCACGAGACCCGCAGGGAGATGGGAGGTCGACTGCAGCCCGCACTGGCTGCGTCACTGTTGCGAGCAGAGCGTGGCGGCGCTCGGCGCACCAATCCCGCTCTACTACTTGCACACGGTCGATCCCGCCGTGCCGCTCGCGGAATCGCTTGGCGAGCTCGTACGGCTGCGCGACGAGGGCAAGATTGCCGCGATCGGGCTCTCGAACGTCACGGCTCGCCATCTCGACGAAGCTCTGCGCGTGACGCCGGTCGCCGCCATCCAGAACCGCTGCAACGTGCTCGACACGCGCGACTTCGATTCGGGGCTCGTCGAACGTTGCCGCGAGCTCGGCATTGCGTACGTTCCCTACTCGCCCGTCGGCGGCCACATGGGCCACCGGCGGCTCGATCAATACCCGGCGCTCGCGCGAGCCGCCGCCAAGCACGGCACGACACCGTACGTGATCGCGCTCGCCTGGTTGCTCGCGCAGGGTCCGCACATCGTGCCAATCCCCGGCGCCACGAAGGTGTCGAGCACCGAAAGCAGTCTCACGGCGCCGCGCGTGGGGCTCGACGCCGAAGATCTTGCGGCGCTCGCCGCGCTCGGCGCGCGCAAGCGTGGCGCATAACGGACGCCCTACGCTTTCGAGGCGCGCCGCGTGCGCTTGGCCGGCTTAGCGGCGACCGGCGAACGCTGGGCGTGGTCGTGCACGACCCGCGCGACGCAGCACGTGACGTTGCGCGCCGTCGGCACGTGCAGGAACTCGTTCGGCCCATGCGCGTTCGAGTGCGGCCCGAGCACGCCGGTAATCAGAAACTGCGCGCGCGGGAACTTGCGCCCGAGCATGTCCATGAACGGTATCGTGCCGCCTTCGCCCATGTAGCAGGCCGGCTTGCCGAAGAACTCGCGCGACGCGGTGTCGACGCTTCTCTCGAGCCAAGGCGCGAGCGCCGGTGCGTTCCAACCGTTCGAGCTCTTGCCGGCCTTGAACGTCACCTTGGCGCCGTACGGCGGGCTCTTCTCGAGAACCTGCTTTAGCTTCGCGGCGGCCTTCGCGGCATCGGCCATCGGCGGCACGCGCACGGAGAGCTTCAACGTCGTCTTCGGCCGCAGCACGTTACCCGCGCTCTCGAGCGGCGGGATCCCGTCGACGCCCGTGATCGACAGCGTCGAGCGCCACGTGCGGTTCAAGATTCGCTCGACGTTGTTCCTGCCCATCGGCTTCATGCCGTCGACGAGCGGAAATTTGTTCCACACGTCGTTACCGAGCGCCTTGGCCGTGCCCTTGGCTTGCTTGCTGCGCTCGCGCGGAATCGCGACTTTGAGCTCCTCGAGCTTGATGACGCCCGTGTCCTCGTCCTCGAGCCGCGAGAGCAGCGAGCGCAGCACGCGGAAGCTCGACGGCACGATCCCGCTGGCGTCGCCCGAGTGCACACCTTCGCGCAGCACCTCGACCGTGAGGTCGCCCGCGACGAGCCCGCGCAGCGAGGTCGTGCTCCAGAGCTGATCGTAATTGCCGCAGCCCGAGTCGAGGCAGACGACGAGATTCACGTCGCCTATGCGCTCCTCGAGGTGCTCGATGTAGGCCGGCAAATCGTAACTACCGCTCTCCTCGCACGCCTCGATGAGCACGACACAGCGCGCGTGCGGAAGACCCTGGCGTTTCAGCCCCTCGATGGCCGTCAGCGCAGCGAACGCCGAATAGCCGTCGTCGGCACCGCCGCGTCCGTAGAGGCGGTCGCCCTTGAGCACGGGCGTCCACGGACCCAAGCCCTCGTCCCAACCCGTGAACTCGGGCTGCTTGTCGAGGTGGCCGTAGAGCAGCACGGTCTCGCTCGTCGGTGCCGAGGCCGCGATCTCCATGTAGATGAGCGGCGTGCGGCCCGGCAGGCGGACGATCTCGACCTCGAGGCCTTCAATCGGCCGCGTTGCGCACCAGCGCTCGATGAGCGCCACGGCTTTGTCCATGTGCCCGTGTTTTTCCCAGTCTGGATCGAACACGGGCGAGCGGTTTGGGATGCGAATGTAGTCGCATAGCGGCTGGAGGATGGACGTCGCCCATGTTTGGTCGACGAACTGCCGTAACAGCGTTTTATCGAACTGCGCCATGGTGAGGGCGCTACTGCACGAACGACACGAGCTTGCGCGTCTGGATGTACCAGCGCCCGTCGCGCTTCACAAGCACGTCCTCGTAGCGGCCCATGAAGCCCACGATGAACTGACCGCCTTCCGCCGCGCGAACGGTCTGCGCGTACGACTGATGGCGCGCATTCGCCGCGTCGATGATCTCGATCGAGGTGTTCGCCATGACGTGGTACAGGCTTGGCGACGGCGTGCCGGCGGCTTGAGTGCGCGCGCGGCTCTCCTGTAGATCCGTCACGATCTTGCGAATGGCCGCGCGGCCGCGGTGCACGACACCGCCCGGCAGCTCGAACACGGCGTCTTCGGCGAACACGCCCGCATACAGATCCGCGTCGAGCGTGTCGAGACCCGTGACGTAGCGCGTGACGAGCGCTTCGACCTCCGCGCGATCGAGCAGCTTCTGCACGGCCGGGTCCTCGGCGGCCGCCGCGCCCGCTGCGAGCGCGAAGGCGACGAGGCTGGCAAATACCGCGTGATGTGTGTGCATGACTGACTAACTCCAGCTGAGGTCGTGTTGGCGAAGCGGCAAGTCGCGAAAGCGTTTGCCCGTGATCTGGAAGATCGCGTCGGCGATCGCGGCTTGCACCGAAGTGCCGCGGTCGTGACCCATGCCGACGAGCCAATGCGCCGTCGGGAAGAACTGAATGTTGATCTGCGGCGGGTCCTCGTCGATGCGCGAGAGCGGGAATCGATCGAAGTTGTTCTCGACGATCGCGCCGTCCTCGATATTGCAGGCCTGGTGCATCGCATCGTTGTAGAACCAGGTGATCTGACCTTCGATCTGCTTCTTGACCGATAGCGGGTTCACCAAGCCAAAGCCAGACTCGTGCGCGACGTCGACGCGCGTAAGCTTCACGCGGCCTTCTCGGCTCACGGAGACCGTGTGCACCATCGCACTGATCGTCGCCGAGTTGCCTGTCTCGGCGCCGCGCTCCTCGAGTGCGATCGCTCGTGCGACGCCAGGTGGCAGCGGCGTGCCCCACCCCGACATCTCGGCAACCAGGTCGAGCGCCTTCAGCATATCGGCCTTGAACGGCAGCTCCGTGCGCGCGATGAGCTCGCGGCGATAAAGATAAGGATCACGGCCCGCAGTGCGGGCCAGCTCGTCGATGAAACTCTCGCGATAGAACTCGTGCGCGGCCTGGCCGACGCCGCGGCGCGTGCCGACCGGCACATGGAAATTCGTCGTGTGGTTCGAGAAGCGGTAGCTCGGCACGTAGTAGCGTGACGCGACGTCGAACGACGCGTCGGGGCCGAAGCCGTCCTGCTGCATGCTCGTGCGCACCTCGAGCGCCAGTGGCCAGCCGTCCGTGTCGAGGGCCGCCTTCAAGCGCGCCATGCCCATTGCGCGATAAGTAGTACCGATGAAGTCCTCTTCGCGCGTCCAAAGAAGATGAATTGGCGTGCCGCGGTTTGCGTTCGCGATCATGATCGCCTGCTCGGCTTGCGGTCCATTGCCGTTGCGGCCGAAGCCGCCGCCGAGATGGCACATGTGCAGATAGACATTCTCCTCGCGGATGCCCGTGATCTGCGCGGCGCTGAAGCGCGTCTCCTGCGGGCTCTGATCGCCAATCCAGATGTCGACGCGATCGTCCGTCACGAGCACGGTCGCATTGCCGGGCTCCATACGCGCACGTGGCAGATACGGCGTGAAATACGTCGACTCGACGACGCGGTCGGCGCGCGCGAACGCCGCGTCGACGTCGCCATCGTTCACGCGCACGCGGCCGGGCTCGTCGAGCGCCTGGCGCAGCGCAGCGCGCATGTTGGCCGTGTTGAACGCCGCGCGTTCCGGCGGCACCGTCCACTCGAGCGGCATCGCGTCGAGCGCCGTCTTCGCCTGGTACCAGCTGTCGCCAATCACGGCGACGCCGCCGCTGAATACGCGGCCGCGCGTCAACTGCGGATCGGGAATCGAGAACCGGTGGACGCTGCGCACACCGGGCCGATCGCGAATCGCCCCGAAGTCGTAGCTCTTGACGTCGCCGCCGTAAACGGGGCACGTCTTCACGGCCGCCCATTTCATGCCGGGTAAGCGCACGTCGATCGCGTACTTCGTCTCCCCCGTCACCTTCATCGGGATGTCGAGGTTCTTCTGCTCCGTGCCCATGAGCGTCCACAGCTCGGGCGGCTTTAGAGCGATCGCCTCTGGATTCGGATGCGGCGTCCGCGCCGCGAGCGCCGCGACTTTGCCGTACGTCGTCGTGCGGCCGCTCTTCGCGTGCGTGATGACGCTGTCCTTGGCTGTCAGCTCGTCGGCGGAGACGTCCCACTCGTTGGCGGCTGCGAGCATAAGGCGCTCGCGCGCCTCGGCGCCCGCTAGCTGCAAATAGTAACGGCCGTCCTTGACGGACGACGCCGCGTTCGTGCGCATGCGCCGATAGAGACTATCGGGGATACCAAAACCCCCCGTGCGTGCGCGGTTGCCGAACGTCGGCTCGCCGCCGCCATTCGGATCCGTCGCGCCGTTGCCTGGCACATCGAGCGTCCACCCGGGCGCCGTCTCGCGAGCGTCGCGGTTCGCGGAGGCATAGATTGGCCGTACCTTGCTCCAGTCACACTGGAGCTCTTCACAGACCATCATCGCGTTCGACGTCCAGACGCCCTGGCCGAGCTCCGTCTGCGCGATGCGAATGACGACCGTGTCGTCGGGCTCGACGACGATCCAGGCATTGATCTCCGGTGTCGCGGGATCCGTGTACCAGGCCGCTCCGTGCGTGGCCGCCATCTGCGCTTGCGCTGCGCGCGGCGGCAACCAAAAACCCAATACGAATGCACCTGCGCCCGCGAGGACCTCGCGCCGATTCGGCGTTGGCGTCTTCGTCACGCGATTACGCCTGCATGAGATCGGCGGCCAAGTGAATCGCCTTGCGCACGCGGTGATAGCTCGAGCAGCGGCACGCGTTCGTGAGGGCGGCGTCGATGTCGGCGTCGGTCGGACGCGGGTTGCGCTCGAGTAGAGCGAGCGCGCTCATGATCATGCCGGACTGGCAGTAGCCGCACTGCGGCGCGTCGAGCTCCTTCCACGCGCGCTGGATCGGATGATTACCGTCGCTCGATACACCCTCGATCGTCTTGATCGTTTTGCCCGCGGCGAGCGAGACCGGGAAGCTGCACGAGCGCACCGGCTGCCCTTCGACGTGCACCGTGCACGCGCCGCACTGCGCGATGCCGCAGCTGAACTTCGTACCCGTGAGCCCGAGCGAGTCGCGAATGACCCACAGTAGCGGCGTCTGCGGGTCGACGTCGACCTCATGCGTCGTCCCGTTCACGTTCAAGACCAACGCCATCCGAGCCCTCCGGCAAGCGTACGGCTATGGTCTAACACCGGCGGCGATTGGAGCGCAACCCGAACCGGCTAGAGCGTGGGCTTCCGCAGCGTCTCGACGACGACGAACGCCATGACGAGCGCCCCGGCGACGCCGAGACCCGCCACCGTGAGGCTCGCGGCGGCGAGGCCTGCCGACTTGACGACCGTTCCGGCTAGCAGCGGCGCGCCGCTGATGCCGATGTCGCCGATGAGGCGCCACAACCCCAAGAACTGACCGTGCCGCCCGCTCGCGCGCGCGAGATCGGCGCCGATGATCATGACGACGCCGGTGCCGATGCCGTTCGCGAGCCCGAGCAGCGCGGCGACCGCGAGCAGCGACGAGAACCCGCTCGCAAGCGGCAACAGCGCCAGTCCCAGCGCGTACAGCGCCATGCTCGGCACGGCGCTCCACTTGCGGCCCAAGCGATCGGCAAGCACGCCCGACGGATAGAACAGCGCGATGTCGACGACCGTGGACAGCGAGTAGACGAGCCCGATCGTCGTGACGTCCAGCCCGACGGCCTGCCCGAATAGCGGCACGAGGAGCTGGCGCGTCGCACGCATCAGCTGCAGCACGAGCGCGCTGCCGCCGGCTGTCGCGAGCACGCCGCGCTGCGCACTCAGGACCGCGAACGTGCCTGCGAGGCTCGCGTCGGGATTTTCGTGCGGCGGCACTGAGCGCGCGAACGCGAGCACCGTCGCGCCGGCGACGATGGCGCTCGCGGCGCCGACGGCGAACGCGATTGGGTATCCCGCGAGCCCCGCGAGCGCGCCGCCGGCCACGGGGCCGATCAGCGCGCCGCCACGCTGCAAACCGGCCATTGCCGCGATCGCGCGGCCGAGCTCCGCCGGCGCGCAGACGTCGGCGAGGTACGACTGGCGGCCGAGCATCCACGCCGCGTGACCACTGCCGAGCGCGACGGCCGCGAAGCCAACGAGCCACGCGTCCGTGGTGACGCTCAACAGCAACAGGCCCGTCAGGATCAGGCTCAAGCCGCCGAGCAGCACGGGCTTGTCGCCGAAGCGCGCGACGAGCATACCGGCCGGTACGTCGAACAGCAGCACGCCGATGCCGCGCAGCCCGACGACGAGCGCTGCGAACGCGGGGCTCGCGCCGATCTCGAGCATGTACAGCGGTAGCAGGATCGTCAGCGCTTCCTGGCTCACGGCCATCAGCAGCGACGGCACGTACACCGGCAACAGCAGACGGTCGTAGGGCGCGGGGAATTTCACGACGAAGGCCGATCTCCCGCGATGTCCGCGGAAGGACGTTGCATGGTCACCGGTTCGCGAGAGTCGCTTATTGCTTGACCGCCGTGATCGGCGATGGGCTGCCGTTGCGCAGAACGTTGCCCTTCAAAATGCCGTCCGCGGCCAGCTCCACGACGTAGTCGACGCGCGCCGGATTGCCGTTGAAGACGACGTCGTAGCCCCACTTCGCGCTCGAGCCGTCGACGGTGCCTTTCAACTCCGACGCCGCCATCCCCGGGATCTCGGGCTTGCAGCTGCCGGACAGCGCGTCGTCCGCTTGCACGAGGGTGCACGTGATGATCGCGGACGCACCGTTGAACAAGTTGTCGATGCGCCACGTGCCCGAGAAATCTGCGGCCCACGCAGCGCCAGGCGCGAGAGCCGCTAGTCCGATGAGCTGCCCGAGCTTCATGCGATCTCCTGTCGAAGCGCCAGTCGGTTACTGCGCGACGCGGCCATGCCGGAAACGCCGCACATCATACAGAGGTTGAAATCGACTCGCGGTCTCGCGATCCTTGCTCCATGTCCATGAACGAAGAACCTTCGCCGCTCGCTGCGGCGCCGGAGGCCGTTACGCCGGAAACCGGCGACACCGCGATCGACGCCACGGACGCGGCGGCGGCCAAGACTGCGCAGGATCCCTCGGACACGCTGAGCCCGGCGGTACGCCGCCTCGTGCGGCAGTTCGATCTCGACGTCACGGGGATTCACGGCACGGGACCGTCGGGACGCATCCGCGTCGGGGACGTCATAGGCCTGCTCGAGGGCCGCAAGGACAGCGGCAAGCGCGACGCGCCTGTGCGTGCAGCCGCGCCGGGCGCGAGTGACGAGGCTGCCGCCGGCCCCGTCGGGGCCGTCGAGTCCGAGCCCGTCGATGCCGTTGCGCCGTCGCCTGAGCCTCCGGCAGCCGTCGAGGCTGTTGCCCCGGTGCGCCAGCCGCCGGCAGCAGTCGAGCGGGCCGCGCACGCCGCGGCGCCGACGACGACGGTCTTCGACTGCGACCTCCGCCGCGTGCTGGCACACCGCCGCAAGCTGCGCCGCGACAACGCCGAGTTGCTCACGACGAGCTACTTCGTGACGGCTCTCGCGGCGGCGCTCGAATCGGCTCCCGAGATCACGGCCGGCGAGCTTCCGCGCTTCGGCGTGTCGTTGACGACGGCGGACGGCCGTCTGCGCGGCTCCGTGCTCGGGATCCCCGACACGCTCCCTGAATCGCTCGACGAGCGCGTCCGTGCCGTAGACATCGCGCTGCGCGCGAACCTACACACACCCCTCGAGCACGCGAACCTTCTCGTCCACCACTACGGTGAGAGCGGCAGCGTGCTTGCAACTCCGACTCCGCTGGGAGCCGGCCACGCCGCGAGCGTCGGCATCGGCCGCGTCCGCCGCGAGATCGCCATCCACCTCGTCGACGGCGCCGAAACCCCACGCATTTCGCCGCGCTGCTACTTCTCCCTCTCCTTCCTCGCGGACCGCGTGCCGCTTCACGATGCAAACCGCGTCCTTGCGGCCGCAGTCGCGATCCTAGAAACCTGGCCGGAGTAGCGGCCGGGCGGCACCCTCGCCGAGCGCAATCGGCTGCGATACCGAAGCTGACCGACTAATGTGGCGCATGTCTTCGCAGTCCCGTGGGCTCTATTCGGTCTCTTGGCGCAGGTCGCTAGCGGCAGGCTCCGGCGGCGCATGCGCGAAGGCTGACGACTCTTACTTCAGTACGGCAGCAATCGAATCGGCAACGCGGTCGACGTTGCCGTGGTTGATGCCCGCGATGTTGATGCGGCTCGACTCCACCATGTACACGTGGAACTGCTCGCGCAGCCGAATCACCTGCTCCTTCGTGATGCCGAGGAACGAGAACATCCCCCGCTCCTTCGCAATGAACGAGAAGTCCATCGGCGTCTTCCGCGCCGCGAGCTTCTCCACGAGCAGCTTGCGCAGACCGTTCAACCGCGAGCGCATCTCCGCGAGCTCCTGAACCCACTGCGCGCGCAGCGCGGCGTCGCTAAAGACCTGTGCCGCGATCGCGGCGCCGTGGTCGGGCGGCATCGAGTAGATACCGCGCGCGACGTTGGCCGCGTTCGCGGCCGTGAGCTTCGCGGCTTCGGCGTTCGCCGAGACGAGGCTCGCCGCACCCACACGCTCGCGATACAGCCCGAGGTTCTTCGAGCACGACGTCACGACGACGACCTCGGGTAGCCGCGAGGCCATGAGCCGCACTCCGAACGCGTCCTCGTCGAGGCCTTCGGCGAGACCCTGATAGGCAATGTCGATGAATGGCACGAGGCCGCGCCGCTCGCAGAGCTGAGTCAGCGCTTCCCACTGATCGCGCGAGAGGTCCGCGCCGCACGGGTTGTGGCAACAACCATGGATCAGCACGAGCTCGCCGGCACTCGCCTTCTCGAGCCGCGCGAGCATCGGCTCGAAGTCGACGCGGTGCTTCGCGTAGTCGTAATAAGGATAAGTATCGAGCTGCATGCCCGAGACCTTGAGCAGCGGCTGGTGGTTCGGCCACGTCGGGTCGCTGAGGTAAATCTTCGCGTTCGGCTTCGCGCGCGCGACGAGATGGCCCGCGATGCTCAAGCCGCCGCTGCCGCCGGGCGTCTGCACCGTGGAAATGCGGCCGGCCTTCAGCGCCGGGTGATCCTGGCCGTACAGCATCTCCTCGACGCCGCGATTGAACGCGGCGTTGCCGGCGATCGCGACGTAGGTCTTGCTGTCCTGCTTCTCGAGGATTGCTTTCTCCGCGCGCTTGACGCTCGCGAGCACGGGCGTGCGCCCCTGCTCGTCTTGGTAAACGCCGACGGAGAGATCGATCTTTCCGGCGTGCGGGTCCGCGCGAAACAGGGTCATGATTCCCAGAATCGCGTCGGGCGGCAGCGGCTTCAGTGTTTCGAACACGGCTAGTCCTTTAGTAAGGAATCCAGGCGGGGAGCCCGTTTGGGCGGCGGTATAGTATGTAGATCGTAAAGGCTCGACAACAGGCGCGCGCTTGGGCGCGACGCCTTACTGAGACGAAGAGACAGCGTGAAGGCCATCGTGCTCGACGGGTTCGGCGGACCCGAGGTGCTCAAGCTCGGCGAGGTCGATGCCCCGACCGCGGGCCCGGGCCGCGTTCTGATCCGCGTGCACGCGACGAGCGTGAACCGTCCCGACGCCATCCAGCGCCAAGGCCACTATCCGCCGCCGCCCGGAGAGTCGCCAATCCTCGGCCTCGAAGCCGCCGGCACCGTCGAAGCGCTCGGGGCCGGCGTGACGGGTTTTGCTTCCGGCGAGCGCGTGCTCGCGCTGCTCGGAGGCGGCGGCTACGCCGAGCTCGCCGTCGCGCATGCCGGGCACGTCATGCGCATCCCCGAGAGCATGAGCTTCGAGCAGGCGGCTTGCGTCTGCGAGACCTACCTGACGGCCTACATGAACTTGTTCCTCTACGCGCGCCTCGCCGACGGCGAGACGGTGCTGCTGCACGGCGGCGGCGGCGGTGTTACGACGGCGGCGATGCAGATCGTGAAGGCGCTCGCGCCGCGCGCGCGAATCCTGGTGACGGCATCGACGGGCAAGGTCGAGCGCGTCAAGGCGCAGGGCGCCGACGTGGTCATCGACTACAAGAACGAGGACTTCGCGGAAGCCGTGCAGCGCCACACGGACAAGCGCGGCGTCGATGTGATCCTCGACCACTTGGGCGGCTCGTATCTCGAGCGGAACGTGAGCTCGCTGGCCGTCGGAGGGCGACTGGCCGTCATCGGCGTCATGGGCGGCCGCAAGGGCGAGCTCGACGTCGGCCGCGTCTTGGTAGGCCGCTTGAGCATCCTGGGCTCCGTGCTGCGGCCGCGACCCCTCGAAGAGAAGACGGCGATCGTCCACGCGTTCGAGCGCGACGTCATGCCGTACTTCGCGGCGGGGCGCATCGTGCCGCTCGTCCATCACGTCTATCCGCTCGAGCAGGCCGCCGACGCGCATCGCGCGATGGAAGCCGGCGAGCACTTCGGCAAGCTCGTGCTGCGCGTCGCTCGCTGAGGCCCACGCCTCCTCCGCCGCGCATGCGGCTCGAACGTCAAGCCTGCGTTCGTATGGCCGGCCGGCGGTGCTATTCCACGTCGATGCCGACCGGCGCGTGATCCGAGCTGAGAACCTCCGGCCAAATGAAGGCGCCCGTTACTCGCCTCGCGGCGCTGGGCGACGCGAGCACGTAGTCGATGCGCCAACCGACGTTGCGCTCGCGTGCGCCGCCCCACTGCCGCCACCACGTGTAGTGCCCGCCCTCCCCCGGATGCTGCACGCGAAAAGTATCGACCCAACCTGCCTCGATCCAGCGCGCAAACGCAGCCCGCTCCTCGGGCAGGAAGCCGCTCGACTTGACGTTCTCCTTCGGCCGCGCGAGATCGATCGCCTCGTGCGCGGTGTTGAAGTCGCCGATCACGAACACGGCGCCGCTCCGCCGCAGCGCCTGCACGCGCGCGAGCACGGCCGCGTAAAAGTCGAGCTTGTATGGCACGCGGCTGTTGTCGCGCTTGCTGCCGCTGCCCTTCGGGAAGTAGCCGTTCACGACGAACGTTCTTCCGAACCGCGCGATGATAAGCCGGCCTTCGACGTCGAAACGCCGCTCGCCGACGCCGATCGTCACGTCGTCCGGCTCCAGGCGAGAGTAAATTGCGACGCCGCTGTACCCCGGACCGCCGGGTGCGAAATAAGCGTGCCACCCCGGCGGCGAGCGCGTCACCCGGTCGAGCTGCGAAGGTAACGCACGCACCTCCTGCACGCCGATCACGTCGGCCGCCGATTCACGAAGGAATTTCGGGAAGGCCTCGCGGGCGCACGCGCGTAAGCCGTTCACGTTCCAGCTCACGATCCGCATTGGTTCCCACCCCCTGCAGCTAGACTGCGGCATCTCGACGAGGCGCTCAACGAGTGGGCAGAGATCTTGCATGCCTTCATACGCTTCGGTAACGAACAGGGACCATGAGCTCTACAACGAAGGGGATACGCAATGCGTAAGCGAATTCTGCCTGAGCCCCAGCACGAAGCCGTGTCAGCCGATGACGCGTGGTTGCCGTTGGAGGAGCTCGCGGACGTGGAGATCACTTCGGAGAACCCTGCATATCCGATCGAAGCCGCGTTGATCCCTGGACGCGACTCGGGATGGCGAGCTGCAACACCCGGAAGACAAACAATCCGGCTCATCTTCAAGCAGCCGCAGCGCCTTCGGCGCATCCGGCTGCGCTTCTTCGAGCCGAACGATGAGCGCACGCAGGAGTATGTCGTGCGCTGGTCGGACGATGGCGGGCGCTCGTTCCGGGAAGTCGTCCGGCAACAGTGGAATTTCAGTCCGCGCGGCGCGACCTCCCAAACCGAAGAGCATGAAGTGGAGCTTCCGCGAGTCACGGTGCTAGAAGTCAGCGTCGCGCCCGACACCAGCGGAAGCTCTGCGGTCGCGTCGTTAGCGGAATTCCGGGTCGCTTAGCGAGACACAGGAAGTGCTCGCGTTGTGCCCGTCCTCGTGGATACCGCCGGAAGCACGCCGCGGTGTTAACCTCTGCGACCTCAGGTGCCGAGGGAATTAGGGAGATATGCGAACACTGCAGCCGCGGCGCCGAGCGCACTTGACGCCGCACGCCAGTCCAAGTTTCGGCAGCTCGTGGCGCGCTACGTAGGCGTGATCGACACGTGATCCTGCGTAGCCTTCTATTCGTACCGGGCAACAAAGCCAACATGCTCGAGAAGGCGCTTAGGCTCGCACCTGACGCGCTCATCCCCGACATGGAAGATTCCGTGCCTGCAGCCGAGAAGGCCAACGCGCGCGAGACAATCCGCTCGCTGTTGCCGTTGCTGGCAGCGTCCGGCCGCCCCGTCATGCCGCGCGTCAACGCGCTCGACACACAGTGGATCGAGGCCGACCTCGCGGCCGTCGTCGGACCGCATGTGCTCGGCGTCTCGGTCGGCAAGGTCCGCAACGCCGGCGACATCAGCGCGATCTCGCAGCTGATCGGCGAGCTCGAGCGCCGCGCAGGTATCACCGTCGGCACGCTGCAGCTCTTGCCGTGGATCGAGACAGCGGAAGCGATCGTCAATGTCAGCGCGATTTGCCGCGCGAGCGAGCGCATCGTCGCCGTCGCGTTCGGCGGCGAAGACTTCACGAACGATATGGGCGTCGAGCGTCTCGAGGACGAATCCCAGATCGTGTACGCGCGCCAAGCGTTGTGCGTCGCCGCACGTGCCGCGCACGTCCTCGCGCTCGACACGCCGTACTTCAAGCTACGCGATCCCGGCGGTCTGCGCGACAACTCGCTGAAGGCCAAGAGCATCGGCTTCAAAGGCAAGTTCGCGATCCATCCCGAGCAGATCGACACGCTCAACGATTGCTTCTCGCCATCGGCGCAGGAGATCGCGCATGCCGAGCGCGTCGTCGCCGCGTTCGAGGAAGCCGAGCGGCGCGGCAGCGCTTCGACGTCATTGGACGGCTGGGTCATCGACATGCCTGTCGTCAAGCGCGCCCGCGCGCTGCTTGAGCTCGCGCGCCGCTCGCGCGCCGAGCCCTGACGTCAGCGGGCCGGCCGCCGCATGCGCTCCGGCCTGCCGATCGACGAGGCGCTCGCCCCGCTCGCGGACGCGCTTCGCGACGCCGGCCGCAATGCCGTCGTCGTCGCACCGCCCGGCGCGGGCAAGAGCACCGTCGTCCCGCTCGCGCTGCTCGAGGCGCCATGGGTGCGCGGCAGGCGCATCGTCATGCTGGAGCCGCGGCGGCTCGCCACGCGAGCTGTTGCCGAGCGCATGGCGTCGACGCTGCGCGAGCGCGTCGGCGACACCGTCGGTTATCGCATGCGGCTCGAAACTCGCGTCGGCAAGCGCACGCGCATCGAGGTTGTCACCGAAGGCGTCTTCACGCGCATGCTGCAGAGCGACCCCGCGCTCGAGGGCGTGGCCGCGGTGCTGTTCGACGAGTATCACGAGCGCAGTCTGCACGCCGACGTCGGCCTCGCGTTCGCGCTCGACGCGCAGCGCCATCTCGCGCCGGAGCTACGCGTGCTCGCGATGTCGGCGACGATCGACGGCGCGCGCGTCGCGGCCCTGCTCGGAAGCGCGCCCGTCGTCGAAAGCTTGGGGCGCATGTTCGCCGTCGACGTGCACTACGTCGGCAAGGGCTTGCCCGCGCTTCCCGGCGGCCCCGAGCCGATCGACGCCGTCGTCGCGCGCGCCGTCCATCGCGCGCTCGACGGCTCGATGGGCGACGTGCTCGTGTTCCTGCCGGGCGCAGGCGAGATCCGCCGCGTCGAGCGCCGGCTCCGCGACGAGCTAGCGCTCGGCACGGGCATCGACGTGCTGCCGCTCTACGGCGAGCTCGCGCCCGGTGAGCAGGACGCGGCGCTCGCGCCGGCACGCGCCAGCCGCCGCAAGATCGTGCTCGCGACGAACATTGCCGAGACGAGCCTGACGATCGACGGCGTGCGCGTCGTCGTCGACTCAGGGCTCGAGCGGCGGAGCGTATTCGATCCTGTCACGGGCATGAGCCGCCTCGAGACGCAGCGCATCGCGCGCGCATCGGCGGAGCAGCGCGCGGGCCGGGCCGGCCGCACGGCGCCCGGCGTGTGCTATCGGCTCTGGAGCGAGAGCGCGGATCGCAGCCTCGCGGCGTACGCGGCGCCGGAGATCGCGGTCGCCGACCTCGTGCCGCTCGCGCTCGACCTCGCGGCCTGGGGCACGGCTGCTGAAGAGCTGCGCTGGCTCGACGCGCCTCCGGCTGCGACGCTGGCCGGCGCGCGCGACTTGCTTACCCGGCTTGGCGCGCTCGACGAGAGCGGCCGCATCACGCCGCACGGCCGCGCGATGCAGCAGTTGGCCGCGCATCCGCGGCTCGCGCACATGTTGCTCAAGGGAGCCGAGCATCGCGCGCCGGCAGCAGCCGCGAAGCTCGCGGCGCTCTTGTCGGAGCGCGACTTGCTGCGTGCCGGAAACCGCGACAGCGATATCCGGACGCGCCTCGAGACGCTGCAGCGCGGCTCCGGCGACCGCGGCGTGCTCGAGCGCGTGCGCCGTGCCGAGCGCGCGTATCTGCGCGAGCTTGGCGCGAGCGACGACGCGCGCGTCGACGCGGCCGACCCGGGCTGGCTGCTCGCGCTCGCGTTTCCCGATCGCGTCGGCAAGCGCCGTCCCGGCGGCGAGGGCCGCTACCAGCTCGCGAACGGACGCGGCGCGACGTTCGCTACACCTGAGGCGATCGCGCGCGAGGAGCTCATCGTCGCGGTCGCGCTCGACGACCGCGAGCGAGAGGCGCAGATCCAGCTCGCGGCCCCGCTCGCGCGCGGAGATCTGCTCGAGCATTTCGCGTCCGAGCTAGTGACGCGCGACGAAGTCATTTGGGATGCGCGCGCGGAGGCTGTCATCGCGCGGCGCACGGTTCGCTTCGGCGAGCTCGTGCTCGACGAGAAACCGCTCGTGGATTTACCGCCCGGCGCGACGGGCACAGCGTTGCTCGAGGGCTTGAGCGCGCTGGGCCTCGACGCATTGCCGTGGGACGACGACGCTCGAACGTTCGCAGCACGCTGCGAGTTCGTGCGCAAGCTCGGTCGAGGCGACCTCGGCGACTGGCCCGATTTCACGCCGCCCGCCCTCGCGGCCGATCTTGCGTGGCTCGAGCCGTACTTGGACGGCGTCACGCGCCGCGCGCACTTCGCGCGAATCCCGCTCATCGGCGCGCTGCGCGCCCGGCTGACGCAGGCGCAACAACGCAAGCTCGACGAGCTCGCACCCACGCACATTACGCTGCCGACAGGCACGCGAACGCCGATCGACTACCTCGACGACAACGCGCCGTGCGCGTCGATGCGCATGCAGGAAGTGTTCGGTCTCGCGGCGACGCCGCGCATCGGCGGCAGCGCGGTGCCCGTTACGTTCAAGCTGCTGTCACCGGCGCACCGGCCGTTACAGGTGACGCGCGACCTTGCGAGCTTCTGGCGCAACGCCTACGTCGAGGTCCGCAAGGACATGCGCGGTCGCTACCCGCGCCATCACTGGCCCGAGAACCCGCTCGAGTCCGAGCCGACGCGGCGCGCGAAGCCGCGCCCGCGGCGCTGACCCGTGCTACGACGCGCCCCGCGCATAGGCCTCGAAGGCAAATAGACGGGCTTTCGCTGCTCTGCGAAACTCGGCATGCGAGCGGCACCCAGACGTGACGGCGAGACCTTCAAGAACAATGAGCATGCGGCGAAGCGGGGCAAAGACTGGGCCATCGATCATCGTGCTGCTGCTCGCGGCCTTCGCGCTGCCGAGCGCCGCTCAGGAGGCCGCCGACCCGATCCAGGAAATCGACGCGCTCACGCAGCAATGGACGGATCTCGAGCATCAGAAGGACGTGCTGCGGGCCGAGTGGCGCACTCAAGAGCCGGTCCTCGCGCAACAGCTGGCGCTGCTCGGGCGCGAGATCACGGAGCTCAACACGCTTCTCGAGGCAACTGCGCAGCAACAAGGCGAGGTCGAGCAGCGGAGGCTCGAGATGCTCGAGGAGCAAACGCGCCTCGAGGAGGAGTCCGCAGCGGTCGAAGCGAGCCTTGCGCAGTCGTCGCTCGATCTGCACTCGCTGCATCGCGACCTGCCGCCGCCATTGGCGCAGGCCTGGGAAGAAGAGCTCGCCCGCCTCGACAATCCCGTGGAGACTGTCACCGAGCGCTTCCGCAAGCTGCTCGAGCTACTGGGCCAGCTCGACGACTTCAACGCGAAAGTCACGCTGAACGAGGCCGTCATGACGCTCGACGACGGCAACGAGCACGTCGTGAAGCAGGTGTATCTCGGTTTGTCGCACGGCTGGTACGTCACGGCCGATCAGCGCTTCGCCGCGGCCGGCAGAACGGGGCCGGACGGCTGGGTGTGGACGCCCGTGGAGGATGCGGCCCCGATCGCGCAGATCGTCGGCATTCTCGAGCAGCGTGTCGATCCGGATTTGGTGTCGATCGCGCTCGAGCTCAACGAGCCGCTGCGCGGGGGCGACTAGGTGCGGCGGCCGATCACAGCGCCTCGAGCACGCGCAGCCTTCTCGCTGTCGCTGCTGCTCTTGGCGAGCGCGCCCGCGCTCGCGGATCTCGACGACGTGCGCGAAGAGCTCACGCGCAACATTCAAGCCTCGCAGCGCGAGCTCAGCGCCGCACAGGCCAGCATCGGCCGCGAGCGCGGTGAGCTCGCGCAGCGGCTGCTTGTCGCGCAGAACCGCGTGCTGGATTTGCGCGAACGGGCCGTCGCCGCCCGCCGGCTAGCGGACGAAGAAACACTGACGCTCCAGCAGATCGAGACGCGCCTCGAAGCATGGCGCGAGCAGAGCCGCTTCCAGAGCAACCTGCTCGCAGGGTTCTTGGATAACACCGGCAGGCGTCTATTGTCCGAGCCCGGCGAGAGCGATCTGCGCACGAACCTCGCGATGTTGGCGACCCATGTCGACGAGCAGCAAGACCGGCTTTACCCGAGCTGGCAAAACGGGCGCGTCGTACTTCCCGAAGGCGAGATCGCCGACGGCGACGTGCTCACGCTGGGCCCGGTGGCGTGGTTTCGGCGGGCCGAGCCCGAGCAATCCGGCGTCATCCGCCGCGAAGGAAACCTGACGCGCGTGAGCATGTTCTTCGCGGGGTCGGCTCACGCAGGCATCGAAGCCCTGCACGAAAGCGCCGTCGGCGTCATCACGTTCGATCCGACGCTGTCGCGCGCGCTGCTCCTCGCCGAGGACGACGAGACGTTGTGGCAACACTTGGTGCGCGGCGGTATCTGGGTCATTCCGATCGTGCTGTTCGCGCTGTTCGCCTCCGTGACGGCCGCCGTGAAGGGCCTATGGCTTTACCGGCTTCCCGCGCCCATGCCCGCGCTGGCGGAACGCGTGCAATCCGCGCTTGCGCGCGGGGACGACGCGCTGCGCGCGTTGACCGAGCAGGTGAGCGGGCCGCAGGCGGAGGTGCTCCGCGTCGCGCTCACGAAGCAAACTCACGAGCAGCGCGAGGACCGGCTATACGCGGCATTGCTCGAGCAACGCAATCGGCTCGAGCGCTGGCTCGGCTCGATCGCCATGACGGCGTCGGTAGCGCCGCTGCTCGGGCTGCTCGGAACGGTCTCGGGCATGATCACCACGTTCAAGGCGATGACGCTGTTCGGCTCGGGCGACCCGAGCGTGGTTTCCGGCGGCATCGCGGAGGCGCTGATCACGACCGAGCTCGGTCTCGTCGTTGCCATTCCGGCGTTGCTCGCGCACGCGTTGATGTCGCGCAGAGTGAAAAGCTATTTCGCACAGCTCGAGAACGACGCCGTGCAGTTGAGCCAGCTGCCGGTGCGGACGAGCGAGGCGTGACGGGCGCATCGATGCTGCTTCAGTTCGCAGGCAACCCCGTCGTGCTGGCCATCATCGGCTTGGCATTGTTCTGCTACGTCGTCGAGCTCGACCTCCTCCTCGGCGACCGCGATGCGCAGTGGAGACGTCGAACGGGCACCTGGCTCGGCGTGCTGCCGATACTGCTGAGCGCGCTGCCGCTGCTCGGCTTGCTCGGCACCATCACGGGCCTGCTCACGACGTTTCGCGCGATGGCCAACTCCAGCGAGCTGAACCAGGCCTTCGTCAGCAACGGCATCGCCGAGGCGCTGATCACCACGCTGCTCGGGCTCATCATGGTCATCCCCGGACTGCTGCTCTGCTCGTGGATTCGCCGCCGCTACCGCGAGCTCGCCAGGCCATGAAACCGTCTCTGCAGGAACGGCTCGACCAAGATCGCGCGCCGGGTATCGACATGGCGCCGTTGATCGACATGGTCTTCATCTTGCTGATCTTCTTCATCGTCACGACGGCTTTCGTCAAGGAGACCGGCGTCGAGGTGGAAAAGCCCGAGGCCGTGTCCGCGCAGCGCATCGACAACGACATGATCCTCATCGGCATCACGCCGGCGGGGGACGTGTGGTACGACCGTAGCAACATCGGCGTTGCCGGCGTTCGCTCCACGGTTGCCGCGCTCATGCTCGCCGAGGAGCGGCCCGTCGTGATTCAGGCGGACCGGCGCGTGACCACCGATGTCTTGGTTCGCGTGATGGACGAAGCGAAGCTCGGCGGAGCTAAGTCGCTCAGCATCTCGACGACGCTGGAATGATGACGCTGCGAAAACGGCGCTGGGTCGCGGGTTCGCTCGGAACCGCGCTCGTGCTGCTCCTGCTCTTGGTCGCATATCTCGATACGCTCGGTGACCCGAGCGCACCGGAGCGCTTGGTGTTGACGGACGTCACGACCTACGAGGCGCCGCCCCCGCCCCCGCCACCGCCCTCGCGCCCCAGAGAGGCGCCAAACGGCGGCTCGACGGGCGCATTCTTGCCTCTGGACACCAGCCGAGCGCCGGTTCTCGACGTGATGCGGCTCGATGTTCAGTTCGCTGCCCGCGTCGGTGACATGAACCTCGGTGGGCTCGGCCGAGGTATCGGCGTCGGCAGCGGCGACGGCACAGGTGACGGGACGGGCTTTGGGCTCGCGCTCCTGTCCGAGCTGGACCAAATACCGATGGTCGTGTCGGCGCCCGTATTCCCGTATCCCGACGAGGCAACCGCGCGCGGGCTTGCGGAGTTCGATCTGCGGTATCAGATCGTCATCGACGAGGAGGGCCGCACGTATCCGATCGCAATCCTCGAGAACCCGTTTCCGGCGTTGAGCAGCGAGTTCTTGGAGTGGGCCTCGCGAGTGCGCTTCAGCCCCCCCACACGGCTCGGCATTCCCGTCAGAACGGAGTACCAGTGGCCCGTCAAGATCAAGCGTTGAGCCGATGAAGCGTCGGGCGCAGGTGTGGCTGGCCATCGTCGCGCTCGCACCGGCCGCGCACGCGGCCGAGCCGGAGCTCGCGATCGAGTTGCCGGACGTCACGCTCGTGCTCCCGCGCGTGAGCCCTCCGCACTTCCAGCAGGAAGGCCTCCCCTACCTGACCGAGAACCAGCTCGTTCTCGACCTCCTGACGCTCGTCGAGCGCCAGGACTACGAGGGAGCGCTGGCGCGTGCCAAGGAGGAACTGGGCGCCGAGCTCACGCTGCTCGAGAACGGCGACCCCGTCGGCTTTCTCAGCGCGCGCGTAGGGCCGGGGCGGCTGCCGGTACCCCCGACCGGCGCCGAGGACATCAGCGCGTCGGTCCTGTACGTGGTCGGCATGATCTATTTCCAGTTGGAGCGATACGAGCCAGCCGAGGCAGCGCTCAAAGCGGCGCTCGTTCCCCTGCCCGACTATTTGCGCGTGCACGAGGCGCTCGGGCTCTTGTACATTCGGACGGAGAGCTACGCGGAGGCGCGCGTGCATTTGACGCGCGCGGCGGAGCTCGGCCTCAACACGGCCGGTCTCCACGCATCGTTGGGCTACCTCAACCGCCAAGCGAAGAACTGGTGGGGCGCCGCAAGCGCTTTCCAGCAAGCGCTGGCGATCAAGCACGACGAGCGAAACTGGCAAACGGGGCTGCTGCAGGCGCTCAACGAGACGCAGCAGTACGCCGCGGGATTGGCGCTCGTCGAGCAAATGTTGCAGGCCGAGCCGCACGATCCCGACCTCTGGCTGTATCGCGCGCACATGGCGCTCAATTCTGACCAGCGTGCAGCGGCGCTCACCAGCGTGGAGACGGCCCTGCGGCTCGGCGACGACTCGGTCGCGAACAAGCAGGTCGCTGCCTCGCTGCACATGGAACGAGGCAGCCTCGCGAGAGCCGTGGAGCTCCTAAAGAGCGCATCGGCCGAGGACTTGGATTTTCAGTTCATGGACCAGGCGCTGACCTGGCTCGGCTACGAGGACGAGTGGGAGTACTTCCGCGAGCTCCTGGCAGCCGCCGACGCGCGCCGCGCGTCGCTCGACGACTTGCAGCGAAGTCTCCTGCTCACAAGGCGGTCCGCGCTGCAGCTGCACGACGGCGATCGGCGGGCCGCGATCGCGACGCTGCAGGAAGCCGTCGAGCTCGACGCGTCGAACGCCGAGGCGCTGATGACGCTCGCACAGGCCTACCGCGACGAGCGCGATTACAACCGCGCGGAGCTCTTGTTCCAACGCGCTAGCGCGTTCGATTTGTATCGCGAGAACGCGCTGATCTCGCTCGCTCAGCTCGCCATCGACCAGCAGAACTTCGAGCGGGCGCTCGCGCTGCTGCGCGACGTCGTGAGCCGCAATCCGGCGCGCACGGATCTGCAGCGCAACGTCGACATATTGGAGAACATCGTTCTGGCGCAAACGAGCGACTGACGCACGCTCGGCCGAACAGCGTATGAAGCTGCGAATCAAACGTTGGGTGCAGGTGTGGCTCGGAATCGCGATGCTCGCGCAGGCCGCGTACGCGGCCGAGATCGAGCTCGAAATCTCGCTGCCGGAGCCCGACTGGTTGCTGCCGCCGGAGATCTCGCCGGGGCCGTGCAGCCTCGCGAATGGCTTCCGGATTGAAGCATGCCCGAAGCAATTGACGCCCGAGGGCATCGCCAACGTGGGTGAGCAATCACTGATCGTCGAGCTCGGGCCCCTCTTCGCCGCCGGAAACTACGAGGCCGTGTTGGCGCGCATCGCGCTCAACTACGGCATCGAGCTCGTGCTGCTCGAGGCGGGCGACATCGACGGCTTTCGCGCAACGCGCGTGCCTGCGGTGGGTGGCGGAGCCTTTCGGCCGCCGCCTGGCGCCCGCGGACGAGACGCGCCGTCCATGGGTTTCACCATGGACCGCAGCGCAGTGCCGCTGGCCAACTCGCCCGGCCAGCTAACCAATACAGGGGCGCGGGGCGGCTCGGGCGCGACTCGCGCGAGCAATAGGGCCCCGCCCGACACGATCAGTGCGAGCATCCTGTACATCATCGGCCATAGCTACTTTTCGTTGCAGCGTGATCTGCCCGCGGAGACCGCGTTCAAGCTCGTGTTCGACGCGCTGCCCAATCACGTGCGCGCACACGAGTCGCTCGCGATGCTCTACCTTCGAACCGAGCGCTATGCGGATGCGCGCGTGCACCTTTCAGCGCTCGCGGAGCTCGGCCGCAACACGGCGCACGTTCACTCGGCGACGGGCTATCTCGAGCAAAAAACGCGCCGTTACTGGGCTGCGGCGAACGCGTTCCAAAAAGCGCTCGTGCTCGAGCCCGACAATCGAACGGCGCTGCGCGGCCTGCTGCACGCGCTGACCGAAACTCGCGAGCACGCCAAGGCGAAGGTTCTCGTCGAGCAGTTGCTGCAGAAAGAACCTGACGATCGCGAGCTCTGGCTGTATCGAGCGCACATCGCGCTCGCGGCCGGCGAGCGCGCGTCGGCGGTCGCGAGCTTGGAGACGGCGCTACGGCTCGGCGACGACTCCATCGCGAACCGCCAGGCGTGCATCGCGCTGCACATGGAGAGCGGCAACATCGCGAGAGCCGTGGACTTGCTGCAACGCTCGGCCGCACGCGGACTCGCGTTTGCGCTCGTGGATCAAGCGCTCGGCTGGCTCGCGAACGAGAACGAGTGGGATCGATTCCGCGAGTTTTTGGCCTCCGTCGACCGTGAGACGCTCGGCGGCGTCGAGCAAAGCCGCCTGCTGACGCGCCGCGCGAGTCTTTCCCTGCGTGACGGCAATCGCCGCGCGGCGAGCACGGCGCTCCAGGAAGCGTTGGCGCTCGATCCGTCGAATGCCGACGCGCTCATGGCGCTCGGGCAGGTCTACCGCTCGGAAAGCGACTATGGACGCGCGGACCTATTGTTTCAGCGCGCGAGCGCCTACGGCGCGGCGCGCGAGAACGCGCTGGTTGCGCGCGCCGAGGTCGCGATGGCCCAAGAGAACTTCGACGGCGCGATCGACCACCTGCGCAACGCCGTGGCCGGCAACCCCGCGCGCGCGGATCTGAGGCGCAATATCGACCTGCTGGAGGATCTCGTGCTGCTACGCACACAGCAGTGACGGCGGGCACGCGATTTGCAGTAGTGGGGTCTAGAACACAGGGAGAAACCCCATGCGCCGCACCCATCACATTCGACTTTCGCTACTGGCGGTCAGTACGGCAGCCGCACTCGCTTCGGCCCAAGAGCCGCAACCGGCCCCATCGGTCGCGGATTCCCCTGCGCAGCGCGAGCACGTCGACGCGAGCGACGCCCAGCTCGGCCTCGAGGTCCAGTCACGCCTCTACCAGGAGCTCGGCGTCAGCAATTTGAGCGCGATCGTTCGCTACGGCGTCGTCACGCTCGACGGCATGGTGCGCGAAGAGGCCGAGCTCAAGCGCGCCGAAGAGCTCGCCCTCGAGATCCGCGGCGTGCACAGCGTCATCAACGAGCTCACCGTCACGCCCCCGCGCAGCGTCGCGGTGGCCGACGAGGCGGCGGCCGTCCGAGATCGCGAAAACATGAGCATCGAGACGGAGATCACCTCTCGGTTGAGCACGGACGCCGTGCTCGGCTCGCGCCCGATCCAGGTCGTCGTCGACGAGGTCACGAACGCCGTAACGTTGACGGGAACCGTCACCACGGTCGAGGAGAAAGAGCGCGCCGGCGTGCTCGCGACGGAGGCGTACCCGGCCGGCCAGGTGCGCAACCAGATCGAGGTGCAGCAGCGGCTGTGAGCCGCCGCCACCACGCCGACGCTATAGCGATTTCAGGAACTCGACGAGGTCGCGCTTCTCGCTCGTGCTGAGCCCCAAGTCCTGAAACGCGTCGTAGTGGTCGACGACGGAGCGCAGCGTCGGGAACCGCCCGTCGTGGTAGAAGCCGCCCTTCGTGTGCGTCCATAACCCGCGCAGCGGCGTCGTTCGATAACCGTCCTCGGGCCCGCGTTGTGCCTGGAATGCGTCGATGCCGATTTCTTCGGGCGTGTGCAGATTGAAGCCGGGCTCCGTGTAGAGCGGCGGCACGTGGCAGGTTGCACAGCGCGCCTTGCCGTTGGCCGCGAACAATGCGGCGCCGCGCTCGGCCATGCGCGCGTCGAAGCTGCCTTCCGGCGCCGGCGGCGCCGGGATCGCAAGCTGATAGAACTGTAGCGCCGCGAGCTTCGGCGTCACGAGGTCGGGCTGGCGGCGCACGTTGCCGAAATTGTTGGCGGCCGCGATGGGGAACTTGCTGGCATCGTTGAGCCGAGGATCGAAGAGCGTGCCCTTGCCCTGCATCTCGAGGACGGCGACGAACGCGTTCCAGTGCGTGACCGAGCCCCAGCCCGTGAACGTATGGAGGTTGACTCCGGCGAGGCCGAATGCCGGCGGAAGCAGCGTCGCCGCGCTGCGGCCGTCCGGCCGAAAAGCCTTGCCGTCGAGCAGCAGCGCCGCGTCGAACTTGCCGGGGCCCCAGCTATTGAAGACCTTTCGCACGGTCGCATCGTCGACGCCGAGCAGCTCCGAGAACGGCGCGACACTCGGTGCCAGAGCCGCGATCGCGCCGATGTTCAGATCTCGATTCGCCCAGCCGTCGAGCCGCGCACCGATGCCGGGCGCCAGCGAGTCGTCGACGGTGCTGTGGCAGAGCGCGCACGTGATGCCGACGGATTCGAGCTCGCCGGCGCGGTTCGTGAAGCCGCGCACGCCGACGACGGCATTGCGCGCGAGCAGCGCGACCGTCACGGCCGGATCGTCGAGATTCACGCCCCCGGCTTGCAGCGCGCGCACGAGCGACAACGGCAAAGCCCGCACATCGACTTTGAGCCCGAGCTCCAGCGCGGCTTTGGGACTCAAGCCGGCGCCGACCCCGCCGTTCGCCGCTCCTGCGATCGCATTGTGCAGGCCCAAAGCGCCGCCCCAGAAGTCCTCGTCGCCGAAGGTGTCGAACCGAAACGTGCTGCGGCCATTCGCAATCTGCTTGGCCGCGTTCTCCCACGTCGCGACGTCCGGCGTCGCAGGCAAATCGTCGGCGTATGTCGCACCGAACGCCGTGGCCAACGCCACCGCCGCAAGCGTCCCAGACTTTCGAAGAATGGCTTTCATGACGGGTTCCTCCTTCCTTGGAAGATCACTGGCGTCTGATGCGCTCGAGCACGGCGGCAACGATTCCATCGCAGCGCTGCCCGCCGAGCGGGAACGTGTCGCGCACGACGTGATCGAGCTTGCGCTGCAAGAGGTCCTGCAGCATTCGCCGCGCTCGATGGAAGCGCGTCTTGACCGTGGCGGGCTTGATGTCGAGCAGCTCCGCCGTCTCCGCGATACTGAGCTGCTCGACGCCGCGCAACATGAAGACCTGGCGAAACTCCTCGGGCAAGCGGTCGATCGCGTCCTGCAGGATCCGCAGCACGTCGCGCCCAGATGCCGCGTTCTCGGGCTCGATCTCGACGAGGTCCGGTAGCGCGAGCACGTGCGCCTCTGCTTCGACGATCTCGGGCGCGCGGCGCATGCGGCCGAGCGCCTCGTTGATTGCGATGCGCGCGATCCATGCTTTGAAGCCGTCCGGGCCGCGGAATTGGTCGAGGTGGTAATACGCGCTCACGTACGCGGCTTGCACGACGTCACGCGCTTCGTCGTCGTCGCGCACGATGCCGCGCGCGAGACGGAACAGCAGCCGGTTGTAGCGCCGCATCAAGAGCTCGAAGAGCGCGGAGTCGCCCGTCCGCACGCGCGCGACGATCGCCGCGTCCGCGATCACGGCATCAGCCGTGCCGGGGATCGCCGCGTCGACGGCGGCTTTGGGCGCCGGGGATTCCTCGACCCCGAGCACAGGACGTTCTTTCATGTGCACAGGATGAACTGAGCCGAAAAAAGGTTCCCGCGGTACAACCACCTTGCCGCTGGTCGAGAGAGGGGGAACCTTGCGTTAACGATCGATCTTGGCAGGGTCGACCATCAGGTAACCAAACTCCCACGGTTCGCGGAAAGGGCCCATCAGCGCCGCAGTCCGGTCCATGCGCCACTGCACCGAATAGATACGCAGCCGGACGGCGTCGGGCGGCAGCGCCGCTTGCAGGTCCAGCCGCGTGCCGAACAGCAGTTCAGCGGCTTCCGCTTCTGCCTTCGCCACGGTGCTGTCCGAGCTGTCGAGGAAATCCACGGTCACGGCCACGTCGCGCAAGGTTCGTTCGTGGGTATTGACGAAGCTGCCCGCCCACGTGCGCTGGCCCGCGGCGCCCGTCACCACGTCGTTGCGGACGAGGGCCAGGATCTCGTCGTTCTGGTGCACGACCCTGAACCACATCACGAGGATCGGCAGGATGACCAGCGCGGCGAGGATCTTCCATACCTTGATTTCAATGGTCCAGCTGCTCCAGCGTTTGGGCTGGTCTTGTCCGGTTGTCATGCGTTGTCCTCTAGTGATAATGCGACGGCTCACGCTAGTGCCGCCCGCGCTGAATAACATGAGCAAACCCTGAGGAAGGGCTGAATGGCCGTTCGCCGCTACCAATTCGACAGGTTCAGCCTCGACCCTATCGAGCGACGTCTGTTCGCCGGAGAGGTGCGCGTGGAGCTCAACAGCCGTTATTTCGACGCGCTGCTGTTGCTGCTGCGGCACCGCGGCACGCTGCTCAGCAAGGAGCGCTTCCTGCAGGAAGTCTGGCAGGGCATTCCGGTCACCGACGAAGTCCTCACGCAGTGCATCAAGACCCTGCGCCGGCAACTCGGCGACAGCGCGACGCAGCCGCATTTGATCGAAACCATTCCCAAGCACGGCTATCGCTTCATCGCGGCGGTGAGCTGCGTGGCGGACAGCGACGCTGCACCTCAAGACCAAGACCCTGCCCCGGCATCACAGGCGGCAGCGACTGCGGGTGCTTACGACTGGCGGCAGTTCTGGCTGACCCTCGGTGCCGGCACCACCGGCGGCGGAGTGGCCGGTCTGCTCGGCGGTCTGGCGTTCGGCTTCGCCGCTGCGGCGCAGGCGCAGAGCGGCAGCATCGGGGCCTTGTCGGCGCTGCTGGTGCTGGCGGCCTTGGCAACGCTGCTGGCCCTGATCGGCGCGGCCGGCGTCGTGGGCGGTATCGCCGCGGCGCGGCTCGTGGCGCGCGACCTCACTTTCGCAGGGCTCATGGGCGGCGCAGCGGGCGGTCTGCTCGTGGGCGCTTTCGGCAAGCTGATCGGCCATGATGCGTTCCTGTTGCTGTTCGGCCAGGCGCCCGGCGACATCACCGGCGCTCTCGAAGGCCTGTTGCTCGGTGCTGCCGTGGGACTTGCCGATGATCTCAGCCGACGCTTCGCCGCAGACCGGAGTATCAAGCGCAACGTGCTGCTGGCCGCAGCCACCGGCGCAATAGCCGGCCTGCTCATAGCCACGACGGGCGGACAGCTGCTGAGCGGCAGTCTGGCGCTGCTGACCGAAAGCTTTCCCGATGCGCGCCTGCATCTCGATCCGCTCGGGGCGCTGCTCGGGCCGTTCGCGGCTAGCGTGACGAACGCGCTGGAAGGGGCGTGGTTCAGTCTGTGTCTGGTCGGTGCGCTGATGCTGGCGCGGCGTTGAGCGAGACAGAGCCGTACAGGCTGTCCTTGGCGAGTCATTGCACCTGCGCGTCGCCGGCCGCAGCAAGCGTGACCGGCACCTCGATCCGCCGGTCGTTGCGAATGACGGTCAGCGTGACGCGGTCGCCGAACTCGCGGGCGTCGAGCGCGGCGACGAGCGCGGCTTGATTCTCGATCGGCCGGCCGTCGATGGCCGCGATGATGTCGCCGATCACGATGTTGCCGTTTCGCTCCTGCCGCGTCGAGCGCAAGCCGGCGCGCTCGGCTGGAGAGCCGGCCGTAACGCCGAGCAGCAGCACACCGTCCGCGCCGTCGGGACCGAACAACTGCCGCGTCACGCGGTCGTCCGTCTGAACGCCGAGCGTGGGCCGAACGTAGCGGCCATAAGCGATGAGCCGCGGCACGACGCGATTGATCGTATCGACGGGCACGGCGAAGCCGATGCCGGCGTACGCGCCCGACGGGCTGTAGATCATCGTGTTGATGCCGACGAGCCGACCCGCGCTGTCGATCAGCGGCCCGCCCGAGTTGCCGGGGTTGATCGCGGCATCGGTCTGGATCACGTTGTCGATCTCGCCACCCAACTCGTTCTCGACGGTGCGATTCAGCGCCGAGACGATGCCCGTCGTCAACGTGTGATCGAGGCCGAACGGATTGCCGATCGCGAGCACTGTCTGGCCGACGCGCAGTTCCTCGCTGCCGCCGATCGAAATCGGCGCCGGCAGGTTCTCGGGGACGTCGATCTCGAGCACGGCGATATCATGATCGATGCTCGCGCCGACGAGGCGCGCACGGAAGCTGCGCTGATCTCCAAGCCGCACCGTCGCCTCTTGCGCATCGCGAACCACGTGATAGTTCGTGACGACGCGCCCTTGCTCATCCCAGATGAAGCCCGAGCCCGTGCCCTGCGGCACACGCATGACGTTGCGACTGAAGAAATCGCGCACGTATTGAACCGTCGTGATGTAGACGACGGACGGGCTCACGCTCTCGAACACGCTGATCGTGTTGCGCTCGTCGGCCGAGAGCGGCCCGCGCGGCTGGACGGCGCGCGGCTGGACGGCCGTGCCACCGCTGGCGACGGAGCGCTGCTGGCCGCCCGCGATTCCCGCGCTGCAAACAGCAGCCAGCAAAGCTACCCGACCCATGCGACGCATGGAAAAAAGAGTATCCCTTGAACGCCGCCCGCGACAAGCTCTGGCACAATCGACGCACCGCAGGAGCGAGTTTCACGATGCACGCAACCACGCGCCTTCCGCGCTCGGCCGCCATCGGCGCCGCTTTGCTCGCAACGCTCGCGGCCCCCATTGACGCGCAAACGATTACGCGCGCGCCGGCATTCAACGCCGAGCGTCTGAGCACGCTGCCGCGCGACGAGTGGATCACGAACGGCGGCACGATCGCGAACCAGCGCTACTCGCCGCTCGACCTGATCAACCGCGGCAACGTCGCCGGTCTCAAAGGCCGCTGGCGCACCGGGCTCGAAAGCGGCACCGGGCCCGGCAACTCGGCGCAAGCGCAGATTCTCGTCTTCGAAGGCGTCATGTACGTCTCGACGGGCGACAACGACGTGTTCGCACTCGACGTCGACACGGGCGCAATTCTCTGGAGCTATCGCGCCAACACGGATCGGCGCGCCGGCAATCCGTTCGGCCGCTCGAACCGCGGCGTCGCGCTCGGCGAAGGGCGAGTGTTCATCGGGCAGCTCGATGCGAAGCTCGTCGCGCTCGATCAGCGCACGGGCGCCGTGCTGTGGTCGCAAGACGTCGCGCCGTGGCAGGAGGGCTACAGCATCACGAGCGCGCCGCTTTACTACGACGGCCTCGTCGTGACGGGCGTCAGCGGCGGCGTCATGGGGCGGCGCGGCCGTGTCACGGCGTACGATGCCGAGACCGGCGAGCAGCGCTGGGTGTTCTATACGATTCCTGGCCCCGGCGAGCTCGGCCACGACACATGGCCGGCCGACAGCAACGCCTGGCAGCATGGCGGCGCGCCGGTGTGGCAGACGCCGGCCGTCGACCCCGACCTCGGTCTCCTCTATTTCTCCACCGGCAACCCCGGCCCCGTGCTTAACGGCGCCGTGCGCGCCGGCGACAACTTGTTCAACAACTCGATCGTCGCAGTCGACGCACGTACGGGCGAGTACCGCTGGCATTTCCAGCAGGTGCACCACGACATCTGGGACTACGACAGCCCGAACCCGATTGTGCTGTTCGAGGCCGAGTACGGCGGGCAGCGTCGCGCGGGGCTCGTGCAAGTCGGCAAGACGGGCTGGGCGTACATTCTCGATCGCGCGACCGGCGAGCCGCTCGTCGGCATCGAGGAGCGCCCCGTACCGCAGGAGCCGCGGCAGCACACGTCGCCGACGCAGCCGTACCCGATCGGCGACGCGATCGTGCCCCAGCAGATCGACTTCGCGCCGCAACGCAAGCCCGGGGATGCGCAGCTCGTCAACGGCGGCCGCATTTTCACGCCGTTCTGGACCGAGCGCATCATGGTGAAGCCGGCGTCGCTCGGCGGCGCCAACTGGCCCCCGAGCTCGTACGATCCCGAAAGCAATCAGCTCTTCGTCTGCGCGACGGATCGCATCAGCACGTATGCCGTGACGCTGCCGCTGCAACCGCCCGTCGACAACCAACCGTATTTCGGCGGCAACATGGGCGGCATGCCGGGCACCGAGCGCGGGATCTTCGCGGCGCTCGACGTGCGCACGAACCGCGTCGCGTGGCGCCAGGAGTGGCGCGACCACTGCTACAGCGGCTCGATCGTCACCAAAGGTGGGCTCGTGTTCGTCGGCCGCAGCGACGGCCGCATCACGGCGCTCGACAAGGACAACGGCGATCTGCTCTGGGAATTCATGACGGATGCCGGCGTGAACTCGACGGCGACGACGTTCGAGCGCGGCGGCAAGCAGTACGTCGTCGTGCACGCCGGCGGCGGCGTCTTCGCGAACGGCAAGCGAGGCGACGGCATCTGGATGTTCTCGCTCGACGGCACGATCGAGTCGATCAGGCCGGAAGCGCCGCCGAGCGCCGCAGCGGCAGCACGCGCCCAGGCGGCCGCAGCCGCTCCGCCGCCGGCCGCTCAAGGCCCAGCCGATCTCGACAACGGCGCGCGGCTCTATCGCGAAGCGTGCGTCCCCTGCCACGGCCCGACGGGCGCTGGAGGCGAAGGCGGCGGCGCGGCGCTCGCGCGCGGGCTCACGCGTGAAGCCGCGCTCGGCGTCATCGCCGCGGGACGCAATACGATGCCGGCGTTCCGCGCGTCGTATTCTGACCAAGAATTGCGCGATCTTGCGGCTTACGTCGCCGAGCGATTGGTTCCCAGCAACTCGCAATGACTGAGCGTCGAGCGAGCCCAATCGCCGTCGGCGCGTTGTGCGCTGCCGCGATGCTCGCCGACGCCGCCGACGCACAGGAGCGGGCCATTGCGCGCGCGCCTGCGTTCAACGCCGAGCGCTTGAGCGCGTTGCCGCGCGACGAGTGGCTCACGAACGGCGGCAATCTCGCGAACCAGCGCTACTCTCCGCTCGCGCTCATCGATCGCGGCAACGTTGGCGGCCTCAAAGCCGAATGGCGCGCATCGCTCGGCGGTTCCGGCGTCACACCGCGCGGCAGCAACCAGGCGGAGCCGCTCTACTACGAAGGCAGGTTGTACATCGCCACGAGCGAGAACGACGTGTTCGCGATCGACGTCGACACGGGAGCCGTGCTCTGGAAGCACGAAGGCAACGTCGACACGCGAGTCGCGCAGCCGTGCTGCGGCTGGGCAGTGCGCGGCCTCGCGCTCGGCGACGGCAAGATCTTCATGGGCCGGCTCGATGCCGAGCTCGTCGCGCTCGACCAGCGCACGGGCGAGCTCGTATGGTCGACGCAAGTCGCCGATCCTCTCGAGCGCTACAGCATCACGAGCGCGCCGCGCTACTACGACGGGCTCGTGATCACGGGCACGTCTGGCGGCGTCATGGGCACGCGCGGCCGCGTAACGGCGTATGACGCGCGCACGGGCGAGCTCGCGTGGCGCTTCTACACCGTCCCGGGCCCGGGCGAATTCGGGCACGACACCTGGCCGCAGGGCAGCGATGTCTGGAAGTATGGCGGCGCCGCGGTCTGGCAGACGCCGGCCGTCGACGCGAGCTTAGGTCTCGTCTACTTCTCGACGTCGAATCCGGGGCCCGTGCAAAACGGCGCCGTGCGCGCCGGCGACAATCTCTTCAACAACTCGATCGTCGCGCTCGAGGCGCGCACCGGCGAATACCGCTGGCATTTCCAGCAAGTCCATCACGATCTTTGGGACTACGATGCGACGAACCCCGTCATCTTGTTCGACGCGGAAGTGGACGGCCGCTTGCGCAAAGGCCTCGCGCAGGCCGGCAAGACGGGCTGGGTCTACATTCTCGATCGCGTGACCGGCGAGCCCTTGATCGGTATCGAGGAACGCCCCGTGCCGCAGGAGCCGCGCCAGCACACGTCGCCGACGCAGCCGTTCCCGATCGGCGATGCGATCGTGCCGCAGTCGATCGACGTGCAGCCCGAGGGCTTCGAGCTCGTGAACGGCGGCCGCATCTTCACGCCGTACTTCGACAGGCCCGTGCTCTGGAAACCGCTGGCCGGCGTCAATCACCCGCCGAGCTCGTACGATCCGCGCACGCATCGCATGTACATCTGCGCCGCGGACTCGTCGTGGGGCGCGACCGGCGGCGACCCCGAGTTCGATATCGTGCCTACGGGACCGTACGCGGGTGGGGTCGTGTACCCCAGCAACATCGGCCGGCGCGGTATCTTCGCAGCGCTCGACGTCACGACGAATCGCGTCGTGTGGCGGCAGCAATGGGCCGAGCAGTGCTACAGCGGCTCGCTGGCGACGGCCGGCGGGCTCGTGTTCGTCGGCCGCAACGACGGGCGGCTCACCGCGCTCGACAGCGATAGCGGTGCCAAGCTCTGGGAGTTTCAAACCGACGGCGGAGTCAACGCGCCGCCGATCACGTTCGAGCGCAACGGCCGGCAGTACGTGGCCGTCTATGCCGGCGGCACGTCGCTCGCGCCGAGCAAGCGCAGCGACGGCGTGTGGCTGTTCTCGCTCGAAGGCGCGATCGAATCATTGCCGCGAGGCGCCGCGAGTCCTGGCGGACAATTTCCACCTCGGACGGGCGGCGGCCCACCGGGGCCGTTCGTCGCCGAAATCTCGCTCGCTCCGGACGTAGCCAACGGCCGGCTCATCTATACGACGACGTGCGCCGTGTGCCACGGGCAGGACGGCCAGGGCGGCAGCCATGGTGGCATCGCGCTCACGAGCGCACTGACCGTCGGCTCGATCGTCAGCACCGTGACGAACGGCCGCAACGAGATGCCGGCGTTCGGCGCCGTGATGTCGCAAGAGGAGCTGCGCGACGTCGCGGCGTATCTGCTCGAAGATCTACTGCGGCAGTAAGCCGCCATCACGCGGGCTCGGCGAGCGCTCCGCCGGCCACCTCGGACCAAAATAGCTCGACCGGCAAGGCCGGGGCGAATGTGCGCGGAGAGTTACATTCGCGCTATTGTGACAGCTGCTGCGCCTCGCCAAGCAACCCCAGATCATGAGAACAAGGACGACCGCCTCCATCACCGCCATCGTCGCTGCGCTCGGCGCCGGCTGCAGCGAGCCCACATCACCGCCCGAGGCACTGCCGCTGGTAGAAGTGGCAATACCCGTCTCGCAGCGTGTGGCCGATTGGGACGACTACTCGGGCCGCTTCGAGCCTGTCGATGCGGTCGAAGTGCGGCCGCGGGTCTCGGGCGCTATCGAATCCGTGCACTTCGAGGACGGGCAGATCGTCCGGCAGGGTCAGCTGCTGTTCGTCATCGATGCGCGCCCTTATGCTGCGGAGCTCGCACACGCTAGGGCGCAAGTCGCCGGCGCGCGCGCGCAGCTCGCGAACGCCGACGCAGAGCTCAAGCGCGCGCAAGCGCTCGTCGGCAACAAGCTCATCAGCGAGGCTGACGCCGAGGTTCGCATGGCGGCGCAACTGGGCGCGGCCGCGGAAGTCGCCGCCGCCGAGGCGTCGGTGCAGACCGCGGACCTGAACCTCTCGTTCACGCGCGTGACGGCGCCGCTCGATGGCCGCGCTTCGTACAGGCGTCTGGCACCCGGCAATATCGTGGCCGCGGATACGACGGTTCTGACGACGATCGTGTCCGAGGATCCGATCCGCTTCCTGTTCGACGTGCCTGAGTCCGCGCTGCTGAAGTACAAGCGCGAAGGCGGCGGCGCGCATGCGAGCCGCGTCGAGATTCGCCTTCAGGACGAGACCGAGTATCGCTGGGAGGGCCGCGTCGACTTCCTCGACAACGCGCTCGACCGCAGCTCGGGCACGATCCGCCTGCGCGCCGTGGTGGACAACCCCGACGGCTTCATCTCCGCCGGCATGTTCGGTCAGCTGCGGCTGTACGCGCTCGAGCCGTTCGACGCACTGCTCGTGCCCGATCAGGCCATCGTCACCGATCAGACGCGCCAAGTCGTGTATGTCGTCGACGCCGAAGGGGTCGTAGGCCAGAAGGTCGTGCGTCCCGGCCGCCTCATCGACGGGCTGCGCGCGATCACGGAAGGGCTCGCGCCGCAGGACCGCGTCGTGATCAGCGGCGTGCAGCGAGCGCGGCCCGGCCGCAGGGTTGCGGTGAAGGAAGGCGTCGTCAGCGCCTTTCCGACCGGCATATCGCGCGGCGAAGACAGCACGCTGACCCTGCCGTCGGATCCGAGCAGCGGCGGCGCTCCCTGAGACGTAAGCGGTGCGCTTCTCGCATTTCTTCATCGACCGCCCTATTTTCGCGGCCGCCGTCTCGGTGGTCATCACACTGGCCGGGCTGATTTCCTATCTCACGCTGCCGGTCGATCAGTATCCGCAGATTGCGCCGCCGACGGTGTCGGTGACCGCGCTCTATCCGGGTGCAACGGCCGAGGAAATCGCTGACACCGTAGCTGCACCGCTCGAACAGCAAATCAACGGCATCGCGAACATGCTCTACATGTCCTCCTCGTCGACGAGCGAGGGGCGTGTGTCGATCACGGTCACGTTCCAGAACGGTACGAACATCGACATCGGCCAGGTGGACGTGCAAAACCGTATCCAGTCCGTGCTGCCGCAGCTTCCGCAGGAGGTGCGCGATCTCGGCATCACCGTACGCAAGGGATCGACGGACATCTTGCTGATCGTCCATATGTTCGCGACCGACAGCCGCGTGGATCGGAAGTACATCGCGAACTACGCGAACCTACAGGTCCGCGAACGGCTGCTCCGCACGCCGGGCGTCGGCGACGTGAACACCAACGCGGCCCGCGACTATGCGATGCGCGTCTGGATCGATCCAGAGCGCGCCGCCGCCCGCGATCTCACGGTGCAGGAAATCGTCGCGAGCCTGCGCAACAATAACCTGCAAGTGGCGGGCGGCGCCGTCGGCGGGCCACCGTTCGACGACAATCCCGCCGCCTATCAGCTCAGCATCCGCGCGCAGGGCCGCCTCGAGACGCCCGAAGAGTTTGCGAGCGCCATCATCAAGCGCGACGCGCAAGGCCGCGTCACGCGAATCGGCGATGTGGCGCGCGTGGAGCTCGGCGCGCAGAACTACGCGATCAATGCGTACAAAAGCCTCGAGCCCGCCGTCTCGCTCTCCGTGCAGCAGGCGCCGGACACGAACGCGCTCCAGACGTGGGACAACATCCGCGAGACGATGGAGGAGCTCGAGCGAGATTTTCCACCCGGCGTCGCCTACGAGATCATCTTCAATCCCGTCTCGTTCACGCGCGATGCCGTCGAGGCCGTCCAGGAGACACTCGTCGAGGCGATGATCCTCGCCGTCCTCGTCGTCGTGTTGTTCCTGCAGCGCTGGCGCACCGCCATCATCCCGCTGCTTGCGATTCCGATCTCGCTGATTGGCACTCTCACGATCATGTCGGTGTTCGGCTTTTCCCTGAACAACTTGTCGATGTTCGGCCTCGTGCTCTCGATCGGCATCGTCGTAGACGATGCCATCGTCGTCGTCGAGAACGCGGAACGTCACTTGCGGGCGGGCATGGCGCCGCGCGAGGCGGCACATCTCACGATGGACGAGGTCGGCGGCGCACTGATCGGCATCGCCCTCGTGCTCGTGGCCGTGTTCGTGCCGACGGCATTCATGGGCGGGATCGCGGGGCAGTTCTACAAGCAGTTCGCCTTGACGATCGCCTCCGCAACGGTGATCTCGCTGCTCGTATCGCTGACCTTGTCGCCCGCGCTCGCGGCCGTGATCTTGAAGCCGCACGACGCGGCGCGCGCACGCTCAGGCATAGGCGCGCGCCTGCACGAGCTCGGCGAGCGAGCCAACTCGTGGCTCGAAGGCATGAGCCGAGGGTACGCGCGGCTCACCGGCGCGCTGCTGCGCCGCGGAGCGCTGCTGTGCGTGCTCTACGCCGGCCTGCTGGTGCTGACCGGCTGGCGCGTGCTCGACACGCCGCGCGGCTTCATCCCCGCGCAGGACCAGGGCAACGTCGCGCTCGGCGTCACGATGCCGCCGGGCACGAGCCTCGCCCGCACGGACGCCGTCGTCCAGCAGATCATTCCGATCGTGCTCGGCACGCCGGGCGTGTCGTCGGCTTCCGTCTACGCCGGCATGGACAGCGTCACGTTCAGCCCGGCGACGAATGCAGGCCAGATGTGGGCGATGTTCGAGCCGTTCGAGGAGCGCTTGCCGAAAGGCCTCACCGCGAGCGTGATCACAGGCGAGCTGCGCGAGCGGCTGTCGGACGTCACCGCCGCCGAGATCCGCATCGTGAACCCCGCCTCCGTACGCGGCATGGGCAACACCGGCGGTTTCCGCATGATGATCGAGGACCGCGGCGGGCTCGGCTACCGCGCGCTCGAGGACGCTGTGCAGCAGCTTGCGGAAGCGGCGACGGCGGACC
Organism: uncultured Gammaproteobacteria bacterium; assembly: GCA_963713355.1. Classification (GTDB taxonomy): domain Bacteria; phylum Pseudomonadota; class Gammaproteobacteria; order Steroidobacterales; family Rariloculaceae; genus FEN-1219. The sequence continues at coordinate 483,075 of CAVQLK010000006.1, read as the reverse complement.
CCGCTATCTCGCTCGCGTTCAGCAACTTCAACGTGCGCAATCCGATGCTCGACGCGGTCGTAGACCGCGATAAGGCCGAGATGCTAGGCGTGCCCGTGCGCAACGTGTTTGCGACGCTGCAGACCTATTTGGCCGGCGTCTACGTCAACAACATCAACTTGCTCGGCCACACGTTCCAGGTCATCGCGCAGGGCGACGCCTCCTACCGGCAAGACCAGGAATGGGTCGGGCAGCTCAAGACGCGTTCGGCATCCGGCGCGATGGTGCCGATCAATGCGATCGCGACGCTGAAACCTGCGACGGCGCCGTACCGAGTGGTGCGCTACAACCTCTACCCTGCCGCGGACATCCAGGGCGACACGGCGCCCGGCTACTCGTCGGGCGAGGCGATCGCCGCGATGGAGCGAATCGCGCGCGACACGCTACCGGCGGGCATGTCCTTCGAATGGACCGACATCGCCTACCAACAGCGGACTTCGGGCGACGCGGGCGCCCTCGCGTTCGCGCTCGGCGTCGTCTTCGTGTTCATCTTCTTGGCGGCGCTCTACGAGAGTCTCACGCTTCCGCTCGCCGTGATCATGATCGTGCCGATGTGCCTGCTCGCCGCGCTGCTCGGCGTGAACTTGCGCGGCCTCGACAACAACATCCTCACGCAGATCGGCATGGTGGTGCTCATCGGCCTCGCGGCGAAGAACGCGATCCTGATCGTCGAGTTCGCGCGCCAAGGCGAAGAGCAGGGAATGTCCGCCGTCGACGCAGCCATTGCGGCCGCGAAGACTCGGTTGCGGCCGATCCTCATGACGTCCGCCGCGTTCATCTTCGGGGTGATCCCGCTCGCGTTCGGCAGTGGCGCCGGCGCGGAGCTGCGCCAGGCACTCGGCGTAGGGGTGTTCTTCGGGATGATCGGCGTGACCGTGTTCGGGCTCGTGTTCACGCCGTTGTTCTATGTGCTCTGCCGCAAGCTCGCGCTGCGCTTCACGGCGGCGCACGTGCCACGCGTGCGGATCGCGCAACCTCGCGCGCCGTTGAGTACACTCGCGCCATGATCGTGGCACGCCCCGTACTGGTTCTATTGCTCGCGTCGCTGGCTGCCTGCGGTGGCGTGGGTGACGCGGCTGACGCGGCGAACGGCGTTGCCTCCTCCGCGCCCGCCGCCGCGGCCGTCACCGCGGAGCGCCTGCTCGGCGCGGACGCCGAGCCGGGGCAATGGCTATCGCACGGCCGCACCTACGGCGAGCAGCGCTTCAGCCCGCTCGCGCAGATCGACGCGAGCAACGTCGCCGAGCTCGGGCTCGCCTGGTACGGCGACTTGCGGGCAAGCCGAGCGCAGGAATCGACGCCGCTCTTCGTCGACGGCGTGCTGTACGTGACGACGGCATGGAGCAACGTCCGAGCGTACGACGCGCGCTCAGGCACCGAGCTCTGGAGCTTCGACGCCGAGGTGCCCGGCGAGTGGGGCAGCCGCGCGTGCTGCGACGTCGTCAATCGCGGCGCCGCCGTGTGGAGCGGCCGCGTGTACGTCGGCACGATCGACGGCCGGCTGCTGGCGCTCGACGCGGCGACGGGCCGGCTCGTGTGGCAAGTCGACACTCTCGTCAGACGCGACATCGCCTACACGATCACGGGCGCGCCGCGCGTCGTGAAGGGCAAAGTCATCATCGGCAACGGCGGCGCCGAGTATGGCGTGCGCGGGTACGTCTCGGCCTACGACGCCGCGTCGGGCGACTTGGCATGGCGCTGGTTCACGGTGCCCGGCGATCCGAGCCTCGGCTTCGAGAACGATCAAATGGCCGCGGCCGCGCGCACCTGGAATGGCGAGTGGTGGCGCCTCGGAGGCGGCGGCACCGTGTGGGATTCGATGGCCTACGACGCCGAGCTCGATCTCCTTTATATCGGCACCGGCAATGGCTCGCCATGGAACCGCGGGCTGCGCAGCCCCGGCGGCGGCGACAATTTGTTCTTGTCGTCGATCGTGGCGCTGCGCCCCGACGACGGCTCGTACGTGTGGCACTACCAGACGACGCCCGGTGAAAGCTGGGACTACACGGCCACGCAGCCGATCGTCGTCGCAGATCTCACGCTCGACGGCACACCGCGGCGCGTCGTCATGCAAGCGCCGAAGAACGGCTTCTTTTATGTGCTCGACGCCGCGACGGGGCGGCTCATCTCCGCGGAGAAGTTCGCGGCCGTCAACTGGGCGAGCGGCGTCGACCTCGCGACAGGGCGGCCGATCGAGAATCCCGCCGCGCGTTACGACGTCACGGGACAGCCAGTGGCCGTCCAGCCGTCGTCGGCAGGCGCGCATAACTGGCACCCGATGGCGTTCAGCCCGCAGACGGGGCTCGTGTATCTCTCGGCGAGCGACAACGCCCTCGTCTACGCGCCGGATCGCAATTTCAATCCGAACCCGCGCGTCTCGAACCTCGGCATCGATCTCTCGGCGGGCGCCGCGCTCGGGCCAAGCGCGCTCGCGGCCTTGCCGCGCGGCTCGTACACGGTCGCTTGGGACCCCGTGGCGAAGCGCGCGGCCTGGCGCATCGACGGGCCCTCGGCGGGCATGCTCGCAACGGCCGGCGGCCTCGTCTTTCGCGGATCGAACGACAGGCTCGTGGCCCTGGCCGCCGCCGACGGCCGCGAGCTCTGGTCGTCGCAGGACGTGCACACCGGCATCGTCGCCGGACCGATCAGCTTCGAGCTCGACGGCGTGCAGCACGTCGCGGTCGTGGCAGGCCGCGCGACGGGCAACTACTACGCGCCGAGTTATTCGCGGTTGCTCGTATTTCGGCGCGGCGCGAGCGCAGAGCTGCCGCCGGAGATTCCTTTCACGGCGCCGCCGCTGAATCCGCCGGAGTCGGTGGCGTCCGCTGCATCGATCGCCCAGGGCCGCGATCTCTACGAGGCGAACTGCGCGCTGTGCCACGACGTCATCGGCAACGCGGGCGGGCTGTTTCGCCGCGGGTTGTTCCCCGACCTTGCGTACTCGCCGGCGCTCGCGAGCCGAGAGGCGTTCGCCGCGATCGTGCTCGACGGCGCACGCGCCGCGAACGGCATGGCCGGTTACGCGGGGGTGCTCGACGCCGACAGCGCCGAGGCCGTGCGCGCGCACATCGTCGACCGGGCGAACGCAGCTCTTGCCGCGCGCGGCGGCGGCCGCTGACCCTCCGCGCGGCGGGATTCTGCACCGCGTTGGTGGAAATCCCAGGGCGCGTGGCTAGCGGCCCGCGATTGCGGAGTCAGCGAAGCTGCGTGATGAGAAAGTAGACGAAGCCAAGCGTCATGGCCATGTGCCCCAGCAGCGCCATGTACATCTGGCGCGTGGAGCCGCTCACAGCGCGGTGAATCTCCGCGTGCAGATCGCCCCCAACCTTGGCGATCTCGGTGCGAAGCTGCGACGCGAGCTCACCGTTTTCGACGCGAAGCTGCGACGCCAGCTCACCGATCTCGGTGCGAAGCTGCGACCCGAGCTCGCCGATCTCGGTGCGAAGCTGTGAACCGAGCTGACCGATCTCGACGCGAAGCTGTGACCCGAGCTCGCAGATCTCGGCGCGAAGGCGGTATTCGACCTCACTCATCTCACTATGGAGCCTCGACTCGAGTTGAGTGAGGTCGTGTTTCGTCGCGAGCGTGTCCTTGGCTCCCGCGATCTCGATCTCGATGGCGCGCACGATGGCGCGCGCCTGCGCCGGCGCGACGCTTGCCTTCTCGAGCACCTCGAGCGATTCCGCCTGCATCGGCATCGATGATACGCCCCGCGAAAAGCACGCTGTCAAGCAAGCAGTACGCGAGCATCATCGCCGCAGCGCATCGGTTCCGGCGAGCACCCAAAATGGCGGTAAGGGTGAGTTTTTCAATCGACGCGATCCGGCGCTGCCGGCGACTGCTCCTCCGAACGCCGCGCGGTGAAAAACGCGCGGCCGGCGTAGCGGCCGCCGACGATCTCGAGCTCGAGCCGCTGCTGATCGCGCTTGCGAACCTGAGCGTCGATCGCGGCGATCTCCTCGGCCGATGCGCCGAGCGTCTCGAGCCCGCGGGCGCCGAGCCGCAAGGCCGTCTCGAACGTCTCGCGCAGATGGAAATCTGCGCCGGCGTTGATCAAGGCTACTTCATGCCATCGGTCGAACGCGCGAGCAAGCACCGGCACGTGCGCGAACTCGGCTTTGATCAGCTCGACGATCCGCGTGGCGGCCGGAGCGTCGTCGATACAAACCACGATCACTTTGACATGCTCCGCGCCCGCGGCATGCAGGATGTCGAGCCGCGCGCCGTCGCCGTAGTAGACCTTGAAGTCGAACTCGCGCGCCGCTTCGATCATCTCGACGTCGTTGTCGATGATCGAGACCTCGTGCCCGCGCGCGAAGAAGAACTGGCTCGCGATCTGACCGACGCGGCCGAAGCCGATCACGAGCACGCTGCCCTGCAACGCGTTCGGCGCTTCGGCGCCGGCCGTCGACGTCGCGCGCGAGCGCATGACGAGCTTGAGCCCCGCGAGCACGAACGGAGTCAGCACCATCGAAACGATGACGATCGCCGTGAGTACCGCGTTCTGCTCGCCGGTAATGATGCCGACCGATGTAGCAGCCGCGTAGAGCACGAAAGCGAACTCGCCGCCCTGCGCCATCAGCACGGCGCGCTCGAGCGCTTCCGCGTGCGCCGAGCGCATGAGCCGCGCGACGACGTAGATCGCCGCCGCTTTCACGATCATGTAAGCCGGCACGTACAACGCGACGAGCCGCCACTCGACGGCGATCACGGCGAGATCGAGCGACATGCCGACGGCGAGGAAGAACAGCCCGAGCAGAATGCCGCGGAACGGCTCGATGTCGGCCTCGAGCTGATGGCGGAAGCTCGACTCCGACAGCAGCACGCCGGCGAGGAACGCGCCCATCGCCATCGACAGCCCGCTGACTTGCATCGTCAACGCCGCGCCGAGCACGACGAGCAACGCGGCCGCAGTCATGACCTCGCGCGCCTTCGAACCGGCCAGGATCCGAAACAACGGGTTCAGAACGTACCGACCGACGACGACGATGCCGACGATAGCCGCGAAACCGATGCCGATCGCGAGCCAGTCGAGACCGCCGGCCGCCTCGTTGCCGGGCGCAATCGGCGCCAGGAACGCGACGAGCGCGAGCAGCGGGACGATCAGCATGTCCTCGAGCAGCAGCACCGAGACGATGCGCTGGCCAGCGGGCGACGCGAGCTGCCGCCGCTCCTCGAGCAGCTGCATGACGATCGCCGTCGACGTGAGCACGAAGCCCGCGCCGGATACGAACGACGGCGCCACGGGAAAGCCCGTGGCGACGCCGACGCCCGTCAAGAGCAACGCACACACGACGACCTGAAGGGCGCCGAGCCCGAAGATTTGCGTGCGCAGTCCCCACAGGCGCGACGGCCGCATCTCGAGGCCGACGACGAACAGGAACAGCACGACGCCGAGCTCGGCGACGTGCAGGATCGACTCGGGCTCCGTGACGAGCCGCAAGCCGAACGGACCGATGACGAGCCCCGCCGCGAGGTAGCCGAGCACGGAGCCCAAGCCGAGACGGCGGAACAGCGGCACGGCCAGCACGGCCGCCGCGAGCAGCGCTACGACTTCGCCGAGATGGAGCCCATCCGCTTCGCCACCCAAGCGCTCAGGCCGTATTGACCTGCAAAGGCGTGTGCGACTGTGGCCGCTTCGCGAGTGCGTTGACGATGTGATCGCGAGTCACGGGCACGCGGTTGAAGTAATGGCCGCCGAGCGCGTCCGAGATCGCGCACAGGAGCGCGGACGCACCTGCGCCCATGACGGGCTCGCCGATGCCCTTCGTGCCGAGCGGGCTCTGCGGGTCCGGCAAGTCGACGGCATCCGTCGTGAATGTCCGCGCGACGTCGAGATAGCTCGCCGGCTTCGATTGATAGAAGCTCACGGCCCCCGGCAAGCCGTTCTGGGGATCGTAGATGTGCTTCTCGAGCACGGCCAAGCCGAAGCCCATGACGGCGCCGCCCTTGATCTGCGTCGCGAGGCCCATCGGGTGGATCACGGTTCCGCAATCGGCGACGGCGACGTAGTCGATGATGTCGAACGCGCCGGTCTCCGTGTCGAGCTCGATCTCGGCGAAGCCGGCGACGAACGCCGCGGGCGCAGCCGTGATCGCGAGATTGTCTTTCGCGACTCCGATCAAGCCCGTGCCGGCCAGCGACGTGGCAGCGGCGGCCGTCATCGGGTTGATGTCGGCAGGGTTCTCGTGGCCATCGAACTTGCCGCCGAGCTCGACGGCGCGCTGAGCGGCCTGCGCATATGTGAGCCCTTTCGTGTTGTCGCTCTTCGAGAACACGCGCTCGCCGCCGATGTCGTAGTCATCCGGCGCGCCGCCGAGATCCATCGCGGCGATCTCCTTGAGCTTCGCGAGCGCATCCATCGCGGCGACGTAGTTCGTGCGCGCCATCGTGAACGACGTGTTGCTGCCGAACTGGCCGATATTCCAGGGCAAACCTTTGCGCGTATCGCCGCGCTCTACTATGCAGTTGTCCCAGTTCGCTTTCAGCACCTCGGCCGCAATGCGCGAGGTGCCCGTGTGCGAGTACGTGCCGAGATTGCCGACGCCGCTGTGCAAATGCAGCTTGCCGTCCGTCGTGATGCGCACGAGGCCGTCGAAGCCCGCGAAGCCGGCCGGATGGAACGCCTGGCCGACGCCGATGCCCGTGACCTTCGTGCCGTTGCGCCGGCCGCTGCGCGCGATGCGCTCCTCGTAGTTGAACAGCGCCGCCGCTTTGTCGAAGGCCTCTTGCAAGTAACAGCTCGTGACGGGCCCTTGGTTCTCGCCGACCTTCGCGTCCATGCGCGGGCCGTTCAACCGGCGAATTGCAAGCCTATCGATCCCGAGCTGCTTCGCGGCCTTGTCGATCAGCGGCTCCACGGCCGAAACGGTCTGATTGTGGCCTGGGCCGCGCTGCGCCGAGCGCGGCACGGTGTTCGTCATGACGCACATGCCGCGGAAGCGCATGGCTTCGGGTTGATAGAGGATCGAAACGGTTTCGCCCGACGACGGCCAATCGGGAAAACCTGCCGTCGCGCCGTTCTCTTGCACGATGTAGAGGTCCGCGGCCGTGACGCGGCCGCGCTCGTCGAAGCCCATTCGGATGCGGCCCTGGAAACCCGTGCGGGCATAGCCGAAGAAATACTCTTCGGCACGCGTGATGCGCAGCATCACGGGCCGGCCGATCTTCTTCGACATGTGAGCGGGAATCGACATGACGGGATATTCGCTGCCCTTCGAGCCGAAGCCGCCGCCGCACGTCTCGGCGATGTAGACGAGATCGTCGGGGGTGATGCCGATCAAGCCGGCCAACCCCGGCACGACGAAGCTCTGGCTCTGCGTCGAGCCGTAAACGAAGCACTTGCCGTTTTCCCAGTACGCCATCGCGGAGCGCGGCTCCATCGAGTGATGCGACATGCCGGCCGTCACGAACGTCTCGTCGAGCACGAGCTTGGCCTTCGCGAAGCCTGCGTCGACGTCGCCGTACGACCACTCGACGAGCGGCTCGCCCATCGGCAGCTGACCTTCCTCCGAACGCGCGAAGTCGCCGGCCGTCCACTTGACTTGCTTCAGCTGCGGCGGGCCGGTCAGACGATTGTCGACGGCATTGCCGTCGGAGCGCGCGTCGGGGCCGCCCGGGAACAAGCTCTGCAGCGGGTCGACCGTGAACGGCAGTTCCTCGAAATCGACCTTGATGAGATCGATTGCGTCCTGCGCGATCGTCTCGCTATCGGCGGCAACGGCGAGGATCGGTTGGCCGATCCACATCGGCTCATTCGTCAAAATAGGCTCGGCGGGCGCCGGCAGCGCCGGAACGTCGGCAGCCGTCAAGACGCCGTGCACACCAGGCAGCGCGAGCGCCGCGGCCGTGTCGATGCTGCGCACGCGCGCGTGCGGCATCGGCGAAAGCATGAGCTTGCAGAAGACCATGCCTTCGGCGCGGAAATCCTCCGCGTACTTGGCCTTGCCGGTGACCTTACCGTGCACGTCGGGCGGCACGAAGTTCTTTCCCAACAACTCGTAAGCCATCGCGCGAACTCCTTGATAAACTGCGCGCCAAACTTGGGTGTAGGGCGACTTCATGGACTTTAAGCCCAAGCGGCAACCCCGGCAACCCGAGATAACAACATCGGCTCGCCGCGCAAGTAACGAATCTTCGAGGAGATTTCCGCATGGCCCGTAAGAAGGATCCCTGGGGCAAAACCGTGCTCGTCACATTCGACGACGGTATCGCCTGGGTCACGTTGAACCGACCCGACAAGCGCAATGCGATGAGCCCCAAGCTCAACGAGGAAATGCGTGACACCGTGGAGGCGCTCGCGATCGACGAGCGCTGCGGCGTCTTCGTGCTGACGGGCGCCGGCGATTCGTTCGCGGCCGGCATGGATCTCAAGGAGTACTTTCGCGAGACGGACGGCAAGCCCGACATGATCTTGAAGGTGCGGCGCACGGCCGAGGAATGGCAGTGGCGGCGGTTGCGCGACTTCCCGAAGCCGACGATCGCGATGGTCAACGGCTGGTGCTTCGGCGGTGCGTTCACGCCGCTCGTCGCCTGCGATCTTGCGATCGCGGCCGACGAAGCAACGTTCGGCTTGTCGGAGGTCAACTGGGGCATCATCCCGGCCGGCAACGTCACCAAGGCGACGTCGGAGACGATGGGGCTTCGCAACGCGCTCTTCTACGCGATGACGGGCGAGCCATTCAAAGGCAAGAAGGCCGCCGAGATGGGCCTCGTCAACGAATCCGTGGCGCGCAAGAAGCTCAAAGGTCGCACGACCGAGATCGCGCGCATGCTGCTCACGAAGAACCAAGCCGTGCTGCGCGGCATCAAGATCGCGATGAAGCGCATGCGCTACATGGATTGGGAGGCGTCGGCGGATTACCTGTACGCGAAGATGGGCGAGGCGCTGTTCTTCGGCGCGAGCGACAACCGCGCGAGCGCGATGAAGGCGTTCCTCGACGACAAGACGTTCAAGCCCGGCATCGAGCACTTCAAGGGCACGAAGAAGTAGGATCGCGTTGGAACTGGCTTCGGGGGGAGCTGGCGATGACGAAGACGAGTCACGGGATCGGCCGCGCACTGGTCGTGCTGGCGGCCATCGGTTTGGCGCCGGCCACACAGGCGCAATCGAGGCCCAAGGCGGAGGCGGCGCCGGCGTTCGAAGGCGATGCGCTCGTCGCGGCGCCGACCTCGAATTGGCCGACGAACGGCGGCAACTGGTACAACCAGCGCTACTCGCCGCTGACCGAAATCGACCGCGGCAACGTCGCCGATCTCAAAGGCGTCTGGCGCACGCGGCTCAACGGCTCCGGCATCGGCACGAAGTATTCAGGCGAAGCGCAACCGATCGTCTATGACGGCGTCGTCTACATCGTCACGGGCGCCGACGACGTATTCGCGATCGACATCGACAGCGGTGACATCCTCTGGTCGCACGAAGCGCAGCTCGACGAAATGAACGACGTCGTCTGCTGCGGCTGGACGAGCCGCGGCGTCGGACTCGGTGACGGCAAGGTGTTCGTCGGTCAGCTCGACGGCAAGCTCGTTGCCCTCGATCAGAGCACGGGCGCCGTCGCGTGGTCCGTGCAGGCGGAGCGTTGGCAGGAGGGCCTCACGATCACGAGCGCCCCGCTCTACTACGGCGGGCTCGTGATAACGGGATTCGCGGGCGCCGAGTACGGGATCCGCGGCCGCGTCAAGGCGTTCGACGCGCGCGACGGCAAGCTCGCCTGGACGTTCTATACGATTCCGGGGCCCGGCGAAGTCGGCCATGACACGTGGCCGCAAGACAATGACCTCTGGATGCACGGCGGCGCTTCGGTCTGGCAGACGCCCGCGGTCGACCCCGAGCTTGGGCTCATCTATTTCTCGACCGGCAATCCGGGGCCCGACTACAACGGCGGCGTGCGAGCCGGCGACAACCTGTTCTCGGCGTCGATCGTGGCGCTCGACGCGCGCACGGGCGAATACCGGTGGCACTTTCAGCAGGTCCACCACGACATCTGGGACTACGACGGCCCAAGCCCCGTCGTGTTATTCGATCTCGAGCTGAACGGAACGCTGCGCAAAGGCCTCGCACAGCCGAGCAAGACGGGTTGGGTTTACATCCTAGATCGCACGAACGGCACGCCGCTCGTCGGTATCGACGAGAAGGCCGTGCCGCAGGAGCCGCGCCAAGCGACGGCGGCGACGCAGCCGATCCCGCGCGGCGACGCGTTCGTGCCGCAGTCGATCGCGATCGCGCCCGAAGGCTTTTCGCTCGTCAACGGCGGCAGGATCTTTACGCCGTTTTGGACGGACGCCCAGGTGCCGATCAAGCCCGCGTTCAGCGGCGGCGCGAACTGGCCGCCGAGCTCGTACGACCCGGCCACGGGGTATCTCTATGTCTGCGCGCAAGACCGCGTCGGCGTGTTTCATGCCGAAGCGCTAACCGAGGAGCGTCCGCCCGCCGGCGAGCGCTACGTCGCCGGAATCTTCGGCGGAACGAGCCTCGCGAACCTCGGCGTGTTTGCGGCTCTCGACATGCGCACGAACAAGCTCATCTGGCAACAGCAGTGGAGCGATGCGTGCTACAGCGGCTCGACGACGACGGCCGGCGGGCTCACGTTCGTCGGTCGCAACGACGGCCGACTGACCGCGCTCGACGCGCGCGACGGCAAGAAGCTCTGGGAATTCCAAACCGGCGCCGGCATGAACGCGCCGGTAAGCGTGTTCGCGCACGGCGGCAAGCAATACGTCGTCGCGTATTCGGCCGGCAATCTGTTTGCAGGCTCTCCGAAGGGCGACAGCGTCTGGCTGTTCGGCCTCGACGGCACGCTGCCGCCGGCGCCGGCCCCGGGCGCCGCGATGCTGTTCTCGCGCGAAGCCGAGGGCACGGCGAGCTCCACGGCGGGCAAGAACGTCTATGACACGGCATGCGTGTTCTGTCACGGCGAGCAGGGCGAAGGTGGGCACGGCGGCGGGAAAGCGCTGACGGCCGCGACGAACACCGATCTCATCGTACAAGTCGTCAGCGAAGGCCGCAACGCGATGCCGCCGCTCGGCGCGCAGCTGACCGCGGAGCAGATCCGCGACGTCGCGGCGTACGTCGCAACGATGCTGCCGCATTGAGCAGTCGAACGTGAACGGCCGTCGCAGCCTCCTCGCAATCGCCGCCTCAGCGCTGCTCGCGGCGTGCGAGCAGCCCGACACATCGCTCGTAGCGCCGCCGGCCGTCGGCTGGCCGACGAACGGCGGCAACTGGTACAACCAGCGCTACTCGCCGTTGACCGAGATCGACCGCAGCAACGTCGCGAATCTCAAGGGCGTGTGGCGCACGCAGCTCGAGGGCTCCGGCGTAGGCCCGCAATATTCGGGCGAAGCGCAACCGCTCGTCGTCGACGGCGTCATTTATGTGCCAACCGGCGCGAGCGATTTGTTCGCGCTCGACGTCGCGACGGGGCAGATCCTCTGGTCTTACAAGTCGGGCCTGGACCCCGCGATCGACGTCGTGTGCTGCGGCTGGACGAGCCGCGGCGTCGCGCACGGCGACGGCCGCGTGTTCTTGGGGAGGCTCGACGGCCAGCTCGTCGCGCTCGACGCAAAGACCGGCGCGGTCGCATGGACCGTACAGGCGGAGCGCTGGCAAGACGGCTTCTCGATCACGAGCGCACCGCTCTATTACGACGGGCTCGTCATGACCGGTTTCTCGGGCGCCGAGCTCGGCGTGCGTGGCCGCGTCAAGGCGTTCGACGCAGCGAGCGGCGAGCTCGCCTGGACATTCCATACGATTCCCGGCCGCGGCGAGCCCGGCAACGAGACCTGGCCGCAGGACAACGAGCTCTGGCAGCACGGCGGCGGCACGGTCTGGCACACGCCGGCCGTCGACCCCGAGCTCGGCCTCATCTATTTTTCGACGGGCAATCCCGGCCCCGACTTCAACGGCGCCGTGCGAGCCGGCGACAACCTCTATACGTCGTCGATCGTGGCCGTCGACGCGCGCAGCGGCGAGTACCGCTGGCACTTCCAGCAGGTCCATCACGACATCTGGGATTTCGACGGCCCGAGCCCCGTCGTGCTGTTCGATCTCGAGTATGACGACCGCGTGCGCAAGGGCTTGGCGCAGCCGAGCAAGACGGGCTGGGTCTACATTCTCGATCGCACCGACGGCACGCCGCTCGTCGGCATCGACGAGAAGCCCGTGCCGCAGGACTCGCGCCAGGCGACGGCCGCGACGCAACCCTACCCGCGCGGCGACTCGTTCGCGCCGCAGCATCTCGACCTCGCGCCGGAAGGTTATCCGCTCGTGAACGGCGGCCGCATCTTCACGCCGTTCTGGGCCGACTACGTCATCGCGAAGCCCGGCATATTGGGCGGCGCGAATTGGCCGCCGAGCGCCTACGACCCGGCGAGCGGCTATTTGTACGTCTGCGCGAGCGACGCCGCGAGCTCGTACATCGCCGCAGAGGTGGGCACCGAACGGCCGGCCGCCGGCGAGTATTACGTCGGCGGCGCGTTCGGAACGAATCCGTTGCCGGCCCACGGCACGTTCACGGCGATGGACATGCGGACGAACACGATCGTCTGGCAACAACACTGGGCCGACATGTGCTACAGCGGTGCCGCCGCGACGGCCGGCGGGCTCGTGTTCGTCGGCCGCAACGACGGCCGGCTCACGGCACTCGACTCGAGCGACGGCAAGAAGCTGTGGGAATTTCAGACCGGCGCCGGCATGAACGCGCCCGTCAGTGTGTTCGCGCACGACGGCAAGCAGTACGTCGCCGCGTTCTCGGCCGGCAACCTGTTCGCGGGCTCTGCTAAAGGCGATAGCGTCTGGCTGTTCGCCCTCGACGGCACGCTGGCGCCCGTGGCTCCGGGACAATGAGGCTGGCGCCGTCAGCGTCGTGCTCAACGAGACGGCAACGCCGGCCATAGGCCCGCACCCCCGCCTGTAGTGCCCTCTTGCCCACCCCCGACGGCCGGAGTAGTATCGATGACACCGGTAGACATTCCGGCAAAATGCTACCGGTAGCATTTTGGCGCGCACCGCCAAGGCCAACCCGGACGGCATGGCTCAGCAAGGGGGAAACGTATGAGCAGTGTCAAGCACCGCTGGGCGACTGGGTCGTCGCTCAGCCGTTCGATAACCAGTTCGGCGTGCGTCTTGGGTCTAGCGGCTTGGCCGTTGCTCGCGACCGCTCAGAGCGCGCCCGATGAAGTCGTCGTGACAGGCTATCGCAGCAGCCTCAATGCCTCTTTGAACGCGAAGAGGGAGTCGAACGGCGCGGTCGACGTGATCATCGCCGAGGACATCGCCGACTTCCCCGATCTGAACCTCGCGGAGGCGTTGCAGCGCATCCCGGGTGTCGCCATCACGCGCGCGGCCGGCGAAGGCCGGCAGGTCACCGTCCGAGGCCTCGGGCCGACTTTCACGACGACGCGCATCAATGGCATGGAGGCTCTGTCGACGGGCGGCTTCACGGACGCTCTCGGCGGCCAGAACCGCACGCGCGGCTTCGACTTCAACGCCTTCGATTCGGAGCTGTTCACGCGGCTCGCCGTCCACAAGACCTCCTCCGCCGAGGTCGAGGAAGGCGGCCTTGGCGCGACGCTCGATCTTCGAACCGCGCGGCCCCTCGATTACGACGGCTTCACGATCGCAACCTCGGCGCAGCTCGGTTACAACGACCGCTCCGAGGAAAGCGATCCGCGCGCGGCTTTCCAGATCAGCGACACGTTCGCCGACGATCGTTTCGGCGCGCTCTTGTCGCTATCGTGGAGCGAGCGGAACACTCTCGACGAAGGCAGCAGCACGGTGCGCTGGTCGGACCTCGAGAATTTCGGCTTGGTGAACGGCGTGCCGCTCGTTCCTGCCAATAATGCGGCGCACGAGGTCAACACGGCGTGGCACCCGCGCCTTCCGCGTTACGACTCCTACGTGCAGAACACGGAGCGGCTCGGTGTGGCGGGCGCGCTTCAGTTCCAGCCGAGCGACGCGACATCGCTGAATCTGGAAGTGCTGGTTTCGCAGGCCGACACCACGCGCGACGAAGCGTTCATCCAGGCGGCGCTGAACAACAATGCCTTCGTAGCTGCGACGAATATCTCCAACTACCGCATTCGCGACTCCGCGATCGTGGCGGCAAACCTCGCGAACGCGCGGCTCTTGTCCGAGCGCCGTCACGACGAGCTCGCCGTCGACTTCGACCAGACGGTGCTGTCGTTCGAGCACGGTTTCACCGACCGGTTCCGTCTGAGCGCGCTGCTCGGCAGCGCGAATTCCGAGTTCGACAATCCCGTACAGCGCTACGTGATCCTGCAGAAGGACGGTGATTTCGGCTACGACATGGACGGCGCCGACGGCGCGGTCTTCACGTTGGGGCCGCAGGCGAGCGATTTGAACGGCTGGACCGTATCGAACCTTCGCAAGCGCGAGCCGTTCACGCTGAACGAGCTCGAGGTCGGCGAGCTGGCCTTCGCGTTCGACTTGAGCGACGCGTTCACGATCAAGGCGGGCGTGGCCAGCAAGACGTACTTTTTGGATACGACCCAGGCGTTCATGGCGAACGAAGGCGTCAACGGCGTCACGGGCGTGATGGCCGCGAACCTGCTCGCCACCTACGACGCAGGCACGCTCGGCTCGTGGGCTGCGCCGAACCTCGACGCCTTCGACGCGCAGTACGGCTTCTACGCCGACAGCGGTGTGTTCATGACGAGCACCGACTTTCGGCTCCAGGACACGTTCACCGTCGAAGAGAAGACCGACAGCGCATTCGTTCAGCTCGACTTTGCGTTCGGCAACGCCGTGCCGATCCGCGGCAACGTCGGCGTGCGCTCGTTCGAGACGGATCAGAACTCGACGGGCATCGCGAGCCTCGCCGCCGGCATGCTCTCCGCCGACGTCCAATATTCCGACACGCTTCCCTCGCTGAACCTCGTGGCGGAGGTCACGGACGAGTTGCTGCTGCGCTTCGGCTACGCCGAGGTCATCAACCGTCCGGGCATGTTGTTGTTGCGTCCCGTGTCGTCCGTCCAGGTATCGGGCAGCAACCGGCAAGTAAATGGCAACAATCCGGGTCTCGGGCCGACATTCGCCGACACGTACGATTTGTCCGCCGAGTGGTATTTCGCGGAGGAGTCCGTTCTCGCCCTCGCGCTCTTCAAGAAGGACATCGGCAGCTTCGTCCAGACGATCGTGCAGAACGTCCCGTATACCGAAACGGGCCTGCCGCTGCAGCAGGCGATCGACGCTTGCAACACTAACGTCGGCTACGGACCCAACTGCAACGAGAATTTGCCATGGAACGTCAACGCGCCCGGAAACAGCCCCGGCGGAGATCTCGACGGATACGAGCTTTCCTACCAGCAGCCGTTCTCGTTTCTGGACGGCATAGGCAGCAATTTCGGCCTCCTCGCGAATTACACGTACGTCGAGTCAAAGATCGATTATCTCGGCGTGGTCGGCGGCGTAACGCAGGTCGTGAGACCCGACGAATCGCTCGTGAACCTGTCGGAGGGCACCGTGAACCTCACGTTCTACTTCGAGAACGAGAAGCTCGGCGCGCGCATCTCGCTCGCCGAGCGCGACGACTACCTCACGAGCGTGCCGGGCCGCAACGGCACGTACGTGGAGCGGACGGAGGGCACGACGAACATCGACTTCTCCGCGAGCTACAACTTCAATGATAGCCTCAAGCTAACGTTCGAAGCGTTGAACTTGACCGACGAAGCCGAGAACCAGCGGCTCGATGCGACGGCGGCGCCCGCGAACGTCGTCTCGTATTTCCACGAAACCGGCAGGCAGTTTTACCTGGGGCTTCGCTACACGTTGTAATCGAAACGGCCGGCCGCGCGGGGCGTCACGCGCCCCGCGCGAGATCGACCGCCCGAGCCGCCAGCTCCTGAATTTTCGACCAGCTATGGGTGTCTATCAGCGCCGGTGGCGCGAGCCAGGTGCCGCCGACGCAAGCGACGTTCGGCAACTCGAGATAACCGCGCAGATTCTCGGCCGTGACGCCGCCCGTCGGGCAGAATCGGACTTCGGGGAACACGGCACCAAACGCGCGCAACACACGCGGGCCGCCGGCCGCTTCGGCCGGAAAGAACTTGAGCAGCGCGTGGCCGGCCTCTTGCGCGAGCAAGATCTCAGAAGCCGTCGCGACACCCGGTAGCCACGGCAACGCGGCGCCAGCCGCCGCCGCGTGCAGCGCCGGCGTGAATCCCGGGCTGACGACGAATTGCGCGCCCGCGTCGCGCGCAGCGCTCAAGGTCCGCGCATCGCGGACCGTGCCGGCGCCGACGATCGCATCGGGCCGGGCTTTCGCAATGGCCTCGATGGCCGAGCACGCCGCGTCGCTGCGCAGCGTGACCTCGATGGCGCGCACGCCTCCGGCGAATAGGGCGTCGGCGAGCGGCAGCGCGTCGACCGCGCGCTCGATCGTCACGACGGCAACGACGCGCTGGTTCTCGAGAATTTTCGCGAGCGTGCGCCCGCTCACCGCAGCACGCTCGGCAGCCACAACGACAAGCTCGGCAACAACGTCACGAGCAGCAGCACGGTGAGCCCCGCGAGGTAGAACGGCCAAAGCGTCCTCATCGTTTCCGCGATGCTGATCTTGCCGATCGCCGTTCCGACGAACAGCACCGAGCCCACGGGCGGGGTAATGAGGCCGATCCCCGCGTTGAGGATCAGCATTACGCCGAAGTGCAGCGGGCTCACGCCGAAGGCCGTGGCCACCGGCAAGAAAATCGGCGTGCATATAATGATCAGCGGTGCCATGTCCATGAACGTGCCGAGCACGAGCAAGACCACGTTCATCGCGATCAATACCGTCGTCGGGTCGTCGGCCAGCGCGCGCACCGCGGCGACGACTTGTGCGGGCACTTCGAGATAGGCCAACAGCCAGCCGAACGTCGCGGCGGCGCTGATGACGAACAGGATGATGCCGGCCGTGTGCGCCGCGCTCGCGCACGCGGCCTTGAACTCGGCCCAACCGAGGCGCCGGTACGCAAGCGCCGTGACGACGAGCGCATACAGCACCGCGACGCTCGCGCTCTCGACTGCCGTGAACACACCGGCGCGGATGCCGCCGAAGATCACGAACACGAGCAGCAACCCCGGCAACGCCGCGACGAGACTCAACAGGACCATGCGCATGCCAGGGAATTGCGCGGTCGCGTAACCGCGCCGACGCGCGACGAAGTACGCCGTGAGCATCACGCTGACCATGAGCAGCAGCGCGGGCAGGATTCCGGCGGCAAACAAGTCGGCGATCGAGATCCCGCCGCCCGCGGCCGCCGAATAGAGAATCAGGTTGTGTGACGGCGGCACGAGCAGAGCGACGAGCGCGGCCGTGATGGTCACGTTGACCGCGTAGTCGCGGTCGTACCCGCGCTCGACCATCTGCGGAATCATCGAGCCGCCGATCGCGGATACGTCGGCGATCGCCGAGCCGGAGACGCCGCCGAAGAACAAGCACGACAAGACGTTCACCTGGCCGAGACCGCCGCGCAGGTGACCGACGAGGGCGCTCGCGAACGCGATGAGCCGCTGCGACATGCCGCCGTGCAGCATGAGTTGGCCGGCGAACACGAACAGCGGGATCGCGAGCAACGTCGACGAATCCGTGCCGGCGGCCGTCTCGATGACGAGCACGTCGACCGGCAAGCCGAGGTACAACAGCGTGAGCAGCGACGCAGCGAGCAACGAAACGGCGACCGACACGCCGACGGCCAGCAAAAGCGCGAACGTCCCGAACAGGACCGTGAGCGCCATCTCAACTTCTCCTGCCGCCGTACAGCCGCTCGACGGCGAACAACACGACCAGCGCGCCGCCGGCGACGAAGGGCAGGAAATTCAAGCCCACGGGCAGCGGCGCGCCCGGTGCCTTGAGCTCCCAAGTCGCGAGCATGAGGCTCGTTCCCCATCCCGCGAGCACGACGCCGATCGCGGCTGTAGTGAGCCGGCCGAATGCTTCGAGACCGCTGCGCCACCGGCCGGCCGCTTCCGCGCCGAGGGCGAAGCGGAAGTGCGTCTCCTGGCGTACACCGACCGCCGCCGCGAGCATCAGCGCGATCTTGACCAACAGCAAAGCGACCGACTCCGTCCAAGCCGCCGGCGAGCCGAGCACATAGCGGGTCACGACTTGCCACACCTCGACGCCGGCGAGCGCGACGAGCGCGCAGCACGACATCGCGAGCGCCGCGCCAGCGAGAGAACGGAATGGACCTGGCACGGGCACGAAGCGCTCGCCGTGGGCCACGTTGCCGTCGTTCGCCTTGGTAGTGCTCACGCCGAATCACGCAGCGTGTCGTAGAGCCGCTTGATCTCCGGGTCGCGCAGGTATCGATCGAGCATCGGCTGCACGGCCTTGCGAAACGCGGGCTTGTCGATCGCCGCGGCCGTGACGCCGGCATCGCTGACCGTGCGTCGAGCTCTCTCGACGAGCTCGTCCCAACGTGCGCGCATGAGCGGCAAGGAACCGCGCGCGGCGGCCAATAGAAACTCGCGCTGCCGCGGCGGCAGTGCCTCCGCGACGCGCTTCGACAGAAGCAGCACGTCGGGCGCATAGGCGTGCTCGGAGTCGGACCAGTACGGCGCGATCTCGAAGTGGCGGCTCGTGTAGTAGCTCGGCCAGTTGTTCTCGGCGCCGTCAATCAAGTGCGTCGACAGCGACGAGAACACCGTGTTGTACGCGAGCGGCGTCGGGCTCGCGCCGAGCGCGGCTACGCTTTCGATGAAGATGTCCGATTGCGGGACGCGCAGCTTGAGCCCGTGCAGGTCGCTCGGCGCTTCGATCGCATGACGAGTGTTGTAGAAGTTGCGCGACCCCGAGTCGTAGAGCGCGAGGCCGATCAGCCCGCGCCGCTCGCAGGCCGCGAGAATCTCGCCGCCGAACGGACCGTCGAACGCGCGCCGCATGTGCGCCGTCGAATCGAAAACGTACGGCAACGACAAGATGCGGGTGGCCGGGACCGCGTTGTTGAGCACGGAGCTGTGGACACGCGTGATCGCGAGCGCCCCGATGCGCGCGAGCTCGAGCGTGTCCTTCTCGCTGCCGAGCTGGCCTGAGTGATACACGCGCAGCGAAAGCTCGCCGCCGAATTCCGCGTCGAGCTGCTCGTTGATCCAACCAACGGCGGCGACGGTCGGATAATCCCTCGGATGCACGTCGGCGGCAGCGAGCGAGGATCCCGATTCGGCCGCACGGGCAGCATGGGCTGTCGCGCAAGCCGCAAGCGCTTGCACCACGGCCCGCCGCGTCACCATCGCGCAGCGTCCGCTGCGAGCGGCGAGCCTCGATGAGGCTCGGCGCGACAGTGAACTTCGCCGGCATCGCCGAACGAAACCCGCGCGGTCTGGCCGGCGACGACCTGGTGCACGCCCGTGATCGCACCCGTCGAAACCCAAGTGCCGGCCTCGAGCGGCCGCGCGCGCCGCGCGCAGAGCTCGAGCAGGAATCGCAGCGACTCGAACGGTCCGCCGGGCGGCACGCCGGCATGACCGCGGCCGACGGCGACGTCGTCGACGAACGTCTCGCACTGCCAGCGCTCGACAGGCGCCGTGCGCCAGTTGTGCAGCGTGGGGCCGACGATCAGGCCCGCGTTGTTGCCGAAGTCGGCGATGATCGCGGCCGGCCCGAGCTCGTTGATCGTCGCGAGCGGGCTGCCGGCCGTTTCCACGCCGACGTGCACGGCCGCCACGAGCTCACGCGCCTGCTCGCGCGTCCACTCGAGTTGCTTGGCCGGCGCATCGTGGCCGAGCCGGACCAGGAATTCGGCTTCTACGGCCGCGAAGCCGCCTTGGAACACCGGAAAACCGACGTGCTCGTCGGCTCGAGCCTCGCGCACGCTGCTCCGGAAGATCGGTCCCGCGAGGCGGTCCTGCTTGAACACCGCCGCCGCGTCCTTGCCGATGAGTCCGACCTTCCAGCCGGCGATCGCGTCGGGAACGAGCTCGATCGCGGCGTCTTGGCACGCGTAGGCGGCGGCGAGGTCGGGAGGCAGAATGCCCGGAAACGCGGCTAGGGGCTCACCCGTTCGACGTGCCGCGACGAAGCGCTGCGCAATCGTCTTGGCCTCGTCGCGATTAGCGCGAGCGCCGGTTTTTTCAAGCACGCAGAGCCCTTTTCAGCCACGGCCGTCGATACCGGTCAGGGTATGGGAAACCGGTGTCATTGGCAATATACTGGGCTCTTCCCGAGCTGCCGGAGACAGTGTCGTGGCAAACGCGATGAGGACTATCTCGACGACGCTCGTCGCGAGCTTCGCCGCCTGCGCCGCGCTCGCGGCCGCCGCCCAAGCTCCCGCTGCGAGCCCCGGCGGACAGGCCGCAGCCGTGGCCTTCCCCGGCGCGGTCGGTTGGGCGGCCACGACGCCCGGCGGGCGCGGCGGCCGGATCGTCAAGGTCACGACGCTCGCCAACGACGGCGACGGCTCTTTGCGCGCAGCGCTGGCCGTAGCGGAGCCGCGCATCATCGTGTTCGAGGTCGGCGGCGTCATCGATCTCGAGCGCCAAACGCTGCGTATCACGGAGCCCAACGTCACGATCGCCGCGCAGACCGCACCCTCGCCCGGCATCACGCTGATTCAAGGCGGCATCGACGTGCTGACGCACGACGTCGTGCTGCAGCATATTCGTGTTCGGCCCGGAGAAGCCGGTCAGCCGAAAGGCGAGAACGGCGGCAATTGGGGCGAAGACGCGTTCTCGAGCCAAGCGGGCGCGCACGACGTCATCGTCGATCACTGCACATTCACGTGGGCGACCGACGAGAACCTGTCCGCTTCCGGTCCTCGTTTCACGGGCGCGACGCCCGACGAATGGCGGCGCGGCACGTCGCACCGCATTACGTTCAGCCACAACATCATCGCCGAGGGGCTCGCGAATTCCTCGCACCCGAAGTTCGAGCACTCGAAGGGGTCGTTGATCCACGACAACGTCAGCGACATCCTGATCTACGGCAACCTCTACGCGCACGACGTCGAGCGCAGCCCGCTGTTCAAGGGCGGTGTCCGCGGCACGATCGTGAACAACTTCATCTACAATCCCGGCACGCGTGCCGTGCACTACAACTTGCAACCGCTCGAATGGGGCGACGTGCCGTTCGCGAACGGCCGCATGACGGCCGTCGGCAACGTGCTGCGCGCGGGCCCGTCCACGCACGCCGACATGGCTTTCTTGATGATCGGCGGCGCCGGCGACCTCGACTACCACGGCCGCGACAATGTCGCCGTCGATCGGCTCGGGCGGCCGCTTCCGATGTTCGGGCGTTACACGACGAGCGCGGCGCGCATCATCGAGCATGCAGAGCCGCTCGATTGGCCCGCCGGCCTTACGGCCGTGCCCGCCGTGGAGGTAGAGCGCTGGGTGCTCGCGAATGTCGGCGCCCGGCCGTGGGACCGCGATGCGCACGATACTCGCCTCTTGGCCGACGTCACCGAAGGCCGCGGCAAGATCATCGACAGCGAGAGCGAGGTCGGCGGTTATCCTAGGATTGCGCCGACGCGCCGAGCGTTCGATCCCGCGCTTTGGGACCTCGCCACGATGGCGCCGCGGTCGCCGGCGGCCCTCGACAGTAGCGCCAAAGCCGCCGGGACCTGACTTAGGTTACGACGAGGACCGAGTGACGAAAGACAAGCAGGCCCGCGCTTTGCGACCGCGGCAGCGGGTGCGCGACAAGGCCAAGGTGACGATCAACGACATCGCGCGGCTGGCCAATGTTTCCAAGAAAACGGTCTCGCGCGTCATCAACGATTCTCCGCTCGTTCGCGACGAAACGCGGCAGAAGGTCAAGCTGATCATCTCCGAGCACGGGTTCGCGCCGGACCCGCAAGCGCGCGCGCTCGCCTTTCGCCGCTCGTTTCTGATCGCGCTCATTTACGACAACCCGAGCCCGCAGTATGTCGTCAACATGCAGCGAGGCATCCTCGACACGCTCGAGGGCACGAGCTTTCAGCTGATCGTGCGCCCCTGCGACCGTAGCGACCCCGAGTTTCACTCGAGCATGCGCTCGTTCATCGAGCAGCAGAATTTGTTCGGCGCGATCCTGCCGCCGTCCGTTTCGGAGGACCAACCGCTTGCGGACATCCTGACCGCGGCCGGTTGTCCTTATGTGCGCATTGCCTCGGTCGTGCTCGACGAGCCGCGCAGCATGATCAAGACGCATGACAGCGAGGGCGCCGCGGCGGCGGCTCGTCACATCGCGACGTTGGGTCACGTGCGCATCGCGCACATTCGCGGCCCGTCGACGTTCCGGTCCTCACACGAGCGGCTGCGCGGCTTCGAAGAAGGCCTCGCCGAGTTCGGGCTTACGCTCGATCCCAAGCTCGTGCTCGAGGGCGGCTACACATTCGAGTCTGGCGTGGCCTGCGCGGGGCAGCTGCTCGAGCGGCCACCGAACGCGCGGCCGACGGCGGTGTTTGCCGGCAACGACGAGATGGCCGTCGGTGTCTATCAAGCGGCGCGGCGGGCGGGCTTCGGCGTCCCCGAGGATCTGTCGATCGTCGGGTTCGACGACACGCCAATGGCGTCGCGAATCTGGCCGCCGTTGACGACGGTTCGCCTGCCAATCCGCGACATGGGCAAGGCGGCCGCGGCGCTGCTCGTGCACGAGCACGGCGAGTCGTCGAGTCCCGTCGCGTTCACGCCGGAGATCATCGTCCGTCAATCGACGGCACCGCTGCCGCGCAAATGAGGGCTAGCACCTCGGAGTCGCATCGTGTTCACCAAGACTTACCAGGCCACGCACCCCGACATGATGGCGGACGTCCGCAACGAGCAGCTGCGCGAGCGCTATCTCGTGACGGGTTTGTTCGCGCCAGACCGGATCGCGCTCAACTACTCGCATAACGAGCGCTTCGTCGTCGGCGGCGCCGCGCCCGTGCACAGGGCCGTCGAGCTGCCTGCGCAAACCGAGCCGCAGGCCGGCGTGCCGTTCCTTGCGCGCCGCGAGCTTGGGCTAGTCAACGTCGGTGCCGGCGACGGCGTCGTTCACACGGACAAGGAATCGGTTCGGTTGCGGCCGAAAGACGGTCTCTACGTGCCGATGGGAACGGCAAACGTTGCATTCGAATCGGCCGACGTCAGCGCGCCGGCGAAGTTCTATCTCGTCTCGACGCCCGCGCATGCGCGATTCGAGCTCGTGAAGATCTCCATCGACGCCGCCGTGCCGCTCGAGCGCGGCTCGGCGGCGACGTCGAACGTGCGCACGATCTACCAGTACATCGTGCCGCAGACCTGCAAGTCGGCGCAGCTGTTGCTCGGGCTCACGACGCTCGCGACGGGCAGCGTTTGGAACACGATGCCTCCGCACCTTCACGATCGTCGCTCGGAGGTGTACTTCTATTTCGGGCTCGGCGATAACGACCGCGTGTTCCACTTCATGGGCGAACCCGACAAGACGCGGCACGTCGTCGTGCGCAACGACGAAGCCGTGATCTCTCCGCCGTGGTCGATCCACATGGGCTCGGGCACCGCGAGCTATTCATTCATCTGGGCCATGGGTGGCGAAAATCTCGACTACACGGACATGAAAGTCCTCGACATCTGCCAGCTCCAATGACGGCCGGCGGCGCGACGTTCAGTCTCGAAAATCGAACCGCGCTGGTGACGGGCGCGAACACGGGGCTTGGCCAAGCGTTCGCCGTCGCGCTCGCGCGCGCCGGCGCCGACATCATCGCCGTCGGCCGCAAGGCTCCCGCCGAGACGGCCGCTGGCGTCGCCGCAGCGGGCCGCCGCCTCGCGTTCGTCGAGGCCGACCTCGCCGAGGCGCGCCCTGCGGACGTCGTTACCAAGGCGCTCGCCAGCTTCGACGGCATCGACATCTTGGTGAACAACGCCGGAATTATCCGGCGCAGCGATGCGCTCGACTTCGACGAGCACGACTGGGACGAGGTCATGAACGTGAACCTCAAGGCGGTGTTCTTCCTGTCACAGGCCGTCGCGCGACAGCTCGTGGCGCGCCGACGCCCGGGCAAGATCATCAACGTCGCATCGATGCTGTCGTTCCAGGGCGGAGTCCGCGTCGCGTCGTACACGGCGAGCAAGAGCGGCCTCGCCGGGCTGACGAAGCTGCTCGCGAACGAATGGGCGCCGCACGGCATCAACGTCAATGCGATCGCGCCGGGCTATTTCGTGACGGACAACACCACGGCGCTTCGCGCCGACGCGAAGCGTAACGCCGAGATCCTCTCTCGCATCCCGGCCGGGCGCTGGGGCGAGCCCGGTGACCTCGCGGGCGCTGCGGTGTTCTTGGCCTCGGCCGCGTCCGACTATGTGCACGGCGTCATTGTTCCCGTGGACGGCGGTTGGCTCGCGCGTTGACGCCGCGGCGCCAACCGAACAGCATGAGCGCACCTACCCGCATCGTTTGCTTTGGCGAGCTGCTCATCCG
The DNA here is from genome assembly GCA_963713355.1 of uncultured Gammaproteobacteria bacterium. Taxonomy (GTDB): domain Bacteria; phylum Pseudomonadota; class Gammaproteobacteria; order Steroidobacterales; family Rariloculaceae; genus FEN-1219. The sequence goes on along the minus strand of CAVQLK010000006.1, from coordinate 458,686 downwards.
GCTGACTAGCAGAGATGGGGAACAACTTCTCCAGTCCCCTTCCCTCGACGTCCATTTCGGCGGCGCCGAGGCCAACGTCGCGGTATCCCTCGCGCGCTTCGGCCATGACGCCGCGATCGTCAGCGTCGTGCCGCCGAACGCGCTCGGTGCGGCGGCCGTCGCGGAGCTGCGCCGGCACGGCGTTGGCACGAAGGGCATCATCACGGCGCAGGGTCGCATGGGGCTCTATTTTCTCGCGCCTGGCGCCGTGTCGCGGCCCTCGGCCGTGCTCTACGACCGCGTAAGCTCAGCGTTCGCGCTGGCGGCGCCGACGGCGATCGACTGGCCCACGGCGCTGCACGGCGCTCGCTGGCTGCATCTTTCGGGGATTGCATCGGCGCTCGGCGAGCGTGCTGCCGCGGCCAACCAACGTGCCGCGGACGCCGCGCTCGAGCTCGGGGTTGCCATATCGTTCGACGGCAACTATCGCGAGCAGCTCTGGGCGGCGTCGGGTGGCGATGCGCCGCGTCTGTTGCGCGGCATGCTTACGGCGGCGCAGCTCGCATTCGTCGACGACCGCGACGTTGCGCTGACCCTCGGCGTCGAGCTCGCCGGCGAGGCGCTCGAGCGGCGCCGCAACGCGGCCGCGGCCGCGTTCGCGGCGTTCCCGCGTCTCGAGACGATTTGCTCCACGATTCGCGAAGTCGACAGCGCCTCACGACAGCGGCTCGGCGGCATCATGTTCACCCGCAAGCGCGAGCTCGTATCGCGTACGTACTCGCTCGACGGCATCATCGACCGCGTCGGAGCCGGCGATGCATTCGCGGCCGGTATCCTGCACGGCCGCGTCACCGGTCTCGCCGATCAGGATACGCTCGAGCTCGCTGTGGCTGCAGCGGCCCTCAAGCACTCGATCCGCGGCGACTTCAATCTCGTCGGCCTGCGTGACCTCGAGCAGCTCGTCGCGGCGAAGGGCCTCGACATCCGCCGCTGAGCGGCCGCGAGATCGCCCGGATCTCAGCTCTCGAACGAGAGAGCTGATCGCGTGCTCCACATTGTGTTGCGGCTCGATCCCGAGCGAGATCAGGCCGGCGTCCTTAAGCTGTAGCATTGCGGTTGCGTTCGGCGACGTTGGTGCTGTGATCCTGGAGAAAAAACTTGCCAGCGACGCACTCGAGAGAAGCGTGGCGCCGCGAGACGAGCCGATGCTCGACCCTCGATGGCGCGCGGCATCCACGAGCTCCCGCTGAGCCGCAAGCGAGAGCACGATCTCGAACCTCTTTGCGACGTCCGCTAGGCGAGCCGCGATGTTGACGGCGTCGCCGGTAGAGCTGCTCCGCCTCGTGGAGCACTTGGCCGACGTGAATACCTGCGTGCATCGACAATACTTGCTGATAGGGTAAATCGCGAATGCGGACGACGGCCGTCGCGTTTGCCGCAACCCATTCGAAAAACAGGTCATTTCGGTCAGGTATCCCCTGCTGGGTCCACGAAACTGTGTTCCAAGGCGGAGGGAACGAGGAGTCAGTTGGGCTCACCCCCCTGGACCGAGCAGACCAAGGCTCCCGCCGCCGACCGAATCGCAACACAGTCAACTGGAGAAACCGCAATGAACATTCGAGGCAAGCTCTCTTTCCTGGTCGACGAGACTGTCTGGCAGTTCGTTCTCATGAGCGTCGTCGTGGTCGCGCTCGGCGATCGGTTTCTGTCGCTCGGGCGGCATCATCGCCTGATGCTCGCGGCCGCGGACCGGCTCAATTGCGTGACCACGACGGGCGAGTACGTCGGGTCCTGCAAACGCCCGAGCGCTGCCAAGCGGTACGCGGACGCGCTCGGGGCGAGCGCCTGGCCGGCTACGGGCTAGCGCGACCCGTTCACCGCCTCGTCGTGCTCAATTGAATAAGCCGCTTCCGAGCGATACCCTAGCAGCGGACAGCGAGTCGTTGTCCAGCAAAGCGGATGTGCTGGGAGATTCCGCGAAACAAGAAGATTCGCTCTCTCCATGTCGGATAGCTACCGCCTGGTCATCGTCGGGGCTGGACCTGCAGGTTTGAGCGCCGCCGCTCGTGCGGCGGATTACGACAAGCAGGCGAATCGTCGAACGCCGAGCTACGTATTGCTCGAGGCGTACGACCGCCACGCCAAGACTATCCAGCGCTACCAGAAGAATAAGCACGTCATGGCGGAGCCGGGGTTCCTGGACCTACGCAGCGACTTGCGGTTCGCTGCCGGCCCGCGAGAGCAGGTGCTAGAGGCCTGGCTCGAGGAGCTTCGCTCCCTCGACATCAACATTCGGTATGGCGCCGAGGTCACGTCCGTCAAGGGCGCGATGGGTGCGTTCCAGATCCGGCTGGCGAGCGGCGAGGTCATCGCGGCCGAGCGCGTCGTGCTGTCGATCGGGCTCGAGGGCAACCCTCGCAAGCTCGGAGTGGCCGGGGAGGATCAGCCCGAGGTGCAGTATCACCTCGACGACGCGGGCGAGTTTCACGACGAACGGATTCTCGTCGTGGGCGCGGGCGACTCCGCCATCGAGAACGCGCTTGCGCTCGCGAAGAGCAACGAGGTCTCGATCGTCAACCGCCGCGACGAGTTCAGCAGGGCAAAGGAAGGCAACCTCAACGCCGTATTGTCGGCGATCGGCGATCCGTCGAGCCGTCTGACGTGCTTCTACGGCTCCGCGATCACGAGCGTCGCCCGTAACCCCGAGGGCGAACGACCGCTCGCGGTCGTGCTCGAGACGCCGTCGGGTGAGGAGCGCATTGCGTGCGATCGCATCATCGCGCGCCTCGGCTCGACGCCGCCCAGAAAGTTTCTCGAGTCAGCCGGCATCCAGCTGCCGAGTCCGCGGCCGGACGCGATCCCGGCTTTGAGCCGCATCTACGAGAGCAACGTGCCCGGGTTGTACGTGATCGGCTCGCTCGGAGGATACCCCCTCATCAAACAAGCGATGAACCAGGGCTTCGACGTGGTCTCGTTCATCAACGGCGCGGACATCAAGCCCGCCGACCACCCGCTGCTCGAGTATCAGTTCGGCGGCCTGCCCTTCGAACGAGAGGCGGATGAGATTCTCGACCTATTCCAACGCCGCATACCGATGTTTCGGGAGCTCAATGCGCTCGCTTTCCGCGAGCTGATCATCGAGAGCACGGTGCTCGCGAGCTATCCCGACGGAGTCCTGTTCGCGGAGGCCGGCGCTAAGATGCGCGCGCTCGCGGCGTCGCTGCGGCAGCGGCCGACGCAGCCGAGAACGACGCGCGTGATCCGCGAGGGTGACTACATCTATCGGCAAGGTGATTACGGCGCCTCGTTCTTCACGATCGCGGAAGGCGAGGTGATGCTCGAGGGCGGCGAGTCGAGGGAGACCACCGTGCTCACGCGCGGCCAGTTCTTCGGCGAGACGAGCCTGATTTCGGGCCGGCCGCGGCTCGAGAACGCTCGCGCCGGCAGGAATTGTCTGTTGGTCGAGACTCCACGACGCATCATGGTCAAGCTGTTCAACTCGAATGAGGAGGTACGCAGCGGCATCGATTGGGTATTCGTCGTGCGCCAGCTCCAGCGCACGTTTGCGCCCGGCGCGCCTTTCGCACAGCTTCGCGAGATTGCCGACCAATGCAAGATCCGCCGCTACAAGGCGGGCGAGACGGTCTTCAGCAAGAACGAGCGCGGCGACAGCTTGCACGTGATCCGCTCGGGAGCCGTGACGCTGACTCGCGATGTCGACGGCCGAGAGAACGTCGTCGATCAGGTTCGCTCGGGAGCCGTGATCGGGGAGATGTGCCTCATGGGCGACCCGATCCGGCGAGAGACGGCGCGTGCGGCGGTCGCGCTCGAGACCGTCGAAGTCGGCCGTCAGGAGTTCGCGCGGCTCATCACGCATCCTTTGGCGCGCATCGATCGTCTGCAAGGCGACGTGAGCCGGCAGGTCAAGGAGCGCACGTTCATGGAGGTGCGCCCCGAGGCGGGCGCGCTCATGGACTTTCTGATGGCCGAAGGCCTCGGCGAGGCGACCGATGTGCTCGTCATCGACGAGGACCTCTGCATCGGCTGCGACAACTGCGAGAGAGCCTGTGCGGAGACGCACGGCGGCATCTCGCGCCTCAACCGTGCCGCCGGCAATAGCTATGCGCGCGTGCATATCCCGGTCGCTTGCCGCCATTGCGAGCAACCGCATTGCATGAAGGACTGCCCGCCCGACGCGATTCACCGCGCTCCCGACGGACAGGTATTCATCGACGATACCTGCATCGGCTGCGGTAACTGCCAGGTCAATTGCCCCTACGGCGTCATTCGGATGGAGTACGACGCTCCGCCGCAGGCAGGATTGCTCTCGTGGTTGTTGCTCGGCATGGGTCCCGGTCCCGGCGAGGACAAATCCGCGAAAGTCACCGAGCAGGCCAAGAAGAAAGGCAAGCGTGCCGTAAAGTGCGACGCCTGTATGAAGGAGAGGAACGGACCGGCGTGCGTCAACGCGTGTCCGACCGGGGCCGCCATCCGGATCGGCCCCGAGCAGTTCGCAGAGCTGATCGAGAAGCCGCGAGCGTGATTCACGAGAACCTGTTGCACTACCGTGGCGCGAAGTACTTCTGGTGGTCCGTCGCGCTGCTGCTGGGTTCGATCGCTCTGTACTTCACACAGCGGAGCGACGATCCGCCGAACGGCGGAACTTGGCAGGGCTACGTGCTCGGCAGCTTGGGTGCCTTGTTGATCGTCTGGCTCGCGCTGCTCGGGATTCGCAAACGGCGTTACCGCTCCACGCTCGGCAGCGTGCAGGGCTGGACGTCCGCGCACGTCTATTTGGGGTCTGCGCTGCTGATCGTCGCCACGCTGCACACCGCGGGTCAGTTCGCGTGGAACGTTCACACGCTGTCGTACGTGCTGATGTGCATCGTCATTTTCAGCGGGTTCTTCGGTGCATATGCTTACTTGAGCTTGCCTCGATCGCTGCGCGGCAATCGCGACGGACGGTCCCGAGAGCAGCTTTTCGCGGAGCTCTACGATCTCAACGAGAAGGCCCGGTCGTTGAGTCGCAAGTCCGGTCCGGACGTGCAAAACGCCGTCACAAGCAGCATCGAGCGCACGGCCGTCGGCGGTGGCGCGCTCACGCAGCTGCTCGGCTCGGATCGCTCGACGTTCGTCGCGCAGCCTGGCACAGCCGAACGGGCCTCTGCGGGCCCGGCCCCAAATGCGGATCAACGCGCTGTGATCGATCTCGTGGCGCACCGTATTCCGCGCGCCGAGAAGGAAGTCGAGGCCGAAAATCTGCAATCGCTGCTGTCGGTGCTGTCGCGCAGGCAGGCGGTGTTGCGACGAATCAGGACGGACATCCGGCTGCAAGCGTGGCTGCAGATCTGGTTGTTCGTCCACATCCCGTTCACCGTCGCGCTGATCGGCGCACTCGCGGTGCATATCGTGACTACCTACATCTACTGGTAGCGAATGGAAGTACTGCTGCGGGAACGGAGGCAAGTCGGCGCAGCGATCGAGTATCACGATCGCGAAGCCAGCGTGCGCGTGGTTACCGTGGGCAGCGCGCCCGATCAGACGATTCAGCTGCTCGGCGATGTGGCGCCGCGGCATGCAACGATCAGCGGCAAAGCCGGCGCCGCGCGAATCGAGTGCGCCGGCAAGAACCGCGTGCGAGTCGACGGCAAGGCCGTCCGCTCGGCGCGTCTAGCCGTAGGCGATCGCGTTGAGCTCGCAGGGCACCAGCTCGAGATCATCGAGCCGCCCGCCGGCTTCGACCTCGGCGTGCAGGTAACCGTCGACGCCAAAGTTCGCGCGTCGGCGTTCGAAGGGGCTTTTCAGACTCGCCTGAGCCAGACGCTGCTCGGCAACCGCAGTGTTGCGTGGCTGCTGCTCGCCGTAGTGATCCTCGGCGGCCTCGTGATCCCGGCCTACCTGAGCCGCAGCGACACCGCCTCGTCTGTGACCCCTTGGCCGCTAGACGATCGGATCTGGTCGACCGGCGCTTTGCTGCCCGGTCACGAGCTCACGATCGGCTCGGAGTGTTCCGCGTGCCATACGGAGCTCTTCCAACGGGTTCGCGACGAGCAGTGCACGACGTGTCACACGGACGTGCGCGACCACGTCGCGGATTTCGTCGCCGCAGGAGTCCGCTCGGACCGTTGTGCCACGTGTCACAAGGAGCACAACGATCCACAGCAATACTTGATCGTTCGCCGCGGTGCGCTGTGCACGAATTGCCATTCACAGCCGATCAGCTTCCCGCCGCAAACGAGCCTAGACGCCGTTACGGGGTTCACGGAGTCGACGCACCCGCCGTTCGATGTTCACCTGCTTGCGTATCGCGAAGGCGGAGCGGCCAGCGGCCTTCCGTTCGTCTGGGACGATCGGATAGAATCGCCGGAAAACGCAATAGAACAGTCCAATCTCAAGTTCCCGCACGACATACACCTCGACCCGCAGATGGTCCTGAGGCCGCGGGACAGTTCCGCCCTGGGATGTGGAGATTGCCACGTGCTGTCGAGCGATCGCGAGCATTTCGCACCCGTGCAAATGGAGACGCATTGCCGCGAATGTCACGATTTGAGATTTGACGAGGAGAATCGCGAGCGCGAGCTGCCGCATGGCACTCCCAGCGAGGTCGTCTATACACTCAAGGGGTACTTCTACAGCAAGTTCAACGATCCCGCGGCCCGCCCGGCTGCGCAGCGCAGACGCACGCTGCGTCCGCGCCGCGACAATGACTGCGGCTCGGCGCCGAACGACTGTGCCGCGGCGGCGACAGCAGCGGAGATCGTAAGCCAGTTCAACACGCGTGGCTGTGTGACGTGCCACATCGTGGAGGATAACGGCAACGCGAACGTGGAGCAGCGCTTCGACGTGCGCCCCGTGCGGCTACAGAGCGACTACTTCCCGGCCTCGGACTTCCCTCACGACAAGCATCTGACGCAGGGCGGTGCCGCTGGTGACGAGGCGTGCGCGACATGTCACACGTCGCCGACGTCGAACGATGCAACCGACGTGTTGATCCCCGGAATCGGGAAATGCGCCGAGTGTCACGGAGACCGCACCGTTTCGAACAAGGTCGTGCTCGAGTGCATCTCGTGCCATTCCTACCACCCCCACGCGTCGGCCGTGCGCACGACGGCCATCGAATGACGATCCGGCCGGACCTCGCCCTACTCGGTCTCGCATGCGTGCTCGGCGCACCGGCGCCGTCGCTCGCCCAGGACGTCTGCTATCGCGATCCGAGCGGCCGGATCCTCCCGCGCCGAACGGCCGGCGCGGTGGAAGTGCCTTGTCCGCCCGGCCAGCCCGGCGAGCCGCCGGTCGTCGAGCCGGTCGAGCCGGGCGTGCCCATCACACCGTCGCCCCTCGACACTCGCCGCAGGACCGTCGATCCGGAGCCGCTGGCAGAAGAGCCGCGTCGGCCGAATCCCGTGTCGCCGATCCCGCGGCCGACGCTGCAGGACTATGCGAACGCGGCCGCGATTCCCATGCCGGATCGTTGGCGGATCGTCGACGCGCTCGGCTACGACGATCGCCTGCTCGATCCGTACAACCGCAATGTGCTGAAGGCCGACAAGCCCGTGCATGGCGACGAATGGTTTTTCAACTTGAGCGTGATCTCCGACACCGCTTTCGAGGCGCGCGAGGTCGCGACTCCCGTCGGCGGCAGCACCACGGCGGCGCCGGGGGAGATCGATGTGTTCGGCAGCTCGGACCAGCTCGCGGGCATCCAGAACGTCGCGCTCGAGTTCGTCTACTACAAGGGCGACACGGTGTTCAAGCCGCCAGATCTCGAGTTCCGGTTCGTGCCGGTGCTCAACTACAACTACACGGAGCTCGACGAAGTCCTCGGCGTCAACGTCGATCCGCGCGTCGGCAAGACGCGCAACGATAGCCACGTCGGTATTCAAGGCTTGTTCGTCGACAAGCACTTGCGCAACGTCGGCGCCCGCTACGACTTCGACTCACTCAGGTTCGGCATACAGCCGTTCTCGTCGGACTTCCGCGGCTTCCTTTTCCAAGACAACCAGCTCGGACTGCGGCTCTTCGGAACCCGTAACAACAACCGGCTGCAGTACAACATCGGTGTGTTCCGCCGCATCGAGAAGGACACGAACAGCGGCTTGAACGACCTCGACGAGGACTTACGCGAGGACGACGTGTTCGTGTTCAACGTGTATCGGCAAGACATGCCGGTGCTCGGCTTCACGTCGCAGGTGACCCTGCTGCACAACCGCAACCGCGAGGAAGAACTCTACTACGACAAGAACGGCTTCATTCAGCGCCCCGCGTCGCTGGGTCTCGAGCGCCTGCGCAACTACGACGCCAGCTATGTCGGCTACAACGGCGACGGCCACTTCGGGCGGCTCAATCTCACGGCGTCGGCCTACGGCGTGTTCGGCGACGAGGACCGCGGCGTGTTCCGCGAAGACGAGTCCGACATCGAGGGGTACTTCGCGGCCGTCGAGCTGTCGCGCGACTTCAACTGGGCGCGCGGCCGCCTCTCGCTCCTCTACGCCAGCGGCGACGATACGCCGTTCGACGACAAGTCAACGGGCTTCGACGCCGTCTTCGAGAACCCGCAGTTCGCGGGCGCGGACACGAGCTATTGGATTCGCCAGGCCGTCCCCCTCGTCGGCGGTGGACGCGTCACATTGTCGAGCCGCAACGGCGTGCTCCCGAGCCTACGCTCGTCGAAGGACGAGGGCCAGTCGAACTTCACGAACCCCGGCATATTGCTGTTCGGCGTCGGCGCCGATCTCGACCTCACACCGGAATTGCGGCTCTCGCTGAATCTGAACACGTTGCGCTTCGAAGAAACCGCGGTGCTCGAAGTTGCGCGCAACCAGGGCCCGATCGACGAAGAGATCGGCCACGACGTGTCCGTCGGCGTGACCTGGCGGCCGAAGATGACTCAGAACGTCGTGCTGCGCGCTTCGTATGCGAAGCTGCTGGCAGGTCGCGGTTTCGAGGCATTGTTCCCGGGGGAAGATCCGGGATATCTCCTGTTCAACGTCGTGTTGGCGTACTAGCGAAGGCGAGCCACAGATGAGCATCTATCCGATCCTGCGAATGAGCGGCCCGAGAACGTTCGTGTATTCGGCCGCGGTAGGTCTCTCGCTTCTTGCGGGGCCGGCGGCGCTTGCTCAGGAGGAAAACGTGTCCGCGCCGCAGCCGCCGGTTTCGCTGCGCGGGCAATCGGCCGCCGCCGCGCGCGAGAAGAGTGCCGGTTGCCTCACGTGCCACAGCGAGACAGATAGTCCCAGCATGCACGCGAGCCCGGCGGTCAATCTAGCCTGCACCGATTGCCACGGAGGCAACGCGCTGGCGCTGCGCGCGCCTTCCTCGGCGCCGGACACCGCGGCGTACGCGGAAGTGAAGAACGCCGCGCACGTGCTGCCGCTCTTCCTCGAGGACTGGGGCCAAGGAGCCGCCAATCCACAGCAGTCCTACACGCTGCTGAATCGCGAGCGGCCCGAGTACGTGCGGTTCGTGAATCCCTCCGACTATCGGGTGGTGCATGAATCCTGCGGCGAGTGTCACGCGGAGATCATCGAAGCAGCCGCGCGTAGCCTGCACTCGACCGGTGCGATGTTTTGGGGAGGCGCCGCCTATAACAACGGCATCTTGCCGAACAAGGATTACATCCTCGGCGAGTCGTACAACCGCGAGGGAGAGGCGGTGGCGGTACAAGGTCCCATGCTCCCGCCCGAGCTCGCGGCGACGGCTGCGGAAGCCGGCATTCTCCCGCAGCTGTTGCCGCTACCGGCGTGGGAAACCGTGAAGCCCGCGGACGTCTTCAGGGTGTTCGAGCGCGGCGGCCGCAACATCGGCAACTTGTTTCCCGAGATCGGCCTACCGAACTCCTTGGGCCAGCTCCAACGCATCGAGGAACCCGGCCGCCCCGACATCCGCCAGTCGAACCGCGGGCCGGGCACGGGCGCGCGGATCGCCGTGCCGCTCATCAACATCACGAAAACGCGCTTGAACGATCCGATCGCATGGTTCATGGGCACGAACGACCAGCCGGGCGATTACCGCAATTCCGGATGCGCATCCTGCCACGTCGTCTACGCGAATGATCGCGATCCGCGCCATTCCGGGAGTTACGCGCAACACGGCCACTCCGGAACGAGCGTCTCGGCGGATCCCACCATCCCGAAAGCCGAGTCCGGTCATCCGCTGCGGCACTCGTTCACGCGCGCAGTTCCCACAAGCCAATGCATGGTGTGTCACCTGCACCAGCCCAACATGTTCCTGAATTCGTTTCTCGGCTACACGATGTGGGATTACGAGGCCGATGCGCCGTTCATGTGGCCGGAGCAGCAGCAGTATCCGACCTCGGAAGCGATACGCCGCGTCCTCGATCGCAACCCCGAAGGCGCGGCACCGCGCGGCAAATGGGCCGACGTGGACTTCCTCTCCCGCGTCTCGGAGCTGAATCCGCAGCTCAAGGACACCCAGTTCGCAGACTACCACGGGCACGGGTGGAACTTTCGCGCCGTGTTCAAGCGTGATCGCGACGGTAACCTACTCGACGAGACGGGCGAGATCGTGAACGACGACGATCCCGACAAGTTCGACAAGGCCGTGCACATGTCGAGCGCTCACGTAGACGCGGGCATGCATTGCGCCGACTGCCACTTCTCGCAGGACAACCACGGCAACGGCCATATCTACGGCGAGGTCGCGCTCGCGATAGAAATCGATTGCCGAGATTGTCACGGCACCGCGTCGTCCTACCCGAATCTCTACACCTCGGGGCCTGCGGCCATCGGCGGCGGCACGGACCTGAGCTTGCGCCGCACACCCGACGGCCGCTTGCAGTTCGAGTGGCGCAACGGGCAGCTTTGGCAGCGATCGATGCTCGATGCCGAGAAGGAGTGGCAGCTGAGCCTCGTCAAGGACAGTGTCGACGCGTCGAAGCCCGGCTACAACGAAAAGGCTGCGCGCGCCAAGCTCATGAGCAAGGACACGGCCACGCTCGACTGGGGCCCGGCCGTAGCGTTCGCACGCGACCTCGCGCGCTCCGACGCCCAGGCGGGCGAGCTCGCGCACTCCGACGACAAGATGGAGTGCTATGCGTGCCACACGTCGTGGACCACGAGCTGCGGCGGCTGCCATCTGCCGATCGAAGCCAACTGGGAGACCGAGCGCCATCACTACGAGGGCGGGGAGACACGCAACTACGCCACGTACAATCCGCAGGTCGCTCGCGACGACATGTTCCTGCTCGGCAGGCAAGGACCCGCCAACGGCGGAAGAATCGCGCCGGTGCGTTCGTCGTCGGCACTCGTGCTGTCCTCTACGAACGCAAACCGCGAGCGGATCTACATTCAGCAGCCGCCGGTCGCCGCAAGCGGGTTCAGCTCTCAGGCGTTCAATCCTCACTACCCGCACACCGAGCGCAAGACCGAAACGAAGACCTGCACCGATTGTCATCTGTCACAGGCGCGCGATAACAACGCGATCATGGCGCAGTTGCTGATGCTCGGCACGAACTACGTCAACTTCTTGGGGCTCAACGCCTGGGTCGGGGGCGAAGGAGAGATCTCGGCGGTCCGCGTTACCGAATGGGACGAGCCGCAGGCCGTGATCGGCAGCTATTTGCACCGCTATGCGTACCCGGACTGGTATGCCGAGCACGAGAAGAACGGCCGTGTGCTCCGGCAGGGCTTCAGTCACGCGGGCGAGGCCGCGCACTGCCTGCAGCTGCGCGGAGAGTATCTGTACGTTGCGGACGGCAAGGACGGCTTGCGCGTCTACGACGTCGCGAGCGTAGCCAACAAGGGCGTCTCTCAACCGATCGTCACGAGCCCGTTCAGCGTATTGGGCCAGGACGTGCGCATCGACTCCGAGAATGCAACGTGCCTGGCGCTGCCCACGAACCAGCCCATCAATCCCACGCGCAACCAGGGCGAGCTGATGCGAGTCGCGAACCAGGAGCAGCCATTCCACCCGATTTACGACTACGCGTTCGTGACCGACTCGGTGGAGGGCTTGATCGTTGTCAACGTCAACACGCTCGCCGACGGCGAGCCGCGCAACAACGATCTCGAGCGCGCGTTGACGTGGAATGCGAACGGCATCTTGGACGGCGCGCGGCACATCACGGTCGGCGGTCATTACGTGTACGTCGTGGCCGACGCCGGTCTCGTTATCCTAAACCTCGACCAGCCGCTCGCTCCGCGCGTCGCATCGGTCGTGCCGTTGAACGACGCACGCGCTGCTGCGCTGCAGTTCCGGTTCCTGTTCGTCACCGACGCCGATGGCTTGAAGGTGATCGACGTCACGAACCCGGAAGCGGCCGCGCTCGTGCCCGACAACACGATTCCGCTGCGACGCGCGGAACGGGTGTTCGTTGCGCGCACCTACGCGTACGTCGCGGCCGGAGAAGACGGCCTCGTCATCGTCGACGTCGAACGCCCCGAGTCGATGCGCGAGCTGACGCGGTTCAATGCGAACGGAGCTCTCGCCGACAGCCGCGATGTCGTCGTCGCGATGACCAACGCATCGTTGTTCGCGTACGTCGCGGACGGCGCCGGCGGGCTCAAGGTCGTGCAGCTCATGTCGCCGGAGAGCCAGCCGAAGTTATATGGCTTCAGCCCCGAGCCGCGGCCGCAGCTCATCGCGACTTACCCGACGCGCAAGCCGGCCCTGAGCCTTTCGAAGGGGCTCGAGCGAGACCGCGGCGTAGACGAGACGGGCGGGCAAATTGCGGTGTTCGGCAGGCAGGGCGCGCGTCCCTTGAGCCTCGAGGAAATGCGGCGGCTCTATCTCACGACCGACGGCCAACCTTGGTATGTCTCCGATGAGCCGGCGGCTCAGTGAACCGGCAGCCGCTGCGCGCCGGCCCGTGATCGGCCGCCGTCGCTCGATCCTAGTCGCGCTGCTGATTCTGGCCGCATCGCAGCTCGCGGAGGCACAAATTCGCGATGAGCCGTACGTGCACCTCGGCGTCTCGACGTGCGGGTCGGGCCCTTGCCACGGCCGTTTCGATCCCGCGCCGATCGGCAACGTCGCGCTGAACGAATACACAATCTGGCAAAACCGTCGGCTCGACCCGCACTCCGGCGCGTACGCGAGCCTCGACTCCGATACGGGGCGCGCCATCGCCGCCAAGCTGGGTCTGGCAAGCCCCCTGACCGCCAAAGAATGCCTCGATTGTCACGCGGACAATGTCGCGCCGGAGCGCCGCGGACCGGAGTTCCAGTTGAGCGATGGCGTCGCCTGCGAGGCGTGCCACGGCGGCGGCGAGCCTTGGATCGACACGCATGCGGAAGCGGGTGCCACCCATCGCGACAACCTCGCGAAGGGCATGTACGCGACCGAGAGCCCGCTTTCCCGCGCGGAGATTTGCGTCTCATGTCACGTCGGCACCGCGGGTCAGCTGGCGACGCACGCGATGATGGCGGCCGGTCACCCTCGTCTGACGTTCGAGCTCGAGACGTCCACCGCGAACCAGAATCCGCACTTCGTCGTCGATGACGACTACCGCGCTCGCAAAGGGAACATCGAATCGTTCAACCTCTGGATTAGCGGACAGCTCATCGCGGCCGCGCGCAACCTTCAGCTCGTCAAGTCGCGCTTGTACGCCGGCGCCGGGGTGTTTCCCGAGCTCGCCCTGTTCGATTGCGATGCGTGTCATCACCAGACGGACGACCTACGCTGGTCGCGCGTCAACGTCGGTCCGGACATCGCGCCCGGCACGCCGCGCCTCCAGAAGCAGCACTTGCTGATGCTCGAGGCTGCGACGTCGGTTCTCGAGCCGGCCGCCGCTCCGGGGCTCCGGCGGGCGATCGAAGCGTTCGCCGCCTCCGGCGACCGCGGCGATGCCGCCGCGACGGCCGCCGCCGACGGTCTGCTCGCGTGGATCGACGCGCGCAAGGAGTCCTGGGCGGCGCGTGTCTACGATGCCGCGCAGATACGAGCCGTTCGCCGGCAGATCATCGCGATGGCGGTCGCTGGCCGGCTCGCGGACTTCGCGAGCGCCGAGCAAGCGGTTCTCAGCGTTCAGGGTTTCACGCTGTCTCTCGGCCAAAGTCCGGCGCAACGGGCGGCGCTCGACCGGCTTTTCGACGCTGCGCTGCCAGCTACGTATCGTCCGGGGGCCTTTCGAGCTATCGCCGACAGGGACGACGTCGAAGGCGTCTTCTGATGGCCGACTTCGGCGCCCAGACTCATCCAGGGTGCCACGAGCAATCCAACGAGGACAGCGTCGGGTGGGACACGATGCGTGGCATATGGCTCGTTGCCGACGGCATGGGCGGCCATGCTAAGGGGGAGGTCGCAAGCCGCGTGGTAAAGGACACGATCCTCGATCGCGTGGCACACGGCGTGCCGCTGCGTGAATCCGTGATCGAAGCGCATCGGGCCGTCGTGGAGGCCGCCGAATCTTCGGCAGATAGTGCGGCCATGGGGTCGACGGTCGTGGCGATGAAAGCCGGCGCCGACTCCTGCGATGTCGTCTGGGTCGGCGACAGCCGCGCGTATCTCTGGCGTAAGGGCAAGATTCGCAGGCTATCGCGCGATCATTCGCTGCTCGAGCTGCTGCTCGCGAGCAAACAGGTCTCGGAAGCGGAAGCGCGCGTGCACCCGAAGCGGCACGTGGTGCTTCAGACTCTAGGAATGGGGGAACCGGCTCCGGATGAGATCAGCGTCGATCTGCGCAGCCGTGACTGGTTCCTGCTCTGCAGCGACGGGTTGACCGACGAGCTGACCGACGACGAACTCGCCGAGCGTCTCGAGAGCAGTACGAGTCCGAAGGAAGCTGCGGACAGCCTGCTTGCCGCCGCTCTGAGCAAAGGCGCGCGCGACAACGTCAGCGTGCTAGTGGTGGACTTCGGCCGGCGCGGGTTTGTCCTCGATCCGCGCTGGATACCGCTCGCGCTCGGCGTCCTCGGTGCGCTCGCGCTGTTCTTGGTGCTGCGATGGCTCGAGCGCGGTTGAGCGGTCGATGAGTGAGGGGACGGTAGCCGTGCTCGTCGGTACGTTATTCTTGCAAATTCTCGGGTTGCCTGAAGGGGTTGATTTGCCGTGAGCTCGATGGTTCTCAAGCCGGTCGGTGGCGGTGAAGTCCTGACGATCACCGGAGACGTCATTGTTGGCCGCAACGAATCGTGCGACATCGTCTTGAAGTCGGGCACCGTATCGAGCAAGCATGCCCGCCTGTCCGTGCAGGAGGGCCGGCTCTCGATCGAAGACTTCGGCTCGACGAACGGGACGTTCGTCAACGGCGAGCGCATCGGTAAGCCAACGCCGCTCAAGAACGGCGATCGAGTGAAATTCGACGTCGTCGAGTTCGACGTCGTCATGCCGCCTGCGGGCGATCGCACGCAAATACGGCCGAGCGCGAGCGCGGCCCCGGACAAGACCGTCCTGTCTCCAGGCGCGACGGCGTCCGAGGCGCCGGCGCCGGTGGCTCCGCCGAAACCGTCACGTAGCGGTGACGCGGCCGGTGACTCGGGTGCGCGTTCGGCAAGTGCAGCCGCGCCCGAGGCGCCGAATGCGCAAGCTCCGAAAAAGGCGCCCGGCGCGTGGGCCGATCCGACAAATCGGCCGAAGAGCAAAACGATGTTCATGAGCAAGGAGGCTCTGCAAGACATCCTCGGGCCGCCAGTCGTTCCCAATTCGAGTCTCACCGAGCCGCACCTGCAAGTGTTGTCGGGCCAGTCCAAGGGCAAGAATCTGCTGCTGCGCGGCTCCGGCGAGAGCGCCGTGTGGAAGGTTGGAAGCGAGCCGGGCGAGGACGGCGTCAAGCTCGACGACCAGGGCGTCTCCGCTTTCCATGCGATCATCGAGCGGAAGAACAACCGCTGGAAGGTCGCCGATCAGATGTCCGCGAATGGCACGTTCGTGAACGGCGCCCAAGTCGCGGTGCGATACCTGAGCACGGGCGACAAGGTGAAGTTCGGGCCCGTCGACTGTCTGTTCCGCGTGCCGCAAGCCGCCGGAGCGCGCCCGAAGGCGATGCGCCTGTCGTTCTGGCCGATCGTGCTGATCTCTTTTGCGATCACCGTCGCGCTGCTGTGGCTGTTGCTGCGCTGACGCCGGAAGAAGGCGCTCGCTTCGTCAGTTGTTGTCGCAGACGAGCTCGTCGTTGGAGCCGAGGAATGGCGCCTGGGGACACTGCACGTAGCGCAAGAGCGTGCCGCGCACGAAGACGACGTCGGCGCGCCTAGCCGGCGTCGCGTTACCGATGACATTGCTCAACTGCTCGCCAGCGCGGTGCACGCCGAGAAACGCGATCATGTCGTCTTGCTCGATGCCGTCACCGGACACGCCCACGGCACCCACGAGCTCATTGACGCGATAGATCGGCACTCCACCCGGAAAGATCTGTAAGCCATTGGCGAGCTGCGCAATGGGATTGACGACCGCGAAGGCCTGGGCCGGGGGATTGAGCGAGCCGCCGAACGGTGCGATGCCCGTGCAATTCTGTGGTACGTCAGCAGGAATCGCTCCAAGCAGAAAAGCGACGTGGTTCACCAGCGCGTTGTGCGCGAGATCGAGCTGCAGACCCGTGGAAAACACGCTCCACTCGCCCGCCGGCTTCGAGAACGGCCCGAACAGCGTATTCTCGAGTCCATCCGGGAAAAATGGCCGGGCCACATTGCCGATGGAGCGCGCTCCAAATGCGATCGTGCCGTCCGCGAGCGCGGTCGCACGTCCGCTGGCGGAGCGGAACTGCTCGACGTAGGGCGTGAACGGGATCTCGGGACCCACATTGAATCCGTCTTCGAAGTACCGCACCGGCGGCAGCCCCGCGAGCGCAGCTGCCGCGCCGGCCCCGCTCATGAACAGAACAGAGCGCGCTTTCTGCAACGCCACGTCGACGCCGAACATCGGCGCGTCCCGCCCCCGAACGCCGCCGAGCACCTCGCCGTTGCGTCCCACCACGAAAATCGTCGTGCGCGCGCTACTGCCTAACGGTCGGCGGATCTGCCCGCGTGCGGCATTCATCACGTCGAGTCCGTTGGCGAGGATGGCGCGCACCTCATCCGCGCTCAAGGCGCCGACGCCGCCACCGGCGATCGGCGGGAAGCGGTTCTGGCCGGCAGCGTCGACGATCACGAAACCGTCGCGCATGGCGAACGCGGGCTCCGTGGCAGGCACGATGCCGGACTCGACCTGGCCGAACGCCGTGCCGGCCCGTACGCTGGCGTCGGTGTACCCGACCACGGCCCTGAAGTTTCCGGCCAGGGCCAATTCGGCGGCCACATCGACAGCCGCCGGTACGCTGACAAGGTCCGCGGAGACGGCATCGCTGAACCGAAGCGTCTTGCCGTCGACGGTGATCCGGTCCGCCCGGCGATCCGGCGGCGCGCCATAGCCGAACGTCGCAGCGAGCGCCACGATCTCGTCGACCAGCGCGTCGCCGCCGTCGACGTCGAGAATGCTGACATCGAGACCGTATTGGCCGTCGATTTCGACGCCGACCCCGCCGACGACCGTGCCGTTGCGGTACAGCGGAAAGCCGCCCGGATCGGCCGACAGTCCGAGGGGTGAGCGGTGCGGCCCAGGCACGAGCGCGGGAGGATTCGCGCGCGCTGAGAGATCCGAGCAAGCCAGCTGCGAAAACTGCACGCCGAACAACGGGCCGCCGGGCTGGTTCTGCTCCTCCGGGTTGAAGTGCTCTTGAATGATCTGACTCGCGACGCGCGTGCTGAAAGCGTTACCTTCGCTCGACAGGTACGCGCCGGTCACAGCCTTTGCGATGGCGCTGGCGACCGCGGGGATTACGGTCACGCCTTCGAGACCGCCGGTTACCTGTCGGCCCGGTGTCGCCACGCGGACGTTCTGTCGTGCGCCGTTCATCGAGTACGCGGCCAGGATGTTGCCGACGCGATCGCTGACTACGATATGCCCGGCAAGCCCGCGCACGCGCGCCTCCGCAACCCCCTGCGCAACGACGCGGCGGACGTCGTCCTGCTCGAGGCGGGTCGGAACATCGGCACAGAAGCCGCTGCACTCCATCGCCGGAGTCGCTTCCGGAGTCGGTTGCAGGTCGCCCTCGCTGCCCGAACAGCCAGCGAAGGCGACCACGCCCGCAGCGGCGCTGAGTCTGCCAACACACCGGGCCCGGAGAGCCCATTTGTTCTTCTTCTGCCTCACGGCTAGGATCTCCCCGAGAAAACGCCGGCTGCTCATCGCATCCTGCGCGAGCAGGCCGCACGGCGTGCCCGATCGTTCACGCGGAACACGCTAAACGCAACTCCCGGTGAGCGCAAGAACGACATCGCTTCGCCGGGTCACGCAAGCCGCTCTCGCAACTGTACGCGGCCTGCGCTGGCGTGCGGGTGCGAATGACCATAGGTCAAAGATCGAACCCGTACATTTGCGCGGCGCGTGGATTGAGATCTAGCGCTTGCGCACGCACCTTGCTCGCGACATCGCTCGGCGCGCACTCCGCCGCCAGCCACAGCACCTCGGCCGACTCGTAGCCCCGTCCCCGAGCGGACTCAATCACTGCGCAGGCCTCCGTGCGCAGCCCGGAACGCCAGCGCGCGCGCGCCAGAATGGTCGCGGCCTCTCCAGTCGGACGGCCGGCATGGTTCGCCTCCGCGAGCTCGAGCGCGCGCGCGGCATGCGGATCGTGAAGAAAGTGCTCGACCGCGTGTCCGGCTGCGGCCTCCGGGAACCGCGCAAGCCTCGATTCGTATCGCTCGCGCGCGCGTTCCCGCAGGGACTCGGCACTCGCGGTCGCGCCCAGAGTGAGCTCGAGCACGGCCAACGCGTCCATGAGCTCTGGCAGTCCGTTGCGCTCGACGATGGCTGCGTATCGATCGCGCGCAGCAGCCGTCTGACCGAGCAGCGCCTCGATTTCGGCCAAGTGCTCCTCGACGAGCCACCATCCGGGTAACGTTTGCTCGGCGGCGAGATAGATCGCGCGGGCTTCGTCCCAACGTCCCTGATGCAGCGCAATCTCCGCGCGCCGCAGCTTTAGCCAGGCGCGCTGCGCGGGGTCGCCGCCATGGTCACGCCGCTCGGCTTCGGCAAGCAGCGCCTTTGCTTCCTCCGGATGACCAAGCACCTCGTGCACGCCGGCAAGTCGGGCCAGCGTGCCGACCTCGACCCGCTGGTGCAACAGACGCCGGTAAACGGCCGCCGCAACGTCCGGCTCACCCCGCATGAGGCGTACGTCGGCTAGCAGCTGCTCGCGCGTGCGCTCGTCACTCCAGGGCCCGCACTCCCGCAACGCTTCGCTCGCTGCCGCCGCACGATGCAGCGTGAGGTGCAGGCGCGCAGTCACGAGGCAAGTCCGTGGTGACCGGCCCGCGGCGGTCTGCGCTGCATCGAGCGTCGTCTCGGCACGTGCGAGCCAATCGTAGTCGCCGCTTAGCCACGCGAGCTCCAACGCAGCCTCGACGACGGCCAGCGCCGTATCGGCGACGTCCGGATCGGCCGCCTGGGCAGCCTCGGCCTCGCGCAGATTCAGCTCGGCCAGCACCAGCCGTTCGCCATAGGAAGATGCGCCCGCGGTACGCGCGACGGAGCACACAAGAACGACAACGAGCGCGGCCCCGCGCAGTCTCGACATCAGTTTGGCGCAGGCGGCGGCGGCGGGGGATCGAGAAACGCCGGCCGCAGATACGGGAATACCCCTGGCGACTGATCGTTTCGGTTGCCCTCGTTTCCTGGCGGATTCAGCGGCAGGTTCCACAGCAAGTCGATATCGTAGATACCGAGATCGATCAGCGCGAGCGCTAGCAGGCGATCGACGACCGGATCGTCGAAGGCGCGGCCGTTCGGCCAGCTCGTTGGACGCTCGAGATCGAACGTGATGACGTCCGGCACGATCACGGGTGCCACCTGCAGCACGCACTTGTCGATGTTGATCGTGCTGCCGGTGCCCTGCGAGCATGGTGTCACGCCGGCTCCGGCGAGCGCCGGGTTGAGCTGCTGAAGCAGCGTCTTCAGCGTCGCCAGCATTTCCGGAACGAAACCCGTATCGTCGGCAGGCTCCGCGCGATTGAGCGCATCGCGCTGATTGTCGCCGTTCGGGCGCGAGCCGGGCGCGCGCGACAGTAGCGCTGTTCCCACGGCCGGTTGCCCCATACGGTCGACGCGAACATAACGCTCGGGTCCTTCCACGCGGACGTTATAGGTCCCCGGCGTCAAAGGCGCGGGCGGCGTACGCGGCGCCGGTGTGTCGTCGGCGCGCCCGTCGCCATCGTCACTGCTACCGCAACCGGAGATTCCGAGCACGCCGGACATCAGCGCGGCAACGAGCAACCCCGTCCTTGTGCGCGTCATGCTCTACTCCTGGAGCCGAGCGGTCGTCGCCCAGAACCGCAATCGCCGCGTAGTCGCGCCCGCCATGAGCGCTGCCTCGTCCATCTCGAACACCGCTGCGGTGACGTTGCGGCCGCCGAAGCTGTCGCGATCGTTGCGGAACCTGAGCTGGCCCGTTGGGTTATCCGGATCACCGCTGAAGGTCATCAGCGTCATGGCCAGCCCTTGAGCGTCGAAGAAGAACGGATCGTCCCGCCGGCCCGAGAACGCGCGCAGGCCGGTGGCGCTCGTGAATACCGTCTCGGTACGGCCATCGAATTCCGCGGCGCCAGCGCCGGGCACGTTCTCGAAGCGCACGCCGCACCGTCCGGCGTTATCCCTGCCGTATCGAATGTAGATTTCGGCATCTGCGAGATCGTCGGCATTCTTGTCGACGAGCACCGTGTAGAGCACGTCGCGGTCGCAATACTCGACGTCGATGCGCGCCCGCGGCGCCGGCCGACCGCCGAATGTCAGCGCGGCGACGATCCGGTTTGGCTGATCCGGCGCGCGAAAAACGAAGATGTCCGCGATATCCGCGGCGCGATCACCATCGGCCGCGGGCGACTCGGCGTGGTCGGCAGCCTGTACGGCGCACGCCGCCGTGATTAGGTAGAGATAGCCTCCGCACTTCTTGAGCCGCATGACTTGTTCTTTGTTGTCCAACCAACTTGTCAGCGTCCGGTGCCAGCTCCGCGAAAACGCGCCGGCTACCAAAAAGCGACGCCCTTCAGCGGCGAGTAGCGAAAGTCCGGCTAATTCAGGCGCGCCTGAGGTTCGCCGCGGCGCACGAAAACGAACTGGCCGTTCGCATGACCCGCATCGGCGAGACCCGCGAATTGCGGCGTCTGCTCGAGATTCAGCGCTCTCGACTCGCTGCGAATCCGTTCTCGGATGCGCGCATGCAGCGCCTCGCCGCTCAGCACGCCGCCGTTGTCGGCGAGCACGTCGATGAAGGCCCTCGCGAACACCGAATGCTCGCCGTCGCCGCCCGCATCGAGCACTGGGGCCAGCCCGCCCGACGTGAGCACCGTGCGGGACGCGTTGTTGACCCAGTGTTTGAGCCGTTGATCGACGTTCTGGATCTCGACCGTGTTCTCCCGCAGCAGAGCGCCGGAGTAGCACGAGTCGGCCACGACCATCACGTGCTTGGCCTGCATCATGTTGAGGTACTGCGTGATCTGCGCCACGGAGACGCCCGAATTCGTGGGATTCTTGCCGGGCACGGAGTCGACGGGCTGCCAGTAGCCATTGTCGAACTCGTCCATCGTGCCATGCCCGGCGTAGTAGATCAGCACGAACTCGTCCTTGCCGTAGTCCTTGAGCTTGCCGAGCTCCGCATACATGCCGTCGCGCGTCAGATCCATCCGGACGTCGACCTGATCGAAGCCGTAGATCTGCTCGAGCAGAATCTTGACGTCGTTGACGTCGTTCTCGACGGTGCCTAGGTCGTTCAGGAACGTGTAGTCCTGATTGCCGATGATCAGCGCGTGGAATCGATATTTGTCGAGATCGACGTCCGCCGGCAGTGCCACGGCAGGTGTCGGGCCGCGGGTGTTCGCCACCAGCGTGCCGATGTCGGAGCGCTCGATGCGCAGGCGCTCGCGCGCGTACTTCTGTTGATCGAGCTCCATGTTGAGCGTGCGAATCGTCGAGTCGCGCGCGACGACCTCTTGGCCCTTCCGCGTGATCTCGTCGTTCAGCGTCCGGATCTGTTGGCGGTTTGCTTCGGTCTCGCGGTCGGCGCTCGCTTGGAGATCGACCAGTTCCTGTTCCAGCAAGTTGATGTCCGACCTCAGCTGCGCCTTCTCTCGTCGCTGGTCTTCAACGCCTTGAGTCATCACGTCGCGCTCTTTCGTGATGTCGAGAATGCGCTGGTCCAGAAGCGCGACCTTCGCGCGATATTGCTCCTCGAGGGCGCTATCGCCAACCGCGCGGCTCTCCAACTCGTGTTTGAGCGATGCGACTTGACCCGACGCCATTTCCCACTGCACCTCGAGGCTCGCAACCTGCTGTGTCTGCTTCGCGAGCTCTTGCTGGTTGGCGGCCAGCTGACGGCGTAGATCCGCAATCAACGCCGCGTCTGCGCTCGTCTCCGCCTTGGCGATCTCGTCGCGCAAGCGCTCCTCCTCGGTTTCGGACGTGGCAAGCTCGAGGTTCCTGGCGCTGATCTGATCGCGAAGCGTGCCGACCTCGGCGTTGCGTTGGTCGAGTTGCGCCTCGATCTGTTCGCGCTCGGCGCGGAATTGCGCGAGCTCCTGCGCCAGCTCCGCGCGCTGCGCATTCGCGCTCTGCAGCGTCTGGGCGAAGCTCGCGCGCTGACTCTCGAGCACTTGCTGCATGCGCGAAACGTCAGCCGTTCTTGCTTCCGCTTCGCGACGAGCCCGCTCCAGTTGCTGCTCGAGTGCAGCAGTGTGTCCGGCGCTGTCAGTGCCCGCGACCGAAAGGGTCGCGATCTGCGCCTCGAGACTCTTGGCGCGTTGCTGCTGCTCCTGGACGCCGGTCTGCGCGGTGACGATGTCCCTCTGCAGCACGCTGATCCGCGCCTCGCTGCGCGCGAGGGTCTCGGACAGCGTTGCGTTTTCCGCCTCCTGCGTCGCGATCGTCGCGAGCGCGTTGTTGAGCTGCCGCTCGTGAATCCCCGCTGTCGCCGAGCTCGCAGCAAGCTGTGCCCGCTGCCCCACGATCTGCACCTCGAGCACGGCGATCCGCGCCTGCTGCTCGCCGATGGTCTGGGACCTCGCGTCGATATCCCGCCGTAACGCTGCGACCTGCTCGGCGCCGCCTCGCGGTGCCGCGCGCTCCGCGGCAAGCTCCTCCGTCAGCTTGTCGAGATCCTTCTCGGCTGCCTCTAGCTCTAATTTCTGCGAGTTCGTCGTCGCGACGGTGCTTGCGAGCACCTGCTGCAGTTGCTCGCTCGTCCGGTTTTGGCGATCGAGCGCCGCGGTGAGCTCGTCGATGCGTCGCTGGGCCTCGGAACGAACCGCAACCAGCTCCGACTCGAGCACGAGCCCTTCCTCGATGCCCATGCCGTTGCGCCACAACGCGAGCGCTTGCGGCAGATCTTGCGGCACGCCGAGTCCGTTCTCGTAGAGGTGCGCGAGGTGCAGCATCGCGCGCTTGCTACCGCTCTTCACCGCCTGCTCGTACCAAGACGCCGCCTGCGCATAGTCCGGAACTAGACGCTTCTCGTAGATCTCGCCGATGTAGGTCTGTGCTTTGGCTCGCGCCTCGTCGTCGTTCTCTGCGAACGTGACCTCCCGCTTCCAGAACTCGAGCGCCGCGTCGTCGTTGGCGCGGTCATAGACCGTGTACTCGCCGCCCTTGATCTCGCAGTCGGATGCGGTCGTCTCGATCACCCGCCGGCGCTCGGGGTACGTCACGATACCGCCGAGTCTGCGTATGCGCGGCGGCAACAAGCACACGACGGCTTGAAGCTGTTGGGAGTCGATCGATATCTGTCTCGGCGCGGAATCCTGGGAGATAGCCGTGCCGCAAAGCACCGTTGCAATCGCGGACGCAAGCAACGTCCAGACTCTAGTGGATGTCATGGATCGGTCTCCTCGAAACGAACTGTTCGCCGCGCAGCGAGAGTGCCGTTCGGGCTTGCTCGCTCGCGAGGTATGAAGTGATCTCGGCGAGCTGGCTTGGCCAAATCTCGTCCCAGCAGCAGTCGTGATCGAAACCGTCGCGGACGCGAACACCGTCTTTGCCTACGTAAGGGCGCAGCGTCGACAGCAGATTCGGCGGAATCTCCGTGTCTCGGCTGCCGACCCAGTGTACTTGAAAGATACCTGTGGGGAATTCCCTTTCTCGGGCAGGGTCGAGCGACCCCTCGAGCGGGGTATAGCCGTGCAGGTCGGCCCAGCGGCCAACGTCCAGATTTGGGGCGATTGTGACGAGGGCGCGGGTTCGCGGAATTCGGGTCGCAAGCAGCGTCGCGAGCGTCCCGCCGCCGCTATGGCCGAACAGCACGACGGCGGAGTAGTCGCCCTCGGCGAGCAGCACCGCGAGCACGCGCTCGAGGCTCGCGACGACCTCGGCAGAGTAACGGTGACTCGTCCACAGGCTAGGGTCGCAGCCGGCAGAGGCGGCGAGACCGAAGTAGCAAGGCCGACCGAGGTAGACGCTCGGTGTCGGGTCGAGAACCATCAGCTCGAGCATCAGGGGCTTCAACGGCGTCGGGTCCCGGCTCACCGTGGTCCGCGTGAGCCAGCCGCTTCCGTCACCTTCTATATAGACGTGTAGAACGTCGCCGACCGGATGGCCCCTCGAGAAGATCCGATGCCTGAACGGCATGCCGTCCACGATTCGGTCGGCGAAGCCCGGCGGAGGCACGGCCGGCAAAGCGGCGCAGCCCGCCAATGCGGACGCCGCCGCCAATACGAGCGCGCCGCTCGACAGGCGCCCGTTAAGGCTGCGCCAGTGCACTGCACGCTCCGCTGACGTCCGTATCCGCCACCCCGAGGTTCTCGAGCAGGCTTCGGAGGCGAAGGTGGTTCGGATGCATCTCGTAGCCCTGGCAGGCGAGAGACAGAGCCGTACGCGGGTCCGAAGCCGCGAACTGAGCCACCCCGTCCGCGTAGGCCTCGACGATCTGCAGCATGCCGCGCGCCGCCGTCTCGCTAGCCGTCAGCGCCAGCACGCTGAGGAACGCCCCTTCGGCGTTGTCGGCGCCGCCGCGCAGGTCCCTGTGGCCGCCGGCGGCGTCCAACTTCGCGAAAGAATCCCGCGCGAAGCCGACGTAGTCCTGACCCTGGGCGAGCCAGCTTTCGATATTGACCTCTTGGCCCGGCTCGAGCTGTTTCGTTCCGGCCCGCTCCAGCAGCGATCGGAGATAGGCTTGGTCGGGGTCTTGTCCGATGGGCGAGAGCCAAACGGCTAGGCCGCCCGCAACCAGGGCGCTCAGCAGCCCCACGGCTGCCAGCCGCCTCGCGAGAACGTTCGGTTTGGCCTCGAACTCCTCGAGGAACTCGGAGACGGTCGACGTGCGCTTGTCGCGCTTGAGCGCGAGAGCGTTCTCGAGCGCGCGCCAGCGGCGGTCGCTCAAGCCCGGCACGCGCTCGAGGACGAGATCGTGAGCTCGAATAGACCAGGCGCCGTCGAACGGATGCTTGCCGGTCAGGAGCTCATAAACCGTGCAGCCGAGCGCATAGATATCGTCGCGAGGGTCGGCCGGCTGCTGTTCGAACATCTCGGGGCTCGCATACGCCGGCGCCATTGCGTTCAGCGTCCCGACGTCGAAGATCGTCGTGTCGGCGTTTCGAGCTCGCGACGTCGCACGCGCGATGCCGAGGTCGAGCAGCTTGACGGTGCCGTCCTCCAGCTGGAACAGGTTGCCGGGCTTGAAGTCGCAATGAACGAGCTTGTGCGCGTGGATGTAGGCGAGCCCGAGGCCCATATGGCACACGATCGGCCATACGGCCTCGAACGGTCGGCCCTCGGGATGCTGCGTGATCACGTCATCGAGCGGCGCTCCGCGCATGTACTCCATGATGATGTACGGGCTACGACGTGCTCCGTCCACGTCGAAGTGAAATACCTTCACCACGTTGTCGTGCGAGAGCTCCATGGCCTTCGACGCTTCCTGGCGGAACGTCTTCTCGGCGTCCGGGTGGCTCGCGAAATCAGTCGTCAACACTTTGATCGCCACGGAGGTCCTGACGAGCCGGTCCTTCGCGAGAAACACGGCGCCCATGCCGCCGCGTCCGAGCAGCTCGACGAGCTCGTACCGGTCTTTGATGACGTCGCCGACGGAGAACGGGTCCGGGCGAGAGGTATCAGGAGCCGTGGCGGCGCCTACTCGGTCTCGTGGCTCATCGGCCGGCTTAGCCGTGCGCCTTAGCGTTGCGTCCTGGCCCATCGAGAATCAGCCTGCGTTGCGATGAGTCCAGCCCTGCGCACGCGTGTCGCACGACGTCAGAACGCTCCGCGGAACGTGAAGGACACGAGGTTTGCGTCGACGAGATCCAAGTCGATCGTCGTGCGGTAGTCGAGCACGAGCTGGAAATTGTTGCGCAGGACGAACACGACGCCGATGTCGGCCTCGTAGAAGTCCTCGTCCGGCGCGTCCGTCTGAAACACGAGGTCGAGATTGGGATCGATGGTGTTGAACGCGTTCGCGTAGTTGGCCCGCTGGATCAACGCCGCGTTCTCGTACTCGTGGCGCCAATCGAGCTGGATGAACGGGCTCACGACAGCCGAGCGGCCGCTGAACGCCCGCGTCAAATGCAGGCCGAGCCGCGCCTGCCGCGATTCGATGTTCTGTTCGTCAAACGTCAAGTTGAGCCCGCCGTTCTGAGCCGGGTCGTCCTCCGTGTACCCGTCGATCTCGATGTCGAGCCAGTTGAAGCCGCCGTCGAGGTAGAGCGTCGTCGCACCCCAATTGAACAAGGTTCCAAGGTTCACGCCCGCGGCATACTGATTGCTGTCGGTCGTTCCCAGTATCGCGCGGTCCACGACAAGACCGGCGCCGCGTCCCGTGGCCGCTGCTCCGGCCGAGTAGGACACGTTGCGCACGCTGTCGTAGTCATTGTTGCCGTATACGAAAACGCCATCGATCGTGAGCCGCCGTCCCAGCTGCGCGAGCCCGAACAGGCTCAGACTGTAGCCGTCGACCTCGATCGAGCCTCCGGCGGCCGTCGAGGCGAGCGTGCCGGCGGAGAGGTCCGTGAAATCGACGTCGAACCGAGATAGGCCCACGGCCGTCCCGAGCACGAGGCCGCCGTCGAACTGGTAATCCGCTCCGAAGGTGGCGCCGTTCGAGTCGTAGTCGTACTCGTCCTCCTGCGCAGTCGCGTCGCGCTCGCCGAAGCCCACGGCGCCCGTCACGAACCAGCCCCACCCCGTGCCTCCGGGGCCGTCGCCGGCGTTACCGCCGACCGCGTCGAGCGGCAAGCCCGCGGTTCCGAGCCCGGTCGCGGTGGCGCGCGCGCCGCGCGACAGTGCGTCGAGCCGCATGCCGATGTTCGCGAATTGGCCGTTCGAGGTTTCGGTCGCGAGCCGGCCCTTCGAGCCGTTCTCTTCGCCGGCCAGTTGCTGCATCGCGCGACCGAGCTCAGCTGCGCTCAGTCCCAAGCTGTTCGCCGACGCGCCCGCGTTCCCGAGCCCGTTGGCGGTGTGGACCATTTCGTTGCAGCGGAAAAAGAGGTCTTCCTGCGCGCTTGTTGGAGGGCGGTTCGCGCCGGCCACGCCGCCGAAGCCGTTGCCCGCGAGGTTTGTGCAAACGGCCTGCACGCTGTTGCCGGTTTGGACTTGGAGCTCGCTTCCGCCGCCGGCGGCGACGACACTTCCGAGCGGCGTGTTCTGTGCGTGAGCGCCAGCGGCGAGGAGGAAAAGAGAGGCGATGCCGACTAAGCCAGATGCCGTGCTACGACCGTTCATGAAGCCAACCCCTGCACTTATTCTGATTCGGTTGTCTGTCGGGGCGAGTAACGCGGCCCACGGATTATTCGGCGACAGGTCCCCTTCACCAGAGAGCCCGCGTTTGCGCCAGCCTGTGAATCGTATCAGATCCACGCGATTTGACGGCTATCGAATGGACCCCAATGCCTCACATCACCCCATAAGCAGAAATGGCGTCGGCCAATTTTACGAATCCGGCGATATTGGCCCCTTTGACGTAGTCTACGCGCCCATCTTCGCTGCCATGCTCGACGCAACGCGCATGGATACCGCTCATGATCTCGCGCAGTCTCTGGTTCATTTCGGCCCTCGTCCAGGACAGCCGCATGCTGTTTTGCGTCATCTCGAGCCCCGAAACCGCGACGCCGCCGGCATTCGCCGCCTTGCTCGGCGCGAAGAGCACTCCGGCGCGCTGAAACACGTCGATCCCGGCCTGGTCGGTCGGCATGTTCGCGCCCTCGGCCACCGCCCCGCAGCCGTTCTTGACCAGCGTTTCGGCGTCCGTGGCGCTGATCTCGTTCTGGGTGGCGCACGGGAAGGCGAGGTCGCAAGGCACGCTCCAAGGGCGGGCGTCGCGATAAAAGGGAGCGCCGAATTGAGTCGCATAGTCCTCGAGGCTGCCGCGTCGTGTGCCCTTCAACTCCTTGATGAAAGCGAGGCGCTCCGAATCGATCCCGCGCGGGTCGTGAATAAAGCCCGTCGAATCGGACAGCGTCACGACCTTCGCGCCGAGCGTGATGAGCTTCTCCACCGTGTACTGGGCTACGTTGCCGGCGCCAGAGACCGTGGCGGTCCTCCCCTCGAGGCTCTCACCGCGGTGCTTCAACATGTCTTCCATCATGTAGACGCAGCCGTAGCCGGTCGCCTCCACGCGTATTTCGCTGCCTCCGAACGCCAGCCCCTTGCCGGTAATCACGCCAGTGAACTGGTTCGCGAGCCGTTTGTATTGACCGAACAGGTAGCTCACTTCGCGGCTGCCGACGCCGATATCGCCGGCCGGCACGTCCGTATAGGGACCGATGTGCCGGTAGAGCTCCGACATGAAAGCCTGGCAGAAGCGCATGATCTCGCGGTCCGACTTTCCTTTCGGGTTGAAGTCCGAGCCGCCTTTCGCGCCGCCCATGGGCAGTCCGGTCAGGCTGTTCTTGAATGTTTGCTCGAAGGCCAGAAACTTGAAGACGCTCAGGGTCACGTCCTTGTGGAAACGCAGGCCGCCCTTGTATGGACCGATCGCGTTGTTCCACTGAACCCGATAGCCGCGGTTGGCCCTGACGTTGCCCTCGTCGTCCTCCCAGCCGACGCGGAAGATCACAATACGGTCCGCTTCCGTCAATCGCTCGAGAATCTGCAAATCGCGATAAGCGGGCCGTTTCTCGAGGTACGGAATGATCGTACCGGCGACTTCGCGTACGGCCTGATGAAATTCCGGCTCGCCGGGATTGCGGCGCATCAAGCCGGACATGAAGGTTTCGAGATCGGCGTCGACTGATGTCATGGGAGACCACGACTTGTTTTTGAGGGAGGAAGATGCGCTGCGAACAACGTCGTATGCGCGAGAGGTCCGCTCGCAAAGCGGGTCCGAGCATAGCGGGATGTGGGCACGCTAGCAGTCGTCATTCATTATTATTGGGCACGAACGCAGCGAGGCGGACATAGCGTAGCATGCGATGCGCTCGCCGCAGCGATATCGCAGGAAAAATGCGAGGCTGCCTGCGTGTTGGCGGTGCGGGAGCTTAGCGAGTCGACCCGAGCCCCGCCTCGAGACCTTGGATCAGATCCACCGCAAGCTCATCGACTCCGGCTTGAAGGTTCTCTTGCAGATTGATGGAGGTATATTCCACCGTCGTGCTGAAGGGTCCGGCCGCCCTCGTTCCACTGACGAGGTCGGTCGCCAGGACGGTCACGGCGACCGTGTACTGCGTCATCCGACGGTTCGCGAACGAGAGCTCCCGTGCGCCGATGAGCTTGACCGTGGAGACGATTTCGAATCGCGCTACCTCGCCGACGTCGCGATTGGCCGGTACCAGATCAAGAATCTCGAATCCGCCACGCACCAACGCAGCATCGACTCGGGCGCCGACGAGATCGACGTTCTCATAGTCGCCGACCGCAGACGCGACGACCGTCCGCGGGGGCGGCGCCGGCACCGCTGTGGGCGCGGGGCGGCTGCCGGATCCTGCGTCCTCGGGCGATTCGGCGCGCCGCTCGGCCTCGCGCGGTGGTCCTGCGCCGGCGGGCGGCTCGGTGGTGCCAGGTGTCGAGGCTCCGCCACCGGCGCTCGGCGGATCCGCGGGCGGCGTCGCTATGATCGCCGGAGCGATTGCCGGCGTCGCAGCGAGAGTCGCATCGATCGTTGGCGGCGCATCAGCGCCGCCAACGGGCGCAATGCCGCCATTCCCCGCGGCTGCGCCAGCCGTTGCCAATCCGGCGGCCGCAGCTGGGGTGTTTTCGGCATCGCTCGCCGCTTGTTGACCCTGCTCGATGTCCGATGGACTGTGCTCGAGGACCGTCTGTGCGCCGTTGCCCGGCGCGTCGCCGGTGCCGAAGATACGCTGCCCGAAATAGACGGCGGTTCCCGCGGCCCCTACGGCGACGGCCGCGATGATGATTGCCGGAGCGAAGCTCCTGGCGCGCTCCGGTGCGGGCACGTTGATGGGTGCTGCCACCGGCAACGCCGCAGGCAGGTTCGTCGGGTTCAGGCGTGTCGGCTCATCCGTTGGCGCGGTGCGCGCCGCCGTTGGCACGGACGCATGGGCAGCCGCGGGCGCGTACTCATTTAGTGACGGTTGTGTAATCACCGGCCGCGTATCGATGTCGCTGCGCGTGAGCGCCGCGATGACATCGTCCGCGGTCTGGAAGCGCGCGTCCGGATCCTTGTGCATCATCCTTTCGACAATGTCGCGCAATGCCGGCGGGACGGTCGGATTGGCGGTCGCGAGCGGCGGCGCCATGCCTTCGATGATCTGGCGGACCAGTGAGCCCAGAGTGTCGGCCTGGAACGGCATGTGGCCGGTCAACATCTCGTAGGCCGTGACGCCCAACGAGTAGATGTCGCTCCGCGCATCGAGCGGCGCGCCGAAACATTGCTCCGGAGAGGTGTAGCCCGGCGTGCCGAGCATCATGCCGGTCTGGGTCAGGCGCGTCTCCGAAGCCATGTGCGCGATGCCGAAGTCCGCAACCTTCACGCGGCCCGCGCCGTCCAACATGATGTTGCTCGGCTTGATGTCGCGGTGGACGATGCCTGCCTCGTGCGCGGCCGAGAGCGCCTCGCACGCTTCCTCCAGAACCGACGCCGCGCGAGGCGCAGTCAAGAACCCTTCGGTCTGAATGACGCTTTGCAGCGACTTGCCCTTCACGTACTCCATCGCGAAGTACGGCATGCCGTCCTGTTCGCCGACGGAGTAAACCTGCACGATGTTCGGGTGGCTCAGCTGCGCCGCGGCGCGGGCTTCGCGGTGGAAGCGGGCGACGAACTCCCCTTCCTTCGCCAAATGCTCGTGGATGACCTTGAGAGCGACCGTTCGATTTAGCGCCGCTTCGTGCGCTTGATAGACGACGGCCATGCCGCCGGCACCGAGCTTGCGCTGGATCTTGAAACCGCCGAACGTGCGTCCGGTGAAGTCGGCTTCGCTCACCGGCTTGCGGCCTTCGCGGACCTACGGTGCCGGAGGGGGACGGGCGGGCGCTGGGGGGTCAGTCGCTGGACCATGCGGCCGCGAACTCCAACGGCGGCGGCGCTTTCGTCGAAACCACGCGGTCCCCTCGGTTCGGGGCGGCGCCCGAGACCGGGCGCGTGACGGAGAACTTTTCTTGCGCCGATACGACTTCGAGCTCGCCGGTAGCCGTTTCGATGGAGCCCAACGAAAGCCCCGTGTCGGGATCGATGAGCTCCTCCCCTTTCATCAGCACCTGGAAACGCTCGCCGACTTCCGTGGCGCCGACGCCGAGATTGATCACGACTTGAGTTGGGCTCACCGTCACGACCGAGCCCTCAGTCGGTTGCGCCCCGACTTGCTTGACGAGCTCGTAGACGCCCTCGTTCACGCCGGCGATCGTCGCCTGGCCGATCGGAATCTTCGAGAAGCTCGAAAGGAACCCGGCCAAGCCGAGGTCGTCGACGGCGGCTACGCCGCCGAAGTCGAGGTCCGATTCGGAGATCGTGGACTCGATTTGCTTCGTGAAGAGGATCTCGCTGGTTTCGGCGTCCACGAGTCGGACGTTCAAGCCCACGCGGCTCTTGGTCTTCTTCACGTTGAGACCGCTCAAGAGCGGCGCTCGATCCTTGAACAAGCTGCCGAGTTTCACGTCCTTGCCCGACGTGTCGGCCTCGTAGTCGGTCACGACGACCTGCACGAGGTACTCCGCGCCGAGGATATTGCCGGTCTGCGCGCCGGACGCTTGGCTGACTCTGCCGCTCGCCGATAGGTCCTGTTCCTGTAGGACGCCCTGCAGCGCGTTTTGCTCCCGCTCTACGAGGCGGAAGCGTCCGGTGCGATTCAACGAGTCGGTGACGATGGCTTCGATGCCGTTGACCGGAACGCTGCTTTGCGCGTCGCCGCCGGAGTTCACGAGGAAGCTCGTGAGCGACGTGTTGTTCTCGACGGGAAGAACGCCGACGGCCGCGCGGCGACCGCTGTACTGGCCCCACTCGAGATTCAGGAGATCCTCGGCGGAAAGGCCGTCGATTTGCTCCGGCAACGGTCTCTTTTGTCCGTCGGCCAAGGAATACGCAACGTGATCTGCTTGCGCCGGCGACATTGCAAGCAAAGCTAGGGTACCGCAGCAACTCGACAGCCGTCGATTCATGGCGTTCCCCCCGCGTTCTCGGCCGATCGAATCGGCGGAACCTTTATCGTTGATTTGGAGGGTAATCTACTCTCGGCCCTACGCTTTTTCAATCAAGGGCATCGCACTGCCGTTACCTAGACGCACGCAGCGGACAATCGAGGTTACGCGCCTTGAAACCGGTCCCCGCGCGGCGCAGACTCGCTGCGCCTCGCGCTCGCCCGGGACGTCTGCAGGCATGCTCGGACGACCGGCAGCCGGCGACACACAAGAGACAACCTGCGCACCGAGCCGCGCCCGTGCTGTTTCTGCTCGCTTGCTCGGCCTTGGGCCAGCTCGCCGCACCGCCGCCAGCGGGGCGCCTCGCAGACTCCGTTCGCCCAACCGCATACCGCCTCGAGCTCACCATCGATCCCGAGCAGCCGAGCTTCGGGGGCAGTGCCGAGATCGACGTCGCGCTGGCCGCCCCCACCCGTCGGGCGACTTGGACTGTGCACCGCTTCGGAGACGATTTCGAATCGCGCTACCTCGCGGACGTCGCGATCCGGCGGTACCAGATCAAGAATCTCGAATCCGCCACGCACCAACGCAGCATCGACTCCGGCGCCGACGAGATCGACGTTCTCATAGTCGCCGACCGCAGACGCGACGACTGTCCTCGGGGGGCGGCGCCGGCGCCGCTGTGGGCGCGGAGCGGCTGCCGCATCCTACGTCTTCGGGCGATTCGGCGCGCCGCGCTCGACCGCGCGCGGTAGCCCGAATTGTTAGTGTCGTCCGCCCGGAGCGTCGGCGTGCGGCAGGAGCCGGTCGCACATGGCGATCGCCATCGCCGATAGCAGGAAAGCAAGGTGAATCATGGTCTGCCAGATCAGGACCTTCTCTTCGTAGTTGGCCGCGTTGATGAACGTCTTCAGCAGGTGGATCGAGGAGATGCCGATGATCGCGGTGGCCAGCTTCACCTTGAGCACGGACGCGTTGACCGTCGATAGCCACTCCGGTTGGTCGGGATGGCCGCCGAGCTCGAGGCGCGACACAAAGGTCTCGTAGCCGCCGACGATGACCATGATCAGCAGATTCGAGATCATGACGACGTCGATCAGCGCGAGCACGACGAGCATGATTACCGTCTCGTTGAACTGGGGCTCGCCCGCGTAGCCGATGCTCTCGACGAGGATCCTGAGCGCTTCATCGTTGCCGAACATCGCTTCGACGAGGTGCACGAGCTCGACCCAGAAGTGGTAGACGTAGACAGCCTGCGCGACGATCAGACCCACGTACAGCGGCGCTTGGAGCCAGCGCGTCCAAAAGATGAAGTTGGCAAGCGTCCGCAGCATGGGCGGCCGTTTGTAGGCGGTGACGGACATCTCGAGTTTCCCTGGGCTAACGACGCGCGAGACTGTCCACCGCGCGGCGGGGCGGTGTCAATGCCGCTTCTCATGGCACAATCGGCCGCGACGAAACCTGCCTAGACGGGGTCTGCCCTGAACACATTCGCGTTATCGATGACGGTGGGTTTGGCCGCACTTTCGGCGAGCGCGGCCGCCCAGTCGATCCGACGCACACCTGCATACGCGGGCTCCGACCTCGTTGCCGCGCCGACGACGGATTGGCCGACGAACGGCGGCGATTGGTACAACCGCCGCTTTTCGCCGCTGACGCAGATCGATCGCACCAACGTCGCGAGCTTGAAAGGCGTCTGGCGTACGCACTTGCGGGGCTCGGGGCTCGGCGCTCAGTACTCGGGCGAAGCGCAGCCGCTCGTGCACGAGGGTGTCATCTACGTCGTCACCGGCGCTAACGACGCATTTGCCGTCAGCGTCGAGAGCGGCGAGATCCTCTGGGAGTACCGCGCGGATCTCGATCCCAAGAACAATGCCGTCTGTTGCGGCTGGACGAGCCGCGGTGTCGGCTTGGGCGACGGCAAGGTCTACGTCGGCCAGCTCGACGGCAAGCTCGTCGCGCTCGATCAGCGTACGGGCCACGTCGCGTGGTCCGTGCAAGCCGAGCGCTGGCAAGAGGGCTTCTCGATCACGAGCGCCCCGCTCTACTTCGACGGCCTCGTTTACACGGGCTTCGCGGGCGGCGAGCGTGGCATCCGCGGCCGCGTCAAAGCGTTCGACGCGCGCGACGGCAAGCTCGTCTGGACGTTCTACACGATTCCGGGGCCCGGCGAGGCCGGTCACGACACGTGGCCTCAGGACAACGAGATCTGGATGGACGGCGCCGCGCCGGTCTGGAACACGCCGGCCGTCGATCCGGAGCTTGAGCTCATCTATTTCGCGACAGGCAATCCCGGGCCCGATTACAACGGCTCGGTTCGCGCCGGCGACAACTTGTTCTCGACGTCGATCGTTGCCGTCGACGCGAAAACCGGCGTGTATCGGTGGCACTTCCAGGAAGTGCACCACGACATCTGGGACTACGATGCTGCAGCGCCGGTCACGCTGTTCGATATCGAATTGAACGGCGCAACGCGCAAAGGTCTCGCGCACGCGGGCAAGACGGGCTGGGTCTACGTGCTCGACCGCACGGACGGTACGCCGCTCGTGGGCATCGACGAGCAGCCGGTGCCGCAGGAGCCTCGCCAAGGCACGGCCGCGACGCAGCCCTACCCGCGCGGCGACGCGTTCATTCCGCAGCAGATCGACATCGCGCCCGAAGGCACGACGCTCGTCAACGGCGGCAAGATCTTCACGCCGTTCTGGACGACGCCCGTGCTGATGAAGCCCGGCCCGCCGGGCGGCGTGAACTGGCCGCCGAGCTCGTACGATCCCGCCAGCGGCTACTTATATGTGTGCGCCGCGGATCGCATCTGGTCGTATGTCGCGCAGGAGGTCACGGCCGAGCGGCCGCCCGAGGGCGCCGGTTACATCGCCGGCGGCATCGGCGGCTTCCACATGACCCCGCTCGGCGTGTTCGCGGCCATCGACGTGCGCACGAACGAGCTCGCCTGGCAGCAGCATTGGCCGAGCCCATGCTACAGCGGCTCGCTCGCGACGGCCGGCGGTCTCGTGTTCGTCGGCCGCAGCGACGGCCGGCTGACGGCGCTCGATTCGAGCGACGGCATGAAGCTTTGGGAATTCCAAACGGGCGCCGGCATGAACGCGCCGGCGACGTCGTTCGAGCACGATGGCAAGCAATACGTCGTCGCGTACTCGGCCGGCAACCTGTTCGCGGGCTCGGCGCGCGGCGACAGCCTGTGGCTGTTCGGCCTCGACGGCGCGCTCGAAGCCGTGCCGCCGGCAGGGTCGCTGATGACGTTCTCGCCGGGCGCGGCTGCTCCCGGCAACGCCGATGCCGGCGCAACGGTCTACACGACCGCTTGCCTCGCGTGCCACGGCGAGCAAGGTGAAGGCGGCCACGGCGGCGGCCCGACCTTGCAGGCGATGAAGAACCGCGCCTTGGTGCTGCAAGTCGTTAGCGAAGGCCGCAACGCGATGCCGGCATTCGGAAGCGGGACACTGACTGCGGAGCAGATCCGCGACGTGGCGACGTACGTCAGCGAGCGGCTCGCGAGATGAGGCCTGCCGAAAATTCCGCCTCCCCGCATGCCGCGATCGGCGTATCCTTGAATTGAGGCGGGTTCCCGCTTATCGAACCCCGCCATCCTCGTAAAGGACGACGAGCGGCGCGCGTTGTGCCGCCACACCACGCAAGGAGAGCGTAAATGTCACTATTCGGTACGATCCTCTCGAAGCTCGGCATCGGCAGCGCGACCGCTTCGCCCGCGTCAACCCCGCAACGTATGCCCCCCGCGTCCGCAAGCCCCGAATCGGTGCCCACCCAATCGCGCCCGGCAGCATCGACCGTCGATATCGCCGCACAGCTGGAGCAACGCGCCGCGGCTAACCCGCAGAAGCTCAACTGGCGGACTTCCATCGTCGACTTGCTGAAGTTGCTCGATATGGACAGTAGTGTCGCGGCTCGCAAAGCGCTCGCCACGGAGCTCGGCTGCCCGGCGGACCTCATGGGCGACTCGGCGAAAATGAACACCTGGCTCCACAAGACAGTGCTGGCGCGCGTAGCCGCGAACGGCGGCAAGGTACCTCAGGAACTCCTCCACTGATCGAGCGCGGAGCACCAATATGCAAATCACCGAAATGCTGGCCCAGATGGGCGGCCTTCAATCGATCGCCAAAGAGCTCGGTGTCAGCGAGAAACAAGCGGCGAGCGGCGCAGAGGCACTTGCACCCGCAATCCTCGGCGGCTTCAAGAAACAGGCGCAGTCACAACCCTCGGGGCTCGAAGGCCTCGGCGGTCTACTCGGGAAACTCGGCGGCGGCGGGCTGCTCGACGACGTGCTCGGGCCGCAGCCGACCAACGTGAACCGTGGGAACGACGTGCTGGGACAAATCTTCGGCTCCAAGGACGTGAGTCGCACGGTCGCGCAGGATGCGGCATCGAAGACGGGCTTGAGCCCAGATCTGCTGAAAAGGATGCTGCCAATGATGGCGATGCTCGTCGCCGGCTACATGGCGAGGCAAAGGACTGCAAGCGCCGCGCCGAACGCACCGACTCCCGCTGCTCCAGCCGCTCCGACCGGAGGTGGGCGCGGCGGAATACTCGGAGGGTTGCGCGGAGGCGGCGCAGCCGGCACGCAGCGGGCAGGCACAACGGGCGGCATCGCATCAATGCTCGACATGGATGGCGACGGCAATGTGTTGGATGACATCCTGCGAATGGCCGGCAAGACCATGCGTTAGCACCTTGAAGGCTCTGGCTAAGGAGGGCGCAATGAAGGACACGAGCACGAAGGAGACTCAGCTCTACGAGCTGATCGACGGTATCGAAATAGCGATGTTCACAACACGGCGACCGGACGGGCGCTTGGTGTCGCGTCCCATGGCGACCCAAGCCCGCGCGTCGGGCGCCGACCTATGGTTCGTGACCGATGCTTCGGCGTACAAGCTGGACGAGCTGGAGCAGGACTCGCAGGTCAATCTGGCGTACTACAACCAGAAATCCCGCGAGTACGTGTCGGTGAGCGGCACGGCGCGTGTTTCAAATGATCGTGCGAAGATTGCCGAGCTGTATCGCCCGGATTGGAAAGCGTGGTTCGACGGCGACTCCAAAGAATCCGGAACGCCGGACGATCCGCGCATCACGTTGATCGCGGTCGACGTCGAGTCGGCGGTGTACCTCACGGTCGACAAGCCGCGGCCTGTCGTATTTTATGAGGTCGTGAAGGGTATGTTGACTGGCAGCACGCCCGACCTTGGCGACACGCAGCGTGTGAGCGGCCGCGAGCTGCACTGACCAAGCGTTTCGTTCCACCGTTCGCCTTGCCTGCGCGGGACCGCTCGGGGCCGAGCGCCTAGGTCAGCAAAGCGATCAGGATCACGACCGGGATCGGAACGCCGAGCAAGATCAGTAGTAATGAACGCATGTGGCTCTCCTTCGTGGATTAAAGGTCGCGCTGCCGTCCGCCGAACGTCGCCATCCAGCTTGCAACGAAGGCGCCGATGAGCAGCGAGATGAACAGCCACAGCGCAGTGCGGGCGGCCGCTTCGCGCGCCGTGTCCGCCGCTTCGCGTGCTGCGACTTCCGCTTCGTCGAGCGTGGCTTGGAGACGCGCGAACGTTTCGTCGACGCGCTGCCGGGCTTGTTGCTCCGAGAGGTCGCTGCGCTCGGCGACGACGCCCGCCACGTAACGCGCATCGTCCTCGGGCAGGGAGCCCATGCGTAGGGCATTGGCGAAAATCCGGGTTACCTCCGCAAGCGCCGCATCGCTACCCTCGGGCGGCGCGCTGGCGCGTTCGCCGGGCTCGGTCCGAAACAGCGAATCGACGAAGTACGGCATCGGCCCCTCGGCATTCGGCTCCGAGACTTCGGAGGCCGCGACTCCGGCGCCTCCGGCCGTCGCCGCAATGGTCGTTGACGCGCCGCCGGCAACCGATGCACCGGCGTCCAGCCCGGCGCCGACGACGGAGGTAACGGCCGACGTCAGCAACGCAGCGGTCCCGACCGTGGCCACGGCCCAAGCTAGGAACCCATGCGCGGTGTCGCGGAAATAAACCTCATCCATGTGCACCGAGACCCACTTCGTGCGCAGGCGTCCGGCGAGATATCCGCCCATCGCAGAGGCGGCCAATTGAGTGAAGGTCAGCCAGAGGATCGTGGACACCCCCAGCGTCGTCGCGCTGACGCCTTCGTTTGCCCATGGCGATACCGATGACAGTCCGAGCCCAGTGCCGAGCAACAATAAAATCAACGAAAGGGCGGCCGCGGCGGCGGCGCCCGCGAAGATCGCGCCCCAGGAGACCGCACTAGGCGAAGCCGCGACCGGGGGTCCTCCTGTGACTCCCCCATAGGTAGCGGATCGCTCGATGGAGTCCACGGCGGTACTCATGGCGAAGTTCTCCGAAGTTTTTCGAGGGCGATGCCCGTTAGCCGTTGTGCGTGCAAAATCCAAGCCAACCGCGAACAGGTATGGGAGGTGCTGACGCCCGCCTATACTCGGAACCAGTCACTGGAGGTGACCGTATGAGACGTTCGCTACTGCTCGCCGCTTCTGCAGCCGCTTTGCTCGCCGCATGCAGCGACGAAACCGCCGTCGCGCCACCGGCCCCGGAACCGCCGAAGGCCGCAATCGGCACATTCGGCATCGACCTTGCGGCGATGGACACCTCCGTGAAGCCCGGCGACGACTTCTACCGCTACGTCAACGGCAAGTGGGTATCGACGTTTCCGATGCCGGCCGACAAGGCGCGCTACGGCATCTTCGACGCGCTGCGCGACAAGTCCGAGGTCGACGTGCGCACGCTGCTCGACGAGCTCGCCGCGACGCCGGCCGCCGCCGGCACCGTGCGGCAGAAGGTTGCCGACCTTTACGCGTCGTGGATGGACGAAGCGGCGGTCGAAGCGCGCGGCATCGAGCCGCTCGAAGCCGATCTCGAAGCGATCGCCGCCGCGCGAACGAAGGCCGACATCGTTCGGCTCATGGGCAACATCGACTACGCGGGTCCGATCGGCGTGTACATCTCGCCCGATCCGGCCGACCCCACCCGCTACGTCGTCAACATCACGCAGTCCGGCCTCGGCATGCCCGTGCGCGACTATTACTTGAACGAAGGCGCCACGTTCGACGCCTATCGCGCCGCCTACAAAGCCTACGTCACGAAGATCTTCGAGCTCATCGGCGACGCGAGCCCCGCGGCGAGTGCCGACGCCGTGGTCGCCCTCGAGACAGAG
The DNA here is from genome assembly GCA_963713355.1 of uncultured Gammaproteobacteria bacterium. Taxonomy (GTDB): domain Bacteria; phylum Pseudomonadota; class Gammaproteobacteria; order Steroidobacterales; family Rariloculaceae; genus FEN-1219. Next base: position 419,080 of record CAVQLK010000006.1, on the reverse strand, counting down.
CTCGCGACCGTGCACTGGTCGCCGGAGCGCAGGCGCGACGTGCAGGCGACCAACAACCCCGTCGATCGCGCCGGCCTTGCGGCGATGATTCCGGCCCTCGATCTGGAACGTCTTCTTGCCCGTCGCAGGCTTGGGCGGCGTGCAGAATTTCGTCGTCAACGAGACCACGGCGCTACGCGACGGCGCTGCGCTGCTCGACACACAGTCCGTCGATGCATGGAAACAGTATCTCGCCTTCCACCTTGCAAACTCCTACGCAAGCCAGCTGCCGAAAGCGTTCGACGACGCGAACTTCGACTTCTATCGGCGCACGCTCGCCGGCGTCGAAGTGCCAGCGCGATCGTTGGAAGCGAGGCGTGCAGCTCGTCGACGGCCTCATCGGTGAGGGCGTCGGCGAGCTCTACGTCGCGAAGTTTTTCCCGCCGGACTACAAGGCCAAGATGGACGAGCTCGTCGCCAATCTCGTCGCGGCAATGCGGCAGCGCTTACAGATGCTGGCCTGGATGGACGACGCCACGCGCGCGGAGGCGCAGAAGAAGCTCGCGACGTTCGATCCGCGCGTCGGCTATCCCGTGAAATGGCGCGACTACTCGGCCTATGCTGTCGAACGAGGGACGCTGTTCGAGAATGTGCGCAATGGCAACAGGTTCGATTGGAACCGCCAAGTCGCACGGCTCGACGAGCCCGTCGACCGCGACGAGTGGGGCATGAACCCGCAGACGGTCAACGCCTATTACAACCCGCTCGTCAATCAGATCACCTTTCCGGCCGCGATCCTGCAGCCGCCGTTCTTCGATCCGTACGCCGACCCGGCGGTGAACTACGGCGCCATCGGCGCCGTGATCGGCCACGAGATCGGCCACGGCTACGACGATCAAGGCCGCGAGTTCGACGAGACCGGCAGAATCCGCAACTGGTGGACGCCCGAGACGAACGACAGGTTCATGGCGACCATCGGCAGATTCGCGGAGCAGTACAACTCCTTCTGTCCGCTCGAAGGTGCCTGCGTGAATGGCAACTTCACGATGGGGGAGAACATCGGCGACCTCGGCGGGCTCGAGATGGCGTATGCGGCCTACAAGCTCTCGCTTGGGGGTAGCGAAGCTCCCGTCATCGACGGCTTCACGGGCGACCAGCGCTTCTTCATGGCGCATGCACAAGTTTGGCGCGCGATCCAGCGCGACGATGCGCTGCGCAATCAATTGCTGACCGACCCGCACTCCCCGGCTGCCGCGCGCGGCTCGATCCCCGAGCGCAACATGGACGCCTGGTACGCCGCCTTCGACGTGAAGGAAGGCGACGCGCAGTACATCGCACCGGAGAACCGAGTGAGAATCTGGTAGGCAGGCGATGCCGGACAAAATAAACGGAGGGCGCGAGCTCGCCTATCGGCAGCTGCACGATTCCGAGCAGCTGCACCGCGCGACGCTCACGAACATCTCCGACGCCGTATTTTTGACCGACGACGACGATCGATTCACCTTCGTTTGCCCAAACGTCGATGTCATTTTCGGCTACTCACCTTATGAGGTAAGGGCTCTCGAGCGCATCAGCAAGCTCCTCGGAGACGCGCTCTTCGATCGCGCGGATCTCGCGGCGCGCGGCGAAATCCGCAACATCGAGCGACAGGTGACGATCAAGGCCGGCGCGCTACGAACGATCCTGGTCCACGTCAAGACCGTGTCGATCCAGAGCGGCACCGTGCTGTACTGCTGCCGCGACATCACCGAGCTCAAACATGCCGAAGAGGAGTTACGCGCGGTCCGCGCCGATCTGACGCACGTTTCCCGGCTCGCGCTCGTGGGACAGCTCGTCGCTTCGATCACTCACGAAGTGAAACAGCCGCTGACCGCGATCCTTGCCAATGCGGGCGCCGGCCATCGGCTCGTCGAGCAGGCATCGGGACACGCGTGGTCGACCGAGCTTCGTGAAATCTTCGACGACATCACGGTCCAGGGTGTCCTGGCCGGCGAAGTGATCGAGCGCCTGCGCACGCTTTCCCGCAAGAAGCCCTTGACGCTTCAGCCGCTCGATGTGAACGCGCTCGTGCACGAAACGTTACGCCTCGTCGACGGCGACGCGCGCCGGCGACACGTTGAGCTGCGCGCGGAGCTCGAGCCGGGTTTGCCACTGGTCAAAGCGGACCGCGTCTGCATCCAACAGGTGCTGCTCAGCCTCGTGCTGAATGCAATGGAAGCGATGGATGATTCGGCGGCCGACACGCGGCGGGCCGTTCTGAGGACGCGCTTGAACGAGCGCGTCATCGACGTCTCCGTCAGCGACACGGGCCACGGTGTTACCGCCGCGCATCTGCCGAAGCTGTTCGAGCCGTTCTTCACGACGAAGAACGAGGGCCTCGGCTTGGGATTAGCAATCGCGCGCTCGATCGTCGAAGCGCATGCGGGCCGCATCTGGGCGGATGGCGGCGACAGCGGCGCTACCTTTCACGTAACGCTGCCGACGGCCTGACACCCCCGGCTAACCGCCTCCGCCGCCCTCAGGGAGGCTGAATCTGGCTACCGTCAGTTTTCATGCAACGCCGTTGTTGGGTTAGTACGCGCTGCACGTCGCGCGGGCAGCACGCTCGCCGCGAGCGCCGCGAGGCCTAGCAACACGAGCACGGCGACGTACGCGACCGGGTCGAGGGGGCTCAAGCCGTAGAGCTGGTTGCGCAAAACCAGCGACGCAGCGCCCGCAAGCACGAGACCGACGATCGAGCCGATGACTACGGCGCCGCCGTTGACGCGCAGTACGATCCCAACAATCTGCTGCGGCCGAGCGCCGAGCGCCATGCGAACGCCGATCTCGCGGCGCTGACGCTCCACCGAGTACGAAATCACGCCGTACACCCCCACGGTGGCGAGCACCAGAGCCAGCAAGCCGAGCGCGCCGGCGATTCGCGCCACGCTCGTGCTGTACCCAAGCGATCGGTCGACTTGCTCGCCGAGCAGAATCGGCTCCGCTGAGGCGCGCGAGTCCAGGCGGCGGACGGCGGCGGCCGCGGCGCCGGCGGTCTCCGACGGCACGAGCACGAATGCCGGCCCGCTGACGAGGTCGCCGTCGGGAACGAACGGCGCGTAGTACGTGGGTTGCACGAGGCCGACGCGCTGGAGCTGCGCGTCGCGCGCTACACCGACGACCTCGTGTACGCGGCCGAAGATGCTCATGGTCTCGCCGATCGGACTACGGTCTCCCCAGCACGCACGAGCGAGCGACTCGTCGACGACCATCGATTGCGGACCTTCGCCACTCCGGCTAAAGGTGCCACCGGCCACCATCGGAATCTTCACTACGTCGAAGAAACCGCGCGTAACGCGCTGCGTCACGATCCGGTCGGTGTCGCACTGGACGCCGAAACCCGTGTTCTCCCAACGCTCGCCGAGCGGCAGCAGCATACTCACCGCTGCCGGTGCGCCTCCCGCCTGGAGACTCGCGACGAGCTCCTCGTAGAACGCTGCCTCGCGAGCGAGATCGTAGGTATTTGGCGGGAGCGTCACGCGCAGCGCCGTGACTCCTGCGGGGTCAAAGCCCACGTCGAGCGAGCGAGCGCGATCGACGCCACGCATGAGCAGCGCCGCAGCCAGCAGCAGCAGCACGCTGATCGCCACTTGGGTGCCGAGCAACGCGCCTCGCAGGCGCGCACGCGGGCTCACCTGCCCGCTCTGCTGCTTCAGCGCGTCGCTCACGTTCGTGTCCGTGCTGCGCATCGCCGGAAGCAAACCGAACACGAGTGCGCTGACGAGCGCCACCACGATCGCGTACGCGAGCACTCGCAGGTCCGGCGAAAAACGCACGTTGTCGGGTATCAAGTCGCCCGCGAACCGCGCCACGACGGCAGGCAGCGAGATCGCGAGCACGAGCCCGAGCGCGCTCGCGATGCCCGCGAGGAGCAAGCTCTCGGTCAGCAGCTGCCGGATCACGCGCCACCGGCCCGCGCCGAGCGCCGAGCGCACGGCGATCTCGCGCCGGCGTAACGCACCGCGCGCGAGCAGCAGATTGCTAACGTTTGCGCAAGCCAGTAGCAGTATCGAGCCGAAGGCGGCGACGACGACGGCCAGTGTCGGCAGCAACAGCTGGCGCCGCGCCGGGTCGTCCAGCACCGCGGTACCGGTCAACCGGATTTCGCCCGGCGGGCGCGCGAACTCGGGCGCCGGCATGGCGGCCGAGTACTGCCGGAACAACGTTCCGAGCTCCGCCTGTGCTTCGCCGCGCGAGACTCCGAACTTGAGCCTCGCCGAGACGCCGACGCAACAGCGGTTCGGATCCGTCAGCAACGTCGCTGCGGTCGGATCGCTGGCGCGCACGACGGGATACGTCGCGAGCGGGACCCACAGGTCGGTGCGCTCCGCGTCAACGCCGCCGAACGGCTCGGCCGCGACGCCGACCACCGTGAACGGCACCCCTTCCAGCCGCACCGCAGTGCCGACCACGTCGGGGCGCGCCCCGTGCTCGCGGACCCAGAGCGCGTGGCTGATGACGGCGACCCTCACGGGGGCGCCTGCGACGTCCTCGTCAGGGAGAAAACCGCGGCCGACCGCCATGCCGATCTGGAGCACGTCGAAAAAATTGGCCGTCACGAACGCGGCCCGCGACACCGCGTTCACTTCTTCGCCGCCTAGCTCCGCGCGATATGCGCGGCTCGCGAGCACACCTTCGACCGTTTGACTGTTCTCGTCGAGGTAGCGCGCAGCGGTCACCGTGAGGCCGAACCATTGAGCGTCGTGGACGTTCACCACGCGCTCCGGCTCTGGGACGTCCCACGGACGCGTTAGCAGCGAGTTGATCACCGTGAACACGCTCGTGTTCAAGCCGATGCCGAGCACGAGCGCAAGTATCGCCATCACCGTGAACGACGGCTGGCCGGCAAGCGACCGGCTCGCGTAGCGCAGGTCCTGGAGCACACCGCCGAGCCACGTCGCAACGCGCGCGATGCTCGTGCGATCGGATCGTTTCATTCGCCTCTCCCCTTCGACGCGATGGAGGCGAAGCAACGACCATGCCAGTCGCCGAACCGGCCGAAAAACGGCGCTGCCTGCCGAGCTTGGCAGCATGCAGCGTCGACGAGCCGCTGCTGGCAATCCCGGTTTCGCGTCGGCTGTTGCGCTTTCGGGACGACCGGCCGGCTTAAGCTAGATCATTCCGGCGCGCTTCACGGCGTGATAGCGGTTGACGAGCTCGATGCCGAGCCGCTCCGGCTCGGCATCGACCATCAATGCATCGCGCGCCGACAGGCGCCGAAATGCGTCGCGGCGCGCCTGTTCGTACAGGTGTGCGCTCGCGACGTCGAGCGCGGCATCGCCCGACGTGAGCGGCTGCGAAAGCAGCTCGCCGACGATGCGCTCGCGAACGCTTGCGAGCAGCACGAGGTGCCTCTGGCGCAACAGCTTCAGCGCGAGCCCGAGCTCGCTGCCATCCTCGTCGCGGAAATTGGTAATGACGATGACGAGCGCGCGTTTGCTCTGACGGCGCAGCAGGTCCTGTGCGGCCGCGACGTAGTCCGAGTGGCTCGGCGTCGGCTGCACGCCATAGAGCTCGCTCATCAACGCGTTCAAGATGTGGCTTCCCTTGCGAGGTGCGAACAAGCGTTCGGCGCCGGGCGGCGTGCCGAACGTCAAGGCGCCGACGGCGTCGCCTTGCGCGAGCGCGACATACGAAAGCAGCATCACGGCGTTCAGCACCTGGTCGAAGTGGGCGGTGCCGATGGCGCCGCGCCGATCGTCGGCCCGCATGCGCCGGCCACAGTCGATCAGCAGCATGACGCGCTGATCGCGCTCGTCTTGGAACTCGCGCACGATCGGCTTGTCGAGCCGCAGCGTCGCCTTCCAATCGATGTGCCGGACCGAGTCGCCGTGGCGGTACTCGGCAAGCTGCTTGAAGTCCGTGCCCTCGCCGCGCTGCTGGAACGTCTTGATGCCGATCTCTTGGAGCCGGCGGTCGCCCGCGAGCCACGCGTAGCGCGCGATCTCCGCGAAATCTGGATACACGCGCCGCGTTTCGGCCGCGCCCAAGCGCACACCAAGATCGCAGAACCCGAGTAGCGAGCGAACACGCAGCTCCGCCGGCGCGAACGTGATCTCGCCGCGGCGCGACGGCGTCACGCGGTACTCCGCGTCCACTCCTTTGCCTTTCGCGAGCGCGAGCGCTTGAGGAAGACCCGTCGCCGTGACGCTGGAATCGACGTGGTCGTACAAATCGCACGTCCACTCGTGCCTGCCATCGTGCTCGAACGTCAGGCGGACGGAGCGCTCCACGCCGATCGCGAACGCCGCCGGGAGCTGCCGCGTGAAGCGCACGTTCGCGGTCCGCCACCGGCGGCGCGACAGCACGTAATCGGCATCCGCCGCAGCCAGCAGCACGAGCACCGCGACGAGCGTCGCGAGCGATACGATCGGCCGCGCCGCCCCGCCGAGGAGCGCGGCGAGCGCCGCTACGCCGATGAACGCAAGCAGCCAGAGCATTTTGCGACTTGGCGCCGCACGCACTCTGAATCCGCCGTTCAAGTTCGCGGCGCGGCCACGCTGTCGACGACCGCCGCCAGCAGGTCGTTCGGCGTGCGTCCTTCGAGCGAGGCATCGGGCGCGAGCGCCACGCGATGCCGCAGCGCTGGCAGCGCAATGCTCTTGACGTCGTCCGGCGTCACGAAATTGCGCCCCGCCAGCAGCGCGACGGCGCGGGCGCCGCGCACGAGCGCAAGCGCGCCGCGCGAGCCGGCGCCGAGCGCCAAGCCAGGCCACTCGCGCGTCGCGCGCACGATGCGCACGGCGTAGTCGACGACCTGCTCGTCGACGCGTTGCCGCGCGACGAGACGTTGGAGATCCACGACGAGGCGCTCGTCGAGCACGGGCTTCACGCCGCCGAGCGGCAACTCATCGCCGGCTTGGTCCGTCGTCGCGCGCACGACGACGCCCACCTCTTCGGCGAGCGTCGGGTAGCCGATCTCGATCTTGAACAGGAACCGGTCGAGCTGCGCCTCCGGCAACGGGTACGTGCCTTCGGTCTCGACGGGGTTCTGCGTCGCCAGCACCATGAACGGCTTCGGCAACGGCAGCGTCTGCCCCTCGAGCGTGACCTGGTATTCCTGCATGACCTCGAGCAGCGCGCTCTGCGTCTTGGCGGGCGCGCGATTGATCTCGTCGGCGAGCAGCACGTGCGTGAACACCGGGCCGCGCACGATGCGCAGCTCTCGTGTACTCGGGTCGAGCACGGCATGGCCCGTGATGTCGGACGGCATCATGTCGGGCGTGAACTGCACTCGCCCGTGCCCGAGCGCCAATGCCTTCGCTAGCGAGCGCACGAGCAGCGTCTTGCCCAAGCCGGGCACGCCTTCGATGAGCACATGGCCCGAGGCCGCGAGCGCCGCGACGACCTGCTCGATGACGGCGTTCTGGCCGACCATCGCTTCGCCGATCGCCGCTTTCAGCTGCTCGAGCAGCGCGGCGGCGCGTACCGTGGGATCAGATTCGTTTTCCATGCTTCGACCACTGGCTCCTTGAGACGAGTTCACGACGCGCCGCCTCGAGCAGCGCGAGCTTGGCGCGCAGCTCGAGCGGGCGCGCACTTTGTTCGGAGTCGAGCGCGGCGGCAAGCTCGCGACGGTCGACGCGAGCGAGGCCGGCAACGGCTTCAGCCCGCGCGGCTACATCCAGGCGCTCGTAGCCGGCGATGCGCCGGCCCGCGGCTTCGTGCAAGGCGCGCCTCGCTGCCGCGACGAGTGCCGCTCCGCTGCCGACGCGCATTGCGAAGCGGCCGGTGCCCAAGATCTGCTCCGCCAGCGAGCGGCGCGCGCGCTCGCCGGGGGCAACGAGCGGCCCGAAGCGCATCGCGCCGCGCCACACCGCCAACGCGATGAAGAGCGACAGCACCGCGACGACGGGCGCGCCGTGCCGCCAAACGAGCTCCGGCAGAGACGCCACGTCGGCTTCCGACATGAACACCACATGATCGCCTGGGCGCAAGCTTGCCGCGGCTGCCAGCACTTCGCCGTGATCGCCCTCGAACAGCTCGCGATAGACGAACGGCACGGCGTTGACGAGCGTGACGGTGCCCTCGCCGACACCGACGCGCAGGGCTTGCACCGAGCCGTACTCGTCCTCGAGAGCCCACCGCCAATCCGAGGTCCGCGACTGATCCGCTGCTTCGAGCCAACTAGCACGATCGAACGCACACAGCTCGTAGCCGTCGCTCTCTTCGAAACCGCCGCCTGCGTCGTAATGCACGGCGACGAAGCGCTCGCACGGGTCGAAGATCTCGGGCGACTGAAACGGGTCTTCGTCGTTGGTATCGACTTCCGTGCGCTCCCTCGCGATGCCGCTCCACCGCTCGAACGCATCGCTGCCGTTGATCAAGGCGGCGTCGACGACGAGCCGGCCGCCTCCTTCGACCCAGCGCTCGAGCTCGGCCCGGCGACCTTGGTCGATGTCCCAGCCCCACGTCGACAGCACGACGACGGCATCGCTGCTCGTGTCGCCGAGCGACTCGCGCCGCTCGCTCGTCGCGCCAAGCGTCTCGACGAGCTTTTGCGCCGCGTAGAACGGGTTCGTGGCAGCATCGCCGCGCAGCGGCGTCGGTATTTCTACTTCGCCCCATTCGGTATTGACGACGACCCATGCGGCGACGAGCAGCACGAACGCCACGAGGACGATGGTCAGCGCGTTCGGCCGCCTCATGCGCGGTCCGTGCGGTCGAGCGCCGCGGCGAATTCGCCGCACAAGGCGTGCACGGCCGTGACCGCAGGCTCGCGCGCGCCATAGACGGCCGCGGCCCAAGTCTCGACGAGCCGCGACACATAGCGCGCGGCCGGCTCGGGGAGGCGTGGCTGAGCGAGCGCGAGGCACTCGCCTTCCGTCGACGACGCCCGGATCGGAACGGCGTGCACGTGCACGAGACGCGAAAGCAAGCCGCGATACAACAACGCGAGCGCTGCACGCTGCTCGCCTCGCTGCCAAAGCGCGAGCGCCGCGCCGCCGACGTCGTCTGGCAGGCTTTCGGGCCGAATGTCGAGATCGCGCACGTGGCTCGGGGCGACGAATATCCCTGGCACACGCGGCACGCCGCGACGACGCACGAGCTGCACGATGAAGATCGCGAGCAGCGCGGCCGCGAGAATCCCGAGCACCCAAACGAGCAGGCGGCCCGATTCCGCGATCCAGCCGAAGAAGCCGCGGAACCACCGGGCCGCCGCATTCGCCCACTGCCACCACCACGGCTCATCGGTGACGGGCTCCGGCTCCTTCCACTTGAGCATGTTGATGGTTCGTTCGACGGCGAGGTTCGGGTCGTTGGCGACCTTGTCGAGCGCCTTGCGGACTTCCGCACGCGCCGGCGCTTCGTCTGCGGCCGCCGGAGCGTCGGGCTGCGCGGCGCACGTCATTGCGGTTGCCGCAACGACGAGGGCGAGCGCGAGATCAGGACGCAAACGCACGGCGCAGCTCCTGCTCGACGTCCCACGCCTCGAGCTCGGCGCGGCGGTTCAAATACATGGCGAAACCCGCGGCCACGTAGAACGGTTCGAGGAAACCGACCACGAGCGCGTACGCGACGGCCGCTGCCGCCTCGAACGAAGTATCCGAGGGCTCGAACAGCAGCACCTCGATGCTCGGAGCGGTGTAACCCGGCGCGAACCAGATGAGCAACGACAGCGCCGTGAAGACGAGGCAGCTCTCGGCCGTCAGGAACGCTGCCGTCATCAACAGCGCAGTACCGCGCTTGCGGCGGCGGACTTGCTTGACACGACGCCGAATTTTGCTGAACGGCAACCCCTCGAGCTGGTAGACGGGCTGAGTGAACGAGCGCCACGGCGACAAGCGCCGCCACGTCCAGGTCAGGAATAGCTGCCGGCCCCATACCTGGCCCCGCGCTGCCCAGAGCTGATTGACCGTCGTCGCCTGGCCGAACGCGGCGCGCGAGAGCACGAACAGAATCGTGCGGTCGAGCCACGGCTTGGACCAGAACAAGAGCAACGTCGGGAGCCAGCTCCCGATCTCGAACGCAGCGAGCGCGAGCGCTGCGACGGGAAGATAGACGACGGCATAGCACGCGTAGACCGAACGTCCGGCATGTTGGCAGAGGCGCACGCCGAGATCGGCCGCTTCGAGCGGCGCGCGAGGCCGCATGCGCAGCGCGAGGGCGTCAATCTGCATGGCGGCCCTGCAGCGCGAGGTATGCGAGCACGCCGATCCAGCAGAGAGCCGCGACACCGTACTTCACGGTGCCCGGAATCCAGGTGGCCGACGACCAGAACGCCTCGATGGCCGCCGCGACGATCAGCATGGCCGTCACGCCGTAAACGATGACGACGCATTCTCGCGCGGCGCGGACGAGACTCTGACGGCGCGTCCGCCGGCCCGGAACGAGCAACGAGTGCCCGAGCTTGAGTCCCGCGGCGCCGGAAAGGGCGATCGCCGTGAGCTCGAACGCCCCGTGCGTCACGACGAACGAGTAGAACGTGCCGCCCAAGCCACGCTCGGTCAGATAACCCGCGACCGCACCGATCAGCGCGCCGTTGTACGCGAGAAAAAAGATGCTGCCCAACCCCGCGGCAAGGCCGCTCGCGAAGCACTGGAACGCGACGCCGACGTTGTTCCTGATGTAGAAGCCGAACATCATCCAGTTGCTGCCCGCGTCATTCGTGCGGCCGATCGCCTCCGCGGACCGGGAGTACATCTGCTCGAACTCCGCCGCCGTCGCGGCATCGACGACGGACAGCACGAGACCCGGCTGGTAATACACGAGCACGCCGAGCACGAGCGTCGGCACCGCGAAGAGCGCCGTCGCGATCCAAACGTACGCGGCATCGGCCCGGACCGCGCGCGGGAAGTCGTGCGACACGATGCGCCACAGTGCCGCGGCGCCGAACTCGCGCTGCTGATAGATGACCTGATGCGCGTCGGCCGTCAGGCGATCGAGGCGGTCGAGCAGGTACGCCGGATACGATCGCGCCCGCGCAAGCGCGAGATGCTCGCAGGCACGCCGATAGAGCGCCGCAATCCGTTCGCCGCGAAGCGGTTGCTTCGGCTGCTTGCTCGTGCGCTTCAATACCTGATCGAGATGCTCTTCGAGCTCCTGCCATTCGGCTCGATAGAGCGCTTCGAAGGCGAGCGGCGTCATGCGCGCTTGCCCATGGCCCACTGCGCGACGCCGAGAATGCGCCGCGTGACGTTGGGCCCCGCCTTGCCGGCGTCACCGGACACCGCAGCGGCAATCGCCGCGAGCTCGTCGAGCCTCTCCGCCGTCAGCGTCGGCGCGCGCGCGGCCAACGCAACAATCGCGGCTTGATCGCCGGGCGCGAGCGGCAACGCCGGCGTCACGGGTGCAACGTCGTCGAGCTTGAGCTTCGGCGGACGCTGCGCCTGATGCACGACGACGGTTGCGGCCGCAAGATCTCCCAAGCGCTTGCTGTCTTGCCGCAGCAGCATCGAGACGATGGCCGCGCCGAACAGGAACGGCAAGAAGTCCGCGACGCGCAGCAAGTTGCGCGTGAATGAAGCTGCCGGCGTCACGGGCAAGCCGTTGTCCATGACGACCTTCAGCCCAAGGATGCTCTTCCCCGGCGTCGCCCCCGAGCGCCCGAGCTCGAAGGCGACGGGATAGAACCACTCGAGGAAGAAGTACAAGAGCAGCAAGAAGGCCGTGCCGAACCCGCCCATGAACACCGCGACGATCGCTGCGGCGTACACGATCATGAGCCGGATCAACCAGTCGAGCAGGAACGCGTAGAATCGCGCGCTCAAACCGGCGGGACGCAGCTCGAGCAGGATGCCCTCTGGCGTCTCCGCGGCGACGACGGTATCGAGGACGTCGCGCGCCATCGACCGTCGTCTAGGCCTTGATGACGATCGTGTCGGCGATCAGGTCGTGGATGCACTGCCGACGCTGGCCGAAGATGAACAGCACGTCGATGATGGCGTACAGCGGGATGATCCCGAGCAGAGCGTTCACGACGTTGCGCAGCCAGAAAATTCGGCCCAGCGATGCCTGCGAGCCGTCGCTGCGCACGACCCTGATCTCGAGCAGTCGCTTGCCCATCGTCTGACCGTAACGCGCGACGAGCAGGATCGTGATCCAGGCCCAAGCGATGGCGCCGATGACACCAAGCGCGATCGGGAGAGTCAGCGAGCCGGCATCGAAGTCGCCACTCGGCTGCTCAAGGCGGCCGGTAGCGGCCATCACTATGAGCGCAGGCACGTAGATCATGATCGCTGCAATGATGCCGTCCAGGATGTTGGCCAAGAGCCGGACCAAACGGCCAGCGAGCTCCTGCCCTTCTCCCTGCAGGTCGCGCACGGCGCCTTTCGGTGGTGCATATGGATTGCTCGTGCTCACGTGACGCTCCCTCCCAGTGACGAGAACGCCGCGATTCTGACGTAAACCGCGTGCCGTTGTCGCGTGAGCCTCACCAGTACCCGATCATGCGGCCAGCCGCGACGGCACTGAGCCAGCAGGCAAGCGACGTCGCACCGACGACGCGGAGCACGAAGCGCTGACGCGGCGCGTGCGGCTCGTTGGCGCGGGTGCGCCAGGCCGGAAGGAATTGCGCGGAGACGATGTTCACGAGGCCCAATCCGATCGCCGAAAACTTGAGCAGCAAGAACGGATTGCCGATGTACTCGGTGCCGTTCGTCGAGATCAGCGAGACGCCGCTACAGACGGCAAGCGCGAAGCCGCAGGCAGCCAGCGTCAGCGTTGGGCGCTCGAGCGCCGTGAGCGGCACGCGGCGCCAAAGCCCGAGCAACCGCAAGTCGAGCACGAGCACGGCGCCGAACAGCGTCGCTATCCCTAAGATGTGGAAGAGATTGACGACGCCGTAGGCCCACACGCCGGACGTGCGCATGAGCTGCCCGAGGGCCGAGCCCTCGAGCCAGACGAGCAGCGCTTCCAAGCGCGACAGCGACGCTAAAGGCTAGCTGATTCGGTCCGGGTAGACGTCGTAGTTCTTGCCGTCGTGCGTGACGCGCACTGTCTTGACCTCGAAACGCTGCATGTCGCTGTTGCGATTGCCGCGAATCGTCACCGTCGCGCCCATCGGAATCACGCCGGGTTTGAGTCCCGCGCGCTCCGTGCGTGCCGCCGGCGCCAGCGTGATATCCCAGACCTGCCCTTTGTCGTCGACAATCTGCATCGAGCCGTGGGCCCCTGCGAGGCTGACGTCCGTGTGCAGCTTACCCGTGACCTCGGACTGCTCTTGCTGCTGACCGCCCCAACCGTGGTGGGCCACGGCCGGAAGGCCTAGGAGCCCCAGAGCGGCGCCCGCTAAACCAACGAACCATCGTGTCCGCATGACTGCCTCCTGAATACTCTCGTGCCTACCCAGAGATGGTACCTCTAACGGCCTCCGAGGCGAACCCCGGCGAGGCATTCCATGCATCACGTCTCGGCCGGCGCGGCCACGCGAGGCGCAGGCGCGGGCTGCGGCCCCTCGACGAGCCGGCGCTTGAACTGCTGGCGCAGCAAAACGTAGCTGACGACGCCTTGCATCCATACCGTCGCGACCGACAGCCACCAGACCTGGTCGAGATGGAACGCGGGCTGCGAGGCCAGCCAGACGGCGAGGGGCACGAATACCGCGAGCCGAAGCGCCGAGCTCAGCATCGCCGGAATCGTGTTGCCGAGGCCTTGGAATACGCCCGAGCACGTGAACACGACACCCTGCGCGATGAACGTCCACGAGATGATGCGCAGGAACGTGGCGCCGACGGCTTGCGCCTCGGGCTCCGGAGTGAAGAACGCGACGAGCACTTCGGGGCGCCACTGCAAGAACGCCGTCACGAGCACCATGACGACCGTGTTCAGCAGCACGGCCTTCATGAACGTCTCGCGCACGCGCGAGCCCAAGTTCGCGCCGAAATTCTGCCCGGCTATCGGGCCCGCCGCGAACGCAATCGCCATCGCAGGCAGGAAGATCGACTGCATGATGCGCGACCCGATGCCGAACCCGGCCTGAGCCCCAGCGCCGAAATCGCTGATCACCCAGTAGATGACGCCCATGTAGACGAACATCAACGCGAACTCGCCGCCGGCCGGCAAGCCGACGTCGAGCATGCGCTTCCAGACTTTGAGCTGCGGCCGCCAAAGCCGCGAATCGAAGCCGACGTACTTCTCGAGCTTCAAGAAATACCAGGCGAGCAGCACGATGCCGACGACGATCGAGATCGAGCTCGCGAGTCCGGCTCCCGCGACGCCCATCGCGTAGCCCGTTCCCCACCCGGCGATCAGGATCGGCGCGAGCGCGGTGTTCAGCAGGACCGTCAACGCCTGGATCGCCATCGTCGGCTTGACGATGCCGGTGCCGCGCAGCGCCGAGCCCATGACGACCTGCGCGAAGCCGAGCGCCAGGCCCGGCAGGAACCAATAGAGATACGAGACGCCTTCGGCCTGCGTCGCGGCGTCGGCCGCGATCGAGGCGACGTAGGTGCCCGCGAGCGCATAGCCGCCGAGCAGCGTTGCCAGCGCGCACGCGACGGCGAACAGCACGGACTGATTGAACACGAGGTTCGCGTCGGCTTGATCCCTGCGGCCCACGGCCTGCGCGATCAACGCAACGGTGCCCACGCCGAGCACCTGCGTGAGGGCCATGATCACGAACATCAGAGTGCCCGCCGCGCCGACGCCGGCGACGGCCGCGTCACCGAGCCCCGCGACGAAGTAGAGATCGACCAGGAAATACAGCGTCTGGAAAATCATTCCGGCCGCCATCGGCGCGGCCATCGCGAGGATGTTCCGGACGATCGGGCCCTGCGTAAGGTCCTTCATGGGCGCCTCGCGAAAACGGCCGCACAGAATACTCGCTAGCGTGAAACGGCTCTAGTGCGAGCGCGGGCGAGTTCGTTATGCTCGGGGCGTGAGGCCAGAGAATCGCAAGGAACGCCCTCCCCGCCGTGGCCTGGCTGCGCTGCTGGCAGGCTTGTGCCTAGCGGGCGCTGCCGTCGCGGACCCCTTGCCGTGGCGCCAATACCCCGGCGTCGAGTATGACGACTACGACCTGCCGACGGATTACCGCACACCGGCCGAATGGATTTTCGCGCGCCTGATGTATCCGTCGGTCGGCTGGGGCGGCGCGTGGCAGTACGGCCGCACGAGCTGGACGATCGATTATCCGCGCGGCGACCGGCACATCGCGGCGCTCGTGCGCAGGTTGAGCGTCATCGACGCCCGCTCCGTCGAGCAGCCCGTGAACCTCGACGACGGCGACGACGTGTTCAACTGGCCGTGGCTCTATGCCGTCGAGGTGGGCCAGTGGGACTTGACGGACGCTCAAGCGGCACAGCTGCGCGAGTACTTGCTGCGCGGCGGCTTCCTGATGGTCGACGATTTTCATGGCTCGCAGGAATGGGAGATCTTCGTCGAGAGCATGCGGCGCGTGTTCCCGGACAGACCGATCGTCGAGCTCCCCGACGACGATCCGATCTTCCACACCTTCTGGGATCTCGAGGAGCGGCAGCAAATCCCGGGCTATCAGTTCGTCTTCAGCGGCCGGCCGTACGAGCAAGACGGTTTCGCCGCGCATTGGCGCGGGATTTACGACGACGAGGGGCGCGTCGGGTGGCCATCTGCCACAACATGGACTTGGGCGACGCCGTCGAGCACTCCGACACGCCCGCGTATCCGCAGGAACTCTCCGCCATCGCGATGCGGACGTTCTTGAACTATATCGTCTACGCGATGACGCACTAGCCAGCTGTCTGCATGTCGATCGAATTCCATCGACGCATGCTCGCAGATCGCGCCCGTCATGAAGCGTTTCGCGCAGCGCTGAAGCACGCGATCAAGCCCGGAACCAGCACGGTCGCAGACATCGGCGCCGGAACCGGCGTGCTCGCATTCTTCGCTCGCGAGCTCGGCGCGCGCGAGGTTTGGCTGTACGACCCTGGCCCCGCGTTGGGGCTTGCCGAAGCGGTCGCTGCGCGCAACGGCATAGACGGCCTTCACTTCGTGGCCGAGCGCTCGCTCGACGTAGCCGATCCGCCTCGAGTCGACGTCGTCGTTGCCGAGGTTCTCGGCAATTTCGCCTACGAGGAGGACGTGCTCGAGACGCTGCGCGATGCGCAACGATACTTGCGGCCCGGCGGCACGCTGATCCCCGCGTCGATCACGCAGTGGGTCGCGCCCGTCGCCGTGGATCGGTTCGACCGCGACCTGCGCAGCTGGCGCGACGTCGGCTTCGGGCTCGATTGGTCCGACGCCGAACGCATGACGCGCAACAACATGTACGTGTTCGCAATCGCGCCCGAGGACCTCCTCGCGGATTCAGGCGTCTCGTGGGACTCGCTCGACTTCGACGGGCCGATCGCGAGCCGCCGTGCCGGCCGCGCCCTATGGCAGCCGCGCGAGGCGAGCACGCTCTACGGTTTCGCGCTGTGGTGGGAGTGCACCTTGGCGCCCAGCATCGTGCTGTCGACGAGCCCGTACGCCCCGCGCACGCACTGGGACCAGATCTACTTGCCGCTGCTCCGCCCCGTCGAGGTCGAAGGCGGCGACGAGGTGCTCCTGACGATCGAGACCGAGACAGGCGGTGACGACAGTGGAATCGACGTCCACTGGGCCGTCCGGCATGCGCGCGAAGGCCGCGTGCTCGACGAGCAGAGCTTGTCGATCGCGGCAGGATGGCTCGCTTAGCGTCGCGTTGCCGATAACCAACACCGGCGAGCGGCGGATTCGCGGTGTAACCGGTGACATAGAATGGTATTTCTTATAACAGTCGGCACAAAACAACGCTAAACCCTTGACCGTCGGCGCGGTTTTTTGCAGACTCGGCGCTCACAAAACTCGGCTTCGATGTTTGTTTGAGATCGAGCATCCGCGGCTCGGTCGCAATGCGGGCGATCGCGGTCATCGACTCGTCAGTTCCTATTAGGGGGTATCCATGAAATTCAACAAACTCCACGCATCCGTCGTGGCAGCGCTGTCGGGCGCCACTGGCCTTTATTCAGGCACGGCGTCCGCGCAGCTCGAAGAGATCATCGTCACCGCGGAATTCCGCGAAGCCAACGTTCAGGAGACACCGATCGCGATCACGGCCGTGAACTCGGCCATGCTCGAGAGCCGCGGTCAGACCAACATCGTCGATGTCGCCAATCAGGCGCCGAACGTCACGATGACGCCGGCCGGCCAATCTGCCGGCAGCGCGATGGTCACGTTCATACGCGGCGTCGGCCAATCCGACTTCAACTACGCGCTCGAGCCCGGCGTCGGCATGTACGTCGACGAGGTCTACTATCCGAACCTCACAGGATCGATGGTCGAGCTGCTCGATATCGACCGCGTCGAGATCGCGCGCGGTCCCCAGGGCACGCTCTCGGGCCGCAACTCGATCGGCGGCTCCGTGAAAATCTATTCCGTCGAGCCGACACACGGCAGCAACACCGGCAGTGCCGAGCTCACGCTCGGCAATTACGAGCAGGTCGGGATCAAAGGCGCGGCCGACCTCACGTTCATCGAGGACGTGTTGAGCGCCCGCATCTCGGGTGTCTCGAGCAGCCGCAACGGCTACGTCACGCGCGTGGACTACAAGTGCACGCACCCGACCTGGGGCGGTCCGACGTTCAACCAAGGCCGGCTGGACGACTGCAAGATGGGCGATCTCGGCGGCGAGAGCTTCACGGGTGGCCGGTTCGCGTTGCTGTGGACGCCGTCCGATTCCTTTCGTGTCAAGGTGCTCGGCGACTTGATCAATCAGGACAACGAGTCCGCGCCGCACGTGCTGACGCGCGTGGTGGACGCGCGGCACACGGCCAAGGCGCCGGGGCCGGGCGCTCTTACCACGGGTCAATACAACCCGGCGACCGGCCTTTTCGAGGGCACGTTCCTCGACGTCGACGGCAACATGACGACGACAGCCGATCGCGTCTATCTCACGAGTCAGTTCGTGACGCATGGCGCGTACGCCGGCGATCCGGTCGTGAACGACCCGTACACGTCGTATGGAACGTTCATCGACTCGATGCCGAGACAGCCGACGCGCCCCTACTCGCCGCAGACGATGGACCCAGGCGTCGAGTTCGACGACCAGGGACTCTCCGTGCAGCTCGACTGGGACCTCACGGATAACCTGTCGCTGAAGTGGGTCTCGGCGATGCGCGAGTACCACGACATATTCGCGTACGACACGGACGCCTCGCCATTCCATAACAACGGCGGTACGCAGGGCCTCGATCACGAGCACACCTCGCACGAATTCCGCTTCTCGGGCGTCGCGTTGAACGAGCGGCTCGACTACACGGCCGGCGCGTACTATGTCGATCAGAGCAAGGCGCAGCACATCGGTCAGATCAACCTCTATTACACCCAGCTGAACTTCGTCCACGGCCCGGACCTCACGCCTTCCGACTCCCAGGCCTTGTTCTTCCACACCGCATGGCATATGGCCGAGAGGCTCGATCTTTCGCTCGGGTACCGGAAGACCGAAGACTCGAAGTTCTATCAATGGCAGCGGCACAACCCGGACGGCTCGGAAATCACGGTGCCGTGCATTGCGACCCCCGGTGGTCCGAATAGCCTTCTACAGTCGCCGAACTGCGCGCTGCTCTCCCCGTCGGGTGCGGGCTTCAGCGGCCGCAGCGATACGTTCGAGAGCGAGCGCGACGACTATCGAATCGCGCTCGACTACCGGATCACCGACGACCTGATGCTCTACACGTCGTTCGCGACCGGCTACAAAGGCGGCGGCTTGAATCCGCGGCCGTTCTACGCGATGCAAATCGCGACGTTCGGTGAGGAGGAGATCGAGACGACGGAGATCGGCATCAAGACGCAATTCGCGGATGGCCGTGTCCGGCTGAATGCGGCGTACTTCCAGAACGACCAGCAGGGCATCCAGCTCAATCAAGCGCAATGCGAGGTGCCACCGGGAGCCGGCGTACCGCCAGTCGGAATCAGTCCCGTCGACGGCAGCCCGTACGTCATCGGCCCGCCCTGCGCGAAGCCGCAAAACGTTGGCGACGCGGACGTCGACGGCTTCGAGGTCGAATTGGATATCGCGCCGACCGACCGGTTGTCGATCGACATCATGGCCTCGACGCTCGACTTCCAGTACACGAGGCTCACACAGGGCGCAGCACACTCGTCCGTCGTTCCCGGCGGCCTCGGCCAAATGACGCTCGACATGATTGCGCCGTTCACTCCCGAGACCACCTGGAGCGCCGGAATTCAGTACGAATTCCCGCTCTCGGGCGGCGGCTCGTTGACGGCGCGCGTCGACTCGGCGTTCCAGGACGAGGTGTACACCGCGGCGGTGAACTACGCGCAGAACCAACCGGTGAACGACCGGCAGACCGCGTGGATCGACTCGTACACGCTTTCCCACTTGAGATTGACCTGGCGCGCCGGCAGCGGCGATTGGGAAACGGCGCTCGACGTCGCGAACCTCACGGACGAGGTGTACTACCAGAACATCACGGACGGTGTGTTCACCACGATCGGCTATCAAGCCGCGCAGATCGGGCCGCCGCAAATGTGGACGATGTCGTTCCGCAAGAGCTTCGGGCTCTAGCCGGGCTCGTTTCAAGCCTCGACAAGGAGGCACGACCGTAAGGTCGTGCCTCTTTTTTTTGGCCTAACGGCTGCTCACGCGGCGTACGAACTCGAGCACGGGACCCGATAGCGAGCGATCGCCGGTGCCGACGGCATAGGTCTCGGAGATGTGCGAATGGCCCGCGAGGCGAACGTGATCGAGGGGCTTGCCGGCGCGCGCCGCGACGAGCTTGGCTGTCTCCTGCTGGAACATGTCGGGGTCGAGCGCGGCGTCGTTGACGAAAAGCGGCACGTTCGTCGCGGCGAGGCCCGGCAGCGAGGAGCGCTCGGCGTACGTCGCGACGTCCTCGCCGTAATAGATCTTCCACACCGAGACTTCCGTGCCGAGATCGTAAAATCCCGACGTCAGCACCGCGCCCGCGACGCCGGCATCGGCGTTGCGCTTGGCGGCGCTCGCGACGTAATCCGCGACGTGCGCTGCGCCGGCGGAATGGCCCCACAGCACGATCTTGCTGGGGTCACCGCCGAAGCGTGCGGCGTTGGCTTTGAGCCAGGCGACGGCCGCCGTTAGATCCACGATGCCGGACGGCCACACGCTCTCTGGCGCCAGCCGGTAATTCAGCGTGACGCCGACGAAATCGGCGCCGACGGCCCACAAGCCAATGTTGTCGTAGAACGGCGAGCCCTCGGTGCGCTTGGCGCCACGTGCAAAGCCGCCGCCGTGCACGAACACCACGACCGGCTTACCGGCACCCGCGTCTTGCGTCGTGAACACGTCGAGCGCGTTGCGCTCGTGCGGGCCGTACTTCAGATCGCGCGTGACCGCGAGCCATGCGTACGGCTCCTTGGGGTGTAGCGGCGCGTAGAGCTCGGCCGTTCGCTGCGTTTCGATGCGTGCGCCGATCGAGCGCAGCTCGGCTGCGACCTCGGGCGGCATGCCGAGATCTCTCGGTGTCATTTCTGTGCTGCTCGTTGCTACCGGATTCGGCAAGCGCGTGCTGGTCGCGCGGCCCGTCACGGGATGAGGATAGTGGAACGGGATCTCGTAGACCGTCGGGAACATCTGGAACGTGAACGTCGGCGGCGTATCGGGCGGAAAGGTCCGGCTCGGGCCTGGGACGGTACGTCCCGGGCTGCGCACCCAGCCGCCGTCGTAGCCGGCCGTCCAGGTGTTGAACGTGTGATCGATGCTGAACTTCCAGACGCCGTGCTCCTTGACGAACTCGTTCTCATACAGCGACGCGCCCATCGAAGCGCGCGGGCCAAAGTTCAGCTGCTGCATCATGCGCGAGCGAACCTTCGCCGACTCGCCGCCGGGCGCGACATGGATCACGGCTTGATACTGGAGGTGGTTACCGAGCCGGTTCTCGCTCGGCCCCTCCTTGCCGAACACGTTGAACAGGAAGGCGCGCACACGTTCGCGGCCGATGTAGGCGCCGCGCTGCGCGAGCTCGATCGACCCGTTCGCGGCAAATAGGTCCGCGAGGTCGTTCCAGAGGTTCTTGTCGAGGTAGTAGCCGTACGCGCTCGTCAAGTTGTCGATCTCGTGGAAATCCTTGGCGCGCGCGACTTGCTGCTCGGCGAGCGCGACGAGCGCCTCGGGTTCCTGCTGCTCCTTGCGCCCGCGCGCTACGCGCGGCACGCCGACGGGCGCGCGCACGGCCGCGATCGCGGCATCGCTCGGCCGGCCGCGCGCTTGCGGATAGCGCGGCTCCGCGCCGCTCGCAGGATTGTCGTAATGAAACGGCGGGATGTGCGCTTTCGGATAAATCGCGTAGACGCTCGTCGGCGGACGGTCGGGCGGCAGCTCCGTGCTCGCCGCGGGGGCCGGCTTCGCGTCGGCGGCCCAACCTTTGTCGTAGTCGGAGATGAAGGTGGGGAAGAAGCGCAGGTCCTGAATCTTCCAGACACCGTTGTCCTTGACGAACGTGTTCTCGTAGATGCCCTCGCTCCATTCGCCGTGGCTCTCGAACACGCCGATCATGTTCAGCTCGCGGCTGCGGACCTTAGCGCTGCGGCCATCCGCCGCGACGTGCACGACGACCTGGAGCTGAACATGGTCGTTGAGCTCGCCGTCTTTCAAGCCGACGGGGCCGAGCAGATTCAGAAACTCGCGCACGCGGGGCTTGCCGACGTAAACGCCGCGCTGAGCCATCTCGATCGTGCCGCCGTCGGCGAAGAGATCGGCAACCTCGTCCCACATGCGCCGGTCGTAGTAGTAGCCGTAGATCTTTTGCAGGTTCTCGACGTCCTGCTCGTCCGCGAGACGCTGCGCGCGCGCGGCGAGGTCCTCGGCGCGATCGCGGGCGGCGGGGCGGCGGCCGCTCGCGGCAGGCAACGTCACGGTCGTCCAGACGTGGCCCGCGTCCGTGACTCCGGGGTTCGTGTAGTGGAACGGGCCGACGCAGG
Source organism: uncultured Gammaproteobacteria bacterium (assembly GCA_963713355.1). Lineage (GTDB taxonomy): Bacteria > Pseudomonadota > Gammaproteobacteria > Steroidobacterales > Rariloculaceae > FEN-1219. The sequence continues at coordinate 397,207 of CAVQLK010000006.1, read as the reverse complement.
CAGCCGGGAAGCCGCCGCACGCTTCGTTGCGCGGGCGGTCCGCGGGATGCGGTAGATTGCGCGCGCCGCGCGGAGGCGCGCCGGCAGCCGCGGGCTCGGGCGGCACCCAGCCCGTCGAGTATGGCGCGCCGAAGCCCGAGTGATAGTCGAGCGTCTCAATCTTCCACGCATCGCCGACCTTCGTGTACGTCATCTCGTAGACGCCTTCGGCCCACGTCGCGCCGCCGCCGAACGTGCCGAACATCGCGAACGCGCGCCAGCGGCCCTTCGCCGTGCGACCACCCGGCTCGAGATGCACGACGGGCTGGATGTTCAGGTGGTTGTAGATGCGGTTGTCGACTAGGCCGTTCTCGCCGACCTGGCCGCCGCCGACGTTCATGTACAGGTGCTTGCGGATGCTGTCGTGGCCGATGTACGTGCCGGCCGGATAATTCGCGACGGCATTCCCGGCGTAGAGGTCCGCGACGTCCTCCCACATGCCTTTGTCGACGTAGTAGCCGTATTGCCGTTGCAGGCGCTTGATGGCCGCGACGTCCTCGGCCGCGACGACTTGCGCCTCGAGCGCATCGAGCCGCGCGTCGAGCGCATCGTCCGATTGCGCGGCAGCGGTCGCTGCAACGCCTGCGGCCGCGACCAGCAGTGCCGCGCGAATTCGGGAGGCGTGGCGATGAACCATCGGTGTCCCCTACGACGTGGATTTCGAGTCTGCCAGAGGCCCTGCAGCTTGCCTACGCCGGTCAGTCGGGCTTCACGAACTTCAACGTAAGCCGATCCGACTCGCCGATCGCTAGATACTTGTCGCGATCGCGGTCACCGAGCGCGAGATCCGGCGGCAGCGTCCAAACCCCTTCGGGGTGGTCATGCGTGTCGAGCGGATTCCGATTGATGTCGGAACGGCCCGCGAGCTCGAAGCCCGCCGCCTCGGCGAGCTCGATGACGCGCTGTTCCGAGACATAGCCGTTGCGCGACTGCGGATCCTCGGTGGCGGGGTCCGGCCAGCGATGATCGACGACGCCGAGCACGCCGCCGGGCTTCAACGCAACGAAGAACGCCTGGAACGCGAGCTCCGCAGCGTTCGGCGGACCGTAGCCCGGCGCGACCCAGTTGTGAACGTTGCGAAACGTCACGACGAGATCGGCGGAGCCCGCCGGCGCGATCGTGAGCTCATCCGGGAACCCGAGCGCCGTGATCGTCACGGGGCCGTAGACCGCAGGCGCGCTCGCGAGCTTCGCGCGGAACGATTCCATCTCGCGCGACTGGTAGGGAAACGGCGGGCTCTCGCCGTAGAGAGCGGCGTAGAGCTTACCGCGGTCGCGCAGCACGGGCGCCAGAATGTCCGTGTACCAACCGCCGCCCGGCCAGATCTCGACGACGGTCATCTCGGGCCGCAACCCGAAGAACTCGAGCGTCTCCTTGGGATGCCGATAGCGGTCGCGCGCTTTGTTCGCGGCGCTGCGATGCGCACCCGCGATCGCGGCGTCGAGCGCCGCGCTTTCTGCTTGCTGCGCGTGGGCGCCGAGCTCGGCGCCCGCTAGCAACAGGAGCTCAGCAGCTAGTGTGGCGAGAACGCTGAAGCGCAGGCGGCGCGTCATGGTCATGGCAAGACCTCCCGAGCGCGAGCGGATGAGACCGAGTTTGCTCCAGGCGCGCAATCGCCGCCAACTGTTGCTCAGTTGTAGTCGATCGGATTGTAGTCCGGCGAGCACACGTCGACGATGCAGATCGATTCCAGCGTGCGCCCCTCGGGAGGGGCCTCGACACCCGCTTCTTTCATCAGCTCGCGGAGGACCTTCGCCGTTTCGGGATGGGCAATCGCGGATTGGACACCGACGCGAACGAGCCCGTCGGCGTAGTCGATCGGCAGCCAGGTGTGGGCAGCCAGCTCGGCGCTGCCACGGTTGTCGGTATTACCGAAGTCGCGGATGTCCGTCCGGGCACCCGCTGCAACGAGAACGCGCACGACCTCTGTGGCTCCCTTGTGCGCGGCGCCATGCAGGGCCGTCCGCCCTGTCTCGGCCTGGTAGTTGGGGTCAATCCCGAGCTCCAGCAACATTTTGACGGCGTCGACCGTCTGCTCGGGCGAACGCTCGCTCGTGACGCCCTCGACCCAGCCGATACCGGCGGCCGCGGCGAGCGGCGTCACACCGAGCTTCGTGTAGATCTTCGGATCGGCGCCGCGCTCGAGCAGCAGACGCATCAACTCGACGTCACCGGACTGCGAGGCGCGCAGGAAAGCGGTCGCTCCCTCTTCGTCGAGCCACTGATTCGTGAACACGGTGCGCGTCTCCGTGCTCTCGAGCAGCTGCGCGTTCGGATCGGCGCCCGCATCGAGCAGCAGCTTGATGTACTCGAGATCGTCCATATCGGGCGCGCGCGTCGGGTAGTCGCCGCCCTCGAGGTTGCGGTTGTCGGTCGCGAGGTACAAGGGCGTCCAACCGCCCTTGTTGGCGATGTTGACGTCGGCGCCGTGCTCGATCAGGAACTTCCCCATCTGGTAATTACGGTTCTGCGTGGCCGCCAGCAGCGGGCTCCAGCGATAGCGCGTCACTTGGTTCACGTCGGCGCCGGCTTCGAGCAGCACGCGCGCGGCGTCGACGCTGCCGGCGCGGGCCGCATAGATCAGCGGCGTGAGCTCACCGCCGTCGGGCTCCCTCGCCTGCCGATTGGGTCTGCCGCTCGTAAAAACAAATCCCAAGTCATCTCGTTGGATGTTGCAAGGGTCGCCGTCGCGCACCGACGGCACCTCGCCAGCTTCCGCGAGCACGGCATCCTCGGTCGTTTCGGCGACGAGCTCGTTGAGCCTGCTGAGATCGGGAGTTTCCTGATCGCAAATAATGGCGATCACCTGCTGTCGCACGGCGTTGCGCGGATCGCCTGACTTGCCGAGCGCGGCCGTGCGCCCGTCGCGCAAGACCGGCTTGGACGCCGCAGCGACATCGGCGCCCTTCTCGATCAGCACAGAGATGACGTCGGCATGGCCTTGGTCGGCGGCTTGCATCAAAGCGTTCGTCCCGCGAGCGTCTTCCTTCGCGTTTACGTCGGCGCCGCCCTCGAGCAGCGCGCGGACCGCGTCGACGCGCCCGGAGCGTGCGGCCAGCATCAGAGGCCTGCGGCCGAGCGGGAGCTGCTCGTTGGCGTCCGCGCCGCTCTTCAGCAGCGCCTCGATCATCGGCGCGTCGCCCTGGCTCGCTGCGAGCCACAGCGGCGTCGAGCCGTTGCGGTTCGCCGCGGCAACGTCGGCGCCGGCTTGAAGCAGCAGCGACGCCGAGCTCACGTCGCCGTGATAGACGGCCCAGTGCAGCGCCGTAGCGCCGTCGGCCTGCACCGCCTTCACGTCGGCACCGCTCTGCACGAGGCGGCGCACCTCCGCGGCATCGCGTCGCATCGCGGCGTCCGCGACCTCCGTCTGCGCGAGCGCAGCGCTCGCGTAGCCCAGCATCAGAGTTAGCGCGGCTGCGCAGAAATTCACTGGCATTCGGCTCATAGATTCGTCAGAGGTCCAGTGCTGTCGCCTATGCTGTCGCGATGAATATCGAACTGATCGAGCAGGCTCAGCAACAAATTACCCGTGGACACGGTTTTCGTTGGATACGCGAGATGCCGCCCGCCTTGCAGCGCTCCATGGTTGCCGCCGATGAGCACGTGCGGCACGTCGTAGTGCAGATGCTGGTTCGGATTGCCCATGTTGCTGCCGTACAGGAGCAGCGAGTGGTCGAGCAGCGTGCCGTCGCCGTCCTCGGTCTTGGCGAGCTTGTCGACGAAGTGCGCCAGCGTCTTCACGTGGTATTGGTTGATCTTCGACAGCGTGCCGATCAGCGCCGGGTCCTCGCCGTGATGCGATACACCATGGAAGCCTGAATCAGGAGCTTCGCTTTCCGGGTAGCGGCGCCCCGTGAGATCGCGCGCAAAGAGCAACGTGCCCACGCGCGTGAGATCGGCCTGGTACGCGAGAGCCAGCAGATCGAACATCAGCTTGATGTGCTCGTCGAACGACTGCGGGATGCCGGGGGGAACGGCGAAATCTTCGGGCGCCGCCGTCGTGGCGTTGGCGGCGATCGTAAGGCGACGCTCGATCTCCCGGACGTTCTCCGTGAAGCTGTCGAGCCGCGACCGGTCCGGAACACTGATCTCTCCGCGCAAGCTCACGATCTTGCCATTGATGGAGTCGAGGATGCTCTGGTTGCGCTCGCGGCGCGCGACGCGCTGCTCGGGCGTGCTGCCGCTACCGAACATGCGCTCGAACACGACCTGGGGGTTCAGCTCCATCGGCAACGGCGTCGTCGGCGACGCCCACGCAATCGTGTTCGTGTAGACGCAGCTGTAGCCTTCGCCGCAGTTGCTCGAGCCCGAGCCGGGATCCTCGACGGACATCTCCACGGAGGGCAGCAGCGTCCCGCCGCCGATCTTCTGCGCGATGATCTGGTCGATGGTCTGGCCGGCTCGCACATCGGCGCCCGCCGTTTTCTTCGGCTTGTCGGCACAGAGGAACGCCGCGGCGACCCAATGGTCGGCGCCCGTTTCGCCCGGAGGCGGCTCGGACGAAGTCGCGTGCAGCCCTGTCAGGATCGTGAGGTGCTCGCGGTACGGCGCCAGCGGCTCCCAGACGAACGGCAGCTTCGCGGGCAACGCACCTTCTTTCTCGGGAACCCAGTAGCCTGGCGCTGCGCCATGCGGGACGAAGCCTGCAAAGAACCGGCGCGGCGGAGCCGCGGCCGCTTGAGCGAGCGCAGTAGCGGCCGGAAACATGGAATCGAGCAACGGGAGACCGAGCGCTACGCCTGCGCCTCGGAGCAGCGTCCGTCGCGAAATGTGCTTCTTCGTGATGAACATCGCTTTACTCCACATTCGCCGCGGTCTTCACGTTCATCGTGAAGGCGGGGCTTTGAATCACGCCCATCAGCAACGACGAGAACCGATAGTCGTCCTCGGCCGCTTCTTGCGTGATCGACCGGACCAGCGGCATGTCCTCGTATTCCAACCCGCGGCCGAGGGCATACGTCAGCAATCTCTCCGTCACGGATTGGGCGAACACAGCGCCATTCGCGAGCGCGAACTCGCGCAGGCTCGCGAGACCCGTCAGAGGCGTGCCGTCGTTCGTGACGCCCGTGGGATCGATCGGTTGGCCGGCATCCACAGTTCGCCACGCGCCGACGGCGTCGAAGTTCTCCATGGCCAGCCCCATCGGCTCGAAGCTCTGATGGCAGCCGGCGCAGCTCGGGTTGGCGCGATGCGCCTCGAGCCGCGCGCGCAACGTTTTCGGCGCCTCGCCCTCGACGGGCTTCAGATCCGTTTCGACGCCGGGCGGCGGATCGGGCGGGCTGATGTCGAGGAACGTTTCCAGGAACCACTTGCCGCGCTTGACCGGCGACGAGCGGGCCGCGTCCGACGTGATCGTCAGCAGCGCGCCTTTGCCGAGCAGGCCGCGCCGCATGTCGAGCTCCGGTCCCAGCGTGACGCGGCGGAACTGCGCTCCGTACACGTCGGGAATGCCGTAGTGCTTCGCGAGCCGCTCGTTGACGAAGGTGTAATCGGCCGTCAGCAAGTCGAGGATGCTGCGATTCTCGTGAATGACGCTGCCGAAGAAGAGCTCGATCTCACGCCGGAACGCTTGGCGAAGCGTGCTATCGAAGTCCGGGAACAGGTCCACGACGGGCTCGCTCGCCTGCATGCCGCGAACGCCGAGCCATTGCCCCGTGAAATTCTCGATGAACGCCTCCGAGCGCGGGTCCGCGATCATGCGCTCGACTTGCTGCTCGAGAACGTCCTCATCGCGCAGGCGGCCTTGCGCCGCGAGCTCGACGAGCTCCTCGTCTGGGATGCTGCTCCAGAGGAAGAATGAGAGGCGCGAGGCGAGCTCGAGATCGCTGATCGCGTACGGCGAGCCGGGCTCGGCGCCGGTGGGCTCGAGCTCGCGCCGGTAGATGAACTCCGGATCCGCGAGGATGCGCTGCAGCGCCGCCTCGATGCCGTAGTCGAAGCTGCCGCCTTCCTCACGTCCGGCTTCGAAGAACGCCATCATCTCTTCGACGTCGGCCTCGGCGGTAGGGCGGCGGAAGGCTTTGCCCGCCAGCGACGAGACGATCGTGCGCGCGCATTCGGCTTCCTCGCTGCTCTCCGCGGGGTAGCACTCGAAAATTTTATCGCGGCTCTGCGTGCCCGTGGCGACGACGCCGCTGAACGGCCCTTCGATGAAGACCTGGCCGACGTGCGGGTAGAACGTGTAACCCGAGATCGAGCCCGGCGAGTTCATCGTGCGAACGAACGACCGGTTCAGGCCGGTATCGGGCAGGTCGCTCGTGGCGATGAACGTGACACCCACTTTGTGGAAGCCGGCCTTGATCGGAATCTCCGGCGTGCGGCCGCCGTTGCCTTCGTTGGGGCCGATCTCCTTGTCCCAATCGAAGAGGTACACGCGCGCGCCGTCGACCGTGACCTCGAGCTGCTCGCCGCGGACGTTGCCGAGCACAGCCGTGAAGTAGCCTGTCATGCCTTTGACGGTGAACGTGTAGTTGCCGTCGGCCGGGAACTCGTGCTCGATCAGCATGCCGCCGCGCGTGCCGAACGGCAGGCCTTCGATGTAGCCGTTCTGCGAGGTGTCGTGCGGCGCGTCGAACGCGGCCAGCGTCGGAGCGGTCTCGGTGCCGATCGCCAAACGGCTGATCTTGCCGGCCGCCGACAAGTACGCCTCCATCAGCGCCGGCGACGTCGTCAGCGTGCCGGCCATGTTGTCGAAGCCGTGGCTCGAGTCGTCGGGCGGCAGGAAACTCGTCGCGTCGATATTCAGCGCGAGCAGATCGCGGATCGCGTTCGTGTATTCGGTGCGGTTCAGCCGGTGCAGACCCGGAGCCGGGAGGTACGGCTCGGCATTCCGATCGATCTCGCTCTCCAAGAAGGCCACGAGCTCGTTGCGTGCCTCGCGGTCCAGCGTCGGGCCACCATCGGCGGGCGGCATCAGTCCCGCACGAAGCTTGCGGATGACCTTTTCCCAGGTCTCGGCATCGGCCGCCACTTCATCGACGGAGCGCGCCTCCAGGTTCAAGTCGCCGACCTGCTCGGCGGCGTTGTGGCAGTCGAGGCAATAGCCGTCGACGACGGCCGCCTGGCGCTCGCCGTCATTGCCGACGAGGCCGCAGCCGGCCGCAATCGGGCCTGCCAGCGAGGCAGCTACGAGTAGTCTGGTTTTCACAGGGCCCCTAGTTTACCAACCGGCCGCCTCGTCGCTGCGGAAACAGCGGCATACTTGAGCCTTCTAGAGATGCTCGCTCAGCGCGCAGCGGTCCCCGTCAGGCGACTTAGCAGCGCCTCGGCCGTGGCCGGATACGCGGCGCCCCCGCCGCGGCGCCCGCCGCGCAGCTTGCCGTTGGCCGCATCGACGGGCGTAACGCCGTCCAAGTCCGTGGCCGCGAGATTCGCGCCGCGCTCGACCAGGAACAACGCGGCGTCCGTGTAGCCCGCGGCCGCGGCGGGAACCCTTCTGGGCCCGCTCGGAGCTTCAGTTTTCCGCAGCGAACGGGTGCTGGCGCGACGACGGCAGAAGGGCGAAGACCTGGGTGCAAACTACGAGTGTGGCGAAGACGACACGCGGCTTCATCCTGCAAGCGACGTATCGAGTGACGGGACCCGACGAGGTGCGGGTGCCCGTCGTGTATCTCTATGGCCGGCTCGAGGACGGCAGCACGTTTCGTGTGCGCGATGACCGGCGTCGCCCCTGCTTCTATATCCGCTCGACGGACGCCGACGCCGCGGCGCGCATCGGCGCACCCGCGCCGGCGCCGACCGATCGGAAGACGTTCGACGGCTCGCCCGTCGCGCGCATCGAGGTCGCCGCGCCGTCCGACGTGCCGCCGCTGCGCGACCGGCTGCACGCCGCCGGCATCGATACGTTCGAGGCCGACGTTCGGTTCGCGTCGCGCTACCTCATCGAACGCGGCATCAAGGGCGGCTGCGAGATCGTGGGCGCTGCGACTCCGGGCGAGCGCATCGCGTGGCACTTCGAGAATCCCGCGCTGAAGCCCGCGCGCGTCGACATCGAGCCGCGCGTGCTTTCGTTCGACATCGAGACGGACCCTTCGGGGCGCAAGCTGCTGGCGATCTCTCTCTACGCGCACGGGCTCGACGAAGTGCTGATCGTCGACCCCGCGAAGCGTCCAATGCCGGAGCGTGCCGTGCGCTGCGCCGACGAGAAGACGGCGCTCGATCTCTTCTGCGGGCGTGTCCGTGCGTTCGACCCCGACGTGCTGACGGGCTGGAACACGATCGACTTCGACTTGACGGCGCTGCAGCGGATCGCGGCGCGCGTCCGCCATCCGTTCGAGCTCGGCCGCGACTCGGGCGCGATGAAGCTGCGCAAGGCCATAGGCTATTTCGGCAGCGGACAAGCGAACGTGCCGGGGCGGCTCGTGCTCGACGGCATCGACCTGCTGCGCGGTGCGTTCGTGCGCATGGACGACTACTCGCTCGATGCCGTCGCGCGCGAAGTGCTCGGCGAAGGCAAGGCCGTTGCCGGCCACGTGCACGATCGAATCGAAGAGATCCAGCGCAACTACGCACACGATCTGCCGGCGTTCGCGCTCTACGCGCGTACCGACGCGCGGCTGGCCTACGAGATCGTCGCGAAGCTGAACCTCGTGCCGCTCGCGTTGGCGCGCAGCGCGCTGACCGGCATGACGCCCGATCGCGTCGCGGCGAGCATCGCGTCGTTCGACTTTCTATATCTGTCCGAGCTCGAGCGCCTCAAGATCGTAGCGCCGACCGTGCGGTCCGACGATTCGCGCGTGCACGCCGCTCAGCAAGGTGGCCACGTGCTCGAGCCCGTCACGGGGCTTCACGAGAACGTCTGGGTGTTCGACTTCAAGAGCCTGTATCCCAGCATCATTCGCACGTTCAACATCGATCCGCTCGCCTACGTCGCGGCGCCCCAGGCAAGCGAAGACCTCATCGAGACGCCGGGCGGCGCGTTTCGCCGCGAGCCGGCAATCTTGCCGCGGATGCTCGACGAGCTCTTCCCGCGCCGCGAGGCGGCGAAGCGTGCTGGCGACGCCGTGGCGTCGCAAGCGATCAAGATCCTGATGAACTCGTTCTACGGCGTGCTAGGCACACCGGCCTGCCGCTTTTCCAATCCGGCGCTCGCGAACTCGATCACGGGCCTCGGCCGGGAGATGCTGCTCAAGTCGAAGCGCTGGTTCGAGGGCCGTGGGCTTCAGAGTCCTCTACGGCGACACGGACAGCCTGTTCGTGCATTCGGGACGCGACGATCCCGCCGCTGCGGTGGCTGAAGCGCGCGAGCTCGCCGCGTCGCTAAATTCCGAGCTCGAGCGTGAGATCGGCGAGCGCTGGCGCGTGGAGAGCAAGCTCGAGCTCGAGTTCGAGAAGCTCTACGTCAAGTTGTTTCTGCCGCATGCGCGCGGCAGCGCGCGCGGCGCGAGCAAGCGCTACGCGGGACTCGCGCACGGCAGCAGCGACGTCGAGTTCGTCGGCATGGAGGTCGTGCGGCGCGATTGGACGGCGCTCGCGAAGCAAGTCCAACGAGAGCTCTATCGGCGGCTGTTCGCGAACGAGCCCGTCGACGCCTACCTCGCGGACATCGTGCGGCAGGTCAGGAGCGGCGCGCTCGACGACGCGCTCGTCTACCGCAAGAACCTGCGCAAGTCGGCCGACGACTACACGGCCGCCACGCCGCCGCACGTCGCCGCGGCGCGCAAATCGACGCAGCCGCAGGGCCGCCTCGTCAGCTACGTGATAACGACGGCCGGCGCGGAACCCATCGACAATCGCCAGCACCCGCTCGACCGCGAGCACTACGTCGCGAAGCAAGTCCGCCCTGTCGCTGAGCCCGTGCTCGAGACGCTGGGGCTCGACTTCGAGAGCGCGATCGGCGACCGGCGGCAGACCGAGCTCTTCTAGGCGTCGCTCGCGGGTCCGGCGGCCAGAAAATCAAGCGCGGTCTGGACGCCGCCGCGCGAGTGCGGGACGCCCGCGAGCGCCAGGCCCATCTCTACGCCGCTCAGCGTGCCCGCAAGCGTGAGATCGTTGAAGTGGCCAAGATGGCCGATGCGGAATACCTTGTCGGCGAGGCGGCCCAAGCCGGTTCCGAGCGACATGTCGAACGCTTCGAGGATTGTCTTGCGCAGGCGGTCCGCGCTGTGCCCTTCGGGCATGACGACGGCCGTCAGCGAGCCGCTGTATTCGGCAGGGTCCGCGCACAGCACGCCGAGCCCCCATGCGAGCACGGCGCGCCGCGTCGCCTCCCCGTGACGCGTGTGCCGCGCGAACACGTTCTCGAGTCCCTCCTCGTTCAGCATCTTCAGCGCTTCGCGAAGGCCATAGAGCAAGTTCGTCGCCGGCGTGTACGGGAAGTAACCGTTCTTGTTGTGCTGGAGCATCTCGTCCCAGCCCCAGAACGCCTTCGGCAGCTTCGCCGACTTGCTCGCGGCGAGAGCTCGTGTCGAGATCGCGTTGAACGACAAGCCTGGCGGCAGCATGAGTCCCTTCTGAGAGCCTGCGACCGTGACGTCGACGCCCCACTCGTCCATGCGAAAGTCGATGGACGCCAGCGACGAGATCGTGTCGACGAGCAGCAACGCCGGATGGCGCGCACGATCGATCGCGCGGCGCACCTCGCCGATGCGGCTCACGACGCCCGTCGAAGTCTCGTTGTGCACGACACAAACCGCCTTGATCGCGTGCGCGCGATCTTGCTCGAGCCGGTTCTCGATCGCCGCGGGATCGGCGCCGTGGCGCCAATCGGTCGGGATAAGCTCGGGTTTGAGCCCGAGCTTAAGCGCCATCTCGCGCCACAGCGACGCGAACCACCCCGTCTCGCTCATGAGCACCTGGTCGCCGGGCGACAACGTGTTCACGAGCGCGGCTTCCCACGCGCCCGTGCCCGAGGCCGGATAGATGATCACGGGGTTGCGCGTCTTGAAGATCGGCTTCAGCTCGGTGAGCACTTCGCGGCCGAGCGCTCCGAACTCGGGACCGCGATGGTCGATCGTCGGCGCGGCCATCGCGCGCAGCACGCGGTCGGGCACGTTCGTCGGACCTGGGATTTGGAGAAAGTGTCGGCCGCTCGCGTGGCTCATTTTGGATCCGAGATTCGTAAATTCTTCGTGAAGCAGTTTACCTGGCACGCTGCACCGGCGCAGACTCTTCCGCCATGCGTAAAGCCATCGACATCGCTCTGAAGGTCGTCCTGAGTCTCATACTGGTGTTGCCGATCCTCGGCCTGACCCCACTGATGCCGCCGGTGACGCAAGACTTGTACAACACGCCTGAAGCGTTTCAGTTCATCGTGACGCTAGGGGAGATCCGCTACATCTCGATCATCATGGCGGTGGTGCACGTCATCGCGCTCGTGTTGCTATGGACGCGGCGAACGGCGCTCGCCGCGCTGCTGATCCTGCCGATCACCGTCAACGTCGTCGCGTTCCACGCCATCCTCGATGGCGGCTTGCTGACGGCCGGGGCCGTGCTCGGCAACATCATGCTGCTCATCAACTCGTACCTACTGTGGCAGCACAGGCAGCAATACACGCCGTTGTTGGCTCAGACTTCGTAACGGGAGAGATCGATGGACATTTGGACGATGTGGCTCGATTCGATCGGCAGCGTGATCGCCGCGCTCGCGGCCGACGCGGGGCTCGGGCTCGCGATCGCCATCGTTGTCGCCACCGTGCTGCTGCGAGCCGTCCTGCTGCCGCTCGCGTGGCCGATCGCCTATCGTGCCTGCATTCGGCAGAAGAAAATGACGAAGCTGCAGCCCGAGCTGCGCGCCCTGCAGGACAATTTCCGCGACAAACCCGACGTCTACTTGCAAAAGATGCAGGAGCTCTATCGAGCGCACGGTCTCACGATGCTCGACGGCAAGGGCTTGCTCGGCGCGCTGGCGCAGCTGCCGGTCTTTCTCGGAATGTTCCAGGCACTGCGCGATGCAGGCGACGGCGTAAAATTTCTCTGGGTACCGAACCTGCTGCGGCCCGACGTCGCGCTCGCGCTTATCGCGGGACTCACGACGGCGCTCATGATGGCCGTCAACCCCGATCTGCCCGAGCAGGTCCGGCTCTTCATGATCATCGTTCCGAGCGTCATCGCAATCGTGGCGGCGCTGCAGTTCTCGTCGGCGTTGGCGATCTATTGGGCGACGTCCAATACCTTTTCTGCGCTCCAAACAGTGGTGCTGCACGCTTTTATCCGCCGCAGAATTCAGTCGGGGGCGATCATCATTTGAGCGCCGCTCGCTGCGCGATGACTCGCGTCGACTAGGCGGTACAGTGATCGTCTGGCTTGCCTCGTACCCGCGTTCCGGCAATACGTTCCTGCGTGCCGTCCTGCACGCGGTGTACGGCGTTCCGACGTATAGCGTCTATAACGACGACGACCCGGTCGCACAACGCGTGGGCCCCGAGCTCGTCGGTTATCGGCGCAAGCCGAGCGATCGTGCGTCGATGGCTTCCTCGTCCGAGCTTTTTTTCTTGAAGACGCACAAGCGCTGCAAGGGCGACGGCTACCCGGCCATCTGCCTCGTCCGCGATGGACGCGACGCCGTCGTTTCTCATGCAAGGCTTCGTGCTTCGCTGGCGATTGGCTCGGGCGCACCATCGTTCGAATCATTGCTGCGCGAGGAGATCACGCGGCCGTATGTCGACGGTGAGCCAAGCTCCGGCACTTGGGGAGGAAATGTGTTGAGCTGGCTCCGCGACACGAGCGCTTCCGTCGTCTGGCTGAAGTACGAGCAGCTCATCATCAATCCGATAACGGCCGTCGAACACGCAGTATCGGCACTTGTGCCTGCTCTAGTCGCGAAACGCGATGCGGTTATCCCTCGCTTCGAAGATCTTCGCGACGTCGATCGTGCGTTCTTTCGGCGAGGAGTCGTGGGGGCGCACCGCGACGAGATGCCGGACGAGCTGCATGATCTGTTCTGGGCGCAGGCTGACAACGCCGCCGCGATGAGAGCGATGGGCTACGGCGACGCACGACTGGAACGCCGGACGGGCTAACTCGTGCGTACCGGAGACGTCAACCGGACTGTGACTACTCGGCCGGCTCGAACAATTCGATCGGATTGCCGTCGGGATCTTCGATCTGCACCTGCTTACCGCCCGGACCGACTTCCATTTCGTTGCGGAAGCGAGCCCCGGCTTTTTTCATCGCCATGACTGTGGCGGGCAGATCCTTGACCCGCAGCACGACTCGATTCCAGCCCCCCGGCTCTTGTTGTCGGCCGTCGGGCATCTCGCGCGAGCCCGACGCGCCGGGACCGCTCAGAATGAGCTTGAGGCCGCTCGTCGAGACCTGAGCAAACGCCGGCAAGTGCTCCTTGTCCAAGTTGAAGCCGAGCTGGTCGCGATAGAACGTCGCGGACCGTTTGACGTCCTTGACTTGATAGCGGACACCCCAGAGTCCCGCGATGGACGCGACTCGATCCGAAGACGTGCTTCGATTCTCCACGTTCGCCATCGCGTCCTCCTTCGCGGCTCGCCGCTTTCCTGTCCGAGGTGCAGCAATATTCGTGCCGCTCGGCGCGACGCGTCCGACGCGCGACGGCAAGAGGGCCGCGTCGGTCTTCGTCGCGGATCTTGGGCGCGACTAGGCGAGGAAGTGCCGATCGGCGGGATGCGCGGCCGCGACAAGCTCGCCGTCGCCGTGCGGCCGCCCGTAGCCAATCGGCTCCGACGGCCGGGGGTACACGCCCCACATGTCGTCGACGTGCCAATCGGCCAGCGTCGCGCGCGGCGTCGCGTCGCCGACGGCGGGCTCGACTGCCATCAGCGCGATGGGCAAGCAGGCGGACGCGGCCAGCGCGCCGGCGCTTGCGATGAACTCGCGTCGATCGAGCGTCGTATTGCTCATACCGTTTCCGCCTTCTGCGCCATCAGGTCGTCGGCGCTGAACCAGTTGACGTGCGTGCCGCCGCGCAGGCGGAACGGAAGCTTCACGACTGCGACGGCGCCCTCTTCCATGCGCTGCGCGTCGACGATGTGCAGCTCGCTCGCCATCTCCGCGTAGTTGCTCGCGACGCCCACGACGTAACCGTCGCCTTCGGCCGTGCTGCCCTTGCGCGGCACGAAACCGCACTCCTGGAGGCTCTGCACGTTGCCGACGAAGAACGTGCTTTCGGGCGCCGTGAGATTCGCCAGATCGAACCGTCTGTAGCAGTTCGTGACGCGGCCGGCACGGTTGCCACCCGCGGCCGTGTCGTACGGCCGCTCGGGATCATTGTGGCCGACGTATCCGTAGCGATACGGCAGCGACAAATAGCGATCGTCCATGCGTGCGAGCACGCCATTCGTGCGCGAGACGACCTCCTCGCCGAACGCGTCGTTCTTCGAGTTCATGTCGAACGTCCAGCGCTTGATGTGCGACGGCGAACGCTCCTCGTCCGAGACGGGCAGCTCCATCGTGACTTTGTTCCCGGAGTCACTGGCGTTCAGGAAGTGCAGCGTGTTCCGCGACGGCCCCTTGAACCAGCGCACGTCGCGCGCCTCGCCGTCGCGCGGAAGGATGCCGACCATCGTCGGCAGGTCGCCCTTCCATTCCCACATCGGCTCGCCGCTCTGCAAGCGCTCGAGGCTCGTCGTGCGCGAGATGACGGGAATGATCACGTGCTTCTGCGTGATCGCGATGTCGTGGATGATTCCGAGATACGGCGACTTCAACCACACCTCTTTGACGATGTGGCCCTGCGCGTTCACCGTGTAGACCGCGATGTCGTCGGAGAGATCGCCCTTGGCTTGGTAGCTGTACGCGATCATCTCGCCCGTCAAGGGGTCAATCTTCGGATGCGCCGACATGCTCGTCGCCGTCCACTTGCCGTGAAAGTCCCAGCGGCCGAGCGTCTCGAGCGTGACGGGATCGATGTGGTACGGCAGCGCGTCCTCTTTGAGCACGAGCATCTTGCCGCCGTGCCAGTAGATGTGCGTGTTCGCGGCGCCGCGGTCGATGTTGGCGACCGACGGGTCGTCCGTGAAGTGGTTGCGGTAGACGCCCCAGAGGCGCTTGCGCGCGCGCCGCTCGGCCATCAGCCGCTCGGTCTTCACGTAGCGGGCCTTGAAGTCGACGGAGCCGTTCGCGAAGCGGAACGCGCTGACGTGCCCGTCGCCATTGAAACCCGTCGGCCACTCGTTCATCGGCGGCCGATACTGGAAATCGCACTGCACGCGATAAAACGTGCCTTCGATGTCGCTCGGGATTTGACCCCAAACCTCGCAATCGTAGACATCGGCCTCGAAGCGCGTGGGGCTGTTGAAGCCCGGCGCGAACATCGGATGACCTCTGAAATCGACGGCCATGCGCCATACCTCTCAGGTTGAATGGCGGTAATTGTACGCCGATTGCCCATTGCGCCGACACGGCGGCACCTCGAACCGCCCGTTCTGTGGAGTCGCGCTCGGTCCTGCAGCGGGGGTTTTGGTAGGGTCTTGCCGACAACCCGGTCGTTGGACGCCCGTGCCAAGATGATCGACGCGGACCACCAGGACTCGGACGGCCACTCACGGGCCGCTGCCGAGCTCGATAAAGATCCATTCGGCGGCGGACGCCACAGGCCGCACGGCGCCACCCTGCGCCCGTCGCTGCTGCGGTGGTTCGTCGGAGTCGTGTTAGTTGGGGCCGGACTGCAAACCGCGGTCGTGCTGCTCGACTCTACGGATCCTCCGCGGCGGTCGTTCCTCGCACAGCTGACGCCGCAAGGACCGACCTTGGAGATCAAGATGCCAAGCGCCGGGCGAAACCAATTACTGTCGGCGGCCGAGCTGCGTTGGTGCATGCGGGAAGACATCCGGATCGAGATCCTGCACACGCGCGCGGCGCGGAGCGACGCACGTTTCAACGAGGCGGCCGGCGCCTACAACGCGCGCTGCGCTCGCTTTCGCTACCGTCAGGCCGACTTCTCGCAGGCCCGGCGCGAGATCGACGAAGCACGTAGCTCGATCGTCGCCGAGGCCCTCGCGGAAGCATTGGCGTTGACCGCACCGGAAAAGGATACGCTCGCCGCGGTCGGCTATTCGATGCTAACCAAGGACGTCCAGGAGTTGCTGCGCGCGCTCGGCTACGCGCCGGGGCCGGTCGACGGGCGTTACGGCGCGCGAACTAAGGCTGCCGTGGAAACCTTCGAACGCGCTCAGGGCTGGCCGGCGAGTGGCGAAGTATCGGAAACGTTGCGAAAGGAGCTGCTCGAGCACGTGCGTGGCGCGAGCGCAGCCGAGGCGCGTCTGTTTGAAGCTACGTCCAAGGAACGCGCCGTCATTCGAACGGCTTGCTCCGGCGCGGGAGGCGTCTCCGGCTACAACCGCTGCGTGGAGTCTCGGTTGCAGCGGCTTGCAGCAGAGCGGCCGCCGAACACGCGCGTGATAACCGAACCCGAGAACGCGGCGATCGAGGAGACCTGCGCGCGGTCCAGGATGTTACGCGGCGAGGCCGCGTACGAGCGCTGCGTCACGGAGCAGATCGCGGATCTCGCGCAGCTCGGGAAAAAACCGATCCTTTCCCCGGCCAGCGACGCCGAGCGCGCGGTGATCGAGGACGGCTGTGGGAGCGTCGGATTCTTCTACGGTCCTGCCGCGTTCTATCGCTGCGCGCAGGTGCGTCTCGCCGAGCTCGCCGAAGCCAATGAGCTCGCCAAGCTCACGCTGGCCGGTGACCTGCCGTCCCGTGGCCAGCGCTAACCCGGGCAGCTAGATCCCGATCGCGACGACGGCAAGCCCCGCGAGCACCGCGCCGACGATCGGACCGAGCACGGGGATCGCGGCGTAATCCCAACCCGAGCTGCCCTTGCCCGCGATCGGCAGGAGCGTGTACGCGATGCGCGGTCCGAGATCGCGTGCCGGGTTGATCGCGTAGCCCGTCGTGCCGCCGAGCGACAAGCCGATGCCCCAGACCAGCAGCCCGACGAGGAACGGCCCGAAGCCGGGCACCATGCCGGTCGGCGAGAGATTGTCCGACGAGATCGCCGCCGCGACGAACACGAGCACGAACGTGCCGATGATCTCGCTGAGCGCGTTCGAGGGCGCATGCCGCACGGCTGGTGTCGTGCAGAAGCACGCTCGCTTGGCCGTAATGTTGTCGGTTTTGCTCCAATGCGGCAGATAGTGCAGCCAGACGAGAACCGCGCCCAGCAGCGCGCCGAGGAACTGCGCGGCGATGTAAGTCGGAGCTTCGCTCCATTCGCCTGTCGCTATGCCGACACCGATCGTGACGGCCGGATTCAGATGTGCATTGCTGCCGACGGCGAGCGCGACGATGACGGCGCAGATGACGGCCAATCCCCACGCCGTCGTGATGACCATCCAGCCGCCGTTCTCGGCGTACGAGCCCTTCAGCGACACGCCCGCGACGACGCCGTTGCCGAGCAGAATCAGCGTCATCGTTCCGATGAGCTCACCGAGGAACCCTTGCACTTGTATTCTCCCGAACGAATCAGACCGGTCTGTCGACCCAGTCGAACGAGCGGCGTACCGCCTTCTGCCATGCGGCATAGAGCTTGCTTCGCTCCGGGTCCGGCATCTTCGGATGCCAGCGCCGTTCGACGCCCCAGTTGCGCACGAGCTCCGCGCGGCTCGACCAGTAACCGACCGCGAGCCCGGCCGCGTACGCCGCGCCGAGCGCCGTCGTCTCGGTGACGCGCGGCCGCACGACGGATACGCCGAGCTGATCGGCTTGGAACTGCATCAGGAGCTCGTTCGCGACCATGCCGCCGTCGACGCGCAGCTCCCTGATCGGGATACCGGAGTCCTTCTCCATCGCTTCGAGCACGTCGCGCGTCTGATAAGCGACGGCCTCGAGCGCCGCGCGCGCGAGGTGGCCGCGGTTCGCGTAGCGCGTGAGCCCCGTGATGACGCCGCGCGCCGTGTCTTGCCAGTACGGCGCAAACAAACCCGAGAACGCCGGCACGACATACACGTCGCCGTTGTCCTGCACGGTCTGCGCAAGCGCTTCGACGTCGGCGCTCTTTGCGATCAGGCCCAGGTTGTCACGCAACCATTGCACGAGCGCGCCCGCGATGGCGATCGAGCCTTCGAGCGCGTAGCACGGCCGCTCGTCGCCGAATTGATAGGCCACCGTCGTCACGAGACCTGCCGTCGACGGCACGGGCTGCGGGCCCGTGTTCATCAGCATGAAGCAGCCCGTGCCGTAGGTGTTCTTCGCCTCGCCGGGCTCGAAGCACGTTTGGCCGACGAGCGCAGCTTGCTGATCGCCGAGGATGCCCGCGATCGGCACGCCGTGCAGCGCGGAGATCTTCGCCGCTCCATAGCTCGCGCTCGACGGAGCGATGCGCGGCAGAAGCACGCGCGGCACGTCGAACGCCGCGAGCAACTCATCGTCCCAGTCGAGCGTGCCCAGGTCGACGAGCTGTGTGCGGCTCGCGTTCGTGACGTCGGTCAGGTGCACGCCGCCGGCCGGCCCGCCCGTCAGGTTCCAGAGCAGCCACGTGTCGATCGTGCCGAACAACGCATCGCCGGCGTCCGCCTTCGCACGCGCCCCGGGCACGTTGTCGAGCAGCCACTTCAGCTTGAGGCCGCTGAAATAGGTTGCGAGCGGCAAGCCCGTGCGCGCGCGAAAACGGTCCTGGCCGCCGTCGCGCGAATAGGCCGCTACGAGCCCTGCCGTCCGCGTGTCCTGCCACACCAGCGCGTTCGCGAGCGGCGCGCCCGTGTTCCGGTCCCAGAGCACCGTCGTCTCACGCTGGTTAGTGATGCCCACGGCCGCGAGCTCGCCGGGTTTCACTCTGCCGCGCGCGAGAGCTTCGCCGATCACGGCTTCCGTGTTGCGCCAGATCACTGCAGCGTCGTGCTCGACCCAGCCCGGCTTCGGGTAGATCTGCTCGTGCTCGCGCTGCGCGAGCGCGACCACGGCCCCTTGCTGGTCGAACACCATGAAGCGGCTGCTCGTGGTGCCTTGGTCGATTGCGCCGACGTATTTGCTCATGACTCGTGCGACCTCAAGGCGCGACCAGCGGCGGCATCAAGCCGCGATGAAATAGATAGGCGACGGCGTACGCGATCGGCGCGATGACGAGGACGAGCGCAAGGCCGTACAGAAGCGCGATCTTGCCCATGCCCTTCAGCTTCGAGAAGTCCGTCATCGCGCCCATGGCCACGAAGGTCAACATGAACAGCATCGTGCGCATCGGGCTCTGCACGACGGCCGTGCCTTGGTCGAGCGTCGGCGCGAGCGCGGGCGACGAGCTCGCGATCGCAAAGAACACGAGCCAGGCAAGGAAATAGCCGAGCACGAACTTCGGGAAGCGAAACCAAATTTCCATCGCGCCGACGCGCACGGCGCCGGCTCGCTTTTCGACTTTCCTGATCCAGACGATCGCGAGCAGGAACGCCCAGACGCCGATGAACACGTCGATCCAGATCTTCGTCAGCAACGAGGCGCTCAGGATCCATCCGTCCTGCCACTGCTGGCCCGTGAGCTGCAGGTTGCGCGCGATCATGAGCTCGTCGAGCAGCGCGCCGGCGGCGGCGTCCGCGCCGTCGGTCTTCACGGTCATGCCGAGCGCCGCGCCGTTGACGATCGGCTGATCGGGCGCGAACGCCGTGTAGAGGCCCGGGAGCACGATCAGCTCGAGCATCGCGAAGATTACGACGACCATCGAAACCGTGACGGGAATGATCGGCTTCGCGCGAATCGCGCCGGCCGTCGCGATGGCCGCGGACGCGCCGCATACGGAGATGCCCGATGCGAGCACGGCCGATACGTCGCGCTTGAAGCCGAACACACGCCGCGCGAGCGCGTAGACGATCGGCCAGAAGAACAAGTACGCGACGAACGTCGCGGCAGCACCCGTCAGAATCAGCTCGGCGGCGAAGCCGCTCGCTTCCATCGTCTGCGCGCCCAGGTTGACGCCGAGGAACACGATCGCGGTCTTGATGTACCACTCGGGACGTGCAGCTTCGCTCAAGTGTTTCGCGGCAAAGTCGCGCGCGAAGTTGCCGAGCGCGAGCCCCGCGGCTAGTGCCAGCAAGTACGGCGCGCCTTCGCCGAGCTGCAAGCCCCACGAGAGCCCCTCGTCGCGGTAGCGGTTGCGGCCGTCGACGGCCGCATCGACCATCGTGAGGTGCAGCTCGCTACCGGCGATCCACGCGGCCCAGGTAACGACGAACAACACCGTGAAGCCCTTTACGAAGCGGCCCACATCGAGCTGCAAGGAACGCGCGCCGATCGCGAACAACGCTGTGAAAATGGCGTACGTCGCCGCGAATGCCGCGAGCGGATGCCAGCTCGCATAGCCGGATCCCGCCGGCGTGAATAGCTTGCTCCATGCGAACGCGCTCGTGAGGTCGGTCCACTCCCACGGCCGCGGACGTACCATCCAGCCGACGAGATCGACGCCGCCGAGCGACGCGAGGCTCGCGGCAAAGAAAGCGAGACCGATCCACACGGCCCACCAGTCCTCCGTGCCCAGCATGCCGCTCGACCAGCTGCGGTTCGTGCTCGGCAACTGCTCCCTGCGTTGCCCTACCGCGGGCATGCCTGCCCGCGTCATGGTCCGACGCTCCGCCTCGGAACGTGCAGCGTGTAGTTGCAGTAGTGGGCTTGATACTGATGCAGCCAGCGCGGCAGCGCCGCCATGTCGAACTTGAGGTGCACGTCGATGGGTGCTTCGCTCGCGAGCCGTGCCTCGATCAATGTTTCGAGCTCGCGCAACCCGCGATGCGCGAGATCGACGCCGTCGCCGCACGCGTGCCAGCGATCGCGGTGGAACGAAAGGACGAGCTCGCGCGCGCTCATGGCAGGATGAACCGCGCGACGAGCCAACCGAGCAGCACGAGGCCCACGCAGCCGACGGCGATGCTGCCGAGCACGAGCTTGGTTTCCCAGCGCTCCCACGGCTCCGGTGCGCCTGACAAAGCGTCGTCGCCCGGCGCCGCTCGCGGCGGCACGTCGTGCGTCATTCGGATGCCCCCGTTCGCAATCTACGTTGCGTCGCCGGAGTTAACCACGTTCTACTCGCGCCAGTCATCCCCGGGCATGATGCGCTGGATGAACTCGTCGAACAGCGGCACGGTGAAGGCCGTGTCGCCGTGGCTTGGGCTGAAGATCATGCCTTTCGCGATCAGCTGGTTGCGGATCGGCGCGAGCGACGTCACCTTGCGGCCGAACGCTGCGGCGACGTCTCCGGAACGGTGAGGGCCCGGGCCGAGCTCGGCCATCGCGCGCAAGTATTTCTTCTCCGCGAGCGTCAGCCGATCGAAGCGCACGCGGAAGAAGCTTTCGTCGAGCGCGGCCATCGCGACGCGCGACGCGTGCTCGACGTCCGCAAGCGTGATCGGCGACCGCTGCGCCGTGTCCCAGGCGTGCTTTCCCCATTCTTGGAGGAAGTACGGATAACGGTGCGTCTCGACCAGAATTCTCTCGAGCGCGTCCTCGGCAATGGCGACGCCTTCGTCGAGCGCCGGCTTCACGAGCGCTTGCCGGGCAGCCGGCGGTGACAGCTCGCGAATCTCGGGAAAGTCGAACAACCGCTCGGCATACGACTTCGCGCGCCCCATTCGCCCGCGAAGCTGCGGCAAGCCGGCGCCGACGAGCGTGACGGGTAGCCTGCGCTGCGCCGTGCGGTGCAGCCCCGTGATCAACGCCGCGAGCTCGTCCTCTTTCACGTACTGAAGCTCGTCGATGAATAGCACGAGCGCCGTGCCGGCGCGTTGCGCCGCAGCGCCGACGGTTTCGAGCAACGCTGCGAGATCGTGCTCGAGATCGCCGTTGTCGGCGAGGCCCGGCTCCGGGTCGAAGTCGAGCCCCACTTCGATGTCCTGGTACTTGATCTTCAGCGATTTGGCGAACCCCGCGAGCGCGCGCAGCGCGCGCTCGCCGAGCGCTTTCGCCTGCTCGTTGCGCGACAAACGCAGCAGCGCGACACGCAGCTCCGGCGCGAGCAGCGCCGGCAGCGAACGGCCTTCGGGGGCCTCGATGCGCAGCGTTTGAATTCCGGCCGCCTCGGCATCGTCGCGCAACCGGTCGAGCAGCACTGTCTTGCCGACGCCGCGCAAACCGACCATGAGGATGCTTTTCGCCGGCAGACCGCGGCGGACGCGCTCGATCGCCACTCGGACCTGCTCACGCAGCTCGTCGCGGCCGGCGAGCTCGGGCGGCGGCGTGCCGGCGCCCGGAGCGTATGGATTGGTCACTGCGTCCATGGCGTCAAGTATAGGCAATTTAGTGAAATTATAAAATTATCGTAACTTTACTAACTATGCTATCGATCACGGCGGAGCGCCGCCGATCTACGATGGCCGCATGCGCCAGACTTGGCGGGACAAGCTCGCAGCCGGGGAGCCCCTGCTGCTCGACGGTGGTGTGGGCTCCGAGCTGCGCCGGCGGGGCGTTCCGCTCGACGCGGTCGCCTGGAGTGCGCTCGCACCGCTGACGCACTACGAGCTACTGCGCGCAATCCATGCCGATTACATCGCGGCAGGCGCCGACATCGTCACGACGAGCACGTTCGCAACGACGCGGTTTGTCCTCGATGCCGCCGGGCGCGGCGGTGAGTTCGCCGCCGTCAATGCGCGCGCGGTAGCGGCCGCGCAGGAAGCGCGCGCCGCGAGCGGGCGCGATGTGGCCATCGCAGGCTCGATGTCGTGCCTGCCGCCGGGCTTCGACGTGCACGCGTATCCCGACGAGCACGCCGAAAGCGCCGCGTATCTCGAGCTCGCCGAGACGCTCGCCGAAGCCGGCGCCGATCTGTTGCTGCTCGAGATGATGCAGGAGGCACGGCATGCGCCGCTCGCGTGTGCCGCCGCGCGCACGGTCGGGCTGCCCGTGTGGCTCGGAGTCAGTTGCCGGATCGGCGCCGGCGGCGCGCTCGTCGGCTTCGACTTTCCGCTCGTGCCGCTCGCGGCGACGCTCGACGCGTTGCTGCCGTTCGCTCCGGACGCCGTTGCCGTGATGCACAGCCCCGTCGCGGCCGTCGCTCCGGCGCTGCAAGAGATCCGCTCGCGCTGGTGCGGCCCGCTTGGCGCTTATCCCGAGATCGGCGACGGCGCGCCGACGCCGCACGCACCGACACCCGAAGAGCTCGCGGCGCTGGCGCGCGGCTGGATCGCGGGCGGCACCCGCATCGTCGGCGGCTGCTGCGGCACCGAGCCTGCGCACATCCGCGCACTCGCTGCGCTGCGCGACGAGGCTATGCCGGCAACGGGATCGCGGTGACTTCCTTCGGCACGTGATAGCCGCGCTGGACGGCGGGCCGCGCCGCGATCGCGCGGTACCAACGCTTCAGATCGGGGTAATTCGCGAAGTCGACGCCCTGCCATTCGTAGCGCGCGATCCACGGCCACGTCGCGATGTCCGCGATCGAATAGTCGCCGGCGAGGTACTCGGCTTCACCGAGCCGCTTGTTCAAGACGCCGTAGATGCGCCTCGCCTCGTCGCCGTAGCGCTTCTCGGCGTACTCGGACTTGCCGCGATTGAACTTCAGGAAGTGATGCGCTTGCCCCAGCATCGGGCCGACGCTGCCCATCTGCAGCATGAGCCACTCGACGGTTTGCCAGCCGTTCTTGCCGCTACCGCGGAGCCGCGCGGTCTTGTCGGCGAGATACAGCAAGATCGCGCCCGATTCCATCAGCGCAATACCGGCGTCCTGGTCGAAGATGGCCGGAATCTTGTTGTTCGGGCTTAGAGCCAAGAATTCCGGCTTGAATTGCTCGTTCGCATTGATGTCGACGGCGATCGCTCGGTACGGCAGCCCGACCTCCTCGAGCATGATCGACACCTTACGGCCGTTCGGCGTGGTCCATGTGTACAAGTCGATCATGAAGTGTGCGCTCGCTCACAAAGGAGGCGCGATTCTACCCGCCCTGCTTGCCACGCAGGCGCGGCTCGCGAATCATTGGCGCCGTCGAAAACGAGATAGTTGCGCCATGCCGCTCGGCCTCTTGACCCTCGTGATTCAGGTCCTTGCCGCCGTGCATCTTCTGCGTGCACGCGGCGACATGCGGTGGCTATTTCTCATCATCTTGGTGCCGGGTATCGGCGCTCTCATATATTTCTTTGTCGAAGTGCTGCCCTCGCTCGGCCAGAACCCCGCCGCCCGCAAAGCGCTGCGCCGCGCGAAGCAAGCCATCGATCCCGGCCGCGGCTTGCGCGAAGGCTCGCTGAACTACGAGCGCAGCCAAAACGTCGACACCGCGATAGGGCTCGCCGACGAGCTCTCAAAGGCCGGCCGTCACGACGAAGCGATTCGCGTTTGCACGGAGGCGCGGACCGGGCTCTTCGAGGACGACCCGAAGATCTTGCTGGCGCTCAGCAAAGCCCAGTTCGCGGCAGGTCGGCACACCGACACGATCGCAACGCTCGACTACTTGCGCGAGAAAAATCCCGCCTTCCGCTGCGCCGACGGCCACCTGGTCTATGCGCGTGCGCTCGAGGACAGCGGCGCGACGCGCCGTGCGCTCGAAGAGTACGCCGCGCTCGTGAATTACTATCCGGGCGCCGAGGCGCGCGTGCGCGAGGCAATGCTCTATAAGAAACTCGGCGACAACACTCGCGCCGGCGAGCTGTTCGCGGCAATCCTCAAAGACGCGCGGCTCGCGCCGAAGCACTTCCGGCGCAGCGAGCGCGAGTGGATCGAGCTCGCCGAGCGCGAGAGCGCAAGCGCCTAGCGGCTACAGCAGCGCGAGGCTGATCTGCGGGAATGCCATCAGGATCAGCGTCACGGCGAGCGTGATCAGCACGAACGGGAACGCGCCGCGGAAGATCGTCGCGAGCGTCATCGTCGGGTCGTCCATGCTCGCCTTGATGACATAGACGCTGAGCCCGAACGGCGGCGTCAGGAGACCGATCTCGATCGCGATCGTCGTGACGACGCCGAACCAGACGAGGTTCGCGCCAAGCGCCGTCGCGACGGGCAACGCCAGCGGCAGCATGATCAGCATGATCGACGTCGAGTCGAGCAGCATGCCGAGGATCACGAGCAGCAGAAGATACGCCGCGAGAAAACCCGCTAACCCTAAGCCCGTGCCGCTCAAGAAGGCCGCCATGTCTTGCGGCAGCTCCGTCAGCGTCAGCATCCGGCTGAACATGCTGGCCGCGATGATCAGGAACAAGATCGAGACAGAGACCTGCCCCGCCTCGCTCATAACGTCCCACAGCTTCCTCAAGGTCAACCGGCGCTTCAGGAGCGCGATGACCATCGCGCCGAGCGCGCCGGCGGCGCCGGCCTCCGTCGGCGTGAAGATGCCGCCGTAGATACCGCCGAGCACGAGCACAATCAGCGCGACGACGGGCACGAGCCCTGCGAGCACGACGAGAGCGCTGCCGTCACCCTCGGCATGCGCTTTGCGGTCGACGCGGCCGACGAAGCTTGGGGCAAGCCACGCCATCAGCACGACGCCGACGGCGAAGGCCACGGCGAGCAAGACGCCGGGCAGCACGGCCGCGAGAAACAGCGCGCCGATCGAGACCTCGGCCAGCACGCCGTACAGGATCAAGAGCAGGCTCGGCGGAATCAACATGCCGAGCAGCGACGAGCCGGCCGTGAGCCCGACGGCGAACTTCGGCGTGTAGCCCTGGCGGACCATCTCAGGCACGGCGATCTTCGTGAAAATCGCGGCGGCCGCAATCGAAATGCCCGTGATCGCCGCGAACACGGCGTTCGCAGCGACCGTCGCGACGCCGAGGCCCCCATAGATACGGCCGAAGATACGCTGCGCCGCGCGGAACGCGTCGCGGCCGACGTCGGAAACGTTGACGAACAAGCCCATCAGCACGAACAGCGGCACCGTCGCGAACACGTATTCGGAAACTGTGCCGTCGGCCGCAAGCCCCAGCGTGCGCGTCGCGATCGTGAAATCGTGCTTGATCAGCGCGAGGCCGAGGAAGCCCGTCAGCAGCAGCGCGAAGGCGATCGGCAAGCCGAGCACGATCAGCATGACGACGAGCGCGATCATCGCGATGCCGACGGCGCGCGGTGCGACATCGACGCTCCAGAGCACGGCAATCGCGAGCGCGCCTAGCGCGACGACGGCCGCTGCGGGCCAGCCGCTGCGGTCGGCCGCAGAAACCGCAGTCACGGCTTGACGTACGAGCACGACGGCGGCCATCGCGGACCCTGCGACGATCAGGAGCTTGATGGGCCAGACCGGCATTGTGAAGATGCCTTCGACGCCGGCAAACTCGCTCGTCGCCCACGCGCCGGCGAGATCCGGCCACGAGCCGAGCACGAGCGCGACGAGCAATCCCAATCCGAGCAGCGCGAACGACGCCTGCCAGGCGCTCGCGGCCCTCGGCGCCCGCCGCGCGAGCGGCGCCACAAACATCTCGACACGCATGAGCCGACCATGCAGCGCGGCGTGCGCGAGCTGTAGGAATACGGACGCGACGAGCGACAGCGACACCATTTCCGTGACGCCGGCGATGGGATCGTCGAAGAGCGTGCGCGCAGTGATGTCGGCCGCGATCAGGAACATCAACGCGAAAACCCAGACGACGCCCGCGGCGTTCAGCACGCCGACGAGCGTCGCGAACGAAGTGGCTTCGGACATCCCTGTCCGCGTCAAAGAGCGCGGTCCCAGTCGCGCAGCGGCTGCGCGCCTCGCGCGCGCAGCGCGCTCATGTACGCGCGCAGCGCCTCGGCGGCCGGCTGGCCACGGCGTTCCGTCGCGAGAGCCCAGCGAGTCGCGATGTCGGGCATCGCGGCGAGCCACTTGCGTTTTTCAGCCAGCGAAAACTCAGCGACCGTCGCGCCTTCGCCGCGCATGCGCGCGATGCTCGCCTCGTAGCGTTTCGCGATGTCGTCGGCGACGCCGCGGCTATACGCCGGCCCGAGCTCCTCGAGCACGGCGCGAACGTCACCGGGCAGACGATTCCAGGTGTCGAGATTGATCGCGAGAGCGCCCGAAACTTGGCTCCCAAAGCCGACGAGCGTGATGTACGGTGCGACCTCGTGCAGGCGGTTCGGCGCCGCGCCGGTCAGGATCGTGACGACACCGTCGGCGACGCCTGTTTGGATCTGCTGGTAGTACGTCGAGAGACTGCCGTCGACGGCGACGGCACCAGTGCCTTCGAGCCACGCTGCAGACGGCCCCGGCGCCAAGATCTTGCGGCCGCGCAGATCGTCGACGGAGTCGACAGGGAACGTCGTCATCAAGTGATACGTGTCGAGCGCGCTCGCGCCCAGAAACTTGACGTTCTGCGCCGTCCACGCTTCGGTCATCGCCGGAACGGTGCGATGCATCTCGTTGACGATCTCTACGACCAAGCGAAAATCGTCGCTCGCAAACGGCGCGTAGTACGTCACATTTTGCAGCGGCAGCTTCGAGAGCTCCCAGAGCGTGCCGACCCATCCCATATCGGTGAGGCCGATCTCGATACCTTCGAGAGTCTCTCCATACTTGTAAAGCGATCCGCCGTACGCCTCGGTCCAGCGAATGCGGTACGGGCTGCCGCTCGCGGCGAGCCGCCGATCGAGCTCGGGCACGACCAGCGTGTGCATCGCGCCGACCCATGCCAGCGTCGTCGGCTGACTGGACGCGACGGTCAGCTCGAACGTCGTGCCGTCGTCGGCACGGGCCGTCGCAGCGAGCGCGGTCAAGAAGAAAACGAGCGCCGCGCGGAGGAACTTGCGTCTGTACGGGCGGGTCCTCATGAGTGCAGCAACGGTATCATGTGATTTCAAGCGGAGGTAGGCGATGGGACTGCTCGTCGACGGCAAGTGGCACGACGTCTGGTATGACACGAAGGCATCGAAAGGCCGCTTCGTCCGCAGCGAAGCGCAGTTTCGCAATTGGGTCACGGCCGACGGCTCCGCGGGCCCGTCGGGCCGCGGCGGCTTTCGCGCCGAGCCCGGCCGTTATCACCTCTATGTCGCCTATGCGTGCCCGTGGGCGCATCGCACGCTGATCATGCGCAAGGTGAAAGGGCTCGAGTCGTCGATCGGCATCTCGGCCGTCAACAGCTACATGGGCGAGCAAGGTTGGACGTTCGCGCCGGGCCCCGAAACCATCGCCGACTCGGTCAATCGCGTCGAACGGCTCTACGAGCTCTACACGCTCGCCGATCCAACGTATTCGGGGCGCGCGACGATTCCGATCCTGTGGGACAAGCACGAGCGCACGATCGTGTCGAACGAGTCGGCCGAGATCATCCGCATGCTGAACAGCGCGTTCGACCAAATCGGTGCTGATCACAACGACTACTATCCCGAGGAGCTGCGTGCCGAGATCGACGAGCTGAACGCGTTCATTTATCCGAACCTCAACAACGGCGTCTACCGCGCAGGGTTCGCGACGACGCAGGAAGCGTACGAGGAGGCCGCTATGGGACTTTTTGCCGCGCTCGAGCGGCTCGAAGGCCGGCTGGCTACGCGGCGCTACCTGACGGGCCCTCGGTTCACGGAGGCCGATATCCGCCTGTTCACGACGCTGATCCGCTTCGATCCCGTCTATCACGGCCACTTCAAGTGCAACCGGCGGCGCATCGTCGATTACCCGAACCTCTGGGGGTTCGTGCGCGACGTCTATCAGATCCCCGGCATCGCGGAAACCGTGCACATCGACTTCATCAAACGCCATTACTACGGCAGCCACGCGAACTTGAATCCGTCGCGCATCGTGCCGATCGGCCCCGAGTTGAACTACGACACGCCGCACGGCCGCGAGCGGCTCGTGCACTGATGCGCGCGCCGGGGACCGCTTCCTATTGATGTATGATGCCGCTTCGCAAAAGAACACAAATTACGGGGGTGGCGGCGTGTTCAAAAGACTAGCGCTCGGTTCCGCGGCACTGCTGGCGATGGCGCCGGCCTTTGCACAGCAACAGGATTTCTCGGCTGCTCGAATCGAAACGCAACAGCTCACTCCGAATCTGTTCATGCTGGTGCTGGTCGGCGAAGGCGCCGGCAACATCGCGCTGTCGACGGGAGCCGACGGCTCCGTGCTCGTCGATACGCAATACGCGCCGCTAAACGCCAAGATCCTCGCAGCGGTGCGCGCGGCCGGCGGCAGTGACGTCAAGTACGTCATCAACACGCACTGGCACGGCGATCACTCGGGCGGTAACGAGCCGCTGGGGCTGGCCGGCGCCGTCATCATCGCGCACGACAACGTGCTCGCGCGCATGAGCACGGAGCAATTCATGGCGGCGTTCAACCAGCGCGTCCCGCCCTCTCCGGCCGCGGCGCTGCCCGTCGTCACCTTTCCGACGCGCACGACATTCCGGCTGAACGGCGACGTCGTTCAGGTCGTGCACGTCGAGAACGCGCACACGGACGGGGACTCGATCGTCCACTTCACGAACGCGAACGTGATCCATGCAGGCGACACGTACATGAAGGACGTCTACCCGTTCATCGACGTCGGCAGTAACGGCTCGATCGACGGCTTCATCGCTTCGGCGGACGCCGTGCTGTCACGCAGCGACGCCAATACGAAAATCATTCCGGGCCACGGCGCGCTCGCAAACCGGGCCGACATGCAGCGCTTCCACGACATGCTCGTGGCCGTCCGCGGCAAGATCCAAGCGCTGATCGATGCGGGCATGAGCGAGGACGAGGTCGTCGCAGCCGGCCCGACTGCCGAGTTCGACGCCGCGTGGGGCCAGGGATTCATGAACCCCGAAAGTTTCACGCGTTTCTCGTATCAGAGCTTGAAGAACTAACCGCTCGGGCAGCCGAAGACGCTCGAGGGAGGGCGCGATGGGCAAGCTACCGAAGGTCCTGGCGGCTATTTGCGCGACGGCCATGGCGGCTTCCGCGCTCGCGCAACCGCCCGCGGCGCCACCGCCGCCTGTCGTCTCGCCCGAGATTGCGGCGAATCGTGACGTGACGTTGCGACTGCGCGCGCCGTCCGCGGAACGCATCGAGCTCGTCAGCGGCGGCGACATTCCCGGTGTCCCTATGGAGGGCGGTCTGGCGCTCGCGAAAGGCGTCGACGGCGTGTTCACGGTCATGCTGCCGGCGCTCGCGCCGGGCGCATATCGCTACCGCTTCACCGTCGACGGCGTAGCGACGAACGACCCCGGCAATCCGCAGACGAGCGAGTCGAACGGCAACGCGTGGAGCTTGTTCTACGTGCCCGGCGCACCGTTCATGGACACGCAACGCATCGCGCACGGGTCCGTGAGCGAGGTGCACTATTTCTCGACGACGCTCGGCCGCACACGCCGCATGCACGTCTACACGCCGCCGGGCTACGAGAAGAACCGCGAGGCTTATCCCGTGCTTTATCTGTTGCACGGCGCATTCGATGGCGATGACTCGTGGCCGACGGTCGGCCGCGCCGGGTTCATCATCGACAACCTCATCGCGGCCGCCGACGCGCGGGCGATGATCGTCGTGATGCCCGACGGGCACACCTCGCGTTTCGGCGGCGTAGGCGGCGGGCTGAACACGGCGGACTTCGTCCGCGAGTTCGACGCCGACATCAAGCCGTACGTCGAAAGCACGTACCGCGTCCGAACCGCGCGCGCCGACCCCGCGATCGCGGGGCTCTCGATGGGCGGCGCGCAGACGCTCGACATCGCGTTCGGCGACCTCGAAAGCTACGGCTACGTCGGCGTCATGAGCTCCGGCGTGTTTGGGATCGCGAGCAACTCCGACTGGGAGAGCACGCACGCCGCGCGGCTCGACGACCGTGCGCTGAAGCGCGGTCTCGAGCTCGTCTGGTTCTCGACGGGCAAGGACGACTTCCTGCTCGATACGACGCACGCCACAGTGGCCATGCTCGAGAAGCACGGCTTCGACGTCGTTTACGAGGAATCGGGCGGCGGCCACACGTGGATCAATTGGCGCGAGTACCTGACGAAGCTCGCGCCGCAGCTGTTCCGCTAGCGGGGATCAGCCTGCTGCGGCCGACGCCGCGCGCCGGATCCGGGCGAGCGACCGCTCGCGTCCCAAGATCGCAAGCGCGTCATAAAGCCCCAAGCCGACCGTCCGGCCGGTCACGGCGAAACGCAAAGGATGCACGAGCTGCGCGGCCTTGAGGCTGCGCTCGGCCAAGAACGCCTTGACGTCCTGCTCGAGCGCCGCCGGCTCGAAGCTAGCGACGGACTCGAGCCGCGCAGCGAGCTCGCGCAGCAGCGCGACGGCGCCTTCGACCTTCACTAGCTTGGCGAACTCGGGGCCGTCGAGCGGCAATGCGTCGTCGGTTACGAAGAACTCGCGGAACTGCAAGATATCGCCCATCGTCTTGATGCGGTCGCCGGCCGCAGCGATGACGCGCGCGATGTATGGCCCGATGCCGGACGGCGGCGGCGCCGGAACGAGGCCCGCGCGCTGTAGGTAAAGGAGCGCCGCCGGCACCTTGCTCTCGACGGGCACGCCGCGCATGTGGCGATCCTCGAACGCCCAGAGCTTCTGCGGATCGAAGCTCGCCGGCGACTTGTTCACGCGGTCGAGCGTGAACAGCTCGATCATCTCGCGCGCGCGTGAATTCCTCGCGCGAGTCGTCGAGCGACCAGCCGAGCAGCAACAAATAGTTGATGATCGCATCGGGCAGGTAACCGGCGACGCGGTAGAAGTCGACGACGACGGGATTGAAGGTCTCGGCGCGTGGTCGGATGGCCGATCTTCGCCGCGATGTCGAGCCCATGCTCGTACAGCCGCTTGAAATCGGGATGCTTCAAGTACTGCGCGACCTTGCGCTTGCTCAGCTTGTTCTGGCTGCCGGGCTCCGCGACGTACGGCAAGTGCGCGAACTCCGGCAGGGCGTAGCCCAAGCTTTGCATGATGAAGATCTGCCGCGGCGTGTTGGAGAGGTGCTCGATCGCGCGGATCACGTGCGTGATCTTGAAGTCGTGATCGTCGACTACGCTCGCCAGATGGTAGAGGCAGGTGCCGTCGGCCCGCTGCATGACGTGGTCCTGCTCGTTCTCCCAATCGAACGCGACGTCGCCGCGGACGAGATCGTGAAAGCGGCACTGGCCCTCGCGCGGCATCTTCAGCCGCACGACGCGCTTGCGCCCTTCGGCCTCGAAGCGGCTTGCGTCGCCATCGGTCTCGGCCATCCACCGGCGGCTGTAGAGGAACGCGCGCTTGTCCTTCTCGGCGGCCGTGCGCTCCGCCTGGATCTCCTCCGTGCGTCGCATAGTCGCGATAAGCATGTCCGCTCGCGAGCAGCGCTCGACGGCGGCTCGATAGCGCGGCTGCCGCTGCGACTGGAAGTACGGCTCGTACGGCCCGCCGACCTCCGGGCCCTCGTCCCAGTCGATGCCGAGCCAGCGGAAGCCGTCGAGTATCGGCTGCAGCGCCTCGGCGACGTTGCGCTGCTGATCCGTGTCGTCGATCCGCAGCAGGAATTGCCCGCCGCGCTGGCGCGAGAACAGCCAATTGAATAGCGCCGTGCGGACACCGCCGATGTGGAGATAGCCCGTCGGGCTCGGCGCGAACCGTGTCCTTACCGTCATGCCGTTCTCATCGAGGAGCGGCGCCCAATGTACGTGCTTTTGCCCCCGTAGCCCAGCCGGCTCGGGCTTGGGACACTGGACTTAAGGGAAACCGACGCGTGCAAGCGGCGAAGTACACTGGTCCGTGAACTATCGCAGCCCTTTTGCGAACGAATCGTTGAGCACTCTACGCATGACTGACCCTCGACGAGCATGGCAGGCGGGCGTGACGGCTGCCGCAGCGCTCGCCGTCGCCGGCATCGCCGCAGCCGAAGTCGGAATCGTCGGCGTCGAGGGCCCTATCGCCGCGAACGTGCTCGCCTATCTCGACCTCGACGAAGAACCGTGCGACGCGCCGCGCGCGCGCATCGAGCAGCTGCACAGCAGGGCTCCGGCGCGGATTCGCGACTCCTTGCAGGCGTTCGGGTACTACGAGCCGACGATCGAGCCGACGTTGCTGTTCGCCGACGACTGCTGGCACGCGCGCTTCACCATCGCGGTCGGCGAGCCCGTGCGCGTCCGCACGCTCGACTTGGCACTGACGGGCGAGGCGCAGAGCGATTCGCCGTTCGTAGCAGCAGTGGCGCTCGCGCAAGCCGCTCTCTCGATCGGCGCCGCGCTCGATCACGGCGCCTACGAGCTACTCAAGCGGCGGTTGGCGGATCTCGGCCGCGAGCGCGGCTATGCCGATGCGCGCTTCACGGCGAACGCCATCGATGTCTACCCCGAGGAGCATGCGGCCGACATCGCCCTGCACTTCGACTCAGGCGCTCGGTACGCCTTCGGCCGCACCGAGCTGACGCAGAACGTGCTGACGGAGGAGCTCGCATCGTCGTACCTGACCTTCGACGAGGGCGCGCCTTACGATGCGCGCCAGCTCGTCGACGTCTATGCGGCACTCGCGGACAGCGGCTTTTTCCGCACGATCGACGTTCGGCCCCTGCCGGCGGACCCTGCGACGCGGACGATTCCGATCGCCGTCACGTTGACGGGCGCGCCGCGCGTGACGACGAACTATGGCATCGGGTACTCGACGGACACGCGCGTGCGCCTCCGCTTCAGCCGCAACAACCAGCGGTTCAACGACCGCGGTCACCAGTTCGGCATCAACGCGCAGCTCTCGCCCGTCATTTCGGACGTACGGGCGAACTATCGCATGCCGCTGAATGGCTCGCGCTCCGAGTGGCTGAACTTCGACGCCGGCGTCGAGCGCCAGGACACGGATTCGGCCGAGAGCGAGATCTTCGAGATCGGCGCGCGCCGCGTGCGCGAGCGCAGCTCCGAGTGGACGCGCACGCATATGCTGGCGTTGCGCGTCGAGGACTTCGAGATCGCGGACCAGGCAGAGACACGCGCGCGGCTGCTCATGCCCGGCATCGGCTGGACGCGAATCCGCGCCGACAACGAGATCCGGCCGACCGTAGGCTCGAAGCTGGCGTTCGAGGTGCGCGGAGCAGTCGACGAGATCGTGTCGGATACGACGTTCGTTCAAGCCACTGCGCTCGGAAAGTGGATCTGGTCGACGCCGCGCGGGCAACGCATTCTGGTTCGCACCCAGCTCGGCGCGACGGCCGAGCGCGAGTTCGAGGAGCTGCCGGCGTCTGTGCGCTTCTTTGCCGGCGGCGACAACAGCGTGCGCGGCTATGCGTTCGAGGAGCTTGGCCCCGTCGACGCGAACGGCAACGTCATCGGCGGCTCGTCGCTCGCGACGGGCAGCTTCGAGTTCGAGCAGCCGCTGCGCGCGCGCTGGTCGCTCGCGTTCTTCGTCGACTCCGGCAACGCGTTCGAGCGTTCGGAGATGGACGCCAAGACGAGCGTCGGCATGGGCGGACGCTGGCAATCGCCGCTCGGGCCGATCCGCCTCGACCTCGCGCTGCCGCTCGAGGACGATCACGACGATTGGCGCGTGCACATCACGCTCGGGCCCGACCTATGAAGTGGCTCAAGCGCGGCGCAATCGGTCTCTGCGTGCTCGCCGTCGTCGCGCTTGCGGGCCTCGCGGCCGCGCTGTGGGTCGCCGGCACCGAGAGCGGCACGGCATGGCTCGTGCGCCGGCTAGTCGCCGGCGCACCGGTGATCTCGGTCGCGCGCGTACGCGGCTCGCTGCTCGACGGCTTGCGCCTCGAGGGCGTGCGCATGCGCACGGCGCGCGACGAGCTCGACATCGACGCGCTCGATCTCGAGTGGAATGGCCCCGCGCTGCTGACCGGGGTGCTCGCGTTCACGCGCGCCGACGCGGGACAAGCCACGTACCGCCGCGTACCGGGCGCCGCCTCGGCCGGCGGCGGGCCGCCGCAGCTACCGTGGCTGCTGCGTGTCGACGCAGGAAGCGTCTGCGTCTTTGTCGATCACGGTTTTCGAGCGAACGCTGGTTTTCACGGCGACCACCTTTGGAGGGACTTACGGCGGCGGCCGGCTCGAGCTCATGGACGTCGCGGGAACCTTCGGCGACGCCGCGCTCGCCGCGGACGCCGCGTTCGAGCTTGCGGACAGCATCGAGCTCGACGTCGCCGGCGAATGGTCGGGCCCGCTCGCCGGCGTTGCGGCCAGCGGCAGCGTCGAGCTGAGCGGGACCTGGCCCGCCCTTACGCTTCGTCACGAGCTCGCGACGCCGTTCTCGGCGACGACCACGGGCACGCTGACAACCGGCCCGTTCCGCGTCGACGTCGTCAACGAATGGCAGAACCTCGCGTGGCCGGGCGTTGCCGGTGTCGCGAGCCCGAGCGGCCGCCTCGCGCTCGCCGGCTCGTTGGCCGAATATCGCTACGACGGCGCCGGCGCCCTCGATATCGCGGGCCGCGCCGCAAGCTTCACCGTCGCAGGCACGGGCCAGCGGCTCTTGCTCGACCTCGCGCCGCTCGAGCTCAGGCCCGCGGCGCCCGGCAGCGGAACGCTGCGCGCTGCCGGCAGCGTGGATCTCGAGCGCCGCGAGACGAGCCTCGAGCTCGCGGCGAGCCGCTTGAATCCGATCTGGATCGTCGCCGCCTGGCCTGGGCAGCTCGACGGCACGACGCGCCTGCGCGCGAGCCTCGTTCCGGAGCCGAGCGTAGCGCTCGACGCCATCGAGCTCTCCGGCGAGCTGCGCGGCTATCCCGTCACACTGAGTGGCGCGGCGGCGCTGACGGGCCGTGACCGTGTCCGGCTCGATGCGCTTCGCCTCGACTCCGGCGCGAACCGGGTCGTGCTGACGGGCGCGCTCGACGGCGACGGCCTCGATGTCACCGTCGACGCCGAGCTCGAGCAGCTCGACTTGCTCGTGCCCAACGCCGCGGGCGCGCTGACGGCGGACGTGACTCTCGGCGGCACGTGGCGGGAGCCGCGTGCCAACGGCGAGGTGACGCTGCGCGACGCCGCGTACGCGGGCGTCACGCTGCAGCGGCTCGACGTCCGCGGCACGGCGGGGCTCGACAGCGCCGCGCGCGTCGCGTTGACGCTCGAAGCCCTGGATCTTGCGCGAGGCCCATTACGCATTCGCGAGCTGGAAGCGGCCGTCGAGGGCACGGCGGCCGCGCACACGGCACGGCTCGAGCTTGCCGCCGACGGTGTCAGTGCAATCGCGGCGGCTAGGGGCAGCTTCGGCGCAGGTGTGTGGCGCGGCATGCTCGACGGGCTCGACGTCGATGAGCGGGTCCTGGGACCTTGGCGGCTCGAATCGCCGGCGGCGCTCGGCGTGGGACGCGGCTTCGTCACGCTAGCCACGAGCTGCCTTACGCACGTCTCGAACGCGCGCTGGTGCACCGAGCTCGATCTGCGCAGGCGGCCCGAAGATCGCCTCGTCGTATCGGGTCAAAACTTCGATCTCGCGACGTTGCGGCCGTTGCTGCCTCCCGAGATCGAGCTCGCGGGCGTCTACCAGCTGTCGGGCGCGTTGTTCGATCTCACGGGGGAGCCGCGCGGCGCCGTCGCACTGGCGGGCGGCTCCACACGCGCGAGCGTTGCTTTCGGCGACGATCTAGCCTTCGCGACGGAGCTCGACCTCGTGCAAGCCGGCATGACGCTGACGGAGGGGCGCGTCGTCGTGACGGCAGCCGTGCGCCGATCGGCCGGCGGCAGCGCCGATGTCAACGCCGAGATCGCAGACGTGCGCGCGCGCGACTCGCGCGTGGACGGCACGGTGCGCATCGAATGGCCCGATGTCGCGTTCCTGGCGCTCCTGTCGCCGGAGCTTGAGCAAGTCGCAGGCGCCGTCGCGGTCGACCTCGACGTCGGCGGCACGGTCGCAGAGCCGACGGTCGACGGCCGCGCGGCGTTGTCGCAGGGCCGCGTCGCCGTGCCGCGCTGGGGCCTCGTCGTCGAGGGCATCGAGGCGACGGCGACGAGCAGCCGAGGCCGCTCGCTTGCGATCGATGCCACAGGCCGCGCCGGCGACGGCGTGCTGACGCTCGCCGGCACGACGGAGCTCGACGCGAACTCTGGATGGCCCACGAAGCTCACGCTGCGCGGCGATACTGTCCGAATCGTGGAGCTGCCGGACGTCGAGATATTCGCGTCGCCGAACCTGGATGTGGATGTCGCGCTGCCCGTCATAGAAGTCGCAGGCAACGTGCACGTCCCGCGGGCGAACCTCGCGCTCGATGTGCTGCCGGCGCAAGCCGTGGCTCCGTCGCCGGATGCAGTCGTCCACGGCCAAGCACGCGATACTCGCTCGCGGCCTCTGCAACTGCGCTCGAGCGTAGAGTTCACGCTGGGCAGCGACGTGCATTACTCGGGCCTCAACCTCGACACCACCGTAACCGGCGAGCTGCGCGTCGCGACCGAGCCCAACGCTTCGGCGAACGCCACGGGCACGTTGCGGCTCGACGGCACGTACAACGCATACGGCCAAGAGCTCGAGCTCGACCGCGGCCAGCTCTTGTTCAGCGGCCCTCTCGACGATCCCGGCCTCGACGTGCGGGCCGTACGCAGGCCTGAAACCACCGACTTTGCGAACACCGTGACCGAGGTCGGCGTCGAGCTCACCGGCACGCTGAAGGCGCCGCGCACGCGCGTGTTCTCTACGCCGGCCATGAGCGAAGCCGACGCGCTGTCCTATCTCTTGTTCAACCGCCCGCTGAGTAGCTCCGACCCGATGGGCACCGAGGAGACCTCTGCGCTGCAGACGGCCGCGCTGTCGCTGGGATTGCAGCAGGCGCTGCCCGTCGTGCAGCGGATCGGCAACACGCTCGGCTTGGACGAGCTCACGGTGCAATCGACAGACACGGATGCCGGCGCGCTGATGGCCGGCAAGTATCTGAGCCCAAGGCTCTACATCCGTTACAGCTATGGTCTCTTCAACCGCATCGGCGGTTTTCTGCTGCGATTCAAGGTCAACGACCGGTTGAGCATCGAAACGCGGTCCGGCGAGCAGGAGTCGATGGACCTCTTCTATACGATCGAGAAGGAATAGCGCTTAGTCGTTTCGAGAACGGCATCGGCTATGCTGGCGCGCTCGCACCACCCTCGAGGAATCCCGTGAAAAACTTCTGGCTCGCCGCGTACCTCATGCTCGGCGCATCGTGGCCCGCGGACGCGATGGATCTTCAGCTCGCCGGCAAGCAGGCCCTCGTGACCGGCAGCACGTCGGGGATCGGCTACGCGATCGCCGCCGCGCTGCTGCGCGAGGGCGCCGACGTCATCGTCAACGGCCGCTCGCAAGCAACCGTCGACGCCGCGATCGCGAGCCTTGCCGAAGCGACAGGCCGCGCGCCCAGGGGCTTCGCGGCCGACATGTCGACGCCCGATGGCACGAGCGCAATTCACGCCGCGTTCCCGGACGTCGACATCCTCGTCAACAACGTCGGCGGCTACGGCCCGCAAGCGTTCGAGCAGAGCACAGACGAGGATTGGTACCGGCTCATCGACTTGAACGTCATGAGCGGCGTGCGGTTGTCGCGGCTGTACTTGCCGCGCATGCGCGAGGAGAACTGGGGCCGGATCATCTTCATCTCGAGCGAGAGTGCCTATCACATCCCGCCCGACAGCATTCACTACGGCATGACGAAGGCCGCGCAGATCGCTGTGTCTCGTGGCCTCGCCGAGGCGACGGCGACGACGGGCATCACCGTCAACAGCGTATTGCCCGGCCCCACGCGCACGCAGTTCGCCGACAACTTCCTGCGCCAGCAAGCCGCGCAGGGCCGCGATCCCGCCGTCGCGGAGCGGCAGTTCTTCGATCAGTTCCGACCCACGTCGCTGATCAAGCGCTTCGCCGAACCCGACGAGGTCGGCAACTTCGTCGCATACGTCGCGAGCCCGCTTGCTTCGGCCACGACAGGTGCGGCGCTCCGCGTCGACGGCGGCACGGTCAAGAGCGCGTACTAACACCGTGGCCGGACGATTCCGGGAAAGCGCGTGCCGTGTCATGCTGCTGCGCTAGCCAAGCCCCACAAAGAAGAGGTTCGTCGCATGTCACGCATCCGCTTCGTCACGGCCGCCCTGCTCGCGGTCGCGGCGCTTCCGGCTTATGGCCAGGCCCCCAAGCGCTTCATGGGCGGCCCCGTCACGCTCGAGGACCAAGGGAGCTTCTTCGTCGGGGGCGTGACGAAAATCAGCGAATACGCCACCGTGCCTGGCGCACCGCCCGGCCAGCCGACGCCGTCGCGCACGCCGCAGCAGATCACGATCGGCCAGATGTACGTTCAGTTCCAGATCCCGGCGCGCCGCTCGGCTCCCGGCTGGCCCGTGATCATGGTGCATGGCTCAACGCACACGGGCGCCGCGCTCGAATCGACGCCCGATGGGCGCGAAGGTTGGTATCCGTACTTCGTGCGCAAAGGCGTCGAGACTTACGTCGTGGACCAATCGGGCCGCGGCCGTTCCGGGTTCGATCAGTCCGTGCTGCACGAGGCCGACGCGCTGCTCGCGGCCGGCAATCGCGACGCCGCGGCCGCGTTGCTGCCGGCGTTCCAGCGCATCAGCGACACTGGCGCTTGGACTGCTTGGTTCGGCCACCTGCTTCCAGCCGGCGCGACGATCGCAACGGGCAAGCTCGTGCCGCACGGCTCGCCCGAGGACCCGCAAGGCGCCGGGACGGCGGACGAAGCGCACGTCGCACCGCTGTTCCCGCTCGCGGCCGTCGACGAGTATTACAAGCAGCTGGTGCCGAACGCCGAGGCGACGCTGCCAGGGTCGATTTGCGCGAGCTGCATGCCGCAAGCGCTTTCGCCGGCCAACACGTGGACGCCGCAGAACCTGGCGACGCTCGTCGAGCGCTTGGGCGGTGCAATCGTCGCGACGCATTCGCAATCCGGCATCATGGGCCACCACATGGTTCGGATCTTGAAGGAGCGCGGCCGCTTGGGATTAGTAAAAGGCTTGATCACCGTCGAGGGCGGCTGCTCGCTCGCACAGAGCGGCCTCACGGCCGCTGACTTCGATGCGATTCCGTATCTCGCGCTGAAAGGCGACTACACGGCGGCGAGCCCGCAGTGCGAGGAGTCCGTCGCCGCCATCCACGCGCGCCGCGCCGAGGGCCAGGGCACCGCGCACGCCGAGTACATGAAGCTCGACGAGCGCGGCCTGCTCGGCGTCACGCACATGATGATGCTCGACTCGAACAATCTCGAAATCGCTGACCTCATGCTCGAATGGGTCGGCGAGCACGTACCGCGCGCGCCGCGCCGCTGATAAAGGACCTCCGCGACATGCAACATCCGCCGATCACGCTGCGCTATTTCGACGCTCGCGGCCGGGCGCAATTCCTGCGTTATTACTTCAGGATGCGCAAGGTTTCGTTCACGGACGAGCGCGTCGCTATCGGCGACGAGTTCGCGGCTTGGACCGCGCTGCGCAGCGATCGAGGGCGCACGGGGCCGTTCCAAAAGCTGCCGGTGCTGCAGTGGGGCGACCGGCTCGTGCCGGAGACGTTGCTGATCGCGGCGTTCGTCCACGAGGCGAGCGGAGACGCAAGCGCTTTGTCCGATGAGGAAAACTTGCGCCACGGCATGCTGACGTCGAGCCTTTGCCTCGACATGATGAACCCGCTCGCCATCCTGCTGTGGGCGGAAATCATGTACCCGGGCGCCGACCTTGCGCCGGCAGCGAAGCGCACGCTCGATCGTCTGAAAGCGCACTGCCAGGCGCTAGAACAGACCTTCGTCGACTGGCGCTGGCTCGATCGGGCGCGCAACCGCCGCATCATGCTCGTCGACTGCCTGCTCTGGGAGGAGCTCGACGTAGCGCGAGTGGTCTTCGGCGCGCATTGGTCGCTGGCCACGATGCCGACGCTCGCCAGGTTCTACGACGACTTCCCGGCGCGCCCGACGTGCGAGGCCGTCCTCGCGGAGCGGCCGTGTCCCATCACGGCGCGTCCCGGCGAGGCCGAAGGCATCGCAAAGATTCAGCAGCTTCTCGGCTAAGGCCGGCCGCAAATTGCTCCTGCATTTGCGGCACTCCCGCCGTCCCTGGCGGTCGGCCGCAAATTGCTCCTGCATTTGCGGCACTCCCGCCGTCCCTGGCGGTCGTCCGCTATCGGCGGGCCAGCCGCACGGCGTCCGTTGCGGCGAGCGTCGCGCTGACCAGCGCGAGCACGACCAGCGTCACGCGCATGCTAGCTTGCGCTATGCCGAGGATGCGATCCGGATCCTCCGCGCGGATGTTTTGCGCGATCTCGACGAGCCCTTCCGTTCGATACGCGAGCACAAATAGCGCGAGCCACGCGAGGTTCAGCACGAGGCGCAGCGCGACGCGCGGCACCGTGCGGTACGGGCGCACGAGATCGACGCCGAGACGCACGAGTTCGACGATGCAGAGCGCGAGCACGGGATAGACGAACAGCTCGGCGGCGTCCGAGAGCCGCAACACGACACCGAGCCACTCGCTCGGAAACGCCAGCCACTCGACCCACCACAGGAGCAGGATCGCCGTCGTCGCGATCTCGAACACGGTATCGGCGCGCGAAATCGCGGACAGCGGCGCGCCGCGCACGCCCAAGATGCCTGCGCTGACGTTGCGAGCGTCGAACCTATCGAGGAACGAGAAGCGCGCCTTGCCATGGTCGAGCAGCGCGAACACGAGCGTCACTAGCGCCGCGGCCTGAAGCGCGATCCACCAGAAATCGATGGCCACTTGGAGTGCGGCCTGCATGGCATTCGGCGCGGTCAACAGCGCGATGCCCATCAAGAGGCCGCCGACGATCGTGATGACGATCAGCACTGCTTGCATGGCATACCAGTACAGCGCGAACACGTCGGGACCGATCAGATGTTGCATCGGCAGATAGCGCCCGGCTACGACCAGCGGATGCCCAAAACCCCGGAGCACGTCGTTGACCTCGCCGTCCGTCAGCGCATGCCCCTGCTCGCGCTCGCGCTCTTCGACGGCGGAGCGAATGCTCTCGCGCAGCTCGGCTGCGATGTCGTCGCGCTGCTTCGCCGGCAGCAGACTCTTCAAATGCAACAGATAGTGATCGACCAGCGTGCTCATCGTTGTGCTCCCAGAGGCATGCTCTAAACAATGTTGTCGAGCGCGCCGTTCAACGCGCGCCACTCGTCCAGCAGTTGCTTCAGGATCGTGCGGCCCTCGGCAGAGAGCCGGTAGAACCGCTTCTCGCGCTTGTCTTCCTCGCGCCATTCGCTGCTCAGCAAGCCTTGCGACTCGAGCCTGCGAAGTAACGGGTACAGCGTGCCTTCGTCGATGTCGAGCCCGAGCTCCGCGAGCGCTTTGCGCAGCGTGTAACCGTAGTGCTCCGCGCGCAGCTGCGCGAGCACCGCCACCGTCAACGTTCCGCGGCGTAGCTCGAGTCGCAGCTTGTCGATGAGATCCGAAGGCATG
This sequence comes from uncultured Gammaproteobacteria bacterium, assembly GCA_963713355.1. GTDB lineage: Bacteria > Pseudomonadota > Gammaproteobacteria > Steroidobacterales > Rariloculaceae > FEN-1219. Next base: position 355,135 of record CAVQLK010000006.1, on the reverse strand, counting down.
CCTGGCCCGTACACTGTGTGGCGCATACTGTATGGCACACAGTACAGGAGCGCAAGGCCTACGGAGGCGGGCGGTGCGCTCGCTTGCCGCCGCGGGCTTTGGCACTGCAAGATTCGCCGGAGTGCGTGCGGGGGTGACGTTGCGCGACGACAGCTTTCTCGGCTTGAGCACGGGCGGGTTTCACCGCGTGGCGTACACCGAATGGGGAGACGAGCGGGAGCAGCGCCTCGCGGTTTGTGTCCATGGCTTGACGCGCAACGGTCGCGACTTCGACGAGCTCGCGAAAACGTTGCAGAAAAAGCGCCGCGTGGCCTGTCCGGACATTGCCGGCCGTGGGCGCAGCGAGTGGTTGACGGACAAGACGCAGTACACCTTCATCACGTACTGCGCGGACATGACGGCGTTGCTCGCGCGCCTCCGCGGCACGAGCGTCGACTGGATCGGCACTTCGATGGGCGGCCAGATCGGGATGATTCTCGCCGCGCAGCCGAATACTCCGATCGTGCGGCTCGTCTTGAACGACATCGGGCCGTTCGTGCCGAAGGAAGCGCCGCGGCGGCTGCTCGCGTACGCCAGTACACAACCCGCGCCGTTCGAGTCGCTCGCGGCTGCCGAACGCTACATCCGGGAGATCTATGCGCCGTTCGGCAAGCTGACTGATGCGCAATGGGCGCATCTGACGCGCCATAGCCTCCGCGAGGCCGACGGCGGCCGCTACGCTCTCGCCTACGACCCCGACATCGTCGAGCCGCTGAAGGAGATGCAGCGCGCCGACTTCCACATCTGGCCGCTGTGGGATCGCATTCGCTGCCCTGTGCTCGTGCTACGCGGCAAGGAGTCCGACGTGCTGCTCGAATCGACCGTCGAGGAGATGAAGCGGCGCGGCCCGCCCGTCGAAGTCATCGAGATCGAAGGCGTTGGTCACGCGCCTACCCTGACGGCGCCCGAGCACGTGCGCATCGTGCGCGACTGGCTGCTCGGCTAGACCGTCAGAACGCCCATATCGCGCGCGCAAAGGCGCTGCACTCGATGTATGCGTCACCGAACTCGCGGTGCCGCGCGTCGCTCAAGTTTTGCACCGTCACCGGTCGTCGCGCAGGTTGAGCCGTGCATGGCACGATTGGAAAGCCGTCACACGCTCGTCGTACGGCGCCCTGCGATCGCGAGCCATACGATGCCCGCGAGCGCCAGCAGCAGGGCCGGGGCCATCGCGTACTGCACGGCGCTCCAGCCGAACGCGTCGAGCAGCGCGCCGGAGCCGAACGAGCCGACGGCGACCAAAGCAAGGACGAGAAAGTCGTTGAGCCCCTGCACTTTCGCTCGCTCACCAGCCGTATGCGTAGTGCCGAGCAGGCTCGTCGCGCCGATGTACGAGAAGTTCCACCCAATGCCGAGCGCGATCAGCGCTAGATAGAAGTGATGCAGGTCGACGCCTGCGAGCGCGATCGCGCCGCAGACGCCGAGCAGCACCAAGCCGACGGCGATGACGGGCAAGCGGCCGAAGCGCGCGATGACGGAGCCCGTGAGGAAGCTCGGCGCGAACATCGCGACGATGTGCCACTGCACGACGTCGGTCGCATGATCGCGTGTGAAGCCATGGCCGACCATCGCGAGCGGCGTCGACGTCATGACGAGGCTCATCGCGGAGAAGCCGACCATTGCCGACAGCACCGCGACGACGAATGCGGGTTGGCGCGCTATGACCCCGACCGGCCGGCCCGTATCGGCTGCCTTGATTGCGCGCGGCGGCGTCGGAATGTCGAGAAAAGAGAGGCCGATACCGCCGATGACGTTGAGCACGATCATCGCGAGATACGCACTCGCATACGGCACCTCGCTGATCGCCTCTGAAGTTGCACGCGCGATATAGGGGCCGAGGAACGCGCTCAGCAACCCACCCACGAGCACCCACGAGATCGCCTTCGGCTTGAAGGCATCCGATCCTGTGTCGGTCGCCGCGAACCGGAAGAAGCCCTGCGTGCCCTGGTAGACGCCGAGCAGCACGGAACCCGTCATGAACAAGCCGAAGCTGCCGACGAACAGCGCCCACGCGCAAAGCGCCGAGGCCACGGCACCTGCGGCCGCTGCAACCCAGAACCCCGCGCGCCGGCCGAACCGCCCCATGAACAACGACATCGCGGGCGCCGTCACCAGCGAGCCGACGACGACGATCGAGATCGGCAGCGTGGCGAGCGCCGGATCGCTTGCAAGCACCGCGCCTGCAAGCCCTGCGACGATGATATTGATCGCGAGCTGCGAGCCTAGGACGGCGTGCGCGAACACGAGCACGGCGACGTTGCGCTTCGCGCGGCCGTCGACCGACGCGACGGCGGTATCGGCGATCGGGGTATCCATGGCAATTGGCCACCGGAGGCGGCGCGCCAGGTTAACATACGAGCGGTTGTCGGGAGGGAAGAACACCGTGCAGACCATCCGCTATCCGCGCGAGCAAATGCATCGCGTCGCGTACACGAAGCTCACGGAACAGCAAATCGCCGCGAAGCTCGCCGCCGCGAGAGGTCCCACGAGCGCGTCGCCGCTCTCGGATATCTTCGCGGGAAAGCAGCTTCGCATCGTGACCGACAAGGGGCCGACGCTGTCGTACCGGTTCACGAGCTCGAGCCTGCTCACGGTGGCCGAAAACGACGGCCGCGCCGTCGAAGCCGGCTACGGCGCACTAACGCTGGACCACGTCGCCTTTTTCACGCACCTCGTTCCCGGCACGCAACGCGGCTACCACGTCGTCGTCGATCGCGATTCAGGCCTCTCGACCGTCTTCGAAGTGTGGTTCAGCGGCTTCGCGGACAACCGCGAGGTGCAGCGCGAGATCTACTTCGGCTACGTCGCCGAGGCCGGCAAGGAAGCGCCGGCCGTGCGCCACTCGCTGACGAATCGCGCCGAGGGCAAAGGCTTCCATTGGACGCAGGACAACGGCGTCGAGACGCTCGACCTCTATCCTTCGACGTTCTACTCGAACTTCGTCGAGCTCTCGCGTCTCGGCGGCGAGCTCGGGTTCTGCGCGCCATCCGACTACGTGAAGATCAACGACGATCTCTACGTCTACTCGCGCGTCGAATGCGAGTTCTCGGGCGTGCAGACGCTGTACGTCTTCGACGCGAACCGAGCCGAGCAGGTCGGGGTGCGGCTCGGGTTCGACGCCGCCAATGCGCTCGAGTATTACGTCTTCACTGGGCGCGGCGAATGGGTCGGCCAGCTCGCACAGTTCGAGCGGTTCGGCGATACGGCCGAGACGCCAATGCCGGCACCGGCCAACGGCCAACCGCTCGCGAAAGGCGCGCGCCGCGTCTACCGGCCCATGCGCAACGATTGGACAATGTCGAAGGACGAGGTGGCGGCGCTGACGGAGAAGAACGTGTTCGGCCCGCCGAGCCCGATGGCCGGCAACAAGGGGCCGGTCAGCGGCTACCTCGTCGGCAAAGAGCTCACGCTGCGCTTCGACTCAGGGCTAGCCGTCGACTATCGCTTCGACGCCATCGACGCGCTGCGCTGGCGCCACAGCGGCGAGAGCGCGTGGCACGAGGAGCGTTACGAGGCGTGGGAAAGCGCGCCCGGGGTCGTGATGTTCGGTCATCTCGTCACGGGCGCTCCGCAACACGACTGCTACAAGCTCGTCACCGACTTCGACCACGGGCTCGTCACCTGCATCCGCGGCACGATCGGCAGTGAGTACATCGCGAACGAGGCGCAGGCCGAGACGTGGTTCGGCGTCATCGAGATGGACGGCATCACGCCGCCGAAGTATCGGCGCCATCGGTTCACTGACGAGCTCGTCGGGCGCGCCGTGACCTGGCACTACTCGCCGGGCTTGACCTCGATGCACCTCTACACGACGCCGCATTCGCTTTCGTGGATCATCTTCGGCGAGAGCGGCGCCGGCGGCATGGAGTGGAGCGGACCCGCGTCGTACGTGAAGATTCGCGACGAGCTCTACCTCGCCTACTGGCTCGAGGAAGCCTGCAACGGCACGCTCGGAACGATCCTCGTGAATCTCCGCACGATGCACGACTGCGGCATCGGCTACCACTGCGGCCGCGACGGCTTGCGCCTATCCGCGATGGGCGCGCACGCCCGGCACGCGGGCAAATTCGACATCGCGAAGTACTATCGGCTGAAGGCATGAGGGGTGTCATGAACAGCTTCACTACTAAAAGAGGGACCAGGCGATCGTTTTTCGGCCACGCCGGCGCGGCGTTGGCGGCACCGTTGGCAGCGACCGCGGCCTTCGCCGGCGAGCTCGACGGCAAGCGCTACACAGTGGGACGACGCGACGCGCTCGACGACGTCAACGCAATCCGTGCGCTGCAGCAACGCTATGCGCGGCTCGTGGGCGCCGGCAGCGGCGAGGCGGTTGCAGCGTTGTTCGCCGACCCGGCGCGCGCCTCGGTCGAAGAGCACGTGCACAGCGTCGTCGTTGACGGCGATGACGCGATTGCGATCTACACAGACGGCACGGCCACGGCGCGCGTGCCCTGCACCGTCGAGACTGCGACGCCGATCGAGAGCTGCGGCACGCTCGTCGAGATGGCGCGCTTGCAAGGCGACGGCGTCGTCAGGCGCAGCGAGCGCCGCGCGCTCGTCAGCGCGTTCGTGAAACGCGACGGCGTCTGGAGAATCGACAGCGCGAAGCTCGAGGTGCAAGCATGAACAAGATCGTCGCCTTCGGATCGTTGTACGCAGTCGGCGCCGCGTCGTTGATCGGCGGTGTCGTGTGGGCGCAGAGCGGCGCGGCACCAAAGCTCACGGCGCAAGATCAGCTCGATATCCGCCAGCTCATCGACGGCTACTCGCACATCCTCGACAACTGCACGAACAACGGCAACGACTACGCCGACATGTACACTCCCGACGCAACGTTCGGCGTGTCTTCCGAATGGGGCAAAGCGAAGATCTGGTTCCGCGGCCGCGAGCAGCTGCGGCGCGCCGGCGGCGGCACGGACACGGCATGCCGGCCGCGGGAGTCGCAGGGGTACGCGTATCACCTCACGATCAACCCGGTCGTCACAGCGACGCCGACGGGCGCACGTGCAATCTCGACGCTGCTGACGATCACGAACGACACCGACAACCGCGGCGACATCGTCCACTGGGAAGGCGGTTACGAGGACACGTTCGAAAAGACGCCGGCCGGCTGGAAATTCAAGTCGCGTGTCCACGTCTGGCCCGAGGTCGAGTGGACGGACCGCGTCGAGGACATGCCGCCGCGCAAGCTCGAGGACGAGTGAGCCCTTTGGCGTGCCTCTGGTTATAAATTAGTCGCTGCCGCGCGTGTCCGCCTCGAGCCGCACCGCCGGCCCGGAGATGCGGTCGCCCATCGCGCGATATCGCATGTCGAAGAACCGGACGATACTTCCACCGTCCGGCGCCGTCTCGACTTCGATGACAGGGAACCGGGCCCACACGAGGTAATGCCGTGCGTCGCGCTGCCGTGCTGCCGCTTCGAACAGTTCTCCTCGCGGCCGCGCGACGCGCTCTTCGTCGAGAGCGAAACGCGGAGTCGCGAGCCAGTCGAAACGCCCCGTGTAGTAGTGGTCGCGCGTCATGATCACGACGTCGCCGCGGAACGGATTCGCCGGCGCGGCAGCGAGCGACACTTCCTCGGCGTCGATGCCGCGTGCCGCCGCTTCCGTGCGCACGCTGCTGCGTGCCGCACTGCTCGCGCCGACGAGGGCGAAGATGTACACCGCGGCGAGCGCCAGCCCAGCCTGCGCCGCCCGCTCGAGCGTCAGGTGCGGCGCGTCGCGAAGCCCCCACCGGACCGCGACGAGTGCCGCGAGCCCGATGACCCAGAGCATGACGGACAACCTCGGAACGAGCCCGGCGTTCACGACAATCAACACCGACGCCAATGTGAAGAATGCGGCCCAGCGTAACTTCGCCACGCGGCTCCGCGAGAACGTCAGCAACGCGGCGCCGCCGAGCACCAGCCAGAGCCATGGGTCGATGATGAACGCCGCGTCGCCATAGAACCAACGCTGATCGAACGGCATCAGCCAACGAAGACCGTAATTGTTGAGCCAGTCGAGCGCGGGATGCGTGACGACTCCCACGGCGGCGACGGCGAGCAAGGGGCCCGCTCGTGCCGGAGCGGCGGCCGGATCGCGCCGTCGCCGCACGTGACGATCCCACGCCAGCAGCACGCCGGTCAGCACGAACGGCCAGAGCGCAATTGCGAGAACACCGTGCGTCCACCCACGCCGAAACGCGATCGGCGCGTACGAGCCGAACAACCCGGAGAAGACGTCGACGTCCGGCACGTTCGCACCGGCGATCAGCGCGGCAGCCGCGAGCGGAGTCGCCCGGCGCAAACCGGCTGCCGCGAGCGCCATCCCCGTGAACGTGTGGGCGACGGGATCCAAGCGCTAGCGCTTGCCGGCGATCGCGAACACCGACGACAGCCCGACGCACGCCGCGACGGCAAAGCTCCACCCGAGCACCGACTGGATTCCGCCGGTGGCGCCGGCCGGCACGCTGAAGGAGATCTGCGGCAGCGAGTCCCGATAGGTGAGCAGCGCGGCAACTCCCGCGAGCAGTAGCAAAGCGACGAGTCCGCGCTCGAGCCAGACCTCGACCGTCTCGTTCGCGATGCGCTGGTCGCGCACCGCCTGGGCGGCGGTCCGCGCCGCAAAATCGCTCGGCAGCGGTTCGATTGGCGGCGTGCGAAGCGCGCGCGCGATGAGGCGGTACTCTGCGGCTGCAGCGCCGTTGGTCGCGCCACCACCCGAGCGCTCGGCCCGCCGCGCGCTTTCTTGAGCGTCCCACTCGCGCTGCTCGCGCTCGGTCTCGAAATCGCGTCCGTTGCTCATTGCTTCGCTCCCAGCCGTGCCTGCAAGCGGCCGCGCAAACGAGCGCGGCAGCGAAACAGGTGGCTCTTGATCGTGCCGGCCGAAAGCCCCGTCATGTGGGCGATCTCGGCGATCGGCACCTCGTCCAAGTGATACAACGTCAGCACCGTCCGCTGCAAGGGCGGCAGGGTCTCGATCTCGGCATGCAGCATGGCGTCGAGCTCGGCGTCCGCGCTTGCAGCCTCGAGATCGCAGTCGTCGGCGACGCGGTCGAGGGGGCTCGGCGCGTCGTCGTCGGCGGACGGCTCGACAATTGGGATCCGCTTGCGCTCGAGATGACGCCGCGCGACCGAGTACGCCACCTGCCCTATCCATGTTTTCAAGGCGCTTTCGAACCGATATTGGTGGAGGTAGCGATGGACGCGCAGAAAGGTGTCTTGGCACAGCTCGCGCGTATCGTCCGGGTGCCGGACCATGCGGTTGATGATGTGCCAGCACAGCCGCTGATGGTCGCGGACCAGCGTCTCGAAGGCGCCGCGCGCGCCCGCCAAGACGGCCGCAACGAGGACACGGTCGGCGTCGAAGGCCTCCGGCTCGCTCACCTCCATGCCGTCGGCTTCGATGGCCATTGGTTCCCCTCGACCCATCCCGTGATGGATACGCCCGCCGGGTCATCGGTTGCAAGCGCGGCGTGGCGGCACGCCTGCAACCGGGCGTCATCGTCCCGTATCTACTGTGCCAGGTCTCGGCCATACCGGCCCGAGCATTGAGGCGAGACAACCCACATGGACTTCGATTTGCTGGTTCCGATCACTCTGTTTCTCTGTGTCACCTACGCCATCAAGGCGCTGCTTGACGCGCGCACGCGCGGGAAGTTGATTGCGACCAACGGCTCCGAAGAAATGATTCGCTCGCTCGTGCAGAACGAAGAGCAGCAGCGCCGCCACGCGTCAGTGCGCTGGGGCGTCGTGCTCGTGTGCCTCGCCGTCGGCTTCGCTCTGATCGAGTTCTTCGGTTGGGACGAAGTCACACCAGGCGCAATCGCGGTGCTGCTCGCCGCGACCGGCATCGGCAACCTGGTGTCTTACTATATTTCACGCGACTTGCCGAAGTAACGCCCGTGAACTACGTCATCCTGATCGGTATCGCGTTGTTCTTCGTGGCGACGGCCCTGCGCGACGGCGCGATGGGCTGGGACCTTGGCGGCGACTCGATGAACTTCGGCTTCGACGACGGCGACTACTCGCTGCGCGTCAAAGGCGACGGCGGGGTCGACCTCGAGGCCGACGGCAGCGGAATCGTCGCGCTCGATCGGGGCGGATCACTCGACGTCAGTATGCGGCGCGACGGCCTCGACCGACGCGTGTTGTTCACGAATCCGGACGGCACGATCGAGCGGCAATTCTTCGTCGAAGACGACGAGCAGCCCTGGAATCCCGAAGCGGATCGCTTTGTCGCCGAGGTTATGCCGATCGTACTGCGCGAGACGGCCATCAACGCGGGCGAGCGAGTTGCTTGGCTCATCGATAACCGCGGCGATAGCGGCTTGCTCGACGAGATCGGTTTGATCCGGTCCGACTTCGCGCAGCGCATATACACCGTCCACTACGCGCAGACGGCCGAGATCGCGGCCGCGAACTTCGAGCGCCTCATGACGATGACGGCGGACAACATGTCGTCGGATTTCGACGTGCGCACGACGCTGATCGAAGTCTTCGACGCGCAAATGCCGACGGGAACCAATCTCGCCGCGCTGCTCGAGGCGGGCAAAACCATCTCATCCGATTTCGACGCGCGCACGGTGCTCGAGCACGTCGGCACGAGCATGCCGCCTTCGCCGGAAGCCGCGGCCTCCTATCTCGACTTGGCGGCGACGATCTCGTCGGATTTCGACATGCGCCTCGCGTTACAGCCCCTCCTGACGCGAGCCGATGTCGACGACGAGATCGTCGCGCGCGCCATTGGAGTCGCCGGCAACGAGATTTCCTCGGATTTCGACTTGCGCACGATACTCGCCGAAACAGCCGGTCGCGTGGGTAGATCCGACACTCTGGTGCGTGCATACACGACGGCCGCAGCCGCCATCAGCAGCGATTTCGATCTGCGTGTAACGCTCACGGCATTGGCCGATAACGCCGAGCTGACACCGGCGGGTTGGCAAATGGTGCTCGCAACGGCGCGCGACATCAGCTCGGATTTCGACGCCGCGACGCTGCTGACCGAGCTCGTGCCGCACCTGCCGCGCGACGCGGCGGTCATCGAGGCGTACCGCGAGACGCTCGACACCATCGACAGCGACTTCGAGCGCGGCCGCGCCGCCGCAGCGCTCGAGGCGGTGCGCCGCTAAGCACCGTACCTGTTGGTCACTCGCTCGCGGCCTTCCGAAACAGCCATCCAGAACCGACGAAGAGCGCCGCGAACGGCGCGTGGAAGAGCAACAAGCCGTACGGATACTGCTCCCCAGCTTGGTTGGGACTGAGCGGCGTCAGTCCGGCGACCAGGATCAGGGGCAGCACCAGCACGGCAAGCGCCATCGCGACCATCGCCCACGCCATGCCTAGCGGCCGAAAGCGCGCGATGATGGCGCCGACGACTCCGACGGCGGGCACTCCGAAGTAGATCAAGTCGGCCGTATTCCTGCCGAGCTCCGGACCCAGGAGCGCCACGGCGCCAATCATCCAGAAGAGAACGAATGTTGCCGCGAGCGCCAAGCCGACGGCCCATCGGTAAGCCTTGCTGTGCTTGTTCGTTGCCATGTACACGACGGCACCGACGATGATCGCGCCATCCACGGCGAGGGCCATCAGGTCGGCGGGACTTTGGTCGCTCCGAAGAACGACCACGGCTATCACGATGAGCGCGATCGAGAGCGCTGCGGCGACGGCGGGGTGATAACCGGTTTGGTTCGTCATCGGCGGACTCCCACCTAGCTTTGTGCGAAGTACTTTACGACACAAAGTTTAGACACGCAAACCCACGTCGACCGCCCGCGCGGCGCGTAAACTACCAACTACGGTCGCAACGAAAGCGTCCTAGTGAGGCTAGAACGAGCGCTTCAGCGCGAGACCCCATTCGCTCGGCCGCGCGACGTTGCCTTGCTCGCGCCCGAGCACCGTGACGAGGCTCAACATGCCGTGGAAGTAAACTTCGTCCGTGAGATTGGTTCCGAACAGCGACATCGACCAACCTCTATCGGCCGATTCCCACGTCAGACGTGCGTCGACGAGCGTGTGTGCGTCTTGGAAGCCGTTGATCGGGTCGGTGCCGAAGAACATCTTCGACTGGTATGTCGCATCGCCGCGCAGGCTCAGCGTGCTGCCGTTGCCAAGATTCCAGCCGTAGGTCGCGCCGACCGCGGCGGTCCACTCGGGTGTTCGCGGCGCCGTGCAAAGATCGCCGTTCGGCAACGTCCGGCAGAGCCCCGAGACGCCCGGATCGACGCGCTCGTAATGGATGTAGCCAACGGCCGCCTCGAGCTGGAGCTGATCGACGGGGTTCGAGAGCACTTCGACCTCGAGGCCGTAGTACTCGGACTTACCCGTGTTCACCGTCCTGAACCAGATCGCTCCCGACGAATCGAAATCCTGCGTGCCTTGCTGCTGATTGGTCGCTTCGCTGAAGAACAGCGCGCTGTTGACGCGCAACCGACCGTCGCGCAGATCCGTCTTCACGCCGCCTTCGAGCGTCTCGACTTCCTCGACGTCGAACGGCGCGACCTGGAGCGGATTCGCTGGCCGCGGACCGAAGCCGCCGCCGCGAAACCCCGTGGCCCACTGCACGTACGTCATGAGGTCTTCCCGCAGCTGCCAGTTGAGACCCACCTTCGGTGACGTCTCCTGCGCGTCGACGCTGACCGCCGTGTTCGGAATGATGACGGCGCCCGTGCGGAAATCCTGGCGGAACACGTTGACGTCCTTTTGGTCGTCCGTGTAGCGCACTCCGGCCGTCAGGCTCAACACATCGTTGATGTCGTACGTGCCGTGCACGAACACGGCCCAGCTCTCGATCTCCTGCACGTCCTTGTGGTTGTTGGTCGACAGGATGAACGGATATAGGAAGTTCCATCCCTGGTTCGAGTCGTCGGCGCTGTAGTAGAAGAATCCCGTCGCCCAGTCGAACCTCTCGTCGAAAGCGAGACCGGTGAGCTGGAACTCCTGCGTGAGCTGCTCGTGGATGCTCGTATCCCAGGTGTGATCGACGGGCAGCGGCGTGCCGTCGGAGTCGCGGCCGAACGTGTTCTCGAACTCGCGATACGACGTGATCGACTTGAAGAGCACGTTGCTCGATGCCTGCCATTCGACGGTGCTCGCGACGCCCCAGTGCTCCATCTCGTTGACGTTCTCGACGTCGCGGTTGAACAGCGGATCGCTGCCGAAGCGGTGATAGCTCGTGTACGGGCTATCCGTGATGAACCGCGTGTCGTACGGCAAATTGAACACCGGGACGGCGACGCCGTTGCTCCAGTTCAAGTTGAAGTTGTGGTTCGGGTTCAGGAATGTGTATTTGTCCGCCGGCCCCTGCTGATCCATCTTCGTAAGATCGGCGGAGACGTTCACCTCGACCGCATCGCTTACGAGCCATCGGAATGCGGCGCGGCCGGTCGCCACGTTCTCGTTGCCGAGCTGATCGACGACACAACCGTCTTCCGTGCGGATGTCTTGCGGCCCGAGCTGGCTCTGCAGATCGACGGGATCCGTCGGCGGCAGCGGCAAAGGAAAGCCGAACGTGCTGTGGGTGGCGCCCGGCAAGATGCCGGTGCCGCCTCCGCCCAAGCTGCCGGGGCCGTTCACGCATTCGTAGTCGAGAATGTCGAAGTAGCCGTCGCGCTGCTTCGACGAACCTGAGAACCGCGCGAACAGCTTCTCGGGCACGAGCGCGATGTCGTACGAACCGCGCAGGTCGAGCCGATCGTCGGAGCCCGTGACGATCTCGGCGAAACCCGTGTTGTCGCCCTCGGGTTTGCGCGATACGAGACGAATCGTGCCGCCCACGGAATTCTTGCCGAACAGCGTGCCTTGCGGTCCGCGCAGCACCTCGACGCGCTCGAGATCGAGCAGATCGAGAATCGCGCCCTGAGGCCGGCCGTGATAAACATCGTCGATGTAAATGGGCACGCCGGGCTCGAACGACAATGAGTTGTCGCCGAGACCGATGCCGCGTATGAATGCCGCCGCCGTCGACCCCCAGCCCGCGCCGAGCGGTTGAATGATCGTGTTCGGCGAGAACGTGTCGAGCATCGTGACGTCGGTGAGGCTCCGCGCTTCGAGGTTCTCGGCCGTGAACGCGGTGATCGCGAGCGGCGTCTGCTGGAGGTTCTCCTCACGGAACCGCGCGGAAACGACGATCTCTTCGAGTCCCTCTTGCTGTGCGAGCGCCGGCACGTTCGCGCCGAGCGCGCTGAAGGCGCTGACGCCCGCACAAAGCCGCAGCATTCGCTGCTGACCGTCTTTCGTCGACATCGAGATCCCCTTCCTGTTAACGCGTTGTAGGGTTCGCCACTGCTGTGTCGGGCTGAATGGTGCGAATAAGCAACGCCAGACCGTTGCGAGAGGGCACGAGATTACTCGGGTGCAGGACGCATCTCAAGCGGTGTGTCGTTGCAGAGCAACGCACTGTCGAGACCGACCGATGAGCACCTCGGGGAACGGAAGAGCAAGGCGTCAGTCGAGGAAATCGCCACGCAACGCGCTCGAGTCGAGCAACCCGCGTGCCAGTGCGAGCACCGCGTCGCGCTCGGCGTCGCCGCCGCCATCCTCGACGTTCCAGATGGCAGCGAGCACGGCTTGTGCGAAGCACCACCCGCGCGCTCGGCTCGTGTCGATTCCGAGCGCGAGCCCGAAGTGCTCGAGCCGGTGCTGGACAACGTCGAGCTTCGCGAAGAGGTCCGGCCGATCGATCGGATTGCGCAGCGCGGCGCCCAGCTCATATTCGAGCTCGCCTACGACACCCTTGACGTCGATCGCGCACCAGCCGCGCGCGCGATCCGATAGCACGTTGTAATGATGCAGATCTCCGTGCAGCAGCGCCGGATTGCGCTGCGTCCGGCATAGATCGCGAAAGATGCGGCCCGCCGGCTCGAGCAGCGTGTGCGGAATGCGCTCGTCGCGGCTCGCGAGATAACGCATGAAGCCTTCGCCCCACTGCTCGACGGTCGGGCAGCCCTCGGGTGGATCCCCGGGCGCCATGCGACCGAGCATCGTGGCGATGATGTCCGTCGCTTCGTCGTCGCGGCCCCCAAGCGTCAGCGCCGCGAGGGGCTCGCCCGGGTCCAGCTTCTCGAACAGCGCGGCGCCGTCCATGTGCTCGTAGACCTGCACGACGCCGCGGCCGCCGAACCTCGCTGTGATCTCGCCGCAGCGCCATTCGTCGTCCTGGTCTTTGACGACCTTCAGCACGACGGGCGTGCCGGCGCGTTTGCCGTGCACGATCAGCGACGTCGGCGTCGCGACAGTGCGCTCGATCGCGACGCGCCACGCGCGAGCGCAGAACAGGACTCGATCGTTGAGCTCCTTGCTCACGCCGTGCCCTTGATTCGCCAGGCCGTCCGAACGTAGAACTCTTGCATCGACCCGGAGGATCGCGCCCAATGCCTCGACGCGGCACAGTATCCATGCTTCGACTGCGCGCAGCCACCAGCGCCGAGCGGCGTCGCGATAGCGGGATCTAAGCTCGATTTCGGGACACCGGCCGGCCTCCGCCATCGCGGCCGATCATCCGCGGGTGCCGGTAAATTCAGCAGGTTGCGGCTACCCCGGCTCGTGGCATGGCCGTTGCAAAACGATCGTATGATCGGCTGAGGGGACGAGATCATGCTGCGCCATACGGTTCGAACTTTGCTTCGAGCGCCGGTCTTCGCGCTCGCGACCGTCGCCACGCTCGCCGTCGCAATCGGCGCTACGACGGCGATCTTCAGCGTCGTCGACGGAGTCCTGCTCGAACCGCTGCCGTTCCCGCAGTCGGAACGCCTCGTCGCCGTGCGCCACCTCATGCCTCATCTCGACGACGACGAGCACGACGGGTCGCCCGCGTTCTACTTCACGTATCGCGACCACAACACGACATTCGAATCCGTCGCGATCTGGTACCCGACTACGGCCACCGTGACGGGCGCCGGCGATCCCGAGGAGATCCACGCCGTCCGCGCGAGCGTCGAGTTCCTTTCGACGCTGCGCGTCGAGCCCTTGCTCGGCCGGCGATTCACGGCAGCCGACGACACGCCCGGCAACCCGCTGACCGCGATGCTGTCGTACGGCTACTGGCAGCGACGCTTCGGCGGCGCGCGCGACGTCGTCGGGCGCACGCTGACGCTCGACGGGGCACCCGTCGAGATCGTCGGCGTGTTACCGCCAACGTTCAGGTTCCTCGAAGAGCAGGCCGCGGTGCTAACGCCGGGGCAACCGGATCGGGCGAGAACGTTTTCGACCGGAATCGGCGAGCGCGTCATCGCTCGCCTCGAGCAGGGCGTGACCTTGGAACGCGCGAACGCCGACGTCGCGCGCATGATTCCGCTGGTCGCCGAGACATTCCCGCCGTTCCCCGGAGCGCCACGAGCGGCCGTCGAAGAGAATTGGACTGGCCCGAGCGTCCGGCTGCTCAAGGACCGCATCGTCGGCGATCTCGACGAAGTGCTGCTGGTGCTCATGGGCGGGATCGCCATGCTGCTCTTGATCGCGTGCGCCAACATCGCAAACCTGCTGCTGGTTCGCACGGAAGCGCGCCGCCAAGAGCTCGCGATTCGCGCTGCGCTCGGCGCGTCCTCGAGGGCGATTGCGCGCAGCTTGTTGGTCGAAAGTGCCGTGCTTGCGCTTCTCGGCGGTGCAGCGGGCTTGGTGCTCGCGAGCGCGGCTCTGCCCGCGCTGCTGAGAGTCGCCGGCAGCGCGCTGCCGAGCGCGCTCGAAATCGCCGTCGACACGAACGTCGTGCTATTCACGCTAGCCGTCTCGCTGCTCTGCGGCGCGCTGCTCTGCCTGATCCCGATCGCGAAGCACGCCGCGCCCCGCGTCGTCGAGGCGCTCCGCGGAGCCGCGCGCTCGTATAGCGCCGGCCGCGAGACGCACCGGGCGCGCAACACGCTCGTCGTGGTGCAAGTAGCGCTCGCGCTCGTGCTATTGATCGGCTCGGGCCTCATGATCCGCAGCTTTGCGGCTTTGAGTGCCGTCGATGCCGCCGTTCAAGATCCCGCGCACGTACAGACGTTGCGCGTTTTCATCCCGCCCGTGAGCCACCCCGAGTTTCCCCGCGTCGTGCGCATGCAGAACGACATCGCTGAGCGAATCGCGGCGCTGCCGGGCGTCGAATCCGCGGCCTATGCGTCGCGGCGGCCGTTGCTCGGCGACGGACCGAGCGGCCCGTTCGTGTTCGACAACGCGCCCGAGCCTGCCGAGACGGAGTTCCGCTATGCCTCGCCGGGCTTCTTCGCGACGCTCGGCACCCCGCTGCTCGCGGGTCGCGACTTCGAATGGGCCGACACCTACGAAGGTCGCCAGGTCGTAATCGTCTCGGCGAACATCGCGACGGCGCGCTGGGGTTCCCCGGGTGCGGCGCTCGGCCATACGCTCGGTCGCAGCGCAACCGCGCCGCAGTCCACGATCATCGGTGTCGTCGGCGACATTCACCATCACGGCGTCGACCGGCGCGCACCGGAAGCCGTGTATCTGACGCAGGCCGAAGGCGTGGCGCAATACGCGAGCCGTACGATGTTCTATTTCGTGCGCAGCGATCGCGCCGGGACGCCGGCCTTCGTCGAAGAGCTCCACCGAGCCGTCTGGTCCGTCAGCCCCGATCTGCCGCTCGGCTCCGTCGAGCCGCTCGGCGCGCAATACGCACGCTCGATGGCGCGCAGGTCGCTGACGCTCGTGCTGCTCGCGATCACGTCCGGCATGGCCCTGTTGCTCGGGCTCATTGGGATCTACGCGGTGGTCGCCTACGTGCTGACGCAGCGCACGCGCGAGCTCGGCATCCGCATGGCGCTCGGCGCGCAACCCGGCACGCTGAAAGGCATGCTCCTCGGGCACGTGCTCGCGCTCGTCGCCGTCGGCGTGGCGCTTGGCGTCGGCGGCGCTGCAGTGCTGACTCGGCTCATGGAATCGCTGCTGTTCGGTGTCACGGCGCTCGATCCAGCGACCTACGTCGCGGTATCCACCGTGCTGTTCGCAGCTGCTCTGCTCGCAGGCTATCTCCCGGTGCGTCGCGTCACGCGCGTCGACCCGATGCAATCGCTGCGCGCCGAGTAGCGCGAACGCTTTTTAAGCGCGCAGGAACTCGCGCAGCTCGGCGAGCACCTCGTCGGGCGCGCCTTCCTGCATGTTGTGGCCGCCCGGCATGCCCTTGCCCGTGACGTTGCGCGCGCGCTCGCGCCAGATTGCGAGCACGTCGTAAAGCCGGTCCATCGCGCCGTCGGCCGCCCACAGCACGTGCAGCGGGCAACGGATGCGGCGGTCCAGGTCGGCGGCGTCGTGCTCGAGGTCGATCGAGGCGGCGGCGCGATAGTCCTCGCACATTGCATGGCGGCCCTCGGGCGTGCCGTTCCTGCGCCGGTACTCGAGCTGCGGCGGCGTATTGCCCTGCCCCTGGAGCGCGGCGGCCGAGTTCTCCCCCGCTGGCGACGGCTGCAGCAGGTTGAACCAGTGCGGGTACGACTGGATGAACCCGAGCGTCACATGAGTGTAGAGGTAATATGTCGGCACGATGTCGATGAAGACGGCGCGTGTGACCGCGTCGGGATGATCGAGCGCCAGACGATGCGCGACGCGGCCGCCTCGGTCCTGGCCGACGAGGGCGAAGCGCTCGAAGCCGAAGTGGCGCATGACTTCGACTTGATCCAAAGCCATTGCGCGTTTCGAGTAATTCGAGTGATCGGGCAATCCCTGCGGCTGGCTGCTGTCGCCGTAACCGCGCAAGTCGGCGGTGACCACCGTGTATTCCTCGGCGAGCCGCGGGGCGACGTCGCGCCACGTGTAGTGGGTCTGCGGCGCACCGTGCAGGAGCAGCAAGGGCGGCCCGCTGCCGCCCTTGACGGCGTGGATCGTGACGCCGCCGCTCGTCGGAACGTCGTGCGCCATGAAGCCCGGAAACGGCGGCAGCGGCGCCGGCGCGCTCTGCTGTGCGGCTAGGGTCCTGCTCAGCACCGCCCCAGCCGCGAGCAGCGAAGCGTTGCGCAGCACGGCGCGGCGATCGATCGAGTCGGTCATTGCGTTGATCCTTGTTCTCTGAGTAAGCGTTCCAGCAAAGCGATCGTCTCGGGCTTGCGCACGGGCGGATGCGTCGCGAGAAAGACGCCTTCGGCCCAGTCGAGCGGCGTGCGGCCTTGCGCGTCGGCGACGTCGAGCCGCGCCCCATTCGCCGCGAGATACTCGATGACGTCGTTCGCGCCGCGATTCGCGGCACCGTGAATTGCCGCGATGCCCATCGAGTTCATGGCGTTCACGTCGTTGCCAAGCGAATGCGCAAGCTTCACCGCTTCGAGCAGCGCTTCGTTACCCAGATCGAACGTCTCGGCGACGGCCCAGTTCACGCCGGCGGCAACCATCAGCGGCGTCGTGCCGGCGTCGGTCGCGATGTTCGGATCGGCGCCGTACGCGAGCAGCAAATGCATGACTTCGAAGTCGCCGGACGCGGCGGCGCGCAAGAATGGCGTCTGGCCCGTCAGATCGACCCACGACACGGAGCCGACGACGACGAGGATGAACCGCCGCTCGTGCGGGAACTCGCGCGTGCGCGCGTTTGGATTGGCGTCACGCTCTAGCAAGCGCTCGATCAGCGCAAGCGCCTCATCGCGCAGGCTGCGGTCATTGCCGTCGCGGCCGAGCTCGAGGTTGCGCACGTCGACGGCCGCCCAGAGCGGAGTCTCACCGTACCAGTCCTCCGCGTTGACGTTTGCGCCCGCATCGAGCAGGAGCTGTGCGATCCTCAAATGATCGCTCGTGCCCGTGCGGTTCACCCGAATGATGCTCGCGTTGGCGATCGCACTGATCAGCGGCGTCACGCCGTTGCCGTCGGCGAGCTCGAGGCTCGCGCCGTGGTCGATCAACAGACGCGCCAGCTCGAGGTGGCCCTCGCGCGTCGCGTACAGAAGCGGCGTCTTCGAGCCGCCGGCCGGAAAGCGCTTGCCGCGGCTATCCGGCCAGCCCGCGCGGATGATACCGGCGCCGCGAGACAGCCCCTCGGGCGACTCGCTCGGTGGAACGAAACGCGGCGGCGCCTCGGGTTCAGTTTGCGCATCGACGTCGGCGCCGGCCATAAGCAGCACACGCGCCGTCTCGAGGTGGCCTTCGCGTGCCGCGATCATCAGCGGAGTCTGGCCAAAGTGCTCATCGCGCGCGTCGACGGCCGCGCCGTGCTCGAGCAACGCCCTGCTGAGCTCGGGGTTACCGACGCGCGCCGCGATCATCAGCGGCGGCTCGCCGGCGCGATCCGGCGCCGCGGCGTCCGCGCCGGCTTCGAGCAGGCGCAGCGTCAGCGCCGGATCCGCGGCTTCGAGCGCGAGATTCAGCGGCCGCACGCCATAGCGGTTGGGCAAGCTCACGTCGGCGCCCGCCTCGAGCAGGAGCTCG
This sequence comes from uncultured Gammaproteobacteria bacterium, assembly GCA_963713355.1. GTDB lineage: Bacteria > Pseudomonadota > Gammaproteobacteria > Steroidobacterales > Rariloculaceae > FEN-1219. The sequence continues at coordinate 336,780 of CAVQLK010000006.1, read as the reverse complement.
GCCGTCTTGCGATCCCCGCCGCGCACGGCCCAATGCAGCGCCGGCGTGCCGTCGCGGCTCGGCGCGTCGACGTCAAGCCCGCCGGCCGCCAGCAACGCGCGCACGGCCGCGGCGTCGCCGCGTTGGGCGGCTTCGGCTAGCTGCGACGACGGCACATCCTCGGCGCGCGGCGCGAGCGGCGCTTGCGCCGCAGTCGTGGCCGTCAGCGCCGCGAGCAGCAGCACAGCGGATGCACGCACCGATGCGGACGCGATGCTCAAATTTCGACGGCTCCCGTGCTGTCGGCGAACGACTCGAGCGGCACGTCGAGCTTGTGGAGCACGCCGAGCAGCAAGTTCGCGGCCGGCATGTCCTCGGCGACACGAATGTGGCGCCCGCCTTGCAGGCCACGCGCGCCGCCCGCGAGCAGCATCGGCAGCGGATGATGGTCGTGCTGATTCGCGTTGCTCATGCCGCTGCCATAGACGACGAGCGAGTGGTCGAGCAGCGTGCCGTCGCCATCGGGCGTGCTGCCCAGCTTCTGCAACAGCGAGCCGATCGTCGTCCGCGTGTGGTACTCGTTCAAACGCGCGAGCCGCTCGATATTGGCCGGCACTTCCGAGTGGTGCGAGCAATTGTGGAATCCTTCCGAAATGCCGCTGCGCCCATAGACGCGGTTGCTGAGCTCGCGTGCAACGAGCAACGTCGCGACACGCGTGAGATCGGCTTGCCATGCTAGCGCGAGCAAATCGAACATCAACGCCGCATGCTCTTCGAAATCGGCCGGTACGCCGCCGGGCTTGTCCGGAACCTCGAGGTCCGCGACCGTCGAATCGGCGGCAAGCGCGAGCCTGCGCTCGAGCTCGCGGATGTCGGTCAGATAGCGGTCGAGACGCTCGCGGTCGACGGCCGGCAAGCTGCGCTGCAACGGGGCGACCTCGCCCGCGACGGCGTCGAGCAAGCTCGCGAGCTGCCGCTGGCGCGCGGCGCGCTCCTCGGGCGTGCTGCCGTCGCCGAACAGCCGCTCGAACACGATGCGCGGGTTCGTCTCCATCGGCAGCGGCGTCGTCGGGGTGCGATAGGCGATCGACTCGCCGCTTTCGAGAGCAAGCTCCAGCGACGGCAGCGGCGTCTCCTGGCCGATGTGCGCAGCCGCGACCTGATCGGCCGACGTCGGCGACGCGCCCGTCTCGAGCGGCGCGCAGGTGAGCCAGCAGCGCGATGAGCGCATGTGGTTGGCTCCGGCCGTCGCCTCGCCGACGTACGCCGCCGGGAGCGTCAGCCCGCTCACGACGTTCAACCGATGGCGCCACGGCTCGAGTGACTGCATCGTCGGTCCGAGCGCCAGATCGCCGGCGGCACTCGCCGGCAGCCAGCCGTCCATGACGGCTCCGTGAGGGATGTACATGAACGCGACGCGCGCCGGCGCCTCCCCGGCTGCCCAGGCACGCCGCGTCGCGGCCGGAAGCATCGACTCGAGCAACGGCAGCGCCAAGGCCACGCCGGCGCCGCGAAGCAGCTTGCGGCGCGAAAGGTGCTTCTTCGTCAGGTAAGGCATGTCGGCAGCCTCCGCAAGGATCAGTTGAGAACCGGCGCATCGCCGGCTTTCACGCGTTTCCGAAACGTATCGCTCGCGACGATCGCTTGCACGAGCGAGCGCAGCGTGTAGTCCTCCGGCGCGGCCGAGCGCACGACAGCGCGCACTACGGGCATGTCGTTGCTCTCGAGCTCGCGACCCATAGCGTACGTCATCAGCCGCTCCGTCATGGTTGCGACGAACACGTCCGAGCGCGCGAGCAGAGCCGCACGCAGATCTTGCGGTCCGCGAAGGGCCGTGCCGTCGACCATGCGCGCCGAAGCATCGATGGGATGGCCGGCCTCGCTGTCGCGCCACCGGCCGAGGAGATCGAAATTCTCGAGCGCGAGCCCGAGCGGATCCATGATTCCGTGGCAGCCCGCGCAGGTGGGGTTGGCTCGGTGCAGCTCCAAACGCGCGCGCACCGTGTCGCCGGCGAGCCCTTCCGACTCGCTGGCTTCCGCCGAGAGATCCGCCTCCGCGCCCGGCGGGGGGCTCGGAATCTTCGCACCCAGCAAGCTCTGCATGAGCCACTGGCCGCGGACGACGGGCGACGTGCGGTTAGGCGCCGAAGTCGCCGTGAGAACGCTGCCGTGGCCGAGCACGCCGCGCCGTGGCTCGTCCGCCGGCCAGGCGACGCGCCGCATGTGGCTGCCGCGCACGCCGTCGACGCCGTAATGCGCCGCGAGCCGTTCGTTCAGATACGTGTAGTCCGCGTCCAGCAGCGTCAGCACACTACGCCGCTCGCGCACGAGATCGGCGAACAGCAGCTCCGTTTCGCGGCGCATCGACGCGCGTAAATCCTCGTCGAAATCCAAATCCTGCGGCACGACGGCGTCGAGCTCTCGCAGCATGAGCCACTGGCTCGCGAAGCTCTCGACGAGCGCCGACGAGCGCGCGTCGGCGAGCATGCGATCGACCTGCGATGCGAGCACGGCCGAGTCGCCGAGCCGGCCTTCGGCCGCGAGCGCCAAGAGCTCGTCGTCCGGGATGCTGCTCCAGAGAAAGAACGACAGACGCGACGCGAGCTCGTAGTCATCTACGGGAAAAACCGCGCCAACGGCAAGCTCGGCGGGCTCGCGCTCGAACCGATAGAGGAAGCGCGGATCGACGAGCAGGCGCGACAGCGCGTGCGCGATCCCGGCGTCGAAGTCTCCGCCTTCCTCGCGGCCTTGCGCGTAGAAGCGCATGAGCTTTGCGAGCTCGTCACCTGTCGAGGTGACGGGGCGGCGGTACGCACGCGTCGCGAGCCGCGACAGGATTTGCTCGGCGCACGGCGCGTCCTCGGCAGACGAGCGTGGCCGGCACACGAAGATCTCGCGCCGGCTCGGCGTGTCGCCGGCGCCCGTCGCATCGAACGGCCCGATGATCGTCAGCGCCTGCACGGCGCCCCCGAGCGCAACCTCGCCGGCATAGAGCTCGTTGACGCCGGCGCACCGCCGCTCGTCGACGAGCGCGATGGTGATGCGTTGCGGGCCCGCCGGCACGCGCACGCGGATGCGCCGTGGGTTCTCTGCGGCGACGGGGGCGCCGTTGAAGGTGATATCGACGGCGGGCCCGTCGCAGTAAACGAGAGCGCCCGTGGGGTTGTCCCAACCCGCCGCCGGGATCGCGGCGGATACGACGAGCTCGTACTCGGCGTCGAGCGGGAACGTGTGCTCTACGGCCAAGCCGCCGCGCGTGCCGAGCGGCAAGCCCTCGATCGGCGCGCGCTGTGCCGCGCCCGGCACGGCCGTGTAGCGCGTTTCGCCGTGGCCCATCGTGCGGTCGCCGACTGCGCGGCGACTGATCTGCATCGCCGCCGTCGCATAGCCTTCGAGCAGCGTCGGCGAGACGCCGAGCGCGGCGGCATTGTTGTCGAACCCCGCGACGGCGGCATCGGGCGGCAGCGCGCTTGCAACAGCGCTCGCGTCGTAGCCCAACAGGTCGCGAATCGCGTTCGCGTACTCGGTGCGCGTCAGCCGCGCCAGCGGCCGCACGCCGGGATTCGGCGCGCGCGCCCAGGCCGCGTCGAGGTCGGCTTCGAGCGACGCTGCGAACGCGTCGAGCACGGCACGCTCGGGCCGTGGCTCACCGAGCGGCGGCATGAGCCCCGTGCGCAGCTTGCGCACGGCGGCTTCCCAAGTTTCGGGGTGACCCGCGAGCTGCTGCCGGTCGAGGCTCTCGAACGAGACGTCGCCCGCGAGCTCGGCATCGTTGTGGCATGCGACGCAGTAACGATCGAGGACTTCACGCTGTGCACCCCCGGCGAGCCACCACGAGGGAAACATACCGCCGCGCACGACGGTAAAACCAGCAGCGAGCGCAGCTAAGACAATTCCGACAGCGATGGGCAGTCGCATCATTACGACCCACGTAGGGTGTTCATTCAAAAGCATACCCCAACCTCCGGGAGCACAGCCCGTATTAGTGCTCGCCCGAGGCTGAGACGATTATTGCTCGCGCTAATGCTATCTGCTATAACGTTTTTATCGCTATGCCGCATATCAAACCAAGACGTCGAGCAGACGCGCGGTTAGCGACGGATCAAAAAAAAGGGGGGAACAGCCATGAAAGCGCAGCACGCTTTGGTTTCACGTTTTGCTTTCAGCTCGTTGGCCGGCGCGATCGCGTTGACGCTCGCAGGTGGCAGCGCCGCACAGACGCCGGAGGACGCAACGCTCGAGGAGATCACGGTCACGGGCACGCGCATCCGCGCTACCGATGGCATGGCCGAGCCCGTGCCGGTCACGACGTTGACCGTGCAAGAGCTCGCGCTGTTCGAGCCCGGCAGCACGATCGCCGAGCAGCTCGATGCGCTGCCGCAGTTTTTCCAGACGAGCACGGCGCAGCGCGGCGGGCCCGCGCTGTTCGGCAACGGCGGCGGGAGCTATCTCAACATGCGCGGCTTGGGGCCCGAGCGCACGCTCGTGCTCTTCGACGGTTTCCGCATGCCTCCTGCCGACAAGCGCGGCTCCGTCAACATCGATACGTTTCCGATCGCGCTGATGCGCTCCGTCGACGTCGTGACCGGCGGCGCCTCGGCCGCGTACGGCGCCGACGCCCTCGGCGGCGTCACGAACTTCATCCTCGATCGCGAATTTGAGGGTATGAGCCTGAACGCCGGCATGGGCATGAACGAGTTCGACAACGACGGCAAGAACTGGAACGTGACGGTTGCCGGCGGGACGCAGATCGGCGAGCGGCTCCACATCATCGGCTCACTCGAAGCTCGGCGAGTCGATCAGATCAGTCGCGACCCCGCGCAGCTCGACCCAAGCTGGTTTCAGCGCTGGGGTTACGTCACGCAGGCTCCTGGCGTCTTTCCGCAGCGCATCACCGTCCCATGGGCCGCGTCGGCCGGCTTACACGTGAACGGCCGCATCGCGCTGGCGCCCGGCGGGTCGCCGGTGAGCCAGCTGTCGAACAGGATCTTCACCGACGATGGCAGCGCCATCGTGCCGTTCGATCGCGGCACGGTCGCGGACTACGGCTGCTCTCTGCCGGCGCCCACGCCTGCGAACCCGTGCTCGTGGTTCGCGGGCGGCCCGAATGCCGAGATCGCCCATCGGACGCAACCGGGCGGGCCGGCCGGCTCTGAAGTCGTGCAGAACACGGGGTTCTTTGGAGCAAAGTACGAGCTGAGCGACGCCCTGGACATCTTTGCCGACGTGCTCGTCGGCCATGTCGAGTCGAACCAGAACCAGTCCGTTTCCGCCGCCACGATGTCGAGCCAGTGGGCCTACAGCGTTTATCGAGAGAACGCCTTCTTACCCGAGAGCGTTCGACAGATCATGGTCACCGAGAATCGCCCGCGGTTCCTGATCCACAAAGGCGGTAGCTACCTCGACGAGCTCGACGTGTACAACACGAGCGAATCGCGCAACGAGTTCGATTCGGAGTCGTTGCGCTTCGGCGTCGATTGGTCGATGAGTGACCGTTGGGACATGCGGCTGTCGCTGCAGACCGGCGAAACCGAGAAGATGACCGGCGTGTTCGACGGCCTGCGCGTCGATCGGCTGGCGCTCGCGGCAGACGCCGTCGAGATCTATAACGACCGCCGCGACGTGACAGGCGATACGGGCGTCGGTCCGGCGGATGGGCGCCCCGATCTGGTCGCGCCGGCCGACCGCGGCACCGGCACGATCGTCTGCAACGTGCAGCGTTACAACCCGACGGAGGCGCAGCTCGCGTCGGCTTCCGCGATTCAAGGTAGGACGAAAACCACGGTGGATGGCACCGTACCGGTCGCGTCTCCGATTGGGCTCGATAACAGCGTCGCCGAGTGCGTGCCGTTCAATATCATGGGGCACGGGCAGATCTCAGCGGCGGCGGCCGATTACATCCTGACGCCGAAGTGGGGCGACAGCGTCGTCGAGCAGGACTTCGCCGAGCTGCTGTTCCGCGGCGAGGTTTCCGACGGCTGGGGCGCCGGGCCGTTGTCGCTCGCGACAGGCCTCACCTACCGCGACCAGTCATTCGATGACGGCTCTTTCCCCGTCGAGATCGATGCGCTCGGACCGCCAGTCAATGCCGACGGCTCGCCCGGCTTCACGCCGAACCTCGGCATTCGCGGCATTGCGGCCGCGTGGGCGGGCGGCAGCCCGAATCTGCACCAGTTCTCGACGGTCTCGGCGATCTCGGGCGGCTACGACGTCTGGGAGGCGTTCGGCGAGCTGAACGTGCCGATCTGGCAATCGTCTTCGGCAGAGCGCGATTTCGGCACGAGCTTCGCGTATCGCTACTCGGACTATTCGAACGTCGGCGGTTTCGACAGCTGGAAGGTCGGTCTCGATTTTCAGATCTACCGCGATCTGCGGCTGCGCGCCACGCGGTCGCGGGACGTGCGTGAAGCCACCTTCAGCGAGCGCTTCGACGACTCGCCGACCGGCGGGACCGTCAACGACCCGGCGTTCAACGATACTGCGGCGGTTATCACTGTGACGAGCGCCGGCAATCCCAATCTGACGCCCGAAGTGGCGGACACGACGGTCGTCGGTTTCGTCTATCAACCGAGCTGGGCCGAGGGCTTCCGAATGTCGGTCGACGCTTACGAGGTCGACATCTCGGACTCGATCGCGACGCTCGGTGCCCAGCGCGTCGTCGACGAGTGTTACGACAACGGCGTGCTTTGCGACTATGTCGTGCGCAACGATCAAGGCGTCCTCACGCGCGTCTTCAGCCCGTATCTCAACCTCGATTCTGCGCGGGCTAGAGGAATCGACTTCGAGTTCGCTTACATGCGCGCGGTCGACCTCTTCGCGACCCACGATGAATCGCTGAGCATTCGCGCGCTCGCGGGTAGGCTCAACGAAAGGACGAACACCGTCGCCGGCAGCCAGCCCTCGGAGTTCGCGGGCAGCCGTGGCTTTCCCGACATGACCGCGAATGTGACGCTTTCCTACGGCATCGACCGCTGGACCGTGCAGCTCCAAGAGCGCTTCGTTGACGAGGTGCTGCTGAATCGTCTTTGGACCGAAGGCGTGCAGATCGACAACAATACGATTCCCTCGCGGGCGTGGACGAACCTTGTGCTGGGCTTCAACGGCGAGATGCGCGAGCGCGGAAACTGGCGAATCACGTTGAACATTCAGAACCTGTTCGACAAGGATCCGCCGATCATTCCGCAGTCGGGCGACACTCGCTTCGGCGCCCAGGGGACGGACGCACTTTACGACGAGTTCGGACGGCGGTATCAACTAGGCTTCAACATGGGGTTCTAGGGAGCGCGATGCGATCGCCGGTAAGTCTCATCCTCATCGCGGGATTGCTGGCGGTCGTCGGCGCGGGCTTGAGCGTGTGGCGGCAGGAAAGCGCCGCCGGCGCCGATCCGCGCGCCGTCCTCGATCGCTACTGCTTCGACTGCCACAACTCCGCCGAGCGCGCCGGCGGCGTGGCGCTCGACGGCTCGACTCTCGATGCGCTGCACCAGAATCGCGACATCTGGGAGCATGCCGTCCGCAAAGTGCGCACGGGCTTCATGCCGCCGGCCGGCGAGCCGCGCCCCGAGCGTGCCGCGCTCGACAGGTTCGCGTCGACGCTCGAGCAGCGCCTCGACGCGGCGGCGAAAGCCGCGCCGAATCCCGGCTTCAAGGGCGTTTCCCGACTGAACCGCGCGGAGTACGCGAATGCCGTTCGCGATCTCCTGGCCTTCGACGCCGGTGCCGTCGTCGCAGCTCTGCCGGCCGATGACGCGATCCAAGGCTTCGACAACGTCGCCGCGGCTTTGACTGTGTCGCCCACTCTCATCGAGAGCTATGTCAATGCCTCGCTGAAGATCAGCCGCGCCGCCGTCGGCGACCGCTCGCAAGGTCCGACGCAAATCACCTTCGACGCTCCCGGCGGCTCGCAGGCGGTGCACGTCGACGGTCTGCCCCTTGGAACGCGCGGCGGCTTTATGCTCACCCACAACTTTCCGCTTGACGCGGCTTACGAGATCCGCGTGCGGGCCCGGGGTCCTGGCGCGCTAGCTGGACAGCGCTTCTGCGCTCCGCCGCGCATCGACATCACGCTCGACGGCGAGCCGCTCGCCGTCGATGATCCGGCCGCGTTCCGTCTACGCATAAAGGGCGGACCGCATACGCTGACGGTTGCCTTGCTCGACGAACGGCGCTGCGAAGGCGTCAACGAGCTCTATGGCGTTTACACCGCAGGCGGCGGCATCGACAGCGTCGAGATCCACGGGCCGTTCGAGGCGACAGGTACCGGCGACACGCCGAGCCGGCGCGCCATCTTCAGCTGCTTCCCCCCGGCGGCGGCGACGAGATGGCGTGCGCGCAGGAGATCTTGACCCGACTCGCGACGCTCGCGTATCGGCGGCCCGTGGATTCCGGCGCGCTCGAGACGTTGCTCGGCTTCTACGAGCGAGGTCGGCGGGACGGCGGCTTCGAAGCCGGCATCGAGCAGGCCATTGCGCGGCTGCTGATCGACCCGCGTTTCCTCTATCGGTTCGAGACGCGGCCCGAAGGGCTCGCCGCCGGCGCGGCGTATCGCGTCGACGACTTTGCGCTCGCTTCGCGCTTGTCGTTCTTCCTCTGGAGCAGCATCCCCGACGAGGAGCTTCTGCAAGCCGCGGCGTCGGGATCGCTGCACGAGCCCGCCGGGCTCGAGCGGCAGGTCCGGCGCATGCTCGGTGACGCGCGTGCCGCGGCGCTCGTCGAGAACTTCGCGGGCCAGTGGCTCAAGCTTCGGGAGCTTGACGACGCCCTGCCGCAAGACGCAGGGTTCGACGCGAACCTGCGCACGGCTTTTCGCCACGAGACAGAGCTGCTGTTTGAGCACGTGCTGCGCGAGGACGCGAACGTGATCGAGCTGCTCGCTGCGCGCTACACCTTCTTGGACGAGCGCCTCGCGCGCCATTACGGAATCGACGGCGTGCGCGGCAGCTACTTCCGCCGCGTCGAGCTGCCGGCCGATAGCCCGCGCGGCGGACTGCTTGGGCACGGCAGCATCCTGACGGCAACGTCGGTCGCGAACCGGACGTCCCCCGTCGTTCGCGGCGCCTGGATCGTCGAAAATCTCCTGGGCGCCGAAGTACCGCCCCCGCCACCCGGAGTCGAAGCCGACCTTTCGGGCGCTGGCTCGCCCGCGGAAGCCAAAACGCTGCGCCGGCGCATGGAGGCGCACCGTTCCGATCCTACGTGCGCGTCGTGCCATCAGCTCATCGACCCGTTTGGATTCGCGCTCGAGAACTTCGATTTGATCGGCCGCTGGCGTGACGCCGAAGCCAGTGAGCCAATCGACGCGACAGCGGTACTCACCGACGGTACGGCCATCGACGGCCCGATCGCGCTACGCGAGGCCTTGCTCGCGCGCTCGGACGCATTTGTAACGGCGCTGACGGAACGACTGATGACCTACGCGATCGGGCGTATCCTGACGTCGGACGATAGGCCGGCCGTGCGCGAGGTCGTGGCCGCGGCCGCCGACGCCGACTACCGGTTCGCGGCCATTGTGCTCGGTATCGTGAACAGCACGCCGTTTCGCATGCAGACGAATCTCAGCGCCGACACGGAAGAGCCATGAACGAAAACGCGGACCACCAGGCGCCGGCGCGGATATGGGGGCTCGCGTGAGCGCTTATCTCGCGCGCCGGCGTCTGTCGCGTCGGGCGGTGCTCCGCGGCGCCGGCGCCACGATTGCGTTACCGCTCTTGAGCGCGATGCTGCCGGGCACTGCAGGCGCCGCGACGCCGCGCTCGCGCTTCGCATGCATCTACATCCCGCACGGCGCCGTCATGCGGCAGTGGACGCCGGCCGACGAGCCGGGGCTGACGCTGTCGCCGATCCTGCGCTCGCTCGAGCCATTTCGCGATCGGCTCACCGTCGTCAGCGATCTCACGTTGCCGCTCGCGTACGGCGAGGACGCCTCGGCGGGCGCGAACCACACGCGTTCGTCGGCCGTCTGGCTCACGTGCGCACGCCCCGAGGCGGGAGCAACACCGAGGCTTGGAACCTCCGTGGACCAGGTTGCGGCGCAGAGCTTCGGGCAAGACACGCCGCTGCCGTCGCTCGAGCTGTCGCTCGAGGAAGGGGGCTTGAGCGGCGGCTCGGGGCTCTCGGGCGCATACCGCAATACGATCGCCTGGCGCACGCCAACGGCGCCGTTGCCGATGGAGGTCAATCCGCAGACCGTCTTCGAGCGGCTGTTCGGCGACGGCGGCACGGCCGGGGAGCGCGCGCGTCGACGCGCGCAATCCGCGAGTCTGCTCGACTCCGTGCTGGGCGACGCGCGCGCGCTTGCACGCTCGTTGCCCGGCGACGACCGGGCGCGGCTCGAGCGCCACCTCGAGGACGTGCGCGAGGTCGAACGCCGCATCGGGCTCGCTGGGCAGAAGGTCGGCGACGACCTCGCCGTGCCCGCAAAGCCCGCCGGCGTACCCGACGACTTTGAGCAACACGCGAAGCTCATGTTCGACCTGCTCGCGCTGGCTTGGGCCGCGGACCTCACGCGCGTCGGCACGCTGATGATCGCCAAGGAGGTCAGCAACGCCGTGTATCCCGCTAGCGGAATCAACGATCCGTTCCACAACCTCTCGCACCACTCCGAGGTGACGGCGAACATCGAGCGCTACGCGCGCTTGAACGCATACCACATGAGCACGACGCTCGCGTACTTTCTTGGGCTACTGCGCGCGACACCCGACGGCGACGGCACTCTGCTCGACCACTCGCTCGTGCTCTACGGCAGCGGCATGAGCAATTCGAACCAGCACGACCACGAGCCGCTGCCGACCCTGCTCGCGGGCGGCGCTTCGGCGGCGCTCACGGGCGGCCGTCACATCCGCGCCGGCGCCGGCACGCCGTTCGCGAATCTGCTCGTCGGGCTGCTCGACAAGCTCGACGTGAGTGTAGAGAAGTTCGGGGACAGCACGGGCATCGTGACGCTATGAAAGCCGCCTGGTTGCCGGCGGCCTTGCTCGCGTCGCCGCTACTCGCGGCCGCGCAAGGCGAGCACGCGACGCTCGCCGACGCGGCGATGAGCCGCGATACCGCGGCCATCCGCGCGTTGCTGTCCAAAGGCGCCGATGCCAATGCGGTCGGCGCGTACGGGACGCCGGCTCTGCACTGGGTCGTGCGAGTCGAGGATCGTGCGACGGCGGGGCTGTTGCTCGACGCCGGCGCCGATCCGAACGTCAAGAGCCCGCAGGGCGTGGCGCCGCTGCATCTCGCGATCGCGAACCGCGACTTGGCCGTAGTCGATATGCTGCTCGCCGCGGGCGCCGACGCGCAGCTCGTCGACAACGCCGGAGAGACGCCTCTCATGCTTGCGGCGCGCGCGGGCGATGCTGGGGTTGCAGCCCGATTGCTGCGTGCCGGCGCGCTCGTCGATGCGCGCGACGCCGAATACGGCCAGACCGCGCTGATGGTCGCAGTGCGCGAAGGCCATGCCGACGTCGTCCGCCTGCTGCTAGCAGAAGGCGCCGACGTCAACGCGCAGACACACCCGGGAGCCGTGCCGCCGTTTCGCCGGCCGAGCGACAACGCGGGCTCGAAAGGCGTCGGCATCATCCGCGGCGGCTGGCCCGAGCACGGCATGCGCGCGCCGGTACCGGGCGCGAAGACCCCGCTGCTATACGCGACGCGGCGCGGCGACCTCGCCGTGACACGGCTGCTCATCGAGGCGGGCGCCGAGCTCGAGCGCGCCGATGCCGACGGCGTGACCCCGCTCTTGAGCGCGATCTTGAACTCGAGCATCGCCGGCGCGCGCAGCGCGCCCGCGGGCGCGGAGCATCTCGCGGTCGCGCGTTACCTCGTCGAGCGCGGCGCGAACATCGACGCCACGGACTGGTATGGCGAGACGCCGCTGTGGGCCGCCGTAGACATCCGCAATCTCGACGTCAACGGCCCCGAGCGCGATAACCGCATCGACCGCGCGGCCGCGCTCGGTCTCGTCAAACGGCTGCTCGAGCGCGGCGCCGATCCCAATACGCGCACGCGCGAGTATCCGCCGGAGCGGCGCTTCATCACCGCTCTGGGCTCGCTGTCGTGGGTCGACTTCACGGGCCAGACGCCGTTCCTGCGCGCGGCGCTCGCGGGCGACGTCACTGTCATGCGCCTCCTGCTCGAGCACAGCGCCGACCCGAGCATTGCCACGTACGCGGGCACGACGCCGTTGATGGCGGCCGCAGGCGTCAACTGGGTATTCAATCAGACGTTCGACGAAGGACCCGCCGCGCTGCTAGAAGCCGTCGAGCTCTGTCACGATCTCGGGCTGGACATCAACGCGACGAACTCGATGGGCTTGGCCGCAATCCACGGCGCCTCCAACCGCGGCTCGAACGACATCATCGAGTTCCTCGCGGCGCATGCCGCGAAGCTCGATACCCCCGACCCGCAGGGCCGCACGCCCCTCGTGTGGGCCGAGGGCGTGTTCCTCGCTACGCACCCGCCGCAACGCAAGCCGGAGACGATCGCGCTGCTCGAGCGGCTGTTGCGCGAACGCAGCGCCGCGCGCTGAGATACAGCGAAATGGACAACCAGGCTTGCAAGCCGCGGAAACTTCTACCAATATCGCCGCCTTCCGCGGAGCATCGCGCGCGGGCAAGAGGAACCTCTCTGGCGACGGATTCGAAACGGCGGCGCATGCCCGCGGCCCGTGCTCCCGCATTCGGGGTCGCGCTCGACGACCTCATGGGCTACAACCTGCGGCGCGCACATGGCGTGCAGAAACAGCGCTTCGCGGCCGTGTTCGGGCCGCTCGCCATCCGGCCCGTGACGCTGTCGGCGCTGGGCGCGATTTACGAGAACCCCGGCATCGCGCAGGCCGAGCTTGGCAAGAAGCTCAATATCAAGCGCGCGAACATGGTGCCCGTCATGGCCGAGCTCGAAGGCCGTGGCCTCATTGCACGACGCATCAGCGACAAAGACCGTCGCGCCCACGTCGTCGCCCTCACGCCGGCCGGCCAGAAATTCACCGCCAAGCTGATCGACCTTCATCGCCGGCTCGAGGACGACCTCGCGCGCGAGCTCGGCCTGCGCGAACGCGACCAGCTACTGCAGCTGCTGAAGCGCTTCCGCAAGCTCGCGACGGAGCCCGAGCTCGACGACGGCGCCGACTGAGCTAGCGCGCGCTCAGTACGGGTTCGCGATCGGCAAATCTTCGGCTGGGTACAGCGTGATGATCTTCGCGCCCGTCGGCGTCAGCACGACCTCTTCCTCGATGCGCGCGGCCGAAATGCCATCGGTGGCCGGGCAGTACGTCTCGACGGCGAACACCATGCCCGCCTTCAGCTCGATCGGATCGCGGAACGAAGTAACACGCGAAATCAGCGGCCGCTCGTGCAAGCCGAGTCCCAAGCCATGGCAGAAATTCAAGCCGAACGCGTCGATCTCGCTCGCGAAACCGATGTCCTCGGCCAGGGGTAGCGCCTTCGCCACTTCGTCGCTGCCCATGCCGGGCTTCAGCAGAGCGATCGTGTTGTCCATCCACTCGCGCGCCTTGCGATACGCCGTGCGTTGCGGCGCCGTCGCGCGGCCGACCGCGAACGTGCGGTAATAGCACGTGCGATAGCCGATGAACGAGTGGATGACATCGAAGAACGCTTGGTCGCCGGGCCGAATCAGGCGGTCCGTGAAGTTGTGCGGATGCGGGGAGCAGCGCTCGCCGGCGATTGAGTTGATCGCCTCGACGCAATCCGAGCCCATCTCGTAGAGCCGGCCCGCCGCGAGCGCGACGATCTCCGATTCCTTGATACCTGGCTTCAGCGCTTCGGCGATGTCTTGATACACGCCGTCGACCATCGCGGACGCCATGTTCAACAGCGTGATCTCGTCATGCGACTTGATCTCGCGCGCAAGCAACATCGTTTGCTGACCGTCGCGCACCTCGATGCCGGCCTTCTGCAGCTCGAACAGCATCGGCGGCTCGACGACGTCGACGCCGACGGGCATGTGGCCGACACCCTCTTCGTCCAAGATCGCCTTGATCTCGCGTGCCGCGTCGCGGAACAGCGTGATGTCGGAACCGACGGCGCCTCGCATGCCGAGCATCCCCGCGCGGCAGTTCTCCGTCTTGAGCCATGGTGCGTACAGCTTGTGATGCTTCGCCGCAGAGCCGAAGTCCCAGATGTACGGCTCGCCGTTGCCCGTGATCAGCGAGTAACGCAGCAGCTTGTCGCGCGCCCACTCGCCGATGACCGTGCTCGTCGTGTAGCGGATGTTGTGCTGGTCGAACGAGAGCAGCGCGCCGAGGCCGCTGCCCGCGAGCGCCTGGCGCACGCGCGCCAAGCGGTAATTGTGCAAACGGCGGAAATTGACGCGCTCTTCGAAATCGACCTGCGTGTGGCCCGGAGCCTGTAGCGGCCGTTTCCACTGATGATGCGGATCGATGTCATCGTCGAGGATCTGCTTCGGCTCGACGAGCTGCGACTTGCCGCCTTTTCGAATCGGTGTTGCTTTCGCCGCAGTCTTCTTGGCCGGCCCTGCAGCCGCCTTCGACTTCTTCTTGGCCATGATCGTCCTCTATATGAATGAGCGCCGCGAGCTACGCGCAGTTCGCACGGCGATTGTACGCGGCGGCGGGCGGGTCAGGACAGCCCGGCGACACGGTCGCTCGTATCCTCTTTGGTACCCTCTTCAGTACAAGTAGTACCGCATGAGGACCGGCGATGCGGCAACGAATTCGCCGTCAATCGTGCGGGGCCGGAAGCGCTTGCTCTTGATGAGAGTCAGCAGTCGTTCCTTCGCGGCGTCCGTCGCGTTCGCTGCATCGAGGAGCTCGACAGCGCGGCCGCGGCCGTATTTCGTGATCTCGAACCTGACGTCGATGTGACCCGTCGGCGCGCGTGCCCCGTCCGAAGCGAGGGGGTTGGGCTGGAACGCGGGCAGAACGACCGGCGTCGGCGGAGCGAACAGCTGCTCGATGGATGCCCGCGGAGCTCCCGCTTGCTCGAGCATCGCGTGCGCGGCTGCGTAGCTTTCGACGGCCTTGCTGTTGTGCGAGTACAGCAGATCCCAGTCGGCTATCTGCACCGCGGCGTCCGCTTGGCTCAGCGACGAGCCCGAGCTCGCAGCGCGGTATGCGTACAGGCGGCGAAGGCTTTGCCGGCCGCGGTAATAGGGATCCATGAGATGCAAATGCCTTGTGGCCACGTGCCCGCTGTCGTCGGCCTCGAGGGAAAGCTCATTTGGAGGCGGAGGCGTCCAGTCCGCCAACTCGGCGACGGGCGCTATGCGGCTGCGCCACGGCTCCATGCTGGACGCACCGACGTAGCCCGGCACCATCGGGATGGGATGTTCCGAGCCGCCTTGATAGTAACGAGAGCGCAGCAAATCGACGCCGCGCAGGATCTCGATCTCGAGCGCGCGCAACTCGTCGCTGCCGAATAGACCTTGGCGCAGCATCACTCCGATCGCGTCCGCGTAGTTTCGCTGCGCCTCCGCGAGCATCCCTTGGATGACGGTCTTCTTGCTGCCGGCGTGGCAGCTGCCAGAGTCATGCTCGGGCCACTCTTTGTAGAAACAACCGAGAATGACTTCGGGTGGCCGCTTGCCGGCCAGCACGGCGCCGAGCACGGCCATCTGCTTACCGGCGATCTCGCGTAGCACCGGCACGATTCGCAGGTCGTGGGGATGCCGCCGCAAGAGCGCCAGCAGATTCTGCTGGCGCTCCCACGCGCCGGAATGATTGCCGCGCTCCTCTTCGATACGAATGAGTTGCCGAACGAACGGCACTTGATCGAGCGTGTGCAAGCCGTTGTTGATCCGGAGGATCTGAATGGCGCGCTCGAGAGTCGTGAGCGCGAAGGAGTAATCCTCGCCTTCCCGGTAGAACAGCCCGAGGTTCGTCAACGGCGCGAGCAAGTCGCGAGAATACGGGCCATCGTGTGAAAGGATTTCTTGAATTTGATCGAGCAGCGCCCGCTCGGGCTCGTCTGATTCGGCAGCCGCACCGTCGTACGGCGATGCGAAGGCGGCGAGCATGACTGCCGCGGTTGTTGCGGCGATCGACTTCAGTGCCTGGCGGATTTCGAGCACAACCATAGCCACCTCCAAACATGAGCCGGGAGCGCGACCGTGTTCGAAAGTAGTTCTGCAATTTCTACGCCAGCGCCTGCACTCGTTCGATTCGATGCTGTCGGGCGACGGAGTAACAACCCTTCGCTCATCAGTCGCAGGTCATCGTGCGAACGGACGAGCTTCAGCTACTCAGTTACGTGTCCCACGACGTTGCGTGATTGCGACGCCGCTCTCGATCTGAAGCAGCTATTGAATGAGCGATGAGTGCTCGGGCACACGCTGGCCGTTGCTCACCCGCACCATCGCGAATTGCTGATTCGATAAAGCGGCCAGGTTACGGCGCCGGTCAAATCCCGCGTCTACTCCAGATACCCCTTCCGCCGCGCCGCCTCGATGTTCGTGAGACCTCTTACCTCGGGATCGCCGGGCAGGTTCTCGACATCCTTGTTGTTCTCGTTGCAAACAAACTCGAGCGGCTCCCAACCCGGCCGCAGATGCACGACCTGCGACGCCGACCATGGCGCCGTGTACGCGCCCGGATCGTCGATCGTAACGTCGATGCGCATGTGCCCAAAATGCGTGCGCGTGAACCGCTCGTTTACACGCAACTGCTCCGTCGTGGGGCGACCGAGCTGATCGAGCCAGCTCTTGCCGTTGAAGCCCGTCGTCGTCACGACGAGCGTGTCGCCTTCCCATTGGCCCGTCGAGTACCCCATCCATGCAGGCTTCGCCGTCGGATCGACGGTGCGCCCGTCGATGAATATCTGGCGCCAGAACGTGAACGTCTCGTAGAGAATCACGACGCTGTTCGGCGTCTCGACGAGCTTCCACGGATATGAAACGTAGCCGAGCTTCGGCACGCCTTGCGGCAGGCAATGCGCGTCTGGATCCTCACGAGAGTGCAAGCCGTCCTTGCGCTCGTCGAACAGGCGGCGCGCCCAAGGTTGGTAGGGAACGTCGTCGTCGCCGATGTCGAGCGCAAGATCGCGGATATAGCGGTTGTCGTCGGGCATCCAGACGCCCTGCAGGTCGACGCGGCCGTTCGGATGCTTGGGCGGCGGCGCTTCGAGGTCGATCTCGCCGTTCGGCAGGCGCGGGGCGTTCATCGTGGGAGCATCGAGCCACTGCGCGAGCGCGGGCGAGGTACGCAGCAGCAGCGCCGCGAGGGCGGCGATCACGAAGGACCCGGGGCCGAGCGTGCGCGGCATCGACGAGAACCTACGCGCGCCGCGCGCCGCGATCAAGCCTAATCGCTCGAATCCGGCCGTTCAGCGGTGATAATTGCCGAGCATGCAGTGCAAGAGCTCGTGTCCGAGCGTCAGTGTCGCGTCGTCGTCGACCTTGGCCGGCCGCTGCTCATTCGGTAGGTAGATCTGGCACGTCCTTGCGCCCGTCTCGCGATTCGTTTTCAGAATCGAGAAGCCGTGGCGGTAGTCCTGCCGGAGCTCGCGCAGATCGACGTTCGCCCCGTATTTCGACTGCAGCTGCACGAGCTCGCCCGTCGACACGTAGCTCACCACCACACGCATGTCCTGGACGTCGAGCGTCGGCTTGATGACGTCGGCGCCAGCTGCCGGCTGCCCTATCAGTGCTAAGGCGATCACGACAACGAAAGTCCGCGGTAGCCGCACGGTTATCTCCCGGTTTTGAAGCCGAGAGAAAACCTAGAGAGCCGGAGCACGCGTTGCTTGAATACGCGCCGTTTTCGCCTAAACGAACGTCACGCCGGGATAAAGGCTCATGAATGGGTCTTACAATCGGCTCGGAACCCGCGGATAGTCGGTTTCGGGAGCGAAAAAGAATGACGACCCCGGTCGACGACCTGCCATCCAACTATCGGTTCGCGGACCTGACTCTCGACGTCGCGCGGCGCTGCGTGACGCGCCAGGGTCAGCACGTCGAGCTCAAGGCGCTCGACTTCGATCTGCTGCGCTTTCTCGTCGAATCGGCGCCGAATATCGTCAACGCCGACGTGCTTGCCGAAAAGGTCTGGGGCCGGCACTTCGTGAGTCCCGAGAACGTGGCGCAGCGCGTGATGTTGCTGCGCCAGAGCTTGGCCGACGACGCGACCCGGCCTCGCTACATCGAGACGGTCCGCAACAAGGGCTACCGGCTGATACCCGTTGTAGCAAGCGTACCGGCTGCAGCAGTTAACCCGCCTCCAGCACACCGCCGCTGGCTCACGCCGGCGATCGGCGCTGCTCTACTCGTCGGGCTTGGCGTCAGCGCCGCGGCGGCCTACTGGCTCAACGGGACACCGGAGAGGCCGGCGCCGAATCCAAGCTCTGTTGCGGTGCTGCCGTTCGAGAACCTGAGTCCCGAGCCAGACGATGCCTACTTCGCGGCCGGCATGCAGGACGAGGTCGTCAACCAGCTGACGAAGCTCAGGGCGCTAAGCGTAATACCCGTGCGGTCGGGTGACGGTGCGCAGGCGATCCTGGAAGTCGTGCGCGCCCTCGACGTTGCGACAACGCTCGACGGCAGCGTGTACTACACGAAGGGACGCGTGCGAGTCGTGCCGCGGCTCGTCGACATCGCTACCGGCGAGTCTCTATGGTCTGAATCGTACGAGCGGGAGCTGAGCGACATCTTCGCGATTCAGAGCGAGATCGCCCTCGAGGTAGCGCGGGCGCTGAGCCTCGAGCTGTCGGCCGTCGAGCGCGAGCGAATAGCGCGCGTGCCGACCAGCGATCCGCGAGCGCGTGACTTGTACCTGATGGCCAGGACTCGGGATGCGTACTCGTCGCGGGAAGGCCCCATGGCCATCGCTGAGATCGAGCAGGCCCTCGCATTTGACCCCGAGTTCACAGAGGCATTGGTGCTCTACGCGCATCTGCGCTGCGCCGCCGCTCAGATCGTTGACCCTCAACGCTTCGACGAGCATATCCAGCTCGCCGAGCAAGCTGCGCACCGAGCGCTAGCGCTCGACCCCGAGCTCGGCGGCGCTCATCACGTCCTCGGTACGATTCTGGAGGCGAAGAAGGACTGGACCGGCGCCGAAGCAGCCTTCCAAAAGGCCATGAGTCTCAACGTACCGGCGGCGAGCATGGCCGGTTACGCCTTGCTGCAGCTATACGTCGGCAAATTCAGTGTGTTCGCGCGGGAGATTCTCGAGGGCGCCCGGGCGGCCACGCCACACGATGAGACCATGCACCGCTTTCTCGCCTTCATCCACGCCGGACGCGGGGAGTGGGCACGGGCGAACCAGTTATACGATCTCGGCATCCGCCGATTCGAAGACGACGACGCGGCCCGGTCGAGAGTACTCAATCAGCGAATGCATTGGTTGGTGGGGCGCGACGAGCTCGATCAAGCCCGCGCGTATCCGATCGGAGATCCCTTGAACGCCTCGATGCTCGAGAGTCTCAACGATCCGCAGCAGGCGCTTGCGAAGCTGAGCCACGCGTATGCCTATGCGGCAAGTGTCCCTGGCGATCCCAATCGCCTTCGCGACATCAGCCTCTGGTCCGGTTACTTCGGCGACCCCGTGCTCGCGCTCGACTCGATGCGTGCAGCAACCGACGAGCGGGCCGTCCTCATCGCCTACGCGTGGCTTCCGCAGCTCGCGGACATGCGACGGCTGCCGGAGTTCAAGACGTTGCTCCGAGACATCGGCATGGTCACGTATTGGCAGGAATACGGCTGGGGCGACTTTTGCCGGCGTCTCGGTGAGCACGACTTCGAGTGCGACTAAGCGCTCGCGTCCACATCGAAGGCTCCGTCGGCCCCGGTTACGAGGGTGTCCGGACAGCGTTCACTGAGAATTTTCTGCGCAGGGGCGAGCTCGGCGCCGCTTGCTGCGTTTACCTGCACGGCGAGAAAATCGTCGATCTCTGGGGCGGCTTGCGCGACGCGTCGAGCGGCGAGCCGTGGCGGCGGGACACGATGGTCGTCGTCCACTCCGCGAGCAAGGGTCTCGCGGCAATGACGCTCGCGCTCGCCCAATCGCGCGGTTGGCTCGATTACGACGAGCGAGTCTGCCGTTACTGGCCCGAGTTCGCGCAACGCGGCAAGGAGCAGATCACCGTCCGCCAGCTGCTGGCTCATCAGGCAGGGCTCTTCGCCTTCGACGAGCAGGTCGATCGCGAAGTCATTGCCGATCCGGATCGACTCGCGGCGATCATGGCGCGGCAGCGCCCTGCGTGGCCCCCCGGCGAGCGGCAGGCCTATCATGCGATCAGCCTCGGCTTCTATCAGTCGGAGCTGCTACGCCGCATCGACCCCGCGCGTCGCACGCTCGGTCAATTCTTTGCCGACGAGATAGCCGCACCGCTCGGTATCGACTTCTACTTGCGACTTCCGGAGTCGCTGCCGAACGAACGGTTGGCACTCTTAGCACCGATCAACCGCTGGCGCGTGATCCGCGCCATGCCCTGGCGAATAGTGCTCGACTCATTCAATCCGCGCTCGGTCTTGTTTCGCGCGCTGATCTCGAACCCCGGGACCGGCTTCTATCTCGACGCGGAACGCATCTATGCGCGTGAGCTAGAAGCGCCTTCCGGACTCGGGGTCGGGACGGCGCACGCGCTCGCCAAAGCTTATGGCGTGTTTGCGAGCGACGGGCGCGACCTTGCACTGCGCGCCGAGACGCTTACTGCCCTGGCCGCGCCGGCCGTCCCGCCCCGGCTCGGGTTCTACGACGAGTGCTTACGCGCGCCCGTCCGCTTTTCGCTCGGCTTCATGAAACCCAACGAGACGATTGATTTTGCCCACCCCACGGCGTTCGGCGCGCCCGGCGCCGGGGGCGCGATGGGCTACGCGGATCCCGAAACCGGCATTGGCTACGGCTATGTGACGAACCGCATGGGCACATCGCTGCAGGGCGACCCGCGCGACTTGGCTTTGCGCGCCGCGCTCGAGCGTTGGCGTTAGAATCGATCTCGGTCACGGGGAGTGAGCCATGCACCGACGAGGCGCGTTGATCTTCACACTAGTCGCAGCCAGCGCGCCACTCGCTGCGCACCACTCGTTCTCCGCGATCTTCGACTCCGCGAAGCCCGTGACGCTGACGGGCACCGTCACGCGCATCGAGTGGATGAATCCGCACACGTGGATCTACCTCGACGTGACGAACGGCGACGGTAAAGTCGAAGCGTGGGCGTTCGAGATGGGCAGCCCGAACCGGCTGATGCGCTACGGCTGGAACCAGAGCTCGCTGCCGACGGGCGCAACCGTAACGATCGCCGGCTCGCAAGCCCGCGACGGCAGCATGAAAGCGGCCGTCGACACCGTCACGCTGCCGGACGGCAAGCGCTTGTTCGGTGCGCAAGACACGTCGCAATAACGCCACAGACTCTCGAAAAATCTTCACACGACGGACGCGTCGGCGTCGTCCGTTCGGGCGCGTTGGCCCGAGATATGCACGTAACGCAGAGCAAGCCCAAGGGAGTGGGTGGAATGTTTCAGGGAATCACCGGACCACAGCTTCGCAGTCTCGCGAGACGGGAACATGCAGCCGCGGTGGAAGACTACTGCGCCTCCCTAGCGAGCATCGAGCATGCGCTCGACGACTGCGTGTCACCGACACCCGAGCAGCTCGAACGGGCGCAAGCGGCCAAGCTGCGGCTCGAGAACGCGCGCACGCTCCTACAGCTCAGCATTAGCGTCGCCATAGACGGGATCGCCATGGCCGACCTGCGCCGCCGTGAACGTCTCCATTAATACGTGCAACACATGAGAGGCTGCCGTGCCCATTGAAGAAGTTTTGTGGCTGCTTTTCGCCAGCCTGCTTGGAGGCGTCGTCGCGTGCGGCGTGGCGTACGTATACGAACGCCTGTCGCAACTGCGGCGCTCGAGCGTCAGTTTGGCGGCGAGAACGACCCGCCCGATGCCCGGTGGCCCGCCCGCGTGAGTGAGGCGCACGAGGTCAGGTGCGCTCGGCCGCCTTCAAGACCTTCATCACGCCCTCGACGAGAAACGCGACGCCGTCGATGAGCGCCTTCACGAACAGCAGGCCGGCGAGCTTGAACTTCTGATCGAGCGGCAGGTCGGCGAAGCCTTCGGTGCGATCGAGGTAACCACGCATCGTTTCGTTGTGACGCAGCGTCTCCGCGAAGCGCGGCGAGAACTTCGCGGCCACGATGGCCGCAATCGCGAGGAACAACAGGCCCGGAATCAGCGGCAGGATCAAGCCGGCCAATCCGAGCAGCAAACACACGACAATGACGCCGGCGGCGATCAGCTTCGTCGAGACGTTATCGAACGCGTGAGTGTCCGTTTGCATGGCAGTGAGCCCTCCGCGAGCCCTGAGACTCAGTAGTAGCTATGGCGCTGCGGCTTGTCGAAGACCGGCGCGAAGAAGAAATAGAAGATCCACGCGAACCACGACAGGAAGATGATCGCGAGGATCCAGAGAACCTTCTCGGCGGTGCCCACCTTGTCGGAGGCGGCGATCAGCACGATCGGCAAGAGCCATAGCAGCACGCCGCCGAACGCGACGGCCAAACCAAGCACCACTCCAAGGACCGGAACCAACAAGACCGCGCCCACGATAACGGCCAGCACGGTCAACAACGTTCCGAACGCATTCACGATGACTTTCCTCCGTCAGCAGGCGCACGCGCCCGCGCGCGAACACCATTGCCAAACTCGTGCCAAGCCGTCATGTCAGCAATATCAATGACTTGTGAAATTGGGAGCGCCCGTCTGCGCCGCGCCGTAGGCGCAAGGCGCTAACCATTAGTGAATTTCGCCAGTACCGCGACGCTCGGCAGCTAGGAAGCGACCGGCCGATGCGCCCGCAGGAACGAGCGGATCTGCCGCACGGCAATCGGAATGCGCTCCGGCGGCTCCTTCCACGGGTAGATGCTGACCTCGGACTTGGGAGCCAGCATCACGGTCTCCATCGCCACGGCGTACGGATGCGACGGGATATCGTCGGGCAGCACGAGAACCGGCGTCTGGCATTGCCGGACGAAGTCGCGCGTCACCGTGAACACGAAATCGGCGTTCGCCTTGTACATCCGCGTCAGGAACCGATCGACCGCCTCCGCGGTTAGCTCAGGCCGGCGCTTCATGATCTCGGGGCCCCAGGTCATCGTGTTGTTGTCATAGAAAAGAGTGGGCTGCTCGGGCCGGTAGCCGCTGGGCTGCGCGGTCACGGCTGCGACGACGCGACTCGGCGCTCGCTCGAGCAAGTTCCAAATGAACGGGCCGCCGATGCAGAAACCGAGCACCATGAATCGTTCGAGCCCGAGGTGATCCATGATTCCGATGTGGTCGTCGGTGAAGGCTTCCCACGGCCGCTCGGCCTCGAGCGGCCCCGTCGACTCGCCGGCATACGCGGTCCGCAGATCGCACGTGATGCAGCGGAACTCGCTCTTGAATTCGTCGATGGCATTGAAGGGGTGTGAGCGGATCAAGCCCGCGATCGTCGAGTTCAGGCCGCCGCCGGGAATGATCAGCAGCGGAAAGCCCGAGCCGCCCGAGTCGAGATAGCGAATACGCACAGCGCCCTTCTCGTAAAACGCGCCGGCCGGGATTGTCGGGGGCTCTGCAGTTTGGGCGAGTGTGCGCCCCGTTGCCGCGGCAGCCGCCACCGCGGCGCTCGTCGCAAGGAAATCGCGTCGGGTCGTGTCCGCCATGAGTCCCCCTTCGGCGTTGTCAGGCCGCCTTTGGCTTAGGCTCGTCCCAACCGACCGCGTCGTCAAGCTAGCGGGCGCGATTCGCGAGGCGCACAATGCGCACCCTCCACGGCCCGAGAACGTCTCGCCGCGCAAGCGGCGCACCCTAGAACCATGAACGCCACGACTCTGGACGCCGCTGCTACCGACACTGCGCGCCGCAACAAGCTCGTCATCAACCTGCTGCTCGTCTCGTCGTTCGTCGTGATCTTGAACGAGACGATCATGAGCGTCGCGATACCGCCGCTCATGGCCAGCCTCGGCGTAACAGCCGCGGCCGCTCAATGGGTGACGGGAGCGTTTCTGCTGACGATGGCCGTCGTCATCCCGATGACGGGCTTCCTCATCCAGCGGCTGCACACGCGCACCGTCTTCCTCATGGCGATGTCGCTGTTCTCCCTCGGCACGCTCGCGGCCGCGATTGCGCCCGACCTCGAGCTGCTCGTCGCGGCGCGCGTGATCCAAGCGTCGGGCACGGCGATCATGATGCCGCTGCTCATGACGACGGTCATGACACTCGTGCCGCCGGAAACGCGCGGCAAGACGATGGGCGACATCATGATGGTGATCTCGGTTGCCCCGGCGATCGGCCCGGTGCTGTCGGGGTTGGTCCTGAACTACCTGCACTGGCGCTGGCTGTTCGTGCTCGTGCTGCCGATTGCGCTCGGCTCGCTGTGGCTCGGCTGGCGGCGCATCGAGAACGTCACGACTCCGCGCGACGCCCCGCTCGACCTCATATCGGTCGTGATCTCGATATTGGCGTTTGGCGGCACCGTGTACGGTATGAGCTTGCTCGGCGTACCGCGCGCGCCGGGTCAACCGCCCGCGTGGGCTGCGCTGGCCGTCGGCATCGTCGCGATGATTCTGTTCGTGCTGCGCCAGATCAAGCTGCAGCGTACGAGCTCCGCTCTGCTCGATCTGCGCGTGTTCGCGTCGCGGAACTTCCGCGTGTGCCTGCTGATGATGGTGCTCCTGATGCTGACGCTGTTCGGCACCATCATCCTGCTGCCGATTTACCTTCAGAACGTGCTCGGCTTAGGCACGCTGATGACGGGCCTCCTGCTGTGCCCAGGCGCACTGCTCATGGGCCGGCTCGGCCAAAAGGTCGGCGGTTGGTACGATCGCATCGGTCCTAAGAAGCTCGTGCTTCCCGGCGTCGTGATCGTCACAGCCGTGCTCTGGGCGATGACGCAGCTCGGCACGCAGAGCCGCGTCGAGTACATCCTCTTGGGCCACGTCATCATGTGCATCGGCTTCGCGCTGCTGTTCACTCCGCTGTTCACTGCGTCGTTGTCGTCGGTACCGCCACACCTGTACTCCCACGGCAGCGCCGTGCTGGGCTCGTTGCAGCAAGTGGCAGGCGCCGCCGGAGTCGCCTTGTTCATCGCGATCATGACGGCGCAACAGGTGAAGCTCGCCGCAAGCGGTGTCGTCACCGTCGAGGCGCTTGCCGGCGGGATTCGCGCCGCGTTCTTGGCAGGTGCCATCGGCGCGCTCTTTGCCGTCGCCTGCGCGTTCTTCGTGCGCAAGCCCGACGCGCCCGCGATGCCCGCCGCCCACTGATATATAAGGAGAGCACCGTATGCAGCCCGCGGATCGATTGCATGCACTCGACGCGGTGCGGGCCTACGCGCTCTTGCTCGGCGTCGTGCTGCACGGCGCCGCCGCGTTTCTCGAAGGCTTTCCGATTCCGATGTGGGTCGACACGCCGAGCGACGGCGCGTCCGTCATTTATTACGTGATTCACATGTTCCGCATGTCGGCGTTCTTCCTGATCGCCGGCTTTTTCGCGCGCGTTCTCGTCGAGCGGCGCGGCGTCAAGGCGTTCGTCAAGGACCGGGCTAAGCGAGTCGCCTTGCCGTTGTTCCTGTTCACCATCGTCGTCTCGCTGACGTTGGCGCTCGGCTTCACGCTCGGCGCACTACCGCACGGCGTCGACTATTTGCTGTCGCTCGCGCAGGCGGCGCAAGCACAACCCGGCGCGGCGACCGCGCCGCAGACCGACGCAGCGAACGCGCTCGCTGGCTTCAATCTGGGCCACCTGTGGTTCCTCTATTACTTGCTGATTTTCTATGTGCTGGCGCTCGCGATTCGCTCGCTCGTGCTTGCCGCCGACCCGCGCGGCGCGCTCCCAGCCGCTTGCGACCGCGCCGTCGCCTTCCTGATGCGCGGCGTCTTTGGACCCGTGCTGATCGCGCTGCCGATCGCGGCCTATCTCTACCAACTCGAGAGCTGGGCCGAGTGGATCGGCTTGCCTGCGCCTTTCGCACTGACGCCGAACGTCACGGCAATCGTCGGATACGGGGTCGCGTTCGGGCTCGGTTGGCTCTTGAACCGCCAAGCGCGGTTGCTGCTCGACCTTCAGAACCGGTGGGTCGTCTATCTCGTCGCCGCCATTGCGCTGACGGCGTTCTGTCTCGCCACGATCGGGACGGCGCCTCGCTGGGCGGGGCCAAACCTCGACGGAATGAACCGGCTCCTCTACACGGCCGCCTACTTCGTGGGCGTATGGTGCTGGATATTCGCGTTCGTCGGCGCCGCCGTGCGATTTTTGTCGACACCGCATCCCGTGACGCGCTATCTCGCGGATGCGTCGTACTGGGTGTATCTGATGCACTTGTCGACCCTGATATTGTTCATCACGCTGCTCCGCCCGTACGACTGGCACTGGAGCATCAAGCTCGCGATTTCCGTCGGCGGCTCGATGCCGATCCTCCTCGGCACCTATCACGTATTCGTGCGCTTCACGTGGATCGGCGCGATGTTGAACGGCCGCCGCCATCCGCGGCCCGAGAAGCAGCCGCCGCCAGACGCCGCGCCCGCGCGGAGCTAGCCTTCCCGCTACCCCTTGACACTTAGTCGTGCGTACACTTAGTTTAACTAAGTGAATACTGCACCCCTCCCTTCTACCGTACATCCTGCGATCGACGCGCTATCGTTCGTCTCGGGTTACCTCTATCGCATCGTCCGCTACGAGGCGCGCGACCTCGGGATTCGCTGGACGGCGCTGATGGTGCTCAAGGACTTGTCGCTGCTCGGCCCGTCGACGCAGCGGACATTGGCCCAGGTCGAGCAAGTCACCGAGCCGACGATGACGGTGCTGCTCGACCAAATGCAGCAGCGCGGTTGGATCACACGCAACCGCGACGCACAGAACGGCCGCATCAAGCGCATCGCCATCACCACGAAGGGCAAACGCGAGCTGGCGAACGCCGGCCGCGTGCTGCGCGAGAAGCTCGGCGGCGAGCTCGCGGGATTGTCGACGGCCGAGCTCGACGCCATCGGCGCAGCGCTCGGACCGCTCGTCGCGCTGCTGACGAACAAGATCGACGTTGCCCGACAGGAGCTACAGCAATGAGCGTCATGAAGAAGGCGTTTTACACACTTGGTTCGGTCCTCGGGGTGCTTGCGCTCGCCGTCGCAGGAGTGCTCATCGCCTACGACGCGACGCTGTACGAACCCGAGCCGGGCGCACTACGCGAGGTCGTCATTCGCGGCGGCACGCTGTTCGACGCTACTAGCAGGGAGCCGCGCGCGAACCCCGGCATCGTGCTACGCGACGGCACCGTTGCATGCATCGGCGCAGAGTGCGCAGGTTCGGCCGATGCGCTGGAGATCGACGCGACCGGCCTCGCCATCCTGCCCGGCTTCATCGATCTACACCGCCATTTCTTATCCAACCGCGAAGACACGGGCATCATCGCCACGATTTGGAACATTGCGCGCATGATGCCGGGGAAACGCCGCGAGTTGCTCGAAGCCGGAGTCACGTCGATCCGTCAGCTCGGCGACCCGCGAGACGCGATCCTCGAAGTCAAACGCAGGCTCGGCTCGCGCGAGCTCGCGGGACCGCGACTATTCGTCGCTGGACCAATCTTCACCGCACCCGGCGGCCATCCCGCTTACGGTGGACGCGATCCGAACGCGAGCGGCGTCGGCGGCTTCTTCACGTTCCAGTCGGACGACCCCGCAGCCGTTCGCACCGAGGTCGCGCGCCTGGCAGCGAGCGGTGTCGACGGGATCAAGGCGGTTCTGCACGGCGCCGTGGCGGAGGACGGCCGAATCCTGGTGCCGACGCTATCCGACGCAACTTTCGAGGCGCTCGTCGCCGAAGCTAAAGCACGCGATCTCTGGATCGCCGTACACATCGGCTCCACTCACCAGACGGGGCAAGCCGCGCGCGCGGGCGTCACGACGGTCGAGCACGGCATCCGAAACGGTAACCGCGTCGACGACGCGACGCTCGACGCGCTCGTCGAAAATCGCGTCGTCTACGTCGCAACACTGGGCCACGAACCCGACGGCCACTTGGCAATCCCTGCGCTGCATGCAGCGGGCGTGCTATTCGGCGTCGGCACCGACGAGGGCGACTACCACGACGAGCTCGGCCGTCTCGCCGCGGCCGGGCTGCCGCCAGCCGAAGTGCTGGTCGCCGCGACGCGCAATGGCGCGCGCGCCCTGCACCGCGACGCCGAGCTCGGCACGCTCGAGCAAGGCAAGCTCGCCGACGTCGTGCTAGTCAGCGGCACGCCGTGGACCGACATCGCCGACGCCCGTGACGTCGTCGTGGTCATGCAGGACGGATACGTCGTCGTCGATCAGCGGTAGAATCGCGGCTTCGTCCCCCTCGGGGTGGATCGATGACGCGATCTTGGCTCATTGTCGCGCTCGCGATTTCTGCGGCGCCCTGCTTCGCCGCCGACGATCCTGTTTTCCCCCGAGCCGAATGGGAACGCGTCGCGCCGAGCGACGCCGGTTTCAGGGGAGCGCGCATCGCCGCGCTACGAACCTGGCTCGACACGCAGAAAACGACCGGCTTGCTCGTCGTCAGCGGCGGCCGCGTCGTGCTCGAGCACGGCGACGTCGCGCGCGTCAGCAAGGTTGCGTCCGTGCGCAAGAGCGTCCTCGCGCTGCTGTACGGCCGCTACGTCGCGGACGGCAGGATCGACCTCGAGCGTAGCGTCGTCGATGTCGGGCTCGAGGACTTCACGCCATTCCTGCCGCTCGAGCGCGACGCGACGCTGCGCCATCTGCTGATGGCACGCTCAGGCATCTATCTTCCGTCCGGCACTCCGTCGCTCGATGCGCTGCTGCCCGCGCGCGGCTCGCACGCACCGGGCACGTTCTTTCAATATTCGAATTGGGACTTCGACGCGGCAGGCGCCGCCTTCGAGAAGCTCACGGGCCGCGACATCTACGAGGCGCTGGAGACGGATCTTGCACGGCCGCTGGGTATGCAGGATTTTTCGCGCGCGCGGCAAGAGAAGCACGACATGGCGCCCGCGTCGCGGTTTCCCGAGTACGCGATGTACCTGTCGGCGCGCGACATGGCGCGGCTGGGGCTTTTGATGCTGCATCGCGGCAGCTGGAACGGCACGCAGCTCGTGCCCGCCGATTGGGTCGACGAGATCACGACGCTCGTGACGCCGGAGGAAGACATCCAGCCCGTCATCGCCGGTCCCACGTTCGCGAACCGCTGGGGTTACGGCATGCTCTGGTGGGTCTGGGACGCGCCGAACGTACGCGGAGCCATCACGGGCCCGTATCAAGGCGCGTACACCGCAATGGGTGCCTACGGCCAATACATCACCGTGCTGCCCGTGCTCGATCTCGTCGTCGCGCACCAGGTCGCCTTCGAAGAGGCGGACGAGCGCGCGGGCCGCGAAATCGCCGCAGTCGGCGCGTGGGAGTACGACGCCCTGCTCGCCATGATCATTGCGGCAACCGGCGAGTGAGCTAGCAAGCTCAAGAACACTGAATTGACCTCATCCGCAGCGTTCGGCTACGGTTTTCGGGTTCCGACACTCGTTTTTCAGAGGGGAAAATCCAATGAAACGTATCAAAGTACTCGGCGGAATCGCAGTTTTGGCCGTCGGCGTGGGCGTCGCGCTCGCGCAAGCACCGGCTTCCAACATGAGCTTTTTCGTGACCAGCGCGAATCCCGGCAAGGGCGGCAATTTGGGCGGCCTGGCCGGCGCGGACGCGCACTGTCAGTCGCTGGCGCAAGCCGCCGGCGCAGGCGGCAAGACCTGGCGCGCGTATCTATCGACGAGCACCGTCGATGCGAAGGGCCGCATCGGCAACGGACCATGGCACAACGCCAAGGGCGAGCTCATCGCGCAGAACGTCGCGGATCTGCATAGCGCGAACAACAAGCTCACGGCCGCGACGGCGCTGACGGAGAAGGGCACGGCGCCCGTGTATCTGACGGTTGACGCAGCCGGAACGGTGCAACGTCCCGAGGGTCAGCTCGCGCACGACATCCTCACCGGCACGAACGAGGACGGCACGAAGAATGCCGCAACGTGCAACAACTGGACCGACGGCGCGGACGCCACGGCGATGCTCGGCCATGCGGACCGCTTGGGCCGCAATCCCGGCGTGAACTCATGGAACGCGATCCACGCGTCGCAGGGCTGCTCGATGGAGAAGCTGACGCCGACGGGCGGCACCGGCTTGTTCTACTGCTTCGCGACGAACTGATCCGGCTCTAGGACTTGGAACGCGCCGAGCGCTTCGCGCGCTTGGCGCGTTTTTTTTGGCGGACGCTTGCGCGCCCGGTCGTCTTGGCCGCCGCCTTGCGCGGCTCGTCGCGCGCGGCACCGGCAGCGCCGGCGCAGAGCTCGACGTACTCGGCGTATTGCTGCTCGGTGTCTTGGGCGTGCTGCTCTCGCAGCGCCGCCCCGTCGTCGCGCGGCGCCTTGCGCCCGTCGGGGCGCTGACCCAGCCGAAAATCTTTGATCGCGACGCGCGGCGGCTCGCGCACGACGTCGACGAGCACCGGCAACTCGTCGAGCGAGCGCACGTATTCGAGATAACGCCCTTGGTCTTCCGCGGCGGCGTTCGCGAGCGCGCCAATGCGGTCCGGCCGCAGGTGCTCCGGCAGCACGGCCGTCTCGGCGTGTTCGTTCATCAACTTGCGTTCGGGCATCGTGAGCCTCCGGCGCGAACCGGCACTCATGCTAGGCGGGCGCTTGCACGCCGCGCTTCGACGCACGTCACGTCCTACTCCGCGGCCCGCACGATGACGTAGTCGCCCGTACGCTCTCCCGGCCGCATGAGCCACCCATCGGCGATCGTCGCGCGCCAGCCGTCACCTGCAAACGAGCGATCGGCACCGAGACTCGTCGGCGCCGGCACGACGAGCGCGTCGCTGCGCACCAGCACGCCGCCCTCCTCGACGTCGAGCGTCCCCCAGCCATCGTCGGCGCGATACTGCACGAATACCGTGCCGGCGCCGGGGATCGGCATCGAGCCCGTCGTGATCATCGAGGCGCTGCGAGCACGCGGAAACGTCACGACCGGACCGTCGATGAAGCGGGCCGTGAGCTCGGCCACGCGTGCCTGCCGCTCCAGCTCGCGCCGTTCCTCGCTCGCGCGCAGAGCCTCTGCGTCGTATCGTCGCGCCGCGGCCTCGGCGTCGACTGACGGAGCGGCGCCTGCAGCCGCGGCCAGCAACGCCGCGAGGTCGGAGCTTACCGTCAAGCCGCGGCGCCAATTCATGGAATATGCGTCGAGCAACACGCCGTACGCTGCGCCCGAGGAGTACGCGAAGCTCCGGACGAACGTGGGCTGCTCCCGTGCGGAGCCGAGCTGCCGGACCGCTGCGCGAACCGCCGCGGCGCTATCGGCTGCCGTGACGACGAGGCCTGTGTATTGCGCGAGGCCCTCGCGGATCTCGTCGGCGTTTTCGTTGTTGGCAGCGTGCGGGAACAACGCGCGCCGAGCCGCGCGAAACGCCAGCGCGTCGCCAATCGCGGCTTTGCGCGCGGCGCCGTCGCCTTCGAGCGCCGCGCCTAGCGCGCGCCATTCGAGCTGCAGCCAATAGCGCCCGTCGAGCGTGTCCAGATGATCGACAGGTTCTGCGAGCGCCATGAGCTCCAAGCCCGGTTGCACGCGATGGAATAGCTCGTGGATCAGCAGCCCGCCTCGCGCCGCGGCGTCGTCCGCAGGGATCATTGCCCATACGTACGTCGACCAGCGCTGGCCGCCCCAATCGAACGCGGCGTTTGCGTAGCCGAGCGCGCGCGGCCAAGGAGCGTCGGGCTTGGGCTCGTTCGTCGCGAGCGTCTGCGTCGCGGCATCGGCGAACACCATCGGCCCGCACAACGAGATGCCCCAAAGCTTGCCGCCGTCGCGGGTGCAGAGCTCGGCGGCCTCGGCGAAATGCGCCGCGGCTCGCACCGCGTCGACCTGCGCTTCTGCATTCGGCACCGCCGCGAGCACAACAGCAACGCGGAGAAGTGGGATTACCAGCCGCATGAGGAAAACCCCTGAGCTGCGGCCAAATATAGCGGTTCAGCTCTGGCGGCGGAACCGCCCGACGTACGCGGCTTTGCCGATCACGTTGCCAGCTCCGCACGACCCGCGGTCGACGGCAGATCGAGCTCCCGGTCGAGCGCGACAGCTCGAACACATAGTGATGGTAGCGCGAGCCCGGCGGCACCGGTCCCAGGTAAGCGTTGCGATTCTCCACGTTGCGCCCGAGCACTGCGCCCGGCGGCAGGCCACCCTCAGGAACGTCGTCGTCGGGCGGGATGTTCCAGACCGTCCAGTGCAATCCGTCCTCGATGCTGCCGTCGAGCGCCACGTCGAGGTCGTGAAGAATCAGCGCGAGGCTTGCGGCCTGCTCCGGCACATTCTTGAATTTGAAGCCGGGCTGCACATTCTCTCCGAAGCAACCGAAGCGCGGCGGTACGATTCCGCCATCGGAAAATGCGTCGGTCTCCATCATCAAGGGTAGCGGCATCGCGTCTCCTACTTGCAGCGCAACATGAATTAGGACCACGCGAAAAGCGGCGGCGTTCCATGGGGCTGCATTCGGGACGGATTTGGAACGGAGCTTGCATCGCGGAGAACTCACTCATGGAGGAGTCATCATGGGCAGCACACTAGATCCAGAGAATTTTCCGCACGGCCGCCAGCGGAAGAACCTCAAAGGCCACGACGTGCGCGCGATAGGCCCGAGCGACAGCTCCGACACGGGCGCCGACATGGCGGGGCACGGGCCGCTCGACAACACCAGCGATCGCAGCGGCACCGGCGAACGCATGACCATCGACGAGCAGCGGGTGCGGCCCGGGCACGACATCGATACCGATCGCGTCGTCGACGCCGAGGAAGCGGGCTTGGGCCACGCCGACGAGGCATGGCTCGAGCACGAGCGCGGCGAGCATTGACTCAGCATGTGACCGTACGGAGACCTCGATTCGACTGACGTGGTAACCGGCACGCCGGTAACGTCGTCTTCATGCGGAGACGGCGGCACGTAGCGATCGTCGGCGGCGGCTTCAGCGGCGTCGCGCTCGCGGCGCAACTTTTGCGCGGCGGCGACGGCACGCTGCGCATGACGCTGATCGAGTCCGGGGCGCGATTCGGGCGGGGGCTCGCATACAGCGACGGCGATTCCCGCTCATCTCCTGAACACGCGCGCCGAGCGCATGAGCTTGTTCAGCCGACGACGCCGACGCACTTCGTCCGCTGGAACCGCGATCGCACGGCCACGGGATCGCGCCCGGCCGATTTTGTCGCACGCCATGTCTATGGCAACTACCTCCAGGAGACGCTGGACAGGCTCGCCGCCGACGTCAGCGCCGCGACGTTCTGCTGCGCTGGCGCAGACCGACGTCGACAGACATCGCACCGCTGGAACGAGCGGCTTCGGCGTGGTGCTCGGGGGCGGCGCCGTGTTGCACGCCGACGAGGTTGTCTTGGCCACTGGACACCCGTTGCCCGCCGATCCGCTCGCCCGCTAGCTACCCGCCGGCGAACTGCGCTACGTCCGAGACCCTTGGCGCACCGCCGATCGCCTCGATCGGATCGCGAAAAACGACCGCGTGCTCCTGCTTGGGCACCGGCCTGACGATGGTCGACATCGCGCTGACGCTTTCGCAAACACGGTCACCGCGGCGGCATCACGGCCGTCTCGCGGCGCGGCCTCCCCGCCGCTAGTTCATGGCGCAGCGCATCGAGAGCTGCCGGCGAGATCTGGCCGCCGAGCTGCTGAGCGGCATTACGCCTCGGCAATCTGCGCCGCACCGTGCGCGCCGTCCGTTCCGCGGCCGCCGCTGTCACCGAGGCACGCGGCCTGCACTGGCAGTACTGTCGTCGACGCGCTGCGGGGGAGCACTGAGCCCTTCTGGAGCGGCGCTCTGCGCCGCCGATCGCCGGCGCTTCGTGCACCGCCTGCGGCCGTTCTGGGACGTGCACCGCCATCGTCTGCCGCCGGTCAGCGGCCACGCGCTTCGCGCAGCTTCGGGACCAGCGGGCAGCTTGGCATTCGCGCGGGTCGCGTCAGCGCCGCGGCTTCAGTGACCGAAAGCGGCATCGCCGTCACGGTCACGCGCCAGCGCGGCGGCGATGGCGACGGCGCGCTACGACTGGATCGTCAACTGCACCGGACCTTGCTTCGCGAAGAAAACGTGCCGACACCCTCGAGCGCCGGTTGATCGAGCGCGGGCTTCTCATCCTCGACCCCCTTGCGCTCGGCTTCGTCACGACGCCCGATCGGCCACGCGTTCGGCGTGCACGGCCCTGTCAGACGGCCTACTACGTGCTCGGCCCCGCCTGTCGGTCCCAACGCTGGGAGCACACCGCGGTACCGGAGCTGCGGAGCAGGCCCGCACGCTCGCGGCGGCGCTGCTGCGCAAAGATCAGCTCGCTGTCGCCCTTGCGCCAGCGATAGCCGGCGCTGCGCGACGTCTCCAAGCGGCCCGCGAGCACCGCCGTCCTCTTCGAGCTTGCGGCGCAGGCGGTAGACCACTTGTTTCAACGGCGTGCCGCTGCTCGGGCCCGGCCTTGCCCCATGCCTCGATCGGCCAGATCGCTCGCCGCTGACGGCGCGTCCGGGCGAGCCGAGCAGCGTCTCGCAGCAGCAACGTTTCGAGTCGCGTCAGCGGCACGACGCGCCGTCTCGCTCTTCAACCGCTGCGCAGCCGACGTCGAGCAACGACGTCGTCGACGGCGACCGAGGATGCGTTCGTTCATCGTCGGCGCGGCGCAGGATCGCGCGTATGCGCGCGAGCAGCGCGCGCTCGCTTGCAGCGGCTTCGTCACGTAGTCGTCTGCGCCGAGGTTCAATGCGCGTACGACGTCGGCTTCTGCTCCGCTCGCACTCGAGACGATGACCGGTGTGCGCACCCGGCCACGAATCGCGGTGGAGGCCGCGACAGCCATCGCCGCCGAACATCGTCGAATCGAGCACAAGCAAATCGAAGCGCCGGCCCTCGAGCAGCGTCATCGCGCGCGCTCGGCGTCGCCGGCAGCGGCGACGTCGAAGCCGGCGCTGACGAAGCACCCGGTTCGTTTGCCGAAGCACGTCGGGATCCAAATCCGGCGATCAGTACGCGCGGCGGCTGCGCCGGTTCTTTCGCGGCGTCCGTTCCGATCTTCCTGACCACTAGACGTCCAACCTTGTCGTTGACGCAGGTTACGAGCACCGCGGTAAAAAATAAGTCGCCGCGAAGTGACAACTCAGTCTCAATCGAGAACGTCGAGCGGCGCACTGCAAGAACGTGATGAAAGTAGAACCACGTTGAGACTGCGCCGTCACTGACGCGGCGATAACGTGCATGCCGTCGACGCCGCAGCTTGTGGATCGCCGGCGCGCAAACACTCGATGAGGGAGCATGCAATGAGCAAGGGTTCTGAAACGTCAGGCGCAGCGCACTCGCGTACACAGTCGGCTCCGCGTCTACGTCAGGTCGCGGTCGGCGATCTGGGCGGCTCACTCGCCGCCCGGGTCGCACGCGCAAGAGGAAACGGCTGCAGGCCGAAGCGCGCGGCCGTCGCGGCGGCGGGAGGCGATCGAGGAGCTCGTCGTCACGGCGCGCAACCGCTCGGAGCGCGTGCAGGACGTGCCGGTGCCGATCTCGGTGATCGGCGGCGCGCAAATCGATCGCGACCGCGCGTTCACGATCGCCGATCTCACGCCAGCGCGCGCCCGGCCTGACGCCACGACGCCGAATGCACGGCGCACGGGCGTTTCGCATCCGGGGCATCGGCAAGACGAGTGGCAACGACAACATGGAGGCCGCAGTCGGCGTCATCGTCGACGATGTGTTCCTCGGCCACGTCGGCATGCCTATCAGGACTTCACCGACCTCGTAGCGCGTCGAGATCCTGCGCGGCCCACAGGGCACGCTGCTCGGCAAGAATACGACGCTCGGCGTCCATCAAGTACACGCAGCACGCGCGCCCGAGCTTCTCCCCCGAAGGCTCGCTCGACGTCGAGCTTGGGCTCGATCCCGAGCGCTGTAAAGACGCGCGGCTCGTTCTCCAACGCGCTGATCGACGACGTGCTCGCCTATCGCGTCTCGTTCTTCGCCGACAAGCAAGACGGCGATCTCGTCAACGTCAACCCGGCCGTCGGCGGCCGCTGGCACGAGCGTAATCGCTACGGCGGGCGCTTCCAGCTCCTCTACACGCCGACGGATGCGCTGTCCGTGCGCTTCAATCTCGATCGCGCCGCCACGGACGAGAACAGCAACACGAAGCCATTCATGGTCGAGCCCTTCGACGCTCGACGACGGTTCGCCGCGCGCGCACGACGTACTCGTCGCGGCTCGCGCGCACTTACTTCGGCGGCTACCAGCCGATCATCGGCTCATGGGACGAGCTCGACATCGACATGGCCAAGCCGCTGAAGACCACCAACGCAGGGTGTCTCGACGGTCGTCGACTGGGACCTCGGCGCCGGTGAGGTTCACGTCGATCACGGCGGCACGCGAGTTCCACTTCGACGCGAACAACGACCAGGAGCAAACGCGGTTTGCGATCCGCCGCACCGGCACGCTCGTCGACACGCGGCAGGTCTCGCAAGAATTTCGCTTCACCGGCAACGGAGGCGACAAGCTCGACTATCAAGCGGGCCTGTATCTTTTCAACATTGCGACCGACACGACGGGACGCAACTACAACGGCATTGACGCGGGGGCATTCTTCGCGACGAACGCGCAGTACACGGCGCTCGACACGCCCGCGGGTCTACCGCTGCTGCAGGCGTCGCTGAACGGCGTGCTTGCCACGACCTACCAGAACCCCGAAACCGACAGCGCGGCCGTGTTCGGGCAAGTCGATTGGCACCTCGCCGAGCGGACGACGCTGACGCTCGGCCTACGGCGGACACGTCGAGAACAAGACGAGCGACATCGACAAAGGCGTGTCGTATCTCGACGGCTCGCCGCTCGTGCTCGACGGGCAACGCGACGGCCGACTCGATACGCGCCGCTCAGCTCGGCAACGTCTTCGGCCGGCTTCCCGGCGAACCGTTGCACGAAACGTCTTACTCATGGCTCGTGAACCCAAGCTACCGGCTGACGGACGACGTCCTGCTGTACGCCTCGGCCGCAGCGGGCGAGAAATCGGGCTCCGTGCAGTTCGACTCCGCCGACGGCAGGCCGCAGAACGTGCGGCCCGAGCGGTCCATGAACTTCGAGGTCGGCGTGAAGAGTTACCTCGCCGACCGCAAGCTGCTGCTCAACGCGAATCTGTATCAAACGCGCGTTCAGGATTACCAGGCCGTCACGCAGCGTCGTCGACGCGACCTCGCCAACGGGTTTCAGCTCGTTGCTCGGCAACATTCCCGGAAATCCGCGCGCGCGGCGTCGAGCTCGACGGCGCGTACAACGTGACGCCGGCGCTGCAGCTCAGCTTCGGCGCCGCGTACAACGACGCCGTCTACACTGACTGGGCCACGGCGACATGCCCGCGCAACGTCCCGCCGACCGTCACGGTCTGCGACAACACGGACCGGCAGATCGTCGGCGCGCCGAAATGGACCGGCGTCGTCGGTCTCGACTACGAGTTCGCGCTCGCGCGGCAACTTCATCGGCCGTGTGTTTGCGAACCACACGTACCGCTCCGAGCACAATCTCGAGCAGCTCCTGTCGCCGTACGGCTGGCAGAGCGACTACACGCTGACGAACCTCGGCGTCGGCTTCACGCGCGATGCGCGCGGCGCCACGTACGAAGTGAACCTCGTCGCCAAGAACGTGTTCGACACGCACTACACGACGAGCGTCAACGATTTCAGCAACAACGCGCCGGTCGGCTACGACGGCATCGGGTCTCGCCGTTACGTCGGCGTCGACCTGCGCATCCTGTTTTGAGCAAGGAGGGTTTCGAACATGTCGTTTTCAAAGCAATCATTGGGCGAGGCTGCTTTCGCCGCGGCGCTTGCGGCGGCGACGCCGGAGGCGAATGCGCACCACGCGTTCTCGGCGGAGTTCGACGTCGCGCAGCCCGTCGAGCTCCAAGGCGTCGTCACGAAGCTGCAGTGGACGAATCCGCACAGCTGGCTCTACGTCGACGTGACGGACAAGCGCGGCACAGTGACGACCTGGGCCGTCGAGTTCGGCTCGCCGTACGCGCTCATGCGCAAGGGCCTGCGCAAGACGGACTTTCCGCTCGGCGTCGAGGTCTCCGTCAGAGGTTATCGCGCACGCAGCGGCAAGCCGATCGCGAACGCGTCGAACGTCGCGTTGGCCGACGGACGCGGCTTCTACACCGCGCCCGACGACTTACCGGCGACGGCCGCGCACGCACAGTGAGGCGGGAGGAAGCCATGCACGCACATCGCTATACCAACCTCGTGACACTCGAGTTGAAGCCCCGACAGGGCGCCCTGCCATTCCCGCCCCCAAGAGTGGCGGGCGCCCTGCTCGCCGGCTGGCTACTACTCGTCGCGGCCAGCGGCGCCATGGCGGCAGAAGACGCGGCCGCGGATATCCCGCGCACGGCCGAAGGCAACCCGGATTTCTCGGGCGTTTGGCAGAGCATGAGTGGAGCCGACTACGACTTGGAGCCGCACGGCGGCCGCGCCGACGCTCCGCCCGGAGCCGGGCGTCGTCGAGGGCGGCGCGCTGCCGTACCAGCCGTGGGCGCTCGAGAAGCGGGCCGCGAACTTCGCGGCGCGCGCGACGGCCGACCACACACGCCTTAACTGTTATTCGCTCGGCGTGCCGCGCTCGGTGTACTACCCGGCGCCGTTCCAGATCCTGCAACGGCCCCGCGACCTCACGTTGATCGGCTCGTTCGGCGCCGCTGCGCACGATTCACACGAACGGCACGGAACACCCCGAGGGCCCGTTCGGGTTCTGGCTCGGCGACTCGCGCGCGCATTTCGAAGGCGACACGCTCGTCGTCGACGTCGTGGACTTCAACGCCGAGACTTGGCTCGATCGCGCCGGCAACTTTCACGGCGAGCAGCTGCACGTCGTCGAACGCTGGACGCTGCTCGACGCGAACACGATCGCCTACGAAGCGACGCGTCGAGGATGCCGAAGTGTTCACGCGCCCGTGGACGCTGAACGTCGTGCTTCTACCGGCATCGCGAGCCGGGCTTCCAGCTCATCGAGAACTACTGCTTCACGCACGAATACGACGCGGACTATCCGTTCGCGGCGACGAAGGAGACCCGGCCATGACGACGCAACACGCATGCGCGGCTCGCTGGCCGTCAGCCGCCGCTCTGGCGCTGGCGCCCGCGCTCGCTGCGGCGCAGGGCCGCTGGGAGACGACCGTTGCTCGTATCGAGCGCGGTGAATGGAACGGGCCGCGCCTGCCGGACGGCCAGCCCGACATCGAGGGCCACTGGTCGAATACGGTCGGCAACCACGATAACTTCACGGACCCTCACGGCGGCATCCCGGGCGACATCGCGCGCGCGGGCGGCGGCGGCGCGCGCGCCATCGGCACCGTCGAACGCCCAGCGGCGCGCGCGCCGAGCCGAGTCAGCGGATCCGCCCGACGGCCAGGTGCCGTTCCAGCCGTGGGCGCGCGCCGTGCAGAAGGATCTGCTCGCGAACTTCTTCAATCCGACCGAGGAGCAGTACATTGAGCCGCTCGCGCGCTGCGCGCCGGGCGGACCCACGAAGTCGCTGACGTGGCACGGCTACGAGATTCGCCAATACCCAGGCTACGTGGTGTTCCTGTTCGATTCGGGCACGCGCATCGTGCACCTCGACGGCAAGCCGCACTTGCCGGGCTCGATCAAGCTCTGGAACGGCGACTCGCGCGGCCGCTGGGAAGGCAACACGCTCGTCGTCGACGTGCGCAACAACAACGGCAAGGCTCGGCTCGCCCGCACCGGCGAGTTCGCGAGCGAGAACGTCGTCATCGAGGAGCGCTACGCCTTCGCGAGCGACGGCGAGCGCTACGTCTATGAAGCGACGTACACCGATTCGACGGTTTACACGCAGCCATGGACGATCACGATCCCCGCGAAGAAGTACACCGTCGATTCGCAGCCGGACGACTGGCATTACCAGACGTTCGATGCCGTGCATGCGGGCGATGAGCGCATCGTCGAGGCGTACGAGCGCACCTGCGTCGAGAACAACGCGGGACATGGCGAGGTCGCCATCGCCGGCGTAACACCGTAACGACATCGGCACGCTCTTTGCAGCTCGCCTTCACGGACGGAGGTGAGCCATGGCCGAGCCGCACACGCGCAAGCCGCGCGTGGTCAAGGAAATGCCGAGCGTCGCGCTCGACCGCGAGGAGTTCGAGCGTAGACTCCGCCGGCGGCACGAGGATCCACTGTTCGAGGGCGTCGACGAGGAGCTCGAGGCCGTGATCGAGGCCGCGTGGCGCAGCTACAGCGAGCACCACAAAGCGCCGCGCACGCGCAAAGCCGGGCCCGAGTTCGCCGATCCCGGCTACGACTTGTCGCTCGATTGGCTCGCGGCGCGCGACGCGATTCGCGTCGCCGAGACGCAGCACCGCGACTCGACGCTGCCCGCGAGGATACTCGTCATCAACGGCTCGGCCCGCACGAACCAATCCTGCCCCGGTGAGTCGTCGAAGACGTATCGCCTCGCGAAGCTCGCGCAAGGCGCGATCGAGAGCGGCGGCGCCAGCGTCGATTTCCTCGACCTGTCCGTGCTGACTTCCGAGTACGGCCGCGTCATCTATCCGTGCAAGTCCTGCGTCTCGACGGCGATGCCGCTGTGCAACTGGCCGTGCTCGTGCTACCCGAATCACGGCCTCGGCCAGACGCAGGACTGGATGAACGAGCTCTACCCGCGCTGGGTCGCCGCGCACGGCGTGCTGATCGTGACGCCCGTGAACTGGTATCACGTGCCGTCGGTGCTGAAGCTCATGATCGACCGCTTGGTATGCGCCGACGGCGGCAATCCCGATCCGACGCGCACGCACGGCAAGAATGCAGCCGAGGCCAAGGCCATCGAGCTCGAAGGCTGGGATTATCCGAAGCACTTGGCAGGACGCGCATTCGCCGTCGTCGTGCACGGCGACGTCGAAGGCGCTGCCGACGTCAAATATGCGCTCTGCGACTGGCTCGAGTGGATGGGGCTGATCCGCGCGGGCGGAAGCGGTGCCGTCGATCGCTACGTCGGCTACTACGAGCCGTATGCGACGAGCCACGACGCGCTCGATCGCGACGTCGCGTTTCAAGGCGAGACGCGCAACGCCGCGCTGGCGCTCCTCGAGCGCGTGCGGCAAATCCGCAGCGGCCGTTACGAGCGGCCCGATAAAGGGCTCGAGTCGCCGCGCAAGAAGTAGTCGCTCGCGCGCTTGACTCCTGCGATCCCGCAGCGCGAAATCGAATTCGCGCGAGGTGACCCATGCGCAGTCGACTCCTTGCTACGCTCACGCTCGCTGCCCTGTTCGCGGGCATCGCCGCATGCTCGAGCCAGTCGGCCGCCCCATCCGGTCAACCAAGTAGCGGCCCCTCCGACAGAAGCAGTCCCGTTCCGACACCGCCCACGACCCCCGGCCCGACAGCGCCCGGGGGCCCTGGCGGCGGGCCCGCTAGCGGGGGCAGCGGCACGGGCGGTGAGGGTGAGGGAAGTCAAAGCGCGCCCGGCAACGAGAGCGGCGGCTCCGGAGCAGGCGCCGGCACCCGCGGCGGTGGCGAGGGCGGCGGCGAAACACCAGCCGACGAGGCCGGTGACGGCGGCGGCGGCGGGTCCACGGCCGGCGATGCCGCGGGCGACCCTGGTAGCGGCAGGGAGCTCCCGGCCGACACGTCCGGCGGCGGTGACGGCGACGGAGGCGACGGTGCAGGCCGCTCCAGCGCCGGCGACCCGTTCGGCGACTCGGAAGGCGGCCGGGCGGCCGGCCAAGGCGGTGACGAAGAGTTCGAGGACTCGCTCGGCGACTTCGACCGCGAGATCGGCCGCGAGCAAGACGACATCGTGAGGGAAGGCGGCGGCCCCGCGGCCGACTCGTCGACGCCCGGCGACGACACATCGGCTGGCGCGGGCGGCGACGCCGGCGACCCCGGCAAGACCACTGGCGCTGCGGCCGGCGGCGAGAGCCCCGGCGTGGCGGTCAGGGACCTCGGCCCCGACACGCAGACCGTCGCTCCCGTCGAAGGCTGCGACGATCAGGACCGCGTCGCGCGGCAACTCTGCGAAGCCGCGACGAAAGAGAGCGACCCGTTCTTGCGCGCCGCGCTTTGGGACGAATACAACGAGTACAAACAGACAATCGCCAGATGACTCGTGTTACTCGAGCGCTTCGCCGCTGCGATCCGGCAGCGTGAACACGAGCAGCGCCGCCGCGAGAAAAAACGCAGAGGTGATGCCGAGCGCGAGCCCAAGGCCGATTCCGGGCAGCGCCGCGGCGGCCCCAATCGTGAACGGCGCGATTGCGCCGGCCATTCGCCCTACGTTGTAGCTCGTCCCCTGCCCCGTTGCGCGCACCGCCGTCGGAAAGAGCTCCGCGACGAGGCTGCCGAACAGGCTGAAGTAGCCGTGGCCGAAGTAGCCGAGCAGCGGGCTCAACACGAGCAGCACCATTGGGCTGCGCGCCATCTGGCCGTAGACGGGCACGATCGCGGCCGCGCAGATCATGAAGAGAACGAACGTGCGCCGGCGGCCGAGCCGGTCCGCGATGAAGCCGAACGTCAGATAGCCGAGGTACGCACCGACTTGCATCAGCACGATCCACTGCAGCGAGCCGACGACGCCCATGCCGGCGCCGCCCTGCTCGACGGGTCGCGACAGGAACGGCGGCAGCCAGAAGAATAAGCCCCAGTACGCGAACTGCACGGCGCCGCCGAGCGCGATGATACGCAGCGTACGGCCGATGCAGCTTCGGGCCGAAGATGATGCGAAACGGATTCCGCGCCTCGTCGCGCTGCGGTCTCGCGCGCGCGTTCCACGCCGGCGACTCCGGCACGTTGCGCCTGATCCAGATCGCGAACAGCGCTGGCGCGACGCCGGCGACGAAAAGCCAGCGCCAGCCCTCGTCGCCGAGCGACGGTTGGCTCAAGATCGCCGCGGCGAGCAGCGCCGCCGCGACGTAGCCGATCGCCCAACCCGACTGCATGATGCTGATCGCCTTGTTGCGGTGCTGCGGCGGCCACGTCTCGCTGACGAGCACGGCGCCCGACGCCCATTCCCCGCCCATGCCGATGCCGAGCACGGCACGCCAGAAGAGCAGCTGCAGCACGCTCTGCGACGTCGAGGCGCCGAGCGAAGCCAATGAGAAGATCACGATCGTGCCCATCAGCGCGCGCGTGCGGCCGAAGCGGTCCGCGACGTAGCCGAACACGAGGCCGCCGACGCCCGACATCACGAGCGTCACGGTGCCCAGGAATCCCGCCGCCTGCGTCGTCGAGCTCGAAGTACGCGCGCAGCTGGCCGAGCGCCATCGCGTACAACATGAAGTCCATCGCGTCGAGCATCCAGCCGACTTTCGCGGCCGCGAGCACGCGCCATTGGTCGGCCGTGATCGTGCGATACCACGCCGTGGCAGCCGGCTGCGTCGTGCTCATTGCGCTAGCTCAGAGCCTGCAGCAGCACGAGCGACACCCACGGCACGTACGTCA
This sequence comes from uncultured Gammaproteobacteria bacterium, assembly GCA_963713355.1. Lineage (GTDB taxonomy): Bacteria > Pseudomonadota > Gammaproteobacteria > Steroidobacterales > Rariloculaceae > FEN-1219. Next base: position 293,367 of record CAVQLK010000006.1, on the reverse strand, counting down.
CGACGATCAGGGCCACCAGCAGCACGGCGAGCCAGGGCAGCGCCGCGCGGATGACCTTCGTCACGGGGAGCCCCGAGACACCCGACGTCACGAACAGGTTCAGCCCGACGGGCGGCGTGATCATGCCGATCTCCATGTTCACCGTCATGATGATCCCGAGGTGCACGGGGTGGATGCCGAGCGCCGTAGCGATCGGGAGCATGATCGGCGCGAAGATCAGCACGACCGACGTCGCCTCCATGAAGCTGCCGGCGACGAGCAACAGCAAATTCAACACGATCAGGAAGGCCCACGGCGGGAGCCCCAAGTCCGTGATCCACTGCGACAGTGTCTGCGGCACTTGCTCCGTCGTCAGTACGAACGAGAACAGGTATGCGTTGCCGATGATGAACATCAGCATCGCCGTGGTCCTCGCAGCGTCGGCGAGTACCTTGGGCACCTCGCTGAGCCGCACGTCGCGGTAGACGAAAACCACGATCAGAAAGGCATAAACAGCGGAGACCGCCGCGGCTTCTGTTGGCGTAAATATGCCGCTGTAGATGCCGCCCAGGATAATGACGATCAGGAGCAGTCCCCAGATCGAATCGCGGCCGGTTCTTAAGACAGTGCGCCAATCGGCGCGCGGCTGCCGCGGCAGATCGAGGCGGCGCGCGAGGAACGCAACGGCAATCATCAGCATCGCCGTCAGCATGAGCCCCGGCACGATACCGGCGATGAAGAGATCGCCGACTGACGTCTCCGTGGCAGCACCGTAGACGACCATGACGATCGACGGCGGAATCAGGATGCCGAGCGTCCCTGCGTTGCAGATCAGGCCCGCGGCGAACTCGCGCGTGTAACCGGAGCGCGCCATGCCAACGATCATAATCGTGCCGACGGCGACGACGGTCGCCGGCGACGAGCCCGAGACGGCTGCGAACAGCGCGCACGCGAGCAGCGCGGCCATTGCGAGGCCGCCGCGAAAATGGCCGACGAGCGAGTTCGCGAACGCGATCATGCGCTTCGCGACGCCGCCCGTCGTCATCAGGGCGCCGGCCAGGATGAAGAACGGGATCGCGAGCAGCGGCGGAACGCCCTGCAGCGAGAAGAAGAACCGCTGTGTCAGCGAGACCAACGATTGCTCGGAGAACAGCAGCAGCGTCAGGATCGAAGACAGGCCGAGCGAGATCGCGATCGGCACGCGCAGAAATAACAAGACGAACAGCGCGAGAACGAGAAACCCGGCCGTCATCGTGCGTCGCCCGCCTCGGCTCGCGGCCAGAGCTTCGGAAGCGCGGCCTGCACGAGGCGGAGCGCCAGCAAGCCGAAGGCGATCGGCATGATGCCCGTGAGCAGCCAGCGAGGCAGCGGGATGTCGCGCGCGTTGTTGCCGAGTGCCATCGAGCGCTCGACGAACTGCGCGCTGCCGTAGATCATCAGCGCGCAGTATGCGAGCGCACAGAGCAACGCTAGGCCCGCGAACACGCGAGCGCCGCCGGGCGTGAGCCGGCTCGTCACGAGATCGACGGCGATGTGCGCTTGCGTCCGGACGCCGTACGACATGCCGATCAGCACGAGCCACGCGAACGTGTACATCGTCGCCTCGAGCGACCAGACGAAGCCCGTCGAGAAGCCGTAGCGAAGCACGACCTGCACGACGGTCAGCAGCGTCATGCACGCCAGCGCGACGATCATGAAGGTTTCTTCCAGCCGGTCGGCAGCCTTCAGCAGGCGCTGCACGAGCGGCGACGACATGGCGGCGGCTGGTTACTGCGCGGCCGCGAGCGCGGCGTTCACGAGGTCGGCGCCGATTCGGTCGCGGAACTCGTCCCAGACGGGGCGCATCGCAGCCTGCCACGCCGTGAGCTGCTCCTCAGTCAACACGGTCAGCTCCGTGCGGCCGGAGTCCATGATGCGCTGCCGGTCTTCGCGATTGATCGCTTCCGAGCGCGCGTTGCCCCACTGCGTGACCTCGGCCAGCGTGGCCTCGAGCCCGGCGCGCAGCTCATCGGGCAGCGACTGCCAGAACGGCGCGTTCACGGCGAGGTAGTAGCCGATGTAGCCATGGTTGCTCTCGGTCATGTACGGCTGCACTTCGTAGAACTTCGACGAATACATGTTCGACCAGGTGTTCTCTTGCGCATCGACAGTGCCCGTCTGCAGCGCCTGATAAACCTCGCCGAACGCCATCTTCTGCGGGCTGCCGCCGATCGCCTCGATCTGCGCTTGCAGAATGTCCGACTCCATGACGCGGAATTTCAAGCCGCGCGCGTCGCCGGGCTCGATCAACGGCCGCGGCCCGGACAGCTGCTTCATGCCGTTGTGCCAGAACGCGAGGCCGAGGATGCCGTGCTCCGTCAAAGTCGTCAGCAACTCGCGGCCCGCAGGGCTCGCCTGGAAACGCTCGACGGCTTCGATATTCGGGAACAGGAACGGCAGGTCGAACACCTGGAACTTCGGCGTGAGGCGGTCGAAGAGCGACAGCGAGGTCGCGATCATCTGCACCTCGCCGAACGCGAGCGCCTCGATCGAGTCGGTGTCCTCCATGAGCTGCGCCGACGGATAGACCTCGACGCGCACGCGGCCCGGAAATCGCTCCTCGGCAAGCTCCTTGAAGCGCTGCGCCATCAGCCCCTTCGGCGTGGCCGGGGCGACGACATGCGGAAACTTGATAACATACGGCTCCGCGCTCGCTTGCCCGGCGCCGCCACTTGGGCCCGAGCCGCCGCAGCCCGCGAGCGCGGCGAGGCTTACGCCCAGCAGGATCACACGCATGCGCGAGTGCACTGGCATCATGAGTTTCCCCCGTAGCTCGTTGATTCCGTAAAGGCCAGTCTGGCCGACGCGCAGCCGTCTTGCTAGGCTAAGCGGCCTTGCCCCTCTCATTCAAGAAAGGCAACAACTCAAGTGGAAGCACACACGATGGCGGGTTTCACCGCCCGTAATCCGCAGCTGTCGATCAGCACGGAAACGCGCCTGAAGCTGTACCGGTCGATGCTCGAATGCCGCGTCCTCGAGAAGCGCGCCTACGACCTGTTCATGCAGAACCTCATCAAAGGCACGAGCCATTTGGCGCTCGGCCAGGAGGCAATCGCGGCGGGGTTCGGCCTCGCGATGCGCTCCGACGACTACACGTTCTGCACCTATCGCGGTCACAACCACACGCTCGTTCGCGGCGTCGGCATGACGGAGATCTTGGGCGAGCTCATGGGCAACTCGTCGGGCCTCATGCGCGGCAAAGGCGGCTCGATGCACCTGACGAGCGTCAAGCACCATATGATGGGCTCGTACGCGATCATCGGCGCGCACATGACGATCGCGAACGGCGCGGCCTGGTCCGCGCAATACCGCGGCACCGAGCAAGTTGCCGTCTGCTTCTTCGGCGACGGCACCACGAACATCGGCGCGTTCCACGAAGCGCTGAACTTCGCCGTCATCTGGAAGCTGCCCGTCGTGTTCGTCTGCGAGAACAACCTCTACATGGAGTACACGTCGATCCACGACGTGACGGCCGTCGAGCATCCGGCGGCAGACCGTGCCAGTGCGTACGGGCTCGAGCCCGTGCTCATCGACGGCAACGACGTCGACGTCGTATACCGCACGGCGCAGCGCGCGCTCGACCTCGCGCGCAAAGGCGGCGGTCCGAGCTTGATCGAGGCCGAGACATATCGCCACGGCGGCCACTCGCGCGCCGACCCCGGCAAGTACCGCCCCGATGAAGAGGTCAAGGCGTGGCTCGCCAAGGATCCGCTGCCGCGGTATCGCGGCCGCTTGCTCGAGCTCGGGATCGCCGTCGGCGAGATCGAGAAGATCGAGGCCGAGACGAACGCCGAGGTCGACCGTGCAACGGAGACGGCGCGCAATGCACCGCCGCCGCCGCTCGAGCTTGCAGACAAGGATGTGTGGGCAGACGGAGGCTCGGCATGGCGCAACTAACCTATCGTGACGCCGTTGCGGCCGGCATCGCGCAAGAAATGCGCCGCGATCCCAACGTCGTGCTGCTCGGCGAGGATGTCGCCGCAGCCGGCGGCGTGTTCAAGGCAACAGTCGGGCTACTCGAGGAGTTCGGTGCGAAACGTGTCAAGGACACGCCGATCTCGGAGCAGGCCATCGTCGGCGCCGCGATGGGCGCCGCGATGACGGGGTTACGGCCGATCGTCGATTTGATGTTCTCCGATTTCTTCGCGGTCACGTGGGACATCGTCGCGAACCAGATCGCGAAGACGCGCTACATGACGGACGGCCAGGTCACGCTGCCGCTCGTGATCCGCTCGGCGAACGGCGCGGGCTCGCGCTTCGGCGCGCAGCACTCTCAAAGCGTCGAGAACTGGTCGATGATGATTCCGGGTCTGAAGATCGTCGCGCCGGCATTCCCCGGCGACGTCAAGGGCATGCTCGCCGCAGCCATCCGCAGCGACGACCCGGTGATGTTCTTCGAGCAAAAATCGCTGTACGCGACGAAGGGCGAAGTGCCGGACGGTGAGCACGTCATCGAGCTCGGCAAAGCGAACGTCTTGCGCGAAGGCAAAGACGTCACGATCGTCGCACTGGCGCTCATGGTGCCGCGCGCGCTGAAGGCCGCCGAAATCTTGAAAGAGCAGCACGGCATCGACGCGACCGTCATCGATCTGCGCTCGCTCGTGCCGCTCGATACGCAGACGATCCTGCGCGAAACGGCCAAGACGGGCCGGCTCGTGACGGTCGAAGAGAACCCACGGCTTTGCGGCTGGGGTGCCGAGATCGCCTCTATCGTGGCCGAGGAGCTGTTCTGGGACCTCGACGGGCCCGTCGTGCGCATCACGACGCCGCACGTGCCGCTCGCAGCGGCCAACAATCTCGAGGACGCTCAGCTGCCGACGCCCGAGCGCATCGTCGCCGGCGTGCGTCAGCTCGTCGACTAGGCTTTCGGAGAGGGCTCGATGAACGTATTGATGCCGCAGCTCGGCGAGACCGTCACCGAGGGCACCGTCGCCAATTGGCACAAGAAGGTCGGCGACAAGGTCGCCGCCGACGAGATCATCCTCGACATCGAGACCGACAAAGTCTCGATGGAGATTCCGTCGCCCGGCGACGGGTTCCTCACGCAGATACTCGTGCCCGCAGGCACGACGGTCGCGGTCGGAACCGTGCTTGCCGTCGTCGAGAGCAGCATGAGCGCAGCCGCCTCGGCACCGCCGCCAGCCGCCAAAGCCGCTGCCGCACCGGCTCCGGCCGTCGCCGCTGTTGCAGCGCCTGCCGCCGCGCCCGCGCCAGCCGCCGTATCTGCCCCTACGCAGCTCGCGGCGAACGGCACGACGACGGCACACGTCGCACGCGACGATCACCAACGTCTGTCGCCGGCCGTGCGCCGCCTCGCAGCGGAGTATCGGCTCGACTTGAAGGCCGTGCCGGGCTCCGGCCGCAACGGCCGCATCACGCGGCGCAACGTGCTCGAGTTCATTCAGACGCAGCAAGACGCACCTGCGCCGCGCGCCACCGCGGCTGCGCCTTCGGCGGCCGCACGGCTCGCGGCGGCTCCCGCTGCACGCGCGCCTGCGCCCGCGCCCGCCGGCCCGCCGCCGGCCGGCGCCAAGACGGTGCCGTTCACGCGCATCCGCAAGCTCACGGCCGAGCACATGGTCCGCTCGAAGGCCACGAGCCCGCACGTGCTGCAGGCCGTCGAGGTCGATTTCCACCGCGTCGACCGCATCCGCCAATCCGTGCGCGACTCGTGGAAGTCGCGCCACGGCCACTCGCTGACGTACTTGCCGTTCATCGCCAATGCCGTGTGCCGCGCGCTCGAGGACTTCCCGAATCTGAACGCGAGCGTGCACGGCGACTCATTGGTCCTGCACCCGAGCGTGAACTTGGGTATTGCGGTCGATCTGGGCGCCGAGGGTCTCGTCGCGCCCGTCATCAAGAACGCCGACCGCATGAGCGTCGCGCAGCTGGCCGACGCGATCGCCGAGATCGCGCAGCGCTCGCGAGGCGGCAAGCTCAAGCCCGACGACTTCCAGGGCGGCACGTACACGCTGTCGAACTCGGGCACGTTCGGCACGCTCATCACGGCGCCGATCATCAATCAGCCACAGGTCGCGATCTTGTCGACGGACGGCGTGCGTAAGAAACCCGTCGTGCTCGAGACGAGCGAAGGCGACGCGATCGCGATCCGCCCCGTTGGCGTGCTCGCGCAATCGTTCGATCATCGCGCCGTCGACGGCGCCTACTCCGCGGCGTTCCTCGATCGCGTGCGCAAGATCATCGAAACGAGCAACTGGGTCGTCGAAGTCTGAGGTCTGTCATGGCAAAGCACACGCTCGGCTGGGTCGGCGCAGGCGGGCGCATGGGCTTCGCGATGGCGAAGCGGCTGCTCGCCGCCGGCCACGAGGTCAGCGTCTACAACCGCACGCGCAGCAAGGTCGAGCCGCTCGCGGAGCACGGCGCCAAGGTCGTCGATTCCCTGAGCGAGCTGCGCGGCCTCGACATCGTGTTCACGACGGTGTCGGCCTCCGATGACCTCATTGCCGTCTGCACGGGTGCCGATGGGCTGCTCGCGAAGGGCGGCTCGCCGAAGCTCATCATCGACTGCTCCAGCGTCTCCGAGGAAGCGTCGTCGCAAGTTCGCGTGGCGGCGGCCAAGCTCGGCGTCGACATGCTCGCGGCGCCCGTCAGCGGCAATGCGAAGGTCGTCGCGGCCGGCAAGCTGACGATCGTTGCCTCCGGGCCGCGCAAGTCGTTCGACATGGCCGAGCCATATCTGCAAGCGCTCGGCGTCGGCGTCACCTACGTCGGCGAAGGCGAGCTCGCGCGCATGGTCAAGATCTGCCACAACCTGCTGCTCGGCGTCGTCGCGCAGTCGTTGGCCGAGATCACCGTGCTCGCCGAGAAAGGCGGCGTGAAACGCAGCGCGTTCCTCGAGTTCATCAACAACAGCGTCATGGGCTCGCAGTTCTCGCGCTACAAGACGCCGGCGTTCGTGAATCTCGACTGGACGCCGACGTTCACGCCCGTGCTGCTGCGCAAGGACTTGGATCTAGGGCTCAAGGCCGCGAAAGAGCTCGGCGTGCCGCTTCCGGTCACGAAGGCGACGCGCGGCGAGGTCGACAAGCTCGTGCAGGCCGGCCGCACCGACTGCGACTTCGCGATCCTGATCGAGCAAGCCGCGACTGCGTCCGGCCTGAAGCTGACGCCCGAGAACATCGCCGTCGACGACGGCCTCAAGAAGAAGTCCGCCTAGCCGCGCGTCGGCTTCAATTATCGCGACGCTTGCGCGCCGCCTCGTACTCCTGGCTCGCTTCGTAGAAACCAAAGATCGCCTCCGCGAGCCGGTCGTCCTCACGCGCGAGCCGCGAGATCTCTTCAGCCATCTGTTCGTGCTTGGGCGGCGACAGACTCTCGACGCCTTGAGCGCTGGCCTTGGCACTCACCCCCGGCTCGCTGAACATGCACGCCTGTGTGTCCAGGAATCCGCTCGCCGCGTCGGGCTGGCAACGCTGAAATAACGTCGAAGCGTATGCTCCCGCCGCGGCGGCCGAGATGTCGTCCTCGAACCGCGGGCGGCAGACTTGGGTCGCCACGTTCGAGCCGGTCCGGCGTTCTTTGCGGCAGCGAACGTCGAACTCGTCGTTGCTATTGATCTCGTTGTAGACGTCGTAGGCGCGCTGGCGTGCCGCTTCAACGTCGGCCCTGAGCTGCCCGACGCGCTTACCGCGTACGACGACTTCTTCGGGAGATTCTTGCGGAGCCGAAGCTTCGGCGTGGTGGGGAGCCGCAGGCTCGCTCTGTGCAAGAGCGGCACCGCCGCCCGACACCGAGAGGGAGAACAGGACCAGCGCCACGATGCGCATGGAGCCTTTCCTTGCGCTTGTGAATAGCAGTATTTGTACCACGCCGCCCACAGGCTTGCGAATGCGAATGCGTCAGAGCTTCGGAATCCTGATCCGGCTGATCATCAGCGAGCCCGACACCGCGAACGCCAGCGTCAGCAAGTGCAGCCTGTGTCCTGCGATCTCGACGTCGCCGAGCCAGAGCTGCGCGCCGGTCGCGCCGATGTAGGCCGCAAGCGCGAGCATCGCGACGAGCACGATCGACGTCGGTATCGGAGTGCCTTCGAAATGCGTGACCTTGCCCGTGCCGCCCGACAGCGCTTCGGCCGTCACGTTGTAACGCGCAAGCCGCGACACGCCGCACGCGACGAAATAGGCCAGCACGACGCGGTCCCAAAACCCTTGCATGCCGCACGCGTACGCGAGCGCGGCCGGTGCGACGCCGAACGAGATCACGTCGGCCAGCGAATCGAGCTCGCGGCCGAGCGCCGACGAGGTCTGCCTCCAGCGCGCGATGCGGCCGTCGAGCACGTCGAACACGAGGGCCGCCAGGATCGCCGCGCTCGCGACGTAAAGGCGCGAAACCTCGCCGGTCTCGAGATAGGACATGCTCGTCAGCACGGCACCCATGCCGCAGACCGCGTTCGCGAGCGTGAACCAATCCGCGAAGTGAAACTCGCGGATCATCGAAAAGCGCTTCGCCATTGGCACAACGCTAGCATAGCAACCGGGCGCCATGCCCCGGCACGCAACTTGCAGCCGTTCGCCGGAGCGGCGAGGCACGACAGGGAAAAGGGAGAAAAACGATGGCCATTAGCTTGGAAGGCAAACGCATTGCATTTCTTGCAACGGACGGCGTCGAACAGAGCGAGCTCGAACAGCCCTGGAACGAGCTCATGCAGGCCGGCGCCGAACTCGAGCTCGTGTCCGTGCACAAGGGCGCTATCCAAGCCATGCGTCACATGGACAAGGGCGATACCTTCGAGGTCGATAGGCTCGTCGCGGACACCGACGCCTCCGACTACGACGGCCTCGTTTTACCGGGCGGCGTCGCGAACCCCGACACGTTGCGCGCGAACCGGCCCGCCGTCGCATTCGTGCGGGAGTTCTTCGAGCAAGCGAAGCCCGTAGCAGCGATCTGCCACGGGCCGTGGACGCTCGTCGAGGCGGACGTCCTGCGCGGCCGCACCGTGACGTCGTGGCCGAGCTTGAAAACGGACATCAAGAATGCGGGCGGCCAATGGGTCGACGAGGAGGTCCACGTCGACCAGGGCCTCATCACGAGCCGCAAACCCGACGATCTGCCGGCGTTCTGCGAGAAGATGATCGAAGAGTTCGCGGAGGGCCCCCATAACGGCAGGGGCAAGGCGAGCGAAGCTCGGCGGCCGTCCGCTTGATCAGCGGCCGGAAGCGCGCAGCTAGCGAGCTTCCATAGACCGCGCCTCCCGCTCCGAGATAACCTGCGCAGCGTGCTCACTGCGCCACACTCATTCATCGGCCCGCCTTGCGAACCTTGCCGATGACGCGCAAGCACGAACCGCCGAACGCCGATCTCACACCGCACACCGGGTCCGCCACGGACGTGGCTCCGCTCGGGCGACGACACGGTAAACCGCCGCACGAGCAGACCGCCGACGATGATCGCGACGTCGCCGACTGGGAGAGGCTCGCCGCCACCGCCGAGTTCAAGGCGCTGTTGAAAGCGAAGGCGAAGTTCGTCGTCCCGGCGACGGTGTTCTTCATCGTCTACTACTTCTCGCTGCCGCTGCTCGTCGGCTACGCGCCGGAGCTGATGGCGCGGAAAGTCTTCGGCGTGGTCAACGTCGCGTATCTGTTCGCGCTGTCGCAGTTCTTCATGGCCTGGCTCCTCGCTTGGGCTTACGTCCGCGCGGCTGCTCGTTTCGACAGGATGGCGCGCGCCGTCATCGACACAGGCAGGCCCTAGTGTCCCCGGCAGTCTTGATGTTCCTGGGGTTCATCGCGATCACGCTATGGATCACGTGGTGGGCCGCGCGCAAGAGCGCGGGCTCGAGCGCGTTCTTCGCGGCGGGGCGATCTCTGAAGGCCTGGCAGAACGGCATCGCCGTCGCGGGCGACTACATGAGCGCCGCGTCGTTCCTGGGAATAGCGGGCATCATCGCGTTTCAAGGCTACGACGGCTTCATGTACTCCGTCGGCTGGCTCGTCGCGTACCTGACGGTGCTCTTGATCGTCGCCGAGCCGCTGCGCAACGCGGGTAAGTACACGATGGCCGACGTGCTCGCGTATCGCCTGAGCCCGCGGCCCGTGCGTGCGATGGGTGCGCTCTCGACGCTGACCGTCAGCACGTTTTACATGATCGCGCAGATGGTCGGCGCGGGCGCGCTCGTGTCGCTGTTGCTGCAGGACACGGGCATCACGTATCAGACGGCCGTCATCGGCATCGGCGTGTTGATGATCGTGTACGTCGTGTTCGGCGGAATGCTCGCGACGACGTGGGTGCAGATCGTCAAGGCCGTCCTGCTGATGGCCGGCACGATTCTGCTCAGCATCCTCGTGCTGGCGCACTTCGGCTTCAGCTTCAGCGCGTTCTTCGACGCGATCGGGCAAGTCACCTACACGAACGCACAGGGCAACGCCGTCACGCAAGACTTCATGACGCCGGGCCTGCGCTACACGCCGCCGTATGGCGCGCTCGACCTGGTCTCGCTCGGCATGGCACTGATCTTCGGCACGGCGGGGTTGCCGCACATCCTCGTGCGCTTCTACACGGTTCCCGATGCGCAGACGGCGCGCAAGAGCGTGGTCTGGGCGATGCTGATCATCGGCACGTTCTACATCCTGACGACGTTCCTGGGCTTCGGTGCGGCGACGATCGTCGGCCGCGACTTCATCGCCGCGAACGGCGGCACGAACATGAGCGCGCCGCTGCTCGCGCAAGCGCTAGCAGGCGATCTCTTCTTCGCGTTCATCTCGGCGATCGCGTTCGCGACGATTCTCGCGGTCGTCGCCGGCCTCACGATCTCGGCTTCGACGTCGTTCGCGCACGACTTCTGGACGAACGTGCTGCACAGCGGCCGCGAGCGCCGCGAGGGCGAGGAAGTGCGCGTCGCCAGAGTCACGGCGTTCTTCGTCGGCGCGATCTCGATCTTGATCGCGATCGTGCTCGGGCCGACTGCGAACGTCGCGTTCCTCGTGGCGCTCGCCTTTGCGGTGGCCGCGTCGGCGAATCTGCCCGTGATCGTGCTGTCGCTGTTCTGGCGCCGCTTCAACACGGCCGGCGCGGTGTGCGGCTTGGCAGCAGGGCTCGTGTCCTCGTTGGTGCTGATCGCGTTGAGCCCGAGCATCCTGCGGGCGGACGCAATTTTTCCGCTCGAGAATCCCGGCATCGTCAGCATTCCGCTGGGGTTTCTCGGCGCCGTGCTCGGCACTCTGCTCACGCGCGAGCCGGAAGCGGAGCGCAAGTTCACGGAGCTCAGCGTCCGCGCGAACACGGGCCTCGGCGCCGAGCGCGCCGTTTCGCACTAGAGGAGCCGCGCTCGTCAGAATTACTCCCCGAATACAGTCACCTCGCGCACTCGCGAGAATACTGTCTAAGAAGCGGAGCCACACCTGTATGCCTCACCAACCGCCTGCTTCGGCAGAACTCGCGATGAGGGCCGCGAGGTGAAGCTCTCCTATGTGCACGGGGTTGGCACCGCGCCGCTAATCGCGGATACCATCGGCGGCGCCCTCAATGGCGCGGCCGAACGCTGGGGCGACCGCGACGCGCTCGTGGCGTGTCATCAGCAGCTGCGCTATTCGTACCGAGAGCTTCGCGATGAGGCCGATCGGGCCGCCCGCGCGCTGATCGCGCTCGGAGTGCGACGCGGCGACCGTGTCGGCATCTGGAGCGGTAACCGCGCGGAGTGGATGATCACGCAATACGCGGCAGCAAAAGCCGGCGCCCTGCTGGTGAACATCAATCCAGCCTACCGTCTGCGAGAGCTAGAATATGTGCTGACCCACGCGGGCGTCAGCGTGCTCATTGCCGCCCGGGGGTTTCGCTCGACCGACTATGTGCAATTGCTGCTCGGGCTCATGCCGGAACTCAACTCGACGGGGACGGCCCCGATTGAGGCCGAGCGGGTGCCGGCCCTTCGCCACCTCGTTTACCTCGGCAGCGACCCGGAACCGAGCGGAATCGGCTGGATAGAGTTTTTGAATTTGGGCAATCGAGTCGCCGCGCGCGAGCTCGAGGCGCGCGAAGCGACACTGCAGGCCGACGATCCGATCAACATTCAGTACACCTCGGGAACGACAGGGTCACCAAAAGGCGCGACGCTCTCGCACCACAACATTCTGAACAACGGCTACTTCGTTGGAGAAGTGCTGCGGTACACCGAACACGACCGAATCTGCGTCCCGGTCCCGTTCTATCACTGCTTCGGCTGCGTGCTTGGCAATTTGGCAGCCGTCACGCACGGCAGCGCGGTCGTCATCGCCGGCGAGTCGTTCGAGCCGGATGCCACGCTGCAGGCGATCCAGGCGCACGGTTGCACGTCCATCTATGGCGTACCGACGATGTTCATCGCGGAGCTGGATCATCCTCGCTTCAGCAGCGTCCGGCTCGACACGTTACGCACGGGAATCATGGCCGGCGCTCCATGTCCGATCGACGTCATGCGCCAGGTCATCGGTCGCATGCACGTGCCACAGGTCACCATCTGCTACGGCATGACCGAAACATCCCCGGTGTCGTTCCAATCCGAGACTGATGATCCGATTGAGCTTCGCGTGTCGACGGTCGGCCGAGTGCTGCCACATCTGGAATGCAAGATTGTCGACCCGGACACGGGCGTGACCGTTCCGCGCGGCACGCGAGGTGAGCTGTGCACGCGCGGCTACGCCGTCATGCTCGGGTACTGGAACGATAGCGACGCAACCGCCAACGCGATCGACAAGGCGCGCTGGATGCACAGTGGCGACCTCGCCGTCATGAACGACGAGGGCTACGTGTCGATCACGGGCCGCATCAAGGACATGATCATCCGCGGCGGCGAGAACATTTCTCCGCGTGAAATCGAAGAGTTCCTGCACACCCACGCAAAGGTGAGCGAGGTGCAGGTTATTGGCGTCCCCGATCACAAATACGGCGAAGAAGTGTGCGCATGGATCCGGCTGCGCGACGGAGTCACCGCGACCGCGGAGGAATTTCGTGAGTTCTGTCGCGGCCAAATCGCCAGCTACAAGATCCCGCGGTATATCCGCTTCACCAGCGAATTCCCGATGACCGTTACCGGCAAGGTTCAGAAGTTCAGAATGCGGGAGATGACCGTGGCGGAGCTTGCGCTCGCCCGTGTGACCGATACGGAGTCGACCTGAGTTCGGCGAGAGGAGGCGACGTGCTGACAAGAGTTTCATTGCTCATACCGCTGGCGATCCTGTTCAGCAGCCACGCTGCGTATGCGCAGCAGGGGTGCGAGAACCTGATCAACCTGAAGCTGCCCTACGCCCTCATCACCTCGGCGACGAGCGTGCCCGAAGGCGCCGCACCGGCGCCCGCCGCTCCGGGCGGCCCGCCGGCGGATCCGGGCACGGTACCTGCCCACTGCGACGTTCGCGGCGTCGTGCGTCCAAGCCGCGATTCCGATATCAAGTTCGCCGTCTGGCTGCCCGCAGCGTCCGCCTGGAACGCCAAGTACCGGCAGGAAGGCAATGGCGGCTGGGCAGGCGCCATCAACACCGCCTCCTTTGCAGAGCCCCTGCGCCGCGGCTACGCCGTCGCCGGCACCGACAATGGCCATGAAGGTGGGGGCGGCGCGAACTGGGCCATCGGACATCCGGAGAAACTGATCGACTTTGGGTATCGCGCCGTGCATGAGACAGCGGTGCAGTCCAAAGCGATCATCCGCGCGTTCTACGGCCGCGACCCGGAGCAGAACTACTTCGCCGGGTGCTCGGACGGCGGCCGCGAAGCGCTGATGGAGGCGCAGCGTTTTCCAGAAGACTTCAACGGCATCCTGGCCGGCGCTCCGGCGAACAACTGGTCGCGCTTGTTCACAGCGTTCGTCTGGAACGAGCGCGCGCTCCTCGCGACGCCGGACAGCGCGATCCCCCCCGCGAAGCTGCCGGTCGTCCAGCGCGCCGTCATGGCCGCCTGCGATCGCCACGACGGCGTGGCCGATGGCTTGCTCGAAGATCCGCGTGCCTGCACGTTCGACCCCGCCGTGCTCGTCTGCACAGGCGCGGACGCCGCCGATTGTCTGCCGAAAGCTCAGGTCGACGCGCTCCAGCAGATTTATGAGGGGCCACGCAATCCGCGCACGCTGGAACGCCTCTTCGTCGGACAACCGCCCGGCACGGAAGCGGTGCCCGGCGGCTGGGGCACCTGGATCACGCCAGTGAACCCGACAGGCGCCATCCAATTCATGTTCGGCAACAGCTACTACGGTGCGGCGGTATTCGAAGACCCCAATTGGAATTTCCGGATGCTCGACTTCGATCGCGACGTGCGCATCGGGGATACGAAGGCGGGACCGGTCCTCAACGCGACCAGCCCTGACCTGCGGTCGTTCCGTGCATCCGGCGGGAAGCTCATTCAGTACCACGGTTGGGGAGACGCCGCCATTCCCGCGCCGAGCTCGATCGAGTACTACGAGACCGTGCGCGCCTTTCTTTCGCGATACCCGGATGCGCGCACGCCCGGCGCTCCGCCGGTCGAGGATTTCTACCGACTGTTCATGGTGCCCGGGATGGGGCACTGCGGTGCCGGCTCTGGCCCGAACAGCTTCGGCAACGGAGGCAGTGGAGCGGCTACCCGCGGCGATCCCGAGCGTGACATCTTCGCTGCACTCGAGCGATGGGTCGAGCAAGGCGTCGCGCCAGAACGGCTGATCGGCGCCGGACGCGCCAGCGATGATCCGTCGAAGCCGCTCACTCGACCCCTGTGCCCCTATCCGCAGGTGGCGCAATACCGCGGCTCGGGCGACGTGAACGAGGCAGCCAATTTCGCCTGTGCCGCGCCATTGCCGAGACAACGATGACCGGCGCCAATTACGTCCGCACGCGTAGCGCGTGATCGCCGCCGGCACGAGGCTTCTCGACCTTTGGCGCCGCCTCTCGCCGCTGCCGGGCGGGCCGTGGTTGTTCTCCAAAGTGTTCGGCTTCGCGGTGCCTTACTCGGGCTCCGTCGGGCCGCGAATCCGCGTGCTCGAGCCGGGCCATGCCGTCGTCGAGATACCGGGCCGGCGCTCGAACCGCAATCATCTGGGCTCCGTGCACGCAATCGCGCTCATGAACCTGGCCGAGATCACGAGCGGGCTCGCGATGATGGCGGGGCTGCCGCCGACCGTGCGCGGCATCGTCACGACGCTTTCGATGACGTATCACAAGAAGGCGCGCGGCACGATCCGCGCCGTCGCACACGTCGCCGTGCCTACCGTCAGCGAAGACTGCGACCTCGACGTCACGGCCGACTGCTTCGACGGCGAGGGCACGCTCGTCGCAACGGGCAAGGTTCGCTGGCGGCTCGGCCCCGTGCGGCCGAAGGCCGTCTGATCGATGGAAACGGCGTTCACGCGGCACACCGGCGTGCAGGTTCCGCTGATCTGCGGCCCGATGTATCCCTGCTCGAATCCCGAGCTCGTCGCAGCAGTCAGCGAAGCCGGTGGGCTCGGCGTCGTGCAGCCGATCTCGCTGACGTACGTGCACGGTCACGAGTTCCGTGCCGGCCTGAAGTACATCCGCTCGCTGACGGGGAAACCGATCGGCTTCAACGCGCTCATCGAGGCGAGCAACAAAGCCTATCTCGACCGGATGCGGCGCTGGATCGACATCGCGCTCGAGGAAGGCGTGCGCTTCTTCATCACCTCGCTCGGCAACCCGAAGTGGGTTTGCGAGCGCGTGCACGCGCTCGGCGGCGTGGTCTACCACGACGTCACCGAGCGCAAGTGGGCGCAGAAAGGCATCGATGGCGGCGTCGACGGCCTGATCGCAGTCAACGCGCGCGCCGGGGGGCACGCGGGGCCCCGCTCACCCGAAGCGCTATTCGAGGAGCTCGTGCCGTTCGGCAAGCCGATCGTCAGCGCGGGCGGCGTCGGCACGCCGGCGGAGTTTGCGCGCCAGCTTCGTCTCGGCTACGCCGCCGTGCAGCTCGGCACGCGCTTCATCGCGACGCCCGAGTGCAAGGCGAGCGACGCGTACAAGCGGGCGATCATGGCCGCCGGCGAGGACGACATCGTGCTGACCGAGCGCCTCACGGGCGTTCCCGTCGCCGTCATCCGCAACGCCTACGTCGAGCGGCTCGGCACGAAAGCTGGCCCTCTCGCGCGCTGGATGCTCAAAGGTCGCAAGACGAAGCACTGGATGCGCACGTGGTACGCGCTCCGCTCGATACGACGACTCAAGAAGTCTCTGCTGACGGACGACACGAGCCGCGAGTATTGGCAGGCCGGCAAGTCGGTGGCGGGGATTCACGAGATCAAACCCGCCGGCCAGATCGTACGGGAGTTCGGCGCAGCGCTGGACTGACCCGTGTCGTTCGGTCATATACTCTCGGCTATGAAGAAAATCGCGCTGCTGCTTCCGCTGCTCCTGGCGTTCTCCGTCCAGGCAGAGCACTACCCCGAAGGCTATGCCGACGACCGCGCCGCAATCGTCGATCTGCAGGCACGCTACGTCATGGCCATGGATTACTTGGACGCCGACGGCTATGCCGCCGTTTTTGCGGAGGACGGTGTGCTCGACTGGGCACGCGGCCTCGTAGAAGGCAGGGCGGCCATCCGCGAGTTCATGGCAACGGGCACTTACGATTTCACGCGCGGCGCACCGCCAGCACAGACCCCTGACGGCAAGAATTGGCCGTCGACGGTCCGTCACCTCATCACGAACCAGGTCGTCAAAGTCGACGGCGATAAGGCAACGGCCCTCACGTACTGGATTCAGTTCAACAACAACGCAAAGCGCGACAAGGTCGAGTGGATGCTGTTTGGCTCGTGGTACGACGAGTTCGTCAAAATCGACGGCGAATGGTTCTTTAGCCTGCATAGGATCCACAACGAAGGGAACCCGCGGACCTTCACCGCCGGGCAAGAGAATCCAGTACAGCGGCTCGATGATTGACGCGGAAGAGCTCTGACCGTACTGCTTGAGCTAGCTGGGTCGAGGGAGCATCTGCTCGGCCCAGGCTGAGTAACTGCGCTTCGCACTCGCGAACGCCGCGGTTTCGCGGGCCTTCAGGTCGGTTTTCTCGCCGAGATCGACGGCGAGATCGTAAAGATGCTCCGCGCTGCCTTCCTGCACGTATTTCCAGCGGCCGATGCGCGCGGCGGCACGCGTGCGCGTGCGCCAGAAGAGCGCGCGGTCGTACGCTTCGCGCTCGCCGGTGAGCACGGGAAGCAGGTTCTCGCCGTCGAGCTCGTCCGCAGTGGCGACTTGCGCGCCGGCGGCGGCGAGGATCGTTGCCGTCCAGTCCATCGTCGTCGCGGCTTGCTCCGTCACGGCGCCCGCGGGCACGACGCCGGGCCAACGCACGATCGCGGGCACGCGAATGCCGCCTTCGAACAGATAGAGCTTCTGAAACGAGAACGGCCAGTGGAACGAGTAGCGCTCGCCGCCGTTGTCGCTCGTGAAGATCACGAGCGTGTTGCGCTCGAGCCGCGCGCGGCGCAGCGCGGCGAGCACGCGGCCGATACCTTCGTCCATGCTGCGCATCATCGCGGCATAGGCGCCGAGCGAGCCGCCGCTCGTCATCGGCCCGACCCCGTGGTCCGCGTGATCGACCGCCGTGTCAGCGGGTCCTTCCCACGGCGAGTGCGGCGCCGTGTAGTGCAAGCTCAAATAGAACGGCTTCGAGCGCTCGCGCGCGACGAACTCCGCGGCGCGATCGCTGAACAAGTCGGTCAAGTAGGCGTCCGCCGTCACGCGCCGGTCGTTTTCCCAGAGATCGGGCAGCGCGTCTTCGCCGGCATCGGGCGCGACATGCGTGAAATAGTCGAGCGCGCCGCTCAGGCTGCCGAAGAACTCGTCGAAGCCGTGCCGGTTCGGGCGGTATTCCGGCCGCCAGCCAAGGTGCCACTTGCCGATCAACGCCGTCTCGTACCCCGCCGCGCGCAGGCGCGACGCGATCGTCGGTTGCCCGGCAGGCAGACCGACGGGCGGCGAGCTCGCCGTCAGCGGTTCCTGTAAGCCGACCTCGAACCGCTGCGGGTACTGCCCCGTTAGGAACGCGCAACGCGTCGGTGTGCAAACGGGCGCCGCGGCATACGCGCTCGTGAGCTTCATCCCTTGGCCGGCCAGGCGGTCGAGCACCGGCGTGTCGTAATCCGGCCGGCCGTAGCAGGAGAGATCGCCGTAGCCGAGATCGTCGGCCAGGATGAACAGCACGTTCGGCCGCTCCTGGGCGCGCGCGACACGCGGCCCGGTTAGCGCGGCCGCCGCGGCGCCTGCCGTTACGCCGAGAAAGTCGCGGCGACGGAGCTTGAACGTCATGGATCCCCCAACGAACGAGCGACAGCGGATTCTGCAACGGGGCTCACGGAAGCGCGAGCCCGCGCGCAAGCGGACGGCCTTCAGCAATCTTCTGGCCACCGTTATCGGGCATAGCGAGCGTTGGGCCATAATCCGTGCCAGCCGGACGTGAACCATACAACACGCGGGGCAGCCGGCCGGCGGCGCGCCCCGCACACTCGGTGGGGGACTCGAATGGCTACTACATGGAAAGCAGCCGTCGCACTGGCTGCGATGGCAGCGACTTCGGCCGCGGTCGCGCAAAACGCGGCAACCGTCATCGCGAATGCAGCGAAGAGCATGGGCGTCGAGGACTTGAGCTCCGTCACGTATTACGGTTCCGGCGCGAACTACAACCTCGGGCAGAACAACAACGCGAATTACCCATGGCCGCGCGTCAACGTCAACGACTATCGGCGCACGATCGACTTCACGAAGCCGGCGCTGCTGTCGACGGGCCAGACGTACGCCGTGCCGGTCACGGGCGGCCCCGCCGCGCTTGCGCCGTTCACGCAGAACATCCAAAGCACGAATCCCGCGTGGGCGCAGCAGCTCGAGATCTGGGTATCGCCGTGGGGCTTCCTGAAAGGCGCACAGCAGTACAACGCGACGGCGCGTAGACGCACCCTCGACGGCGAGCAACTGACGGAGCTCAGCTGGGAATCGCCGACCAAGTCGCCGGGCGGCGCGCCGTATCGCGTCGTCGGCTACGTGAACCGCGACAATCTCGTGACGCGCGTCGACACGTGGCTCGAGAACCCCGTGTTCGGCGACATGCTCGTCTCGACGAAGTATTCGGACTATCGCGACAACATGGGTCTCAAGTACCCGTCGGCGATCGTCCAGGAACGCGGCGGCTGGCCGACGTTCGACGCACAAATTCTCGGCGCAAACGCGAATCCGGCTAACCTGACGGCGCTGATGACGCCGCCGTCACCGCCGGCCGGCGCCGGCGGCCCGCCGCCCGGGGGTCCGCCACCTGCGCCGCCCGCCGCGGCATCGGAGCGGCTTGCCAACGGTGTCTACCGCATCACGGGCGGCTACGTCGCGCTCGCCGTCGAGTTCAACGACCACATCTTGATATACGAGCCGGCGGGCCAGAACGAGGCGCGCGCGCAGGCGATCATCGCCGAAGCGAAGCGCGTGATTCCGAACAAGCCGATCCGCTACGGCGTGCTGTCGCACCATCACTTCGATCACACGAGCGGCATCGGGGCCGTCGTCGCCGAAGGCATCACGATCGTGACGCACGAAGTCAACGAGCAGTTCTTCGAGAACGCCTTGAGCGGCGCGCGTACGCTGGCACCCGATGCGATGGCTCGCTCCGGCAACAAGGCCGTCATCGAGACCGTCGGGGACAAGCGCATCTTCACGGACGGCACGCAGATCGTCGAGATCCACAACATCAAAGGTCTACCGCATGCCGACGGCATGCTGATCGCTTACATCCCGAGCGCGCGCATTGTCGCCTTCGCCGACATGTTCAACTTGCCGCCGGCCGCGAATCCCGTGCCGAATCCGCCCGTCGTCGGCACGCAGGTGTTCGTCGCGAACTTGGAGAGGCTCGGGCTCGATTGGGAGAACATCATCTCGGTGCACGCGCCGAATCCCGATCGGCCGATCACGCGCCGCGACATCCTCGCGTCGTTGGGCCGTTAGACCAGAGAGGGGACAGATCTACAGATCTGTCCCCTGGCCGGCGCCGCGCGGGCGGCCCGGCCTATTCAGGTGATTGCGGCGTCGGCTCTGGCGCCGGCGCGGCGGGCTCTTCGGCTTTCGGGAGCTCGACGGGCACCGCAATGGCCGCGGGATTCGGCCCGCCGACAACGCTCTCGGCTTCCGCCTGCGACAGCGGCTCGAACAGGCCGAGCCCGCAATTCAAGCCGCGGCCCGAAGTCTCGAGCACGGTGATCGAATCGGTCGAGCAGAGCCGCGCGTGGCGCGCGCCGCTCTGCACCTTGTAGGAGAACGTGCCCGAGCGAGCGAGGCCCAAGCATTCGCGATCGAGCCGGTTCAAGAAGACTCGATCACGGGCTTGGAAGAACAAGACCCGATTGTCGTCGACGACGACCGTCGAACGGATACTGTTCATCGACAGGCAGCGCAGCGGCTCGTCGCTTTCTTCCTCGTCGTCTTGAGCAGAGGCGCACGTGAACGACAAACCGGCCACGCCTAGCAACACAGTCATGCATTTGCGCTTCATGGCGATCCTCCAGAGCGTCAGGGCCTGAAGTCGCGGGCGTCGAGCGTCACCTCGATAGTCTCTGCATCATAGGGCACGGCTGCGCTCTTCGGCCGGAAATCGTCGGCCATCACGACCAATTGAACGTTGCGCGGCGGCCGCCGGTCGCAGACGGCCTCGTCGACGGCGACCACGAACGAGCCGTCGATGTTGCTGCGCGTCGTCAGGCGCTGGTTGTGATACGACGCCTCGACGACGGCGTAGGGAATGGGCCGGCCTTGCGCATCGCGAACGGCGCCCTCGAGCCGGTATTGATCACAGGTCGCGCGTACGATCCAGCGCTCTACGATTCCGACGCCGGCCTCGAAATTCGCGTTGATGATGAAGCTGAGCCCCAAGAACAGCACCGAGGCGACGACGAGCCCGACGGCGGCGAACAACAGGTACCGCAGCGCCGCCATCCGTCTTCAACCATCGATGCGCAGCATGCGCCTCAAGTTGCCGCCGAGGATCGCTTCCTTGGCCTCGTTGGTGAGGAACGGCGCCTCGACGATGAGGTCGATCGTATCGGGCCACAAATACGGGATGTCGGAGCCGTAGACGACTTGGGTGACGCCCGTTTCCGCGACGAGGTGCCGGAGGCCTTCCGACGAGAACACCATCGAGTCGACGACGATCTGGTCCAAAAAATATTCGCTCGGCTTGCGCTTGTTCGCGCAGTTCGCGTCGTCGCGGACGATGCACGCCGCGTCGCTCCTTCCCAAGTACGACGGCAAGTATCCGCCGCCATGAGCCGCGCACAGGATCAGGCGCGGAAAGCGATCGAGCGTGCCGTCGAAAATCATGCGGCTGAGAAACACGGTCGTCTCGAGCGGATTGCCGACGATGTTCCCCAGGCCGCCGCGGCCGTCGAGCGCGCCCTCGCGCGCGATGTTCAGCGCATTGTTCGGATGCATGAACACCGGCACGCCAAGCTCCTCGGCCTTGGCCCAGAACGGGTCGTACTTCTCGCCCGTCGGCGGTTCGTTGTTGACGTGGCCGCCGATCGACGCGCCGCGCGCGCCAAGGTTCTTGACGGCATGCTCGAGCTGCTCAGCGGCCAGATCCGGAAACTGCAGCGCGATAGAGCTCAACCCGACGAAGCGCGTCGGGTGCTCTTTACACCACGCTGCAATGCCCTCGTCGTGCGTCGCGACGACGGCACGCGCGTCCTCGCGGCTCGCCGAGTACCACCAATAGGCATTGACGCTGAGCGCCTGTACGCCGATGCCGCGCTCGTCCATCGCCGCGAGCCGCTCGGGCCCGAGCACGAGCGTCGGCGGCGCGACGCGCGGCGCGTTGATGCCCGGTACGCGCCGCGAGACTTCCGGGAACACGCAGTGCGCGTGCACGTCGACCACGGTCACGGGCCGGCCGCCGACCGCGACGCGTTTCGGCGCCGCTTGTCCGAACGCGCCGAACGCGCCGAACGCCAGCGCCCCAGTGCCCGCGGCCCGCATGAACGCCCTGCGATTGGTCATTGTTCGTCCCCCTTCGACCCAAGCGTCTCCCAATGGCCGGGAAGCGTCAATCAGGCCCGGAGTCGAGATTTCTCGACTCCTTTAAAGTCGCTCCTTTCCGAGCGTTCGCGCTAAGATATTCGCCGCCTCAAACAAAGGAATCATCATGAAGGCAACATCCAAGTTGGCTGCGTCGATCGCCGCCGCGACCCTGACGATCTCCACCGCGACGTTCGCACAACCGCCTGGCCCGGCCGGCGAGAACTTCAAGGTGGTCACGGTCGCCGAAGGCTTGCGTAATCCGTGGAGCATGGCTTGGCTGCCGAACGGCGACATGCTCGTCACCGAGCGCGTCGGCACGCTGCGCATCATCCGCGACGGCAAGCTGCTGCCGACGGAAGTTCCCGGAGTGCCGGCCGTGCGCGCGCAAGGGCAAGGCGGAATGCAAGAAGTCGCCGTGCACCCGAACTTCGCTCAGAACCATTACATCTACTTGAGCTACGCGAAACCGCGTAACGACAACATGGAAGGCACGACGGCGCTGATGCGTGCCAAGCTCGAGGGCGACAAGCTCGTCGATGCGAAGGAGATCTTCGAGGCGAAAGCGTGGAATAGTGCGCCGGGTCACTTCGGCGCGCGGATCGCGTTCGACGGGCAAGGCCACCTCTTCATGTCGGTCGGCGACAAGATGGCGGGCCTGTTCCCGCGGCGTCCCGATGGCGCGATGGATCCCAACCTCGAAGGTCACCCGTCGCAAAACCTCGATAACCATCAGGGCAAGATCCTGCGCTTGAACGACGACGGCACGGTGCCCCAGGACAATCCGTTCGTCGGGCGCGCCGGCGCGCTGCCGGAGATCTGGAGCTACGGTCACCGCAACCCGCAGGGCCTCGCCTGGAACGCAGCGACGAACGCGCTCTGGGAAACGGAGCACGGCCCGCAAGGCGGCGACGAGCTGAACCTCATCGAGCGCGGCAAGAACTACGGCTGGCCCGTGATCGGCTACGGCGCGAACTACACGCTCGGCACCGAGATCCACGCGAGCCGTAACAAAGAAGGCATGGAGCAGCCGAAGGCGTTCTTCGTGCCGTCGATCGGCATCTCGGGCCTCATGTTCTACACGGGCGACAGGTTCCCGAACTGGCGCGGCAACGCATTCGCCGGCGGCATGGCCGGCAACTATCGCCAGCTTGTTCGCTTCTCGCTGAACGGCAACGTCGTCACGAGTCGCGAGTCGCTGCTGCCGCGCGAATACCGCATCCGCGACGTACGTCAGGGCCCGGACGGCTTCGTGTACATTGCCGTCGACAATCAGTTCCCCGGTCAACCGAGCAACATCGTTCGGCTCGAGCCGAATCCTCAGTAGGCCTGGAGCGCTTCGCTTGAAAAGCTGGTCCAGGCTCGTTGCGCTCGCCGCCCTTGCGGCGGGCGCAACGGCGCCCGTCGGCGCGCAATCGGCGTGCGACCGCGCCTGCCTGACGAGCCACATCGACGCGTATTTCACCGCTCTCTTCGCGAACGATCCCGCAAGCCTCCGACAAGCCGCGCGCGCACGCATCACCGACAACGGCGCCGAGAAAAGGCTTGCCGACACGTTCTGGGCCAACGCGGAAGCCAGCGTCTACCGCTTCGACATCGTCAACACCGACCGCGGCGACACGGGCACGCAAACGGTGATCCGCAACGCCGACGGCTCGAAGACGATGCACATGGTGCGGCTCAAAGTGCTGAACGGCGCGATCACGGAGATCGAAACGATCAGGGCCAACGAGGGCGAAGCCGACCGGCTTTGGGGACCCGACCAACTGACCGCGGTCTCGCCCGACCTGCTCCACTCGATTCGCGAGCCCGAACGCGATTCGTATTACGAGTTGATCGCCGCTGCCGAGGCTTATTGGCGCGCGTTCCAAACGAACGGCACGCCGGCGTACCACCCCGCCCGCCTCATGCCCGACGCGCGCCGCTACGAGAACGGCCTACAAACGACGGGGCTCGTCCGCAATGGCGAGTATCAATCGGCGCAGCGCGGCTTCGACGAGGGACGGTTCTTGAATCGCAACATCTGGGACCGGCGCTACCCCGTCGTCGACGAGGAGCGCGGCATCGTGCTGTCGATCGTGCGCTTCGGAATCAAGGGTGGAGCGTCGAGCCAGAGCGCCGTGACGTCGAACGATCGGCTCGTCGCAGAGTTCTTCGCGGTCAAGCGCGGCTACATTCAGGAAATCCAAGCCGTGCTCGTCAATCTCCCGGACCCGCAGCCAACGGGCTGGCCGCCCGACACCGGGCCCGGCCGCGGCTCGACGCACTGATCTCGCCCTACCGGGCCGGCGCTTCAGCGACCGCGGTGCCCGAGCACTCTCGCCGGTAAGAACAGCACGGCGCGCAGAAAGGCGAACAGCGCTTCGAACGTGATACCGACCAGCCTAAACGGCAGCGAAATCAGCCAGACGATCGGCCAAAGCAACAGCGCGAGCAGCGCCAGCGGCCAACACAGCGCGAGCAACAAGCACCAGCCGATGAACGCCAACATGTCGCACCCGACCGAATACTCCGTGTGGCTTCTACACTAGCACCGCCCCGCGACCGTGCAACCCGCGGTCTATAGATCGCGCCTGTTGTCCTGAGCTCGCCGGTCGAGCCTCAAGGCGTAGGGATCGATGGCCACGCGGCCCGGCCGGGCGGGCACGCGTACGACGACGCTCTGTAGACCCGACGTCAGCCAGTGCTTCTCCAAGTAGATCGGTTCCGCTGCCGCGTCTGCGCCCGCCGCGAACACGGCGACGTCGAAGGGCGCCCGCAACGGCACTTCCGTCTCGACGCCGGCGCCGTCGACGTCGAGCTGACGCGCTGCGACTTCGATCGTGACCTCGTAGTCGTCGCCCACGGCGCGGCTCTCGCCACCTGTGACGGCCACGTCGTACGACGTGATCCGCTCGAACCAGTCGGTGATCAACGGTTGATATTCGCCTCCAGCGACGGCGCGGAATTCCGCGACAAGTTCGCGCGTCGTCGGATTCGGCGGCGGGCGGTTGCCGTACTTTTCGATGAAACGCTTCAACGCGAAATTCACACGGTCAGCGCCGAGCACGTCGCGCAGCGCGTAGATCGCGTGCACGCCTTTGTTGCTGGCGATCGCGGTCTCGCTGCGCACGATCGGCAACTCCTCGATGCGCTGGCGGCTGCGCGCGTCCAAGTACATGCCTCCCAGCGCTGCGACGTCGGGATAAACGGCCGCTTTGCCTTCGACGTGCTCGCTCAGCAAGAGAGGCTAAGGGCGCTTGCCGACGGCTGCGACGGGGCGCGTGTGCTCGACCCGGCGATGCCGCGCTGTTTGCGCGCCGCGCTCCGCCATCAGGCTGGCGATTTCGATCGGGTCCACTGGCCTACTGAAGTAGTAGCCTTGGCCGAACTGGCAGCCTTGCTTCGTGAGGAACGCAAGCTGCTGTTCGGACTCGATGCCTTCGGCCACGACATCCAGAGACAAGCGGTGCGCGATCGAAAGAATGAGGCCGCAGATCGCTTGCGCATCGGCGCTCGTATCGAGGTCCGAGACGAACGATCGGTCGATCTTGATCACGTCCAGCGGAAAGCGCCGCAGGTAGCTCAAGCATGAGTAGCCGGTGCCGAAATCATCGATCGCGAGGCGCACACCGATATCTTTCAACGCGCGCAGGCACGCGCGCGTGCTCTCGGTATCTTCCATCAACGAGCGCTCGGTCAGCTCGAGCTCGATTAGATCCGGATCGATGCCGTGGCGATCGAGCACGCCGCGCACGTCTTCGGCAAAACCCGCTTGGCGAAAGTGAACAGCCGCGACGTTGATCGCCACGCGCGGTACAGGAGTAGCCAGGCTCTGCCATTGCTTGAGCTGCCGGCACACTTGCTCGATGACCCAAAGTCCGAGCGGGATCATGTGGCCCCTCTCCTCGGCCACCGAGATGAATTCCTCCGGGCTCACGCGCCCGCGCGTCGGATGATTCCAACGCAGCAGCGCCTCCACGGCATGAATCCGATGATCCGCGAGCCCGAACTGCGGTTGATAGGCGAGCTCGAAGCTCTGCGCTTCGAGCGCCGCTTTGAGATCCGTCTCGAGCTCGTGCTGAGAGAGGAGTTGCTGGTGCATGCTGGGCGTGAAGAACTTGAAGCTATTCCGTCCTTGCTCCTTCGCCTGATACATCGCGATATCGGCGTTATTAAGGAGCGCCACGGGATCGGGGTTATCGACCGGATAGACGGTAATGCCGACGCTCGCGGTGACCGAGACTTGGCGGCCCGATAGCTGGAATGGCTCGTGGAACCGGCTGACGATGCCGCTGGCGACGGTCTCTATGTCCATGCGGCTCTCGATGTCTTCGAGCAGCACGGCGAACTCGTCGCCACCGAGCCGTGCGAGCACGTCGCCTCCGCGGATGCTGCTAAGCAACCGCTGGACGACGGCGCGCAACAAGTCATCGCCGAACTCGTGGCCCAAGGAATCGTTGACCATCTTGAACCGATCGAGGTCGAGCAATAACAGCGCGATCTCGCGCCCTGTGTTCAGCGCACGCGTCGTCGCGCCTTCGAGCCGTTCCCGAAGAAACTGTCGGTTCGGAATGCCCGTCAGCGAGTCATAACGCGCGAGATAGTTGAGCTTCGCCTCGGCACGCTTACGCTCGATAGCGTAACGAATCGCGCGCAAGATGATGCGGCCATCCCCTTCCCACTTCACGAGGTAGTCCTGCACGCCACGGTTGAGAATATCAACCGTGTAGTCCTCGTCGCCCGTGCCGCTCAGCACGACGATCGGTACCTCATTGTCGGCTTGCTTTAACCTCGCGACGCACTCGGCACCCGAAGCGTCAGGAAGGTGGAGGTCGAGCAACACGACATCGAACCGGTCGGAGCGCAGCAGGCGCTGAGCCTCGCTGATCCGGTCCGTGCGCGTTATGTCGATCGGCTTGGTGTTGTGACGGAGCAGCGATAGCCGCAGAAACTCGGCATCGTCTGCATCGTCTTCGACGAGCAGAACTTTCATGGCCGTTGCCGCAAAGCGGCACGCTCCCCCAAAGTCCCGGCGGTCCACTGAGGCTACGGAAAACCGCGCCCGAACGAAGTGCAACCATCACAGTTCGGTCGGCGACCTTTACTATGGGCGGTAGGGGCCGTTGGCGCTGCGCCCGGTATGGATTTAGTGAAATTGGCGCGCCCGGAGCGATGAATCTGGGCATTGGAAGGTGCTGGTGCCGTGCAGCTGACGCTCGGGGGCCATGCCCTATCCTCCGGAACGAAAAACCATCCCGAAGAGCGGCCGCACCGGTCTTCAACTACAGAGATTCGAACACCCACCGGGACCAGGCCCGCCACCGGTTGCAGCTGACACTGGGCCTAAATGGGTACCGCTTCAACGATGCTGACGTCTGACGCCGTCGGCACCACCCGCGTCATGCGAAAATTCGCCTTCTTAAGCAGCGCCCGGTATTCCTCGCCCGTGCGCTCCTGCCCGCCGGGTCCGACGAGCATCATCATGTCGAGCATCTTACCGTGGTGCGGCGCATCGCCTTCCGGCAGCACCATCTCCACGATCAGGAGCCGCCCTTTCGGCGCGATCGCGCGCCGACAATTCGCGAGGATCGTCTGGCACTGATCCTCGTTCCAATCGTGAATGATGTGCGATAGGACGTAGGCGTCGTGACCCTTCGGTACGGCCTCGAAGAAGCTCCCCGATTCGATCGCAACGCGATCGCTCATGCCATGCGCCCCGAGAAGCGCGACCGCATCGTGGACCACATGCGGCATATCGAACAGCACACCGCGCGGCTTCTTGTGGCGTTGCAGAATGTGCACGAGCATGTTGCCCGTGGCACCGCCGACGTCGACGATGCTACCGAGCGCGTCGAAGTCGTACGCGGCCGCGACGGCGGCCGGCTCCCGACCGTGGAAGCCGACCATGGTCTCGCTGAACAACGACACGAGCTCGGGTCGCTCGCCGATGTAGTCGAACAGTGGTTTGCCGAACACTTCGTCGGTTGCCGGATGGCCGGTTTTCAGACAATGCGACAGGTTCGTCCACAACTCGCCCGCGACACCTGTGAGAATGAGGATCGTGGCGCGAGCGGAGCCCGGGGCATCTTTCTTGAGCGCTTCCCCGAGCGACGTCAGTGCAAAAGTTTTCGGCTGCACTTCCGTGAGCAGCCCCATGCCGGCAAGGCTGCGCATGAAGCGATGCAGCGACGGCGGGTGCAGCGCGAGCTCCTGCGCGAGGTCAATCGCGCTCCTCGCCCCGCCCGCGAGCCGGTCTGCGAGACCGAGTTGCGCTGCGGCCAGCAGCATCTGCGATCCCCAGTAGGCGGTTCCCATCTGAATGAGCTGGACATGCGGCGGCAATGCGCTTGCTTCAGTCGACATGATCCCCCTGGCCCCCTTGTTGCTGGTTTGCAAGCCGGACGCTAGACGTTGAGCCCGGTTCCGTCAAACTCCTCGATGGCCAAAAGCGTACCCATGGAGTGCGATCGTACTAGGGACTTTCCTCCGATCCACGGGAAAGCGTTGGATCTTAGGAAGTACAAGGCGGTCGTCATCAACATCGGCAAGGATGACACGATGCTCGCCTAAAGCAGCTACGTGTTCCGCATGAGTCAGCGTGCGAGACGGCGATCACGGGAGCAGCCCCCACGGTGATCCTAAGACGCCCTCACACATGAGATCGCCATTGCCCCGCAGCTTCCGTTTTGGAGTAGGGGCAGGCTCTGGTACAGATTGCCATCCCGGTCGCGTTTGGTCGGGGACCACGGCGATGGCCTGATCCGCTATCGGCACGGAGATCAGCGCTCCTCGGCCGAGCGTACATGAGCGTGAAGCAAGCGAAGGGAGAACCGCGGTTGCCGACTACAGACCACCGCGATGTGGCGCCATAAGCGATGAATCTGGGCACTGGCGGGTGATGGTTCACTGCTAGAAGAGGCCGGGTCTGCGAACGGCCACCCTCCAGGGAGAAGCGGTCAACGAGAGCTTAAATGAGTCGCTCGCCTCCGAATGGCCGCATTCGGCCACAACAGGACATTCGTGGGGACAACGAAGATGGGAGCAAGCACCTACCCCTGCCTCAACCAGTATCGTTCTAGCCCTCTGGGGGCGCGAGCTGCACGTCGAGCCAATCGAGCGTCTCACGGATCAGCAAGTCGCGGGGCACAAAGTGGCCGCCCGAAGCGATCACGTGTTTCTTCGCGGCCGCGGGCGTGCCGATCAGCTCGAAGTATCGCCGTGCGTTCTCGAGCGGAACGGTGTCGAACTCGCTGCTCATCATCAGCACGGGCAAGCGCACGCGCGGCAGCGCGTTGACCGGCTCGACCTCGGGCTGCATCGGTAGTCGCGGCAGAAAGCCGACGTAGATGACGGCCGTCGCAAAGCGCGGCTCTTGCGCCAAGGCGACCACGCCGTCTGATCCGCCCCAGCTGTGCCCAAAGTACGCGATCGCGTCTTGATCGATGTCCGAACGCGACGCGAGGTAGTCGATCGACCGGCGCAGGTCGTTCACGGCCTGGATCGTGTTGTCGCGATACGCCGGCGTGTCACGCGCGGGGAAAGGCGTCCGGTCTCCGCGCTCGAAAGTCCCCTTGTACACCGGAAACGCAACCGCACGTCCGCTCTTCACGACGAAGTCCATGTACGTCGAGTACTCGTCGATCGAGCCGAGAAATCTCGCCGCTGCGCCGGGCCAATAGATGACCGTCTGAAATGGCGGCACGCCCGTGCTCGGCAGATATAGATACAGCACCATGCGCTCGCCGCCGTACGCGGCGTCGAACACGATGCGCTGCCGCGTCCATAGGCGCGTGCTCTGCTCCGCATCGATCGACGCATTCAATGGGGCGGCAGAGTCGTAAGAGAACACTCGGCTATATGCCATATAGACTTCGTCTGAAACCGGTTGCTGCTCCGCCCGCGGCGGCTCCGGCCACAGCGGGAGCGCAGCTCGCGCGCGCGTCGCGACGGAGGGCTCGTCGTAGGTTTTCGCCAAGCGCAAGCCGTTGCTTGGCGATCGATCGAGCGGTGACGCGGCGTTGAGCTCGTTCGTCGCCAGCCAGGCCTGGTCGGTCCATCCCCCGCCGAGAATTCCGCGCTGATCGCCGCGCGCGGTCGCGCTCCACTCTCTGACGTTGCCCGCCATGTCGAACGTACCGCTGTAGTTCATCGCCCCGGATTGTCCAACAGGTACTGGACCAACCGCATCGAGATTGCTTGCCGGAAGCAGCCACGACATCTCCGCGAGCGGCAGCGCGTGAAACCAATGATGGACCGTCGGCAACTCTTGGCCCATGAAGCGCGCGTACGCGTCTGCCTCGTACCAGCTCACGCCGGACACAGGGTATTCATCTTGGCCGTCCGGATAATCGCCGGCCACCCAGGTGCTCGGACCCGGCCGATCGGTGCGGTCCGTGAACAACTTCATCGCTTCGTCCCACGGCACGATCTGCCCGTCGCGGACCACGGGCGTCCAGAGCCGCGGTTGTCGATAGCCGCCCGCGTCGACGAACGCCTTGAACTGCGCATTCGTGACTTCGTAGCGGTCGAGAAAGTAGTCGCGGAATCGCACGCTCTCGCCGTCGAGCACCTGATCGAAGCCCGACACCCGCACCTTGCCTTCGGGAACTCTTCTGTTCGGTCCAGCTTGAAGATCTCGGGCCCGATGTAGAAGTCGCCCGTGATGTCAGGCAGCAGGTTCGTCCCCACCAGCACGCCGCCGCCCAATGTCCGCAACATCGGCGCATATCCGTCGAGATTCAATCGCATTCGTGACAAGCCGAACGGGATCCGGATGTCCTCGAGCGGCGTGCGCCCGAGCTCCTGCCAATCCGCATCCGTCCCGTTGTACGCTCGCCGATACACCGCTGCCCCGGGCGGCTCAGACTCGATCGTGACGAGCCATGAGAGTCGGGGCCAGAGCTCGAGAAGCTCGGGGTCGTCCGGCACGCGAGCCTCCGCCTCCTGCGCAAACGCGTAAGCCGCTTCAAAATCGCCGGTATCCAAATGGGCTTCGATTTGCGGGACGAGCTCTTCCTGAAGCCATCGTGCATCGGTGTCGCGGCTCAGAAACCAGACGAGCGCCGCGCCGAGCCCGCCGGCTACCGCCGCCGTCACGAAATACGCCGCGCGCGGCGAGCTCGATGGCCGCAATGGCGTCTGCATCGCGTTCGGTGCACCGGCGGGCGACCGGACGACGACGCTCGTCGATGACGCGCCCCGCGCGGCGCCATCGTGGGGTGGGGCAGCGGTCTCGGCGCCCACCGGCGACTCCCTGACCGCCGGCACTGCCTCGACGCTCGCGACGAATCGGTACCCGCGGCCGGGCTCCGTCACGATGAAACGATGCTCGTCGCGCGTCTCGCCGAAGACGTGGCGCAAAGTCGAGATCGCCTTGTTGAGGTTGTTCTCCTCCACGACGACGTGCGGCCACACCGCCTCGAGCAGTGCCTGCTTGTCCACGAGCACGCCAGGGCGCTCGACGAGATACAGCAGCGTGTCGAAGACCTTCGGCTTCAGTGAAATCGGTTGTCCATCGGCCCCGAACAAGAGCCGCCGCACGGGGTCGACGCGAAACCCGTTGAACCGATATGCCTGTGCAGACGAAGTCATCTTTCGGCAGAAACGTCCAGAAAGGTCCAGGACCCCGACAAAGCGCATTGCGGAGGAACGGCCGATTCTAGCCCCCCATGAGGCCGACACTCCACTTGGGCATACTTGCGCTGGCGCTAGGCGCCGCGCCGGCAGCGCTCGGGGGTGAGCTCCTCAAACCGACGATCGATGTCAACGACATGCGCGTCTTGGTCAGCTACGTATCGACGGGCGACCTCGTGAAACTCCAACACAGGTATGGCGCCCATATCGACCGGCGTGACATCCGCCAGGACTACCGCCACGGTTTCTCGATCCTGAAGACGAACCGCGAGACCGGCGCGCGCACCTGCGAGATCTACCTGCCCAACGACAAACGCCCCCGCGAAGTCGATGACGAGGCTACGTTGAGTCTCGGCCATGAGCTCTTGCATTGCATGCGCGGCGACTATCACCGCTGAGTGCGTTGGGAGTCGGCATTCTCGTGTGACCTGGCGTTCTGGACAAATCGCCGCTGTTCGCAAGCGACGGGGATGCAATCGCTTCTCTTGGACGATGTCGAATCACGTCGGGGGCGGACGAGCCTGAGTGGCCTACTAGGGTCGATCGCGGTCATCCCGCCGACGCTCAGAGATCAACGTCGAGCGGCGGCTTCGCGCCACGAAGCGGCCATTCAAACGGGATGTGGCGCGCCATAGGCGATGAATCTGGGCACTGGCAGGTGATGGTCCAGTGCTAGAACGGCGGCGTCAACGGGCAGGGACGGCTAAGTCATCCAGAGATTCGTAGCGCAGCCCTATGAGCGGCCGGGAGTGATCGTTCGAATCCGAGAAGGATCGCAGTAAGCTGGCGAGACTCCCCTACGCACAGCGAGATCCGTCATGCGTAAGCGACATGCCCGGTACCGCGGCATTCTGATTTCATATGCTCTCGTTGCCTTTGGCGGCCTGGCTCAGGAATCAGTGCCGCGGCCTGCTGTAGCAGTTGATCCGGTCGAGTCGATCATTGCGGCGTTTGAGACACACGATCTCGTTGCTCTAACAACCAATGGAAACGAAGAGGATCACGATTTCTGGATGTCACTTCTGCACACGCCCCGGTTTCAAGCGGTCGTCGATGACATCGTCGTGGAGTTTGGCAGCGCGCGGTATCAAGGCGTCATGGACCGGTTTACGAGCGGCGAAACCGTCCCTCACGAGGAACTCAGGAAAGTCTGGCAGCAGACAACCCAGCCGCACCACGTGTCGGACCCTCCGATGTACGAACACTTCTTTCGTACCGTGCGCGAGGTCAACGCCTCGCTACCGCAGGAAGACCAGCTTCGCGTAGTACTGGCCGAGCCTCCGATCGATTGGAGTGCCATCGAAGATTTCGAGGATCTTCTGCCCTGGCTTCAACGGCGATTTCCCTATGAGGCAGAAGTCGTCGAACAAGAGGTGCTGACTAAGAACCGTAAGGCTTTGATGTTGTCAGGCGCCAGTCACTACTTGAACGACACGCCTTTGCTGAATGCAATCCAGGCGCACGGAAAGAGCCTGCTGAAGATCTGGAGCACGAACGAAGAGGACTTGACCGCCCTTCAGCCGAGTGTCGGCGCTTGGCCGAGACCAAGTGTCGCACTCTTGCGTGGGACACCTCTCGGTACCGCAGACATCGTCGGCTTCTATGGTGCGAGCCCCGCCCCGCCAGGACCCATCGAAGAGCAGTTCGATGCTGTTCTCTACCTTGGGCCACCGACGACCCTCACCCAGGCTCAAATCGCAGAGGAACTGTGCTCGGATCAAGAATACTTGGACATGCGGCTGCCGCGCCTGAAAATGGCTGCGGAGAACGGCGCGCCAGGCTGGCTCGAAGAGTTTTCCGACTACTGCGCCAGCATCACAGCACGCTAACTAGCCGCGGCAACAGCGGTCCCTTGGCAGGGAGGTGGCGCGCCAGGAGCGATGAATCTGGGCAATGGAAAGTGATGGTAGGCAAACGGCCGCTTCCGGCCAGGAGTGTCCCCTTCGACCAGGAATGGTTCCGCGGGAAATCGGCGACTGAAGCCGATAGCCACTTAGTCGCCGAGACTCCCTGAACTCAACATCAAGCCCGCCCAGCTAGTCGCCCGCTGCGCCGGCGCGCGCTTGCGCGACCACCGCGACGATCGCGTCGATCACTACCTGCGGCCTTACGTCTTGGATCGAATGTGTGGCGCCCGGAACTCGGGCGTTGACGCCGCGCGTAGACAAGGCGGCCAGCTCGTCGTGGCCGAGATTGATCATTTCGATGAATTGCGCCAACAGATCCGGTGCAACTCCCGGCAGCGGCGGCCTGTCGGTCGCCGATAGGACAATCAGCGGCATGTCGCCATAGTTGCGCGCCGGGTTGACGACCAGGGCCGCGCTCTCCGCAACGGTTGCGTTGAAGGACGCCACGGTCTCGAGTCGTTCGGGGCCGTCGAGCTGCCCGATCGCCTCGCGCAGCGCCGCCGGATAAGCCGAGGGAATCGGCCGCAGGCATCCCGCCGGATCGGGCTTCCCCGGCGCGACCGTTCCATCCCGCAGGTCCGCGGCACACTTGCGCATCTCCGCGACGCCCGCTGCCATCGTCACCTTCATTTGCTCGTCGAGCAGGGGCGCGACGCGGGCGTAGACGGCGAACTGGTCGGGAGTGCTGGGATCGACGAGCACCATTCCGACGACGTCGTCCCGGTGGCGATCGGTGAAGAGCAGGCTTTCGTATGAGCCGAGCGAATGGCCCACCACGACGTAGGGTCCGCCGGGTCCGCTCTCGAGAGCTTCCTCGAGATCAGCCGTGGTCGTAGCGACGGTTTGACGAACCGAGCTTGCGTCGCTTAGGCCGAAACCCGGGCGGTCCCAGGCGCAGGCGCGCGTGGTGCTCGCGAGTGTCGGCTGAACCTCCTTCCAACTCGCGGCCCAGTTGCCGAGGCCCGCTGTCAGAATGACCGTTGGCGAGCCTGCCCCCATGCACACGAAATGGATCTCGCGACCATCGGCGAGTGTCACCGAGTGCGTCGTGTCAGCATAGGCGGCCAAAGACTCGTCGGTTGGCGGCAGCTCTTGCGTCAGCGCTCGAGCAGTCAGGGTTGCCGCAAGCGCGAACACGAAATGTTGGTAACGGTGCATCTCTCTTTCCGCTCCGCCGATGAGCTAGGCGCGCTCATCTCGTCTGGCTAACCGAATGACCGCTTCGGGTCGATTGCGGTCACTCCGCCAAGTGCCAGACTCTAGCGACCGCGCGGCCGCTTAGCCACCGAAGGCGGACATTCAACTGGGACGTGGCGCGCCATAAGCGATGAATCTGGGCACTGGCGGGTGATGGTTCGCTGCTCGTAGTCGGTGATAGAGGTCGGAGATCGTCTGCCGTTGCGGCCTCGAATGGCTCATGGTGAACGCCGGCTCACGGCGAATTGCGCTCGTCGACCGCAAGCCGGCGCTCATCGCGGCCGAAGGCGTCCTCGCAGCTCGGCGCGCACCTGAGTGCTTAACGTCCTGGCGAAGGAAGGCCGGGAATTGTTACGTTGACCAGAGGATCTGCGTGACGGTGCACTAATTTCCAATCTCCGTTCTGCTTCCGGAACACATCGGTAGCGCGCAACACACTATCGACAGGCTCGGTCTGCCCAGGGACGCTGAGGCGTCTGCGCTCCAACTGGACGGTGTAAGCGAGATCACCGCTCACGGTTACCTGCAGGTACTCCATCTCGACTCTGTTTTCTTCGACGCGGGCACCTTCCGTACGCGATCGCGTCACGAAGCTGATCCGCGGCTTTACTTCGGCGATTCCCTTCTCCATGCCGCCGCCGGCTCCCATAAGCGTGACGTCTTCTGTCGGCGACCACAGCGCCAGTGACTGCTCGACGTTGCCGAGATTGAATTGATGCCGTGCCTCGGCAACCTCTTCAAGAAATCGCAGCAAAGACTCATCGCTCGTGAAATCCTGTGGGCTTTGCGCGAAACACGGACTCAAAACCGTCGCGCCAATAAAGAAGCGGAGAGCGGCTCGACAAGTCGTACCCATCTGAATGACCCCCTCGATGTGGCGTGGCGTGCGGCAGAACGTGCAACCCGATAGTAGTCGACTTATGACGCCTCTACGGTGTGTGCTCGCCGACTCCTACCGTCACGTCCTTCCGTAGTCCGGGGTCTAACGCCACGACCGGCGAACTGCGCTCTGGGAACGGAATGTGGCGCGCCAATAGCGATGAATCTGGCACTGGAAAGTGATAGTACGGTGCGTGCGGACTCCGGAACGCGGCTGACCGCTGTGCGAGGAGAAACGGACGCCTGACGTCCTCTTCGCGCTATTTCATCTGGACAATTACCGGACCCTCAGAAACTGTCGGTGCGCCAGCACCAGTGTTTCCGGCGTTCTTGGCTATCCATGTACGCGCCGCCTCAACGCTCTCATCCGTGCCGGCCTTATCTTGGCAGACCGTCACTGAGAATCCGCCGTCTCCGCTGCGGGCAAGCGTGTAGCTCACAAAACCTTTGATGGGACGCAGGAGGCTTTCGACATCTGTCTTGCGCTTTTCCAGCACGTCAAAGAGGTCCTTGGCGCCTTTACCCGAATACGTTCTGACTACTGCGTGCATGTCGGGCTCCTTCATTGTTGGAGGTCGTCTCGAACGGTAACTGTAACGCTGCTCGCTATGGATGTGGCGCGCCATAAGCGACGAATCTGGGCACTGGAAAGTGGCGGTACGGTTCGTGACTCCGGAACGTGGCTGACTGCTTTGAAGAAAACGGACGCCTAACGTTTCCCTGAATCGCTCATTGGTGAACGGCCGCTATCGGCCAGTTCGAGACGTTCATCCAATGGAGATGACTGCCGGACCAACTATGTGCTGGCGTCGAACGTAACGCGATGATCCTCGACAAACTGGCGAAAACGGCGACCGCGCCGTCCTACGATACGCGGCACGACGTCGCTCACATATGCGCCCGAGCCTGTGGCATAGAACGCATAAAACCCAAGCATGTCTTGCGCGTACCACTCCGGCATACCTGCTGCGAGCATGCCGGTGCGAGCCTGCTCGGGAGACACGTCGATGTAACGGATCGGTCGTCCGAGGACGTTGGAGAGTTGCTGCGCAGCATCGGCGAAAGTAAGCGGTTCGGGGCCAGTCACTAGATAGGTTTGCTCTTCATGACCTGCGGCCGTCAGGGCCTCAACGGCTACCGACGCTACGTCGCGTGCGTCCACCATGCTGATGGCACCGTCGCGCATAGGTGCAAAGAAGGTGCCGTTGGACCGAATTGATGATGTGAAACGCAGGAAATTCTGCATGTTGAAGACGGGTTGAAGATGCGTCCACGCTACCCCTGAAGACTCTAGGTCGCGTTGCGAAGCGGCATGCCACCGCGCGATCTTGATCGGCGAATTGTCGTCGGCTCCTCGGACGGAGTGACGGACGATGTAGCGCACGCCCACCTGCGCTGCGGCGCGAATCAAGTTCCGATGCATCGTCACTTGCTCGGGATCCGGGGCACTCGTCAGGTAGACGCTATCAATACCTTGGAGGACGCTGGTCAGCGTGTGCGGTTTGCTAAAATCCGCGACGACTATTTCCGTCCCCATCATCCCGGCCGCCTTCGCGGCATCACGCACCATGGCTCGCACAGGAACGCCGCGGCTATGGAGCAGTTCCAAGACCGCCCGGCCCGTTCGCCCATTGGCACCAGTGACCAGGATCATTTCGATGTCTCCTTTGCTGAGCCACGCGCATCCGTCGAGCGCGCGGATTCCATTCTGCGACCGACGCGGTAAGTGCACTAGACCTGGAATGGCTGGCGAACAGTGGAACAATCGGTGAAAGGTCCGCTTTGGGTCGATTGCGGGCAGTCCGCCAAGCACCAGACTCTAGCGACCGAGCGGCCGCTTAGCCACCGAAGGCGGACATTCAACTGGGATGTGGCGCGCCAATAGCGATGAATCTGGGCACTGGAGGGTGATGGTTTGTTGTTAGGACAGGCCGGATTGTCATGCGACCACTTTGCGCCGAGAAGGATCCATCGGTCGTTCGCAGGGATAGCGAACCGGCTGCGCGAATTCGCCAAAGCGCTCGCGATGACGGCACGGTTTCTTATGCGACCGCACGCTACCCCGAGGTCAACACCCACGCGCCGACAAGCACCAACGCGAGCCCGCTCAATCGGCCTCCCTGCACGCCGTGCGGCGCGAGTTTCTCGAGCAGCACGAAGGCGGTAATGCCGCCGATCCACAACAGGCTCATCACGCCACCGACGAACAGCAGCAGCATCAGCGCCCAGCAGCAGCCCACGCAATAGAGACCGTGACGCAGCCCGAGTTGCAGCGCGCCGGGCATGCCGGGCCGCCAATGCTCTGCGAGGAACGCCAGGGGCGAGCGGCAATGCCGAAGGCACGCATACTTGAGCGGCGTCCATTGGTAGACCCCCGCCACGACCAGGATCGCACCACCCAGCCACGGGCTCGCGCTGACCATCATCGGCGACAACAGCGCCGCTTCGGCCAGGCCCCACTGCAGCAGCGATGCGCTGACGCTGAATCCGGACCACGCCACGATGTATCCGGCCGCGAACGAGAGCATGCGCCGGCCTGGCGAGCGGACCTGCGGATCGTTCCGGGCCGCCCTGTGGAAGATGAAAATTGTCGGCAGCGCGCTCGGCAGCATCATCGCAACCATCATCGCCGCCCACATCAGGAAGACGAGCAGGAGGTACCGCGCGTCCCACGTTCCCTCCATCATCCAGGCGGCGGCTCCGTCCATGCGGCCATACATATCCAGTGAAGCCGTCAGCACATACGCCCACGCGCAGACAATCACCCCGGCGAGGCCGGCGATCACAAGGCCGTTGTTTCTGAGATACGAAGACTTTCGCATGCCCGCCCCCACGTGCCCGGGCGCTTCTGTTTCCGCAGCCACCGGGTGGATAATGTCCGCCATCGTAGCGGCCGCTGCCTTTGCGGAAAAAGGGAGGTTGCCATGGCTGACGTTCAGAAGTGGAAAATGAAGGGTCAGTGGTTCGACGTATGCCGCTGCGCGATTCCGTGCCCGTGCTCATGGGCCCAGCCGCCCGACGACGGGTTCTGCGAGGGCATCCTCGCCTGGCACATCCAGAAGGGCCGCTACGGCAACGTCAAGCTCGACGGCCTCAACGTCGCGATGCTGGGGTCGTTCAGCGGCAACGTTTGGGAGAAGGCCAGCGATTTCAAGGACGCGATTTTCATGGACGAGCGCGCCGACGAAGCCCAGCGCGCCGCTCTGCAGACCGTTTTCTCGGGCCAAGCGGGCGGCTGGCCTAAGCGCTTCGGCGACATGGTAAAGGGCGAGCACAAGGGTTTCGCGTTCGCGACCATCAAGGTGGAGATCGCGCCCGACCTTTCGACGTGGAGGGCCGAGATTCCCGTTCACAATGTCCTGGCCGAGGCCGAAGCGCTGATCGGCCCGACCAGCGAGGGCAAGGTGACGAAGATCCACAACCTACCGGGCGCGGAAACCGGTCCTGGTGGAGTCGCTACTTGGGGCCGCGCCACGGTCGATCGCGCCGACGCGTTCGGTTTCAACTGGGACCGCACTGGCAAGTCCAGCAAGCTCATCGCATTCGAGTGGAGCGGTCCCGACTGAGCCGCCAAGCTGGGAGGTGGCGCGCCCGGAGAGATTCGAACTCCCGACCCCCGGCTTCGTAGGCCGATGCTCTATCCAGCTGAGCTACGGGCGCGTGTGGACTCTGGTGGCAGAGCTATTGTCGTCGATCAGCGCTCCGCGGGCGCCATTCTACCCGAACCGGGAGCCCAGGCTTCAAGCTCAGTCGTTCTCGACGTACTCGCGCACGAGCCTCCGACCTAAGCCCGTCAGGATCTCGTAGCTGATGGTGCCGGCCGCGGCTGCGACCTCGTCGACCCCGACGGTCGGGCCGATGAGCTCGATGGCGTCGCCGACGCGGAATGTTTCGCGCGGCAAGGCGGCGACGTCGATCGAGATCAAATCCATCGACACGCGCCCGACGACGGGCACGCGCCGGCCCTGCACTGCCGCCGTGCCGTTGTTGCCGAGACTGCGCGGATAACCGTCGGCATAGCCGATGCCGACGACGGCGATGCGCGCCGGCGGGTTCGCGACATAGGTTGCGCCGTAGCCGACGGCCTCCGGCTCCGCGACGCTGTGAAGCTGGAGAATCGGCGCCGTCAGCGTCACGACGGCCTCCATCGGGTTCGGCCGATCGTAGAACGGGTTGCCGCCGTAGAGCGCGATGCCGGGCCGCGCGAGGTCGCCGCGATGCGCAGCGTCGAGCAGCGTGCCCGCCGAGTTGCCGATCGAGGTCCGAGCGCGCGGCAAGAGCGCGCACAGCTGCTCGAACCTCGCAAGCTGCTCGGCGTTCAGCGGATGATCGGGCTCGTCGGCGCAGGCCAGGTGCGTCATGACGAAGTCGAGCGTCAGCGTGTCGAGCAATTCCTTGCGCTGCGCGAGCGCGGCGACGTCGTCCGCGCGCAGGCCGAGCCGATTCATCCCCGTGTCGAGATGCAGCAGTGCCCGGCCTTTGTCTCGCCAGCGCTCGACCTGCTCGAGCGAGCTCAAGACCGGCCTTGCCTCGATCTCGACGAGCGCGTCCGCCGTGCTCGCGAGCGCGCCTTCGAAGACTCCGATCTCGGCATCGGGCGCCAGCGCGCGCAGCTCGCGCGCTTCGGCGAGCGTCGCGACGAAGAACCGTCGACACCCTTCGCGCAGCAAGCGCCGTGCGACGCGCTCGACGCCCAGTCCGTAAGCGTCGGCTTTGACGACGGCCGCACACTCGCCGGGTTTCGCGCGCTCGCGGAGCAAGCGATAGTTGCGCGCCAACGCATCGAGATCGACGCGCAGCGTCGCGGGCTGCGACGCCGGCTGCTCGATCGATGCATCGATCGACGTCTCAATCGACATAGGGCGGCAACGTCACTTTCACGATCGTGGCGGGCAGCTCCTCGGCGACGAGGCGATAGGCGCCGACGGCGACCGGAACGAACGCCGACTCCCCGCGCTCGAGCGCCCCGAGCTCGACGCCGCCGCTGCGCCGCACGCCGACGCGGCCTGCGAGCGCATGCAAGCAATGCGGCGCCGACTCCAGCACCTCGACGGGAAGGCTCGCCGTCGGCTCGAGGTGCTCGATCCTGAAGTACTCGCAGTCGACGGAGCGGCGTACGCCGGGCCGCACGAGCGTCGGCTCGACGATGAATTCCTCGGGGCGAGTCGCCGTAAGATTCAACGCCTCGAGCGCTCCTTCGATGTCGAGATCGCGCAGCGGAAAGCGAACGTTGTCCCATGCGCGCAGCGTCGGGCCCGGGCGCCTTATCTCGAGCGCCAACACGCTGCGGCGCTCCGGATTGCCGAGCGCGTGGACTTCCGCCGACGTGGGCTTGTCGCTCGCTGCCGTGATGCGCGCCGGATTCGCGTTGTAGATGACGTCGCCGGCCTTGACGGGAATCTCGTTCAGCGAGTCGAGCACGGCCCAATATGTCTCGCGCAGTGTCGCGAGCCGCTCCTCGACCTCGCTCCACGCGCTCGCGTCCGCGAGCCGCGCACGCAACGCCGTTTCGAGCTCGGCCGGCTTCGCCGTGCGGCGTGCGAGCCAGGGCTGAAGCAGCGCCTGCAGCTCGTCGGCCGACTCCGCGGCGGCGAGCTCGAGCAACCGCTTCTGATCTTGCCGCGCGGCCGTGAGCTTCGCAGTCCAAAGGTCGGCGTCCACGTCGACGGCGAAGCCGAGTCGGATCGTCGCACCGGCGTCGGCGTCGACGACGACGTAGACCTCCGTATTGCCGGGCGGGTGCGCTTGAACGGACAGCAGCTCGACGACGTCGAGCAGCTTCGGCAACAACGGAAAGCGCCGGCCATGTCGCCGCACGAACTCTTCTCCGAGCAGCGCGTCAGCGTGGACGGCCAACAGCGCGGGCAACGTGATCGTCGAGCCGTCGAGTAGCTCGAGCACGCTCGGATGCAGACGCGCCTCGTCGTCACCGTCGTCGGCCGAGATCTCGAACGACTCGCCGATCGGGCGGCCAGGCGACCCCAGCCGCTTGAGCGCGCAGAGCCTGTCGCCGCCCCAAGGTCGCTCGACGAGATTGTCGCGCTGCGGCTTCAAGAGGCATTCTGCGAGCTCCAAGGCGACGCTACGGTCGCCCTCGAGCAAACGATCGGCAATAGTGCTGTCGGGAGGCACAGCTCACGTCCCACGCAAGGATGGCGCAGTATGCCACGGTCGTTTATGTCAAAACGTGACTGAATACCGGGCTGGCACACGGCTAGCGGCGTACCCTCCCCGCCAATTCCGTTCAATTCCGGTCGACAATGGCTAACCCGCGCGACTTAGCCGAAAAGGCTTTCGCTCTCTTACAAAACGCCCTCAGCGAGTCGGAAGCTCGCGCGGAAGACCTCGATGAGCAACTGAAGCGAAAGCGCGCCCCGAAAACCCGCGTCGAGGAGCAGCTGGATGTCTTGAGCCACAGGCTCGAGAGCGCCGAGGCCGAGCGCTTACGCTGGGAGCAGCAAGCGGGGCATCTCGAGGAGGTCGCCGAAGCCGAGCGCGTCAAAGTGGCGCAGCTCAAGAAAAAGCTCGAGATCGCCGAATCCGGTCCCGAGAAGCTCACGAAGAAAGAAGTCAACTTTTGGCGCGCGAAATCCGAGACGATCGACGCGCAGATCAAGGAATACCAAGAACGTCTGACGTCGCTGCGCCGCGAGCTCATGGAGCGCGACACAACGATCGAGAAGCTGCAAGCGTCGAGGGGTACCGCCTGCACCGCCGCGCCCGTCGTGCAATCTCAAACGCCATCCGGCGGCGACAACGAGTTGCGCCGGCAGCTCGACCAGCGCGACCAGTGGCTCGCCGAGCTGCGGCTCGAGCTGCACGAGCTGCGCGGACAGCCCGGGCCGCCGCTCGAAACCCAAGCCGAGGTCGAGACGCTGCGCAGCCAGATCACGGGACTCGAGCGCGCGCTCGCGGAGGCGCACAACATGCGTGCGGCCGCTCAATCCGACGCCGTTCGCGCCGAGCATGAGATCGCGGCTCACGAACGGGCGGTCCGCGAAGCGGCCGCGACGGGCGAGCGAGCCCGGACGACGCTCGCCGAGCGCGAGCACCGCATCGCCGAGCTGTCCGCTGAAGTCGAGCACCTGCGCACCGAGCTGCGCCGGCGTGACGAGCTCGATCGCGACGGCGCTACGCGCTACGAAGAGCAGATCGCCGCGCTGACGCGGGATACCGAAGCGCTGCGCAGCCGCATCGAGCAGGATCGGCACGACACGGGGGCCGCGAGAGCAGCGCTCGAAATCGCACTGCATGAGCACGAGAAAGCGCTCGACAAGCAGCGTGAGCTGCTCACGGCTAACGAGCGCGACTTCGAAGATCTGCGCCGCCAGCTCGCGGAGCGAGATCAGGCGGCGGCCGAGACACGGCGCACGCTCGAGGAGCAACGCTACGAAGCAGTCGATCGCAGCCGCGAGCTAGCGGATCGGCAGCAGCAAGTACACGACCTGAGCCAAGCCCTCGCGGAGCGCGATCACCAGTCTGCGGCATCCGCCGCGGAGATCGACCACGTCCGCGCGACTCTGAACGCCCAAGGGCAAGAGATCGATAGCCTGCGGGAAGCGCTCGATACCTCGAGCCGCGAGCTCGAGGAGCTGCGCTCCGCGAAGCAGCGCCTCGAGGCGGAGCTCATCGACGCCGACGCGCGGGCAGCTGCCGCGGCACGCGACATGGATGCCGCCCGCGAGCAAATGGCCGGCCTCGAAACGGAGCTCAAAGAAGAGCGCGAGCATGCCGAGAGCCTCGGCGAGCTCGCCAACGAGCGCCGCGAGCACATGACGAAGCTCCAGGAGCAAGTCGAGGAAGCCGAAGAGCGCTATGCCGACGCGAACTGGCGGCTAGGCAAGTCCTTGTATTTCGAGCGCATCGTCAAACGCCGCAAAGGTCTGATCCAGAAACTTCTCGAGGCCTTGCGCGTCAAGATGAAGGCCAACGTCGCCCTGAAGGCCGGCCTCGACGGCCTGCGCACCTTCAAGCAAACGGCGGAGATCAATCAGCACAAGCTGCTGCAACGCATCGACAGCTTGAAGGCCGACCTCAAAGAAGCCGAAGAGACCGTCAAGCGACACCAGGGCGGCACGGCGGCGAAGGAAGAGATCACGAATGCAGTCGCCCGGGCGACGGCGCTCGAGCAGCGCCTGAACACGCAAGCCGAGCTGATTCAGTCGCTCGAAGCGGATCTGAAGACCGCGCGCCTATCACACAAGCCAAGCGGCGATCAGCACGAGGAGGAGCTCGAGCGGCTCACGAAGGACCTCGAAGCGAAGAATCAGATCATCGCGAACCTCCAAGCGGACGATGACGAACGACAGCGCAAGCTTTCGAAGCTGCGCGGCACCGAAACGGAAACGACGCGTCTCAAGGCGCTGATGGAGAAAGACCGCGGCGAGATCGACGCGCTGCAGCGCGAGATCGCG
This sequence comes from uncultured Gammaproteobacteria bacterium, assembly GCA_963713355.1. Taxonomy (GTDB): domain Bacteria; phylum Pseudomonadota; class Gammaproteobacteria; order Steroidobacterales; family Rariloculaceae; genus FEN-1219. The sequence goes on along the minus strand of CAVQLK010000006.1, from coordinate 249,384 downwards.
CAGCTGCGCGAGGCGTTGGCACGGCAGACGGCCGCCGCCGCGGCGGCGGCCGCTAACGGCAATAGCGACCTCGAAGCGAAGCTCAAGGAGCGCGAGACGTCCGTTACGCGGCTCATGGGCACGATCAAAGAGCACGAAAGCACGATCAAGAAGTTGACCGACTCGGCCGAGTCGTGGAAGCGCAAATACGAGTTCCTCTCGACCGATCAGCCGGACGCTTACAAGAACGCCGCCGAGAAGTAACCTCCCGGCGATAACGCATGGCGTCGCAATCGGGCTCGTTCGAATTTCCGCCGCTACTCGTCGAGCGCGGCATCAGCCTCGCGGTGAGCGGCTTCACGCCAGCCTAGCGATCAGGCGCGGCTCGAACTTCGCGCGAAACGTCTCGATGCTCGCAACGCCGGCGAGCGTACGCAAATCCGTGACAGGCAAATTCGCATACCCGCACGGGTTGATGCCCGAAAATGGCGTAAGGTCCATCGCGACGTTGATGGCCACGCCGTGATAGGAGCAATGTCGTTTCACGCGCAGGCCTACCGCGGCAATTTTGGCCCCCGCGACATAGACACCCGGCGCATCGCGCCGGGCATTGGCCGTCACACCATAGTCCAAGACGGTGTCGATGACAGCGCCTTCGAGGGCTTGCACGAGCTTGCGCGGTGTCAGCGCGCGCCGCTCGAGATCCAACATCACGTACGCGACGAGCTGACCCGGCCCGTGATATGTCACTTGCCCTCCGCGGTCGAGCTGCACAATGGGAATGTCGCCGGGCGCGAGCAGATGGGCGCGGTCCGCGCGCATGCCGAGCGTGTAGACGGGCGGGTGCTCGACGAACCAGATCTCGTCGCGCGTCGCAGCATTACGCTGCGCGGTGAACGCCTGCATCTCGGCCCAAACGGCCGGCAAAGACTCGAGCCCAAGCGCTCTTACTACGGGCGCGTCCACGTCCGCTTCAAAGCGCCATCAGGACGCGCTCACTCGCGACGAAATCCCGGTAGACGGCGTCGATCTGCGCGCGGCTCTCGGCGCGAACGGTGATCGTAAGGCTCAAGTAGGCGGCTTGCTTGCTCGGAAGCTCGGCGATCGTGTAGGCCTTGCCGTAGTGTTTTTCGATGATTGCGATGACGGCCGCGCGGAACTCCGCGTCGTTGCGTCCGAACACCTTGATTGGTAGGTCGGTCGGGAACTTCAGCAGCGACTCGTCGGCGCCGCTCATTCCCAGAGGAGCTGCAGCTCGTCGCGCATGCGCGCCCATACGCCGCCATCGAGGACGTTGTTGAGCACGACGAGCGGCGTCTCGACGAGCGCGGCGCCGTCGAACGAGATCTTGACCTCGCCCACGGCCGTGCCGCGAACGAGCGGCGCTGCGAGCTGCGCGAGCACATCCATGCTGGCAGCAAGCTTCGTGTAGCCGCCGCGCGGGATCGTGACGTACACGTCCTCGGTGAGGCCGAGACCCGCGAACTCGATCTCGCCGCCCCACACTCGCGCGTGATCGATCTCTTCTCCGGCCGAGTAGAGCTTGTGCGTCTCGAAGTTCGCGAAGCCGTATTCGAGCAGCTTTTGCGCGCTGTCGTTGCGCGAGCGAGGGCTTGGAGCGCCCAGGACGACGGCGATCAAGCGCATGCCGTCGCGCTTCGCGGAGCTGACCAGGCAGTAACCGGCCGACTCCGTGTAGCCTGTCTTCATGCCGTCGACGCTCGGGTCACGCCACAAGAGCGCGTTGCGGTTGCTCTGCGCGATACCGTTGTAGCTGAACTCTCGCTCGGCGTAGAGGCTGTAGAAGTCCGGGAACTCGTCGATGATCGTCCTCGCGAGCACGGCGAGATCGCGTGCGGTCGTGTAATGCCCTCGCGCCGGCAGGCCGTGCGGATTGCGAAACACGGAGCTCTGCATGCCGAGGTCTTCCGCGGCGGCGTTCATCTGCCCGACGAACGCGTCGACGCTGCCCGCGACGTGCTCCGCGAGCGCGACGGCGGCATCGTTGCCGGATTGGATCAAGAGGCCGCGCAGCAAGTCCTCGATGCCGACGTCGGAGTTGACCTCGATGAACATACGCGTGCCGCCCATGCGCCACGCCCGCGCGCTAACGTGCGCGCGGTCGTCGAGCCGAATTCGCCCGTCGCGGATCGCGTCGAATACGACGTAGGCCGTCATCAGTTTCGTGAGGCTTGCGGGCGGAAGCTGGACGTCGGCTGCGCTCGCGGAGAGGACGTTGCCCGTCGTGAAGTCGACGAGGTAATGGCTCTTGACGGTGAGCCTGGGCGGCGTGGCCGGCGCGGTCAGCGCAGCCGTAGGTTCCTCCGCCGCGAGCGGCACCGCAACGAGCAGCGCCAGGCCCACGCACGCGCTGCGGGCGAGCATGCGCAAGAAGCTCATGGCGCGCTATCCACGACGAGCCGCGCACCGGCCATGCCGATCGAGCGCAGGCGCATGTCGATCTCGTCGTACTCGACCGAGTCGCGAACGGGGCCGAGCCACACGCGGTGCATCCGGCGCCCGTCGCTCGGCTCGGTGACGACTGTCGGGTTCGTGAAACCGCTTGCGCGCAACCGCGCCGCGAGCCGTTCGGCGTTCTCGACCTCCGCGAAAGCCCCGATCTGCAGGAACATGCGCTCGGCGAGAACGGCGCCCTGCGCTTGCGGCGACGGCGGCGGCGCGGCGGACGCCGTAGTGGCCGCGCGGAACGCATCGAGCGGCGGCGCCACGGTGCGAACCTCGACGCGCGTCGTGCCCGGCCCGACCATGTCGAGCGCCGTCGCGGCCGCGTACGACAGATCGATGAGCCGGTTGTCGACGAACGGCCCGCGGTCGTTGACCTTGACGACGACACGCTTGCCGTTCGCGAGATTGGTGACCTCGACCCAAGTCGGCAACGGCAGCGTCGTGTGCGCGGCCGTCATCGCGTTCATGTCGTAGGTCTCGCCGCTCGAGGTCGCGAGGCCGTGAAAGTCGCGGCCGTACCACGAGGCCACGCCGCTCGCGACGTAGCCCGCGCTCGTCGGCAAGACGTGGTAGCGCTTGCCGAGCACGTCGTAGAACGGAGGATTGCCGCGCTCGCTGCGCCGCGGCGCCGAAGGGCTTGCGGCGGGCGGCGAGCTTGCGGCCTCGCGGGGCTCAGGCGCCGGGCGCGGCGAATTGCCGGAGCAAGCCGTCAACGAACCCAACAACAGAATTGCCGCGCACGTCCGCATCGGGCGAGTCGCGGCTTCCATCACTGGGCCGCGCTCGCGGTGTCACTGGCGACGGTTTCGAAGTAGCGGCCGCGAATGGCCTCGCTCAATTGATGCGCCGCGAGCGCGTACTTCGTGCTGCGGTTGTAGCGCGTCACGACGCGGAAGTTGTGATACCCGACCCAGTACTCCGAGCCGCCGCCTTCGGCCTCGAACGAATAGGCCGCGGCGGGTGCCGCCGTCGGCAACGTCGTCGTGAACGCGTAGCCCATCTGGCTGACCGAGCCGACCGTGCCGTCGAGATCGAGGCTATTCGTCGGCTCCGGCCCTTCGAAGCGCTCGGCCCGAATGGCCGGCTGCACGACGGGCTCGCCGGTGCGCCAGCCGTGCTTCGCGAAGTAGTTCGCCACGCTGCCGAGCACGTCGTCCCAGTTGGTCCAGAGATCGCGCTTGCCGTCACCGTCGCCGTCGACGGCGTAGGCCCGATAGCTCGAGGGAATGAACTGGCCCGCGCCCATCGCACCGGCGTACGAGCCGAGCGCCGCGGTGGGCTCGACGCTCTCTTCGCGCGTTAGCAGCAGGAACGACTCGAGCTCCGAGGTGAAGAACGAAGCGCGCGGCGGATACGCGAACGCCAGCGTCGAGAGGGCGTCAAGGACGCGGTAACGACCCATGCGCGTGCCGAAGTACGTCTCGATTCCGACGATCGCGACGATCATCTCGGGTGCGACGCCGGAACGCGCAGCGACTTGCTCGAGTGCCTCGCCGTGCTCGGCCCAGAAGCGGACGCCGGCCGCGATGCGCTCCTCGGTCAGGAAGATCTTGCGGTACTCGAACCACGGCACGACTCGCTCGGCCGGGCGCGCCATCGCATCGAGAATCGTCTGGTCGATGACGGCCGCGTCGAGCAGCGACTTCAGATTGGCGCGATCGAACCCGTGCTGCGCGACCATCTTGTCGATGAACGCGGCGCGTGCGGCATCGTTGACGGATTGCGCAGCGGCAACGGACGACCAAGCGAGCGAGACGGAAACCAGGATTACACGAGCCGTGCTGCTTCCGTATCTCATGCCGCCAACAACTTCCGATGTCCGTGGATCGACGCGAGCATACCGAAACCGCCGAGGAGGGTCACCATCGAAGTTCCGCCGGCGCTGACGAGTGGCAGCGGCACACCGACGATCGGCAAGAGCCCCGACACCATGCCGGCGTTGACGAATACGTAAACGAAGAACGTCAGGGAGAGCGCGCCGGCCAGCAAGCGGCTGAACGTGTCCTGCGCTTCGGCCGCGATGTACAAGCCTCGGCCTACGAGCGCGAGATACAGCACGAGCAGCAGGCACAAGCCGAGCAGCCCGAACTCCTCCGCCATCACGGCGAAGATGAAATCCGTGGAGCGCTCGGGCAGGAACTCGAGGTGCGACTGCGAGCCGTCCAGCCAACCCTTGCCGAACAGCCCGCCCGAACCGATCGCGATCTTCGATTGAATGATGTTGTAGCCCGTGCCGAGCGGATCGGACTCGGGGTTCAAGAACGTGAAAACACGCGCCTTCTGATAGTCGCGCATGACCGTCCAAAGCACGGGCAGCGTCGCGAGGCCCAGCGTGCCGAACACGAGCATGACGCGGACGCTGATGCCCGCGAGCAGGATCGTGAGGCCGCCCGCGGCGGCGACGAGCAGTGCCGTGCCGAGGTCGGGCTGCTCGAAGATCAGCAGCGCCGGCGTCAGCACGATAAGCCCCATGACCACGAGCTGCGGGAACGTCGGCGGCAGCCGCCGCTCGTGCATGAACCACGCGCACATCATCGGCACGGCGAGCTTCAGGATCTCCGACGGCTGGAACGTGACGAAACCCAGATCGAGCCAGCGCTGCGCGCCTTTGCCGATCTGGCCCTCGACGGCCACGACGAGCAGCAAGCCGATGCCGGCGAGATACATCCACGGCGTCCAGAGACGCAAGTAATGCGGAGGGATTTGCGCGATGACGAAGAACGCCGCAAGACCGACGCCGAACCGCATGCCTTGGCGCACGACGACTCCAGGGTCGGCCGAGCCGGCGCTGTAGAGAACGACCATGCCGAGCCCGACGATCGCGAACAAGATCAAGAGCAGGGGCATGTCCACGACGAACCCCTTGAACCCTCGCTTGCGGCCGCCGCTGGCGGCCCTCCCCCATTCAAGGCTCGCGAGCGACATAGCTCTCCGCTGCGAAAAAAGCGTCCAACACCTTACGCGCGACGGGTGCGGCGGCGCGTGCGCCGCCGCCGCCGTTCTCGACGACGATGCCGAGCGCGATGCGCGGCGCTTCGGCCGGCGCATAGGCGACGAACAAGCCGTGGTCGCGCTGCCGTTCGTCGATGTCCTCCTCGCGATACTTCTCGTCCTGCTCGATCGTGATGACTTGCGCCGTGCCGGTCTTGCCTGCGACCTGGTACTCGATGCCGTCCATTTGCGTGCGCGCCGTGCCGCGCGGCTCGGCTGTCACGCCGACCATGGCGTCCCGCACGAGCTGCCAATGCTCCGGGGTGTGGTCGTCTACGCCCGGCAGCGCGGCCGGCTCGAGCCAGCTCGTCTCGCGCGTCTCGGCGTCCTCCGTGCCGATCAACAGGCGCGGCGCAAAGCGCGCGCCTCGCGCCGCGAACGTCGCGGTCGCGCTCGCGAGCTGAATCGGCGTCGCCAGCATGTAGCCTTGCCCGATGCCGGTAATCACCGTCTCGCCGGGGAACCATACTTGGTCCGCGCGGCGCGAGAAATTGTTCTTCTTCCACGCCGGCGACGGCACGATGCCGCTCTGCTCGCCGCCGATATCGAGGCCCGTCCGCGCGCCGAAGCCGAAAGCCGTGAGCCCGTCCGCAATGTTCTGGATGCCCATCGCGGTCGCGAGCTGATAGAAATAGACGTCGCACGAGCGCACGATTGCGATGTGGAGGTCCACCTTCCCGTGGACACCGCCGCGGCCTTCACGGTAACGATGCGTATTCCCCGGAAGGCGCCACTCTCCGGGACAGTTGATCTCGTGCTCGGGCGCGACGGCCTCGTGCTGCAGCGCCGTCAACGCAATGAACGGCTTGACGGTCGATCCCGGCGGATAAACACCGCCGAGCGCACGATTGAATAGCGGCTTGTCGATATCTGCGGTCAACGCAACGTAGTCGGCGCGGCTCAGCCCGGACGCGAAACGATTGGGGTCGAACGCAGGCGTGCTCACGAGGGCGAGAACGTCGCCGTTGCGTGGGTCGATCGCAACGACGGCGCCGCGGAGGTCCTGCAAGGCCTCTTGCGCGGCGAGCTGCAACTTCATGTCGAGCGACAACACGACGTTCTGTCCGGGCACGGGCCGCTTCGGCGCGACGCCGCTCGTGTCGACGTTCGCCACGCGCCCCTGCGCGTTCACTTCGACCTGCTGATAACCGACCTGGCCGTGCAGGCGATCCTCATAAGCGCGCTCGATGCCCATCTTGCCGATGTGCGAGGTGCCCGCGTAGTTGCTGCGATCGATGCGCTCGAGGTCGGCTGGGCTGATGCTGCCGACGTAGCCGATCGCGTGAGCGCTCACCTCGCCGAACGGATAGTAACGGGACAGCGCTTCCTGAATGTCGACGCCCGAGAACATGTGCCGGCGCACGGCGAACGTCGCCGCTTGCACCTCGCTCAGGTTGCTGAGCTTCACGCGCTCGAAGCCGCGGTGTGAGCGGATCAGATTGCGCAGCGTCTCGTGCTCGGCCGGATCCACGAGCCCGAGCTCCTCGAGCGAGCGCAGCATCCGATCGAGATCGTCGATCTGCTCGCCGACGGCGACGAGCTCCCAGTTCGGCACGTTCTCGGCGATCACGATCCCGTTGCGGTCGTAGACCAGGCCGCGCGTCGGCGGCAGCGGCTCGATGCGAAAGCGGTTGCCTTGCGACAGCTCCGTGAAGCGCTCGTAGTCGAGGATCTGGAGCTGGACGAGCCGCGTGACGAGCACGCCGACCAGCAGCAGCACGATGATCGCAGCGCCAATGATGCGCGACAGGAACAGCCGTTGCTCCTGCCAATGATCCTTGAACTGTAGCGACGAGCCCGCCATCGTCAAAGCCTCGCCGGCGCTTCACGCTCGCGCCGGTCGAAGAGCATGTACAGCGCGACCCAGACGAACGTGCCGGTCAGCGGCGGCACCCAGCGCTCGGCGAACGGCACGGCGCGGCCTGGCACGGGATCGAACGGGGATACCGTCACCATGCCATCGATCCAGAACAGGATGAACTCGTAGAGACAGAGCAACAGCAGCACCGTGATCGCAAGCTGCGACAGCGGAAACACGCGCAATCGCAAGTGGAATTTTTCGGCCAAGTAGACGATGACAAGCAACGCGAGCGCGTTCTGACCGAGCAAGGCGCCGGTCAGCGTGTCGAGCGCAATGCCCATCCAGAAAGCCGTCATGAGGCTGAAGTGCCGCGGCGCCATCAGCGACCAGTACAGAAGCACGACGGCGACCCAGGCTGGGCGCAGCGGCGCGATGGAGTCTGGCAGCGGCACGGACGCGAGCGCGAGCGTCGCCACGAGGCTCAAGATCGACGTCCACCCGTTGCGGCGCGCAGCTGCCATCAGTTGAGCTCCGCGACGCTCGCTGCGGCCGCCGCTGTCTCCGACGCGCCCGGATCTTCCGCGGGCGCGCTTTCAGCGGGCGCTTCAGCCGGTGCGCTTTCCTCGGGCTCGTTCCAGACCAACAGCACTTCGCGGTCGCGATCGAGCGGGGATGCCGGCTCGGCAAGGACCTCTGCGAACGGCTGGTCCGGCCGCAGCTTGACCTCGACCACGCGCGCGACGGGATAGCCGGGCGGAAATACGCCGCCGAGGCCGGACGAGATCAACAAATCGCCGACGACGATGTCGGCGTTGTTGGTGAGGTTCCGCAAACGCAGGAGACCGCTGTCTCCGGTGCCGACGGCGATCGTCCGCAAGCCGTTGCGATTGACGCTGACGGGCACCGCGTGATCGGCATCCGTGATCAGCACGGCTTCGGAGGTCAGCGGGCCGACGCGCATGACTTGCCCGACGACGCCTTGCGCGTCGATCAGCGCTTGGTAGACGAAGACACCGTCGACGAGCCCGCGGTTCAGCTCGAACCGCTGGCGGTACCGGAGATCGACGTCGAGGATTTCGGCCACGAGGGAGCGGCTGGCCACGCGCGCCGTCGAGTCGAGCAACTCGCGCAAGCGCGCGTTCTCGCGCTCGAGCGATTCGAGCCGCTGGAGGCGCGACTGGGTCTCGAGCCGCTCGCGCCGGAACTGCCGGTTCTCTTCGATCAGCGCGTCACGCGCTGCGAACGTATCGCGGACCGAATGCCAGGTGCTGAACGGCAGATCGACGAGCACGCGCACGGGGTAAACGGCGACCGACAACGCCTGGCGCACTCGCACGAGGTGCTGCTCGCGGCGGTCGAGCAACATCAGCGCAATGCAAACGACGGCGAGCAACAGGAAACGCACGCCCATGGAGAACCCGCTTCGACCGAAGCTCATGCTGGTTCTTCCCGGTGCACTCATGCGTCTTGCCTCCTGCGCGCTGGTGCGGAGGTGTCGTTACTCCACGGAGAAGGCCGACGGTCCGTATTCGTCGAGGAGCTCGAGCACGCGGCCGCCGCCTCGGGCGACGCACGTGAGCGGCTCGTCGGCGATGACGACTGGCAACCCGGTTTCCTCGGTCAACAGCTTGTCGATGTCGGTCAAGAGCGCTCCGCCGCCCGTCAGAACGATGCCTCGTTCCGCGACGTCGGCCCCGAGCTCCGGCGGCGTCTGCTCGAGCGCAACCTTCACGGCGCCGACGATGCCTTGCAAAGGCTCCTGCAGCGCCTCGAGGATCTCGTTGCTGTTCAAGGTGAAGCTGCGCGGCACGCCCTCGGAGAGGTTGCGGCCTTTCACCGAGATCTCGCGCACGTCTTGCCCCGGATACGCGGAGCCGATCTCGTGCTTGATGCGCTCGGCCGTCGCCTCGCCGATCAAGATGCCGTAGTTGCGCCGTACGTAGTTCGTGATGGCGTCGTCGAAGCGATCGCCGCCGATGCGCACGGACGACGCATAGACGATACCGTTCAGCGAGATCACGGCGACCTCGGACGTGCCGCCGCCGATGTCGAGCACCATCGAGCCGCGCGCCTCGTGCACCGGCATGCCGGCGCCGATCGCTGCGGCCATCGGCTCCTCGACGAGATAGACTTTACGCGCGCCGGCGCCCTCGGCCGACTCGCGGATCGCGCGGCGCTCGACCTGCGTCGAGCCGTACGGCACGCAGACGAGCACCCGGGGGCTCGGCCGGAAGTACCGCGAGCCGTGCGCCTTCTTGATGAAGTGCTGGAGCATCTTCTCCGTGACGCTGAAATCGGCGATGACGCCGTCTTTCATCGGCCGGATGGCCGTGATGTGGCCCGGCGTCCGACCGAGCATGTTCTTCGCCTCGAGCCCCACGGCCTCGAGCACCTTCCCGCCACGGCCGGGCTCTTCGCGGATCGCAACGACGGAAGGCTCGTTAAGGACGATGCCGCGCCCACGGACGTAAATCAGGGTATTAGCGGTGCCGAGATCGATGGATAGATCGTTCGAGAAGTACCCGAGAAAGCTCTTTAACATTGAGGCCCAAGGCCGCTAGAGGGAAACGGCGCGACTGTAGCAACGGGTAGGCCAATCCACAAGCGATGTGTATTATCTAATGAGAAGTCGATCACTACGTTTCGTCCCGCCGAGAATCCCGTGCTCCGACCCGAAGACATCGAACGCCTTTGCCGGCTCGCCCGGCTCGAAATCACGCCCGCCGAGGTCCACGACGTCTCGGCCAAGCTTTCGAGCATCGTGGCCATGGTCGATCAGCTAAAAGCGTGCGATACGGCAGGCGTCACGCCGATGGCTCATCCGCTCGAGCGCCCCCAGCGGCTGCGCCCCGACGGCGTGACTGAAGTAGACCAGCACGAGCTCTACCAGCGCAACGCGCCGCTCGTAGAACGTGATCTATATCTCGTTCCGAAAGTCATCGAATAACAGTTGCGGTCCGCTCCGGTCGTTCGGGCGGGCCAACAAAGCCTCCGGCAACCATTCCGCATGCATACACGGACTCTTGCACAGCTAGCCGGCGACCTCCGGGCGCGGCGCTTTTCCGCTACGGAGCTCACGCGCCATTTGCTCAACCGAATCGAGCGCTTCGACGGCGAGCTGAACGCGTTCATCACGGTGACCGCAGAGCAAGCGCTTGCCCAGGCCGCTGCCGCGGACCGGCGCCTCGCAAAGGGTGAGGCGACGCTCCTGACCGGCATTCCGCTCGCGCACAAGGACATCTTCTGCACCGCGGGCGTGAAGACGTCGTGCGGGTCGCGAATGCTCGACAACTTCGTCTCGCCGTACGACGCGACGGTCGTCGAGCGCATGCTGAGCGCGGGCGCCGTGATGCTCGGCAAGACGAACATGGACGAGTTCGCGATGGGCTCTTCGAACGAGACGAGCTTCTACGGGTCCGTTCGCAATCCATGGAATCGCGCGCTCGTACCCGGCGGCTCGTCGGGCGGCTCGGCCGCCGCCGTTGCCGCACGCATCGCCGCGGGCGCGACGGGCACCGACACCGGAGGCTCGATCCGGCAACCGGCCGCGCTTTCGGGAATCACGGGGTTGAAGCCGACGTACGGGCGCGTTTCGCGTTACGGCATGATCGCGTTCGCGTCGAGCCTCGATCAGGCCGGCGTGCTGACGCAGACGGCCGAGGACGCGGCGCTGTTGCTCGAAACGATGGCGGGCTTCGACGCTCGCGACTCGACCTCGCTCGACGAGCCCGTGCCGCGTTACTCGCAGCTCGTCGGCGAGCCGTGGGACGACGTCACGATCGGCGTGCCGGAGAGCTTCTTCGACGACGGCCTCGACGCCGACAACGCCGCGGCCGTGCGCGCCGCGCTCGCGGAGCTCGAGAAGCTCGGCGCGAAGCTCAAGAGCGTCGAGCTCAAGTACATCCACTTGTCCGTGCCGGCCTACTACGTCGTCGCTCCGGCCGAAGCGTCGTCGAATTTATCCCGCTTCGACGGCGTGCGCTTCGGCCATCGAGCCGAGCCCCCCGTCGGGGACTTCCAAGGGTCGCGCGCGGCCGGCGAAGACCTGACGGCGTTCTACATGCGTAACCGCGGCGAAGGCTTCGGCGCCGAGGTCAAACGGCGCATCCTCACCGGCACGTACGTGCTTTCCGCGGGCTACTTCGACGCGTACTACTTGCAAGCGCAAAAGGCGCGCAAGCTCATCAGCGACGACTTCGCGAGCGCGTTTCGCGACGTCGACTTCGTCGCCGGTCCGACGACGCCGTCGCCGGCGTTTGGGATAGGCCAGAAGACGAGCGATCCGATCGAGATGTACTTGAACGACATCTATACGATCGGCGCGAACCTCGCGGGGCTGCCCGCGATCTCGATACCGTGTGGGTTCGTCCGGGACTTGCCCGTCGGGCTTCAGCTCGTGGCGCCGCCTCTCGCCGAGGGGCCGCTCTTGAAGGTCGCGCATCACTTCCAACGGGCCACAGACTGGCACACGCGCGTGCCGGCACGCTACGCATGAGCGCCATGCAGTGGGAAATCGTCATCGGCCTCGAGATCCATGCGCAGCTCGCGACGCGGTCCAAGATCTTTTCGGGCGCGTCGACGACCTACGGCGCGGCGCCGAATAGCCAAGCGAGCTTGATCGACTTGGGCTACCCCGGCGTTTTGCCCGTGTTGAACGCCGAAGCGGTCACGATGGCCGTCAAGTTCGGGCTTGCGACGAATTGCGAGATCGCGCGCCGCTCGGTGTTCGCGCGCAAGAATTACTTCTACCCCGACCTGCCCAAGGGCTATCAGATCAGCCAGTACGAGCTGCCGATCGTTCACGGCGGCAACGTCGAGGTCGTGCTCGAGGACGGCAGCACGCGAACGGTCCACATCGTGCGCGCGCATCTCGAGGAAGACGCCGGCAAGTCGCTGCACGAAGACTTCGCCGGCATGTCGGGCATCGATCTGAACCGCGCGGGCACGGGGTTGCTCGAGATCGTCTCCGCGCCCGATCTTCGCTCGGCCGCGGAAGCCGGCGCCTATATGCGCAAGATCCACGCGCTCGTGCGCTACCTCGGCATCTGCGACGGCAACATGCAGGAAGGCTCGTTTCGTTGCGACGCGAACGTGTCCGTGCGTCGACGCGGAGAAACGAAGCTCGGCACGCGCACGGAGCTCAAGAATCTGAACTCGTTCAGGTTCATCGAAAAGGCCATCGAAATCGAGGCGGCCCGGCAAATCGAGCTCATCGAGGGCGGCGGCAAGGTCGTGCAGGAGACGCGGCTTTACGATCCCGACGCGCAAGAGACGCGGCCGATGCGCAGCAAGGAGGAAGCGAACGACTATCGCTATTTCCCGGACCCCGATTTGTTGCCCGTCGTCGTCGACGAGCGCCTGATCGCCGAGGTGCGCGCGTCGCTGCCGGAATTGCCCGACGCGAAGCGCGAACGGTTCATGCGTGACTACGCCTTGCTGGCGTACGACGCGGGCGTGCTGACCGCTGAGCGCGCGCTCGCCGAATACTTCGAGGCCGTCGCGAAAGCAACCAAGGCGTCGCCGAAGATCGCCGCAAACTGGGTCATGGGCGAGCTCACGGGCGCATTGAATCGCGACGGGCTCGAGATCGGCGCCACGCGCATATCCGCGGCAGCGCTCGCGGCATTGCTCGACAAGATCGCGGCCGGAACGATTTCAGGCAAAATCGCAAAGGAAGTTTTCGAGGCCGTCTGGGGCGGCGAAGGCAGCGTCGACGAGATCATCGAAAAGCGCGGGCTCACGCAGATCTCGGACTCGTCGCTGATCGACAAGCTCGTCGCCGAGGTCATCGCGGCGAATGCCGCGCAGGTCGAGCAGTTCCGCGCGGGCAAGCAGCAGGTGCTCGGCTTCCTCGTCGGCCAGGTCATGAAGGCGTCGCGCGGCAAAGCCAACCCGCAGCAGGTCAACGAGGCCTTGCGCAAGCAACTCGGCGCGCCGTAGGTTGCCTAACCGCTCATGAACGAGATTCAGACTTTCGTCCTCGAGGACAGCGGTATCCGCGGCGCGGTCGTGCGCCTCGAAGAGATCTGGCAGCAGGTCGTCGCGGCGCACGACTATCCGCTCGAGGTACGCAAGTTGCTCGGCGAAGGCGTCGTCTCGACGCTGCTGCTCGCGAGCGGCCTCAAGACGACGCCGAGCGTGTCGTTGCAATTACAGAGCGAAGGACCGCTGAAGCTGCTGCTGGTTCAATGCAGGGACGGTCAACGCGTGCGCGGAATGGCCTCGTTCAAGGCTCATGACGGCGCGACGCCGCTGCTCGGCGACGGCAAGCTCGTCGTAAATCTCGACACCGGCAAGCCGAATGGATTCTTTCAAGGCATCGTGCCGCTCACGAGCGCCACGCTCGAGGAATGCCTCGAGTCCTACTTCGCGCAGTCGGAGCAACTCGGCACGCGTCTCGTGCTGCGCAGCGATACGCAGCGCGTGGCCGGCTTGTTGCTGCAAGTGTTGCCAGGGCGCGGCGAAGAGCGCGCGGCCGATGCGTTCGACGCGGCGGCGGCCTGCGCGGCCACCGTGTCGGTCGAGGAGCTGACGCGCCTGGCTGCCGAGGAGCTATTGCCGAAGTTATTCGCGGGCCAATCGATCCGCTTGTTCTCGGCGCGGCCCGTTGCGCACGACTGCCGCTGCACGCCCGAGCGGCTCGCCGGCGTCGTCCGCATGCTTGGGCCGGAAGAGGTCAAGAGCCTGCTCGCTGAGCAAGGCCACGTCGAGCTCAAGTGCGAGTTCTGCAACCGCGCGTTCCGCTACGACGACGCGCAGGTCGACGCGATCATGCGCGGCACGCCGCAAGCGTCGTCGGCCGTTCATTGACAGAGCTCTCCGGGATAGCGAGGTAGCGAGCGATGCGAAGCGACGAAGCGCGTCATGCTGGCCAAATACAACGCCTGGATGAACGGCAAGCTATACGCCGCGTGCGCGACGCTGCCGGACGAGGAGCGCAAGCGCGATCGCGGCGCGTTCTTCCGCTCGATCCACGGCACGCTGAACCATGTGCTGCTTGCCGACTCGGTTTGGATGGGCCGTTTCGACGGCAAGCCGTTCGCCTTCAAGAGCCTCGATCAGGAGCTCTACGCTAGCTTCGACGAGCTCCGCACGAGCCGTAGCGAGATGGACGAGCGCATCGATGGGTGGGCACGCGGCATCACGGATGCCGCTTTGAACGCCAAGCTCGAGTTCACGAGCGCGATCACGAAGCGCACGCACGCGCCGACGCTCTGGCGAGTCGTTCTGCACTTCTTCAATCATCAGACGCACCACCGCGGCCAGCTCACGACGCTGCTGAGCCAGGCCGGAGTCGACTACGGCGTCACGGATCTATTCCTGCTACCGGGCCTGCTGGATGGGTGACGGCACGCGCCTGAAGCGTCGCGGCATCGACGCGGCCGTCACGAACAGTCGATCGTTGCCACGAGCGGCAGGTGGTCGGATGCCAGGCGGACGGCCGGCGATGCTTCGACGCGCGTCTCGCGCAACCGCCCGCGCGGGTGCACCCAGACGCGGTCTAGACCGACCACCGGCGCCCGCGACGGAAACGTCGGGAGCTGACGCGTCGCGTCGAAGTGCGCGCGCAACCGGCGCGACACGGCGCTGAACCGGCTCCATTCGTTGAAATCGCCGAGCAGCAGATGGAAGTCGCAGCGAGTCGCGCTGCACAGCTCGAACAGCCGCTGCGCCTGCAGCGCGCGCTCACGCGGGCTCACGCCGAGATGCAGCGACATGATCTGCAAGGTCGCGCCATCGACGGCGACGACCGCTTCGAGCACGACACGACGGCGGTAACCGCGCAGCGAGACGTCGTGCGCGTGCTGCTCGAGAATCGGCCAGCGTGTCAGCAACGCGTTGCCGAATTCTTCGCCGCCGCGCTCGAAAGCCGCGGCATACGCTCCGTGCATCCCGAGCGTTCGAGCCCAGTGCTCGAGCAGCGACTCGCCGGTCGGCGCCGCAGCGTTGACGAACTCTTGCAGCGCCACGCAGTCGGCCTTGAGGTGTCGAACCACCTCGAGCGTGCGCTCGGGAATGATCTTGCCATCCGTGCCCTTGTGACCGTGCACGTTGTAGGTAGCGACGCGCAGTATCGTCATGAAGTTGGCACGATTGCTGCTTGCTAATGGAGAAGTGGGTCAAGCGTTACGAACCAAGACTCAGTATAGCGGCGCCTCGAAGTGGCTCGCGCTCGCGCTGTCATGGCCGCTGTGCGTCGGCGCACAGAGCTCCGATGAGCGCGCCGGCACGTTGGCGGGCGAAGGACTTCGGCGCGGCGCCGTTCCGGAATCTGTACGCGTGCTCGAAGAGGTCGTCGAGCGCCTGACGGAAGCGCCGCTGTACCGCGACAACGCCGTCGAGCTGCTGCTCGACGGCCCAGAAACACACGGCGCGATGCTCGAAGCGATCGCATCGGCCAAGCATCACGTTCATCTCGAAACGTATATCTTTCTCGACGACGAGGTCGGCACCGAGTTCGCGGCAGCTCTCGCGGCAAAAGCGCGCATGGGCGTGCCCGTCCGCGTCATCTACGACAGCATCGGCAGCCGCGGCGTCGCCGGCGAGTTCTGGCTGGGACTCGAAGAGGCCGGAGTCGAGGTGCGCGAATACAATCCTCCGGACCCCGTGCAGGATCAGAACCCGTTCGACATCGACACGCGCGATCACCGCAAGCTGCTGATCGTCGACGGCCGCGTGGCGTTCACGGGCGGCATCAACATCGACCGAAATTACGCGCGGCCGTCCGATGTCGTCGGCGGCACGAGCGCGTCCTCGGGGTGGCGCGACACGCACATCCGTATCAGCGGACCCGCGGTCGCCGCGTTTCAGCAATTGTTCGTCGGCCTTTGGGAGCGGCTCGATGAACCGATCGAAGAACAATATGCGCCGCCGGCGCGAGCGCTCGACGAAGGCAACACGCTCGTGCGCGTGCTGTCAGCCCGGGGCGGCAACGACGAGGTCTCGCAGATCTGGGTCGCTTACCAGGCTGCTGCGAAGGTCGCGGCCGATCGAATCTGGATCACGCAGTCATACTTCGCCCCCGACGACGAATTCACGACTGCGATTTGCGAAGCGGCCGCCCGCGGCGTCGACGTCCGCATTCTCGTCGCCGGCTTCTCGGACTCGGATCTGCTGCTCAACGCGTCGCGGGCGTACTACAGCGACTTGCTGAACGCTGGCATCAAGGTGTTCGAGAGCCAAGAGCACATCATGCACGCCAAGACCATGGTCGTGGACGGCTACTGGTCGACCGTCGGCAGCAGCAATCTCGACTACATGAGCTTTCTGCACAACCACGAGGCGAACGCGGTCATCCTCGGCGCAAGCTTCGCGGCGCAGCTCGAGGACGTCTTTCTCGCGGACCTCGAGAACGCAGTAGAGATCGAGCCCGAGCGCTGGCGCCGGCGCTCGCTGTGGCAGCGCACGAAGGAGCTCGGCAGCTACTTCATCCGTTACCGCCTGTAACGCTACACGCAATCCATTTCGCAGAGGAGATCGAGGTCGTCCTCGCGAACATGCATCGCGTCACGGCGACGGCTTGTCACGAGCAGTCGATCGGGCTAGTGCGCTCGCGCGGCGGCGCATGGCACAATCGAGCCATGCTCCATCACCGCGCGGCCGTCCCAACCCAACTGCATTCACGCCGTGAGCCGCGCGCAGGGCCGAATCGCTTCGGTCGCTGTGGCGTTGCTCTGCGCGTTGCTGCCAGCCGCGGCGTCGGCGCACCACTCGTTCGCTGCCGTGTTCCAGATGGATACCGTCGTCGAGATCGAAGGGCGCGTCACCGACGTCCAGTGGGTGAACCCGCACATCAAGATTCATGTTGCAGGCAGTGACGGACAGCGCTGGGAGATCGAAGCGGGCCCGGTCAACTTGCTGACGCGCATGGGCATCGAGAAGAGCATGATCGAAGTCGGCGCGACGATCCGAGTGCGCGGCAATCCGGGCCGGCGCGACGCCCGCGCTCTCTGGGTCTCGAACATCTTGCTGCCAAACGGAACAGAGCTCTTGGCGGCGCCGGGCGCCGAGCCGCATTTCGGTTCGCGGACTGTCGGCGACGCGACGGATTTCTTCGTTGCGGGCGACCTCGAGCTGCCCGACGGAAGCGAGCGCTCGTTCTTCCGGATCTGGTCGCCTCTGATCTCGGCATTTCCGCGGCCGCGCGGCACGCCAGTGCTTACCGAAGAAGGCCGGCGTGCGCAGGCGCGCTACGAAACCGGCGAGCAAGCCGTTGGCGACTGCGAAGTGCCCGGCATGCCGTACGCGATGATGAGCCCCTATCCGATCGAGATCGTCGATCAGGGAGAGCGGCTGCTGATTCGCGGCGAGGCCTACGATCTCACGCGCATCGTCGAGCTCGAGCCGCCTGCTGGTCGGCCCGCCCTGTCACCGCTCGGCTCATCGGTTGGACGAATGTCGGGCGACGAGCTCGTCATCGAGACGAGCGCGATCGACTATCACAGCTACGGCGATCTTGGACCGGCGCAAAGCAATCGAGCGCACGTCGTCGAGCGCTTCAAGCTCTCGGCGGACGGTCTGAAGATCGACTATGAAATCACGGTCACGGACCCCGTGATGCTCGCGCAGCCTTGGGCTTGGGGCGGCTCGTTCATCTATCGCGAGGGCGCCGAGATCAAGGCCTGGAGCTGCGGCGCCGATCGCGGGTAGCCGCTTTGGCGCTCGGCGACGAGCCGATAAGTGGCACAATCCGAGGCATGACCACGACGCGCATCGCGCAGGTGCTGGCCGTGTCGCTGGCACTCGCCGCCGCAGCCGCCGGTGCGCAGGACGCTGCGCGCGGCGGGACCAACATCGCAACGGCCGGCGAGCTCATCGTCGAGCCGCCGACACTGATCAACCTCGGCTTCGAGTGGTGGATCGAAGGCGACGACAACCGCAACGCAAGCGTCGCGGTGTCGTTTCGCGCGCGCGGCGATACGGAATGGAAACCCGCGCTTCCGCTTCTACGTCTGCACGGCGAGCGCATCTACAGCGAATCGCGTATCGACGTCGTGGCGCCGAACATGTTCGCGGGCAGCATTCTCGACCTCAGGCCCGACACGGAGTACGAAGCGCGCTTCGTCATGTCCGACCCGGACGGCGTGCGCGGCGAAGCGGAGCGCACGGCGGCCGTGCGTACGCGCGCCGAGCCCGTGCCGTATGCCGACGGGCAGGTGTTTCACGTCTATCCGCACGGCTTCACGGGGCAGAAGCTCGAGCCTGCGTTCGAAGGGCTCATGTGCGCGTACAACTATTGGTGCGCCGGCACGGATTGGGCGACGGCGGGGCGGCCGCGCGTGCAGTCCGGCGACAGGATCGTCGTACACGCGGGCGTCTACCAATACAACCGCTACGAGTACACGAACGAGGCCGCGGTAAACCGGACGACACCGCTCGACGGCACGTACTACTTGACGGCCGACGGCACGGCCGAGCGTCCAATCGCGATCGTCGCGGCCGGCGACGGCGAAGTCGTCTTCGACGGCAACGGCAACTACGCGCTGTTCGACGTGCGCGCCGCGGATTACACGTACTTCGAAGGCATCACGTTCCGCAACACGGAGGTTGCGATCCTGGCCGGAACGCAGTTCATCGCGGGCTCGAAGGGGCTCACCGTGAAAGCCAGCACGTTCGAGCGCGTCGGTTCCGGCGTCTTCACGAACTGGTCCGGGTCGAGCGGTTTCTATATCGCCGACAACGTCTTCATCGGCCGCAATGACCCGAATCACTTGATCGGTTGGGCCGGCGACATGTGGATCAAGTTCCGCGGCGCCGACGGCCAGATCTTTCCGCCCGTCATGGCGTCGTATGTCGCCGTGAAGCTCTACGGTCCGGGCCACATCGTCGCTCATAACTACATCGCCGACTTTCACGACGGCATCAACGTCGAGACCTACGGCAATCCGGACGGCTCCGTCGCCTCGGGCTCGGGGATAGCCGACGGCCCGAAATATCCGCCGCGCGAGTACTTCGACCGCCGGCCCGTCGCGATCGACTTCTACGGCAACTACATCACGAACAGCCACGATAATCCGATCGAGGCCGACGGCAGCATGCACAACATCCGCATCATGCGGAATATGTTCATCAACCATGCCTCGCACGCGTTCTGCAATCAGCCGACGCTCGGCGGACCCGTCTACTGGATCCGCAACATCGCCTATCACCTGCCGGCCGGCTCGACGCGGCTCACGAATGGCGCGGCCGGCGTGCTGTTCTATAACAACACGATCCTCTCGGAGACGCTCGCCGCGGGCACGTCGAACACGCATTGGCGCAACAACTTGATCCTCGGCGAGAACGCGTTGCCCGCGATCTTCAGCGTCACGACGTTCACGCAGTACACGTCGTCCGATTACAACGGCTTCCGGCCGAACCCGGACGTGGCGGCGTCGTTTCGCTGGAGCGCACCGCCGCGCGACGTGACCGCCGATTACAACCGGCTCGGCTACATGGCGGAGCTCGAAGCGCGCGAGTTCGCGACGCTCGAGCAATTCGCGGCGGCGACGGGCAATGATCGCAACAGCGTGCTCGTCGACTACGACGTGTTCGTCAACGTGCCGCGGCTCGACGCTCGGGACGACGCCACGGTGCAGAAACTCTACGAAGCGCGCGACCTCGACTTCCGTCTACGCCCGGGCTCGGCGGCCGTCGACCGAGGCACCGCGCTCGCGACCGTCACGGACGGCTTTGTAGGCACCGCGCCTGACTTGGGTGCGCTCGAGCTCGGTGCCCCTGTGCCCCTCTACGGGCCACGCCTTTGAAGGAGTAGATCATGCCGTCGCAGCGCCTCGTAACGTCAGCCGCGCTCGCCATCGTGCTCATCGTGCTGGCTGCGCCGACCTCGGCGCATCACGGCATCGGCCGGTTCGATCCCACGCGCGAGCTCACGGTCGAAGGCACGCTGACCGGCCTCGACTTCGTCAATCCGCATTCCTATGTCCATTTCGATGCCATCGACGCCAATGGCACCGTCATCGCGATGCAATGTGAAATGCGCGCGGCCACCGTGCTGCGCCGTTCCGGCTGGTCGCCCGACATGTTCGTGCCGGGCGTCGCGATCAAGATCGCCGGCCGGCCGCATCGCGACGATCCGCATTATTGCTACGCGGATACGTTGACCATTGGCGACGCGCCGACGCTGCAGCGCTATCAGCAACTTAGCGATGACACTCCCGCGAGCCGCACCGAGCGGCCGTATCGACTGGCTTCCGGGAAGCCGAATCTCGCGGGCGATTGGGCGCAGGAGCAGTACATCATGGCGCGGCCGCCCCAGGGCTCGCCCAACCTCGTGCCGGAAAGTCTGCTCAAAGCCGTCGAAGCCGGTGAAGTCGCCATCGCGGACGTGCCCAGTCACGGCTGGTTTCCGCCGCCCGTGACGCTGACCGCGGCCGGACAGGCAGCCTCCGATGCGCTGCGCAACGTGCCGCCCGAGCGAAACCCGCGCTTGAGCTGCCAAATCACGAGCATATTGTTCGACTGGGTCTTCGACGGCACGATCAATCGCATCACGCAGCGCGACGACGTCATCACGATGGAGTACGGCCGCGGCCTTACGCGGACGGTGCACATGGACCTCGAAACGCAGCCGTCACAGATTACGCCGAGCCGTGCCGGGCATTCGATCGGCCGCTGGGACGGTGACACGCTCGTTGTAGATACGGTCGGCTTCGAGCCCGGCAGCCTAGCCGGAGCCGTGGCTCACAGCGCCGAGCTGCACGTCGTCGAACGGTTCACGCTCGATCCCGAGGCGCTCGCGCTCCGGCGCGAATACGTCGCCAACGACCCGGCCTACTTCGTCGACGAGTATGTCAGCGGTGACACGGTGCTACCGGCCGACGCGCCGTTCGCCGTCGACGCGTGCAAGGAGCTCGCCTACGAATATCAGCCACCCGATTCGGCTCCTGCGGACACACTCGGCAATGACCGGTAAATCAAATCGCATCATCGTGACGGTCATCGGAGTCGATACCGTCGGCATCATCGCGCAAGTGTCGGCCGTGCTGGCCGGCGCGAACGCAAACATCGTGGACATCTCGCAGACGACGCTGCGGGAATTCTTCACAATGATCATGATGGCTGACCTGGAGAAAGCGACCGTGCCGTTCGACGAGCTGAAGCGCAGGCTCAACGCCAAGGGCGACGACCTCGGTCTCAAGATCGACGCGCAGCACGAGGACGTGTTCAAGTTCATGCATCGCGTCTGACGGTTGCATAAGAGGGAGCAGAATGAACGAGACGACTTGGCTGGCCGTTTGCGTGTTGGCCGGCATCGCCGTGACGGCGACTCGGACCGCATCGGCTCAGTCCGGCACGTGCGACCGCGAGTGTCTGCGCGGCACGACGACCACATTTCTCTACGCGCTGCTCGAGCACGATGCGAGCAAGGTGCCGGTCGCCAACAGGGTGCGCGTCACGGAAGACGGCATCGAAAAGCCGCTCGCAAACGTTGGCCTCTTCCGAACCGTCACGCGGCTGCGCGGCTATCGACAAGATATCCTCGACGAGCGCGCCGGGATGGCCGGTGCGACCGTCGTCGTCGAAGAAGTGGGAGCGCCGGTGCTCCTCGTCGTGCGCCTCGCGGTCGTCGACCAAACGATCACGGAGATCGAGACCGTCGCGACGCGCAGTCGCACCGACGGGCTCATCTTCAACATCGACGGCTTGAGCGCGGCCAGCGAAGAGATGAATTACGCCCCGCGGCCGGAGCAGCTCGCCTCGCGCGAGGACGCGATCGCGGCGGCGATGCACTATCCGACCGGTCTGAACGCCGCGAAGACCTTCGCCGCTGTGAACGCGCCGTTCGCGCCGAGCGCTTACCGCTACGAGAACGGCCAGGTGATGGCCGGTCCCGACTGCACATTCGCACCCGGCTGCCAGAACATCGCGACCCAGTCATTAGCCATCTTCGAGCGCCTCGGCGACGTTTCCACGCGCGTGATCGGCGTCGACGAGCGCTTGGGCATCGTTTGGCTTCGCATGGCATGGGGAGCAGCACAAGAAGGCGGCGATCAGCTCACGGTCTGGGAGAGCTTCAAGGTCTACGACGGACAGATCCATGCCGTCGAAGCGTTCATGAAGATCTTGCCGATAGAGCTCCGATCCGGCGGCTGGTGACAGCGAGTAGTCGCAAATCCGCACGATGCTCAAGACTCGAGGCCGTACGGCCGCCGAACGTCGCGTTGCACGACGAGGCTGACTAGCAATCCTATGGCCATCCAGTTCTCGCCCGAGGAGATTCTCGAGACCATCCGCATGGTGCAGATGGAGAATCTCGACATCCGCACGATCACGATGGGCATCAGCCTGCGCAACTGTGCAGACTCGAGCCTCGAAGCGGCGGCGAGAAAATCCTACGACAAGATCTGCCGCTCGGCCGCGCGACTCGTCGCCGTCGGAGAGCAGATCGAGCGCGAGTACGGCATTCCGATCATCAACAAGCGCGTCTCCGTGACGCCCGTCGCGCTCGTGGCCGAGGCATCGGCGAGCGACGACTACGTCCTGTTCGCGGAGTACCTCGAGCGCGCGGCCGCCGAAGTCGGCGTGAACTTTCTCGGCGGCTTTTCGGCGCTCGTGCACAAAGGCGCGACTCCGGGCGACGAAGCGCTGATTGCTTCGATACCGGAAGCGCTCGCGACCACGGAACGCGTCTGCGCCTCGATCAACGTCGCGACGACGCGCGCCGGCATCAACATGGACGCCGTAGCGCGCATGGGCGAAATCGTCGTCGCGACGGCGAAGCGCACGGCCGATCGCGACGGCATCGGCTGCGCGAAGCTCGTCGTGTTCTGCAACGCCGTCGAGGACAATCCGTTCATGGCCGGCGCATTCCACGGCATCGGCGAGCCCGACTGCGTCGTCAACGTCGGCGTCAGCGGCCCCGGCGTCGTCGCGAACGCCGTCGAAGCCGAGCCGAACCTCGATTTCGGTGCGCTCGCGAGCGTCATCAAGCGCACGGCCTTCAAGATCACGCGGATGGGCGAGCTCGTCGGCCGCGCGGCGTCGGAGAAGCTCGGCGTGCCGTTCGGCATCGTCGACCTGTCGCTGGCGCCGACGCCCGCGCCTGGCGACAGTGTCGCGCGCGTGCTGCAAGCCATGGGGCTCGAGCGCATCGGCACGCACGGCTCGACGGCTGCGCTCGCGCTCTTGAACGACGCCGTGAAGAAAGGCGGAGCGATGGCCTCGAGCCACGTCGGCGGCCTTTCGGGCGCGTTCATTCCGGTGTCCGAGGACGCCCTCATGATCGACGCCGCCGCCGAGGGCGCGATCACGTTCGACAAGCTCGAGGCCATGACGTGCGTCTGCTCCGTGGGCCTCGACATGATCGCGGTGCCTGGCGATACGCCGGCCTCCACGATCGCTGCGATCATCGCCGACGAAGCCGCGATCGGCATGATCAATCGCAAGACGACGGCCGTGCGGCTGATTCCGGCGCCCGGCAAGAAAGTCGGCGACATCGTGTCATTCGGCGGCCTGCTCGGCCGCGCGCCCGTCATCGCGCTGCACCGCGAGTCGAGCGAGAAGTTCGTCGCGCGCGGCGGCCGCATTCCTGCGCCGCTGCAAGCCCTGAACAATTGAGCATCGGGCACGGCCGGCACGAGGGGGATTGCCGACCGCGCCCGAGCTCGAACGATCAACGCAGCACTACCTCCTCGACGCCGTCGGCCGTCGCACGATGAACCGAGCTCAGCAGGGGGTTGCCGACGGTCGTCACGGCCTCGTCGACAGCGCGAGCTCTGCACTCGCGAACCTGCGTATAGGCGGCGTCGCGGCATACGACGCGCGCCGCGGCCGCGATGCGCTCGTATAGCTTCGCCGCGCCGACGCCCGTCGAAAGGTCGAGATCCTCGAACCGGACAACCTTCGTCGCAACCTCCGTGTCGCGATTCTGCGCGCTGAGCGCCGTTGCCGACGATCCGAGCAACACGAGCATCGAGAGTGAGAGAACAAAACGAGATTTCATGGTGCCTCCTTGGCAAGTAACGAGAGTGCTAACGGAACGTTGCGTTTGCGTCCTGGGATCTCGCGATCTTCGAGCACGCTGCCACGGTACGCGCGCAGCATGACGTGCTCGTTACTGAAGTTGATGTGCTCACGCTGACCGCTAAGCACCAAGCGTGCCAACGATGATTCGCCGCGCCGTTGCGCCATTCTTCGTGACGCAATGCACAAATCGACTCGCGAAACGCACTGCGATGAAGCGCGCGCAAGCGTGCTCGGCGCGCTTGCAGTGCGTGCGCGGCACAAGGCAGCCGAAGCCTTGCGCGTTAGCGGTGGAGGTGCATCAATCGCCGGCGGCGGCGTTGCGCGTGCCGCACACGACGCACTCGGGATCGCGTTTCAATGCAACGCTTTGCCAGTCGCCGCGCCTCGCGTCCCAGAGCAGCAGCCGGTTGCGCACAGATGAGCCCCAGCCCATGACGAGCTTCAGCGCTTCCGCGGCCATCAGCGTGCCGATGACGCCAGGCACGGGTGCGAGCACGCCGTTGCCTTGGCAATCGCCGAGCCATTCGTCTTCGTCGTTGTAGAGGCACGCGTAACACGGGCCCTCGCCGTCGTTGGGAAATACTGCGATCTGCCCTTCGACGCGCACGGCAGCGCCCGAGACGAGCGGAACGCGGCGGATGACACACGCGCGATTGACGGCGAAACGAGTCGCGAAGTTGTCGGTGCCGTCGAGCACGACGTCGACGTCGCCGACGACGGCATCCAGCGCGGCGCCGTCGAGCCGCTCTGCGAGCACGACGACATCTACGCCGGGATTAAGCGCCGTCAAGCGTTTCCTAGCGGCCTCGACCTTCAACGCGCCGACGTCCTCCGGTGCATAGAGAATCTGGCGCGGCAGATTCGTCTCGTCGACGCGATCGAAGTCGTTCAGCACGAGCCGGCCGACGCCGCTGGTCGCGAGGTAGAGCGCCGCAGGACAACCGAGCCCGCCCAAGCCGACGATGAGCATTCGCGCTCGGCCGAGCTTGGCCTGCCCTTCTGGCCCGACGTCCGCCAGCGCGATTTGCCGTGCGTAACGCTTGCTCATGACTCGCTCCGCTCGACCTCGACCTCTAGCTCGAGCACGCGCGGCCGGCCTTCGAGATCGTCGTGCATCTGCGCGATGCGCCAACCATACCGCTCACCGAGCGCGATGAGCTCCGCGCGCTGATCTGCGCCGTGCTCGACGAGCAGCGCGCCGCCGGCATCGAGATGGCACGCCGCTTCGGCGAACAACACGCGATAGGCCGCGAGCCCATCCGCGCCGCCGTCGAGCGCGATTTGCGGCTCGAACGCCAACGTGCCGGTAATCTCGGCGGTGCGCACGTACGGCGGATTGCTCACGATCAAGTCGAAGCGCTCGTCGGCGAGCGCTTCGAACCAGCGCGACTGGACCCAGCGGACTCCGCCACCGAGCGTGCCCATGACCAATGCCTCGTTAACGCGGGCCTGCTCGAGCGCGTCCGGGCTCACGTCGAGCCCCGTCATTCGCACGTTGCGGCGGCTGTGCTTGATGGCGAGCGCGATGGCTCCGCTGCCCGTGCCGACATCGAGCACGGCCGGCTTGTCGAGCGGCGAGCAGCGAGCGAGCGCCGCTTCGACAAGCAGCTCCGTTTCCGGCCGTGGAATCAGCACGTCGGGGCTCACGAGCAGCGGCAATGAAAAGAACTCGTGGCTACCTGTGATGTAGGCGACGGGCTCGCCACGAACGCGCCGCGCTACGAGCTGCGCGAACGCGAGCCGCTCGACGCGAGGCACCAGGCGCTCCGGAAACGCGAGCAACGAGGCGCGCGGCCGCTGCGTGGCCTGCTGCAACAACAGCACCGCGTCGAGCCGCGGCGATTCGTCGATGCCGGCGCCCTCGATTGCGCGCGCTGCAGCCGTCAACAGGTCGTCCGTGCGCTCGCAGTGCACGAGCGGCGCAGTGCTGCGGGACGGCTCGGGTGCGTTCACGACTCAACCCTCGAGGCCCAGGGTGCTGAGCTGGTCGGCTCGATACTCGTTCGCGAGCGGTCCGATGACGGCGTCGAGGTCGCCGTTGACGATGTCCTCGACCTTGTACAGCGTCAGATTGATGCGGTGATCCGTGAGCCGCCCTTGGGGGAAGTTGTACGTGCGGATGCGCTCCGACCGATCGCCGGTGCCGACGAGGCTGCGGCGCTTCTCGGCCGTCTCGGTTGCACGCTTGGTCTCTTCGGCGTTGCGCAGCCGCGCCGAGAGCAGCGACATGGCTCGCGCGCGGTTCTTGTGCTGCGAGCGCTCGTCCTGGCACTCGACGACGATTCCCGTCGGCAAGTGCGTGATGCGGATCGCCGAGTCGGTCTTGTTGACGTGCTGGCCGCCGGCGCCTGACGCACGATACGTATCGACCTTGAGATCGGCCTTGTTGATCTCGATCTCGCCGACATCCTCGGGCTCGGGGAACACGGCGACGGTGCACGTCGAAGTGTGGATGCGGCCCTGCGCCTCGGTCTCCGGCACTCGCTGCACGCGATGCACGCCGGACTCGAACTTCAGCTTCGAGTACGCGCCCTTGCCGGCCACACGCGAGATCACTTCGCGATACCCGCCGTGCTCGCCGGAGCTCGCGCTCAAGAGCTCGACGCTCCACCCTTGGCGCTCCGCGTAGCGGCTGTACATGCGGAAGAGCTCACCAGCGAAGATCGCGGCTTCATCGCCGCCCGTGCCCGCGCGCACTTCGAGGAACAGGTTGGCGTCGTCGTCGGGATCCTTCGGCACGAGGTGCAGGAGCATTTGCCGCTCCAGCGCGGCGAGCCGCCCGGCGAGCTCCTTGTGCTCGTCTTCGGCGAGCTCGCGCATGTCGGCATCGGCGCTGCCGCGCAGCTCCGCCGCAGCGGCGACGTCCCGTTCGAGCTCGCAATGAAGGTTGAAGTCGCGCACGACCTCGTCGAGGCGCGCGTACTCTTTGGAAAGCTCGCGGAAGCGATCCTTGTCCGCGATCGTGGCAGCGTCACCGAGCAGCCGCGCGACCTCCTCGTGCCGCTCGACCAACTCCGTGAGCTTGGTGCGCAGCGACTCCTTCACTTGCTCGCGGTCAGCTGGGCCGGCGGCGCCCCGCGGTGCGCGGCCGGAATCGACAGGCCATACTTGTCGAGAGAGCGTTTGATGCGCTCGAGCAGGTCGCTGCGCACGCCGCCGTAGTCGCTGCTCTGCACCCACACGCGCACGGCGATCGTGACGACCGTCGGCAGCACGTCCAGCACCGCGACCTCCGGCAAGGGGTGCTTCGCGACGCGTGCCTCGGCGGCAACGACGGCCGTGATGACGGACTTCGCTTGCGGGATGTCGGCGTCGTAGCCGATCGCAATCGTGAGATCAATGCGGCGCGTGCTCTCGGCGTTGTAATTCGTGATTGCGCCGCTGTAGATGAGGCTGTTCGGCACGTTGATGACGCGATTGTCCGGCGTCTTCAGAACCACATTGAAGATGCCGATGCTTTCGACGACGCCGCTGACGCCGGCGGCGTCGATCTGATCGCCGACCTTGAACGGCCGGAAGAAGACGAGCATGACGCCCGACGAGAAATTACTCAGCGAATCCTTGAGCGCGAGGCCGACCGCCAGGCCCGCTGCGCCGACGATCGCGAGGAAGTTCGTCGACTCGACGCCAAGCGTTTCGAACACAGTCAGCGCGAGGAGTAGCAGCAACACCGTGTAGAGCAGGTTGCCGAGGAAACGGGTCAACGTGTCGTCGAACCCGACACGACGCATCCCTCCGGTTGCCCACGTCGTCACGCTGCGCATGAGCAGACGGCCAACGATGAAGATCAGGACCGCCGCGAGTATCCGCCCGCTCCAATGCATGGCGGCCTCGCCCACGACACGCGGGTCGATCCAGGTCGCAATCCATGCTTGCAGCGTTTCCATCGGGGCGAATTGTGGTTGAACCCCCTGTCGTTCTCAAGCAACCGAAGGGCGCATATTCGACCGGGCCGCTTGGGTTATATTGGCCGCATGAATCGCACCCGGCTTTTGTTCTCCGCCGTGATCCTCGCCGGATGCGCGACGGCACCCTCGGTCCAAGACGGCAACGCCCAGGTCGAGGTCGACTCACATTTGCTGCTGGCCGACATTGCGCTCGACCGGCAAGACCGCACCACGGCGATGCGCGAGCTGCTCGCGGCGGCGATGCTGTCCGAAGAGCCGGGACCGGCCGAGCGTGCGACTCGTATCGCGCACGAGCTCGAGCTCACGGAGCAGGGATTGACGGCGGGCGCGCGCTGGCGCGATCTCGCGCCCAGCGACGAGCGGCCGGCGTGGTATCTCGGCGTCTTCGAGACGCGCGCCAATCGCGTGTCGCGCGCGATCGCCGAGTTCACCACGTTCATGCGCTCGGTCGAGGACCGCCGAACAGCGTTCGCGCTCGTGCTCGAAGCGCTCGGCGACGAGCCGTACACGGGCACTGCGACTTCGATCATGCGCTCGCTGAACGAGACGTTCCCGAACGTGCCGGCGGGCCAATACGCGCTCGCGCGCCTCGCGCTGCGCTCGGGCGACTTCGAGCTCGCGCTCGAGAACGCCGAGGCTGCCAGCAAATCGAACGCCGATTGGATCGAGGCACAGCTGCTCTACGCCCGGACGTTGCTCGTCACCGGCAAGACCGACGACAGCCTTGCAATCGCCGCGGAGCTCGCGGGCCGGCACGACGAGCTCGAGGTGCAGCTGCAGTACGCCGAGTTGTTGCTGTCGGCGGGCCGGCCCCGTGAGGCCGAGACGCGTCTCAACGACATCCTGGCCGACAATCCGGGCCTGCCCGAGGCCACTCGCGCGCTGGCGTTTCTTGCGATGACGGAGGAGCGCGTCGAGGACGCCAAGCGCTACTTCAACGACCTGCGCGGCGAGTCGAACTATCGCAGCGAAGCGTTCTACTACTTGGGAAGGATCGCCGAGACCGAGCGCGAGTTCTTGCAGGCGACGCGCTCGTACGCGCGGGTCACGGACGGCACCCACGCCGTCGAGGCGCAGCTGCGCACGGCGCGGATCCTCTACGCCGAGCAGAACGACCGCGAAAGCGCCGTGCGTCATTTGCGCGACTTCGGCGCCGCGAATCCGCGGTTTGCGACCGACATGCTCGTCGCGCAGGCGCAGCTGTTGATGCAAATGGAGCAGCCCGCAGAAGCCATGCGCGTGCTCGACGAAGCGCTCGCGGCAACGCCCGACGATCCTGCACTGCATGCCGCTCATGCGCAGCTCTACGTCGTTCAGGCACAAGATATCGTCGAGCGCGGTGCGCTCGAGGACGCGGAAGCGCTGCTCAACGAAGGCCTCGAGCGCTACCCCGACGACAGCTCGCTGCGCTATTCGCTGGCGCTGCTCTACGAGGACCAGAACCGCAACCGCAGGGCGCTCGAAGTGCTCGAAGCCCTCGCCGAGGACTACCCCGACGACGCGGCGATCTTGAACGCCTACGGCTACCTCTTGACCGACCGCTTCTCGCGCCACGGCGAGGCGCGCGACTACATCGAGCGCGCGCTGGCGCTGAACCCGGACAGTGCCGCCATCATCGACAGCATGGGCTGGGTCTTGTTCAAGCTCGGCGACTACAACGCCGCGCGCGACTACCTCGAGCGCGCCTATCGCCTCGAGCAGGACCCCGAGATCGCGGCCCATCTCGTCGACGTGCGCTGGCAGCTCGGCGAGCTCGACAGCGCCCGCGAGCTGCTGCGTCAATCGCTCGAGGCGAATCCCGACAGCCGCCATCTCAAAGAGGTCGACGAGCGTCTACCGCCATGAAGCGGCGCGCCGCTTGGGCTGCGCTCGCCTTGTCGACGCTCAGTGCCTGCGCGGCGTTGCCGACGGGCACGGATGGGCGCAGCCTCACGCAGCGGCGCGAGACATTGCAAGCGATCGGCAGCTGGGAAATGCGCGGCCGTTTGACCATCGATACGGGCGACCGCGCCGTGCAGGGCCGGTTCAACTGGCGCCAAGACGGCGACGCGCTCGAGCTGACGGTCCGCAATCCGCTCGGCGCCGGCGTGCTGCAAGTCGCGGGACCGCCGAACGCCTTGAGCGTCACGGCACGCGGCGAGACGCGCACGCTGAAGGACCCCGAAACAGAGTTGTCCGAGCTCGTCGGCTGGTGGCTGCCCGTTGCGAGCCTGCCGCATTGGCTGCTCGGCTTTCCCGATCGCGAGTTTCGCTCCGACACGATTCCCGGCGCCGACGGCACGCTCGCGTCGCTCGAGCAGCGGCTCTGGCGCGTCGACTATCCGGCGTACGGGCTCGCGGCGATCGACGGCACGGGCACCACCGTGCTCGTGCCGAGCCGAATCGAGATGACGCACGGCGATCTCGCGCTGCGACTGACGATCGACGACTGGCAAGCAGCGAGCGCTAACAGCGCGCCTTGAATGGACGGGCACGCGCCCATCACAATATAGGCTTGGGGCGTAGCCAAGCGGTAAGGCAACGGGTTTTGATCCCGTCATACGTAGGTTCGATCCCTACCGCCCCAGCCAATCGAGCCCGACAACGATAACGAGAACGATACCGAGGAGCCGCGCCGTTGGACCCGATCTCGACGACCGTTTTTTCCGGGCGCGCTCACCCCGCGCTCGCACGCGACATCGCATTTCACTTGGGCCTATCGCTCGGCCGCATCACCGTCAGCCGGTTCAGCGACGGTGAGATCAGCGTCGAGATCATGGAGAACGTGCGCGGCCGCGACGTCTTCATCGTGCAGCCGACGTGCCCGCCCGTGAACGAGAACCTCATGGAGCTCCTGATCATGGCCGACGCGTGCCAGCGCGCTTCGGCCGCGCGCGTGACGGCCGTGATCCCGTACTTCGGCTACGGCCGGCAGGACCGGCGGCGGCGCGCGGCGCGCGTTCCGATCACGGCGAAGCTCGTTGCGAATCTCATCGCGACGGCCGGCATCGACCGTGTGCTATTCGTCGACGTCCACGCCGACCAGATCACGGGGTTTTTCGACATTCCCGTCGACAACGTCTACGCCTCGCCGGTGCTGCTCGGCGACGCCTGGAAGCAGAAGTACAAGAACATGGTCGTCGTATCACCCGACGTCGGCGGCGTCGAGCGCGCGCGAGCGTTGGCCAAACGACTCGACGACGCGGGTCTCGCGATCATCGACAAACGCCGCCCGCAGCCGAACCAGGCCGAAGTCATGAACGTCATCGGCGAGGTCTCCGGCCATACCTGCGTCCTGATCGACGACATGGTCGACACGGCCGGCACGCTGTGCCAGGCGGCCGAAGTATTGAAGCAGCGCGGGGCCGTCCGCGTGGTGGCCTACATCACCCACCCCGTGCTGTCCGGGCCTGCCGTGGAGCGGATAAAGGCGTCGGCGCTCGACGAGATCGTGGTCACGGACACGATCCCCTTGAACGAGGCCGCCCGGGCCTGTCCACGGATCCGGCAGCTGTCGGTGGCCGAGCTGCTGGCCGAAACCCTGCGCAGAATCAACGAGTCGGACTCGGTCAGCTCGCTCTATCTCGACTAGCCGGGCCTCGGGCCGCCTGCTAAGATGCGCGGCTTCCTGGAGGTACCCCACCCGTGAAAGCCGCGAAAGCCGCGAAAGCCGCACTCGAATTGGCCGGCGAGCCACGCCCGCAGCTCGGCCGCACCGATAGCCGCCGCCTGCGCAAGGCCGGCAAAGTCCCTGCCATCATGTACGGCGGCGGTGAAGCGCCCGAAGCGCTCGTCCTCGATCACAACACGCTCAGTCATCAGATGAGCCGCGAAGCGTTCTATACGAGCATCTTGACGCTCAAGATCGGCGCGAAGTCGCAACAGGTCGTCGTCAAAGGCGTCGAGCGTCATCCGGCGCGGCCGCTGATCATGCACCTCGACTTCCAACGCGTCCGCGAAGACGTCGAGCTCACGCTGACCGTCCCGATTCACTTCCTCGGCGAGCTCGAGGCCAAGGGCGTCAAGGACCAAGGCGGCGTCGTCGATCACTTGCTGACCGACGTCGAAGTGCGCTGCTTGCCGCGCTACTTGCCCGAGTACCTCGAGCTCGACGTCACGAACCTCGAGCTCAACCAGCTCTACCACCTCTCGGATATCAAGCTGCCCGAGGGCGTTACGCTCGTCGCGCTCGCCGGAGGCCACGACCATCCCGTCGTCGCGGTCAACCCGCCGCGCGCCGAGGAGATCGACATCCCCGTCGAGACCGAGACGCCCGCAGGCGAAGTGCCCGCGACGGCGCAGGTCGAGCCTGGCAAGGAAGGCGAAGCGGCGGCCGCCGGCGGCGACGCCGCGAAGGGCGAAGCCAAGGGCGGCGCCAAGCCCGAGGCGAAGGGCGGCAAACCCGAAGGCAAGAAGTAAGAGCAGCCGGCTCTTTTTTCTCGCCGACACACGAAAGGCCGCCGCAAGGCGGCTTTTCAGTTTGTGCAATCATTCGAACCGAGCTCGACGACCACCGAACATGGGAACGCCAATCGACTTGATCGTCGGCCTCGGAAACCCGGGGCCCGAATACGAAGCGACGCGTCACAACGCCGGCTTCTGGTTCGTCGACTTGCTCGCGCGCGAGCATCGCGGCGCGTTCTCGCGCGAGCGTAAGCTGCACGGCGAAACCGCCGAGATCGCGATCGCAGGGCACCGTATTCGCTTGCTGAAGCCGACGACCTACATGAACCTGAGCGGCCAGTCCGTCGGCGCGGCCGTCAACTACTACAAGCTTCCGACCGAGCACGTGCTCGTCGCCTACGACGAGCTCGACTTAGCCGCAGGCCGCGCCCAGCTCAGATTCGACGGCGGCAGCGCCGGCCACAACGGCGTGAGCAGCGTCATCGAGCACATCGGCACCGCGTTCTGGCGCTTGCGCTTCGGCATCGGTCATCCGCGCGACCAAGAGCAAGCCGGCGGCCGCAAGGACGTCATCGACCACGTGCTGAAGCGCGCGGCCGGTAGCGAGGAAGCCGCGCTGCGCGCAAAGCTCGAGGAAGCGGCCGCGCTCGTGCCCGTCATGCTCGAGCAAGGCGCCGAGCGCGCCAAGAATCGCTTACACACGCGCAAACCGGAGAACGAATAGACATGGGCATCAAGTGCGGCATCGTCGGATTGCCGAACGTCGGCAAGTCGACGCTGTTCAACGCGCTCACGGCGTCGGAGATCCCCGCCGAGAACTATCCGTTCTGCACGATCGACCCGAACGTCGGCGTCGTCACCGTGCCGGACCCGAAGCTCGACGCGCTGGCCGAGATCGTGAAGCCTGAGAAGGTCATCCCGACCGTCGTCGAGTTCGTAGACATAGCGGGTCTCGTCGAAGGCGCGTCGCAAGGCCAAGGGCTCGGCAACCAGTTCCTCGCGCACATTCGCGAGACGCACGCCATCGCGCATCTCGTGCGCTGCTTCGAGAACGACGACATCGTGCACGTCGCGGGCAAGGTGAATCCGCTGCACGACATCGAGATCATCGACACCGAGCTCATGCTCGCGGACCTCGAAACCGTGCAGAAGGTCTATCAGCGCGCCGAGCGCGCCGCGAAGACGAACGAGAAAGCCGCCGTCGCGCGCCGCGACGCGCTGCAGAAGCTGCTCGCCGCGCTCGAGAACGGCAAACCCGTGCGCACCGTCCGGCTCGGCGAGAACGAGGTCGATGTGCTGAACGACCTGCACCTGATCACGGCGAAGCCCGTCATGTACATAGCGAACGTCGCCGAAGATTCGCCCGAGGACAATCCGCTCGTCGCGGCGGTCCGCAAGCTCGCGGCCGAGCAAGGCGCAGAGCTCGTCGTCATCTCGGCGGCCATCGAGGCCGAGCTCGCGCAGCTGCCGCCCGGCGAGCGCGCCGAGTTCCTCGCGAGCCTGGGGCTAGCGGAGCCCGGCTTGAACCGCGTGATTCGTTCGGCTTACAAGCTGCTGGGGCTCAAGACCTTCTACACCGCGGGCCCGAAAGAAGTGCGCGCCTGGACCGTGAAGCGCGACGCGACGGCGCCGCAAGCCGCGGGCGCGATCCACACGGACTTCGAGCGCGGGTTCATTCGCGCCGAGGTCATCGGCTACGACCAATACATCGCGCGCCGCGGCGAGCAAGGGGCGCGCGAGGCCGGCGAGCTACGGCTCGAGGGCAAGACCTATGTCGTGCAGGAAGGCGACGTGATTCATTTCAGGTTCAACGTCTAGCGCTTCAAGGAGTCGTCGCGGTGAACGTGATGGTCCTCGGTGCCGGCCTGCTCGGAGTCACCTCCGCGTACTTCCTGCGCCAGCAGGGCCACGACGTCACGGTCGTCGACCGCCAGGCGACGCCGGCCGCCGAGACGAGCTTCGCGAACGGCGGGCAGATTTCCGTGAGCCACGCGGAGCCATGGGCGAACCCCAGTGCGCCGCTGAAAGTGCTCAAGTGGATGACGAAGGAAGACGCGCCGTTGCTGTTTCGCGTGCGCGCCGACCTGCGTCAATGGCTGTGGACGCTCGCGTTCTTGCGAGAATGCACGCCCGCGCGCACGCGCCGCAACATCGAGAGCATCGTGCGGCTCGGCACGTACAGCCGCGAGATGCTGCAGCAGCTGCGCCGCGACATCGGTATCGATTACGACCAGCGCACGCAAGGCATCCTGCACTTCTACACGAGCGCTGCGGAGCTCGCGGCTGCCGAAGAGCCGGCCGCGCAAATGCGCGCCTTGGGCTGCGACCGGCGCTTGATCACGGTGGACGAAGCCCTGGCGATCGAACCGGCGCTGCGCCACGTCGCACCGAAGCTCGCGGGCGCGACGTACACGGCGCAAGACGAGTCGGGCGACGCCAACCGCTTCGCCCGCGAGCTCGTCGAGCACTGCCAAGCGGACGGCGTGCGGTTCCTCATGAGCCACACCGTCACGGCTCTGCGTGCCGCGGCAGGCAAGCTCGACCACGTCGAAGCGACCGACGCCGAAGGCCGCTTTCAATTCCTGCAGGCTGACGCTTACGTGCTCGCGATGGGGAGCTGGAGCCCGCTCTACGTGCGGCCGCTCGGAATCAGGCTGCCGATCTATCCCGCGAAAGGCTACTCGGTGACGATGCCCGTGCGCGACGCGGCGCGCGCATTCCAAGTCTCGCTGACCGACGACGAGCACAAGATCGTGTTCTCGCGGCTCGGCGACAAGCTGCGCATCGCGGGCACCGCGGAGCTCAACGGCTACGACCGCGACTTGAACCGCGTGCGCTGCGAGGCGATCGTGCGGCGCACCGAGGAGCTATTCCCCGGCGCCGGCGACGCCGAGCGAGCGCAGTTCTGGACGGGTCTGCGCCCGGCCACGCCGTCGAACGTGCCGATCGTCGGCCGCTCGAAGCTGCCGAACCTGTATCTGAACACGGGCCATGGCACGCTCGGCTGGACGCACGCCTGCGGCTCCGGCAAGAGCGTCGCGCGCATCGTCAGCGGTCTGAAGCCCGAGGTCGAATTTCCGTTCGTCGGCATCTGAGGCGCGGCTCTCAACGCTCGACGTGCTCGTCGATCCAGTCGATGACGAGCGCGGCAATCTCGTCGCTGTTCTTGTCCTGCATCAGCATGTGGCTGTTGCCGCGGATCCCGAGCTTGGGCAAGTGCATCATCGTGGCGTCGCCGCCGGAAGCATTCACCTTGTCGACGAACGTTTGGCATGAATCGGCCGAAGTTTGCCAGTTCACGAACGAGCCCGGCACGGCGTCGAGATAGTCGCCGAATACCATCAGCGTCGGAATCGGCGCGAGCTTCGCGATTTCCGCTTCGTTGAGCTCGGGGCACGGCTGCTCGATCGAGATCATGCCGCGGATGCCCGATGCGTCGATCAATGCGGCCTGCTCGGGGAAGAAGCCGCTCTCGGAGTGCCCCATCAGCACCGCACCGTCGAGCTGCTTCGCGAGCGCGGAGAGGTTCGTCCAGGTGGGATTCGGCGTCGGCAACAGCGCGTTCAGGTCGGGGATCATCTGCTTGTAGAGCTCGTCGACGGCCTCGATGGGGAATTGGCCGCCCGGAAACGCTTCGCCGAAGCGCGGTCCGAACCGGAACACCGTCCACGCGACCTGATGGCTCGCCGCGAGCACGTCGGGCAGCGCCGACGGCGGTTGCGCCCCGCTCTTCACAGCCGCGATCACCGTCGAATCGAAACCCGATCGCGCGCGCGACACTTGGTCCGCGAGATAGACGCCGCGGTCCTGCCGCAGGAAATACTCGTCCCACCCCATGCGTCCGTCCGGCGTCGTCTCCCACGTCTTGCTGCTCAAGCAGCAGCCGTGAACCATGACGACGGGCACGTGCCGCTCGCCGCGCACGGGGAGCTGATACTGCACGTACATCTGGTGAACCATGATCTCGCCGCCGCCGAACGCGGCACCGGGTGTCCCGGCAGGCGGCCGCGGCAGTTCCTTCTTCTCGCCGCCGACGAAGAAGCTGCCCTGGCTTGCGATCGTCAGCGGGCCGTTCGACCGTTGCGCTTGCAGCGCGGCCGTCGATCCGCAGGCCATCGCGACGCCGAGCCAAGCAACGAGCCTCATGCCGTGAGATTTCATTGGCCGCCCCACTCTGCTGTGAAGTCAGGTAGCTTATACGTCGCCCTCACTCGCTTCGAGTCGCTGACGAAATGACTCCGCCGGCTTCGCCGACATGTTCCCTCGCCGTACTGTTGCTCGCGGCGGCCGCGTGCACCACTGCGCAAGCTCCACCGGGATTCACGCCGCTGTTCGACGGCACGCTCGGCCAAGCGACGATCGAGAACGGCGGCGCGTTCACGATCGAAGGCGGCGTGCTGCGCGCCGACGGGCCGGAAGGTTGGCTGCGCTTTCCGGGGCTCGTGCGCGATTTTCGGCTGCGCGTCGAGCTCAGGTTCCTGACCGACAACGCCGACAGCGGCGTGTTCTTCCGCGCCCTGCCCGACGGCGCTTTCGCGCGCGGCTGGCCCAATCGCAGCTATCAGGTTCAGCTGCTGAATCCGCTCGCCGGTAGTCAGCTGCCGCCCGTCGGCGGCCTGTTTCGCCACGGGATGCCGCCTGGCGAAACGACGCTCGACCGAGACGCCGTTCGAGCGGCGTTCACGGGAACCGGCGAGTGGCAGCTGCTCGAGATCGAAGTCGCGGGCACGGAGCTCACGGTGGAGCTCAACGGCGCGCCACTGACGAGGGCGTCGGGCCTCTCCGACGTCGCTGGCTACGTCGGCATACAGAGCGAAACGAGCGCCGTCGAGTTTCGCCGCATCGACATCGAGGTCATCGACTCGCGTCGGTGACCCGTGTTCGCGGGTTATCCGTCGAACGAAACGCCGCTACTCCTCGACGGTGGCCTTCTCGATCATCGTCGGCTTGATGGGCAGCGACTCGAGGTACGCACCGCCATCGGCCCAAAGCCGGGCCTGATCGAGCCCGCCGCTGGGGTCGCCGACCTGCACGAACTTGTCGACGATGTCCATGCCCTCGATGACTTTGCCGAACGCCGAGAAGTTGAACTCCGGGTCCGCGAGACGATTGTTCTCGCGATAGTTGATGAACACTTGCGTCGCATTCGTATTCGGCCCCGCTTTCGCGAACGCCAGCGTGCCGCGATCGAGCGCGAACAAGCTCGGGTCGTCGTTGAACGGCCGGTCGTCCCACGCTTTGTGCGGATCGCGCCAGTTGATACCGAACTGCGCGACGAAGCCCGGCACGACTCGCGATACGGGCGTTTCGTCGTAGAAGCCCGAGCGCACGAGCTCGACGAACCGCTTCGCCGCATTAGGCGCGGCCTGCGGGTACACCTCGATGACGACCTCGCCGGCCGTCGTCGCGAGCCGCACCGTCGTCACGTCGGTCAATGCGGGCGGCACGTTCACCTTGCCCGGCAAGGGCGCAAGCTTCTGCACGGCTGCCGCGCCGCCCGATGAAGGGGTTGTGGCGCGTTCGCGCCCTCTTGGTTAGTGGGCTCACAGGCCGCGAGCAGCAGCGCGAGCACCGTCGCTGACGGCAGCGTGCTTACAATCTTCATTAGCGAAATCTCCTCGTGGTCTCCGGCGACTCTACCGCGCCGCGATTGCGCGCGGCAATCGCGCCGCCGATACTGCCCCGGCCTATCGGTGGGAGGAAATCTCGATGCAGCAGCCGGCAGCGCTGTCGCGCGCGGACTGGCGCCTGATTTTGCTCGCGAGCCTGGGCGGCGCGCTCGAGTTCTACGACTTCGTCGTCTACAGCCAGTTCGCGAGATACATCGGGCTGAATTTCTTCCCGAACGACGACGAGATGGTGTCGCTGATCGTCTCGTTCAGCGTGTTCGCCGTCGGTTACTTCGCGCGGCCGCTCGGCGGCATCTTCTTCAGCCACATCGGCGATCGCCTCGGCCGGCGCCGCGTGCTCATCATCACGATTCTCGCGATGTCGGCAGCGACGGCCGGGATCGGGCTGCTACCGACCTACGCGCAGTGGGGCATCGGGGCGTCGATATTGCTCGTGCTGCTGCGCATCGTGCAGGGCTTCTGCTTGGGCGGGGAGCTGCCGGGCGCGATCGCGTACGTCGTCGAGACTGCGCCGCGCCGCTCGGGTTTCTCGGTCGGCGTCGTATTCTTCTGCGTCAACACGGGCGTTGCGCTCGCGGCGCTTCTGAATCTCGTCGTGCATGAGACGCTGACCGTCGAGCAGATCCAGGACTGGGGTTGGCGCATCGGCTTTTTGGTCGGCGGCGCGCTCGGACTCGTCAGCTTCGTGCTGCGCCTCAAGCTCGAAGAGAGCCGCGAGTTCGCGCGTATCCGCGCCGTCGCCGGCGCCTCGGCAGTGCCGCTCGCGGAGGTCATTCGCAAGTACCCGGTCGCGGTCATCGTCGGCGTTGCGATCCTCGCCGTGACGGCCGGCTTCAACGGTCTGCTGTTCGCAATGCCGGCTTTTCTGCCGCAGACGATGGGCTACGAGGCCGTGCGCGCGATCGAAGCGCAGAA
Source organism: uncultured Gammaproteobacteria bacterium (assembly GCA_963713355.1). Taxonomy (GTDB): domain Bacteria; phylum Pseudomonadota; class Gammaproteobacteria; order Steroidobacterales; family Rariloculaceae; genus FEN-1219. Next base: position 210,343 of record CAVQLK010000006.1, on the reverse strand, counting down.
CGTCGCGCTGATCATCATGTCGTTCGGGCTCTTGTCCTTCGCGTGGCTCAGCGATCGCGTCTCGCGCAAAGCGCTCGCGCTGACGGGGACGGCGCTATTGATCCTGCTCGCGTGGCCGTTCTTTCGCGCCGCTCAGGAACACAGCGTGAGCTTGCTCGCGCTGTTCGCGATCGTGGGAGTCGTCGGCGCGATCTGCGCCGGCACCGTGATCGCGATCGCCGCCGATCTCTTCCCGACGCGGATCCGCTTCTCGGGCGTCGCGCTGTCGTTCAACCTCGCCTTCACGTTCTTCAGCGGGCTCGCGCCCGTCGTCGCGGCATTGTTGGCGCGTAATACCGGCGTCCCCGCCACTGCGGCGTTCTACATGATCGGCTGTGCCGCGCTGTCGTTCGTTGCCGCGCTCGTGATGCATCGTTACGACGGACAGATCCTCGCCGACTTGGCCAGCGACGGCCGACCGGCGTGAAGCCGGCCGGCACTCATCGTCGGCACTCGTACGGCCGCACCTGCTCGCCGGGACGCCACTCCCAGGCCTTGCGCAGCGTCACGGGTGCCGTAAACGTCGCGGGATCCGTAACCACCATCGTGTAGTCGAGCCGGCTGCCGTCGTCGTTCAGCGTGAAGCGCTCCTCGAGCGTTGCGCCCGGCCCCAGTGGAATTCCGGTGCCGTTGAACCAACGGTAGCCGAGGTTCGTCGTCGTCACGGCGAGAGTCTCGCCATCCCACCGGCCGGACGAGTCGCCAAGCAGCGTCGCAGAGGTGTTGCGCGGCGCTGCGCTCGACATTTCGATGCGCCGGACAGTGTCGTACTCTTCCATGCGCAGCAGGATGTCGTCGCCATCCTTGACGAGCTCGATCGGATACGGCTGCTCCATGACGTACGGCATGCCCTTGGGCGCGCAGTTCTGCGTCGGATCGTCCGTCAGAGGATTGAACGCCGCCCGCACGGCTGCGGCGCTTGCCGTCAGCGGCGGCGCCGCTCCCCAGAACGCCGGCGGGCTCGTCACGTTCGTCCACACGCGGAACAGGCCAAGGCCCTGCGTGTCGGCCGCCACGGCGCTGCGAATGTCGGAGCCGATCGTTTGCTGCGACCAGCGCGGTCGAACGCCCGCGCCGAACAGGATCTCGTCGCCGCTCGGCAGCAGCATGTTCGTGAGCCACAGCACGTTGTCGGCCTGCCGGCCGCCGTTGCCGGCAACCTTGACGCGCGTCCCGGCGGCGACGAGCTCGGCCGTCAGGCCGAAGCGGCTCACGATGCTCACGGAGTTCGACTCGATCTCCCAAAGCCGCTCGACGCCGTCCGCACCGGCCCCGCGCATCTCGAAGCGCACGTGCGGGTTCACCCACGCGACTTCCGTGATGACGCCTTCCGCTTCTATGAGCGCGCCGCCACGGTCGTAGACGAGCGCCGTCGAGTGGTGCGCGTGCGCGACGGGCGCGCCGGATGCAGCCGCCATCAGGCCGAGGAACAGTTGCTTCATCGTTCTTCTGCCTGCGTAGTCGTCATGGGGCCCATGCCCCAGACCTGGATCAACGCGGGCTCGTCCTTGGCGCCGTCGTAATGGATGCCGCCCGCTTTGTGAAAGACGTACGTGCCGGGTTTCACGGCCACGGTGCTGTCGGGATCGAACTTCGTTCCGGTGCCGAGCCACCACGTGCCTTCGAGCACGACGAAGAACCGGTCCGTCGAGTGGAAATGCGGGCGGCTCATGTTGCCGGGCAGCCAACGCAGCTGGATCACATACGGTCCGGGCTTCGTCGGATCGCCGAACAGGACCGCCTGCTCGTTAGTGCCGGCCTGATTGCGCACGAACTTGATGTCGGCGGGCGCAACGAAGTCGACGGCGCTGCGATCGACGTCGCTCGTCGAAATCGCGGGAACGGCGACAGTCACGATTCCAAGGGCGGCAGTGAAGAGGCGAGCGAGACCTTTCATGGTACGTCCTTCTTTTGCAGTGTGCGCCGACCTGATGGTAGGCCGAAACTCGCAGGCACGCGAGCAGGCTGAGCTGTCAGATCGCGCTTCCGCCGAACGTCATTAGCGGCTCATTGCTTCGGCGTGGTGTCCACGGGTTTCGCCTCGGGCGCGCCAAGCCGACCCGTCGGCGCCGCCTGAGGCGACGCGCTGACGAACCGCGCTTTTTCCGGCGCCGGGACGGAGTCTGTCTTGTGCTTGCGCCAAGCCGCGTAGAGCGCGAACGCCCCGTGCAGCACGATGATGCTCGCGAAAAATGCGTCGGGGCCGGCGAGCTCCATCGCGGCGGACACGATGACGGGGCCAACGGCGGAACCGATGCCGTTCGCGAGCAGCACGGTCGCGCTTGCCGCCACCATCTGCGCCGGATGCAGGTGATCGTTGACGTGCGCGAGACATACCGCGTACGTCGTCAGCGACAAGCCGCCGTACGCGGCAACGGCCATGAAGAATACCGGCGAGGCGGCGCCGAGCCGGCCGGCTGCGGCAGCCGCGACGGCCGCCGAAAGCGAGATCGCGATCAAGACGTTGCGCCGATCGACGCGATCCGACAGCCGCCCAAGCGGCAGTTGCAGAACGACGGCCGGCAGAATGCTGCTGGCCATGAACGCAGCCACCGCGGCCGTGTCTAGGGCGCTGCTCGCCGCGTAGACGGGCCCCAGCGAGAACAACGTGCCTGCGGTCGCGCCCGAGAAGACCGCGCCGACCGCGCCGAGAGGCGAGATCGCGAGCAGCTCGCGAAAGCTCACGCGGCGCGGCAACGCAAACTCCGGCGCGCGCTGCGCCGTCAGCGCGATGGGCACCACGGCAAGCGAAATCAAAACGCCGACCAGAATGAACAGCTCGTAGCTCCTGGGATCGGCAAGGTTCAACAAGAGCTGGCCGGCACCGAGCCCGATGTAGATGACGACCATGTACGTCGCAAGCAGCACGCCTCGCGAGCGTTGCTCCGCGCGATCGTTGAGCCAGCTCTCCGCGACGACATAGATGCCGGCGAAGCACACGCCCGAGAACGCGCGCAGCACGCCCCACTCCAAAGCGCCGACGAATACGCCCTGCACGAGGATCGTTGCCGCAGCCGTGGCCGTCAGCGCGGCGAACACACGAATATGCCCGACGCGTTTCACGAGCGCGGGCGCCGCGATGGAGCCGATGACGAAGCCGACGTAGTAAGCAGCCATGACGGCGCCCGTCACGAACGTCGACAGGCCCTCGAGCGTCGCACGTACGCCGAGCAGCGTGGCCTGTAGCCCTGCGCCCAACGTGAGCAACGCCATGCCGAGCAGCAACGCGGAATTGGCGGCGAGCGCATCCTTGAAGGATCGCATCGCCGTCACTCGCCGCGTGCCGCTATTTGCTCTTCGAGCCAGCGCGCAGATGCGGCCGGCGTGTCCTTGTCACGATCGCGATCGACGCGGTGGTTCGCCTCCTGCATCAGCGCCAGTGGGATTGCGCCGACCAGCGGCTCCAGCGCTCGGCGCAGCACGACATCCTCGGCCCGATCGGGCGCGACGAGCACGATTGCGTCGTACGGCAGGATCGCGCCGGCAGGATCGGCGAGCACGAGCAGATCGTTCGCCGCGATTCGGCCGTCGCTCGTGAACGCGGAGATCACGTCGACTTCGCCATCCGCGACGGCCTGATACATGAAGGTCGATTCGAACTGACGGCGGCTCGCAAACTCGAGCCCGTAGGCGGCACGCAACGCTTCCCATTCGGGCCGCACGAAGAACTCGAAATCACCGCCGATCGCTAGCGTGGGCGCGTGTGCCGCCAGATCGCCGATCGTCGCGATGCCGAGCCGCTCCGCATGATCCCGCCGCATCGCGAGACCGTAAGCGTTCTCGAAGCCCAACGCGCCGAGCATGACGATATCGTGCTCTTCTTTGAGCCATTCGCTGATCTGCGCGAGCATCGGCTCGCGGCGCGGAACGTCCGTGCGCCGCATCGCGTTGGCCCAGATAGTCCCGCTGTAGTCGACATAGACGTCGATGTCGCTGCTCGCGAGCGCGCCGAACACCACGGCCGAGCCGAGGCCGGTCCGCTGCACGGCCGATCCTCCGCTTGCAGCGATCCGCGCGGACATGAGCTCGGCGAGAATGAACTGCTCCGAGAAGCTCTTGGCACCGACGACGTACGAAGCCGCGGCGCGCTGGCCCGTCGGCAACGCCGCAGCGGCAATCCCGACGGCGAGGACGAGGACGCCGGCTGCGACGCGCCGACGACTGCGGCGTGCCATGCCCACCTCGATCGCCGCGAGTAGCTGGTCGACGACCAGAGCGAGCGCGGCCGCCGCGACGCAGCCGAACAAGACCAGCACCCAGTCCTGGACCTGCAGGCCGGAGAAGATGTAGTTGCCGAGGCTGACCTGACCGACGGGCGTCGACAACGTCGCCGCGCCGATGACCCAGACCGCCGCGGTCCGGATGCCTGCCATGATGAGCGGCGTCGCGAGCGGCAGCTCGACACGCCAGAGCCGCTGCCAGTCGGTCATGCCAACGCCGCGCGCCGCCTCGATAACCGCCGCGTCGATGTTGAGGATGCCCGTCACGCCGTTGCGGATTACCGGAAGCATCGAGTACAGAGCGAGCGCCAGCAGCGACGGCAAGAAGCCCAGCGCCGAGAACCCGATGCCGAACAAATTCTCGGCGAGGCCGGACAAGGCCAGCAGCAACGGATAGAAGAGCGCGAGCAACGCAAGGCTAGGCACGGTCTGAATCAGGCTCGCGAAGGCGAGCACGGGCCAGCGTACGCGTTCGCTGCGATAGGCTGCGACGACGAGCACGAGGCTCACGAGCAACCCTAATGCCATGGCCGACGCGCTGAGCAGGACGTGCTCGCTGAGATAGCCGGGAAGCAAGGCCCAGGCGTTCGCGAGCCGCTCGTTCACGTACGCTGGGCGTCGAGCATCGCCGCGACGCGATTCATCTGCCGGCGAGGCATGTCCATGAGCTTGCGAACCTCGGCCTCGCTTCGCTCGTTCATCATTTCGTGCGGCGTGCCGCTCGCGACGATGGCGCCCTCGCGCATGACGACAAGCCGGTCCGCGAGCAACAAGGCCTCGAGGACGTCATGCGTGACCATGACGGTCGAGAGGCCCATGCGCTCGTGCACCAGCCGGTACTCGGCACCGAGCGTGTCGCGAGTGACGGCATCGAGCGCACCGAACGGCTCGTCCATGAGCATGATGCCGGGGCGCGCGGCGAGCGCGCGGGCGACGCCGACGCGTTGACGCTGTCCGCCTGACAACGCCGCGGGCATTCGCGACGCCATCTCCGAAGGCAGATTGACCAGCGCGAGGAGCTCAGCCACGCGCGCGCGGATGGCTTGCTCGTTCCAGCCGAGCAGCTGCGGGGTAACGGCGATGTTTTCGGCGACCGTCATGTGCGGGAACAGGCCCACGCGCTGAAAAACGTAACCGATGCGCCGACGCAGCTCGTGCTCGACGACGGCCCCCGTCGATTGCCCCTCGATGAGCACGTCACCGGAGTCCTGCTGCTGCAGGCGGTTTATCATCTTGAGCAGCGTCGTCTTGCCCGAGCCCGACTCGCCGAGGATGACGAGAAATTCACGCGGCCACACGAGCAGATCGACGTCGCGAACCGCCACATGCAGGCCGAAGGCGCGCCTCACGGAACGCAGCTCAATGCTCGGCCGCCCGGAAACCTCCGAGCGCGTCATGCGGCGCCGGCCGCGACGAGCATCCGCTCGATTTCGGCATGCCCTTTGCGGCGCGCCCACGCGAGCGGCGCGCTCCAAGGCGCGCCAGCCGCATTCGGGTTCGCGCCGCGCTGGAGCAGGAGCTCGACGAGCGGGCGGCGCCCCCAGCGCGCCGCAAGCCCGAGCGGCGTCGAGCGGTATTCGTCCTCGATGACATCGATCTCGGCGCCGTTGTCGAGCAGCAGCCGCGCTTTCGCGACGTCGCCGCTCTGCGCCATGTCGTGCAGCAGCGTGACGGCGTGCCACGTGCGGTGCCGTCCGCTCATGCCGTGTGCCAGCAACAACGCGGCGACGTCGTCATGCTTGAAGTAGTAGAAGCGGCCCCACTTCGACATCTTCGGTACTTTCGCGCCGTGCTTCAGCAGCAGCTCGAGCATCGGCCGGTCGCGCTTCTTCGCCGGCATCATGAGCACGCCCTCGGCCCACGACGACAGCTCGTTGCGCGCGAGCTCGGGACGCGCAGCGAGCAGCCGCTCGACGTCCTTGCGCTTGCCGTCGTGAACCGCGCGGTCGAAGCGCAGCTGGTCGGCGTCCTGCTCGTAGTCGATCTCACCCGTCTCGATCCACTTGTGGGCGAGCCCACGCGCGAGCGCGCTCTCGAGAATGGCCGCAATTTCGTCGAGCCCGCGGTCGCGCGCGATCGTCGGTAACGTGTCGCCGAACGGATAGCTCTTGTAGCCGGGGTCGTAGGCGCCGCAGTCGACGAGCACGCCCACGAGCTCGAGGTGCCCTTCGCGCACGGCAAAATGCAGCGGCGGCGTGTAGTTGTACTGGCAGGTCGCGAGCTCGGGACGCTGCGCCACGAGCTCCCGCGCTCGAGCGACGTCGCCCGCGCAACACGCCGACAGCATCGCCCAGACTTCCGTCGTCGTCGACGCTGCGCCCCCATGCAGCGTCATGGGCAGCGGGCGTTGCATCTCGACAGGCGTAAGCATCCGCTAAGCGTCACCGAAACGGGGCGAGCCGATCAAGCAGCACGTCGGTTTACTTTCCATCGGCCCCTGTTGGGAGCTTCTCTATCGATCCGACGCGCTCGACCCAAGTCAACATGCTTTCGCAATATACGTTCAGTGACGGTACACCGGCTGGCAGCGGCTCGACTGCACCGAGGTAAATCATGCATGCGCCGGAATAACGGCTTACGAGGTTGAACAGCGGCGTCCCGCCCTGCGAGCAATAATGCTTTCGAGCTCCGGCGCCGACTTCATACGTCGCGATGTGCTCATCGCCAACGACTGAAAGCGCCTTGCGAGGAATGACGACGTACGTAGAGAACGCCGAGCCGTTCATCCGCCGACACATATTGCAGTGACAGTTAACGATGCGGCGAGCGTCGGCTTCCGCCGTCAGGCGTACGGCACCGCAACTGCACGAGCCGATTAGCCCAGCCCACCGCTTTGACACATCCGTCGCTCGCATGACGCCGCAGCGACTACCCTGCGATCGAGCGCCACTCGGCGACGAGGCGCTCCGCCGTGCGCCACGCGAGGGCTTGTGCCGTCAGCGTCGGATTGTGTGCGCCGCTCGTGCCCATGACCGACGCACCTAGCACGCCTAGGTTCGGCACCTCGTGGCAGAAACCCCAGCGGTCGACGACATTCGTCTCGGGGTTGTCGCCCATGCGCGTGCCCCCGTAGGCGTGCGTCGAGACGCCCATCGTCCCGAACGGCTGCCGCTGCGTCGCAGCGGCGCCGGCTTCGAGAAACCACTGCTCCATCTTGTCCTGGACGAAGGCCGCGACACGCTTCTCGTTGTCCTTGTGATCGGCCGTGATGCGGATGACGGGATCGCCAAGCGGATCTTTGACCGTCGGATGCAAGTCGAGAACGTTGTCCTCGTAAGGCAACGTCGTCTTCTGCAGGTACGAGTTGACCCAGCGGTCGACGTTCTCCATGACGAATTGCTTCCAGCGCGAGCCCCAGCGCGGCGCGCGGCCGAACGTCGGCATACCGGCGGCCGCGATCGGCCGCTGGTCGGAGTACACCCAAAGATTGCCGCCGCCGATGAAGTCGAGGCCGGCGTGATCGAAGTTATCGTCGGCAAAGTCGTCGACGGCGACGCCTTGCGCCGGCAAGCCGTACCAGCGGTTCAGCTTGTGCGGGAACAGCGCGAGCACGCCGCCGGCTTGGTTGTGCGTGAAGTAATGCCGCCCGACTTGGCCGCCGTTGTTCGCGAGCCCGCGCGAATACGCGGCCGACGTCGACAGCAACAGCAGACGCACGTTCTCGTAGGTATAACCCGCGAGCAGCACGACGGCGGCCGGCTGAATGTAGGTCTCGCCGCCCTTCAAGTACTGGACGCCTGCCGCGCGCCCATCAGCGTCAACGTCGACGCGTGTGACATGCGCGTCCGTGACGATCGTGAGCTTGCCCGTGCGCTCGGCGCGCGGGATCGTCGATACGGCTGTCGAATTCTTCGCCGAGACGTGACAACCGCCGCGGTTGCAAAAGCCGTGATAGAGACACGCGCTGCGGCCGTCGTAGACCTCCGAGTTGACGGCGGCCGGTCCCGGAAACGGATGCCAGCCGAGCCGCTGCGCAGCGCTCGCCATGAGGTCCGTGAATTCGGTGCCGCGCAGCGGCGGCATCGGATACGCGCGCTCGCGCGGACCTTCGAAGATGTTGCCGCGCGGATCGACGACGCCCTTGACGTTGCCGGCTTGGCCCGAGACGCCGATCGCGCGCTCGACCTTGTCGTAGTACGGCTCGAGCTCCTCGAGGCCGAACGGCCAGTCCTCGACCGTCGAGCCCTTCGGGAGGCGGCCCGAGCCGTAGCGGCGCGTCGTCTCGCTGACGACCTTGAAGTCCCACGGATTCAGGCGCCAGCTCTGCGCCCAGTAGTGCAGCGTCGTCCCGCCGACGCCGTTCATCATCACGTGGACGGCCGAGCGCGGATTGTCGGGCGCCGCAGCACTTGGCCGGTGGACCGGAATCTCGCGATTGCACTTCTGCGCCGCATGCGGCCAGCCGCGAAAATTGTTGCGCAGCTCGTCGGGCGCGAAGTCGCGCGCCGAAAGACGCGTGCCGGCCTCGAGGCCGACGACATTCAAGCCGGCAGCCGCAAGCGGCTCGACGGCGACGCCGCCCACGCCGCCGAGGCCGACGACGACGACGTCGGCCGCGTCGAGCCTAGTCGCCATCGCGTTCGCCCGCCGCCCGATGCTCGTCGAACTGCGTGTGATCGTAGGCCGAGGTTTGCAGCGGCTCGAGCTCCGCGTTCATGCGCTGCTGCTCGGCCGTTACGGCGAGGCGCAGACCCGGATAGCCGATCAGCGCCCAGCCGATGAAGTCTTGGTTGCCGCCGTAATGCGGATCGCCGAACGTGCCTTCGAGCGTGTGCCCCAGCACGAGCTCGAAGAACGTGCTCGCCGACGGCGTGAAGCCCGGCGCACGATTCTGCTCGAGATCGTCGATGAGCTCGTCTTGCCGCTCGGAAGGCAGCGCCGCAAACGATGAGCCGGCCATGACGCGCGCGTACGACTCGAGCGCCGCGAGGCCGGCTGCGTAAGCAGGTCGTTGCGCCGCCAACGCGTCGCCCAGCGCTCGGTCGATGTAGCGCGCGGCGCCGGCCTCGAGCGCGCCCGGGCCGTTCGCATCGCGCGGAATCAGCCGCGCGACGAGCGCCTCGAGCGTCGCGGCCTCGACTGCGGTCAGGTGCGCGTACGGTGCTGCCCGCGCGGCTTGCGCGAGCACGTTCGCAGGAACGGCCGCCACGGCGCCGAATACCGCACTGCGGCGCAGCATCTCGCGGCGAGACAGGCGGCGCTTCATCGCGCGCGCTTCAGTGCGCGAGCGGTTTGAGCTCGGGCTCGACGCCTTCAGGCAGCGGATGCTCGTCGACGTTGAGCAGCATCGACACCATGCTGTAGTAGCCGAGCGTGAAAATGACCTCCGCCATGCCCTGCTCTCCGAAGGCCGTCTTCATGGCGGAGAACGTGTCGTCGCCGACGCGCTTCGTCTCGAGCAGCTCGGAGCAGAAGCGGTGCAGCGCGGCTTCGTTCGGCTGCATCGAGCGCGGCCGTTCGCCGGCCGCGATCGCCGCGACGATAGCGGGGTCGAGGCCTGCCGACAGCGCGGCTGCCTTGTGCGCGTTCCATTCGTAGTGCGACGTCCAATGGCGAGCCGTCATGAGGATCGCCATCTCGCGCAGCGGCGGCGGCAACGTGGAGTTGAAGCGGACCTGCGCCCCGAGCTCCTGGGCGAAGTCGCCCATCAGTGGGGCGCGCAGCATGACGTTGAACGGCCCGTTCGGCGCCGTTCGCGGGCCATCGAGAACGTGGCGCATCATGGTCTTCTGCTCCTCCGTGAGCTGCGCCCACGTCAACGGCGGAAACCGATTGCCGGCGAGCTTGAGGTCCGTAGGATCGGCCTGGGCCGCGGCAGCCGAGGACGCCGTGCTTTGCGCGGCGAGATCGGCCGCCCCCGCGAGCAAAAAACCCAAGCCGCAGAGCCACGTCACGAGGAGGCGACTTCGCATGGGCTGACTCCGTAGTAATTAATGTTGAGCCGGGCTGCCGCAAAGACGATACACCACGTCCGCGTTGCAGCGTACAATTTCGCGCAAACGCCGCGCCGTTTCCAACCAAAGAGGTTACCGCTATCGCCACCGAAGCCCTCAGCGAGACCTTGGTCCTGCCGACGCGAGCCTCGCCGATGTTTCACGTCATCGACCCGCGCGTGTTCCAGCGGCCGTTGCTCGACGAGCTCTGCGCGTTGGCGACGCGCGCCCGGTTGCTCGCGAAGACCGACACGGGCGCCCGAGCGCTGCGCGACTTGCTGCCGACACGCAGGGCGATGCTGTACTTCACGCAGCCCTCGACGCGGACGTTCCTGTCGTTCAACAACGCGTGCCATATCCTCGGCATGCGGACCAGCGAGATCCGCGATCCGTCGACGTCGTCCGAGGTCAAGGGCGAGAGCTTCGAGGACTCGATCCGCACGTTCAGCTCGTACGTCGACGTCATCATCATGCGCACGAAGGAATCGGGCCGCGCCGCGCAGGCCGCGCAGCTCATGAACGGCATTCCGCGGCCCGTGCCCGTCATCAACGCCGGCAGCGGCAGCGATCAGCATCCGACGCAGGCCTTGCTCGACATCTACACGCTGCAGCGCAGCTTCGAGGAGCATGGCGGCATCGACGGCAAGGTCATCGGCATGATGGGCGACCTGAAGCGCGGCCGGACCGTACGCTCGCTGTGCTATCTGATGAAGAATTACCGTGGCGCGCGGCTCGTGTTCATCGCGCCCGAGCAGTTCGCGATGCAGCCCGATGTCAAAGCGCACCTCGACGAGCATCGCATCTCCTACTCCGAGACGACGCGGCTCGACGAGGCGCTGCCTTCCCTCGACGCGCTCTACGTGACGCGCATGCAGACGGAATGGGACACGGCGGCCGGCGAATCGCGCAGCGTCGATCTGTCGCGCTTCAGCATCGGCGCGCCGGAGCTCGCGCGCCTGAAACGCGACGCGATCATCATGCACCCCCTACCACGCGGCCGCGAGATCGACCCGGCCGTCGATCAAGACCCGCGCGCGATGTACTGGCGTCAAGAGCGCAACGGCATGTGGATGCGCGCCGCCGTGCTCATCAAGATCTTCGGCGTCGAGAATCGCCTCTTGTCCGTCAACGAGCCTTAGAACCGGCCGCAGCTATTGGCTTCGCAGTACGTCCGGGCGCTCGCAGCTCTTTGGGCGGGCAGGTACGCCGGCACGTGCCGATCAAGCCACGACGGTCGCCGTCCACACGCTGTCGAAGCTGTAACCGAGCTGGCGCGCCGTCTGCCGCACGGCCTCGGCATCGGGCGCCTCGAAAACACAAATCATGCGCTGACCGTCGGGCGTTACGTAGCTCACGACGTGCCGCACGCCATGGATCGCTAGACACGGCGCGTTGCGCTCCTGCGCAGCGTTGTAGCGGCCGATGTCGAACGATCTTCCGTCGAAGTGATGCTCGAGAATGATGGTGGCCATGGACGGCACTCTAGGATGCCCGCGCGGAGCATAGCGCGTTCACGACGCCGAATTATTGCGAGGCCGTCGTCACTACTCGGACAGGACCGCACCTGACCCACCGAGCTCGGCCGGGAAGTCCTTGAGCTTCGGCAGCCCGTCCTTCATCCGCAGCACCGTCTCGGCGTAGTTCACGTGCAGCGCCGGCTTGAAGGCGAGGCTCGGAATCGTCGCGGCATACACGTCGGTGATGCCCCACACGGGATGGTGGGTCAACACGTGCCCACCGCATTTCGTGCACCATTGCCGCTCGCTGTTGGCGCTCTTCATGAAGCGGCCGACGACCTCGCGGCCCTTCGTCACCTTGACATTGTCGGGCTTCCACAACGTGAACGCGTTGACCGGGCCGGCCGACCACGAACGGCACGATGCGCAGTGACAGTACCCCATTGCTTCGGGAGCGCCCGAGACCTCGAGCGTCACGGCTCCGCAGAAACAAGCACCTGTGTGTTTGACGGTCATGTCGTCACCTCCTCTGGCTGATCTGCTTGAACGGGCATCGTCAACCGACGGCGCGAAACTCCGGGTCGTCGAGGCGATCGGGCTCGACGAACTCGACCGGCCGGCCGACGGTCAGTGCCGCGCGAAGCTCGGCGTCCATCTCTTCGAGCGGCGCATCCGTCGCCACGCCGAGCGACTCGATGACCTTCGTGAAGAAGGCGCGACCCGCAACCGTCGCGACGATATCGAAGACCTCGGCATCGGAGTACCCGTAGCCCTTGAGCTCCGCAACGTCTTCGGCCGTGATCGCCGAAGCGTCGCGCGCCACGGCACGAGCGAAGCGCATCAGCGCGGCCTCGGCCGCGGAGAGCGAGGCAGGTATCTTGCCGCGCGCCATCGCCACGACGTCGTCGGCCGAGAAGAACGCGAGCAGCGCCTTGCCGTGTGCGAGCGTGCAGAGCGTGCTGCGCAGCTCGTGTGCGGCCACGAACGTCGCGAGCTCGAAACGCCGCTTGCTCATGGGGCGCTTGATCGCCGCCAGCAGCTCGGCCCAGCGCCGCATGATCTCGGGGCGATGCGAGAACACCGTGGCGTAGTTCGGCACGTAGCCGTAGTGCTTTTGCTGCCGGTCATACATGGCGAACGCTTCGCCCGTGACCCAGCTCGCAGAGATCGTATCGATGAATGCCATGGTGACTCCTCAGCGCGTGTAGTGGTTGATCGAGTGGTATTCGCCGTGGTCGGCGTAGTCGCCTGCGGCACGGCGGGCGCGAAACGCACCCCAGTGGATGGGCCGGTAACGCGGCGGATGCTGCGCGTCGACGGTCGACGGTAGCGGCGCGTATTCCGTGCTATAGGCCGGATTGAAAAAGAACGGCGCGCTGAAGCGGTCGGCGTCGGCCGAGGCGAGCCCGCGATGCAGCGCGGCCTTGTAGCGCGTGTTCGACCACACTTGCACGATGTCGCCGATGTTCACGACGAGCGCATCGTCCCGCGGCTCGACGAGGCGCCACTCGCCGTCGTGGAACACCTCGAGACCCGGCTGCTCGTCTTGCAGCAGCAGCGTCAGGGCGCCGGAATCCGTGTGCGGATTCACGCCGAGATAACCCTCGCGCACCGCTGCGAGACCCGTCGGCCGCGTAGGCTTGGGGCACGGCGGGTAGTAGTTGAGCCGCAAGAAGCTCGTGTGCGCCGGGCGAAAGCACGTATCGAGCGCGCCTGGCGGCATACCGAGATTTCCCGCGATCACTTCGACGAGCTCGAAGGCGAGCGCGTCGCACTCGGCATAAAACCGGGCGATGGCAGCAGCGAATCCCGGCAGCTCTTTCGGCAACTGCGGCACGATCGCACCGCCGTCAGGCGGACCGTAGTCGTAGATCTGCTTCCAATCGCGCGTGCGCTGCGTGAGCTCGCGGTCGTAGAAGCCCCACGGGTTCTCTGCGCTGCGCATGACCGCGTGCTTGGCCGACGGGGGCAGCGAAAAGAACGAGCGCATCTCGCGCCTTAAGGCAGCGAGCGTGCGCTCGTCGATACCGTGGCCGACCACCTGAAAAAAGCCCCACTCGCGGCACGCGGAATCGATCGCGCGCTGCGTGGCCCCGCTTCGCAAATCGCGGATGTCGATGACAGGCACGGTTTCAGCGCTCATCGTGGATCTCCCGCTCAGGCGCTCTTGCGCGGCTGCAGCCACTTCGGCAGCAGCGAGTACGGATCGAGATCGGCAGCGGCGTCGAACTTCACTCCGCGGTTCACGAGCAGCGCCTGCGCTGCGCCGCTGCGCCACGCTTCGAAGAGCTCCGTCGCGCCGCCAACGTGCCTGCCGCCGATGAACACCTGCGGGATCGTCTTCGTGCCCGTTCGTGCCGCGAGCACCGCGCGGATCTTGCCGCCGCGATCGCCGGCTTGATACGCGACGGAATCGAGGTCGACGCTGCGATAGTCGATGCCGAGCCGCGCGAACAGCTTGCGGACGGACCAGCAGAACTCGCACCACTCGAGCGCGAACAGCACGACGGGCTCGTCGCGCAAGACTTCATCGAAGAACCGCTCGGCCTCGGGATCGAGGACGGCCGGTGGCGGCGCCACCGCGGCGGCGGGCTGCGCCACTGCAACCGTGGGTGATGGCGCATCGAAACGGCACGATGGCGTCGAGCGCGATAGCGCGAGCTCCTCGGCCGTCATTTCTTCCCCGATGTCCTGGAACAACGGCGTCGACAAGTACCGCTCTCCCGTATCCGGCAGCATGCAGACAATGTTCGTGCCGGGCTTCGAGCGGCGCGCGATGATGAGCGCCGCCGCGAGCGTCGCGCCGCTCGACGTGCCGACGAAGATGCCTTCGCGGCGCGCGAGGTCGCGCGCGAGCTTCAGCGCGTCGGTGCCGGCCACGGGCACGATTTCGTCGACTAGCCCCAAGCTCACGGCGTCCTCGGTGAGCTTCGAGACGAAGTCCGGCGACCAGCCCTGCATGAGGTGCGGACGGAAATGCGGATGGCTCTGGCTCGGCTTGCCGTCGGCGCTGCGCGGCTGCGGGATGCCGCTGCCGAGCACGGGCGAGTTGTCGGGCTCGGCCGCGACGACGCGCGTCACGGGACTATCCTGCTTGAGCGCCCGCGCGACGCCTTTCAGCGTGCCTCCGGTGCCGAATCCCGAAACCCAATAATCGAGCCGCTCGCCGGCGAAGTCGGCGAGGATCTCCTGCGCCGTCGTCCGCGAGTGCACGTCGGCGTTCGCTTCGTTCTCGAACTGCCGGCAGAGAAACCAGCCGTGCGCGGCCGCGAGCTCGACGGCCTTCGCCAGCATGCCCGTACCCTTCTCCGAGGCTGGCGTCAGCACGACTCTGGCGCCCAGAAAGCGCAGCAGCTTGCGCCGCTCGATGCTGAAGCTCTCGGCCATCGTGACGACGAGCGGATAGCCCTTTTGCGCGCAGACCATCGCGAGCCCTATGCCTGTGTTGCCGCTCGTGGCCTCGATGACGGTTTGCCCAGGTTGCAGCTCGCCGGTTTGCTCGGCGCGCTCGATGATGGCCCGCGCCATGCGGTCCTTGACGGATCCCATCGGGTTGAACGACTCGACCTTGACGTACACGTTCACACCGGGCGGCGCGAGCTTCCCGAGTTTCACGAGCGGCGTATTGCCGATCGTCTCGAGGATGTTGTCGTAGCGAGCCATCGGTCTCTCCTTTCCGGCAGCGTTCGTCGTGGGCCCATGCTGGGCGCGGACCGTGGCAATGCGCGTGGGAGAGACCGTGGTTTTTCGCCGCCGTCCCCGTGGTAACGGCGAAGCGATGGCTGGAGCAGCGGGCCAGGAACTACAATCGACGCCCAATGGCCTCCCTCGCGCTCAACTTTCTCGGCGATCTTAAGGTCGCTCGCAGCGGCGGGCGCGTGGACCTTCCGCCGTCGCGCAAGACCCGCGCGCTGCTCGCTTATCTCGCGCTGACCGGCCGCTCGTTCCGCCGTGAGCATCTTTGCGAGCTGCTCTGGGAAATTCCGGACGATCCGCGCGGCTCGCTTCGTTGGAGCCTGTCGAAGCTGCGCCGGCTTGTCGACGACGAGACGCGGGAGCGTATCGTCGCCGATCGGCTTGCCGTGCGGCTCGACACGAGCGACGTCGCGGTCGACGTCGCCGCGCTCGCGGCGATCGCGCAAGGAGATCTCGACGAGGCGCCCGTCGAGCAGCTCGAAACGGCGGCGGCGCATTATTGCGGCACGCCGCTCGAAGGTCTCGAGCTGCCGACGTTCCATGACTACTCGGCCTGGTACATGGGCGAGCGCGATCGCGCGACGGGTCATCAGGTACGCCTCTTGAATGCGCTGCTGAAGCGTCTCGCTGCCGAGCCGCGACGCGCCGTTGAGCACGCCCGGACGCTCGTGCGGATCGCGCCCTACGACGAGAAGGCGCGCGCGACACTGATTCGTCTGCTGGTGACGCTCGGCCTCCCCGACCAAGCGGAGCAGCACTACCAAATGGGCTCGCGCTTGCTGAAGGAGGCGGGCGCCACACCGACCGGCGAGCTGTTCCGAGCGTGGCGCGGCGGCCCGGGGGCATCCGCAACCGTTGCCGCGGCCGCGCCGGCTGCAGCGCCGGCTCGCGCCGCAAGACCCGCGCTCGGTCCCGCAAGCGGTGCGCGCGCCGGCTCGGCCCCCGACGAGCCGCCGCTCGTAGGCCGGGATGCGGAGCTCGACCGTCTGCGGGCCGCCGTTGCGGCCACGATCGAGCAACGCCGCTGCCGCGCCGTCCTGCTGCTCGGCGACCCCGGCATCGGCAAGAGCCGTTTGCTCGATGCGGCCGCTGCTCTCGCACGAGACGCGGGCGCCGTCGTGCTCGAGGCGGCAGCCTACGAAGCCGAATCGATTCGCCCGTTCGCGCTGTTCGTCGACGCGCTGCGCAAGGTCGATCCGGCCGCGGCTTCGGCCGTGTTCGACCGCGGCGAGTCCGGAAACCGGGATCGGCTCTTCGAGCGCCTAGCCGAGCTCATCGCAGCGCGCGCGAGCACGCAGCCGGTACTGTTGAAGTTCGACGACCTGCAGTGGAGCGACGAGTCGAGCGCGGCTGCTCTGCACTACGTCGTTCGAACGAGCGCGAGCTCGAGCGTCCTCGTCTTGCTCGCAGCGCGCCGTGACGAGCTGCGCGACAATACGCCCGTCACGCGCGCACTGCGCGAGCTACGCCATGCCGGCGCGCTCGAAGAGCTCGATGTCGAGGCGCTCGGCGAAGACGCCGTGCGCGAGATCATCGGCGCTCGCGCGCCGCAGGTCGACGCCGCACGTCTTAGCAAGGAATGCGGCGGCAACCCGCTGCTCGCGATCGAGCTCGCTCGCGCCGAGGCAGCCGGCGAGAGCGGCCAGTCGCTGCGCGAGGTCGTTCAGGAACGCCTCGCGCGTTTCGAAGCCGACGGCGGCGAGGTGCTACGTTGGGCCGCCGTGCTGGCGCCGCGTATCGACGCGGCGTCGTTGGCGCGGCTCACGAAGCTCGATTGGAACACGATTGGCGAGGCGCTCGAAACGGCGGCGCGCCACGCGATGCTGGTACCGGCCGATCGCGGCTTGCGTTTTTCGCACGAGCTGATCGCGCGCGGCATCTACGACGGTATCCCGCCGGCGCGGCGCCGCACTATGCACCGGCGCGTCGCCGAGCTGCTCGAGCAGGACTCTGCGCTCGAGCCCGAGCGCGCAGCCGACCTTGCTCACCACGCGGCGCAAAGCGGCGACGCAGCGCTCGCGGCGCGCGCGATGGTCTCGGCGGGGCGACTTTGCTTGCGCTTCTTCGCGAACACCGAAGCCTTGGCCCTCGCCGGCAAAGGTCTGCAATGGGTGGAGCAGCTGCCCGGCGCGGCAGAGCGCGTGTGCCTGACTCTCGAGCTGCGCGAGGTCATGCACACGGCGGCGCCTGTCGCCGATTGGGAAGCGGCTGCGCGCGAGTACGCGGCGCTCGCCGAAGCTGCGCTCGACCATGGCGCGCTGTCTCATGCACGTCGCGGCTATTTCATGGCGAGCTACGTCCATTGGATGCACGGTCACTTCGAGAGCGCGCGCGAGGAGATCCTGCAATCGGAGCGCGTTGCCCGCAGCGGCGGAGACGAGGAGCACGTCGTCGGCATCGCCGAGGCCGCGCGCTGCCTTGCGATGCTCGAGCGCGACCTCACCCACGCCGACGCCATGCTGATGGAAGCGCAGGCGCTCGCCGCGCGCAAAGGCATGACGCACAGCGCGATCCCGGCCGCGCTCGGCATGTTGCGCTTTCACGAAAACAAGCTCGACGAATCCGTCGAGCTGTTCAAGGAGGCGCGCACGATAGCGCGTGCGCGCGGTGATCGGCTCGACGAATTTCAGGCCAACGAATACCTCGCGATGATCGACCTCGAGCGCGGCCGCCCCGAGGCGGCCAGGGCTCACTGCAAGACGCTCGTCGAGCTCGGTGACAAGCTGCGCGAGGGCAGCGAGCGGCCGTTCGCCCACGCGCTCGACGCGCTATGCCATTACGCTCTCGCCGACGATGCGGCGCCGCTCGAAGCGGCACTGAAGGCTTTACGCGCCGCCGACGCGAAACATCGGCTCGCGTATACGTTGACGCGCGCCGCCTTGCTCGACGTCGAGCGAGGCCGCCCGCAAGACGCGATCGTGCGTGCCGGCGAGGCGCTCGGCTATGCGGAAGCGCTCGACCGCGCCACGGAAATCGTGCTTGCGCACGCGGCCCTGGCGCGTGCACGCAAGGCCATTGGCGATACGGCAGGTTACGCCAAGCACGTCGCCGCGCTAAAGTCGCTCGCGCGAGTCCCCGTGGCGCAATGGGCAAGAGATCGCGTAGCGGCGGTGGCCCCCGAGGCTAGTTGAGGTGCGGCGATGACGGCAAACCTAATTCTTGAAAGAGCCTTCGATGAGCCTCTGACACCCGAGGACGTGCTCGACGGCGCGCGCGAGTCCGCGCGTTGCTTCGACCTCTACCGCGTCAACTGGCACGGCAGCTTTTTGTCGCAGGACGGGCACACGATGATTTGCCGTTTCTCGGCCGCGGACATGGAGTCGGCGCGCCTCGCGCTGCGCGATCCCGACGTCGATCTGTCGCGATTCTGGTCCGGTACCGTGCATCAGGGCGCGAGCCGAGTCTTGCCGAACGTCGTCGTCGAACGGTCGTTCGCGGCGCCCGTACGATTCGAGGACGTTGCGGCGATCGGGCTCGCCAAGCCTTGGTGCTTCGAGACGCATCGCGTGCACCACACGCACTCGTTCTTCTCCCGCGACGGTAAACGCATGCTCTGCTTCTACGAAGCGCCGGACGCCGAAGCCGTGCGCGTGGCCCAGCGCGAAGCCGCGATGCCGGCCGACGCCGTGTGGGCCTGCGCGGCGATCACGCCGGGCGCACGCTAAACGCCAGCTCACCGATTCCACGTTCGCCCGCGCAAATTCCACGCGCGCTTCCACGGTCGGTCTAACGGCCGGGGCCCATCGTCTCGCTCAACCCGGCCGCCGGCCGGTCAACATCTCAAGAGGGGAGCAAGACATGAACGTAACGGCAATCAAGGTGGACAACGGCGTCAACGTGGAAGCACTGCTCGGCGCTCGCGCCGCGCTCACGGAGGCGCCCGACGCCGCCCGTTTCAAATGGCGTGCGACCTGCGACTGGGTCAAGGGCACGCATAGCCGGACGACCGTGCAAGGGTTCTACGGTCTCGGCGCCGAGCAGCCGCGGCCGAAGGCGTTTCTCTACGACGCCGACCATCCGGAGCTGTTTGCCTCAGAGGACAACGGCGCGACACCCGTCGAATACGTGCTCGTCGCGCTCGCCTCGTGCCTGACCGCCGGCATTGCCAGCGTCGCGCAGAACCGCAACATTCAGCTGCGCTCCGTGAAAGCCACACTCGAGGCCGGCATGGACATGCAGGGCATTCTCGGCATCGACAGCGAGGTGCGTAACGGGTTCGACGGCATCAAGGTGACCTTCCATATCGACGCCGATGCGACGCATGCGGAGCTTGCGGCGCTCGTCGCGCAGTCGCAGCGCCGTTCCGCCGTGTTCGACATCATCACGAACCCGACGAACGTCGCGGTCGAGGTCGCGGGATGACGGGTATCAGCCCCATCGGCAAGACCGGCACCGTCGACGCCGTCGTCGTCGGCGCCGGTCATTCCGGCCTCGCGATGAGCCGCGCGCTCGGCGCGGCGGGCGTCGAGCACGTCGTGCTCGAGCGCGGCGTGGTCGCGAATGCCTGGCGGCACGAGCGCTGGGACTCGCTGCGCCTGCTCACGCCGAATTGGCAAAGCCGTCTGCCCGGCTACCGCTACTCGGGGCCGGATCCCGACGGCTTCATGACGTCAGCCGAGGTCGCCGGGCTCATCGCCGGCTACGCAAGGTATGTCGGCGCGCCCGTGCGCACCGGCACGACCGTCACGAAGCTGCGCGCCGACGATGGCGGCTACGTCGTCGAAACGGATCGTGGAGCTTGGCGGTGCCGCGCGGCAGTCCTCGCGAGCGGCGCGCATGGCGCGCCCGTCGTGCCGGACGTCGCGGCGCGTCTGCCGAGCAGCATCCGAACGCTGACGGCCGCCGAGTACCGCAACCCGTCGCAACTCGACTGGGGACGAGCGCTCGTCGTCGGCGCCTCGGCCACGGGCTTGCAGCTCGCCGACGAAATCCGCCGCTCGGGCCGCCCCGTGACGATCGCGGTCGGCGAGCACATTCGGCTGCCGCGCCTCTACCGCGGCCGCGACATCCAGTGGTGGCTCGACGCGGTCGGGATTCTCGACGAGCGCTACGACGAGGTCGACGACGTCGTCCGCGCGCGCCGCGTGCCGTCGCCGCAGCTCGTCGGCTCGCCGGAGCGGCGCACGCTCGATCTGAATGCGTTGATCGAGCAAGGCGTCGAGGTGGTCGGCCGCCTTGCCGGCGTCAACGACGGCCGGCTGCAGTTCTCTGGCTCGCTCGCGAGCCACTGCGCGATGGCCGACCTCAAGCTCGAGCGCTTGCTCGAGCGCATCGACCGCTGGTGCACCGAGCGGCGTGTCGGCGACCTCGTCGCGGCGCCGGAGCGGTTTGCTCGCACGCGAATCGAGCTGGCGCCGCGCCTTACGCTCGATCTTGCGAAGAAGCCCGTCGAAACGATTATTTGGGCGACGGGTTTTCGGCCGGACTACTCGTGGCTCGAGGTGCCCGTGCTCGACCACAAAGGGCGCTTGCGCCACGACGGCGGCGTCGTAGCGCGCGGTCTCTACGCGCTCGGCTTGAATTTCATGCGGCGGCGAAAATCCAGCTACATCCACGGAGCCGAGGACGACGTGCGCGAGCTCAGCGAGCACCTCGTGCGCAGCTTGCGCGGTCGTCGGCCTTTCGGCCGGTGCGCCTTGGCGAGTTGAGTGAGACGGCTCGAGCAAGGGCGTCGTCCTTGCTAGAGTAAGGACATGGCGAAGGTCACGAGCAAGTTGCAGGTCACTATCCCCAAGCACAGTGCCGATGAGTACGGCATCGCGCCCGGGGACGAGATCGAGTTCGTGCCGGCTGGTGACAGCATCCGCGTAGTTCCTCCACGCCAGCGCTCGCGGCGATCGTTGCTGAGTCTCGAGGAGCGGCTGCGGTTATTCGACGAGTCGACGGCGCGGCAGCGTGAGCGTGAGCGTGAGAAACATTTGGTTATTCCCACGAACCCTCCGGCGGAACGCGACTGGCGACGAGAGGACCTCTACACGCGTGGCAAGCCTCGTTGACACCAATATATTGGTCTACCGTTTCGACGCCCGGGATCCGGTCAAGCAGCGCCGTGCCCGCGAGGTCTTGCGCAATGGCCTGGTCGACGACAACGTGGTACTCGCGCACCAATGCATCGTGGAGTTCGTCGCGGCCGTGAGCCGGCCGCGCGAAGAGCTCGCTGGAGCGCCGCTGTTGCCCCCCCTCGGAAGCGCGGCTCGAAGCAGAAAAACTCGTCACTGAATACCCCATGCTCTACCCAACGCGAGAAGTCGTGTTGGCGGCGCTGCGCGGCACGGCCACGTACGGTCTCTCGTGGTTCGATGCGCACCTATGGGCCTATGCCGACATGTACGGCGTCGAGGAGATCCTCTCTGAGGACTTCGTGCACGGCCGTGTCACTACGGCACCGTCCGCGCCGTGAATCCGTTCTTGAGCGCCGACGGCGTGCACGAGCTTCCGCCGCTGTACACAACGACACAGAAGGAAACGAGTCCAACGATGCGGTCGGGGGGCCTCGCTACCGACACCGTCGGCGTTAGGAAGACGGCGCGGCGGGTGCCCTGAAGGCCACCCGCCAAAGGAGCGGCCTACTGCGCCGGCGCAGCGCTGCGATAGCGGCCGACATATGCGGCCTTCGCGACAATCTTGCCTTCCATCGCGGCGAGCAGCTCGGGGCGGCCCGCCGTGTTCGGCAGATCGAGGTTCGCGCTCAGCGCATACAACTCGAACACGTAATGGTGATAGCGCGGACCCGGAGGCGCGCCGGGGCCGAAGTACGAGTTCTGGCCTGCGATATTGCGGCCCGTCACCGAGCCCTCGGGCAGCCGGCCCTCGGGAATCCCTTTCGCCGCCGCTGGAATGTTCCACGCGAGCCAGTGCAGCACGTCGTTCGTGCCGCCTTGGAGCGCGACGTCGAGGTCGTGAAAGATGATTGCGAAACTGACCGTGTTCTCGGGCGCGTTCGAGAACGTGAACGCCGGTTGCACGCCTTCGCGGCCCGCGTACTTCTGCGGCACGATCCCGCCGTCCTCGAACGCCGTGCTCTCCATGAGCAACGGCGGCAATCGGAAGCCTCCGCCACCCCCGCCCCCGCCTTGGCCAAATGCCGGGCCGCAAAACGTCGCGAGAATCGCCAGTGCCGCTATCTGTCTCAGTCGCATGAGCGTCCTCCTCCCGAATAGGGTGTCATGAGACGGCGAGAATGGTGTGTTTCCGCGGCGAGCGCAATCGCCCGGCGCGACGTCAGCTTCCGACGTCGCGATACGCGTCGGCCATACCCGGCCGATTCTTGAACTTCCGGTGCATCCAGAAGTATTGCTCGGGGCACTCGCGGATGAAGCCCTCGAGCACCGCCGTGAGCTTCGCAGTGTCGGCGACGGCATCGCGGCTCGGAATCCCCGGAAGCGGCGCATGAAAGCGCAGCAGGTAGCCGGAGTCGCCGGGCAAGCGCTGATAGAACAGCGGGACGATCGCCGCCCCGCTGAGGCGCGCGAGGCGGCTCGCGGCCGTGCTCGTCATCGCCGGCTGCGAGAAAAACGGCACGAGCTCGCCGTTGTCGATGCGCGCTTGATCGGGCGAATACCAAACGACGGCGTTGCGCGCGAGCAGCGCAAGCATCTCGCGCACGTCGTCGTTGGTCACGGAGACGTGCGCATAGCGGCCGCGGCCGCGGTTCTGCAACGCGTTCATGAGAGGGTTGCGCCGCGGCCGAAACATGAAGGCGTACAGCGGCACGAGCGGCTTCAGCGCGGGCGCGCAAATCTCCATCGCCGTGAAATGCCCGGAATACAGCAACACGCCCTTGCCGCGCGCGACGGCCTCGCGCAGATGCTCGATGCCTTCGATGCGATAGAGAGGCGCCCGCCGCTGCGGCGAGCCGTACCACGCCAGCGCGAGCTCCGAGAAGAACGCGCCCGCGTTGGCGAAGTGCCCCCTCACGATCGACCGGACCCTGCCGGCATCGAGCTCGGGAAAGCAGACCTCGAGATTGCGACGCACGATGCGCCGGCGCCGCGGCGAGAGCACACCGCCGAGGCGCCCCAGCAGCTTGTGCAGCGTGAGGCCGATACGCCGCGGCAGCGCGGCCGTGAAGCGCAACCAGAATGCAAATAGCCACACGGGCCAATAGCGCGGCGAGCGGCAGCTCGCGAAGACGACGTCGGGTGAGGCCTCGCGTAGCGCTTTGACGTCGGCTCGCGTCCTTCGCGGTTGATCGGACGGCGCGCGCCCCGACTCGTCGATTTCGACCTGCTTGTCGCGGAGCCGCCCGGGCCGTCTCATTGCCCTTCCCGAGCGAACATTACGCGCCCGCCGACCAACGTCAGCACCGAGCGGATGTCTTTGATCTCGCCGGCAGGAACGGTCAAGTAATCGCGGTCGAGCACGACAAGATCGGCGAGCTTGCCGACTTCGAGCGAGCCGAGCGCATCCTCCTGGAAAAACAGGTACGCGTTCGAGCGCGTGTGGGCAACGAGCGCTTCTTCGCGCGTGACGGTCTCGTCGAGCACACGGCGGCCCGCGAGATCGAGGCCGCTGACGACCCAGCCGAGCGTCACGAATGGCTGGTAATGCGAAACGATCGTCGCGTCGGTGCCAAGGCCCCAGACGATGCCGCTATCC
Source organism: uncultured Gammaproteobacteria bacterium (assembly GCA_963713355.1). Classification (GTDB taxonomy): domain Bacteria; phylum Pseudomonadota; class Gammaproteobacteria; order Steroidobacterales; family Rariloculaceae; genus FEN-1219. The sequence continues at coordinate 186,400 of CAVQLK010000006.1, read as the reverse complement.
TGAATGGCGCGCAGCGGCATCTTGACGCCGCCGTGCATCGCGACGCCGTGCACCCCGAGCGTGACGCCGAGCGCTTTCGCGCGCGCGATGTTTGCCGGCGAGATGTCGTAGACGTGCGCGAGCGTCCAACGCAGATTCGCAATCGAGTGCGTGCGGCTCACGCGCTCGAACCGCTCGAGCAAGTCCGAGACGCTGAAGTTCGTCATCGCGTGCTCGTGGATATGCCAACCGCCGCGAGCAGCGGCCGCCGCGAGCTTCTCGTACTCGTCCATGACGGGCTTCGGCCACGGGCCGTTTTGATTCGGCAAATCGAAGAACGGCAAGTAGACGTGCTCGCCGAGACCGAACAGACCGAAGTCGTCGCGGAACGTGTTCGGGGAGCTCCGCGCGATCAGCGCGACGGCGGCGTCGGCTGCAGTCGGGTCCGTGGCCTCGAACGTCAGCGTCTCCCAAATCCGCAGCGGCAGGTCCGTCGACAGCGCGCGCGCCTCGATCCGCTCGGACTCGCCTTCGGGGCCGCGGCCGAGACTGTAGACGGCCGTGAGCCCGACACCGTTCAGCGTGCGCATGAAGTCCGTGAGGTTGCGCTCGAACTGCTCCGCCGTCGTCGGCGGAATTCGCTCGATGAAAGCGCCATACGGTGGCTGGAACGTCGCGAGCCCTTGCGCGCTCCGCTGCGCGCCGTCCTTCGGATCGAGACCGACGGCGCGCAGTGCCAGCGAATTTGCGTAGACGACGGAATACCCCTGCTGCACGAACAGCGGATTGCGGGGCGCCGCCTCGTCTAGCTCGGCGAGCGTGAAGCCGCCCGGCGTGTCGGCGAACTGCTGCGGCGACCAGCCGCCCTGCACCATGACCCATTGGCCCGCGGGCGAGCCCGCGGCCTTGTCCGCCAGGATGCGCAGCGCCTCGCTGCGCGAGTCGACGCCGTCGAGCCGCGCCTGCAAGTGCCAGCGCTGAACTGCGCGCGCGAAGTGGAAGTGATTGTCGATGAGCCCCGGGATCACCGTTGCGCCGCGCAGGTCGCGAGCCTCGGTCGCGGCGCCGACGTAACGCTGCACGTCCTCGTTCGAACCGACGGCGACGATGCGGCCGTCGTCGACGGCGACGGCTTGCGCGACAGTGAACGCCGCATCGACGGTAAGGATCTTGCCGTTCGTCAGCGCGAGGTCCGCCGCGGGCTGTGCCACCGCGACGCGAAATGTCAGCAGCGTCGCGAACAGCCCGACCATCCGTGCGTCGTTCATGCGGCGCTTTAGTCGACGATTGCCTGATAGGCAAGCGTCCTGAAGCGCCCAAAGAGATTGTCATCCGCCGGCATGTGCTGCGTCATCATCAGGAGCACGAGATCTTCTTTGGAATCGACGCTGGCCCATGTCGTTGCGCCGCCCGCCCAGCCGAACGTGCCTGCCGAGTCCAGATTCGCGTTTAGCGCCGGATCGCGCAATACCCACACTCCAAGTCCCATGCCAGTCGCGCCCGGCGGAAAAAACATTGGGCCGGGAAAGTTAGGCTGCAAATGGTTCGTCGTCATGAGCTCGACGGTTTTCTTGCCGAGAATGCGCGTGCCGTCCAGTTCGCCGCCGTTTAGCAGCATCTGTGCGAATAGCGCGTAGTCCATCGCGGTCGAAGACAAGCCAAGGCCGCCGAACGGGATTTCCGTGTAGCGTGCGTAGCCTCCCGCGATCAGGCTCGCGTTCGGCGCGCCGGCCGGCGCAACGCCTTCGCGAGTCTCCACCTGCACGAGCCCCGACGCGGGGTTGCCTTGCTCGCGCGGGGCGTAGTTGGCGGTGTAGCGCGCAACGACCGATTTCGGCACGCCGAACGTCGCGTCCGTCATGCCGAGCGGCTCGAAAATGCGCGTGCGGCAGAACTCGTCGAACGGCATCCCCGAAAAATGCTCGACGAGATACGCCTGCACGTCGTGCGCTACGCTGTAGACCCACTGCTCGCCGGGGTGGTAGAGCAGCGGCACCTTCGGCAGGTTCTCGGCGACGAGCTGCTTCAGCGAGGTGGCCGTGCCGAAGTCGACGCCGTTCTGCGCATACGCGCGATCGATCGGGTCTTGCGGATTGAATCCATAGCTGAACCCGGCTGTGTGACGGAACACGTCGTGGATCGTCGGCGGGCGCCGCGCCGGCTCGAGCCGCATGCGCTCGCCGTCCATGCCGGCGAGCACCTGCACGCCTTTGAACGCGGGAATGTACTTCTCGAGCGGATCGGAAAGCTGGAACTTGCCTTCCTCGTAGAGCATCAGCAGCGCGACGCTCGTGATCGGCTTCGTCATCGAGTAAAGACGAAACAGACTGTCGTCGCGCATCGCGACGTTCGCCTCGCGGTCGGCCATGCCGAACGCTTTGAGATGCGCGACGCGGCCGCGGCGCGCGATCAGCGTGACGATGCCGGCCTTGCGGCCCGCGTCGACCTCAGCCTGCATCGCCGCGTCGAGGCGCGCGAGCCGCTCGGCCGACAAGCCGACGTCGGCGGGGCGCGCCGCCGGCAGCTCCGCGGCCCTCACGGAGCCGGCCGCCGCAATCAACAGCAATCCACTCAGGACAGCCGCCCCTCGCGATGATCGACGCGAGTCGATCGTAATCATGATTCCCCCGTTCGGCCCTCTTTCGCCGACCTTTCTAGGCATCGTAGTCCTGCCGCGTCCGTCACGGCAATGGAAGTGCGACGAACACCCTTACCGCTCAATAGCTTGCAGACGTTGCGAACGCCCGGCGGTCGGCTCGCCGCGTAGCAACCGGCGGCGCACGCCGCCTGAGCCGAAACTTCCGCTCGCGCGGCGCAGTCGAAGTCGCGTCCCGCATGGTAAGTTTGCGGAACAAAAACAACGGGGGTTGCCCATGAATCTGTCGCTCGCCGTGCGCGCTTCGGCGCTCACGCTCGCCCTCATCTTCGGCTTCGTCGTCATCGCCCAGCCGGGCTTGCCCGAAGGCGTCACGCGCGTGACGACCGTCGAGGGCATCGCCGAGTACAAGCTCGACAACGGCCTGCAGGTGCTGCTGTTCCGCGATCCGTCGAAGGCGACGATCACCGTCAACATGACTTACCTCGTCGGCTCCGTCGACGAGAGCAACGGCGAGACAGGCATGGCGCATCTGCTCGAGCACATGCTGTTCAAGGGCTCGACGAAATTTCCCGATATTCTCGCGGCGATACGCAGCCGCGGCGCGCAGTTCAACGGCACGACGTCGTGGGACCGCACGAACTACTTCGAGACGTTCGACGCGACCGAGGCGAATCTCGAGTGGGCGCTCGATCTCGAATCCGACCGCATGATCAACGCGTTCGTGGCGCAACGCGACCTCGACACCGAGATGACGGTCGTCCGCAACGAGTTCGAGCAAGGCGAGAACGACCCGACCGGCGTCCTATTCGAGCGCGTGCTGTCCGCCGCCTATCTGTGGCACGGTTACGGCAGGTCGCCGATCGGCAGCCGCAGCGACATCGAGAACGTGCCGATTCCGCGCTTGCAGGCGTTTTACCGCCGGCATTACCAGCCCGACAACGCCGTCCTCGTCATCGCGGGCCGTTTCGAGGAGCAGCGCGCGCTCGAGCTCATCGACCGGTACTTCGGCGCGATTCCGCGTCCCGAGCGCGAGCTCATCGACAACTACACCATCGAGCCGAACCAAGACGGCGAGCGCGAGGTCGTCGTGCGCCGCGTCGGCGACGTGCAGATCCTGATGGCCGCCTACCACGCGCCGGACGGCGCGCACGAGGAGTTCGTGCCGCTGCAAATCGCGTCCGAGGTCTTGGGCGACGTGCCTTCGGGGCGCCTCTACAAGGCCCTCGTCGAGACCGGGCTCGCGTCGCAGATCGGCGTGACGTCGCTGCAGCAGCGCGACCCCGGCATGGTGCTCTTCTTCGCGATGGTGCCCGAGGACAGCTCGCTCGACGCGGCGCGCGCCGCCATGATCGCGACGATCGACGATATCCACGCAACGCCGATCACGGCTGACGAGGTCGAGCGCATTCGCAACCAGGCGATGTCGGGGTTCGAGCAGGCGATGAACAACTCGCAGTCCGTCGCGATCCAGCTCAGCAACTGGGCGGCGATCGGCGACTGGCGCTTGATGTTCCTCGATCGTGATCGGGTCCGCACGGCGAGCGCCGAGGCGACGCAAAGCGCCGCTCTGAAGTATTTCAAGGCATCGAACCGCACCGTCGGCATGTTCATGCCCGGCGAGCCCGACCGCGCTGAGATTCCGCCGCGGCCCGACGTGACGGCGATGCTGGAAGGCTACAAGGGCGACGAAGTACGCGCAGAAGGCGAGGCGTTCGATCCGACTCCCGCGAACATCGAGTCGCGCATCACCCGCGTCGATCTGCCGGGCGGCATCAAGCTCGTCATGTTGCCGAAGGAGACGCGCGGCGACGCCGTCAACGCCGTGATCCGGCTGAACTACGGTGACGAAAGTAGCTTGCGCGGGCCGGGCCGGCTCGCGGGGCTTAGCACGCAGATGCTGATGCGCGGCACCCGCAACAAGTCGCGCCAGGATATCCAGGACGAGCTCGCGCGCCTGCAGAGCCAGCTCAACGTCGGCGGCGGCCCAGGGCTCGCTTCGGCGAACATCCAGAGCACGCGCGAGAACCTGCCCGACGTGCTCGCGCTCGCGGTCGAGGTGCTGCGCGACCCCGCGTTCCCGGACTCCGAGCTCACGACGCTGAAGGAGCAGATCACCACGAATCTCGAAGCGTCGCGCAGCGAGCCGCAAGCGATCGTCTCGCGCGCATACAGCCGCCACTGGGCGCGCAACTACCCGCGCGACGATCCCCGCTACGTGCTCACCGTCGATGAGGAGCTGGCGTTCGTCAACGGCGTGACCGTCGCCAACCTCCGCGACTTCCACGAGGACTTCTTCGGCGCGTCGCACGCGGAGGTCGTCGTCATCGGCGACTTCGATCCGAGCGCGGTCCGCGACCTGCTCGCCGACCGGCTCGACGGCTGGCAAAGCCCGAAGCCGTTCAGCGACATGTTGAACCAGTACGCGAATCTCGCGAAGGACCCGGTCACGCAAGACTTCAATACCCCGGACAAGGAGAACGCGTTCATCCTCGGCGGCATGGCGATTCAGATGCGCGACTCACACGCGGACTACGCGGCGCTCGTCTTCGGCAACTACATCTTGGGCGCCGGACCCGCGTCACGCCTCTTCGGCCGCATCCGCGGCCGCGAGGGCTTGAGCTACGGCGTCGGCTCGGGCTTCAACGCCTCACCGCGCAGCGATGCCGCGACGTTCACCGTCAACGCGATCACGGCGCCGCAGAACGCCGCCAAGGTCGAAGCGTCGTTCCGCGACGAGCTCGCGGCGGTGCTGCGTGAGGGCTATACCGCGGAGGAATTCGCGGCGGCGAAGGTGAGCTGGGCGCAAGCACAACAGGTCAGCCGCACGCAGGACGCCGGCTTGGCGAACCGGCTCGGGCTCTGGACGCACGTCGGGCGCACAATGGCGTGGGACGCCGAGCTCGAGGCGAAGGTTGCCGCGCTGACCGTCGAGCAAGTGCGCGACGCGATGCGCCGCCATCTTGACGTCACGCAGATGACGTTCATGAAGGGCGGGGATTTCGCGGCCGTCAGCGGCGGAGGCGGCACGCAGTAAGCCGACTCATTAGCGCTTTCGCGGAACCGCAGCCGCATCAGCCTGGTGCGGAATCCCTCCGTGGAGGGATTTCCCCGCTTCGGCCGCGTATTGTCGCGCAATGAATCGCCCCCGCACCTCGCGCCAGCACTACGACGTCTTTCGCCGCGACTACCGCGAAGGAACGCTCGACGACAAGCTCGCGGGCGCGGCCCAACAGCCGGCTAGACCTAAGCGCGGCACGAAACGCCGCGAGTACTTGCACGACTACCTGCGCTGGCTGTGGCCCGAGCGCTGGGCCGTCGGCGGCATCTTCGCGCTCGCAATCCTGACCGCGGGACTGGAGATGATCGAGCCCTTGTTCATGCGCTTCATCACCGACCGGGTGTTGCTCGACACCGCGGCCACGACGCCCGATCGGCTGCGGCTTCTGAACCTCGCCGGCGGCACATTCCTGGCGGTCGTCACGTTGTCGGCCCTGCTGAACGTGATGCGCGACTATCGGCAGCGCCTCGTCAACACGCGCGTGATGCTCACGCTGCGCCGCTCGCTGTTCGAGCGCTTGCTGCGCTTGCCGCTGTCGACGCTCTGGGAAATGAAGACGGGCGGCATCCTGTCGCGACTCTCGGGCGACGTCGACTCGACGACGGGGCTGTTGCAGATGGCGATCGTCTCGCCGTCGATCTCAGTGATCCGCCTATTGATCGCGATGATGGTGCTGCTCGCGCTGAACTGGCAGCTCGCGCTCGTCGCGCTCGCGGTGATTCCCGGCGCCGTGCTGATCAGCTTTGTCTCGGCAAAACGCGTGCGGCCGATCTACCGCTCGATCCGCAAGGACGTCGAGCGCATCGACGGCCGCGTCGGCGAGACATTCTCCGGCATCCGCGTCGTGCGCGCATTCGGCCGCGAGCTGCGCGAGATGCTCGAGTACGCGCGCGGCCGCAACTCGATCGTCCGCAAAGAGCTGTTCGCGCACCGCCGCGAGCTCTGGCTGTGGACGTCGTGGGGCTTCGCGCTTTCGGCCGTCAACGTCGCGATCGTTTGGTACGGCGGCCACCTTTACATGCAGGGCAGCGCGTCGATCGGCGACATCATGGCGTTCCAGTGGTACTCGTTCCTGCTGCTGAACCCCGTCTGGCAGATCGTGAATTCGTTCTCGGAGCTGCAGCGCTCGCTCGCGGCGACGGAGCGCGTCTTCGAAGTCCTCGCGATGCCGAGCGACAAGCCGGACAAGCCGGGCGCAAAAGACGCACCGACCGTCGTGCAGGCGATCGAGTTCCAGGATGTCGCGTTCGAGTACCGGCCCGGCCGGCCCGTCGTCCGCGACTTCAACGTCACGGTAAGCGGCGGCTCCGTCGTCGCGCTCGTCGGCCGCAGCGGCGCCGGCAAAACGACTGTGACCGACCTCGTCGCGCGCTTTCACGATCCCACACGCGGCCGCATTCTCTTGAATGGCACGGACGTCCGCGATTTGCGGTTGCGCACTTACCGCGATTTGCTCGCGATCGTGCAGCAGGATGTGTTCCTGTTCGACGGCTCCGTACGCGACAACATCGCGTACGCGATCACCGACGCAACCGACGCCGACGTCGAGGACGCGGCGCGGCGCGCGAACGCGCACGAGTTCATCGTGGGCTTACCCGAGCGCTACGACACGTTCATCGGCGAGCGCGGCGTCAAGCTCTCGGGCGGCCAGCAGCAGCGGCTCGCGATCGCGCGCGCAATCTTGGCGAAGCCGCAGATCCTGATCCTCGACGAGGCGACGAGCAATCTCGACACGGAGAGCGAGCAGTTGATCCAGGCGTCGATGGCGACGCTCTTGGCCGGCCGCACGACGTTCGTCATCGCGCATCGCCTGTCGACGATCCAGCGTGCCGACCTGATCCTATTGATGGACGACGGCCGCATCGTCGAGCGCGGCACGCACGCCGCGCTCATGGCGCAGCGCGGCATCTATCACGGCATGGTCGTGCGCCAGATGACGGCCCACGACAGGGAAGCCGGCGTCGCGTGGCAGTGAGCCGCTCCGCGCCTCAGGCGGCGGCACGGAGGGGCTAGACCGCCGGCGCGCGAGCTTCGGGCAACGATGCATCCTGTGGGTACTCCCGCACGGTCACCTCAGTCCGCAAAGCGGTACGACAGAGTGCGTGCAGGAAGCAGGTCTGCTCGGACATCTCGAGCAGCGTGCGCGCGAAGCCATCGTCCTCGACGGAGTCCACCAAGACGTGCGTCTCGACTGGCTCGGCTTCCCCCTCAGCCGCAGCGCCGGCGCCGGGAGACCAGTGGAGATCTTGCGTCACGCGACAGTGCTCGAGCTTGCGCTTGGCGATCGTTGCGTATCGGCCGAACTGTGTCATGAAGCAAAACGCGATCCCGGCTGCGACGTAGCTCGATGCATCCGGCGCACGGCGGCCGTCCGTTGCATCGCACAAGAAGTGAAAGATCGAGCCGTGCGGGTTGTACAGATGCTGCTCGACCTCGAGCACGCCGTCGGCGCGCACCGTGCAGATGCCGCGCACGTGCAGCAGGCGGCGCTGCTGCTCCGCGAGGCTGTCGTTTGCGAGCGTGACCGTATGTGCGAGCCGCGGCGTCTTGCCCGCGCGTCGCACGACGCTCGACCAGTTGCCGGCTCTCGGCTCGGCGCGAACGAAATACTCTGCTGGATCCGGCTCGGCTGCTCCTTCGATTGCGGCTACGCGTGCTCCGGGCACGGCTCTGCTGTTATGGGTCAGCGAGAAGCGGCTGCGCAACGAGGCTCGCAGCAGCCCGTTCACGGGCGCCGCTGCCGCTGCGTCGCACGCGAGAGCGGTCAATACGCCGTTGCTCTCGCCACACTCGAGCTCGACCGTCAGCGCCGGAGGCTTCGCACCGGCCGTCATCGTGCCCTTGAGCGCCGAGCCCGTCATCGTGTAGTAGCTGTCGAGCACGAGCCGGATGCGGCCGATCGCGATTCGTCGCGCGGCGGCGCCCGCGAGGAACTGTGTCATGTACGAGCTCACCATGCCCGTCGTGAAAAACGACAGCGGGCATGGCGCCTCGTCGAGACCCGCGAGATACGCGCCCTCGTCGCTCGCGAGCCGCCAAGCGACAGGCGAGCGCGACGTGACGACGAGCGCCTCTTTCTGCATCACGCTCAGGGAGCGGCCGCATACGCGGACCGTCTCGGCGCGCCGAGCCGGCGCCGCCGCCTAAACCGGTGGAGCCGTGATTCTCGACGGGAAAGAACAGCGGCTTGCCGCTCTCCGCTAACGGGTTCGGTTGCACATGGGCCGCTCAGCGCGGCGCGGCGCACTCGAAGCTTGCGGCGCTATTCGTGTCGCCTTGGCCTTTGTAGCGCGCGACCTGCGGGTGCGGGCACAGCGGCCGCGTCATCGCGACCTTGCCGTCGCGCGTCGCAGTCGCCGTGATCGTGGCGGGTTTCGTCCCCTTCTCGACCCAACCGGCGAGCGACGCCATCCAGTCGACCTGATCGGGGCCGACGCCGCCGCGGCAATGGCCGACGCCGGGCAGCATGAAGACCCGTAAGTACTCGTCCGTTAACGCGGCGCCGTCGCCGCCCGTCGCTTTGCCCGCGTATTCGACGACGCTATCGAAATAATCCAGCGTCTGCTGCGGCATCACGCCTGGGTCGTTCCAACCGTGCCACACGATCAGCTTGCCGCCGCCGTTCTTGAAATCGCGCAAGTCCGGATTGACGGCGTTCAGCACACCGAAGAGCTTCGAGTTCACGAGCGCGACGTCGGAATCGAAGTCGAACGTCTTCCAATCCCAATTCGGATTGTCGAAGCCCATGCCGCCGATGACGGCGTTGTCGATCGCGAACGGACCTTGGCCGTTCATGATCATCGCCCAGCCGGGGTTGCCCGGGTTGCGCGCCCTCGCCGCCAGGCTCGAGCCCGGGATAGATCTGCACGCCCGTGCGCGGATTCACGGCGCCCTGATAGATGAGCTTCAGCGCCTCGATTTGCTCGGGCCGGAAACCTTGCAGCTTGGCGGGATCGAAGTCGCAGGTGCGCGGATCGGCAATGATTCCGTCCTTTACGCCGTCATGCGCATCGCACTGTGCGACCGCGGCTTCACCGACGCGCGCAAAGTCCTCGCGACTGAGCGCGGCGCCGGGCTTCTTCAGCGTCGCGTGCGCCGTCCAGAGCTGACCCATGTGCAGATTCGTGAAGCGAAACACGGGCGCACCCGAGACGATGCCGTCGTAGTCTTCGGGGAACCGCTGCGCCGTCATGAGGCCTTGCCGGCCACCCGTCGAGCAGCCGTTGAAATATGAGTACTCCGGCGCGCGGCCGTAGTGCGCTTCGATGACGGATTTCGCCTTGACCGTCATCTCGTGAATCGCGCGATAACCGTAGTCGACGACGCGCTGGCGATCGTAGAGCCATGTGTCATCGGTCGAGACGTGGCCCGTGTCCGTCGACGACGACGCGTAGCCGCCGCGCACGGCTTCGGCCATCGCGGGATAACTGATGATGCCCGCGAGACCGCCGCCGCCGACGGCTTGGAACCGACCGTTCCACGCAGCGCCTTCGGGCAGCCAAACCTCGAAGTTGATGGCGGGCGACACCGTGCCCGCAACGCGGCACAGCGCCGGGACGTTCAGCGGCTGCCGTGCACCGGGCGCGTTGAACTCGCCGGCCGGCACGCGCTCGGCCACCGTGATCTTCGTTTCCGGCAGCGCGAGCTTCGCGAGATCGGCGCACGCCGTGGCCGCGTAGGCAGGCGCCCCGATGAAGAGCGGAATCGCGGCGGCTGCGGAGCAGGCGGCAGTCGACAAAAGCGGCAACGAGCGTCTCATGGCGTATCCCCCGGTTAACGGCTCGAAAAAGCATAGGGGGTTTCGTGCGGCGCTGTCACGAGTTTTGCCAAGAGAGCCGGCGACGCGGTTTGCTGCCGAGGCCCTGCGTTACCATGGCTCGCCACGATCACGAGGGGGAATCCAATGTCGATCGCGTCCAAGCTCGCCGCCGCGCTCGTCGGCGGCCTCGCCGTTGTCGGCGCCACGTGGCCCGTTGCCACGCTGGCCGGTTCGTTGCCCACGGCGAAACCCGAGGACGTCGGGCTCTCTTCGGAGCGGCTCGCGCGCATCGGCCCCGCGATGCAAAAGCACGTCGACGCCGGCGAGATCGCGGGCGTTGTGACGCTCGTCGCGCGGCGCGGGCGAATCGTGCACTTCGAAGCGCATGGCTATTCCGACATCGCCAAGCGCACCCCGATGCGGACCGATCACATCTTCGGCCTGGCGTCGTCGTCGAAACCGATCACGGCCGTCGCGATCTTGATGCTCGTCGAGAGCGGCGACGTTCGCTTGAACGATCCCGTGTCGCGCTACATCCCCGAGTTCGCGGCCCCGGCGCAAGTCGCCGTCGCGCGCCCCGGCGGCGCCGAAGGCGCGTTCGATTTGGTGGCGGCGACTCGCCCGATTACCGTCGCCGATCTCTTGAAGCACGGCTCGGGCCTCATGAGCGGAGGCTTGGGCCAGCGCTCGGCGGGCCAAGCCGCGCAGCGCGCGCCGCAGGACACGTTGGCCTCGTACATTCCGAAGCTCGGCACGGTGCCGCTCGACTTCCAGCCCGGCACGCTGTGGCGTTACAGCGGGCTCGCGGGCTTCGACGTACTGTCGCGCATTGTCGAGGTTGCATCCGGGCAGCCGTACGACGAGTTTCTGCGCGAGCGGATCTTCGAGCCGCTCGACATGCCCGACACGTCGTTCTATTACACGGGCCGCCAAGCGGAGCGCCTTGCAGCAGTGCACGCGCGGCGCGACGGCCAGTTGCAAGCGACAGCGCGCGACTTGTCGCAGGTGACGTATTTCTCCGGCGCCGGCGGGCTCTCGGCCTCCGTCGAAGACTACCTGCAGTTCGCGCAGATGCTGATGAACCGCGGCGAGCTCGACGGCAAGCGATTGCTGGGGCCGCGCACCGTGGAGATGATGACGGCCAATCACACGGGCGACATGGTCAACGGTCAATTCGGGCGGCCGGCGCACGGTATGGGCTTCGGGCTCGGCATGCAAGTTGTGCTCGATCCGATCGCGGCAGACCTCGCCGTGTCGAAGGGCGCGATCAGCTGGCCGGGCGGCAGCGGCGTCGCTCACTGGATCGAACCCGCCGAAGAGCTCGTCTCTATCTATTTCATCCAAGGCGGCCAGGGTGGCCCCGCGCGGCAGGCGTTCGAGAACGCGGTGCGGCAAGCGATCATCGACTGACCGCGCTCGAAAAAAAAGTGCGCACGGCGTCCGAAAACGCCGTGCGCGAAGCTCACTCTCTCACCAAACGCTGAAACTTAGCCGACGCCGGGATTGAGCCGGTCGCTCGGCCAGAACCGCACACCCGTGACATCGGCTTGAGCGATCAAGCCTTTGTCGGTGACGTGATAAACGGCAACGCCGTTCACAAACTTCCCAACGACCGCGGCGCCATCGCGGCCGGCCGCTGCTTGCGCCGTCGCGCCCGCGCTCCATTCACCGTCGATGAAGCGCTCATAGACGTCCTCGTTCTCGAACAGGACGATGAACTTATAGTTCTCGAGTCCCGCGCCGAGACCGACGCCACCTGCGCCCATGTGCATGTAGATCGGGTTGCTGCCGTTCTTCCGCATCGCGACACCCGTGCCGCCGGCGCCCGTGACGATCAAGCCGCCCTTCGTCGTGTCGAACACCGCGTGGCCGTATGCGTCATCGACCAACTCTTGCGCGGATTCGTCCTTGCGAAGCGCGGCGATTGTTTCCTTCGACATGTCGAGGATCTCTTGCCGGCGATCGGTGAGCGTATCCGCGGCGATCTCGTCGTCGTCGTCGCGGTCCTGCGCGCTCACGCTCACTCCGACGAGCGTCATCGTGGCCATTGCAGCCAATGCGAAATTTGTAAACTTTTTCATCTGTTGATTCCTCCGAATCACCTTCACTTGCGAGGACAGAGCAAGATCCATGCCACGGCCGCGGCACGCGTGGGCTGGCACGGTTGCTGCAACTCCCTGGCCCGCAAAGGCAATTAGGAGAAATGACATGAAAATCTTGATGACGGCCTTATTGTTGATCGTCGCGTCCAGCCAGTTCGGATGCGCCCCGCTCGTTGCAGGCGGCGTCGGTGCCGCGGTCGGCGTGGGCGCCGAGCGCGAGCGCCAGGAAGACAAAGAAAAGGGTCGCGACTAGGCTAACGCGCACGGCGCTACGGCATCACACGAGGAAGCCCAGATCTCGTTCGGAGAAATTGCCGATGTGCGGCGCCACGCGGTCGGCCGCGCTGGTTGAAAGCTCGGCGCGCCCGCGTACGTCCACCCCGTGTAGGCGTGCGCGAAGCCCTCGATGATCGGCTGCGTGCGCTTGCGTCAGGCGCACGCTGCCATCGAGCTCGAGCGCGACGACGCCGATCGTGAACGGTGCATGAGCTCGCGCGCTAGTTCTCGTCGGGGGCGGATGGTTCCAGATGGGTTCGGTTTCTGGTTCCCGAGCATGCTCAAGCACACGCCCATCGCGGGATGAAGCGTCACCGACTCCATGAGCGCGCGGAAATCGCCGAGACCCTGCGTCGCGAGTAGGTCGTAGTACGACGATACCGCGTACGGCATGTCGAGGCAGGAGGCAGGTCCTCGGCTAGTTGACTCCCGTCTCCGCGCGTTAGCAGGGCCGCTGAACGTGCGCACTCGGCGGCTTGCAACGCGCGCGTCGGCGCGTCAAAGTCGCCCCCTCTCGTCGCACAAGCCTGCTCGGAAAACACCATGAAAGTAGGGTTCGTTGGCCTCGGCCGCATGGGACAAGGAATGGCCCGCCGTCTGCTCGATGCGGGTCACGATCTGACGGTGTTCGATCAATTCGCTGCGCAGGCCGCACCTCTGACGGCGGCGGGCGCTCGCGCGGCAGCCTCCGTGGCCGAGCTGGCGGCGGAAAGCGACGTCGTGGTGACGATGCTCGTCGAGGACACGGCCGTCACGAATGTTGCGCTGGAACCAGGCGGGCTCTGCGAGTCGTTGCGGAAGGGGGCGATCCATGTCGTCATGGGCACGCACGGCGTCGCCGTCGTGCGTCAGCTCGAAGCCGCGCATCGTGAGGCCGGCCAAACGCTCGTCGCGGCGCCCGTGCTTGGCCGGCCGGATCTCGCGGCCACGGGCCAGCTCGGGATCGTCGTAGGCGGTCCCGCCGACGCGGTCGCGCGCTGCACCGAGCTGCTGCAATCGATGGGCAAGCGCATTTTCGCTGCGGGCGCGAAGCCCGAGTCGGCGACGGCGATCAAGCTCGCCAACAACGCCGTGCTCGGCTGCGCGATGGTCGCGATGGCCGAGGGGTTCTCGCTCGTACGCAAATACGACGTCGCGCCGCAGGTATTCCAAGACGTCATGACGGAAGGCCTGTTCGCCGCGACGGCGTACAAGGTGTACGGCCAGAAGATGGTCGACGAGAGCTACGATCAGGTCGGCTCGCCGATTCATGTCGGGCTCAAGGATTCGAATCTGATCGCTGCAGCCGCCGACTTGGCGCGCGTCCCGATGCCGAGTCACAACGTCTATCGCGACCGCCTGCTCGGCTGCGTTGCGCACGGCGACGGAGATCGCGATCAGGCGGTCCTCGGGCGCGAGCAAGCGCGAGCGTCGGGGCTCGAGTGAGCCTGCCGCCCGCCGAGCGTCACCAGGAATACGAAACGAGCAGCATCGCGTGAGCCCAATCGCTGCCGCCGCCGATGATCTGCTTCGCGGCTTCGCCGGGGCGTAGCAGGCCAAGGACACCGGTGACGGACACGCGCTCGTCGGCTTCCCAATCGATCGTGAAATTGAGCTCGTCGCCCCACTCCGCTGAAGTCGCGCCGAAGCTCGCCGGCTCATCGAGCGTGAAGCGGTAGAGCATCACGTCGAACGTGACGCGGTCGGATGGCGTAAGCGTGAGCCGCACGAGCTCGCTCTTAACATTGCCCAACCCAAGTGCATACTCGCCCGTGATCTCGCCCTGGTACCAGGAGGTCCAGTCCGTCGAGCCGTACGCAACCTCGCGGAAACGCTCGTCGAGCGCCGTCGCGGTGTCGTCGCCGTCGAAGCGCGCGTGGCGCAAGCGGAGCTCCGGCGTCCATGAGAGCGAGGTGAACGTGTAGCCGATCTGCACGTAGTAGCCCATCGCGTCGATCTGGCCGCTGCTCTCGTCGACGAGCTCGGCCGCGAGCGCAAGACCGCCAGCCGAGCTCCAGCTCGCACGTGCCGAGTACACATCGAGGCTCTCCTCGTTCAGGTCCTCGGTGTCGACGCGTAGATAACTCGTGCCGAGCGCGGCGCGCTCATCGAAACGATATTCGACGTTCGCGCCGCGAGCAGCGCCGCGCGTGTCGCCTTCTCGCGGCTGATTGTGCAAGCTGAAGATCTCGACGAGCCACGTCTCGCTGTCGAGGCTCGCCACGAAGGACTGCGCGAACGCCTTGCGCATGCCGAGATACCAGCCGCCGCGCTCTCCGCCGTCCGCACCGCCGTCGTCGACGAGCAGGCCCGTGCCGATGCCGTAATCGAGACGGCCGACGGCGATCGAGAGCGTTTCGCCGTCGAGCGCGGCAAGAATGTCGTCCACGCGCCAGCCGACGTTCGCTTGCTCGAGCGTCAGCGAGTCCGTGTCGTCGAGGCCGACCGTAGAGCCCGCCGCGTCGTCGCCCACTGTGCTCGCGTAGACACCGCTGAGTGCAGTGAAGAGGCTGCCGGGTCCCGCGCGAGCCTTGAACGAGAGTGTCGGCTCGACGCCGAAATCGGCCCACTGTTCGACATTCACCCCGAGAAACGACTCGGATTCGCCAAACCAGGAGTCGTCGCTGCGGTACCAAGCCCCGACCACTTCGGCGTTCAAGACGAGCTCCGTGCCTCGCTCGGCATCGCGGTAAAGCATGTGCTCGGCGCGGAGGCACAGAGTGTGCGCGACGCCCACAGACGCGACGAGGTATCGCAGAACCGCCCATCGCTGCCTCACCGGCATGTTCTTTCTTTGGCTGCTCTCGGTCGCATATTCGCAGGAAGTCTCAATGCCCCGCCCAGTCTAGGGGTGGGCACACGGATCAAGCTCGCTGCCGTCTATAATTGCGTAGCCACGCCGATGGCCGAGAGGAGCAGTGTCGCCGAATGTCCCGCGTTCGTGACAGTGTGCGATGCGCTGCACTGGCGGGCTTGCTGATCCTCACAGCGGCGCCGGCCGAAGCTCAGTCGCGAGTCCAACAGATCTTGGTGCTGCAGTCGTTCAACCGCGGCAACATGATTCTCGACCAATTCACGGGCAACCTCCTTGTCGAGCTTGACCAGCGCAGCGAGGGGCCCGTGAACGTCGTTCAGGTCGTCGTGGGTCCTACAGGGTTTGTCGGCGCCTCTGAGCAAGCGTTTGTCGACTTCATCGGTTCCACCTTCGCCGATCGTCCCAAGCCGGACCTCATCGTGACTGTTGCCGGCCCCGCGGCTCAATTCGCGAGCAAGTACCGAGCGCACCTCTTCCCCGAAACACCGCTCCTGTTCGGAGCAGTCGACGAGCGCTATCTGCAGGACGCGCCCCTCGGCGAAAACGACACCACCGTCGCGGTCGTCAACGATTTCCCCGGCCTCGTCGACGACATCCTGCAACTGCTGCCCGAGACAAAGCATGTGCTCATGGTCATGGGATCCGGACAGATCGGCAGATTCTGGCGTCAAGAGCTCGAGGTCCCGTTCAGGCGATTTCACGATCGCCTGACGTTTGGATGGTCCGACGATGTATCTTTTTCAGAGCTCTTGCTTCGTGTTGCGAGCCTCCCCGACGATTCCGCGATTTTCTATCTCAACTTCGGCACCGACGCGGTGGGCGCGGCGTATGCAGACGAGCGAATCATGGCCGATCTTCGAACGTCGGCGAATGCTCCCTTGTTCGCGGCGTACAGCGTGTATCTTGGCGCCGGTATCGTCGGCGCCAGGCTGATGCCCATCGACGATCTTTCTCGCCGCACGGCCGAGACGGCCATCGAGATCTTGAACGGCGCGCCGCGCGTCGAAGTGGCTCCGCAATTGCGAAACCAGCCGATGTTCGACTGGCGCGAGCTGCAGCGGTGGGGCATTCCCGAGAGTCGGTTGCCGCCCGACAGCTTGGTTTTCTATCGAGGCCCTAGCCTGTGGAGCGAATATCGGACGGTGGTTCTGATCGGCGGCGGCGCACTCGCCATCCAGGCGCTCTTGATTGTCGGGCTGTTATTGGAGCGTCGCGCGCGGCAGCGGGCGGAGCTCGATAGCCGCAGGAGCCTGGTCATCGCCGCCGACGCAAGCCGACGCGAGACGATGTCGGCGCTGACGAGCTCGATGGCACACGATCTCGCTCAACCGTTGAGCTCGATGATATTCAACGCTCAAGCGCTTCGGGAGATGGCCGCAGCCAATCGTGCGACGCCGGACACAATCGCGGAGATCTTGTCCGATATCCAGACCGAGGGCGTCCATGCCACGCAGATCATCGACCGTCATCGGACGATGCTGCGAAGCCGTCAGTTACAAAAGAAGCCCATCGATCTCAATGCCGTCATCAACGACAGCCTTGCGCTCGTTGCTCACGACATGGCAGCGCGGCAGATCGAAGTGATCGCCGATCTGACGGCGACTCCTTGCGTCATCAGCGGCGATTCGGTGCTATTGGAGCAGGTGCTGGTGAACCTCGTGGTCAACGCCATGGAGGCGATGGCCGAGACGCCCCCATCCCGACGCCAGGTCGCGATCAGCAGCAAGTGCACGGCGACCGAGGTGGAAGTCGCCGTGCGAGACACGGGACCGGGCCTGCGGGCGGATATGGTCAGCAAGCTGTTCACGCCGTTCGTCACGACGAAATCGCACGGTCTTGGCGTGGGCCTCACGATTGCACGGAGGATCGTCGAAGCTCATGGCGGCACGATCGCCGCCCACAACAATCCCGAAGGGGGCGCGACATTCACCGTCACGCTTCGCCGCAGCGCAACGTCCGAGACCCCGTGCGAGTCGCCGGTCGTCGCGGCTCCCATCACCGATTCGCCGAAGGTCTGAGTCGTCGCAACTTGCGGGGCCGAAAACGCGAGCGCCGGACGTCTCGTCGACGCCCGGCGCTTTCGAGCGCAAATTCTAGTGGCGAATCTGATTATCGATGTCGTCGAGCTCTTCTTCTTGGCAGGCGCCGCGCTCCGAACCGATCAATCCGGCGCCACCACCGCCTCCGCCACCTCCACCGGGACCGCCACCGCCGGGGCCGCCAGCGACGATGGTCCGCAGCATCGGGTTCAGCGTCCAGGGCTGAAGGAGCACTTGCGGGTCCTCGACCGTGACCTCGTAGAGCATCTGATCGCCCTTACGAGTGAAGCGCTCGAAGACCTTCATGTCCTCGGAGTGAAAGAAGCCGCCACGCGCGAGCCAAGTCTCCGGCGTGAAGCCGACCGACTCGATCACGAGCGTGTCGCCTTCCCAGCGACCGACGGAATGACCCGTGTACTTGGTTTGGATGATCTGCCGTTCGTCGAACGGGCGGCCGTCCGTTGCGATCACGCGGAAGTCGGAATAACCGCCGCCGCCGTCGCCGCCGCGACCATAGAGTAAGGTGATGTCGTTTTCGGTGTGGAAGATGCGGCCGGGCGGGCCTTGTCGCGGAATACCCATCGGTTGACAGGTCATGATCGGGTCCAGGCGGTTCGTCCACATGTCGAGATAGACGACCTGGTCCCAGTGCTCAGGCTTGTAGATCGGGCGGTTCGGCCCGAAGCGTGAAGCTGCCTCGAACTCGAAATCGACCGTCTGATTCCACTGCGGGCTGCAGCCGTCGAGCTGCGTCGGCGCGCAGCGGCGGTTGCCATAGCGCCAGATGAAGAACTTGTTGCCGCCCGTCCAGCTGCCGGTAAGGTCGGGTTTGCCGTTGGCCAACCGCGGCGTCGGAGCGTCGGACGTGAGCACCGGCGGCTCCTGGTCGCTGCCATACATCGGCAGCGGCTCCGTGGGACCGACGTTCGGCGGTACGGGCACGACGACGTAGATGCTGCCGGTTTCCGTCACGACCGTGTTCACGTCGCGCACGACCTGGCCGTTGCGGCGCTCCGTCATTTTGCCGGCCGTATAGACTTCAATCAGATTCAGCGGATTGTTGTGGTCGTTGTAGTCGCTGTATGCGAACTCGTACTTGTCGCGCCCGTGCGTGACGACGACGGATTCGGCCATGAAGCGCTCGTCGAGCCTGGCAACGGCCGTTGCGCCGTTGACGCCCGGGATCGGAAACGTGACGACCGGCGTATCGCCCTCCCAGGCAACCGACGTATCGCCGATCTTCGCGGTGCCTTCCTGGAGCAACCCACCGGGATTGCGGAACACCTTCATCGGATCGATTCCGGCGCCCGCCAAAGCGGCCTTGGGTGCGCCGAGAGGGCTGGCCCAAAGACGGATCAGACGCTCATTGACCTTGTCGGGCATCGGCGTGGCCGTGCCTTCGCCCGGCACGAGACCTGCGCCCGGTCTGTCTTCGTCCCAGGCGTACTTGCCGCTGACGACCTCGATGTTGGAGTACGTCCGACCGTTCGGCAGCGTGCATTCGATCTGCGTGCGGCTGCCGGCAAATTGGTACGCATTACCGATGCGGTATCCCGACGTGCCGAGCTCGCCCTCGCGCGCTTCTTCGTAGGGTTTGATCGCACAGGGCTGACCGTTTACTTGGATCGTGCCTTCACCGCGATACTCGAGCGTAACCAGGAGCTCATGCTCCTCGATGCCGCGCAGCATGCCCATGTGCCACGTCCAGTTGAACAGCACCGACTTCAAGTCTTTGCTGCCTTCAGCCGGCGTGTAGGGCGGCGGGTTGTTGCCGCCGAACTGCGCCTTCGCCACGACCGACAGAAGGATCGCGACGGCGGATGCGAGCGCGACACCCGTTGAGATCGAGCCCTTTTTAATGGCCATGATGGTTCCCCCTATTCCAAAAAAATCGCGGCCGTTAGTCGGGCTGGAACTCGATCGTTTGCGCGTTCGGCAGCGTAATGGTCCGGATGAATCCCAGTGGCTTGCCGTTTCGTGCCGGGAAGTAGCCGATCGTCACCGTGTCCCCCTCCACGACCGTATTGGGCCCGCCGCTGCCGAAGCCGAGGCTCGACAGTACGTTGGCGGAGCCTGTGGTCAGTATCCACTCGGTCTTGGTGCCGTCCTTGTCCACCTCGACATGCATGGTCCCGTGCGGATTCGTGAACGCGACCCTCGTGATGACGCCGGTCAACTCACCCGTCTTTCGAATGTCGTACACGCCGGAGAGAGAGTGGTGTGCCAACGATGCACCGCAGGTGAGAAGCCCCGCGGAAAAAAAGACGGCTGCCAAGGTCCGCTTGATCATTGTATGTCCCCCTACAACTCAGTAATCGCCAACGGTCAGGCGGTCTTGCGGCCTGCCTCGCGCGGAATCACCAAGAGAGTACCACCGCCGATCCATTCCGTCGCCATTCTACGGGCGGCGAAATACGAAGAATCGCCAACGCCGAGGCCCACCGCTCACAGATGGCGGATGCGGTTGAGCGACCAGGGCGCCACGACGCTAGAAGGGCGGCAGTAGCGCCGGCGACAGTATCGAGACGGCGGCGATCGCAGACATTTCGGCGAGCTGCACGCCGGCCATGTGCAACACGGTCAGCCACGCCGCCGCGAATGCCGCCGAGATCACGAGTGCGCCGCTCGTATAGCGAATTGTCAGCACGCGCTCCGCGAGGCCGATCAAGAAGACGTAGACGGTCGTTAGCACCATTCCAGCCAGGGCAGCCAGGAAGATCCAGCGCGCCGCCGCTAACATCGCGAAGAACACGGACGGCGACACGATTCCTTCAGCTTGCGCCGTCCCCACCAGCAGGAGCGCGAGACCAAAGAGCAACGGCGACGATGCCGCAATGTATACGCGACGGGAATGGCGGACTCGAAGCGCTCCAATTACGGCGCAGGCTGCAACCCAGATGACGACCCCGACGGCCGCCAAGACCACCAATGAGAGCTGCTCGTACACGGTCAGCGCTGCGATGGCGTCGTTGATTGCAGGTAGCTGGCTGCGCAGAGGCACGTTCCACATCTGGATGAAGACCGGATCGCCCAACAGTGGCACCGATATCCATGCGCCTACGCCGATCGCGATAATTGCGGCCAGAACGCAGCCCGACTTCACGAGCACCTTGAGGGCGGCCAGCTGCGCAGTGCCGCACGCTTGAGTCGCCTCGAATGCGCTGACGGACGTGCGTCCGTTTCTCGAGCGAATGCCGAAGGCATCTCGGGCGAGGAACAATACGAGCAATAGTGAGAGCGCCGCAAAGATCACGGGCCATGCTCGGGCCAAGAAGCAGTCTTCGTTCGAGCAGGACAAACGCGCCCGAATCTCGTCCTGAAATGCAGCATCGATAGGATTGCCAATCGCGCTCAGCAGCACAATCAGGATCGCAAGCAGCACTCCGATGGTCAGCACCGGCAAGCCGTTGGACTTCAGGTCGAGCCAAATTTGAGCCCGTATCGCAGACGAGGTGGGACATGGGAAACGGAACAAGTTGACGAGCCATTCCCACAATTCGCTGCCTGGAGTCCGAGCGATGGCACCGTGCGCATCGCCGCGGCGCGCCCGCGCGGCTGCGACGACCGTGACGCTGAAACATACCAGGCCAAAGAGAGAGATCACCGCGTAGTCGATGAGCGGGTAGGCGACGTCGTTTGGAAAGGAGTCAAGACGAGCTCCGGCAACGCTCCCCCAGGCAAACAAGACGACTAACATTCCCACCATCAGGACGACCATATTGCGGGTCAACCAGCCGAGCGCCCCAAGGGCCCAGGTAAGGGCCGCGATCCACGCCGCGGCGGGCAGCAGCGAAAACGGGTGGCCGGAGGTCACTCTCAGAAGAAATGCAGACACCAGGTATATGGCGACCGACATGGCCGTGAGATACGCCGTCGGCACGCCGACCATTGTTGCCGTCCGAATCGGACGGGCGTAGTGCAGATAGAGCGGCAAGCTCCATTGACTGCCATTGAGCCGCGCAAGCGATGGCCACGCCACCAGGTGCGGCAGAAATAGGAGGAGACTGGCGACATCTATGATGTCCTCGTCCCACTCCGCGATTGCCGAAGGCGCGAGGACAGCGGACAAGATCAATGGGACCGGTGCCACGACGACGCCCCAGGCCAGCTTCAAAGCGACGTCGACGCGTGTCACCCGCCACAGCTCCCACAGCATCGCGGCGACGGGCGAGCGCAGCTTCATGCGGCCTCCACTTGCTGCCGGCTGCGGCCGGCGCGCGCCAGGAAGATTTCTTCGAGCGTGGCGTCGCGCGATTCGACGATTTTACCGCCGCGCGCGCTAACCGAATGACGGAACTGCTCGAGCGATCCGCTGTGGACCACGCTCCATGTGCGCCCACCGCCTTCCATGGCGAGCGCGGTATCGAGAACGGGCGGCCTATCGAAGTGCTCGACGAAGCGCACGCGACTGCGGTGATAGGCGCCGCGCACGTCGTCGAGCACGCCGCTTTCGGCCACGCGGCCCTGATGGATCAACGTCACGTGGTCCGACATCCGCTCCACTTCGTCGAGCAAGTGCGACGAGAAGATCACCGTGCGCCCATCGTCGGCCACGGTGCGCACGACGGCATCGAGGATGTCGCGACGCACGATGGCGTCGAGGCCAGACGAGGGCTCGTCGAGAATCAGCAGCTCGGGACGATGGGCCACCGCCGCAATCAAGCCGGCCTGGGCGCGCATGCCCTTCGAGAGCTCCTTGATCTTCTTCTCCGGATCGAGCCCGAACGTCTCGAGCAGCTGGCGCGCGTACGACGCATCCCACGTCCGATGGAAGGCTTGTGTGTAGCGCATCAGCTCGTCGACGCTCATCCACTCCGGCAGCTCGCGCTCCTCGGACAGATAGCCGACGCGACTGAGCACGCCGACAGGATCGCGAACCGGGTCGAGGCCGAAGACGCGCACCGAACCGGTCGTGGCACGCAACAAACCGAGCAGATGCTTGAGCAGCGTCGTCTTGCCTGCACCATTGGAGCCCACGAGGCCGTGGACCTGGCCTGCGGTAGCGCGGAACGAGACGCCATCGAGAGCCGTCTTGCCACCGAACGATCGCGACAGGTCATTCACATCGACGACTGTCTGTTCCATTGCGATGTCTCCACTGACTGGCATAGCTATCTCTTCTCTTCAGCGGCCGGTTCGGCGCTGGTCTCGTCCATCGCCGCTTGCCGTTCGCGGACCATCCGCAGAACGTCGTCGGCGTTGAAGCTCAACTGGTGCGCCTCGGCCAGCAGGGCGTCGATGCGCTGCCCGATCACGCGGCGCCGTTCCCGGATCGCCAGCTGCGGACGCCCTTCCGAAACGAACGTGCCGGACCCGCGACGCTTGTGAACAACTCCAGCGTTCTCCAAATCCCCGTAGGCCTTCACGATTGTGTTCGGCGTGACTTTTAGCTGGAGCGCCAGCGTCCGGATGGGCGGCAGCTCTTCGCCCGGTCGAAGTAGTCCAGAGGCAACTAAATATTTGACCTGGTTGACAATTTGGCGATAGATCGGTACGCCGTCCGTCAAGTTGATGGTGATGTCCAAAGGAGTCGGCTGCGACCGCGTCAGTTCAAGTGTACGGGTACACTGATACAATTTTTGAAGGCTGTCAACTGTCCGGCAAGGGCTGCCTGGGGGAGGGGAAGAGGCCTGATCGGGACGTGCGGAAGTCGATCCGCGCTTTCGTTTCTCGGCAACGCCAACGCTCGGCCGCTCGAACGCATCGGCTCTGTGATGCGGTCGTTATCTACCGGCCGGCGTCGCGGCTTATGAGCACGATGTCCGATTCCTCGCGGACGCGGTCGAACACGATTTCGCGTCCATCGGCCGACACGTCGAAGTCGATGATGGACGCTCCCGGGCCAAAGGTGCTCAGAGGACGCTCTTCCGCGCTCACGAGATCTACGAGCCACAACTCCTTATGGCTCGTGAGCCCCTTCGTGACGACGAGCAGCTGGTCACTCGGGCCGAGAAAGTCGACGCGCCGCGCCCCTCGGCTGAGGACGATCTTGGGCAGCACGTGGGGAGTGCCATCCGCGTTGACGGCCTTGATCTCGATGTTGGTGCCGACGTCAGCGCCCGTATAGACGATGAAGCCGCCGGAAGGCGACCATGCGGGATCAAGTGCGTAGTCCTCGCTGAGCTGGACCACTTCGCCGGTCGAAACGGCCACTTTGAATAGCCGCGGCTCTCCGGAGTGCATACCCGCGACCGCGAGCCACTTCCCGGACGGCGCCCAAGCGGGTGCGCCGCGGATATCGAGGGCGTGGCCCATCTTGCGCGCGTCGCTGCCGTCGACATTCATGACGTATAGCTGCGTACGCCCGTGGGCGCGCACGGAGAACGCGAGCATATCGCCCTCCGGCGAGACGGACGGCCCGGCAACCACTCGCCCATTGCTGCCATTCCACAATTCGGCCGCTGTGCCATCAGCGGCGAGGCTCCAGAGCGTGTCCGTGCCGGCCTGTGGGGCCCTGTAGACGAGGAGCTCGCGACTGACTCGGGGCGACACGCCGCGGGAGGTCGGCAGCGACACTGCGGTCGGAGCGCCCGCGCCGCTGTTGCCGAGAGCGACGCGCCAAAGCGTCGCGCTCAACCGCGCTTCGCTCGCCACCAGCCGCCGGCGATCCGCGCTCGACGCAAGCGAAGTGTATTGACTGCTACCCGTGCCGAGCCGTCGCGAGGTTCGACGCTCGAGGTCGAGCGCATAGATCCAGGGGCCGGAGCCATCTTCGGCGGTGGCGAGATAGAGCAGCGTTCGCTCGTCGAGCAGGACGGGAAAGCCGACGCGGCCGTTGTGGAAGGTGAGCCGCTCTGGCTCACCGCCCTCCGCCGATATCTGCCAGAGGTCCATCTCGTCGATCGGAAACCCCCGGGCGAAGAAGATGGTGCTTCCGTCGTGCGACCACAGAGGGAAATGGTTGTGGACTCCGGCGGGTCCCGCGTAAATTTCGCGCCCTGCAGCCGGATCGTCGGCCGGCGCTACGACCAGCGGATCGCCCGGCGCCGAAGGGTGATAGACCACTTGCGCAGTGGCTGACGACCAGTCGATCTCGGAGACGCCGCTTCGATGCCGGCGCAGCTCGCCGCCGAGGACCGCGACTTGCCACGCGTGGTCGGTGATGATCCCGTCACCGTCGGTCGTCTTCGTCCAGAAGAGCAGCTCGGAGCCGCTCGGGGAGAACCCGAGCATTCGGACGGCGGGATTGCGCAGCTCGTCGACGGCGCCTCGCGTCATATTGCGAAACTCGCCGCGATCAGCCAGGCCCAGCCAGACGTCCCATACGCCGTCGCGATCCGAAACGAACGCCACGAACCGTCCGTCCGCCGAGATAGCCCCGTTTTCTTCTGCGCCGACGTAGTCGGTGATCCGCCTGAACTCGGCATCGGCCAGCGGATCGGACACGGCGGGCGCGCTTTGGTTGAACCAGAAGGCACCGAGCGCGCCGCCACCCGCCAAGAGCAACGCCGCCCCGCTCCACGTCGCCGCGTGCAGTTCTCGACTGGCGCGGCGGACCTCAGCGCCGGCGACATCCTGCGGCTCGTCGATCCGCGCAGCCCGAGGTCCCGATACCTTTACCTCAGCTACGCGCGTCGGCTGGTGCGAGATTTCGGCACCGAGCGGCACGACGGGCGCCATCAACCGCACGCCTACCTTGGGAACCGTCTCGATGACCGTAGGGTTGCGCGCATCGTCCTGAAACGCCTTGCGGAGCTCGACGATGCATTGCGACAACGCGTCGGGACCGACCGCCATCCGCGGCCAAACGACATCGAACAGCTCGTTTCTCGGCACGACCCGGCCGCCGGCAGCCGCCAGGTGGGCCAGCACGGCCATCGCCCGCGGCGTGATGTGCACTGCGCCGGATTCACTCTCGATTCTCGAAAGCGTGGGGCGGACGATCCACTGCCCGACAGCGAAATCCGGCGTCGATATTCTTTCCGCAACCATCAGAACACCGCCGGGCAGTTTAGCACTCGCCCGCTTCTGCGTCCGCGCCGCCATCTTTCCCGGCACTTGCCGCAAACAGGGTCGCGCGAAGGTTTCTCTCAGGCGCCGGACGTGCGTCGGTCAGGCCGCGAGCGTTCTCATCCACTACAACAACACGCGTCGGCGCCTTTACGCGGGTCGCTCTCGGGCCGCACCGGCTCGAAGCAATTCGCGGGCGCCTTGCCGACACCACCAAGAGACCACTAAAACGGAGACATCATCATGAAGAGAGCACTGCTGTCTGGACTGGCCGTCGTCAGCTGCGCCGCAATCACGGTCGCTTCCCCACCAAGTGGCGTAACACCGGATCTTTTGGCACGGGGCACATACCCGGAGTTCAAGGTCGACTCGGAGAAGAAAATAGGCGTTGACTTCAGCGCCCGTGCACAAACCAAAGACGACCCCACTGAGGCGGTCGATATCATCGTTCGGAAGCATACGTACGCGCCGCACAGCTCGACGGGATGGCACGGGCACCCGGGTCCGGTGTTCATCACGGTGGACGAGGGAACGTTGACGTTCTACGAATACGACGACCCGACGTGCACGCCAACCGTCGTGACCGCCGGCGGCGGCTACGTCGACTCCGGCCACGGCCATATCGCGCGAAACGAAACCGATGAGGCCGCAATCGACTACTCGGTGATCGTCGCCCCCGTCGGCCAGCCCTTTCGCATCGACGAGGGGTTCACGGCGCCAAGCCCCTATTGCGGGTTCTAAAAGGGGCCCCTCGGCCCGTTCTCGCGAGAGCGCCGGAGCTTTCTCCGGCGCCCTCGTTTTCGGAGTGGATGTCGCCCTCGTTGGTTGCGACAGCGGGCAGCTGCTCGCGCGGCTCGCGCCGCTGCAACTCCAGGACGGCCGGGTGCTCACGACGCGCGGCGGCTACGGAGTCTCGACGACGACGCGCGACTTCGCGCGCATCGGGTGGTTCTGGATGAACCGCGGCAACTGGCGAAGCGAGCAAGTCCTTTCCAGCACGTTCTTCGATCAGTACATGCGAACCCAGGTGCCGGGCACGTTGCCGCGGTCGGCGGGACCGGACGACGACTATTTGAACGCCGGCAGCGTCGGCGGCGGCACGGACCAGTCGGAGTACGGCCCCGGCCTCTACGGAGCAGCCTGGTGGTTCAACGATACGGCCGGCACGACGGGGCTTCGTGCCTGGCCTGACGCACCGCTCGATACGTTCCAGGCCCACGGTCATTGGGACCGCGAAGTCATCGTCATGATCCCGAGCTTGAATCTCCTCGTCGCTGCGCGCGGCGCTTGGGGCACCTTCGTGCCGGGCGACGCGACCTCGGGCATGAACCGGCGGCTGCGAATCTTGACGTCAGCCGTTGTGCCATAAGCACGCATTCGCGCGCGATCTCGTGCGGCTGGGTAAAGGCGGCGACTAAGTAGAACGCTTCGTTGCGGCAATTCGCTTCGCCGCGCGGCTCGCTGGCATGCGATGTGCAGCTCACGCGCGTCCGCCAACACGACCATAGGAGACCAAGAGATGGCTAGTTCACGTCAACAGTCTTCCAGCAAGACGAAGAAACCCGATGCGATCGCGCTTTTGAAAGCCGACCATCGGGAGGTCGAGCAGATGTTCAAGGGGTTCGAGAAAACCGATTCCCTGTCGAAGAAGCAGGAGCTTGCAAAAGAGATTTGCACTGCGCTCAAGACTCATACCACGATCGAGGAAGAAATCTTCTATCCCGCGTTCCTCGAGGCGACGGAGGAAAAAGACCTTCACCACGAAGCGGAAGTTGAACATGACGGCGCAAAGAAGCTGATTGCCGAGATCGAAGCCGCCGGTCCGGAGCACGACTACTTCGAAGCGCGCGTCACCGTGCTCTCCGAGATGATTAAACATCACGTCAAGGAAGAAGAGCAACGCGACGGGATGTTCGCCAAAGCCAAGCAGTCCGATATGGACTTGAAGACGCTCGGGGAAGAGCTCCAGCAACGGAAGGCCGAGCTGATGGGCGGGGATGACGCGGAGGGAAAGCCCCCGACGAATAGTCGTGAAACCTCAGACGCCGCTCGCAGTCGATAATCTAAAAAGCGGCGGTCGGCGGGATATCCGCCTGCTGCCGTCTTTTTGATCCAGGCAGAGGATTGTGCAGCGCAGCCGCCATCTGACGCCGAGCGAGTACACCATCTTTGCAAGCCATCGCGCCGTAACCAAAGGGAGCAAGCGTGAGAGCGCTTGCTTTCGGTCGACGACGTCGCCGAGGCCCACCGTCGCTCTCGACTTACGAGGGAGCATGCTCATGCGCGACAGCCGCCACAATTCAACAGACGTGGCAACGATAACTCCCACTGGCGCGAACGAGCCGTCCGCCTTGCGCAAGCTAAACGAGCGGGAGAACAAATCGCAGCGTACTTCCGACTCCTTCGACGCTCTCCGCCCAGATCCGTCCGCCATGAGCCTCGACGATGCATCGAGTGATGTAGAGGCCAAGCCCTACGCCTCGTCGATCCTCGCTCCGCACCTGCCAGAAGCGTTGGAAGACCGCCTCCAACATATGCGCCGGTATTCCCGAGCCTGTGTCATGCACGGCGCAGCGTAGCTCGTCTGTTCCGCGCTCGGCCTCCACGCGAATTCGACCGCCACGTGGAGTGAACTTGAGCGAATTGGCGATGAGATTAGCGAGTACTTGCAGCATGCGATCGTGGTCGAACCGCATTGCGAGAGATCGCTCTGCGAACGCGACTTCGATCGTTATGCCCTGCGCCGACGCCAAAGGTTGGAATAGCGCCGCTACTTCCTCTATCAACGCAGACCAATCCGCGAGCGCAGGAACGACTTTGAGTTGCCCGGCGTCGATGGAGGCCACGTCGACGAGGTCACCAATCAGCCGGTTCATTCGTGCGGCGTAGCGTTGAATTCGTTGCTTCGCCCCGTTGCGATCGGACGCGCCATCCGGCAGTAGCGCCGCACTCAACACGATTCCGGAAAGCAGATCGCGCAAATCGTGAGTGACTATCCCCAAGAAGTCGTCGCGATGCGCGACCGCGTCGTCCGCACGAGCGCGCTCGGTGAGCAAGTGTCGGTCCGTTTTTTGTCTCTCCAGCGGCAGCAGCGCCGCGAGAATGCGGACGTTCGCTTCGCGTTGTAGGCGCAAAGCTTCGTCCGCGTCCACCCGCGCGCCCTGGAGAGCGTCGTCCTCCGCCGCCCGCTGTTCAGCAAGCGCCGGATGTGACAGCACATGCGCGTCACCCCCCGCGCGCAGCAACTCATCCGCCGTAACGCGAGCCGTGGCGAGGACAGCGTCGGCCGCGGATCGTGCCTGCTCGACAGTCTCGTCGGCGCTCTCGTCGACAGCGGCCTGTCTGTCCATCAGGGCCTGATCGGTCTGCTTCCGCTCTACGCGCAGGCTCTCGTCGGTGTTTTCGCGCTCTATCTTGCCTCGTTTGGGCACTTCGATCCTTTTGAACTAAAGGCAGGGCCCGCCGTTAGACAATGGAAAGCTGCAAACGACACGTGTGCTCAGCTAACCGCTCGACGAGCGCCTGCAATTCCGCCTCGCCCTGCGGGCGCGCCGAGCCGCAGCCGACCGGTCAGTCGCCGAGCTCCGTCGGCCAGCCGAGAACGAACGTGATCGGCGGCGCGCGAGCGTCGTCGGCGACGTTCATCAGGAACCGGCCGTCGGGGGCGACCGCGTACTGCGCCTTCGCGAATATCCCCGCCGTGAACACGTAGGGGCCAGTCGTTGCTAGGCGCGTCGAGAACAGCGGTCGAGGCACGCCCGGGGTGACCGAGGTGGGCGACGCGATTTGCATCGGTACCGCCATCAGGTGCAGATCGGGCGCGAGATAGAAGAGCTCGCGTCCGTCGGGCCGCCAGCGCGGATAGATGCCGCCTGCGCTCGAGATCTGCCACTTGCGGCTCAAGGCCGGGAAGGGCTGGGCGTACACCTCTTGGCGACCCGTCTCGTTCGAGACGTAGGCGATCCACTGCCCGTCTGGCGAAAACCTGGCTTGACCCTCGTCGAAGCCCGAGTGCGCGATCGGAAACGGCTCCCCGGCGCCTTCGATACGCGACCTTTTATACACCTCCGACTAGCGCGGGACGGAGACGGTGGCGACGGCGATGGACGCCACGGCGGTGGTCTTCCTCGGCCTCTCGGCCTATGCGCGCTCAACGCGTGCCGTAAACCTGCTGAAGCTCGGCACGTTCCTGTTCGCCGATGTCGTCGCCGTTACTATCTTGGAACGAACGCGGGTAGACCTCGTAGACGATCCCTTGTTGCCACCCCGTGTGAGTGGGTCCATCGCGGTAGCCGACATCGCTCACGGGCGCTCCGAGCTAAAATAGAACGTACGCTGCGAATGCAAGCGCCGGGCCAACGCTCGTCCGCTCGGATTTGCATTCCGGCTGTCCGTGTCGTGAAGTGAAGCTCGACGGATGAGCCGGAAAAGTAGATGGCACTTGTCGCAAACGATGCTCATGCAGGGGCCGAGCCGAATCCGCGGCCGATCTCGCAGAACGCGGACATCCGCTATCTCGGCAAGCTGCTCGGCGACGTGATCCGTGCATATGGCGGAACGCAACTCTTCGAGCGCATCGAAGCGATCCGCGCGAGCTCCGTCGACCGGGCGCGCGGTCTTGGCGACGCTGCAGCGCTCGGCCGCAATCTCGAAGCGCTCACGCTCGACGACACGCTCGCGTTCGTGCGCGGCTTCATGCTGTTCTCGATGCTCGCGAACCTCGCGGAAGACCGTCAAGGCTTGGGCAACGGCGCGCCGGCCGAGAGCGGGCAAGACGTCGCCACGATTCTTGCCGAGCTCGAGTCGCGTGGCGTTACGCGCGAGCAGGCGGCGGAGCTCCTCGATCGTGCGCTGATAGTGCCCGTGCTCACCGCGCATCCGACCGAGGTGATGCGCAAGAGCATGCTCGACCACCGCAGGCATATCGCGGAGCTCATGCGCGCGCGCGACACAGGCAGCGTTGAGACGCCGGACGGCGACCTGATCGAGCAGGCGCTACTGCGGCAGATCGCTCTGCTGTGGCAGACGCGACCGCTGCGACGCCATCGCTTGCCGGTGTCCGACGAGGTCGAGATCGCGCTTTCTTATCTGAGCGGCGTCCTGCTACCCGTCCTGCCGCAGCTCTACGCGCGCTGGGAGCGGTTGCTGCCGCGCCGAGCGGCGTGCTTCTTGAAGCTCGGCTCGTGGATCGGCGGCGACCGCGACGGCAATCCGAACGTTACAGCCGAGTCGCTGCAGTACGCGCTCGGCCGAGCCGCGCAGGCCGCCCTCGAGAGCTACCTCGCGCAGATCCACGAGCTCGGCACCGAGCTCTCGATCACGACGAGCCTCGCCAACGTGTCGCCCGAGGCCGAAGCGCTTGCCGCCCGCAGCGGCGACGACAGCGTTGCACGCAGCGACGAGCCATATCGGCGAGCGTTGATCGGCATCTACGCGCGGCTAGCCGCGACCTATGAGACGTTGACGGGGCATCCGCCTGCGCTGCCCGCGAAGGTGTCGGGCGCACCCTATGCCGCCCTTGAAGAGTTGCGCGCCGATCTCGGCACGCTCGCAAGGTCGCTCGCGGCGGGCGGCTCGGGCCTGCTCGCGACCGGCGGCCCGCTCGACCTCTTGATCCGCGCGGTCGAGTGTTGCGGCTTCCATCTCGCGACGCTCGATCTACGGCAAAACTCCGACGTGCATGCGCGGGTCGTCGCAGAGTTGCTGAAGGTTGCGGGCGCACATGCCGATTATTCGAGCCTCGACGAGGACGCACGTGTTGCGGTATTGCGGCGGGAGCTCGCCGCGCCGCGGCCGCTGTTCACCCCGTTCGAGACCTATGCGGACGAGACGAAAGCGGAGCTCGCGATCGTCCGTGCCGCGAAAGCTGCGCATGAACGGTACGGCCGCGGGTGCATCACGGCTTACGTCATTTCGAAGTGCCAGAGCGTTTCCGACCTGCTCGAGGTGAGCTTGCTGCTCAAGGAGGCCGGTCTTTACCGTGCGGCCGATCCCGCGAACGCCCCGATCATGGTCGTGCCGCTGTTCGAGACGATCGCCGATCTCAAGCGGGCGCCAGAGATCATGCGCGCGTGGCTCGCGCTGCCCGACGTGCGCGCGGCCGCGGCGAAGCGCGGCCATCAGGAAGTGATGGTCGGCTACTCCGACTCGAACAAGGACGGCGGCTACCTCACGTCGGTTTGGAGTCTC
Organism: uncultured Gammaproteobacteria bacterium; assembly: GCA_963713355.1. Lineage (GTDB taxonomy): Bacteria > Pseudomonadota > Gammaproteobacteria > Steroidobacterales > Rariloculaceae > FEN-1219. Next base: position 154,655 of record CAVQLK010000006.1, on the reverse strand, counting down.
AACGAGGCGACGCGCGCGCTTGCTGAAGTGTTCCGCGAAAGCGGTATCGCGATGCAGATCTTTCATGGCCGTGGTGGCTCGGTCGGCCGCGGTGGCGGGCCTTCGTTCGCGGCGATCCGCGCCCAGCCAAGCGGCAGCGTGCAGGGCCGGATCCGCATCACGGAGCAGGGCGAAATGATCGCTGCGAAATACGGCACGCGCGAGAACGCCGCGCAGAACCTCGAGGCGATGGCCGCGGCGACGTTGCTTGCGTCCCTCGAGCCCGCGACTCGCACGGGCCTGCAAAGGACGCGCTTCGCCGACGCGATGGCTGCGATCTCGAGCGATGCGTTCGAGCAATACCGTGCGCTCGTCTACGGCAGCGAAGGATTCAAGTCCTTCTTTCGTCAGATGACGCCGTTGCCGGAGATCGCAACGCTGAAGATCGGCTCGCGCCCGTCCTCGCGCACGACTTCCGACCGTATCGAGGACTTGCGTGCGATTCCGTGGGTGTTCTCGTGGGCGCAGGCGCGCGTCATGCTGCCGGGTTGGTACGGCGCCGGCCGGGCACTCGCGGAGTTCGAGGACCGCGGCCTGCTGCGCGAGATGCTCGCCGCATGGCCGTTTTTCAAGACTACGATCGACAACATGGAGATGGTGCTCGCGAAAAGCGACATGCAGATCGCGCGCCGTTATCTGACGCTTGTGACGGACCTAGCGCTCGCCGACGCATACTTCCCGCAGATCGAGGCGGCCTGGCAAACGACACGCGACGTGCTGCTCGAAATCACCGGCCAGTCGCGATTGCTCGAGAACAACCCGGGCCTCGACGAGTCGATCCGCCTGCGGCTCCCGTACATCGAGCCGCTCAACTTGCTCCAGGTCGAGCTGTTGCGGCGCTACCGGGCCGGCGAAACCGATGAGCGGGTTCAGGAAGGCATCCAGCTTACGATCAATGCCGTAGCGACCGCGCTGAGGAATAGCGGCTGACGACGATGCGCGCTGTCGAAGCCGAGCCCGAATGAGCACCGTTACACTCGTTCGTCGTGTGACGCAGTTGCGGTACGCTCGACCAGGCTGCTTAGACTCCGGAGAAAGGAGGACACCGTGGGAAGGGAGATCGACGGAACACGGTTCGAGCCACGAGACTTCGAGCGATTCGCGGCAGCGCTCGAGAGCGAAACGCAACTACTCGAAGCCTGGCTCGCGGCCGGTCGGTTCGATGACTCCGAATTCGTGGTCGGGTTCGAGCTCGAAGCCTGTCTGCTGGGTCGCGATTGCTTGCCCATGCCGAAGAACGAGGAGTTTCTGGAAAAGCTCTCGCATCCATTGGTGGTGCCAGAGCTTTCCCGCTTCAACATAGAGCTGAACGGCACGCCGCAACGAGCAACCGGGCATGGCTTGCGTCGCCTCGAGGCGGAGCTTGAAGCCACTTGGAGCCGCTGTCTTGACGTAGGCCGCGACATCGACGCTTCGCCCATCATGATTGGCATCTTGCCGACGCTGCGCAATCGCGACCTCACGCTCGCGAACATCTCGCCGCGCAACCGCTACTTCGCCCTCAACGAACAAGTGTTTAGACAGCGCGGAGGAAGACCGTTGCGGCTGAACGTGACGGGCCGGGATCACCTCGACGTTTCGCACTCGGACGTGATGCTCGAGGCGGCCGCTACTTCTTTTCAAGTGCATCTGCAGGCACCAGTAAGAGAGGTACATCGGTACTACAACGCGTCGCTGATTCTCTCGGCACCCATGACGGCCGTGTCGGCGAACTCGCCGTTCTTATTTGGCAAGTCGCTCTGGGAGGAAACTCGGATACCCCTTTTCGAGCAGGCCGTCGATACAGGCGGTGCGCAGACGCCGGAGCTGCGTCGCGTCAGCTTCGGCTCCGGTTACATCGACGATCCATTGGCCTATTTTCGAGAGAACATCGACCACTATTCGGTGCTGCTGCCGACGGAAGTTCAGGACGGCGCATCTCGCTTGAGCCATCTGCGTCTACACAACGGCACGATCTGGCGCTGGAACCGCTTGCTCATCGGCGTCGACGGAGCACGCGGGCCTACGATCCGCGTCGAGCATCGCGTCATGCCGGCCGGGCCCACCAACATCGACATGATCGCGAACGCAGCCCTATATGTGGGCGCGGCGCGGTTTCTTGCAGGCCTCCGCGACGCCCCCGAGGCCAATATTGCGTTCGAGACGGCACGCGACAACTTTTACAGCGTCGCGCGCGATGGGCTCGACGCACGGATCACTTGGCTCAACGGAGCGGAGCTGAGCGTACGCGATTTGCTCGCCGACGAGCTATTGCACATCGCGTACGAGGGGCTGTCGACGCTCGGCATCGATGACGACGACGCCCGTCGCTACCTCGAACTCATCCGCGCGCGCGTGCGCGCCGGGCAGAATGGGGCGCGTTGGCAACGGGACTTTGTGAGCAAGCATGGCAGCGACTTCGCTCGGTTGACCGCCGAATACCTGGTGAATCAGCGTTCCGGCGTCCCGATTCACGAGTGGCCGCTCTGAGCAGTCCGGTCTCGGCACGATGCTGACCGTGCTCGAGGCGTTCCCCAGCGACTTCGCGCACGTTTCCGCGCGCGACCTCTGGCGTGTTCTGCCAGGTCCGACGCTCGTGCACCTGCCGGGACGCCGTCCAGAACCGTTATTCGTTTCAGTGCTGCTGCACGGCAACGAGGACACCGGGCTCAAGGCGATTCAAGCGCTGCTCGCGCGCCGCCTAGCGGCATTGCCTCGAGCGCTATCGGTGTTCGTCGGCAACGTCGCGGCGGCGGCTGCCGGGGAGCGCCGACTCAAGGAGCAGCCCGACTACAATCGTGTGTGGCCGGGGTCGGCCACGGCGGGCTCACCCGAGCATGCAATGATGGCGCAGATCGTGGCGGAAATGCGGCAGCGGCGCGTGTTCGCGAGCGTCGACATTCACAACAACACGGGCATCAATCCGAGCTACTCGTGCGTGAACGTGCTCGACGACCGGTTCCTACACTTCGCTCGGCTGTTCTCAAGAACGGTAGTCTACTTTCAGCGTCCGCTTGGCGTGCAGTCAGCGGCGTTCGCGAAATGCTGCCCGGCGATCACGGTCGAATGCGGCAAGGCCGGTAACCTCTCGAGCGAGATGCATGCGGCCGAGCTCCTCGAGGCCGCACTGAACCTCGATCAGTTTCCGGCTCATCCGCTACCGAGTCGAGACTTCGATCTCTATCGCACCGTAGGGGTCGTCAAAGTCGCGCGCGATGCGACTTTCACCTTCAATGCCGGCGAGGCGGACCTCCGCTTCGCGCGCACGCTCGAGCAGATGAACTTCCGTGACCTGCCGGCGGGTACGGTGTTCGCAGAGCTCGCAACCGGCAACGCCCGGCCGCTCGACGTTTGGGGAGAGGACGACCGCCAGCTCGCCGACGTATATTTCGAGCGACGCGGCGCTCAGCTTCGGCTGAAACGCGCGGTCACACCGTCGATGCTCACGGTGGACGAGCGGTCGATTCGTCAGGACTGTTTGTGCTACTTCATGGAGCGGTTGGAACCACGTCAAGCGAGATGATGAGTCGTCGGCATACCGTCAGCCGCAGTCCGTTCTGCTCGACCGCGCGGCTGCCGTCCGTGGCAGCTCGCACCGCGGTGCGTCTCGCTCACACTAACTTGACCTGTGGAAAACCGATCCGCAGACCGCGCTCACACAGTATCAACGAGTTGCGATAGAATTTCGCCCGCTCTGAGGACCGGTCGCCGGCGCTCAGATGATCGCAAGTCTCTGTTTTTCGTGGTGATGTAGCAGACGGTTAGAGCGGCGGATTCATAATCAGCAGACCGAATGCGCCTAACCACCTGTGCTGACAGCAAAAAGCCGATCTCTGATTTCCAATAAACTTCAGCTGATTTGCGCGTAAAACGCTGTTTTCCGGTGTTGTCCGAGGAAAATATTGGAAGATTCTCGCAGCCTTCCGGACACCGTTGCGCAGCCTCTGGCGTGAAGCCTCGCAATCGTCAAGGACACAGTGCGTTAGGCGCCCTCGCCGCGCCGAGCTTCGGGTATGGCTGAGCGTTTTGTTTACCGCTTCGCCTGGGATCCTGAGAAGGCCGCCGCTAACCGTGGCAAGCACGGCGTGACCTTCGAGCAGGCCGCGACCGTGTTCCGTGACCCGCTGGCCCTAAGCCTTTACGATGAGGAACATAGCGAGACTGAGGAGCGCTGGCTGACGCTGGGCGAGGACGAGAACGGCGTGCTCCTCGTCGTGAGCCACACGTTCGAGGAGCTCGGCGACGAAGAGGCCCTCGTGCGTGTGATCTCTGCCCGCGAGGCCACCGCGCATGAACGTGCGCAGTACGAGAGCGGCTAGCCGCTAAGGTGACGACGATGAAGAGTGAGTACGACTTCAAGAACGCCGAGCGCGGCAAGTTCTTCCGCAAGAACGCTTCACTCGAGCTGCCCGTGTATCTGGAAGCCGGCGTACGCGACTACCTCACCGAGCGCGCTAAGGCCAAGGGCGTCCCCGTCAGCGACCTCGTCAACGAGCTCCTCAAGCGCGATATCGAGCTCATCGAGGCGGCAAAGTAGCGGATGCTCGGCTCGAAACTCGGCACGGGGCGGATAGGTATTTCGAATCACCCTTCTGCGCGGCTGGCCATGGCGCGTAACGAGCGTTCTGTCTCAGCCTCTGATCGGGACCGCCGAATCAGCTTCACCATCACTTCGCGGCACACTTGCAGCGCATCGACACGGCCGATCCGGGGCTCGCTGCGATGGCAGGCTGTCCAGCCGTTCTAGCCGCCGCGCCGTTCGTTCGCTGATCCCAACCGTGCTCGCCGCCACCTCCTGGCCGAGTCGCTGTCGATACTGCTTGTACTTGATCACTTGATGGTCCGTGACTCGCTTGCCGGGCATCGCTGCGCAGCGCCGTCAAACGGGCGCTCGCGGAGGCGCCCCAGGTGCGCCAGCCCATCGTTTGCAATCTTCAGGGCAAGACCTATACGGTGGACGGCTTCAATACGATCTTCTATCGCCGGATGAGCGCGCTCGTGAAGAAGGGGCAGCGGCCTTATGGAGCGCTTCCAGTTCCGCGACCTGAGCGCCAAGTCCGCCTCCGACGATACGGTCGAAGCGGCATCCAAGCGGGCTCGGCCATGCCGATCCGAAGATCACCGAACGCGTATACCGCCGCAAAGCGGAACGCGCCAAACCCCTCCGCTAGACGCTAGAATACGCGTCCGTTCCGGTACCGCCGGAGCGGCGTTCTATTGGAAGAACGACGTTTTATTGGAAGCGCCCCAATAGTGGGCACGGAAAGACGCTCGTAACCCTTCTAATCTAGAACGGATTTCAGCGTGGTGATGTAGCTCAGACGGTTAGAGCGGCGGATTCATAACCCGCAGGTCGGTGGTTCGATCCCACCCATCACCACCACACCCTCTCGGTCTGTTCCAGCCACATAGATAAATAGCCCTTTGTTTTCGTCGTAATCCATGCGGCGACCGAATCGATCGTCGGGCGGCCGGGATCCGGAAATCGCTAGCTCAAGCGAATCGGCCATGCGAGGTGACGCGCGAACATCATCGTGCGGTGTTTCCACAGCTCGTCGGGCACGAGGTCTGCGAACAGCTCGCGCGCGCTCGTGAACGCGCGTCGGAGCGCGCCGCTCATCTGCGGACATGCGGCTTCATCGACAACCGAAAGCGGCGTGAGGAACGTCGCGACGTAGATATCGAGCGCGGACATGCGTTCGCCGCCGAAATACGGACCGTCGCGGAGGCGTTCGCACACGAGCGCGAGTTGCTCGCCGACGCGGGAGCGTAAATCGACGCCCTCGACAAAGCCGTAGCGCTGCGCGAGGTACATCGCGACCGGGAGCGGAAAGCCGCGCTCGCCGTTCGACTCGAGCGATGCGCGAATCATCGCGAGGCGCGCATTCCAACCGATGCCTTCCTCGCCGGCGATGAGCTCGAGCCAGCCGAGCAGCTCGGCGCGGGCTCGCGGATCGGCGGGCACGAGCGTGTTCGGCGCGAGGCGCGCGACGAGTCCGACGATCGCCGCCCAGTTCGTGCGCGGCGGCTCGGCGTCGTGAAGCACGACGGGAACATTGTCGACGCCGGTCCACGTGGTGACGTCATTATCGTCGCGCCCGCGGGCGACGACGAGCGCAGGAAGCTGTGCGACGCGGAACATGCCTTTGACGGCCTCGGACCACGGACTCGGAACGAGCGCCGACGTGGCGATGCGCGTTCCTTTTGCCGTGCGAGCAGTGGCGAGGAGCACGTACTCGAGCATGCGCAGCGATTGGTGTCCTTACGCCGCTAGACGTCCTCAAACCGAACGGGATGCCGTGTCCGGCAGCGAAAGCCGCGCTAGAGGCGCCAGGCCGCCGTAAACCAGATGGCCTCCGCATCGTCGTACGATTCGATGTCGATGATTTCGTATTCGAGGCGCAGAACTACGCGCTCGGCGAGCTCGAAGCCGAACCCGACGCTGTAGACCGGGTCGTTGTCGCTCTCGTCGAAGATCTCCGTGCCGCCAAGGCTCGCTTCGACGTCGGAGAAGATGAGGCCCGCCGTCGCGAAGAGCTCGAAAAACGCGAGCGGCAGCGTTCCTTCGATCCGCGCCGCGAACCCACCCGTCTCGATCTCGAGGTTTTGCAGCCCGACCCCAGTGTCCGAGCGGCCTAGGTCCAGATAGTCGAGCTGGGCACCGAAGAATTGGTTGAAGCGATAGCCGACGAAGAGCTTGTACGCGGTGTCGCTTTCATCGAAATCAATATCGTCACCGTCGAGCTCGTCGATCTCCACGGAGAAATCGCCGACGCCGCCTCCGACGTAAACACCCTGCTGCTCGTCGCTGTCCTGGGCCCCTGCCTGGCCAGCACCCACGAAAGCCAAGACCGCCACAGCGATCCAGTTTCTCTGAACTAGGCTCCTGTCCATGACACTTCTCCATAGCGTCGAACACTCGAGGCAAGTACACTCCATCGCGCTGATCTAGCGCCGGCCAACCAAAGCGTCCTCGTCGGCCACGCCGCTATCGCTGATGTTGCCATGCCGGCACTGATCCCTATCTACAACCATGGTCTAGTTGACACGATCAGCCAAACCCGCACGCCGTCTGAGAGGCCGCAGAACGTCCGCCCTCAAGGAGTGTTGGCGCCCTCCCACGCACGCACGCGCCCGCGCGCCGCGTCGAACAAGCGCTCGTAGTTGCCGCGCTTCACGAGCCGTTGCGCTTCGGGCGTCAGCGCGCGCCAGAGCGGATCGTATTGGCGGTAAACACGCAGATATTGCTGCTGGTCCGACGGCGCGACCTCGTCCGTGCCGAACAGGAACCGATCCGAGTGGCGATTGATCAGCGCCGCCGTGCGCTGCGTCACCTCGGGGGAGGCAACGACGTACTTCGCGACCTCGTCCCACGAGATGTCGAAGTGCACGTGCGCGAGCGCGGGGTCGTCGAGCATCTCCTCGAGGATGTCGAGATGGCCCGGGCTCCGCTCCGTTGCGCTCGCGCTGGCGGAGGCTTGCGCCGGATGAATCACACGCCCGAGGCCCGTGTGCGCCCAAATGATCGGCTGCATTCGGCGTGCCGGCGCAGCAAATCCTTGGTCTGCGACAGGTATACCGGCTCTGCGCCCGCCCGTGCGAACGGCATGTCGATGTCGTTGTGCAGCAGCACGACGAGGCCGGACTCGGCGGCGAAATCGAGAATGCGGTCGAGCGCGGGATCGGTGAGGCTCGCGGTGTCGCCGGCCACTTTCGACGACACGAACTCCTTGTGGATCGTGAACTCGCCGATACCCGTGAACACGCCGGGAAACGTCGTGAGCACGCGCTTGATGTGATCGACGCCGTGCATATCGGCCGGATTGAACCCCGTGATCATCGGATCGAAGCGTGCCTGCTCGCGCGGCGCTAAGCGAGCGATAGGCCATGGCGATGTACGCGTCCGTGAACGAGTAGTAGTAGAGCGGCGCGTCGGTTTGCAGATAGTACGTGGGCCTGAAGTCGCCCGAGTTCTCGTACGACCATGTCTGCTGCAGCGGGATGCCGAACAGGGCGACACGGCCGACTGCGTCGCCCATGATCTCGAGGAAGCGACGGATGTCCGTGCCTTCCTGAATGTAGTTCGTCAGGTGGAAGTGGGAGTCGTTGACCTCGTAGTCGGTGCGCTGCGCGCGCGCCGGCATTGCTGCCGACGCCGCGCAGACGGCTGCCCCGATTACCCAGGCGCGCATAGAGCCGCTAGAGCTAGAACTTCCAGGCGAAGTCGATGGCGAATACGTCCTGCTCGAGGTCCTCGGATCGGTCGAGGTCGAACTCGCGTATGCCGTACGAGGCCTTGAGCACCGACGAGCTGCTCAAATCCCACCGAAGTCCTATGGCGTACGTCAGCGAGTTGATCGTGCTCTCGTACGTGTCGTAGAACGAGGCGCACATGTAGCCCCACCAGGGATCCCACCAGCAACCCGTATCGGCCGGCCCGTCCTGGATGTTCGAATCGACGACGGTCCAGCCGTATCCGACCTCGGCGTACGGCGTGAACGCTCGGTCGAGCAGGTTGAAGACGGCTTTGAACTCGGTGTACCAAATGTCGAGCTCCGAATCGACCGTGACGACGGTGTTTCCGCCTCCCGGCAAGAGATCGAGCGGAAACTCGGCGAAGTAATCGGGATCGCTCCACGAGATTTCGCCGACGATCTGGAAATGCTCGTTGATGCTGTACCCGCCGAAGAAGCCCCAGGCGAGCTCGCCTTCGACGTCGAGCGACGAGCCGCCTTCGCCGTTCAAGAACTCATGGGACGTGTCCGTGAGCTTGAAGCCGGCCTCCCACGTGCCGGTGCGGTCGGCGCTTTGTGCCGCGGCGATGCCCGGCAAGCTCAACAACAAAACTAGCGGTAACGTGCGCATCGAAGTGCTCCTTGGCTGAAAGAATGACATGCGTTATTTCGGGTTCGCGCCGAAGACCCCGACGCCGAGCTGGCCCGCGATATCGCGGATCGCGTTCAGCGAGCGAATGCTGTTGCCGGCCTCGTTCAAGCGCGGCGAGAACGCCGCGATCGCGAACCGCCCCGGCACGACGGCGACGATGCCGCCGCCGACTCCGGTCTTCGCCGGCAAGCCGGCCGTGTACATCCACTCACCGGACTCGTCGTAGAAACCCGCCGTCGCCATGATCGCGAGCAGCTCGGGCACGTGCTCGGCGGGCAGCATGCGCCGGTCCGACACGGGGTTGACTCCGCCGTTTGCGAGCGTCGCGCCCATCATGCCGAGGTCCTTCGCGCTGACACCGACGGAACACTCGCGCGTGTAGACGCGCATGGCTTCTTCGGGATCGCTGTAGAGGCGCTCGTAGTTGAACAACAAGTTTGCGATCGCGCGATTGCCGAACGCGGTCTCGTACTCGGAGTCGTAGACCTCCTCGAGCACCGTCAATTGCGCGTTTGCGTAACCGTTGAAGTTATCGATGATCTTGTTCCAGCGGTCTTGCTCCGACGTCGCCTGCACGAGGCTCACCGCCGCGATCGCGCCCGCGTTCACCATCGGGTTTACGGACCGCTGCTCGGGATAAAGCTCGATCGCCATCCTCGAGTTGAACGGCAAGCCCGTCGGCTCGACGCCGATCTTCTCGCGGATCGCTTGCGGCCCCTGCTGCGCCATGACCAGCGCGGCCGTGAACGGCTTCGCGATCGATTGGATCGAAAACTTGTAGTCGGCATCGCCGGCTACGAAGACCTTGCCGTCGCTGGCGTCGACGATGACGACGGCGAACAGGTCGCTCGGTATCGTCGCGAGGATCGGGATGTAGTCGGCGTTCTTGCCGTCCGTCAGACCCTTGTAACGCGCGTGCGCCTCGTCGACGAGACGTTGAAACTGGCGCGCTTGTCGGTCAGCGGCATCCGCGAGCGACGGCAGCAGCATGGCCGTGCAGGCCATACCGAGAATCGGCAGTTGCTTCGTAAACATCTGGCTCACCCTTCCGCTTGTTGATTGATTACTGAGATTCAAAAGACCATTTCCAAGCTCGTCATGAACACCGTGCCGTTACCGCCCACGAGCATCGGCACCGACGGATAACCGACGGGAGAGTTCTTCAAGTACATGAATTCCGTGTTTAGACGCAGCAACCGCTCCTTGGCCGGAAACCAATTGATGCCGACCACGTGGTCGCGCGGATCGCCGTACTCGCCCATGATCTTCGAGTAACCGACGTACACTTGCAGCGTCTGCGGCACGACCATCATCGACGCCTGAATCTGGTAGCCCCAATCGTGCAGCTTCTCGACGGGGATCACGCCTTCGGTTTCGAAGTCGTCGACCCACCGCGCATAGTAGCCGCCCGAGATGTCGATGCCGCGGTACTTCATGCCGGCATCGAGCGAAAGCATGCGGTACGTTGCGCGATTGACCCTGCCGCCCGTCCCGAACGCATTCTCTTCGAATAGGCGCGTGCCGTCCGACAGGCGAATCTGCGAGTTCTCGATCGAGCTCTCCAAGGGCTGCGACTGCCGGTCCTCGCGGCTGCGCGTGAAGCCTAGACCGAAGTTCGTAACGACCTCGCCGTGAGTCTCGAAGTCGCCCCAGCCGGCGCGCGGACCGAATTCGCCTTGCGGCGACCACGTCAGCGACGTCGACACGGTGTTGAAATTCGCGTCGAGCTGCACCGCGTTGACGCCGAGTTGGCTCAAGTTGTTGCCGAGGACGGCCTTGTACTGAAGGTTGTTGCTGAGATTGCCGTAGACATAGAAGCCGGTCGTATAGCTCGGACGGTGATACTCGTCCGCGATCAGGCGCGTATCGACGCGATGCCAGTACGGAAACGTGCCGCGCAGGCTCCGCGTGCCGGGATTCTGCGTAACGCCGGCGCCAATGTTGAGCTGCGGCCTGAAGCTCCAGTCGAGGCCGCCGCCGATGACGACCTGCGCGCCGTCGCCCATTTGCGCGTTCTGCGTCCACGCGAAGAACATGTACGAGAACTTCGGGTCGTAGATCCAACCCTTGAAGTACAGGTTGACCTTGTTCAGCTGCAGGTCGTTGCGCAGATCGAGCGTCTTGGTCCGGCCAAACGAATCGGTGTACGTTTCGTCCAGCGACTTCTGGTTCAAATAGCGCGCGTACGCCCACGCGCTGAAATTCAGCGTGCCGTAATCGGTTTCCGCTATCCGAAAACCGGCGCCGCCGGCCGTGAAATCGCCGATGCGCCTGCCTTCCTCGTCGAGGAGGTCGGCTAACCGCGCAAGCAGCCGCTGACGCTGCTCCTCCGACAGCGGTTCTTCGGCCGGTTGTTGGGCTGCACAGAATAGCGACACGCTCCCACACAAGAAAAAGGCAAGAGACCGCAGGATCCGCATGAACAGGATGAAACTCGCCAAGTGTTGTGACGTTGCCACGAACAATAGATAGGCCCTAGGTCACGCGGTATTGGACTTTCGGCACACTATCCAGAGCGTCCGAGCCGGCTTGACAGTGCGCACCGGAGGCGACGAACTGCAACGTGGTTGCCACGCGACAGGCACTCGGGCTGCTTGTCCGTCTTCAGGTCGGTGAGCGGAAGGCAGGTGAGCCGACCGATCGCTCACACGTCGACGACATCTTCTCGCTTGAGCAATCGGACGATCGCCATGCCTGCTCCGAGACCGAGCGCAACGGCCAGGAAGGTCGTGAACGAGCTGGCCAGATTCGACGTGAACGCAAGCGAATACTCATTGCGCGCGTCTCCCACGGCCGTCGAGAGTCTGATCAGCGCGAAGATCAGGTTGAACGTGGCCACGGAGCCGCCCAGCGGGATGACGGCGCAAATCAGCACGACCGGAGATACTTGGTGCCGATGAATGATTGCCACCGCAGCCAGGACGACGACTGCAGCGGCCAGCATGGTCGACCAATTGTGACTAATGCCTCCGGCAATGCAGAGGTCACGGACACAACGTCCGGCCCAACCACAGACAAACGCTGCGACGAGGTACTTTCGCGGCGCCGTGAACAGGACCCCGAGCCCGAGGGCGAGGAAACCAGACCACAGGCTACTCAGGAGCACCGCTGATACTGCCGTCAAAATGTCACGGCTCCCTATAGAACGAGCGTTTGCGCGAACGCGATCGCCAACGCCAGAAGCAGGAACAGAACGGCCGCATGGAGCATCCGCTCGGCTCCCACCGATGCGTACTTATAGGAGTAGAGATCGATGAACCCGTTGATCAGAGGAAGACCTGGAATGACGTAAACGACCGACGCGATTAACGTCGGCGACACCGACTCGCTGTAGCCAAGGCGCAGACCGGCGCTGGCGATGAACGCGGACAACAGCCCGCAGACGAGCGTTACGAGCGCAATCGGAACCTTCTGAGCTTGCAGCCGTGTACGTAACGCCTGTCCCGCCACTGCCGCCACGACGGCGATGCCGAGACTCGCTGGGTCTCCACCCGTCGCTCCGGCGAACCCGGCGGCTGCGCAAGCCGCCGCTGCAACGGTCATCCAACGGCTATGAGGAGAAGGTAACGCCTTGACCCGCTCGAGTGCAGCGGGGAAGTCGGCCGTGCCGATGGCTCCGTGAGCCACGCGTTCGGCCAGAGCCATCGCCTCGGATGCGCGCAGCAGGTTGATTGCCGGGAACGCGATGGGCCGAACGAGCGTGGCCGAAACTGACTCTTCCGGGGCTTTCACCACGACAAGGTCGAGTCGCCACACTGGTGTGACGCCCTTCATCTCATAGCCCGCGAGGACATGCGCAAACGCGCGATTTGCGGCGACGGTCGATCCGCCGTTCTCCATGATCAGCACCGCCGTGTCGAGCGCCGCTTCAATCGCTTGCACGCCGAGTCGCCTTCTTCGATCGTTTTTCGGGTGCTCGGTGTTGCCGACGGCTAACGCGACAACGCTATTCGAGCTTCACATAGCTCTCTAGCCGCGCGACCTCCTTGTCGTCTACGTACTTGCCAATCTCGCGGCGGAACTGCTCCATCGACGTGTACGGCCGATACTCCTCGAACTCGTGGACCATGCGGCTCGTCATACCTGGAATCGTCATCAACGCTTCGGCCGAGGCCGAGTTGAGATCGAGCGGCACGAATACGTACTGCTCGAGCCGCGCGACTTCGCTCGCGTCGACGTACTTGCCGATCTCCCGGCGAAACTGCTCGAGCTGTGTATAGGGCCGGTACTCCTCGAACTCGTGCGCCATCCGGCTCGTCATCCCGGGAATCAACATGATCTCTTCGCGGCTCGCCGTGTTGAGATTGATCTGGCGAAAAAGCCGCGCGTAGAGCTCGCTGCGCTGCGCTTCGCCGAGCGTCTTCGCAACGACGGCATCGAGCGCCGTAGCCGACGTAAACGGCCGAGCGGCGATGATCGAATCCGCAAGCGCGTCGCCGAGATGCGGCAGCGACCGCAACGTCGCTCGCTCCGCGAGGTTCGGATCGATGACGTTCTGGTTCTTGCCAACCTGGGCGTAGATCGGCACGGCCGCAATGACGAGGCTCAAGAGTGTGGCTCCGAGGCGCATGGTTTCTCCTTCTCGCGAGAGGGCCGAAGAACGCAGAAGCTTTGACCATCGTACGGCGTCCGCAGCGTCGCGCCAAGCGCGCTCGTCGTCGGTCTTCATGTAAGATCGTTCGTCTCACCGTCTTTGGTGTCGAGATGCCGGCGAACACGCCGCTCGTGCGGTTGCTCAACGCCTCTTGGTTCCTGTGGCTATGGCTTGCGCTGCCGGGCGTCGTGCTGACGTACCGTTACGCGCGCGGCGCCATCTTCTACGGAGAATACCTGCACGCGACTGGCGAGCTCGGCGTGCGGCTCCTCATGCTCGCGATGGCCGTGACGCCGCTGAAGCTCATGTTGCCGAGCGCCGGCTGGGTCCGATGGCTGGCGCAGCGCCGCCGCTACGTCGGCGTCGCGGCTTTCGCCTACTCTCTGCTACACGCAGTGGCCTACCTCGAGCGGCAAGCGACGTTTACAGCGATCGTCGGGGATGCGGCCGAGCTTGCGCTCCTGACCGGCTGGATCGCGCTGCTCGTGATGCTGGCGCTCGCTGCGACAAGCAACGATGCGTCCGTGCGCCGCCTGCGCGCAGGTTGGAAATGGCTGCATCGGACCGTCTATCTCGCAGCGGCGCTCACGTTCGCGCACTGGATACTGTCGGCGTTCGATCCGAGCGCGGCCTATATCCACCTCGGCATCCTCGGAACTCTAGAGACGATCCGCCTGATCCTGACGTACCGCGGGCGGGCGACTAGGCCTCCGGGCGAACACCCGCGAGCTCGGCAGCGCGAGTGAGCTCGGCGACTGAACGAACGGACATCTTGTGCATGACGCGCGCTCGATGAACCTTGATCGTCTTTTCTGAGACACGCCTTTATGTTGTCGCCCCGCCTGACGCAGGGGGAATACGTATGTGTGCGTATGCAGTCGATCTCGACTCACCGTGCTACATTCAAACACGCCAAACTCGTCCTCTGCTCGCGAATCGCATCGGAGGCGCCGAATGAATCCGCTACCGTCGAAAACCGTCCGCAGTCTTGGTTTTGCGCTCGCGACAGCAGTGACTGCTCTCTGTGGCTCGAGCGACGCTCAGCCAGATGACGCGAATCTCGTACCCCTAAGGACGAGCATCAACGCGCTGATGGTCGCGCTCGTCGATCACGCGGCTCATGAGATCTGGGAAGCCGCATCCGCGGAGACGCTGACTGGGCACGACTGGCAGACCGTCGAGCAGCACGCCATTCAGCTTGTCGCATCCGGAACCCTGATCTCCGTCGCGGGAACGGGCCAACAAGACAAAAGCTGGGTCGCGACGCCGGCCTGGCAGGAGTGGGCGAGAAAACTCACGGATGGCGGGCTGGCAGCGCTCGCTGCCGTGGAGAAATCCGACCAACGGGCGCTCCACGCTGCCGGCGAGGGCATCGTCGACACCTGCTTCGGCTGCCACGAGATGTTCAAGCCCGACGCGCCGACGGAGGGGCTCCTGCATGTTCCGCATTACGAGGACTGAGGGGAATCCATGATCAGGCGCGTCACTGTCATCACCTTCGCATGTTGCTTCGGCTTGAGCTCAGAGGCACAAGACCTCGTCACGCTCAAATCGGCCGTGGTCACCCTCGCTGCACAGCCCGAGCTCAGAGCCGAGTTCGAAGAGGGCCTCGTCCGCAAGGCGCGCGAGCTCCACTACAACGCAGTGCCGAGCTACGATCTCGTACCCGATGTCACCGACGTAGACGATCGCGACTTCATCAAGCGCATGCTGACGAACGGCGTCGGCGCGGTTCTCATGGTGAGGCCGGCGGCCGTTGGGCCAGGCGCATCGCTCGAATCCATCAAGGACTCGGTTTCCTCAGGCGTGTACGCGAACATGCGGGCGTTTGCTCGCGAGCTCAGCCCTTCTGGCGAGCAGGACATCCTCGCCGTCGTCCATTTGGCCATCTACCTGATCAGCATCGACGGCGCCGAGCTGATCAGCTCGGGCGCGGTCTGGCTCGATGAGCCGAACCCGAACCGGGACGAGGCGATCGAGCGGTTGCAGGATCTGATCGTGGCGAACGTAGACGGCGTCCGTCCGGCAATTCGCCAGCATCTCGGGTTGCCGCCGCTCGAATAACGGAGCTTGCTCTAAGCGTTCACGGACGCACGAACGACTGCGAGATCAAGGCGAGCCCCATCGCGACGACGAGCACGGCGAACGTCCGTTGTAGCGTTGGGCCGGCCAACCGCTTGACGACGAGCGTGCCGGCGATCAGACCCGCGATGCTGCCGATCACGAACTTGGTCGTGAGCTGTGGCTCCATCGGTACACCGCTCCACGATGCAATCGCCGTACTGCCGCTGATCAGCACGATCACGAGCAGTGACGTTCCGAGCGCACGGTGCATGGAGATCCCAGTCGCTGCGCGGAGTGTTGGCACGATCAGAAACCCGCCGCCGACGCCGAACACGCCCGACAGCACGCCCGTCAGAAGACCGCTCGCAAGCAGCACCATCGCGCAAGGGGCCGTGATGTGCAGCCTGCCTTCCGGCGAATAGCGGCACGCGGCTCCGGGTTCATCGGGCGAGCCGCGCACGATCTCCGCACGGACCGTGCGCGATTCCGGCGCGCGCGCCTTGCGCCACATCAGCGGACCGATCACGAGCAACAGCGCGCCGAATGCGAGCACGCGAGTCGAATCCGCCAGCAAGTGACCGAGATACACGCCGAACGGCGCGGCAATCACGCCCGTGACCGCGAACATCGCCCCGCTGCGGACGTCGACGAGCCCGGCCCGCAGTCCTCTGACGGCACCGACCAACGAGGCAGCCCCCACCGCCAACGACGAAACGGCGACGGCTTGGGCAACACTGCTACCCGCACCGTGCAGCAGCAGAGGCATTGCGAAGATCGACCCTCCGCCGCCGGTCAACCCGAGCGCGAGCCCCGTCACCATACCGAATAGCACGATTAGCATGATCAGCCCACCGCTTCAGCAGGTTCGTCTTGCCACACCGCTAAAGGCAAACGCAAGGGAATCTTCAAAAAGCGAGCTCCATTCGACTCGGCCGCAGGCAAACGGCCGGCGCGAACGTTCACTTGAATCGCCGGAAGCAACAGCGTCGGCGCCGGCAATGTCGCGTCTCGCTTGCGGCGCATGGTGACGAACTCCTCCTCGCTGACCGATCCACCGATGTGCACGTTGCGCTCGCGCTGCTCTCGAACCGTCGTCTCCCACTCGAACTGATCGCGCCCCGGGCCTTTGTAGTCATGGCACAGGAAGAGGCGCGTCGGGGCCGGCAACGACAACAACTTTTGAATCGAGCGGTAGAGCGTCGCGGCGTCACCACCGGGAAAGTCTGCGCGGGCCGTCCCGTAGTCGGGCATGAACAGGGTATCCCCGACGAACACCGCATCGCCGATGCGATACGACACGCAGGCCGGCGTATGTCCCGGCGTGTGCAGCACCTCAACTTCGAGCGAACCAATGTTGAAGCGCTCGCCGTCGCCAAACAGCTGGTCGAACTCGCTGCCATCACCGGTCACATCGTTCAGATTGAACACAGGCCGGAAGATGCGCTGGACGTCGCGAATATGCTCTCCGACACCCGTGCGCGCACCGGTTTTTTGCTTCAGGTAGGGCGCGGCCGTCAAATGATCCGCGTGTGCGTGGGTCTCCAGGATCCAGGTGATGGTCAAACCCTCCTCCGCAGCCGTCCGTAGGACCGCATTCGCGGACGCAACATCGACCTTGCCCGACCGATGATCGTAGTCCAGCACCGGGTCGATGACCGCCGCTCGTTTCGTCGCCGGGTCGGCAACCAGATAGGTCACCGTGTTGGTCGGCTCGTCGAAAAATGCTCGAATCGTCGGTTTCATGAAAAGACCTCTTGATCGTTGACATGTAGTTTAGACGATGCTAAATTAAGCGTCAACTAAAACACGGAGGAGCTATGGCTCTCAGCAAGCGCGATCTGGCGAAGATGAAGGCGAGCGCAGATCAAGTGGCAACGCTATTGCGGTCGCTCGGTAACGAACGGCGGCTTCTCATTCTGTGCACGCTCATTAGCGGCGAGGAGTGCAGCGCCGGCGAGCTTGCCGAAGCAGTCGAATTGAGCCCCTCTGCCGCATCGCAGCACCTCGCCCGCATGAAAGAAGAAGGTTTGCTGGAGAGCCGGCGCGATGCGCAGACCGTGCTGTACCGCGTAGCGGATCCGAACCTCGGCAGAATCGTGGCGCTGCTCAAAGATATTTATTGTTGATAGGAGAAGACCATGTCGTTATGCTCAATTTCCCCTCAGCAAGCAAAGCAGCTCATCGACAACGGTGCGGTGTTGATCGATATCCGCGAGCAGGATGAGCACGCGCGCGAGTACATTCCGCAAGCGCAACTGCGGCCCGTCTCCTCGCTCAAACCGGGCAAGCTCGAGACCGGATCCGCATCGCAAGTCGTATTTCATTGCAAATCGGGCAATCGAACGATGAGCCACGCCGCTCGTTTGGCAGCAGCCGTGCAATGCGAGGCCTACATCCTGGAGGGAGGCCTCGAAGCTTGGAGACGCGCCGGGCTGCCGGTTAAAGCCGACTCGTCGCAACCCCTGGAGCTCATCCGTCAGGTGCAGATCGCAGCCGGCGGCGCCGTCGTGCTTGGCGTCGCCTTGGGTGCGCTAGTGTCGCCGTGGTTCTATGTGCTGCCAGGTTTCGTCGGTGTCGGCCTCATCTTCGCGGGGGCCACGGGCTTTTGCGGACTCGCTCGGCTGTTGCAGGCGATGCCCTGGAACCGACGGCCCGCGACGTAGCCGAGCGCAGTCTCGACGCAGGACCCAAGTCACAGCGAGAGCTGCATCCGCATGTTGAAGAATCGCGTCGTGCCGGTCACGTCGAAGCGATCGAGCTTGCCGTAACCGTACGCGAACTCGAGGCGAATGTTGTCCGTCATGTGCCAGTTGACCATCGGCGTGACCCGGCGGAAGCGGCCGCCGCGCAGCGTCCCGGCGTCGAGGTCCACGTCCGAGTAGCGCAAGACGAGCTCGATCGCGCCGGGCCCACCCTGGCCCACGGGTCGCGCCGGCGAGACCGCCAGGAAATACCCGCCGGCCGGCTTGTACGGCCGCGTCTCGCCGGTGACGTTCCAGGTCACGACCACCTCGCCACCGTTGAAACTCGGGTCGCCCGTCGACTCGGAGTCGACATCCTGAAGAAAAAACTCGCCGCCGATCAACAGAGGACCCGCACGATAGTAGGCTTCCAAGCCGCTCGTGAAACTGCCCTGAGCGTCGAAGACGCCCGTATCCACGACGTAAGGTGCTTGAAACGACTCGGGGCGCGCGCGCAACCGCAGCTTGCGGTCCTCGGGCTTGCCGTCACGCAGGCTCACGCCGAGATGCAGCACCGTGTGCGCGAGATCCGAGCGTATCGGCAACCACGACACGCGCGCGACTTGCTGGTGCTCGTACGTCGAGAACCCCTGCTCGCTCGAATACGAATCGCCGTACCACCCAACGGTCCAGCCCAGCCCGCTCTTCGGCAAATATCCGAGCCATTTCACTCCGTCCGCGAGAATCGGAATCATCGCGTCACTGACGGGCGCGCGTTCGTGCGTCCAGCCATGGTAGCCGACCATGACTTTGTTCATCGAGAAGCCTTCCTTGGAGCGGCCGATGAACACGCTGCTCGAGAGCTTCGGCAACTCGACCATGACGCCGCTTTGGCGCATGACCCATTCTTCGTTGGCTTCGTCCCACATGATGCCGGCCGACCACGTAACGTCGCGCTCCGTCATCTTCAGGAACTGGCCTTTGAGCAGGAAGCGGAAGTCGCGCAGCTTCGTGCCGTTCGTGAAGTCGATCTGCTCGTTGCTGGCGCTGTCCTGGTCGTAGGCGGCGTAGTCGTAGAGGAAGCCGCCGCCGAAGCGCAGCGTCGAGAACGGACCTTGGTACTCGTTCCACTTTACGAACTGGCGCGCGGGCACGTCGGCCTCGCTCTCGCCGGCTTCCATGGGGGCGGTGACCGCGGCTTCAGCGGGCGCGGAATTCGTCGGCGGGTCTTGAGCGCGACCGACCTGCGGCGCCGACAGCGCCGCGGTCAGTCCGAGCAGTACCAGTGCAGCCTTTCGCTGCCGACGGCCATGTCCCATGCGGCAGCCGAAGCGCCGATCAGTAATTGTAGTAAAGCTGTTGCAGCTGATCCGGCGTGCGCTGCTGCAGCAACGCAAGCATCAGCAGGATCCTCGCCTTCTGCGGATTCAGCTCGTCGGACGCGATGAAGCCGAGCTCGTCGTCGTTGAGCTCCACGTTGCGGCCGACAGAGCCCGTCGCGACGCGCGAGCTGCGCACGACCGGGACACCGCTCTTGGCAACCTTTGATGCGGCCTGTACCGACGCCGCATTCATGTTGCCGTTGCCGACGCCTGCGATCACGATGCCTTTCGCGCCGCGCTCGGCCGCGGAGCTGATCGCATCGGCTGGCATGTCCGCGTAGGCGTAGACGATGTCGACGCGCGGCAGCGTCGTCACGCGCGAGATGTCGAACTCGCTGCGCGTCGTATGTCGCCACGCCGGAAGGTTGTACCAGTCGTTGTTGCCGTAGCTCGCGATCCCGACGAGGCCGCGCACCGGCGACAGGAACGTCTGGACTGCCGTCGTGCTCGTCTTCGTCAGCGAGTGCGCGGCGTGGATCCAGTCGTTCATGACGACCATGACGCCGCGGCTCTTCGCGGCCGGATCGACGGCGACGCCGATTGCGTTATAGAGGTTCAGCGGGCCGTCGGCGCTCACGGCCGTCGACGGGCGCATCGAGCCGACCAACACGACGGGCTCGTCGCTCTTCACGGTGAGATTCAGGAAGAAGGCCGTCTCTTCCAGAGTGTCCGTGCCGTGCGTGATCACGATGCCGTCGACGTCGGGCGACGGCAGCAGCTCGTTGATGCGCTTCGCGACCTTCAGCATGATGTCGAACGACATGTCCTGCGAGCCGATATTCGAAATCTGCTCGCCCTTGATGTTCGCGAGATCCGTGGCGCCCGGAACCGCTTTCAACATCGCGTCGATCGTCACGGCGCCCGAGCTGTAACCGGCCTGCGTGCCGCTCGCGGCGGCGCCGGCGATCGTGCCGCCCGTCGCGAGGATCACGATGTTCGGTTTTCTGGCTTGCTGTGCGGCGACTTGCCCCGCAACGGCGAGAGCCAGCACGCCTAGAGTAGATGAGAGTCCATTGACCAAACGCATGAGTGTTTCTCCTAGCTAGGCGCGTGCGCGGACACGCGCCGGTGATTCAGTTCTACTGCTGGTAGAGGCTTCGATCGAGGTTCGTGAGCTTCACGGGATCGAGCAGGTCCTCGATCTGCGCTTCCGTGAGCACCTGTTCCTCGCGGATGACTTCGATGATTCCTTTGCCGCTCGCGTAGGCTTTGTTCGCGAGCTCCGTGGCCTTTTCGTAACCGATCACCGTATTCAGTGCCGTCACGATTCCGACAGTGGTCTCCATGTTGCGCGTGAGCACCGCGGTGTTCACCGTGATGCCGTCGATGCACTGCTCGCGCAACGTTCTCGAGCCATTGAATAGCAAGTGCTGCGACTCCATCACGTTGAGCCCGACCAACGGCTCATAGGCGTTCAGCTGTAGTTGCCCGCTGTGCGCGGCAAAACCGACCCCGGCGTCGTTGCCCATGACGCGGAACGCGATGACGTTGATGAGCTCGGGAATGACGGGATTGACCTTGCCCGGCATGATCGAAGAGCCCGGCTGTCGCTCCGGCAGCTTGATCTCATAGAGGCCGGCGCGCGGTCCCGATGCGAGCAGGATCAAGTCGCTCGAGATCTTCGACAACTTGATGGCGACGCTCTTCAACGCCGACGAGTAGACGACGAACGCTTGCTGGTCCCACGTCGCCGCGAACATGTCCTTCGCGGGCACGATCGGCTTGCCGGTCAGCTCCGCGAGCTCTTTCGCGACGGCTTCGACGTAGCCTTTCGGCACGTTGATGCCCGAGCCGATCGCCGTGGCGCCCATGTTGACGCCGTACAGATATTTTTCCGAGTCGCGCAGTAGCTGGATCTCGCTCTCGAGCGACGCCGCAAACGCGTGGAACTCCTGGCCGACCGTCATCGGCACGGCGTCCTGCAGCTCCGTGCGGCCCATCTTGGGGATCTCCAGGAACTCGTTGCCCTTCCTGCGGAACGACGCGACGAGCTGCTGGAGCTCCGCGATCAGCTTGTCGTTGCGCATCAAGAACGCGACCTTGATCGCCGTCGGATAGGAGTCATTCGTCGACTGCGACATGTTCAGGTCGTCGTGCGGCTCGACGAACTGATACTCGCCTTTCTTGTGGCCCGTGAGCTCGAGCGCGACGTTCGCCATGACCTCGTTCGCGTTCATGTTCGTCGACGTCCCAGCACCGCCTTGGAACCAATCGACGAGGAACTGATCGTGATAGCGGCCCGCCATGATGGCCTCGTAGGCACGCTCGATCGCCGCGAGGCGTTCTGGCTTCATGGCGCCGACCTCGGTGTTCGCGCGCGCGGCCGCGACCTTCACCACGGCCCACGCCTCGACGAAGCCCGGATAGTGGTTGATCAGCGTGCCGGAGATTTGGAAGTTCTCGAGCCCGCGCATCGTCTGCACGCCGTAGTAGGCGTCGGCCGGGACTTCTTTTTCGCCGAGCAGGTCGTGCTCCGTGCGCGTCGCCGGGGCGCGCTGCGCTTCGGCCACCGGAAAGTACAGCGCGGTGATTACCGCGACAAGCAGGCATCGATTCGTCGTGTTCATACTAATTCTCCGCGCTGTACTCTTGTTGCAGGTCTTAGTTGCCGCCGCCCAGGGAGCCGGAAAAGTCGTAGCGCGCCGAGAACTGGATGCGCAGGTCGTCGGAGCTGAATCCGTCCGAGTTGTTCTCGCGATCGCCCCACTGGATCTCGGGTCCGAAGTACACCTTGGGCGTCGGATGGTAGAGAAGGTTCGCGAGCGCGTACTGGCCCTTCTTGAACGCGCTCGGCGCTTGCCCGTCGCTATTGTCGATGTCGAGGAACGAGAAGCCGAACGTGCTGGTCCACTTGGGGCTCCAGTTCATGTCCATGAACGCGACGACGCCGATCATCGGCAACGCCTCGCCAACAATGGGCTGGACGGGGTCCGCAAAGTTGTTGCGGATGCCGATGTCTTCCGGAGCGTCGTTCATGTAGTTCTGAATGCCCTCGCCGTAGACGACTTGAAGCTTCAGCACGTGGTCGCCGAGCTTGATATTCGAGCTCAGGTTGATGCCATAGCCCGATCTCGTCGCCGCTGAGATCGATGGAACCAGGGCCAGGAGCGACGTCCACCCATTCGATCTGGCGGACGATGCCGGCGATTTGAAAGTGGCCCCAATCCCCGACTTGTCGGTAGTGCGCCGAGATGTCCGGCATCGGGAAATTCGGGTCGATGCCGTCCAACTCGATGCGATCAGCGTATACGCCCTGGTCCGCGCTCGCGCCGGGTCGCTCGAGCGCGATTACGAAGCGGGAGCCGCTGTCCGTTTGCCACGGCGTGAAGCGCAACTGAACGTTGCGAAAGAACACCATGCCGTTCGGGCCCCAGTATTCGACCGAGTTCGGGAACACGTCCGGGTCCATGAACGGGCTCCAGGTCTGGCCGGCGCCGATCTTGCCGAGCTCGCCCCATGCATGCCGCAGACGGAACGTCGTCTGACCGGCATCGACGCCCGTGCCGAACAGCTCGAACTCGAAGATCGTGCGCAGCTCACCCATGTCGGTGGGCGTGAAGCTTCTGACTCCGAACCGGCTTTGCCGCACGCCCGCGTAAAAATTGCCATCCGCGCCGAACTCGTTCTCGAACGAAGGAAGCTTGGTTGGTCTGACGGTGTCGAACCAGTCGGGATGGTTCTGATTGGTTTGGTATCCCATGTCGAGCATCGCGAAGCCGCTGAAGTCCAGGCGCGTGTTGTCTTGCGCGAAGGCCGGAGCGGCCAAAGCCGCAACCGCCGCCGAAAGTGTTGCTGTTCGGTGCCATGATCCAAACGACATAGTCTCTGTGCCTCACTTGAAGTAACGCGGTGTCTGCAAGCTACTGCGCGGCTGGATGGCCAACCATGGGACCTAAGGTGTAGGGGCGCGCTCTGGTCGCCCGCGAGCTGCGTGCGTGTCAAGGCGGCTCGCTGCAATAACGCCACCGTTGGCCGAAACGTCGGGCAGCTCGGTGTCAGTTCTCGCCGGAGACTCGCTGGAGGTCGTCCGCATAACGCGCGTGGCACGCCGTGCAGACGTTGTAGACCTGCTCGCCGGCCGCGAACACGCGCTCGACGTCGTGCGCCTGGCTGCGGCCGCGGCTTCGACGCCGGCGTCCACGAGCGAGCGCGAGAACTGCATCCACGCTCCGTTGTCGACGGCGCGCGGCGTCATCATCAACAAATTGCCGGACTCGGCGATCGAGATCCCCGCGGCCCACACGGATTCCCATTCCTCGTCCGTTCCGGGTATTGCTCGTGCTCGCCGGTCTCGTCGACGGTGACCTGCACGGATTCCCAATAGACCTCGGCCGCGTGCGCGATGACGCTCTCCATGAGCTCGAGCACCGTCGTGACGGGTTTGTACGGCGGCGCCGTCACCTGCGGCTGCCCCGCGCACGCCGCCAAGCCGACGGCCGCGGCGGTCGAGGCCAACAGCGTTCGGCTCGTCATCGCTTTTCCGCGCGGCCGTGCATCAAATCTCGTGAAAGATGTCGCGATAGCTCAAGTAGATCGACGCCATCAGGACGGGGCCGAGCAGCAACCACCCGAGCGCGATCGGTATCGACGCGAGGATGGCCAAGAAGAACATCGCGACGCTCCAGATCAGAAACGGCACGATGTTCTTCAAGCACGCACCGAAGCTCGTCTTGAGAGCCGCTCCGACGTCATGCTGCGCGAGCACGATCAGCGGGCCGGCGAACCACATCGCCATGTACAGCGGCAAGCTGAGCGCAAGCATCACGAGCGCCGACAGCACGATCGTCAGCAACATGCCGGCCATCTCCTCGGGCGCCGGCTGGCCGCTGCCGAGAAAGAACATGCCGACCGTCGACCCGAAGATGGCAATGACAATCAGCAGCCATGACGAGAAAGAAAGCGAGAGAGATCGCGCCGACCGCAATGAGCTTGCCGGCATTGTTCCTGAAGCCCGCGAACAAATGACCGACCTCGAGCGGCTCGCCGCGCCGCAGCGCATCGCAGCCGAGAACGAAACCGGCGGTGAACACCGGCATCAGCAAGGCGCTCAAGATCGAGCCCAAGATCGGGATCACGCCGAGCACGATTGCGATCAGCACCCACAGCAGAAAGACGCCGATGAACGTGCCGCGTTGCAAGCCGTGAACGCCCACGCATCGGCGATCCAGCGCCAACCGTTGCCTGAAGGCACTGCGCGGCCGCCCGGAACGAACGCGCCGTCGGGCCACGAGGTCGGCGCGTCCTCGACGTAGGTCTTGGGCGCGGCGTAGGGGTTCTCGGCCATGGTCGGGCTCTCCGCGTGAGATGAAAGTGACGGGTCTTCTCAGCGTCCCCGACCGGAGTCGGGCACGAGCATGCGGATCATGCCGTCCTGGCGCGACGTGAGGAAGAGCTCGCCGTCACGGCTGCGGCTCAAGTGCAGGTCCGTGCGCGAGAGCGACGTGCCCATCGTGCCCTCGACGAGCTCGCGGAACGACGTGTAGATGCGCTCGCCGTTCGTGCCGCGGACGTAGAGCTGCACCTCCTCGATCGGCGCAACCGTCTCGGGCACGCCGTCGTCGACCGCTTTTGCGGCAGCGAGATCGACGGCGAACAAACGGCCGCGATTGACGTCGCCGAAGACGAGCTTGCCGCGCAACGCCTCGATGCGGCCGTGATAGGGGTAGGCACCCGTGATGGCGACTCCTTCATTATGATCGTAGACGGCGACGGGATACGTGAACTCGTCGCGGCCCTGCCCGCGCAGCACGTCGCCCGGCAGCTCGTAGAGCTGATTCAGCGCGCCGCCCGGGCGGATCATGCCGTTCTCCCAGTAACCCTCGCGCTTCATCCAGCCGTAGTTGCCGCCGTTGCGGACGATGTTGACCTCCTCGATATGGTTCATGCCGATGTCGCCGACGAACAGCGTGCCGTCCGTGAGGTCCCACGACAGCCGGTGCGCGTTGCGAAATCCGTACGCGTAGATCTCCCCGAGCGTTTTCGGGTCGCCGTCGGCCTGGAACTTGTTGTCCGCGGGGATCGTGTAGTCGCCGAGGCCTTTCGTGCCGCCTGATTCGCTCGGGCTGCGCGGATCGATGCGCAGAATCGCAGTAATCAAGGAGTCCAACCGCTGCGTCGCGCTCGGATTGTTGGCGTTCGGGCCGCCGCCGTTGCTGAAGCCGAGATCGCTGCCGCTCGTGTACAGCAACCCATAGTCCGGCGAGCCGGGACGTGCCGTCGGATTGAACTCGACGGCGCCCATCGGATGGCTCGAGAACTGCACGACGTGCGCGATGCGCAGCAGCTCGCGCCGCGTGCCCGTGAACGTGCTGGCCTTCGGATCGTTGGCGCGCCACTCCGTGATGACGTTGTGGAAGCTGACGTCGCTCTGCCCGTAGCCGGGAGGGATGAAATCCGGCGTCGCGGGATTACCTTGCGCGCGCTCGAGATGCACGCTGTACCACAAGCCGTTGCGCTCGAACTCCGGGATGGAAGTCGAAGCCGATGAAGCCGCTTTCGATTCGCGCATACCACGCGTACGGGAACACGGCGGCGACGTCGGCGTACAACGACGTACGCGAGCCGTTGACGATGTACAGGAAACCGCGCGAGTCGTTCGCGAACCGCCGGCCGTCCGGCGCATCGCGGACGAAGCTCACGCGCGCCCACCCCGTGGGCGTGACATCCTGATCGACGGGCCGCAAATTGCGCGTCTCCGGCAAGCGCACGACGTCGCGTACCTCGACCGCGAGCCCGCGCTTGACGATCGGCGCCGGCAGCGGATTGTCGGTGATCTGCGCGCTGCGCGCCGATGGCGGCCGACAGCAGCAGAGCGCCGACGGCCCACGTTTTCAGGTCAGTCATGCTTCCCCCTCGAAAAGCATCGTGCGTGCCAAGAATCGCCGCGGCCTCGGGGTAGGTCAAGACCGCGGCGGCTAGAGCGTCTCGCCCTCGAGCGCGCGCTGCTCGGCCGTGACGCGAAGCGACCGTCTTCACCGCGTACGGGCAGCGCGGCGGCACACTCGAGGTCGTGCGTGAAGAACAAGCGCACGCGGCGCGCGAGCTTGTCCTCGAGAAAGCGCTGCTTCTCGTCGATCAACAGCTCGGGGTAGCGGTCGTAGCCCATCGTCACGGGCAAATGCACCCATGGGCGGCCGGGAATCAGGTCCGAGCAAAACGCGATGCCGCCTTCGCCGCCGATCTCGGCGAGCGCGAGCCCCGGCGTGTGGCCGTCGCTGAAATCGAAGCGGACGGCGCTCCCGAGCAGCGTCGACTGCGGGCGGTCCAGCGAGCTCGAGCCGCCCGCTCTTGCGCAGCAGCGCGGGGAGCTCGGCGACGTACGACGCACGGTCGCGCGGATGCGGCGCGCAGGCGCGTGCCCAGGCCGCTTTGCTGACGATGTAGCGGGCGCGCGGAAACTTCAGCTCGGCCGGCCGCGACTCGTCGAACGCGCTGAGCAAGCCGCCTGCATGGTCGAAGTGCAAGTGGCTCAGCACGACGGCGTCGATGTCTTCCTCGTGTAGGCCGCGCGCAGCGAGCGAGCGCAGCAACACGTGCTCGTCTTCGTAGACGCCGTAGCGCGCGCGTAGCTTCGGATTGAAGAACGCGCCGATGCCCGTCTCGAACAGCACGGTGCGGCCGTCCAGATCCTCCACGAGCAGGCAGCGGCAGGCGAACTCGAGGCGGTTTTCCTGGTCGGGCACGAGCCACTGCGCCCACAGATTGCGCGGCACGTTGCCGAACATCGCGCCGCCGTCGAGGCGCTGGCGATTGCCTTCAACCGACCAGAGCCGCACGCGGCGCCTCCTCGATGCCGGCTGCGCCGAATTGCAGCTCGGCGAGGCGAGCATAGAGCGGGCTCGCGGAGATGCAGCTCCGAGTGAGTGCCGCTCGCGACGATTCGGCCGCCATCGATGACGACGATTCGATCGGCTTTCTGCACCGTCGCGAGGCGGTGCGCGATGACGATCGTCGTGCGCCGCTCCATTAGCTTCTCGAGCGCCTGCTGCACGAGCAGCTCGCTCGCGGCGTCGAGCGAGCTCGTGGCCTCGTCGAGCAGAAGAATCGGCGGATCCTTCAGGATCGCGCGCGCGATCGCGATGCGCTGGCGCTGGCCGCCCGACAAGCGCATCCCGCGCTCGCCGAGGAACGTGTCGTACCCCTGCGGCAGCGTCGCGCAAGAACTCGTCGGCTTCGGCGGCGCGCGCCGCCGCCTCGATCTCGGCATCGGTCGCGTCGGGCCGGCCGTAGCGGATGTTCTCGCGCGCCGAGGCGCCGAACAGCACGGTGTCCTGCGGCACGAGGCCGATCGAGCGGCGCACGCGCTCGGGATCCGCGCGCGCGATGTCGACGCCGTCGATGAGCACGCGGCCTTCGGCCGGATCGTAGAAGCGCAGCAGCAGCTGGAACGTCGTGCTCTTGCCGGCACCGGACGGGCCGACGAACGCGACCGTCTCGCCGGGCTCGATCGCGAGCGTGAAATCGTCGAGCGCCAGGCTTTCGGGGCGCGACGGATAGCGGAAACGCACGTGCTCGAACTGGATGCGGCCGCGCATGGGGTGCGGCAACGTAAGCGGCTGCGGCGGCGCTTTGATCGTCGGCTCGGCCTCGGCAAGCTCGATGAGCCGCTCCATGGCTCCGGCCGCGCGTTGCACTTGGTTCCACATCTCGCTCAACGACGCCGCGGCGATGCCCATATAGCCCGCGTACACGAGGAACTGGCTGAGCTGGCCGAACGTCATGCTGCCGGCGAGCACCTGGCGCGCGCCGATCCATAGCACGAGCGTGATCGCACTGAACACGGACGTCGTCCCGAGCGCCGTGAGCCAGCCGTGCAAGCGGTTGCGCTTCACGCCCACCGCGAACGAGTGCTCGACGGCTTCTTTGAAGCGCTGCGTCTGTAAGGGCTCGAGATTGAACGACTTGCACGGTCTGCACGGCGTTGATGGTCTCGCCGGCGAGCGCGCTCGCGTCGGCGACGCGATCCTGAGAATCGCGCGACAGCCGCCGCAGCTTCCGCCCGAGCATGATCAACGGGCCGACGATGACCGGCATCAGCAAGACGATCATCAAGGCCAGCGTCGGGCTCGTGTAGACGAGCATGACGAGCGACCCGAGCAGCGTCAGCATCGAGCGCAGCGTGATCGAGATGCCGACACCGGAGATCGACTGCACGAGCGTCGTATCGGCCGTCAGCCGAGACAAGACTTCGCCCGTCCGCGTGACCTCGAAGAACGTCGGGTCCATGCGAACGACTTTTGCGTACACGGCGTTGCGCACGTCCGCGATGACGCGCTCGCCGAGCCAAGTCACGAGATAGAACCGCAGCGCCGCAAACACGCCGAACACGACGGCCGCAGCGAGAAAGAAGACGAAGTACCGGTTGATCGTGGCCGCGTCGCGCACGGCCAGCCCTTCGTCGATGAGGTAGCGGACCGCGACCGGCAACGCGAGCTGCGCGACCGCGGCGACCAGCTAACGCCGCCAACGCGAGCGCGAGCACGCGCCAGTGCGGCGCGATGAACGGCGCCAGCGCGCGCAGCGGTTTGAGCGACTTTCCTTTGGGACGGTCGGGTGATAGTGCAGCCATCGGCCAAGCTTAGCGCGAATGAGCGGCGGGCCGGTGCCGTGCGATACTCCGCGCCATCGCGAATCGAGGGGTTTTCACGCGATGCGCAACATCGGCTTCACGATCCTGCTGCTCGGCTTGAGCAACGTCTTCATGACATTCGCGTGGTATGCGCATCTCAAAGAGCTCAATCAGCGGCCGTGGATCGTCGCCGCGCTCGTGAGCTGGGGCATCGCGTTCTTCGAGTACATGCTGCAAGTGCCCGGCAACCGCATCGGCTACACGGTGCTATCCGTCGGCCAGCTCAAGCTCTTGCAAGAGGTCATCACGCTCGTCGTGTTCGTGCCGTTCGCCGTGTACTACTTGAAGGAGCCGCTGAAGCTCGATTACCTGTGGGCGGCGCTTTGTATTCTCGGCGCGGTGTACTTCGTGTTCCGCAGCCGGTTGGCCGGCGTCTAATGGACTTGGCGCGGCCGCTGCGGTTTCTGCATTGGGGCTTCTGGGGATGCGTCCTCAGCTTCGCGCTCGCCATGGGCGTGGATCCATTGTTCGCCGCCAGCGGCGCTTCGCTCCCGAGCGCCGTAACCGGCATTCTGCTAGCCGCGTTCGCCGTCTTCGCCTGCTTCTATTGGGCGGCTCTCGGAGTGCTTGCCCATCGAACAGGGCGTAATTGGATCATTTGGATCGTCGTGGGGCTTGCCACCCTGGCACTCGGCTTCATCGGCTCCTACATTCTCATGGCCAGCCGCGTGCGGAGGGAACTTATCGGCGCCGCGGCTCGCGGTACGCCGAGTCGAAGCTCGAGTGGTTCGGCATGACGACTTTCGGTAACGTCGTCGCGTCCATGACCGCGTCCTCGGCGATGACACCGTTCAGCGCCAGTAGGTAGGCCGTGACCGCGTACGTCTCGTCGGGCGTCAGCGAATGCGGCGTCACGTACGGCATCGCGCGGCGAATGTAGTCGAACACCGTCGTCGCGTACGGCCAGTAGCTGCCGACGGTGCGGATCGGCGTTGCCTCGCGCAGCGTGCCCTGTCCGCCGACGAGCTGATCGTTGGGTCGCCCCACGCCACCGGCGCCGTGGCAGGCGAGGCACTTCGCGTCATAGACGACCTTGCCGGCCGCCGCGGTGCCGGAGCCCGGCGGCAGCCCAGCGCCGTCGGGTCCGATGCTGATGTCCCAGCCCGCGATCTGCTCGGGAGTCGCCGGCACGCCAAGGCCAGGCCCCTCTTGTGCCGCTGCGCACGCGAGCCAGGCGACAGCAGCCACGGCGAACGCGACCTTGCGCTCAAACATAGATGTTGCTCACTTCGCCGGCTGCGCCCACGTTCCAGCTCTGGATCGCGTTGTAGTGATACCGAAACGCCGCGCCGCGTGCGGCCATCAGTGCCGCGCGCGTCGGCTGCACCGCGCCCGTCTCGTCGACGGCGCGGCTCAGCAGCACGCTCGGGCCGCCGTTCCAGCGCCACGGCATGCGGAACCGCGTCAGCGCTTGCGCCAGCACGGGTCCGTCGAGCGCGGCCTCCGCCCAGCTCTCACCGCCATCAGCCGAGACTTCGACGCGGCGGATTCGGCCGAAGCCGGACCACGCGACGCCGGAGATCTGGTACAGCCCCGGCCCCTGCATCTTCTGCGTGCCGGACGGCGACGTGATCACGGACTTCACTTCCATCGGAAACGTGAATAGCAGCGAGCGGCCGTTCGGCTGCAGGTCCGAGTACTTCGACGTTTCGTCTTTCGTCATCGTCGGCTCGGCCGTGACCTTGATGCGGCGCAGCCATTTGACGCTCATGTTGCCTTCGTATCCCGGCAGGAACAGCCGCACCGGGTAACCCTGCTCGGGCCGCAGCCGCTCGCCATTCTGATAGAGCGCAAGGAAGGCGTCGTCCATCGCCTTGGCCATCGGCACGCTGCGGCTCATGGCCGCCGCGTCGGCACCTTCGGCGAGCAGCCATCGGCCTTCGGGCTTGACGCCGGCTTCGTCGAGCAACACGGCGAGCGGCACACCCGCCCAGTCGCTGCACGACACGAGGCCATGAATGCCGCCGGCCGTTTGCTGCGGCGCCTCGGCGTTGTTGTTGCCGCCGCTGTTGCCCGAGCACTCGAGGAACTGAATGCGCGACACCATCGGGTAGCGCGCGAGCGCGTCCATGCTGAAGATCAGCGGTCGCTCGACGAGGCCATGGATCAGCACTTGATGCTGAGCGGGATCGATGTCCGGCACACCGTTATGGTGGCGCTCGAAGTGCAGCGCGCTCGGCGTGATGATGCCTTCGAGGGACTCCAATGGCGTACGCGAGGCGCCGGTGCCCGCCGCGCCCGTCGTCGCGCCCACGGTTCGTTGCACGCGGGCTTCGTGCGGCGAGCGTTCGCCGTAGGCGCGCATTGGCATGCCGGGAGTCGTCATCGACTTCGGCACGTCGGGCGGAGCTGCTCGCGCCGTCAGCAGCGTCGTGCCCGCGAGGGCGGCCGCTCCGCCCTGCAAGAACAACCGCCGATGCAGCAAGCCGTTGCCGGCCACTTGCTCGAGCGCGTCGAAATCTTTTGCTGTCATCGAGAATCCTCGCTGCGTAGCGCGCTAGCGGGCCGCGGGAATCGACGGCGCAGGCCCCATGCCCTTGATCTCGACGATCGCCTCGACGTCCTTGGCGCCGTCGAAGTGCACTTCGCCGGCCGGATGCAGCATGTAGCTGCCGGGGCCTAGCGGCGTCGTCGCGTTCGGATCGAACTTGGCGCCTTTGCCGGCCCACCACGTTCCGGAGATCACGGTGACGTGCCGGTCTCCGGGATGCGAGTGCGGCTGCGACATGACGCCGGGAGCGAAGCGCGCGCGGATGACGTAGAAGCCTTCCTTGGTCGGATCGCCGGCCACGACAGCCAGGTCAGGCCCACTGCCGGCCGGGTTCTTCTCGTAGACGATCTCGTTCGGCATCAAGATCACGAAGCCCTTCTCGTCCACAGCCGCGAACGACACCGCGCAGACTGCAACGGCCCCGAGCAACGAAACCCAGCGATAGTTATTCATTTGATTCCCCCGTGATCCGACGCCTCATGTGCATTGTTTCAGGCAACGCTGCGACGGGAAAGAGCTACCGCTTCTCAGTCATCCGAGACACCGTCACGCGGTGCCCGATTCCGGCCGCGCGCTCCTGCGCCGACGCGCGGATGATCCCGTAGATTACGCCGGGCTGTGAGCGATCCCAGGCGATGCCCTGCCCGCGGATGTTCAGCGGGACGATCTCGACGAGCTGCAGCACCGAGCCCGCCTCGGGAAGCGCCATCTTGTAGAGCTCCGCGGGGTCGTGACCCGAGAGATAAAGGAATCCATCCGGACCCCATGAGCCGCCCGAATTGCTCATGTCCTCGAAGCGGTCGAGGACCGCCTTCGGCAGCGTCCACGACTGGACCGGCTGGAAATCGCCGCTCAGCTGGACGAGCACCGTGTTCGCCTTGTGGCCGTAAGGCGTCTGCCCGGGTCCGATCCGCTGGTCGTAGTTGGCGAACGTCATCCACCAGTGCCCGTCGTGCCAATCTGCCCACGTTAGCGAGCCCCAGCGGACGCCGAAGCTGTGGCTGCCGATGTGCTCCATGGTGTCTGCGTCGAAGATCTCGACCGAGCTCGTCATCGGCCACTCAGGATAGTTCGAGTGCGCTGCATACAGCTTGCCGCCCATGAGCATCGCGCTGTCGAGGTGCACGATCGGCCCCTCGCGGGCGCCCTCCCACTTCTCGACCAGCTTGCCGGTCGTCTTGTCGTACTTGCCGATGGCCTGGTTGTCCACGGCGTAGAAGTGGCGCTCGTCGACCCCGACACCCTGATTGGCCTCGGGCACCGTGAGCTCGGCGATCTGCTCTAGCACGGTGGCGGCCTCGGATGCAGGCGCGAAGACACCGGCGGCGACTGCGGTCAACAGCAAGGCGGCGCTCTTGTTCACGTGGCTTCTCCGCCGCTGCGCGCCGGCGCGCGCACTGCGCAACGCTGTCGCTTCAGTGCGGGTGCTGCTCGTAATGCTGGCGCAGCAGGTCCTTGCCGTAGTCGTTGCCGTTCGGCGTGCGGACGACGGCATGGATGTGCTCGCGGTACGGCACGCCGCGCGGATAGATATGAGTGAGGCCGACCGGCGTCTGATGATCGAACTCGATGAGCACGACGGGGCTCATGATGCGGTAATAGAACACCGAGTCGTCGTTCGTCTCGCCGACCCAGGCGAAATAGGTTTCATCGAGCCGCGCCTCGACGTCGGCGAGGTGCACGCGCGCGTGCTCGTCGCGCAGGTTGCCGACGTAGAGCTCGACGAGATCGAGCAGCTGCTGCTTCTGCGCCGCCGTGAACGACGAGACCGGCACGCCGGCGTAATCGATGACGACGTTGTCGCTGAAGAGCTGCGCGCGGATGTTGTTGCCCGTCTTCTTGGGCTCGAGGATGGCGCGCTCGCGCTGCTGCGCCGTCAGCGAGCGGACCATCATGAGGCCCGCCTGTTGCTCGTCTTCCATGATCGCCGTGCCGGCATATTTGCCCGACGTCGCGACGGCCGGCTCCGAGCCCCAGAACGAAGGCGTCATCACGACCTGATCGCCGAGCACGAAGTAGTTGATGATCAGGTGATGGCCGTCGAGCTGCCAGCCCCAGGGCTCCTTGGCCGACGGCGTGCCCATGACCGTGAGGTGGTATTTGCCCTCGCCGTACTCGTCGAAGTTGTTGTCGTTGAGCTCGGCGAGCGTCTCGTTGAGATGCATGATGTCTTCACTCAACTTCAAGCCTTTGGCGCTCAGCGAGGCTGCGAACAGCGCGTGCGCGGCTGCCTTCTGCGGCTGCCCCATCTCGTCGAACGAGACGCCCTGGCGCGGATAGCGGTGCACGTTGGCCCACTTGCGCCACTCGTCGTCGTCCACGGTGAATTGCGTCTTGGCGCGCTGCTCGGGCGTCAACGCCGCGACGAATGCGTTCGCGGCGCGCACGACGGGCTCCGTCGAGACGCCCGTCGAGCGAATCGAGTACAGGCCGGGGCTGATGGTGCCGTTCGTCGTCACGCCTTTGAACGGCTCGGCGAGCGCGCGCGCCTCCATCTGCCCGAACCCGCCGCCGAAGGCGCCTTGCGGGCGAGCCCCGCCCGCGGGCGGTTGGGCATCGAGCAACGAAGGCGAAACGAAAAGCGCGAACGCAGCAGGCAAAAACGACGGTCGGAAGCGGCGCACGGGCTATTCCTTGCAAGGGGCTTACCAACGATGGTGCGCCGGCCCCGCGCTGATTTCAAACCGCCGAGGCCGGGCTAACGCGTAGCGGGCCGCTCGAGCTGCGGATATTCGACGCCGAGCTGCTCGAGGTACGTCTCGTAGCGCGACGCGTCGTAATGGAGCTCGCGCAGCCGCTCCCGAAACTCGGCCATGATCTCGACGTTCTTCTCGATCGGCGGCGCGTCGTCTGCGCCGATGAACGGCTCGTAGCTCGTTCCGCTCAGCTGGTCGTCGCTGAAATAGCGCTCGGCCTTCTCTCGCAGCTGCGCGTCGAGGAAAAGGTCGAGCAGCGTCGCCGCGACGACTTTCGCACCGGCCGTCGCACCCTGGTGCGCGATCGGCGTCGCCATCGCCATCGCGCTCGACCAATGGTGCGCCGTCATGCCGCCGACGTTCGATGGATAGAACAACATCCCCGTCGGCACGGCCCACGAGACGTCGCCGATGTCGTCGGAGCCGCCCGACACGGGCTCGAGGCTCGGCTCTGCGACGGGCTGGACCTCGGTCGACAATCCGTTCTGCGGAGCCTCGAGAAGCTGCTGCAACGCGCGCGCGAAAGCTTGGTCTCGCTGCGACCAGCTCGGCATGCCGACGGCGTCGATGTTGCGCTGCATCGCCTCCGCGATGGGCTTGCTGAAATGCCGCGGCCAAGCGGCGCCGACGATCCGGCGGCGCAGCGCGGTGTCGGTCATCAACGCCGCGCCTTCGGCGATTCGCTGCAGCGTGTCGAAGTTCTGGCGGATGCCGGCTGCCTCGACCTCACGCACGAAGTACCAGACCGTCGCTGTCGGCGGCACGACGTTCGGCTGATCGCCGCCGTCGACGATGACGTAGTGCGAGCGCTGCGTCGGGTTCAAGTGCTCGCGGCGAAAATTCCAGGCGATGTTCATGAGCTCGACGGCATCGAGCGCGCTGCGGCCGCGCCAGGGCATCACGGCGCTGTGGGCCGCCGTTCCGTCGAACGTGTATTCGACGGAGACGAGGCCCGTGCCGTCGATGCGCCCCCACGCCGTGCCCAAGCGCGACGAGACGTGCGTGAAGAGCACGGCGTCGACTCCGTCGAAACGGCCGTCGCGGACGAACCACGCCTTGGCGGCAAGCAGCTCCTCGGCGACGCCGGGCCACAGGACGATCGTTCCGGGCAGCCGCTCGCGCTGCATGAGCTCCTTGACGGCGAGCGCGGCGACGATATTCACGGCCTGCCCGGAGTTGTGCCCTTCGCCGTGCCCCGGGGCGCCTTCGACGAGCGGCTCGCGATACGCGACGCCCGGAAGCTGCGACGCCTTCGGAATGCCGTCGATGTCCGAGCCGAGCGCGATCACGGGCTCACCGCTTCCCCACGTCGCCCACCACGACGACGGCATTCCGGAGACGCCTTTCTCGACGGCGAAGCCGTTCTTCGCCAGCAAATCGGTCAAGTACCGCTGCGTCTCGAACTCTTGGAACGCGAGCTCGGAGAACGAGAACAGGCTGTCGACGATCTCCTGCGTCAGCTTCTGCGATGCATCGACGGTCTCGATGGCTTCGGCCTTGAGCCGCGCAAGGCGCGCGTCGTCGCCGGAGCGCTGAGCGGCCGCCATAGAAGCAAACGCCAGCGGTGCACACGACATCAGGAGCACGGACAGCCGGTTCATGCACTTATCTCCCAGCGGCACGACGCGCCGCAGGCTACTTCATAACGGGAACGGTCTTCCGCTCGGAAAAGCCGAGGAGATCGACGTCGCCTTCGGTCGCGACGGCGCTCTCGCCGCGCGAGACGAACGCGGCTTCGTCGCGTACGGCAATCCCGAGATTGCCGGCCGTTTCGATCAAGCGCGAGTGACCGGACAGCACGAGCGGCCGTGCCTCGGCAATGACGACTTTCGACTCGCTCGCGTTGGCCCGTGCGAGCAGCGAGAACCGCTCGTTGCGGCCGGCCTCGACGACGGGCCGATCTCGCACGAGTGTCATCGCGCGGCCCGCGCGCAAGTGCGCCGAGACCTCGTAGCGCAGCGTCAGCACGTAGAGCTTCTCGGCCGGCCCCGTGACTCGCACGCATGGCCCGAGAACGCCGCGATCGCTGACCTTCGAGTCCGTGAACAGCGGAAAGCTGATCTGGAGCGGCTCGCCCGAGCTGTGCAGTTGAACGCGAGCACGGCCGACACGAGATCGCGCACGACGGCGCGCTCCTGGTCGGGCTGCATCACCAGGAAGTCGAGGTGGTCCGCAATCGCGCTTTCGGAAACGACGGTCATGCGGAAAGCATAGCCGTTCAAGCCCGGGGCCGCGATCTCGCTTACGGCTAGCGGCGCTCGTGCGTGAGGCTCAGGTAGGCGCGATTCAGGAAGTTTTCCGGGCTGCCTTTTCGCTCGTCCCACTCGGCCGTCGGCCGCGCCGCTTCGACTTGCTCGAGCGTCGCGCCGCTGCCGATCAGAGCGCTCATGCGATCGCGGATCATCGTCAACATCGCGATGTAATCTCCGAAAGCCCCGGCATCCGTCACGGGGCCGTGGCCGGGCACGACGGTATACGTCTGGTCGATCTGCGCGAGCACCTTCGAGCAGAACTCGATGACGCCGTTCAAGCTGCCGCCGTTGTCAGCGTCGATGAAGGGATAGCCGGCGTTGTTGAACACGTCGCCGAGGTGCACGGCCTTGTGGCCGCGGAAGATGACGGCCGTGTCGCCCGTCGTGTGCGCCGGGCCGAAGTGCAAGAGATCGATGCGCTCGCCGTTGAAGTGAAAGCGCATCGCGTCGTCGTATGTGAGCACCGGCAACGCCGTTTCGGCGTAGGCCGGCTGGTCGCGCGTCGCGCTGACGAGATTGATGACGTTGTCCTTCAACATCATTTGCCGCGATTTTTCCTGCGCGACGAGCCACGTGCCTTCGGGACCGAGCACTTGATTGCCGTCCGCGTGATCGAAGTGCCAATGCGTATTGATCGCGAAGTTGACGGCGCCCCCGCCAAGCTCGCCGATCGTCGCCTTGTACTTGGGCACCATCTGCGGGAACTGATCGTCGACGATCAGCACGCCGTTCGCTCCGATCGACACGAGGATATTGCCGCCGACTCCGAACAGCACGTGAAAATCGTCGGCGAGCTTCTGCGTCGTGATCGGCGTCGTTCGCAGCGCCTCGTCGAGGTTGGCCAGTTGCGCGCCGGCCGGAGCCGCGAGCACGATAGTCAAACCGATCCACAAACGACGCGCGACGAGCATCGATCTCTCCTTACTGAACGGGGTTTTTAGGCTTTGCGCACCTTCTCGGGCACGTGCGTTTCGGCGGAACGAATGATCGCTTCCGTCACGGCGGCGCCGTGCACCATCTCCTCGACGGGGATCAGGAATTTCTCCTTGCCCTCCACCGCTCGCGCAAACGCCTCGAGCGTGACCTTCGTGAGGTCGAGCCGCTCGGCCTCCCACGTCTTCGCCGGCCCTTGCGCCGGCTTGAACGTGCAGGTGCCGAATAGGCGCGTGCGACGCTCTTCGGACGGCGCGCCGGCGACATGCGTCATGCCTTCGAAGCGTACGAACCCCTTCGACCCGTAAACCACGAAGTCGAAGCCGCCGCCCGTCGCCGTCATCGTGCCGAGGTAACCCGACATGCCTTCTTTCATGCGGAACAGGATCGAGGTTGTGTCGTCGGCGTCGATCGCCACCGCGCGGCGGAAGCTCTGGCAGTACACCTCGTCGATGGGGCCGCACAGATCGATCATGCCGTCCACGGCGTGGACACCCATCGGCGTCAGACCGCCGCACGGCGTCTCCTCGCGGCTCGCACGCCATGCATCGGCTTTGAGCAGCAGCGCGTTCGGGAACGTCATCGTGGCTTCGACGTGCAGGATGATGCCGAGCTCGCCGTTGTCGATCATGGTGCGCAGCTTCGTCATCTCCGGGTGCCAGCGGCGGTTGTAGCCCAGGCCCAACGTGACGCCGGCCTTCTCGACGGCGTCGACAGCCTCGCGCGCTTCGGCGCCCGACAGCGCGAACGGCTTCTCGCAGAACACGTGCTTGCCGGCCTTCGCGGCTGCGATCGTCTGTGGCACGTGCAGCGAGTGCGGCGTCGCGAGCACGACGGCATCGAGATCGGGGTGCTTCAACATGTCCTCGAACGACTTGTAGAGCTCGAACTTGTACTGCTTCGAGAACGCCTTGATGTCGTCCGTGTGGTTGCGTGCCGAGCCCGCGACGAACTGAATGTCCTTCGAGTCGGCGACGCCTTCGACGAGCGTCTTGCCCCACCAGCCGAGTCCGGCGATACCTACCTTGATCACTGTCGAATCTCCCTATTTGTCGAGGCCGGCGGCACGCGCTTGATGCCGCGCCATGACGGCCCAGTCGCAATTTTCGTCGCCGTTCGCCATCGCGGCCAATAGCTTGTCGCGGTATACGTTCAGGCTCGGCAGCGGCACGTTCGCGGCGAGACCCGCCGCCAGCATGAGGCCCGTGTCCTTCAAACCGAGCGCCGTCGTGAACCCGACTTGGTTGTAGAGCTCTTTCGCGATGATGTTGCCGTAGACCTTGTACGCGGGTGCCGAGAACAAACCGTCCGTGAACACCTCGTAGAAGGCCGCCGGATCCACGCCGTACTTGCGCACGAGCGAGAACGCCTCGCCCATCGCCTCGATCGCGCAACCGATCAGCATGTTGTTCGCGAGCTTCACGGCCGCGGCACCTTCGGGTTTCGTGCCCGCGGGGAACGTGCGCCGACCCATCAACGCGTTCAACGGCGCGAGCTTCTCGATAGCATCGCTCGGCCCGGCCGGAACGATGTTGATCTGCCCCGCGGCGGCGGCCTCGGGCCGGCCGAGCACAGGAGATGCGACGAAAGTCTGGCCGAGCTTGCCGTGCACGGCGTCGACCTCGCGCAGCACGTGGACGCCGTGCGTCCCCATCGCGACATGGATCGCACCCTTGGCGAGCGCGCCCGAGATCTCCTTGACGACTTCCGTCAGCGCTTTGTCGTCGGAGACCATGCTGATGACGACCTCGCGGCCTTTGCAGGCTTCCGCGATCGAGCCCGCGACCTTCGCGCCGTTCTTCTCGAGCTCCGCGGCTTTCTCGCGCGAGCGGTTGTAGACGACGAGCTCGTGACCGCCGCCCAAGAGGCGCGTGGCCATGGCCTGACCCATTCGGCCGAGGCCGATGAAACCCACTTTCATTGCATTCTCCGCAGTACCCTCTCTGAGACTCTAGACGAGCTGACCTTTGACCCAATCGAGCTCGCGCTCCACGTAATCGACGATCGAGCCGCTCTTCATCGAATCGGGGAGCACGTCCCACGTGTAGGTCTCGATCTCGAGCTGCGGCGACAGCTTGTACTTCTTGTGGAACTTCAGCGCGTCCTCGATCGCAAAGCGCGTCGTCTCGAAGTGCTCGCCGATCTTGTCGAGGAACACCGGCACGTGCACGTGCGTACGCCACTCGCGCTTGCCCTTCGGATTCGCCTCGAATGCTGCGAACGCGTCCTCGAGGTTCAGGTAGCGATTCAGCTTGCCGTCGATCCGCTCGATCGTCTGCGTGAGGTACACGGTCTCGGCGAACGGGCGCATTGCGGCGACTGTCTCTTTGGTGACGTTCGGCACGCGCAGCGCGGCGGCCTCTTGCAGCTTGAACACCGGTATGCCGTTGTCGGCGAGCTTCCGAAGCGAGGCGCCGATGT
Source organism: uncultured Gammaproteobacteria bacterium (assembly GCA_963713355.1). Taxonomy (GTDB): domain Bacteria; phylum Pseudomonadota; class Gammaproteobacteria; order Steroidobacterales; family Rariloculaceae; genus FEN-1219. Next base: position 114,609 of record CAVQLK010000006.1, on the reverse strand, counting down.
CCTCGTATTCGACGGCTTGATGGCAGATGTCGTAGACCATGCCCAAGTGCTTGCGCAGCGCGCCTTCGGCCTGCGACTTATTCAAGCCGGTGGCCGTGACGAGCATGCGAACGGCTTCGCTCGCGTACAGGTGATTCGTGAAGTAGTCGACGGCTTCCTCGGTCGTCTCGAGAAAGCACGCGGGCTCGGGCTCGAGACACAGCGTGACCGTGCGGCCGGTGCGCTTCTCGAGCTTCACCATGTGCGCGACGGTATTGATGACGTGGCGCGTGAACTCGTTGACGTAGGCGGGGCCCGTGACCTTCGGCTTGAAGCCGAGCGGCGGGCTCTGGATCGACGGGTTCACATGCGGCGCTGCGACCTCGGCCAGGATGTCGGCGACCTGCGAGGTGTAGATCTCGCGCTCGTTCGTGCTCCAGTCGGGCTCGTAGACGTCCTTCTTGACGATGCGATTCTTGAACGGCCCATACGGAAACGCGTTGACCGTGTACAGGTACATGTCGTGCTGGTGCAAGAAGTCCTTGAGCCGCTCGCGCTCGCCGCGATCGCCCGTCAGCGTCTGCGCCGACGAGGCCGACAAGCGCAGCGATACGCCGAACGATTTCTTCGGCGAGACGCGTGCTTTCACCTGCGGAACGTAGCGGTTCAAGCTGTCCCACATCTCGGGCCAGGTGTCTCCCGGGTGGACCAGCGTCGAATAGGTCAGGTGACCCAGGCCATTGCCCAAATCCATGTCGTGCTCCTCGTTAAATCTTGCGATACCGCGTCAGCCGTGATCCGTCGATTCCGCTGCCGCGACGTCGAGCTCTTCGTCCCGGTGGCTCGATCCGTTCAGGGTTGTGGGGAAACGATTAATTCAATATTGTATCCGCCCTTGCGAAGAATGTCGGCTCCCAGCCGGCCGCGAATAAACATCTAGACGGGGTATTACGAATGCTACGTGCGACGGCAAACCAATTGCTGCCTACCACCATTACGGGCTCCTTGCCGCGCCCGAGCTGGTACACAGAAAACTTGGGGCTAAAGACCTTCCTCCAGGCGATGGTCGAGACCCGCTTCCGCGAGCAATACGAGGATGCGCTTTCGATCTATTTCAACGAGCAAATGATCGCCGGCCTCGACATCGTGACTGACGGCGACGCACGTTTCACGCAAGACATCGGCGGCCAGAGCTGGACGAGCTACCCGCCGTTCCACATGGCCGGCTTCGACGGCGTTCCGAAGATGGCACCCGTCGGCGGCGGCGGCATCGGCTTCCCGCGCGGTCACATCCTGCACGACTACATCGAAGCGCGGATGATGCCGAGCATCGTCGGCCCGGTCGGCCGCGGCCAGATGCAGTACGCGCAGATGTACAAAGCAGCGCAGCGCCAGACCGACAAGCCCGTGAAGTTCGGCACCGTCACGCCGGAGCTCGTCGCGTTCGCGGTTCAGGACTTCTACTACAAGGACGTTCGCGAGCGCATCTGGGCGCTCAGCGACGCGTTCAACGAGGAGCTCCACGCGCTCGCCGACGCGGGCTGCCCCGTCATCCAGATGGAGGAGCCGCAGATCCACTTGCTGGCGGCGCGCGGCGTCGTCGACAAGGTCATCAACCCCGAGTTCATGCTCGAGGTGTTCAACAACACCGTTCGCGGTTTGCGCGCGAAGACCGAGGTTTGGTGCCATACGTGCTGGGGCAACCCGTCGCAGCAGCGCATGTTCGCGCAGGTGCAAAGCTACAAGCCGGCGCTCAAGATCTTGAACAAGGTCGACGCCGACGTCATCACGTTCGAGTCGTGCAGCTCGGGCGGCATGGACCTCGAGGCCATCGGCCGAGAGATCACGGACATGAAGGTCGCGATCGGCGTCATCGATCACCACTCGCTGCAAGTCGAGACTCCGATCGAAGTCGCGAATCACATTCGCATGGCGCTGAAGCACATCCCCGCCGAGCGCTTGGTGCTGTCGTCCGACTGCGGCATGGGCCGCGAGGGCATGGCACGCCGGCACGCGCTGTACAAGATGGTGTCGCTCGTGCAAGGCACGAACATCGTCCGGCGCGAGCTCGGCATCAACGAAGCCCAGTGCATCGCGGCCGATCCGAACCTCACGCTGCTCGACGTCAAGCGCACGCCTGCGGCCGCTGCAGCGCCCGCCCCGGCCTCGAAAAAGCCCGTCAAAGCGGCAGCCAAAGCGGCTCCGGCGTCGAAGAAGAAAAAGAAGAGCAAGAAATAACCGGTCGTCCGCTCGCCACCGCTCAAGGCGGTGGCGGGCCGGCGTCCTTACAACTCCTCGACCATCAGCAGCTGCGTGCCAGCCGCGATCGCGACCGCACGATGCTTGCTTGCTGCGCCCGACGGAATGAAGAGCCCGTCGCCCGCTTTGAATGCGACGACCTCACCGTTGAAGCTGATGCTGAGCGCGCCGTTCAGCACATAGCCGATGTGGCCTGTTTCGCACCAGTGCTCGGCCCCGTCGCTGGTCTCGAACTCGACCAACCGAATCTGTCGAGATCCTTCGCAGTAGACCTTCTGACGGACATCGGGGCGGATCTGCTGCCACTCCATTTTCTCGAAGCTGACCTTGAACGGATTCAAGCTAACCCCCGGCGGATCAGCGCAGCGAACGATCGTCGCACGCATCGGGCTCGTACGGCACGTTCGAGGGATGGACGACGTCCGTGCCGGTATAGGGCTCGCGAAAGAACAGCGCGTCGGCGGCGACATACTCGCGTTTGAGCGCCTGCGTCTGCGGGTCGAGCGAGAAACGCTCCGTGAGCTCGAGTGCTTCGCTATGAAAGAGGCTGCGCGTCAGCGGCCCCGCGCGCACTCCGACCGTGTGGACGATCAGCACGTCGTTCTCCCAGCGCCCGATCGAATGCCCCGTGACGCTCTGCTCGACATTGTCAGGATGCGCTGTCTGATCGAGGTGAATCGTCCGCGCGTAATCGAACTTGCCGTACTCGAGCTTGATCGTCTTCTGATCCTGCGTGATGCGGTTGACGGGACTGTCGTAGCTCCAGTCCACCAGAATGCTGATGGGCTCGCAGCGCATGGCCGGATTCGGCTCGGCGGCTGCCGCCGTCGCGGCCGCTTGGCCGGCGTCGGTCAGCGGCACGCGCCCGATGAAAAGCCGCGACGCCGCCTCGGGCGAGAATAGCGGCACGACGCCTTGCCGGCCCTCGGCCGTGGGAGCCGGAGCGTCGGCGCCGGCCTGCGCCTCGCTGAGCGGCACGAGCGCGCCATTGACGCCGCGCGGGTCGGCCATGACGAGCTGTTCGGCGGCCCAGAGGCCGGCGATGTTCGGATCGCCGTTCGCAAGCCGCGCCGCGCGCGAACCCGTCTCGACGCCGACCGGCGGCGTGCGTTGGCCGTAACGGTCGAGCGAGCTGCCGTCCGCGAACACGAGCGTGCTGACGTAGCAAGCCGTCGCCTCGTTGCGGTCGGGAGAACCTTTGATCGTCACCTGCCCGCCGACAGGGAACATCTCCGGCGTCCAGCCCGAGCGGCGCAGCGTCGTGGCCGAGCGCATCTCGCACCGCATCGGCGTGCGCTTGCCGTCGGCCCCTGTCACGTCGAGGTAAAGCCACGAATGAGGGTTGACGAAAGCGAGATCGGTCACGGTGCCCGTGATCTCGATCTCCTTCGTCATGTCGAAAGTACCGAAGCCGTGGTGCGCGTAGGCGACGGGAGCGCACAAGGCGAAGACGACACAGGCGGTTCTTTTCAAGGCGCAGCCCTCCGTTCGACCCGCCGATTATCCCACGGCATCCTGCCGGCTCGCCTGGCCCGCTGGCTGTTCCGTTGTACGAGGCCCGCCGTCTTGGAGCGCGTTGTTGAGTCTCACAGCCATCGGTGAACTCGCTTCTTGTACTCGGCAAAAGGCGCTCCAAACAGCCGATCTAGCACCCGCTCCTCAGGAACGATCTGAAATCGTGTGATGTATAAGCCGAAAAGTACCGGGCCAACCAAGGACCAAATGGAAGACAGGTACACGGCCCAAGCGAACAGGGCCAACACCATGCCCAAGTACATTGGATTGCGCGTGAAGGAATACACGCCGGTGGAGACCAATGCTGCTGATGTCTCTGGCTTTAGAGGGTTCACGGTGGTTTTGGCGCGACGAAAGGACACTACGCCACCAATGGCGACCGCAACGCCAATTGCGATCAAGACCGCTGCAACTAGCAGCCGGACGAGGTTGGGCAACTGCAGGACCGGCGGGAGGTGCGCGACCGTCCACATGCCGGCGGCGACCACGAGACCCACTATGGGTGGGGGAATCCGGAGCTCTAAGAAGCTCAACGCTTACGTTCCATGGGATTCTCTCGGGAGGTCTGCTGCCCGAGCTGTTGGGCGAGCCCGATGAGAATTCCTTCGGGGCTCCGGATGTAGCAGAGCCGGTAGATGTCTTCATAATCGACGACTTCATCGACCACCGTCGCACCGAGCTTGCTGAGCCGGGCGAGGGTGTCGGGGATGTCCTCGACCGTGAACATGACGCGCAGGTATCCCAACGAGTTCACGGGGGCTGTGCGGTGATCGGACGCGACGGCGGGGGCATCGAAGCGCGAAAGCTCGAGGCGGCTGTGGCCGTCGGGGGTGCGCATCATGGCGATCTCGACGCGCTGGCCGCGCACTCCGGTGACGCGGCCGGACCATTCGCCTTCGATGGGCATGCGGCCTTCGAGCGTAAGGCCGAGCTCGCTGAAGAACTCAATGGCTGCATCGATGTCTTCCACCACGATGCGACGTTGTCCATACGCTTGACCGTCAGATGTTCTCCTTGAATGACGCGCTTGCGCCGCGTCCGCGCCGACGTATCACGGTCCGCTGCAACTGCCGTTAGGCGACAGAACGGCACTATGCGCCGCAACTCCCCGTCACTTGATACTGTTTGCTCTGTCCAGATGGCGTCGTCACCACGATCTCGCCCGCTAATCTGACGCCGTCGCTGCCCCGCGGCTCGGGGAGTAGGCGCTGCAACCGCAGTGTGATTGTGAAGTCACTACCCGCAAATACCTGGTGCCACCCCGCATCACTCATTTCGTGGCTCAGTCGCTAACAAGCGACTGTGATCCCGAGTCAAGCGATTGCGCCTGATACGCGAAGGCCTCCCATCCGTCGGCAGATAATGCGATAGAGCGCACACGCCTCACCTCACGAATAGCTTCACCGGGACTCAGCCCCTCAGTGGCACAGAGAAAATAGCTCAAGAACAGCCCAGTTCGATCTTTGCCCGAGGTGCAATGAACAACCACACTTCGATGTCCCTTGATCGACCCAAGCGCAAAAGAGAGAGCTCGCGGCAAAGCGTTGACGCAGATCGCAAGGTCGCCAGGTTGAGGAGGCGCCGCGTCCGAGAGAGGCACACAACAATACTCGATGCCAGCCGCGACGAGCCCATCCGCATGGACGAGTTCGCCGTCGTTAACTGATAGCACCGCGCCGACACCACCCGCAACGAGATCCTTCGGAGACCAAGCGTCTCGATTCGGTCCACTACGACCGCCAATCACGCCCTCGCGGATCCAGAAAACGTTGCGCATGGGAGTCGCCTAACGCCGCAGTTCAGCGGCCGCGCGACCACGTGTCCAGCGACTGGGTATCACGGTCCGCTGCAACTGCTTGTTCGGCGACACCGTTGCGCTGACCATTAAGCGCATATACGATAAATAGCACATGAGCTATGACGCCGCCAAGCGAAAGCTCAACCTGCGCAAGCATGGAATCGATCTGGCGGAGTGCGAAGGCGTTTTCGATGAGCCGATGCTTACCCGAGAAGACGACCGGGAGGCGTATGGCGAGCAGCGGCTGATCAGCCTGGGACGGCTCAAAGCTCGAGTTGTGGTCTTGGTGTGGACGGATCGAGAAGATGAGCCGCACCTGATTTCGTGTAGAGAGGCTGAAACCCATGAGCAAGAAGCGTACTTCCGGGCGTTCCCGAAAGCGTGACGTGCCTTACGACCCGAAGAATCGCAAGGCCACGTTGTCATTCTGGGACGGCGCCGTGGCGCACCGCGGTGTGTCCGAGCTGCGCCCCAAACGAGGGCGTCCACCAAAGGCGTCTCACGAGCGCAAGGAGCAGATCGCGCTGCGGGTCGACGCAGAAGTACTCGCGTGGTATCGCGCTCAGGGCGACGGATGGCAAACCAGAATGAACGCCGTGCTAAAGGCGTACAAGGACGCATCCGGTTAAGTCTTGTGTCGCCTAACGCCGCAGTTCAGCGGCCGCACGCTGCCGCATGAAGCGCGGCACGAGCGCATAATGAAATGGCGCGCTTGTGCCGCGCCGCGCCGACGTGTCACGGTCCGCTGCAACTGCTTGTTAGGCGACACCGGCACCACCCTACTGTTGGTCGACTTCGGACAACTCCGTCACGAGCACAACTTGATCGGCCCCCGCCTGCTTCAGCAATGCGAAGCCATGCATGACGCGGCCGTGAGCTACTCCTTCGTCGCCACGCACAAACATCGGAACCTCCGGGTTTCGCCGGAGCACGGCATGGCGCGCCTACAACAGATCGCTCATCAAGCGCCGTTTCAGCGTCCCCGCCGAAATTCAAATAGAACCGCCCATCACTGTCTACGCTCAAGACCAACGGATCACTCAAAGCCGCGTCGAGCGGATCCGCTGGAACATCGGGAAGATCGATGACTATTCCCTGCGATAGCAAAGGAGCCGTGATCATGAAGATGACGAGCAATACGAGCATCACGTCGATATATGGGACCACATTGATGTCGCTTATCAGTCCCCGACTCCTGCCGCGATTCATGGATACTCCCCTAGCGGTGCACGAGCCGGCGACTCACGTGAATTTGTTGCCGAACTTGTATATCGACCGCCTAAGTGCGGTGTTTGGGTGCCGCTCGTGTTTCGCGGCGCCGCTTCCGTCAACGCTCTGTGCGTCGCTTCTCAATTGAGCGGACTGCCGGGTGGAGGCGCAAATATCCGTGACTAGCGAGAGCCCGCCGCGGTTGCTGGATAGGTGCGCGAGCTGATCCGGATGCGGTATTACAGCATCCGGACCGAACAGGCTTATGTGCAATGGATCCGGCGCTTCATCCTGTTTCACGGCAAGCGCCACCCGAGAGAAATGGGTGCACCGGAGCTCACTGCGTTTCTGAGCGATCTGGCGCTGCAGCGTAACGTTGCGGCCTCGAGGCAGAATCAGGCGTTGCACGCGGTCCTTTTCCTGTATCGCGATGTCTTGAAGCTCGTCCTGCCGTGGCTGGACCAAATCGCGCGGGCAAAGAAGCCGCAGCGCCTACCGGTCGTGTTTACCCGAGGAGAAGTCAGGGCCCTGCTGGCCCAGCCTCAAGGAACCACGTGGCTGATGGCCATGCTGACGTACGGCAGCGGCCTAGCCTGCTCGAATGCCTGAGATTACGGGTCAAGGACTGGATTTTCACTACAAGCAACTGATGGTTCGGGATGCGAAGGGCCAGAAGGACAGAGCGACTATGCTGCCCAATTCGCTCATCGATCATGAGAACCCATCTTGCTAGGGTTCGTCAGCTGCACGAGATCGATCTTCGCGAAGGTTTCGGCTGCGTCGACTTGCCGCACGCATTGGCTACGAAGTACCCGACTGCAGATCGCGAATGGGGCTCGTCAAGCCGGGCAGCGTTCATACGCTACGCCACTCCTTCGCGACACACTTGCTGGAGTCGGGCTACGACATTCGTACGGTACAGGAATTGCTCGGCCGCGCGGACGTGAAGACCACGATGATCTACACCCACGTCCTGAACCGCGGCGGGCGCGGTGTGGTCAGCCCCGTCGACGTGTCTTGAGGGCGGAGTGGCTACTCGGCGGCCGCAACGACGATCGCGTCCAGATTTTTGCGCAGGATCTGCTGCAGGCCGTCGGGCGCCAACGCGCGCTCGACGACGACGCCTGGGTCGCCGGTATCGAGCACGACGAGCTTCGCGCCGCCCGCGCGCACGGCGTTCTGGATGGCCTCGCTCGGCTGCCACTTGTGGATCACGATTCCGATGTCGTGGTCGCGCAGATGCTTTGTGAGCATCGCGAGGTCGGCTTCCGTCCAGCGGACATCCTGCTTGATGAAGTAGCCGTCCACGTAGAGTCCCAGGTCGTTCGTCAGATAGACGAAGTCTCCCGTAAGCGCGAAGACGACGTCTGCGCCGCTTTCGATGAGGCGGTTCTGGTAGTCACCGCGCAGGCGCAACAATGATCGTTTCAAGGATTCCAGATTGGCGGCGATAGTCGCAGCCGAGTCGGGAAACAAGGCGTTGAGATCATTCGCGATAAGGTCCGCCATGCGGATCGTGTTTGACAGGCTGAGCCAGAAATACGGCGCCACAGCCGTCTCGACGCCGTCGGTGTCGCTGCCCCACGCCACGTTCGACGCCGGCGCGTCGGCGAGCGCCACGCCAGGCGCGCCGAGCGACCATGGAATCCCGGCCTCGATGTCGACGATCCGGATGTTGGCCTCGCGCGCGAAGCGGTACAGCGGATCGGCAGGCAGCGCGTTCGTCAGCGTCACCACGGCCGTCGCGGCCACGAACGTCGGCGCCAGCGTGTCCATGCGCCGCTCGATGTAATCCTTGAGCTGCAGCAGCTGCCGGCCGTCGGCCGGGACGTTCTGTACGCGGATCGGCGTACTGCTCGTCAACGCAATGGTCAGCGAGTATGTCGCCTGCGTGCCCGTCAGAACGAGCGGCGCCTGCGGCTCCTGAGCTTGCAGCGCAGCACCGAGCAGTGCGGCGGCAGCAGCGAGCGCCAACGAGCGTCTGTTCATAGGCTGGCCTCGCGATAACGCGGCAGTGCCATGCGCACGATCAAGGTGACGACGAAGATAATGGCGGCTACGAGGATGATGGCTCCGCCCGACGGCAGTGGCAGATCCCAGCGCATCGGCGCGTAGATGCCTACGATGCAGGCGACGGTGGAGAACGCGATGCTCCACCACACGAAGCCGCGGATCGAGCGGTTCAGATTGCGCGCGGCCGCCGCCGGGATCAGCAGCAGCGCTTCGACGAGGACGGCGCCGACGATCTTCACGCAGGCGACCGTCAGGATCGTCAACAGCAGCACGAACACGTATTCGAGCAGGTGCACGCGGACGCCGCGCACGTGCGCGAGGCTTGGATTCAGACTCGCGAGCAGCATCTGGTTGAACAGCGGCAGTGCCGTGACCAACGTCAGCACCGTCGTAACGAGCAACACCGTCATGTCGGTGTCGTTGACGGTGAGGATCGAGCCGAACATCACGGTATCGAGGATGTGCGTGTTGACCTTCGCCGACACCCACAGGAGCGCCGTCGCGCCGATCGCGAGCGAGATCGACAGGAACACTCCGATCAGCGTGTCCGCGGACATCTTCGTGCGGTTGCGCGCGAAATTCAGCAGCAGGCCGAACAGCAGGCAGAAGCTGAACATCGACAAGTACGGCGCCGTGTACGACTCGCCGATGATGACGCCGATGGCCACACCCGTGAGCGCCGCGTTGCCGACGGCTTGCGAGAAGAACGCCATGCGCTTCGCGACGACCATCGTGCCGATGCCGCCGAGCAGCGGCCCGATGACGAGCGCGCAGAGGAAGCCGTTGACGACGAACGCATACGCGAACGTGTAGTGGATGACACCGTCGTCCGCGAGGCCGAGGATGAGCTGGCGCGGAATTTCGAACAGCTCGCTCATGACTGCGCCGCCGCGGAGGCCGGGAACGCGAGCGTCGGAAACAGGCGCGCGGCGACGCCCGTCGCGAGCGCCTCGCGCGGAGCGCCGTCGAGCAGCACCTTGCGGTCGATGTACGTCAGCGCGTCCGCGACCTCGCCGACCTGCGCAATGTCGTGGTTGATCCACACGGCGGTGCCGCCGGCCCGCGCGAACTCGACGATCGTGCGCTGCAGAATCTCCTTGCCCGCGAGGTCGAGCCCCGTCGTCGGCTCGTCGAGCACGAGCAGCGCGGGCTCCGGTAGCAACGCTTGCGCCAGCAGCACGCGCTGGCGCTCGCCGCCCGAGAGGCTGCCGAGCTTCGCGTTGCGCTTGCCGCTCAAGCCCAGCCGCTCGAGCGTGCCGTCGATCTCGGCGCGCCGCGCTTTCGACACGCCGAAGAAGACGGGCCTGCGCTGCGTCGCCAGCGCCATGAAGTCGCCGACCGTGACGGGCAAGCTCTTGTCGAAATCGAGCGTCTGCGGCACGTACCCGATAGCGCGGCTCTCGCCCCACTGGATGCTGATGCGGCCCGAGTGCGGCATCTGGCCCAGCAGCGAGCGCACGAGCGAGGTCTTGCCGCCGCCGTTGGCGCCGACGATGCAATGGACCGTCGCGGCATGAACCGTGAAGGTCACGTCCTCGAGGATGGACGTGGCGCCGAGCGTCAGGTTGACGCGGTCGAACTCGATCGTGGGGCCTTTCATGCGCTCAGCCGCCGGCGCCGGCTTCCTTGATGGCGCTCGCGAGCGTCGACAGGTTCTCGCGCATCTCGTCGACGAACTTGCCAGCCGTGTAGTCGCCGCTGCTGATGTGCGAGATCGAATACATGCGCACGCCCGTCGCTTCGCGAATCGTGTCCGACAGCTTGCTCGCGAAGTATTTTTCGGCGAACAGCACGTTGACGTCGGCCGCCTTGATGCGGTCGATGGTCTCGGCGAGCTGACGCGCCGTCGGCTCGACGCCGTGGCGCGGCTCGATGACGGCCGACACCTGCAGCCCCAGCTCTTGCAGCAGGTAGTCGTAACCTGAGTGCATCGTCGCGCAACGGAATTTCGCGAGGCTCGCGCCCGCGATCTGCGCGTCGAACTCCGACCGCAGCCTGCGGATCTCGAGCGCGTAGCGCCGCGCGTTGTCGCGGAAGAACGAAGCGTTGTCGGGGTCGAGCTCGCCGAGACGTCGCGCGATGAGATAGAGCTGCTGAATCGCAGCCGTCGTCGAGATGAAGGTGTGCGGATTCACGACCTTTTCGCCGCTCGGGTCGCCGGCGACGGGGATCAGCGACACGCCGTCGTTCGCATATATCAACGTCAGCTTGTCGCGCATCCCGCCGGCATCGAGGATCTCGAAGGCCCACGAGTCGTGGCCGATGCCGTTCACGACGAGCACGTCCATCGACGTGATCCTGATCATGTCGGCCGGCTGCGGCGCGTAGCCGTGCGGGTTCGCGTCCGCGTCGATCAGCGGAACGACCTCGGCGCGATCCCCGACGATATTCGCGACGAAGCTGTAATACGGGTGCAGCGTGATGCCGACCTTCAGCGTCTTCGCGGCGGCCGCATGCGCGCCGACTGTTGCGAGCGCGACGAGCAGAAACCGTACGAGCGTGCGTCCGAGCAGCGACATCACTGTTCTCCGAATACCTCTTCGAGCAGCCCCTCGACGTCTTCTTCCGCGCCCGCATCGCCCGCCGGGTCGCCGAATAGCCGCTTCACCTCGAGGTCGCCGCTGTACGGCACGACCTCGCGCCATCCTTGCAGGATCAACTGATCGCGAAAGCCGCTCTGCGGCATCTCGACGTGGTTCTTGGCATTCCACCAGATCACGATGGCGTTATTGTTCGTGATACCCGCATGCACGTGACCGATGACGAGCAGGAACGAGCCCTGCCCCGGCAGCTTGCCGTCGGTGCCGAGATACATCGTCGAGCCTTGCATCTCGCCTTCGGCGAGCGGCTCGTGCAGCGACCACTGCAGCGAGCCGTTCTGCTCCCAGCTCGTGTCTCGATAGAACGGCGGCAGCAGCACGTCCTCGAAGTCTTGTAGGCTCGGCCAGCGAAATTTCTGACCAGGCTGGTTGAACAAGTTGATGTCGTCGTAGATCAGCGGGATCTCGTCCTTGACGGTGTACAGCGAGTTGTAGATCGCTTGATCTGCGCCCGCGAGCCCGTCGAACGCGCTGATCTGCCAGTCGTAGAGCTTCGGCGCCGTGTCCTCTCGGCCGTTCGCACGCACATAGGCCGTCAAGATGCCGACCACGACGAGCGTGGCCGTGAACAGCGCCCAGCCCTCGAAGCGGGTCCCGGCGGGTTTGATCACTTCCGTCAGCGCAGACACGTTGCGGCCTTCACTTCATGTCCGTGGCTTTGATCCACAGCACGGCATCCACGGACAGCTCCTTGCCGTCGTGTTGAGCGCCGTCATCGAGATCGAGCGCACAGATGCCCCACCACCCGGCCTTCGGCAAGCCGATGATGATTTGACCGGCGGCATCGGCCCGAATGCTCAGCGTCTTGAAGGAATCATGGGGTGCCGTGACCTTACCAGCCGGATCAAAGCGGCGATCGGCGATCTGCGGCTCGTGGTTCAGGAACTCGATCTCGACCTCGGCGTGCGGCACGGGTTCGCCGTTCGCGAGCACGACGGCGCGGAATACGCCGCCGACCCAGTTCGCGTACGGCTTGTCGAGCGGCACGATCTCGACGGGCAGCCCGAGCGGCTGGTCCCACGCGCCCGGCAACCCGCCGATGTTCACGACGGTCTTCGTGATCTGCTGGATGTACTTGTCCTCCTGCTCCTCGTAGTACGGCGCCGGGCGCAGCACGAACGTGTAGTCGCCGAGCGAGCGCGTGACGGCACGCGGCGGGCGGGCGAGAAACGCAGCCGCTTTCGTCTCGACACCCGACCACTCGATCGGCTCGAGATACTGCTTCAGGTCCGTCATCCGCGGCTCGGCCTCGCCGCGCTGACTGACGACGTAGAAGGCCTCCGGCGTGCCCATGTCCATCGTGTAGCCGTTGTCGAAGGGGTGCGAGAAGACGAGCGCGAGCTCGATGGTCGCCGACTCGTTCAACGCCGCTTCGGGCGTATAGAGCAGCTGAAAATGCGCCTCGGCCGCCGGCGCCGCGACCCCAGCGCAGCACCGAGGAGCAGTGCGGCCGCGCGCGGCCTACTCTTCAATGTCGCGGCCATCGATCGTGATGACGTGACCCTGCCCGGCGTCGAACTCGACCCTGAAGTCGACCTTCGGCTTCGAGAACGTGAAGTCGCTGTTGTCGCTCATCTTGCCGTCGACGAGCACCTTGCCGGCTTGGTCGAGCACGCGCATCGCGACGCCGGCGGCTTTGCCGCCGTCGCTGAAGCCGCCCTCGCAGGTGATCGTGTCGTCGCCGTTGTCGAAGCAGTCGCAAATCGCGTTATGCGCATAGGCGGCGCCCGCCGCCAGCGCGAGCAGCGAGACGGACGCCACTATGAGTCTTGCTCTGATCATCGGGGCGTTTCCTCGCCGGAAGGGTGCATCGAGCCGGTAGGCCATTGTCCTGAAGAGCCAGGTGATCCGTAAGTCATCAACCGTTAGCTAACCGTTAACGGGCGCGGCTCGAGCCCGCGGCCTGCCTATAGTTCACAGGCGAGCATCTCACAGGTAGTCTAACTGCCAGCTGAAAGGGGACGTTATGACCGCGTTTCGATGGTTCTTTGTCCTGGCCGTAGCCGGGTTGACGACGGGAGGCGCGATCGCCCAACCCGCCGACGCACCGCTGCCTCCTGGCGCGCTGTCACCGGCGAACCTCGCCAAGCCGCGCCCCAAGGCTCCGTTCGACATGACGGGCACGTGGCAGCACGAGCTGCGCGGGCCGCAGTCGTGGAAGTTCGTCCCCCCGGCATTCGAGCTGACGTCCGAGGCCCAGGTCCACTACGAGGCCGGCCGGCAGGCCGCCGCCGCGAACAAGGTCTATCGCGACGACATCGGCCAATGCTGGCCAGCCGGTATGCCGCTGATCATGACGCGCGTGCATCCGTTCCTGCTGATGCAGTATCCAACGGCGATCTTCATGGTCCAAAACTTCATGAACAGCTTGCGCATCATCTATACCGACGGACGCGAGCACAGCGACCCCGACGTCGTCGTGCCGAGCTGGAACGGCGAGTCGATCGGCCGCTGGGAAGGCGACACGCTCGTCGTCGACACGAAGTACTTTCCGGGTCACCACCACTGGCTCGACCAGGGCGGCGCGAGCATCCCGGCTAGCGACCAGCTGCACATCGTCGAGCGCATTCGCATGATCGAGAACGGCGAGACGCTCGAGATCGAATACACGCTGACCGACCCGAAAACCTTCAAAGGCGACTGGAAGATGACGAAGCGCTTCAACCGGCTGCACGACGTCGACATCTACGAGGTCGAGTGCACGCCGGATCTCAACGAGAACCTGCCCGCGACGTCGTCGCAATCGCTGATCCGCTGACGGAGACGATCATGAAATTCCTGACCGCAACCATCGCCCTGCTGCTCGTGGCCGGTGCCGCGCTCGCGCACCACTCGCCGATCGTCTTCGACCGCACGCGCCAGGTCACGCTGACGGGCGTCGTCACGGAGTTCCGCTGGGGGAATCCGCACTCGTGGATCCACGTCGACGTCGCGGACGCCGACGGCAAGGTCGCGAATTGGAGCATCGAGATGAATCCCGCGAGCCATCTCGCGCGCGAGGGTTGGCGTTCGTCGACGCTGAAGACCGGCGACAAGATCGCCGTCGTCGTCTATCCGCTGCGCAACGACGAAAAAGGCGGCCAGTACATCTCCGTCACGCTGCCCGACGGCAAGAAGCTCGGCCAGAGCGACGACGGCGTGCTCTGATCCCATCTCCGCCGCGTTGAGCGATCCGGCCCGCTCTGCCGATGATCGCGCTTACGACGGCACGAGAAAGCCAGCCGAGGTGCTCGCGTTTCTCGGCCTAGCCCCGGGCATGACGGCGCTCGACATGAATGCCGCGACGGGCTGGTACGCGGAGATTCTCGCCCGCGTCGTAGGACGGTCGGGCCATGTCATCGCGCACAACCATCCCGGCGCGCGCACGACGCTTCCGGCTGCGGCCTTCGAAGCGCGCTACGGCGGCGACCGGCTGCCGAACGTCGAGCAGATGTTCGTGCGGCACGACGAGCTCCGACTGCCGGCCGGCAGCGTCGACGTCGTGCTGATGTCGCTGGTCTACCACGATACGTATTGGCGCGACGACGGCGTCGATTGGGGGCCGATCGACCGTCACGCGCTCCTCGAGTCATTGCTGGCGGCCCTGAAGCCCGGTGGCGTCGTCGGCGTCATCGATCATTGCGCCGCGGCCGGCCGAGATCCATTCGAGTCCGTCAAGGCCGTGCACCGCATCGATCCCGAGGTCGTGCGCCGCGACTTTCTCGGTGCGGGATTCGAGCCGGCGGGCGAAAGCGACGTGCTGCGCTCTGCGAGCGACGACTGCGCGCGTAGCGTCTTCGACGCCGCCGTCGTCGGCCGCACGGACCGCTTCGTGATGCGCTTTCGCAGGCCGTTTACGACGACGGCCGCTCGAGCCGCGTTTCGGCGACGGCGCTGAGGATGTCTTGTAACGACGTAGTGCTGACGGGCTTGGTGAAGTGGTAGTTGAACCCGCGTGCCTGTGCGACACGCTTGTCGGCCTCTTGCCCCCAACCCGTTACGGCAGCGAGCACGGGAGCATCCTTTCCGAATTCCGCCCGAAGCGCGTCGGCGACCTCGTAGCCGCTCATCCCCGGCATGCCGATATCGAGCAACACAAGCTGCGGACGCAACCGATGCACGGCCTCGAGCGCCGTCCGGCCGTCGAAGACGGCGTAGGAGTCTTGTCCCAGGGCCTGGAGGAACAGACGCAGGCTCTCGGCGGCATCGCGGTTGTCGTCGACGACGAGCACGCGGAGCCGGCGCAGCGGCTGGCTACGATCCGGCTGCGGATTGTTGGCGACGAGCTCGAGACGCTCGAGCGGAAGCGGCAGCACCACGATGAACTCGCTGCCTTGATTACCGCCCGCACTTCGGGCGCGCACGGTTCCTGCGTGAAGCTCCACGACGCGGCGCACGAGGGCCAACCCGACGCCGAGGCCGCCGTATTGGCTGCCACCCTGTGGCTCGACTTGAGTGAACAGATCGAAGATGCGCTCGAGGTCGCGCGCGTCGATGCCGCGGCCGGAGTCCACTATTCGGACGACGACATCGGTCTCTCGTTGCTCGACTGTGACTGCGAGGCGGCCGCCGGGCGGCGTGTACCGCGCCGCGTTGTTCAGCAGGTTCACGAACGCTTGCGTCAGACGGAACGCATCGCCGTGAATCTCGATCGGCGTTTCTGGACTGCTGACCGTGAGAGTGTGCGCGAAGCTGTCGATCAGCGGCTTGCTGGATTCGACGGCCCGGCCGATCACTTCGCGCAGGTCGAGTTTCTCTTTCCCGACCGAGAAGTCACCGCGCGCGATCCTGTTGACGTCGAGCAAGTCGTCGATGATTCGAGTCAGCGCGCTGATCTGCCGGTCGATCGTGTCGCGCATCGCCTCGAGGCTCGGGTCGCCGAGACCGCGCTTACGCATGAGCTCGACTGCGTTGCGAATCGGCGCCAGAGGGTTTCGCAGCTCGTGCGCGAGCATCGCGATGAACTCGTGCATCCGCTTCGTCGTATCGGCGAGCGATTCCGCGTGCCTGCGAGACGTGAGGTCCTGCATGACCTGCACGTAGCCACGGTGCTTGCCCTCCGCATCGTGGATCGCGCTAATGACCGTGCTCGCCCAGAACTGGGTGCCGTCTTTTCGTACACGCCAGCTTTCATCGGCAACCCGGCCGGTCTCATTCGCGGCGAGAAGCTGTTGCCACGGTTTGCTCTCGCGGATGTCCTCCGAGATGTAGAAGTGCGAAAAATGCTTTCCCAGAACCTCCACCGCGGCGAAGCCGGTGATCGACTCGGCGCCCGAGTTCCAGGTCGTGACGACGCCGCCATGATCGAGCATGACGACCGCGTAGTCCGTCACCCCCTGCACGAGAAGCCGAAACAGCTCCTCGCTTTCCGCGAGCCGGCGCTCGGCCTGCCTTCGTTCCGTCAGGTCGCGCGTGATCTTGGAAAAGCCTTTCAGCGTTCCGTGCGAGTCGCGCAGCGCCGTGATGACGACGCTCGCCCAGAACCGCGAGCCGTCCTTCCGAATCCGCCACCCCTCGTCCTCGAAACGGCCGTCCATGGTCGCCATTCGCAGCTCATGGGCCGGCCACGCGCGCTTGATCGCGTCCGGCGGATAGAACCTCGAGATGTGGCTGCCGATGATCTCGTCGGCCGTGTATCCCTTCATCTTCTCGGCGCCGAGGTTCCACGTCGTCACGAGCCCGTCGTTATCGAGCATGAATATCGCGTAGTCCCTGACGTTCTCGACGAGCAACCGGAAGCGTTCTTCGCTCTGCTGCAAGGACTCTTCATGCGCGCGCCGCCCCGTGAGATCGCGCGTGACTTTCGCGAATCCGAGCAGCTCGCCGGCATCGTCGCGCAGCGCGGTAATGATGACGTTGGCCCAGAAGCGCGAGCCGTCCTTGCGGATACGCCAGTTCTCGTCCTCGAACTTCCCGAGAGCCGCCGCTTGGGCCAGCTCGTACTGCGGCCAGCCGCGCGCAATTTGGTCGTCCGGGTAGAACCGTGAAAAGTGAGCTCCGATGATCTCAGACGCCGAGTATCCCTTGATGGCGCGAGCACCCTCGCTCCACGTCATGACCTGCCCGGACGCGTCCAGCATGAAGATCGCGTAGTCGCGAGTCGCCTCGACGAGCTGCCGGTACAGCTGATCGGGCACTCGCTCGGCGCTCGCCGAGCCGTTCTTGGCGCTGTCGTTGGGCATCGCTCCATTTTCCCCATGAATGGCCGACTGCAGAAAGCGCGGCCGGAAGCGGGGCCGCCTCTCACGATAGACGACGACTGCCGGATCTGCAAAATCGCTCGCCGAAGTTGTCCTGAGTCAAAGGCCCGGCTGTGGGCATTCCGCAGTGGACGGCGGAGCCGACAGGCTCTCGTCCTCGAGCATGTACGCAACGGCCGCGGATTCGCCGCTGTCTCTGAGCTTCGCGAGATATCTCGCGAACGGCCGCGGGCCGCTCATGATCAACGCATCAGCGCGCCGTCGTTCCTCCGTCGTCGCAACGCTCTCACGACCGCGCGCACGAACGCGCGCGACCGCTTCGTCGTCCGCGACGACCTCGAGCACCGCGATTTGGAGACTTCTCGCGGACGTTTGGCCGAGCAGTGTCTTGCGTTGCACTTCCGCGGCTTGGCCATAGCGCAGGCACGCGTCTGCCCACGCCCGATCGGCCTGGCTTTGAGCCTTGCACACGGTCAGGTAACTCGCGTAGTCGGGCTGGTTCGCTGCGGCGACGCCGAACGCGATGGCCGCGCGCTCGGAGAACGAGTAACCGCCGGCGGCCGCGAGGCCGCGTTCGAGCAGCTCGACGGTATCCGGCCAGTACGCGTTCGATACCGGTGCCGCGGCGGCCCGCTGCAGCGCATCGAGCGCTGCGCGGGTTTCGCCGCGTTCGAGCCGGCGAGCGGCCACGTGCATCCAGGCCTCGCTGTTCTCGCCGTCGAGCTTGAGAAGCTGATCCTCCCATTCGCGTGCCGGGCACGGGATCTGGCTGTCGGCCGCGGCGCAGATCAGCACGGCTGTCCATACGATAGCGGGATTCTGACGGCCAATCGTAAAGGCCCGCGTGATGTCGTCGACACGCTCGCGGGCATTGCGCGAGAGAAGCGCCGCCGCGGCGAGATGCTCTGCGTCGCGGGAGACGAGCAGTTGCACGCGCGCGTTCGTACCATTGAGCCGGATCGATCGAGGCCGCGTCGCAGGCACGCTTGCCGCCTTGCTCGACACGCACGAGTCGGCCGCCGGCGCGGATTCACTGGCGGCGAGCGGCGCGGCATCGACTTCGGCGGGCGCAGCCGGCGCTTCGACGACGGCATCCGCGATCGTCGACTCCGCGCGTGGCACGGCGTCGGCAAGCTCAGTGCGCAAGCGGAACACGAGGACGACGACGGCCGCGAGCACGACGGCTGCGATCGCAGCGGCTCCGTGCAGCACGTATCCACGTCTCATAGGGCGCATCTCATGGGCGCACCGTCGTGAAGACGACCTCCGCGCGAGTATCCTCTTTCGGCGCGGAAATTACTTCGTCCCACGCCAACGCGAAGCCGTCCCGCCAGGGCTCGATCGCCGGGATCATGGAGCTCGTCGGCGTGTCGCTGAGCTGCTGCTCCGGCCCCAGCGGGAAGCCGTTGCCGTCGAACGACTGAAAGAACACCTCGTAGTTTCCGCTGCTATCGTCGGACCATGCGAGCCCGATGCGGTCGCCGTTCCAAGCTAGATACGCGCCGATCGACGCACCCGGCGTGGTCGTGACTCGCTGCGCGCGACTTTCGATCGGCAGCAGCAATTCGTCGACGGGCGCCGCGATCAAATACACCTCGCGATTGGCGTCGCGCTCGTCGAACCACGTGATGGCGCCGCGGCCAGCGAGCCCGAATGCTAGATCGGGATATTTCGAGCGAACACCGTCGTCGGCGGTCAGCCGTGCCAGCGAGGCGACTCCGTCGGCCAGCGTCGCCGCGAACAGTTCCTCGACGCGCGTATCGGCCCGTGCATCGAACACGACCCACGCTTCGCCCGACGGCGCGATCGCGGCGTTGAGATTCCACGTCGTGTCGCCGGCGGCACCGAGGCGCACGGGCGCCCCGCGCGGCTGCCCACCGCCGCTCCACCAGCCGCCCCAAACGGACTCGCGGTCGTCTTCATCGGCCTCGATCCATGCGCAAAACAACGTGTCGCCGAAGCTGCGCACGATCGCATTGCGGCTTCGGCCGGTGCCCACGGCAATCGGCCGGCTCCAGACCGGAGTGCCGTCCCGCTTCCATACGCCGAGGTGCGCGCGCATGGCCCCGTCCTGCTCTTTCTCGTACCAGGCAACGGCGAACGCGTCCGCGAGGGGCGCGATATCGGCCTCGAAGGACTGTGCGGCCGTCGTCGTGATGCGCACCTCGGGCTCCGCGGCGCGCCCCCCTGCATCGAGCCTGCGCACGTACACCTCTGCGTTACCGTCGCGCGTGTCGTACCACGCGACAGCAAGGCCGTCGCTCCACGCCGCGAGGCTGACCTCGAATGCGCCGAAGCCGCTGTCGCTGATCTGGCGCGGCGGCGAGCAGCCGGCCGCTGCAAGCACGCAGCAGGACCAGAACGCGCGTACGGCCTGCGCAGACACACGCCGTGGCGAAGCGGGAGTCACGCGTCCGCGGGCGTCAAAAGCGCAGTCGCACACCCCCATAGATTGACCTTTCGGCGGTGTTGTAGCCAACGACTTCCTGGTACTCCTCGTCCGTCGCGTTCTGCACGCGCCCGAAGAGCTCGAAGCCGTCCGATAGAGCGTACGTGAGCGATAGGTCGTACACCTCGTAATCGTCGAGCGCGACACCATCGACGTCGATCGAGTCCCGCGCCACGCGGTAGTTCAGGATGAAGTTGAGGCGCTCCTCCGGCGCACGGTACTGGAGACCCAAGTTCCCCAGTGTCTCAGGGCGCCGAAGGCGCGGTTGATCGATTGCGTCCACCGCATCGTTGTTCGTCCAATTGGCGACGAGCGACCAGTATTCACCGAGCGGGATGTCGACCGCGACCTCGACACCTTTCGACGTGCTGATTCCCGTCGACTGCAAGTAGCCCGAGAAGTTGACCAGATCGAAGAAGATTTCGTCCTCGATCTCCTGATCGAAATACGTGACTTCGAAGTGCACGCTGGCAGCGTCGTACTCGATGCCGACGTCGTAGCCTTGGCTGCTCTCCTCCGTCAATGCGAGGCCCGCGGCCGGCGGGAACGCGAACGAGCCCGAGTTGTAAGCGAGCTCGTACAAGCTCGGCGCGCGGAAACCCGTGCCGACACTGGCGCGGTACTTGACCGAGCTGTTCGAGGCGAGATCCTGAACGTATGCAATGCTCAAGCGGCTGCTGGTATGCGAGCCGAAGGCGTCGTTGTCGTCGTAGCGAGCGCCGAGCGAAAGAAAAAACGTATCGCCGAGCGCGCCCTGATACTCCAAGTAATAGCCCTTCTGATCGCGGCTGCTCGGGCCGTCGTCGTCGATGAGCTTCTCGTCATGAAAATCGAGACCGTAGACGAACGTCGTCGCTTCGGAAGCCTTGTAGCTTCCCGTGTATTCGACCCGCTTGATCTCGCCGTCCGAGCCGAACGACCGCGCACCTTCTGCGAAGTCGTCGCGCACGACGTCGATCGTGCTGAAGCCGAACGTATTCGAAGCGCCGCCCGTCGAGTGCTCGGCCGAGAGCTTGTAGATCTGCTGATCCATCGTGGTGCTGCAGTCGTGCAGGGTCGCGAACGTGGCCGGCGAGAAGCAGCCGTCGTAAGCGGCTTGCGCCTCGATGTCGCGAGCGACGAGCTGCAAGCGGACGCTCTCGGCAACGTTCCAGCCGAGCTTCGCGTGCATCGTCGTATTCTCGGCGCCATCGTCGTCTTGCAGCACGGTATCGGCGGTTCGCGCGTTGAAACCGTCGGTCTCGTAGTCGGCCACGGAGAAGTAATAGTCGCCTCCGGCGCTGCCTCCAGAGAGAGCGGCATCGAGCTTGCGCGTCGAATAGTCGCCGTATTCGAGCCCTAGCTCGCCGCCGAGCGCATCGACACCACGTTTCGTGATGACGTTCACGACGCCGCCCGCATCGGCGCCATATATGAATCCCTGCGGCCCGCGCAAAACCTCGATGCGCTCGAGATCGCTGGTCGTGAGCAGGCTGTCGAAGCTCGGAGCGACTTGCGGCGCGCTCGGATCGAGCGCTTTGACGCCGTCGATGACGAGCAATGTGCGGTAATGCTCCTCGCCGCGGATGCGCACTGCCGTGGGCTTCCCGGACCCGCCCGAGTTGCTGACGCCGATACCGGCCTGTGTACGCAGCACTTCCGCCAAGTCCGTATAGCCGCGCAGCTTGATGTCGTCGAAGTCGATAACCGACATCGCCGTGCCGATCTGCCGCCGCGGCTGAGCGATGATGCTCGACGTGACGACGATCTCCTCGGCAGGCGCCTGCTGCGCGGCGCCGGACGAGGCCGCCAATGCGGCGCCGACGGCGGCGAGCGAACGCAGAGCGTCGAGGGGATTCCGTGTGCTGCAGGTTTTCATCGCGCTTGCCTCGTGAACGTGGGGCGGCAAGCAAGCGCGGGACAAAACCGACCTTGGGCAGCCGTGTCACGACGCTCCTGCGCAGCGCACCCCGGCTGACAGAACGTGAGCGAATGTGCCCGGCAGGTCTCCTGGCTGACCGCTACGATTGACCGCGCCTTCCCGAGGCCAAAACCTCAGTGGCGTCTCGCAGTGAATCCTTTGCGGCTAACAGTTGCGGGGGCAGCTCCGGCTTCGAGGCGAGCCTCTCACCGGATTCCCTCTTCGTCGCACTCGCGTGCGAACCGATGCACGGCGGCGAGTGTGGGTGGCGGCGGCTCGCGTTGTCAACATCCGTGCGCAGGGCACCGTCGCCGGCATCAGATCTTGATGACGACCTTGCCGAAATGCTGCGCCGCCTTCAGGTACTTGTACGCTTCCGGCGCCGCGTCGAAATCGAACGTCTTGTCGATGACAGGCTTTAGCTCGTTGACGGCGACGGCCTTCATGAGGGCGTCGAAGTGCTCGCGCGCGCCGACGAAGATGCCGCGCACCATCGCGAACTTGGCCATGAGCGGGTATGGGCTCAGGTCGCCTTCGGGCCGCGTCATGACGCCAATGACGTTGACGACGCCGCCTGCACCGACGGCGAGGTACGACTTCGGCAGGGTGCCGACGCCGCCCGTGTCG
This sequence comes from uncultured Gammaproteobacteria bacterium, assembly GCA_963713355.1. Taxonomy (GTDB): domain Bacteria; phylum Pseudomonadota; class Gammaproteobacteria; order Steroidobacterales; family Rariloculaceae; genus FEN-1219. The sequence goes on along the minus strand of CAVQLK010000006.1, from coordinate 92,081 downwards.
ATGACGTGCTCGGCGCCCTGCCCGTCCGTGAGCTCGAGAACGGCCTTCTCCCAATCCGGCGTCGTCTTGTAGTTGATGCCGTGATCGGCGCCGAGCGCGCGGGCGCGATCGAGCTTTGCATCGCTCGACGATGTGATGATCGCCTGCGCGCCGGCCATCTTCGCGATCTGCAGCGCGAAGATCGACACGCCGCCCGTGCCGAGCGAGAGCACGGTCTCGCCGGCTTTCAGAATTCTCGGCCCATGCATGAGCGCATTCCAGACCGTCACGGCGGCGCACGGCAGCGTCGCGGCCTCCTCGAAGGACAGGTGCGGCGGCAACTTGAGCAGGCCGTCGGCCTGAAACACGCCGTACTCGGCGAGCGTGCCGTCGAGCGGTGAGCCGAGCGCGGCCGGCGGGTTCCCTTGCGTGAACGTCGCGACGACGCGATCGCCGGCCTTGAATTGCGTGACGCCGGCCCCGACGGCCGCGACCTCGCCGGCCCCGTCGGACAAAGGAACCGTGTCTTGCGTCAACGGGCCGCGGAAATACTTGCCGTTGACGATTGCGAGATCGCGGAAATTGAGCGACGCGGCACGCAAGCGTACGAGCACTTGCCCTGCGCTCGGGGTCGGCTGCTCGCGCTCGGCCCGCTTGAGCCCGTCGAATCCCGTCGAGCCTTTCGAGACGAGGAATGCTTTCATGCGAGCGCTCCGTTGCGGCGGCCTTCGACTCTAGCCGCTCCGGCGCCCGCGAACAATTCGCCGTTTAGCCCGAGGAATCGAGGAAGCCGCGGATGCGCTCCGCGATGACTGGCTCGGAGCCTTCGAGATGGAAGTGATGGCCGCCCGGAACGCGGTCGACCTCGATGTTCGCGAACAAGCTCGGCAGCTCGCGGTACAGAGGCCGGTCGACGAACGGGCTCTTTTCGGCGAACAGCAGCAAGACGGGCGCCCGGACGGCGCGCGCAAATGCGCGCACATGGTCGGGCGTCATCCGCAGCTCCGACTGCGCCTTGAGCCGCTGGTCGGCGTGCCATTGAAAGCCGCCGCCCGCCACCTCGCGCAACGACCGGCGAGCGAGCAGCTCGGCGGCCTCCTTCGTGACCTTCGAGAACCCGCCCGCGCGCTCCGCAATCGCCGTCGCGCGCGTCGCAAATAGGCGGCCGCTCTTGCCGCGGAGCTCGCGGCTTTCGCGGAGTGCCTGCGCGAGACCCGCGGGGGCTTCGCCCGCTTCGGCCGTCAGCGGCAAGCCGCCTTCGAGCAGCACGAGCCTGTCGACGCGCTCGGGGAACGTCGCGGCGAAAAGCATCGAGATCGCGGCGCCGCGCGAGTGGCCGAGCAACGTGAATCGCTGCCAGCCGAGCTCGTCGGCGACGTCGAGCAAATCGCCGACGTCTTGCCAGATGTTGTACGAGGAATCAGGGGAGCGCGCATCGCTGAAGCCGTGACCCGCGAGATCGAGCGCGACGATCTCGCACCGCGGCAGCAACGGCGCGAGCAGCGCGAAGCTACCGGCGTTATCGAGCCAGCCGTGCGAAGCGAGGACGGGCCGCTCGCCGGGCGAGCCCCAGACTTCGGCCGCGAGCGTGAGCCCGGGCAGGGCGAACCGGCGCTCGCGCGGCACGGTTGCGGTCAGCGGAAGCCGCGCCCGAAGTTCTGGTTTTGCTGCTGCGGCTGCTGGAAGGGCGTCGTCGAGCCGAAGCGCTGGTTGATAAACTCCTGCAACCGCTCCTGCTGCTCGAAGAGGCTCGTGCTCGGAAGCAGTAGAACGCGATCGCCGGGCTCGAGCCCCGAGACGATCTCGCTGTACTCGAGATCCGTGAGGCCCGTCTTGACGGCGACGGGCACCGGCTCATTGCCGCGCAGCGCGATGACCCAGTAGTCACCGCCGAATAGATAATCCGTATTGACGCGCGCGGCCTGTGCCGGCACCTGCGAAGGCGCGCCGCTGACGAAATTGCCACCGCCTCCCGGCGGCGCGCCGGCGCGGGCGTTCCCGCCACCGAAGTTACCACCGCCGCCGCCACTGAAGTTGCCGCCGGCCTGCTGCATCACGGTGCGCATCAAGGTTCGCTCTTCGGCTGTGAGCTCTTGGCCGCTCTGCCGCTTCTGCCAGAGCGCCGTCACTTTCGCGGCGTCGACGCCTTCCGGCAACTCGATCTCGCGCCCGCCGATCGACAGCATGTTCTTCGCCGGCGCGGCAGCGGGACCGCCTTCGGGCCAGATTTCTTTGCGCAGGACGGCTTCATCGACGCCGAGCATCACGGCCGTCAATGGCACGTCGGTTTCGGCGCGCAGCGCCGCCGTCGGCACAGCCGCAACGCCTTCGCGATTCGCGATCTGGATCTGGACCTCGGCGTTCATGCCGGGCTTCAACAACCCGCCGCGATTCGCGATCTTGATGAGCACCGAGAACTGCGTGACGTTCTGCTCGACGAGCGCCTGCGGCTCGATCTTCAACACTTCGCCTTCGAACGGCTGATTCGGGTACGCGGCGACCGTCACCTTCGTCGGCATGCCGGGCTGGATCTTGCCGATGTCGGTTTCGTCGACGCGAGTGCGTACCTGGACGGTCGTGAGATCGGCCATCTTCATCAGCGTGGTGCCGCCGCTGACGTTTTGCGTGGTCGACGCGATGACCGTGCCGGGCTCGACGGTCTTCTCGATGACCGTGCCCATGATCGGTGCGCGAACGTCGGTGTCCTCGAGTGTGATGCGCGCGTTCTCGACGGCGACCCTGGCACTGACGACTTGCGACTCGGCGTTCGCGAACTCGAGCTGAGTGACTTCGTAGTCGGATTGCGTCAGCGTCTGCGATTTGAACAGCGACGCGGCGCGCTCCATCTGCGTCTGCGCGATTTTCCGGCGCGCTTGCGCGGCCGTGAGCGCGGCTTCCGTCTGCGAGAGGGCATTGCGCGGCGTGCGCTTGTCGATCTCGACGAGCAAGCTGCCGGCCTCGACGATGTCGCCCGTCTCCGCATGCACGGCGAGCACCTCGCCCGAGGCCTTCGACTTGACCTCGATGACCGACTCGGGCTCGACGACGCCCGCGGCATCGACAGTGACCTGGATGCTGCGGGTCTCGACGGAAGCGGAGTCGTAGAGGGCAGGCGCGACGACTTCGGAAGCCTGTTCGCAACCGACCAAGGCGGCTATCGGGATCAGCCAGAGAAAGCTACGCATACTCAATGAATCGTTCGTTGGTTATTGACGACGTCTTCCGCGACCGTGCCGTCGCGGAACGTGATGACTCGCTTCGCGTGCATCGCGATGTCGTGCTCGTGGGTGACGACGACGATCGTGTGCCCGGCGGTGTTCAGCGCATCGAACAACGCCATGATATCGCGGCTCGTCGTCGAATCGAGGTTTCCTGTCGGCTCGTCGGCCAGCAGGATGCTCGGCTCCGTCACGAGAGCGCGCGCGACGGCGACTCGTTGCCGCTGGCCGCCCGACATCTCGCTCGGCCGGTGCATCATCCGGTCGCCCAACCCGACGCGCTCGAGCGACTGCTTGGCTCGTGCGAGGCGGTCCTTGCGCTTCATGCCTGCGTAGATCAGCGGCAGCTCGACGTTGTGCAGCGCGTGCGCTCGCGGCAGCAAATTGAACGTCTGGAAAATGAAGCCGACCTCCTTGTTTCGCACCCGTGCGAGCTCGCGATCGTTCATCGCCGAGACGAGCTTGCCGTTCAGCCAATACTCGCCGTCATCCGGCGAATCGAGGCAGCCGATCATGTTCATCAGCGTCGACTTGCCGGAGCCCGACGGACCCATGATCGCGACGTACTCGCCGCGATTCACCGTCAAATTCACACCGCGCAGGGCGTGGATCATCTCGGCGCCCATTTGATAATGGCGCTGCAAGTTGTGAGTTCGAATCGTCGCTTCCATGACACATAGCCAGCTGCTTGTTGGCGCGATTATGGCATCGCGTCGCGGCGGCCCCACGCGAAGAAGTGTAAACGCTTCACACCTATAGCATTCTTAAGTGTGGGAACTGCTGCGTTTTCTGCTCGGCGCGTTTTTCTCAGCTCGTTCGCTCGTTCAAGAACTCGAGCGAACGTTCGAACGCGATCCTTGCGTCGTTCGCGCTGTAGCTCGCACGCTCGTCACAATTGAAGCCGTGACCGGCGCCCGCGTAAACGTGCACCGGGCTGCTCGGATTTGCTTTGCGGATTTTTTCGACGTCGGGCAGCGCGATCGACGCATCTCGATCGCCGAAGTGATACATGATCGGGCACTGCGGCTTCTTGTCGAGCATCTTGGCGACGCCGCCGCCGTAGTACGAGACGGCCGCGTCGAACGCGAGCTCGCTCGCTGCGACGTGGGCGACGGTTCCGCCCCAGCAGTAACCCACGATCGACACGCTGCCGACGGCGCGGGCTTCGTTCGCGGCGGCTTCGACATCGGCCAAGGTGCCCGGCCACTGGAGCTTGCGCATGTACTCGCGGCCCTTCTCGATCTCGGAGTAGTCGAGAGTCACGTTGCGCTCGACGCGGTCGAACATCGCCGGGGCGACGACCTTGTACCCTTTCGCCGCGAATCCATCGGCGACGCGCTTGATGTGGTTGGTGACGCCGAAGATCTCCTGCACCACGACGAGGCCGCCTTTCGGCCGTCCCTTCGGCTCGGCGAGATACGCGTCGAGCTCGTGCCCGTCCTTGGCTGTCAGTCGGATCATTTTGCTCATCGTCGATACCCCGGTGCGCGCGGCTCGGCGCGCGCAAAGCGCGGCGTGCGAGGCACGATGCCTCGCACGCGCGGTGTCGGTTGGAGAATCGGAGCCTAGCGCTCGGAGCGGCTCAGGCGGCGGTAGTACTCGGCGACGGATTCTTCGAAGCCGGGGGCGACTTGCGTCGGCGCTTGTGCGCGGACGGCCGCTCGTTCTCGCGCGTCGCTGCCCTCGGCGAGCCTCAGCTCGAGCTGATCGGCGAGATTGACGAGCTGCTGGAACTCGCGCTCGATGAGCTCGGGGTTCCCCGTGATGCTGCCGCGCAGCGCCTCGCCTAGCTCGCGCACGGCGCGCAGCTCCTCGTCGCTGAGACCCTGCGCACGCAGCTCGTTGCCGAGTGTCAGCAGCTCGCGCGATGCATCGTTGAGCTGCTGCTGCGCGTCGTCGATCGCACCCGGGTTGTCCCAGAGCCCGCGATTGCGCGGGTCCCAAACGCCGCCGCGCCGCCAGTCGCTCCAGTTGCCGGGTCCACCGGGGCCGAAACCGCCGTTGCGATCGCCGACCTGGCCGCCGGCGTTCGCCTGCGCGTTGCCCTGACCCGATTGACCTTGCTGACCTTGTTGGCCCGGCTGTCCTTGCCCGGGTTGCCCTTGCTGCCCCGGTTGCCCTTGCTGACCGGGCTGCCCTTGCTGCTGGCCCGGTTGCCCTTGCCCCGCTTGACCCTGCTGCAGCTCGTTGAGCTGTCGGCGAAGATCTTGCAGCTCCGCGCGTAGCTCCGCGTTCGGGTCGGCCTCCGCGCGCTCGCCGGCGATGGCTTCCGACTCGGCGAGGGCCTGCGCTTCTTCGGTGTTGCGTTGCAGATCCCGCAGTGCTGACGTCGTCACGGCGTCCGTGGCTGCGACTTGCGCACCCGCGCCGCGCAGGATGTAGTCGCCGCCGTAGCCGAGCCGCGCACCCGTCTGCACGCTCTGCAAATCCGCGAGCGCCTCGTTGAGCGCCGCGCTTGCCTCGGGCGTCTGATCGCGGAACTGCTGCGCGACGCGCTGGATGTCTTCCTCGAGAGCCTGGAGCTCCTGCTGCAGGTCGTACTTGCGGTCGGCGAGCTGCTCGGCCTGATCGTCGGGTAGGCTGCCACGGCGCCGCGCGTTCGCGTCGCCGCCGCCATTGCGCAGCGCTTCCTGCAGATCGCTCGCGGCTTGTCGCTGCTCCTCGTAGAGCTCCTGCGAACGCTGCGCGAGATCCTCGAACGCCGCGCCGACGGCGGCCTGCCGCTCTGCCGTGAGCTGCTGCAACGCTTCCTGAAGCTGACGCCGAGCCTGCTCGATCGCGCGGCGCGCTTCCTCGGGGCTCATCTGCTGCTGCCCCGGCTGGCCCGGCTGCCCTTGGCCGCTCGCTTCGTTCATCGCCTGCAGCGCCTGGTTCAGCTGATCGATGGCTTGCTGAGTGCTCTGGCCACCCTGCTGGCCGTTCGCGCTCGCCTGACCCGGCTGGCCCTGTTGCTGGCCTTGCTGACCCTGCTGGCCTTGCTGCTGACCTTCTTGCTGCTGACCCTGCTGCTGTTGCTGCTGCGCGAGCTGCTGCTGCATCTCCTCGAGCTGGCGCTTGAGCTCCTCGGTCTCGCGGCGCAGCGTTTCCTGCTGCCAGCGCTCTCGATCGGTCAGTCCGTTGCGGCGGTTCGCCTGTTCGGCGAGCTGCTCCTGGCGGCGCGCGAGCTCCTGCAGCTTACGAATCGCCTCGTCGGCCTGCTCTTGCTGCGATGCCTCCGAGTCGAACGCGACGGGCGCCTCTGTCTCGTACTGATTCTTTTCGAGGTCCATCTCGAGCTCGAACAGCTCGCTCAAATCGCGGCCCGCCATCCCGCCGCCGCCACCGCCGCCGCCTTGCTGGAACGCGACCTGAATGTCAGTGAAGACGGCCTCGGCGCGAAGCAGATGCTGCAATGCGTCCTGCTCGGAAGGCACGGCCTTGTCGAGATCGATGTCGGCAAGCCGCTCGGCCGCGGGATCCATCGCCGTCGCGGCCTGCTCGAGACTCTCGATGAACTTCTGAATGCGCGGATCGGCACCCGTCAGGCCGCGCGCGCGCGTGCGGCTCGCGAGCGTGCGCGCCTGCTCGGCCAGTGTGCGCTGCAGGTCCGCGAGCATCTGCGCGTTGTCGTGCAGCTGCTGCTCGTCGAGATAGCTCGACGTCTCCTCGCTGCGCTCCTTGATGAGGTTCCACGTCGCGACGAGGATTTCCTTTTGTCGGCGCGAGATCTCGTCTTGCTCCTGGCCGCCGCCGCCACCACCGCCACCGCCGCCGCCGCCCGAGGCTTGCGAGAAGTTGCGGTTGAACGGCTGCACCTCGACGAAGAACAGATCTGTTTGCACCTCGCGGCCGCGATCCTCGGCCACGGCGTAATACGAAATGACGTCGCCGGGCTCGAGCGGCCGGACCTGGGCCTCCTCGGCCTCCGCAGGCGCCGGCTCCGCAGCGGGCTGCGCCGGCTCGTCGGTCGCCGGCTCGTCGATGCGCGGCAAGCGTGGCCGAATCCGCAGCTCCTCGATGCCGCTCTGGAACGCGTCGCGAGTCCGATCGCGGATATCGTCGATCGACGCCTGTGCCGGCGCGCGGACTTCCTGCGTCATCTCCTCGAGATAAAGCACTTGCTGGCCGACGACGGCGTTGCCGTCGACGTCTATGGCTGCGGTCTGCCATTCGCCGCCGTTGACCGAGTAGCGCACCTCGACGCGGTCGAGCCCGAAGTCGTCGTTGGCCTCGACGCGGACCGTGACCTCTTCGATGTTGCTCGCGCGCCAGTCGCGGCCGGGTTTCACGACCTTGACGACGGGCTTGTTGTCGGGAATCACCTCGATCAGATACTCGTCCGTGATGGTCACGGAGTCGCCGTTGAAGAGCGTCGAGACGTGGTACTCGCCGTCCTTCGCCACTTCGAGCGTCGCGGTATTGATGCCGTCGACGGCCTGCATCGCGATGCGCTGGCCGTCGACGACGAGCTCCGAGGCCTCGAGCGGCTGATCGGTCGCGAGCTCGACGGTGACCTGCGTGCCTTCGACGGCGCGAATGTCGTCGCCCGGCTCTACGACGAGCTGTTCGAGCTTCGTCCAGTTCGGGTAGTTGTACGTGAGCTTCAGGCTCGTGATGCGCGGGAGATCGACGACGTCGACGGCGAACTCGGGCTGCGCAAACCGGCAGCCTGGACGTAATAGCGCATCGGCTCGCGCAGCGCGAAGAACGTGAAGTTGAAGCTGCCGTCGGCAGTGCGCTCCATCGGCGCGCTTTCCCACTCGGCTCCGGCCTGAAACTGAGCGAACACTTCCATGCGCGCGGGTTCGAAGCCCTCGGCCGACGCGGTGACGCGCAGGTCGCCGCCGCGGCGCACCGTGCCGTCGCCGGGCAATACGGCCAGATACTGGGGCGGCAACGTGTCCTCGACGAGCCAGCCTGCCCAGAGGTGACGCACTCCATAGCGCCAGTTCTCGGGACCGAAGACAGCCGTGCCGACGAGCAAGACGACGGCGAGGACCGCGAGGGCCGCCGGCCCGCGCACGTGCAGATCGGGAACCTTCAACGCGACGGGGATGCGGCGCGCGAAGCTCAGCGCATCCTCGGCGAGCAAGCCCAAGAACGGAGTGGCGCGTTCCGGTGGCCCGTGCACGATGCCGTCATAGGTCTCGAGGCGGCCGTTGAAGTCGGGAGCGCGATGCTCGATGTCCTTGATGCCGCGGCTGCGCTTCAATGCCCGAAGCGGCAGCGCGACGAGGCCGACGGCAATGCCGGCCAAGAGCAACAACAGCACCACGCGGGCGCTGATCACGATTTGCGGATCGAACGCCCGCCGGATGCCGAAGTAAACGGCGAGCAAGGTGACGGCGAGCGCGGCGAAGGCCAGCAACGCCGCGCCGCGCGCGACGATGAGTGCCTTCAAGCGCCGGCGAAATTCGCCGAGGTAGGCTTCGAGCTGCGACTGAGCTGTCATGCGGCCACTCCTCTACGAATCCTAAGATGCCAGTTTCCTACCATGGATTCCATGACAACGAGCGCCAGCAGCAACATCACGAGCCACTGGCCGAGGGAGATCGGGACGCGGTCGGCCTGCGAGGTAACGGCCGCGGGCGCCGCAACGTCCTCGCCGGGCCGCACGCCGAGCCCCCGCCAGCGGTCGAGCGTTGCCGCATCGACGGGCTTTAGGTCCGATTCCCGCGCGTCGAAGTTCACGGCGACGAGCTCCGTCGTCCCGCCGCCGACGACCTCGTAGAACCCCACCTGGTCGAGCAGCACGTCGTCGCTGCCGGCACCGAGCCCCAGCGCGGCCTCGCCGCGCGGGTCGAAGATCTGCCCGCCCTCGAAGCCGAGCGCGCGCACGGCCAGCGTGCTGCCGAGATCGGCTTCGCTCGTGAACCCCGCGCCGCCGAGCAAGCGGTTCGCGATGCCGGCCATCAACGGTACGAATGCGGGCTGCACGGGAAGATCATTCCACTGGCGGTCGAGCGACGATGTGAACAGCAGCACGCGGCCCGAACCCATCGTCCGCTCGAGCAGCAGAGGCGTCCCGTCGGCGAGGCTCATCAACACTTGATCGCCTTCCCCGGGTTCGATGCTCACTGAGCGGAAGAAGTTCGCGGCACGCAGCTCGTCGACTCCGCGCAGCACGGGGTGCGTCGCGTCTATCTCGCCGATCGAGAGACGGGCCTGCCCGCCCATCTGCGGGTTCGTGCGCAGCGCTTGCCCCGTCACGGGCAGCGCCGTCAGACCGCTCGAGCGCGGACCGGCCGCCAGCAATGCGCGGCCGCCGCCTTCGACATAATCCTCGATCGCCGCGGCCTGCGGGGCGTCGAGCAGGCCGATGTCGGTAACGACGACGAAGCTGTAGTCGAGCAACGGCGGATCGCCGAGCGGCGAGGTGCGGACGTCGGCCGTCAGCGCGAGCGTCGTCAGCGTCTCGAGCGCCGCGCTCGTGAACAGCGGACCGAGCCCCTCTACGTTCTCCGCGACGACGAGCACCTTGCGCGGCTCCGGCCGCTTGATGGCGAGATAGCGCCGGTCGTCGCCTTCGAGATCGTCGTCCGGCGACAGCGCGACCTCGACGCGATTGGAACCGCTCGCGAGATCGAGCGCGGGGAACGCCACTTCGGCGCGGCCGTCGGCCGGCACCTCGACGGTCTCTTCGCCGACCGTGCGGCCGTTCTGCGTGAGGGTCACGGTCCTCGTGACGGTGTCGGGTGCAAAGCTGCGCACACTGGCCGTGAGCTCGCCCGTCAACGCCGAGGCGCCGAAGCTGTCGACGGTCCAGTTCTCGGCAGCGCCGTCCGTGACGTCGTGAATGACGATCTCGGCGGGCCGCCGTGGTGCGAGCTCGCCGAAGCGAATGGGCAGGGCCGTAGTCTGCGCGTCGGTGACGAGATCGATGACGACGGGCAGCTCCGCCGTGCGCACGAGGCCGTCGATCGAGCGCATAAGCTGCCCGTACTCGAGCCGGAACACGCCGGGCTCCGCCGTGTTCAGCGTCTGCCGCAAGGCGGCGACGTCGGCCGTCGGCGGACCGAGCACCTCGAATTGCCGGCCCGCGAGCACGATCTGGGCGCGATCCTCGGTGCCGAGCTCGTCGAGCACGTCGTTCGCGGCCGCGCGCGCCCGCTCCCAACGGCCGCCATAGCCCATCGACGCCGACCCGTCGAGCACGATCAGGTGCATCCGCGCCCCGTCGGCGTCGCCGCCGGCCGCAGGCGCGCGCCAGATTGCCGGCTCCGTGAACGCCAGGGCCAGCAACACGAGCACCCCGATCCGCAGCGCCAGCAGCAACAGATACTGCACCTTCTTCGCGAGCACGCGCCGCGGCTCGCCCGGCTCGAGGAACATCAGCGAGCTGAACTTCTGCTTGTTCGGGTTATCCGAGGACAGCCGATGCAACCACCACGGCAACCCGATCGCGAGCAGCCCAACCAAAAACGCCGGCGCGAGGAGGCTCATCGGCTTACCCTCGCCTCTGGCGGAACAAGAGATAAGAACGCAGGACGCTATCGAGCGGCTCCGTGATGTTGACGAGCCGATGGTCGGCGCCTGCACGCATCGCCGACTTGTGCAGCGCCTCCACGTGCGCGTCGATACGGTCGCGATACTTCGAGCTCATGTAGATCGGCGAGACTTCCATCGTCTGCCCGCTCTCCATGTCCTCGATGAGCGCCGATTCCTTCAGCACCGGCTTGATCTCCTGCGGATCGAGCAGCTGAAACAAGATCACGTCCTGCCCCTGATACGCGAGCGGCTGCACGCTCTTCAGCAGCGCGTCCGGATCGCAGTAGAAATCCGAGATCACGGCGACGAGCCCGCGGCCATGCTCGACCTCGTGGAAGCGCTCGAACGGGATCTTCAGGTCCGTGCCCGTGCCGGGCTGCGCGCGATCGATGGCATGCAGCACGCCGCTCAAGCGCCCGCCGCGCGTCGAGGCGCGCCGATGCTCGAGAATCTTGTCGTCGAACACGATGAGCCCGACGGCATCGTGCTGGCGCGCCGCGAGGTATGCGAGCGTCGCAGCGAGGAACTTGCCGTACATGAGCTTCGTGACCTTGCCGCTGCCGAAGCCCATCGACGCGCTCGCGTCGAGCAGGATCACGAGCCGCGTGTTGGTCTCGCCGATGTAACGCTTGATGTAGGTGCGGTCCGTGCGCGCGAACACGTTCCAGTCGATGAAGCGCGGATCGTCGCCTTCGGCGTAAGCGCGATATTCCGCGAACTCCTGGCTGAAGCCGAAAAACGGCGAGCGGTGCATGCCCGTCAGGAAACCGGTGACGACGGCGCGCGCGACGAGCTCGAGGTTCGCGAGCCCCGCGAGCGTCTCCGGCTTCGAGCAGATGCTGGGGTATCGCGCTCCCTGCGGCCATGCTGATCAGCCTACGCGGGCGTGCCTATCTCGCCGCCGGCGCCGAGCTGCTTGACGAGGTCCGTCAGCACCTTGTCGGTATCGACGCCGTCCGACTCCGCGAAGTAGTTCGTCAGCACGCGATGGCGCATCACGGGCAGCGCGAGCGACGCGACGTCCTCGTGCGTCACGTGGTATCGGCCCTGCATCAGCGCGCGCGCCTTTGCCGCGAGCATGATGAACTGCGTCGCGCGGACGCTGGCGCCGTACTGCACGTACTTCCTCACCATCTCCGAGGCGTTCGGATCGTGCGGCCGCGTCGCGCGCACGAGGTCGACCGCGTAGCGGTCGACGCTCTGCGACACCGGCACCTGGCGCACGAGCCACTGGAACTTCACGATCTGCTCCGGCGTCGTGCAAGCGTTGACTTCCGGCAGGTCCACGCGCGTCGTATTGCGCGTCACGACATCGACCTCGTCCTCGGCGCTCAAGTAGTCGAGCAGCACGTTGAACAGGAAACGGTCGAGCTGGGCTTCCGGCAGCGGATAGGTGCCCTCGAGCTCGATCGGGTTCTGCGTCGCGAGCACGAAGAACGGCCGGTCGATCGAGTGATGATGGCCGCGCACCGTCACCGTTATCTCCTGCATCGCCTCGAGCAACGCGGATTGGGTCTTCGGCGGCGTGCGGTTGATCTCGTCGGCGAGCAGCACGTTCGTGAACAGCGGGCCCGGCACGAACGTCCAGGTGCGCTTGCCGGTAGTCGACGTCTTCCTCGAGGATGTCGGTGCCCGTGATGTCCGTCGGCATCAAGTCGGGTGTGAACTGGATGCGCTTGAACTTCAGCCCGAGCGCGCTCGCGAGCGTCCGGACCAGCAGTGTCTTTGCGGTGCCGGGCATGCCGGTGATCAGGCAGTGACCGCCGACGAGCAGCGTCATCAGCAAGTTCTCGACGACTTCGTCCTGGCCGACGATGATCTTGCGAACCTCGGCGCGGATTTGCTCGGAGGATTTATGAAAGCTCTCGATCAACGCACGTGTCTCTTGCGTCTCGAGCGTGTTTGCAGCGTCGCTCAACGTACGACCTCCAATAGCAGCTGTTGGGCTTCCCGGTAATGCGGGGCGATTTCCAGAGCATACAGTAAATGTTCGCGGCCCTTGGCTCGGTCCTCGAGCGCCACGTATGTCTCTGCGAGCCGATAGTGAGCCTCGGCTAGATCCTGCGGATTCATGGCGAGGAAAGCCTGATACTCGCCGAGCGCCTCGCGATGCCGGTTCGCGCTCGCGAGCCGATCGCCGAAATCACGATGCACCTCGGCGCGCAGCGGCGCGACCATCAGCACGTCCTCGAACGCCTCGATCGATTCTTCGGTGCGGCCGGCGTCACCGAGCGCGCGCGCGAGCGCGATCAAGGCGTCGGGATCGTAGCCGCCACGCTTGCGATATTCGAGCAGCGTGCTCGTGGCGAGCGCCGTGTCGCCGAGCTCGCGATGCGCGCGCGCCTTCGCGATGTACGCGCTACCCTCGTCGACGTAGTCGGGGAAGAGCTCGATGGCCTCGGCGGCCTGCGCAGCGACGAGCCGCCAATCCCCTTTCTGCACCGTCTCCTGGATCTGGGCCTGCTTCTCCTGCCACGCATCGAGCTGCGCGACGACGGCGCCGAGCTGCATGTCGACGTAGCCGGCGAAGCTTTCGTCGAACTGCCCCGGCGAAATCCCGAGCGCGGCTTGGATGGCCTGCGGCGTGTCCTTGCCGTCACGGAACTCGTTGAGCATCCGCGCGAGCGCTTCCTGGCCGAACCTGCCGGCGATGTATTCGCAGATGAGGCCGGCCTGCATGTACGAGACGATGACCTGCGCCTCGTAAGTCGGCCGAATGAAGCCGCGGTCGAGCTCGGCTATGGCTAAGAACTTGTCCTCCTTGATCGCCGCGAGGACGGGCAGCGGGATGTGCCGGCCCGGCAACGGCCCCGTGCTCCACTCCTCGAACACCGAGACGCCCTCGCTGAACCAGCGTGGGACGAGATGATTCGTCGCCTCGAGCGTGAACACGTGCGCCATCTCGTGCCACAGCGTCGTGCCCCAGTGGAAGTCGTCGTCGGCTCGGCCCGTCGGGCTGTCCATCGCGACGACGTAGCCGAACGTCACGCCGAGCAGCCCGATGCCCGGCAAGCCGGCGATGCGCACGGCGAAATCGTCGTGATCGGGATACAGCTCGACGATCACGGGTTCCTTCAGCGTGAAGCCGTAGCGCTTGCTGTAGGTGTCGATCGTGCGGTTCACGAGGTCGAGCACGTAAGGCTCGAGGACCTTGGTCTCGTCCTTGTGCAGCCGCAGGATCACGCCCGGATTGGGCGCTCCGCCCTCCGCGGCCGGCTTCGCCGCGTGCTGCGTGACCACGAAGTTCTCGAAGCTGTCGATGAGCCGTAGCGTGTTGACGACGGGCGCGCTGAACGGATCGCCGCGATACGCGATCGTCAGATGGCGCTGACCTTCGTCGACCCGGTTCTCGCGCATCAGGTTCACGCCGAGCTCGGCATGCGCTTCGTAGAGATCGGGCTCGATCTCGACGGCCTTCTGCAAGAGCGCGATGGCTTCGCGGTAGCGCCGCGTGATCACGTAAAAGTGCGCCGGGATCGCATAGGCGTTGCCGTAGCCGGCATTCAGGTCGAGCGCTCGTTTCGTCCACGGGCTGTCGGCCGTGCCGCGCAGCAGGTCGACGGACGCTTTGAGCGCATAGATCTCGAGCGGCGAGCGGTCGTGCTCCTCGGCGAGCTCCAGCGCCTCGTCGAGCGCCTGCGCGCCCGTGTCGATGGCGCCGTCCTCGAGCGCGGCGCGCGCGAGCAAGAGGTGTGCCTCGAGCGCCTGGTCCGGCGTCTCGTCGATGACTTGCGCGGCCCACTCGCGGGTCTTCTCTTCGTACTGGCCGGCCGCGATCTTCGCGAGACCGATCTTCGCCGGCGCGTACTTGGGGTCTATCTCGAGGGCTTCCTCGAACAGCCGGATCGCCTCGTTGTTCTGATGCGTCGCGACGAACAGCTCGCCCCAGCGCGTGCGCACCGCGGCGTCCTCCGCGTGCTCCTTCAGTGCCGTCTGGAAGAATGCGTTCGCGGCGCGAACGTCTCCGGCCGCGCGCGCCGCGTCGGCCTTGATGCGCGTATCCGTGCTCTGCGACATCAAGCTTCGATAGCAGGACACAGCCTCGGCTCGCGCGCCGCGATACGCCTGCTCGTCGCAGGCGACGAGCGCCGCGGGGCGGTCGAGCGCGTACTCGATCGTCAGCGCGTGCGCGGTCGACGCGGCCGCCAGCGCCGCGAACGCGCCGAGCCAAGCGCGCGTCGTCATTGCGGCGGCCTCGGCTGGGCGGCGTCGATCTTCGCTTGCACCTCGGCGAGCTGAACGAGCAGCCGTTGCAGCTCGGCGAGATAAGCGTCGCTCGCCATCGATTCGCGGCGCCCGCGCAGCGCCTCGATCTCGGCGTCGAGCTTTTCGCGCTCCGCGACGAGCGGCGCGACGGCGGGATTCGTCGCGACGGGCTCGGCCGGGCCGGCCGACGCGAGCCGCGCGACCGTGAAGCGGCCCGCCGCGTCGCCGGCGATCTGCGGGTGCTCCGTCGCGAGCGCGCCGTCTTTCTCGAAGCTGTCGGCCACGCTGCGCGAGGCGTAGTCGAATGCCTCTTGCGCCGTGATCGCGCCGTTCTTGTTGATGTCGGCCGAGCCCGCGGCGAGCGCGGCCGCGAAGTGCTGCGCGAAGCGCGTCGCGTTACGCTCGAAACCGCTGCGCGTCGCCGTGATCAGCGTGCGGCCTTCGGCTGCCCACTTCTCGAGCACGGCGCCGCTCGCGCTCGTCGCGTTGACGACGAGCTGAGAGCGCGCGGGCAAAGAGGCCAGCAACTTGCCGAGCTCCTCGCCGTCGATGTCCGGGCCCGGCAGGTTCAGCTTGTAGGTTTCACCGTCGTAGCTGCCATGGCCGACGAGCATCACGATGACACTGTCCGCCGCCTTCGCACGTGTGCGCAACGAGTCGAGGCTGCTCACGACTGCCTCGCGCGTCGCGCCCTCGCCTTGCAGCAGCATGACGCGGCTCGCCGCCGTCGTGCGCCGAGCGACGGCCGCGAGAGCCTCGGCGTCCTTCGCGAACCGTTCCTCGTAGACCGCCTCGCCGCCGAGCCCGCCCACGATCAGGTAGTAGAGCTCCGCGTGCGCGGGCGCCGCGGCGCCGAACGCGATGACGAGCGACGCTACGAGACGCAGGCTCACAACCGCCCCCAATAGAGGCGCACGAGCCACTCGCCGGCTTTCAAGAGCAGCAGCAGCATGAAGGCAATCGGTATGTTCCACAGATCGAGCACCTGGCGTTCGACACTGCCGGCCTCGGAAAAGCTCACGGCTTCCGGCAAGCGGCTCACGTCGTCGACGGCGAAATACGTTCCGCCCGTTGCCGCCGCCAGCCGCTCGAGCAAGGGCCGGTTCTGCTGCACGCGGTAGTGCTCGATGACGCCATCCTCGCGGCGCACGGCGAACCTTGCGCGGCCGAGCTCCTCGGCAACTGCTCCCTGCGTTGCTCTACCTCGGGCATCCCTGCCCTCGTCGGCTTCCCCTGATTCGGCTGCTTCCTCGGCTGCTCCGCCGCCCGCCACCTTCGCGACGGCCTCGAAGCGGAAGACGCCCGTATGCGTCGTCTCGTAGGCCGCCTCGTAGAGGCCGCGCTCGCCGGCCACGGGCGTCATCTGAAGCGTCGTCGCCGGGCCCAGGCCGTCGCTGACCTCGAGCGTAACGGCGGCGTCGCTCGCGGGCTGATACGACTTGTCGCGGACCTCGGCGCGCAGCACGACCGTGCTCTCGTCGCCGTAGAACACCCGTTCCGACGTCAAGGTCACGGGCTGCGGAGCCGTCGTCGCGGCCGCTTGCAGAAACTGGCGCCAGAACGTCTCGTGGCGCTGGTCCTCGTGCGGCAGCTGCATTTGCCAGCGCCAGGTGCCGCCCGTCGCGAGCACGTACACGTTGCCGAGGCCGTAGCGCTGGTGCACGAGCAGCGGCTGCACGCGGCCGTCGAACTCGGCCTCGAGCAGGTACTCGGCGCCCGGCTTGCGCTCGCCGAGCGTCTGGAAGTCGGCGAGCTCGGGCAGCCCAGCCCAGGCCGCTTCGTTGGCTTCGTCGTCGGCTTCGAGCCGAGTCATCGCCGACGTGCGCCCGGCCTGCGTCAGAAGGGCCTTCGCCGGCTCGCGGACGAAGCTCGGCCCGTCGAGCTCGGGCAGCCGCACGGGCAACACTTCCGCGACGCTCGTCGGTCCCCAACCGCCGTCCGTGATGCCGCGCCGGCCGCCGAGCATCAGCAGGCTGCCGCCGCGCCGGCTCACGAACTCGCGAATCATGTCGTGCTGCGCGGGCGTGAGCGCGGCTGCCTCGAAGCTGCCGATCATCAACGCGTCGTAGCGGAACAGCGCGAGCTCCTCGGTCGGGAAACCGTCTTCGAGCTCGTCGGGCGACTCGATCCCTTGGCGATAAATCTTGTTCGGCGTCGTCTTCAGCATGCTGGCGACGCGGACGGCCGGATTCTCGTCGATGGCACGGCGGATGAACTTGTATTCCCACCGCGGCTCGCCGTCGATATATAAGATGTGTCGCCGCTGCTCGGGGACCTCCATCGGCCGCAGGCGCGAGTTGTTGATGACGTTGGTCTCGTCGGGCAACGCGTCGAGCACGAACTTCAGATCGCGGACACCCGCCGTGCCGACGTCGATGTCGACCCAGCGTGTCGTGACGCCCGTGATGCCGGGCAGCTGGATCGCCTCGGACGCGAGGATCGCGTCGCCGTCGTAGACCTTGAGCTGCGCGAGCGCCGCGCCGCTGTGACGAATGCTGACCTGCGCGCTGACGGTCGACCCCGGTAGCCCGACGCTCGGCAGCTGCACGTCCTCGAGCTCGAGGTCGTTCGGCATCGTCTCTTCGCCGACACCGACGGTGTGGACGGGCACGCCGAAGCTCGCGATCTCGGCGATCTTCGTCTGGTCGAAGTCCGCGGAATTGTCGGCGCCGTCCGATACGAGCACGACTGCGGCGATGGCGCCCGACTGTGCGCCGCGCAAGACGTTCAACAACGCTTCGCCGACGTGCGTGACGGGCCCCGGCGGCGGAACCTGCTCGAGCGACGGCAGCTCGACGAGATCGCCGGCGAATGAGAACAGGTTGACGGCAAACTGGCTTTCGAGCGCCGGCAACGCGCTTTCCGTGAGGTTGTCGACGGCCTCCTGCAGACGCGACGTCTCCTCGTCGCCGTAGAGCATGCTGCCCGAAGTGTCGAGCAGCACGGCGACGGAGTTCTCCTGCGGCCGCAGCGTTTGCGTCACGAGCGCCGGCCGCCATAGCAGCACGAGGACGCAGGCGACGAGCGCCGTCTGCAGCGCACCGAGCACCGTCGCGCGCACGACACCGAGCCCCGCGCGGCGATGCCAGATCGTCACGCCGATGGCGACCGCCACAGCAGCGGTCAACGCCACGAGCAGCCAGACGGGCCAACCGCTCGCGAACACGAGCTCGGCACGTTCATAGGTGGCGCGGGAGTATTTGAAGAAGAACTCGAACATCGGGCTCACCTTACGCTCGGCCCTTGGACCGGACCTTGCGCTGGACAAAACTCCAGAAACCGGCGGAAGCCGGTGTCAGCGCACGCACCGTCAGGGTCTATCCGGAGCTTACCGAAAGGACTTCGCCCGCGCGACTGGACCAAAAGGGCAGTCGCTTTCACGGATTTTGCGCGGCACGCTACCATCGGAGGCGATCGCACCGTACCGCGCAGGACACTCGCCGGACGCGCACGCTCGAGGGACCAGTCTTTGAGATCGATGAGACGACTCGGCTCCAAAGCCTTGCTCGCCGTCACTGCCGCTTGTACGGCACTCGTCGCGGCCGGCGATGATTTGATGGGCGCGCCGAGCTGGCCGACCGAGGAATTTCATTTCGCGCGGATGTACTACAACGGCTATGGCGGAGGCTGGGGCAGGAGCACCTTCCGTACGGATTATCCCGAAGCCGAGCAGCACTTCACTCTCGGTGTCAGCAGATTGACGCGCGTCGAGATCGGCCGACAGCCCCGGATGCTCGAAGTCACGGACGACACGATCTTCGACTATCCGTGGCTCTACGCCGTCGAAGTCGGCCGCTGGTATTTGGATGACGACGAAGCCGCGCGGCTGCGCGAGTATCTGTTGCGCGGCGGGTTCCTGATGACCGACGACTTCCACGGCTCGGCTCAGTGGTCGAGATTCGTCGAATCGATGCAGCGCGTGTTCCCGGATCGGCCGATCGTCGAGATCGCCGATACCGACGAGGTGAAGCACGTGCTGTACGACCTCGACGATCACATCCAGATTCCCGGCATTTACGCGCTGATGGGAGGCGTCACCTACGAGCAGGACGGCGTCACGCCGCACTGGCGCGGCATCTATGACGATGCCGGGCGGCTCATGGTCGCCATCAACTTCAACATGGACTTGGGCGACGCGTGGGAGCACGCGAACGATCCACGCTATCCCGAGCCCATGACGGGCCTCGCCACGCGCTTCGCCGTCAACTACGTCATCTACGCGATGACGCACTGAGTGCGGGCTGCTGCGCCGTCGGCGTCGGGCTACACTGCGCGAATTCCCGAGGAGCCACGGCGATGGACGGAGCAAGCACCACGGTTTCGGTTGCAGAAGGGCTGCTGCGGGCATTGAAGAAGCGCGGCATCGACTACGTGCTCGCGAACGCCGGCACGGACTTCGCGCCCGTCATCGAAGGCCTCGTGCGCGCCGCGCAACGCAAGGACGCGATCCCGCGTTTCATCACCGTGCCGCACGAGAATCTCGCGATGGCGATGGCGCACGGCTACTACCAGGTGGCCGGGAAGCCCGCGGGCGTCATGGTCCACGTGACCGTCGGCACCGGCAACACGATCTGCGCGCTCATGAACGCGGCGCGCGACAACGTGCCGCTGCTGCTGATGGCGGGGCGCACGCCGCTCACGCAGGACGGTCACATCGCCTCGCGGTCCGCGCCGATCCACTGGGGCCAAGAGAACTTCGATCAGGGCGGCATCACGCGCGAATACACGAAGTGGGATTTCGAGCTGCGCGCTGGGCAACCCGTCGACGAGATCGTCGGGCGCGCGCTCGACATCGCGCTGTCAGAGCCGCGCGGGCCCGTTTATTTGACGCTGCCGCGCGAGGTGCTCGCGGGTGCGCACAAGGACAGCGCTACGCCGCTGCCGTCGACCGAGCTCGCGCCGCCGCAGCCGAGCGCGCGCCATATCGATACGCTCGCCGAGTGGATGGCGGCCGCCGACTTTCCGCTGATCCTCACGTCGAACTTGGGCCGCGACACGGCGGCGGTTGCCGTGCTTGCCGAGCTCGCCGAGCGCCACGCAATCCCCGTCGCGCAGCCGCACGCGAGCTGCGTCAATTTGCCCGCGAGTCATCCGTTCAACTTGGGTCACGCCGGCACGGAGCTGCTCGGGAAGGCGGATCTCCTGCTCGTCGTCGATTGCGAGGTGCCGTGGTATCCGCGTTATGCGGCGCCCCGCGCCGACGCGAAGGTCGTGCACTTAGGTCTAGATCCGCTGTTCGAGCGTTATCCTCACCGCGCTTTCACCGCGCAACTCGCGATCACGGGCAGCTCGCGCGCCGGCCTGAAGCTGCTCGACGAAGCGCTGACGGCGCGGCGCGTCAACAAAGCGGCCGCGGACCGACGCCGTGCCGCCGTCGCAGAACGCAAGGCCAAGCAGACCGCCGCCCTTGCGGCAGCCAACGAGAAGGCGCGCAAGGAGAGGCCGATCCGCTATTCCTACGTCGGCGCCTGCGTGCACGACGCGCTGCCGAAAGGCGGCATTGTCATCACGGAGCTCGGCGTCGCCGCGGATCACTTCGGGCTCGAGGAGCCGGGCTCGCTGCTAGCCGTCAGCATCGGCGGCGGGTTGGGTTTCGGCCTCGGCGCCTCGCTCGGCGCGAAGCTCGCGGCGCCGGACCGGATGGTCGTCAGCACGATCGGCGACGGTAGCTACATGTTCGGCAACCCTACTCCGTTTCACCTCGTGTCGCGCGCAGCGAAGCTGCCGACATTGACTATCGTCTGCAACAACGGCCGCTGGCAGGCGGTCGAGTCCGCGACGCGCGTTGTTTATCCCGACGGCGCGGCCGCGCACGCAGAGGAGATGCCGCTCGTCGAGCTGCAGCCGTCGCCGGAATTCACGAAGGTCGCCGAAGCGTCCGACGCCTGGGCGCGCCGCGTCGACGATCCGGCCGAGCTGCCGCGCGCGATCGATGAAGCAATGGCTGCCGTCGCCGGCGGACGCCAGGCCTTGCTCGACGTCCGCATGGAGCACGGCGTCCGCTGACGCGGTCAAGTCGCGTCGGGCTGGCGCTCCGGCGCGGCGGCCGCGAACGCGGGCTCGGCTTCGAGCGCGGCCGCGATCCGCACGAGCGTCGGGTACGGCGCAAGGTCGCAGTTGAAGCGGCGCGCGTTGTACATCTGCGGCACGAGGCAAACGTCGGCGAGCGACAGCGAATCGCCGAAGCAGCAGCGGCCGCCGCTGAAGCGGGCGACGAGCGTCTCGAGCGGGCCGAAGGCTTCCGCGATCCAGTGCGAGTACCACTTGCTCACCGCAGCATCATCGAGCTTCAGCTCGCCGCGCAGGTACTTCAGCACACGCAGGTTGTTCAGCGGATGGATCTCGCAGGCAATCAGCTGCGCCAGTGCTTGCACGTGCGCACGCGCAACGGGCTCGGCCGGGATCAGCCGGGGCACGGGGTAGCGCGCGTCGAGATATTCGACGATCGCGAGCGATTGCCAGAGAATGGTGCCGTCGTCGTCGAGTGTAGGAATCGTGGCCTGCGGGTTCACGGCGCGAAATTCCGCGCCGCGATGCGCGGCGCTCGGCAGGTCGACGCTCACCGTTTCGTAGTCGACGCCTTTCACGTTCAGCGCGATGCGCACGCGATAAGCAGCCGAGCTCCTGAAGAACGAGTAGAGACGCATGCTCAGCTCCGCACGGCGAATGCGCGCGCCTCCTCGAGCCGCTCGGGCGTGCCGACGTCGAGCCACACGCCGGAGAACGGCAAAGCCTTGAGCTCGCGGCGCGCGATCGCGGCGTCGAGCAATGGCTTCAGCGGCCGGCGGCCCGGCGGCAGCCCCGCAAACATGCGCGAATCGAACACGGCGATGCCGGCATACGTCGAGAGCGGCGGGGCCGCCGTGACGTAACCGGCGGCGTCGAGCCCGAAATCGCCGCGCGCGTTATGCGACGGATTCGTCACGAGCACGAGCGTCGGCACACGCGGGCCCTCGACGAGAACGCGAAAGTCGAAGTCCGTGTACACGTCAGAGTTCACGAGCAGGAACGGTTGCCCGCCGAGCAACGGCAGCGCCTGCACGATGCCGCCTCCCGTCTCGAGCGGCGGCTCGCCCTCGTCGCTGTACGCGATCGACACGCCGAAGCGGCTGCCGTCGCCGAGCCGTTTGCGAATCTCGCTGCCGCGATACGAAAGATTGATGACGAGCTCGTTGACGCCGCTCGCCGCGAGCCGCACGACGTGATGCTCGATCAGCGACCGATCGCCGATCGTCAATAGCGGTTTGGGTTGCATCGCCGTCAGCGCGCCCATGCGCTCGCCGCGGCCTGCTGCGAGGATCATTGCTCTCATGCAATACCGTATGCCATTGTAACCGCCTTTGATTCAGCCGCAGCTCGTGCCCGCAAGCCGACGAACGATCATCGCCCTCTGGCTCGTCCTCGGTTTGGCGCCGCAAGCCTTCGCGCAAGAGCTTTGCTTGGTCCCCGAGCAGTTGGACCTCCCGCCGGCGCGGCCCGTTGAAAGCGACGACGGCGACGACGCGAGTGTCGGCGAAATGCTCGAGATCGTCACGAGCCGCATCGACGGCGTGTCCGATTCCGAAGCTACCTTCGGCGACGTCGAGATTAGGTACGCTGAGGGCACGCTCACGGCGCAGGGAGCGACGGTCGCGACCGATGGCAACGTCGACTTGCTCGGCCGCGTCGAGCTCACGGGCCCCGGCGTCTTGGTCTTCGGCGAAGACGCGCACTACGATCGTGATATCGAGACCGTCAGCTTTTCGGCCGCCGGCTTCGATCTCCCAACCCGGCCCGCGCGCGGCTCGGCGGAGCAGATCGCCGTCACGAGCGAAAGCCGCATCTCGCTCGCGAGCATGCTGTTCACGACCTGCCCGCCCGAGAACGTCGCCTGGGAGATCAGTGCGAAAAGCGCCGAGCTCGACGTCAACGGCGGCGTCGGCACCGCGCGCGGCGTCAAGCTCGACTTCAAGGGCGTGCCCGTCCTCTACGTGCCGTACTTCAGCTTCCCGATCAACGACCAGCGCAAGAGCGGTTTCCTGACGCCGGTTCCCGGCAGCGGCCAGCGCACGGGCTTCGAGCTGACCGTGCCCTACTACCTGAATCTCGCGCCGAATTACGACCTGACGCTCGCGCCGCGCTACATGGCCGAGCGCGGAACACAGATCAACAGCGATTTCCGCTATCTGATGCCCAATAGCCGCGGCGACTTCGGCTTCGAGTACTTGCCCGACGACGAGGAGACGCAAACGACGCGCCGCTACGCGAATCTCCAACACGAGTCGCTGTTCGGCCGCCGCGATGAGCTCGAGGTTCTCTCCGGCCTCGAAGGCGTCTCGGACGATGCTTACTTCGAAGACCTCGGCACGAGCCTAGCCGTCACGAGCCAAACGCATCTGAACCGATTCCTCGACGTCACGTACTTTGCGCCGAGCTGGTCGCTGCTGACGCGATTCCAGAATTACCAGACGATCGACCCCGTGCTCACCGACGCCGAACGCCCCTACGAGCGCGTTCCGCAGATGGTGTTCGGCGGCCGCTGGGGCCGTGGCCTTCTGCGGTTCGACTCCGACACCGAGCTCGTGAGCTTCGATCGCAACGTCGGCACTACGGGCTGGCGCCTCGACTCGACGCAGGAGGTCAGCCTGCGTTTCGCGCGCTCTGGCATGTTCTTGACGCCCGCCGTCGCGGTGCGCCAGACGAATTACTGGCTCGACGATACGGCGCCCGGCGAGGACGACGTGCAGAGGCGCGGCCTGCCGATCGGCACGCTCGACATGGGAATGACGTTCGAGCGCGACACGCGCGGCCGGCGCAACTGGCTGCAGACGCTCGAGCCGCGGCTGCTCTACGTGCACGTGCCGTTCGAGGACCAGACCGCCCTGCCCGTGTTCGACACGATCGTGCCGGATTTCAATCTCGTCCAGCTGTTTCGAAAATATCAGTTCGTCGGGCCCGATCGCATCGCCGACACGGATCAGATCTCCTTCGGAGTCACCACGCGGCTCATCGACGCCGCAAACGGCCGCGAGCGCCTCACGGCAAGCTTGGGGCAGACGCGCTATCTCGATCCGCAGATAGTGACACTGCCCGGCACGGCGCCGACCGATACCGACGCTTCGGACTACGTTGCCGAGGTCGGCATCGGCGTTCGTGACGCGTGGGCACTCGACGTCGGCTACCAATGGAACAGCGAGACCTCGACGACGGCCCGCACCGAAACGCGCCTCGAGTACCGCCCGAAGGACGATCGCGTCTTCGGCTTCGGCTATCGTTATCGGCGCGATGCGCTCGAGCAAGGCGACGTGTCGGTCGTCTGGCCGATCGCGGAGCGCTGGCGCATCATCGGCAGCTACAGCTATTCGTTCCTCGACAAGGAGCGGCTCGAGGACTTCGTCGGCTGGGAATACGAGGCCTGTTGCTGGCGCCTGCGAATAATCAATCGCAACTACGTGAGCAGCCGTACGGGCGAGTCCGACAGCTCGCTGTCGCTCGTGCTCGAGCTCAAGGGTTTGTCGCAGCGGGTCTCCTCTCCGGACGAGCTGCTCGACCGTGGTATTCTTGGCTACCGGAACATCGCCCGAGCCTATTGAGAAGCGCGATCATGAGCACCTTTCACAAACGCAGTCTGCTCGCCGTTGCGAGCGTCATAATGGTCCACTGGTTGCCGGCCGCCGATGCTCAGGATAGGGAGCTCGGCGCCGGCGGCGAGCTGCTCGAAGGCGTCGCAGCCGTCGTCGACGAAGGCATCGTTCTGAAAAGCGAGCTCTCGGAGGCGATTGACCGCGTCACCCAGAACCTGAGGAATCAACAGGCTCAGCTGCCGCCCGAGCAACGGCGGCCGCTTCCGCCCGTCTCCGACATCGAGCGGCAAGTCCTCGACCAGCTCATCGTGCGCGAGATCCAGCTGCAGCGCGCCGAGCGCGTCGGCATTACCGTCGCCGACGATCTGCTCAACGAAGCGTTGTCGCGCGTCGCATCGAACTTGGGCTACGCGCTCGAGGAATTGCCGACGGTGCTCGCGGCGCAGGGCGTCGATTACACGACATATCGCGAGGACAGCCGCAAAGACCTGCTCGTCGAGCAGCTCGAGCAGCGCGACGTCGTCGCCCGCATCGCGATCACTCCGCGAGAGCTCGAGCAATGCTTGGTCGACTCGGACGAGAATGCGTCCGCGGGGTTCGACTACAACATCTCGCATATCTTGATAAGCGTCCCGGGAACGGCGACGCAACAAGACGTCCAAGCGGCGCGTGCACGCATCGAGGAGATTCACGGCAGGCTCGAGGCCGGCGAGGATTTCGCACGGCTCGCCGTAGCCGTTTCGGATGCGCAGACCGCGCTCGACGGCGGCAGCTTGGGTTGGCGCAAAGGCTCGCAGCTGCCGACGCTGTTCGCCGATCTCGTCATCCGTATGAAGCCCGGCGAGTTCTCGGAGCCGCTGCAAAGCGCGGGCGGGTTCCAGATCGTCCGGCTCAACGACATGCGCGGCGCCGAGGCGATGATGATCGACCAGCTCCGCGTTCGGCACATTCTGCTGCGGCCGAACGAGATTCTCGACGAAGCCGCCGTGCAGCAGAAGGCACGCGGCATCCGCGATCGAATCGTCGGCGGCGACGATTTCGCGACCGTCGCGGAGGCCGTGTCGGAGGACCCGGCGTCGGCCGCGGAAGGCGGCGACTTGGGGTGGTTGTCCCCCGGCGATACTGTGCCGGAGTTCGAGGACGCCATGGCCGCGCTGCAGATCAACGAGCTCAGCCCGCCGATCAAGACGCGCTTTGGCTGGCACCTGATCGAGGTCTTGGAGCGGCGCTCGCACGACACGACGGACGAGGTGAAGCGCACGCAATGCGCGCGTCAGATCCGCGCGGCGAAGGCCGAGGAAGAGCGCGAGATGTGGGTGCGGCGGCTCCGCGACCAAGCATTCGTCGACGTCCGCCGCTGACGGCGGCCGCGGCCACGCGCCCGCCATCCGCCGAGGCGCGCGTAGCGCGGCCGTGAACACGCATTCACCCTTGATCGTCGTGAGCTCCGGCGAGCCGGCCGGCATCGGCCCGGACATTTCGCTGGCGCTCGCGTCGCGGCCGTTCGACGCGCGCCTCGCCGTGCTCGGCGACGTGGGGTTGCTCGAGTCGCGCGCGCGCCTGCTCGGCACTCACGTCGAGCTGCGCGCCTGCCAAGACGCAGGCGCGGTCGGCCGTCACGAAACCGGCCGCCTGCACGTGCTGCCGATCGCACTCCCCGCTCCCGTCGAGCCCGGCAAGCTCGACACGCGCAACGCGGCGTACGTGCTCGCGATGCTGAAGCGCGGAACCGAGCTTTGCGTTGACGGCACCGCGCACGCGCTCGTGACGGCGCCCGTGCAGAAGAGCGTCATCACGGAGTCCGGCGTCCCTTTCTCGGGGCACACGGAGCTATTGGCCGAGCTGACGGGCGCAAAGCAACCGGTCATGCTGCTCGCCGGAAAGACTCTTCGCGTCGCGCTCGCGACGACGCACCTGCCGCTGCGCGCCGTCGCGGCCGCGCTCGATCGCACGAAGCTCGAGAGCCTCATTCGAATCACGTACGGCGATCTGCAGCGGCGGTTTCGGATTGCGCGGCCGCGCGTGCTCGTGCTCGGCTTGAATCCGCATGCCGGCGAGAGCGGGACCATCGGCACCGAGGAGCGGACGGTCATCGAGCCGGCGGTGCGCACGCTCGCGGCCGAAGGGCTCGACGTCGTGGGACCCGTCTCCGCCGATACGGCTTTCACGCCCGAGTCGCTCGCTCGCTGCGACGTCGTCGTCGCGATGTATCACGACCAAGGCCTGCCCGTGCTGAAAGCGCTGTCGTTCGGCGAGATCGTCAACGTGACGCTCGGACTGCCGATCGTGCGGACGTCGGTCGATCACGGCACCGCGCTCGCGCTCGCCGGCACCGGCCGCGCAATCCCAAGCAGCCTGTTTGCCGCCGTCGAGGTCGCGCTCGAGCTCGCGAGGTAGCCGCGTGCGCGCGAAGAAGCGGCTCGGCCAGCATTTCCTGCACGATCCCGGCGTCATTCGCCGGCTCGTCGATGTCATCCGGCCGCTGCCGGGCGACACCATGGTCGAGATCGGCGGCGGTCCCGGCGCGCTGACGATTCCGCTTGCTTCGAAGCTCGAGCGCTTGCACGTCGTCGAGGTCGATCGCGAGCTCGCGGCCGCGCTGCCAAGCCGCGTCGCGCATCCCGAGCGGCTCGTCGTGCACGAGGCCGACGCGCTCGCGTTCGACTTCGGCGCGCTCGCGCCGGGGCCGCGCTCGCTGCGAGTCGTCGGCAACTTGCCCTACAACATCTCGACGCCGCTGCTGTTCCATCTCGCGACCTTCGCCCCGGCCATCAAGGATCTGCACGTGATGCTGCAGCGGGAGGTCGTCGAGCGCATCACGGCCGCGCCTGGCGGCAAGGAGTACGGGCGCCTCACGGTCATGCTGTCGCTCTTCGCGCGCTCCGAAGTCTGCTTCCACGTCGGCCCAGGCGCGTTCACGCCGCCGCCGAAAGTCTGGTCGACGGTCGTGCGGCTCGTGCCGCACGCGGCGCCGCCGTTCGCGGTAAGGGATCGCGCCCGCTTCGCGAGTCTCGTCGCGCACCTGTTCTCGATGCGCCGCAAAACGCTCGGGCGCTCGCTGAAGGGACGTCTGACGGCCGAAGCGATCGCGTCCGCCGGCATCGATCCGAAAGCGCGGCCCGAGACGCTGGCGCCGGCGGACTTCGCGCGGCTTGCGGCGCTCGAATCGTGACGAGCCAACCGGTCGTGCCCGCGGCGCGGCATAATGCAGGGTCGGCGCGGCGGCGCGCCGCGACTTGCGCGAGGGCCTTGGCATGAAGACGATGCTGCCGTTCAATCTTCTCGATTGGATCGACGACAATCGCGAGCATCTGAAGCCGCCCGTCTGCAACAAGCAGATGTTCGAGGACGGCGACTTCATCGTCCAAGTCGTGGGCGGCCCAAATTCGCGCACCGACTACCACCTCGACGAAGGCCCCGAGCTGTTCTACCAAGTCGAGGGGCAGATGCTGCTCAAGACCGTGCAGGATGACGAGTTCGTCGACATCCCGATCGGCGAAGGCGAGATCTTCCTGCTGCCGGCGCGCGTTCCGCATTCGCCGCAGCGAATGCCGAAATCGGTCGGCATCGTCGTCGAGCGCACACGCGCACCGCACGAGCTCGACGGCTTCATGTGGTTTTGCCCGAATTGCGCGAACAAGCTCCACGAGGAGTACCTGCACGTCGCGGACATCGTCAAGGACTTGCCGCCGGTGTTCGAGCGCTTTTACGGCAACGTCGATGCGCGCACCTGCAAGCGCTGCGGCACTGTGCTGCCGCCCAAGTAATCGTGGTCAGCCCGAAATTTCGGCCGGGGCTCGCCGGCGCACGCACGCTCGACGCGGCCGATGAGCTTGCGGCGCTGCGCCGCGAGTTCGAGCTGCCGCGCGAGCAGGGCCGCACTCTGACCTACTTGTGCGGCCATTCGCTGGGGCTGATGCCGCGCGCCGTGCGCCGCGCCGTCGCGATGGAGCTCGACCGCTGGGCCGCGCTCGGCGTCGACGGGCACTTTCCCGACGCGCTTGCCAAGCGCGGCCGTGCTCGGCCGCTGCGAGCCGTGCACGGCGGCTGGCTCGACTATCATGTGCAGTTCGCCCCGCGGCTCGCCGAGCTCGTCGGCGCTCGCAGCGACGAAGTCGTCGCGATGAACACGCTTACGGTGAACCTGCACCTGATGCTTGCGACGTTCTTCCGGCCGACGCCGCAGCGTTACAAGATTCTGATCGAGCACGACGCGTTCTCTTCGGATCGCTACGCCGTCGAGTCGCAGCTGCGCTGGCACGGCCTCGACCCTCGCGCGGCGTTGCTCGAGGTCGGATTCCGCGAAGGCAGCTTCGAGCTCGACAGCGCGCGTTACGAAGAGCTGCTCGCCGAGCAAGGCGAGAGCATCGCGCTCGTGCTGCTGCCCGGCGTGCAGTACTTGACCGGCGAACGGCTCGATCTCGCCGCGTACGCTGCGGCCGCGCAGCGCTACGGCTGCCGGGTCGGCTTCGATCTCGCGCACGCGATCGGCAACGTGCCATTGGCCGTCCACGACTCGGGCGCCGACTTCGCCGTCTGGTGCAGCTACAAATACCTGAATGCCGGGCCCGGCGCCGTCGCCGGCTGCTTCGTGCATCGGCGGCATGGCGCTGCCGAAACTTTGCCGCGCCTCGCCGGCTGGTGGGGGCACGACCGCCGGCGGCGCTTTCTCATGGAGCCGAAGTTCACGCCGCTCTCCGGCGCCGAGGGCTGGCAGGTCAGCAACCCTCCGATCCTGTCGCTGGCGCCCCTGGCGGCGTCACTGGATCTATTCGAGACTGCCGGCATGAAACGCCTGCGGCGGAAGTCCGTCGCGCTGACGCGTTACCTCGAATGGCTGCTCGAGCGCGAGCTCGGCGGCCGCGCGCGGATGCTGACGCCGACAGATCCCGAGCGGCGGGGCTGTCACGTCGCGATGCAGTTCACGCCGCCCCCGGCCGACGCGTCGGCGTTCGTCGCGCGCCTGCGCGCCGCGGGCATCGTCGCGGATTGGCGCAAGCAGAACGTGCTGCGCTTGGCGCCTGCACCGCTCTATAACCGTTATCGCGACGTCTACGCCGCCGTGCAGGCGCTGCGCCGCACGCTCGACGCATGAAGGTCGCCGGCCAGCCGCGAATCGCCATCATCGGCGGCGGCCCTGCAGGCAGCTTGCTCGCCATCTTCCTCGCGCGCCGGGGGCTTACGCCCGTCGTCTTCGAGCGCGGCCCGCGATTTTCATACGCAGCGCCGATCGGGGGCCGTTCGATCAATCTTGCGCTCGCGGCGCGCGGCATCGCGGCGCTCCGGCGCGCCGGCATCGAGGCCGAGGTCGCGAAGCTCATGATTCCGATGCGCGGCCGCATGGTCCACGATCTTTCGGGAGCACAGCGCTTCTTGCCGTACGGCCAGCGCGCGACCGAGGAAATCTATTCCGTCTCGCGGGCGACGCTGAACACACTGCTCTACGAGCTCGCCGCGCAGCGCGACGGCGTCGAATACCGGTTCGGCGAGCAATGCGTCGGCGTCGACGCCGACGGTGCGCCGCTGATCGAATCGCAGGATGGTCGAAGGCAGCGCCTCGAAGCCGACATCGTGCTCGCGGCCGACGGCGCCGGCTCCGAGGTGCGCCGCGCGCTCGCGGCGAGCGGCGCCATCACCGCCAGCGAGGATCTGCTCGACCACGGCTACAAGGAGCTCACGCTCGCGGCGCGCGGCGACGAATTCGCGCTCGACGCGAACGCCTTGCACATCTGGCCGCGCGGCGGCTTCATGCTGATCGGCCTGCCGAACCCCAATCGAACGTTCACGGCGACGCTGTTCCTGCCCCATCGCGGCGAGCCGAGCTTCGCGAGCGTCGGCGTGGACGAGGCGCGCGCCTTCTTCGAGCGCGAGTTCGCGGACGCAGTGCCGCTGATTCCGGCGCTCGAGCGCGAATACGCGGAGCACCCGGTCGGCCTCTTGGGCACCGTGCACTGCCGGCCCTGGAGCTTCGCGAACCGAGTGCTGCTCGTCGGCGACGCGGCGCACGCGATCGTTCCGTTCCACGGCCAGGGCATGAACGCCGCGTTCGAGGACTGCGGCGCGCTCGACGAGCTGATCGGCCGGCACGGCGGTCACTGGCCCGCCATTTTCGCGGCGTTCGAGGCCGAGCGCGCGCCGAACGCGCGTGCAATCGCCGAGATGGCGCTCGAGAACTACCGCGAGATGCGCGACGACGTCCGCGACCCGAAGTTCGAGCTGCGCGCGGCGCTGTCGTTCGAGCTCGAACGGCGCTTCCCGGGGCGGTTCATTCCGCGCTACTCGATGGTGATGTTCCATCCCGAGATCCCGTACGCCGAGGCTCAGCGCCGCGGCGCGGCGCAGGCGCAAATCCTCCGCGAACTTGCAGATCCGGTTGCGTCAATGAAGGAAGTCGACATTGCGAGGGCAGGCGCTCTCGTCGACGCTCTGTTATAGCGGTCGGCGCGGCGAGACCATGCCGCCGCGACCGATGTTTCCGCGGGAACGCGCACCAACGTGGTGCAAAATCCCTCACATGAGGGCTTCCGACTCGGGGCCTACGCGAACAGCACCCAGCAGATGACCGCGCCTGCGATCGTCATGCTCATGCCCCACGCCAGAAGCTGATTGAACAGCTTGCGGCTCATTTCGCCGGACGGCACGGACGCAATGCACAGCGCGCCGATCGTCGAGAGCGGCGAGACGTCGACGAGGTGTCCCGCGACGTTCATCGTCGAGGCGAGCCCGAGCGCATTGCCGCCGCCGAGATTTTCGACGAGGCCCGGGACGGTCGGCAGGAACGCCGGTAGCACGACGCCCGACGTGCTCGAATAGGCGGAGACGATGCCGATCACGACGGCGATGACGGGAACCACGGTCGCCTGCGTGGAAATGCTCGAGAGCAAGTTCGCGAAGATGTCCATGCCGCCGGTCCTCTGCAAGAGACCGATCAGCACCGTGACGCCGCAAACCATGAGGATCGTGCCCCACGGCATTCGCTTGATGGCCTCGCTATCATCGGCCGCGCGCAGCAGCGAAAGCAGCACCGCGCCCGCAAACGCGGCCATGCCGATATGGAAGCCCGAGCGGCCGAAGAGAATCACGCCGACGATCAGGAGCGCGATCACGCCGAGCGTCGTGCCCTGATGCCAGTCGAGGCGCTTGGCGGGCTCGGCTTCGATCTCGACGCGGTCGGCGCGCGTCAGTAGCTTCAGCCCGCCGAACACGAAGTATCCGCCGAACGCCACGAGCGCATGCGCGAGCAGATTGTAGATCCAGGTCTGCAGCTCGAAACCCGCGAGGCCGATGCGCGTCATGTTGTCGGTCACGATGAGGCCCGTCGGCGCGAACGGCGATAGCGATCCCGAGTTCGCCCCGTTGCCGACCATGATCGCCATCAGGAACGGCGAGATCCGCATCCGCAGCGCCGTCGCCATCGCCATCGGCGCGAGCAGTCCCGTCGTCGCGATGTTGCCCGGCCCGGCCGACGCGAGCACGGCGCCCAAGCCGAAGTACATGATCGGCACGACGCCGACGCGGCCGCGGCAGAGCCGGATCGCGTTGTGCGCGACGATGTCGAGTGTGCCATTCACATGCGCCTGCGCGAACAGCAACGTCACGCCGGACAACGTCAGGAACAGGTCGATCGGAAACCCGGCGAAGACGTCCTGGGGCCTCAAGCCCCCGATGAAGACGCCGATGACCCAGGCGAGCGCGAGCGCGAGCAGCCCGACGTTGAGCCGTGAAATGCAGGAGACGATGATCGCGAGCGCCAGCGCGGCGAGCGTGACGGCGCCGAGACTCAACGAAACGTTCTCATGCGCCGACGCGTGCCCGCTGCATTCGCGCGCGCCAAACCTCGAAGGCGAGCGGCAACACGGAGACCACGATGACGCCGATGGTCACCAAACCGAAGTTTTCCTTGACGAACGGAATGTTTCCCGTGAAGTAGCCCAACAAACCGAAGCTCCACACCCACAAGATGCCGCCGCCGACGTCGAACGCGAGGAAGCGCGGATAGTGCATGCGGCCGACGCCCGCGACGAACGGCGCAAACGTGCGCACGATTGGCACGAACCGCGCGAGAACGACCGTCTTGCCGCCGTGCACCTCGTAGAAGCGCTGCGTTCGTAAGAGGTGCTCGCGTTTCAGCCATTTACTGTGCTCGGTGAATACGCGCGGACCGACAGCCCGGCCGATGAAGTAGTTCGTGTTGTCTCCGATGATCGCGGCGGCTGTCAGCAGGGGCAGAATGATCAAGAGGTCGATGACGCCGGCGGCCGCGAGCGCGCCGACAGCGAAAAGCAACGAGTCACCGGGCAGAAACGGCGTGACTACGACGCCCGTCTCGAGAAACACGATCAGGAACAGCAGCGCGTAGATCCAGACGCCGTAATCTTCCGCAAACGCGCCGAGATGGCGATCGACGTGCAGGAAGTAATCGAACGCAGTGATCAAGAAGTCCATTTCACCGCCTTCGTCGCGCGACGCTGCATCGATCGCGTCGTCTCGACCAAGCGCTCAGTCCAACGTCTTCGGATGAGGAGACTCCGCCAGCACTTCGTGGCCATGCACGACGAGGCCCTTGCCGAGCTTGGAGTTCCACATGCCGTACGCGAAGTAAAGCACGATGCCGCCGATCAGATAGACGATGAAGAAGTTCCTCGTGGCTTCGTGGGCCATCAACGACATCAGCAGGAATAGGCACATGCCTGCGCCGAGAACCGGCGTGAAGGGAAACAGCGGCGTCTTGAATGCGCGCTGCATGTCGGGCCGCGCGAAGCGCAGGTAGATGACTGTGATGCAGACGATCGCGAACGCGAGCAATGTGCCAACGTTCGTGAGGTTCGCGAGCTGGTCGAGCCCCATGAATCCGGCGAAGCCGCACGCGAGCACGCCGACGATCAACGTGTTGATCCACGGCGTCTTGAACTTCGGGTGGACTTGCGCGAATACGGGCGGAATCAACCCGTCACGCGCCATCGTGTAGAAGATCCGCGTCTGACCGTACAGCAGCACCAGCATGACGGAGGAAAGGCCGGCGATCGCGCCGATCTTCACGAGCGTGGCGAACCACCCGAGGCCGATTTGGTTGACGGCCTTCGCGATCGGCGCCGGATCGTTCAGATCCGTGTAGGGAACGATGCCGACGAGCACGGCCGACGTCAGGATATAGAGGATCGTGCAGATGATCAGCGAGCCCAAGATACCGATCGGCATGTCGCGCTTCGGGTTCCTCGATTCCGCGCCGGCCGTCGAAACGGCTTCGAAGCCGATGTACGCGAAGAAGATCGTCGCGGCGGCCGTGATGATCCCGGAGATTCCATACTGACCCGTGTTCTGCGCCGTCACGACGGACCAAAGTGCGGAGCCGATCTGCGCCCAGAGCCCGACGTCCGCAGGAGCCGCCGGCACCGCGGCCGGCACCAGCGGCGACCAAAGATCCGGATTCACGTAGAACGCGCCGATCGCGATGAACGCAACGACGACCGTGACCTTGATCGCAACGACGATATTGTTGACGAATGCCGATTCCGAGACGCCGAGGATCAATAGCCCGATGACGGCCGCGATCGCGAGCACGGCCGGCAGGTTCACGACACCCGTGCCGACGACGGCGCCCGTCACGAAATCGGTGACCGGCGTTCCCATTGCCCCGCGTAACGCGGGTGGTATGTCGAGACCAAAGTCGTGCAGGAAGCTCGCGACATAGCCCGACCAGCCGACGGCGACCGTCGAAGCGGCGAGCCCGTATTCGAGCACGAGCAGCACGCCCATGATCCATGCTGCGATTTCGCCGAGCGACGCGTAGGAATACGAGTACGCGGATCCCGACACGGGGATCGCCGACGCGAGCTCGGCGTAGGACAGCGCGACGAGCGCGCACAGTGTGCCCGTGATGATGAAGGAGACGATGATCGCCGGTCCCGCGAACTGCGCGGCGGCCCTCCCCGTCAGAACGAAAATGCCGGTGCCGATAATGCAGCCGATGCCGAGCAGAACGAGATTCGTTGCGCCGAGCGTTCTTTTGAGCTCACCGTGCTCGTGCTCTGCGTGCATCTGCTCGACGGACTTGCGCACGAAGATGTCGCGCAAAGAACGCCTGGCCATCAAGGAGCTCCCGATTTAACCCTGAACGGACTCTACACCAGGGCGTGCTCGGGGGTCACGGCCGAAGGATCTCGATCTCGTAGAGCTGCGGCCAGTTCTTGCCCGTCACGAATAGCCGCTTGGCGGCCGTGTCGTACGCGATCCCGTTCAACACGGCCTCGCTATCTCGAGCGCTCGGCGGATACAACGTGCCGAGGTCGACGAAGCCGAGCACCTTGCCGTCGGCCGGCGAGATGCGCGCGATGCGATCGTCGTACCAGATGTTGGCCCAGATCTCGCCATCGATGTACTCGAGCTCGTTCAATCTCGAAACGGGGACGCCGTCGTTACGAACTTCGATCTCGCGCGTGACGGAGAACGTCTGCGGGTCGCGGAACCGGAGCGTGGCGGAGCCGTCGCTCATGATCAGTTGCCGGCCGTCGTGCGTCAGGCCCCAGCCTTCGCCGTCGTACTGCATCGTGCGCTCGACCTCGAACGTGTCGAGGTCGTACACGACGACGACGCCGTTCTGCCAAGTGAGCTGGTACAAGAGGCCGCCCATGATCGCGATGCCTTCGCCGAAATAGCGCGGCCCGAGCGCGCGCTGCTTTTGCGCGCGACCGCTCGCGAGGTCGACACGTCGCACCGTCGAGGCGCCATATTGGCCCGTGCCCTCGTAGAGGCGCCCCTCTTCGATCGCTAGGCCCTGCGTGAACGCCGCGGGGTCGTGCGGATACACGGCGACGACGCGGAAACCTGCCGCTGCCGGCGCGCGATTCGCGCCGAGCTGTGCCCAGGCCGCAACGGCGGCGGCCACGGCGAGAACGATGCCGGCGGCGAGCCAGTTGAGGCGCCGCCGGGCCGCGGCAGAAAGAGTCGAGCTCTCCGACATAGCGGGCTACTTTGGCAAACCGCTCAATGGGCGGCAAGCGCGCGCCGCCGTCACCGGTCGGCTGCGTCGAACTCACTGCGCAGCAGCGAGTACATCGCGTGATCGATGAAGGCGCCGTAAAGCGCCTCGCGGGCGCGCAGGATGCCTTCGAGCCTGAAGCCGAGCCGCTCCGGAATCGCGCGGCTGTCGTGATTCTCCGTGCCCGCCGCGATCTGGATGCGATTCAAGTCGAGCGTCAGAAAGCCGTAGCGCACCACGAAATGGCAGCACTGGGTCATGACACCGCGACCTTGCGAGCGCGGCGCGAGCCAGTAGCCGATCTCGCCGATACGATTGACGCGATCGAGGGGCAAGTAGCCGACGACTCCCGCGAGCGCACCGTCGCAAATAATCCCGAAGGTCGGACCGCGGCATTCCTCGCGTTGCGCCGTCACCGTCGCGAGGAACGAACGAGAGTCGTCCTCGGAGGTCACGAGATCGACCCACGGCAGCCAACGGCGCAGGTACGCGCGGTTCGAGTCCGTGAGCGCGAAAAGCTCTCCGGCATCGTCCTCGCGCAGCACGCGCAAGGCGACCGTTGAATCGATGACGAACATTCGCTGAGAGCGCGGCTGCCGCCGCGCGGTTTCACTGGCGCTGGTCGGGACTGACGATGCGGTGATAGTCCACGACTTCGCGGAGGAAGTCACGAATGTCGCGCGAGGAAAAGTGGCGCGACGGCTTCAGCTCGCCGTCGAACGTGTCGCCAACGAGCTCGCCCGTCGGCGAGTAGAACACCGCGAGCGGAATCGCGTTGACGGAGATCCCGAGGTCGCGTTGCACGGCGGCGCTTTTCTTCGCGTCGCC
Organism: uncultured Gammaproteobacteria bacterium; assembly: GCA_963713355.1. Lineage (GTDB taxonomy): Bacteria > Pseudomonadota > Gammaproteobacteria > Steroidobacterales > Rariloculaceae > FEN-1219. The sequence goes on along the minus strand of CAVQLK010000006.1, from coordinate 55,842 downwards.
GACGTCGATCTCCACGATCTCGAAGTGCTTCTCGGCGTACGCGCGCGTCTCGGCCGAATAGAGGTTCCGATGCAAGGTCACGCAGTCCGGGCACCAGTTCGCGCCGAACGTGACCATGAGCATCTTGCCGCTCGCGGCCGCGCGCGCCTTACCTTGCTCGAGGGCCGTGCGCGCGTCGACGTCCGAGCGGTACGGCGGTTGGCCGAACGCTTGCTGGCTCGCGGGAAGCAGCGAGGGCTCGACCGTCACGCCGTAGAAAACGGCGACGCCGATGACCGCGACGAGCGCGGAGGCTCCGAGCCACGACCAACGTCGGGCCGATGGACCCGGGCGGGCCCTGTCGTTTTGGCCGGGGGTAGTCATGGGAAGAACGATACACCTCGGTTAGGGCCGGCGGCATAGCGGAGTCCGAAGAACTTTCAAGGCTGATGCGCGGCGCTAGCGTGGCTCGACGGAGCTCGCGATCTCCTCGAGGACGGCCTGGGCACCCTGCATGGCGCTCGTCTCACCGCGCGCAAGCAGCCGCAAGTAGCCGCCGCCGGGAATGATGCGAAGATATTGCACGGCGGTGCGGCTCTCGACGACGGCCGTGACGATGTAGCCGTCGCCGCCCGCGAACGGGACCGGTTGCTGGGCCGTGATCTGCGCCTCGCGGTAGCCGCCGGTGCTGCGCAGCAGCTCGACGGCGACACGCGCCTCGTCGCCCATCAAGGCTTGGGACCGGCCGTAGCCGATCACGATGGCGGGTTGCGCGGCGTCGCCTTCGACTTCGAGCCTCACGGCCTGGCGCTGGATCACCTCCGCCACGGCGTACGGCTCGACGGCGCGGAAGGTGAACGGCAGCGGGGCGAGCCGTTCTTCGAGCGTGGGCTCCGATGTCAGCTCGATCGAGCGCACTACGGCTTCAGCGTCCGCCTCCGTGAAAGCCCGGTCGCCGATCGTGAACGTCACGAGCACCGTCTTGTCGCCTTGCAGCAGCGCGAAATACTTCGCGACGTCCTTGCCGCCCGACACCTGCCGCCCGATCGCGAACGGAATCTTGCCGTCGATGCGGCGCACGCCGCGAACCGTGATTTTTTGCTGCGCATAGCCTTCGGTGAGGCTCTTCGCCGACGCAAAGCGCTCGGCGAGCGAGGCATACGCCGCCCCGCTCTGCTCGGAGATCGTGATGCTGGATCCGGTCGCGGTGTTCTCGACGCCGCGCTCCGAACGCGACGCCGTGAACCCCGGCGGCGGAATCAATGAAACGGACGTCCCACGGATCGCGATGCGCTCCTGCTGCGCGGCGGCCGGCGCGAGCAGCGCAAGCGCGCCCAAGGCGACCGCGCCAACCGCGGCCGTCAGGCGCGAGCCGATGTGAGCTCGTGTGTGCGCGTGCATGGCAGAGCCCCGTCGAGCGACGATGCCTGAAACTTTAGCACCAACGCCCCCGGTCGTTCACGAGCCGCTAGCGGTCCGCGGGCAGCCCTTCGAAGAACTCGACGATACCGCTCTCGAGCGAATACTCGGCGCCGACGACGAGCAGCCCGTCGCGCTCGATGAGCTGCTCCAGGATCTCGGAGCCGTGGCGGAGGTTGGTCACCGACGCACGGACGTTGGCGCGCACTGCATTGCCGACGAGCGCTTGCGGGTCGTCGCGCAGCGGCGTCGCGAGCAGCGGCTCGACGGAGGGGCGCACGCGGTCGACGATCGCGCGCAGGTTGCGCGACTGCATCTCGACGGGGCGCTTCAACTGCTCGATCGTAGCGTTGATTGCGCCGCAGCCCGTGTGGCCGAGCACGACGACGAGCCTCGTATGGAACTGCTCGGCCGCGAACTCGACGCTGCCGATCTGCGATGGCGCGACGATGTTGCCCGCGACGCGGATCACGAACAGATCCCCGAGGCCCTGATCGAACACGATCTCGGCCGGCACCCGCGAGTCGGAGCAGCCGAGCACGATCGCGAACGGCTCCTGCCGCTCGGTGACCTCCTCGCGCCGCGTCGCGCCGACGCGGCCGTCGCGCTGGCGTTCGGCCACGAACCGCCGATTGCCGGCGCGTAAGAGCTCGAGCGCCTTTCGCGCTGAAATCATCGGGACCTCCCGCGGGCGCACCCCGCGTTCGGCGCGCACTTTAGCATTGGTTGGGCGGCGGCCGTCGAGCCGCGCGCTATTCCGCCGCTTGCGCGACGAGCGATGCCAACGAGAGACCGAAGCGGCTGCCCGACGTCGATGCCATCTCGAGCGTGACCGTGCCGCTGCCTGGGCTCGCGAGCTGCGGCTCGCCGAGCAGCACGTAGTCGGCGCCGTCGAACTCGTAGACGGCGGTCCAGAGCAGGACGCGGCCGTCGTCGCCGAGCGTCGGCACGATGACCATTTTCAATACGTCCGTGAAACGGATCTCGGCGGCCATGCCTTCTTCGGCGAGCATCCGTTCCACGCGCAGGCGCTCGTGATCGTCGAGGGCGATGCGCACGTCGATCGTGACGCGCTCCGGACGCGCGGCGGCTTGCGCGAGCTCGTGCCGTTGGCGGAAATCGTCGAGCAACGCGTCGCACGCCGCTTGCTCAGCTTGGCACAGCGCGGCGAGATCGATCATGCCGACACCGTCGCGCTCGATGGCCGAGCGCTTGACGACGGCCGGATGCGCGTCGTGGCCTTCCGGTGTGAAAAACCACTCCACGGGCGTGTCGCCCTCGCGGCTCGCGACGAGGGTCCAGCCGCGCTGCTCGCGAAACTGAGCGCTCGAATCGATCCGCAGCGCTTCGAGCACGGCCGCGACGTTTGCGTGGCCGATCGGCGCCGGCTCCTCCTCGGCCGCGAGAGCGGTGCAGCTGCCAAGGGCACAAAACACCATCACGATCGTGCGCATGTTCGTATCCTCCGTTACTTCGCTTTCACGCCGAGCCAGATTTCGACACCGCCGTCGCCCGTCGCGCCGTCGAAGCGCTCGTCGTACACCTCGAAGTCAGGCGTCTCGGCAGACTGCATGCCCGAGCCCGGCAGCCAAACCGAGAAAATCTGCTTCCATGCCTCTTGGATCGTCGCGACGTTGCCTTCGTGTAGGAACACAGCGTAGCGCACGGCCGGCACGCGCATGCGGCCGAGCTCCTTCGGCAGCGCGTCGAGACTTTTAACTTCGACTGCGCACATGTACTCCATCGTCTGCTTCTTTGGATCGCCGCCGCAGATCGCGCCGTAGGCCGTCGTTGCGACTTGCCCCGGCAGCTGGCCGAGCTTGAGGAAGTCTTCCCACTGGCGCGGGATGTCTGTGCCCATGCTCGCGAAGGTGTGCTTGCGGCGAAGGCCACCAAGGAGCATCGGGCGGCCGTCTTCATAGCGCGCCGGTTGCAGTGCGCTCATCCGTTTCCTCCGCAGCCCTCGCAGCCAACCACACGTGCGCCCTTTCCCTGCTGGATTGTAAAACGACTTGTCATCGCAGGGCGCGAGACAAGAACGGCAGGCTGCGGTCCATGCGGTAGTCGATGCCGGAATGCGTGCCGTCGAACTCCTCGTAAACGTGCGGCACGGCGTGCTCGGTGAGCCGCTGCGACAGCACGCGGCTGCCGTAGTGCATCCGATACTGATCGCGCCAACCGCAGTCGATGAAGAGGCCGCGCAACGTGCGCAGGTTGCGCACGTAGCGCGCCACGAGGTTGATGGGATCGTGCGCCAGCCACCGGCGCCAGCGTTGCGGCAGCAGCTCGCCCGTCTCGAGGTCGAACGGCACGCGGAATCCGTTCGGCGCGCGTGGATCGGGATCGTAGCTCGCCGCCATCGCGAGATTCATGAGCGCCATGACCTCGGCCTCGCGGAGCTGCTCGGTCTCCCAGGCATGCGCGAGAAAGCGGGTGATACGGCCGTCGTCGAGCCCCTTGTTACCCGCCCTGGCCGAGGCGGCCGCGATCGTCCGCTTGCCGGGCCTGAGCTTCGGCCGGCGAAACTTCGCGAGCTCGTCGAGTGAGCGGGGCCAGTCGGGTGCGTAGACGAAGTCGAAATAGCAGTCTCCCGAGTGGCTCGCAACAGCGCCCCAGCAGCCGGGGTATTTCATGCCGTGAATGATGGCCCCATAGCCGCCTGACGACTTGCCGAAGCAGCCGCGGTGCGCGCGATCGGCCAGTGTGCGGAGCTCCTTGTCGACGAACGGGACGAGCTCGCGCGTCAGGTGATCGGCATAAGCGCCGATCGCCGACGAGTTGATGTACTGGTTGCCGCCGAGCGACGTGAAGCAATCGGGAAAAACAATGATGAGCGGGCCCATCTTGCGCTCGTGCACGAGCCGCGCGGCGCGCTCGGGCACGTTCTCGTCGAAGGCGCGCCAGTTCGTGTGCGAATGGCCGCCGCCCGTGAACCCGACGAGGTCGTAGACGACGGGAAACCGCTTGCCGCGGCCGCGCCCGCGCAGCGTGTCGTACTGCGGCGGCAGCCAGACGTCGAGCGTGCGCACGTGTGGATCGCCGAGGGGATTGCCTGCGAGCACCTTTGAAGTGTGCTCGAGCGTGACGACGCGCCCGGCCAGCCACCTGGGTCGCTTCACCGCCATGCAGGGCTAGACGCGCTCGCGCAGCGCGCGGCGGTTGATCTTGTTCGTGCCGGTCTTCGGCAGCGAGTCGACGAAGTGCACCTCGACGGGCCGCTTGTACTTGACCATCTCAGTCTTGCAGTACTCGAAGAACTCGTCTTTCGTGAGCGCCGCGCCTTCGTCGAGCACGACGAACGCGACAAGCACCTCGCCCAGCCGAGAGTCGCGCTTGCCGACGGTCGCCGCCTCTCGGATCTTCGGATGCTTGAACAGCACCTCGTCGACCTCGCGCGGATACACGTTGTAGCCGCCGACGATGACCATGTCTTTCTTGCGATCGACGAGGAACACGAATCCGTCCGCGTCGGCGTAGCCGATGTCGCCCGTGTAGACCCAGCCGTCGCGCAGCGTGCGCGCCGTCTCCTCGGGCTGATTGCGATAGCCGGTCATGAGCTGCGGGCCTCGCGCGCGCAGCTCGCCGCGCTCGCCGAGAGGCAGCACCGTCTCGCCCGTCTCGAGGTCGACGACTTGCAGCTCGGTGCCCGGCACGGGATTACCGACCGACAGCAGCTTGCGCTTGCCGTCGTAAGGGTTGAGGCAGAACGGCGCGCCCTCCGTCATGCCCCATCCTTCGAGAATCGGCTGACCGGTCTTCTCGAGCCACTCGCGGTGCAGCTCCTCGGGGCACGGCGCGCCGCCCGACGGACAGTACCGCAGCTGCGTCAGATCGGCCTTCGCGAATTCCGGGCTTGCGAGCAAGCCCATGTAGATCGGGGCGGGGCCGCCCGCGAAGATCGTGATCTTGTGCTCGGACAGCCCGCGCACGACTTTGTCGGCCTCGTACCGCGGCACCATGACGAGCGTGCTGTGCGTGAAGATCGGCACCCACGCCGAGTACCCGAGTCCCCAGATATGGAACATCGGCGCGACGTTGAGGAAGCGTTCCTCGCCGAACTTGCACGGCCAGACGGTGACATGCTGCAGGATCGAGTTCAGCATCCCGCGGTGCGTGTGATCGACGCCCTTCGGCACGCCCGTCGAGCCGCCCGTGAAGAGCAGCAGCGCGATGTCGTCGAGCTTCGGCAGGCGCGAGCGATCGAGCGCGAGCGACTCGTCGAACTTCCACGCGTCGAGCGGCGTGCCGCCGGGCCCTAGCGTGAGTTGCGTCGCGATGCCGAACTGCGCCGCGACGGCCGCGGCCTTCTCCTCGGACTGCTTGTCGCAAACGATTGCGCACGCGGACAGATCGCCGAGCTGCCTCTTGAGCTCGGGCAGCGTCAAGAACGGATTGACGGGCGCCACCTGCGCGCAGGTCGCCATGGCGGCCATCAGCGCGACGTCCATCTCGATCGAGTTCACCATCAGCAAGATCACGCGCTCGCCGCGTTTCGCGCCCGCCGCTTCCAAATGTTTCGCGAGGCCCGCCACGGCGCGGCCGAACTCCGCGTACGTGATGCGCTGCTGCTCGAAGATCACGGCCGGCAGATCGGGCTGCGCCTCGACGGCCGCGAGCAGCATGTGCACGAGGCTCTCGTGCTGCGGCAGCGAGAGATTGAAAGGCCTTGGGGCGCGAACGTGCGACGGAGCGGTCATATCAAGCTTCGATGTTCTCGATGGCCAACCAAGTAAAAAAAGCGAGCACGCCAGCGAGCAAGATAATCGTCGCCGGATGATTCTTGAAGCGCGGCCCGACCCAGGCGGCCCGCGAGTTGAAGACGATCAGCACTAGGGCCAGCGTCGGGAAGATGTACGCGCCGATGAAGGTATACAGCTTCTGCACTTCGCGGAAGCTGCCGAAGAGGCCAATCATCGGCACGAGCGCGAGCACGACGAGGAACCGGCGATACGTCGGCGCGCGCGTGTCGACGGGCGTCGCGTCGCGGCGCACGCCGAGCCGCCAGCACTCGGCGAATAGATACGGCGTCGCCTGCCAGACGCCGAGCAAGCTACTGAACACCGTGCCGAACGTGCCGGCGAGAAACAGCCACTTACCGGCCGGACCGAGCTCCTCGCCGAGGCGATCCGACAGCACGATCAGCATCGCGGTTCCTTGCCCTTCGACCGTCACGGTCTGGCCGACGATGACCATGAGGATGCCGAACAACGCCATCATGAAGTAGCTCGCCGCGAGGTCGATGCGGCAGGTGCGGAGATCGTCGGGGCTCGTGCGTCCTTCCTCGCGGAGCCAGTAGCCGTACGAGAGCACCGTCAGCGTGCCGCCGATGCCGCCGATCAGCGAAACGGTCCAGACGATCGACTCGGGATCCGCGCGCGGAATCGTCGGCACGAACAAGCCGCGCAGCACCGCGCCCGTGCCGGGCCACAGCGCGACGGCCGTTATCGCGATCGTCACGAACATGACGCCGATGCAGACCTTCATCGCAACGTCGAACGCGCGATAGCCGCCGCGCAGCACGATCGCGAGCCCGACGAGGCTCGACAGCACGCCGAACACGATCTTGCCGGTCGTCGCGTCGTCGAACACCGGGATCATCGCGTGCAGTGCCACGCCGTTCGCGCTCATCTGCGCAGCGCCGACGAAGAATGACCAGAGCAGGAAGTACGGCAAGAAGATCCAGATCACGACGGGCCCGAGCCGCCGCGCGACGCCTTCGAGGATCGTCTCGCCCGTCGCGAGCTGCCAGCGCGCGAGGCCTTCCGTGACGACGAACTTCATGAACGCTCCGAGCGCGACGGCCCATAGCACCGTCGTGCCGAGCATGCCGCCGACGAACGTCGCCGTCGCGAGATCGCCGCCGCCGACTCCCGTCGCGGCGAGCAACAGACCGGGGCCGAGAATCGCCCACAGAGACAGCTTTGGCTTCGTCGACATCTTGTTCTTGGCGCGCGACGGCCGGAACGGTAGCACGCCTGGCGCGGCGCCGTCAGCCGCGGGAGGGGACAGACCTTAGGTTTGTCCCCTCTTGACCACTTCTCCCATGTGTATTAGTGTCACGATACACATAGATACGATGGTCAACGCCGACTGTGTTCGTGCTCAACCCACAATCCGGCACGCCGATCTACCGGCAGCTCGTCGCGCAGATCACGCGTCTCATCGCCGGTGGCCAACTCGCGGTCGGCACGGAGCTGCCCTCCGTGCGCGAGCTCGCCGAGCTGCACACCGTGAACCCCATGACGATCTCGAAGGCGTACGCACTGCTCGAGGCGGAGGGGCTACTCGAGCGCCAGCGCGGCAAGCCGATGCGTGTGGCCGCACGTCGCCGCAACCAAGCGCCGCTGACGCAGCGCTTGCAGCAGCTCGAGCGGGAAGTCTCGGAGCTCGTGCTGGCGGCGCGGCAACTGGAAGTCGGCAAGAAAGAGCTGTTGGCGCTCGTCGGCGAACAATGGGAGAAGAACCATGCCTGAACCGTTAGTGGTTGCGCGCAACGTGACCAAGACCTTCGGCTCGAACGCTGCGCTCATGGATGTGTCCGCCGAGGTCTTACCCGGCGACATCATCGGCGTGCTCGGGAAGAACGGCGCCGGCAAGACCACGCTGCTCGAGACCGTGCTCGGCTTCAGCCCGCCGACAGAAGGCTCGACGACCGTCTTCGGCGAGAGCTCTCTGCAGTTGTCGGCGGCCGCGAAGGCGCGCATCGGCTTCGTGCCGCAGCAGGACGAGCTCCTCGGCGTGCTCAACGGCAAGCAGCTTCTCGCGATCGTGGCGTCGTTTCACGCCGACTGGAGCCGCGAGCTCATCGACCGCTTGGTCGCCGAGTGGGGCGTGCCGCTCGACCGGCGCATTTCCACGCTTTCCGTCGGCGAACGGCAGAAGCTCTCCGTGCTCGCGGCGCTCGGCCACCGGCCGGACTTGCTCGTGCTCGACAAGCCCGTCGCGAGCCTCGACCCGATCGCGCGGCGGCAGTTCCTGCATGAGCTGTTCGCCATCGCTGAGACCACCGCGCGCGCCGTGCTGTTCTCGTCGCACATCGTGTCCGACCTCGAGCGCGCGGCGAACAAGGTCTGGATCGTCAAAGACGGCCGATTGCACTGGCAGGGCGAGATCGACGCGCTCAAGGAGTCGGTCGTGCGCTTGCAAATCCGCGCGCGCAAGCCGCTGCCGTCCGATCTCGGCGTGCCGAATGCGCTTGCTGCGCGTGTCGACGGCAACGTGGCGCTAGTGACCGTCACGAGCTGGCAGCCCCAGTCGGCGGACGCGCTCGCCCGGCGCCTTGACGCAGCCGTCGAGGTCGAGCCGCTCGCGCTCGAGGAGATTTTCATGGAGCTGCATCGATGAGCGCCGTGCTGCGCGTCTGGTGGACGTTTTTGACGGCACTCCCGGTGCAAGGCGTCCTCATCGTCGTCGGCGCGACGCTCTTCGGCCTCGCCGTCGTGGTCGCGCTGCTGATGGGCGAGTCGATCTGGCTGGCATTCGGCTACCTGGCCTTCCTCGTGTTCGCCGCGTTTCCGGCGCTGTTCACGGCTCCTTCGCTGTTCCGCGCGCTGTCTGCTCCACGCATGTACCAACTGCTGCCGCACTTTCGGCTGCGCATGCTGATCGCTGTCGGCTTGCTGCTCTGCACCCTGCTCGTGTTGGCGGCCGGCGGAATCGTGATGCCGACTCTCGCAGCCGAGCGTGCGTTTCCGCTATTCGCGCTGGGCGTTGCAGCTGCGTTCATCGTCGTCATGTTCCTGTTTTTCTTCCTCACGTTCGGCGACTGGCGCTGGGGCCTGCTCGCACCGATATCCTTCGTCCCGCTCGTCAAGCTGCGGGAGTGGAGCCCGGCCACAGTGGATTTTGTGGCGGCGTTGCCGGCCTGGGTCTTGCCGGTTGCCGCTCTCGGCGCGTGGGCGATCTTCTCGGCGTGGTACCTGCACGTGCGTCAAGTGCGCCCCGTGATGCTCATGCCGCAACAGCGTGCAGTCGCAGTCGATGCCGCTCGACCCGTGAGGCGCGCGGTCGCGATCCGCACGCTGCTCGCCTCGAACCCGCAGCTCGCGACCTCGTCAGAGATAGGTTTGCGGACGACGCCTCTGCAGTTGTTCGCGGTCGCGGTTGTTCTCGCCCTGCTTACCACCGGCTTGCGATTCTTCTCGTTGACGACCGTGTTTTGGCCATTGGCCTTCATGCTCTTCTTCGGCGAAAGGTCGGTGGCCATCGTGCGGCAATCGCGGCTGCTGTGGCTCAATGTCCCCGGCTCGCGCGACGCGGTGCGGAGCGAGGTCGAGAAAGCGCTGTGGCGCAACTGGGCCATCGGCACAGCGTGTCTCGTATTCATTGCCATGATCGCGGCCTCGCCGCTCGTAGGCGCGGGCGCCGTCCGCGCGCTGCTCGGGCTCGCGGTGACGGCCGGCGCCGCGATCTACGGAACCTACGTCGCAATGGCCGCCGTGCCGAGCGTCGCCACGTATTTCTGGGGCTTCGGGCCGATGGTGCTGCTGCATATCGTGGTCTCGCACGGGCGGAACCGTCGCTGACGGCGATCGCGGTCCTCGCTGGCGTCGAGCTCGCGGGCGCTGCGTTGTTACGCGTGCTCGTCCTCCGGCGCTGGCGCACCGTCGATTGGCTGCGGCTGCGCCCCCTTCCCACGCTGGTCGGCGTCCCGCGCTCGCTGTGACGAGACGCTAGGCTGTTCCGAGGAACGGGTTGCGGACAGTCAATCTGCCGTCGATGACCTGACGATGCTGCAAATCCTCGGAGAATAGCGTAGTGCAACCGGCGCCCTGCGCGGCAGCGACGATCATCGAGTCGTACAAAGAGAACCCGTACCGCTCGGCGACTTCGACGCCGCTGTCGTGAATCTTCTCCGTGACGGGATGCGTGACGCAGGCCGCCCGAACCGCGCCCAGGACTTCGCGCACCTCGGGCCATGACAGATCCGACTTGCGGCGCGCGACCGCGGCGAACTCGTTCAGTACTTGCACACTGATCGCGCCACCTGCGCCGAGCAGCGTCTCGACCCTGTCCGCTTTTCGCGCGTCCGGCGATAGCAAGTAGAGCAAGATGCTCGTGTCGAAGAAGACGTCAGCGGCGCTCATTGGCCTCTAGCCGATCGAACTTGAAGTCCTTGGGCAACCGCCCGCGAAACCTGCGCAGCCGGGCAAGCAGCTGCTTCACGCTCGGAGTTTTTTCTACTTCGAGCGTACGCACGCCTGCAGCGTGCAGTGTCACGTCGTCGCCTTCGCGAAGACCCAAAGCTTCAACGACGGCGGCGGGCAACCGGATGGCCAGGCTATTACCCCATTTGGAGACCTGCATGGCTCGTCCCTAGATATACGTGTATCACGAAGTATATCCAGTGATGTCACCCCCCTACCAGCGCGCGAGATTGGGCTTGAAGTCGATCGCGAGCGCGGCCTCGTAATAGCGTAGCGTCGAGGACCACGGCGGCGCTAACGCTTCGAGCCGCGCGCGGTCGTCGTCCGTGACCTTCACGTTGATGGCGCCGAGATTATCGAGCAGCTGCTCGAGCGTGCGCGGCCCGATGATCGGCGCGGTGATGCCGGGCTGCGACGCGTTCCACGCGAGCGCGAGCTGCGACGGCGTGCAGCCCTTTTCGTTCGCGAGCGCGACGAGCCCTTCGATGACGTCGTATGCGGCCGCCGTCGCGGGCCGGCCGAAATTGTCCTTGCCGCCCTGCCAGCGCCCCACGGCGCTTTGATCATCGCGACGATACTTGCCCGTCAGCAACCCGCCGCACAGCGGAGCCCACGGGATCAGCGCAAGCCCGAACGTCTGCGCCGCAGGAATGACCTCGCGCTCGGCCGTGCGATCGAGCAGGTTGTACGCCATCTGCTCGCAGACGAAGCGATTCAACCCGAGCTCCTTCGCCGCCCACAGCGCCTCGACGCTCTTCCACGCCGGGAACATGCTCGTGCCGATGTAGCGGACCTTGCCGTGGCGGATCAGATCGTCGAGCGCGCGCAGAGTCTCATCGATCGGAATGTCGGACTGCGACCGATGCACCTGATACAGATCGATCCAATCGGTCTGCAACCGCTTCAGCGAAGCCTCGCACGCCTCGATCAGATGCCGCCGGCTCAAGCCGCGCGCGTTCGGGTCCTTCTGGTCCTGCGGAAAGAACGCCTTCGTCGCGAGCACGACCGACGCCCGCCGGCCGCCTTGCAGCGCCGTGCCGACGAAGCGCTCGCTCGCGCCCGCCGAATACGCATTCGCCGTATCGACGAAATTGACGCCCTTCTCGAGCGCCGCATGAATAATCGCGACGGAGTCCTGCTCATTAGCACTCCGCCCAAACATCATCGTGCCCAAGCACAACGAGCTGACTCTTACCCCCGTACGCCCGAGGTTCCGATACTCCACGCAAATCCTCGCGATGCGGTAGAGAGGCCTGGATAGCGAGGGGCCTCAAATGGGAGAGGAGCCTACAGGGACGATTCAGGCGCCGAGAGGCCCCTGCTTCCAGCCTCTCGGGAACGAAGCGATATCTTGCGCGGTTATCGGTTGCCGAGGAAGTCGCCCTTGCCGATGGGCACGCCGTTGTGGCGCAGGATCGCGTAGGCCGTCGTGTAGTGGAAGTAGAAGTTCGGGATCACGAAGTTCAGCAGGTAGTCCTTGCCCGTGAAGTTGAACGTCGCGTTCGGAAACTTGATCTCGATCGCGCGCTTCTCGGCGCCTTCGAACTGCTCCGGATTGAAGCTCTTCAAGTGCGCGATCGTCTTCGCGACGCGCCCGTGCAAGTCGGCGAACGTCTTCTCGTCGTCGGCCCACTTCGGCGGATCTTGACCGGCGAGCCGGCTGGCGCAGCCCTTGGCCTGGTCCGTGAGGATCTGGATCTGGCGCGTCAGCGGCAACATGTCGGGCGCGAGCCGAGCGTTGACGAACACCTCTGGATCGATCTTGCGCGCGGCGGCGTCGGCTTCGGCCTTGCCGAGCACTTTGTCGAGCGCGGAGAGCATTTGCGAGAACACGGGGACGAACTGGTCGTAGATGCTGATAGCCACTGTGGATCCTCTTCGGGTTAGTTGCGCACCGCCAGGACCGAGCCGGCCCCAGCGACGAGGGCGCCATCATAAGAGCCGCGAGGCGTGCAGGATAGCCGGACGGCACCGGGCGGCTCGCACCTTATATATGTGCTTTGTGGACCTCCGGCGCGGGATCTCGTGCTCGCCTTATTGGAACTGGCGCACTTTCTCCGGCTTGGCCGAAGCGCCGGCGCTGACAGGCGGCGGCCGCAAGGTCTCGTACGTGTGGCGCGCGAAACCTACGCCGGCTTCCGTGTAGTAGTTGTAGGTGACGTCGCAGCCGGCATCGATGATCGGCTCGCGCTCCTCGGGGTACAGGTGCGTTGCGCTCAACAGCCCTCTGAACCCACGCCGCCGCAGCGCGCGCGCCGCCGATACCTTCGCCTGCAGGTCCGGCACGGCGAGCATGATCGCGCGCAGGCGATCGAGGTTCAGCAGGTGCCAGAAGCTCGGATCCTCGGCGTCGGCGTACGCGACGCGCCGGCCCTCGCGGACGTTAGACTCGATCTTCGCGGGATCGCTGTCGATTCCGACGATGTTCTCGTCCTGTTGCCGCAGGTAGTCATACGCGCCGGCGCCGACGCGGCCCATGCCGACGATGAGGATCTCGGCGCGGCCGAGCGAGATCGGCTCGTCGTCGGGATGGCGCTTGTCGCGCTCGAGGCGCTCGAGCCAGGGGCTCGAGAGCCGGAAGATATCGTGCGCGAACGCATTGACCGGCGCGGCGGCGATGAACGACAGGGCGACCGCGAGCGCCGTGACGATGACCCATTCCGAGCCGAGCAGGCCGTTTCCGACGGCCACGCCGACGACGATCAACGCGAACTCGCTGTAGGTCATGAGGCTGACGGCAGTCAGGAAGCTCGTGCGTGCGCGCAGCCCGAGCCCGATCAACAGCAAGAAGAAGATCGCGCCCTTGATCGGGAGCAGCACGACGAGCAGTAACGCGTCGATGATGGACGCCCACGTCGGCGGGCCGCTGAAGCCGATGCTCAAGAAGAAGCCGACGAGGAACAGCTCTTTGAGGCTCCACAGAACGTTCGTCAGCTCCTGGGAACGCTTGTGGTCCGCGAGCATCGTGCCAAGGAGCAGCGCGCCGAGCTCGGCGCTCAAGCCGAGCGCCGCGAACGCCTCACCGCCGCCGATCGCGAGAGCGGCCCCGAACAGGACCAGCAGCTCGCCGTGGCCGCAGCGCCCGAGCAGCCAGGCCATCGCGGGCCGCGCGAACGGCACCAGCAGCAACAACGCCGCATACGGCGACGGCGTCTCGGTGTTGACGAACGCGAGCAGCACGACGGCCACGACGTCCTGGACGATCAGAATGCCGATCGCGACGCGGCCGTGCACGGCGCGCAGCTCGCGGTTGCCGTCGAGCACCTTCGCCGCGAGCACGGTGCTCGAGAAACCGAAGCTCACCGCCAACGCTAGCGCCAATGCCGGCGACAACCAACCGCCGAGCACGGCGGCCGCGATGCCGATGACGCCGGTCAATACGAGATGCGAGATCGCAGTGCCCCAAACCTCGTAGCGCAGCAGCGTCTTGATGCGCAGCTTCAGACCGACGGCGAAGAGCAGCAACAACACGCCGGCGTGCGACAGGTCCGCGAGCATCGGGGTCGATTCCATGCCGAACGCCGCGAACACGAAGCCCGATGCGAGAAAGCCGACAAGAGGCGGTAAGCCGATGCGTGAGACGGCGAGTCCCAGCAATAACGCTCCCGCGATCCAGACGGCGATCATCCCCCAATCCTTTCGAACGCTCCCGGCGACATTATGCGGGAGGCTCGGCGGCGAGTGCTCGTGTTTGACGCAGGCATGGATGCCCGAGGTAGCGAAACGCAGACGAGGCAGGGATGCCCGAGGTAGAGCAATGCAGGCGAGGGCAAGGATGCCCGAGGTAGAGCAATGCAGGAGCAATTGCCGGAGCAATTGCCGGAGCAGTTGCCGGAGCAGTTGCCGGAGCAGTTTCCGAGAAGTCCGTCTCACGAGCTGCGTGCGAGTCAAGTAGGATGGCGCCCGACGGCACAGCACGTGCGACGGACTTCGGAGCGCGCATGGAACGACTGCAGGCATGGGGGGCGCAGCTCATCGACGTGTTCAGCGACACGCTCGCGAGCCTCGTCACTTACCTGCCGGTCGTGTTGACGGCTGTCGCGGTGCTGCTGATCGGGTGGCTGCTCGCGCATCTCGTCCGAAGTGTCGTGCGGCGCGCGCTCGAGAGCATGGACTGGTTGTTCGCGCGCCTCGTGCCGCGCTCGGCGGCGCGCTCGGAAACGCTGACGCGAGCGACGAGCCGCGCGATCTCGACAGTCGTGTTCTGGATCGTCTTGCTGATCTTTGCCGCGAGCGCGCTGCGTATCCTCGGCGGCACGCTCTTCGAGCGCTGGACGGAGAACCTGCTCGCGTATCTGCCGTCGGCCATCGGCGGCGTCATCATCATCGTGGTCGGCTTCACGGCCGGCACTCTCGTGCGCCACGTGCTCGAGCAAGCGTCGGTCGGGCTCGGTGTGGGCCAGAGCAGCATGCTCGGCCGGCTCGCACAAGCCGTCATCGTCATCAGCTGTATCGTCATCGGCATCGACCAGCTCGGTGTCAACGTCAACTTCCTCATTCAGCTCACGACTGTCACGGCCGCGGCCGTATTCGGCGGCATCGCCCTCGTCTTCGCGCTCGGCACGCGGGCGCACCTCGCCAATCTCATCGGCGCGCACTACGCGCGTAAGCATTACGCGCCCGGCGACTTCGTGAAGATCGGCGCGTTCCAGGGGCGCATCGTCGAAATCGCGGACGGCTGCGTGTTCATCGAGACTGACGCGGGCGACGTCTCCGTGCCGGGCCAACACTTCAGCGACGAGCCGTTCGTGAAGATCAGGAAGGCTCCGTGAGCGGCCGCGAAGAGCTCGCCGCGGCGTACTTGCGCTTGCACCCGGAGAGCGCGGCGCGCCTTCTCGAGTCCATGCCCGTCGAGCAAGCGAACGCCGTGCTGAACGCCGTCGACGCCGCGACGGCCGCGCTCGTCGCCGGATACATGCTGCCTACCTGCGCCGCGCGCTGCCTCGAGCGACAACCGCCGGCCGACGCTGCGCTCTTGCTCGAGCGGCTCGGCAGCACCGAAGCCGTCGCAGTGCTGCGGCACCTGCCCAGCGATCTGCGCGGCGCCGTGCTGAACGCGCTCGGGCCACAGTGGCTCATGGCTTTCAAGCTGCTGTTGAGCTACCCGACGAACGCCGTAGGCGCGTGGATAGAGCCCCGCGTGCTGACACTGCCGGACGACTGCACGGCCGGCGAGGCACGCGACCGTATCGCGCGAGGCGAGCACGTCGAGCAAGCGCGCATCTACGTGCTCGATCGATCGCGGCGCCTGCGCGGCGCCGTGCGCGGGCTTGCGCTGCTGCAAGTCGCGAGCCGCAAGAAGATTGCGTCGATCCTGGAGCCCGCCGACGCTCTATGGGCGCGCGACGCGCTCGCGACGGCGCTGGAGCACGGTGTTTGGGAACGGCACACGGAGGCGCCTGTCATCAACCGCGACGAGGAGTTCATCGGCGTCATTTCGTACGCCGACCTGCGCAAGGCGTTTCGCCAGGTCAATCACGTTCCGGGCGGAAACGGCGACCGCGAGATAGCGGAGGTCACCGAGCTCATCGCAATCGGCGCCGGTAGCGTGTGGCGCAGCATCGGCGACCTCATCGGCAGCGATCGACGGCGGTGATGCCCATGGACGACGCGGCCCGCACGCTCGCGCTCGAACGGGTCAATCGCCAGTTCTTGCTCGAGCATCCCGCGCAGGCCGCGGACGTCATCGACGGCTTCGGTCGCGCGGCCGCGGTAGAGCTTCTCGCCGCGCACGAGGCCGGGGCTCTGGCGAACGTCTGGCGCCACCTCTCGCCGGCGCGCATCGACGAGGTCGTGCCGGCGCTGCCTGAAAAATTATTGAGTCAAGCGCTGCACGCGCTCGATCCAGGCGTGCTCGCGATCTCGCTGCAGCGGATCTCCGAGGAATCGCGAAGCCGGTGCCTGGCACTGCTGCCGCCGCGCGCAGAGGCCGAGGTCCGTCGGCTCATGGATTATCCGGCCGGCTCGGCCGGCCGCGTCATGGATTCGCGGATCCCGAGCTTCCGCGCAGAGCAGACCGCGGCCGTCACGCTCGAGCAGCTGCGGCAGAGCAAGCCGAAGGACTTGCGCCAGCTGTTCATCGTCGACGCGGAGCGCCGGCTCAGAGGCGTCGTCGACATCCACGATCTCATGATCGCCGAGCCGGTGGATATGCTGAAGGAAATCGCGCGGCCGGCGAGCGCATCGGTCTCGCCGTTCGACGATAGCGAAGAGGTGGCGCAGAGGCTGCGCGAGTTCCAGCTCGACGTGCTGCCCGTCATCGACATTCACGGCCGGCTCATCGGCGCAATCCGCCACGACGCGCTGCTGAAGACACTCGAGGAAGCCGCGTCGGTCGACATTCAGATGATGGTCGGCGCCGGCCGCGAGGAACGCGCGCTCTCGGAGCCGCAGTTCGCCGTGCGTAAACGTCTGCCGTGGCTTCTGATCAACCTCGCGACGGCATTCCTGGCTGCCTCCGTCGTCGGGCTGTTCGAATCGACGATCGCGCAGTTCACGGCGCTGGCCGTGCTGCTGCCTGTCGTCGCAGGGCAATCCGGAAACGCGGGAGCTCAGGCGCTGGCCGTGACGATGCGCGGCCTGGCGCTGCGCGAGATCTCGACGCGGCATTGGTTCCGCGTCCTGTTCAAGGAAACGCGCGTCGGCGTCATCAACGGCCTCGCGATCGCGCTGACGACGGGCATCGGCGTGCTGGCGTGGAGCCGGAACTCCGGTCTCGCGCTCGTGATCTGTATCGCCATGGTCCTGTCCATGGTCATCGCCGGGGTCGCCGGCGCCGTCATTCCAATCGCGCTCACGCGCCTCGGCCAAGATCCCGCGCAGTCCTCGACGATCGTCTTGACGACGGTGACAGACGTGGCAGGCTTCATGTCGTTTCTCGGCATCGCGGCCTTGCTCTCGAGCCTCCTATAGGAGAAGCCATGCGCGTCGTGAAAATCGCGCTTACCGCCGTCGCAGCGGTCGTCTTGCTGCTCGTCGTCGCCGTCGTCATCGTCGCCTGGACGTTCGATCCTAACGAGTACAAGGGCGTCGCAACCGACGCCTTCACGGCTCGCACGGGCCGCACTCTGACGATCGAAGAGGACTTGCGCCTCGCCTACTTCCCTTGGCTCGCCGTGGAGACGGGCGGCGTGACCGTCGGCAGCGCGGCCGAGTTCGGGGGCGCCGCGCAACCGTTCGCGACGGCACGCCGTGTGGCCGCGCGCGTGAAGCTCCTGCCGCTCTTGTCGCGCCGCGTCGAGGTCGGAACCGTCGAGATCGAAGGGCTGACGCTGAACCTCGCACGCGATGCGTCCCTGCGCGGTAATTGGGAGGATCTGCTCGCGGCGGCGCAGCCAGCCGATTCCGCGCCTCCGGCAGCCGACGGCGCAACGAGCATCGACGAGCTCGCTATCGAGGGCGTGCGCGTCAGCGACGGCAACATTTATTGGCGCGAGAACACGACCGACCTGCGTTACAGCGTGACGGGCCTGTCGTTGACGACGGGCGGCATCGGCAGCGGTGACCCGGTCGAATTCGATGCGGCGCTCAACTTCGCAGACGAGACGTCGGGGCTGAAGGCGGCGCTGACGGCGGGCGCAATCGTCGCGGCCGCCACGAACGGCGCCGTGACGGCCACGGACGTCGAGCTCGAGGCGACCGTCGACGCGGGCGGCGGGGCACCCGTGCGCGAGCTCGCGTTGGCCGCCGAGCGCATCGCCTTCGATGGGCAAGCCGAAACGATCGTCGTCGAGGGCCTCGAGACGGAAGTCGCCGGCGTTCGCGCCGCCGGGCAGCTCGCGGGCAGCGCACTGCTCTCGAACCCAACCGTTCAGGGCAGCCTCGCCTTCGACGAAGCCGAGCTCGCAACGGTGTTCGAGCAGCTCGGCTTCTCGCCGCCGGCTTCGCTCGACGAAGGCGAGCTCGGCACGTTCACGCTCGCCGCGCAATTCGATTTTCAGGCCGAGCCGCAGGTCGTGCGCGTGCGCGACATCCGCGCCGACGCGCTCGGCATGCGCGTCACCGGCGAGGCCACGCTGACCGGCGGTAACGAGCTGGCCGGCCGCATCGTCATCGGCGAGTTCACGCCGAACGCAGCGTTACAGGCATTGTTGCGCGGGGCGGTGCCGCCGACCGTCGATGTGAGCGCCCTTGGGCTCCTAGCGCTCGAGACCAATTTCGACACGACGCTCGACACCGGCCGCGCCGCGCTGCGCGACTTCACGCTGACCGCGCTCGGGGCAACGGCCAGCGGCACGCTCGAAGGCGTGCCCGGCGAGCGCGGCGATATTTTCCGCGGCCAGATCGCGACCGCGCGATTCGCGCCGGACGCCATGATGCAGGCGTTCGCTGCGATGCTGCCGCCGACGCTGACGGCCGCCAAGCTCGGCATGCTCGAGCTCGCCGCGGGCTTCACGTTCGACACGGGAGCGGACACGCTGAGCCTGCAATCGCTGCGCGCCGAGGCCTTCGGGCTGCGCATGAGCGGCACCGTGGCGGGACGCGACGTCTCGCGCGCCGCCGCGTGGACCGGCACGGCCAACGTCGCGCAATTCGCGCCGCAGGAGCTGCTGCAGCGCTTCGGCCTGCCGCCGCAGGCGACGTCCGACCCGCAAGCATTCACGCGCGCGACCGTCGCCACGCGCTTTGCGGTGACGAAAGATCGCGCCGAGCTCGACAGCCTCGTGCTCACGCTCGACGAGACGACGATCCGCGGCACCTTCACGCTGCAAGGCTTCGACGCACCCGCATATCGCTTTGCGCTGAACGTCGACGCAGTCGACGCCGACCGTTACTTGCCGCCGAAAGCGCGCGACGCGCAGGCCGGAGAAGCGACAGCCGGCGACATCGAGCTGCCGCAGAACAACACGATGAATCTCGACGGCACGATGCAGGTCGGCTCGTTGAAGCTCGCGGGAATGCAATTCGCGGACGTCGGCAGCCGCATCGTCATCGGCGGCGGCGACCTCACGCTCGAGAACGCGCGCGCGAGTCTCTATGGCGGGACGTTCGCCGGCAACTTCCGCGTGCGCGCCGCCGGCGACGATCCGGGGCTCGCGCTCGACGGACGCGCGAGCGGGATCGCTCTCGAGCCGCTGATCGCCGCGCTCACGGGCGGGGAGCCGAATTTTAGCGGCACGGGCAGCTTCGATTTGAACCTCGCGGGAAAAGGCCGCACCGTCATCGAGAACGTGCGCACCGCCGGCGGCAACGTCAACTTCGAGATGGCGAGCGGCGCGATCAAGGGCTTCAACTTGGGCCGTACGTTGTGCGCGGCGTACAACGTCACGCAACGCGCACCGGCGCCGCCCGAGCAACCGGCGCTGACGGCATACGAAGGCATTCGCGGCTCGGCTGTCGTCACAGCCGGCACCGCGACGAGCAACGACCTGCTTGCCCGCACGTCGTTCATGGACATCAACGGCGCCGGAACGCTGGGGCTCGTCGAGCAGCAGCTCGATTACGAGCTCGATGCGAAGCTGACGGGCTCAATCGGAATTCCGAACTGCGAGACGCTCGATTCGTTCGTCGGCGGCCAGGTGCCGTTCCGGATCCGCGGCACCGTTACGGAGCCCGAGATCATGCCGGACTTCAGCAAGCTCGTTCGGGAGCAGCTGCGCGATGCGATCCAAGACAGGCTCGAGGATCGCCTGCGCGATCTGTTTCGTTGAGCCCTGCCTAACGGCCGGCAGTGGCAGCCGGCACGCACCGCGCTTGCGTCAGCTCCCACTCGCGTCCGTCGGCGCGCACGAGCAGGCAACGTCCGGTGCGCAGCACGAGATCGAATCGCTGCGGCGCGTCGAGCGTGCGGCCCGTCGCTGCGCGGCCTTGCTCACCGGCCGGCGTGCGCCGCTCGATCGTAAGCTGGCTCTCGCGAGTCAACGCATCATCGGCCAGCGTGACGGGCTGACCGTTGAACGCGGCCGAAACGACGCGCACGAGCTCGGCGCGGCTCTCCTCAGTGTGCGCCGCGATCAGCGCGGGCTGCTCTTGCGCGCCGAGCGTGCCGCAGGCAGCCGGCGCAATCGTCGCCATTAGCCAGCACGCGTGCCTTGGCGCGCTCACGGCCGCTCGAGGATGCGATTCATGAGCCACGGCGACTTGAGGACGACGACGTCGGGCGCCTCTGCCGCTGCCCCGTTCAATGGCTTCGTCGGCGACGGCTTCTCGCCCGTGGGCGCCGGGCACACGGTAAGTCCATTTCTAAGAAGGAGGGCCACGTGGAGACGACCTTCGCTGACCGAGCCGAGCTCGTTGTCAAAGTCATCGGCGATCGAGCATCCCGGCAGTTTCGTCCCCGCTCCGCGGTTTTCAGGCGAGAAACCGTCCGAGTAGTCGCCGAAGCCGGCGGCATTGACGCCTCTGAACTGGATCGAGAAATAGGTCGTTCCGCAATGATCCTCGGGGTAGAAGCCGTACGGCTTGCCGCAGGTCGTAGAGCCGACCTGAATGACCTGCACGCCGACGCCGCGCAACCCGTTGATGATCGACTCGCTGGCCGAGCACGTCGTTCCGCCCGTCAAAACGTAGACGCGCGGCAAGCTCAGTGTCGGCAGGGGTTGGCCTGTGCTCGTGGTGGACAAAAACGGCATCGGCGCCAACGGCTGGCGCGTGACCGGGTCGATCGACGTGTGCTTGTCGTTGAACTGTAGTTGCTCGAACGTCTGACCCGACGCGCGCGCGGGTCCCGCGATCATGTACGCAAGCTGACTCGCGAGGAACAGATACCCGCCGCCGTTGTAGCGCAGGTCCACGACCAAGTCGGTGACGTTCGCGGCACGCATCTGTTCGATGGCCGTCACCAATGGTTGCTCCGCCGTCAGGATGTGATCGTTGAACAACAGGTAGCCGACAGTGCCGCCCTCGATCAGCTTCGATACGGGCACCGGCGTCTTCGTCACCGCGGCGGAGGTCAGCGTGACTGTGTACTCGGCGTTGGACCGATCATCGCGCATCGTGAACGTGTGCTGCTCGCCGACCGAATCCGGATACAAGCCGGCGAGAAAGGTATCGATCTCCGCCTGCGTGTTGGAACTCACGACGTCTACGCCGTCTACCTTCGTCACGCGCACGCCGCGACCGAACGCCGCGGGCGAACCCGCAGCCGGTGAACCGGGCTCCGTGTACGCCACGATGATGCGGCGCGGCGGCAAGCTTTCGACGACGGCCCACACAGCCCCGTAGCCGGCCTCGACGCCAGACTGCGAGAGGCTCAACCACTCGGTCGTTGGATAGGTGAAGTGGAACTTGTCCTTGGGAGCGCCCGATGTCGTCTTCGCGGTGGTCTTCAGCAAAGTGAAATACTCGGGCGTCGTGTTCAGACCCGGGTCGCGGTCGACGATCTCGTTGTACCAAAGGTATTGGTCGTTGCTCCACGACCGAAGGAAGTTGTTCTCGTCGGTCGCCGTGCCGCGAGTCTCGTTGTAAGGCTGACCCGTCTGCGGATCCGTGCCGGAGCGCGGATTGACACATTTGCCGGCGAAGCTCGACGCCGGCAAGAACGACCCGGCGACCCAACCGCTCGCCGGTGGCGGCACAGCACCGCCACCACCGGTACCGCCGCCGTCACCGCCACCGCCGCTGCAGCCGGCGAACGCCGCAGCGAGCATCAGGACAGCGCAGCACGCAGCGTTGTCGAGCGAAAGTGGAGTCACTGATGGCTCCCAAAGTCCGAACGGAACTTTAGCGCGGGCGCCGAGGACGATACAGCTAATGCGCCTTCCAGAACTGCTCTTCCTCGAACGTGAAGCCGGTTCCCGCGTAGCGGCCGCGCAAATCCTCGATCATGCCGGGGTGGCCGCAGGCGTAGATGCAGGTTGCGGCCGGCTCGAGCCGCCACTCGCGGACATAGTTCTCGACGATCGTGTGCACGCGGCCGACTTGCCCGTCCCAGCGCACGTTGCGTGGATCGTCGGGACGGGAGCACGTTGGCACGAAGCGGACGCGGGGATCGCGCGCCGCGATCGCACGCAGCTCTTCGTCGTAGCCGAACTCGTCGAGATAGCTCGCGCCTTCGAGCACGTACATGCGCCGCTCGTCGGCAGCGCCTTCGAGCCAGTGGCGTAGCATGCTGACGAACGGCGCGATGCCCGTGACGGTCGCGATCATCACGTGATTACGGAATTCCGGCCGCAGCAGGAACACGCCCTTGGCGCGCGGCCGCAGCGTGACGGTGGCGCCCACGGTAAGCGCGTGCAGCAGCGGCGTCAGGTGGCCGATCGGCGGTGGTATGAGCTCGACGAAGAGCTCTAGCAGCGGCTCGCGCGGCGACGATGCGATCGAGTACGGGCGCTCGACGCCGGCTACGCCGACCGTGCAGTATTGCCCCGGCTCGAACGGGAACGGCTCGGCGCAGCGCAACCAGATCTTGAAATGTTCAGCCGTCAAATCGACGCGTTTGACGATTTCGGCGCTCGTGACTTTGCCTTTGATTATATGCGGCCGGTCATGCGTCACGACGTCTCTCGCTGCGAGCAGTGCCGTCATAGTACACGCGTCGGGGGTCACCGCTTGATGTGGGACGCCGACTGATGCAAGGTGCCCGCCATGGCCCGCCGCTCGCGCCGCGTTTCTAAGGACGGAAAGCTTTTCCGCATCCGGGGGTTGCTGCTTCGGCTCACCGCCGTAGCGTTCATGCTTGCCATTGCATACGGCGGTTACCTCGCCTGGATGGCGACGAGCGAGTTCGAAGGCCGCCGCTGGGACATCCCCGCCCAGGTCTACGCAGCGCCGCTCGAGCTCTACACGGGCCGCGCGTTGTCGGACGACGACTTGGTCGCCGAGCTCAAGCGCTTGGGCTATCGCGAGGACCCGCGGCTCATCGGGCCCGGCACGTACCGCGTCGGCGTGGGCCGTTTGGAGATCGCGACGCGCGGTTTCTCGTTCGCCGGCGATACGGAGCCCGAGCAGCTCGTCGCGATCACGTTCGTTGGCGGCCGTATCGCCGCGCTGCGCGACTCACGCGGCGCCCGCGCCGCCATCGTGCGTCTCAACCCGCTGCTGATCGGCAGCTTGTTTGCATCGCACGGCGAGGACCGGCTCATCGTCGCGCCGGACGACATCCCGCCGCTTTTGACGGACACGCTGAAGGCCGTCGAGGACCGGCGTTTCGACAGCCACTTCGGCGTCGACCCGATCGCCGTCATGCGCGCGCTGTTCGTGAACGTCTCGGCCGGCGAGATTCGCGAAGGTGCCAGCACGCTGACGCAACAGCTCGTTCGCAGCTACTTCTTGACGAACACGCGCAGCGGCTTCTCGGCGTGGTGGCGCAAGATCAGAGAAGCCTTCATGGCGGTGGCGCTCGAGCTGCGCTATGGCAAGAGCGAGTTGCTGCACGCATACGTCAATGAGATTTACCTGGGCCAGGACGGCGCGCGCGCTATCCACGGCTTTGGGCTCGCGAGCCAATTTTATTTCGGCAAGCCGCTGGGCGAGCTCGAGCTGCACGAGCTCGCATTGCTCGTGGCCGAGGTACGCGGCCCCACGTATTACGACCCGCGCCGCCATGCCGACCGCGCGCTCGCGCGGCGCAATTTCGTGCTGCAGCGCATGACCGACGAAGGGCTGGCGAGCAACGACGCCGTCCAGCATGCGGCCGAGCAACAGCTCGGCCTGGCCGGCAACGACCGGCGCGGAAGCACGTACTCGGCGTTCTTGGGCCTCGTGCGCCGGCAGCTCTCGGCCGACTATGCGCGCGACGATCTCGAGCGCACGGGCCTCATCGTGCTCTCGACGCTCGATTCCGCAGTGCAGGCTGGGGCCGAGCGCGCGCTCGACTCAGGTATCGAAGCACTCGGCAAGAACGCGGCGGAGTTCGAAGGCGCCGTCGTCGTGACGAGCCCGCATACGGGCGAGGTCAAGGCGCTCGTCGGGGGCCGCGACGCAAGCTACGAGGGATTCAACCGCGCGCTCGACGCCCGCAGACAAATCGGCTCGCTGATCAAGCCGGCCGTCTATCTCGCCGCGCTGGAGTCCGGCCGTTATTCGCTTGCGAGCATCGTCGACGACGCGCCAATCGTCGTCGAGCTCGATCGGCGCAACACCTGGGCCCCTAGCAACTTCGACAACGAAGCGCACGGCCTCGTGCCGCTCGTGCGAGCCCTTGCCGAGTCGTACAACATGGCGACGGTGCGGCTCGGGCTCGACATCGGCTTGGAGCCGATTGCCGACACGCTGCAGCGG
Organism: uncultured Gammaproteobacteria bacterium; assembly: GCA_963713355.1. Classification (GTDB taxonomy): domain Bacteria; phylum Pseudomonadota; class Gammaproteobacteria; order Steroidobacterales; family Rariloculaceae; genus FEN-1219. The sequence goes on along the minus strand of CAVQLK010000006.1, from coordinate 31,138 downwards.
CTCGGCCTCGCAGAGAAGCCGACGCTGTATCCGTCGATGCTGCTCGGCGCGCTCGCATTGACGCCGATCGAGGTCGCGCAGATCTACAACACCCTCGCGAACGGCGGTTTCCGCGTTCCGCTGCGCACGGTGCGCAGCGTCGTCGGTGAGGACGGCGAGCTCTTACAACGCTACGAGATCGAAATCGCGCAAGCCGCGGACGCGGGTGCCGTCTACGCGCTGAACCAAGCGCTCGTGCAAGTCATGGAGCGCGGCACGGGCCGTGCCGTGCGAGCGCAACTGCCGGGCGACATCGTCGTCGCGGGCAAGACCGGCACTTCCGACGACCTGCGCGACAGCTGGTTCGCGGGGTTCACGAATACCCATTTGATCGTGACGTGGCTCGGAGCGGACGACAACCGGCCGATCGGCCTCACGGGATCCACGGGCGCAGCCAAGATCTGGGCGCGCGTGCTCGCGGCGCTCGAAGCGAATTCTTACAGCACACCGCCGCCCGATGGCGTCGACGAGACCTGGATCGACTATGCGACGGGGGCGCCGATGGCCGCGCGTTGCCCCGACGCCATAGCCGTGCCCGTCCCGGCGACCGATTACTACCCGCGCGCGTTCGGCTGCAACGGCGAAACCGGCATCGGCTCGCGCATTCGCTCGTGGCTCGACGGCGGCGATCGATGATCGCGCGCGTGCCCCGGAGACTCGCGCGCGGCGCATTGCTCGCCTGTGCGATCTTTGCCGCGGCGGCGTGCACGACGCTTTCGGCGCCGTCGTCGCGTCCATCGCCGAATGCGGCTCCTCGCACTTCGCCGCCCGTCGAGGAGACGGTGACCGCGCCCGTGCCCACTCCGCTGCCGCCACCCGCCACGCAAAGCTCGCCTCGCGTCGAGCCACACCCTCCGCAGCGCGGCGTCGACGTGCCGACGGCGCGCCCGCAAAGCGACTCAAGCGGTGTGAGCGGCGCATTGCTCGAGCAGAGCCGCGCGCAGCGCGCGGCGGGCAGCCTGCCGGCCGCCCGGGCTTCGCTCGAGCGTGCGCTGCGCATCGATCCGAGCAACGCCGCGCTATGGCTCGAGCTCGGCGAGCTCGAGTTGCAAACGGGCAACGCAACGCAAGCGGCGACGATGGCGCGCAAGGCCATGACGCTCGCCGGCCGCGACGGGCGCCTCACGGCTCGTGCCGAGCGGCTACTGCGCGCCGCCGAGTAGCTCGACCGGCAACTCCGCACTCTTCATCGCGTCGATGAGCTTGCGCACCGCGTTCGGCCGCGTAACGCTCTTGCGCCACGCGACAGCGATGCGCCGCTTCGGCCGCGGCTCCGCGAACGGCACGGCTTTCACGAGCGGCGTTGAGTAGCGTTCGGTCAGCGCCGTTTTTGGCAACACCGTGACGCCGAGGCCCGAGGCCACCATGCTTCGCAGCGTCTCGAGCGAATTGCCGTGTCGGCCCGGCGGAGGCGCCCTCGAGAACTCCGTGCATGCGCCGAGCACCTGATCGCGCAGGCAGTGCCCGACTGGCAACAGCAACAACTCACCTGCGTCGAGCTCGCCGGCCGGAACCGCTTTGCGCCGTGCGAGCGGGTGACCCTGCGGAGCGACGACGAGGAACTCCTCGTCGTACATCGGCTCTACCTCGATACCGGGCGCTTCGTAGGGCAGCGCGAGTATCGCGGCGTCGAGCTCGCCCGACCGAAGGAGCCTATCGAGATTCGCAGTCATGTTCTCCTCGATGTCGAGCGACAGCTCGGGTGCCGACTTGCGCAGCGCGACGACGAGGTGCGGCAGCAGATACGGCGCGATCGTATGAATGACGCCAAGCCGCAGGCGATGGCGGCCTCTGCCCTGCTTGGCGACGGTTTTGATGCGAGCGGCTTCGTCGAGCGTGCGCCGCGCTTGCGCGACGATCTCAGCACCGACTTCCGTGAGCTCGACGCCACGCTTGCTGCGCTCGAAGACGCGCACGCCGAGCTCTTGCTCTATGTTCTTGATTGCGGCCGACAGGCTCGGCTGGCTCACGAACGAGCGCTCGGCGGCGCGGCCAAAATGCTGCTCGTCGGCGACGGCGACGAGGTACTTGAGCTCGGTCAGGGTCATCCGACGATCGATAGGATTTGGCTATCGGAGGGATACTAGCAAAGTATTGGCGGCCATAGGGAAGCGGCCGCTAGAGTGGCACTCGAGGTTACAGGAGGTGATGGTCATGGCTCACAGTCAAGAAGGCAAACGAGTTCCCAATGTGACGTTTCGCACCCGCGTCAAAGGCGAGTGGCGCAACGTCACGACCGATGAAATTTTCAAAGGCAAGACGGTCGTCGTCTTCTCGCTGCCGGGCGCATTCACTCCGACGTGCTCGAGCACGCACGTGCCGGGCTACAGCGAGCTCGCGCCGGCGTTCTTCGCCAACGGCGTGGACAGCATCGTCTGCGTCTCGGTCAACGATGCCTTCGTCATGAACGAGTGGGCCGCGGATCAGGGCGCCGAGAACGTTCAGTTCCTGCCCGACGGCAACGGCGAGTTCACGGCCGGCATGGGCCAGCTCGTCGACAAAAATGACCTCGGTTTCGGCAAGCGCTCGTGGCGCTACTCGATGCTCGTGCGCGACGGCGTCGTCGAGAAGATGTTCGTCGAGCCCAACAAGCCGGGGGACCCGTTCGAGGTGTCGGACGCTGCCACGATGCTCGCGTACATCAACCCGAAGGCGCGCAAGCCGGATCAAGTGGCTATCTTGACGCGCGACGGCTGCACGTACTGCGCGCAAGCGAAGGCGCTGCTCGACGAGCGCGGCATCGACTACGTGGAAATTCCCCTCGTGCACAAGGTGCGCAACAAAGCGCTCGGCGCGATCGCCGGAGTGCAGTCGGTGCCGCAAGTCTTCATCAACGGGCAGCGAATCGGCGGCTACGAGGAGCTCAAGCGTTGGGCTGCGCGCGCAGCGTAAACTGTAAGCCCCAGGGAGAACACCATGAGCAGCAGCAGACCCATGAAGATCGACATCGGCATCTCGGCGAAGGACCGCGAGGTGATCGCCGACGGGTTGTCGCATCTGCTGGCCGACAGCTACACACTGTACCTGCAGTCGCACAACTTTCACTGGAACGTGACGGGCCCGATGTTCCAGACGCTGCACGTGCTGTTCATGGAGCACTATACGGAACAGTGGAACGCGCTCGACTTGATCGCCGAGCGCATCCGCTCGCTCGGCCTGCCGGCGCCGGGCACCTACAAGGAGTTCTCGCGGCTCGCCTCGATCAAGGAAGTCGAGGGCACGCCGAACGCCATGGAGATGATCCGGATCCTCGTCTCGGGCCAGGAAGCCGTCGCCAAGACGGCGCGCTCTGCGTTCACGGCGGCCGACGCCGCGAACGATCAGCCGACCTGCGATCTTCTGACGCAACGCATGCAAGTCCACGAGAAGAACGCGTGGATGCTGCGTAGCTTGCTCGAGGACGGCGGCACCGCCTGATGGTTGCGCCGAGGTCGGCGCGCGCGACGAACCGCAGACGAAAACGGCTTGCGGCGACTGCGCTGCCTTTCGCAGCCGCGCTCGTGGGCGCGTCTTGCTCGACGCCGGCCGCTCTCGAAGACGGCCCGGGCGGCAGCACTATTGGCGCCCGAATGCCGGATGGCAAGCTCTGGATGATCGAGAATGTGGGCGTCGCTGCCGCCGACTCATACTGCTACGCCGATCGCGACAACAATTGCCGTCTTTACGGCCGCCTATACACGTGGGCAGCAGCGCAGCAGGCGTGTCTGGCGTTTGGCGACAGGTGGCGGCTGCCGACTGACGGAGACTGGCGCGAGCTCGCGCGTCACTTTGGGGGCGTCTTCGACGACGCGCAGGACCGCGGGAACGCGGCTTACCACGCGTTGCTGCGCGGCGGCCGGTCGGGGTTCGATGCTGTACTCGGCGGCGGACGCGGCGTCGACGGACAATACGACGATTTGGACGCCCACGGCTTCTACTGGACCGATTCAGAAGACGCTCCTGCCACCGCACTGTTTTACAACTTCGGCCGCGGCAACACGGCGCTCTATCGGCAGACCGACGGCGAGAAGCCGATGGCGCTTTCGGTTCGCTGCATCCGGTGAGCCGCGCCCGAATCTCAAGAGGCTAGAGATTGCCCGGTCAATCTTTGGCTGCGCTAAGTCTTTCTTCGGCCGCACCGCATGTTTCTATAGGTGGAACTGCCCTACCTTGTCATCCATCGGCAACGAGTCGTCCACTGCAAATGACAAGGGGTTGTGCCATGAATACGCTGCGAATCTTCACTCTGGGGATGTTGTTCGCCGCCGCAACCGCGGGTGGGGCGACCGCGGCCGAGGAGCAAACGATCGACACGATCACGGTAACGGCGAAACGGCACACAACCGTGCCGGCCACCGACCGGGTAGCGCCCGAGTCGAACGTCGCGATCACGGTGATCATGCCGACGGACATGCCCGAGGCAGAGATCGATTTTCACCTGTCGCCGATCGGCGCTGTTCCCCCCGCGCCGGCCGTCGAGCGAGCGACGTCGTAACCCCCCCTGACCGCTCGCACCGCCCGCTCGGACGCCTAACGTCCGCGCGGGCGGGCTCTATCTGGCTGCCGCGGCCGCGGTGAATTCTCGGTCAACCACGCGGTATACAACACAACGCGCTCGCCGGCTCGATCGGTTAACCACTCGCGACTGCCGATCTTGATCGGCGCCCACACGCCGTCCTGTAGCTCCTTGCGGATACCGTTGTTTGAGCGCCGCGTCTAGTTGGGCCCGCGGAGGGACTTGCGGATGTGCCGGGGCGCGTCGTGCGGCGTGTCACGTTGCCGGATGCGCATGCGTGACTAGAATGACCATCCTGACTAAATCCTGCGGTGTCACGATGGAAACCGATCTCTGGACCGTTGCAGAAGCCAAGGCAAAGTTGAGCGAGGTCATCGGGCATGCGAAAAAGCACGGCCCGCAAGTCATCACGCGGGATGGCCGGCGGGCAGCCGTCGTGGTCGATGCGGAAGAGTGGGAGCGCAGAAACAAGCGTACCGGCAATCTCGCCGAGTTTTTCGCAGCTTCGCCGCTGCGCGGCTCTCGACTCACGCCTCCGCGTTCGAAGGACCGACTGCGGCCGACGGGGCCGTGAGCTTTCTCCTGGACACGACGGTCGTCTCGGAGTGGGCTAAGCCGCTGATGTCAGCCATCGTCCGGGCCCGGGTCGGCCACTGATACGAGGGACTGCTGCAGCTCTCGTCGCACGTACCAGCCATGCCTGCCGGCCAATTCTCCAAGGACCCCGTCGTCGATAAGGCGCTGCGCCACTCGGTGCGCGACGGGATGGCGTACTCCGCGCAGGTCGGTGCCGGTGAAACGTACTTCTCGGCCTTCGCGCTGTTCCTGCGCGCGACGGCGCCGCAAGTCGCGATCCTGAGCACGCTGCCGCCGCTGCTCGCATCGGGTGCGCAGATCTTTTCCGCTTGGCTCGGCAACTATGTCGGCCGCCGGCGGCTGGTGCTTTTCGGCTGCGCGATGCAGGCGCTGCTCTGGCTGCCGATCATCGTGTTGCCGGCGCTGCTCGGGGAGTACGCGTTTCCGGCGCTGTTGCTCTTGCTCGTCCTCTATCACAGCGCCAACAACCTCGCTTCCCCGCAGTGGACGAGCATCATGCGCGACCTCGTCTCGGAGCGGCGGCGCGGCCGCTACTTCGCTCATCGCACGCGCCTCATGACGATCGCGACGTTCGTGGGCCTCGTCGCGTGCGGGCTGATCCTCCACGAGCTCGACACGGCGGGACGAACCTATCTTGGGTTCGTCGTGATTTTTCTGATTGCGTTCGTCGCGCGAACGATCTCGGTCTATCACCTGACGTTCCTGCACGAGGCGCCGCCCACGACGACGGCGCCCGACATGCACATCGAGCATTGGTGGCGCAGCTTGCTGTCGACGGGCGCCATCGGGTTTTCCGTCTACTTCGCGCTGATGAACGCGGCCGTCGGCATTTCGTCGCCGTTCTTCACCGTCTACATGTTGCGCGACCTTACGCTGAGCTACTTCGAGTTTACCGTGCTCCAGGCGACGAGCGTTCTGTGCCAGTTCCTGATGCTGACGACCTGGGGGCGCATCGCCGACGTCTACGGCAATCGCCTGATCCTGATCGTGACGAGCATCTCGCTGCCGATCGTGCCGTCGCTATGGCTGCTTTCGGACCATTTTTGGGCGCTGCTCGCGTTCCAGGCGCTCTCGGGCCTTTCCTGGTCGGGCTTTACGCTATCGGCGGGCAATCTGCTCTACGAGCTCGTGCCGCAGACACGCCGCGCAGCCTACGTCGCGTTCCACAACGTAGGCACGGCAGCGGGTGTGTTCGGCGGCGCTATGCTCGGGGCCCTGCTCGTCGTCGTGCTGCCGCCGCGCGGTGTGCTGCTCGGCGAGTCGGATACGCTGAGCAACCTGCTCTATCTCTTCATCATCTCGGGAGTGGCACGCGGCATTCTGGCGGCCCTGCTCGCGCGCCGCGTGCGCGAGCTCCGCAAGCCGCGTCGAGCAATGTCGGCGCCCGCGCTTGTGCTGCGCGTCACGGGTTTGAACGCAATGGTCGGCGTAATCTACGACTTCATCGGCCGGCCGCAGACCGAAGGCGATGAGCGCGACGAGCCGGCGCCGGTACCGCCCAAAGCGGCGAGCCCGGAAAAAGGCGACAATGGCGCCTGATTCGACTTGTCCGAGGAGCCGCATTGCATGGCGACGAACCGACCGAATGAAGAAGAGCTCGACGAGCTGCGCGAAACTTTCGACTACAACGATCGCGACAACGATGGCCGCATCCAGGTCGACGAGTTCTCCGCCATGCTCGACGAGCTCGAGGCCGACATGTCGGGTAAGGAGATCGAGATCGGCTTCAAGGACATCGACACGAACGACGACGGGCTCATCGACTTCGACGAGTTCGTCGCCTGGTGGACCGAGGACTAGGTCGTCCGGGCACACAGGCCAGTGTTTTCGACGAAACGGACAGGGAGATCGTCCATGCACAGTCGCCGTCGCAACTCGCTCGCCGTAGTGCTCGCGGCTTCGTTGGTTACTGCGTCGTTGCAGAGTGCCGCCTACGGCGGCGTCATCAGCACGGAGCAATATCTGACGACGCTCGACCGCGAAGCGACGATCGCCCGCATCGACGCCGTGCTCGCCCGTGAGGAAGTGCGCAGCAAGCTAGAGCAATATGGCGTCGACGCCGTCGCGGCCGATCAGCGCATCGCGGCCTTGACCGATCAGGAGCTCGAGCTGCTCGCGACGGAGCTCGAGAGCTTGCCGGCCGGTGGCGACCTACTCGCCGTCGTCGGCATCACGTTCATCGTTCTGTTGATCCTCGAGCTCGTCGGCGTCATTGACATCTTTAGCAAAATCTAACGCCGCCCTGTTTGCCGCGCTGGCTCTCTGCAGCTGCGCAGCCGGTCCGCAACTACCGCCCGGAGCTCCGGCCGTCGAGCTGACGGCCGTCCCGTTCTTTCCGCAGTCTGACTATCAATGCGGCCCGGCGGCCCTTGCGACAGTCCTTCGGCACGCCGGCGCTGACGTCGACGCCGACAGTCTCGTGCGCGACGTCTACGCCCCGGGTTTGCGCGGCAGCCTGCAACCCGAGCTGCTCGGCGCGACGAGGCGCCACGGCTTCATCCCGTACGTCATCGAGCCCGAGGCGGAGGCCCTCGGCGCCGAGCTCGCGGCGCAGCGACCGGTGCTCGTGCTGCAGAACTTGGGCTTGGACCGCGTGCCCGTGTGGCACTACGCTGTCGTCGTCGGCTTCGATGGCGGCGACGTCATCCTGCGCTCCGGCACTGAGCAGCGGCGCATCGAGCAGGGTCCGCGGTTCTTGCGCTCGTGGCAGCGCGGGGCGAATTGGGCGTTCGTCGCCTTGCCGCCCGGCGAATTGCCCGCGACCGCGAAGTCCGGCGCCTACGTCCGCGCGCTCGCCGGCGCGGAGCCGCTGCTCGGCGCTGCCGCCGCCGAGCGCAGCTATCGAGCGGCGCTCGAGCGCTGGCCTGGCGACGAGCTCGTGCTGTTCGCCGCCGCCGGCCAACGTCACGCGGCCGGCGATCTCGGTGGCGCGACGACGCTCTATCGGCAACTGCTCGCTGCCGCGCCGCAGCACGCGGCCGCGCGCAACAACCTCGCGAACGTCCTCGCCGAGCGCGGCTGCGCAGCGGACGCGCTCGCCGAAGCGCGTGCAGCGCTGGCCGCGCTTTCGCCCGGCGACGAGCTTCGCGGCGCCGTGCTCGACACAGTCGCCGAGCTCGAGCGCGCCGCGGCAGGAGCTGCAGAGCCGACGGCCCGCTGCGAGTGACGCGAGCTGTGCCGCCGCCGGAGCCGCCCCTGGAACTACAGACGGCCCGCGCCGTGCTGATGGTCCGGCCCGCCCACTTCGGCAGCAATGCCGAGACGGCCGGCTCGAACTACTTCCAGCGCGCGGCGCCGGATCTGCGTGATGCGGCTTTGCACGCGCAGCACGAGTTCGACGCTTTGGCCCTTGCGCTAGTGCACGCCGGCGTGCGTGTGCACCAGTTCGCGGGCCAGCGCGGGGCGGCGCTGCCAGACGAGGTGTTTCCGAACAACTGGCTGAGCTTGCACGTCGATGGCACCGCCGTGCTCTATCCGATGCTGGCCCCGAGCCGCAGACTCGAGCGGCGGCGCGACATTCTCGCGGCGCTCGAGGCGTTCGGGTACGCGATCGAGCGCGTCGTCGACCTCACGGGCCTCGAAGCCCGCGGGGAGTATCTCGAAGGGACCGGTAGCCTCGTGCTCGATCGAACACGGCGCGTGGCGTACGCGTGCTTCTCGCCACGAACGGGTGCGCTGGCGCTCGCGGAATTCGCGCAAGCCCTGCGCTACGAGGTCGTGCCGTTCACGGCCGTCGACGGCGTCGGCCGGCCGATCTACCACACGAACGTCGTGCTCTCGCTCGGCACGCGCTTCGCCGCGCTCTGCACGGCCGCGATCGCGAGCTCCGACGAGCGGCGAGCCGTCGTCGCGCGCCTCGAAGCGTCGCAGCGCGAGGTCATCGACCTCTCGCCAGCGGAGCTCGAAAGCTTCGCCGCCAATATGCTCGAGCTCGACGGCGCCGGCGGTCCGGTGATCGCGCTATCGGCCGCGGCGCTCCGCTCGCTGGCGGCGCCGACTCGCCGGGCGCTCGAACGGCATGGCGCGCTCGTGACGGCCGACATCGCTACGATCGAGCGGATCGGCGGCGGCAGCGTGCGCTGCATGCTGGCCGAGGTGGCGCTGCCGACCGCCAGGGATGGCGGGAGTGCCGGGATTGCAGGACGCAAATCCCGGCCGTCTGCCGTGGATCAATGAGGCGGCTGTGGGCGGAAGACGCCGCCCCAGATCTCCTGGTAATTCAACGCTGCCGTGTGCACGAGCATCGCATCGAGGTTCGTACGGCCGTAGCCCGTGACCTCGTAGAGCATCTCGAATGACGGCGGCTGCGCGTTGCTCGAATCGGGCCGCGCCTGCTCCATGCTGGCGACGAACATCGGGTCGGCGAGCGCGTGGGCCGCTTGCATGAGCCCGGCGTCCCGCGTGCCGCTGACGATCATCAGCTGGTTGCCGCCGGGGCCCGGGAACGTCGAGATGAACGCGTAGTCGCGGTAATTGCGGTTGGCCTCCGGCATGCCGGCTTCGCTCGTGTAGAGCTCGCCGGTATCCATGTTCCGCAGCTCGTCATACGTGTAACCGATCGCGAGCGTCGATGACGCGAAAACGAAGTCTTCGAGCTTGTCGAGCGCGCTCAAGTAGCCAACGTAGACGACATGGCTCGACTTGAGATCCGCTTCGTTCATCTCCGACATCGATACCACTCGCACGGGCTTCTCGGACGTGTACAGCACGCGCAAGAGATCAAGCAGCGCGAAGGCGCTGCCTGTCGGCAAGTACGTGAGATCGAGGTCCATGTAACGCGCCAACAGCGACGTATCGTTCATCATGAGCTCGTCGAGCTCCTTGCTCGAGCCGACGCTGAAATCGCGCACCAGGCGTTTGACGTCGCCGCGTTCGTCGAGCTCGCCATAGATGTAGTAGTCGCCGACGACGACGAGAATCGGCAAGTCGTCGTCGAGCAGGCCCGCCCAGAGCCGCGACTTCGCGACGACCGCCGCAGCCGGTGCAGCCGGCGCGCGTTGCAACGCGATACTCGCGCCGAGAGCTACCCCAACCGCGAGGAGCGCTGTCGCCGCGGCCGCGAGGTGCCAACGCGGGCGCGGCGCTGCTGCCGACTCCGGCTGCTTGACGGTAGCGGGCTGCTCCACAGAACCCGCCGCCGCTGCATCGTCGGGCGCGGCGGGCTCGTTCGACTCGGCCAACGCGATTCGGTATTCGCCGCGCGCGAGCACGAGCTGCCGCGGCTGGTCGCGTCCCGCCGTCGCGTAGTACTGCTCGAGCTTCTGCCGTAAGTTGTGCGCGTACACGCGCACCATCGAATCTTGGCTCGGATCGAAGTCGGCGCCGCGGCCGAAGACCTCCATCGCGATCTCGAGCTCTTTCGGCGTGCGGCCGCTGCCGGAGCACTCGACGAGGAATTCGAGCAGCCGCGCGTACGATCGAGAGCGCCCGAGCGCGCCGCTTCGCACGACGCTCGCCGCTTCTTGCCTCAAGACTTCCGCTTCCGCCGCCACTCTGAATGTTCGTAGGTAGGTGTAGAGGCTCAACTTAGCCGATCCTTAACCGTTAATAAACACGCTTAAGCTATGGTTTTCTTTGAGGAAAGAATAACGCGCTCGGATTCGCGCCGGCCGCGGCGCAAGCGACGCCGTGCCAGCGGCGGGCCTCAGGGCCTCGTTGCGCTCACCAAGGCGATCAGCGCAGCCTGGAAATTCTTCCGAACGGCGCCGGTTTTTTCGTATGCTTGGCGCCAGTCCTGCGTCTATCACTGGGGAGAATTAGAGGTGAGAACTGGCCAACGGGAAGCGCGCCCGACGCTCGCGAATTGGGCTGCATTCGTCATGCTTTTAGGAGCCGCGGGTTGTGCCCGCGAGGAAGAGCCGGTGCCGCCGCCCCCGCCACCCGCGCCCGCCGCGGCACCGGCGCCCGCCGCGCCTCCGCCGGCGACCGCCGCCACGGCAACGATGCGCGACAGCACGGATCCGCTCGAGCACGGCCGCTATCTCGTCGAGACGATCGCCGGCTGCGGCAACTGCCACACGCCACGGCTACCCGACGGCACGCCGGACAACAGCAAGAACCTCGCCGGCGCGTTCGTCATCGAGGAGCCCGTCTTCAAGGCGTATGCGCAGAACATCACGCCCGACATGGAGACCGGCATCGGCTCGTGGACGGAAGACCAAATCGTCGACGCGATCCGCAACGCGCGTAGGCCCGACGGCACGTTCATGGGCCCGCCGATGTCGTTCGGCTGGTACAAGCGGATGTCGGACACGGACGTCCGTGCGATCGCGAAGTACATCATGTCGGTTCCGGCGGTGCGCAACGAGGTTCCGCCGAGCACGTTCTCGATGGGACCAAACGGCCCGCCGGCTAACATCTTCGGCCCAATCGTCACGAGCGTACCCGACGTGCCGAAGACCGACGTCGTGAAGTACGGTGAGTACCTCGCGGGCCCCGTCGGCCATTGCATGGACTGCCACACGACGTACGTCATGGGGCAGATCGACATGGCGCAGCTCGGCCGCGGCGGCAACGTCTACTCGCGGCCCTTCATCTACGACTGGGCTGCGGTCTCCGCGAACATCACGTCGCATCCGGAGGCCGGCTTGGGTAGCTGGACCGATGCCGAGATCAAGCGTGCGATCACGGATGGCATCAGCCGCGACGGACGCACGTTGCTGCCGTTCATGCCGTATTGGCTCTACAAGAAGATGGAGCCCAGCGATCTCGACGCGGTCGTCGCGTACTTGCGCTCGCTGCCCCCGCTTGGTCCCGCGGCGCCCGCCGCCGCCGAGTAGCTCGCCTCGTTCAGCGCGGCGCGGTACCGGTCGGTACCGCGCCGCTTTTTTGCGCCGCCGGCGCAGCGCAATCCCCTTCTCGTGGAAGCCGCGCTGGCCCGCTTATTGCAGCATCGCTTGGCACTCGTTTCCCCGCCGCGTTGCTGCGCAAAAGGTACGCTTCCATGTCGACGATCGCGTGGGTCCTGATTTCCTCGGTCGGCACCGCGCTCGTGTGCGGGTTGATCTTCTTGCTGACTCGGGCTCGCGGCACACCGTACTTGGAGCTCCGCCCCGACGAGTACCCGAAAATCGAGGACGCGCTACCGATGATCGCGGGACTGACGGAAAGCGCCGTCCATGAAGGCAACAGTGCGACGGTATTCCAAAACGGGGCGATTTTTCCCGCAATGCTCGCGGACATTGCCGCGGCGAAGCACAGCGTGCATCTCGAGACGTTCGTATGGAGCGAGGGCGAGGTCGAGAGGCTATTCGTCGACGCTCTCACCGAGCGTGCACGCACGGGCGTCAGCGTACGCGTGCTGACCGATTCGCTGGGGGCCATGAACGCCAGCGAGCGGGAGCTCGAGCGGTTGAAGCGCAGCGGCGCGAAAGTGTCGAGCTACTGCAAGCCGCACTGGTGGAATATCGGCAGGTTTAATCATCGCACACACCGCAAGCTGCTCGTCGTCGACGGCCGTATCGGCTACGCGTTCGGGCACGGCGTCGCCGACGAGTGGCTCGGTGACGCCGAGGACCAGAAGCATTTCCGCGATACGGGCGTGCGCCTCGAAGGCCCCGTCGTGCACGGACTGCAAACGGTGTTCGCGCAGAATTGGGTCGAGGAGACGCACTCGCTGCCGGTGATGGCAGAGTGTTTCCCGGTGCTCGAGCCAAGCGGAGACATTTCGGCGCACGTCGTCAGCAGCGCGTCGGGCGACGCCGTCTCGTCGGTCGCGATGCTCTACACCATCGCGATCGCCACGGCGCGGCGCGAGGTGCTAATCCAAAACCCTTACTTCGCGCCGAACGACGGCGTCGTCGAGCTGTTCGCCATGATGGTGCGCCGCGGCGTCAGGGTGCACCTGATGGTCCCCGGCAAGCACACGGATAGCCCGTTCGTGCGGCGCGCCGGCTGCAGCCTGTACGCCGCGCTGCTCGAAGCCGGCGTGCGGCTCTACGAGTTCGAGCCAACGCTGCTGCACCAGAAGATCGTCGTCGTCGACGAGATCTGGTCGCACGTCGGATCCACCAACTTCGATGCGCGCTCGCTCGCGCTCAACGAAGAGATCGGAGTCGGCATCCTCGATGCCGGCATCGCGGCGCAGCTCAAGGCGGCATTCAACGAAGACCTACGTCGCTGCCACGAGCTCAAGCTCGAGCAATGGCGACGGCGGCCCATGTTCGCGCGTGCGTACGACCGCTTCGCCTATTTGCTGCACGAGCAACTCTAACGCGCTCGCGGGGTCTACGCCTTAGCGTCCGTCCTCTCGCTTTTGCGTAGGGTCTGAAATTCGCGGCGGAGTTTCTCCATTTCTTCGTCCGTCGAGTCCTCGAGGTCGACGAGCCCGGTGCGAGCCGTTTCGACTGCACGCAGAAGCTCGTCGAGCTTGAGCTGCACGGCTAATCCATTGCGGTTCTGCGTGTTCTGGATCAGGAACACAGCCAGGAACGTCAGCATGGTCGTGGCGGTGTTGATGACGAGCTGCCAAGTATTCGAGTAGTCGAAGGCAGGGCCCGTCAGCGCCCATACCAGACACGCCGCCGCCGCCGCGCTGAATGCCCAATGCGATCCCATGAGGGCCGCTGTTCCTTGCGCAAACCGATGGAAGAAACGATTCATGGTGACTCCTGATGCTGCGACGCTGCGAGCGTCGTTCATGCGACGCTGCATCTCCTATGCCAGGTTCGTACGCCACATCGGGTGACATCCGGCGACATCGGGCGGAATCGAATCCCTTCTCGATGCGACCAAGGTTCGCCGTCTGCCGTCACGGTAATCGTCAGTCCATCGCCGTGTTACGCTTCAAAAAATCGCGAGATGAGCGCGCGTGCGATTCGCGCGCGGAGAATTGACATGAGCTCAGCGCTCCATAGGTGGCTTATTGGCCTCGCGCTTCTGACTCCCTCCATCGTCCTGGCGCACCACTCCGTCGCGTACTACTCGAGCGACAAGATCGAGCTCGCCGGCGAGATTACGGAAATCAAGTGGCAAAACCCGCACATCCGCTTCGCGTTGCGGACGATCGGTAGTGAAGGCGCCGAAAAGACCTGGCGGCTCGAGAGCAGCTCGATCTTCCTGCGAGAGAAGGACGGCGTGACGCGCGACCTATTTCGCCTCGGAGACCGTGTGCAAGTATTCGGGCGCTCATCGCCGCACGACACTGCGGCATTGCTTGTCACCAACATGTTGCTACCCGACGGCCGGGAAGCACCGCTCTGGCCGAACACGGACCCGCACTTCGTAAGTGCAGACAAATGGATCACGGCAAAACCCCAGCTCGTCGATGCCAAGGAACAGAATCGCGGCATCTTCAGGGTATGGAGGCCGAACCAAGCCTCGCTCGCATCGCTGCCCTATACGGAAACTGCGATCGCCGCGCGCAAGTCGTTCGATATGCTGGCCGCCGCCGAGCGCTGCGGACCGGAAGGCATGCCGCGGATCATGATCACGCTTTTCCCATACGAGTTCGTCGATCGAGGCGGCGAAATTCTCGTGCGAGCAGAGCTGTACGACACCGAGCGAATCGTGCATATGGATCGCAGGACGCCGCCGGCGGGCGCACCTCACTCGGTGCTCGGCTACTCGACGGGCGAATGGCGCGACGGCGCGCTAGTGATCGAGACGACGCTGATCAACTGGCCCTACTTTGACCAGATCGGTACCCCGCTCAGCGAGAACGTACGAGTCGAAGAGCGGTACACGCTGACAGCGGATCAAACACGGCTCGACGTCGAGATTACCGTCACTGACCCGGCAACCTTCGAAGCGCCGGCGATCGTCCGCAATTCGTGGTTCGCGTACGGCGATACGATTCGCCGTTACGACTGCCGCAATGAAAACTGAAGCGCGCCGCGCGCTCACGTCTTCGCGCTACTCGGTGCGCGCGACGGTCGGCTGCGGCGGCGCGTCGGGCGCTTGCGCGCGGCGCATGCGGAACGGCACGCTGTTCGCGATGCCTTTGACGAGCGCCGAGAAGCGATAGTCATCGCCCTCGGCCTCGCGGACGATGCGGCGCACCGTCGGCATGTCGTACGCCTCGAGCCCACGCCCGAGCGCGTACGTCAGCAGCTTCGCCGTGAACACGCGCGCGAATTGCTCGGGATCCGCCGTCAGCGCTGCGCGCAGCTCGGCCACGCCGCTGATCGGCGTGCCGTCCGCGAGCTGGCCGTGCGAATCGATCTCACCGCCCGGCTCGCGCGTGCGCCACTTGCCGACGGCGTCGAAGTTCTCGAGCCCGAGCCCGATCGGGTCCATGACGTCGTGGCACGTCGCGCAGACCGGATTCGCGCGGTGCTCCTCGAGCCGCTCGCGCAGCGTACGAGCAACCTTGCCGGCCTCGTTGTCCTCGAGCGCGGGCACGTCGGGCAACGGCGGCGGCGGCGGCGTGCCGAGCACGTTCTCGAGCACCCACTTGCCGCGCAGCACGGGCGACGTGCGATTCGGATACGACGTGACCGTCAGAATGCTCGCGTGGCCGAGAAGGCCGCGGCGTGCCTCGTCGGCGACGGGCACCTGACGGAAGTGGCTGCCATAGATGCTCGGGATGCCGTAATGCTGTGCGAGCCGCTCGTTGACGAACGTGTAGTCGGCGGTCAGGAGCTCCGTGACGCTCGAGTCCTCACGCATCAGATGCTCGAACAGCAGCTCGGTCTCGCGCCGCATGGCCTGCCGCAGGTTGTCGTCGAAGTTCGGGAACTCTTCGACATCCGGTGTCACGCTCTGCAGGTTGCGCAAATAGAACCATTGCCCAGCGAAGTTCTCGACGAGCGCCGAGGCGCGCGCGTCGGCCAACATACGGTCGATTTGCTGCTCGAACACGCGC
This sequence comes from uncultured Gammaproteobacteria bacterium, assembly GCA_963713355.1. Lineage (GTDB taxonomy): Bacteria > Pseudomonadota > Gammaproteobacteria > Steroidobacterales > Rariloculaceae > FEN-1219. Next base: position 15,203 of record CAVQLK010000006.1, on the reverse strand, counting down.
TCCTCACTGAGCTTGCCTTGCACGGCAAGGTCGAGGAGCTCGTCGTCGGGAGGGGCGCTCCAGAGGAAGAAGGCCAGCCGCGATGCGAGCGAGGCGTCGTCGAGCGCGTACAGCGAGCCCGGCGCCGTGCCGGCAGGATCCGCCTCGTCACGGAACAGGAACTTCGGGCTCGTGAGGATCACGCGCAACGCCGACTGGATACCGGCATCGAAGCCGTCACGCGGCGCGCCCGTATCGTAGAAGGACAGCAGCGTCGCGATGTCCTGCTCCGTGGGCTGGCGGCGGTAGGCGCGCCGCGCCAGCGTCGAGAGAATCTCGGTCGCGCACACGCGCGCCGTCGATTCATCGGCAGGGCGACACGTGAAGATCCGCTCGCGGGACGGCGTATCGCCGGGCCCGACGGGATTGAATGGCCCTCGCAAGTTCACGTAATCGACGACTGGCAAGCCGTTCATGTCCTGAAGATCGAGATTGCGCGTGTGTAGCTCGAGCGGCTCGTGCGTCTCGGCGGCGCTGCGCTCGAGGAACGCGACGGTGACGTCGTGCGGGCCTGCGGTCACGAACGTGCGCGTGCGCAAGCGCGCGTCGATCTCGTTCGCCGCAGCTGACATGTTCTCGTCGGACATCAAGTTGTCGGCCTCGCCGCCAACCTGCGCCAGAAATACGCGAGTGCCGTCGACGGCGATCTCGAGCTCGTGCGCCCACTCGAGCCCCGTCATGTAGCCGACGATGTTACGCACCAAGAACACGTCGAACTCATACTCGGCGTCGAGCGGAAAGTTGTGCCGGATCTTGACGCCCCCCCGCGTGCCGAGCGGCATCCCCTCTATGTGCACGCCTTGCGCGAGGTCCTGCGGCGGGCGGTAGACGGAAGTGACTGCGGGCGCGTCGGGATCGCCGACGGCGAGCGCTGCGATCTTCGCCGACGCCGCGAGATACTGCTCGAGCAGCGAGGGCGACACACGCAAGACGTCCGCGATGTTGTCGAAACCGTAGCCTTCGTCGTCGGCCGGCAAGAACTCCGAGGCGTCGACTTCGAGCGCCAGCAGATCGCGGACGGCGTTGCCGTACTCGGTGCGATTTAAGCGATGGATCGAGGCCTTGCCGGGCTCGGGTGCCGCGAGGGCGGCGTCGTCCAAGCGCCGCTCGAGGTATGCCACGAAGCCGTCATACGTCTCTGCGTCGGGCCGCGGCCCGCCCGAGGGCGGCATCTGCCGGCCGCGCAGCTTGCGCGCGACGTTCTCGAACATTTCGGGGTGCGCAGCAACGTCGTCGAGGTCGACGCCTTCGAGCGACAGGCCGGCTTCGCGTCCCGCGGCGTCATGGCAGTCGAGGCAATAGCTGCCGACGACGCCCTCGTAACGCGCCGCGAGCTGCTCGTCGGACGGCTGGCAGCCCGCGACGAGCACGGCCGCGACGAGCGGCGAAAACCACATACCTCTGCTTTTCATAAGCGACGTTCGAACCTCGAAAAAAACGCCTTCGGCTTGGCCCATAACCCCCTGTTGGGGTAGAGTGGCGCCCCGCTGGAAGGCCGGGCCTTCTGGCCCTTCAAGTCCCTTAGATCGCGGCAACTCTCGATTGGTGCTACCCCGGCGATCGGTTAACGCCGCCGGCTTCCCGTATTTTGAACGAGACAACTAGATTATGGCCAGGCAAAAGCCTCTCAAGCTCTACCGCAACATCGGCATTATCGCCCATATCGATGCGGGCAAGACCACGACCACCGAGCGTGTGCTCTATTACACGGGCAAGAAGCACCAGATCATCGAGGTCCACGACACCAAGGACGGCAAGGCCAGCACGACGACGGACTACCTCGAGCAGGAGCGCAAGCGCGGCATCACGATCCAGAGCGCCGCGGTCTCGTGCGAGTGGAAGGGCTACCAAATCAATCTCATCGACACGCCGGGGCACGTCGACTTCACGATCGAGGTGAATCGCAGCCTGCGCGTGTTGGACGGCGCCGTCGTCGTGTTCGACGGCGTGGCCGGCGTCGAGCCGCAGACCGAGACGAACTGGCGGCTCGCGAACCAGTACAACGTGCCGCGCATGTGCTACGTCAACAAGATGGACCGCATGGGCGCCAACTTCACGCACTGCGTGAAAGGCATCAAAGAGCGGTTGAGCCCGAAAGCCGTGGTCTGCCACGTGCCGCTCGGCAGCTACGACGAGTTCACCGGCATGGCCGACCTCGTCGCCAACGTCGCTTACATCTGGCAGTCCGACGACAAGGACAGCACCTGGGAGACCGTTCCCCTCGATCAACTCCCCGGCCGATTCACGTTCGCATCGGCCGGCGACAACTCGTGGATCAAGCGGATCCCGGAGCTGCGCAAAGAGCTGCTCGAGCACGCGCTCGCGCTCGACGAGGACGCGTTCATGGAGTTCGTGGAGAACGGCAAGTTCGATCCCGCGGTGCTCAAGCAGTGCATCCGCAAAGGCACGGTCACCGGGGAGTTCGTACCGATTTTCTGCGGCTCGTCGTTCAAGAATAAGGGCGTGCAGCAATTGCTCGACGCCGTCATCGACTATCTGCCCTACCCCGGCGAGAACGGCGGCATCGGCATGGTCGACCCGGACGGTAAAGTCATCGGCGAGCAAGAAGTCAAAGACGACGCGCCGGCGCGCGCGCTCGCGTTCAAGGTAATCAACGATCAGTTCGGCACACTGACGTTTGTTCGCGTCTATTCCGGCGTCATCAAGAAAAGCGACACGCTGCTGAACGTGACGCGCGACAGGAAAGAGCGCATCGGCCGCATCGTCGAGGTGCAAGCCGCCGCGACGAAAGACATCGAAGAGGCGCGCGCGGGCGACATTTGCGCGTTCGTCTCGATGAAGGAAACCGAGACCGGCGACTCACTCTCGGATCCCGACCATCCGGCGCTGCTCGAGCGCATGCGCTTCCCGGACCCGGTCATCAGCGTCTCGGTCGAGCCGAAGACGCGCGCCGACGTCGACAAGATGTCGACGGCGCTCTACAAGATGGTCAAGGCCGATCCGTCGTTGCGGCTGCAAGTCGATCAGGAAACGGGCCAGACCGTGCTCAAAGGCATGGGCGAGCTGCACCTCGAGGTCACGATCGACCGCATGCGCACCGAGCTCGGCGTCGAGGCGAACATGGGCCGGCCGCGCGTCAGCTTCCGTGAAGCCTTCGGCATGCCCGTCGAGCTCGTGTACACGCATAAGAAGCAGTCCGGCGGTAGCGGTCAGTACGCCGAAGTGAAAATGATCTTCGAGCCGCAGCCCGCGGGCACGGGCGTCGAGTTCTCCGACGAGGTCGTCGGCGGCCGAATTCCGCGTGAGTTCATTCCGAGCGTCGAGCACGCCGTCGTCACCGAGTGCAAGCGCGGCCAGGTTGCCGGCTACGAGGTCGTCGACTTCAAGGCGCGCTTGATCGACGGCAAGTACCACGACGTCGACTCGTCCGCGCTGGCGTTCGAGATCGCGGGCCGCGCGGCATTCCGCGAGGCTCACAAGACGAGCCGGCCAAAATTGCTCGAGCCGATCATGAAGATCGAAGTCGTGACCGAAGGCGAGTACTTGGGCACGATCATCGGCGACGTCAACCGCCGGCGCGGTCAAATCTTGGACCAAGGCCAGAAGGGTAACCAGGCCACGGTCGTGGGCTTCGTGCCGCTGTCCGAGATGTTCGGCTACATCAACTTCCTGCGCTCGGCGACGAGCGGCCGCGGCACTTTTACGATGGAGTTCGATCACTACTCCGAAGTGCCGCCGGGCCTCGTGCAAAAGCTCATGGACGCCGAGGCGTAAACCTCAGAACAACGAGAATATCGGCCGGCTCGTCATCAGCCATAAGATGGCGAGCACGGCCGCAAACGCCGGGAAGCCGAACGCGAACCACGCCCAGAAAAGGCGATGATACGCGGCCGGCAGCACGGTACCCGATCGCACGGCGGCTTCTGCGAGATTGCGCATGCGGATCTGCATGAACACGACGGGTATCCAGAACGCCCCCGTGACGCCGTAGAGAATCAGTGACAGCGCGATCCAACCGTCGAAGATCGGGTAGCCCATGAACCGCGCGAGCAAATAGCCCGTCACGGGCTGCACGACGACAGCCGTCGCCGTGAACACGAAGTCCGCCGTCACGACGATGCGCGCGACGCCGGCAATGACGAAGACGTCGCGCGTCAAATGCGCCCTCAGCATGAAGAACGCGATGCCGGCGCCCGTGCCGAGCAGCACGGCCGCGCCGATGATGTGCACGTACTGCAGCAGCAAGTAGTACAACGTCATGGCGCTCAGCGATCGTCGACGATGGCGAGCGCGACGAGGTTCAGAGCAATGATCGGCCAGATCTTCAGCATCGGTCCGACGGGGTCGAGCCACAACCGCGGCAGCACGAACGATCCCGCGATCATATAGAACAGCGAGATCGCGATGGCAGCCCACAGCGCGCCGCGCGCCGTGCGGCGGATCGCGATGCCGACGCCGATCGCAATATCGGCGAGCGCGCCGGCGATGACGCCGGCGCTCGCGAGCCCTTCTGGAGTTCCGCCTTCGCGTAGGTAGGACAAGCCCTCTTCCCAACCCGGTCCGAGCGAGATCACGCCCGTGCCGATCCAGAACAACGCGAGCACGGCGAACACGAGAGCCTTCAAGAAATACAATCGCGCGAACCAACGCTCCTGCACCGATGCGGGCTCGCGCGCCAACGCCACGGCGAGCGGCGTGGGCTCCGCCGCCATGATCTGCCGCCACGCCGTGGAATCGCCGACGGCGCCGCGCGTCAACTCGCGGCGCGCGACGCTGCCGATCGGAGAACGCCAGCCGAGCAGGCGCACGAAATCGCCGAGCGCATAACCGATCGCAGCGAGCCAGCGCGGCACGCGCCATTGCGGCGCGGGAGCAAGCCGCAGCCAACGGCGAAACATGGCGACGACCGTGGGCAGCGCAAGCCGCTCGGGGCCTGCGACGTCGAGCGCGATGCGCGCGGGCGCCCCGGGTCGCGACAGCGCCACGATCGTCGCGACGAGCTCGTCGAGCTGCACGACTTGTATCGGCCCCGTATCGGGCAAAGCCAGCGCGATCGGCAACGCCGCGAGGCCGCGAAAAAGCGCGCTGCCGCCGTACGCGGCGCGGCCGACGACGACAGAGGGGCGCAGGACGACCCAGTCGAGCGCCGTGGCCATCAACGCTTCCTCGCCCGCACGTTTCGTCGCTGAGAACTCGCTCAAGGCTCCGCGCTCGACGCCGATCGCAGAGAGATGCACGACGCGGCGCACGCCGGCCCGCTCGCACGCCGCGTACAAGGCACGCGCGCTGTCGACATGCACGGCGCGAACACCGTCCCCGCCCTGCAGCACGCCGGCGCAATTCACGACGGCCTCGACGCCGTCGAGGTGCGGCAGCCAGTCCTCGGGCGCGACGAGGCGCGCGAGATCGAGCACGCGCCATTCGACTCCGGCGAGATTCTCCTTGGTGGCGCGGCGCGTGACGGCTCGCACGGAGACGCGCTCCGTGACGAAGCGCGCGAGCACGGCGCTGCCGATCAAGCCGGCGGCACCGAGCAGCAACACGCGGCCTGGGAGCGTGGGCTCGAGCAAGCGCTGCTCGGCGTGCGATTCGTCCATCGTCGTCCAGGAGCAAGGAGCATGCCATGGTCGCATGAACCCCGTTCACTGGCACATGGTTTGCATCGCGTTCTCGATGGCAACGCGAGCATGGATCGGCATCTCGGGCTGGCGCTACACACCGTGGCGCGGCGAGTTCTACCCGCCGGGCTTGCCCCAGCGCGACGAGCTTCGGTTTGCAGCCGAGCGCTTCCCGACAATCGAGCTCAACGGCAGCTTCTACTCGCTGCAGCGGCCCGAGTACTACGCTACGTGGTGCGAGCAGGTGCCTCGCGACTTCGTGTTCGCCGTCAAAGGGTCGCGCTACATCACGCACATGCTGCGCCTGCGCGGAGTCGAAACGGCACTCGCGAATTTCTTCGCGTCGGGCCTGCTCGTGCTCGAGCACAAGCTCGGGCCGATGCTCTGGCAGCTGCCGCCGTCGCTGCCGCTCGACGAGGAGCGGCTCACGGCGTTCCTCGAGCTTCTGCCGCGCACGATGAAGGAAGCCGCGAAGCTGGCGCGGCGCCACGACAAGCGCGTCAAGGGCCGCGCGTACCTGCGCGCACCCAACGACCGCAAGCTGCGCCACGCGCTCGAGGTGAGGCATCCGAGCTTCGCGACGCCGAAGCTCGTCGAGCTGCTACGCAAGCACAACGTGTCGCTCGTCGTCGCCGATACCGCCGGCCGCTGGCCGTTCCTCGAGGACGTGACGGCGGATTTCGTTTACGTGCGGTTGCACGGCGACGTCAAGCTCTACGAGAGCGGCTACACGGATGCGGCGCTCGAGCGCTGGGCGGCGCGCATATGCGCGTGGCGGGACGGGCGCGAGCCGCCGGCGGCCAAGCTCGTTGCGCCCCCACCGCGTCGCGCGAAACGGCGCGACGTCTACGTTTACTTCGACAACGACATCAAAGTCCACGCGCCGTACGACGCGATGAGTCTCGCGGCCAAGGTCGAGGGCCTGAACCATGAAGAAGACGACGACCGCTTCGAGCCGCAAGCTCGCCCGTTACCGCGGCAAGCGCGACTTCGCCCGAACGCCTGAGCCGAGCGGCGCCCGAAGCGTCGCCGACGACGGCGCGCTGCAGTACGTCGTGCAGAAACATGACGCGACGCGGCTGCATTACGATTTCAGGCTCGAGCACGACGGCGTGCTGAAGAGCTGGGCCGTGCCGAAAGAGCCGAGCCTGAACCCGAAGGACCGGCGGCTCGCCGTGCAGACGGAGGATCATCCGATCGACTACGGCGGCTTCGAAGGCGAGATTCCCGAAGGCCAGTACGGCGCCGGCAGCGTCGTGATTTGGGACCAGGGCCACTGGACGCCGCTCGGCGATGCCGACGAAGGGCTCAAGGACGGCAAGCTCGACTTCGAGCTCGAAGGCCGCCGGCTCAAGGGCCGCTTCACGCTCGTGCGCATGGCCGAGCGCGGGAAGCGCAAGCCCGGTAAGGACAACTGGCTGCTGCTGAAGCGCACTGACAAGCCGACCGCACGCAAGGCCGCGGTGCCGCGTGCCCGCCGCAAGCGGACCATGCCCCCGGATCCGAGCGTCCTGACCGGTGCACGGCGCGCGGCGGTGCCCCGCAAGCCCGCGCCGCAGCTCGCGACGCCCGTGACAAAACCGCCTGAAGGGCCGGACTGGCTGTTCGAACCGAAGCTCGACGGCTATCGCGTGCTCGCGCGCTACGACGACGGCGAGGTCTCGGTGCTCACGCGGCGCGGTAATGACTGGACGAGCGAGTTCAAGAACATCGCCGAGGCGATGCGCTCACTGCCGTGCCGCGCAGCAGTCGTCGACGGCGAAGCAGTCGTCTATGACTCGCGCGGCGTCACGAGCTTCCAGCGCTTGCAGAACGCGCTGAAGGGCGACAACTCGCAGATCGTGCTCGTCGCGTTCGACCTGCTGCATCTCGAGGGCTGGGACCTCACGCGCGCACCGCTGGTCGAGCGCAAAGCGCTCCTCGAACGCTTGCTCGAAAGCGCGCCTGCGGCCATTCGCTACGGCGAGCATGTCACGCAGAGCGGCGCAAAGTTCTTCGCCGCGGCGTGCAAGCACGGCCTCGAAGGCATCGTCGCGAAACGCGCGAGCGATTCCTACCGCGAGGGAGAGCGCACCCGCAGCTGGCTCAAGGTCAAATGCCTGAAGCGCGAGGAGTTCGTCGTCGTCGGTTTCACGGATCCAGGCGGCTCGCGAACGGCATTCGGCGCGCTGCTCGTCGCGACTCGTGACCGGGCCGACGCGCCGCTGAAGTACGCCGGCAAGGTCGGCACGGGCTTCGACGAACGCGCGCTGAAATCGCTGTTCAAACAATTGCAGCCGCTCGAGCGCAAGACGCCGCCCGTCGAGCGCGCGTCGGCGCGCGGCGTCGCGCGCGGCGTGCACTGGGTCGAGCCGACCCTCGTCGCGGAGATCGCCTACACCGAATGGACCGGCGACGGCCGGTTGCGCCATCCCATCTTCGTCGGCCTGCGCGAGGACAAGACGGCGGCCGAGGTCGTCGAGGAGCACGCGATTGCGCCGCCCGCCGAAACCTCGGCACCTCCCGCAAAAACGTCCGCCCCTCGAATCGTCAAGCCCGCGGACGGAAGCCGTCGCGTGCGTCTTACTCACCCCGACAAGATTCTGTTCCCCGATCCCGGCATCACCAAGCGGCAGCTTGCCGACTATTGGCTCGCCGTCGCCGACGTCGCTTTACCGCTTCTGAAGGACCGCCCGCTGACGCTCTTTCGCTGCCCCGACGGCTACGGCGCGCAGTGCTTCTATCAGAAGCACGTCGGCGCGGCCGTTCCCGCCGTCGTACCACGCGTCGTCGTCAAGGAGGGCGAAGATCCCTATGCGGCGATCGACGACGCGACGTCGTTGGTGTCGCTCGCGCAGATCGGCGTGCTCGAGCTCCACGTCTGGGGCTCGCGCGCCGAGCATATCGACAAGCCGGACATCATCGTCTTCGATCTCGATCCCGCGCCCGACGTGCCGTGGAGCGAGGTCGCCGCGGCCAGTCTCGTCCTCAAGGAGCGGCTCGAAGGCCTGGGGCTCAACGCGTTCGCGAAGTTGACGGGCGGCAAAGGGCTGCACGTGGTCGTGCCCGTGAACCCCGGCCCGACCTGGCCCTCCGTCAAAAAATTCACGCGCGCGCTCGTCAACGAGATGGTGCGCGAAGAGCCGCGCCGCTTTCTCGCCTCGATGTCGAAGATCAAGCGCACGGGCAAGATCTTCCTCGACTACTTGCGCAACGACGCCGAGGCGACCGCGATCGGCGCGTACTCGCCGCGGGCGCGCGCCGGCGCTCCCGTCGCATTGCCGATCGAGTGGGACGAGCTTGCGCCCGATGCGCCGCAGGCACCTCGGTTCGGCCTGCTCGAGGTGCCGAAGCTGATCCGCGCGCGCCGGCGCGATCCGTGGCAAGGATTCGAAGCCGCGCGGCGTCCGCTGCTCGACTGACGGCGCCGGGCGCCGGCTTAGCCGGCTTTGCGCAGCGCTGCGATGAGCTCTTCGCGCGACATGCCGCTTCGACCGGGCACGCCTACTTTCTTGGCCTGCTCGTAGAGCTCCTTCTTGCTCATGGCTGCGAGCGCGTCGCCGCCTTGAGCGCGCGATGCCGGCCGCTCCGCCGCGGCGCTCCGGTTGCGCGCGTGGCGGCTTGCGTTGCGCGCCGCCCATGCGCTCTTTGAGCACGGCCATGATGTCGATGATGTCGGCTGACTCGGGCTCGTCGTCGGCCGGCGCCTCCTCGATCTCGACGATGTCGCGGCCGGCGTCGCGCTTCGCCTCGGCGAGCTCGAGCAGCATGCGCGCGTATTCGTCGTCGAGCAGTTTCAAGTCGAGCTCGTCCTCGGTCAGCTCGGCAAGCGCGCGCTCCATCTCTTGGCGTCGCTCCGCCGACGGCCGGGCCGGGTGCGGTAGACCCACGTCGTCCGGCGTGCGCAGCTCCGCGGCGAAGCGCATCGTCACGGCGCGCAGCGAGCCGGCTTCGGCAAAGATCGCCGCCAGGTATTCCTTGCCGCGCATGACGAACGTCGCGATGCCCGCTTTGCCGGCGCGTTGCATCGTCTCGGCGAGCAAGTGGTACGCCTTCGTAGACTCGCCGGCCGGCGCCAGCACGTAGGGCCGCTCGAGCAGCTGCCGCGGAATCTCCTCGCGCTTCACGAACCGGCGCAAGTCAATGTCGCGAGACTTGCGCGGCGCAAGCGCGGCCAGCTCCTCGTCGGCAACGATCGTGAAGCTGCCGTCGTCGTTCTCGTAGCCGCGCACGATGTCGTCGGGCTCGAGCGCTTTGCCGTCGGCGGAGCAGAAATAGCGGCGCACGAGCGGCTGTTGCGCGGGGCCGAGAGTGCGCAGCCCGATGCGGCGCGACCGCACGGCGGGATAAAGATCCACGGGCACGCTGACGAGGCCGAATGTCAGCGTGCCGCTCCAGAACGCGCGTGGATTCGGTGCCGCTTCACGCTCTTCGGCCATGGCTCGCCTCCTTGCGCCGCCCTTTCAAGCTCGCTTGCAAGCTCGCGAGCAGCGAGTCGCCTTGTTCCCGCTTCGGCGCCTTCGGGAAGCGCACGACCTTGCCTGCGGCTTTCGCCGCGAGCAACCCTTGGAGCTGTTCCTGATATTCGTCACGGAATTCGTTCGCGTCGAAGCGGTCCTCGAGCGCGCCGATCAGCTGCTCGGCGAGCGCGATCTCGCGCTTGTCCGGTGCGCGGTTCGCGCCGGGCCGAACGGCAGCGACCTCGACGATCTCCTGCGCGTAGCGCAGCGTATCGAGCAACAGATAGCCGCCGCTCGCCTGCAGCGCGCCGACGTAGCGCTTGTTGCGCAGCACCCAGTGCGCGATGCCGATGACCTCGCGCTTCTTCAAGGCCTCCGCAAGCGCGAAATAACCCTCGTCGTCGCCGTCGGGCCCAAGGTAATACGGCCGATCGAACCAGCGCTCGTCGACGGCGCTCGACACGACGACTTGCTCGACGCTGATGAGCCGCGACGGCTTCGGCGCGAGCGCCGCCTGCTCCTCCTCGGTCAACAGCACATAGACGCCGCGATCGACGGCAACGGCCTTCTCGAGCTGCTCCGACACCACGGGCTGCTCGGTCTCGGGATCGACCATCTGTTGTTTGACGGGCGCGTGGTCGGCCGCGTGCAGCAAACGAAAATGGACCTTCGTGTCGCGCACGGCCGCGTAAAGCTTGACCGGCACCTTGATCTCGCCCAGCGCGAGATCGGCTTTCCACATTGCGCGTGCAGCCATTGGAAGCCTCCTTGCGAGGCTTCGATCTTGCAAGTTCCATACCGAGCGGAGCCACCCCGCGCCGGGGCGACGCCGATCAGCGGGTGGCGCGCTCGCGGGCGAGTTGCTCGACGTAGATCTTCTCGAGCCGGGCGACGGCCGCAAGGTATCCGGCCGGATCGACGAATCGGTCGGGGTCGTAGGCGTCGCCGGGCTTGTACTTCTCGTGCATGCCGAACTGCGACGCGTGCGAAGCCAAGAACACGTCGACCGGCAGCGCCTTCTGGGCCGCGAACGTGCGCGCGTAGTCGTCGCCGATCGCAGCGTACTGAGGCATGCCGCTGACCGTGACGCCGGGGTTGATGCTTCCCATGTTGGCGATGACGACGCGGTAGTCGCGGCCGCCTTCGCGCACCGTCAGCGTGAAGCTCGTCGCGCCCTTCGTGTGGCCCGGATGATGGTGCGCCGTCAACGTCACGCCGCCGAGCGTGATCGTGTCTTGATCCTTCAGGCGCCGATCGACGTTGACGGGGTCGAAGTGCGTTTCGGGGGAGTCGCCGAAGCGAAAGTCGCTCTTGCCGCCGTCCTCGAGCGAGTACCGCGTCCGCTTCGGACATCATCATCTGCGCGCCGGTTTGCCGCTTGAGCTCCGCAAGTCCATCGACATGATCCAAGTGCGCATGCGTCGCGAGCAAAATCTCGACGTCGTCGAAATCGAACCCGAGCTCTTCGACGCCTTCTCTTGATGAGCGGCACGGTCTCAGCAAAGCCGGTATTGATCAGAATATGGCCGGCGTCAGTCGTGATCAGGTATGTCGACAGATCGTACGTGCCGACCCAATACACGTTGCCGATCAGCTTGAACGGCGGAAACGGCCGCGTCCAATCGGCGTTCTGCTGCGCCGCCGCTGGCGCCGCAAGGCACAAGACAATGAGCAATGCGCGCGCGAGCAGGACGACTCTCCCGAGACTAGAGGCAGACATGGGTATTAACGTGCCGATTCTCGGTCCTCGAGCAACGCCTCTTGTACTTCACGCGGTAACGACACAAACGAAAAACTGGACGCCGGATAAACGTAGTCCTCACCCGAGTCGTCGACGACACGTAAATGCTGGTCCCGCGCCGCGGCGCGATCCTCCACGACGACATAGACCTTGCCCTTCTGGAGGTCGTCACATCCTCGGTCGTCGAGGCAGATCACGAAACGTGTCGCAGCGTTCGCAGCCATTGTCGCTCAGTCGAGGAACCGCTTGATCTTCAGCTTACGGCGACCGATCCCATGCGCCTCGTACCAATGTAGCTCCGCCTTGCGCAATCTACCACTCGCAAGCCGCACCACGGCTACGCCTTTTCTCTTGCGCCAACGGCCGGCGCCATGTCGCGCCCGCAAGCGCGCGAACTCCCTGATCGAGGCGCCCACGGCGATGGTTTCGATGTTCTCGACGAGACCGATGATTTCGAAGTACACGTTTCGCGTTCGCACCCACTGAACAAACGGTTGCAGGACGAACGCGCGCCGGCGAGCCGTGAATCGAGGCTGTTCGTGCAGAAAGCTCATGGGCGAAGGGCTATTCGAGCGACTCGTGCATGTGATGCAGCGGGATCGGTGACGTGCGGCAACGGCCGCACCAGAACGTCGGCGACACGGCGCCTTCGCTACCGGCGACCAGTGCGTCCCGCACGCGCGACCCGGCTGTTCGTTTCCGGGATGCGCAACCTGCAACGCAATCCGAGCGCTCCGTTAAATCAAAGGGTTACCACCTGGCATGGCCGTTGCTTAGCTCGAAATGGACATGCCGATCTCGATGATCAACATATGCTGTCGCCAGTGATCGCCGACGTTCGTTACGCCGTCCGGGGTTTCCTCAAACGGCCGACCTTCGCGGCCGCCGTCGTGCTGATACTCGGTGTCGGTATCGGAGTCATCGTCGCGATATACGCGATTTTCGAGGGCATGGTGCTGCGCCCCGTTCCCGGAGCGAATCGACCTCACGAGCTTGTGAACCTCGCCGCTCCAGGCTTGATGCCCGGCGCCGTCTTTTGCGACTTCGCGGGCGATTGCGACGAAGTGTTCAGTTACCCGATGTTTCGCGATCTCGAGCGGCAACAGGAGCCGTTCACAGATATCGCGGCACATCGGATGTTCGATGCGAATCTCGCCTTCGGCGGCGAGGCACTATCGGCAACCGGTGTACTCGTCTCGGGCAGTTACTTCGGCCTGCTGGGCGTCCAGCCCGCGCTCGGTCGCGTGCTCGGGCCACAAGATGACGTCGCGGAAGGCAGCGCCGACGCCGTCGTGCTGAGCTACCGCTATTGGGAAAACGCGCTCGGCGGCGAGCCGGGCGTCGTGGGTCAAGCGCTCGTCGTGAACGGCAAGCCTCTGACGATCGTCGGCGTGGCTGCACGCGATTTCAGCGGCACGACGCGACCGCTCTCGCCGGAGGTGTTCGTGCCGATCACGTTCCGATGGCACGATTCACCGCGTGCACTCCCCCCGAACTTCGACGACCGGCGCAACTACTGGCTGTACTTGTTCGCCCGCCTGAAGCGTGGGGTCTCCGCAAGCACGGCGGAAGCGGCGCTCAACGCTGCGTATCGCCCGATATTGAACGAAGTCGAAGCACCGCTACAGACCGGCATGACCGAGCAGCAGCTCGCGCAGTTTCGCGCCAAGACAATCGCCGTAACACCGGGCGCGCGCGGGCAAAGCTGGATCGTGCGCGGCGCGGGAGTGCCGTTGTCGATTCTGCTCGCATCGGCTGGAACGGTGCTGCTGATGGCCTGCGTGAATATCGCGAACCTCATGCTCGCGCGAGGCGCTACGCGCGTCGGAGAGATGGCGGTGCGACTCTCGCTCGGCGCCGCGCCTCGCCGGCTGGCCGCGTTGTTGTTCACTGAAGCGCTAATCGCTTCGTTGCTCGCGGCGCTCGCGAGTCTGCCGGTCACCATGCTCACGCTGCGCTGGATCGGGTCGATGGTTCCGGCCTATGGGGCTGCGTCGCTCGACCTCAGCTTGAACACGAAGTTGGTTGTGATTGCGGTCGCTGCTGCCCTCGTCAGTGCCGCGACGTTCTCGATGTATCCGATACTCAAGCTCGCCGAGACGCGACCTGGGCAGGCAGTGCGTACTCACGGCGCGCATTCGATCGGTGGCAAGACTACGAGTCGCTTCCGAACTGCACTCGTGACCGCACAAGTAGCGATGGCGATGATGTTGCTCGTTCTTGCCGGACTGCTAGCGGAGAGCCTCGCGAACGTCACGCGCGTGGATCTCGGGCTGCGCACCGAATCGATACTGAGCTTTTCGATTTCCCCCGAGCGCAATGGCTATACGGGGCAGGGCTCGGTCACTCTGCTGGACAGCGTCGAACGCGAGGTTGAGGCCTTGCCCGGCGTCATGTCGGTGTCCTCAGCGCTGATCCCGCTGCTGGCCGGCAACTCGGCCACGAGAAACGTCCGCATCCCCGGGTTCGAACCGGCAGTAGGCACATTGCCTCTCGCGCACTTCAACGGCGTCGGCGAGGGCTTCTTCGAGACGCTCGACATTCCGCTCGTCGCGGGGCGCGCCTTCGAGCGCGCCGATGCAGGGCTCGACCGGCCGAAGGTCGCCATTGTCAATCAACGTTTCGTGGAGCGTTTCGCGCTCGGCTCGAGCGCAGTAGGCACACGAGTCGACATCGTCGAGGGCAACGTCCGAGACGTCGAGATCGTCGGCGTGGTTGCCGACGCGAAATACGACAACGTGAAGGATCCCATTCGCTCGCAACTGTTTTTGCCCCGCGACCAGGTCGAGGCGATCGCGGCGGCCACGTTCTACGTGCGTCATGCCGGCGCGCCGGAACCCCTACTCGACAGCATCCGCAACGTCGTCTCGCGACTGGACTCCAACCTACCGTTTACGACCATGCAAACCATGGATGGGCAGGTGCGCGAGAACGTGTTTGTCGACCGGTTCATGGGCATGGTGGCGACCGCGCTCGCGGCAGTCGCGACGTTGCTCGCCGTGGTCGGCATCTACGGCACGCTTTCCTACATGGTCGCGCTGCGAACGCGCGAGATCGGCCTGCACATTGCGCTGGGCGCACCTCCCGCTCGGGTGCGCGGAATGATCGTCGGCAAGATCGGCGCAATGGCGTCGATCGGCGGTGCGATCGGCGTAGGCGCGGCGGTGCTAATCGGCCAGGCGGCCGGAGCGCTGCTATTCGCCGTGCGGCCGTTCGACCCGTTCGTGCTGATGTCGGCGATCGGCGTTCTTGCGGCAATCGTGCTCGCAGCCGCCTGGGTTCCGGCGCGCCGCGCCGTCCATGTCGACCCCGTAGTCGCACTGCGCGCGGAATAGCACACCCGCGGCAGAACGAGGGCGCAACGTTTCTCGCTGGCTACAACGTCAGCGCGACTATCTCGGCGCC
>CAVQLK010000005.1:0-809510 GCA_963713355.1 uncultured Gammaproteobacteria bacterium | reverse complement strand
GGTAGCGCGCTCCGGTTGGATCGGAGAGGTTGGGAGTTCGAGTCTCCCGTCCCTGACCCTTGTGGACCACTCGACGGACTCGCGTGTATTGCCCCTTCCTTAGACTATGCAACTTGTGCGTGACCGGCTTATGCTCGTTGTTTATGGTTCGGGAATATTCTGAAGCGGCGCCGGTTTTGCGATCAAGCAGGCGAAGGACACGGCCCAGACGCAGCTCATGGCAAAGCTCGTTTCGCTTGATTGAGCTGCGATCGGCCGAGTTAATGAAGCCACTTCGGGTGGTCGGCTTCATGAGAAAGCAGGAGTAATTAACGGGGTTGCTGGAGTCACTATGATCGACCTGTACGCCCACTTTGCCTCGCTAGAGGTGCTCACCGCGCGGTTGAGACGCGAGGTTCTCTCCGGATCTATCTCATCTTCCTCCGCAACGGGCATGCTCGATGCTGTCCAGAAGCGCTATCCCTACGCGGTGCTCGGTGCAATTCTGGACCACTTGCTAGCGCACGCCGGACCGAGCGACGTCGAGATTGCACGATTGGATGAGGCGTACTCAATTTCTGGTGAGGTGCGGACCTTTATCGCCGACCTGCGCGGGGTCCGCCAGACCCTCGAAGACGTTGCGGTAAATCCGACGGCACCAGACGCTCTTGCGAGATTCAACGCCGCTCGCTTCGCCCTCGGCGGACTTTCAGCCGTACCAGCCGCTGGTGGCGAGACTTCAAACCTTCGTGTGGCAGCTGCAGCCGCTTCGGCACTTATCCCCGCATCCCGTCGCGGCTGACCAGCCGCCGGCCAACTGGCCCTGGAGAGACCTTATATTGTCCCGGCGCACCGGCGCGCTGATGGCGGAGCTTATGCGTATCGGGCGCGAGCGGCGGACGCCAGAAGCGCTGGCTTTCGCGTTCGGAGTATCGGCCTGTTATGCGGGCAACGTTTTTGGCAGCGCGTATCTCACGCACGCGGTCGGTGGGCCGCGTCGCTCGCATCGATACCGAGACCGGGTGGCAAGTCACTCCGTAGGCGCCTGGATTAAGAAGGCTGTGGTGCCCGAGCTCTTAGGCTTCGATGCGATTGGCATGTGCCCATATTCGGCTCACCTGCAAACCCTCAGCTGCCTGCCGAAATTGCCGGGATGTTGAAGAAAGCCCTCGCGGCTGTATTCAACAGTCCTAATGCGCCGGCCGGATTCCGGATGCCGATCGGCGTACGTGCAACTGGTCAAGCATTGGAAGTGCTGAACAGCTCCGCTCCAATCGAGCCGGCAGCACCCATCGGAGATACCCTCGACGTTAGATAGCCAACACCCTGTCGCCGCAAGATTGGCAATGGAGCGACGATCCCACCACTCCTCGAGATGGCCCAGAGCCAGAGGGAGACGAGAGCCCTGGCGCGCTTTTCGTCCCCGGCCCCGGATCGCCCCCGTGGTTTATGGAGTCGCACGACAACTGGTGGGACTATGTGAAGGAAGCATGCCTGGATGTTCGCCGGTGTTTCTGGTGCGCGTCGGCTTCTGGCTTGTCTATCATCCGAGAAAGAGCCGGACCAGAAGGGCGGCCTCGCGTCCACCGCCAGCCGTCTCAGCGCTCCGGTAACGCAGACTCAGTTCAGCGACATCCTGGCAGGTAAAGACATCCTTATTACCGTCGTTGGCCTTCACGACATCGACGCCGGCTTGGAGCACCTAGCAAGTCGCTGCCTGAAGGTCCTGAAAATCGTGGGTCTGATTTATCCTGACAGCAGGGACCTCCCGGACTACACCTTCCGCCAGTTCGTGATACTTCCCCCTGCCAGCCTCGGCCTCCAGTGGCCTAACCGGCCTTCAGCAGACGTAAACCTGTTTCTTCAGCTCCCTGCCGCTGGACTCGAAGCGCCGGTTGCGGCGCCTTCCAGTCTGGCACCGGGCCAGAAGCCTATCGCGTTCCTCGCCAAGGATTCGGCGGCTCGGGATCGGTCCAAGACGAGGGCTTTGAGCTTCTTCGTGACGAGCTGCTCGACCTGCCGTCGTCACCGCTTCGCTCATCTAATCTCAACCTCGACGCGGACCGCGGCCATTCCGAAGATGCTGGATGCCGGCGGCCAACACGTCGATCAAGGACAACCCACTGACCCCCGTATCGCTCGGGTACGGCGACATCTGACTAAGTTCGCGGAGGGCGCAGATGAAAGCTACCAAACAACGGCCTAAGGGTCGGCGCGACGACCGGCGTCCGCCCGACGACCGCCCGGAACGCGAGGGACATCGCGAGGACCCATCGACCGCGGTCAGCTACCCGACGATGCGCGTACCTCGCCGACTAAAGCTAAGCTCTTCATCCCTTATTTTGCTGGTGACACTGGAGATCGTAGTCAGCCGTTTCCGGCCGGTGTTGTCTTGGTGGTGTCCCGGCATCAGGATTACCGGTCCGGACGGCACGCTATACACCGGTGGCAAACTCAGCCAAGACGGACCCTCGTCGATCGCGGTCGACGTAGCGAATGGAGGGCAGGCGCCGGCCTGGGCACAAGTGTCGCTGTTCTGGTCGGATCCGGCTGCGGGGTTCGGTCCTCCGTTCCTCCGCCGCGGACCCGAACTCGGCTCCCCCGTCATGGTTCATGTAGCGCCCGGCACGACAGGAAGATCGGACTCAATACCGCTTTCGACGGTTCCGGGCACCCCGGATCATATCTGCGTCATAGCGGTCGTGAGCGCTTTCGACGATCCGCCGTCGGGCACCTGGATTCGATGGCGACCGCCACTATGCCCAGCACACATCGAACTGCCCGAGGTCGATGAGGCGGCATCGCCTCGTTCTCGTTCTTCGTCACCAGTCCGCTCCACGAGCTGGTTACCGCCACTGTGGAGATTCGTTCGGCGGCGGCGGCCGAGCTTGCCATACTATCTAGCGCGTATGCCGCCGTTGGTCAGGAACTGAGGCGGAATGAGGTGGGTTTGACCCAGGTGGACCAGGACGTCATGGATCGTCCGTCATCTGTCCTCACCTTCGATCTGTATCCAGGTGAGCGCAGGCTCTGTCGCGGGATGGTCGCAGCAGCGACGCTGAAACGCGGACAGTTCTCGGCGGCCACGGTCGACATGACCGCTCGACCGGCGCGCGGCGAGCGCGATCGGTCTGCTGTGCGTGGATCCTTCGGTGCCGTCATATTTGTGAACCGTTGAGGGCACGAGACGAGTCAACGCCAGGAACGCGGGCATGCCCGCAAAATCGTCGCTCATGACCCCGCCCTTGATGTCGGCCGCACCGAACACAGGGGCGCCTCGGATGTCGCGCGCAAGGCTTCGTTAGATCCCATTGAGCGTTCAGAGGTGCGTGCGATGAACTTCAGGTTCGACAAAAAATGCAGGCCAATCGCGCCGAAAGGTAGTCGGGCGGCAACGGCAACGAAGAAGGCCACTAAGTACCTGGAAAGACTGGCGCAACAGCAGGCGTTGCTGGCGGACGAACAAGCGACGGCACTGCAACCGATCCGTTCCGCCGTCGAAGACAAGAAAGCGACGGCAAATGCGATCGAGGCGCGGAAACTGAAACGGTATCAGACCAAGCTTGAAAGGAGGGTTGGGGAAGCGTTGCTGCGAACGCACGACTTCTATTTCGATTTTGGGCGAGTCGCCTTCTCCGTCGACAAGGACACGCAGTTTTTCACGTTGCCGTTCGATACTAGCTGGGTAGGGGGAATCGGCAGCGCGAACGAGAACACGGGCGAGTTGGCCGTTGGCATGATCGGCGGCAACGCCTCGACTTCTAGTGCATTAGGGCTGTTCCTTTCGTCGCCAACTAACGTGATCGCTGACGTGCGTGCGTTAATGCCGATCGACTACGAGTGGGGGCACGCGGTTTGGAATGGATTTGCGGGCAGCAGCGGAGGCGTGGGGATATTGGTGTACGAGACGGCTTCCGGCCAGGCCGTGGCAGACAAGCGGGCAACGCTGTGGAATGAATCAATGTGGATGAGTAGCGTGACGACAACGCAGGGCGGAGATCGCGCATACCTCTGGCAAACGAGCGCCGCCCAGGCATCCTTTTTCATGGCCGCGGGAAAGCAGTATTTGGTTTGGTTTCGGCTGTTTCTAAACGTTCGCACGCAGGGCCTGGCTCTAGTCGGTGCGACACTTAAAGCGACGGTACCTTTGGTGTTTTTGAATACCGGGCCACTCCCTAAAGTGAAGTGATTCCAGGACTGCGGGAAGCTCTGAAACCTCGCTCGTGTCGCGTGGGCCAGGCGAAACAAGCGTCAGTGATCGCTAGCCACATCGCGGCCGGCTCCGTCGCCCTTGCGGCGACAGTGCGCGGAGCTAGGCGGCGGCATGTGCTCTCTCTGACAGGCGAGCTGCCGCTTGAGGCTCTGAAGGACCAGTTACGGGCGCTCGCCGTCCGGCACTGATCTCTGGTCGCCACGGATGCGACGGTTCTCGGGACTCTTTCCCAAGAAAGGCCATGAACGGGAATGTCGAGATGGTATTGTCCTGGTGTGACGCGGGCTGCGAACCGCTGAGCAAGCACTGGATAGAACGCTGTTTTCAGGAAAGAAGATGGCTTCACCGCTGAACGGCTCGTCATCCGTACGGCTGTCACTCCGCGCGTCTCGACTTTGTCGATGACGATGGCGACGGAGCACGCCCAGCCGCGACCTCGGCCCCGCGACAGAGCCGCGGCGCCGACAGATTGCCTCCACTCGGGGCGATCACGGCGAATTTCTGGCACTGCGCCGAGATGGTTCGCGGCGCCGCGCCGGACCGTGGGCCTGACTGTCCAGTTCTTTGCTCGATTCGCGTCGGTCTCGATTAGTTCGATACCGGTGTTGACGTAGCGCCGCCGGCCGGATACGACCCAGAGTTGGACGGCCGCTGCTCAGAAGAGTGGACACTCGCGGCCGTGCCGTGGTGCTTTTCCGGCGCGACCGCGTGATCGTCGCGCCCGCCACGTTCGTCATCTCCACCCTCTCTCTTGAGCTCCTTCTAGAACTTCCTCGAGCTTGCGACAGCACATCTCCATGGCTGGCATCGGCTTTTCTAGATGTGTCTGGGGAAGTGGGAAAAACCCGCGCGAGAATCGCACCGCGCTCGCCTCGTGCTACAGGCGGCCGGACATTCGGTTCCAGTTGTTTCTGCGTAACGGCGAAGAAGAACATTGGTGCCTGCCAATCTTAGTGTGCAAGGCGTCACATACAAAGCGCACGAGCACGCACGATAGTGAGCGCCATTCGATTGGACTGAAAAGGAATTCGAGATGCGCGCCGTGCGTTCCACGTTCTGGCTCACTGCCGCTGCGCTCGCCACTGTGCTGCTGCAGGCTTGTGGTGGCGGCGGGGGCGACGGTCCTCCGCCTCCGCCTCCCATCGTCAGCGACATCAATGGTGTCGCAACGGCCAGTGGCCCGAGTGGTTCGGGCTTCGTCGTCTACGGTTCGTCGCTCGGCACGCTCTCCGGCACCGGAATGACGGCGGGCTATTCGGTCGATTTCCGTGATGCGACCAGCAATGCCGTCCTAACTTCGGCTGGCTACGCCGGTAGCGGCTGGACCGACGTCTACATCAAAGCGACCGTACCGAGCTCCGGGCTCACGGTAGGCACGACTTACAAAGTGACCGTCACCACGCCCGGCGGAACGAGCGGTAGCGTGAATTTCACTGTGACTGCGTCGGTCGCGCTCAGCCCGTCGACGATTGCCTGGGCCGGCACCTCCTCACTGCCGGCGGCGATCCAGGGCTTTCCGACGGTTGTCGCGCAGATCAGCACGACCTCAGCTGACCTGACGACCGTGACGCACCGCGTCTACACCTTGGGCGGCAATACTGCAGCCAGCGCCACGCTCGGCGGACGGAACGCGAACACGAGCGCCGTATACTCCAACACCCTCAGCGACGGTACGGCCGGCGCAGCGGCGGGCGCGTTGGCAGACGCATTGTGGACGTCACAAGCGAACGTTCTGCCGGCAGCGCGTGGCTTCGCGGCCGGCGTTGTGGCGAACGGCTTCAATTCGCGCGCCAGCGGCAACGGCACCATTTACGTACTCGGCGGGCTTGATGAGAACGGTGCCGCGACGTCGACCGTGTACTACGCGGCGGTCGATGGCAACGGTGCGGTGGGTACCTGGGCGACTACGACGGCCTTGCCGCAAGCACGCTACGCGTTTGGCGCCGTGATTTTCCGCGGTCGTCTGTATGTCGCCGGCGGTAACGACGGCGCCGATACGCCGGTGGCTAGTGTGTATTCCGCACCGATCAATGCCGATGGCACGCTCGGTGCGTGGGGGACGCTGCCGAGCTTGCCCGTCCCGGTGGCCTATCACCAGTTGATCACGACCGGTGGCGTGCTCTACGTGCTCGGCGGCACCCTAAGCGCCGCCGTCGATCCGCTCTCTACGAACCAGAGCACCGGGCCCGTTGGCTCGGTCTACTACAACGCCATTAACGTCGACGGCACGTTGGCGGGTACCGGCTGGACGACGAATCCGAGCAGCATGATCAAAGCAGTAGAGAAACACACTGTCGTGGCGATCGGCAGCTTCGTGCTTGCGAGCGGCGGCCTTTACACGGGTGCCGCGCAAGGCGCGACGGAGGAGTCTTACTCCACGCAAAGCATCAGTGACTCGTCGCTCGGATCGTTCCAGGGAGCTACGGGGTCGAAGACCATCTCCGGCACGACCGGCGGGTATCCGTTCTTCAATCACTCCGCGGCGCTTTATGCCGATCCCGCCGGCAAGCCACACGTGCTGATACTCGGTGGACAGACCGTCGGCTCGCAAGGCGCTTTGGCTACCGTGCAATCCGGCGTCTGGTACATGCAGTAGCGGTTTTTCTTTTTTTCTTTCTGCCCCGAAATCCGCGAGGCTCCGCATCCGCCCAAGCATGCGGAGCCTCGCCGCTACGGCGCGCGCGAGATTGATTTCTGTTGGCCACAAGTCGCCGGCAACGGTCGATTTTCGGAAACCAGACGTGGAAGTTTTGCGGCACCTTTTGTCAAATCGCTGGAACGCGGCGCCAGGCGCATCGTGTATTTGGCCTGGAAGGGGGACTCCCCCGGGGACAGGAGAGGACTATGAGACAGTTAATACTTATCACGGCTTTCGGCTGCGCGGTGACCGGGACGTCAGCTTTCGCCCAGGGCAGCGACCCGACGCTGACGTTGATGCCCCAGGGTGCGACGTTGCCGGACGCGGTGACCGCCGCGATCGATCTTCCCACGGACGAGGAAGGTGTCTACATCCCCGCCGACGCGGCTATTGAGCACGGCGCCCAGGGCCTCGAGACGGCGAATGCCGCTCGTGAGGACGGGCGGGCTTTCGGTGAGGCTACGGCTGCTGCGGCGCAGGAAAATCGCGAGGACGTGGCGCGGGGCTCCCGGCCCGATCTCG
This sequence comes from uncultured Gammaproteobacteria bacterium, assembly GCA_963713355.1. GTDB lineage: Bacteria > Pseudomonadota > Gammaproteobacteria > Steroidobacterales > Rariloculaceae > FEN-1219. The sequence goes on along the minus strand of CAVQLK010000005.1, from coordinate 802,158 downwards.
AGGAATTGCTGCCGGATCAGGTTCCCACAGTTCCGGAGCTCCCGGGCCTGCCGGAGCTGCCGGATCGGCCGGACCGTCCGACTCCGCCTACTCCGTAAGCGCAAGAAACAGTGATTGGTTAACGTCCAGGAGCCCGCAGCGTCTTGTACGCTGCGGGCTCATTTCGCGTTTTGCACGTTTCACTGGCGGGGATAACGAGCATGCGGCGCTCGATCGCGTCGATCATTCTTTCACTGCTGAGTCTCGCGCCTTTCTCGACTGGTCTCGCCCAAGACGGTGATCAAGCCTTCGCAGCGGGAAACCAGTCCTTCGCCAACGGCGATTACTCAAGAGCGCTCGCCTACTTCGAGGACGCGAGAGACGCGGGCGTCGAAGGGCCGGCGGTTCACTACAACATCGCGGTTTGCCAGTATCACTCAGGCAACTACGATGAGGCCGACGCCACATTTCGTTTGGTGGCGGATCGTTATCCCCAGATGCGCGCGCTTGCCGAGTACAACCGCGGGCTCGTTCTGCTACGCCAGGATCGCGAAAGCGAGGCTCGGCCGCTATTCGAGCAGGCGACACGGGGCCCTGACCAGAAAGTCGCGCAATTAGCGACTGCCGCGCTGCGCCGTTTGGACTCTGGACGCGAGCCTGTGGAACAGCCGTCTCGATGGGCGAGCTTCGTCGACGTCAGTGTCGGCCACGACGACAACGTCGCGCTGCTCGAAGAATCCAGCCTGCCGACAGGCCAGTCGTCGGAAAGCCCGTTCACCGAAGCGCTCGCCGTCATCAGTGGCCCGCTGTCCGCCAGATCAGGACTGCGGTTCGATGGAAGCGCCTACGCTGTGCGCTACGACGACGCGGGCCAATTGGATCAAACGTCAGTGCGGTTGAGTGGAGCCTACCACTGGACGACGCGCGCTTGGCGCATGGAGGCGGAGTCGCACTTCAACCGTACGACGTTGGATGGAGACGAGTTTGAGGAACGGCTTGGCGTCGGCCTCAATCTGAAGCGACCGCTGAGCTCTTCGATGACGCTCGGTGTCCAAGTCGTCCACGACGAAGTCGACGGCGCCGAATCGCAGTTCGATTACCTAGAAGGTTCTAGAGAGCAAGTTGGCGTCAGCATGGATCGGTACAGCCGGAGCGGACGGGTTACGCTCGCCTACCAACTCGAGTCAAACGATCGCGTCGGCGCGAGCGTGGCGGCGACGAGGAGCCGCGTGTCGGTGCGTTATCGTTACACGATGAGTACGCACTGGGATGCGGACGTCGGTCTGTCATTGCGCACCAGCGCCTATGATGATCTCGTTGTCCCGCGAGACGAGGATCTCACGGAGCTATCGCTGGGTCTCGGGCGATCCTTCGCGCTGGGTTTGCGGCTTTACGTCACGTACCGAGGATCTGATAACAATTCAAGCGTTGACGCCTTTTCGTACACCAGACGCCGTATCAGTCTTGGGGTAACTAAGACCTTCTGAGCCACGAACGGCTTTGCACGCGCGCCGTCCGCGGCTGTTGGACCGTTGGATCTGTGACTGGCGTCGTTAGCGACGCTCCGCGCGGTGCCACTGGGCGGCGAGATTAAAGGTTAGCGGCAAAGTGCCAAAGCGCACCCGCAGTTCGAACCTACGTGATTCAACCACCTGGCTGCACGGGACGTGCGAAGACGCACTCGCCTGAGCACGATCGTGATGCGCCCTAGTGCCGGAGCTAGAACCAAGTTTCCCATTTTCGGCGGTTGGATCCGACGCCGAATCCAAGGGACAGCGAGATTCCGGCAGCTCGTCGCGAGGTTAACTTCCGACGCCTTGACAGGCGAAATGACGCTCACTGATAGTTAGCCGCCGGAAGCAAAAACGACTGACCAAGGCTCCTGCGCCGTTCGTGGCGCCGCTGGTCCAGGCCGCCCTAGAGCGGGCCATGAGATGGCGCGGCAGCGGGAGGGCTGGAATGAACACAGCGCATGGCCGCGTGCTCCTGCGGAGGAATGGTGTCGGCGTTCCTGGCCTGCTCATAAGTCTGTACGGCGCTCCCGGAGGCGCCACGTCGAGTGGTGCCGGGTCAGACTTATGGGAACCGTTGGGCTCGGTACTATCGGGTTCCGGCGGGTCGTTCTCTTTTGACTACGAGCCCAGCGCCCTGGGCGGCGCCGGCAGGCAGTTTTTCGCCTTGCTCGTGGTCGTGTCCAGCCCGGACGCTGAGTTTGATCCTGCCAATCCGGCCCAGGGGAGCATAGCATCGCTCCTGCGACGCCGAGCCGGACCATCGGAAGCCTTCGCGATCCGCGTCACCGATAAGCAGGTAACGGACGCCGGCGTGCCCCGCCCGCAGGCTGGCCGCTCGATCGATGAGCAGGTCGCCGAGGCGAAGGAGACAGCTGCACGGAACCGGAAGCTCAATCTCGAGTTCGGCAAGATCTTCGCCGAAGACCTGCGGACGCGGCAGGAGCTGCGGGAGATGGCGCGGAGCAAGATGGCGCCCTTCCTATCTCTCCTGTCCGGCCGACGAGACGGTCGTCCCAGGGGCAAGTATGTCCCTCCGGGCGCAAGCGTGGCCGAAGCGACTCGGGCCGCCCTTCGGTCCACGATGGAGCAAAGGATCAACAAGGCATCGCTGACCGGCCGGATCGGCGTAAGCGAGAAGCAGATGGCCCTATTGTCGGACGCGAACGGGAACCTGCTTCAGAATCTCGACCCCGAGATAATGCAGGAAATCCTCAAACCGCAGTCGTCGGCGGCCCTGCTCGGCCTGGGCAGGCTCTCGCTGGAGCGAATGTGCGGCCCGGATGAGGTCGACGATTGCATCGCGCAGCTGAAGGTCGATGCGCCGGACGAGGATGACCCCGATCCACTGACCGACGACGAGGAGCCGCCGGTTCCCGATGACAACGAGCCACCAACGGCGCTTGTTCAGGCAGACATCCCCTTTCTTCTCGGTACGCTGTCGGGAAACGTAACCTCCCCGGAGGCTACTGACGCACTGGGTATCCCAGTGCGGCCCGGGGTCAAGGACGTCGAGCAGTCCGTCCACGCCTTCTCCCTCCACAGCGGGCCAGCGGACGTGCCTGCTTTTCACGATTTCCATCAGGTGCGCATCGCCTTCGAGCCCGTATGGACGGAGCTCTTCGACGACGACGTGATTGGCAAGGGTGAGGAGCTCTACGAGGCGTTGGTCGAGGTCGGCGAGGACCCCAACAAGTACCTTATCAGCGATGACGACTGGAAGCCTATCGCGCCAAAGCCCAAGAATGCCAAGTCTGGCGGCGGGAAGGACGCCGAAATGCCCGACGTCGTAGCCCGAATGTTCGAGATTACGCCCGAGCAATGGGATGTCTTGTCCGTCGACTATCGCACCAGCCTCAAGAACCTAGCAACGAGCATGAACGATATCCGCCTCATGCCGACGGAGACAGAAATCTCGCTCCCGTTCATAAACAAGACCATCGAGGTGCCGGTTAGTGACAACGAGATACGTTATCGCGAGAGCATGGTCCGATTTCTGCGGGAGCAGGGCAATCGCATGCTCCTCTATGCTGACCGGCTGGTCATGACACCAGACCGCTTCGACCGCTTCCACGAGATCCTCGCGGACCTCAGCAAGGCCTTGAAAGAACCGCATCGCTTTAGCGTCTTCGCGGCGAATCGGTGGGAGCGAAGCGTGAACTTTGGCGTCGTCGCAAGCTACCGGCAAATCTGGAGCCCCGTAACCTACCAGGTCGGCAAGCTGGTTAAGACCGTGCCGCTGGCGCCCAAAGAGACGCGACGGTTCACGAAAAAGTGGATCGTGCGGCAGAACCGCGCCGAGAAGGAAGTCGAGAACAACCTCCAGGCTCGCAAGACTGAATCGACCGAGACGGCCCGCGCTGAGACGAGCATTCTGGAGAAGGCGACGCGCAAGACTAACTTCAAGCTGTCCGCGGAGGGTGGCGTCGACATCGAGATCGCGTCGGCGTCCGCCTCCAGCGCCTTCTCGCACGAAGCGGCCAGTGAGTCACAGGAGGCGAAGAAAGAGTTTCGCGAGGCCGTATTCAAGGCGGCGGAGGAGTACAAGCATGAGCGAAATCTCGAGGTCAGCGTCACAGACTTCACCGAGACCCAGGGTGAAGAGACGGGCGAGATTAGCAACCCGAACGATGAGATACCGGTGACCTACCTTTTTTACGAGCTCCAGCGGCGCTACAAGATAAGCGAGCACCTGCGGCGCGTGACACCCGTGATACTCGTTGCCCAGGAGGTGCCGAAGCCGAGCCAGATCGATGACGCCTGGCTTCTTGCCCACGACTGGATATTGCGCCGCGTGATTCTGGACGACTCGTTTGTCCCAGCCATGAACTACCTCGCAAGCAAGGTGGTCGGCGATGAGTTCGCGATCGAGGAGCAGTACAAAAACGTCCAGCAGCAGCGGCGCGTTGTCGACGAGCTCAAGGAAGAGCTCGTCAGCATGCGCCAACAGGCCAACCGCCGGTACGCGGCCCTGGAACGCTCCCTGGAGAAGCGCGCAGAAGCGATTCAAGCAGAGGAGGAAGGCGACGACATCATCCCGATGCCGGTCGGCTTCATCTTTAGCGGCAGCGAAGCTCAGTCAGCGGAAGCGATGCAAGTGCGCGAGGAAGCGGCTAGAGATGCCTTCGAGCGCGTGGCGAGACTGGAGAAGGATGTACAGGGACGCCTGGAGCGAGAGGTCACAGCGCTTAACGCTCAGACGGAAGCCTACACGAAGGCGCTCAGCGACCACCTCAACCGCAGGGCGCAGATTGCCCGCCTGCGGGTTCACATCAAGGCCAATATCCTCTACTACATGCAAGCAATCTGGAGTCACGAGGCCCCGGACCAGCGGTACTTCCGGCTCCACGAAGTGGAGGTCCCGATCTTGAAGGGTCAGAAGACTTTTTCGCTCGAGGAGGACCCGGACGGCGTACCCTCGCCGCCGGACTGGAAGCCGCCGCTCAAGGTAGTCATGAAATGCGAACTCGATTCGGAGCTCGAGTTCGAGACTCTTGAAGAGACCGCCGATCTCGACAACCTCATTGGATTCAAGGGGAACTACATGATGTTCCCGCTCAAGAAGACCAATGACTTGACGGACTTCATGATGCTTCCGTACATCGATCCGGCGTCTGGCCTTCGTGATCCCGATCCGGCCGCGACCTGGACCCTGTCGGAGTTCTCCGAGTACGTCTGCTGTCTGAAGGAGCACGTCACCAAGACAAGGTTCGAGCAGTTGCGCCCCCGCTTGCTCGAGTTCTACCTGAAGCTGATCCAGATGCCGAGGGCGGACGAGGAGGAATTGGTGGTGCCAACAGACTCCCTATTTATTGAAGCGCTGCCTGGCGCCCACCCCATCCTGGAAGACTTCAAGCTTCTCCATCGGGCCGTCGACGTCAAAAAGGTACAGGCAGAGGTCCGCGCCCTCGAGATCGAGAATGTCCGAGCTGCTGCGCGGCTGCTCGCCGGAGAGCGCGAGGACCCCAGCATCGAAAGAAAGATCGTCATCGAAGGGGGCGGTGATATCAACGTTCCCGTCGAAGGCTAGCAGGCCCTTGCGGGCACATTATGCCTGGCGAAACGGCGCCGGCCGCTCTTACGGCAAACCGGGGCACAGATGATCCCGTGTCGCTACGGGTTGCGCTCCGCCCCGAGGAGTTGAAAAAGAGCGACCTCGAAGCCGAGATTATGCGTATCCGGCGCTGGCTGGAGCGCCCCCAGAATCAATCGAGCACGCCCGTACGTGAACGTCTCCTGCGTGCTCTCCATAGCCTCGAATACGCCCTTATAGACCGACAAAATCCGGCCGTTGCCGCCGAGCAGAGGATCCCCCAGATTCTGGGCGAGAAGGGCATCCCGGCAGCCACCCCACCAGCGCCGGGCAAAAAGACCGAGTCAGTGGCTGCGCTCGCCGCTCGCCAACAAGGACTCGACCCGAAGAAAGCGGAGGCGGAGCTACGCGCATCCGAAAGGCAGATCGCGATCGAGTTCGCGATTGAGAGGATGTGGCAGGAACAACTCCTCGCCGACCGGGTTAACCGCATTCGGAATCTGACGGGCAGGGCGCCCTTGACTGTCCAGGCCCTGGCGAGCGTTGGCGAAGTTTCAATACCAATAGCTGACGTAGCCATCCAAGTCCTGCAGGTCGTCCCGGTCGTCGGACAAATGGTCTCCACGGGCCAAGCTCTGTTGGGCTACGACCTGCTTGGACGACCGATGAGCGCCGATGCCCGTATCACAACCGCGGCCTTCGCCTTTATCCCGTTTGCCGGTCGCCTTCTCCGCGCGCTACCGGCAGCGGCAGCTCTCCGCGCTGCAGGTACGCCGGGAGCCAGGGCACTCGTAATCGCCGCTAAGGCTCAGACGGCGCCACTGACGATGATAAACGTGCGGAACACCCTTCAAGCGTTAGGGCACCTGGCCAACGTGAAGGCCGCGCTGGCGGTGGTTCAATCGATCAATCCCAATAAACCGCTCACGCCCGCGGAGCAATTTGCTATCGCGGCCATCGTCCAGGCGCTCGGAGGCGCCGTTTCAGGCCTGGTGCGCCCCAAGGCTCCAGAGGTCAGGCAGACTGCGGGTAAGACCGCAGATCGACCCGCGAAGGGCGGTCCCGTTGGGCAGCCTTCGGCGCGAGACCCCTCTGCCGCATCGGGCTCGCCGAGGCCCGCTCGGCCATTGACAGGACGACCTCAGACGGCGCAGCGAGGGACCGGCGGAAAGCAGACAGAGGCAAATGGTAAGGCAGCGCCATCGACGGCCTTGGCCGCGCCGCCAGCGACCCGGCGCGGTTCCGCGCAGCCGCGAGGCCGAGGCGGCGGGCCAGTCCCGCCACCAGGTGGTCCGCCCGGAGCGCCGCCTTCGTCTCCGGGCCAGCCTCCGTCGAAACCGCCACCCAGGCAGGCCCCCGATAGTGAGGCCACCTTGGTCAAGAAGCTCCAGGCAGAGCAGATCCCCCTGAACCAGGCTGAGCACCTCACGTATCCTCTCAACCTGCTCGAGACCGCGCTCAAACGTCTCGCCGCCGAGGAAAAGGCCTTGCTCGCGCGTGCCAAAGCAGCAGATGCCAAAGGGGATGCGGCTTCAGCGCGGCAGGCCCGCGGAACGGCGCGCCACGCCGCCCAAGCCCAACTCGACCTCATCCAGGTCCGCAATCTCGGATTGCCAGTTTGGCGGGGGATGCAGGATCATCAGCCAATTGTGAAGGTCGTCCGCGACATCAAGCGAGAGGCGGAGCGCGGCCGCAAGAATCGCCCGGACGACGCCGGCAGCAAGGTAACAGTCGAAACCCAAGCGGTAATCAATCTGTCCCGCCGCAAGGGCGCCCGCGTAATCTTCGTTAGGGAAAAAGACATCCGTAGTGACGTATTCTTTAAAAAGTTGGCGTCTAGTCCAAACAGGTGGCTCGACCTCGAGATTGGCGAGGCACACGGGGCAACTACGCACCTGATCCAGGACCTCGTCGTAGATGAGGTCCTAATGCGCGCCGGGTCTCGACTCCGAGCGGAAGGCTTCAGGGAGCTGCTCGGCCGTGTCGACGCCCACAGTCAGAAAGTCTTCCCGCTTGTTGGTGGCCACGTGGATCCGAAGGCCGGGATCGGAAAGCGACTCTGGGAATCCGTCTTCCATGATTCCGGGCGCGGGCTGCATGAACCGGAAACGCTGTTCCCTATCCTGCGCGCTGCTATTCCCGGCCTTCAGTAGCGGGTTAGTACCGCATCCCTCTATCGTGAAAACGCCATCTGTGTACCGAACAACCGCATGAACGCGAGACAACAATCGCTCGGGATCTGGAAGCGCCCAATTATTTGAGGGGTCCGATCCTATGGTCCCGCCGCGTTCGTCGAACTCCTTGCGGCAACGATCGCCAAGTGCTGCGGCCTCCGGCCCAATAACCGTGATGATGAGCTTCGCGGGTGGGCGCGACGTGTCTTCGTTTTTGGCGACAGTCTTCGATGCTGGCATACAGAGGGATACTCCACGCCGGAATGCTGGAACGATATCACCGTCTTTTGCGAGCCGATTGTCATGTTGCTGACGTTCTTGCCCACTCTAACCGGCGAGGTCTGAGCACGCCCGCCGATTTGACGATAGTCATTGATATTCGCATCCTGCGATCCGTGCAAAGGACCCTACACGACTCCGCCGCTCGCCTCGTAGGGAGAGGCATCGGTCGCGGGAGACTCGGGTTACTTGCGCGGTGCCGGGACGTTGCCAGCGGATTGGGACACTCTGCAAGTGAAGGACTCGCGGAGCGGATGAAGTGCTCCGCGATGTGGCGGTTGTTTCCTCGGCTTTCCCGTTAAGGAGCATTAACGGGAGAGTCTCTCGCGTATCTCTCCCTTGCGCGCGAAATTACGAAACTTTCCCAAGGGCATTTTTGGGGAAGAACCGGCGGGCGCTCCACGGTAGCTATGCTCAAGGATCGTTCGGGACTAGTGTGAAGGGGATGTGGGCCAGGGCATCCAACCTATGACAACTACACTGTGAACCGTACTGTGGTCCCGTCGTTGCATCACGCCTTGTGCCACTGTCGTGCTGTTGGTTTTTTGTACCGCACGGCTCTACCACCGGAGAGTTGGCCAATTCGCGCCTGCCAGTGCACGTTCTGCCGAGCGCACGGTGCCCTCTCAACGTCCGATCCGGAAGGCTCGCTCCAGTTTGTCGAGCACATCCCGAATGCACTGCGCCGCTATCGGTTCGGTCAGAAGACCGCGGACTTTCTGCTGTGCAGCGATTGCGGATTGTATCTCGGTGCGATGAGCACCGCTCTCGGAGTCATCAACGTTCGCATGCTGTATTCGCTCCTTGATCGCCTGCGGGAGCCCGAGCGTGTGAGTTACGACAATGAAGGATTAGTTGAACGCCGGACACGGCGCGAGAGCCGCTGGACGCCGATCGTTGTCGGTTGAAAGAACGTCGCCAAGAAAGCGACGGCGCCACAAGCCTTATTGGCTGCTTTCTCCGCCGATAAGGAAGGTCAGGCGATCATCGGCAACGATCGTCAACGGAGGGTGTCCGGCGGGATGGCCCAAGAAATCGTTCGCTTCGATCGCGAGCTCTTGCTCATCGTCCACATACCCTCGGCCAGCTAGAACAAAAAGCCATTCGTCAACTCCCAGCTCCTTCCGGAAGGCTCTGAAACGCTTGTGTGGTCTAAGTTGAACCCACGACACGCGCTGTCGCTGCAGGCCCGTTCGGTGGTGAAGTTCGCGCAACTCAAAGTCGGCCTGAGCATCGGCATCGACGGCTTCCGCATCGGCGACGTGCAACACTTGTCGCTCGTCGGCCTCCTCGGGGGGCGGCTCCTCGTAGGGCTCAACCTTGACGCGCCCGCGTGAAAACATACGTGCGTCCGGATACCAGCAGCCGTCTTCAGCCGGCCGCCGTTCGCCGCCTTCGAGGAGGACCAGAGGTTCGTTTTGCGCGGCCAAGAAGTGGTGTGGCCGGGGGCCAGTCGGGAAGCCTACGAAGTGGCCAGGCTGAACGTCCATCTGCAACCGGCCAATGCGCACTGCGCCGGCGCCGGCGAGAACGTAAACCCATTCTTCCTCCGCCGTATGGAAGTGGCGGTTGGTACCCGCAAAGCCCGCCTCGATCCGTCGCACGTGAACGCCCATACGCGTAAGGCCGGTGACCGCGCTCGGCAGCCGAACAGTGGCAGCGACTCCGGGAGTGCTCGTATAGCGCGGTCGTGGCTCACCCGGAAGGGAGTCGATGTTCACCACATAAGGTGGACGCACCCTATCGCTCCTTGTGAGCCCGATCGTAGGTCTTGCGCGCTTCCTGGATTTTCTTGTGGGCCTTCAGTGCCCAGTTCATGAAGTCCTTCACGGGCTCGAGTAGGGATGTGCCCAGTTCTGTCAGTTCGTACTCCACGCGCGGAGGACTCTCGGGATACACGGTGCGCGACAGATATCCGTCTCGCTCGAGATCGCGCAGGCTTTTGGTCAGCACGCGCTGCGATATGTCGCCGATCGTGCGCTTGAGCTCGTTGAAGCGTTTGGGGCCATCCTCCAGCACGGCAAATATGAGGAAGCTCCACTTGTCGCCCATCTTGTCGAGGACTGTTCTGAAGGGACAGTCCTTGGCTTGCTCGAAACTGTCGACCGTGACTTTGAGCATCTTGGTTACTTTTTGTGCACCTAGTGGTGTTCGGGTGCGTACTTGATTGTAGGTATACAACAGATACTGTAGCGAAATAATTTGAGGTCGCCGTGGCGACATGTCAATACGAATGCGATTTTCGACGGCCACAATTACGTTTCTCGTTGCGTGTCTGGTGCTCCTTATTGTCGAGGCCGAACAAGGATTGGCACAAGAAATGGCCACGAATCAGACTGCGCAGCGATTCGTAATCGACGTCCCACCGGCCGTACTAAACGATCTCGACGAGCGTTTGGCACGCACCCGTTGGCCAGACCAACCCTCGGGGACGGCTTGGGCTTATGGCGCGGACACCGTTTACCTTCGTGAGTTGGTCGCGTATTGGCGGAGTGATTTTGCTTGGTCTAAGCAACAAGCCCGGCTGAACGAGTTCGAACACTATCGCGCGCTCGTCAGCGGCATGAAAATTCACTTCGTGCATGCGCGCAGTCGAGACCGCGATGCCATCCCGCTGCTCCTCCTGCACGGTTGGCCTAGCTCTTTTGTTCAGATGCTCGATGTCATTCCGCTTCTCGTTGATCCTGCAGCACATGGCCTGCCGTCCGCACCGAGCTTCCATGTTGTCGTTGCGTCATTGCCGGGATTTGGATTCTCGGACATTCCAACGCGGACTGGCGTCGGGTTCGCGACGAGTGCCGACCTTATGGCTGAGCTAATGCATGACGCCCTCGGTTACACGACGTATGGGCTAAGAGGTAGCGACCTCGGCGCGAGCGTGGTTCGACAGATTGCACTACGACATCCGGAGCAGGTTCTCGGCATCCACCTCAGCGGAATGATCGGTGTGGCCGGCGGGCAGCCGCCCTTTACGCCGGCGGAACAGGCCTTCATCGATGCGGACGCAGCGTCGCAGTCCGAACGTGCCTACGCCCGGCTGCAAATGTCCAAGCCTCAAACGCTTGCACACTCCCTGAATGACTCTCCTGTCGGTCTCGCTGCGTGGATCGTGGAGAAGTTTCGCGCTTGGAGCGACAGCGGCGGGGATGTCGAGAGGCGATTCAGCAAGGACGAGCTCCTGACGAACTTGATGGTCTATTGGGTCACCGGCACGGCGCCGTCCTCGGTGCGGACCTACTACGACTTTTCGCGCGAGCCTGTCACGGAGGGGCGCATAGAGCGGCCTGTCGGAATGCTGATGTCGACCAAGGACCTCTTTCCCCCGGCGCCAAGGGAGTGGGGTGAGCGGTTTTTTGATGTGCGGCGCTGGACCACGACGGACGTTGGAGGACACTTTCTCGAGTGGGAAGAGCCCGAGCTTGTCGCAAGGGAGCTGCAGGCGTTTTTTGGGACCATCCGGTCGGAGAACTAACGCGTGATGGCCGCAGATCCGGGCGTCGATCGCAGAGAGATGTTCGAATGATGGACGAGTACACCGCTCCCGACTACCAGCATGCGGCACTGCTGACGATCGATGTCCAGCACTCCACGCTCGAAGGTGGAAGCTTCGAAATTCGGGGCACGCGAGAGGCTGCTTTACGAATCAAGGATGTCGCATCGCTGTTCCGCGAGAACCGGTGGCCGATCGTTCACGTGGTCCGACTCTACGAGCCGGACGGCTCCAATGCGGAGCTCTGTAGGCGGCGTGAGGTAAAGAAAGGGTCGCAGCTTTTTCTCATTGGAACGGAGGGCAGGGCACTCGCAGCGGAGCTGGTGCCGAGGGCGGGAATTGAGCTTGATGATCGCTCATTACTGGCCGGCGGGTTTCAGCGGATCGGGCCGCTCGAATCGGTCATGTACAAGCCGAGGTGGAGCGCCTTCTTTTCGACCGGGCTAGAGGTCCATCTGCGTTCCTACGGCGTCACAACCGTGGTCGTATCGGGCTGCAATTATCCCAACTGTCCGCGCGCGACGCTTTACGACGCAAGCTCGCGCGACTTTCGCTCCGTACTGATTTCCGACGCCGTCTCGAGATTTGATGATCGGGGGCAGCACGAAATGAAAGACATCGGCGTATTTGTGGTCGATGCCGCCGCCTTCGTAGCGAGCGCGCGCCGTTTGGAGAGTTAGACATGTTTCGACCGTCGCACATGCCAGGCCATCTTTACGCCTTGATCGGTCTTCTGTTGGTGGGACAACCTCTCGTTGCGCAGGAGAGCGTCGGATTCAAGACAGATGATGGCGGCTACATCAGCGCCGACATCTACGGTACGGGAAGTTTTCTTGACCGATTGACGGTAGAGCGGTCATTCGATCTTTGCGCACTGACTCGACCACCGACTCTGGGATTCGGGGCGATCCAGTTACCTAACCAGCAGCCACGTAGTCGCCGTTCAGAGTTACGCAACCGCACGGTTGCGGTTCGACGGAGTGCCATGCCATAGTGCAACCCATTAGTTGCTCTTTACTGGCCTACTCAATGATCAAGCCGACATCTGTTGGGGCGATGTGCACGCTTGGCGTATTCATGCTGGGAGCGCTGGTTGGCGGCGCGGTCGCATGGAAGGTAATCCGACTCCCTCAGGTTCTCCCGGCAGATCGAGACGTGACTGGGATCGGCGGCGTTTTCTTCAAGGTCGACAATCCGGACGAGTCGCGCGCATGGTACCGGCAGCACCTCGGGTTAGACGGAGGAGCAGCGAGCATCAACTTCCTTTGGCGAGAGTGGTACGACCCCGCCGACGTGGGTTTCACGGTGTGGGCCGCGTTTCCGAGAGAAACAGATTACTTCGGTGCGAGCGAACAGGACTTCATGATCAATTATCGCGTTCGCGATCTTGACGCTTTGCTGACAAAGCTCAAAGCGCAGGGCGTTCAACAAGCAGGTGGACTCGAAGAGTATTCATATGGTCGATTCGCGTGGATCGTTGACGGCGACGGCCACCGCGTAGAACTCTGGGAACCGGTCCACGACTCGGCGGAGGAATCCGAACTCAGTTTGAGGGCCGAAACGAACGCAACGCGCGCGGACGGTCTGCGAAACGAACGTTGACCGAGCACATGTCAGCAAGTTCTCGACAAATCTGAGGCCGCGCCTATGCAAGACCGCATCGAAAAGAGCATCGACTTGAGAGCATCCATTTCGCGGGTCTGGCGTGCACTAACGGACCATAAAGAGTTCGGAGAGTGGTTTCGGGTTCAGCTCGACGGTCCATTTGTAGTAGGTGAAGTCTCTCGCGGCCGAACGACCTATCCGGGGTACGAGGGCCTGAAATGGGAGGCGATGATTGTGGCTATGGAGCTCGAGCGGCTGTTTGCGTTCAAGTGGTGTCCGTATCCACACGATGATCGCGGCGACCATTCGAAAGTGCCGCTAACGCTCGTGGAATTCAGGCTTGAGCCAACAGCAGGCGGGACTCGCCTTGTAATATCGGAGTCGGGGTTCGATGACTTGCCAGATGATCCGTTGCGTATTGACGCTTTGCGGTCGAACACAGAGGGATGGGACCTGCAAGCCAACAGTCTCGCCACGTATGTCCAATCGTAATTCCAATCGTGCCCTTGCTAATCCCGCGCCCGTTTTCGCGGCACTGAGTGACACCACACGCCTCAAACTTATCTCTCGGCTCAATGACGGTCAGGCCCGTTCTATCGCTCAGCTAGCCGACGGGCTGAGCCTGACCAGACAGGCGGTAACGAAACACCTCCGCGTACTTGAACGCGTGGGTATCGTGAAATCAAAAAGCGTTGGCCGAGAAAGTCGGTTCCACTATGTCCCTGAACCGATCAAACGCGCGCGGTCATACCTCGACACTGTTTCGGCTCAATGGAACGAAGCCTTGTCGCGGTTGAAGACCTTCGTGGAATCCTGATGCCTGTGCATGTCAATCGGCTGTGTGCGGTTGCCGCCACCGCCGCAGCGCTCGCAAACGCGTTTACAAGTAGCAGCAGTCTGAAGCACTACGGATGTCTGCGGCAGTGGTAACCAGAGAAGGTGAGTTGCACGCATTCATCATTGGCCACGCGGAACGAGGATTCGCGCCATCTTTGGACGCTCCACAGCAAAAACTCGATGGCCCGAGGCCGTTGTGTGCAGCGCGCTTACACGGCTCGCCGAGATACGGGGTGTCATTCTTAAGCCGAATACCTTCGATGTGTGGGGCATTCATCCCTTTACGCTGATGCCTACGCCGACGTGGGTCGAGTCCGAGACTAGGGGATGGTGGGCGAACTGCGCTTGGTGCGCGCTCGGAGTCGGAGCGGCCCTCCGGCAGAACATACGGGTCGGGTAGATGCAGGCGAGAGGCTCATCGCCTGATTCGTAGATGACCTTCGCGGGCGGGCTTTTGCGGTCGCCTCACGCGCTCGTTTGCGACTGAGCAAAGAGACCCCCTCCACGCATGGGCGGAGCGCCCCGTCAGTGCGGCAGCGCACGGAAGCGGCCGGGGTTCGCGCCTAGTTTGCGACCATGAAGAAAAAAGCATCGAAGCCTGCAGCACCGAAACCTACGATGAACGAACTGCGCGGCGCATACGCCCGAGCCACAGTGGCATTCAACGCCGCGTCCGCCACACTGACCCTAGCGTTCGCGTCGAACCTGCGGCCCGCCGACGAGCAGATAGTCGCTGAAGAAGAGTTGCGCGCCGCGGTTGTAACTACTCGTCGAACCCTTTGGGCGGCGTACGCGAAGGCTTAGGCCATACGGCCGGCTCAGAAAAAGAAACCCCGCCGAAGCGGGGCTCGCGGTTCTAGCAGGCCGCCCGGACAAGTTGGCCGAAGTCCGCTCGCGGGCACTGAGGAGATTTTGTGATGAAGCCGGACGCCGTGCAGAGAACCGCGATCGCGATCGACCAGCTCCAGGTAGGTGACGTCGTCGCCTACACTGCGGCAGGTGGTCCCGCATGGACAGACCTCAAGGTGATCGGCCTGCTACACGGCCGCGGGGGTCGGCTGATCGGGTTCTTTCCCGCGGCGGCGCTCGATGTCGATCCCGGCGTAGCGATCGAGCTCAAGCGAATCTTGAAGGCCTGGCGAGTCTTACCGCTAAAAAGCGACCCCGCCGAAGCGGCATCAGAGCAGGCGCCGGCTCGCTAGGTCACCGGCTTGCAGGCGCCGGTGGCTCGGAAGGCGGGTCGAGCGCTCTCGCCATCGCCGCGTGCAACTTTCTGCGTGCTATTTCTGATGGCGGGCCGTAGCTTCGGCCTCGGTCAGTTCGGCCGTGGCCGTCTCGCCGATCAACGCCTCAATCGCCGGCGAGTGAGCTCCGAACAGACCTCGCTGGGCCATCGCGGGGTCCGCGCGCGGACCAGTATTTCCGCCCTGCGATCCCACATGGCGGCTTCTTCGAGCCGGAGCGGTGACAATATTATGCGTGATGGACGGATTGCCCAGCGACCATCGCGGTTGTGATGCCCCTTGTGCGCGGTGGCGCACAGACGGTAGTGCCGCTGCGGTCAATATCCTCTCAAGCCTGAGCTAAGTCCACGAGGGAACTGCACGCTTGTCAGCGAAGAGAAACTCTCGTGCAGTCTGCAAGCCCGACACTCGACAAAGTCGCTGATATGGCGCTTCGTTTGGGGTGCTGTCGTTAGTTCGAAACGCCTGACTGTAGATATCCCTCGCGCAGGAGAAGCCCATTTATCTATCGGAGATATTCCTCGTTATCGTGTCGCTGGCGCTGCTCGTTACGCAAAATGTGCGAGGGGTAAGCCGTAACGTTTCGCTTGCTTGTTTTGCGATGGGGGTGTTTATCATCCTGTTGAGCGCCTTGCTGGGCCAAGCCAGATGGCAGATGGCGCCCGCCTATTTTTTGTTTGTGGTCTTGTCTCTTCTGTTATTCAAGCGATCCTTTGCGCACGTCGCCCTTCGATCGGTCGGGATCGCTGTTGGAGCGATACTCCTCGGGGTTGGCGTAATGCTGTCTCTGGCGCTGCCGATCGTGACGCTTCCTGCGCCGGATGGGCCACACGTCGTAGGCTCGAGGTCATTTTCGCTACCCGATGAATCGAGAGATGAAGCGTATTTTGGCGCGCCCGATGAGCGCAGGGAGCTCTATCTTCAGGTCTGGTACCCCGGAACGATCGACGAGGCGCAGCCGCAACCCTCCATCAGGACGCTTTGGCAGGAGCTGTATCGGCGTCCGCGTGACCCGGTAACGTTCCTATTTGGGTATTTGCGCGGCATCAACACGCATACCTACCAGGACATCCCCTTGTCGACGGCCGACACCTCTTACCCGGTAGTCGTCTTCACCCACGCGTTAGGGCTAAACGCCGAGCAGAACACGCCGTTAATGGAGCACCTCGCTAGTCACGGGTACGTCGTCATCGGAATCAGCCATACGCGAATGACGCTGCGCGTCATTTCATCCGACGGAAAAGCCATCTACCCAAATGGCGATAGGCTCGGCGAAGCGTTCACCGAAGGCGCGGCCCTCGATCCGGAGGAGTTCGACGTCCGTGCCGCGCGCACCAATAGCGCGGAAGAACGGGCGGCGATCGTGTTCGAGTTGGGAGAACGAGCCACGAAGATGAACGAACAAGTGGCGATTCGCGTAGCCGATGTGCGATTCGTGATGGATGTCATCGCCGCACCTACGCAAGGGCCTTCAGAGCTCGCAACGCTTCTCGGCCGAGTCGATGCCAATCGGATCGGTTTATTGGGAATGTCGGTTGGCGGCGCCACCGTGACGGACGTTTGCAAGATCGATACGCGTTGCCGCGCGGGCGTGAATCTCGATGGCGGGTTGTTCGGGCAGTATCAGCGGCAACCGTTGCCATCGCCTTTCCTGAGCATGGTCAGTGCCGGCAATAAGAAATACGGCGAGCACCTATTGGTGAATAGCACGAGCGACTACTACGAGGTCTTGGTCGAAGGTGCAGGGCATGGGGACTTTTGCGATATGACTTTTGTCATGCCCTTCATGAAGTGGCTGGGTGCCAATGGTCCTATCGACGCCATGCGAGCGGTCGAGATCGTGAACGCGGTGTCGCTGCAGTTCTTTGATGCCTACCTGCGCGACGGTCCAAAACCTCGTTTCGACATGCAGGAGCTACCGGAGCTTCGAGTAACAATGAATGCTGAAGCCAGTAAGTAAGGCATGACGATCGCATTCTGATCCGGAGAGTGACGTTTTCTGGCGTGGGCGTTGTCCGGATGTGCAGCTGGCCTGCTTTCGCCGCGCGCGGAGCGCGAGAGGGCTCACGCTTGCCGACCTACTTTCCCGTTTGCGAGCATCGGCAGTCGCTAGTCGCTGACGTTGCCACCGAGCGTCGTCGCGTAGTGCGTCGATGCACTTTCCCTAGAAAGGACGAAAACGGGAAAGGAGCAGTCAGCCGGGTTGACGCGGCGTGGGTCGGTACGTCGTTGCCCGCTGGTCTCTTGCCACTCGTACCGTCCCGTTGCGTTTACGAAGGAGCGGCGCTTCTGTGCTTGAATCGCTCTCGCCGCGCGACCATGATCAGCCCTCGTCGGGACGACTGGGGGGATCATGACCAATCTCGCCAAGACCATCCGCTGCGTCTCCACTTTCGCGGTCCTCTTCGCCGGCACAAGCACCGCGCACGCCCAGAGCGCACCGCCCGCTTTGGAAGCCGACGCACGTCGTACCGTCATCGAAACCGCCGCCGAGGTTCTACGCAGCCGCTACGTCTTCCCCGACGTAGGCGAGCGCGCGGCAGCAGCACTCGAGTCCGCGCTCGCGGATGGCCGGTACGACGACCTCACCAACGCCGCCGCGTTCGCGCAGCGGGTGACGGACGACCTGCGAGCCGTCGCAAACGACAAGCACCTTCGCGTCAGCGCGTTCGGGCCGCCGGCCCCCGTCGCCGGCGCCGCCGCACCGGCCACTCCACCGCGCCACCAGGCCGGAGTCGGACGCGCGGACCGGCTAGTAGACAACATCGGTTACCTCGAGATCGTCGCGTTTCCGCCGCTCGACGCGTTCATGGCGCCGTTCGACCGAGCGATGGCGGCGCTCCGAGACACGCGCGCGCTGATCATCGATGCGCGCCGCCACGGCGGCGGCACACCTACGAGCGAGGCGTATCTCGCGAGCTACTTGCTCGAAGCCGGGCGGCGCGTGGAAGTGAACAGGTTCATCTGGCGCAACCCCGGCACCGAAACGTTCCGCACCGAAGAGTTCTGGAGCTCGCCGACACCGTTCTCGTACGCCGGCAAGCCGGTCTATGTGCTCACGAGTAGCTTCACCTTCTCGGGCGGCGAAGCGCTCGCGTACGACCTGCGCGCGCTCGGGCTCGCGCGCGTGGTCGGCGAGACGACCGGCGGCGGCGCACATCCCGGCGGGACGGTCCCGCTCGGCACGATGTTCGCGATGTTCGTGCCGGCGGGCCGCGGCGAGAACCCGACAACCGGCTCCAACTGGGAAGGCGTCGGTGTCACGCCCGACATTGCTGCGCCCGCCGCCGACGCGCTCAAGGTTGCGCTCGAGGAGCTCGGTGTGTCGCCGCGAAGTACCGACATCGACGCGCTTTCGGAGGCGCGTCTGTTCGAGCCGCCGGCGCCGCAGCTCGGTGCGCCGGGTGGGCCTGCGCCCACGGGGCTTGTCGTGGGCTCGGGCAACTTCTACAGCCCGATCGTCGCAGACCTCGACGCAGCCGTCGCGTTCTATCGGGACGGCCTCGGCTTCGAGGTGGAGGGCGAGCCCGCGAACGCGGACGAGAATGCGCAGCTGCGCGCGATGTTCGGTCTGCCAGACGCTCGCCTCCGCTGGCAAATCGGGCGCGCGCCGCCGACGCCGGGCGGCGTGGAGATCGTGGAAATTTCGGGCGTCGGCGGTGAGAGCGTCGAGCGGCGGATGCAGGACCCGGGCACGCTGATGCTCATGGTCGTCGTGCGCGACATCGACGCCCCGCTCGCGCGGCTGAAAGAGCTCGGTGCGCCGGTCGTTACGACCGGCGGCGCGCCCGTGAACGTCGGCGGGCCGGTGCGCGCGGTCGTGGTCCGGGATCCGGCAGGGCACTTCATCCAGCTCGTGCAAGCCGGCATGATGCCGCCGGCGGCGGCGGGATCGAACGCAAATATCGTCGGTGTCAGACTGCGGCACACAGTCGAGAACCTCGAGCGCGCGCTCCAACTCTATCGCGACGCGCTCGGTCTTCGCGGCGCCACCCAGATTCCGCCGTATGCGAGCTTCCCGCCGGTGCTCGACTTGCTTGGCCTCCCGCACGACATGCAATACCGGTTCACGATGCTCACCGTGCCGACGTCCGGTCTCGGGATCGAGTTCATCGAGTTCATGGGCACCCGTCGCCCGGTCGAGCCGGTGAGCATTGCGGATCCGGGCGAAACGAGGCTGCAGCTCCGCGTCGCGGATGCCGATGCGGCCATCGCGGCGCTCACGCAGGCCGGCGGCACGTTCATCTCGACGGGCGGCCGACCGCTCGAACTGCCCGCTGGTAACGCAACGCTAAAGGGCGGCATCGTGCGCGATCCCGACGGCCTGTACCTCGTGCTGATCGAGGAACCGCCCGCACCGCAATGATGGACGCGGAGGGTGATCGCCTATGAAGTGCGGAGCGCTCGCTTAGAGATCGCGCGTGTCCGCCTGCACTGCGACATCGCCTAATACAACATGCGGTCTGGAATCGTAGTGTCGGAGCTACCGACATAGTGGCGAACTCGGCGGATACCTAGATGCCAAGAGGCTGAAAGCCATATCGCCTCGACGAGGTATCGCAAGCGACTTTCCCGTTAACACCTGATTTCGGGAGAGTCGGCGGACGACGATGGCGAAGCAGTATCCTTCTTGTCGACCCAACGTAGACTGCGTAGCGGGTAGGACCACGGGAGAACGAGTGGCGAAGCGAACTGACTCGACGGTACCTCTTCGCGACCGGCTGATCGCGTTGCGCCTGCTACGCAGGCAGCGGAAGGATGCCGGTCGCGGTCGTCGGCGGCAGCGACTAAGCCCGACGGAGCGCTCCGATGTCTTGCGAAAAACAGGTGGGAAATGCCACATCTGTGGAGGCGAAATTAGCGGTCCGTGGCACGCTGATCATGTTCTGGCACATAGCGTAGGCGGAGTGCATGCGGCCGACAACTATCTCGCGGCTCACAGCACATGTAACAACTATCGTTGGGACTACAACGCCGAGGAGTTTGAGTTGATCCTAAAGCTCGGCGTCTGGGCTCGAACGCAAGTGGAACAAAGCACGACCGTTGGTCGACAAATCGAACATCAGTTCTCGCGACACGAGGCGATACGGCTTGGGAGGCGAAAGGCAATGCCAAGCGCATGACAGCCGGTTGCAGTCACGCCCGTCCGCCGACCAGCGGGGCTCGAAGCCGCCGTTCTGCGAAACGCGCGCCGCGACGCCGTCGGGATAGCTCTGTAGACCTCGTTCGCACCGCTTCGGTCCGAGACGTACGCGAGCCAACGGCCGTCCGGCGACAGCGCCGCGTCGAACTCGGCGTAGCGAGCGGGAATTCGTTTTGCAACTAAGAACTACCAATTGGGAATTACTGCTATGCCGAAAACAAGCGTCCGCGGGAAGACGTCAGCGCGCAAAACCGTAAAGCCGAATTCAACCGCGCAGGCGAAGTCGCCTCGATCTATAAAACGACGAAAGTCTCGGGTCATCGGTGAACTTGCCGATAAGATCGAAATCGGCGAGCCGATCGTGGATCTGAGCAACTTGAGCGTTGTAGCGCCGCGTGAGGCGGCGCCCGTAGACGTGCGGGGACATCACACTTGGGTTCCAGTTGATGGGCTTGCGACGGGAATTGTTTCCGCCGACGGAGACAACCTGGAAATAACCGTCAGCGCCGAGGTGTATCAGGCAAAGGGGAGTCTGTGGTTGCGGGCACTCGTCGACGGCAAAGTAGCCGAACCGTCCGACGTTCAGTTTAAAACTGGCAACGTAGAATTTGACGGTGTTCGTTCGTTTACCTTCGTTCAAGCAGGTGTGACTGGTGGACAACATCTAGTTGAGATTCAGATGCTGACAGGGACACCAGCGTCGATTCGTGATCGCGTGCTAACAGTGCACTCGGGATCGCCATTCCAAGGCAACAGTCGTCTCGCGGTCGTCGCGGCGCCAAGTGGTCCTTTGATCAATTCTTCTACGCAATTCGTCGATGTACCAGGACTTTCGACTCCCTTTACTACTGAAGTGTCCAGTACTCTTGCGATCCAATTCAGCGCCGAGGCCAGGGCTTTCTCGGGACGGATGCTAGTCCGGGCAGTGGTGGATGGATCTCCAGTTGGAGAAGTCATCTTTATCGAAGCGGGCGATTCAAAAAGAGGGGGGACGCGCACATTTACTTTCGTTCGCGCCAGTCACCCTGCTGGCACTTCCGAAGTTAAGATTCAGTGGCGAGGAGATGGTGGAAAATCCGCCCTCGGCGACCGGACAATGTCGGTCTCGGCGGGAGGTCAACTGTCACGCAGTGTCGTCCCCACAAACCCGGAGTCGTGGAGTGCGGGCACCTGGACCGATCTCGTACCTGCTACGACGATCGAAACGACCGAGTCCGTGAGCAATCTCGCCATTTCTGTCTCAACCGAGGTCCTTACGAACAAGGGCCGCGTGTTTGTTCGAACTCTCGTTGACGGCCTGCCCGCAGCTCCGACGGATATTACCCTGATCCAAGGCGGGCCAAAATGGCGTGCAACCAGTCATACCTTCATCTTAAAAAACGTGCGTCGTGGACGGCACCGTGTTCGAATTCAAGCGCTGGTGGATGAGGGCACTACTGCTAAGTTTCGTCGGCGATCCGCCAGGGTGCAGTGGCGACGTCGACGAGGTTCTGATTTTGTGCAGCCTTACCTCGGCATGAGTCCCCACATTCGCCGACTTCGCTTGCTGGTGATTGGATTTGACCCCATTCGCCCCGGCCACATGCGACCTTCGTTTGAACAGATCAGAAACACGTTTGAAGGAGCGCTTGTTCGCGTCGACGACAATCCGTTTGGACTCATGACCGCTGTCGACCGCGGTCCGAATGTGCGAGGCTGGTTGATGGAGAATTCGGGTGGTGTAGCGACAATAGGTCATGTTCGATATGTAGGTTGCCATGATAACAACTGGTATGTCGCGCCTCCGGAGCGACAGGGCGATTGGTATTGGACCAACAACGCGTTTGACCAGATGCGTGAAGATGCGCTCAAGGCCGCCGACGCTGAGGTGGATTTCAATTTGCACGATAAAGATCGGAGCAACCGCCTCAGTTATGACGAATTAATCGTCGCGCTCGTGCGGCCGCAAAACAATGTAGATGGATCCGTGCGTCCCTCCAGCCTAGTGGAGGATAGTTTTCCGGTACTGGAGGTGCCGATTCTCGAGCTCTATCTTTCCAGTATCACGACTCAGTTCAGGGCCAATGTTGGGGTAAGCGCTCATGAACTGTCCCATCACATCTTCGGCGCTGAACACCAGGAAAGCACCTGTTTAGGAATTAGCGCAGGTGTTTACAGCATCATGAGCGGTCAATGGCCGAAAGCAACTCATCTCGATCCATTTGCAAAGATGAAAAATGGATTAGTTCAACCGGTAGCCATAGATATAGACACATTGCCGCCCACCACAACACTGGCCTTGTCGGCCGTGGAGTTGCGCCATCAGATCATACTTTTGCATGATGCCGAGCACGTCGCTCGTGAGTATTTTTTGATTGAAAATCGATTTCCTGGAAGCGTATCTAATCCAAACTACGATGAACCGATTGGAAATGGAGCGGTAGTCGTATGGCAGATTTTCGAAGATCGGGACCTATGTAATACGAGCGCTCGCTGTCAAGGCGATCCGCAATTCATACGCAGAATAGCAGCGATCGATTCGTCTTCAACCTTCAACTTAACTTGGGCGGACGGTTCCTCGGCACGACTTCGCATCTCAGCTCCAATCGCGCCTGCCGAACTCGCACAGATTAGGTTAGAAAAGTTTTAGCGTTCGCTGTGGGGTCATGACGTTAGTTCGCTTCAAAGTATGGCGTGCGCCACACTCGAAAACTCGAACTCCGAGTTGTTTTTAAAGACTCTTAGCCGGCCACCGGCTAGTAGGCACTGGTCCGTGGTGGAAGCGGTTCGCGCCCTGCGCGCGATCGTGTCGAACACGGGCAGTAGCGTCGATCCAGTAGTGTTTGCGCGTCGTTTGAAGGCATCGGGTCGTGACTGCTGCGCGATGTCGTCGCGGAGGTTGGCTCGACGACGGCGCTGGAATCGCAACCACGCCGTGTACGGCCCGCAATGACTAGTCGCACCAGCACGGATGCGCGTGGGCGATTATCGACCAGCGCCTGCCTCTTTTCCCCTGAACGAAACTCCTAAGGTCTTCCAGCGACGGTCCCATAGTCCGCTCGCGAAGCGCACTAACTCTCCCTAGAAGGATCATTTTCGGGAGAATCCGCCGAAACATTCGATGGCAGTGGTGGCCGACGCGAGGCTTCGGCCATTTAGGGTCGCGAGCCGGCGAAAGGCTCAAGTAGTGACGATAGAAGTCGCTGGAGCAAGATCCGCTGACACTCTGGCGAGAGACCGCTGTCCGCCCGTTGCGACCATTCGTAATGCGGCCAGTTCCATGCGTAGAATCGTCGAGTAAGAACCGATAGCAAGGCGTCCCAAATGTCCGTCGTGTGTCGCCCAGACTAGCAATGGCCTTTGCAGCCGGCACACGGCTCGGCCCATATTCCATCACGGCCATCATCGGCGTCGGTGGCATGGGAGAGGTTTACAAGGCTACCGACACGCGTCTGGCCCGCACCGTCGCCATCAAGACTGTGTCCTCGCCGATCGCTGCGGACCCCGAGCTGCGGCAGCGCTTCGAGCGCGAAGCGAAGGCGATCTCGAGCCTGAACCATCCGCGAATTTGCACGCTCCACGACATCGGCTGCCATGACGGCGTTGACTTCCTCGTCATGGAATACTTGGAAGGCGAGACGCTGGCGCAGCGACTAACGCAGGGCGCTCTGCCCCTTGCACAAGCGCTGCGCTACGCGATCGAAATGGCAGATGCGCTGGAAGCGGCTCATGAACGAGGTATCGTCCACCGCGACTTCAAGCCTGGCAACGTGACGCTCACTGCAGGCGGCGTGAAGTTGCTGGATTTTGGTATCGCCAAGCTCGTCACTGCTCCCGGAGTCGGCGACGTCAGCCAAACGCTCACGGCCGTGCGTACCGGGATGACGCAGAGAGGGGTAATAGGCACCGTGAACTATATGAGCCCGGAGCAGGCCCGCGGTGCCCCGGTCGACGCGCGCACCGACATTTGGGCTTTCGGCTGTGTTCTCTACGAAATGCTAACGGGGGAGAGGGCATTTGCGGGCCCGAGCGCCGCTGACACGATGACGGCGACACTTGAACGTGAGCCAAACTTAGAGGAGGTCCCGAGAGCGACACCGTCAGCCGTTCGGAATCTGATCCGACGGTGCCTGGACAAGGACGCCAACCGGCGACTTCACGACATCTGCGATGCACGAACCGAGCTCGAGGATGCGCTGGTCGCTATGGGTAACACCGGAGTGAAGGAACAACGGCCTTCGATTGCCGTGTTGCCGTTTGCGAACATGAGCGCCGATCCAGAAAACGAGTACTTCAGCGATGGCCTCGCCGAGGAGATTATCAACGCGCTGGTGCAAATTCCAGGTTTGAAAGTGATCGCTCGGACGTCGGCCTTCGCGTTCAAGGGCAAGAACGAAGATATTCGCCGGATCGCTGAAACACTGAGCGTCAAAACGGTCCTCGAGGGTAGCGTTCGCAAGGCGGGTAATCGGATTCGCGTGACGGCGCAATTGATCGAGGCCGCGGATGGAAGCCATCTATGGTCACAGCGGTACGATCGGGAGTTGTCCGACGTCTTCGCCGTCCAGGACGAAATCGCCGAGGCGATCGCGGGCGCGCTTCGCATCACCATGTCCACGCAAGCAGGCGAAACCCGAAAGCCCACATCGAGCGTGGCTGCCTACGACGCGTTCCTCAAGGCTGAGTATTACTTCGGGAAGGCGACGCTGGACGGATACCGCCGTGCGAAGGAGTTACTCGAGCAGGCGATTTCTCTGGACCCAGAGTTCGCCTTGGCCTACTTCGCGCGAGGCCGTTACCTGTTCGCCCTGTACGTCTACCAGCTGATACCTGCTCACGACGCCATACCATCGATCGCGAAGGACCTCGAAGCCGCATTGAGCCTCGACCCCTCGCTTGCGGAAGCTCACGGCCTCATGGGCTGCGTGGCAGCGATGTACGACTACGACTGGACGGAAGCGGACCGCCGATTTCGGCTGGCCTTCGCGCATGGCCCGGTTTCAACGGATGTGCGACGGCAGCGCACCTTTTATTTTCTGGCGCACACCGGTCGCGCAGCGGAAGGCGTAGAGGACCTGTCTCGCGCGCGCACGGAGGACCCACTCAACCCGACCTTGTTATGGGGATTGGCCGTTGCGCTTCGTGCCGCACGCCGAGATGCGGAGGCTGACGCTCTCTTCGAGGAGATCGTCGACATGGACGTGGGGTACATGTCGGGCCTCGCAGCCGTCGTTCTGAGCGGCAATCATCTGGCCCGAGGCGCTATTCCCGAGTCGCTGCACTTCGCGGAGGCGGCGTATGCTCGCATTCCGCAAATGCCCGGGGCGATCGGCCAGCTTGCGGGAGCGCTCGCGCGGAGCGGCCAGTTTGAACGGTCGAATGCGCTAGCCAATCTATTGCGTCCAGGCACCGCTTTCGGTGCCCCCGTGGGGTTGGCATTGGTCGCCCTCGGCGCAGGCGATCTCGATCAGGCGGCCGACTGGCTCGAGAAGGCGATCGAGCAGCGAGATATTTGGGTCTCTTTTCTCCTTAACGTCGGCAACGCCGGTGGCCACGTCATGTGGTCGAGCCCTCGCTGGCCCCGACTGGCTAGTCTCATGAACGTACCCATCCACTCATAGTCAAGTGCTCGAAGTGTAGGTCGACGCTGACAATCGTTGATGACCGCAATTAGCCGTTCTGAGACGCTTCACATCACTCGATTTTCGAGTGCTGATTGGCCGCAATCACAAGTTAATCGGACCGACGCTTCAGATCGCGCGGGTGACTCTCCCGAGAAGGGACGATTTCGGGAATGCGGCGTTCCGGACCGCGCATGCTTTGCACTCAAAACCGGCTAGTCGAGATCGCGTCTAAACGGCCGGTTTGGATTTCACCGCGGACGCTCGAGAGCTATGCTCAAGACGGTTACTCGACCGGCCGCAACCGACCCGTTGCGGCCGTTCGCTTCGACACACGATCGATGTGTGCGCTGATGGCGATGCTAGAGCGCGCCCATTCTATCGACGAGCGTGCGAGCTCGGCGGCGGCAGTGGCGCCGTCGAAGAAAGCATCCGCCGCAGTACACCATCCTTGCGCATGAGATGGTGCTGGAGCGCGCCGCCGACGTGCAGCAGCACCACTGCATAGAGCAGCCACTGAAGCGTCAAGTGGACAGTGCGGAAAGTCGCCGCGCCGGCCTCATTCTGCTGCACGAGTGGAGCGAGGTCATACACCATGAAGAACGGCACCGGGAACCCGCCCATTGCCGTGTAAAGGAAGCCGCTGACAGGCATCGCAAACAGCAGCAAATACAAGAGCGCATGCGAAGCGCGCGCCGCTCGGCGTTGCCAGTCCGGCAGATCCGCCGGCAAGCTCGGGACCGGGTGAGACCAGCGCCAACTGAGCCGGGCGATCGCGAGCAAAAAGATCACGATCCCATTCGTCTTGTGAATATTGAAGGCAAAGTCCTGGGCGGGTCCGGGATCGAGTGCCAGCATGACGATCGCGACGGGTACCTGCAGGAGGAGGACGAGGGCCGCAATCGTCCAGTGCAGCCCAATGCTCAGGCTTCCCCAGCGCTCTTGCGTGTTTCCCAGCATGACCTTTCCGCGCGTTCCCCCACTGGAATAACCCATGCAAGTTACCACGGCTCGGCCTAACGGCTACGACGCCCTGACCAAATGCAAGTAGCGTGGCGCCGCGGACGCCGTGGCGATGGATCAGCGCGGCAGCGCCCGGTGGGTATTCCGCATCCGGCGCCGCTGATGCCGGTCGCTACGACGGCGGTTGGCCGTTCTGAGATATTCGTGTTGACTCTTAATCGTCGAGTGCTGAACGGCAGCAATAAGAAGTAAACCGGACCGACTGCACGCCGCGTGGAGGAACTTTCCCGAGAACACTGATTTCGGGAGAGTGCTGGTTGGAGTTGGCAGCACCTCGAATGCCCAGCCGCGCTTCCCTCGAAAGCCTTGCCTCGACTGACCACGGATACGCGGGCGGACTAGATGTCAGGCGAGCACCCCTCTAGCGGCCCCTTCTTTCGACCGCAAGGTCAGGTTGTTGACAGAACCCTAAGCTGACAATTCGATTTCGCTCGAAATCGAGTTCGATTGATAAGACCTCGCTGTCGTTTGGCAGCCAGACTAAGCGGGTCAACGTAACTTCCGAATGCCGCGGACGTTCGGGCCGACGCGGCGCTAACGGCTCTGAGCCTGCAGACTCGCGGAGGAAACCCGATTCGACGGGATGTCGGGAGGCAATATTTCTACGCTCACATTCGTTGACCGGCTGTTAGCACGCTCATAGGCTGTGAACGTTGTCGGAGGACTACTCGCATGCAGTCGGAATTGCCGATCTCGACGTGGGGCATCGCGGCCTCCCGCGGACTCTGGGCCGCGACGATCAAAATACTCTTTGTGATCGACGGACGGATCAACCTCACCACTGGCAGACACGCCGGCAGTACACCAGGTTTCGGCCTCGGCCATGTGCTCGACACACTGCGAGGGACCTGGGCTTGGTGGGTCGGCCTCGAGGTAGATATCGCCACACGTGAAGAGACCATTACCGCTGAAGATGCGGGCACAAATTCTGTCCAATACGAGAACTTCAGATTCACCGATGCCCAGTTCAATGTCGATCACTACAGTCAGATCTGGTTCTTCGGCGATCAACCGATGCAAACCGACGGTTCGGACGCCACCACGGACGCGCACATTTTGCCGCCCTATACGCTCGATGATGACGAAGCCAAGATCGTCGCGGCGTGGATGGACCGTGGCGGCGGCGTATTCGCTACCGGCGACCATGGTGTCCTCGGCGCATCGCTGTGCTCTCGTATTCCCCGCGTCAGGACGATGCGCCGATGGAAGCACAATCAGGGCGTGCCGAGCGTGGACGGACCGCGCAGGCATCAGACGTTACAGGGTGGTTCAGACTTCGAAGGGGAGGATGACACGCAGCTACAGCCGATCGAACTCGTGCAATGGGCCAGCGCAAGCAAGCTGCCGTTCTACCCTCAGGTCCGGCCGCATCCGATCATGTGCTCGACCTTGGGACCAATCGATCGCTTTCCGGACCACATGCACGAAGGCGACCTAGTCCCAGACGATCTCGTCGAGCTCAATCTCCCCCTGGGAATCCCGGGCCATGATCGACCAGAGTACCCAGACGCTATACCGGAGGTTCTCGCTCTCGGGCTCATGGATCTCGCAAGTCCGCTATGGCGTCCAAGGCCGCAGATCGTGGCGTTCGGCCAGACAACCAACAGTGTCTACCCAGACGAGCTTGCGTTCCAAGTCCGCGGCACACAAATACCCGCCGTGCAGCTGTCCAGGCGTTTCGGCCTGGTTAGCGTCTATGACGGCAATCCCGCAAATGTTGGCCGCGTGGTGTGCGACTCCACGTGGCATCACTGGCTCAGCATGAACCTTGATGGCATTGCGACCGCCGACGCGTTTGCCTATCGCAAGATGCAGGCGTATTACCGCAACATCGCGTTGTGGCTGGCGTCGCAGAACCAACGACGTTCTCTACTAACCGCGGGCGTTTGGGGCGTCTTGATCGGCTCGTGGCCAGGGTTCTTCAGGGCGGATCAGGACGCCTGGGAAATGGGCGAACGGGCATTGCGCGTCCTGGCGAACACCATGTCACCGTGCGGCCTCGATGAGGTAGTGGCCGCTTTTCTCGATCATAGGGTCAGGTTATTGCGGAATTTGTCGGGCGAAATCACTTTTGCTCCGCGGTGGAGTGCACTTTCGTCAGACCTGGTCAACCGCGCTGTCGTCGGTTCTATCAGCAAGTCGTTGTTCAACGCTGCACGCGAGCACGGTGCGGCCTGGAAGAACAATCGTGTAGCGCTCGACATCGATCACATCCAGAAGACTGCAACTCGAGGCGCCGCGCAGGGGCGAAACCTACTTCGAGACTCACTCGACGATGCCTCAAAGTGTTTCGCTGTCCTCCGAAATGCACTCGCAGGCGATGGGAACAGCCCCGATCAGGGGAAGCGCGAGTAATGAGCGCGTTCGTCACTAAAGCGCGCACAGCGCCTACGCGACCCCATCTAAGCGGCTAGCCGCTTTGGGGCATGTGTGCAATACAGGGCCGATTCGAACTGGTGTTAGCGATCTCCCGCTAAGCACTACTGGTCTATTCCGGTCACATAGTAACGGTTTATACCGGCCCGCAGTGTCAGGGTAGTTGTCGCGTCGCGCTCCAGGGGCAGACGTATCATCTTGCCACCGATGGACCAAAGACCGCTGCAACTGCGTGTTGTGCGCAGCGCAGGACGTTGTTGATCGCCTCGAAGCTCCCAGCCGACTTCGGCATCAGGTTGTCGCCGATCACGCATTGTCCGATGACGCCGCAAAAGGATTATTTTCGAGCGTCAAGTCAGATAAAATCACGACCATGAAAATCGTAACTTTCATTGGAGTATTGCTTCTTCTTCAACAGGCTTCCTGGGGAGCAACTCGGGCTGACCATGGGAAGCTTTCCTCTCGAAACAACGCTCTCATTGAACCATTCTTAGGCGATTTTCTAGGGTCTCTAAATACGGCGGAAACGCCCTCCCCATATGACGATTTGAACCACAACCCTTGTGGTGGACCGGATAATCCTCCTTGTCGGGACGAATACAACAATCCAACGCCGCACTTAAGCCCGCTTGCGAACGTTATCTTTAGAGTTTCCCGCAATAGTGACGGAAAGATTCAAGCTTCAATTTTTCAAACGACAGAGCAGTACCGCAACAATACGCCGATCGATCTCATCGGGCAGTATTGTGATAGCAGCATCGGAGACCTTGCTGAATATGACTTCACGAGCAAAGACGGCAAAGTTACCGTCGCCAATCTCAGCTTTCCGATTCACCCGGGAAAGTGCGGTGACCGATTAGGATATTCTCTTGGAAGCAATTTTGAGCTGAAAATTACTCGAAAGCCGGGGGAAGAAAAGGCTTCCCAACTGGAAGTTCGGCTTTATCGGGCAACCGAAAATCAGAATCGAACATTTGTTCAACGGGATACCGGCGAAACATACGAAGTCCGCATGAAATTCGAACCGCGCAAATACGATGGGTTTGAACGCGATTACTTTCATCGCAACTACGAGTTTTGTCCGGTCGATGAAAACGGCGAATTAATTTCTGACTCTAAAGACTGTTTTACTCGAACGCCCGAACGTTGGGGGATGGTTTTGCCAACAACAACTGGTTTCCCTTTCTTTATGTGGGACACAGTTCAAGACCCCAAAGTCCGCGTCGAAAAACATCCGCGCAAAAAGGCCTATCACGAAGGGGCGTTCTACAGATATAGACCCGATTCTTAATACTGGAGAGGATCTGCTACTAGGCCCGCGCTCGCCCGGTGGTTTAACGAAAGGCGCATTATCCGGCGTATCCGCCAACATCGCCGGCCGGAAAGAGGAACCCGGTGGCGCGCCAACGGTCTGTTAAGCTTTGCCCTCATGAGCTTGGGAATGCCCGTAACTCAATGAGCGCTGGGACCCGTACTGTCGACTCGCTGAATGGCGACGCCGAGGCGAGCGCGGACGCGCGCGCCGCGCATCTCGGCGAAGGAGACGCGACCGCCGAATTTCCAGTGTTGTCGATGACACCTCCCGACCCCGAGAGCGTTCGCGTGATCGGCGACGTCGTGTTGAGTCGTTATGTGTTGCGCAAGCACCTCGGCCGGGGGCGGTACGGTGAAACGTACGAAGCCGTCGACCGCTCGTTCTCCGATCCGCAGCTTCGTCAGGAACACGCGGTTGCCCTACAGCTGCTCAGCGAGCGCGTCTCGTGCCAGACGCGAGTGCTGGAGAAGCTCGAGGCCTCTTGTCACGAGCCGCATCTGTGGTCGCACCCGAACATCGTGAAGGTCTGCGGATTCGGCTGCGATCGCGGTCAGTTCTTCGTCGTCACGGAGCTTCTGTGCGGCTTGTCGTTGCGCTCGGTGCTCGACGGCGCGCCGGGCGAGCCGCTGTCGGATGACGAGACGTTCGCAGTGATTCGCGGCGTCGGCGACGCGTTGAAATACGGACATGCGAAAGGCGCGATCCACGGCGGCGTTCGCCCCGAGAACGTGTTCATCACGGAAGACCGCGCCGTCAAAGTGCTCGACTACCTGCCCGCGACGGTGCCGCGCACGGCGCCGTTCTTCGTCGAAGACGCTATCACGATCGCGGCGCCGGAAGAGCGCGACGACGTTTATTGCCTCGCGTGCCTTGCGTACGAGCTCCTGACAAGCAGGCATCCGTACAACGGCAACACGCCGCTCGAGGCGTGGAACGCGCAACTCACGCTCGCGCCGACAGCGCGGATCGGCGAGCATCG
The DNA here is from genome assembly GCA_963713355.1 of uncultured Gammaproteobacteria bacterium. Lineage (GTDB taxonomy): Bacteria > Pseudomonadota > Gammaproteobacteria > Steroidobacterales > Rariloculaceae > FEN-1219. The sequence continues at coordinate 770,570 of CAVQLK010000005.1, read as the reverse complement.
CTGGCCGGCGCTTGCGCGCGCGCTCGCGCTGCGGAGCGAGAACCGTACGGCCAACGTCGCAACGTTTCTCGCCGACTTCGGCATCAAAGGCTACGAGACGCTGCATGCGGCCAACGACGCGGCCCCCGTGCCCGAGCCTACGCCATCTGCACGGCAAGACGACGGCGTGCCGGTCACCGGCAACGACGCGAGCGCCGTTCATGTCGCGCAGCGTCCGCCGCCGCCGTCCGAGCCAGCGCCGATTCCGCAAAGCGTGCGGCCGGGGAAACGCGCGATCGCTTATTTTGACGACTTCGACCGGCTTGCAACGCGGGGCGACCGGCGCAAGCCGCGACGCGACCATTGGCGATTCACGGCGGTCGTAGCGCTCGTCGCAGCGATCGTCGGCGCGACCTTTTTATATTCCGAGCCGTTGCAGCGGCGCGCCGGGCAATGGTTCGCCACGGCGCGTTTATATTCCGAGCCGTTGCAGCAGCGCGCCGGGCAATGGTTCGCCACGGCGCGCTCGTACGTCGACGACATCCCGCGCGTCACCGGCGAGCTGCCCGCGCACAGCGACGATGCTGCGGCCCGGATCGTGGCGGCGACGCAGAGCGATTCGCCCGACGGCGCAGAGCAGCCGCCCGCGGACGCAGCGTCGGCGCCGGCTGAGGCTCGGCAAGCTGCCGACACGCCCCCGAGCACGGCGCGCCCGGACGTCGCGAGCGCCACGCCCGCGCCGGGCCCGGCGAACGCTTCCGCGGCGCCCGCCGACCCCTCGGGCCCGCGCACGGAGCCACCGGCGCGCCCGGCACCCGAGCAGATCGCCGCGCGCGATGCGCGCGCGCCAAGCATCGCCGAGCCCGAGATCATTGAATTTGCAGCGCGCACCGTGACCGTTTCGGAAGGCCAAGGCGTTGCGAGGGTCGTGATTCGCCGCCGCGGCGGCGCGCTCGGCGAGTCGTCGATCGCCTGGTGGGCGGACGAAGGCACCGCATCAGCGGACGACGACTATGGGAACCTTGGCGCTCGAATCGGGCGGTTCGCTCCCGGAGCGGACACGCATGTCCTATACGTCCCGATCGCCAATGACTCGATGCCCGAGAACCGCGAGAGCTTCTTCGTCAACGTACGTGCGAGCGAGGGCTCCGGTCGCGGCGCGAGGCCCGCGCAACGCATCGAGATCGTGATCACTGACGACGACTGACGTCTGGAGCCCGAACGGCGGCGGCTTCTGGCCCGTCGACGACCGCGACGCGCCGCCGGGCGACCAATGCGTGCTCTACAGCAGAGGGCGCTTCAACGACACCCCCGTCCTCATCGGCTCGGCGTTGGCTCGAAAGTCACGGCAACTGCTTAGCAGACAGTCGGCTCAGGTCAATGACGTTAGAGGTGACTCGCAACGGGCCTTTGCGTTGCAGTATTGCCCGTGCAGCTTCAGCGATTTTGATCGCGACCGCCATCGCGTTCGGATCGTCACCGGACTCCAACATTGCCGCTCGAAGATAGGCGAGCACGCGGGCATCGGTGTCGAGCTCCCCGTCGTCATCCTGGGGACGTTTCCCGCCCTTCGAGGCGATGTTGTTGCTCGCCATTCTTATCTGTTGTTATCGAGGAGTGTGTGGTAGCGATTCTAATTATTGGCATCAAGAAAGCAACTATCGCTTTCAAGGAGACGGTAGTGCACGGCTCCGACCCCACGGCAAGCCGCTCGTGCGAAGGTTTCGTGACATTTGCCGAAGGTCGCGGGGACGAACGGCTGGCCACGCGCGTCAGTGCGGCAGCCCGCCCATCATCTTCTCGAACGATCCCATCGTCTCAGGGATGAGGTCGATCTTCCTGAAGGGCGTCGCGAGAAAACGGTCCACTGCAGTATTGAACTGTTCGGGTCGTCATACGGGATCAGGTGCGTACTGTTGAGGAAGATTGCCAGCTGCGCGTTTGGCAGACTCTTGTAGATCGTGACAATGTGATCCAGCCGGATGAGGTCGTTGTCGCTCGCCAGCACAAGCGTCGGCGCCGTCACCTTGCCAGCATGGCAGGCGGGATGTTCGGCTGCTTCAGCATCATGCCCACCACCTTGAGCTGGCGCTTGCCTTCCGGCGTGTTCTTCGCCTCGTCGGGCAGCTCCATCATCGATTTGATCAACGCGTCGATCTCCGGGTCGAACGCCTCCGGGCCCGGGTTTAGGTTTGCGGCCATGGAGACGATCTTCTTCACCTTGTCGGGATGGCGAACGCCCAGAAGAAGAGCTTCGAGCATGCGGCGGCGAGGACGAGCGCGGCGGCAAACGACGCGCCAGACAAGAGTCGCTTCATGGAGACCCCCGGATGGCGATTCGGTTGTCTAGCAATCGGCGCAAGCAAGCATCGGCAGCTTGCAACGCGCGGTCAAGCCACCGCGACGACGCGAACGGGTGTTACGCCTTCATCGGTGGTGAGTACGAGGTGGGAGACACGTTCGCCTCGAGGCTGAAGGCGGAAATAGAAGAGGAGACCACGGCACGATTAGAACGCTGGCAGTACCTCTTCGTCGTAGAGAACCGCTTTCGGTATGAAGAAATGTTCGTTCACGGCCTTGAGCATTACCTTCTCGCGAAAATTGATCGCCAAGACGTTCAAAGTCGCGAATCGCATCTGACTTTTCACTGGTTGCCGTTGAACGGGCTCGCTCAATTCGACCTTCGTCCTCACATCGTCCGGGATGCTGTTGCTACTGGCGAGTTCACGGAGATCCGACATCTCGTCGTTCCGTACGACGTGCCCGTAGACTGACCGGAGTCGGCCGGACGACGCCGAATTGCGGCGGGCTCGCATAGGCAGCCCTTGGTGGGCGCGATGGCTCGAAGAACGGTCATCCATCGGACCGAGTTATGATTCGCCGGTAGGACATCGACCCGACGCGGACAGTCCGGCTCCCGCGCGGAGTTGTGTTGATCGGCATCGATCGATCGTTGGGCGGGAGAACCGACCGATGAAGCGCACGTGGACGATAATTGGCGTCGCGGATGTCGCTCGCTCCTTCGCCTGGTATCAATCGCTCTTCGGCCAGGCAAGTTCTTCGCCCGCACATGACTATTTCGGACAAATCGTCGACTCAGATGGCACCGTGCTGCTCTGTCTTCACAGGTGGGGATCGCACGAGCATCCAACCCTGAGTAGTCCAGGTGAAGCGGCGCCGGGAAACGGGCTGTTGCTGTTTTTCCGAGTGGACGACTTTGAGCAGGCGCTGTCCCGGGCCAGGGCCCTTGTCGACCAACTCCAAGAGGAGCCGCAGACGAACAGTGCCACCGGCACGAGAGAGTTTGCGCTCCGCGATCTGGATGGCTACTACGTCATGATCAGTGCGATTGATTGAAGGCGGTGTCCGCTCCTGGCCGAACGCCGCCGAATAGCACCGCTCGCGAAATCAACTTTCAACGAGCGGGATGGTTAGCACAGCCGTCACTCAACGGTTCGATGAATGATCCGCTGTCAGGGGCGTACCTGTCATCGCACGCATCCACAGGCGTCCCGGAAGCGAACACTAAGTCGCGCGTTCGGAACGCCGCGCACCTCGCGCGCTACACGTGGGCGAGCGTTTCGCCACGGCCGTCGCTGCCGCCGGCGAGCAAACACGCGTGCAAAAGATCTGAAACGCCTGGCACAGAAGTTGCTGACTGCTCCGTGCCGCGCCTGAAAGAAAAAAGGATTGGTGATGACATTCACCGCGTTGCTCCGGTCGATCCTCGCAGACATGCGTTTCGGGCTTCGGCAGTTCGTGAAGGCGCCGACACTCACCCTGGCCGTCGTGCTCTCGCTGGCGATCGGCGTCGGCGCCAACACGGCCGTGTTCACGCTGAGCCAGCGTCAGAGGGCATGACCGCTGGTTCGACTCCAGCACGGCCCACCAATTCATCAGGGGTGTATTCCGGTCACACAGTCGGCTCACCAGCCAGATTCGCTCGCTGAGTCGTAAGAAAAAGTAGCATGCCCTAGCTACTTCAGCTTGAGCTCGCATGCCGCTTTCAACATCTTGAATACGGGATCCCGCACCGTCGCGAGATAGCTGTTTGGGTCGCGCGCCCAATGCACGCGTACCACATCGACGTGGTCATCCGGCAGGGATTCCGTCCTCGGAATGGACGCGTCGTAAGGCAGCTCCAGCGTGATCATCGCCGGCTGAGAGCCGTCGGGATAAATCAATCCATATCCGGCCCACCGTCCGAGCGATCCGGGGCATTCCGCCTCGAGCTGCTGCTGACCACGCTCTTCCTCGGTAATGCGCAATCGATACGGTATGCGCTCAGCGTCCGAAATCGCAGTCCACATCGCCTCGGCGAGCGCCGTCGATTGCACACCGTCGGCGTCGATTTCTCCGAGCGCCCAATGCAAGGCGATGATCTTGGCCGGCCGCCAGCTCAGGATGAATTCCTGCAATGCTCGCGTCTCAGGCTCGCTCCACGGCGCGTGTCCGGGAGGCTCCTCTGAATCGGCTCGCCAGTGGAATCCCGCGTTCCGGTTGATGTCCACACCGCGCGCGTTGTATCGGCTCGCAAGTACAAAACCGTCCGGATTGGCCAGCGGCAGCAGCGCCACGGGATTGCTGCGCGGAGGCGCAAACTCGCGAACGAGATTGATCGCCGCCGATTCGTCCCCGTGAACGCCTCCGATGATCAAGGTGCCGTCGGGTCCGGGAGGATCGCACCATAGCTCGATAGGGCGGCCTTCGATCGAGTGTCCGATAGTGCGTAACTGGTGGGGGTTCACGGCCGAAGCTTCACGAACGAGCAAGTTTCAGATAAACCAGATCCGTGGAGATCAAAACCGCAATCCACCAATTGCATCCTCGCGGCGCATTTCGCATCGCCCGCAAACGCACCGCACCTTTCGACAATGTCATTCTCCGGGTTCAGCACGATGGCGTCACGGGATGGGGAGAAGCTTCGCCACACCCATACTATGGCGCCTCCGCGGCTGGCGTCGTCCGGAACCTCGAATCGCTCAGCGGTTGGCTGCGCACGCTCGCGATTCGCTCGGTGGATGATATCGCTGAAGCCTGGAAGGAATCGTGGACCCAGTTGGCTCCCGACCGCGCCGCGCAGTGCGCGCTGGATCTCGCCCTGTGGGATTGGCTCGCGCGGAAGGAGGGCCTCACCGTCACCGAGCTCGCGCACGGACACGTCCCACAGCCCATCACGAGCTTTGCCACCATCGGTCTTTCGACGAAGGAAGAGCTCGACGAGAAAATCGCGGAGCTCGAGGGGTTCCCGCGCGTGAAGATCAAGTCCGATGCAAATGCGGACCTCGAGCCCGCGCGCCGGGTGAAACAGGCACTGCGCACCGCCATCGCCATCGACGCCAACGGCGCGTGGAGCACGAGGACGCTGTCCGCGCTTTCTATGGGCTTCTCGAGCTTGGGAGCGGAATTCATCGAGCAACCGTTACCGGATACGCACGACCGCGAGCTGATCCGCGGCTCGTATCCGATTCCCATCATCGCCGATGAAAGCTGCACGCTCGAAGAGGATGTCGATCGGCTTTCCCTCAACTTCGACGGGATCAACGTGAAGCTGGTCAAGTGCGGCGGCCTCACGCCCGCGCTGCGCATGGTCCAGCGGGCGAGCAAGCTCGGCATGCGCACCATGGTGGGATGCATGCTCGAGACGAGCGTGCTCATTGCCGCCGGTTGTGTCGCCGCGCAGCACGCGGACTACGCCGACCTCGATGGGGCCTGGCTCATTGCCGACGATCCGTGCACTGGCTGGCGGTTCGAGCGTGGAATCCTTCACCCTCCACAAGCACTTGGTCTCGGGGCTGAACCGCGCGATTGAGTTACTCGCAACCCACGTTCGTCACCTTCGCTGATTTCGTCGCTTCCTCGGCCCTTGATTTGAGCCGAGGCGTGCTGCACGCTCGGCGGGCGGTTAGCCGTTATGGCACCTGGTACCGAGCACAACTTGGGGGGACAAATGATTAGAAGAGCTTTGGGATGTGGCGTCGCGTTCGGGTGTCTGATGGCCAGTGCGTCGCTCCAGGCTCATCACTCCACCGCCGGTGTCTACGACCCGGGGAAAGAGGTGAAAGTCACGGGCGCGCTGGCCAAGCTGCAGTTCGTGAATCCGCACGGATCGATCGTGGTGACGGTGAAGAACGCCGACGGCACGACGACCGACTGGACGTTCACGACGGGTTCGGCGACGGCGCTCGCCTCGCAGGGGATCACCAAGGTCGGCCCGAAGGCGCTCACAATCGGCGAAGAGGTGACCGTGTTGGGCACCCCGGCGCGGAACGGGAGTCCCTTGGGAGGCCTGAAGTCGCTCACGCGGGCGGATGGCACAGTCCTCGGCAACGCCGGCGGCAATTGAGTGAACCGGGGGGATCACTATGACTTCTATAACGAGAATGATGTGCACACGCGTCGCCATCGCTGCGACGCTCATGATCGGCGTGCCGTCCGCGTCTAGCGCTCAAGACGAAGACTCGGAATTCGGCCCCCAGATAACCACAGCGCCGCCAACCGGCGAAGGACGTCGCGGCGCAGGCGCAGGCGACGCGTACACGCCTGCACCCGGCGCCAAAGACCTGAAGTCAGTGCTGTTCAACTGGGCCTGGCACATGGGCATGCTGCGCAGCACCGAGGAATACGATCTGCTCATGTCGCTCATGTATCAGGGCACGGGCACCGTCCAGGTTGGCGGACAGCCGTGCAACGTGACGATGTATCGCTCGGACATCAGCTACCAGACGTCCGGCGAGCGAATCCGCATCACCGGCACTCGGCCGAACGGTCAGAGCTGCTCCACGATTGAAGTCCTCAGCGGGGCGTACACCTGGAACGAAGACATCATGGGCGCCGAGCTCGTCGCGGGCCAAGGCAAAGCCACGCCGATGCCGGCAACCGTCGAGGAGCGGATGATTCGCCTATGGGCGAACCCGCAGGGTGCGTGGAAGGCCGCGATGGCCGGCACTCAGGACACGAACGCGCCGCAAATGGCGGCGCGACCGCAGCGCGTGCCCGCCGACGTGATGACTGCCCATAAGACCTCGGTGACCTGGTCAAGCAACAAGCCCGTGGTGACGTTCCCGATCCCGGGCGTCCCCAATGCAACAGCCACCGCCACGCTCGATGCGAAGTTCATGGCCGAGAGCGTTGTGGTGAAAAACGGCGCGGACACGTACGAGTTCACGTACGGCAACTACAAGGACTGGAACAACCCGCTCCATCCTGCCGAGGCGTTCTACACCGGCAAGATCACGGAGAAGAGGAACGGCACCGTCGTCCGCGACATCACGACGACGATGACGGAAACCGGCCAGCTATATGTCGTGATGCCCGTGCCGGCGAGCGTGAAGGCCGCGATCAAGCCTACGCATCAGCCTGCGAACTGGACGCTGACGCCGCGCGAACCGCCCGCGCCGGTTGCGGCCGCTCCCACGCCGCGCCGCGCCGATGGGAAGCCGGACCTCAACGGCAACTGGAATCGCCCGCTCAATCCAGTCTCGGGTAGTGGCGCCCGCCGCTGTGGCCCGACGCAGGTGAAGGGCGGCGGAATCAACCCCGAGTACGGCTGCACCGGCGGGGGAGACAACTTCTGGATCGAATACGCGTGGATCTCGCCGTGGCGGTTCGGGATCCTTGGGCGCCCGAACTACAAGCCCGAGTTCTGGGACAAGATCCAAGAGCTGGATATGTGGACGAACAAGTACGATCCCGTCATGACGTGCAAGCCGCTGGGACTGCCGCGGCACGGCACGCCGACGCGAATCATCCAAACGGATAAGGACGTCGTCTTTTTCTACCCGGCCAATGCCGACTACGGCGGCGGCAATAACGAGTTCCGCGACATCCCCACGGACGGCCGCGAGCGGAGCGAGCTGGATTTGAGCCTCACGACGTTCTATGGGGTGAGCCTGGGAACCTGGGAAGGTGACACGCTCGTCATCGACTCGATCAACTTCGACGATTCGACGTGGTTGGGACGAGGCGGCCTCTTTCACTCCACCAGCATGCGTATCGTCGAGAGACTCACGCGTGTCGGAAACGAGATCCGCTACGACATGACGATCGACGATCCCGAGGTGTTTATCGAGCCCTGGGTGATGGCGACGCGCGTGCTGACCCTGGCTCAGGGAGCAGCTGCCGACAGAATCCCGGCAGAGCGCGCGAATTGCGAAGTGTACGAAGACGACAACAACGTCACGAGCCAGGTTCGACACTGAGCACTGACCAAGAGCGGAAGCCCGCTGCGTAGAGGCTTTCGCGGGGGACGGCCTGATCATGACAGTGCGAGTGCGCTTGGTGGCGGCCGCGCTCCTTTTATTCGTCGCGCATGCGTACGCCCAGCAGCCAGTGCCGGAGCGAGCGCAGATTGTTGGCATCTGGCAGGGAGCGCTGGCGTTGCCTACGGGAGCGCAACTCCGGCTCGTGCTCAAACTCCGTGAGGAGAGTGGGGCGCTGGCGGGTACGATGGACAGCCTCGACCAGGGCGCACGCGACCTGCCCATCGATTCGATTCAGTTCGAGAACGGGCGCCTGCTGTTCACGATGCGCGCGATCGGCGGCCGCTACGAAGGTCAGCTCGCTGAATCGGGTGATGAGCTCGTGGGTACCTGGTCGCAGGGCGCCGGTAGCTTGCCGTTGACTCTGCGCCGCGACCCCAATGTGCCTGTCATCGCTCGGCCGCAGGAGCCGACACGGCCGCTGCCTTATCGCGAGGAGCAAGTTGCGTACGACAGCGCTCCCGGCGTGCGACTCGCAGCAACGTTGACTCTTCCGCAGGGCATCGGGCCGTTCCCGGCGGTCGTGCTCATCACGGGCTCGGGGCCGCAGGATCGCGACGAATCGATTGCGGGTCACCGCCCGTTCTACGTGCTGGCCGATGCACTCACACGGCGCGGAATCGTGGTGTTGCGGGCCGACGATCGCGGCGTCGGCGGGTCCACGGGGAGTCTTGCGGGAGCGACCACAACCGAAGACTTCGCGACAGACGCGCTGGCCGGCGTGCGCTTCCTTGCTGCGCACCCTGACGTTCGTGATGAGGCCATCGGCCTCGTCGGTCACAGCGAAGGGGGTCTCGTGGCGCCGCTGGCAGCGACGCGGGCGGCGCCCGAGGCGCGCGAAATCGACTTCCTGGTGCTGCTGGCCGGGCCGGGCGTCCCGCTCGGCGACATCCTCGCCGAGCAGCAAAGCCTCATCCTCGGCGCGCAGGGCGCTCCTGCGGAAATGATCGATGCAAACGCGCGTCTGCTCGAGCGAATGATCGCGATCGTGCTCGAGGAGCCCGACCGCGAACGCGCAACGGCGGCCATCCGCGCGGCGCTCACGGACCAGATCGCCACGTTGCCGGAAGGCGTGCGTGCGGCCGCAAGCGCGCAGTTGGAGTCTCAGGTGCAACAGGTGAGCTCCGCGTGGATGCGCTGGATGCTCGCCTACGATCCGCTACCGGCACTACGAGCTTTGGAGATTCCGGTGCTCGCGTTGTTCGGCGAGCGCGATCTTCAGGTGCCGCCTGCCCAGAGCAAGGCGCCGCTCGAATCCGCTGTGCGGGCTGCCGGTCATCACGCTTCGCAAGTAGTCGAGCTCCCGGGGCTCAACCACCTGTTCCAGGCTGCGCGAACGGGCGCGCCTGCCGAGTATTCGACCATCGAGGAGACGATGAACGCAACGGCGCTCGAGCTCATCGGAGGCTGGATCGTCGAGCAAACCGGAGAGGTCGTCCCGTAGTTCTGGCGGGAAGCCTCGCCCACGGAGGTTCTGTCGATCCAGCGTGTTCCTTCGTTGACCGAAGGCGTGGCACGGAAGTTGGATGATCGCATGCCCGACCTGATCCCGGCGCTACGTGTTCGGTCTAGACAGCTATCACGTCCTTCTCACGAGCCTCGGCGCATGTGTCATCGTTGCGTATTGGCTCCCGAGATTCTTCTCGGGACGCGAGCCCGCCGCGTCGGCGCTGCTAATCGTCGGGGGCGCACTCGCGTTCATCGCATTGCCTGGCATGCCGCGGCCGTTCGATCCGACGACGGCGCCCCGAGCCTGGGAAATCACGAGCGAGCTCACGCTGATCGTCGCGCTGTTCGGCGCCGGCCTCAGGATCGACAACATCTTCGCCGCGGCGAATTGGGGACCGACCGTGCGCCTGCTCGCAATCGCAATGCCGCTCACTATCGCCGCCGTCGCGTTCGCGGGTTGGGCGATCGGCGGGTTGACGATAGCGGGCGCGGTGTTGCTCGCCGCCGTGCTCGCACCGACGGATCCCGTGCTCGCGGGCGATCTTCAAGTCGGACGGCCGCTCGAAGGTGGCGAGCATCCCGTGCGCTTTGCTCTGACGACCGAAGCCGGGTTGAACGACGGGCTCGCGTTTCCGTTCGTGCTGCTCGGGCTCTTGATCGCGGCCGAAGGAGTCGCGCCCGGAAGCTGGGGGCTCGAGTGGCTCGGCCGCGACATGCTGTACCGGATCGCGGTCGGCGCTTTGTCCGGCGTGGTGATCGGCTGGCTGCTCGGTAAGGTGACGTTCACGATTCCGCGCAAGAACGTGCTCGCGCAGACGGAATCCGGCGTCGTCGCGCTCGCGGGCGTCCTGCTCGGCTACGGTGTGACGGAGCTCGTCGAAGGCTACGGGTTCGTCGCGGCTTTCATGACGGGACTGATCCTTAGGCGCGCCGAGGAGCAACACGAATTTCATCGGCGGCTTCATGTCTTCACCGAATCGATCGAGCATGCGTTGACGGCGTTGCTGCTCGTGATGCTCGGCGGCGCGTTGCCGGTGCTGTGGCCGGCCCTCGAGTGGCGATATTTTGCGATCGGCGCCTTGCTGATTCTCGTGATTCGACCGATTGCCGGTTGGCTGTCCCTGGTCGGGACGGGCTTGACGAGACGTGATCGGGCGATCGTATCGTTCTACGGCATTCGCGGAATCGGCTCGATTTACTATCTGGCCTTCGCAACCGGACACGTAGAGCTCGTCAACGAGACCGAGATTTGGGCGATGGTCGCGTTCACGATCCTCGGCTCGACGATCGTGCACGGCTTGACAGCCGGAGTCGTCCTCGATCGCATCGACAAACGCGAATGAGATCACGGCTTGCGTCCAGCTCGGTGTTTGGCTAGGCCGATTTCGACGCCATGGTCAAGGCACAGCAAAGTGTCCTACACTTGTAGGAGTTCGGCCTGAACGACCGGGGGCGATACCGAATGAGCCGGCGTGTCACGTTTTTCGCCGCCGACGTGCAATACGCGCTGCGCTCATTTCGCCGTGCGCCCGGAGCTGCGGCCGTCATCGTTCTCACGCTCGCGCTTGGGCTAGGCGCAACGACTGCGATCTTCAGCGTCGTCAAAGCCGTGCTGCTACAGCCGCTGCCTTATCCCGATTCTGATCGTCTGGTGCGCATCGTCGAGAACGTGCCAAGCCCTGGGAACGGTTGGCCCGAGATACGCTCGACCTCAATGCGCCACGAGGACTTCGAGGTGTGGCGCACGAACGCGACGATGCTGTCGCACGTCGCCGCGTCGTCTGCCGTTAGCCGCACCCTCCGAACCGCGGACGGCGCCGCACGCTTGAACGGCGCGCAGGTCTCGCCGGCATTATTCGCGATGCTCGGGCTAGCGCCGATCCTCGGCCGCGGCTTGCTACCCGACGAGGAGCGGCGGGACGCCGGTGTCGTCGTGCTCAACGAGTCGACGTGGCGGCGTCATTTCGCCGCGGATGCCGACATCGTGGGCTCGACCCTGTTGCTCGATGGGAGCGCCCACGTCGTCGTCGGCGTGATGCCAGCGCTATTCGGCCCCGAGGAGTTCTGGATTCCGTATGTGGCGGTGCCACCGCGACCCGGTGCTTTTACGGCCGTTTCGGTGCGCGCGCGCCTCCGCGACGGCGTATCGATCGAGAATGCAGCCGCCCAAGCGAACGGGATCGGCTCGCGGCTCCGCGGCACGGAAGTCGTGCGAGGCGGGCGTCCGCGCTTCGAGATCGTGCGCGAGCTAGAAGAGGCGACTGCTCACGCGGCGCCGGCACTTCGGCTGCTCATGCTCGCTGTCGGTGCCGTGTTGTTACTCGTCTGCACGAACGTCGCGAACCTGCTGCTCGGTCGCGGCACGCGCCGCTACGAGGAGGTCGCGGTGCGCCGCGCCCTCGGTGCCACGCGTGGGCGGATCGTCCGTCAAGTGATGACCGAAAGTTTGATGCTGGCGCTGCTCGGCGGGGCCGTCGGAATGGCGTTTGCTTACGTGGGCATCGCGGCCGTCGGGGCTACGACCGCCGCCGACTTACCCCAGCGATTCGCGCAAGGTCTCGGCCCGGCCGTCTTGCCGCGCCTCGACGAGATCTCGATTGATCTGGCCGCGTTCGGATTCGCAGCAATGCTGTCCGTCGCGGCAGCCGTTCTTTTCGGGTTGTGGCCGGCGCTGCGCTTGGCGCGTACCGGCGAGCTCCGCAGTCAAACGCCAGCGGCTGTCCGCAACGCGCGCGCGGGTCACGCGCTGGGAACGGTTCAGGTCGCGCTCGCGATGACGCTTCTCGTGGCGGCCGGTCTGCTGCTGCGCAACTTCGTCGGTGTCGCACGCGTTGAGACAGGCTTCGATCCGCAGCACACGCTGAGCTTCGAGGTCCTCATGCCCGGCGAGTACGCTGCGGAGAGAAGAATTGCGGCCGCGGAGCAACTCATCGCGCGGCTGCGGGCGCATCCGCAAGTGACGAACGTCGGATTCACTAACGCGCCCCCTCTGCAGCCTGGATTGAATGTCTTCGGTGACGCGCCTGTCCTTCCGCGGCAGGCCAGCATCAGCCTCAGCTTCGCGCCGGAGGGCACGAGCGCCGAGGTCCGCGACGAGGAGGAAGACCGTGCGGCAGGGGAGTTACGCACGCAGACGCGCTTCGTGAGCAGCGGCTATCTGCAGGCGTTGGGCGCGCGGCTTGTCGAGGGACGCTGGTTCACAGGAGACGAGACCGCGGCCGGAGGCATGACGGCGCTCGTAAGCCGGCGCTTCGCGCAGCGGTACTTTCCTGCCGGCGATGCCATCGGCTCGACGATCAGCATGGAGCGGCCATTCGGCACGATGACGATCGTCGGCGTCGTCGAGGACATACGCCTACGCGGGCTCAATGCCCCGCCGGACCGAGCCATCTTCCTCGAGCCGCAACAACTCGTGCACGCGGTGCAGGCCGCGCGCAGGGCGCAATTGTCGTTCGCGGGCGATCCGTACTTCATGTTGACCTTCCGGGGCGAAAGCACCGCGTTCGCTCTGCGAAGCAACGGCGATCCACTCGCCCTTGCGGACGAGGTGCGAGCGGCTGCGCGTGAAGTCGATGCTGGAATTGCGATCGAGCACATCATGTTGGCGGAGGACATCATTTCCGGGATCACGGCGCGCCCGCGCTTCTACGCGCTGGTGCTCGGCGTGTTCGGCGCGATCGCGGGGCTCATCGCGGTGATCGGTATCTACGGCGTGCTCTCGTACTTCGTCGCACAGCGAACGAAGGAGATCGGGATCCGCATGGCGCTCGGCGCGCAACGCGGCGCTGTGCGACGGCTCGTGCTGCGCCAAGGCGGCGCCATGACGGCGATAGGCGTGTGCGTCGGGCTGGCCGGGGCAGCCGGTCTATCACGCTACCTCGAAGGCATGTTGGTGGGACTCGCGACACTCGACGCAACGACCTACGCCGCGGTTGCGGCGGCATTCGCAGCCGTCGCGATGCTCGCGGTCTACCTACCCGCGCGCCGGGCCACCGCGGTCGACCCGCTCGTCGCCCTGCGACACGAATGAACGGGAACGCCCGCATCTCGAAAGCCGCGCAGTGGCCTGACGTCGTCATTCACGGCATACTGTATGCATGTCCAGTACATCGAGTTATCGGCCGGGGGACATCCAACCCGGCGACTGGATCAAGTACCGGTCGGGCTATTACGGCAGCGGGCGGCTTGCCGAGGTCCACGCGCTGGGCAGGGACGCGCGCTCCGGGGACTACGCCGTGACGACCGAAGGCAATGTGCTGTTCGAGCGCATCCTCGAGATTCGACGGCGCCCGATCAACGTCGTCGTATTCCCGAAGTCGTCGTGAGCAATCGACTGACGCGCGTGTCCCTCTCGAGCCTCGGGCTTACTCCGGCACGTGGTCGCGATACCTGGCCGCGACGTCCGGGTCGCAGGCGCCTTCGTTCTGTGAGAACTCGAGATCGGGGCGGTGATCCCACTGCATCGTCAACGTCGCCGGCCCAGTGAGGTATACCGGGTCTTCGACGGTCGTCTCGTAGCGCAGGCGCGTGCGATCCGCAGTGAGCGTCAGCCGCTCGACCGTGTGCTTGCGCGGGCTCGACGGCACACTCTGACTAATGCCGGACGGGTTGGGCTCGTAGGCGATCGTATCGATCACGAGCGTATCGCCCTCCCACCGGCCGATGGAGTGCCCGTGCAACGAGGGTTGAACGTCGACCGGATGCGCTGCATCCATGTGGACGGTGCGCACGACGTGGTCGCCCGAGTTGTCGAATCGCATCACGACCTCGTCTTCGCCGATCTCGATCGTGCGCAGCTCGTCGAGCACTGCGAGGAACGGTATGGGCTCGACGTAGCAGAGCCCATCGGCCACTAGCTGCGACTGAGCGGCACGGCCTTCGGGTGTGATCGGCCAGCGCGCCATGGCTCCGAATCCCGCGCCAAGCGCGGCCCGAGCCGGCGCCCAGTGGCCTTCGAGACTTTCGGCCGGCGTCAGCGTGCGAGTCCGGGTGTTGGCAGCGTAGAACGGATGGATTGCGCCGTCCTCGGTCGTGACGTCGAGAATGCGGACCTGCTTGCCCCAGCCGCCGCGATTGGGATTCGCGCGCATGACGACAGGCGTGCCGGGCTTCAGCGCCTCGCGATCGAGGCCGTCGACGAGCGCCTGCGTGATCGCGAGGCCTTCCCCTTCGACGAGCGCCGGCTGACCGTCGGGGCCTTTGGTTTCGACGATCAAGTACATATGCGGATTTACCCAGTCGAACCGCGCAACCTTGCCCTCGATCAGGATCTCCTGCGACGAGTCGAACATAGCCTGGCTGTGGTGCGCGAAAGCGGGCGCGGCGAAGGGCGTGATCGCGGCGAGCGCGTAGAGGGCGGTCGGCAGGCGTCGCATGTCGAAACCTCGAATCGAAAAGACTACCGGGATGATATCTCCGCGAACTTGCGTCCGCGACTGTGGCTCATGTCTTGCATCCAAAACGCTGGTTTTGAGGCAACCCACATGAGGAGCGGACCCATGCCGAAGATGCCGAGGACGGAGAGCGGAGACGCCAAGAAGCACGGCGATCCGATGGAACCGCTGATCGAGCGCACGGGCGAGCGCTCGTCGCCCGGAAGCGGTGAAGACGAAGATGATGGCGCCGACCTTCAGCCCGATGACGTCGAGCACGACGACACCGCTCGCTGATAGCTTCGGGGCGGGCGCGGTGAGAAAAATCCACGCGCTCCGCGAAGCGACGGGCTACGGCGTTCCGCTGCGCCTGGCAACAAACTGAATGTCGGGGACGATCGTCGCCGTCCAGTCGCCGGTAATGTCGGCTACGTCCGCAGAGAAGGCCACGAGAGCCGCGAACGGAAGCGGTCGAGCAACGCGGCGACTCCCGAAGGCTATTCGACGGTGCCGATATCCACCGCCTCGCCCTCGGAAGGCGGCGCGAAAATTCCGAGGCCGCCCGTCTGGCGGGCTCTGGGCCGCTCGGGAATTGGCTCGCCCCTGGCGCGTGCGTCCGCGACCCGCTGCTGATACTGCTGCTCCGCGCGCAGCGCCGTGCGGATGAAGGTGTTGCCTTCGTGGCACGAGTACTCGAGCACCTCGTAGCCGGGCTGCGTCGTGAGCGTCAGGCGGAACGTCCACGGCGCCGTGTAGGTTCTCGGGTCGTCGACGGTCACGACATAGTCGACCATGTCGGGGTCGATGCGCGTGAAGCGCTCGGTGAGCTTCAGGTCCTCGCTGTGCGGCATCCTGCCGACGCTGAGCTCGTCCGTGAAGTTCGTGGTCTCGACGACGAGCGTGTCGCCTTCGAAGCGGCCGACCGACGATCCCATGTACTGGCGCACGCCCGAGCTCGCCTGTGCACGGCCGTCGAGCGGAATGACGCGTGTGTCGTGCAGCATCTCGTAGCTGATCGCGACCTCGGTCGGCGACTGGATGATGCGCATCGCATCCCCATAGAGCGACGGCATGATCGAGCCGGTGACACCGCGGCTGATGCAGCGGTCGTAGTAGGAGAAGTCCTCGGTCGTGTAAAACGGCCCGTTGGCTTGACCGCCGCCGCGCTGCCGCCGCTGCTGCCCCTCGTCGGTGAACGCCGGCAAGCGGCCGTTCTCCGGCGCGATGACGTACGACGTGTAGCCGAACACGCGGCTGCCGCGCTCGGTCGAGTCGAGCGCGCTCAGCTCGAGCCGGCTCTCGTTCTCCGACTGTTGGTCGATGAACGCCGCGAAGCCGCCGGGACCGCTGGTCAAACGCTGCTGAAACTCTTCGGGCGTCAGGAATTGCCGCGTGCTGAACTGCTCGGGCCGCTCGAGCGGGATGCCCTGCATGTCGCGGCTCGTGAACGTTCCCTCGAGATTGGGATCACCCCACGAGAACCGCGGCGGCCGCCAGTTCCGTTCGCGCGCCGCGGCCGCGGTTTGCTCGGCCGGGAGCGCATCGGCCGTGGCGTTTTGCGCGCCCGCATTCGCGGTGCAGCCGACGCCGAGCGACAACCCGAGCACGGCGCGCACCAGTAACGAGAGTGGCGCAGACGCTGAGCGAAGCGTGGTCCGGTCGTCGATCGGTTCGATGCGCATATAGATGTGCCCCTCCAACTGCGTGTAGAGTAATTTGGATGCGCCAGAAAGTTCCAGCGGTACTCGCTCTCATCGTTTCCCTGTCTGTTCTCGTGCAACCGGTGCTCGCTCAAGAGCGTGACCGGCCGGCGCGCATCGGCGGCAAGCCGAACTTGAACGGCATTTGGCAGGCCGTGAGCACGGCGCACTGGAATCTCGAGGGCCATTCCGCGGAAGCGCTCTCCGAGTTCTCGGCAAAGATGGGCGCTATCGCCGCCATTCCGGCGGGGCAGAGCGTCGTCGTCGGCGGCGAGATTCCGTATCTGCCCGAGGCGCTCGCCAAGCGCGCCGAGAACCGCGCCGGCTGGCCGGCTTCCGATCCCGAAGCCAAGTGCTACATGCCGGGTATTCCGCGTGCCACCTACATGCCGTACCCGTTCCAGATCGTGCAAGGGGAGGGCGACCAGATCTTGTTTTCCTACACCTTCGCGAACGCGAATCGTCCGGTCTTCATGCGCGACCATCAGCGCGCGCCGGTCGACCTTTGGATGGGGCGCTCCAACGGCTCGTGGGACGGCGACACGCTCGTGATCGAAGTGAACTCGAACATCGAGAACACCTGGTTCGACCGTGCGGGCAATCACCACAGCGCCGCCATGGTCGTGACCGAGCGTTACAGGCTGCTCGATGAGCACGTCATGCAATATGAGGCGACGATCGAAGATCCGGAGACGTTCAGCCGGCCGTGGACGATCCGCATGCCGCTCTTTCGGCACATCGAGGACGATGCGCGGTTGCTCGAGTTCAATTGCGTGAAGTTTTCCGAGCCATTGCTCTACGGCGAGTTCATGAGCCGGGATGCGGCAGAGCCGGCAGGGGACAGACCTTAGTCTGTCCCCCTCTAGATCATCGATATGCGAGGCGATCCAATGTCACGATACTCTCTCGTTTGTTCCGCGTTGGCCGCCACGCTTGTGCTCGCTGCACCGGCGCTTGCGCACCACTCGTTCGCGGCTGAGTTCGACATCAATCAACCGATCGAGCTCAAAGGTGAGGTGATCCGAATGGTGTTCACCAATCCTCATTCGCGAATCTTCTTGAAGGTCACGACGCAGAGCGGCGAGGTGCAGGAGTGGTCGATCGAGGGCGGAGCCCCGAACGCGCTGATTCGGCGCGGATGGCACCGCGACTCCCTGCCGGCGGGCACCCTCGTGACGGTTCTCGGCTATCGAGCGCGCGACGGCTCGTTGTCGGCTAGTGGCGGCTCGGTCACGTTGCCCGACGGCTCGGAGCTCAACGCGACCGACGTCGGCGCCGGCGCGCCGAGCGCGCAGTAGGGGCCGCCACTCGTCGCGCCCGCTATCGCGCGCGCGGCAGCATGTCGTCGGCGCCGCTCAACCGCCGCAGGTGGACGGTCGTGGCGAGCGTCGATTGTGGGTTGCCGCTCGGGATCGTCACGACGAGCTCATTCCCGCTGATCTTGGCGAAGCGGCGCAGGATTGAACCCGCGCTTGGGCTAACGCCGCCGAGGACGTTGTGGAAGACCTCGCCGGGGTATACGCCGAGCGCGCCGTAGTAACCGAGATAGTTGCGAGCCGTCTGCGCTTCCTCCTCGGTCGGTATTTCTCCGGCGAAGGGCGAGCGCCCCAGAGTCGGGAAGTGGACGCCGACGAACCCGCCCGGCGTATAGACGATTACGCTCGGCGCGCGCTGCCGCCTGTTGTCCACGTCGCCTGTGGCCGTGTTCAAGCGCGCTTCCTCGACGTGCCGCCAGAAGCCGACGACTTCACGGTATGCGGGTGAAAGGTGCTCGACCGTCGGGACACGCTGCCACGTCAAGCGAACGTCGCCTTGGGCCTGCGGCTCATCCGTCGATGTGACGATTAGCCGGTCGCCGGCGAGCTCGTAGCTTCGCGAAAACTCGCGGCCGCGTACGCTGGGGCTGACGCCTTCTTCGGCCACGAAGTCGATCCGACCGGCGGCCGGCACGGCTTCGTAGCGGCCCCAGAATCCGCCGTTATCGGCGAAGATGCGCCGCGGATCGGGCGTCGCGGACTCGGTCCTATCGCCGCTCGGAGCGCTGAAGAACTCGAACACGTTGCCGGCGCCGTCGAGGACGAGCAGGCCCCGCGCCCCAGTCGCGCGGCGCGCCTGGCCGCTCGCGATGTCGCGTTCCGCGGCCACGAGCAGCCACGAGCTCACGAGGTCCGCAGCCGCGCCGGTCTGCTGGGCGTAGGCTGCATGTGTCGCCGAGAACAGAAGCACCGCCCCCATTACCGCCGCACGCAGCATATCGAGTCTCCTTGTGCCGTCGGTCGCCGATTCTACCCTCACGGACTGCGTGAGCTGGCATGCCAATTGCTCGTTCCCGGCAACGGAGGACGAGACAGATGCACCTGGATCCGGCGGAGCAACGCAAGAGCATGGTCAGGTCCCAGATCGTGCGCCGCGGCATTTGCGACCCGGCGCTGACGCATGCGCTTGGCCGCGTTCCTCGAGAGCAGTTCGTGCCGGCGGAGCTTGCGGAATTCGCCTACGAGGACTCGGCGCTGCCGATCCAAGAGGACCAGACGATTTCGCAGCCGTATATCGTGGCGCTGATGATCGACGCGCTCGAGCTCGACGACGCAGACCGCGTGCTCGAGATCGGTACGGGCTCGGGATACGCGGCAGCGGTGCTCGCGGAGCTGGCCGCGGAGGTGTTCACGATCGAGCGTCAGCGCGGCTTATGCGATTCGGCGCGCGCGCGGCTGGAGCGGCTCGGCTACCGCAACGTGCAGGTACGCTGCGGCGATGGCACCAAGGGCTGGCTCGAAGCCGCGCCGTTCGATGCCATCGTCGTCGCGGCCGGTGGCCCGAAAGTGCCGCAGTCGCTGCGTGAGCAGCTCGCGATTGGGGGTAGGCTCGTGATTCCCGTCGGCGATGAAGGATCGCAACGGCTGTTACGCGTGCGGCGGACCGGAGACGACTCCTATAAAGAGGACGATCTCGGCGCGGTTCGGTTCGTGCCGCTGATCGGCGAGGAAGGATGGGGTGCGAGCGGCCGCGCAATGGCGCAAGGGCGGAGCGCGAGCCTGGCCCGTCCGACTCCACGCCCCACGACGCTCGCGGCGATCGTCACGCGCGGCGCCGAGGCGTTCGCGAGCGCGGCGGATGCCGATCTGCGGCCGTTGCTGGAGCGTATCGGCAAGGCGCGCGTCGTGCTGCTCGGCGAGGCGTCGCACGGCACCGCCGAGTTCTACGAGATGCGCGCACGCATTACTCGCGCGTTGATCGCGGCGGATAAAAACGTTCGCATCGTTGCAGTGGAAGCCGATTGGCCCGACGCACGCCAAGTGGACCGCTTCGTGCGCGGCCAGTCGCCGGACCCACACCCCGAGCGGGCTTTCACGAGATTTCCGACATGGATGTGGGCGAATCGACAGGTGCTGAGCTTCGCGAAGGGTTTGCGCGAATGGAACGAAGCCCAGCTCGGCGAGGCGCAAGTCGGCTTCTACGGGCTCGATCTCTATAGCCTCTATGCCTCCATTCGCTCGGTGCTTGCGTACCTCGACGACGTCGACGCGGATGCCGCAGCCGTCGCGCGCTCACGCTACGGCTGTCTCGCCCCTTGGGAGCACGATCCGGCTGCCTACGGCGCCGCGGCAACACGCGGCCGCTTCGACGGGTGCGCCGCGGAAGCCGTGCAGATGCTGCAAGATCTGCTGCGGCAACGGCTCGAATACGAGCCGCGCGACCCCGGCCGCTTCTTCGACGCAGAGCGCAACGCGGCGCTCGTCAAAAATGCCGAGCGCTACTATCGCGCGATGTACGAAGGACCGCAGTCCTCGTGGAACCTGCGGGATCGCCACATGTTCGAGACGCTACAGGCACTGGTCCGCCACGCGGGCGACGGCGCTCGCGCCGTGGTATGGGCGCACAACTCGCATCTTGGCAACGCGGCCGCCACGTCGATGAGCGCGCGCGGCGAAACGAACATCGGCGAGTTGTGCCGCGACGCATTCGGCGACGACTGCTATTCGATCGGCTTCGGCACTGACCATGGCACCGTCGCGGCGGCCGACAACTGGGACGAGCCCATGCGCGTCATGGAAGTGCGACCCGCGCATGAATCGAGCTACGAGCGGGTGTGCCACGACACACGGCTCGCGGGGTTTCTGCTTCCTCTGCGCCGCAATCCCGCACCGGACGTTCGCGACGCGCTGATGGCCGAGCGGCTCGAGCGGGCGATCGGCGTGATCTATCGGCCGCGGTCGGAGCTCGTGAGCCACTACTTCCACGCTGCGCTGCCGCGGCAATTCGACGAGTGGATTTGGTTCGACGAGTCGCGCGCCGTCGAGCCGCTCGGTGTGGAGGCGGATCCCGACAAGCTGCCTCAGACGTTTCCATTTGGGCTCTGAGACCGGAGATTCGCAGGGGCCATGGCGACGGGTCGCGCTCGCCAATCCGCAAGGCTTGCCACGCAACGGATACCCGCAGAGACTCCCTCGCGGGGCCCGGCGGCAGCGGCCGTGCCGTTGAATGGAGAGCGCGATGGCGAAAGACGTGTTACCCGATCTGTCGGATCAGGTGGTGCTGATCACGGGCGCCGGGCGAGGACTTGGACGGTCGGCGGCGCTGCATCTCGCACGTTGCGGCGCGGTCGTGGCAGCGGCCGACATCGACGGCGCCAGCGCCGAGGACACGGCATCGAAGGTCGAGGCGGCAGGCGGGAAGGCCCACGGCTTTGCGTGCGACGTCGCGGGGCGTCAGGCCTTTGCCGATATGGCAGCCGAGCTTGCAGCGCGCTGCGGGCGCATCGACGCTGTCATCAACAACGCGGCGGTCTTGAAATACGAGCCGCTCGAATCGGTCACCGAAGAAACCGTCGATCGCATGTTGGGCGCGGGGTTCAAGTCCGCAATATGGGGCTCGCAAGCTCTCGTGCGACACATGCGCCCGGAGATCGGGGGGTCGATCATTAATCTCTCCTCTCCGGTGGTCGTGCGCGGCTACCCCAATACTCTTGTCTATAGCGCGATCAAAAGCGCCGTCACGTCTCTGACGCGAACACTCGCTGCCGAGCTCGGGCCGCGAAGGATTCGCGTCAACGCCGTGGCGCCGGGCTCCGTCCCAACGCCCGGTGCGCTGGGTCTCAACGATCCCGCCGAGTACGAGAGGCGCGCGCGAACGATTCCACTGCGGCGGCTAGGGCGCGAGAGCGACAACGACAAGGCCATCGCGTTCTTGCTGAGCCGGGATGCTGAATTTTTCAACGGCGCGATTCTGCACGTCGACGGCGGTATCGCCGCGTCGGCCTAAAGAGCCAACGCATGAATGAGCTAACGGGGATTTGGCGGCAGGACCTCTTGGATCACGTCCAGGCCGTCATTCGCGACGACATTGCGCGCGGTCGGTATTTCGGGGCGGTAGTCAAAGTCGCGCGCGGCGGAAAAGTCGGGCTCGAAACCGCGATCGGTGACGAGGGCGGGCATGGAACGAAGCCGCTCGGCATGGACTCGGTGTTCAACATTTTCTCGGCCACCAAAGCGATCACCAACGTTCTCGTCTTTCGCGCCGTCGAGCGCGGCCAGTTGATGCTCACGACGAAAGTCTCGGACGTCATCGAGGAGTTCTCGGGCGGCATTCGCGAGCGCATCACTGTGTTCGATCTGCTCACGCACGCTTCGGGCCTGCCGGCCGTGTTCACTCCGAAGGCGGGCATGAACATCGACCAGCTTCACCTGATCATCGAAGCGATCTGCGAGAACGTGCACGCGGTTTGCGAGCCGCAGGAGCGCGTGGACTATTCCCCGCTGGTCAACCACGCGCTGCTGGGCGAGATGGTGCGGCGCACGGACGCGAAAGGGCGCCGCTATCGCGACATCGCGCAGCAGGATCTATTCGATCCGCTCAAGATGACTTCGTCCGCGATCGGCCGGCCCGAGCGCCTGAAGCCGCGCCACGTCGTGCCGGTGTTCGGCGCCAACGCGCCGACGCAGCATCCGAGCTCGCGCGTTGCGGGCACCAACGCTGCGTTCGAGGATCCCGACGCGGAGATGCCGTGGGTGGGCGCCGTGTGCTCGGTGCCGGACCTCTTCCGCTTCGCGGAGATGTTGCGGCGCGGCGGTGAGCTCGACGGAGCGCGTATTCTCTCGCCCGCGATTCTGAAGGTGGCGACTCGTAATTGGACAGAAGAGAAGCCGAACGAGCTCTACAAAGTCGTCGCCAATCGCGCAGGCTGGCGGCCGTATCCGGCGTACATGGGTCTTGGGTTCGCGATTCGCGGCCAAGGAATGCACCATGCGATCTACGGCACCCTGTGCTCCCCGGAAACGTTCGGCAACTACGGCGCGGGCAGCACTCTCTTCTGGGTCGACCCGGTTCGCGAAATTACGTTCGCGTTCTTGAGCGCCGGCGTGATGAGCCAGGCGCAGAACATCGAGCGCTTCCAGCGCATCTGTGACATCGTTTCTTCTGCCGCGGTCTAGGAAAACAACAATGAAACTGATTCTCAGCGAGAGCCGCTACCTCCGGTACTTCTCCTTCACGATCTTGTATGTCGCGCAAGGATTGCCGTTCGGTCTCGTGACGGTGGCTCTGCCTGCGTTTCTGCTCGAACGCGGCACGAGCGCCGCGGCCGTCGGCGGCTTCGTCGGTGCCGCGATGCTGCCGTGGACGTTCAAATGGCTCGCGGGCCCGATGATGGACCGGTTCACGTTCCTCGCGATGGGGCGGAGGCGGCCCTGGGTGCTCGCGGCGCAGCTCGGCCTGGCGCTGACCGGCCTCGCGTTCGCGTTCTTTCCGAACGGCCTCGACAATCTCGTCACGCTGACCGCGCTGTGCTTCGTGCTGAATTGCTTCGGCGCCGCACAGGACGTCGCAGTCGACGGCATGGCCATGGACGTGTTGCCCGAGGACGAGCACGGCAGGGCCAATGCCTTCATGGGTTTCGGTCAGGTCGCCGGCATCTCCGGGTCCGCCGCGATCAGCGCCTTCGTGCTGCAATCGTTCGGTCTGCCCGGGATCTCGGTGATGCTGGCCGCCGGTTTCGGCTTGATTCTGCTATGGGCCGTGCTCGTGCGCGAGCGCGCCGGCGAGAAGGCGCTACCGTGGACGCCCGGGCAGGCCACGCAACGCTCACTGCAGTTGCGCGCGGGCTCGTGGGGGACCATCGCGGCCGATCTCGTGAAAGTCTTGTTCTTGCCGGCGAGCCTGCTCTTGATCTGCGTGTCGTCGCTGTTCCGCTTCTCCGACGCATTGTGGATCCAAGTGGGACAAACCGTCGCCGTACAGCAGCTTGGGGTAGCGAGCACGGACTATTCGTCGTGGATCTCGGCCACGAGTTTCGTCGCCGCGCTGGCCGGCATTGGGCTCGGGCTGTTCATCGACCGGCTCGGCGTGAAGCGCTTCTACTTGGGAGCGCTGCTCGCGTACGGCGTGCTCGCCACCGCGGTGGGCTTCAGCGCATTTGCATGGGAATCGTCGCTGTTCCTGATGACGGTTTCGTCGCTACAGGCGTTCGTTTATCAGGGCGTCTTCGTCAGCTTCATTGCGATCCACATGAAACTGTGCGGCACCCGCGTGGCCGCGACGCAGTTCGCGATCTACATGGGCATCGTGAACTTTGCGCGCTCGCTCGGCGCCACGGCGATCGGCGCGCTGCAGCCGTACTTGGCTTACGACCAGATGTTTTTCGTGGTCGGTGCGGGATTCTTTTTGGCCGTCGTGCTGTTGTGGAGCGCGAATCTACAGTCGCACCGCCAACGGATCGGCAGCCTGCAAGACGCAGTGGCGGCATAGTCGCCGGCAGCGCGTCACCGAGCGCGCGACGCCGAAGAATAACGACAATCCTGATCGGGGGCGGCGATGGACTCCAACAGCAAGAGCAAGGTATTCACCTACGAGAACGGCCTGTTGCTGTTGCTCGGCTTCACGTTCGGCATCGTGTTCTTCGAGCGCAATGCAATCGGTCCGCTCGCTTCGTACATCATCGACGATCTCGGTCTCAGCCAGGCCCAGATCGGCATGCTGGGTTCGGGCTTGTCGCTGGCGTGGGCGATCGCAGCTTATGTGATCGGCGCGTGGTCGGATCGCAGCGGGCTGCGTAAGCCGTTCCTGCTCGTGTCCGTCGTGGTGTTCTCGCTGTGCTCGGCGCTGTCCGGCGTTGCCGCCACTTTCATGATGTTGCTGCTGGCGCGCGTCATCATGGGCTTCGCCGAAGGCCCGTTCCTGCCGATCTGCTTCTCGATCATGAACGTCGTGTCGTCGCCCAAACGGCGCGGCGTCAACGCCGGCCTCATGCAGAACTTTTTTGCATCGCTGCTCGGCACCTCGATCGCGCCTCTGGTGTTGCCCTGGCTGGCCGACACCTACGACTGGCGCACGGCGTTTTATTTGAGCGCGATCCCGGGGCTGATTTGTGCCGTGCTGATCTGGCTCTTCGTCAAGGAGCCGAAGCCGGTCGCGCAAGAGGCCGCCGCGATCCCCCTCGTCAAGCCGGGCATGCTCGACATGCTCAAGCAGCGCAACATCCTCGTCTGTTGCGGCATCGCGGTGTTCATGATTTCTTGGTATCTCGTCGGCATTATCTTCCTGCCCGTGTTCTTCACGGTCGTCAAAGGCATGCCGCCCGACGTCGCGGGCCAGGTCGTCGCGCCGATGGGCATTGCCACGATGATCTGCGGCTTCATCGTGCCGTTCATTTCCGACCGCATCGGCCGCAAGCCGGCGATGATCGTCTTCACCTTCATCGGCCTCGTCACGCCGATCGCCGCGCTGTATTTCAGCGGGGCTCAGTGGACGCTGAGCCTGCTGTTGCTGATCGGCTGGAGCGCGTCGGGGTCGTTCGCAGTGTTCATGGGCGTGATCCCGTCGGAAACCGTGCCGAGGACGATGGCCGCGTCGTCGATGGGATTGGTCGTCGGCGCCGGTGAGATCGTCGGCGGGGTCTTGTCTCCGACGATTTCGGGCTGGATCGCCGACCAGACTTCTCTGGCTGCGCACATGGTCGTGATGATGGTGTGTGCGCTGTGCGGCGGCCTGTTGAGCCTGTTCTTACGCGAGACAGCGCCGGGAAAAGCCAAGCGGCTCGAGCTCATCGAGAATGACGAATCGTCGAGTCTCCGATCGAGCCTGAATCAGAGCTCGCAGCTGTAGAACGCGTCGATCAAGCGGGCCGCGCGCGGGCCGTTCGTGCCGACCGCGTGCATCTTGTTGCAGGCATAGGAGAAGCCCATTCGGGCGTCGGGATCGCAGAAGCCGATCGAGCCGCCGATGCCGTGATGGCCGAAGCTGCGCATGTTCGGGCCCATGTAGACGGCTTCCGGCGTATTCAGCAGGAGGCCCAGGGCTTGATGATACGGCCGGTCCTGGAGCGCCTCGATCTGATTGTGCTGCTCGGTGATCATCGCCTCGATCTGCGCCTTGCTCATGAGGTGAACGCCGTCGAGCTCGCCGCCGAGCCCAAGCGCGCCATAGATGCGTGCAACTCCGCGCGCGTTGCCATGACCGCTGCCGCTGGCGACCTCGACGGTGCGCCACTCGCGCCGGTTCATGGTCGCGGACCACGGCTCGTTCGGGTTTTGCTTGAACGCGAGCGCCCGTAGAGAGGTTTGATCGGGCGCGTCCTTCGCGGCGAAGAGCTTGGCTTCCATGTTCGGCATGACCTCGGCGACGAACGACTGCTCCTCGTCGGTCATGCCGCCGATGTAGTACTCGGCGTGCAGTGGCGTGCTCACTTCCTCGCGCAGGAACGGCCCGACGGTCTTGCCCGTCACGCGGCGCATGATCTCGCCGAGCAGGAAGCCCTGATGATGAACGTGGTAGGCCGCCTTCGTGCCGATCTCCCACAGCGGCTCCTGTTCCTCGAGCGCCTTCACGATCGCCTCGCGATCGAACATCGCGCCGGGCCAGAGCGGATTCGTCGTCAGCACGGGCACTGCCGCCGTGTGGTCGAGAAAGTGGCGCACGAGCGTTTTCTCTTTGCCGTTGCGCCCGTATTCGGGCCAGTACTCGACGACTCGCGCATTGGGATCGACGAGCCCGCGGTCGATCAACATGTTGAAGCAGATGGCCGTGATGCCTTTGGCAACCGACATCATGCACACCGTCGTCGGCGCGTCCCACGGCTTGGCCCTAGCGCCATCTCGCCAGCCGCCCCAGATGTCGACGACCGTGCGGCCGTCGAGCAGGATGGAGCACGCGGCGCCGACTTCGTCCTCGACTCTGAAGTTTTCGACGAAGGCGTCGACTACGGCTCGGTACTCGGGCTCGTACGTTCCGGCAAGGTGATACGCTGCGCCGCGCGCCTCGATCTGCGTCCTGAGCTCCATGGGTTCCTGGCTATACTGATCGCGAGCGCTGCGAACATAGCAGCTGAAGAGCGAGGACGACAGCGCTCGCTACGTACAATCACGGCACGAGTTTTGGACCGGTCTGCTTGAGCAGCATAACCACCGAGTTCGATCGCGAGTTCGACTACATCGTCATTGGCGCCGGGACCGCCGGATGTGTCATCGCGAGCCGCTTGTCGGAGAATCCGGCGAATCGCGTTTGTCTCGTCGAAGCCGGCGGCTCCAACCGTCACCCGTTCATCGAGATCCCTGCCGCCGTCGGCGCTGCGATCATGAGCCCCAAGTTCGGTTGGGGGCTATCTACGGTGCCGCAGGAGCACCTCTACGGCCGTCCCGTGCTGTTGCCACGCGGCCGCGTGATTGGCGGCACGGGCTCGATCAACGGCATGGCGTACTTCCGCGGCCCGGCGAAGGACTTCGACGACTGGGCTGCCGCGGGCAATCCTGGCTGGTCGTATTCGGATCTTCTGCCGTACTTCTTACGCTCCGAGCACAACCCCGAATGTGCAGGGTCGCCGTACCATGCGACGGGCGGACCGATGGGCGTGAGCTTTCCGACGAGCCGCAACCGCCTTTGCGATGCCTTCAACGCGAGCATGGCTTCGCTCGGTTACGAGGAGCTACCCGACTTCAACGTGCCGGATCCGAACGGTTACGGCTATCGGCAGGGCACGATCTGGAAAGGCCGCCGTGTGTCGACCGCGACCGCTTACCTGAAGCCCGCGATGACGCGTCGCAATCTCGAGGTGCTCACGATGACGCGCACGAGACGCGTGCTGCTCGAGGGCAAACGTGCCGTCGGCGTCGAGACGCAGTCGGCGCAGGGGATCAAACGGCTTCGTGCGCACAAGGAGGTCATCGTCTGCGCGGGCACGTTCCATTCGCCGCACGTGCTGCTGCACTCGGGCATAGGCGACGAGCGCGATCTCGAATCCTGGGGCATCGCACGCGTGCATCATCTGCCGGCCGTGGGGCGAAACCTCAGGGATCACCCTGCCGCACCGATCGCGATGGAGACGGACGATGCCACCTCGTATGGCCATTCGTGGAAGGCCCTGCCGCGCAACATCGCTCAGGGCTTTCGCTATCTCGCGATGCGCCGAGGCCCTCTGGCGAGCAACCTGTTCGAAACCAACGCGTACATTCGGACGCTGCCGGGGTCCGACCGGCCGGATCTGCAGCTCGTGTTCCAGCCTGCGCGGCGCAACTTGCGGCCGTTTCCGATTCCGCTCGGGCACGGCTTCGCGATCGTCAGTGTATGTCTCTATCCCAAGAGCACGGGACGCGTGAGCCTGTCCGGCCCCGACCCGCTCGCCGAGCCGCTCATCGATCCGAAGCTCGGCAGCGACGAGGATGATTTGCGGACCGTGCTTCGCGGATTGAAAATGGCGCGGACGATATTCGCGCACGACAGCTTCCGGCCGTATCGTGCGCGCGAAGTGCTGCCAGGCGTGGCGGTGTCCTCCGACGAGCAGTGGCTCGAGCACATCAGGCGGACGCTCACGACGGTGCACCATCCGGGCTCGACGTGCCGCATGGGGCCGTCCGGAGACAACGTCGTCGACCACGAGCTCAAGGTGCACGGGGTCGAGCAGCTGCGGGTCGCCGATGCGTCGATCTATCCTCGCCTCGTAGGCGCGAACACGAACGCGAGTGTCGTCGCGATCGCGGAGAAGGCGTCCGACATGATCCTGGGCAAACGAGCGCCGGCGCCCATCGCCGCAGCGGCTTGAGCGGCAACGAGGGGAGACGATGTCCAGAGAAACCATGCGTACCTGGAAAATCGGCGACGTCGAGATCACGCGCATCGTCGAGGTCAACGGCTGGGAAGACGACATCACGATGCTGTTGCCGGACGCGACGCCGCAGACCGTGCTCGCGTATCCCTGGTTACAGCCGGACTACGCGACGGCGCAAGGGAAGATGATCATTTCCTTCCAATGCTTCGTGATGCGCACGCGCGAGCACCGCATCATGCTCGACACTTGCATCGGCTCGGACCGAAAGCGCGAATTCGACATCTTCACGAACATGCGCAGCAGCTTCCTGAGCGACCTCGCGGCTGCCGGCTGTTCTCCGGAAGAGATCGATTTCGTGCTCTGCACGCATCTGCATTTCGATCACGTCGGTTGGAACACGCGGCTCGTCGACGGCAAGTGGGTGCCGACGTTTCCGAATGCGCGCTATCTATTCGGGCGCCGGGAGTACGAGCACTGGACGATGCTCGAGGAGACGCACGGTTATCACGATCTCAATCACATCTACGACGCCGTGCGGCCGGTCGTCGATGCGGGCCTCGTCGAGCTCATCGAGCCGGACCATTCCATCTGCCCTGAGCTTACGCTGCGGCCGACGCCGGGCCACACGCCGGGGCACGTCAGTATCGGCATTGAGTCGCGCGGCAAGCGCGCGATCGTCACGGGCGACATGATGCACAACCCGATTCAGCTCGAACGGCCGGACGACACCGCGCGTTTCGACATGGATCAGGCCATGGGGCGCCGCACGCGCGTCGCCTTCGTGGACGAGCTTGCCAATTCGGACGTGTTCGTCATCGGCTCGCATTTCAGCGATCCGACGGGCGGGTGGATCGTCCGCGATGAAAACGGTTGCCGCCTCGCGCAGCAACCGGCCGGCAAGAAATAGGAGGAAACACGAATGGCGGATTCGAGCAACGAAGCGCTGGTGAGGCGGTTTTTCGAGAAGCTGAACGAGGAGGACCTCGAGGGCCTGAGGGCGATTCTGCACCCGCAGGCGACCTGGAAGCCGATGAGCAACTCGGATATCCCGGGCGCCGGCGTTCACGTGGGACACAAGGGAATCATCGACGAGTTCCTGAAGCCCGTTCGCGGTCTCTTCGCAGGCAAGGATCCCCAGAACTCGATCGAGACGCTGTTCGGCAAGGGGAATCAAGTCGTCGCAGAGACGCACGGTACGGGTCGTTTCATCAACGGCAAGACCTATGACAACCGCTACTGCTGGGTCGTCGACATCGAGGATGGCCAGATCTTCGCAATCCGCGAGTACATGGATACGGCCTATATCCAGAGCCTCGATCTGCAATGAGCGATATGCCCAGGGCATTGTCAGCCGAAACCGCGCCGCGCTATAACGAGTTGCACGTGGCGAGAAACTCATCGGCGATTGGCGCTCGCGATCAACGCTCTGTTGCTCGCTGCCGCGGCCGGCACGTGCGCGCAAGCTCAAGCGCGTGCCCGGCGCTGACAAAGGGCGACACCAGGCTCGTGTTCAACTACCAAACCCGCAGCGCGAAGATCACGCGGCTCTGCGACACCGACGGATTCACTCTGGAGCGACAGACGAGCCGTATCGGTTGCTCGCTCGGCAAGTTCATTCCAATCACGGCTGAAGAAGCTGCAGCGCTCACGGCTCAACCGGTCGCCGCGCCTGTTGCGAGCAGCTCGGCGAACGACTAGCGCGGCGGCAGGGCCGCCCAATTCGACAAAACTTAAGTCGCCTCTTGGCCCGCAACGCGGCCCCGGGCGCTTGTGACTGCGGCAGGGCGTGGTTAGCATGGCTGCGCTAACCTCAACACGGGATGTGGCGCGAATGAACAAACTGGCTATTCGATTGGTCGCAGTGGGTGGTCTTCTTGATGGTCGGTACCGAGCTTCAGGCACATCACGCCGTGGCCAGCGTGTACGACTTGAACAAGGAGGTCGTCCTCGAGGGCCAGCTCACGAAATTGAACTTCGTGAATCCGCACCCGAACCTGCTCGTGGCAGTGCCGAACCCGGATGGCACGGTTACCGAGTGGACGCTCACGACCGCTTCGATCCAGAATTTGACGCGCCAGGGCCTCAACAAGACTTCGATCAAGCCGGGCGAGAGCCTCAAGGTCACGATCCTTCCCGCGAGAAACGGAAGCCCGTCCGGGTTCGTCCGGCGCATGGATCTCGGCGATAAAACGTTCGATCTCGTTATCGACTAACAACAGCCAGTATTGACTGGCCTGCTGAAGGGGGTTTGATGTCTTTTCGACGATCTGTCGCGACGGGCGCGTTTGTCGTTGCCTTCGCGATGTGCAGCGTGCTGTCAGCTAACGCGCAGGGTGGCGGTGGTGGCGGCGGTGGTGGCGGTGGTGGCGGCTTCGGCGGTGGGACGCCTCCCTTCACACCGGAGCCCGGCGCCAAAGACCTGAAGTCGGTCCTCTATAACTGGGTTTGGCACGTGGGCATGCTGCGGGGCCAGGCCGAGAACGAGCTCATCGGCACGCTCGATTGGCACGGCGAAGGCACGATTCAGGTCGACGGCCAACCCTGCACGACGACGAAGTTGCGCGTCCAAGCCAACTACCAGATCCCCGGCTACCGGACTCAGGTCGAATGCCGGCGTGCGAACGGCCAGACGTATTCCAATGTCGAGACGTTGAACGGCACGTTCGCCTGGGACGAGGACCGGCCGGGCGCCGAGATCGTCGCTGGCGAGGGCAAGGCGACGCCGCGGGCCAACACGCGCGACGAGCGGATGATTCGCTTGTGGGCCAACCCTCATGGCGCGGCGAAGGCGGCGATTGCGGCCGCGGCGGGAGTGGCACCACCCGAGGCCTTCGTAATCAACCCGGCTACGCTGCTCGACCGCCAGGCTGCTGCGGGAGTCAAAGGCTCGACCACGCTGGTCTGGGAGGGGAATTCCGCGATTCTCACGTTCCCGATCCCCGTACGTCGCCGGTGCGACGGCAACGGCGACGCTCGACGAGACGTTCTTGATGACGCATATCGAGGTCAAGCACGGATCGAACACGTACGAGTGGACCTACGCGGACTACCAGGACTTCAACAACGAGTTGCACAAGATCGAAGCCCTGTGGCCCGCCACCATCGTCGAGCGCCACAACGGCAGGGTCGTCCGCGACTTCAAGACGACATTGACCGAGATCGGGCAGGTGTACGTGCAGATGCCCGTGCCGGCCAGCGTTCGGAGTGCCGGCGGCAGGCGCCAATAGTTCAATAGTTAAAGCTCGCAATCTGATCGGCGGCCAACGGGACGCCCATCGTTTCAGAAGAGGGTTTGGCTCATGAGTAAACAGCAAGTCATTCGGGCGCGGCTCGTAGCCGCCTTGGGCGTGCTACTCGGTTTCACAGTGACATCGTTGCAGGCGCAGGCGCAGGGTGGTGGCGGCTTTGGCGGCGGTGGACCCCAGGTCCCGCTCGCCGAATTGGAGAAGATGCCGACGCCGAGGCTGCCGAGCGGCAAGCCGGACCTGACGGGTACCTGGCAGCAGGCGGCCGGCGGCCAGCGCGGCGCGCCGGGCGGCATGTTCCGGCGCTGCTCACCGTTTCAGACCAAGAGCTGCATGGAGTGGACGAACCAGAGCAACGACTTCGTGTTCCAGCACTCGATGCGCCTCGATCCGAATCAGCCGATCTACAAGCCCGAGTACTGGGACAAGGTCATCGAGCTCGATCAGTGGACCAACCGCGACGATCCGGTCATGCAATGCATCCCGCTCGGGCAACCGCGGACCGGAGCGCCGGCGCGAATCTTCCACACCGAGCAGGACATCACGATGATGTACCGGGGTGGGCTCGACGGCGGCGGCGGCTATCCGGATTTCCGCATGATTCCGCTGAACGGCCAGCCGCACGATCCGCAGCGCGCGCTCCAGTACACGTACATGGGGTACACGGTCGGCCGTTGGGAAGGCGACACGCTGATTCTCGACGCCATCGGCTTCACCGATGAAACTTGGATGGGGCGCGGCGGCAAATTCCACTCTGACCAGATGCGCGTCGTCGAGAAATTCACCCGGAAGGGCAACACGATGCTCTATGAGGTGACGGTCGAGGATCCGGTCGTGCTCGCTGAGCCGTGGGTCATGAATCCGCGAACGCTGCGGCTCGCGAACAACCCGGCGATCGTCGCCGCCGAGAGAGGCAACTGCACGGATACCGAGCTCGGCGAAGTCTCGTTTCAGTATCGGCACTAGCCTTTCGCGTTACTTCTACCGGGACCCCGGCCCTGTTTCAGGGCTCGGGGTTTCTGCTTTTTAGTGCGGCGCCTCAGTCCGCGAACGTGAAACGCCGGCCGTCAGGCAGGATGATCGCCTTGAGGTAATAGAGGTTCGGATCGTCGCGGCGCGGTGCTCCGATTGCTTTGATCGGCTTCCCGACGGCAATGTCCTCGGCAGCGAGGCCCATGCGCGCGATCCTGCCGGCTGGGGCGCCCTCGACGAAGCTGATCGTTGCCCGCGTGCCGTCGCCCTTCGTCACCGTCAGCGTCAACGAGATGTGCGGGTTTTCCAGCTGAAGAGTCTCGACGACGCCGTCGAAATGGATGCTCTGCTCTACGTCGTAGGGAGCCAACGAGTGATGCGCCGCCGCAGGCAGCGCGATTACCGCGAGCGCGGCAAGCAGCTGTGGCGTAACGCACTTCCTCAACATAATTCGATCTTGGGCCGACCGCTTACGTGCTCATGATTGCAAATTCTGGGATACCGAAGCCCGGGCCAATCGGCGGCGCGTCGGCTTGGTTCCGAGTCGACTCGCAGGCCTAATTTTTGCATCGAATTGTACGGGGTATTTCCGACAAGATTCGTGCGCACGGACGCGCCATTTTGGGAGGTTTCTTCGATGTTCACCATGCGTGTCCGGGACCCGCTTGGAAGCCGTGGGGTTTCGTGCGTGAAGCTCCCTGCGGCCGTCGCATTTCCAATCGATTCGCAGCTGCTCGACCGGCTCGAGCAATCGCGGCGTGCGCTGCCGCCGAACAGCGTGAAAGCGCTGTGGAAGACCCGAGCTCCAGAGCACACGGACGCGAAGCTCGCGCCGCAGCGCGCGCTGGACCTGCACGCGCGGTCGGCGCGAAGCAGCGATGCCGCCAAGGCAACGATCGAGCCGTTTCCCGTGCCGGTCGAGTCTCGCTTACGGCAGCTCGTCCGCATCGAGCAGCTCTACGGAAGCAAGATGGCGCTCGCTCAGCGTTGATCCGTCGGTGCGCGTTGTCTGAACAGGGCGAGGTCGGCGATCAGGTCAACGGCTTCAGCTGTCGAGGATCGTCTGGAACCCTCCGTAGATCATTCGCTTGCCGTCGAACGGCATACCCGCCTCTTTGATGCGCGGGTCATCCATCGCTTTCTTCATGCCTGCGTCACGCACTTCGCGCGAGGGCCAGGCTACGAAGGAGAACACGACGGTCTCGCCGGGCTCGAGCTTCACGGCTTGCGGAAACGACGTCGTCTTGCCGGTCGGGACGTCATCGCCCCAAGCCTCGACGTAACGCAGTGCGCCGTTCTCCTTGAACACTTCGGCAAACGCTTCGGCGTGCTGGCGGTATTTCTCGCGGTTGGCGGTTGGTACAGCAGCGACAAAGCCATCGATGTAGTCCATGTCGGCTCCTCCATGTGCATGTATCGACAAAATTGCAGAGGCGCGGTCTACGCCCCGCATACGGGTGGGAGTCCGCGAAAAGCATCGTGGTTCCCGAGAACGTAAAGCTAGCTACCGCGGCGTGTCGTCACGACGAACTCGCAGAAGCCCGCGAGGTACTTCGCAAGCTGCTCGCGGATGCGCTCGTCGACGAGCTCGCCGTCCTTGAACACATCGCCGGCGCGCGATACCTGCAAACGGCCGCCGAAGTACGCGGCCGTGCGCAGCGTCTTCAAGACGGGCAGCCATGCGGTTTGCGAGAGCAACGTCCCGAATCCGCCCGGCGATGCGCCGATGACGCCGACGGGTCGGCCGCCGAATACGCGCGGAATATCCGCATCCGGACGTGACAACCAGTCGATGGCATTCTTGAAAACGCCGGGAATCGAGTTGTTGTACTCAGGGGTCGTGAGCAATAGAGCATCGGCCGCGACGACGCGCTCCTTGAGCTTCACGACGGCGTCGGGCAGTCCGTGCGCCGCCTCGACGTCGCCGTCGTAGAGTGGAATACCTTTGATGCTCGCGATCTCGAGCGTCACGCCGTTCGGCATCGCGCCCGCGGCGGCACGCAAGAGGGCACTGTTCAGCGATGCGCCGCGCAGGCTGCCCGAAATACCGATTACCGTCGTCATCACTCACCTCGCAGTCGTTCGCCCGTCGATTCGGAGCCTATGCCGGCCGTTCTCGGCGGGGCAATGAATCCTGGCTGCCGTCGCCATTGATCCGCGTCCAGCCGCCTGACGAGGCAACGAGCGCGTCGGCCGCCGCGGGGCCGGCCGAGCTCGGCTCGTACGGCTCCGGTTCTCCGCGCACGCGCAGCAGCGGATCCACGATCCGCCACGCCTCTAGCACGCCGTCTTCGCGCGCGAACAGCGCATGATCTCCCTCGAGCGCAGCCGAGATGAGCCGCTCGTACGCGCCGACTTCCTCATCCCCCGTGCTGCAGACGTCGAGCTCGATGTCGCGCCCCAGCATCTCGGGCCCGGGGCGTTTCGCGACCGCGCCGAGTGCGATCGCGACGCGAGTAGGCCCGAGCCTGAAGCGCAGATAGTTGGGCTTTTCGCCGCTGCCGAAGATGCGGTGCGGAGGCCGCTTCAACGTCACGACGACTTCCGTAACGGTCTTGTCGAGGCACTTACCGGCGCGCAGGTAGAACGGCACGCCGGCCCAGCGCCAGGAATCGACGTGGAGGCGCAGCGCCGCGTACGTCTCGACCTTCGAGTCCGGCGCGACGCCGGGCGTGCCGCGGTAGCCGCGATACTGGCCGCGCACGAAATCCGCGGGCGTCGCCGTGCGAATGGCTTTGAAGACCTTCACTTTCTCGCTGCGCAGCGAATCCGCGTCCATGGCGACGGGCGGCTCCATCGCGAGATGCGCGACGACTTGCAAAAGATGATTCTGGACGACGTCGCGAATCGCGCCGACTTCCTCGTAGAACTTGCCGCGGCTGCCGACACCGAACGTCTCGGCCATCGTGATCTGCACGTTGTCGACGTAGTTACGATTCCAGATCGGCTCGAGGAACGAGTTCGCGAACCTAAAGAACAGCAAGTTCTGCACCGACTCCTTGCCGAGGTAATGATCGATGCGGTAGACGGAACGCTCGTCGAAGCTGCGATGCAAAGCGTCGTTCAGCTCGAGCGCCGAGGCGAGGTCGCGCCCGAACGGCTTTTCGACGACGACGCTCGCGCCGTCGGCGGAGCCCGACTTGCGCAGCTCGTCGGCCACTGTGGCGAACAGGCTCGGCGGCAGCGCCAAGTAGTGCAGCGGATGCGCGGCGGCGCCGAGCGCCTTGCGCAGCGCGGCGAATGTCTTCGCGTCGCGGTAATCGCCGTCGACGTAGCGCACGAGCTTCGCGAGCCGCGCGTAAGCTCTCTCGTCGACGCCGTCCTCGCTGGCTTCGAGGCTGTCACGGATTCGCTCGCGCAACGCCTCGACTCCGGAGCCGCCGCGTGCAACGCCGATCATGGGCACGTCGAGCTGCTCGTGCTTCACGAGGCCTTGCAGCGCCGGAAAGATCTTCTTGTGCGCCAGGTCGCCCGTGACACCGAAGACCACGAGCGCATCTGCCTTCTCCTTGGCCACGACGCGCTCTATTTCCGCAGAGCGGCCGCGCGCTCGAGGTGGCCGCCGAACTCGCGCCGCATCGCGGACAGGAGCCGGTTTGCAAAGTGGTCATGGTGGCGCGAGCTGAAACGCGCGAACAAGGCCGTGGCGAGCACGGGCACCGGCACGCCGGCGTCGATCGCGGTGCTCACGGCCCAGCGGCCTTCGCCGGAATCGGAAACTTCGCCCGACAAATCATCGAGCGACGGATTGCGGGCCAGCGCGGCGCCCGCGAGGTCGAGCAGCCACGAGCGCACGACGCTGCCGTGGCGCCAGAGCTCGGCAATCGCCGGAAGATCGAAATCGTACGCGAGATGTGTGCCGTGCACGGTGCGCGGCGCCGTTTCCGCGTCGACGTGAGTGGCGCGCGTGCCGGCGTTTGCTTCACGCAACAGGTTGAACCCCTCGGCGTAAGCGGCCATGAGGCCGTACTCGATGCCGTTGTGCACCATCTTGACGAAGTGGCCCGCGCCGCTAGGGCCGCAATGCAAATAACCGTGCACGGCGGTGTTAGCGCTCGGCGGGGCGTCGCCAGTGCCTGGTGCGAGTGACGCGAACAACGGCCCGAGCCGCGCGGCCGCCGCATCGTCGCCGCCGATCATGAGGCAGTACCCCTGCTCGAGGCCGAAGATACCGCCACTGACTCCGACGTCGAGATAGTGCACGCCGCGCGCGCCGAGGGCCTCCGCGCGGCGCACGTCGTCGACGTAATGCGAGTTGCCGCCATCGATCACGGTGTCGCCCGCTTCGAGCTGCGGCGCGAGTGCGTCGATGACGCCGTCGACGGCCGCGGCGGGAATCATGATCCAGATCGCGCGCGGCCGCGGCAGTAGCTCGACGAGCTGCGCATTCGACGTCGCGACGACCAATCCCTCGCCGCGCAACGCCTCCGCGTCGGCCGGATTGCGCGCGTAACCGACGCACTCGTGGCCGGCGGCAAGCCACCGGCGCGCCATGTTCGCGCCCATTCTGCCGAGCCCGACGAGGCCGAGTCGCACGTGACCGCTCCGGTACGGGAAGTGGTCGATCCACTATGCCACAACTAGGGCGGCGCCCGATTTGCCTCGGTGCATTTGCCTCGGCCAATTTTTGATGGATAGTGGTGCCCAATCGACGGGGGAGTGCATGAGGTATTGCTCGCGAGTATTCGCAGCGGTCGCCGCGACGCTGCCGTTACCGGTGCTTGCGCAGTCTGGACCGCGCGTCGCGACGCACGACTTTTCGGCGGAGCGGTTGATTGCACCGCCGACGGATAACTGGCCGACGAACGGCGGCAACCTCTACAACCAACGCTATTCGCCGCTCGATCAGATCGATTCGACCAACGTCGTGCAGCTCAAGGGCGTTTGGCGTGCACGCTTGCGCGGCTCCGGAGCCGCGCCGCAATACTCGGGCGAGGCGCAGCCCGTCGTGCACGACGGTGTCGCCTATGTCAGCACGGGCGCGAACGACGTGTTTGCGTTGTCGATCGACACCGGCGAAATTCTTTGGCAGTACACGGCGAGCTTACCGGCCGAGCTGCCGTCCGTTTGCTGCGGTTGGAACAATCGCGGCGTCGCGCTCAGCGAAGACAAGGTCTTTATGGGAAGGTTGGACGGCAAGCTCGTGGCGCTCGATCGCGCGACGGGCGAACCGGTGTGGACGATTCAAGCCGAACGCCCGGAAGAAAATTTCTCGATTACGCCGGCGCCCGTCTACTACGACGGGCTCGTCATCACGGGCTTCGCGGGCGCGGACCGGGGCACGCGCGGCCGCGTCAAAGCTTACGACGCCGACGATGGCCGGCTCGTATGGACGTTCTACGTCATTCCTGGGCCCGGCGAGGCCGGTCACGAGACGTGGCCGCAAGATAACGACGCATGGAAGTACGGCGGCGGCGCCGTGTGGCAGACGCCCGCCATCGACCCCGAGCTCGAGCTCGTCTACTTCTCGACGGGCAATGCGGGTCCCGACTACAACGGGACCGTGCGCGCCGGTGACAATCTCTACACGGTGTCGATCGTCGCGATCGAGCTCGCGACCGGAAAGTACCGCTGGCACTTCCAGCAAGTGCATCACGACATCTGGGACTACGACTCGAGCAATCCCGTCGTGCTCATGGATCTCACGATGGACGGACGCCTGCGGAAGGCGATCGTCGAAGTCGGCAAGACGGGCTGGGCGTACATCCTCGACCGCGAGACAGGTGAGCCGATCGTCGGCATCGACGAGCGGCCCGTGCCGCAGGAGCCGCGGCAAGCGACGGCAGCTACGCAGCCGTTCCCGCGCGGCGACTCCGTGGTACCGCAGCAGGTCGACATTGCGCCCGAAGGGATCAAGCTCGTCAACGACGGCCGCATCTTCACGCCGTTCGTCGGCGAGGATCCGACGATCGTGAAGCCCGGCATCTGGGGCGGCGCCAACTGGCCGCCGAGCTCATACGACCCGCGAGCACAGCATCTGTTCGTCTGCGCGTCGTCGGTGTTGAACGGGTTCACGGGCGGCGGCGATCCGAATTTCGCGGCGCCGGTGCCGGGCGGCCGCTACGCGGGCGGGCAGCCACTGACTCCGCGAATGCCGCGCACGGGAATCATCGCGGCCATGGGCATGACGACGAACACGGTCGTCTGGCGATATCGCTGGCCGGAGCAGTGCTACAGCGGCACTCTCGCGACGGGCGGGAACCTACTGTTCGTCGGCCGCAACGACGGCCGGCTCACGGCGCTCGATTCGCGCACCGGCCAACTGCTCTGGCAGTTCCAGACGGGCGCGGGAATGCATGCGCCCGTGAGCACGTTCGTGCACGGCGGCAAGCAGTACGTGCTCGCGTACTCGGCCGGCAATGCGTTGATCGGCTCGGCGCGAGGCGACAGCGTCTGGCTGTTCGGGCTCGACGGCACGCTGCAACCGGTCGACCCGGGCCAGCCGGTTTCGCGGCTGCCGTGAGTTAGGAGCGCGGCGCCGGGGGCGGCACGCGCCAGGTCTTCGGCATCTTCGAGAAATCGATGAACGGCTCGTCATCGCCGATGGCGAAGGCGTTCTCGATCTGCTCGTAGAACGCACTGCCGGCGCCCTTCGAGAATGTGATCCGCAGGCTCTCATCGTCGCCGCGCGGCCGCTCGACGTACTCGGCGAAGCTCGCTTCGGTCGGATCGCCGGGCGCATAGCCCTTCGCGAACAGCTGTTTCAGCAAGCCGAAGCCGTCGTGGCGAACTAGCACGGCGCCGCGCGGATGGCCGCCGCTGCGCAGCAAGTGCGCGCGAAAGCGCTCGAGGTCGTGGCAGTCGTACGCGACGTGCTGGCACGTATGATCGCCGTGGCGCTCGACGAAGCGCGTCACGTGCGACTTCTTGCCACGGTCGATGCCCTCGACGAGAGCGATGCCGAAATCGCCGTAGTCGATGCACCAGATCTTCATGCTGCTGTCCGGGTCCTCGGGGCGCACATCGTCGATTCGATTGATCAACGTGCCGCCTTCGACCTCGATGTGGAACCACGCCCACTTCTCGATCGTGCCGTGCTCGCAGGCGTAGGTGATGTGATCGACCTTTCGAAGGTGCGACATGATCGGGCTCCTTCAGTGTAGCTCGCTCACGAGTGACGTTGCCCCATTGCATGCTCCGCCGTTGCGAGCGCGGCCGCCAGCGCAAGCGTACGCCGAGCGCGCTGGAGATGCGGGCGATCGAGCATCTTGCCGCCATGCGCCACGACGCCTGCGCCTTCGGCGGCCGCAAATGCGGCGACGACGGCCTGCGCGTCAGCGACGGCCGCCGCGGTCGGGCGAAACGCTCGATTCAGTGTCTCGACCTGGTCGGGATGAATCGCCAGCTTGCCCGCGAAGCCGTCGCGCTGCGCCGCCAGCGCCGAGCGGCTCAAGGCTTCCGAGTCGCGGACGTCCGTGTGCACGGTATCGATCGCGGGCACGTGAGCCGCGCCGGCGGCCAGCAAGCACAGCGACCGCGCAAGAGCGTAGGGCGGCAGCCATGCGCCGTGCTCGTCGACGGCCGTGGATGCGCCGAGCGCAGCGCTCAAATCCTCGGCGCCCCAGGTCATGGCGGCGAGCCGCGGTCCGGACTGAGCGTAGCTGCCGAGCGCGAAGACGGCCGCCGGCGTCTCCGTCGCGATCGGCAGTATCTTCGTCGCGCCAACTTTCCGGCCCGCTCGCGCTTCGAGCTCGGCGAGCCGCTCAGCGACGGCGAGCACGTCGGCACCTGAGCGCGATTTCGGCAGCACGACGCCATCGAAGCCGGCCCGCACGGCTGCCGCAACGTCGGGAGCGAAATTGCGATCGTCGACGCCGTTGATCCTGATCCACAGCGTGCGTGCGCGAATTGCCGAGCGGTGCTGCAAGAGCTCGGCGGCGAGCGCGCGCGCCGAGCTCTTGCGCGAGGCGTCGACCGAGTCCTCGAGGTCGACGATCAACGCGTCGGCCGGCACGGTTTGCGCTTTCTCGAGCTTTCGCTCGCTGTCGCCGGGCACGAACAGCATCGAGCGCAGCAGCCACGGCGGATCTTCGGTGCGAAGCTCCTGCGATCCCATGACGTCCCGCTACATCCTGAAGATGCCGTACGGGGTTTCGGGCGCAAGCGGCGCATTGCAAGCTACGCACAAGCTCGAGCCGAGCACTGCACGCGTATCGACGGGATCGATGATGCCGTCGTCCCAGAGCCGTGCGCTCCCGTACCAGGCGCTCGACTGGCGCTCGTACTGCGCTTCCATCTCCGCGCGCAATGCGGCCGTCTCCGCCTCGCTCGGCGCGGTCGCCGCGGAGCGCGCACGCACGCGGCTCAACACGACGCCGGCTTGCTCGCCGCCCATGACCGCGATGCGGGCGTTCGGCCATGTCCAGAGGAAGCGCGGGCCGTAGGCGCGGCCGCACATGCCGTAATTGCCGGCTCCGAACGACGCGCCGATGATCACAGTGAGCTTCGGAACGCGCGCGCATGCGACGGCCGTGACGAGCTTCGCGCCGTCCTTCGCGATGCCGCGCCGCTCGGCGTCCTTGCCGACCATGAAGCCCGCGACGTTCTGCAGGAACAAGAGCGGCACGCCTCGCCGGTTGCAGAGCTCGATGAAATGCGTCGCTTTGAGCGCGGACTCGGAGAACAGCACACCGTTGTTCGCGAGAATGCCGACGGGTTGGCCCCAGATCTCAGCAAATGCGCAGACGAGCGTCGTGCCATAGCGCGCCTTGAACTCGTCGAAGTCCGAGCGATCGACGATGCGCGTCAAAACCTCGCGGACGTTGTACTGATAGCGCATGTCCTCGGGGATGACTCCGTAGAGCTCCTCGGCGGGATATTTGGGGTCGAGCTCGGAGCGCGATTCGTGTAGCGGCGGGCTCTTCGGAGACGCGCGGGCGATGGTGTCGCGAGCCAGCGCAAGCGCGTGCTCGTCGTCGTTCGCGAGGTGATCGGCGACGCCCGAGATGCGCGTGTGCACGTCGCCGCCGCCGAGCGTCTCGTCGTCGACGTCCTCGCCAATCGCGGCTTTGACGAGCGGCGGGCCGGCGAGATAAATCGTGCCTTGGTCCTTGACGATGATCGTCTCGTCGCACATCGCGGGCACGTACGCGCCGCCGGCCGTGCACGAGCCCATGACGACCGCGATCTGCGCGATACCGCGCGCCGAGAGCTGCGCTTGGTTGTAGAAAATCCGGCCGAAGTGATCCCGGTCGGGAAACACCTGATCTTGCAGCGGGAGGAAAGCGCCGCCGGAGTCCACGAGATAGACGCACGGCAACCGATTCTCGAGCGCAATTTCTTGCGCACGCAGGTGCTTCTTGACCGTCAACGGATAATAGGTGCCGCCTTTGACGGTCGCATCGTTCGCGACGACCATGCAGCGGACACCGCGCACGGTTCCGACTCCGCAGACGAGCCCCGCGGCCGGCAGCGGCGTGTCGTAAACGCCATGGCCGGCAAACTTTCCAATTTCGAGCCAGGGCTGCCCCGCGTCGAGCAGCTTCGCTATGCGCGTGCGTGCCGGCAACTTGCGCCGTTCGAGATGCCGTGCGCGGGCTTCCTCGGAGCCGCCGGCCTCGACTTCGTCGACCGTTCGGCGCAGCCGCTCGACGAGCGCGCGGTTCGCGGCCGCGTTGCGGCGAAACTCCGCGCTCGCGGGATCGACTTTCGTTTGAAACTTCGGCATCAACGCGCCTCGGCCGTCGCCGCGAACAGCTCGCGGCCGATCAGCATGCGGCGGATCTCGTTCGTCCCCGCGCCGATCTCGTAGAGCTTCGCGTCGCGCCAGAGGCGGCCGGCCGGGTACTCCGTCGTATAGCCGTTGCCACCAAGCGTCTGGATCGTCTGGCCGGCCATCCACACGGCGCTTTCGGACGCTTTGAGAATCGCCGCTGCCGAGTCGTAGCGCGTCTTGCGGCCACGGTCGCATGCTGCAGCCACTGCATACACGAACGCGCGCGACGAGTTCATCGTAGTGTACATATCGGCGAGCTTGCCCTGCATCAGCTCGAAGCTGCCGATC
The DNA here is from genome assembly GCA_963713355.1 of uncultured Gammaproteobacteria bacterium. Classification (GTDB taxonomy): domain Bacteria; phylum Pseudomonadota; class Gammaproteobacteria; order Steroidobacterales; family Rariloculaceae; genus FEN-1219. Next base: position 727,555 of record CAVQLK010000005.1, on the reverse strand, counting down.
GGCTGCTCGAACTGCGTGCGTTGATGAACGTACGGCATCGCGACGTCGAGGCAGGCGCGCATGATGCCGAGCGCTCCGCCGGCGAGCACGACGCGTTCGTAGTCGAGCCCCGACATGAGGATCTCCTTGCCGTCGCCGGGAAGAACATTGGCTGCCGGAATCCGGCAGTTATCGAACACGAGCCCTGACGTGTCGGAGCCGCGCATGCCGAGCTTGTCGAGCTTGCGGTCGGCCGAGAATCCCTGCGTCGTGCTTTCGACGATCAGCGCCTTCAGCGCCGGAGCGTGGCCATGGCCGTCGCCCTGGCCGTTCGCACGCGGCCCTTTGTCGTCGGCGTCGCGCGCGTAGACGATGACGACGTCGGCCTGTGGGCCGTTCGTGATCCACATCTTCGTGCCGCTCAAGATGTAGTCGTCGCCGTCGCGGCGCGCCGTCGTGCGCATGCCGAGCACGTCGGACCCGGCATTGACCTCGCTCATCGCGAGCGCGCCGACGTGCTCGCCGCTCAAGAGCTTCGGCAATAACCGTTCCTGCTGCTCCTGCGTGCCGCGCCGCGCGATCATGTTGACGCACAGATGCGCGTGCACGGCGTACGAGAGTCCAACCGACGCCGACGCACGGCTGAGCTCCTCGACGGCGAGCACCTGGCCGAGATAGCCCAAGCCGGCCCCGCCGAGCTTGGGATCCACCGTGATGCCGAACAGTCCGAGCGCACCGAGCTCAGGCCAGAGCTCGCGCGGAAAGGAGTTCGTGGAATCGATCTCGGCCGCCCGCGGAGCGATGCGCTCCGCTGCGAACCGCCGAACCTGCTCGCGCAGCAAAGTGAGCTCCTCGTCGAAACCGAAATCGAAGTCGAGATCGACCATGGCGTGCCTCGTTGTTCAGCTCGTTTGGAGATCCGCGATGGCGGCGGCGAGAAATCTCGTCGCTTCGCCGCCCGTGACTGCGCGGTGATCGATCGTCAGCGAAAGCGGCAAGATCGGATGGACCGCGGGTTGGCCGCCGGCGGCCACCACCTCGTCGCGCACGCGCCCGGCCCCGAGGATTGCGACCGTCGGCGGCTGGACGATTGGATTCGCGTAGCGGCCGCCGAACGTGCCGAAGTTCGAAAGGATGAACGTGTAGCCCCGAAGCTCGTCGGGCGGGATCGTTCGTGCGAGCACGTCGCGGCGCAGCCGCTCGAGCCCGGAACGCAGATCCTCCGGTGTGCGGCGGCCCACGTCGCGCAGCACGGGCACGAACAGCCCGTCGGGGGTGTCGACGGCGACGCCGAGATGAATCGCCTCGAGCACGCGCCGGCCGACGGCGCGGCTGTCGTACCAGGCGTTCAGCGCGGGCTCGGCCTTACAGCCGGCCGCGATGGCACGGATCAGACGCAGCATCAGGGCTTGGTCTCCGCCCCACCACGCGTGCAGGTCCGCGTCGTCGTTGACGGTCACGGGAGCGACCTCGGCGTGCGCTTGCGACATGGCGCGCGCCATCGTGCGGCGTACGCCGCGCAGCATTTCCAGCGGGCCGACTTCCTTCAGGATGCGAGCGACGCGCTCGATGTCCTTCGCGGTGATCGTATCGTTCGGGCCGGACGGTGTGACGATCGAGAGATCGACGTCGAGCCGCTGCGCGAGCGCGCGCACTGCGGGCGCCGCGCGGGCGCGCGCCGGCGGCGCGGCAGCACCGCTCGCGGGGGTCGACGCACCGTTGGTTCCGCTGCCGGCGGCAGCGACCGTCTCCAGGCGGCCAACGACCGTGCTCGAGTCGCGCTTCTCATCGGCTCCATCGGCAAACTCGACGAGCACGGCACCCACGGCGAGGAGATCGCCTGGCTTCGCGAGTAGCCGTTTGATCCGGCCGGCACGCGGGCTCGGGATCTCGACGATCGCTTTCTCGGTCTCGACCGAAAGCAGGGGTTGATCGACGGCCACCTCGTCGTTCTCGGCGACGTGCCAGGCCGAGATCTCGGCTTGTTGCAGACCTTCGCCGAGGTCCGGCAAGCGGAAGGTCTTCATGCCGCCTCCAATGTCTCGCGTGCCGCGGCGGCGATGCGTTGCGGCGTCGGCAGGTATTCCTGTTCGAGCTTTGCGAGCGGCATGACGGTGTCATAACCGGTGACGCGCTTGATCGGGGAGAGCAAGGTCAGAAGGCCGCGGTCCGCAAGGCGTGCGGCAATCTCGGCGCCGACGCCGGCGTTTCGCGCGGCTTCGTGTGCGATGACGCAGCGGCCTGTCTTGCCGACCGACTCGAGTATCGTGTTCATGTCGAGCGGCGCGAGCGTGGCGACGTCGATGACTTCCGCCTCGATGCCTTCGTCGGCCAGGGCGGCTGCTGCCGCGAGCGTCTCGCGCGTCGTCGCGCCCCAGGTCACGAGCGTGACATCCTTGCCTTCGCGCAGCACGAAACAGACGTCGAGCGGTAATGCGTCGCCGGTGTCGGGAACGGCTTCCTTCGCTAGGCGGTAAAGACGCGTCGGTTCGAGAAACACGACGGGGTCGGGATCGCGAATGGCTGCGAGCAGCAGTCCGTACGCGCGTGCCGGAGACGAGGGGATGACGACGCGCAAGCCCGGGATGTGCGCGAACAGCGCCTCGGTGCTTTCGGAGTGGTGCTCGGGTGCATGAATGCCGCCACCCGTGGGCGACCGCAGGACCATGGGGCAGCTCATGCGGCCACATGTGCGATTGCGTAAGCGCGCCGCGTGACTCAGCAGTTGATCGATCGCAGGATAGATGAAGCCCATGAACTGGATCTCGGCGACGGGGCGCAAGCCTTGCGCCGCGAGCCCGACGCTCATGCCGGCAATCAGCGTCTCCGCGAGAGGCGTGTCGACGACGCGGTTCGAGCCGAAACGCTCCTGCAACCCGGCCGTCGCGCGGAACACCCCGCCGTTGACGCCGATGTCCTCTCCGAGCAGCAGCACGCGTTCGTCGGACGCGAGCTCGTGTGCGAGCGCTTGAGCAATGGCCTCGACGAGCGTGATCTCACTCATGCTCGGGTCCTCTCAGCGAGTCGCGCTGCTCGACGAGCGCCGCAGGCAGCTCTGCGAACAAGTGCTCGAACATCGCCGCCGGCTTGCGCGCCGGAACGGCGAGGAACTCGGCGACGGCTTGCTCGACCCGGGCCGTGCTCGCTTCGCGAGCCGCGGCCTCCTGGGCGTCGCTCCAAAGCCGCTCGCGGATTAAGTACTGCCGCAGGCGCGCGACTGGATCGAGACGCTGCGCGCGCTCGAGGTCCGCGGCTTTACGATAGCGTGTGGCGTCGTCGGCGGTCGTGTGATCGCCGAGCCGATAGGTCAGGGCTTCGATGAGGTGCGGTCCGCCACCCTCGCGCGCTTTGGCGAGCGCGTTCTGCATGACGCTGTGAACGGCAAGAACGTCGTTGCCGTCGACTTGCTCACCGGGGATCCCCGCAGCGACGGCTTTCTGCGCCAAAGTTTGGGCGTGCGTCTGAGCGTGGCGGGGCACGGAAATAGCCCACTCGTTGTTCGCGACGACGAACACGACCGGCAATTGCCAAACGCCGGCGCCGTTGATCGCCTCGTAAAAGTCGCCTTTCGACGTGGCCCCGTCACCGAGAACACAAACGGCGACGCGCGGCTCGCGGCGCAGCTTGAACGCATACGCGACGCCGACGGCTTGCGGGGCATGCGTCGCGATCGGCACGCAGATTGGAAAGTCCTCTTTCGGGCCGGGTTCCGTGTAGGCCGAGCCGCGCTCGTCGCCACTCCAGTAGAGGAGTATCTCCGCCATCCGCACGCCGCGCGCCAGCATCGTGCCGGTCTCGCGGTAGGTGCCGAGCATCACGTCCTCGCGCGCCATCGCGCGGCCGACTCCGACTGCCGTGGCCTCTTGGCCTAGGCATGAGGGGTACGTTCCGAGCCGTCCGGTCCGTTGCAGCGCGACGGCTTTCGCGTCGAACAGCCGCAACGCGAGCATCTCTTCGTACAAGGAGATCAGAGCTCGCGGCTCGGAGAACGGCTCCGGCAGCGATGCGCGCGCGTGACCGTCGGGCTCGAGTATGCGCGTGCAGCGGACCTCGAACTGCGCCGCGAGCTCCGTGGATGGTGCCTGGGTCGCCAAGCGGAGCGTCGTCGGCGCGTCAGCCGGCCTTCGCATCGATCGTCTCCTCGGCTCCCGGCAATTGCTCCCTGCATTGCTCTACCTCGGGCATCCATGCCCTCGGCTGCATTGCTCTACCTCGGGCTTCCACGTCCGCGTCGGCGACGAGTGCCGCGCGCTGGAAATCGAGGCCGCGCCAGAAGACGAGCACGGCGTCCAACATCTGGTTCGCGGTCCGCACGAAACGTTCTTCGTCGATGTGACGGTCGGCTAGGAGTCCCGCGAGCTCGTCCGACGTGTGCTCCGCGTGGTTGGCTTCGATGCGCGCGTGCCACGTGAAGAAGCCGATGTCGAACGGTTTCAGCTGCGCGCGCCTGCCGTAGCGTCGCCACCCCTCGACGAGCTCGTCCCAGAAACCGGCCGCCGCCCAGTTCTCGATTGCCCACGAGGCGGCCGCCGCTACCTCGTAGTCCTCGTGCGCGTAGAGCCGCTGCAGCTCGTCGCAAAAGTGCAGAGTGGAAGCGGTGCCGAAGCGCCGCTTGCCGAGGTCCGCGAAATCGAGCCCGAACTGGCGCGCCATGCGCGCAAGCAGCTCGAAGTGCGCGGCCGAAAAATGGAACGTGCCGCCTTCGACGCTTCCCAAAGTGCTGCCGAGAACCGCGTCGCCGCCGCCCGTCCCCCGAAAGCCCACGCCGATCTCGTTCGCGAGAATCTCCTTTGACGCACGCATGTCGTCGAGGGTCTCCGCATTTAGCACCTTTTGGAGCTGCGCGACCAGAAACTGGTTGGAGAAGACGGAGAACTGGACGAGGAAGGCGCGCGCCTGCGCGACGGTGAAGTCGCCCTGCTTGAACCACGCGGTATAGGGATTCGCGCGAATCGCGGGATGGCCAAGGACTTCGCGGTCGAGCCGCGCCCGAAACCTTGTCGGCGATGCACCCATCACTAGAGGTTAGTGCTACGTCGCTAGCATGTGTCGCCAAAGTGGCCCTGCCGATAGCGACCTTCTTAGTGGAATACGCTACGATTGGCCATATTGATAGTGGAAGGGCGCGTTCGCGCCGCGGGATGCCGATGCGGCTGGACAAGACCGATCTAAGGATCCTCAAGGAGCTTCAATCCGACGCACGGATCAGCGTGGCGGAGCTCGCGAAGAGGGTGTCGCTGACCGCGACCCCCTGTGCGCGCCGCCTCCAGCAGCTCGAGCAGTCCGGCGTCATCAAGGCTTACGTCGCCGTGCTCGATCAGGCGTCGCTGGGGCTGCCTGTCGATGCGTTCGTCGAGGTCCGCTTGACGCGCGAGGGCAAGGCCGAGGTCGCCGAGTTTGAATCGAAGGTCCACGGATATCCCGAGGTCATGCAGTGCTGGATGCTCTCGGGCGGCGCGGATTACCTGCTACGCGTCGTTGCCGCCGATCTCGAAGGCTACAACCGGTTCCTGCGCGACGAATTGCTGAGCCTCGGCTGCGTGGACCACGTTCAGACCGGGTTCGCGCTACAGCGCGTCGTCGACCGAACCGCGCTGCCGCTCGGACATTTGACGAAGGACGCCGGCCGTACGCCGCGAGCCGCGGGCTGAAGGCCCGCCGGGGCGAGTATGTCAAAAGGTCACGGAAGGCGGCTCACCCGCAGCCGACGCGCGTCGAGAAGTTGCGGATTCTTCGGATGCTGGAGCGGGCAGCGCTCAATATAATCTGCGGGTTACGGGGCGAGCCGACCACTCTGGAGGTTTCTTGTCTTTGCCGCTGTCTCGCAGAGCGTTGCTGGACCAGGTCGCGCGTGGCGTGCTGGGGGCCTACGTCGCTGCAAGCTGGCCAATGCGGGCGTTGCTGGCTCAACCTGCGCAGCAGGCCGGCCTGCCGGCGGGGTTCCATGTCCTTAGCGTCGGCGACACGAACGTGCTGGCCGTGACCGATTCGTCGGGCATGGCTCTCGTCGACGGCGCACCGCGAGGCCGGGCGGCCGACTTGACCCAGCGCCTGGCGGCGCTGCCGCAGACGGGCAAGGTCCATACGCTTTTCAACACGCACTGGCATCCAGAGCACACGGGCTCGAACGAATCGCTGGGCCAAGCCGGAGCCACGATCGTCGCGCAGGAGAACACGAAGCAGTGGCTGCGGACCGACGTGACCTGGCCCTGGGACGACAAAACCGTTGAGCCGCTACCGCAACCCGGGCTGCCGAACAAAACGTTCTATGCGGAAACTGAGCTGACGGTCGGCGGTCGAACTGTGCAGTGCGGGCACTTGCGCGACTGTCCGCATACCGACGGCGATATGTACGTGTTCTTCCCGGAGGAGAACGTGCTTGCTGTCGGCGACGCCGTCAGCGGCGCCGGGTGGCCCTCGATCGACTGGTGGACAGGCGGTTGGATCGGCGGGCTCGTCGGCGGTCTCGACATGTTGTTCTACGTCGCGAACGACGACACGCGCATCGTGCCGGCCCGCGGCGCGGTGTTGACGCGCTCCGATCTCCGCAAGCAGTACGACATGTACGGCGTCATTTGGGAGCGGCTCGTGCAGACGCTGTACGGCGGCGGCGGCCCGAAAGAAGCCCTGGCCGCGAAACCGACGCAAGAGTTCGATGCGATAATGGGTCCGTCGGACGCATTCGTCGAACGCGCGTTCCAGAGCTTGTGGGCCTATCTGTCCCCTGACGCCTAACATGGACACGACTAAGACGATGACAAGGACACGCGCAGCTGAGAGCAGAACTCGAGCGGAAAGGGCTCTCCAGCTCGGACTGCTGAGCATCGCGCTTGCCCTAATTGCCGCCCTCGTTGGCGGTTGCAATCCTTTCGGCGAGGCATCGGTTGCCGACCGGGCGCCGGAGCAGTGGCCGCTCGTGGACCGCTATTGCACGGACTGTCACAACGGCGCCGAGCTCGCGGGCGGAATCGATTTCGAGAAGGTCGGGCCGCACAACGTCGCGCAGCACGCCGAGAAGCTCGAGATGGCCGTGCGCAAGCTGCGCAGCCATGCGATGCCGCCGCCGAAAGAGCCGCGGCCCGACGAAGAGCGGCTCGCGTCGTTCGTCTCGTGGCTCGAGGATGCACTTGACGAGGCGGCCGCCTCGACACGCGGCTACCAAGCCATCGTCCCGCATCGCTTGAATCGCAAAGAGTACGCGAACGCCGTTCGCGACCTGCTGGCGCTCGAGGTCGACGGCACCGAGTTCTTGCCGCAGGACGAGGAGGTCGAGCACTTCGACAACATCGCGAGCGGCCTGCAAGTGTCGCCGTCGTTCATCGAGCAGTACGTCGGCGCCGCGCGGCAGATTGCCGTGCAAGCCGTCGGCCGGCCCGACGCGCGCACGGGTGGCCAGTCGTACTTCGCGCCCCCGGGGCGGCAGCAATCGCACGTCCGTGGCTTGCCGCTCGGCACGCGCGGCGGCTTCGCGGTGACGCACCTGTTCCCGTCGGACGGCGAGTACGAAATCAACATCGCCGACATGTTCAGCCACATCTGGGGCAACGACTCGGAGTTCGAGAACACCGTCGTCGTGACGCTGGACGGCAGGCTCGTCTACGAAACGACGCTCGGCGGCGAACAGGACACGCGCGCTTACGACCAGGTGCAAAACGGCGTCTTCGAGAAGGTCAACGCGCGCCTGAAGGACATCCGTTTTTCCGCCACGGCCGGTCCGCACGAAGTCGGCGTCACGTTCCGCCGGCGCACGTTCGCGGAGTCCGACGACCAGCTGCAGGCATTCGTGCCGGGCGGTGGTCAAGACCGCGTGTTTCGCGTGCAATCGTTCGAGATCAGCGGTCCTTATAACCCGACGGGCCTGAGCGCCACGCCGAGCCGCGACAAGATCTTCGTCTGCCATCCTTCGCGCGGCGACGACGAGCAGCTATGCGCCGAGCGCATCTTGAGCGAGCTCGCGACGCGCGCGTTCCGTCGGCCCATCGCCGAGGAGGAGCTCGCGGACATCCTCGCGTATTACCGCGACGGCGTTGCAACGAACGGTTTTGAAGAAGGCATCCGCAGCGGTCTCACGGGGATTCTCGCGAGCCCGTATTTCCTCTATCGCATCGAGATGCCGCCCGAGGGCGTCGCGCCCGGCGAGACGTACGCCGTTGACGACGTCACGCTGGCGTCGAAACTGTCGTTTTTCCTCTGGAACACGATTCCCGACGACGAGCTGCGCGAGCTCGCCGTGCGCGGAGAGCTGGGCGACGAGAAGGTGCTGCGCCAGCAGGTCGAGCGCATGCTGAAGGATCCGCGCGCGGAGACGCTCGCGAGCAACTTCGTGTTTCACTGGCTCGACTTGAAGCGCCTCGAGGAGGTCGAGCCCGATACGTCGATCTTTCCGTACGCGTCGGGCCGCGGCGATCCCCGCGCCGACTACTTGACGGAGCTCGAGCTATTCGCGAAGAGCATCTTCGATGAGGACCGCAGCATCGTCGACTTCATGACGGCGAAGCACACGTACGTGAACGAGCGCGTTGCGCTGTTGTACGGCATCAACAGCGTGAAGGGCGACCGCTTCCAGCGCGTCGAGCTCGAAGACTCCACGCGCTGGGGCTTGCTCGGCAAAGGCGCGATCCTGATGGCGGCCGCTTATCCGAACCGCACGTCGCCCGTGCTGCGTGGCGCGTTCATTCTCCAATACATCGTCGGCGCGCCGCCTGCGACTCCGCCGCCCGGTGTCGACGCGTTCCCCGAGGCGGAAATCGGCACGGCGAAGGCGCGCACCGTGCGCGAGATCATCGCGACGCACCGCGAGAACCCGACCTGCTTCGCGTGCCACGGCGTCATGGACCCGCTCGGTTTCGCGCTCGAGAACTTCGATGCCGTCGGCGCGTGGCGCGACGTCGACCGATATGCCGGTACGCCGATCGACTCGGCGGCCGAGCTTCCGGACGGGACGCCCGTCAATGGCCCCGACGATCTGCGCGAGGCGTTGCTGCGCAACCCCGAGCAGTTCGTGCAGACGTTCACGGAGCGGTTCTTGACGTACGCGCTGGGCCGGACCGTCGACTACAAGGACATGCCCGCCGTGCGTAAGATCGTGCGCGAGGCGGCGAAAGAAGACTATCGTTTCTCGGAGTTGGTTTGGCAGGTCGTGGCGAGCGAGCCGTTCCGCATGCGCGTAGCAGCGGAGCCGGCGGCGCGCCCCGAGCAACCCGTAGTCGCGCAAGCCGCGGCAGAGTAGGAGAGGGCAGCATGTTCATCACGAAGAAGCACATTTCGCGTCGGACGGTGCTGAAGGGAGCCGGGGCGGCGATAGCGTTGCCGCTGCTCGACGCCATGAGCCCGGCCGGCGTCGCGTGGGGCCAGACGGCCGCGGGCAAGGCGCCGCAGCGCCTCGCCTTCGTGGGCTTCCCGCATGGCGCCGTCATGCGCCACTTCCAGCCGGCCGAAACTGGCCGCGATTACACGATGACGCGGATTCTGGAGCCGCTCGCGCCGTATCGCGAGCACATGACGATCGTCACGGGCCTGCGCAACAAGCCGGCCGAAAGCCCTGAGCCGCACGAATTCATCGAGCGCACGTGGCTGTCGTGCGTGGCGCCTAAGCAGGCCGGCGTCATCGGGCCGGATGCCGGCGTCACGGCCGACCAATTCGCAGCGCGGCACATCGGCCAGGAAACCCGGATGCCGTCGCTCGAGCTGACGACGTCGATGCGCGGCGCGCAGCTCGCATGGCGCACGCCGACGCAGTCGTTGCCGCAAGAGGTCAACCCGCGCAACGTCTTCTATCGCTTGTTCGGCCAGGGTGACAACGAGGCCGAGCGCGCAGCGATCGTCCAGGAGACGGGCAGCATTCTCGACCGCGTCATGGCGCAGGCCGCGGGGCTACAGAACAAGCTCGGCGGGACCGACCGCGCGGCCGTCGGCGTATACCTCGACTCCGTGCGCGAGATCGAGCGCCGCGTGCAGATGGCGTCGACGGCCGACACGAGCGCGCTCGACATCCCCGAGGCGCCGATCGGCGTGCCGAACGATCTCGACGCGCATTTCGCCTTGATGTTCGACTTGATGGCGCTCGCGTTCCAGGCCGATCTCACGCGCGTCATCACATTCTCGATGGACCGCGAAGCGAGCATGCGCACGTACAGCAACCTGAGCATCTCGGAAGCGTTCCATCCGCTTTCGCACCACGCCAACGATCCCGCGAAGCAGGACCGCCTCGCCGTGATTCAGAACTATCACACGAAGGTGTTCGCGCGCTTCGTCGACCGCATGGTGAAGACGCCGGACGGCGACGGTTCGCTGCTCGATCACTCGATGATCCTCTACGGCAGCAACATGAGCGATAGCAACCGCCACAACAACGATCCGTTGCCGTCCGCGATCCTGGGCCATGCTCACGGCCGGATCAAAGGTGGTCAACATCTGCACTACGGGCAGGACTCGAAGCACTCGAATCTGTTGTTGACGCTGCTCGATCGCATTGGGATTCCGATCGAGGCGATCGGCGACAGCGACAACACGTTATCGGAGGTCTAGCGCCATGGGAGCTCGGCTGGTTGTCGTTCTCGCGTCGGCCCTGTTCGGCACGGCCGCAGCGGCGGCCGAGCTGTCATTGCTCGACGCGGCCGAGGCCGGTGACCACGAGGCGGCGCTCGCAGCGCTGCAAGCCGGCGGCGACGTTCGAGCGCGCGCGCCGGACGGCACAACGGCGCTGATCTGGGCGGCCTACAACGGCGACGCCGATCTCACGGAGCGCTTGCTCAAAGCCGGCGCCGACGCCAACGCACAGAACGAGTTCGGAACGTCCGCGCTCGCCGAAGCTGCGATCGGCGGATACCCCGATGTCGTCGCCGCGTTGCTGAAAGGCGGCGCCGACGCGAACCTGCCGAACCCCGAAGGCGAGACGCCGCTGATGGCCGTGGCGCGCACCGGTAACGTCGAGGCGGCTACTCTGCTGCTCGACGCCGGCGCCGACGTCAACGCGATCGAGCTTTGGGGTGAGCAGTCGGCCCTCATGTGGGCTGCCGCGCAGAAGCAGCCGGCCATGATCAAGCTCTTGATCGCGCGCGGCGCCGACGTCGACGCGCGCGGGGCCGTCCGCAACTGGGAGCGCAAGGTTATCAAGGAGCCGCGGCCGAAAGACATGAATCAGGGCGGCTTCACGCCGCTGCTGTATGCCGCTCGCGAGGGCTGCATCGAGTGTGCGAAGGAGCTCGTCGCCGGCGGCGCCGATCTCGATCTCGCGGATCCGCATCGCGTCACGCCGCTCGTAATGGCGCTCCTGAATCTGCACTTCGATTTCGCCGCCTATCTGATCGAGGCTGGCGCCGATATCGACAAGTGGGACCTCTACGGCCGATCGCCGCTGTACATGGCGGCCGATACGAGCACGCTTCCCGTGCAGGGCAACGGGTCGATGGTCGTGCTGCCGAGCATGGACAAGCTCGCGGCGATCGACGTCGCACGCCTGCTGCTCGAAAGAGGTGCGAACGTCAATGCGCAGCTCAAGCGCCGCCCGCCATATCGTAACGTTCCGCAGGACCGCGGCGGCGACTCGATTCTGTCGCAAGGCGCGACGCCGCTGTTGCGCGCCGCGCGCGCCGGCGATACGCCGATGGTCGAGCTGTTGCTCGAGCACGGCGCGCTCGTGGATTTGCCTAGCAACCAGGGGGTCACACCGCTGATGGCGGCTGCGGGCGTCGAATACGGCTTGCGCGTCACGCGTGGGCGCAATCGCACCGACGAGGGGGTACTGTCGACGATGCGCGCGCTGCTCGACGCGGGCGCCGACCTCGAGGCGCGCACGCTGCTCGAGCCGCGCGGCGAATCGGCCGCGCACCTGCTCGTGATCGAGCAACGCTTGAGCGATTTCAGCTATGACTATCGCGGCCGCCAGGTGCCGAGTGTCCGGGCGAAGCCGCATCGTACGGCCTTGCATGGCGCCGCGATGAAAGGCTTCACGCCGATCGTGAAGTTCCTCGCCGAGAACGGTGCCGACCTCTATGCCAAGGACGCGAACGGCAGCACGGCGCTCGATCTCGCCGAGGGCAATTACAACGAGCCGTTCCTGCGCCAGGCGGCGGAGCCGCACGCCGAAACGGCCGCGGTCCTCAAGGAGCTGATGGCCGCGAATCCACCCGCGGGCCAGCTTTCGAGCGCCGCCGCCGCGCGCTAGCCTTCGTCACCGCCGCGGCTGCCCGTTCGCTTAGCGCCAAGGCGCGGGCGTAAGCGTCAGTTGGCGCCGACGACGACTCTGCCGCCCTTGATCACGACGTCGACATCGAGCAATGCCATCTCGTCGATCAGAGGATCCGAGCCCAAGATCACGATGTCGGCGTGCTTGCCGACCTCGAGCGTGCCCAAGTCCTCGCCCTTGCCGACGGCGATCGCGGCGTTCTTCGTCATGATCGGGACCAAATCTTCGTGCGAGAACACGAGATGCAGCGGCCGCAGCTCGTGCTCGAGCGAATCGCGCGGCGGCCAGCTGGTGTCGGTGCCGTAGGCGTAGGTGATCCCGGCTTGAAACAGGAGCCGGGCGTTTACGGGACCCTGGCCGGCGCTCGACAACGTGTCGAACGGGAACTGCTGTCGGTCGCGAAACAGCGGCATGTTGGCGTCGTTGAAATACGGCACGAACACGCCGAGCGTCGAGACCATCGGAATGTTCGCGTCGGCGATCTTCTTCGCCGTCGCCTCGTCGAGCTGGCCGATGTGCGGCGTGTGCACAAGGATGTCCGTTCCGGCCTCGACGGCTGCGACCGTGTCGATCACGGACACGGCATGAGTGATGCTGAGCAGCCCGAGGCGCTCCGCCTCGTCGGCGATGACCTTCAACGTCGCCTGCTCCGGGCCATCGCGCGTCACGATGATCAGCGTCTTGATCGCATCGTGGCCGCGGTCGGCCGCCGCGCGGACGGCCGCCAAGCTGTCCTCGCGCGGGATGCCGGGCGCGGTCGGACCGGGGCGGTTCGGTGCACGCGCGGGGTCAGTGCGCGCAGGGTCGACTCCGCCGCCGCCGAGCGCGGCGCGCGACAGCGGGATGAACGCCGCCGAGATGATCCGTGGACCCACGGTCTCGCCGCTCTCCGTGCGCCGGCGAAGCTCGAGTATCTGCTCGGGAGCGTCGATCGCCGAAAACACCGTCGTGAACCCGGCCTCGAGGAACTCCCGCATGTTGGCGGCCGACTGCTCGGCGAGCCAGCGCGCGGGGTCGCCCTGCACGATGTGGCGGTGCGCGTCGATGAAGCCCGGCATCACGGTGCGCCCCCCGGCGTCGATGCGCACGGCGTTTGCCAAAGTGATGGAGGCGGCGCCTACGGCCGAGATGCGCCCATCGCGCACGGCGACCGTGCCGCGCTCGATCGCATTGCCGTTGCCATCGAGAATACGCGCGTTGCTGATCACGAGATCTTGCGAGGCAAGCCGGCGGCGCCAAGCAGCAGGCCGCGACGAGCGCGAGCCCCGCAGAAGTGTTCTTCGTCATCCAAATCCCCAGGAATAGGAGCGCTCAGTATAAGATCGCTGTCTCGAAGCGGGGAGGTGCAATGGTTAAGCAAGCAGGGCGCTCGTGGGCCGCAGGCGCGGTGCTCGCGGCCCTCTCGAGCACCGCGGCGGCGGACCTCATGAATCAGGCGGCGCCCATCGTCGTCGGCCATTACCACTTGAACGTCACGAGCGTCGCCGAGCATCGGCGCTTCTGGGTCGACACGCTGGGCGGCAAGGCCGTCAAGGTCGGCAGCGTGGACGCCGTCGAGTTTCCCGACGTGTATCTGTTCCTGCACGAGGCCAAGCCGACGGGCCCGACGCGCGGCACGACGTTCGACCATATCGGCTTCGCGGTCCCCGACGTGCCGGCCACGACGACGAAGGTCGTCGCGAACGGCTACGCGCTGACGGTCGGCCGGGAGCCGGCGCCCGGCGAGACCGCGAGCCCGCCGACGGCCGGCAACTACGGGCGGTTCTCGTACCTCGTCGGCCCCGACGGCGTCAAAGTCGAGCTCGTGACGAACATGGCGGCGGACGCGCCGCCGATCACGCATCACCACGTGCATTTCGTGAACCGGCCGTTCGTCGAGATGCAGCAGTGGTACATGAAGGTCTTCAACGCGACGCTGCGCGAAGGACAGACCGACTTCTTCATCGGCGCCGACTTACCGGGCGTCGGCTACATGCTGAACTTCTTCAGCTGGCTGCCGAACGAGACGCTCGTCGGCACGAAGGGCCGCGCCGTCGACCACGTCGGCTTCGAGGTGCGCAACCTGCGCGCGTTCTGCGCCGAGCTCGAAGCCAAAGGCATCGCGCTCGAAGCGCCGCTCAAGCGCGATGAAGCGCTCGGGCTCGATGTCGCGACGATCGTCGATCCTTGGGGCACTGTCATCGAGCTCACGGAAGGGCTGCGCCCGGCGCCTTGAGCCCGCGGCCGCGGCGCGGCCGCACGCGCGCCGTTAGACTCGGCGCGTGGTAACGGCCAAGACGGCTCTCTTGCGTGCGCAGCGGCGCTGGGCCGACGCGCACGGCGTGCATTACGACGCGCACGGTTGCGTGCGCGAGCTCGAAGACAACCTGCACACGCCGCTCGACGGCACTGCGCTCGAGGAGTTCCAGCGCGGCTCGGAGCTCAAGCCTGGAACGGCGCGCCCGGCGCGGCTCTATTCGCTCTGCTCTTCGGCAGCGCTCGTCGCGAACGTGTTTGGTTATTGGCGCGGCCGCGACCAGACGGTGCTCTTGCAGGCGCTCGGCATCGACGGGCCCGGCGGGACGCGGCTCGCCTTCGAAGAGCCGCTGCCGACGGGCTTGCGCGGCGACCCGCCGACCGTCGACGTCGCGCTCTTCCGGCCCGATGGCCGCTGCGTCGCGGTCGAGAGCAAGTTCGCCGAGTGGCTCACGCGACGGCCGCGCGGCAAGCGTCCGTTCAAGGACAAGTACTTCGCGCCAGGTGAACGAGTGTGGGCGGCCGCCGGCTTGGCGCGCTGCCAAGCGCTCGCCGAGGAGCTGCAGGATGGCCGCGAACGGACGAAGCTCCTCAACACGCCGCAGCTCTTGAAGCACGCGCTCGGGCTGGCGATGAACGGCCTGCGAACGAGCACGCTCGTCTATCTGTACTACGAGCGGCCGAGCAGAGAAGCGGCGACCCATCGCGCGGAGCTCGATCGCATCGCTGCGCGGCTCGCTCCGGAAATCGATCTCCGCGTCTCGACGTACCAAGCGCTGTTCGGCGCGCTGCGCGAAGCGCCGGGAGTCGAGCGCGGATACGTGGACTACCTCGCGCGGCGCTACTTCGGATAGTCCGGCGGCGTGCGTTCGCCGAGGCCATCGCTTAGCATGGCCGCCACTTCCTCGCAGCACACTTCGGGTCGCGCCTTGCATTCCCTCTATGTCACTGCGCCGGCCGGCACCGCGGACCTAGCGGCCGAGGAGCTCGCGGCCTGCGGCGTCACCGACGTGAAAGTCGAACGCGGCGGCGTCGCGTGCGCAGGCAGCCTCGAACAGGCTTATCGCGCGTGTCTCTGGTCGCGCGTCGCGAACCGCGTGCTACTGAAGATCGCGGAATTTCCGGCGCCGACGCCCGAAGCGCTCTACGAGGGCACGCGTACCGTCGATTGGCGCGCGCACCTTGGCGTCGATCTCACGTTGGCCATCGACTGCACGACCACGCGCTCCGCGATCACTCACACGCAGTTCGCAGCGCAAAAAACGAAGGACGCGATCGTCGACCAGTTTCGCGAGCGGACGGGCACGCGTCCGTCTGTCGACGTCGCGTCGCCCGACGTGCGCGTGAACCTGCATCTCGCTTACGACGTTGCGACGCTCGCGGTCGACCTCGCCGGCGATAGCCTGCACCGGCGCGGCTATCGCGGCGCGCAAGGCGCGGCGCCGCTCAAGGAGAATCTCGCGGCGGCAGTGCTGCTGCGCGCGGGCTGGCAGAAGCTCGCGGCACGCGGCGGTGACGGCGAGGTCGGCTTCGTCGACCCGCTATGCGGCTCCGGGAGCCTTGCGATCGAGGCGGCGCTCATCGCCGGCGACGTCGCGCCGGGGCTGCTGCGCAACGAGTTCGGCTTCTTGCGTTGGCTCGGCCACGACGAGGCAGCCTGGCAGCGGTTGCTCGCGGAGGCAGCAGAGCGGCGCGCCGCGGCGAGCGTCGACCGCTTCATCTTCCGAGCCTACGACCGCGACGCGGCCGCTGTGCGCGCGACGCTCGAGAACGCGGCGCGGGCCGGATTCGCGAAGCACGTGCACGCCGAGCGGCGCGAGCTCGCCGACCTTCCCACGGCGCCGGCGCCGCGCGGGCTCGTCGCCGCTAACCCGCCTTACGGCGAGCGGCTCGGTGAAGCCGAGGGGCTGAAGGCGGTCTACGCGCTGCTCGGCGAGAAGCTCAAGGCCGGCTACGTAGGCTGGCAGGCCGCGGTCCTGACGGGCAATCCGCCGCTCGGCCGAGAGCTCCTCGTCAAGGCGAAGCGCACGCACACGATGTTCAACGGCCCGATCGAGTGCCGGCTGCTGCGCTTCGACATCGAGCCGAAGCACTTCGAGGAGAAACGCGTGCGCGGTGCGCTGCCGCCCGCCGATGCGGCCGCGCGCGCGCGTCCCGGAGCGGCGATGTTCGGCAATCGCTTGCGCAAGAACGCTGCTTCGCTCGGCGACTGGGCGCGTAGGGAAGGCGTTGCGTGCTATCGCGTCTACGACGCGGACATGCCCGAGTACGCGTTCTCGATCGATCTGTACGCCGCGTCCGTCAATCCGTCGGCGCCGCGCTTCGCTTACGTGCAGGAGTACGCTCCGCCGGCGACGATCGACGCGGACAAAGCGCGCGCGCGCCGCGAGGAGGCGTTCAGCGTGCTTCCCGAGGTGCTCGACGTGCCGCGCGAGCGCGTGCACGTGCGCACGCGCCGCAAGCAGAAGCGCGGCACGCAGTACCAGAAGCTCGCTGAGCGCGGCGTGTTCGACGTCGCGGGCGAGGGCGGCCTCGAGCTGCTCGTCAATTTCACCGACTACCTCGATACGGGCCTGTTCCTCGACCACCGGCCCACGCGTGCGCGGATCCGCGAGCTCGCGGAGGGCAAGACGTTCTTGAACCTGTTCGCGTACACGGCGACGGCTTCGGTGTTCGCCGCCGCGGGCGGCGCGCGCGCGACGACGAGCATCGATTTATCGCACACGTATCTCGACTGGGCGCGCCGGAACCTCGAGCGCAACGGCTTCGGCGATGAGCGGCGCCATCGGCTGCTGCAGGCCGACGTGCTCGCGTGGCTCGAGGAACCCGCGCGCGAGCGCTACGAC
This sequence comes from uncultured Gammaproteobacteria bacterium, assembly GCA_963713355.1. Classification (GTDB taxonomy): domain Bacteria; phylum Pseudomonadota; class Gammaproteobacteria; order Steroidobacterales; family Rariloculaceae; genus FEN-1219. The sequence continues at coordinate 710,308 of CAVQLK010000005.1, read as the reverse complement.
CTGATCTTCCTCGATCCGCCGACGCTGTCGCGCTCCAAGCGCATGGCGAAGGAGCTCGACGTGCAGCGCGATCACGTCGAGCTGATCCGTTCGACGCTGCTCAAGCTCGCGCCGGACGGGCTGCTGATCTTCTCGACGAACTTCCGCAAGTTTCGGCTCGACGAGGCAGGGCTCGCCGGTCTCGCGGTCGCCGACGTGACGCCGGCAACGATCCCGAAGGACTTTGCGCGCAACCCGCGTATCCACCGCTGCTTCGAGATCCGCGTGCCGGCGGGCGCGCAGAAGGTGCCGCGGCGCGTGCTGACGCTCGGCTAATCGCGATCCGGCAGAAAGCGTGCGCAGATCAGCAGCGCGACTTCGTAGAGCGCATACATCGGCAGCGCGAGCAGCGTCTGCGAGAACACGTCGGGCGGAGTCAGCAGCATGCCGATCACGAACATGCCCAGGAACACGTACGGCCGCGATTTCTTTAGCTTCCTGCGCGACACGAGCCCGGTCCAAACGATGACGATGATGACGATCGGTATCTGGAACGCGAGGCCGAATGCGAACACCATGCCGAGCGTGAAGCTCAAGAACGCGTTGATGTCCGTCATGACCTTGACGCCCGCGGGCGCCGTCGTCGCGAAAAACTGAAACACCATCGGCAGCACGAGGAAGAACGCGAACGCGACCCCCACATAGAAGAGAGCCGCGCTCGCGAAGATGAATGGCATCGCGACGCGCCGTTTCGAGGCCGGCAGCCACGCGTCGATGAGCTTCCAGAGGTGATAGAGCAGCAGCGGCATCGACGCGAACAGCGACACCCAGAATGTGGCCTTGAGCGGCGTCAGGAACGGCGACGCGACTTCCTTGCTGATGAGGCTCGAGCCCTCGGGCATCGCGTCCATGATCGGCTGAGCGACGATCTGGAACACTTCATCGGCGAACGGGAACAGGCAGATGAACAGGCCCAGCAGACAGAGCAACATCTTGAATATTCGCGAGCGCGCCTCGAGCGCGCCGGCGAGCAGCGTCTTGCCGACTTTGGCGCTCTCGGGATCGAGGGGAAGGCTGGACACGCGGCCATTCTAATCGATGGTCGTTACCCGCAATGCCGATCCTGCGGATATCGAATGGCTATTGAGTGGGTATTGGGAATGTGCACGGCCTCAGACCCCACTTCGCACGTGCGAGCAACCGGCAGCTCGATATACCATTCGCTGTCTAACAAAAGACGATGCCACACATTCCACGAGGTTTTCGATCGATATGAACGACAAGATCTGGCTGGGTTTCGCGCTCGGCTGCTTCGCATTTTCCGCCGAGGCGCAGTTCGGCACGGAGCCGTCCGAGCTCGAGCTGATCAAGCTCCAGGACGACCTGTACGTGATCCATGGCGCCTACGTGCCCGGCAACGTCACGGCGCTGATCACGAACGAAGGCGTCATCCTCGTCGACGACGACTTCGAGGTCGATCACGACAACCTCATGGCAAAGCTACGCGAGGTCACGAACCAGCCCGTCAAGTACGTCATCAACACGCATTACCACGCCGATCACAGCGGCGGTAACGCGAAGCTGCAGGTGGCCGGCACGCTGGCCGTGGCCTCGGCCGCGGCGCGCGCGCGCATGGTCGCCGCCAATCAGTCTGGGCTCGTCGACATCACCGTCGAGCCGCGAGGCTCGGTGCATCTAGGGGGCAAGGTCGCCGAGATCTACTGGTTCGGCCGCGGCCACACCGACGGCGACGTCGTCGTGCTCTTTCCACAGCATCGCACGCTCGCGGCCGGCGACTTGTTCACTGCAGGCGAAGGCCTCCCGCAGCTCGTCGACCACCCGGGCGGCGGCAGTGCGAAGGAGTGGACGGCGACGCTCGACAAGGTGCTTGCGCTCGACTTCGAGACGGTCGTGCCGGGGCACGGCGCGGTCGTGAACAAGCAGGCGCTGAGCGAGTACCGCGCCACGTCGCAGCGCATGACGGACGTGCTCATGCAGATGGTGCGCCAGAACCGCTCGACCAGCGACATCGAGGCCGTGCTGCGCAACGAGTTCGGCTTCCAGGACTTCCACATCCAGGCGTCGCTGCAGGGGCTCGTCAACGAGATGCGCTGACCGCGAATCTCAAGAAATGTCTCGCGGCTGCCGGCGGCCGCGAGCGCCTACTGAGCAAGCGCGATTTCAGGGTATCGTTGCACGGCGAGGGTAAGCGCCTAGTGAAACGTCCATCGTTGCTCGTAGCCGCCGTGCTGGCGCTCGTCGTCGCCGGCGTGGCGTCCGGCCAGTTCCGCGGCCGCCGCTACTACACGATCGAGGACAACGTGCCGCCGCCGACGGAGTTCATCGTCGCGCGCTGGAAGTACGGCACGAACGGCGATATCGGCCACATGGGCTGGTCGCACAATTACCCGGACGCGGAAATCAATCTCAACGAGTTCATCGGCCGCACGACGAAGGTCCACGTAGAGGACCCCTCGTACCGCTTGCTCGAGCTGTCGAGCCCGGAGATCTTCGAGTACCCGTTCGCTTATGTCTCCGAGCCGGGCGAGATGGAGCTTACCGAGGCCGAGGTCGCGAACCTGCGCGAGTACGTCGAGCGCGGTGGGTTCATCCTCATCGACGACTTCGATACGTGGCACATGGACAATCTGCGCGAGGAGATGCTGCGTGTGTTCCCGGATCGCGTGTTCGAGCGGCTGACGGTCGACAATCCAATCTTCGATCTCGCGTATCAACTCGAAGATCTCGAGAGCATGGCACCGTACACGCAGGGGCCGGCCCCCGTGTACTACGGCCTCGTGAACTCCGCGGGACATATCGCGATCGTCGCGTGCCACAACAACGACCTCGCGAACTTCTGGGAATGGTATGGCACTCCGAATTATCCGCTGCGGCCATCGACCGACGCGTTCCGGCTGGGCACGAACTTCCTCGTGCACTCGATGACGCACTGATTCTCGATCCTAGGGGAACCAACGATGACACACGACGCAACCACCACACGCCGAGCATTCATCGCGCGCTCGAGCGCGGCCGCCGCAGCCGTTGGCTTGGCGAGCCATCCCGCGCTGACGGCGCTGGCCCAGCACGGCATTCCGCAGCGCCCGATCCCGAGCACGGGGGAAATGTTGCCCGTCGTCGGCCTCGGGTCGAGCAAGGTCGTCGAGCAGATCGCGCAGAACGGCACGGAACCGCTCGCGAACGTGCTGCGCGCGCTCGTTGCACACGGCGGCAAGCTCGTCGACACCTGGCCGCGCAACCCCGCGAACGACGCCGGTCTCGGCCGCGTGCTCGCGCTGCCGGAATTTCGCGACACGCTGTTCGTGACGACGAAGATCGACCAGACGGGCAAGGACGTTGGTATCCGCCAGTTCCGCGATGCGCAGCGCAACTATCAGCGCGAGATCTTCGATCTCGTGCAGATCTTCAGCCTGACGGACCTCGATACGCACTGGCCGAGCCTCAAGGACTTCAAAGCCGAAGGCGCCGCGCGCTACATCGGCGTGACGGTGTCGCAGGATTCGCGACACGCTGACCTCGAGCAGTTCCTGCGCCGGGAGCAGCCGATTTCGTGCAGGTGAACTACTCGATCACGGAGCGCGCCGTCGAGGAGCGGTTGTTGCCGTTCGCCGCCGAGCGCGGCGTCGCCGTCATCATCAACCGGCCGTTCATGAACGGCGCTTACTTCGATCGCCTTGAGGGCAAAGCGCTGCCCGAGTGGGCGCGCGAATTCGGCTGCGAGACGTGGGCGCAGTTCTCGCTGAAGTACATCCTCGCGAATCCGTCGCTGACCTCGGTGCTCACGGAGACAGCCGATCCGAAGCACATGGAGGAGAACGTGCTTGACGGCGGCCGGCGGGCTGCCGAACGAGGCGCAGCGTCAACGCATGCGCGACTTCATCGCGACGGTTTGATCGCTGCGGTTCGAAAGGGGGAAGTATGCGTACGATCGTGACAGGTGCCGCCGTAGCGGCGGTCATCGCGTTGGCTCTAGTGTCGGCATTCACGATCGGCCGGCTGTCGGCGCAAGAAGGCGTCGCGTCGTGCCGGATGTGCCCGTCGACGTACATTCCGCGCAGCGAGATCGAAGAGTACATACGCATAGGCCGCGCAACGGCCGTCATCGATCAGCAGATGCGCTCGCTCGACATCGGCAAGGCGCAGGTCGAGATCGCGCTCGTGCACCGCGGCAAGCTCGACGCACCGGCGCCGCGCTCGGTCGCGACGCACGACCTCGTCAGCGAGGTCTATTACATCCTGAGCGGCTCGGGCACGAACCGCACGGGCCCCGACGTCGTCGATCCGCAGCGCCGCCCACCGGACGACCGCGCGGTACGGCTGCTGAACGGCCCCGGCGCGAATGGCACGGATATGCGGGACCCGGCCGAGCACGAGCTTACCGCCGGCGACGTGCTCGTGATCCCGGCCGGCACGGGCCACCAGTTCACGAAGATCGACGACCACATCACGTACCTGATGATCCGCGTCGATCCCGACAAGGTCGTGCCGCTGATGAGCGAAGCCGATTCGCGCGCGTACCTCGAAGCGAACTGAAGGCGGGTCCAGCCGTCGAGCGCTTCAGAAGGAGCTCTTGATCCGGTCCTCGGGCTTCAAGTAGCGCTTGAAGTAGCCGGCCGAGTCCTCGAAACCGAGCTCCTCGTAGAACGTCGTCGCAGCCCGCGTCGCGAGGCCGATCAAGCGGCAGCGGCCGTTCTCGGCCCACGCCTCGAACTCGGCCATCAGCGCGCGTCCTATGCCTTGCCGACGCGCGTCCTCAGCGACGAGGATCTCGTCGACCCACGCGACCTTGCCGCCCGCATAGAACGTCTCGTGCGCGTCGCCGGCGACATAGCCTACGAGCTTCCCGCCGAGCTCCGCGACTGCGACGAAGCCGTCGGAGTCCTTGAGCTTGACGCGCAGCCCATTGGCGAACGTCTCGCGACTCGGTGGCGTCGGCGTCGGAAACAGGCGCACGAGCGCGAATAGGCCGAACTCGTCCGCGACGGTCGCACGCCTGACTCTGAGCACCCCGGTCATGCCCAATCATATGAGCCGCGGCGCGGCGCCGCCAACCTGGCCTCGATATTGCAGCGTCATTGCGGCGTCTGGCGGCAAGGAGGGCGATGTTATGTGGCGACTACTGGTGGCGATCGTGCTTGTGCCGCAGCTCGCGGCTTGCGGTTACAACACCTTCCAAACACAGGACGAGCAGATCAAGGCGGCGTGGGCCGAAGTGGTGAGCCAGTATCAACGGCGTGCCGACTTGATCCCCAATCTCGTGGAGACCGTGCGCGGCTTCGCGCAACAAGAGCGAGACGTCTTGATCGGCGTCACGGAGGCACGTGCCAGAGTCGGCTCCGTGCAAGCGACGCCGGAAGTCCTCGGCGATCCACAGGCGTTCGCGCAGTTCCAGGCGGCGCAAGGCGAGCTCACGAGCGCACTATCGCGGCTCATGGTCGTCGTCGAACGCTATCCCGAGCTCAAATCCGACGCCAATTTTCGCGACTTGCAGGCGCAGCTCGAGGGCACGGAAAACCGCATCACAGTCGCGCGCAATCGCTATATCGAAGCCGTGCAGAGCTACAACGTCACGGTACGCAGCTTCCCGAGCAACTTGACGGCGAAAATCTTCGGCTACGACACGAAGCCGACGTTCACGGTCGAGAACGAAGCCGAGATTTCGCGTCCGCCGCAGGTCAGCTTCGCCCAGTGACGACGTGCTCGTGAGCGCTCGACACTGGCGGCCGAGGGTAGTTCTGCTCTTGTTCGTGCTCGGCGCGGCCGCGGCGGCCGCGCAGCAGCCTGTCCCGCCGTTGACGGGCCACGTCGTCGACTCCACGGCCACTCTGTCCGCGGATGCCATCGAGGCGGTCGAGCAAAAGCTCACGGCCTTCGAGGAACGCAAGGGCAGCCAGATCGCCGTGCTACTCGTGCGCACGACTGCGCCCGAGGCCATCGAGCCCTATGCGTTGCGCGTCGCCGAGCAGTGGGACATCGGCCGGGGCGGCGTCGACGACGGCGTGGTGCTGGTCATTGCGCTCGACGACCGGCGCATGCGGTTCGAGGTCGGCTACGCTCTAGAAGGCGCAGTGCCCGACGCGCTCGCGCGGCGGATCACCGCCGAGACGATCGCGCCGCGCTTTTACGAAGAGGACTACGCCGGCGGCTTGAACGCAGGTCTCGACGCATTGATCGGCCTGATCGACGGCGAGCCGTTGCCCGTGCCCGTTGCGCGCGAGCCCGATGCGGAGCCGTTCACCGCGCTGCCGATCGTGCTGATCCTGGCGTTTTTCGTGGCCCCGGTGTTTCGGCGCTTGCTCGGCTCGTTGCTCGGCTCCGCCGCCGTCGGAGCCGGCGCTGGATTCATCGTATGGCTCGTCAGCAGCGTGCTGTTCGCATCGTTGCTGGCCGGTGCGATGGTGTTCGTGCTCGCGTTGACGGGCATCGGCGGCGGCCACGGCCGTTGGGCCTCGGGTCGCGGACGCGTGGGCCCGCTGGGCGGTGGCTTCGGCGGGGGCTTCGGCGGGGGCTTCGGCGGCGGCCGCGGCGGCTTTCGCGGGGGCGGCGGCAGATTCGGCGGCGGCGGCGCGTCGGGAGGCTGGTAGCGTGCGCGTGCTGTCTCACTTGCTGAAGTCGCCCTCGACGCTGCACCGGTGTTTTCCGTCGCACGCATTGAGCGCCATCGAGCAGGCGATCGAGCTCTCGGAGACGAAGCATCGTGCCGAGATCCGCGTCGCGATCGAGGTCGCACTCGATCTAGGGGCGTTGTGGCGATTGCGCTCGGCACGCGAGCGCGCGCTCGAAGTCTTCGCCGAGCTCGGCATCTGGGACACCGTGGAGAGTAACGGTGTGCTGATCTACGTCCTGATCGCCGAACGGGACGTCGAGATCGTCGCCGATCGCGGGCTCGACAGCCGCGTTTCGAATGACGAGTGGGGGCGCGTGTGCACGTTGATCGAGCGCGAGCTCGCCGCGGGCCGCTGGCGCGACGGAATTTTAGTCGGCATCGAGGCGGCGACGACGCTCCTAGCGCGCGAGTTCCCCGCGGCCGGGCGCAACGTCAACGAGCGACCGAACCGGCCGGCTGTGCTTTGACTGCTCGGCTGCGATTCCGATTGCGCGGCACGCGGCCGGCGCGTCATGCTGTAACCGTCGCGATCGTGGCAGGGGGTGCCGCATGTCGATCCGCAAGCTTGCCTCGTTGTTGCTCGGTGCGTTGCTCGTCACTGCACCGGCTCTGGTTCTTCATGCCGAAACGGCCACGCCGCAAAGCGTAGGTCTCTCCGGCGAGCGGTTGCAGCGCGTCCACGAGCTCGTCGAGCGCGCGATCGGGGCCGGCGAGATCGCGGGCGCCGTCACGCTCGTCGCGCGCAACGGGCAAGTGGCCTATCTAGAGGCACAAGGCGTTATGGACCTCTCATCGAAGCGGCCGATGCAACCCGACTCGATGTTCCGCCTCGCGTCGATGTCGAAGCCCGTCGCCGCCGTGGCGATCCTGATGCTCGCCGAGGAAGGCAAGGTGCGCTTGAACGACCCCGTGTCGCGCTTCATCCCGGCGTACGCGAACCTCGAGGTCGGCATCGCGAAGCCGGCCGCGCCCGGCCCAGGCGGTCCCCCGGCTCAGGCCGGTGGTCCCGGCGCCGCGCCGCCCGCGTTCTACACGGTTCCGGCGACGAGGCAGATCACCGTGCTCGATCTCCTGACGCACACGTCGGGCCTCATGAGCGGGCCGATGGGTAATTCCGTCGCGAACGCGGCATTCAACAAGCGCCACGACCTTGGCTTGAAGTGGGTCGAGGAGCTCGGCGCGTCGCCGCTCGAGTTCCAGCCGGGCACGCGTTGGGCGTATAGCGCCGTGGGCGGCTTCGACGCGCTCGCCCATATCGCCGAGATCGCGGCGGGGCAGGAGTACGGCGAATTCCTCTCGCAGCGGCTGTTCGGGCCGCTCGGCATGCGTGACGTGACGTTCTGGCCGAGCGCCGAGCAACGCTCGCGGCTGGCGACCGTCTATCAACGCCGCGACGGCGCGCTTGCGCCGAGCGACAACCCCGATTCGATGTCGGGCCAGAAGTACCACGGAGGCGGGGGCGGCATCATGGCGACGGCCGAGACCTACGCTCAGTTCGCGATGATGCTCGCGAACGGCGGCGAGCTGAACGGCGTGCGCATCCTGAGCCCGCGCTCCGTCGAGCTCATGGGCTCGGCGTTCATCCCTTCGACGCTTCAAGGGCGGCCGGCTGGCGAAGGGTTCGGCTTGGGCGTCCGCGTCGTCACGGACGCGGCCGCGCGCGGCACGTGGTTATCCGAGGGCTCGTTCGGCTGGAGCGGCGTCTACGGCACGCACTTCTGGGCGGACCCCAAAGAGAACCTCGTCGGCATCCTGCTCGCGCAGACGTCGAGCCGCACCCTCTTGTCGGACTTCGAGAACGCCGTGATGCAGGCGGTCGTCGACTGAGACTAGCGCCGCGCCGACTGCGCGAGCCCGAGCTCCTCGACGAGGTGCTCGGCCTCATAGACCTTCGTCAGCGCTTCGCGAACGATCGCCGGGTGCACGGCGACGGCGCGGTTTTTCTCGGTGTCGAACCAATAGGCGCCCGAGATCGAGTGGATGTTGCCATCGAACAAGAGGCCGACGATGCGCCCGTCGGCCGCGATCAGCGGGCTGCCCGAGTTGCCGCCGACGATGTCGCTGTTCGTCGAGAGATTGAACGGCGTCGCGAGATTCAGCGAGCTCTTTGCCTTCTCCCAGCTCGCGGGAACGCGGAATGGCGGCTGACCCGTCGCGCGCTCGAATAGCCGGTCCAAACGCGTGAACGGCTCGACGGCCGTGCCGTTCTCGATCCAGCCCTGCACGCTGCCGAAGTTCAGGCGCAGCGTGAACGTTGCATCGGGATAGACGCTCGTGCCGAAAACCGCGAACCGAGCCCGTGCGATGTCCTCTTGCGCGGCCTCGATGACGGCTTCGACCTCGTCCTCGTGCCACTTGCGCAGCTCGCGCGCCTCGGCGTCGAGCGAGCGCGCGAGCACGATGAACGCGTCCGTCGATGCATCGATCGCGGCTTGCCCGCCGTTCCAGAGCTGCATTCGGACGGCTGGGTCGGCGAGCCGCGAGCCGTCGACTAGCCGCGCCGCGAGCTCGTCGGGCGTTTCGGCCGTAAGCAACCGCTGAACGAGGGGCGCATCGGGCCCGAGCCACTCGCGCATGCGCTCGAGCGAGAACGACAGCGTCAAGCGCTCGAGCTCGGGGTAGATCGGCACCTGCGCGCCGAGCTGCTGCTCCAAGCGCGGCAAGAAGCCGTCTGTATACTCGCGCAACCGCTCGGAGTTCGGCTTCGGCCGCTCGGCCGCTGCGCGCACCAGCGTGCGCGCGTAACGAGCCAACCGGCTGTTGAGCCCCGTGCCGCCTTCGAGGTACTCGTACTGCAACCGGCGCGTCGCTTCGATGGCGAGCGCCTGCTCGATTCGCTGCCACGGGTCGCCGATCTCGGCGGCGAGCTCACGGTTGCGGGCGACACGCGAGCGCAAGTCGGTTTCGGCAGCACGCTTTTCGGCGAGCAGCGCGTCGTCGAGCAGGGCGTCGAGCTGCTTGCGTTGGACCTTGATGCTGTTCTCGAGCCCGAACAGCGAGTCTTGCACGATGCGGCTCGCTTGCTCGCCGGTCTTCGAGAACTGAATGTAGCGGCCGCGCAGCTCGGAGGCGCGCAGCAGCGCCGGCGGCAGCGTGCGCTCGCGAAGCGCCGAGAGCTCGGCAACCGTCAGCAGCCGGTCCGTCGATCCTGGGTGCCCCGCCACGAACACGGGCTCGCCGGCTTCGGGCCCGTCGAAGTCGATCGTCAGGTGTTGCGGCGTCGTGGCCGGCCGGCCGTTCTCGTAGGCGCGCAGCAAGGAGAAGTCGAGGCACCAGCGCGGAAACTGGAAGTTGTCCGGGTCACCGCCGAACGCGGCGATGTCTGACTCGGGCGCGAAGACGAGGCGCACGTCGTCGAAGCGCCGGTACTGGTACAGCCAATACTGGCCGCCGCCGTACAGGTTAACGGCCTCACATTTCAATGAGTTATCAGAATTTTCTGAAGTGCTCTCGCAGGCCGACTCGAGCTCCGTCAGCGTCTGGCGCCGACGTTCGTTCGCGTCGCGGGCCGTAAGCCCGCGCGTCGCATCCTGCACTTTCGCCGTCACGTTCTCGAGCCGCTCGAGCACGTCGGCGACCTGCACGGGGCAGTCGAGCTCGCTCTCGCGGCCGCGCGCCACGAACCCCGTCTCGAGCAGGCTCGACTCGCGCGAAGAGTTCTGCGCGAGGCAGCTCGCGACGCAGTGATGATTCGTCAGGATCAGACCTGTCGGCGAGACGAACGACGCCGTGCAGCCCGAGAGCCGCACGGTCGCGCGCCGCACGCGCTCGAGCCATGCCTCGTCGATCTCGACGCCGTACCGCTCGCGGACGAGCGCACTCGGGAAATTGTCGAACGTCCACATGCCTTCGTCGGCAGAGACGGCACCGCCCGCCAGCAGCAGCGTCGAAGCGAGGGCCCACAGTCGGCAGCGGCTCGGCATGGCGACATCTCCCGATCGGTCTTGGTTGATTTTAGAAGGTCGTCGTCACCGCGGCATAGAAATACTGCGGGTCGCCGCGGAACGCGGCGCCGGCTGATTGCTCGGCGAACCGCCCCGCCCACAAATGCGCAAAGCCGGTCTCGACGCTCAGGCGATCCGGAATGGCGGCCCAGGTGAAGCTGCCCTCGAGGTGACGGCCGATCGAGCTGCCGGCCGCCCCCGACGTGTCGCGCCAACCCGAGCCGACCCAGCTGTCGCGCGCCGCTTCGAGTCGATACGAACGGTAGGACAGCATGGCCTGCCAGCGCGGTGCCGGACGAAACGTCAGGCGCACGCCCGGCGAGTCGATGTTGCTGCGCGCAACGATGCCGTAGATGCCCGTCGGGCCGACATCGAACCGGCGCGCGCCGAACAGCGTGTTGAAGCGGTCGATCTCGGCGTCCGTCGGGTCTTCGTCGCCAGTCGCGCGGTCGTACTGGAGCAGGAGGTTCGGCGACCCCGGCGCGTCGAGCTGATAACCGACTTCGAAGTGCAGGAAGGATGCGCGATGATCGAGGTCGCTGCGCGCGACACCGCCGACGACGCCGCCCGAGTCGCCGCTCTGGAGCACGGTCTCGACCTCGTAGTTCCACTCGCCCGCTTGCGGCGGTCGATAAGCGCGTGCCCCGACCGTCACGAGATCGTACGCCGTGGCGAGATCGGTGCGCGACTCGGCCTTGGCGTCGAAAACATAGCTCTCGAGCCGGTGCCGGTTCGAGAACGTCGGGAATTGATAGAAGAAGCCCGTGATCGAGTTTCCGCGCACGCCGCGATCGTGCTCGTACTCGTTGTCGAGCACGCTCTCTTGATCGGAGGGCAATGCGCGCATCGGCACCCAATAGAATGCACGCGCGGCGCGGCCTTCGGCGCCCGTCCAGGACCAATCGATACCGGTGAAATTGTTGACGGTATTGCGATACCGGTTGCGGGCGAAGAGCCGCCGTTTGCCGAGGTCCTGCGTGACGCGGCCGAGGCGAACCGTGCTCGCATCGTTACGCCAGGCCACGAATGCCTGGATCGGCTCGAGCGTGTTCGTCGTCGTGCCGTTCGCGAACGAGCCGGAATCGACGCCATAGCTGCGCGAGTCCATGATCTCCCCGCCGACGTGCCAGGCCTCGCTGCGCCAGTTGAAGGCGAGCGTCGTTTGCAGCGCGACGGCCTCGTCGTTGTCGCTGAAGCCGGCGCGGAACTGTGGGTCGAGCGTCTCGTAGCGCGTTCGCTGCGCGCCGTTGAAATCGAACCCGGTCGCGTCCGTTTGCGCGGCGGCGGCGCCGGCGATAATGAGCGCCGCTGCCGCGAGAGCGAGCCGTGAAGCGGCAGTGAAGGCGCGAGGCAACGGGATCAAAAATAGCGCTCCGGTAGGCCGCGACGAATCTAAGCAGGGAACGACGCCGCTGCCAAGCTTGCGATTGTCGGAACTTTCGGTGCCGCGGCCCCAGGCCGCAGCTATGGCATCATCCGCGGCATGCAGCTCGAGCCCACTTCCGCGTCGCCGCCAAGCGACGACCGTGCGCGCCGCGTCCTACGCGATGTGTTCGGCTACTCGAGCTTCCGCGGCCAGCAGGAGGCGATCATCGAAGCGGCCCTGTGCGGCCAAGACTCGCTGGTGCTGATGCCGACGGGCGGCGGCAAATCGCTGTGCTATCAGATTCCGGCGCTCGTGCTCGACGGCGTCGGCCTCGTCGTCTCGCCGCTGATCGCGCTGATGGAGGATCAGGTGAGCGCGCTGCGCGAGGCGGGTGTCGCGGCCGCCTTCTTGAACTCGACGTTGCGCCGCGCCGAGCAGAATGCGGTGATCGCAGACCTCCGGCACGGCCGCCTGAAGCTGCTCTATCTGGCTCCGGAGCGGTTGCTGCAAGAGGAAACACAGGCGCTGCTTCGCGAAGTGACGATCTCGCTCGTCGCGATCGACGAAGCGCATTGCGTGTCGCAATGGGGACATGATTTTCGGGCCGAGTATCTCGGTCTCAACGCGTTGAAGCAGTGGCTGCCAGGCGTGCCGCGCATGGCCCTCACGGCCACGGCCACTTTGCCGACGCGCGAGGAGATCGTCGCGCGGCTCGAGCTCGATAGCCCGCGCGTGTTCGTCGAGAGTTTCGACCGGCCGAATATCCGCTACACCGTTCAGACGAAGACCGATGCGCGGCGCCAGCTGCTCGAGTTCTTGCGCAACCATCGCGGCGAGCCCGGCATCGTCTACTGCCTCTCGCGCGACAAGACCGAGAGCACCGCCGACTGGCTCGTCGAGCAGGGTTTCTCAGCGCTGCCATATCACGCCGGATTGCCGGCCGACACGCGCGCGGAGCACCAGCGCCGGTTTCTCGTCGAGGATTCGCTGATCATCGTCGCGACGATCGCGTTCGGCATGGGCATCGACAAGCCCGACGTCCGGTTCGTCGCGCACCTCGACCTGCCGAAGAGCATCGAGGCCTACTACCAGGAGACGGGCCGAGCCGGGCGAGACGGCGAGCCCGCCGACGCCTGGATGGTCTACGGCCTGCAAGACGTCGTGCAGCTCGCGCAGTTCGTTGCGGCTTCGGAAGCCGACGAGCACCACAAGCGGCGCGAGCGCGCGAAGCTCGATGCGCTGCTCGGCTGGTGCGAGATGACCGAATGCCGGCGGCGGCCGCTGCTCGAGTATTTCGGCGAGATGGGCGCCGCGGCTTGCGGCAATTGCGACAACTGCGCGAGCCCGCCGGCGACGTGGGACGGGACGGACGCGGCCCGCAAGCTCCTGTCCGCCATCTATCGAACGGGCCAAAGCTTCGGTGCCGCGCACGTCATCGACGTGCTGCGCGGCGAGGCGACCGAGAAGGTTGCGCGGCATCGCCACGAGCGGCTATCCGTCTTCGGTATCGGCAGCGACGTGCCGGTATCGGCGTGGCGCTCGCTGTTACGGCAGCTGATGGTGTTGGGCCACGTCCGCGTCGACCACGAAGGTTACGGCGCGCTGGCATTGACCGAGGCGAGCCGTGCGGTGCTCCGCGGCGAGTCGACCGTGCGCGTTCGAGAGGACACGAAAGCGCCGACGGCACGAAAAGCGCGCGCCGCTCCAACCGAGATCGGGCCGCACGACGAGCCCTTATGGCAGGCGCTTCGCGAGTGCCGCCGGGAGCTCGCAGCCGAGCAAAATGTGCCGCCGTACGTGATCTTCCACGACGCCACGCTGAAGCAGATGGCCGCTCTGCGGCCGCCGGACTCGGAGGCGCTCCTGACGATCGGCGGCGTCGGTCAGGCGAAGCTCGCCCGCTACGGTGAGCGGTTCCTCGCCGTGCTGCGGGCTCACCCGTCTGCTTGAGGCGTCAAGATTTGTCGTAGCCGTTGACGCTCCGCGCGACGCGCCCCTATGCTCGGTTCGAAAAGCCGCGAGGAATTCCCATGTCTCTACAAAGCCCCAAGCTCAAGCTCGGCGCGACGTTGCTCGGCCTCGTCATCGCAGGCGCAGCCTCCGGCGCCGAACATCCGGATTTCACGGGTGTCTGGGGCAACTACCGGGCGCCGGGTGCGGCCGCGCCGCAGCGCGGCGCAGCGCAGGCGCCGTTGCCGCTGCGAGCCGAAGCAAAAGCCAAGGTCGATGCGTATCGCGCGCTCGTCGATCCGCGCGGCGATACGCCGGGTGGGTACTGTCTCGGCACGGGCATGCCGGGCTCGATGCTTGGCTCGGGCGGTTACCCGATGGAGATCGTGCAGCACGAGGACATCATTCTCGTCGTCTACGAAGCGCACGCCGAAATTCGCCGCATCTACCTCGGCGAGCCGGCAAATCCCGATGACCTCTTTCCGGATCGTAACGGCTATTCGCTTGGGCGCTGGGAAGGCGACAAGCTCATCGTCGAGACGACGCATTTGAAGGAAGCCGTCGATCAGGGCCGTTATCCACACAGCGACGAAGCGAAGATCGTCGAGGAGTACTCGTTGGCCGTGAACGACGACGGCACGAAGGTGCTGACGTCGAACATGACGATGACGGATCCCGCCTTCTACACGCAGCCGATCACGGCCGAGAAGAAGTGGCAGTTCCAGCCCGGCGTTCGTTTGTTGCCATATGAGTGCAACGAGCCGACGTGGGAAGAGCACCTCGATCGGCTGCGCCAGGGGCAGGGCGAAACCGGTTGAGCTTTCGGACGGGGGAGGGGTTCAGATGACTAGACCGTTGGCGCTCGCCTTTGCGCTGCTGCTTCCCGCTGCGGCTGCGTTCGCGCACCACTCGGCGATTCGTTTCGACCTGTCGATTCGCGACAACATGGTTTCCGGCATCGTCAAGGAATGGGAGCCGGCGAACCCGCACACGAAGATCGTGCTCGAAGTCACCGACGACAAAGGCACGCGCGACATCGAGTACGAAGGCCATAGCCGCAACAACTATTTCCGCAGCGGCTGGCGCGACGGCATGGTCAAGGTCGGGGACAAGATCACGTTGGTTGCCGCGCCGACGCGCGACGGTAGCGACGGCGGCTATGCGCTTGGCGTCATCACGGCCGACGGCACGAGGTTCTGACGATGTCGAAAGTTAGCTTTGTCGCCGCGCTGATCGGGTTGGTCGTCGCGGTGGGCGCTGCTGCACAACAGAACGCAGCACAGGGCGTCTACAACACAGCCAAAGCGAAGCTCGCGCGCGGCGAGCAGATCGTCGGCGGCACCGTGACGTCGCCGGACCCCGACATCTACTGCGCAATGGCGAACTCGGGCTTCGACTTCCTCTGGATCGAGATGCAGCACAGCCCGCTGACGTATCAAGAGGTCGCGCGCATGATTTGGGCGTGCCGCGGCGCGCCCGCAGTGCCGTTCATCCGTGTGCCGGACTCGACGCCGGGCGACATCCAAAAAGCGACTGACATCGGCGCCCTCGGCATCATCATCCCGCTCGTCGACAGCGTGGAAGAGATCCGCAGCGCCGTCGAGTACACGATGTATCCGCCACAAGGGAAGCGCAGCCTAGGCAACGGTCAGTACGGTGCGCTGTACGGGCGCGACTATCGGCAGACGGCCAACGACAACATGGTCATCGTCGCCATGATCGAGTCGCCGGCCGGCGTCGCCCTCGCCGACGAGATCGCCGGCGTGCCCGGCGTCGACGTCGTGTTCGCGGCCAGCACGGACCTGGGCAGCTTCTCCGGCATGCGCCAAGGCCAGGCCGACTACGAGGCGATGGTGACGACGATCCACGACGCGACGCTCGAGGCCGGCCGCAAGCTCGGCGGGCCGCTCGCGTGGCGCGATCGTGAGGACTACACGTTCTTCCAGGCCCCGACGGAGAGCAACTTCATCCGGCTCGGCGTCGAAGCGGCATTGAAGGCCGCGCCGGCGGGGCAGGCGCCGATCGAGGGCGCGGAGCGCTAGCCGGATTTCGCGCCCGCCTTAGATCACTCGTAGCGCAGCACGCTCATCGGATCGACGCGCGACGCGCGCCGGGCCGCAAGGTAGGCCGCGCTGAGCATGACGGCCGCGAGCACGACCGCGGCCCCCGCGAGCGCGAGCGGATCGGCGGCCGCGACGCCGAACAAGAGGCTCTGCGCCGCACGGCCAAGCAACACGGCTGCGGCCGCGCCGAGCACGATGCCGGCCGCGGCCATCGCTGCGATCTGCCGCAGCACCATTCGGCGGATGCGCCGCGCCGGCGCGCCGAGCGCGAAGCGCAGCGCAATCTCGCGCGAGCGCTGCGCGACGGCGTACGCCAGCACGCCGTAGAGGCCGAGCCCTGCGAGGACGGTCGCGAGCACCGCGAACCCCGTGGACGCACCGGCGACGAATCGCTCCGTGCCGATGTTCGCGAGGAACTGCTGCTCCATCGTGACTAGACGTGTGATCGCCACGCTCGGATCGACCCGGGCGACCGTTTCGCGAATCGTGTTCAGCAGTTCCTCCTGCGGCCGAGAGCCTCGAACATAAAACGTGGACCCATGCCGCAGCGGCCGGAAGACTTGCGCTCCGACTTCGCTGGTGACTATCTCGGATTGCGCGTCCGCGACTATCCCGACGATCTCGAGGTCCAACTCCACAATGCGCCGTCCGACGATGCTTCGGCCGAGGCCGACGCGCTCGGCAAATCGTTGATTGACGACGGCCACCGGTCGCAAGGTATCCGCTTCGCCGAAACCACGGCCCGCGAGCACCTCGATGCCGAGTATCTCGAAGTAGTCGGGGCTCACGGGGTTCATGGAGATGAGCTGCGGGCCCATCTCCAGCCCCTCGACGGCGACTCGGCCTTCGAACCCGCCGCCCGCAAGCAGAGGAACCTCTGACGACGCTACGGACGATACTCCCGGCATTGCCCTCAGCTCCTCGTCCAGGCGATCGAGGAAGGTTGCCGACGCTTGCGCGGAGGGCCGTATCGTCCGCGGCGAGAGCGAGACCATGACGACCGAGTCGACGTCGAGGCCGAGATCGATGCGCCCGATGTTCGCGAGGCTTTGTGCGAAGACGCCGGTGATTGCGAGCAGCGCCATCGACAGCGCAATTTGTGCCGTCGCGAGCACGGCGCGAAAGCGCGTAACGCGGCGCGCCGGTGTTTGCCTCACGCCGTACGCCTGCAGCGTCTTCCCCGGGTCGATACGAAGTGCGTCCCGAAGCGGGAAGAGCGCGCATACCAGGGCCGACATCACCGCTGTGCCGATTGCGACGAGCGCCGGAGCGAGGCTCAGCTCGACGTCGAAGGCAGCCGCCGGTATTCCGGGAACTCCGCTTGCGACGGCGCGCAGCGTCAGCCACGCGATTGGCAGACTCAGAAGGGCGGCCGGCAACGCGAGCGCCAACGATTCGGCGAGCAGTAACGAGGCAAGGCGGCCGCGCGTCGCGCCCATCGATGCCCGCACGGCGATCTCGCCGGTTCGCGCCGTGCTTCGCACCAGCATCAGCCCCGCCACGTTGGCACAGCACAGCAGCAGCACCGCACCTGCTACGGCCAAGAGCAGCGCGAGGCTGTTGCGCGCCGGATCCAGCGTGCGACTGGGCGAGGTCTGGCCGCGCGCGCCCGGCTCGAGCACGAGGGGTCGCGTGCGAAACGCCTCGAGCTCTTGCTCGGTGGCGCCGGTCAACAGGGGCGCTTCGGCTTCGCTCACGATCGTGCGATACAGCGTATTGAGCGCGGCCGCAGCCCCTTCACGGGTAACTTCCGGCTTAAGACGCGCAAAGAGATGGGCCCAGTAGACGATGCGGCTGTCGTGATACAGCATCGGACCCAACGCGTTCCGCATCGTGATCGGCACGAAAACACTTGCACGGGTCCCTACCGTCGTACCCGAGAACCCAGGCGGCGCAACGCCGACGATCGCGAGCGGTTGATCATTCACGATCAGTCGGTGTCCGACGATCCGCGGGTCGCCACCGAGCTCGCCTTGCCAATACGCATGGCTCAAGACAACCGACTCGGCTTCTCCGTCGACACGATCGTCCTCGGGGCCGAGCAGCCGGCCGAGCGCAGGGTTTAGCCCGAGCACCGAGAAGTAGCTTCCCGAAACGAGAACGCCGGTGCCGAGACGTGCTTGCTCGCCGGTGGAGAGGCTCGCCTCGAAGGGCCGATGCGCTGCCAGCCCGGCGAACGACGTCTGCTCGCGCTCGAGATCGCGGAAGGTCGGATAGCTGAAGACGGTGTCGGCCGCACCGCTGGCGGAGGACGCCGTCGAGGGTTCCAGCGGCGTCGGCCCTCGCCCGACTATCTTCGGTCCCGGATCGGTCAAGTTCACGAGCCGATCGGGCTCGGGCACCGGCAGTGGGCGCAGCAGGATCTGCTCGGTCAGCGAGAAGATCGCGACGTTCACGCCGATGCCGAGCGCGAGCGTCAACACGGTCACCGTCGTGAACGTTTTCTGCCGGCTCAGCGTTCGGAGTGCATAGCCGAGATCGGCGAGTGTGTTGTCGATCGGAGCGAACGACAGCGTTGCGCGCACGCTCTCCTTGGTTTGCTCCACGCCGCCGAGCTCGATGCGCGCGGCTCGTCGTGCTTCGACCTCGGTCATGCCGGCGCGCATCTTCTCGGCCGCCGATCGCTCGATGTAGTCCGCGAGATCCGCGTCGAGCGCATGCTCGATCTCGTCGCGCCGGAACAGCCAGCGCACGAGCGCGCGAAGTCGGTACAGAATCGTCATACGCCCTCCAGGCGCATTGGGTCATTCGTATCGCAACACGGTCATCGGATCGACGCGCGACGCGCGCCGGGCCGGGATGTAGGCCGCGCCGAGCATGACGACGGTGAGCAGTGCGGCGGCCGCGGCCAGCGCAAGCGGGTCGCCGGCCTTGACGCCGAACAGAAGGCTTTGTGCCGCAAGGCCGAGGGCCCACGCTGCGATCGTGCCGAGCACGATGCCGATCGCCGCCATCCCCGCCACTTGCCGCAGCACCATCCCGCCGATGCGGGCCGCTGGGGCGCCGAGCGCCAAGCGCAAGCCGATCTCGCGCGAGCGCTGCGCGACGGTGTACGCGAGTACGCCGTAGAGGCCGAGCGCGGCCAGAGCCGTCGCGAGCACGGCGAACGCCGAGGAGGCTCCGGCAGCGAAGCGTTGAATTGCGATACCGTCGAGGAATTGCTGCTCCATCGTGCTCATACTCGAGACCGTCATGCTCGGATCGACGCGAGCGACAGTCTCGCGAACGACATTCATGAGATCTTCGGGCGGACGAGCGCTGCGAACGTAGTACGTGGAGTTCCCTCCGGGTAGAAACATTCGCGGCTCGATCTCCTCGGTGATCCTTCCTGACCTCAAGTCGGCGACGACGCCGACGATCACGGAAGTACCGAACCCGAAGGGGAGCTCGACGGTGCGCCCGAGCACATCATTGCGGGTGAGACCCAGACGCTCAACGAATCGCTGACTGACGATAGCCTCCGAAAGTCCGCTGTCCGTGTCGTTGAGCTCACGGCCCGCGAGCAACTCGATGCCGAACATCCGGAAGAAATCCGGGCTGACCTGGTAGGTGCCCACGGGCAGCGGTTCTGCTTCCACACCCCGAACGCTCACGGGGAAGTTCATGGTGTGCCCTCCGAGGAAAGGCGGAAACGACGAAGCCATGGAAGACACGCCCGGAATCGCCTCAAGCGCCTCTGCGATGGGGTTCCAGTCAGCTTGGCTTGTGAACCGCCCAGGGGGCGCCGTGACTGAGAACGTGGCGACCGAATCGAGATCGAGGCCGAGGTCGATGCGCGTCAGGGTCGCGACGCTCTGCGCGAAGGCGAATGTAATGCCGAGCAGCGCCATCGACAGTGTGACCTGCGCCGTCGCGAGCGTGGCACGGAAGCGCGTGACCCCCTTGGCCGTCGTCTGCCTCGCGCCGTACGCCTGCAACGTCTTCCCGGGCTCGGTCCGAACAAGGCCCCGGAGGGGAAAGAGCCCGACGCCGAGCGCCGAGGCCACGGCGACGCCGATCGCGACGAGCGCCGCGGTCGCGCTCAAGCTCACGTTGGAAAACACCTCGAGCACATCTGACACGCTGTCGGGTATACCGGGCACTCGGCTTGGGCCGCGCAGAATCAACAAAGCGATCGGCAGGCTCATCAGGGCGGCCGGCAGCGCGAGCACGAGTGACTCGGCGAGCAGCAGCGAAGCAAGGCGCCCGCGCGACGCGCCCATCGACGCGCGCACCGCCATCTCGCCCGTTCGCGCTGTGGCGCGGACCAGCATGAGCCCGGCCACGTTGGCGCAGCAGATGAGCAGCACCAAGCCGCTCACAGCGAACAGAAGCAGGAGCGCAATGCGCATCACCAAGAGGATCTCGCTGAGGGTTTGCCCACGCGCTCCGGGCTCGAGCACGAGGGCTCTCGCGCGAAACGCTTCGCGCTGCTGCTCGTCGACGCCGGTCAGCAGCGGCGCTTCGACTTCGCTCAAGATCGCGCGATACAGCGGGTTCATCGCGGCGGCGGCCGCTTCGCGAGTGACGCCCGGCTTGAGCCGCGCGAAGAGATGGACCCAGTAGAAGTCGCGACGCTCGTGATTCGGGACGGCGATGGTGGCAGCGAGGCCGGTGGTTTCGCCGCTGGGCATCGTGATCGGCACGAACACCGTTGCACCGCGGCCGTCGAACATGGGGCTGACGACCGTCGTGCCGTTGAATCCGCTTGGCGCCACGCCGACGATGGTCAGCGGCACATCGTGGACGACGAGCGTGCGCCCGAGGACGTCCGGATCACCCGCGAAGGCGCTCTGCCAGTACGCGTAGCTCAACACGACTGACTCGGCTTGTCCGTCGACGCGATCGTCCTCCCGGCCGAGCAGCCGGCCGAGCGCTGGTTGAAGGCCGAGCACGGAGAAATAGCTTCCCGAGACGAAAATCGCTTCCCCGTTGCGCGCCTGCTCGCCGGTCGAAAGGCGCACGCCGCGGGTGCGGTGCGCGGCCAGCCCCACGAACGGCTCCTGCGCGCGCTCGAGATCGCGGAACATCGGGTAGCTGAAGACGGTGTTCGGTCCGCCGCTCCGGCCCTCATCCGGCGGCGTCGCGGGTCGCAGCGGATCCATCCGTCCGACCGTCTTCGGGCTCGGATCGCTGAGGTTCACGAGCCGGTCGGGCTCGGGTACGGGTAGCGGACGCAGCAGGATCTGCTCGGCCAGCGAGAAGATCGCGACGTTGACGCCGATGCCGAGCGCGAGCGTCAACGCGATCACGGCCGTAAAGGTTTTCTGCCGGCTCAGCGTTCGCAGCGCAAGCCTAAGATCGGCGAGCGTGTTCTCGATCGTGGCGTACGAGAGCCTTGCGCGCACGCTGTCTTTGGTTTGCTCGACGCCGCCGAGCTCGATGCGCGCCGCTCGCCGCGCGTCTGCCTCGCTCATCCCGGCGCGCATCTTCTCGGCGGCCGATCGTTCGATGTAGTCCTCGAGATCGGTATCCAGCGCGCGCTCGATCTCGTCGCGCCGGAACAGCCAGCGGACGAGCGCGCGAATGCGGTAGAGGATCGTCATGCGCCTTGCAGCACGCTCGTGATCGCGGCGGTCACGCGTTCCCAGCGCCGCTCCGCCTGCTCGAGCTCCTTGCGTCCGAACGCAGTGAGCGAGTAGTAACGCGCCGGGCGATTGTTGTCGCTCGGGCGTTCCTCGCAGCGCAGCTTGCCGTCGCGCTCGAGCGCGTAGAGCGCAGGAAACAGCGAGCCCGGATTGATTTGGAACGTGCCTTGCGTCAGCGCCTTCAGCCGCTGCGCGATGCCGTAGCCGTGCAGGGGCTCGCGCCGGACGATGGTGAGAATCATCAGATCCAGCGTTCCCTGCGGGATGTTGAGCTTGCCGTCGACGCTATCTTTAGGCTGCCTAGTCATGGCCGCGAGTATGCCGAGCCCGCTTTAGGTTGTCTATATATGAGTGCGGGCTGCTAGCCGCGCGGTTGCGGCCGCGCTACGCTCAACGCACACCGCGTAAGGCAGGGCTGTCAGTGGATCCTTCCGTCAACGTGTTCGGCGAAACGCTTCAGGGCTGTAGCGAGAGGCCCAAGACCGGCTTTTTTCGCGACGGCTGCTGCAACACGAGCGACCAGGATACGGGCTCGCATACGGTCTGCGTCGAGGTCACGCAGGACTTTCTCGAGTTCTCGCGCTTCCGCGGCAACGACCTCTCGACGGCGCATCCCGAGTTCAACTTTCCGGGGTTGAAGCCCGGCGATCGCTGGTGCCTGTGCGCCGCGCGCTGGCTCGAGGCGCACGAGCAGGGCATGGCACCACGCGTCGTGTTGAAGGGCACGCATTCTCGCGCGCTCGAGATCGTGCCGCTCGCGCTGCTGAAGAAATTCGCCGTCGATCTGAACTAAAAGGCGCGTTCCGGCTTCGCAACGGGGGAGTTTGTGCATCACGCAACGAGACGAGCGGCCGCCGTGCTGTGCGGCGTCATCGGCGGTGCGCTGCTCGGCAGCGCGGCCGCGCAAGAGGGCCGCACGGTCGAGTGGCCCGTCTACGGCGGCAGCCTCGCGGCGCAGCATTATTCGCCGCTCGACCAGATCAACGCGCAGAACATCAAAGACCTGAAGGTCGCGTGGCGTTGGTACGCCGGCAACTTCGGCCCCACGCCGGAGATGAAGAGCGAGACGACGCCGCTGATGATCGACGGCGTGCTGTACGCGACGGCCGGCGCGACGCGCAATGTCGTCGCGATCGACGCCGGCAGCGGCGAGACGCTGTGGGTCTGGCGCCCCAGCGACGGCGAGCGCTTCCGTACCGCGCCGCGGCGCACGTCGGGTCGCGGCGTCGCGTATTGGCAGAGCGACGAAGAGCGGCGCGTGCTGACGGTGACGCCGGGTTTCTATCTCTGGGCGCTCGATGCCGACACGGGCTTGCCCGTGCGCGAGTTCGGCGAAGCCGGCGTCGTCGACTTGCGCCGAGGCCTGCGCGGGCCGATGGACAACGTCGAGGCCGGCTCCTCGTCGCCGCCGCTCGTCGTCGGCGACGTCGTCGTCGTCGGGCCCGCGGGAGGCGTCGGCGCGCGGCCGAACGCGAAGACGCAGGTCAAGCTCGACGTGCGCGGCTTCGACGCGCGCACGGGGCGCCTGCTGTGGACGTTCCACACGATCCCCGAGAAGGGCGAATTCGGCTACGAGACGTGGCTGACGCCGGGGTCGGCCGAGTACACGGGTAACGCCGGCGTCTGGGGCCCTATATCGGCCGATCCCGAGCTCGGTATCGTCTATCTGCCCGTCGAGGGCGCGACGAGCGACATGTACGGCGGCGAGCGGCACGGTAACAACCTGTTCGGCAACAGCCTCGTTGCGCTCGACGTGAAGACCGGCGAACGAGTCTGGCATCAGCAGCTCGTGCGCCACGACATCTGGGACTGGGACAATCCGACGGCGCCTATCTTGCTCGACGTCACGGTGAACGGCCGGCCTGTCAAGGCCGTCGTGCAGCTGACGAAGCAGGCGTTCGCGTACGCATTCGATCGCCGGACCGGCGAGCCGCTCTGGCCGATCGAGGAGCGCGCCGTGCCGCCCTCCGACGTGCCGTTCGAATGGACGGCGCCTACTCAGCCGTTCCCGACGAAGCCGGCCGCGTACGACCGGCAAGGCGTCGGCGAGGGCGATCTCGTCGATTTCACGCCGGCGATCAAGGCAGCCGCGCTCGAGGCCGTCAAGAGCTTGCGCATGGGGCCGATGTTCACGCCGCCGTCGCTGATCGACGCGCCCGACGGCACGCGCGGCACGCTCGTGCTGCCGCACTACGGCGGCGGCGCGAACTGGGAAGGAGGAGCCGCGGATCCGGAGACCGGCATGCTCTACGTCGCCTCGCAGACGAGCCTGACGGTGTTCGCCGTGAGCCCCGCGGGAGATCGCTCCGACATTCGTTATCTATTCGTCAACGGCGAGGCGCCGCGGCCGATGGGCCTGCCGCTCGTGAAGCCGCCGTACGGCCGCATCACGGCGATCGACATGAATAGCGGCGAACATCGCTGGATGGCCGTCAACGGCGACACCCCGGACGACATCAAGAGCAATCCCGCGCTCGCGGGCCTCGCGATCCCGCCGACGGGCAAGGCGAGCCGCGCGGTGTTGCTCGTCACGAAGACGCTGCTCTTCGCCGGCGAAGGCTACGGCGGCGCGCCGCTGCTGCGCGCCTACGACAAGGCAACCGGCGCCGTCGTCGCGGAGCTGCCGCTACCGGGCGCCGCGAGCAGCAAACCGATGACGTACATGCTGAACGGCAAGCAATACATCGTGCTCGCCGTCGGCCGCGACACGCCGGCCGAGCTCGTCGCGTTCGCGTTGGAGTAGCGAGCATGCCGTTTACGAATGCGGCGATCGACGTGCGCGGCGTCACGAAGACGTTCGGCGCGCTGACGGCCGTCGACCGGCTCGACCTGACCATCCCGCGCGGTGCGCTGTACGGCTTCATCGGGCCGAACGGCGCCGGCAAGACGACGGCGATCCGCATGATCATGTCGATCCTGATGCCGGACTCGGGCGAGCTGCGTGTGCTCGGGAAAGCGTCGGCGCTCGAGGCGAAGGACCGCATCGGCTACTTGCCCGAGGAGCGGGGCCTTTATCGCAAGATGAAGGTCGCGGCGTACCTCACGTTCATCGCGCGTTTGAAGGGCGTGGCGAACGGGGCTTGAGCGATCGCGTGCACTCGGCGATCGAGCGCATCGGGCTCAAGGGTGTCGAAGGGAAGCGCTGCGAGGAGCTGTCGAAGGGCATGTCGCAGAAGATCCAGATCCTCGCGGCGATCATCCACGAGCCCGACCTGTTGATTCTCGACGAGCCGTTCAGCGGCCTCGATCCAGTCAGCACGCGCCTCTTGAAGGACATGATCCTCGCGGAGCATCGCCGCGGCGCCACGGTGCTGTTCTCGACGCACGTCATGCCGCAAGCCGAGGAGCTCTGCGACCACGTCGTCATGATCCACCGCGGCCGCAAGGTGCTCGACGATCCCGTCAGCTCGATCCTGCGTGCGCACGATGCGCGCGCGCTGACGTTCGAGCCGCTGGAGTCCAACGCCGACATGAGCGCCGTACGCGCGCTGCCGGAGGTCGAGAGCTGCACGGCCGCCGGCGGCGGCTATGAAGTAACACTGCGTGACGGTGCCGACGCGGCGCGCGCGATGCAAAGCGTCATCGCCGCCGTGCGCGTCGCTCGTATCGAGCTCAAGCGGCCGACGCTCGAGGACGTGTTCGTGAGCATCGCGGTCGGCGAGGGCGCCGCGACGGCAGCCGAGCGCCGCATCGCGGGAGGCGCCGTCGCCGCATGAACAAGGTCTGGCAGATTGCAGCGCGCGAGTTCGTCGCAACCGTGTTCACGAAGGGATTCATCATCGGGCTGCTCATCGTGCCCGTCATCGGCGGCATTTTTGCGCTTGTGGGGCCGCGGTTGTTCGGCGATCGGCCGCTCACGGTCGAAGGGGAGATCGCCGTCGTCGATCCGACCGGCGTCGTGTTGCCGCGCGTGCGCGATGCCATGGCCGCGCGAAGCTCGCCCGTGGCCGTCTCCGAGCTCATCGAGCGGGCGCGCGCCGGCGGCGCCGCCGACGCCATGCTCAACGTGCTCGGTGCGACCACGGATCTCGCGCTCGTCGAGCGCGCCCCGCAGGCCGACGTCGAGGATGAGAAGCGCTGGCTGACCGAGGAGAGCGCCGGCGCGCAACACCTGGCTCTCGCGGTCGTGCACGCGAACGCCGTGGAACCGGTGTCCGGCGAGCTCGGCAGCTACGATCTCTACATTCCGGCTCGCCAAGACAACCGCGCCGAGGTCGTGGTGCACAGCCTGCTGCGCGAGGCGATCCTCGATGCCCGCGCCGAGGCGCGCGGCTTGGATCGCGCCGAGCTGGCGCGCGTCATGACGGTGCCGCGCGTGCGCTCCGTGACCGTCGGCGACGACGGCGAGCGCGACACGGTGTTCGGCCTCAATGTCGCCGTGCCGATGGCGTTCATGGTGCTGTTGTTCATGGGCGTGATGTTCGCGGGGCAGGGCATGCTCACCTCGACGGTCGAGGAGAAGTCGAATCGCGTCGTCGAGGTCCTGCTGTCCGCCGTGTCGCCGATGCAGCTCATGGGCGGCAAGCTGCTCGGCCACATGGGCATCAGCATGATCGCGATCGGCTTGTATCTCGGCCTCGGTCTCGTCGTGCTCGCGTCGTTCTCGCTGTTCGGCCTGCTCGATCTCAAGTTGATTCTGTACCTCATCATCTTCTTCCTGATCGCGTTCTTCACGTTCGGCTCGCTGATGATGGCCGTCGGCGCCGCCGTCAACGACATGCGTGAGGCGCAGTCCATGCAGGCTCCGCTGATCTGGATTCTGATATTGCCTTGGCTCCTATGGATGCCGATTCTCCGAGACCCCAACGGGACGATCGCGATCGTCGCGAGCTTCGTGCCGCCCATAAACCCGTTCGGGATGCTACTGCGGCTTGCGTCGACGAGCCCGCCGCCGGCGTGGCAGGTGTGGCTCTCGATCGCGCTCGGAATCGCCGGAGTCTTCGGCGCCGTGTGGTTCTCGGCGAAAGTGTTCCGCATCGGCCTCTTGATGTTCGGCAAGGCTCCGGATCTGCGAACGCTGTTCCGTTGGCTGCGGGCCGCGTAGTGCCGTCCTAGGGCTTCGCGTCGGCGATGAGCCCGGCCTGCTCGATGCCGTAAGCGCAGACGGCTTCGTCTTCCTCGCCCGTGCCGCCGCTTGCGCCCGCGGCGCCGAGGATCGCGCCGCTCGCGTCGCGAATCAGCACGCCGCCGATCTGCGGCAAGAACTTGCCGCCGGCCGTCGCCGCTAGCGTGATGAAGAAATTCGGGTTGTCCTTGGCGCGCCCCGCGAGAGCGCGGCTCGAGGCGCCCATGCCGACTGCGGCCCAGGCCTTGCCCGTCGCGACGTCGAAGCGGAACATGCTCGCGCCGTCCTCGCGCTGCATCGCTTTAGGGTGCCCGGCCTCGTCGAGCACAACGACGGTGACGGGCTTGATCTTCATTGCGCGCGCCTTCTCGAGCGCCTTGGCGACGATTTGATTGGCTTGTGCGAGCGTCAGCGTCGGCATCGGTCCACTCCGTCAGAAACATCAAGGCGTGCAGCATAACGGCCCGCGAAGCAATCGCAAGCCGGACGGCCGTAGTAGCCGGGCCGCTCCAAGTCTAGAATGACGCCGGCGAACGCTGCGCAGCCCGGGCCGAGGACGAACTTTCCATGAGCACGCCGTGCATCATCACCGTCGCGATCACGGGCTCCGTGCCGACGAAGAAGGACAGCCCGGCCGTGCCGATCAAGGTTCCCGAGCAGATCGAGTCGACGCACGCCGCGTACGAAGCGGGTGCGTCGCTGGTCCACGTGCACGTCCGCAACGACGACGGCACGACGACGTCGGATCCCGAGAAGTTTGCGCGGTTTCTCGAGGGCATCCGTAAACATTGCCCCGACATGATCGTGCAGTTCTCGACAGGCGGCCGCAGCGGCTCCGGCAAGGAGCGCGGCGGCATGCTGCACCTTAAGCCCGAGATGGCGTCGTTGACCACGGGCTCCGTGAATTTCGCGAAGATGATCTACGAGAATCATCCGACACTGATCAACGAGCTCGCAGCCGGTATGCTCGCCCACGACGTGAAACCCGAGATCGAGATCTTCGATCTCGCGATGCTCTTCAACGCGGCCAAGCTCGTAGCCGACGGATTGCTGAAGACGCCCGTGCACGTCCAGTTCGTGCTGGGCATACCGGGTGCGCTACCGGCCGACCGCGAGGTTCTCGAGCTCGAGCTCGAGCAGATGCAGCGGGTGCTGCCAGGCGCGACGTGGACGGCGGCCGGCATCGGCCGGCATCAGCTCATGGTCAACGAGTGGACACTCGAGCTCGGCGGCCATTGCCGCACGGGGCTCGAGGACAACGTGCGATTCGATAAGGCCCGGCTCGCGGCCAGTAACGCCGAGCTCGTGAAGCGCGTCGCAGAGCTCACGCCGAAGTTCGATCGGTCCGTTGCGACGCCGGCCGAGGCGCGGCGCATCCTCGGCCTGAGGGCTGCATGAAGTGACTGCTATGGAGCTCGTATATCTCACGATCGTACTTGCGTTGCTTGAGTACGTCGTCATGGCGGGGCTCGTCGGCCGCGCGCGCGGCAAGTACGGCGTACACGCTCCGGCGATGACGGGGCATCCCGCTTTCGAGCGCGCGAATCGCGTGCACGTCAACACGCTCGAGAACCTCATCATCTTCATTCCGGCCATTTGGATCTTCGCGACGTACGTCAGCGCGAGCTGGGCGGCAGGGCTCGGCTTCGTGTTCGTCGCGGCGCGGGCGGTGTACGCCGTGGGTTATCTCAAAGCCGCGGAGAAACGCGGCATTGGCGCCGGCATCACGGGCATCGTCAATATCGTGCTCGTCGTCGGTGCGCTCGTCGGCCTGCTCTTGGAAGCTTTGCGCTAGCTCGCACGGCTCGCGTGCTTCGTAATCGGCGTGGCGGCCGGCATCTCAGGCTGCGCCATCGGCTTGCCGATGAAGTAGCCTTGCGCGTAATCGATGCCGTACTTCGCGAGGAGCTCGAACGTCGCGGCGCTGCTCACAAACTCGGCAACCGTCTCGATGCCGGCGGCGCGGGCGACCTCGCCGACCATGCGCACCATCGCTTGATCGACGCGATCGCGAGCAAGACTCTTGATGAACGAGCCGTCGATCTTCAGGAAATCGACAGGTAGCCGCTTCAGATAGCTGAAGGAGCTGTAGCCGCTGCCGAAATCGTCGATCGCAAGCTGACAGCCGAGATCGCGAAGCCTCGTGATCTGCTTGCTCGTGCTGGCTGCAAAGCGCACGGCGAGCTGCTCGGTGATCTCGAGGACGAGCCGGTCGCCGGCAACGTCATGCTCCTTCAAGAGCGCGCGCAGATAGGCCGCGAGCCCTTCGTCCTCGAACGCGAAGCCCGACAGGTTCGTCGACAGCTTGAGCTCCGGCATCGAACGAGTGAGCTCGGCCAGCGATCGCACGACGCGCTTTAGCACCCAGCGGTCGATGTCGGCCATGAGGCCGAAACGAAACGCGGCTGGGAGGAACGACTCCGGCCCGAGGACGCCGTCTTCCACGGGCAGGCGCAGCAGCGTCTCGTAGTGCGAGACGGTACGCGTCTTGACGTGCATCAGAGGCTGATAGACCAGCTCGAACCGGTCCGTTTCGAGCGCCTCGCGCAGGCGGTTCATCGTCAGGACGTCCTTGGCAGCCTGTTCGCTCTCCTTGCCGGCCGGGCTGTAGATCTCGACGCGGTTGCGGCCATGTGCCTTCGCCGAGCGACACGCGATGTCTGCCTGCGCAATGGCTTCGTGCGAGCTGATGCGCCTGCCGTGCAACATCGCGATGCCAATGCTGCATTGCAGATGAAAGACTTGCTCGCGCTCGACATGCTTCAGGCCGCGCATCAGCTCGAGCACTTTGGTGCCGGCAGCGCGCGCTTCGTTGCGCGATACGTTTCGCGCGAGCACGACGAACTCGTCACCGCCGAACCGCGCCACGAAGTCTTCGGGACGCACCGCATAGCGCAGCTGCTGGGCAGCAAGCTGCAGCAAATGATCGCCGGCCGCGTGGCCGCAGGTGTCGTTGACGTACTTGAACTGGTCGAGGTCGATGAAGAACAGCGCGCTGCGCGCACCGATGTCGTCGTTACAGCGTGCCAGCTCGAGCTCGAGATCGGCGACGAACCGATGGCGGTTAGCGAGGCCTGTGAGCTGATCGTGATTTGCAAGGTGCAGCAGTCGGCGTTCGCGCTTTTGCAGCGCTCGGGTCGTGTCCTCGAGCGCAGTAACGATCGCACGCAGTTCCGTGTAGGGCGAGGTCGGGAAGTGGACCGCGGGCGCTTCGGCGGCGAGCTGTGCGAGCGATTGCTCGAGCTCCGATAGCGGAGCGAGGGCATTCTTCAGGAACCAGCGGCCGCACGCCCACGAGACGCCGAGAAGCAGCAGCAGTATGCCGCTCGCGACGGCAAGCCTTGGCCACAGCGCGTTCTCGTAACCCGAGAAGTCGAGATCGACGCTGACGAAGCCGAGCTGACGCACGGACGTTGCGGCTGCCGCTGGATCGGCGCTGAACAGCGCGTCGTCGGTGAACGACTCGGTCCAGATCGGTCCCGAGAGCCGGTAGCGTTGACCGGGTGAGACGTTCTGCGTCAAGAGGTAAGGCGGATGCACGCCCGCGCGCGCCGCGAGCTCTGTCGCCGTCGCCGCGTCGAGCGGCACGGCATCGACGAGGGTCGTGCCGTCTCCGTCGAGAGAAAGGAGCGCACCTCCTTCGGGGTCGTACCACGTGACGCGCTCGACCTCTGGATACTTCGCGATGAAGCGCTCGACGTCGAGCATCGCGGCGCCGGCGTCGTCCAAGTAAAACGGTGCACCGAGCTCGTTGAGCTCGGAGGCCCACTGCGCAGCCCAGTTCTCGAGGTTGTCCCGGACGACGGCGCCGGAGGTCCATGCGAGGCCGGCGACCGCGATCAGCCCGCCGATCGCGGTGATCGCGAGCTGCACGCCCAGCACCTCGCGGACGAGATTACGGCTTCGCTCGCGGCGCGGGACCGCTTCAGTCTGGCGCACGAGCCATCCAGCGCTGTACCGTGACCGGCGGCAGACCAAGCGTCGTCGCGATCTCGACGTTGACGGCGAGCTCCGCGGCCGACAGCGGCGTCATCGACGGCAGGTCCGCCGTCTGGCCTCCCACGACGCGCTCGACGACGTGGGCAACAGTCGCCGCGACGTCGGCGGGAACGGCCGTCGCCGTCAGCAGGGCTCCGCGCGCGAGCAGTGCTTCGTTGAACGTCAGCACGCCGATGCCGCGCGACGGCGCATAGGCCAACAGCTCGCGCAGCACCTGCGGGCTCAGCGCGTCGTTGTCGGGCAGCAGCCAGAGCCCGTCGACGTTCGTGGCGAGCCGGCGGAACAGATACAGAGTCTCTCGATCGGACGTCGAAATCTCTACGAGCAGATCCTTGGCGAGCGCGTTCGCCGCGCGCCGGGCCTCCTCGGCGAGCTCCGCGCCGGAGGCGCTGAGGATCAGCGCGATCGTGCGCAGCGACGGATCGACGGACTGCCAGCTCTTGAGCTGGAGCTCGAGCGGCGGAAGCGTCTGCACGCCCCAGATGGGCGCGCCGGCTGCCAGCGCTTCGGCGTATGCCGGCACTTGGCAGAACACGAGCGGCTTGTCCGGCAGTGCTGCGCGCGCGGCACGTACGGCTTCCGGGCCAACGGCGACGATCGTCACGCGGCGGCTGCGAAGGGCATCGAGCTCCGCCACGGCGGCCGTCGTGAAGCGCGCGACGCGGTACCGTCGCGGCGGCAGCGCGGCGTCGATCTCGTCGGCGACGGCCGCATGAGCCGGCGTGCTCGCGTCGACGACGAGCGCAATGTCGATCCGCGGCGCTTCGCGCGGCGGCGCACGCTGCGCTACAGGCTCGGGCGGAGCGAGGACGGGCAGCGGTCGGGCGTCGACGACGATCGGCTCGAGCTCCGGGACAACGGCTGTTGGCCCCGTCGCTGCGCAGCCCGCCAGCAGCAGGAACATGACCACCGCCGGTGGTCCGGTTCGTGGGTAGGTGTTCTGCATGGAACTGCAAGCGTACGGGTCCGCGAGGCCGAGCCCCGTGCGCAGCTTCACAGTCCGGCGCGTAACGCACCGGCAGCAGGGTATTTAGCCGCCGCCTGTTCCCAGATACGGCAGTAATCGGCCGAACGAGAGCACGCCGAACCAGAACACGAGCGATAGGGCGCCGACAGCCTTGGCGAACGGCGGCGTACCGTCGCTCGGCCCGAGGGTGAGGATTCTCGGCTCGACCTTCGTGAAGTAAACGAGGAAGTTCAGGCCGGCGAGCACGATCAATCCCATCTTGGCCCAGAATGCCCAGTTGGCGAAGTACGTGTACGGGTCGCCGAACAGGAACCCGAAGCCGGTAATCAGGTTGATCGCAAACGACACGATCGCAACCGGCATCAGGCTGTGCACGGCTTGCAGCGGGATGATTTTATTGAAGCCGATCAAACGCAGATCCATGATCAGAAGCGAGCCCATCAGCGTGCACAGCGCGAGGAAGTGCAGCGACTCGAGCGTCGGCCAGCTCCACGCGTAGTTCAGCACGAGGCCGTTGATCGGCGTCGAGACCAGCCATTCCATGAAGGCTTCCATGTGTGTGCGGCTCCTATAGATACGCCGTGAGGCGGCCCATGACGATGGCGACGACCCAGAAGACGATCGCGAGCGCGGCGACGGCTTTCATGCCGCCGGAGACTCCGCCGGGGCCGGCCTTGACGACGGCCGGCTGCAGAATCGCCGCCGTGATCGCTCCGAGCAACACGAGCGTCATCTTCGTCATGAATACCCAGTCGACGATGTAGCTCGTCGCCTGCGCCGAGAACAGCGCCGATCCCGATAGGAAGTTGATGCCGAAGCCGATCCACGCAAGCCCGAAGAAGCGCTGCAGCGCTTGCAGCGGAATGCCAGCGAACCAGCCGAGCACACGCAAGTCGAGCAAGAGCGAGAGGCCGACCATGACGGCCATGCCGACGGCATGCAGCGCGATCATCGACGGGTAGCCGGGGATCGACGAGCGCACCCATTCGGCGAGCCCGGTGGCCTCGAGCCAAACTAAGAATCCCACTGGAGCCCCCCGCGAAACACAGCTGAAATTGTTGTGCCGGCAGCGTAGCCGCAAGCCCGTGCGGCTGTCCACTGCGCGAAAGCGAAGAAAAATCCAGAGCTTCCGCGCTGTTGCCAACGCCGTGCACCGTCCCTATAGTCGGCCGCCGAATGTCCGCCACTACGCAGTCGCCGGAAAGCACCGCGCTCGCGCGCATCGGGCTCCGGCTTTCGGACTGGTTCGAGAAGTGGTTTCCCGACGCGTTCGTTCTCGCGCTCGCCGCCGTCGCGGTAGTGTTCGTCGCGAGCGTCGCGGCCGGCAGCACGGTGCTCGATACGGCGCAGTCGTTCGGCGCCGGCTTCTGGGGCCTCGTCGCGTTCACGATGCAAATGTCGATGATCGTCGTGACGGGCTACGCCGTCGCGACGGCGCCGCCCGTCTATCGAGTCGTGCGGCTGCTCGCGGCCGTGCCGACGACGGGCCGCGGCGCGGCCGCGTACGTCGGCTTGTTCTCGATGCTCGCGTCGCTGGTCTCATGGAGCTTCAGCCTGATCTTCAGCGCGCTGCTCGCGCGCGAGATCGCGCATCGCGTGCGCGGCTCGGATTATCGCGCGATCGGTGCGGCCGCCTATCTCGGCGTCGGCAGCGTGTGGGCCCTCGGCATGTCGTCGTCGGCGGCGTTGATCATGGCGACGCCGGCGTCGCTTCCGGATTCGATCGAGAGCATCACGGGCGTCATTCCGCTCGGGCAAACACTGGGCCTTTGGCAGAGCTTGCTCATAGCCGCGCTGCTGATCGTGGTTTCGATGGCCGTTTCGTTTTTCTCGGCGCCGAGCCCGACTCATGCGAAATCGATGACCGACATGGGCGTCAGCTACGCGCCCGCCACGAGCGACATCGGCCGGCGCACGACGCCGGGCGAGTGGCTCGAGTACAGCCCGCTGCTGACGATCGTCGTTTGCGTGCTCGGGTTCGGGTATCTCGCGCGCGAAGTCATGGCGAGCGGACTGAGCGTGCTGCTGCAGCTGAACCACTACATCTTCCTGTTTCTCATGATCGGCCTCTTGCTGCACTGGCGGCCACGGTCGTTCGTGCAAGCCATTGCCGCATCGGTGACGCCTGTCGGCGGCGTGCTGATTCAGTATCCGATGTACGCGGGCATCGTCGAGATGTTGACGAGGTCCGGGCTCGCCGAGCGCTTGTCGGAATTCTTCGTGTCGGTCGCAAACGAGCACACGTACCCCGTGCTCGTGGGGATCTACTCGGCGTTCCTTGGATTGTTCATTCCGTCTGCCGGCGGCAAGTGGCTCATCGAGGCGCCCTATTTGCTCGGCGCGGCCGTCGAGCTCGAAGTGCACCTCGGCTGGGTCGTACAGACCTATAACGCGACCGAGGCGCTCGCGAATCTGATCCACCCATTCTGGATGTTGCCGCTGGTCGGCATCCTCGGGCTCAAGGCGCGCGACATCGTCGGTTACTCGATGCTTCAATTCGTCGTGCACGTGCCGCTCGTGCTGTTTCTCGTCTGGATCTTGAACTACACGTTGACGTACGTGGCTCCAGTCTTGCCGTGACGGCGCAGAGCGCGTACGTAGCGCTGGGGTTCGATGATGACGTGCGGAGGACGCAATGACGTTGCGCATTGTCGGAGCCGGTTTCGGGCGCACGGGTACGATGTCGCTGAAGCTTGCGCTCGAAGAGCTCGGCGTACGCGCGTGCTACCACATGACCGAGCTTGCGGCGCACCCCGAGCATGCGCCGCTGTGGCTCGCACTCACACGCGGCGAGCGCGTCGACCTTGGAAAACTTTTCGCCGGCTACGCGGCAGTCGTCGATTGGCCGGCGTGCGTGCTTTGGCGCGAGTTGCTTGGCGCTTATCCGAAAGCACGTGTGATCCTGACCGTACGAAACCCCGTCGAGTGGTACGAGAGTTTCAGCAAAACGATTCTCGCACGCAGCGAAAATCTGCCGCCGCTCTCGAGCCCTGGAATTCGCGCGCTCTACGACTTGAGCCGGGAGGTGATCCTTCGACACACGTTCGGCGGGCGCGCGAACGACGCGGCGCACGCGATCTCGATATACAACGCCCACAACGCGGCCGTCACCGCCGCAGTCCCTGCCGACAAGCTGCTCGTCTACGACGTCGTATCGGGATGGGATCCCCTCTGCGAGTTCCTCGGCTTCCCGGTTCCAGACCTGCCTTTTCCGCGCGCAAACTCGGGTGACGGCTTCGCGCTTGCACTTCGCGACAGTGTCGGCGCGAGACGCCGGAACGTCACGCCGACGTCGTAGCCGCGATGAAGTGGATAGGCATCGTGCGTGCCCGTGTCGGTAACGCCGGCCAGGCCTCGATGCAAATCTCTGCGCTGTCGGCTGTGCTCGCCGCGATGCCGACGAGCGCGCTGCCTGCGGAGTAGAGCGCCAACCGAACCCCCCGGGGTGCGCGCACCTCGATGACCGGAGGTTCGACGCAGCACTCTAGCGAGGCAAGGCCGCCCGCGAGCCCGTAGCCGGTACACTTCAAATACGCTTCCTTGAGCACCCAGAGCCGATAGAACGCGTCGCGCGGCGCTCGTCGCAGCCACGCGCACTCGGCGGGCGTGAACCACTCGCGTGCGATTTCCTCGGTATGGTGATGCCGCGCCGGGAATTGAACGTCGATTCCGACCTCACCGGCCGGCGCAACGGCGCAGACGACCAGAGGTCCGGAATGAGAAACGCTGATCGGCGGACCATCGAGACAATCGGGCTTGCCGCCGGCTCGCGCCGTGAATCTTTGCGCCTTCGCCGGCCGCTGCGTCGATTGCTCGACCGCGCGACGCAGCAGCGCGCGGCCCGCAAGATACTGCGTGCGCCTGCTTGGGCTCATCTGCGCGGCCGCGCGATGGTCGTCGTCGGACACGACGGTGTCGACGTACTCTATTCCGAGGTCGCGGGTGTCGGCGACGAGAACGCGCAGTGGCGCGCCCCGCGCGGAGCTGTTTGCGAGCACGCTCGCCGTCACGTGAGGCCACCGTCGATACAGATCACTTGCCGCGTCATATAAGCGGCGAGATCCGAGAACAAATACGCGACGAGCGCGGCGACCTCCTCGGGCTTGCCGACACGGCGCATCGGCACGAGTTTCAGAATCGCTTCTTCCGCGGAGTCTGTCGCCAACCCGGTGTCGATGAGGCCGGGCGCCACGCAATTCACCGTGATCTTGCGCTTGGCGAGCTCCAACGCGAGCGCCTTCGTCGCGCCGATCAGGCCGGCCTTCGCTGCGCTGTAGTTGACTTGCCCATGATTGCCGAGCAAGGCCGAGACGGATGAAACGGCGACGATGCGCCCGCCGCGGTGCGCCTGAATCATCGGCATCACGCAGGGCTTCAGCACATTGTAGAACCCATCGAGGTCGGTACGCAGCACTGCGTCCCAGTCCTCACCGGACATAGCCGGAAAGACGTTGTCGCGATGAATGCCCGCATTGCTGACGACTCCGTAGTAGGAGCCGTGCGCTGCGATGTCCGCCTCGATCGCGGCGCGGCTCGCGTCGCGGTCTGCAACGTCGAATTGCAACACGTGGCCGGTTGCTCCTGCGCTTGCGACGCCGGCCGCGGTGCGGAGTGCGCCATCGCGGTCGGAACGATAGTGAACCGCGATGTCGAAGCCGTCTCGAGCGAGCCGCACGGCGATCGCGGCGCCGATGCCCTTGCTTGCGCCCGTCACGAGCACGCGGCGCGTCACTGTGCGCTCACGTGAAGCAAGCGAGCGAGCTCTTCGGCGGAGGGCTGATAGACGCTCACGACCGCCGTCGCGACTACGCGATCGGTTTCGATGACGCAGTTGAAGGACGCGAATCCGCCTTCGACGACTGCAGGCTCGACGCTGATCGAGAGCTGCGCGCCGGCCGGAAAGTGCGAGACGAAGCTCGAGTACGCGCGCGTGCCGAGCAAGAAGCCAACCGCTGGCGGCTCGCCGCGCAGGCGTGCAGCGAAGCCCGCGTGCGCGGCGATCGCCTGCGCCATGTACTCGAGACCCGCCCACGCGGGAACGCCGCCGTCCTCGAAAAACACGCTGTCTTCGTCGACTCGCGCCGTAGCGACGGAGCGTACGGAGTCGTAGCTGACGAGGCGTTCGATGAGCGTCATCTCGGGCCCGTGCGGCACAAGCTCTCCAACGGGCGTGGAGCTTGCGTCCATTTAAGCGTAGCCGATCGCGACTGCCGTATTGCTGCCGCCGAAGGCGAACGAGTTCGACATGAACACGCCGCGGACCCAGCGCTCGTCACTGCCGACCAAGTTGATCTCAGGAAGTTGCGGATCCGGAATGCCGTCCCAGATGTGCGTCGGCAAGCGTTGGCGCCCGGACGAAGCGTTCAGCACCAGCCAGCACAATCCGAGCTCCTGTGCACCCGCGGCTCCTAGCGTGTGGCCGATCAAGGATTTCGTCGAGCCGCACGGAGTCGCGGCGCCAAACAGCCGTGCGACGACGCGGCTTTCCATCTCGTCGTTCTTCCGTGTGGCAGTGCCGTGAAGGTTGACGTAGCCGACGCCGGCGGGTTGAAGCTCGGCTTGCGCGAGCGCCGCGCGCATGGCGACTTCTGCGCCGCGACCGTCGGGATCCGGCGTGGACATATGGTATCCGTCGGACGATTCCCCGATGCCGTAGAGACGCACCGCGGCCGGTGAGCGTGTCATGACGAACACGGCTGCGCCTTCGCCGATATTCAAGCCGTTGCGATTGGCGCTGAACGGGTTGCAGAGCTCCGGCGAAAGCAACTCGAGCGCGTCGAAGCCGTTCAGCGTGAGCCGGCACAGACTGTCCGAGCCGCCGACGACGGCCGCGTCGCAGCGCCCGGCCGCGAGGAGGCGCTGCGCCGAAGCGAACGCGTTCGCCGACGACGAGCACGCGGTGGAGATCGTGTAGCGCACGCCGCGGAGCCCGAGGTAGGAAGCCGCGAACTCGGCCGCCATGCCGATCTCTTGTTGGTGATAGTGAAACTTCGCCGGCATCCTCCCTTCACGATGCAAGGCGTCGATCGCGTCCTCGCCTGCAGCGATTCCCGAGGTGCTCGTGCCGATGACGACGGCGACGCGATCTGCTCCGACGGCGTTAACGACGTGCGTGATCGACGGCGCGATCTCGTCGAGAGCGGTCGCGAGCAGCCGGTTGTTTCGGCACTCGAACTTTGCGAGCTGAGCGGGTAATGCTCGCAGCGGGTGACGCACTCGCCCGACGACGGTCGACCGGCCCGTGAGCAAACCGGAATAGGGAACCATGCCGGACCGGTCTCCGGCCATCAGGCCACGAAGCACGTCGGTCTTGCCCGCGCCGAGCGCGTTCACGATTCCGAGGTCCGAGAAAAAATAGCTCACTGGATTTTCGGGCCGACGTCGGCTTGGCCCCAGAAGTCGAAGAAGTTAAACCATTGCGTCGGAGCCAGCAAGCAATGAGCTTCGAGCCGCTGCGCGTATTTTACGACGGCTTGCTCGAGCGCTTGGCGTCGAGTGCGTCGCGGCAACGCGAGCGGGTCGGCGAAGGGTTCTATGAAAACTCGATAGCGTCCGTCGATACGCAAGCAGAAAAGCAGATACACCGGGCAGGCGAGCAGGCTCGCAAGAATGAACGGGCCTTCGGGGAATGGAGCCGAGGCACCGAGAAACGGAGCGTGTATCGAGCGCTCGCGATGCCGCACTGAAACACGGTCGGCCGCCACTGCGACGTGCTCGCCGGCGTGAATTCTGTCCTGGAGCCGCATGATCGATTCGGGCCCGAGCGTATCGATCTCGACGAGCCGCTCGGCGGCGCTCGGATTGATGGAGAGAATCAGCTTGTTGAGCTTCGGAGAATTGCGCGTGGAAACGAGCGCGTTGATCGCAATGCCGCGGTCGACTTGCGCACGGGCGCGTAAGACCTCCAGGTTGCCGAGGTGAGAGACGATGAACAGAGCCCCGTGCCGCGATTCCCGTAGCCGCTCGAAAAGTGGCGGGTTGTCGATTTCGATGCAAGAAGGCGGCAACCGTCCGGCCCACGTCGCTCCCTTGTCGAGAACGCAATAGCCGAAATCCAAGAAGTGGCCGAACGTGCCACGAACGGCTCGCGGCGGCCGGTCGAGGTCGTGCATACGTTGGCGGATGCGCGCGAGGTAAGCCTGCGACGCGCGCCGCGCCCGGCGCGCCGTCAAGTAGAAGTACGCGGCGACGGGATACAGGAGCGCTGCGAATGCCCAGCGGCCGAGAGTGGCGTACACCGCGTACATGATCCACAGGCCTGAGGTCTTGCCGAGCTCCGGTTGGTTTGCCCAATGCTCGGTTTGCTCTGTGCTCATGGCGCGGTGCCTAGTACCACTCGGCCGCTGCTGTAACGAACCTCGGCGGACTCGAACGAAAAGCGGAGCTTGCGGGCAGCGGCAGCGTACTCGAGCGTGAGCGTTACGCGAGACTGTGGTTTCATGACATGCTGAAACTTGACGTTTTCCATGGCCGTGAAGCCGTCGCCGATAGCGAGATACCGCCGCGCGAGCGAGATCGCCCATTTGATCTGCACGACCCCGGGAACGACGGGAGCGCCCGGGAAATGGCCTTTGACGAAGTGCAGGTCGTGCGGTACGACGAGCTCGATCTCGGCGGAATCAGCGCCACGAACGCGGTGCTCGACGACGATCGGATCGACGACGCGCGGTAGGGGACGCGTCATCGGGTACCGAACAGCCGTTCGATCATCGCGGGCTGCCTCTTTCCTTGAGGGTCCGTGGGAATCGCTTCGACGTAACGAAACCTTCGTGGCACCGCAACGCCGTCGATGCGCGGCCGCAGCACCGCCTTGAGCCGCTCACTGAAGGAGCGCCGACCGGCGCGGTCGAGCTCGGCCGCACCTTCGGCGGTGAGCTGAAGGATCGCGCCAACGTATTGGCGTCGCCCGTCGTCGAGCGCGACGCAGGCGGCGTCCGTGACCCACGGCGTTGCGAGCAAATAGCGTTCGATTTCGGCGAGCGACACGCGCTTGTCCTCGATCTTCGCAAGATGGTCGCCGCGTCCTAGCAGCTCGAAGCGGCCGTCGCCGGTGAACCGGACGCGGTCGCCCATCGTGAGCCAACCCGGCTCGCCGGAAAATGGCGAACGCGCTTCGAGGAGGTCGTTGGTCCCTGCGCGAGTCTCGACGCGCGGCATCGCCGTGAAGCATGCCTCGTGAACGCTTCGACGGCTGCGCCAAGCCACGCCGCTTGTCTCGGTGCTGCCGAGCACCTCGACGGGGCATACGCCGAGCACGCGCTCCGTGTCTGCCGCTGCGCCGGGCGGCAGCAAACCTCCCGAGGAGAACACGGCCCGCCATGCTGTCGAGCCGCTCGGCAGGTGCGCGATGCGTTTCAACAGCGCCGGGCTCGATACGAGCACCTGCGCGTTGCCGCACCCGTCGACGAGTTGCTCCGGATACTCGAGAAAGAAGTTTGCAAATGGGCGCCGCTTCAGCAGTGGCCACAACAGGCTGAACAGCATCCCATAGACGTGCCGGTGCGAGACGGTGGTGAAGAAGCGGGCATGGTCTAGAGTGCCGCCCCAAAGTGCCTCGAGCGCCGCGAGCTCTGCCTCGACGTGGTGAACCTCTCGTCGCACTTCCTTGGGCACACCCGTCGAGCCGGACGTGTAGAGCACCAGCTGCGCCGATGGAGCGATCTCTTCGATGCGCTGCTTCGTCTCGGGCAGGCGCTCCCATACGACGCGCTCTCGTGCCATCGTCAGCGATGCCGCGGGCTCGATGACGCCGTCGAAGTCGATCGCCGGCACGCCTGCCAGCAGCGTTGGAGGGGCAAGAACTGGCGTCTTGCGCGCGGCCCAACAGGCCAACAGCGCGGCAGCCAGCTCGAAAGGGCGATCGAGGTTCAGGGCCCAGCGGCGCCCATCGCTGTGGGCGAGCCGTTCGTGGACACGAGACGCGGCGGTCACGAGCTCGGGCCAGCGATGTTCCGTACCGTCACGATTGAAGCAGGCCACGTGATCCGTATCGGCGACGAGCGCGGCCGCGAGCGCGGTCGACGGAGTCATTTGCGAAGGCCCCGCATGGCGCGTGCTCGTATGAGAAGCTCGCCGGCGAACATCGCGCCGATCAAGATGTAGGCAATGAGTCCGTTGTAAAGCGCCCACGTCTCGAACGAAGTGCTCGTGGCCGTGTACAACGCGATCGCACCGTTCAAGACGAAGAATACGCACCATGCCGCGGTCACACGGCGCAAG
Source organism: uncultured Gammaproteobacteria bacterium (assembly GCA_963713355.1). Lineage (GTDB taxonomy): Bacteria > Pseudomonadota > Gammaproteobacteria > Steroidobacterales > Rariloculaceae > FEN-1219. The sequence continues at coordinate 669,561 of CAVQLK010000005.1, read as the reverse complement.
TACGGAATCGCCTCGGTCGGAAGACCCTTGTGGCGTAGCCGCGCAATTCGTTCGACGACTGTCTGCGAGGCGAGAAGGCTGCCGCCAAAAACAATGAGCATCACAGTGTTCACGAGTACCGGATAGTAGAGCATCGCGCTCGACGAGCCGCGCCATATGCTCACGATCGCGAGCGCGATCGCGCCGCAGCAAATCAGCAGCAGCTCGCGAGCGCCGAAAACGGCCCGCGCATCGACGAGGGGCGCTCCGAAACGCGAGACGGCGAGCCGCAGCAGGCAGACGGCAATGACGCCGATCGCCATCCATTGCACGCCAAGGCGGCTCTCGCCGACGTACATCAGCAGCGGATAGAGTACGAGCGCGCCGGCGACGACCAGCGAGAGCCCGGCGCGCAGGCTACGCCCGTTGCCTTCGCGGGACTCGCCCGACGATCGCATCCTAGCGAACGGTGACCGAGTCGCTCACGAAACGAGCGAGATTGGCAATCGACGCGAAGTGATGCCGCATGGCCTTGGCGTCTCCGTCCATGCGCACGCCGTACTTGCGTCGGATCGCGACGCCAAGCTCGAGGGCGTCGATCGAATCCAGGCCGAGCCCATCGCCGAAGAGCGGCGCTTCGCTATCGATCTGATCGACAGTGATGTCTTCCAGATTCAGGACCTCGATCAGCAGTTGCTTGAGCTCCTGTTCCAGGGCATTCATTCGGCAAGAATCTCCTTACGGCGCGCACCGTTCGGAGGCCTATGGACCGGAACGGCGGCCGTAACCTATCACCGGGTCTCGCGCGGAACAAGGCTCGGGTCCACGCTTCAGCTGCCGGGGGTTCGCGCCGCGCGTGTCCACATCCAACCCTGTCCGTCGGCGGTCGCATGCAACGAGGTGTCGCTCGAAAGCAACCAAGTCAGGAACAACGGAGCCAACGGAAGGGAATCATCCTGTTTGACCGGGGCCGGCCGCAGCACGACGCCGGGCCGCTCAGCGGCGCGACGAAGCAGGACTCCGACGCCGTACGCGCACGGCGCTTGCGAAGAGTAACTCGCATACTCGGGCGGCAGCGGCTCGTCGTACGTCACGAGTAGGACGCGAGCTTCGGGATGCGCGACCAAGAATCCCTCGGCTTCGAGCCAACCGGCGGCGAATGTGCCGCGGCCTGCTGCGAGAGCGCTCACGGGCGCCGTGCTTCCGGAGATGATCGTGAAGAGACCGGCGCTCGCATTGTGCACCGATTGGCTGAATGTCGTCGGCGATAGCTCGACTCGGGACGAGATGTCGTTGAGCATCTCGCGCAATCGCGTGAGATCGCCGTGCTGCGAGCAAAAAATCAGAAAGTCCGGCCTGCAATCGCCGGCGGCCTCGATCGCGATCTGCACGGCAAGGCGCGTGAGCGAGCTCATTCGGCGCCGATGAGCTGCCGGTATCGCTTCGTCGGGCACTTCCGCGGCGGAGGGCTCGGCAGTCGGGCTCGTCCAGTGCCTGCGCCAGGCCGCGGGGTGTCGAGACTCGGGCGACCAGAATGCCCAATGCTCGACTTCCAGCTCGCGGATCACCTCACCGTCGGTCAATGAGCCCCCCAATTCACGCCTTCATATATTAGCGCGCTTCGCGACGTCCAGAGGTGCGGGCCAACCATGCATCTGTCGACAATGAGCTAAGCTAGCCGCCGATGATTTCCTATGACCGTCCGGCGAGTATCACGGCGCTAGACGCCATCTCTGCAGCCCAAGAGCTCGCGTTCTCGCCAATCGCGTTCCAGGCGAGCGTTGCTTTGATTCGGCTCGAAATACTCGCCGCCGTCGAACGCGCCGGCGACAACGGTGCGAGTGTGGAGGAGATAGCGGCGCACGTCGGTCTCGGAACTTACGGTGTCAGCGTGCTGCTCGAGATGGGCGCAAGCATCGGGCTGCTGTGGATGCGCGGCGATCGTTATGTGCTCGACAAGGTCGGGCACTTCCTGCTGAACGACAAGATGACTCGCGTCAACATGAACTTCGTTGCGGACGTTTGCTACAGCGCCATGGGCCGGCTGCGAGAATCCGTTGAGCAGGCCGCACCGCGTGGGCTCCTGGAATTCGGTGATTGGCGCACGCTTTACCCGCACCTGACGCAGCTGCCGGAACCGGCTCGCGTAAGCTGGTTCACGTTCGATCAGTTTTACTCGAGCGCCGCGTTCGCGGACGCGCTGCCGCTGGTGTTCGCTCACTCGCCCCGGCACATCGTCGATGTCGGAGGCAATACGGGGGCGTGGGCGCTCGCGTGCGCGGCCCACGATCCGGCGGTTCGTATGACGCTCGTCGACTTGCCCGAGCAAATCACCGCGGCACGTGCGCACCTTCGCGGCTCTTCGCATCGCGATCGTATCGAGCTTTGGGCTGCCGACGTCCTCGACGCCTCGCAGGCTCTTCCAAGCGGCGCGGATACAGTTTGGATGAGTCAATTTCTCGATTGCTTCGCGGAGGAGCAAATCGCGAAAATCCTCGAGCGCGTCTCGCGCATCTTGGAGTCGAATGGGGCATTGTTCGTGCTCGAGCTGTTCAGCGATAGACAGCGGCACGAGGCGGCGGCCTACAGCCTGAATGCCACATCGCTGTATTTCACCTGCATCGCGAACGGTGTGAGCCGGCTGTACCGATCCGACCAACTGATCCGCGTGCTCGATGCGGCGGGCTTCGAAGTCGCAAACGAGCACGACGATCTCGGCTTTGGACATACGCTGCTGCGTTGCATTAAGCGATGAGCGCGTATAACGCGGCATTGGCTGGGCTGGTGTGCCTTGCGGCCGCGACGGCGTCGGCCGCGCCCGACGCGCGCGCGCTCGTGCAACGGCTCGCGCGCGCGGCGCCCTCGACGATAGCCTTCACGGAAGCGCGGTTCTCGAAGTTGCTGCGCGGGCCACTCGTCGTATCCGGCGAGCTCGCCTATCTCGGCCCCGGCAGCCTCGAGCGTCGCGTGACGAGCCCGCATCGTGAAACGACGACGATCCGCGGCAACACCGTGCGCATCGAGCGGGAAGGGCAAGAGGCGCGGAGCTTTGCGCTCGAGCGAATGCCCGAGCTCGAAGGTTTCTTGATGGCATTCGGCGCATTGCTTGCCGGCGACTCTACGGCGCTCGAAAGGACATTCGCCGTCGCGGCGGACGGCGACGAAGCCGAAGGCTGGACGCTCGAGCTCACGCCGCTCGACGAGCGCGCGCGCCGCCGCGAGATCGTGCTCGGAATCTATGGCAACGGCGATGGGCTGCGTTGCCTTGCCACAAGTGACATGAAAGGAACCGGGAGTGTCACCGTGCTCGGCGATCAGCCGTCGCCAGCGATCGCTCCGGAAAGCTCCTTCGAGGAGCTGATCGCCCATTGTCGCGGGCGATGAAGCTCTCGCCTACGGCTTTGCTGCTGCTCGCCGCTTGGGTGGGGGGCATCATCGGCGCGGGCGCGTTTGCGCAACGCCATCTCGAGGTCCGCTCGGATCTTCGGCTGTTCCTGCCCGTGCCGGAGACGGCGGAGCAGCGGCTGGTGATGGAAGGCATCGGCGAAGGCCCCGCGGCTCGTGTGCTGATGATCGCGCTCGAAGGGGCGCCCGTCGAGCGGCTCGCCGACGCGTCGCGCGCCATCGTCGCCGCGCTTCGCGCCGACGACTCCTTCGTGCTCGTCACGAATGGCGAAATCACGGCCGATGCGTTTCCCCCGGCGTTGCTGCCATACCGATATCTGCTGTCCACGACGCTCGACACGCGGCGATTCGACGCCGCCTTTCTAACCCGCGCTCTCGGCGCACGCGCGCAAGATCTCGCGTCCCCGGCCGGGCTGATTCTCGAGCCGTTAGTGCCGCGAGATCCGACGCTCGAGCTCATGAACGTGCTCGAGCGCTGGGACTCGACTGAAGCGCCTCGCCGAGAGCTCGACGTCTGGTTCAACGACGAAGGCGACCGCGCCCTGCTGGTAGCCGAGACACGTGCGGCGGCCTTCGATCCAGCCGGGCAGCGAACTGCGCTCGCGAAGCTTCAAGCGGCCCTCGCATCGGTTGGCGACGCGGACGTCCGCATGACTACTACCGGCGCCGGCAGGTTTGCCGTGCTCATGGAAGAGCGCACGCGGGCTGAGGCGCGCCAGCTCGGGCTCGCCGCTGCGGTGGGGATGATGATCCTGTTGTTGCTTGCCTACCGCAGTGCCGGCGCCATTGTTCTCAGCGCGTTGCCGCTCGCGAGCGCAGGCCTCGCCGGGCTCGCCGCGGTTGCCGCCTTGTTCGGTTCCGTGCATGGCATCACGCTCGCATTCGGCTTCACGCTGATCGGAGTCGCGCAAGACTATCCCTTGCATCTTCTGAGCCATAGCCGCGCCAATCGGCAGCCGCGAGATGTTGCTCGCGCGCTGTGGCCGACGCTCGTGACCGGTGTCGCAAGCACGTGCATCGCGTATCTCACGTTCGCGTTCTCCGGCGTCACGGGTTTGCAGCAGCTCGCGTGTTTCTCGGTAACGGGCCTCATCGTCGCCGCGCTTGCGAGCCGATTCGTATTGCCGGCGATGGTGACGCCGCCGCATGGCGATCGTGGAGACTCGGGAACGCTCGCACGCTTTTGGGACGGGATGGCTGCACTGCCGCGGCCGTTATGGATTTCGGCCGCTGTAGCCGCCGTGTGCACCGTTGTTCTCATGGTTGCGCCGCAGCCGTTCTGGGAGGACAGCGTCACGGGCCTAACGCCGGTGCCGGCCGACCTGCTCGAAACCGATCGTGAGCTGCGCCAGCAGCTTGGCGCCGCTGACCTCCGCTACATGCTCGTTGTCGAGGCGTCGGGCGACAATGCTGCCCTCGAGCGGCTCGAAGCGCTCGACCAGGACCTACAGCGTCTCGTCGAGCGCGGCGCCGTCGAGCATTTCGATCACGCGGCGCGCTATTTACCGTCCGCGGCTACACAACGGCGGCGTCAATCCGGTTTGCCGGATACCGAGACGCTGCGCAGCGCGCTCGACGAGGCGTATGCCGCCACGCCTTTTCGCGAAGACGTGTTCGAGCCGTTCGTCGCCGACGTGGCGCTCGCTCGTTCGCTCGCGCCGCTCACGATCGAGCAACTCCGCGCGGCCGGGTTAGGGGCTCGCGTAGACTCATTGCTTCGATCGGACGGCCCGCGGCGCGCCGCGCTCGTCACGTTCAGCGGAGTGTCGGACGTCGACGCGTTACGCGCGTTGGCAGCCTCGTCGACCGTCACGCTGCTCGACGTCCGTGAGGCGTCCGAATCGCTCGTCGCTCGGCAGCGTTCCGGCGTCCTCGGAAGTCTCGGTTTCGCCGTCGTGCTACTGGTCGGAGTCGTTGCGCTTGCGCTGCGCAGTTACGCGCGCGTGTTGCGCGTGCTCGCGCCGATGGCGATCACGACTCTAGTAGTCATGGCCGCACTTTCGGCGCTCGGGTTCTCGCTGACGTTGTTTCATTTGATCTCGCTGATGTTGGTAGCGGGCCTCGGCCTGGACTACGCGCTGTTCTTCGAGCACGCAGCTCACGATCGCGAGCAACAAATTCGCACGCTCCATGCGGTCCTCACCTGCGCGGCGTCGACATTCATGGTATTCGCGCTGCTCGCAACCTCGACACTGCCCGTCCTGCGCGCGATTGGCTTACCGGTGGCGATCGGCGTGGTGTCGAATTTCGTTCTATCGATGTTCCTCACGGCTCGCGGGCCCCGCTATGCGCGGCCCTTCACCGATCCGCCGAGATCCCCTGCGCGGTAACCGGCGCCATCATCGACGGCGAGGCGTTCTGCGAGCCAGGGCAGGGCGGCCGCGAGCTCGTCGTCGAGCCGCCACGGGGCGTTGACGACGAACATGCCGCTGCCGATCAAGCCGCCGCCGCGGCGCTCGCGGGCGACGCAAAGCTCGTAAGTGGTCAGCGCGGCGATACCGGCCGCGCGCAAGGAGCGCTCGTATCGCTCGACCCAGCGCCGCTCGATGACGGGATACCAGATCGCGACGACGCCCGTCGCGAAGCGCTTGTGCATGTTCACGAGCGCGGCGACGACTTCGCGGTGCTCGTCGCGCAGCTCGTACGACGGATCGACGAACGTGAGCGCGCGTTTCGACGGCGGCGGCACGAGGCCGATCGAGGCGGTGAGGCCATCGTCGCGCAGCACTGTTGCGCGTCGATCCGTGTCGCAGGCCTTCTTCAGCGCGCGATGCTCGGCAGGATGCAGCTCGAACAAGAACAAGTCGTCACTCGGCCGCAGCGATTCTCGCGCGAGCCACGGCGAGCCCAGGTAACGCTTCAGTTCCCCGCTGCCGTTGAAGCGTTGCGCGAGCGTGAGCCAGCGCGCTACGGCCGGCGGCGCGTCGGCGGCGGCCCAGAGCTTGCCGACGCCGCCCACGTGCTCGCGGTTGCGCTGCGCCGCGGCAGCGCGCAGGTCATATCCGCCCGCGCCGGCGTGAGTGTCGATGTAGCGCAGCGGCTTGTCCTTCGCGACGAGCCGCGCGAGCAACGCGGCAAGCACCGTGTGCTTCAGAACGTCGGCGTGGTTGCCGGCGTGATAACCGTGCAGGTAGCTCAGCATGACGGTGCTATATTGCCGGCTCGAAGCAGCGACAACCATCGAGCCATGAGCGCCCACGACATCCGCAGCGCGGAACGACCCGCGCCGGACCGGCTATTGACCGAGATTGCCGACTACGTCCTCGAGAGCAGAGTCGAGAGCGGCGAGGCTCGGCGCATCGCGCGCTATTGCCTCATGGACACCCTTGGCTGCGGCATTCTCGCGCTCGGCTTCACCGCCTGCACGAAGCTGCTCGGGCCCGTGGTGCCCGACGCGAATCTAGCGCGCGGTGCCCGCGTTCCGGGCACTGACTACGAGCTCGACCCCGTCGCGGCGGCGTTCAACATCGGCGCGATGGTCCGCTGGCTCGACTTCAACGACACGTGGCTTGCCGCCGAGTGGGGCCATCCGTCGGACAACCTCGGCGCGATTCTCGCCGTCGCCGATTATTCGAGCCGCCGCGGCGCTCGCATGACGATGTCCGACGTGCTGACTGCGATGATTCAAGCGCACGAGATCCAGGGCGTGCTGGCCCTCAATCACGCCTTCAACCGCGTCGGCCTCGACCACGTGCTGCTCGTGCGCATCGCGAGCACGGCCGTCGCGACGAGGCTCCTCGGCGGCAGCCGCGACGAGATCGTGAACGCGGTCTCGAACGCGTGGCTCGACGGCGGCGCACTGCGAGCGTACCGGCACGCACCGAACACGGGCTCGCGCAAGAGCTGGGCCGCGGGCGACGCGACGAGCCGCGGAGTGCGGCACGCACTGCTCGCGCGCGCCGGCGAGATGGGTTATCCATCCGCGCTCTCCGCGAAGGGCTGGGGCTTTCAGGACGTGCTCTTCAAGGGCCGCACTATCGCGCTCGAGCGCAGCTTGGGCTCCTACGTCATGGAGAACGTGCTTTTCAAGATCTCGTTTCCCGCCGAGTTCCATGCGCAGACGGCTGTCGAAGCAGCACTGAAGCTGAATCCGATCGTCGCGCCGCGAATTGCCGATGTCGCGCGCATCACGATCGAGACACAAGAGCCGGGCGTGCGCATCATCGACAAGACGGGACCGCTCGCAAATCCGGCCGATCGCGACCACTGCTTGCAGTACATGGTCGCCGTCCCACTGCTGCTCGGTCGTCTCACGGCCGAGGATTACGAGGATGACGTTGCGCGCGATCCGCGCATCGACGCGTTGCGGGCGAAGATGGTCGTCACGGAGAACGCAGAGTTCAGCCGCGACTATCTCGATCCGCAGAAGCGCGCCATCGGCAATGCTGTGCAGGTATGGTTCGCCGATGGCACGCATACGGAACGCGTCGCGATCGACTATCCGATCGGCCATCGGCGCCGGCGCGACGAAGGCATTCCGCACCTCGTGGCCAAGTTCGAGCGCAGTCTCGCGACGCTGTTCGGGTCGAAGCAGCGCGTGGCGATCGCGGCGGCATTCGCCGATCAAGCGAGGCTCGAAGCGCTGCCCGTCGAGGATTTCATGGCGTTGTGGGTGCCGCAGCCGTGAACGCCGGCAAGCGATTTCGCCGACTCGTCGCGAAGAAACCGCCGCTGCAGATTCCCGGCGCCATCAATGCGTATTGTGCTCTGCTGGCCGAGAAGGCGGGCTTCGAGGCCCTCTATCTGTCCGGCGCCGGCGTCGCAAACGCCTCGTTCGGCCTGCCCGACCTCGGCCTAACGACGCTCGGCGACGTGCTCGAGGATGCTCGGCGCATCACGGCCGCCACGGAGCTGCCGCTGCTCGTCGACGTCGATACGGGGTTCGGTAGCGCGTTCAATATCGCGCGCACCGTGCGCGAGATGGAGCGCGCCGGCGTGGCGGCTGTCCATCTCGAGGATCAGGAGCAGGCGAAGCGCTGCGGTCATCGCCCGAACAAGGCGACTGTCGCCGTCGAGGAGATGTGCGATCGGCTCAAGGCCGCCGTCGACGCGCGTCGCGACGGCGCCTTCGTCATCATGGCACGCACCGATGCATTCGCCCGCGAGGGCCGCGCTGCGTCGCTCGAGCGCGCTGCGGCGTATGTCGCTGCCGGCGCCGACATGATCTTCGCCGAGGCGCTCTACACGCTCGACGATTACGCGGCGTTCACACGTGAGATCGACGTGCCCGTGCTCGCCAATCTCACGGAGTTCGGATTTACGCCGCAATTCACCGTCGCCGAGCTCGAAAAAGCCGGCGTCAAGCTCGTGCTCTATCCGCTATCGGCGTTTCGCGCGATGAGCCGAGCGGCGCTACGCATCTACGAGACGATCCGCCGCGACGGAACGCAGCGTGCGGCGCTCGACGCAATGCAGACGCGCGATGAGCTCTATGCCGTGCTCGACTATCACACTTACGAGCGCAAGCTCGACGAGCTATTCGCGAAGAAGAGTGATCCGCCGCAGCGCGCAGCGAGTAAGTCGGCGCGCCGGCGCGGCAAGAAGCTCTGAAGGTCGACGCGGGCGGCGCTTTCAGCGCTCCGCACTTTTGCGTGTGTTCGGCGGGAGCGTCGAATCGTCGATGAGCTCGAGCGGCGCATCGTTGCCAAGGCCGAACAGATCGAACGGGTCTTCGTCGGCCGGCGCCGCAGCTTTCGCAGCTGTGGTGCGCGACGGCGCCGTTGCAGCCGCCTTCGCGGTGTCGGGACGTGACGCGGGGGGCGCAGCTGCCTTTGCGGATTCGCGGCGCGGCGGCGGCACGGGCGCCGCGGTCGGCTCGTCGTCGTCGGGCCATTCAGCAGCCGAGGCGAGCGCGGCCGACACTAGATCGAGCTCGGCGTCGCTGAACAATGTCTCCGCGTCGATCTCACAGAGGTCGTCGATCGACTTCGCCTCGGCAATCGCGCGCACGGTCCGCGTTTGGCGCAGCTCGTCTTCGCCGCCGGAATCCGGCGCGACGGTTGCGGCATCCTTCGGCTTCGCGGCGGCGGCGTGCGGCAGCGGGGTGAGCGCTGGGGCAGCCGGGGCGATAGAGCTCGGGGCGGGCTTCGTTGCGGGCCGAGCGGCGGAATAGGCCGTTGCGACGCGGTCGACGAGTTTCGGGGCCGCTTTGGCCGGTGCGGGCGCGGCGGCAGCAGGGCTCGGCGCAGGAGTTACCGTCTTCGATTGCGGCGCCGCCGCCGGTGGAGCTTCCGGTGTGGCCGTCGGCGGCTTCGGCGGCGCCGAGAGGGCTTGCTTCGTTTCCGGCGGCGCTGCGGGGGCCTCGACGGCGTCCGTCAGGACGGGAAAGTCCGCGAGTGCGACATCGGCCACGTCGGTAGCGCTGCCGTCGAAATCGATCTCGACGTGATTCCGTTGCATGGCCGACGTGACCGCCGTAAACGCAGGCGCAGGCGAAGGCGAAGGCGGTGACGCTCGCGGCGCTTCCGCAGCCCGAGCCGGCGGCGGCGACGCAGGCACGGCCGGCATGCGCGGCTCGGAGCGCCGCTCGACGATGACGGCCGGGGCAGCGGCGGCGCGCGGGACGGGCACGGGCTCCACGAGCCCGAGCAGCGACACGGCCGTACTCGAGATGAGCTCCGGAGACAGCTGCTTCTGGTGCTGGATGGCAGCGATGTCGAGCGCGCTCTCGCATAGAGTGTTCACGAGCCGCGTGACGCCATTCGAATAGCGATACAGCGCTGCCACCGTGCCCGGCGCAAAAATCTGCGCGTAGTTACCGCCGGCGTGCGCGGCTTGATGGCGCAGATAATCCTCGAGCTCGGCTTCCGTGAACGGCTCGAGCTCCGCGCGCAACCGGATCCGTTGGCGTAACGAGTCGAGCGCAGGCGCGGCGAGGTGCTCATGGATGCCGGCGTGGCCGAGGAGAACGAGATTCGCGCCGGGATTACCGACGGCATCCGGAGCCGTCAGCTGGTCGAGCGCGTGCAGCACCTCGGACGACAGATCCTCGGTGCGCTCCGCCACGATGAATAGCCGCGAGTCGGTCGCACGCATCTCGCCTTGGAATTGACGCCAGAGCTGCAGCCGCTCGATGCGCGTCGTGCGGGCCGTGACGATGCCGAGCTCGATGAGAATCAATTCGAGCAGCTCGGCTGCATTCGTCGGCATGCCGCTCAGCCACGCGAGCGCGAGCCGGGTGCTGGTTGCACGCAGGGCCACCGAGGTCAGCGTCGTCTTGCCGACACCCGCCGGGCCGTGCAGCACCACGCTCGAGCTCGCCGTTGCGAGCGCAAGCTTGAAGTGGGCTATGAGTCGGTCGTGCTTCGAGTTGCGGAAAACGGCCGCATCGGCCGCGATACCTTCGTCGAACAGACCCCGCTCGAGACCGAAATGCGCGTGGTACATGGCCGCCGGTGCCTTCGCTTGGCGCTTTAGAGAGGCTCGAAGTGTGCCGCGGCGCACGGGCGGGTTCGTGTCAACACGTCACAACTTATGCAAAACGGCGCTCGGCCGGGGCGTTGCGACGGCGGCCCTCTATAATCAGCCGAACGCTGGCAGCAACGGTTGTTCGAGATGGCAATTCGGCCCATTTTGCGGTTAGGTCACCCCGTGCTGCGCCAGATGGCGGCGCCCGTCCAGGAGCTCGCCTCTCCCGCTTTGCGTGACCTGGTTCACGACCTGCTCGATACGATGCGCGCCAATGACGGCGCCGGCCTCGCGGCGACCCAGATCGGTGTGTTGCAGCGCGTCGTCGTCTTCGAGCTGACGGCAAACCCGCGCTACCCCGACGCGGAGCCCGTGCCGTTGACCGTGCTCGTGAATCCCGAGATCGAGCTTCTCGGCGATGAGCGCGACTCAGGCTGGGAGGGTTGCTTGAGCGTGCCGGGCATGCGCGGTCTCGTGCCGCGCTACCGGCGGCTTCGCTATCGCGGCTTCGACGAGCTCGGCACGCCGGTCGATCGCACCGTTCATGGCTTTCACGCGCGCGTCGTCCAGCACGAATGCGATCACTTGGACGGCATCCTGTATCCGCAGCGCATCGAGGACATGACGGCGTTCGGCTTTCAGGACGAGCTCGTGGCGAGCGGCGTGTTGCCCCTCGCCGCGGCCGGCGCGGATTGATGCCTCGCAAGCTTCGCGATAGGCCGCGCACATGATGAGCCCGATCTCACGCGACGATTCGACGCTGTCGATTGCATTCGCACCGGCGACGCCGCGGCATCGCAAGGTGGCGCTTGCCTTCAGCGCGGGCATCGTATGCGCATTCATTGCGATCGCGTCGGTCGGGCTGGTACAGCTGCCGCGCAGCGACGGCTTCGTTCCGGCAGTGCAGGCGATCATTGCCGTCACCGACTTCATCACGGCGGTATTGCTGTTCGCTCAGTACGCGATAGAGCGCTCGCGCGCGCTGTGGGTACTGGCGAGCGGCTACCTGTTCACGGCGTGCATCGTCGTCGCGCATACGCTGACGTTTCCGGGCGCGTTCACCCCTACGGGTTTCTTCGGCGCCGACGCGCAGACCGCGGCTTGGCTCTACGTCGTGTGGCACGTGACCATACCCGTGGCGGCGCTGGGATATGCCCTCATGAAGGATAAGCGGAGTGCCGCTACGGGTATCGATACGACGCCTAGGATCGCGATCGGGCTCGCCGTCATCACCTTCATGGCGGCGGCCGGTGTGACCGCGTGGACGGTGATCGCCGCAGGGGATGCGCTTCCGACCCTCGTCGTCAGCGAAAGGCGATTCGCCGGAGCCGCGACCATCATCTCGATATTTCCCATGGTCTTGAGCGCGGTCAGCTTCGCAGTGCTCTGGAGGCGCCGGACGTCCGTGCTCGATGAATGGCTCCTCGTCGCGTTGGTGGCGTCCCTCGCAGAGACGGCACTCGTCGTTTACCTCGGCCCCAGCCGTTACACGCTTCCGTTCTACGCGACGCGGCCGCTTGCGATGCTTGCGGCAAGCGCCGTGCTCGTGGCGCTGCTGTCGGAGATGGCGCGGTTGTATCTGCGCCTGTCGACCGCGGTGGCGGCGCTGCAACGCGAGCGGGCGAACAAGCTCATGAATTTGAACGTCGTCGTGAGCTCCATTGGGCACGAGATCAAACAGCCGCTGATGGTCATCACGACGTGCAGCGCGGTCATCGAGAACCTGCTGCGCAAGCCGACGGTCGACATGGAAAGCGTTGGTCTCAATCTCGACGACGTGAAAAAGGCCAGTGTTCGCATCGCTGAGACGATCGACGGCCTTCGCGGCCTGTTCAGGGACGCGCAGGAGGCGCAGCGGCCGATCGACGTGAACGCGCTTGCTCTCGACTCCGTCGAAGCTCTGGACGCAGAGCTGTCCGGGCACGACGTCGTGGTGACCACCGAGCTCGGCGCGGCCCTGCCTCGCGTCGTCGGTCACAAAGGACAGTTGCGCGAGGTGCTCGTCAACATCATGCAGAATGCGATCGACGCTCTGGCTGGCGTCACAGATCGGGCGCGGACGCTGCGGATCCGGACGAGCCACACGAAGGCGGGCAGGGTCTGCGTCACGATCGAAGACTCCGGTGAGGGCATCGCAGCGGACAGATTACCGAGCCTGTTCACGGCGTTCATCACGACGAGGGCGCGCGGCATGGGTTTGGGCTTGAGTCTTTGTCAGATGATCGTGGAGCGGCACAGCGGCCAGTTGTTCGTTGAATCGGAGCTCGGCAAGGGCACGCGGTTCGAGGTCAGCTTGCCCGCCGAGCCGCCGGCCGTGCGTGAGGCAGCCGATGTCCCGGCCGGGTCGCTCAAAGCCGAAGCTTGAAATCGATTCCCCAGGTGCGTGGATCCGCGTACGACACGCGGGAGGACGCGCTCTGGAGCACGGCGTCCTCGTAATAGCTCGTGTCGGTGAGATTCGTGCCCCACAGGCCGATCTCCCAGTCGTCGCTGACGCTCACGTAGGCCACGCGCGCGTTCAGCACGCCGTAGGCATCCTGTCGCAGCCACTCCGTGGAGGCTGCGGCGGAGAAATCGAAGTAATAATCGTCCTTGTACGAGTAGTTGACGCTGACGGGAATTCGACCACCGCGAACGAGCCGGCGCTCGTAACGGACTCCGACATAAGCGGCTCGATCGGGCGAGCGCAGCAACGATCGTCCGCGCACGTCGAGCCCGCCTGCCAACGGGCCGCTGCCATAGGGCGGGGTCGTGAGCGGCACGAGCACTCCGGCGATGTAATCGGTGTACTCGCTGTCGAGTAGCGCGATCCCGGCTTCGAGCGACAGGTTGGACCTCAGGGCTGCGCTGACGTCGACCTCGAGCCCCTGTACCGTTGCACTCGCGGCGTTCTCGGTCGTGATGAATGCGCCGGCGCCGCCGCGCGATACTTGTAGATCCTCGAAGTCGTAGTAGAAGAGCGCGGAACGCAGGCTCAAACGCCCGCTTGAAAGATCCGTTTTGATGCCGACCTCGTAGCTGTCGAGCGTCTCCGGGTTCAGGACCGGATTCAGCGAAGCGGGGTAGTTGTACCCACCGGTCTTGAAGCCCCGCGAATAGCTCGCATACACGAGCCCGAAGTCGCCGCGGTACTCGAGCGCCAAACGCGGCGTGAAGTCGTCCCAGTCGCGAGCGTCGGCGTAGGGCGTCGGCGCGTTCGTCACGGCGTTCGGGACGGCTTCGAGCGACGCGGATTTGTGCTCGCTGCTCCAACGGCCGCCGAGCGTCGCCGTCCATCGTTCGCGAAATGGGTACGAGACTTGGGCGAACGCCGCATAGGCTTCAGTCAGAACGTCCTGCAGGCCGTTCGAGACATCGGTGCCCAAGGGAAATGCCGGCTGTGCCGACACCGCGTCGGCGAAGACATAGAGGTTGCTCGCGTCTTGCCGATAGAGATGCACGCCCGCCAACCAAGGGAAGCCTGCGGATTCCGGCGACAGGAGCTGAAAGTCCTGCGTCCAAGTGTCGCTGGGCTCGTTCGCGTGGAGGTCGATCAGCGTGACGCTCGAGGCATCGACGTCGAACGTCTGCTCGAAGCGCGTTTCCGCGTAGGTGGTCACCGACGTGAACCCCAAATTGCCGAGCTGCACGTCGAAGCGCAGATCGGCCGCGGCCTCCGTCAAGTCGTTGTCACCGGCGAGAGCCGTCGCGAATCTGTCCCGCTCGTAGCTCGTGATGCCACCGTACAACGCGACGCCGCGATTGGCTTCCGGCACGCCGGCAGCGGTGAGGTCTCGTCCCGTCCAATCCGTGTACTTCCACCATGACACGCTGAGTTTGGCGTGCACGGCATCCGTCATGTCCCAAAGCAGCTTGCCGCGATAGGCCTGCCGGTCGAGATCGTCGGCGGTGTCCCGCCCGCGCGTGACGAGATTACTGGCGAAGCCGTCGCGCTGATTGATCGCCGCCGAGATCTGACCGCGCCAGCGTTCCGCGAGCGGGCCTCCGGCCCTGATACCGAGCCTGCGCTCGTCGTAGTCGCCGGCCCTACCGACAATCTCGACGGAGCGGTCGCTGGGGTCTTTCGTGATTGCGCGGATGGCGCCGCCGGCGGCGTTGCGGCCGTAGAGGACGGCTTGCGGCCCCTTGAGCACCTCGACGCGCTCGACGTCGAGCATGTCGAACATCGCCGTAAAGGGCCGCGCCACGTAACGATCGTCGATGTAAGTCGCGACGGAAGGCTCGAGCCCGACCGTAGACTGCCGCGTGCCGATACCCCGCAGATACGGTTGCGCCATGTATCCCGTTGCGACGTACGTGAGGCTCGGCACGACGGTCTGCAGCTGCATCGCATTCGTGACGCCGGCGTCGAGCAGTGTGTCACCGGAGAACACTGCGACGGCCATCTCGACGTCCTGGAGATCTTCGGAGCGCTTCTGGGCCGTGACGACGATCGTCTCGAGGCCGGCACGGCGCGCATCGCTGACGATCGGCGCGGGCTCTTGCGCCGCGATGCCGGTCTCCAGTGCGTGACCTGCGACGAGCAGCGGAGCTGCGAGCATCATGAGCCTGCGCCGCGGCGCTAGGAGTGTCGGCGGCTCCATCCGAATCGCCCGACTCGGGTATTTCTCTCGCATTAAAACGGCTCCGGAGGCAGCTGCACTCTAGCTCCGGCACCCAATCGGCGCCAACAGCGTCCGAGGATTCGCGTGCTCGTCAATGGCACGTTCGGCTACTACGGGACCGCCCCGCCGGTGCGACATGCTGATGCGAAAGATTCATAGCCGGAGGCAGGCGTGTCTACATCGAAGGATTCATCCGCCGCGCCGTTCATTCGTTCCGTCGTGCACGCGACCGATTTCTCAGCCGCCGACGAGCGTGCGTTCGCGCACGCGTTGGGTATCGCGCTGCTGCGCCAGGCCGAATTCACGATCCTGCACGTGACAGCCGATACGAACAGCGCCTGGCGCGGCTTTCCGGCGGTGCGCAAGACGCTCGAGCGTTGGAAGCTGCTCGAGCCCGGTAGCGCCCAGGAGGACGTGTTCGAGAAGCTCGGCGTCAGCGTGAAGAAGGGCGTGCTCCGCGGCCGTTTCCCGGCGTTGGCCATAGCGCAGCATCTCGATGCCGCGCCTGCTGACTTGCTCGTCGTCGCAACGGCCGGCCGGGACGGCGTCGCACGATGGTTGCGCGGGTCGGTTGCTGAAGCAATGGCGCGATGGTCGCGGACGATGACGCTGTTCGTGCCTGCCGATTCCGAGCGCAATCTAGTAGCCGTCGCCGACGGCAATCTCACGCTCGCAAACGTGTTGATCCCCGTAGATCGCACGCCCGATCCGCAAACAGCCATCGAGTTCGCGCGCCGCGCCGCAGAAGTCTTGAGCGAAGACAAGGTCACGATCACGCTGCTGCACGTCGGTGACGAAAGCGCAATGCCGAGCGTGCGCACTGCGGACGGGCCGCAGTGGAGCTTCGCGCGCATGCATCGCGACGGCGACCCGGTCGACGAGATAGCGGCGGCGGCCGAGGCTCTGCGAGCGGAGCTCGTGGTGATGCCTACGGAAGGCCGTCACGGAGTCTTCGACGTGCTGCGCGGCAGCACGACAGAACGCTTGCTGCGTCGCGTGCGCTGTCCGTTGCTCGCCGTGCCCGCGACGCACGGCTGACGGAGCCCGTCTCTAAAAGGGAACGGCCTCGATCTCTTCGCGCTTCCAGCTTTCGTCTGGATCGAAGCTCTTCATTTCGGCAGCGAGCTTGGCCGTATCCGCGCCGAGGTCTTTCGAGAACACGACGCCGTCGTGATTCACGATGAACGACATCACGCCGCTCGAGCCGTGCTCGGCGGGATAGGCGAGCAAGCCAAAGCCACCGATCATGCGGTCGCCGACGACGTAGTCGTAGGCGCCGCCGGCAGCATGCTCGCCTTGCGCCGTCAGCATGCGGAAGTGATACCCATAGTAGGGAACCGGCCGCACAGGGCCATCGACGAGATAGCCTTCGGCACGAGCGGAAGCGAACAGAGCGCCGAGCGGGCTCGGCGCTTCGGCCTCGGGGACTTCCCAGAACAAGCCGTCTTTGCGGCCTTCCGTGCTGACAAGGCTGCTCGCATAGTGCAGCAACGGAGCGCCTTCCGGGTTCAACCAGTAGTACTCGCGCTGCGCATCCACGTAGGCGAGCGACGCCTGAATTGCAGAGAGCTCGTTCTCGCCGATCCGGCGATCCAAGATCTCCTCGATGCCGTTCGTGGTGTCGAAGCGCCAACCGCCGTCGGCATTGACCAGAGGGAAGGGAAACGGCCAGTCGTCGGGGCCGACGATGAGCGTGGAGACGTCGGCCGCTTCGCTTTCCCAGCGGTGCGCGGCGCCATACAGCGCGACGAATTCGTTGCGGCGGTTCGCGTCCTCGATGGCATCCCCGGACTCCACGAGCGGTTGCGCGTCTTCGCCGAGCACGCGCAGCATCGCGGCTGTCTCCCCGGAGCTGACCGCAGCGAGCAGAGCTTCGCCCGCCTGCTCCGGCGATTCGTAGCGCGCTTGGCCGCCGCCGAAGAGGTCGCAGCCGGCGAGTAGCGCGAAACCCGCGACGGCGACTGCGCCGCCCGTACGTTTACGGCCCGTCATCAGCGTCGGCCTCCGCCGCCGCGCATGCCGCCGCCGCCTCGAGACATGCCTCCGCCCGAGAACCCGCCCGCCGAGCGGCTCGAGTACCCGCGCTGGCTCGCGGAGCGCGTAGAGCTACCGCTGCCCGAGCTGCGGAACGCCTCCGAGCCGCGCGCGGTCGAGCTGCGATTCGCCGTCGAGGCACGATTCGCAGACGAGGGCTGCGTTGGCCGCGTGCCGGCCGTCGCGCCTCCCTGGCCGCCGGCCCGATTGCCGGTGGACGGTTGCGTACCGGCCCGATTGCCGCCCCCGAGCTGGTTGCCGGCGAGATCCCGATTAGCGCCGCCCGCAGCAATATCCTGCCGGCCCTGGTCCGCTCGGCCGCGGAACTGTTCGCGCGACTGCACGCTGTTGGCGTTCTGGCCCTTGCCGTAGCGGTCTTGCGTCGCAGAATCGCGGTACTGCGCGCCCTTACGATGGCTCGAGTCGTGCTGCCACTTGCCGGTGTTGGCAGCGTTGTTGCCGACGCCGGCTGCGTTGTTACCGGCCGTGTTGCGGCCCGTGTTGCCGGCGTTGTTACGGTTACCCGCGTTGTTGCCGACGTTGTTCCGATTGCCCGTGTTGATGTTCGTGTTGCGGTTGACGTTGATGTCGATGTCGCTGCTGCCCCAGTTGCAATTGCCCCAGAAAGCGCCGCCGATGATGACGCCGGCCGTGAAGCTGAAGAACGCGGCGCCGGGCGGATACATCGGGGGGTAATAGTAGTAAGGCGGATAGGCCGGGTAGGGCCAAGCGCCGTAAACGATTGTCGGGTTATAGGTCGGCACGTAGACGATTTCCGGATCGGCCGGCTCGATCTTGATGATCGTCGTCGTCTGCGTAGCGGCCGCCGCCTCGGCGGGGGCTGCGGCCGCGGCAGCCTCGGCTGGCGCGGCAGCCGGTGCGGGCTCGACGGTGACCGTCTGCTCCTTACTCGACATCAGCGTGCCTTCGGCATTGGCCTTGGCGCGCAATCTCTGCACGGCGGCCATGACCTCGGCCTGCTGGGCCAGAAAGGCGTCGCCGAGCTTCTGCGTCCAGTCGAGCTTCTCGTCCATCATCGCGAGGACGTCAGGAAACGTCGCGATCGATTTCACGCTCGGATCCCAATCGTGATCTTTCAGCGCCTCTTCGACCGCGTCTCCGGTCACCGACGGGTTCGCTTTCCTCCAGCGTGCCGCCTCGACGATCTCGAGCGGATACGTCGACGACATCAGCACCTGGGCGAGCAGAGGATCGGGATACAGCGCGATCGGCGCAACCATCTGTTCGAGCTCTTCGGGCAGGAAGGTGCCGGACTTGGCGGGCGTCGGAGCCGCGGTCGGCGGCTGACTGAGCGCCTGCGCCGCGGTTTGAGTAGGCGCGGGCGGCGTTGCCTGCTCGGCCGGAGGTTGTTGCGACGACGCATCGTTCGCCACGAGGACGACGGCGGCGATGGCGACCGCGAGCGGGGCGCTGGCGCGCAATAACCGAAAACAGCGGGACACGGGCATGGTAAACCTCCGCTTGTCACTATCGACGCCGCTATCCTGAGCGGTAATTGGACTTTAGGCCACGCCAACCGAGAAACGGCTAGTCGCGCAGGGCGAAGACGAACAGCTTGTTCGCGCTCTCGGCTGGCACTGCGTCGGGCGTGAGCCGCGTGAGGCCGCCCGTCATGTTCGAGCGGCCCGTGCTCACGGCGACGTGCTGCTCGCCGTTCACGGCGAATGTCACGGGGTGGCCCGTGATCGGTGCGCCAAGGCTCGTCTCCCAGAGCACCACGCCGGTTTCGGCATCGAACGCGCGCAACATACCGGCGACGTCGCCGCCGAAAACGAGGTCGCCGCCCGTCGCGAGCAGCGCCATGAGCGCCGCACGCTGGTCGTAACGCCAGGCCTGTTTGCCCGTCTCCACCGAGATCGAGCGCAACGTGCCGGCGTTGCCGCCGGCGTCGGGTGCGATAACGTTCTCGGTGTCGATCGCATAGAGCATCTCGGCCGTCGCGGTCGCTGTTGCCGCCGAGGTCGTCCACGCGCACGTGTTCGCCATCGCGAAATACATGGTCCTCGTGCGCGGGCTATACGCACCGGCAGGCCAGTTCTTTCCGCCATTCGTCGTCGGACAGATGAGACGGCTCTGGTTGGGCCCCGTGAACAGCGCATCGGCGCGGACGAAGACGGCACCGGTTGCGCCGTCGATGCGCTCGATGACGTTCTGCGTGATCGTAGGCCGCGCCCAGAGGAACTCGCCCGTCGCGCGATCGAGCGTATAGACGAGCCCCGTCTTGCCGGGAATGCCGGTGACGACGCGGCGCTGCTCGCCGGCACGCAGCCGTGGGTTGATCCACGGAACCTCGCTTGCGTCAGGTGCAACTGCTGTGTCGACCAAAATACGCTCGAACGGATGATCGAGATCCCAATGATCGACGGCGTGCTGGTAGTACCAGACGGTCTCGCCCGTTGCCGGCCGAAGCGCGAGCGTCGAGTTGTGATAGAGGTACTGCTTGTCGTTGCCGGCGAGCATGAACTTAGGCGCCGGCGCCGTGACGGAGGTGCCGACGTATACGAGGTCGAGCTCGGGGTCGTAGCTCGGGATCATCCACGCGCCGACGTGCCAGCGCTGATCGTCGGGCACGTCGCCCCAGCTGTCGCCGCCGGGCTCCCCGGGCGCAGGTATCGTGCGCTTGCGCCAGAGCTCTTTGCCCGTGCGCGCATCGTGGCCCGTGATGATGCACGCGTCGGGGCCGCCGTTCGGCTGACAATTGCGGCCCGCAATCAGCACTCCGTTCGCGACGAGCGGCGCGGAGCCTTGCTTCACGTGGTGGATCTTGTAGTCGAGGATCTTGGTTTCCCAGGCGAGCTTTCCCGTCGCGGCATCGAGCGCGTAGATGAAGTCGTCGGCGCCGTTGTCGATGATGAGCCCGCCGTAGATCGCGAGGTTGCGGTTCGTCTGCGGGAATGGCACGTGCTGTCCGAGGTCCGCCGGTAGCACACGCCGGTGCTCCCAGAGCTCCTCGCCGGTCGCCGCGTCGAACGCCGTGGTGACGTCCGACGGGCTCGGGAAGTACAGCACGCCGTCGTAGACGAGCGGGATGCCTTCTTGTGACGGCGCAGCGTCGAGATCGACGGACCAGGCGAGCGTAAGCTGCGCGACGTTGCGCCGATCGATGTCGTCGAGAGGGCTGTAACCCCAGCTGTCGAGCGTCCGGCGCCACATCAGCCAGTCGGCGGGGTCGGGATTTTCGAGCATGGCGTCCGTGACGGGAACGACTGCGCGCTGTGCTGCAGCGTGGCCGCTGAGAGCCGTCACGAGCACCGTCGCGACCGCCAGCCATCGTCGTGCGCGCAGCGCGTAAATCATCAACCGATTCCTCGAACGTGCGAGAACGCGGTTGCGGATGTTTGCCGATGTCGGGCAGGCGACGGCACGGACAGCCTAGCTACGCTGCTCGCGCCACACGCCGAGCTTGCGATGGACGGCTTCGTCGGAGGCAGAGAAGAAAACCGATTCCTCGCCGGCACGGATGCTGACGCGCTGCCAGCTCGGCACGGCCCAAAGGTCCTTGGGGCCGTAGTCGAACGTCGCCGCCTCCGGGCCGTGGCCGATCGTCACTCGGCCGCAGCCCCGGACGACGGCCACGATCGCACTCGCGGTAGAGCGATACGGGGCTGTCGCGAAGCCTCGGGGAACGAGCTGCAGGAACGTCGACAACGTTGGAATCGCCGGGCCGCCCGTCGTTGGATCGATGTATTCCATCTTGACGCCGTGGCAGGAGTCCCACGCGCTGTGCTCGCGAAGGTGATCGAGAGCTTCGTAGGCGTAATCGAACGGATAAGCGAACACCGGCGACGCGCCGGCGCCGCGCTCGAAGCCCACCGGAAAGAGGTTGCGCCCGTAGCGCAGGCGGCTGTCGCCGGACGGCGCGGTCACGGGATATTCGGGCTCGTGATAGTGCTCCGAGAAGCCGGCCCCCAGGAAACGAATCAGCGGCACGTCGAGCACGTCGAGCCAAACCGTCGGCTCCTGGCTCTCGTTGCGGTGATCGTGCCACGCCCACGACGGCGTCACGATGAAATCACCGGGGCGCATGTAGCAGCGCTCGCCTGCAACGGCGGTATAGGTGTTCTCGCCTTCGACGATGAAACGCAGCGCTGCGGCGGTGTGCCGGTGCGCGCGCGCCGACTCCGCGGGCATGATCAGCTGCAGCCCCGCGTACAACGCGTCCGTCGCGAGATGGCGTCCTTCGAGACCCGGATTCTCGAGCACGAGCACGCGGCGTTCGGCGTCGGCCGTCGAGACGACAGCGGCCGCTTCCATGACGATGGGGCGCAGCTCTGAGTAGCGCCACAGATGCGGCACGGCGGCCGGGCGCGGCTCGGCCGAGAACCACTCCTTGAAGAACGGCCAGAGCGGGACGACATGCGCCGCTGCGAGGCTGCGGTGAAAAGCCGCCTGCTCACGGGCCGGATCGTGCGCGCTCGTCATGGCGCCTCAGTGTAGCAGCGCTGCGCGTGCGGCCGCCGCCGCTGCGTCGTCGATCCGCAGAGCCGCGCGGTATGATACGGGCGCAGTCGAAATCGCTTCCGAGGCGCCAAGATGACGAGCCGTCGAGAGTTCTTGAAAGCCGGATTGGCCGCTTCGGCGTTGCACGTCACCGCCGCGCGAGCGGCTATGGCCACGCCGGATCCGACGGCGGCGCTATCGATCTACAAGGTCCTTTACGACACGCGGTTCCCGGCCAGCGTCGAGTTCGCGCACCGCGCGGCGGCCCGCGGCCTCGCCGTGCACGCAATAGCCGGGGACATGACGCGCTTCTGGTACGACGATCTTTACCACCGCTGGCGGCAAGAGCCGGCGGCGATCGCGGGGCTCACTGCGCATGGCGCCATGTTCTGCCTCGAGCGGCTCGCCTGGGACCAGCGGATGCGTGTCGTCTACCGCGGCGAGCACGCGTCGGCGGCCGCGGGCTGCGTTGCGCATCGCTTCGAAGGTCCGGCGTCGCTGACGTCGGCCGCGGCCGCAGCGACGGCGGAGGCCGCGTGGCCGGCCGCGCTTGCCGACGTCGTCGTCGAGTGTCCGATCGGCCGCGTGCGGCGGCACGCCGCGCAGTCGTTGACGGCGGCTGCGGCGCGCGCGCCGTCGTCGGAAGTATTGTTCTCGTGGGTCATCGCACCCGTTCTGCGTGCATAGGAGCTCCGCGATGAGGCGCAGGTCGTTCTGGCTCGTAAGCGTCGCCGCGGCGGTCGGCAGCGCCGCGCAGGCGCAAGACTCGCTTGTCGCACGCGGCAACGAGGTGTTCCAGTACTGGTGCGCCGCCTGTCACGCGCCCGGGCCTCGGCACCCGGGCACGCAAGCGCTCGACGTGCTGTACAAGGGCGCCAAGCCGGCAGCGCTCGAGCAGCGCACGGATCTTCTCCCTGACCTCACGCGCGCGTTCGTCCGCACGGGCGTGTCCGTCATGCCGCCGTTTCGCAAGACGGAAATCAGCGACCCTGATCTCGAGGCGCTCGCGGCGTATCTGGCGCCCAAGACGCCCTGAGCGCGCTGCTTGCGCGCGGCGCCGGCGCCGCGGGATGTGCGCCGCCGCCTTCGATAAAGATATTTAACAAAACTCTATAGCATCATGATAAAGCTAAGGATCGGCGGGGTCCCAGAGCACTTCAACCTGCCATGGCATCTGGCGCTCGAGGCGGGGCGGTTCGAGCAGCTCGGCATCGACGTCGCCTGGCGCGACTATCCCGGGGGCTCCGGTGCGATGGCGAAGGCGCTGCGCGACGGCGATCTCGACGCGGCGTTGCTCCTGACCGAAGGCGCCGTCGCGGCCATCTCCGATGGCGTCCCGCTCGACATCATCAGCCTTTACACGAGCTCGCCGCTCGTCTGGGGCATCCACGTCCCGGCTGCTTCGCGTTTCCACACGATAGAGGAGCTTGCCGCGGCGCGTTACGCGATCAGCCGCACGGGCTCTGGATCGCACCTGATGGCAGTCGTGCACGCGCGCACGCAAGGCTGGTCCGTCGAGAGCCTGACGTTCGTCGGCGTCGGCAATCTCGACGGCGCCGTCGCCGCCTTCGCCGCGGGCCGCGCCGATGTCTTCTTCTGGGAGAAGCTCATGACGAAGCCGCTCGTCGATGCGGGGAAGTTTCGACGCGTCGGGGAGTTCACGGCGCCGTGGCCGGCGTTCGTCGTTTGCGCGGCGCGTGCGCTCGACGGTGACCGCCGCGAGGCGCTCGGCCGCGCGCTCGCGCTCGTGCTCGAAGAGGCGCGCGCATTGCGTTTGCGGCCCGATGCGGCGCAGTTGATCGCGGGCCGTTACGGCCTGCGCGCCGACGACGTAGGCGAGTGGCTCGAGACCGTGCGCTGGAGCGCGCGCGTCGGCGTCACAGCGAGCGACGTTGGTCAGGCATGCATGGCGCTCGGCTCGCTCGGTGTGCTGCCGCGCGTCGTCGACGCCGCCGAGTGCATCGTAACGGAATCTGCTCGTTGAGCTAGAAAAAAGCCCGGGACGCTCTGCGTCTCGGGCCTTCGTCGTTCGGAGCGGCTCGGCGTTAGCGGATTGCGAAACCGGCGCGCGGGTCGAAGTCCTTGCCGTCGCCGCGTTTCGCTCGGATCCACGCCGCCGCCGGCCGGCCGTCACGCATGGGGTTGCCCGTGATCGTGACTTCCGTGCCGGGAGCGAAATCGCTCTTGCGGATGCCGGCGCGCGTCAGCGTGCTCGGGCCTTCCGCCTCGAAACCCCAGGTCGTGACCGTGCCGTCGTCATTCTTGACGTCGACGAGCAGCCACGAGTGCGGATTCGTGTATTGAAAGTCCTTGACGGTTCCCGTGACGGTGACTTCTTTCTGGTCATCGAACATGACCGCCGAGTGATGAGCGAACGTCGGCGCCGCCAGCAACACAGCCAGCCCAAGTACGCCTGCCAGAGCTCTCGTCATCGCCATCTCCTTACTGGTCGTCGTCTCGCTCAGTGAACGTGAAGTTCGAGAAATCCGAAGTTCCCGTCTCCGTCTGCTCGACGACGTTGTTTTGATTCTCGCCGCAGTGCCAGTACCTAATTCGCAGGCTCAAATCGTCGTTCGAGAGTTTCTTGTAGACCTGTTGAGTGTACCAGGGCTCGACGAGCGCCGGCGGGTCGAACGCCCAGACGTCCACGGCGATCGTCGTCGCGTCGGTTTTTTGCCAGATCTCTACTGTCTCGACTTGTTCGGTATAGAACGGCTGGATCCGTTGATACTGCCCTGCGCGCATCTGGCTCGTATGGATGACGAGCTTGTCGCCGTCCCAAAAACCGATCGAGTCGCCTTCCCAGAGCGGGTACGCATCGGCGTCGCTCGGGTGATCCCGTCCGTCGATATAAATGCGGCGGATCTCGTTCTGCATCTCGTTGATGAGCCACACCTGGTGCGGCGTGACGACGAACTCCTTCAGGAACGGCTCGACGATCCAGCGCGGCATGCCGGCCGGCTCGCAGTTGCTGAGCGGGTCGAATTCGATACCCTTCGCAACATTGTCGAGCTTCGCGCGCAACAGCCGCTCGTGCTCGGGTGTCAGCTTCGCCGTCGGGAGCGCCGTCGGCGACGCTTGGTCGGGGTCCCAGAAGAACGGGCTTGCTTCGCGTGTCCAGATGCCGGTCCAGTCGGGCACGGCTCGCCAGTTCAAGGGCTGGCCGCCGCCCGCTTGCATTTTGAGGTGATCGTAAAGCGCGCGCGCGGTGCCGTGCTCGATGCCGAGGTCGATCATTCGTTGCTTTTCGGCCGACGGCGCCGCCGATTGTGCCGCGGCTGCTAATCCCACTGCGGCGACAATTGCCGCAGCCAATATCCGCGGAATCATCGACGATCCTCTCCGGCGACGCGTGTCCTTCGCTCGAGTATGTCGCGCAGCAACGGCACTTCGCCGAGCGCGGGCGCATCGGCGGGAATGGTGCGGATGTATGCGTAGATATCGGCCAGCTGCTGGGCCGAGGCGTCGGGAAACGCCGGCATGTTCGGCAGCGGCGAGCTCTGCACGAAGGTGATGAAGCCATCTTGCGTGTAGTTGAGCGGGACGAGGCGGCGTTCACCGCTCTGCGCGTCGAATCCATGGCACGCATAACAATTGAAGGTGTCGGCGTATAGCGGTTGCCCGCGCACAGCATCGCCGACTACGGCTTCGCTTTGCTGCTGAGCCGACAGCGATATCGCGACGAGGGCGCCGCTCGCCAAGGCGCTGCATAGGAGCTTTCGATTCTTCATCGCGAGCCTCAGCGCGGTTGCGAGACGACGTCGAGGAGCGCGGGCTCGCCGGCGCGCACGCGCGCGAGCGCGCGCTCGAGAGCGGGGGCGAGCGCCGCGGGATCCTCGATCGGACCTTCGGCATGCAGGCCATAGCCCTGCGCGATCTTCGCGTAATCCGGCGCCGGGTCGCGAATCACGTTGCCGATGTCGACGTTGTCGTTGCCGCGGCCGCGTCGCGCCGCCGTGCGCTGCACGAGCATGACCTCCGCGTGGTAGGCACGGTTGTTGTGAACGATCAACAGCAGCGGAATCTTGTGGTGCGCCGCTGTCCAGAGCGCGCCCGGGCCGACGAAGTTGAAGTCGCCATCGCCGACGATTCCGATCGAGAGCCTGCCGTGCTCGCGATGCGCCAGCGCACCGCCGACGGACGCGGGTGTGTCGTAGCCGATGCCGAAGCCGCCGCAATCTCCGTTGTAGCGATAGAACTTGTCATGATTCAGCAGGCGCCGTTGCCATTGCCCCGTGAACTGGTGGCCCGAGACGATGGCCCAGTCGTCGTTCTGAATCTGCCTGCCGAGCTCGGCGACCATGCGCGGCACGCTTATTGGGCTGCTGTTCCAGCCGAAGCGCGCAGCGTCGATCTCGCTCTCGCGAATCGCTTTGTGCGCCATTGCAATCCGCTCGCCACGCGTGGTGCGGAGCCGCGCGGCGTTGCCCGCGCTCTGGTTGCGAATCTCGTTGATTAGCGCGGGCAGCGTGGCCTCGCCGTCGGCGGCGATCGCGACGTCGACCTCGGAATAGCTGCCGAAGTCGTGGATGTTGTGTCCCTGCGAGAGATACTCCGCGCAAATGCTGATCGTCTTGCCGCCGGTAGCCCGAACGGCGCGGACGGACGCCGTCATATCGTTGAGCTCGAGACCCAAGATGACGTCCGGACGATAGTCGGTGCCGCCCGAGCCGTACAACGCGTGCCACGACGGGAAGTCCTGCCATGAAGCATAGCCGCCGACGTCGACCGGCGCTTGCAGCAGCTCGGCGAGCTCGATGAGGCGGTCCCAGCCGGCCGACGTGCGCGCGAGCTTGCCCGTACGTATCAACGGCCGCTCGGCGCTGGCGAGGAGCCGCGCCGCTTCGCGCACAGCGCCTGTGTCGCCGTGCGGGACGCTCGGCATCGACAGTCGCGGGATCGTGAGCTTGGCGGGATCGGGAATCGGGGACTCCTGAAGCTCGGAGTCGACCACGAGCAACGTAGGGCCCATCGGCGGCGTTCGGCCGATCGTGTAGGCGCGCATCGCGATGTTCGCGAACACGTCGAGGTTCGTCGGCTCGTCATCCACCTTCATGAAGTCGCGGACGATCGCGCCCATGTCTTGCGCGCTGTGCGGGCGATTCACGACACTCGTCGGGTTGCGCGCGTGGCCGACGATCGCGAACACGGGAACGCGATCGCACCACGCTTGGAAAAGCCCCATCGAGGCGTGCAGCAGCCCCACGGTGCCGTGCATCAACGTCATCATCGGTTTGCCGGCCGCTTTTGCATAGCCGTGGGCGATCGCGGCGCCGGCCTCCTCATGTAGGACCGTCAGGATCTCGGGCTTGCGGTTGCCGCCGTGATTGATGAGCGACTCGTGCAATCCCTCGAACGCGGAGCCGGGGTTCACGGCAACGTAGTCGAAGTCGAGCGTTTTCAGCACGTCGACCATGTAGTCCGACGCGGGATGTTGAATGAACCCCGCGCCGGCGGGAGGCTCGGGGGGCACGAAATCAGCGCGCCCATCGGCTTCCGTGGGCCGCGCCACGCCCGAGCGCGTGCTCGCCGGCGCGTTTTGCTGCGCGGAGCTTGTGCCGCCGACGATCGCGCCGGCTGCACCCGCGGCGCCGGCAGCGGCGCCTTTGAGGAACTTGCGACGGTCGACGGAGGCCGTCGAGTTGTCATCGACTGATTTCGCCACGGTATTTCCTCGTTTATTTTCGATCGGCGGCGGTAACCCGCGCCGTCGAGGATGATACCGCAATGAAAGGTCAGCTCGTCATTCGCACGCGGTTGCGGCCGTCAGCCTTCGACTGCATCAGGGCCTGGTCGGCGCGCTCGAGCAAAGCGTCGACGGCCGCCGTGTCGCGCGGCTCGCGGACCGTGCAGCCCACGCTGACGCTGACCGACATTGCGCCGTCACGCGTAGGGATAGGCGTGCTCGTGATCGCATGCCGAATGCGCTCAGCGACACGGCTCGCGATCGTAGCGTCTGTGTCGGCCATCAGCACGAGGAACTCGTCGCCGCCGAGCCGGCAGATCGCGTCGTCGCCGCGAACGCTGCTCAAGAGACGACTCGCAACGCGACGCAGCACCTCGTCGCCCGTCTGATGACCGCGCGTGTCGTTGATGCGCTTGAAGTTGTCGAGATCGAGCAGCGCGAGGGCGAGAGGCGTTTTTCCTTGATCCGCCCTTGCGAACGCGTCCTTGAGAAGCACGGCAGCTCCGCGGCGATTCCACAAATGCGTCAACGGATCCATGAGCGCCTCGCGGCGCGCCATGCCGAGCTTCGATGTCAAAGCTACGTTGGCGTTCGTGATTTGATCGGAGAACAACTCGCGCTGCACGAGAGCGGCGAGGTCCGCTAGCGCTTGCCGGTCGACGGGAGTGAATTCACGCGGTTTCAGATCGAGCACGCAGAACGTTCCGACGCATGCGCCTTGCTCGTCGGCGAGCGGGTGGCCCGCGTAAGCGCGGAACCGCGGTGGCGCCGTCACGATCGGCAGTTTCGCAACTCGCGGATCGGCCAGCGTGTCGCCGATCATGACGATTTGGTTTGCGTCTACAGTGAGCTTGCAAATTGCCTGGTCGCGCGGCAGCTCGGAAATTCCCCAGCCCGCGGCGGACTTGAACCACTGCTTGTCCTCGTTGAGCAACGAGATCGCTGCGACGGGCGCATGAAGTGCGCGACGCGCGATGCGCGTAATTCGCTCGAAACGCTCCTCGAGCGGCGTGTAGAACAGGTCGAGCCAAGGGATGCTAGCGATCTTGAGCGTCGCGGTGCTCGCGATGGTCTTGCTGAGCAGCGTGTCGCTCACGAGGTTCTCTGGCGCCTTGGCATGGCCTTACTGTAACGCGCGTAAGAGGGCACACGTGTGAGTTGCGTCTCGCTTGGAGTGCGCTGGTGAACGGCCTGCGACGCCGAGAAGCGTGACGTCTGTCGGCAGCGCGAGCGCCACAAATAGTTAGCCGTTCGACACAATCGTCGTGCGCCAACGCGATCCATCGTCGCCGACGATGTCGCGGCCGATACGCCGCTACTTCTGCAGCAACACCGTCAGCCGATCGAGCGCCTCTGACAAGTTGCGCATCGCGACCACCTGCTCGTCGCTCAAGGACTCCAGAATCTCGGCGAAGCGGCTGAGCCGCTGATCTTGCGCGCGCTGATAGAGGCGGCGGCCTTTCGGCGTGGCGCTGATCAGCACTCCGCGGCCGTCGTTCTTGTCATCGGTGCGTTTGACGAGACCGTCTTCGACGAGGGCCGTGATCATTCGCGACATCGTCGCGGGGCGCACCATCTCGGTATCGGCCAAAGCAGTAACGGAGATCGGGCCGCGCTTGTCGATGACCGACAGAGCGCTCAAGCGTTCCGGCGTCATGCCGGGAGGGAGCTCGAGGGTACGAAGTCGCCGCGTCAACCTCGCGAACTGCTCGTGGAGCAGGGCGGCAATCTCGGAGCGAGCGTCGGCGTCCGTCGATGGTGCGTGAGGCATCGGACCGACTCCCTCGTTTTGGTTCTTATTCGGAATAACGAAGCTCCGAGAAATTGTAGAGCCTGGCAAGGCATCTGACGCGGTTTTGGGATCGCTTTCCCGCTCATTGGAACGCAAGCGTGAAGCGCAGCGATATGAGACGTTCGGGAAATAGGCTGGGGTTGGTCGGATCGACGTCTTGGAACTGGAAGCTTTCGTCAAGCACGTTGTCCGCGTTCAACGACAAAAAGCCGCGCCGATTCGGCAAGCGATACCCGACGAACGCGTCCAGCACGAAGAAGCGATCCTCTCCGTATGCGAGCGGCGCATCGAAGGGCGCTTGCCGCACGGCGCTCTGGAACTCGCCGCTCTGCTGCACATACGACGCGCGGCCGCCGATCGTGAACCCGCCTGGCGCGAAGTAGCGGATCTCCAACGGCATCCGTTCCGTCTTCATATGAGAGTAGCCGAACAATTCGATGGGGTCGCTGGCGTAGCGGCCGTGCTCGTAACGCGTCGTGATGCTCAGCTGATCGCGTGGCATCCAGTACAGGTAGGCTTTCTGTGCGCGCTCGCGAAGCGTGACTACGACAGTCTCCCCGGTCAGGGCGATCGCGGGCCGATCCGTCTCCCTCGCCTCCGCTTGATAGCCGACGAAGAGAGTCGGCGACAACTCGTGCTCGATCGCAAGCCCTTGCACGGTTGCACGGTCGGCGATTCCGCCAAACAGAAGCTGCGTGAAGCCTGCGACTTGCACGGGCTCGAGATGGGGCTGCGCATTCTGCGTTGAGGTCGTCAGGCTGCCGAAAAGCGTTTCGAATGCCGCCGCACGCACGGTCGTGTTTGACGTCGGGCGCCATGTCAGGCCGATCTTCGGATTGGTCGCTTGCTCGTCGCCAGAGCGGTTCTCGATGCCGTCGAAGCTGACGCCGGCCGTGAGCGTGAGACTCGGCAGCAAGTGGAAGTGGGCATACGTATAGAGGCCGAGTTGCCGGTTGGTTCGCTCGTCGGTGAACACGGCCGGATCGAAGGTCGTGTCTTCGTTCACGCTTTGCTGAGCGGCCAGGAAGCCGCTTTGGACGCTCAGGTGGCCGCCGTCATAGATGTGCTGCACATCGACCTGATAGTCGCGCAGATCGCTTCGAATCGTGAATGCACCCGATCTCAGGCCGGCGATACCGTCCTGGTAGATCAGGGAGCCGAGCAGCGTGTGATTCGGCTTCAGTCGATGCTGTGCGCCGAGCCGTAGCGAGTCCACGTCCTCCTCGAATCTCACAAGCGAGGAGTAGAGCCCGCGATTGAAGTACGCCGTCAGGTCGCCGTGATCCGTGCGCGCGGAGCGCAGCTCGGCTTGAAGGTTCGTGTCGTGCGTCGGTCGATACTGAATGAACGCGTTCGCTACCTCCTGCTCGAAGTCATTGTTCTCGCGGAAGCCATCCGTCGAAAACCGGTAGTGACCTGCGCTGTAGGACACTTTGCCTCGAAGGCCCGCCACCGAGACATCGTGGCCATCCGTACCGTTGCCGCCCGCCGCGCCCGACGCTCTGAGCTTCAAGCCGTTCGCGACGACGGGCGAGTCGAGCTCGTCGAACGACGGGGAGCTTGGCCCCATTCGTTGCGCGATAACGAGATTCTGTTGCCCGAGCTGTGGCTTGAGCGGTGTGACGTTGGCCGGCTGCAGCAGCTGCGAGACGAGCAGCTCGCTGACGCGAGCGATCTCGTGGCGAGGCTCCATCGCGTAGCTGTCCGAGAGCAGCCGGTGCCCGGTGAAGTCGGCCGGATCGGCGCCGAGAGTGTGCCACGCATCGAGCAGCGCGAGCTGCCCAGAACCGACCTCGGCGTGCATACGGGCGAGCCCCGCGCTGCGCGTCGCGATGTCCTCGTCGAGCGACAAGCGCGAGCGATGAATCGGCCGGTCGCCGTTCTTGCGCGTGGCGAGCCGAAGGTCCTGCAGGGCCTCGATGGGGCGGTTGGTCCGCAGCTTTTGCAGGGACGAGTACAGCCATGGCGTCGGATCGAAGGGGTCGAGCTGTTTTGCCAGATCGAGCTGGCTCGCTGTCAGGTCGCCGCGATGCTCCGCGCCATAGACGCTGGCCATGTGGCTGCGCGTCAGCGTGTTGGCGGGATCCAGAGCGACAGCCAGCTCGAGGTAGCGCCGGCCGGCGGCGAAGTCGCCGTGCCGAATCGAAGTGAGACCCAGGCCGAGCCATGGCAGCGGCGCGTCGGGCTCGAGCTCGGTGGCTTCGGCGAATGCGCTCTCGGCGGCGGCCGTATCGAAGGCGCGCAAGCTCGCGAAACCCAGCACGACGAGCGGCGTGCTCTCGCCGGGGGCCAGAGCACGTGCGCGCGTCGCGCTGGCGATGGCTGTGCGCGTATCGTCTTGCGCGAGCGCCAGCTCGGCCAGCCGCGTTGCCGCGATCGCATTGTCGGGCTCGACCGCGAGCGCCTCGCGAACGACTCGCTCGGCAGCTGCGAGCGAGCCTTCGCTCTGCTCGACGTGGGACAGCGCCAACCGCGCGACGACCGACATCGGATCGGCGGCCAGCGCTTCTCTGAGGCTCTCGCGCGCCGCGCCGCGGTCCGCGCGCGCCAGCGACAAGAGTGCATCGAGGGAGAGTGCGGCCGCGTTTCCTGCGCTGAGCTGCACGGCGGTTGCGATGTCGGCTTCGGCGCCTGCAAGCCGCGCAGTCGCGAGGCGCGCGGCGGCCCGGTAGGCATAGAAGTCGGCGTCGGCCTGCTGCGAGGGCAGCGGCTGCTGGTCGGGACCCGGCAGCGGCCCGTCGATGATCGGCGGGTAGTGGCTCGCCCAACGCATGCGCTCGATCGGCTGATCGATAGCCGTCGCCGTCGGCGCTTGGCCGTCGCGAGCGACCGCGACATGGTCGCTCGGCACTTGGAGCTCGCCGCTCGGCGTAGCCACGACGACCTCGCCCTCGAGCACGACGATTTCCGTGAACCGCTCGTCCGCGTCGACGCGAATATCGAACTCGGTTCCTTCGATGCCGGCATTCGCGTACGGGGTTCTGAAGCTCAACGACCGAGGGTCGCGGCTGATGACGTGAATGATGCCGCGCAACAGCTCGAGCAACGATCCGACGCCCGACGGCGGCTCGGAGAGGTTCAGGACGGAGTGCTCGTCGAGGCGCAACGGCCCTCCGCCGTCCGGCAGAACCAACATCGCTCGGGACGAGCTTTCTACCCGAACGGAATCGTCGGTACATACGCGCTCTCCGGCTGAGAGCGGCACCCATGTCGAGGTTGCCGTGCGCCGCACCTGGACGTGCCCTTCGACGGAGCTGACCTCGGCCGACCATTCGTCGCAGCTACGCGCGGCTTGGGCGTTCGAGAGAGGCCACAGGCTCAGGAGGCCAACGATGGCGGCGGTGCGGTGGACTGGGATCGACCGGGCCCGCCGACGGCGCGGGCAGCGGCACGGCTGCATTTGCGGTGGCGTACGAGCCATCGAAAACCTTAATGTTGCGCGAGTGCGACGCGACGGCTCGCAAACCCTGCTGGCTCGTGGGCCGGCAGCTCTTGTGCAAATCTAACAATCAGACTACTCCGGTGATGTGTCAAGAGCGCAACGAGCTTAACCACGAAATGCAAGCGGTCTCCCGACCCGTCGTCGCAACACGGCGCGTGCTCATGCTCGGCGCCGTGCTCGGTATTGCAGGCCTGCTTGCGAGCTTGCTGCCGGTCACGTCGAGGCTCGAGGAGACCCTCGGGCTCAAGTTGCTGTTTACTGTCCGCGGGCCCGCGCGCCCCCCGCCGCAAGTCGTCGTCATCGGCGTCTCGCGCGACGCGGCGAGCGCCGTCGGCCAAACGACGGAGCTCGATACTTGGCCCCGCGACCTGCACGCGCAATTGCTCGAGCGGCTCACCGCGGCCGGCGCGCGCGCGGTCGCATTCGATTTGACGTTTCACGAGCCGCGGCCCGGCGTCGGCGACGGCCTCTTTGCGGCCTCGATAGAGCGGGCCGGCAACGTCGTGCTGCTCGAGTGGACGCAAAGCGAGGTCGTGCCGCTTGGCGGCGGTGCCGAGGCGTGGGTCGAGACGCGCAGGCCGCCGCTGCCCGACCTGAAGGCTGCCGCGCTCGGCTCGGCGCCGTTCGTCTTGCCGACCGTGCCGATCAGCGTCGGTCAGTTTTGGACGTTCGGCAGGGGCGGTGACGACACGCCGTCGCTTCCTGTCGTGGCGCTGCAAGCGTACCTTCTGCCGTACTACAGTGAGCTGCTGCAGCTCCTCGAGGTCGCGCGGCCGGGCCTGACTGCGCCGTGGCCGCAGACGCGCGCCGCCGTGCAACAGCAGCGAAACCTCGAAGCCACGATTGCCGCGATTCGCGGGGCCTTTCAGGGCGACGACGGTCTCGCCACCGCGGCTCGCCGCGCGCTCGAGCAAGGGGATTACTCGGCCTCGGTCGCTTCGGCGCTGGAAGTGCTGATCGATCTCTATGCGGGCCCACACAGCCGCTTTCTAAATTTCTACGGACCTGCCCGCAGCGTTCCCACGCTGCCCTACGACCGCGCGCTCGACGGCTCCGGCGACGTCGGCATCGGAGGCAATCTCGTCGTCGTGGGCCTTTCCGAGCCGCGCCAGCCGGAGCAACAGGACGATTTCATCTCGGTCTTCTCACAAAGCACGGGAGTCAACTTGAGCGGTGTCGAGCTCGCAGCGACAGCCGTGGCGAACTTGCTCGAGCAGCGGGCACTGACGCCGCTACCGCTGCCGCTGCACGGCGCGCTCGTCGTCGTGCTCGGCATCGCGTTCGGCACGCTCGTCGCGCGCCCGACGATGCTGCATGCCGGCGGGGTCGCCGCGCTCGGCGGCGCACTCTATTTCGGAGTCGCGTACTGGCAGTTCACGAGCAATCATCTCTGGCTGCCGCTCGTCGTACCGCTCCTCGTGCAATTGCCGGCGAGCTTCGGTGCGGCGTTATGGTGGAACTACCGCGAGCTCGCGCAGCAGCGCGAACGCGTGCGCACGGCGCTCGGCTACTACGTC
The DNA here is from genome assembly GCA_963713355.1 of uncultured Gammaproteobacteria bacterium. GTDB lineage: Bacteria > Pseudomonadota > Gammaproteobacteria > Steroidobacterales > Rariloculaceae > FEN-1219. The sequence goes on along the minus strand of CAVQLK010000005.1, from coordinate 635,234 downwards.
CCACGATCGCTCGCTCGCAAGCTCACGGAGCAAACCCTGGCACCGGGCTCGGATCGGCAGCTGCTGCACGGCACGTGCCTCGTAACCGATGCCGAGCGCTACACGTCCGTCGCCGAAAGCTTGCGGCCTGCCGAGCTTGCGGCGCTCGTCGATGACTATTACCAATCGATCTTTCGCGTAGTGCAGGCGCACGCCGGCGAGATCTCCGACACGGCCGGCGATTCGATGGTGGCCGTCTGGGCCAGTGGTCGGCCCGACGCCGGTGCGCGGTCACGGGCGGCGCACGCGTCGCTTGCGATCCTCGACGCCGTCGCAGAGTTCAACCGCGCTCACGCCGACTCGCCCTTACCGACGAGGGTCGGGCTCGAGTCGGGAGAGCTGCTGCTCGGCAGCATCGGCGCGGAGCAGCGCTACGAGTACCGCGTGGTCGGCGATATCGTGAACACGGCGTCGCGCATTCAAGGCTTGAACCAGCTTCTCGGAACGCGCGTGCTCATTTCGGCGGCTACGCTGGCGGACGTCGAGCTGCCCGCGCGCGACGTCGGCACGTTTGTGTTGCGCGGCAAGCGGCTTCCCGTGCGCGTCTTCGAGCCGACGGACGCCGGATGCAGCCTCGACGAGCACGGCCTCGCGGCATTCGCCGCAACGCTGGGCGCGTTCCGGCGCGGCGACTGGCAAGCTGCATGCGATGGATTCGCCGCGCTGTCGCGCCGGTTTCCCGACGACGGCCCGAGCCGTTACTACGACGCGCTGGTTCCGGTCATGCAGCGGAGCCCGCCCGCGGCGTGGACCGGCGCCGTGCACGTCACGACCAAGTAACGCGGCTCAAGACGGCCGCATTTTGGACAAAGCTCCGAGCTCGAGGGGAACCGAGGAGTCTTGGCTTCGCGCGTCCGCCGCCGCATTGCGCTCGAGGTACGCGAGCACGTCGTCGACGCCGTCCACACACTCGCGCTTGGTGTCGGGCTGCCGCTCGAGCAACTCTCGCAGCATGCGCTGGGTCCGGTTTTGCACCTGCAGAGGCACCAACGTCAGCAGATCGACCATCCGCAAAATCTTGTCCTGATCCTCGCTCGGCAAGCGCTCCACCGTGCGCACTAGCCGCAGTACGTCCTTTGATACCGCCATGACGGCTGCCTCTCTTGTTTGACGATCAGCAACGCTGATCTGTAGCAGAGGCGGCGCGGCGCGTCTGTCAGGTACCGGACACTTCTCGTGAAAAAGAAAAGAATCTCGACTTCTGTCAATTAGCTGACAGACGGCGGCGCCTGGAGCTGCGACGCTTGCTGCGAGGTGCGATTGCACCCTCAGTTCCACCAAGCCGAGGAGCACGCCGACATGAAGAGACTTCGCACGTTTCTAGCCGGGTTGTTGTTGGTCCCGGTCCTGACGTTGAACGCCAGCCCGTTCCCGACCGACGCCGACGAGCCGAGTCTCGAGACGACGCAGCCCGTGACGGGGACGTGCTGGTTCTATTATCTCGGCCGCTGGATCCAAATTCCCTGCTGAGTCGGACCTAGACTTTCGCGGCTTCGGCAATCATCGTCCGCAATGCATCGGCGTTTCGGATGACGATTTGCGTGCGGCCGAGCTCGATCCAGCCGAGCCGGCGCCAATCGCTCAAGTGTTGATTGACGATTTGGCGCGAGACGCCGAGGAAGCGCGCTAGCTCGGCCTGCGAGATCCGCAGCTCGAGATGTCCGACACGGGCCGCGCGGCCGTGCAACGACGCGAGGATCAGCAGCCGTTTCGCGAGACGCGCGGGCCCATCCATGAAAGCGGATTCTTCGACGAGCTCGCTCGTCCAGCGCAGCCGCTCGCACATCAGCTTCAGCAAGTGGATCGCCAAACGCGGCTCGCGCTGGAGAAACGGCAGGAAATCCGACCGTTGAATGACGATCAACGTAGAGGTGTCGATCGCCACCGCGTTCGCGGTGCGCGGTAAGCCGTCCATGACCGCAATCTCGCCGAACGTGTCGCCCGGCTCCATGATATTGAGGAACACCTCGCGGCCGCCCGAAGCGCTCGCGCTGATTCGCACGCGGCCGGATGCGACGCCGAACAGCGCGTCGCCGGCGTCGCCCTGCGAGAAGATCACGCTGGCCTTGTAATACGTGCGCTTGGCCGAGAGCGCCGCCAGTCCGTCGAGCGTCGCGTCCGACAAGCTGCGAAATAGGTAATTGTGCCGAAGGACAGCCTTCGGGCTCAGGTGCGCGGCCGGCGCGGAACCGTCGTCACTGTCGGTCATCTGGCGCATGCCGGTCTCACGGAGCATCGGCGGAACGGAATGCAGCCGCCTCGTTTGCCGCTCCAGTGCCGCCCCAGTATCGTGTACTCGCGGAGCTATGCCAAGCGCCCGAGAACGGAGCTCATGTGATCAAGACCCCTTGGCGGCTCGCCGGCCGCTTACTGGCCCGCGACTGGAAGTCCGGCGAGGTGCTCGTCTTGCTGGCGGCTCTCGTGGTGGCAGTGTCCGCGATGAGCGCCGTCACGTTTTTCACGGACCGCGTACGCGCCGCCGTATCGCAGCAAGCCGGCGAGGCGCTCGCCGCGGACTTGCGTGTCGAGTCCATCGATCCGTTGCCACCCGCCATTGGCGATGTCGCAGCGCGGCACGGGCTCGCCACGGCGGACGTCGTGTTTTTCCGCAGCGTCGTCGCCGTTGGCGACGTGACCTCGCTGGCCGACGTACGAGGCGTGACCAGCGGCTATCCGCTGCGCGGCGTCGTGCGGGTCGCCGACCGCCTTGCCGGGGAGCCGCAGGACGCGACGAGTATTCCCGCACTCGGAGAGGTCTGGGCCGAGCCGAGCCTCATGGCGCGGCTCGGCGCCGTCGTCGGCGACGAGCTCGAGGTGGGAAGGCTGCGCCTGCGCATCGCTCGAACGCTCGAGTTTCGCCCAGACGAGGGTTGGCGCCTCATGGAGCTCGCGCCCACCGTGCTACTGAATTATGACGACGTCCTTGCATCGGGATTGCTCGCACCCGGCAGCATCGTCGAGCACGTCGGCCTCTACGCCGGCGACACGGCGGCGGTCGAGGAGTTTCGTGAGGAGTTGACGCCGCTCTTGCGGCCGCAGGATGAGCTCGAGGATTTTCGCGACGGCCGGCCGGAGGTCGGTGCGGCCGTGGCGAACGCGGAGCGATTTCTCGTGCTCGCCGCGCTCATCAGCGTCCTGCTCGGAGGCGTCGCGGTCGCTATGTCCGCGCGGCGGTTCGTCGCCCGGCGGCTCGATAGCGTGGCTCTAATGAAGTGCCTCGGCGCGCGCCATCGCGAGGTGCTGCGGTTGAACCTCATCCAGCTTCTGATTCTCGTTGTCGCGGCCGGCGTGCTCGGCTGCGCCATCGGCTACGTCGCGCAATTCGGCCTCACGGCGCTGCTCGCGGACTTCATCGAGGCACAGTTGCCGCCACCGAGCTTGCAAGGTGCCGTGCTCGGGCCCGTGACGGCCTTGGCCGTCGCCATCGGCTGCGCATTGCCGCCGCTGTTACAGCTCGGCGGGGTTCCGCCGGCTCGCGTGCTGCGCAACGACGTCGGTCCGCCGGAGCTGCGCTACACCACGATCTATGGCGTTGCGGCGGCGGCCGTCACGGCGCTGCTGTATGTGCTGTTCGGTGACCTCGAGCTGATCGCCTATTTGCTCGGCGGAGCCGTCGCTTCGTTCTTCGTGCTGTACTTCGCGGGACGGCTGTTGGTGCTCGCTTTGCAGCGCCTGCGTGGTGGCGTCGGCGTCGCGTGGCGCTACGGCATCGCGAACGTCGCGCGCCGTGGGCGGGAGAGCAGCGTCCAGGTCGTCGCGTTCGGCATCGGACTCATGGTGCTGTTGCTGTTGACGTCCGTGCGCACCGAGCTCATGACGGAATGGCAAGCGACGCTGCCGGCGGGGGCGCCGAATCACTTTCTCATTAATATTCAGCCCACCGAGCGCGAGGCGTTGCGCGCCATGCTGGTCGGGACGGGCCTCCCGGAGTCGCCGTTCACGCCGCTCGTGCGGGCGCGCATGAGCCACATCAACGGTATGCCCGTCGACGACTACCCCGCCGCGACCCCGCGCGGCCGCGACGAGCTGGACGACGAGGCGAACTTGACCTGGTCCGCCGCGCTACCCGCGGACAACGAGCTGGCGTCGGGCGACTGGTGGGACGAGGGCGCCGAAGTCCCGCAGATCTCCCTCGAAGAGGAGCTGCGGGCCGCCATCGGCCTGAAGCTCGGAGATGAGATTACGTACGCGATCGGCGGCGACAGTCTCACGGTGCGGCTGACGAGCACACGCCGCGTGCAGTGGGAGTCGTTCCGGCCGAATTTCTTCATGGTCCTGTCGCCGGGGGCCATCGAAGGCTTCGCGCACACCTACATCACGAGCGTGTACGTCACGCCCGAGCAGCGCGGCGTGACAGTCGATCTGGTGCGACGGTTCCCGAGCGTCTCGGTGCTCGACATCGGCGCCGTGCTCGAGCAGGTGCGCAGATCGATGGACCGTGCGGCGCTCGCCGTGCAGTACGTCTTCCTGTTCACGCTCGCGGCGGGTGTCATGGTGCTGCTCGCCGCGATTCAGTCGACGCGCGACGAGCGCATGTTCGAAAGCGCCGTGCTGCGCACGCTCGGCGCGCGACGCAGCGTCGTGCTTCAAGGCGTGGCCGCGGAGTTCACGGCGCTCGGCTTGCTGGCCGGCACGCTCGCGGCCGTCGGCGCTGCCATCATCGGCTATGTCATTGCGACGCGGCTCTTTCAGCTCGATTTCGTGCCGGGTCTCGCTTTGTGGCTCGGCGGGCTCGTTGCTGGAGCGCTCGTCGTCGGGGTCAGCGGCACGCTCGCCGTGCGCTCCGTCATCAACCACTCGCCGGTCGCCACGTTGCGCGGTGCTTGAGCGTTCCGCGTTATCATTCCGCGCCTACCGAAAGGATTGACGATGATCGAGTTGTTCACGGCCGCGACGCCGAACGGGTGGAAGGCTTCCATCACGCTCGAGGAGCTCGCGATTCCCTACAAGGTTCGCCGCATCGATTTTGAGAAGCGCGAGCAGAAAGAGCCTTGGTATCTCAAGATCAATCCGAACGGCCGCATTCCGACGATCGTCGATCACGGCAATGGCGGCTTCGCGGTATTCGAGTCGGGCGCGCTGATGATCTATCTCGCCGAGAAGGCCGGGAAGCTCTTGCCGGCCGACGTCAAAAGCCGTTCGCTCGTGATCCAATGGCTGATGTTCCAGATGGGCGGCATAGGGCCGATGATGGGGCAGGCGAACGTCTTCTACCGTTACGCGCCCGAGCGCATCCCGTATGCGATCGACCGTTATCAGCGCGAGGTTCGCCGCTTATTCGAGGTGCTCGACACGCAGCTTTCAGATCACGAATTCCTCGCCGGCGACTATTCGATTGCCGACATCGCGAGCTGGGCTTGGGTGCGCGGCTACGAGTGGTCGGGCGTCATGCTCGACGGCTTGCCGCATTTGACTCGTTGGCTCGAGGCGATCGGCACGCGTCCCGCCGTCAAACGCGGCGTCGACGTGCCCGAGCCCGTCGACCTCGACGAGATGGTCCGCAAAGCGGACGAGGCGCGCGCCAAGGTTTCGGGGATGCTCGTTTGAGCGCGAGTAAGCCCGCGAACAAAATGAACGTCGAGGAGCTCGTCGCAATCGACGTGCACACGCATGCCGAAATCTCGGTGCGCGATCCGCAGCCGCCGACGATCTTCCAGGAAGCCGCTCAGAAATACTTCAAGCACTCTCACGAGTCGCAGCCGACGATCCCGCAGATCGCCGCCTACTATCGCGAGCGAAAGATGGCCTGCGTCATCTTCTCCGTCGACGGCTTGCGCGCGCGCGGCATCAAGCCCGTATCGAACGAGGAAGTCGCTGAGCTCGCCGCCGAAAACTCGGACGTCATGATTCCGTTTGCGAGCATCGACCCCGCGAGCGGCGCCGCAGGCGTGCGAGAAGCGCGGCGCCTGATCGAGCACTACGGCGTCAAGGGCTTCAAGTTCCATCCGCAGTTCCAGGAGTTCTTTCCCGACGATCGTGCGACGTACCCGCTCTACGAGGTCATCGCCGAGCACGAGCTGCCTGCGTTGTTCCATACGGGCCACTCGGGAATGGGTACCGGCATGCCTGGTGGTGGCGGTATCAGGCTGAAGTATGGCAATCCGATGCACGTCGACGACGTCGCAGTGGATTTTCCGACGATGCCGATCATCCTCGCGCATCCGTCATGGCCTTGGCAGGACGAAGCGCTGTCGATCGCGTTGCACAAGCCGCAGGTCTACATCGATCTGTCGGGCTGGTCGCCGAAATATTTTCCGCCGCAGCTCGTGCAGTACGCGAACACTCAGCTCAAACGCAAAATGCTGTTCGGCACGGATTATCCGTTGATCACGCCCGAGCGCTGGCTGGCCGATTTCGCGAAGATCGACATTCGCGACGACGTGCGGCCGCTGATTTTGAAGCGCAACGCCATCGATTTGCTCAAGCTCGGGGCTTGATGAAACTTCAGGGCTTCCTCACGGTCGCGGCCTAGGCGCGCGCCTTGCGGCCACGTCGAGCCGGGTTCTACACTCGGAAGCGATCGGTACATCGCATAACAACCGGAGCGGGGAATTTCCATGAGCGTCGCGATCGCTGCTCAGCCAGCGCCATCGGCCGGCGTCGCAGCCTTTCTGCGGCGGCCCGCAAGATTGCTGATCGGCGGCGAGTGGGTGGAGCCCGCGGCGCAGGATCGAATCCCGGTGATCGATCCCGCAACCGGTGACGAGATTGCTTCCGTCGCCAATGCGAGCCGAGCCGACGTCGACAAGGCCGTTGCGGCGGCGCGCACGGCGTTCGAGCGCGGGCCGTGGTCGACGATGCTCCCGGCGCAGCGCGAGGCGCTGATCTGGCGGCTCGCCGAGCTCATCGACAAGACCGCCGACGAGCTCGCCGAGCTCGAGAGCATCGACAACGGCAAGACGAAGCAGATGGCCAGCATCGTAGACGTGCCCGGTGCGCGCAATTACTTTCGATACATGGCCGGGTGGGCCACGAAGATCGAAGGCTCGACGATCGACGTCTCGGTCGGCGGGCTCAAGGGCGGCCGAATCAACGCTTACACGCGGCGCGAGCCCGTCGGGGTCGTGGCGCAGATCATTCCGTGGAATTTTCCGCTCGTGATGGCCGCGTGGAAGCTCGGCCCGGCGCTCGCGGCTGGGTGCACGTGCATCCTGAAACCGGCGGAACAAACGCCGTTGACGGCGCTGCGGCTCGGCGACCTCATCGGCGAGGCGGGTTTTCCGCCCGGCGTCGTGAACATTCTCACGGGCTACGGCGAGAACGTCGGCGCCGCGCTCGTCACGCATCCCGGCGTCGACAAGATCGCGTTCACGGGCTCGACGCTCGTCGGCAAGACCATAAACAAAGCGGCCACGGATACGCTGAAGCGCGTGTCGCTCGAGCTCGGCGGCAAGTCGCCTGTCATCGTGCTGCCGGATGCCGACGTCGATACCGTGATCGGCGGCGCCGCTGGCGCAATCTTCTTCAACGCCGGCCAAGTCTGTGCGGCCGGCTCACGCCTCTACGTGCATCGCAAGATCTTCGATCGCGTCGTCGAAGGCGTCGGCGGCGCCGCGCAGTCGATCCGGCTCGGGCCGGGGCTGGACCCGGCCACGCAGATGGGTCCGCTCGTGTCGCGCGAGCAGCAGGAGCGCGTCATGAGCTACATCCAATCCGGACGCGACGAAGGCGCGGCCCTCGTCGCCGGCGGCGACTCACCGTCGCATCCGGGCTTCTACGTGAAACCCACCGTCATGGCGGACGTCAATCGCTCGATGCGCGTCGTTCAGGAAGAGATCTTCGGTCCCGTGCTCGTCGCGCAGCGCTTCGACGATCTCGACGAGGTCGCCGCGCTCGCCAACGATACGCCTTACGGCTTGAGCGCCAGCATCTGGTCGAACGACCTCAAAGCCGTGCACCGGCTCGTGCCGAAGATCAGAGCCGGCACGGTTTGGGTCAACACGCATGGGCCCGTCGATGCGAACATGCCGTTCGGCGGTTTCAAGCATTCAGGAATTGGCCGAGAGCACGGTCGTGTCGGCATCGAGATGTACACCGAGCTGAAGTCTGTGTGCATGCTCGTCTAGAGGTTCCGAAGGAGTGGAGTGAAGATGAGTTCAGTAGTAGACCCGGATGGCAAGGAAGCTCTGCGTCGCCGCGCTGAAAGCGGAGAACGCGGAGGCGCCCTGAGCGGCGTCGCGAGTCTCGTCCGAGTGCTCGATGAGGGACGTCTGAAGCCGAAGGCCAAGGAGCAGGAGGTGCTCGACGTTGCGACGGAGTACTTTCTACAGCACGGCTATCGCGGCGCAAGCATCAATGCAATGGCGCGCAGCTCGGGCATTTCGAAGGAGTCGATCTACCGTTACTTCAGCAGCAAGCAACAGCTATTCGAGGCCGTCATCGGCCGCGAGCTGATCGAGTACCGTCGCAGCCTGCACCGGCTCGACGCGACGCTGCGCGTCATGGAGCTGCGCGCCGCGCTCGTGATGGTCGCAGAGACGATTCTTGGCATCATCACGACGGATCGTACACAGGCGCTGCGCCGGCTGATTTTCGACGAGGCGACACGTTCTCCTGAAGTCGGCCAGCACTACTACAAGATCGGCGCTGCGCAAGCGTACACGGTGCTCGAGAACGTCTTCGAGACGCACGCGCACCAGAGCGATTTCGATATTCCGAAGCTCGCGCGCCACTTCGCGAGTCTCCTGTGCTGGCGCATCACGCTCGAGCGGCAATGCGCAGTGCGCGGCGAGCTGTCGGCCGAGGAAATCGCACAGTTTGCTGCCGCCGTCGTCGACGATTTCATGAAGGCATTCCTCAGGCCCAAGTGAACGCGACGCGATGGAACCGGCGCGCGGTCCTCGGCAGCATGCTCGCCGCGGGGGCCTCGAGCGCCGTGCCGTTGCGGCCGAGCTTCGGACAACAGGCGGCTGACACGATGATCGACCGCAGCGAGCTTCTGATCCGCAATGCTTACGTCTTGACGATGGACGCGGCCGGCGACCTCGCCGGCGCAGACGTGCACGTGCGGTCCGGCGCGATCGCTGCCGTAGGCCGCGGGCTCACAGCCCCCGGCGCGCAGATCATCGACGGCAGCGGGATGCTCGTGCTTCCTGGTTTCGTCGAAACCCATTGGCACGTTTGGACGTCGTTGCTGCGCAGCCTTGCCGGCGACCGCCAAGAGCACGGTTATTTTCCGACGTCGCGGACCATCGGGACTTTCTACTCGGCGGACGACATGTATGCCGCCGGAAGGCTGGCGGCTGCGGAGGCGATTCATTCGGGCGTCACGTTTCTGCACGACTGGTGCCACAACGTTCGCGGTCCCGACTATGCGGAAGCGGCGTTGCGCGCGCTCGAGGAAACCGGCATCCGAGCGCGATTCTCGTATGGCTCGCCGACGGGCGCGAGCAACGACGCGAGCATCGACCTTCGCGACCTCGCGCGGCTCGAGGAGCGCTGGAGCGGCCACGCGAACGGCGGCTTGCTGACGCTCGGGCTCGCGTGGCGCGGAGCGGCGTCCGCCGCAACTTTGCGCGATTACGAGGTCGCGAAGGAGCTTGGCTTACCGATCTCCGTGCACGCGAACAACAGCGGCGGCGGCGTCATCCAGCAGCTCGCGGACCGCGAGCTCCTTGCGCCCGGCATGCAAGTCATTCACGCCGTCTGGTGCACGCCCGAGGAGATTCGCGCGCTCGCCGACAACCGCGTCAACGTCAGCGTGTCGCCGTACTCCGAGCTGCGCATCGGCTTCGGCTTTCCGATCGCCGCCGAGCTCGTCGCCGCCGGCGTGACCGTGGGGTTGTCTGTCGACACGACGACCCTCTCGGGCAACGCCGATATGTTCGCGATCATGAAGGCGATTCAGAACATCGAGAACGGCCGCGCGCGCAACGAATTCGCGCTGACGGCGCGTCGAGTGCTCGAGCTCGCGACGATCGACGGCGCGCGCTCGATGGGCATCGACGGCAGCGTCGGCTCGCTGGTGCCCGGCAAGCGAGCCGACATCATCATGGTCGATACGCGCGCCGTGAACCTCGCCATGCTGACGGAGCCGGCGCATTTGCTCGTCGAAGCGGCGCAGCCGGCCAACGTCGATACCGTCATCATCGACGGCCGCATCGTCAAGCGAGGCGGGCGCCTGACCGGCCTCGACGTCGGCGAGGTCATCGACGCAGCCGCTCGCGCGTCGGCAGGCGTCAGGCAGCGCTCGGGTTGGACCTGGCCGAGTCAGCGATAACGTGTGACAGCTTCGAAACCTACGGTCTGGCTCAAACCGGGCCGCGAAAAATCGCTGCGCCGGCGTCATCCGTGGCTTTTTTCCGGCGCGATAGAGCGCGTCGATGGCGAGGCCGTCGCCGGTGCGACAGTCGAGCTCAGGGGCTCGTCTGGGGAAATGCTGGGCCGCGGCGCCTATTCACCGGCCTCGCAGATCCGCGCACGCGTGTGGAGCTTCGAGCCCGGCGAAAGCATCGATGTGTCCTTCTTTCGGCGTCGGCTCGAGAGGGCAGTCGAGTCACGGCGCCGCCTCGAGCTGCTCGGGACCGAGAACGCTTGCCGGCTCGTGTTCTCGGAATCCGACGGTTTGCCGGGGCTTATCGTCGATCGGTACGGCCGCTATCTCGTGTGTCAGTTCATGGCGGCCGGCGCCGAAGCCTGGCGAGCGACGATCGTCGAGCTGCTCGTCGAGCTGTGCGCGCCGCGCGGCGTCTATGAGCGCTCCGAGGGCGGAGCGAGACACAAAGAAGGCTTGCCGTCGCGGCGCGGGTTGCTAGCCGGCGAAGAGCCGCCGCGCGAGCTCGAGATCGTATCGAGCGGCATTCGGGTCGTCGTGGATATCGCGAACGGCCAAAAGACCGGCGCGTATCTCGATCAGCAGCGAAACCGCGAGCGCGTCGCGGCACACGCTCGCGCTGCCGAGGTGCTCGATGCATTCTCGTATACGGGGGGTTTTGCGATCGCTTGCTTGCGCGCCGACGCGAAGCGCGCAACTTTGATCGACTCGTCGGCCGATGCGCTGGCGCTGGCGCAGCGAGAGGCGGCGGCGAATGGCGTAGGGGATCGGTGCCAGCTCGTCGCCCGAAACGTGTTCGACGAGCTTCGCGCCGTGCGTGAGCGTGGCGAGCGTTTCGATCTCGTCGTGCTGGATCCCCCAAAGTTCGTGCACTCGGCCGAGCAGATCAATGCCGGCAGCCGCGGCTACAAGGACATCAACATGCTCGGCTTGGCGCTCGTTCGGCCGGGCGGAGTGCTCGCGACGTTCTCTTGCTCCGGGCACGTCGACGCCATGCTGTTCCAGAAGATCGTCGCCGGCGCCGCCGTCGACGCGGGCCGCACGGCGCACATCCTCGAGCGGCTTTCGCAACCGGCAGACCACCCTGTGGCAACCGAATTTCCGGAAGCGGACTACTTGAAAGGCTTGATCTTGCGGGTCCACTGACGCTGCAATGCGCGGACCCTTCGAGATCGAGTGAACGTCATGCAAGAAGATGCCTTGGCGCGCTGGCGCCACGACCACTCGTTTGGCCAAGACCGGCGCCGGCCCGGCGAGAGCCGAACGCAGCTCGTGATCGCGATCACGGCGACCATGATGGTCGTCGAGATCGCCGCCGGCGTGCTGTTCGGGTCGATGGCGCTCCTGGCAGACGGCCTGCATATGGCGTCGCACGCCGTCGCGCTCGGCATCAATGCGTATGCCTACGCTTATGCGCGCCGGCATGCCCGCGATGTTTCGTACAGCTTCGGCACCGGCAAGGTCAACACGCTCGGCGGGTTCACGGGCGCCGTGCTGTTGGCCGCGTTCGCGTTGCTGATGGTGTCGGAAAGCGTGCAGCGGCTCGTGGTGCCGGTCGTGATCGCGCTCGATCAGGCGATTTGGGTCGCGGTTCTCGGGCTCGTCGTCAACGGCGTGTCGATGCTGATTCTCGGCCACGACCATGCGCACGACCACGGCTCTCGCGGCGAGCACGACGGCCACGACCACGAGCACGAGCACGAGCACGAAGACGACCACGGGCATGCCGGGGCAGGGCGCGACCACAATCTCGCGTCGGCGTATCTGCACGTCCTCGCCGATGCGCTGACCTCGCTGCTCGCCATCGTCGCCTTGCTGGCCGCGAAGTATTTCGGACTCGTCTGGATGGACCCGTTCATGGGCTTGGTAGGGGCGGCGCTCGTCGCGCGCTGGTCGTTCGGGCTGCTGAAGGCGACGAGCGCGGTGCTGCTCGATCGCAGCGCGGCGCCCGAAGTCTGCCGCGCCGTGAAGGACGCCATCGAGCGCGTCGACGGCAACCGCGTCGTCGACCTGCACGTCTGGTGCATCGGCCTGGATCTGTACTCGGCAGCCCTGACCGTCGTAACACCGTCGCCGCGCCCCCCCGAGCACTACAAAACGCTGCTGCCGAACGGGCTCAACATCGTGCACGCGACCGTTGAAATCCATGAGGCGCCCGCCCGCGCGTGACGGCGTTCAGCGATCAGGGACTCATGTATGATTCCGCCGCGCATCGCCGAGGCGGACGTTCCGTGAACATTTATCTCAGAAAACACAGTATGTTAGCAGTAATACTTAACGTTAGATCGCATTGCCAGAGGCAGCACCGAGCGCTGCACGAGGCGCTCGATTTCCGCCGCGCGGCAGCAGCCGCGCGCTTCCGCGACGCCTCCCGCGGGCGGCTATTGCGGGCGCACTGAATGCCGGCCGCCCGTGAGCGGGCCATGCTGGCCGTGCTGTTCGCCGGCGTCTTGCTCGCCGCGCTCGATATCGCGATCGTCGGCCCCGCGCTTCCGGCGATCCGGGGCACGTTCGCAGTCGCGCAGCGCTGGCTGCCCGCCGTGTTCAGCGTCTACGTGCTGTTCTATCTGATCAGCACTCCGCTGCTCGCGAAACGCTCGGACCATTACGGCCGCCGCCGCGTCTTTGTCGAGAGTCTCGCGCTGTTCAGTATCGGCTCGGTGCTCGCCGCCGCGGCATGGTCGTTTCCGATGCTGCTGGTCGGTCGCGCGGTCCAAGCGTTCGGCGCCGGCGGCCTGCTGCCCGTCGCTGCGGCTGTCATCGCCGAGACCGTAGCGCTCGAGCGGCGCGGTCGCACGCTCGGGCTCATCGGCGCAGTATTCGGCGTCGCATTCCTGCTCGGCCCGCTGCTCGGCGCGTTGCTGCTCGGTGCGAGCTGGCGCTGGCTGTTCGCCTTCAACGTTCCCGTCGCGCTGGCGCTGATGGTCGCGGCCGCGCGCCTCTTGCCGCCGGCCGCGAATGCGGAACGTCGGCGCTTCGATGCGCTCGGCAGCGCGCTGCTCGCGCTCGTGCTGGCGGCGGCCGTCGTCGGCATCGGCCAGCTCGACACGAGCGCGCCGGCCGCGGGCCTGCAATCGCTGAGTGTGTGGCCGTGCTTCGCGCTGATCGCGCTTGGCTTGCCGCTCCTGTGGTCCGTCGAAAAACGCGCCGCGGATCCGGTGTTGCCGCCCGCGCTGCTACGTTCGCCGCAGTTGCGCGTCGTCGGCGTGATCGCGATCGCCGTCGGCGCCGTCGAAGCCGGCATGGTGTTCCTGCCCGACATGGCGGTGCTGAACTTCGGTATCGATGCCGCGACGGCGAGTCTGACGATGCTGCCGCTCGTGCTCACGCTTTGCGTAGGCGCGCCGCTCGCGGGGCGGCTGCTCGATCACATCGGTCCGCGCAGCGTCGTGCAGCTCGGCTTGACCCTCACGCTCGCGGGCCTACTACTGTTCGCGTTGTTGCCGCTCGACTGGAGCAACTTTTACCTCTCGGGCGCGCTCATCGGCTTCGGTATGTCGGCGCTGCTCGGTGCGCCGCTGCGGTACATCGCGTTGCACGAGGCCGGCGACCAGCGCCGCGCCGCAGGCCAGGGGCTGCTCACGCTCTACGTCAGCATCGGTCAGCTCGTCGGGGCCGCAATGATCGGCGGCGTCGTCGGCTCCGCGAGCGATGCGTTGCCGGGCTATCGCCAGTCGCTGTTGACCTTTGCCGCGGCTTGCGCAGTCGCCTTGATGCTCAGCGCCGCGCTGCGCGGTAAAGTGTTGGGCCGCCGCCAGCCGCTCGGCGAAGCTTGACCCGCGAGCCAGGAGCCGAACTATGCGTGACTGCTGGATAGCCCCGTCGATTCTTTCGGCCGACTTCGCGCGGCTCGGAGAGGAAGTGGACGCCGTCGTCGCGGCCGGAGCCGACCTCATCCACTTCGACGTCATGGACAACCACTACGTGCCGAATCTCACCGTCGGCCCGCTCATCTGCGAGGCGCTGCGCAAGCACGGCGTGAAAGCGCCGATCGACGTGCATCTGATGGTCAAGCCCGTCGATCGCATCGTTCCGGATTTCGCGGCGGCTGGCGCGACCTACATCAGCTTCCACCCCGAAGCCACCGAGCATGTCGACCGAACGCTGCAGCTGATTCGCGAGCTCGGCTGCAAGAGCGGGCTCGTGTTCAACCCGGCGACGCCGCTCGACTGGCTCGAGCACGTGCTCGACAAAGTCGATCTCGTATTGTTGATGTCGGTGAACCCGGGATTCGGCGGGCAGCAGTTCATCGAGTCCGTGTTGCCGAAGATCACGGCCGTTCGAGGCCTCATCGACAGCTCGGGACTTCCGATCAGGCTGGAGGTCGACGGCGGTGTGAAGGTCGCGAACATCGGCCGAATCGCGGCGGCCGGTGCCGATACGTTTGTTGCGGGGTCCGCGATCTTTGGTGCAGCAGATTACGCGGGCACGATCGCGGCCATGCGGCGCGAGGTCGCGAACGCTCGATGACGCGCCGGGCGGGGCGCTCGGCCCCTCGTAACCTTTGGCCGTTCTGCTATGCTCGCGGCCGCCGAAAACCGCTTCCCCAGAGATTCGAGTCATGACTTGGACTGTGCACAAGTTCGGCGGCACTAGTGTGGCCGACGCGAGCTGTATCCGCCGCGTGGCCGGCATCATCGGCGGCCAGGATCGCGGTAACAATTTGGCTGTTGTCGTCTCGGCAATGAAAGGTGTCACGGACGACTTGCTCGGTCTCGTCGAGAAGGCCGCGAAGCGGGAGCCCGTCGAGGCGACACTGAAAGCGCTACGAGCTCGCCATGAGAAGGCCAACGTCGAGTTGCTCGGCGCAGCCGGTGCCAAGCCGATCATGGCGGAGCTCGACAAAGACCTCGCCGACATCGACAGCATCTTAAAGGCGCTTGCGCTCGTACGCGCGGCGTCGAACCGCAGCCGCGATCTCGTTTCGGGCTACGGCGAGATTTGGTCGGCGCGGCAAATCGCTGCGTTCTTCGAGCAGGAGCTCGGGGCAGAGCGCGACGTCATGTTCTTGAACGCGCGCGACGTGCTCGTCATCGACCACACTGAGATGGGCCCCGTCACGAACTGGGATTTGTCGCGGCCGAAGCTCGTAGCGGCGATCCCGAATGCTTTCGACGGCGTCGCCGTCATCACGGGCTTCGTTGCGGCGGACAAGGATGGCCTGCCGACGACGCTCGGCCGTAACGGCAGCGACTATTCGGCCTCGATTTTCGGTGCGCTGCTCGATGCCAACGAAGTGCATATCTGGACCGATGTCGACGGCGTCATGAGCGGCGATCCGCGGCAGGTCCCCGAGGCCAAAATCATCGACGAGATGTCCTATAGCGAAGCTATGGAGCTTGCCTATTTCGGCGCCAAGGTCATCCATCCGCAAACGATGGCGCCGGCCGTCGGCCGCGGCATTCCTCTGCGGATTCGCAATACGTTCAATGCGACGCATCCCGGGACGAAGATCTCGGCGTCGTCGGGATCGCGAGCTGCGGCCGTCAAAGGCATCAGCGGCATCGATAAGGTCGCGCTCGTGAATCTCGAAGGCGCCGGCATGATCGGCGTTCCGGGCACGGCGGACCGCCTGTTCGGCGCGCTGCGCGACGCAGGCGTCTCGGTCATGCTGATTTCGCAAGGCAGCTCCGAGCACTCGATTTGCTTCGCCGTGCGCGAAGAAGCCGCGGAGCAAGTCCGCGCCGTCGTCGAGCGCGCGTTCGCCGTCGAGCTCAGCGAAGGACAGGTGCAGCGTGTCGGCGTCACGAAAGCCTGCGCGATCGTCGCCGTCGTCGGCGACGACATGGCGGGCATGCCCGGCAGCGCGGGACGGTTTTTCGGAACGCTCGGCGTAGCAGGCATCAACGTGCGCGCGATCGCGCAAGGGGCCTCCGAGCGCAATATCTCGGCCGTCATCGACGCCAAGGACATGACGCGCGCGATCCGCGCCGTCCACTCGAGCTTCTATCTGTCGGCGAAGACGGTCTCGATCGGCGTCATCGGCCCCGGGCTCGTCGGCGGCACGCTGCTCGATCAGCTCGCGCGCGCAGCTCCCACCCTGCGCACGCGGTTCAATCTCGATCTGCGCTTGCGCGCGATCGGCGGCAGCAAGAAGATGCTGCTCGACGAGCAGCGTCTCGATCTTTCCAAGTGGCGTGCGTCGCTCGAGAAAGGCGTCGCGATGGACGCCGACAAGCTCGTGGCGCACATCCAGGCCGACTACTTGCCGCATGCCGTGCTCATCGATTGCACTGCGAATCAGGACGTCGCCGACCGCTACGGCGAGTGGCTGCAGCGCGGCATTCACGTCATCACGCCGAACAAGCGCGCCCACAGCGGGCCGATCGCGTATTACCAGGAGCTGAAGCGCTTGAGCGGAAGCTCGCGCGCGCATTTCCTTTACGAAGCTACGGTCGGCGCAGGGTTGCCGGTCATCCAGACGCTGAAGGATCTCGTCGCGACAGGCGACGAGATCCGCAGCATCAGCGGCATCTTCTCGGGCACCCTCGCGTACCTCTTCAACTTGTTCGACGGCACGCGGCCGTTTTCGGACATCGTGCGCGAGGCGAAAGCGAAGGGCTACACGGAGCCGGATCCGCGCGACGACCTCTCGGGCACGGATGTCGCGCGCAAGGCGGTCATTCTCGCGCGCGAAGCCGGGCTCACGCTCGAGCTCGCCGACATCTCGATCGAGAGCCTCGTTCCGCCCGCGCTGCAGGACGCGTCGGTCGACGAGTTCCTGAGGCGCCTGCCGGATTTCGACGCGCCGATGGCCGAGCGAGTGGCCGGCGCGAAGCGCAACGGGCACGTGCTGCGCTACGTCGCCTCGATCGACGTGCGGGCCGGGAAGGCCAAGGTCGGGCTCGAGTCGTTCGCGCCGAAGCATCCGTTTGCGAACATCAGTCTGACGGATAACATCGTGCAGTTCGAAACCGGCCGCTACTGCGACAACCCGCTGATCGTCCGAGGACCCGGCGCCGGACCGGCCGTCACCGCGGGAGGAATTTTCGCGGACCTTTTGCGGCTTTGCAGCATGCTTTCGGGCAATCATAGTTAACCGACGATGCGTTACATCAGCACGCGCGGCGCGCAGGGAAGTGGTCTCGTCGACGCGGTGATGCGCGGCCTCGCCGCGGACGGCGGTTTATTCGTGCCCGACGACCTGCCGCGGCTCGATCCACACGCCGTGCGCGGCGACTCGCTGGCCGAGATTGCAGCCGAGGTGCTTGCGCCGTTTTTCGAAGGCTCGGGCCTCGAGAGCGAGCTCGGCGCCATTTGTCGCGACGCGTTCGACTTTCCGCTGCCGCTGAAGCCGCTCGGGAAAGACGGCGAGCTCGCGGTCCTCGAGCTGTTCCATGGTCCCACGGCCGCGTTCAAGGACGTCGGCGCGCGGTTCCTCGCGGCGCTCATGGAACGTGCGCTGTCGCGATCTTCGGATTCCAGGCCCTTGACGATTCTCGTCGCGACATCGGGCGACACGGGCGGAGCTGTCGCGGCGGCGTTTCATCGGCGGCGCGGCATTCGTGTGGGCGTGCTGTTCCCGAAGGGGCAGGTGTCGCCCCGGCAGCAACATCAGCTCACGTGCTGGGGCGACAACGTCCGCGCGTTCGAGGTCGACGGCGCGTTCGATGCGTGCCAGGCGCTGCTGAAAGCCGCCTTTATGGATTCGGGTCTGCAGCGGCGCCACCGCCTGACGGCGGCGAACAGCATCAACATTGGCCGCTTGCTGCCGCAAGTCGGCTATCACGCGGCCGCGAGCCTCTGGCATTGGCGGCGCCACGGCACGTCAGCAGGCTCGATCGTGCCGAGCGGCAATCTCGGCAACGGCGTGGCGTGTGTCTGGGCACGCGCCATGGGGTTGCCCGTGCGCGAGATCGTGCTCGCCGTGAACGCAAACCGCACGATCCCCGACTTTCTCGCGACGGGTCAGTGGCAGCCGCGCGCGAGCGTCGCGACGCTCGCGTCGGCGATGGACGTCGGCGATCCGAGCAACATGGAGCGGCTCCGCAGTCTGCTCCCGGATTTTGCCGACCTGCGTACGAGCATCGAGTCCTATCCCGTCGAGGACGCCGCGATTCGCGCGCAGATCGCGTTGGGCTACGAGCGGTACGGCGAGATCTGGTGCCCGCACACAGCGACGGCGTTCTGGGTCTACGATCACCTGCCGCCGGCGCGCAAAGCGGGGAGGCCGTGGATAGTTAGCGCGACGGCGCACCCCGCAAAGTTCGAAACCATCGTCGAGCCCGTGATCGGCCGCGCAGTGCCCGTTCCGCCTGCGTTGGCACTGTTGCTCGAGCGGCCGACGGTGAGCACGCCGCTCGCGCCGCGATTGGATCAGCTCGCAAAAGAACTTGATTCTTGGAGTTACCAATGACTTACAGCTTATACCGAACGTGATACCTCAGTATGTGATCATCGCCGGTATCGGCGCCGTCGTCGTCGTCGCGCTCTTGGGCTGGCTCCTCGTGCGCCGCCGGCGTGGTCCGGAGCTCAAGCAGGCGCTCGAGGCCGTTGCCATCGAGCGCCTGCAGAACGTGCTGTTACCGGACGGCATGGGCGGCCACATTCAAGTCGAGCACTTACTGCTGACGGGTCAAGGCTTCGTCGTCATCGACGCGAAGTCGTTCGCGGGCACGATCTTCGCCAGCGAGCGCATGGAAGAATGGACCGTGATCGGCAAGCAGGGCCGTTTCACGTTCCCGAATCCGCTCGGCACGCTCTACGACCGTGTGGCGGCATTACGCCAGCTCGTGCGCGACGTGCCTGTCGCGGGGTATGTGTTGTTTGCGGGCGGCGCGGACTTCACGAAGGGCCGTCCGCGCGACGTCTTGTCGGCAGCCGAGCTCGTCGAACGTTATCGGCGGCCGGAGCGCGAGGACGTCGAGCGTCTGCTCTTGGCGTTCGCGCCGCACTGGGACCGCGTCAAGGCGGCCATCGAGCCTGTTCCCTGACGTCAGCGAGCGCCGAGACCGAACAGCCGCTCGGCGTTCGCAGTCGTCGCCTCTGCGACGACGTCGACGGGCTGTTCCACGAGCGCCGCGACGCGCTCGAGCACGTGCGAGAGGAATTGCGGCTCGTTTCGCCGGTTGCGCGGCTTCGGCGTGAGATCGCGCGGCAGGAGATACGGCGCGTCGGTCTCGACGAGCAGGCGATCGAGCGGAATCAGCGGAACTGCCGCTCGAAGCTCGGCGCCGCGGCGCTCGTCGCAAACCCAACCCGTGACGCCGATATAGAGATCGAGCTCGAGGTATGCGGCGAGCTCGTCGGGCCCGCCCGTGAAGCAGTGAGCGACGCCGCCCGCGAGACTCGCTCGCGCGGGAGCGAGCATCGCGACGAGCTCCTTGTGCGCATCGCGCTCGTGCAGGAATACGGGCTTGCGGATCTCCGCCGCGAGCTCGAGCTGCGCGGCGAATGCGCGCCGCTGCGCGTCGCGCGGCGAATAGTCGCGGAAAAAATCGAGCCCGCATTCCCCGACCGCGACGAACGATCGATTGGCGAGCAGCGAGCGAAGGGCCAGCGCCGTGTGCGCGTCGAGCTCCGCCGCATGGTGCGGGTGCACGCCGGCCGTTGCGAAGAGCCGTTTGGGGTGAGCCTCACACAGCGCTGCCGCTTGCACGCTGCTGGTGACCGAGGTTCCCGTGACCACGATGCGCGCGACACCGGCAGCGGCGGCTCGGTCGAGAACTGCGTCGCGGTCGCCATCGAAGCTGTCGTGCGTCAGGTTGGCGCCGATGTCGATTAAGTCAAACATCCGGCGCCGGATTGTGACGACGCGCGGCGAGCAGGGCAACGTTGCGGGCTAGACTTCGGCCATGCGTTTGACACCCGTGCTGGCCGCCGCGTTGGCCGCTGCGGCGGCCGCAGCCCTTGCCGCCCCGTCGGCTGAGCTGCTCGATCTCGCGGCCCGCGTGCACTACGGCTATTACCACGGCGAGCCGCGCGCCGTGGACGCGGCGTTGACGGCGCTCGACCGCATGTCGGATTCGCCGGACGTCTTGTACTACCGCGACTTCGCCGCGCTGCGCCGCGCGCAGCTCGGCAGCACCGACCGGGAGGCGCTCGAGCGCCTCCGCCTGTGCGCCGGGCGCGAGGTGCCCCCGGGAGCCGACAAGCGCGCGGCCGCCGAAGTCTGGGTGCTCGCGGCCGCTTGCGCGCAGGTTGGCGGCGACGACGACCGGCGCGATCGAGCTCTGGCGCTCGCACGCGAGCGAGATGACGACAACCCGCGCATTGCGCTCGTGGAAGCGTGGGCGCTCGAGCGCGCGGCCGAGGCCGATGCTGCGCAACGCGAAGCGCTCGCTGCGAAGCTCGCGGCCGTCGTGGAGGCGTTCGAAGCGTGGGCGCCGTCGCTCGAGGATCCCGATTGGGGTCACCCCGAGGCGTTGGCGGCCACGGCCGCCGCTGCGCTCGCGCGCGGTCAAGCGCGCACGGCACGCGACCTCATCGAGCGCGCACTGCTGCTCGCTCCGGACTATCGCGCCGCGCTGGACCTGCGCGCTGCACTGCAAAGCGCCCGCAACGCCTTGTAGCACCCGCGGGCACCGTTGCGTTCTGCGCCGCGGTGTTATTCGATACGCGCCATGGCGGAACAGCTCGGACTCTTCGACTCCCGCGGCGGCTCTGCGCCAGCCGAGCTCGCACAAGCCCCGATCAGTGTCCGCGAAAGCCGCCGCGCGCGCCATTTGACGCTGCGCCTGCTGCCGCCGCACACGCTCGAGCTCGTCGTGCCGCGCGGCACGCGGGCCTCCGCGGTCACGGCTTTCGTGCGCGAGAACCAGAAGTGGATCGAGGACGCTCGGCGCGAGCTCGCGCAGTGCCGGCCGGTTCGCGCGGAACGCCTGCCGGCGCGCATCGAGCTCAAGGCGATTGGCCGCAGCTGGCACGTCGAGTACCGCCACGACACCGAAGCCGCGGCCCGCTGCCGGCCGCTCGACGCGTTGCTCGAGGTGACGACGGCCGATGCGAGCCGGCGCGGCGCCGACTCGGCGCTGCGAAGCTGGCTGCTCGATGAAGCGGACTATCACTTGCGGCCGTGGCTGCTGCGCGAGGCACAGGTCGTCGGCAAGCGGCCAACGAACGTGCAGGTGCGTCTGCAGCGCACGCGCTGGGGAAGCTGCTCGAACAGCGGCACGGTCAGCCTCAATGCGGCGCTGTTGTTCCTCGAGCCGGCGGTCGTGCGCTACCTGTTCATTCACGAGCTCTGCCATCTGATCGCGTTGAACCACTCGCGGCGCTTCTGGGCCGCGGTCGCGCGCTTCGAGCCGGGCTACGAAGCGCTCGATCGACGGCTCACCGAAGCGTGGCACGAGATACCCCTCTGGGTTCATTCGGAGCCAAGCTGATCGATGGCCGCGGTCAAGTTCAGCACCCTTGCGAACTCAACCGTCTTCATGACGGCGATCGTCTACGGGTTCTTGTTGAGCCTGGGCGAGGCGGCCGGAGGCTTTGGATTGCTGCTGCGGCTGCTGATCACGCTGTCGCTATTCCGTTACGGCTATTCGGTTTTGCGGAACGTTGCGAACGGCTGGAACCACTTCCCGCCGCCCGACATCGAGTCGACGAATCCGTTCGGCGAGTTCACGGTCGTCATGCACTCGGTGCTCTTCGGAACACTGCTCTATATGCTCGCGACGACGCCGTTCGTCGAGCCCGCGCTGCGTTGGCCGTTGTTGGCGCTCGTGGCCGCGGTTTGGCCGGCGTCGGCTGCGATCATGGCGATGACGAGAAATGCGGGCGCTGCGCTGAGCCCAGGCGGCATCGCGAGCCTCGTGGGCGACCTCGGCGTCGACTACGCGAAGCTCCTCGCCGTCAGTTTGCTGCTGAGCGCTTTCACGGCGCTCACGAGCGACCTGCCGTGGTATCTCGGCGTCTTTGCGGAGATGGCGTCCGTCTGGGCGAACCTCGCGCTGTTTCTCGCGACGGGTGCCACGTTGCGCGCGCATCGCTTCGAGCTCGATCTCATGCAGGGGCTCGACGATGCCGAGCAGCGCGCCGAGGAAGAACAGCACGCGCAATGGCAGAAAACGCTCGACCGCGCCTACGCTTCCGTGCGCAGCGGTTTGCCGGCCCAGGCGTATCGCACCGTCAAGGAGCTCCTCGACAGCGAAGGCGATAGCCTCGAAATCTACCAGTGGACGTTCAACGGCATGCTCGCGTGGGACGAGCCGCGGCACGCCGCGATGCTCGGCGAGAGGTTCGCGCAGCGGCTCTGGGCCGCGGGCCGCAAGCACGACGCGCTCGAGCTCGCGCAGCGATGCCGGAAGCTATCGCCGAGCTTCGTCCCGCCGGCCGCGTTCACGACCGAGCTCGCGAGCTACGCGCGCGAGCTCGGGCGGCACCGCCTCGCCGACGACCTCGCCCAGCTCGCCGCGGCGAACCGGCCTACGTCGCCCTAGTCGGCGTGCTCCTGCCCCGTAATCAGCCGCGCGCCGCGGCCGTAGGTCAAGTATTCCCAGAGCCAACGCAGCGATACCAGCACCGGGCTCGGCACGCCGACGAGAAAATGGATGTGTGCGATGCCCCAGATCCACCACGCGACGAAGCCGCGCAGCGTGATGAATGGAAACTCGATGACGGCGGATTTGCGGCCGATTGTCGCCAAGTTTCCTGCGTCGCGATAAGCGAACGGAGGAGGCGCGGCGCGCCCGGCGATCCGTGCCGCGATGACCGTCGCAACGTAACGTCCCTGCTGTTTGGCTGCCGGCGCAACGCCGGGGACGCGCCGGCCGTCGGGCAGCGTCACGCTCGCGGCGTCGCCGATGACGAACACGTTCCGCCCCGTCGACAAATCGGGTTGCACGAGCACGCGGCCGGCACGATCCGTCCGTGCTCCGAGCCAGCGGCCGACGGGCGAGGCTGCCACGCCGGCGGCCCAGATTACGGTCGCGCTGTCGAGCCGCTCGGCGCCGATCGAGACGCCATTCTCGTCGCAGGCCGTGACGGCTGCGTTCAAGCGAACCTCGACGCCGAGCTTCGCGAGCGAGCGCAGCGCGTAGTCGGACTGCGGCTGCTTGAATGCAGCGAGCACGCGCGGGCCGGCCTCGACGAGCACGATCTTCGCGCTGCGCGGGTCGATGCGGCGGAAGTCCGCCGCGAGCGTGAAGCGAGCGAGCTCGGCGATCGTGCCCGCAAGCTCGACGCCGGTCGGCCCCGCGCCGACGATGATGAAGCGCAGCAGCCGGTCGCGGCGCGCCGCGTCGGTCTCCATCTCGGCCGCTTCGAACGCGCGGAGGATTCGCCGCCGGATCGTCGTCGCGTCGTCGATCGACTTCAATCCCGGCGCGTGTGGCCGCCAGTCGTCGTGGCCGAAGTAGGAGTGCGTGGATCCCGTCGCGACGATGAGGTAATCGTACGGTAGCGCGCTATGCCCAAGCTCGACGAGGCTGCGCGCCGCGTCTACGCCGACGACTTCGCCAAGCAGCACCGTCGTGTTGCGTTGCCGGCGCAGTATTCCGCGTATCGGCCATGCGACGTCGGACGGCGGCAGGCCTGCCGTGGCGACTTGATAGAGCAGCGGCTGGAACAAGTGATAGTTGTGCCGGTCGACGATCGTGACGTCGGCCTCCTGACGCGCGAGCGCCTGCGCGGCGAACAAGCCGCCGAATCCTGCGCCGATGATGACGATGCGCGGGCGAGTCATTCACTGACTATCGCCGATTGGCCGATCTGGAATCCGATTCTCAACCTGCAAAAAGACGGCGTGGCCGGGCCGCGCCGCGTAACGGGTGGCATGTGTCTTGCAACTCTGGCCCGCTTCCCGAGCCACACACGGCGAGGGTTTCTTGTTAACCATGGAGGAGAGAAACAGTCATGAGGATGAAGAAACTTGCATTCGCGACGTTGGTGGCGATGGGCATGACCGCAGCTGCGGTCGCGCAGCAGCAACCCAGCCAGCAACCGGCGCCGCGTTCGACGCAACCGCAGACGACGCAACCGCAGACGCAGCCGAGTCAGACCGCGCCGCGAGGCGGCGATCGCACCGAGCAGGTGACGTTCGAGCGGGCCGACAAGAATGCGGACGGCCGCGTCAACCGCGAGGAAGCCAACGACATCGACGGCTTCGACTTCTCGCGCGCGGACACGAACAACGACGCCTCGCTGAGCCGCTCGGAGTATCAGGCGGCCATGGCGACGTCGACTCCGCGTGAAGGCCCGGCGGCGAGCAACGACCCGAACAGCACGCACAGCGGCGACGCCTCGGCGAGCGCACGCAGCGGTCAGGCCGGCCAACCGCAGCCGCAGCCGCAGCCACGCAACAGCGACGAGGACGTCGCTGTTCAGCCGCGTGGCGGCCAGCAAAGCGCGCAGCTGACCTTCGACACGGCTGACAAGAACAAGGACGGCAAGATCACTCGCGAGGAAGCGACTGATGTGCCGAACTTGAACTTCACGGCGGCCGACGTCAATGCCGACGCATCGCTGAGCCGGCAGGAGTTCCAGACCGCGATGGCGGGCGCCCAGCCGCGAGGCTAGGCCACCGCACGGCGCATGCGCAGGCCGACAGGTGGCCGTGCGCATGCGTCAGTCCTGCTCCGTGAGCTAGAGGCCGCGCATTGCGCGGCCTCATTCTTTCGAACGAAGCGCTGCGTCCGGATCGCCGCCGAACCGGCGCAAATAGTCGTCGTAGACCGGAATGTGCGGCGCCGAGCTCGCCACGGCGATCAGCGCGAGCACAGCGGGGTGCGACTCGAGCGCTTCGGCATACGGAGCCAGTGTGCTAGGCAGCTTGACCGCATAGGTACGGAAACGCGTCAACACCGGGAAGTACATTGCGTCGGTGACCGAGAACCGGCCAAACAAGAACGGACCACCCGACGCATCGAGCTTCTCGTGCCAGATCTCGAACACGCGCTCGATGTCGGTGACGGCGGCTCGAGTCGGCTTGAACGAAGGCACGCGGCCGAACAGGTGGCACGACATTTCGTTACGCATCGCCGTGAAGCCGCTGACCATTTCAGAGCAGATCGAGCGCGCGGCTGCACGCTGCAATGGCTCCATCGGCCACAAGTGCGCGTCCGGGAAGGCGTCGGCCACATACTCGCAGATGGCCAGCGATTCGTGGATCGGCGTGCCGTCCACGCGCAATACCGGAAACAACCCGCGCACGCTGCCAAGAGAGCGGCGCTGCTCGAGCGACGTGTTTTCGCTCTGCTTTGCCATGTGCGGCAGAGAGACCGTTTCGGTCTCGAACGGCGCGCCTGTGTGATACAGGGCGAGCCACGGTCGCATCGACCACGACGAATAGCGCAAGCTCAGGACGGTCAGCTTCAGTTTCGACATGCGCGCACGATGCCGTCGGCGCTGTTTGTAGTCAATTATACCCGAGCGCGGATGACGTCAGCCCGCCGTGGTACTGCTGGCTTGCAGCAGCGTCCACGCGCCGATCACGATGAAGCCGATGCCCGCGGCATAGGACAGATAGCGCGGGTTCAGGTGCTGCGACACGACGGCGCCCGCTGCGACACCGATCGCCGTCGTCAATACGAGCGCCGCTGATGCCGCAACGAAGATGGTCCATAAGCTCACCGCGCTCCGCGACGCGAACAGTAGCGTCGCGAGCTGCGTCTTGTCGCCGAGCTCGGCGAGGAACACTGTGCCGAATACCGTCGCGAACACTTTCCAGTCCATGCGGCTAACCTTGCTCCAACAAGCGGCGCAGGTCGGCGACGGCCGAATGCGCGCGCGACAGATACGACGCGAGCACGAGCGAGTGATTCGGGAACATGCCGAACCCTTGGCCGTTCAAGATCACGGGGCTCCTGACGGGCCGTAATCCTTCCTCGAGCTCGCGGATGATCTGCCGCAAGCTCACGACGGCGTTCTTGTCCTCGAGCGTGCGCTCGAAGTCGAATTGCGCGGCGCGCAGGAACAACAGCAGTGCCCAGGCGGTGCCGCGCGCCTCGTAGAACACCTCGTCGATCTCGAGCCATGGCGTCTTTACGATGACGTCGCCGTTGGCGTCTGTCGTCGCCGCGCCCGTCGGCGCGCCGCCGAGATCGGTGTTGACGCGGACTTGGCCGACGCTGGCGGACAGCCGTTGCGACAAGCTGCCCAAGCGCAGCTCGACGACGGAAAGCCATTCACGAAGGTTGTCGGCGCGCGCGTAGAACTGCGCGCCCGCGGGATCGGCGGTCAGCCGCGTCTCGAAAAGTTGCAGTGCCGCGAGCGCCTCGTCATAGCGCACCTCGGCGGGCGGAAATAGCCACGACTCGTTGTCGATGCTGAGCGCCTGCTCGGCGAGCGCGAGCTCGACGTCCTCGATCGACTGCGACTGCGACCGGCTATGGTAGTTGCGCAGGACGCGTGCGAGGTCGCGGCATTGCGTCAGCACGCCGCGCTCGAAGCTCGGCATGTTGTCGAGCCAGACGCCGGGCGGCATGACGTCGTTGGTCAAGTATCCACCGGGCTTCTCGAGCAGCCAGTTCAGGACGTCGACGAGCGTGTGCACCGTCGAATAACCGACGACGGTACGTTCGCCCGACGGCGTCTCGGCGACGACCCACAACGGCGCGGGCTCGCGCGACCAATAGAAGCTCCACGCCCAGGCGAGGGCGAGCAGGAGCACCGCGACGGGGATGACCCACGGCCGACGCCAACGCGCCTTCGGACGTCCGGCCGGCAGTGCAGGAGACGGCGCAGCCGCCGGCTCCGCCGCAGCGTTCGCGCCACGACCGAGCCAAGAGGGCAGCCGGATGTTCACGGGCTACGCGGCTTGTTTGCCGGTTGCGAGCTGGCGCAGCACGTACTGCAGGATGCCGCCGTGGATGAAGTACTCCTGCTCCTTCGGCGTATCGATGCGCACGACGGCCTGGAACGTCTTTTTGTGGCCGCCGACGTCCGTCGCCGTGAGCGTCACTTCCTTCGTGCGCGCGAGGCCGAGGCCTTCGATGTCGAAAGTCTCCTTGCCCGTGAGCCCGAGGCCGACCGCCGTCTCGCCGGCATAGAACTGCAGCGGTACGACGCCCATGCCGATCAGGTTCGAGCGGTGGATGCGCTCGTAGCTTTCGGCAATCACGGCCTTGACGCCGAGTAGCGCCGTGCCTTTGGCGGCCCAGTCGCGCGACGAGCCTGCGCCGTATTCCTGGCCTGCGAGGATGACGAGCGGAGTGCTTTCCGCCTGATACTTCATGGCGGCGTCGTAGATCGACATTTGCTCGCCGCTCGGGATGTGCACGGTGACTCCGCCCTCGGTGCCGGGTAGCAGCAAGTTCTTCAAGCGGATGTTCGCGAACGTGCCACGCATCATGACTTCGTGATTGCCGCGCCGTGCGCCGTAGGAGTTGAAGTCCTTGCGCTGGACGCCGAGGCTCTCGAGGTACTTCGCGGCCGGGCTCGTCGGCGAGATGTTGCCGGCCGGCGAGATGTGGTCCGTCGTCACCGAATCGCCGAGCATCGCGAGCACGCGCGCGCCTTTGATGTTCTGCGGCGTGCCGGGTTTCGCGCTCATTCCCTCGAAGTAGGGCGGATTCTTGACGTAGGTCGACTTGTCGTCCCACGTGAACGTCTCGCCTTCGGGCGTCGCGACGGCGGTCCAGTTCGCGTCGCCCTCGAACACGCTCGCGTAGCTCTTCTTGAACTGCGTCGACGTCACATGCTTCGAGATTAGGTCGTGGATCTCCTTCGTCGACGGCCAGATGTCACGCAGGTAGACGGGCTTGCCGTCCTTGCCGACCCCGAGGGGATCCTTGTACAGATCGAGCTTCATGTTGCCGGCGATCGCGTATGCGACGACGAGCGGCGGCGACGCCAGGAAGTTCATCTTGACCTGCGGGTGGATGCGGCCCTCGAAGTTGCGGTTGCCGGAGAGCACGGAGCAGGCGACGACGTCGCTCTTCTGCAGCGCCGCTGCAATCTCGTCGGGCAGCGGGCCAGCGTTGCCGATGCACGTTGTGCAGCCCAGGCCGACGAGGTTGAACCCGAGTGCGTCGAGATCATCGTTGAGACCACACGCGGCCAGATAGTCGATGACGACTCTCGAGCCCGGCGCCAGGCTCGTCTTGACCCACGGCTTGCGCGTGAGTCCTTTCGCGGCGGCGTTGCGCGCCACGAGTCCCGCACCGACCATGACGGCCGGGTTCGACGTGTTCGTGCAGCTCGTGATCGCGGCGATGACGACGGCGCCGTCCTCGAGGTCAAACTTCTGCGCCCCGGCCGTGACCGGAACCTTCGTTCCTTTGCCCGCGGTCTTCAAGAGCTCCGCGACTTTGCCGCCGGCGCCTTTCAGCGCGATGCGGTCCTGCGGGCGCTTCGGGCCCGCGATGCTCGGCTCGACGGCGGCCAGCTCGAGAGTGAGGCAGTCGCTGTAGCGCGCGACCGTCGAGCTGCGCCACAGCCCCTGCGTCTTCGCGTATGCCTCGACGAGCCCGATGTGCTCGCGCGAGCGGCCCGAGAGCTCGAGGTAACGCAGCGTCTCGGCGTCGATCGGGAACACGGCGCAGGTGCTGCCGAACTCCGGCGACATGTTGCCGATCGTGGCGCGATCCGCGAGCGGCAGATGATCGAGGCCGTCGCCGAAGAACTCGACAAACTTGCCGACGACGCCGCGCTTGCGCAGCATTTCGGTGACGGTGAGAACGAGGTCGGTCGCCGTCGCGCCTTCGGCGAGCTTGCCTTTGAGCTCGAAGCCGACGACCTGCGGGATCAGCATCGTGATCGGTTGACCGAGCATCGCGGCTTCGGCCTCGATGCCGCCGACGCCCCAGCCCAGGATGCCGAGACCGTTGATCATCGTCGTGTGCGAATCCGTGCCGACGAGCGTGTCGGGATACGCATAGCGATCCTTGCCGACGGGCTTGTCGAACACGACGCGGCTCAGGTACTCGAGATTGACCTGGTGCACGATGCCGGTGTTCGGCGGCACGACGCGGAAGTTCTGGAACGCGTTCTGGCCCCAGCGTAAGAATGCATAGCGCTCCTGGTTGCGCTCGAACTCGATCGCAGTGTTCTTCGCGAGCGAGTCGCGCGTGCCGAAGTGGTCGACCTGCACCGAATGATCGATGACGAGCTCGGCCGGGGAGAGCGGGTTGATCATCTGCGCCTTGCCGCCGAGCTTGACGACGGCGTCGCGCATGGCTGCAAGGTCGACGACGGCCGGCACGCCCGTGAAATCCTGCAGCACGACGCGGGCCGGCGTGAACGAGATCTCGCGGTCGGGGTCGGCCGTCGGGTCCCAGTTCGCCAGCGCCGTGATGTCGGCCGCCGTGATGTTCTCGCCGTCCTCGAAGCGCAGGAGGTTCTCGAGCAGGATCTTCAACGTGTAGGGCAACGTCTCGACGGCGCCTTTGACGGCATCGAGACGGTAAATCTGGTAGTCGATCGAACGGACGCCGAGCGACTTGCGGGCGCCGAAACTGTCGGTCATTGGAACCTCTGCGGACGAAAACCGATGGGAACGGCGGGATTATAAGCGGGAAACCGTACGCAGCGGGCGAGCTACACCGCGGCGCGCAGCTCCGGTGAAGCGGCTGCCGCCGCTTCGATCGTCGCGCCGCCCAAGCAGCGGCTGCCGTCGTAGAGCGCGATGAACTGACCGGGTGTCGGCGTGCGCTGCGGCTCGTCGAAGTGCGCTGCGAACGAGTCGTCTCCCGTGCGGATGATCGTGCAATCCTGGTCGGGTTGCCGATAGCGGATCTTGGCCCGACAGCGGAACGGCCGGCGTCCTTCCCACTCGCCCGGCGGCGGCCCGATCCAATGCGCGCCCACCGCAACGAGCGAGCCGGCCTTGAGCAGCGGATGCTCGTGGCCTTGAACGACGGTGAGCTCGTTGCGCGCGATGTCCTTCGCCGCCACGTACCACGCGTTCTCGGGCCGGTCCGCGGCGCCGCCCAGTGCCAAGCCGTGCCGCTGCCCGAGCGTGTAGTAGGCGAGGCCGCGATGTCGGCCGCGCTCCTGCCCCGATTCGTCGCGAATGATGCCGGGCTGCTCGGGCAGGTACTGCCGCAGGAACTCCGCGAACGGCCGCTCGCCGATGAAGCAGATGCCCGTGCTGTCCTTCTTCTCGGCGACGGCGAGCCCGGCCTTGCGCGCTATCTCGCGCACCTCGATCTTCGTGAGCCCTCCGAGCGGCATCAGCACGTCAGCGAGGTCCGCCGCGGCCACGGCGTGCAGGAAGTAGCTCTGGTCCTTGGCGGAATCGAGGGCCTTGTAGAGCCGCGGCGCGCCAGTGGCAGGGTCCCGATCGACGCGGGCGTAGTGCCCCGTCGCGAGCTGCGTCGCACCGAGCCGCTGCGCGTAGCGGCGCATGACGCCGAACTTGATCTGCCGGTTGCAGAGCACATCGGGATTCGGCGTGCGGCCCTTGCGGTAATCGGCCAAGAAGTCGGCGAACACCTGCTCGCGGTACTCCGGCGCGAAGCTCACGCGGTGCAGCGGCAGGCCGAGCGCGAGGCAGACGCGGCGAGCGTCCTGAAACTCGCGTGCATTGTCGCAATAGCCGTCGTCCTCCCAGTTGCTCATGTGCAAGCAC
The DNA here is from genome assembly GCA_963713355.1 of uncultured Gammaproteobacteria bacterium. GTDB lineage: Bacteria > Pseudomonadota > Gammaproteobacteria > Steroidobacterales > Rariloculaceae > FEN-1219. The sequence goes on along the minus strand of CAVQLK010000005.1, from coordinate 604,476 downwards.
TGGACGGTATGACCCGCGTCGCGCAGCAGCAGCGCGGCCACGGCGGAATCGACTCCGCCCGAGAGCGCGACGACCGTCAGGGAGCTCGAAGACATGCCGGCATTTTAGCCGGCTCCGCGTGAAAGCTCAGCCGAACGCGCGCTCGTCGAGGTCCGGCGAGCGCGGGTTGAGATACGCGAGGCAGTCGAGGGGATAGCGCTGGCCAGAAAGATAGTCGTCGATGCAGCGCATGACCATAGGGCTCCGCAGCTCGTGAACGCGGCGGACGAGCTGAGCGCGCGAGAACCAGTGAAGGGCGACGATGCCCTCGTCGAGGGCCGCGACATCGGCCGAAGGCTCGACCGTGCCGCAGAACGCGACGCGAAGATAGGTGGTGGCGGCGTCTTGGCTATGCCAGAGATAGAAACCGACGACGTGCTCGGGATCGAACCGATGGCCGGTTTCCTCGAGCGTTTCGCGCGTGACGGCCGCGAGCAGCGATTCGCCTTGCTCGAGATGGCCCGCGGGTTGGTTCAACACGAGATTGGCGCCCGCGCGCTCCTCGACCATGAGGAACTTGCCGGCACGCTCGATGATGGCTGCGACGGTGACGTCGATGCCGCGGGTCATCGGCCTACTATAGCTATATTTGGAGCTGCCGGACCTCGGGCTCGATCTCACAGGCGTTCCATATTGATTCGAATTTGCTGAGGTACATGCGGGCCACTGCAGGCTCGTAGGTATCGGAGATTCCGTCCCACGTCTCGGCGCGCGCTCGATAGACGAGCGCGTGCTCGTCGGCGATGAAGAATGCTTCGGGATGCCCGCTTAGCTCGGGCATCACGCGGCGGAACTCGATGTAGCTGTTCAAACGCCGGCCCATCGCGACGAACCGACTCGCCGAGAGCAACACCCTCGCCGGGTCCAGTATCAGCACGCGGACACGCGCGAAGGTGCGCGCGAGAATGAATTTCTTCAGCGTTTCCAGGAAGTCGTCGTGATCGTATACGTCGGGCTCGAGATCGTGAGTCAGAATCGACAGCGTGCGGTTCGCGACGCCCGTCACTTGGATCACGGCCGCCCGCACTTCGGCGACGCCCGTCAGCATCTGACGAATGCCGCGGTTCTTCATTGGCTCGATTGCTTGTCCCATGGCCCGGTGCGTCGTTTTGCCGGAGGAGTTTACTCGTGCAACGAAATTAGGCTGTGCCCGCGGTCACGGTTTTGCGAGGCGCGCCGATGCCGGATGCTGCAGGCCGAACGCCGGACCGAAGCGAAGCGGCGGCTATACGCGGCGCGCGAGATCCGCGGCCAGGCCTGTATAAGAAGAGGGCTCGAGGTCCAGTAACCGGCGCCGCTCGTCGGCCGGAATCGGCAACCCGCCGATGAATTCGCGCATGGTCTTCTCGTCCATGGAACGACCCCGCGTGAGCTCCTTGAGCTGCTCGTAAGCGTCGGGCAAGCCGTAGCGCCGCATGGCGGTCTGAATCGCCTCGGCGAGCACCTCCCAGCGGTCCGCGAGATCGGCCGCGATCGCGGCGGGGTCCGCGTCGAGCTTACCGAGCCCTTTACCGGCAGCATCGAGCGCGATCAGCGTGTGACCGAGCGCGACACCCGCGTTGCGCAGCACCGTCGAATCAGTGAGGTCGCGTTGCCAGCGCGAGATGGGCAGCTTCGTGGCCAAGAAGCCCAAAAGCTCGATCGCGAGGCCCAGATTGCCTTCGGCGTTCTCGAAGTCGATCGGGTTGACCTTGTGCGGCATCGTCGACGACCCGACTTCGCCGGCGACAGGGCGCGAGCGAAAGTACCCCAAGCTGATGTAGCTCCAGAAGTCGCGGCAAAGATCGACAAGCACGGTATTGAACCGCGACAGCGCCTGACAGTACTCGGCGATCCAGTCGTGCGGCTCGATTTGCGTCGTATAACGCGTCGCCTTCAAGCCGAGGGAGTCGATGAACCGGTCCGTGATCGCGGTCCAGTCGGCCTCGGGGTACGCGGCGACGTGCGCATTGTAGTTGCCCACGGCGCCGTTGAATTTGCCGTGGATTGCGACGGCCGAGAAAAGCTCCGTCTGCCGCTGCAAGCGGTAGACGAAGTTCGCGATCTCCTTGCCGAGCGTCGTCGGCGTAGCGGGCTGGCCGTGCGTACGCGCGAGCATCGGCACGGCAGCGAAACGGTGCGCCAGCTCACGCAAATCTACGGTGAGCTCGCGCATCGCCGGCAGCAGCACGCGCTGCCGAGCGTCGCGCAGCATCAGCGCGTAGGAAAGGTTGTTGATGTCCTCCGACGTGCACGCGAAGTGAATGAATGACGTCAGGTTGTTGGACTGGACGGCGACGCCCTCGAGCTTTTGCCGCAGGTAATACTCTACGGCTTTGACGTCATGGTTCGTTTTCGCCTCGAGCGCTTTGATGCGCGCGGCATCATCGACGCTGAACTCGTCGACGATCTGGTTCAGCACGTCCTTGATCGGGGGCTCGAGCGGTTCGAGCTCGCCGATACTCGGCTCGTCGGCGAGATGCTGAAGCCAGCGCACCTCGATCAAGGTGCGATAACGGATCAAGGCGTATTCGGAAAGGTACTCTCGCAGCGGCGCGGCCTTGCGCGCGTAGCGGCCATCGAGCGGCGAGAGTGCGAGAAGCGAGGTTGCGTCCAACGTCCGGCCGACGCCTATACAAGCCTTTTGGGAGTGCGCATCATACACCGCGAGTCCGCGCCGTGCGGGTTCAGCATGTGAGGAGCATTCATGGCGGCCGATTTTCGTGTCGAACGCGACAGCATGGGCGAATTGCAGGTGCCCGCGTCGGCATTGTGGGGCGCGCAGACGCAGCGCGCGGTCAACAATTTTCCAATCAGCGGGCTGCGCATGCCTCCGGCGTTCATTCGCGCACTGGCGCTGATCAAGTGGGCCGCGGCCCGCACGAACCGTAACCTGGGCCTACTGCCCGAGCCCATCGCCGCCGCCGTCGAGTCGAGCGCGCTCGAGGTCGCGAACGGCATGCACGAGGATCAGTTTCCTATCGACGTGTTCCAGACGGGCTCGGGCACGAGCTCCAACATGAACGCGAACGAAGTCATCGCGCGGCTCGCGACGCGGACTTTGGGCTCGGCGGTGCATCCGAACGATCACGTCAACATGAGCCAGAGCAGCAACGACTCGATCCCGTCCGCGATTCACATCGCGGCGGCCGTCGAGCTCAAGAGCAACCTGCTGCCGGCGCTCGAGCACCTCGCTGCGACAATCGAAGCCAAGGCGCGCGAGCTCGCGGGTATCGTGAAGACGGGCCGTACTCATCTGATGGATGCGATGCCGGTGCGGCTCGACCAGGAGCTCGGCGGCTGGGCGGCGCAGATTCGGGCCAACACGCAACGATTGCAGGCCGTGATGCCGCGGCTAACCGGTCTCGCCCAAGGCGGGACGGCCGTGGGAACCGGAATCAACGCGCATCCGAAGTTCGGCACCGAGTTCGCGGCCGTGCTCGCGAAGCAGACGGGCATCGACTTCCGTCCGGCCGCGGATTTTTTCGAAGCCTTGAGCAGCCAAGACACCGCCGTCGAGCTATCGGGTCAGCTCAAGACGACGGCCGTCAGCGTCATGAAGATCGCAAACGATCTGCGCTGGATGAACAGCGGTCCGCTCGCGGGTCTCGCCGAGATCGCGCTGCCGGACCTGCAGCCAGGCAGCAGCATCATGCCCGGCAAAGTGAACCCCGTGATCCCGGAAGCGGCCGCAATGGTTGCCGCGCAAGTCATCGGCAACGACGCGACGATCACGATTGCTGGGCAGTCAGGTAACTTTCAGCTCAACGTCATGCTGCCGGTCGTGGCATTGAACCTCCTCGAGAGCATCGCGCTCTTGGCCAACGTATCGTTGGCGCTCGCGGATACGGCTATCAAGGGCTTCAAGGTCAATCAGAAGAAGCTCGACGACGCGCTCGAGCGCAATCCGATCCTCGTGACTGCCTTGAACTCCGTGATCGGTTACGACAAAGGCGCGGCGATCGCGAAGCAGGCGTACAAGGAAGGGCGTGCAATCCGGGAGGTCGCGGCAGAGCAGACGAAGCTTCCGCCCGAGCAGCTTCGCAGGCTGCTCGACCCGCTCGAGCTCACGAAGGGCGGGATCAAAGGTTAAGACGCTCGACGTCATCCGCCGCCGCCTCGCGGCGCCGCGCGCGCCGCGCGACCCGCGTACGCGATTGCTCGGCCACATCGACGGGCCGATCTCGCCGGCATTGCGCGCGATCCTCGATCGGCCGGGGCGGCCCGCATCCGTGCTGCTCGCGTTGCTCGAGCGCTCGAGCGGGACGACCGTGCTGTTCACGGAGCGCGCAACGCATCTGAAGGACCACGCAGGGCAAGTCAGCTTGCCGGGCGGCCGCATCTCGGCCGGCGAGTCGCCGGCGGAAGCCGCGCTGCGCGAAGCGCACGAGGAAGTCGGTCTCGACCCCGCGGCCGTCGACGTCATCGGGTCTCTCGATGAGTTCTTGACCGGGACGGGCTTTGCCGTGATGCCCGTCGTCGGCGTCGTCGACAACGCCGAGTTCGTGGCGAAACCGGACCCGCGCGAAGTCGCGGGCGTATTCGAGGTGCCGCTCGGTGTCATCCTCGACCGCAGCGCGCTCCGCGTCGGCTACTTCGAGCGGCACGGCTCGCGACTTCTGACGTACGAGCTTCTTTACGGCGGCCGCCGTATCTGGGGTGCAACGGCCGCGGTGCTCCGCAACTTTCAGGATGTGGTGCTCGATGACGATGAAAGCTGACCAGACCTCGCTCGTCGAGCTGCTCGACATCATGGCGCGGTTGCGGGATCGCGAGCGCGGTTGCCCGTGGGACCTGGAGCAGACGTTCGCGACGATCGCGCCGTACACGATCGAGGAGGCATACGAGGTTGCCGACGCGATCGAGCGTAATGACCTCCGCGATCTCAAAGACGAGCTCGGCGATCTGTTGTTTCAGGTCGTGTTCCATGCGCGCATGGCGGAGGAGGCGGGCGCCTTCGCGTTCGCCGATGTCGCGCGCGCGATCTGCGACAAGATGTTGCGCAGGCATCCGCACGTGTTCGGCGACCAGAAGGTCGAGGGCAGCGCGGAGCAGACGAAGCGCTGGGAAGAGATCAAGCGCGAAGAGCGCGTAGCTAATGTGGCCGCGGCAGGCGCCGGCGTGCTCGACGACGTTCCCGTCGGCTTACCGGCGCTGACGCGAGCCGCGAAGCTCGGTAAGAGGGCTGCTGGCGTCGGGTTCGATTGGCCGGACGTTGCAGGAGTGCGCGCGAAGGTCAACGAGGAGCTTGCGGAGCTCGATGAGGCCGCGGCGCAGCGCGATGAAGCCGCGATCGGCGCAGAAATGGGCGATCTGCTTTTCACGATCGCGAACTGGTGCCGGCATCTCGAGCTCGATCCCGAAACCTGCCTGCGCGCCGCGAACGCGAAATTTGCGACGCGCTTCCGCGCCGTCGAGCGCGCGGTCGCGAGCGAGGGACGCGCGTGGCAGAGCTACGACGCGGCGGAGCTCGATGCGCTATGGGCTCAGGCGAAGGCGCGCTCCAGCTCCTGATCGAGGCCTCTCCGAGCGCTGCGGCCCAGACGCGACGCCGCGTCCAGCCCTTCAGGTTCGATTCAGCGCCCGGCCCCTAACCTGCGCTCCAAGGTCCCCAAGTGGGATCGCAGGGAGTACAGGAGGGCCTGCCATGTTGGCGAAAAAATTTCTGGCTGTTGCCGTATTGGGCTTTCTATGCGCGGGTGCAGCGCTGGCCGGCCACGGTGATCGCGGCCGCGGCCGCGGCAACGCGTACGGGCACCACAAGTACGCGCGCGCCGTGTCCTACACGCCGGCCGTCGTCTCGGCCCGAGTCGTCAACGTGGATCCGGTGGTGCGCTATGTCACGGTCGATCGCCCGCGCGAGCAGTGCTGGAACGAAGTCGTTCGTGAGCCCGTCCGTCCGTTCGGCGTGGCTGGCCAAACGGCTGCCGGCAGCATCGTGGGCGCCGCGATCGGACGGCAGTTCGGCAGCGGTAACGACCGCGACACGCTGACGGTGCTCGGCGCAATCACCGGCGGTGCCGTCGCGCATCGACGCGCAGTCGTAAGGCAGGGTTATGCGACGCGCGACGTCGCCGTGCAGCGCTGCGAGGTCGTCAACGACCGCGTGACGGAAGAGATCGTCGACGGATACCTCGTGACGTATCGACTCGACGGCCGCAGCTACACGATGCAGACGGATCGGCATCCCGGCGACTACGTGCAGCTTGCTGCGCAACCGGTTGGGTTTAGGCAGGTGCGGTATTGAGAGCGCCTTCGGGGCGGGCCATCGGCCCGCCCGGTTTCCATTCGAGTGGTTTCTTGACGTGGACCAACGCGGACCACAAGCTGTGACGCCAATGATGAGCCATCGCTTTACACGGACGATCAAGCGCGCGGGCTTCAGAGCCGGCGCGGTGGCCGGCATTGCCGCGGCGCTGCTCGTCGTCGGCGATCCCGCGGCCGCACGGCCGCGCTCGTTGTCGCTACTGCAGGCCGAGCAGGACGCCGAACCGCTGGCCCCGGCGCAGGACCAACTGCTTCCTTCGCAACGCGGCGGCGGCGTCTCACTGCCACAGGCGACCTCTATGGCTCAGAATGCGTTCCGGGGCCGAGTCGTGAGCGCTAGAACCGTGCAGATGGGCGACCGCATGGTCCACGAGATTCGCATCCTCGGCGAAGACGGACGCACCGTCCGCACCTTCCGCATCGACGCCCAGACTGGCGCGTTTCTCTAGGCACATCTACTCATGCGCCTGCTGCTCGTCGAAGACGACCCGAACTTGAGCCGTTCGCTGAGCGTCCAGCTCGAGCAAGCCGGATACTCCGTCGAAAAATCGACGGACGGACGCGAAGGGCTTTATTACGCGCGCGAATACCCCGTCGATCTCGCGATCGTCGATCTCGGCTTGCCGAGCATGTCCGGCGTCGAGCTCATCAAGCAGCTCAGGGCCGACGGCAAGGAGTATCCGATCCTCGTGCTGACGGCGCGTGATCGCTGGCAAGACAAGGTCGAGGCGTTGAAGCTCGGCGCAGACGACTACGTCGTCAAGCCGTTCAACGTCGAGGAGCTGCTGGCGCGCGTCGACGCGCTGCTGCGCCGTGCCGGCGGGTGGGCACAGTCGGAGCTCGTCTGTGGGCCGATCACGCTCGATACGCGCACCCAGCAGGTCGTCGTCGATGGGACGAAGCTCGAGCTCACGAGCTTCGAGTACAAGCTGCTCGAGTACTTGATGCTGCATGCCGGCGAGGTGCTCTCGAAGACGCAGATCACGGAGGCGCTCTACAGCGAAGACTTCGAGCGCGACAGCAACGTCATCGAGGTATTCATCGGCCGTCTGCGCCGCAAGCTCGATCCCGAGAACTCCTACAAGCCCATCGAGACGCTGCGCGGCCGCGGCTATCGCTTGGCCGCCGAGCGCGGCGCACCGGACGCCGACTAACCGTACCGACAATCCAATGGCGCTCGTCCGCTCCCTTCGTGCGCGCGTCGTGCTCTGGGTCAGCGTCGCCCTCGTCGTGCTCTTCGCCGCGACCGGCGTCGTGCTCGACGTCGCGTTCCGCAACAGCATGGATCAAGCGCGGCACGAATTGCTCGAGGTGCAGATCTTCGGCTTGATCGCACTCGCCGACGATTCGAGCGGCGAGCTGTCGTTGCCGCCCGATGCGGCGTCCGATCCGCAGTTCGAAGTGGCAAACTCAGGCCTCTACGGTGCGCTGTATTCCGACGACGGCAGCACGGTCTGGCAATCGCAGTCGCTGCTCGGCCGCGACTTTCCGATCGACTATCACGCCGTGGCGGGAGAAGAGCGGTTCGAGCTGCTCGACGCCCCGGGATTTCCGCCGCTCGAGTCGATGCTGAGGGGTATCACCTGGACGTTCCCGGACGGGCGTGCGGCTGACTACACGTTCGCGATCGCGCTGTCACTCGAGCCTTACAACGCGCGGCAGGCCCAGTTCCGTCGCATCCTGATCGGCTGGTTTCTGGGAATCACGTTGACGATGCTCATCGTCCTGAGCGGCCTGCTAACGTTCGTGCTGTTGCCGCTGCGGCGGCTCGAGCGGCAGGTGCGTGAGGTCGAAGCCGGCGAGCGCGTGAAGCTGACGGGCCGCTATCCGTCGGAGATCGTCGGCCTCGCCGACAACTTGAACACGCTGATCGACACGGAGCGGCGGCGCCTTGCGCGCTACCGCAACACGCTCGACGACCTCGCGCACAGCCTGAAGACGCCGCTGGCCGCGATGCGCACACTGCTGTCCGAGCAACGCACGAAGACGAGCGAGCCGGCACAGGACGCTCTGAACCGCGAGCTCGAGCGCATGGACCAGCGCGTGTCGTATCAATTGCGGCGCGCGCGCGCGACGGGTGCGACGGGCCTCGGTACGGAGCCCGTCGTCGTGGCGCCAATCGTCGAAGACCTCAAGCAAACGCTAGACAAGGTGTATCGCGACAAGCGCGTCGCCTGCGCCGTCGACGTCGCGCCGGGCGCAGTGTTCCGCGGCGATCCCGGCGATCTCACTGAGATCCTCGGCAATCTCATGGACAACGGCTACAAATACTGCAAGTCACGCGTGCGCGTGACGGCGCGCTCGACACCCGAGCGCCTCGTCCTCACCGTCGGTGACGACGGCCGCGGCATCACGGCCGAGGAGGCCGCGACGCTGTTCCAGCGCGGCAAGCGCGCGGACGAGTCGGTGCCTGGGCAGGGTATAGGCCTCGCCGTCGTCCGCGAAACGGTCGAGCTCTATCGCGGCACGCTCGACGTCGGCCGCTCGGAGCTCGGCGGCGCCGAGCTGCGTGTCGAGCTGGCGCGCGCCGGCTTGCTGTGAGCCGCTCGCGCGATGACGTAGTCGCCGCGCGGCGGGCGACGCGCTATCGGCTCGAGTATCCGGAATCGCTGCCGATCACGGCGGCGCGCGAGGAGCTGCTCGCGGCGATCGAGGCACACCGCGTCATCGTCGTCTGCGGCGATACGGGCAGCGGCAAGACGACCCAGTTGCCGAAGCTCTGTCTCGAGGCCGGCCGCGGCATCGAAGGGATGATCGGCCACACCCAGCCGCGGCGCATCGCTGCGCAGGCCGTCGCGAGCCGGCTCGCCGCCGAGCTCGACGTGCGCGTCGGCGACGCTGTCGGCCTGGAGATCCGGTTCACGGACCAGACGGGCCCGGCGGCGCTCGTCAAGGTTATGACGGACGGCATCCTGCTGAACGATATCCGCAGCGACCGCACCTTGCGTGCCTACGACACGCTGATCATCGACGAGGCGCACGAGCGCAGCCTCAACATCGACTTCGTGCTCGGCTATTTGAAGCACATCGAGCGCGAGCGGCCCGACCTCAAAGTCATCATCACGTCGGCGACGATCGACCCCGAGCGCTTCGCCGAGCACTTCGGCGGCGCGCCGATCGTGCGTATCCCCGGCCGAAGCTATCCCGTAACGGTGCGCTATAACCCGCGTGCCGAGGACCAGGATCTCGCGACGGCCGTGGTAAGCGCGACACGCGAGCTCGCCGCCGAGCCGCTGCCCGAGTCCGATCGCATCCGCGACATGCTCGTGTTTCTACCCGGCGAGCGCTGGATTCGCGACGCGGAGCATGCGCTGAAACGCTTCGGGCCGAAAGGCTACGAGCTGCTCCCGCTCTACGCGCGGCTGACGACGGCACGACAGCGCAAGATTCTCGAGCCCAGGCACGCGCCACGCATCGTGCTCGCGACGAACATTGCCGAGACGTCGCTGACCGTGCCGCGCATTCGCTACGTCGTCGACTCGGGTCTCGCGCGCGTCAGCCGCTACGGCACGCGGCACCGCGTGCAGAGCCTGGGCGTGGAGCCTATCGCGCAGGCGAACGCCATCCAGCGCGCGGGCCGCTGCGGCCGTCTCGCGCCTGGCATTTGCGTGCGGCTGTACTCCGAGGAGGATTTCGCGGCCCGGCCCGCGTTCACGGAGCCCGAGATTCTCCGCACGGGCCTCGCCGGCGTTCTGCTGCGCCTCGAGGCGCTCAAGCTCGGACCGATCGACGAGTTCCCGTTCATCGACACGCCGCCGAAGAAGGCGATCGCGGACGCGTACCAGCTGCTGCATATGCTCGGCGCCGTCGACGAAGAGCGGCGGCTCACGAAGGATGGCGAGCTCATGGCGCGGCTGCCCGTCGATCCGCGCGTTGCGCGCCTCCTCGTCGTCGCGAACAAGAACGACGCGCTGCGCGAGGGGCTCGTCATCGCGGCCGCGCTCAGCGTCGTCGATCCGCGCGAGTATGGCGTCGATCCCGATGCGGCGCGACGCAAGCACGAAGTCTTTGCCGACTCGCGCTCGGAGTTCACGAGCTATTTGAATCTCTGGGCCGCCTATCGGCGCGAGCGGCGCGGCGGAGAGCGCGCGCTGCGCAGCTGGGCCAAGGATCACTACCTATCGGCGGCGCGCTTGCGCGAGTGGCACGACGTCCACGATCAGCTACACGAGCTCGTGCAGAGCTTGCGCTGGCGAACGCGCCAGCAGGCTGCCGACTATCGTGCAATCCATCAGGCCGTGCTCGCGGCGTTCATCGATTTCATCGCGGAGCACGACGACGGGCTTGTCTATCGCGGCATGCGCGAGTCGCGTGCGCAGCTTTTCGCCGGTACGCCGCTCGCGAAGAAGCGGCCGCGCTGGCTCGTTGCTGCCGAGCGAGTCGCGACGGAGCGGCAGTACCTGCGCACCGTCGCGCAGGTGAATCCGCGCTGGGCCTTGCGTGTCGCACCGCACCTCGTGCGCTTCGAGCACGACGACCCGCAGTGGAACGTCGAGCGCGGCCAAGTCACGGCGCGCGAGATCGTGACGCTGTTCGGCATGAGGCTCGCGAGCGAGCGACGCGTCGATTACGGGCGCGTCGACGCGAAGGAAGCGCGGCGCATCTTCATCGCCGAAGCGCTGGCCGCCGATGCCGTGGGGTTCGAAGCCCGCGAGCCGGAGTTTCTCGAGCACAACCGCAACGCGCGCCGCACAGTGCTCGAGGCCGAGGCGCGATTGCGCAAGCGCGACCTGTTCATCGGCGAAGCCGGTGTCGCGGCGTTCTACGATGAGCGGTTGCCGCCGCTCGTGCACGACCGCGCGAGCCTCGCGGCTTGGGCAGGCGGAAGCCGCGCGCGCGAGCTGTTCATGGCATTCGGCGACGTCGCCGCACGCGATCCCGGCGATCTCGAGGCACAGGGGTATCCGAGTGTGCTCGAGCTCGCGGGGCAGCGCCTGCCTCTGCATTACGTCTTCGAGCCCGGCGATGACGCGGACGGAATCACGGTAACGGTCCCTCGCTCCCTGCTGGGCGCGATCCGGACGGTCGAACTCGAATGGCTGGTGCCGGCCTGGCTACGCGACAAAGTGCTCGCGCACTTGCGCGCGTTGCCGAAAGAGCAGCGCCGCGCGCTCGTGCCCTTGCCCGACACGGCACGCGATGCGCTGGCTGCGATGGCCGCGACGGTAGGCCGCCAGCCGTTGTCGATCGCGCTTGCCGAAGCGCTGCGCGAAGCGCGCCGCGTCGACATAGCCGCGAGCGCATTCGACGAGCGCTCGCTGCCGATACACCTACGCTTACGCGTCGCCGTCGTCGCTGCCGACGGCCGCGTAATCGATGCGAGCCGCGAGCTCGCGACATTACAACGCGAGCACGGTGCGCCGCCCGGAGCGGCTGAGGCAGCACCGGCACGGTGGCAACGCACTGGGCTCGCGCGCTGGGACGTTGGCGACCTGCCTCCGGCCGTCGTCGTCGAGCAGCGGCCGCAGTCATTGACGCTGTATCCCGCTCTCGACGACGTCGGGGGCCGCGTGGACCTCGGGCTTCAGCCGCCGGGAGCGGCCGCCCTCGAGCGGCATCGCCGCGGCGTGCGCCGGCTGTTGCTCAAGGTGCTGCCGCAGCAGGCCGCGTTGATACGCGAGCGCACGCTCGCGGACCGAGCGCTCGTGCTCGCGTATCACGGTGTCGGCGATAGCGCCGCGCTCGTCGACGACCTGCTGCTCGCCGCAGTCGAGCAGGCGTTCGAGCTCGATCCACCGGTGCGCTCCGAAGCAGAGTTCGCGGCGCGCCTCGCCCGCGGCCGAGGCCAGCTCGTCGCCGAAGCGGATGCGTTGCGCGAGCTGCTCGGCGAAATTCTGCCGCTGCAGCGCGCGTTGCGGCGCGATCTCGAAGCAGCAGCGACGACGGCGGCGCACGCGAGCGTGCGGTCGGAAGTTGCCGCGCAGCTCGGCGAGCTCGTCGGCCCGCGCATGTTGACGGACACCCCGCGCGAGTGGCGGCGCCACCTGCCACGCTACCTTCGCGCGGCCGAGCAACGCTGGCAGAAGCGCGGTCAGCGCAACGAGCGGCAGCTCGCCGCTGAAGTGCAGGCGGCCGCTGCGCGGCTGGATCATTGGCGAGCGTCGCAACCGCCGGGCACGCCGTGGCCCGCCGGCGTCCTCGAGTACCGCTGGCTGCTCGAGGAGCTTCGCGTGTCGCTGTTCGCGCAGCAGCTGGGCACGGTGCGGCCCGTGTCCTCCAAACGCGTCGAGCAAGCGTGGCGAAACGCCATCGCGAATGCGTGAGTGCCACGTTACGGCGGCAAAGTGCGCAGCCGCATCGTGCGCGCGACGGCGGCGAGAAGGAGCAGCGCGCCGAAGAGTGCGACGGCGCCGCGTGGAACGGGCTCGAGCGCGGCAAGCAGTAGCCACGAGCCCGACACGGCTGCGCCAATGCCGAGCAGGCCGGCGATGCCGAAGGCCGGCCACAAGAACTCGGCGTGCAGCAATGCGACGCCGGTACACAGCCAGGCGAGGCCGGCCCCGTTCGGCGGCACTTGCAGGAACGCGAGCAGCGTCAGCAGCGCCGCTGAAACGGCCGTGAAAGCCGGCAACACACGGCGTGACTGCGCCGCATACAGCGTGGCGACGATCGCTGCGACGAGCGCCGCGAACGTGCCGAACGGATGGCAGAGCAGGGCGACTGGGATCGGCATCGCGGCTCACTCCTCGGTTGCGCGGACGATAGGCCGGCCGAGCCTGGGCGGCCGAGCGCCGTTTCGGGCCGGTGTAGGGCGTTTCGTTGGCCGGCCCCGAGGCGGGCGGTATAGTGCCCGCGTTGCGCACGGCGCCCGAGAGCCATGACCCAAGCCCACGTACCAACCGATTGGCACCCGACGAGCTGGCAGAGCCGGCACGCGGCTCAACAGCCCGCGTACGGCGATCGGGCGCAGCTCGAGACCGTGCTCGCGCAACTGAGCAAGCTGCCGCCGATCGTGACGACCTGGGAAATCGAGAACCTGAAGTCGCAGCTCGCCAAGGCGCAGCGCGGCGACGCTTTCCTGCTGCAAGGCGGCGACTGTGCGGAGAGCTTCGACGAGTGCACGTCGGACAATGTCGTGCAGAAGCTGAAGATTCTGCTGCAGATGTCACTCGTGATGCTGGTCGGGCTCAAGAAGCCGATCATTCGTGTCGGCCGTATGGCCGGCCAATACGCGAAGCCGCGCAGCGCCGACTTCGAGACGAAGGACGGGGTGTCGCTGGCGAGCTATCGCGGCGACACGATCAACCGGCCCGCGTTCACGGCCGCCGATCGCGAGCCGGATCCGACCCTGATGCTGCGCGGCTACGAGCGTGCGGCGCTGACGCTGAACTTCGTGCGCTCGCTGATCGACGGCGGGTTCGCGGACCTGCACCACCCGGAGAACTGGGATCTCGCGTTCGTCGGCGAGTCCGCGCTCGCGGCCGAGTACCACGAGCTCGTGCAGTCCGTGTCCGATTCGCTCGAGTTTTTCGAGGCCATCAGCGGCGAGCCGATGCACGAGACGCACCGCGTCGAGTTCTTCACGTCGCACGAAGGGCTGCATCTGCCGTACGAGCAGGCGCAGACGCGTTTCCTCGCGCATCGCCAGCGCTGGTACAACCTCACGACTCACTATCCCTGGATCGGCATGCGTACGGCCGACTTGAACGGCGCGCACGTCGAGTACTTCCGCGGTATCGCCAACCCAATCGCCGTGAAGATCGGCGCCAGCGTTACGGACGAGCACCTCCAGCAGCTCATTCACGTCTTGAACCCGCACAACGAGCCGGGCCGGCTCACGTTGATCACGCGCTTCGGCGCCAAGAACGTCGACACGCACCTGCCGCGCCTGATCCGCGCCGTGCGCGCGACGGGTGCCGGCGTGGTGTGGGTTTGCGACCCGATGCACGGCAACACGGAGACGACAGCCGAAGGATTCAAGACGCGCCGCTTCGACAACATTCGCGCGGAGCTGCGCTCGGCGTTTCGTATCCACCAGGAGCAGGGCAGCTATCTCGGCGGCGTGCATCTCGAGCTCACGGGCGACAACGTCACCGAGTGCATGGGCGGCGCGCGCGGTCTCAAGGAATCGGACCTTGCGCGCGCCTACAAGTCGCAAGTCGATCCCCGCTTGAACTACGAGCAGGCGATGGAGATTGCGATGCTCATCGGCGGGCGCCTGCGTACGCACGACTAGGGCGTAAGGTGGCGGTCGTGAACCGCGAGAACCCGGAACAACCCGTAGCCCCTGTAGTAGAGGAGACGCCTGACGTCGCGTTCAATCCCGCGACGGCGCTGGCTCATCTGACGCACCGTCCGGGCGCCTACCGCATGCTCGACGGCACGGGTGCCGTCATCTACGTCGGCAAGGCACGCGACTTGAAGCGTCGCGTCACGAGCTACTTCCAGGGCAGCCGCGCGCACGACGCAAAAACAATCGCGATGGTGCGCAGCGTCGCCGATGTCCAGGTGACGGTCACGCGCACCGAGGTCGAAGCGCTGATGCTCGAGTACAACTTGATCAAGGAGCACCGGCCGCGCTTCAACGTCATGCTGCGCGACGACAAGAGCTATCCGTACATCTTGCTCGAGACGGGACATCGCTTCCCGCGCTTGTCGTTCTATCGCGGGCCGCGCACGTCGAAGGGGCGGTTATTCGGCCCCTATCCGAACGCGGGCTCCGTCCGCGAATCGCTGAACCAGCTGCACAAGCTGTTTCAGCTGCGCCAATGCGAGGACAGCTACTTCGAGAACCGGACTCGGCCGTGCATGCAGCATCAGATCGAGCGCTGCACTGCGCCCTGTGTCGGGCTCATCAGCGAGGAGGACTACGCGAGCGATCTCGAGCATGCCGTGCTGTTCCTCGAAGGCCACAGCGACGTCGTGACGGCGCGGCTCGCGGAGCGCATGGAACAGGCCTCCGGCGCGCTCCAGTTCGAGCGAGCGGCGCAATACCGCGACCAGCTCGCGAAGCTCAAGAACGTGCAGTCGCAGCAGCTCATGGCGCGAACGAGCGGCGACTTCGACGCCGTCGGCATGGCCGAGGATCACGGCGTCTACTGCATCGCCGTGATGTTCTTCCGCGGCGGCCGTTCGCTAGGCACGCGCAGCTTCTTTCCGAAGCTCGTCAAGGGCGCCGACGACGACGAGATCATCCGTGCGTTCCTGCTTCAGTATTACGGCGGCCGCGAGGCGCCGAAGGAAGTCCTCGTCAGCCATCCCGTGCCGGAGGCCGCGGCGCTCGCGGAGCTGTTGTCGGCGCAGTCGAATCACAAGGTCGCGATCAAGACGCGCGTGCGCGGCCATCGGGCACGGTTCGTCGAAATGGCAGTCACGAACGCGCGGCACAGCGCGGAGCTGCGCTATCAAGCGAGCGCGTCGTACGAGCGGCAGCTCGAGGAGCTTTGCGAGGTACTCGAGCTCGACGAGCCGCCGACGCGGCTCGAGTGCTTCGACGTGAGCCACACGGCCGGCGAAGCGACTGTCGCCTCATGCGTCGTGTTCGGCCCGGAAGGGCCGCTGAAGTCGGACTATCGGCGCTTCAACGTCGCCGACGTCGCGCCCGGCGACGACTACGGCGCGATGGCACAAGTGCTGACACGGCGTTACGCGCGTGTACAGAAGGGCGAGGTGCCGATGCCCGATGTGCTATTCATCGACGGCGGTCCGGGCCAGCTAGCGCGTGCGATCGGCGTGATGCAGGAGCTCAACATCTCGGGCGCGCGTCTCGTCGGCGTTGCGAAGGGCCAGGACCGCAAGCCGGGGCGCGAGAGCTTGTACTTGCCGGATCGCACCGACCCGCTGCGTTTGCCGCCGAGCTCTCCGGCATTACACTTGATTCAGCAATTGCGCGACGAGGCGCACCGGTTCGCGATTACGGGCCATCGCGCGAGGCGGCAGAAAGCTCGGACGCGCTCGCCGCTCGAGGACATCCCGGGGCTCGGACCGAAGAAGCGCCGCGAGCTGCTGAAACAGTTCGGCGGCTTGCAGGCGCTGACACGCGCCGGCATCGACGACTTGCTACGAGTAAGGGGCATATCGCGGGCGCTGGCCGAGGCCATCTACGAGCGGTTCCACGCCAGCTGACGGTTCACTACGATCATGAAGTTCAATCTTCCGAATGCCTTGACCTGGTTCCGCGTCGTCGCGATCCCGCTCGTCGTGCTCGTGTTCTATGGCCCCGAGCTGTTCGGCTGGCAGGATTCCTGGGCGCGCCCCGCGGCTGGGCTGCTGTTCGGTTTGGCGGGCATCACCGATTACTTCGACGGCTACCTCGCGCGGCGGCTCGGGCTCACGTCGAGCTTCGGCGCGTTCCTCGATCCCGTCGCCGACAAGCTGATCGTCTCGACGGCGCTCGTATTGCTCGTTCAGGCTGACCCGCAGATCGTGCTGGCGCTGGTAGCTGCAATCATCATCGGCCGCGAGATCACGGTCTCCGCGCTGCGCGAATGGATGAGCCAGATCGGCGCGCGCGCGCACGTCGCCGTCAGCATTTTCGGCAAATGGAAAACCACGCTGCAGATCATCGGCATCAGCTTCATGCTCTATCGCGAGCCGCTGTTCACGTTGCCCGCCTATCGAATCGGCGAATGGCTCGTCTACGTCGCGGGCGCGCTGACGTTGTGGTCGATGATCGACTACTTGCGCGCTGCGTGGCCCGCGATGCGGGCCCACGACTGACGGTCTAGTTGCTGTGACGCGTGCCGTTGCCGGAGGCGGCGGCGGCCCGTAGAATGGCGCCCTCGATGCGGGAATAGCTCAGTTGGTAGAGCACGACCTTGCCAAGGTCGGGGTCGCGAGTTCGAGTCTCGTTTCCCGCTCCAAACTTTCCCGCGCTGAATCCGTGAGTTATAGCAGGTACGCACGGTTCGGCGCGGGACATCCCGCAGCAAATTCGCCGCAAACTCCGTTTGCTTGGGTTTGCTGTCGCTTCCAAATGCGTCACTTTAGAACCTCGTTCAGTCTCATCGAGGCTGCTACGGGAACGTAGTCGTCGTCGGTCAGGGCATTCGCTCCACCGTCGAGGTAGATCTTCGTCGTCCTCGGGTTCGAGTGCGTCATAAGCGACTGAATGGCCTTTTGGGACACGCCAGCCGCTTCATAGAGGCGGGACCCTAGCCCCCGGATCTCGTGAAACGTCGGGCGCATAGCGGTTGGCTTCATCGTGGCGAATCGCTCGAGACCGTCGCGCACTTCAGCGAAGGCATTGCTCAGATACTCGGGATTTATGTAGGTCGAGGCGAAAACCGCCGGCGGAGTCCAGTTATCAGCTGTGTCCTTGACGGGGGGAGCTTACGCACCCTACGGCAATGCGTGCATCCAGCAAACAATTTTGTGCGTTAGCAGGAGCTGGCCGAGCGTGCGCGTGTACTGCGACGACATGCACGCGTGCGCGGCGCTTCTCGGGAATGCGTTTGCGTGTTCTAGGCGGCCGGCAGCGCCGGGCTCGCCGGTTCACATAGAACTCTTACACGCACTATCCGCTTAGGCACTCTGCCACTGCCGTGCAATCAGTCGAAAGATGTCCGATTCCGTTAGAATTCCGACCAGGTTCTTGTTGGTATCTACAATCGGAATACCGCCGATTTTGTCATCCAGCATCACCTGGGCAGCATGACCAATCGTATCATTCTGGTAGACAGTTACCGGGTCTCTGCTCATTACCAGGTCGACGATAATATCCCTCAGGTACTGGTTCATCGCTTCAATATTCATCGGTTGCTTAATGTCAGAGGGCCTGGCTTTAAGAATATCAGTTTGGGTAATTATCCCTACCAGCTTGCCCTTTTTAACAACAGGCAACCTGCGAACCTTCTTTACCTGCATTAATTCATTCGCTTCTGCCAGTGATGTATAAGGATCGACGGTAATGGGTGTCCCGCGCATAACATCGCTAACAAGCGTATTCGCCACATCGGTTTTCATGTAGATCTACTCTCCTGTACGAATTAGCAGGCGGACCGGCTGCCTCGGCAGTAACTTCGAATCAATACGGCCTTTAGCTCCACCACATTCTCCACAATTTCGCCGTCAACAAAACAAGGGACGGCGGACTCTATTACACGCGATGGCGGAACCGCATTGCGGAATGTACGTGCAGCCGGCTCGTATGGCCGTCTTCGGGCGACCATCTCTTTGTGGACCCTGGGCATCACTATCTAGCCTGTGACCGCAGCTAGCGCTCGTTCCACTTCCCCCGATTTTCGACGAGCACCCGTCCTGCAGTCGTCTTAATCTTGATCCAGTCGCCGGTTTGTCCGCGGCGGTAAGGCGACATCGCCTTCTTCGAAACGATGCCTTCTAGTCCGGTTTCTTCGGCGGCAGCAAACAATCCGAGCCCACCTTCGACGTGATCGACGTAGCGAATCCGCCTCACGCCGCTTAGCACGTCTTTGAGCCGCGCCTTTCTCTTAAGCAGCGGCAGCGACCGCAGATCCTCACCCCCAAGTTCTAAGAGATCGAATGCAAAAATCGCGGCCGGCTGCTTTCGTGATGCGGCCTGAACAGAAATCGCCTTTCGCATTCGCGAGCGGCGCACGAGCTCCCCGAATTGCGGGCGGCCTTCCGTGTCGAGCATGACGAGCTCGCCGTCAATCGCGAGCTCGGGAAAGCGTGCGACTTCGGCGACCAGCTCCGGAAAAACGTCATGGTATGGAGTGCCGCGGCGGGAAAGCAGCTGAACGCTGCCGGCCGAATGAGTCACGAGGATGCGGAAGCCGTCGTATTTCAGCTCATGTATCCAGCCCGGCCGGTAGAACGGGCGACGCTGGAGCTCCGGCTCGGCAAGATCGGTCGGCGAAATCAATGCACTCGCTTCGGCGCGCGACGACCGCTCGCAAGTAACGCTTTCAGCTCGTCATCGTCGATCGTCCGGATGACGACTTCGAGCGCGCCATCCGGCGCCTCGTAAACCTCAACCTTGGGTTCGTTCTCGGAGATCGATTCCGGTCGTCGGCCAACTCGATGCTCAACGAACAGCTCAAGTTCCCGATGGAGATTCGCGAGCTACAGCTTGGCCACTGGCGTCCCGGCGTCTGGGCGTGTACGACCGGGCGCTGCTGCTCGATGAGCGCCGGAAGATGATGATCGTTGGGGCGACCACCTCGATGAGCTGCGTGGGACATGTCCACCTAAGGGTGCGTCATGACGAAGAAAGAGAAGAAGGCGTTCAACCCTGACGACTTCAAGAAGCTCTTAAAAAAGGCTTACGGCGAGGATGACGCGTTAGTCTCGAACCTCGATTGGGAGCACGTAAAAAGCGCAGTGGCCTGGTTACAGCAAGACGTGGCGCCTACAGGTGTATCTCGGCCATCAGTCGATCATGAGTACGGTCGTGTACACCGATCTGGCTGCTCACGCGCACGAAGTGTTTGGGGCCGCTTAGCTCAACGCGGCGAGTAGGTGGCCTTGACCGCTTCCACCATCACGTGACTGTCTGCCAAGTTTTGAAGCTGTTTGGCGGTCGGGTTCGTTAGGTGAACAGTGTGGCGATAGATGGCATGCAATTTGCTTTGCCGAGACAGGACACGGCTTCGAGTCGCCCGTCTCAGAGCAAGGAGCGCTCCAATGGTTTCACCGGAACAGAGCGTCTGTCTCAAGCCGCATTCGGTTGCCTGGATGGGGTTGCTATTGGCCGTCGCCGGATCGGCGGTGGCGCAGCCGAACGACGACGCAGTCACGACCATCGACCATGCAGTCGAGTTCTACATTAGCGATGACGCGCTGCAGGCGCAGTATGTGCGCATGCTCGATGTCGGCGAGCTAGGGCCGACGGAGGTCCGCGGCGGCTTCTTCTACAACGAGGATGGCGACTTGATCGGCATGGGCGACCTGCTGATGGACGTCGGCGACGAGGTAGGTGCCCGAAGGTTTGAGGTGCGATTTGGCACACGTGTTTACGGAGCTTTCTTGGCCCCTGAGGATGAGGACGTTTTCGGCATCGGCCTCGGGGGCGAAGCGGAGTATTTTCTGAATCGTGCGCGCAGCGTCTCTGTGAAGCTCGCCTTGTTCTACTCGCCGGACATCGTGACGTTCGGCGCCTCTGACGACATCAAAGACGTCAGCCTCCGCTTGATGACCACGATGCGCGACGGTATGGAAGTGTTCGTGGGCGTCCGCTCATTCGAAATTGATATGCCGATTGATCGCGAAGTCGACGACAACCTGCACATCGGATTCCGCCGCAGCTTCTGAACGCGGCTAGTCATTGCGCGATAGGCTGCTGCCGTGCGGGGCTGTAGCGCAGAAGTAAACGCATGACGCGCGACGGCCGATTAATGGCAAACTCTGCGCGGCTGTCGATGTCGTTAAGACTGGTAGCGCACAAAGCTAGAGCCCCGTCGAGCGCCCGCCCAAGCGCGTAATGAGGACTTTATCAATGCGATTGACGTCGATATCGACGACTTCCAGACGCCACTGATTGACTATCACGACCTCGCCGGGATGGGGAATTCGCCGGAGTGTGCCCAAGATGAGTCCTGCGAGCGTCGTGAACTCTGTGCTCATCGCGAGGCCACCTCCCGCGAGGGATCGCTCTAGTTCATGCAGCTCGATTTGTGCATCGACGAGCCATGAGCCGTCTTCGCGCTGGACGATCTGCCAGGCCGATTCCGGGCCGTCAACGAACTCGCCGGTGATTGTCTCAAGGACATCGGTAGGCGTCACAATGCCGAGGATGGTTCCGTATTCGTCGGCGACGAGCGCTACGTGTGGCCGCGCACGGCGAAACTTCGTCATGAGGTCTAACGTCTTGAGGTTTTCGCTGATCATTAGCGGTTCGCGGACTAAAGACGCGAGATCGAGTGGCTCGTCCGCAAGCAACCGATCCGCAATGTCCCTCATTCGCACATAACCAAGGCAGTGATCCAAATCGGCTTCGCACACCGGGAACCGGCTGAACCCTCCCGCGGCAATCTTTTCACGAATGATCTCTGCCGGATCGTTGACGTCGAGCCACACAATCGCCGTGCGATGGGTCATGATCGTGCGCACCGGGCGATCAGCGAGCCGCAGCACCTCTTCGAGCATTGCTTTTTCAGCCGGGTGGATGATTCCTTGTTGGGTGCCTTCGGCGATCAGCGAATTGATTTCTTCATCGGTCACAGCCGCTCTGTTTCGGGAGCCGACCCCTAGCAGCCGAGCTGTATTCTCTGTCGCCCACTGCAATACGACCACTGCAGGATGCGCTGCGCGAGCGATCTGGTTAACGATTGGCGCTACGCGGGTCGCGATAGCATCGGCGTGCGCCAGCGCGATGCGTTTAGGGACAAGTTCGCCTATGACTAGCGACAGGAACGTCAGAATCAACACGACGATGCCGAGCGCCAATGGTTCAGCTGCCCCGGGCAAGATGCCATAGCGCCCAAGCAGCGCCGCAAAGTGTTCGGCAATGGTGGCGCCGCTGAACGCGCCCGCTAAGATTCCGACCAGCGTGATGCCGATTTGCACGGTTGAAAGGAAGCGGGTTGGATTGTCCGAGAGCGCGAGAGCCACAGCGGCTCCGGCAGAACCGGTATCGGCCCGTTGCTGCAACCGCGCTCGGCGAGCAGACAGGATTGCTAGCTCAGACATCGCGAAGAATGCGTTGAGCAAAAGCAGTAGCAGAACGAGTGCGATCTCTAGGGTGATCATGTCCACATCCAATCACTGTTCATCACGGGCGGAGTTCAAGGATTAGTCCGCATTCTTTATGGCCCTTATGCCGTTCACCGCGCTAGCGAGTAGCGGGCGGATGGCGGCGATGCGGTGAGGGCGGTTCCATGCGATCCCCGCCAGCGTGTCACAGTATCTCGTGACCTGTGATCGGATCGATCCGCTTAGCCCACACGCGCTCTAAAATAGTCAGTCTGTCTCGAGGGGACCGATGCATGCAGACGATGACTCACCGGGCTGGCGGCGTGTTGGCGAGGGGACTGGCGATGGTGCTTCTTAGCGGTTGTGTGGCCTATGGCGGCACCGTGGGCATGCCATATCCCGAACAACGCTACGACATTCCACCAGGGCACTTGGCACCGCCAGGAGAGTGCCGGGTTTGGTTCCCGGATCGTCCTCCCGGACAACAGCCACCACCAGGAAATTGTTTGGAGTTGCAGCGCCAGATGCCTCCCGGCGCCGTATTGGTGCGAGGCTGAGCCGACCGACGTTCTCGTTCAATCAATACACGCGCTCATGGCTACGTCGAGCGCCGCACGTCGGGCTGCGATTCTTTGAAATAGTCGTCCGATAAGGACACTCTGTTATGACATAGTTGCGCCGTCAGGGAGCTTGAGGGCCGACGGATGCCGGAAAGCGAACTCAATCCAGGATCATCTCGTGCTGGAGTCCGCTCCACTCCAAAAAAGGGCCTACCACGGTAGGCCCTTTGCATTTGGGCTTTGCGAAGTCAATGGATCCTCTCGCTGCCGCGAGCTCACGACGATTCGCCCGGCGATTCGGACGCTCATGGGCTCGACGCGCTCCAGCGTGACGCGCTCGAGCAGCAGCGGCTGATCAGGGAACACGAGGCGAATCCACGCGCTCGCCCGCGTGGCGGCGATCCAGCACGCCATCAGTCCGTCCGAGACGGGGCTGATCGTGCAACGAAACACCGACCCGGCCTGGCTGTGACCGATCGAACCGCTCTTGAGCACGTACTCCGCGCAGTTGATCTCGATGTTCTGGGTCATACACGCACTCCTCGCTCCAGCCACGGCGCGGGCAGGGCGGCTTGAAACCCGCCCTGCTCGCGCCGAGTCGCAGCTAGGGCGTCGCGGCCTCGCGCTTCACATTCGTGAGCAAGCTCGGCGCAGCGCTCTTTAGCGTCACGGCTCCGGCAGCCTCGTCGAGCGAGACCTCGCCGACGAGCGACAGGTTGCCGCTTCCGCTTCCCGAGCCATTTAGCACGAGCTCGATGACAGAATATGGCGAGTCGTTTTTCACGGCCGGGCTCGCGACGGACCAGCCCTTGAAGTCATAGCTGCCGAGCGGCTTGTCCGTGACGAGCGTGATGCGCTCGCTGCCGTCGGGTTGCGGCTCCCGGTGCGCGTACTTCAGCGAATAGCCGATGGGGCTGCCTTCCGGCCAGACATAGCCGACCGTCGGCAGCTTGCCGAACGGCGTCGCTGCGTCGGTGCCCCCCGCGAGCGACGCTACGGCCTCGGCGCGCGCTTCGGCCTCCTGCCACGCGAGAATCTGAATACGCAGGCCTAGGCCGGCTGGCGTCATGTTCGTCGTCGTCGCCGTGAAAGCGTCGGCGACGAGGCGCGGCGCGGCGTAGACCTTCGTCATCGCGAGGAGCGCGATGGCAGCCATGGCGCACGCAGCCATGATGCTCAAGATAAACCGGTTGTAGTTAGCTGACATCGTTGTACGGCCGCACGTCGGCAACCGCCTCCTCGAAACGTTCGGGACGTCGCGGCGACGTCGCCGTGATCCACGAGCCGGGCGCGAGCGACGCGAGCTTGGCGAGATCGTCGCTCGGAACGGCGACCTTGAAGCGCACGTACTGGCCGTCGTTCTCCGCCGACACGAACTCGATCGGCAGCGTCAAAAGGTCCTCGGCGGGTGCCGCGCCGCTCACGATGCGTCGCACGCCTGCAGCCGTATTGATGCCGGACCAGGTCAACGTGACGCGATCACCGTCGTCGAGCGAGTCGAGCTCGACGTCGGCGTCGCCGACCAGCCGCGATTGCACCGTCACGGTGCGCGCGGTCTCGTCGACCGCCACGAGCTCGGCGGACCAGGTGTAAGTTTCGTTCGCGGCGCTGTTGGCCGTTGCCGGTAGTGCCGCCGCCATTGCAAGCAGTCCCCCGATGACGAATCGGTGGTGCTGCTGCCTCGATGACAAATTCTGCTCGCTCTTCATGGTGCCTCCTCACTTGAATAGAGCGTTTTGGAGTGAACGGCCGAGATTTATGGGCAGAGTATTTCCCGTTTCAACCCCCTAGCCGCCCCCGGTAGACAGGCGCCGGACGCGCAGTGAAACTGCGGGCAGCAAAGGCGCGGAGGGCGCATGGCGTTGAGCAATGGGGGAATCTGGCTCGGTTTCGCGGCCGCCGTCGCCGTGAGCGGCGCCGGCGCGCAGCAGAGCGTCGGCCGCGGCGCCCGCGATCCGGTCCAAGCGGCCGTCATCGTAGGCTCGGAGGGCAAGGGCCTGTTCGTGGGCGCCGGCATCCCCGAGGGCAACACGCCGATCTTCGCGGCGCAGAACGGCGCCGTCCCGGCTGGCGTCGAGCCGCTGCCGCACGACATCTTCACGACGACGGATTTCTACAAGGACCGCGACCTCTGGTTCGACGCCCGCTATTACCGCTGCAACTCGGCTGTCGGCCTCGAGCAGATCTGGGGCGCCTACGAGGTGCCGCTGATCGGCGACGATCCGCCGCGCTCGGCGGCCTGGGGATTCTGCGACCGCGATTACCCGCGCGAGGAGATCGTGAGCCCGTACGGATTCGCGACCGCCAAGGAGCACTACGCGGCGCTGCTCGCGGAGACGAAGGCCAAGGGCGGGCCGACCGCCTACACGCAGGCGACGCTGCCCGACTGGAACGGCCGCTATCGGCGCCAACGTGAGAAGACGTCGACGTGGTACAACGGCGCCGTCTTGCAGATCCCGACCTACCTCTCGCTGCTGACGCCCGAGTATCAGAAGCGCTTCGTGCAGCAGATGTACCACTACTCGGGCAGCAACGCCGCGCAGTGGCCGGGCTCGTACTGCTGGCCCGAAGGGTTCATGCGGCGCTTCGCGCAATACGGCGGCGGCGGCGACGTGAGCCTCGTCATGACGCCGGATCTGATCCTCGACATGCGCCAGGCCGCGAAGACGCTGATCACGCAGATCCACGTCGGCCGCTCGTTCGACGAGAGCGGCGTCGTGCCGCGGCTCGGCCCCGACGTGCCGCAGTGGTTCGGCGAGACGATCGGCTTCTGGGACGGCGAGGCGCTGATCACGTGGACGTCCAACATCCAGGGCTGGATCTCTCACGGCGCGTTCGAGTTCAGCAATAAGCTGCAGTCGATCGAGATCTACACGCCGCGCAAGGACTCGAGCGGGGCGCTCGTCGGCTTCAAGCAGGAGGTCGTGCTCTACGACGCCGAGGCGCTTGCCGCGCCCGTGCGCATCGTGCACAACCTCGACAAGCAGCGCGAGCACGGCGAGGGCGATCCCTTCGTGATCATGGAATGCGTGCCGCAGAGCTTCCCCGTCGACGGCCAGACGACGCCGATGTCGCCGGGCCAGACCGTCGAGTACCGCGTGCCCGACATCTACGGCCGGCCGTGGGCGCAGATCTGGGAGCGCTATCACGAGGAAGGCATGGAACGGCCGCGCGAGCAGACGGGCAGGTTCGGGCTATGAACGAGTCGACGACAAGAGGAATACGTGCGATGAGCCGGAGAATGGCGAGCGCTGCTGTCGGAGCCGCAGTGTCGTTGGGCGTCGTTCAGGTCGCAAGCGCACACCACTCGTTCGCGATGTACGACGTCACGAAGACCTACGTGATGACGGGCATCGTCACGCGCATCGATCCAAACCCGAATCACCTGCAGATCTTCTTCGCGCCGCTGAACGACGCGCGCGATCAGGTGTTGAAGGACGAGGCGGGCGAGCCGATCGTCTGGGCCGTCGAGATGGACGGTGCGGCCGGCTCCGCGCGCGACGGCATCAGCGTCAACGGTTTTCCCCGCGGCACGATCATCAGCCTCGGCCTACATCCGCTGCGCAACGGCTTTGCGGGCGGCGGCCGCGGCCAGTCGGGCTTGTACAAGTGCCCGGCCGACACGCCACCGGCACCCGGCGAGCATTGCGACTCGGTGCAGGGCTCGACGTCGCACGGCGAAGGCGTGCTGCCGCAGGCGACGGGCGAAGCGCCCGCGCAGCCGAAGCGTTAGTCGGCCTCGAACAGCTCGTCGTAGTCCTGGTTGTTCTCGGTGCAGACGTACTCGCCGATCTCCCACTCGGGATGCAGCGTCAGCGTGCCGGAATAGCGCACGTCTTCGGCAAACACGTTCGGATCCGAGACGGCGGCTTCGTACACGATCGTCTCGTAGGCGGTTCGCGTGTAGCGCTCGACGACGCGCAGCTCTTCCGTGTGCCGGTGCCCGGCGACGACGGTTCGATCGTTGAAGCCGCGCACATCGACGACGAGCGTGTCGCCGTCCCAGCGTGCAACGGAGTGACCCATCCAGGCCGGCGCCAAATACTCGGCGTGCTCACGGCCGATCGGCGCGATCCTGAACTGGTGATACGCCTCGTACAGAATCGCCAGCGTGTCCGGTGTGTGCACGATTTGCAGAGGGAACGGCAGCATCGTCGCCGCCGGCACGCCGGGCGGCAGGCAATCGTCGCCGGTGCCGGCGTCGCGCTCGGCGGCCGCGACGATGCGGAATTGCTCGGCGCCGGGCGTAAGGTGCACTTCGCCGACGAGCCGCACGTTGCGGTCTGCCGCGTACACGCCCGATAGATCCGGTTTGCCGTCGGCGAGCCGCGGTATCGTCGCCGCGCGCGGAGCAGAGCTTTGCGCCGCGCCTGTGGCCGCAGTCGTGCCGGCGACCGTGACCGTGACCGAGCGCGTGATAGCGCCGTCGGGGCCCGTGGCCGTCAACGAGTAGGTCGTCGTCACGGCCGGTGACACGCGGCGCGTGCCGCGCGTGGCGACGGCGCCGATCTCCGGTGTCAGCGCGAGCGAATAGGCGTTCGACACCTCCCAGCGCAGCGTCGTCGACTGGCCGGGCTCGATCGCGGCGGGCTCGGCCGCGAGCTCGTGGATCACGACCGGCGGGCTCGGCGGCGGCGTGCCGGGGAAGCCCGCGGGCGGCGGCGCTTGCGCGAGAGCAGCTGTCGCTGCGAGCAGCAGCAACAACAGGTACGCTCGAGCGCTCATTCGGCCCGCAACGTTTCCACGGGATCGAGTCGCGCGGCCCGCCGCGCCGGCAGGTATGCGGCAATTGTTACGGCGATCAGCAAGACACCGAGCACCGCGCTATAAGTCGGAACATCGAGGGGCCGCACCTCGAACAGGAACGACGTCAGCCAGCCGCTCAAAGCCACGGCGGCGGCGAGACCGATTGCGACGCCGACCATCGCCACCACGAGGCCCTGTCGCACGAACATGCGCTTCACGGATCGCGCTTGCGCGCCGAGCGCGAGGCGAATGCCGATCTCGCGCGTGCGCTGCGAGACGATGTACGAAATCACGCCGTAAATGCCGACGACGCTAAGCGCGAGCGCCATCGCACCTGCAATCGCGAGCAACACGAGCATGAACGACGTAGGCGCGAGCGCATCGGAATAGATGTCCTGCAAAGTGGGTATCTGCAACACCGCTAAAACAGGGTGGCTGGCCGAGACGGCTTGCCGAACCTCGTTGACGAAGCTCTCGGTGCCGGCGCGATCGGTGCGAATCACATAGCCACTTCCCCGCAAGTCACTTGTCGTCGTTGGGACGTACACGTTCGTCGGCGGCCGCTCGAACAACGACGCATACACGTCTTGCGTGACGCCGACGATCTCGCGCCACGCCCCGGGGCCGTCGCCGCGCCCGTCCCAACGAATCCGCTTGCCGAGCGCCGCTTCCGGCTCACCCCAGAGGGCGCGCGCGAAATTCTCGGACACCAACACGATCGGGCGGTCGTCGTCGACGTCTGTCCAGGTGACATCGCGACCGGCGACGAGGCGTGTGCCAAGCGCTTGAAAGAAGCCGGGAGAGATCGTCGCGAAGTTGCGTCTCGCCGGCGCCGCGTCCGGAAGATCGGGGCGGTCCTCGACCTCAATCGCCGCGCCGGGGCTCCCACTGAGCCCCCGACCACCGAGCCCCGCGCCGCCGATACCGACCGCGGCTACGCCCGGCAGGGCCGCGATTCGTTCGAGAATTTCGCGCTGCATGCGCCAGGCGCGTTCGTGCTCGGGTATCGCCCAAGGCGGAATGAAGACGCGCGTGACCTGAACATGCTCCGGATCGGTGAAGCCCGGTTCGATCGTCGTCAATGCTTGGAACGTGCGGATCATCAAGCCCGCGCCGACGAGCAGAACGAAAGCGAGCGCCACCTGCACGACGATCAGCGCTCCGCGCGTCCGGTTGCCCTCCCGACTTGCGGTCGAACCGCGTGCGCCCGCGCCGAGCCGCGCGTCGCTGCCGAACGCATGCTTGACGGCGGGGATAGCGCCGAACGCGAGGCTCGAGACGAACGCCGCGGCGACGGCAAACGCGAGCACGGGAGCTCCGACCGCGATGTCATCGACGCGCGGCAGATTCGCGGGGGCAAATGCTGCGAGCAGCTCGAGCCCCGCATAAGCCAATGCAAGCCCTATCACGCCCCCGAGCGCGCCGAGCACGACGCTTTCGCGCAAAAGCTCGCCGGCGATTCGCCGCCGGCCGGCGCCGAGCACGGCGCGAATCGTCAGCTCGTGGCGGCGCGCGTCGGCGCGCACGAGCAGCAGGTTCGCGATGTTGGCGCACGCGATCAGCAACACGGCGCCGACCGTAGCCATGAGCAGCCACAACATGTCGACCACGCCGCCGACGACGTCGTCCTTCAACGGCGTCACCACGGGCGCGAGCCGCCAATTGGCAATGGCTTCGCGCTGACCGGGGAGCGCCGGCCAAGCGTCGAGCCAGATCGGCAGCATGCGAGCGACGTCGGCGGTTGCCTCGGCGAGGGTGCGGCCGTCCTTCAGCCGCGCGAGACCGCTGTAGTTCAAGAAGCCCAGCCCGAGTGGCGACGGCGCGCACTCCGCACAGCGCAGCATCTGGATCGCGTCGATTCGCATGGCGTCGATGACATCCGGCTGCGGCTTGAGATCCAGGAACTTGAAGCCCGCCGGCATGATGCCGACGATTTCGTACGAGCGACCGTCGAGAGCGAGCGCGCGTCCGAGCACAGATCCGTCGCCGCCGAAACGCCGTTGCCAGAAGGCGTACGACACGATCACGGAAGCGGGAGCTCCGGCTCCGGGACTGTGCTCGGCGTCGACGAACCAGCGGCCGAGCGCGGGCTGCACGCCGAGCGCCTGGAGAGTGCCGTCCGTCACCGTCAACACGCGGACCTGCTCGGGATCGCCCGAACCCGTCAGCGTTCGTCCAGTGTCGGTCCAAAAGCCCATGTGCTCGAATGCGCGGGCCGCCTCTCGATACGTGACGTACTGGCTCTCGGAGAAACCTTGCACCGCCACCGGCGAGCCCGGGGCCGCGTGCCGAATGCTCACGAGCTCGTGGGCATCCGGATACGACAGCGGCTTGATCAGCACGCCGTACACGACGCCGAAGATCGCCGTCGTGGCGCCTAAGCCGAGTGCGAGCGTCAGCACGGCCGCGGCCGTGAAAGCGGGATGGCGCAGCAGGCTGCGAACCGTGCGGCGGAGCTCCGACGTGACCGAGAGGAGGTTAGTGCTCATCGCACGCTCCTTGAAGTTCGCAGCTAGACGCGACTCGAGACGCGGTAGACCGTGCCGTCCTCGACCTCGATCGTGACGGCGCGCATCATCGGCGCGCCCGATTTTGCGCGCACGCCCGTGAGCTTGACCTGCATGCCGGGCTTCAATGTGTCGTGCCGCAAGCCGTAGCGGTTCAGCAGCGTCGGAGGGTCCATCTCCATCGTCCACGCAGTGGGCTCGGCGCCTTCGCTCGGCACGGTGAATTGCACGACCACGTGCGGGCTCGCCCATTCGATCGACGTGATGCTGCCTTCGACCGTGACGACGTGGTCGCCGTCATAGCGCGACCACGAATGGTGCGCGCCGGCCGAACCTGCGCCGACCGCCGCTGCGAGCAGGACGACGACGCGCGGCAGCCGCGTCATCTTCCTTCGGCTGCGCGGCGCTCGTCGGCGCGGTGGCCGCTCAAGATGTTGAACATCGCGAGGTTACCCTCGTGGCACGCGTACTCGAACATGCCGTAGCTGTCGTCGCGCTTCAGCGGCATTTGCATCGTCCACGGCGCCGTCCAGGTCTGCGGATCGTCGACGGTCATCTGATAGTCGATGACGTCGTCGGCGACGCGCGTGAAGCGTTCCGTGATGGTGAGCGCCTCGCTGTGGCGCTGGCCGCCGCCGTTGACGCCGACGCCCGTGCGGTCCGTGAAGTTCGTGGTCTCTACGACGAGCGTATCGCCCTCGAAACGGCCGCGCGAGTCCCCGAGCCACATCTTGATCGAGGAACCGACGTGCGGGCGCCCGTCGAGCGGCACGACGCGCGTCTCGTGGATCATCTCGTTGACGATCGTCACGTAACCCGGCGATTGGAAGATCTGCGTGCCGTTGTTGTAGATGACGGGCAGGATCGAGCCCGCGAGGCCGCGCGTGATGCAGCGGTCGTAGTTGCTGCGGTCCGTATACGAGTCCGCGGGACCGCGGCTCTGACGGAGCTCGCGCAGCGCGGCCTGCCGCTCCTGCGCTTGAGGCGTGAACGCCGGCATGCGGCCGTTCGGCGGATCGACGATCAACGACGCTTGGCGTTGCGGCTCGCCCCGCTCGAGCCAGTGTGGAGGAGGCGAGACGGCCCCCCCGACGTCGCCGCCCGGCGTGCTCGCCGCGTCCTCGAGCTCGAAGTCGGCGTTGTCCTGTTCCTCCTGCTGAGCTGCGCGGCGCTCGCGCTCCGCGAATTCCTCGTCAGTCAGCACGTTCCGAAGCCCAAGCTTCTCATCGCGCTGCATCGGCACGCCGACCATTTCGGTGCCGGGCCACTTGCCCGTGAGATCAGGATCGCCCCAGGCAGTGCGCGGCACGGTGTAACCGCTCGCCGCTTGTTGCGCGTTCCCGGCAAGCGGCAGGCTGCCGAAGAGTGCGACGGCTGCGCCCGCGCCGATGAGCGCGCGGCCGATGGCAAACGACAATCCCTTCAGTTGCACGGATTTCCCCTCCAGCGCTCGTTCAACGGCCGGCGGCGGCCCGTAGCCTTAGCGCGGCTCGATGCGCAGCACCGCGCCTTCGTCCTCGTCGGTGATCACGTACAGCATTCCATCGGGGCCTTGCTGCACGTCGCGGATGCGCTGGCGCAAATCGACGAGCAGCGACTCGCGCCGCAGCTCTTCCATCTGCGCGTTGAAGAGGACGCGGTCGAGCTTGCCGGTGCCCGGGATCTCGCCGGTGCGCAGACCGCCGACGAATGCGTCGCCCTTCCAGAGCGGCAGCTTGTCGCCCGTGTAGAACGTGAAGCCCGAGACCGCGATGGCCGGCGTCCAGTAAACGGCCGGCGGCTCGAAGCCTTCGTGCGTCGGCAGCTTCGCTTGCCACGGGCCGGGATACGTGCGGCCGTAGCTCACGATCGGCCAGCCGTAGTTCTTGCCGGCACGGATGATGTTGAGCTCGTCGCCGCCGTTCGGGCCGTTCTCGCTCTGCCAGAGCTCGCCGGTCACGGGATGAAGCGCGAGCCCGAGCGAGTTGCGGTGACCGACCGTATAGATCTCCGGCCGGAAAGCCTCCCTGCCGACGAACGGGTTGTCGCTCGGCACGCTGCCGTCGTCGCGCAGGCGCAGCACCTTTCCGCCGAGGCTCTGCGTGTCTTGTGCGTTGCCGCCGCTCGTCGCGACGTACAGCATTCCGTCGCGGCCGAACGCGATCGGCGTCGGGCCGCCGTCGCCCGCTTCCGCGACGAACACGTCCTTCGCGTCCGCCAGCGCGCTGCCGGTCCAGCGTGCACGCGCCACGGCGAAGGTCGTGCGGTTTTCGGCGAGCGGTTTCGTGTAGCTCAAGTACAGCGTCTGGTTCTGCGCGAACTGCGGATGCAGCGCGATATCCATGTAGCCATGAACGGCGCCGGGCAACCCGGACGTGCCCGTGAAGAACGATGCCGGGCCGCCGGCGACGGCGTTCGGGTCGAGCTTGCCGTCGCGCATCACACGCAGCTTGCCGTCGCGCTGCGTGATCAGCAGCGTGCCGTCGGGCAGGAACGTCAGCGTAAACGGGAACGACAGCGCTTTCGTGAGCACGGTGACCCGGACGTTCTGGCCCTCGCCCGTCGCGTAGTCGAACGGGCCATCGCCGAGCGGCTTGTCGGCCAGGCCGGACGGCGCCACGGGGATGCCCATGCGAAACGGCACCTCACGTTGTGCGAGAGCCGGCGACGAGCAGGCAGCGGCGAGCGAAACAGCGAGCAGCGAGCGGGCGATGGACATGAACGGCGACCCCCCGGGGTTGGATGCCGCAGTATAGGGCGACTACCGCGGCCTCCCAAGCCGCGCGCGTGCTGATGCCGAGAGAAATTTGGATTCGCCGATGCAACCGTGGCAGCGAGTTCGCTTATGATTCTCGCCGGCTTCGAAGAATCACAAGAGGTTTGGGGGGCAAGATGCGGCAGGGGTTCATCGTCTCTTTGGTTGCGACGCTCTTGCTGTCGGCCGTCCCGCTCGCCGCGGATGCGCAAAACCGCCCACGGATCGCCGGTAAGCCGAATCTGAACGGTATTTGGCAGTCCATGAATACCGCGAACTGGAACCTCGAGGCGCACGCCGCTTCGCAGCTCATCGACTTCTGGCGCCTCGGGTCGATCGGCGCCATCCCGGCGGGGCAAAGCGTCGTCAAGGAAGGCAAGATCCCTTACTTGCCTGAAGCGCTCGCGCGCCGCGAGGAGAACCGCGCCGGCTGGCCGAAAACGGATCCCGAGGCGGCCTGCTATCTGCCCGGCATTCCGCGCGCGACGTATCTGCCGTACCCGTTCCAGATCGTCCAAGGCGATGACGACATCCTGTTTGTCTACTCGTTCGCGAACGCCAATCGCGCCGTTCACATGAAGGATCACCGCACGATCGACGAGGTGCCCGTCGATCTTTGGATGGGCTGGTCGAATGGCCGCTGGGACGGCGACACGCTCGTCGTCGAAGTCATCGCCAACGACGATCGCACCTGGTTCGATCGCGCCGGCAACTATCACAGCAGTCAGCTGAAGGTCACGGAGCGCTACACGCCGCTCGACGCGAATCGCATCCAATACGAGGCGACGATCGAGGACCCGGAGACGTTCTCGGCGCCGTGGACGATCTCGATGCATCTGTACCGGAACACGGAGCCGAACGCGGAGCTGCTCGAGTTCAAGTGCGTCGAATTCTCGGAGCATCTGCTGTACAACGAGTTTCTCAAGGAGCCGCTGCCTTGATCTACGGCCGTGCGGCTGCTTACGAATTGTCAGCTTTGAGCTAGGAGGACCTATGCGAGTCAGTAGTTGGTTCGGGGTATTCGGTGGCGCCATGCTGGTCGCTGTGGCCGCGCCCGTCGTCGCGCATCATTCGTTCGCGGCGGAGTTCGACATCAATCGGCCGATCAAGCTCGACGGCGTCGTCACGAAGATGCAGTTCAGCAACCCGCACTCGTGGCTGCACATCGAGGTCACGACGGCGACCGGCGAGAAGCAGCAGTGGGCCGTCGAAGGCGGCGCCCCGAACGCGCTGATCCGGCATGGCTGGAACCGTAACTCGATACCGCAAGGCACCAAGGTTCACGTCGAGGGGTTCCAGGCGAAGGACCGTACGTTCCGCGCAAGCGGCCGTGACATCACGCTGCCGGACGGCACGTCGTTGTTCATGGGCCAGGGCGGAGCGGCGGCGCCGAGCGCCGAATAGCCCAAGACCGGTTGATTAAGAAAAAGGCGCCGTGGCTTCAGTGCCGCGGCGCCTTATTTTTTTCGGCCCTGAAATGCTAGTTTTCTGAGTCGAAGGCCTCGTCACGCAGATCGCGGACGAGCTCGCGGACACGTTCCGCGTAGCCGCGGATCTCGGCGTCGTGAGCGGCGACGAGTGAGCCCGCCATTCGCACGGGATCGCCGAAGAAGAAACGCTCGTAGAGCACCTGCCGGCCCGCGAATGCGGAAATCGCGGTGTCCCAGGCGAGCCGGAACAGCGGCACTCGCTCGAGCGCGTCGGCGCGAGCGGCCTGATAGTAGCGGCGGATGTCGTCGGCGAGCGGCCCTTTGAGATCTTGCTCCGTCGGCATCGCGACGAGACCGCTTGCGCCGATCTGCTGAATGATCTCGATCATCCGCGGATAGAGCCGCGGGAAGAGGTTGCGCGCGGCGTCGAGGGGGTTCCACGCGGGGCGCACGACACCCCACTCGTCGGGCGCGGCGTCGGCTTCGGCTGCGCGCAGCAAGGCGCGCATCGTCTCGAGCGTGACCCAGAGCTCCGCGAGCTTCTCTTGGATGTGCTGAAAGCCTTCGACGCCGATCGTGTCCACGAGCAGCGCGGCGAGACCGAGCACGAACTCGGACTTCGCGATGTTCTTGACGACGACCTGATGCGCCATGCCGGCGACAGCGCCGGTCCGCGCATGCACCTGGTTGCAGCGCTCGACGTCGCGGTAGAGCAGCACGTTCTCCCATGGAACTTTAACGTCGTCGAACACCACGACGGCATCCATCTCCTCGAAACGCGAGCCGAGCGGATGATCGAAGTGCGAGCGGCCGTAGTCGACGCTCTCGCGGCAGATGAACTTGAGGCCTGCGGTATCGTTCGGGATCACGAAGCCGAATGCGTAGGGCGAATCGTCGGCCGTCGCCTTCAGCAGCGTCGACGGCAGCACCATGATGGCGTCGGAGATTGGCAGCGTCGCTAGCATGCGGCAACCGCGCACGACGAAGCCGGCATCGTTCTCCTTCTTGATGCGCGCGGCGAGAAAAGGGTCGGCCTGAGCCGCCGGACCTACGCTGCGGTTCGCTTGCGGCGGTATCAAACAGTGGGTCAGGCACAGATCCGCCTCGCGCAGCTCCTCGTGCAGGCGTACCGCGTTGGCGCCGAAGCGCGGCTCGCCGGCTGCAAGGAACTCGGCGCCGGCCGCGTAGGCCGAGAGCGCGCGGTTCAAGTAGTCCGGAACGCGGCCCATCATCCCGTGCGTGTGGCGCGCGACGACGGCCATGGCACGGCCGATCTCACCAAGCTGTGCGGCAGTCCGCGGCAGCTGGAACGAGCGCGCTACCTGGCGGCCGCTTGCCGGCGATTCGAAGAGGCACTCGCCGGCTCGGCGCCACTGCAAGTCGTATAGCTCGGCAAGCGTCGTGACGCCGCCGCGGAATGCCGCGTGCGTGGTGACGTCCGTGACGCGCTCGCCTCGGTACCACAGCGCGGGCGGGCGCTCGCGGAGGCGTGCAAGGACGTCCGCGCCGTGACGCGCGCCGTTTCGTTGTGCCGGTGCCGCTAGCATCCGTGAAAGACGGGCGTCATGGCGCCGCCCGGCCGGCGGCGATTCCCGCTGCGATCTCCGTGATCTCGGGTTCGCGAAGCTCCGGCGAAAAGTGCCGGACGCGATCGAGCAGCTCGGTCGTCTCGAAGTAGTTGCGCGCGCACAGCACGTGTATATAGCCGCCTGGGTTGAACCGGTAGTCCTCGAAGAATACGAGCGGTAAGCGCCATTCGCCTTTCGCGATCAGCTCGCGGCAGCTGCGGCAGTGCGCCCGGCCCGAGGTTGCGCGCTCGGCGCCGTGCAGGCGCGGCACGCGCCGATGCTCGATGCCGAAGCGGGCGGCCGCTGCGAGCGGCTCGATTTGCGCGTCTGGGGGCGCGGCGCTTTGGGCCTCCAGGAACGGCTCGGGCCGCGAGTAGGCTCCGCACGGCAAGTGAAACCATAGCGTCATCTCGCCGTCGCCGAAGGCGTTCGGCTGGCGTTCCCCGAACCGCAGCTCGCCCTTGGCAATCGGTTGGTCGCAGCTGCGGCATTTGGCGCGGCCGCTCGAGGCAGGTTCGATGATGTGTGCCACGGTGGAATTATATTGCGTAGCATCGGCAGCCGGCTCTCCTCGGCGTCCTTGGGGCGGCTCTGCTAGGCTGCTCGGACCTCGTCAGCGAGCAGCTACACCCCGTGAGCGCGCCTTCCGCAGCAGCATCGCAGCATGCCGCCACCACGGCGTTTTCCGTGGTCGCTGCCATCAGCTTCTGCCATCTGTTGAACGACATGATGCAGTCGCTGCTGCCCGCGATGTATCCGATCCTCAAGGACAACTACGGCCTCACCTTCGGCCAGATCGGCTTCCTGACCTTCACCTTCCAAGTAACGGCGTCATTGCTGCAGCCGCTGATCGGTTTTTTCACGGACAAGCACCCGCAGCCGTACTCCTTGTCGGTCGGCATGGGCTTTTCGTTCTTCGGCCTGCTGTTGCTGTCGCAGGCCGGCAGCTACCCGCTGCTGTTGGCCTCTGCGGCGCTCGTGGGCACTGGGTCCGCGGTGCTGCATCCGGAGTCGTCACGTGTGGCCCGCATGGCGGCCGGCAACCGTCCCGGCCTCTCGCAATCGTTGTTTCAGATGGGCGGCAATCTCGGCTCGTCGATCGGGCCGTTGTTCGCGGCCGTCGTCGTGCTGCGTCACGGGCAGGGCAGCGTCGCCTGGTTCGCGCTCGCGGCCGTCGTCGGCATGATGCTGCTGTTCGGTGTCGGGCGCTGGTACACCGCGCACGGTATGGCCCGCATGCGCGCCCAGACGCCGCGGCATCGCGAGCGGACGTTGTCGCGCGGCCGCGTGGCCGGCGCGCTCGGAATCCTCGTCGCGCTAATGCTCTCGAAGTTCGTCTATACAGCGAGCATGACGAGCTATTACACGTTTTATCTGATCGAGCGATTCGACGTCTCCGTGCGCTCGGCGCAGCTCTACCTCTTCGTCTACCTCGCAGCGGTCGCGATCGGCACAGTGGCCGGCGGCGCGCTCGGCGACCGGTTCGGCCGCAAGTTCGTCATCTGGTTCTCGATCCTCGGCGTCATGCCGTTCACGCTCGCGTTGCCCTACGCGAACCTGTTCTGGACCGCGGCCTTGACCGTGCCGATCGGGCTGATTCTGGCGTCTGCGTTTCCGGCAATCGTCGTCTACGGGCAGGAGCTCGTGCCGTTTCGAGTCGGAACGGTCGCGGGGCTGTTCTTCGGGTTTGCGTTCGGCCTCGGCGGCATTGGCGCTGCGCTGCTCGGCCAGGTCGCCGACGTCACGGGAGTGCGGTTCGTGTTCCAGCTCTGCTCGTTCCTGCCCGCGCTCGGCTTGCTCGCCGCGCTGCTGCCGCGGACGGTCGGCACGGTGCGTCGCCCTGCGAACGCGTGAGACGTGGGCTGTTCAGGTAGGGAGTGGCGGCCAACTCGCCGTCTATATATATATGTGCGCGGCGACGCGCGTCCGGTCAATCAATGCTCCACGCAACAAGAAGCTCGCGCGATTCGGTCTGCTCGCGGCTATGGCGGAATTGCCGGTACGGTCGCGTGCCTTCCTCGGCTCCGGCGAGCCGTCCTGGCGAGTTCGTCTGTAACGAAGCAGCCGCGCGCCCAACGCGCAACTGTCGAATTTTCTCACAGTGCACGGTTGCCGCCCCGCAGATAACGTCCCCTTTGGCCTCTAGGCATGCGCGCAGACATTTGACTACACTACTACCTGATCGCTGCATGGAGCCGGGCTCACCAGGGCCGGGCTGCGGGGATGGCCGGGGTTGAGGCGCGTCTCCGTAAAATGCAGGCGGCGAATAACTCGAACTAGATTGGGTGCTATGACCGAGACCCGCGTGATTCGGGCGAAGGAATCCAGGATTCCTTCCGGTCTGGCAGGGGGAGCTTGTGTACGGTGATTTTGGTCATCGGATCATTTCGCGTGCGGCGGGCGTTGCCGAATGGCGGCAGCGTGTCCGTGTTGTAGGCGCGCACTCCTTGGTGGATCATTGGTTTCAGGCACTTCGCGAAGGCGGAGGCTGCCTAATGGAACGAATTCGATGACTCGCTGGCCAGCCCGTTGGCGCGAGTCGTGCAGGTAATTTTCAGGAGGCGTTTGTTGTCATGATCCCCACCAGGACGAAAGTAGCACCGGCTACTGGCCCACGATGGATGCACCTCATGGCGGTGCTCGTGCCGGCCGCATTCGCCGCGCCCGCCGGCGCACAGCTTCAAGAAGCCTTGACGGCCCAGGTCGAAACGGACCGGGCCGCTGCCCAATCCCAGAACACCATCAACGGGCTGCGCGAGCGAGCCCAGGACGCCGACGCTCGCGCTGCGCAGTCGAACGCGGAGGCGGAAAGCCTCGAGCGGTTCAACCGCCAGCTCGATGAGCAAGTCAGCGCGCAAGAGGAAGAGCTCGCGTCGATCGCGCGTCAGCTGGTCGAGATCGAAACCACGACGCGCGAGGTTCAGCCGCTCATGCAGCAGATGGTCGATGCGCTCGCTCGCTTCATCGAGCTCGACTTGCCGTTCCTGCTCGAGGAGCGCACCGCGCGCGTGCAAAACCTCGTGAACCTCATGAACCGTGCCGACGTCGTGATCTCCGAGAAGTACCGCCTCATTCTCGAGGCCTATCAGATCGAGCTCGATTACGGCCGGACATTCGACTCGTACCAAGGCCCTCTCGGCGCGGGCCCTGATGCGCGCACCGTGGAATTCGCTCGGCTCGGGCGCGTGTCGTTGATGTACCGCACGTTCGACGGCTCCGAGACCGGCTATTGGGACGCGAACCAGAAGATGTGGGTCGTCGACCCGAGCTACCGCGACGCCATCGAGTCGGCGCTTCGCGTCGCCAGAGGCGAGGGAGATGATTTGTTGACCGTACCCGTTCCAGCGCCGCAGGAGGTGCGGTCGTGATTAGAATAAGAATGAGAACCCTACTGCCGGTCGCCGCAGTCGTTTTCGCCGCTCCGGCGTTGGCGCAGAATCCGGCCGACGACCCCGGCGCACGTTACGCGCAAGCCGTGGCGGATACCGAGAGCTTTCAAAGGTTCAACCGCCAGCTCGAAGAGCAAGTCCGCTCACAAGAAGAAGAGATTGCGTCGATCGAACGCCAGCTCGTCGAGATCGACTTCACGAACCGCGCGGTTCAGCCGCTGATGCAGCGGATGGTCGATACGCTGGCGCGTTTCATCGAGCTCGACTTGCCGTTCCTGCGCGAAGAGCGTGCCGCTACCGTGCAGGAGCTGCAGAACGTCATGGGCCGCGCCGACGTCTCGATCTCCGAGAAATATCGCATGATTCTCGAGGCTTACCAGAACGAGCTCGAGTACGGCCAAACGGTGCAGGCGTACAACGGCCGTCTCGGCACGGGCGCCGACGCCCGCACCGTCGAGTTCGCCCGAATCGGTCGCGTCACGCTGATGTACCGCACGCTCGATGGCACCGAAACCGGCTATTGGGATGCCGACCAGGATATGTGGGTCGTCGACCCGCGCTATCACGATGCCGTCGAGGAAGCCCTTCGCGTCGCCAAAGAGGACGGCGCACCTGAGTTGTTGACCGTACCCGTTCCAGCGCCGCAGGAGGTGCGGTCGTGAATATGAAGTCTATAGCCCTATTGCCGGTTGCGGCATTCGTCTTCGCTGCTCCGGTTTTGGCGCAGCAGAATAATGCCGCCGGCACACTTGACGAATTGCTGGACCAGGTCGAGCAAGTCAGAGCCGAAGAGACCAAGGCCTTCCAGGAGCGCAAAGCCGAATACGATGGCAAGGCGACGCAGGCCGAGAAGGACGCGCTGCTTCGTGCCGCCGAGCAGCAACGCGATCAGCTCGATACTGCATCGGACCGACTGTCCGATACCTATCAGGCAAACGAGCTGCGTATCGGCGAGCTGAACACCGAATTGCGCGACAAGTCCGTCGCGCTCGGATTGGCGGAGCTGTTCGGTCTCGCGCGGCAATCCGCGAACGACAATTCGTCGATCCTGCAGCAGTCGCTGATCACGACGCAGTTTCCGGCGGCGGCCGGCGAGCTGCCCCGCGACGAGTGGTTGCGGCAGTTCTCGTCCGCGCGGACGACGCCCACGCCCGCAGAGCTCGAGCGCCTGTGGCTCGAGATCCAGCGCGAGATGACGGCGAGCGGGCAGGTCGCGAAGTACCGGGCCACGGTCGTGCAACCGAGTGGCGAGCCGACGGAATCGGAGGTGATTCGCATCGGTCCGTTCACGGCACTCGCCGACGGTCAGTTCTTGTCGTACCTGCCGGACTTACGCACCTTGAACGTGCTGCCGCGGCAGCTTCCCGGCGAGTTCATGGACGTTGCGCGGGAATTCACGAGCGCGACCTCGGGTTACGCCGATGCCGTTGTCGACGCAAACCGCGGCGTGCTGCTCGGGCTGTACGTCGAGCGGCCGACTAACCTCGAACGCGTCGAGAGCGGCGAGCTGATCGGCTTGATCATCATCATCGTCGGCGCCCTCGGCTTCCTCGCGTTCGTCTTTCAGCTGATTCATCTCGTGATCGTGCGTTTGGCCGTTAGCCGGCAGCTGAAGAGCCTCGATCGCCCGACGTCGAACAACCCCCTTGGGCGCGTGTTGCTGGCGTTCAAAGGCGACAAGAGCAGGATCGAAGAAGATTCCGACGTCGCCGAGCTTCGCATCACGGAGGCCGTGCTGCGCGAGGTGCCGAAGCTCGAGCGGTTCCAGGCGTTCCTGCGCCTCTGTGTTGCGGCAGGCCCACTGCTCGGCCTGATCGGCACGGTCGTCGGCATGATCATCACGTTCCAGAGCATTACCGA
Organism: uncultured Gammaproteobacteria bacterium; assembly: GCA_963713355.1. GTDB lineage: Bacteria > Pseudomonadota > Gammaproteobacteria > Steroidobacterales > Rariloculaceae > FEN-1219. Next base: position 563,845 of record CAVQLK010000005.1, on the reverse strand, counting down.
GTCGGGCTCGAGCGATCCGAAGCTGATGGCCAACGGTATCGGCGTCGCCATGATCGCCACGGTGCTCGGCTTGTTTGTGGCCATCGCGCTACTGTTCGCCAACGCGCTATTGAACTCGCTGTCGCGCGGCGTCGTCCAAATCCTCGACGAGCAGAGCGCCGGCATGTTGGCGGAGAGCATCGAGAAACAACGCCGTGCTTGACGAACTACCCATCATTGAGGGAGTGGCGACGCTCGCCCGGGACGGCGGCCCGTGGGTACCGTGGATCTTCGCCTCGGGGGTGCTGATGTGGGCGCTCATCATCGAGCGGTTTTGGTACTTCACGATGCTCCTGCCGAAGCAAGCGGCTGAGTTGCAGTCCCAGTGGCTCGCCCGCAAGGATCGGACGTCCTGGTGCGCCCGGCAGATCCGGACCGCCATGATCTCGCGCTTGAACGGGGCAATGACGACGGGCTTCCCCGTCATGCAGGTCCTCGTGCCGATGGCGCCGCTGCTCGGCCTCATCGGCACGGTCTCCGGCATGCTCGAGGTCTTCGACTCGATGGCCCTGCGCGGTAACGCCGACGCGCGCAGCATGGCGAGCGGCGTCTCCGCGGCGATGATCTGCACGATGACGGGTCTTGCCGTCAGCATCACGGGACTTTGGCCCGTCAGCTATTTCCGCACCCGAGCGGTCCGCGAAACCGAGCTGCTCGCCGACAAGTTGAGCCTATAACCATGCGCAGACGACGAGCCTCAGGAGCGACTCAGGAACATACCGGCATCGACCTCGCGCCGATGCTCGACTTCGTCGTGAATCTGCTGATCTTCTTCATCATCACCGCGGTCTTCGTCAAGGAAGTTGGCCTCGAGGTCAATCGCCCGACGTCGTTCGAGCAGCCGGACGAGGAGGATTCGCAGAGCATCCAGATCCAGATCCTCGAGAACGGCGAGATCTGGGTCGACAACCGCGCCGTCGACGTGCGCGCCGTGCGCGCCAACGTCGAGCGCATGAGCGCCGTCAGCCCCGATAGCGGCGTGTTGATTCTCGCGCAAGAACGCGCGCCGACGGGGACGTTGGTCGAGGTCGTCGACCAAGTGCGCCTGGGCGGCATCGATAACATCACATTTAGCACGACGCAGTAAGGGCCGAGAGGGAAAGCAGGCATGCAGTCGCGACGACATACGCCCGAGACGGAAGATACGGGCATCGACCTTGCGCCGATGCTCGACTTCACGGTCAATCTTCTGATCTTCTTCATCATCACGACCTCGTTCATCAAGGAACCCGGCACGACCGTCTTCAAGCCGACCGCCGAAACGGCGTTCGGCCGGGAATCCGGCAACCTGATGATCGCGATCCGCGAGAATGGCGACATCTGGCTGGACCGACGCCGCGTCGACATACGCGACGTTCGCCCGGCGATGGAGCGGCTCCATATCGAGCGGCCCGACGACACGGTCGTGATCCTCGCCGACAGGGAGTCCGACGCAGGTGTCGTGGCGGAGGTCATGGACGAAGTGCGCTTGGCCGGTATCGAGATTATGTCCATTGCGGCCGATCCGGCCGGCTGAGCGGGAACGCAGGAGCTATCGACATGTTGCACGCACTGAGGATCCCCATCGCAGCATTGGCGGGCGCGACGTTCACCGCGTCGATGTTCTGGTTGCTCTGGAGCCTCGTCACGACGTCGTTCGACGTCGGTGACACCGCCCAGGCCGCGCGTATCGAGTTCTCGCGCATGCGCCGTGACACCGAGGTCGCGACGAAGCGCGACGAGAAGGTCGAGCGCGAGCGCCCGCCGCCGACGCCGGAAACGCCGCGCATCGCGTTCTCGGCCGGAGGCATCGACAACAACGTCGCCTCGCTGACCCCCATCGTCGACGCGCGCGGCGCCATGTCGCGGATGTCGATGTCGGCGGGCTCGGACCGCGACGTCATCCCGCTGGTGCGCATCAACCCCGACTATCCGCCGCGCGCGCTGAGCCGCGGGCTCGAAGGCTGGGTGCAGGTGCAGTTCACGATCACGGCGACCGGCACCGTCAAGGACGCCATCGTCGTCAACGCCGAGCCGAGGAACATCTTCGACGACGCGGCCCTGAAGGCGATCGCGCGCTGGCGCTACAACCCCAAGGTCGACGCCGGCGTCGCCGTCGAGCGTGTCGGCGTTCAGACGATCATTCGCTTCCAACTCGAGCAGTAAGGTTCGCTGGATTCATCCGATAGGAGCTGGAGATAAGGCCATGGAACAGCAAGCTAACGGATCATTGCGTTTAGTCCTGACCGGAGTCGCCCTCGCGGTGAGCCTGTCGCTCGGAACGACGGCCTTCGGCCAGCAGCCGGGCCAAGGGCAGAACGTCGGGCAGGAAGGAACGAGCCGAGCCGGTACCCGCAACGGCGGCGGTGAGGAGGCCGATGCCGAGGCCGCGGCGCAGGCGACGAGCATCGACGCGCAGACGGGCAAGATTCTCAATGAAGCCATCGAGCTTCTGAACATGGAGAAGTATTCAGAGGCCGGTCAACGGATCGGCACGCTGACGCTCGACAAGTTGAGCCCCTACGAGCGCGGGAAGGTCGAGCAGATCCTGTTCAACATCGCCTACTCGCAAGAGCAGTACGAGAAAGCGCGCGGACATCTGAAAAGTGCCATCGATTCCGGCGGCCTGAACGCTGTCGAGATCGATTCGGCTCGCTACCAGAGCGCGCAGCTCTACATGCAAGAAGAGAAGTGGCGCGAAGGCGCCGCGGCACTCGAGGAGTGGTTCCAGTCGACGGTAACGATGCCGAACTCGGCCGCGTACTATCTGCTGGCCGTCGCGTACTACCAGCAAGAAGACTTCACCCGGGCGCTGGCGCCGGCGCAGAAGGCCGTCGAGCTCATGGACAAGGCCAAGCCGAACGAGAGCTGGCTCAGCATGCTCTCGGCGCTGTATCTGCAACGAGAGCAGTACCGCGAGGCGATTCCCGTGTTGCAGCAGCTCGTAGCCGCCGCTCCGGACAAAAAGACGTATTGGATGCAGCTTTCGTCGGTCTACGGCCAGATGGAGGATTACCCCAACGCGCTCGCGATCATGCAGCTCGCGAACAACGTGGGCCTCGTGACCGAAGACTCCGAGGTGCGGCGCCTCGCCGACTTGCTGCTGTTCAACGACGTGCCGTACCGCGGCGCTCAAGTGCTCGAGTCCGCGATCGAGAAGAAGATCGTGAACGTCGACGACAAGCTCTACGAGAAGCTTGCGAACTGCTGGATCGCGGCGGGCGAGTTCGACAAGTCCATCCCCCCGCTGCAGCGAGCGGCCGAGCTCTCCGCGAGCGGCGACACGTTCGTGCGCTTGGGAGAGGTGCAAGTCCAACGCGAAGACTGGCCGGCGGCGATTGCGGCCATCCAGCGCGGCGTCGACAAAGGCCAGCTCAAGGATCCGGGCAGCGCTCAGCTGATGCTGGGCATCGCGCACTACAGCCAGAAGAACTATGACGAGGCCGTTCCGTTCTTCAACCGCGCCCGACAGTCGGACAAGCATCGGCAGATCGCGGACAGTTACCTGCAGGCGATCCGGGCCCAGGGTTGATCTTTTTTTAGGAACCTTGCATGACGCGCACTTCGAACAATAAATTCGCCGTCCTTGCCGGCGGCTTCCTTGCGATGGCGGCCGGCGCCGGTATCGCCCAGGAGAGCGGCGGCGACCGCTACGCGCGAGCGTTGGCGGAGGCGGCGATTACCGCGCGCTATAACGTGCAGATCGAGCAGCAGCTTCAGTCGCAGACGGAGGAAATCGCTTCGCTAGAGCAGCAGGTCGCGGGGCTCGACGCTACGGCGGTCGACGTCCAGGGCATGTTGCAACGCATGTTCGACGAGCTCGTGCAATTCGTGCAGAACGATGTGCCGTTCTTCAAGGCAGAGCGCGACGAGCGCATCCAGCGGCTCACCGAGCTCATGGCGAGCGTGGAAGCGTCGCCGTCGGAGAAATTCCGCCGCCTCGTCGAGGCGTATCAGATCGAGATGGAGTATGGCCGAACGATGACCTCGTACCGCCAAACGTTGACCGATGGCCGCGAGGCGGAGATGGTGCGGCTCGGCCGCGTGTCACTGATGTACCGCGTGATCGAAGACGGCGAGACGGGCTACTGGGATAACGACAGCAAGCAGTTCGTCGCGGATCCCGATTCGGCCAACGAGATCGAGGAAGCGCTGAGCATCGCCAAGGAGGAGAGGGCGCCCGACCTCATCGTCGTGCCGGTGCCAGCTCCGCAAGGAGGCCGGTCATGAGCGCCTCGTTATCGTGCTATCGGCAGCGGCTTGTAGGGCTGGCTCTCGCCTCGTTCCTGACGGCGACGGCCGTGGTCGCCCAGCAGCAGCCCGCAGCACCGGCGCAACCGCCGGCGCAGGCAGCGCCCCCGGCGCAACCGGCGATTCAGCTCGGTAACCTGCGGCAAACCGTGCAGCGGCTCCGCGATCAAGAACGCCAGCTTGCGCAGGAGCGCGAGCAGCGTTTCCGGGCCGAAGTCCAACGCGCGGAGCGCGAAGCACAGGAGGCCACCCAACGCCGCAACGCAGCCGAAGCGCGTAGCAACGCGCTCGACCGGCAGTGGAACGAGAACGAGCAGCGAATCGCCGAGACGCAAACGTTGTTGACCGAGCGGCAGGGCAACCTCGGCGAGCTGTTCGGCGTCACGCGCCAGGTTGCCGGCGACGCGGCTAATCTGCTCGCGGGGTCGCTGATTACGGCGCAGTATGGCGTCCCGACGGAAGGCGAAGAGCGCGCCGACTTTCTGCGGCGGCTGGCGGGTGCGACGGCGCTGCCGTCGATCCTCGAGCTCGAACGGTTGTGGTACGAGATTCTTCGTGAAATGACCGACAGCGCTAAAGTCGTCAAATTCCGCACGGCCGTGCTCCAGGCCGATGACGAGACGACTCCGGATGTGGACGAAAGTCAAAATTCTGAACAGAGAGACGTCGTGCGCGTGGGGCCGTTCATGGCGAGCAGCGACGGCACCTATCTCGGCTATATCCCCAGCCGGAAGTCGCTGTACGAGCTGCGCGGCGAGGTCGTGAGCGAGCTGCGAGCGCTCGGCCGCGATCTTCAGTCCGCGCCTCCGGATGCCGGTTACCAGCGCGCGTTGGTCGATCCGGCGCGCGGCCAGTTGTTGGAGCTGTTCGTCGAGCGCCCCGACTGGTTGCGCCGCATCGAAGCTGGCGAAGAGGTCGGTTACGTGATCATCGCGGTCGGCGCGCTCGGCGTGTTGTTGGCGGTGTTCCAGGGTGTTTATCTGCTGTTGACGCGTTTCGCCGTCAATGCGCAGCTGCGCAAACTCGACAATCCGTCGCCGAACAACCCGCTCGGCCGCGTATTCCTGGCATTCCGCGGCGACGGCAATCGAATCGCGAGTGCGGAGCTCGCAGAGCTGCGCATCTCGGAAGCCGTGCTGCGCGAGGTACCTCGCCTCGAGCGTTTCCAGTCGTTCTTGCGGTTGGCCGTCGCCGCGGGTCCGTTGCTGGGCCTCATCGGCACGGTCATCGGCATGATCATCACGTTCCGCGCGATAGTGGCTTCGGGCACGAGCGATCCGCGTCTGATGGCGGATGGCATCGGCCGAGCGATGATCGCGACGGTGCTCGGCCTCGGTATCGCGATTCCGCTGTTGTTCATCAACGCGGGCCTCGCGTCACTGTCGCGCTCCGTCACGCAGATCCTCGACGAGCAGAGCCAAGCGCTGCTCGCGCAAAACGCGAAGCAGCGCGCGTAGTCTTCTCGCGGCGGGGTCGCATCGACGACCCCGCCGTCGCGAATCCCCGCCTTTCGTCCCGTCGTGCCGTGCGTGCTAGAGTCCCGCGCACGCAAGCACGGCAGGTGCTCCCATGATCGTTGGCCTTGCTCCCGAAGGTGGCCGTCTCCGACCGGTCGGCGAGACCCTGGGCGATCTCGACGGGCTCGTGTGGATCGATCTCTTGAACCCCACCGCCGAAGAAGAGACTACGCTCGAGGCGCAGCTCGGCGTCGACGTCCCGACGCGCGAAGAGATGCAGCGTCTCGAGGTCTCGGGGCGGCTTTACAAGGAAGACGAGGCCGTCGTCATGACGGCGACGTTGCCGGCGCGCACGGATAGCGACGACCTTCTGATGGCGCCCGTCGCGTTCGTCATCGCAGACGGCAAGCTCGTCACCGTCAGATATCACGAGCCGCGCGTCTTCAAAACGTTTCCGCAGCGGGCCGCTCAGACGAATCTCGGCTGCACGACCGGTGAGACGGTGCTCGTCGCGTTGCTCGAAGCTACGGTCGACCGTATGACGGACATCCTCGAGCGTGCGGAAGAGGAGGTCGATGCGATCTCGCGCGCCATTTTCCGCAGCGACCAACCGAGGTCCATGAGCCGCGATCTCACGAAGACGCTGCAGTTGATCGGCCGCAAGGGCGACTTGTGCTCGAACATCCTTGTGAGCCTGCTGTCGCTGCAGCGCTTGGGCGGCTTTTTCGGCCAAGTGCTTGCCGATCGGACCGACGGCAAGGAGCTCCGCGGGCGCGTGCGGACGCTCGAGCGTTACCTCGAGTCATTGAGCGCTCATTCGTCGTTCGTGTCGCAGAAAGTGACGTTCCTTCTCGACGCGACGCTCGGGATGATCAACATCGAGCAGAGCAACATCATCAAGATCTTCTCGATCGCAGCCGGCGTGTTCCTGCCGCCGACGCTGATTGCCTCGATCTACGGGATGAACTTCGACTTCATGCCGGAGCTCGATTGGAAATACGGCTATTTATTCGCGTGGGTAATGATGCTTGCTTCTGCGTTGCTGCCGTTCTGGTACTTCAAGCGCCGAGGGTGGCTCTAGCGGCGCGGAGGCTCGTCGAGCAACTGCTGCCACTCCGCTGAGAACGTGCGGCTGCGCTCGAGAGCCGGATCGCCGCCGCCGCCGATCCAGAGCAATGCCGCGAGCTTTTCGCGCTCGGCCATCGCGGCGGCAGCCTCGGGACCCAAGCACAACAGCGCCGTCCCCCAGGCCGCCGCGGCCGCCGCATCCGGGCCGACGACGGTGACCGACAGCAGCGCGTGCTCGACGGGCCAACCGCTGCGCGGGTCGATGATATGGCCGAACCGGCGGCCGTCCGCCTCCAAGTACTGCCGGTACGAGCCGCTCGTGATCACGGCCGTGCGTGCGTCCGGCGGCATTCGCAGCGCCGGCCCGGCCTGCGCGCCGCCCGGGTTCTCGACGCCGACGCGCCATGCGGCGCCGTCCGGCTTCGTTCCGCGCGCGACGATCTCGCCGCCGATCTCGGCGAGATACGCCGTGCTGCCATGCCGCTCGAGAACGTCGGCGAGCCTGCTGGCCGTGTAGCCTTGCCCGATGCTCGCCATGTCGACCTCGAGCGCCGCGACGCTCTTGCGCACGTGCGTGGCGTCGAGCAGCGAAAGCTTCTCGAGGCCGACGATTGCGCGCGCCGTGTCGATCGCGGCCGTCGTGGGCACCGCGGGGGTGTCGCCGTCGAATCCCCAGGCGCGCACGAGCGGCCGCACAGTCGGATCGAAGCAGCCGTCGCTCGCCGAGTGCACGCGCTGCGCAAGGCCGAGGAGCGTCACGAGCTCGCCGGGCAGCTCGATCGGCTCCGTGCTTCGGGTCGCATTGAAACGCTCGAGCGTCGAATCGGCTCGATAGTTCGAAAGCAGCGCATCGATGCGCTCGAGCTCCTGCTCGGCGGCGGCGGCGATCTCGGCTTCCGTGGCGCCGCCCGTCCATTGCAACGAATAGGTCGTGCTCTGAGCGATCCCCGACACAGTGTGCATCGACGGAGCCGATGCGGAAGTGCAGCCGAGAGCTGCGGCGGCGCCACATGCCGCCAGCAACCACGATCGAAGCCATCTGATCCGAGCCGTCATCGCGCGACATCATCGAGCACGCCTCACGCTCAGAGCAACTTCGCGCAACGGATGCTCGGCAGCCTGCTAGAGTGGCGCGCGACGGAGGGGCAATGTCTTCGACCGTAGCTGGCGGCATCGCCGATCGCGCCGAGCGGCAAGCGGCGGCCAAGGCTCGCACGCGCCGGGTTCTCGTGCGTGTTCACATGTGGATCGCGCTCGGCCTCGGCCTTTACATCGTCGTGCTCAGCGTCAGCGGCAGCGCCGTCGTGTTTCGCCGCGAGCTCACGCAGTGGCTCGTGCCGCGTACCGTCGCTTCCACGGAAGGGGAGCGGCTGACGGGAGATCCATTGCTGGCAGCAGTAGAGACGGCTTATTTCGGCGATACGGTCGTCGAGGTCCGCGAGCCGCGGCGGCCGGAGCGGCCCGTCTCCGTCATGCTCGAGCGCGACGGCTCGGCGATGGAGCGGCTGTTCGATCCGTATGCCGTTCGAGACCTCGGCTCGACGTTTCCGCCGATTCTGCGTACCGTCGAATGGCTCGTGGACCTGCACGACAACTTGCTCGCGGGGCAGATCGGCCGTCTGTTGAACGGCATCGGCGGCATGTTCTTCGCCGTGCTGATCGTGACCGGCGCCTGGCTATGGTGGCCTGGGGCACGCAATGTGCCTCGCGGATTCAAGATCGGGCGGCCGCAAGCGTCGCGGCGGTTCATCTGGCAGCTGCACAGCGTGCTAGGCGTCGTATCGTTCGCGCTGCTGTTCGTTTGGGCGATCACGGCGATTTACTTCGCATTTCCCGAGCCGTTCGAGGGCACGATCGACTACTTCGACGACGATCTCAACGACCTCGAGCGGCCCGGCGAATGGGTCCTGATCGAGCTCGTCAAGCTCCACTTCGGCCGCTTCGGCGGCCTCGGTGTGCGATTTCTCTGGGTCGTCCTCGGCTTGGTGCCGACGGTGCTGTTCGCGACAGGGGTCGTCCTCTGGTGGACGCGCGTCGTGCGCCGCCGGACGCTGCGGCAAGCTGACGAGGCAACACCGCTGCCTCAATAAGGCGGGCGGAAAAACGTGATCATGCGCCCGCAGAGTGTGACGCCGAGCAGGAAGACGAGCGAAGCGGCGGCCACGATCTTCGTGCTTCGCGGCGCATCGTCGTGCGGGCCGAGAGCTCGGACACCGGCGAACTCGCGCCGGTAGAAGAGTGCTGCGTTCGCACCCATCAGCACGAGCAGCACGGCCTTGAGCTGGAACGCCTCGTTGTAAAAGTACTGATCCGGCGCGCCCGAAATGAACATGATGCCGGTGACTACGGACGCAGCGAACCCGGCAATGCCCCACCGCAGCGTCGCATGGAGCGTGGCCGGCGCAATGCCCTTCGCGAGGCCCAGCACTCGCAGATCGAACAGGCCGACGGTTCCAACGAGAAGCGTCAGGCCGCAGAAGTGCACGGATTCAGCCATCGGCCACACCCAGCGGTACTCGGTGACGAACCACGAGAGCCGCGTGCTGACGATCCAATCCATGAAGGCGTCCATCAGAACCCTTCGCTCGCGAGCAAGATGTGGTGCGTGTAGGCGAGCAGGCGGCCGGCGAAGATCGTACCGGCCCAGAGCAGCAAGGACAGCCACGCGAGCCGCCGAGCGTGCAGGGTGACCTCGCCCGCGCCGGCCCCGCTCGCGGCTACGATCTCATGCTTCGTGCGCTGCAGTGCCCAAAGCGCGCCCGCGACGAGCGCGAGCTTCACGAAGAACACCCAGTTGGTCAGTGCTTTCGCTGGGTACGCCGCGAGCAGCGTGAGCCCCGAGACGGCGTTGATGCCGAATCCCAGCCACATGACGCGATAGATCCCTGCCAGATCGAACGATGGCACGGTTCTCCTGGCGAGCAGCCAAGTCGCGAGACCGACGTTGATGCCGGCCAACAGCGCAAGCCCGAGCGTGTGCAGCCAGAGAATGAACGGAAACGCCAGCAGCGATGGTGATTCGCGTACCCAAACGCTGAGAGGGTTCTGCTCGAAGGTCGCGAGCAACGCCATCATCGAGACGGTCCGACGATCTCGCTGGGACGCTTGCGCATGTGGATCAGCGGCCAAGGCGACTGCTCGCTGCCGGCTTCGAGCGTCACCTCGATCAGCGCGGGTCGCCCGGCCGCGAGCTCCGCCTCGAGCGCGGCTTGCAGCTCGTGCGGCTCCCTGACACGCCGGGCCGCGACCCCGAAGCTTTCGGCGAGCCGAACGAAGTCGGGATTGTGCAAGCGCGAGGCGATCGTCCGGCCGGCGAAGTGCGTTTCCTGATCGCGCAGCACGTTCGCAAACGAATGATTGTTGAAGACGATCGTCACGAGCGCGATATCGAACTGCGCAGCCGTCGCGAGCTCCTGCACTCCGAACATGAAGCCGCCATCTCCGGTCACGGACACGACGGGCTTGCTGCGGTTGGCCACTTTGGCGCCAAGTGCCGTCGGAAATCCGAAGCCGAGTGTGCCCTGGAATCCCTCCGAGATATACGTCCGTGGAGCGAGGACTGGGTAGGCGCCCGTGTAGGTCGCAAAGCCGACCTGCGAGAGCTCCGGCACGAGGATGCCGTCGCGCGGGAGAACCGCGCGGATCGCACGCAGGAACGCGGCTTGCGGTTGGATACTATCGATCGCCGCGTCGGCGACGCGTTTCGCCGCGGCGATCTCGGCGACGCGCGCACCGTTCGGCCCAACGCGGCTCCGGAGACGATCGGCAAGCAGGCGGCAAGCTGTCGCCGAATCGGCGACGAGGGCAACGTCGGGCTCGAGGCGGTGCATCTCCGCAGGATCGATGTCGATGCGAATGAGCTTTGGTCCTTTAGAGGGCTTGCGCTCGTAGCGCATCGAATCGCCCCACCGCATGTACGGCATCTCGAGGCGACTGCCGACGCCGACGAGCACGTCGACGTCGTCCCAGAGCTCGCGCGCCGCAACCCCCGCGACTCCGAGCGCATGGTCTTCGGGTACGATCCCGCGCCCACTGCGGAACGCCGTGACAGGCGCCTGCAGTGTCTGCGCAAGGAGCTCGACTTCTCTCGACGCATGCTGCGCCCCGGCGCCGCACATGATCATGGGCTTCTTGGCCGCCGCGAGCAGCCGGACGGCGGCGTCGAGTGCCTGCGAATCGACGACGGGCTCCGGCAGCGCGCCTTCGGCCGGCGCGATCACGGCGTCGGCCTGCGCCGCCATCGTGTCCCAGCACATCTCGACGGCGATCGGCCCCGGGCGGCCGCCGGCGGCATGGCGAAACGCCTTGTTGACGAGCTGCGATGCGTCGCTCGCCGAATCGATTCGCCACGCGTCCTTGATCAGCGTGCGTAAGGTGGCGGGCTGGTCGGCAAGCTCGTGCAGATGGCCGCGACCGCGTCCTAGAAAGGCCGACGGAACCTGACCCGTCAGACAAACGACGGGCGCGCAGTTGCCCATGGCTGTGCACAACGCCGCCGCTGCATTCAAAACACCCGGCCCGGGAACGACGGTGAAGACTCCCGTGCGGCCCGTCGATTTCGCGTAGCCCATTGCCATGTAGGCCGCCGCTTGCTCATGGCGCGGCACGATGAGCTCGACGTCCGTGCCGTGCAGCGCGTCGAACAGCGGGTATGTCTGAACGCCCGGCACGCCGAACAGCGTCGTCATGCCGTTGGCGCGCGCGGCTTCGACGATGGCCGCGCCGCCGGTGAGCTGCCGTTGTTCTAAAAGCATTAAGATAGTCTCTTAAGCTATTGTTTTGAGGACTGTCTTATTCGATGCTCCGGCGCCGTGCGAGCACCGCCCATTCAATGACAGTCGCGCGAAGCTGGTGCTAGCATGCACCGCAGCCGCAGCCTCGCGGCTTTCGATTACGGGGTTACGGGATGGCCGGCGCGATCGCACGACTCGCAGTGTATCGAAGAGCGCTGGGGCAGGGCGCCGCAGCGCTCGCGTTGTTGCTCGCTTGCGGAATCGCGCAGGCGCACGGCATCGCCGGAGACGACCTGGAATTCTTGCGGAATGCCGTGGGTCCGCACATCGGGCCTTACATATATCTCGGCGCCAAGCACATGGTGACCGGCTACGACCATCTGCTGTTTCTCGCGGGCGTGATCTTTTTCTTATACCGGCTCAAGGACGTCGCCCTTTACGTCACGCTGTTCGCCGTCGGCCACAGCACGACGCTGTTGCTCGGCGTGCTGGCCGGGTGGAACGTCGACGCCTATCTCGTCGACGCCGTCATCGGCTTGTCCGTCGTCTACAAGGCGTTCGAGAATCTCGGCGGATTCCGCCGCCTGGGCGTGCAACCCAACACGAAAGCCGCCGTGTTGTTCTTCGGGTTCTTCCACGGACTCGGGCTCGCGACGAAGCTGCAAGGGGTCGCGCCAGAGGAGGGGCTCGTCACGAACATGGTGTCGTTCAACATCGGTGTCGAGATCGGCCAGCTCCTCGCGCTGGGCTTGATGCTGATCGCATTCAATCTCTGGCGGCGTAGCGGCGCGTTCGTGCGGCACGCGTTTGCCGGCAACGTTGCATTGATGACCGCCGGTTTCGTGTTGGCGGGATTTCAGCTGACCGGATACTTGACCGCTTAGACCCCCGTGCCGTGTCGGTGAATGGCGACGCGCAGCGGCTGGAAAATGCCGTGCGCTTCGCGCACCATGCGCCTGCCCGTTTGAGGGCGCTGCCGCCTCCACAGGAAGGTAACCACCATGCACATTCAGCGATCGTTGTTGCTGGCTATGGTCTTGGCTCTCGGCGTAGGACCCGTGCTCGCGCAGGGCGATGCGAAAGTCCAGGAGCGCCGCCAGGAGATCGACACCAACGCAAAAGCGACGCTCGACGAGCTGTTGAAGACGCAGTCGGGCGTTCGCGATCTCTACGAGCGCGCGAAGGGCTACGCGGTGTTCACCGTCACGAAGGGCGGCTTCATCGTCTCGGGCGGCGGCGGCAACGGCGTAGCCGTCAACAAAGCGGCCGGCCAGCGCACGTACATGCGAATGGGAACGGGCGGTGTCGGCCTCGGTATCGGCGGCCAACGCTACGGCCTCGTGATCCTGTTCGAGACCACGGACCGGCTCGACAAGTTTGTCGCCGGCGGATGGGATTCCAGCGCGACGGCGGAAGCCGTCGCGGGACAAGAAGGCGTCGCGGTTCGATCGAGCTTCATCGACGGGGTCGCGTTCTACCAGATCTCGGAGAAGGGCCTCATGGCGCATGCCGACGTCAGCGGCACGAAGTTCTGGGTCAACGACGAGCTGCGCTAGTCTCTCTGTAATACTAGGGTCGGGCGGCCGCTTGGCCGGTCGGTGCGTTCCATGGGATCACCGGATCCGCTCGATTTCTACGACGTCGCAGCGCTGCTCGACGATGACGAGCGGCTGATCCGCGCCACCGTCGGCCGGTTCGTCGACCGCGAAGTCACGCCGATCATCGCGGACTGCTTTGCGGCGGAGCGTTTTCCGATCGAGCTAGTCCCGCGCCTCGCTGAGCTCGGATTGTTCGGCGCCACGCTGCAGGGTTACGGGTGTCCCGGCCTTGGGTTTACCGCTTACGGCCTCGTTTGCGAGGAGCTCGAGCGCGGCGACAGCAGCATTCGCAGTTGCGTTTCCGTGCAGAGCAGCCTCGTCATGGGCGCGATCCACGCGTTCGGCTCCGAGGAGCAGCGCTTGCGCTGGCTGCCGGGGCTTGCGCGCGGCGAGAAGCTCGGCTGCTTTGCGTTGACGGAATCGCATGGCGGTTCCGATCCCGCGCGCATGCGCACGCGCGCTAGGCGGCGCGGCGCAGACTGGACGCTCGATGGCGCGAAGCACTGGATCACGAACGGAGCTCTCGCCGATGTCGCCGTCGTCTGGGCAGCGACCGATGATGGAGTCAACGCGTTCCTAGTCGAGAAAGGTTCCGATGGGTTCGAGTCGCGCATCATCAAGAACAAGCTATCGTTGCGCGCGTCGAGCACGGCAGAGCTCACGCTGACCGGCGTCGAGCTCTCCGAGAGCGCGCGCTTGCCCGAAGTGCGCGGGCTGAAAGCGGCGCTTCAGTGCCTAGACGATGCGCGGTTCGGAATCGCGTGGGGCGCGTGCGGCGCCGCGCGCGCTTGCATCGAGACGGTTTTGAAGTACACGGAGTCGCGCGAGCTCTTCGGCCGCCCGTTGAGCCACACTCAGCTGATTCAGGGGCGGCTCGCCGACGCCGTCCGCAAGCTCACCGGTGCACAGCTGATCGCGTGGCGCCTCGCGAAGCTGAGGGAGCTCGGCGCTGCGAAGAGCGCCCAAATCTCGCTCGCGAAGTGGAACAACGTGCGCGCCGCGCTCGAGATCGCGCGCGATTGCCGCGACATGTTGGGCGCGGCCGGAATCACGCTCGACCATAGTCCGATGCGGCACATGCTGAATCTCGAGACCGTGATCACCTATGAGGGAACCGAGAGCATCCACGAGCTCATCGTCGGCCGCGCAGTGACGGGGCACGGCGCCTTCTGAGGGAAGCGCTAGTGGCGTCGCCTATGCTAAATTGCGCCCGTTTCCGGCTAGGTGGCAGAGTGGTGATGCAGCGGCCTGCAAAGCCGTGTACAGCGGTTCGATTCCGCTCCTAGCCTCCAATCGACCATCCGCCCGCCGATACTTGAGCGCCGCGATCGTGAGCCGATCACACATGCGAGCTGCGCTGTAGCTGGCAAAGCTACGTGGGACTTCAGACCGGATCTCAGGCCGTCCGGCCTTGCTTGCGATCTGGACTCGGCACGACGACCGTTCGAGTGATTTAGCAGTCGTCCTCGCGGCCGAACGTCTGTTGGCCCCGGGACATCAACGAACTGCGCTTGGAACAAGCCAGGGGCGCACAGGGCGCAGCCGAACAACCTGCGCCGCCAAACCCTAATCGCGACACGCATGGTTTCGGTTATCTGCGTGTCCAAGGGCGTTCACGGGGCTTTGGGTCATGGCTCGAATCCGAAAACGGGAAAGGGGGCTTCTTTTGGCGGCATCACAACAGTTCATCTCGTCCAGTACCCCTCCTGGGGCAACGCTGGTTCCAGGCGGCGCAACGTTCCGAGTCTGGGCGCCCGAGGCACTCGAAGTCTATTTGGCGTGGGACGCTCCCATCGGCGCAGCGCCGGTCGACTGGCAGCCCAGTGCTGGGGACTTGTTGGTGCGCGACGCCGACGATTATTGGGCCGGATTTTTCCCGGGTGTGAAGGACGGCGACCTCTATCGCTTCTATGTGGTCGGGCAGCGCGGCCCGGGCTTCAAGCGGGATCCCTATGCTCGGGAGCTGGAGATGGACGGCTATCCGGAGTGCAACTGCATCGTCCGCGATCCAGGCACGTTCGTCTGGCACGACCAGGGCTTTCGCCCTCCGGCGCATAACGACCTCATCGTCTATCAGTTCCATTTCGGAGTCTTCTACGCGAAGGACGCCGCGAACAACGACATTCGCCGCGCCCGCGTGTGCAAATTCTTGGATGTGGTCGATCGCATCGAATACTTCGCGGACCTCGGCGTTAACGCGGTCATGCCACTACCGGTGCAGGAATATCAGGGTGAAAACAGCCTTGGCTACAATGGCACCGACCTGTTTTCGCCCGAGATGGACTACTCCGTGCGTGCACCCGACCTTCCAGTCTATCTCGCGCGCGTGAATCGGCTCTTGCATCAGAAGGGCGTGGCCGAGCTGACGCTGGCCGACCTCACGGGCCAGATCAATCAACTGAAGGCGTTCATCGACCTCTGCCATCTCTACGGCATCGCCGTGATCGCAGACGTCGTCTACAACCACGCCGGAGGGCCTTTTCAGTCACCGGACATCGACCAGAGTCTGTATTTCTTCGATCGCGCGGCTGGCTTCGACAACGCGGACAGTCAGTACTTCTTGCGCGACGGACACGCCGGCGGATTGGTCTTCGCGTTCTGGAAGCAAGAGGTGCGTCAGTTTCTGATCGACAACGGGAAGGCGCTTCTCGAGGAATATCACATCGACGGACTGCGCTACGACCAGGTGACGGTCATCGACGAACACGGCGGCTGGTCCTTCGCCCAGGACCTGACCGATACGCTCCACTTCGTCAAAGCGAGCGCCGTGCACATCGCCGAGTACTGGGGCAATGAACGTTGGCGTGGCGTAGCGACGCGGCCCAGCGGTATGGGGTTCGACCTCGGCTACAGCGACACGCTCCGCGGTGTGCTCCGCAGCACGATTGCGGCTGCAGCGGGCGGTCGAGAAGCCCGAGTGAATCTCGACGAGCTGAGGAGCGCCCTTTGCTTCACGCACCGACTGCCGGGTCGTCACACCACCTTTCAGTGCATCGAGAACCACGACTTGCTCGACGTCGATCATGACGATCGACAGCCGCGCATCCCCGCGCTCTCGGACGCGACCAATGCACGCTCCTGGTACGCGCGCAGTCGCTCCAAAGTGGCGACCAGCCTGCTCCTGACAGCGCCAGGGGTGCCCATGATTTTCATGGGCCAAGAGTTTCTAGAGGACAAGTATTGGACGGATTGGCAGGGCCGGCCCGAGCTCTTGATCCACTGGGCAGGACTGGAAGGCGCTGACCGTCACATGTCCGACCAGCACCGATTCACACGCGACCTCTTCTGGTTGCGCCGCAAGCACCCGGCGCTCCGGGGTGATGGCCTCAACGTTTTTCACGTCCACAATGACAATAGGGTGATCGCGTTCCAACGCTGGGTGCCTGGAATTGGCCGCGACGTGGTGGTCGTCGCGAGCCTGAACGAAGGTACCTTCTATGGCGGAGGCTACCGCATCGGCTTTCCGCGTGGGGGACACTGGCGCGAGGTGTTCAACAGCGACGTCTACGACAACTTCGTTAATCCCAACGTGCAGGGCAACCCAGGCGGTGCCGACGCGAACGGCCCCTCTTGGGATGGACTTCCGTGCTCGGCCGGAATCACTTTGCCCGCCAACAGCCTGCTGGTGTTTGCGCAGGACGACGGAGATTTCTGAATTGCAGCGAAAGCCTGCGTGCCGGGGGCTCGAAAAGAAAGGGCCGCCCGAAGGCGGCCTAGTTGCCTAGGCGCGAAGTGGGGGCCATAAGCTCCTCGCTTGCGTGTTGGAGTTCCTCGGCCGCGCGTACTTCCTCGGCACGTTCCTGGTCCGATAAGGTGCCGCCATTGCTCAGCACCTTGGCGTTGCGAACGGCGATGGCCTTGGCGGCGTCGAAGGCCAGCTTGTATCTCAGTCGCAGAATGTTGAGGCGGTTCGTTTCGCTCACGGTGGCGAGCCTACTCCGCCGCGTTCAATCGGGCTGGAATCCGCGTCACATTGGAAGGTACCGGCCCGGCTAGAACCCCGCCGAAGCGGGTGTCTTGTCTACCTACTTCCCGCGCTCGCCTCATCCGCTCCGCCATCCGTTCGAACTTCCGCGCGCTCTCGATCGCGGCCTCGCGCACGATGGGGGTTCTGTTCGCGCTTAGCGTAGCTGCGATAACGCCAAGCTAGCCGTCGCAGCGCGAGCTCGACGAGCTCATCGGTAGTTTTCCGCTTCACTCGCCCACGGTGAACCCAAGCGCATCGCGAGCGCGAGCGCGCCCAATGGTCTGCGCCGGCTTCCTCATCGAGCGAAACCATGACGACTGAAAACCTGCAAGCCTTACGACTGACGTACAAGGCCGCATACACGGAGTACATGAAATGTGTTCACGCGCTGGCCCTCTCCAGCGAAAGAGGAGAATGGCTATCCGATACTGAAATACGGACGGCAGAGAAGGTGTTTGGCGAACTTTCCTTCGCCAGGCGGGCGCTAATGGATGCGCTCTACGACCACACGCACGGAGGGCAGAGTGCGGCTTAGGCGAAGGGCCAATAGGTATCGATGCGAGCGGGCAAAGATAATTGGCCATGTCTCGGACCTCCGAGGTCGCCTTACGAGAGCTGCGGCAGCGTTACAACGCTTGTTAGTTGGCATACGGGAGCTGCGCCCGCGACTTGGCTGAAGCCGCAGCGAGCGGGATCGCGCCCTCGGCTGACCTCCTCACCAGAGAGGCTAACGCGCTGCGGGGGTTAGCTACGGTTGTTTATGGGAAGTGCCACGGAAGAAGAAACCACGTCGCAAGTCAGGGCCTGGGTATCCGCAATTGGCGGTGCGCCTCGAGCGATATGACGTTCAATCCGAAGTCGGAGTTACGTTTCACCTAGAGCGACCCGGAGCTCGCCTTCCACGATGCCGACGACGCTCCGGTGTTTGAACACATTACTCGACTGGTCTTGACCGGCACGGCGACGTATCCGGCCGAACGATCAGGGGAATGCTTCGAGTTGACCATCCGTGGGCATGCCGGTCCCTCCAGCAGGGTGGGTCTCAAGCTCCGCGATATGCACATGCTCGACAAAGAGGGTGTGCCTCGCAAAAACGTCGTCGTGGACAGCCTGGATCAACCTCATGCCGCGTCTGGTCAGCGGACGTGCTTGTGACGCTCAGCCTGCGGGCACGGCTTTATCTCGCGATTCTAGAGAGCAAGCAGGGGCGAGAGCGTTGGATACAACAGTTATCGCTTCAGACGATCGACCCTACAAACGAATAGAGTTGCCATCAGTCGTGCCAGAAGTCTTTGAAACGGTCTGAGGCCAGGTCGGTATAGCGGACCGTGTGCGTGATGTTCTTGTGTCCTAAGTAGTGCTGGATTGCCCGGGTATCGTGACCGTCGTTCGCAAGTTTGTATCCGCACGCGTGGCGGAGCATGTGTGGGTGAGATGGAAACGCCGGCTTCGCGGCCGGCTCGCGCGATCATTTTACGTACATTGGAGGCTGTCATCGGAGTCTGGCGCTCCGTAACAAATACATAAAATGAGTCGCAGTACATCCCGCGAATGGATTACCTGTGCGCTGGCATTCAACGGTGCTTCTCCCCTTTAGTGCCGCGAACGAGTCGGCCTTGAAGTGGCCGATGGCTTCGCGACAGGAACGTTACACCGACTTATGGCGAAGGCGGGGCAGTGTCAGCAAGCAATTACCAAAGCGGGCCCCGCTACTAAATTACAAAGGGTTTGGAAGCCTATAGCTCCTAGGCAACCTGTGCGGCAGACTCTACCGGCGTGAAGTCGCTGCCTTGCGCTGCTGCTTGGCATGTCGATCGCGCTTGCGATCACCAGCGCGCAATGAAGCCTTGCGCCGCGCCTGCGTTTCACGCTGCGGGACGAGGAGGAAGCGTTGCTCCGCAAACTCCCAGTCGAGCCTGCGATCGATGAGGGCATCCAAATACTCACGACGCCGGTTCTGATGATCGAGATAGTACGCGTGCTCCCACAGATCGATCCCCAGTAAGCAAGTGTGTCCGCGGGCCTCCGGACAATCCGCGTCCGAAGTCGTCAGGATTCTCACCTGCTTGCGGCTGGTCGCTGTCAGCCAAAGCCAACCGCTGCCCACGTGCGTCGCACCTGCCAGTGCGAACTTGTCGGCGAAGTTCGAGAAGTCACCGAACATGCGCTCGATCGCATTGCCGAGCTCCCCACTCGGTCGTTTCTTCCCCGGCGTCAGGCTCTGCCAGAAAAAGGAGTGGTTCCAGGCCTCCGAGGCCGTCGAAAGAAGCTCCGTACCACGCGCGTGCTCACATGCCCAGCGCACAATCTCGAGAGGATTCTTACCTGCCAGTTTCTTGTGATCCCGCGAGAGACGATTGGCCGATTCGATACACTGGGAGTGGTAAGAACCGTGATGCATCATGGTTTTTGAAGAAATGACCGGCGAAAGTGCGCCGAGGACCCACGGCAGCGGTTTGAACACGAACGGCATATCCCGTGAACTCGGCATCGGCTCATCGAGTTGTGCCATCGGACTGGTCGCAAGAATTGGCCGGGATGCGCCTTCGATTGGTGCAAGTTTGGATTTCACCGTCTGCTTCGCCCTTTCCAGGCGCACGTGCATTCTTGCTTCCCACGCTGTGCTATTGGCTCCGCCTGAATCGTCTAGCGCAAAATTCGTCGAACTGTCCGCTGGTTCGCCCTCCTGCGCGAAGGTCCCCGGATCGGAGCTGGTATTCGGCACAGCAGCGGCGGGCGTATCGGCTGTTGGCAGCAAAGCGGTCGTATAATCTGCCAGTAAACTAAATTCGATCGCGCCAGCCGAAGCTTCGATCTCGGCAGACTGAAATCTGGCGGCCCTCCATGTCTGCCATTTGCCTACGAGGCGTGACCCCCTGATCTCCAAGGACTCCGCTTGTCTTCTGACGAACCCTTGCGACCCGTACCACGCATAGCTCACGTGCTTTGCACCTGCCAATGCTGCGCTGCTGAAGAAGCTCCACACTTTAAACACCGCGGCCCGGAGTTGCGCACGGCGCGCGGGTTCGCGTGTCCAATGCACGACCTGTCCGGTTCTCGATGAAATGGCTGGTCCCAAGACTCCAGTGACCCAGTTCAGTACCCTCAGGGCCAACGGGACGGTCGGCACAACTGTTATTCGCGCATCGACTTCAGCCGCCGCCACGGCGCCGCCATTGCGTGGTGACACGTCTACGGTCAGCGGGTTGGAAGCGCTGTCGTCGGCCAGCTCGGAACGAACCGTCTCCCACGCGTTTTCAAGACGTTTCCATGCGCTTGACCGGGCCCCACTCCGGTCGTCGTGAAGCTGCACAAGATTTATCTTGAGGATCTCGATGTCACGGTCAACGATACGGCTCAGGCCGTCGATTCGTTGCGCGTGGTCGAAGGCCATCGCCTTTTGCGCACCGTTTCGAGCGTGTTGCGTGCTCTCGGCCGGAAGTATCGTTGCCATCGTCATTTCCCCGTTCAGATCAATGCGTACCGCTTGGCGCCGCATCCCTCGCGGGCGGTACTGATGTGAACCGCAGTTGCTAATGCAAAGCAGCGGGCCAGCCGCCACGGCGCATCGAACTGTGAGTTCAGCGAAAGGGAGCCGGCCGACTCACCTGTGGGTTTGCAAGCCAAGGATTCGGCGGGTCCCCGTCACCGACTATACGCCGGGCGCGGTCATACGCGAGCCGTCTTTGAGGTCGCGCACGCGCTGGCGCGCGAGGGTAAAAGATTCGAGAAGCCGCTTGAGTTCGACGAGTTGTACGACCTCGTGGTCGTATTCGTCCACAAATTCAGCGGGTTTCGGCTCGAACCTCGGCAACGCCTGCAACTGTGCGCGTCGAAGGGGCGCCCGGTGACGCTCTCCACAAAGTCCGCGACCTCCTCCTTCACTTTGTGGAACGCCCTGGCGCAGCAAATCCGTAGCTGCATTTATCCATGTTTGGCGACGACCGGCGCTACGCTGGGTTCCCACGCTTTTCCAGCCGCGAGTCTATTGCCCGCTTCCAAAGACTGCGCGACGTAGTCCGCCGGAGATCTTGTCGTCCGACGACGAAAAGACGGTCACGATCTTGGAATCGGACGCGATCACGGACGTCGTGCGCTTAGTAAACGCGTGACCGATTTCCATCCCGCGCGTCTTGGCGCTTTTTCTCCATCACCTTCAGATCGTAAGACTTCGCGATCGTGCCGTCGGGATCGGAGCCGACGCCGACGTGCTCGGGTCCGACCAGGGTGATCAGGTGATCGACGTGGTCCACCACGTGCTCCACCGTAACGCGTGGCTCCGGGCGGATCATGAAGCGGATCATCGGCACGCCGATTACGCCCCCTTGGCAATTCGAACATACAAGGGGAGGGGTAAAGATGGGGGTAACTGCGCCGGTGCTAGACCGATCCCCACGCCTCCCTAGACCTCTCGCGCATCCCGCGCGCACAAATTGGGGCACAACAACTCTTAAGGCGCCGCCCATACACTGCCGCAGCGTGGGCGGCTAGAGTGAAGCTAGGCCGGTTTCGGATCGCGCGTTTGCCCGATATTCGCTGGGCGTGCGCCAATCGCGCTATCCTCTTCCGCCAAGTCTCGGGTCATCTTCAAGTTTTGGGGGTTGATGTCATGAGCAAAAAGAGTTGCTCGGTCCTTCTAGCAGCACTCGTTCCTGCATTCCTACTCAGCGGCGTGTTCGCTGTCGCTCAGGCTCAGAATGGATCGCCGGCGGACCAGCCGACGAACTGGTCTGATCCTGACACCTGGCCAAACCGCAAGGTGCCAGTCGCCGGCGACAAGGTCACCATTGGCAGAGACAAGCAAGTGATCCTCGACGTCAGTCCGCCGGCGCTCGGCGGTCTGTCCATCGACGGCAAGCTCACCTTCGCAAACGATGCCGACCTCGAGCTGACCACCGAGTGGATCATGCTGCATGGCGAGCTCGTCATCGGCAGCGAAGCCAGCCCCCACACGCGCAGCGCGACCATCACGCTCACCAATAACGTCAAGGGTGAAGACGTCATGGCGGGCATGGGTGATCGCGGGATCATGATCTCGGGCGGAACGCTGAACCTGCACGGCGATCGGACCAACACCTGGACCAAGCTGGCGAGCACGGCTAGAGCAGGGAGCGCTTCGATCGAGGTGCTGAACGCCACGGGCTGGCGGGTGGGCGACGAGATCGTCCTCGCGTCGACGGATTACGATCCGCGGCAGGCCGAGCGGCGCACCATTGCCGCCATCAGCGGAAACAAGATCACGCTCGACCAGAAGCTCGACTACATGCACTTCGGCAAGATCACCTTCGACGTGGATGAGCGCGGCGAAGTCGGTTTGCTGACGCGCAATATCAAGTATCCAGGCATCGGCCGACGCGGAACAGTCATTCCTGGGCGGCCACATCATGGCGATGCCCTCGAGCAAGATGTATGTCGAGGGCGTCGAGCTCCGGAGCATGGGCCAGAACCTGACGCTTGCCCGGTATCCGATCCACTGGCATCTGGTGGGCGAGGGCAAGGGCCAGTACATCCGTAACGCGGCCATCCACGACACTTACAACCGCTGCGTGACGGTGCACGGCACGAACAACCTGCAGGTCGAGAACAACGTGACCTACAACAACGTGGGTCACTGCTTCTTCCTCGAAGACGGCATCGAGACGGGCAACCAGTTCGTCCGCAACCTCGCGATCCAGACCAAGTGCCATACGTCCAAGCCCTGCGACCCGACCAACCTCGCCCCGTTCGGATCGACCTCGGACGGCTTGAACTTCAAGACCACCGGCCAGGACTCCAAGGATGTCCTGATCCCTTCCGACAACACGGTGTCGACGTTCTGGATCACCAACCCGGACAACGTCTACCGCGACAACGTGGCCGCGGGTTCCGACTCGACGGGTTTCTGGCTCGCCGTCCCGGAGCATCCGATGGGTCAGTTCGAAGGCACGGAGATCAGCAAGGCCACGTGGCCGCGCCGCACGAAGCTCCGCGAGTTCAAGGGCAACGTCGCCCATTCGAACTTTGACGCTTTCATGGGCGACCGCGCCCCCAGGGCCGATGGCCGTTTCGCCGTCGGCGGGTATATTTCCCTTGCCGATCCCGCTGACGCGAGCAGCGCTCAAGTGGAGTCCGTCATCGAGGATTTCACCGCCTACAAGAACCGCAATAGCGCGATCTGGGCCCGCGGTGAGTTGCGCCTCTACAAGAACCTGAAGATGGCCGATAACGGAATTGGCTTCACCCAAGCGTCCGGTAACTTCGGTCAGTCCGCCTATACGTCACGGGTGGTCGACTCGCGGTTCGTGGGCGAATCCGAGAACGTCGGCAACCCAACAACGCCGGCGGAAAAGGCTTACGGCCGCAGCTTGCCGTTCCCCGCAGTCGCGGATTTCCCGATCCGCGCCTACGAGTTCTATGACTACCATCATGAACTGGACAACAACACGTTCGTGAATTACGAGGACAACGCCACCCGCAAGACGGGAGCGATCTCCTACCTGCTGTTTACCAGCTTCGGAATGAGCTCCAACAACACCGTGCAGCGCTCGAAATTCATCAACGCCAAGCCGGTGTATTTCCCGCCGATCGACAACAGGTGGAGCAACGACGATTACGGCAATACGGTCTACAAGACCTCGGTGTTCAACGACAAGGACGGCACCATCACCGGTGTCGCCAATTCCTACATCGTAATGAACGGCGGAATCGACGCCGACGAAGCCTGCGAGGCCAGGCCCACCTGGAACGCTGTGGTGTGTAAGGGCGATGTCGGGCGCATGAATGTTGGCGGCGGTGGTGGTGCTGTTGGATTCGGCGGATTCGGCGGCGGCGGCGGTCCTGGTGCCGGTGGTCCGCCCGGTGCTGGTGGTCCGCCCGGTGCCGGTGGTCCGCCCGGTGCCGGTGGCCCGGCGTCGCGCGAGCCGCAGCTCCCGGCCCTGGCGCCGCAGGCCCCGGTGCAGCTGCTCCCAGCGCAGCGGGTGCCGGTCCTGGCGCAGGCGCCCCCAGGCCCGCTGCTACACCTGTTGTCTTTGCCATTGCCCCGGGCGGTGGTCGAATCAGAGGTACCCGTGCGCCTTCAGGGCCGCCAGTCGTTCTCAGCCGCAATGGCAAGGAGTTCACCGCCGAGGGGGAAACCAACGTACGAGCGGGCACCGAGTACAAGGTGACCACCGAAAGGCCAACCGTGAACATCAACGTGAAGGAACTGGATACCGGTTCGTGGGTGATGTTCGAGCTGCCGGGATTCACCACCGCAGCGTCGGGTACGGAGCAGAGCAGCCTGGATGCACTTCGCAATGCCAGCGCAACCTCGTACTACAAGGGCGACGGTTCGCTATGGGTCAAGGTCGTCTCCACCGGTGACATCCGCGGCAGCGGCCCTGGTCGCGGCCCGGGTCCCGGAGATAGCCTGCAGGTCAGCCGTTAAGTGCAGCCTGTTGTCTGAGCAAGAGCCCCCGGCTTGAGGCCGGGGGCTTTTTTTTAGTCTATGGCGCTATGCTCTGCCAGGAAGGTTGGGGTCATCTTCTGGGTGTTGATGTCATGAGCAATAAGAATCGCTTGGTCCTTCTTGGGTCGCTCGTTCCTGCATTCCTGCTCGGCGGCGTGTTCGCTGTCGCTCAGGCTCAGACTGGGGGATCGCCGGCGGCTACGCCGACGAACTGGTCCGATCCCAACACCTGGCCGAACCGCAAGGTGCCGGTCGCCGGCGACAAGGTCATCATTGGCAGAGACAAGGATGTGATCCTCGACGTCAGCCCGCCCGCGCTCGGTGGTCTGTCGATTGACGGCAAGCTCACCTTCGCGAACGATGCGGATCTCGAGCTGACCACCGAGTGGATCATGCTGCACGGCGAGCTGGCCATCGGTAGCGAAGCGAGCCCCCATACGCGCAGCGCGACGATCACCTTCACCAACAACGTACCTAATGAAGACGTCATGGCCGGCATGGGCGACCGCGGGATCATGATCTCGGGCGGAACCCTGAACCTGCACGGTGATCGGACGCACACTTGGACCAAGCTGGCCCGCACGGCCGAGGCAGGCAGCACTTCGATCGAGGTCCTGAACGCTGCGGGCTGGCGCGCCGGCGACGAGATCGTGCTCGCGTCGACGGACTTCGATCCCCGGCAGGCCGAGCGGCGCACGATCAGCCGCCATTCGCGGCAACAAGATCACGCTCGACGAACCACTGGAGTACATGCACTTCGGCAAGATCACCTTCGACGTGGATGAGCGCGGCGAAGTGGGCTTGCTGACGCGCAACATCAAAATCCAGGCATCGGCGGATGCGGAGCAGTCCTACTTCGGCGGTCACATCATGGCGATGCCCTCGAGCAAGATGTACGTCGAGGGCGTCGAGCTGAACCGCATGGGCCAGCACATGACGCTGGCCCGCTATCCGATCCACTGGCATCTGGTGGGCGACGCCATGGGCCAGTACATCAAGAACGCCTCCATCCACGATACGTACAACCGCTGCGTGACCGTGCACGGCACGAATGACCTGCGCGTCGAGAACAACGTGACCTACAACATTGTCGGTCACTGCTTCTTCCTGGAAGACGGCATCGAGCACGGCAACGAGTTCGTCAGGAACCTCGCCATCCAGATCAAGTGCCATCCCTCGAAGGCCTGCGTCCCGTCGAATCTCGCCGCAAACGGAGAGATCAGCGAGAATCGCCAGACCATCAGGCGAGCCAGCATGTCCGGCAAGGACACCCTGCTGCCTTCGGACAACACGGTGGCGGCTTACTGGATCACCAATCCCGACAACACCTTTATCGACAATGTGGCCGCCGGTTCCGATGAGAATGGTTTCTGGCTGTCGTTGCCGGAGCACCCGCAAGGCCAGTTCCTGGGCACGGACATCGCCAAGAACACCTGGCCACGCCGCACCAAGTTCCGCGAATTCAGGAACAACACGGCCCACTCCAACTTCGACGGGTTCATGTTCGACCGGAACATCAATGTGGAAAACGTCTTCGGGTTGGCCGGCCCCTCGTACATGCCCAAGGAAAACCCTGCTGACCCGAACAGCAAGAGCGTGGAAGCGCTCCTCGAGAATCTCACCAGCTACAAGAACCGCAATGGCGGCGTCTGGGGCCGAGGCGAACGGCACGTCTTCAGGAACCTGAAGTCGGCGGACAATGCCATAGGTTTTACGCATTCAACCGGTTCCTTCGGCGATGACTTATTTACCTCACTGGTGGTTGATTCGCTGTTCGTGGGCGAAACCGACAACATCGGCAACCCCGTGACGCCGGAGGAAAAGGCCTACGGTCGCAGCCTGCCGAAGCGCCTGATTCCCGACTTCCCGATCCGCGCCTACGAGTACTACGACTACCGTCATGACGTAGTGAACACGACCTTCGTGAACTTCCAGGACAACCAACAGCGCGGATCAGGAGCGCTTTCATGGCTGTTGTTTACGGGCGCCGGGGTTACCACCGAAAACACCGTCAAGGGTGCGAAGTTCGTCAATGCCAAGCCCGTGTACTTTCCGAAAATCGACCCCAGGTTCGATAGTGACAACCGGGGTGGTTCGGCCTACCGGACCTTGGCGATCCACGATCTGGACGGCTCGACGACCGGCATCCCTGACTCCTATGTCCTGATCCACGACGGCGAGAACGACAGCGTCGCCACGGACGACACCTGCAAGATTCAGCCAACCTGGAACGCCGCCGTGTGCGCGGGTGATATCGGACGCATGCAGTTCAGCATCAGGAGGCCCGGACCCACAAGGGGTGCTGGTCTTGCGCTGAAAGATGTTGCTGTGCGGTCAGCTGCGCCGGCGGCTGCTCCTGCGCCGGCGGCTGCTCCTGCGCGGGCGGCTGTTCCTCAACAGCCAATTGTCCTGAGCCGCAATGGCAAGGACTTCAAGATCACGGCCAACCAGAGCACTGTGCGCGCCGGTACCGAGATCCGTGTGAAGACCGAAAGACCGGAAGTTGCAATCAGTTTGAGTGAAATGGCCAAAGACTCATGGGTCGTGTTCGAGCTGCCGGGTTTCGCCAACGCAGCCTCCGGGAAGCAGCAAGACAGCATCGACGCCCTGCGCAAGGCGACCGAGACTTCGTATTTCAAAGGTCCGGATGCCGTCTGGGTGAAACTGGTAATCCCGACCGCCCCCAAGGGCGTTGGCAGCGATCAGTTTGGCCCGTTGGACACTCAAACCAGCATTACGGTAAGCCGATAAGCAAACGCCTGAACGAAAGCCCCCAGCTCGCGAGACCCGGGGGCTTTTTTTTCGTCATCTTCGAGTATGGGGGGTTGATGTCATGAGCAAGTCGCTCGGTTTTTCTGGTGTCGCTCGTTCCTGCATTGCTGCTCGGCGGCGTGGTCGCGGTCGCTCAGGCTCAGCCGTCGGCGACGGCAACGAACTGGTCCGATCCCGCACCTGGCCAAACCGCAAGGTGCCGGTCGCGGGCGACAAGGTCACCATCGGCAGAGACAAGAAGTGATCCTCGACGTCAGTCCGCCGGCGCTCGGCGGTCTGTCCATCGACGGCAAGCTCACCTTCTCGAACGATGCCGACCTCGAGCTGACCACCGAGTGGATCATGCTGCACGGCGAGCTCGCCATCGGCAGCGAAGCCAGCCCCCACACGCGCAACGCGACGATCACGCTCACCGATAACGTCCCGAATGAAGACGTCATGGCCGGCATGGGCGACCGCGGGATCATGATCTCGGGCGGAACGCTGAACCTGCACGGCGATCGCACCAACACCTGGACCAAGCTGGCGAGCACGGCGAAGGCAGGCAGCAATTCGATCGAGGTCCTGAACGCCGCGGGCTGGCGCGTCGGCGACGAGATCGTCCTCGCGTCGACGGATTTCGATCCCCGGCAGGCCGAGCGGCGCACGATCTGCCGCCATCCGCGGCAACACGATCACGCTCGACCGAGAAGCTCGACTACATGCACTTCGGCAAGATCACCTTCGACGTGGATGAGCGCGGCGAAGTCGGCTTGCTGACGCGCAACATCAACATCCAGGCGTCGGCCGATGCGGAGCAGTCATTCCTCGGCGGCCACATCATGGCGATGCCCTCGAGCAAGATGTATGTCGAGGGCGTCGAGCTCAATCGCATGGGCCAACATCTGACCAAGGCCCGGTATCCGATCCACTGGCATCTGGTCGGCGAAGGCGCAGGGGCAGTACATCAAGAACGCCGCGATCCACGACACCTTCAACCGCTGCGTGACCGTGCATGGCACGCACAACCTGCGCGTTGAAAACAACGTGACCTACAACACCGTCGGTCACTGCTTCTTCGTCGAAGACGGCATCGAGACACGGCAACGAGTTTGTCCGCAACTTGGGTATCCAGACCAAGTGTCATCCGACCCTGCCGTGCGTCCCGACCGTCCTCGCCGCGGCGGGAGAGAGCGCAGACTTCGAGAATCGCCAGGCCGTCAGAGCGAATGGCCAGGCCTCGAAGGATGTCCTGCTGCCCTCGGACAACACGGTGTCGACGTTCTGGATCACCAACCCGGACAACGTCTACCGCGACAACGTGGCCGCGGGTTCCGACGTGACAGGCTTCTGGATGTCATTGCCGGAGCACCCGAACGGTCAGTTCGAGGGCACGGAGATCAGCAAGACCATCTGGCCGCGTCGAACGCCGCTCCGCGAGTTCAAAGGCAACGTCGCCCACTCGAACTACGACGGGTTCATGTTCGACCGGAACATCAACGCCAATAACACGTTCGGTGTTACCGGCAACGCGCATATGCCGAAGGAAAATCCCGCTGACCCGAACAGCAAAACGCTGGAAACGGTCTTCGAGGATTTGACCTCCTACAAGAACCGCAATGGCGGCATCTGGGGCCGCGGCGAGATGCACGTATTCAAGAACGTGAAGCTGGCCGACAACGCCATGGGCTTCACGCATGCGTCTGGCTCGCTCGGTCGTGACCCTTTTACGTCAATGGTCGTCGACTCGCTGTTCGTGGGCGAAACGGAGAACATCGGCAACCCCAGGACTGACGCGGAAAAGGCTTACGGCCGCAGCTTGCCGAAGCCCCAAATGCCGGATTTCCCGATCCGCGGCTACGAGTACTACGACTACAGTCAAGACGTGGTGAACGTCACTTTCCGCAACTACGAGGACAACGCCACCCGCAAGACCGGAGCGATCTCTTACCTGATGTATACGAGCGCCGGGGTCAGCACCGAGAACGCCATCGAGCGCGCGAAATTCATCAACGCCAAGCCGGTGTATTTCCCGCCGATGGAGCGCAAGTGGGGCAACGATAATTTGAACGGTGTGGCCTGGAAGGCCGCGGCGTTCCACGACAAGGACGGCTCGGTCGGCGGTATCCCCAATTCCTACATCCTCCTCCACGACGGCGTCTACGACAGCATCGCAACCGACACAGACAGCCTGTGAGATCAAGCCCGACTGGAACGCTGCCGTGTGCACGGGCGACATCGGACGCTTGAGTTTTGGCGGCCCCGGCGGCGCTCCAGTCGGCGGCGGTCGGGGCGCAGGTCCCGCAGGAGCCGGCGGTGCCGGTCCGGGCGCGGCTGGTCCTGGTGCGGCGGCCGGTCCTGGCGGACCTGCTGCTCCGGTCGGCGGTGCTGGTGCAGCGGCGCGGTCCGGTGCGGCAGCGGCCGCTCCGGGCGGAGCGGCCGGTCCTGGGGCATTGGCGGTGCCGGTCGACCCCCTGCTCAGCCGCCAGTCGTTCTCACCCGCAATGGCAGGGAGTACAGCTTTAACTCGGGGAACATACGAGCCGGTACCGAGATCAAGGTGACCACCGAAAGGCCGTCCGTGAACCTCACCCTGTCGGAACTGGATGCCGGCTCGTGGGTGATCTTCGAGCTGTCGGGGTTCACCACCGCAGCCGCGGGTACGGAGCAAAGCAGCCTGGATGCGCTGCGCAAGGCCAGCGACACCTCGTACTTCAAGGACAAGGATGCGCTCTGGGTCAAGGTGGTCTCCAACGGCAACGGTGCTGGCGGCCCCCGTGGCGGCGGGCCTGGTCAGGGAACCAGCCTGCAGGTCAGCCGGTAAGCTGAAGCCTTTTCAGGATCATCTTCAAGTTTTGGGGGTTGATGTCATGAGCAAAAAGAATCGCTCGGTCCTTGTTGTATCGCTCGTTCCTGCATTCCTGCTCGGCGGCGTGTTCGCTGTCGCTCAGGCTCAGACTGCCGGATCGCCGGCGGCCCAGCCGACGAACTGGTCTGATCCTGCCACCTGGCCCAACCGCAAAGTGCCGGTCGCAGGCGACAAGGTCATCATTGGCAGAGACAAGGACGTGGTCCTCGACGTCAGTCCGCCGGCGCTGGGCGGTCTGTCCATCGACGGCAAGCTCACCTTCGCCAACAATGCCGACCTCGAGCTGACCACCGAGTGGATCATGCTGCACGGCGAGCTGGCGATTGGCAGCGAAGCCAGCGCCGCACACGCGCAACGCGACCATCACCCTCACCAACAACGTCACGGATGAAGACGTCATGGCGGGCATGGGTGACCGCGGGATCATGATCTCGGGCGGAACGCTGAACCTGCACGGTGATCGGACCCACACCTGGACCAAGCTGGCCAGCACGGCGAAGGCAGGCAGCACTTCGATCGAGGTCCTCGACGCCGCGGGCTGGCGGGTCGGCGACGAGATCGTCCTCGCGTCGACGGACTTCGATCCCCGGCAGGCCGAGCGGCGCACGATCATCCGCCATCAGCGGCAACAAGATCACGCTCGACCAGAAGCTCGACTACATGCACTTCGGCAAGATCACCTTCGACGTGGATGAGCGCGGCGAAGTCGGCTTGCTGACGCGCAATATCAAAATCCAGGCATCGGCCGATGCGGAGACAGTCATTCCTGGGCGGCCACATCATGGCGATGCCCTCGAGCAAGATGTATGTCTCGGGTGTCGAGCTCAATCGCATGGGCCAACATCTGACCAAGGCCCGGTATCCGATCCACTGGCATCTGGTCGGCGAAGGGCAAGGGCAGTACATCAAGAACGCCGCGATCCATGACACCTTCAACCGCTGTGTGACCGTGCATGGCACGCACAACCTGCGCGTTGAAAACAACGTGACCTACAACACCGTCGGTCACTGCTTCTTCGTCGAAGACGGCATCGAGACCGGCAACCAGTTTGTCCGCAACCTAGGGATCCAGACCAAGTGTCATCCGACCCTGCCCTGCGTCCCGACCAACCTCGCCGCGGCCGGCGAGCCCAGAACGGGAACGAATGGCCAGCAATCCAAGGATGTCCTGCTGCCCTCGGACAACACGGTGTCGACGTTCTGGATCACGAACCCGGACAACACTTACCGCGACAACGTGGCCGCGGGTTCCGATGCGAACGGCTTCTGGATGTCGTTGCCGGAGCACCCGAACGGTCAGTTCGATGGCACGGAGATCAGCAAGACCATCTGGCCGCGTCGAACGCCATTCCGCGAGTTCAAGGGCAACGTCGCCCACTCGAACTACGACGGGTTCATGTTCGACCGCAACATTGCGGCCAATAACACGTTCGGTGTTACCGGCAGCTCGCATACCGGCCTTGAAAATCCCGCTGACCCGAACAGCAAGGCGCTGGAATCGGTCTTCGAGGATCTCACCTCCTACAAGAACCGCAATGGCGGCATCTGGGGCCGCGGTGAGATGCACGTGTTCAGGAACGTGAAGCTGGCCGACAACGCCATCGGCTTTACGCACGCGTCTGGCGCATTCGGTCGTTACGCCTTTACGTCACAGGTCGTCGACTCGCTGTTCGTGGGCGAAACCGAAAACATCGGCAACCCCAGGACTGACGCGGAAAAGGCTTACGGCCGCAGCTTGCCGAAACCCGAACTGCCGGATTTCCCGATCCGCGGCTACGAGTACTACGACTACCGTCATGACGTGGTGAATACCACCTTCCGGAATTACGAGGACAACGCCACTCGCAAGACGGGAGCGATCTCTAACCTGCTGTTTAGCAGCTTCGGGGTCAGCACTAATAACGCCTTCGAGCGCTTGAAATTCGTCAACGCCAAGCCGGTGTATTTCCCGCCGATGGCGAACAACAGCAAGTGGGCCAGCGACAACGGGGGCAGTACGTCCTATAAGACCGCGGCGTTCCGCGACAAGGACGGCTCGCTCGGCGGTGGTCCGAACTCCTATGTTCTCATCCACGACGGCGTCAACGACAGCATCGCAGTCGACACAGAAGCCTGTGAGATCAAGCCCACCTGGAACGCTGCCGTGTGCAAAGGCGATGTTGGGCGCCTGACTTTTGGCGGCGGCGGCGGTGGTGGTTTCGGCGGATTCGCCGGCGCTGGGGGCGCAGGTCCCGGAGGAGCCGGCGGTGCCGGTCCGGGCCCCGCTGGCACTGGTGCGGCAGCCGTTCCCGGCAGACCTGCTGCTCCGGCTGGCGGTGCTGGTCCCGGTGCATTTGGCGGTCCTGGTGCACCGGCCGGTCCCGGCGGACCCGCTCCTGGCGGAGCGGCCGGTTCTGGCGCATTTGGTGTGCCGGCGGTGCCGGTGGACCTCCTGCTCAGCCGCCAGTTGTTCTCAGCCGCAATGGCAAGGAGTACACCGTAACCGGTACCAACGTACGAGCCGGCACCGAGATCAAGGTGGCCACCGAAAGGCCGTCCGTAAACCTCAACCTGACGGAATTGGATTCCGGCTCGTGGGTGATCTTCGAGCTGCCGGGATTCGCCACCGCAGCCTCAGGTGCGCCGCAGGACAGCCTCGATGCGCTGCGTAAGGCCAGCGCCACGTCGTACTTCAAAGATACGGATGCGCTCTGGGTCAAGGTTGTCTCCAACGGTGACCCGGGCGGCGGCGGCCCTGGTGGTGGAACCATCGTCCAGGTCAGCCGATAAGCTGAACCCTGCTGCATGAGCAAGAGCCCCCGGCTTGAGGCCGGGGGCTTTTTTTGTTCAGCAAGGACAAGGTCAGCCTCGACGGACCGTCCGCGGGACGCGTGGCCCGCCGGCGACGGGCGTTAATTCTTCAGCGTGGACAGGTAGGCGATTACATCGGCGCGCTGCTGCGGATCGGCCAGCATGCCTATCATCGCTGTGCCCGGCACCTTGGCGTTCGGGTCGGCCAGGAATTCATCCAGGGTCTCGGCGCTCCAGGTCACACCGTACTTCTTCAGGTTCTCGCTGGGGCCCAGGAGGCTCTGCGTGGTGCCAGCCTTGCGCCCGACGACGCCGACGAGATTGGGGCCGACCTTCGAATTGTCTTCCTTGGTCACGCCATGGCAGGCCGGGCAGCCATTGGCCATGAACAGGTCCTTGCCGTTGGCGGCATCGCCCTCGGCATCGCTGGCGTATGTGGCGGGCGTGGCCAGCAGGGCGGCCAGTGCGAACAGGCGGATGGGTCGGATCGCGGACATGGACGTGAGATCTCCAGAAAAGGGGCCCGAAAGCCCCATGCCAAGGGAGGATTCTAGCAAACCACTCATGATGCTCCCTTTGAGACCGCCCTTGCGGCCAAGTGCCACCGCCGCAGGGTCTTTTCCTCCGTCGGTCTAAGCAAAAGAGAGTCATGTGCCCACAAACCAACGGTCGATTCTCTATTCCGTGATGCATCGCTCAAGGCCTTACGCCGGCCGGCTTTAGCATCGCTTCCGCTCCTCCGACTTGTCAGCCAGCAAAAGGTTAATGCCGTGAAACATCGCTACTACCGTCCACTGTTCGCCACGTTGGCCATGGCGATATTCGTCGCGCCGATGCAGCCGAGCTTTGGCGGCGTCATTAGCACCCAGGAGTACGTCGTCGCCATTGATCGCGGCGCAACTCTAGCGCGGGTCAATACGGTATTGGCACGAGCGGAAGTGCGGGCGCAGCTCGAACGGCTCGGCGTCGATCCCGTCGCCGCTCAGGAACGAATCGCTGCGCTCACTGATGATGAGCTACAACTGTTGGCCACGGACCTCGAAAATCTGCCAGCCGGCGGTAGTCCCCTCGCCGTTGTGGGCATCATCGCCATCGTGCTGCTAGTCCTCGAGCTCCTCGACGTCACAGATCTTTTCAAGAAGATTTAGCTCAGAGCTGGAACGCCGCCTCTCGGTCTTGGCTTTGATCCGCGCCGGGCATGAGCCTCATGCGCGATTCGCATCGACACTCCTATTAATTGCCCTGCGAGCTGCCGCGTCGCAAAGCCGTTACGGCGACCCCCGCAGCTGCCTGACCGCGTCCCCGTAGTAATCGAGCATCGCGCGGGAGATCGCACGTGGAATTTCGTTGAGCTCTTTGCGCTCGTTGATGACGAGTAATTTCTTGCGCCGGTCCGTTGGGTGATTCAGGTAGCGAATGATTCCTATGTCGCCACCTTCCTCGGTCAATGACCATACGACCCGCGACGCTGTGGAGAACGGCATCTTGAGCTTCTTGACTATCGAAGCCAGCGTATGGGGCGAACCATCGCGCTCGGCCTTTCGGACCTCGAGCGAAATTAGGTACTGCGGCAATGTGATATGCGGGAAAAGCTCGTAGACAGCTTCGAGAGCGGCCAGCATCGCGAGACGCACGCCTTCGTCGTCGAACGTATCGAGCGGACCGTCCAAACGAGTGGCGCGCGACCCTATATTCTTGTTTGTGCGTGGCATCAGGGACAGCTCCAATTTCATTTGCAAACTCTACCCGGGCTTGCGTCGCCGAACGCCGTCAGCAACAGTGCTTCGCGATACTCGTGCCGAGCACACTCGAGCGCATTGATAGCTTTGGCAGGTCCTCCCGAAGGCCGGTCAGTATCAGACGATGCGTGTGCTAGAGCCGCGAGGCGGCTCTAGTACGCCGAGAACGTACATGAGTAGTTGAGCTTCAGCGCGTCGAGGTCTGTTGGCGGCCACCTGCTGCGCTTCGCGACTGACTCGCTCAACGAAACCGTGCGTGATGGCTTCGGCGACCGCTCGCACTAGAAGCCGGTGTGCGTCGCCTGAATTCAGCACCACGTTGCGATCCGCCGACGCACACCGCCAGCGCCACATTCCGTCGAAGTTCTGGAAACATCCCCATCGCATCCATGGCTCCCGACTTCAAACTCCTGTAGAACCGTTGGTAGGATAGGGTCTGTACCGTGGTACGGAGTCAAGCGTGAGTCGAGGCTATACGATTGGACAGTTGGCGACCGAGGCCGGCGTGAGCGTGGAGACGGTGCGCTACTATCAGCGACGCAAACTCATCGCTGAACCCAAGCGGCCACCTGGTCGTGTAAGACGCTATGGCGGCTCTGACGCCCAGCGATTGCTCTTCATCAAGGACGCGCAGCGCCTGGGATTTTCCCTTAGCGAAGTGAATGAACTCTTGAATCTAGTCGGAACGATGTCATGCAGCAAGACAAGGGAGATCGCGGCTGCAAAGCTCCAATTCGTCGATGAGCGAATCCGAGAATTGAAAAACCTGCGCAAGCAGTTCGTGCGTCTACTGGCGGCTTGCGATACCAACACGGACGAGTCGCGCTGCCCAATAATCGAACGCCTGACACGTCGAACAGCACCTTGACCGTTAGTCACTCATGCAGAGCGCCGCATTAAGGCACGTGGATTGCATCTTTCACAGTAGACGGGAATTATCTCCGTCACCTTCGTAACGGAACGCGGCGGCGTCGGAATAGTTTTCTTACAAGACGGCAATTTCTACGGCGATAACAGGTTTGGCGGCGTGCTCGAGGCCGTACGGCTCAATGGGGACCGTGCAAACGGACCGAGGCGGAAACGTCGCGTATTAATGCTGGCGGTGACACGTTAAGTGTGCTCTTGTAAACCCGGCCGACGCGCCATGATTGCTCGAACGCGCTATTCATTCTGACTGTCGCCCTTGGTCCGGTGCCGGTGCTGGGCGAAACCCCCGCAACGGCGGCCAGATCGGGCACGCTGCAGTTCCGGCGAGCGGCACTTGGGATCGAATGGGCTGCCGACATTCCGATCGTGAATCGACAGGGGAGGGGATCCTCGTGACGTCGGTTGCCGGCGATCTATGGTGCGTTCCACCCCTCTAGGATGCCGCCGTCGAACCAGTCCCACAGCAGGTAGATCACGAGCTCCGTGTCACGGTTCGCGCGGTCGGTGACCGGTTGGCGAATCCCTATTGCGCCGAGGACATGCTGGCGTCTATTCAGCGAGACCTGAAGCTGCGGGACGAGATCCCACTCTGTCTGCGCTCCTCCCTCGAGATCGCGGGCCGCCAGCACCTCGAGCATCGGCGTTAAGCTGCGGCCGAACGGTGCGTCGACGGTCCAAGTCTTGCCGAGCACGGCGCGAAACACGGCCTCGTCCTCGAACGAGGAGTCGTTCGGAAATTCGAGCACCGCCTGGAGCTGCACGAACGAGTCGCGCGGCAACATCTTGCCGTACAGGACGAAGGACTCGAACACGGTCGTGCCTTTGCCGAAGCCCTTCGTCTCGTCGCCCGTCGGCAGTACGAGCTCTCCGCCTACCGACAGAATCGAACCGTGCTCCAAGCTGTGCCGCATCGTGTGCTTGACGCCGATGCCGAGGTCGCCCGCACCGCTCGTCCATCCCTGCGGCGCACCGAGATCCGCACGGGTGATCGGAATTTTGATCTCCATCTGATTCAGCGGCCCGAATCGCTGCTCCCAGAGGAATTCGTGGCTGATCGAGTCGGCGCCCTCGCCGATAAACGTCGTCGTGATGACGGCCTCGTCCTCGGGATACGCCTTCTCGGTGAACAGCGCACGCGGCAAGTTCAGCTCGCCGCGCGGCCAACGATCGTCCGTGCAGAAAGAGCGAATCCTTGCTAGCGCGGCTTCGATCTCCTCGGGTTGGAGCGCTTCGCCAAATGCCGGCATGAGAGGGTCGAAGCCGCGGATCGGGCCGCCGCGATGCGCGATCGCGTACCAGTCGGAGTCCGGCTCGCGAACTGCGAAGTCGCAGTCCGTGAAGTCGGGCACGGGAACCTCGAAGCCGAGCTCGCTCGCGCCGCGACCGCGGCCGTCGTCACCGTGGCAGGCGGCGCAGGCCGCCGTGTAGACGGCGCGCGGCTCGAGTATTTGCCCGAGTGCTGCCCCCGTTGTGCCGAGGGAGAGCGCCGCGAGCGCGTTGGCGAAATGAGTCGAGCGCACGGCGGCGGTGCTCCGCGTTGTGTAAACGATGCGCCGCAGTATAGTGTCGGCCCGACTGCCGAAAAAGCTCGCGAAATCATGCGGTTGCTAATCGTTCGTATTTGCGTTGCAGCAACCCTCCTCGGGAGCGGAGTCGCCGAGGCGCAGGACGACGCGAGCGCGTTCGTGCCGGCCGCGCAGTGCATCGCTTGTCATGCGCAGCTCACGGCGCCTACGGGCGAGGACATCTCCATCGGCTTCGACTGGCGCGCGACGATGATGGCGAACTCCGCGCGCGACCCCTACTGGCACGCAGCGGTGCGCCGCGAGGTGATGGATCATCCGGCCGCGCAGGCGGCGATCGAGGACACGTGCTCGACCTGCCACATGCCGATGGCGCGTTTCGACGCCGCGGCGGCCGGCGGTCAAGGCCAGGTATTCTCGAGCCTCGCGCCGGCCGCGCCGCAGCACGAGCTTGCTGCCGACGGCGTGTCGTGCACCGTTTGCCACCAGATCTCCGCAGAGAATTTGGGCGAGCACGCGAGCTTCGACGGCGGCTTCGCGATCGAAGCAGCGGGTACGAGCCGTGTCGCGTTCGGACCGCACGACGTCGACGCGGGAAGGCAGGCATTGATGCACTCGGCGGCGACCTTCAGGCCGAGCTTCAGTACGCACATCCAACGGTCGGAGCTCTGCGCGACGTGCCACACGCTGTTCACGAGCGCGATCGACGAAGCCGGGCAGGCGACCGGCAGGTTGCCGGAGCAAGTGCCGTATCAGGAGTGGCTGCACAGCGACTACCGCACGACCAACAGCTGCCAGAGCTGCCACATGCCGGAGGTCGCCGCTGAAGCGCCGATCACGTCCGTGCTCGGCCAACCGCGGCCCAACGTGTCGCAGCACACGTTTCTCGGCGCCAACGCGTTCATGCTCGACATCCTGCGGAGGTACCGCGGCGAGCTCGGCGTGAAGGCCTTGCCCCAAGAGCTCGAAGCCGCGGCCGCGGAGACGCGGCGTTTCCTCGGTACTCGCGCCGCGACGCTCGCGATATCGGCGGCGCAGCGCACGGCGGCCGGCCTCGAGCTCGTGCTCGACATCGCGAGCACGACCGGGCACAAGCTGCCGACGGCTTACCCGTCGCGGCGCGCGTGGCTGCATGTCGTCGTGCGCGACGCGGCGGGACGCACCGTATTCGAGTCGGGCGCAGTTCGGCCCGACGGCAGCATTGAAGGCAACGACAACGACGCCGACGCCGAGCGTTTCGAGCCGCACTACGAAATCGTGGCGGAGCCCGACGAGGTGCAGATCTACGAGGCGATCATGGTCGACTCCCGCGATGCCGTGACGACGGGCCTGCTGCGAGGCGTGCGTTTCGTCAAGGACAACCGCCTGCTGCCGCGCGGCTTCGACAAGACGACGGCCGAGCCCGACGTCGCCGTTCGCGGTGCCGCGGCCGACGACGCCGACTTCGTCGGCGGCGGCGATCGAGTGCGCTACCGCATCGCGCTCGGCGCGGGCGAGGCCGCTGCCCTGACGATCGACGCGGAGCTGCTCTATCAATCGATCGCCTATCGGTGGGCCGAGAACCTCCACGGTTACGCCGCCGAGGAGACACAGCGGTTTGAACGTTACTACGTAGAGAACGCCGCCGCTTCGGCCGCGCTCATTGCGACTGCGACGGCCACGATTCCCCCTCGCTGACTTTCATCGGCCGTTTGCCACCACCGACGGGTTGTGGCCGTGGCGGCGACCTATCCAAGGAAGGCACGAAGCTCACGCTGCATGATCGCAATCTCAGCAGCCGCGGGGACGTGCTTTCCGTCGATCAAGCGCGTGCGGACGCTCGGCCCCAACGCCTTTCGTGCCGCAGCCGCCGCCTTCTCGCCGGGGAAGAAGCAGTCGTTTTTCGCAAAAATGGCGAGCGTTGGGCCGGGGTAGCTTGCAAGCTGAGCAGTGCTGAACGGCCCCGGCGGCATGACCGCCCATCGGACGTGCCGAAGCAGCAAATCGAAAAAGTCGTACCAATGTGCCGGAAGGTCGTCGCCGAGGGGGCTGACCAGCTTCGGCACACGAGTGGTTGTCGGGTTCAACCGATAGAGACTCCACGGCACAAACAAGCGCCACAGAACATTCACGAAATTACCGCCGGCGAAGCCACCCGGCACGACAAGGGCCGCTTTGCTCACTAGTGAAGGAAATGAGCTCGCGAGATCCAAAACCACGGCGCCACCGAAGGAAAACCCGATCATCGGCACGGGGCCAACGTCGAGCTGCTCCAGTACCTCGCGCAACCACCGGGCATACTCGTGGCCCTTCGGTTTCGGTCTCGCTTCTGCGCTGAGATTCGGTTGGCCGACGATGTCGGGAATGATCAAGCGGAAGTGAGGGACTAGGCTCTCCAGCCATTCGACGGTAAAAAATGCGCCAAAGTTGACGCCAGAGATGACGACGATCGGAGGCGCCTCAGCGCGGCCCGTCCAGACGACATGAGTCATTCCAAATGAGGTCGGAACGAGCTCGCTTTCGATCTCGAACGGAATTCGTGCGGCTTGCGCCCGATACGCAGCCAGCACGATCTCTCGGCCTATTGCCGATCGGTATACGGGCGAGTTATCGCCACCAACACTGGCTGCCACATCGTGTGAGTCGCGGAAAGCATCGTGTGTTCGTTCCATCAGCTCTAACGTAGCGCGCGCGCATGCGGATGAGTGCTGTGGGATCTACGTACGTCGGACGGCACGGGATGATCTATGTGGACGAGCCTAGGTGTCTACGAGAACAGCAGCGCCGTGCAAGCGCCCGTGCTTCAGCCTCGACAGAGCTTCCGCTGCTTCGGCCAACGAGAACGGCTCGACAACTGGATGCAGGTCCACCTCGCCGGCGCGTCGCATGAATGCGGCACCGTCGGCGCGAGTGAGATTGGCGACCGAAGCGATGGAGCGCTCTCCCCACAGCAGCCGATAGGGAAACGACGGGATGTCGCTCATGTGGATGCCGGCACAGACGACGCGCCCCCCTGGGCGAGTCGCCGCCAGTGCGGACGGCACCAGCGCGCCGACGGCCGCAAAAATGATCGCGGCGTCGAGCGGCTCCGGCGGAGTCTCGTCGGATCCTCCCGCCCAGACTGCGCCGAGCTCGCGAGCAAACTCCTGACCCTTTGAGTCGCCCGGCCGTGTGAAGGCGTAAACGTGGCGCCGATCGGCGCGGGCGAGCTGCGCCAGCAAGTGGGCAGCAGCGCCGAAGCCGTACAGGCCGAGTCGTGGCGCGTCGCCGGCTGCGCGGTATGCGCGATAGCCGATCAAGCCGGCGCACAGAAGGGGAGCCACTTCGGTGTTCGAATACCGGTCGGGAATCCGCAGACAGTAGCGCGAGTCTGCCGTCACGTACTGCGCGTACCCGCCGGGCACGGTATAGCCCGTGAACAGAGCGCTCTCACATAGGTTTTCGAGGTCCGCGTTGCAGTACCGGCACGTACCGCAGGTTCGAGCAAGCCACGGAACGCCAACCCGTTTGTCGAGCCACTGCGGATCCACGCGTGCGCCGACTCGAACGACGCAGCCGACGATCTCGTGCCCCGGAGTTACGGGATAGCGCAGGTTCGGCAGCTCCGAGTCGAGCACATGCAGGTCGGTGCGGCATACGCCGCAAGCCAGTACGCGAAGCAACACTTGATGGTCGCTCGGGATGGGGACTGGTACCTCATCCAACGAGAGCCCCCGCCCTGGGCCGTGGACGCGAAGTGCCTTCATCGTCTCGGGCACTCGCATCATCGGGTGGCTATTCCCCGGAGAGGGGCGGCGCACCGCTCGCGAGCCACGCCGTCAGAAGCTTGATCTGCGCGCCGTCGAGGCGCTCTCCGAAAGGCGGCATCACGCCCGTCCGCCCGCGCGAGATGGACTCTCGCACCGCCGCGGTCGAACCGCCGTACAGCCAAACGCCGTCGTTGAGTGCGGGTGCGCCGAGCAGCGTCATTCCGGCTCCCTCGGGCCCGTGACAGGCACTGCAGTAGTTTCGATACGTCGTCGCCATCTCGCTTTCCGCAGGGGCTGTGCCGCTGCTGAGCGCCAGCACGTAGTCGGCCAGTTTCGCGACGCCGTCGTCATTGAGGACAGCTTGCCACGGCGGCATCACCGCTTGGCGGCCGTGCGCAATCGTTTGGGCGAGTTGCATCTCATCGCGGCCCCACTGCCAGCTGTCGTCGCGCAGATCGGGGAACAGCGCGGCCTGACCCCGAGCGTCCGGGCCGTGACATGCGCTGCAGTGGTTGTTGAAGAGGTGCGAAGCAGAGCGCATCGCGAGCTCATCCTCTTGCAGCGCCGGCAGGGCGCGCGTGGCGATCTCCGTGCGCATCGGTCCGAAGCGCTCTTCGTGCCTCGCGAGGCTCGCCGCGATCTGGCCGCCCTGGGACCAACGGAGCACGCCTGCGTACGATCCGAAACCAGGATAGAGGATCAGGTAGACGACTGACGTCGCGAGCAGCGCAAGGATCATCCAGAACCACCAGAGCGGCGCGGCCGTGGTGCCCTCGCGCAGAGTCTCGTCCCAGACCACGTGCCCGACCTCGGCGGAATCGTCGCCGCTGAAATATACGCTCACGATCAGCCACGCGAGGCCCGCCACGGAGACGACCGTGAGCACAGCGATCCAGCCCGCCCAGAAACCGGTTGCGATGCTATTCATGGCGTGCTTCGTCCTCGAGCGGGATCCGCGCCGACATTGCAATGCGCTCGTCGTTCTCACGTACGCACAGCCAGATCACAACTCCGACCATGAAGCCCGTGACTAACATGTCGCCGCCGAATATCAGTAAGGTCATATCAATGCCCTGCGTGCTCTTCGACGTCGTCGATTCCGAACCGGCCTAGCGACTGAAGGTACGCAACGACCGCGTCGAGCTCCGTCTTGCCTTCGAGCGCCGCTGGTGCCGACTCGATTGTTTCATCGGAATACGGATGACCGAGTGTGCGCAGCGTCTCGAGCCGCGCCTGAATGTCGTTGCCCGCGTTCGCGCCGTGCGTGGCGAGCCACGGATAGGCGGGCATTATCGAAGTCGGAATCACGGCTCGGGGGTCCAGCAAGTGAACGCGGTGCCACGCATCCGTGTATTTGCCGCCCAGACGCAACAAGTCCGGACCCGTGCGCTTCGAGCCCCACAGGAACGGCCGGTCGTAGGCGAACTCGCCGGCGCGCGCGTACGCTCCGTAGCGCTTCACCTCGGCCAGTAGCGGCCGCACCTGTTGCGAGTGGCACGTCGAGCACGATTCCCGAATGTAGATGTCGCGGCCGACGAGCTCTAGCGGGCCGTAAGGCACGACGTTCGGCGCCGGCGCACTCAGCGACTCGTCGAGAGTGCTCGGCAGCACTTGCACCAGGCCGCCGATCGAGGCCACGACGAGAATGCCGAAGATGAGAAACCCCGTGTTGCGCTCGACGGCCTTGTGTAAGTCCAAGAGGCTCACGGCGCGCCTCCGATCGGCGACAATGCGGCGGCGTAGGCGGGCACGGCGGCCGGCGCCGAGACGACCACCGTGCGCGCGCCCGCGAACGTTCGCCGCAGGTTCTCAGCCATCAGCACGGTACCCGCGAGGAACAACACGCCGCCGACGAGGCGCAGCAGATAATAAGGCGCCATCGCATTCATCACCTCGACGAAGCTGTAACGGACTTCGCCGAGATCGTCGAGACTAAGCCAAAGCAACGACTGCGAGAGACCCGCGGCCCACATCGACAAGACGTAGAGCATGATGCCGGCGAGCGCGAGCCAAAAGTGGGCGTTCGCAAGCGCGGTGCTATGCAGCGGCCGGCCGGCGAGCCTCGGCACGAGATAGTAGAAGGTGCCGAACGTGATTAACGCGTTCCAGCCGAGCGCGCCCGAATGAACGTGGCCGATCGTCCACTCGGTGAAGTGGCTCATCACGTTCACGCTGCGGATCGCCATCATCGGACCCTCGAAGGTCGCGAGCCCGTAGAACGCGAGCGCGAGCACGATGAACTTCAACGCCGGATCGGTTTTCAACTTACGCCACGCGTTGCTCACGGTCATGACGCCGTTGATCATCGTCGCCCACGACGGCGCGAGCAGCACGAGGCTCATGATCACGCCGAGCGACTGCACCCACTCGGGTATCGCGTTGTAGTGCAGGTGATGCGGTCCGGCCCAAATGTAGCTATAGACAAACGCCCAGAACGCGATGATCGAGAGCCGGTAACTCCAGATCGGTTGCTCGGCCTGCTTCGGCAGGAAGTAGTACAGCATGCCGAGGAATCCGCCCGTGAGGAGAAAGCCGACGGCGTTGTGGCCATACCACCATTGCACGATGGCGTCCTGAGCGCCGGGGAAC
The DNA here is from genome assembly GCA_963713355.1 of uncultured Gammaproteobacteria bacterium. Lineage (GTDB taxonomy): Bacteria > Pseudomonadota > Gammaproteobacteria > Steroidobacterales > Rariloculaceae > FEN-1219. Next base: position 520,411 of record CAVQLK010000005.1, on the reverse strand, counting down.
AGCGAGTACGATTTGCCGAGCGTGGCCGGAAGCGCGAGATTGTTCACGATGTGCAGCATTGCGACGACGATGATCAGCGCGCCGTAGAACCAGTTCGAGATGTAGATCGGCGCGATCTTGCGCCGCGCAATCGTGCCGAAGAACACGACCGCGTACGCCACCCAGATCACCGCGATGGCGATGTCGAACGGCCACTCGAGCTCCGCGTACTCCTTGCCGCCGTTCCAGCCGGCGAGCAGCGACCATGCGCCGAGCACGATCGTGAGCTGCCAGGCGTAGAAGACGAACCAAGCAAGCTTCGGCGCAAGGAGTCGAACGTGCGACGTGCGTTGAACGCTGTAGAACGACGTTCCGATCAACGCCGACACGCCGAAGCCGAACAACACGAGATTGGTGTGACCGGTCCGCAATCGCCCGAACGACAGCCACGGCAGCCCGAAATTCAGCTGCGGCCAGACGAGCTCGGCCGCGGCATAGACGCCGGCTGCCATCCCGAGGATTGCCCAAACGATGGAGCAAAGAGTGAATGCCGCGACGATTCGGTCTTCATAGTGGTGTGCGGCCTCGTTACGCGGGTGTGCGACCATCGAATTGCCGGGCTTCCGTTCGTTGCTCATGGTGATCACGTCGCTACGTGCGGACCGATGCCGCGGCTCCAGAGGACGGCCGTGATCCCGAGCAGCGTCACCCACGCGACCAGCAAGTACGCAATCAACGATGAGGCCATCAGCATTCCGCGGCCCGGATCGGTCTTCATGACCGCAGGCAATCCGCGATACAAGAGATACATGCTCCAGATCAACGTCGGCACGAGCACGAGCACGTTCACGAACGCGTTCGGATAAAGATGCACGACGCTCCCGATTGCGAGCGGCGTGCCGACGAGTGTCACGAGCGCGAAGCTGCGGCTCCAGCTGGTGTCGGCGCCGTACGTGCCCGCCATCCACCGCGCCACCGCCGCAGTGCTCAGGAATCCGAACAGCAGCAGCACGAAGTAAGCCGTGCCGATCGCGACGATGGTTCCCGCGGACAGGAACAGCGGGGCCACACCGAGCCTCCAGCCGAACGTCATCGTGCCGATGGCCGCGAACAGCGGAGGGAGCAATCCGAGCCAAACGGCAGCGCCGAAGAATGCGTGTGCCCCCGAGGGCGGGTTCGCAGCGATGCTCGCGATCGCGGTTTCGGGCGCGACGAGCACGGCCCCGAATCGCAGCAGTGGAGGTGGTTGCGTGATCATGCTGCGTTCTTGGTTTTAGTCGTAGTCTTCGACTATCAACTGATACTTCGAATCGAGAAAGGCAACGATGTCGATGAGTTGACGCACGGTCATCGTGTCGATGTTCGGCATCGGCATCGGTGATTCGAGCGGAATCTGTGTATTAAGCAATAGCTCCTGGTCGCGATAACGCTCTGAAACGGCGTGATCCGGGTTGATGATGGACGTCGTCAAGTCCGCGTAGCTCCGAATCATCGTGGTCTCGCCGCCGAGCTCGAAGATTGGACGGTCCGCCCCTGCAAGTGCCGGGAGTCTCTCGTCGGCGATGCTGTGACACTGGTGACAGCGATGATCGAGGAAGGCTTGTCTGCCGGCGGCGATGTCGCCCTGATCCGCCGGAAAGCCGAACAGTGCGCTGCTGGCGCAGCCAGCGATTTGCGATGACGACGCCAGCGCGACAATTACCGACCAAGCGTTCGACTGCACCTCGCACCTCTCCACTTGCGACATCGTCGCGGCAGAAGTATCACGCACGTTGCCTGACTCCCGCATTGCGGGATGTACGTGCAGACCACGGCGGGAACTACGAATGGCCGCGGTTAGCGGGGCGCGGCAACGTTCTGTGTCCATACAGGAATCGCATTGGTGGAGCAGGTGACCGAGCAGAAAGAGTGGGCTGCACGCGACATGAGTGCGCGGCGGGTCAGTCACTGGTTGCGCCGCGCCGGCCGCTCAGGATGAGCAAGCCTTTCGATCGGCTGAGCACTTCCGAAGCGCCGCCGCGCCGGGAGCCGCTGCCGTGGGAAGAGCCTAAGCCTGCGGTCGACGACCCCCAAGCGCCGGAACGGGTGCGCGAGCTGCTCGCTAGCCAGACCTACCGCGCAGGCCGATAAGGACCTCGAGTTTCTCGACAGCGACGACACACGGGGCCTTCGCCTGCAAATCGACTACTTGAAGGCGAAGCTCGAGCTGCGGAAGCGCGGCGTCGAGCACACTATCGTCGTGTTCGGCAGCACGCGCATTCGCGAGCCGGCGGCCGCCGGGCGCCGAGTGCGCGAATTGCAGGCGCTGTTGCGCGCTGCGCCGGGCGACACCGAGATCGAGCGGCTGCTCGCGATCGCCGAGCGTCTATACGCGAAAAGCCAGTACCGGTCGTTCTGGTCGGAGAAGAATATTGGCGCCGCGCCGTCGACTTCGATTTTCTCGTCGACGAAGGCGCCATCGAGCGCGAGGACCGGGAGCTTTTCTGGTTTGCGGAATCGGCGGAAGAGATCTGGCGATCGATCCTCGCATGGCACGAGCAACGCGGATCGCCGCTTCTGTCGCCGTGCGTGCCTCAGCCGTAGGCGGCCGTGTTCTCGAGCACCATCAGCCCGGCGGCCGTATTGGATACCGGCACGTGGTAGTGGCTGTGCACCTTCGCGGCGTGCTCGTCGAGGGTACCGCGCGCGACGAGCCATGAGATGATCTCGACGCCTTGCGTGCCGGCCAGCAGCACGAGGTCCCGAATCGTGTAGCGCGCGAGCGCGAGGGGATCGCTGACGATCTTGTCGAGGCACGTGAGGTCGAACTCTTTATTGATGAATCCCGCGCGTTCGCCGTCGAGCTGATGTGACAATCCGCCCGTGCCGATCACGACGGTGCGCAACTCCTGCGGATACGACGCGATGGCCCGGCCGATTGCTTGCCCGAGCTTGTAGCAGCGCATCGGCGACGGCAGCGGATGCTGAATCGTGTTCAGGCAGACCGGCACCGTCCGCACACCGGGCCGGGAACGGCCGGGCCAGAGCAGCGCAAGCGGCACTGTGAACGCGTGGTCCACCAACATCTCCTGGCATGAGGTGACGTCGAATTCGTCTGCAACCAGCGATTCGATGATGTGCCAGGAGAGCTCCGGATCGCCGGGATAGGGCGGCAAAGTCGGCAGACCCCAGCCCTCGTCGGCGTTGCGGTACTCACGTGCCGCGCCGACTGCGAACGTCGGCATCTTGTCCAAGAAAAAGTTAAGGCCGTGATCGTTGTAGACGACGATCGCCACATCCGGGTTCACCGCGGCCAGCCACTCGCGAGCGCGTGGATAGCCAGCAAAAAAAGGTCGCCACTTTGCGTCCTGCTCCAGCCCGCGCGCAATGGCATGGCCGATTGCCGGAACGTGCGACGTGCAAACGGCGCCAACGAGTCGTGCCATCTCTCAAGCTCCTGCGGCTTGGAGCTTGGCGCGAAACGCTTCTACGCTCATCCCTGTTTGCTGCGCTCCGATGTCCTGGACGCCGAGCCCGAAGATACCGGTGAACTTCGCGAGGTAGTAGACGTTCCCGCCGGTCTCGAGGAGGGCGAGCACGTCGCGGCGTCGGACGGCGTCGCGCTGCTCGTCGCTCAGGCCGAAGCGTGCGCAGTAGGCTTCTTCGTCCTCCAAGAACGCGGCCCTGTTTGCAGCCTCGTTGAACGAGTAGCACATCTTGTTGAGCGGATAGCCCTTCAGGGCCAGCGCGCCGTCGAAAAGATAGGTGCCCGGTATGGCAAAACGGGGTTCCGGCGCGGCGTCATGAGAGTTGCGGTCAGTCACATGAGCTTCCTGCTTTGGGGCTACAGACGCGCAGCGCGCGGTGCACGCTGGCGCGAGTGCTCCGCGTTCTGCTGACAGTGCAAACACCGTGCTGCCTGGGGACTGAGCTCCAGCCGCATCGGATCGACGGCCTGCGCGCAATCGATGCAGATCCCATACGTGCCGGTGTTGATGCGCTTGAGCGCGTTCTCGACTTCGCGCAGCTCGCAGACGTCGCGCTCGATCTCCGCGAGATACACGTCGCCGATCACGTCCGCAATGGACAGCTCTGCACTGTCTGCGACGTTGGTGGCAATCAGTCCGAATCGTTCGTCGTCGTGCTTGCGAAGCTCGCGCGCGATGTCCGCACGCAGGGCCGCGACGCGGCCCCACAACGCGCTTGCCGCTCGTATGAGACGCGACTCCGTCCAATAGGGCGGCCTGTTCGACCGAGCTGCGACGGTCTGCGTCTGATGGTGACTGGCTTCGGTCATGAATCAGCTCCTTTGCCCGCTTCGGGCTCGGCGACTGGGCCGAACTCGTCCTGCGTAGGTTGGCGTATGTTCGGCCGCGTCGGCCACGCGCCGAAATACGTACATCCACGGACTGTGCGCAGTTCGACGGAACTCGTGACCGCGGCGCCAGCGTAGGTACATCCCGAGATATCGATCCGGAGCTCGGTCGGCGATTCTGCCGTCACTCCGGTCTCCCGGGGGACATTTATGTCAGCCAAGCAGATCCTAGTGGTCGTCGATCCGACGGCCAACGAAAAGCAGCTTGTCATCGAACGCGCAGCGTGGCTCGCCGAAAGAACGGGTGCCGCGTTGCGGCTATTCGCGTGCGACTACGACGCGAACATCGATGCCGGGCGCGTCGCGACGGTTTGGCTACCGGATGCCGGTGCGCGCGAGGGTTTGTTGCAGCGGCATCGCAGCAAGCTCGAGGAGCTTGCCGCTCCTCTGCGTGAACGCGGCTTCCGCGTCACCGTCGAGGTCGCATGGGACTATCCGTTAGCCGATGTGCTCTGCAAGCGCGCGGCCGCGGAGCGCCCGTGGCTCGTGGCGAAAGGCGCGCAGCATCACACTCCTCTGGAGCGCACGTTGTTGACGAATACCGATTGGCAGCTGGCCCGCGAGTGCCCCGTGCCATTGCTGCTCGTCAAGCGGCCCGCCGTCGCGACGAATCCCGTCGTGCTTGCAGCCGTCGACCCTCTGCACGTGCATGACAAGCCGGCGGCGTTGGACGACTCGATCTATAAGTTTGCGGCGGCGCTGTCAGCGAGCTCCGGCGGTACGCTGCATCTCGTGCATGCGGCTGCGCCGCCGATGGGCATCGAGCTTTCTGCGCAGCTTCAAGCTCTCATAGCGTCGGAGAGTCGCAGAGCCATTGCCAAGTTCGTCGAGGCGCACCCGGTGGCAGGCAACAATGTGCACGTGCTTGACGGTTTGCCTCACCAGTGCCTCGAGTCGGCGGTCAAAAAGCACAACGCGGACTTCGTCGTGATGGGCGCGGTTGCACGGCGCGGCGTCAAGAAACTGCTGATCGGCAGCACGGCTGCTCGCGTGCTCGATCGGCTGCCGTGCGATATTGTGGTCATCAAACCAGCCGAGCTGGTGTTGCCGCACTGAGAAATGGAGATGCAGATGCGCAATCGAACGGTGGTGGTTGGGCTTGCCGCAGCGCTCGTGACGAGCATCGGAGCCGCCCAATTTGAAGCTGTCTCGCTCGCCGATTACAGCGGCGAGGAGATTTTCCTGAACTATTGTTCCGCTTGCCACGGCGAATCGGGTCGCGGCAACGGCCCGGTGGCGCCCAGCCTGGTGACGGCGGTGCCGGATTTGACGGCCATTAGCCGCCGGTATGGCGAATTCCCGACGATGCGGATTGCGGACACCATCGATGGGCGCGGGCCGCGAATCGATGCACATGGGACGCGCACGATGCCGGTTTGGGGCTACGAGTTCTGGATCGAGGAGGGCGGCGACGTCGTCGCGCAGCGCGAGATGAAGCAAGTCATCGCGAAGCTCGTCGACTACATTCGCTCGATCCAGGAAGACCCGCGCGCTCAGAACGGCGAATAAGGCCAGCGTGAAGACGAACGTCGCGGCTGCGGAGCACGCATCCGTGCAAGTACGTATTTGATCCCTAGCCGTCTCCATCGAGCATAGATGCCATGACGCTGCATCAAGCGTCGCAGGAGGCTCGCTCATGGCGGTCAAGCAAGTGCTGTTTCGGGCGGAAGCGCGAGAGAAAGTGCTGCGCGGCGCCACGGAGCTCGCGGACGCCGTTCGAATCACGCTCGGTCCAAAATCGAAGTCCGTGCTGATCCAGAAGAAGTGGGGCACGCCGCTCGTCTGCAACGATGGCGTCACGATCGCGAAGGAGATGGAGCTCGACGACCCCGAGGAGAACCTCGGTGCGCAGATGCTGCGGCAGGCCGCCGAGAAAACCGGCGACGCCGTTGGCGACGGAACCAGCACGGCAACGATACTTGCGCATGCGATCTACGCGGAAGGTGTGCGTAACGTTGCGGCTGGCGCCAGCGCGATCGATCTCAAGCGCGGACTGGAGCGTGGGCTCGAGGCGGCAGTCAAGGCGCTCGCGAGTCAATCGAAACCGGTGAGTAGCCGAAAGGAAAAAGCACAGGTCGCGACGATTTCGGCGCACAACGATACGGCGATCGGCGAGCTCATCGCCGACGCGATGGAGAAGGTAGGAGGGGACGGGGTCATTACGGTCGAGGAATCGAAGACCACGGAGACGACGCTCGACGTGGTCGAAGGCCTGCAGTTCGATCGCGGCTACCTGTCTCCATATTTCATCACGGATCCGGGCTCGATGGAGGCGGTGCTCGAAGACCCCTACGTCCTGATTTGCGATCGCAAGCTCGGCATGCTCAAAGACATCATTCCGCTGCTCGAGCAAGTCGCGAAATCGGGCCGCCCGATCCTGTTCATCGCGGAGGACGTCGAGGGCGAAGCGCTGGCGACGTTGATCGTCAATCAGATCCGCGGCGTGCTGAAGAACGCCGCCGTCAAAGCTCCTGGTTTCGGCGACAGACGCAAGGCGATGCTCGAGGACATCGCAGCGCTCACGGGCGGCCAGTTGATCTCCGAGGAGCTCGGTTTCAAGCTCGAGGACGTCACGCTCGAGCAGCTCGGGCATGCGCGGCGAGTGGTCGTCGACAAGGATACGGCGACGATCATCGGCGGCGCAGGAAACAAGGATGCCATCAAGGGTCGGATCCAGATGATTCGCAAGGAAATCGACAAGACGACGAGTGACTACGATCGCGAGAAGCTCGAGGAGCGGCTCGCGAAGCTCTCGGGCGGCGTCGCGGTGATCCGCGTCGGGGCGCCGACCGAATCCGAAATGAAGTCGAAGAAGGACGCGCTCGACGACGCGATCAGCTCCACGAAGGCCGCGGTCGCCGAGGGTATCGTGGCGGGCGGCGGGCTTGGCCTGCTGCGTGCGTGCCCGGCCCTCGATGCGCTTGCCGCGACTTGCAGCGGCGACGAACGGACCGGCGTGCAGATCCTCCGAAGGGCACTGGAGGCGCCGACGCGCCAGATCGCGGAGAACTCGTCGGCGGACGGCGGCGTCGTGGTAGACCGGATGCTCGCCAGCAGCGGCAACGTGGGTTTCGACGCCGCACGTAAGGAATACGTGGACCTCGTCGAGGCGGGCATCGTCGATCCGGCGAAGGTCGTGCGAATGGCGCTCGAGAATGCGGTATCCGTTGCGAGCGTGCTGCTGCTGACCGAGGCGACGATGACCGAGAGACCGGAGAAGCGCGAAGACCGCGCGCCGGCCGAACCCGCGTTTTGAGCAGAGAGCAACTGCACATGAACACACGATTTGCCCGTTCGAAGGGACCGTCTCCGCGCCGGCTCGGACATGGCAACCCGCGCCTCGCCGAGGAAATTCACGACCCATACTGGACGCCGCGCAAGGCCAAGACCCCCGCCCGCTGCGCCGAGTGCGGCGCGACGTATCGGAAAGGCCGCTGGTCGTGGCAACGCATCATGCCGCAGCCGCCCGCGGCGCTGACGTGCCCGGCCTGCCGCCGTACGCACGACGGCGTGCCTGCCGGCGAGGTGACGGTTCGCGGCAGCTTTTTCGTGCAGCACGCGGACGAGGTGCTGCGCGTCGTGCGCGCCACCGAGAAGGCCGAGCAGGCGCAGCATCCGCTTCACCGGATCATGACGATTCGCCGAGCGCCGGACTCGGCGACGATCACCACGACCGACATCCACTTGCCGAGGCGCATCGGGCACGCGCTCGAGAGCGCGTGGGACGGCACGCTGGACACGCATTACGACGAAGCAGGGTGTTTCGCGAGGATTGCGTGGGAACGCAACGATTGACGCGGAGAGGTCAGCGTTGCGCGGCGCGACGCGCTTCGACCTGATCGCGCACGGCATCGAGCAAATCGTCCGCGCGGACGGGCTTGCTGAGCAGCAGGGCTTTCTCCACGCGCGCGTTCGCGACGGCGGACCGAGCGGTGTCGCCGGTCACGAAAATCACGGGCACGGTCCAGCCGAGCTTGTTGCGGACGGCGGCCACCACGCCCGTCCCGGTCTCGCCGCCGCGCAAGTGGTAGTCGCTCACAATGACGTCGGGGGAGAATGCCCGCACGCAGTCGAGCGCCTCCTGCTCGGAGCTCGCAACGCTGACCTCGAAGCCTTCGATCTCGAGCAACAGACTCGTGGCTTCCGCGACCGGACGCTCGTCGTCCACGACCAGCACGCGCCCGCCGCGCGCGGCGCCGGCGCCCGCGGAATCCTCCGCGGCGGAATGCGCGATCTCGGCGCGCGGGATCGTCACGCGAAACGTCGTTCCCTTGCCGATGACCGACTCGACCTCCACGTCGCATCCGAGCAGCTGCTGCAAGTCGCCGGACGATCGATAGACCGAGACCGAGGCCCTCGGGGCGCTGCGTGCCGCGGTCCACCTGGTAGAACTCCTCGAAGACACGCTCGAGTTGATCGGGCGGTATGCCGATTCCGGTATCACGAACCTCGATCGCGACGAGATCGCCGTGGCGGGCGCAGGAGACTCGGACTTCCCCGCGTTGCGTGTAACGGATCGCGTTCGAAACGAGATTGCCGAGCAAGCGACGCAACAGCTCGGGATCGGTGTGCACGCCTTCGGCCGATCGCTCGATGACGAGCTCGAGACCTTTCTCCGCTGCCTGCGGCTCGAAGTCCGACCGCAGCCTCTCGAGAATCTCGTCGATCGCGCAGGCCGTTGGATTCGCCGTCACGCCGCCGCTGTCGAGCTTGCTGATGTCGAGCACGGACGCGAGCAATGCCGACATCGAATCGAGCGCGAGCTGCTGCCGCTCGAGCAGGCCGAGCATGGAGGCATTCCCGCCGGCTTGGCGCTTTGCTGCGCGGTTCAGCAGGTTCAGCGTCTGGAGCGGCTGGCGCAGGTCGTGGCTCGCGGCCGCGAGGAACCGGCTCTTTTGTCTGTTCTCGGCCACGAGCTGGTCTTCCTTGTCGCGCCGGAGCGTGGCGTCGCGAACCGCCGCGACGACGAGCAGGCCTTCGTCCGTGGCGACGGGGCTCAGGCTGATCTCGATCGGAAATTCGTGGCCGTCCTTATGGCGGCCGTAGAGCGTGCCGCCGGCACCCATGGGGCGCGGCTTCGCATGCGAGGCGAAGCGCTCACGGTGGCCGGGATGCGCGTTCTCTGAAACGCTCCGGCAACAGAGCTTCGACCCTTGCGCCGACGAGCTCCGTGGCGCCGTAGCCGAAGGCGTGCTCGACCTGGGCGTTCGCGAACACGATCGTGCCGTCGGCATCAACGATCACAGTCGGGTCGGGCGCCAAATCGAGCAGCGTTCTGGCCAAGCTGCCGGAGAAGTCCATTCTTCGCCCTTTGGATGGATTGAGTGGCGCTCGTGCGATGTTACGCCGCGCAAAGGAATTCTCAAACGGCAAGAGGCTGGACTAGGTATTTGCCGAAGCTGTCGGCGTCGCCGCACGCCAGTACGCTACTGAGAACAGTGCGCGCGTGGGGTGCCCGGCGCGCACAATCGATTCACATAAGGAGCCTTGAAGATGAGCCACTCGCATGCCGTCGTTTGGACGGATCACCAAACCGCCCAAGTGCTGCAATTCGATGCCGAGCACATGCGGGCGAAGAAGATCCGCAGCCACAACCATTACACGCGCCAACATGGCAGCGCCGTACGAACCGAGCACGAGTTCTTCGGCGAAGTCTGCGATGCGATCGAAGGCATTACCGAGGTGTTGATAACCGGGTCGCACACCGCGGTCGCCGATTTTCGTCACTACGCCGACAAGCATCGGCCGCACACCGCGGCTCGCATCGTCGGATACGAAGTAGTCGACCACCCGAGCGAGAACCAGCTCGTGGCGGCCGCCCGCAAGTATTTCCTCGAGTACGACAAGATGGGCATTCCGCCGTCGACCTGATCTCCGTCGATCGTCGAGCTTCTCGTCTGCGTCGAATCGAGGAAAAACGCTCGCGAAATCGTGGATTTTCGTGTTTCGATCGGTAGATCCTGTTCTGTGGAGCAAGAAGTCGATCAAAGAGGGGGCGGTTCCGAGAGCACGCCGGCGCCTTCCGCTGGGTAGACCTCGTCGAACCTGATCGGCGGTGGCACCACCTCGTATTCCGCTTGGAGGAACGCAACCACATCGACGAGCTGCTGAACCGTCATGACGTCGTTCAAATATATGAGGCTCATCAACGGGACGCCGTCCACAGTGACGGCCTCCGGCGCGTAGCCGCGCGCGAGCCGGTGCGAAGGGTTGGCGATCGATGTCACGAGGTCGCCGTAGGTCTTGACGCGCGCCGTCTGTCCGCCAAGCATCACGCGAGTCCGGGCCATGATCGAAGTCGGAGGATTGAAACCTTCGATCTCGTGGCAGGCGTGGCAGCGCAGATCGACGAACGCCGCGCGGCCTCTTTCTGCGTCGCCGTGCGGCAGTTGAACGCCCCACTGGGTCGCGCACGCCTGCACGACAGCCGCGCTGAGCACAATGGCCAATGCGCAAATAATGCGGTGAGCGTCGGGGTTCTTTCGTCTCACGTCCGCCTCCGGTCCAAGCTTCTCAGTGAGCATAGGCCGGCGCGGGTCGTGGACCATCCGCAGAACTACGTAGGGCGAACAGCTCAAGGTAGCGTGAGCGCAGCCATGATGCCGCCGGCGGCGAGCGCGCACCCAAGCAGGACCGTCGCGGTGCGAAGCATCGGACGGCCGCCAATGGTTGCAGCGAGAGCCGCCTTCGCCGCGGTGTTGACGAGGACGGCGAGCACGATCGCGCGTTGGGCAGCCTCCGGCGCCAAGCTGCCGCGTGCGGCGCTCTCCGCGAGAGCTATCGTGACCGCGTCGACATCGGCGATGCCGGTAATCGCCGCCATCGCATAGATGCCGCCTTCACCGAGCCAGAGCTGCAGTCCTTCGCTCGCAACGAAGAGTACCGACAGCAGGGCGCCGAATATGAGCGCGGTTTTGAGCTGAAGCGGATTCGCGAGGTCGATCGTTGCGTCGCCGCCGCGTTCGTGCCGCAGTAGAACGACAAGGCCACCAAGCGCCGGAACAACGGCAACGGCCGCGAGCGTGGGCCATAATTCGGCGAGGAGGGCCCGGTTGACGGTCGCGATCTCGACGGCGAGGCGCGGCACCATCGTCGCGGCTGCCAGCGCGATCCCGACGCCGAGCAAGGCGCGGTTCGTGTCCGCAAGGCGCGCGCGGCGTGCGTACGCCACCGTCACGGCGGTCGAAGAGGTGAGCCCGCCGAGGACGGCGGTGAGCACCAAGCCGAGACGGGGACCGAGCACTCGAACAGCAAAGTAGCCGAGATACGAGAGGCCGGCGATTAGCAACACCAGCAATCCGATCACGCGCGGATTGATGGCTTGCCACGGCCCGAGCTCGCGATCCGGGAGCAATGGCACGAGCACGACGGCGATCGCAAGCAACTGCAGCGTTGCGAGCAGCTCGTGCCGCTCGAGTTTTTCGATCACGTAGTGAAACTCGGCCTTGAACCCGAGCAGGAGCGACATCACGACCGCTGCAGCAACCGCCTCGAAAGGCGCGCCGAGCACCGACACGGCCCCGAGTGCAAAAGTGGTGAGCAACGCGAGCTCGGTCGTCATGCCGAAGTCCCGGCTCTCGCGCACGCTTATCAAATAGCCGGCGATCACCAACGCGCCGACGGCCAATGCGCCGGCGGCGAAAACCACGTAGCGATCGGGCGTTGCGACCGCGGCTAGTGCGCCGCCGAACAGCGCGGCGAGCGAAAACGTTCGAACACCCGCGAGCCGTTGGCCCGCGTGTTGGTCGCGCGTCTTCCAGCCGCGCTCGAGTCCCACGATGAGGCCTATGCCCACCGCGATCGCGAGCCGATAAATCAGCGGTTCATCCATGGTAGCCAGCGCCCCACGGCTTCGTTGTCGGTTCGCGCCTGTCAGATCGATGATTTGAAGGCGGCGGGTTTCACGACCAACACGTCGCAGCGGAGTTTGTCTAGAACGGCTTCGGCCGTGCTACCGACGAACAGGCGCTCGAGCGCGCTCCTCGATATTGCACCCATCACGATTACGTCGGCGCGCAGCTCGCCGGCGCTTGACACAAGAAGCTCGCGTGTATGACCTTGGACAACATATACGCGCTCGCGTGGGATGCCGTGCTTGTTGGCAAGCGCTCGAACGGCTTCCGTATAGTTTTTCTCGAGCTCGGCGGTAATGTCCGCGATCGGTAGCGCAATCGGCATCGTGAGCCCGTCCGCGTGCGTCATGAGGACCGGCGAGACGTCGAATGTGTGAAGCACATGGGCTTGCCCGCCGAACAGCCGTGCGAGCTCCTTTGCCGAGGCCACGATTCGGTCGTCCAGCGAAGCCTCCTTGTCCCGCGGATGAATTGGGTCCACGGCCGCTACGACACATGGAACATGCCCGATCGGTCGCGGTTTTACGAGCAGCAGCTGCATCGGGCAGTGCCGAATCAGGCTCCAGTCCGTGTTGGAAAAGATCGAGCGTTGGAGCGTGGAGTGGTGATGGGTATCTTTGACGACGAGATCCGCACCCCATTCGATCGCCTTCCGGATGATGGCCTCGTGCAGTGGGTAGTCCCAGCGCGCATCGGTGTGCACGTCGAAGTCCTGCGCGATCAGCGGTGCGGCGAGTGCTTCGAGTCGTCTCCGATGGCGGGCGAGCGCCGAGGCGCGCGTCGCCGCGATGGCTTCCGGCGCGAGTGCGTAGCCGACTCCGAGATTCGGCTCGTAGTCGCAGATGAGGAGCATTATCTGCGCCGTCACCGGTCGCGGCAGGTGCGCGATGCGATCGAGTGCGGGCTGCGACGCGGCGGTCGGGTCGATCACGACGAGTATTTTGGTTATCGCGGGCATTGTTCTCTCGCTGGGGTGAGGCTCGTTGAATGTCATATACTCACCGCGCATCCTCCGCGGGCATTCGTTCAAGTCCGTAGTAGCCTATCGGCAACTACGTATCGCCCCGATGCCGGTATTCGAGCGTCAATAGCGATGGCAATGAGCGAGCTTCAGGCCCTTCTCGATGCGGCTGTCGATGCGATCGTCGTAATCGACGACCGCGGCGCTATCGCGACGTTCAACGCGGCGGCCGAACGTCTATTTGGGTACGCCGCCGCGGAAGTTCTGAACAAGCCAGTCGATCTCCTGATGCCCGAGCCCTACCACTCGGAGCACAAGGGGTATATCGATCGCTATCTCGCAACCGGTGAGCCGCGAATCATCGGAATTGGGCGCGAAGTGCTGGGTCGGCGCGCAAACGGCGAGATCTTTCCGATCGCACTCTCGGTCGGCGAAGCGCACACCGGGGACGGCCGGCGCTTCGTTGGGATCATCCGCGATCTGTCCGCACAAAAAGCCGCAGAAAATCGCGCGCGATCGCTCGAGGGGCGCTTGGCGCACGTCGGTCGGTTCGATTTGATGGGTGAAATGGCCGCGGGCATCGCGCACGAAATCAATCAGCCGTTGAGCGCAATCGCTACTTACGCTCAAGCCGCGCGGCGAATCCTAGAACGCGAGCATCCGGCCATGACGACCCTGATCGACGTGACGACCCTGATCGACGTGTGCCGCAAAATCGACGAGCAAGCCTTGCGCGCGGGGCGTGTCATCGAGAACCTTCGGAAGTTCATCAGGAAGCAGGACGTCCGCACGGAGCCGCTCGACGTGAATGGAGTGGTGAAGGACATCATGAACCTCGTCGATGCGGACGCTCACGCGGAGGGAATCCCCGTGACGACGAAGTACGGAGATGACCTTGCAATCGTTCGCTGTAACGAGATTCAGCTCCAGCAGGTTCTCTTGAACCTCACAAGGAACGCCGTCGATGCGATGCGCGGAACGTTCAACAAAGGCCTTGGGATCGAGATCGCGACGCAGAAAGGCCCTGACGGCGGCGTCAGAATCACCGTCGCCGACCACGGCACGGGCGTGTCGGCGCACCTCGGCGACGCCATCTTTCATCCGTTCGTGACGACGAAACGCGAGGGGCTTGGCGTCGGTCTTGCGATCAGCCGCACCATCATTCAGTCTTGCGGCGGCACCTTGACCTATCGAGATAACCCGGCCGGAGGAGCGGTCTTCGCCGTGGATCTTCCGATGGCAAAACATGACGACCTATGAGCAACCACAAGAAGAAGCCGCTGCAGAACGATAGTCCGCTCGTCTACCTCGTCGACGATGACGAGGCGATTCGCGATTCTCTGTCTCTCCTGCTGCAGTCCGTCGGGCTCGAGCACGCCGTCTTCTCGTCGGCGGTTGAATTTTTGGAAGCTTACGACCGCGACCAGCACTCTTGCTTGGTTACGGACATTCGGATGCCCGGGCTGAGCGGCCTCGAGTTACAGCAGCGTCTCAACGAGGAGCGGGCGTACGTTCCCGTCATCTTCATCACGGGTCATGGCGACGTCCCGATGGCCGTCAATGCGATGAAGTCGGGTGCCACCGATTTCATTCAGAAGCCGTTTCGAGATCAGGATTTGCTCGACAGGATCCACAAAGCACTCACGCAAGATAGCGAGACCCGCAAGTGGCGCGCTCAAGAGAAGGTCATCCGCGAGCGGCTTGCATTGCTCACGCCGCGTGAAGCGGAAGTGATGCAGCGCGTGGTCAAGGGCCAGGCCAACAAGGTTATCGCGATGGACCTGGGAGTGAGTCAGCGCACCGTCGAGCTGCATCGCGCACGTGTCATGCACAAACTGAAGATGCGCTCGCTCGCTGATCTAGTGAGCGCGATCGGCAAGATCAACGAAATCGATAGCGCGCGGTCTAGCGGTACTGCAGCCGCTCAATGAAGGCAACGAGCGCGGCGATGCGCGAACGCGTGGAGCTGGCGCCGTCGGCCGCGTTTTTGTCTTGCAGGACATCGCCCCAGATCGGCATCGTTCGGGTGCCATGGGCGGCGCGCTGTTCGCGGCCGTCGATGTAGGCTGCGACAGCGTCGGCAGGAAACGCGCCGCCGCTGCGCATCGAGAGAGTCCTCAGATTGGGAACGGTGATGGCCATCACCGCGGCTACAGGGCCGCCGCCTTCGCCATCGTCGCCATGACAAGAAGCGCAATGAGTAGCGAACATTTCAGCACCGGTGGGCTCGTCAGCGTGCGCAATGCCGATTGCGAGTCCGAGCGTCGCTAAAAGCAGAACTTTCATCTTCGACCTCCTTGCTAAAGCACGATCCAAGTCTGGTGCCGTTGCGGCGCGCCCGCAGCTGCGGCAATTACGTACAGGCGGCTGCGACGCCGTGCTCTAAGTTGGCTCTCGATGAACATCATTATTATCCAAGGGCACCCGGACGGCGGCCGGAAACACTTGTGCCACGCGCTCGCGGACGCTTACCGCGAGGGCGCGCGAAAGGCCGGACATTCCGTCCGGCTCGTCGATATCGGCAAGACGTCGTTTCCTCTATTGCGCACGAAGGACGAGTTCGAGCACGGCGCGGTGCCGGCGACGCTGGGCGATGCGCGAGAAGCGATCGCATGGGCGGATCATCTGGTGCTGATCTATCCACTTTGGCTCGGAGAAATGCCGGCGATCGTCAAAGGGTTCCTGGAGCAGGTCCTGCGGCCAGGCTTCGCGTTCGAGGTCAGCGCGAAGGGCTGGTCGCCGAAGCTGCGCGGCAAGACGGCACGCGTCGTGGTGACGATGGGAATGCCAGCTGCGGTCTATCGATGGTTTTTCGGCGCGCACGGGTTGAGGAGCCTGCGACGAAATATTCTTTCGTTCGTGGGTATCAAGCCCGTGCGCTCGACGCTGCTCGGGCTCGTCGAAAGTGCGAGCGCAAAGCGCAGAGCCCGCTGGCTCGCCAACCTCGAGCAGCTTGGTTTTGAGGCAAAATGATGGGTCCTGACGAGACGAAAAGTCACGACGAGCACCAGTAGGGACGCGGCGGCCGGCTGTACTCGCCGGACAGTCAGCATAGACGGACTCGTGGGCTGCTGAGGACTGCAATGAAGCTGACGTTTCTCGGCGGCGCCGGTACCGTGACGGGTTCGAAGTGCGTCGTTGACACGGGCACGACGCGCATCCTCCTCGACTGCGGGCTCTTCCAAGGGCTCAAGCGCCTACGCGAGCGCAATTGGCAGCGTCTGCCGTTCGATGTGGCAACCCTCGACGCGATCGTGCTGACCCATGCCCACCTCGATCACACTGGGTATCTCCCAGTCCTTGCGCGCGGCGGTTTCCGCGGAAACGTCTATTGCACACGCGCGACCGCGGAGCTTGTCGAGATACTCCTGCCGGATAGCGCGCACCTTCAGGAGGAAGAGGCGGGGTACGCGAACAAGCATCGATTCTCGAAACACAAGCCCGCGCTGCCGCTATACACGCGCGACGATGCGGCGGCGGCACTGAAACTGCTTCGCCCGGTGGACTGGACCGAGCGCGCCGCGATCAAGTCAGACGTCTCGGTGCGGTTTTCAGCGGCTGGGCACTTGCTGGGCGCGGCCTCGGTGCTCGTCGAAAGCGCCGGTCGCCGCGTGCTGTTTTCCGGCGACCTCGGCCGCCCCGATGATGCGGGCGCCAGACCTGCCGCCTCCTGCGGATTGGGCGGTCATCGAATCGACGTACGGGGGATCGGCTTCACCCGGCCGGCGACGCCGAAAGCGAGCTTGCCATCGCATCAACCGCGCGGCGGCTCGGGGCGGCGTGATCGTCGTGCCGGCTCTCGCCGCGGCCGGGACGCGTGGTGCGGCGCTCGTCGCGGGCGCCGACACGATCAAGATCCATGGCGAGTGGATCCCGGTCAGGGCAGCGGACGTGACGGTGCCAGAGCACGGCGAGTCGTTCGAGTGAGCGACTCTTTCACAAGTCGGCGAGCGCAGAATCGAGCGCTTGTCGTAGCGCCACGTCACGTGGGTCGCCTGTGAACTTTGTGCCCATCCGGCTGGTGACGTACGCGTATCCAACGCCCGCGTTTGGATCCGCAAAGCCGAGCGCGCCACCCGCTCCGGGAGAACCGAACGAGCGCGCGCTACCGAAGCGCCAGTTATGGCATGGCTTCATGAAGCCAAGCGAGAACTGCACTTCGCCCTTCAGGCATTCATCATAGAAACCGCGCGTCGGTGAAACTGCGGGTGCGGCAAGTAACTCCAACGTCTTCTGTCGCAACTTCAGCTCGTGTCCTCCAGTGGCGAAGACACCATAGGCGTGTGCGATGGCGCGAGCTGTGCCGACCCCACCACCGGCCGGTACCTCCAGAGCGCGGGTGTACACGCGCTGCTCATCGAGGTAAATCGACGTGCCTGGATTCACTGCGAGCGCGCGATAAATATTCGAGCCAGGATTCATCCCCGCTAGCATGAGTCGCAACGGGCGGAACCCGATCAACATTTCGATCCGCCCCGGGGGACACGGCGTAGCCAGGCGAGAGTTCGGTATCTCTTCGGGCAGGCCGATGTAGAAGTCTTCGCATAGGGGAGCCGCAATCTCGTCCTGAAAGAACTGCCCGAGGGAACGATGCCGAGGATCGACGCGACGCATCAACTCGCCTTCGTAAAACCCGAGGGTAAGGCCGTGATAGCCCTGCCGCGTGCCGGGCTCCCATGCCGGCTTGTGACGAACCATCACTGCCGCCAGACGATCCAGGTCTGCAACCACATTCCGATCCACTGGTTCGTCGAAGGCGAACAGACCTGCCTGGTGAGCGAGGAGCTGGCGGACGGTGACGTCCTGCTTGCCGTTTTGCGCAAACTCCGGCCAGTAAGTCGCCACTCGCTCTTGGTAGTCGAGCCAACCGCGCGAGTGCGCGACTGCGAGGGTCATCGCCGCCAAGCCCTTGGTGGCCGAGTGAACCACGACCATGGTATCGCGCTCCCACGGTTCGCCAGTCTGCTTGTTCCGATTGCCACCCCAAAGGTCAACAACCTTCTCGCCGCGGTGATAAGCACAACACGCGCCGCCTAATTCGTGCCGCCGAGCAAAATTCTCTGCGAACGTGTCGCGCGTTTGCCAACTGCGGCCGGCGGCGAAGCTCGTCGCCGCCCAGGTGCGAGACACCGGCCAGAAACAAGAAGTGGCTGCTCGGTTGCGACGCCGCCGGCGGGTGTTCAGCGTCCACCGTCAACAACCGGGGCATCGCGCGGTCAAGAAGCCGGCTCAGGGCACACGCCGTAGAGACGCATGATCAGCATGAGCGTTGAGTCGTCGACGATCGCGGGATCGTATTGGATCAAAACGCGGTTGCAGTTGGGTTCGAACGATACGGTCGAAACTCCGCGTTGGGAGAGTAGCTCGGACCGCACGAGGTTTTGCGTGAGATGACCGGGATTGGCTCTCAGGATCGTGTGAATCGTCTTCATGAGTCTGGTCGCACCCAGCGTTGCGTTGGATGCCACTGTAGGTAGATCAGCTGTATCGCGTCGCTCAGTAGAAATACGTAGCGCAACGTGTTGGTGAAGACGCGTACGTATTAATGCGAATGGCACTGCCACTTCAGCGACCGGAGGATGAGACGCATGTTCAGAAAGATACTTGTCCTCGTGCGCGGCGCCGATCAGACGCAGGCGGCAGTTCAACGTGCCGTGCTCCTGGCCGGCCGAACAACGCGTCTCGCGTTGCTCGACGTCGTGCACGAGCCGATGCTCGACAGCTACATGGGGAACTCGGCGATTTACGAGCCGTTGCGTGCCCGCGTCGTCGCCGAGCGAGCCCAGCAAGTGCAACGGCTCGTAGCGGGCTTGCACGAGCGCGGCCTCGATGTGGAGGGCAAAGCCGTGTGGGGTCATCCGCTCGACGAAGCCGTGGCGAGCGAAGCCCGCTCCCAGAGCGCCGACCTCGTCATCATTGCACCCAGCTCGGAAGGCGCTGGGTTCACCCAGAATGAGTGGCGCCTGGTCTCGACTTGTCCGGCTCCGGTGCTGGTCGTGAAGACGCCAGCACACACGCAGTACCGGCACATCGTCGCGGCCGTCGATCCATTTCATGCGCACTCGAAGCCGGACGAGCTCGATCTTGCGATTCTCGGTCGCGCGCACGATTTACACGTGCGGACGCGCGCGACGCTGAGCGCTTTACATTGTTTGGTTTCCTTCGAGTATTTCGGCTCCGACTTGACGACGCCCGTGGGCGATGCGTTCGCGGCGGATGCCCGACGCGAAGCCGTCGACAAGTTGCTTCGACAATCAGGTTTGCAGGCATCCGCTGCGCGGATCGAGAACGGACCCACGCATGCGGTAATCAAGAAGCTTGTCGATCGCGGCGAGGCGGATGTGGTCGTGATGGGCGTACTCGCGCGCGGCCGCGTCAAAGAGTGGCTCATAGGCAGCACCGCGGAGCGCGTCCTTCATGGCGTGGCAGTCGACGTCCTTACGGTGAAGGCCACCGACCTGCACTGATGCCGCGCGCACGTACGCGTGCGAGCCGGCTGTCACTGGTGATGCAAAGAGCCGGCGTGTCGATTCGTACGCGCTTCTACGTATGTCCTGATTCCGGACGTCGCGCGAAGATTCTATGGTCCAACACAGCGGGAGAGCGACGATGACTTTCAAGACGGTAACAGCCGAGGAGCGCCACCGGATGATCGCCGAGACGGCGTATTTCTTGGCGCAAGAGCGTGGTTTCACGGGTGGAGATCTCGTCTCCGACTGGATCGAGGCGGAGCGCAGAGTCGACCGCCAGCTATGGGCGGTCGCGGCCGCGCGCATGGTCGAACGGCTCGAGTCTGGCATCCCGG
Organism: uncultured Gammaproteobacteria bacterium; assembly: GCA_963713355.1. Classification (GTDB taxonomy): domain Bacteria; phylum Pseudomonadota; class Gammaproteobacteria; order Steroidobacterales; family Rariloculaceae; genus FEN-1219. Next base: position 500,459 of record CAVQLK010000005.1, on the reverse strand, counting down.
CGGCGGCTAAGAAGCTGGGTGCGCTGAAGCGCCGCGTGTCGACGCTCGCGGCAAGCACTCGCAGCGAGCTGAACGCTGACGTCGAAAAGCTCGATGCGCTGAAACTAACTCTGCGAAGCAAGCTCGACGAGCTAAGGGAGCGCGGCGATCAAGTCGGCGAGAAAGCGCTGCATCAGGCCGAGAAGGTATGGACGGAGCTCAGTGATACGCTGCAGCGCGTGGCGGCGAGAACTCAACACTGATCGATAACGATCGAAGGAGCGTGTCGCGTGTCGATCACACCCAAACGCCGCGTTGACCGAACCATCCATCGAGCGGCTGCAACGCTCCTGCTGCCGCTCGCGGCCATCACCGGCGCGCAGCCGACTGCCGCAACGGAGCCACAGCCGTTGGTGACGATCAAGGAGGTAATGGAAATGACCATCACCCCCGCGACGAACACGATGTGGAATGTGCCAGAGCGCCCCACTGACGAGCAGTGGTTGGCGCTCGAGCAAGCATCGGTCACGCTGCTGGTGGCTGCCGATGCCATCGCGAGGGGCGGAGCCGGTCAACAGGATGCGGATTGGGTCAGCAATCCCGCCTGGGCGGCATTCAACGACGCGATGATCCGGGCCGGCCTCGATGCGCTCGAGGCGATACGCGCTCGCAATTCCGACGCGCTGATCGCCGCCGGCGATGTGTTGTACCCTCCGTGCGAAGGGTGCCATCTGCAGTTCAATCCTGGCGTGACCGCTGGGGAACGATGAGATGAAAAGCGCGCGCAAGCTATGGATGGCCTCGGAACGCCTCTCGTCGCGTACGCTCCGCGTCTGGAGCTAGCGGTGCAGCATGAACACGGGCACGTTCGTCGCGAACAGCATGTGCTCCGTGACGCCGCCGAATAGGATCTCGCGCAGGCGGCTGCGGCTGTACGCGCCCATGACGAGCAGGTCGGCCCGAACGTCGTGATAGATTTCGCGGATCTCGCGCTCGGCCTCGCGGCCGCGCGTGGCAACGCACTCGGTCTCGACGTCGAACGTCGCAAGATACTGCGAGAGCTGCGACGACTTTGGCCCGGCTCGATTCTCCGGTCCCGAGCTCATGATTACGACATGCTCCGCCCTTTGCAGCAGCGGAACCGCGGCCGTGGCTGCCGCGGCGGCCTCGGCGCTTTGATTCCACGCGATCACCACTCGCCGCGCGAGCTTGCGGATCCTACGCTGCGGGAGGACGAGCACGGGGCGACCGGTGTCGAGCAAGGCGGCAAGCAGAAACTCCCGTGCGCGGCCGCCGCCCTGCGGCATCGGCCGCGATACGACCGAGAAGTCAGCGACCGGCCCCGCGATCCCGAGGGCGCGAGACGGCGACCCGACAAGGTCGTGCCATACGGCCCGCTGCCGATGCCGGGTCGCGAAGCGGCGAGTGATGGCGAAGCCGTGGGCCCGCGCCGCATCGGCAAATAGGCGCCGCGCGGCCGCGCTATCGATTGGGCCCAAGCCAGCGGATTCCGCACCCGGGACGCGCCGCCGCGCGGGGGTGTCCGCTGAAGATTCACGACGCTGCGCGCGAACATGACAACCGGCGACGTTCGCGTCGAGCGTTTCGGCAAGCCGGAACGCGGCGTCGAGCGCGAAAACGCATTCGGGCCGATCGGCCGTAGGAACCAGAATGACTGACATGACAACTACACTCCCGACTCACTCCAAAGGCCGCCGGCACCGTGTCACTCGCCGGCTAAGAATTGCACAAACGCATTCAGCACATACACGCCGAGGAGCGTTGCGCCGATCCAGCTCGAGCGCCTGAGCAACCGGGTACGAGGCCGGTAACTGAACCCGACGACGGCCGCCGCGCTCATGATGGCGGCCGACACCGCAGTGACGGCGTGCGACGGAGAGACGGCGCTCAGAATCGGGCCAGGCGCGTAGACGAAATCGTCGAGCGCGACGATCGCGACGTCAAAGAGGTTGCTGCCGAGCAGATTCGCGACGGCCAAGTCCACGGAACCGAGTGTCATCGCAGCGATCGATACGGCCACTTCGGGCACGGAAGTCGCGAGCGCGACGAACACGGTGCCGACGAAGGTGTTGCTCCAACCCATCTGAGTCGCAATCTCCGTCGCAACGCGCGGCAACGCGCCGCCGGCCGCGGCGACGAAGACGGCTGAGATCGCATACCGGCGTACCGCTGCGCTCAACGGCCGGCCGTCGACGCCGGGAATCAGGGGCTCGTGCAGCCGTGTTTCGGCGAGCGTCCGCCGCTCGTAGTGGAACACGGTGTACATGGCCGCGACGTATGCGCCGAGAATCAACGGCGAATACAGCCCAACGTGACCGACGCGCAGGCTTGGAAGCTCGCGCGACACGAGCACGCTGAAGGCGACAAAACCGGTCAGGATCACCCCGAACGCAGCCGATACGACGTGTCCCGTGCCGGCACGCGTGTAGAGCGGCTCGCCGCGCGCGACGAGCTCGAGCACGACGAGCATGGCGAGGTTGAAGACGCAACTTCCGAGTGCGTCGCCGATCGCGAGGTTCGGTGCGTCGAACACCACAATCGCGCTGACCCCTGTGACGAGCTCCGGAAGAGACGTCGCGACAGACAGCAACAGCAGGCCGATCCAAGCGCGACTCCAGCCCGAAATCTCAGCGATGTCGTCGGCCGCGCTGCACATGCGATAGCCCGCAACGCCGATCACGCCGACGATCGCCAAGAACGCCGCCCAGGCGAGCCAAACGGCCATTCAAGGCCTGGAGGTACGCGCGGTCCAGACGAAGGCGTGCAGCAGGCTCATCTGTCGAACCACTCGTTACCTGACTTTTAGGTTGTCGATGACGTCGCGCACGCCGTGCGTGGTACGCACGGCTTCCGCGATCTGATCGCGCTCACGACACCCGTCCACGATGCCTTCGAGGATGACTTTTCCATCCGCGACCGAGATCTGGATCCCGGACGCTTCCACAGCGGCGTGGCGATGCAACGCCGCCGTGATCTGTCGCTTGACCTCGTTCGGGTCTATCGCGTGGCGTTCGCGGATCGTTATCCGATTCGAAACGCTGACTACAGCTTCCAGCTCCGCCACGCGCTCGGCGGCAAGCGACTTTTGGTAAAGGAAATCGACTTCGCCGGTGAGAGTTACGTGGCCGTCATCGACTTCGGCCCTCACGTCCATGTTCCGGAGCGACGAGTACCACGTCAGAAGCCGGCTGATCTGCTCCGCGATATGCTCGTCCGCCTTTCGCATCTGCGCCGGGAGCTTGACCTCGATGTCGTCGGCGATGGCTCGGACGCCTTTTATGGTCTTGACCGCGCGCTCGGCGCAAACTTTCTCGTCGAGCGTGTGCACCATCCCACTGAGCGTGACGGCTCCGTCTTTGACGATCACGGCGATCTCACTGGTTCTGATTCGCGAATTCCGCGAAAGCTCGGCGAGCACGTCGGCCCGCAATTCGTCGTCAGTCTTCATGGATTTCATCACTCGTACCTGAGTCTGCGGACGATAGTCCTCGGTGTGCTCGACTGGTAGTAGGAGATCTACCTACCTGAGCATTCGTGAGCATCGACGTTCGGTAAACACCAATGTCTCAAGCCTCCGCGGCGCTGTAAGGTCCTCGCGACGAAACCCTACTGGGAGATTGCGATGGAGCGAACTGAATTTCATGTCGATTTGGCACAGGTCAAAGACTTCGAGTTCAGAGTGCGCTTTACGGCCACCGGCGCGCCAGAGCTCATCGTCGACGAGCCGCCGCCCCTCGGAAAAGGCATCGGACCGAATCCTGCGCGGCTGCTTGCAGCGGCGGTTGCGAACTGCCTCGCGGCGAGTCTCGTTTTCTGTTTACGGAAGGCCGGATTGGAGATAGCACCCATCCAGGCGGAAGCTCACGGCGCGCTCGTGCGTAACGACCGTGGGCGATGGCGGATCGGATCGTTATCGGTGGTATTGAAGCTCGCCGAGACGCTGAAGACAGCGCCGACCCTCGGGCGATGTCTGCAAGAATTCGAAGATTTTTGCATCGTGACCGAGAGCGTTCGCAGGGGGATCCCCGTCGCGGTGCGTGTCTTGGGAAACGACGGCGAGATGCTCTCCGAGAGCCCAGCGCACCTGCAACCGGCTTCGTCCGGCTACTACATCGCGGTCACGGTCAACGCGCCGTTTGACAGCGTGGTCGCGCGCGTCGTCCAGGCGCTGAATACCGAGGGGTTCGGCGTGCTCACCGACATCGACGTGCAAGCGACGTTGAAAGCGAAGATCGGTGCGGACATGCCGCGCTATCGTATTCTCGGCGCGTGCAACCCGCGGTTCGCGCAGAAGGCGCTGGCACTCGAGGACAAGCTAGGAGTGCTCTTGCCCTGTAACGTCATCGTCCGCGAGACGGTGGACGGCGGGGTCGAGGTCGCGAGCATCGATCCCGCTGCGGCGATGCAGCGGACGGGCAATCCGGCGCTCGAGGGCATCGCTCGTGACGTGCGCGCACGCTTGATGCGCGTGACGAACGCGCTTCGGTCGTAGCGAGCGGCGCAAGCGCGAAAGAGGCTCGTTCTCGCCGGGCGACAACGTCAAGGGGCGTAGGCGCTTTGCGAGAACGTTTTCGAGCAGCGTTACCTCAGAGCAAGAACACCACTGCGAGGAGACCAGTCAGGGTCAAAGTGATCGTATAAGGAACGGCCATCGCCACCATGCGCGAATATGAAAGGCGCACTAAGGGTGCGAGCGCCGACGTGAGCAGGAACAAGAATGCTGCCTGACCGTTGGGCGTTGCGACGCTCGGAAGATTAGTTCCCGTGTTGATCGCGACAGCAAGCACGTCGAACTGTGCACGATCAATGGCGCCCGCGTCGAGCGCCGCTTTGATCTCGCTGATATATACCGTCGCCACAAATACGTTGTCGCTGATCGCGGAGAGCGCTCCGTTCGCGAGGTAGAACGTGCTTGGCTGCAGCGCTGGCGGCAAGCGGAGAACCCAGTCGACGACGGGAGCGAACAGGTGCTGCTCGTGATCACGGCTACGATGGCAAAGAAGACGGCGAGCAGTGCCGTGAAAGGCAACGCCTCGTGAAACGCGCGTCCGAGCCGGTGCTCTTCGGTGACCCCCGTGAACGCCGTCGCCAACACGATCAGCGCAAGGCCGACGAGACCCACGGCGGCTACGTGGAACGCCAGCGCCGCGACAAGCAGGAGGGCCGCTGCGGCTTGAACGATCAGCGTCGCCCAATCGTTCGGCGTGCGGTTGTCACGCTCAGCACGGGCGAAGTCCTCGAGCACCGTCCGCACGGGCTGCGGCAGCTCGGCGCCGTAACCGAACCAACGCAAACGCTCGACGATGAAGCAAGTAACCAAGCCGATCCCGAACACCGGAGCCGAAATCGGTAACATCCGCATGAAAAATTCGCCGAACTCCCACCCCGCAACCGTAGCGATCAAAAGGTTCTGCGGCTCGCCGACGAGCGTCATGACGCCACCGAGCGCCGTGCCTACGGCCGCGTGCATGATCAGGCTGCGCAAGAAGGCGCGGAACTGCTCTAGGTCTTCGCGGTGCAGCTCACGGACTTCGTCATCGTTCGAGGGATCATGGTCAGCGTGATGGTACTGCTTGCCCGAAGCCGCCTTGTGATAAACGCCGTAGAACCCTGCCGCCGACGTGATGACGACCGCCATGACCGTGAGAGCGTCGAGAAACGCCGAAAGCACAGCCGCAAGCGAACAGAACAACAACGAGAGCACGCGTTTCGAGCGCACCCCAAGCAACGCGTTGGTGAACACGAACAACAGTAGCTGCTTGAGAAAAAAGATCCCGGCCACCATGAAGACGAGCAACAGCACGACTTGGATCCCGTTAACGGTCTCCTCGTAAACCGCAGTCGGGGTCGTCATGCCGATCGCGACGGCTTCGAGCGCCAGCAAGCCGCCCGGCTGAAGCGGATAGCAGCGCAGCGCCATCACGAGAGTGAATATGAACTCGAGTACGAGTGCCCATCCCGCGATGTACGGGCTTACCGCGAACAGCAGCGGATTGACGAGCAGAAATGCCAGGATCGTCAGCTTGTACCAAATGGGCGACTGACCAAGGAAACCAGCTCCGAGAGCGCGTACGGTTGCCCGCAATGATCGTTGGCTCACCTAGGAGCTGCTCGAGGGAGAGTTGGTCCAGGCCGGCGCGCAGACGGTGGCCCTCGGCAGGACGACGCCGTCGGCGTTTTCGACGTGAAGACCTTTCGAGGAAGGGTTGAGCGTCCGCGCGGGGCTAGTCGAGCCCCCGCAAGCAGGGAAAGTCATGGCCGCACCTGTATTCGGCTGGCGGCCCGACCAACTCTTTCCTATCGCCCGATTCTTCGATGCGACACCCGAATACATTAGACACGCTTTGCTTAGTCGATCGCAACGCCAGCTGACGGCAATCGTGCGCCATCGGCTCGTCGACGGCGCGCGCCGATATGGGCGAATCGCGCGACGCGAAGTTAAAGTCGAAGATCTGTCGCCGCCGCGAGCGGCGCGCTCTCTTTCCTGGTGTCTGGCGCGGCCCCCGAGCTCATGAGCTTGCCGGACGGTCGCTCTGCGCCGATGAGCTAAATCCGGTAGTCTTGTCTTTCAGGCTCGTTTCGAGATTGCCGCTCATGGCCGGTTCCCGTTCGCGGACGCGCTCATTGCCGCTGGCGCAACCGGCAGCATCTTCGCCGCGCTCCTCTATTGCTGTCACCGCGTAGTGCTATGGGCACGCCGCCGTAGGAAGCGTGCGTACATGATTGGTGCGGCCCTAGCTCCGTTCATCGCGCTAGGAAATCCCGTTGACCCGGACTTTCGCATCGTCCAAGAGGCGAAGCGCCTCAAGAACCGCGAGGACGATAATCCCGGCGATCCGCCGGAGCCGGATTTCGATGTGATCGTTCCTGCGCCGGTTGCGGCAACGTATACCAAGACCACTGCTCGCCCGAGGAAGGTTGTCGTGCCCTCACCTGCAATCGCTCGGCCCGCAATCGTCTGGATAGTCTCGTTAGTGCTCGGACTTGCAGCGATCCTTAGCTCGCTCACGCTCACGTGGGCACTGTTTTCGAATGCGCCAGGAGCGACGCTCGTACGAGAAACGTTGTCTCCGATTGAATGGAGCTCGCTCTACGCGATGTCGGTCGTATTGCTTGCTTCCATGGTCGGTTTCTTCCGCCTACGAGAGAGTTCGGTCGGCTTGTTTTGCAGCTATGTGGCCGGTGGTGTCGCCTTGACTCTGTTGTCTACGTTTCTCTATGGGCAGCGACCAGACCTCGACCCTCAGCTCACGTTGTTCGTTAGCGTGCCTCTCGCCATAGCCGTGCTCCTCGTATATGTTTCGGCTGAAGAAACGCGGAATGCTTGCCTGACACGCCACTTCTGTGACCGCAGAGGTACGCAGGCCAGGCGTGGTGTGTGTGCCACACTCGCGACGTCTGGCTCAGGGCTGACGCGCGTACTTCCAGTCGCCAGAGACATGCCGTTCGACGACGTACGCGACTGCACCGCCGTCGCCGCCGAACTCGAACGCGAGCCCATCGCTACCCATGAAGAAGGTATCGGATTGGGGGATCAGCCGGACCGGTTCTCCGAGGAGGCCGCTCGCGTACAGCGTGCCATCCGCCAACGTGACGCGCACGGTGCGCGGCACCGTTCCCCACATCCCGCTGTAGGTGCCGACATACGTGGCCAATAAGGCGGGCGCAACGGTGACGGCAGTACGCTCGACGTCGGACAGTCGCCCGACCCAGTGCTCCTGATCGGGCTCGCAAATTCCCTCGATCATTTCCGTGTCGGGCTGGAATGCCATCGTGTAGGAAGTTGTCCGCGGTGTCGTGAGCACCCCCGGATCGACGGCTGTGACCTCCACCTGCATCTGCCCGACGGTCGATCGACGATAGCGCTCGGTGAGGCGGAGGGCTTCAGTGTGCGGCAGGCCGCGGGCGTCCAGCCATGTTCGGTCGTTGAACCCGAAGCTATCGACGACGAGGGTGTCGCCCTCCCAGCGTCCAACGGAGTAACCCATCCACGTTCGGTGGGGATCGGGTTCAAGCATCCGCCCGTCCGTAAAGATCAGCCGATACGTGAGGTCTTCGTAGAGGATGGTGATCAGCGTCGGCGTCTGGACGATCCGCTTGAAAGCCGCTTTGACCTCGGGCCCCGTCGGTCGACACTGAAAGGCCGGGCGATCCTTGAAGTAGTTCTCCTCGCGGGCGCGAACGAGCTCGTTCGCTGCCGGTGTGAGCGTGTCGTCCGGTCCGATGAAAGCGGCGCCGCGATTCGTCCAGACGCCGGATAGATCAGGATGACCGTCGGCTACCCGGGGCGGTGGCGCCGCGAGGTCAGGTTTTCCCTCTGCGGTTCTGGGAATGTTGGGTGTCGGCTGCTTCAGCCACTGCGCGTCGGCGGAGGCCGCAACGACCATGAAGAACGCGAGCGATGCCGCAAGACTTGGTTTCATATCCGTCTCCCGCCGAGCGGCTCGCAAGCAAGAACATCATGCCGGCTGCTATTGCCGTTGTCGTTGCCGTTGCCGCATCCGCTGCCAATACTCGTCGAGCGTGCCTTCGATCTCGAGACCGCGAAAAAACGGATACGGGTCGCAGTCGTACTCGAGAATCGCAAGATCGGGCTCGCGTCGCCACGAGCGGTGCCGCGTGATCGGCCGCCGATAGTTCTCGGCGTCGTACAGCGTGAGCTCGCTGCGCAGAGTATTGCCGTCCGCGCTGAGCGACATGCGCTCGACGACACGCGAGCTCTCGGAGAGCGGCTGCCCTGCGAGATCGACATAGCCAGCCGTGAGCATCTTCGTCTCGACGACGAGCGTCGCGCCTTCCCAGTGGCCGAGGGAGTAGCCCATCGCGCGATGGGGTAGGGTCTCTGGATATGGCCGACCGTCGAGCCAGATGCGCCGCGCCTCGTGGAAGCTCTCGTAGAGAATCGTCACTTGCTTGTCGTTCTGCACGATCTCGAGCGGGTAAGGCCAGCCCGAGACGCGCACGAGGCCCGGCGACACGCAGCGGAGCGCCGGGTCGTCCAGGTAGTGATAGCCGGCGACGGCGGCTTGCGCCGCCGGCGTGTAGTCGAGCGTCACGCGTGCGAGGCCCGATGAAGTACGCGACCAGACGCCCGTGAAGTCGACGGGTTTCGGCGGCGCCGGCGGCGGCACGACGTGGCGGCTCGCATGCCACGTGCCCTTCGGCGCATTGAGCGGCGGCGTGAGCTCGCCTTCGAGCAAGTTGCCCTCTAGGCGCCCTTGCAACGTATAGCTCAATAGTTGGCCGCCGCCGTCGCGCGTGTCGAAGACGAGCGCAATCGCGTCACCGTCGACCTCGAGCGATGCCGGGCCGCCGTCGACGAATGCGACGAGCGCGCTACCCGAGCGCTCGATCGTCAAGATGCCGGTGTGTAGCGCGCGGCTCTCGCTGAGCGTCAGGAACCAATCGCCGGTCAGCGCTGTTTCCTGGGCGAGCGCAGCGGGCGACAGCAGCGAGGCAGCAAGCGCCACCAGCGCGCCGAGCGCGCGGCGCGGCACTGCGTCGCCGTTCATCGCGGCGGCTCCTCGCCGGTCGGGCGGACCGTTTCACCGGAGGCCTTGCGCACCTCGCGGATCCAGATTTTCCGCGCGTTGTCGCGGCCGAGGTTGCCCTCGATCGTGATCCGTTCGCCGACACGGATCGTGTCTTTATTCCAGCCGATCGCGAACAGCGCATTCGGGCTACGTGTTTGCGCATCCCAGAGAATCTCGTTGCCGTTCTCGTCTTCAAGCGCGACGAAGTAGCGCGCGTGCGGATTGACGAAGAGCACTTCGACGACTTCGCCCGTGATCGTGCCGCTCTGCTCGTAGCTGAACTCGGCCGCGAACGAGTGATGCGCGTCGGCGCGCGGAATGGCGAGCGCTGCGAAGGCGAGCAAGGGCAGGGCGGATCGGTAGCTCATGAGCTCCCCCGTGACGACGACCGGCCTAGCCTAGCAAACGCTGGTTAGCGCCGGCGCGATGATGGCGCCGCGCAAGCATAGGAGTCGGCCGCGTCTGCCGCGCCCCCGACGTAGCGCGGATACTCGGGGTACGAGCACATCGGCCGGCTGCCGGCCGAGCCCGTGACGATCTCGCTCTTGCCGGGCGCTTGGCCGTTCTCGACCCACTCGCGGAGCAACGCGAACCGGTCGATGCTGCTCGGAATCGGGGTCGGCTGCACGGCTTCGCCGTTGCCGTCTATGGAAGCGGAGTTGCCCGTCAGACCGTGCCCCGTTTGCGGCAATACGTAAAGGCGAGCGAAATCGTCGACTGCACGCCGGCCCATGGCGTCGAGCATCGACTGGTAATAGTCGAGCTGCTCTCCGGACGGCGCGATCGTGTCGTCAGTGCCGACGATGACGATCAGCTTGCCGCCGCGGCGACGAAAGGCTGTGAGGTCCGGGTCCGTGGAGTCGAGCCACTGCGAGGTCTGCTCGCGGCGCGCGCGATACTTGGCCGTGTCGTAGTCGAGCGGATTGGCGTCCAAGTCTTGCATCACGAAGCCGTTGACGCCGTTCGAGCCCAAGGTGGAAAACACCGGCGCATCGGGTGCCGCGCCTTCTTGGCCGCGATAGCGCTGCGCGACGAACAGAGCGCCCGGCGGCGCCATTGCCATGCCGCCGGGTGGACCCCGAGCTGGCGGTACGGCACCGGGCGGCGGCGCTGCTGCCGCGCGGTCCTGCAGCCGGCGGCGGGCCGAAGGCGCCGCCCGCCACCGCCGTCGTCGGCGCCCACATGCCGAAAGTATCGCGGCCGTTTGCCAGCTTCACGCCTGCCGCGTACTGCGAAAACACGAGGTTCACGGTCTCGATTTGCCGCGCAGTGAGGCAGGCGCTTTCGGACGCGTCCTGCGGGTTGGGGTCGACCTCGTTCGAGCAGCGCAGCCGCGCCCACGGATCGGGCTCACGGCCGCCGTCGTTGACGTTGAACAAGGCGCGGCAATCGAGGTAGTTGTTGATGACGCCGTCGATGCGCGCGTCGAGGCCGTCGCATTGGCGCATGAACTCCGCCAGCAGCGCGCGGCCTTTTGTCGGCGGCACCCAAGCGCTCAGCGGTCTCTCCTGAACGCGCGAGAGCGTGGGCGCCAGCATCAGCGTGGAGAAGCCCACGATCGGCACCGTAGCCAACACGCCGTCGTAGTCCGCGGGATAGCGCTGCGCGACGGTGAGCCCTTCGCGCCCACCCTGCGATCCGCCGACGTAATAGTTGAAGGCAGGGCGCTCGCCGTAGGCGCGCTCGACGAGCACGAGCGCGGCGTCGTGCGTCTTTTTCATTTGCGCGTAGCCCAAGTTGCGGATCGCTTCGTCGTTGAGCGCCCACTTCGGATCGTTGGCGTGGCCCGGAGTCGCTGCCGTACGTGGCGTAGCCCAGTCGCAGGTCGCCGCCCGCGACTCGCGGCACCGTGCCGTTCATGCCGCCGCCGCCGAGCTGGATCGCGCGCCGATTCCACGTCGCGGGAAGGGCCACTGCGAAGCGGATCGGTTGCGCCGTGCCGCTCGTATCGATGGGCAGTAGGCGCCCGCTGACGAGGCAATGCGCAGGCGTGTCTTGCGTAGCCGCCACCCACGTCAGCGCATCGAGCGCAATGGCCGATACAGGCTCGCCGATCCGGGCCGCCGGCACAGTGGCCGCCAGCGCCGGCCCCGTGCACGCCGCCTCAGTCAATACAGCGGAGTCGCCTGCCTCCGGCTGAGCGCGCGCGGCGCCGGCCGCGAGCGCAACCAACATGACTAGCGCAGTCAGCCGCTGCGGTTGCAGTCCATCGGACATGGCTTTCCCCCGATGTGGTCGACGACGCAACCCGTGCGCTCTATCGGCGCAGCGCCGCTGCGCTGCGGCGTTACCGGAACAGCAGCGATGCGAAGTGGTAGAGATCGTTTTTCCAGACGGGGAACGTGTGAGCGCCCGCATCGATGTACCACTTGTGCGGGACGTTCTGCGCGGCGAGTTGCTCGTGAACGCCGGCACTGATGTTGAACAGCCCGTCCTCGTTACCGCACGACACCCACAGGAGCTCGAGCCGTCGCGCCTCGGCCGGGTCCGACACCAGCTCGGCCGGTGCTTTGGTGTTCGGCGCCGACGAGAACCCTCCGACCCAAGCGAACGTGTCGACGTTGTTGAGCCCGAAGTTCAACGACTGACCGCCACCCATCGACAAGCCGGCGAGGGCGCGCTGCACGCGGTCGGCGGCGACCGAATAGCGCGCCTCGATGAAGGGAATCAAGTCCCCGATCAGCTCGCGCTCGAACGCCGCGTAGGCTTCGAATTCCACGCCCATGGCAGCGCCGCCGCGGCCTCCGGGGCCACCGGGCGCACCGCCTGCACCGGGCGCGCCTGGACCCGGACCGCCCGGCGGGGCGCCGTTGGCCGCACCGGCACCCGCGCCGCCGGGCCCAGGTGCACCTGGGCCGGCGCCCGGACCACGGCCGCCGGCGAAGAGGGTCGACGGCTCGTTCGATGCGCGTCCGTTCGGCATCACGACGATCATCGGCACGGCTTTGCCGTCGGCGATCAGATTGTCGAGGATGGCACCGGCGGCGCCGGGCCCTGGCCAATGCGTCTCGTTGCCGCCGATGCCGTGCAACAGATACAGGACGGGGTATTTCTGGTCCGCCGAATAGCCCGGCGGCAGGTAGACCGAGGCGGGCCGCTTGCCGCCCGTAACCTTGGAGTCGAACTCGACGCGCTCGACGAGCCCCGCGGGCACCCCTTCGCGCCGCGCGTCGAAGCCAGCGGGCGCCGCGGCCAGCGTCGCGTCGGGACGCGGTTGCGGTGGGGCGCCGAATTGCGGCTGCGACAGCGCGGTGCCGGCCATCATGCCAACGGCGATTGTCAGTGCGCCGTTTGATACGGCCCGAAAACCAACGATTGACATGACGCTTCCCCCGGTTGTTGTCGCTCATCCATCGTAGCAATGCGGCTGTACGGCAGTCTCGCGCGGCGCCCGAAAATCGCCGAAAAAGACCGAAAGCGCACGCGGCCGACGAAAAAGACGCGGGCGCTTGCGCTACGCTCGCCTGCTCTCGGGTCTTGGGAGGATCGTATGCGTCGCCGGCTCTTCGTGGCGCTGGTCATCGGCTGCGCTTGGTCAGCGGTCGGCCTAGCGCAACCGGCGCGCCAAGCGCAGCCGAACGTGGTGCTCATCATCACGGACGACTTGGGTTGGGCCGATCTCGGCGCGTACGGCGCGACGGACATCCGTACGCCGAATCTCGATCGCCTCGCGAGCGAAGGCCTCAAGCTCACGGACTTCTACGCGAACGGCGTAACTTGTTCTCCGACGCGTGCCGGCCTCGTCTCGGGGCGTTACCAGCAGCGGTATGGAATCGAAGCGCCGTTACCGAGCGCGGATCGCGCCGGCGACCGCGGCTTGCCGGCAACGGGTTACTCGCTGCCGCAACTGCTCAAGGACCACGGCTACGCGACCGGGCTGATCGGCAAATGGCATCTCGGCTACGTCGAGGCGAAGAGCCCGAACGCGCACGGCTTCGACTATTTCTTCGGTCTGAAGAGCGGCTATCACGACTACTACACGCATCGCGACGGTGAGGGGCAGCCGGATCTTTGGGAAAACGACGACCCGATCGAGAGTAGTGACTACACGACGGATCTCGTCACGCAGCGCGCTGCTCGGTTCATCGACGAGCACAAGAACGAGCCCTTCTTTCTCGACGTCGCGTACACGGCGCCGCATTGGCCCTATCAGGTGCCGGGCAAGCCGTCGGTCGCGCCGAACGATGCGGTTCACGTGCTGCCGCACGACCTCGAGACGAGCACGCGATCGGACTATGTCGCCATGGTCGAGCATCTCGATTCGCAGGTCGGCGAGCTCCTCGTTGCCATCGAACGTGCCGGTATCGCCGAGGACACCATCGTGATCTTCACGAACGACAACGGCGGCGAATGGTTGTCGAGCAGCGCGCCGTTCTTCGGCCGAAAGTGGACCGTGTTCGAGGGCGGCATTCGCGTTCCGGCCATCGTGCGGTGGCCCAACCGAATTGCAGCCGGCAGCGTCTCGAATCAGGTCGGGATCACGATGGATCTCACGGCGTCCGATTCTCGCGGTCACGGGCACGCCGGTTCCCACAGAGGCGAACCTCGAGGGCGTGAACCTGTTTCCAGTGTGGGAGGGCCGCGCGCCGCAGGTCGAGCGGACGCTCTTTTGGCGGTCGGGCAGCGGTCCGGCCAAACAAACCGCACTGCGGCGTGGAGATTGGAAGCTGATTGTCGACGGCCCGCACACGTATGTGTTCAACCTGCGAACGGATCTCGGCGAGCGCAACGACCTCGCGAAATGGCGGCAAGACGTTGCGCGGGAGTTGTACCCGTTGCTCGCGAGCTGGGAAGCTTCGGTGGACGCCGAAGCTGCGGCGCTCGCATCGACACAGAGAGGCACAAGCCCGTAACGCTTGGATTCGACATGAACCAGACACGCACTCTTTTGTTGATGACTTCCGCAGCGCTGGCCTTGAGCGCGGTCGCGGCGCGGGGGCAGACCTCGCACTTACACGCTGATCCCCCACGCGACCTGGGACTGCGGCATGCCCTCGGGCATCCCCGCTCCGGAAGCCGGCCGCTTGATCTTCGAGATGGACATCCCGCTCGATCGCGCCGTTACCGTCGGCCAGACCCCATTCGGGTCGAGGCGCGCGGCCGTGGGGCTCGAAGGCTCCGTCAGTGGAGCGCGGTTCTCCGGAGCGGTTGAATCCGGTGCGCTCGACCTCGAGCTCACGCTTGCGAACGGGACCATCGAAGTCGAACAAATTTTCGTGCTTCGAGCCTCCGACGGAACCTACATCTACGCGCGCAACGCCGGCACGGGGCCGAATGCCGGTGACGTCAGAGTTGTCATGGATTTCGAGGCGCCGAACGCCGGCGAGCACGCTTGGCTCAACTCCGGCAAATTCGTCGCCCGGCGCGAGCTCAATGCGGCGGCGAAGGTCGTCCGCCTGCGCGTCTACGACGTGTCCGATGTCGCAGGCAGCTCCGGTACCGATCGCGACATCACGATTGCCAAGCCAACCGGCGTCGCGGCGCAACCGTGGGAGTACCGCGTCAAGGATGCGAGCGAGCAACAGGGCGAGATACTGATCACGGAGAACGTCACGCTCGGCCCCTCGCAGAGAGTGGGCGAGAGCAAGCGCGGCAATCGCAACATCATCCCGATCACGGGCGGCACGGTGAGCGGCCGCATCACCGGCAAGGTGCTCATGGGCGGCGCCGACTATCAGATTCTTTCGCCGCCGGCGACGATCGACGCACATTACTTGTGGCAGACGGACGACGGCGAAACCATCGTCGTGCGCAACGGCGGTGGGTTCGGCGCGCTCGTGCCGACGTTCGAAACGCGCGTCGACGGACCGTACGCTTACCTCAACACGGGCACCTACCTGAGCTCGAACCCCGGCAGGGGCGAGGGCGGTGTTGCGCTCACCTTCTATGAAAGTGTGAAGGCTCCCTAGCGTCTATTCGCTGGCCGGCGCCCCGGTGCCGGGCGACGTGATGAACAGCCGGCGGCCATCGGGCAGAGTCACGTCGCGGCCGTTCGCGGCGTTCGAGCCGTTGCGGTGGCGATAGCCGAAGACGACGACCTCCGTGCCCGGCGGGATCGAATCGCGCGTCATGCCGCGACGCACGAGAGTATTGGGGCTGCCGGCTTCGATCATCCACTTCTCGACGGCGCCGCCGTCGCGCGGCACGTCGAGGTGGATCCAGGCATGTGGATTGATCCATTCGACGCGCGTGATCGTGCCCTTCAGCGTGATCGGCTGATTCGCATCGAACTCCGTCGAGAACGCGTGATGCGCGCCTGCAGGCGGGGCGCAGACGAGCGAGACTCCGACGATCGTCGCGATCGCCGCGCCGACAAAGCCAACCCTCTTCATCGACCGCCCTCCTGTGCTCGCCGCTCTTCCTCGCGCATTGCCGACAGTATGCCGCGCATACCGTAGTTGCCTTCGTGACAGGCAAACTCGACGAGGTCGCCCGGCTGAGGATGCATGAAGATCTCGACGGTCCACGGCGCCGTGAATACGGGATCGTGCACGGTGGCGCGATAGCGGATCTGATCGGGGCCTGTGCGCGTGAAGCGCTCGACGACTCGAAACTCGTCGCTCATGACGGAGTTCAGCATCTGCACGCCATAGTAGTGCCGATGCGGTATTTGGTTCGTGGTCTCGACGACGAGCGTATCGCCCTCGAAGCGGCCGCGCGAATCGCCCGTCCACTGCCGCACGCCCGCGGGCAAATGCGGACGGCCGTCGATCGGAATGATGCGGACCTCGTGATTGAGCTCCGCCATGATCGTGACGTAGTCCTGCGTCTGCACGATGTAGTAATTGTTGTTGTACGGCTCCGGCAGCATCGGCGCGTGGCCTCCGCCGAATCCGATGCACCGCTCCGTGAGGTAGCGGTCCTCGGGCGTGTCGGCGGGGTGCGCTGCCGCGTGTGCGAGGTTGCGCTCGTGCTCGAGCTGCGCGGCGGCCGTGAACGGCGGAACGCGCCCGTTCGCGGGATCGACGATCAGCGACGTGCGACGTGTAGGCACGATGTCGTTGCCGCGATCCATCCAAGCGTCGTTGTAGGACCCGACGTTGCCCGCCGACCGGTCCGCCTCGATGTTCGCGTCGCCGCTCTGCGCCGCGATACGCTGGCGCACGTAGGCTTTCGCCTCGTCCTCCGTGAAGAACTGCTTGTCGCCAAGCTCGGCGGGGCGCTGCAGTGGCGTCAGCGTCGCGTTGGACCACTTGCCCTGCAGGTCGGGGTCGCCCCACGGCGTGCGCGGTGTTTGCGCCTCCGCCGCGCACAGCGAGGACGGCCGCCGGCAGCACGAAGAAGGTCAACCGAGCTCGCTTCATGTCTTGCTCCTCGTCACTCTCGCGGCTGCTTGTAGAATTCGCCGTACAGCAGCTGTTCCGTGAACGGCACGCACTTGAACTCCATCAAGTGCTGCTCGGGGTTTGGGTTTCGCACGAGGCGGAAGCGCATCGTCCACGGGCGGGAGAAGGTTTGCGCGTCCTCGAGCGTCGCCGAGTAGTCGATGGCGTCTGCGCCGGCCAACGTGTACCGCTCGACAACCTTGAGCGCCGAGCTCGAATGATTGCCGGCCCGGTCGAGCCACGCCATGCCGTTGAAACCCGAGACTTCGACGACGAGCGTGTCGGCGTCCCAGCGCGCATTCGAGATACCCATCCAGCTATCGATCGCCGAAGGAATCGGGGCGCCGAGGTTCACGATGCGCGAAGCCCCCGCGAACTGATACGCGATGAGCAGGTGATCGGCCGAATGGAAGATCTGCAGCGGGTAGGGCATGTAGTTGGCGCGCGGCACGCCCGGCAAGAAGCACTTCAGCTCCGGGTCGTCCTTGAAGCGGTTCTCGTAGTTGCGCTGCTGTTGCTCGGCCGCGGCAGGCAAGTATGGGATCTCGTCGCCATCGACGATCCCGTAACCCGGGGGCGTCGCGAGCAGCGCGCCGTACTCCGGGGGCCCCGCGCTCGCGCCGTGCGTCAGGACGTTCCAGTTGGCGGTCGTGAATGCCTGCCACACGCCGCTCAGATTCGGCTTACCGTTGGCGAGCCGTGGTATGTCGCCCGCGTTCGGACGCTGTTGAGCGGCTGCGCTAGCGGCGAATAGCAACCCAAGCAGCACCAGAGTCGATCGTTGCATCTGTCGATCTCAGTTCTTTGCGGGCGCGATCCGCAGAATCGAGCCGTTCGGCGTGAGCCGCGAGCTGCCGGGGCCCGACTGCTGATCGCGCTCGACCGCGAGATACAGGTTACCGTCCGGCCCTTGCCGCACGTCGCGCACCCGCGCGTCGAGCTCCGTGAGCAGCGACTCCCGGCGCTCCGGCTGCGGCGGCGGCTGATTGAATGCGACGCGCTGCAACTGCTGGCCGCTCAGCGCGCCGATGAAGTAATGACCGCGCCACAGCGGGAACTGGTCGCCCGAGTAGATCAGGAGGCTCGAAGGGCTGATGGCCGGGACCCAGAACATGTGCGGCATGTCCATGCCGGGCCTGAACCACGCTTGCTCGGAAGCGAGGTTGCCCGTGTAGATCTTGCCGAGCGACACGAGCGGCCAGCCGTAGTTGTGGCCCGGCACGAGACGGTTCAGCTCATCGCCGCCCATTGGCCCGACCTCCGTGGCCCAGAGCTCGCCGGTGTCAGGATGCCAAGCAAGCCCCTGGGCGTTGCGATGGCCGTAGGTGTAGATCTCCGGTTTCGCATCGGCCCGGCCGACGAACGGGTTGTCCGCCGGAGCCGTGCCGTCGTCGCGTAGGCGCAGCACCTTGCCGACGTGGCTTCCGAGATTTTGCGCGAGCATGCGATAGCTCGCATTGTCCGTCACATTGCCCGCGTCGCGATCGCCGACCGTCAAGTAGAGCATTCCGTCCGGCCCGACCTCCGCGCGGCCGGCCGAGGCGCCCGTGCCCCAGGCGTCGGCGACGAACACGTCCTCCACTTGCTCGAGCTTGGCGCCGTCGAAACGTGCGCGCGCGAGCGCGATCGTCGTGTCGCCGCCGTCGCGCTGCTTGACGTACGAGATGAAGAGCAGCCGGTTGCGCGTGAAGTCGCGGTGCAGCACGACGGAGTTCATGCTGCGCGCGCGCAGCATGTCGGTAGGCCAGCCGGGTATCGGCTTCGGATCGAGCTTGCCGTTACGGACGATGCGCAGATCGCCGGGCAGCTCGGTCACGAGATAGTCGGTGGTATCCGGGAGGAACGTCAGATGCCACGGCCGCACGAGACCGTGCGCGACCGTGACGACGTTTATCCGCACCAGCTCGCCGGCCGGACATCCGCCGTGCTTGCCGCCGTTCGGGGAGCAGACGCCCGGTGTGTAGGTGTCGAACGTCCAGCTCGCGTTTTCATCCTGAGCGTGCACGAGCAGCGTCGCAAAGAGTAGCGCTGCGGCAAGCATCGTCGATCGTAAGCGGAGCATCCCCTCTCCTCGTCGCGATCAGTTCACGCGTTGACCATAGGCCCGTGAACGAGACGGCGTCAACACGCGACGCGTTGACTCGCCGGCGCGACGTACGTAGCGTTGCTGCGCTGTGGGCTTTGGCGCCGCGCGCCGCGCGCGCGCACAGTGATACTACCGCGACCAACACCACACACGGACGTGACAACGCGAGAACCGACATGAGCGATCGTCAAGCGCGCCCCGTGCTCATTTGTCTGGTGCTTATGCTTCTAGCTTCGGCTCAAGGTTGCGTGCCCCGCGAGTCGGCTGCGCAACCGAGCGTCGCGCCGGCGCCCGATCCGCTCGTGTTCGACACTTGGGTGCCCGGGTCCTGCTCGCCGAACGGCCAACCGCAGGGTCAATGCCCACCGGGCGACTTGTTCCGCGTCCGCCTCGTTGCCCTCGCGGAAGGGCTCAGGAGCCCACGTCACATGGCGTTTACGCCGAACGGAGATCTGCTGATCACGGAGCTCGCCGAGGCGCTGAGCGGTCCTGCGACGGGTAACCAAGCCATCCAGAACCGTCAGGGGCATGTTCGCGTCGTGCGCCGCGGGACGTTGGCTCCGACGCCGCTCGCGGGCTGGCCGACGGCAAGCATCGAGGCCGGCGCGTTGCAGTCCGTCATCGTGCACCCTCGCTTTGATTCGAACCGGCTGGTGTACCTGTACTACATCAAGAAGCGCGGCGACGAATCGTCTCGAGCGCTGGCTCGCGCGCGGCTAGAGGGCGACGTGTTGCTCGACGTGCAGGAGATCTTCGAGTCCGACTCATGGATCCCCGGCGGGCCGATGGCGGGGCGCGCGGCATTCGGCCCCGACGGCATGATCTATCTGACCGTGAACGATCATGTCGAGCACGACGGCCGCGACGGCGGCAACGAGCCGCTGCTGGCCCAGCAGCTCGACAACGACGTCGGCAAGGTCTTGCGTGTCCGCGACGACGGCGGCATTCCTGCCGACAATCCGTTCCTCGGGCAGGAGGGCGCGAATCCTCAAGTGTTCACCTACGGTCAGCGCAACGTGACGGACTTCGCCTGGCATCCCGACACCGGGGAGCTTTGGACTACCGACGTCGCGGCGATGGGCGGCGACGAGATCAACGTCCTGCGCGCGGGCCAGAATTACGGCTGGCCTCTCGTCTCGCTCGGCAAGAACTACAACCGCAAGGAGCTCAGCGCCAACCACTGGTTCCTTCCGGGCATGGAGATGCCGGTGATGCACTGGAGTCCGTCGATCAGCCCTTCGACGCTCACGTGGTACACGGGAGACAAGCTCGCAGCGTGGAAAGGCCATCTCTTCGTCGGCGCGCTCAACGGCCAGACGCTCGTGCGAGTGGCGTTCGATCAACCGATGCCGCAAACAGAGCGGCGTGACTCGCTGTTCATGTCGCTCGGACGCCGTTGGCGGCACGTCATCCAGGGGCCGGATGGCTATCTCTACGCGCTGACGGAAAAGCGCACGCTCGGCGGCCAACCAGACCCGCGCGACACGACGAGCGGCGTCGTGTTTCGCATCGAGCCGGCTGAGTAATGAAGGCGCGGGCAGCACGGCGCGACCGCGAACCGGGCTTCATTCGGGGAGCGCGAAGACGAATAGATTGTTCCCGAGACTCGGGGTCAGCTCGGGCGTCAAACGATTCGCTCCCATGGCCGTCAACGACGAGCCCGTGCTGACTGCGACGTACTGCTTGCCGTTGACGGCGAACGTTACGGGATAGCCGGAGATCGGCGAGCCGAGGTTGACCTCCCACAGCACTCGGCCGGTTCGCTGATCGAAGGCTCTGAACCTGCCGTTCGTGTCGCCGCCGAAGACGAGGCCGCCCGCCGTGGACAACAGCGACATCATCCCCGCACGCTGCTCGTACACCCAGAGCGTCTTGCCCGTTTCGACGGAGATGGCCTGAATCGTTCCGACGTTTGCACCGTTCCCTGCGATCTGATTCGAGTTGCGGAGGCCGTACAGCGAGTCGGGGTTCGGTCGGCTCAACGTCGGTGCCGACGTCATGCACGTGTTCTGCAGCGGAAAGAACATGACGTTGCCGAGCGGGCTCAAGGTGCCCGAAGGCCAGTTCTTGCCGCCGAGCGTAGTCGGGCAGATGTAGCGCTGTTGGCCGACTTCGACGAACAGCGCCTCGGGATTCACGGTGGCTTCCCCGGTCAGCCCGTCGATGCTTTGCAGGACGTTCTGCTGCACCGTCGGCCGCGCCCAGAGGAACTCGCCGGTGGCGCGGTCTAGCGTGTAGACGATGCCCGTTTTGCCGGGAATGCCGGTCACGACTTTGCGCCGTTCGCCGTTGCGCACGCGCGGGCTGATCCACGTGACTTCGGCAGGATCGGGGGCTACGGCGGTTTCGACGAGCATGCGCTCGAACGGATGATCGAGATCCCAATGGTCGACGATGTGTTGGTAGTACCAGACGATCTCGCCGGTGTCGGCGTTCAGGGCGAGCGTCGAGTTGTGATAGAGGTATGTCTTGTCGTTGCCGGCCAGCGCGAATTTCGGCGCCGGCGACGTGACCGAGGTGCCCGCGAACACGAGGCCGAGCTCGGGGTCGTAGCTCGGCACGAGCCAGCTGCCGACGTGCCAGCGTTCCGCGTCGGGAAGCTCGCCCCACGAGTCGCCGTTCTGCTCGCCCGGTGCGGCGATCGTGCGTCGGCGCCATAGCTCTCGGCCCGTCCGGGCGTCGTGCGCCATGATCACGCACGCCTCGGGGCTGCCTTCGGGCTCGCAGCCGCGGCCCGAAACGATCTTGCCGTCGGCGATGATGGGGCCCGAAGTGTGCTGCGCGCCGCGCCGATAGTCGAACAGCTGCACCTCCCACCGGAGCTCACCCGTGCGCGCGTCGAGCGCGTAGAGATAGTCGTCGGCGCTCGTGTCGATCAGCGTGTCGCCGTAGATCGCGAGATTGCGGTTGATCGAAGGCACCGGGAAGTATTCGCCGAGATCGCTCGGTAGCGAGCGCCGATACTCCCACTCGAGATCGCCGGTCGCGGCGTCGAGCGCCTGAACGAGATCGCTCGGGTTCGGAAAGTACATGACGCCGTCGTATACGAGCGGCGTGCCTTCTTGAATGCCGGGCCCGAGCGCTCGTGTCCATACCATTTTGAGCTCACCGACATTGCTGCGGTCGATCTCCGCGAGCGGGCTGTAGCCCCACGAGTCGAGCGTGCGGCGCCACATGAGCCAGTCGGCGGGATCGGGGTTCTGCAACATCGCATCGGTGACGGGCACGAATGCGTCGGCGGGTTGGCCGTCCGCCGCCGTGGCAACGAACAGCAAGGCCGCTAGAGCGGAGCAGTGAGCGCGCATGAGCACCTTTTTGCGGTCGAGAAAGTGGCGAATCGGCATCTACTCTTGCTCGAAGTCGAAAAGGTCCTCGCTCTCCGGGCGCTGCATTCCCTGTTCGAAGTGCTCCTCCCAAACGGCGGCCCACGGCCGGCCGTAGAGGTCCTCGACTGTGTATTGGATCTCCGCGCCCGGAGCCAACGGTGTCGCGCGACCGTCGACGACGAAGAACGTCTGATTGCAGTGCGTCAGGTTGTTCGGAGGCACGTCGTTGAAGTCGCCTTGTCGCGCCAAGAAGCGCACGTTGCGGATCGGTTCTGCCAAGCCTTCTTCGTCGTAGAACACGGCCTCGTGCTCGAGGCCGAGAAGGCGGCCCTGAGAATCCGAACGTGCAGTCCAAATCTCGATCGTTTGCAGCTTGCTGGAATACTCCCAGCTCGAGTGCGTGAACCACCCTTGAATGTTGGAAGTCCAGGTGATCAGCGCGTTGCCGTCCCAGAAGCCGACGGTCTCGCCCATCCACCGAGGCACGTCGGCGCCGAGACGGGGTACTGCGCCCGATAAATCGAAGTCGCGACCGACGTGGACGTTGCGGATCGCGTTGCCGGATCCGCCGAGAAACTGCACGCGCGTAGGCGTCACCATCACGTCGAGCGAGCCCGGCCCGCCCGGGCCCGACCACCAGCGCATGAATCCTTCGGGACGGCACAGCATCGCCGACCATTGCGCCGCGCGATCGTGCGCCTGGTGATACAGCTGTTGAACGAGCCGCTGCCGATATTCCGGCGTCAGCAGCGAGAGAATCGTCGGCACCTGGTTGTGGTAGCCGATGATCCACTGCGGCGGCTCGCTGAATTCCACCGGCACGATGGGCTCTTTTCCGGCGCGCATCAGTCCGAAAACGACACTCACGTTGTTCGTGTAGCGTCCATCCCAATCCGGCGGCATGCGCTCGCGGCTGTACTTTGTCGCCCCGCCTTTGGCAGCGGTTTCGGCAAGCAGCGCCTCATAGTGTGCTCGAGCCGTTGCGAACCCGTAGGGGCTCACGATGTGCTCGCGGGCGTAGTCCACGTCGCAGTGTCCCCAGGCGCCCGCCGCCGGATCTTCTGTGATGTACGTGGGCGCGCTGGAATAGTCACCCCATTGCGAGTCGAGCCCAAGAGTGCTGTTGCAGCGGAAGTAGCGTGGATCGCGCCACAGCTCGCGATCGATGTAGAAATCGTCGCTGGTGAAAATGTCACGTGCGAGCGGCGTCACCCCCTCGGGCACCGCACCGTCCTTCGCGCTCGATGCATCGATGTTATAGAACGGCACTCCGGCCCCGACCCATGCGGCTTCACTCGCCATCGGCCAACCGCGCCCGATACTCTCTTGCGCCGAAACCGGAGGCGCCGTGCAAATCACGAAGCTGAGGCCGAGGGCCGTGGTGCGCGCGACTAGCAGCCGCCGGCTCAAACGCAGCATCGATTGGTTCACTGTCCGCTCCGCGCGCACCGACGTAACTAGCCACGCCGCACGAGCATGGTCAAGCGAAACCGGAACGGTGGGCGTATGCGACGGACTAGCCGCTCGATTGAACGTCTGTCTGCTCCGTTGGTATTACCGTCGCTTCGTGGCGTGTGTCGGAGTGATGGGCTAGCCTACGAGAGTCGGTGACTGATGCGGCGGAGGTCCGTGCATGAAAGCGCCAATGTGGCTGTTGCTCTTGCCCGTGCTCGCGGCGGCGTACGCAGTTGCGCAAACGAGCCGCCCGTCGTTGCCGCCCGACATCGACGCGCAGTCGTACTCGCGCTTGCGGCTGATTCTCAAGGACTCGCTCGACGCGGAAGGCCGACGGATCTTCGAGGCGATCAACGGTAGCGACGTCGACACGCCGCGGCTCGGTCCGCCGGCGAGCACGATGTACAGCCTTGCGGCTGCTGAGCCTTACGACCGGCTGAACCAGTTGCTGCGCAGCCAGAACGTCATCGGACCGCAGTTCTTCGAGATCAGCACGCTCGTACCGGCGCGCGAGTTCAATCAGCAATACGAGTGGACCGCGCACGAACGCGGGGCTCGGCGCGTCGGTGTGGCGCAAGCAGTCATCGACGTCATCAAGCACGATCGCCCGACGTCCGGCTTGCCGGAGAAGGAAGCGACCGCGATCGAGTTCGGTCGCGCGATGCTGCGCGGCGACCGCCAAGTGCCGCCCGAGCTCTTCGCCAAGATGGTGTCGCTATTCGGCGAGCGGGGCACGATCGAGATCACGATGGTCATGGGCGACTATGCGATGACCGCGATGCTGCTCAATGCCGTGAATCAACAGCTGCCGCCGGATTGGGAGCCGCTGCTCCCGATGCCGTGAGAAGGCGAGAGGGGACTGCTGTGAAGAAAGCGACGATACGGGCCGCCGCACTGTTGAGCGCGCTCGCGGCGCTTCCGTTGGAGCCAACAGCGCAGGCGCAAGCGCCGTCGGCGGACGCGCCGGCGTTGACGGAGCAGCAACGCCTGCGGGCCCAGAGCCCGGGCGGCGGCCTCACCCCGGGAGTCGAGCTGCCGAGTTGGGCCGAGGCCGCGAACCGGCTCGACCGCAGCTCACCGGTAACGGATCAGATGCTTTCGAGCCCGTCGCCGAACGACTGGCTGAGCTGGCGTCGTACGCGCGACGGCCTCGGCTTCTCTCCTTTGTCGAATATCGACAAGACCAACGTCGGCACGCTTCAGCTCGCGTGGTCGCTGTCGCTGCCGGCTGGGCCGAACACCGCCACGCCGCTCGTGCACGACGGCGTCATCTACGTGCACTCGTTCGGCGATCATGTCCAGGCGCTCGACGCCGCGACGGGCGACGAGCTCTGGCACTACGCGCGTGAGCTGCCGAGCACGTTCCGGCCGACCGTGAAGCGCAACATGGCGCTCTATGGCGGCAAGGTCTACGTCGGTACCTCGGATGTCCACGTCGTGGCGCTCGACGCGAAGACGGGCGCCGTCGTCTGGGACACGGCCATTGCGGCAGGAAGGCAGCGGCTTCGGCTTGAGCGGCGGGCCGCTCGTGGCTCGCGGCAAGGTCATGCAGGGTGTGAATGGCCAGGCTGCGGGCGGCGCCTACATCGTGGCGCTCGATGCGGAGTCCGGCCGGGAGGCGTGGCGGTTCTATTCGATTGCGCGCCCCGGCGAGCCGGGCGGCGACAGCTGGAACGGCCTGCCGCTCGAGAAGCGGACGGGCGGCTCCGTCTGGACGGCCGGCAGCTACGACGCCGAGCGCAATGTTGCGTTGTTCGGCCCGGCGCCCACGTACGACACGGGGCCGCTGCGCGACCCGATCGCCAGGCCGGGCACCACCAACGACGCGCTGTACACGAACGCGACGATTGCGCTCGATCCCGACACCGGCAAGCTCGTCTGGCACTTCCAGCACGTTCCCAACGATCAGTGGGACTTCGACTGGGCGTTCGAACGGCAGATCATCACGTTACCCGTGGACGGTCGCCAACGACGTGTCGTGCTGACGGCCGGCAAGGAGGCGATTTACGACGCGCTCGATCTCGATGACGCCGGCCGCTATCTCTTCTCGATCGACCTCGGTCTCCAGAACTTCATCACTGCAATCGACCCGCGGACCGGCGCGAAGACGATCGATCCGAAGCTCGTTCCGTCCCGCGAGGAAGCGATCGTCGTGTGCCCGCATGCCGGCGGCGCCAAGAGCTGGGTGCCCGGCTCGATCAATCCGGCGACGCGCGTGCTGTTCGTGCCGCTCGTCGAGTCGTGCATGGATCTCACGCCGGTGCCGCTCGAGCAGCGAGGCTCGCTTTCGACCGGCGTGCGTTGGACCATTCGTCCGCGCCTTGACGCCGACGGCCGCTACGGGCGGATTCAAGCCATCGATCTAACGACGCGCGAGACGCTGTGGACGGAGCGCCAGCGAGCTCCGCAGACGACCGGCGTGCTGGCGACGGCTGGGGGTTTGGTGTTCGCGGGCTCGCTCGACCGCGTGCTCACAGCCTACGACGACGCGACAGGAAAGGCGCTCTGGCAGGCGAAGCTGAACGACGTGCCGAGCTCAGCCCCGATCAGCTACGGTGTGGAAGGCACGCAGTACGTCGCGATGACTGTGGGGCACGGATCGGCGCACGCGCTGACATTCCCGATGCTGACGCCCGAGATCGATTTGCCGATCGTGCGCAGCGCAACGATTTGGGTCTTTGCGCTTCCCAGCCGCTAGGTGCGACTGGGGGACTCTACCAGTTCGTGTACGAGCCGTCGGGCCGATGGTTGAGCAACATGCCTGCGCGATACGTGTCGTACTCGCCGAGCAACGTGAGCTTGCTCACGTCGAGCTCGACGCCGAGCCCCGGCCGATCGTTCGGCCAGAGCTTGCCGTCCTTGAAATCGTAGACCTTCGGCAAGTGGGGCCAGCTGCGGCTGCCGTCGCCGAGCATCTCCATGAGCGCCACCACGGACGTGGCCGTGAGGCAGTGAACGAGCGCGGCCTCGGAGATAGGGCCCGTGAAATGCGGGATCATGCCGACGTAATGCGTCTCGGCGAGCGCGAGGATCTTCATGAACTCCGTGATGCCGCCGACGTTCGGCAGCGTGACTCGCGCGTAGTCGATGAGCTGGCGCTCGATCAGCGTGTTGACGTCCCACTTGTAGCCGAACTGCTCGCCGGCGGCGATCGGCACGCGCGTCCGCTCGCGGATCGTCGCGTAAGAGTCGACGCTCTCGGTGCGAATCAAGTCCTCGCAGAAATACGGATGCAGCGGCTCGATCAGGGTGGCGAGGTTGATGGCGTCGGGTGGGTCGAGCTCCGTGTGGAAGTCCATGGCCCACCGGCCATCACCGGCTCCCTTGTGCATGAGCACGCTGTCCGCGTGCATCTGCCGCACGAGCGCGAAGCGGTCGACCTCGCGCTGCCGCGGGTTGTCCGTGGCATGCCGGTAAACGCGAAAGCCGGCGTCGATGCAAGCGCGCGCCGCATCTTCGATCGTGCCGCCCGGGGGCCGCGGGAACACCGTCGAATAGAGCTCGATGTGGTCGCGCGACTTGCCGCCGAGCAGCTGCCACACGGGCACGTCGAGCGCCTTCGCTTTGAGATCCCAGAGCGCGAGATCGAGCGCGCCGAGCGAATGAAGCTTCTCGCGTCCGGCCGGATAGTGGTAGCCGCGCATCATGCGCTGCCAATGGTGATCGACGCGGAACGGGTCCTGCCCGATCAGCATGCTCGCGCATTCGTTCATCGACGTCGGCTCGCCGCCCTCGCCGATGCCGACGAGGCCGCGCTCGGTCTCGATCATCACGACGTTAGTCGATTGGTTGACCATCGGCTGCCCGCGCCTGCCTTGCGAGTCGCCGGCGTTGCTGAAGTAACGCACGATCTTGACCTTGTCGTCGGCAAGAGCGAGCGCGTCGGCGGACGGGGGTAGCCACAGACTGGCGCCGACGGCGCCGAGCCCGGTTAGAACGCTACGTCGATCGCATGTGTTCATGGCGCTCTCCCATCGATTCGCTTCGAATTGGCGTTTGTGAATGGTCAGTTCGCCGGCTGCATCGTCAGCCGCTGCGCTTCGGCGCACAGAGCGCCCATCTCGAAATAGCGCTGCACGGTCGCCTCATCGGTTTCGTAAGCGTGCTTCTCGCCGGCCGCGCGCGGCAGTTGCGCGATGCGCGCGCGGTCGTAGGCCCGATCGAACTCCGTGTGATTCGTCATGAGCACGGTCGCGCCCGCCGTGCGCGCCGCCTCGTTCATCTTCCGTTGGCTGTCGCGGTAGATCGCGAAGTTCGCGGCTTCACGCGGAAAATTGAACGCCGTGCCGCCGGCATAGGCGACCGTGAGCGCCCGACCGCGATCGTGAACGCGGAAGATGTAGGACAGCGTGCCGCGCGTATGGCCCGGTGTCGCGATGACGTCGATCGTCGTGCCGCCGAGCGTGATCTTCGTTCCTTCAGGACCCACGGCGACGTCGCGTTTCGGCACGCCGCCGGCGGCGGTCGCCGGCCGCTGCAGCGTCGCCTCCCAGTCGGCGGCCCCCATGACGATCTTGGCGCCGTAACGGCTTTGTAGCACCGCGGCGCCTTGATCATGGTCGCCGTGCGCATGGCTGATCAGAACGTACTTGATGTCGCGCGGATCGAGACCGAGTGCCGTAAGGCCGTCGACGATCTCGGGCTCGACCGCGTAGTCGAACAGCGTGTCGATCACGATGATGCCGTCCGTCGTCGTCAACGCCCATGCGGAGTGGATCTGGGTGCCGACGAAATAGAGATCGTCGAACACCTTGTAGGGCGCGGCGTACCACGTGGCACGGTCCGGCGCGGCACGAGGGCCCGTGGGCGGCGGAGGGCGCGGCGCTGCATTCAAGTTGTCGGGTGCGACGCAGATGCGCCGAAACGTTCCGGCATGGTCGAGGCCAGCGGCGCGTTTGGCCTCGGCGACGAGCCCATCGGGCGTCACCGGTGCGGGCGCCTGGGCGTGGCCGGCGAGCGCGGCAGCGGCAGCGGCGGCGAAGGCGCCAACCGTTAGAAGGCGATGCGTCATAGCGTTTCCTCCGGTGCGCGCATCATGCCATCCGTGGTGGCCGTTGTGTGCACCTCTTGGCTCGGAGTCGCCGGCCCCGGTGTTACGCTGCACGCGGTGATCGAGAGGAGGGGAATGATGACGTTACGCTGCCTGGTAACGCTGCTCGCGATCACGTCGTTGCTGCGGCCTGTGGCCGCGGGCGCGCAGATCGAAGGCGCAATCGACCTGCATGTGCACTCCGCGCCGGATAGCGTTCCCCGAGCGCTGACGGCCATCGAGACGGCGCAGATTGCACGGCGCCACGGATTGCGGGCCGTGCTGTACAAGAGCCACTTCGTCGAGACGGCCTCGCTTGCGTATCTCGTGTCACAAGTCGTCCCGGATGTCGACGCTTACGGCGGAATAGCCCTGAATCGTTCCGTCGGGGGTTTCAATGCGGAGGCCGTGAAGCGGATGGCCGCGATGACAGGCGGTCACGGTCGCGTCGTATGGATGCCGACGGTCGACGCTGCGCAGGGTCCATTTGCCGCGACTGTCCGAGCGGCCGATATCGTGCCCGTTTCCGCCAACGGCGAATTGCGGCCGGAGGTGACCGAGGTGCTAGAGACCATTGCGTCGCTCGATCTGGCGCTGGCAACCGGGCATTCAAGCCCGCAGGACAGTCTCTTGCTGGTGCGTGCGGCTCGCGATCTTGGCATCGATCGCATCGTCATCACTCATCCGCTCGGTGACCTCACCCTACCCGAGCCCATACAACGAGAGGTGATTGCGCTCGGTGCATTGCTGGAGTTTCCGTTCGGGATGGTCGAGCCGATCGGCTCCATGCCGATCGCTGAGCTCGTAACGCGTATACGATCCGCCGGCGCGGAAAACGTGGTTCTCACTACGGACCTCGGACAGCCGGGCAACCCGGTGCCGGCGGTAGGTTTTGCCGGCGGCGTTCAGCGCCTGCTCGATGGCGGTGTGACGCAGCGCGAGATCGATCTGATGATTCGCCGCAACCCCGCACGGCTGCTGAACCTCGATCCCTGAGCGCGCGGATGGCCTAGAGCCTGTCAGTCCACGATGGCCTGGTAAACGAGCGTCTCGAATTCCGCGGACATTCGCGGGCCGCCGCCGCCGCCGCCCATCTTCTGGATCATGAAGACACCGACGAGTCCTTCCTCGCGGTCCACGAAGAAGTGGGTACCCGCAGCGCCGGACCAGCCGAACACGCCCGTCGAGGTGACGTTGTGGGCCTTCGCCGGATCGAGGACGACGCGCACGCCGAGGCCGTAGCCTTCGCCGCCCGCCGTTCCGCCGCCCGCCGCGCCACGGCTGACGCCTTCGGGCAGGTGGTTCGAAGCCATGAGGTCGACGGTCTTGCGCGAGAGAATGCGCACGCCGTCGAGCTCACCGTCGTTGACGAGCATCTCGGCGAAACGAGCGTAGTCGGCCGCGGTCGAGGACAAGCTGAATCCGCCGAGCACACGCGTCGCCGCGCCCGGGGCGTCGAGCGCGCCGTTCGGCACGAGAGCGCCGCTGTCGTTCTCGGTGTAGATGGTTGCGAACTGGCTCTTCAGCCGGTCGGGCCGCCCGAACACGGTTTCGGTCATGCGCAGCGGTTCGAGGATCCGCTCGCGAACGAACTCGTCGAACGGCCGGCCCGAGAGCACCTCGACCAGCCGCGCCTGGACGTCGTGCGAGACCGAGTAGACCCACCGCGTGCCGGGCTGATAGCCGAGCGGCAGCTGACCGAGCTTGCGCGAGAACTCCGCGAGATTGGAGTTCAGGAGATTCGCCTCGCGATAGGCGCGATCGAACTCCGTGTCGCCTTGGGGGCCGTAGAGATAGCCTGCGGTGTGGCGGAACACGTCCTCGATCGTGGGCTGGCGCACTGCGTCCACGACGCGGCCGGCGTCGCGGTCGAACACGCGGGCGTTCGCCAGCTCCGGCAGATAGCGCGCGATCGGCTCGTCGAGCTGGAACTTGCCTTCCTCGTAGAGGATCAGCAGCGCCACGCTCGTCACTGGCTTGGTCATCGAGTAGACGTAGAAGTAAGTGTCGTCGGTCATCGGCCGGCGTGCATCGATGTCAGCGAGGCCGTAGGCGTCCTGGTGGACGATCTGGCCGTGGCGGGAGACGTAAGTGACGACGCCCGCTATTTCGCCCGCGTCGACATACGCGTGGAAGTGGTCGTCGAGCCGCTCGAGCCGCTCGCGGGACATGCCGGCTACCGCGTCCTCGCCCGCAGCTGCGGCGCTGAAAGCCATTCCTGCGACGGCCAGCGCGGCGGCGCTCGGTTTCATACGTCCCATGGCGTCTCTCCCCGGTGAACCCCTTCGGGCGCATGTTCCATCGTCAGCGTCCGCTTGTAAACGTGGCGGGCTTGCTCGTGTCGTTTCGCTCGTGGGCGGGTCGAAAGAGCTTGGCTCAAAGTCCGCTCATCAGCTCGAGCAACCCGTCGACGATTCCCACTTCGGCGCAGCCCGGCTTCAGCCGAGAGTTGAGCACCGTGAAAACGTTGTAGCCAAAAGCCTCGTCGCTCGGAATGTATCCCGTCTGCGCCATCCCGTTGGTCAGCGTGGACAGCATCGTGTGCTTGAACGGCGACTGGCGTTTCAGGCGTTGGGCGATGCCGTTGTAGACCTCCGCATTGACGGCGCCGATAAACACGTCGCCGATGCGTAGCACGCCGAGGCCGATCGCGACCTCGCCGGCATCCACGTACGTGCCCGCAGTGCCGGCCCGGCCGGAGTCCGTCCGCTGCCGAGCCGGGCAGGAGAAGCTCGCCTGCGCGCCGCGCAGTGTCGTGTCGGCCGTGGGCTTCTCGAGCCCTTCGCGCATCACGTGCAGCACTTCTTCGCCCAGCATCTGGCCAAGGGCCTCGTTCATGCGTTTCTGCTGGTCCATGAGCAGCTGCACGCGCGGGTTGTTGCGGTCGAGTCCCTGGCCGCCCGGCGGCATGGCGTTGCTGATGTCTTCGCCGCGTTTCGCGTAGTCCGCGATGCGAATCTCGCGCAGCTCATACGTCTGATTGAAATAGATCGGGTTCTGGTCGCCGGCTGCGCCGCTCGCAAAGAGCGCGACTGCGCCGCCGCCGAGGGATTCCTCGAGGTGGCGCGATGCCGCTCCGGGAATGTCGCCGCTGATCAGGTCGAGCGTGCCCGTGATCACGCCGTGCACGGCGTAGTTGTAATAAACGGCAATCGGCGCGCCGCCGGGCGTCTCGACGCGGACCACTGCCACGGTCTTGTCGGACGGGCCGTCGTAGTTCGGGCCTTCCCACCAGCGCTGGGTTTCCGGGTCGATGCGGTCGCGGTTCACATTGATGTACGAGACGCCCGTGCCCCACGCGACCCGTGCGGGCTGCAGCCGCGCGATCGAATCGCGCAAGGCGCTTAGGATCGTTTCCTCCACGCCGGCCGCCAGGCGGAACGGAACGCTGTGAGTATGGCTCGCGGAAATCAGCAGCTGGCTCGCCGGAATGTCGAGCTCCGCTGCCGCACGCGCGCTGACCTTGCCGTAAAGATCGCCGGGAATGGCGCCGGCGTCCACGGCGACCAACGCCGCGCGCGTGCTGCCGTTGTCGAGAACAAGGGCGCGCACGAAGATCGGATCGAGCACGCCGGTGAAGTTGCCGGGCAGCTCCGGGCCGCGCGGCGTGTAATCGATGCGCGCCGCGCCGGCGCGTAGTGCGGCTTCGGGCTTGCCGGACGGTTGCGCGTGCAGCGGCGCTACCGACAGCGAAATCGCGGCAATAGCCAAATAGGCCTTGATCGACTTCGAGCGCATTGCTCAGAACATACCGTTCGCGTTGGCCGCCTGCGCGGGAATGTCCTGGATGACATCCCAATGCTCGACGACCTTGCCGTTCTCGATGCGGAAGATGTCGACGATCGCGCGGCCGGGCGTGTCGTCGCCTCGCGTCGAGTGCACGTGCAACACGACGAGATCGCCTTCGGCGATGACTCGCTTGATCTCGCCGCGCTGGTTGGGAAAGCGCGTCTTCAAGAAATCGATGAATGCCCGAAGACCCTCGGCGCCGTCGGCTGCGGTCGGATTGTGCTGTCGATAGCCGCTGCCCAAGTACTGCGACGCTGCCGCGAAGTCCTTACGGTTGATGGCTGCGTCGTAGAACTCGGTGGCGATGCGCTTGTTGTTCTCGAGCTGCGAAGGCTGCGCGGCGGCGGCCAGCGCAACCCATACGGCAGCCGCCGCGGCAAGCGGCCTGACGGTTCGGCGATAGATCTCTGCAGCGATCATGTTTCCTCCAGATTCGACGTTCCGCCAGCGAGCGTACCTCAAAGTACCGCACTGCGGCGTCGATGTGCCGCTGCTACACTGGCTCGGCGTCTAGAGGAGGGCCTCACATGCGTTCGAAGAGCACGCTCGGCGTAGTCACCTATCTCGCTTATGCGACCGCACTGTGTCATGCGCCGGCAGCCATCGCAGCCGAAACGGCGGAGGTGGCTGGGATTTCACGCGAGCGCCTGGAGCGGCTCGATGCGCTGCTCGAGCGCGAGATCGCCGCCGGCCGCTCGAGCGGCATGGTGGTGGCCGTGGCGCGTCATGGCGAAGTGATTCAGCGCACCTACGGCTACATGGACCTCGAGTCGCGCGAGCCGATGCGCGCCGACGCGATGTTCCGGCTGTATTCGATGACCAAGCCGATCGCGAGCGTGGCGTTGCTGAGCCTGTACGAGCAAGGTCTGTTTCAGCTCACCGACCCGCTCGACAAGTACATTCCACAGTTCGCGAGCCTGAAGGTGTATGCCGGTAAGGACGCGAACGGCCGGCCGATCCTCGAAGCGCCGAAACGCAAGCCCACCATCCAAGACGCATTCCGCCACACGCTCGGGCTTTCGGGTGGGCTTGGCAACACCGACGTCGACGCGCTTTACCGGGAAGCCGGGCTCGGCATGTTCGAGCTCGATTCGTTGCGTCAAGAGATCGATCGCCTTGCGACGGTGCCGCTGCGCTACTCGCCGGGCGACCAGTGGGTGTACGGGCTCGGTCACGACGTGCAGGCGTATCTCGTCGAGCATTTTTCCGGCATGCCGTATGCCGATTACGTGCGGACCGTCATTCTCGAACCGCTCGGTATGCGCCAAACGGCATTCGGCGTGCCGCCGGCGATGAAGCGCAACTTCGCCACCGTGTACAACCGCGGCGCCGACGGCAAGCTCGTGCCCGACACCGCCGATCGCTACGCGCGCTTCACGGAGCACGCGTTCGGCACGCTGAGCCTGTCAGGGTCGGCGCCGGACTACCTGCGCTTCGCGCGCATGCTGCTGAACGGCGGCGAGCTCGACGGCGTACGCATTCTCGGCCGCAAGACGGTAGAGCTCATGGCTCAGAACCACTTGCCGCCGAACATTCCGTCGATCGCAGCGAACGGACCGGCCGCGACCGGTTACGGGCTCGGCGTCTCCGTGACGCTCGACACGGCGGCGCTCGGCCGGCCCGGGTCGGTCGGCGCTTTCGGCTGGGGCGGGGCCGCTACCACCACGTTCAGCGTGAACCCGGAAGAGGACATGGCCATCGTCATCATGGGCCAGGTGATGCCAAACGATGGCGACCTGCTGCAGAAAGTCGAAACGCTGGTGTACCAGGCGTTGATCGATACGCCATGATCGCGTGCCTGCCAAAGCCACTTTTTTTTAGCTATATTGGATAACGATGCCGCGGGGGGACACTGCGATGCAACGAAGAGACCTGATGACGATGACGGGCGCCGCATTGTTGCTCGCGGGGGGTCGTGCTCTCGGCCAGAGCGCTACCGCCCAGAGCTCCACTGAGGCGAAGGTCGTGCGTATCTACGCAACACCGGAGGGCGGCTCGCGCGTCGAGGAGCTGACGATCTCGCCCGAGGCAAAGCCCATCGACATCACGCGCATGACAGCCAGCGTCTACGGCGGCTCCGGTGCGCGCGCGCCCGACTGGCACACCGCGCCGCGCAAGCAGTTCGCGATCAACATGACCGGCGAGCTCGAGGTCGAGCTCACCGACGGAACGCGGCGTCGGATCGGCAGCGACCTCGTCTACCTCGAGGACCTGACCGGCAAAGGCCATGTTACGCGCGCTCTTGGGCCGATCACGAACGTCTTTCTGCACGTGCCGGACGATTTCGATGTCGTGGCGTGGGCCGCCGGCCGCTGAAGGAAGACCACATGCTGTTGCGTTCGAGTTTTTTCGGCGTGCTCGTGCTTCTGGCCGGGGGTGCCTACGCGCACCACTCGGCCCCCGTCTTTTACAAGATCGATGAGCGGATGACTGTCAGCGGCACGGTCACCGAGTTTCGGTTCACGAACCCGCACGCGATCCTCAAGCTCGAGGTAGTGGCCGAGAACGGCGAGAAGCAGCAGTGGACGGCAGAGACGACGTCGCCGTCGATCTTGCGCCGGCGCGGCTGGAGTCAGGCGAGCTTCAAGCCCGGCGACAAAGTGAAGCTCGAAGGAATGCCTTCCGTCGATGGCAGCTATCTGATGCGCATCACGCGCGGGTTCCGCGAGGACGGAACCGAGATCGGCGTGCCGCCCGGAACGAACAACTGATATGCGAGCGCTGAAGATTCTGGCCGCGCTCGCCGGGTACGCTGCAGGCTCCGCAGCGCCGGGGTATCTTCATGCTCAGTCGCCGCAAGGTCACGGCATCGCGGGCTTCTGGTCCATGGCTCCGGGCCCGACGCCGCCTCGACGTGCCGCGACGCCGGCGGAAGCCGAGCTGATCGCGCAAATCCGCGAGGGCGCGCTACTGCTCGCCGACGCCGGCGCGACCGAGTTTCCGCCCGGAGATTACGGCGGCCTGAACGTGCACGCGAGCTTGCGCGAAGCCGCAAAAGGCTACGATCCCGAAAACCAGACCGACGTGTCGTTGACGTGCCGGCCGCCCGGGTGTGATTTACTCGATGCAGGGTCCATTCCCGATCGAGATCTTCGAAGGCCGCGACCTCGTCATCATCAAGCTCGAGTACTTCGATCTCGTGCGCATCATCTTCATGAACGAAACGGAGCACCCCGACGATTGGCCGCACTCGCAGACCGGCCATTCGACGGGCCGCTGGGAAGGCAACACGCTGGTGGTCGATACGGCCAAGCTGGTGCCGGGCACGCTGTTCAACAA
The DNA here is from genome assembly GCA_963713355.1 of uncultured Gammaproteobacteria bacterium. Lineage (GTDB taxonomy): Bacteria > Pseudomonadota > Gammaproteobacteria > Steroidobacterales > Rariloculaceae > FEN-1219. Next base: position 464,637 of record CAVQLK010000005.1, on the reverse strand, counting down.
CGGTGTCGAGCACACGGAAAACGTGCGTCTTCTCGAACGGTTTCGCCTCGCCGATGCAAACACGCTGATCGTCACGCAACAGTTCGAGGATCCCGGCTCTTTCGAAGGCACGGCCGCGCGCATCATGTCGTTTCGCCGCGGCGACGATCACGTCTACCCGTACGACTGCGACCCGACGTACGGTCTCGCCATCGAGTCGCGTCAAGGTCCTGACGGGGAGTAGGGGTGATAGGCATGCGGCATGCGTCGCGGCGGGCCGCTGTGTTGCGGGCTGGTCGTCGCAGACCGCGCGCGGGAAGCATGTCACCTTCTTGGCTTTGGGGCACGTTGATCGTTGGCAGCATGGCTGCTTGCGCAAACGCCACGTCGCAGCCGCGCGTCGGGCGAGGTGCGCCGCTGCCGCCGCCCGCCGAGGCAATCGTCGGGCCGGACGGCAAAGGCATGGCGTTCGGGCCGGGTCTTCCTGACAACGCCGTGCCGATTCTCGCGGCGAAGGACGGCGACTCGCCACCGGGCGTCACGCCGCTGCCGCACGACATCTTCACGACGAAAGATTTCTACAAGGACCGTGCGCTGTGGACCGACCCGCGCTACTTCCGCTGTAACTCAGCCGTTGGGCTCGAAGCACAGTGGGGCGCGACGGAGGCGCCGACGATCGGGGAGGACCCGCCCGCGACTGCGGCGTGGGGATACTGCGATCGCGACTATCCGCGCGAGCAAATCGTTAGTCCGTACAGGTTCGAGACGGCAAAGCAGCACTACGACGCCATGCTGGCCGACGCGACGGTGCGCGGGGGACCTACGATTTACGATCAAGTCTCGTTGCCGAACTGGAACGGCACCTATTCGCGCGGTTCCGGCAAGCTCGCGACTTGGTATCACGGCAACGCGATCCAGATTCCGACTTACCTCACGTTGCTGACGCCCGAGTATCAGACGCGGTTCGTGCAGCAGATGTACCACTACGCCGTGACGAATGCGCCGCAATGGCCAGCGTCGTACTGTCAACCCGAAGGCTTCATGCGGCGCTTCGCACAGTATTCGGGATTCACTCCGTCAGTAATGATGACGCCCGATCTCGTGCAGATCTTGAACGCGACGGCGAAGAACTTCATCACGCATATCCAGATCGGGCGGCGTTTCGATGAGAGCGGTGCAATTCCTCGGCTCGGGCCCGCCGTGCCGCGCTGGTACGGCGAGACGATAGGATTCTGGGACGGCGATGCGCTGATCAGCTGGACGTCGAACATTCAGGGCTGGTTCGCGCACGGCGCCTTCGAGTACAGCAGCCGGATGCAAGCGATCGAGATTTACACGCCACGCAAGGACGAGCGGGGCGAGCACGTGGGCCTCCTGCACGAAACGATCCTCTACGATCCCGAGGCGCTCGTGGAGCCGGTGCGCATCGTGCACTCGTGGAACAAGACGGGGCGACTCAACGAAGGCAACCCGTACGTGTACATCGAGTGTCTGCAATACAACTACCCCATCGATGGATTCACGACGCCGATACCGCCAGGAACGACGATCGAGTACACCGTGCCGGACATCTACGGGCGCCCCTGGGCGCGCATCTGGGAGCGCTATCACGAGGGCGGCATGGAACGCCCTCAACGCCCGAGCCTATTTGGGTTCGACTGACTGAGGAGCGTTCAATGACACACGGGCGTAGTGCGGACGTGTTCGCCGCGGTAGTCGTCGCTGTCGTTGCGGCGCTCGGTGTGCGAGCCGCGCACGCACACCACTCGTTCGCGATGTACGACGAAAAGAAGACCTACGTCTTCACGGGCGTCGTGACGCGGATCAGCCCCGATGCCAACCATCTGCAGATCTTCTTTTCGCCGCTCGACGAAGCGCGCAAGGCCGTCGTGCGTGATGCGTCCGGCGAGCCCGTGGTGTGGGCCGTCGAGCTGCGCGCGGCGAGCCAGGTGGCGCAGGATGGCGTGACGGTCGACGCGTTTCCTCCAGGCACGATCTTCAGCATCGGCCTGCATCCGCTGCGCAACGGCCGGCCTGCCGGCGGCCGCGGTAAGTCCGGCCTCTTCAAGTGCCCTCCGAGCACGCCGCCGTCAGCCGACGAGAATTGCGATAGCGTTGCGGGATCGACATCGCACGGGCAGGGCGCCCTGCCGCAACCGACGGACGAGTGGAGGCCGTGAAGATCTTAGGACTCGAATCGCCGTTGGTCGCGAACCGGCTACCTCAACGCGAGAGGCGAGACAGCAGTGGACGGCGAACGGAAGGCTCCGCCGCTGCGATGCCAGCAGCCCAGTCGACGATCACGGTGATCGGCCGGTCGGTCGTTTCTTCGACGGGACCGTCGAGCAGGAATTTCGAGCCGTCGGCGGCCGCGGCATAGAGGTCGCGGGCGTCCGCCGGATTGCCGGCAACCGACGCACGAAACAGCGCGCGCGGCGTGCCGAACGCGATGCCGGCGCTCGTATCGATTTCGACCGCGGAAACGGCGCGGTCCGCCGAAAGATAGAACAGCTCGTGTTGATCGGCTCGCCATTGCGGCTGACCGCCACCGCCGATCGAGACCTGCCGTTTCTCGCCGAGCTCGGGATACCGCTCAACGTAGACCTCGAGGGCGCCCGATTCGTCGGATGCATAGGCCAGCCACCTCCCGTCCGGAGAGATACGCGCCTGCATCTCGTTGGCCGGCGTTGCAAGTAACGGCCGTCCGGCGCCGTCGTCCGCGCTCGCGATCCAGAGATCGAAACTCGTAGCGCCGTCGATACGCGTGTAAACGAACTCGGTGCCGTCCGGCGACCAGTCGCCGAGCAGCTTGATCGAATCGTCGCTGACCAGGAGGCGCGGCGGATCCGCGCCGTCGATCCCGCGCACGAGTAAGTCGAAGCCATCGCGCGCCGTGAACGCGATGCGGCTGCCGTCGGGAGACCAGAGCGGGGCTATTGCGTCGGTCTCGAGCCGCGCGACCTCGGCTCTCGTCAGGTGCGCGAGCCAGAGCCCGGGATTGTTCGTCACGGCGCTCGTTGCTACGAGACGGGATTGGTCCGGCGAGATTCGCGGGTTGAACAGTGTCGTCGGCAGCGACAGCGTGCCGACGTTCTGTCCTGCGCGGTCGAACCACCCGAGATTCTGCTTCCTGACGCCGTGTTGGAATGCCAGCAGCTCGCCGGCCGCCGACACGACGTTATCTGCGCCGAGCAGCGGCGGCGAAACGTCGCGAGCGACGACGGTCGCGCGACCGGTCAGCTCGAGACGTTCGTAGTCGATCTCCGCCGCGATCAACATGTTGTTCTCGACGTACAGCACGTGCCGCGGAGCGGCGAACGTCGCCGCCGAGTCGCCGGGGAGCAGACGGAAGCTTTCGCGTGTGTCGAGATTGCCGACGTAGGCCCCGCTGCGCGCGGGATCGAGACTCACGATCTGGTATAGGAAGCGTCGTCCGTCGGGCAGGAACTGCGGCCACGCAAACGCGATGTCGCGCGCGTCTCGGTCGAGCTTTGCGATCGCCTCGACGCGCCCGTCGCCGCTCGCCGGAACTGCAAATAGACCGCTCGGCCATAGCGCAAACAGGATCGTGTCGTCGGGTGCCCATGTGCCGCCGGCGACCACGACGTCGACGGCAGCCACGTTGACTACCGCTCGGCTCGCCACGTCGATCGTCATCAGTCTGCCGTTCGCAAAGAAACCGATGCGGCGCGCGTCAGGCGACCAGAACGGCTTCGACGCGTCGTCGGTTCCCGGGAGCCGCTCGAGCGCGCTCGACTGCAGCGACCGCACCCACACCGCGTTCTTGCCGGCCAGGTCGTCGCGTGCGACGAACGCGAGATAGCGACCATCCGGCGACAGCACGCCTCCGGACGCGATGCTTGCCTCGGGCGGCGATGGCTGGGATAACCAAACCGACCGCGCAGCGGCATCGAGCGAGGGCGCCCGCGGCGCCAAGAGCGCGGCGAGCGCGATGAGGACCGCCAGGGCGGCCGCGCCTGCCGCAACCCATGTCAAACGAGCCGGCTTGCGCCGCGAGGACGATGAATCCGCGGCCTCGGCGTCGACCGCCGCCGCGTCCGGTTCGCTCGTAGTGGGCTCGACACTGCGCTCGACTTCGTCGGTTCGCACCGCACCGATGAAGCGGTAGCCGCGCCGTGGCACGGTTTCGATGTACTTCGGATGGGCGCGCTCGTCGGCGAGCGCGCGGCGCACGACGGAGATTGCATGCGTCAAGCTGTCGTCCGTGACGACGACGTCCGACCAGATCGCGTCAATGAGCTCGTTCTTCTGGACCAGGCGCTCGCGGCGCTCGATCAAGTAGACGAGCGCATCGAAGGCCCGAGAGGGGAGCGCCGCGGCGGTGTCGCCGCGCAGAAGCTTTCGCGCGGCGACGTCGAGCGTGAACTCGTCGAACCGGTACGCGCGGGCGGGCGCCGTAGCAGGGGCGATCTTTGGGGGTGCGGTTGCCATGCTGCGATTCACCGGCGTTCTTCGTTTTTCCGGAGTTTTCCGCAGTTTTTCGGGACTTCGGGTCTCGTCTAGCGTACGAATTCCGCTAGCGGCGGGCAACCGCCGGCGGGCGGTATGCTGCGCCTGTCGAATGGCGGCTCTCAGGGGGTGCTTGGATGCACAAGATCGTGGGACTGCGCGGTGTCGCGATCGCGTGGACAGCCGCAGCGGCCGGCTCGGCGTGGGCTCAGCCCGGCCCGCAAAGCGTGACCGTCGACGCCGACGACATCGGCGGCATCGTCACGGGCCCGAACGGCCCGGAGGCCGGTGTCTGGGTCATCGCCGAAACGGACGAGCTCCCGACCAAGTTCCGCAAGATTGTCGTCACCGACGAGCAAGGTCGTTATCTGCTTCCCGATCTGCCGGCGGCCAACTACGCCGTGTGGGTGCGCGGCTACGGGCTCGTCGATTCGCCGCGCGTGCGCACGCCGCCCGGGCGAGTCGTCGCATTGCCGGCCGTCCTCGCGCCCGATGCGCGCGCCGCAGCGCAAGTCTATCCCGCCAACTATTGGTACTCGCTGATCGAGCTGCCGCGCATCGAGCAGTTCCCCGGCACGGGCGCGAACGGCAACGGCATCGAGGCAGGAGTGCTGACGCAGCATCATTGGATCAATACGATCAAGACCGGCTGCAACGTCTGCCACCAGCTCGGCAATCTCGCGACACGCGAGTTCCCGGCGGGGTTGGGCACTTTCGAGTCGTCGTACGACGCATGGGACCACCGTACGCAGGTAGGGCAGGACGGCACGGCGATGATCGGCGCGATCAACGGGCTTGGGCGCCGCGCCGTCCTGACGATGTACGCCGACTGGACCGATCGGATCGCCGCCGGCGAGGTCCCGCCGGTCCCACCGCGACCGCAAGGAGTCGAGCGCAACCTCGTGCTGACGCTATGGGAGTGGGGCGGGCCCGCGACGTTCGCGCACGACGAGCTCTCGACCGACAAGCGCAACCCGCGTGCGAATGCCAACGGCCCGATCTACGGCGTCGACTGGGGCAACGACGGTTTCCTCGACGCTCGATCCGAGCACGCACACGGCAACCGAAGTCCGGATTCCCGTCGTCGACCCGACGACTCCGCCCGGCAAGCCGCAGGTCATGCCGCGCCCATCGCCGTACTGGGGCAACGAGCCTTACTGGTACGACCCCGCGATCACGAACCATGCCGCGATGGACAGCAAAGGGCGCGTCTGGATGTCGTCTCGCTTTCGGCGGCCCGAAAATCAGCCGGATTTCTGCCGCAACCATCCATCTGCTGCGCTCTCGCCTCAGGAGTCGAGCTTTCGACAGGTGCAGTACTTCGACCCGGCAACGAAGTCGTTTCATCCAGTCGACATCTGCTTCGACACTCACCACGTGCAGTTCGCATCCGATGCCGATGAGACGCTCTACGGCAACGGCGTATTCAGCGGCGCGATCGGCTGGATCAACACGCGCATCCTCGACGAAACCGGCGACGAGTCGGCCGCGCAGGGTTGGTGTCTGCCGTACTACGACATCGACGGCGACGGCACGATCGAAGCCGGCGTCGACCGCTACGTCTTCGAGCACCTCGGGCGGCCGAGCGGTCAGCTCGCCGGCATGCGAATCCCGGCCGGCGTCATCTACAGCGTGATCGCGCATCCGACGGACGGCACCGTCTGGGGTGCCGTGCCGGGACCGATGCCGGGCCGCATCCTCCGTATCGATCCGAAGACTTGCGTCTCCGAAGTCTACGAGCCGCCGTTCAACAATCCGGAGGTCAACGTCAACGGCTACACGCCGCGGGGCATCGACGTCGATTCCTACGGCGTGATCTGGACGGCGCTCGCCGGCAGCGGGCATCTCGCGAGCTTCGATCGCCGCAAGTGCAGAGTCTTGACGGGGCCCGCGGCCACCACGGCGCAGCACTGTCCGGAAGGGTGGACGCTCTATCGCACGCCGGGCCCGAGCTTCAAGGGCGCAACCGATGCGATTCCCGTCGACATGCACTATTACAACTTCGTCGATAAGTTCAACACGCTCGGTCTCGGCCCGAACGTGCCGCTCGCGAACGGCACGAACTCCGACTCGCTGCTCGCGTTGCTGCCCGACGGCCGTTGGGTCGTGCTGCGCGTGCCGTATCCGCTCGGATTCTTCTCGCGCGGCATGGACGGCCGCATCGACGACCCGAACGGCGGCTGGAAGGGCCGGGCGCTCTATGCCGACTACGGCCAGAACGCGGTCTGGCACATCGAGGGCGGCAAAGGGACGCGCAGCTCGCTGATCAAGTTTCAATTGCGTCCCGACCCGCTTGCGAAGTAGTCGTATGGTCGATGGCTCTTCGCGCGCGCTCCAGGTCGCCGCCGGCTTGCTCTGCGTCGCCGCCGTCGCTGCCGCGCACGCGCAGCGCGATCTCACGGGCCATTGGAGCCAGCGCTTCCACGAAGATTTGCCCGAACGCGGAGCGGGCCCCGAGATCGGCGACTACACCGGTTTGCCCGTCAACGACGCCGCACGCCTGCGCGCGGACTCTTGGGACGCGGCGAAGTGGACGATGCCGGAGCGGCAGTGCGAGCCGCACCCCGCCGACTACGGGCCGCGCGGGCCCGCGGCGCTGCGCATCGGCAGCACGGTCGACGCGATCTCGCAAGACGTCGTCTCGTGGGACATCACCGTCATGTGGATGCTGCCGCACCGCAAAGTCTACATGGACGGCCGCGAGCGCCCGTCGGCCAACGCGCAGCACAGTTGGCAAGGATTTTCGACGGGCGCGTGGGAAGGCGACATGCTGAAGGTGACGACGACGCACTTGAAGGAAGGCTGGGTGCGGCGCAACGGCTTGCCCCGCAGCGACAAGGCAACGCTCGTCGAGTACTTCATTCGCAACGAGAATTATCTGACGCTCGTGACGGTCGTCATGGATCCCGTCTATCTGACTGAGCCGCTCGTGCGCACGTCGGATTGGGTCCTCGACACCGGATTGCAGCTGAGCCCGTTCTCTTGCATCCCGGCGATCGAGATCGAGCGGCCGCGCGGCACGGTGCCGCATCACTTGCCGGGTACGAATCAGTTCCTCGAGGAATACCCGCAGCGTCATGGGTTGCCGTCCGAGGCGGCGCGCGGCGGCGCGCAGACGATGTACCCCGAGTATGCGCTGCGGCTGCGGCGCCTCATCGAAGGTGGAGCGCGGTGAGTCAGAGATCCGAAGCCGTGCGTTCGACGGCCTTCATCGCCGCACTGTGGACCTTCGCGGGCGTCACGCCCGCGCTCGCGCAGACGGAGCTAGAGGTTTTGCCGGCGCAAGGAAACGTGTTCATGATCACCGGGCCCGGCGGCAACACGGCTGTTCAGATCGGCCACGAAGCGGTCGTCGTCGTCGACACGCAGACGGCGGCGGCGAGCGACGAGCTGCTCGCCTCGATCGCGACGCTGAGCTCGAAGCCGATCCGCCACATCATCAACACGAGCGCCGACCCCGAGCACACCGGCGGCAACGAGGTAGTGTCGCGGGCCGGGACGTACGTGCGCCTCATCGACACGTTCGATCCGCGCGGCTCGCGCAGCGACGCTGCGATCATCGCGCACGTCAACGTGCTCGGACGCATGAGCGCGCCGGCGGGAGCGGAGGCGCCGGCCGCGGCGCCGGCGTGGCCGAGCGATACCTATTTCACCGCCGAGTGGGCCCTGTTCGTCAACGGCGAGGCCATTCAGCTCCTTCACGTTCCCGAAGCTCACACCGACGGCGACACGATCGTGTTCTTTCGCCGCTCCGACGTGATCTGCGACGGGCGACATCTACAGCACGTCGCGCTATCCGCGTTTCGACGCGGAGCAGGGCGGCAGCGTCGCCGGGATCATCGGAGGCCTGAATCGCATGCTCGATATCGCGATTCCCGGCGAGAACCAGGAAGGAGGCACGGTCGTGATTCCCGGCCATGGACGGCTCAGCGACGAAACCGAGGTCGCGAACTACCGCGACATGGTCACGATCGTCCGCGACCGCGTCGCCGCGTTGCTGGCGGTCGGCATGACGCTCGAGCAGGTGCAGGCAGCGAGACCGACGGCCGACTACGACGGAATCTACGACGAGCCGGACGGTTGGACCGCCGCGCTGTTCGTCGCGGCGGTGTACCGCGATCTTGCGGGCGCGACACGATGAAGCGCGCGCGACACGAGCTCCTCTTGCGCTGCGCGTTCGCAGTGTGGCTCTCGGCCGCGAGTGTCGCCGCAAACGTTTCGGCCCTTGCTCAGCCGCCGGCTGGGCCGCCCGATACCCGAAGCCCGCGCGAACGAGCGCCGATCGACATCACGGGACAGTGGGTCGCCATCGTCAACGAGGACTGGCGTTGGCGCATGGTCACGCCGCCCATCGGCGACACCGCGAGCCTGCCGATCAACCAGAGCGGCCGCGCGGCGGCCGCGGCGTGGGACCTCGAGCGCGACAGGGCCGAGGGCACACTGTGTAAGGCATTCGCAGGGCCGGGGCTCATGCGGCAGCCGACGCGCATTCGCATCGAATGGGAAGACGGCGACACGCTGCGGCTCGAGTTCGACGCCGGCCGGCAGGTGCGCCGCTTCGAGTTCGCGCCGCAGCCGCCCGCCGAGCGCTCGCTGCAAGGATACTCCGAAGCGCAGTGGTTTCGCCAGACGCAGTCGCGCGGCGTGTTCGGCCAGCGCACGCCGCCCGAAGGCGGATCGCTCGTCGTGCGCACCGACGCAGCTCACGGGCGGGTATCTGCGGCCGAACGGCGTGCCGTTCAGCGAGCGTGCGACGGTCAAGGAGTTCTTCAACACGTTCACGCTTCCCGGCGACGCGGGCGCTTGGCTCGTCGTGACGACGGTCGTCGCCGATCCCGAGTATCTGACGACGGAGCTCGTCATGAGCTCGCAGTTCAAGAAGGAAACGAGCCGAGGCGCGTGGGATCCGCGCCCCTGTGACATCGCGCCGCCACTGCGCGGCCCGGCGCCGACCCCCGAGAACCCGTTTGCTGCAGCGGCCTCTGACTGAACCGACACGAATTCGGGCGACGCTGGTCTACCAGCAGCTCGTTGCGTTCTTCGCCGGTCGCCACCGCCGTCTGCGTGACATACAGTAGGTCTCGTGAGCACGCTTCTCCAGGATCTGCGCTACGCCGCCCGATCGCTCTCCCGCAGCCGCAGCTTCACGGCCGTCGCTGTACTCACACTGGCGCTCGGCGTTGGCGCGAACACGGCGATCTTCAGCGTGCTGCAGGCGATCGTGTTGCGCGACCTCCCGTACAACGAGCCAGATCGCCTGGCCGTCATGTGGACGTGGAACCTTCAGCAGAACCTGCCGGATGGGTCCTCGTATCTGAACTTTCGCGACTGGAAGGCGCAGAGCCAGGCTTTCGAGCAGATGGCGGCCTACGTGCGGCCAGAGTTCACACGCGCCACGCTGACGGGCAGCGACTCATCGGTGCGGGTCCACGCCGGTATCGTCGGCCCCGACTTCTTCGAGGTGCTTGGCACCGTGCCGCTCCTGGGCCGTACCTTCGTGCCCGACGATTTCAAGGCCGAGTCCACGGCCGTCGTCATCAGCCACGGTCTCTGGCGGGAGCGATTCGCGGCCGACCCGCGCGTGGTCGGACAGACGATTCAGCTCGATGGGCGAGGCGTCGAGATCGTCGGCGTGATGCCGCCGGGATTCGAGCTTCCCACGGCGGACGTGCAGGTCTGGCAGCCGCTCTTCTTCGGCCCGGGCTGGCAGGAGGAGAACAGCCGACGATCAGACGGGCTGGTCGTCGTGGGCCGTCTTTCGCCTTCGGCAACGATAGCGTCGGCGCGAGGAGAGATGGGTGCGATAGCCGCACGCCTGCGCGATCAGTATCCGGCGACCAACGCGAGCTTCGGCGTCACGACCGACCCGCTCATCGAGCGCGTGATCGGACCGACGACCGAACGCACGCTCTGGCTGCTGTTCGGCTCGGTCGCATGCGTGCTGTTGATCGCCTGTGCCAACGTCGCGAATCTCATGCTCGCGCGCGTCGTTGTCCGTCAGCACGAGTTCTCGGTGCGCGCGGCGCTCGGCGCGGGCACGATGCGCATGGTCCGCCAAGTCCTCACTGAGAATGTCGCCGTTTCGCTGCTGGCCGGCGCCATCGCTGTGCTGATTGCGTGGCTCGGGATACTGGCGCTTCGATCATGGGCCGCCGGCGTCCTGCCGCGCGCCGGCACGATCGAGCTCGACGCCGGCGTCCTGCTGTTCGCGCTGGCCGCGGCTCTCGGCTGCGGGCTGCTCGCCGGGCTGCCGCCGGCGCTGCAGCTCGCCACCGCGAGGCCCGCGAACGCACTCAGAGAAGGCGGCGCGCGACTCCTTGGCGGGGGCAGTGGTCGCCGCCTGCATCAGGGCCTCGTCGTGGCCGAGATCGCCCTCGCGGTGATGCTGCTCTGCGGATCGGGCCTGCTGATTCAAAGCTTCCTGCGCGTCCAGTCGGCCGATCGCGGATTCGACACGCAAAACGTCCTGCTGCTTCAGATAGACCTGCCGAGCACCTACAACAGTCCGGAGCGGGTGAGGTCATTCTTCTCGGATGCGATGGCGAGGATTCGGGCGTTGCCCGATGTTGCGGCGGCCGGCGCGATCAGCGATTTCTTCATCCACCGCCAGCCAGACTACCGCATTGCCCTCGAGGGTCATCCGCCGCGGCTGCCCACCGATCCGGCGCCGCCGCTGACCGAAGACAACGTCGTGCCCGGCTACTTCGAGGCGATGCGCATCCCCTTGTCGCGCGGCCGTCTGCTCGAAGACGGTGACCTCGCGCCCGGTGCACCCCAGGTCGTGGTGATCAACGAGGAGATGGCACGCCGGTTCTGGCCGGGCGACGATCCTATCGGCAAGCGGCTCAAGTACGGCCTCGACCCGGCGGCCAATCAGCCGTGGAAGACCGTGATCGGCGTGGTCGCCGACATGCGGCGACAGCGACTCGACGAGCCGGCGATTCCGTACATGTTCCAGCCGGGCGTCCAGCCTCAGATGGACATCGCTGTCCGCGCGGCAGGCGATCCCGCATCGCTACGCGATGCAATCCGCGCGCAACTGCATGAGCTCGATCCGAGCGCGCCTCCCTATGGTGTCCTCACCGTCGAGCAGCGCCTCGAGCTAGACCGTTGCCCTGCGACGTTTTCAGACGATGCTCCTGGCTGCGCTGGCAGCCGTGGCGCTGCTGCTGTCGGTCATCGGCGCGTACGGCATCCTGCAGCGTCTGGTCGCCGCCCGTACGCAGGAGATCGGGATCAGGATGGCGCTCGGCGCGAATGCCACAGTCGTGCTGCGCATGGTCCTCGCGGCGGGATTGTGGCTCGCAGTGGCGGGGCTTGCGATCGGGTTGCTCGGCGCAGTGGCCCTCAGCCGACGTGATCGCATCGTTCTTGTATGAGACCAGCCCGCTCGACCCGCTGATCTACGTGGCGGTCATTGTCGTCCTGCTCGGCGTGACGCTGCTGGCGATCCTGATGCCCGCACGTCGCGCAGCGCGTGTCGATCCGATGGCCGCGCTGCGCGATCAGTAGCAGTCACTCTCGCCGCAGTTGGGGTTCTACAGCCTGCGATGGCTCGCAGCGTCAGTTGACGTTCGGCAGGAGCGAGTAACTCGCCCCGTACTCGAGCATCTGCTCCGCGAAATCCTCGGATAGTTCACCCGAACGTCCGTGATCTCATTGGTACCGGAAGCCATGACCGGCACGAGACGCGGATTGATGAAGCCCGAGAATGCCGCAACGTCGAGCGGCTCGTGACGCCGCAGCACCTCCGCGTGCAGCTCTCGGTCGACGATCGTGCCGTAATTCTCGATGAGCGCTTGCCCCGCGGCGAAGTCGCCTTCGCTCTTGATCCTCTGCACCTCGCGCAACAGCTCGCCGAACAACTCGCGCACGCGCTGGTAGTCGTGTACGACGAAGTAGGTCTTGCCGTCGCGCGTGATGCGCTCGACGGCGCTGTCGGTTTGCGCTCTTTCGTACACCCAAGCAGCGATCATCTGCCGGTTGCGCATGTGCGCTTCCTCGAGGTTCTTGCCGGGCTCGATGCGGTAGAGCTGGGTCAGGAGACCGCTGCGAAAGTAGTTGTCGTATTGCTGCAAGCCAACGTCTATGCTCGGCATCACCCCGAGCTCGATGAGCTTCGGGTCCATGAGGTAGTAAAGCGCCACTAGGTCGGCCCGGCCTTCCTCGAGCGGGCTGTAGTATTGCTTGAGCGTCTCGGTGGGGGTGCCGATCCCGGCATTGATGATGCCGGACGCGTGGCCGATGACCTCGTGCATGTCGACGAACAAGTTGCCGCTCGAGCTCGGCCCACTGCTTCGCGCGCGCGACCTCTTCGATGGACGCGGCGAATTCGTCGAGCGCGGGGTTCGGCGAGGCGTCGTTCGCGGCCGCGAATGTTCGAGAGCACGACAGACTTGCTGCCGTGCTCCGCGCGGATCCAGCCCGAGTTCGGCAGGTTGATGCCGCTCGCCGAAACCGGCGACGCGTCTCCGGTTTCGGAGACGACCGTGATCACCTTGCCCGTGATACCCGTGACGTTCGTCTTCTCGATGCGCAGGCATGATCGGTGAGTTGTCCTCGAACCACTGCGCGTTGCTCGCGATCGCGGCAATGCGCCTCGTGGCTTCGTCGTCGCGGAAAGAGACGACCGACTCGAACGAGCCGCGCATGCCGAGCGGATCGTTGTATACCTCGATGAAGCCGTTGATCGCGTCGACGCGAGAGGCCGTGTCCTTGACCCATGCGATGTTGTACGCGTCGAAGTCCCTTAGATCGCCGCTGCGGTAGTACTGAACGAGCAGCTCGAGCGCGCGACGCTGCGCGTCGTTCTCGGCCACTGAGATCGCCTGCTCCAGCCAGTAGACGACGCGTTCGAGCGCCTGCGTGTAGGTGCCGCCGACCTTCCACACCTTCTCGACGAGCTCGCCGTTTTCCCGAACGAGCCGCGAATTTAAGCCCCAACTGACTGGGCGCGGCTCGTCGGGGTCACTTCGCGCGCCGTAGTACGGCCGACCTCGGCTTCGGTGACTCCCGAATAGAAGTTGACCGCCGAAGCCATCACCTTGTCGACGCCAGCCGCGGTTTCGGTCTTGCGCGCATCGACGGCGCGATCGAACAGTATTGGCTCGAGCTTGGCGAACAGCTCATCGAGAGTTTGGCCTTCATCGAGCGGCCACATCGCGTTCGCCGCGCTCTGCTGCGCCAGCGTGCGCAGATATTCGGGCGAAAAACCCGGCGTGAGCTTGTCGCCTGAGTAGTGATGATGGATCCCGTTCGCGAACCAGACCCGCTTCACGTAGATCATGAAGGCGTTCCAGTCGGCGGTCGTACGGTCGCCGGGATAGCGGCGCACGATCTCCTCGAGCGTGCGGCGGATGCGCAGGTTGTGGCGATAGTTTTGGTCCCACATGATGTCGCGCCCGCTCATGCCCGCTTCTGTCAAGAAGTACAGGAGCTTTTTCTGCTGCAGCGAGAGGCTTTCCCAGCCGGGAATTTGGTAGCGCAGCACACGGATGTCGGCGAAGCGGTCGGCCTCGACAACGAACTCGGGTTCGGCCTGCGCACCGCCTTGCGGAGCCGCGGCCGGTGCGGACCCCGTGGTCGGGTCGCCGCAGCCGTATAGAAAGGCCGTGCCGATCAGCGCCGATGCCAAGAGACGCGCATGCATGGGAGCTCCTGCCGCGAGCGTGTGAACGTCCGAGATATCGCACGAGTCTAGCAGTTGCTCAACGGCACCCTCTCAGCCCTAGCAAGGACACACCTTTTCGGGGTCTTGCGCGCCGGACGCGAGTCGGGGATTCTCTGCGCCGAAATTGGACCCCCAAGGCGACCGAATCTCGATGGCCGATTTGCCCGTACTCATTGCCGGTGGCGGAATCGGCGGACTCAGTGTCGCACTCACCCTGCAGCAGATCGGCGTGCCGTGCCTCGTGCTCGAGGCCGTCGCCGAGCTCAAGCCTCTTGGCGTAGGGATCAACCTCCAGCCGAACGCGGTACGCGAGCTATACGAGCTCGGTATTGGTCCGGCCCAATTGGACGCGATCGGCTTGCAGGCGCGGGAGTGGGCGCTCGTAGGATTGAACGGCAAGGACGTGTACTCCGAGCCTCGCGGTCTGCTCGCCGGTTACCGCTGGCCGCAGTACGCGGTGCATCGCGGCGGCTTACAGATGCTGCTACACCGCACTGCCGTCGAGCGCCTTGGTCCCGGCGCGGTGCTCACGGGGCACCGCGTCGTCGGTTACCGCAACGACGACGATGGCGTCACCGTCACTGGTTCGCACGCCGGGCGGAACGCAGAGCGAGCTCCGGGCGAAGCTCCTGATTGCCGCGGATGGCGCTCACTCGGCGGTAAGGGCGCAGATGCATCCTAATCAGCCGCCGATTCATTGGGGCGGCGCCGATCATGTGGCGCGGCATGACTCCCGGAGTTCCGATTCGCAGCGGCGCATCGTTCGTCGGCCTCGGCACTCACCGCCATCGCGTCGTGTTCTATCCGATCTCGCAGCCCGATCGGGCGACGGGTCTCGCCACGATCAACTGGATTGCCGAGATCACCGTCGACAACTCGCGCGGCTTCGCGCACGGCGACTGGAACAAGAAGGTCGCTATCGACTCGTTTATCCACCACTTCGAGGGCTGGCGGTACGATTGGCTCGATGTGCCGGCGATGCTGCGCGGCGCCGACGAAGTGTTCGAATACCCGATGATCGATCGCGACCCGGTGCCGACATGGGTCGACGGCCGCGTCGCGCTGCTCGGCGACGCGGCCCACGTCATGTACCCGACGGGATCGAACGGCGCGAGCCAAGCGATCGTCGACGCGCGCGTGCTCGGCGCGGCGATGATCGAGCATGGCGTAACCACCGAGGCGCTTCAGGCGTACGACCAAAAGCTGTGCGCGGAGATCTCGGCCGTCGTCTTACGCAACCGCGGCGCCGGGCCGTTCGGCTTGCTGAATCTGCTCGACGAGCGCTGCGGCGGCGTTTTCGACGACATCGATGCCGTCATCCCCGCGCACGAGCGCGAGGAATTCATGAGCCGCTACCGAGCTGCAGCCGGTTTCGCCAAGGACCGGCTGAACGCGGCGCCGCCGATCATCGCACCCGGCGCTAGGGTGGCCGCTGCAAAGACGGCGCTCGTTTAAGGCAGAGCGCGGGCACCGATCTGCCAGCCGGCGTCCTTGCAGATCGCGCAGTTGTCGCCGACGAAATAGCCGCGGCCTGCTGCGCTCGTGTCGCCTTGGAGCTGCCACTTCAGCCATGCGACCGCGACGACGCCGAACGGCCCGCCGTTGTCTTGGTTGTAGGTGCCACCGTGGCCGACCGACGGATGAACGCCGTAAAAAACAGGAATCCGGGGCGGCATGACTTCGAAATCGCGCTTGCCGTTCGCATACGCGATGTCCGACTCGCCGCCGGTCACGATGATCACGGAGCCGTGAATGCCGGCGTAGATACGCCTCGTTGCGCTCGTCCTCGAACAGGCCGCTGTTCCAAATCCCGACCGTCGCGACGCGCGGGTCGTTCGACGCGCCGTACGACATCAACCCGCCGCACGACATGCCCATCGCGGCGATGCGCTCGACGTTCACCTTTCCGTAGAAGCGGCTGTTGCGGTCTCTTGCTTTCCGCGTCGAGCCAGTCCATCGCCGCGACGAGCGCCGTACCGTTCACCATGGTGAATCGGTCCGCCGGCGGACCGGCCCCGCCCCAGGCGGTGGTCCGCCGCCGCCCGCCGGCGGACCGGCGCCGCCCCCCGGCGGAGGTCCGCCGCCGCCAGCAGGCGGAGCGCCGGCCGGCCGCGCGATCGGCGGGCCGTCGGCGATGACGACGAAGCCGTGCGACGCGATCTCGCTCAAATACTCGGGGAACATGAGCCCGTTCTTGGCGCAACCGCCTTCCCCCCAGACGAGCACGGGGTGCTCGTCCATCGAGAGCTCTCGTGGCCGGTAGATCGTGTGAGTCGCGAGCCCGGGATCGTGCTCGACTACGACGGCAAACGGGCCGCTCGGCGGCTTGCCTGTTTGCTGCACGTCGACAGCCGTGAGCTTCGTGATCGTGCTCGCTGCCTCCGTCTGCGCCCGATGCGGTCGCGAGATATCCGGCGAGGAGCGAGAGCCCCAACCACGATTGCGAAGCGTCTGAAACGAATTGACGATTTCATGTGCAACTCCCCAAGATTTATCGAGCAGGATCCACTCTGCGCGTGAGCTCGCGCGCCACGAGCCACTCATGTAAACGATCCGTCCATCCATCGACGGGGTTGCCGCGCTTCGTCATTCCAAAGCCCGCGCTGATGCCATCGTAGACATGAATCTCCGCGGGCTTGGCCGCGGCCTTCCATGCTGCGAACAGCGCGAGGCAACCGTTCGTCACGTTGAAGTGCGTGGCGCCGACGGCGATGAACAGCGGCGGCGCGTGCGCGGGCACGTTGACGTCTTGCAACGACGGCCCATAGACGGAGACGAGGAAATCGGGCGACGCGTCGGACTTGGCAGCGAGCGCCGTGCCGACGGCGACGCCGCCGCCGGCCGAGAAACCGATGATGCCGACGCGCTCGCGATCGATTCCCCATTGGTCGGCGCGACTGCGCACGAGCTTCAGCGCCGCTTGCGCGTCCGCGACCGCAAGCTCGAGCACCTCGCGCGAGCGCGGCGTCGTCCGGTGCGGGATTCGCGTTGGCGTTGACGATGACGAGCTCCGTCGGCGGGCCGAGCCGGCGCCCGGCATGCCGGGCGGCGGGCCGCGCGGCGCCGACGGATCCTGCTGCAGCGTGCGGTACTTGAGCACGAAGCCCGCAATGCCGCGCTCGTTGAGCCACTCGGCGAGCTTGACCCCTTCGTTGTCGAACGCGAGCACGCGCAGGGCGCCGCCCGGCGCAATCACGACCGCGGCGCCCGTCGCTATCGCCGCGTCCGGCAAGAACACCGTCAGGCGTCGGATCGCTGACGTTCGTGATAACGCGATCGCCGGAGGGCGATCGTCGTGGTCGACTCCGGTATCGACCAGCTGCTCCGAGCCCGGCGCTTCGCCGGGCCACAGCCGGAGCTCCGTTTGCGCGTGACTGGGCATGACCGAGCACAGCGCGACTGCGGCGCAGCGCAAGAGCCGCGCAAGGCGGGTTCTCATCATCTATTGTCTGCCGGCCGTGCAGAAACGCGATCGAAGAACTCGAAGATCGCAGGGCCAAACCATCGGCACCATACTGCCGTGGTTGCCGTCGACCTCGAGGTACTCGAAGTCGAAGTCGCCGGCGCGCATGAACTCGGCGAGAGCCCGGCTGCCCGCGAGCGACGGCGCGGCGCCCGTGCCTTCGGTCACGAAGATCGGCAGATCGCGGATCCGGTCGAACGGATATGTCTCCTTATCTATGAAGGGTCCCGACATCGGCGCGACGGCACGCCAGCGCTCCGGATAGCGCGCGGCGAGGTGCCAGACGCCGCCGCTACCCATCGAGTGTCCCGCGAGAAACGTTCGCGACCGATCGGCGCCGTATTCTTCGATCACGATCTCGAGCGCGGTGATGACCTCGAGCTCGCTCAAGTCGAGCTCGCGGCGACGTTCCGGCGTCACGGCCGCGCGCTGCGCGGCGGCAGACTCCGATTCGCCGAAGACGGCCGGCAACCGCAGCGGATTTCCGTAGGCGCCGAGCGGCGTGAAACCGAGCGGCGAAACGACGATGTAGCCGTGCTGCTCGGCGAGCTTGCCGAGCAGGCGATCGGCCATGTCGAGGTACGTGCTCTCGTTCGCGCCGGCGCCGTGCAAGAACAGCAGGATCGGCAGCGAGCGCTTGCCGTCCCAGGCGCTCGGGACGTAGATCCGATACGGCATCTCGCTGCCCGTCGGCGCGAACAGATAGCGGCGGTGCTGATCGCCTGTCGTGCGCGAGGTTTGCGCGCTGACGCTGCAGGCGATGCCGACCCACGCACGGTCAAGACGATCAAGCATCGATGCATGGACGTCTCCTTCTCACGTTGGACGCCGAGTCAGGCGATAGAGCAGCACGATCAATCCGAGCGTCAGTACATCTGCCACGGCCACCATGTAGAAGCCCGCGGCGAACGAGCCGGTCGTGTCGCGCAAGATGCCGAGCATCTGCGGGCCGAAATAGCCGAACAGCCCCGCGCCGAGGCTCACGATGCCCATTGCATTGCCGGTTTCTCGGCGCGGCATCAAGCTGCCCGCAAGCCCGTAGAGCTGATTCGCCGCGGAGAAGCCGAAGCCGATCACGACGGCCGTGGCAACACGGAACAAGATCTCGTGTTCGACTGCTAGCGACGCTGACGCAACGGCTAGCACAGCCACGATTCGCGCCGAGCACCGACGAGCTTGTTGAAGCGATCGGCGAGCATGCCGATGACGAGATTCAGGACGATTGCGGCGATGTAGCCCGTGCTGATGATGATGCCTGCGGCAGCGGCGTCGAGGCCATAGACGGAGTCGGCCACGCTCGGCACGAAATACGTGACGGTGAATTGGCCGAAGCCTCCGAGGCCGACGACGAGCGCAAGCAGCCAGACCACGGGCGTGCGAAAGGCGCTGCGGTGCCGTGCACCGGCGGCGGGAACGTCCGTCAGCCGGCGCCGAGCTCGGCTCCGCCGTCGCGCGATAGAACAGGAAGAACACGGCGGCGCCGAGCAATGCCATCGCCGCGTAGCCCAGGATTGCCGTGCGCCAACCGAGCTCGCCGACGAGCGCGCCGCCGAGCGGCGCGCCGATCGACGGAAGCCATTGCCGAGGTCGCGCCGAGCACGCCCATGGTCCGGCCTCGCAGCCGTGGCGGTGCGGTCATCGCCACTGCGATGAGCACGCTGACGAAAGCGAACCGATAACCGAAAATCGTCAAGCCGCGGAAGGCGACCGCCGACTCGAAATTCCACGCGCGCGCGAGCAGGACGCTGCCGATTGCGACGCCGACGAGGCCTGCCGCCAGCACGCGCTTCTCGCCGAAGCGCTTGGCCGTCAAGCCGGCCGGCACGCTGAGCAGCAGCGCGAGCAAGCCATAGAGGCCGGTAAAGAACCCAAGCTGCGTGAAGCTCATGCCGACGTCCGCCTGGATCGACGGCAGCAGCGGTGAGAATCCAAGATTCGACAGCTGCAGCGAGAACATCGCGACCAGCGTGACTCCGAAGGGCAGCAGCCACAGCGTGTGCGAAGGGCGCGCAGTTGCCGTTCTCATTGCAGGACCCGCTCATCGAGGAACGACGCGACGGCTCTGCGTGCCGCCGCCGGGTCCCATGCCCTCGCATCCACGACGTCGGCCTCGACGGGCAACACGGGAATGCCGGCCTCTTCGAGCGCGCGCTCGATGAAGATCCGGCCGGTCGCCGACGGCTTCATGCTCCGCGGGTGCAGCACGAGCGCCGCGTCGATGCGATGCTCGAGCGCCTGCGCGACGGTCCACTCGGCGGCCCACGGCGGGTTGTGCAGGAACTCGTTGAAGCTCGCCGTCCGGCTCGCGAGCGCGGCGAGCGGGTCATCGAGCCCGTAGCGAATGTACGCCGTCCGGGCCGAAGGCGAGATACATCGACCACACGAACACGGCGCCGTGCGAATCCTCGAACGCGGTGTAGAAATCCATGTCGTGCCAGAGCCCCGCACCGACCCACATGAGGCGCAGCCTTTCGCCGTCGCATGCGGCGATGCCGTTATCGACCCGCGCTCGCACCTCGTCATGGAAATGCTGCGAATGCGCGAGTGCCCAGTCGGTCCCGCGCACCCACTGCGTCGCCATGACGTTCGCGATTTGCTCGGTCATGCGCACGGGAGTCGCCGGCGCTGCTGCAATCAGTTGCCGAGTGGCGTCGAATATTTCCTCTTGGCGATTCACTCGCGCAAGGCGCTCCCGCAGCTCGGCTCGGTCGAGGCGCCGCATGCCAATCGACTCGAGGCGCTCGATGAGACGTTCGAGCTCCGCTGCTACGAATGTAAGGCGATGCGGCTCGATGAGCTCGCGCCAGCGGTGCCGCGTCAGCTCCCACCAGCGCGGCGGCAGCTCGCTCGCGCACGTGTGCTCGATCTCGAAGAGCTCCGCGCCGAACGCCTCGGCCCAGAGCGAGAAGACGCGGTGAATGCAATCGCACGTCAAGCGTGCACAAAGCAGGCGCGGCGCAGGCAGGCCGCCCCACGGCGCTTCGCCGGCTTTGGCATAGCGAGTAGTCGCAAGCCCGAGGCTGCAGTAACGGCATAGTTGGTCGGGAATTCCGTCAGCCGCCATTGCGGCGAGAAATGCGGGCGCCTGGCGCTTCGCGGCCACGAGCGACGACCACCATTGATTGCTGACGGCCGGGATCTCGAGCAGGTCGAACAGCTCGAACGGCACGTCGGCCTGGATCAGCGCGTACGGTCGACGCTCGTCGAAGACGCGCCGACGCAAATCGCCGAACCACTGCTTCTGGAATGCCGCCGCCGCGAGCGTCGACTGGAGCTGCTTCTCAGCCACAGTGGAGCGCCGGCCGAGCAGAGGCGGTAGCGAGCAGCGAGCGGATGCGCTCGCGATCCGCTGCGGTCGCACCGAGCGCAGGATCGCCGCTGAGCACGGTGTGCGGAATCGAGTGGCGAGCGAGCAGGTCGCGCACGCGCGGATAGTCCCAGCCGAAGCTCGCGTCGTGCGGCGGCTGCGAGAGGACGACGGCTGCGGCCGCGCCGAGCAGGTTGTCGAGCTTGTGCATCAGGATGCCGACCGGCAGTCGCGCTCCGATCGACTCGCGGCCATAGTGATTTGCGAGCGAGCTGAATGGGTCATCTTCGATCTCGACGTCAGAGCTTGTGCCGCAGGCGCCGAACGGGCTCAGCTCCGCAACGACGACGCCGCCCTCGGCTTCGATCGCTGCATGGACCTCCGGGGCATCGACAGGCACGCCGGCCACGAGCACGCGCCGCCCATCAAGAGGCACGCGGCCGGCCAGCGTGTCCGCTGCCGCATCTGCGAGCGCTGCATAACGCTCGGGCTGGAGCTGCCAGAACGCGCCGAGCAATGGCAATGCGTCGGTGCCAGCGATTCGCGGTGGACCCTTGCGCAGCGCGTGAAGGTGCCTGCCTGCGGCGCGCGCACGATTGGCGCTGATGATCGCAGCGCGCAGGTCGTCCGCTCGATGCTGCCCACCCTCGAGACTTGCGAGCCGCGCCGACAGGTCGCGCGCTCGGTCAGCGTTATATGCGCGCGCACCCGCATCGTCCGACTGCAACAAATCGAACAGCATGATCGGCGGCAGGTCCGCCGCGATGCCGCGCCGCGCGAGCTCGCGCAGATACAGAAAACATTTGTAGTCGGGATCGGAGCTGCGAGGCAGCACGATGGCAGCCACGTTTGCTAAGCGCTCGGTCAACGCGGCCTCCACGAGCTGCCGTAGCCGGGCGGGGAAAAGATCGCGCTCGAGCACGCGGTCCGCCGCGGGTGTCGGCGTGCTGCGGCCTCGTGCAAAAACCGGCAAAAACCCTGTCGCGCGCACGAGCTCCACGGGAACGGACGGCCACGACATGACGACCGCCTTCCGATCCCGAGCCGCGTCGCGGCCGAGCTGCCAAAACGGCTCTTCGAATGCCGCACGAAGCTCATGAATGGCGTTCGCGCTCAATTGGTCGCCTCAAATGTTCCCGGCAGCGCGCAACCGCTCGATCGCGTCGGTCGTGTAGCCAAGCCAGTTCCCATACACGAGCGCGTTGTCTTGCCCGACCGCCGGGGCCGGCCGCACCGCACCCGCTGCCATTCCGGCAAACCGAATCGGCACGCCGGGCCCGATCAGGTCCGCGACGCGCCCGAGCTCCGGATGCTCGATCTGCACAGTTTCGCCGCGCGCAAGCACGCGCGGATCGCGCACGGCATCGGCCGGCTTTCGTACCGGCGCCGCAGGAACGCCGCGCTGCTCGAACAGCTGCACGAGCTCGGCCGTCGGCCGGCTCCGCGTGAAGGTTTCGATTTCGCGGTTAATGGCCTCTTTGTTCGCGACTCGCGCGTCGCGCGTCGCGAAGCGCGGATCGTGCTCGAGATCGGGGCGCTCGATGGCTTGGAAAACGCCGCGCGCGAACTGGTCGGTCGGGGCGCAAATTGCGAGATGGCCGTCGGCCGACTCGTAAACGCCGAATGGCGTGAGGCGCGGCACCATGCGTCCCGTGCGCTGCGCGACGCCGCACGCCTCGAGAAGGTCGAAGGGCTCCGCAGCGACGAGCGACGTCAACACACCGAGCATCGAGACGTCGACGTGCCGGCCGAACCCAGTCACATCGCGCTGCCGAAGCGCCGCAAGAATGCCCACGACCGCAAAGACCGGCGCACACAGATCAGCGAACGGCACACCGACGCGGACCGGCGGATCATCGGGCGCACCCGACGTCATCATGAGCCCGCTCAGCGCCTGGACGATGCTGTCCATGGCTTTGCCGGATCCCGTTGTCGAGTGATCGGCGCCATATCCGGATATAGAACAGTAGACGATGCGCCGATTGCAGGCCCGCGAGAACTCGTAACCGATGCCGAGCCGATCCAGCGTGCCAGGCGCGAAGTTCTCGACCACGACATCCGCTATCCGCACCAAATCCGCGAACACCTCACGCGATCCCGGCTGCTTCAGGTTGAGCGTAACCGCATATTTGCCGCGTAAGCGGTTCAAAGCTGCGGCAGAAACGTCATCGGGCGCCGAGCGACCGAGCGAGACGCCGTTACGCCCGATGAACGGCGCGTTTTCGCGGCAGTGATCGGGCGACGCGGGGTTCTCGATCTTGATGACGCGGGCGCCGAGGCCGGCCAGAAGAAACGTAGCAAACGGTCCCGCCAACGCCAGCGTTAGGTCGAGCACCGTCAGTCCGGACAACGGTCCGGCCTCGCTGTCTGCTTCGGCTGTGCGGTTCATGGCTGCGGTAGCCGCAGTCTACTGAGGTGCAGAGCTGTGGGCTAAGACTTCTTCGTCTTGCGCGTAAGACGTGGCGCGTCTCTCGGGGCGCTGCCACAGCGGCCCGCGAGGTCGACGAGCTCGCGGACGAGCCTGGAGGAATTGCTGGCTTTCCAGGCGACAAGCAGCGATACGGTCGGCACAGGATCGCAGTCGAGCGGCCGGAAAGTGACCCCGGGCGGCAGCAATGCGCTGATCGAATCGGGTAGCAAGGCGAAGCCAAGCCCCTCTTGCACGAGCTTGAGGTGGCCGAGCACGTTGTCGGCGCTCGAGACGGCATGCATGCGGATTTTCGCCTCGCGATACAAAGTCGCGGCGGCATCGTGGAGCGGCGGCGACAACCGGCGTTCCATCGTGATGCATGGCAGATCGTCGAGGCTCTTCACGGGAATTGCTTTGCGGCGAGCGAGCGCATGATGCGACGGCAGCACGATGACGATCTGCTCGCGCAGGATCTCCACGGCTTCGAGGCCATCGACGTCGAGCGGCCCCCGCACGAAAGCCACGTCGAGGGACCCCGAGTGAAGGCCCGCAATCGGGTCGACCGCGTACTTGCTGTGCAGGATCAGGCGAAGGTCGGGCATATGCTGGGCCACGAGAGGCCGCAGCGCGGGCAGGATGCGCACGTCCGCCGATGGAAACGTGCCGACCGACAGCTCGCCCGCGCGTCCATCGGCAGCCTGCTTCGCGAGCCGCCCGGCGTGCTCGACACGCGCGAGAATATCTTTCGCCTGCTGAAGGAAGGTGCGCCCGGCGTTGGTCAGCGCGACGTGCTGCCGGCTACGGTCGAGGAGTTTCACGCCGACCGATTTTTCGAGCTGGCGTATCTGTTGGCTCAGCGACGGCTGAGCGGTGCGAAGCCGTGCCGCCGCGCGCGTGAAGCTGAGCTCTTCGGCGACCGCAACGAAGTAGCGTAGATGCCTGAGTTCCACTGTGTATTCTCGAGTGTGTCGCCGGCCGAGAGCCTACAGCACCGTGGCCATTCCTGGACGAAAGCCGTGGGTCTCGCGGGCGCAGCTGCGGTTATGATCGCGATACGGATGACCGAAAGTAATGATGGAGCATTCCATGGCCGATCTACCTCAAATTTACCTCACGCAAGACGACCTGGACCGGCTTCTCAAGCTCGTCGACGCGCAACGCGGAAAGAGTGCAGAAAAGCTGGAAAGCGAACTACTGCGCGCACAGGTGCTGCCGCGTGAAAAAATCCCGAGCGACGTCGTCACTATGAATTCCCGGGTGGTCTTCAAGAACGAGACCACGGGGGAGCAGCGCGAGGTTACGCTCGTGTATCCAGGAAGCGCCGATATCGACGCAGGCAAGATCTCCGTCCTGGTCCCAGTAGGGGCGGCGCTGCTCGGGATGCGCGTAGGTCAAACGATCGACTGGGAACTGCCGAGCGGCAAAAAGCAGACCTACCGAATAGTGGAAGTCCCGTTCCAGCCTGAAGCTGCGGGCACGCCAGGCTAGAGCCTGAAGTGCGCACCGCAGCGAGGCTAGCGGGCTACTGCATCTGGCCGAACTTGCCGCTGTTGAAGTCGGCGATCGCCTGCGCGATCTCTGCTCGGGTGTTCATCACGAACGGGCCATAACCTACCACGGGCTCGTCGATGGGTTCGCCGGCCAGCAGCAGCAGCTTGGCGTCGTTGTTGGCTTCGATGTTCACGTCGGTGCCTAGGGTCGACAGCGTTGCCATCTGCTTCTCGCGCAGCACCGTGTCGTTCATCAGCACGGTGCCTGCCAGCACGATGACCAGCACTGTCCAGCCCTCTTTCTGCGATGCCTGGAGACCCTTGCCGGCATTGAGCCGGACGTCCCAGACGTTCATCGGCGAGAACGTGCGAGCCGGTCCGTTGTGCCCCTCGAAATTGCCCGCAATCACCCGCACTCGGCCGCCCTTGTCGGCGAGCGGAACCGATGGGATCTGCGCGTCTGTGATGCCCTGGTAAGCCGGCTTCGCCATTTTGCCCGCGGCCGGCAGGTTCACCCACAGCTGCGCCATCTCGAACGGTCCACCGCGTTCGCCATAGGCGGGCGAATGGAATTCCTCGTGCAAAATGCCGCTCGCGGCGGTCATCCACTGCACGTCGCCGGGACCGATGACGCCGCCATTGCCCGTGGAATCGCGGTGCTCGACTTCGCCGTCGTAGACGATGGTAACGGTCTCGAAGCCGCGATGCGGGTGCTCGCCGACGCCACGCCGCAGCGAGGTGGGATCGAAATGGGTGGGCGCCGCGTAATCGAGCAATAGGAACGGGCTGCGCTGCTGCACGTCCGTACCGTTGTAGTCGAACATCCCGTGCACCGGGAAGCCGTTCCCCACCCAGTGCCGGCTGGGCGCGCTGTGCGTGGCAAGAACTTTCTTCATCGCGTGCCTCGCTGCGTGAATCGAAATTCGGTGAGACCGCCTCGGAAAGACATTGTAGTCTCGGGCGCCGGTCCCTGTTAGCAAGCGTCCGTTGAAGGCGGGATTTTTGCTACGGCGTTGATCGGGTTCGCGAATCGGCCACAGTGCGCTCGAGTTCTGCCGGCCACGGTGCTGCGCAGGTGACGGTGCGCGCCGTTCTCGAAGCGTAGAATCGGTGAACGAGCTCTGCGAAGAGATGCAACGTACCGCACCTGCGATCTTCTTCGGCCACGGCGCCCGACGCGCTGCTCGACGCGGACTTGCGCCTGACAACGAGCGGAGGAGCAGTTCCATGAAGGGATATGTCGACGACATCCAAACGGCCACACTGCGCAACACGTACTTTCGGCGCGTTCTCTATACGGGATCCAATATGCAGCTCGTGCTGATGACGCTGCAACCCGGCGAGGATATTGGCGAGGAGACTCACGATGACCGCGATCAGTTTTTCCGTATCGAAGAAGGGAAAGGCGTGATCGTGATAGACGGGCGCCGCCACGAGGTCCAGGACGACTTCGCGGTGATCGTGCCGGCGGGCGCGCGACACAACGTGATCAATTCCGGCTCAATGCCACTGAAGCTGTACACGCTTTACGGTCCTCCAGAGCATCGCGACGCCGTCATTCATCGAACGAAAAGCGATGCGGCCGCTGACGATGAGCACTTCGATGGAGCTACGACCGAATAGCGCGCTACGATCGCGCCCGTACTCGCGCGGAGCGGTACTGCGTCGGTGACCGGCGAGCGCATCGTGCGTCGCGACCTCGACGCCTTGCCCCGATCGGCGAGGCGAAGATTTACTCCTATATAATCCGTCGTGATCGGCCGACCCCAGGCAGGGTATCTTTCGCAGTCGCTCCTAGCGTCCAATGCGACACCTCTGCCGTACGCCCGGGTGGCGGAAGGGTAGACGCAGCGGACTTAAAATCCGCCGGCCGAAAGGCCATCCCGGTTCAAATCCGGGCCCGGGCACCATATATAAATCAACCGCTTCCGATCCGCCCGATAGCGACCGCGGAAAGCACCCCTTCTTTACGGCGCTGCTAAGGTAGTTCGTGCCACGAGCCGTCGTCCATCCAAGCGAAGACGGCCTCTGTCGTAACACCTCGGCTGCTGTGCTGAACGACGGCAAATTGGTCCGTATCGGTATATGGGTCCGACGGCGCCAACCCGCACAGCACGGCATTACTCTCGAACCAAATCAGCTGCCACACGGCGTCGCGATGCTTCATCGCCCACCGTCCGACGGCTGAGGGCAGCTGCTTAGGGGCCGAAACTGCTACGAATGCCGTCCCGTGAACCTCGCCGTAGCGCCATCGAATCCACGACTCGAGAAGCCCAAACAGCGGTTCCCTATCGGTAATCAACGGCGCGGCCAGACTCATCGCCCCCGACTCTGATTAACGTCGCAACGCATGTACGCGTGTCCGTAATATGTCATGTCACATGGACTACACGTATGGCGCCCCGATTAGGTTCCATGCCAAGAGCAATGAGTTCATTGAGCAGCAGGTTGGGTCACTGACTGATTCTGCTGTCATGAACGAGCAGGATCAGGCCGATGAAGCCTTAGACCCAGGCCTTGGCTAGGAAATGGCTATGCGGTCAACGGCCAGCTGACGCGCATCGAAGGTGCGTACACAGCCGTCGCCCCACACCGGGCGAAGCTGTGCACTAGCCGACTAGCGACGGAAGAGCGGGACGACTGCCGGCGGCGCCGGCGTTTTCGGCACGTGCCTCGGCGAGCCGCGGCTGAAGCACGCGGGTACGCCAAACCTCGAACGGATCCCAACCGCGGTTCCACATTGTCATTTGATGCGCCAGACCGCCGTGCTCTCCTCGGTCTGCTGGTGCATTACAGCCGTGTCGCTGAGCGACGCCTGGTCCGGGAACGGGTTCGCCTGCATCAGCGACTCCGGCATGTGGACCTTCAGCCGAAACGGGCCTATCCTGAGGACGTCCTCGTCGCATAGAACGGCGCGCTCGACCCTCTGGCCATTCAGCATAACGCCGTTCACGCTATTGAGATCCACGATGTAGTAGCCCTCAGGCGTACCGACGATCACGGCATGGTGGCGGCTCAGGTAGGGGCTCGGCAGGCAGACGTCGTTATGCTCACTGCGGCCGATCAGCGTGCGTTGCCGTAGCGCAATGCGTGTGACGACCTTGCCGCTGCGGCTGACGACGATTTGCCCCTGCGGCGGCGCATTGGACGGCCGAGTCGCTTCGAGCTTGGCGGTTTGCCTCGCCACGAGCGCCGCGACGGCTTGTCGAACGACGCGCGCGTCAGCTCGCTCCAACTTCAGCTGGCGCAGCAACAGCAGTGACATCTGGCCAAGCACGTCTGCTGCCGCATAACGGCCGCCGCTCAAGCGCGCGATCATCTGCAGAGCCATCGGCGTCATGAAGTCTTGCAGATCGAAGCGGCCGAGCCGCCAGCCGAGGTAGCCCGTCAAATCCTCGGGCGGCGCGGCGGTGAGGCGATGGACGAGCACGATGCCCGCTGCGTTGCGGTCTCGCGCGTCTTCCCAATACTTGGCGACAGCGGGAGCGCCTGCAACCAATAGCTCGACCGCGGACCTCTTGTCGATCTTGAAAGCCAGAAGCCGCTCGAGCTCCTCGAGCGCTCCGGCTCCGAAATCGTGAGCGTCGTCGATCAGTAGCAGCACGCGCCGCTTCTGCGAATGGCGTTGCTGCACGAAGACCGTGAGCAGATTGCGCTGCTCGACCTGCGATAAATCCCACGGCGCGAGATCTGCGCTCAACAGCAAGCTCGCAAGAACCGCAGACGCGTCGTTCTTGGATCCTCGGCAGTGAAGCACGACGCGGCTCGCGTCGAGCTGCGTGGGCAGATGCTGCAGCAGTGTCGTCTTGCCGCTCGACGGAGGTCCGACGAGCACGCGCACCTGCGCCGGAGAACAAAGCTGGCTCAGGGCCTCCCGTTGGGACGCCCCGAGCCAAATTTCGTCCGCCGTTGGTCGCGCGAACACTCTCGCGGGAGAGACCAGCCTACGCGCTTCTCCCATCAGCCGTTTCCCTTATTTTTACAAATAGTTATCGAGGATTGATAAGTGTTTTTATTACGGCTGGTGCGGAGTCTATGCGATCATGAATGTTATGTAAACGGCTGGATTGATGGAGATTTCTGACGCGACGACGCGCGTTCGCCACAATCCGTAGCTGAGCGCCGGTAAGCAAAAGCGCGTTTAGATCATTGTTCTAGAACGACAAAAATGGGGGCCGTCGGTTGCAAAAACGACGGTGTCGGGCACAATCCGCCGCTCTACGTGGTTTGGCCTCCTGTTCATGACGGATCGCGCGTTGCTGCAGGGACGAGCGCTGGCCGTATGGCGCGGCGAACGTTGCCTCTTCGAGCAGCTGCATTTCGATCTCGGTGCCGAGCAGCTCGCGCTGTTGGTCGGTGCGAACGGTTCGGGCAAGACGACATTGCTGCGGATACTCGCGGGCCTCGGGCTTCCGACCGCCGGCAGCGTCACCTGGAAAGGTGTTGTCGTCAGCGAGCTCGCGAGCGAGCAGCGCGGTGAGGTCGCCTATCGAGGTCACTTCGAGGCTCTGAAGCGCGATTTGACGGTCGCCGAGAATCTGCGTTTTCACGCGGCCGTTTGGGGCCACGACTCGAAGTTCGACCGCGTCCTCGCGGAACTGAAGTTCGACAAGGCCGCTCATATGCGTGCGCGCTACTTGTCCGCGGGTCAACGCCGCCGCGTGGCGCTTGCGATGCTGAATCTTCAGGGAGCCAAGCTCTGGTTGCTCGACGAGCCTACGACGAATCTCGACGGCGAGGGCCGAGCATTGCTCGTCGAATGGACGCGTCGCCATCTCGCCGACGGAGGCGTCGCCGTGATCGCAACGCACCAGCCCGACGATTTGCGATGCCTGGCGCGTTGGTGATCGAGCTGTGATGAGCGCATTCAATGTCAGTGCTCGCGCGCGATCTACGCGTCGCGTTTCGGCGCTGGAGCGAGCTTGCTCATCCGCTGATCTTCTTCATCATCGTCGTGACCTTGTTTCCGCTGGCGTTGTCGCCGACGACGTCGCAACTGCGCGAGGTCGGCACGGGCGTGCTGTGGGTTGCGGCGCTGTTGTCGTCGCTGCTCGCGTTGGATGGGTTGTTTCGCAGCGATGCCGACGACGGCAGCTTCGAGCAGCTCCTGCTGAGCCCTGTGCCGATGACAGCTCACCGTGCTCGCGAAGCTCGACGGCCCACGCGCTCGTTACGCTCGTGCCGCTGATTTGTCTCGTGCCGCTGACGGCGTTGTCGTACAACATTCCTCTGGCCGCGTTGCCGACGCTTGCGCTGGCCCTGCTGCTCGCAACACCGACACTGAGCGTATTCGTCGGCGCTCGGTGCGGCACTGACTGTGAGCTTGCGCCGCGGCGGTTCGATCGTCGGATTGCTCGTGTTGCCTCTGACGGGCCCGCTGCTGATCTTCGGCACGCGTGCGACCGATCTCGGCATCAACGGCGAGCCCACTGCGGCGCCGTTGCTGTTGTTGGCGGCGCTGGCTGTGCTCGCCGTTTCGCTCGGCCCGCTCGCGATCGCAGCGGCCGTGAAAGTCGGGCTCGAATAGGAATACTGACGATGAAACTACCGCGTTGGTTCCACCAGCTCGGCTCGCCGCCGTACGTCTATCGTCTGGCCGAACGGTTGAGCCCGTGGCTCGGCGGCCTCGGTGCGCATTTTGCTCGCCGTCGGTACGGTTTCTGGGGGCTCGTTATCGCTCCCGCCGGATTATCAGCAGGGTGAGTCGGCTACCGCATTCTCTATATACACCCGCAGACGGCCTACGTCGGAATGATGGCCTATGTCGTGATGGCGGTCGCGGCCGGAGTCGGCTACGTGTGGCGCGTGAAGATTGCGCATGCGGCAGCGGTCAGCGCGGCGCCGATCGGCGCGTGGTTCACTTTCTGCGCGTTGTGCACGGGGGCATTGTGGGGACGGCCCACGTGGGGAACCTACTGGCAATGGGGCGATCCACGCATCATGTTCGAGGCGCTGCTGCTGTTCTTGTTCCTGGGCTATCTCGCGCTGCGCGGCGCTTTCGACGATCGCGACAAGGCGGATCGAGTGACGGCCATCCTTGCCGTCGTTGGCGTCGTCAACGTGCCTGATCGTTCACTACTCCGTCGAGTGGTGGAACTCGCTGCATCAGACCTCGACGCTCTTGAGCGAGGGTGGTCCCGCGATGACGACCGACATGCTGATTCCCTTCTTGATCATGTTCGCTGCGTTCACGCTGACCTTCTATTGGCTGCTGCTGAGGCGGCTGCAGGCCGAGATCCTCGAGCGCGAAGGCAGACGCGCGCTGGATCCGCGAGCTGGTCGGCGAGGGCGCACGATGAGTGAATTCTTCTCGATGAGCGGCCACGGCGCTTACGTTTGGTCCGCCTACGGCATTACACTGGCTGTATTGATCCTCAACATGTGGCTCGCGCGTGCAAAGCTCCGAGCCGCACTACAGCGAGCGCAAGAGCTCGCCACTCAGGCTGAAGTCCCGCGGAAACAACCTACAGTGCGACGGCTGCAATGAAGTCCAGAACGCAACGAAAGCTGTTCATCGTCGTGGTGCTAGCCGGCATCACGCTCGCCGGTTTCCTGACCTATCGGGCGCTGCAGGAGAACCTGCTGTACTTCTTCAGCCCGACTCAGATTGCGGCTGGCGAAGCGCCGAAGCGCACGTTCCGGCTCGGCGGCATGGTGCTCGCCGGCAGCCTGAAACGCGAGCCCGGCACCCTGAACGTCAGCTTCGTCGTGACGGACAACGTCCACTCGGTCCCCGTCAAATACAACCGCGTGCTTCCCGATCTCTTTCGTGAAGGCGCCGGCGCAGTCGTCATCGGAAGGCTCAACGACGACGGCGAGTTCATCGGCGAGGAAGTGTTGGCCAAGCACGACGAGAACTACATGCCGCCGGAGGTCGCCGAAGCGCTCGAGGAGGCGCGAGAGGCGCAGGATCAATGATCCCGGAATTCGGTCAACTCGCGCTGGCGCTCGCGCTGTGTCTTGCGCTCGTGCAGGCACGGTGCCGATTGCTCGGCGCCGCGCTCGGTCGCGCTGACTGGATGGCTCTCGCGCGCCCCGCGGCGGCAGGCCAGTTCGTTTTCGTCGCAATCGCGTTCGGCGCTCTCGAGTATGCGTTTTTGAGCGACGACTTCAGCGTTCTGTTCGTCGCGCAGCATTCGAGCTCCGCGTTGCCCGCCTTCTACAAGGCGACTGCGGCGTGGGGCGGGCACGAGGGCTCGATGCTGCTCTGGATCGCCGTGCTCGCGGTGTGGACGATGGCCGTCGCGGCGGGCAGCCGCTCGCAGCCGCAAGAGTTCGCGAGCCGCGTGCTCGGTGTGCTCGGCATCGTCAGCGCCGGCATGATCGCGTTCGCGCTGATCACATCGAATCCCTTCACGCGGCTCATTCCGGCGCCTGCGAACGGCAACGACCTGAATCCGTTGCTGCAGGATCCCGGCATGATCATTCCATCCGCCGACGCTCTACGTCGGCTACGTCGGCATGGCCGTGCCATTCGCGTTCGCCGTCGCCGCGCTCCTGACGGGCCGCCTCGACAAAGACTGGGCGCGATGGACGCGGCCGTGGACGCTCGTCGCCTGGCTCTTCCTGACCGCCGGTATCACGATCGGTAGCTGGTGGGCCTACTACGAGCTCGGCTGGGGCGGCTGGTGGTTCTGGGATCCCGTCGAGAACTCCTCGTTCATGCCGTGGCTCATGGCGACGGCGTTGGTGCACTCGCTCGCCGTGACGGAGCGGCGCGGGCTGTTCAAGAGCTGGACGGTGCTGCTCGCCATCGCGGCATTCTCGTTGAGCTTGCTCGGCACGTTCCTGACGCGCGCCGGCGTTCTGATCTCGGTGCACGCGTTCGCATCGGACCCGACGCGCGGAATGTTCATTCTGGGTCTGCTGGCTTTTTTCTCGGGCGGCGCGCTGGCGCTGTATGCTGCGCGAGCGCGCAACCTCGAGGCCGAAGGCGGCTTCAAGGCCGTGTCGCGCGAGACGTTCCTTCTCGCCAACAACGTTCTATTGGTGATCGCGGCAGGCGTCGTGCTGCTCGGCACATTGGCGCCGCTGATCATCGAAGCGCTCGGGCTCGGCAAGATTTCCGTCGGGCCGCCGTACTTCAAGTTGATGTTCCTGCTGCCGGCGATACCGCTCGTGGCGTTGGTCGGCGTTGGCATGCACACGGGCTGGCGCATGATGCCGGGCAACGCGTTGCTCCGTCGCCTCCGCGTGCCGGCGCTCGCGGCCATCGCGATCGGCGTCGTGACGCCGTTCGTGTTTTTCGAAGCACCGTCCGTGCTGACGGTGCTCGCGATCTCGATCGCGCTCTGGGTATGCGCGAGCTCGCTGCTCGATCCCGTCAGGCGGCTCGTGTTTCGCACCGGAGCGCCGCTGACGCGCGGCCAGATCGGCATGTTTCTCGCGCATTTCGGCGTCGGCATTTTCATGCTCGGCGCCACGGTCACGTCCGCGTACAATTACGAGCGCGACTTCAGCGCCAGGCCCGGCGACAGAATCGAGGCCGGCGGTTATGAGTTCCTGTTCAACGAGGTCCGCACGTTCAAGGTCCGAACTTCGTCGCCGACGAAGCCGAGTTCGAGCTCAGCGACGCGGATGGGCTCATCGCGGTGTTGACGCCGCAGATCCGCATCTATCAAGTGCAGCGAGAGCCGATGACGGAAGCGGCCATCGACACGAACATCCTGCGCGACGTCTTCGTAGCGCTCGGCGAGCCGCTCGGCGACAACGCCTGGAGCCTTCGGCTGCGCGTGAAGCCGCTGATAAGTCTGCTCTGGCTCGGTGTCGCTCTGATGGCGCTCGGCGGGCTCGTCGCTGTCACCGACAGGCGCTACCGCGCCGCGGCACGCCAGACTGAGCCTGCGCGGGCCCAACCGGCGGCGGGAGCGGCTTAGTATGTGGCGTTATGTTGCTCCGCTCGCAATCTTCGTCGTCATCGCAGCCTTCTTCTTCGTCGGGCTGGGCATGAACCCAAATCAGGTCCCATCGGCGCTCGTCGGTAAGCCCGTGCCGACTTTCTCACTGCCGAGCGTGACCGATCCGCAAGCCGTCGTGAGCACCGATACGCTGGCGGGCCGCGTGTCGCTCGTCAACGTCTGGGGAACGTGGTGCGTCGAATGCCGCCACGAGCACGCGTACTTGCTCGAGCTCGCAAGGGCAGGGCTGCCGATCTACGGATTGAACGTCAAGGACGATCGAGCCGCGGCAATCGAGTGGCTCGCCCGGCTCGGAAATCCGTACGTCGCCTCGGGGTTCGATCCCGAGGGCATCGCTGCGATCGATTGGGGAGTCACGGGAGCGCCCGAGACGTTTCTCGTCGGCAGCGACGGGACGATTCTGCACAAGCACATCTCGCCGCTGACACAGCGGGTCTGGGAGCGCGATTTCCTGCCGCTGCTGCGGGAGCACTGCGGCCCCGCCGACTGCCCGTTTCTGACAGCCGTCGGCGGCTCATGAAAGCGCTCACGTGGATGTTGTCGGCGTGGCTCGCGTTCGCCGGCTGCGCTTCGCTGGCCGGTGCTCAAGAGGGGTTCGACGACCCCGTGCTCAACGAGCGGTATCGCGCGCTGACTCGCGAGATTCGCTGCCCGAAGTGCTTGAACGAAAGCATCGCGGAGTCCGATGCGCCGGTGGCCGCGGATCTGCGCCGCGAAGTCCGGCGGCTCATCGGCGAGGGCGCATCGGATGACGAGGTCAAAACGTTTCTGTCGTCGCGCTACGGCGAGTTCGTGCTGTATAGACCGCGCATGACGCCGACGACGTTCGCGGTCTGGGCCGCGCCGTTCTTGCTCCTGGCGCTGGGCGCATTCGTGTTCTGGCGGATCCTCGTTGCCCGGAGCCATCAGCCGCTCGACGAGGAGCTGGCGCCGTGACCGCCACCTTTTGGACCGTCGCGGCTCTGTTGTGCGGGGTCGCGATTCTGATCCTGCTCGTC
The DNA here is from genome assembly GCA_963713355.1 of uncultured Gammaproteobacteria bacterium. GTDB lineage: Bacteria > Pseudomonadota > Gammaproteobacteria > Steroidobacterales > Rariloculaceae > FEN-1219. The sequence goes on along the minus strand of CAVQLK010000005.1, from coordinate 429,932 downwards.
CCGATCTGGCGGCATCGGAAACGCGGCGGCCGCTGGTCGCTCCCCGGCGTCGTCGCTTCGGTGCTGATCGCACCGTTCGCGATGGGACTGTACTTGTACGTCAGCAACTGGGACGCGGAGCTCGCGACGCGCGTGAGCCGCGAGAGCGCGTTGCTCGAGCAGCTCGAGCGGCATCTCGAGGGCAATCCGAACGACCTCGAGGGTTGGCGGCTCTTGGCGGCGAGCAACATGCAGCTCGGCCGTTACGTCGAAGGCAGAGCTGCCTATCAGCGCGTGTGGGCGCTAACACGGCAGCCCGACGACGAGCTCAAGCTCGCGTATGCCGAGGCTCAGATTCTCGCGGATCGCTCGACGGTGACGGGTGAGGCGGGCCGCCTCGTCGAGGAGGTGCTCGAAGCAAATCCCGGCGACCCGAAAGCGCTCTGGTACGGCGGCCTCGTCGCGCTCGAGCTCGGGCTCGACGACGCCGTACGCACGCGCTGGACGAGATTGCTCGCGCTGAATCCACCCGAGGACGTCGCTCGCGTCGTGCAAACTCAGCTCGCGGCGCTCGATGGCGGCGGGATTTCCGAAGGCGCCGCGAGCGCGCCTGTGCCCATCGGCCCGGAGATCAAGCTCAGCGTCACGCTGGCGCCCGAGCTGTCGTTGTCCGACCTCGGGCCTGCTGCGCAATTGTTCATCATTGCGCGTGAGGCCGAAGGCACGCCGCCGATCGCAGTCATCCGGCAACCGCCGAGCGCGCTGCCCGGCGAATTCTCTTTGAGCGATGCGAACAGCATGATCCAGGGCCGGTCGCTCTCCGCGTATCCGCAGATCACGGTCGTCGCGCGGCTCTCGCGTTCGGGCCAGCCAACGGCGCAACCCGGGGACTGGCAGGCCTCGGCGATCGTTCGCCCCGGTGACCCGGAGACGGTGGCGCTCGTCATCGATCAGGTGGTCCAATGAGCGCATGCCGGAGTTGCCGGACATCACGGTTTATCTGGACGCGCTGCGTGAGCGGATCCACGGCCGCGCGCTAGAGCGCGTTCGCGTCGTCTCGCCGTTCTTGCTGCGCAGCGTCGACACGCCGATCGACTCGGCGGTCGGGTTGCGCGTCGTGGATCTTCGACGGCTCGGCAAGCGGATCGCGATCGGTTTCGAATCTGACCTTTGGTTCGTGATCCACTTGATGATCGCAGGCCGCTTCCAATGGCGGCCGACGTGGCCCGACAAGCCCACGAAGCTCATCGCTCTTGTCCTGCAGTTCGAGTCGGGTGTGCTCGTGCTCACGGAGGCGGGCACGAAGAAACGCGCGTCGCTGTACGTCGTGCGCGGCGCCGGGCGTCTCGCGGAGCACGACCCAGGCGGGCTCGAGATCGCAGCATCCGGGGCGGCGGAGTTTCTCGCTGCGCTGCGCAGCGGTAATCACACGTTGAAGCGCGCGCTCACCGATCCGCATCTCTTGAGCGGCATCGGCAATGCCTACTCCGACGAAATACTGCACCGTGCGCGGTTGTCTCCCGTGATGCTCACGTCGCGATTATCGGACGAGCAGGGCGCACGACTGCATCGAGCGACGCTCGAGGTGCTCGCCGAGTGGACGCAGCGCTTGCGTGCACAAACAGGCGGCGAGTTCCCGAGCAAGGTTACGGCGTTTCACGAGGAGATGGCCGTGCATGGGCGCTACGGGAAACCGTGTCCCGTGTGCGGCACGAAGGTGCAGAGGATTCGGTACGCGGACAACGAGACGAACTACTGTCCGCGCTGCCAGACGAATGGCAAGCTACTCGCAGACCGGTCCTTGTCGAGGCTGCTGAAACGCGATTGGCCGAAGTCCATCGATGAGCTCGAGCGGCTGCGCGGCGAGAGGACGTCCGCATGAGCGCTTCGTGGGCGCGCGTGATTGCCCACGCGGACATGGACGCGTTTTATGCTTCGATCGAGCAGCTCGACGACCCTACGTTGCGCGGGCGCCCGCTGATCGTCGGGCCGAACAGTGAGCGCGGCGTGGTGCTCACGGCGAGCTACGAAGCACGGCCGTTCGGCGTCGGCAGCGCCATGCCGATCGCGCGCGCACGCCGCTTGTGTCCGCAAGCGCTGATCGTGCCGCCGCGCTTCGAGCGCTATCAACAGGTATCGAAGATCATCATGGATCTTTTCGGCGATTTCTCGCCGGACGTGGAGGCGCTGAGCCTCGACGAGGCGTTCCTCGACATGACGGGCAGCGACAAGCTGTTCGGCTCGCCCGAGGCGATCGGGCGCAGGGTCAAGGCCGCCGTTCGCGACGCGACGGGAGGGCTCACGGCGTCGGTCGGGATCTCGGGCACCAAGTACGTCGCGAAGGTCGCGAGCGGTCATAACAAACCCGACGGTCTCACGATCGTGCCGCCCGACGAAGCGCGGGCGTGGCTCGAGCCGCAGCCCGTTAAGAATCTCTGGGGAGCGGGGCCGAAGACTGCGGCGCGGCTCGAGGCTCTGGGGCTGCACACGATCGGCGACGTCGCGTCGTGCGATCCGCGCTTGCTCGAGAGTTCCTTCGGTGCGCTCGGACACCGATTCATCGCACTCGCGCACGCCGATGACTTTCGCGCGGTTGTTGCTTCGCGCGAGTCGCGTGGGTTGAGCTCGGAGCGGACCCTGAGCGTGGACGTCGCCTCGCGCAAGGAGATCGAAGCGTATCTGCGCAGTGCGGCCGAGACCGTTGCTCAGCGGTTGCGGCGAAGGTCGCTGCGTGCCGGCGGAGTGCGCGTCAAGCTCAAGCGCACCGACTTCCGGATTCTGACGCGGCAGCGGGCTTTCAAAGCGCCGACGGACGTCGCCGCCGAGATCTATTCGACGGCCACGTCGTTGCTCGATGGGATCGAGCAGGAAGGCCCGTTCCGCCTCGTCGGGCTCGGGGGTTACGACTTGACAGAGCAGGGTGACGATGCGCAGCTCGCGCTCGCAATCGACGCCGGGAAAGGCGGGCGAGCACGGCTCCTCGAGACCACGCTCGATCGCGTCTCGGCGAGATTCGGGGCCGGGGCCGTCCAGCGCGCGTCCGATCTCGTCGCGGACCGCGGCGTGGGCATCGCTTCGAATCTCGACTTCCTGGACGACGCCCCGCCGGAGCGCTAGTTCGCTTGCACTGCGGCGGCCAGTTGCTCGAGCTCTGCCCAGCGGTCGACGGCTGCTTCGAGCTCGCGTTGCGAGGCCTGTAGGGCTTCGAGATGCGCTTGCACCGCTTGCTGCTCGCCGCGGTAGAAGTCCGCGGCGCTAGCGGTTGCTTGGAGCTCGGCGACACGCACTTCTAGCTCCTCGATCGCGCTCGGCAGCGCGTCGAGCTCACGCTGGAGCTTGTAAGACAGCTTGCGTTGCGCGGGGCGCTCACGCGTGTCTCTGCTGCCGGCGGAGGCTGTTGCCGTCGGCTCGTCGACGACGGCCAGTGCGCGATGGCGCGTCGACCAGTCGCTGTATCCGCCGGCGTGGCGGCGGACTTGGCCGTCCTCTTCGAAGACGAGCGTACTCGTGACAATGGCGTCCAGGAAATATCGATCGTGGCTCACGACGAGAAGTGTGCCGTCGTAGCCGGCCAACCGGTCCTCGAGGGCCTCCAGCGTCTCGACGTCGAGATCGTTCGTCGGCTCGTCGAGCACGAGCAGGTTGGCCGGCCGCGTGAACAGCTTCGCGAGGATCACGCGGTTCCTTTCGCCGCCCGACAACGCCGCTATCCGCGTCGTGGCCCGCTTGGCAGGGAACAGAAAGTCCGTGAGATAGGCGACGACGTGCTTCTTGTGACCTCCGATCGTCACGTGGTCGCGCCCTTCGCCGACGATCTCGGCGACGGTCTTGCTCTCATCGAGCTCGCGGCGCAGCTGGTCGAAGTACGCGATGTCGAGGTTCGTGCCGAGCTTCACGGAGCCCGAGTCGGGCGCGAGCTCGCCGAGCAGAATCTTCAGCAGCGTGCTCTTGCCCACGCCGTTGTTGCCGATGATCCCGATCCGGTCGCCGCGCATGACGCGCAATGAAAAATCCTCGAGAAGCGGTCGGCCGCCATAGCCGTGCGAAACGTTGCGGACCTCGATGACCTTGCGCCCGGAGACTTCGGCCGACTCGTTGATTTGCACGCGCGCCGCGCGGGGCCGCTTGATGCGGGCGGCGCGCACGTCACGCAGCTCTTCTAGTGCGCGAACGCGTCCCTCGTTGCGGGTCTGGCGCGCCTTGACGCCTTTACGAACCCAGATTTCCTCTTCGGCGAGCTTCTTGTCGAAGAGCGCGTTTTGCCGATCCTCCTCTTCGTCGCTCTTCGCTTTCTTTGTCAGATAATCGTTGTACCCACCGGGCCAGCTGCGCAGCTTGCCGCGATCGATATCGACGATGCGCGTTGCCACGCGCTCGACGAAGGTGCGGTCGTGCGTGACGAACAACACGGCGCCGGGATGATTTCGCACTGCGTCCTCGAGCCACTCGATCGTGCTGATATCGAGATGATTGGTCGGCTCGTCGAGGAGCAGCAGCTCCGGATTCGAGACCAAAGCGCGAGCGAGCGCCGCACGCCGTCGCCAGCCGCCGGACAGGTCGCTCATGCGCTGTTCGGGGGGCAAGCCGAGCTCACTGATGACCGTGCTGACGCGCACGGCGACGTTCCAGCCGCCGCCGGCATCGATTTCGCGCTGCAGCGCTTCGATTTCCCGTAACGCGGCCCCGTCGTGGGGATTGGCTGCCGTGAGCCGCTCGAACTCCGCGATCCGCGCGAGCTGGTCGGCCATTCCATGCGCGACATAGTGGCGAACGAGCTCTGCCGACTCGTCCGCGAGCTTCTGCTCGAGCAAGCTCGAGCGCAGGCGTGCGGGCTTCTCGACGGCGCCGTCGTCGGGCTCCTGGGCGCCAGTAATCAGCCTCAGCGTCGTCGACTTGCCGGCGCCGTTGCGGCCGACCACGCAAACGCGCTCGGGGGGCTCGATCGAGAAATCGGCGTCGATGAGGACTCGCTGCTCGCCGAAAGTCACCGAGACGGCGTCGAAGCGCACCAGAGGGGCCATTGAAGACGTACGGGTAATTGGGAGGGCGTTACTGTAGCCGCGACCGACAGTATCGCAAGCAGCGACGCTAACGCCTGTCTCTCGGCGGATACTTAATATGACATAATATACATTATACGCTCTAAACGCCGTTTGGATGTCGACCTGATTGACAGATCGCGCGAGTCTTCTCGATAACTCATTGTTTCGATTACGTGGCATGTGTCTTGCTCGACGGGCGCATGCAACACGCGACATGGACTGTCTGCCTCGTTGGCTTGCTTGCTTCGTTTTCCCAACCGGCCGTTGCGCAATTGGACAGCGCTTGGGACGTCGTCCTGAATGGCCGTGCCGTCCATATGAACGCCGCACGCGACTGGAACGAGGCCAACTGGGGCCTCGGGCTGGAGCGCGAGTTCTCCTCGTCGGGCCGTTGGGTCAAGCTCGCCTTGGCGAACGCCTTCACCGATAGCATGGACAACCTGTCCTACATGGCGGGCGGCGGCCTCAAGCGCCGATTCCGCATGGGATCCGACTTCTACGTCGACGTCGGCGGCGTGGCTTTTCTCATGACCAGAGAAAACGTCAACCGCAACGAGCCTTTCCCGGGCATGCTTCCCGCAGCGACCTTCGGCTTCAAGCGCGTGGCGTTGAACCTAACCTATATGCCCGAAAGCGTCGTCGAACGCGTGACGAGCTCGAAAAAACACGACCCTGCGATGGAAGGCGTCTTTTTCCTGCAATTGAAGCTCGATGCGAGCCTCTTCGGGCTCGGTCGCCGTAATGGGCACTGGCTCGCCCAGCGCGGCGCCGATTAGTCATCGTTCACACCGTCCAGCACGCCTCGTATGTTATCGTTGGCCGAACTGGAGAGTCGCCGCCGACTCTAAGAGCCTGACGATTCATCGCCGAGGAACGAATCGATGAAGCGCTTTCAGTGGACAGTGATTGCCACCGCAGCTGCCGCCCTAATGGCCACCACCGTGGCTCACGCTTTCGTGGCTTCCGAGAAAGAGGTTAAACGACAAGCGCGACTTCAATGGCTGCAGCAGAAGCGCCATTTGCCGCTCGAGCCCGATCCACGCGTCCAGGCCTATGTCGCGTGCGTGGCGAACCGCGTCATCGCGGAGCTCCCGCCGGAACAAAGAGAGGCCTTTGATTGGGAGATCGTCGTATTCGACGAAGACCAGGTTAACGCCATGGTCGACCCGAACGGCAAGATCACGGTGTTCAACGGCATCCTCAGAGTCGCCGACACGCAGGACGCATTGGCCGCGGTCATCGGTCACGAAATTACGCATGCGACGCTGGGCCACACGATGGACAGAATGAAGCGCGCGGCGCGCCAGGATGTCTGGAGCATGATCGGCGCGGCGGCGACCGGCGTGCAGGTCAGAGAATACCTGCACATCGCGTTGGCGTTACCGTTCTATCGCGAGCAAGAGATCGAGTCGGACGTCGTGGGCTTGGGGCACATGTCCAAGGCGGGTTTCGACCCGCGGTCAGCGATTTATTTCTGGAAGGGCATGATTGCCTACAACCAGTCGAGCGGCCGAGAGACGCCGCCCGAGTTCTTGTCGACGCACCCGCCCGATCAAATCCGTATCGACGCGCTGATCAAGAATTTGTCGCCGGCGCTCGTGAACTACAACGCGGCTCAAGAATCGGGCAAGCGTCCGAACTGCACGATCTCGCGCTAGAGACTCGACGCTAATCCAAGGCGCCAGGCTCGGTCGAGCGGCGCCCTACTCCTCGTCTGCTTCGTCTTGCTCGCCGACTTCTATTTCGCCGGTGCCCATCGGGGGCAACGGCGGGACAACGCCGCGCGCAACGTACAGCTCGACGAGCTGATCGTCGGTGATCGACTCAACCGTGGAGACGCGGCATTCGGCGCGCGGATTCCCGAAACGGTCGGGCGGAGTACTCGACGAGCTGGACTCCGTGAATGGGCCGCCGTGCACTTGAACACTGAGGTCGTTCGTGCAGATGCGGAGGTCGCGTCGCCCGCGGTCGGATACCACGGGGCCGAACGGGTCTGTGAGGGCTCCGCCGCGCGCGGGCGCAAGGCTGTCGGGCATCTCGCCGATCCGGCTGAAGTAGAGCTCCGGTGCGAATGAAATGTCGCAGAACGTGCCGTGCAGCTCGATGTGGAATGCGCAACGTTGCGAGCCGGTGTAGATGATCAGATGCGTCTGGTCGATGATTTCGAAGTCGCGCACGTCGCGCTCGAAAAAACACTCTTCGACGCTGCAAGCGCGTTTCGCGGCAGCCGTATCGTCCTTCTTTCTCTGGCCGTGGGCAGCGACCGCCACCAGAAGGCCAAGGCACACTAGCCCGAGTCTCATGGCGTACCCTCCTTTGCTCGCTTCACTCTAGGCCAGTTTTCACGCGGCTGTCCACGCTGCCCGGCGGCTCGTGGGCGGGCGCCTATTGAACCTTACGTGCCTCGTCGCGGACGCGCACGGCGACGTCGGGATGATCGCAGAACACGCCATCCACACTGACCTTTACGATGAAGAATTCCAGGAGCTCTTCGAGCGTGCGGGCATACGCCGGCAAGTCGTCACCTCTGAAAGTGTATGCGTGCAAACGAAGACCGGCATCGTGCGCGAGTCGCGTCAGCGCCGAGGGCGCTGGACGCCGCGGCCCGTCCTCCTCGACGAGCTGTGAGTAGCGCGGCCCCAATCCGTGCGCGTAGGACGCGACGCCGCGCAGTCCGGTAGGGGTCAACAAGTCCGCGTATTCGGCGTCGGGCCCTACGAGCTGGATCAGGCGCAGCTGGCAACCGAGCTCGTACTTGAGCCGCGCGAGCTCCGCGGTGTCGAAGCACTGCACGAATGCCGCGTCCTCAGCGTTCGAATAGCCAAACGCGCGCAACTCCGCCACCAATAGCCTCGCAAGGTCGATGCCGTGGCGGCGGTGCCAGCTCGGTTCCTTGATTTCGGGATAAACACCCGCGCTGCGGCCCGTCGATCGGTTCAAGCCGCGAACCAACCTAAGCTCCTCTTCGAGTGTCGCGACGCCGAATAAGCCAACATCCGCGGGAAATCGCGACGCATACTTGGCGACGGTGGTACCTGGCGCGCGCCGCTCGAAAATCGTCAGCGTTCGCAACTCCGCGAGGTCGAAGTCCACGACATAGTGCCGGCCGTCACCGCGACGGCGTCCCGGAAAACGCCGCGCTACGTCGCTGACGTCGTCGAGGTAAAGATCGTGGAGAACGACTAGCTGCGAGTCGCGCGTGGCGACGACGTCTTGCTCGAGAAAATCCGCGCCCATCCCGTGAGCGAGCGCCTTGGCTGCGAGCGTGTGCTCGGGTAGATAACCGCTAGCGCCGCGGTGCGCGATGACGATCGGCTGCGGCGTCATGAAATGGCGTGCGGCTCAAAGCTTGAACTCGATGACGTCCCACCGCACGGTGTCTTCGTGCCGTGCTTGCCGGCGTAGGGCGTCGATGATGAGTCGTTCGTTCCACCCGACGACCTCCGCCGCCCTCTTTCCAACCTCGGGCGGCACCTTGATGTTGACGCCGAATGGCTCGATCGCGACGAGCGGCAGGTTGCTCGCCTGGGCCACGTCCATCTGGTACGTAGTCCAAAACTCGTTCTCGATATACAACGAGCACAAGACGACAACGACCTCGGCCGGCCTGATCTGCGTGCGGTATTCCTCCTTCAAGCCTTCCCTGCCGGGCACCGTGGGAAGGTGATCAGGCACGCTGCAGTTTCGATAGAAAAAATTCGGCAGCGCCTCGAGGTATTCGAACACGCGGTGGTAGTCCGAGTTATTGGCGAACGCGTGCGTGACGTAAAGTCGAATCGGATTTTTCTCAGACATCGCTCGGTTCCGAAGTCGATTCGGTTCGACGCTACTACTGCCGTACGGCGTTTGCAACGAAACGCGGCTCGGATCGAGAAGCACTACGCATCTTGCGCCGGCGCCCGCTTTTTCGGTACTTCCCGCGTCGCCGCGGTAGACTACGAGCAGATGCGGCTGCTGCTTTACAACATTCGCTACGGCCTTGGCTTGGGCTCAGCCTTGCATTGGCCGTTACCGGGCGTGGGCTATCTCATTGGCAATCGGCCGAATCTGCAAAGGATCACGGACTTCATCAAGTCGCAAGATCCGGACGTCGTAGGCTTGATCGAGGTCGACACGGGCTCGATCAGAACTCGCAATGTGAACCAAGCCGACGTCATTGCGCGCGCGCTCGGCCATTACTCCGTTTACCAGTGCAAATATGGCGCCGGTTCGCTGAACCACCGGCTGCCTATTCTCAGGAAGCAGGGCAACGCGTTTCTCGCCGCCCCGCGCGTGCACGGCGAGCGGTTTCACTATTTCGACAAGGGCATCAAGCGTCTCATCATCGAGCTCGAGCTCGAGGAGTGTGCGATTTTCCTCGTGCATCTATCGCTCAAGTTTCGTCATCGCCATACGCAGCTGCAGCATCTGCATGATCTCGTCATGGCGTCGCGCAAGCCGGTCATCGTCGCCGGCGATTTCAATACGTTCTGGGGCGAGCATGAGATCTACCTGTTCATGAAGGCGTGCAGGCTTCAAAGCGCCAACGCGAGCAGCTTGCCGTCGTACCCGAGCCGCTCGCCGCGCAAGGAGCTCGATTTCGTGCTGTACGGCGAGGGTGTGCGCGTGACGAGCTTCGCCATACCTCCGGTGCGTCTGTCGGATCACCTCCCGCTCGTCTGCGACTTCGAAATCGACGGAAAACGGCAGGCAGCAGCGTGAGCGGTCCGGCCGCGGCCTCGAAGCATTGGCGTAAGACGGTCGACGACGATGGCGTGTGCTGGTTGACGCTCGACAAGGCCGGCGCAACGGCCAACACACTGTCTTCGGAAGTGCTCGAAGAGCTCGCTCACGAGCTCGCGACGATTCAGGCGCCGACATTGCGGGGCCTTGTCTTCGAGTCCGGCAAGCGCAGCGGATTCATCCTGGGAGCGGACGTCACGGAGTTTGCGCATCTCGAGGATGCGGCCCAGGCTACCGAGATGGCTGCGCGCGGTCAGTCGCTGCTCGGGCGTATAGCGGCGCTCGAGGTGCCGACGGTTGCCGCGATCGACGGTTTTGCGCTCGGCGGCGGACTCGAGCTCGCGCTCGCGTGCGACTATCGAATCGCCGTCGACTCCTACGAACGGACGCTCGGGCTACCGGAGGTGCAGCTCGGCATCCACCCCGGGTTCGGCGGCTCGGTGCGCGCGGTCGAGCTGCTCGGGCCGCCGCTGGCGCTCGATCTCATGTTGACGGGACGATCGTTGTCGCCGCACGAGGCGCTGAAGGCCGGCCTCGTCGATCGCGTCGTCGCGCGCGAGGCGCTGCGTTCGACGGCGAAGGACTTGATCGCCCGGCGCCCTCCTCGCCGCCGCGCTCCTTGGTATTTGGCGGCGCTGAATCGCATGCCGTTGCGCCGGGTGCTGGCTGCGCGGGCGCGCGCCAGCACAGCCAAGCGCGCGCGGCGCGAGCACTACCCAGCGCCCTACGCGATCGTCGATCTTTGGGAGACTCACGGCGCACGCGGCGACGTTGCGCTGCGCGCGGAGGCGCTGTCGATCGGCAAGCTGCTCGTCACGCAGACGTGCCGCAATCTCGTGCACGTGTTCCGGCTGCGCGAACGGCTGCGCAATTTGGCGCCGAAGGACAACAGCGTTCGGCGCGTTCATGTCGTCGGCGCCGGCACGATGGGCGGCGACATCGCGGCGTGGTGCACTCTCAAAGGCCTCGATGTCACGATTCAGGACCGCGCGCAACAGTACGTCGAGCCGGCGCTGGCGCGCGCTCGCGAGCTATTTCGCAAACGCTTGCGCGCGCCCGGCGAGGCGGAAGCGGCGACTCGACGTCTGCGTGTGGACCTTGCGGCGGCAGAAGTGGATACGGCGGACCTCGTCGTCGAGGCGATCGTCGAGAAGGCCGAGGCGAAACGGGCGCTGTTCGCGGACCTCGAGCCGCGTCTACAGCGCGCGGCAGTCATTGCGACGAACACGTCGAGCATTCGGCTCGAAACGCTTGCGAGCGCGTTGCGACAGCCCGACAGGTTCGTCGGCTTGCATTTCTTCAATCCCGTTGCGAGCCTGCCACTCGTCGAGGTCATTCGCGGCGAGCAGACGTCGGAACAGACCATGCTGGCTGCGATGTCGTTCGTGACGCGTATCGGCAAGCTGCCGTTGCCATGCCGCAGCGCGCCTGGCTTCGTCGTCAACCGGCTGCTGACCCCGTACATGTTGGAAGCTTTGCATGCGCACGCGGATGGTCACAGCCTCGAGAGCATCGATGCGGCGGCAAAAGCGTTCGGCATGCCGATGGGGCCCGTCGAGCTCGCCGACCGTGTTGGGCTCGACGTCGCCCTGCACGTCGCCGAAATCTTGAGCGGTGTGCTGAAGGCCCCTCCACCGGAGCTGCTGCGCGCGAAGGTCGCCAAAGGCGAGCTCGGCGTGAAAACGGGACGCGGTTTCTATGCATACGATGCACGCGGCAAGCCCGTCAAGGACCGTGCCCGCGGCGCATTCGACGCGGACCTCTCCGATCGGCTCCTGCTGCCGCTGATCAACGAGGCAGTCGCATGCTTGCATGAAGGCGTTGTCGCCGATGCCGATCTATTGGACGCCGGAGTCATCTTCGGCGCGGGATTCGCGCCGTTCACGGGCGGCCCGCTTCGCTATGCACGAGCGCGCGGCGTCGAGAACGTCGTCGAGCGGCTCGAGCAGCTCGCACAGCGTTTTGGGACGCGCTTCACACCTCACGACGGTTGGCAGAACCTGCGTTGAGGCGGCGTGAAACCGTCGGCAGTGGGCGCTGCGGACGCTGTGCTAGACTTTTGCCGCTAATCGCCTTTCTGCAAATAATTAGACCGCGCAACTAGTCCCCTCCGATGACGAAGCAAGTCGACAGTTCCCGCCTCAAAGCGTTCTCGCCGATCGACAGTCTGAAAAAGGACAATCTCGCGGCGCTCGTCAAGAAGACCAAGGTTCGCGATGCGCAGCCTGGCGAAGCGCTGTTTCGTGAGGGCGACGCGGAGAAGCGAACGTTTTACGTTCTCTCCGGCACCGTAGAGCTCCGCGATGGCAATCAAGCTGCCGGTAAGATCGCGGGCGGAACCGAAGGCGCGCGCAATCCGTTGTCGCCGAAGCTGCCGCGTCGGCACACGGCCATCGCCGTCTCGCCCGTCGAGTACATCACGATCGACAGCGACCTGCTCGACGTCATGCTGACATGGGACCAGACGGGTTCGTACGAGGTCGCGGAGCTGCGCGGCGAGATCAGCAGCGGCGACGACTGGATGACGACGCTGCTGCAAACGAAGGCGTTCCACAAGATTCCGCCGGCGAACATCCAAGCGATCTTCATGCGCTTGCAGCAAGTCAACTACAAAGCCGGCGATATCGTCATCAAGCAGGGCGACGAAGGCGACTACTTCTACGTCATTACGCGCGGCAAGTGCGTCGTCACGCGCGAGACGCCACTGAACAAGGAAGGTATTCGCCTTGCCGAGCTGCAGATCGGCGATACGTTCGGCGAGGAGGCGCTGATCTCGGAGGCCAAGCGCAACGCGACCGTCGCAATGGAAACCGAGGGTTCGTTGATGCGCTTGGGAAAGGAAGATTTCCGCACGCTTCTAAACGAGCCGATGCTGGACTGGGTCGACGCAGCCGGCGCCGAGAAGGTCATCCAGGAAGGCGGCCAGTGGCTCGACGTTCGGCTGCCTTCCGAGTTCGAGGCGTATCACAATGCGGGAGCGATCAACGTTCCGCTTTATTTCATTCGGCTGAAGCTGAAGACGCTGGACTCGTCGGTCAAGTACGTCGTCTGCTGCGACACCGGACGGCGCAGCTCCGCGGGCGCTTTTATTCTCAATGAGCGCGGATTTCAGACGTATGTCTTGAAGGGCGGTCTCAATCGGACCAACCTGCCCGGCTAGCCGCTAGAGCGTGTGCGTCGGCTTGTCCCCGCCGAGCGCGCCGGCGAGATAGTTCTCGATCCGTTTCTGCGTGTTGCCCTGATCTTGCTCGCTGAATTGCACTCCGATTCCGGCCGTGCGCTTCCCTTGCGCGCCTTTCGGCGTGATCCAGATGACGCGCCCCGCAACGGGAATCTTCTCCTCTTCTCCCATGACGTTGAGGAGCATGAAGACCTCGTCGCCGAGCTTGTAGCTCGAGTTGGTCGGAATGAACAGGCCGCCGTTCTTGATGAATGGCATGTACGCCAGGTACAAGGCGCTCTTGTCCTTGATCGTCAGGGTCAGCAGTCCGGGCTTACTCACGATCGGCCTCTACTCACGGCTAAAGCGGTCAACATTGCCACGAGCGCCAGCTCGATATTCAGACCGGATCCGAGCTGTGTCAGCAGTTTCTCGGCTCGATCGTGCTCGTCGAACAGCGTGCGCGTAGGCAATGGTCGCCATGCATTATGCAACGTCGCTGCGGTCGGTACTGTGACCTCGGTCGACCCCTTGGGAGCAGCCAGCCGCAGCCGAAGCTCCTCGTGCAGACGGCGCCGCAGCCAGCTCAAAGCGAACTCCGTATCGCCTTTCGCCCATGATTGGGCGACGCTCTGAGGGTCGATCTTGTCTTCAGCAATAGCAATAAGAGAGCTTTCTAAATCTTTGAATACACTGACTTGATCTGCCTGGACGGCGCCGGCTACGTGCAGCGGCGCCGATCCGACCGCACGTTGCGCATCGAGAACGATCGCCGACGTGGCACCGAGCCAGCGCGCGACCGCCGCGCCGTCGGGAATGCTCAACGCGACGTGCTGGCAACGGCTACGGATCGTGGCGGACAAACGGCCGGGCTGATGGCTCAAGAGGAACAGATAGCTCGCCGGCGTCGGCTCCTCGAGTGTCTTCAGGAGCGCATTCGCCGCTTCCCGGGTCAAGGCTTCGGCCGGCTCGATGAGGGCGACCTTGGCTCCGCCGCGCTGCGCCGTCAGCGTGAAGAGGTCGATGATGTCGCGAACTTGATCGATGCCGATCGTCTTCTTGTCTTCCTGCGGATAGAGCCAATGCAGATCGGGGTGGCGGTTCGTCGGGTCATGACGAGCCGCCATCGCAGCGAGCGCTTCACGCGCGTCGAGCTTTCCCTGCTCGCCGTCGTCGCCGAGGAGCCGGCGGGCCAACACGAGCGCGAAATTGACCTTGCCGACGCCCGCGGGGCCGGAGATCAACCACGCGTGGCCGAAGCTACCGGCTCGGTGCGCGGCTTCGAGCTGCGCAAGCGCGGGCTCGAGCCACGGAAGCACGCGACGACTCAGGGTGTCGAGCGCCGAGGTCATCGCTTCGCCGATTCCAACCGGCTCACGAGCGCATGGATCTCGATTCCGATTTGCTGCTGCACCTGCGGAAGGGGTTGCGCCGCATCGATGATCTTGATGCGCTCGGGATACAGCGCGGCCAGCGACAGATACGCCGCTCTCACGCGTTCGAAGAAGGGCCGCTGCTCGCGCTCGAAGTGATCCGGCTTGCGCGCGCGAATTCGACTTGCGCCGACGTCGAGCGGCGCGTCGAGCAGCAGCGTCAGGTCGGGCTCGAGCCCCTTCTGTACTTCGGTCCGAAGCCCCTCGAGCAACGTGCGGCTGGCGCCCCGCCCCCCGCCTTGATAGGCCATGGTGGCGTCCGTGAAACGGTCGCACACGACCCAGCGCCCCGCATCCAAGGCGGGCCGGATGACCTCGTCGAGGTGCCGCGCGCGCGCAGCGAACATCAACAGCGCCTCGATCTCTGGCGAGAGGCTGCCGTGGTCTGCGTCGAGAATCCATTCGCGGACGCGCTCGCCGAGCTCCGTGCCGCCCGGCTCGCGCGTCGTGACGACGCCATAGCCGGCTTGCCGCACCACGTCGGCCGTGAACGCGAGGTTCGACGACTTGCCGACACCCTCGATGCCTTCGAGCGAGATGAAGCCGCCCGGCATCACGGCTGCTGCGAGCGCCTCAGAAAATCGCGCACGGCCTGCTCGTGCTCTTCGAGAGTTGCCGAGAAATAGTGACTGCCGTCGCCGAGTCCCGTCGCAACGAAGTAGATCGCGCTGCCGATCTCAGGCGCTACCGCCGCTTCAATAGACTCCGCTCCCGGCAGCGCAATCGGCGTCGGCGGGAGGCCGGCGCGCGTGTAGGTGTTGTACGGCGTGTCGCGGTCGAGATCCACGCGGCGCAGGTTGCCATCGAAGGAATCACCCAAGCCATAGATGACGGTCGGGTCGGTCTGCAAGCGCATCTTGCGCCGCAACCGCTCGTGGAACACGCCCGCGATGAGCTTGCGCTCGGCAGGGAGGCTCGTCTCCTTCTCGATGATCGAGGCAAGGATCAGCGCCTCGTAGTCCGTTTTCAGCAGCAGCTCGGGGCTGCGGTTGCGCCACGCTTCCTCGAGCCGCACAACGAGCCCGTCGTGCGCGAGCCGCAGAACTTCGATGTCGGAAGTCCCGCGCGGAAACCGGTAGGTATCGGGAAAGAACTGTCCCTCGGGATGCACGCCGGGCGCGCCGACCGCGCTCATGATCGCCGCTGCATCGAGCTCGGTCGCTGAAATCGCGGGATGCGTGCGCAACGCCGCAAGCACCTCCGTGAAACGCGACCCTTCTACGATCGTGATCTGGTGAAGATAGACGTCGCCGCTGACGAGCTTCGCGAGCAACGTCAACGGAGTCGTGCCCGCCGGCAACCAATATTCGCCGGCGCGAATGCGTTTCGCGTCGTCCTTCGCGGCTGCATACCAACGCAGCAGCCACGGCTTGTCGAGCATGCCGCGCTCCGCGAGCTCGGCAGCCACCCTGTAAAACGACGTGCCGCTCGGCACCTGGAGCCAATCGCCTTCCGCGGCGATCGTCAGCGGCGCGTTGAGCTCGCGCCAAGCGAGCGCGGCAAGCGCCGAGGTCGACGCCGCGAGGATCAGCGTCGCGGCGAGCGCGACCCAGATTTTTCTACGCATGGCCGTCGTTCAGATGCGTCATCAGACGTTCGGTGATTGGGCCGACTGCAAACCGCCGGCCGTCGAGATCCGTGACCGGCCAAATACCGAACAACGCGTTCGTCACGAATAATTCGTCGGCGCCGGCGAGCTCGGCCGGCAGAATGTCACGCTCCTCGGCGCGCAGGCCGAGCGTACGAGCGGCGTCGAGGACGGAACGCCGCATGACGCCCTTGATGCCGCACCGCGTAAGGGCCGGCGTGCTGAGGCTGCCTCCGCTGGCGACGAAGACATTGCTGCTGGTTCCACCGACGACATAGCCGCTTGCGTCGAGCATCAGGCCTTGCTGGATGGCGTGTCCGCGAAGCTCTAGCTGCGCGAGCACCTGCTCGAGCCGACAGAGGTGCTTGATACCGGCGAGCGCCGGGTTCTCGGCGAGCCGCAGCCGGCAGGTCAGCATGCTGATGCCGTCTCGATAGTAGGAATCGGGATAAGCCGGCCATTGCGAGATGGCGAGCACGCGCGTCGGCGTCGCGGGCTCCGGCGGCAAGTAGCCGCGAGCGCCCGGCCCGCGAGTCACGATGAGCTTGACGACGGCGCGCCCTCGGTGCGGGCAATGCGCGTCGATCTCGTGCGCAAGCAAGCTCCGCGACGGGGCCGGAATTTCCAACCGCCGACACCCTTCCTCGAGCCGGTCGAAATGCAAGTCGAGCCGCCCGATGCGGCCGTCGCTCGCGGCCATCGTCTCGAACAAACCGTCGCCGTACGCGAGCCCGCGGTCCGCGGGATCGACGCCGTTTGGCTGTCCGTTCACGAGCCAGAGCGTGTTCACGATGCGACGCGTGCGCGATTGATCAGCTGGTCTTGTAACAGAAGGAAGTGCGGCCGTCATGTCGACAGCGCACAAAGGCGTCAACGCAAGCGCTTGAAGGCAACGGTGCCGTTGGTGCCGCCGAAGCCGAAGGAGTTTGACATCCCGACCTCGTGCTTCAAGGGGCGCGCCGCCTTCGGCGTGTAATCGAGATCACAGGCCGGGTCCTGATTCTCGAGATTGATCGTCGGCGGGATGACCTGCTCCTGCAGCGCGAGGATCGTGAACACGGCCTCCGCAGCGCCGGCCGCGCCGATCATGTGCCCCGTGGTCGATTTCGTCGAGCTCACGGCGAGCTTTTTGGCGTAGTCGCCGAACGCGCGCTTGATCGCAACCGTTTCCGCGACGTCCCCGAGAGGTGTCGACGTGCCGTGCGCGTTGACGTAGCCGACGTCGCTTGGGTTGAGCCCGGCGTCACGCATCGCATTGAGCATGCATTGATAGGCGCCCTGGCCATTCTCGGAGGGAGCCGTGATGTGATAAGCATCGGCGCTCATGCCGAATCCCGCGAACTCGGCGTAAATGCGCGCGCCTCGCGCTTTCGCGTGGTCGTAATCCTCGAGCGCGAGGCAGCCGGCGCCGTCGCTGAGCACGAAGCCGTCGCGATCGCGATCCCATGGCCGGCTCGCGCGCTTCGGATCGTCGTTGCGCGTCGATAACGCACGAGCGGCGCAGAACCCGCCGAGCCCGAGCGGTGTAGTGGAGAACTCGGCACCCCCGGCCAGCATGAAATCGGCGTCGCCGGACTGAATGAGCCGCGCTGCGAGCCCGATGCAATGTGTGCTCGTCGTGCACGCTGTCACGATGGCAAGGTTCGGGCCCGTCAAGCCGTATTTGATCGAGACGTGGCCGGAGATCATGTTGATGATCGTGCCGGGCACGAAGAACGGCGAAATCTTCCGCGGCCCGCCCTCGAGCCATTTGGAGTGGTTCGCCTCGATGGTGCTGACGCCGCCTATCCCCGAGCCCATCGCGACGCCGTAGCGATGCGCGTCAGCCTCGTTGACGGTAAGACCGGAGTCTTGCATCGCTTGCATCGAAGCCGCGATGCCGTAGTGCATGAATGTGTCGGACTTTCGCGCTTCTTTCGGCTCGAGATACTTGCCGATCTCTAAGTTGCGGATCGTGCCTGCAAAACGAGTCGTGAATGCGCTGGCGTCGAACTGGTCGATGGAGCTGATGCCGCTCGAGCCGTCGCGGACGTTGTTCCAGCTCTCGGCAACCGTGTTGCCGACGGGCGAAATCAATCCGAGCCCGGTGACGACGACGCGCCGCTTAGTCACGGCACTTCTCCGAGCTCAGCGCGATAGTTCGAATGAGATGCTGTTCCAAAACTAGAAGAAGGCTAGGCCGATTGCTAGCCCTCGTTTTGGCGGGCGCGGATGTAGTCGATGGCGTGCTGGACCGTGGTGATCTTCTCGGCTTCCTCGTCGGGAATTTCGGTCTCGAATTCTTCTTCGAGGGCCATCACGAGCTCCACGGTGTCCAAAGAGTCGGCGCCAAGATCGTCAACGAACGAAGCGTCGTTCTTGATTTCCTCGGCTTTGAGGCCGAGTTGTTCGGCAATGATTCCTCTGACTTGATCTTCGACGCTACTCATGTTCGTACCCCTTATTAATTGACCGGCCGGACTTTGGGTCCGGCCGATGTGGCGCGTATTGTATTGGAATCGATGGGGCCATTCTACCGAGCCTTCCTAATCCGCGGGTAAGCCGGAAATCCCCGAGAACGCCGTAATATCTCGCCGGAGCCTCGGGCTTAGCGGCCCGGTCAATGCATCGAAAGACCGCCGTTCACATTCAGCGTTTCGCCCGTGATGTAGCCGCCAAGATCGGACGCCAGGAACGCGACCGCGGCCGCGACGTCGGCGCACGTGCCGAGCCGTCCGAGCGGTATTCGGTCACGCAGCGCTTGCACCTGTTTCTCGTCGAGCACGCGCGTCATGTCGGTATCGATGAAGCCCGGCGCAACCGCGTTGACCGTGACATTGCGCGATGCGATCTCCCGCGCGAGCGATTTCGTGAAACCGATCATGCCGGCTTTCGCGGCCGCGTAGTTCGTTTGGCCGGCATTGCCCATCAAGCCGACGACGGAGCTGATGTTGATGATGCGCCCGTAGCGCGCCTTCATCATGCCGCGCAAGCTCGCCCTGCACACGCGATACAGCGACGACAAGTTCGTCGACACGACGTCGTTCCATTCATCGGGCTTCATGCGCATCAGAAGATTGTCGCGCGTGATGCCGGCATTGTTGACGACGATCTCGGGAGCGGCGTTGAGGCTCGCGAACAACGCCTCGACGGATGCATCGTTGCCGACGTCGAGAACGGCGCCGCGGCTGCCCGGCGACAAAGACTCGAGCCAGCTCGCAATTGCGCCTGCGCCCTGCTCGCTCGTTGCCGTGCCGACGACGACGGCACCCTGGCCCGCCAAGCTTTCGGCGATCGCTCGGCCGATACCGCGTGAAGCGCCTGTCACGAGTGTCACGCGGCCGGCGATGCCGGGCAGCTTGGGAACTGACGACGAATCCATAGAGCCTCGGCGCAATGGACAAGGCGCGGGATTATACCCGCGAACGGCGGCGTGCGAGCTGTGCCGCCGCTTCGGCGAGCAATGCGCCGACGGCGCCGTACAGGTGCGCCGCGACGACCACGGGCCCGCCGACGGACTGCGCCGTGAACGGGACGGGGCCGACGATCTGCTCGAACAGGAGCTTCGCGCCCAAGCCTAAGCCCAAGATGGCGCCCAGCGTTTCTCGACGCACAAGGAGCGCCAGCGCACCGGCCGCGACGAAACCGTGCAGGACTCCGGACAACCCGACGTACCAGAGCACGGACGGATCGAGCACGTAGAGGCCAAGATCGATCGCTAGCGCGGAAGCGGCGCCGAGCCGTAGCCAATCCGCGTTGCTGAAAATGCCTTCGAAGAGCAACGCGATGATTACGAGCGCCGCGAGATTCGGCCAGAGATGCCCGAAGCCGAGGTGCACGAGGTGGCCGGACACGAGCCGCCAGTACTCACCGCCCTCGACTGCGTGCCGCTCGTAGCGCCCGAGCTCGCGCACCTCGTCGCCGCCCGCGCCGAGGAGCAGGCATACGGCCAACAAGGCAACGATGACCCAGGACTCTTGGAGTCGCCGGATGGAGACGCCAAAACGAGGCTCCGAGCTGCGGTCCGGCGTCACAACTGGCGTGAACCTCTTGTGCTATCTTCGGTCGGAGTCTTCGGCAGCTTCAGCCGGGCTCGATCCGAGGTTGACGTAATGCGCGTGATAAGACCACCCCTTCGCGGTTCTCAGCAAGGTTTCACGTTGCTCGAGATCATGGTCGTCGTCGTCATCATCGGGCTGCTCGTGGCGGCTGTGGCACCGAACTTCATGGGGCAGATCGACAAGGCCGCCGTCAACCGGGCCAGAACCGACCTTCGCTCCATCGAGACGGCCCTGAATCTCTACCGGCTCGACAACTTCCGTTATCCGAGCACGGCCGAGGGTCTGCAAGCGCTCGTGACCAATCCCGGCGAAGCGAGCGCGCCGAACTGGAAGCAACAGCTGCCGAGAGTCCCCGTCGATCCGTGGGATCAGCCGTACCTGTACGCGTCGCCGGGCCAACACGGCGATTTCGACGTGTTCAGCTATGGCGCGGATCGCCAGGAAGGCGGCGAAGGTATCAATGCCGACATCGGGAACTGGGAACTCTAGGACGTCCGCGGCTCGCGTCGCGAGCACCGGCTTCTCTCTCCTCGAGCTCCTCGTCGTCGTCGCGATCATCGGCTTGCTCGCACAGGCCGTAGCGTTGTCATGGCGCGCGCTCGGCAACGATCAAGAGATCGGGCAGGAAACGGGACGGCTGCGCAGCATGATCGACGTCCTCCACGAGGAAGCGCTCATGCAGACGCGCGACTACGGGATCATGTTCACCGAGACGGGATATCGTTTCTACGTCTACGATTACCAGCAGCTCGAATGGGTTTCGCCGCAACGCGATCGCTTGCTCGAGCCGCACGCTCTTCCGCCGCTGCTGTCCATGACGCTGTTTCTCGACGGCCGTGAGGTCCCTCTCGATCCCGACTTCGAATCGCAAGACATCGAGGACGCGGAGCCGCAGATCATGCTGCTCTCGAGCGGCGAGGTCACGCCTTTCACGGTCGAGATGATGCGGGCCGGCATCGCCGGTCACTTCGAGCTGACGGCGGAGCTCGACGGCGACGTCGTCGTCGCTCAGAAAGAATTCGAATGAACGTCACACTGCGCGTTCGCCTTACGGGATTCACGCTGATCGAGGTGATGGTCGCTCTCGTGATCGTCGCATTCGGAATGATGGCCGTGCACACGATGCTGAATAGCTACGCGGCCGCGTCGGTATACACCGAGCAGAAGACGCTCGCGAGCTGGATCGCGACGAACAAGCTGACCGAGCTCAGCATCGGTCCGACCTGGCCTTCGCTCGGCGACTCCGACGAAGAAGTCGAGTTCGCCGGGCGACAGTGGCGCTGCGAGATCGAAGTAGCGGAGACGCCGGTCCCGAACCTTCGGCGCGTAGACGTGTCGGTGCGGCTTGCCGACGATCCCGAGCGCGTCGTGCACACAGTCTCGGCGCTCATCGAGCCCCCTGCCCCGGCCGGATTCCTGCCTCCCCAATGGTCGGCGCCACCCGGCGGCGACGCTGGCCGCGGAGAACGCGGATGACGCGCACGAGCCGCGGCTTCACACTGATCGAGCTGCTCATCGCGATAGCAATCGTCGCGATCATCGGCGTCATTGCGTTCGTCGGGCTCAATCGAGTCATCGAGCAACAGGCGCTCGCGCGCGCGCACACGGAGCGTTGGCAAGAAATCCAGCTCGCGATGCGGCTCGTCGTGCAAGACCTCGCGCAGCTGCACCCGCGTATGACGCGCGAGGAGCTCGGCGAAAGCTATCAGCCGAGCCTGTTCGCGGACCCGAGTGCGCAGTTCGCGCTCGAATTCAGTCGCGGCGGTTGGGCGAATCCGGCCGGGCTGCCCCGCGGCACCGTGCTGCGCGTCGCGTACGACTGGGAGGACGACAAGCTCGTGCGCTGGCACTGGGCAGTCATGGACCGAACGCTGTCGACGCCGCCCGTGCGCGGCGAGCTTCTCGGCGGCGTCACGAACGTCGAAGTTCGGTTTCTCGACCGCGCCGGCGAGTGGCACCTCGACTGGCCGCCGCTCGATCGGCGCGGGCCGCAGGGCCTCATCTCGCAGCCGCGCGCCGTCGAGTTCGCGATCGAGCTCGAGGACTTCGGCCGCGTGTTTCGCATCGTCGAGACGAGCGGATGAGCTCCGCGGCTTCGCAACGCGGCGTCGCGCTCGTGATGGCTCTGCTCGTCGTCGCGATCGGTACGATGATTGCCGTGAATTTGATGTGGCAGGGCACGCTCGATTTGCGGCGCACGGATGCCGCGTTGGCAGCGGATCAAGGCTTGATGTACATGCAAGGCGCCGAGGCGTGGGCGGCCGACATCCTGCGGCAGGACCTCGTCGACTCGCCCGACAGCGATCATCTCGGCGAGCAATGGGCCATCGAGTTGCCGCCGTTGCCCGTCGACGGCGGCACGATCGTGGGAAGGCTCGAGGATCTGCAGGGGCGTTTCAACGTCAACAACCTCGTCGGCGCCGACGGCAGGGAGAACGAGCTCGCACGCCGGCAGTTCGAGCGCTTGCTGCTCGGTGTCGACGTCGATCCGGCGCTCGCCGGCGCCGTCGTCGATTGGCTCGACTCGGACACCGAGCTGCGTTTCCCGACCGGCGGCGAGGACGTCGTGTACAGCGACTCGGATCCGCCCTACCGAACCGCGAACTCGACGATCACATCACCGTCGGAGCTCATGGCCATCGCCGGCTTCGACCGCGATCTCTATCGCGCCGTCGCGCCCTACGTCACGGTGCTGCCTTCGGGAACGAAGCTCAACGTCAATACCGCCTCCGACGTGGTGCTCGCATCGCTGTCCGACGACATCGACATCGGCACGGCGGGCAGCCTCGTCGAGCAGCGCGCCGATGCCGAGTTCATCGATATCGACGAGACGTTCTCGGGGCTCGTCGAGCCCGACGTGCTCGCCGAGATCGACGGCGTGAGCGAGCACTTTTTATTGACCGCGACCGTGACGCTCGGGTCAAATCAGCTCACGATGCGCTCGGTGCTGCAGCGCGATCGCAGCGGAATCACGCGAGCGGTGTTCCGCAGCCTCGGAGTCGAGTAGCTTGGCTGAAACGTTGTTCGTCCGTCTGTCCGACACCGGCGCTGCAACCTGGGGCGCGTTCGACGCAACAGGGCGTCTCGTCGGCGCGCTCGGTCACGGCCCTCTGCAAGCTGCGCACTCGGCGCTCGGCGGCCGGCGTTGCACGGCGCTCGTGAACGCCGTCGACGTGCTCATGGCGGAGGCGGCATTGCCTGCCGCGAGCCAAGCACGGCTCCGGTTGATCGCGCCGTTCTCCCTAGAGGAGTCGCTCGCTAACGACGTCGACGAGATGGCATTCGCGATCGGCTCGAGGTTGCCTTCGGGAGCAACGCAGGTCGCGGCCGTCGCCAAGGAGCGCGTGGACTCGTGGCTCGCCGAGCTGCGCGCCGCAGGCATCTCGCCGAATGCTTTGTGCTCGGAAGCCGACGGAATTCCCGACATTCCCGCGACGCTCGTGGTGCTCATAGAGGGAGACCGGATCGCCGGCCGCAAGCCTGGGCGCACGCCGTTCGTGTTCGAGGGTCTGCCGTTCGCCCAAGTGTTGTCGCTTGCGCTCGCTCATAAGGCGGACGAGCCGGAGCTGCGGCACATCCGAGTGTTTACCGATAGCGCAGGCCACGCGCGTTTCGCCGCCGAGCTCGCCGAGCTCGGCAGCCATTTCGCAAGCGCCGACGTCAAGCTCTTGAACGAAGGGGTGTTCCCGCATCTCGCCGCGACACTCGCCCAACGCCCCGGGACGAACTTGCTGCAAGGCGCCTATGCAGCGAAGTCCAACTGGCTCGCGCTGGCTAAACCGTGGCGCCTCGCCGCCTCTCTTCTGGCGGCCGCCGTCGGCTTGGGCTTGCTGCTGCAAGGCGCCGAATACTGGCAGCTGCGCCGCACCGACGCGGCGCTCGACGAGGTCGTGGGGCCGGCATGCCAGCGCGTCGTCGGAGACTCGAGCATATCGGGTTGTCAGCGCGAGGTCCGCCAGCGCCTCGGTGATACGACCGGACCGGTGACCGAGAATTTCTTGAGCACGCTCGCGGCCGTCGCGGCCGCGCGTGATGCCGAGATGCGCATCGACGCGCTGAGCTATCGCAATCGGGCCATGAATCTGCAGCTCGTCGCTCCAGACTTGACGACGATCGATGCGTTCTCGCGCGAGCTCGAGCAAACGCGCCGCTTCGAGGTCACGCTCGAAGCCAACAACCCCGTCGACGAAGGAACCGAGGGGCGCCTGCGTATCGCCGGAGCGGCACCATGAAAGGCTGGTTCTTCGGCTTACAGCCTCGCGAGCGCTGGATGGTTGCCGTCGGTGCCGCAGCCGCAGTCGTCATCATCCTGTGGGGTTTCGTCTTGAGGCCATTGAGTGCCGAGGCTGCGAGGCTGCGCGCGTCCGTCGACGCGAAGCAGCAGCTGCTCATCGATGTCGGGCGCATCGAAAGTGAGCAGCCGTCCTCCGTTGATCGCAATCGGCAAGGAACGGGCGACACGCTCGCGGTCATCGTCGAAAACACGGCCATCAGCCACGCCCTCGGGCGGCCGGCGACGCGTGCCAATGGGCCGAGCGGCGTCGACGTGACCATTCGGAGCGCCTCGTTCGATTCGCTCGCGGCGTGGCTGGTCGTTCTGCACGGCACCTACGGCGTCGACGTCGAGACGGCGTCGTTCACCAGCGCGCGAGAGCCCGGCCTCGTGAACGGCCAGCTGTTGCTGCGAAGGCTTTGAACCCGTGAGCCGCTGGTCGTGGTGGGCCTTGGGTCTAGGCGCCTACGTCGCGTTCACGCTCGCCACCTTTCCAGCCGGCACTGCGCTGCGCTGGTTCGCGCCGCCCGAGGTCACGTTCGCGGGCGTCGCGGGCACGTTGTGGTCGGGCAGCGCTGCGAGCTGCGCCGCCGGCGGGTTCAGAGCCGAGGCGCTGCGCTGGCGCGTGCGCCCGGCTTCACTGTTTCTCGGCCGAATCTCGGCGAACGTCGAAGCCCGTATTCCAGACGGCTTCGTGGCGGGCGACATCACCGCGTCGCCGCGCAGCCTGCGACTCGACAATGTGCGCGGAGGGACTTCGCTGCCGGCCCTCACCGCGATACTGCCCGTCCGCGGCATGCGCGGCCAAGCCAGCGTCGCGCTCGAGCAGCTCGTCGTCGAAGACGGTTGGCCGACCGCCGCCGTCGGCGAGCTGAAGCTCGCCGGGCTCGAGAGCTTGCCTCTGATCCCCGACGGCACCGGCGCGTATCTTCCGCTCGGCGATTACACGATCACGTTCGTGCCGGCGCCGGCCGGCTCGCTCGCAGCCCGCGTCGTCGACAACGGCGGCCCGCTCGAGGTCGAGGGCACCGTGAGCCTCGATGCGTCGCGCGCCTATACGATCGATGCTCTCGTCGAGCCGCGCGCCGACGCGCCCAAGATGCTCGTCGAGGGATTGAACTTCATGACCGCCGATCCCGACGCCGAAGGCCGGCGGCACCTCAGCTTGACCGGCTCGCTGTAACAGCCGCCGGCCACGCGCGAAGCTCGCCGAGCAACGGAAAATACAAGCCGAGCTGCACCGGGCGCGGATCGCCTGCGGCGACGGCGAGCGCATAGCGCTCGAGCTGCGGCGCATAGCGCGCGACTTCGGAGTCGAGAAACGCGCTCAAGTCGCCCCCCTCGTGCTCGCTGGTCTTGAAGTCGACGATCCAGCGCTTGCCTTCGGCGACGAACGTGCGGTCGAGCCGCACGTGCTCGAGCGTCGAGCCGGCGCGCAGCGTCAACTTGAGCTCCGAGCGAGCTTCTTCGTGCGGTGCGAGCACCCAGCGGCCGTGACGGTCGGCGAGCGACCGCGAGAGCGCCAACGCGACACGGTCTGCCGCGCTCGCGCGCTCCGCGGCGTCGACGCCAAGCAGCTCGAGCTCGCGATCGAATGCGGTTTTCGCTTCCGCCACGCGTTGCGCGTTCCAGGTGTCGAGGCCCTGCTCCGCGATGCGCTGCAGATAACGATGCACGACGGTGCCGACGTGCGCGGCGGCCTGGCCAGCCCAAACGAACTCCGGCCGCACCGCTGCGGGTCCGGCCGCGGCGGCGAAACTCGGTGCGCGCCCGGCCGACACGACGAGCCGGCGAAGCACGGGCGTGATGGCGGCGGCTTGCGCCGCAGCGACCGCCGGCCCTGCGTCGCGCGGCGTGCCGCAGACCACGGGCCAAAGATGCGTTAGCAGCGAGCTCGTGGGCGGGGCTTCCTCATCGGCGGGCAGCTGCCAAACAAGATGCAGCCGCTCGCGAGCGCGCGTCGTCGCGACGTAGAGAAGCCGTGCGCGCTCGGCCGCGTCGCGCGCGCGTTCGGCGCGGCGAACGAAATCCACGAGCCGAGTGCCGTCCAGATCGGCCGCGAACGCCGCCGGCACCATGACTAGATCGTCGCTGCCGTCGGCCGTGGTCCGCGCAAGCCACTGCAGCGCCTTGGGCTCATCGGGCCGCGGCTCACGTGCGAGGCCGAGCAGCACGACGGTATCGAACTCGAGCCCTTTGGCCCGGTGCATCGTCATGATCTCTATGCCTTGCTCGCGCGGCGCGTCGGCTTGCGGCTGCACGGTCTCGAGCGCGCGCTGCAACAAGACGGGATCGTCGAGGTCGCCGCCGCGCTCGGCCGCGGCGAGCAGCGCGAAGAACTGCTCAGCGGCCAGCAGCGCCGCGGCATCGTCGAGACACTCGGGTCCGCCGAGCTCGATCCAGGTGCGCTCGATCCAACGGCTCAGCGTCGTCTCCTCGCGCGCGGCGAAGGCAGCAGTCAGTGTCGCGACGGCGCTCCGCGTGCGCGCCTGGCCATCGGCGCTCAGCCGCGCCACGCGCTGCGGCTGCTGCAGCAGGTCCCACACAGCCGACCTGTGATCGTCGCCGCACAGCGCTTCCAGGTCGGCGAAACGCAGGCCGCACCACGGCGCGCGCAGCACGGCGAGCCAGGCGATGCGATCGTCGAGGTGCAGCAACGCGCGCGTGAGGCCGACGAGATCCTGCGCCGCCGGCTGCTCGCCCAAGCTGTCGATCTCGACGGCGTGCACGGCCAATCCGCGCTCGCGCAATCGCTCCCGCAGGCCTTCGAGGTGCCTGCGGTTTTGCACGAGCACGGCGATCGACTGCGCGGGATCGCGCTGCCGCTCGTCGGCGAGAATCGCGACGACGCTCGCGACCTCCGCACCGGCCACGGCAGCCGCCGCGTGCGTGCGGACGACCTGCCCGCTCTCAGCGTCGCGCGTCGCGATGCTTTCGCGAAACGCAGCGCGCCCCGTATCGATCTCGTCGGCCGCCGGGAACACGGCCGCGAACGCCCGATTGACCCAGCCCACGATCGCAGGCGCGCTGCGGAAGTTGCGCTGCAACGCGAGGCTGCGGAGACGCACCGTGCCGATCCCGCGCAGCTTCGCAAGCAAGAATAGCGACATGTCGGCGTCGCGAAACCGGTAGATCGATTGCATCGGATCGCCGACGAGGAACAGCGTGCGGCCGTCGTCGGCCTGCCAGCCCGCCGTCAGGAGCTCGAGCAGCCGGCGCTGCGACTGCGACGTATCTTGAAACTCGTCGACGAGCAAATGTTGAATCCGGCGATCGAGCGCGAGCAGCAACTCCGACGGCGCGTCGACCTGGCCAAGCGCGCGCTGCGCTGCGAGCGCCAGCTCGACAAAGTCGACGGCACGGCGCTCCGCGAACACGACCTTGAGCTCGGCGGCGAGCCGCACGAGGACGACTTGCAGCGCCGCGAGGCTCTGCCATTGCTGCTCCGTGTAGTGCGCGTCGGGCAACGCGGCTACTTTCGTGAGCGCGGCGCGCAGCGCCTCGCGTTGCTGCAGCGCGTCGAGCAGCGCACGCAGCCGGTCGCCCAGCGCGGTGTGCTGGGGCGCGAAGCCCTCCGGCTTTGCGACCCGCTTGCGCCATTCACCTTGCTTCGTCAGCAGCAAAGCCGCGATGCCGCGCCAGGCCGCGAGCGCCACGGCGCCCGCCGGCGGCGCCTCTCCGAGCACGAGCCATGGAGCCAGCGTCGTGCGCAGCGGCTCGCTCGCCGAGCCGGCGGCATGCCGCAGCAGCGGCGCCAACGCGGCGGCCAAGGACGGCTCGACGAGCGCCGCGGCCGCTGCCACCTCGCTATCCACCAGTCGCTGGAGAGCGCCCTCGAGCAGCGGCCGAAGCGCAGCCGCATCCCGTAGGAGCAAGCGCAGCCATTGATCGCGCCGCGGCAGGAGCGCCGCGAGCAGCTGCTCGAGCTGCTCGCAATCGTTGCCGACGTCGCGCAGCAGCGTTCGCACTGCGCGCGCGAGCGGCTCATCCTGGCCTGCTATGCCCTCGACGCAGCGGCGTGCGGCCTCGCGATACAGGTCGTCGGGCTTGTCGACGACTTCCGCCGCCGCCACGCCGTCAGCCAGCACCGGGAGCTGCCGCGCGAGCCACGCGTTGAACGCGTCGAGCGTGTCGATGCGCAGCCGCTGCGGCTGCGCGAGCACCTGCCAGTCGTGCGCGCGGTCACGCGCGATGACTGCGCGCGCCAAATCGAACGTAGTTCGTTCGTGCGGTTGCGCGCTCGGGCGGTCGTCGGCGGCCGCGCGCAGTGCATGCAGCACGCGGCGGCGCATCTCAGCGGCAGCTTTGCGCGTGAACGTGATCGCGACGACTTGCTCGGGTTGCTGCACGGTTGCGAGCAGCGCCAAGAAGCGTTGGATAAGCAGCTCGGTCTTGCCCGAGCCCGCCGGCGCCTGGACGATGAAGGACTGCGCCGGATCGAGCGCCGCTTCGCGCGCCGCTGCATCGCCGGCCGCGCTCACCAGCGAGATACCTCGCCACGTGCCAACGCGAGCTGCTCGTGCACGCGTGTCAACGGTGCGTATGCACCCGTCGCGTCTTCGTAGTCGTCGACGAAGAAGCGTGTGTCACCGGCTGCGAGCTCGGCTGCGAGCTGGGCGAGCTGTGCGCGCCACAGTGCGATCTGCGCCGCTGCTTCGGAATGAGCCCCTTTGGCCGCGCGTCCCGGGAACGCGCCATCCGGCCAGAAGCCGAAGTACCTCGCTTCCGTCGCAGCAAGCCGTGCGACGACGGCAGCGCGGACCGGCTCGGCCGATTGGCTCGCGTAGAGCGGCACCTGCGCGTCGCGCAGCCGCGCGCCGAACCAGTCTCCGCTCGTGGCCCGCTCGCTCGTCTTGTAGTCGATGACGGCCAGCGTTCCGTCCGCGACCTCGTCGAGCCGGTCGATACGCACGTCGAACGTCAACGGCCCGACGGAGACGGTGGCGCGCTGCTCGACGGCGCGCACGCGAAACGGCGCGCGCAGCGCTTCGGCGCCCAGCAGCGCCACGAGCATGCGCTCGAGCTGCTCGGCTTCCAGCTCGTAGAGAGACGAAAGCGGCGCGCGCGCGCGTCCGAACAGCTTCGCGAGCGCGCGTTCGACGCTCTGCGCGACGGCGCCCGTTTTTGCGGCGAGCTCCGCTTGGCTGGGTAAGTCGCCGAGCAAGCTCTCGGCCGCTCGATGTACCGCGATGCCGCGCAGGCGCGCAGGCACGCCGAAGCGGAGGGGCTCGAGCGGCCGAGCGCCGAGCCGATCCTGGCAAAACGCGCGTAACGGGCAGCGCGCCTGACGACCGAGCGCGCCCGTGCCGCCCGGCACGCGCGCGCCGGTAAATGGCGGTGCGTTATCGGCAAGCGTCTCGCGTGCCGCAGAGCGCAGCGGCCGCGCTCCCGTCGACGCATCGAGCTCCGCCGCAGACAACGCCGGCCAATCGCGAATCGCGGGGCTCGGCTCCGTATCGTAGTCATAGACGCGCGCCGGCCAGCTGATGACGAGCTCGCGGCTGCGGCGTACGAGACGTTCGAGCGCCCGCACGGAGCGTTCTTGCGCGTCGCGCGGCGACGAGTACGGCATGCCGTGTGCGCGCTGGAGCGCGATCGGCAACAGCGGGTTGCCGCGCGGCGGCTGCGGCCACGTTGCGTCGGTGAACCCGGTAACCCAGACGGCAGCGTAGCCCGGGCCCACGTCGTCGACGCGCGGAAGCACGTGCACGCCGCGCAGCGGCAGCGCGGCCGGCGCTGTACGCTCGAGCAAACGCGCGACCTCCGCCAGCGCCGCATCGAGCGTAATCTCGCTGGCGATCGCAGTGAGCCGCGACAGCTCGTCGAGCGTGCTCTGCCATGCGAGCAGGACCGCACGCGCGGCGGGCGGTTGCCAGCCGAGCTCGGCTAGGAACCGCGCCAGCAGATGGGCCCAACGGCTCGGCGTCGCGCTGTGAATGCCGGCCACGGCGGCCAGCGCCGCCGCGAGCGCGGCTGCCGAGCTCGGCGCCCGCGCCGCGAGGAGCTCGTTGACGCCGGAACGATAAGCGGCCCGGAACGAAAGCTGCGAGCGCATTTCCAGTCGAAGCTCCGCGTCGAGCCGCGCTCGCGCAAAACATTCTTCGCGCGGCGCCGAGAAGAACGGGCTACGAAGCCAACGCCCGAAGACGGCGTAGGGCGCGTGCGCGCTTGCGAGCGCGAGCGCGTCGACGGCAGCGCCGATCGCGGGCTCTGCGGCCAGCCTCCGCCCCGCGGTCCAGCAGAGCCCGGGGAGCTCGGCCGCGAGCCGGTCGATCTCGTGCAGGCGTCGCGCCGCCGCCGGCACGACGATGGCGACGCGCGCTTCGCCGTCGACGCCGAGCCGCCGCTTTGCCCAGCCGAACGCGGCGCGCAGCTCGTCTGCTGCATCGGCCAACCGCGCGGCGCGCAACGTGGCCGGTACCGCTGGCGTCGCAAGCCACTCAGTCGCCATGCCGCGCGCGGCAAGCTGCGCGAGCAGCGCGGTCCTCGCCGGATACGGCTCGTTGAGATCTGCGAGGACGATGCGGCCTGCGGCCGCGATACGCGACGGCAACACGGCTTCGAGCTCGGCGCGGTCGACGAAGCCGCGGCCGTCGAGCCATGCGCGATAGCTGCGGCACCAGCGCAGGAATGCGCGATAGTCGACCTCGTGCGCGGCCGCGCGCTCGGCGGAAGGATCGATCCGCCACCGATGCAGCAGCTGCCATGCGCCAGCGGCCCATTCGGCCGCACCCGCGTGGCCGATGAGGTCACCACTTTCGGCGGAGTCCGCCACGACGCAGCGCCATAGCGCCAGCGATTGGTTCGACGACAGCGCCGGACCGCGATCGCCGGCGTGCTCGAGCCAGAGATCTTCGAGCCACGCCGCATACGTCTTCAGCGGCGGCGTCTCCCAGGCGGCGGCACCGCCGCCGACTGCGTCGGCCGCAAGGTGCAGCTCCCACTGGCGTGCAGCGAGCGCGTTGGCGACAACGATCGTGGTCGAGCGCCCGTGTGCGCTCGCGTACTCGGCCATCAGGCCGTTTCGAGGCGCGGCAGCCGGTCAGCCATTTGCTCGAGCACGTGCTCAATACGTTGAAACACCTCTGCGAGCCGAGCTTGCTCGGGCAGCGTCGTGATGCGGAAGTGATCGCGATACGGCGTGTTGAAGCTCGAGCCCGGCGCGATCAGCACGTGCTGCTGCTCGAGCAGCTCCATCGCGAATGCCTCGTCGTCGAACCCCGGCAGCTTCTGGTTGTCGACGCCGATGAACGCGTACATCGAGCCGCGCGGCGCGACGAGATCGAGATACTTGCTGTCTGCCACGCCTTTGACGATGGCCGCGCGCGATTCGTAGAGCCGCCCGCCCGGCGCGCAGAGCTTCGCGATGCTCTGAAATCCGCCGAGCGCCGTCTGCACGGCCCACTGCCCCGGCACGTTGCTGCAGAGCCGCAGCGCCGCCAGCAAATCGAGAGCGCTCATGTAGCGCTCCGACCGATCGACGGCGCCGCTGAACGACACCCAGCCGACGCGATAGCCGCAGGCGCGGTAAATTTTTGAGAGCCCGCTGAACGTCGCGCACAACGTCTCGCGGCACAGCGTGGCCATAGGCACGAACTCCGCGTCGTCGTACAGCATCTGGTCGTAGATCTCGTCGCTCATGACGACGAGATTGTGACACTCCGCTAGACGAGCGAGTGCCGTCAGCCGCTCGCGGCTGTAGACGGCGCCCGTCGGGTTGTTTGGATTGATGATGACGATCGCGCGCGTGCGCGGCGTGATGAGCTTCTCCACGGCCTCGGGATCGGGATTGAACCCTTGCGACTCCGGGCACGGATAGTAGACTGCGCGGCCGCCGTTCAGCACCGTCGCCGCCGTCCAGAGCGGATAATCGGGGCTCGGAATCAACACCTCGTCGCCGGCGTTCAACAAGCCGCGCAACGTGAGGTCGATGAGCTCGCTGACGCCGTTGCCCATGAACACGTGCTCGGCGTTGACGCCGTCGATGCCGCGCGCCTGCTGTTGCATCACGACGGCTTCGCGCGCCGGGAAGATGCCTTTCTGATTGCAATAGGCCTCGGCCGAGCCCAGGTTCTCGATCATCGCGAGGCGCATCGTCTCCGGTGTGCGGAGGCCGAACAGGCCCGGGTTGCCAATGTTCAGCTGCACGATCTCGTAGCCTTGCCGCTCGAGCTCCTGGGCGCGCCGAGCGAGCTTGCCGCGAATCTCATAGCGCACATGCTTGAGCTGGGAGCTCGCATCGATCTGGTGAGAGTGGCGCGACACGGTTCGATTCCTTTCAAACGAGGCATGATTACGGGACTGTCTTTACCACGCCGTGCCCCTCGCGGCCAAGCGCCTGCGTACCAAGCGACGCGACAGAACGGGCTAAGGCTCGGCGCCCACTGCGATCGGCCGAGCCGGATCGCGGATCCACTCGCTCCACGAGCCGGCGTAGAGCTGACCGCCTGGGAGCCCTGCGACGTCCATTGCCAGCAGCAAGTGGCACGCGGTGACGCCGGAGCCGCACATCGCGACGAGGCGATCGGGGCTGCGGGCGCCGAGCAGCTCGCTGAGCTCGGCGCGCAGCTCGCCCGGAGGGCGGAACCGGCCCGTCGGCGTTACGTTCGCCGTGAACGGGCGATTGCGCGCCCCGGGGACGTGCCCCGCCTTCGGGTCGATCGGTTCCTGCTCGCCTTTGTAGCGGGAGGCAGCACGCACGTCGACGAGCAAGTCCCCCGCGGCCTGCCGCCGCGCGAGCTCGGCGGTCGCGACGACGCCGTCGCTGCGAGCGCGTCGCGGCTCGTAGTCGCGCGCGCTGAACGCCGGCTGCTTCTGCTCGACGGGCAGGCCGGCTTCTTGCCAAGCCGCGAAACCGCCGTCGACGACCGCGCGCCGCTCGTGACCGAGCCAGCCGAGCAGCCACCAAAGACGCGCAGCGATCGCGCCGCTGCCCTCATCGTACGCTACGACGGTATCGTCGGGGCCGATGCCCCAGCCGCCGAGCGCTGCGGCGAAGCGATCGCGATCCGGCAGCGGATGACGACCTTCGTCCGCGCGCGGCGGCCGCGAGAGATCGTCGTCGAGATGTGCATAGCGCGCGCCCGGGATGTGCCCGCGGTCGTACGCCGCGCGTCCTGCCTTCGGGTCGGTCAGCGTGAAACGACAATCGACGACGATCCAGTCGGCACGGCCGAGCTCGCGCGCCAAATTTCGAACGTCGACGAGTGGATTTGCTGCCATCGCCGCATTGTACGATCCGGGGCGACGCGCGGCGCGGTGCTAAAATTTGCGGTGCCGGTCTTTCGCCGAGGAGCCTCTCGCGTGCAAACGATCATCGTCGGCATCAAGCGCGTCGTGGATTACAACGTCCGCGTGCGCGTAAAGCCCGACGGCTCGGGCATGGCGACCGAGGGGCTCAAGATGAGCATCAACCCTTTCGACGAGATCGCGATCGAGGCGGCGTTACGACTCAAGGAATCCGGGGCGTTCGCGGAAGTCGTGCTCGTCACGGTCGGGCGCATCGATGCGGAGCAACAGCTTCGAACCGGCCTCGCGATGGGCGCCGATCGCGCGATCCGCGTTGACGTGGAGGCTGCGCTCGAGCCGCTGAGCGTGGCGCGCGCCCTGCTCGCCGTTGCGAAGCGCGAGCAGGCCGGGCTCGTCTTGCTCGGCAAACAAGCCATCGACGACGATCATGGCCAGACAGGCCAGATGCTCGCCGCGCTCTGGGACCGGCCGCAGGCGACGTTCGCGTCCGCGATCGCGGTCGCCGGCACTGCCGCGACCGTGACACGCGAGATCGACGCCGGACTCGAGACGCTCGAGGTCGACCTGCCGGCCGTCATCACGACCGACTTGCGCTTGAATCAACCGCGCTATGTGAAGCTGCCCGAGATCCTCAAAGCTAAGACGAAGCCGCTCGCCGTGCTCTCGCTTGGCGAGCTCGGCGTCGAGATGCAGAGGCAGTTCACCGTTCACGACTTCACGGCGCCGCCGCCGCGCGCCGCCGGCGTGCGCGTCAAGGACGTCGCCGAGCTCGTCGCTGCGCTCGCCGAGCGCGGAGCTCTCTCGTGAGCCGCGTGCTAATAGTCGCCGAGCACGACGGCTCGCGGCTCGACTCCGCGACGGCGAAATGCGTGCGTTGCGCGCTCGAGCTGAAACCCGAGGCGCTCGTCGTCACCGTGCTCGCGCACGGCGGCGCCGCCGTCGCCTCGCAAGCAGCGCGCCTCGGCGGCGTCACGGAGGTCGTGCACGTCGACGCCGCGCACAACGCGGCGCCGCTCGCAGCCATTCTCGCGCCGCAGCTCGCGAGCTTGGCCGCGGAGTTCACGCACGTGCTCGGCCCGTCGTCGACGTTCGGCAAGGATCTCCTGCCGCGAGTCGCAGCACTGCTAGGCGTCGGACAGATCAGCGACGTGCTCGCCGTCTTGGGCTCGCACCGATTCCGCCGCCCCGTGCACGCCGGCAACGCCATCGTGACCGTCGACGCGGACCCCGCGCGCCTCGTCGTCGCAACGGTCCGGCTCGCGTCCTACACGGCCGTAGCCGAAGGGCCGCCCGCGCCGGTCCGTACGCGCACCCTCGACGTCGCAGTGCCGAGCCACACGCGCTTCGTTTCACGGCGCGCGGGCGCCGGCGAGCGGCCGGACCTGATGACGGCGCGGCGCGTCGTCTCGGGCGGACGCGCGCTCGGCAGCGCCGAAGGCTTCCGGCTCGTCGCGGAGCTCGCCGACGTGCTCGGCGCGGCGCTCGGCGCGTCGCGCGCGGCAGTCGACTCCGGGTTCGTCGCCAACGACCTGCAGGTCGGCCAGACCGGCAAGATCATCGCGCCCGACCTCTACGTCGCCGTCGGCATCTCCGGCGCCATCCAACACCTGACCGGCATCAAGGACGCCCGCACGATCGTCGCCATCAACAAAGACCCCGACGCCCCAATCTTCGAGCTCGCCGACTTAGGCCTCGTCGCCGACTTGTTCAAAGCCGTCCCCGAGCTCATCCAAACCCTACGCGCGCGAAGCGCGCGTTAAACCGCAAAAAAGGCCGGCGAGAGTGATGGCGGCGGCCGTGCCTCGAAGGCCCCTCGCGAGACCATGTGCGCACAGGGATGTGCGCACATGAGCCGCAGGGACGCTCTTCCGGCGTGTCTCGCGAGGGGCCTTCGAGGCGCGGCGGCCGCCCGCAGGAAAGGTTAGAGCTGCTTCAACGCGCTCTCGGCCGAGCTGACTCCGAATTCGCCGGGCGGCTCGATGTTCAGCGTCTTGACCACGCCGTCGTCAACGATCATCGAGAACCGTTTGCTGCGAGTGCCCATGCCGAACTTGCTGGCATCGAGCTCGAGGCCAAGCGCGCGCGCGTATTCGCCGTTGCCGTCCGCGAGCATCTCGACCTTGCCGGCCGCCTTGCTGTGCTCGCCCCACGCTTTCATGACGAACACGTCGTTGACGGCCATGCAGGCAACCGTGTCGATGCCCTTGCCCTTCAGCTGCGCGGCATTGTTGACGAACCCCGGCAAGTGTTTCGCCGAGCACGTCGGCGTGAAGGCGCCGGGGACGGAGAACAGCACGACCTTTTTGCCGCCGAAGAGCTCGTCGGTCGAGATCGGCTCGGGGCCGTTGGCGCCCATCCGCATGAACTGCCCTTTCGGCATCTTGTCGCCGACTTTGATCGTCATGTTGTCCGCTCCTTGAAAGACGTAGGGATATGCCTCTCGGCCCGTGGCCTGCCGAGGCGGGCCGGTATTATAGGTCGACGGACGGCCGTCGTAGCTCCAGACTGCATGCGATGGAGCCGCGCGCGGGCGGCTGCCGCAAGGGCCACGTTGCTCGCGGGCTACAGGCGGCCGCTGGCGAAGCGAGCCACGAGGGCTAAAGCATTGACAGGCTTTGGGCTTTTCCTTGATCATGCGCGCTCTGTTTCTTCATCAGACTGAGATGAAAACCCACCGCCCCGCCAAGCTCGTAGTAGTAAACCGCGACAGGTGCGGGCGTTTGGGCTGACGACGAAAATCCACTCGATGAACCCCGCACCCGAAAGGCCTGCGGGGTTTTTTTTTCCGGCGCAAGGTTCAATTTGGAGAAGGTGCGATGAAGCTCTACACGGAAGCGGATGTCGATGCAGGAGCGCTGCGCGGCGAGAAGATTGCGGTGCTCGGCTACGGCAGCCAAGGGCGCGCGCATGCGATGAACCTGCGCGATTCGGGCTACGACGTCATGATCGGCGTTCGACCCGACGGCAACACGACGCCGAAGGCGCAGCGCGACGGGTTCACCGTCAAGGCGCCCGTCGAAGCCGTCAAAGGTGCCGGCCTCGTGGCGTTCCTGGCGCCGGACTTGGCACAGGGGCAGCTCTACAAAGACATCGAGTCGAACGTGAAGAAAGGCGCGACGCTGCTGTTCGCGCATGGCTTCAACATTCACTACCAGCTGATCCAGCCGCGCGAGGATCTCGACGTCATCTTGATCGCGCCCAAAGGACCCGGCGACCTCGTGCGCCGGCAGTACGAGCAAGGCCGCGGCGTCCCATGCTTGATGGCCGTCGCCCAAGATGCCAGCGGCAAGGCGCAGGCGCGCGCGCTCGCGTATGCGCACGGCATCGGCGGCACGCGCGGCGGCGTGTTGGCCACGACGTTCCGCGAGGAAACCGAAACGGACCTGTTCGGCGAGCAAGCCGTGCTCTGCGGCGGCGCCACGGAGCTCATCGTCCGCGGGTTCCAGACCCTCGTCGAGGCCGGTTATCAACCCGAGGTCGCTTACTTCGAGTGCATGCACGAGATGAAGCTCATCGTCGATCTTCTGCACGAAGGCGGCCTCAAGAAGATGCACCAGTACGTCAGCGACACGGCCAAGTACGGCGATCTGACGCGCGGGCCGCGCATCATCGACGCGCACGTCCGCGAGAGCATGAAGCAAGTGCTCAAAGAGGTTCAGGACGGCACGTTCGCGAAGCAATGGATCGAGGAAAACCGCACGGGCCAGAAGAACTACAAGCGTCTGATGCAGGAAGACCTCGACCAGGGCATCGAGAAAGTAGGCAAGGAGCTGCGCGGCCGAATGAGCTGGCTGCAGGAATGAGCGCGACGGTTCGAGCGTCGATCGAGTGACGAGCTAGGAGCACGCAATGCCCCTCAAGACGAGCAAGTACATCTGGCACGAAGGCAAGCTGGTGCCGTGGGAGCAGGCCACGGTCCACGTGCTGAGCCACGCGCTGCACTACGGCTCGTCGGTATTCGAAGGCATTCGCGTGTACAAGACGCCGACGGGCGCCGCCGGCTTTCGCCTGACGGACCACGTGCGGCGCCTTTATAACTCCGCGAAGATCTATCGCATCAAGATCCCGTTTTCGCTCGAGACGTTGGTGACCGCCTGTCGCGACGTCGTCCGCGAGAACGGCTTGCTCGGCGGCGCCTACATTCGCCCGATCGCGTATCGCGGCTACGGCGAGATGGGTGTCGCCGGCAACATCGAGCAGCCGGCGAGCGTGTCGGTCGCGGCCTGGGAATGGGGCTCGTACTTGGGCGAAGGCGGCCTCGAGCAGGGTGTCGACGTCTGCGTCTCGTCGTGGCAGCGCGTTGCGCCGAACACGGTCCCAGCGCTTGCGAAGGCCGGCGGCAACTACTTGTCGAGCGCGCTCGTGACGCTCGAGGCGCGCCGGCTCGGATTCACCGAGGGGCTGGCTCTGAACACGGCCGGCTTCGTTAGCGAGGGCGCCGGCGAGAACCTGTTCCTGATCCAGGACGGCAAGCTGTACACGCCACCCGTCGCCTCATCGATCCTGTCCGGCATCACGCGCAACACCGTCATCCGGCTCGCAGAGTCGGCCGGCATCAGCGTGCTCGAGCAGAACATCCCGCGCGAGCTCTTGTACATCGCCGACGAGGTGTTCCTGACGGGAACCGCCGCCGAGATCACGCCGGTGCGCTCCGTCGACAAGATTCCCGTCGGCGAAGGCAAGCGCGGCCCGATCACGGAGCGGCTGCAGAAGCTGTTCTTCGGTCTGTTCGACGGCAGCACGGCCGACCAGTGGAGCTGGCTCGAACCGATCGTCGATCAAAAGACGGGCCGCACGCGCCCCATGGCTGTTTGAGGAATCCAGTGCAGTCGTTGTTCGAAAAGATTTGGGCCTCGCACGTCGTCGTGCCGGAGACGGACGATACGCCGGCCGTCTTGTACGTCGACTTGCACCTGCTGCACGAGGTCACGACGCCGCAGGCGTTCGATCTGTTGCGCGCCGAAGGGCTGCCCGTACGGCGCCCCGACCGCTGCCTCGCGACGCTCGATCACTCGACGCCGACCGTGCCCGTCAAGACGCTGAAGGACCTCGAGATCGTCAGCGAACCGTCGGCCGCCAAACAGGTGCGGCAGATGGAGCGCAACTGCAAGGATTTCGGCATCGAGCTGCGCGGCTTCGCGAGCCGCGACCGCGGCATCGTCCACGTCATGGGGCCCGAGCTCGGCGCGACGCAGCCCGGCGCGACGATCGTTTGCGGCGACTCGCACACGAGCACGCACGGCGCATTCGGCGCCCTCGCCTTCGGCATCGGCACGACGGAAGTCGGTCACGTGCTCGCGACGCAATGCCTGCTGCAGCGCAAACCGAAAACGCTTGCGATCAATCTCGCCGGAACGCTGCCCGCCGACGTCACGGCGAAGGACCTGATACTGAAGATCATCGGCACGATCGGCGTCGGTGGCGGCACCGGTCACGTCCTCGAATATCGCGGCAGCGCGATCGCCGGCTTGTCGATGGAAGAGCGCATGACGGTCTGCAACATGTCGATCGAGGCCGGCGCGCGCGCCGGCATGATCGCGCCCGACGACACGACGTACCAGTACATGGCCGGCCGGCCGCTCGCGCCGCAGGGCGCGGCGTGGGACGCGGCGCTGAAGCGCTGGCGCACGCTGCCCAGCGACGCCGGCGCCAAGTTCGATAAGGAGATCGGCATCGACGTCTCGAAGCTCGAGCCGATGGTCACGTTCGGCACGAATCCAGGCATGGTCATGCCGATCGACGGCGTCGTGCCGACCCACGGCGATCCGGCGTTTCGCAAAGCCCTCGCCTACATGCAGGTCGAGGCGGGCAAGCCGATGCTTGGGATTCCCGTCGACGTCGTCTTCATCGGCTCGTGCACGAACGGCCGTTTGAGCGACATCCGGCAAGCGGCGCGAATCCTACGCGGACGCCGCGTCGCGGAACGCGTGCGCTTGCTCGTCGTTCCGGGCTCCGAGGACGTCAAGCGCCAGGCCGAAGCCGAAGGCCTCGACGAGATCGTGCGCGCGGCCGGCGGCGAATGGCGCGAGCCCGGCTGCTCGATGTGCATAGGCATGAACGGCGACACCGTGCCGAGCGGCAAGCTCTCCGTGAGCACGAGCAACCGCAACTTCGAGGGTCGGCAAGGCGCAGGAGCGCGGACCGTGCTCGCGAGCCCGCTGACGGCCGCAGCCGCGGCCGTCAACGGCAGGATCACGGACCCGCGCGAGCTCGCGAGCTGATGATGGAACCGATCACCGAGATCCGCTCGCGCACGGTCGTTCTGCCGAACGACGACATCGACACGGACCAGATCATCCCGGCGCGCTTCCTGACGACGACCACGAAGCAAGGGCTTGGGCAACACCTGTTCAACGATTGGCGTTACGGCAAGGACGGCAGCGAACGCGCGGACTTTGTGCTGAACAAGCCCGAGAATCGCGGCGCCCAGGTGCTCGTTGCCGGCAACAACTTCGGCTGCGGCTCCTCGCGCGAGCATGCGCCGTGGGCCCTGCTCGACTTCGGCATTCGCGCCGTCGTCAGTACGGGGATTGCCGACATCTTTCGCAGCAACTCGCTGAAGAACGGCTTGTTGCCCGTCATCGTCGATGCCACGACGCATCGCTGGCTGCTCGACAATCCAAGCGCCGACGTACGCGTCGACCTCGAGACGACGACGCTCGAGGCGAACGGCAAGCGCGTGCCGTTCCCGATCGATCGGTTCTCGCGCTATTGCCTCATGAACGGCATCGATCAGCTCGGCTTCTTGCTCGAGCGCAGCGCCGCGATCGAGCGCTACGAGCAGGCGCACGCATGAGCGCGCGAATCGTGGTCCTCGCCGGCGACGGCGTCGGCCCCGAGGTCACGGCCGCCGCGGTGCGCGTGCTCGAGCAGGCATCGGCGACGCACACGCTGAAGCTCGACTTCGAGGACGCGCTGATCGGCGGCGCGGCTTACGACGCCGCCGGCTCGCCGTTGCCGAATGTGACCATTCAGTCCTGCAAGACCGCGACCGCCATCCTGCTCGGCGCCGTCGGCGGCCCCAAGTGGGCCGACATTCCCGTTCAGCATCGTCCCGAGCAAGGGCTTCTCGCGATTCGCAAGGCGCTCGGCCTGTTCGCGAACTTGCGGCCCGTGGTGACTACACCGGACCTCGCGGCCGCCTCGCCGCTTAAGCCGGAGAAGCTCAAAGGCGTCGACATCCTCGTGATCCGGGAGCTGACGGGCGGCATCTACTTCGGCAAGCGTGCGCGCACGGCGGATGCCGCGTTCGATACCTGCGAGTACACGACGCCCGAGATCGAGCGCGTCTGCCGCGTCGCCGGCAAGCTCGCGATGGCGCGGCGGCGCAAGGTCACCTCCGTCGACAAGGCCAACGTGCTCGATACGTCTCGCCTTTGGCGCGACGTCGCGACGCGCGTGTTCCGCACGGAGTTTCCCGAGCTCACCGTCGAGCACCTGCTCGTCGACGCCGCGGCGATGCACCTCCTGAGCCGTCCCGCCGACTTCGACGTCATGGTCACCGAGAACATGTTCGGCGACATTCTCACCGACGAAGCGTCGATGCTCGCGGGCTCCATGGGACTCCTGCCGTCGGCATCGCTCGGCGATGGCGGCCCGGGCCTGTACGAGCCGATCCATGGCTCGGCACCCGACATCGCCGGCCAAGGCGTGGCCAACCCCTGCGGCACGATCTTGAGCGCAGCCATGCTGCTGCGCCATAGCTGCGGCGCCGAGGCCGCTGCCCGTGCCATCGAAGCAGCCGTTGCGGGCGCGATTCGCTCGGGCGCCCGCACGCGCGACATTGCAGCCCCCGGTGCGCGCGATTGGCTCGGCACGGCAGCATTCACCGACGTCGTCCTCAAGCATCTAGCGGCACATTGAGCCTTGGCTTGACTGGCCCTCGCTCATTGGGTAACGTACTAGCGCGCTATTACATTAGCTCGTTAGCCCATTGACACAGGTGGCTCTGCATGAAGGCGAATCGAAGCCGATCGGCCCGGACTGCAGCGCGCGCGGAGCAAGGTCTCTACCGAGCGATCTTGAGCTTGCGCAACGAGGGCGAATGCGAGCAATTCTTCGCGGATCTGTGCACTCCGGCCGAGCTCGAAGCGCTCGTCGACCGCTGGGCCGTCGTCAAATACCTGCAGGACGGCCTGCCCTACCGGAAGATTCACGACCTTACGGGCGTGTCCGTCACCACGATCGGCCGCGTCGCTCGATTCCTGATCGCCGGTAACGGCGGTTACCAGACGGCGCTGAAGCGCCTGTCGCCGCTCTAGGGCCGGAGGTTTCGCCATGCGTCTCACGACGGATTCGAGAATCAAGATCGCGGTGCAGAAATCCGGCCGCTTGACCGAGCACTCGCTCGAGCTGCTCGTGCGCTGCGGCTTGAGCTACTCGCGCGGCAGGGACCAGCTGATCTGCTACGGCGAGAACATGCCCGTCGATGTTCTGCTCGTGCGCGACGACGACATTCCGCGACTCGTGCAGGAAGACATCTGCGATCTCGGCATCGTGGGCCTCAACATCATCGAGGAGCGCCGCCTCGAGCTGCGCGAGGCCGGCGAGACGGAGCTGTTCACGGAGATCGGCCGCCTCGACTTCGGTCAGTGCCGCCTGTCGTTCGGCTTGCCCGCCGGGGTTCCGTTCGGCGGAGCGAAGTCGCTGCAAGGCAAGCGCATCGCGACGACCTACCCGCGAATCCTGCGCGACTACCTGAAGAAAAACGGCGTCGAGGCGCAGATCGTGGCGTTCTCGGGCGCCGTGGAGATCGCGCCGAGCCTCGGCAAGGCCGATCTCGTCTGCGATCTCGTCTCGAGCGGCTCGACGCTGCGCGCGCACCAGCTCTACGAAGCCGCGACGATCCTCGAGAGCCGTGCGGCCCTGATTCAGACGCCGAAGCAGCTCACGGGCGAGAAGGCCGAATGGCTACAGCGGCTCAAGCTGCGCATCCAGGGCGTGCTGCAGGTCAAGGAGAGCAAGTACATCATGCTGCACGCGCCGCGCTCCGCGCTCAAAGCGATCACCGCTTTGCTGCCCGGCAGCGAGGCCCCGACGATCATTCCGCTCGAGGGCCGCGACGACAAAGTCGCCGTGCACGCCGTGTGCCGCGAGAACGTCTTCTGGGAGACGCTCGAGCAGCTCAAGGAGGCCGGCGCGAGCTCGATGCTGGTCCTGCCCGTCGAGAAGATGCTGTCGTAGGACTCCGACGATGCAGTTTCGAGACTGGCAGAAATTGTCGCCGGCGCAACGCACCGCGGTGCTGACGCGCCCGGCCCTGGGCGATGACGCGACGCTAGCGCCGCGCGTTGCCGCGATCGTCGCGAAAGTACGTGCCGAGGGCGACGCCGCGTTACGCGAGCTGACAGCGAAGCTCGATGGCGCCGAGCTCGATGAGCTCGAGGTCGGTCCCGAGGAGTTCGCGGCTGCGGAAGCGGCCCTCACGGCCGGCCAACGCTCGGCCATTCACGCGGCGGCCGACAACATCGACACATTTCATCGTCCGCAGCTTCCGCAGGCGTTCGCAATCGATACCGTCCCCGGTGTCCGTTGCGAGCGTGTCGTGCGCCCCATCGAAAGCGTCGGGCTCTACGTTCCGGCCGGCAGCGCCCCCCTGCCCTCGACGGCGTTGATGCTCGGCGTGCCTGCGCGCATCGCCGGCTGCAAGACGCGGGTCCTCTGCAGCCCTGTGCAGGCTTCGGGCCGCGTCGATGCGGCCGTGCTCTATGCCGCGCGCGTCGCCGGCGTGCAACGCGTGTTCAAGCTCGGCGGCGCGCAAGCTATCGCCGCGATGGCGTACGGCACCAAGAGCGTCCCGAAAGTCGACAAGATCTTCGGGCCCGGCAACACCTGGGTCACCGAGGCCAAGGCGCAAGTCGATCGCGATCCGGCCGGCGCCGCGCGCGACTATCCCGCGGGGCCGTCCGAGGTGCTCGTCATCGCCGATGAGAGCGCCAACGCCGCGTTCGTCGCGGCTGACCTGCTGTCGCAAGCCGAGCATGGAGCCGATTCGCAAGTGCTGCTCGTGACAACGAGCGAAAAGCTCGGCCGGGCCGTGATCGCAGCCGTGGCAACGCAAAAGGCACGGCTCAAGCGCGCCAAGCTCGTCGAAGGCGCGCTCGCGCATTCGAGCGTCATCGTCGTAGACGCCCTCAAGACGGCATTCGCGATCTCGAACCGCTACGCGCCGGAGCACTTGATTCTCCAGATCGACGAGCCGCGTGCCTGGCTCGACAAGGTCATGGCGGCCGGGTCAGTGTTTCTCGGGCCATGGACGCCGGAATCCGTCGGCGACTATTGCAGCGGCACGAACCACGTGTTGCCGACGTACGGCTTCGCGCGGCGTTACTCGAGCCTCGGCGTCGGCGACTTCGTGCGCTCGATGACCGTGCAAGAGCTCAGCTTGGAAGGCTTGCGGGCGATAGGGCCCATCGCGACGACGCTCGCGGCGTTGGAAGGCCTCGATGCGCACGCGTGGGCAGTGAACGAACGGCTTGCGGCCGACGGAGAGCGCCCATGAGCGCCCTGCTCGACCTCGCGCGGCCGGAGCTGCGCGGCATCAGGCCG
This sequence comes from uncultured Gammaproteobacteria bacterium, assembly GCA_963713355.1. GTDB lineage: Bacteria > Pseudomonadota > Gammaproteobacteria > Steroidobacterales > Rariloculaceae > FEN-1219. The sequence goes on along the minus strand of CAVQLK010000005.1, from coordinate 385,898 downwards.
TACGTACCCGGCGCGTACGAGCCGGGCTGCATCCGGCTCAACGCGAACGAATCGCCGTGGCGCGCGCCCGGCGACGACTCCGAGCGCGGTCTCAACGTCTATCCGCCGCCGCGGCCCACGGTGCTCCAAGAGAAGCTTGCCGAGTATTACGGCATCGAGCAGCGCCAGATTCTCGTGACGCGCGGCAGTAGCGAGGCGATCGACGTCTTGATCCGCGGCTTTTGTGTTGCCGGGCGCGACAAGATCCTCGTTTGCCCGCCGACGTTCGACATGTATCGCCTCTACGCCGACATTCAGAACGCCGGCGTCGTCCGCGTGCCGCTGCTCGCCGACCGCGATTTCGCGCTCGAAACCGGCGCGATACTGGCCGCACTCGACGGCAGCGTGAAGATCGTGTTCATCTGCTCGCCGAACAACCCAACGGGTCAATCGATGGCGCGCGCCGACATCGAGCGCATCTGCCGCGAGACGGCCGGCCGCGCGCTCGTCGTCATCGACGAGGCATATCACGAGTTCGCGGCCGGCGGTGACTTCCTCGACCTGCGCAGGCGCTATGAGCACGTCGTGCTGCTGCGCACGCTGTCGAAGTTCGTGTCGCTGGCCGGCGTGCGCTGCGGGCTGATCGTCGGCGCTCCGGAGCTGATCGAGTTCGCGCAGGTCGTGCTGCCGCCGTACACGTTTCCGACGCCGTCGATCGAGCTCGTGCAGCAGGCCTTGTCGCAAGACTCGCTGAAGGTGTCGGAGGAGCGCGTCGGCGTGCTGAAGCGCGAGCGCGCGCGGCTGTCGGCGGCGCTGCGCGACGTGCCGCAGGTCGTGTACGTCTATCCCAGCGATGCCAACTTCGTGCTCGTGAGGACGCGCGACGGACAGGCATTCCGTGAAACCGCGCGCCGCGCCGAGATCCTCGTGCGTACGTTCGATGATCCGCTGCTCGCGGACTGCGTGCGCATCACCGTCGGGCGGCCCGCCGACAACGACCTGCTGCTGCAAGCCGTATCCGGCGCGGGACACAAACATCATGCGTAAAGTGTTATTCGTCGATCGCGACGGCACGCTCGTCGTGGAGCGCAAGAGCCTCGCGGATCCCGTCGAGCAGCCGCTCGTCGCCGGCGTGATCCCGGCACTGTTGCGTCTGAAGACGGCCGGCTATCAGTTCGTGATCGTAACGAACCAGCCCGGCTTGGGCGGCACGGAGAATCCGCGTGGGCCATTCGAGCAAGCCGACGAGAAGCTGCTCGCGTTGCTCGCATCGCAGGGAATTCGTTTCATCGGCAACTTCATTTGCTCGCACACTCCGGAAGCACACTGCGGATGCCGCAAACCGGCGATCGGCCTCGTTCGCGACTTCGTGAACGCCGAGCCGCTCGACCGCGAGCGCTCGGCCGTCGTCGGCGATCGCGATACGGACGTCGAGCTAGCCCGCAACCTCGGCATCCAGGGATTCAAGCTTGGCTCGCCGGGCGCAGAAACCTGGGGTGCGATCACGCACATGCTCGTCGATAGGCCGCGAATCGCGACCGTGCAGCGGCGTACGAAGGAGACCGACATTCGCGTCGCCGTCGATCTCGACAGCGAGGCCGAACCGCGCGCGAAGACCGGCCTCGGTTTCTTCGATCACATGCTCGAGCAACTCGGCAAGCACGGCGGATTCAAGCTCGACGTGCAGTGCACCGGCGACCTGCACATCGACGAGCACCACACGGTCGAGGACGTCGCGCTGACGCTCGGCCAGGCGCTCAAGCAGGCGCTCGGCGACAAGCGCGGCATCCAGCGCTACGGCTTCCTGTTGCCGATGGACGAGGCCGATGCGGAGGTCTCCGTCGACCTCGGCGGACGGCCTTTCCTCGTATTCGAAGCGAAGTTCGCGCGGGACCGCGTCGGCGACTTGCCGACGGAGCTCGTGCCGCACTTCTTCCGCTCGCTCGCGGAGACGCTCGGCGCCGCGATTCACGTTCGCGTGCGCGGCGAGAACACGCACCACATGGTCGAGGTCTGCTTCAAGGCGGTCGCGCGCGCGCTGCGCCAGGCGCTCGAGCGGCAAGGCGAGGAGCTGCCGACGACGAAGGGTCAGCTGTGAAGCCGAACGCCGTCATCATTCCGTCGTGCGGCTCCAATCTCGCGTCGCTGCAGTTCGCGCTCGAACGGCTCGGCGCGGACGTGCCGCTGACGGAGGACCCTGCGCGCATTCGCGCCGCGAGCCACGTCATTCTGCCCGGCGTCGGCGCCGCGGCGCCCGGCATGGAGCGTCTTGCCGCGGCCGGGCTCGTCGACGTGATTCCGACGCTGACGCAGCCCGTGCTCGGCATCTGCCTCGGCATGCAGCTCCTGTTTGCGAGCTCCGAGGAAGAAGTGACGCGGTGTCTCGGCGTCATCGACGCCGAGGTGCGGCGCTTCCCAGCGAGCCCCGGCCACCCCGTCCCGCAGATGGGTTGGAACGAGCTCGCGCCCGTCGGCGAGTCGGCGCTGCTGGCGGACGTGCCGCCCGGTGCCTACGCGTACTTCGTCCACAGCTATGCGGCGCCGACGGGGCCTTATACGCGCGCCGTGACGACGTACGGCGTGCCGTTCTCAGCCGTCGTCGAGCAGCGCAACTTCTTCGGCACACAGTTTCATCCGGAACGGTCATCGCGCGCCGGCGCGCAAATCCTCGATAATTTTCTAAAGATTACTTCTTAATTCATTGTTAAACATGGAATTGATACCAGCGATCGACCTTCGTGATGGCCGCTGCGTCCGGCTCCTCAAAGGCGACTTTTCGCAGGAGACGCGTTACGCCGTCGATCCCGTCCAGCTCGCGCAGCAGTACCAAGAGCTCGGCGCCCGCTGGCTGCACGTCGTCGATCTCGACGGCGCGAAGCGTGGCGAGCCCGTAAACCTTCCACTGATCCGCCGCATCCAAGAGGCATCGGAAATGCTCGTTCAGCTCGGCGGGGGAATCCGCGCGCGGGCGAGCCTCGAGCAGGCGCTCGGCGTGGCAACGCGAGTCGTCGTCGGCAGCCTCGCGGTCAGCGATCCCGATCTCGTCGCGTCTTGGATCCGCGAGCTCGGGCCGGATCGCGTCACGCTCGCGCTCGACGTGCGCATCGACGCCGCCGGCACGCCGTTGATCGCGACGCACGGCTGGGCACGCTCTTCGACGCTGACGTTGGCTGCGGCGATCGATCGTTACGCCGAGGCCGGCCTGCGGCACGTCCTGTGCACCGATATCGATCGTGACGGAGCGTTGACGGGCCCGAACGTCGCGCTCTACAGCGAGTGTGTCGAGCGCTGGCCGAATATCGCATTCCAGGCGTCGGGCGGAGTGCGCGACCTCGGCGACCTCGTTGCGCTGACGGCGGCCGGAGTCGCGGCTACGGTCTCGGGCAAAGCGTTGCTCGAAGGCCGACTGACATCCGAGGAGATTCGGCCATTCTTACGCGGCGCATAATTCCCTGCCTCGACGTGCGCGACGGCGTCGTCGTCAAAGGCGTGCAGTTCCGCGACCACCGCGTCGTCGGCGACATCATGACGCTCGCGGCGCGCTATCGCGACGAGGGTGCCGACGAGCTCGTGTTCTACGACATCACGGCAAGCCCCGATCGGCGCACCGTCGACCGCACGTGGGTCAACCGCATCGCGGCAGTGCTCGACATCCCGTTCTGCGTCGCCGGCGGGATTCGCAGCGTCGCCGACGCCGAAACGGTGCTGAACCTCGGAGCTGACAAGATATCGGTGAACTCACCGGCGCTCGAGCGGCCCGATCTCATCGACGAGCTCGTGCGGCGGTTCGGCTCACAATGCGTCGTCATCGGCATCGATACGTTGACGCGCGGCGGGGACTATCACGTCTATCAATACACGGGCGATCCGGCGCGCTCCCGCGCAGCCGAGCGGCGCACGCTCGATTGGGTACGCGAAGTGCAGGAGCGCGGCGCCGGCGAAATCGTGCTGAACTGCATGAACCAGGACGGCGTGCGCCAGGGTTACGACGTGCCGCAACTCGCGGCCGTTCGCGCGATTTGCAGCGTGCCGCTGATTGCCTCGGGCGGCGCCGGTGCGAAGGAGCACTTTTTGGATGTGTTCGAGCGCGCGCGCGTCGATGGCGCCTTGGCTGCAAGCGTGTTTCACTCGGCTTCGATCGACATCGGCGACCTCAAACGTCATCTCGCGGCAGCGGGCCTGGCGATCCGGCCCGTCATCTAGGAGGACCTGTGAGCGACACGGCATTCTTGGCTGAGCTGCAGGCGATCATCCGTCAGCGGCTCGCCGACACGCCCGAAGGCAGCTATACGGCCAGGCTCGCCTCGCAGGGGATGCTGAAGGTCGCGCAGAAGCTAGGCGAAGAAGGCGTCGAGCTCGCGCTCGCAGCCGCCGCGCAAGATCAGGCGCGCGTGACGGCCGAAGCGGCCGATCTCGTCTATCACCTGTTACTGTTGCTCGCGCTGCGCGGGCTGACGCTCGGCGACGTCGTGGCCGAGCTCGAGCGGCGGCACAGGTTGGCCTGATGGCAGAGCCCCTCCCGATCGTCTTGGTTCCGGGCCTGCTCTGCACGCAGCGGCTTTATCTTGGCCAGATTCCAGCCCTCGAGCGGTTCGGCCCCGTGACCGTCGCGGACCACACGCGCGACGACAGCATGAGCGGCATCGCGCAACGGATCTTGTCGCTCGCACCGCCGCGCTTCGCGCTCGTCGGGCTGTCGATGGGCGGCTACGTCGCGTTCGAGTTGCTGCGCCAGGCACCCGAGCGCGTCGTCAAGCTTGCGCTGCTCGATACCACGGCGCGTCCCGACGTCCCGGAGCAGACCGAGCAGCGCCGCCGGCAAATCGACATGGCGCGAACCGGCCGATTCGACGGCATCGCGGAGCTGCTGTTTCCACGGTTCGTGGCGGCCGCCCGGCACGCCGATCGCGCGCTCGAAGACATCGTCCGCACGATGGCGCGCGATACGGGCGCAGAGGCGTTCGTGCGCCAGCAGACGGCGATCATGCACCGAGCCGACTCGCGGCCCGGGCTAGCGGTCATCGGCTGCCCAACGCTCGTGCTCGTCGGCGAGCAAGACGCGTTGACGCCGCCGGATCGTGCAGCCGAGATGGTCGCCGCGATCCCGGACGTGCGGCGCGTCATCGTGCCCGATTGCGGTCATCTGTCGGCGATCGAGCAGCCGGAAGCCGTGACGCGTGCGCTCGTGAGCTTCCTCGCGGCTTAGAGTCGCGCCCGGTTTCGCGCGTGCGCTAGATCAGCACTTCCGTCGCCGGCTCTCGGAGGTTGTAGCGCGAGCTCATCGCGTAGCCGTAGGCGCCGGCGTTCGCGATCAGCAGCACGTCGCCTTCCTTGCTCGGAGGCATCTGGCGATCCGAGCCCAGGCGGTCGCCCGTCTCGCAGATCGGCCCTACGACGGTCACGAGCTCCGTGGCAGGCTTGCCGAGCCGCGTGAGGTTCACGATCTCGTGGTAGGCGCCGTACAGCGCGGGCCGGATCAGGCTGTTCATGCCCGTGCCGACACCGACGTACTGCACGTCGCCCTTCCCTTTCGTCTGCGTGACGCGCGCGACGATGACGCCGGCCTGCGCCACGATGTAGCGCCCCGGCTCGAGGAACAATGAACGGCCGCCACAGCCTTGCTTGACCTCGGCCAGCGCCGTGTCGAGCGCCGCGAGGTCGAAACCCGGCTGGCCGGCCTTCTCCGGCACTCCAAGCCCGCCGCCGACGTCGATGTAGCGCACGTCGGGCAGCTTCTCGAGCAGCTTCAGGAGCTGGCGGCCCGTCTCGAGCCACGCATTGGCGCTGAGGACGCCGCTGCCCGTGTGGGCGTGCAGCCCGACGACGCGCGCGCCCGCCTTCGCGACGCAGTCGAGCAGATCGTCGATCTCGAACAGCGGGATGCCGAACTTCGAGTGCACACCGGCCGTGCGCACGTGCTCGTGGTGGCCGCGGCCCTGCCCCGTGTCGATGCGGACGAAGAGCTCCTTGCCCTTGAAGCTCCTGGCCCAGTGCTTCAGCGGGAACAGGTTGTCGAGCGTGACCCAGACACCCTGCTCGAGCGCGTGCTCGTACTCATTTCGCGGCGCGAAATTCGGCGTGAACAGGATGCGCTTGCGGTCGATGCTCGGCACGACGTCGAGCACGCGCGCGATCTCGCCCGGCGATACGCATTCGAAGTTGAGCCCGCCCGCGTCGACGAGCTCGAGGATCTCGCGGTTCGAGTTGGCCTTCATCGCGTAGAAGACTGCGTCGACGGACTTCAGGCCGCGCAGCGCGGCGATGGCCTTCTCGATGCTTTCGCGGTCGTAAACGTAAGTCGCGTCGCGTTGCGCGCCGATCTCGAGCAGCTGCGCCTTCTTTTTGACCCACCACGGCCTCGGCAGTGCCTTCGACGGCGTGACGCCGCCCGTCAGGCGCTCCCACGTCTCGCCGAACACGCCGCCCGCGAACTTGTCGACGAGCAAGCCGTGCAGGTGCTGCACGAGACGATACGCATGCTCGGAGCTCACGACGAACGTCAGGTTCAGATCGTTGGCCGCCTGCGTCACGAGATGGACCTTTTGCTCCTGGAACACCTCGAGCACGGGGGCTAGCTCGTGAAGAATCGTGCGGATCCGTTGGCCGACCAAGGTTATCGCCGCGCAGTCGTTGATGATCGTGACCTTGCAGAGCTTGCGTAGATCCTCGGCGAGCGCCTCGATGGCTTCGCGAGTCGTGACGTTCTGCAGCGTGTCGATCGACACCGTGACATTGCTCTCGGAGGTCGAGATCAAATCGACGGAGATGCCATGCTCGCGGAAGATGTCGAAAGCGTCGGCGAGGAAGCCGACCTGGTGCCACATCTCCATCGACTCCATCGACACGAGCGTGATGCCGGTGCGATGCGAGATGGCCTTCAGCTGCGGTTGATCGTCGCCGGGAGCATTGGAAATGACGCTGCCTTCCCACTCGGGATGCGCCGTGCACTTCAGATAGAGCGGGATACCGCTGGCGCGCACCGGCGAGATGCTGCGCGGGTGCAAAATGCCGCCGCCGGCCGAGGCGATCTCTTGCGCTTCGCGGTAATGCAGGCTCTTGATCAAGCGCGCCGACGGCACAGCCTTCGGGTCTGCGCTGAAAAAGCCCGGCGCGTCCGTCCAGATCTCGAGCCGACGCGCCTCGAGCTTGCCAGCGAGGTAGGCCCCCGAGGTGTCCGAGCCGCCGCGCCCGAGCAACACCGTCTCGCCCTGCGCGTTGCGCGCGATGAAACCTTGCGAGAGCACGACGCCTTCGATCGCGCCGAAGCGCTGCTGCAGAGTCTTGTCCGGCGAGAATTCGCAGCGCGCCGAGATGAACCGGGCGCGCTCCGTCTGGTCGCGCACCGCCGTGCTCTCGAGGTAGTCGCGAATATCGAGCCATGCGACGCCGAGGCCCGTCGAGCGCAGATAGGCCGCGCCGAGCTCCGTCGCCGCGAGCTCGCCGTTCGCAAGCACTCGCGCATGCACGCGCGGGCTGACCTCGCCGATCATCTTGGCGCCGGCGATGACCTGTGCGAGCGCCTTGAAGCGCTCGTCGAACAGCGCCGCATCGACGCCGAGCTCGCGCGCCAGCGCATCATGCTGCGCGCGAATCTTCGCGAGCTTCTCGTCGGTCTCGCCGCCCGCGATCGCCGCGTCGAGCAGCGCGATCAACGCATTTGAGACCCCGACGAGCGCCGAATGCACGACGACGGGACGCACGCCTTCGGCAAGCCGCTCGCGGATGAGCTGCGCGATGATGGCCCAGTTCTCCGCCGTGGAGACGCTGCGGCCACCGAACTTCAGCACGACCCACGGTGAGTCTGGATATGGCGTATCGATGGCTTGGCTTGCGCCGAGCACTGGCTGTGACGACATGAAATGCCTCTAACCTAAGCTTGTTCGATCGTGTCCGCTTCGCGGATCAACCGAGAGCCGCGTCGGTCACCGCACCGAGCGATGCGGAGCTGACGAGCCGCGCATATTTCGCGAGCAGCCCGCGATCGGCCTTCGGCGGCAGCGGCGTCCAGGCGCGCAGCCGCCGGTCGATCGTCTCTTTCGACACGCCGAGCTCGATCGTCTTGCGCACGGCATCGATGACGATCGGATCGCCGTCCTCAACGATCGCGATCGGCCCACCGACGGCCGCTTCCGGCGTGACGTGGCCGACGACGAAGCCGTGACTGCCGCCCGAGAATCGGCCGTCCGTGATCAACGCGACCTTGCCGCCGAGACCGCGGCCGATGACGGCGCCCGTCGGGCTCAGCATCTCCGGCATTCCCGGTGCACCCTTCGGGCCCTCGTGCCGAATCACGATGACGTCTCCGGCCATGACAGCGCCGTCGATGATGGCGCGCAGGGCGGCGCGCTCGCCGTCGAACACGCGTGCCCGGCCTTCGAACCGCGTGCCCTCCTTGCCCGTGATCTTCGCGACGGCGCCCTCGGGTGCCAGGTTGCCGTACAGCACGGCGAGGTGGCTGTCCGCCTTGATGGGGTCCGTCAACGGACGCACGACCGTTTGCCCGGCCGGATACGGTCGAACCGCCGCCAAGTTCTCGGCCAACGTGGCGCCGGTGACCGTCAGGCAGCCGCCGTGCAGCATGCCGGCCTCGAGCAGGGTTTTCTGCAGCGGCTGAATACCGCCGATGCGGACCAGCTCCGACATCATGTGGCGGCCGCTCGGCCGCAGATCGGCAAGCACCGGCGTCCGGTTGCCGATGCGCGTGAAGTCGGCGAGCGCGAGCTCGACGCGGGCCTCGTGCGCGATCGCGAGCAGGTGCAGCACGGCATTCGTCGAGCCGCCGAGCGCGATGACCGTCGTGATCGCATTCTCGAAGGCTTCTTTGCTCAAGATGTCCGACGGCTTGATGCCGCGCCGGATCAGCGCGACGACGGCCTCGCCGGCGCGGCGGCAATCCTCGTGCTTCGCGCTCGACGTGGCCTCCTGCGCCGAGCTGTTCGCGAGGCTCAATCCGAGGGCTTCGATGGCCGACGCCATCGTATTGGCCGTATACATGCCCGCGCACGAGCCCGGCCCCGGGATCGCCGTGGACTCGACTTCCTTGAGCTCGGCGTCGTCGATCTTCCCGGCGGCATAGCTACCGACGGCTTCGAACACCGAGATGATGTCGCGATTCTTCGGCCCCGGCTGAATCGTTCCGCCGTAGACGAAGATCGACGGTCGATCGAGGCGTGCCATCGCCATGACGCAGCCCGGCATGTTCTTGTCGCACCCGCCGATCGCGACGAGACCGTCGAAGCCCTCGGCCGCCGCCACGGTCTCGATCGAGTCGGCAATGACCTCGCGCGACACGAGCGAGTAACGCATGCCGGGCGTGCCGTTGGCGATGCCGTCCGACACGGTGATCGTATTGAACAAAACGCTCTTCGCGCCCGCGGCGTCTGCGCCCGCGCCGGCATCACGGGCGAGCGCGTCGATGTGCATGTTGCACGGCGTCACCATGGCCCAAGTCGACGCGATGCCGACCTGCGGTTTCGCAAAGTCCTCGTCCTTGAACCCGACGGCCCGCAGCATGGCGCGGCTCGGCGCTTGCGTGAGGCCATCCACGACGACGCGCGAGTGCCGGCGCGGGTCTACGCCGGGGGGATCCTGATCACGCTCTGACATGGGGGAAACGGTGCCGGTTTGCGGGGACGCGATTATGGCGGTGAGCACCAGCCCCGGCAACCGGCGGCTGTTCCATTTGTGGCGGAATCTCCGCGCAAGAATGCCCGCCGAATCATTGCCCTAGCGCTGCTAGGCCATCTGGCGGCTCAAGCGTATGATCCCACGCATAAGCATAATAATTGGAAGCCGATGGATCCTCGGGATTCCGGAATCTTCAGGCTGGCGAGCGTCGGGAGCTACCTCGACGCGCTCTCGACGATCACCGACGAGATGAGCCTGAAGGAACGAAGCAACTTGATCTTTCTCGACCGCTGCCTCCACGAGCGCTGGGGCCTCGGTGAGAACGTCATCCTGAACTGGTGCCCCGAGGGCGATGGTATCGCGTTGCTGATCGTTCCCCATTACGCGATCGCAGGTTATACGAGCTCGCAATCGGACTCGACAACCCGTGGCCGGATGTCGCGGCCGCAGCAAGAGTTCTTCCAGGTGCTGCTGTCGGGCCGGCGCTGCCTGGCGCCGGCCCAGCTTGCGAAGGTCGGCCGGCTTCTCGGCATCGAGTCGACGCACTTGCCGCTGCGCGAGCCGCTGAAGGACACCGCGGGTCAGAACGAGATCATCGAGAAGATGATCAAGCGCTACAGCATCACCTACGTCCCGAATCGCGGCGTCTGCCTCTTCGACATCGTGGGGTTCAGCCTATTGCCGCCTTTCGAGCAGATGATGCAGCTCAATAGCCTGTCGTACTCGCTGAATTCCGCGCAGAGCAAGCTGCTCTCGAAACGCATCGGCGTCGACTTCTCGCGTACGACGACGGGTGACGGGTTCTACATCTGGAACCGCGATCTCACCCTCGAAGGCAACGTCAACCTCTATCACTTCATGCAGCTCGCGCTCGCAGACAACGCGATCGCACAGAAGAAGGCCCAGTACAACACCGTCCCGAAGCTGCGCGCCTCGTTTCACGTCGGCAGCAGCTACGAGTTCCACCAATCCGAGGGGCTCAACCCGACGCTCTATAACTACATCGTCGGGGACGTGACGGTCGATCTCGCGCGCGTCATCGAGCGCGCGATGCCGGGGCAGATCCTGGTCGGCGACTTCCGCGCCGAGATGCCGACCGGCGATGCGCTCGGCGACGAGTCGCGGATCGTGGAATCCGCTGACTTCGTCGAGCTCGCGATGCGCAACGTCGAGCAGCTTGCGGGAATCGAGCTCTCAGGGGAGCGCGTCGACGCGATTCGCTGCTACTTGACGGGCACGAAGCTCGCGAGCGGTGAGTTCACGGTGCGCAGGATCACCGTCAACGACAAGCACGGTGTGGCGCGGCGCGTCTACAACGCCAAGGTCAATATCTACCGGCACAGCGCCGAGCCGATTCTGCTCGGCATAGAGGATCGCTCGCTTGCACCCGATGGGACGACGGGGTTCGGCAGCGAGTACGTGCTGCGGCCGGCGCTCGCCTGACCGTTCCGCTCAGTGTGAGCCCGTTCGCCCGAACTCGGGACGCACGGCGACGAGCGTCGTATCGGCTTCCGCCGGCGGGTGCGGCGGCGTAGCACTCGAGCGTGCTTTGGCGCTCGGGCCCGTGAAGCGCATCTGATGATGGCCGACGGCGATGAGGTCGCCGTCGCGTAATCGGTGCTCGCGCACGCGCCGGCCGTTGACGAAGCAGCCGTTCGTGCTGCTCAAGTCGATCAACATCCAGCCCTCCGCCGTTTCGAGAAACAGATTCTGGAAGCGGCTGACGTAGCGGCTGTCAAGGCTGATGTCGCAACTCTCGTCTCGGCCGAGGACCATGCGCGGCCGATTCAGCGTCACCTCGGCGACGACGGTCCGACCGCTCGATACGATCAGCCGCGCGGTTTCGAGCTGCAGCCGGATGGGATCCTTGAGGTGAACGGCCTCCGGCGACAGCTCCTCGGCAGGCGGCGTCCACGCCGAGGGATCGTAGCGGAGGTTCAGCTTGGCGCCGGCTTCCTTCAACACGGCGCGCGTGACCTTCGGTTGCCGGTTGCTCCCCGTCGAGCGTTCCGCGATCGCATCGAGCGTCGCGCTGCACAAGGCGTTGACGTCGCCCACGATGCCTTGAGTGAAGGCTTGGATATCGAGAGTAACGTCCTCGGGCACGAGCTCCTCGGCCCAATCGCAACCCGCTCCGCGAAGGCACGCCCAGATGTAGGCGCGCGTCTCGTCGAGCGTGAAGCCCGCGAGACGCTGATGGACGGCACGCGCGAGTGGACCGCCGTCGAATTGCGGCAGCAGGTTGGTGACGAGCTCTTCGCTGCGCGTCAGCGCCAGCAAGTACACGACGGGACGAGTGCGCAGCCGCAGCTGCGCCAAGGTTTCGAGCTCACGCAGGACAGGTCCCGCGAAGCGCTCGAGTCCGTCGGCTACGATCAACGCCGACCGGCCATTGCCGGATTGATGGCGCAAGAAAACCTCCAGGATGCGGCGCAGCTCCGTCTCCGAGCCTTCCACGGCACCGGGCCCGATTTCCTCGAGCAGCTGTGCTAGCAATTGCTCGCGGGTCTCGCAGGTCGGTTTGATCCACGCAATGGCGGGCTCTTTGGTCTGGCGCAGCCGCTGCCGCATCAGCGTCGTCTTGCCTACGCCTGCGGCACCGCTCAGGAACAACGACTGAACGTGCTTGCTGAGCAGCTCGTCGAGCTTCAGCAGCGCGTAGCGCATCGAATGCGACGCGAAAACGGGCCTCGCGGCGCCGGCGGCAAATGGGTTGGATTCGAGCTTGTACTGTTCGAGAAACAAGAAGGGCGAAAACCTTGGTAGTTCTTATCGCAGGCGACGGTTCACCATATCGCGAGTCGCGGCCGCTGCACTAGGGGGCAAGAAATAGTTGGTCGGGGCGACAGGATTTGAACCTGCGACCCCTTGCACCCCATGCAAGTGCGCTACCAGGCTGCGCCACGCCCCGACCGAGGTGGCAAGTTTAACGATAAGCCGCCGAGGCGGATACCGGATTATTGGGCCCTGCGGGCGCCGCGCTAGCGGCGTAGCAGCTTCAAGACGTCCTCGAGCTCAGTGCGGATCTGGCGAATGATCTGCTGGCTCTGGCTCGTATCGGACCGAGCCTCGTCGCCCATGAGGCGTTGGCGCGCGCCGCCGATCGTGAACCCCTCTTCGTACAGCAGGCTGCGGATTTGCCGGATGATCAGCACATCCTGGCGTTGATAGTACCGGCGGTTGCCGCGCCGCTTGACCGGCTTCAGCTGCGGGAACTCCTGCTCCCAGTAGCGGAGCACGTGAGGCTTGACGGCGCAGAGCTCGCTGACTTCCCCGATCGTGAAGTAGCGTTTGCCGGGAATTGGCGGGAGGTCGTCGTTATTCCCTGGTTCCAGCATATGCCTCGACTCGCGCCTTGAGTTTTTGACCGGGGCGGAACGTCACGACGCGGCGCGCGGTGATGGGAATCTCCTCGCCGGTCTTGGGATTTCGCCCGGGCCGCTTGTTCTTGTCACGCAAATCGAAGTTTCCGAAGCCGGAAAGCTTGACTTGTTCCCCGACCGCCAAGGCGGCCCTCAGATCTTCGAAAAAGGAGTCGACGAGCTCGCGTGCTTCACGTTTGTTCAGGCCAAGCTCGTTGAACAACGACTCGGCCATGTTCGCTTTCGTTAGTGCCATACCCGATTCGGCGTCCGATTCTTGTTAAGTTCTTATCGTCGCCCCGAGCTCACGCTCGAGCTTCTGCATTACGGAGCGCATTTTCTGATCGGCGTCCTCGTCAGTAAGCGTGCGTGAGGCGTCCTGCAAAATCAAGCCTAAACCGATGCTTTTTCGCCTTGAATCTACCCCTTCGCCGCGGTATACGTCGAACACTCGAACCTCTTGCAGAATCGCGCCCGCAGCCGCTCGCACCGCTTTAGTCAAAGCCTCTGCGCTAACGGCATCATCGACGACGATCGCGAGGTCGCGGCGAATCGATGGAAACTTCGAATACCGCTCGAACGCCGGCACCGCGGCCGGCGTCAACGCATCGAGCTGCAGCGCAAACACGACGGCCGTGCGCTTCTTGTCGATGCGTTTCGCAAGCTGCGGATGCAGCGCGCCGAGCCAGCCTACGGAGCGATCTCGGCGCAAAATTCGCGCCGTGCGGCCCGGGCTCAGAGCCGGATGCGTCGCCGCATCGAAGCGAAACTCTTCGGGTGCTCGCGTGAGCCGGAGCACGGCTTCGACGTCGCCTTTGACGTCGAAGTAATCGACATCGGGTCCCGCGCCGTCCCAGTGCTCGACGGAGCGCGTGCCGAGAGCCAGTCCCGCCACCACCTGCGTTTGCGCGACACCCTGCTCCGCCGCCGCAAATTGCGGGCCGATTTCGAACAGCCGTACGCGTTGGCGCTGCCGGCTCACATTGAGCCGGGCCGCTTCGATGAGACCGGGCCACAACGATTGCCGCAGCACGGCCATGTCGCTCGCGATCGGGTTCGCGAGGACATCCGGCGCGTCGCCGGGGCTCACGAGCGCGTCTAGGCCCGCGTCGATGAAGCTATAGGTGATGGCTTCCGCATAGCCGCGCGCCGCGAGCTGGTCTGCAACGTCGTCGGGCTTCACGACGTGCTCACTCGCGCTGCCGAGGCGCTCGACCGCTTGGCCGGGCGTCGCGGGAATCGCGTCGTAGCCGAACATGCGCCCGACTTCCTCTATCAAATCCTCCTCGATCGCGATGTCGAAGCGGAACGCCGGCGGCGTGACACGCCACCCTTCGGCCGTGCGCTCTGCCTTCATCTCGAGCCGCTCGAGAATCTCGGCGATCTGTTTCGCCGGCACGTCGACGCCGAGCACCGCACGTAACCGCTCGGCACGCACGCTCACGGCCGGTCGCTCGGGCAAATCGCCGGCGAGCTCCACGTTCGTGACGGGCCCCGCATTCCCGCCGCAGATCGTCAGCAACAGCTCCGTCGCACGTTCGATTGCGCGTACCTGCGCCGTAGGATCGACGCCGCGCTCGAAACGCAACGAGGCATCGGTGTGCAGGCCGAGCCGGCGCGACCGCCCGACGATTGCGGAGGGTGCGAAGAACGCGCTCTCGAGGAGCACGGAGTCCGTCAAGGCGCTGACGGCCGTCGCTTGGCCCCCCATGACGCCCGCCAAGCCAACGGGCGCGCGTGCATCGGCGATCACGAGCATGTCCGCCGTCAGCTCGACATCTCGGCCGTCCAGCAGCGTGAGCTTCTCGCCGGCGCGCGCGAGCCGCGCCTCGATACGGCCGTCGAGCTTCGCGAGATCATAGGCGTGCATCGGCTGGCCGAGCTCCAGCATCACGTAGTTCGTGACGTCGACGATCGGCTGCAGCGGCCGAACTCCGGCGCGCCGCAGCCGCTCGCGGATCCACAACGGCGTCCGAGCGCTGCCCGAAAGGCCGCGCAGCACTCGTGCAGCGAACCGCGGGCACGCGGCGCCCGCTCCGAGCGAGACAGGAAACGTGGCGTCGATCGTCGCGGCCACCGGCGGCGCCGCCGGCCGAGCGAGGCGCGCGCCGCGCCGCGCGGCGAGCTCGCGCGCGATGCCTACGACGCTGAAGCAGTCGCCACGATTCGCCGTGACGTTGATCTCGAGAATCGAGTCGTCGAGCCGCAAATACTCGGCGACGCTCGCGCCTTTCGGCGCGTCGGCATCGAGAATCAACAGACCGCTGGTGTCGTCCGCGAGCTCGAGCTCCTTCGCCGAGCAGAGCATGCCGCTCGATTGCACGCCGCGCAGCTCCGCAGCGCCGATGGCTTTGCCGCTCGGCAGCTTCGCCCCGACGCGGGCGAACGGCGCTTTGATCCCTGGCGCGACGTTGGGGGCGCCGCACACGACGCGATGCCGCTCGGCGCCGTCATCGATGACGCAAACGGAGAGCTTGTCCGCGTTCGGATGGCGCTCGACGCCGAGCACCTCCGCCACGACGATGTTCCGGTCGACGGCCGGGAGCGGCTCGATGGAATCGACCTCGAGCCCCGAGCTCGTCAAATCGGCGGCCACGCGCTCGACGTCGCCGAGCTCGACCCAATCGCGCAGCCAGTCGAGGTTCACACGCATCGACTGGCCCTCAGGCGAACTGCTCGAGAAACCGCAGGTCGTTCTCGAAAAACGCACGAAGGTCGTCGACGCCGTAGCGAAGCATCGCGAGGCGCTCGACGCCCATGCCGAAGGCGTAGCCGCTCCATTCGAGCGGGTCGATGCCGACGTTGCGCAAGACGTTCGGGTGGACGAGCCCACAACCCAAGATCTCGAGCCAGCGCCCGGATTCGGAACGTACGTCGACTTCGGCCGACGGTTCCGTGAACGGAAAATACGACGGCCGAAAGCGCAGCTCGACCTCGCGCTCGAAGAATTTCGATGCGAAGTCGTAGAGGAGGGCCTTCAGGTTCGCGAAGCTCACGTTTCGGTCGACGACGAGCCCTTCGACTTGCGTGAACATCGGCGTGTGCGTCAGGTCCGAATCGCGGCGGTAAACGCGCCCCGGCGCGATGAGCCGCAGCGGCGCGCCGTGCGCCTTCAGCGCGCGGATCTGCACAGGCGACGTATGCGTCCGTAGCAGCAGCCCGGAGCGCAGATAAAAGGTGTCGTGCATCGCGCGTGCCGGGTGGTTTTCCGGGATGTTCAGCGCGGTGAAGTTGTGGAAGTCGTCCTCGACCTCCGGCCCCGTGTGCACGTCGAATCCTGCGTGGCTCAAGATCTCGACCATGCGGCGCAGCGTCCGTGTGACCGGGTGCAGCTGACCCGGCGCCGTTCCGCGGCCGGGCAGCGTGACGTCGAGAGCCTCGGCGGCGAGCTCGACGGCGAGGCGGCGCGCCTCGAGTGCGTCGCGGCGCGCGTCGATCGCCGCTGCGAGCGCCGCTTTCGCGTCGTTGATCGCTTTGCCGGCGGCCGGGATCTCGGCTGGCGGAAGCTTGCCGATCTCGCGCAGCTGCGCCGTGAACGAGCCCTTCTTGCCGAGAAACTGGACGCGCACGGCGTCGAGCGCGCCCAAGTCCTCGGCCGCGCGCACGGCCGATTCGGCTTGGCCCAGCAGTTCCGCGATGCTGCTCACCGGGAGCTCCCCGACGTGCGTGGGTTAGGCGGCGAGAGCCTCTTTCGCGGCCGCTACGAGAGCGGCGAAGCCCTCTTCATCGTGGACCGCGATGTCCGCGAGGACCTTGCGATCGACCTCGATCTGCGCGAGCGACAGCCCGTTCATCAAGCGGCTGTACGTGAGGCCGCTCGCACGCGCCGCGGCGTTGATGCGCGTGATCCACAGTGCTCGGAACTCGCGCTTGCGCACGCGGCGATCGCGGAACGCGTACTGGCCCGCCTTGATGACGGCCTGCTTGGCGGCGCGATAGGTCTTGCGCCGCGCGTTGTAGTAGCCCTTCGCTTGATCGAGGATCTTGCGGTGGCGTGCCTTGGCGGTAACGCCTCGTTTTACTCTGGCCATCTATGTCTCCTCAAACGTACGGCAACAGGCGGCGCAGTCCCTCGACGTCGGAGTCCGAGATCTGCTTCGTGCGGCCCAGTTGGCGTTTCCGCTTCGGCGACTTCTTGGTCAGGATGTGGCGCATATGCGAATGGCCGGATTTGAACCCGCCATTGCCTTTCGCGCGGAAACGCTTTGCAGCGCCGCGCTTCGTCTTCAGCTTCGGCATGACTTTCTCCTTCGTGTTTAGCCCGTTCCAGTGTTGCCTCGACTGGGCGGGCGGCTCGCTGCGGCGTTTTCCGCCGCATGCAAGCACTTGTTCTTTGCGGCGATCGAGCTACCGCTTGCGCGGGCCGATCACCATGACCATTTGCCGTCCTTCCATGAGCGGCTGCTGCTCCACGGAGCCGTAGTCTTCCAAGTCGTGTTGCACGCGCTTCAGCAGCTCAGCTCCGAGCTGCTGGTGCACCATCTCGCGTCCTCTGAATCTCAACGTGACCTTGGCTTTGTCGCCGTGCGTCAGGAATTTGATGAGATTACGCAGCTTGACCTGATAGTCGCCCTCTTCGGTACCGGGTCGAAACTTGACCTCTTTGACCTGGATCTGCTTTTGCTTGCGCCGAGCGGACTGAGCCTTCTTGTTCTGCTCGAACACGAACTTACCGTAGTCCATGATTCGACAGACTGGAGGCTCGGCGCTGGGTGCGACTTCGACGAGATCCAACCCCGAACTCTCGGCGCTACGCAGCGCCTCCTGAGTGGTCATGATTCCGAGCTGGTCCCCAGTGGGGCCGATGACGCGAATACGCGGCGATAGGATGTCCGCATTGCGTCGGACGCGCTTTCCTTGAACGATTCGTGACTCCTTCAGCTGGCCAAAGTAATGCGGCCGGCGGCCTCCCGGTCGCAGGCCAGCGCGGCATTGTACGGGCACGTCGAAACGGGCACAAGCCGCGCGCGACTCTAAACGCCTTAGTTTTCAGCTAGTTCGCGACCACGAGCCGTCCCGGGGCCGCAGCGGTGCCGTACAGCGCCTCGAGCTGCGCGAGATCACCGGCCGACAGACCCGGCGAGCCGCGAATGTCGTCGCGCGCGCGCAGTGTACGGCGATAGCGGCCGAAAAACTCGCCGATGTCGCCGCCGAACCCGAAGAAATACATGACGTCGTCGAAGTCGGCCGTATGCGCGAGCCCCAGCGCGTGGCCGAGCTCGTGCAGGCACGTCAGATAGACGATCGTGTCGCGAAACAGTGCGTCGAGCCGCGCGAGCTGCGCGATGTCTTCTCCCAACGCTGCCGTATCGGGCCGTATATAAACGGCCGCGCCGCGGCGACCATCGACCTCGAGCGCGCGCATCTCGCCGTACTGCCCGCCCGCCGCCGGCGCCCAATGGATCCGGACGAGCGCTTCCCCTTCGTTTGACGCCGGGACGAACTCGAGCGCGCCCTGGGACGCCCGCTGCCAGGACTCGAGCGCCCATACCGCGAGCGCTCTATCGCCCGGCCTCAGCTCGACGCCGGCCGGCGGAGCCGCGATGAAGTAGGTGACCTGGCCATCGTCGAGCGGTCCCAACGGCGCGAGCGGTTGCGGGGTAGCGGCGAAACCTGCCAGCAGACGTGCGCATAACAGCGCCCACAGACTCGCCCGGAGCAATGTAAAAGCCTGCACGCCGCCACTATGCCAGGGCCAGCCGCTCCGAGGAATCGATGACAGTACGCGCGATGCTCATCGATCACTGACGTTCCAACGGTCAAGATAGGCTGCCGGCGAAGATCAGCTCGCCACCAACCGTCCGGCCACTCAGCCATGCGACGGTCTGCCCACATTTGCGCCCTGCGCCGGCTCCACATAGGTTCAAGCCGCCAATCTCCCATCCCCACCTCTCGAGGAACGGCTTCCGTGTTTTCGGCCGGTGAATCGAGTGCGATCGCAAGCCGCGACCCTGATGTTACGAACATTGGCCGCGCTGACGTCGAAGCTGACCCAGACGCGGTTCGAGGTAATCGGGACGGCCGACGCCGGCACTGATGCGGTGACCTGCTCTCGATCAGGCAGCTCGTCGGCGTCGGTGCTCCAAACAGTGAGGACGAGATTCTCGACCGTCTGGGGCTGGCGCTCGACCTTGACGTCGATGCGCGTCATGTGAAATCGACGCGCGCCTTTTTGGAAATGGACCAAGCGTTTTTTTGGATCCGTCCCTTGGAAAGGACGGCGGCGTTAGCCTCATCGGTCGCGTCGGTCGCGGTCGGTCGAGTCCAAGAAGGTGGTAGGCGCGATAGGTTT
The DNA here is from genome assembly GCA_963713355.1 of uncultured Gammaproteobacteria bacterium. Lineage (GTDB taxonomy): Bacteria > Pseudomonadota > Gammaproteobacteria > Steroidobacterales > Rariloculaceae > FEN-1219. Next base: position 366,638 of record CAVQLK010000005.1, on the reverse strand, counting down.
CGAACCTACGACCCCCACCATGTCAAGGTGGTGCTCTACCACTGAGCTACGCGCCTAAGGGGTGCCACGATACCTATTTAAACGGAGTGGCTCAACTCGCCTCGACTGCGCGCGGCGGAGGCAGCCCCACGCTCTGTTGCCGAAGGTCGTTGACCTCGTCGCGCAGCTTCGCGGCCTGCTCGAACTCCAGATTCCGCGCGTGCTCGTACATGCGCTTCTCGAGTTGCGCGACGCGGGCGAGCATCTGCGCCGGCGTCAGGCGCTCGTAGCGGGCGGAGCTGTCGCGACCGCCGCGTTTGCGCTCGCCTTTCTTGCCGCGCGGCGTCGCCCGCGCGCCTTCCATGATGTCCTGGACGGCCTTGCGGATCGAACGCGGCTCGATGCCGTGCAAGAGATTGAACTCGATCTGCTTCGTGCGGCGCCTGTTCGTCTCGTCGATCGCGCGCTGCATCGAGCCCGTGACCTGGTCGGCGTACAGAATCGCTTTGCCGCGAACGTTGCGCGCGGCGCGCCCTATCGTTTGGATCAGCGAGCCCGCGGAACGCAAGAACCCTTCCTTGTCGGCGTCGAAAATGGCGACGAGGGACACCTCGGGCAAGTCGAGCCCTTCGCGCAGCAGATTGATGCCGACGAGCACGTCGAACTCGCCGAGCCGAAGATCGCGGATGATCTCCATGCGCTCGACGGTTTCGACGTCCGCATGCAGATAACGCACGCGAACGCCGTGCTCCTGCAGATAATCGGTGAGGTCCTCCGCCATGCGCTTCGTCAGCGTCGTGATCAGCACGCGCTCACCGAGCTCGGCGCGGGCGTTGATTTCTGACAGTACGTCGTCGACTTGCGTGCCGGCCGGCCGAATCTCGATGTCGGGATCGACGAGACCCGTCGGGCGCACGACCTGCTCCACCGTTTGGTCCGCATGCGTTTGCTCGTAGGGCCCCGGCGTCGCCGACACAAAGATCGTCTGCGGCGCGATTTGCTCGTACTCCTCGAACGACAGCGGCCGGTTGTCGAGCGCTGAAGGCAAGCGGAACCCGTACTCGACGAGCGTTTCCTTGCGCGATCGGTCGCCTTTGTACATGCCGCCGATTTGCGGAATCGTCACGTGGCTCTCGTCGACGAACAGTAGAGCGTTGTCGGGCAGATAGTCGAACAAGCACGGCGGCGGCTCGCCGGGACGGCGGCCCGACAGATAGCGCGAGTAGTTCTCTATGCCGTTGCAGTAACCGACCTCGAGGATCATCTCGAGGTCGAAGCGCGTGCGCTGCTCGAGCCGCTGCGCCTCGACGAGCTTGTTGGCGGCGCGCAAGCGCTCGAGCTGCTCGGCGAGGTCGTGGCGAATCTGGTCGACGCAAGCGAGCAACGTCTCACGCGGCGTGACGTAATGCGTCTTCGGGTAGATCGTCGCGCGCGGCACGCGCTGCGTGACCTCGCCCGTCAGCGGATCGAAATGGCTGATCTGCTCGATCTCGTCGTCGAACAGCTCGACGCGCACGGCGTCCTTCTCCGATTCCGCGGGAAAGATGTCGATGACGTCGCCGCGCACGCGATACGTGCCGCGCGCGAGGTCGAGCGGATTGCGCGCGTACTGGAGCTCCGTCAAGCGGCGCAGGAGATCGCGTTGGTTCAGCGGCGCGCCGCGTGCAAGATGCATGACCATGCCGTGATACGCCTCGGGATCGCCGAGGCCGTAGATCGCCGACACCGTTGCGACGATGACGACGTCGCGCCGCTCGAGCAGCGCTTTGGTCGCCGACAGCCGCATCTGCTCGATGTGGCTATTGATCGATGCATCCTTCTCTATATACGTGTCGCTCGAGGGCACGTAGGCCTCGGGCTGGTAGTAGTCGTAGTACGAGACGAAGTATTCGACGGCGTTGTGCGGAAAGAACTCGCGCATCTCGCCGTAGAGCTGTGCCGCGAGCGTCTTGTTGTGCGCGAGGATCAGCGTCGGCCGTTGCAGGGCGCCGATCACGGAGGCCATCGTCATGGTCTTACCCGACCCCGTCACGCCGAGCAGCGTTTGCTTCGCGAGCCCGTTTTGCAGCCCGTCGACGAGCTGCCGGATCGCCTGCGGTTGATCGCCGGCGGGAGCGAAATTGGCGACGAGTTGTAGCGGTCGATCGGTCATGTGATAGGCGGCGCCGGTTGGCGCTCCGAGTCCTGCATCTTAAGATAGCCGCGCCGGCCCAGGAAAAGGACTCCCGTTTGACCATCGAGCTCGCGCAACGGTTGCGGCGCATTCGGCCATCCGCCACCGTCAGCATCACGGCGCGCGCGCAGCGGCTGCGCGAGCAAGGCCGCGACATCATCGTCCTGTCCGTCGGGGAACCGGACTTTCCGACGCCCGAGCACATCAAAGCCGCTGCGGCCGCGGCGCTCGCGCGCAACGACACGAAATACACGCCCGTCGACGGCTCTCGGCTCCTCAAGGAGGCCATCGTCGCGAAGCTCGAGCGCGACAACGGCCTGCGCTATTCCCCGGAGCAGGTGCTCGTCTCGACGGGCGCGAAGCAATCCTGTTACAACGCGTGCCTTGCCCTGCTCGACCCCGGCGACGAGGCGATCGTCGTAGCGCCGTACTGGGTGTCGTATCCCGACATGGTGCGGCTCGCGGACGCGGAGCCCGTGATCGTCGCGACGAGTGCCGAACGCGGCTTCAAGATGACGGCCCAGCAGCTCGCCGGCGCGCTGACGCAGAAGACGCGGCTCTTGATCTTGAACAGCCCATGCAATCCGACGGGCGCCGTCTATTCGGCCGCGGAGCTTCGCGCGCTTGGCGAGGTGTTGCGCGACCATCCGCGCGTCGTGGTGCTCAGCGACGAGATCTACGAGCACATCCAGTGGACGGGCCAGGCGCTCGCGTGCTTCGCGGCCGTGTGCCCGGACCTGTACGACCGCACGCTGACGGTCAACGGAATGTCGAAGGGCTACGCGATGAGCGGCTGGCGAATCGGCTACGCCGCCGGACCGGTGCCCCTCATCAAGGCGATGACGAGCCTGCAAGGCCAGAGCACGACGAACGCGTGCACGATCTCGCAGGCGGCCGCGCGCGAGGCGCTCGCCGCCGACCAACGCTGTGTGCGCGACATGTGCGCCGACTTCAAGCGGCGCCACGATTTCTTCTACGCCGGCGTACGGAGCTTGCCCGGCTTCGAGTGCCAGCGTGCCCACGGGACGTTCTATCTGTTCCCGAACGTCGAGGCGGCGATGCGGGCCACGAAGGCCGCGACCGACATCGAGCTTTGCGAGCGCCTCATCGACGAAGCAGGCGTCGCGCTCGTGCCAGGCACGGCGTTCGGGGCACCGGGCCACGTGCGCTTCTCGTTCGCCGCCTCGATGAGCACGCTCGAGGCTGCACTCGCGCGCCTCGGAAATTTTTGCAAGCGCTGATCGCTTCGACATTCGGGCGCTAACCCTTTGACGATCAAAGTAAATCAGTTTGCGTTGCCTTGACTTGACTGGGACCATCTTCCAAAATGCCGCGGCCTCCAAAAGGCTCGGTTCCCCGGTAGCTCAGTTGGTAGAGCGACGGACTGTTAATCCGTTGGTCGCTGGTTCGAGTCCGGCCCGGGGAGCCAATTCCTCCTCCGCCAACTTCCACTCGCCCCGAACTTTGCGCAAAAACCCTAAGTTCTTCGGGATTTAAGCTTCCGCCAAAGGCCGCAGCTAGCCGCGTACTTCCGCTCAATTGTTGGGGTACCACGTTGGGTAAAGCTTCGTTGGGGTAACACCATGAACGAAACTTTCCCACAAGAAAATCCAAGCTCTGAAGCCAGAGGCCGAAAGCCTACCGGCTCAATGATGACGACGAGTCTGTCATGTTTCGTCACGCCCAGCGGAAAAAGGTTGGCGCTTCGGTACCAGTGGCTCGGCCGCGAAAAGATGCTGAGCATGGGGGAGTTGCCGGCCACGTCCCTGGCACTCGCGCGCAAGAAGCGGGACGACGCTCGCGGGGGCACCGAGCTCGCGGCGATGGGCTAACAAGGCAAGCAGTCGGCCCACGGCTTTCGTGCGTCGGCCCGTACGATCCTCGCTGAAGTCCTTGAAGTGCGGCCTGACTTGATAGAGCACCAGCTAGCTCATGCGGTGAAGGACGCGAACGGAGAAACCTACAGTCGCACGGCGTTCCTGCCGCAACGGCGCGTGATGATGCAACGGCGGAATTTTGGCAGTCGCAGGTTGAATGCCTGACGGTTCAACGCGTAGAGTCAGGAGGTATGCAAGAGGGGCTTGCAATGAAGGCCACGGTCTTGGCCCTGACCGTCACACTCTTGGTCGTCGGCATTCCGACCTGTTCGACGGGCGCACAAGACATAGAAGGCGCTGAAGCCGGTCAACCTCGTCTGATGCTCCGGCTCGATCCAAAATATCCGGAAGCGGCGATCGGGGCACGGATGAGTGGCCACGTCACTCTTGAGTGGACGGTTGGTGAACACGGTGCCCAGGATTTCGTCGTCATCGATTCGTCAAACCCCCTCTTCACTGAGGCGGCAATCGCGACAGTTGGTGTGTGGCGATATTTCGCTCTTGCGAGTGACGGCACGCCGGTTCTGGGGCGCCGAGTTCGAGAAACGTTTGTGTTCGATATCGAAAAATTCGACCAATACTCTCGATAGTGGGCGCCGGAGCACCACGAGTTACACGGACTTGGCCGAGCATGCGACCGATAGCGTTTGGGCCGCATAAGGCCTGTCGTCCACGACCGCAGGAGCCAATGCGCTCGCAGCGGCCAGCTAGAGGAGATGCTCAAGTGAAGCTATTCGTTCTGGCAGTATGCAGTGTGTTCTAAATCGTCAGCACTGAAGTGACCGCACAACAGCACCAGAACTGCACGGGCCCCCAGCTCGGAACGTGGAGGCTTGGGTCCTACACGGTGCAGGATCTCGCTACCCGCCAGGTTTCGAATATCTCGGCACGCGCCCGTCCGGCTAATCCGGCAGTTCAAAATCGATGGGCGGACACTGCATATCAGAACAAAGCCATCAACGAACGCGAAGCGGCAGGGAGACTGTCTCGGTTCTTACCTGGACGAAAGTCGAGTAGATCATCTGCTGCGTGTCGGAAGCGGCCTAAGGATCTTGCTCAGACCGTGCGGTCTTTGGGGTTGCCAAAGCTCGTTGGCGATGGCTTCGACTCGCGTCTTGTCGTCCGTCTTTCGTTCGACCAATCGCTTCAGCAATCTCGGACTTTCGTCCGAATCTCTCGGTTAGTGGTCTGACGAGGTGCTCGTACCTGATTACAACGGATTGTCATGTTTCATCACGCGGCGGAAAAGCTTCTGGCGTTCTTGTTCCGTCAGCCGGCGTTGCCTACTGCGCGGGGCCCTCGCAGGCGCACGTCAAGTTGAGCACGCGCACGCTCACGAGGGCGACGTTCTCGCCGATCGGGTATTCGGAATTGAAGATGTGATCCTGCGCGTCGACGTGGTGCCACGTCTCGCCGAACTCGATGGGCGTGATCCCGCCGGCCTCGTCCCTGACGCGCGCAACGAGCGTGAAGCGGCCAGTCGTTCCCGCCGGGCAGGCCGAGATGCCGACCGTGCCTGAGACGCGCGCAACGTTGTTGCGCTGCTCGTACTCCGTCAGCGTGCTGGCCTCGCACTGCGGCCCCGTTCGTCCAAGCACGACCTGACGCGGTCTCAGCATGGAGGCGCTCGTAACTCCACGCATTCTGTCGAACTCCTCTTCGAGCTCGGCATATTCGAGCGCTGCTTCGTAGAGCTGCCGATTTCCGCCCAGAACGCGCGTCCATTCGGCTTCGAATCTGGCCAGCGCACTGCTCCCTGCACTCACTGCATTGCTCAGCGCTTCGCCCATGGCGATCGATGCATTGACCTGCGGCCCTCCCTCTCCCTTGCCCGAGCTCGAGATGAGCGCGTTGAGGAAGTTGCGCGCGCTCTCCGCGTCCGCTCTCTCTTCGGCATGAGATCGGCACACACGCTGCCGCATTTGGCTCCCCGTAGGGGCCTCATTTCGACACCGAATGTCCGTGTCGTTACCTTCATTCAGCTCGTTGAAGAGCTCGAAAAGGTCGTCCTCCGCGCGCTCCAGCTCCAGCCGATCCTGGCTCAGTGTTTTGCCTCCGCGAACGATGACTTCTTCGATTCCTTCCGGAGGTTGAAGAGGTTGGGCGAGCACTCGGCCCGAAAAAATCGTTGCGCAGCTGACGATGGCGCAGGTCGGCGAGCGTTGAACACGAGCGCGCACAGTGTCACCCCCGGCCGGGCTGTCCTTGGTAGGCGAGCGTCCGACAGGTCTGGTTCTTAACGCACTGGTGCTTCGAACGCAATCATGTACCGCCGAGCTCAAAATGACGACAAACAGCCTGCGAGCCAATAGACTCGCCCTCGAGCAGCAATGACCTTTCTCATTTATGGCGTTGATCACCTTCCTCGAACAGCTGCCGCTCTGGCTGCTGGGCCTCGTGCTGGTCGCCTGGCTGATGGGCACGGTGCTCGTGGCCTTGTGGATCTTCAGGCGCCAGGTCCTGCCTCGGTTGCAAGTCGACTTCAACAACGCCCACTACGTCGCGCCGCTCATGCAGTCGTCGATGCTGCTCTACAGCATGATCGCGGCACTGACGGCGGTCGGCGCGTGGACGAGGTATTCGGAAGTCTCGCGGATTGTGTCGGCCGAAGCGACCGCGATCACCACGCTTTGGCGTGACCTCGGCGGCTATCCCGACCCGCTCGGCGACTCCATGCAAGAGGTGCTGCGCGGCTACACCGATCAGGTCATCAACGCGGCGTGGCCACAGCTGAAGCAGGGCGAGATTCCGAGCGAAGGCGTCGAGTGGATGGATCGCCTGCAAGGCCTGCTCTATGTGTTCGAGCCGATGACCGAAGGGCAGAAAGTCCTGCATGCCGAGACGCTGCGCGCGTTCAACGCCCTCGTCGAGCAGCGGCGCCAACGACTGGACGCCGCTCGCGCGGGCCTACCGGGCGTGTTTTGGTTCGTGCTGCTGGGCGGCGCTGTCGCCGGTATCACGATGGGTTCGTTCTTTTACGTCGAGAACGCGCGCTTGCAGGCGTCCATGCTGCTCGGCCTCGCGGCATCGCTCTCCATGGCGTTGCTCGTCATTTTCGCGCTCGACACGCCGTTCACGGGCGACGTCAGCATCGGCCCGGAGTCCTATCAACTCATCTACGATCAACACATGACCGGCTCGTGAGGATTGACCACGCGCGCCGCGGGCAGGACTTCACGGCGCGCGTTCTATTGAACGAGGTGGTTACGCCGTCAACGGCAGGTTGACGGCCGTGGGTTGCGCCGATGGCACGACCTCGCCCCAGATCGGGCGAAGCCGCTGGTAGAGGTACGCCGCCACGCTGTCGAGGTCCCGAGCATGGTCGACTCTGGCCCAGGTGAGGAGGAGGCCGGGGTCTTTGAAAACGGGGTGTCGCCGGCAATCGATGATTTCCTGACGAAGCGTCCCCCGGCCTACGTAGAGCACGCCGGACATCTGGCCGAGCCCGCCGTTTCGCCAGACGACAAACACGCCTTGGTAGTCGACGGCGGCGAGGTCCACCTCGTGAAGCAGACACCATTGGCCGACGGAGCACTTGTTCCACGAGAGTTGCATCGCCCGATTCCAATTTTTGTAATTCGCAGACCGGGACGCCCCCTCCGTAACCGCTACGGCGCGGCTTCGACGGGGATAAGCCCGTCGCCTCCCACTTAGCTCCGCACACATGCAAGTTTCGTGCAGTCAAAGCAGAGCTTCATTGGCGAAGGCATCATCGCCTCGAGCAGCCCCCCATTTTTGGCGGACTTTTTCGAGGCATGAGCCAATGCGCGATGCCTGTGCACGAACCTTGCATACGTTGGGGCGCAAAAGCCGAGGGAAAGGAATTCCCTCGTAAGCCCCACGCATTGGAGTCGCGAAAATGGACGTCCGCCCCCGCCGCTCCGCCAGCCGAACAACCGGCGGCCGACGCTGGAAATTGCTCGATGCGAATGTCGTGCATTTCTTGGCGCGCGACGGCACCGTAGCCACGATCAGAAAGAAGCTCGCCGATAACAGCTTCCAGGTGACGATCGAGGCGCGAGATCGGCAGGCGACCCGCAAGATCGGGCCCGGAGTTGCCCGGAACCCCGACTCCCCCGAGTTCGCCCGAATCGTCGCAGAGATGAAAGCCGAACTGCTGGCCCCGCGGGCGCGGGCCCGGCGGCCGGCGCACTGATCGGCTTTTAGTTTGCGCAGCCACCACAGCGAGCACCCGCTCGCCCGGACTTTAGCATCAACATCGCGGAGTTCATCAACAGCCAACGAGGCGCGATCGTCGCCGAATGGATCGCCGTCGCCGACGCATTGACTCCGCGCGAGTTGTCCACAGAAGAGCTGCTGGACGCCGTGCACGAGATGCTGGATTCGATCGTGCACGCGCTCGAATCGGCGGCTCCCACCGAGTACGACGGTCCCGCATCCGTGGGCACCACGCGCGAGCTGGCCGACGTTGCCGAGGTTCACGCCGCGCACCGCTTCGCGCAGCGATCCACATTGAAACAGATGACGGGCGAGTACCGCGCACTGCGCGCCAACATCACTCGCCGCTGGTTGGCGGGCGGGACGGAAACCAACGGCGCCGGCAAGGCCGCGGAGCTGGCCTTGCTCGATGCCGCGGTAGACGCGTCGCTGGCTTCGGCTGTCGCTTGGTATGACGATCGCCTCCGGCAGCACCAAGAGGACCTGCGGACGGCCAATCAGAATCAAAGCGAATTTCTCGCCGTGCTCGGACACGAGCTTCGCAATCCGCTCGCACCGATTCGGACCGGATTGGACTTGCTGGAGCGCGCTCGCCAAGAGCCGGCGCTGCTCGACATGCTGCGGCCGATGCTCGAGCGGCAGTTCTCGCACTTGGCGCGGCTCGTCGACGACCTGCTCGATTTCGCACGCATCAGCCGCGGTCGGATCAATCTCCACACCGCGCGGATAGATCTGAATGCGGCGATCGCAGCCGGCGCCGAGCAGCTGGCGGCGTCGATCAAGGCGCGGAAGAACCAGCTCATGCTCGAGCTATCGGAGTCTCCGCTGTGGGTGGCCGGGGACTTCGACCGGTTGACTCAAGTCGTCGCGAACCTTCTCAGCAACGCCAACAAGTACTCGGACTCCGGCACTCAAATCATCGTGAGGAGCTCCGCCGGAGGTAATACAGCCGTCGTGACTGTCGTCGATACCGGCTACGGGATTCCGCCCGAGCATATCGGAAGGATCTTCGATCTCTTCACGCAAGTGCCCGAGCACCGCAATCGGACGTCAGCCGGCGGACTCGGTATCGGCCTTGCATTGGTGCGGCGCCTGCTCGAAATGCATGGCGGCGCCATCGAAGCGCGGAGCCGCGGGCTCGGCTACGGCAGCGACTTCATCGTCACGGTGCCGCTGATCCAAGCTGGGCCTTCTGCGTGAAGACAGCGCGGCGGCGTGTCGCTTGACGGCGCCCCCCGATCGCCGCAGGTAGCGGCACCGTAGCCGCCGTCGGCCGTGCAGCCGCTTGCCGAAGAATATCCGCTGACGGTTTTCGGTAAGATTCGTGACGGAGCTTCTCGTCGATCTTACGAACTGACCGGCAGAGTTACCTCCTCGGCAAGCCGGCTACGGCCGACGGCGGCTACGGTGTCTGAACGTCGTAGACCAACAAGGTGTAGCCCGGCAGCTCGAGCTCCGCCGTGCGCTGCACGAGCTTGATGCGGCGACTGCACCCCTCCATGACCTTGCGGCCCCCGCCAAGCAGCACGGGAGCGAGACCGATCTCAAGGGTGTCGACGAGGCCCGCCTCCGCGAGGCTCCCGAACGCCTCGCCGCCGCCCCAGAGCCAGATGTCCTTCCCAGGTTCTTCACGCAGCGCCGCGACGCGCTCGAGAGCGTCGGCCCCCAGCACCGTGACCTTGCCATGCTTGCCGGGGCGTAGCGTGCGCGACAGGACGTACGTCTTGAACGGCGACACTCCGCCGCCGGCTTGCTCGTAGCTCTTGCGCCCCATGATCGCCGTATCGAATTGCGCGTAGAACGCCTTGAAGTAGCCGGCGGCCGCTAGGGGATCCAGCTCGATCCAGTCGTGCTCGCCGTTCGGCCCCGCGATATAGCCGTCGAGGCTCATCGCGACCGAGTAACGGATGCGTCGCATCGGCTTCCCTCCTTTACTGGTCAACGTAACGTCACGCTAGTCGCGGGTTCATGACACGTGATGTCATGATTGACCTATACGGTACAACCCATGCGCGCCGACCGGCTGATCTCCATCGTTCTCTTGCTCCAGGCCAACGGCCGCATGACGGCCGAGACGCTGGCGTCACGGCTCGAGGTCTCGCAGCGAACGATCCTCCGCGACATGGATGCGCTTAGCGGCGCCGGAGTCCCCGTCATCGCGGAGCGCGGTACGGGCGGCGGCTGGCGCCTCATCGACGGATACGAGACGAAGCTCACGGGCTTGACGCCCGCGGAGATTCGCTCGCTGTTTCTGGCGCGCCCGCCTGCCTTGCTCGCGGAGCTCGGCATCAAGGAGGCGGCCGACGCGGCCTGGCTCAAGCTGCGTGCCGCCCTGCCCGTCGGCGTGCGCGAGCAGGCCGAGTTCGTGCGACAACGCCTGCTCATCGATTCGCGCAACTGGCGCGACTCCGCCGAGTCGCTGACGAGCTTGCCGCTGATCCTCGAGTCGCTCTGGAGCGGCCAACGGCTGAAGTTCCTCTACGAGAAGGCCGACGGCGAGTCCAGCGTGCGCGAGGTGGACCCGCTCGGGCTCGTGGCACGCGCGAATCGCTGGTATCTGATTGCCGCCCACGGCGATGAACGGCGGACCTATCGCGTTTCGCGCATTCGCTCTCCGGAGATCGTGGCCGTGCGCGCTGAACGGCCGAAGGACTTCGATCTCGCGGCGTATTGGGAAGCTTCGACGAATCGCTTCCGCGAGCATTTGCCGCGCTACGACGCGACGTTCGTCGTGACGAACCACATCCTGCCGTGGGTCTGCTATCGGAGCTGGCGCATCCTGGAAAAAGTCCAGGACGGAGAGCGTTTTCGCGTGTCGCTGCGGTTCGACGCGCCGGATGAGGCCAAGCAGTTCGCGCTCGCCTACGGCGTCGAGATCGAGGTTCTCGAGCCGAGGGAGCTGCGGGATTACGTGATTGCGACGGCGAACGCCGTCGCCGCGGCGTATGCGGGCACCTCGGCGGCGCCCCCAGCGATTGCAGCTGTCAGCGCTGCTTCGGCCGCACCTGCGACATCAGCGCCAGAAACCGGCCCTCGGGGTCTTTGAAGAACGCCATCCACTCCTCGGTCCCGTCGGCGTGCCGATGGATCAGATGCGGCGCGCCCTTGAAGTCCACGCCGCGCGCGCTGAGCTCCGTATATGCGGCACCGATGTCGTCGACGCGCAGATAGAGAACTGACTCCTGTTCGGCCGCGTCGCCCTCGGCGCTCAAGTAGAGCCGCGTGCCGCCGAGATCGAAGAAGGCGAGCTTGCCAAACGTGTAGAGATGCTTGAGCCCGAGCACCTGGCCGTACCACGTGCAGGCTTCGTCGATGTCGCGCACCGTGCGCGAGATTTGGCCGATCGGGCCTAGGCCGAGCTCGCGGGTCGTCGTCATGGAGATCTCCTGGTTGCTCGTGCGGCGATAAGCAGCGCTATCTTTCGGCACACCGGGCCAGCGCTGCAGATCCTTGCGGCTTCGCAGGCCCAGCTTCTCGATGGCGTTGCGAACATGGAACTTCACGGCGTCGCGGCTGACGCCGCGGCGCACGGCGATCCGTGCGTTGCTGAGCCCGTGCCTAACGGCGTGCACGATCGCCCATTCGGCGGGCGTCAAAACGTCGTCGTGCGGCGGGCGGCCTCGGCGGTGAGCGAGCTTACGCGCGAAGGACATGGCGCAGATGGTAGCGTTCCGCTACCGTCATTTCCCTCCCCCACCCGGCGCCGCCCCGACATGTCGAGCTATCGGCTGATTCCCGCGACCGCGGCACTGCTCGCGCTCGTCGGCTGCGGACGCAGCGAGCCCGGCGATGCGGACATCGTCCCCAGCGAGCTCGGCGATGCTGACATCGTCGGGCTCGACGCGGTCGCACTGCGCGCCGAGCTCGCGGCGGGCCGAGTTTCCGCTCTGCACGTCACGCAGGCGTACCTGCGCCGGATCGCGGCGCTCGACGATGCAGGGCCGACGCTGTCGGCCGTCATCGAGATCAATCCCGACGCCGAAGCGATCGCCCGAAGCCTCGACGAGCAGCGCGAGCGCGGCACGCTCGGGCCGCTGCACGGCGTCCCCGTCTTGCTCAAAGCCAACATCGACACGGCCGACCACATGGCGACGAGCGCCGGCTCGCTCGCGCTCGCAGAGCATCGCGCGCGAGCCGATGCCGACGTCGTCGCGAACCTGCGCGCAGCGGGCGCCGTCGTGCTCGGCAAGACGAACTTGAGCGAGTGGGCGAATTTCCGCTCGACGAAATCGACGAGCGGCTGGAGCAGCGTCGGCGGCCAGACGCGCAACCCGTACGTGCTCGACCGCAACCCGTGCGGCTCGTCGAGCGGTTCCGCCGTGGCAATCGCCGCACGCCTCGCGCCGTTCGCCGTCGGCACCGAGACCGACGGCTCGATCGTCTGTCCCGCCGGCGTCAATGGCGTCGTCGGCATCAAGCCCGCGATCGGCACCGTGAGCCAGCGCGGCATCGTGCCGATCGCGCACAGCCAGGACACGGCCGGCCCGCTGGCGCGCACGGTGGCCGACGCCGCGCTGCTGTTGTCCGTCCTCGCCGAGGCCGGTGCCGCGTTGGCAGCTCCGGCCGACGTCGCGGGACTCCGTGTCGGCGTCATCCGCGACTTCAACGGCGCGGGCCGCGACGCAGCCGTCCAAGCGGCTTTCACGCAAGCGTTGGACGGGCTGCGGCGCGCCGGCGTCGTGCTCGTCGATCCCGTGCAAGCCGCGCTCAGCCCCGCGGTCGGGCAAGCGGAATTCGCCATCCTGCTCGCCGAGTTTCGAGACGACCTCGGCCTCTATCTCGCGGGCGTCGAGAACGGCCCGCGCACGCTCGACGAGCTCATCGCGTTCAACGCGGCGCGGGCGGCCGACGTCATGCCGCATTTCGGGCAAGAGCTGCTGGTCGCGGCCCGCGACGGCGGCGGCACCGCCGATGCAGGCTATGCCGCGGCGCTGGAGACGGCGGCCGCGGCCCGCACGACGCTCGCCGAGCTGCTCGCCGAGCACGATCTCGATGCCCTCGTCGCCCCCACGAACGGCCGGGCCTGGCGCATCGACTACGCTGCCGGCGACTCGTTCGGGGCGAGCAGCTCGCGCCTCGCGGCCGCGACGGGTTATCCCAGCATCACGGTGCCTGTGACGCTCGCGAACGAGCTGCCGCTCGGCGTGAGCCTCATCGGGAAACCGGCCGAGGAACCGCTGCTGCTGGCACTCGCAGCTGCGATCGAGCGCGTGCGCGGCCCATTCCCCGCGCCGCGCTTCCTGCCGACGATCGCGGACTGAACGCCTGTCAGGTCTTGTCGACGTCGCTCGGCTTGTCGTAGTAGACAAGGCCGGCCTTCGCCAACGGCTCGCGCATCTTGTACAGGTCGAGGCCAAGCTCGCCGGCAGCGAGCTTCGCTCGTTTCTGCTCCTCGTTCGCGACGCGCTTCTTACCCGACTCGAGCACGGCCGCCGCGCTGTGGCGCGGAACGACGACGACGCCGTCGTCGTCGGCGACGATCGCGTCGCCGGGGCTCACGAGCATGCCGGCGCAGACGACGGGAATGTTGACGGACCCCACCGTGGCCTTGACGGTGCCTTTCGCCGAGATCGCGCGGCTCCAGACCGGAAACTTCATCTCCGTGAGGTCCTTGACGTCGCGGACGCCGGCGTCGATGACGAGGCCGAGAACCCCGCGTGCACGGAACGACGTCGCGAGCAGGTCGCCGAACATGCCGTCGGAGTTCGGCGCGCTGAGCGCGACGACCATGATGTCGCCGGGCTTCGCGAGCTCGACGGCGACGTGCAGCATCCAGTTGTCGCCGGGGTGCAGCAGAACGGTGATCGCGCTGCCGCCGACGCGAGCGCCGGCGTAGATGGGCCGCATATACGGGTGCAGCAAGCCCGTGCGGCCCTGCGCTTCGTGGACCGTCGCGACGCCGAGCTCGCCTAGCTCCTTCACGACGCCGAAGTCAGCGCGCTCGATATTGCGGACGGCGACGTTGTTCTGCACGCGTTGTCTCCTGTCACTCGTGGAAAGACCGGCGCCTATGATAGGAACCTGCCCGAGCAATGACCACCTACGGCGGCGCGTGCCCCATCGGCATCGAGGGTGCGCCCTCCGACGGCCGCCATTGCTCGGACAGGTTCCTAGCCGCGCGGAAACCCCATCGTTCACGACGGAGAGAAAGCGCCGCTCCGAGCAACAGTGGAATGTGATCCGGTTCGCCGTCGAGCGCGAACAGCTGCGCGCCCACCCGCCCGCAGACGTTCGCGCAGTGCGATAGAATCGTGCCGCGAATGATTCAAGTCTACCGCTACCGCGTCAAGAACCTCGGGGGCCTGCTTCACCAGCAAGCGCTGGCCGTCAACTGCGTCTGGAACTATTGCATCGATGTGCAGAAGTCCGCGCTGACCTGGAACAAGAAATGGCCCAGCGGCTTCGATCTGAACATTCTCACGACCGGATCGAGCAAGGAGCTCGGCCTTCACTCGGGCGCCGTCAACGCGGTCTGCGAGCAATACGCCAAGTCTCGCAAACAGCACAGAAGGCCGTTCCTGCGCTATCGCGGGCGCCGCTGCCTCGGCTGGGTACCGCTCAAAGGCAGAGACCTCAAGCGCGAAGGGAACGCGTTCCGATTCGCCGGCAATACCTTCCGCGTGTGGTACTCGCGATCGCTGCCGCAAGGCAAGATCAAAGACGGCACGAACTTCGCTCAGGACTCGCGCAGGCGCTGGTATCTGAACATCGTGGTCGAGATACCCGATGTGGCGCCGCGCGCGATCGAGCGCGAACTAGGGATCGACCTCGGATTGAAGCACCTTGCGGCGCTCTCGACCGGCGAGAAGATCGAGAACCCTAAACACCTCGCCAAACTTGCCGGCAAGCTGGCGCAGGCGCAGCGCGCACACAAAAGGCGCCTCGCTACCAACATCCACGCGCGGATCAAGAATGCGCGGAGCGACTTCTTGCACAAAGCCTCGCATCGCATCGTGCGAGACTTCGACTACATCGCGGTCGGAAACGTGAACGCCGCAGGACTCGCCAAGACCAGACTGGCGAAGTCCGTACTCGATGCAGGCTGGTCGTCCTTCCGAAACATGCTGCGCTACAAAGCGATTGCGCGCGGAGCTTGGTACGAGGAAGTGAACGAGCGATTCAGTACCCGGGTTTGTTCTGCTTGCGGCTGCCTGCCCGAGCAGAGGCCGAAGGGTATCGCAGACCTTGGAATAAGAGAGTGGACATGTGGCGACTGCGGTTCCGTACATGATCGTGACCAAAACGCCGCGTTGAACATTCTCCGAGTGGGACATCACTCGCCCGTTGTGGGAATCCCCGGCTTTTAGGCCGGGGGGCATGTCAATAGAGCACAAGCCGGAGAGAGCGTGACCGACAGCGCACCGCTCGAAGGAATCAAAGTCGTCGACATGACGGAGGCGCTCGCGGGCCCGTACTGCGCGATGCTGCTCGGCGACCTCGGCGCCGACGTCATCAAAGTCGAGCGCCCCGGCGATGGCGATCAGGCGCGCACCTGGGGACCCCCGTTCCTCGAAGGCGAGAGCGCGTACTTTCTCGCGATCAATCGCAACAAGCGCAGCATCGAGCTCGACACCAAGAACGCCGACGACTTGCGCGTGCTGCAAACGCTGACCGGCCGCGCCGACGTGTTTCTGACGAACAATCCGCGGCTCGAGTCGCTGGCGCGCGCGCAGCTCGACCCGACGACGCTGCGCGGCCGGCATTCGCGGCTCGTCTACGGCGCGATCAGCGGCTACGGCCACACGGGCCCGAAAGCGAACCGCGCGGGCTACGACATCATCGCGCAAGGCGAAGCGGGCTTGATGGCGCTCACTGGGCCCGTCGATGGCGGGCCTAGCCGGTTTCCTGCGCCGATGGCCGACATCTCGGGCGGCCTCTACACCTGCATGGGCGTGCTTGCGGCGCTGTACGCACGCGACCGGGTCGGTGGCAGCAACGTGGGCCAGCTCGTCGACGTGGCGCTCGTCGACGCGCAGATCTCCTGGCTCGCTAACATTGGAGCCAGCTATTTCGCCACGGGCAAGCGCCCCGCGCGGCTCGGCAATGCGCACCCGAACGTGACGCCGTATCAACCCGTGCGGGCGCGCGACAAGACGATGATCATCGCCGTCGGCAACGAACGGCTGTGGGCAAAGTTTTGCAAGATTCTCGGCGTCGAGGCCACTCTCATGGTCGACGCGCGCTTCGCAACGAACGCGGCGCGCAACGCGAATCGTGCCGAGCTGATCGCGCAGCTCGAGCGGCTACTCGCGGCGCGCACGGCGGCCGAATGGGTCGAGGAGCTCGTCGCCGCGGGCATTCCGGCCGGGCCGATCAACTTTCCCGACGAGACCTTGACGGACGAGCACGTCCTCGCTCGCCGCATGATCGTCGAGCTCGAGCATCCGCTGATCGGCATCGTCAGATCGATCGCCGCGCCGATACGGTTCGAATCGAACGGCCCGACGTACCGCCGCTACCCGCCGCGCCTCGGCGAGCACAACGACGAAGTCCGCGCCAGCGCCGCGACCTGGTGAGCCCCTAGCGCTCGCGGACGTTGTCGAGGTAGGCGCGGAAGCTCTCGCCGAGCTCGGGATGGCGCAGCCCGTACTCGACCATCGCGCGCAGATAGCCGAGCTTGCTGCCGCAGTCGTAGCGGATTCCGGCGAACGGCAGCACGTGCACCGGCTCGTCGTCCATCAAGCTCGCGATGCCGTCCGTCAGCTGAATCTCGCCACCGGCGCCGCGCTGAGTGCGCTCGAGCTTCGCGAAGATGGCCGGCGTGAGGATGTATCGGCCGACGACAGCGAGATTCGACGGCGCATCGGCCGGCTTCGGTTTCTCGACGATGCGCATGACACGCTGCGCTCCGCTCGACTCCTTCTGCACGGCCACGATGCCGTAGCTGCCGGTCTGGTCGCGCGGCACCGTTTCGACGCCGAGCACGCTCGCGCCGTGCTTCTCGAAGTGCGCGCGCATCTGCTTCAGGCAGCCGACGTCGCCGTAGATCAAGTCATCGGCGAGATGCACGAAGAACGGCTCGTCGCCGACGGCCTGCTTCGCGCAGAGCACGGCGTGACCGAGCCCGAGCGGCACGCCCTGACGCACGTAGATACAGGTGGCTTCGGGCGGGATGATGTCGCGGACGAGCTTCAGCAAGTCGTGCTTCGAGGACTCGGCCAGCTGCCGCTCGAGCTCGGCATCGGTATCGAAGTGATCTTCGATGGCGCGCTTCGAGGAGCCCGTGATGAACACCAAACGATCCGCGCCGGCGTCGAGCGCTTCCTCGACGGCGTATTGGATCAGCGGCTTGTCGACGATGGGCAGCATCTCCTTTGGAGACGCCTTCGTCGCCGGCAGGAAACGTGTTCCTCGGCCCGCGACCGGAAATACGGCAGTTCGAATCCGTTGCATCGATATCCCTCGATAGCTATATCGAGATGATACCTAAGGCAGCGTGGCGATGGGGCGGTAACCGGCGGCTTCCCCGCCGACTGCCGCAAGCGCGGGTGCGAGGCTCGCCGCCCCGCACCCGTGCAGAGCAAACGAGCGTCAACGAGCTGGCGGCTGCGGATCCGCGACGAGGATGTTCGGCTTGTTCATCTCGACGATCCGCGCACCGATGCCCTTGACGCGCATGAGCGCCTCGGGCGTCGCAAAGTTGCCGTTCGCCTGGCGGTCCGCGACAATCGCCTCGGCGAGCGCGGGACCGACGCCTTGAAGCTCGGTCGCGAGCTTCGCGGCATCCGCCGTGTTGATGTTGACGGGCCCTGCCGCTGCGGCGAAAGCGCCGCACGCGAACGCGAGCGCGCAACCGATTCGGAAAACGGACGATTTCATTGGCCATGCCTCCTGTGGTGAAAGGAGCGGCCATGCTAGGCGGCGACCGGGCCGCGATCAGCAAAGCAAACTCGGCGGATCGAGCAGTTTCGCTACTGCCGCGCGAGTACTTTCTCGAGCGGCACGCTTTGAATCGGGCGCACCGTCTCCCATAGCTTGCAGCTCGGGCAGTGCCAGATGAACCGCTGGGTGCTGTATCCGCAGTTCGCGCAGCGATAGCGCGCGTTGGCCAGGGCGATCGTGCGCAGGCCGGCCGCGATGCGTTGCAGTGCCGCGGCGCGCTGCTGTGCCGGCAACGTACGTAGCTCGGCCGCGTTGACCAAGCTCGAGAGCACGGGATGTTCGAGCACGAAGCGCTCGACGGCGGCCACGAGAACGTTCGAGCTGCTCAAGTCGCCGATGATCGCCGCGTACGCGAGCTCGCGATGCAGCGAAGGATCGTTCGCGAGCAGCTGCGTAAGATACGCGTCGAACTCGGGCAAGCGGTTCGCGGCGCGGTAGCATTCGAGCAGCGGCGGGAGCACTTCGCTGACGAAATGGCGGTCCGCGGCGATCGCCTGCTCGTAGAGCGGAATCGCCTGCGCATAGTCCTGCTCTTCGCGGGCCAGCGTCGCGCGGATCAACGTGCCACGCAATGCGCCCGTCTCGCTGCGCACGGTATTGCGCAGATGCTCGCGCGCGAGCGCGCGGTCACCTGCCGCGCGAGCGGCCTCGGCGAGCTCGCAGTAGTAGTGCGCGACCTGGCTCGACTTGCTGCCGCGCAGCATTTCGAGCTTGCGATGCGCCTCGATGGCCTTCTGCCATTCCTGCTCGCGCTCGTAGATGCTGACGAGCTTCTCGAGCGCCGCCTCGGCAAGCGTCGTGCTGTCGCGCAGCTCGTTGAACAGCTTCTCGGCGCGGTCGAACAGGCCCGCGCCGAGGTAGTCCTCGGCGAGCGAGAACAACGCCTGATGCCGCTGAGCTTCGTTCAAGTTCGGCCGCGCCAACAGATTCTCGTGCACGCGAATGGCCCGCTCCATCTCGCCGCGCCGGCGAAACAGGTGTCCCAGCGCGAAATGCGTCTCGAGAGTGTCGTCGTCGACTTTCGCCATCTGCACGAACAGCTCGAGCGCCTCGTCCGTCTTGCGGCTCAGCACGAGGTTCAGGCCGCGGATGTAGTCGGCGCTGATGCGCGGCGGCAGGTCGCGGTCTCGATCGATGTAGATCTTGTAGACGAAGCCGATCGCACCGAACCCGATGAGCAAAGCCGCGAGCAGGAACGTGGCGTCCGTCGGCATCGGGCTAGGAGGACGGCGGCCGCGTGCGCAGCTCGGCCTCGGCGAACTTCAGATCTTGCTGGAGGCGCCGCTTCTCGCCCTTAGAGCGCCACAGCGCCAAGCCCGCCGAGAGAACGCCGAGCAGCCAGCCGAGCGCCAATGTGACGGCAAACGCCACGGCCATCGGGACAGCTTCGAATCGCGTGAAGGCGATGTCGATGGCGATCGGCTGCGGGTTGCTATAAGCGAACACGCCCGTCAGCACTATCAATACGATCAAGACGGCGGCGAAAACCAGCCGGCGCACCGTTAGCAAGTTCGCGTCCTTTCGCTCGAGACGCCCGATTGTAGAGCCGCAGCGCTAGTCGCGCACCGGCAGGTGCCGGGACTCGTTGACTCGCTCGCGCAGGTCCTTGCCGGGTTTGAAGTGCGGGACGTTCTTGCCCGCGAGCGCTACCGCCTCGCCGGTTTTGGGGTTGCGCCCCATCCGCGGCGGGCGATAGTGCAATGAGAACGAGCCGAAACCGCGAATCTCGATTCGCTCGCCGTTCGCCAGCGCTTCGCTCATGAGCTCCAAGATGTGCTTAACCGCCAACTCCACATCCTTCGCGGGCAAGTGCTTTTGACTACGCGCGATTGACTCGATCAGCTCGGACTTTGTCATCAGTAAGGCCTTTTACTCGACCACGGCACGCCTCGCGCTTGCGGCGCGAAGACTCACTCTTCGGTATTCATTTGCTCCTTGAGCAAATCGCCAAGCGTGGTGCCGGTCGAGGTGCGGCCGGTGTCACTCTTGTAGTTCTGGAGAGCCTGCTGCTCTTCATGGACTTCCTTGGCCTTGATCGACAGCGAGATGATGCGCGTCTTGCGATCGACGCCCGTGATCTTCGCCTCGACCGTCTCGCCGACTTTGAGCACCGTGCGCGCGTCCTCGACGCGGTCGCGGGCGATCTCCGAAGCACGCAGATGACCGATCATGCCGCCATCGAGGGCCAGCGTCGCGACCTTCGCATCGAGCTCTTGCACGACACCGGAGACGATGCTGCCCTTCGGGTGGTCGCCGAGGAAGAGCGAGAGCGGATCCTTGTCGAGCTGCTTGACGCCGAGCGAGATGCGCTCTCGCTCGGGATCGATCGCGAGCACCGTCGTCTCGAGCTCCTCTCCCTTCTTGTAGTTGCGCACGGCTTCCTCGCCGGGCACGTCCCACGAAAGATCCGAGAGATGCACGAGGCCGTCGATGCCGCCCGGTAGACCGATGAAGACACCGAAATCCGTGATCGACTTGATCTGACCCGAAACCTTGTCACCCTTCTTGTAGTTCTCGCCGAACTCGACCCAGGGGTTCGCCTTGCACTGCTTGAGACCGAGCGAGATGCGGCGGCGCTCCTCGTCGATGTCGAGCACCATGACCTCGACCTCGTCGCCGATCTGCACGACTTTATGCGGGTTGACGTTCTTGTTGGTCCAGTCCATCTCGGACACGTGGACCAATCCTTCTACACCCTCTTCGATCTCTGCGAAGCAGCCGTAGTCGGCGATGTTCGTGACCTTGCCGAAGAGCCGCGTGCCCGGCGGGTACCGGCGCGCGAGATCGGCCCAAGGATCGGCGCCGAGCTGCTTCAGCCCGAGCGAGACGCGGTTGCGCTCGCGGTCGAACTTCAGCACCTTGACGTCGAGCTCCTGGCCGACGGTGACGACCTCGGACGGATGCTTGACGCGCTTCCACGCCATGTCCGTGATGTGGAGCAAGCCGTCGATGCCACCGAGATCGACGAACGCGCCGTAGTCGGTGAGATTCTTGACGACGCCCTTGAGCGTCGTGCCTTCCTGCAGGTTCTTCAGCAGCGACTCGCGCTCGGCGCTGTACTCGGCCTCGACGACGGCGCGCCGCGAGACGACGACGTTGTTGCGCTTCTGATCGAGCTTGATGACCTTGAACTCGAGCGTCGAGCCTTCGAGCGCCGCGGGGTCGCGAATCGGCCGGACGTCGACGAGCGAGCCCGGCAAGAAAGCGCGGACGAGGTCGATGTCGACCGTGAAGCCGCCGCGGACGCGGCCACTGATCGTGCCCTTGACGATCTCGCCTTTCTGGAACGACTCCTCGAGCCGAGTCCAGGTGCGCGTGCGCTTCGCTTTCTCGCGCGACAAGCGCGTCTCGCCGAAGCCGTCCTCGACGGCGTCGAGCGCGACTTCGACTTGGTCGCCGACTTTGACTTCGAGCTCGCCGCGCTCGTTGAAAAATTGATCGGCTGGGATGACCGCCTCGGACTTCAGCCCGGCGTTGACGATCACCATGTCGGCATTCAGACCGACGACGATGCCGGTGAGAATTGCGCCGCTCTTGATCTTCTGACCAGCAAAGCTGGCTTCTAACATTTCAGCAAACGATTCGCTCATGATCCCTTCCGCAGTCCGCTCGGCATCCTGCCGTGACGGGTTGATTCGACGAGCGGCGGCATCCTGCCCCCGCTTACCCTTTGGCTCGTTCTGCTACGACGCCCACACGTTCGAGCCAAATCAAGATGTGGGCGACGACTTCCTCGGGAGTCAGACTCGTGGAGTCGATGGTCTGCGCATCCGGTGCCGGCCGAAAAGGCGCCACCATGCGGGTCGCATCGCGCGCGTCCCGTTGCGCTATGTCCCAGGAAAGGTCGGGCAGGCTAACATCAATCCCCTTTTCTTTCAACTGCTTATGACGCCTCATCGCGCGCGCCTCCGCGCTGGCCGTCAGCACGACCTTCAATAGCGCATCGGGGAAAACGACGGTGCCCATGTCGCGGCCGTCGGCGACGAGCCCTGGCGCGACGGCATAGTCGCGCTGCCGCTTGAGCAGCGCCGTACGGACCTCGGGGATGGCCGCGACCTTCGACGCCGCATCGCCGGCCCGCTCGGTGCGCAGCTCCTCGTTGACGTCGTCGCCGTCGAGATAGATGCGCTCACCGCCGGCCGCGGTCGCGAACCGTGCGTTCAACGTAGCCGCGATCTCGGCGAGCGCTGCCGTATCGGCGAAGTCCAGATGGCGGCGCAAGCCCGCGAGGGCCACGAGCCGGTACAGGGCGCCGCTGTCGAGATAGTGCCAGCCGAGCTTCTGGGCCAGGAGCCGGCCGATTGTGCCTTTGCCCGACCCGCTCGGCCCGTCGATTGTCACTACGCGCACGCCGCTGCCCGTCATGCGCGGTCCTCGGCCGTGACCTTCAGGCCCGCGGCACGCGCGACGTCGAGGAAATTCGGGAACGACGTCGCGACCTCGGCCGTGTTCAAGATTTCGATCGGCGCGGCGGCGCGCAGGCTCGCGATCGCGAACGACATCGCGATGCGGTGATCGCCGCGGCTATCGACGGTGCCGCCGATCATGCTGCCGCCGACGATGCGCGCGCCGTCGGGCCGCTCCTCGACTTCGATGCCGACGGCTTCGAGCGCGCGCGCCATGACGGCGATGCGATCGGTCTCCTTCTTCCGCAGCTCGCCGGCGCCGCTGACAGCCGTCGTGCCCTTGGCCGCGGCCGCCGCGATGAACAGGATCGGAAACTCGTCGATCGCGAGCGGCACGAGCTCCGGCCGCACCACGATGCCGCGAAGCTCGCTTTGCAAGACCTCGAGATCGGCGACGGGCTCGGCGCCGAGGACGCGCTCGTTGCGAAGCTCGATCCTTGCGCCCATCTCGCGCAGGATCGTCAGCAAGCCCGTCCGCGTCGGATTGATGCCGACGTTCTCGATAAGTAAGCCGTTGCGCGCCCCGAGGCAGCCCGCGACGATGAAGAACGCCGCGGAGCTGAAATCCGCCGGCACGAGCACTTCGCCGCCGTGCAGCGTGGCGGGCCCCGCCAGCGAGACCGTGTGGCTCAGGTCATCCGCCGCTCGGCCCAGCCGCACGCCCATGCTCTCGAGCATTCGCTCCGTGTGATCGCGGCTCGGGCCCGGCGAGCGAACCGTCGTCGTGCCGCTCGCCGCAAGCGCGGCCAGTAGCAGCGCCGACTTCACCTGCGCGCTCGCCATCGGCAGCTCGTAATCGATGCCGCGCAGCCGCGCGCCGCCTCCGATCGCGACGGGCGGCCGCCCGCCGTCCGCGGTCGCAATCTGCGCGCCCATTTGCCGCAGCGGCGCGGCCACGCGCTCCATCGGCCGCTGCCGCAACGACGCGTCGCCCGTCAGCGTGCTGTCGAACGGCTGCCCCGCGAGCAGGCCCATCAAGAGTCGAATCGCCGTGCCAGAGTTGCCGAGGTCCAGCATCTTCGTCGGCGCCCGCAGACCGTGCGGCCCGACGCCGGCGATGCGAACGACGCCGTCCTCGCGCCGCTCGATTGCGACGCCCATGGCCTCGAGCGCGGCCTGCGTCGCGAGGCAATCCTCGCTGGCGAGAAAGCCGCGCACGACCGTAGGCCCTTCGGCAATCGCGCCGAGCATCAGCGCGCGGTGCGAGATCGACTTGTCGCCGGGTACGGTGATCCGCCCGCCGACGCGATTCACCGGCGACGCATGAAAGCGGTTGGGATGCTGCGCCACGGTCTCGATCAGAGGATGGCTTTCGGGAACGAGCCCAGGATTTTGAACAACGACGCCTGCGCCTTCATCTCGTCGAGCGCCTTGCGAACGTGCGCATCCTCGGCGTGGCCGTCGAGATCGAGGAAGAACACGTAGTCCCACTTGCGCTTGCGCGACGGGCGCGACTCGATGCGCGTCATGTTGACGCCGTGCTTCGAAAGCGGCGCGAGCAACAGCAACAGCACGCCCGGAGTTTCGGTCTCTTTGCGCGACGAGACGAGCACCGAAGTCTTGTCCTTGCCGCTCGTCGGGAACAGCTTGCGGCCGACGACGACGAACCGCGTCGTGTTGTCGTCGCGGTCCTCGACGGTATTGAAGCAGAATCTTCAGGTCGTAGACCTTGGCAGCCGATTCGCCGGCGATGGCCGCCGTGCCACCCTCGTCGCGCGCCCGGCGCGCCGCTTCGGCGTTGCTCGCGACGGGCACCTTCTCGACATCAGGCAGATGCTGCGACAGCCAGCCGCGGCACTGCGCCAACGATTGCGGATGCGCGCAGACGCGCTTGATGTCCTTCAGGTCCTGCATGCGGCCCATCAGGTGCTGATGAATGCGCAGCTCGATCTCGCCGCACATCTTCAGCGGCGAGGACAAGAACATGTCGAGCGTATGGATGTTGATCGTGCCTTCGCTCGAGTTCTCGATCGGCGCGACGCCGAAATCCGCCGTGCCGTTCTCGACCTCGTGGAACACCTCATCGATCGTCGGCACGGCGAGCGCGTGCACGGAGTGACCGAAATGCTTGAAGACGGCCGACTGCGTGAACGTGCCCTCGGGCCCGAGATACGCGACTTTCAGCGGCTCTTCCTGCGCGAGGCAGGCCGACATCAGCTCGCGGAACAGCCGCACCATCTCCTCGTCGCGCAGCGGCCCGTCGTTGCGATCGACGACCTTGCGCAGCACCTGCGCCTCGCGCTCGGGCCGGTAGTACTCGACGGTCTGCGTCAGCCCTTTGAGGACGCCGACTTCCTTGGCGAGCTCCGCGCGCTGCGCGATGAGCCGCTGAATCTGCTCGTCGACGGAGTCGATCTTGCCGCGCAGCGCTCCGAGCGCGTCGCTACCGTCGGCGGCGCGCGAACCGCGGACAGACCTTAGGTCTGTCCCCTCTTGCGCGTCTTGCCCCTTCGCCTTCGGCTTCGACTTCGGCTTGCCCTTCCGCGTCATGGCGGCTCCCGCGCTCAGGTGTCGATGATCGGCAGGACGCGCACCGACAAGATGCCGTCGATGCCGCGAATACGATCGAGCGTCTCGTCCGCCGGCAGCGCGTCGAGATCGACGAGCGTGTAGGAGAGCTCGTCGCGCGAATGATTCAGCATGTCGGCGATGTTGATGTTCTGCGCCGCGAGGCACGTCAGGATCTGCGCGACCATGTTCGGCACGTTCCTGTGCGGAATCGCGACGCGGTGCGGGCGCGTGCGCTGCAGCACGGTCTCGGGAAAGTTCACGGAGCGCGTAACGTTGCCGTTCTCGAGGAACTCGCGCACGTTGTCGACGACCATGACGGCGCAGTTCTCTTCGGCCTCGACGGTCGATGCACCGAGGTGCGGCAAGCAGATCACTTTCGGATTGTCGAGCAGCGCACGTGCCGGAAAATCGGTGACGTAGGCGCGCAGCTTGCCGGAGCCGAGCGCCGCGAGAACGGCTTCATTGTCGACGATCGCGTCGCGTGAGAAGTTCAAAACGACCGCGCCGCGCCGCATGGCCTCGAGGCGCGCCGCGTTGACGAGCTTGTCCGTCGACTTGTTCAGCGGCACGTGCACCGTGACGACGTCGGCGCGCGCGAACAGGTCGTCCAAGTTCACTGCTTTCTGCACGCCCGACGACAGCTGCCACGCGTGCTGCACCGTGATCGCGGGGTCGTAGCCGAGCACCTGCATGCCGAGCTTCAGCGCCGCGTTCGCGACCTCGACGCCGATCGCGCCCAGGCCCACGACGCCGAGCGTGCGCTTCGGCAGCTCGAAGCCGACGAACTCCTTCTTGCCGGACTCGACGGCCTTGTCGAGCGCGTCGCCAGACATCTTCAACGAGCGGACGTAATCCAGCGCTTGCGGCAGGTTGCGCGCCGCCATGAGGAGCCCGGCGATGACGAGCTCCTTGACGGCGTTCGCGTTAGCTCCGGGCGTATTGAAGACGGGCACGCCGAGCTTGCTGAGCTTCGGCACCGGAATGTTGTTCGTGCCGGCGCCCGCACGGCCGACGGCCAGCAGCGACTCGGGCAACTGCATGTCGTGCATCTTGAACGAGCGCAGCAGGATCGCCTCGGGACGCGCGATCTCGGACGCCACCTCGTAGCGGTCGCGCGGCAGCCGGTCGAGGCCCGCGACGGCGATGCTGTTCAGCGTGCGAACCTTGAACATCGTCGTCATGCCGCTCACCCGTGCCGCTTCGCGAAGTCGGCCATGAACGCGATCAGCGCATCGACGCCGGCTTCGGGCATCGCGTTGTAGAGGCTCGCGCGCATCCCGCCGACCACACGGTGCCCCTTCAAGTTCGCGAGACCGGCGGCCTTGGCCTCCTGCAGAAACGGCTTGTCGAGCGCGGCATCGGCGAGCGTGAACGGAATGTTCATCCACGAGCGGTACGCCTTGTCGACGGGGTTCTCGTAGAAGCCCGAGCCGTCGATCGCGGCGTAGAGCTTCGCCGCCTTGCGCTCGTTGATCTTGCCCATCGCCGTGAGCCCGCCCTGCTCCTCGAGCCAGTCGAACACGAGCGCCGCCAAATACCACGACAGCGTCGACGGCGTATTCCACATCGAGTCGTTCTCGGCCATCGTCTTGTAATCGACGACGCCGGGCGTCTCCCGCCGCGCGCGGCCAAGCAAATCCTCGCGCACGATGACGAGCGCGAGGCCCGCCGGGCCGATGTTCTTCTGCGCGCCGGCATAGATCAGGCCGAACCGGCTCACGTCGATCGGCCGCGACAGCAGCGTCGACGACATGTCGGCGACGAGCGGCGCGCCCGTGATCTCGGGCACAGTGTGCAGCTCGACGCCGAACACGGTCTCGTTCGGCGTGTAGTGCAAGTACGCGGCGTTGCTCGAGAGCTGCCACGTACGCGGGTCGGGCACCGTCGTGAACTTCGTGGCCTTCGCGTTGGCGGCCACGTTGACGCGGACGTAGCGCTCGGCCTCCTGGACGGCCTTCTCGCCCCAGTTGCCTGTCACGACGTAGTCGGCGACGGAGCCCACGGGCGCCAAGTTCAACGGCACGGCCGCGAACTGCAGCGTCGCGCCGCCTTGCAGAAACAGGACTTTGTAGCTGTCCGGCACGCCGAGCAGCTTGCGCAACACGCGCTCGGAGCGCGCCGCGAGCTCGATGAAATCCGTGCCGCGATGGCTGACTTCCATCACCGACATGCCGCTGCCTTGCCAGTCGAGCAGCTCGGCCTGCGCCTTGCGCAAGACGGGCTCCGGCAGCATCGCCGGACCAGGGCTGAAGTTGAATACGCGTTTCATCGAAGAGTCTCCGTACCCTACTCGGGCGTCCCTGTGTCGTCGCCGGGCATCGCTTCGACGCGCGAGATGCCGACGAGCCGATCGCTCTCGTCGAGCCGAATCAAGCGCACGCCTTGCGTGTTGCGGCTCATCGTCGAGATGTCCGACACCGGCGTGCGGATCATCGTGCCCGTCGACGTGATCAGCATGACCTCGTCGTCGGGCGATACCTGCAGCGCGCCGACGAGCCGGCCGTTGCGCTCCGAGGTCTGAATGCAGATGACACCTTGGCCGCCGCGGCCCTGCACGGGGTGCTCGTCGAACGGTGTCAGCTTGCCGTAGCCGTTCTCCGTCGCCGTCATGATGGGGCCCGCGCCGATGATGCTGAGCCCGATGACCTCGTCGGTCCCGCCGCCGAGCTTGAGGCCGCGCACGCCGGCGGCCGTCCTGCCCATTGCGCGCACGTCCTGCTCCGAGAAACGGATCGCCTTGCCCGCGCTCGCGAACAGCATGATGTCCTGATTGCCGGTCGTGATGCCGGCGCCGATCAGCCGATCGTCGTCGCGCAGCTCGACGGCGATGATGCCGCTCGTGCGCTGCCGCGCGAACGCCGCGAGCGGCGTCTTCTTGACGGTGCCGTGCTTCGTCGCGAGGAACACGAACTTGTCTTCCTCGAATGCCTTGACGGGCAGGATCGCGTTGATGCGTTCGCCTTCCTCGAGCGGCAGCAGGTTCACGATCGGCCGGCCGCGCGCGCCGGGCGCCGCTTGCGGCACCTGATAGACCTTGAGCCAGTACGCCTTGCCGCGGCTCGAGAAGCAGAGCACGGTGTCGTGTGAGTTCGCGACGAACAGCTGGTCGATGAAATCTTCGTCCTTGACGCGCGCCGCCGTGCGCCCGCGCCCGCCGCGCCGCTGCGCCTGGTAGGCGCCGGCCGGCTGCGACTTCGCGTAACCCGCGTGCGAGAGCGTGACCACGACGGTCTCCTCGGGGATCAGGTCCTCGCTCGTGAGGTCCACGTAGTTCTCGACGATCTCGGTGCGGCGCTTGTCGGCGTACGCGGCACGGATCTCCGTAAGCTCGCCGCGGATGACTTCCTGCAGCCTGTCGGGGTTCGCGAGAATCTCTAGGAATGCCTGAATATTATCGATCAATTCGCTGTATTCACTAGAGATTTTGTCCTGCTCCAGGCCCGTCAAACGGTGCAGGCGCAGGTCGAGGATAGCCTGCGCCTGGGCGACCGAAAGCCGGTACTGGCCGCCCGCGAGGCCGGACTCCTCGACGAGGTCCTCGGGCCGCGTGGCCGCAGCGCCCGCGCGCTCGAGCATCGCCGTCACGGCACCGGCCTTCCACGGCGCCGCGCATAGCGCGGTGCGCGCGTCGGCCGGAGACGGCGAGCGCTTGATGAGATCGATGATCTCGTCGATGTTCGCGAGCGCGACCATCAAGCCTTCCAAGATATGCGCGCGCTCGCGGGCCTTGCGCAGATCGAACAGCGTGCGGCGCGTGACGACCTCGCGGCGGTGGCGCAGGAACGCTTCGAGCAGATCCTTGAGCCCCAGCAGCTTCGGCTGGCCGTCGACGAGGCCGACGATGTTGATGCCGAACACGCTCTGCAGCGGCGTCTGCTTGAAGAGGTTGTTCAGCACGACGTCGGAGAGCTCGCCGCGCTTGAGCTCGATGACGACGCGCATGCCGTCCTTGTCGGACTCGTCGCGCAGCTCGCTGATGCCATCGAGCTTCTTCTCGCGCACGAGCTCGGCGATGCGTTCGATGAGCCGCGCCTTGTTAACCTGGTACGGCAGCTCCGTGATGATGATTGCTTCGCGATCGCGCGTCGCCGAACGGCTCGATGTGCGTGCGGCCGCGCACGTAGATGCGCCCGCGGCCCGACGCATACGCGCTGACGACTCCTTGAATGCCGTAGATCAGGCCCGCCGTCGGAAAATCCGGCCCCGGGATGAGCTTGATTAAGTCGGCGAGTGTGAGCTCGGGATTCGCGAGGAGCGCAAGACAAGCGTCGACGACCTCGCCGAGATTGTGCGGCGGGATGTTCGTCGCCATGCCGACGGCGATGCCCGACGAGCCGTTGACGAGCAAGTTCGGGATCCGCGTCGGCAGCACCGACGGCTCGCGCTCCGTCTCGTCGTAGTTCGGGACGAAGTCGACGGTTTCCTTGTCGATGTCGGCCAGGAGCTCCTGAGCGATCCTGGCCATGCGCACTTCGGTGTAACGCATGGCGGCCGGAGCGTCGCCGTCGACGGAGCCGAAGTTGCCTTGGCCGTCGATGAGCAGGTAGCGCATCGAAAACGGCTGCGCAAGACGGACGATCGTGTCGTAAACCGCGACGTCGCCGTGCGGATGGTACTTACCAATGACGTCGCCGACGACGCGCGCCGACTTCTTGTAGGCGCGGTTGTAGTCATTGCCGAGTTCCCGCATAGCGTGCAGCACGCGCCGGTGCACGGGCTTCAACCCGTCGCGGACGTCGGGCAGCGCGCGACCGACGATCACGCTCATCGCGTAGTCGAGATACGACTGGCGCATCTCGTCTTCGAGATTGACTGAGATGATTTCCTTACCTACGGCCATCGGTTCCGCTCAACAAAATACGGTCCGCCCTCCACCCGCCCGCGACGGCGCGGAGGGGACCAAAAAATCGACGAGATGGTGATTTTCCGGGCAATGCCGACGACCGTTTATCCGGTTCTCGCACTACCCCAACGACGCATCCAAGTGCCCAAAAAACAAGGCGGAAGTCTAGCACAGGCACCCCCGGCGGCCGTAGCGCCGGGCCTGCTCCGGAACGCTATACTTGCTCGCCTTTTTGCGAGCGCCGCGAACCCCTCCGATGCAACCGATCGACGCCCTGATTTGTCCGCGATGGACGCTGCGCGTCGAGCCCGAAATCATCGCCGAGGAGGGTCTGGCGCTCGCGATCGACGCGGGCCGCATCGTCGGCGTTCTGCCCGTTGGCGACGCGGAGCGCCGCTACGCGCCGCGCGCCCGCCACGAGCGCCCGCGGCATGTTCTGATGCCGGGGCTCGTCAACGCCCACACGCACGCCGCGATGACGCTGTTTCGCGGCTTCGCCGACGACCTGCCGTTCGAGGTGTGGCTCCGCGAGCGGATATGGCCCGCCGAGGTGCGCTTCGTCGGGCCGGAGCTCGTGGCCGACGGCACGCGGCTCGCGATCGCCGAGATGCTCGCGGGCGGCATTACGTGCTTCTCCGACATGTACTTCTACCCAGACGTCGTCGGCACGGTGGCGGCCGAGGCCGGCATGCGCGCCGTCGTCGGCATGCTCGCGCTCGACTTCCCCACGGCGTGGGCAAAGGACGCCGACGACTACCTGCGCAAAGGCCTCGAGGTCCACGACCGCTTCAAGTCCGAGCCGCTCGTGACGACGGCGTTCGCGCCGCACTCGCCGTACGCCGTCGGCGACGCGACGCTCGCGCACATCCGCCGCCTCGCCGACGAGCTCGACCTGCCCGTGCACATGCACGTGCACGAGACGGCCGCCGAGGTCGACGACGCGGTTGCGAAGACAGGCCGGCGGCCGCTCGCACGGCTCGCCGAGCTCGGGCTCGTGACGCCGAGCTTGATCGGGGTGCACGCGACGGCGCTGACGGCCGAGGACATCGAGCTGCTCGCGAGGGCCGGCGCTCATGTCGTTCACTGCCCGCGGTCGAACCTCAAGCTCGCGAGCGGCCTATGCCCCGTCGCGAAGCTGCTCGACGCCGGCGTCAACGTCGCGCTCGGCACGGACGGCGCCGCGAGCAACAACCGGCTCGACCTTTGGGCTGAGCTCCAGACGGCCGCGCTGCTCGGCAAGCAGGTCGCCGGCAACGCCGCGGCGGTTCCGGCGCCTGCGGCGCTGAGCATGGCGACGATCGGAGGCGCGCGCGCTCTGGGGCTCGCCGGCGAGATCGGGTCGCTCGTCGCCGGCAAGGCTGCCGATCTGATCTGCGTCGACCTGTCCGGAATCGAGCACCACCCATTGCTCGATCCCGTGTCGCAGCTGGTTTACGCTGCCTCACGGCATGACGTCACCGACGTCTGGGTCGCTGGCGAGCAGCTCGTCGCGGACCGAGCCTTGCTGCGGCTCGACGCCGCCGAGATCTGCTCCGCGGCCGAGCGCTGGGGCCGGCAGCTGCGCACGTAAGGACACGATGGCCAACGTAGACTCGAGCGAGCTCGCGAAATTCGCATCCCGCGCCGCCGAATGGTGGGACCCGCGGGGCGCGTTCCGCACGCTGCACGACATCAACACCCTGCGGCTCGACTGGATTGCCGAGCGCGTGCCGCTCGCCGGAGCGCGCGTGCTCGACGTCGGCTGCGGCGGCGGCCTGCTGGCCGAGGGCCTGGCTGCGCGAGGCGCACGTGTCGTCGCGATCGACCTGGCGCCCGAGAACGTCGAAACCGCGAAGCAGCACGCCGCCGCGAGCGGTTGGACGATCGACTACCGCTGCGTGGCCGTCGAGGATCTCGCGGCGAGCGCGCCCGGATCGTTCGACGCCGTGACGTGCCTCGAGATGCTCGAG
Source organism: uncultured Gammaproteobacteria bacterium (assembly GCA_963713355.1). Taxonomy (GTDB): domain Bacteria; phylum Pseudomonadota; class Gammaproteobacteria; order Steroidobacterales; family Rariloculaceae; genus FEN-1219. The sequence goes on along the minus strand of CAVQLK010000005.1, from coordinate 334,839 downwards.
CACGTGCCGGACCCCGCCTCGATCGTCGCGGCCTGCGCTCAGGCGCTGCGGCCCGGCGGCACGGCGTTCTTCTCGACGATCAACCGCAATCTCAAGAGCTTCGCGCTCGCGATCGTCGGCGCCGAGTACGTGCTCGGCTTGCTGCCGCGCGGCACGCACGAGTACGCGAAGCTGATCCGGCCGGCCGAGCTAGCGGCGTGGTGCCGCAAGGCGGGCCTCGACGTCACGGGGCTCACGGGCCTGCACCACAACCCGGCGACACGCTCGTACTGGCTCGACGGCAACGTCGACGTCAACTATTTCGCTTGCGCCGTGCGCGCTGCGCGTCCGCCGACATGACCGCGGACATTTGGCTGTACGTCGCGCTGGCGGCCATCGGCGGGCTCGCGATCGGTTTGCTGATCGGGCTCTGGCGCGCGATGGCGCTGACGCGTGAGCTCGCGCTCAAGGACGCCGAGCTGCGCAGCCGCAGCGCCGCCGAGACCGAGCGCGAGCGCATGCTATCGCTCGCCGCCGAGCGGCTCGGCACGGCATTCAATCAGCTCGCCGACCGGCAACTCCAAAGCCACTCCGACACGTTCTTGAAGCTCGCGCGCGAGACGTTGAGCGTGCAGACCGAGCGCGCGAAGGGCGATTTGACGGCGCGCGAGCAAGCGATCGACGGTCTCGTCGCGCCAATCCGCGAGGCGCTCGCGCGCGCCGAGCGCCAGCTGCAGGAGCTCGACAAGGCGCGCAGCGAGACGCACGGCAGCATCAGCAAGCAGCTCGAGGCAATTGCCGCGAGCCACCACGCGTTGAGCGCCGAGACGCGCAACCTCGTCAGCGCGCTGCGGCGGCCCGAGGTCCGCGGCCAGTGGGGCGAGATCACGCTGCGCCGGCTCGTCGAGCTCGCCGGCATGGTCGAGCATTGCGACTTCGTGACGCAGAGCCATCAGGCGACGGAGAACGGCGCAATCCGTCCCGACATGGTGATCCGCCTGCCCGACGCGCGCGATCTCATCGTCGACGTCAAGACGCCGCTCGACGCTTACCTCGAGGCGACCGAGGCGGCGACGGACGCCGACCGGCGCGTCGCGCTCGAGCGCCACGCGACGATCGTCGCCGGCCGCATCCGCGAGCTCGCGAGCAAGGCCTACTGGAGCCAGTTCGAGCGCAGCCCCGAGTTCGTGATCCTGTTCATCCCCGGCGATCAGTTCTTGAGCGCGGCGCTCGCCGAGCGTCCCGGCCTGCTCGACGATGCCTTGCGGCAGAACATCATCCTCGCGACGCCGACGAGCCTCGTCGCGCTGCTCAAGGCCGTCGCCTACGGCTGGCAACAGACGGCGCTCGCGGCGAACGCCGCCGAGATTCGCAGCACCGCGTCGCAGCTCTACGAGCGCCTCACGACGTTCGCCGGCCATCTCGGCAACGTCGGCAAGTCGCTCAGCGACAGCGTGCGCGCCTTCAACGCGAGCGTCGGCTCGCTCGAGCGCATGGTGCTGCCGAGCGCGCGGCGCTTCACGGAGCTCGGCGTGCAGCCGCGCCAGCGCCTGGTGCCGCCGAAGTCGATCGAGGAGCTGACGCGCGAGGTCGCCGGCGTCGACGATCCGCTTCCCACCGCGACTACTGCGAACGACGGGCCGCACTGAGCCATGACCGCCGCTGCCGCGAACGACGATTGGCGCAATTACCGTCCGGCCCCGGTCGACTTCGCCGGGCGCGTCATCATGGTCACTGGCACCACCTCCGGCATCGGCCGCGCCGTCGCACGCGAGCTCGTCATCAACGGCGCAACGGTGATCCTGCACGGCCGCAACGACAAGGCGCTCGAAGCGCTCTATCAGGAGCTGAAGCCGCTAGGTCCCGAGCCGTCGGTCGCGCAGGTCGATCTCGAGCGCGCGCAGGGTCCGCAATATCAGCAGCTACTCACGGAGATCGAGTCGCGCTACGGCCGCCTCGACGGCTTGCTGCACAACGCCGCGATCCTTGGCGACAAGAGTCCCATCGAGCACTACGACATCGGCCTGTGGCAGCGCGTGTTGCTTGTCGACTTGACGGCGCCGTTCATCCTGACGCGCTGCTTGCTGCCGCTGTTACGCAACTCTCCGGATGCGTCGATCGTGTTCGCGTCGAGCAGCGTCGGCCGCCGCGGCCGCGCGTACTGGGGTGCCTACTCCGTCGCGAAAGGCGGCCTCGAGAATTTGGCCGAGGTGCTGACCGACGAGCTCGAGAACACGCCGGTCCGCGTCAACGTCGTGAACCCGGGCGGCACGCGTACCAAGATGCGAACGCGCGCCTATCCCGGCGAGAAGCCGGAATCCGTGCCGCTGCCCGAGAGCGTCGCGCCGGTGTATCTGTATCTGCTCGGCGGCGCGAGCCGCGCCGTCCGCGGGCAGCGGTTCGAGGTCCGCGACGCGAGCACGACGCAGCTCTAGCGCACGCGCTCGGCCGCCGTCGTGCGCAGCTTCGCGGCGAGCTCTTTGCGGGTTTCGTCGACGGCGCCGTAGATCTGCGCGAGCGAATCGCGATCGAGATAGTCCGGGTGATGGAGCTCGACGAGCGCCGCGTACTCGATTGCGCGGCCGTCCTTGACGACGTCGAGCACGTAGACGTGCTCCGCGAGCGGCGTGCCGGCGTCGATTCGCATCAAAGCCGCGACCTTTGGCGTGGCCGGGCGTTCGCCATAGCTCAGATGAGACTTCCGGACTTCCCAACCTCGCGCCGCGAACACCGCGCCGATCGAGCCGCCCGCGACGATCGCGGCGTGCTCGGCGAGTACGGCGGGGTCAGTCGGCGATGCGTAACGGACGATCGCAAACGTCCTGGTCGTGCGCTCATCGGCGGCGCCGCTGAACAGGTTGGATACGCGGACCTGCTCGTCTTCCTCGAGCACCTCGACGCCGTAGCTGCCGAACGCGGCCGCGATCCGCTCGCTGTTCAGCAACTCCCGGGCCGGCTGGCCCGGCGAGGGTGCCGAAGCGAGGGCCGCAATGGCGACAATATATAGATGAGTGCGCCAAGAGCGGCGCATGGATACCGAAGCCATCGGCTGGAGAAACCTCAAATACTTGCTGGTGTCAATCAAAAAACGTTGCCATATACTAAAGTCGACTGGGGGCGACCGTTCATCGAGCCTGAGGGCGTACTGCCCGGATTCCTCCTTAAACGGTTCAGCGCAATCAACTCTCTGGAGGCATCGTGGGCAGGAAACTTTACGTCGGCAATTTGCCGTTCTCTGCAACTGAAGAAGACATCACTTCGAAATTCTCGGCGTGCGGCACCGTCGAATCGGCGAAGCTCATCACCGATCGCGACACGGGGCGAAGCAAAGGCTTCGGGTTCGTCGAAATGAGCAGCGACGCGGAAGCGCAAGCCGCGATCGAGAAGCTCAATGGTCAGGACTACGGCGGCCGGCCGATGACCGTCAACGAGGCGCGCCCGCAGGAGAAGAAAGGCGGCGGCCGTTCCGGCGGCGGCGGTTACGGTGGTGGTGGTGGCGGCTACGGCGGCGGCGGCGGACGCGGCGGCGGTGGCGGCTACGGTGGCGGCGGCGGATACGGCGGTGGCGGCAATCGCCGCTGAGCGCCGAACCTCGGCAACACGAATCGAACAAACGCGGGCCCCTGCCCGCGTTTTTCTTGGCTAGGGCTGAACGTTGCGCTGCGTGCTCGTGAGCAGCGCGAGGCCCGCCAGGATCAACAACATCCCGGCGCCTTCGGCGACGCTCGGCCGCTCGCCGAGCTGAATCCACGCGGCGATGACGCCGACGATCGGCACTGCGAGCGCGTTCAATCCGCTAATGGTGGCCGGCAACCGCTGCAGAATGTAGAGCCACAGCAGCGGCGCGAGCGCCATGCCGCCGATCGCGTTGTAGGCCAACGCGCCGATGAAGTAGCCGCTCCACTCGATCGGCCGCTCGTCGGTCAGCCACGCGATCACGACGAGCGGCAGCACGCCGAAGATCATCTGCCATGCCGTCACCGACAAGAGGTCGTTGCGGCTCTCGACCGGCATCGTCTTGAATATGATGACGCTGATCCCCCACGCGATGCCGGCGCCGAGCGCGAGCAAGCTGCTCGTCATGTCCGTGGATCCCGCCCACAACTCGAGCACGAGCACGAGGCCGAAGAGAATCAATCCGGCGGCCGGCCACTGCCAGCCGCGCAGGCGGTCCGGCAGGAACGGCCAGCCGAACACGATGACCCAGAACGGCATCGTGTAGCCGAGCACGGCGCTCTTCCCCGCTGCACCTATGTTGAGCGCCCACGAGATCAACCCGACGAATGCCGCCGTCTGAAGTAGACCGAGCAAGATCGTCTTCACGACATGCTGCGGCTTCAGCGGCGCGCCGTAGGCCCACAGCATGCCGAACAGCAGCAACGCGCCGAGAACGCCGCGCAGCGCCGCAAAATCGAGTGGGCCGATGTACTGCATCGCCTGCTTCATGACGACCCAGTTGTAGCCCCAGATCAATGCAAGAAGCCCGAGCGCGAGCAAAGGGCCGGCGCTCGTCGGACTCGCCGGCGCTGAGGAAGCGGAGGTATTCATCGAGTCTCTACTCTACCTGCTTGGACCACCCATGTTCGATGAGGCGAGTTGCCAGCCCGCGGCCCCGACACTTATCGTGGCCGCTCGGACAAGGAGAATCGGAATGACGATGAAGATTGCGACGCTGTCGCGGCGGACCACTTTGCTCGCCGGCGTTGGGCTCGCACTGAGCGCGGCTGGCGGTCGCGCCCTTGCGCAGCAACAGCAGCCGGCCGCTGAACGCCGGGTGCCCGAGAATGAGACGTACTGGGCGCGAATGGGCGTTGCTCTGCCGGGCAAGACAGTGCTCGTCACGGGTTCGACGGACGGACTCGGCAAGGAAGTCGCGCGCCAGCTCGGCGCGCTCGGCGCCTTCGTGATCGTGCACGGCCGCAATCCGGAGCGCGGCGGGGAGGTCGTGCGAACGATCCGCGCCGCGGGATCCGGCAATGCCGCGTTTCATCGCGCGGACTTTGCGTCGCTCGACGGTGTCAACGCGTTCGCGGAGGAGATCCTTGAAACGTACGACCGCCTCGACGTCCTCATCAACAACGCCGCCGCCGTCAGCGGCGCCGAGCGACAAACGAGCGCCGACGGCCACGAGCTCGCGTTCGCCGTCAACTATCTCGCGCATTTCTTGTTGACGTACCGCCTGTTTCCGCTGCTCGAAGCCAGCGCGCCGGCGCGCATCGTCAACGTGTCCTCGATGGGCCAGACGCCGATCGATTTCACCGACGTCATGATGGAGCGCAGCTACAACCCCGGCGACGCGTACCGCCGCAGCAAGCTCGCGCAGATCATGTTCACGATCGACCTCGCGGCCGAGCTCGACGCCGCGAGCGTGACCGTCAACAGCCTGCACCCCGCACGCTCGATGAACACCGCGCGAGTGATCAATGGCGGGTTTCAGCCGTTGAGCAGCGTCGAGGAAGGCGCCGAGGCGACGATGCAGCTCGCCGTGTCACCGACGCTCGTTGGGCGCAGCGGTCTGTACTTCAACGGGTTGAACGAGGCGCAAGCGAATGCGCAGGCGTATGACGCGGCGGCGCGGGCGCAGCTGCGGACGTTGAGCTTTGAGTTGACGGGGCTTGCCGACAAGAGCTGACGCCGGAGCAGCGCGTTCCGGAGAGCGGGAGGGTCGGAAGACTCAGCGGCACAGGAACCCAAGGAACCGCTCGTCGTCGGACCGTTGCTGCGCTCCGCAGACGTTTAACTTTGAAATATGCGCCAGAAGCGTCGCTCTGGACAAATGCGATCTGACGCCGCTGAGCCCGCGGGCACGTGGCCGAAGCGAAATCCTGCGATTCGACCACTTTCGACGCGTGCCTCGCCACCCTATTCCCGCGACGCTTGCAATCGACGCTGTCGCCACCGTTACACTCTTCGTCCCGGAGCGCCGATGGGTAGGCAGATGGAAAGCGGGCCGCAGCGGCATCGCATCACGGTGCACGACTATCACCGCATGGCAGAGATAGGCGTGCTGGCGCCGGATGCGCGCGTCGAGTTGATCGAGGGAGAGATCATCGACATGGCGCCGATCGGCAAAGACCATCAGAGCATCATCGATCAGCTGAACCGAACGTTCGTCAGAGCCGTCGGCGACAGCGCGATCGTGCGCGTGCAGGGTTCAGTCCGCCTGAGCCAGTGGTCCGAACCGCAGCCCGATCTAGTGCTGCTCGCACCGTGCCCGGATTTCTACCGCAGCGAATTCGCGTTGGGCGCAGATACGCTGCTCGTCATCGAAGTCAGCGACACGACGCTGCGCTACGACCGCGGCGTCAAAGTGCCGCTCTATGCGCGGCACGGCGTGCCCGAGGTTTGGATCGTCGATGTGCAAAACGACGCGCTGCTCGTCTACGGCGATTTACGAGACGCAACGTACGAGCGACACGCGGCGCTCGAACGCCCAGCCAGCGCGCCGGTGTCGCAGCTGCCGGGTGTGACGATCGAGCTCGCCGCCCTATTCGCGTCGTAGGGCCCGGCAGCGTGAATCTTTTTCCATGGCACATTTCGTGCACCAATCCGCCCAATGGCGAACGATCGAGAAGGGGGCGGGACGTGCCTCGAGCTGCAGTGCTCGGGGCAGCAACTTGAAAGAGCGAAGCTCACGTTCACCCGCAACGGCACTCTGTACCGCGTGACTTGCGGGCCGCTGAGCGACAGCGAGTTTGCACGGCTCGAACGAGCGTCCCAGACGGGAGAATTAGTCCGCCTGGTGTTTCCACGTTCTGTAGTCACGCTCTCTCATATCAGTTTGGAATGTCCGAAGCCGGGCTGGGCTCAGATCGAAGGCCCCGTGTTGCGCTCGTTACCGCTTGCGCACCAAGGCTCGCACGGTCGAAACGTAGAGATGCAGTAGCTCGTAACACATGGCAACGACCAAGCCGCGTCACGACAAGACTCGACCGCCGAACGCCGGTCCGCCGCCCGAATCGGACCCCGGCCAAAGCGCCGAGCGCGAACGTCAAGACCAGGCGATCACGGACGCGTCGCGCGAATCCTGGGTATCTCAGCTGTTGCGGAGCCTCCGTTTGTCGGGTCGGCCCAAGCCGGGCCACGACAAGAAGGGACGCGGCGCGCCGTAGCTTCCGTACGCAATTCCGTCAGATGGCCGCCCAACGCGTCCACGCCCCGTAGCGCCCCACGAGACGGCCGCCGCGCAGGATGCTCAAACCGGCGATCGCGAGGCCGGCTGCGATCGTGACGAGCATCGTGGCCACATCGGCGTCGTAAACGAACGGCGCAAAAACCAAGACGAGACCGAGCGCAACGTTCAGCAACCGCGCGGGCCGCGCGACTTCAGCCGCGGCGATCGATACGACGGTGAGCGCGAGCGCGCCGATCAAATGGTGCGCGTTGGCCAGCCCGCCGTCGGCGCCGAGCGTGATTCGCGTGAACAGCAGCGACAACGCCACTGCCGCGACGGCAAGCAGATTCCACGGCAAGCGCACGCCACCCGTGACGGCTTCGCGCAGCAGCTCGCGCGCGGAGCGGTCGAGCTCGAGCGGCGCGGTCTTCTCGTCTTCGCCTTCGTCCGTATCGCCAAACAGAAACACGTGGAGCCCGTTCTGCCCGGCCCGCATGCGGCGGCGCACGAACTGCAGCGACGCGAGCAGCTCGTCGAGCGAGTACGGGATCTGCACGAGCACGGCGAGTGCCGCGATCAGCGCGAGCGTGCTCCACGTGCCGATCACGATCGGCTGGATGATCACGAACAAGATCGACACGACGCCGAGCGGCGCGATCATGAGCCCGAACAGCACGACGAGCCACGGCATCGTGCGCCAGCGGCGCGTCGAGCCGACGACACCGGTAAGGATCTCGAGCATGTAGGTATACGCCCCGACGGCCGCGTCCGATACGGGCCACGCTCGCGAGACTGCCGACGTGATGATCTCCTCCGTGCCGTTGCGCGGATCGTCGGGCGAGCCCGCGAAGAACGGCTCCCAGACGCCCGGAATGTGCTCGAGCTGATACGCCGCGAGATAGCGCGAAACGTAGAGGCCCACGAGCGCGAGCGCGACGATCGGCAGGCGCTGCGTCCAGGCCGACGGGTTGTAGGTCCAGCCCGGCGGAATGGCGGGCCCCGTGAGACGCGCGAGCGGCGACGGCCCGACGTCGGGCTTCACGCAAACGGCGAGCCCGAAGATCAAGCCGCCGATCAGCGTGTCGGCGAGATACGCAGCCGCGTTGTCGGTCGCGAACACGAACGGCGCGGCCATCAGCAGCGCGCCGAGGCCCGCGGCCGCCCAGCGCGCCCATTGCGCGCGCCACGACAGCGCCAGAAAGCCCGCGCCGATCACGCAGACCCCGATCACTATTTCGGCGGCGCGCAGTCCTGGCTCGTCGACGGCGATCAACGGCGGCTGCGTCACGAGCCACGTGCCGAGCGCAATGTTCGCAAAATGCGCCCAGCGGTTGGCGCGGACCTCGCGCTTCACGAGCGCCTGGCTGCGCTCGGCGAGGTCGCCGGCGCTCCTTCCGCCCTCCTTCGCTTCGGCGATCCACTCGGGCGGCTTGAGCCTGTGCCGCTCGTACCAGGCCGCCGGATCGCGCTTGAGCTCCGCGACCATCGCGGGCAGCGAGTCCTTGAGCCGATGCTTGGGCTCCCAGCCGAGTGCTGCGCGCGCGCGGCCAATGTCGAGCTCATAGTGATCGTCCGCCATCGGGATCATGAACGGCTTCACGAACGTCGTTTCGCCTTCGTCGAGCGCGTCCGGCACGGCGGGCTCGATTGCGTGCAACACGCGCACGCCGGCCGCGGCGACGGGCTTCGGCAACCGCAGTGTCGGCCAATCGTCGACGCCGTGGATCGAAGTAGCCGAGCTCGTCCTGCAGCTCGGCGTAGCCGAGCGTCTCGGGCTCGCCGATCAGCAGCGCGCACTCGCGCGGCAAGTCAGCGCGCCGCTCCACGGCGAGGCGAAAGGCGGCCGACCATGTCGTCGCGGTGCAGCGCCGCTTGCCCCGCGCGCTTGTCGCCCGCGAACACGTAGCTTTGCAGCTCGCGCTCGTAGACCGCGGCCATCTGCTGCGCCATCGTCGGCACCGTGGAGCGCTCGTCGTAGACGCCCGCGAGCCGCAGCAGCACATATGGAATGTCATCGTGCTCCTCCGCGATCACGCGCTCGGCGGCCGCCTTCGACTTCGGGTACTCCCACCGGGGGTCGATCGACCGCGTCTCGTCGATGCGCTCGCCGGGCCGCGCCGGAGCAAGCACCAGCATCGTGCTCGCATAGACGAATTGCTCTGCGTCGACGAGCGCGCGCAGCGCCGCGACCAGACGGCGCGTGCCTTCGACGTTCACGGATTGGTAAAGCGGATTCGGCTCGCCCGAGAAATCGAAGTACGCAGCAAGATGGATCACGCTCGCGATGCGCTTGCCGAATTCGCCGCGCAGCACGCGCAGCGCGCTCTCGATCGACTCGCTCGAGCCGAGGTCGGCGGCTGCGATCCTGATCGGCCCGTCGGCTTCCTCGCGATCGATGCCGACGACGCGGTAGTCGGATGCGAGCGCCGCGCCAATCGACTGGCCGAGGTTACCCGCGGCTCCCGTGATGAGCACGACTGGCTTCTCGTCCCGTGGCTTGCCTGCAGCTGCACGGTCCGACCGCTTGCGCGCCATCGACTACCTCGCACGGTTGAGCCCCGCGTCGGAAGTAGCAAGAACGGTGCCACCAGGCCGGGAAAGCCTCCGTAGGCCTACGGACCGGGAGATCCAACCTCGGGGATCAATCCCTTCTGCTTCATGAACTCCCAGCGAAACTCCGCTGCCTCACGCTCGACGGCCTCGTAGTCGCCGATGTACCGCGTCGCAAAGCCGTCGACGCCCCACTCCGCGAACTGCATGACGTGCTTGAGCTCGTGGGCCCAGAGCTTCGGATCGTCGAGCGCGGCACGGCGTTCCTGAAACACGATGACGTCGTCGAGCGTGACGGCGGGCACGTGGCCGAAGCGAATGACGTTCTGCGGCAGCGAGAGCTCACTCGCGCCTTCGCGCCAGCGGACGCTGTCGAGAATCGGCTCGGGCACGTAGCCCGCGAGCGCCGCGCGAATCGGCGCCGGTATCGGCTCGACGCCGCGCGTCTTCGCGGCATCGCGCTCGGCGGCGATCCAACCCGCGAGCAGCGGCGCCAGGTACTCGAGCATCAGCGGGCTCACGGCCGGCGAGCGCTCGGCCGGATTCTGGCCTGGCGCCGCGGCGGCGAAGCTCAGCGCGAGCAGTAGCCCGAAGCGCCTCACGGCTTGCGCGCCATCCTCACAGGCTCCTGGAGAGCAGCCGTTCGATTTCTTCGACGTTGACGGGCTTGACGAGATGCGAATTGAAGCCTGCGTCGTCCGAGCGCCGGCGATCGGCGTCTTGGCCCCAGCCCGTCACGGCCACCAGCAGCATCTCCCGCCCCCAGCTCTTCTGCCGCATGCGGCGCGCCGTCTCGTAGCCGTTTAGCTTCGGCATGCCGATATCGAGCAGCGCGACGTTCGGCTGGAACTGATCGGCCACCTCGATCGCCTCGACGCCGTTGTTCGCCGTTCGGGTTTCGTGACCCATCAAGCCCAGGAGCAGCGCAAGGCTCGCGGCCGCGTCCTTGTTGTCGTCGACGACGAGAATACGGTGGCCCGTCGGCGGGGCGGCGTGAACTTCCATCGGAACGGGTAACTCGCTCTCGGCCGGAAGCTGCGCGATCGGTAGACGCACGACGAACACGCTGCCCTGACCCAGACCCGTGCTCTGCGCCTCGACGGTGCCTCCGTGCATCTCGACCAATCGCTTGACGAGTGACAGCCCGATCCCGAGCCCGCCCTGAGCACGCTCCAGCGTCTTGTCCACCTGCATGAAAATATCGAAGACCTGCGGCAGCAGCTCCCGCGGAATTCCTATGCCGTTGTCGCTGACGCGAACCGTGACGGTATCGCCGTCCTCTTCGGCGGAGATAGTGATCTTGCCGTTGCGCGGCGTGTACTTCGCGGCGTTGTTCAGCAAATTGGCGAACACTTGCGTGAGCCGAACGACGTCGGCATCGAGACCGATCTCGCGCGATGGAAGCTCGATGCTGAGCTCATGCTGCTGCGAGAGTATCAACGGACTGCTGGTTTCGATCGCCTGACGGATCACCTTGTCGAGCGATGTTTTTTCCTTGTTCAGCGCGATTCGATCGTTGGTGATGCGGCCGACGTCGAGGAGGTCGTCGATGAGGCGCACCATTTGGCCGAGCTGCAGATCCATCATGTGGCGCGTGCGCTCGACCAAGCCCACGTCGTCCTTCGCCAGCTTCAGCAACTGCAGGCCGTTGCGCAGCGGCGCCAGCGGATTGCGCAGCTCGTGCGCCAATGTCGCGAGAAACTCGTCTTTGCGCCGATCCATCTCGCTGAGCGCCTTGCTGTTCTCCTTGAGCACCTCGTTGAGCTCCTCGAGGGCTTTGGCATTCGCGCGCGACCGGCTTTCGCTTTCGCGAAGTGCGATCTCCGCGTCGCGCCGATCGTTGACGTCACGCAAGATCGCCGTGACGAGTGTGCGCGAGCCGTCCTTCCACCGTGCGGCCGAGATTTCGAAGTAGCGCAATGTGCCGTCCTTGAGCCGAACGCGCACCTCGGTCGGGCGGGCGGAAGGCGTACCGCCGCTCACGGATTGCCAGATGTCCCGCCAGGCATTCTCGTGCTCGCACAGCAACGCCGCCGGTTGCCCGACGAGCTCCTCGGCCGAGTAGCCGAATTGCGCGGCCGCTGCGGGGTTCGCGAGCCGGATGATTCCCTCGCTATCGACGTTGAGGATCGCGTCCGGGCGCGCTCTCGACGAGAGCGTAGTAGCGTGCGTTCTGTCGATCGCGGAGGAAGCGCTCGCGGCGAGTCGCGTCCGTCACGTCGATGATCTGGACGACACACCTTCTCGGTTGACCATCGCCGACCGGTGACACGGCGACGTCGTGCAGAAGCGGCCGCCCCGCGCGCGTGTTGAGCGGCAGCAGATTCTCGTGGAGCGCATTCGTCAAGAGCGTGGAGGCACCGGCGTCCAGAGCGGACTCGATGGCCCTGTCGACGACGTGCATCTCGGCGTCGGGGAACACTTGCGCGAGCGTCTTGCCGACGACGTCCGCGGGGGACAGCCGGCTCGCCGCCACCATCCACGCGTTCCAGTGCGCGATCTTCCGGTCCGTGCCGATGACGATCAGCCCGGCCGCAATGCCGTCGAGGATCGAGTGTTCCGGGCTCATCTTCGGCATCGGTCTGCTAGGCCTTCGCCACGCCGGTCGTGCGCCGGATCAACGCCTGCACGAGTGTCTGCATCGCGCTCAGCGACGGCATGTCCATCATCATCGCGATGTAGCCGTTGATGTCGCGCTTCTTCATGGCGAAATTGATGTAGATGAACATCACCGTGGTGCCGGCGACCGGCGGCGGCTCCAGGCTGAAGAACTTCGTGCTTTCGCCGCGAAGGACTTCCGGCAGCGAGATCTTGAGGTTGCTCTCGAGGGAGTTCGCGATCGTCGCGAGGCAGCTATTGAGGATGATATTGCCCGTTTCTGCGAGCGCTTCCTGCTCGAGCTCGATGATCTCTTCGAGCGAGAGGTCGCTGCCGACGACGGCTCGCACGAGCTCGAGGCTCCTTTCCTCGGGAAAGATCAGCAACGCCCTGCCGGTGATCTCGCCCTTCGAAAACCTGGTGCACGGCAACGAGACTCTTGGATTCCCGCTCACCGAGCGTTCGAATCGCCTCGCGCCGGCTCATCAGCGCGACCCTCGGCACCGTGAGAATGACCTCCTCGTGCACCATGCGCGCGAGGTTCGTCGCCGCGCGGCTCACGCCGAGATTGACGAGCTCCGTGATGGCATCGAGCTCGAGCTCGGACAAGGTCACGTCGATCGATTCGCTCATGCGCCGGAGCCCTCGAGGTCGTGCACCGCCTTCGTCAGGAACTCGCGCAGCGTTTTCTCGGCGAGCGGTTTCGGCAGGAACGTCGCTCCGAGCGCATTGGTGCGATCGATGACGCCCTGCTGATGGTTGGCGGAAATGACGCCGATCGGCATGGTGGGATTCAGCTTGCGCAGATCTTCAGCGAGATCCAGACCGTCCCGATTCGGCATGTTGAAGTCCACGAGGGCCACGTGCGGCGCGTCCGCCTCCATTGCGCGCAGCGCATCCGCGGCGCTACCGGCTTCGACGCGCTGCCAGTCCGGATAACAGCTGTTCAGGGCCTTGATGACGGCCATTCGCGCCAGCTTGCTGTCATCGACGATCAGCAATTTGTATTTCATGTCTGCTTTCCTTCACTACGCTAAGCCTTCGGCCAGAGCGCCTTCAGGCGCCGATCAATTCGTCGCTCGCTGCACGAGCGGTGCGATATGGGCTTTCAAAAACGCATTCGAAGGCGATCCCCGAACGCGCGGTTTCCCTGCCAGCAATACCTGAATCACGGCCGAGTGGAGTTCCTCGCAGCCGCTCCATTCTACGGTGGATCGAGGGGCGGCCAGTAGGTGGCGCTGCAACACCTCCGCGTCCTCGACGCCGCAGCGCCCGGCGAGCTCGATTGCGCCTTCGGCGGTCACGCGCACGGTCATTGCAGTAGCTCCGCGAGATCCAATACCAGTAGGACGCTGCCGTCTCCGAGCAGCGTGGATCCTGCGATACCCGGCAGCCCTGAGAGCAGGCCGTCCAACGGTTTGAGCATGATCTCCATGCGCTCGCCGATCCGATCCACCTGCAACGCGCCGAGATCGCCGTCGATCCTCGCGATCACGATCGGCCCGCCCTCGTCGCCTTCCGCCGCTCTCTGCGCGAGCACCTGCGCCAGCCGCACGAGCGGGATCGTGCGATTGCGCAGCACGATGGCGTACGCGGCTCCGACGGGAAAGATGCCGCTCTTCGGGACGCGGATCGTCTCGACGACGGCGTCGAGCGGAATGCCGAACGTCTGCCCTGCCGCTTCGACCGTCATGACCTGAGTGACAAGGACGCTGAACGGCAGAGTGAAGCGCACCGTCGTGCCCTTGCCGGCGGCGCTGCGCACTTCGACGTGCCCGCCGAGCCGGCTGACCGCCGTGCGGACCGCGCCCATGCCGACGCCGCGCCCGGACACCTGAGTGACCGTCGTGGCCGTGGAAAAACCCGGCGCAAAGATCAGATCGATGAGCTGCGCATCCTTCATGGACGCCAGCTCTTGGCCTGTCGCGACTTTGCGCTGCGCGGCCACCTGCCGAACGCGCGCGATGTCGATGCCGCTGCCGTCGTCCGTGATCTCGATGAGGACGTGCTCGCCTTCGCGGAACGCGCGCAGGCGGATCGTCGCGACGGCCGGCTTGCCGGCGGCCGCTCGCTGCGCGGCATTCTCGACGCCATGGTCCATCGCGTTGCGCAGCACATGCACGAGCGGTTCCACGAGGATCTCGACGATCGCCTTGTCCGCCTCGGTCTCTTCGCCCTCGATGACGAGCGTGGCGGCCTTGCCGAGCTCCGCGGCGAGCTCGTGTATCAGGCGCGGGAAGCGCTGGAACGCAACGCGCAGCGGCAGCACGCGCATGCCGACGACGGCTCGCTGCAGCTCGCCGACGAGGCGGTCGAGGCCCAGGTGCTGGTTCTTGAGCGCGACGGCGAGCGCGGAGCCTTCGCTCTCGGCGAGCTTCACGGCGTGGCCGATCGCATTCTTCGCCACGGTGAGCTCGCCGGTCAGGCGCACGAGCGCGTCGATGCGGTCGGCATTCACGCGCAACGTCTGGGCGCGGCTGCCGGAGCGGCGCCCCGCCGCGGGCTGCGCGGCGCGCTTGGCTGGTGCCTCCCCGAGCGCCGCTTTGACGGCTTGCACGAGCCGTTGCGAGCCGCCTTCTGCAACGGCAGCGGCCGCTTCGGCAGCGACGGCGTTCGCCTCCTCCGTCTTCCCGAGGCTGCGCAACACGTTCGCTGCAACGATGCCGGCCGACGCGATATGGCTCGCCGCGGGCGGCTCGCCGACCGCTGCGAGCAATTGCAGCTGAGCCTCGAGCAGCTCGCGCGCGCGCGGCGGCAACGACACCACGGGAAGCGCACGCGCGTCCCCGGCGACGGCCTCGACCTCGCAATGACGCAGCTCGTCGCCGAGGGCTGCCGCGGCGTCCGCGGGAGAGACTGCGAGCAACGCCGTGATCGTGAGGTTGCACTGAAACGGATCGAGCGCGTCGAGCGGCGGCCAGGCCGTGCGCGGCCCGATGTCGAGGGCGAGCAGGCCCGGCAGCGCGGCGATCCGCGCTACAGGATCCTGCTGAGCGAAGAAGCTGTCGGCCGGAGGGCGGTAGCGAAGCGCGGTGCGTGCCTGCGCCGCCGCGGCAGCACGAGCACGGAGCAGTGCATCTGCCCAGCCGTCGCCGGCCTCGCCGGCCGGCGCAGCAGCACTCGCCGCCGCCGGCTTCGCGGGACACGCGAAGCGCGCGACGGTCGCAGCCGCGTCGGCGTCCGGCGGCAGCGTGCCCGTGGCCTCGATCGTATCGAGCCAGTCGACGACCTGGTCGAGGCACGCGAGGCAATTACCGATGTCGTCCGCGGAAAGCGGCCGCGACTCGGCGCGTGCAGCCGTGAACGCGCTCTCCGCGGCGTGGACCGCTGCTTGCATTGCCGCGAAATCGACGATGCCCGCTCCGCCCTTCAGCGTATGGAACGCGCGAAACGCGTCGTCGAAACGCTGCGCATCGTGCGGCTCCCTTTCGAGCGCCAGAACGTCATCGCTGGCTTGCTCGACGAGCTCCCGCGACTCGACTAGGAATTGCTGGAGAAACTCATCCATGCCGGACCCCGCAGAGCAGCAAGGCGTATTGCACCAGCGTTTCCTGGCTGAGCGGCTTGACGACGTAGAAGTTGGCGCCGGCCGAACGCGCGGCGGCAATGCGCTGCGGCTCGGCCTCCGAGCTCGTGATCAGCGCCGGTGTCGATGACAACGGCGGCGCTTTGCCTCTGACGGTGCGCAGAAAGCTCAAGCCGTCCATTTGCGGCATGTTGACGTCCACGACGAGCAGGTCGAAGCGCGACGTGAGGACTTGCTCCAGCGCTTCGAGCCCGTTCAGCGCCTCTGCGACCTGAAATCCGGCGCCTTCGAGGGCGGCGCGGTAATAGCGGCGCACGAGGCTCGCGTCGTCGACGACGAGGATTCGCTTCGTTGCTTCGTCAGCCATGCGTTACGCCACGGGTCGTTGATACACGATGGCGTCCGCAAAGCGCGCCACGTCGAACAGCGGAGAGATGCGGCTCATGGACTCGGTGTGTCCAAGGCAGATGAAGCCGCCGGGAAACAGGTTTTCGTAGAGATTTTCCGCAGCAGTCCGCCGTGAAGTATCGTCGAAATAGATCAGCACGTTGCGGCAGAAGATGACGTCGAACTGTCCATGCGCCTTGGTCTCGGCGGGATCCACGATGTTGGCCGCCGTGAAGCGGACGGACTGGCGCAAGTCGTCGATGATCCTCCAGGTCTCGTCGCCGTCATGCTCGAAGTACTTGTCGATCACGTGCTGCGGTAGGCGCATCAGCGCGCGTTTGCCATAGATTCCCGCGCGCGCAAGCGCGACGGCGCCGGTGTCGATGTCCGAGCCGACGATCTCGATGTCGTATCGATCGACGAGCGGCCAGTTCTCGAGCAGCCAGATCGCGATCGAATACGGCTCCTCGCCCGTCGAGCACGGCACCGACCAGATCCTGATCTGGGAGCCCTGCGTCTTCACTTTCAGGCGCTCGGCGAGCAGGTCCGACGTGAGACACGAGAGCTGGTGCTCCTCGCGATAGAAGTAGGTCTCGTTGACCGTGAACGCGTTGACGAACTGCTCGATCTCCGCGTGCGGCCCGGCGCGTAGGCGCGCGAAATAGCTCTCGAAGGAGCTCGACTCCGTGGCCGCCATGCGCTCGACGACGCGTCGCTCGACGTAATAGCGTTTCGCTTCCGTGAAGATCATTCCGGTTCGACGATAGATGAACTCGCACAGCCTGCGGTATTCGTCCTCGGTGAGGGCGGCATAGTCGGGCACGAGAGCTTCAGACCCGGGAACGCAGACGATCGACGACCAGCTGGATCGAGAAGGCCAAAAAGGGTGTTTCCCGAAAGCGCTCGGCGCAGCGCTGCAGCGCGGGCAACGCCTCCGCTCCGGCGATCTCCGCGAGCGCCTCTACAGCCGCTGCACAGACGTTCGCCTCCGGCTCCGAATCGAGCACGCCGCAGTAGAGAGGTACGGCCTTTTCGTTCGGCATGTCGCGGACGAGGCCGCAGGCGAGGACCCGGACGTCGGCATCGTCGTCTTGCAACAACGCCGCGACCTGGGGCCAGGCGGCGTCTTTCATGGCGAGCAGCGCGTCGGATCCTTCCCGGCGGACGACCGCGTCGTCGGAACGCAGCAACGGTAGAACGGCTTGGACGCTTTCGGGCGTGGCGATCCGGGCCAGGCTCGTCAGCACGGCCTCGCGCACGCGCGGGTTCTTCTCGCTCGCCAAGCGCTTCGGCGAGGGCCGGCACGCTTCCGGGCAGCGACACTGCGGCACGGGCTGCCGACCAGCGCTCGTCGTCCGTGCCGCGCGCGAGCGCGGCCAGCACCGCCGCGGGGTCGGTTGCAGGTGCAGCGGAACTCAGTGGCCCCGACGGGGGCTTACGAACGAGCGGCATGCTTCGGCGTGATCTCGAGCAAACGGGAGGCGATTTTTTGAACGGGCTCGATCCAGTCGGCACCTCCGGCCCGTACGAGCTCGCCTGGCATCCCCCACACCACGGCGGTCTCCTCAGCCTCTGCAATAGTCGTGCCGCCAAGCTTCGACAGCGTCGCCATCGCTTCGGCGCCGTCGTTGCCCATGCCCGTCATCAGCACGCCGATCAGCTGCCGGGGCAGAACGTGCGCCAGGGCCGATCTCACCAGGCGGTCCGTGCTCGGATGCCACGGGTAGTCGGCTTGCGCAGGCGCGCTCATCGCGGTGAGTCCCGCGGGCCGCTGCGTGACGATGAGGTCCGCGTCGCCGCGGCCGATGTAGACGCAGCCGGGCTCGACGACCATCGGCTGCAGCACCTCGACGACTCGGAGCTCGCACAGCTCATCGAGCCGCCGCGCGAGCGGGCCCGTGAAGGTCGCAGGCATGTGCTGCGCGACGAGGATCGGCCAGGGAAACGCTTGCGGGAGGGGTGCAAGCAGTGCTTCGAGCGCAGGCGGCCCCCCCGTCGACGTGCCGACTAGCACGAGGCCATCGCCGGACGCGCGCACCGCGCGGCGTATGCGGTCGCGAGAGGTTGCAGCGGGGTCGCCGCAGCCCCGTTCGGTGCACCACGCGCTCGCGGAGCCGCGTGCTCTTCTTGATCTTCGCGCCGGCCGCTGCCCGGATCTTTTCCACTAACGTGGGTGCAAATTCATCAATGCGGAGCGATACGGCGCCTTCGGGCTTCAACACGAAATCGACGGCTCCGAGACGCAGCGCTTCGAGCGTCTCCTCGGCCCCTTCCGCCGTCAGCGACGACACCATGACGACGGCGCACGGCCTCTCGAGCATGATGCGATCGAGGCACTCGAGGCCGCCCATCTGCGGCATGTGAACGTCGAGCGTGACGACGGCCGGCCGGAACTCCTCGAGCTCGCGAAGCGCCTCGACGCCGTTGCGGGCGACCCGAACCTCTAGATCGGGCTCGTTGGCGAGAACGCGGCGGAAGAGCTTCCGCACCAGCGCGGAGTCATCGACGACGAGAACCTTGATCACGCATCGGCTCGGCTCGCCTTCTGGAAGGCGTCGAGACGCCCCCGTTCGGCGGCGGTCAGCAGCTCGGCCGGATCGAGCACGAGCACGATGCGCTGCGATTGCTCGAGGTTGATCACGCCACGGACCAACCGCGCGATCTCGTCGGTCAGCGCGGGCGGTGCCTCGACGGCATCGACCGACACGCGCAGCACGTCCGACACCCCGTCGACGATCAACCCTGCGCGGTGGAGCTCGGTCCGGACGACGACGAGACGCCGGCGCTCGGTTTCGCTCGATGCAGGCATGTCGAAGCGGCGGCGCTGGTCGACGACGGGCAGCACGTCGCCGCGCAGGTTCACGACGCCCTCGAGAAACTTCGGCGTCTTCGGCAAGCGTGTGATCTGCGGCCGGCACTTCGCCGACCTCGTCGACGGCTCCGATCGGCAACGCGAACTCGTCCTTGCCCAAGCGGAACACCAGGAACGTCTGCTCTTCGTGCGGCGAGGCGGCAGGCGTCGCCGGCGTGCTTTCGTTATGCGCGTCGTGACCCAGTCGCCGCATGACATCCTCCCGGAATAGCTGCTCGGGCATCAGGATCGATACGAGCCTGCGGCCGTCCTCGCCGCGATAGATGGCCTTGAGGCGCGCTTCGCCGCCGGTACGCGCCGCGAGCACGGGCGGAACCGCGTCGATGGCCGACTGCGGCGCCGCCAAAATTGCTCTCGCGCGGTCTGCGACGAGCCCCACCTGCGCGCCATTGACCTTCATGACGACAACTTTCTCGCGCCCGTCAGAGCCCTGTGCGGGCGGAAAGCCGAGCAACCCGCGCAGCGACAGCAACGGCAACAGGCGGTCGCGCACGGAGGTCACGCCGAGAACGAGCGCCTCCGCGCGCGGCACGGCCATGACGACGGCCGGCGCCGGCAGGATTTCCTGTACGGCCGCGAGATCGAGGGCGAACTCTTGGCCGGCGACCTCGAACGTGACGAGCATCGATGCGGCGTCGACGGCGGCCGATCGCTGCATGTCGGCGACCGCGCCCTTGCTGCCGCGCGACTGTCGCGGTGCGCGCGCTTGCTGCGTGAACGCGGCGCCGAGCAGCTTCTTGATGTCCAGTATCTTCACTACGGCGTCGTGGCTCTCCGAGCGAAACGCGCCGCTCAGCTGCTCACCTTGCGCCGCGCTGAGCTCGGATTCGCGGACTTCGATGCGGTCCTCCGCGACGGCCACCAAGGCGTCGACGGATTCCACGGCCAGCGCGAGATGGGTTCCCGCATCGAGCACGATGGCCTTCGTCGCGGCAGCTGCGGCGGAAGCGCTCGACCCGAGCAGCTCGCTCAAGCCAACGAGAGGCAGCACCGTGCCGCGAAGGTTCGCGATGCCGAGCAACGAAGGCGGACTGTGCGGGACGCGCGCGACTACGGGAATATGGATGACCTCCAAGACGTACCCGGCCGGCAGCGCGTAAAGGGTGCCGCCGAGGCGAAAAGTCAGGAAGCGGCGAATGGCCGTCAGGGACGGGCGCCGCGGCTCGCTCACTCATTCGCGCGCTGCAGCTCGTCCGCGAGTGAGGCGATTTCCTCGATGGCGGCGGCCAGGTCTTCTGCGCCACGCGCCTGCTCGGTCGCCGCGGTGGCGGACTGCCGCGCGGCTGCGCTGGCTTCCTCGGTTGCGGCGGCCACCTGGCGCGCGCCGGCAGCCGTTTGCGCGGCGGCCGCGAGAATCTCGGCCGCACCGCTCACGATGCTCTCGTTGGCGGACCTCATTTCGGCGATCTCGCCGCCGAGCTTCTCCAAGATGACCGACACCGCACGGCTGTTCTCGACCTCGGTTTGCGAGGACGACGCGATTTGCTCTAGGTCGCTTTTGAGGACGGCGATCTGCTCCAACACGCCACGAGCCGTGTCTTTCGCGCGCTCGACGTTGGAAGAGGCTTCGCGTGCAAGCGCGCGAATATCGTTCGAGACGATCGCAAAGCCGCGGCCGGATTCGCCGGCGCGGGCGGCTTCGACGGAGCCGCTGACAGCCAACATGCTTGTCTGAACCGTGATCAGCGCGATAGCGTCGACGACTTTTTCGATCTTCCGCCCGACGCCGCCGAGCCGCGCCACCGTGGACACGCTGGTGTGCGTGTCCTGAAGGCCGGCGTTCACGCCGCCGATGAGGCTCTCGACGGACGTGCGTCCCGTCTTCAGCGCGGCTTCCACGGCCTGCACACGTTCGTCCGCGGCCCGGATGTTCGCTTCGGCAAGCCTTGCGCTCTTTTCGATCTGGTCGAGCGCGGCCGAGGTCTCCTGCGTGGCGGACGCTTGCATGCGCGTGGCGCGATCGATCTGCTCTACAGCGGCCATGATCTGCGTTGCCGCGCTCGAGAGCTCCTGAATCGTTGCGGACAGCTCCTCTGCAGACGAGCCGATCTGCTCGGCGGAGTCTCCTGAGGCTTTGGCCCGGCGCAGCTGCTCGGCGAGAACCGCGAGTGCCTGGGCGGCCACCTGCGCCTGCTCGAGCGATTTCGCTTGCTGCTGCACGGCGGACTGAGCTTGGCTCGCACCGGACGCTTGCTCCTCGGCCGCGCTTGCGATTTGTTCCGCGCCCACTGCGGCCTCCGTCGCGGCGCGCTCGGCCTCGGCGGCGGCGCCCAGGATCTGCCTGTTGCCCTCGGCTATTTTCGACACGTCTTCGCGCCGCGCGCGCATGGCTTCGACGACGCTCGCAGCTGCTTGGCTTTCCTTGGTTGCCGTCGCGGCCGCCTTCTCGAGCGCGCTGACGATTTGCTCCACGTCGCGCTTCATCGAGTCGGCGAGCTCGCGCACTTCCTGAGCATTCCGGTCGGATGTTTCCGCCAGAGCGCGTACTTCGTCGGCGACCACTGCGAATCCGCGCCCGTGCTCACCGGCGCGTGCCGCCTCGATCGCAGCGTTGAGCGCCAGCAGATTCGTCTGATCCGAAATCCGGCTGACCGTTTTCGTGATCTCGCCGATATCCTGTGTGCGGGCGTTCGAGCTCCGTGATGACCGCGACCGAAGCCAATTGGCGCTCGGCAGTGCGCTCGATCGCACGCACCGAGGCGACGATCTGCGCCGTCGCTTCCGCGAGTGTTGCGATCAACGTCTCGGACCGACGCCCGGACTTCTCGGCTTCCGCCCGCGCAGCGACGAGGCCGGCGACGATGCGCTTGATCGAGGCCGACTGCTCTTGCGACGCACCGGCCGCCTCCTCGGCGCCGGTGGCGATTTGCTCCATCGAGCGCCCAAGCTCCTTCGTGGCGGCCGAAGCTTCGGTTAGTCCGCTCGCAAGCTCCTCGGTCGCAGCTGCGACGCGCTCGAAAACCGTTTGCTGCTTCGCGGGCGCACGGGCCACCGCCGGCTTGGCCGCAGGAGCAGCGGGCGCAGTGACAGGCGTCGCTTGAACGGCGCCAATCTTCGACTTTTTCACTAATGCCATAGGTCCTCGGATTAGCGTTGGATCGGGCGGAACGACGCGCATGAAACAGCGCAAACCGTACGGCATGGTATCAAAGACCGGCCCCGGCGCTACGCGCTGGGGCTCGCGCGCTCAGCCTTTGCCGACGTAGGCGTCGGCTTCGATCTCGATCAGCATCTCGTGCGCGATCAGCTTCGAGACCTCGACCATCGTGGTGGCCGGGCGAATCGACCCGAAGAACTCGCCGTGCGCTTTGCCGGCCAGCTCCCATTCATCGATGTCGACGACGAACATTCGCGTGCGCACGACGTCCGCCATCTTGGCGCCGGCTTTCTCGAGCGCGCTCTCGATGTTGCGTAGGCACTGTGTCGTTTGCGCCGCCAGATCGCCGACGCCGACAATCTGACCGTCTGATCCGGTGGCCGTCGTACCCGACACGTGCACGTACGCTCCGACACGCACCGCGCGCGAATAGCCGACGATCGGCTCCCACTTCGATCCCGACGAGAAGTTCTTGCGAGTCATCGCTCTGCCCTTCCTTGCTGTTTTGTTCGTGGTGCGATGCCGGCGAGCGCATACAGCGCCTTGGTTTCCGCCGAAGACAACGGCCGGCTCGCGCCGCGGTAGAGCTCGCCGAGCGCGACGTCGCCGTAGCGCACTCGAATCACGCGGCTCACGGCGAGCCCGACGGCCGCAAGCATCGGCCGCAGGTCGCGATGGCGCGCCTCGCGCAGCGTCACGTGGTGCCAGATGTTGCTGCCGCCGCCTTTGCCGGCTTCGATTTTCTCGATCTTCGCGATACCCGTATCGAGCTCGATGCCGCTTTGCAGCTGCCGCATCTGCGGGTCCGCAGGCTCGCCGAGCAAGCGAACCGCGTACTCGCGCTCGACGACGGTGCTGGGATGCATGAGGCGGCTCGCGAGCTCGCCGTCGGTCGTCAGCACGCTGAGGCCCGAGGTGTTGCGATCGAGCGGGCTCACGTCGATCCAGCGGCCGTGCCGCGGCCGCGGCAGATCGAGCGCAGCCTTCTCCTCGGCGGCGCCGCGCGTCGCGCCGGGCTTGTAGTAAGCGAGAAAGTCTTCGCTCGGCGCGCGCGCGAGCTTTGCCGCGGTCAAGCGGATCGGCTTGCCGTCGAAGCACACGCGCTCGCGGCCCTGCAACTGCTCGCCGAGCTTCGCGACGCGGCCGTCTACAGTGATGCGCCCTTCGGCTACCCAGCGCTCGATCGAGCGCCGCGAGCCGATACCCGCATTGGCGAGAACCTTGTGGATTCGCTCAGGCACCGGTGTAGCACGCGAGCGAGCGTTACTGTTCGTCGTCGGCCGCTCGCAGCGGGATCACGTCGGCCGATTGGACTTCGGCATCGTCGCTGTCTTCCGAGTCGTCGTTGGCCGAACCGCCCTTGGCGCGTGCCGCGTCGTCGTCGGAGTCGTCGGCATCGGCGAGATCGGGGCCGGCGAGCTCGGAGTCGTCGTTCACGCTCTCGTCGGGCTCTTCGATGCTGGGATGCATGACCGCCACCGAAGCGACGCTCTCGGCTCCTTCGTCCGACAACGCGGCCTCGACGCCGAGCGCGTCGGCCTCGACGAGCGACTCGAGCAGATCCGTCTGCGGGCTCAGCTCCGGCATGCCGTCCTTGAGCTCGGCGAGCGTCGGCAGATCCTCGAGCCTCTTCAAGCCGAAGTACTCTAGGAATTCCCGCGTGGTGCCGAACATCGCGGGCTTGCCCGGCACGTCGCGATGCCCGACGACGCGAATCCAGTTGCGCTCGAGCAAGGTTCGGACGATGTTCGTGCTGACGACGACGCCGCGGACCTCCTCGATCTCGGCGCGCGTGATCGGCTGGCGATAGGCCACGAGCGCGAGCGTCTCGAGCAGCGCGCGCGTGTAGCGCGGCGCGCGCTCTTCCCAGAGCGGCTGGAGCCAATCCGTCATCGAGCGTTTGACTTGTACACGGTAGCCCGTCGCAACTTCCTTGAGCTCGATACCGCGGCCTTGATAGTCGGCCGCGAGCGCTTCCAGGATCCGCTTGAGCGTCGCGCGATCGGGTCCGCCGCCTTTCGCTGCGAAAATCTCTTGGAGCCGCTCGAGCGTCAGCGGCCGGCCCGCCGCGAGCAGCGCGGCTTCCACTACGTGCTTGATCTCAGTTTCATCCATTGTATTGCTCGTCCGTGCGGGTCACTTGAACGCGGTGGTCTTCACTGACTTCGTTGGGTCCGGGGCCGGTTTGCGCCGCGCGCACATGAATCGGCCCGAAGGCTTCTGCTTGCACGATATCGATCAACGATTCCTTGACGAGCTCGAGGATCGCCAAGAACGTGACCGTGACACCCATGCGCCCTTCGAGCGGATCGAACAGCCGCTGGAAATCGACGTAGCGCTCCTGCTGCAGCGTAAGCAGGATGTTCGACATGCGCTCGCGCACCGACAACGGCTCGCGGCGCACGTGGTGGTGCGCGAACATCGTCGAACGCTCCAGCGCTTCTTTGAAGACGACCAGCAGCTCCTTCAGCGTGATGTCGGGCAGCTTCGTGACGACGGGGCGCTCGGCGACTTCGGCGCTCGCCTGCAGCACGTCGCGCTCGAGCCGCTCCAGCGCATCGATGTCGCCTGCGGCCTTCTTGAACCGCTCGTACTCCTGCAGCCGGCGCACGAGCTCTGCACGCGGATCCTCCTCGTCTTCCTCGCCCTCGCCCGAGCGCGGCAGCAACATCCGCGACTTGATCTCGGCGAG
Source organism: uncultured Gammaproteobacteria bacterium (assembly GCA_963713355.1). Classification (GTDB taxonomy): domain Bacteria; phylum Pseudomonadota; class Gammaproteobacteria; order Steroidobacterales; family Rariloculaceae; genus FEN-1219. Next base: position 310,024 of record CAVQLK010000005.1, on the reverse strand, counting down.
CGTCGCGGCCATCACGAGGTACTCGCCGGCGAGCTCGAACTGCATCTCTGTCATGAGCTCGATGTACTGGACGTACTGGCGCGAGATCTCGGCGATCGGGATGTCGAGGATGTCGAGATTCTGGCGGCGGATCAGATAGAGCAGCAGATCGAGCGGGCCTTCGAACGCCTCGAGGAACACCTCGAGCGCGTACGGCGGAATGTAGAGGTCGCGCGGCAGCTCCGTGATCGGCTCGCCCTCGACGACGGCGAACGGCATCTCGCCCTGTGTCGGCCCTCCGGCCGTCTCCGTGTGGAGCGGCGGCGGCACGGCAGGCACCAGACGCAGATTCGGCTTGCCCGGTTTAGCAGCTTCTTCGGTCACTTAGCGGAGTCCTGCGGCTGAGAAAAAGAAATCGATGAAGAAACGTAGGAACGGCTCGAGGAGTGTCCAGAGGACCTGACCGGGGCCGAACACGAGCAAGAGCACGATGATAAAGCCAAAGGGCTCGATGCGGGCCAGGAAGTCCGAGCCCCGCTGCGGCAGCACGCCGGCAAGGACTCGGCCGCCGTCGAGCGGCGGGATCGGGAGCAGATTAAAAACCATCAGCAACACATTGATGGAGATGCCGACGCGCGCGGCCAAGATCAGCATCCCGCCAAGGAATGTGTCGTCCATGCCAAGGCCGAAGATCAGCATAGCAACGAGCGCCCAGAACGTGGCCATCACGAGATTGGCGCCGGGGCCTGCCGCGGCCACGAGGATCATGTCGCCCTTCGGATTGCGCAGATTGGCAAAGACGACCGGCACCGGCTTGGCCCAGCCGAAGATCGTCGCGCCGCCCGTCAGCAGCGCGAGACCGATCGGCACGATGACGGTGCCTATCGGGTCGACGTGCCGAATCGGATTCGCCGAGAGCCTGCCAAGCTGATACGCCGTGGGATCGCCGAGCTGCTTGGCGGCCCAGCCGTGCGCCACCTCGTGCATCGTGATCGCAAAGACGGCAGGGATCGCGGCATAGGAGAGCACGAACAAGAGCTCGATGGGGTCCATGCCGAACATCGCGGCAGTATACCTACTCAGCCCGCGCGGTCAGCCTCCGAATGCCGAAACGTCGCCCTTGCCTTTTCGGACGACCGCGACGTCGCCGCCGCTCAAGTCGAGCACCGAGGTGGGCTCGATGCCGCACGCGCCGCCATCGATGATCGCATCGACTCGCTGCTCGAGGCGATCGCGAATGTCCTCGGGCTCCGTCAGCGGCAACGGATCGTTCGGCAGCAGCAGCGTCGAGCTCATGAGCGGCTCGCCGAGCGCGCCGAGCAGCGCCTGCGCAATGGTGTGATCGGGCACGCGGATGCCGATCGAGCGCTTTTTCGGGTCCTGCAAGCGCTTAGGCAGCTGCGGAGTTGCACGCAACACGAAGGTGTACGGGCCCGGCGTCAAGGCTTTGAGCTGGCGGTAGGCCCAGTTCTCGACCCGCGCGTATGTCGCGATGTCGGATAAATCGCGGCACGCCAACGTGAAATCGTGATCGCGCTCGATGCCGCGCAGCGCGCGCACCCGCTCGAGCGCGGCCTTGTCGCCTACGTGCCAGCCGAAAGCGTAAGTCGAATCCGTCGGATAGACGATGAGACCGCCCGCACGCACGATCTCGGCTGCGCGGCTCAGCAGCCTGAGCTGCGGATTGATCGGGTGCACCCTGAAGTACTGGCTCACAGGGCATTTTAGGCCTGGTTTGGGGCGGCAAGCTAAGGGCGTTAAGATGCCGTTACTCAGGGAGAACCGCCGCCGATGCAGCTTTTGTTCGAATTCCTTCCGCTGGTCGCGTTCTTCGCCGCTTTCATGCTGTTCGACCTGTACGTCGCGACGGCGACCATCATCGTCGCGATTGGCTTGCAGATCGCGTACCAATGGATCCGTCATCGCAAGGTCAACAAGATGCTGCTGATCTCCGGCGCCCTCGTCGCTGTGTTCGGCGGCATCACACTGGCGCTGCGCAATCCGTTGTTCATCCAGTGGAAGGTCACGGTCGTCAACTGGCTATTCGCCGCCGCGTTCCTCGGCAGCCAGCTGTTCGGAGAGAAGACGTTCACCGAACGCGTCATGGGCCACGCCGTCGAGCTCGACAAGGCGTTGTGGCGCCAGCTCAACACGCTATGGATCGTGAATTTCGCGGTGATCGGCGCGCTGAATCTCTACGTCATGTACAACTTCGACCTCGAGGTCTGGGCTTACTTCAAGACATGGGGAATGATCGCCATGTCTCTGCTGATGGCCGTCGGCCAGGCACTTTGGATTTCCTCCCGGGCCACGGATCGAAGCGCGGACGGCGGCAGCGGCAATTGATGCTGTACGCAATCATCGCGCGCGACGTGCCGAACAGCATCGCGCTGCGCCCCAGCGTGCGCCCGCGCCACCTTCAATACCTTCAGCCGCTGATCGAGCAAGGGCGCATCGTATTCGGAGGCCCGCATCCCGCCATCGATAGCCCCGATCCCGGGCCCGCGGGGTTCACCGGCAGCCTGATCATCGCGGAGTTCGAGTCGCTCGAAGCCGCGCGAGCCTGGTCGGCGCGGGACCCGTACGTGCTCGAGGGTGTGTTCGGCGAAGTCGAGATCAAGCCTGTGCTGCAGGTGGCGCCGTGACGGCCGACCGCGTCGCGCAGATCCGCAGCCGACTCGAGGCCGAGCTTCAGCCTGAGGAGCTCGACGTCGTCGACGACAGCCATCGTCACGCAGGCCATGCCGGCGCTAGAGACGGCCGCGGCCATTTCCAGGTACGGATTCTCTCGCGCCGGTTCGCCGGCAAGAGAACCGTAGAGCGCCATCGCATGGTCTATGCTGCCCTGGGCTCCCTGATGCAAACAGACATCCACGCCTTGGGACTCGTGGCCCTTAGTCCCGACGACTCGAAGGGCTTGCCATGAGAATCGCTCGCCTGTTTGCCGTGCTGCTAGCAATGATCGCCTGCGCGTGCGTGCCCCCTGAAAGCACGTCGCCGAACCAGGAAGCCCTGGGCACCGCACGCGTCGCGGTCGTGAACGGGGAACCGCTTCCAGAGTCGGTGTTGCGCATCTACGTGCTGGCGACCGAGCGCAGGAATCTCGACGAGCTGAGCCCCGAGGATCGAGAGCGCGTCGTGAACGACGTCATCGGCCTCAAGTTGCTGGCTCAGCAAGCCGAGAAGGAAGGCCTCGCGAGCTCGCGCACGTTGGCTGCGCAGATCGAATTGCAGCGCTTGCAGAACTTGGCGCGGGCCAAGGCTTCGGATTACCTCGAGAAGAATCCCGCGACGGATGCAGACCTCCAAGCGATCTACGACGAGAATCTGCCGCGCCTGGCAGGCCAGCAATACAAGCTGCGCCACATCTTGGTCACCTCGAAAGCAGAAGCCGACATCGTCATCGCCGAGCTGAATCAGGGATCGGACTTCATCGCGCTGGCGCAAGCCCGTGCCGACGGCCCGACCGGCCCAAACGGCGGCGAGCTGGGCTGGCTGACGCTCGATTCCATGCCGCCTTCCTTTGCAGCGGCGGTGCAAGCAATGACGGTGGGTTCGTACTCAGCGGAGCCCGTACAAACCGACTCCGGATACCACGTGGTCCTACTCGAGCAAATTCAGCGGCAGGATCCGCCGGCTTTGGAGGACATCCGTGACGATCTCAAGAGCGCCGCAGATCGGAAGCGGCTGGACGACTTCATCAAGTCGCTGAGGGATGCCGGAATGGTCACGGTGGACCTGAGTCACTCCTTCGAGATGAAGTGGTACACCCCGACGCCCGTCTTGATTCTCTGCTTAGCCCTTTCTTGGCTGCCATGTTCTCTTGGACTGATCCAATTATGAACTTCATGAGGAATTCGTGACCTTTCGCCTTTAGCAGCGTGTCAAAGGCTGGCATCAGTTCTTCCCTCAGTCCGTCATCTGCAAATACCTTTCGCTCGAATCGTCCAGGGCCGGCTCCCTTTATACATATTGTATTCGTATGTGGAGATGAAGTCATGGACAACTTCGCCTAGGCTTTCCAGTGCATCTGGATGAAAGTCGCTGGGATATAGGCTCTCGCGAGATACCTTGAACGCCCCAGCTGCGGTCTGCTGGACGAGACCAACCCGAATCATTTCATCTAGCATCGCTCGCGGCGCCATGTCTCCACTGTGTTTTCTGACAAGGCCGGTGAAGCTCGTCGATGCACGGCGACTCGAACGGGAGTTCAAGGGCAGGCCGTAAGGCCCAGTGAAGTCAGGATCCGGAGTGCCAGCCCTCCAGGCACGCGCGTAATCCTATTCAGATTGCTCTCCACATAGTGCGCCCGTCCGCTTCATAGAATTTCTTCTTGCTTTGCGACTTCTTTGCGGGTTAACCCGGTGATTATTGCGATGCGCGAACGCGACGTCTTGCGATCTTCAATCTCGAAATCTCGCGCAGCCACCTCGACGAAGACGTTCTTCAGAACTTCGGCAAGTTCTCCGAACGAGACTCCATTTCGAATCAATATGCGCACCAGTGGCTGCATGAGCTTGCGGTAAGCCGCCAGCAGGCCGAGTCTTAAGGAGTCTGTACGTTCCAGAGCGCGTGCCCCGTATGCCCACGAAATTCAAACGCGCGCGACTGGGCGTCGCGCGGGGAAGGTGCGCTCGTCAAAGGGGCCGCTATCGGTCTAGTGTTGTCGTGGCGGTTGGACCCGCCTAGCAGGAACGCGCCGATGGCTCCCGATCACATACGCCCGTCAATGGCTGAACAGCCTACTTTGGCGCCGCTGTTCGGTCCAGCCAAAACCACACCACCGCTGGCGGGCTGGGTTCCAACGACGACTAAGGACTCGCCAAGTTCCGGTGTGGCAGATGGATCGCTCGACAGAGCGGCCGTGTAATCCACCGTTGCTAACCCCAAGGAAGCTGTTCCGAGCGCTAGGTTCAGAGCCGTTACGGGCGCTTTCAGCTGAATTGTCGAAACCCCGGCGACGTAGGGACTACCCACGTGATATGCCGTTGTCCCGATCCTTGCGTCCGTCGCCGCCACCGCGAAGTCGCCAAGCGCGAAGAGCGCCGCCTCGTCCGCCGACAACTCGAATGGCTGTCCCAGGATTGTTACGGTCGTTACATCCCCGGTTTGCGCGACCGACTCAACAGGCCCCATCGCGGCAACGCTGAAGCCATCCCCGAAGACGCTGCACGCCCCACCTGCGCCGTTGTCGCGCGGCGCGCCACTACCGTTGTAGCCGCGAGCGCCCGTGCCGTTGTAACCGGCTTCGCCGCTACCGTTGTAGCCGCGAGCGCCCGTGCCGTTGTAACCGGCTTCGCCGCTACCGTTGTAGCCGCGAGCGCCCGTGCCGTTGTAACCGGCTTCGCCACTACCGTTGTAGCCGCGAGCGCCCGTGCCGTTGTAACCGGCTTCGCCGCTACCGTTGTAGCCGCGAGCGCCCGTGCCGTTGTAGCCAGCTTCGCCGCTACCGTTGTAGCCGCGAGCGCCCGTGCCGTTGTAGCCAGCTTCGCCGCTACCGTTGTAGCCGCGAGCGCCCGTGCCGTTGTAACCGGCTTCGCCGCTACCGTTGTAGCCGCGAGCGCCCGTGCCGTTGTAACCGGCTTCGCCGCTGCCGTTGTAGCCGCGAGCGCCCGTGCCGTTGTAACCGGCTTCGCCGCTACCGTTGTAGCCGCGCATACCGGTGCCGTTATAGCCGCGCATACCGGTGCCGTTGTAGCCGCGCATACCGGTGCCGTTGTAGCCGCGCATACCGGTGCCGTTGTAGCCGCGCATACCGGTGCCGTTGTAGCCGCGCATACCGGTGCCGTGTAGCCGCGCATACCGGGCCGTGTAGCCGCGCATACCGGGCCGTTGTAGCCGCGCATACCGGTGCCGTTGTAGCCGCGCATACCGGTGCCGTTGTAGCCGCGCATACCGGTGCCGTTGTAGCCGCGCAGGCCGGTGCCGTTGTAGCCCTGGACGACATTGTCTGTCGGGCCAGCGATTGCGGCAGAACCGATAAAGAGAGTGGATGCCAAGCCGACGATCCAAGATCGTCGTGTGATCAGGGGGACAGGGATAAGGTACATGACTTAATACCCTTCTTCGTCGCAGCGAGCTCTTGATTTCTAATCTAACTTGTAGCCCGTACTAGCGAACGTCCCTGTTCTTCTTAGTCAAAGAGTTAGCGTTTCGATCGGCGCTTGTCCTATCAATCCTTAGCGCGGCGGATTAGACAGAACGTGTGTCAGTTCGACATAACTCTCTTGCGGGGGGATTTTGTTCCCAAAACTTTATGGAGTCAAGGAGTTGTACTAGTTAGCCCGTACATGCAACTTGCGCCGCAAGAACTTCCATGACTGGCACGAAAGCGGGCTAGGTGCGCACCGAACGGTTACAAGCTTGCGGGCGGATTTGGTTGTAGCGCGAGAACTGTGATCTAACCGGCCTCAGTCTTCCTCGAAGTAGTACGCGCTAACTCCGACCAATCGAGACGACGCGTCTCGATCGCTTTGATGCGCCTCACTCCTACCAACAATTTCCTCAGCCTCGCCCAGGAATCGTGGCGCTGCGTCATCCACCCAGGCTTTGAACTTGGCGATTTGTGCGTCACTCATGCGTTCGCTCCATACGGTGCGTTCGAGCCGACCGAGCTCGCGCTTCCTCTCGTTAGTTATGTCGGTTCGTTTGTGCACCGCGGCGTTATGAACGAGCGTCGATCCCAAGCTGCTCAACGCAAAGCCGACGCCCCGTACGAAGTCCTCGTCGAATTGCCTTGAGAAGAAGAATCTTTGGCGAACTGACAACAATCCATCTTCATCCTGAGTGATTACCCCGGCCTTTTGCAGCGTGGAACGCATTGCTCCCGGCGGAATGTCCCCTGCATATCGCGACACGAGATCTGAGAAGCTGAGCGGTCCTTCAAAGGGAAGACTCCTCGCAGTACCAGCACCATCGGAAAAATCCCGATCGAAGTGCCATTCATGGAGTACGGTGTTTACGGGGCTGGATTCCATGTTCGGTGTCCATCGGTCCAGCGATCCCAGCCTGCGAATCTTGCTCACTTCTTTGCGTGAGATTCCCGTCATTGCGGAGACCTGGGAGAAATTGGCCGGCCGTCCGCGCCTCTTGTTCTCATCAGTAGCCACTTCGATGAACACCGATTTCGCGACGGAGGAGAATTCCGAATAACTGACTCCCGACTGGAGCATCAGCTTGACGATCGGGCGAAGGATCGATTCGAGCGCCGAGAGCAGAGCGTCCTGGATCTTTGAGCGCACCTTAGGTTTCTCCCAGCGACGATCGCAGCTGCTCCTCGGACCATATCTCCACGTTCAGGGACTGCGCGGTTTGCAGCTTCGATCCCGGGTCAGCGCCAACGATGACTGCCGTTGTCTTCTTCGAGACGCTGCCGGCAACCTTGGCGCCCAGCGCTTGCAGACGCGTTTTGGCCTCGTCGCGCGTCATCGTGCTCAGCGTTCCGGTGATCACAAACGTCTTGCCGAGCAACGGCTGCTCGCGAGCCTTTGGGAGGGCTTTCGGCCAGCGAATGCCGGCAGCGACGAGCGCCCGAATGACTTCGACATTGTGCGGCTCGTGAACGAACGCGTGGATGGCCTTGGCCACCACGGGGCCAATGTCCGGCACCTGTTGCAGCCGTTCTTCGTCGGCCGCAAAAAGCTCCTCGAGGGTCCGGAGCTCGTTAGCCAAGGCGAGCGCCGTCGCCTCGCCGACGTTGGCGATCCCGAGACCATAGAGAAACCGCGCGTAGGTCGTCTCCTTACTCTTCTCGACTGCGGCGACGAGCTTCTGTGCCGACTTCTCGCCGAGTCGCTCGAGCTCGGCCAGCTGCTCGGCCGTCAGGCGGTAGAGGTCTGCCGGTGTTTTGACGATGTCCTTGTCTACGAGCTGGTCGACGAGCTTGGCGCCGAATCCTTCGATGTTCAATGCCAGCCGTGACGCGAAGTGGCGTATCGCCTCCTTGCGTTGAGCGGGGCAGAAAAGGCCGCCGATGCAGCGCGCGATAGCCTCGCCCTCGCCTCGTTCGACATCCGAGCTGCAGACGGGGCATTTGCGCGGCAGTGAGACGGTGCGCGCATCGGCCGGGCGGCGCTCGGCCACTACTGCGACTACCTCAGGGATCACGTCGCCGGCGCGGCGCACGATCACCGTGTCACCGATGCGCACGTCCTTGCGTTCAACCTCGTCCATGTTGTGCAGCGTCGCGTTGCTGACCGTCACTCCGCCGACGAACACAGGCTCCAGGCGAGCGACCGGCGTGAGCGCGCCCGTGCGTCCGACTTGAAATTCGACGCCGCGGACGACGGTCAGCTCCTCCTGCGCGGGAAACTTGTGCGCAATGGCCCACCTCGGGGCACGCGAGACGAATCCGAGCTCGCGTTGCCACTCGAGCTTGTTGACCTTGTAGACGACGCCATCGATGTCATACGGCAGCGTCGAGCGCTGACGGCCGATGCGCCCGTAATACTCGAGGCAACCCGCCACTCCTTCGACGAGCGAGCCTTCAGGACAGACGCGCAAGCCGAAGGCGCGAAGCAAGTCGACGATCGCGCTTTGCTCCTTCACGCCGCGCAGCGCGTCGTCGCTGACTTCGCCGAGCGCATAGAAAAACGCATCGAGCGGGCGCGACGCGGCTAGACGGGGATCGAGCTGCCGCAGGCTCCCAGCCGCCGCGTTGCGCGGATTGACGAAAGTCTTTTCGCCGCGCTCGAGAGCGCGCTTGTTGAACTTGACGAACCCCGCGCGCGGCATAAAGACTTCGCCGCGGACCTCGAGGACCGCGGGTACCTTCGAGCCGCGCAGGCGCAACGGGATCGAGCGAATCGTGCGGACGTTATGGGTTACGTCTTCGCCCGTCGCGCCGTCGCCTCGCGTCGCCGCGAAGACGAGCTCGCCGTTCTCGTAGCGCAAGCTGATGGCCGCGCCATCGAGCTTCGGCTCAGCCCAGTACGCTACGCGCTCGGCCGAGATGTCGGCGTCGCCGAGGCGGTCGCGGGTCCGTTTGTCGAACGCTTCGAGCTCGGCGTCGCTGAAGGCGTTGTCGAGCGACAACATCGGCCGCGAATGGCGGACTTCACGAAACGCTTCGAGCTTGGCGGCGCCGACGCGCTGCGTCGGCGAATCGGCAGTCACAAGCTCCGGATGGTGGGCCTCGAGCTCGAGCAGCCGCCGAATGAGGCGGTCGTACTCGGCATCCGGAACGGTCGGATCGTCGAGCACGTGATAAGCGTAGTTGTGCGCCTCGATGGCGCGGCGCAGCTCATCGACCTCGGATCGTAGCTTCGACGCGCCGGAGGACGAGCGTTGCATGCTCCGTCCCTCATCGCCTGTCGGACTGATGGCGATATTCGATGAGCTCTTCTCTCAAGTACCGCTCGCGTTGGCTGCTCCACGAGCTGCCGCGGTCGTCGAACAGATCGGCGGCCAGCTCCACGGACAACGCTCTGGCTGTCTCCACCATCGCGTCGAAACGCGCGACGGGGTCGCCTTTTCCGGGCAACACGACGAAGAAGCTCAGGCCTGCGATAGTTCCGTCGAGGTGCTCGAGATCGAACGAGCCCGGCTCCGTGAGACTCGCAACGCTGAACCCTTCGCGGTTCGTATCGAACTGCCTGTGAAAGATCGCGTAGCGGCCATGCTCGAGCCCCGCGTTGCGCAGCGCGGCAACGGCACGCTCGGCAGGCAGCTCGGCGCCGCGCGGCACGAGCCGCAGCGCGACGATGCGGTCCGGCGCCGGCCGCTTTTTCTCTTCCTCGGAGACGGTTTCGACGAGCGAGGGAGGCTCGGGCACGGCCGGTGCGGCGGGCGGGGTGGCCGCGACTCGCGGCTCGCCGCCGATGCTTGGCTCCGTCCGCTGTTTGCGCGACGGCAGCGTCGGCAGCATCGAGCGCGACAATATGCCGCGGCTCCAGAGGTACACCCCGACCAGGACGAGGGCACCCAGCCCCAACAGAACCCAGCGTAAGTCCCACATGGCGAGCTACGCCTACATCGCTGCGAGTCTGACCGCTTCGTCGATATCGACGGCCACCATGCGCGACACGCCCGGCTCCTGCATCGTGACTCCGGAGAGCTGATGCATGGTCTCCATCGTCGTCTTGTTGTGCGTGATGATCACGAACTGCACGCGCTCGGACATCTCCTTGACGATCTCCGAGAAGCGTCCGACGTTCGCATCGTCGAGCGGTGCGTCGACCTCGTCGAGCAGGCAGAACGGCGCCGGGTTCAACTCGAAAATCGAGAACACGAGTGCAACGGCCGTCAGCGCCTTCTCGCCGCCCGACAACAAATGAATCGTGCTGATCTTCTTGCCCGGCGGCCGTGCCATGATCGTCACGCCCGCCGCCAAGATGTCTTCGCCGTCCATCTCGAGATACGCCTGGCCGCCGCCGAAGAGCCGCGGAAACAAGCGCCCGAGCCCGTCGTTGGCCTTATCGAAGGTGTCCTTGAAGCGGGAGCGCGTCTCTTTATCGATCTTGCGGATCGCGTTCTCGAGCGTCTCGAGCGCCTCCGTGAGGTCCGTGAACTGCGCGTCGAGGTACTTCTTGCGCTCGGACTGCTCCTGGAACTCGTCGATTGCCGCGAGGTTGATCGCGCCGAGCCGGAGGATCCTGCGCTCGAGCGACTCGAATGTCTCCGTCCAGACGGCGGCTGTCGCGTCGGCCGGCAGGCCGAGCGTGATCTCGTCCAAGATGAAGCCCGTGGCGGCGAACTGCTCGGCGACCGTTTCGGCTCGAACCTGCGACTCGCGGACCGCTAGCCGAACATTATCTGCTAGCTCGCGAATCTCGTTGACGGCGCGTTGGCGCTCGTTGCGTTGCGCTTCGGTCTCGCGCAGCTGAGCGTCGATCTCGTCCATCGCCTGCCGCGCTTGGCCGAGATCGGCCTCGACGAGCAGGCGCTCGTCGAGCTTCGTGACCAATGTTTCCTCGTCGGCGCGCATGGGCTCGGCTGCGGCCTGCACCTCGGCGTGAAGCTCTTGCCGGCGCTTCGTCAAATGCGCGAGCTGGCTCTGGACGCGGAGTAATGCCGCGCTTGCCGAATCCTTCGAGCTGCGCCGCGATTCGACCTTGATCGCGATGGCTTGAGCTTCTTCGCGATGTTTCTCCGCAGTGGCGCGTGCGGCGGCCAGCTGCTCGTGCAGGTCGCGGCGTTGCTGATCGAAACCCTCGCGCGTCGCGGCGAGCTCGCCGTGGCGCGCGACGGCGGTCGCTCGGCGCGCCCTGCTCTCCTCGACGGCCGTCACGAGCGCTTGCTGCTCCGCGGCGAGATCCGCGATGGCGTGATCGAGCGCCGCGGCACGCTGCCGCGCCTGCTCGAGCTCCGCACGGCTCCCGCCGAGCTTCGCCTTCGTGTCGGCGAATTGATCTTGCCGGCGCGTGGTTTCCGCTTGCGCTTGCGCGCGCGCGTCCTCGAGCCGCTCGAGCTGATAGCGCGTATCGGCCAGCGCTTTGGCAACCTCTTCGCCGCGACGCGCGGTCGCCTGCGTGCTCTCGCGCAGGCGCTTGATCTCGTCACCGCGCGCGATGACTCCGACCTGCGGATCGTCGCTGCGATTCATGCGCAGCCAATGGCGCCCGATCCACACGCCTTCGCGCGTGACGAACGACTCGCCGTCGGCAAGCTCGTGGCGCCGCGCGATCGCCTCTTGCGTCGAGGCCGCGGTGCGAATGCCTACGAGCAGCGAGGCTACCGCGGCGGGCGCCTGCATGTGCGTGAGCAACGCATCGGCGAGGGCCGGTTCTGCGGCCGCGCCCGTCTTCTCGACGAGCGTCACGCCGCCTTCCGTGAGGTTGGCAAGGGAACCGGCCACGCGATCGATGCTGTCGATGCCGACGGCTTGCAGATAAGGACCGAGCACCGTCTCGACGGCGCGTTCCCAGCCGTTTTCGACGACGAGGTCTTGCGCCAGGCGGCGGCGCTCGTCGAGCGTCTGCGCTTCGAGCCAGCGGTTCACTTGCTCCGTGGACTTACCGAGCGCTGCCTCTTGCAGCGCTTCGAGCGACGTCAACCGGCCTCGCTCCGTTTGCAGGCTCTCGCGCAGCTGATCGAGATGCCCGGAGATGCGCGTCTCCTGCTCGCGAAGCTGCTGAATCTGCGACCAGACGGTCTCGAGCGCGCGCGTCGCGCTCTCGCACGCGCGCGGCGAGCCGCTCCTCGTTCGCGACGAGCGTCTCGAGCTTTTGCTCGACGTCGGCGAAGCTCAGGGCCTCGCGCTCGTCGCGGTTTCTTTGTTGCTCCTTGTCGAGCCGCTGGCCTTGCGCAGCGAGCTGCTCGAGCCGCGTGTCCTCGCCGTGAATCGAGCGCTCGGCGGCGGCCAGATCTTCGCTGACACGCTCCCATTGCGCGCGCGCCTGCTCCATGGCCTGCTCGGCGCGCTCGAGATTCTCCTGGGACGTGCGCTGCAGGGTATGCGCCTCTTCGAGCCCGGGGCCGAGCTCCCCGAGCACGCGCTCGAGCTGCTCGAGCTCGACTTGGTCGCTCGCGATGTGGGCATTGAGCTCGGCGACCTGCTGGTCGGTGCTCTGGAGGTCTTCACTCTGCCGCTGGATCAAATCCTTGCGGTGCTGCAGCGATTGCTCGAGCCGCGCGATCTCCGAGCCGACGCGGTAGTAGGTGCCCTGAACCGTGCTGAAGCGCTCGTTGCGATCGGCGAGCTCGACGCGCAGCTTTTCGATCGACGTCTCGGCGGAGCGCTGCGCCGCGACGGCGGCTTCGAAAGCGATTTGCTTCTCGCGCAGCTCGTGCTCGTGCGCGGAGACTTCGGCGCGCAACGCCTTCAAGCGCAGCGCCAGCAGCTCGGCGCTGACCTTACGCTGCTCTGCTTTGAGATTCTTGTAGCGCTCGGCGTCTTTTGACTGCTTTTGCAGGTGCGTCAGCTGCTTCTCGATCTCCTCGCGGAGGTCCTTCAAGCGCTCGAGGTTCTCGCGCGTATGCTGGATGCGGTGCTCGGTCTCGCGCCGGCGTTCCTTGTACTTGGAGATCCCCGCCGCTTCCTCGAGAAACGCACGCAGCTCCTCGGGTTTCGCCTCGACGAGCCGGGAGATCATTCCCTGCTCGATGATCGAGTAGCCGTGCGAGCCGACGCCTGTGCCGAGCAGGATGTGCGTGATGTCCTTGCGGCGGCAGCGCGCGTTGTTCAGGTAGTACTGGGACGTGCCGTCGCGCGAGACGACGCGGCGGACGGCCACTTCGTTGTACCCCGCGAACGCACCCGTGATCGTGCCGTCGGAGTTGTCGAACGTGAGCTCGATGCTCGCAATGCCGACGGGCTTGCGGTTCGACGAGCCGTTGAAGATGACGTCGACCATCGAATCGCCGCGCAGCGTCTTCGCGGACGCTTCGCCGAGCACCCACCGAATGGCATCGATGATGTTGGATTTGCCGCAACCGTTGGGTCCGACGATCCCCATCAGGTTGCTCGGGAATTTTATCGTGGTCGAATCGACGAAGGACTTGAATCCAGAAAGCTTGATCTTACTCAGGCGCAATGTTTGACCCCGTGGTGGTCGAGCTTAGGGGACAGATCTATTTTCTAACGAACGAAAATAGATCTGTCCCCTCTTCGCATGGCCGCATCGGCGGCGGTAGTGTAGAGTAAAAACCAATCCAAAAGCGACGGTCGCGCCCGTTGCTTCACACCCCGAATCGGAACACGCAAAACGTGGCGAGTAAGCCCGCTGCTCGACCGTCCAAGACGAGCCTCGAGACCTTTCCTAACCCAAGCCCTGATCGCGACTACACGATCCGGATGCGAATTCCCGAGTTCACCTGTCTTTGTCCGAAGACAGGTCAACCGGATTTCGCGACGCTCTACCTCGAGTACATTCCCGACGCCACGTGCATCGAGTTGAAGTCGTTGAAGCTCTACGTGTGGTCTTACCGAGACGAAGGCGCTTTCCACGAAGCCGTCACCAATCGCATTCTCGACGACCTCGTGCGATCGATGAAGCCGCGTTTCATTCGGCTGAAGGCAGAATTCAACGTCCGCGGAGGAATCTACACGTCGATCGTGGCCGAACACCGCACGGCGGGATGGCAACCGGCACCGCCGGTAGCCTTGCCGGCGGAGCTCCCATGAGATCGGCCCCCTTCCGCTGCCTCTAGGCGTCTGTATAATCGCCGGCTCCTTTTAGCGGTCTTGGAGGCCAAGGCCATGTCTGCGAAAAAAGCAGCCGCCAAAAAAAAGGCGGCCGCCGGTAAGAAAAAACCGGCCAGGAGAGCTCCTTCGACGAGCCGATCTAGCAAGACCAAGCTCCGGTCCGCGCGCAAGCCGTCCGCAAAAACAGGGAAGTCAGCCAAACGCACGAGTGTTAAGAAAGTCTCGGCGAAATTGGCAGCGCCCAAGGCTCAACCCAAACCATCAGGGAAGAAGACTATCGCACCCGTACCTAAAAAGCCGGGCTCAGGCCCGCTGGCGCCGATTCGTTTGGCGCCGAAGCCTCTCCCGCCCGTCGCACCCCGACGGCGTAGCGGCAGCAACGTCCTCAGCGGCCCGGTCAAGGGCTTCACGCCGTATCAGCCAAAGCGCGGCGAGGAGTACATGAACAAGGATCAGCTCGAGCACTTCCGCCAGTTGCTGCTGGCGTGGAAGCGCGAGCTCATGGAGGAAGTCGACCGCACGATGCTTCATATGAAGGACGATGCGGCGAACTTCCCGGATCCGAACGATCGCGCGACGCAGGAGTCTGAGTTCGGGCTCGAGCTTCGCACGCGAGATAGAGAGCGCAAGCTCTTGAAAAAGATCGACTCGGCTTTGGCGCGTATCGACGACGGCAGCTACGGCTACTGCGAGGAGACCGGCGACGAGATCGGCTTGCGCCGGCTCGAGGCGCGTCCCGTCGCAACGCTGTGCGTCGAGGCGCAGGAGCGGCGCGAGCTTGCCGAGAGGCAGTTCCGCGATCGCGAGGATCAGTACCGCTGAGCTTCGGTGGCCGGGCGGTGACGTACGTCGGCCGCTTCGCTCCTTCTCCGACGGGCCCCCTGCACCTGGGGTCGCTCGTAACAGCCGTGGCGAGCTTTCTGCACGCGCGTCAGGCGCGCGGCGAATGGCTCGTCCGCGTCGAGGACATCGATCCGCCCCGCGAGGTCGCGGGCGCCGCCGACGCGATCCTACGGACGCTCGAGGCATTCGAGCTCGAATGGGACCGGCCGGTCCTGTATCAGAGCTCCCGCCTCGCGACCTACGCGGAGGCCGCGGGCCGCTTACTTGCCGACGGCCTCGCCTTTTGCTGCCGCTGCTCGCGCAGCGAGATCCGTTCCGCCAATGAAGGAGAATCGGCGCGCTATCCCGGCACGTGCCGCAACGCCGGCCTTGCGCCGAGTGACGCCGCGACCCGCGTGCGCGTGGACCCCGGCCGCGTGAGGTTCCGAGACGGTCTCCAGGGCCCGATCGAGACCGACCTCGCCGCGACGCTCGGCGACTACGTCGTCATGCGCCGCGACGGCTTGCCCGCCTATCACTTGGCCGTTGTCCTCGACGACGCGGAGCAAGGCATCACGACCATCGTGCGAGGCGTCGATCTGCTCGATTCGACTGCCGCGCACGTCCACCTTCAGGGCGTGCTCGGCTTCACGACGCCGCAGTACTACCACGTCCCAGTCGTCGTCAATGAGCAAAAACAAAAGCTTTCGAAGCAGACCGGCGCGACCCCCGTCGACGCCGGCAATCGCGCAGCGGCCGTAAGGGCGTTAGAGTTGCTCGGGCTGCCGGTGCCTCGCGAGCTCACCAACGAGCGTCCCGGCACGCTCTGGCGATGGGCGCTCGAGCACTGGAGCATCGAATCGCTGCGTGGACGGCGAGCGCTCGCTCAATGAGCGGCTCGAGCGCCTCGGCATGTGTCTTGCACCGTTTGAATCGCGCCGCCATAGTGCGGGGGGACCGCACCTCATGACCGACGCTCGTCGCTTCGAAAAACTCCGCGCGACCTACCGGAGGCGGTGGGACGCGCATCAAATCATTGCCGACCATAACGCCCGGCTTGTCCAGGCCGGTAAACAGCCGACCAACGAGCAGCTGATCAACGAGCAACGCGCGGCCGAGGCAGTCGAGCTCGCTCGAAAGGACTTGCTCGCCGCAACCCGCGTCGGCGCGTAGCCACACACGCAGGAGCTCACTCCGCGCCGGTTTGAGCGTGCGCGGCGTCTACGGGTTTGGATTCAGGCGATCCGCGCTGGCGCAAGAAAATGCTGAGGACCACCATGGCCACCAGCGATAAGAACTCGCTTTGCCAATTCTGAAAGGACTCGAACCAAAACTGCGACGTTCGGGCGAACTCCATGACGGACAGCAGCTCCCCGCCATGAGCGGCCGCCTCGTCGTTGTGTTGGGCCGTGCCCCCGACGGCGTGCAGGCCGAAGGAGATCAGGAACAGCAGGAGAAAGGCCAATACTAAGGAGTTTTCGTAGACCTTGAGGACCCAACCGCCGCGCCGTACCGGCCACGGCGCATCCGGTTTGGCCTTGAACGAACGAGGATCCCGATCAACCGCTTCCGATTCGCCGATCTTTTTGGATTCCGCCGACCCGCGTTGAAAAAGAAACACGGTCAGGAACACGTAGGCAGCCATCTGGAGAAACTCGCTTTCCCAGTTCTCGGCGGTCGCCTCCATGAAGTGCCCACTCCCGAGGTAACCGCGCAGCGTGACTTCCGGCTCTCGGTGCTCACGTTGCTCGTCGTTGAATGCATACCAGCCAGTCAAGGTTTGCGCGCCCATGAAGACGACGAACAGTAAGGTGAGCGTTATCGACAAACCGTGATTGCGCATAAGTCCTCCGCCGCTGCGAGGCAGAACCGCAGCGGTAGCCTAGCCGTTAGGTCGCGTGCACGGTTAATTCCACGGGCTCAGCACCACTTTCTCGCAGCCTTCCTTTTTCTTCAGAAAGGTGTCGAAGCCCTCGGGGGCACGATCGAGCGCCATTCGATGCGTGATCACGAAGCTCGGGTCGATCTCGCGCTTCTGGATGCGTTCCAGCAACGCCGGCATGTACTTCTGCACGGAGCACTGCCCCGACTTGATCGTCAGCGAACGGTTGACGACAGCTCCCATGGGAAACATGTCGATGAACCCCGCGTAGACGCCGATCACCGAAACCGTCCCGCCGTTGCGGCACGACATGACCGCCTCGCGCAGCGCAAGCGGTCTGTCCGTCTCGATCATCAGCGCCTGCTTCACGCGATCGATCGGATACATCGGCGTGTGCGAATGGCCTTCGAGACCCACGGCATCGATGCAATGATCCGGGCCACGCCCACCCGTGAGCTCGCGCAACGCCGTGTAGATGTCGACATCCTCGTAGTTCAGCGTCTCGGCGCCGAGCTTGTCGCGCGCGAGCGCCAGCCTGTACTCGAACCGATCGATTGCAATTACGCGCTCCGCGCCGAGCAGAAAGGCGCTCGCAATCGCGAACAACCCGACTGGGCCACAACCCCAAACCGCGACGGTTTCGCCGCCTTCAAGGCCGCAAAGGTCGGCGCCCATGTACCCCGTCGGATAGATGTCGGATAGGAACAGGACACTCTCGTCGGACAGTGACTCGTCCTCGATCTTCAGCGCGCCGACGTCCGCGAACGGCACGCGAACGTATTGCGCTTGCCCGCCGGCGAATCCGCCGAGCGTGTGGGAATAACCGAAGATGCCGCACGGCGAAAAGCCCCATTGCTTCTCCGCGAGCCAGGCGTTGGGGTTCGAGTTCTCGCAGGTCGAGAAAAGGCCGCGCTTGCACTGCGCGCACTTGCCGCACGCAATCGGAAAAGCGACGACGACGCGGTCGCCGACCGACAGGTTCTTGACACCGGGGCCGAGCTCCACGACCTCCCCCATGAACTCGTGTCCCATGACGTCGCCAGGCAACATCGTCGGCACAAAGCCGTTGTAGATGTGCAGGTCGGAGCCGCAGATCGCCGTCGAGGTGACTTTGATGATGGCGTCGCGTTGATTGAGGATCGTGGGATCGGGCACATCGCGCACTTCCATGTTGCGAATACCCATCCAGCAGTTCGCTTTCATGACGACTCCTTTCCTGCCCGATTTGCAAGTCTCAATGAACGGTTGCCGGCTGCGCCGGCCGCGGCGTCGCGCCGCTGCTCGCATCGGAGAGCAGCACCTCGCCGAGCTCGAGCACCTGCTTGAGCCGGCGCAGATCGTCGCCGACCTGCTGGCCCGGCTCTTTGCGGAAGAGCTTGAGCAGGCCGGCCGCGATCTTGCCGCCGGGCGGCGCGTAGCGCATCTCGACGGTAACGACTGTCCCGAGGCCGCGCGGCGCCTCCGCGAACCTTACGGAGCCGCTATGGTGAATGGCCGAAGCGCCGACCGACTTCCATGCGATCAACGCGTTCGGCTCGTCGGCGACGATCTCGGATTCCCACTCGACGCTCGTGCCGGCGGGCCCGCGCGCGCGCCACCGCGAGCGGCCGTTGCCGAGGTCCTCGACCGAGTCGATGCCTTCCATGAACTGAGGGAAGCGAGTGAAATCGCGCCAGAGCGCATAGGCCTCGGCGCGAGCACAGCCGATCGTGATGCTGCGCAGCGCGCGGCCGGAGGCCCCGGGTATGCGCTGCCGCGTCGGGTTCTTCCTGGCTTCGGCGAGCTGCTCGGTGGCCAGCACGTCGAACGCAGCGATGCCGAGCACGGCGGCCGACGCCAGCAGAGTCCGCAACGGGCGCTCGCTCTTCACGAGCGCGAAGCCGAGCGCCGCGAGATCGACGACGTCCCCGGCTACGCGCGTGCCAACCCATTCCTTCGACTCGGGATGCGAAAGGATGCCGGCGCCGCTCGTGAGCTCACGCAACGCCATACCTCGCAGGACCGTCGTCGTCGCCGCCGAAGGGCGAAGGCCAATGGCGCGAGCGACGCGCCGCGGCGCGAGCAGCTCGACGGCGCCGAGCGCAACGCTCACGAGACCCAGAAACGAAGCGAGCGACCGGCCGTCCGTGCTCCCCGTCCATGCCGGCATGGTCGAGGGCACGCGTTCAATCGAGGGGGCGGTCGCAGCGAAAGACTCGTGCGCTGTCATGGCGGACCTCCTTGTCCGATGAAGACTGCGGCGCTTAGTGCGCGATGGCGCATCGGGCCGCGCAGCGCCGATCTCAGCGCTGATTTGCGCGAGTTTTATGCAACATCCGAGCCAGGGAGCCCATGGTCATGGGCGCGACCACCGAGCGGCAGTCGCGAAAGCGTGGGCACGGCCGCGCCTGCCGCAGTGATGCGGCGGCGCTGCCGAACATGGTTACGAGCCGCGAGCTTCGTTACGCCGCGTCGACGTCTCGCATGCTCAAGCGGACGCGGCCTTGCCGGTCGACCTCGAGCACCTTGACGCGCACGACGTCGCCTTCCTTGAGCTTGTCGCTGACGCGCTCGACGCGCTCGTTCGAGATCTGCGAGATGTGAACGAGGCCGTCGCGGCCCGGCAGGATCGTGACGAACGCGCCGAAGTCCATGAGCCGCGCCACCTTGCCCTCGTAGATGCGGCCGACTTCGACGTCGGCCGTGATGAGCTCGATGCGCTCGACCGCAGCGCGGCCGGCCTTGCCGTCGACGGACGCGATCTTGACGGTGCCGTCGTTCTCGATGTCGATCGTCGCGCCGGTCTCCTCGGTGATGGCGCGAATGACTGCGCCGCCCTTGCCGATGACGTCGCGGATCTTCTCGGGATCAATCTTGATCGTGATGATCGTCGGCGCCCAATCCGACATCTTCTCGCGCGGCGCCTTCAGCACCTTGTTCATCTCGCCCAAGATATGGAGGCGCCCTTCGCGCGCCTGAGCAAGCGCCGTGGCCATGATCTCGCGCGTGATGCCGAAGATCTTGATGTCCATCTGCAGCGCAGTGACGCCGTCGGCCGTGCCGGCAACCTTGAAGTCCATGTCGCCGAGGTGATCCTCGTCACCGAGGATGTCCGTCAGCACGACAAAGCCCTTGTCCTCTTTGATGAGGCCCATCGCCACGCCGGCGACGGGAGCCTTGATCGGCACGCCGGCGTCCATCAACGACAAGCTCGTGCCACAGACGCTCGCCATCGAGCTCGAGCCGTTCGACTCGGTGATCTCGGAGACCACGCGGATGACGTACGGGAACGTTCCCATGTCGGGCATGATGGCCTCGACACCGCGCCGGGCCAGTCGGCCATGGCCGATTTCGCGTCGCTTAGGTGAGCCCATAAACCCTGTTTCGCCAACGCTATACGGCGGAAAGTTGTAGTGGAGCATGAAGGGCTCCTTCCGCTCGCCTTCGAGGGCGTCGATGATCTGCGCGTCGCGGCCCGTGCCGAGCGTCGTGACGACCAAGGCTTGCGTCTCACCGCGAGTGAACACGGCCGAGCCGTGCGTGCGGGGCAAGACGCCGACCTGAACGTCGATCTTGCGGACGGTCTTCGTGTCGCGGCCGTCGATACGCGGATTGCCCGCGATGATGCGGCTGCGCACGACGTTCTTCTCGGCATCATGGAACTCGGTCTCGATTTGCGCGGGGGTCCAGACGTTGCCCTCGCGTGCCGTGAGCTCGCCGACGCACTGCTTCTTGAGCTCCGAGATCTTCGCGTAGCGGACCTGCTTCTCGGCGATCGCGTACGCGTCCGTGATGGCCGGGACAAATTTGGCAATGCCCGAAGCGAGCGCTTTGTCCTCAGGCGGCGCTGACCAGACGATCGCCGGACGGCCGGCTTCCTTGGCCAGCGAGCGAATCGCTTCGATCGCGACCTGCATTTGCTGGTGGCCGAACATCACGGCCCCGAGCATCACGTCTTCCGCGAGCCGGTCCGCTTGCGACTCGACCATCAGCACGGCCTCTTGCGTGCCGGCGACGACGAGGTCGAGCTTCGACTGTTGCAGCTCGGTGGCTGTCGGATTCAACAGGTACTGCCCGTCCTTGTAGCCGACGCGTGCCGCGCCGATCGGTCCCATGAACGGCAAGCCCGAAAGCATCAGCGCCGCCGAGGCGCCGAGCAGTGCCGGGATATCCGAGTCGACCTCCGTGTTCATCGAAAGCACGGTCGCGATGACCTGCACGTCGCGGCGGTAGCCGGCGGGGAACAACGGCCGGATCGGCCGGTCGATGAGGCGCGACGTCAGCGTCTCTTTCTCGGTCGGGCGGCCTTCGCGCTTGAAGAAGCCGCCGGGGATCTTGCCGGCCGCGTAGGTTTTCTCTTGGTAGTTGACGGTCAGCGGAAAGAAGTCGCGTCCTGCGACATCCTTCTTGTCGCCGACGGCCGTCACGAGGACAACGGTGTCCGCCATGTTGACGAGGACGGCGCCGTCGGCTTGCCGCGCGATCACGCCCGTTTCGATGGTGACGTCATGGGCGCCGTATTTGAAAGTTCTGCTGGCTCTCACGTTGGAATTCCTTAACTAGAATTGCGGCAGGACGCTTCGAGTAAAGCGAAGTTGATCGGCTGCGCGCGATGGTCGGTCTAAAAACGATCAGAGCCGGATATGCCGGCTCTGAACGGGACAAAACAGGTTAGCGCCTCAACCCGAGGCGGCCGATCAGCTCTTGATAGCGACCTTGGTCCGTCTGCTTCAAGTAGTCGAGCAGCTTGCGCCGCTGATTGACCATCTTGAGCAAACCGCGCCGGGAGTGGTGGTCCTTCTCGTGACCCGCGAAGTGCTCGGAGAGCTGGTTGATCCGGGCCGAGAGCAATGCGACTTGCACCTCGGGCGAGCCGGTGTCGGTCGGATTCCGACCGTACTGGGTGACGATCTCGGACTTCTGTGCCGATTTGAGAGTCATTCAACAATCCTCTGTGGCCGCCCTATTCAGCGGCCAATCCATCTATGCTTTGCTTTCTTGGAAGCCGCGCATCATACCGAAATATTCGGTGCCGCTCCAAGCAGTTAACGAATAAAAACTCGCGTGGGCGTGAGGCGATGCTCCTCCGTGACGAGGCCTATGGCGATGAGCTGGCCCGCGTCCGCATAGACCTTGACCTGACCGCACGGCAGCGCGGGGTCGGCTGGCACGGCCTGGCCGTGGGCCAGCTTCGCGGCCGCTGCCGGCTCGAGGTACGCCGACGGCCAGCCCTCGAGGGCAGCCTCGGCGGGTAGCAAGAGGCGGTCGAGGACGGCCGTGTCCATGGCTGCCGCGGCCTCGAGCTCGGCGAAGGTGCGCATCCCGTGCTCCGCAAAGGGGCTCACGCTTAGCCGGCGCAACGCGGCGACGTGAGCCACCGTCCCCGCCGCGCGAGCGATGTCCTCGACGAGCGTGCGGACGTAAGTGCCTTTCGAGCAGCGGACGTAGAGATCGAGGTCGGGCCAGGCGTAG
Source organism: uncultured Gammaproteobacteria bacterium (assembly GCA_963713355.1). GTDB lineage: Bacteria > Pseudomonadota > Gammaproteobacteria > Steroidobacterales > Rariloculaceae > FEN-1219. The sequence continues at coordinate 287,807 of CAVQLK010000005.1, read as the reverse complement.
CGCTCGACGGTCAACTCTTCGATCCGCACGCGGCGCGGCGCTCGCTCGACCTCGACGCCCGAACGCGCCAGCCGGTACAGCGGCACGCCGCCGCGCTTGAGCGCCGAGTACATCGGCGGAACTTGCTCGATCTCGCCGACGAACCGGCCGACGGCCGCGGCGACGACGGCGGGCGCCGGTGCCGGCTCGCTCGATCGGTCCTCGGTCGTCTCGCCTTCGGCATCGCCCGTCGTCGTTGCCGAGCCGAGCCGAGCCGTGACGCGATAGGTCTTACGGGCTTCGAGCATGAAGCCGGCGAGACGCGTGGCCGAGCCGAAGAAGACGGGCAGCATCCCCGTCGCAAGCGGATCCAAGCTACCGGCGTGGCCCGCCTTCTCGGCCGCGAACAGCCGCTTGGCGCGCTGCAGGGCGCGATTCGACGATAGACCCAGGGGCTTGTCGAGCAGCAGCAGCCCAAACACGTCCCGGCCCGGGGGTCGCGTGGCCGCCACCTTTGCGATCAGTCGGCGTCGCGACCGGTGCCGCGCGCGTCGTCGATGAGCTTCCCGATCTCGACGGCGCGCTTAGCGCTCGTGTCGTGGCGAAAGCGCAAGTCGGGAGCCCGCCGCAGCTGCAGCGCATGCGCGACGCGCGAGCGGAAGAAGCCGCGCGCTTGCTCGAACGCTTCCTTGATCGGCAGCGGATCCTCGTCGAGCCCGAGCGTGTTGAAGTGCACCGTCGCAAGGCTCAGGTCGCCCGTGACCTCGACCTCGCTGACGCGTGCGCTCGTCAGCCGCGGATCTTTGACCTCCGCGAGCAGCAGCTCATTGAGCAGCCTCTGAATCTCGGCGGCGATGCGATGCTTTCTGGTGGACTCGCGCGGCATCAGCCCACTTTACGCACGATCTCCGTCCGCTCATAGCACTCGATCTGGTCGCCGGGCTTGACATCGTTGTAGTTGCGCACGCCGATGCCGCACTCAGTGCCGGCGCGCACTTCGTTGACGTCGTCCTTGAACCGGCGAAGCGACTCGAGTTGCCCTTCGTAGATGACGACGTTTTCGCGCAACACGCGGATGGGATTGCTGCGCCGCACGTAGCCGTCGACGACCATGCAGCCCGCGACGTTGCCGAACTTCGGCGAACGGAACACCTCGCGAACCTCGGCGAGGCCCACGATCTGCTCGCGCACTTCCGGGGTCAGCAATCCGCTCGCCGCGGCTTTGATGTCGTCGATCGCCTCGTAAATGATGCTGTAGTAGCGGATGTCGACGCCGCTTTCCTTGATGGCGCCGCGCGCAGCTGCGTCCGCGCGGACATTGAACCCGATGATGATCGCCTTCGAAGTCGCCGCGAGCTGCACGTCCGATTCCGTGATGCCGCCGACGCCCGAGGCGACGACGGTGACCTTCACGTCGTCCGAAGAGATCTTCTCGAGCGCGTCGCGCAGCGCCTCCGAGCTGCCGTGCACGTCGGCCTTGATCAGCAGCTGAACGCTCGGCACTCCGCCGGACGCCATCTGGCTGAAGATGTTCTCGAGCTTCGCGGCCTGCTGATGCGCGAGCTTCGTCTCGCGCTCGCGGCTGTGGCGGAACTGCGCGACCTCGCGGGCCTGGCGCTCGTCGGCAACGACCTGCACGTCGTCGCCGGCCATCGGAGTCCCCGACAGACCGAGCACGACGATAGGCATCGACGGGCCCGCAGACGGGATCGCCTGACCGGTCTCGTCGAACATCGCACGAATGCGGCCATATTCCTGGCCGGCCAGCAGGATGTCGCCCACCTGGAGCTTGCCCTTGTTGATGAGCACCGTAGCGACGGCGCCGCGGCCACGCTCGAGGCTCGATTCGAGCACGACGCCGGCGGCCGGACCAGTGCCTGCGGCCTTCAGGTCGAGCAGCTCGGCCTGGAGCAACAGCGAATCGAGCAGCTTGTCGACGCCTTGCCCCGTCACTGCCGAAACGTTGACGAATAAGGTCTCGCCGCCCCACTCCTCGGAGATCAGCTCGTAGTTCGAGAGCTCGCGGCGGATGCGATCGAGATCGCCGCCGGGCTTATCGATCTTGTTGATCGCGACGACGATCGGCACGCCAGCCGCTTTCGCATGCTGGACGGCCTCGATCGTCTGCGGCATGACGCCATCGTCGGCCGCGACGACGAGCACGACGATGTCCGTGACCTTGGCGCCCCGCGCGCGCATGGCCGTGAACGCCGCGTGGCCCGGCGTGTCGAGGAACGTGATGCGGCCCTTCGGCGTCTCGACGTTGTACGCGCCGATATGCTGCGTGATGCCGCCGGCTTCGCCCGCGGCCACCTTCGTGCGGCGGATGTAATCGAGCAGCGACGTCTTGCCGTGATCGACGTGACCCATGATCGTGACGACCGGGGCGCGCGCGATGGCTTCCGACGCGCCGGCCGCCTCCTCGACAGACTGGATCAGCTCGTCCTCGATCGCCGTTTCCTTGAGCGCCTTCGCCGTGTGGCCCATCTCCTCGACGACGAGCGTCGCCGTATCCTGATCGAGCACTTGATTGATCGTGACCATCATGCCCATCTTCATGAGGGCCTTGATGACCTCGTTGGCTTTGATAGCCATCCGCGACGCGAGCTCGCTGACCGTGATCGTGTCGCCGATCTCGACCTCTCGCACGACGGGCTCCGTCGGCTTCTCGAACGCGTGCTGCGGATCGACGTTCACGGGCATCGTGCGGCGACGCTGCTTCTTCTTCTTGCGCCGCCCACCCATGCCGTCGGCGACGTGCAGCGTGTGATCGCCTTCGCTGGGCTCTTCGGTCATGCGCTCTTTTTTGGCTTTCTGGCGCACGCGCTCTGCATCCGCACGCTGCTGTGCCTCCTTCTCGCCCTGCGTGGCCTTACGGCGCTCCTCGTCGGCGCGTAGCTTCGCGGCTTCGTCGGCCGCGGCCGCGCGGCGTTGCTCGTCCTCGAGCCGCTTGCGCTCCTCGGCTTCGCGCTGTTCGGCCGCGACCTTCTCGCGCTCGGCCGCTTCGCGCTTCTCTTGCTCCTCGCGGATGGCGCGCTCGCCGGCGGTGCGGGCGTACTCTTCGGCGCGGCGCGCGGCGTCGAGCTCCTCTTGCTGCTTGCGCGCCTGCTCTTCGAGCACGTCGCGCTTGATGTACGTGCGCTTCTGGCGCACCTCGACGTTGATCGTTCGCGCGCGGCCTTGACCACTCGCGAGCTTGAGCTCGCTCGACGATTTGCGGTTCAGCGTGATGCGGCGCGGCGCGGAGTCCGCGGCATCCTGACGGCCGTGGTTCTTCTTGAGGTGCGTCAACAGCTCGAGCTTCGCGTCCTCGCTGATGACGTCGTTCGGCCCGCCAACCCTGATGCCGGCCTCGTCGAGCTGCTCGATGAGCCGGTCGACCGGGACCTTCAGTACCTTCGCGAAATCCGCGACCGTGACTTCCGCCATGCGCACCTACCTCAGACGTTCGTTGCTTGCGGCTCTTGCGCGAACCAATGTGCGCGCGCGGCCATGATGAGCTTCGCCGCCCGCTCCGCGTCGAGCCCGGCGATCTCGGACAAATCGTCGACGGCCTGTTCGGCGAGATCCTCGCGCGTCACGACACCGCGGCTCGCGAGCTCGAGAGCAAGCGTCTTGTCCATGCCTTCGAGGCTCAGGAGGTCCTCGGCCGGCTCCGCCTGATCGATGACTTCCTCGCTGACGAGCGCTTGCGTGATCAGCACGTCGCGCGCGCGCGAGCGCAGCTCGTTGACGATCTCCGGCGTGAACTCCTCGATGCCGTTGAACTCGCCCGCCGGGACGTACGCGATCTCCTCGAGCGACGAGAAGCCTTCCTGCACGAGGATGTTGGCTACGTCCTCGTCGACGTCGAGCTCCTTCATGAAATTCTCGACGAGAGAGCGCGCTTCCTTGTCGCTCTTCTCCTCGGCCGCCGACTCGGTCATGACGTTCAATTGCCAGCCCGTCAGCTCGCTCGCGAGACGAATGTTCTGGCCGCCGCGCCCAATGGCCTGCGACAGCTTCTCCTCGTCGACGGCGAGATCCATCGTGTGGGTGTCCTCATCGACGACGATCGACAGCACCTCGGCCGGCGACATCGCGTTGATGACGAACTGCGCGGGATTCTCGTCGTAGAGAATGATGTCGACGCGCTCGCCGGCCAGCTCGTTCGATACCGCTTGCACTCGCGAGCCGCGCATGCCGACGCAGGCGCCGACGGGATCGATGCGCTTGTCATGACTGCGAACGGCGATCTTCGCTCGCAACCCAGGATCGCGAGCCGCGCCCAGGATCTCGATGAGGCCTTGGCCGACTTCGGGCACCTCGATCTTGAATAGCTCGATCAGGAATTTGGGCTGGGTGCGCGTCAGAAACAGCTGCGGGCCTCGCGGCTCGGGTCGAACCTCGCGCAGCATGCTCTTGATGCGATCCTGAGGCTTTATCGGCTCGCGCGGGATAAGGTCCTCTCGGGGAATGAAGCCCTCGGCGTTGCCTCCCAAGTCCACGTACGCGCCGTTGCGGTCGACGCGTTTGACGATACCGCTCACGAGGTCGCCGGCGCGGCTCTTGTACGCTTCGACGACCTGCTCGCGCTCCGCTTCGCGCACCTTCTGCACGATGACTTGTTTCGCGGTCTGCGCCGCAATGCGGCCGAACTCCACGGACTCCATGGGCTGCTCTACGAAGCCGCCGACTTCGGCTTTCGGATCGACGTCGAGCGCGTCCTCGAGCCGCAGCTCACGGGCCGGCTCCTCGAGCTCCTTCGAGTCGTCGGCGAATACCTTCCAGCGGCGGAACGTCTCGTAGCTGCCCGTCGTGCGATCGATTGAGACGCGGACGTCGATGTCGTCGCCGTAGCGCTTCCTCGTGGCAGACGCGAGTGCTGCCTCGATGGCTTCGAAGATGACCGACTTCTCGACGCCCTTCTCGTTCGAGACGGCATCCACTACCAACAGAATCTCTTTACTCATCTCGTCACCGACCTTGCGTTACGAGGGCGCCAACCGCGCCACTGCAATATCGTCAAAAGGTAAACGCGTTAGCTCGCCATCTACCTCGAGCAGCACCTCGCTGCCTTCCACGCCTGCGAGCCGACCCGTGAACCGCCGTCGGCCATCGCGTGCATCCCTCAACTCGATCTTCGCCTGCTCCCCACTGAACCGCTCGAAGTGCGCCAGCTTGCGCAGCCGCCGATCGAAACCCGGCGACGACACTTCGAGCACGTAGCTGCCCGGCAGCGGATCCTCGACGTCGAGCCATGCGCCGATCTGCTCGCTGACACGCTGACAGTCATCGAGCGTCACGCCTCCCTCGCGGTCGATGAACAACCGCAGGAGGCCGCGCCGGCCGAAATGCGCATCGAGATCGGCGAGCTCGAACCCCATCGCCGCGACGGGAGGCTCGAGCAGCTCGAACAAACGCTCTTTGTCGACCGCCTCAGCCATCTGTTCCGACCGTTACGCGCACCAACAAAAATGGGCCCTACGGCCCATTACGCTGCGTGCCCCCCACCGCCGCGAGCGCTCATCGCGCGGGCGGTGAGGCGAAAACAAAAAGCCCCGTACGGGGCCTCTTGCCTTCAGAGCCGTTGCTCCAAAAACCGCAGGCATCCTAGCAGAAAAGCCCTACCGGGCGGTAGGCGGTCGCCGCTAACGCAAATTGACCTGCGTCAGGGCCAACCATGCCCCGATCAGAAGCATCACGCCGATCAGGGCGAACCAAACGCGGGTGGCGAACGGCAGGCGGTCGCCTTTGGAGGCGCAGCAATGCTTGTATTTCTTGCCACTGCCACAGGGACACGGATCGTTGCGCCCGGGTTGGTTGCTCACGGCGTTGCCGCTACTGCGTCCCTATTCGAAGCAACGAAAACGGGTCGACGCGGGCATCGACGAGCCGTACGCCCCAGTGGAGGTGCGCCCCCGTGACGCGCCCCGTCGCCCCGGCCAGGCCGAGCTGCTGGCCCTGCTCCACCATTTCGCCGACGGCGATGTCGATCCGCGACAGGTGCAGGTAGGTCGTGAAGAGGCCGTGGCCATGGTCGATGTAAACGGCGTTGCCGCTGAAGAACAGATCCTTCGCGAGCATTACGCGGCCGCGGTTCGCCGCGTAGATCGGCGTTCCCGTCGTGGCGCGCAGATCCGCCCCCGAATGCGGGGCTCGCGGCTGGCCGTTGAACACGCGCCGGTGGCCGAAATTGCGGCCGTCCTTCGCGCCGCGGACCGGCACCTGGAACGGCTCGCTCCAGTAGCGCTCCGGCGTGAACGTGTCGTAGATCGCGCTCGTCTCGGCGGCCTCGCGGTCCGCGCGCGCCTGGTCCTCGGGCGACAGCTCGACGAAGCGCTCTTCGACTTGCAGCTCCGTCGTCGGATACTCGCCCGCGTTGACCAAGACGGGCTCGCGCACGACGCGCGTGCGGCCGTCCTCGTACGCGAACGTGACGTCGACTGCGTGGTCGCCGGGCCGCGAATCGAGATCGACTCCGACGGTCGCGAGCCAGCGATCGCCGCTCGGCGTGAAAGGCACTGCATGACCGCTCCAGCGCACCGTCACGCCTGCGAGGCCGGGCTCGGCAGGGTAGCTCATCTGCAGCGCCTCCCCTTGGCCGGCCACCCAGGCTGCGAGCGCCAGGGACAACATCGTAGTGCTTACTCCGCGCGCACGTGCGATAGGCGGTAGTGCTCGCCGAGCAACTTCATGCCGAAGTCCTCGGACTTGCTGCGCCACACCGAGTGCACGTGGTTGCCGTTGTCTTGAACGTTGTCGTACTCGAACACGAAATCGGCGCCCTGCAGCCTGAAGTAATGCGGCGCGCCGCGCTCCGTCGCACCCATCCAGGCGAAGCTGAGGCGTTTCGCATCGATCGCGCTCAGGAAGTCGGCCGAGAGCTCGGGCCGGTACACACCGACGACCTCGTCGAGAATGCGCCGCACCCAGTGCTGCTGAACCTCGTTGAGCTCGGCGACCGGGATACCGGCGACCTGCAGCGTGTCCCGCCACGCTTCCCATTGGTCCGCGGGCTTGTTGATGTTGCCCGTGAAGATGTCGCGCGGAGCCTCGGCCGAGACGACGGCCTTACCGCGTTGCGCGGGCGTCAGCGACGTCACGAGCTCGCGCGCGAGATCCTCCTCGGCGCCGAGCACGCGAAATCCCGTCAACGGGCCGCTGCGGACCTCGGCCGGGTTCGAGCCGAAGAACGACGGCGTCACGCTGACGCCGGCCGGCGCGACGGCGACATTCAACGACACGTGGTGACCTTCGAAGCGCCACGACCACGCCTCCGTCAACGACGGCTTGCCGAACAGCACGACCTCGTAATGGCCGACACCGCGCGGCAAGCCCGCCGTGTCGAGCATTCCCAAGATCTGCTCGAGCTGCATGATTTGCACGACCTTGAGATAGCCGCGCGCGCTCAGCAGCGACGTCAACAGCCGGTGTGTCAGCCGCCGTTGCTCCCCCGTCATCAGATCGAGCGGCACGCCGACGCGCTCCGTCGGCCAATAGGCCCAGTCGCCGCGCGCTTCGTCGTCGAGCGCGAGCGCGAGGTTCTTGCCCTTGTCGAAGCCGAGCAGCGTCTCCGTGCCGCCGGGGCCACCCGCGACGGTCGCAAGCAGCGCGCTTGCCGATTCGACCATGTCCTCCGTCGCCGTGACGCGGCTCGGTTCCTGCGCCGCGGCCGCGCCGGCCAGCAACGCCAGACCGGCCAAGAAGATCGTTGGACTACGCATGCTCGCCCCCTTTCGCTGAGTGCCGCCGGATCATCCTACTTCTTCGCAGTCACCACGACGAGGCCGCGGTCGAGGTCCGTGTCGACGTCTGCGAAACCCGCGTCGAGCAGCGTCGTGACGACCCAGCCCGTCGGCAACCGCAGCTTGCGGTAGAAGCTCTTCGCGAACTCCCAGCGGCCGTCGACACGCCGATGAATGAGGTCGTGCACTTTGACCGTCTCGGGCTCGAACTCGAGGAAGCACGTGAACACCGTCTTGTCGTCGCTGCGCACGGGGATGAAGCGTTCGAGCTCTTTCGTCTCCACGGTGAAGTCGCGAAACGTCGCGATGAACGTGCCGCCGGGCTCGAGCGCCGCGAACATGTCGGCCGCGAGCCGCGTCACGGCGGTCTGCGACTCGAGATGCAGCAACGTGTCGACCATGCAGACGATGAGCTCGGCCGACTTCGGCGCGTGCCGGCGAAACTCCAGGATGTCCGCGCAGACGATCTCGATGTCTTCGCCGCCCTTGTGTCGCTCGAGCTCGGCCAAAAGCTTACGGTCGAGGTCGATCGCCGTGACCGAGAAGCCGAGCCGCGCGAGCGGAATCGCTTGGAAGCCGCAACCAGCGCCGAGATCGATCGCGCGCTTGCTGCCACGCGGCGCTATGCCGCGCGATTGGAAGAACTCCGTGTAACGCGCGAGCGCGGCGTCCCACCCCCCATACATCCAGGAGTAGACGTCCGCGAGCAGCCGGCTGTAGTGCTCTTCGACGGTCGGCATCGCGGCTAATCGACGTATTGCGGCGCCTTCGGCAGCGCTGCGTGCGTGGCGATGTCGTGCTCGATCCAGAGCTCCGCGTCGTTGTCCTCGAGGTACTTTTCGATGCGCGCGCGCGAGACCTTCGATTGCTCCGGGTCGGACTCGAACGTCGGAACGCGACCCGTCGTGCGTTCCTCGGGATAGTGATAGAGATCGCCGGCGAGAACGACGGTGCCGCGGTTCGCAAGCTTCACGGCCACGACTTGGTGACCCGGCGTGTGGCCCGGAGTCGCCATCACGACGACGGAGCCGTCGCCGAAGACGTCGAAGTCCTCGTCGTTCAAGAGCTTCGTCTGCGCATTGCGCAGCGCCGCATACGTCGCCGGCTGGATGATGCCCTGCGGGTTGTCTGCGAACATGTAATCGCGCTCGGCCTCTTGCACGATCCAGGTCGCTTGCGCGAACTCGTTCGCATTACCCGTGTGGTCCGAGTGAAAGTGCGACAGCGCGAAGTACGTGACGTCGCTCGGCGAGTAACCCGCGGCAGCGAGCTGCGGCAACAGCGGCTTCGTGGCCGTCACGACACCTTCGACAACGGGGCTGCCGTCGCCCTTGAAGTGGCTGTCCGGAACAGCGCCCGCGTCGAACATCAGCGTGCCGGTTGGGTGCACGATCAGATAGGCCATGTTCACGAAGTCGACCTGCTTCAGCTCCTCGCGCCGGAAGTTGAACAGCGCGGGATCGAGCCCGTTGATCGTGCCGTTCTCGAAGACGTAGATGCGGGGCGCCGCCGCCGGCGCGGGCTGCGCGCGCTCCATCTCGCAGCTCGACATTGCGAGCGCCGCCGCGACGAGCGTGCCGCCAAGCCAGTGTTTCAAAGCCATGGCCGTTCCCCTTTTGGACGTCGTTCGAGTCTAGCAAGAGCGGCCGCGGCACCGCCTGCAGTCACGCGAACAGCTCGAGCAACCGATTCAACCGCTCGAGCCCGGCCGGCGTAGCGCGCAGCCGGTCAGCCTCGGCGCCAAGCCAGCCGCGCGCGATCGCGGCGGCGCGAGCCGCGCCGATGGCCGCCGCGGGCTGCCCCGCTCGCGCCTCGAACGCGGTAACGGATGCGCCGTCGAGCACGCGCAACGCGTTCATCAGGAACTCGAGCGCCGCCTGCGCGCGAGTCGCGACGCGCTGCTCGCCCGCCGCTTGCGCCGTACCCGCTCGCTGCAGATAGGTGCGCGGGTTGCGCGTTTTCTCGCGGCGCGCGATCTCGTTGTCGGCAGGCAACGTGACCTTGCCGTGTGCGCCGGCGCCAATGCCTAGGTAGTCGCCGTATTGCCAGTAGTTCAAGTTGTGCCGGCAGCGACGGCCGCTTCGCGCGTAAGCGGAGATCTCGTAGCGCTCGTAGCCGTGAGTTCCGAGCAAGGCGCGGCCGCGCTCCTCGATCGCCGCGACGGCGTCGTCGCCGGGCAACACGGGCGGGCGGCGCTCGAATGCCGTGTTGGGCTCGAGCGTCAGTTGATACCAAGAGAGGTGCGACGGCGCGAGCGCGAGCGCGCGCTCGAGATCCGCGGCAGCGCCGACAGCGTCGTCGCCGGGCAAGCCGTACATCAGGTCGAGATTGATGTCGTCGAAGCCCGCGGCGCGGGCCGTTGCGACGGCCGCCTCTGCTTCGGCCGAGTCGTGCACACGGCCGAGAGCGCGAAGCTGCTCGTCGCGAAAGCTCTGAATGCCGATCGACAAGCGATTGACGCCGGCTTCTCGGAACGCAGCGAAGCTCGCCGCATCGACCGCCCCGGGATTCGCTTCGAGCGTGATCTCGACATCGGTGGCGAGCACAGCCTCGGCTCGCAAGCCGTCGAGCAGCTGCGCGATCGCCGCGCCCGAGAAGAGACTCGGAGTGCCGCCGCCGAGGAAGATCGTCTCGATCGGCCGATCTTGCGCGAGCGACAGCTCCGTACGCAGGTCACGCAGCAGCGCGCCGACGTACTCGGCGTCCGGCAATGCCCCGCGCGCTTCGTACGAGTTGAAGTCGCAGTACGGGCACTTGCGAACGCACCAAGGCAAGTGCACGTAGAGCGACAATGGCGGCAAGACGTCGAAGCGAAGCGCGGCGTCGTCGACAACTGCTCCCGGCAATTGCTCCCTGCATTGCCCTACCTCGGGCATCCCTGCCCTCGCCTGCGTTGTTCTACCTCGGGCATCCATGCCCTCGTCGCCTAGCAGCACCGCGGGAGTGCTCATCGCGGCGAGCGGCTACTCTGCGTCGCGCTGCGCACGCTCACGCCGCCGCTCGAGCTCGCGCAACATTTTGTCGCGCGCTTCTTGCTCGCGCGTCGCTTTTTCTTCGGGCGTCTTCTCGGCCGCTTGAAACTTCTTGCAGTCGAGCACCGCCCACTCGAGCACGCGTTGGTTCTCTAGATAATTCATCGCCTCGCTCGTCGCATAGATGAAATCGAGGCGCGTCGTGAGATCTTGCTCGAGCTGGTTGAGCTCCGTTTCCGTCATCGTGCTCGAAGGACGCATCTGCGCGCTGAGCTCGCAACGAAACTGCGCCTCGCCGCCGTTGACCTCGATGTCGGCCGAGCCACGCCGCCGCTCGAGGTCGGTCGTGCCCCAATTCCAGACGAAGTCGGACTGCGGCAGCGAGTACAACCCCGGCACCTGTGCCGCAGACTCGCTGACGGGATGGAGCAGCGCTCCGATTGCCGCACCAAGCGGCACTACGATTCTCGACATTCGCATATCGAGACTCCGTTCTTAAAGCCTGATCCGATGACGGTATGGGCGCCGGCCGAGAGTGTCAATATTATTGCGGTCCGCGGCTCGCCGTCTGCAAGCGATACGCACCGGCGACGTTCTGCGGCCGCTGCTGCTCGTAGAACTCCCAGTCGGCGTAATCGCTCATCAGCACGGAGTCACGTGCCTGCTCGAGCGTCTTGCCGGCAGCGATCGCTTCGCGCACGGCCAATGCGACGCCTTCTCGATACCGAAGATTTGCCGACACGTCGGCTTTCGTGCCGAGGCGGCCGTGGCTACAAACGAAGTGCTCGAAGTCGAGCGCCTCGACGCGGCGGATCTTCTCGAGCTCGCTCTGCATCGTGACGTTCGCGCCGAACGGCACACGGCCGTTCGTGATCCAGTCTGACGCGAACACCACGTTGCTACCGTCGACGAACCGGACGACCGTATTGTCGGGCGCGTGGTCGGTCGGGATCGGAATGACCTCGACGCGCTTGCCGCCGAGCGTGATGTTGACCTGCGTGGTGTAGGTGAGATCGGGGGGTGCTACGTGCTTCAGCGGCCCGCGCCCGGCTTCGGCACCGCTCAACGCGCCGTCTCCGTCGGCGTCGTAGAAATCGAACGACGCTGCGAGGGCTTGCGCTTCGCCGCGTTCGATGCGCCCGTTGCCGTTGCCGTCCTGCGCGCGAAGGTTCGGCGGCAGCGGCGTGGAAGCCGGCGGCAGCGCCAGCAGGCCGAGCAGCGCTTCGTGGCCGATGATGCGCGCCGTGTCGGCGAACACGGCCGCGCCCGACGCATGATCGCCGTGCGAGTGACTGTAGATCACGTACTTCACGGGCACATCGAAGCGCCGCGCGAGCTCGCCTTTGAGCCACGCTGCGTGCTGCGGGCCGACGGGCTCGACGAGCACGATGCCGTCCGAGGTGACCATGAAGGCCGAGACATAGTCGTCGGTTCGCGCGTAGTACACGTCGCCGGTCAGCTTGCCTATTTCCTGCCCCTTGTACGAAGTCGATTGCCAGAGCGGGCCGGGTTGCGCGTGCGCCGCTAACGGCGCGAGCCCTGAACAGCTCAGTACGGCAAGCAACCATTCGCAGCGTTTCATCGCGATCCCCATCGAGCGCCTTCGTTGCCCACGATCGTACCGTATTACAATGCCCGTTCGACGCAAGACTCGGTGAATCACCGGGAGATCTACATGCTGCATCACTTCGTTCGGGCGGCCGACGTCAAACCAAGACCTGCGTTTCCGCAACATTCTGCCGGCTACCGGCGCTTTGCATTGTCGGATCGCTCCGTCGGTGCCGTGCATACCGGCTGGGGCCTCGCCGAGCTCGATGCCGGCGGCCACGTCGACACGCACCTGCAATCGTTCGAGAAGAGCTTTTTCGTTCTCGCCGGCAACCCGACTTTGATTCTCGACGGCCGCGGCTATCGCCTGTCGCCGGGCGCCTGCGGGTTGATTCCCGTCGGGATCAAGAATGCGTGGCTCGGCCCTACGAGCGGCACCGCGCGCTGGATCGACATGAATGCTCCGTGCCCGAAGGGCGAGAACTTCGCCGAAGGCACCTACTTCCTCGGACGGCCACCCGCTGTCGCCATCGAGGATTTCGACATCCGCGACGTTTCCTCGCGGCACCTGTTCAAGATGGGCGAGGACGACATCAACATCGATTCCGTGCGCACGGGCCTCAAGAAGGACGCCGCGAAGGTGTCGGCGAGCATGGCGACGGCGCTGCTCGTCTACAGCGGCATCTCGCTGAAGATGCTCGTCGATCAGCGGCTCGATGCCGCGCTGCACACGATGTTCATGGTCGAGTACGAGCCGAATGCCAATGCGCACCCGCACGACCATCCGCTCGAGGAGGCGTACTACATCATGCACGGCGAGGTCGAGGCTTGGGCCGACGACGAGAAGTACCTCATGAAGCCCGGCGACTTCCTCTGGGCAGGCGTCGGCTGCACGCACGCGTTCTACAATCGCAGCAACACGACAGTACGCTGGCTCGAAACGCAATCGCCGCAACCGCCGGCGCGCAACTCCTATCGCTGGTCGCGCGATTGGGAGTACGTCGCCGAGCAAATGAAACGGCAAGGGAGCGCGCAATGAGCAACGTCGGATCGAGCAAGAGTGTCGTCGTCATCGGCGGCACGGGCGGCATCGGCCACGCGATCGCGCAGTTCTACGCAGACAAAGGCTGCGACGTCGTCATCACGGGCCGCGACGAGGAGCGCACGAACGGCGTGGCGAAGGACATCGGCGGCAAGACGCGCGGCCTCGCCGTCGACATCTCGGAGCCCGAGACGATCGACGCCAAGCTTGCGAGCCTGGGCCACGTCGATCATCTCGCGCTCGTCGCCGTCGACCGCGACTACAACAGCGCGCGCGACTACAACGTCGAGCGCGCACGCAAGATCGTCACGCTGAAGCTGATCGGCTACACCGAGGTCGCGCACACGCTGTTTCCGCGCATGGGCGCGGGCGCGTCCGCGGTGCTGTTCGGCGGCCTCGCGAGCGAGCGGCCGTATCCGGGCTCGACCTCGATCACGACGGTCAACGGCGCCGTCAGCAGCTTGATCCGAACGCTGGCCGTCGAGCTCGCGCCGGTGCGGTTCAACGCGATTCACCCCGGCATCATTTCCGACACGCCGGCGTGGGCCGACAAGAAGGAAGCCGTCGCGAACATCGAGAAACGCACGCCGGGCGGCCGTCTCGCGACCACCGAGGACGTCGTCGGCGCCGTCGATTTCCTGTTCACGAACCGCGGCGTCAACGGCATCAACCTCGTCATCGACGGCGGCTGGCTGCTGACTTAGAAGAACACGCCGCCGATCCACCATGCCAGGGCGGCGATGGCGGCCGACGCCGGGATCGTGACGATCCACGCGACAACGATGTTGCCCGCGACGCCCCAGCGCACGGCTGACGTGCCTCTTGTCGTACCCACACCCATGATCGCGCCCGTGATCGTGTGCGTCGTGGACACGGGAATGCCGAAGTACGTCGCCATGAACAAGGTGATCGAGCCGGCAGTTTCGGCGGCGAATCCGCCGGCCGGCTTCAGCTTCGTGATGCGTTGACCCATCGTCTTCACGATGCGCCAGCCGCCGAACATCGTGCCGAGGCCGATCGCCAGGAAGCAGCTCATCACGACCCAGGTGGGCAGCCGATCCTCGCCGGTGATGCCGTTCGCAATCAACAACAGCCAGATGATGCCCATCGTCTTCTGCGCGTCGTTGCCGCCGTGTCCCAAGCTGTACGCCGCCGAAGAAACGAGCTGCAGCCGCCGAAACCAGCGGTCGACGCGCCGCGGCGTCTGCCTGAAGAAGACCCAGGACACGATCAGCATGAGCAGCGCGCCGAGCGCCATGCCGAGCAGCGGCGCGACGAAGATAAATGACGCCGTCTTGAGGATTCCCGGCCACAGCAGCGGCGCGGGACCGGACTTCGCCAGCGCCGCGCCGATCAACCCGCCGATCAGCGCGTGCGACGAGCTCGACGGAATTCCGTAATACCAGGTGATGAGGTTCCAGGAGATGGCGCCGATCAGCGCGCCGAAAATCACCCGGCTGTCGACGAAGGCAGGATCGATGATTCCCTTGCCCACCGTTGCGGCCACGGCCAGCTCGAAGAACGCCCACGCGAGAACGTTGAACAACGCCGCCCAGAGCACCGCCTGCCAAGGCTTGAGCACGCCAGTGGAAACGACCGTCGCGATGGAGTTCGCCGCGTCGTGGAAGCCGTTCAAGAAGTCGAACACCAGCGCGAGCAGCACCAGCAGCACCAGCGTCATAGAGACCTGTACGAGATCCATGCGTCGCAAGTCCGCGTCGGTCAGGAGTTCTCGAGCACGACGCTTTCGATGACGTTCGCGACGTCCTGGCACTTGTCGGTGGCCGACTCGAGCGCTTCGTAGACAGCCTTCAGCTTGATCAGCTGGCGAGTGTCGGTCTCGACGCGGAACAACTGCGAAACAGCGCCCCGCATTACCTTGTCGGCTTCCGATTCCAGCTTATCGATCTCCTGGCAGATCTCGAGCATCGCCTTCGCGTCGGCCATCGACACCAATAGCTTCACGGCGGCTTGCACGCGCTCGGCGCAGCGCAGCACCAATTCCGCGAGCTGCGTTGCCTCGGGCGTCACCTTCTGAATGTCGTAGAGCACCAACGTCTCGGCGGTGTCTTGGATCAGATCCAGCACGTCATCCATGCGCGAGATGAGCCGGTGGATGTCGTCGCGATCGAACGGCGTGATGAACGTGGTGTGCAGCAGCTGCACGGTCTCGTGCGTGATTCGGTCGGCCGCGTGCTCGACATCTTCGATGAGCTTGATGCCCGCCGCGCGATCCTTCGCGACCTCGTAATCGCGCAAGACGTCGACGAGCGCCAGAGCACCATCGACGATGAGCTTCGCGTGGCTGTCGAACAGACTGAAGAAACGCCCCTCTCGAGGCATGAGACGGGAGATGAAATTCATTGTTCTTTTCCGGCAGCTTCCGGTTCGAGCGCGGAGTGTAGTGGGTTTGTTACGGCTCTGTCACAGCCGCGCCCGCCGACGCTCACGAACGCGGCCCGGCGTGGACTTGCGGATCAGCCCGCCGGCAGCTCCGCGGTGCTCGGATCGGCGGCTTCGCGCGCCGCGCGCGTCCGCCCCGCCATTTCGGCGCCGGCGTTGCGCGGCAACCGCCACGCCCACCACGCAGAGCTCGCCGAGATCACCCCGACGACGACGAACGACCAGTAAAAGTTCGGCAACGCCGTCGCGGGCCGGTCCGCGAACGCGCCGAGAATCTCGAGCGAGTAACCACCGATTGCGACTCCGAGGCTCAGCGCGAGCTGCTGCAGCATCCCGGACAAGCTGCTCGCTTGCGCCATGAGCTTCGAGTCGACGTCCGCGTAGCTGATCGCGTTCAAGCTCGTGAACTGCAGCGAACGGCAACAGCCGCTGACGAGCAGCGTCGCGATGATGACGAGCTCGGGCGTCGCGGGCCTGAACAGCCCGAATGCGCACAGGATTGCCGACGCGAGCAGCGCGTTCCAGAGCAGCACGCGACGGAAACCGACGGCCTTCAAGACGCGCGCGGCGAGCGTCTTCATGAAGATGGCGCCCATCGCCGAGACGAACGTCAGGAGACCCGACTCGACGGGGCTCAGGCCGAAGCCGAGCTGCAGCATTAGCGGCAATAGGAACGGCGTCGCGCCGATGCCGATGCGAAACAGCGAGCCGCCGACGACGCCGGCGCGATACGTCGCGAGCCGGAACAAGTCGAGGTCGAGCAGCGCATGCTCGTGGCGGCGCTCGTGCACGACGTAACCGGCGAGCGCCGCGAGGCCGAGCACGAGCGAAGCGGCGGCGAGCTCGACGGGCACGAGGTGCTGGCCGAGCGTCGAAAAGCCGAACATCGCGGCGCCGAGCCCGCCGCCCGC
The DNA here is from genome assembly GCA_963713355.1 of uncultured Gammaproteobacteria bacterium. Classification (GTDB taxonomy): domain Bacteria; phylum Pseudomonadota; class Gammaproteobacteria; order Steroidobacterales; family Rariloculaceae; genus FEN-1219. The sequence continues at coordinate 271,225 of CAVQLK010000005.1, read as the reverse complement.
GAGTGCAAAGCCGAGCCAGTCGAGCGGCGGCGGCGTCTCGCGGGCGTTCGGGATGAACTTGAGAGCGAGCAACATGCCGATTGCGCCGATCGGCAGGTTGATCACGAAGATCCAGCGCCAGTCGAAATAGGTCGTGATGAAGCCGCCGAGCGGCGGCCCGACCATGGGACCGACGAGCGCCGGAATTGTGACCCAGGAGAGTGCCTGCACGATCTCCGACTTCGGTATCGCCCGCAGCAGCACGAGGCGCCCGACCGGCACCATCATTGCGCCGCCCATGCCCTGCACGAACCGGCCCGCGACGAGCTCGCCGAGCGAGCCGCTCATCGCGCAGCCGATCGAGCCCACAAGGAACACCGCAATCGCCGACACGAACGTTGCGCGCGCACCGAAACGATCGGCGACCCAGCCGCTGACGGGGATGAAGACCGCGAGCGCAAGCAGATACGTCGTCAACGCGAGCTTCAGCGCGATCGGGTCCGTCGCGAGGTCCGCCGCGATCGCCGGCAGCGAGGTCGAGAGCACCGTCGAGTCCATGTTCTCGACGAACAAGGCAACGGCGACGATCAGTGGCAGGAGGCGCGACGATTTCATGGCAAAGGTGCGGCGGCCGCGCGAATCGAGAGCGCCGCGGCAGGCCGGCAGACGCAACGAGCTCGTCAGCCGCCTTCGGAGTGTTCCTTGATGTAGTTGCGCTCGTACTGAGCCTGCGCGTGGTCCTTCTCGCGCTTGACTTTGCCTGCAGCGCGGCGCGCAACGCCCGCGGAGCGCTTACGGCTGCGGTCCGTGATGACGCCGGCCGACGCGGAGAACAAGCGCTCGGGCGCGGCATCAGCGCACTTCGGGCACTGCGGCGTCTCGCCCAACCGGACGAGCTCTTCGAACCGATGGCCGCACGCGCGGCATTTGAATTCGTACAGCGGCATCTCGCGACGAATCGGGCTACTAGGTGCGGAAATTTTAACGCTAACGTCCCGAGTATTGCTCGTCGCTGACTTTCTCGAGCCAGACGGTCTCGGCGGTATCGCCTCGGCCGAGCGCGACTTGCGTGAATTCGCTGGCCGGTGTTGCGCCGTGCCAATGCTCGACGTTGGGGCCCGAGTAGTGGCTCTCCCCGGTCGCAAGCTCGCGCAGCGTTCCGCCGCGCTCTTGAACGCGCGCGCTCCCTTTGTCGACGAACAGGAGCTGACCGCCGGGATGCCGGTGCCATGCCGTGCGCGCGCCCGGCTCGAACCACCGGTGCGAGACGCGCCAACCCTCCGCTTCCAGCGCGCGGCTGACGCCCGTGAAGCGCGCCGCATCGGTCGCGGCATTCTGCGCATTCGCAGCCCAGAACGCCGATACGCAGCCGAGCGCGGCAACACATGCAAGATTTCGCGCGAGAGCAAAACGCGACGAGCGGTGCATGATCCGACCCTCCCCGGCGCCGAGCCGGTGATTACTTCATGGGCGAGAAGTCCGTCGACTCGAGGAACATGGACTGGACGTTCGTGGTGATCGGCCCGTTCGCCTGCGTGCGCTCTCGCACGGCGAGCCACTCGGGATCTTCGCGAAACGCGGCCCAGCTCTTCGTGGCCGCGTCACGGCTGTCGTGCGCCAAGATATAGATCAGCGTGTTGCTGGAAGCCGGTGCGTCGGCGGGAACCCAGTAGCCGACGTTCTCCATGCCGTGCTTGTCGAAGATCCGCATCGTGTCGTTGCGGAAGCGCGCGAGCAGATCGTCGAGTCGCCCGTCGGGCGAGGTATAGGTGCGCAGCTCGAACACCTTGCGCCCTTGCGCCTCGGCGTCACCGCCGTCGAACAACTGCCCCGTCAGAAAGCCTGTCGCGAACACGCCGAGGGCTGCCGAGACGGCACGAATCCTAGACATTTTTATTCTCCGATTTCAATAACTTGTGACGCTTTATTACAGTGATACAAAAGATCTGACTCAGCGCTTCACAGGCCCTTGGGGCGGCAGCTCGCCCTCGCCGAACGTCTTCGTGCCCTCGACCGAGTCGCAGTGCTTCCCGGGCGCCGGCGCCTTGCCCTTCGGGCATTGGAAAAGCCCGGAGTCGCCTCGATCGCCGGCCGGCTTGCCGTCGCGGCGCGGATGCACGCCCATGCTGAACACGGTCCCTTGCGGGAAGCTGTCGCGCGTGATGCCGTGCTGAAACGCCTCGGCCGCGCTTTCCATTTGCACGACCCAAACGACCTGCTCGCCTTTGTCGTCGCGCACGAGCGCGTCGCGGTTCTCGTTGAGCGGCACGAAGTGCATCTCGAAGTGCGCGGCGTTCGGCACGATGCGCACGATGACGCCTGTGAACACTTTGTAGATGCTGCCGTCGTACATCGCGTACGAATGGTGCGCGCTCGCCGGAGCCCACGCGCCGAGCGCCACTACGGCCGTCAACATGGCTCTCATACGCGCCGTCACGTCTCGTGCTCGATGCATCGCTGCGATTCCTTAACTTAAGCTTCGGCTCACTTGAAGCCGAGGTCGAGCTCTTCCTTCGGTGCGTCCATTTCCTGCTCGAAGTGCTCTTCCCAGATCTTCGCCCACGGCCGGTCGAACATGTCGGGCACTTTGAACTCGATCGTCTGTCCCGGCGCGACTTGCGTCGCGAAGCCGTCGATCGGATACAGCGCCCGCGTGCACTCGGCCCAGCCAAGCCTGCCGGCCTCGCTCCAGCTCTGCTGATAATTGCGGTGCCAGAGAATGCGCACGGGCTCGACGAGCGCTTCGGGGTCGTAAATGACGGTCTCCCAATCGATGCCGAGCAACTTGCCCGCCGCGTCGTGCGCCGGCGTGAGTATTTCGATCGTCTCGAACTCGTAGCTGAACTCCCACGTCGTGTGCTGAGTCCAGCTTTGCACGTTCGACGTATGCATGATCAGCGCGTCGCCGTCCCAAAATGCGACGGTATCGCCGTACCACTGCGGAATGTCTTGGCCGAGCGGCAGCTCGCGGTCGAGATGCGCGACGCGCACGATGTTGCCGCTGCTGCTGCCGACGAACATGACGACCTCGGGCGTCACTATGATGCGCTGCGGCTTCGGGCCCGTGGCCCATTGCCGCATGAATCCCTCGGGCCAGCAGTAAGACGCCGACCATTGATGAGCGGCATTGACGCCCTCGTGATAGAGCTGGCGCACCATGCGCTCTCGATACTCGGGCGTCAGGATCGACAGGAACGTCGGCACTTGTGTCGCACGGCCGTAGTTCCAGACGCGGCGACCTTCGGGCAGGTATTCGCCGTACACGCCGTCCCACTTCGGCATCGAGCCGTGAGCATGCTTCGTGGGTCCGCCGCGTTTGCGCGCGTCGGCTTTCAGCGCAGCGTAGTGCTCGGCGGCCGTCGCGAACTCGTAAGGGCTCACGATGTTGTCGCGCTGCCAGTCCTTGCTGCAATCACCCCATCGCGCCGTGATGGGCGGATTCGCGCCGATGCGTGGGTCCGACGTTCCCGCGCCCGCGCCGCCGCTGCGCATATCGGCGACCTGACGCGGGCTGTTGCAGCGCCAGTAGAGCGGGTTGAGCCACTCGTCGCGATCCTGATAGAAATCCTTGCTCGTGAAGAGATCGCGCGGAAGGGCCTCGACTCCGGGCGGCGGCTTCGCGTCCCAAGCGGGTCCTTGACCAAAGCTCTGCAGATCGGGCGGAGGATTGATCGAGGTGAACGGCGCGCCGCGTAACCCTGGAATGTGCGGCGGCTTCAATTGCGCGAACGCATCCGAAACGCCAAGCGTGAGCGCAGCCAGCGAAAGCGCTATGTGGACCGCCTTGCGAGCTCCAGTCATTCGACTCTCCGAAGTCGGCCGCCGTGAACGGCGGGGCAATTCAGTACAGCCGGTCCTGTGACGCCGGTCAAGGCTGCGGCCGAGCGTAGCGCCGGCGCGACGTAAGCACGGCCGCGCTGTGATGCGCGTCCCGCCGCCGTCCTGCCTGCGCGACTACGCTTGGCACGACGTCATCGACCGGCGCCGCCATGTTCGCGAAACGTTCGAAACCATCATCTGCGCAGCACGCGTCCTCGGACGGCGACAGCGAAGCCTCGCAGTCCGGGCCCGATGCTCGCGACACGGCGGTCGAAAGGCTCGAGCGCGAGCTCGCGGAGCAGCGCGAGCTCGCAACACGGCTGCGCGAATCTCTCGACGCGGCGACGTTCAAAACCGAGATTCTCGAGAAGAGTTATGCGAAGCAGCTCGCCGAGGCGCGCGACAAGCGCGCGGCGACCGAGTCGGAGCTCGCCGAAAAAGACGAGATTCTGGCGAACCTTGGCGACGGGCACGAGCACACGCTACGCGAGTTGAACGATGCGCTCACCGTGATCAAGGTTCTGAAGAAAGAACGCGACCAGTTGCGAAAACAGATTGCGGAGGGCGGCTTTCGCCAACCCAGCAAAACCAAAGCACGCGCGTTGCTTGGCTCAGACGAGGCGCCCCGCGGCGGCACGATCGGCACCTCGGACGCCGCAGCCGGCGGCGCGATCGACGCCTCTGACGACGACACCAGCGGCGGCACGATCAACGCGCTGATTGCCAACGAAAGCTGGGCGGAGAAGAAGCCCGGTCTCGGCTCCGGACAGGCGACGGCTCAGGTCGGTCCCGAGCCCGAGACGCCGCAGCAGGAAATGCTCGCACCGGATCTCGTGTTCACGGCCAAAGACAAAGAAAACGAAGAGCGTTAGCCGCGTTAGGTTCGCGATCGATTGGCGCGGAGCATCTCCCGCAGCACGACGGCATCGGCGCGATCCTGCGGCCGATCTGCGGCCTCCTTGGATCGCAGTATGTCTTCGAGGCTGGCTGCACGAACGTCGACGCCGAACACCGTGAACTGCACTGACGACGGCTCGAGACCCTCGAAGCCCGTCGTTCCGCTCGGCGCAAACAGGATGTCGACGCGACCCGCCGCCGTGATGAGCTTCCAAACTTCGGCCCTCCCAAGGGTTTCGGCACTGCAATCGAACGCCAGACCTTCAGGTACCGACTCGGTATATACCTTGGCTTTGAGGTCGCGCAGCGCGGCGGCCAGGCGTTTCAAGTTCTGCTGATCTCTAGCCGGCGAAATGTCCGTGTCCGCGGTCATGCGCGGAAACCCTTGAAGACGCGCGGCAACCGCGCCCACGAGCACATAGCGAACGCGACGACGCGCTAGTGCCTTCAGCAGCCGTTCGGGATCGAACAAGCTCATGCTCCGCTGCGTCGAGCATGCGCCAACAGTCGTGCGGCATTGCGCAGCTCGAGCAGGCGCTGCTCCGGCGTGAGCCGGAGAATCCGCCGGATATCGTCGAGCATGTGTGATCGCCCCACGAGAGTGGGCTGCACCTCCGCTTGCAACTCGAAGCCGGCGGCACGCAGCAGGCGGCGCAGCGTTTCGTACGATGGATCGGTATGGCCCGATTCAATCCTCGCAACCACCGACTGCGAGGTGCCTGCTCGCTTCGCAAGAGCCCGCTGAGAAAGGCCCGAGCGCGTGCGCGCGGTTCGCAGCAAAAACGAAGCATCGCCGGCGGGCATGCGGGGATGATAGCCAATCGGCTATCAAGGAGATAGAGAAGTCCGACGACCCAGATGCCTCTAGCTTTGGTTCCACTCCACGAGCGTAGCGCCCGGTTTCTCGCGCTCGTAGTACCACTTCAAGCCGAGCGGCTCCTCGCTCAGGATCGTCGTCTTGAAGCTTCGCCAGGCCTGGATCTCGAAGTAGTCGAGCGTGCCGCCGTGCGCGCGCAGCCGGTGCGGGACGCCGGGCGGAAAGTACACGAGCGTGCCGGGCTCGATCTCTTGCGAAGTCTCGCCAACCTCGACCTTGCCGCGCCCTTTGAAGGTCATGTAGCAATGCGCGGCGCCGTCGGGGTTCGCCGGCGTGCCCTTGTGCAAGTGATACGGCGACGAGCCGCCGTTGTTGTAGTGCATCTCACCGGCTTGGATCGCGTTCGTCTGAGTCAGCCGGCTGCCGTCCTGCAAACGTACGCTCGATTCGGCACAGAACCGCCGTACGCGGCCGCCGCTCGCGTCGCTCAAGCCGCGCAGCGTCTTGCGGTTGAAGAAATAGCCGGGACCTCCGGGCAAGCCATCCTCGACGGCCGCGGGCGGTTTCGGCACGACCATGTGCAGCAAATCGAGATCGCCGCCGGCCGCCTCGAAGCGCGCCGATTCACCGGGAGCCAACAGCACGCCGGCGCCCTCCTCGACCGCATGGCTTTGACCGTTGAACGAGACAGTGGCTTTGGCCGGCGAGTTCATGACGTAGACCAGTTGGTAAGCCTTGGCCATCTCGAGCTCGAGCTGCTTGCCCTTTGCGATCGTGCGCCTGTAGACGGTCAAGTTCTTCGAGCCGCAAAGCTCGGAGCTGCACAGCGTGCGCTCCAACCCGTGCTCGACTGTCTTCGCCTGGGCGGTGTTCGAGTCGATGATCGAGATGTCTTTGATCGAAGGCATTGCGCTGCTCCTGGCAGGTCAGAGGCCGGGCGAAGATGATACGTAGCGGGCGCGGCTCAGGGCAACGCGAATACGTAGAACGCGTGACCGCGAGCGGGCGGATCGATCTCCGGCGCAATCAAATCCGGGACGAGGCGCGGGCTGCCGCCGCCCAAGCCCGTCGTGACGCCGATGTATTGCTTGCCTTCGACCTCGAAGCTCACGGGAAAACCCTGCACCGACGTTGCTAGCCGAGTCTGCCAGAGGATGCGGCCCGTGCGCACGTCGACGGCCTTGAACACGCGATCGAGATCGCCGACGAACGCCACGCCGCCGGCCGTCGACAGCACGGCCGTCAAGAACGGCGCGCGCTGCTCGATCGCCCATTCCTCCTCGAGCGTGTCGACGTCGAACGCCGCGAGCCGACCGATGTTACCGTCGCTGCCGGGCATCTCGTAGAAGCGCCGGTCCGCGCCGCCGGCGCTGCCGCCTCCCGGCGTCTGCGCGATTGCTTGCGCGCGGATCGAGATACAGCTCTGCGAGAGCGGAATGATCAGCCGCCGCGAAGGCCGATGAAAGCTCATGGCCTGCCAGTTCTTGCCGCCTTCCGTGCTCGGGCAGCCGTCGACCCACTCGCCGACGCGATGCTCGAGGATGTCGTCGCGGTAGCGCGGCGTGCCCGTCTCGCGATCGAAGCTCGCCCAGACGTTCTGGAACAGCGTCTCGACGTGGCCGAGGTACGTGCCGTCGCGCCGATCGTGCTTCCACAAGACTCCGTCCTTGCCCGCCGACAGCACCCATCGCTCGTCGCCGGCGTCGACGAGCACGCGCTCGAACACGACGTCGAGGTCGAGCGCTTCGCCCGGCGCGTGCGCGTAGTGCCACGCGAGCTTGCCCGTGCTCGCATCGAGCGCGACCGTCGAGTTCGTGTAGAGCCCGACGTCGCGCGAGCCCATGCCGCGGCTCGCGGGCATCCACGGCTTGGCTTGCGCGACGCCCCAGTAAGTGAGATTCAGACTGGGATCGTAGCTGCCCGTGATCCACGTCTCGCCGCCGGCACGATACAGGTTCGGCAAGTCGCCCCAGCTGTCTCCGCCGGGCTCGCCTTCGAGCGCGATCGTCACGAAGCGCCAGCGCTGCTCGCCCGTGTCGGCGTCATACGCGCTGATGAAGCACTTGCTCTCCTCGTATCTCTGGCAGCCGCCCATTCCTTCGAGAACGAGACCGTTCGCCACGAGCGGTCCGCTGCTGCTCGCGCGGCTGCCCTGCATCGGCACGTCCCACTCGAGCTCGCCCGTGCGCGCGTTGAGCGCGACGAGCCGTCCAGCGCTCTGAAAGATCACCTTGTCCTCGTATAGCGCGATACCGCGCGAAGCGATCGCCGTATCGATGCGGTGCTCCCAGATCAGGCTGCCGTCGCGCGCGTCGATGGCCTGCACGACGCCGTCGGTGTTATTCAGATAGATTGTCCCGCGGTAGGCGAGCGGCGCCGGCTGATTCGTGCCGCCGTCGCGCATCGGCCAAATCCACGCGAGCTGCAGCTGCCCGACGTTGCCGGCTGTGATCTCGTTCAAGGGGCTGAAGCTCGACGCGCTGTAGTCGCGGCGGATCATCGGCCAGTCGCCCGGTGCCGGGTTGCGCAGCGTATCGTTCGTGAGCGGCACGAAGCTCTCGACGGTGCCGCGGACGAGCAAGCCCGTCGGCCGCGGGGCAGCGGCTCCGCCGGGGCCCGCTGTAGCGACGCCGGCTGCGATCGGTTCGCCGCTGGCCGCGAGCAGCCGCTGGTCGCTCGGCGCATTGCCGTTGCGCTGCAGGATGTACGCCATGAGGCCTAGGTACGCGTCCTCGCCGAGGCTGCCCGGGCTTTCGGGCGGCATCGTCGTGCGCATCTGCGCGAGCAGATCGTTCGTGCTGCGCGTCCGCCATTTCGCGATGAACTCATTTCCCTGCAGCGGCGCCGTCGGCAACGTGCGCAGATCGGCGCCGTGACACGCGGCGCAAGACAGCGTGTAGCTCGCGAGCCCGGCCTCTGCTTGCTCTGCGGTGAACGCGTGGGCCCGGTCGAGGGGCAGCGCTGCAACGGCGGCCAACGCGGCGAGTCGTGCGCAGGAGCTCATAAGTTCACAGCCTTTTCTTGTTGACGTGCTCATACGGCCGAGGCGCTCGAACTATACAACGACCATCTTGGCTCGATCATCTCGACACGGTCATCGCGCCGCATCGGCGTCGAGCAGCGCGCGCAATGCTTGATGCAGCTCCGCCTGACCGCCGGTGAGACCGGCCGCCGTGCGCGCTGCGCTCGTCGCTTCGATCTGCGCGGCGCCGAAGACCTGCAGCTCGAGCAGCGCCGGGCGCGCATTGAGAGGGGTGCCGATGTGCTGAGGGTTGCGAAACGCGTGCTCGCAGCGCGCGCGGCTCACGGAGTGATAGGCCGCACATGCCGACGGCCGCAGGTCGTGAGCGCTGCAAACGCCGTTCTGCAGGAACGCGCAGGCGATGCCGGCCGAGCGGTGTTGCTCGACGGTCAGGGCGTCGACGCGCTGCGCGTTGGCGCGAATTCTTCGCTCGAGCCGCGCGGCGTCCTCGGCCGAAGCTTTCGTGCGCAGGTGATGCAAGAGCGCGGCCGCCTCGTGAGCAAACACTTCGACGCGCAAGTGGCAGCAATAGTCGCAACCCGGCGCGCATGCGACGCGCGCTCCGGTTTCTTCGAGCGCTTCGAGCTTGGTGTCGATGAGGCCGTTCAGCCTCCGGCAGAGCGCCGCGCACGATGCGGCATCGTCTCCCGCTCGCAGCGTGGCGGCGGTGTGGTCGAACGTGGCCGTTGCGGCCGGCGTCGATTGCTCGCGTGACAGGCGCATTGCGCCAAGCATTCTAAACGTAGCGCGGCAGTGCCGGCCGCTATACTTCGACCCTCACACACTTTCGAGCATGGGGGATTGGTCATGACTCAATCGTTGACTCTGCGTGCGGCGCTCGTTTTCTGCTCGCTCGGATCCACGGCCGGCGCATTTGCCGACGTCGCTCCGGACTTCATGGACAAGCTGACGGCCGACTCGCGGCCTCTCGAGGATCGAGCCAGAGACGGCGCGCGGCGCCCCTATCAAGTGATGCAGTTGCTCGACGTCGATGCAGGCCAGACGTTGCTCGACGTCGGCGCGGGCGGCGGCTGGTTCACGCGCGTGCTGTCGGCGGCCACGGGCCCGAGCGGCAAGGTCATCGCGCAGTTCGGGCCGCGTGCGTTGCAGCGCGAGAATGGCCAGGCGCAGAAGGACCTCGCGGCGTCGCTCGGCAATACGGAGGCGTTCTTCGGCAACGTGGCCGAAATCCCGGCCAATAGCGTCGATGCGGCGGTCACGGCGCTCAACATGCATCACATGAATGCCGAGCGCGCCGGCCCGTACCTCCGGGAAATCCTCGCCGCGCTGAAGCCCGGCGGCCGCGCCGCGATAATCGACCACGTCGGCGTGCCGACGGCCAACAACGCGCAGCTGCACCGCATGCTGCCGTCCGACGTCAAGACGTGGATTGAGCAGGCTGGCTTCGAGATCGTAACGGAGTCCGACATCCTGCGAACGACGGCAGACGATCACACCTTGTCCGTCGAGGACCCGCGCTTAGGCCGCGACGTCGACCAGTTCATGTTCATCGTCCGCAAGCCGGCACGCTGAGCTTCGATCACCGCGCGCGGCGAATGAGCGCCGCGCGCGAGTGCCTCTATTCCCTACCCTCGAGCGCTTCGAGCGAGTAGTTGCGGTAAGTCAGCTCCTCGCAGCGGTCCTCCGCGTACGGAGCGTCGGCGGGCATCACGGTGTCGGAGCCCGCGTACTGATCCGTGAAGTTCACGGGATCCTCGGCCGTGTAGTCGCGCTTCAACGCCGCCGTTGTGGGATCGAGAGTGAAACGCTCGACGACGTGTAGCCTGTCGCTGTGCGCAACCATGCCGGCGATGATGCCCGGCGTGAAACCGACCGTGTCGACGACTAGCGTGTCGCCGTCCCAGCGGCCGATCGAGTGCCCGGCACGGCTCGGCGTGACGCTCGCGGGATGGCTCGTCATGTTCATGTGGATCGTTCGCGTCAGGCCGCGGCCGTACTCGAGCGTGATCGCGTCCGTGGCTTTCGTGATGCGGTTGATCGGGCCGTCGAACACCCAGTCGAACAGAATGCTCGTGATCTCGCAGCGCGCTCGCGGGCTGTCCTCCGGCGGTTTCGCGCGCAGCTCGTCTGACGCTGCTTGGCCTGCCGGCGTGTACGTGACGGGGCGCGCGCCCCAGCCGGCGTTCGGCACGTCGGCGAATGCGATCTGCCCGGACTCGACGCCTGCAATCATGCTCTTCGGCACGAGCCCGCCGCGGCCCTCCGGCGGCCGCGCAATCAAGTACTGCTCCTGCGCCCAATCGCCGTAGATGTTCGGCTCGCCCGTCGCGGCGCGCGCGGGCCGATCGCCGCGCGCTTGCGTCGCCGTCGTGAGCTGCTGGTAGCGCTCGAACGTCGCGTCGTCGAGCTTCAGCGTCTCGATGTAGCAGGAGGCCGGGTCGTCGCGATGCGGGTTGCCGGAGACCTCGACGTGCTTGCCCGCGACGAACATTTCCTCCGACCAGCCCGAGCGGCGTAGCACGGTCGCCGCGCGCATCTCGCAGCGCATCGGTTGCACTTTACCGTCCGCCGCCATCGCATCGAAGTACAGATAAGCGTGCGGATTGACGAAGTCGATTCCCGTCAGCGTGCCTTGCAGCGTGACCTCTTTCGTGGGATCGAACCGGCCGAAACCGTGATGCGCCGAGACCGGCGCGGCCAATACTACGGCGGCGAGCGAAAAGGCCTTCAACGCCCTGGACATGGATTCCCCCGAGCTACTCGTTGCATCGGCAATTGCCGCTGCACTCAAGTATTGCACGGCCGCCAGACGGTCGCGAGCCGCTACACCTCGGCCCACATCCTGAGGAGATTGTGATACGTCCCGGTCAACGACACGACCGATGCGTGCGCTTGGCCGAGCTCGCGCGCGAGACGCTGGACGGCGACGTCCAACTCGAACAGCACGCGGCGTTGCGCCTCGTCGCGGACCATGCTCTGGATCCAGAAGAACGACGCGACGCGCTCGCCCGACGTCACCGGCGTCACGTGATGCAAGCTCGAAGCGGGATACAGGATCAAATCGCCGGCCCCGAGCTTGACGGCATGCGCGCCGTACGTGTCCTCGACGGTGAGCTCGCCGCCCTCGTAGCTGCCCGCATCGCAAAGAAACAGCGTCGCGGCGAGATCGCTGCGCAACCGTTCGACGCCGCCGCGCTTCAGGCGCACGGCGTTGTCGACATGCAGGCCGAACTCTTCGCCGCCGCCATAGCGGTTGAAGAGCGGCGGCCAGACCTTGGCCGGCAGCGCCGCGGCGATGAAAAGCGGATTGCGGCCCAATGCGTCGAGCACGATCTCGCCGGCGCGTTTTGCGGCGCTGCTGTCTTCGGGGAGCTGACGATTGCGCTTCGCGAGCGCAGCCTGCGGCCCGCTCGTCACATTGCCGTCGACCCAGTCCGCGCGGTCGATGAGTTGCCGGACCTCCGCCACTTGGGTGACGTTCAGCACCTCGGGGACTTGGATCAACATCGCGCGCCTCGGTGTTGGACGTTCTCGCCCGGCGCGGGCCGGGCGTCCGCCGCGACTACAGCCGCCAGGTCAGGCTGACCACGCCCGAGCGTTCCACGCCCGGCGTCGCCCAACCGCTCGTCTGGTTGTTGCGTATGCGCTCGAAGTAGAGCTCGTCCGTCACGTTGTCGATGTTCACCTGCAAAGCGAGATTGTCGTTGAACGCGTAGGTCGCCATAGCGCGGTGCACCAAGTAATCCGGCGTGTAGTACAGAGCCGACGTCTCGCTCGCGCGTGCAAACGTGTACTCGCCCTGATACGTCACGCCGTAGCCGATCGAGAAGGCATCCGATATGCGGAACGTCGTCCATACGCTTGCCGAGTGCTCGGGCGTGCTCGGCAACGGATCGCCGGCCAGGATATCGACCGCGCCGCCGCTCACGAGCTGATCCGATATGGACTGGAGGACTTCGCTGTCGAGATACGTGTAGTTGGCGAAGATTGACCACCTCATGCCGATTGCGCCCGCTGCGCCTAGCGCGACGCCGTCGACGCGCGAGTTGCCGTCGAGCTGCTGCTCGGGAATCGTGGGATCGCCCGAAGGCACGCGGAACTGGCTGCGCTCGTTGCGGAACAAAGCCGCCGTCAAGCGTCAATGCGTCCTGAAACTCCCACTTGCCGCCGATCTCGACGGTCTCCGCTTCCTCGGGATCGACGTTGCAATTTGTCACGACGTCGCAGGTGCCGTTTACGGACGTTTGCGACGGTGTTTCCGAGTTGCCGTGCGCGAGGTAGATACTCGAGCTCGCGCTCGGCTTGAACACGAAGCCAATGCGGTACGAGCCCGAGGTCGTCCGCGTTTTCGGCGAACGGCCGCGGTACGACAATGGGTGCCGCCGGCGGCGCAGGATACGGCGTAGTGATGTCCGCGAGTGCGCTCGACGCTTCGTTGTTCTCGTAACGCAGCCCGGCGTTGATCTCGAACCGCTCCGTGATCTGCACGCGGTCAAAAACGTACGCCGCCTTGTTGTCGACCTCACCGTCCGCCTGCTGCGTGACTATCAAATTGACGGGCCCCGTATAGACGTGGTCGGGGTTCTCGATGCTCATCGGCGGCAGGACGGGATTCGGCGTTGCCCCGAGCGGATTACGCAGACCGTTGCCGTTGTCGCGATGGTAGGTCTCGTTCGAGAGCGAGAATCCAGAGACGAACGTGTGCTGCACGTTGCCCGTCGAAAACTCGAGAGTGAAGTCCGTTTGATTGACGAGAATCTCGTTCGCCGTGTCCCGAACCGTGCCGCTGCGGCTCGGCACGAACGTGCCCGGTGCGCCGCAAGCCACGCCCGTCCATGGGTTCATGCCCGTTTCGACGCACCATGCGCCTTGCGGCTGGTCGACGAAGGAGTACTGCTCGACCTTCTGCCACCGCGTCAGGTTGCGCAGCGAGAAGCCTTCGCTGAAGTCGTGATCCACGATCGTAGTGAATGCGTCGACGCCGATCTCTTGGGTATCGAGGTTCGAGTAGCCGTAGTACGCGCTCGTCGGCACGCCGGGCAGCGGACCGTCGTTGAACGCGCCGAGCGCATAAGGCACACCGTATTGCGGAACGTTCTCGTCCTCCTGATGCAGCATAGGAGAGCGTGACACGCGTGTCGCGTCGTCGCCGAAAGCGACTGAAGGCGCGACTCCCCAGCGCTCGAATCGCTCGACATCGCGGCCCGGCACGTCGTTGCGGTGCGTCATGAGGTTCAAGCGCACGTCGGCGACCTCGCCGACCTTGCCCATTCCGAGTCCAGCGTCGCGCGAGCAGTAGGAATCGCTGCCGCCCGCAATGTCGAGGACCGTCCCCGCATGCCGCTGCGGCCCCTTCGTCACGAGATTGATCGAGCCGCCGACCGAGCCTGCACCCGTATAGACGGAGTTTGCGCCGGACACGAGCTCGAGCTGCTCGAGGTTGAATGGATCCGTGCGGCTGTACTGCGCGCTGTCGCGCACGCCGTCCGTCGAGATGTCGCTCGCTGGCGGTGTAGCCGCGCAGGTTGACGCCATCGCCGTAACCGCCGCCTCCCTCACCGGCCGTGAAGGTAATGCCGGGCAGCGTCGACGAGAATGTCGCGCATCGTCAGCAGGTTCTGCTGATCGATGATCTCGCGCGGCACGAGCGTGATCGTCTGCGGCGTCTCGAGAAGCGGCGCCGTATATCGCGTGCCGAACCCGTGCTCGAGCCGCTCACCGAAGACCTCGATGACCTCGCCCGAAGGTTCTTGCTCGTTGCGCGTCGAGCTCGGGGCTGTCGTTTGCTGTGCTTGGACGGCTCCGGCCGCCAAGCTCGCTGCTCCGACCCAAGCTCCGGCGCGTAAAGCCCCCCGGACCACGCTGCGAATCCCGCCTCGAGAAGCCTTGACGCTCACTGCTCTCTCCCGAATGCAAATGCGAGTAGTTCGTATTATCACTCGGGTGTCGGTAAATGCAACTCATTCTCAACAAAATAGGGTGCGGCGGCTCCCCAGTCCCCATTACGAATCCGGCCGCTGCCGGTGCTACGATCGAGCGCGCAGAGCCGAAAATTTTTTGGGGGAGCTAGATGAGAACGCGAGTCACGGCGCTCTCGATGGTCGTGATGACGGCGACGGGTCTCGCCTCATCCACGACCGTGGCGCAAACCACGGCCGGAGCGGCTCCGGCAGCAGAACCTTACTCGGCCCCGCGCACGTCCTGGGGCCATCCCGACCTACAAGGCGTTTGGGACTACCGCACGATCACGCCGCTCGAGCGGCGCCCCGAGCTCGCCGACCGCGAGTTCTACACGGACGAGGAGATCGCGCAGCTCGAGGGCCGCGCGACGCGCCGCATGGAGCAGCCGCCCGACCTGAGCGGGCCCGCCAATCTCGTGCATGCTGAATACCTGACGGATCCAGGCCGCCTCGTCGACGAGTCGCGTCGCACGTCGCTGATCGTCGATCCACCGAACGGCCGGCTGCCGCCTTTGACTCCCGAAGCGCAGGCTCGGCAGGACCGCGCGCGCGCGGCTACCGGTGCGGCGGCCGCTCCGCCGCGTCCTGGCGGGCGCGCGGATTCTTATGCGGACCGCTCATTGCTCGAGCGCTGCATCACGCGCGGCGCTGCGGGTGCGCCGATGCCCACGCTGTACAACAACAACGTCCGGATCGCGCAAGCCCCGAGCCACGTCGCGATCGTGCACGAGATGGTGCACGAAACGCGCATCGTGCCCCTCGACGGCAGCCCCTTCAGCAACGTGCGCAGCTACATGGGCGAGTCGCGCGGCAGATGGGAAGGCGACACGCTCGTCGTCGAGACGCGCAACTTCAACGGCAAGGCACCGTTTCGCGGCGCCACGACCAACCTCAAGTGACCGAGCGCTACACGCGCACGGGCCCCGACAACGTCGCGTTCCAGGTCACGTTCGACGACGACACGCAATGGACGCAGCCGTGGACGGCCGCCTACACCATGAACACCGCCGAAGGCGAGCTCTACGAGTACGCGTGCCACGAAGGCAACTATGGCCTACGCAACATCCTCGAGAACGCGCGCGACGAGGAGCGCAAAGCCGCCGGGGCCGGCCGATGAGGCGGCGAGCTCTGTTCGCAGTCACGAGCGCCCTGCTCTGCTGCATCGCATATCGAGCGCACGCGCACCACTCGTTCGCGGCGGAGTTCGATGCGAATCAACCCGTCGAGCTGCACGGCACGATCACGAAGATGGAGTGGATCAATCCGCACTCGTGGCTGCACATCGACGTCAAGAACGCGGACGGCACGACGACGGCGTGGATGATCGAAGGCGCGACTCCGAACACCCTGCTGCGCCGCGGCTTCACGCGCGAAGCCGTGAAGACCGGCACCGAGATCACGATCGTCGGCTTTCGCGCCAAGAACGGCGCGAATCGCGCGAACGGCCGCGACCTGATTCTTCCGGACGGCTCGCGATTGTTCATGCAGTCGTCGGGCACGGGCGCGCCCGGTGAGGAAGGCGCAGTGGAAACCGAAGGCGCGACGGAGTAGCGGCCCCATGCGCAAGGTGCTCGTCGCCGCGCTCGCCGTCGTCATCGTGCCGATCGCCGCGGGAGCCTTCCTCTACGCACGCAACACGACGCCCGCCGTGCCGGCGATCGCGACGGCGGAAGCCGCGGCGGCCGGTTCTCCTTGGGTCGTGAAAATGCACGCGCAGTGGTGCCCCGTCTGCATGCTCACGAAGGGCATGTGGTCGCAGATCGAGGAGAGCTACGCCGGGCGCGTACGGCTCGCGGTGTTCGACTTCACGGACGAAACGTCGACCGCAGCGACTCGCGCGGAGGCCGAGCGCCTCGGCCTCGCCGGCGTCCTCGAAGAAGCCGGTTTTGCGACGGGCACGATCCTGGTGCTCGACGGCCGAACCAAGGACATCGCCGCGTGGATCAGCGGCAGCCGCGACTTCGCCGAATATCGCGCCGCGATCGACGCGGCACTTGCCGCCGCCGACGGTCAATGATGAGAAAGCTCGCGGCGGCCGTGCTCGCGCTCGGCGCGGGTCCCTGCTTCGCGCAATCGTTTCCGCCGGGCTACGTCGATCCGGCCCCGTTGCTCGCCGCTGCCGCGCGCGAGATCGGCGAAGCGAGCTTGAGGTGCGTCACGTTCTCCGGCACGGGTTATGCGGGCGCCGTCGGGCAGACGTTCGAGAATGCCGTGAACATCGACTGGCCGCGCATCGACACGCTGGCGAATTACACGCGCACGATCGATTGGCAAGCCGGCACGAGCGTGGAGACGTTCGACCGCAAACCCGGATTGAGTCCCGCCTCCTGGAAGTACGGGCTTGGCTGGCAAGGCGGCACGCCGACGCAAACGCAAACTCGACAGACGCACGTCGTCAACGGCCGGCACGCGTGGCACATCGACGGCGACGGCGATCCCGTCGCCGTGCCGCCCGAGCTGGCCGAGCTCTATCAGCTCGACCTCTGGCTCAATCCGCCGGGATTCATCAAAGCCGCACGCCTGCCCGGCGCGAACCCCGTCGCGTTCTGGCGCTGGGAGCAGCTCGAGAAGGGCCGCGACGGCAACGTCGTCGAGCCCGAGAAGGTGCACGTCGTCGCGATCACGATGCTCGGCAAGTACCGCGTCGACGCGACGATCAACTCGCAGAGCGTCATCACACGCATCAAGACCACGGTCAGCGAGCCCGCGATCGGCGATTTCAACATCGAGCACGAGTCGACGAATTTCGTCACCGTCGGCGACGTGAAGTGGCCGACGGCGTGGCACTCGCATCACGGCTGGGACGACAACTGGCAGTTCTACCGGCAGAGCACGGGCCACAACGGCTACGGCGGCGAGTTCCCGAACGTGCGGCCGAACGACTGCACGGCGGCGCCGAGCGCGCCCGCCTCGGTGGTCGACGCGACGTTCGCGACGTCCGTGACCTGGGACGAGCTCGCCGACGGTGTGTACTGGCTCGGCGGAGGCCCGGCCAACAGCTACATGGTCGAGTTCAGCGACTTCGTCGCCGTGTTCGAGGCGCCCGGCAACGAGCAGCGCAGCCTCGCGGTCATCGACACGATCGCGAAGCTCGCGCCCGGCAAGCCGATCCGCTGGCTCGTGAGCTCGCATCCGCATTTCGACCATATCGGCGGCTTGCGCACGTATCTGCACATCGGTGCGACGATCGTCGCGCACGCGAAGAACATTCCATTCCTGAATCGCGACGTGTTGAGCTACGAGCCGCGCACGGTCGCGCCCGACATCGTCTCGCGGTGGCCGCCGACGGAAGTGTCGGAGGGCTACAACTACGAGGCGGTGCAGGAGAACTACGTCATCACGGACAACGAGCGGATCCTGCGCGTCTACTACGTGCAGCCGCTGCGCCACGTCGAAGGCATGCTGATGGCGTATCTGCCGGCCGAGCGCATCGCATTTCAGGCCGATCTCTTCGACACGCACGAGCCGCCGAAAGCGGCGCAACTTCCCGCGATGCGCGCGCTGAGCGTCCAGGTCGAGCGCATGAAGCTCGACGTGCGGCTGCTCGCACCCGTGCACGGGCCGCCCGTTCCCTGGAGCAATTTCGAGGACGCGCTGCGGACACTCGGCGACGGCTCTTAGAGCGTCATCGCCGTGAAGAGGACCGCACCGAGCAGGGTCAGTATGGCTGCCGCGAAATAGCTGCCGCCGAGCACGACGTACTTGACCGTGGTCAGGCCGTGGCCTTGGCTGTAGACCTCGCGCATGGCCTGGTACAAGTAGACGAAAAAATACACCCCCGCGGCGGCCCTCACGATCGGAACCGTAAATCGGGCCGCCGGCGCGAGCATCAAGAAACCTGAGATCAGCACTGTCACCAGTGCAACGAGGAAGAAGAACGTGTGCACGTGCATGAAAAACAGCAGGTGCTCGACGTATTTGCGGCGCGTGAACAAATAGAGCATCTTCATGATCGCCGCGACGATCGGGATGAAGACGAGCATCGTCACGGTGAAGTTGTCGGCGAACGCGCGGTAGAACGCCGCCGGGGTGCTCTGCTCGACGCGCCCGCACGCAGCCTCGAGGCGTTCGCGCAAGGCCGGGCTCACGCCGGTCGGGTCGAAGGTGCACTCCAAATCGTCGTCGTCGATCACGATGCCAAGAGTCTGCTGTTCCGCCGGGACAGGGTCGGCCGGCAGTTCCCCGATTGCCTCGGGGGCTTCCGATTGCGCGGGAGCCGCCGGCGCTTCGGCTGCGGTCTCGTCCGCACTGTCCGGCGCTTCGGGTGCGGTCAACGCGCGAACCAACGAGAAAACGACGAAGAACGCGAGGCTCGTGATGACATACATCCGAAACGGCGGTGTGTACTTGGCTCGCTGGCCTTCGAGGTAGAGCCTCGTGAGACGGCCTGGCTTGAAGGCGAGCGTGCGAAGGCTGCGCCAAATGCGCGCGTCGGCGTTGCAGAGGTCGTCGAAAACGTCACGGAGGAAAGCCGGCAGCGAGAGGATCCGGACGTCGGCCTTCTGACCGCAGGCGCTGCAGTAACGGCCCGCAAGAGCCGCACCGCAGTTCTGGCAATCGACGGCCGTAGTCACGCGCGCAAGCGTACTACTGTTGCCGCGGCCGGGCGACGGCAGCCAAGCCGCGACACCTAGCCGACTAGGCGGCTACGGCCGAGTCAGATCTATTTTCAGAAGAAAATAGATCTGTCCCCTCTTCGGCTATTGTCCGCTTGCGCCGCGGGCCGTCAGCTTGAACATCCGCCCCTGGCCGCCGCGGCCTTCGCGCCCGTCCTCGAGGATCCAGAGCTCGCCGGCAGGGCTGAGCTCGATCGACCGCACGCGCATGCCCATCTCGTAGCGCTCGGCCTCTCGCGCCGTGTCGCCGTCGAACTCGATACGGAGGATCGCTTGTGACGACAGGCCGCTGATCAACGCGTCGCCGTTCCACTGCGGAAACTCACTGCCATTGTAGAAGAGCAGATTCGACGGCGAGATCACGGGATTCCACCAGACGGCCGGCGCAGCAAACTCGGGCCGCGTGTCGTGATCGGGAATGACTTTGCCGTCGTAGTGATCGCCGTTGCTGACGATCGGATAACCGTAGTTCGCGCCGCGCCGCACCTGGTTCAGCTCGTCGCCGCCCATCGGCCCCATCTCGACGTCCCAAAGCCGGCCTTGTGCGTCGAAGGCAAGCCCGAGCGGGTTGCGATGGCCGAGCGACCAGATCTGCGCCGTGACGCCGCCGCGGTCCGCGAATGGGTTGTCGCGCGGAACGCTGCCGTCCTCGTTGAGGCGCAGCACCTTACCGAGGTTCGCGTTCATGTCCTGCGCGGGATCGAACTTCTGGCGATCGCCCGAGCTGAGCCAAAGATAGCCGCCGCCGAACGCGATTCGGTGGCTGTAGTGGCCGCCGCCGTCGACCTTCGGCGACTGCCGCCAGATGACTTGTAGGTTCTGCAGCTCACCGCCGCTCGCATTGAGCGCAAGCTTCGCGCGCGCGACAGCGGCGCCGCGTAACTCGCCTTCGCCTGCCTCAGCGTAGCTCAAATACACGAGGCCATTGCTCGCGAAGTCCGGATGCAGAACGACGTCGCCCAAGCCGCCCTGGCCGAACCAGCTGACCTCGGGTACGCCGCGAATGTCGACGCTCGTGCCCCCGGGCGTGTACAGCTTCAGCATTCCGCGCTGCTCGGTCACGAGCATGCGGCCGTCGGGGAGGAAGGCCATGGCCCACGGGATGTCGAAGTCCGCGACCTCTGTGACCGTGAAAGGCAGGTTCTGAGCGAAGGCCGGCACCGTCGCGCCGGTGCAAACGGCCATCGCGGCCGCAAGAGACCAAACGGATCTGCGTCGCGACATCGTACTTCTCCCGCGAAGTGGCTTCGTGGTCAGGATATCATCGCCGGGCTTGCAGCCGTCACCGAGCCTCGTTGCCCATTTGCCTCAAGATTTCGTGTGGATAACGCCATGACGTTTCTCGTTTTCTGCGTATTCGACCTATCTCACGCGACGCGCGAAGACTATCTGTACGCCTACATGGACCTCGCGGATCTCGGGCTTCGCCAAACCGTGAAGTCCGAGAACGGCCCGAGCTTCAAGTTGCCGGGCACCGCTGTCATGGGCACGTTCGACGGCCGCAGCGTCGAGGACGTGCGCAGCACCGTCAGCAAGCAAGTGCAGAGCATCTTCAAGTCGCGCAGCCTCAACGGCACGTTCTTTCTCGTCGCGAGTCACGACTGGGCCTGCGCCGGCGAAGCGACCTAAGCGCGTTTCGTTGATCTCGCATTCACGCTCGTCGACAATCGCGTGCACAGCCCTGAACAACCACGAAACGTGAAGAGGCCGCCCGCATGAAAACTCTAGGGTCATCGCTGTATGCGCTCGGAGCTTGTGCCTTGGCGGCATGCGCGCCGCAAGCCGACGAAGACACCGCGGCCCAGGCGGCCTCCGGAGATTGGCAGCATCCCGTTACGGAATGGGGCGAGCCGGACTTGCGCGGGATGTGGCCCGTCGGGCACCTGACCGGCGTACCGCTGCAGCGCCCACCGGCGCTCGGCGAGCGCCGCTTCCTGACGGACGAGGAGCTCGCCGCACGCGAGCAGCAATACACCGGCATTCAAGGCGCCTACAAGCAGGAGATCGACACCAACAAGATGGGCATGGGCCATTGGGTCGAGTGGGGCAAGTCGAACCGGCTCACCTCGCTGATCGTCGACCCGCCGAACGGCCAGCTGCCCGCGCTGACGGCCGAGGGCGAACGCCGCCGCGCGGAGATGCGCAGCGGCTGGATGTCGATCCCGTTCGATCACTGGACCGACTTCGATAACTGGGATCGCTGCATCACGCGCGGCTTGCCCGCGTCGATGCTGCCCGCGTACTACAACAACGGCGTCGAGATTCTCCAATCGCCGGGGTACGTCGTGATCCGCCTCGAGATGATTCACGAGGCACGCGTGATTCCGATCGCGGCGGAGCCCGTCGACGGCGACGCCAAAGCCTGGTTCGGCTATTCGCGCGGCCGCTGGGACGGCAACACGCTCGTCGTCGAGACCACGAACTTCAACGGCCGCGGCAGCTCGACGAACATCCACACCGTCGGCTCGCCGCCGTTCAACAACACGCCGATCAGTGAGGAATACGTCCTCACCGAGCGTTTCACGCGCACGGGGCCCGACGCCATCACGTACCAGGCCACGCTGAACGATCCCGTGATCTGGACGGCCCCGTGGACCGTCGAGATGCCGTGGCAGCGCGACGACAGCTATCAGATCTTCGAGTACGCCTGCCACGAGGACAACTCGATGATCCGCAACTACATCGTCACGTCGCGCCACGAGCGCACGAACACTCAGGGAGCCGCACGCTAATGAAGAGCTTGATCGCAGTCGGTACGTTGGCGGCGCTGGCCGCGTTCTCGAGCGGCGCGCAACCGCAGCGGGCGCAGACTCAGGGCGGCCCTCCGGCAGATCCCGGCGCGGGCTTCGGCCCGCAGCAGCTCACGACGTTCAAGGTCAGTGACAACTTCTACATGATCCGCAGCGGCCAATCGGGCAACTGCTCGGTGCTCGTCGCCGACGATGGCGTGGTGCTCATCGACAACAAGTTCGAGATGGACCACGACGGCATCATGACGAAGCTGCGCGAGATCACAGACAAGCCGGTGCTCTACGTCATAAATACGCACATGCACGCGGATCACTCGGGCGGCAACGCGACCAAGCAGGCGTTGGGCGCGAAGGTCATCGCGCACGAGAATGCGCGCTTTCAGATGGCCCAGGCGCCGCAGCCCGCGGGTCTGCCGAATCTCACGCTCGAAGAGCACATGCGCCTGTATCACGGCGAGTTCGTGCTCGACCTCTACTGGCTCGGGCGCGGGCACACGGACGGCGACATCGTGGTTCACCTGCCCGAGCAGAGCATGATCTTCATGGGCGACCTGTTCGCGACCTATGATCCGTACGTGCACCTGATCCACTACGCGGGCGGCGGCAGCCTGCGCGAGTGGTCGCGGACGCTCGAGCGTGCGCTCGCGCTGCCCTTCGACACCGTGATCCCGGGCCACGGCGGGCCGACGGATCGCGCACATCTCGAGACCTATCTCGGCATCACCGTGCGCATGCAGGACATGGTCCGCGAGATGGTTCGCGCGCGTAAACCGCGCGAGGACATTCAGAAAATGCTCGAGATGGAGTTCGGCTGGACCGGTTTCATCACCAACTTCGGCCTCGACGGCGTCATCGGCGAGATGCAATGAGCATGAAAGCCATCGCGAGTCTTGCGGTTGCGGCGGCAACGTTCTCTATTGCCTTGCCGCTGTGGGCGCAAAGCGGCGCGGCGGTGGGAAAGGTCGAGCGCATCAAGGTCCACTCCGCCGCCATCGAGGGCAATCTGCAAGGCAACACGGCCGATCGCGACGTCCTCGTTTATCTGCCGCCGAGCTACGACGCGTCGCGGGACCGGCGTTACCCCGTCGTCTATCAGCTGCATGGCTGGCTGCCCGGCGGCGAGCAATGGGCCGGCATGATCGACTTCGAGGCCGGCACGAACCGTGCGCTTGCCTCGAGAGCATCGAAAGAGATGATCGTCGTCGTGCCGGATTCGCTGACGATCCATGGCGGCAGCATGTACTCGACGTCGGTGACGTCAGGCGATTTCGAAGGCTTCATCGCGCGGGATCTCGTCGCCTACATCGATAGCCACTACCGCACGCTCGCGAAGCGCGAGAGCCGCGGTCTCTCGGGTCATTCGATGGGCGGCTATGGCACCTGGCGAATCGCGATGAAGTACCCCGAGCTGTACTCGAGCTTCTACGCGATGAGCTCGTGCTGTCTCGGCCCGTACAGCGCCGAAGGCCTGGAAGAAGCCGCGAAAATCTCGACGCTCGAGGACGCGGCGAAAGCACCGATCTTCACGCGGGTTTCCCTGACACTCGCCGCGGCTTGGTCACCGAACCCCGCGAAGCCGCCGCTCTACTTCGACTTTCCGATCGAGAACGGCGAGCTGAGGCCGCTGGTTCTAACGAAATGGAACGCTAACGTTCCGCTGGCGAACATCGATCAGCACGTGCCGGCGCTGCGCACATTCAAAGCCATCGGCATCGAGGTCGGCACGCAGGACGGACTCATCCGCGACAACAAGCAAATCAGCGATGTGTTGAAGAGCTACGGCATCGACCATGTCTACGAGACGTACGAAGGCAACCACACGAACAAGGTCGCCGAGCGCTACGAGACACGCGTGCTGCCGTTCTTCTCGCGCCAGCTCGTCTTCGAATAACGGCGGCGCGTCACCACGGCAGCACGCTGCCGTCGAAGTTGATGGGCTGGCTGCTGTTTGCGAGCGTCAGACCGTCGATGACCTTGATCATCGCTGCGACGGAATCCGCAGCCGTCGGCGCCGGAGTGTTGCCTTGAAGCTGGCGCCGTAGCGCCGTATCCGCGGCACCAGGCGCGACGAGCGCGACGACGATCTGCTCCTCGCGCAAGTCCGTTTGCAGCGCGTGCATCGCCATGTTCAGCGCCGCCTTGCTCGCGCGATAGAAATACGGGCCCGGCGGGCGCGGCAGCGAGAACACGCCCCAGCCGCTCGTGATCGCGACGATCTTCTTGTGCCGGCTCGCGGCCACGTTGGCGAGGAAAGCCTCCGACATCGCGAGTGGACCGTAGACGTTGACGGCCATCGCTTCTTCGAACAGCTCGTAGTCGAACGAGCCGAGCGACTGGAGCGCCGGATCGCCGCCGATGCCGGCGTTGTTGATCAATAGATCGATCGGCTTCCCTTCGTAACGCGCCGCGAGCGCGGCGATCGCATCGCGATCGAGCACATCGAGCCGCTCGATCGTCACGCGGCCCGCTACGGCGAGCTCGCGCAGCTCGGCTGCACCGCCCGGGTCCCGCGCCGTCGCGATTACCGTCCACCCGCTCGCTGCGTATTGCCGCGCGAACTCGAGCCCCAAGCCACGATTCGCGCCCGTGATCAGCACGATGCCGGCGCCGAGCGCCTGCGTCGGCCGCCTATCTGTCGGCGACTCGGGCTGCGCCTGCACGGTAGCAGCGACGAAAGCGGACACGACGAGCAGAACCTGCACGAGCCTCATGAGCCCTCCCGGTCGCCATATGCGTCGGGCAAATGCGCGGCGCGGCCTTTGAACTTGCGGTGATTCCACATGTACTGCTCGGGACACTCGCGCACGAAGCGTTCGATGATTTCGAAAACACGTATCGTGTCCGCAACGACATCGGCCGTCGGGAAATCCGCGAGCGCGGGCTCGAAGCGCAGCGAGTAACCGTCCCGCCGGCGCCAGAAAAAAACGGCACGACGGCCGCGCCGCTCGCCTTCGCGACGCGGCTCAATGCGGTGCTCGTCATCGCGGGCTCGCCGAAAAACGGCAACAACTCCGCGCTGCGTGCGCGGCTCGCCTGATCGGGCGCATACCACACCGTCCCGTTCGTTCTAAGCGCCCGGACCATGCCGCGTACGTCGTCGTTGGCGAACGTGACATGAGCGGCTTTATGACGACCCAAGCTCTGCAGCTCGTTCATCAACGCGTTGCGGCGAGGTCGGTACATGAACGCAAACAGCGGCACCAGAGTCTTTACGACGGGCACGCAGATTTCGATGGGCGTGAAGTGACCCGAGAGCAGGATGATGCCGTGTCCCTTCGCGAGGGCCGCTTGGAGGTGCTCCTCGCCGGCGACATCGAACAGCCGCGCGCGCCGCCGCGGATCGCCGAACCAGCCGAGCGCCATCTCGGCGACACATGCCGCGATGTTTTCGAAGTGCCGCCGAATCAGCCGAGCCACCTCCGCTTCCGGCAGCGCCGGGAAGCAAATTTCGAGGTTGCGGCGCACGGTGCGCTTTTGCTTGACCAGCAGAAACGACAGCGCTCTGCCCAGGAACGCGTGCAGCCCGATCGTCGCCCGCCATGGCAACTGGGCCGTGACCCACATCCAGCCCGCGAGCAACCAGGTCGGCCAATAGCGCGGCGACCAATAGCGCCGCCACAACCCACTGGGCGCGACCGCCGGTGTTGCCGGCCCGTCGTCGAGTGGCGCCGCGCTCAAGAGCTCATTCCGCGAGAAACCGCTTCGCGTTGTCGCGATCGCACGGCGTCACGACGTACTCGACGTCGGGCCGGTAGAGCCACTGCGAGGTGCCGGCGACTCGCGCTTTCAAGTACTCGGGATCGTCGAGCTCGAAGCTGTAGGTGAGCCCGCCTTCGGCATTCAGCGCGAAGCGCTCGACGAGGCGCTTACCGGGGCCCGAGGGCACGCCCCCGCCGTTGCCGAGCTGATGCGGCGAGAACTGCGCGGTGTCGACGACGAGGACGCCGTTCTCCCAGCGGCCGATCGAATACCCGTGCAGGCTCGGCGTCACGCCGTCGTGCGTCGCAACGTCGAGATGCACGATGCGATCCACGCCTGAATCCTCGCCGCGAATGACGACGGCGTTGTCACGCGCTTCGATACGCCGGAAGCCGGGGAGGCTCATGTAGAAAGGCGCGGACGGCCGCACTCTGGGCCGGGACCCTCCGCATCGCGAAACGCCATGAGAGCAGCGGTGCCCTTCGGCGTCGTCGCCTGCATCACGGCAGGCGGTATCAAGTTGAAGAACGCCGGACCGACGAGCGAGAGCCAAGTGCCGTAGAGGCTCGTCGCCGGCCGCTCCGCCGGCGTCGAGGCGAACGCTTCGACGACCCAGACTCGGTCGCCAGGCACCTCGCGCACCGCAAGATAGACGTGCGGATTGCCCCAGTCGTACTCCGTGACCGTCCCGACGAGCGTCTGCTCGACCTGCATGTCGTAGAGCGCCGGGCTGTGATGTGCCAGCGCACTGCGCGCCGCGAGCCCGGCCGCCGCGACCGCCAGCGTCGCAAGCAACCGTCCCGCGCGCGCGGCTCGCACGACCCTCAGCGCGGCGGGGCGGCCGGTGCAGCCGCTGGTGGGGCAGCGGGCGGGACGGCGGGCGTCAAATCGAGACACGCCTCCGCGGCGTACGGCACCGTCGACACGATCATCGTGTCGTTGCGCGTGTAGGGCGCCGTGAAATACAGCGGATCCTCGGCCGTCACCTCACGCTTCAACGTCGTCGTTGCGGGATCCACCGAGAAACGCTCGACGACGTGCAACTGCGCACTGTGCGGCGTCGAGCCGAGCAGCGTGCCGGGCAGGAAGCCGACGGTGTCGACGACGAGGACGTCGTTCTCCCAACGGCCGATCGAGTGGCCTTCTCTGCTCGCCGCGACGTTCGCCGGATGCGCCGCCATGCCGACGTGCACCGTGCGCGTCATGCCGGTTCGGCCGTACTGGATCGTGACCGTGCCGGCGGCCTGCGTGATGCGATTGACGGGCTCGCCGCCCCAATCGGAGACGATGCTGCCCGGCGCGCACGAGCGCTCGGCTCGCGACAGCTGGGGCAACGCCTCCATCGCGGCGCGACCCGCCTCCGTCAACTCGACGGCCGGGCGGCCGCCGAACCCGCCACCGCCGCCCGGCGGGGCCGTGCGCGGCGTCTGCGCCTGGGGCGTGCCGCGGGCGCCGGCGATCTCGCGCTGCCCTTCGGGCACGCCGCCTCGCTCGAAGGTCCCGACGCGGCTCAACGGCACCAGCGTGCCGTCTCGCCCCGCGGGGTCCGTCATGACGAGCTGCTCGGCAGCCCAGTCGCCGGAGAGGTTCGGTTCACCGCTCGGCAGGCGCGTCACGCGCTCGGCCGCGGGTGTGGCGGGAATGCGCTGGCCGTAGCGGTCGAGCACGGTGCCGTCGCCGAACTTGATCGTGCTGACGTAGCAGGCGTTCTTCTCGGCGCGATCCGGCGAACCCTGAATCGCGATCTGCGTGCCCGCCGCGAACATCTCAGGTGTCCAGCCGGAGCGGCGCAACGTCGTCGCGGAGCGCAGCTCGCATTTGTGCGCGCTCTTCGTGCCGTCCGGAGCCGTAACGTCGAAGTGCACCCAGGAATGCGGGTTCACGAAGTCGATCTTCGTGACGACACCCGAGAGCTCGATGTCCTCGTCCATCGCGAAGTTGCCGAAACCGTGATGCGCCATCGCCGCCGGCGCGGCGAGGAGACTCGCGACGGCCAGGGCGAGCAAGCGCCTAGCGACATGACGGCCATCGAAACCCAAGGCTTGACTGATTCACGCATCCCCCTCGTTGGCGTGTTGACTGCGGCCATTATCCGCTGCCCGGGGCGCGATGTCGATGGCGCCGAGGAAAGTTGACGGTCGTCGTCGAACGCTCGTAGCGTTGAGGCGTCTCACAGTTCCGACCGGGTGGCGCCCATGGACCGTCGCATTCGGACTCTCGAGGCAGTCGCGGCCTTGACCGCGCCGATCGCGCTGTCGCTCGGCGCCCTC
The DNA here is from genome assembly GCA_963713355.1 of uncultured Gammaproteobacteria bacterium. Taxonomy (GTDB): domain Bacteria; phylum Pseudomonadota; class Gammaproteobacteria; order Steroidobacterales; family Rariloculaceae; genus FEN-1219. The sequence goes on along the minus strand of CAVQLK010000005.1, from coordinate 243,435 downwards.
TGCGCAGCCAGTCGAGCGTCGCGACGCGCCGGCCTCGTGGACGGCACCGTCCGACGGCCGGCGGCCACCCCGACCTTCAGGGCCACTGGACGAACGACACCTACACGCCGCTCGAGCGGCCCGTAGAGCTCGGCGACAAGCAGTCCTTCACCGCCGAGGAAGCCGCGGCGTTCCTTCCAATCGAAGGTCGACGAGCTGCACGCCCAGGCCGCCGACGACATCCACTACGACGACGCGATCTGGCAAGCCGAGAACTACGCGAAGGTCGCGAGCCTGCGCACTTCGCTGATCGTCGATCCAGTGAACGGCCGGTTGCCGCCCTTGACGCCCACGGCGAGGCGCGGCTGCCGCAGCAACGAGCGACGCAACGCGCCGTCTCGGCCGACAGCGCCGACGAGCCGCTCGCTGGCCGAGCGCTGCATCTCGTGGGGCAACGTCGGCCCGCCGATGGTGCCGCCGACGTACAACGCGAATCTGCAGATCCTGCAGAGCAAGGATCTCGTCGTGATCCGCCACGAGATGATGCACGACGTGCGGACGATCTATCTCGACGGGCGGCCGCATCCCGCCGCCGAGCATCCAATGGCTTAGCCGGTCACTCCGTCGGCCGTTTCGAAGGCGACACGCTCGTCGTCGACACGACGAACTTCACGGCGCTGACGAACTTCCGCGGCTCACCGCAGAACACGCGCCAGGACATCTTCGCGAGCGAAGCGCATGCATGTCGTCGAGCGCTTCACGCGCACCGGCGAGGACTCGATCCACTACTCGTTCACGGTCGAGGATCCCGACACGTGGGTTGCGCCGTGGTCGGGCGAGATGGAGATGCGCCGTACCGAAGGCCCGATCTACGAGTACGCGTGCCACGAAGGCAACTCGGGGCTCGCGAACATCCTGCGCGCGGCCCGCGTCGCGGAACGCGCCGGCAACTGACAGCGATCAGCGCGCGGGAATATCCGCCGGCGCCTCGCGGCGCAGGAACTTCCACTCGCCGTTCTCGCGGACGAACTCGTCGACGTAGTGGCCGAGGAACACGAGCGTCGGCGTATTGGTTTCGCCCGGAGTGATGTAGATCCACTTCGTCGTGGCCGACGCGCGGTCGCCGTCGATCTTGATCTGGTCGTTCGTCATGACGTGATAGGTGCCCGATCCGTTCGGCTTCGGGTCGTGGCCGATCGTCCGGTCCATGAGCTCGAAGATCGCCTGCGGCCCTTTGGCCGAGCCGAGCCCGCCGACCCACTCGCCGTTCGACGCGAACAGATCCGCGAACGTGCGGTAGTCGCGGTGATCGTGCGCTTGCCCGTAGGCGAGGATCAGCGCGCGAATCGCTTCGCGAGCCTCGAGCACGTGGACGCGCGCCGCCAATGATTCGAGGTCGTCGGCCGCCAGGGCCCGCCCCAACGTACCCACCGCGATCAGGGCCACCGCAACCCGTGCAACGAAGGAAGGTGCTCGAAACATGATGTTCACCTGCATATTTATCAATGTATTACAAAACTATTCGAGACTGTCGTCGAGCTCCCCAGCATACGCATTGGGTTCCTCGAGCTGGGCGCGTATCTGCGCCGAAATGTCCCTGGCCTCGCTCACGCGATCCGCGTAGAGGCCCGCAACGTCGCTTTCGAGAACATAGCGATACGCGAGGTGTTCTTGGAACGCGGGATCGTTCAGCAGCTCCGCGAACGACTCCAGCGGCGTCGCATCTCCCGCCACCGCCGCTGCGAGTTGCATGCGACCCAGGTAGCGCGTCGTGAACTCCAGGTAGATCCGGTCCGCGAACTGCTCCTGGTATGGCTCGCTGGCCCGGTCGGCGAACCCTGCTAGGGCTGCACGCAGCTTCTCGTCGCGAATCAACGTGAGGCCCACCGAGCTCACGAGCGCTTCATAAGCGTCGAGCACAGGCTTCTTTCGGTACGACGAGAAGACGGGGCCGAGCAGCGCGCGCACCTTGGCGGGGTCCGCATTAGGCTGATTGCGCGCGAGCTGCAGGAGCTCGAGGCTTGCATTGGCGCTGCGCTGCGCCCGCCTCATGATCTCGTCATACACGCCGACGTTCAGCTCGAAGTCGCGCATCAGGGAACGTAGGTGCGTCTGCTCCTCGATCCTAGCACTGCGCTCGGCCCACCACGCGTTCAAGCCGAACGCGATCAGCACACCGGCGACTACGACGAAAATCTCGCCGGCGGCCCAGAGCAAGAACCCATAGGGGCTGCCGCGCTGTGCGAGCACACGGAACTCCCCAATCATGAACCGGCGACGCTCAAGAAGAGGCGCCCTCCCCCGACGCCGCTCAACCCCGCGGCGTTACGCGAAGTATACGGTCTTCAGCTCGAAGTACGGCTCGAGACCTTCGATGCCGCCCTCGCGCCCCCAACCCGATTGCTTGAAGCCGCCGAACGGCATCTTCGGATCGACGATCATGCCGTTGACGGTCACGCTACCCGAGCGCATGCGGCGCGCGACCTCGTAGCCGCGCTCGGCGTTCGGCGTGTACACGGCGCCGTGCAAGCCGTACATCGTGCCGTTCGCTTTCTCGACGGCGTCGTCGAGGTCCTTGTACGTGATGAACGACACGACGGGCCCGAAGATCTCCTCGCGCGCGATCGTCATCGTCTGCTCGACGTCGCTGAACACGGTCGGCTCGACGAAGTAACCGCGGTCGAGACCCTTCGGCCGGCCGCCGCCGAGCACGAGCTTCGCGCCCTCGGCTTTGCCCTTACTGATGTAACCCTGCACGCGCTCGAGCTGCCGCTTCATCGCGAGCGGGCCCATCTGCGTCGCCGGATCCTGCGGATCGCCGACCTTGACGTTCTTGACGGCGCCGACGTACGCGTCGAGCAGCTCGCTCTTGCGCTTCTCCGGCACCAGCACGCGCGTCAGCGAGAAGCAGACCTGGCCCGTGATCGGCATCGAGTACGGCACGAGGCTGCCGAGCACCTGACCGACGTCGGCGTCGTCGAGCACGATCGCCGCGGACTTGCCGCCGAGCTCGAAGCTCGTGCGCACGAACCGCTCCGCGGCGACGGCCGCGATGTGCCGTCCCGCAACCGTCGAGCCCGTGAAGCTGATCTTGTCGATGCCGAGGTGGCGAACGAGGTAGTCGCCGGTCTCGCGGCCGGCCGGAATCACGTTGAAGACGCCGGGCGGCAAGCCTGCGGCTTCGATGCACTCGGCGAGGATGTAGGCATCCGCCGGCGTCTCGGGCGCAGGCTTCGCAACGATCGTGCAGCCGGCGGCCAGGCCCGCGGCAACCTTGTAACAGAGCAGCACGAGCGGCGCATTCCACGGTGTGATCGCCGCGACGACGCCGATGGGCTCCTTGACGACGCGCACGAGGCCGCCGTTGTCGCGCCTGCGCTCGTCGACGAGCGGATATCGCTGGATCAGCTTGCCGTAGTACTCGAACAGATCGGCGGGCTGACCCGAGACGTACTTCGTGAAGCTGATGGCAGCGCCGACTTGCGTCGTCCAGAGCTGCGCGAGCTCGGGCTGGCGCGCGCGTAGAAGCTCGGCGACTTTCAGTAGCTTGGCGCCGCGCTCGGCGGGCGTCATGCGCGGCCAGGGACCGCGGTCGAATGCCTCGCGCGCGGCCGCGACGGCGCGATCGACGTCGGCCGGCGAAGCTTCCGCGAACGTCATGACGACCTGCTCCGTGACCGGCGAGATCACGCTCAACAGGCCGCTCGTGGCGGGCTTCTGCCACTCGCCGCCGATGAAGAAGCTATGCGGTGCTTTGATCGAGGGTTCCGCCTTGGCTTGAATTGCAGCGCTCATCGTGAGCCTCCTTGGGTTGTGCCGGGCACGCCGGGACACGTATTCGTTGGAGCTGACAGCGGTGCTGTCGAGGCCGCAGTATAGCGTAGCGGCGCGATAGGAGGCTCGGGCGCACGGATGTTCGATCTCGATGCCACCACGCTGGCGCGGATCCAGTTCGCGCTGAACATTAGCTTCCACATCCTGTTCCCGGCGATCACGATCGGGCTCGCCTGGCTGCTGCTGTACTTCCGCGCCCGGTTCACGGCCACGCGCAACGACGCGTGGGAGTACGCCTATTACTTTTGGGTCAAGATCTTCGCTCTGACGTTCGCGCTCGGAGTGGTCTCGGGCGTCACGATGAGCTTTCAGTTCGGCACGAATTGGCCCGGCTTCATCGAGCGCGTAGGCAACATCAGCGGGCCGCTGCTTGGCTACGAGGTGCTGACGGCGTTTTTCATCGAGGCAACGTTTCTCGCGATCATGCTGTTCGGCAAAGATCGCGTATCGAACGGCATGCATCTGACCGCTTCGGCGCTCGTTGCGTTCGGCACGACCCTGTCGGCGTTCTGGATCTTGAGCCTGAACTCGTGGATGCAGACGCCGCAGGGCCACGAGATCGTCGACGGCACGTTCCACGCCGTCGACTGGATGGCCGTGATCTTCAACCCGTCGTTCCCGTACCGCCTCGCGCACATGACGACGGCCTCGCTGTTGACGGCCGCGTTCTTGATCGCGGGCGTGAGCGCCGGACGCATGATCCGGCGCGTCGACGGCCCCGCGACGGCGCTCGTGCTCAGGACCGGCGTCCACCTCGCGGCCGTGCTCGCGCCGCTGCAAGCCGTGCTCGGCGATCTGCACGGGCTCAACACGCTCGAGCACCAGCCCGCGAAGATCGCGGCGATCGAGGCCGTCTGGGAAACCGATCGCCGCGTGCCGTTCACGGTGCTCGGCTGGCCCGACGAGGAGCGGCGCGAGACGCGCTTTGCGCTCGAGATCCCGCTCGGGACGAGCCTGATTCTGACGCACGACGCGGACGGCGAAGTCCGGGGCCTCGACGAGTTCGAAGGTGTGCATCCGCCCGTCCCCGTGGTCTTCTTCGCCTTTCGCATCATGGTCGGCATCGGCCTGTTGATGATCGCCGTCTCGTGGTCGGGCGCGTGGGCGCTGCGCCGCGGCGCAACGCCAGGCCCGCGCATTCTGCGTGCGCTGTCGGCGATGACGTTCGCGGGCTGGGTCGCGACGCTCGCGGGCTGGATCACGACCGAGGTCGGGCGCCAGCCGTGGATCGTCTACGAAACGTTGACGGTCGCCGAGGTCGTCGCGCCGCATCCTGCGGCCAAGGTCGCCGGCACGTTGATCGCGTATGCCGTGCTCTACGCGTTCCTGCTCACGTCGTACATCCTGACGCTGCGCTATCTCGGCACGAAGCCCGCGAAGTCGCTGCGCATGCTCGAGCCGGTGCGTGCGCCGCTCGTGGCCGAGCGCTGAACGTGGAAGCCGCACTACCGCTCGTGTTCCTCGCGATCATGGGCCTGTCGCTCGTGCTCTACGTGATCCTCGACGGCTACGATCTCGGCATCGGCTTGTTGCTGCCGCTCGCGAGCGACGGCGAGAAAGACACGATGATCGCCGCCATCGGCCCGTTCTGGGACGCCAATGAGACGTGGCTCGTGCTCGGCGTCGGCGTGCTCTTGATCGCATTTCCTGCCGCGCACGCGCTCGTGCTGACGTCGCTCTATATTCCCGTGACGATCATGCTGTTCGGGTTGATTCTGCGCGGCGTGTCGTTCGACTTCCGCGTCAAGGCGGCGAGCCACCAGAAGAGAATGTGGAACCGCGCATTCGCCGGCGGCTCACTGATTGCGGCAAGCGCGCAGGGCTGGATGCTCGGCAGCTACATCACGGGACTCGAACCGGGCGCGGTCAATCTCGCGTTCTCGGTGCTCATCGCCGTCACGATGCCCGCGCTGTACGTCGTGCTCGGCGCCGGCTGGCTCCTCTTGAAGACCGAAGGAGCACTGTTCGACAAGGCACTCGTCTGGGGCCGACGCGCGCTACCCGTCATGGGCGTGGCGCTCGTCGCGATCTCGATCTCGACTCCGCTCGTCAGCGAGACGATTGCCGAGGCCTGGTTCAGCCTGCCGAACTTCATCGGCCTCATGCCTATTCCGCTCGCGACGCTCGTCGCGTTCGGCGCCGTGTACTTCGTGCTGCACCGACGCAACGTCGCGCTCGCGGGCTATGCCTGGATCGTGCTCGGCGGCACGGTGCTCATGTGCCTGATGGCCGCGCTCGGGCTCGCGTACAGCCTCTATCCCTACATCGTCCTCGACCGCTTGACGATCTGGGAGGCCGCGGCAGCGCCGAGCTCGCTGATGTTCGTGTTCGTCGGCGTCGCGATCGTGCTGCCGTTCACGATCGCGTACACGATCTTCGTCTACCGCGTCTTCCACGGCAAAGCGACGGGCCTCACCTACGGCGAGCCGGACTGAACGCGGCGCCGCCGCCGGCCGGCGCTGTGTTCGACGCTACTGACTCGCGCCCGCGCTGATCCAGAGCCGAATCGCGTCGATCGTCGGTTGATCCAGGAACGGGCCACCCAAAGGCATGCGTTGACCGAAGCCCGCGGTACCTTCGATCTTCTGAACCAAGTAGCTGTTGGCCGGGTTGCCGGCCTGCACTCTCTGCACGCTCGGCGCTTGGAGGCTCGCGACGCCGACCAAGCTCGCGAACGTGGCGCTGGCCGTCGTCAGATCCATGGCCGCCGGCAGATTGATCGCGTTGTTCGACGTTGGTCCCGTGTGACATCCCGCGCAGCGCGGACCGAATACGGTCGCCTGTAACGACGCCAGCGTGGGCGGCGGGTTTGCGACGACGAAGCGCGCGCTGAAGTCGCCGCCTGCCGTGCCGTTGCCGGACGGAAACGCGCCGCTGAACTCGCCGTCGAGCGGGTTGCCGCCGAGGTCCAAGATGTTCGCCGCCCCGGCGCCGATCAATCGCACGCGGTAAGTGTCCTCGACGGATGCCACGCCCGTCATATCGAATACCGCGCTCGAGGGATTCGCGGCGGGCACGGTGATCGATGCGGCTGCGATCGCGACCTCGTTGCCCTCGCTGAACGAGCCGTCGCCGCCGCTGCGGTCGACTAGGAATGTCCCCGTCGTCACCGTCGACGCGTTGAGCTCGCGGTCGAAGACGGCCGTGATGGAGCTCGGCAATGCCGTCGCGCTGCTCTCGGGCACGGGCGACAGCGAGGTCACCCGGAGCGGATTGTTCGCGGGAGGAGCCGGCGGGCCTTGAGCGCCGTCCGTGATCCATTGCCGAATGATGTTGATGTCGGACTGCATGAGCGGCGTGCCGTTCAATGGCATCCGCGCGCCGACGGCGGCCGTGCCCTCGAGCTTTTGAATCAGATAGCTCGCGCCAGGATTGCCGGGTGCGACGCGCAGGATGCTCGGCTGCTCCGTGCTCGCGACACCGACGAGCAATGCGTAACTGCTGGCTGCATCGAGCTGGAGCCCCTGCGGTGCGCTGGCGCCGATGTGGCACGCAGTGCAGATGGGCGTGAAGACGTTCGCCTGGATGGACGTGAACGTCGCTTGAAGGTTCGGAATGCCGCCGGTAGCTCCGCCGCCCGTGGTGGCTCCGCCGCCCGTGCTCGTTCCGCCGCCCGAGTAGCCGTCGCCGCCTCCTCCGCCCCCGCAAGCGGCGAGCAGCGCGGCGAGCGCCAATGAACTCAAGCGCAAATTGCGCGAATGCTCGGTTCGTAAGCTCATGACACATCCCCCCGGGTCGGTCGTGACGATGTGTCCGCGGCGCGGCGTCGAAGGTTCACCGGCGCCTTCGGTCGGCTAGCATAGGACGCCATGGAAAAGACGATCTGCGTTTACTGCGCCTCGAGCCAGCGCTGCGACGCGGCGTATCACGCCGCGGCGCGGCGCGTCGGCGAGGTGCTCGCCGAGCATGGCTACGGCATCGTCTACGGCGGCGGCGCGAAGGGCTCGATGGGCGCCATCGCAGACGGCGCGCTTGCGCGCGGCGGCAAGGTCCGTGGAGTCCTGCCGCGCTTCATGCAGGACCTCGAGTGGGGCCATCCGCAGCTCACCGAGCTCCGCATCGTCGAGGACCTGCGCGCTCGCAAGCACTTGATGTTGTCGGAAAGCCACGGGCTCGTCGCGCTGCCCGGCGGCTGCGGAACGCTCGAGGAGCTGTTCGAGGCGTTGACTCTGAAGCGCCTCGGTCTTTATGTTCATCCGATCGTGCTGGTCAACACTCGCAATTACTTCGCGCCGCTGATCGCGTTGCTGAACCACGCCGTCGAGGAGCATTTCATGGGCGAGCGGCACCTCGACATGTGGCAGGTCGTCGCCGAGCCCGAAGATATTCCGCACGCGCTCGCGAACGCGCCGCCATGGTCGGAGACTGCGCGCGAGTTCGCCGCCGTCCGTTAGAGCTCTGCGAGCTGCTGCAGCTCGTCGCGAACTCCGGCACTAATTCTTTGCGGACGCGAGATCGGGCTCGTACAGGCCGACGATACCTAGAGCAATTGGACTGACTTCGGCGAAACTCAGGTTTGCGAGCACGACGACGGTGAGCTTCTTGTCGAGATAGCGGGCGATCACCGTCGAAAAACCCTGCCACGCTCCACCGTGCAGGACGACGCGGGGTCCCCCCGCCTCACCTACCGCCCACCCAAACCCGTACGGCGCAGTCGTGCCGTCGTTGAGCCGAACCGGCGTCCACATGAGCTCGAGAGAGGACGGCTCGAGCAAGTTGTCCGTGTACAGCGCAGCGTCCCAGGCGGCCATGTCGAGAACGGTGACGTAGAGCGCGCCGTCAGCCAGGGTATTCAGCGACGGCGACACCCATTCTTGGTTTTTCAGCTCTCCTTCGACGAGGCGGTAGCCCGCAGCGCGGTGAGGGACGATTGCTGCTTCGTCGATGACGCGCGCAGTCGTCATGCCGATCGGCTCGAACACCTTCTCGCGCAGCAGATCGCCGTAGAACTCGCCGGTCACCCGGCGAATCAGGAAACCGAGCAGCACGTAGCCCGCGTTGCTATAGCTGAAGCGCTCGCCGGGCTCGAAGTCGAGCGGCGTCGCGGCGATAAGGTCGGTGAGCTCCGCGTCCGTGTAGTCGCGGCGCAGGTCGATGCTGTCGTAAATGCCGTTCGAGACGCCCGAGGTGTGACTTAAAAGGTGGCGCACGGTGATATCGCGCCATGCTTCGGGCGCGCCGGGGAAGTGATCGGGCAGTCGATCGTCGAGCGACAGCGTGCCTTCCTCGACGAGCATCATCACCAATGTCGCCGTGAACTGTTTGCCGACCGACCCTGTTTGGTAGATGGTCTCGGCCGTGGCGGCGACACCGTGCTCAACGTTCGCGAGACCGTAACCACGCGCCTTGACGATCTCCCCGTCGCGCACAACCGCGATCGAAACGCCCGGGATCCGCTGTCGCGCGAGCTCGGTCGAGACCAAGGAATCGACATCATCCGATTGCGCGACCGCCGGAGAGGCGACCAGTAGCGCAGCCAACACTCGTGACAGAAATAATGTGTGCAGCGTCCGCACGGAACCCCGCGTCACCGCCAAAGGCCAGTCTAACGCGACTACGACGAGGAACGCTCGTGGTGACGTTTTTCGACAGAAACCCGGCCAATTTCGCACTTGCGGCTCGAGCTTTCGGTCGTGATAACCTCACTTCGACATGAGTGCCGCCCGCCCACTCGCCGCAGCCGATCCGAACGCGATGGACCATTTCGTCTATCTACGTGTCGGTTGGGACGATTACGAGAAGCTGCTCGCGATGCGAGGCGACTCGAGTGTCCCGCGCATCACCTATCTGCGGGGCGTCGTCGAGCTCATGTCACCTTCGAAGTACCACGAGATCGACAAGACGCGCTTCGCGCGCCTCCTCGAGGCGTGGGCCGACGCGGCCGGCGTCGAGCTCGAAGGATACGGCTCGTGGACGCTCAAAAACGAGCGGGAGGAGCGCGGCGCCGAGGCGGATGAGTGCTATACAGTCGGCCGCTTGGCCGATGGTGACGACGATCGGCCGGACGTTGCGATCGAGGTCGTCTGGACGTCGGGCGGAATCGACAAGCTCGAAGTCTACCGCAAGCTCCGCGTACGCGAGGTCTGGTTCTACGAGCGCGGGTCGCTCGAGTTCTTCTCGCTGCGCGGCGCACGCGGACGCGAGCACTACGTCTCGATTCCGCGCAGCGCGCTCTTACCCGGCGCGCCAATCGATTTGCTGCTCGCGTGCATGCGCGAGCCGAGCCAGACGGCGGCGCTGCGCGTGCTGCGCGCGCAGCTCCGGCCTCCCGGTGCTTGAGCTCGTGTTGACGATGCGCGGCGTTACGCTCCTCGTCCTCTCCGCGTTGCTCGCGCCCGCGGCGCACGGACAGCCCGCAGTCGATTTCATTGCGTCGTCGGCCGCCCATGACCATGCGGCGCGCGACTACCGCTCGATCTGGCAGCAAGACGGCGCACGTATCGTCGCGGCGCTCGAGGCGCGGACGTGCTTACGGTTCCCGGAAACCGCCGTGGCGGCACTGATCGGCGATGAGGTGAGCCATTCGGGCGGGCCCGAGCATCCGATGGGCTTGCGCGCGAGCTACGACGCCGACGTCAAGCGCGCGACGCTCGTCCACGAGCTCGGACACCGGCATCTGTGGCAGTTGACGGAGCGACTCGACGCTGTCGATGGGCACCGGACGCTGTACCTCGTGCTCGACCGCGTCTGGGCCGACGTCTGGGGCGAGGAGTTCGCGGCCGAGCGCATCCGCACCGAATCGAGCTGGCGCGCGAGCTACGACTACGCGGCCGCGTGGAGCTGGGCCCGCGCGCTTACAATCGACGAGCGCGGCGTCCTTTGGAACCGATTGCTTACCATGAACGGCAAGCCGTACTGCTACACCGTCTATGTCGACGCGAAGCTCAGCGCCGAGCGGCGAACACCCGCCTCGCCGTACCCTGGCGGCGTGAAAAATTAGTGCGGCGCGTCGCGCAACCCTTCGGCGCACGCGAATTCGCGCAGCTCGTCGTTCGGGTATGACGCTTTGCGATAACGGCGTGTGACTCGCCACGGCTCCGTCAGCGCCTCGGGATCGTTGACGGTGATCTGATTTTCGATGACGCCGGGCTCCACGAAACGCATGCGCTCCTGCACCGTCATCTTGTCGCTGTGCGGCGAGGAGCCGTCGATGTACGACTTCGTCGTCAGCGCGACCGTGTCGATGATCAGCGTCTCGCCTTCCCAACGGCCCGTCGAGTAGCCGGCGTAGGTCGGATCGGCAAGGACCTCGGCCGTCGGCTTACGGCCGTCGAGATAGACGCGCCGCAGAGCGTCCTGGTGCTCGCTGAAGAACGTGATCTTATGCTCGTCCTGCATGATCTCCATGCCGTACGCGGCGCTCATCATCGCCGGCATGCCGGGCGGCAAGCAGTTGTGAATATTGTCGTATTCGTACGAGCCGCTGATGCGCGACGCCGCGAGGACGTTCCACTTCGCCATGTACTCTGGCGTCAGCTTTGGCGCGTCGGCGCTGCGCCCCTGCGAGCCGTCCGACGTCGGCGACGAGCGCGTCGGCGGAGGCAATGGCTCGTTCGGCCGGCGTGCCGGCGGCGCCGCCGGCCCCTGCCCGCCTTGTTGCGCGGGATAATAGACGCCCGCGAAATTCGGTCTGCTTCCGGCCGTGGCCGCGGCGGGCGCGGTGGGCCGCGTCGCCGACGTCGCTTCTCGATTGTAGTTGGGCGCATTGCCGAGCACGGTGCCGTCGGCCTTCGTGACGCGCGCGATGATTCCTTCCGGGTCGCCGTTCTTGGCCGGGCTCGCATGCACGGTCACACGCTCCCCGGGCACGAGTATCGTGCTGCTCCAGCCCGCGCGGCCGAGGATGCCCGGCGGCCGGCCTTCGACGGCCCACTCCTCCGTCTTGCCGTCCGCGCCTTGGACCGTCATGAGCAGCCACGTGTGCGGATTCATCCACCGCCACTCCTTCACAGTGCCTTCCAGCGTAACGATCTGATCGACCTGATAAGCCGAGTTGCTGTGATGCGCGGCCGTCGGGACCGCTGGAAACACGATTGCGGCTGCAGCCGCGATCTTCGCGTACGCGTTCATGCGATGGCTCCCCCTTTCGCGTCGTCGGAGTCGACGCGCTCTATCGTGGGCGCCCGATGTCACCGTAGCAAGCGGGCCTCTTTAGGTTGATCAGTAGCGGCCGATGCGGATGGCGCCGCCCGTCGTCTCTACGCGGACCAGGGGACCACCGTCGCCGAGCGTCGTCGAGATTCTGCGGCCGAGTCTCCCCGAGATCGTGATCGGAAAATCGACGTCCATCCCGCCATTGACCGTCTCCAATTCGAGTTGGGCGGAAAAGCTATGCGGGATCCGGAGAGCCACGGGTCCGTTGACCGTCGCGAGATCAACTCCCTCTCCGGTCAAGCGATCTTCCACCAGCGTGACCTCGATACGGCCGTTGACCGCGCGGCCGTCCACGTTCCCCGAGACACCGTCGAGCTCGATGCTCCCGTTGACGGTTTCGGCGGAAATATCACCGCTCGCCTGGCTGATCGCTATTTGTCCGTTGACCGCTTCGGCGGAAATGTCGCCGCTCACGTCGCTGATCGCTATTTCTCCGTTGACCGCGTCGACGGAAACATCACCGCTCAACTCGCGAATCGCTACTTCGCCGTTGACCGTTGAAACCGTCAGCTCGGTTTCACGGGGTACCTGGACGTCGTAGTCCACGCTCCAGCTCTGGTTGCCTCGCCCCTCCGGTCCGGAGGCGCGCAGCCTATTGCCCTCCGAGACGACCACGCTCGCGGCAATCTCGCGAGCGGCCTCGAGGTCGCGTGCAGTAGCCCGCACCAATGCGCGCACGTGCACCTCGTTCCTGTCCCAAGCCCGAACGCTTATATCGCCGTTTGTGCGGTCGACGATGGAGAGCGAACCGGCAGCCGGAGACGTGAACTCGCGGACATCGCAGACCTGCACATGACGGCCCCGGCCGCCCCCGTTTCCGTCGCACTCCGCAGGATTTGGCTCTTGCGCGAGAGCCACGCCGAGTCCCAGCGCCGCAAGCGAACCCAAAGTCACACGGGCGAGCGACTTACTCATAACGCAAGGCCTCCATGGGAGCGATCGCTCACTCATAATGCAGCACGACGTTCGGATCGACGCGGCTCGCGCGCCGCGCCGGCAGGATGCCAGCAAAAACGGCGACGCCGACGACGAACGCCATCGCCGCGAACAGCGCAATGCCGTCGGTGGGGCTGACACCGAACAACACGCTCGACAGGACGCGCGATACCGCGAGCGCAGCGGCAAGACCGACAACGGCGCCGATGGCAACGGGCCGCAACTGCTGCTTCACGACGAGCATGACGACGTCGCGCATCGCCGCACCGAGCGCGATGCGCACGCCGATTTCACGCGCGCGGCGTCCAACGGAGTACGCCACGACGCCGTAGATGCCGACCGCTGCGAGCACTAGAGCTATCGCGCCGAGCGACGTTGCCAGCGCGCTAACGACGCGCGCGAGACTGCGGGTCGCCTCGAGATTCGCCTCGAGCGGCGCAACGCGCACGGCAAGTCCCGGATCGAGCTCCGCGATCACCGCACGGAGCGCCGCAGCCGCCGCCGCGAAATCGCCGCTCCGGACGAGCAGCGTCAAAACACGCTGTGTGCGCGGTGCAGCGGGGAGGTAGACGTAGCTCGACGTGACGTCGCCGATCTCCGTGACCTGCGCGTCGCGCGCGACGCCCACCACGTCGACCTCGACTCGGTTCGCCGCCGCGCCGATCGCGAGCTTCTGCCCGATCGGATCGCGCCCCGGCCACAGCCGGCGCGCCGCCGCTTCCGTTACGATGGCGGCCGTCGACTCATCCGTCTCGTCGCCGGCAGTGAACGCGCGGCCGCGGACGATCGGAATCTCCAAGAGCGAGAAGTAATCCGCCGAGACGCTGTTGAACCCGAGCGGAAAAAACTGCGCCTCGCCCGGCAGCGCCGCCATGATCTGGAAGTCGCCCGTGAGCGGCGCCCACTGGGCCTGCGCGACTCCGTCGACGCCCGGCAGCGCGCCGACGCGCTCGACGAGCTGGCGCTGAAATGCGGTGGCGCGGGCTTCGTCGTAACCACCGCGCGTCAGGTCGAAAGAGGCGACGGCCACGCCCTGGTAACGGAATCCCGGCTCGACGGTCTGGGCCTCGTAGAGGCCGCGCAGCAGCAGCGCAGCCGCGATCATGAGCACCATGGAGAGCGCGACCTGCGCGCCGATCAGCGCACCCTGCAGCCGACCCTCCGAGCGCTGCCCCACCGTGCTCGCGCCCTTCATCGCCATGTGCAGATCGCGCTTCGATGCGCGCAGCGCAGGGAGCAGCCCGAACAGCACGCCCGTCGCGAGGGTCACCAAGAAGGCATACGTGAACACGCGCCCGTCGGGCGCCGTGTCGATCATCAGCAGAGACGCTTCGGGAACCCCGGACAGCGCAAACGTGACGAGCCCTTGCGACGACCACAGCGCAAACACGCAGCCCAACGCCCCGCCCGCCGCGGCGAGCAGCATGGCCTCGGCGAGCAATTGCTGGACGATGCGAGCCCGGCTCGCGCCGAGAGACAAGCGCACGGCAATTTCGCCGCTGCGGCGCGTCGCACGCGCGAGCAAGAGATTCGCGACGTTCGCGCTCGCGATCAGCAGCACCATGCCGAAGGCCACCATCACGACGCCCGCGACAGTGAACACGTCGCTGCGTGCCTCGGGCCTCGACAACACCTGCGCGCGCTCTACGATCAACGTCGTCTTGCGCGGCGGCTGCTCCTGATCGATGCGCGTGGCGATCACACGCAACTCGGCGCGGACCTGCTCGAGCGTCGCGCTCGGCGCGCGACGCCCCACGAGCGTGAGCCATCTCGTATCGAATAGATCGTTGCTGGCCAAAAGCGGCTGCGACACGAACGTCGCGAAGTACGACGCTGCCTCGAAGTCGACACCGCGCATGCCTTCGGCCGCGACGCCGACGACCGTGAAGCTCTGCCGGTTCAGGACGACCTCGCGGCCGACGATCGCAGGATCGGCGCCGAACGCCGACGTCCAAAGACCGTGCCCCAGAACGACGGTCGGGGCCGCGCCGCTCGCGGCGCAGTCGTTCGGTCCGAATCCGCCGCCGAGCGGCAGCGGCTGACGAAGCACATCGAAATAGTTGCAGCTGACGAGAGCGCCGGAGATCTCCTGCGGCGATTCGCCGCCGAGCGTTGCGGTCGTCGAACGCGAGTAGGCGACGAGGCCCGACAGCGTTTCGGAGCCGTCGCGATACGTTTCGTACTCCGCTACCGTGAAGCCGCGCGAGCCCTCGACGCGACGTCCGACCCCTTCGAGGGTCTGATACACGCTGACGAGCTCGCCGGCTTCGGGCGCCGGCAACTCGCGCAGCGCGAAGCCGTTCAATACGGAAAAGATGCCCGTGTTGATGCCGACGCCGAGCGCGATCGTCGCAACCGCCGCCGCCGTGAAGCCGGGACTGCTGCTCAAGCGGCGCGCCGCGTAGCGGAGGTCGTTCCACAGATGCTTCAGCATGACTACCCCGGCCGCGAGAAAGCGCCCCTCTGCCGGGACCGGAGCAAGCGCCATGCCAGCGGCGCATTAAGCACGCAAGCTATGGAATGGACTGGTTTTTTCGCCTTCGAGCGTGGCTATTCCGTACAGCCCGGCCGTCCCGCTATCGCACGACCCGTGTCGATACCGGGACGCGGTCCGTATACTTCGCGCGAGGCAGGAACTGCCGCAAGGGCATGGAATGACGCGCCGCAAGCTACCCATCTCGTGGTTGCTGGTTCTCGCCTCGATGACGGCTACGAGCCATGCAGCGGAGCCGGAGTTCAAGGTCGGGCTCGTCATGGAATCGCGCGAGTACGAGCGCGAAAAGATGTCGCCGTCGTTCGGCGGCGTGAGCTTGCCGGGAGCGACGGAGTGGACGAGCCGCGTGACCGTTGCCCTCGACGGGATGCGCATCACCGGTGAGTGGGCGCCGAAGACGACGATCAGCACCTCGGCCGAGGACTTCCCGCGCGGCACCGAAGTCGAGGCGGCAACGACGCGCAATCAGTTATTGCTCAAGCATTCCGATGGCAGTGTGATCACCGCGAAGATCGTGCAGCGCGTGAAGCAGCCCGAACCGGATGCCGAGCGCGACTGAGCTCGCTCTTCCTACTGCGCCGTGACGGTCGGTCCCAACGTCGCCGTGTCCCAGTGCTCGTCGGCTCGGCCGTCGACGATGCGCCACTGGTCGTACCAGATCGAGGTGTACTTCTGCGCCGGGCTTGCGCGGGTCGTCGTACTGCATTCGAAACACGACGCCGACGATGTCGCCGCTCGTCAGCACGGTGACGATCGGCATCGTCAGCTTGTCGCAGGTCGGCGTTCGCGGCAGACCGCTGAAATACGCCACGACGTTGTCGCGCCCCGACTCCACGTTAGGATTGTGCTGAAGATAGCGCTCCGTGAGCCAGCGATCGGCCTGCTCCCAGTAGTTGCACTGCAACAGCTCGCGCAGGATGTGCAGCACGACCTGCTTGTTGGCATGCTTCGCGGGGTCTTCTCCCTGAACAGCGCCTCGGGATCCGCGGCGGCAACGACGGGCTCCTGGGCGTGGACCGCGTCGAGCGCAGAGAGCGCTACGGCGCAACGAATCCAGACTCGCATGTCGAACGCGCGTTCATCGAGCTCACGGCATCCTGCACTCGAAGTTCGCAGCGTCGTCGGTGCTGCCCTGCCCCTTGTAGCGCGCGACCTGCGGTACGGGCACAGCGGCCGCGAGCGCGTCACGGTGCCGCCCACGATCTTGCTTCGCGACGCAGCGACTCGGGCGCGACGCCCTTCTCGACCCAGTCGATGACGGCCGTGACGGCATCGTACTGATCGGGGCCCAGCCCGCCGGCGCAGTGCGCCATGCCGGGGATCATGAACAGCCGCATGAAGTCCGTGCCGTCGCGGCCGTTCCGGCTTCGACTGCCTTCTCGTAGTAATTCACGCCCATCAGCGGCTGCAAGATCGCGTCGGCCCAGCCGTACGTGATCAGCAGTTTGCCGCCGCGCGCACGAAAGTCGCGCAAATCCGTGTCCTTCGCGTTCGCGAGCTTGCCCCAGCGCTCGAGCAGCTTGGGATCGCGGCCGAAGTCGAACGTCTGGAAATCCCAATCGGCTTGCGGCGGATCGAACACGAGATAGCGCATCGTGCCTTCGGCCAGCCCGAAGTCCGCCGTGCGCCCGCCGGCCTCGGGCCGGCGCGATCAAGCCGACCCAGCCGCTGCCGCGGCGCGCCGTTCGGCCGCGGCAGCACGGCCTCGCTGCCGACCTGAAGCCCGGGAAGATCGTGCTGCCGCCTGCTCTGCGGGCCGTCATAGACCTTCTGCACGGCCGCGGCTTCGGCGGGCGTCAAGCACATCTGCCGACGCGTCGGTGCCGGACGCGCAGCTCGGCACGTCGCGCGCGACGTCGAACGAGCACTGCCGCGGGTCGTCGATGAGGCCGTCGCGCAATCCGTCGACGGCATCGCACTGCTGCATCGCTCGGTCCGCGACGAGTGCCAGCTTGTCGGCTGAGACATGCGTCTCGTCGAACGCGCGTTGATTCCAGATCGCGCCGATCGTGAAGCCGGTCTGATCGACCCACGGCGCGTTCGCGACGATGCCGTCGAAGTCCTCGGGATAGCGCTGCGCCTCGATGAGACCTTGGCGGCCGCCGTTCGAGCATGAGTTCCAATACGCCTTGGCGACGGGCTGCGCGTAGTAACGGTTCGCGACCTCCTTCGCCGTGACGGCCGTGAAGTGCACGGCGCGATAAGCGTAATCGACGGCTTTCTGCGGGTTCGACAGCACGAACGTCGCCGACGGCTCCTTGCTCGCGTCGTGCCCGGTATTCGTTTGCGCCATCGCGAAGCCGTGCTCGAGCGCTTGACGCCGCTGCGCGACGCGGCCCGGGTTCGTCGAGCGCCTCGCCCGCATGACCGCCGTTGCCGATCATGTAGAAGCCGGCCGTTCCACGGCGTCGGCAGATTCACTTCGAACGCGATCTCGGGCGCCAGCACACCGCTGACGCGGCAGTGCTGCGGCGTGTTGCCTTCGGCGGGAACGATGCGCGCCGTGATCTCGACGACGTCGGCGATGCCGCCGAGATCGATCTGCCCACACTCGGCGGCTGGTCGGAGCTCGCCGCCGACATATCCCGCCTGCGCGGTTCCGGCATTCGCGAACGGTTGGCCGTGCGCCACCGACATCATCGTCGACATGATGACGGCAGACGCACAAACGGTTGCCTTGCGCATCTCGACATCCTTGGCTTGGCTACCCCGGAACGGACCGATTGAACCGCGCTCGGCTCAACGGTGTCAATTCGCGCCGATGGGTCCGTGCCGCAATGCGGCGTAGAATCGCCGCGAATGCCGCGCGCCTCCGACGAATCGAAACTGCTGGCCGATTGCCGCGCGCGAGCGATCGAGCTGCTCCGAAGCAACTCGACTCCGGCCGGAGTGCTCGCAGCGGCGCCCACGAAACGCGCGCAGGATCGCGGCTATACGGCAGTCTTCGGTCGCGACGCCGCCATCTGTGCGCTAGGCATGGCGGTCTCCGGCGATCGAGCGCTCGCGCGCGCCTCCGTAGCCGGCCTCGAAACACTCGCGGCGCACCAGGCACCAAACGGCCAGATCCCGAAGTTCGTCGCGCCGGACCGGCACGAGGCCGACTTCTGGTATTTGGGATGCATCGATTCGACGCTATGGTGGCTCGTCGCGCTCGCTTTGCTCGACGAGCGTCTCGCAGAGCTCGGTCTGCGGCGCGGGTTGCTGCGCCGCTACCGGCGCGAGATTGCGCTCGCGCTCCAGTGGCTAGGCGCTCAGGAGCATCAACGGTTTCATTTGCTGCAGCAGAACGAGGCCAGCGACTGGGCCGACATCATGCCGCGCTCGGGCTTCGTTCTGTACACGAACGCGCTGTGGTACCGCGTGAAACGGCTGTTCGGTTTGCCGAACACCGCGGCGACTCGCGCCAATTTCAACGGCTTGTTTCATCCGTTCTCGGCCGCGCTTCCCGAATACAGGCGCGCGCGGCTACTGAACGACTACGCGCTGAAGGGCGCGCGTAATCGCGACCTCTACTTGAGCTTCGTCAACTTTTCGTTCTTCGGCGACGAAGGCGACGTGTTCGGCAACGTGCTCGCTACACTCTGCGGCGCGCTGAGTGCAAGCGCGGCACGCCGCACGCTCGACGCGCTGCTCGCGAGCCGCGTGCACGACCCTACCCCGTTCGCGCCGTGGTGCAGCCGATCCGCAAGCAGAGCGCGCTATGGCGCCCGTACATGGCGCGGCATCGGCAAAACTCCGCATGGCAATATCACAACGGTGGTGTGTGGCCGATGGTCGGCGGTTTCTGGATCGCGGCGCTCGCGCGCTGCGGCCGCAAGCGTCAAGCACGCGTAGAGCTCGTGAAGCTCGCGCGCGCCTGTGCGCTCGACGACTGGGCATTCGCCGAATGGCTGCACGGCCGCACCAACGCGCCGCGCGGCATGCGCGGCCAGTCGTGGAACGCGGCAGCGTTCTTGATTGCTCAGCACGCCGTTGCGCGCTGATATCGCGTGCGCTTCCCTTTCCCGCAAGCGGGACGTGAGCACCGCGCGCGGGATTTCATGAACTCTCGTTAACGTGCATCCCGCAAGCGGGATTCACGCGTGCCGCACGTGCGACAAAAAAGTCGAACGTTAACGATCGTTAATGCCGCGTTACGAGCAACGTCCTGTTTTTGCTCGCAGTTGTTACGGTGCGTTACCTGGCATGTAACTTGATAACGCGTGGAGCGTATCTCTCTACGCTCCCCCCAAACACAAGGATGATTTCGATGACTACTTCGCTGAAATTGATTTCTGCTTTCGTCGTTGCGACGACAGCGTTGCTCGTTTCTTCCACGAGCGGTGCCGCTGATGTCACTGACGGCTTCGGGTATTCGCGCGACGTGAAGATGTGGGATCTCGACCTCGCAAAATCCGAGGACGTGCAGACTCTCTACGAGCGCTTGCGCGAAGCTGCGAACGATGTCTGCCAACAGGAGGCTCGACGCCACTGGGCCAACACGCGCAGGGCCGCGCCGCCCGGTTGGACCGAGCGTTGCACGAATGACGCCGTGGACGCCGCGGTGCGCGACGTCGGCAATCGCCGGCTCGCGGCGCTGCATACGGGTGACACCAGGGTTTCGTTGTAACGCAGAAGAAGAAGCGGCCCCGCGTTGCGCTACAACAGCGCGGGGCCGCTCTGAACGGACTGGAGCTCGCCTCGAGCGCTCGCGAGTGACCTCGTCGTCGGTTGGAAATGCCCGGACAGGCGGCTACGATGGCACCGCGAGGCCACGTCCTCCCCCAAAGCATTTGGGTACAAGTCCGGGACGGCCCGGCCCCTTGATCTAAGGAGGCCGTCATGGCCTGGATCGTATTGCTCGCCGCGGGCGCCCTCGAAGTGGTCTGGGCGTACTACATGAAGCAGTCGAGCGGTTTCACGCGACTATGGCCTACCGTGATCACGCTCGTCACGATGGTGGCGAGCTTTCTGCTGCTTTCGATCGCGATGCGAACGCTGCCGCTCGGCACCGCGTATACCGTGTGGACCGGAATCGGAGCCGTCGGAGCATTCGCCGTCGGGATCGTCGTGCTCGGCGAGCCGGCCGACGCGCTGCGGATATCAGCCGCCCTTTTGATTATCGGCGGATTGGTGCTGATGAAAATGTCGAGCGTCGGATGAAGGCGAGCGATTACTCCGACAAGCCTTGAACTAGGTACATCGCGATCAACATCGGCGAGGGCTTCACGCCGTTGCTGCCGACCCATTCCTGGTAGATAGGGGCTTGATCACCGTCGCGAAAGATCTCGGCAAGCTCGCGGTTGACGGCCAGACGAAAGTCGGCGTCGTTGCGGCGAACCATGAACGCGTATGGCTCGTACGAAAAGAGCTCGTCGGCAAACGAGAAGTTGGCATTCTCGTTCGCCTCGATCGCCACGAGAGCATTCCCCAGCAGGACGATCTGGTCCCCGGCGAGCGCGTCGACGTCGCCGCGTTGCAGCCGCGCCATGCCGGCGTCGCGGTCGTCGACCATGACGACTCGGGCATCGATCGAGTTGTCGGTAAGGACTTTTTGCAGCGCCGTCGCCGTCGACGTCCCGCGCATCACAGCCACGCGTTTGCCGGCCAAGTCTGCCGCCGTAGACACGCGGTTATCGGCCTTCGACAAGAACGAGCCGCCGGTCACGAAAGTCATCAGCGTGAAATCGACTTGCTCCAGCCGTCCCAACGTGACCGTCGTGGCGCCGCACTCGATATCGATGTCGCCTTTGACGAGCGCGTCGAACCGGTTATCGACCGTCACTCGGACGTACGTGGCCTTCATGGCGGGCAGACTCAATTGCTCGCCGATGCCTGCAGCGATGCGGCGGCAAAGATCGACGGAGTAACCCGCCGCCGTACCGTTCTCCTCGAACGACAGCGGCCGCGCATCCGCGCGATAGCCGATCCGAAGCTCACCGCGCTCGCGAATTCTATCCAAGGTCCCTTGAGCCATCGCCGAGGTGCCCGTCATCAGGGCAACTGCCACGAGAAGCACCGACGTCGGTCTGTTCACGCTATGTTCTCCTAGAAAGCCGATGGCCAAGCGCACGCGCCCGGCCCGCGAAGGCCGCGGTTGCGACACTATTTCAGAAGGATACTCGGTCGCGGCATCGGACCTAGGTCCAGTGTGGGCTTCAAGGTGGGGACGGTCGGTTGACGACCACATCCGCAGTGCACTTGCTGTCCGCTTCGGCAAGCCCCTGCACGGACTTGTCGGAGAGGTCGTACGTCCAACTGCAGTTGCGTATTTCCATCCCGTTCGAGGCGAAGACCACGCCCTGCGATGCCGTGAACAGTCGTCGCGCACCGTCATACGACATGCGGCCCGCAGTCAGGCGAAACGGGCGCGACCCGGTTCCGGTCGACCCATCGAGAGTCAGCGGCGCGCCGAGCAGCTCGAACTCGGTGAACTTGCCGTCGGTATATCGGAGCGTCCCGCTGTCCGCGTTCAACGTCGTCGCGTCGATCGTAAGACTTAAGCCGTCGCGAAAATCCCAAACGCCGTCGGCGCCCTCGCTCGTAGTCGTGCCTTGCGCAGCGACGACGCTGATGACGCCGTCGGTCACGGCCAGTTCCTTGAAAACACTGCCGCCACTTCGCAGATCCAAAAACACCGAATCCGCATCGACGGAAACGCCGCGCTCGGGCTGCTGAGCCGACGCCGCAGCGCACGCGATGAGCACCACCAAGGAACTCCAACGCCATGCGACTTCGCCGGCGAGGACAATGGGGAGCGGCCGCGTCATTACCGAGGCCGAGCTAGTTGGCATAGCCGATACCGGCATCCCGAAGTACTCGTGCGACAAACGTCGCCTTGGCGTCGCGGTACTTCGTCATGGAGCCACCGTCGAATCGACGTTTCAGCTGATCGTACACCTCTCTCAACAACGACGTCTTGGTTCAAATGGGCTTGAAGTACCCTCCAGCGTCCGCTGCAGCTCCACGCCGCCGTCAATGCTCTTGAGCCGCGCGGCCGACGAACGATAGGCCCGCGGCGATACGCCCGTGCGCTGTGAGAAGAACCGCGTGAAATACGCCGGGTCATCGAAGCCGAGCGCGTAGGCTATCTCGCTGATCGATGCGCTCGAGTAGCGCAGTTGGCGTTTGGCCTCCAGCAGAATGCGGGAGTGCACGATTTGCATCGGTGACTGCTCCGTCACGCTCAAGCAGGCATTGCGCAGGCGCGATTGCGAGACTCCCAGCGCAGATGCGTACTCCGCGAGCGACCGGCCTTCGCGGAACGCAGTCTCGATGAGCTCGCGGAAGTGCATCACGAGCCCGCGGTAGCGGCTTGTCGCGGCGTCCGGAGGCTCAGTGGACGGCCGCGACAGACGCAGAGCGTTGGCCAGAACGACTTTCAGAAATCCCTCGAGCGCCAGCGAGTGGCCGGGCAACATGCGAGTGAACTCGCGGACGAGCATCTTGAAGCCGGAAACGAGGTCGGTCCGGCGCAGCGCTTCGCTCGGTAGCTCCAGCGTCGCGGATTTCTCGAACAGGGCAGCGACACCGAGCTCCCTGCACGAGATCTCGCGCAGAAGACCGTCCGTCATGGAAAGCACGAAACCTTCCGTGCCCGGCTCGAAATCGAAACCGTGCACGGTACCCGCCGGCACGATGATCAAGGCCGGCGGGGCGTACGCGCTCATCGCACCTTCCGCGAGCGACACGCCCCGCCCGCGCAGCGCGAAAATCACCTGGTGTAACGTACGGTGCACGTGCGGGTCGATTTTCCAATGATGCGGCGCACTGCGGAACTCGATCGGCTCGACATGCAGTGTCGGCTCGTCATGATCGGGGCGCGGCGCTTCGCCATAGAGAAAGAAGCTCGGTATCCGTTCCAGGTTTGCTGCCGTTGTCACTTCTGTTCCCCTTACCGAATGCCAACGGTAATCGACGCCGCCGCGAGGTTGCGTGCTTCATAATGGTACGCCCGCATGAAAAAAGTCCAAATGTCTGACGGCTTCCTCCATGTTCCCGGTCCCCGAGCCGGCCTCAGAGTGTGGATCAACACCGTGTCGCCAATCCGGCACGCGCCTATTTTAAGGAGACTCGCTATGCGCTCGAGACGACCGTCACCGCGCCAGCGTCGAATGAGCCGCCTCCTGTACGGCGCCCTAGGCGGGCGCGCTCTATGAAAGTCGGCTTCATTGGCCTTGGCATGCAGGGCAAGTACATGGCCATCAATCTCGCTCAGGCGGGCTACGATGTGATGGTGTTCGACACGCGGCCGGAGCCGCTCGCTGAGCTGGCGGCCGTCGGTGCGAAGATCGCTGGGTCGAATGCTGAAGTGGCCCGGCATGCCGAAATCGTTCAGGTCTGTGTTCTGAACGACGCGCAAGTGGAAGCGGTCGTTGCCGGACCCGCGGGTTTGTTGGACACGGCCGCGCCCGGCACGATCGTCGTGATCCACAGCACGATCGAACCGGCGACGATCGAAAGGCTCGCGCCGCTGGCTGCGAAAAAGCAAGTTCAGATCATCGACGTGCCAGTCAGCGGCAGCGAGAAAGGCGCGAAGGCCAAGACCATGTCGTACATGGCCGGAGGCTCGGCGGAGGCCCTGCAAAAATGCCGGCCGCTGTTCGAAACGTCGGGAAAGAAGATCCAGCACGTCGGTAAGCTCGGCGCCGGTGTTCGTGCAAAGCTCGCGCATCAAATCATCATCACGGTCAACATGATGGCGGCCTACGAAGGGATGAAAGTCGGCGTCGAATCAGGCCTCGACCCGAAAATACTCGAGAAGGTCATCCATGACGGATTGGCGCAGAGCTGGATCGCGGACGGATGGTCCGAGCTCTCATTCGGACCTCACTCCCGAGAAGTCTTCTACAAGGATCTGCATCTCGGCTTGAAGCTGGCACGCGACCTCGGCATTTCGGTGCCGGGCGCAGGATTGGCGCAGCAGCTATTGGACAAGATCGTGCCCTAGACGAATGCGAGCAAGACCGACATGAGAAGCACTAGTTCCTCGGCGCGCGACATGGTCGACACGGCGGCCGGCGAGATCAGCCGTGAGATTTTCGTGAACGAAGACATCTACGAGGAGGAAAAAACACGGATCTTCAGCCGCGCTTGGCTGTACGTCGGCCACGAGAGCCAGGTCAAGAATCCGGGCGACTACTTCGTCTCCAAGATGGGCGCGGAGTCCGTCATTTTGGCGCGCGACTCCGAAGGGAAAATCCATGTCTTTCTGAACAGCTGCGCCCATCGCGGCATGCGCGTCTGCCGGTACGACGAAGGCAACACCAGGGTATTCAGGTGCCCCTACCACTCGTGGACCTACAAGACGGACGGCACGCTGATCGGCGTGCAAGATTACGAGAAGGCGTATCAGCCGCCGTTCGACAAATCCAAATGGGGGCTCACCGAGGTCGCGAAGCTGGCCAATTACCTGGGCACGATCTGGGCCACCTGGGACAAGGATGCGCCCTCGTTCGAGGAGTACCTGGGCGACGCACGCTTTGGGCTCGACCAAGGCCTCTGCGCCTGGGACGGAGGCGACGGCGGCACGGAGCTCCTCGGCAGCGTGCAAAAGTGGAAGGTCCCGTGCAACTGGAAATTCGTCGCCGAGAACTTCGCCGGCGATTGGCTGCATGGCGTGAGCCACAGGTCCGTCGATATGGTGCGCCTTGGTCCGAGTGGCAACACGGGGCGGCGCGACGATTTTGGGCAACTGCTGGTCACTGCCTATCCGCAGGGCCACGGCATGTTGTACAGCGTCTATCCGAACGAGACGACGCGAACCGAATATGCGATGTCACCCGCGACGTCCGAGTATTTTCAGAAATGCTGGGAACGCCGCCTGAAGAACAAAGGCGAGCTCGCGGGGACGTGCCCGCTGGTCGGAACGATCTTTCCGAACATGTCCTTCCACGCCCAGCAGCCGCGCACGCTGTTGATCTCCCATCCAACGGGTCCCAACGAAACCGAGATGTGGCGAATGTACTTCGTCGACAAGGACGCGCCGGCGGAGATCAGACAGTTCCTGCGGGAATACTACATGCGCTATTCGGGACCGGCCGGCATGACCGAGCAGGACGACATGGAGAACTGGAGCTACGCGCACGCCGCGAGCGGCGGCACGATCGCACGGCGTCGCCCGTATCACTACAAGGCCGGCCTCGGCGCCGGCGGGCCGCATCGAGCCATTCCCGGCGTCGTGACCGAACAGCCGATCACGAGCGAACAGAATCCGCGCGCGTTTTACAAACGCTGGGCAGACTACATGGACATGAACAGCTGGGACGAGTTGCTCGCCGCCGGGGCGGCCAAGGCCTGAGCGGCGTCATGGAATCGCACGTTGCACAAGAACGCCTCGCCTATCTCAGCCTGATGCGTGAGCTCGAAGACTTCTTTCACAAAGAGGCGGACCTTCTCGACGAGCGCGAATACGACCAATGGCTCGATCTGCTCACGGAGGACGTCGTCTACTGGATGCCGATGCGAAAGAACGTCTCTTACGCGAACAGACGCACGGACATCACGTCTGAAGACGACGTTGCCTGGATGCACGATGACAAGGAGACGCTGATCAAACGCGTCAGGCAAATACAAACAGGCCTGCATTGGGCCGACGAGCCTATTTCGCGGATCTCACACGTGATCACCAACGTTCGCTTGACTGAGCCGCTTGAGACGCTCGGCGAGGGCGCGAAAGTAACGACGACCTGCCGGTTCATCGTCTATCGAAACCGCCTCGAGTCCGAAACGGACCTTTTCGTCGGGCGGCGCGAGGACACGCTGACGAGGGTTAAAGGGCAGATCAAGGTTGCGCGGCGCAAGATCATCCTCGACCAAAGCGTCCTGTTGGCCAAGAATCTGACGATGTTCTTCTGAGCGCATAGACCCCGACCACCCCATGACACGTATAGTCGCTACCGCGTCCGCGTTGCTGCTCGCGTTCGGCCTCGCGAACGCACAACCCGCGGCGCCACCCGCTCTAGTAGTCGGCTCCGGGAACTACTTCAGCCCGATCGTCCGCGATCTCGACACCGCGCTCGCGTTCTATCGCGACGGCCTGGGTCTCGAGGTGCAAGGTGCGCCCGGCGACGCCAGCGCGAACCCGGCGCTGCGCGACATGTTCGGTCTGCCGGACGCCACGATCCGCTGGGCGATCGCGCGGACACCCGCGGCGCCGGGCGGTGTCGAGCTCGTCGAGATCGGGAATGCGGGAGGCCGAGCGCTGGCGCGGAACCTCCAAGATTCCGGTGCCAACTGCCTCGTCGTCACCGTGCGCGATCTCGACGGCACGCTCGCGCGGCTAAGAGCGCTCGGCGCGCCCGTGGTCTCAATCGGCAGCGAGCCCGTGACCATCGGCCAGGGCACGCGCATCGTGATCGTGAAGGATCCGGACGGAAACTTCGTCGAGCTCTCCCAACCGGCCGAATTGCCGGACACGGCGCCGCCTGCCGCGAACGTCCTCGGTGTGCGCGTGCGGCTCGGCGTCGACGACGTCGAAACCTCGGCGCGCCTTTACCAGGAGCAACTCGGGCTGCAGCCGCGCGCGCCGATCGGCGATTACGGCGACAACGAGGCCGTGCTGCACGCGCTCGGCCTCACGAGCGGCCAGTACCGCGTCGCACAGCAGAACGTCCCGAGCTCCGGCCTCATGTATGACTTCGTCGATTTCAAGGGCACGGAGCGGCGAACCGTCCAAGGACGCATCCAAGACTTCGGCTCGACGCGCGTGCAACTGCGCGTGCGCGACATCGATGCCGCGATCGCCGCGTTCGAGCGCTTCGGCGGCGAAGTCGTCTCGACGGGCGGCCGGCCGCTCGCATTGCCCGCCGGAAACTCGACGCTCGAAGCGGTCATCGTGCGCGATCCGAACAACCTGTTCGTCGTGCTGATCGAGGCGCCGCCGCCGGGATAACGGCTGCCGCGGCTGATCTCTCGGCTCCTAGTCCGCGAGCCGCTTGCCCCAATCGCGGTAGATGTAAGGCGGGCAGCCCGGCACGGGGCGACCGAGCGCCCCAAGCTCGTCGCACCGCGCCAACGCGCGCGGCACGCCCTCCGCGATCCACGCCAACGTCTCCTCATGCGTCATCGGCCGTGCGACGTGATTCGGCGAGACCATTCTGACCTCGAGCCCGTAGTGCTCGAGGTTGTCCTCGTAGGCTTCGGCCCAGAATGAAAACTGATTCGCCGGCGTCGCCAGATCCGCCTCGATGAACGTGCGGCTCTCGGGCGCGTAGGCGAAAACGGCGTTGGCCATGTGATTGTGCTTCACGACCTCGTAGACATCGAGCGTCATCCGCTCATCCTGCAGGCGCAGATGGCCATTGACGGGGATGAACTTCAGCGGCGCACCGTTCGGATTCGGCACGAGCTCCGGAAAGTTCGGCGCCGGGCGCGCGGCCATGTCCGTGAGGACGCCTTCGTTGCCCCAATGCGAGATGACGGTGAGCCCCGCCTCGACAGCGGTGCGAAAACCGAGCGTGTGATCGAAATGGTGATGCGACACGATGAGGTGCGTGAGCGGCTTGCCCGGCACGAGCGTGTTCGCGAGCGCGATGGCCGCACGCGCCTGCGCAACCGTGCCGCCCATCTCGAAAATGGTGAGATGATCGGCGAACTCGATGACCGTGTGGCCGCCCGGCGCAAGGTGCCAGAGGCCGTCGGCGACTTTCGTCGCGGTGATCGGGGCGGCCGGCGGCGATGCCGGAGGTTGCGGTTGCGCGAGCACCGCCGCGGGCGCCGCCAGCTCCGGCGTCGTCTCGGAGTTGACGTAGTAGCCGTCGAGAATCCGCGTCTGGATCAGGCTCTCGCGCCAGTCGATGCTCGACGACCACGTGAACGGTAGTTGCACGCCATCCCAGTTCTGGTAGCCGACGAAAGTCGTCGTGACGACGACTTGGCCGAGATTTTGGTGCGGCGCCGTCCATTTGACCCAACGCGGCAACAACGTCCGCGGTTCGACACCGAGCGTGACATAGCCTTCGTCGATCGTAAGGTCGACCACCGAGACGCCGTCTTCGATCCGCAAATTCTCCGGCTCGGCAGCGCCGCGGAGCACCGCACGCACGGCCGCCAGCGGGTGGCTCAACGACTCGTACTTGCGAAAGACCCTGCCGTCGGGCTTGAACCACGCGCCGCCCGTCGTCCACTCGGCGAGGCGCGTTCCCGCCCCCGTCGGCGAAATCGTGTAACCGATCTCGCCGTCGACGCCCCAAGCGGACAGCGAGAAGCTGTGGCCGAAGGTTCCGCCGAACGGGAACAGGAAATTGTGGCGGTACTGAGTGCGATACCGGTCGTTCTCGAAATCCCAGATCGAAGAGAAGTTGGGGTTCTCGGCCCACTTCTGCGGGGCGCTCCGATCGGCCGTGACGTTGCCTCCGCCCCAGAAATAAGCCTCCATGCCATAACCGTCGGCTTGCAGCGTTCGGATGGCGAGAATAGCCTCGGCTCCGCCCATGGCACGCGCCACCTCGTTCATCAGGCGCTCGGCGTCCGGCGACGCGGAGGCCGTTGCGTGCAACATCACCGCCGCGACCGCCGCGAAATGCAGGCGCCCAGCGTTTCCGCCGGCCGCCGAGCGCAACACACTATCTTCCTGTCGCACGTGTATCGGTCCCGCCAATTAGTGATTTACGCCAAGCGACTCTAGCCCTTAACGCCATCGCTTGCACCGAGCTCGAGCCGCGCGGATCCGCCGTCGCGAGAATACTCCAGGCGATGGGCGCGGCTGTGGACGTCCACCTGTAGCCGTGCGAAGTGCGCGCCGTTGCGCCAGCCGAAGTCGAGCTCGCTCTCGCCATTGGTCTCGGCCGCCTCGAATTCGCCGGAGAACGCCGGATGAGAGTTGCGCAGGCGAACCAGCTCGCAGAGGGCAGCCACGACGGGCCGCTCGAGCGCCGCATCGATCTCAGCGCGCGTGTAGTGGTGGCGGTTGATGTCGCGGCCGACGCCGGTTCTCGAGAGCAGTTCCATGTCGTTGCCGCCGGCGAGAAGGCCCACGTAGTAGACCTGCGGCACGCCGGGCAGGAAGAGCTGGATTGCGCGACACAGTAGATACGCGAGGTCGTCGCCCCCGAGCGCGTCGTAAAAGGTGCAATTGACCTGGGTTACATCGAGGTTCGCCGCCGCCGCTCCCGTCGCTCTCGCGCTCTCGCCGCCGCTGTTCGCGTGAATGCGTTCGACAATGCGCGCCAACTCGGTATCGGGCACGAGCCCCGCGCGGTGCCCCTCTCCCGCGACGTCGACGAAGCCGATACCGTCATGCGTGTCGAGCACTGTCACGGCGTTGTGCGGCCGAATCTCGATCCAGCGCCGCAAATGGCGGACGGTGCCGCTGAAGAAAGCGTGCAAGACCAGCGGCGGCAGCGCGAAGTCATAGACGCGGTCGACGTGGCGCGCAATCTCCGTCTGCTGCTCATAGTGCGAGTGAACTTCGACGAGCACTTCGAGCCCGCGCTGCCGCGCCCGCTCGGCGAACGAGCGAATGAATTGCACCGTCTCCTCGAGCATGAAGCAGCTCGTGCCGGCCCTCTTGATCGCATAACCGACGGCATCGAGCCGCACCATCGTGACGCCGTTGGCGCCGAGCACGCGCACGATGTCGTCGAGATACTCGCGGCCGCGCGCGTGCTCGACGTCGATGTCGATCTGCTCCGCCGTGAACGTGGTCCACAAAAGCCGCTGCGAGCCGTCGCCCAGCGTCAGCGGCGTGAACGGCAGCCCGTGCCGCGGCCGGGAGATCGCGAGTAAATCGCGCTCCGACGCACCCTCGGGAAACACGCCAGCCAGCGTCAAGAACATCCCCGCGTGCTCGCTGCGATCCCCTTTGGCGACGAAATCCAGGAACTGCGGCGAGCGGCTCGAGATGTGATTGACGATGACGTCTGCCATGACATCGGTTGTGCGCGCGAGCGCTGCGACGTCAGCCCACGAGCCTAGCCGGCGGTCTACTCGAGTGTGGTCGATCGGATCGAAGCCCGCATCGGCGCCGTCGATCGGCTCGAAAAACGGCAAGACGTGCACGGCGCCGAAGAGCCCCGCCAGCGGCCCTTCCAGCAGCTCGCGCAAGCCGGCGAGCGTGCCGCCCAGTCGATCGGCGTAGGTGCACAGCTGGACTTGGTTCTTCACTTCGCTGCGTCGGCGGCCGGACGGGACGGCCACTCGCCGGCACCGGGTTGCCGCGCGCCGTAGTCTTCACGGTCCGCCGCTTGCAACCTGCGCCGCATGGGATCGAACAGCCAATTGCCCATCAAGCCGGCGAGCAGCAAGCAGGCAAATCCGGTTGCCAGCACGAAGCCGGCTCGGGTAGTGCCGTAGGCATCGCTGACGGCTCCCATCGCGAGCGGACCGAGCGCGGCGGCGGCGGCGGTGAAGAACAGAATGACCCCTGCCGCGGCACCGTGCTGCGTCTTCGGGAAGCAACTGATGCCTTTCGAATTCAGCGTCGGGTACATGATCGACATGAACAGCCCGGAGAGCGGCAGTAACCACGCGGCGTTCGCAACGCCGAGCACAAGTGAGCCTGCGAAGCAGAGCAAGATGGCGAGACCGCACAGCGCGAGGGCGGTTTTCCACTCGACGCGGGCGAGCAGCCAGGCGCCGAGAAAACGGCCGGCCGCGCGCAGCACGAAGAAAATCGTCAGCGCGTACACCGGCAGCCAGGCGATCGGACCGTCGTAGCCGAGCAAGTACGTGGGCATCCACACGTAGATTGCGACCTCCACGGCTACGTACAGCATGACGAGCGCCGACACGCCGAGCGCAAGCGGGTCGGCGAGCACGGCCACCATTTGCTTGCGATCCGCGCTCTCGGTGGCCGTCTTCGTCGGCGGGTAGCGCACGCGGCTCGCGAGCGCCACGAGCAGCACGCAAATCGCCGCCGCGACGACGTAGAGCCATTTCCACGACAGTCCCCGCGCGATCAACGTGGCCACGATGGCCGGCCCCACGATGGCGCCGACGGCGAAAAAGCCTTCGATCGTATTCATGAAGCGCGTGTGCGAGCCGGTCGACGCCGACACGTCGCCGACGAGCGCCAGCGCGCCGATCTTGAAGACGCTGATCCCCAATCCCGACAACCCAAGGAGCAGCACGAACGTGCCGAAGCCGTCGCCGACCGCAAACACCAACGAGGCCGCCCCGTACAAAACGAGCCCGCCGACGATCGTGCGCTTGCGCCCGACGCGGTCCGCGAGGAACCCGAGCAGCAACGCACCGGCGGCAATTCCGCCCATCGTCGCGTACTGAAACGCAGACGCCGCGGCCATGCTCAACGCGAACTCTTCGATGATCTCCGGAATCACGCTGCCCACAGCGTCCGTGGTCATCGCGAACGTGAAGAACATCAGACAAACGAGCCAGCGAATCAGGCGAACGTCGTGCGCCTCGTCGAGCTTTCCTGTCGCCATCGCCCCTCCCGCAGGCAGCTACTGCATACTAGTGAAATGACTCGCAACCACCAAGGTCATCCGATGCGCACCCTCGCTGCCGTTGGTCTGCTCTCGTTATCGCCGCTGTCCCCCGCGCTCGCGCAGACGGCCATGTCGTGCGACGTGGCCGGCTTCACACGTCTCGGTCTCCCGGCCACGCGCATCGTCTCGGCTGCGCGCGTAGAGGACGACGCACGCGCCGGCCCGCATTGCGTGCTGCGCGGAGCCGTCAACGAGCGCTTAGGGAAGGACGGCAAGCCCTACGCGATCGGGTTCGAGATGCGCTTGCCCGACGAATGGAACGGCCGCTATTTCGATCAACTGAACGGCGGCAACGACGGCGCGGTCGTGCCCGCCTACGGAAACCTGCAAGGCAATCAGCCCGACACCGCGCTTGCGCGCGGCTATGCCGTGCTCAGCTCCGACTCCGGACATGACGGTCAAGCGGATCGCGACGCAGGTCTTGTCTCCGGCAATCTGTTCGGCTTCGATCATCAAGCGCGGCTCGACTACGGCTACGCCGCGAACGTGACGCTGACGCCGATCGCAAAGACGGTCCTCGAGCGGTTCTACGGCCGACGGCCCGAGTACTCGTACATGGTCGGCTGCTCGAACGGAGGGCGGCACGCGCTCGTCGGCGCCACGCGCCTCGCGAACGAGTTCGACGGCTTTCTCGCCGGCGCGCCGGGCTACAACCTGCCAATGGTCGGGCTGCAGCATGCGTGGGACGTGCAGAGCTTCGAGCTCGCCGGCGGCGACATCCGCCGCGCTTTTACGCGCGAGAACGTGCAAACGCTCGCGAACGGAGTGCTGCAGCAGTGCGACGCGCTCGACGGCGCGACGGACGGCATCGTCGGCGCCATCGCGGCGTGTCAGAAGACGTTCGACGTCAGCCGCATCGCCGGCCTTTCGGAGCAGCAAATCGCCGCGCTCGATCGCTCGTTCGCCGGCCCGAAGGACGCGAACGGCCGTCCGCTCTACGCGTCGTGGGTCTTCGACGCCGGTCTCGTCGCGAACGATTGGCGCGGCTGGAAGCTCGAGAGCCCGATCCCGGGATTCGAGGGCCTGCCGCTGATTGCGACGCTCGGCGCGGGCTCGCTCGCGCAGATCTTCACGACTCCGCCGACGCGCGTCGCCGGCACGGCGGCGGCCCTGCAGGAGTACCTCCGCAGCTTCGACTTCGAGCGCGACGCGCCGAAAATCCTCGCGACCACGCCGGAGTACCCCGTCTCGGCAATGGACTTCATGGCCCCCACGGACTGGCGCGACCCGCGGCTCGCCGAGCTCGAAGCCGCCGGCGGCAAGATCATCGTCTATCACGGCGCGAGCGACGGTGCGTTCTCCCTGCAGGCCACGATCGACTGGTACGAGAAGGTCCGCGCCAATAATGGCGGCGACGCCGGCGACTTCGCGCGGTTCTATCCCGTGCCCGGCATGGCGCACTGCGGCGGAGGGCCCTCGACGGACCGCTTCGATCTCTTCGCTGCGCTCGTCGATTGGGTCGAGCGCGACCGGCCGCCGCAGACCGTGATCGCGACTGTTCGTGCAGACAACGGCGAGCTTCCGCAAGGCTGGAGCCCGACGCGGTCCCGACCACTTTGCGACTGGCCGAAGGTCGCGCGCTACCGCGGCGCCGGAGATCTCGAGTCGGCCGCGAGCTTCATCTGCGAGTAAAGCGGCCCCGCCTTAAACCCGCGAAACGCGCAGCGGGCCTCTAGACGTCGTCAGTCTTCCCAGGCCAGCGGGCAGCCCGGCATCGATAGGCCGGCCGCTTCGACCTTCGCGCACAGCTGCTGCGCGTTCCGCGTCTGCTCGGCGAGCTTCCCGCGCACTTCGGAGATGGGCAACACGCGGCCGTGGATCGGCACATCGCGCTCGACCTCGAGCTTGCGGTAGGCGACGTTGTCCTCGTACGTGTTGCCCCAGAAGTAGACCTCCCAATTGAGATCGAAGAGATCTCCCTGGATCAGCACCCGGTGCTCGGGCACGTACGCGAGCAGCCCGTGCGCCATGTGGTTGTTCGACACGACGCGATAGACGTCGACGGTCAGCTTCGAATCGCTGAGGCGCAGGTGATCGTCGACGGCGAGTGTCTTGATCTGCCGTGGATTACGGCTCAACGCATCGGGGAACGCTTCGACGCGGCGGCGTGCTAGATCCTCGAACCAGGCCACGTTGCCCGTCTGCGTGACGATCGTGAGGCCTTCGGCGATCGCCGTGCGCAGCCCGCCCGTGTGGTCGAAGTGATGGTGCGAGATGATCGCTTCGGTCACGGGCTTGCCGGGCACCGTGCTGCGTGCCTTCTCGATCACTGCCGCGGTCCACGCGCGGCTCGTCGGCACCTCGAACAAGCTCAAGTGGTCCTCGAACTCGAGCAGGACGGAGTTGGCGCCGCCGGTGCCCGCCAGCAGCCAAACGCCGGCAGCCACCGGCGTCGCCTCGACGGTGTAGACGGGCACGGGCTCGGGCGCCGAGCGCACGGCTGCCGGCGCGGCAAGGTCGCCGACGTCGGCGTCGAGCTGGTAGCGATCGACGTGCAGGCGGAACTGCACGTTGTCCTTGAAGTCCGACACCGTGTTGAAGCTCATCGGCAGCAAGACGCCGTCGACGGGCTCGTAGCCGCTGAACTCGGCGCGATACGTCAGGTCGCCGAGATTCTCGTGCGGACCGACCCACCGGACCCAGAGCGGCAGGCCCGTCGAGGTCGTGACGGCGAGCGTGAACGCCTCGTTCGCGGCCGTCGCGACGTCGACGAGCGTGGCGGCGCCGTCCGTGCGCCGGTTCGCGACGCGGCTGCGCGGATCGAGCGCCGCGCGCACCGCGACGACGGGATGCGCGAGCAGCTCCATGCGCCGGCGCGTCGCGACTTCACCGGACAACCGCCGTGCGGCGCCGCCGGGCGCGACGTCGAAGGCGACGCTGCCGTCGAGGGCCTGGTCGATCGGGCGCCCTTCCATCATCGCCTGGGCGGCGAACACGAACGCGCGCGACTGCTTCGCGCGCACGCGCGTGCGGCCGTTCGCGAGATCGATGGCACGCTCGTAAGCGGTGATGATCGTCATCTTCTCGGGCGCCGTCGGCTCCGTCGTGATCAAGCTGCCGCCGTCCTGATAGGCGTCGTGCCCGTAGCCGCGCAGACGAAGCGTACGCAGCGCCTGGATGCGATCGACGCCGCCGAGCGCCTCGGCGGCGCGGGTCACGACTTGGCGGGCGTCCGCGGAGGTCTGCGCTTGCGCGACGCCGGCCGCGCACCAGCCGGCCGCGAGCACGGCGGCCACGAGTAGTCCGGTCTTCTTGTGCTGCATGCGACCCCCTCGGGAATCAGTTGGCGCCCGGCGCAAGCGGCGGCGGCCGCTCCCAGCCCTGCTCGAAGAACTTTTCCCAGTTCTGGGCCCAGGGCCGGCCCAAAAAGTCGACGTAGCCCTCGTCGAAGGGCGTCAGCTGCGACGGCCGGCCGTCCGGCCCGAGCACGATGCCGTTCTCGACGCGGCACTCGACGAAGTTGTACCGCCGCTCCGGCGACTCGATTCCGCCCGTGCGCGTCCACGGTGTGACGATCCGCAGCGGTTGTGCGAAGGCCTCCGGGTCGTAGAACACGGCCTCGACGACGAGCCCTTCTCCGTCCGGCGCGCGCTTCACGATCTCGATGACCTCGAGCTCGTTGCTGAACTCGAACATCGAGTGGCTCGTCGTCCAACCCTGCACGTTCGCCGTCCACGAGATCAGCGTTTCGTCGTCCCAGAAGCCGACGGTCTCACCGTACCACTGCGGGATCAGCTGTGCGTGCTCCTGGCCGATCAGCACCTTGCGGATGAAGTTGTCCGCGACGCCGGCGAGGAACTGCACTTGCTTGGGTGTGACGAGCACTTCCATGTCGCGGATGCCCCAAACGTACCACCAGCGCATGAGCCCTTCCGGGTAGCAGAATGACGCCATCCACTGCGGCGCATTGTTGACGGCCTCGTGATAGTTCATCTGCGTCATGCGCTTCTGGTATTCCGGCGTCAGCAGCGACACCATCGCGCCCGTTTGCAGCGTGCCACCGTTCGTCCATTGCCCCTCCGGCGCCCGCTGAAACGTGCCGCGGAAGTACCAGCCGTCCCAATCGGGCAGCGTCTCGCGCGTGTGCGCCGTGACGCCGCCGTCACGCTCGGCCTGCGCCTTCAGCGCCTCGTAGTGCTCCTTGGCCGTCTTGTATGGGTACGGGCTCACGACGTCGTCGACGCTCGTGCCGATGCTGCAGTCGCCCCAGTGGCCGACGCGCTGGGCCACCCACATGTTAGTGAGCTGCGCCGGGGTGTTGCACCGCGCATAACGCGGGTCGGTCCAGTACTCGCTGTCGAAGTAGAAGTTCTTCGTCGTGAACAGATCGACGGGCAGCGGCTCGATGCCGGGCGGCGGCTCGGGTCCCGTGTAGCGTTGGGCGCCGGCCGTGCCGGCAACGACGAGCGCGCCGAGCGCGAGGCTCAAGTGAGCTTTCATGTCGCCTCCCCCCGTCAATCGTTCTGGCCGAGGTAGCTGCGGCCGGTCTCTACCGTGCACCCGCCCTGCGGCATCGTCGTGCCGCAGTGCACGATCGGCGTGCCGTTCGGCATCGCGCCGAACGTCTTGCCGTTGCGCAGCGGGTTCAGCGTCACCGTCACGATCGTCCCGTTCGGGAAGTTGTCGGGCGTGACGCCTTGCTGCGCGATGCGCGCGGCCGGCCCCGTCTCCACGCCCCACATCACCGGCTTGCCGGCAGCATCGAGCGCCGGCGAGCCGTCGGCCTCGAGCACCTCGAAAATCAGCTGCGCGTGGTTCGCGCCCGGAATGAAGCGCGTCAGCTTGCCCGTCATCGTCTTGACTTGCGCTTGGTCGTACATCGCGAACGAATGATGGGCGCCGGCGTTCGTCGTCCACGCGAACGTCGCGGCGGCCATGGCCGCGAGCGAAGTCGTTCCGATCGATCCTCGTGCTGTCACAGCGTTCTCCTTTGCTAGTCCTTGGAGTGTGCCTGCGCGCCGCGGCATCCGCGACTACTGTTCGGCGGAGACGCCGGCGCTCAGGCTGCGATACACCGTGGCCATGAACGCGTCGGCCGCAGCCGGACCGCCGTCGGCGCCGTAGCGCCCGTCGTAGTCGCGTGCGAGCCGCGCCGCTTGAACTTGCTCGAGCGTGAGCCCCTTGCCGATCGCGTCCTGAACGCGATCGCGAATGATCGTCAACATGTCTCGATACTCGGCGACGTCGCCTTCGTCGTAGATGCGGCCGCGATCGGGGACGACCATCGTCCCGCCCTGCGCCCGCCATGCCGCGATCGTGATGTCGAGGATCCTATTCAGCGCTGCCAGCGTGCCGTTGACGGTGCCGCCCTCGTCCAGCCGAATGATGGGATACGTCAGGTCCTCGATGACGCCGCCGGTGACGACGACGTCCGACTTCCGGAAATAGACGAGCACGTCGCCGTCGCTCGTGGCGTTCGGAGCGTGGATGATCTCGATCGGCTCGTCGTTGAAATACAGCTCGCGTGTGCCGCGGAAGAACGTGTCGGTCGGCGCGTGCCGGTCCGACAACCCCGCCGTCGCGATGCGCAGCGACGCGTTCTCGTGAGCGATGACCGCGGGCCGCTGAGCTCTCGGCGTCGGTCCCGAGGCGAGCTTCGCGTTGCCGCCGATGTGGGCCGCATCGTCGTCGGTCGCGACGATGACGCGCACGCGCTGGCCCGGTGCGAGCCTACCGATCTCCGCGAGCACGGCGTCGGCGACCGCCTCTGCGCCCGGGTTGACGACGAGCACACCCTCGGGGCCGATCTGCACGGCGACGTTCCGGCCGCCGACGGCGACGAGCCAAACTTGCCCCGCCACGTGCAACGACGTCACGCCGTCTGCCGCAGCCACGGGCGGCTGCGGCGATCGCTCGGCGCGCGCGGGGCGCGACGGCGCGCCGCCGCCCTGTTGCAACTGCCGCGCGTAGTCGGGATAAAGCGTTGCGCTGCCGCCCAAAGCCGCGTCGAGCGGCACGCCGTGCCGTTTCGCGAACATGTCGAGGCTGTCGTTCGAGCCCGGCATGAACGACGGCACCCTGCCGCGTTCGATCGCGATCTCCTCCGTCGGCGCGCACTTGAAGAACACGTCGCTGGCGCCGAACCCCTCGCCGTCGCCGCCGTTCACGAAGCCGCCGAACTCGGCGAGCCGCGTGTTGGCGCGTGCATCGAGCCGAAAATCCGTGGATCTCACGAACGGCTCGTCGAGATACACCGGGTCGTCGACCGCCGTCACGAGCGTCAGATAGTCGTCGTGGCGCACGAAGTGCTCGAGCATGCGCGCGCGATCGCTGTGCGCGATGCCGTTGCGGCGCAGGAAACCCGCCTTCAGGTGCGTCGTCTCGATGACGAGCCGGTTGCCTTCCCAGCGGCCTGTCGAGAACCCTTCGTAGGTGTGCCGCGCGTTCGGGGGCGGATGGGATCGGCCGTCCATCCACACCGTGCGTGCGAGGCCGTAGCTGCCGTAGAACCGGTACGCAACGAGCCGCTGCGTCACGGGATCGTATTCTTTGACGATCGAAAGACCGCCCGGGCTCCGGTACTGATACGTCGACGGATGCGGCAAGCACTGGTGCTCGGGCACCGTGAGCCAAGATGGCGAGTACAGCGACGCCTTGTAGCGCAGCGCTTCGTTGATCGGCATTCCGGCGTAATCGCCGAGATCGGGACCGCCGCCGCGATCGAGGAACTCCTCCTGGAAGCCGAAGATGCCCCCGCCCGCTTGATCCCAATCCGCGGCGACGTCGTTCTGCGCGAATGTCGGCCACGCCCATCCCGCGCACGCGATGCCGCCATAGACGATTGCGCACACGCCGACGACTCCGTGTTGGCTACTCATGGCGGCTCAGAAGGCCGGCGCCTGGAACGTGCCAAGCGGCGGGTCCGTCGCACACGGCGTGGGGCTCCACTTCGAGCCGTCGGGCTCGCGCTTGAAGTGGTTGCTGACGACGAACGGCGTCGACAGGTATGTCGGGTCGGCGACGACCGTGACGACCTGCAGGTACTCGTTGCCGAACATCGCGAGCCGGTCGTAGTACTCCGTGACGACGGCTCGCTCGCTGTATGGAACGCCGTTCTTGCGCAGGTAGCCGGGGCGAAGGTTCGTCGTCACGACCTTGAGGCTGCCGCGCGCGGCAGGCGCGGGCGCCCGCGCCCCGTCATTCGCGGCCGGCCCCGCTGCCGCCGCGCCGCGCGCGGCCGCGGCTTCCTGCGTCGGCGCCACGAGCGCGCCGAACGGATTCGCGGGCTGCGGCACGCCGCGCCATTCGGCGACGGAGTGACCTTGCCAGCTTGGCGCCGCGTCGGCCTGCGCAGCACGATCGAAGTGCAGCATACGCACCTGCTGCCCCGCGTCGGTCTCGATGCGCAGCGTCGCGTCGTCGGCCCAGTCGATCCTGAGGCGCGTCGGCAGCCGCATTAGACCGCCGGCCCCGAACGCCTTGCACGCTTCGCCGGAGGCAGTGTCGGCCGCCGGATCCCAGCTGTCGGCGATCTGCCGGCCGAGCCCGTTCAGCGGCACGGACGCGTAGTCGCCCTTCGGCGGCGTGATCATTCGCCACCGCCAGTCCTCGGTGATCTGCGCGACCCAGTTGCCGGTCACGTCTGCCTGCGCCGCGGCACGCGGCGAGCGCGGCGCCTGCGACGGCGGGGGCTGAGCTGCGGCCACGAACGCAAGCACGGCGCATGCCACCGCGGCTCCCGCTCGTAACCCTTGCAACGCCGCCATGCATACCTCGCCGCCGGCACTGAGTGCCGAAACGCGAACGCTACCGCCGCGCCGCAGCTCGGCTGAAATCACATCTGCAAATGGTTGGAATCGACTGCACCTATGCCGACGCGATACCGGCGGCCCATCGGCGGCCGCTATGCGAGGGATCGGCGG
The DNA here is from genome assembly GCA_963713355.1 of uncultured Gammaproteobacteria bacterium. Lineage (GTDB taxonomy): Bacteria > Pseudomonadota > Gammaproteobacteria > Steroidobacterales > Rariloculaceae > FEN-1219. The sequence goes on along the minus strand of CAVQLK010000005.1, from coordinate 203,749 downwards.
GCTCGATTTTCCTTGGCATGCGAACTATGGTCTCGTGGCGTGCCGGGAGGCAGCCATGATTCGACGCCTTTGTGTCTCAGTTCTCGTGGGCGCGGTTGCAGCGGCTGCGGCTGCCCAGCCGCCGGCCGGCACTCCGCCGCCGCCGGACTCGCCGGCCGTCACGGCGATCGTCGAGCGCGCCCGCAGGGCCGCCGGCAGCGAATGGGGCGACGCCGTCGACTTCTTCTGCGGCAGCTCGGGCCGGCCCAACCGCGCCGACGACCCCGAGCTGGTGCCGACTCGCGTGTTCGACAACTTGTATGCGCTCGGCCGCACGAGCACCGTCGTGTGGGCCTTGACGACGCCGGACGGCATCCTGCTGATCGACGCGGGCTATCCCGACCAGCTCGAATCCGTGCTGTTGCCGCAGATGCGCGCCGCCGGGCTCGATCCCGCGAACGTGCGCTACGTGCTGCTCGGGCACGGCCACGCCGATCACTTCGGCGGCGCGTCGTATTTCCAACAGCGCGGCGCACGCGTCGCATCGTCGGCCGCCGACTGGGACCTCATCGAGAATCCGGCCCCTGCGCCGGCCGGTGCGCCGGCCGCCGCCCAGGCCCCCGCCGGCTTGCCGCCGCCGCGCCGAGACGTCGTCGTCGTCGACGGCGAGCCGATCGTGTTCGGCGGCGTCGAGATCACCCCGGTGCTGATCCCGGGGCACACGCCGGGCGCGCTCGGTTTCGTGTTCAACGTCGCGGACGGAGCGCGCAGCCATAAGGCGGCGCTGTTCGGCGGCTCGATCCTGCTCTTCAATCGAATTCCCGACGACGGCCTGCGGCAATACGTGCAATCGCTCGAGCGCTTCGGCGCGGTGGCGCGGCGGCTCGGCGCCGACGTCGAGATTCAGAATCACCCGCTCTACGACGGGTTCGAGGCGAAGCTTGCCCGGCTCGCCGCGCGCCGTGCAGGCGACGCGCATCCGTTCGTCGTCGGAGAAGACGCGTATCAGCGCTTCTTGACCGTCATGGCGGAGTGCGCGAACGCGCAGCTCGCGCGCCGATAGCGCGGCCCTCAACGCGCGGGCGGCGCGGCCGGTTGGCCGGTTCCCGCCGGATCGCGAATCAACCGGTTGAACGTGTCGACCTCGTCGACGGGCGCGCACAAATCTTCGAGCAGCCCGCTCCAGTCCGACGACTGAATGAAGTCGCGCGGAATCAGGTGCATGCGCTTCGTTTCCGACACCCAGGGCTCGCGGTAATAGACGGGGTCCGTCAGCGTCATCGTGAGCTCGAGCGTGTCGTAGTTGACGCGCGTGTAACGCTCCTCGAGCACCATCATGTCGCTGTGCGGGTAGCCGAAGTGGTCCACCCAAGTTCGGCTATCGTAGCCCGTCGACGTCACGACGAGCGTGTCGCCTTCCCAGCGCCCGACCGCATAACCCCACCACCGCGCGATGTCGACCTCTTCGGGCTTCGGCAATTCGCGCCCGTCCATCCAGATCGTGCGGAGTCCATAGCCCCACTGGAAATGCTGCAGGATGCGATCCGGCAGCACGATGAATTCCTCGGGATCCGGATACAGGATCGCGCGCGGGATCCCCATCGGGTTGCACTGCTGATAGAGATCGTTGCCAAGCGCCGGCGGCTGCGCGCGGCGGCGCCCGATGTGCTCCTCGGGATGCGCCTCGGCGTCGGCGCTGCCGAGCGCGCGGCCGTACGACGGAGTGTTGGCGTCGAAGGCGGCCTGCCCTTCGGGCGTGAACACAGGGTGCGCGTGGCTGAAGCCGCGGTCGCCGCAGTCGCGGCAGCGCCCGCCGCCCCCGAACCCGACGGCATTCGGCGTCCAGATGCCGGCGAGCTCTTTCGCGTCGAACGGCATGTTGCGATCGTAGACCTGCGGGTAGCCCGGCCCGCCGCGCGGCGGCCCGGGAGGCGGTTGTGCCGCCGCGATGCCCGCGGCGAGCGCGAACGCAGCCGCAGTGGCAGCGGACAGGATCTTGGGTGACCGCAGCGGCGTCTTCACGGCTGCGCCGCCGGTGCGCCGGCCGCCTCCGGATAGGGAACGGAGTCGGACACGATGTCCGCACCCGCGAGGTCCTTGATTCCGAGCACGAGGCCCACGATTCCGCCGGCTCGTGCGGGCGCGATCGTGATGTTGATCTTCGTGCCGGGCGCGAGCGCCTTCAGCGACCTTGCTTTCGTCCAACCCACACGCAGCAGGCCGGCAGGATTCGGCAACAGCTCGCCCGACCAATGCTCGACGTTGCCGCGCTCGTCCGTCACGTCGAAAAAAATCTGCGGATGCGGATTCGCGTAGTTGAAGCGAGTCACGACGACTTCGCGTGTCCACTGTTGGTCGCGGTCGTACGAGACCAGCGTGCCGTGGTGTGCGCCGATGGGCAGCGCCGCGGCCGCAAGCCACAGGCCGAGAAAAGTGCGAAGCAGCGCTTGCGAGCTCACGACGCCTCCGAGGCGCGGGAAAATCCACTCAATCGTTTGTCGCCGCGCCAGGTGTTGGGAAATGAAATCGACGAATACCGAGTATCGGCCGACCCGATACCTCGTGGCCCCTGCCGTCACAGCAGCTGCGCGACGTCCACGAGCCGTGAGCGGAACCAGGCGTGCGCCGGGCTCGCCGTGTAACGAGGGCTCCAGATCAGCTTCTCGCGCAAGGGCGGGATGGCGAGCGGCAGCTCGACGAGCCTGATGCCCGCGGCCTCCTGCAGCCGCTCGCCGAGGCGGCGCGGCACCAGCGTCGTGAACGGCGTGTCGCGCAACAGAAACGGCGCCGTCGCAAAACTCTCGGTCGAGGCAACGATCTTGAGCTCGAAGCCGAGCCCCGCGAGATAGCTCTCGGCGATCGAGCCGTGATCGGGGCCGGCGAGCCGAAAGCTCAAGTGCGGCACGGCAAGGAACTCGTCGAGCGTGAACTGCGCGGCCGTGTGCGGATGACCGGACCACACCGCGCAAACCCACGTGTCCTCGAACAGCGGCGCCGACGGCAGGTTCGGCTCGAGCTCGGCCGGCAAGACCGCGAAGTCGAGCTCACCCGCCGCGAGCCGTTCGCCGGCGCTCGGCTCGAGCGCCATGAACCTGACTGAGATGTGCGGTGCGCGCTCCGCCATGGACTTCAACAACGCGCCGAGCAGCAGGAACACGACGTAGTCGCTGGCCGCAATTCGAAAGGACCAGCGCGCGCTCTCGGGCTCGAACGGCCGCCGCAAATTCAGCAAGTCCTCGACCTGCCGCACGCAGTCGTGCACCGGGCCGGCGAGATCGGTCGCGAATGCCGTGAGCTCGAGGTTGCGGCCCACGCGAACGAGCAGCTCGTCCTGAAAGGCGTGCCGCAGCCGCGCCAGAATGCCGCTGACGGCCGGTTGGCTCAAGAACAAACGCTCGCCGGCGCGCGTGACGTTGCGTTCCGTGAGCAAGACGTCGAGCGCGACGAGCAAATTGAGGTCGAACTGGCGAAGGTTCATGGAGCTCCGGGCAACGTCTTCGCGACGCGGAAGCCTAGATAATTGCGCCCGCGTTGCGTCGCCGGATACGGCGCACCTCGTCGAGCCGAGCGCTGCATGTACGGGTTGCTCATGAACGTGCCGTTGCGGAACACGCGGTTCGCGCAGTTGCCTTCCTTGTTCGCGGAACCGTTGAGCGGCGTGTGTGCACGATCGGCTTCGTAGCAATCCTCGGTCCACTCGAAAATGTTGCCGTGCATGTCGAAGAGGCCGAACGCGTTCGGCGGAAACGACGCGACCGGCGCCGTCTCGTCGAGCCATACGTCCCGCCCTTCCGCCTTGCCGCCGAGACCGCCGGCCGCGGCGCCGAAGTTGCCGTAGTCGTGATCGAGCTCCGCGCCCCACGGGAACGCCGTCGTCGTGCCTGCGCGCGCCGCATATTCCCATTCCGCCTCCGACGGCAGGCGATATGCATCGTCCTCGCCCGTCTTCCAGTTGAGCCAACCGACGAACGCTTGCGCGTCGTACCAGCTCACGCCGACGACGGGGCGCGTGCCTCGACCCCAATCGCGATACTCAGGATTCGGCTCGCCGTTCTGCCCTGTGCGCAGCGCCGTGTCGATCGCGATGCCGTCGCACCAACGATCGCGCACGCACGCTTCCCACTGGTCCCACGTCACGGCGGTCCGCGACAGCGCGAACGCGCGTGCGAAGGTGATCTCCTTCTGCGGCTCGTTCTCGCGGCGAAGCGGCTCGTCGAGCGGCGAGCCGATCGCGACGTTCCCCGGCGGCAGCACCGTCATCTCGGGACAGCTGCGGCACTCCTTGAACGACTGCCCCGGCTGCGCTGCACGGTTCGTCCCGCCATCGGACTGAGCCTGTGCAGACGTCAGCGCCAAAAGCGCCGCGCTCGTCGCGACGACCACGATCAACCGGCCCGCGTGCAGCATGTCGAACCTCGATTACGAGCGGCCCTCGGTCCGGATCATGGGAAAGCTTGGGCGCGGCGGTCAAGGATCAGGCGGCTGGCTTAGGCCCTGATGCGCCGTCCTCGGCCAGAGGAAGCGCGACATAAAATGCGGCCCCGCGCTCGTCCCGGCGCTCCGCCCAGATCCTTCCGCCGAGCGAGGTCACCAGTGTGCGGCAGATCGAAAGACCCATGCCCAAGCCGCCGGCCTTGGTGCTGTGGAACGGCTGAAACAAGGTTGCAAGGTCATCGGGCAAGCCGACCCCGGAATCCAACACGCCGATACGCAGCTCGTTCTGCGCGATGAACGTCGTGAGGGTGAGACTCCGGTCGTGCGGCGGATTGGATCCCATCGCATCGCACGCGTTCAGTATCAGGTTGAGGAGCACCTGCTGAAGCTGCACGCGATCCGTCATGACCGGCGGAAGGCCCCGAGCGGCGAGGTTGGAGACGGAGATGCCGCGCGCAATGAGATCGCTGCGCATGAGACGAAGCAAGTCTTCGAGACTCTCGTTCAGGCTCACGGGCTGGAGCGCGACCTCGCCGCGGCGCAGCATGGTGCGCAGGCGCTCGATGATATCTCTTGCGCGGCGGTTCGCGCTGACGATGTCGCCGAAGATCTCGCGAATCTCGGCGAGGTCGGGCACATCCTTCGAGATGTAGCGATGCCCCGCCTGCGCGTTCGTGAGGATGCTGCTGAGCGGCTGGCTCAACTCGTGTGCGAGGGAGCCGGAGAGCGCGCTCAGAGTGGTCACGCGAGAAAGATGCGCCAGCTCCTCCCGCTGCAGCTGCGCCTCAGCACTGGCCTGCTTGTGGCGCGTGACGTCCATGGCGACGCCGAGTATCCGCGCCGGCGCGTTGTTTGCGACGCGAGCCGCGCTTCGACCGCGCGCTGCGACCCATCTCACCGAGCCATCGGCGAGCACCACGCGAAACTCGGACTCGTAAGAACCGCCGTTCGACAATGCCTCTTGAATCGCGGTCGCGCGCGCCGCGCGATCATCGGGATGGACATGTCCGGCCAGCGTCGCGTGATCGACTGGCGTGCGCGGCTCGAAGCCGAAGAGCCCTTGATCCTCGATCCAAACCTGGTCGCTCGCGAGGTCCCAGTCCCACAGCGCCAATTGCGCGCTTTCCGCCGCCAGGCTCATGCGCTCCTCGCTCTGGCGCAACGCCTCCTTCGAGCGCCTTTCGTCCCCGATCGCAACGGCGAGCAGCATCAGCGGTGTCGCCGCCACCAGCAGAAACAACTGCAGGGCCAACGCGTTTTCCGCGGCAGTTTGCTCCAGGAACGGGCCGCGGCCCTGCATCGTTCCCCACACCGCCAGCATCGAGATGACCAGCATCGAGGCACTGATGCCGCCAAGCCCGAAGCGCAGCGCTGCCCAGACGAGCAGGGGAACGGGTGCGTACAGCAGGGCGGGCGAAGTGTCCGGCCCCGCAGGCAATCGATCGAAGACGACGTAGCCGACGGCGACAATGCCAGCGGCCAGAAAAATGGCCTCGATAATGCGCCTGGGTGCGGGGTTGATCCTCTTTGCGCGAAAAAAATCCACGCCGAGCAGGATTGCCGGCACCAGCACGATCGCCGTCACTGCGTTCGAGACGCCGAGGTTGCGCCATTCGACCCAGTAGTCGGTTCCGAAGTTATAGGAGACCGTAAACACGGCGCCCCAGAAGGCGGTGCCAAACGGAACGATGACTCCAGCGATCACAACAAAAAACGTGGCCTCACGCAGCGTGATGCGACTGAACGGCGACTTTACGAAGATGCGAATCCCGGCGGCAGCCAACACGTTCTTCACGGCATCGAAAGCCTCGCACTGCAGCGCGTACAGGGGCGGCCAATCCGCCTGCTGCGTGGCGAAATAGTGACTGCCGGCAGCGGCCAGCACGTAGGCCCACCACTGCCGCGAGGGTACCAGCAGCAGAATGGCAACGAGGACGGCGTGCGGAGGAAAGAAAAGCGATACCTTGCTGTCGGGAAAAGTCAGGACCCAGGCGGTTTGCGTCGCCAGGTAATAGCAAGCGCTGCTCGCAAGAATCCAGAGTACCGTGCGGAGAGAAAACCCCTGTTGCTCGCCAAGCTGGACGACGGCGTGGCCTCCCAGCTCACCGTTCGCTTCTCCTTGCGCCGTTGCTTCCATGATCCGCACCATTCGATCAGCTCCAAGCCTGCGACCCACGATCGCGCGGCGATGAAGAGCATACGGTATCGACAGACGATCCCAAAACCGTCGCTGCTCGTCGCCCCGCGTAGCGAGCTCGCGAAACGCGCATGGCGCTTTCATGGTGCTCGTACTATTGTCCTTGCGGCCGCTGATGTTGGCCGCACTCTGCACGGCCGGGGGATCGAATGAAACTTGGTATGTCCGCTCTGTGCGCGCTCTCGTGCTTCGCCGCCGCTGCACCGCAAGCCTCGGCCGCGCCTTCGGTCTACCCGACGGGCGTCACCATTTACGATCCCGCGCGCACCTGGAGCGGCTACACGGTGCTCTCGCCGCTCGCGACGGAGGCCGTGCTCGTCATCGACATGAACGGCAACGTCGTGAAACGCTGGGACGACTTCAACAATTCGGCCGGCGGGCCCGCTCGTGTGCTGCCGGGAGGCGGCGTCATCGCTGCGAGCGGCGCGCGGCCGCCGTACCAAGAATCTCTCGAGCTCGTGCAGCGAGACTTCGACGGCAATGTCGTATGGAGCTTCAACCGCAACGAGCAGCTCGAGCTGCGCGATCGCGGCATGGTTTGGTCGTCGCGGCAGCATCACGATTGGCAGCGCGAGGATTTTCCGGCCGGCTATTACTCGCCGGAGAGCACACCGGCGACCACCGGCGCCAACACGCTGATCCTCACGCACACGAATCACAAAGTGCCCGCGGTCTCGGACGCCATGCTCGAGGACGATCGACTCATCGAAGTCGCGCCGGACGGCCGCATCGTCTGGGAGTGGAAGGCTGCTCTGCACATCGACGAGCTCGGCTTCGCTGCCGACGCGCGCGCGGCGATCAAGGCGGCCGCGGACACGAACACCGCGCGCGGCTCGTTCGATTGGCTGCACATCAACTCGGCGACCTATGTCGGCCCGAATCGCTGGTTCGATGCCGGCGATCGACGCTTCGCGCCGAGCAACGTCATCATCAGCAGCCGCCAAGCGAGCTTGCTCGCGATCGTCGCGCGCGACGGCGGCATCGCGTGGCGTTTGGGGCCCGACTTCGGCGCCTCGGCGGAGCTGCGCAAGATTCGCCAGATCATCGGTCAACACCACGCGCATCTGATCCCGAAGGGGCTGCCGGGCGCCGGTCACGTGCTCGTGTTCGACAACGGCGGCTCGAGCGGCTACGGCTTTGCCGGCCCTATTGCGCCGAACGGCGTCGGCGCGTTCGCGCGCGCCACCTCGCGCGTCCTCGAAATCAATCCCGTGACACTCGAGCTCGTGTGGTCCTATACGGCGCCGCGGTTCTTCAGCACGAACATCAGCAGCGCGCAGCGGCTGCCGAACGGCAATACGTTGATCACCGAAGGCGCCGGCGGGCGCGTCTTCGAGGTCACGAGCGAGGGGACGATCGTTTGGGAGTACATGAACCCGCTGTTCGCGGGGCCGCGCTCGTCGAACGACGTCTATCGGGCCTATCGATTGCCGTACGGTTGGATCCCGCAGCTCGCGCAGCCGATAGAGAAGCCCGTCACACCGCCGCCGCTCGGCGAGTTCGCCTTGCCGTAGACAGCGCCGCGGTTGACGTCACTCGTGCCGCAGCGCCTTCAGCGGATCGAGCGCGGCCGCCCTGCGCGCCGGCAGCCAGCACGCGAGGATGCCCACGAGCGCAATGACCGCGATCACCAACCCGAACACCAGGGGATCCGTCGGCGACACGCCGTACAGAAGCTCACCCATCAAGCGCGTGACTGCGAAGGCGATCGCGAGGCCCAGCGCAGTTCCGAGCAGCAGTTGCCGCAAACCGCGCCCGACGACGAGCCGCTGAATGTTGGGCGACGTCGCGCCCATGGCCATCCGGACACCGATCTCCCGCGTGCGGCGCGCGGTGGTCTGTGCCACGACGGCGTAGATGCCGATCGAAGCGAGCAACAGCGCGCCGGCCGCAAAAATCAGAAAGACGCCGCCGAAAACACGCAGATACCAACCCTGCCGGTAGGACGCCTCCTCGACGGTCCGAACGTTGGACAAGGCGCGGTCGGGATCGATCTGCCGCATGGCGGCTCGAAGGGGCTCGGTGAGCGCTGTAGGATTGCCGCTCGCCCGCAGCACGATGCTCATGCCGCCGAAGCTTCCCGGAGCATACGGAATGAAGAACAGCGGCGCCGGCCGTAGTTCGTTGGGGGCCTGCGCGAGATCCCCTGAGATTCCCACGACGGTGAGCCATTTCCCGGGCTGCGGCGGCTCGGCCGCAGCGCCGGTATTCGGCGGAGGCTGCGCCGGATATACGCGGAGCCGCTTCCCGAGCGCCGGTTGACCCGGCCACACGCGCGAGGCGAAGTCGCTGGTCACGACGATCGAGTCCTGGCCGTCGAAGCCATCGCGATCGTCGAAATTGCGTCCCGCCAAGATCGGCACCTCGAGCAATCCCAGGTAACCCGGCGACATGGTCACGCGCAGAGCGTTGGGCCGCGCGCCGGATTCCGCTTCCGGCTCACCTTCCAGGTGATACGTAATGGTTTGTGCACCGATGGTGGGCAAATTGGAAACGATCGCGGCCTGCCGCAGTCCCGGCGTTCCCTCGAGGTCACTGAGAAGCTGGTCGTAGAACCGGAAGCGCGATGCGTCGTCCGGATAGCGGTCCTGCGGGAGATTGATGCCTGCGCTCAGGATCTCGGCCGCGGGCAGACCGTCGAGACTGGCGCGCTGCTCGAAGAGGCCACGGACGAACAAGCCGGCCCCGGCCAGCAGGACGACGGCCAGCATGAACTGGAACACCACCAAAGCGCCCGACAGAAACCCGCCGCGTTTCGCCCCCGAATCGCGCGAGCCCTCCTTGAGCGTCGCAATCAAGTCGACGCGCGAAGCCTGCAGCCCCGGCACGAGGCCGAAGAGCACCGCACTGACGAGGCACGCCGCCGCGAAGTAAACGAAGACCATGTAATTCATCCCGAACAAGATCCAGGATGGTTTACCCACATCGACGACGGCCGCTTCGAACGCGCGCACGGCGAATCGCGCCATGATCAGACCGAGTGCACCTCCGACGAGACTGAGCAGGCCGGCTTCCACCAGCAGCTGCCGCACGATCCGCCAGCGTGAAGCGCCCATCGCTGCGCGAACCGACATTTCCCGCGCGCGTCCCAGCGCACGGCTCAACATCATGTTGGCGACGTTCGCGCACGCGATCAGCAGCACGAAGCCTACGGCGCCCTGCATCAGGATGAACACGATGCGGATCGGTCCGTCGTTCTGGAGCTCGTGAAAGGTGAGCACCGTCGCGCCAAGACCTTCGTTGTCGGGGTACTGTGCTGCCAATCGCTGCGCGATCACGTCGAGGTCCGCGCGAGCGCGTTCCCTCGACACGTCTGGCCTGTGCTTACCCATCAGCAACAGGTTGCGGCGCGACCTATCGCGAAGCTCCGCCGTGTCCACGAGCGGCATCCACAGTTGTTGCGAGTTCGGAAACCCGAAGCCCTCCGGCATCACGCCGATAATGGTCGCCAGCTCGTTCCCGGCTCGCACGCTGCGGCCGATGACATCCGGCGACCGTCCGTACCGGTCGCGCCAGACGGCATGACTGAGCAGGATGACCGGCTCGGCGCCCGCCGCGGTATCGGCCGCCGTAAGGCTCCGACCGGCCGCGGGTTGAACGGCCAGCATGTCGAAGAAACCCGCAGTTACGCGAGACATGCTGTACGGCTCGGGCGGCTTGCTCTCGTCGCGGATCGCGACGTTGCTGTTCAGGGACGCCTCGAGCGACTCGAAGGTCGTGGCCTGGTCGCGGTATTCGAGATAGTCCGAATAGGAGATCGGGATGCGCTCCTGGCCCTGTGCGACGTTGCGGTGGAAAATCGCCACGATGCGCTCACCGCCCGGAAACGGCAGTGGCTTGAACAGCACGGCGTTGACGAGCGTGAACACCGCAGTGTTCGCGCCGATGCCGAGCGCCAGAGCGGCCACCAGTGCCGCGGAAAACCACGGATGCAGACGCATCATGCGGAGCGAGTAACGCAGATCATGCAGCATGTGGAGCTCCACCGACGCGAGTGCGTCGTGATTTACCGTCCCTCGCTGGCTCTTTCACGAATGAGAGATACGACGCAGCGGGTTTTGGTTGCAGGACCTCAGCGGCTCACGGCCCGCTTCTGCTCGCCCCATGCGCCGCTTTCGCCGTTGAAGTTCAGCATGCGTTCGCTCGTGACGATGAGCGCAGCATAGTCCTCCGCGGAGACGCTCTCGACCTGCTCGTTGACCGATCGATCCACGCCGCGCCAGCCGCTCAAGACGCCGTACGCGACGAACCGCCTGTTCGTGATCACGACGGCCACGGCCTCTCCGACCTTCTGCTCGCGAACGCGCTCCTGCGCCTGGAGCTTGAGCTCGTCGAAGCGGTTCAGGCGCACGTTCGACGCGAGGATCCTGCCCGAGTCCGTGACGAGGTGAACCTGCTTCGGGATGTTGCCGGACGTGCCGCCTTGCGCAAGCACGTCGGTCGGCGCCATGGCCGCATAGAACCAAGCTGCGAAGGCAATGACACCGACCTGAAGACGCAAATTGGCCATCGCGTGCTCCCTCGACGTGGTTCCTCTACGGCTAGGCGCTGCCATTGTATGCGCAGGGCTGAACGCCGCGCTCTAGCGAAGCTTCATCCGAGGGATCTTTGCCGCCTCGCTCGAGGCAGCAGCGCCGCACTCGGCTCACACGAGCCGCTGCGTTACGGTACGGCGCCGCAGGCCCTAATCGGCACGACGGCTCAGGTGTCGATGATGATCGAGAATCCGGCAGAGCTGAAGGTGATCTCGATGGTGAAGCTCGCGACCTCGCGCTGTGCCTTGCGAATCTTGACGTGCTCGCCGCCGTCCCTGTCGACTTCGTAGTCCGGACCCAGCGCGGGGCGCAGCGCGTCGGCGATCTGTTGCGCGATCTCGTTCTCGCCCATTCTGCTCGTGACCGGAATCGTCGCCTCGCGTCTCGTTCCACCTTGCGGTTGAATGGCGACGCGCAGAAACCCGTCTTCGTTTGCCCCACTGTTGATCGTAAATTCCGCTTCGTCGTGGAAAGTGGTCGGCAAGGTGCCGCTCTGAGGCAAGGCGGTAGTGGCGCCGAGCAGAGCTGCGACGGTCACGAACCCGAGCAACACCGTAGGGGTACGCATCTAAAGTCTCCTGTTGTCAGCTAGGTCTGGCTCACCGAAAGATCCGTTACCGATGTTGCGCCGAGATCCGGTGATTGCAGATGCGACTTACGACCTATGACACCGTTCATCCCGCCTCGGCTGGTCGACGGGCACGCGGCGCTAGCGGCTGCCGAGGTGCTGCTCGAGGAACGGCTCGAGGGCCTCGAGCGTCTCGAGGCGCGTATCCGCCTCGGATAGCCAGTGGTCCTCGCCATCGAGCTCGACGAGTTGCACTGTCTTCCCCGCCTCGCGCAGCGCGCGCTCCATGCCCCGGCTCTGACCGTTCACCACGACGGCATCGTCGCGGCCGTGGATCAGCAGCACCGCGGCCTGCACTTGCTCCACGTGTTGCGCTGGCGAAGCCGCATCGAGCACGCCTCGCGCCGAGCGCACGTCTTCGACGCCCATCGACCGCTCCCAGTACGTCACGGCGGCGGTCCGGCCGTCTCTGCGGCCGGTGTAGAGCGTGTGCATGTCGCGCAGGTCGGAGACGGCGTTGATCGCGACCGCGCAGCGATACAGCTCCGGCGTGAACGCCGCGCCCGCGAGCGCCGCATAGCCGCCGTAGCTGGCACCCACGATGCAAACGCGCTCCGGATCGGCGATGCCGGCCGCCACGACGGCCGCGACCCCGTCGGTGAGGTCGTGCTGCATCACGCCGATGCCCCAGCCGCCGTACCCGGCTTCCTCCCACGCGCGGCCATAGCCGCCCGAGCCGCGATAATTCGGCTGAAGCACGGCATAGCCGCGCGACGCGAGGAAATGCGCGAGCCAGTCGAATCCGTCGACGTCGCGGTCCATCGGGCCGCGGTGCGGCAGCACCACGAGCGGAGCGGGACCCTCGACGCCTAGCGGGCGCGTCAGATAGCCGGGAATCTCGACGCCGTCGCGCGCCTTATAGATGTACGGCAAGCGCGGCGCGAGGCTGCTGCCGTCGAGCTCGGGATAAGTCGTCGCGATCTTCGATGCCGTCGAAGCCGTCGCGTCATAGAGATAGAACACCGGTGCGCGATCGCTGTGCTTCGTGCGCACGATGAATCGCGAGCGGTCCTGCGACCAATTCTCGATCCAAGGAGACTCGCCGGGAAACGTGTCGTCGAGCGACGCTTGCTGCATCGCGAGGTCCTCGTCGAACCACTTGGGGCTCTCGCCCTCGACTGCTGCGCCGACGACGCGGTTCGTGTACGGGTCGGTGCGCACGTCCGAGACGTCGAGGATGTCGTGCGCATAGACGGACCGCCCACGCGCGCCGGTCGCGGACACCGTGTAGAGACCGTACCGGCCGATGTCGGTCGGCCGCCCGCCGACGACGAGCTCGCCATCGGCGTCAAGCCCGTGCAGGTCGATCTCCGGCAGATCCAACGTCCGCTCGACGAACGTCTCCCACAGCCCGTTGTCGCGGCGGCGGAGGATTTGAAAGTAGTCCATCTTCTCCCGGTAATCGACGCGATATTGAGGCTCCCCGCTGTCGTCGACGACCCAGTCGCGCGTGAAGCTCGAGCCTTCGTCGACCTTGTCGCTGTCGTTGTTCTTACCGTTCATCGAGTACAGAACCCCGCCGATCGGCCACAGCACGCGGCCGGTCGCGCGCTCGTACCCGATGAGGCGGCGGCCGCGCACGAACAATCCGCCGCCGACCGCTCGCGCTCCGGCCAATTGCCGAACCCGCAGGTCGCCCGCCAGATCGATGCCGAACGGCACGAACGACTCGACCATTCGAGCGGCGAAGTGCCAGGTGTCCGTCGAGCTCACGAGCAGGATCAGTGTGTCGTCGTTCGCCCACGTGACGGCCCGCCCGTCCGTGTCGTTGATGCGGATGATCGCGTCAGCCTGGTTGCTCGCGAGCTGCGCCGCATAGACCAGGGCACCGTCGTTGGTCTGAGCGATGAACGCGATGCGCGCACCGTCGGGCGAGATCACCGGCGATTGCATCGCCGGTAGCGCGGCGAACGCAGACGCAGGCGGCGGCTGTGCGGCGGCGGCCGGGCCGAGACTCAGCGCTAGGGCGAGAAAGGGACAGCAGCTCTTCATGGCGGCTCCGTACCCCGAACGCGACGTTGGGATCAACACGGAAGCGAAAATAGCCGCCCGCGCGGGCTATCGCTATGCGACAAAGAGCCTATGCCCGGTCGAGCTCAGAACGATTCCAGCCGCCGCGCTCAGAGGCAGCAGCATAAGTGCTGTCGAGGAAAGCCGATATGACGGCGGCCGGTGCGCTCGCTGTGCGCACTGCATCGTAGGGCAGGATGAATTCGTTGAGCTCGCGGTGATAGAACGCGGCCGCGGGCTCGACGAGCGCCGTTTTGAAGCCATCAGGCTCTGGCACCGCATACGTATAGAACGCAGGCTGGAGCACCGGCCCGCTGCCGGGCCAAAAACCATGACTAATCACTTCATGCGAGTATGCGTCGCGCATGAACTTGGGTCCGTCGCGCGATGGCGCCCTGCGACCCGAAAAACGCGTGACCGCTAGATCGAAGCTGCCCCAGAAAAAATGGACGGGGCTGCACTTCCCAACGAACCCGCAGCGGGATGCTTCGAATACGCGGTGCACGTGCACGAGGATCCGCCAAAAACGATTCGCGAGCTCGGGCTCGTACGAGTGATGCACCGTATCCCGCTCGAAGGGAATCGGCGAGGAAATCTCGACGGGGGTCGACCAGATACGAACCGGCAAGCCCATGCCTGCTAGCGCGGCCAGGATTTCAGCATAGAACTCGGCGACGGTGCGCGGCGCGAGCTCGAGTGTCCGCCGCATGCCGTCTGCGGTCTCGATCACAAGCTCGTGGGCGACGAAGTCGAACGCGATCGTGAACGATCGCTCGCCGTGTGACAGAACCGCGGTCCTCAGACCGCGCGTAGTCACGAGAAACGCGACGCCCCAACTGTGATTGATCGGAGCCGCATGTGCGACCGCCACTTTGCCGACGATCTGTGTCCACATGTGGAGCGTCGCGTACGTATCCTGCCATTCGTCATACGGCAGCTGCGGCCATTGCTCCATCGGCCCCTCCTTTATCGGACGCTTGCGAGCGGTGTCCCATGACGGGGAGCAAGATCCGTGCCGCCACTGGCTGTATCGTGCGGTCGGTCACTGAACTATTTAGCAACTGCATGTATCCTTCAGATGATGTACACCAGCACCATCGTTCTCAAAGGGAAGGTGGTCGTCGACAACGTTCTGTTTTCCTGGTGGGTTACAGACGACTCGGCGCCGCGGTTGACGGTCAGCCATCCTAAGCACGGCACTGAAACGCGGACGCTTGAAGATACCGAACCAAGAGTTCAGGCACGCGCCATCGCTCAGTTGATGCTTGTTCGTGGCCTTCACAGTCCGTGACGATGAGCAACGCTGCAGCGCGGCGAAAATGGAACAGCCGCACGATAAACGTGCCGTCGTACGACTTCAGCTAAACGCGGCTTTGTAGTCCTGCGCGAACTGGCGTGTTGTGATCGGCGCGCGGCCGACGATGTCGCGGATCGGCTGGGTGTTTTCCTTCGAGAACGCGCCGCCGGCGCCGGCGCGCGCGATCGCGAGCGCGTGCGTGACCAGCCAGTCGGGCATGCCGCGTGCTTTCATCCCCTGCTCCGCCTGCTCGAGCGTCAGCGCCGTGTATTCGATGGGCTTGCCGAGCACCTCGGCGATGACGCCGGCGAAGTCGCCGTACGTCGTGCTCACGCCGGTGAACGAATAGACTTTGCCTGCGTGCTTGCCGGGATCCTGCAGCACGCGCGCGCCGAGAGCGCCCGTGTCCCGTACGTCGAGCAGCGCTACAGGAAGGTCCTTCGGCCACGGCTGCACGATCTTGCCCTGCTTGATGTTGGCCGCCTGTCCCAGCATGTTCTGCATGAAGAGGCCCGGGCTCAGGATGCACCATTGCAAGCCGCAGTTCTTGAGGTGCTCCTCGATCTCGTAGTGCGCGCGGCCGTTGACTGACTCGACGTTCGGGCCGGTCACGGCGCGGCCGCCCGAAATCTTGACGACGTATTCCGCCCCCGCGCCCTTCGCCGCGTCGATCACATTGATCTGCTGCGCCGCGGAATTAGGGTTATGGCCGCTGACGAGGAATACGCGCCTCGCGCCCGCCAGCGCCTTCTCCATGCCGGCGCGATCGTCGAGCTCGGCGATCGCTATCTTGACGCTCGCGCCGAGCACCTCTTTCGCCTTGTCTGCATTCCGAACGACACAGACTGGTTTTTCTCCGAGGCTTTCGAGCTCCTTCACGACCGCCCGTCCCGTATTCCCCGTTGCGCCGACGACTGCGTACATGACGATCCTCCATTGGAGCGCGAGGCGCTCGCCGAAATACTTCCGAGCGGCTCGATGCTAGCACGGGCATTGCCGGTGGCCGGCGGCGCGCGTCGACCTCACCTTACGGCTGCGCTCCACGCTCCGCGCGCTCGAGCTCGTCGATCCAGTTGACGACGACGCGCAGATCTACTTGCTGCGAGCCGGTTCCGGCCTTCAGCATCAGGAATCGCGTTCCGTCCGGCGACACGTCGTACGAAAGTCCTCCGAACGAGGCCAACGGCGGGATAGCGAATAGCACGCGCGGCGCCGACGCCCGCAACGTCGGTGCGCTCTCGACCTCGACGCTCATGAGATTGCCCCCGCTCACGTAGTAGAGCTCGCGCCCCCTCCACCGCGGCAACGCTCCGCCTCCTCGCGAGACCGGCACGCGCGCGCCGGGACCGGGATACGGGACGACGTAGACCTCGTCGGTGCCTGACTGGTTCGACGTGTAGGCGACGACGTCACCGTCGGCGGAAAACGCAGCGTCGCGTTCGCGGAAGCTCGTCACGACGAAGTCGCGGGGCACGCCGATCGTCTTCGGGTCCAAGCCGCCGTC
Source organism: uncultured Gammaproteobacteria bacterium (assembly GCA_963713355.1). Lineage (GTDB taxonomy): Bacteria > Pseudomonadota > Gammaproteobacteria > Steroidobacterales > Rariloculaceae > FEN-1219. The sequence continues at coordinate 187,165 of CAVQLK010000005.1, read as the reverse complement.
GAGCTCGAACACCAGCACATCGGACTGAGCCGTGCTGTCGTTGGTGACTAGCAATGTTCCGCCGTCGGTGGACAGCGACGTCGGCGAGGAGATCCCGCGCATCCAGGCGTTCGAGCCTTCGATCGTAGTCGGTAGCCCACTGTCGTCGGCCGGAACTGAGCGCAGCTCGCGAACAGTAAGTGCGCCGGCGCGGCCACGCGTGTGCTGATAAATCAGGCGCCGGCTGTCGGCCGTCCACACGGCCGAGAAGTTCGCATCGTCCAGCGGCAGCCGGATCCAGCTCTCACCGTCGAGCTCGTAGATCCAAAGCTCGATAAGATTCGACGTCTGCGGGGCTTGAATCGTGAGAACAGCGCGAGTCCCATCCGGCGAGATCGTCACTTCTCCATAGATCTGCGGTCGTGGCGACACGACTCGCTCCACGCCATTGCGATCCATGGCGATCAGCGTCGCGCCACCCGCGTCCACGGCGCCGATGCTCGAGGCCGACAGGTAGGCTAACGTCCCGGATTCGGAAACCGCCCCGCTCGACACGGCGCCTAACCCGAGGACCTCGCTCGCGACCCGCCGCGCGCCGCCTGCCTCGACGCGGATTGGATCGAATGGCGCCGCGAACAACGCTCCATCCAACCCATAGACGAGATAGCCGCGCCTTGTATTACCGCGCGCCGGAACGTACGTGGCGACACCCACGCCATTCAACACCGTCTTGCGCTCGCGCGTCTCGAGATTCAGGACGTCGATCCGAACCGTGGCGATTCCCTCGGTCCCGTAAACGCTGTAAAGCAGCCGCTCACCTCCTGGCAGCAGCTGTGGAGACTGAAACGCGACTTCGTTGCGCTCGGCGTTGGGAGCGGTGACGACATCGGCCGCGCCGCCCATCTCATGCGCGCGCATGATTCCGGAGTTAGTGGTGAAGTAGATGTAGCCGTCGTCGCCCCAGTGGCAGGCGTTCGCGGCGCCGAAGTCTTGCGCGACCGTCAGTTCGGCCCCGCCGGACAGAGACATCTTTTTCAACTCCTGGCCGCCGGAGAAAAAAGCGATCCACGTGCCGTCGGGAGAAAAGCACGGAGGAAGGTCGACTGCTCTAGCACCGGCGACAGGAATGCGACGCGCGTCGAACTCGTCGAGATCGCGGACATAAATGGACCGATCGGGCCCGGATCGGTACGCGACGCGCGAGCCGTCGCGCGACATGGACACGAACCGCTCCGTCACCGCGATCGGCACCGAGAACCGCGTGACTTCGCGCGCCTCGGGCGCGGCCGGCCAGAGCCACCATGCCGCGACTGGAAGCACGGCGATCGCGACGATGAATGGGGCCGCAAGCGCCTTACGGTGCCGCGGAGTAAGGTTCGCGCCGGCGCTTTCGACGCGCGTCTCGAACGCTCCGTCGAGCGCGAGCTTTACGTCGCCCGTATCGCGGATGCGCTTCTTCGCATCCTTCTGTAAGCACGCCCGCAAGATCTGGCGCACGATGGGCGGGACGCCAGCCGGCAGAGCGCCCATGTCGACCTCGCGCTCGAGCACGCGCCCGATCGTAACTGTCGCATCCTCGCCCTCGAAGGCCGGCCGTCCCGCGAGCATCTCGTAGAGCACGCAGCCGAACGCCCACACGTCCGTGCGCTTGTCGACAGTCTTGCCGCGCGCTTGCTCGGGGCTCATGTACGCGGCCGTGCCGAGGATCATCCCCCTCTGCGTCAACGACGGCGTGTTCGCGACGAGCGTCTCCGGGCCGCTCGCAGCGAACGTCGGTTGGAGCGCCTTGGCGATGCCGAAGTCGAGGACCTTGACAGTGCCGTCCGCGCGCAGCTTGATGTTCGCGGGCTTCAAGTCGCGATGCACGATCCCGCGCTCGTGCGCGGCCTCGAGCGCATCCGCGATTTGCAGCTGCGATCGGCAGCGCTTCGGCGAGCGGTAGCGCACCTTGAGCGATGCGTTCCGCCAACGTCGGCCCTTCGACGAGCTCCATGACCAGGCCGGTCAGTGCGTCGGAACGCTCGAGCCCGTACACGTGAGCGATGTTCTGATGATTGAGCGTCGCGAGCATCTCGGCCTCGCGCCGAAAACGCGAGAGCCGATCCGCGTCGCCCGCGAAGACGCTCCGGCAGGATCTTGATCGCGACGTTGCGCCTGAGATTCGTGTCGAGCGCGCGGTAGACCTCGCCCATGCCGCCGACGCCAATCAGCGCGGCGATTTCATAAGGGCCAAAACGAGTTCCTGGCGAGAGCGGCATCTGCTCCACCCCGATGGCAGGGGCCGTCGCGGCTAGTTCATGACGTGCGCGCGGCGGATGATACCCAATTCTCAACTCATGAGGCCGAGCAGCATCGCGCAAGCGCTCCGCCAGGCCCCGGAGTCGACGATCAAGTGCCTGGACCCCTGAACGAGCATGAGCAGCGGGCCGCCGACAAGATAAGCCGGGTGCACGCGGCCCCGCTTCCGCCAATCGTACAGGCAGACCGCAACGAGCACGATCGCGTCGACCAGCAAGTGCGGCACGGCCACCAGCGATATAGCAAGGGGTGGCGGTGCGCCTTCCTGCCGGGCCGGCAACCCCCCGAACACAATCAGCGCGATGAAGCGCGCAGACGCCGCCTGAACCATCGCGAGAGTTGCAAGCAACATCAGCCGCTGATGGATGTCGCGACGGTGACGATAGACGACGGCCGCTGTCACGAACACAGCGAACATCAGCACACCGGAGAATGCCACCAGGGCCAGGGCGTTACCCTGCTCCCGTTGAGCCGTCTGCTCTGCGAGGCGCAGCGTGCTGGCGATGGCGGCGAGGCCGGAGAAAACCATCCCCGTCGCGAGTGCGATACCGAGCATTCCCAACGAGCGGTGCGTCTGAATGCGGCCGCGCGTCGCCAAGAACGCTTGCACCGCGAACAAGACGGGCCACGCGAAGAAGAGTGCGCCGTGGACGTGAAGAATCGCTGGACGGCCGAACTCGCCGGCGGCGACCGGCATGAAATACGTAGGCGTGAAGGCCACGAATACCATCACGGCGAGGGCGACGCCGATCCAAGGCAAATGCCGATCGTGCTCGAACGTTGCGGTATGGCGGCTTGATGCGGCGACTTCGGCAGTATCGGCAACCATACGTTTCTCGGTTGCATCATGACCGCTATCGCCCCTTGATGCCATGGCGCCTGGCTACGTGACCGGCCGCCTCCCTTCTCGGAACAGCTATAGCTGCGCTGTCGATTTCAGCAGTCTCCCTTCGACTATTGAGTGAGATCTGTGCGCGGACCAAGCGCGTCAACTCGAAAGGAGATCCACATGCGAAGAATCATTGCGGCACTGCGAGTATCGGTCGACGGCTTCATCGAAGGACCCAACGGCGAGCTCGATTGGGTAGACACCTGGGACGATCCGTTCGACCTTATGCCACAGGTCGATACGTGCATTCTCGGTCGCGGGATGTACGCCGGCTACGAACACTACTGGCGAGCGATCTTGGCGAATCCGAGCGGCATTTTGGCGTTCACGGGCAAAGCGGCATCGAAAGACGAGATCGAGTACGCGCAGTTCGCAGATGCGACGCCGCATGTGGTGCTGTCCACGACGTTGACCGCTGCCGCGTGGAAGAACACGCGAATCGTGGGAGACGTCGAAGAGGTCGCCAAGCTCAAGCAGCTGCCTGGCAAGGACATTTATGCCGTCGGTGGCGCTACGCTGGTGGTCAGCCTCATGAACCGGCGTTTGATCGACGAGCTCCGGCTGTTCGTAGCGCCGATCGTCTTGGGCAGCGGGAAGGCGCTGTTCAAGGACGTCCAGCAGCGCCACTCGTTGAAGTTACGCGCGGCCAAGCCGCTCAGCTCGGGCGCCGTCCTTCTGACCTACGCTACATAACGGAGCGGCTCTTTTAACCCCCGAGCTCCTTGTGATCGCGATCCGGTCCAGAGTCGGCTTGATCGTCATCGAGATCTGCTGGGTCGACGTCCGGAATTTGGGGCTCTGAATCGCCTGGTGTACTACCTGTCCGAGGGTCGCGGCGCTTCTTGTCATCTTCACTCTGCGGCGTTGGCATAGTTCGCTCCTTGAACATAGTTGACATCGAAGACTCGCGGGTTGGATGCAAAACATGCGCCATAGAGTGGCCGAGATTTGGCATACTGGATCAATGTCCACCTCATCCGCGAAACCGAAGCTCGTACCCTGCCACTTCACGGTCGAAGATCTACAGCTCATCGAATGGTCGTGCCGAGAGAAGGCGCAACGCGCGCGCAAGGACGCCAAGAATGACACGACGCCAAGCTCGATAGAGGCATTCACGGCCAGCGCGACGAAGTACGAAGCCCTCGCTGCCCGTGTCCAGCGCCTAAAGGAACTTGGCCGCTGATTTGAGCTCGTGCTCGGTCGACGGCGACCGCAGGGCGCGCCGCGTTGCGATCATTCCGCCGCAATAGCCGCCTGCTACGCGGCTCACGACGGACGACGCCATCAACACACCGAACGGCGCGCCGCTGACGATGAGCAGCGCGAGATCGATGACCGCGACGGCGCCGCCGAGCACGACGCCGTTGCGCTCATGCGCGCCGCTCGCGCCGCGTGCGACCCACCAGCCGCCGAGCAAGCAGAACAGAAAGCCAGCTACAGGCGCTGACCAGAGAGCGGTCGCCTGCATCTCGAACATGCGGGCAGTCACCGTGGCCTTCAGCATCGCGAACGGCGCCAAAGCCGGCACGAGCATGCCTACGACGGCCAATAGCTCCGTGATCGGCGTGGCAACGAACAGGCGTGCGATTCTGAGCGACACGAGTCGTTACTCCCGCACCGGATTCAAAGCCGCGTCGCAAACGTCTGCGGCGAACGGTACCGGGCTGCGCGGCGTCGGGTCCGTGCCGCTGTATTCGCCGACGAAGTAATCAGGGTCCGTGGCCGTGTAGTCGCGCGTGAGAACGCTGCCGTCGCTGTTCAGCGCGAAGCGCTCGACCACGTGCAGCCCGTCGCCGTGCGCGACTTCGAGCGCGAGCATGCCCGGCAGGAAACCGACGGTATCGACGACGAGCACGTCGCCGTCCCAGCGGCCGATCGAATGCCCGGCACGGCTGGGCACGATGCTCGAGGGATGCTCGGCATTCAAGTGGATCGTGCGGACGAGACCGTAGCCATACTCCATCGTCACGGCGGTCTCGTCCTGAGCGATTCGGTTGACGAGTGTTTCCATGTACCAGTTGAAGATGATGCTCGTCGCGAGGCACTGCATCTGCGGATGCTGCTCGGGCGGTGTCGCCGCCGCCGCGCCGCGCTCCGTGAGCAAGACGGCGCGGTCGATCCACGGCAGCCCGTACGGCGAGACGGCGCCCACCGCCAAGCGATAGAGCATGCAACCGTCGCGAACACGCCGAACCCTTCGGAGCCGGGCAGCACGATCGAGTCGCGTGGAATGGCACCGCCCGCGAACCGCGCCGATGCGCTCAGGGGTACCAGCGTGCCGAGACGGCCGCGCGGATCCGACATCACCTGCTGCTCGACGGCCCAGTCACCGGCGAGATTCGGCACGCCGCTCGGCATGCGCGGCATGGCCGCCGCGGGTGGGGTCTGCAACGGTGCCGCGCCGTCGTCCGCACCGCGCTGCGTGTAGCGGTCGAGCGTGCGGCCGTTGGCGAGCACGAGCGTGTTGACGTAACAAGCGACCGGATCGACGCGATCCGGCGCGCCCTGCACCGTGATTGGTTCGCCGCGAACGAACATCTCGGGCGTCCAGCCCGAGCGGCGCAGCACCGTCGCGCCGCGCATCTCGCAGCGATACGTCAGCAGCGGTGCCGTCCGCGGCGCGCGCGTCGATGCGCAGCCAGGAATGCGGGTTCACGAAGTCGAGGCCCGCGATCGTGCCGACGATCTCGATGTTGCTGTTCATGTCGAACGTGCCGAACGAATGATGCGCGGCGGCCGTGCCGTATGCGGAAAGGCACCCAATACCGACGATCACTAACCCCACCCGTGTTTGCGACAGCATGTTCACTCTGCGTCCAACTTAGCGGCGCTCCCAGCGAATCATACGGACCAGTCCAGGGAAGATTACGCATTGTTTGCTCACCCTTCCCCGCCGTTCCGAGCGTCCGGCGGTCGGCGCAACCACGCGAGCACGGCGTTCGACCAGCTTCGGCAAAAAGCCGAAACGTTCTTCGTAGATCGCGGCTTACGCCGCCAGCTCCTCGACGGCGGCATTACCCTTCCGCCACGTTGCCTCTGCGCTCACATCACCTGGCAACCGAGGTCCTCGGTTCGGCGCGCTTCTCTTTTGCAGGTCAGGTCGCCCAAAATGCCAGCGGTCGGCTCAGACTGGAGGAAGCGGGGTAATTTTGTGACGATTGGCGCGGTCGCGATGTAGAGCATGGGAAAAGCGCTCCGACTTACACCGGAGAGCGCCTCTTTCAGGCGCGGCAACGAAAGGAGACGACCGTGAAGTACATATTGATGATGCAGTTCCCGCTCGCGGCTTGGCGGACCCAGCGCCTCGACCTCTGGCCGGAGCGGGACCAGAAGGCTCACTTGCAGTTCTTGAAGCGCTTCAACCAGGAGCTCATCGACGCCGGCGAGTTCGTGCGCACCGAAGGGCTCGGCGGCCCCGAGCAGATGAGGATCGTGCGCGCAGACAAGAGCGTGCCCGTGATCACCGACGGCCCGTTCGCGGAGTCGAAGGAAGTCCTCGCAGGCTATTGGATGATTGACGTCGAGACGCCGCAGCGCGCCTACGCGCTTGCTGCGCGCGCGTCTGCCGCACCCGGGCCCGGCGGGGAACCGCTTAACATGCCGATCGAGGTGCATCCCGTGATGTTTAGCAAGGCGTGCGGCGAGGTTTGACGGCGCTCCCGACGAAGTCGCACGAGCACCTGTTGCGCGAGCTCGCGCCGCAGGTGCTCGGCGCCATCGTCCGCCGCTACGGCAACTTCGCAGCAGCCGAGGACGCGGTGCAGGAGGCGCTGCTAGCGGCTGCGATGCAGTGGCCCGATGAAGGCGTGCCCGATAATCCGCGCGGGTGGCTGATCAAAGTCGCCGCGCGCCGGACGACCGATCAGCTGCGCAGCGAGATCGCGCGGCGCCGGCGCGAGACCGAGGTGCACCGCCAAGAGGCGCCCGATGTCGACCTCGCGCCGCCGCCGGAGGACGCGGAGCTCGCGGAACACGACGACACGTTGCTGCTTCTCTTCATGTGCTGCCATCCGGTGCTGACCCCCGCGTCGGCGATCGCGCTCACGCTGCGCGCCGTCGGCGGGCTCACGACGGCCGAAATCGCGAACGCGTATCTCGTCCCAGAGGCCACGATGGCGCAACGCATCAGGCGCGCGAAGCAGACGATCAAAGACTCGGGCGTGTCGTTCGCGATGCCGACGGAGCAAGAGGCCGAGGATCGCTTAACGTCCGTGCTTCATGTCCTCTACTTGATCTTCAACGAAGGCTACGCGAGCAGTATCGGCGAGGAGCTCCAGCGCAGCGATCTCGTGACGGAAGCGCTGCGCCTTACGCGCGCGGTGCGCGGGCAACTGCCGGACGACGGCGAGGTTGCGGGCCTGCTCGCGTTGATGCTTCTAACCGACGCGCGCCGCGCCGCGCGCACGGGCGCGAACGGCGAGCTCATCCCGCTCGCGAAGCAGGAGCGGTCACGCTGGGACCGAGCGCTCATCGATGAAGGCGTTGCGCTGATCAGCGCGGCGCTGTCGGGCGGCTCGATCGGCGCGTATCAGCTACAGGCCGCGATCGCAGCCGTGCATGACGAGGCGCTGCGCGTCGAGGACACCGACTGGCCGCAAATCCTCGTGCTCTACGGCCTTCTGGAGCGGATGTCGGATAACCCAATGATCACGCTGAATCGCGCGGTCGCGGTTGCGATGGTGCACGGACCTCGCGGCGGGCTCGAACTGCTCGCAACGCTGGCTGACGATCCCCGTCTGCGCGACCACTACCGGCTCGCGGCGGTGCGCGCACACATGCAGGAAATGGCTGGTGACGCGGTCGCGGCGGTCGCGGACTACCTCGCCGCCGCTCGCCGCACCGCGAGTGTTCCCGAGCGCAATTACCTGAGCGCGCAGGCCGCGCGGCTCGCGGCGACCCGCCGTTAGCGGGACGATCTTGCGCTACGGGATCCCATTGAGACGTTCGTCTCGACCTCGAAGCGCCGCGCGACGTCCAACCCATCCCGCGAAGGGACGCGGTCTTGGAAGGGCGCGAACGCTGCGGTCGTTCTGATCCCCGCTGTATCGTAGAAGTCCTTGGCCGCCACAGGGATGCCATGAAGAGGGCCCCTCCAATTGCCCGCCTCGATTTCTGCCTCCGCTCGCTTAGCCGCTTCGAGCGCCTCTTCTTCGAGCACGGTGATGAACGCATTGATCGTTGGATTCAGCTCCTCGATCCTTTGCAGGCACTGTCGAACGAGCTCGACCGGCGATAGCCTTCGCTCCCGCACGAGCGCCGTGACATCACTGATGCTGGGGTCGTGATACATCGTCATCATGATTCGATCTCTCTGATGGCGTTCACTTGAATCGGGATCCAAATCTCGACTCTGCCGAGACCTTTGTCCGCGTCGAAATCCTCCCCGTACCGTTCGAAATAGGGTGCATCGATCACCTTGTACGACGAACGCGGCAGCCAAGTGCTCCAAATCGTGCTGTGGGTGCGACGAATCGTCGAGATGTGGTCGTCATGGCAGAACACGGCGTACCGCTGTGCGGGTATGCGAACCTTGCTCAAGCTTCGGCCAAGGCGCGAGAAGTTCGGGACCTCGACGCCGCAGAGGTAATCGAAGTTTTCGTCATCGTCGCTGTTGTAGCGGACGCCATACGCAGCACGTCCGATTTGTCCCGGGACGTTGCCGAAATGTGGCATGAATCGTTGCCACTGAGCGGGAATTCCCGCACTGGTCTCACAGGTGTAGCGCTCGCTCAGGCCTGCGATCAACAGTGGGTTGCCCACCACGATGCGCGGGGGTGCCAAATTGTCGAGCACAGTCTGATCCATTCTGATGGGCTCCTGGAGATTGATGGTCTCGAGACGGCGTTCTGCGCGGACCGTTTCCGGCGTAACACCGAATCGATCGCGGAACGCGCGCGTAAACGCCTCGTGAGAGCCGTAGCCCGTCTCTACCGCCACAGTAAGAATATCTGGGGCACCCTGTGCAAGCGCTCGCGCAGCCTCGGTCAACCGTCTGCTGCGGACGTAGCGCATCATCGAATGCCCCGTCGCAACGGCAAATGCCCTTGTCAGATAGAATCGCGAAACTCCGGTAACGTTTGCGATGTCATCGAGCGTGATGTCGCTCGTGAAATGGCTTTCGATGTACCAAAGTGCCTTGTTGACAGGATTCATTGCGACTCGCTTCGAAGCGAGGCCTCAACATACGCCCGCTCGCTCGCACCGTTTGATGGAAATTGCTCTGACTTCACGTTCTGGCGGATCGCCTCAGCACGCGCGAGGCGTCCCCGACTCACTGTAAGCGTGAATTCTGCTGGGGCGGGCTATTACGACTCGCGACGCAAAGACGTGGATGAGCCTCCCGAGCCACAGCGCGTCACTTTCGGTTCGAAGCTTCCCATTAATGCCCGTTCTCGGTAAAGGATGCAGCGCTCCGCCGACCAGCGCTTCCGGAAGCCGCGCGCGGCGCGAGTACCGTACTACCTTAGAACTCGCCGCCTAAAGTTCTGCTCAAGATTTCATCGGGCAAGGGCACCTATTAAATGAAACGCGATTCTACGCATGCTTCCGTTTGGCTCGGCCGGCCGGTAACGTTGCCGGCATGAAAGCGAGCGAGTTTTCAGCGCCACCGTCTCAGTCGTTTCCACGATGGGTACAAATTGTCTCCCTAATTCCGCTCTACGGCGTCGCGTGGCCCATTGCCAAAGGGCTCGAGCTATGCGGGTTGTGGCCAAGGCTGCTCGGCCGAGTGGCTTCTAGGTCCAACAACGCTTTTGGTGACTATCGCCCGTCGTCGCATGACGTGATCGTATGTGCGTATTTCAAAGCGGGAACGACGTGGACATTGCAAATCGCGACGCAGATCGCCTTCCGTGGCGACGCCGACTTCGACAACATTCATTACGCGGTTCCATGGCCTGATGTGCCAGCTCCTCCGATCGCACGGCGCATCATCCCGCTCGAGGATCCCTCTCCCGTCAAGCTGTCGCCCACCGGCTTGCGGGTCATCAAAACCCACCTACACCAAACGCATGTCCCATTTATGCGCGAGGCTCGGTACCTCGCGGTTACGCGTGACCCCAAGGATTGCGCGGTCTCGGGCTACCGATTTCTTCAGTCGATGGCTCTTGGGCCGCTGATGCCATCCGTCGAGAACTGGGTGCAATACTTTCTGTCTCCGAACTTTTCGGATCCCTGGGCTGAGCACTTGGCAAGTTATTGGACCGTGCGAAATGAGCCCAATGTGCTGTTTTTGACATACGAAGAGATGAAAACAAATCATTCCGGAACGGTGCGCAAGATCGCCGCGTTTTTGGATGTGAATCTGACACCAGCCGAGTTCCGCGCTGTATGCGAGAAATCGACCTTTGCTTCTATGAAAGCCGCGGGGAGCAGATTCGAGCCCGGACGCGTCGTGCCATGGGGCAAGCAAAGTGTGATGATGCGGCGCGGGGCGAGTGGCGGCTCAGACGAGCTGTTGACGCATGAGCAACAGCGACGCATTGATTCCCACTTTCGAAGCGAACTCGTGCGGCTTGGATGCGACTTTCCCTACGACCGCGTATTCGGACGCGAGATTCCCGTCCCCGCGCAAGCGCCCGCCTAGACCAGCGGCCCCACTGGGCTCGCACGGGAGAGTGGCGACGTCCAGCGGCTTTACCGAACGCCCGATCCGCCCGAGTTCCACGACCGCACGGTGCGCGTCACGAGTGCGGACGGATCTGCATCGGCAAACGCAAGATCAACCTCAGCACCGTAGGGCTTCGTGGTGGCCCGCAGGTTCCGCCCTCCGTGGGCAACCCTGGTGTAGTTGACCTGCTCGGCCTACCGCACGAGGTGCAATACCGCGGAGCCAGCCGCTCCATGATGGCCGTGTTTGTTCGGAGCTCTTCCATCCTGCTTCGCCCGCTCGAAGCGCAGATTCGGCGCATGGAAATGAGACGCTCGTTTTCGACGACTCGTTAGGGGCCTAGTGACTTAAACTGGCCGAATGCGGACCGATAGTTCGGTCCGCGATCGCATCCGGAGGGAACGGCTCGACTACAGTCCTAACTGGCCGCCCATTCTGAGAGCTACATAGCATCCAAGCGACTGCCGCAACCGACCCATTGCGGCCCTTCGTCCGGTAGACTCCGGGCACAACAACCAAGAACAAGGTCCTCCGGAATGTCTCTCGGGTGGAGCTCAACGTAGCCATGGCCCTTGCAGCCGGAACGCACTTCGGCACCTATCAGGTCATCGGCCTGATCGGTGTCGGGGGGATGGGCGAGGTGTACCGGGCAACGGATACCGCGCTCGGCCGTGAGGTCGCCCTCAAGGTTCTGCCGGACTCATTCGCGGCGGATGCCGACCGCACTGCACGCTTCGAGCGCGAGGCCAAAACACTGGCGTCGCTCAATCACACCAACATCGGCCAGATCTATGGTCTCGAGCGCCGCGATGGAACGACGGCGCTCGTCATGGAGCTCGTCGAAGGGCTGACGCTCGATGATCGACTCATGCAGGGGCCGATCCCCGTCGATGAAGCGCTCGACATTGCGATGCAGATCGCCGATGCACTCGAGGCCGCGCATTCCCTCGGCATCGTGCACCGCGACCTAAAACCCGCCAACATCAAGCTGCGTCCCGACGGCACCGTCAAAGTGCTCGACTTCGGCATCGCCAAGGCGCTGAACGCGCGAGCGAACAGCGGGCCGCAAGGGACACCTTTGACGACGCCGGCCATGACCGAGGCCGGGATCGTGCTCGGCACGGCCGCGTACATGAGCCCAGAGCAAGCGCGTGGCAAACCGGTTGATCAGCGCGCCGACATCTGGGCCTTCGCGTGCGTGCTCTACGAAATGTTGACGGGGGAACCAGCGTTCGGTGCCGAGGATGTGACCGCCACGCTCGCACGCGTGCTCGAGCGCGACCCCGACATGCGCAAGCTGCCGCCAGGCCTCGCGCCGACGGTGCGCGGCACGCTCGAGCTGTGCTTGCAGAAGGACCCGAAGAAGCGCCTGCGCGACATCGGCGACGTGCGGCTCGCGCTCCGGGGTGAACTCATGGGCTTGTCATCTGCGGCGGCTCGGCCGCTTTGGGGCCGTGCGTTGCCGATCGCGGCCGGCGTCGCGATCGGTGCGATCGTCGCAGGCACCTACGTCGCGAGCGTCGTAGGCCCGCCCGAGCCCGTTGCGCAACGGAAGCCAGCATTCCCCGTCACGCGTTTCGTCGTCACACCGCCGTCGACAGCGCCGCTCGCCAACACGCGCGGCTTGGACGTGATGATCTCGCCCGACGGCCAGCGTGTCGTGTACTTTGGCCGGAACCCCGCGAACGGCATAGATGCTGTCTACGTGCGCGAGCTCGACGCGCTCGAAGCGCGTCTTGTGCCCGGGACGGACGCCGTGCTCGGCAACAGCGATCCGTTCTTCTCGCCGGACGGGAAGTCGGTCGGATTCCTATCGAGCGACCGGGGCGTGGTTCGCGTGGCGCTCGACGGCGGGCCCCCCATGACAATCCTCGCTGCTCAGTCGCCCGTCGTTGTCGGGGGCGCGAGCTGGTATTCCGACGATTCGCTCGTGTTCTCGTCGGGCCGAGCCTTGCACCGTGCATCGGCCGGCGGCGGCGGTGCACCGGAGCGGTTGACCGAGGAAGCGCCGAACGCGCTCATCGCCAGCCCCGTGATGTTGCCCGGCGGACGCGCGGTGATGTTCAGCCGAATCGAGAACGGAATCGAGCGTGTGGCCGTGCTCGATCTCGACAAGAACGAGCAGAAGATCATCGTCGAGAACGGTCAAACCGCGTTGTATTCGGACACTGGCCACGTCGTGTTCGCGCGCGGCAAGACGCTGATGGTCGCGCCGTTCGATTTGTCCAAGCTGTCGGTCACGGGTGAGCCGGTGGCGGCGGTTGAAAACGTGCGTCATCCGAACGCGCAGACCTCGGCCGACTTTGCGCTGTCTGCATCGGGAACGCTGATCTACGTACCCAGCAGCGGCGAGGCTGGCGTGCCCACCGCAGTGGTATGGGTCGATCGCGCGGGCAACGTGCAGGGGCGCGCCATTACCGAGCTAGTCGAGAGCCCTCGTGATCCGGCGTTGTCGCCGGACGGTACCCGGCTCGCGATTTCCACGGGACCGTGGAACGACGCGGATTTGTGGAGCTACGATCTCCGCGGCCGGCCACCAGTCCGGCTCGCCGTCTTCGGCAACGATCGCGGTGCCGTCTGGAGTCCTGACAGCACCCAGGTGGCGTTCTGGGTAGCGGACAGTTTCCCGAACCTTCACACGGTGATCGCGGACGGCACGGTCACTCCGCAGCCGTTGCGCGCGGTGCCGATTGCGGCTGCACCGAGCGTTTGGTCTGCCGCGGGCGAGCTGATTTTGACGGCTGTGTCGAACGCCACTCCCGACATCTCCGTGATCCCCGTGACCGGCGACGGATTACCGCAGAACCTCGTCGTAACGGAATACGCGGAGTTCGATCCGGCCCTGTCGCCGGACGGGCACTGGCTCGCGTACGCGTCGAATCGAACGGGCCGCAACGAAGTGTGGGTGCAGAGCTACCCCGACGGCATCGCGATGCGGATCTCGAGCAACGGCGGCTTCGAGCCGCGCTGGTCGCCAGACGGCCGCGAGCTGTACTACCTCCAGGGAATCGCTGTTATGGCTGTCGCGGTCCAGACTGTGGACGAGTTTTCATTCGCAGCGCCCGTGCAACTCTTCAGCGGGTCGTACCTCATGCAGCCGAGTAGCCTGCTCATGTCCTACGACGTCGCACGCGACGGTCGCTTTCTCATGATCGAGGTGCCGAGTGGTGCCAGCGAGATCGCACCGTCTTTGGGCATCGTCGTCGTGCAGAATTGGACCGAGGAGCTCAAGCGGCTCGTGCCGACGGAGTGAATGTCTCGAAATGGCCGTTCTGAGACGTTCGCCGCTTGTGACAGGGCGACGGCCGCTAATCGAAAAAACGCAGACACTCGCAGGGTCTCAGAGAGTGGGTTACACGGCGCGGCCGAGCTTCAATGAAGGTCACGATACGCGGGCTATCCAGCATTACTTGGGGCATAAGAACATTACGCACACCGTGCGCTATACAGAGCGGGCATCAGATCGTTTCAAGGAGTTTTGGAGTCGCTAGGCACTGCGCCAACGCTTCGACTCCGTGCTATCTCGCGATCTTGCTTTCAACAGTCCCTTGAGCAGAACAGAGATTTGCAATGCAGCGCGGAGTGGCGAGTCCCCCACAGGCAGGACTTACGGAAAGCTCGCGAATCGTGTCGCGGTGAAATCGTGTCACCGTAAACTGGCAAGACGTGGCCGAGCCCCGCGGCGCGTTTCTGACCGTCAAAGGGGTCGGCTGCCGGCGCTGCGGTGGTGTGCTCGTCTTGAGCGGAAGGAACTGCCGGCCTATCTAGTCCGCGACTGGGTACGGAGGCTTCGACGGACGTAGCGGCTCTTTCGACATCCCTTCGAGAAACATCGCCATCGTGTCCACAAACCGCATGAACAGAAATCTCGCCCATTCTTCGGCGGAGCAATTGTCTGGTCGCGTATCTGGTTTCATCTTAGGATCAATGGATTCAAAAAAGCGGTCCATCAAAGCAAGCTTCTCGCATTCGACTCGAACCTCTCTGGTTGCGAACGTCGTATGGTCGGACCAATGCGCGAACCAGTTGCGCATTGTGGCTATCCGTAGAATGTCATCTCTGGTTTCTTCGCCGTAGAGGCCGAGTAGAAAGCCGAGGTCGGCTTTTACGCCTAAATTACCGATCGACTTGTTTGGCTTGAATAGCTTCTCGCAAGTTGCCTTGTCATCCACTAGGCGACTGCCGATGCAATCAGTTAGCTTATCTTCCAGATAGGCGGCGCCAACTATCGCTGCCGACCTGTCGGATGCTCCGAACACTTCGTTCAATCGGTCGAAGTTTTCTTGATGCATGCTGAGCCTTATAAGTAGGACGTTGTTGACGCGGATGGCAGTCTTCATCTGCCGAGGCGAGACGCCGGCTTCGGGCTGAGCGAGCATCAAAGAAAGACGGCTCTGCGCGTGGCGCCGGCTCGATCGTGACGAGATGACAGCACGCGGCCGAATTGACTGAAGCGCCTCGCCGGTCGAAGCGTCTCGCCGAATGAATTGTCGGGCAGAACATCGGCCCCTTGGAGGTTAACGATAAAATGTCGATTTAGTTATGCTACGAATCTCTGGTGGCGATGCGCAACCGCTACTTTCCCGACTACGAGTATCGGCGCTGAGGGATTGAGGGGTTGGGCAGCGCGCACCCACCTGGCCTCGTCGATGATGAGGGTCATCCGCAGTGCCGTTGGACAGCCGCTCGCGTCATCGTTATGCGCGATGCCTGCCGCGCTATGGCTCAGCGAGGAAACGGCGCGCTGCTTCCAGGTCGCACGGCAAGCCGGATGGTGCGAGCTCCGGATGATAGTCAAAGAGCGCGGAATGCATTACCGGCGCGGTAAACCATTCCGCATCACTCAACTCAACGTCATATTTTAAATGATGACCGTCTTCGGTCAGCGTGAGTCGCTCGACGAGATGTTTGCCGACGCCCGAGGGGACGGTCATGAAATTGCCGTCCGAATGGACAGCAAAGTTTGTTGTGTCGATAACGAGCGTTTCACCATCCCAGCGTCCGATGGAATGGCCGTGCAACGAGCGATCGGCGGTCTGTGGATGGCGACGCCCGTCCATATATACGACGCGCTCGGAACCCATCCAGTCGATTCGCATGCGCACGATGTCGCTATCGACCTCGATTTGATTCGTTACGGGATAAAGCATGACCATCGGCGCTGTCACTGGAATGCAGCGACTGTGCGACGTCTGGAGAGGATCCTGCGCAGCGACGTGCGCGCGTCCTTTCTCCGTAAAAGGCCAACCGGATATGCCGCGGGCCATCGAGAAGAACCCCTGCGAGACCCACGTACCTTCGATCGAGGACGCCGACTGCACTGGCTCGGGTCGACGGCTGAACGGGTCTAGCAGCAACGGCCAAATGGAGCCGTCGGTCTTGGTCAACTCGCGGCCAAGTACGATGTTGCCGCGTTTCGCGGGACTCACGCGGACGCTTACCGCGTCGCCGACACGCACGGCATCCTCGGTCAAGCCAAGCGGGCGCAAAGTAGCGGGCGGTCCCACTTCGATCACTTGGTCGACGGGATTTTCCCCGCTCGTCCGAATGGTCAGGTACGAATGCGGATTCTTCCAAGCAAAGTTCGTCACGACGCCTTGGACAACGCGCTCTTGCGTCACGTCGAACATCGCTGCGCTGTGATGAGCGAGCACAGGGCCGGCGACAGATGACAGGAAGACAATCCCCAGAGACACCCGTCGTGCGCGCATCATGCTACCCCTTCGCTGTTGACTAGGGGCTGAGTCTGGCCCGCCCGGGCATGAATAGATACCAATGGTGAACACGCTTCCGGCGTCGTTGAGGATGACGGGTGCATACGAGCCGGCGAACGCCTTTGAACAACCACACCTGCGACCGCAAAGGCCCGCCCGCTAAGGTCATCGACGAATCGGGCGACGAGCCGATCAAGCGAGCTGCTCCGCGCGCTCGCGACGTCAGCACCGGAAGATCGCGAGCAGATCACCTCGTGCTCGAGCCGATCACTCACACCAACGGCCAGCGCTTGGAGTAACCTGCCCCTCTAGTCCCAGTCAACCACCACTCCGACGACCGACAACGATAGAGGAGTTGCTCATGAGCGCCTCGACCGAAGCTCTGCCGCGCAACGCTTCTATCGCGGCAAAAAATAGCGCCGAACGGTGGTTCTTTAGCGGCATGGCGGTCGCGCTCCTAATCACCATCTTCGCGGGGTTTTCCCGGACCTACTATTTGCGGGCCGCGTTCGGCTCGCCGGTACTTACTCCCTCGCTACTGATGCATGGCTTCGCGTTCAGCGCATGGATGGTGCTGCTCCTCGTACAGACGTCGCTGGTCGCAGCAGGTAGGACCGACATTCACCGTCGGCTTGGCGTGGCAGGCGCCATGCTCGGCGTGCTCATGATGGTACTAGGCGCCTACGTCGCGATCTCGAGGGTCGCCGAAGGACTGACCCTGTCGCCGCCCGGTGTGACTCCGCTGCAGGGCCTTACGCTACCGCTCGCGACAATGGTCGTGTTCCCGGTCCTGTTGGGTTCGGCGCTGTGGTTCCGCAAGCGCACCGACACTCACAAGCGTCTCGTGGTTATCGCCACGCTTGAACTCGTGCCAGCCGCGATCGGGCGCCTGCCGGGCATTTTTATACCGATCGGATCGGTTGCTCTCGGACCGGTGGGCCTGTTTGGGCTCACGGACATGTTCTTGGTCGCGATCGCGGTGTACGACTGGCGATCGCGCGGCCGCATTCATCCCGCGACGATTTGGGGCGGGGCATTCTTAATTGTGTCTCAGCCGCTGCGCCTGATCATAGGCACCACAACGACGTGGCAATCGTTCGCAGCATGGCTGACCGGCTTGCCTCTGTTCACTTAGTGCGTTTCTGGCACCTCGAAGAATGCACGCAAACGGGGATGATACCCAACTGCTAGCCGACTGCTTGGTGACCGGAGCGTCGTGTCTCTCATTCTCCCAGATGCGGATCCAAGGAGAGTCAGCCCCCTGGCGCCGTGTGGGACGGCAGCTGGCGAGGTAAGTCGATGGTAAAGACGCACCCCGAACCGGCGAGGTTCCGGACTCGGAGAACTCCGCTGTTTGCCTCGACGTTATGCCGGCAGATGGACAGCCCGAGCCCGAGGCCAGAACGATCCGAACTGCTTTGTTTGAATGGCCTGAACAGATCTTCGTCTATTCCCGATGGAAGGCCGCCGCAATGATCCGCGACGTCGATGACAACGCGATCGGCTGCCGAGTAGACGTTTAGCGACACCTCGCTGTGCGGCTGCGTGAATTTGAACGCGTTGTGCAGCAGGTTTGCGACTGCTGTTAGAAGCAGGTCTCGATCGCCGTGGATTTCGAGTCCTGCCTCGACCTCGGCGACGGTAAATATGCATTCGGCTGCAAACGCATCGACTGACGCGGACGTTTTGACTTCGGCGACGAAGTCGGTAAGCGAGATTGTTTGCAACGTGGGCCGCAGACCAGTGCTGACTCGCGATTCGGCGAGCGCGCGATCTATCCGGCGGCGCGATCCGCGCAAGGCACGGTCCAGTAGCGCGCCAGTCGAGCCCTTTAGCCCAACATGGCCGGTCTTGATTGCAGCTACGGCGATCATCGCCGTGTGAATGAAGCCGCGCAGGTCGTGTGCAAGAGACCCCACATGCTCGTTTAGCACCAGAAGGCTCTGCGCGGACATCGCCAAGTCGCGCTGCGACTCGAACTCGGTAACCGCATGCGCGATTCCATTGTCCAGGCAGCGGTTGAGCGTTCGGAACTCGTCTACATTTATCGGCGAATGTCGTTCGAATGCTAGATCTGTGATCGCCTGGCAAAGGTCGCCATAGTCGTGAACAACTTGGTCAACCGAATACCCGCCCTTAAGCAACTCGTGACCGTGCAGCATCGCTGCAGCAGAGAGTTCCGATTTGGAGGGGCCGCCCCCCGAGGGGCCAGAGACGCTGCGGCTTTGCATGGGGTCAGCCGTCTGCTCGATCTGGAGCGTCTTGATGATCTGGTCCAAGAAAAGCGGTATGCCGTGTTCAAACCCCGTCGGCATCGTCTCAGGAGCCAGCCTCTTGGCGACCTTTCCCCTGCACCTGTCGATCAGCTCAAGACGGTGCACCGTTAGGAGTTCGTGCAGCACCGGCCGAGGATACGCCCCCTCTCATAGCCGATCCGTTCGGTAGCGCACGTAGGGTCGGATCGACAGCAGGGTCATGGCGCAGGCCTGCACCATGACGCAGGAGCTTATCGCCAACATGCTCGGCGTGCGCCGCGAGGGCGTCACGACCGCCGCCGGAAAGCCGCAGAATCTCGGAGTGATTCGTTACGCCCGCGGGCAGATCACGGTTTCCTTTTGGGAACGGCGTTAACGAGAGAAACCGGCGTACTGTTGGAGCAGCCTATCTCGATCGCCGATATGTAGCCGCAATGATTTTTCCAGCGCGTCGAGTAACTGCGTCGCGAGGTCTACGTTGTGACCATCACGCCGAAGTTCCTCGACGGTCGTGCGTTGACGCACAACGAGGCGCTCGCCATTTAAGACGTGCCTGTCCGCTTGCTCAAGATTTAGCCTGATGCGGTGCCCTTCTCCATCCATAGCGAGGGCAGCAAGAAGCGCTCGCCGCGCTTTTTCCAGCGCGCGGCGTGCTTTGTTCTCGTGCTCGATGTCGGCCGCGCTGGGCTTCTCCCCGCTCAATGGCCGCTCGGTATCACGCTTCCTTACCTTATATGCCTCGAAGGCAGCGTTGTAGCGGGCCTTGATCGTCGGCAAGTCCACCCGATGATTCTGCCACCCCCAAGCTTCAGGTTGAAGGTCCCGCTGCCGCTTAGTGAACTCGCTTCGGCGCGCGGCGATCGCAATCCCGTAGCGCTTCGATCTCGTCGTCGTCGATCGTGCGAATGATGACGTTGAGCACGCCATCCGGCGCCTCGTAAACCTCAACCTTGGGTTCGTGCTCGAGGATCGATTCCATAGCGAGAGTCAGAGCCGATCTGATCGGAGACAGTTCCTGGCTTTTTTGCGGCCGGCCGCGTTCGGCGCGCTTCTCTTAGTCCTTTGCCATTGCCAGCAGCAGTTGCTGGCGCGCGTCAGCTAACCCCCGCAGCGCGTTAGCCTCTCTAGTGAGGAGGTCAGCGGAGGGCGCGATCCCGCTTGCTGCGGCTTCAGCCGAGTCGCGCGCGCAGTTCCCGTATGCCGAGTAACAAGCGTTGTAACGCTGCCGCAGCTCTCGTAAGGCGACCTCGGAGGTCCGGGACATGGCCAATTATTTTTGCCCGCTCGCATCGATGCCTATTGGCCCTTCGCCCAAGTCGCAGTCTGCCCTCCGTACGTGTGGTCGATAGTCTCGTGCTCGGCACCTAGCCGCGACACGACCCGTATGTTCTGCCGGAGGGCCGCTCCGATTCCGAGCGCGCACCAAGCGCAGTTCGCCCACCATCCCCTAGTCTCGGACTCGACCCACGTCGGCGTAGGCATCAGCGTAAAGGGATGAATGCCCCACACATCGAAGGTATTCGGCTTAAGAATGACACCCCGTGTCTCGACGAGCCGTGTAAGCGCGCTGCACACAACGGCCTCGGGCCATCGAGTTTTTCCTGTAGAGCGTCCAAAGATGGCGCGAATCCTCGTTCCGCAACGTGGCCAATGATGAATGCGTGCAACTCACCTTCTCTGGTTACCACTGCCGCAGACATCCGTAGTGCTTCAGACTGCTGCTACTTGTAAACGCGTTTTGCGAGCGCTGCGGCGGTGGCGGCAACCGCACACAGCCGATTGACATGCACAGGCATTAGGATTCCACGAAGGTCCTCAACCGCGACAAGGCTTCGTTCCATTGAACCGAAACAGTGTTGACCGCACGCGTTTGATCGGTTCAGGGACATAGTGGAACCGACTTTCTCGGCCAACGCTTTTTGATTTCACGATACCCACGCGTTCAAGTACGCGGAGGTGTTTCGTTACCGCCTGTCTGGTCAGGCTCAGCCCGTCGGCTAGCTGAGCGATAGAACGGGCCTGACCGTCATTGAGCCGAGAGATAAGTTTGAGGCGTGTGGTGTCACTCAGTGCCGCGAAAACGGGCGCGGGATTAGCAAGCGCACGATTGGAATTACGATTGGACATACGCGGCGAGACTGTTGGCTTGCAGGTCCCATCCCTCTGTGTTCGACTTATACGCAACGGATCATCAGGCAAGTCATCGAACCCCGACTCCGATATTACAACGCGAGTCCCGCCTGCTGTTGGCTCAAGCCTGAATTCCACGAGCCAGCACGCCCTTAAAAGAGGCGCGCATTCTCGATCGACCGCTCATGCCATTAGCCGGTCAGTGAAACCGCTGATGCAGTTTTCGCACCGCTAATTCAACGGAGCGTCATACCCACACCGCCGCTCCGTACTATGCCCGACCCCTCTCAGGCGCATCAAAAGGTGCTCAGCACATGTTTCGTCGTAGAATGATTCGTTCCCTCCAGCATCGCAGTTGGCTAACGCTGCTCTTCGTCGTGCCAGCCGGTGTCGCATACGCGGGCGCTATCTCGGTCGACGTCGTCGACGCCGTGACTACAAGACCGCTGGCAGGTGTGACGGTAACTGCCGAATCCAGAAGCGGTGAGTCCAGGAATGCGACAACGGGTTCTGACGGATCGGCTTACTTCGAGGATCTGGCCGACGGCTTCTACGAGTTCCGCGCTGAAGCGGGCGGTTACGTTCCGGGGGTAGAACCGGCCGTTCGGATCATCGAGCGCCGGACGGAGCGGCTTCGTTTCGAGCTGCAGCCGCAAGCGGCTTCCGTCGATGAGGTCGTCGTCTTGGGCCGAGCCCGAGGAGCCGATCCCTACGGCTCGGCAGCGGACCGCTTCCTGACGCGCGACGAACTGCGCAACTCGCCCGGCAGCGGCAGTGACGTGATGCGCGCCCTGGTCGGCCTGCCGGGAGTCGTGTCGAGCGGGGAATTCGCGAGCTTTTCGGTGCGCGGCCACGGGCCGAAGAACAATCTCATATTCATCGACGGCTTCCCGTTCCCGCAGGTCGCGCATTTCGAGCAGACGCTCGGTAAGCAGACCGACATCGTGAACGGAGGCCGTTACTCGATATTTGCCCCGAACGCGGTGACTGGCGCCGAGTTCTCACCCGGCGGGTGGAGCGCCGAATTCGGCGGCCGTAAGGCGTCGCTGCTCCAGTTCGAGGTCGCGGAAGGTGCGCCGTCGCCGGTGGGCCGCCTGCGACTGGACCTCGCGGGGGTCGAGACAATGTACGAGGGGCCGAGCGGCTTTCACGACAATACGTCGATGTTTGTGCAGGCGCGGCGCTTCGACTTCGGCAAGTTCTTCGAGACCATTGAAGAGGACGATTTGGGTTCGCCGGTGTCGAGTGACCTGATCTTCAAGACGAAAACGCGTCTAGAGAACGACGACATCGAATTCTTGGCCATTCTCGCGCCGGAAACATACGAACGGACCGTCGACAACGTCCTTGCTGCGAAAGAGAAGGGAGAAGGAGCCGAGGATCTGACGCTGCAGGACGACGAGCAAGATCTAATGCTGACGGGAGTTACCTGGCGGCGGCGATTCGGCAATGACGGCGAATGGACGAACCGAGTGTACTTCCGTGAGAGCGATAAGGTGTCCTCGGAGGGCGAAGCGAATTACGACCTCGTGCCGGACGGGACCCCCGCCGACCAGGTGCCGGTGCGGGAACGCCTGCTGACGGTGACCGAGAAGGACTCGGAATTCGGCTGGCGCAGCGACATCACGGTTGGCAACGCTCTGGGCCGCTTCTCCGCTGGCTTGAACCTCGTGAACATCGATCTCGATTACTCGACCACGTTGCGCGAAGACTGGATTCGCTTCATCTACGAATCGGACGACCCTCGCCCGCCCGGCGCGAACTACATAGTCCTGCAACCGGCCGAGATCAATTCGCTGTACCTCCAGAGCGAGACGAACTATGCGCTCTACGGAGAACAGGTGTTCGACTGGGGACGAGCCAGTCTTCGAACAGGCTTGCGCCACGACTACGATGGGTTCAGCGACGAGAATCTCTTGTCGCCGCGTATCGCTTTCAACTATGAGTTTTCGCCGTCGTTACGCTTTTCAGCGACGACCGGCGTGTTCTACGAATCGCCGAGAAATCTCGCCCGCGCTCTCGATCCGGCTAACTTCGGCCTGAAGAACGAGAAGCTCACTCACATCGGCGCGGGACTGGATTTTCGAATCGGCGAGAATCTGAATCTGCTGGTGGACGCATACTCCCAGCGCATCGACCAACGCCTCGTGGAAGGCAGCCGGGTATCCGGCGAGATCAGCAACGATGGCAAAGGCAGCAACCGCGGCGTCGACCTCGTGCTTACGCGCGCATTCGACAATGGTTTTGCTGCCGATTTCGTCTATTCCTGGAATCAGTATCGCGTCGATGACAATGACGGTCGGGGCGAGTACGACTGGGATTTCAATCGCGTTCATTTCGCCGCTGTCGGCGGCCGCTGGGAACTCAACGAGCGCTGGCAGATCGCGGCACGCTGGAGATACGGATCGGGACAACCCGGAGAGCGGTTCATCACGCATGATGATGTCCTGGCACCCGACCTGCCCGTGCGGTTCTCGAAGGAGATCACTGAAACGAACGTCGGTCGCGGCGAGGCGTTTAACGCGCTGGATTTTCGGGTCGACTACCGGCGCCCGCTAGGCCGACTGGACCTAGTTCTGTTCGTGGACGTTCTGAACTTGAATGGCGGACCGGCCGGTTTGCCCGACGAGTTCAACATACTGACTGGGCAGACGATCAAGGAAGACGAGGAAACCTTGCCGCTGTTCGGGCTCACCTTCGAGTACTCCTGGTAGCTTCTTGGACGCTCCGTATGAATCGCAACGCCGTAGTCAGTAACGGAACAGTTTTCGGAGCCTGGGCGCTGGGGCGCTCCATCGCGGTCGTCGGCGCTCTCCTCGTCATTACCTTCGTGGTGATCGAGCCAGAGGCCAGCTGGGGTTTGGGCGTAGCGGCAAGAACGGTCTTCTGGGTGATTCACGTAGGACTCGGACTTGTAGCCCTCTACGCCGCAAGCTGGCTCGTTCTGCCGCACATGATGAATTCCTTGCCGGCGTGGCTCGTATTGCTAGTCGCTGGGACCGGTGGTGCGTTACTCGTCGCGCCGGTGAGCTACCTGGTGGAACAGGCGCTGCCGGCATCGCTGAGCGCTCTCGAAGACGAGGACGAGTGGCTATATGTCTTCGCCAGCCGCGGTTGGTGGCAAGCCATTGCGGCCGAGTTCCTCCAGCTTGCACCGGCAACGTTGGGCTTCTGGATGATCATCAATCTGCCGTTTTTCGCGCATCGCCGATCGTTCGGCGATGCGCGAGACCCCAACGTCACCGGCTCGGCCGAGCCGGTCGATCTCGACAAGGCGGAAGCGGGTCGCTACGCCGAATCCGCCCGGGCGGAGTTCATCAGCCGGTTGCCCGAATCGCTGGGGACGAACGTCATTGCGATTTCTTCCGACCTTCACTATCTGCACGTCTACACGGACCTCGGGCGCTGCATGATTCTCGGTTCTCTGCAGCAGGCCGCGGATTCAATGGGGGAAGCCGGCTTGCGCGTCCATCGAGCCCACTGGGTGGCGCGACGCGCCATCGTGAAAATCGTCAAGAACGGCCATCAATGGTACTGCCTGCTATCCAACGACCTGAAGATACCGATTAGCCGCCGCAACAAATCCACGGTCGCGGGCTGGTTCGGCCATACGACCCGAATCGTCCCAGTCAGGAAAAGCAGTACGGACGCGAGTTGAGCATCCCGCGGCAGGCGATCCCTTCAGGTGGACATGCCGAGTCGCAGGGAACTATGGAACCAAAGTACAATGCCGCGCGGGGATGCCGCGAGGCGAGCTTACATCGCGACGCCCTTCTGCCGCGCGATCGTAAGCATCATCGCCGAATACTAGATCGTGGTCTTGCCGCATTCGCGCCCAGATGCAAAGCCGCGGTAAGGCTACCCGCTCTGACTCAACTCACAACGACGTCCAGCCGCGGGTTTACGCCATTTTTTCCCGCAAACAGTCCCTGCCGTTAGCCGCCGCGCCTGGTAGGCTGAAGATTTCCCAGTCACTCCCACTCGATGGTGGCAGGCGGCTTCCCGGAGATGTCGTACGTCACGCGCGAGATGCCGGGCACCTCGTTGATGATGCGCCGCGACACGTGGTCCAAGAAGTCGTACGGCAAGCGCGACCAGCGCGCCGTCATGAAGTCGATGGTTTCGACGGCGCGAAGCGCGACGACGTAGTCGTACTTGCGGCCGTCGCCCATGACACCGACCGACTTCACGGGCAAGAACACGGCGAACGCCTGGCTCACGGAGTCGTAGAGGCCTTGCGCGCGCAGCTCCGAGATGAAGATGTCATCGGCGCGCCGCAGCAGGTCGGCGTATTCCTTTTTGACTTCGCCGAGGATGCGCACGCCGAGACCCGGCCCCGGGAACGGGTGGCGACCGACAAGCTCGTGCGGCAACCCGAGCTCCGTGCCGATCTTGCGCACCTCGTCCTTGAAGAGATCGCGCAGCGGCTCGAGCAATTTCAGGTTCATGCGCTCGGGCAGGCCGCCGACGTTGTGGTGCGATTTGATCAAATGCGCCTTGCCGGTCTTCGAGCCCGCCGACTCGATGACGTCGGGATAGATCGTGCCCTGCGCCAGCCACTTCACGTCGCGAATCTTCTCCGCTTCGGCGTCGAACACTTCGACGAACAGCCGGCCGATGATCTTGCGCTTCTGCTCCGGATCGGAGACTCCGGCCAAGCCCGCGAGGAACGTCTTCTCCGCGTCGACGCGCAGTACGTTCGCACCGAGGTGCTTCGCGAACACGCCCATGACCTGGTCGCCTTCGTTGAGGCGCAGGAGGCCGGTGTCCACGAACACGCAAACGAGCTGATCGCCGATCGCCTCGTGCAGCAACGCAGCGACGACGGACGAATCGACGCCACCCGACAGGCCGAGGAGCACGCGGTCTTTGCCGACCTTCGCGCGGATCTGCTCGATGTGCTCCGCGACGATGTTCTTCGCGGTCCAGACGGGCTTGCACCCGCAGATGTCGAGCACGAAGCGGCGGAGGATCGTCATCCCGTGCTCGGTGTGCGTCACCTCGGGATGGAACTGCAGCCCGTAGAATCTTGCGGTCGACGTTGGCCATGGCGGCGAACGGCGAGTTCGACGACGAGCCGATCGCCGAGAAACCCTTCGGCAAGCGCTCGACGCGATCGCCGTGGCTCATCCACACCTTGAGGCCCGCGCCGAGATTCGCCAGCAGCGGATCGCCGCCCGTCAGATTCACCTCGGCGTAGCCGTACTCGCGATGATCGGCGGCCGCGACCGCGCCGCCGAGCTTGGCCGCGAGCGCCTGCATGCCATAGCAGATGCCGAGCACGGGCGCGCCGGCCGCAATCAGCGCGTCGCTGATCTGCGGCGAGCCCTCCTCGCCTACCGACTCGGGGCCACCCGACAGGATGATGCCCTGCGGCGCAAACGCCGCGATCGCTTCGGCCGGCGCATCGTACGGCAGGATCTCGCTGTAGACGCCGACCTCGCGGACGCGCCGCGCGATCAGCTGCGTGTATTGGCCGCCGAAATCGACGACGAGAATGCGTTCGGCGTGGCCGGCATCCTGGCGCTCTACACGGACGTTGGCGGTTTTAGTCATTACTGGAGCGGTAGTTCGGCGGTTCTTTGGTGATCGTGACGTCGTGCACGTGGCTTTCGCGCCGGCCGGCACCCGTGATGCGCACGAACTTCGGCCGGGTGCGCATCTCGGCGATGTTGTCGCAACCCGTGTAACCCATCGCAGCGCGTAGCCCGCCGATGAGCTGCTGGATGATGGCGACGATGCTGCCCTTGTACGGCACGCGGCCCTCGATGCCCTCGGGCACGAGCTTCTCGAGCTCCTCCGTCGTGTCTTGGAAGTAGCGGTCGGAGGAGCCGTGCCGCTGAGCCATAGCACCGATCGAGCCCATGCCGCGATACGACTTGTACGACCGGCCTTGGTAGAGCTCGACCTCGCCCGGCGATTCCTCGGTGCCGGCGAACAAGCCGCCGATCATCGTCGAATGCGCGCCAGCCACGATGGCCTTCGCGATATCGCCCGAGTAGCGGATGCCGCCGTCGGAGATGCACGGCACGCCCGTGCCCTCGAGCGCTTCGGCGACCGTGGCCACGGCCGTGATCTGCGGAATGCCCACGCCGGCGACGATGCGCGTCGTGCAGATCGAGCCCGGCCCGATGCCGACCTTGACGCCGTCGGCGCCAGAATCGACCAGCGCCTTCGCGGCTTCCGCCGGTGACGATGTTGCCGGCGATCAGCTGCAGGTCGGGATACGCGCGCTTGATCGCGCGCACCCGGTCGAGCACGTTGCGCGAATGGCCGTGCGCCGTGTCGACGATGATGATGTCGGCGCCGGCCTCGACGAGCAGCGCGACGCGCTCGTCGGTGTCCACACCCGTGCCGACGGCCGCGCCGACGCGCAGCGCGCCCCGCTCGTCCTTGCAGGCGAGCGGATAGTCGTGCGCTTTCTGGATGTCCTTCACGGTGATCATGCCGCGAAGCTTGAAACCCTTGTCCTTGTCGACGACCAGCACCTTCTCGATGCGGTGCTTGTGCAGGAGGCCGAGCACATGGTCCTTGTCGGCGCCTTCGCGCACCGTGACGAGACGCTCTTTCGGCGTCATGACCTGCGAAACAGGTGCGTCGCGCTGCGTTTCGAACCGCAAATCGCGGTGCGTCACGATGCCGACCAGGTTCTCACCCTCGACGACGGGCACGCCCGAGATGTTCTTGGAGCGAGTGAGGGCAAGCACGTCGCGGATCGTCGTATCGGGCGTGACGGTGATCGGGTCGTGAATGACGCCGCTCTCGAACTTTTTGACTTGCTGAACTTGGCGCGCCTGGTCCTTCGGCGACATGTTCTTGTGGATGATGCCGATGCCGCCTTCCTGCGCGAGTGTGATCGCGAGTCGCGCCTCGGTCACGGTGTCCATCGCGGACGAGATGATGGGGATGTTCAGGCTCAAGGAGCGCGTGAGCTGTGTCTTCAGCTTCACTTCGCGCGGCAAAACCTCGGAATAAGCGGGCTCTAAGAGGACGTCATCGAATGTGAGCGCCTCGTGAATGATCCGCATTGCGGAGCTCCCGGGGATTTGGTGAGCGCGGCAGTTTACTGCGCTGGCCCGCCCCGAGCAAATTTAGAGTGCTGCCTTATACTGCGCGCATGCAGCCCGGCGATTCGCTCCAACTGCCGTTCGAGGAGCGGCGGATCCTCTCGGTCTCCGGCTTGAATCGCGAGGCGCGGCGTATCGTCGAAACCGGCCTCGGGACGGTCTGGGTCGAGGGCGAAATCTCGAATCTCTCCCGCCCCTCCTCCGGGCATCTCTATTGGTCGCTGAAGGACGCCGAGGCGCAGGTGCGCTGCGCGATGTTCCGCATGGCCACGCGCGGTCTCGGCTTCGAGCTCGCGAACGGCCAGCAGGTCCTCGTCCGCGCCCGCGCGAGCGTTTACGAGGCTCGCGGCGAGTATCAGCTCGTCGTCGACTACGTGGAGGAAGCCGGGGAAGGCGTGCTCCGGCGCCGGTTCGAAGAGCTGAAACGGCGGCTCGCGGCCGAAGGCTTGTTCGACGCATCTCGTAAGATCCCGCTGCCGAAGCTGCCGCGCCGGATCGGCGTGATCACCTCGCCGACAGGCGCCGCGCTGCGCGACGTGCTGATCGCGTTGCGCCGGCGGTTTCCCGCCACGGCCGTGCTGATCTACCCGACACCCGTGCAGGGCGCCGGCGCGGCCGACGAGATCGCGCGAACGCTCGCGCTCGCCGATCGGCGCGCGGACTGCGACGTGCTGATCCTGACTCGCGGCGGCGGCTCGCTCGAAGACCTTTGGTCGTTCAACGAAGAAGTCGTGGCGCGCGCGATCGCCGCACTGAAGCTGCCCGTCATCGTCGGCGTCGGGCACGAGATCGACTTCACGATCGCCGACTTCGTCGCGGACCTGCGCGCGCCGACGCCCTCACAAGCGGCCGAGCTCGCCGTTCCAGACCAGCGCGAGTGGACCAAGCGCTTTGCCGGCTGCGAGCAGCAGCTCGGCTACGTGACGCGGCGCCGAATCGCTACGGAGCAGCGGCACTTCGCGATGCTGGCGCACCGGCTGCAGCGCTGTAACCCCAGCGTGCAGCTGCGCGAGCGCGCGCAGCGGCTCGACGAGCTCGAGGCGCGCTTGAAGCGCGCGGTGGAGCGGCGCATCGAGACGCGCAAGCACAAGCTCGCTCGGCTCGCGACGGCCGTCGCGCACGCGAGCCCGGCGCATCGGCTTGCGCGCGCACGCGAGCGCTGGCGCACCGCGCAGGGCGACTTGCGGCGCGCATTGCTGCGGCAAGTCGAGCGCACGCAGCAACGCTTGAAACTCGCTTCGCGCGGGCTTCGGTCATTGAGCCCGCTCGCGACGCTCGAGCGCGGCTATTCGATCGTGACGGATGCCGGCGGCAAGGTGCTCGACGGACGCCGCGATGGTCACGCGCGGGCGCCGCGATCGACGTGCGTCTCGCTCGCGGCGGCCTCACCGCCACCGTCGACTCGATCAAGCCGCGCAAGAGCTAGCCGCTCGCTATAGCCACAGCGCGCGGAGCGCGAGCTCGATCGCATCGAACGGTTCGGCTCGCACCTTGGCGTCCGCTTCGTGCGTGGCCACCACCGACCAACGCTGCGACTCGAGGCGCAGCACCTCGAGCGTTTGCAGCAGCGGGTCCACGAGCCACACGTGGCCGACACCCTCGCGGGCATAGATCGGCAGCTTCTTGCGGCGATCGATGGCTTTCGTGGATGGCGACAGCACTTCGCACAGCCAATCGGGCGCCAGCGTGAAATACGCGACGTTCGGTATCGTCGGCATGCGCTCGCGACGCCAACCGGCGATATCCGGGCACGACGACATCGGCGCCGAAGTGCAGCTCCGGCTCGACTGAGGAACCACCAACCGCCGGGACCGTTCTCGCCGTCCTCGAAGGGACCGCCGAGCTCAGACACAGCCGTACCGGCGGCGTGCGCATGCGGCGACGCCGGGCGCGGTGACGCGTAGAGCTCGCCGCCCAAGATCTCCGCGACGAAGTTCTCCGGAACCGCACATAGATCCTCGTACGTCGCGTCCTTCTTCAGCGGCTTGCTCATGCGGAGCTCGAGCCTAGCATGGGCGCACAAGTGCCCTGCAAGCGCGAATCCGCGCGCTCGCAGAGTTACTCGAAGAACCTCGCCAGCAGCGGCCGATAGTTGTCCATGTCGACGAGGAACGAGTCGTGGCCTTGCAGCGAGTTGAGCTCGACGAACTCGACCTCGCGGCCCGGGGCCTCGAGCCCCTCGGCGAGCTCGCGCTGCTGATAGATCGGGAACAGGAAGTCCGTCTTGACGCCGATGATCAGCGCACGCTTGACCGTGAGCTTGCTCAACGCAGCGTCGACCGACGAGCCGTGGTCGGCGACGTCGAAGAGATCGCTGGCTCGCGACAAGTACAGATAGCAGTTGGCGTCGAACTGCCCCGTGAATTTCTGCGCGTGGTGCTCGAGATAGGTCTCGACCTCGAACACCTGGCCGAACGGATCGCCGCTCGTGTCGGTCGACGCAGAGCGCTCGCGGCCGAAGCGCAGCCGCCACTCCTCCGCCGAGCGGTAGGTGATCATGCCGAGCTTGCGCGCGAGCCGCATGCCGACGAGCGGCTGCGCGTCGCGCGGATAGTGCCCGCCCATCCAGCCGGGATCCTTGCGGATGATCTCGCGCTGCAGCGAGCGCAACGCGATCGAAAACGGCAGCGAGCGCGGCCCCGAGGACATGCTGACGAAGCCTTCCGAGATGCCGGGAAACAGGATCTCGAACGCGAGCGCCGTCATGCCGCCCATCGACGGACCGACGGTTGCCACGAGCCGATTGACGCCGAGGTGCTTGATGACCTCGAAGCCGCCGCGCGCGACGTCCTCGAGCGACAGCACGGGGAACGTGAGCCGGTAGATGTCGCCGGTGCGCGGATCGACGGACGCCGGTCCCGTCGAGCCGAAGCAGCTGCCGAGCGAGTTCACGACGATGACGTAGTAGCGATGAGTGTCGATCGCCCGTCCGGGGCCGATGATCTCCTCCCACCAGCCGGGCTGCGGATCCTCGAGGCTCGACGCGGCATGCGCCGATGGCGACATGCCCGTGAAGATCAGCACGGCGTTGTCGCGCGTGTGGTTGAGCTTGCCCCAGGTCTCGTAGGCGATGGTCGGGCTCACGAGCGTGCCGCCGCGGTGCATCGGAAACTCACCGGCAATGACGACCGTCTTGCGCGCTTTCGTCGGCACGCTTCACCCCTGGCCTGCGAAACAAGACCGGCAGTTTAAACCGGCGCCGCAACAAGCTTCTAACTTCTGGCTATGTGATTAGGCCCGCGGCGACGGATCACTTCTTGTGCTTGAACCTGAGCATGCGCCGGCGACTCTTCGCTTGCCGCGGGGTCAGCTTGTTGCGCCTGCCGCCGAACGGATTGTCGCCGGTCCGCAGCTCGACGCGCACCGGCGTGCCCTTGAGCTTCAGCGCTTCGCGAAAGGCGTTCTCGAGGTAGCGCTTGTAGTGATCGGGCAGCCGCGTCGCCTGCGTGCCGTGCACGACGATCACCGGCGGGTAGCGCCCGCCTTGATGCGCGTAACGCAGCCGCGCGAGCCGGCCGCGCACGAGCGGCGGGGGGTTCACCTGCAGCGCGTCCTCCAGCACGCGATTGAGCCGCGGCGTTGCCAGCTCGACGCCGGCATTCTTGTAGGCGATGAGCGCGGCTTTGACGAGCTCGGCGATGCCGCTGCCGTGTAGCGCCGAGACGTAGTGCAAGCTCGCGTACGGCACGAAGTCGAGCTTGCGAGCCACCTCGCGCTCGATGAGGCGGCGCTCGTGACCGTCGAGTCCATCCCACTTGTTGACGGCGATCGCGAGTGCGCGACCGCGCTCGGCGGCGAGCCCGACGAGATGCACGTCCTGATCGGTGACGCTCTCGCGCGCGTCGAGCACGGCGATGACGGCGCCCGCATCCTCGATGGCCTTGAGACTCTGCACGACACTGAATTTCTCGGAGACTTCGCCTTCGGCTACGCGCGCGCGCCGGCGAATACCGGCGGTGTCGATGAGCACGAACTGCTCGCCATCGCGCTCGCACGGCACGTGGATGCTGTCGCGCGTCGTGCCGGGCTCGGCCGAGGTGATCAAGCGATTCTCGCCGAGCAGGCGATTGATCAACGTCGACTTGCCGACGTTCGGCCGGCCGATGACGGCGACCTTCGGCCCGAACTCGTCCGGGACGACGGCGTCGTCAACGGCGGGGAACCGCACGAGCGCGGTCGCGAGCAGCTCGTCGACACCCTGCCCGTGCGCCGCCGAGATACCGACCGGCGCGCCCAGGCCAAGCGCGTGAAACTCCGCCTCGGCGATCTCGCCGGGCACGCCTTCGGCTTTGTTCACCGCGATGACCACCGGCTTCGACTCGCGCCGGAGCCGCTCGGCTATCGCGGCATCCTCCGCCGTGAGCCCGCTTCTGTGATCAACGACGAGCACGACCGCGTCGGCTTCCTCGATCGCGAGCGCGACCTGCTCGGCGACGAGCGTCGTGATCGTGTCGCTATCGGTCGAGTTCAGGCCGCCGGTGTCGATGACGATGAAACTGCGCTCGCCCGCGCGGCCGATGCCGTAGCGGCGGTCGCGCGTCAAACCGGGAAAATCCGCGACGAGCGCGTCGCGCGTGGCGGTCAAGCGGTTGAACAGCGTCGACTTGCCGACGTTCGGTCGGCCGACGAGCGCCACGGCGGGCAGCATGGCGGCGCGGCTTAGACGGCGTCGTCGAGGCGCAGGGTGAAGGCGGCCACTGTGCCGTCGTCGCCCTGCACGTAGACGTTCTGCCCGACGACGAGCGGCGCCGCGGAGATGCGCTCGCCGGCCCCACGCTCGCGCGCGAGGAACGAGCCGTCGTCGGGGGAGAGCCAATGAACATACCCTTCGTAGTCGCCGACCACGAGCGTGTTCGCGTAACGCGTCGGCGCCGTGACGTCGCGCAGCCGCAGCAACTCTTGGCGCCAGACTTGCGTGCCGGCCTCGCGCTCGAGCGCAATGACGGCATCGAATTCGTTCGTCACGTAGACGTTGTTGAGGTCGGCACCCAAGCCTGCATACGACGACAAGTCTTGCTGCCAGATCACCACGCCGGTCGCGAGATCGATGCTCGCGGCGGAGCCGTGATAGCCAGCGACGTACACATCGTTGCCGACGACCTGCAAGCCCGCGCTGACGTCGACCAAGCGTTCGAGCTCGCTGCGTCCCGTAGGATTCGCAACGGCGACTTCCCACGCGGCATCGCCGTTCGAAAGCTCGTAGGCGCCGACTCGGCCGTTATTGAAGCCGCTGATCACGAGCGTGCCGGCGAGCCGCGGCGCGGTGTTGCCGCGCAACGTCAGAGTCGGCAAGGACTGCTCGACGGTCCAGAGCGTCGCACCGTTGGTTGCAGAGAAACCGCGCAGCCGCCCGTCGACCGTGCGCACGGCGATGACGCCGGAGCCGACCGCCGGCGACGCGAGCACCTCGCTGCCGATCGCCTGCCGCAATCGCTCGTCGCCCGTCTCCGCGTCGAGCAACAGCAGATCGCCGTCGGCGGTGCCGAACGCGAGCAACCCGTCGCCGAACCCGGGGCCGGCCGTCAGCGCTAGCTCCGTCTTGACCGACCACACTTTGTCGCCGGTTATGGCGTCGAACGCTGCGACTTGGCCGTCATAGGCACCGGCATAGATGCGCGCACCGTCGGTCGCCGGCCGCAACCCCAGGCGCAACCGCTCGGACTTGCCGCCGACCTTGCTGCTCCATACCTTCTGCACGTCGAGCGTGGCCTCGAAGTCGATGAGCCCTGCCGGCGGCTCGGTGGTGTCCTTGCTGCCGGCACAACCCGCGAGCACGGCGAGCAACGCCGTCGCGACCACGATGCGGCGCAGCGTCGTCACGCGCCTTCCTCCGTTGTCGCCGGCGCAGCGTCGGCGGGCGCTTCGGCGGGGTCGGCGGCAACATCCGGAGCCGAGTCGGCGGCGGGTACCGCGACCGCATCCGTCGTGGCGGACGACGATTCGAGGTACCAGGCCCGGCAAGTCCGCAAGCTTCATCTGCAAGAAGTTGCGATCGAGCAGCTCCGCGCCGGGCGTCACGAGGGCTTCGAGATAGGCCGTCCGTGCCGCATCCGTCTCTCCGAGCTCGACGTGGATGTCGCCCCGGATCTCGGCAATCCGGCCAGCGAATTGGCCCGGCATCGGCACGTCCAGGAGGGCGAGCGCTTCTTGATACTGCTCGCGATAGGCAAGCACACGCGCGAGCCTCAAGCGCGCCACCATCGCGAGCTCGGGATCGCTGCTCTCCTCCATCGTGAAGCGCAACTTTTCGGCGGCGGCGTCGGGTGACGCGACGACCTCGGCGCTCGCAACGAGCAAAGCCGCTTGGTGCGTGTAGGCGTGCTCGGGATACTCGCTGCGCAGCTGCGCAAAAACCGTCTCCGCAGCGGCCGTGTCGCTGTCGTCGGCAGCCTGCTTGACCGACGCGTACAGCGTGCGCGCGGCCTCGGATTGGCGGTATTGGAATTCGAAATATTGCCGATAGCCGTACAGACCGAGCAGGCCGATCGCCACGCCGCCGAGCAAGAACCAGCCGTTCTCGCGCCACCAGGCGCGCAGCCGGTCGACTTGCTCTTTGTCTGACAAATACTCGTCCACACGATCCTCCGGCGGGCAATGAGCGGGCTATTCTAAGCTGACGTTCGCGTTTGGCGGAGCAAGTCGATGCATTCATCGACCGTCACGAGCTGCTGCGGCTGGTCCTCCCGCAGGGGCTTGAAGCTGACCTTGCCCGCCTGGAGCTCGGTCTCCCCGACGATCAAGGCGTAACGAGCGCCGCTTTTGTCGGCCCGGCGCAACTGGGCCTTGAACCCGGCTGCCGGCCCGCCGATCGACAGCCTGAGCCCCGGCAGGCGCTCGCGCAGCTGCTCGGCCAGCTTGAAGCCGAAGCGGCGCTCGGCGTCGCCAGCCGCAACCAGGTGGGCATCGGGCGGCGTCTCGACGGCGCCGATGCCCTCCGCCTGGAGCAACTCGACGACGCGCTCGATGCCGAGCGCCCAGCCGACGGCCGGCGTGTCTCGACCGCCAAGCTGCGCCACGAGCCCGTCGTAGCGCCCGCCCGAACAGACGGCGCTCTGGGCTCCCAGACGGTCCGTCACCCACTCGAACACGGTGCGGGAGTAATAGTCGAGCCCGCGCACGAGCCGCGGGTTCAAGGTGAACCGCACGCCGACGTCCGTGAGCAGCTCTTGGACGCGAGCGAAATGCGCGCGGGATTCGTCGTCGAGATATGCCGCCATCAGCGGTGCAGCCTCGACGATTTCGCGCAGCGCTGGATTCTTGCTGTCGAGGATCCGCAGCGGATTGCGGTCGAGACGCCGCAAGCTGTCTTCATCGAGCAGCTCGCGATGCCGTGAGAAGTGCTCGACCAGCACTTTCTTGTACGCCTGGCGCGACTCGGCCGTGCCGATCGTATTGAGCTCGAGCGTCATGCTCTTCAGCCCGAGCTCGCGCCACAAGCGCGCCGACATCGCGATGAGCTCGGCGTCGATCTCGGGCTCGGCGAAGCCGAGCGCCTCGACGCTCATCTGGTGGAACTGCCGGTAACGGCCTTTCTGCGGTTTCTCGCGCCGGAACATCGGGCCCGCGCACCAGAGTTTCTGCTGCTGGTTGTGCAGCAACCCGTTGCTCAAGCTCGCGCGGACGACGCCAGCGGTCGCCTCGGGCCGCAGCGTGAGGCTCTCGCCGTAGTCATCGAAGGTGAACATTTCCTTCGAGACGATGTCGGTGAGCTCGCCGATCGAGCGCTTGAAGAGCTCCGTGCGCTCGAGCACCGGCAAGTGCACGCGCTGATAGCCATAGCTCGCAAACAGCTCGGCTGCGACACGCGCGAACTTGTCCCACGACGGCGCCTGGTCGGCCAGCACGTCGTTGAAACCCTTGACGGGCTGAATCAGCTCGGTCATGGGAGCCTATTCCTCGGCGATGTCGACGGAAAAACGCGCGAGGCTGCCTTCGCGGCCCGTCGTCGGAATCGAATACGGCTCGCCGTCGACGGTGAGCCGCACGGCAGCGGCGTCCCCGAGGACGACCGCGAACGGCGGCTCGCCGCGCACCGTCAACCGGCGGCCGGCGGCATTGAGCCCGAAAGCCAACCGCTCGCCGCGGGCGTCCGTCACCTCGGTCCAGCTTTCTCTCTCGAACGAGAACTCGAGCGGGATCGTGACGACCGGCGGGGCGCGACCGTCCCCGACGTCGTCGGGGGGATTCGCGGCCACAGCTGCCGCGGCCGGCAACGTGCTCACCGCGCCAGCCGGTTCCGCTGCGGCTGCCGGCGCCTCGACAGGCGGGGCAACGAGCGGCCGTGGCGCCGGCACCTCGGCCGCGCCCTGTGACTGCGCCTGCGGCACGGGCGCCGCCGCGGGGGGCGGCGACGACGTGGTCGCCGGCGCCAGCGTGTCGCGCGCCAACGGTATGGAGCCGAAGCTGCCGCCGTTCCACCACCACACGGCGAGACCGACGATGACCGTCAGCAACACGATGAGCGCCAAAATCCACGACGTAATCTGCCGCTCGTCGCGCAGCTTGATCGTCCGGCTCGGCTGGATTTGAACGTCGGCGAGCGTCGTTTGCTTGTAGTAGAGCGCCAGCAAGTCCCGCACGTCGAGACCGAGTCGCGTGCCGTATTGCTTCAGATAGCCTTTGATGAATACAGCCACGCCGATTTGCTCGAAGCGTTCCTCTTCGAGTGCCCGCAACTGCTTCGCTTCGATACGCAGCTCGGCCGAGAGCTGCTCGAGCGTCAAATCTTGGGCGAGTCGGGCAGTGCGCAGGGTCTGCCCCAACGTTTGGGGCGGCTGCGGCGTGGCCGGCGCGCTCGGGGTGTCGCTACCTTCCATCCTGCCTCTGCTGCTCCTCGAGCTGTGCGAGCTCCGTCGAGCCCCTAAAGCCGTTGCGGAGCTGTGCCGCGCAGCGATCCGCCGCTTCGTCGTTGTCGAGCTCACGCTCGACGTTGAAGCACGTCCAGAGCACGGGCGCCGTAGCCGCGTGGGCCTGCAGGAACCGCTGCACGAACGCTCGCGCCTGGAGATAGTTACCGCTTTGATACGACAGCTCCATCATGTTGAGCAGCGCATCGGCGTAGCTGGGATTGCGCGTCAACGCCAAACGGAAGTTCTCGGCAGCCTCCTCCGGCTGACCGGCGTCACGGGCACAAACGCCGGCATTCGTCAGCGGGACCTCGGGTGTCGTGTAGGTAGCGTTGTCAGCCGCGCGGCGGAAATAAGGCTCGGCGTCCGTGTAGCGAGTCTGCCGGCAGAGGAACACGGCGTACGCATTCGCCGCGCCACCGTTGTCCGGATCGAGCTCCGTGGCACGGCTGTAGTGAGTTTCGGCGTCCTCGAGCTTGCCGATCTGATCGTAAGCCACGGCGATCGTCGAATGCGCGTCGACGAGGCGCGGGTCCTGCACCAACGCGCGCCGCAGCCGCTCGATCGCGAGCTCGGTGTTGCCCTGACGCAAATAGCCGGCGCCCAGATTCATGTTGGCGATGGCGGCATCGCTGTCCGACGCACGTTGATTGATCGAGCCGTTGTTCGCGCAGGCGGACAGCACGGCGACGAAAACACAAAGCCCAGCGACACGAAGTGTGTTCATGAACTCGTTGCTCCGATTACGCGATCACCCAAACGCACCCGCTGCCGGTCACGCACGCGGCCCGCGAGTTGACCGCACGCGGCCGCAATGTCGTCGCCTCGCGGCCGGCGAATCGTCGCGATCAATCCCCCGTTGCGCAGCGTCTGCCAAAAAGCATCGATCTTCGGCTGCGACGAGCAGCGGAACTCCGACTCCGGAAAGGCGTTGAACGGAATCAGATTAACCTTGGCCGGCCGGTTGCGCAGCAACTTGACGAGCTGGCGGGCCTGCGCGACGGAATCGTTGACGTCGTCGAGCAGCACGTACTCGAACGTGATGCTGCGGCTCGCCTGCCCCTCGGCGTAATTCCAGCAGGCCTCGAGCAACTCGGCGATGGGGTGCACCTTATTGATCGGCACGAGCTTGTTGCGCAGCTCGTCGGTCGGCGCGTGCAGCGATACGGCCAGCGCGACGTTGCAGTCGTTCGCGAGCTTCAACATCTGCGGGACGACACCCGCGGTGCTGATCGTCACGCGGCGGCGCGACAAGCCGAACGCCTGATCATCGATGAGCAGGTGCACGACGGGCAGCACGTTGCGGTAGTTCGCGAGCGGCTCGCCCATGCCCATGAACACGACGTTCGTGATTTGCGCCGGCGCGAGCTCGCGCGCGGCGAGGACGACCTGCCCCAGGATCTCGGCCGAGGTTAGATTGCGGTTGAAGCCCTGATAGCCCGTCGCGCAGAAAGCGCAGTCGAGCGCACACCCGGCCTGCGAGGAAATACACAACGTGCCGCGGTTCGCCTCCGGAATGTAGACGGTCTCGACGGCCTGGTTGGCGCCGACGTCGAGCAGCCACTTCCGGGTGCCATCGTCGGAGCGCTCGTGCTTCAACACGGGCGGCAACTTGAGCGTCGTCATCGCGCCGAGTTGCTTGCGCAGCGGCGCGCTCAAGTCCGTCATCTCGGCGTAGTCGGTGACGTAGCGCTGATACAGCCAGCGCATGATCTGCCGGGCGCGATAGGGCTTCTCGTCGAGGTTCTCGAAGAACTCGATGAGATTCGCGGCCGGCATACCGAGCAAGGACAGCTTGCTCGGCGCCGGGGGCGACAGCGTTAGCGCGTCCGCGGACAAATTTCCGCCTGACTGAAAAAGAACGCGATTTCGGTGGCCGCCGTCTCGGGGCCGTCAGAACCGTGCACCACGTTCTCTTCGATTGAAGCGGCGAAGTCGGCGCGAATCGTACCGGGCGCCGCCTGCTTCGGATTCGTCGCACCCATGATGTCGCGGTTCGCTTTGATGGCGTTCTCGCCCTCGAGCACCTGCACCATGACAGGACCCGAAATCATGTAGCGCACGAGGTCCGCATAGAACGGACGAGCCTTGTGGACGGCATAGAAGCCTTCGGCTTGGTCCTGGCGCAAACGAATCATCTTCGCCGCGACGACCTTCAGCCCCGCCTTCTCGAACCGGCGGTACACCTCACCGATGAGATTCTTTGCCACACCATCGGGTTTCACGATGGAAAACGTACGCTCGACAGCCATTGTTCACCTTGAGAGCTACAGTTGAGAAAAACCCGGTTGCGCCCGAGAGATCAACCCTAGACGCTGAAACTTTCGCCGCAGCCGCACTCACCCTTGACGTTGGGATTGCGGAACTTGAACGCTTCGTTCAAGCCATCCTTGATGAAATCCACCTCGGTGCCGTCGATGAGCTCCAAGGTCTCTGCGGCCACGATGACCTTGACGCCGCTCTCTTCGAAGACGACGTCGTCGGCCGCCACGCTATCGGCGTAATCGATCGTGTAGGCCCAACCGTTGCAGCCGCTCTTGCGCACGCCGAGCCGCAGTCCCACGCCCGACCCGCGCTTCTCGAGATACGTCCGTACGCGCGTAGCCGCGCTATCCGTCAGTGAGATCGACATTCCGTTTCAACCTTCTTCAGTTCAGGGCGCGCCAGCAGGCCGCCACCGCATCCTCGATTCGCAACAACTTGCCGAGCTTCTCTATAGGCACATCGAGCTCCGCGCACAGCGCTTTCACGTCCAGCCCGCGCGCGCCCTCGACCGATCGCCCTTCGAGCCAGTCGGCCACGACGCTCGCCGCCGCCACCGTGTGCGGGCAGCCGAACGCCTGAAAACCCGCCGCCGCGACGACGTCTTCGACAACTTGCAGCTGGAAACGTACCCAGACGTGCAGCGTGCGATCCTCGGCTTCGCCCGCCACGAGACCCGCCACACCGGCCGGCAGTTCCCGCGCCCTCGTTGGCGCTGTGAAGTGCCGCTGGACGGCTGGGCTGTATTCCATAGGCGGGTCAATAGTTTAGCCGAAAAACGTCAGGCCGAGCACCACGCCGGAGCGGATTTCGCCAGCGCCCGTAACCGAGCGACGGCGACGGCGACCCGCTTGGCCGCCCCTACGACCTCGTCCTCGGTCGTAAACCGGCCGACGCTGAAGCGCAGCGAGCTGCCGGCCAACACGTCGCTCAACCCCATACCGGTCAGCACGTGCGAGGCCTCGGGGCTGTCGGCTGCGCAGGCCGAGCCTGCCGAGACGGCGACGTCGCGGAGCTCGAAACGCAGGCTTTCGCCGTCGACGCCGGGGAACGTCGCGCTCAAGACATGGGCGGCCCGCCGCGCCGGAGCACCGTTCGAGCGCGCGCCCTCGATGCCCGCCAGCTCCTGCCAAAGGCGATCGCGCAGCGCCGCGAGCCGCGGCGCCTCGTGCGCCGGGTCGGCAAGCTCGTAGGCCTTACCCATGCCGACGATCTGATGAGTGGCCAGTGTGCCGGCCCGCAGGCCGCGCTCCTGCTCGCCGCCGTGGAGTTGCGGCACGAGCGTCGCGCGCGGCGCGACGTAGAGCGCGCCGACCCCCTTGGGGCCGCAGAGCTTGTGCGCCGTCAGCGAGCACAGGTCGATCGGCGCGTCGGCAAGGGCCAGGGACAGCTTGCCGACGCTCTGCGCCGCATCGACATGGAACAACACGCCCCGCGCCCGGCACGCCGTGCCGATTGCGTGGACGTCTTGGATGACGCCGGTCTCGTTGTTGACGTGCATGATCGACACGAGCTGCGTGTCTGGCGTGATCGCGTGGGCGACGGCCTCGGGATCGACCCAACCGCCGGCGGTCGCGGCGACGTATGTCACGCTCACGCCGCTGGCTTCGAGCGCGCGCGCCACGTCGAGCACGGACTTGTGCTCGATGCGCGACGTGACGAGGTGCACTCGCCTGCCCCGCGACCGGCGCAGCACGCCTTGCAGCGCCAGGTTGTTCGACTCCGTGGCACCCGAGGTGAACACGATTCGTTCGCTTGGGGCGCCGACGCGCGCGGCAACGGCGGCGCGCGCCGCTTCCACCAGCGCCCGCGCGCGCCGGCCCGCGGCATGCTGCGACGAAGGATTGGCGAACTCGCGCTCCATGCAGTCGCGCATCGCAGCACCGACGGCAGGATCGAGCGGCGCCGTGGCCGCGTAGTCGAGATAAATCTCGCGGCTAGTCATGACGGCGGCGCGTGCGGTCGTTTGCCGGGATCGAGCGACGTGAGCGCGCCCCGCAGGATGTTGAGCTCGTTGTACTCGAGCGTCGCCTTGTGGAAGATCCGGCGCAGCTTGAGCTTGACCTGCCTCTGGTGCTCCGGATGCAAGAACTCGGAGTCCGTGAGCAGGCGCTCGAGGTGCTCGTGCAACCCTTCGAGCTCGGCGGCCGTCGCGAGCCGCCCATCGCTGACGGGCCCCTCGGGCAGCGGCCGACTCGGCGCCGCCATGCGCAGCTCGTAGCACAGCACTTGCACGGCCATGGCGAGATTCAGCGAGCTGAAGTCGGGATTCGCGGGGATGTGCACGAGCTGCTGGCAGCGCGCGAGATCGTCGTTAGTGAGCCCCGACTGCTCGGGTCCCAAGAGGACGGCAACCCGGTTGCCTTCAGCCAAACGCTGCCAGATCGTGACGCCCGCTTCGCGCGGATCGACGATCGGCAATGCCACGGTGCGTAGACGCGCGCTCGCGCCGACGACCCAGCCGCAATCGGCGATTGCGTCGGTTAGCGCGCTATGCACGCTCGCGGCCTTCAGCACGTCGTCGGCGCCGGCCGCGCGCGCGGTCGCCTCATCGCTCGGAAAATGCTTCGGGCGCACGAGCGCGAGATCGCCAAGCCCCATCGTCTTCATCGCACGCGCCGTGGCGCCGATGTTGCCGGGATGCGAGGTGTCGACCAGCACGATGCGAACGGGAATGTGCAAGGGCGTTGAATCTGCGCGGTAGCACGTCGGCTGCCGCGGGTTTGCCTTAGGACCGGCGCTATTCTACGCTGCGCGCCCAATGCACGGCATGGTCAACATTGCAGTTCGCGCGGCCCGCCGCGCCGGCGAGATCATGGTTCGCCAAATGAACCAGCTCGAGGCGCTCAAGGTCGTCGAGAAAAGCCGCAACGAATTCGTCTCGCAAGTCGACCAAGCCGCCGAGGCCGCGATCATCGAGGTCATCAAGGATCACTATCCCGATCATGCGATCCTCGCCGAAGAGAGCGGCGCGACCGGCGAGCACGAGTACCAGTGGATCATCGATCCGCTCGACGGCACGACGAACTACCTGCACGGCTTCCCGCAGTTTTCCGTCTCGATCGCCGTCGCTCGCAAGGGCGAGCCCGAGCACGGCGTGGTCTACGACCCGCTACGGCAAGAGATCTTCACGGCCAGCCGCGGCCAAGGCGCGCAGCTCGACGGCCGCCGCCTTCGCGTCAGCAAACGGACGACGCTACAGCAATCGCTAGTAGCGACCGGATTTCCGTATCGCGCCAACTTGGAGCACATCGAGCGCTACTTGAACATGTTGCGCGCGGTGATGCTCGAATCCGCCGGCGTACGCCGACCGGCTCGGCCGCGCTCGACCTGTGCTACGTCGCCGCCGGACGTGTCGACGCCTTCTTCGAGCTGGGGTTGAGCAAGTGGGACATCGCGGCCGGCGCGCTGATCATCCGCGAAGCCGGCGGCCGCATTAGCGACTTCCATGGCGGCGACGGCTACCTCGAGAGCGGCAACGTCGTCGCCGGCAACCCGAAGACTTACGCTGCTCTGTCGAAGCTGCTCGCGCCGTTTTCCGGCGGAGTCGCGTAACCGTCAGGTCGTCGCCGGCAGATTCGGGTTGGCGAGCTTGCGGCCGCCGATCGACAACGACTTCAGATTCGTGCGCGAGCCATAGACGACATTCACCAGCGCACGCGTCACGGTGATCGCCGTGAACATCGACGTGGCGATACCGATCGATAGTGTGACCGCGAAACCCTTGATCGGCCCCGTGCCGTACATGAACAGCACGATGGCCGCGATCAACGTCGTCAAGTTCGAGTCGACGATCGTCGTGTAAGCCTTGTCCCAGCCGGCGCGGATGCTCGCCTGCGGCGTGTTGCCGTTACCCAGCTCCTCGCGGATACGCTCGAAGATCAGCACGTTCGCGTCGACGGACATGCCGACGGTGAGCACGATACCTGCGATACCCGGCAACGTGAGCGCAGCGCCCGGAATCAGCGACATCAACGCCACGATCATGATGACGTTCATGAACAGCGCCACGTTCGCGAGCATGCCGAACATGCGGTACCAAACGCCGATGAAGATGACGACGAGCAAATAGCCGACCAGAATCGCGTCGATGCCGCGATCGATGTTGTCTCGGCCCAAGCTCGGACCGATCGTGCGTTCTTCGATCGGCACGATCGGTGCGGCGAGCGAGCCTGCGCGGAGCAACAGCGCGAGATCGCGCGCCTCGAATACCGACAGACCGCTGATCTCGAATCGATTCGAGAACACGCCGTTGATGCGGGCGTCGTTGATGACCTCTTCCGAGCGAACCGGATCTCCCGGCACTTGCTCGCCGTTGCGCTCGATCATCGGCCCCGGCCGGTCTTCGATGAACAACACGGCCATCATCCTGCCGGTGTTGGCCAGCGTCGTATCGAGCATCTTGCGCGCGCCGCCGGTGTCGAGCCGTACTTGCACGACGGGCTGGCCGTTGGTGTAGCTCTGGACCGCGTCGACGAGCTGGTCGCCCGACGCGATGATGTCGCGCCGCAGCAGGATCGGCGAGTTGTCCTGACGTCGATGATGCAGTTCCGAGCCGAGCGGCGCGCGGCCGCGGCGCTCCGCCTCGAACGCATCGTTGTCTTGATCGACGAGATGAAACTCGAGCGTTGCCGTCGAGCCGAGCACGCGCTTCGCCGTCGCGGGATCCTGGATACCGGGCAGCT
Source organism: uncultured Gammaproteobacteria bacterium (assembly GCA_963713355.1). Taxonomy (GTDB): domain Bacteria; phylum Pseudomonadota; class Gammaproteobacteria; order Steroidobacterales; family Rariloculaceae; genus FEN-1219. Next base: position 143,431 of record CAVQLK010000005.1, on the reverse strand, counting down.
CGACGAGAATACGGTCGAGCCCTTGGCGCTGCACGACGGCTTCGGCCACACCGAGCTCGTTGACGCGATTGCGCAGCGTGAGCGTGTTCTGCTGGATCGCGAAGTCCTGGCGCTCGCGGATCGCCGAATCCGTGAGCTGCACGTTGAAGCCGGACCGGCCATCGACCTGCCCGCGGTCCACGATGAGCCGGGCCGTGAGCTGGCCGAGCTGCATGAGCTGATCGCCGGAGTCGAGCGCGCGGATGATTTCCTCGGCGGCGTCCATGTCAGCCGGGTCGATGATCGCAACCCTGAGCGTCGTGCCGTCGACGCGGATGTCGTTGCGGATTTCACGCTCGCGGAATTGCGTGCGCAGGTCGGTTTCGTAGGTGGTGAGAAACTGCCCCACGGCCGTGTTGAGATCGACCTGGTAAAGGAAGTGCACACCGCCGCGCAAATCGAGGCCCAGCAGCATCGGCTCGAGCCCGAGGGCCTTCAGCCATCCCGGCGTGCGCGGCGACAACGTGAGCGCAACGACGGCATTGGGCATCGCTTTCGTCAGCACGTCGCGGGCGCGTTCCTGGAGCGCCGTGTCTTCGAGGCGCACGAGGGCAGACACTCCCTCGATCTCCGCCGACAGGAACGTGACGCCGGCTTCCGTCAACGCCATGCGCGCCTGCTCGAGCGCGGGCGCGTCGATCGCCACACCGTCGGTGCGCGAGACTTGCACGGCCTCGTCGTCGCCGAAGAAGTTCGGCAGCGCGATGATCGTCGAAAGGACGATGACGCCGAAGACCAGCAGGTTCTTCCACAACGGATAGCGGTTCATACGAGTGACTCGCGCCGATTAGGCGTGTTTGATCGTGTCTTTGGGCAACACGGCGCCGATCGACGACCGCTGCACCTTGATGTTGACGCCGTTGGCGATCTCGACCGTCACGAACTGCTCACCGAGCGCCGTGACCTTGCCGAGCACGCCGCCGCCCGTCACGATTTCCGTGCCGACGGCGAGCGCCTCCACCATTGCGCGGTGCTCTTTTTGCTTCTTCTGCTGCGGGCGGATCAGCAGGAAATAGAACACGACGATGAGCATGACCGGCAGCAGCAAGGTGCTGATCGCGCTCGGTGATGACGCTGCCGGGGCCGCTGCCTGAGCAAGCGCATCGCCGATGAAAAAACTGAGCAGAGAATCCATGACCCGTAGGCGCCCGTACTAAAAAGCCGGCCGGCATTATGCCACAGGCGCCGGTTCGCCCGTCGAATCAATGACTTCCGCAGCCAGCGCCGCGAAGCGTCCGGACTCGATGGCCACGCGCATCCGCGCCATCAGCGCCAGGTAGTAATGCAGGTTGTGGATCGTTGCGAGCCGCGCACCCAGGATCTCATTGCACTGCTGCAAGTGCCGCAGGTAGGCGCGCGAGTAATGGCGGCACGCGTAGCAGCCGCAGGCGGGGTCGATTGGCCCCGTGTCGGCTTGGAAGCGGCTATTGCGGATGTTCAGCGGCCCTTCGCTCGTGAATAGCTGGCCATTGCGCGCGTGCCGGGTCGGAATCACGCAGTCGAACATGTCGATGCCGCGCGCCACGGCCTTGACGAGGTCGGAGGGCGTGCCGACGCCCATCAGGTAGCGGGGCCGATCGGCGGGCATTGCCGGCGCGAGGCCCTCGAGCACGGCGAGCCGTTCTTCCTCCGGCTCGCCGACCGCGAGCCCGCCGACGGCGTACCCCGGAAAGTCGATCGCCTGCAACCCCGCGAGCGACTCGCGCCGCAGATCGTGGTGCACCCCGCCCTGCACGATGCCGAACAGTGCGGCGTCACTATTCTGGTCGCGCTTGAGCGCATCGAACGCCGCGCGGCTGCGCTCGGCCCAGCGCAGCGAGAGCTGCAGCGACTCGCGCGCCGTCGCGTGATCCGCGGGATAGGCCGTGCACTCGTCGAACACCATGACGATGTCGGCGCCGAGCGCGTCCTGCATCTCGATCGAGCGCTCCGGCGTCAAATGGATGAGATCGCCGTTCACGGGCGACCGGAACTCGACACCGGTCTCGGTGATCTTGCGCAGGTTCTGCAGGCTCCACACTTGGAAGCCGCCCGAGTCGGTCAGGATCGGCCGCTCCCAGTGCGTGAACGCATGCAAGCCGCCGTGCGCGCGGATGACCTCGATGCCGGGGCGCAGCAGCAAATGAAACGTGTTGCCGAGAATGATCTGCGCGCCCAAGCCCTCGAGCTCCTCGGGCGTCATCGCTTTCACGGAGCCGTAGGTGCCGACCGGCATGAACGCGGGCGTGTCGATCACGCCGCGGCGGAATGTGAGCCGGCCGCGCCGCGCGTCGCCGTCTCGTGTCATCAGCTCGAATTTCATGCGTGCTCGGCGCGCGCGGCGGATTGCGGTGTCACGAGCATCGCGTCGCCGTAGCTGAAAAAGCGGTAACGCTCGGCTACGGCGTGCCGATAAGCTGCGAGCGTAGCCTCCTGCCCCGCGAACGCGCACACGAGCATCAGCAGCGACGACTCGGGCAAGTGGAAGTTGGTCACCATCGCATCGACCACACGAAATTCGAAGCCGGGATAGATGAAGAGCCGGCTCTCGCCGGCGAATGGCGCGAGCGCTCCGCCGCGTGCGGCTGTCTCGAGCGCACGCACGCTCGTCGTGCCGACGGCGACGACGCGGCCGCCGTTCTTGCGACAGCGCTCGACTGCCGCGCACGTCGCCGCGGAAACTTCCAACCACTCCTCATGCAGCTCGTGTTCCTCGATGCGCTCCGTGCGCACGGGCGCGAACGTACCCGCGCCGACGTGCAGCGTCAAAAACGTGCGCTCGATGCCACGCGCCGCCAACGCGTCGAGCATGGCAGCGTCGAAGTGCAGGCCCGCAGTCGGCGCGGCTACGGCGCCCGGGGCGCGGGCGAACACCGTTTGGTAGCGCTCGCGATCGGCGGCGTCCGGCGAGCGCGCGATGTAGGGCGGCAGCGGCGTCTGCCCGTGGGCCTCGAGAAACGGGACGAAGTCGCGATCCAGTTCGATCTCAGTGAGCTCGCGCGCGCGCGCCACGACGCGGGCTCGGGCGTCCCCCGGCAGCTCGATCTCGCCGCCGGTGAGCGGCTTGTGACTCGCGCGCAAGTGCACGAGCGCGCGCCGGGCCCCGAGCAGCCGTTCGAGCAAGATTTCGACGCGCCCGCCTGTCGGCTTGCGGCCGACGACGCGGGCCGGCAGCACGCGCGTGTCGTTGAAGACGAGCAAATCGCCTGCGCGCAGCAGCTGCGGCAGCTCCGCGAAAGCGCGATCCGCAAGCGCGCCGCTCGCGCCGTCGAGCACGAGCAACCGGCTCGCGCGCCGCTCGGCCAGCGGTACCTGCGCGATCAGCTCGGCCGGCAGGTCGTAATGAAAATCGCTGCGCTGCATGGGGGCGCGATTCTAGCGGCCCGGTGGCGCCGAGCCCGACTTTTTTGGCACACTGTGCGCCCTCTGCGCCGCGACCCCCGCCGTGGGCTTCGCAACAGCGCTGATCTAGCGTCGCCGGGATGGCGGAATTGGTAGACGCGCCGGACTCAAAATCCGGTTCTGGAGACAGAGTGTGGGTTCAAGTCCCTCTCCCGGCACCACTTGTGCACGGTCTGGCGCCTTCTTGCATGACGTCGGCGCTCATTGGTAAACGCTTCCAGCGGATTTCCCCCGATGAGTGAGTGTAGCAGGGGCGAAGAAAGTTCGGCGCGCGAAGCTCTCAGTGAAGCGATTCGCGGGCAGCGCTTCTCACTCGCCCCTAGAATGCGTGGCCTCCGCGAGGTGTTGTTGTTAGAGCTCGACGTTCCGTTTCGAGCCGAGCTAACCTCGATAGGCGAAGCCGCCAGCGTAGTCGCCGCATTCAGCTAGCTGGAGCTTCGTTCACGGATCTAGAGTGATTGGCGGAAACGACCGGATCTGTGAATGGGCGGCGAATTTCCGATGGCCAGATAATCAAACAATTGTTTCACGAAGGCCTCGTCTTTCTCAGGAAAACGAGATTTCGCTGTCGCCAATGATAAGTTTGGTATCAAAACGCAATCGCCGCCGAAGCAGGCATTCTGCAGCTCGGACCGGCGGTAGCCGCAAGCGCTCTAGGCGGGAACGGCACCAGCGTTACGCTCATCCACGCGTGCTGACGAAGAGTGTGTCGACGACAACGGCCCGGCCTGCTAGCCGCGATCGCCGGACTCGCGGCGAGCTCCGTTGCGGCCCATCATTCCTGGTCTACGCACTATGACTTGAGCCGCTCGACGTCCGTCAGCGGGACGTTGGGACGCATCATTTTTCGCAACCCGCATAGCGCGCTCGTTCTGAACGTCAACACCGAGAACGGACGGCAAGAGCTCTGGACGGTCGAGTGGGCCAGCCCGCAACGTCTACGGGAGCGCGGGATCACGGAGCGGACACTGCGTGTCGGTGACACGTTGTTCGTCAGCGGCAACCCGCACCGCGACGCAAAGACCAAATCAGTGCGCGCCTTGTCCGTGCGCCGTGACGACGGCACCGAAGTGGGCAACGACGAGCCCGCCGGCCGTTAGCATGTCGGAAAGGTTTCTCGGGAGATCGCCGTGAAGTTCATGCTGATGATCTACAACGACAAATCGCTGCTGGACGCACTACCGAGCGGCGAGTTCGACTCGCGAATGCGTTACTGCCTAGCGCATGCCGACGAGCTCAGGGATCAAGGCAAGCTGCTCGACGCGCAGATACTTGCGATGCCTTCCGCCGCCAAGTCCGTGCGAATCCGCAACGGCCGTCAGATGACGACCGATGGGCCGTTCGCGGAGACGAAAGAAATGATCGCGGGTTTCAACGTGATCGAAGCCGACAGCATGGACGAAGCCGTGCGCATGGCCGCCGAGTGGCCGTGGGCGCAAACGGGCTGCGTCGAGGTGCGGCCGATCATCGACTTCGACGACGTCCGCGTGCAAGTCGGTGCGCCCGCGGCGCGCCGGTCCGCGCCCGGCTGAAGCGGCGCGCGTATCAACGGAACGGAAATACGATTGGCAGCATCGGCACGGCCACCGCGAGAATGATCGCGTCGATCGGGAGCCCGAGCTTCCAAAAATCCGCGAACCGATATCCGCCCGGTCCCAAGATCAGCGTGTTGTTCTGATGCCCGAAGGGTGTCAGGAAGTCGCATGACGCGCCGATGGCGACCGCCATCAAAAACGCCGCGCTATCGACGCCGATGTTCTCCGCGACGCCATGCGCGATGGGGCCCATGAGCAGGACGGTCGCGGCATTATTGAGGATCGGCGTAATCGCCATGGTGGCGAGGAGCACGAGCCCGAGCATCGCATGCGGCGACAAGCTGCCGGCGATCGCGACCAACGCATCGGCCGCAAGTTGCGCGGTACCGGTCGTTTCGAGCGCTGCGGCAACTGGAATCAACGCCGCCAGCAGCACGATCACGGGCCACTCGATCGTGTTGTAGACCTCGCGCGCCGGCAGGAACCCCAACGCGACCATGGCGGCCGCGCCGAGGACGAAGGCGATCGCCGCAGACGTCACACCGAAAATCACGAGCGCGACGGCGCCGACGAACACGGCGAACGGCAGCACGACTCGGCGCGGCGACAGTGCGAGCTTGCGGTCCGCGAGCGGCAGGCAGCCGAGCTTGGCGATGATGTCGGGAAGATCGCCGGCCGGTCCCTCGAGCAGCAGCACGTCGCCCGCGTGGAGCGGCACATCGCGGAGCCGCGTTATGATCGGCCGCCCGCGCCGCGAGATGGCCAGCAAGTTCGTGTCGTAGCGCGCACGCAGCCGCAGCGTCTTCGCGGTGCTGCCTTGCACCCACGCCGTCGGCGTCACGACGGTCTCCGCAGTGTCCAACAGTTGCCGCGCGGGTGGACGAAGCGCTGCTTTGCCGTTCTCGGCAGCCGACGGCGGCGCGAGCGGCACGGACGCCTCGGCCGACGGCAGGTCGGGGGGCGGATGAGGCGCGGCGGCGGCGAGGTCGATGTGCGCCGCCTTCACGTAATCCTGCAGCGTTTGCGTCTCCGCCTGGAGCAGCAACACGTCGCCCTCCTGCAGAACATACGACGAGCTCGGTCGCAACCGCGTGTCGCCATGCACCAACCCCAAGACGGCGGCGCTGTCGCCGCTCGCGTCCTCGAACTCGCGGATCGTCTTGCCGATGAAACACGGACTTGGCCGGCAGCCGCGCCTCCGTCACGTAATGCCCGACGTCGAACAGCTCCGTCGCCGACTTCGCGCCTTCCCTGCCGCGCGGCAGCATGCGCCAGCCGATCGCGACGATGAAAACGATTCCTGCGACCGTGATCGCCGCGCCAACCGGCGTGAACTCGAACATCGTGAAGGGTTCGCCGCGCAGCCGCTCGGCGAGATCCGCCATCAACAGGTTCGGCGGCGTGCCGATCAACGTCGTCGTCCCTCCGAGCAATGTAGCGAACGAGATCGGCATGAGCAGCAGCGCGGCCGAGTAGCCGCCTTTGCGCGCACCCGCGATCGCGATCGGCATCAGCAACGCGAGCGCGCCGACGTTGTTCATGAAACTGGATAACAGCGCGCCGACGACGCATAGGCCGGCCAGTAGGACGAGCGGGTGAGTCGCGACGCGCAGCAGCGGCGCGGTCACGGCGTCGACGGCACCGGAGCGCGCGAGCGCGTGGCTCATGACGAGCACTGCCGCGACCGTGATTACGGCGCCATTCGCGAATCCAGCAAACGCGGCGTCCGGCTCGACGAGCCCGAGCAGGACGGTGACCAGCAGCGCACTCAGCGCCACGAGGTCGTAACGGACTCGTTCGGAAATGAACAGCCCCAGCGCGACAGCGAGGACGACGACGATGGCCGTTTGGTCAAAGTTCATGAATTACGCGCGTGGGAGCCCCACTGAATGCGTGGCAAGAACGAAGTCAACAGACGGCAATCGGTTGGCGCAGCACCCTCAAGCGGCAAACAGCCATGCCGGCCGGCTCGCGTCGAGCAGGATCAGCGCGAGTAACCCGCCGGCGATCGACACGTTCTTCCATCCCGTTACGTACTGCGGAAAGACAATCGTTCCGTCCTTCATCATGAACTTGAAGTGATAGAGCCATGACGCAGGAATCATGAAAGCAATCCAGGCGATCGAGACGAGCCACACATACTCGTCGATGACCATCAGGACTGCGCCGACCATCTCGAGGATCAGCACGAGCGGCAAGACGAGCCTTGGCGCCGGAACGCCGAGGTGCCCCATCTCGACGATGTTGGCCTGATAGTGCGTAGCCTTGTGCAGCCCCGCGGCGACCCATATCCCGCACGTGAGCACGCGCGCCACGAGATAGGCGAGTTCGGCACTCATTGGTTCCTCCCCCTACGCGCGAGGGCGCGCAGCTCTAGACGTCTTTCTTTTTCAATTGCAGCGGTTTGCGTGCGCCGCGGATGCGGATATTCATCATCTCGACGGCGACCGAGAACGCCATCGCGAAGTAGATGTAGCCCTTCGGAACGTGCACGTCTATACCCTCTGCGATCAGGGCCACGCCGATCAACACCAGGAAGCTCAAGGCCAGCATCTTGACGGTCGGGTGGTTGTCGACGAAGCGACCGATGGCGCCAGCCGCAATCATCATGACGCCGACGGCGATCATGATGGCGATGATCATCACAGCGAGATCGTCGGCCAAGCCGACGGCCGTGATGACGGAGTCGAGCGAGAACACGATATCGATGAGCCCGATCTGGAAGATGATGCTGACGAAGCCCGCGTGCTTCACGGCATGACCCTCAGCTTCGGAGCCCTCGAGACTCTCGTGGATCTCGAGCGTGGATTTGGCAAGCAGGAACAGCCCACCGCCGATGAGAATGAGGTCGCGCCCCGAGAAGCCGACGTCGAAGGCGACGAACAAATTCGCTTGCAGCCGCATGATCCAGGTCAGCAGCAGCAACAGCAGGATGCGCGTACCCATCGCGAACCCGAGGCCGAGCAGACGGGCGCGCTGCCGCTGCTCCTCGGGGAGGCGGCCGACGAGAATGCTAATGAAAATGATGTTGTCGACGCCGAGCACGATCTCGAGCAGCGTCAACGTCGCGAGCGCGACCCACGCCTCCGGCGAAGTGATCCACTCCATCGAGCAACGACCCTAAGAGCGGACTATTCTTCGATGATCGCGTTCGGGTCGTCGAGCACCTTGGCGAGTGTCGCCGGCGGCAGGTAGCCGCCGATGAGCTCGCCGGTCTCGGAGAAGATAGCCGGCGTGCCGCGCACGCCGATCTGCTGACCGAGCTCGTAGTGCGCCTCGACAGGCGAATTGCAGGCCGGCACCTCGGGGATCTCGCCGCCGAGCTTGGCGCGAGTCAGCGCCGAGTTGTGGTTCGGCGCGCACCAGACCTGGTCGGCCTTGGTCCACGACTCGGTGTTCGGGCCCGTGCGCGGATAGAACAAATAATGGACCTCGATGCCGAGCGCCGTGACTTTGTCGATCTCGCGATGAAATTGCCGGCAGTAGCCGCAATCGATGTCCGTGAAGATCGTGATCTTGTGCTTGACCTCGCCGCTGGCGGGCTTGAACACGATCATGCTCGCCGGGTCGACGCTCTCGAGCATCGAGACCCGCGCGCGGGCGCGCGTTTCTTCGCTGACGTTGGCGCTCGAGTCGGCGTCGTAGATGTCGCCGCGAATGATGTAGCGGCCGTCCTTGGTCACGTAGGCGACCTGCGCACCGATGGCGACCTGATAGATACCCGGCAGGGGTGAATCGCTGATGTCCTCGGCCGTCACGCCGTTCAAGCGGGTCGCCAGATCCTCTTTCGTGAGTTCTTGGGCCGAGACGCCCGCGGCAGCAAGGCCGAGCGGCAGGGCGATCAAGGTCGCTACGAAGCGGTCGTTCTGCACGGGCAGTCTCCTACCTGGAGGGAGCTCGAGGACTCAACTGCTCGGGATTCTACCAATAAAGATCCAAGCGGGAAGCGCCGGATCAGCCGCGCGGATGATGCCGGCCGTGCAGGTCCTTCATGCGCTCGCGAGCCACGTGTGTATAGATTTGTGTAGTCGACACGTCGCTGTGGCCGAGCAGCAATTGGACGACGCGCAAGTCCGCGCCGTTGTTCAACAAGTGGGTTGCGAATGCGTGCCGGACGGTGTGCGGCGATAGCTTCTTCTTCACGCCGGCTTTGCGCGCGTAACGCTTGATGATGTGCCAGAAAGCCTGGCGCGTCATGCGATCGCCGCGGCGCGTCGGGAACAGATACTCCGTCTGGCGCTCGAGCAAGATTTCGACGCGCGGACCGTTGACGAATTCCTTCACCCAATCCTGCGCTTCGTCGCCGAGCGGAATCAGCCGCTCGCGGTCGCCTTTGCCGACGATGCGAAGCACGCCCTGATTCAGGTTGACCTGACTCATCTTGAGGTTGATGAGCTCGGAGACGCGCACGCCGGTGGCGTAGAGCACCTCGAGCATCGCGCGGTCGCGGTGACCCAGCGGCTCCGCTACGGCGGGCGCCGCGAGCAACGCCTCGACCTCTTCTTCCGTCAGCGACTGCGGCAACGCGCGGCCGATCTTCGGCATCGCGATCTGCGCTGTCGGATCCTCCGTGAGCAAGCCTTCGCGCAACAGGTAGCGATAGAAGCGGCGGAAGCTCGATAGCTGGCGCGCCGTGGAGCGCGGCTTGGCGCCGGCCTCGACTCGCCATGCGATGTAGTCGAGAACGTCTGCTCGGGCGGCGCGAGCGAGCTCGACGTTGCGCGTCGAGAGCCGCTGGTTCAGCGCGAGCAAATCGGCGCGATACGCGCCGAGCGTATTTTCGGAAAGCCCGCGCTCCATCCAAATCGCATCGAGGAAGCGATCGACGAGCGCTTTGGGATCGCTAGGTAGACTCATGCCTGCCTGAGCGGGGCTGCTGTGCAAAAAATTGTGCGCCATTGCTTCTACGCGATCGTATGTTCCGTAGCTTTCGTATATGATTCAAAGCCTTATGAGCCGGCTGCGATCCCCGCACAGGTATGTCGCAGCGGGTCGAGTATGCGTGAGGGGTAGGGACACCTGCGTGACCGCCTTCACAAAAGCCAGGCAGCATTAACATAAAGAGAAACGTGTCACAGAAAGCGGTCGGAAAGCCGTTTCGAAAGTCGCACTGCGGCCACGGTAGCTTTGACATAAACGTCACACGAACCGCACGGCTCCGCATCGCAAGACCCCTTCAGTCGTGAATCGGATCCTCCAACTGGGCTATGGCTGCTACGCCTGGCTCGCCCTGCTCCTCATCGTCCTGCCGCTGTGCCTCGTGCTCGCCGTGACGCCGGGCGTCACTGCGCCGCCGGCGCATCGCTCGCGCCGCGGCCAAGCTCTTCTTCCTCGTCATCGGCAGCCCGTGCGCGTCGGCGGGCAACGCGATCGAGCCGCACTACCCTTGTGTCGTCGTCGCGAACCACGCGAGCTACCTCGACGGCATCATTTTGACGGCGGCGCTGCCCGCTGGTTTCACCTATCTCATCAAGTTCGAGATGAACCGCTGTGCCGCTCGCGGGCTTCATCCTGCGGCGGCTCGGCTCGAGCTTCGTCGATCGCGACGATCGCAACGATCGGCAGCGCACGGCGCGCGCATTGCACTCGCTTGCGACGCGCGGCTCGGCGCTCGGGTTCTTCCCTGAAGGCACGTTCGACCGGTCGCCTGGCCTCAGAGCGTTCCATCTCGGGGCGTTCGCCGCTGCGGCGCGCGCCAAGCTGCCCGTGGTGCCCGTCGTGATCCACGGCGCGCGCTGGAAGCTGCCGGCTGGACGGCTCTTGCCGCGCCCCGGGCCGCTGCGCGTGCACGTCTGCGACGCCGTGCACGCCCCGGCCGACGACCCCACGGCGCGCGCGCTGATGGCCGCGACACGCCGCGCGATGCTCGTGCATCTCGACGAACCGGATCTCGCGCCCGATCCGGCCTACATTCCGGAGTAGTTCGGGCCGCCGCCGCCTTCGGGCGGGACCCAGGTGATGTTCTGCGCCGGATCTTTGATGTCGCAGGTCTTGCAGTGCACGCAATTCGTCGCGTTGATCTGGAAACGCGCGGAACCGCTCGCGTCGCCGACGACCTCGTAAACGCCGGCCGGACAATACCGCTGCGCGGGCTCGTCGAATCGCGGCAGGTTCAGCGCGATGGGCACCGCCGGGTCCTCGAGCTTCAGATGGGAGGGCTGGTTCTCTTCGTGCGCCGTGCTCGACAAGAACACCGAGCTCGCGCGATCGAACGAGGTGACGCCGTCCGGTTTCGCGTACTCCGGTCGCGCCGACGTCGCGGCAGGGCGCAAGCGCGCGTGATCCGCGCTGCGATTGCGCAGCGTCCACGGCGCTCGGCCTCGAAGCAGGTTCTGCTCCACGAACGCCAGCGCGCCGCCGAGCACCGTGCCGAGCTTCGCGATGCCCGCACTGAAGTTGCGGCCGCGATGGAGCTCGTCCCACACCCACGACGCGCGGACGCGCTCGGCGTAACGCGCGAGCTCCGCGTCCGCAGCGGCGCCTTCGAGCGCGAGCGCGGCGAAAATCGCTTCCGCGGCGAGCATCCCCGTCTTCATCGCGGTGTGCGAGCCTTTGATCTTCGCGGGATTCAAGAAACCCGCCTCGCAGCCCACGAGCACGCCACCGGGAATCGACAGCTTCGGCAGCGACTGCAATCCGCCCTTGTTGACCGCACGCGCGCCGTACGCGATTCGCTCGCCGCCCGCGAGCAGCTCGCGGATTCGCGGGTGCTGCTTCCAACGCTGGAACTCCGCGAACGGATCGAGATGCGGGTTGCGATAACCCAGCCCGACGATGAACCCGACATACACCCGCGCGTCCGCGGCGTGATAGACGAACCCGCCGCCATCGGTGGCTGCGTCGAGCGGCCAGCCGAGCGTGTGCACGACCTCGCCGGGGCGATGCTTCGCGGAGTCGATCTGCCAGATCTCCTTGAAGCCGATTCCAAAGTGCTGCGGATCGGCATCCGCACGCAAGTCGAAGCGCGCTTCCAACCGCCGACCGAGATGGCCGCGGCAACCCTCGGCGAACACCGTGTACTTCGCGCGCAGCTCGTAGCCGGGCTGGTAGCCCGGCTTGTGCGAGCCGTCGCGCGCAACGCCCATGTCGCCCGTCACGACGCCGGCGACGCGGTCGCCGTCGTAGAGCACGTCGGCCGCGGCGAAGCCCGGCAGCACGTTGCAGCCGAGCGCCTCGGCTTGGCTCGCGAGCCATTGGCAAAGATCGCCGAGGCTGATGACGAAGTTGCCGCGATTGTGGAGTGCGCGCGGCACGAGCGCCTCCGGCAAACGCAGGCTGCCGCTTGCGGAGCGCAGCCATTCGACGCGCTCTGCCGTCACCGGCGTCTTCACCGGCGCGCCCCGCTCGCGCCAATCCGGGAACAGCTCGTCGAGCGCGCGCGGCTCGAACACGGCGCCCGACACGATGTGCGCGCCAACGGCTGCGCCCTTCTCGACGACGCCGATCGTGAGCTCTCGATTCGCGGCACGCGCGAGCTGCGCGAGCCGACACGCCGTCGCGAGGCCCGCAGGGCCGGCGCCGATCACGACGACATCGAACTCCATACTCTCGCGGGACATGTTGATCATCGACGCCGACGGGGGCGCGCAAGCGCGGCGCATTGTAACATCGCGTCCCAATCGTCCCCTTGTCGCGAACGGTGAACACTCCGATCTGGCAACCTCCCGCCGAGCGCAGCGAAGCGAGCAACATGCGGCGCTTCATCGCGGTCAATCGCGAACGATTGCGCGGCGACGACTACGCGGCGCTTTACGACTGGAGCATCGAATCACCCGCCGAGTTCTGGGCTGCCGTCTGGCAGTTCTGCGGCGTGCAAGCCGTCACGCCATACGAGACCGCGTTGCGCGACGGCTCGCGGATGCCCGGCGCGCAGTGGTTCCACGGCGCGCGGTTGAACTTCGCCGCCAACTTGCTCGAGCACGATGCGAGCGGCACTGCGATCGTGTTCGGCAACGAGCGCGGCGACCGCATCGCGCTCTCCTGGAACGAGCTGCGCGCGCAAGTCGCGCAGGTCGCGGAGCGCTTGCGCGCGCTCGGCGTGGGCAAAGGCGACCGCGTTGCTGCCTTCATCGCGAATCGTCCCGAGGCCGTGGTCGCGATGCTCGCGACCGCGAGCTTGGGCGCCGTGTGGTCGTCGTGCTCGCCGGATTTCGGCGTCGACGCTGTGCTCGACCGCTTCGGTCAAATCCGCCCGAAGGTGCTGTTCGCGACCGACGGCTACTTCTATAACGGCAAGACCATCGACTCCATTGCCGACGGTGCGCGCCGTCGCGGCACGCCTGCCCGAGCTCGCTGCGGTCGTGATCGTTCCGTACCGAAGCGCCGAACCCGATCTCGAGCGCTCTACCCAACGCGCTGCTGTTCGGCCAGTGGCTCACTGACCCCGCAGAGCTCCGCTACGAGCCCGTGGCGTTCGACGATCCGCTCTATATTCTCTACTCGTCGGGAACGACGGGCGTGCCGAAGTGCATCGTGCACGGCGTCGGCGGCACTCTGCTGCAGCACCGCAAGGAGCACGTGCTGCACACCGACATCCGCCGCGGCGACGTCGTGTTCTACTTCACGACCTGCGGTTGGATGATGTGGAACTGGCTCGTGTCGGCGCTTGCGTCTGGCGCGACGCTCGTGCTCTACGACGGCGCCCCGCTCCACCCCGATCCCGGCGTCCTGTGGCGCCTTGCCGAGCGCGAGCGCGTCGCCATCTTCGGCACCAGCGCGAAATATCTGAGCGCGCTCGAGAAGTCCGGCTTCGAGCCCCGTTCACACGCATGCCCTCCCCGCCCTGCGCTCGATTCTGTCGACCGGTTCGCCGCTCGCTCCCGCGAGCTTCGACTATGTGTATCGCAGCATCAAAGCCGACGTGCAGCTCGCGTCGATCGCGGGCGGCACGGACTTGATCTCGTGCTTTGCGCTCGGCAATCCGCTGTTACCCGTCTATCGCGGCGAGCTGCAGTGCCGCGGCCTCGGCATGAAGGCCGAGATCTTCACGGCCGACGGCCGTTCGGTACGCGAGCAGAAAGGCGAGCTGGTCTGCACGGCGCCGTTCCCGTCGATGCCGATCGGTTTTTGGGACGACGCCGACGGCCGCAAGTATCGCGCGGCGTATTTCGAACGCTTCCCGAATGTCTGGCACCACGGCGACTACGCCGAGCTGACGGCGCACGACGGCGTCATCATCTACGGCCGCTCCGATGCCGTACTGAATCCCGGCGGCGTGCGCATCGGCACGGCCGAGATCTACCGGATCGTCGAGGAGTTCGCGGAAATAGCGGAGAGCATCGTCGTCGGCCAGGAATGGGGCGACGACACGCGAGTGGTATTGTTCGTGCGCTTGCAACCCGGCACGAAGCTCGACGCGCAGCTCGAGCAGCGTTTGCGCGAGGCGATCAAGAATCGCGCGAGCCCGCGCCACGTACCCGCCAAGATTCTCGCGGTCGCCGACATTCCGCGCACGATGAACGGCAAGATCGTCGAGATCGCCGTTCGTGAAGCGATTCATGGCCGGCCCATCGGCAATCGTGATGCACTCGCAAACCCGCAAGCCCTCGACTACTTCGTCGATCGACCCGAGCTGAAAGTGTGACCGGCCCACTCGCCCTCTATCGGCAACGCGTCGACCGCGGTGAGCTCACCGCCGACGCGGCGCAAGTGCGCGCAGTCGAGATGGGAGGAGGCGCTGGCGCTGTGCCGCGGCGAGGTGCTGGAAGGGCTCGACGAGGAGTGGGTCCTTGAACTGCGCTCCCGGCATGCGGCGCGACGAGCGGACGCGGCGAGCGCGCTTGTGCGCGCGGCGACGGCGGCGGGGGATGTGCGTTCGGCGCTGGAGTGGGCTCGGCGGCTGGCCGCGTGGGATCCACTGGACGAGGCGGCTGAGCGCCAGCTGATGCTGGCGCTGGCGGCGGCGGGCGATCGTGCGGCCGCGCTGCGCTCCTATGCCGAGTTCTCCCGGCGGCTAGCGCGCGAGCTGGGCCTCGCGCCCTCGGCGGCGACGCGCGAGCAAGCGTCGCGGCTGCGGGGTGAGGAGCTCGGAGCGGTCGCGGCGGCCGCGTCCCGCCTGCCGCTGCCTGAGCGTCTCGCTGCGGCTCGGGATGGTGCTTTCGCAGGGCGAGAGACGGCGAGCGCTCGCTTGCATGAGGCGCTCGCACGCGCGCGCAGCGGCGAGCGCTGCGTCGCGTTGGTCACCGGTGAGCCGGGCATAGGCAAGACCCGGCTGCTGGCGGAGTTCGCGGACGCGGTTCAGGAGAGCGGCGCGCTCGTACTGTACGGCCGCTGCGAGGATGATCCGGCGACGCCGTATCAGCCATTCGCGGAGGCGTTGGCGCCGCTCACGGTCGCCGACGTGCTCGCGGACGGCCTCGGGGAGCTCACGTCGGGCCGCCCGGGCGAGCCCGCCTCCGACCCGGAGGGGGACCGCGCCCGGATGTTCGACGCCCTCGCCGCGTTGCTCGAGGGGGCCGCGGCGAGGCGGCCGCTCGTGCTGATCCTGGACGACCTGCACTGGGCCGATCGGTCCACGCTGCTCCTGGTGCGCCGCCTGGCGACCCGGCCCCAGCGCTTCCCACTGCTTCTGCTCGGGAGCGCCCGGGACGCCGAGCTGGGCCCGGGCCACCCGCTCACGGCGGCGCTCGCCGACATCCGGCGCGACCGGCCGGTCGTCCGTGTGGCCCTGCCCGGGCTCGACGGGGCGGCCGTCGCCACGGTCGTCGAGGCACTGACGGGCAGGCGTCCGAACGCCGCCGGAGTCCGCGCGCTCCGTGAGCGAACCGACGGCAACCCGTTCTTCGTTCGCGAGCTGGCCCAGCACGCGGGGAAAGGCGCTATCCCGGATGCAGTGCTCGACGTCGTCGCCGCACGTGCCGGCCGCCTCCCGGAGCGCACACGACGGCTGCTCGCGCTCGCCGCGGTCGCCGGCTCCGAGTTCGACGCGGAGCTCGTGCGGGCGGGATCCGGCGAGCCGGAGGAGGCGGTGCTGGACGCGCTCGACGACGCCCTGCGGGCGGACCTGCTGAAGGAGCTGCCGGAGACCGCGCGGCTCGCGTTCTCCCATGCGCTGGTGCGAGACGCACTCGTCGGCCAGTTGTCGGCCGCGCGGCATCGCTATCTCCACCGCCGCATCGCAGAGGTCCTGGTCGAACGGGCTGAGCGCGCGCCCGAGCAGTGGCTGGCCCCGCTGGCACATCATGCGCTCGCCGGCAGCGCCGGTGACCCGGACCCCGCGCTGGCGTACGCGCTGGACGCCGGGCGACAGGCCGTCGAGCGGCTGGCCTGGGAGGACGCGGTCGAGCTGCTCGCGCGCGCGGAAGCACTCGCGCGCAGCCGGGCGGCGACGGGACGGCTGGCCGAGGTGCTCGTCGCGCTTGGCGACGCGCGCCTGCGCGCGGGCGAGACCGATCGCGCCCGGATCGCATTCGAGGAGGCGGCGCGGCTCGCCCGCGCCGAGCCGCGCAACGATCTGTTCGCGCGTGCGGCGCTCGGCGCCGCCGGGCTCGGCGTGACGATCGTCGCCGTCGACGAGCCGCTCGTCGCACTCCTCGAGGAGGCGCTCATGCGCCTCCAGCCGGATCGGGCCGCGCTGCGGGTGCGACTGCTCTCGAGGCTGGCGATCGCACTCGCCTACGCGCCTGCCGAGGCGCGCCGGCGGGCGTTCGTCGAAGAGGCGGTCGCGACGGCACGCGGCCTCGCGGATCCCGGCGCGCTCGCCGTCGCGCTCACGGCCTCGCACGTCGCGCACTGGGCACCGGAGCGTCTGAGCGACCGCATCGCCGCGGCCGACGAGCTGGTCGCGCTCGGCCAACGCTCCGGCAACCGGGAGATCGAGTTGCACGGGCGCCACTGGCGCGTCGTCGACCTGCTCGAACACGGCGAGGTCGGTTCGGCGGCCGACGAGATCGGGGTCTACGAGCAACTGGCCGCCGAGGCGCGGCTGCCGGCGTTCGCGTGGTACGTGCCGGCCTGGCGTGCGGCGCTCTCGGGCTACCGGGGCGAGCTTCCCGTGGCAAGACGGCTCGCGCACGAGGCGCACGCTCAAGCGAGACGTATCGGCGACGACAACGCCGACGGTGTGCTTATCGCAAATCGCTACACGCTGCAGGTCGTCGAAGAGGCGCTGAAGGAGGTCGATCTCGACGACCTGCGAGCCCGGGTCGAATCGCCGGCGGGGCGGTCCTACCGCGCCTACCTCGCGCTCTGCCTGGCCGAGCGCGGCTACGACGACGCGGCGCGCGCGCTGCTGGACGGGGCGGTGGCCGAGGGCCTCGAGCGCATGCCGCGTGACGCCAACCTTTTGATCGGGCTCGCGCAGCTCGCGGAGGCGAGTGCCGCCGTCGGCCACGCCGGGTGCGCCGCCGCGGTCGTCCCGCTGCTGGCGCCCTTCGCCGACCGGATGGTCGTGGCGACACGGGCAACCGGGCTCGCCGGCTCCGCCGCACGATCGCTCGGCCGCGCTCTGGCGGCGGCCGGACGACCGAGGGAAGCGATCGACGCGCTCGAGGCCGCGATCGCGGCCGATCGCGCGCGCGGGGGATCCCGCTCGCCGCGCGCGCCCAGCGCGACCTTGCTGAGACCCTGCTCGCCCGCGGCGCTCCCGGAGACGGCACGCGGGCGCGCGCACTGCTCGAGGAGGCGGCTGCGGCGGCGGACCGGCTCCACCTCGCCGAGCCGGCCCGCCGCGCACGGGCGCTGCTCGTGTCCGCTACGGCCGCGCCTCCAGCACGCGGTTGAACGGCGTCTCGGCGGCACGGCGGAGGGACCGGAAGCCGGCTTCCTCCAGCACGGCTCGCAGCGTCGCCTCGCTGGCCTGATTGCCGAGCGCGGGCGTCTGCGGGCCTCCGTCGGCGATCGCGTGCGGGACGCAGATCATCGTCGAGCCGGCGTAGAACAACCGTCCCACCGGGTTGAGGTTGTCCTCAGTCCCGTCGCCCGCCTGCGGCTCCACCAGCATCACCGTCCCGTCGGGCGCCAGCGTCTTGCGGATGTGGCGCCCGGCTGCGGCCGGATCGCCGAGGTCGTGGAACGCGTCGAAGAGGCAGACGAGCTCGTAGCCCTCGCCGGGGTACGCGTCGGCCCCCGCCACCTCGAACCGCACCCGGGGCGCGACCCCGGCCTCGGCGGCCGCCTCCCGGGCACGCTCGATGCCGCCCGCATGCGAGTCGAAGCCCACGAAGGTCGAGGCGGGAAAGGCCTCGGCCATGATGATCGTCGACACGCCGTGACCGCAGCCGACGTCCGCCACGCGCGCCCCCGCCTCGAGCTTCTCCACGACGCCGTCGAGGGCGGGCAGCCAGTCCCCCACCAGGTGCTGGCGGTAGCCGGCGCGGAAGAAGACCTCGGTCCCAGTGAAGAGACGGTGGTCGTGCTCGCTCCAGGGCAAGCCCGCGCCGCTTCGGAACGCCTCGACCAGGCGGTCCTCGTCGGCGAAGAGCGACGCCAGGATGTCGTAGGCGCCGAGCAGGTAGAACTCGCTCTCATCGTCGGCGAGCGCGACCGCCTGCTCCGGAGGGAGCGTGTACTTCCCGCTCGCCGCGTCGAAGGTCACGTAGCCGCCGGCCGCCTGGTTGCCGAGCCAATCGCGCACCATCCGGGGCTCCGTCTCGGTCCGCTCCGCCAGCTCCTCCGGCGTCGCGGGACCGCCTTCGGCGAGAGCACGGTAGAGGCCCAGCCGCGCGCCGAGCCGGACGAGCGGCGCGCTGAATCCGGCCGCCAGATCCACCACCGCCTGCCCCATGAACGCCCCGAGCCGGGACTGGTCGATCGCTGTCGTCTCCATCGGATACCTCCTGAACGCTGACTGGACGAGACGATCGTCCCGGCCGCCCGCAAACGCAGCGCAAGCCGAGCGCAAGCGATTCGGGATCCGGCCGCCGCGCGCATTCGAGAAAAGCAGCGGCGACGCGCCGACTGCTCGTATCCATAGCGCTCCTCGGGGCCGGCACCGCGAGAGCCGGCCAGGCCAAGAAACCCTGAAGCTGTCAAGGTTTCCGGCCGCGATGGCGAGACCCGGACTCGAACCGGGGACACCACGATTTTCAGTCGTGTGCTCTACCAACTGAGCTATCTCGCCGAGCGCGCACAGGCTAGCGCGTGGCCGCCCACGCCTGGAGCTGCGGCAGGGGGTCGATCGGCTGCGAATCCTTCGGAGGAATACCAGCCATCGGGCCAGATCTCGAAGTGCAGGTGCGGGCCCGACGAGGCGCCCGTGCTGCCGACCTGAGCGAACTGCGCTCCGGCCGCCAGTACGGCTCCCTCGGCGACCGTCACCGAGCCCTCCTCGAGGTGCATGAAGACGAGGTCGCGGCCGTCGGCGGCGCGCATCACGACGTAGTGCCCGGCGCCCTTGGCCTGGAACGCGACCCACGTCACCGTCGCCGCGACGGGGGCGACGAGCGGCGTGCCCTCGGCGGCGGTCATGTCCTGTCCCTGGTGGACGTGGCCGTCGCGGGCGGCGCCGAAGCGCGCGTCCTCGCCGCCGAAGGAGTACGGGCCCTGGATCGGGAAGACTGCCGGCCGCCGTGGCCGGCGGCGGCGGTGGGACGCGCACCGTGAGACGGTCGCGGCCCGAGGCCTCGGCGGTCCTGCGCAGCCCGTGGCCCGCGTCGTCGAACGCCTGCAGCGTCACCCTGTACTCGCCCGCCGGCAGCTCGCCGGCCGCCGGCGTCCAGACGTACTCGTGCCGCAGCTGAGTGCGCCGGTAGCCGAGCCGGAGCCGCTTGGCCGGCGCCCGGCGAGCCTGCGCGGGTGAGCTCGATCCGCACGCGCACCGCGCGCATCGCGCCCGTCACGCGGAAGGCGAACGTCGCGGGACGGCCCGCCTCGATCGTCCCCGGCGCGACCGTGAACTCGCTCGCGACCGGGTGGGAGGGAATGTGGCGCGCGCGGCGAACCTTTCGCAGCGGCTGCCCGTACGTGACGCCGCCGTCAGAGGACGGCGCGCTCGTGCCGCCGGTGCCGGGACCGGCCGCGGGCGCCGAAGCGGGTGCGGCCAGCAGCGCCAGCGCGCACACCAGGAACGGTAGGCGGCGCATTGCCCCAGCAGTGTCGGCGGCGCGCCGGACGGCCTCCACCGCTGCACACGATCCTGCGCGGGGCGGCTAGGAGCGCTCGGACGCCAGCATCCGGCCCATCAGCTGCGCCGCGCCGAGCTTCGAGAGCGGTTCGTTGAGGTTGCCGCACTTGGGCGACTGCACGCACGACGGGCAGCCCTTCTCGCACGGGCACTCGCCGATCAGCCGGTGTGCGTCGTCGACCAGCGCGTCGAACGCGAGGAAGCCGCGCCGCGTGATCCCGATCCCGCCCGGGTGGCCGTCGTAGATGAAGATCGTCGGGCCGCCGGTCTGCGGATGCAGGTTGGTCGAGAGCCCGCCGATGTCCCAGCGGTCGCACATCGCGAGCAGCGGGAGCACGGCGATCTGCGCGTGCTCGGCCGCGTGCAGCGCGCCGAGCAGCTCGTGGAGCGGGAGGTCGGCGGACACGATCGGCTCGGGCAGCTCGTACCACAGCCCCTGGGTCGAGAACGACGTCTGCGGCAGGTCGAGCCCGACGAGGTCGAGCACCTCGTGGTCCGACAGTCGGCGCGTCTGGTAGGCGACGACCTGCTCGGTCACCACGACCGTCCCGAACGAGAGCCGGACGCCGAGCCACTCGCGCCGGTCGTCGAGCCGCTCGATGTACATGTCCGTCTCGCGCTTGGCCTGGGTGTACCAGTCGCCCTCGAACGGCCTCACGAACGCCCGCCGCAGCTCGAGGTCGAGCTGCGGTGACCTCGAACGCGCGCCCGCCGTGCAGGTAGACGGCGCCCTCGTGGGTCGTGTTGAACGCGCGCCCGGCGTCGACCGTGCCGAGCAGCTCGCCCGAGCCGACGTCCACGATCGAGTACCCGTCGCGCCCGGTCGAGCGCAGCGAGACCGCGCTCGCGGGGTACTCGCCGGCGTGGCGCGGGACGAACGTGCCGCCCGGGCGCCGGCGCAGCTCGCCGGCCGCCTCGAGCCGCTCGGCCGTCAGCTCCAGCCCGGCGCCGAACCACTCTGCGTCGGCCTCCTCGAGCGGCCCCTCGTGCGCCGCGCAGAGCACGTGCCCGGCGTGGATCTGCTCGTTGAACGGATCGAGGATCGCCGCCTCGACGGGCCGGTCGAGGAACTCGTCCGGATGGCGGCAGAAGAACTGGTCGAGCGCGTCCTCGCCGGCGACGTAGAGCGCGAGCCCGCGCCCGCGCCGGCCGGCCCGCCCCCACATCTGGCGCAGCGATGCGACCGTGCCGGGGAACGTGACGCAGATCGCGGCGTCGAGCGAGCCGATGTCGATCCCCAGCTCCAGCGCGTCGGTGGACACGACGCCGAGCAGCTCGCCCTCGACGAGCCGGCGCTCCAGCTCGCGCCGCTGCTGCGGCGTGTAGCCGGCGCGGTAGGGCGCGATCCGCGCGGCCAGCTCGCCGCGCCCGGAGTCCTCCAGCGCGAGCTGCGTGAAGCGCGCGATCAGCTCGACCGCCTTGCGCGACTTCATGAACACGATCGTGCGCGCGCCGTGGCCGACCAGCTCGGCCAGCAGGTCGGCGGCCTCGGCCAGCGGGGAGCGGCGCGTCGCGAGCTGCTCATCGATGATCGGCGGGTTCCACATCGCCACGGTCCGCTTCGCGCCCGGCGAGCCGTCGCGCTCGACCACGGTCACGTCCGGCAGTCCGGTCAGTCGCTCGGCCAGCTCGCCCGGGTTGGCGATCGTCGCGCTGGCGAGCAGGAAGCGCGGCTCGGTCCCGTAGGCGGCGGCGATCCTGCGCAGCCGCCGCAGCACGTTCGCGACGTGGGAGCCGAAGACGCCGCGGTAGACGTGCGCCTCGTCGATCACGACGACGGCGAGGTTGGCGAACACGTCGGCCCAGGCCCGGTGGTTGGGCAGGATCCCGAGATGCAGCATGTCGGGGTTGGTGAGGATCACGTTCGCGCGCCGGCGGATCTGGGCGCGCTGCTCGCGCGGCGTGTCGCCGTCGTAGATCGCGGGCCGCGCGCGCTTCACGCCGAGCGCCTGGAGCGAGCGCGCCTGGTCCTGCGCGAGCGCCTTGGTCGGGTAGAGGTAGAGCGCGCGGGCGCGCGCGTCGCGGCAGAGCGTGTCGAGCGTCGGCAGCTGGAAGCAGAGCGACTTGCCGCTCGCCGTGCCGGTCGTGACGATCGTCGGGCCGGCCCAGGCCGCGTGCAGCGCCTCCGCCTGGTGCGACCAGAGCCGGTCGACGCCGCGCTCGCGCAGCGCCTCGGCGACCTCGGGATGCAGCTCCTCGGGCAGCGCGACCGCACGCGCCGGGCGGCGGTTCTGGGACGTCTGCATGACCAGCCGCTCGTCCTCGCGGCCGGCGGCGAGCAGCTCGTCCCAGGGCTCGATGTCGCGGACGACGGCCATCCGCGACTGAGCCTAGACGGGTCGCGTCAGGGCAGGCGGCCGAACCAGACGAGCGAGAGCGCGCCGCCGGCGAGCAGCAGCAGGAACGCGCCGCCGGCGAACGCGACCGTCACCTCGCGCTGCTCGGGCCGCGAGGTCAGGCGCGTGCCGATGCGGCTGTAGATCTCCTCCGCGTCCTTCGCCGTGACGGCCTCGAAGAAGCGCCCGCCGGTGGTGCTCGCGATCTGGCGCAGCGTCTCCTTGTCGGGCGGCACCGCGATGTGCTGAGTGAACCCGAACGGGTCGCGCTGCACGACCTCTCCGCTCTCGGTCCCGAGCGCGATCGCATAGATCGGGATGCTCGCCTGGCGTGCCTGCTCGGCGACGTCGAGCGGGTTGTTGACGCCGAGCGTGTTCTTGCCGTCGGACAGCAGGACGATGATCGCCGGCAGCTTGCGCGTGCCCTTGCCGTCCTGCGTCGGCACCGGCGTCTGCGCCGTCTGCAGGCCGCGCGCGAGCCCGTCGCCCATCGCGGTGCCGCCGTCGGCGACCATGCGCTCGAGCGCTCCGTCGACGGCGCCGCGGTCGGTCGTCGGCGCGACGACCTGCTCGGCGTAGTCGGAGAACGTCACCAGCCCGAGCCGGAAGTTGTCGGGCGTCGTGTCGGCCAGCACCTTGGCGGACGCGACCGCCGCCGCCAGGCGGGTCGGGGAGACGTCGTCGGCGCGCATCGAGCCCGACACGTCGTTGACGAGCACGACCGTCGCCGCGCGCTGCGGCGCGGCGACGCTGCGCTGCGGGCGCGCGAGCGCGAAGATCATCGCGGCGGCGGCGAGCAGCAGCAGCCCCGCCGGGAGGTGCCGGCGCCAGCCGGGTCGCGCGGTCATCAGGCCGGGCAGGAGCGCCGGGTTGCCGAACGCGGCCGCCTCGCGGCGCCGCTTCCCCTGCATCGCGAGGTAGGCCAGCATCGCGACCGGCAGCAGCGCGAGGCCGAGCAGCACCGTGGGCTCGCGGAAGCTCACGCCTCTCCCTCGGATGCGTTCCCGTGCCGCCGCACGCCGCGCGCGCCCGCGCCGGTGCCGCGTCGTGACCGCCGGCGCGGGCGTGGCGGCCGGAGCGCCGCCCGGCACCCTGTGCGCGGCCGCGGCGGCGCGGCCCGGGCCGCCGGCCGCCATCGCGCTGCGGCGCATCTGGTCGGCGCGGCGCAGGTGGGCGGCGAGGTCGCGCAGCCAGTCGCCGTCGGTCGAGAGCACGAGGTGGTCGGCGCCCGCGCGACGCAGCGCGGCGGCGACGTCCTCGCGCTCGGCGGCGGCCGCCGCCTTGAACCGCTCGCGCACCTTGCGGCGGCTCGTGTTGACGACGATCTGGCGGCCGGTCTCCGGATCGACCATCCAGATGTCGCCGACGGCCGGCAGCTCGAGCTCGCGCGGGTCGCGCACCTCGACCGCCAGCACGCCGTGACGAGCGCGCAGCGAGCGCAGTCCGCCCTCCCAGTCGCGCGGGCCGCGGAAGTCGGAAACCACGATCACCAGCCCGCGCGCACGGGCCAGCGCGGCCATCCGCCGCGCGGCCTCGCCGAGCGAAGTGGCTCCGGCGCCGTCCGCCGCCGGCTCCGCGCGCAGCTCGGCGAGCAGCCCGAGCAGGCCGAGGCGGCCCTGGCGCGGGCGCAGCACGCGCGGCTCGGGCCCGCCGAACGCGACGACGCCGAGCCTGTTCCCGCGCCGAGTCGCGACATGGCCGACCGCGACGCTCACGCCCTCGGCGACGTCGGCCTTGCGCCGCAGCGCGGTCCCGAAGCTCATCGACGGCGACACGTCGAGCATCAGCCACGCGGTCATCGCGCGCTCGCCGACGTGCACGCGGACGTGCGGCTCGCGCAGGCGCGCGGTCACGTTCCAGTCGATGTAGCGCACGTCGTCGCCGGGCTGGTAGGGCCGGATCATCGCCAGCTCGGTGCCCGCACCGACCTGCGGCGTGACGTGGTCGCCGGGCACCAGCGACTGGATCCGCCGCATCACGGCGAGGTCGAGCGAGCGCAGTACCGCGTCCGGGACCGGGCCGGGACCCGGCCGCTCGGGCGAGCGCTCGGGCTGCATCAGCGGAAGGCGCCTCATGGCAGCCTCCCGTTGCGCAGCAGCCCGGTCACGAGCCCCGCGAGCAGCAGCGCCAGCCCGCCGCCCGCGAACGCCGCGGTGATCTCCTGCTTCTCCTTGCGCGTCGCGAGACCGCGCCCGAGGTTCGCGTAGACGGCCTCGAGCTCGCGCGTGGTCGGCGCGGTGAAGAAGCGCCCGCCCGTGGTGCGCGCGATCGATTCGAGCGTCGCGGTGTCGGGCGGCACCGGGCTCGTGCTCCCGTCGGGCTGGCGCAGCGTCCCGCTCTGCGTGCCGAGCGCGACCGCGTAGATCGGGATCTTCAGCCTCTTCGCCTCCGCGGCGACCGTGCGCGGGTCCTCGCCCTTGGTGCTCGCGCCGTCCGACAGCAGCACGATCGCGCCCGGCAGCCGCTGCGGCCGTCCGTCGGTCCCGATCACCGGCGTGCGGATCGCCCGGATCCCGAGCCGCAGCCCGTCGCCCATCGCCGTGCCTCCCTGCACCTGCAGCGAGTCGAGCGCGCGCAGCACCTGCGAGCGGTCGGTGGTCGGCTCGGACACCTGCTCCACGCGCGTGTTGAACGAGATCACGCCGAGACGGAACTCCTCCGGCAGCGAGCGCACGAATGTGCGCGCCGCCTCGCGCGCCGCGCTCAGCCGGTCGGGCTTGACGTCGGTCGCCTGCATCGAGCCGGACGTGTCGTGCACCAGCATCACCGTGCCCTGGCGCTGCTCGACCGCGATCGTGCGCTCGGGCCGGCCCAGCCCGATCCCGAGCGTCACCAGCGAGAGCAGCGCGAGCAGCGCCGGCAGGTGCCGGCCGCGCGCGCGGCCGGCGACGCCGGCCAGCACGTCGACCGCCGGATAGCGGATCGCGTAGCGCCGGCGCCGGCGCTGCGCGGCCCAGTACGCGAGCAGGGCGAGTGGGACGAAGACGAGCCCGGCGAGCAGCAGCGGCTCGCGGAAGCTCATTGTGGTCGCGTGCCCTCGTCCGCGAGCTCGATGCGGGGGACCGGCACCTGCTCGAGCACGTCGTCGAGCACGCGGTCGGCGTCGACCCCGGCGGCGAGCGCCTCGTAGGTCAGCACGATGCGGTGGCGCAGCACGTCGCGCGCGAGGTCGCGCACGTCGGTCGGCAGCACGTAGTCGCGGCCGCGCAGCAGCGCGAGCGCGCGGCCGGCGTGCACGAGGTTGATCGAGCCGCGCGGCGAGGCGCCGAACTCGACCCAGCCCTGCTCGCCCTGATCGCGCGTCGCCGTCGTCAGCGCGACCGCGTACTCCATCACGCGGCGATCGACGTAGACCGCGCGCGCGGCCTGCTGGTGGCGGCCGAGCGCCGCGGGCGAGAGCACCTCGCGCGCCTCGCCGCCGCCTGCGAGCGAGCGCTCGACCACGGCGACCTCGTCGCGCGCGGCCGGGTAGTCGACGACCAGCTTGAACATGAAGCGGTCGACCTGCGCCTCGGGCAGCGGGTAGGTGCCCTCGGACTCGATCGGGTTCTGCGTCGCCATGACGAGGAACGGCGCGGGGACGCGGATGCGTCTCGTGGCCGATCGTCACCTGGTGCTCCTGCATGACCTCCAGCAGCGCCGACTGGACCTTCGCGGGCGCGCGGTTGATCTCGTCCGCGAGCAGGAAGTTGCAGAACACCGGGCCGAGCTCGGTGTCGAAGCCGCCCGTGTCGGCGCGGTAGATGCGCGTGCCGACGAGATCGGCCGGCACGAGGTCCGGCGTGAACTGGAGTCGCTTGAAGGACCCGCCGAGCACGTCGGCGACGGTCTTGATCGTGAGCGTCTTGGCCAGGCCGGGGACGCCTTCGAGCAGCACGTGGCCGCCGGCGAGCAGCGCGACGAGCAGCCGCTCGAGCATCCCCTCCTGCCCCACGATCACGCGCTTGACCTCGAACAGCGCGGTCTCGAGCGCGGCGTGTGCCTCTCGCGCAGGACTCTCGTCGCGCCCCTCCAGAGCCCTAAGGCGTACGTCCTCGCTGCTCACGTTGTCGTCTGACTCCCCGGTCGGGTGCGATGCCGGATGGGCGCTCATCCCTGTGCCAGCTGGTCGGGACGCGTGCCGAGTTGCACCTCGATCGTACGCTGCTGGCCGCCGCGCATCACCGACAGCTCGATGCGCTCGCCCGGCTTGTGGTCCAGGACGACGCTCGAGAGGTCCTACGGCTCCTTGATCTCGCGATCGTCGACGGCGGTGATCCGGTCGCCCTGGCGCAGGTCCGAGGAGGCGGCGGGACTGGTCTGCGTGATCGCGTCGACGACCGCGCCGTCCTCGCTCGGGTCGACCGTCGACGAGACGCCGAGGTAGGCGCGCTCGATGTCGCCACCCTTGATCAGCTGCGGGACGACCTGCTTGACGGTGTCGACCGGGACGGCGAAGCCGACGCCGCTCGACTGGCGCGAGGAGGTCGCCGCGATCTGCGAGTTCACGCCGATCACGCGGCCCTCGGCGTCGAGCAGCGGCCCGCCCGAGTTGCCGGGGTTGATCGCGGCGTCTGTCTGAAGCACGCCGTCGATGTCGAATCCGTTCGGTGCGGTGATCCTGCGGTCGAGCGCCGAGATGATCCCCGTCGTCACGGTGCCGGAGAGGCCGAACGGGCTGCCGATCGCGATCGCGACGTCGCCCGGGCGCAGCTGGCACGACGATGCGAGCTCGAGCGGCTCCGTCTCGGCCGGGACCTTGTCGGGGTCGACCTCGAGCACCGCGAGATCGGACGATGCGTCCTTGCCGACCAGCTTCGCCGGCAGCGCGTCGCCGCCCTCGCCGAAGCGGACGGTGAACTCGCTGCCGCCCTCGACGACGTGATCGTTCGTCACGACGTGGCCCTGGGCGTCCATCAGGAAGCCCGAGCCGCTGCCGCTGTTGCCGTTCTGGACGTAGACGACGCCCGGCGCGGTCTGGGCGTAGATGTCCGAGACGCTGCCGTCGGCGGCGCGCTGCTCGGCCACCGGGGTGGTCTCGGCGCGCGGCGACTGCGTGACGATGCGCTCGGTGCGATCGAACGTGCCGGCGACGGCGAGCACGGCGATCACGAGGCCGACCGCGGCCGCCCCGAGGAAGGTGAAGAACACGTTGGAGAGGCGGCTTGACCGATTCATGTGAGCCATACAAGGCGGACGCGGCTAACGGCGCGTAATTCCTTCCTCAGTGCTTCCTAAGCCTGCCATCAAGATCGGCGATCCAGGCTAGCACGCGCGCATTCTGGCGCGCAGCCGCTCCCACCAGCTCGGCGGCGTGAAGCGCGCCGGCGGGGGCACCGTGGCGCGCACGAGCGCGACCCACTCGTCGAGCGGCAGCCCGCCCTCGATCAGGCGACAGAGCGCCGCGCGTGACGGGCGCCTCGACGCCGGCGCCCGCGAGCGCGCCCGCAAGCAGCGGCACGAGATCCAGCGACTCGACCGCCTGGCCGATGCGGGCCGGGATCTCGCCCGCGGGCACGCCCTGCGCGAGCAGCTCGCCGGCGCGGCGGTTGCGCGACTGCGGCGCCAGCGCGGTGGCCACGAGGTCCCCGGTACCGGCCAGCCCGATCATCGACTCGGGCCGCGCGCCCTGAAGCGCGGCGTAGCGCCAGACCTCGCTGAAGATGTGCCCGGCGGCCGCGCCGGCGGCGTTCAGTCCCTGTGATTCGGTCGCGCCGGCGGCCAGCGCGGCCGCGTTCTTGGCCGCGCCCGCGAGCTCGACGCCGACCGGATCGCTCGAGCGCTCGCACACGACGCCGGCGCGCGTGAAGACGTTCGCGATCATCAGGCCGAGCCGCTCGTCGACAGACGCCGCGACGAGCGCCGCGCCCTCGATCACCATCTCGCGCGCGTGCGCCGGCCCGCCGACGACCGCGACGCGATGCGGCCCGAGCAGCTGCGCGAGCAGAACGCTCGGCTGCGCGCCGTCGGGCGGGACGAGGCCCTTGGCCAGCGTGATCACCGGCGCGCGGCGCGGGAGGCCGGCGGCGTCGAGGCCCGCGATGACGTCGCCGAGGCCGCGCGACGGGACGCCGAGGAACAAGTAGTCGGCGCGCGTCAGGCCGGCGCTCGCAGGCTCGATGCGCAGCTCGCGCGGCAGTTCGACCTCAGGCAGGTAGACCTTGTTCTCGCGGTCGGCCGACAGCCGCAGCGCCTGCTCGGCGGTGCGCGACTGGAGAGTCGTGCGCAGCCCGCCGCGCGCGAGCAGCACCGCGACGGCGGTGCCGAACGAGCCCGCCCCGACGACGACCGCGCGGCGCGAGCCGGGCGTCGGGAGCGAGAGCTGCGGACGAGGCGGCAGGTCAGCTCCGCCGGTCGTCCGGACGGCGTTCTGACCACGCGGCCGGCGCCCATGCCGTCCGAGACCGGGCTTCGCCCTCTATGACGTACCCCCGGCGAACGGTCATACGGTGCCGTCCGCCAGTTTACGGCCCAGCAGTTCGCCCGCGGCCTCGATCTCCTCCAGGTTCGTCGCCTCCTGCACGAGCTGGAGGTCGATGATCCGCTTGCCGAACGCGTCGAGACCGTCGCTGCCGACGATCGCGTGCAGCGGCACGCCCGCCTGGCGCGTGCGGGTGCCGATCTCGCCGACGAGCTTGCCCTCGAGCGTCTGCTCGTCGAGCCTGCCCTCGCCCGTCACGACCGCGCGCGCCGCGCGCATGCGCTCGTCGAAGCCGAGCGCGTCGAGGATCCACGGCGCGCCCGGCTCGAGCACGGCGCCGTGCGCCGCCCACAGCCCGCCGCTGAGGCCGCCGGCCGCGCCCGTCATCGGCACGCCGCGCGGGTCGCGCGGCAGCCGCGCCGCCAGCTCGTCGAGCCGCGCCTCCAGCCGCGCCACCATCGCCGCGTCGGCTCCCTTCTGCGGCCCGAACACGGCGGGCGCGCGCTCGAACGGCGTGCGCACGTCGGTCAGCACGACGATCCGCGCGCCGCCCAGCCCGCCGTGCTCCTCGATCGCCTCCAGCGCGCCGGCGCCGCCGTCGGTCGTGGCCGAGCCGCCGACGCCGAGCAGCACGACCTGCGCGCCCGCGTCGACGGCCGCGCAGATCAGCTCGCCCGTGCCGTACGTCGACGCCGCCCAGGGGTCGCGCTCGGCCTCGGCCACCAGGCCGAGGCCCGAGGCCGCCGCCATCTCCAGCACGGCGGTGCCGCCGTCCTCGACCAGCCCGAACGCCGCCTGCAGCGGCCGCCCGAGCGGGTCGTGCACGTCGGCGGCGAAGGTCTCGCCGCCGAGCGCGAGCAGCAGCGCCTCCATCGTCCCCTCGCCACCGTCGGCCAGCGGGCACAGGTCGGGCGGCATCAGCCCGGCGCGCTCGAGCCCGCGGCCGATCGCGCCGGCGACCTCGGCGGCGCGGAAGGTGCCCTTGAAGGAGTCGGGCGCGACGAGGACCGGGCGCTCGGGGATGCCGACCATCGCTGCATCCTGCCAAGCTTCACGCGTGGCGGGCACCCAGCATCGGCTCTACGAGCTCGACGGGCGCGAACTCAGGCTGTCGAACCCGGACAAGGTCTACTTCCCGCGCGCGGGCGTGACCAAGGGTCAGCTCGCGGACTACTACGTCGAGTGCGCGGAGGCCGTGCTCAACCACCTGCGCGAGCGCCCGACCGTGCTCAAGCGCTACGCAGGCGGGGTCGAGAGCAAGCCCTTCTATCAGAAGCGCGTGCCCGTCCAAGCGGCCCGACTGGCTCCAGACGGTCGTGCTCCAGTTCCCGTCCGGCGAACAGCGCCGAGGAGCTCGTGCCGGCCGACGCCGCGCACCTGGTATGGGGCGTCTCGCTCGGCAACGTCGATTGGAACCCGCACCCGGTGCGCCGCTCGGACCTCGATCACCCGGACGAGCTGCGCGTCGACCTCGACCCGATGCCGGACGCGGGCTGGGACGTCGTGCGCAGGGTTGCGCTGGTGGCGCGCGACGTGCTCGAGGAGCACGGCCTGCGCGGCTACCCGAAGACGTCCGGCTCGCGCGGCATGCACATCCCGGTGCGGATCCACCAGCGCTGGGACTTCACGACCGTGCGGCGCGCCGCGCTCGCACTCGCGCGCGAGGTCGAGCGGCGCGTGCCGCGAGCTCGCGACGTCGAAGTGGTGGAAGGAGGAGCGCCCGCCCGGCACCGTGTTCGTCGACTACAACCAGAACGCCAAGGACCACACGGTCGCGAGTGCTTACTCCGTGCGCCCGGTGGCCGACGCGCGCGTCTCCTGCCCGCTCGACTGGGACGAGGTCGCCGCGTGCGAGCCCGAGGACTTCCGGCTCGACACCGTCCCGGCGCGGCTGCGCGAGCGCGGCGATCCCAGCGCCGACATCGACGCACATGCCGGCTCGCTCGACGCGCTGCTCGAGCTCGCGCTTCTCGACGAGCAGGAGCGCGGGCTCGAGGACGCGCCGTGGCCACCGCACTTCGTCAAGCAGCCAGGCGAGCCGAAGCGCGTGCAGCCGAGCCGCGCACGCAACGATCAGCCGCGGTTGCGGACTCAGCGCAACGATCCGAGGCGGCGTACGGCCGCAACGATTGAGCAGTCGTTAAGGCGCGTTCGCAATCTGCGCCTTCCGGTCCCGGACGTGGCATATTCCCTCCGTCGTGCAGTCGCGCCCCGCAACGGCTAGGTGTCGGAGCCCCCTGGGTCCCTGACGACCCCGGACTCGACGCGCTGCAGGGCGCGCTCGGCGTGCTCGGCGCCAAGTGGAGCCTCTCGGTGCTCGCGCGGCTCACCAGCGGCACGCACCGCTTCAACGAGCTGCTGCGCCAGATCGACGGCGTCTCGCGCCGCATGCTGTCCGCGACGCTGCGCCAGCTCGAGCGCGACGGGCTCGTGCTGCGCCACGTCTACGCGCGCGTGCCGGCACGCGTCGAGTACGAGCTTTCCGACACCGGCGAGGCGCTGCTGATGGCGCTCGCGCCGCTGCTCGACTGGGGCAAGCTGCACCAGGTCGAGATCGCCGAGGCGCGCGAGCGCTTCGACCGGCTCCAGCTCTGGCGCGCGGAGAGCCAGGAGCTGCAGACCAACTCGCAGCAGCGCCAGCCGCGCGTTCCCGGCGTCTACTAGACCACTAGCCCGCGATCCCGTCGGCGAGCGCCTCGACGAGCCGGCGGAAGGAGTCGTCGCGGTCGACCGCGAGGCCGAAGCCGCCGGCCGCCTCGAGCGCGGCGAAACCGTGCACCGCGCTGCGCAGCGCGCGCGCCGCGTGGATCAGCTCGTCGCCCTCCAGGCCAGAGCCGCCGAGCACCGCGGCCAGCACGTCGACCGCCTCGGCCGCCGCCTGCTCGTGCTCGGCGTCGCCGTCCGCGGGCGCGGCCACCGTGGTCGCGTAGCGCCCCGGGTGCGCCAGCGCGTAGGAGCGCTGGGCCGCGGCGACGGCGACGATCGCGTCGGTCCCCGCGCGCCCGGTCGCCGCCCGCCGCAGCTCCACCGCCGAGCTCGCGCGTCGACTGTGCGGCGAGCCCGCGCAGCAGTCCGTCGCGCCCGGCGACGTGGTTGTAGAGCGACGGCGAGCGCACCCCGAGCGCGGCGGCGACGCGCGCGAGCGTGACCGCCTCGAGCCCCTCGGCGTCGGCGATCTCGCCCGCGGCTTCGACGACCTGCGCGCGGTCGAGGCCGCGGCGCGGCACGGATCAGGCCCCGCGCGCGATCGCGCGGTCCATCGCCGCACCGGGTCGACTCGACCACCCTGCCGTGGCCGGGCGCGAGCCGTGCGGGATCGAGCGCCCGCATCGCACGTGCCGACTCCAGCGCGGTCGGGCCGTGCCAGGTCGCGAAGCCCGGCAGCGGGAAGCGCAGGTACGGCTTGGCGGTCGTCGCGACGCCGCCGAGCGTGGAGTACGAGTCGGCGCAGTAGAGCGTGCCGTCGCGCGTGTCGAGGAACGCGACCTGTCCCGGCGTGTGGCCGGGCGCGGCGTGCACCTCGAGCGACCCGACGCGGTCGCCGGGCGCGAACGTCGCGGTCGGCGCGGTCTCGGCCCCGGGGTAGCCGCCCTTCAGCTTCGCCTGCGGCTCGCCGGGGTCGAGCGTCTTGTCCTTGGCGAGCAGGCGCGCGTCGCGGGCGGAGATCAGCACCTCGACGCCCGGCAGCGCGGCGGCGAGCTTGTCGAGCGAGCCGATGTGGTCGCCGTGGGCGTGCGTCAGCGCGATCCGCACGATCGGCGCGCCGAGCGTCGCGGCGGCGGCGAGGATCCGCTTGTCGGCGCCCGGGATGAGCGCGTCGACGAGCGTCAGCCCGTCGTCCTCCTGCACGAGATAGGCGTTGACGAAGCCGAGCTTGGTGATCCGATTAATGGTCATAGCTCACAGACTAACACACTTAGTCTAGCTGCGAGCTGATCCATCCGTGCAGTCGCGCGGGTCCTTGTCGTCGCGCCAGCGGGCCACCTTGGTGCCGTGGCGGATGCGGTCGTTGGAGACGTGATCGAACGTGACCTCGACCACCAGCTCGGGTCGCAGCTCGATCCACTCGAGCTCGCGCTCGTTGTCCCAGCGGCTCGGATCGCCCATCCCGCGCTGCCCGGTCTCGTACGGGGCGAGCCGCCCGGGCAGCTCGCGCTTCTCGGCGGCCTTGAAGCCCGACGAGTGACCGACTACGCGCAGCTCGCCGGCATCGTCGTAGAGGCCGAGGATGAGCGAGCCGAGCGTGTTCTCCTCCTTGCCCGGGCGCCAGCCGACGATCACCGCGTCGATCGTGCGGACGCGCTTGATCTTGACCATGCCGACGCGCTCGCCCGGGTGGTAGCGCGCATCCTGGCGCTTGGCGATCACGCCCTCGGCGCCGTGCAGCCACGGCTCGGCCTCGGCGGGGTCCTCCGTCGCGGGCGTCAGGTCGACGGGCGCGTCGACGATCCGCGCCAGGCGGTCGCGGCGCTCCGCCTGCGGCAGCCCGAGCAGCATCGTCGTCGCCCTCGGCGAGCAGGTCGAACGCGATGAAGCGCGTCGGCGTCGTCTCGGCCAGCATGTCGATGCGCGACTTCGCCGGGTGGATGCGCTGCCCGAGCGCGTCGAAGTCCTGGCGGCCCTGCGCGTCGAACAGCACGATCTCGCCGTCGAGCACGTAGCGCCCGGCCGGGAACTCGAGCTCCGGGAAGTAGCGCGAGAGCGGCCTGCCGTTGCGCGACTGCAGGTGCACGTCGCCGCCGTCGACGAACGCGATCGCGCGGAAGCCGTCCCACTTGGGCTCGTAGACCCAGCCCTCGCCGGTCGGCAGCGCGCGCGCGGTCTTCGCGAGCTGGGGCAGGACGGGCGGGGAGAGCGGTAGCGCCACGAACGCGCGATGCTATCTGGCGATGCGCGAGTACTACGACCGGCGCGCGCCCGAGTACGACGACTGGTGGGAGGGGACCGGCCTGTTCGCCGCACGCGAGCGGCCCGGCTGGCACGACGAGGTGGCGGAGCTGGTCGCGGCGCTGCGCGCGCTGCCGCCCGCCCGGACGCTCGATCTCGCGTGCGGCACGGGCTACCTCACGCGCCACCTGCCGGGCGCGGTCACCGGCCTGGACGCGAGCGCCGCGATGCTCGAGATCGCGCGCGGGCGCCTCCCGGACGCGGAGCTGGTCCAGGGCGACGCGCTCGAGCCTCCGTTCCCGGACGGCGCCTTCGAGCGCGTCGCGGCCGGTCACTTCTACGGCCATCTGGACGAGCGGCAGCGAGCGCGGTTCCTCGCGCAGGCGCGGCGCCTGGCGCCGGAGCTGCTGTCGTCGACGCGGCGCGCCGCGACGACGTGCCGGCCGAGCGGATGGACCAGCGCAAGCTTCGCGACGGCTCCCGCCACGAGGTGTTCAAGCGCTGGTTCGAGCCGGCCGCGCTGGTCGAGGAGCTCGGCGGCGGCGAGGTCGTCCACGCGGGCGACTGGTTCGTGGCGGTGCTGGCGTGAGGGTGCTCGTCATCGGCGGCACCGTCTTCCTCGGGCGGGCGATCGTCGAGGCAGCGCTGGACCGCGCCGACGAGGTGACCTACTTCCACCGCGGCCTCCACGGCCGCGGAATGCACGCGGACGCCGAGGAGGTGCTCGGCGACCGCGCGACCGACCTCGACCGACTGCCCGCCGGCGCCTGGGACACGGTGATCGACACGTGTGGGTTCGACCCGGCGGCGGTCGGCGGCGCCGCGCGCACGCTGTCCGACCGCGCGGCGCACTACGCCTTCGTCTCATCCGCCGCGGTCTACCGCGGCTGGCCGGCCGCCGCGGTCGACGAGGACAGCCCCGTCTTCGACGGCGACGAGCAGGAGTACGGGCCGCTGAAGGCGGCCGCCGAGCGCGCAGCCGAGGCGGCGATGCCGGGTCGCGTGCTGCACGTGCGCGCCGGCGTGATCGTCGGACCGCACGAGAACATCGGCCGGCTGCCCTACTGGCTGCGCCGCATGCGCCGCGGCGGCGACGTGCTCGCGCCCGGGCCGCGCGGCGCGGGCATCCAGCTGATCGACGCCCGCGACCTCGCGCGCTGGGTGCTCGCGATGGCGTCCGACGGCGGCGCCGGCGTCTTCAACGCCGTCGCGCCGCCGGGCTGGGCGACGTGGGAGGAGCTGCTCGAGCTCTGCCGCGCGGTGGTGAACCCGCGGGCGCGCCTCTGGTGGGTCGACGGCGCCCGCCTGGCCGCGGCGCTGGAGGACCCGTGGTCGGAGCTGCCGCTGTGGCCGGCGCCGGTCCCCGAGGTGGCCGAGATCTACTCCGTCGCGACGAGCCGGGCAGAGGAGGCCGGGCTGACCGTCCGGCCGCTGGCGGCGACGGTCGGCGGCACGTGGGGCTGGCTGCGCGACGGCGGCGAGGAGGCGGGCTGGCGCTCCGAGCTGCGTGCGAGCGGCCTGGACGCGGAACACGAGCGCGCACTGCTCGCGCAGCTGCGGGAATAGGCCCTCAAACGTCGAGAGCCCCGTCTGCACGGGGCTCTCGGAATGATGGATTCGGGGCTAGACGATCGGCGTCCGCTCATCGAAGCCGGGCCGGGACTCGGCACCGAACTTCGCGGCGAGAGCGTTGATCGCGCCCATGACGGCGATGGGGGCCGCGATTGCGATGAGAGTGATCATGCAACCATTATCGGACGACTTCGGGGAAAGTTGTAGACTCTGTTGACTTCGGGATCAGAAGGCAGAGCCTATGACTCTTCAGCAGCTTCGATACTTCGTCGCGGCGGCCGATCACGGCTCGTTCTCGGCGGCCGCCGCAGCGCTGCTGATGGCGCAACCCAGCCTATCGGACCAGATCCGCCGGCTCGAGGCGGAGCTCGGCGTCGCGCTGTTCGCCCGCGCGGGCCGCAAGCTCGTGCTGACCGAGGCCGGGCGCATGCTGCGGCCGCACGCCGAGCGCACCCTGGCCGCCGCCGGCGAGGCCCTCGAGTCGGTCAAGGAGGTGCGCACGCTCACGGGGGGAACGGCGAGCTTCGGCACGTTCGGCAGCGCCCACCACTACCTGCTCGGCGGGCTCGTGCAGGACTTCCGCCGGCTCTACCCGGATGTGCGCGTACGCGTCGTCGGGCAGAACTCGGTCGAGGTGGCCGACGCGGTCCGCGAGGGCGGGCTCGAGGCCGGCCTGATCGCGCTGCCGATCGACGACCGCGGGCTGGAGGTGCGACCCTCGATCCGCGAGGAGAACCACTACGTCAGCGCCAGCCCCCAGCGGCTGGCCGAGCCGAAGACGATCGAGGCGCTCGCAGCCGCGCCGCTGATCCTCTACGACGCGCGCTGGGGCTCCGTCGACCCGATGCGGCGCCAGCTCAACGAGCGCGCCCAGCGCGCCGGCGTGCGGATCGAGCCGCAGATCGAGGTCGAGTACATGACCGCGGCGCTGGACCTAGCCGCGCGCAAGCTCGGCGACACGATCGCGTCGCCCAGCGTGCTGGTGACGCGCGGCTTCGAGCACTCGCTCGCGAGCGTGTCGCTCGACCCGCCGCTGTACGACACGTTCGCCTTCATCACCCGGCGCAACGCGCATCTCTCGCCCGCGACGCGCGCATTCCTGGAGCTGGCCGAGCGCCGGGTGGAGGCCATGGGCAGCGGTTCCTAGACGGGTACGATGGCGACCATGGCCCACGACCACGCGACCGTCGCGGAAGAGGAGTACCTGCAGACGATCTTCTGGCTCCAGGAGGCCGGGCTGCCGATGACGGGCGCGAACGTGGCCCGCGCGATGCAGCTCTCGGCTCCGACGGTGCACGAGATGATCGGCCGGCTGGAACGCGACGGCTACGTCACGCGCGGCGCCGACAAGGCGCTCGCCTTCACCGACAACGGGCGCGAGCACGCCGAGGGCGTCGTGCGCAGGCACCGGCTGATCGAGCGCTTCCTGACCGACGTGCTCGGGATCCCGTGGGACGAGGTGCACGAGGAGGCCGAGCGGCTCGAGCACGCGATGTCGCCGGTGCTCGAGGCGCGC
Organism: uncultured Gammaproteobacteria bacterium; assembly: GCA_963713355.1. Classification (GTDB taxonomy): domain Bacteria; phylum Pseudomonadota; class Gammaproteobacteria; order Steroidobacterales; family Rariloculaceae; genus FEN-1219. The sequence continues at coordinate 106,704 of CAVQLK010000005.1, read as the reverse complement.
ATGAAGGCCGCGATCGGCGACGCGAAGACCTGCCCGCACGGACACCCGATCAACGTCGGGGAGCGCATCCTCGGCGTTCCGCTCGCCGACGTCGCGGTCGGCGCCAAGGTGCGCGTGCTGCGCTTCGAGAACGAGGCCGAGGACCTGCTGCACTACCTCAAGGACGCCGGCATCGAGCCCGGGATGGAGGGCACGCTGGCCGAGCGCGACGACGAGCACGTAGTGGTCGACGGGGACGGGCGGCGCTGCGAGCTGACGGTCTCCGTCGCGGAGACGGTGGCGGTGACCGCCGATCCGTCGCCGCCCCCGCGCACGGCGCTGCCCGAGCAGCTCGTGCTCTCCAAGGACCGCTACGGGCGCTAGCCCAGCGCGGCGTCGAGGACCTCCAGGAAGCGGTCGGCGTCGGCGTCGCCGAGCACCATCGGCGGCTTGACCTTGAGCACGTTGCGCTGCGGTCCGTCCGTCGACAGCAGCACCCGCTCCCGGCGTGCGTGCTCGACGACCGCGGCGGCCGCAGCGGCGGAGGTCAGCTCGACGCCGATGAACAGCCCGGCGCCGCGCACGTCGCGGATCAGCGGGTGCCGCTGCGCGAGCTCGCGCAGCCCCGCGAGGATGCGGCCGCCGAGCCGGGCCGCGTGTGCCTGCAGGCGCTCGTCCGCGATCACGTCGAGCACCGCGAGCGCCGCGGCGCACGAGACCGGGTTGCCGCCGAACGTGTTGAAGTACTCCATCCCGGTCTCGAACGATCGCGCGATCTCCGGCGTGGTCACGACGGCGCCGATCGGGTGGCCGTTGCCGATCGGCTTGCCGAGCGTGACGACGTCGGGCACGACGCCGCCGAGCTCGAAGCCCCAGAACGCGCTGCCGACGCGGCCGAAGCCGACCTGGACCTCGTCGGCGATGCAGACCGCGCCGGCGGCGCGCGCGTGGGCGTACGCCGCCTCGAGGTAGCCGGCGGGCAGCACGATCTGGCCCGCGACGCCCGGCAGCGACTCGGCGATGAACGCGGCCGGGGCGATGCCCTCGGCGTGGCTGCGCACGTCGTCAGCGTCCGCGGCGCTACGCGGCAGCGCGCACACGTGCACGTGGGCGGCGCGCCCGCTCCCGCCCGGACCGGCGAACTTGTAGGGCGAGATCTCGATCAGCGACGACAGGTTGCCGTGGTAGGCGTGGTCGAGCACGAGCACGTCGCGTGCGCCCGTGTGCGCGCGGGCGAGCCGCAGCGCGAGGTCGTTCGCCTCGCTGCCCGAGTTGACGAGGAAGACGGCGTTGAGCGGGTCGGGCAGCGTGGCGGCCAGCCGGCGCGCGTACGTGACGAGCAGGTCGTGCAGGTAGCGCGTGTTGGTGTTCAGGCGGCCCATCTGCTCGGCGGCGGCGTGCACGACGCGCGGGTGCGCGTGGCCGACGTGGCAGACGTTGTTGACGAGGTCGAGATAGGCGGTGCCGTGCTCGTCGTAGAGGTGCGCGCCGGCGCCGCGAACGATCCGCAGCGGCTCCGCGTAGGCGATGCTGAGCGTGCGCGAGAGCGAGCTGCGGCGGGCGGCGAGCACGTCCGCCGATGTCCGCGAGGGCTCGGCCCGCACGCCGCGCGGGGAGGCCGAGCAGCAGGTTCGGGATCGGGGCTGATCGACTCCCACAGGTCGCGCTCGGCGAGCGTGCCGACGCCGTGCACGCCGCAGCCGGCGCCGAGGTCGGTGCTGAGCAGCTGCAGGTGCAGGTGCGGCGCCCAGCCGCCGTTCTCGTGCTCGGCGCCGACGTGCCCGATCACCGCGCCGCGCGCGAGCCGCGTGCCGGGCGGCGGCAACTCGCTCGCAAGGTGGCCGTAGAGCGTGTGGAACGTGACGCCGTCCGGGGTCCGGTGGTCGAGCAGCACGACCCCGCCGAAGTCGCGCGCCGCGGGGCGCAAGGCGCTGTCGCGGACGACGCCGTCGAGCGGCGCGAGGATCGGCTCGCCGGCGTCCAGGAAGACGTCGACGCCGAGGTGCAGCGTACGCCGCTCGCCCGGCAGCTCGCCGGCGAACGCGTCGGAGTCGTACACGGCGACGGTCCTCCAGGTAGCGGCCCAGCGCCGGCGTCGTGGCCGGCGGCGCGCCCGCGCCGGCCGCGCCCGCCGACCAGTCGAGCACCGGCGCGCCGTCGAGTGGCGGCTTGCAGACCGGCCCGGGCTCAGCGGTCTGCACGAAGCCGCGCACCGCGCGGGCATGCGGGACGGCCTCGTAGCCGCAGGCGGCGCGCAGCCGCAGGTGCTCGAGCTCGGCCGGCGCCGGGCCGAGCCGGCGCAGCAGCGCCGGGACCGCCTCCTGGCTGATCAGCAGGTATTCGTTGGCTGGCTGCTCGCGGCGCTGGCGCACGGCCATCGCGATGCTCATCGCCAGCCGGGTGCGGATCAGCTCCGGCAGCAGCGCCAGCTCCTCGGCGGTGAGCGGGGCGACCTCGTGGTAGCCGGCGACGAGCGCGACGACCTGGCGCTCGGGCACCGGCAGCGTGGACATCGCGTACGCGCACGCGACCGCCAGGCCGCACGCGCGCGGCGCTCGGCAGAGGTCGCCGAAGTCGATCAGCCCGCAGACCTCGCCGTCGTCGCCGACGAGCACGTTGTGCTCGTTCGCGTCGTTGTGGATCGCCTGCGCGGGCAGCTCGCGCAGGCGCGGCAGCACCTCGGCGCTGAAGCGCGCCAGCACCGCCGCGGCGTCGCCGCTCGCGTCGTCCGACCAGCTCGCCGGCGGCCAGCATGTTCCACCTGAGCCGTCCGGGCAGCGCCGGGTGGTCGAAGCCGGCGAGCGCGCGGTCGACGCGGGCCACGGTGCGGCCGAGGCTCGCGAGCATGCCGGCGGGTGCTCCCCGCGCGCGGCCCACGGCGTGCCGGGCAGCCAGCTCAGCACGCGCGCGAGCCGCCCCGTTCCCGACCGCTCGAGCCGGCTCGTGCAGGCGCGGCACGGCTGCGTCGCCGGCGAGCAGCGCGAGCGCGGCGTCCTGGAGATCGAGCAGCTCCGGATCGGTCCCGGGCGCGTACAGCTTCAGCACGTGCCGCCCGGCGGCGCCCTCGAGCGCGAAGTTGAGGTCGACCTCGCCGGCCAGCGGCGTCGCGCGCGCCTCGATGCCGAAGTGCTCGCGCGCGATCCGCTCCGCGTCGGCGGCCACCGCGCTCACGTGACGCGCCCGGGCGTCGCGTCGAAGGCGTCGTGATCGCCGCGCTCGACCAGCCGCGCAGCCGGTCGAGCGCGTCCCACACGTCGACGTGGCGCATGTAGAGCGGAGCGATGCCGAGCCGCACGCTGTCGGGGCCGCGGAAGTCGGGGATCACGCCGGCGTGCTCGATCAGCGCGCGCGTGATCTGCCAGGCATCGCGGGTGCCGCAGCGCGACGTGCGAGCCGCGCCGCGCCGGGTCGCGCGGGCTCGCGAGCGCGAAGCCGAGCGGCGCGAGCCACGCGTCGTGCAGCGCGACGGCCAGCTCGGTCAGCGCGACCGACTTCGCGCGCAGCGCGGCGATCCCGGCCTGCGCCGTCAGCCGCACGCCCTCCTCGACCGCGGCGAGCCCGAGGATCGGCGGCGTCCCGGCGAGGAAGCGGCGGATGTCCGGCTCGGGGTCGTAGTCGCGCTCCATCGCGAACTGCTCGCGCTGGGCGAACCAGCCCCAGATCGGCGAGCGCAGCTCGCGCTGCAGTCCGGCCGCGACGTAGAGGTAGGCGGGCGCGCCCGGGCCGGCGTTGAGGTACTTGTAGGTGCAGCCGACCGCCAGCTCGGCGCCGGCCGCGCGCAGGTCCACCGGGACCGCGCCGGCCGAGTGGCTGAGGTCCCAGATCAGCGTCGCGCCGCGCTCGCGCGCCGTGGCCTGCAGCGCGGCGAGGTCGGCCAGCGCGCCGCTGCGGTAGCCGACGTGCGAGAGCACGACGACGTCGCCGCGCTCGCATGGGAGCGTGGCGGCGTCCGGCTCGCCGTCGAACAGCCGCAGCTCGAGCCCGCGCTGCGACGGCGATGCCCTCGAGCACGTAGCGGTCGGTGGGGAAGTTGCCGCGGTCGGTGACGAGCGCGCCGTCGCCGCGCGCGTCGAGCACGGCGCTCGCGAGCTTGAACAGGTTGACCGTCGTGGAGTCGCAGGCGATGACCTCGCCCGGCGCCGCGCCGATCACCGGCGCGATCAGGTCGCCGGCACGGGCGGGCGCGTCGATCCAGTCCGGCCAGCCCCCGACCAGCCGCTCGCCCCACTCGTCGACCAGCGAGGCGAGCCGCTCGCGCGTCGCGACCGGCAGCCGCCCGAGCGAGTTGCCGTCGAGGTAGATCCGGTCGTCCGCGTGGACGAAGCGGTCGCGGTGGGCGGCGAGCGGGTCGGCGGCGTCGGCCGCCGCGGCCGCCGCGCGGCTCAGCGGATCCATGACGCGTCCTGGAGCCACGACGTCACCGCGCGCCACAGCGGGTTCTCCGGATCGAGGTGCCCGAAGTGGCCCTCGCGGGCTCGACGCACGACGTCGACCTCGTCCCCGGCGGCCCGCGCGGCCGCCGCGAACCGCTCGCTCATCGCCGGCGGGACGATGTCGTCGTCGCCGCCGTGGGTCAACAGCGCGGGCACGCCGAGCGGCAGCCGCTCGGCCGGCGAGGCGGCCGCGTAGCGATCGGGCACGGAGTCCGGGGTGCCGCCGAGCAGGCGATGGACCACCGCGCGCGAGAGGCCGAGCTCCGACGCCAGCGCAGGTCCACGACGCCGGCCTGCGCGACGACGGCCGTCACGGGCACGCGCGGCGCGTCGCGCGTGGCGAGCCAGGCCGCGAGCTGCCCGCCGGCGGAGTGCCCGATCGCGACGACGCGCGCGAGGTCGAACATGAACGGGGGCTGGCACCGTTTATGTGGCGGCAGGTCCGCGAGGTGGTCGACCGCCGCGGCGACGTCGTCGAGCGTGCGCGGGAAGCCGCCGCCGGACAGCCGGCCGAGGCGGCGGTACTCGACGTTGAACGCGGCCCAGCCGCGGGCGGCGAGGTCGGCGCACAGCGGGCGCATGAGCCTGCGCCCGTACTGCGCCCGCCAGAAGCCGCCGTGCAGCACGACGGCGACCGGCCAGGGCCCGCGGCCGGCGGGCAGGAACAGCTCGCCGTACTGCGAGCGCGCCGTTCCGTAAGGGTGGCGCTCAGGCAGCGACACCCACCGAGCGCGCCGCCTCGGCGAGCCGCGTGACGCCCTCGTCGATCTGCTCCGGCGTCACGCCGGAGTAGGCGAGCCGGAGCGTGTTCTCGCCGCCCTCCAGCAGGAAGTCGGTTCCCTTGACGAACAGCACGTCGCGCTCCTTCGCGGCGTTCTCGAGCTCGGCGACGTTCGTGCCCTCGGGCAGCTCCACCCACATGAAGTAGCCGCCCGACGGCGGCGTGAAGCGCGCCTCGGGCAGCTCGCGCTCGAGCGCCGCCACGAGCGCGTCGCGGCGGTCGCGCAGAGCGTTCTTGACGGTCGCGATCGCGCCGTCCATCCGCCCCGAGCGGGCGAACTGGTTGACGATCGACTGGGCGACCATGTTGGGCGAGATGTAGGTGTTCGTCGCGATTCCCTGGATCTGCTTGATCACTGCCTGCGGACCGACCAGGTAGCCGACGCGGATGCCGGGGCAGACGGTCTTGGAGAACGACGACGCGTAGACGACCTTGCCGGCTTCGTCCTGGGAGAGCATCGTCGGCAGCGACTCGCCCTCGAAGCGGATCGCGATGTAGGGGTCGTCCTCGAAGATCGTGAAGTCGTACTCGGCGGCGAGCCGCAGCACGTCCGCGCGCTTGCCCGCGCTGAGCGTGTAACCGGCGGGGTTCTGGAAGTTCGGGATGACGTGGGCGAGCTTCGGCTTCACGCCGCCCTCGAGCAGCGAGCGCAGCGCCTCCGTGTCGATCCCGTCGGTCTCGAGCTCGACCATGTGCAGGTCGGCCTCGCGGTTGCGCAGGTTCAGCAGCGTGCGGTCGTAGGTCGGCGACTCGACGACGACCGGGTCGCCGGGGCCCACGAGCAGCTGGAACAGGAAGGCGTCCGCCTGCATCGAGCCGTTGGTGACGAGCACCTGCTCGACCGCGACGCCGTGCTGCTCGGCGATCCACTCGCGCAGCGGGACGTAGCCGACCGAGGTCCCGTAGGCGACGGTCCCGCCGGGGTCGTTGTCGAACGCCAGCTGCGCGGCCTCGCGGAGCCCCTCGACGTCGACGATGTCGAGCGACGGTGCGCCCCGGGCGAACGAGATCGTGGACATGCCCCGCAGGATACGCAGTGCGGGGCGGCCACTTACTCGTCGCTGCCGCGTCGCTGTCACAATGCTGCGTCGCAATGCCGCTCCCCAAGGAAGTCACCCACGTCACGTTCGATGTCTACGGCACCCTGATCGACTGGGAGACCGGCGCCTACGACGCCTTCTCCAAGGAAGCCGAGAAGGACGGGTACACGCTCTCGCGCGAGGAGCTGATCCCGCTCTTCCTCCAGACCCAGCAGGAGATCAAGGGCGGGTCCTACGAGCTCTACGCCGAGGTCCTGCGCCGCACCGCCGTGCAGATCTCCAAGCAGCTCGGATGGCCGCTCGAGCCCTCGCGCTCCGGCTTCCTGCCCGACTCGGTCAAGCGCTGGCCGCCGTTCAAGGAGACCAACACCCAGCTCGACCGCTTCGCGAAGAAGTTCGAGATCGGCCTGGTCTCGAACGTCGACGACAAGCTGCTCGGCGAGACGCGGCGCCACTTCAAGGTCGACTTCGACCTCGTCGTCACGGCACAGCAGGTGCGCTCCTACAAGCCGGACCCGGCGCACTTCAAGGAGGCCGAGCGCCGGATCGGCGGCAAGAAGGGCTGGGTCCACGTCGGCTCCAGCTACTACTACGACGTCGAGCCCTGCCTCGCGGCGAAGGTGCCCGTGATCTGGGTCAACCGCTCGAAGGAGACGCTCGAGCCCAGCCAGAAGAAGCCGACCGCGGAGGTCAAGACCCTCCTCGAGGCGGCCAAGCTGCTCGGCGCCGCCTGAGTCCGTGCAGGCCGTCGGGCTGCACCCCGACGTCTTCGTCGTCACGTCGCGCTTCTGGCAGACGACGTGCACGCTCGTGAAGTCCGGCGAGGAGGCGTTCTGCGTCGATTCCCCGGTGCTGCCGGACGAGCTCGAGCTGCTGCCCGCGATCGCGGCGCAGGCGTCGTTCCGGGTCGTCGGCTGCATCGCGACTCATGCCGACTGGGATCACCTGCTCGGCCGCTACGCGTTCGCGGACGCGCCGCTCGGGCTCGCCGAGTCCAGCGCCGCGCGGCTGCGCAACGAGCCGGGCGCTGCGCAGCGCGAGCTGCGCGAGTTCGACGAGGAGCACTACGTCGAGCGGCCCGGGCCGCTGACGCTGCCGGGCGCGCAGGCGCTGCCGGTGCCCGGGCACTGCGCCCTGGGCGAGCGCGAGCTCGAGCTGCATCCGGCCGACGGGCACACGGTCGACGGGATGGCGCTGTGGGTGCCGTGGGCCGTCGGTGCTCGTGTGCGGCGACTACCTCTCGCCGGTCGAGATCCCCTGGATCTCGCGCGGGCGGGTCGCTGTCCGCGTACCAGGCGACCCTGGACCGGCTGGAGCCACTCCTCGAGCGGGCCGACCACGTCGTGCCGGGGCACGGGGCGGTGCTGGACTCCTCGCGCGCGCTCGCGATCCTGGGCGAGGATCGCGCGTACCTGTCGGCGCTGGTGGAGCGCGGCGTGGACGCCCCATTGCCGCTCACGCGGCGGAACGGCGCGATGAAGAAGATCCACGCCGAGAACGTCGGCCGAGTGAAGAGCTGAGCCGCACGCGAAGCTGCTCGCCGTGACGGCGAGCTCGGCGATCCGCTGATCCAGCGTTCGCTCGTCGAGCGGTGGTATTCGCCCCCTACGCGGGTGTCTTGATGACGGCCAGCGTGTCGCCCGCGCTGACCGCGGCGCCCTCGGAGATCGGCAGCTCGGCGATCACGCCCGCCTTGTGGGCGGCGATCTCGTTCTCCATCTTCATCGCCTCGATGATGCAGACGAGCGCGCCCTCCTCGACGCTGGCGCCCTGCTCGACGAGCACCTTGAAGACGTTTCCCTGGAGCGGGGAGGCGAGCGTGTCGCCGCCCGCGCCGCCGCCGGACGACTTGCGCTCGGCGCGGCGGGCGGCTCGCCGGCGCGGCGCCGTTCCCGCCGGCGGGCGGGGCGATCGGGTCACCCAGCACGCGGACGTCGAAGCGCTTGCCGGACACCTCGACGGTATAGGAACGCTCGACCGCCTCGGGCTCCCCCTCATCGCTGCCGTTCTCCGGCGCCGGCTCGAGAATGCAAGCGTCTTCAGCCACGCGCGATCCTCGACCAGGTCCCGGCAGGTCTCCGCGCGGGCCCACTGCTCCGAGGCCATGATCGCCTTGTGGAACGGGATCAGCGTGCGGACGCCGCCGATGTCGAATTCCTCCAGCGCGCGCGCCATGCGGCGGGTCGCGGTCTCGCGGTCGGCGTCCCAGACGATCAGCTTGGCGACCATCGGGTCGTAGAGCGGCGTGATCTCCGAGCCCGCGAGCACGCCGGAGTCGACGCGCACGCCGGGCCCGCTCGGCTCGCGGTAGCGCGTCACGGTCCCCGGCGCCGGGGCGAAGTTCTTCGACGCGTCCTCGGCGTTGATCCGGCACTCGATCGCGTGGCCGCGCAGGACGACCTCGTCCTGCGTCACCGACAACGGCTCGCCCGCGGCGATCCGGATCTGCTCGCGCACGATGTCGATCCCGGTCGTCGCCTCGGTCACGCAGTGCTCGACCTGCACGCGCGTGTTCATCTCGAGGAAGTAGTACTCGCCGTCCGGAGCAGCCCCTCGATCGTGCCGGCGCCGCGGTAGTCGACCGCGCGCGCGGCCTCGGTCGCGATCTTGCCGATGCGCTCGCGCAGCGCCTCGTCGACCATCGGCGCGGGCGACTCCTCGATCAGCTTCTGGTGGCGGCGCTGGATCGAGCAGTCGCGCTCGCCGAGGTGGATCACCGAGCCGTGGCCGTCGGCGAGCACCTGCACCTCGACGTGGCGCGGGTCGGGCAGGTAGCGCTCGAGGTAGACGGTCGGGTCGGAGAAGAACTTCTCGCCCTCGCGCGCGGCGCCCTCGAACGCGTCGGCCAGCTTGTCGGGCTCGAGCGCGACGCGAAAGCCCTTGCCGCCGCCGCCGCCCGCGGCCTTGACCGCGATCGGGTAGCCGATCTTCTTCGCCACCTTCGCCGCGTCCTCGACCGTGTCGACCGGCTCGGTCGTGCCGGGCACGATCGGCACGCCCGCCGCCTTCATCAGCTCGCGCGCCCGGGTCTTGGAGCCCATCGCCTCGATCGCCGACGCGGGCGGGCCGATGAACACGATCCCCGCCTCCTCGAGCCGGCGGGCGAAGCCGGCGTTCTCGGCCAGGAAGCCGTAGCCGGGATGCACGGCCTCGGCGCCCGACCGCTCGATCACCTCGATCAGCTTGTCGACGACGAGGTAGGACTGCGCAGCCGGCCCCGGCCCGATCAGGTAGGCCTCGCTCGCGCGCAGGACGTGCTGCGCGTCGCGGTCGGCCTCCGAGTAGACGGCGACCGAGGCGATGCCGAGCTCGTCGAGCGCGCGGATCACGCGCACGGCGATCTCCCCGCGGTTGGCGACGAGGACCTTGGAGAACATGCGGCGCGGGATGGTATCCCCGCGCGGCGCCGCGAGCGCAACGGCCGCGCCGCGCTGAGGCGGCTGCGCGCCGCGGACGACGCCGGTGCTCGGGCACGCCGGCGTTCACGCGCGCGCACGCGGGCGACGAGCGGTTGCTCGACCTCGCGGAGAACACTGCCGCGACGCCGCGCTCGACGAGCCGTAGGACCACAGTCCGGTTACACTTGCGGACTGCGGTCCGGTGCGCTACTCTTGCTCACGAAAAGTAAGCGGACTTCGGTCCGCGACGAGCCGCAGGGGAGCACAACCAAATGACAACCGCCATCCAGCAGCAGCTACCTGCAGCCACGTGGAACGTCGATCCCGTCCACTCGACCGTGGGCTTCGCGATCAAGTACATGGTCTCGACGTTCCGCACCGAGTTCGATCGCTACGAGGCGACGCTCGACACCACCGGCGACGAGCCGCGCCTGTACGGCTCCGTCGCGCCCGACTCGATCGTGGTCAAGGACCCGAACTTCCACGCCCACCTGCAGTCGCCGGACTTCTTCGACACCGAGCGCCACCCGGCGATCACGTTCGAGTCCACGGCATTCCGGGTCGACGGCAACCAGCTCGTCGTAGACGGCGACCTGACGATCAAGGGCGAGACGCGCCGGATCGAGGGCCGCGGCGAGCTGACGCCCGTCCACGAGGACCTGGGCGGCAACGAGCGCGTCGGCGTACAGCTCGAGGCCGCGATCGACCGCTCGCACTTCGGCGTCAGCTGGAACGCGCCGCTGCCCAAGGGCGGCCTCGCGCTGGCCAACGAGACGAAGCTGGTCGTCGACCTCTTCTTCGTCAAGTCGTGATGCGCGTCCTGGGAATCTCGGGCAGCCTGCGCCGCGACTCCCACAACACGGAGCTCCTCCTGGCGGCGGGCAGGCTGCTGCCGCCCGGAGCGGAGCTCGAGCTGTGGGAAGACCTCAAGGCGGTGCCCGCATACGACGCGGACGACGACGAGGGACCCGAGTCGCGCCCGGAGAGCCTGCGCTCGCTCGCGGACGCGGTCGAGCGCGCCGACGTCGTGCTGTTCGCGACGCCGGAGTACAACCACTCGATCCCCGGCGCGCTGAAGAACGCGCTCGACTGGCTCTCGCGGCCGCTGGCCGAGAGCCCGCTGCGCGGCAAGCCCGTCGCCGTGGTCGGCGCCAGCACCGGCCTGTTCGGCGCGGTCTGGGCGCAGGCCGAGCTGCGCAAGGTGCTCGCCGCGATCGGCGCGCGCGTGATCGACCGCGAGCTGCCGGTCGGCCTGGCCGGCGACGCGTTCACGGAGCAGGGACGGCTCGCCGATCCCGAGCTCGAGCTGGTGCTCGCGGACCTGCTCGCCGAGCTGCAGGGCGAGGTCCGGGCCGTCAGCAGCAGTGGCCTGAACCGCAAGTTTCCGGGGTATCCGGCGTTGATGGCCTTCATGCAACGCGCGATCGCAACCCTCGCCGGGATCCTCGCCCTGACGCTCGCCGCACCCGCGAGCGCCGCGCTCCGATCCGACAACCTCACCCTGCTGGGCAAGGTGCCCGACTCGGCGGGCGCGATCGGCGCGCGCTTCTCGCCCGACGGCGCGACGATGTACGTCACCGCGGCGACGGGCCTGCAGATCTACGACGTCTCCGTCCCGGAGGCGCCGCGCAAGCTCTCGCAGCTCGCGCTGCCGCACCTCGAGAACGAGGACGTCGACGTCGGCCGCGACACGCTGATCATCTCCAACGACCCGTCGTTCACCGGCGTCGGGGTGATCTACCTGATCGACGTCGCCGACCCGGCGAACCCGAGCATCCGCACCGCGCTGCCGACCAACGTGCCGCTCGTCGGCGAGGACAACTCCGACAACGGCCACATCGCCAACTGCATCCAGGGCTGCGACTACCTCTACACGACGGGCACGAGCGAGGGCCTGACCGTGTACGACATCCGCGACCTCGACAATCCGCGCAAGGCGGGCGTCGTGCCGCTGCCCGGCGAGGGCTTCACCCACGACGTCGAGATCGACGCGTCGGGGATCGCCTGGGTCACGGGCGAGGACGGCACGTTCGGCTACGACACGACCGACCCGCTCGCACCGCGGCTGCTCTACCGCTCGGACCCGAGCATCGTCAACAGCGGCGGCGGCCTGCCGGGCGACGACGGCTCCGGGCCGCTCGACTTCCTCCACCACAACATGAAGCGCACGTCGATCAACGTCTCCGAAAGCGGCCGCGTGAGCCGTGCCAAGAGCGCCGGGCTCGGCAACGTGCTGGCGATCACCGAGGAGGACTACGCGAAGCCGACCTGCGAGGGCCAGGGCTCGTTGCAGACGTGGCGCATCACGGGCGAGCGCAACGCGGACGGCTCGATCAAGCTGGTGCTGCTCGACCTCTGGACGACCGAGCTCAACGAGCTGGCCAACCTCACCGGGCGCTCACCGGCGACGGCGAACTGCTCGGCGCACTGGTTCGAGGTCGACGGTGGCCTGCTCGCCCAGGGGTGGTACGACCAGGGCGTCCGCTTCATGGACATCTCGAACCCGCGCGACATCCAACAGGTCGGCTATCACGTCACCCAGGGCACGTTCTGGGGCGCGTACTTCGCGCCGACCGACCCGGACCGCGAGACCGTCTACGGGCTCGACACGACGTCTGGTCTCGACGTGCTGCACATCGAGCGCCCGGACACGGGGATGAAGCCGAGGAAGAAGCCGACGAGCGAGGCGGAGCTCGGCGCGGGCACGGCCTGGGGGACGCCGAGCAAGCGCTGGGGCTACGCCTGTCCGCTGCCCGCCGGGCTGCTCTAGGACCTAGCCAGGGTCCAGGGGGATCTCGGCGCGCAACCGGGTTCCGGCGCCGCGCGGGCTGTCCACGTCGAGCCGGCCGTCGAGCGCGGCCACGCGATCCGCAAGCCCGCGCAGGCCCGAGCCGCACGTGACGTCCGCGCCGCCGACGCCGTCGTCGGCGACCTCGACCACGGCGATCCGATCCGCGCCGCGCTCGAGCGTCACGGTCACGTGCGCGGCGCTCGCGTACTTCGCGACGTTCGCGAGCGCCTCGGACGCGACGAAGTAGAGGGCGGTCGCGACCGGCGCGGGCAGGTCCTCGGGCACGTCGCCCCCGATCTCGACCGGCACGGTCGCGCGATTCGCCAGCGTCTCCAGCGCCGGTCCGAGACCGCGATCGGTGAGCACGGCCGGATGGATGCCGCGGGCGAGCTCGCGCAGCTCGTCGAGGCTCGCCTGCAGCTCGGCGCTCGACTCGTCCAGCAGCGCCGCCAGCTCGGGATCGTCCTGCGCCCGCCGGTGCGCCAGCCGGAGCTTCATCGCGAGCGAGACCAGGCGCGACTGGGCTCCGTCGTGGAGATTGCGCTCGAGCCGCCGGCGTTCGGCGTCGCCGGCCTCGACCAGGCGCGCCCGCGAGGTCCGGAGCTCGTCGATCCGGGCGCGGAGCTCGGCGGACAGGCGCTGGTTCTCGAGCGCCAGCGCCGCCGCCGCGCCGGCGGCGGCGACGAGCTCGGGCTCGTCCGCCAGCGACGGGTCATGGACGATCGCTCCGATCCGGCGCCCGTTGAGCTCGACCGCGGTCCACGTCCGCTCGCGAAGCGTCATCGCGCGGCCCTCCGCGTCGACGAACCGCTCGGAATCCGCGAGCCAGTAGGCGAGCGCGAGCGAGGGATCGTCGAGCGCCTCCGCGAGCGCCGCCCGCAGCGCTCCCGGCTCGGGCGCCTCGCCGAGCCGGCGCACGAGGCCCGTCACCGCCGTCGCGAGCGCGAGCCGGCTGCGCAGCAGGCCGGCCAGGAAGCCGAACGGCACGGTCGCGACGAGCGCCTCGGCGAGCCAATCGAGCGCGTCCACCTGCCTGCCCGCCGCGTCGAAGCCCGTGGCGAGCATGAACGCGGCGAACGCCGCGCCGCCCGTCCACAGCACGGGGGCGACGGTGCGGCGCTGGGCCGGCCGTGGCCGCGCCCCAGCGGCGCACGAGCAGCACCGCGGTCGAGACGACGACGCCCAACGCGGCGGCGTACTGGACCGCGTCGAGCACGTCGGAGAGCCGCTGGTCGGGCTCGATCACGAGCACGTTGCGCGCGTCCTCCTCGAACAGCAGCGCGGGCACCTGGAGGACGGTGACCGTGAGGTAGCGCGGCGGCGGCGACCGTGCGTTCGCCGCGTGTCTGCAACCGGCCGGTCGGGAACGCGAGCAGCAGGTGCCCGAGGAACGCCGGGAACAGTGCGTCCAGAGCGATTCCGATCGTGAAGACGACGTCGTCGTCGGCCGCGCTCACCCCGCTCGCGAACCATGCGAAGCCCGCAGCCGCCATCAGGGCGCCGGTGCGGTTTCCCGGCCGCCGCCACCAGGCGAACAGGCCGGTCCCGGTGAACGACCATCCGACCAGCAGCCCGAGCGCCGCGGTGAGCCCGCGATCGTCGACGTGGTCGCTGCCGAGCACGAGCGCCAGGTAGATCAGTCCCCAGCCGAAGGCGGCGGCGGCGAGCAGGAGCAGCGCGCGCGAGGAGGCGGACGATGAGGCGGCCATCGGGCGCATTGTCGCCCGCGAGCGGGTCATCGTTGCCCGTGCATGGCGCGCGCCGCTAGGCTCGCCTCAGTGACGGCGCGCATCTCGGAGCCCATCCTCGACGACTCGGCCGCGCCGCCGCTCGCCGCGCGGCTGCGCGACGTCCAGTCGTCGCCGGTGCGCGAGATCCTCGCGCTGACCGAGCGGCCGGGGATGATCTCGTTCGCCGGCGGGCTGCCGGCGCCGGAGCTGTTCGACGCGCCGGGCCTGCGCGCCGCTTTCGCCGCGGTGCTGAGCGACGCGGCCGCCGGGCGCTCGCTGCAGTACTCGACGACCGAGGGCGACCCGGCGCTGCGCGCTGCCGTCGCCGCACGGCTCACCGCCCGCGGCCTCCCGACGGGCGCGGGCGAGCTGCTGATCACGAGCGGCTCGCAGCAGGCCCTGACGCTGATCGCGACGGTGCTGCTCGAGCCGGGCGACACGGTGCTGGTCGAGGAGCCCTCCTACCTGGCCGCGCTGCAGGCGTTCCAGCTCGCCGGCGCGACCGTCGTGCCGGTCCCGTGCGACGACGACGGGCTCGATCCCGAGGCCGCGGCGGCGCTCGCCGAGCGCCACGGCGCGCGGCTGCTCTACACGATCCCGACGTTCCAGAACCCGACCGGGCGCACGCTGCCGCTCGACCGCCGCGAGGCGCTCGTCGCGCTCGCGCGCCGCGCCGGCTTCTGGCTGCTGGAGGACGACCCGTACGGCGAGCTGCGCTATCGCGGCGACGGGCTGCCGACGCTCGCGGCGCTCGACGGTCGCGTGCTCTCGCTCTCGACGCTGTCGAAGATCGCCGCGCCCGGCCTGCGGATCGGCTGGGTGCGGGCGCCCGAGCCGCTGCGCCGCCCCCTGACGATCGCGAAGCAGGCGGCCGACCTGCACTCCTCGACCGTCGACCAGGCCGCCGCCGCGCGCTGGCTGGAGACCGTCGACCTCGACGAACGCGTCGGCGGGCTGCGGCGCGCCTACGGCGCGCGCCGCGACGCGCTGCTCGCCGGGCTCGGCGCCGCGCTCCCGCCGGGCTCGACGCACAACCGTCCCGACGGCGGGATGTTCGTCTGGGCGCGGCTGCCCGACGGCTGGGACGCCGCGGCGCTGCTCGAGCGCGCGCTCGAGCACGAGGTCGCGTTCGTGCCCGGCTTCCCGTTCTTCGCCGGCCCGCCGGACACGGCGGCGCTGCGGCTCTCGTTCACGACGCACCCGCCGGAGGAGATCGCCGAGGGGCTGCGGCGGCTGCGCGCCGCCTGGGCGGAGTGAGTCAGCCGAGCGCGGCGAGCACGCGCGCGGCTGCCGCGGAGCTCGGCTCGGCGTCGCCGATCGAGAGCTCGGGCGCCGGCGGCGGCTCGTAGACGTCGCCGACTCCGGTGAGGCCGGGCAGGTCGCCGGCGCGCGCACGCGCGTAGAGGCCCTTCGGGTCGCGCCGCTCGCATTCGGCCAGCGACGTCGAGACCCAGACCTCGACGAACGGCACCCCGGCGTCCGCGTGGATCGCGCGCGCGATCGCTCGGTCCGCCGCGTAAGGGGAGACGAGCGCGACGAGCGCGACGACGCCCGCCTGGGCGAGCAGCGCGGCGGCATGCGCGGTGCGGCGGACGTTCTCGGCCCGGTCCTCGGGCGCGAAGCCGAGGTCGCCGTTGAGGCCGTGGCGCAGGTTGTCGCCGTCGAGCCGCAGCGCCGGGCGGCCGGCGCCGACCAGCAGCGCCTCGACCTCGACGGCGATCGTCGACTTGCCCGACGCGGGCAGCCCGGTGAGCCAGACCGTCGCGCCCGTGAAGCCGAGCGCTGCGGCGCGGTCCGCCGCGGTCAGCGCCCCGTCATGCCAGCGGGTGTCGGCGGACTTCACTCCTCGACCATAGCGACGCGTCAGCCCGAGACGGGCGCGTGCATCCCGCACTCGCTCTTCTCGAGCCCCGCCCAGCGGCCCTCGCGGCCGGCGCCCGGCAGCGTGCAGTGGGTGCAGCCGATCGAGGAGTAGCCCTGGTCGTGCAGCGGGTTGTACGGGAGGTCGTGAAGGGCGATGTAGTCCCACACGTCGCCCTCGGACCAGCTCGCCAGCGGGTTCGCCTTCCACAGCCCGTGACGGTCGTCCCAGTCGAGCTCCCCGGTGTCGGCGCGGTCGGGCGACTGCTCGCGGCGGACGCCGGAGATCCAGCAGTCGGCGTCCTCGAGCGCGCGCTGGAGCGGCTCCATCTTGCGCAGGAAGCAGCAGCGGTCGGGCTCCGTCGCCCAGAGGCCGTGGACCCACTCGCCGCGGTAGGACTCGACCGTGATGCCGTAGCGCTCCTCGACGGCGCGCCAGGTCGCGTATGTCTCCTCGAACAGCACCCCGGTGTCGAGCGTGAAGATGCGCGCGGCCGGCGCGTGCCGGCGCACCAGGTCGACGAGCACCGCGGTCTCCTTCTGCCACGACGCGGCCAGCGCGAGACGCTCTTCGCCGAAGCGCTCGACCGCTTCGAGAATGACCGCTTCGGGGCTTGAAGACGTCATCGTTCTCGAAAGGTATCAAGTCGGATCAGGATTTGAGATATAAATCCCGATCCGGCTTCATGGTTTACGTGGTACCTTTTGCTCGATGGAGCCTTCGACCACGACTGGCCGCAAGGGATCGATCGAGAACCCCGAGGTCCGCGAGGACGTCCCGGGCCACGTGATCCCGATCCTCCGGCGCGAATTCGACGACTTCGACAACGAGGCGGAGAAGTTCCTCGCCGGCGAGACGGAGGAGAACGAGTTCATCGGCTTCCGGCTCAAGCAGGGCGTCTACGGCCAGCGCCAGGCCGACGTCCAGATGATCCGCGTGAAGCTGCCGTGGGGCGGCGTCTCGCCCGAGCAGATGGACGCCTTCGCCTCGGTCATCGAGCGCTACGCGCCGCTGAAGAAGGGCCACATCACGACGCGGCAGAACATCCAGATCCATCACGTGCCGCTGCGCGACGCGGCCGCGCTGATCCGCGAGATCTCCGACGCGGGCCTCTCCAGCCGCGAGGGCTGCGGCAACACGGTGCGCAACGTCACCGCCGACCCGTGGGCCGGGGTCTGCCACGACGAGCTCTGGGACCCGACGCCCTACGTCGGCGCCTACGTGCGCTACTTCGTGCGCCACGAGACGACGCAGCTGATGCCGCGCAAGGTCAAGACCGCGTTCACCGGCTCCGACACCGACCGCGCGTTGACCGGGATCCACGACATCGCGTTCATCGCGCGCGAGCGCGACGGCGTGCGCGGCTTCGAGATCCGCATCGGCGGCGGCACGTCGATCATGCCGCGCGTCGCGCCCACGCTCGTCGACTTCGTCACCGCCGAGGACGGCGAGTACCTCAAGTGGGCGGAGGCGGTCTTCCGCATCTTCGACCGCCAGGACTGGCTGCGCGTCAACCGCGCGCGCGCCCGCATCAAGGTGCTCGTCGACAAGGTCGGCATCGAGGCCGATGCGCGAGATGGTCGACGAGGAGCTGCAGGGCGACTGGGTCCGCGAGCGCGACTTCTCCATCGACCACCGGCTGTTCGTGCACGACGAGGAGGCCAACGCGCCTGCGCCGTCGGTCGGCTACGGCTCGCCCAACGGCGACGGCACCGAGTTCGAGCGCTTCTGCGGGGCCAACGTCGAGGCGCAGCGCCAGCGCGGCTTCTCCACCGTCCAGGTCAAGGTCGTGCGGGGCGACCTGACCCCGGAGCAGTTCCGCGGGCTGGCCGAGATCATGCGCGAGTACTGCGGCGGCTACGCGCGCACGACCGTGCACCAGAACCTGCTGTTGCGCTGGGTCCGCGACGAGGCCGTGTACGACGTCTGGCGCCGGCTGGTCGAGCTCGACCTCGGCGACGCGGGCGCCGACCAGGTCAACGACGTCGTCTCCTGCCCGGGCACCGACTCCTGCAAGCTCGGCATCACGAGCTCGATGGGGCTGAACCGCGCCGTCCAGGAGCGGATCGAGGCGATGAACATCACCGACCCGCTGACGCGCGGCATCCACATCAAGATGTCGGGCTGCCCGAACGGCTGCAGCCAGCACCACATCGGCAACATCGGCTTCTACGGCGCGTCGATCAAGGTCGGCGAGAACACGATCCCCGCCTACGTGGCGCACATCGGCGGCAACTACGAGGGCGGCGAGATCGTCTACGGCGCGCGCCTGAAGGTGCGCCTGCCGGCCAAGCGCGTACCGGAGGCCGTCGAGCGCTGGATCCGGGCCTACGAGGACGAGCGCGAGCGAGGGCGAGGTCTTCAACGCCTACGCCGAGCGCGTCGGCACGAAGACCTTCGAGGACAAGGTGCGCGACCTCGCGATGCCGCTCGAGTTCGGTCTGGAGACGATGACCCACTTCATCGACTGGAACCGCAACGTCCCGTTCCAGGTGGTCCGCGGCGAAGGCGAGTGCGCGGTCTGATGCGCGAAGCCAGCCCCGGGTCAGGTCTTGCAATCGAGCATGTACGGTTGCGGCGCGTGAACCGGCGCCCGCGGCTCAGGCTCGAAGGGTCGTCCGCCTCGCCTGAGGAGGCCGCCGCGGTGATCGCCGCGGTCGAGCAGTTCCTGCGCGACACGCTGCCCCCGGCCGTGCCGCCGGATCCCGCGCCGAACCCGTGGCTGCGCGCGGCCCGGCTCGAGGCCGTCGGGCACCCGCTCGACGCGCCCGCGGCGTGGGATCCGTGGTAGTCCCCGTCCTCGGACACGACGCCGTGCTCGCCGCGGTCTCGCCGGAGCGGGCGATCGAGCACGTGCGCGCCGCGTTCGCAGCCCATCACGCGGGCGAGTGGACGATGCCGTCGAAGGTCTACCTGCAGGCACCGCCGCACGGCGACTTCCGCGCGATGCCGGCGCTCGGCGGCGGGTTCGCGATGTTGAAGTGGATCTCCTCGTTCCCCGGCAACCCGGTCGCCCACGGGCTGCCGACCGTGATGGGCGTCGTCTGCCTTTCGGACGCCGCGACGAGCGCGCCGCGCATGCTGCTCGACGCGCGCGCGGTGACCGCGCTGCGCACCGGCGCCGTCGCGGCCGTCGCGGCCGCGGCGCTCGCCCGCGACGGGCGCGGCCTCGGTCGGCGTGATCGGCTGCGGGCTGCACGGCGCCTGGGCCGCCCGCTGCCTCGCCGCCGCCGGCTATGGCCCCGGCGTCTGCGCGGACCCGCGCCCGGAGGCGGCCGCAGGCGCTCGCGGACGAGCTCGGCTGGCGCGCCGGCGAGCGCGTCGAGGCGCTCGCCTGCGACGTAGTCTGCTGCGTCACGCCCGGCCACGAGCCGGTCGTGGGCGTCGGCGACCTGCGCCCGGGGCTGCACCTCAACATGCTCGGCGCGGACGGCCCGGGCAAGGCAGAGGCGAGCGTCGAGGCGGTCGCGCGCTGCGCGCTGTTCTGCGACGAGTGGGAGCAGGCGTCGCACGGCGGCGAGCTGACCGGCGCGGTCGCGGCGGGCGCGATCGCGCGCGACGCCGTCACCGACCTCGGCGCCGTGCTCGCCGGCGCCGCGCCCGGACGCGCGGGCGCGGACGCCGTGACGCTGTTCGACAGCACCGGGCTCGCGATCCAGGACCTCGCGATCGCGATCGCCGCGCACGCGGCCTGGCAGGACGGCCGTGTGGAGGCGCAGGAGATCTCGTTGTAGCCCGCGCTAGGCGTCCGGGCCGCGGACTCCCTTGATCGACTTCTGGCCGCGCTCCACCTCGTAGTGGAACGGCCTGTCAGGCTCGGTCGCGGTCGACTTCGACTTGATCGTCGACACGCGCTTGAGCCTGACGTCGAAGCCCTTGCGCGACACGCTGGCGAGCCCGAACCCGTGGTGGTCGAAGTCGGCCTGGTCGACCCACGGGTTGATGCCGCGCAGCGCGTCGATGATCCCCTGGTCGGTGTTGGGGTTGGCGTCGTTGCCCTTGAGCACCTGCCCGCCGCCGATCGGCAGGTCGGTCTCGCCGAAGTTCTGCGACGTGATGCTGCCCCCGACGAACTCGAGCGCGACGCTCTCGCCGTCGCCGTTCCGCGTCCGCACGTCGCCCGCGATGAACGTGTGGATGTCGCCGGTGACGAACACGACGTCGTCGATCCCCTTCGCCTCGATGTGGCCGAGCAGCTCCTCGCGCTCGGTCGGGTAGCCGTGCCAGGAGTCGTACTCCGCGTAGGCCCCGCCGGTCACCTTGGCCGGCATCATCATCACCTGGTTGCCGATCACCTTCCAGGCGGCATTCGAGGACTCCAGTTGGCGCTTGGCCCAGGCCATCTGCCTGCGGCCGAGCAGGTTGCGCGGCTGCGGCAGCTCCGGGCATGGCGGCACGGTCGCGTCGCCGCACGGCTGGTCGTCGCGGTAGCGGCGCTGGTCGAGCAGGATCAGGTCCATCGTCTTGCCGAAGCGCAGCCGGCGGTAGATCGGGCCACTGCGCTGGGCGTACGTGGGCATCGACTCGAACCACGCGAGGTAGGCGGCGTTCTCGCGCTCCAGGCTGTAGCCCTGCTCGGCCGGCAGGCCTCCGTCCGGCGGCGCCCCGGCGTAGTTGTCCTGTACCTCGTGGTCGTCCCAGATGACGATCATCGGCGCCTTGGCGTGGACCTTGCGCAGCGACTTGTCGCGGCGGTAGAGCGCGTACTTCTGCCGGTAGTGATCGCGCGTCGTCGCCATCAGCGGTATGTCCTCGTAGCCGGGCGAGCCGATCGTGTCGTCGCGCACGGCGGTGCCGCCCGCGAGCGTGTGGTAGGTCTCGGCGTAGATGTAGTCACCGAGGCAGACGACGAAGTCGAGGTCCTCGTCGGCCATCACCTTATGGGCGTTGTAGAAGCCGTGCGTCCAGTCCTGGCAGGAGAAGAACGCGAACGTCAGCGGCTGGTTGGAGTCGGCGGGCGGCGCGGTCCGGAAGCGCCCGACCTCGCTGTGGGTCGTCCTGGTCTCGAAGCGGTAGTAGTACTGCTCGTACGGCGCCAGGCCGGTGACACGCGCCTTCACGCTGCCGCCCTGGCCCGGGCCGGTGCCGATCCGCTTCGACGCGACCACACGGCGGAAGCCCTTGTCGCGCGCGACCTCGAGCCGGACGCCGCCCCTGCGCTCGAGCTCCGCGACGCGCGTCCACAGCGTGACGGCGCGCGGCGCGGGGTCGCCGGAGGCCACGCCCTCCGCGAACTCGCCCGCCCGCAGCAGCGGCGCCTTGCGCGCGCTCGCGAGGTCCGGCAGCAGCGCCTGCGGCGCGAGCACGACCGCGCCCGCGGCACCCGAGCGGGTCAGGAACTGACGGCGTGAGAGCATCGAGTGCGGGCCTTTCTCCGGTTGACCGCGCCAGCCTACCCAGTGCTACAACCCCACGCCGATGGATCCGCTGATCATCGTGTTCGGCCTGGGCGTGGGGATCCTCGTCGGCCTGACCGGGATCGGCGGCGGCTCGCTCATGACCCCGCTGCTGCTGATCGTCATCGGCACGCAGCCGGTGGTCGCGATCGGTACCGACATCGCGTACGGCGCGCTGACGAAGACCGTCGGCGGCTGGCAGCACCTCCGCAACCGGACGGTCGACCTCGGCACGGCCACCTGGCTCGCGTTCGGCAGCGTGCCGGGCTCGATCGCGGGAGTGATCCTGGTCGAGAGCCTGCCGTCCCCGCCCGACACGGCGCTGCTGTGGGGCGTCGCAGGGGCGCTGGCGTTCACCTCGCTGGTGACGCTCGGCCGCGCGCTGTTCGTGCCCAAGGTCCACGAGCGCGAGCGCGACGCGGTCCCGCTGAC
Organism: uncultured Gammaproteobacteria bacterium; assembly: GCA_963713355.1. Taxonomy (GTDB): domain Bacteria; phylum Pseudomonadota; class Gammaproteobacteria; order Steroidobacterales; family Rariloculaceae; genus FEN-1219. Next base: position 84,863 of record CAVQLK010000005.1, on the reverse strand, counting down.
CCGGCGCAACAAGGGCGTGGCCGTGGGCCTCGGCCTCGTGCTCGGATTCGTGCTCGGCGTGACATCGGTGGGCAGCGGCGCGCTGATCGGGCTCGCGCTGATCCTGTTCTTCCGGCTCACGCCCCACCGCGTCGTCGGCACCGACGTGTTCCACGCCGCGGTGCTGCTGTGGGCCGCCGGCCTGGCGCACGTGATCGCGGACAACGTCGACTACGGGCTGATGGTGAACATCCTGGTCGGCTCCGTCCCGGGCGTCGTGCTGGGCGAGCGGCTCTCGCGCAGCGTGCCCGCCGGGGGGCTGCGCCCGGCGCTCGGCGCCGCGATGCTCGCGTCGGCGCTCGGCGTCGCCTCCAAGGCGGGGCTCGACCTGCCCGCCTACCTGATCGTCGGCCCGCCGCTGCTCGCACTCGCGCTCGCCTACGCGCTCGCCCGCAGCCGCAGCATGCGTGCGAAGGTCGCCGAGACACTGCCGGCGCCGTCGCGGGCGCGGACCGAGAACACGTAAGGGCGATCAGATAGAGCGCAGGACCGCCCGCGCCACGGGACGGGTGAAGAGCTGGCGCAGGTCCTGGCGCCCGCCGTTGATGTCGCCGCCGCGGTCGAGCGCGACCCTCCCCCGATCGTCTGCCTTGCCTCCAGCACCCGCACCGAGCGGCCCGCGCGGGCGAGCACGATCGCCGCCGCGAGGCCGTTGGGTCCCGCCCCGACGACGACCGCGTCAGGCAACCGGCTGCTTGGAGCCGAACAGGCCCTTCACGGCGCGGGCGGGCGCCCCGACCGTGTAGAGCGTCGAACGGATCGCCGAGGAGTGCCAGACGTTGCGCCACTTCGACCACTGGCGCTTCTTGTCGACGCACACGACCTGCGTCTCGACCTCGCGATCGGGCTCGCCGAAGTGCGCGGCGACGCGCTCGAGCGTGTGGTTCCAGAAGCGGTCCTCCTGCTTGTGGCCGCCCATCGCCAGGCCCAACTCGAAGATCGGATCCGATGCGCGCATCAGCACCTGCGCCTGGGCGACCGTCTCGCCCTCGCGCTCGCTCGCGCTGAACGTGATCCAGCCCGCGAACATGTGCCCCTGCGGGGTCATCAGCGTGAACGACTCCTCGTCGGCGTAGAGCACCATCACGCCGGTGGAGAGCTTCATCTTGCCCGGCAGCGTCATGTTCAGCAGCGCGACCTCACCCGGCGCGATGCCCGTGAGCGGGCCGTAGAAGGCGTTGCCCTCGGGCCAGAACTCCGGGAAGCGCTGCTTCCAGGTCGCGATCAGGTCGGTCGGCGACACGCGCTCGCGCGGCAGGCGGACCTGGTAGGTCTTCTGCCACATCTTCCCGAAGCCCTGGATCGGGCTTGCCAGGCGCTTGCCCTCGACGTTGATGTTGATCGCGCCCTCGGGCACCTCGGCGACGTTCAGCGTCGAGACCTTCTTGGCCCAGTTGGTCGCATCGCGCGCCGCGGCCTGCTCGTCGGCTTCGCTCATGGGGAGCTCTCCTGTGCGGCGCCCGCCGCGGCGAGCGCGTCGGACTCGGTGTCGTGGATGCCGATCGCCTCGTCGAGGCGGGTCAGCTCGAAGATCTGCGTGTAGTGATCCGACAGCCCGAAGGCCAGCAGCCGCTGCGAGTGCCGGTTGGCGCGCACCAGCAGCGTCACGAGCAGCCCGATCCCACCGCTGTTCATGTACGAGAGGTCGGTGAAGTTCAGGACGATCGCACGTGCGTCGCCGGTCTCGTCGTAAGCGCTCATCAGCACGCTCTCCGAGCCGGCCGTGACCTCGCCGCGGATGTCGACGATGCTCGCCGGGCCGTGGCGGCGGACCTCGAATGTCGCGGTCGCCTCAGGCATTGGTGCTCCCTTCCGCGCCGCGGACGGCGCTGTCCTCGTCTGGGTTGATCGCCAGGAAGTCGGCGAGCCGGGTGATCTCGAAGATCTCGCGGTAGTGCGGGCTCAGGCCGTACGCCCGGACGTCGAGGCCGGTCGCCCGCGCGCGTGCCAGCAGGCCGACGATCAGCGCGATGCCCGTCGAGTTGATGTAGCCCGCGGCCTCGAAGTTCAGGACGACCGCGTCGGGCCGCTCGCTCGTGGCGCGCTCCCAGGCGGCCTCGAGCGACTCCTCGGCGCCGCGGTTGACGTCCCCCGTGAGGTCGATCACCGCCACCCCGTCGCGCCGGCGCACGGCCGGGCTCTCACTCGTCGCCATCGTCGTCTCCCTCCAGGCGCAGGGCGAGCTCGAGCGTGTGACGCCCGGCCGCGCTCGTCTCGCGCATCTCGTCGACCATGTTCTCGATCAGGAAGAGGCCCCAGCCGCGCGGGCGCTGGAGCCCGTCGAGCTTGGCCTCCAGGTCCGGTATCTCGCGCTCGCGCTCCGGCGGCGCGCCGCCCAGGTCGGTGATCTGGACGCGCACGCTGCCGCCGCCCGCGAGCACGCGGATGCTGACCGGCCGGTCGGCGCGGTACTGGCTGCCGTGCTCCATCGCGTTCATCGTCGCCTCGCCGACCGCGGTCTTGAGACGCTCGAGCCGGTCGCCCGAGATGTTCAGCGACGCGACCGCCTCGCTCACACGCGCGATCGCGACGCGCTCGTTGCCTTCGGCGCTCTCGACGTCGAACTCGGCGAGCAGCGCGTCGGGGACGGCGCCGTTGCGCATGTGCGCCGCGCCGGGCGAGCGCTGGAGCGTGACCATCGTGATGTCGTCCTCCTGCTCGGCATCCGGGCCGAGGTGGGCTTGCAGGTCCACCAGCACGCGGTCGATCAGCTCGCCGCCGCCGGGGTAGTCGGCGACGGCCTGCTTGAGGCGGGGGAAGCCGAACATGTCGCCGTTCGGATCGTGCGCCTCGACGACGCCGTCGGAGTGCAGGAGCAGCGATTCCCCGGGCTGGAGCACCGTCTCCTTCTCCTCGTAGCGCATGCCCGGCATCAGCCCGAGCGGCATCCCGCGCGCGCGCAGCTCCTTCGACCCCTCGGCCGTCTTGACGTACGGCAGGTCGTGACCCGCGTTGGCGAAGCGGAAGTGCCCCGACTCCGGGTCGAGCACGCCGTACAGGCAGGTCACGAACATCTTCTCGGGCATGTCGGGGCACAGGTGCTCGTTGACGCGCTCGAGCACCTCGCCCGGCTCGACGAGCCGCTGCGCGGAGGCGCGCAGGACGCTGCGGGTCGCGGCCATCACGAGCGCCGCCGGAACGCCCTTGTCGGTGACGTCGCCGATCACGAATCCGACCCTGCCCTCGGGCAGCGGGATGACGTCGTAGAAGTCGCCGCCGACCTCGCGCGCCGGCCGGTAGTAGGCCGCGACCTGCCAGCCGTTCAGCTCGGGCAGCTGCTTCGGCAGGAAGTTCTGCTGGATCAGCTTCGCGACCTCGAGCTCCTGCTGGAAGCGCTGGCGCGTGGCGGCCTCGGCCTGCTGCTCGCGCACGAGCTGGCCCACCCGCAGCGCCGGCGCCGCCTGGGCGGCGAGGTTGTCGAGCAGCTTGCGGTCATCGGAGGAGTACTCCTGCTCCGAGAGCCGCGGGCCGAGGTTCAGCACCCCGATCAGCTCCCCCTGGCTGACGAGCGGGACCGCGAGCTTGACGCCCGCGGCCTTGAGCTCGACGAGCGCCGGCGAGTCGAGCTCGAGCGCCTCGATGTCGACCGCCCCGCTCGCGCTCTGCAGAAAGGCGAGCAGCGGGTCGTTGGGCGCGATGTCGATCGGCGCGGCCTCGTCGCCGGGTGCCGGCGGCGGGGTGGCCGGCCCGCGCTCCTCGGCGGGAGCGCGCCGCAGCCCGCGGCGGAAGGTGCGGATCAGGCCGGTCATCTCGCGGTCCTTTCTACGCGCCATGCGTCCGGGAATCGTTACGAGCCCGCGGCAGCCAGAGGGAGACGTGTGCGGGTGCGACGTGTCGCGCACGACCGCGCGCAGGTCGTCCGCGAGCGCCTCGAGGTCGAGCTCGTCGCGCAGTCGCCCGCCGAACGCTCGAGGGTCTGCGCGGCGTCGTAGCGGCGGCGGTAGAAGCGGCGGTCCACGGTGGCCTGGATCCGCGCGCGGGCGGGGCGGAACAGCGCGGCCACGGCGAGCGTCGAGCCGGCGATCGGCGAGATCGGACTCGCCGAGCCGCTCAGCGCCAGGATCAGCAGCACGAGCCGAGATAGGCGCCGCCAACGTCGCGCGTCAGCGCGCCGTAGATCAGGGTGCGCCGTGATCACGACGTCGATGTCGTAGAGCCGGTAGCGGAGCATCGCGACCGCCGATCGCGCTCGCCACGGCCAGCAGCCCGAGCAACAGGCTCGCGAAGCCGAGCGTCGTCGCCCGCCGAGCCAGGTCGGTCGGGAAGCTACGACGATCACCAGGAACAGCGGCGGCGGCCGCCGCGACCCACTTCAGCTGCTGCCGCTCGACGCCGCGGCGAGCGGCGGAAGCGGATCACCAGCGAGGCCGTCGACGCGAGCATCGCGCCGAGCATCAGCGCGAACCCGAGCGACCCGATCGCGCCGACCGCTTCTCGAGGCCCCGCTTCGCTGCCGAGCGGGTTGTCGAGCCGGGTAGTCCTCGAGTCCAGGGGCCCGGGCGCGAAGGCGGTGCCGATGAAGAGCGCGGGCGCAGGACGACGATCGCCACCCAGCGCCACCCAGCGCCAGCGGCGCGTGGGCGGGCGGCCCGTCGGGAACAGCAGCGGGAACAGGGTCAGCGGCGGAGACGAACGCGGGGATCCAGATCCAGCTGGACAGCCAGGCCACGAGCTCCGCGGCGCGACTTCCGCGCGGGATGCTCCAGCGCGAGGCTCCAGTAGACGTGGCTCCGAGGATCAGCATCCCAGCGACAACGGGATCGCACACAGGATCCAGCCGATGGCGTTGCGCGGCTGCCGGGCCGTCACCACCGCCCCGATCACGCCGAGCAGCAGCAGGACGCAGGGCTTCGAAGGCCGCCATGCGGAATCCCGCCGCCGGGCACCAGAGCACCACTGGCGGAGCTGGAGACTCCGGGTCCGCGATCGCGAGCCCCAGGCGCGCGACCGCGAGCGGCGCGGTCGCACCGCAGGCGATCCACGCGAAGCGAGCGCAGGCCGGAGCGTCACCGGTCACCTCGCAGCCAGAGCGACACGTGCGCGGGCTGGACGGTCTCGCGCACGACGCCGCGCAGGTCGTCCACGAGCGCCTCGAGGTCGATCTGGTCGCGCCGGCGCGCGCTGAACGCCTCCAGGGTCTGCGCCGCGTCGTAGCGGCGGCGGTAGAAGCGGCGGTCCACGGCGGCCTGGATGCGCGCGCGGGCGGGACGGAACAGCGCCGCGACGGCGAGCGTCGAGCCGGCGATCGCGAGGTCGGACTCGCCCACCGCCAGCCCGGCCAGCACCACGAGCGCGAGATAGGTGCCGCCCAGGATGGCCGTCAGCGCGCCGTAGACCAGCGTGCGGTTGATCACGACGTCGATGTCGTAGAGCCGGTGGCGCAGGATCGCGATCGCGGCGGCGAGCGGCAGGCTCAGGACGGCCGAGCATGCATCGCGACGTTGGTGGCGATCTCGCCCCCAGAGCTCGGAGCCCGCGAGCGCGATCGGGATGATCAGCCCGGCCAACGCTCCGGCCAGTGCGAGCCACTTGATCTGGTGGCGCAACTGTCCCCGCGCGCGGCGGAACCTGACGACGAGCGACGCGGACGAGCCGGCGATGCCGATCAGGACCGTGAAGAACGCGAGCCCCATGAGGGGATCGAGCAGCGCGCTCTCGATCCCGTACGGGTTCTCGAGCTGTGGGTAGTCCTCCAACGGGCCAGGCTGCAGTCCGCCCGTGAGGAAGAGGCCCGCGATTCCCGCGCCGGCGCACCACGCGACCCATCTCCAGCGGCGCGACGGCAGGCGACCGTCGGGGAACAGCAGCAGGAGGAAGGTGCAGGGGACCAGGATGAACGGGATCCAGGCGAGGCTCGCGTACCAGGCAGCGGTCTCCCCGAGGGCCTGAGACCCGCCGCGCGCCGCCGAGCCAGCGCTCGGCGTATGCGCCGGCCACGCCCGTGAGGCCTGTGGCGACCGCGACGGCGAGGAAGATCCAGCCGATCGCGTTGCCCGGATGGCGCGACGCGATCAGGGCGCCCACCACCGAGAACGTGAGCGCCAGCGCCACGATGAAGACGGACGGGCCGACATCACGCGGAAGCTGATCGAGGGCGCCGCGACGCCAGCAGCGCGAGCGCCAGTGCGCGCCAGAGCCCAGGCCAGCGCGGGTGGAAGCCCGAGCCGCTCATCGCGTCTCCCGCAGCCACAGCGACACGTGCGCCGGCTGCGACGGTCTCGCGCACGACGCCGCGCAGGTCGTCGCCCAGCGCCTCGAGGTCGAGCTCGTCGCGCAGCCGCGCGCTGAATGCCGCGAGCGTCTGCGCCGGCGTCGTAGCGGCGGCGGTAGAAGCGGCGGTCCACGGCGGCCTGGATGCGCGCGCGTGCGGGACGGAACAGCGCCGCGACCGCCAGCGTCGACGCCGCGATCGGCGAGGTCGGACTCGCCGACCGCCAGCCCGACCAGCAGCACGCTGCGCGAGATAGGTGGCCGCCCAGCGTGAGCCGTCAGCGCGCCGTAGACGAGCGTGCGGTTGAGGACGACGTCGATGTCGTAGAGCCGGTAGCGCAGGACGGCGACGCCGATCGCCAGCGGCAACCCGCAGACGAGTGCCAGCAGGAACAGCCACCATGCCCGCGAACCCGAGCGGGTCGATCCCGGCGAGTGAGCCGCCGCCCGCGGCTACGAGTCCGGCGAGGAGCACGGCCGAGCGCGGAAGCGAGCCACTTCATCTGCTGGCGCTCGACACCGGCCGATCGCCGCAGCCGCAGCGCCAGGCCGCCGAGCGCGCCGACGAAGACGAGCGTGAACAGCGGGACGCCGGCGGCCCCGAGCGGCTCCAGCGCGTCGCCGACCGGGCCGGGGATCCTGAACGGATTGGCCACCGAGCGGTCGTTGCCGAACTCCAGGGCGGCGCTCCCGAACCCCTGGCCAAGGGCTCGTCGACCGCGACGGCGGCCGCGCTCAGCCATGCGAAGCCGCGCCAGCGCCGCGACTGGAGCCGTCCGTCCGGGAACAGCAGCGGGATCAGGATCCCGCTCAGCCGCAACCAGGCGCTGAAGGCCAAGGTCTCGTACCAGACGAGCGACCGCGCGAAGAGCTCTGGCTGCGGGCCGCTCAGCCGCATCGATGTAGAGCGCCCGAGCGACCCCGGAGCACGCGAGCAGCAGGGCGACGGCCAACAGCAGCCAGCCGATCGGATTGCCCGGCCGGCGGGCCGCGAGCAGCGCGCCGGCGGCGGCGAACACCGCGGGCGCCGAGTGCGGCTGACAGCGCGTCCGTCAGCTCTCGCCATGCGCGACGTACAGCGCCACGCGTCACGGCAGTGGACGCGGCCCACAGCGCGAGCAGCGTCCACGCGCAGGCCGCTCCCGGCTCATGCCCGATTCTCTTCCGGCAGGTGCTGCGGGCGCAAGCCGTTGCTCTCCATTCCGGACGAGGATCGCCCGCGCCCGTCCGGGAATCGTTACGGTGACCGGAGGTGGCGCCGGTCAAGGTGATGCTGCTCGGGCCCTCCGCGGGTCGAGCACGATGGGATCGCGGTCGCCTTCGACACCCGCAAGGCGATGGCGCTGCTCGCCCACCTGGCGCTGGTCGAGCGCCCGCGGCCGCGCGACGTGCTGGCCGAGCTGTTCTGGCCCGAGCACGACACCGAGCACGCGCGCGGCGCGCTGCGGCGCACGCTCTCGGCGCTGCGCGGCGCCGTCGGCGCGGACGCGGTCGAGGCGACGCGCGATCACGTGGCGCTCGTGCGCGGGCCCGGGCTCGAGATCGACGTCGATCGCTTCCGCGCCGACGCCGCGGCGGGACGGTTGGAGGCCGCGGCCGAGCGCTTTCGCGGCGAGTTCCTCGAGGGGTTCGGGCTGCGCGATGCGCCGGCCTTCGAGGACTGGCAGCGTGGCGAGGCCGACGCGCTGCGACGCGAGCTGGCCGCGGTGCTGGCGAGTCTGACCGAGGCGACCGGGGAGCTCTCCCATGCCCGCCGCTGGCTCGAGCTCGACCCGCTCCACGAGCCGGCCCACCGCGCGCTGATCCGGATCTACGCCGCGCAGGGCGATCGCGCCGCCGCGATCGCGCAGTATCGCGAATGCGTGCGCACGCTCTCGCGCGAGCTCGGGGTGCCGCCGCTGACCGAGACGACCAGGCTCTACGAGGCGATCAGCGAGGGCACGCTGGAGACGCCGAGCGCGCCGCCCGTCGAGGCCCGGCGGACGCTGCCGGCCGCCCCGCTCGTCGGCCGCGAGGATGAGTGGGCGGCGCTGCTGGATCTCTGGGCGGGCATCGCGCGCGACGGTCGCGTGGCCGTGATCGAGGGCGAGCCGGGCATCGGGAAGACGCGGCTGGCCGAGGAGCTGCTGGCGCACGCGCGCGAGCGGGGCGCGGCGGTGCTCGCGGGCCGCGCCTTCGAGGAGGAGGCCGCACTGGCCTACGGCCCGGTGGTCGACGCACTGCGCGGGCGGCTGCGCGAGGACGAGGGTTGGCCGGCGGCGGTGCCGGAGCGCGCGCTCGCGGAGGCGGCGCGCCTGCTCGGAGAGATCAGCGCCGGACCGCCGCCGCCGCTCGACGGCCCGGCCGCCCAGGCGCGCTTCCTCGACGGCGTCTGGGCGACGATCGCCGCCGCCGCGTCCGGGCCCGTACCGGGGGTGCTGTTCGTGGATGACGTGCACTGGGCCGACGACGCGACGCTCCGCCTGCTCGCCTACGGGCTGCGGCGGCTCGCGGGCCGCGGACTGCTCGTGGTCCTGACCTGGCGGACGCCGTTCGATCATCCGCTGCGCCGGATCGCTGCGCACGCGGGCCCGGCGCACCGGCTCGAACGCCTGAGCGAGGACGAGGTCGGCGAGCTGTTGCGCGCGGCCCGGCCGTCCGTCGACGCGGGGCTGGCCGAGAGGCTCTACGAGGAGACGGAAGGGCTGCCGTTCCTGCTGGTCGAGTACCTGAACACGCTCGGCGCCGACCCGGCGTGGCCGCTGCCCGCGGGCGCGCGCGAGCTGCTGCTGGCGCGCCTGGGCTCCGTCAGCGAGACCGGCCGCCAGATCCTCGCGGCCGCCGCGGTGATCGGGCGCTCGTTCGACGTCGGCATCGTGCGCGCCGCCAGCGGCCGCGGCGACGAGGAGACGGTCGCGGCGCTCGAGGAGCTCGTCGGAGGAGGGCTGATCCGCGAGGGGAGCTTCGACTACGACTTCGCCCACGAGCGGCTGCGAGCGCTGGTCTACGAGCAGACCGGGCTCGCCCGCCGCCGCCTCCTGCATGGCCGCGTCGCCGACGCGCTCGGCGGTCCTGCTGCGGCGATCGCGCGCCACCTGCGACTCGCGGGCCGCGACTCCGAGGCCGCCGAGCAGTACTGGCGCGCGCTGGCGGACGCGCGGGCGCTGTTCGCCAACGCGGAGGCGATCGAGCACGGGCAGGCGGCGCGCGCACTCGGATACCCGCGTCGCGCGGAGCTGCACGCGGCGATCGGCGAGCTGCAGACGCTCGAGGGCGACTACGCCGGAGCGCTCGCCTCCTACGAGACGGCGGCCGCGGACTGCGCGCCGGAGGAGCTGGCGGCGATCGAGCATCGGCTCGGCCAGGTCCATCACCGGCGCGGCGACTGGTCGCTGGCCCGCAGCCACTTCGAGGCCGCTCTGGCCGCGGCGGCGGAGGACGACGCGGCGATCCGCGCCCACATCTACGCGGACCTCTCGCTGACCGAGCGCGACGGCGGCGACCGGGCTACGTGCGGCCGAGCTCGCGGAGCGGGCTCGCGCGCTCGCGGAGGCGGCGGGCGACCTGCGCGCGCTCGGCCAGGCGCACAACCTGCTCGGAGCGCTCGCCACGAGCGACGGCGCCGCCGGCGAGGCGCTCGACCATCTGGGGCGCAGCCTCGCGATCGCCGAGGAGACGGGCGACCAGAGCGCCCGTGTCGCCGCGCTCAACAACCTCGCGCTCGCCCATCGCGCGCGCGGCGAGCTCGAGCGCGCGCTCGAGCTCACGCGCACGGCGCTGCGACTCTGCGCCGCCCAGGGCGACCGCCACCGCGAGGCCGCGCTGCACAACAACCTCGCGGACCTGCTGCACGCCGCCGGCGGCCCGAGGAGGCGATGGAGCAGCTCAAGCGCGCGGTCACGATCTTCGCCGAGGTCGGCGCGGAGGGCGAGCCTCAGCCCGAGGTCTGGAAGCTCGCGCGGTGGTGATCAGAGCGGGATGTTCCCGTGCTTGCGCTTGGGCCCCTGGACGCGCTTGGTGCGCAGCGTCTCGAGCGCGGTGATCAGCTTCGGCCGCGTCTCGTGCGGCACGATCACGTCGTCGATGTAGCCGCGCTCGGCCGCCGAGTACGGGTTGGCGAAGCGCGCCTTGTAGTCGTCGATCAGCTTGCCGCGCCGCTCCTCCGGCGTCGGTGAGCCGGCGATGTCGCGGCGGTGGATGATGTTGACCGCGCCCTCCGGCCCCATCACCGCGATCTCGGCGCTCGGCCAGGCGAAGTTGAAGTCGGCGAGCATGTGCTTGGAGGCCATGACGTCGTAGGCGCCGCCGTAGGCCTTGCGCGTGATCAGCGTGAGCTTCGGCACCGTCGCCTCGGTGTAGGCGTAGAGCAGCTTCGCGCCGTGGCGGATGATCCCGCCCCACTCCTGCGTCGTGCCGGGCAGGAAGCCCGGCACGTCGACGAGCGTCAGCAGCGGGATGTTGAAGGCGTCGCAGGTGCGCACGAAGCGCGCGGCCTTGACCGACGCGTCGATGTCGAGCACGCCGGCCATCGCGCGCGGCTGGTTGCCGACGACGCCGACGGTCCAGCCGTTCAGGCGCGCGAAGCCGCAGATGATGTTCGCCGCGAAGTGCTCCTGGACCTCGAGGAACTCGCCGTCGTCGACGGTCAGGCGCACGACGTCGCGCATGTCGTAGGGCTTGTTCGGGCTGTCGGGGACGACCGTGTCGAGCTCGGCGTCCATCCGCGCCGGGTCGTCGGACGGCTGCACGCGCGGCGGCGACTCGAGGTTGTTCTGCGGCAGGAACGAGAGCAGGTAGCGCGTGTCCTCGAGGCAGTGGTCCTCGTCGTCGAACGCGAAGTGCGCGACGCCCGACTTGGAGTTGTGGCTCATCGCGCCGCCGAGCTCCTCGAACTCGACCTCCTCGCCCGTGACCGTCTTGATCACGTCGGGGCCGGTGATGAACATGTGCGACGTCTCCTTGACCATGAGGATGAAGTCCGTCATGGCGGGGGAGTAGACGGCGCCGCCCGCGCACGGGCCCATGATCAGGCTGATCTGCGGGATCACGCCGGAGCACTGCACGTTGCGCACGAACACGTCGCCGTAGGCGCCGAGCGAGACGACGCCCTCCTGGATGCGCGCGCCGCCGGAGTCGTTGATGCCGATGACCGGGCAGCCGATCCTGGCGGCCAGGTCCATCACCTTGCACATCTTCTCGCTCATGACCTCGCCGAGCGAGCCGCCGAAGACCGTGAAGTCCTGGCTGAACACGCACACGCGGCGGCCGTCGATCGTCCCGTGCCCGGTCACCACCGCGTCGCCCCAGGGGCGCGACTTGTCCATCTCGAACTCGTGCGTGCGGTGGCGCACGTAGGTGTCGAGCTCCTGGAACGAGCCCGGGTCGAGCAGCTTCTCGATCCGCTCGCGGGCCGTGTACTTGCCCTTCGCGTGCTGCTTCTCCACCGCCTTCTCGGAGGCGTGGTGGATCGCGGCGTCGCGCAGCTCCTGCAGCCGGGCGAGCTTCTCTTCGTTCGTCTCGAGGGCTTTCTCGCGCATCGCCGCCGGAGTCTATGCGCGGCTCAGCGTCGCCGCGGCCGGACCTTCAACGTCACCGCGGGCCGCGAGCCGTCGGCGTCGCGCACCAGCACGCGCAGCCTGAGGCGCTTCGGCTTGCGCTTGCGCCGCAGCTTGCGGCCGACGCGCACGGCGCCCTTCGACAGCGTCGCGCCGAGCGTGCGCGTCCCCTCGGGCAGCGCGACCCGCAGCTCGCCGTCACGCGTGAGCTTGATCGCAGCCCGCGGGCAGCCGCGACGGCGCCGGCCTTCGCCCGCGCGCCGCGCCGCGCGCGCTTGGGCTTCGCCCGCAGCGCGTTCGGGAGCAGCAGCCGCACCTGCGCAGCCCCGGCGCGCCGTCCGCCGCCGCGACGGACAGCCGCACGGTCGGCTTGCCCGTGCGCAGGCGCGTGATCTTCGCCGACACCGCCGGCGGCGGCGTGCAGCCGGCGACCGTCATCGGCCTGCTCTCGGAGAACTGTGCGCCGGAGTGGGCCGCGAACGCGGCGCTGACCACGGCTGCGGCGCGGCGCAGAGGTCGGAGGCGAGCATGAACGCGCCGCCGGGTCCGCCGGCGAGGTCGAGCCGGAAGGCGGCGAGCGGCACGTCCGGCAGCCCGGTGAACGTCGTCTTCAGGCCCTGCGGGGTGAGCGCGACGACGCCGTCGAGCCGCAGCGGGATCGGGTCGGCGAGCTGGATCGTCAGCCCGGGCAGCGCGCCGGGCCCGCGCGAGACGAGGTAGACGCTGCCGGTGAGCGGCGCCGCCAGCAGCGGCGTGCCCGCGGTCACGCTGCCGACCTTCGCGCTGTCCGGGCACGCGCGGGCGGCCGCCTGCTCGAGCCGCGCACGCGCGGCTGAGCTGCGCGAGGTCCGGGCCGACGATCGGCGGCAGCGTCACCGTCGCGGAGGACTGGCCGGCCTGCTCGGCGCCCTGGGTGATCACGGTGGTGACGGGCGGCTTGGCCTGGCGCGCGGTGAAGCCGCGCGCGCCCACGGTGCCGCCGATGTGCGGCTCGAACGCGAGCGCGCCGCACTCGGTCGGCGTGAACGCGCTCGTCTTCGACACGGTCGTGGCCGGCTCGCCGTAGGGCGTCGCCTCCACCGTGGTCGTCGCGGGATTGCACGACGTCGGGTTGCGCATGAACGGGCCCGTCCCGCCCGCCGGGCGGCCCTGCAGCGTGAACGCCATCCGCTCCGTGTAGAGCTGGATGCCGCCGAGCTCCGTCGGCAGGTCGGCGACGACCGAGTCCAGCCCGCCGTCGGTCGCGCGCGCGTCGATCGTCGTCGGCACGAACAGCTTGCCGAGCAGGCCGCCGGTCGGCCGGATCACGGCGCCGAGCCGAGCGGGCTCGGGGCCGGCGGGATCGAGGTTGTAGAGATCGCCGGTGGCCGTCTGCGGCACCGGCAGCAGCGGCGATGATCGCGGTCGCCTGGACCTCGACGGAGCCGATCCTCGACGCCGCCGGGCAGGCGTCGGCGCGGTAGTCGGCCTCGCTGCAGCGCGGCGTCGCGAACGGGTCGCCGGCGAGCCCGGGCGGCAGGTGGAACACGACCGTGCGCGGCCGCTGCGGCGGATTCGCCATGTCGTACGGCGTGAACGACGTCGCGATCGTCACGTCGGCGTGCGCGCCGGCGGCCGTCGAGGAGGGCGTCAGCTCGAACGCGGTGACGTCGAACGCCGCACGCGCCGGGGCGGCGGCGAGCAGCAGGATCGCGAGAGTCAGGATTCCGGCACGGAGCGGCATGCGCCGATCATGGCGCGGACGGCGGGCGGACGCGCCGGTTGTCAGCGCGAGAACGGGCGGTGGTGCGCGGCGCCGAGCGCGTCGAGCGCGTTGGACAGCACCGCCGCGCCGGTCGCCGCCTCGATCGCCGGCAGCGGATCGGGGTCGGGCGGCGGGGGCGGCGGAGCCGCGGGCGGCGGGGGCTCGGGCGCGCGGCGCCGGAACATCCGCGCCCAGAAGCCCGGGTCGCGGCGGTTCGGGCTCGGGCTCGGGCTCGGGCTCGGGCTCGGGCGGGGGCGGGTCCAGCATCACGGGCAGCGCCGTGAGCGTGACCGTCGTGCCCCACCCGGACGGCTCCAGCCGCACGGAGCCGGAGGCGAGCTCCGCCTCCCATTCGACGACCGACTCAGGCTCCGTGCGGGTGATGCGGATCTCGCCGAACTCGCCCAGGTGGCGGGCGAGCGCGGCCATGTCTGACAGCTCCGCCCACAGCTCGGGCGGGCTCTTGACGAGCGTGCGCTTGGCTTCCATCGAGGAAGTGCTTCGCCCGCCGGGCGTGGTTCCCTTCCCTAGACACCGGTGTCAGGTCTGCACATGCCTCACGCCGTCGGCTGGTAGTCGCCGAAGACGGCGCGCATCGCGCCGCAGACCTCGCCCAGCGAGCAGGAGTCCTTGAGCGCCTGGCGGATCGGCGGCAGCAGGTTCTCGTCGCCGCGGCAGGCGGCCCGCAGCTCCTCGAGCCGCCGGTCGGCGAGCGCCTGGTCGCGGCCGGCCTTGAACGCCGCCAGCCGCTCGAGCTGGGCGCGCTCGGCCTCGGGGTCGACGCGCAGGATCTCCTCGACCTCGGCGTCCTCCTCGACGTACTTGTTCACGCCGACGACGACGTCCTGGCCGGTGCGGTAGCGCTCGTGGTAGCCGAAGGCCGACTCCTCGATCTCCCCCTTGATGAACGCGATCGCCTCGACCGAGCCGCCGAGCTCGTCGACGCGGTCGATCAGCGTGCGGGCGCGGCTCTCGACCTCGTCGGTCAGCGCCTCGACGAAGTAGGAGCCGGCGAACGGGTCGACGGTGTCGGCGGCGCCGGACTCGTGGGCGATGATCTGCTGCGTGCGCAGCGCGAGCTTGGCGGCGCGCTCGGTCGGCAGCGCGAGCGCCTCGTCGTAGCCGTTCGTGTGCAGCGACTGCGTGCCGCCGCAGACCGCCGCGAACGCCTGCAGCGCGACGCGCACGACGTTGTTGACCGGCTGCTGCGCGGTCAGCGTGACGCCGCCGGTCTGCGTGTGGAAGCGGATCATCATCGCCTTCGGGTCCGTCGCGCCGAAGCGGTCGCGCATCGCCTCGGCCCAGATCCGCCGCGCGGCGCGGAACTTGGCGACCTCCTGGAAGACGTTGTTGTGGCCGTTGAAGAAGAAGGCGAGCCGCGGCGCGAAGTCGTCGACCGCCAGGCCCGCGTCGATCGCCGCCTGCACGTACGCCATCCCGTTCGCGAGCGTGAAGGCGACCTCCTGGACGGCCGAGCAGCCCTTCTCGCGGAAGTGGTAGCCGGAGATCGAGACCGTGTTCCAGCGCGGGATGTGCTCCGCGCAGTAGGCGAACAGGTCGGTCGTCAGGCGCATCGACGGCACGGGCGGGTAGATGAAGTTCCCGCGCGCGATGTACTCCTTGAGGATGTCGTTCTGGACCGTGCCGCGCAGCTTCTCCGGCGCGACGCCCTGCTCCTCGCCGACGAGCTGGTAGAGCAGCAGCAGCACCGCGGCGGGCGCGTTGATCGTCATCGAGGTGGAGACCTCGTCGAGCGGGATCCCGTCGAACGCCGTGCGCATGTCGTCGAGCGTGTCGATCGCGACGCCGGTGCGGCCGACCTCGCCGAGGCAGCGCGGGTCGTCGGAGTCCAGGCCGAGCTGCGTCGGCAGGTCGAACGCCATCGAGAGGCCGGTCGACCCGTGCGCGAGCAGGTACTTGTAGCGCTCGTTGGACTCCTTCGCCGACGCGTAGCCGGCGTACTGGCGCATCGTCCAGAGCTGCTTGCGGTACATCTCGCGGTGCGGGCCGCGCGTGAACGGGTGCTCGCCGGGCTCGCCGAGCCGCTCCTCCAGCCCGTCCGCCACGTCGTCGGCGGTGTAGAGCGGCTTGACCTCGATGCCGGAGTCGGTGAAGCGGCGCGGATCGTCCGGGCCGACGACCGGCGCCACCGAGAGGTCGGTGAAGTCCTTGTCCTCGTCGATCGCCATCGCCCCTGAGGCTAGCTCGCACCGGCCCCGCCGGCGCTGGACCCCGGTAGTGTCGGCCGGTGAAGCCGCTTCGTGCCGGGATCGCCACGCTGCGCGCTGCGCTCGCGACGCCCGAGTTGCGGCGCGTGCAGGCGGCGTGGGCGGCCGCCGCGCTCGGCAACTGGACGTTCTTCGTCGTGCTCGCGATCTACGCGTTCGACGAGGGCGGCGCGACCGCGGTCGGCCTGGCCGCGCTCGCGCGCATGCTCCCGGCGGGCCTCACGGCGCCGTTCACGAGCCTGCTCGCCGACCGGCGGTCGCGCCGCGACCTGCTGCTCGGCGCGACGCTGGTGCGCGCGCTCGCGCTCGTCCTGATCGTCGCGGCCGTGGCGCTCGACGCATCGCTCGCGCTCGTGCTGGTGCTGGCGGCGGTGCAGACGATCGCGTGCACCGCGGCCAAGCCGGCGCAGGCGTCGCTGCTGCCGCTGCTGGCGCGGTCGCCCGAGCAGCTCGCCGCCGCGAACGCGGCGTCGAGCGGGATCGACAGCGCCGGCTTCTGCGCCGGTGCGCTGCTGGGCGGCGCGCTCGTGGCCGGGCCGGGCGTCATCGCCGGCTTCGCCGCGACCGCCGTCGCGTTCCTGGTCGCCTCCCTGCCGCTACTGCCGGCTCGCGCGCGACGCGCCGCCGCCGCACCGCGAGGCGCGCGAAGGCGCGCGACTCCGCGTGGAGGTGCTGGCCGGGTTCAGCACGGTGCTCGCCGATCGCGGGCTGCGGCTGGTCGTCGGCACGCTCGCGGTCACCACCCTGGCCGAGGGCGCGATCGACGTGCTCGTCGTGGTCGTCGCGCTCGACGTGCTCGACGCCGGCGCGGCCGGCGTCGGCTGGCTCAACGCGGCCTGGGGCGTCGGCGGCATCGCGGGCGGCGCCGCGGCTGTCGCGCTGCTCGGCGGCGGGCGGCTCGCATCCGGCGTCGGCGGCGGCTGCCTGCTCGCCGGAGTCGCTCTGGCGGGTATCGCGAGCTGGCAGGCTGTCGCGCCGGCGCTCGTGCTGCTGGTCGTGCTCGGCATCGGCTACGCGCTGATCGAGGTGGCCGGGCTGACGCTGACCCAGCGGCTCGCGTCCGACGACGTGCTCGGGCGCGTGTTCGGCGTGGTCGAGAGCACGTACGTCGTCACGACCGCGGTCGGGTCTGTGCTCGGGGCCGCCGCCGTCGGTCTGCTCGGCATCGAAGGCGCGCTGTTCGCCACCGCCGGCACGATCGCCGTGCTGACGCTCGCGACCGGGCGCCCGCTGGCGCGGCTCGAGGCCTCGGTCCCGATCCCGGAGCGCGAGTTCGCACTGCTGCGCGGGCTCGGCATCTTCTCGCCGCTGCCGATCGCGACGATCGAGACGCTGGCCGCGCGGCTGGACGCGGTGACCGTCGACGCCGGCGAGCGTGATCGTCCGGGAGGGCGACCCGGGCGACCGCTGCTACCTCGTCGCCGAGGGCGAGGTGGCGCTCTCGAAGAGCTCCGGCTGGCGCGGGGCGATGGGCCCCGGCGGCTTCTTCGGCGAGCTGGCGCTGCTGCGCGCCGCGCCGCGCAACGCGACCGTCGTCGCCGTCGGCCCCGGGCTGCTGCTCGCGCTCGACCGCGCGGACTTCCTCTCCGCCGTGACCGGCCACGCCCGCACGCGGGAGGCGGCCGACGCGCTCGTGCGCCAGCGGCTGTCAGACGGCGGCGAGTCGCTCCTCGACGGCGGCGCGGACGGTCGCGGCGAAGGCGGGGTCGCGGAGCATGAGCTCGCGGAGCGTGCCCGGCGTGAGTACGAGCAGGCGTAGCGGCTCGACCGCGACGACGTCCGCCGGGTAGCCGTGACCCGCGCCCGGCCACTCGCTCTACGAGCAGGTCCACGGTCCGGTAGCCCATCTCGCGCATCGCCTGCGCGTCGAGCGAGAGCGGGGCCGTGCCTGGGCCTTGCACCATATGCTCCAGTTCGCGGTTCTCGGTACCTGGCAACCCTCTCATGGAGGCCCGGATGGTTCAAACGGTGGCGGTCGGCACGGACGGGTCCGGAACGGCGGACAAGGCGGTCGAGTTCGCGATCGAGATGGCGTTCCGCTACGAGGCGCGGATCGTCTTCATCTCCGCCTACGTGCCGGTGCGCGAGTCTCGCCTCACGCGCGAGGCGCGCGACGCGCCGGAGGACCTGCAGTGGACGATCAACCCGGCCGAGGACGTCGACGCGACGCTGCGCGAGTGCGAGGAGCGCGCCGAGCAGAAGGGATTGCGCTGGGCGAGCGAGGCGCGCGAGGGCGATCCCGCCAAGATCCTCGTCGAGCTGGCGGAGAGCAACGACGCCGACGTGCTCGTGATCGGCAACAAGGGCATGCAGCGCAAGCTGCTCGGCAGCGTGCCGAACTCCGTCTCGCACAACGCGCCCTGCTCGGTGATGATCGTCAAGACGACGTAAGGGGCCGGCACCGTTCAAGCGCCGGGGATCCAGCTGGTGCCGGCGAGCGGGACGCGTGCCATCGCTGCGGCCTCGACCGTCAGCGCGACGAGGTCCTCCGGCTCGAGGTTGTGCACGTGCGACTTGCCGCAGGCGCGCGCGAGCGTCTGCGTCTCGAGCGTGAGCGTGCGCAGGTAGTTGGCGAGCCGCCGGCCGCCCAGCTCGGGGTCGAAGCGCGCGGCCAGGTCGTCGTCCTGGGTCGAGATGCCGGCCGGGTCGCGGCCGGCGTGCCAGTCGTCGTAGTAGCCGGCGGCCGAGCCGATCGCGGCGTACTCGGAGTCGAGCGCGGGCGAGTTGTCGCCGAGCGCGATCAGCGCGGCGACGCCGATCGAGACGGCGTCGGCGCCGAGCGCGAGCGCCTTCGCGACGTCGGCGCCCGTGCGGATGCCGCCGGAGACGACGAGCTGCACGCGGCGGTGCATGTCGAGCTCCTGGAGCGCCTCGACGGCGAGCGGGATCGCGGCCAGGATCGGGATCCCGACGTGCTCGATGAAGACCTCCTGCGTCGCGGCGGTGCCGCCCTGCATGCCGTCGAGCACGATCACGTCGGCGCCCGCCTTGACCGCCAGCGCGACGTCGTAGTACGTGCGCGAGGCCCCGATCTTGACGAAGATCGGCTTCTCCCAGTCGGTGATCTCGCGCAGCTCGCCGATCTTGATCTCGAGGTCGTCGGGCCCGGTCCAGTCGGGATGGCGGCAGGCCGAGCGCTGGTCGATCCCCATCGGCAGGTCGCGCATCTCGGCCACGCGGTCGGAGATCTTCTGCCCCAGCAGCATCCCGCCGCCGCCCGGCTTGGCGCCCTGGCCGACGACGACCTCGATCGCGTCGCAGCGGCGCAGGTCGTCGGGGTTCATGCCGTAGCGGGAGGGCAGCAGCTGGTAGACGAGCGTCGCCGAGTGCCCGCGCTCCTCCTCGGTCATGCCGCCGTCGCCGGTGGTCGTCGCGGTGCCCATCGCGGTCGCGCCGCGCCCGAGCGCCTCCTTGGCCGGCGCCGAGAGCGCGCCGAAGCTCATCCCCGCGATCGTGATCGGGATCGCGAGCTCGAGCGGCCTCGTCGCGTGGCGGTCGCCGAGCACGACGTCGGTCGCGCAGCGCTCGCGGTAGCCCTCGAGCGGATAGCGCGAGACCGACGCGCCGAGGAAGAGCAGGTCGTCGAAGTGCGGCAGGCGGCGCTTGGCGCCCCAGCCGCGGATGTCGTAGATGCCCTCGCGCGCCGCGCGCTGGATCTCGGCGATCGCGTTGCGGTCGAACGTCGCGGACTCGCGCAGCCCCGGATGCCAGCCGTTGGGAGGGCCCACTAGTAGGCGCCCGCGTTGTCGACGTCGAAGTTGTACAGCCGCCGGGCCGAGCCGTAGCGGCGGAACGCGCCCGGGTCGGCGTCGACGCCCGCCCGTGCGAGCAGCTCCGCCAGCTCGGCGGAGTGCTCGGCGCGCAGCTCCTTCTCGACGCAGTCGGAGCCGAGCGAGGCGACCTTCCCGCGCACGTAGAGCCGCGCCTCGTAGATCGAGTCGCCGAGCGCCTCGCCCGCGTCGCCGCAGACGACGAGCGCGCCCTTCTGCGCCATGAACGCGCTCATGTGCCCGACCGAGCCCTCGACGACGATCTGCACGCCCTTCATCGAGATCCCGCAGCGCGCTGACGCGTCGCCGCGCACGATCACCAGCCCGCCGCGCCCGGACGCCGCGCACGACTGGCCGGCGTAGCCGTCGACGACCACGGTCCCGGACATGATGTTCTCCGCCAGCCCGACGCCCGCGTTGCCGTGCACGCGCACCGTCGCGCGCTTGTTCATCCCGGCGCAGTAGTAGCCGACGTGCCCGTCGACGTCGACCTCGATCTCGGCGTCGATCCCGACCGCGACGGCGTGCGCTCCGCTCGGGTGCGCGACGCGCCAGCGCGGCGGCACGTCGCGCTCGTGCAGGCGGCGGTTGAGGTCTCGCAGCGGCGTGACGGCGAGGTCGACCGACTCGGTGACGTCGGCGACCGCCATCAGACCTTCGCCCGCTCCCACGAGTACACGCGCGCCGGCTCGGGCTCCCAGACCTCGGCGGCGTCGGCGCCCGGCAGGACCGCGATCGCGCGGTACTCCGACGCCATCGCCACCCAGTCGTCGTTCTCGGCCATCACCGCCGGCTTGCAGGCGATCGGATCGCGCAGCACGGCGAAGCCGTCGGCCGTGCCGACCGCGAACGTGTAGAAGCCGTCGAGCTCGACCAGGCAGCGCTCGAGCGCCGCCTGCAGCGCGTCGCCCTCGCGCAGCCGCCACTCCAGGAAGCCCGCGGCGACCTCGGTGTCGTTCTCGGTCTGGAAGGAGATCCCCTCGCGCCGCAGCATCCGGCGCAGCCGGTTGTGGTTCGAGAGCGACCCGTTGTGGACCAGGCACAGGTCGAGGCCGGTCGAGAACGGGTGCGCGCCCTCGGTCGTGACCTTGCTCTCCGTCGCCATGCGCGTGTGGCCGAGCCCGTGCGAGCCCGCCATGCCCGCCAGGCCGAAGCGCTCGACGAACTCGCGCGGATTTCCCGCCTCCTTGAAGATCTCGATCCGGTCGCCGGCGCTCATCACGCGCAGGTGCGGGAACTCGGCGCGCACGCGCGCCACGACCGCGTCCGCGGCGCCCTCGAGCTCGACCACCGCATGGCTGGCGTGCACGGTGGCGTCGCCGAGCGCCGCCCAGTCCTCGCGCGGGTCGGCCGAGAACAGCGACAGCTTCGTCGAGCCCAGCGCCGCCGGCTCGCGGTACAGCGCCATGCCCGCCGAGTCCGGCCCGCGGTCGGCGAGCTGGGTCAGCATCTCGCCCAGCAGCGCGCCGAGCCGCAGCTCGACGTCGGGCGACTTCGCGAACAGGCCGACGATCCCGCACATCGCTCAGAAGAGCTGCAGGTAGCGGTTGAGCTCCCAATCCGTGATCTGCTCGTGCGCGGCCTGCACCTCGCGCCGCTTGCACTCGACGAAGTAGTCGAGGTAGTCGCCGTCGCGCGTGCGGCCGAGCGCTCGCCGCAGCACGTCGTCGCGCTCGAGCTCGCGCGTCGCGTCGAGCAGGTTCTCCGGCAGCGTGTCGATCCCCAGCTCTGCGCGCTCGGTCCGCGCTGGACTCGTACAGGTTCAGCGTGTTCGGGTCGCCCGGGTCGAGCTCGCGCTCGATCCCGTCCAGCCCGGCCGCGAGCAGCACGGTCGCCGCGAGATAGGGATTGCAGGAGCCGTCGACGGTGCGGTCCTCGACCCTGCCCGGGCCCGGGATCCGCAGCATCTGGGTGCGGTTGTTGTAGGCGTAGGAGACGTACACCGGCGCCCATGTCGCGCCCGAGCGCGGGTCGCCGACCTTCAGCCGCTTGTAGGAGTTGACCGTCGGCGCGGTGACCGCGATGTAGGCCTTCGCGTGCGCCATCAGGCCGGCGATGAAGTGGTAGCCCTGCTTCGTGAGCCCGAGCCCGCGCGGGTCGTCGGACGGATCGACGTCGAAGAGGTTGCGCTCGCCGTCCCACAGGCTCATGTGCATGTGGCAGCCGTTGCCGGTCAGGTGCGCGAACGGCTTCGGCATGAACGTCGCGATCAGCCCGCGCTCCTGCGCGAGCGACTCGACCATGTAGCGGAAGAAGATCGCGCGGTCGCACGAGACGAGCGCGTCGTCGAAGGCGAAGTTCTGCTCGAACTGGCCGTTCGCGTCCTCGTGGTCGGTCGCGTAGTTGTCCCAGCCGAGCGCCGTGACGTGCCGCGCGACGTCCGTGACGAAGCCGAGCGAGCGCGTCAGCGCGCGCATGTCGTAGCAGGGCTGGTCGAGGTCGTCGAGCGGGTCGGCGAGCTCGATCCCGCCGTCCTCGCGCTTGCGCACGAGGAAGTACTCCAGCTCGCAGCCCATCTTGAACGCGTAGCCCAGCTCGGCGGCGCGCGCGAGCTGGTTGCGCAGGATCGTGCGCGGGCAGAACGGCCACGGCTCGCCCTCGACTGTGACGTCGCAGGCGAAGCGCGCGATCTCCGGCTTCCACGGCAGGTGGGTCAGCGTCGTCGCGTCCGGCATCGCCGCGATGTCGGGATCGTGCGGTCCCTGGCCGATGTCGCCGGCCGCGAAGCCCGCGAATCCGGCGCCGTCGGAGAGCAGCCCGTCCAGGTGCGCCACCGGCACCAGCTTGGCGTTCGGCTTGCCGTGCATGTCGACGAACTGGGCGAAGACGAACTCGACGCCGCGTTCGTCGAGCTCGGCGCGGAGCTGGTCCGCGGAGGGAGACGTCTCGATGGCCATGGTGACCCTGATATAGCCGCGCTCCGCGGGCGGCCAGCAATGGCTTCCGTGACCGGACCTGCGGGGATTAGAGTGTGCGATGTGCACATAGGCACGTCCGACGAGGCGGTCACGCTGCGCGCGGTCATCAGCACCGTCTTCTCGACGCTGGAGATCGACGAGGTGCTGGCCGGCGTCGTGGACATCGCGACCGAGGCGACGGGCTGCCACGCGTGCCTGATCTACCTCGTGGAATCCGACCGCCTGCTGCTGCGCGCGGCCTCGCCGGTGCACAGCAAGTTCGTCGGGCAGATCGAGATGGAGCTCGGGGAGGGCGTGACCGGCTGGGTCGCGCGCGAGAAGCAGGCGGCGCTGATCCGCGACTCCGCACTGCACGACCCGCGCATGAAGTACTTCCCTGAGCTCGAGGAGGAGCGCTGGCAGTCGATGGCGGCGGTCCCGGTGACGTCGCGCGCCGGGGACGTGATCGGCGTGATCGTGCTGCACACCGCCGCGCCGCGCGAGTTCACCGAGGAGGACGTCGAGCTGCTCACGCACACGGCGACGCTCGTCGGCGGCGCGATCGAGGACGCGCAGCTCTACGAGGAGGCGCGCGAGCGCGTCGCCGCGCTCACCCAGCTCGCCGAGGTCTCGCAGCAGCTCGCCGCCGCGACGCGGCACGAGCGCCTGCATGCGGCGGCGACCGCGGGCGCGCGCGCGCTGCTGCACGCCGACCTCTGCCAGCTCTTCCGGCTCGAGCCCGGCGGCAGCGAGCTGCGGCTCGCCGCGTCCGATCCGCCGCAGGCGCCCGGCCCGCGGCCGCAGGGCGGCGCGCTGCTGCTCGAGCTGCTCGCGCGCGGCCGCCACGGCGGCTCCAGCCGCGACCTCTGGCCCGACCACGAGGGAGCCGCGCTGCTGACGACCCCGGTCGTGGCATCCGACGAGCAGCTCGGCCTGCTCTGCGTGCTGCGCCCGCGCCGCTTCGGGGCCGGCGACGAGGAGCTGCTGCGCGCGCTCGCCGACCAGACCGCGATGGGGCTCGAGCGCGCGGAGCTGATCGCGCGCCTGACCGCGCGCGACCGCGTCAAGGACATGTTCGACGCGCTCGCCGAGCGTGCCGGCGACGAGCGCGGTGCGGGGCGCCGCGCCGCCGGGCTGCGACCTCGCGCGCCCGCACGTCTTCCTCCACGGCGAGCCGGCGGCCGGCACGAGCGCCGACTGGGACGCCGTCGCCACGCGGCTCGGCGCGCGCCTGCGCGGGCCGCGACCAGACCGGCTTCTTCGACGCCGGCCGCGACAGCCTGCGCGCGGTCGTGCTGCTGCCCGGCACGACGGGCGCCGCCGAGCCGCGTGATCGAGGCGTGCGACGCGGTCGCCGCCGCCGAGCACGTCGTGCTCGGCGTCAGCGGACCCGGGCGCGGGATCGCCGAGAGCCGCCAGGCGCTGCGCGAGGCGCAGCGGGCGGCGCAGATCGCGCTGACGCTGAAGCCGGATGGCGGCGCGCTCGGCTACGAGCAGCTCGGCGCCTACAAGTACCTCGTCGACCTGCGCCTGGAGGAGTCGCCGCGCGACCGCCACTGGACCGCGGTCGAGGCGCTGCTGGCGCACGACCGCCAGCGCCGCACCGCGCTGCTCGACACGCTCGAGGAGTACCTCGCGCGGCGCCGCTCGGTGGCCGACACGGCGCGCACGCTCTACATCCACCCGAACACGCTGCGCCAGCGGCTCGCGCGGATCGAGCGCGTCACGGAACTGAAGCTCGACGGCGAGGACCTGCTGGCGCTGGAGCTGGCGGTGAAGCTCGTCAGGCTGGACGACGCGCGTCGTCGCGCCGGCGCCTGAGCGCCAGCCAGATCCGCAGCGCCAGGTATCCGAGCACGTGCGTCAGCAGCACGAGCAGCCCCCACCAGAGCTTGACCTGCGGCTCCAGCTCCTCGTTGCGCAGGTCGACCCAGCTCAGGTAGAGCAGCCCGAGCAGGCAGACGAGCAGCACCAGCGGCGTGTGTCCGAGGATGACGAAGACGATCACGGGCTGGCGCGGACGATATCCGCTTGACGGAACTGGGAAGGTGCGCACGTGACGATCCGGGCCAAGCTGCTCGCGGCGATCCTGCTCGACGGTCATCGGCCCTGTGGTCACGATCGGCGTCGCGTTCGCGGCCTTCGACTCGCTGGGCGACCACTCCGAGGAGGTCCAGCGCGCCGGTGAGCGCCAGGCGCTCGCGCTCGAGCTGAAGTTCGCCGTCACCGACATGAACGGCTGGCAGACCGCGTACGGCTACGACGGCGGGCGCAGCCGGCCGACGTTCGAGGCCTCGGTGGAGCACACGAGAGCGGTGCTCGCCGAGGCACGCGCGGAGCTGCGCGCGCCGCGCGAGCGCGCGCTGCTGGCCGAGCTGGAGCAGGCCTTCGACGCCTTCATGGAGCTCGACGCCGAAGCCTATGAGGCGTTGCAGGCCGGGCGCGAGGAGGTGGTGCGGCGGATCTTCCTCGGCCCCGAGATCCGCAACTTCGAGGCGATGGCGCGCGCTGCCGACGAGCTGGCGACCGAGGAGGACCGGCGCGCGGCGGCGGCGGCCCGCGCGTTCGACGACGCGCGCACGACGGCGCGCAAGGAGCTCGTCGCCGTCGGCATCGGCGCGGCCGTCGTCATCGTCCTGCTGCTGCTGACCGTGCAGGACGTCGTGCGGCTCGCCCTGGAGCGCCGCGCGGAGTGACGCGCGACGTCATCCTCACCGTCGGGCTGCTGCTCGCGGCGGGGCTCGCCGCGCGCGTGCTCGCGGAGGCGCTGCGCGTGCCGGAGATCGTGCTGCTGATCGCGATCGGGGCGCTGCTCGGGCCGTCGGCGCTCGACGTCGTCGACGTCCCGCTCGACTCGCTCGGCGCCCAGCTGCTGTTCACGTTCGGCGTCTCGTCGATCCTGTTCTACGGCGGGCTGAACCTGTCGCTCACGGTGCTGCGCGGCGTCTCGGTGAGCCTCGCGCATGCTCGCGATCCCGGGCGTGATCGTGACCGCGCTGCTGACGGGCGCCGTGGCCGCGCTCGCGTTCGGGCTGCCGTTCGAGCAGGGGCTGCTGATCGGCGCCGTGCTCTCGCCGACCGACCCCGCGATCCTGATCCCGCTGTTCGTCGCCTCGCGCCTGCGGCTGCGCGTCGCCCAGACCGTGATCGCCGAGTCGGCGTTCAACGACCCGACCGGCGCGGTGCTGGCGCTCGCGGTCGCCGGCGCCCTGCTGAGCGGGGAGAGCGGCATCGGCGGCCCGGCGTCGGAGTTCCTCGCCGAGCTCGCGATCAGCTCGGTCGTCGGCGTGCTCGCCGGCGTGCTGCTGTCGGCGACGATCTCGAGCCGGCGCACCGGCATCCTGCGCGACTCGGCGCCGATCGCCGTGCTCGCGGTCGTCGCGGTGAGCTACGTCTCGCTCGACTTCGCCGGCGGCAGCGGCTACCTCGGGGCGTTCCTGGCCGGCCTGATCGTCGGCAACATGGAGCTGCTCGGGCTCGTGATGCACAGCCACAACGAGGACGAGCTGCGGATCTCGTCGCGCACGCTGTCCGAGGTCGTGACGATCTTCGTCTTCCTCGTCGTCGGTGCGGCGCTGCCGTTCGAGACGCTCGCGGACCACTGGGCGCCGTCGCTCGCCGTCGTCGCCGTGCTGCTGCTGGTGGCGCGGCCGGTCGCGGTGCTCGCGTGCACGCTGCCGGACCGGCGCGCGCGCTGGACGCGCCACGAGCTGGCGTTCCTGTGCTGGACGCGCGAGACGGGGGTCGTGCCCGCGGCGCTGGTCGGCGTGCTGGCGGGCCTCGGCGTGCCCAACGTGGACCTGATGGCCGGCGTGGTGGCGCTGGCGATCGTGGCGACGATTCTGCTGCAGGCCGCGCCCGCGCCGTGGCTGGCGGGCCGGCTCGGGCTGCTCGACCCTATCGCTCCCGGTTGACCGCCTCGACCGTGCCCTTGTTCGCGTCGATCCGCACCGTGGTCAGGTGCGAATAGCCGTCGCCGGACGCGGCCGGGACCGAGAACGACACCGCCCAGAACGGGCGCGCGTTGATGCCCTGGCGGACCAGGCGGACCTGCGTGCGCTCCGGAGCGAAGCCGGCCTCGGGTCGCGCTATCGCGATCGCGCGCTCCTTCGAGATGCGGACCTGCGACTGCTGGCAGCTCTGCGCGGCGACGATCGTCACCGCGAACAGCGCGAGGACCGCGATCACGCCGCGCTTGGTCAACCGCGCGGGTCGCTTCGGCGGCTCCTCCGGCGGCGGATCTATGCGTACGCGCATCGGCCGCTCGTCCACGGCCTCCGACGGTACGGGATGGATGGTCAAGCGGTCTAGACCTTCGGCCGGAACTCGTCGCCGATGTTCGTGGCCAGGATGATCACCAGCACGATGACGATGCAGGCGATCGACAGCCCCAGCATCACGAGCTCGAACTTCCGCGAATGCGTCTGGAGCGGCGGGAACTTGGGATAGCGGTTGTGTTCGTCCATCGGATTCCTCGCTCTCACTTGCGCAGGGTCGCGGTGCCGGGGGTGAAGCTCATCAGCCGGCGGTTCTCCCAGATGACCCAGTACACGAGCACCGCGACCATCACCGCGATGCCGATCCATGTGAGCACCATGTAGCTGCCCGCGGCGCCCGCCCCCTCGTCACCGTAGGTGCTGCCGGGACCGAACGTCATGATGCCCGCGCACTTCTCGTACGCGGCCTGGATGATGAAGTCGGCCGAGTCGTCGGCGGGCTTCGCACCCGCGATGCTGGTGATGCAGTCGGGCGCGCTGTCAATGATGGCGGGCATGGCCGTCCTCCCTGAGGTTGCGCCGGCGCTCCGCGCGCACGGCCCATTGCACCGACGCGCCGACGACGGCGAGCATGATCGCGAGCGAGAGCGCGAGCGTCAGCATCTACGTTCCCGCCCTCTCGAACTCGGGCGTGTGGCCGTTGCTGAGCTCGCGCTGCGTGACGATCGCCGTCTCGACCAGCGTTCCGTCCGGCTCGACTGATCTGCTCCTTCACGACCCCCATCTCCGGGTACACGAGCGTGCCGTACTCGACCAGGTCGAGCCCTTCGAGCTCGACGGCGGCGGGCACTCGCAGCACGCCGAGGCGCTTCAGTATCAGCGCCCCGATCCAGCCGCTCAAGAAGCCGAGTGGCAGGAACGTGGCCATGCCCATGAACTGGCCGCCGATCGACGACTCGACGTTGTTGATGCCGGTCGGATAGCCGGCGGCGAATATGCCGACCCAGAGCATGCCGAGGAAGCCCGACACGCCGTGCACCGCGACCGCCCCGACGGCATCGTCGACCCGCATCTTCGTCTCGATCCAGTTGCCCGCGTGGACCACCAGCACGGCGGTGAGCATCGAGATCAGGTAGGCGAGCGTGGGCGCGTAGACGTCGGCGCCGGCGGAGACGCCGATCACGCCGGCGAGACCGCCGGAGATCGTCCAGAACGGATCGCCCTTGCTGGCGAAGTAGCCGCCGGTGAAGCCGCCGGCGAAGCCCATCGTGATCACCATCGTGATCGAGCCGAGCGTCGTCGGGCTGAGGTAGATGTTGGCCCAGCCCGGGAAGGAGGTCGACGCGATCACGAGGCAGGCCCCGTAGAACGCGTAGAAGCCGGTGAATATCAACATCAGCCCGAGCGCGGTGATGTGCAGGTTGTGGGGTCTGAACTGCCGCGCCAGTCCCTCCTTCGTGTACTTCCCGATCCGCGGCCCGAGGTGGAAGAGGACGCCCAGCGTGAACGCGCCCGCGACGCCGTGCACGACGCCGGAGGCGATCGAGTCGTGGAAGCCGAAGCGCATCGTCAGCCAGCCGCCGGCGCTCCAGCCCCACGCCGCGTCGAGGATCCAGACGACCGAGCCCAGGACGCACGCGAGCACCAGGTAGGCCGACAGCCGTGCGCGCTCGATCAGCGCGCCGGACATGATCGACGCCGTGGTCCAGCTGAACAGCAGGAACGCGAGGAAGAAGATCAGGTTGATGTTGTTCGTGAGGTTCGGCCCGAAGGCGTCGCTCCACGGGATCCCGCCCTGGCACGCGATCGAGGTGAAGTCGCTGCTGTTGGGGCCGATCGGCAGGCCGGCCTGGTTGCAGTTGTAGATCCACCAGCCGAAGTAGTAGAACGTCGGCGTCACGACGGCGATCGTCAGGATGTTCTTCATCGCCGTCGCCATCACGTTCTTGCGCCGCGCGACGCCGGCCTCGTAGGACATGAAGCCCGCGTGGATCAGCCACATCAGGACGACGGTGAAGAAGTAGAACTGCTCCCCGAGGATCGCGCTGTCGCGCGTGAGCTGCTCGGCACTCGCCGGTTCGGCCTGCGCGAAGATCGCTGCCAGCATGTGCGCTCCTCCTCGGTTGACCCACGCCTCCCACGAGGCGTGCGCTCGTCCGGGTTTTATCCGCGATCAGATCGGACGGGCAATGTGTAAAGCGGCCATCGTTTCGGTGCAGGTGGTGTGGCGCGCGGACACAACGCCGCAAAGAGGGGCATCGCGGTGAGCCTGGAGACGTTCCTCGCCGCGGTAGCGGAGCGGACGCCCGCGCCGGGCGGGGGCGCCGCCTCTGCGGCGGCCTGCGCGCTGGGCGCCGCGCTGGCCGAGATGGCGGCGCGCTATGCGGGCCGCGACGACGACGCCGCGCGGGCGGCCGCCCTGTGCGCCGAGGCGCTGCGGCTCGGGGAGGCCGACCTGACGGCCTACCTGCCGGTGCTGGAGGCGCAGCGGCTGGCGGCCGACGATCCGGAGCGGCCGGCGCGCCTGGCAGCGGCGAAGGCCGCGGCGGCGGACGTGCCGCTGGGGATCGCCGAGACCGCCGCGGCGGCGGCCGAGCTGGCGCGCGCGCTCGCGCGGTCGGGCAATCGCAGCCTCGTCGGAGACGCGCTCGCCGGCGCCGACATCGCGGCAGGCGCATGCCGCGCGGCGGCGCGGCTGGTGGAGATCAACCTCGCGGGGGCGCGCGACGACCCGCGCGTGGGGCGGGCGCGGGCGGCTGTGGCGCGGGCCGAGGCGGCTTGAACTGCAGCATTGAAGGCGGCTCGGAGCGCCGCGGCGACCTCGCAGACACGCCCGGAAGCTCAACCGGCGGCCGTGTCGTGCCGATCACTCGGTTGTGACTTTCGGCACGGACGACCGCTCGCTGCCGCTCGTCGCGGCGGTCGCCGCGATGGCGCTGATCCCGGGCGCCGTACTGGAGTGGGCCTCCGGCCAGGCGGTCCAGACGTCGTCGTTCACCCACTTCGCGCTCGTGCTCAGCGGCGCGCTGGCGGCCGCCGTCGCCTCCGTCATCCTCACGATCGCCGGCGCCAAGCGCCGCGACGGTCGCACGGTGCTGCTCGGGACGGCCTTCTCGACGATGACGGCGCTGCTCGCCGTCCACGGCTTCGCGACGCCCGGCGTGATCGCCGGACCGAACGGCGTCGTCGCGTTCGCCGGCGCCGCCTCGCTGCCCGCGGGCGCGCTCGTACTCGCGCTGAGCGCGCTGCCGGCGCTGCGCCGCCCGCACCACATCGGCCCGCTGATCGTGGCGCAGGTGACGATCGTCGCCGCGATCCTCGCGCTCGGCGCCAGCGCGCTCGTGTTTCCCTCGCTCGTGCCCGGCGTGCCGCAGACCGGTGACCCGGCGGCGTACGTGCTGCTCGCGGCCGGCCTCGCGCTGATGGCGCTGATCTCGATCCGCGCCGTGCGCACCTGGCAGCTCACCCGCCGGCCTGCCGACCTGCTCACGGTCGCCGGCGTCGCCTGGCTCGCGTTCTCGCTGATCACGCAGCTGACGGTGCCGTACACCCAGTTCGGCTTCTACCTCGGCCACCTGCTCGAGCTCGCCGGACTCATCGCGCTCGGCCTGCCGGCGGCGCTCGACCTGCGCCACGGCGCCGCGTCGCGCGCGCTCGTCGGCGACCTCGGCCCGACCGACCTGGTCGCCGAGGAGGAGTCCTTCCTCGGCGTGCGCGTCCGCGCGCTCGTCGTGCGCCTGGGCGAGAAGGATGCGGCCACGGAGGGCCACACTCGCCGCGTCGCGATGCTCGCGGTGCAACTCGGCGAGGCGCTCGGGCTGCCGCGGCGGCGGCTGCGCCTGCTCGCGCTCGGGGGTCTGCTGCACGACATGGGCAAGCTCGCCGTCCCGTCCGCCGTACTGACCAAGCCGGGTCCGCTCGACAATGACGAGTTCGCCGAGATCCGCAAGCACCCGGAGGCCGGCGAGCGGCTGCTGCGCGATCTCGGCGGGTTCGCGTCCGGCGTCCTGCGGCTGGTGCTCGACCACCACGAGCGGCTCGACGGCTCTGGCTACCCGCGCGGGCTGGCGGGCGCCGAGCTCGACACCGAGACGCGGATCCTGGCCGTCTGTGACGTCTACGACGCGCTCGTCTCCGACCGCGTCTACAGGGCCGCGTGGACGCAGGAACGCGCGCTCGTCCTGCTGCGCGACCCGGACCAGTTCGACCAGACGTGCGTCGTGGCGCTCGAGCGCCTGCTCGCGCCCGGCTTCGTGGCCGACGTGGCCGCGCCCGCTCTCGCGCCCTCGCCGCGGGCCTGGCCTGTAGCCCGGTTGCCCTGAGGCACGCGCGGGCGCGCTTCTAGCGCGGCGCGTTCAGCACATCGGCGCGCGAGTAGTGACCGACCGCGTCGAACCAGCGCTTCGCGTGCAGGCTCTCGCGCAGGTCGCAGTCCGCCAGCACCATCCCCTCGCGGTCGTACAGCGGACCGGCGATCACCTTGCCCCAGGTCGGCTCGACGATCACCGCGCCGCCGCGGCCGTAGACGCGCTCGCGGTCGACGGCGACCGGGAAGTCGTCCGGGAACGCGCTGCCGGGGATGAACTGGGGGACGCTGATCACGAACGCGCCCGACTCGATCGCGATGTGGCGCATCGACGCCTGCCAGCCGTCGGAGTCGTCCGCGGTCGGCGCCACCCAGATCTGCGGACCGCCCTGGTAGACCGACCAGCGTGCCAGCGGCATGCGGTTCTCCCAGCAGATCAGCCCGCCGACGCGGCCGACCGGCGTCGCGGTGACGCCGAGGTCGCCGCCGTCGCCGAAGCCGTGGAACACGCGCTCCTGCATCGTCGGCATCAGCTTGCGGTGCTTGTGCAGCAGGCCCTCGGGCCCGATCAGGAGCAGCGTGTTGTAGAGGGTCCCCGGGCGCTCGGACTCGCGCTCGTTGACGCCGATCGCGCAGTGCAGCCCGTGCTCGGCGCAGGCGGCCGCGAGCGTGTCGACGAGCGGTCCCGGGACGTCGACCGAGCTCTCCCACATGCGCTCCCACAGCTCGTCGTGGTTGTCGAACGCGACCGCGCTGCGCGCCCACGCGTTGGACGGATAGAGCGAGACGAACGTCTCCGGCAGCACCGCCAGCTCGGCGCCCTTCGCGGCGGCCTCGCCCAGCAGCCGGCACACCTTCGCCGACGGTCGCCTCGGCGTCGAGCAGTACCGGCGTGGCCTGGAGCGCCGCGACCCGCACGATCCGCAACTCGGTCATGCGCGCGACGCTACGCCGCGCTCACGTCGAAGTCCAGGCTCACGCGCCGGCGCCGGCGGGATGCGGTGCGGTCGGGTCGCCGTCCGCCTCGCCGAGCTGCTCGCGCGCGAGGTAGTCCTCGATGTCCATCGCGTGGTCCTGAGAGCGCTCCACGACCCGCAGCAGGTCGGACATCGTCGCGACCTCCTCGATCTGCTCCTTGATGAACCACTGCATGAACTGCTCGGAGGAGTAGTCGTTCTCGTCGCGCGCGAGCGCGGCGAGCGCGTTGATCTGCTCGCTCACCCGCTTCTCCTGCGCCAGCGCCAGCGCCACCGGCGAGACGATGTCGCCGAAGTCGACCTGCGGCGCCGCGACGCCCGGGACGATCGCGCGGTCGTCGGCGTCGAGCAGGTACTGGACCATCATCATCGCGTGGTCGCGCTCCTCGAGCGCCTGGCGGTAGAAGAAGCGCGCGAGCTGCGGGAGCGTCTCCGCGTCGTAGTGCACCGCGATCGCCACGTACTGCTGGTGGGCGGCGAACTCGTTGCCGATCTGCTCGTTGAGCTTGGCGACGAAGCTGTCGGATGGCATTCACGGAACGCTACCGTGGGCGGTGAGATGCGGGAGCCCGGTGACGTGGTCAAGTGCAAGCGCAAGTGCTGCAAGTCGCGGCCGCGCTGCAAGCGCTGCCCGGTCGTCTGGAGGCGGCTCGCCGGGCACGGTTACGCGGAGCGCGAGAGCAAGCTCCGGTACGTCGTGATCGACGTGGCGCCCAAGCGCACGGTGAAGTCGGCACGGCGCTGACGCCGCTATCCTGAGCGGCCTATGGCCACCTGCCTGGTAACGGGTGGCGCGGGGTTCCTCGGCTCCCACCTCTGTGACGAGCTGCTGCGGCGCGGGCACCGCGTCATCTGCGTCGACAACGTCGAGACGGGATCCCTCGCCAACATCGAGCACATCCGCGTGCCGGAGTTCCGCTTCCTGCAGGCGGACATCATCAAGCCCTACTTCGTCGACGAGCCCGTCGACGTCGTCTACCACTTCGCCAGCCCCGCCTCGCCGATCGACTACCTGCGGCTGCCGCTGCACACGCTCAAGGTCGGCTCGCACGGCACGCATCACACGCTCGGGCTGGCGAAGGCCCACCGCGCACGCTTCCTGACGGCCTCGACGTCCGAGGTCTACGGCGACCCCAAGGTGCATCCCCAGCCGGAGTCCTACTGGGGCCACGTCAACCCGATCGGCCCGCGCGGCGTCTACGACGAGGCCAAGCGCTACGCCGAGGCGCTGACGATGGCGTACCACCGCCAGCAGGGTGTCGACACCGCGATCGCGCGGATCTTCAACTCGTACGGCCCCAGGATGCGGCCGCACGACGGCCGGGCGATCCCCACGTTCCTGCGCCAGGCGCTGCAGGACCGCCCGATCACCGTGTTCGGCGACGGATCGCAGACGCGGTCGTTCTGCTACGTCGCCGACCTGATCGACGGCGTCATCCGGCTGGCGGATTCGGACTACCACTATCCGGTCAACATCGGGAACCCGAACGAGTTCACCCTGCTCGAGCTGGCCCATGCCGTGATCGA
Source organism: uncultured Gammaproteobacteria bacterium (assembly GCA_963713355.1). Taxonomy (GTDB): domain Bacteria; phylum Pseudomonadota; class Gammaproteobacteria; order Steroidobacterales; family Rariloculaceae; genus FEN-1219. Next base: position 51,414 of record CAVQLK010000005.1, on the reverse strand, counting down.
CGTCACGGGGTCGCGCTCGGAGATCGTGCACGAGGCACTGCCGACCGACGACCCCCAGGTCCGCCGGCCGGACATCGCACTTGCCCGCGAGATCCTCGGCTGGGAGCCGAGGATCGAGCTCCGCGAGGGCCTGCGCCGGACTCTGGAGGAGTCCGGCGTCGAGGCGCTCACCGGAGCCGGCGCGTCCTAGCGCCAGACCCCGGACCGGCCGCCGGCCGGTCCGAATGCATCCATTGCTGCGAGGAAACGCCACTACCTGTGAAAGGCTGCCGCGTTGATGGCAGGGGAAGCGCCCATGCCTGAGACAAGCCTCGAACAGGAGCCCGTCCGCACGCCGGCGCCGCCGCGCGTCGTGCTGGCGCCGACCGACATCCGTCGCAAGCGGCCACCGGCGCTCTCGTTCCTGCTCCGGATGGACACCCTGCGGCGCTGCGCGCGCGTGCTCTCGCTGCTCGTGCTGGACTTCGCCGGCGTCTTCGCGGCGATCTTCACCGCCCTGATGGTCAAGGCCGTGGTGCGCGACGGCAACTGGGCCTGGGACGCGTCGTTCGAGGAGGCCCAGCAGAGCATCGCGTTCGCGTACCTCGTGACGGCGCTGCTGTTCGCCCGCTCGGGCCTCTACGCCGAGCGCTCGCAGCGCCCCGGCCTGCCGCGCATCGTCTCCTCGCTCTTCCAGGTCACGGTCGTGGCGCTGATCTTCGCGCTCGTCAACGGCGAGCAGTACTCCAGCTACTACATCTTCTACGGCACGCTCTGCTTCGCGATCGCCTACGTCTCCACGGCCCGCTGGCTGTACGAGGCTGTCACGGGGGTGCTGCTGCGGGCGGCCGGCTACCGGCGCCGTGCGGTGCTGGTCGGCTCGGGCAAGCACATCGAGGACGTCCACTCCGCGCTCGTCGACGAGGTGCACGCGCCGGTCGACATGATCGGCTTCATCTCGCTCACGCCGCGGCCGGACAACGGCCTGCGCTCGCTCGGACGGATCGAGGATCTCGCCGAGGTGCTCGACCGCCACCGCGTGCAGGAGGTGATCATCGCCGACCCCGACTTCCCGGAGGAGCGTGCGGTCGAGCTCGTCGACCAGTGCCATACGCGCGGCGTGACCGTGCGGATCGCGCCGTCGACGATGGAGATCCTCGTCCACCGCGCGGAGTTCGTGCCGGGGGCGTCGGTGCCGCTGTTCGAGCTGCGCCCGCCGGTGTTCGACGGCTTCGACTACGTCGTCAAGCGCTGCTTCGACTTCGTCGGCGCGCTGCTGCTGATCCTGCTGCTGAGCCCGCTGCTGCTCGCGATCGCGGTCGCCGTTTTCGTGTCCTCGCGCGGCCCGGTGCTGTACCGCTCGACGCGGCCGGGCATCGGCGGCGCGCCGTTCGCCTGCTTCAAGTTCCGCACGATGCGCTCGGACGCCGATCAGCTCCAGGCCGACCTCGAGTCATACAACGAGGCGACCGGCGCGCTGTTCAAAATCCGACTCGACCCGCGCATGACGGCCGTGGGGCGCTTCCTGCGCCGCTACTCGCTCGACGAGCTGCCGCAGCTGTTCAACGTCGTGCAGGGCCGGATGTCGCTGGTCGGGCCGCGCCCGCTGCCGCAGCGTGACTTCGACCAGCTCGAGGACTGGCACAAGAAGCGCTATCTGGTGCTTCCCGGGCTGACCGGCCTGTGGCAGGTCTCCGGGCGCTCGGAGCTCGACTTCGACGACCTCGTGCGGCTCGACTTCTTGTATCTCGAGCGCTGGTCGGTCGGGCTCGACCTGACAATCCTGCTCAAGACGATCCCGGCCGTGCTCTCGCGCCGGGGCGCCTTCTGAGCCAACCCGAGCGCTGACGGCGCGTTGATTAAGCAAACGGTCGAAGGGGAGATGTCGTGAGACGGACAGCGATTGCGATCTGCATGGCGATCGGCGGGCTCGCCGCCACGGGGACGGCGTACGCGGGTCCGCCAACAGCCACGACCGGTGCAGCGACGGCCGTGACGGGGACCACGGCGACGCTCGCCGGAACCGTGCTCCCCAACAAGGAGCCGACGACCTACCACTTCGAGTGGGGGACGACGACCGCCTACGGGTCGCGGTCACCTGACGGCACGGCCAACGGCAATGCCGGCAGGACGGTCGCGGCCGACCTCACCGGGCTGACGCCGCTGACGACCTACCACTACCGGCTCGTGGCGAGCAACGCGTCGGGTCCTGCGGCCGGCGCCGACGCCGAGTTCACCACGACGACCGGTGGACCTGTTCCGCCGCCGGCCGTCACGCTCGCCGCCACGCCACCGGTCGTGACGTTCGGCAAGTCGGTCACGCTCGCCGGGCAGGTCCCCGGCGAGCCCGCGGTGACGGTGGAGCTCGAGCAGACGCCGTTCCCGTTCACCGATCCGTTCAAATCCCTCGCGGAGGGCACGACGGACGCCGCCGGCAACTTCTCGTTCTCCGCCCTGCCCACCCTGAACACCAGGTACCACATCGACGCCAAGGCCTCGCCGCCGGTGACGAGCCCCGACGTGACGGTGCTGGTCCGGACGAAGGTCGGGCTGAGGCTCAGCGACAAGACGCCCGCGCGCGGGAGCCGCGTGCGCTTCAGGGGCTCGGTGATGCCGGCGCACGACGGCAGCACGGTCAGGATCCAGCGGCGCACCAGCGCCGGCTGGAAGACGCTCGCCAGCCCGGTGCTCGCCACCGCGGCTCCGCTCAACGGCGTGGCGCGGTCGAAGTACCGCCAGGGCCTCCGCATCCGCCGCAGCGGCGTCTACCGGACCGTCATGCCGGCTCATGCGGATCACGCGCGCGGCAAGAGCGGCAAGCGCCGGGCGCGCGTTCACTGATCGACGGGGACCGCGGCGCCGTCCTCCGGGACGGTGACGCGGTCGGTCAACTGCAGCTCGTGCAGGCGCTGGTGCAGGTCGGCGCGCCCCTGCACGCAGTGGTTGATCGCGTCGAGGTGGACGGCGACCACGCGCGCGTCAGGCACCAGGCGGGCGACCGCGACCACGTCGTCGGAGTCCATCACGATCGGCTCTCCGCCGCTGAAGCGCGCGCCGCTCGCGTTGACCACGACGACATCGGGGTGGTGCTCGTCCAGCACCGCCTCGACCGCGTCGTAGAGCACCGTGTCTCCCGCGAGGTAGAGCGTGCGCCCGGCGCCCTCGCGCAGGACGAAGCCGCTGACGGGCGCCATGCGCTCGGCGGTCTCCCCGCTGCCGTGGCGGGCCGGCGTGCGGGTCAGCGTGATCCCGTCCAGCTCGGTGGTCGCCTCGACCGGCCGCACGTCGGTGAAGCCGTGGCCGCGCAGGCGCTCGGCGTCCTCGGGCTGGCAGAGCACCGGGACGTCCTTCGGCAGCAGCTCTGCTGCCGTGTCGTCGAAGTGGTCGAGGTGCATGTGCGTGACCAGCACGGCATCGATCCCGGCGACCACCACCTCGGCCGGCTCCGGCAGTTCGACCAGCGGATTGCGCCGGTCATTGTCCGTGTCTTCAACGGGGGGACGGGCACCGGCCGGGTCGAGCATCGGGTCGACGAGCAGCTGCCGGCCGGAGAGCTCGAGCCGCAGCGTCGCGTTGCGGATCAGGCGCAGGTGCACTGGCCTTGAACGGTAGTCGAGTGAGGGGCATCAGGCCACGAGGGACTTCTCCTCCCGTTCTGTGCAAAAGACTGTTGTGATTCGCTGAAAGTGTGCATAGAATCGCGCTCGCCGCGCGGCGATCAGGGGCCCGCGCCGTCAGATCTCGAGGGGGAGCTCGAATGCCGTCAGCTTGGAAGCCTCAGACCTGCGTCCGCGCGTCCGCCGGCTTGCTTGCACTCCTGTGCGGCCTGATCCTGCTGCTCGGTCCGGCCGCGCTGCGCGCCCACGCGCAGGACCCCCCGCCGCAGGAGCCGGGCGTCACGCAGCGCGTGTTCCAGATGCCCCGCGCGCTGAGCGAGCTGTGCACGATCAAGGCCGGCCAGACGCCGAACGTGGACGAGCTCAAGCCGACGATCGAGTGGTCCGGCGACGCTGCGTTCGGCGGCTTGACGCAGAACTTCATCGTGCACGCGATCGCGAACCTGACCGTTCCGACCGCCGGCAGCTACACGTTCCGGCTCAGGAGCGACGACGGCTCCGAGCTGCTGATCGACGACGCGCTCGTGATCGACCATGACGGGCTGCACGGCGCGACCGACAAGGACGGCGCGGTCGAGCTGACCGCCGGGATGCACGCGCTGCGGATCAACTTCTTCGAAGCGGGCGGCGGCCAGGAGCTGACGCTGAGCTGGCAACGGCCCGGCGACAGCTCCTTCAGCGTCGTCCCGAACTCGGCGCTGAGCACCGACGCGGGCGTCGTCCGCGTGACCGCTCCCGGCTCGAAGGAGTGCGAGGGCGACGTCGACACGCCCGGCGACGGGCTTCCGCTCGACGGCGTCAACCCCGCCTACGACCTCGTCAACCTGCGACCGACCGGCTTCGAGCCGAAGGTGACCGGCCTGGAGTGGATGGGCGACGACCTGCTCGTGCTGACCTGGGGCGACGACGACGGCGACCCGAACACCGTCACCGCCGCCGGCGAGGTGTGGAAGCTGAGCGGCGTCAAGGGCGCCGACGACCCCGCCGACGTGACGCCCACGAAGATCGCCGAGGGCCTGCGTGAGCCGATGGGCATCAAGGTCGTCGACGGCGACATCTACATCTCCGAGAAGCACCAGCTGAGCAAGCTGATCGACGCCGACGCGAACGGGACCTACGAGGCGAAGGACCAGATCGCGACGTGGCCGTTCGACGGCAACTTCCACGAGTTCGCGTTCGGCCTGCTCTACAAGGACGGCTTCTTCTACATGAACCTCTCGGTCTCGATCGACCTGGGCGGCGCGTCGACCGTGCCGCAGGGCTCCAACGATCGCGGCACGCACCTGAAGATCAACAAGGACACGGGCGCCGTCGAGTACGTCGCCGGCGGCCTGCGCACGCCGCACGGCATCGGCTGGGGTCCGGAGGAGGAGATCTTCGTCACCGACAACCAGGGCGGCTGGCTGCCGGCCAACAAGCTGATCCACATCCAGCCGGGCAGGTTCTACAACCACTTCACGACCGGCCCGGACGGGCAGCCCGGCCGCTTCGACGACCAGCGGCCGACGCCGCCGGCGCTCTGGCTGCCGCACAACGAGATCGCCAACTCGCCGAGCCAGCCGATGCTGATCCCGAGCGGTCCGTTCGCCGGGCAGATGTGGATCGCCGACGTGACCTACGGCGGGATCCAGCGGGCGTTCCTGGAGAAGGTCGAGGGCGAGTACCAGGGCGCCTACTTCCGGATGACCCAGGGCCTCGAGTCCGGCATCACGCACATGCTGCTCGAGGACGACGGCTCGATCATCGTCGGCGGACTCGGCGCCGGCGGCAACTGGGGCCAGGAGGGCAAGCTGATGTTCGGGCTGCAGAAGCTCGTCCCGAACGGCACCGAGACGTTCGACATCCAGAAGATGGAGCTCGCCGAGGGCGGCTTCGACCTGACCTACACGAAGCCGCTGTCGGACGCGACGCTCGCCGACCTGGCCGACAAGTACCGCGTGCGTCAGTGGGGCTACTCGCCGACCTCGGCCTACGGCGGTCCCAAGATCGGCGAGGAGTCGCTGACCGTCACCGACGCGTCGGTCTCCTCCGACCGCAAGACGGTCTCGCTCAAGATCGACGGCCTGAAGCCGAACCGCGTCGTCTACGTGCGCTCACCGCGGCCGTTCGAGGCGGAGGGCGGCGAGCGGCTCTTGAGCACCGAGGCGTGGTACACGCTCAACAAGCTGCCCGGCTACGTCGCACCCACCGACGGCCTGTACGAGCTCGAGGACGGCCTGCTCACGGGCGGCGCGCAGTTCGACACCGAGCACGCCGGCTACACGCGGCGCGGGGTTCGTGTCGGGCTTCGGCACGGTCGGCGCGTCCGTCGACGATCGACGTCAACGCGGCGAAGGCCGGCGACTACCGGATGGCGCTGCGCTACACCAACGGCCCGAACCCGTTCGACGGCCCGAAGACGATCAGCCTGATCGTCAACGGCACGAGCCGCCAGATCACGCTGCCGGCGACGGGAGCGTGGACGAACTACCGGCTCTATGTCGACGGCGTCACGCTGCAGGCGGGCGCGAACACGATCGAGCTCAAGCACGCGACGGACGATGTCGGGCACGTCAACCTCGACTCCCTGCGCCTCGCGCCCGCGGGCGTGCAGCGCTACGAGGCCGAGGCGGCCACGCTCGCCGGCGGCGCGAGGGTCGAGACCGAGCACGCCGGCTTCAGCGGCGCGGGCTACGTCGGCGGGTACCAGAACGAGGGCGCGAACACGACGTTCAAGGTGACCGCGCTCGCCGACGCCGAGACGGAGGTCGTGCTCGGATACGCCAACGGCCCGAACCCGGCCCCCGGCACGAAGGAGGTGAGCCTGTACGTCAACGGCCAGTTCGTGAAGAAGCTCGCGCTGCCGGACACCGGCGCGTGGAACGTCTACGGGACGCTGAGCGACACGCTCATGCTGCGCGCCGGGAGCAACGACATCTCGATCCGCTACGACGCGGGTGACGACGGCAACGTGAACCTCGACTACCTCGACGTCACGCAGAACGAGCCGGTGCAGTGCCCGCCGACGTTCGAGCCCGAACGACGAGTTCGACGGCAGCGCGCTGGACCGCTGCCGCTGGTCGACGATCCTCGACGAGGATCCGTCCGGCTACTCCCTCGCCGACGGCAAGCTGCAGATCAAGGCGCAGGCCGGCGACATCGTGGGCACGCTCGATCACGGCGCGCAACGTCGTGCTCCAGCAGGCACCGACCGACGGCAGCTGGTCGGCGACGACGAAGCTCTCGATCGGCGGCACCGACGACTACGTCCAGGGCGGGATCGTCGCGCACGCGAGCGCGTCCAACTGGGGCAAGCTCGTCGTGATGCGCCGGCCGACGGGCGAGTGGGTGCTGGAGCTCGCGCGCGCGTCCGGCTACCAGAACAGCGCGGCGCTGCCCGTCGGAGCGCAGGACGGCATCACGCTGCAGATGTTCGCGTCGGAGGGCAGGCTGCGCGGCCGCTTCTCGCTCGACGACGGCGCGACCTGGACCGAGGTCGGCACGGGCTTCGCGCTGACCGGGCTGTCGACGCCCGGCATCGGGCTCGCCGCGTTCAACGGCACCGGCGCCGAGGTCGGCTCGTTCGAGCGCTTCAGCGTCGGCGAGCCGCCGCTCGATCCGGAGACGTGCACGGCGGCCTCGCCCGATCCGGGCTACACGATGCTGTTCGACGGAACCAGGGCGAGCGTCGCGGACTGGCGCATGGCGGGCAGCGGCACGGTCGCTCGCGCCAGCGACTGCACGCTCTTCACCGAGGGCGGTCTGGGAATGCTCTGGCATTCCACGCCGATCGACTACCCGTACTCGCTCAAGCTCGACTGGAAGCTGGGCGGCGACGACAACTCGGGCGTGTTCGTCGGCTTCCCCGACTCGGGCACCGACCCGAACATCGCGATCAACCAGGGCTACGAGGTGCAGATCGACGCCACCGACGATCCGGACAGCACGACCGGCGCGATCTACAACTTCCAGGCGCCCGACGCGGCGGCGCGCGACTCCGTCCTGAAGCCGCCGGGCGAGTGGAACAGCTACGAGCTGCGCGTGGAGGGCAAGCGGATCCGCGTCTACCTGAACGGCGCGCTGATCAACGACTTCACCAGCACCGCGCCCGAGCGCATGGTGACGCCGTCGCACATCGGCCTGCAGAACCACGGCAACGGCGACGACGTCTGGTTCCGCAACGTGCAGATCAAGAACCTGGCCGCGCCGCAGCTGCGCGACTCGACGACGACGGCGACCGCCGACCCCCCGCGGTCAAGGTCGGCCGCGGCAGCAAGGTGACCGTGACGGTCTCCGCGGAGGGGGCGGTGCCGACCGGCGACGTGGTGCTGAAGTCCGGCGACGTCGTGCTGGGCTCCGGAGCGTTGGTCGACGGCAAGGTCACGATCGCCACCGGCGTGTTCGACTCGGCGGGGACCAAGACCCTGACCGCGGCGTATGCCGGCGATGCGACGACAAAGCCCAGCACCGGCAGCGTCGAGATCACGGTCGTGCCGCACAAGGGCAAACCCGGTGGGGGTGGCGGCTGACCCCGGCTGGCCCGGCGCAAGCTGAAGGGGGGCCGGCACCGTTTAGGTTGGGCGCCGTGATGCGCGACTTCTACGAGGGCGTCTGGGCCGGGCTGCCGGACGATCCCGAGCCGTGGGCGTGGGAGCGGCGGCGCGCGCTGCTGCTCGGCGAGCTGCGGCCCGGCGAGCGCGTGCTCGACCTCGGTTGCGGCGCCGGGCGCTTCGTCGCCGCGCTGCGCGAAGCGGGCGCGGACGCGGTCGGGGTGGAGCTGGCGCAGGCGGCGCTCGAGCGGGCGCGGCGCAACGTACCCGGCGCCGACCTGCGGCTGCTCGAGCCCGACGGCAGCCTGCCGCTCGGCCATGGCGAGGTCGACCTCGTCTGGTGCTCGGAGGTGCTCGAGCACGTTCCCGACACGGTCGCGCTGCTGACCGAGGCGCGCCGCGTGCTCAAGCGCGGCGGGCGCCTGCTCGTCACCGTGCCCGACCACGGGCGGGTCAAGCGCACGCTGATCGCGCTCGCCCGCCACGAAGCGCACTACGACCCGCTCGGCCAGCACGTGCGCTTCTACACGCGCCGCTCGCTCGCGCGAGCACTCGGCGCGACCGGCTTCACGGACACGCGGATCGAGCCCCTGGGCGGGCCGCCGCTGCTGCGCCACGCGCTCGTGGCGCGCGCGCTCAGGGATTAGCGGGCGGCGCGCCGCGGCCTGCCCGTTCGCGCGGCTCGCCTCGAGGAAGTCCGACGTCGACGTCGGGTTGCGCGGGTCGAGGAAGTACGCGGCACGGAACGCGGCGAGCGCGTCGGCCGGCTGGTTGAGCGTCGAGAGCCGGAAGCGGCCGAGCCGGCGCCACGTCTCGGCGTTGGCCGGCTGGATCCGCACCGCCTCCTCGAGCGCCTCCTCGGCGTTCGAGAGTCGCCCGCGCTGCTGCTCGATGTAGCCCAGCTCCCACAGCGGCTCGGGCGAGAGCGGGTTGCGGTCGTGCGCGATCTCGGCGATCGAGACGGCGGCCTCGAGCCCGCCCGCTCGAGCCGCTCGATCGCGACGTCGCCGGCATGCACCGACCGCACGGGCTGGAACGCCGCCCAGCCCGCGGCGAGCGCGAGCGCCAGCACGAGCACGGCGGCGCCCGCCGGCAGCCACGGGACGGGCGCGGCGGCGCCACCGCGCCTCCGCCACCGGCACGGCCCCGGGCCCGGCCACGTCGGCGGCGCGGCGCGGCTCGCTCGGCCGGCGCCCACAGCGGCCCGGCCTCGCGCGAGCGGTCGCGCGGGACCGCGGGAACGGCGGACGCGAGCGCGGCGTCCTCGAGCCGCGTGCGCAGCGGCGGGCGCGCGATCACCCAGGCCGCCGCCATCAGACCCATCAACGCGTTGGCGGGCACGAACCAGGTCCAGTCGACGAACGAGCTCACGCCGAACACGAGCGCGATCGCGATCAGCGTCACCATGCCGACCCGCTCGGCGTCCCACGGCAACCCGCGGTCGCGCCGCCGCAGCCCGGCGACGCGCGCCGCGGCCCAGCCCCAGAGCCCGAGCGCCAGCAGCGAGAGCGCGAGCCCCGCCCAGCCGAGGTCCGCAAGCGTCTGCGGCACGTAGCCGTGGGCGTGGCGCACGAACAGCGGCCCGGTCCTGAAGCGGTTGCGCACCGTCGCGTACGCGCCCGCGCCGGTCCCGATCCAGGGCGAGAGGCCATGCACGTCGAACGCCTCCTCCCAGTAGCGCGCGCGCACGGAGGAGGTGGCGATGAGGCGGTCGGGCGTGTTGCCGGGCGTCGCCGCGTTCGGGTTCGTGAGCTCGTCCCAGGCCTTCGAGACCTGCCCGTCGATGCCGCCCGGCGCGCTGGCGAGCGCGATCAGCAGGATCACCGGGATCGCGGCGAGCACGCCGAGCAGGACGCGTCCCGCGAGCGCTTCGCCTCCGGCGATGCCGGCCGCTCGGCGGCGATGAAGCCCGCGGCGAGGCCGACCGCGAGCAGCAGCGCCAGCATCAGCAGCAGCAGTGCGCCGAGCTCGTGGCCGGCGTCGGCCCGCACCTCGAGCGGCAGCTCGTCGGTGCTCAGGCCGGTCATCGCGAACGCCCAGCCGACGACAGCCGCGGCACCGGCGCTCGCGCCGAGCAGCACGATCGCGCCGCGCAGCCGCAGCGGCACGACGGCGAACCAGAACGCGAGCCCGAGCACGAGCGCGAGCAGCGCGCCGCGCGAGTAGGAGAGCATCAGCGCGACCTCGAGCAGCGCGATACCGGGCCACGCGAGCGCGTTGACCGCCGGGCGGCCGGAGCGCCGCGCGCCGAGCCACAGCAGCGCCACCACGCCGATCGCGGCGTTCAGGCCGACGGAGTTCCAGTAGTCGAACGGCGCGCGCAGCCGCGCGTAGGTCTCGTCCTCGGCCAGCGCGCCGGGGAACACCTTCGTCAGCAGCGCCCATGCGCTCACCGCTACGCAGGCGAGCGCGATCCCGTGCAGGATCGCCGGCCAGTTTCCGGGCGCGAGCCGCGCGAGCGCGATCGCGCCGGCGAACGCCGACAGGTACGCGAACGTGCGGTTCGCCTCGATCCAGGAGTCCGACGGGGCGAGCGACCAGACGATCGAGATCGCCGTGTAAGCGGCGAGCAGCGCCAGCGCGAGCAGCGCGGGCGCGCCGTGCAGCCGCTGCGCGCGCGCGCCGCGGCAGCAGCAGCGCCGCCGCGCAGAGCAGCGCCCCCAGCCCCATCAGCGCGATCTCGACGTACGTCGTCCGCTCCAGCCGCAGCCCGCCGTCGGCGATGAACGCGGTCCCGGCGAGCACAGCGCGACCGCCGCCGCGAGGGCGCCGGTGCCGCGGCGCCGCGCGTCACGGACGCGGCCGGCGCGGGCGCCGGCCGCGCCGCCGCGCCGTCGGCGCGTCAGGCGAGCCGGCGACCGCGGACACGCTGGCGGACGAACGGGATGACGGTCCTGCGGGTGTAGGGGCGCGGCGGCCGCCAGCGCCGCGAGGCCGAGCAGGACCAGGACCACGAGCAGGCTGGCGGGGATGTCGTTGCGCGCCGCGCCGGCGGCCAGGCCGGCCGCGCCCGGCACGATCGTGCCCTCGCCGACCTGGACGGGGTTGTCGCCGCCGTCCGCCGCGGCCGCGTCGAGCGCTCTCTGCTCCTCCGCGCCGCTCGGCTTGAGCGGCTCGCCGGACCCGCCGCCGCCACCGCCGGGGCGCCGGCGCCGGCGGCGCCGATGTCGTTGGAGCCGCTGCCGCCGAGCGCGCGCGCCAGCACGTCGCGGCAGTCGGAGTACTGGTCGACGTCGGCGGGCAGGTTGTTGCGCGCGTCGCGGATCTGCGACGCGGTGTAGTTCCCGTCGAGCTTCCCGTCGTCGAAGCAGTCCTTCACGATGTCCGCGCGGGTGCCCGCCATCGCCGCCGGTGCGGCGACGAGCAGCGTCAGCACCATGACAAGCAGCAGCCTGGGCATGGCTCGGGCCACGCTAGCAGCCGCCTTTCGGGCCGCGGCTCGCTCCCGCGGCGGCGAGCGCGCCGCTCATCCCGGCCGCCCAGGCGGCGTGGGAGTGGCCCGCGGCGACCGCCGCGCGGCCCGCGGCGCCGAGCCGCGCGCGCAGCTCCGGATCGCCGTGCAGGCGGCGCAGGGCGGCGGCCAACGCGGCCGCGTCGCCCGCCGGGACGACGAGCCCCGTCTGCTCGTGGCGGACGAGCCCGCCGGCGGCGGCGCCGACGGCTGTCGTGGCGATCACTGGGACTCCCTGGTCGAAGGCTTCGTTCACGACCAACCCCCAAGGCTCGAGGAAGTCGCGCGTGCGGGACCGATGGCACGACTACGACGTCCGAGCCCGCATAGAAGCTGCGCACTTGCTCGGGATCGAGCGGGCCGCCGGGAGAGATCGCGCCGGTGGCGACGGCCCGGGCTCGGAACGGACCGCCGCCGACCATTAGTAGCGCGACTTCCGGTGCTTGGAGGCCTGAAGCACACCAGGCCCGGAGTAGCACCGGAAGCCCCTTTTCCCTTACCAGTCGGCCGGCAAACATGACCTGGAAAGGGGCCTTACGCGACGGCGTGGCGGGCGCGCCCCAGAACGCGTCGTCGACGCTCTGGGGCGCCTCGAGCACGGGCGCGCGCGCTCCCTTCGAGCGGACGTAGGCGGAGACGTGCGGGCCGTACGTGGCGATCGCGTCGGCGTGGCGGTAGATGTGGCGCAGCGGCAGGTAGGAGAACGCGTGCGCCGCGGTGCGGGGGTGGCGCCAGATCGTGGCCCAGAGGACGAACGGGACGCGTGCCCTGCGCGCGCCGAGGTACGCGGCGGGCAGCGCGACGCGCCCCGAGAGGCCGGCGATGACGGCGCGGAAGCGGCCCGACGCGGCGAGCCGGCCGACGCCGCGCTGGGTCGGCCGGATGACCGGGAACGGCGGGTCGGCGGCCGCGATCGCGCCACCGTGGCGCACGCCCCCGCCGACGAGCGCGAAGACGACGTCCTCGGCCTCGTGCAGCGCCGCGAACGCGCCCGTGCGGAACACGGGCGCGTGGTTGGTGACGAAGAGGACGGGGCGCGCGTCGTCGCTCACGTCAGCGCGGCCTCGTACGCCGCGACCGTGGCGCTGGCCGCAGCGCTCCCACGTGAACGCGGCCTCGACCGTCGCGCGCGCGGCGTCGCCGAGCTCGCGGCGCCACGCGGGCTCGTCGAGCAGCGTGCGCAGCTCGCGCGCCAGCGCCTCCGGATCGCCGGGAGCGACGAGCCGCATGCCGCCCCCGGCCGCGGCGATCTCCTCCGGGCCCGGCTCGCCGCGGCAGCCGATCGCGGGCACTGCGCCGGCCATCGCCTCGACGTAGGCGACGCCGAACGCCTCGTCGACGCTCGGCAGCACGAACACGCCCGCGGACCGGGCGGCGGCGCGCGCCTCGGCCGGCGGAGCTGACCGCGGAAGCGCACGCGGCCGTCGAGCTCCAGCTCGTCCGCCAGGCGCTCGAGCGCGGCGCGCTCCGGCCCGTCGCCGATCACGTCGTAGCGGATCTCGGGATGGCTGTCGCGCAGCAGCCAGAGCGCGCGCAGCACGTCGCCCTGGCGCTTGCGCGCGACGAGGTGCCCGACGGTCACGAGCGTGGCGCCGCGGCGCTCGTGGACGTCCGGCAGGTCGGTGCCGAGGTGCACGACCTCGGTCCGCCGCGCCCCGAGCTCGCGGCAGCGCTGCGCGATCCCCTGCGAGTTCGCCAGCACGACGCGGGCGTGCGCGAGCCCGGCGCGCACCGCGGCGGCGCCGGAGCGCGAACCGACCGCGACGGACAGCACGTCGCCGCCGTGCGCGGAGACGACCGCCGGCACGCCGGCGCGCGCGCGGCGCACCGCGTCGCCGGCCGGCGCCGCGTAGTGGGCGTGGACGAGGTCGAACGGGAACTCGCGCCTGAGCATGCGCAGGGCGAGCGCGAGCGACGGCGCCGCCCACGCGCCCCACGAGCCGTAGCTGCGCGGCCGCGGCGGCGCGACGAAGGGCACGTAGTCGACGCGCAGCCCGTCGAGCTCGGTGCGCAGCGGCTGGCGCAGCGGGGCGACGAGCGCGCGCGGGTCGCGGCTGCGCAGCGCCGCCCGCGACGGCACGGGCCGGTGCAGCACGAGCACGCGCACCTCCGCGCCGGCGTCGCGCGCGGCGAGCGCCTGCCGGTGCGCCCAGACGCCGAGCACCGGGTCGGCCGCGCGCGGGTAGTACTCGGCGACGACGGCGACGCGCACGGTCATCGCCGGCCGGGGAAGAGGATCGAGGCTGCGGGTCGCATGGCCGCGCAGGAGCTTAGGGTTCCCGCGGTGATCCTTCTGCTCCACAACCGCTACCGCGTTCCCGGCGGGGAGGAGCGCGCGGTCGAGGACCTCGCATGGCTGGTCCGGACCGAGCTCGGCGAGGAGGTCGAGCTGCTGGAGCGCGACTCGGCGCTGCTCGGGCGCGGGCGGGCGGCGCTCGGGCTGCTGCGCGGCGGCCTCGCGCCGGACGACGTCGCCGCGGCCGTGCGGCGCACCGGCGCGCGCGTGGTGCACGCGCACAACGTCCAGCCCTCGCTCGGCTGGCGCGCGCTGGCCGCGGCGCGCGACGCGGGCGCGCGGGTCGTGCTGCATCTCCACAACTACCGCCTCGTCTGCGCGGTCGGCACCTGCTTCACGCGCGGGGAGGACTGCACCCGCTGCCACGGCCGCGACACGCTGCCGGGGGTACGGCTGAACTGCCGCGGCGGCTCGCGCGCGGAGTCGGCCGCCTACGGCGCGGGGCTGGCGCTGTGGCAGCGGCGGCTCGCGGCGAGCGCCGACGCGTTCGTCGTGCCGAGCGCGTTCGCGCTGCGGCGGCTCGAGCAGCTGGGTGCGCCGCTCGGAGGTCGCGCACGCGTGATCCCGTCGGTGCAGCGCACGTTCGCGGAGCGGTCGCGCGCGGCGGACGGCGAGTACGCGCTCTACGCAGGGCGGCTGGCAGCGGAGAAGGGCGTCGCCGACGCGATCGCGGCGTGCCGGCTCGCGGGGGTGCCGCTCGTCGTCGCGGGCGACGGGCCGGAGGCGGCGGCGCTGCGTTCCGCGCGCGCCTTCCGTGCGCTTCACCGGCCGCGTCGAGCCGGCTGAGCTCGCCGAGCTGCGCGCGAGCGCCGGGCTCGCGCTCGTCCCCTCGCGCTACGAGGAGATCCTCCCGCTCGCGGCGCTCGAGGCGATGGCCGCGGGCCTGCCGGTCGTGGCCTCACGCGCGGGCGGGCTGGCCGAGCTGGTTCCCGAGCCCGGCCTGTACCCGCCGGGCGACGTGGCCGCGGCCGCCGACCGCATCCGCGCGCTCTGGCGCGACGCCACTGCCGGCGAGCACGCACTCGCGGTCGCGCGCGAGCGCACCGCGCCGCCGCTGGTCGCCGCCGCGCTGCGGGCGCTGTACGACGGCGCCGCCTGAGGTGCTGCCGCGGCGCCCTTGTGGCCGGCGGGCAGTTCTGAGAGGTTCGGATCGTCAGCAACACACCAGGAGCGGATCATGACCCGCACGCGGCGCGAGGAGGGACGCCCGTTGCCGCCGCAGCGGCTCGCGCTGGCGTCGGATGCGCCGGCGATCTCCGAGCTCATGCGCGCCTCGGTGCTGGACCTGTTCCCGCACTTCTACGACCAGCGGCAGACCGCCAGCGCCGCGGTGCACATCGCGCATCTCGACATGCAGCTGATCGAGGACGGCACCTACTTCGTGCATGAGGCGGGCGAGGAGATCGTCGCCTGCGGCGGCTGGAGCAGGCGCAACAAGCTCTACACGGGGTCTGGCGCGGCAGGCGATGACGACCGTCTGCTCGATCCCCGGACCGAACCCGCGCGCGTGCGCGCCATGTTCGTCCGCGGCGACTGGACCCGCCGGGGCCTTGGCCGGGCGATCCTCGACTCGTGCGAGCGCGCCGCGCGCGCGGAGGGTTTCAAGAACCTCGCGCTCGGCGCGACGCTGCCGGGCGTACCTCTGTACCGGGCCTTCGGCTTCCGCGAGATCGAACGATTCACGGTGACGATGCCCGACGGAGTCTCGGTCGAGGCCGTGGCGATGGAGCGTCCGGTCGAGGCTCTCGCTCAGACGGGCTACGGCGTACCCACGCCAGGCTTCAGCAGCGGGCACATGAAGCCGAAGTCGGGGTGCGGCTCGAACGACGCGGAGTCGGCGGCCGGGCTCCCGAACCACTCGTCGCGCACCGGCGCCTTGACCTTCTTGCCCGTCAGGCCGCCGCCATCGATCCTGAGCACGTCGACGCCGCGATAGGCGTCGGCGGTGTAGACGATCTCGCCGCGTCGGGTCGGTCGGCGACCAGTACGCCGCCCAGGTCGACCCGTTGGCCGGGATGTAGTAGCCGACCTGGGTGATCTCGGTCGGCGTGCGGTAGTCGAGGAAGCGGACCCCTTGCTCGTACCAGCCGACGGTCGCGACGCCGTCCTTGGCGTCGAACCAGTGCGACGAGCAGTTGACCGTCACCGGCGCCTTGGAGTCGACGGCTCCGCCGGTGAACATCCCGTTCAGCTCCGTCTCCCAGGTATCGAGGGGCGTGATCGCGCCCTTGTTGAGCCGCGAGAGGTCCCAGGTCTCGAACTTCCCCTGGCCACGGCAGCCGCCGGGCGGGACCTCGTCGGTGTCGATGTAGTCCTCCTCGGTGACGAGCAGCGTCTTCCCGCGCCGCTGCGAGTTGTGGAGGATGAAGTCGTTGTAGGGCGAGGGATTGCGTCCTGCTGTGCCGGTCGTCCCGAGCAGCTTGCGGCGCGAGCGGATTCGGCGGTCAGGCGGTAGCCGGCTGCGCCGCCGCCGCCGACCGACCACGCCGTGCCGGTGCTGTCGAGCTCGGTGTCGTGCGTCACCTTGAACGCGTCGCTCATGGACGCGGCCGACTCGAACTTGCCCAGCGACCTCGGTGCGGTCGGGATCGTGAGATCGACGACCTCCACCAGGTCTGCCGCCGTCGACCCACGCCTGCGAGCAGTCGGGCTTGACGAAGTTCGCGATGTGGCCCGAGCCGCGGCCGCTCGCCGGTCAGGCCGAGCGGCAGGACCGCGCTCACGACCGGCGACGTCGGATTCGCGATGCTGACCACGTACATGATCGAGCCGAGGTCGCTCGCGACGCGGTCGTTCACGACGATCAACGTGTTGCCGCACAGGTCGACGTCCTCGTTCTCGAAGTGGGGCAGCGGGAGCACCCCGACGAGTTGCGGCGAATCGGCCTGCGCGATGTCGAGCACGGTGATGCCGCCCCAGCCGCTCACGTAGGCGTAGTGATCCTTGAAGTTCATTCCCGCGGCGCTCCCGGGGAGGTTGGCCACGTGCCGCACGTTGCTCGACGCGGCGAGCGGAGGCTCGCCCGCGACGCCCTGGCCCGCGGCCGGCGTGGCGTTCATCGCCGCGCCGGCGGTTGCCAGCGCGACCAGCGACATCAGGCTCTTTACCCGCCGACCGCGGTTGCTCATACGCTCCCTCTTTCTTGAATCAGCCGGTCGCATCGAGCAGGTTGCGCCAGAGGATGTAACCGGTGTACGTGACGGCATAAGGCTCCAGGCCGAGCGTGTGGTCGAACGCCTCGCTCGGCTGCGGCAGCAGCGCGCCGGCGATCCGCAGCGTGCCCTGCCCGAGTTCGATCTCGCCGAGCGTGACCCGGCTGTACACGGGCTGCGCATCGCGCGCGCCGGAGTCCGCTGAGGTCGCCGCCACGCGCCCGCCCGCGGCGGTGAACGCCGGCCTGTCGACGTCGTACTGGCGCGCGAACGAGGCGTCGCGTGCCGTCGGCGTTCTGGATCGCGAACCCGAGCGGCGTCGGCTCGAAGGTCTGGCGGCGCATGCCCGCGTTGAAGCGGGCGCCCTCCTGGTCGATGCCGCCGGCGAGCGGGTCGCCGAGCGTCGTCTGGGACGAGGACGTCGCGAACGCCATCTGGCCCGCGTAGACGGTCTGCCGTGAGATCGCCGAGGCAGGGATGCCCGTCAGTTCCGGCAGTGCGCGCAGGGCGCCGTCGGTGAGCACGAGATTGCCCCCGGCCTCCACATACGCGCGCAGCTTTTCGAACCATGCGTCCTTCTCGGCTGTCGTGAAGGCGCCCGTGTCCGTCTCCGGCTGCGCAGCGCGGGCGGTGAACGCCACCAGACCCGTCCAGGCCGGATCCGGCGCCGCCCAGTTGTCGACGTAGATGACGTACTCGCCGGGCTGCGGATCCGGAACCACGACCTCCTCGCTCGTGGTCGAGCCGCCCGCCGAGTTGCCGACCTCGACCTCGTTGCCGCCGGCGTCCTTGCGGTAGACGTAGAGGTCGAAGTCGTTGGCCGAGCTGGCCCAGTCGACGCGGACCTTCATCTGCGCGTTGCCGTCGTCGGGGCCGATCGTGAACTCCTTCGTCTCGTACGTTCCCGGGAGCCGCGATCCGGCCCCCGGGACGCTGCCCGTCGACTGGAACGCGAAGCCCGCCGTCGGCGGTCCGGTGGGTCCTGGAGTCTCGCCGTCGAAGCGGCCCGTGAACCCGGGCAGCGGATCGTCGGCCAGCACGATCGAGCTCAGTCCAGTCAGCGACTGCGTGCCGGCGATCACCGCACGCGGTTCGACCGCCGAGAACGACTCGTCGGAGCTCGCGACATGCTTGTCGAGGTCGCGGAAGAAGTCGGTGTTCGCGACGTCGTAGCCCTTCAGCAGCGGCGGGTCATCGCCGCCCGTCGCGCCGTCGGTCGTGGCGGGACCGGAGGTGAAGTCGATGTCCATCCGCGTGATCGCGGACCCCTGGCCGACCACGGCGCGCCACTCGATCGGCGTCCCGTCCGCCTTGAGCGCCTGCGGTCGGTTGACCGCCGCGGTCACGCCCGCCTGCGCATAGACCAGCGACTGGTTGAAGTCCTCGGTCACCGTCACCCACTCGTCGTCCTCCGTGACTCCCGGATGCTCGTCGCAGCCCTTGCATTGCAGCTTGAGCGTCACGAGCCCGGTCCCGATCCCGCCGGCGTTGGTGGTCGTGATGTCGACCCGCATGCCGCCGCTGTAGATCCCCGGGCGACCCTTCGCCGGCGCGGTGCGCCTGACCTCGAACGGGAAGATCGTCTGGCCGCCGCCGGCCGGGTCGGCGATGCCGCGCTGGTCGTGGATGTCGTCCTGCGGCACCGTGCGCTTGTCCGGATCGGGCTGGAACACCTGCTCCTCGCGCACGAGGCGCGTGTTGGGCACGTAGCCCTTGCGGCCGGCGACGTCGAACCTGCCGGTCGCCGGGCGCAACAGCTCCGCGAGATGCGCGTAGATCAGGCTCTTGTTGCCGTCGACGTGGAGTTGCTCGGTGTGCGGGTCGAAGACGATGTTCTTGTCCAGGTGCGAGAACGACATCTCGTTGTCGATGCCGTCCGCTCCCAGCCCCACCGACGAGTCGAACCAGTCCCCCAGTGCGCCGGTCGTCGTGTAGTTGATCGTGTCGTAGACCGTGCCCCAGGTCTGGCCATAGATCTTGGCGCAGTAGCTCAGCACCGGCGCGGGGGAGCAGGGGACGCCGCCGCCTTGCGGCGCATCGCTGGGCTGCACGATCGGCGACCACTTGACCGCCTCGTACGTGGCGCGGTGGATCGTCTTCGCCGTCTCCCGTATGCGCAGGTCCTTGGCGTAGTCGTGGCGGCCGTGGGGGAGCAGCGTGTACGACAGCGCGTCCGCGCCGGGCTGACCGTGCAGGTCATCGCCCGCCGAGAACTCCGACTTCGTCGTCGAGCGGACGTCGCCGAAGAAACGCGACAGCGCGCGCGGCTCAGGCTCGGAGAGGCCGCTGTAGGGCCGGAAGGAGAAGCCGATGTCCGGCCAGTCGCGGTTGATGTCGACGCCGTTGCCGTTGTAGCGCTGGAAGAAGACGCCGCCCTCGGAGATCGCGCCCCGGCGCCAGCCGTCCGGATTCGGGTAGGTGAAGTAGACGATCGTCTTCTTGAGCGCATCCGCGAACGTCGGCGCGCCGCTCTCGACGCTCGCGGACACGACCGGCTCCGCGGCTCGGCCGGTGGTGTACGCGGTGACGAGATCCTCCATAGCCCGCGTCCCGCCCTCCAGCCCCGCGCGCTCGATGCCGTGGATCGAGAGCGACAGCGCGTAGCGCTTCTTGCCCTTGTCCGGCACGGTCTCGTCGGTCACGCGGACGACCAGGAGGTCGGACTTCTTACGCTCGAGCGTCGACGTCGGCAGGCCCGCCGACTGGTGCTCCGGCTTGGGCGCGTACTCGAGCCGGCCGAGGTTGTTCCCCGGGAACGCGTCCCCTCCGAGCCCGCTTCCGGAGCCGTCGCCGACCTTCCCGTCAAGCGCCCAGACCTCCATGTAGCGTCGCCACTCCGGCCGCTGGTTCATGTACCTCAGCGCATCGAGGAACTCCGTGTACTGGATGAACTGGCCGGCGGGGACGTTGCCCTGCGCGTTGGGCGAGCACGGCGAGGCGTTGACGACCTGGCAGCCGGCCAGCGGGTCCGAGAACACCCTCCCCAGCACCAGGTACTGCGCGTCGCTGGTGGCGACCGGCGACGCGGCCGCACCGCCGGTCACGAGCATCGATAGCGCGCACGCAGCGACCACTGCCGGGCCGGCGAAACGTCGTCTCACTGTTTCTTCCCCCTGTGACACCCCGTGTCGGCGCAGCACCGTTGCGCCGATGCACTTGTTACCCGTTCATCGCGAGGTGATGCATCTCATCGGCGCTCGGCGGCCAGTGTTCGGACCGCCTCGCGCACAGCGGCGAGGAGCGCCTGGATCGACGGGCGCACGGCATCCGCGGTGCGCGTGGCGGCGAAGATCGCCCGGCTGACCGGGGCTTCGGCGATGGGGCGCGGCGTGATGCCCGGTACGCGACCGGAGATCGGCAGGTCGGGCAACAGCGTCACGGCCAGCCCGCGGGCGACGAGCGCGAGGGCGATCGTCGCGTCGTTGGCCCGGTGGCGGATGTCGGGATCGAAGCCGCCGAGCTCGCGGCAGGTGCGCTGCGTCATCTCCTCCCAGCCGATCCCGACGTGGCCGGTCGTCCAGGCCTCGCCGGCGAGCTCCGTAAGCGGCACTGCCCCCTTGTGGCGGCGCGCCGCCGGATGCCGGGTGGGCAGGACGATGTGCACCGGGTCGCTGTGCAGCTCGTGGCGTTGCACGCCCTCCGGCAGCCTCCGCGGCTGGTGCTGCCACTCGTCGCCGAGCACGAGGTCGATGTCCCCGAGCGCCAGCGCGGGCAGCGCGACCTCGGGCTCGGCCTCGATCAGCTCGCAGCGCAGCCGCGGCGCGTCGCGCGCCAGGGCCTCCATCGCCGGCAGCGCGAGCCGCAGCAGCACGGACTGGAACCCGGCGATCCGGGCGCGGCCGGCCACGGTGCCGGCGGCTGCGGCCAGATCGGCCTCGGCGAGCGCCGCGCGCTCGAGCAGCGCATCGGCGTGGCCGACCAGGACGAGCGCCGGGTCGGTCAGGCGAACGCCCCGGCCGGCGGGCTCGAGCAGCCGCACGCCGGCCTCGCGCTCGAGCATCGCGAGCTGCTGCGAGACGGCCGAGGGCGTGAACTGCAGCGCGTCGGCGACCGCGGCGATCGTCCCGCGCTGGTGCAGCTCACGCAGCAGGCGCAGGCGACGGAGCTCCAGCATCGTAAGCAACGCTACCGGGTTCTCGCCAGTAATCGGAAGGAACTACGATCCCGCGCGATGCTCGCTAAGGCAGCCGAATCCGCTCGCAATCGTCGCTGATCCGGTCGCGACGGGTCGCGAAGACCGTGTCGAATCCTGGGCCGCACATGATCCGGTCGCGACCGTCATCGCGGGCGAAGATCGTGTCGTCGCCCCTTCCCCCGAGTACCGTGTCGCGGCCGGAGCCCGGCGTGATCCGGTCTCGTCCGCCATCCCCCCAGACCCGGTCATCGCCTCCAGAGGCGTTGATCTTGTCCGCGCCCCCGTCGCCATGTGCGAAATCCTCGCCGCTTCCCGTCTCGATCCGGTCGTCACCGCCTCCGCCGCTCACCTCATCGTCGCCGCCCTGGCTCGCGATCTGGTCCCCGCGCCCGTTGCCGTTGATCTGATCCTGGCCCGAGCCGCCGAACAGAACGTCGGCGCCCGCGGCGCCTCCGGGCGGTAAGCAGTAGACGACGGTGGACCCCGTGTTGGGACAGTTCCCCTCGCCGCTGATGACGTCGTCCCCCGGCCCGGAGTCGACACGGTCGGCGCCGCCGAAGCCGACGATCGTGTCGTCGTCGCCAAGGCCGGTGATGTCGTCGCCGCTCGATGTGCCGAGCAACAGGTCTGGGCCATCGGTCCCCGTGATCGTCGCGGTGAACGCCACCGCGCCAGAGGTCAGGAGCGCCGATGTGGCGACCAATGCTGCGACGAGCATGCTGTTTCGCATCCCAACCGTCCTTGATAGGGATCCGTGATCGTGCGTCACGGTAGTGCCCATTCAACGTACACGCACGCCGGAACGGTCGCGCAAGCAACACGGAAGCAGGCGCGACTCGGGTCCGGCGACGGTGTTGTCGACGCTAGGCATGCCAGTTATCTTCGCCCTCTGTGCCGCGATCCTGCTCCTTGCGGCGGCCCCGGCCTCGGCGGAGATCACGCCAAAGAAGTCGATGTGGGGCCCGGCGGCGCTCGCAGGCGTCTCGCAGTTCCCGATCTACGCCGACCTCGGCGTCGGGATCTGGCAGACGGGCCTGCGCTGGGAGCAGGTCGCGACGCGCCGTCCGCAGCGCCCGTCGGACCCCGACGACCCGGCCTATGCGTGGCCCGGCGACCTCGACGCCGCGATCGCGGACGCGCGGAGTCACGGCATCGCGGTCGCGCTGCTCGTGATGGGCACGCCGGCGTGGGCGAACGGAGGCCGATCGCCGCGGTGGGCTCCCACGGCGCCACGCGATTACGCAAGGTTTCTGACCGCCGCCGCTCGCCGCTACCCGGCCGTGCGCCACTGGATCATCTGGGGCGAGCCGACCAAGAACACGAACTACCAGCCGCTGCGCAAGGACCACCACCGGCGCCTGACCGGTCGCGGGCTGCGCGGCCCGCGCATCTACGCCCGCATGCTCGACCGCGCCTACGGAGCGCTGAAGGCGGTGAGCCCGGCGAATCTCGTGATCGGTGGCAACTCCTTCACCGTCGGCACGGTCACGCCGCGGCGCTGGATCGAGGCGCTCAGGCTGCCGGGCGGCCGGCCGCCGCGCATGGACCTCTACGGCCACAACCCGTTCTCCGCCCGGCGGCCCGTGCTCTCGCAGGATCCGCTCGGCCGCGGGTTCGCCGACTTCGGCGACCTCGACACGCTGGTCCGCTGGCTCGACCGTGACCTCAGGGGCGCCAGGCCGGGCGGAGGCAGGCTGAAGCTGTTCCTGTCGGAGCTGACCTTCCCGACCGATCACGTGAACTTCGAGTTCAACTTCTGGCTGACGCACGAGACGCAGGCGGAATGGATCGCGGACGCCCTGCGCGTGACGCGCGCCTGGTCGCGGATCTACACGCTCGGCTACCTCGGGCTCTACGACGACGCGCCGCGGCCGGACGGCGAGCAGGTGGAGCGCGGGCTGATCCAGCGCGACGGGACGCGCAAGCCGGCGTACGAAGCTTTCAAGCGCGGCTGACTCGGCGCACTACATTCACCTCAGGGATGGCAGAGTTGGTCCGCGCACTGAGGCAGCGCTTCCACGGCGGGAACGGTGTGAGTCCCCGCCCGGCTCCGATCGCGGAGCTTCCCCGCTTCCCCGCTCCCGACGTCTCGCTGATCCTCCCGGTGCACTCGCAGCCGGAGCTGACGGTGGCGTGCGTGCGCGCGATCGCCGCCGGCGCAACGGTCCCCTACGAGCTGATCATCGTCGACGACACGGCGACCCCGGCGACCAAGGACGTCGTCGCGCGGATCGTCGGCGCCACGGTCACGGTCAACGACGAGAACCTCGGCTACACGCGCAGCCTGAACCGCGGGGCCGCGCTCGCGCGCGCGCCGTTCCTCCTCTTCCTCAACGACGACACGGTGCCGGAGCCGCGCTGGCTCGAGGCGATGCTCGACTGCGCGCGGTCGTCCGACGACGTCGGCGTCGTCGTGCCGATGTACCTCGATCGGGAAGGCCGCCTCAAGGAGGCCGGATCGATCGTGTGGAGCGACGGCTCGGGGTGGAACTTCGGGCGCGACGACGGGCGCGCGACGCGCTCGCGCTACCTGTACCGGCGTGACGTGGACTACGGCTCGGGCGCCTGCCTGCTCGTCAGGACGAGCCTGTTCCGCGAGCTCGGCGGCCTCGACGAGCAGTTCTCGCCCGCCTACTACGAGGACGTCGACCTCTGCTTCGCCGCACGCGAGGCCGGGATGCGCGTCGTGTACGAGCCGCGGGCGCGCGTGCTGCACATCGAGGGCGCGACCGCGGGCACCGACCTGGCCGGCGGGAGCAAGCGCTTCCAGGTCGTCAACCAGCGTCTCTTCACGGACAAATGGCGCCACCGGCTGGAGGAGCAGCCGCGCCGCGGCCTCGACCCACGGCTCGCCAGCGCCCGCCCGGCCGGACCGCGCGTGCTGATCGCCGTCGCGTCGATGCCGGCGCCGGACCGCGACGGCGCCGAGCGGATGTGGCGGCTGATCCGGGCGTTCCGCGGCCTCGGCTGCGCGGTGACGGTGCTGCCCGCCGCCGGGGACGCCACCGACGCGGACGCGGCCCGGCTCGAGGCCGAGGGCGTCGAGGTGCTGCGCCGCCTCGCCGACGAGCGGGAGCTCGCCGCGATCGGACCCGCGCTCGACCTCGCCGTGCTGAGCGGCCCGCATGTCGCCTCGCGCTACGTGCACGTGCTGCGCGAGCTGGCTCCGGCCGCACGGATCGCCTGCGACGGCGTCGACCCGCACCACCTGCGCGGGCTGTGCTGCTGCGACGTGACCCTCGTCGCCACGGACGAGCAGCGCGAGGACATCCTCGCCGCGGCTCGCGACGCCGATGTCGCGGTCGTGCCGACGAGCCACGAGGAGCGAGTCGCACCGCGGCTCCAGGCGCTGCTCGCGGCTCAGCCGTCGCGGTAGACGTAGAACGCGGGCTTGCGCCGGCCCTGGTAGTCGATCAGCCCGCGGTTCACCTCGTCGCCGGCGGGCCGCGGCGGATCGTCGTAGAGCGCGTGCCACCCGAGCGTGTAGAGCCGCCGGCTCTTGCGCACGATCCGCAGCGCGTCGCGCAGCCAGCTCGCCTGGACCGCGTGCGTCATCCAGAAGTTGAACTCGTGGTTGACGTGATCGGTGGGCAGCGTCCACTCCGAGATGAAGATGCGCATCCTCCGGCCGCGCCGGTCGCGATAGCCGTAGCGATCGAGCCAGCCCCAGACCTCGTCGAGGTCGGAGAAGTCCGCATAGCCGGCCGGGGGGCGCCAGCGCGTCTTGCCCAGGTCGGGCCGGCGCAGCGTGAACGGGTTGTGGCCGTACAGGTCCATCCGCGGACGCCGGCCGTTCGGAAGCCGCATGGCCCTGATCCAGTTCAGCGGTGAGATGTCGCCCGTCGTGTAGCTGTTGCCGCCGATCACGAGGTTGCTCCGGCGCACGCGCTTGAGCGCGGCATAGGACGCGTCGAGCATGCGCGCGTAGTGCCGCGGTGCGCGCTTCTCCTCCGACGTGAGCCGCTGCCCGGGCGTCTCGGGATCGAGCGGCATGTAGTTCGGCTGCCGGGTCGGCTCGCCCCAGATCATCCACTGGCGGACGGCGGGGTAGCGGCGCGCCGCAGCCGCGGCGAAGTCGGCGAGATCCTCCGGGCGGGTCGGCGCCCAGTTCGACTTGCGGCCGCCGTTCGCCCAGCCGGGCGAGGCGCTGAGCATCAGCATCACCCGGATCCCGTAGCGGTCCGCCTCCCGGATCGCCGCGTCGACCTCGGCCGGCCATGCGTAGGCGGGGTCGTTCGGGTCGGCCGGATCGGCGGGACGTGTCGGGGCGATGACACTCCAGTTGAGGCTCAGCTCGTAGATCCCGACGCCGAGCCGGTGATACGTGCGGAACGCGTCGGGGGTCGCGGGACCCCAGATCGCCTTCTTGTGCGACGCGTGATGAGCCTGCGACGGGGCGGCCAGTACCAGCGCGGCGGCGAACGCGGCAGCGATCGCGAGGACAGCACGACTCGGCACCGAGCGCACTGTAGAGCCGGCAGGCAGGAACGGCTGCTTTCATCCGCGCCATGTCCGTCGACGCGCCGCCGCCGCGCACAGCGGCACGTCGCCTTCTTCTGACGGCAGATCGCTACATCGATGCCGCCCGGCACATGCGGCCGCAGCAACTCGCCGCGCGGCCCCGGCGCCTGTTGCCGCGCTCGTGGCTGGCGATCGGCGGTTCCACGCCAGGACGACTGGCAGGGACACGCGGGCGGCCTGGCGGTGGAGCGTGCTCCACAGTCAGGGCCGCAGCCAGGCCCGGAAGCGGACCGCGTCTTTCGTGCAGTCGGAAGAGCGCGCACCCACCCTGCTCCTGGATTCTGGACCGACCGGGGCGATGGCCTGCTGTTCCTGTTCCATCTCCATGGCTTCGCCCCACTGGCGCGCTACGCCGCGGGTCCGCGCAGCGCGGAGGGCGACGCGTTCTGGGGAATCCGTGCTCTGGGACTGGCTCGGCGCCTGCGGCCGTCCAGGGCGCATCGCGTGGCATCCGTTCCCGACGAGCGCTCGCTTGCGGGCGTGGTGCTCGGCGCTCTCGGCCGGGGGCTGGGACGTGGCCCTGGCGAGCGGGATGCGCGCGAGTCTGCGGCGCCAGTCGGCGGTGCTCCGCCGGTCCGTCGAACACGACATCGGAGGCAACCACGTCCTCCACAACGGGTTCGCCCTGCTGACTGCCGGGGTGTGCCTCAAAGACCCGGTCGGCGAGGCGGCCGCACTGCGGCTGCTGGCAGTGGAGCTGCCCCGGCAACTCCTCGCCGATGGAGGCCACGAGGAGCGGAGCCCTGCGTACCACCGCGAGCTCCTCGAACAGGCCGACGACGCCGTCGTGCTCCTCGAGCGCGCCGGCCGCCCGGTGCCGGCATGGCTGGCGACGGCTGCGGATCGGATGCGGAGCTGGCTCGAAGCCGTGGCGGGACCGGATGGCGACGTTCCGCTCCTCAACGACGCATGGGACGGCCCGGATCTCGACGTGCGGAAACGCGGCCCGCTCAGCGACCTCGCCGAAAGTGGATACCTCGTCCTCCGGCACGGCCGCGATCAGGCACTGCTCGACATCGGTCCCATGGCACCTCCGCACCTGCCGCCGCACGGTCATGCCGACGCGCTGTCGTTCGTTCTCTGGATCGACGGCGCCCGGGTCGTGGTCGACCGCGGCAGCTTCAGCTACGCCGGGCCCGAACGCGGACGCTTCCGCGGTACGGCGGCCCACAACACGGTTACGGTTGCCGGTCGCGACCAGTGCGATCTCTGGGGCCCGTTCCGGGCGGCACACATGCCGCGCGTGCGTCGCCTCGTGACGGACGCATCGCGCGAGGCGGTCAAGGTGGTCGCCGAGCACGACGGCTACAGCCGGATCGGCGTCATCCACCGCCGCACGTTCTTGTGGATCCCGGACTGCGGGATCGTCGTGCTCGATCGGCTGATCGGCACGAGACGCGATGCCGTCTCGCGCCTGCATCTCGCGCCGGGGATCGGCCTGGCGGACGGCCGCGTCGGCCCACTGGGCCTGCACGCGCTCGGCGACGGCGGGCCGACGCTGGTCGACTCCGATCGTCACAGCCCGTATCTCGGCACGTCGATGCCGGCGTGTGTCGTTTCCCGGGCGGCACCGCAGGAAGCGGGATCGACGTTCGGATGGGCGCTGTTGCGGCCAGGGCATCGAGCAGAGCTGAGCGGCGATCGCGTCATCGTGCAGCGGCCGGGATGCGCCGCGTTCTCCCGCTCGGTCGGCTGAGCTCAGCCGCGAGTGCGCCGGATGAGCACGCCGGCGACGCCGCCTGCCAGCAGCAATCCGCCGGCCAGCAGCGCGACGATGATCGGCGTGCCGAGACCCCCGGAAGGGGCGCCCGGGGCCTGCGTGGCCGCTTCCAGGATCGCCGCGTCATCCGGCGAGGCTGCCGATCCGGCTTCCCGTCGCCGCCGCCATCGTCGCGTCCTGTGGGAGCCGGCTCACCGGAGGAACCGCTCGGATCCGAGCCGGAGCCGCCGCCGCCGGCAGCCGCGACGATGCCCGCGCCGAACAGCGGTGCCGTCCCGGGCGCTCCGGCGCCGCCACCTGACGGATCAGCCTGGCGGCGCGCTCTGTCGAACGGGATCGCGTACTCCTTGCCGGTCGGCGAACCGGGGTCGACGAACACGCCGTCCTCCTGAGCGGCCGCCGCCGGTGCCAGACAGGCGAGCGAGACCAGGGCGATGAGCAGGGCTCCGAGCGGGCGGGACACGCGGCCAGTATCGCGCCGACGCCGTTGCGCGCAAGCCGGGCGGTCAGCTGATCGGAGCATCGAGAGCGGCGCGCGGGTCCTCGGCGAGCGCGCGCAAGTTCGGGTCGAGCGGATTGAGCGCGTGCGCGCGGCCGTAGGCGTCGCGCGCCGCACGGAAGTCGTCGGTTCGCACAGCCAGGTCGCCGAGCAGCGCCCATGTCACGAAGCGCCGCGGCTCCCTTCGCACTGCCTCCTGCAGCGCGGCACGAGCCGCGGCCGGCTCGTTGAACCGGGCCAGTGCAGCGGCCTTGACGTAGTAGCTCTCGACGGCCTCCGGATCCAGCCGCAGGGAACGGTCCGCGTCCCGCAGGGCGTCGGCGGGGCGCGCCGCGAGCGCATCCTGCGCCGAGGATCGGAAGTGCTCTGCCAGGCCCTGCCGGCTGAGGCTGACGCACGCCAGGGCCAGGCCGAGTCCGATGACGGCCACGACGACCGGCCGGGCGCGGCGCGCACCGACCGAGTTGGCAGGCGCTTCCGCGGGATCGCCGGCACGCGCGAGCAGCACGGCCGCCACGAGTGCAAGCCCGGTCACGCCGGGAAGCAGGTGGATCCAGTCGACGCTGGTGTGAACGGTCCAGCTCACCACCGCGCCGACGCCTGCGACGGCGAGCAAGCCCCGCGTCGGTGAGCTTCGTGCGGCACGTGACGCGCGCCAGGCACCCCAGGCGAGTCCCGCGAGCGCAAGGCTCAGCATCGCGGCGCCGACGAGTCCAAGCTCGCTGAGCATCTGAAGCTCGATGCTGTGCGGCTGCCGTATGTCCTCGACGGTCGCGCGCTCGAGGAAGTACGGACGGTCATACCCGCCGGCCCCCAGACCCACGATCGGATGGTCCTTCCAGGCGCCCCAGGCGATGCGCCAGTAGTCGTAGCGGGTTCCCGCGCCTGAGACGAGCCGCGACCCGGGCGTGACCGCGGCGGACGAGCCCTGCGGCTCGACACCGAGCCGGACGAAGGCCGTGTACTGCTCATCGGCGGTGCGCCTGATCCGCTCCTGCTCGAGAGCCGCGACGCCGAGCAACGCGATCCCGCCGGCCAGCAGCACCGCGACGCCCACCGGCGACGACAGCTCGCGCAGCCTCGGTATGCGTGCGGCGGCGAAGCCGACGGCCGCCCAGACGATGGCGACGCCCAGACCGGCGAGCAGCGCCGCCCGCGCGGCGGCGTTGGCGACCGGCGCGTCGACAGCGCCGGCCGACCCAGCCTGGTAGACGTCGACGAGCGCCGGCCCGGCGAGGACGCCGGCGGCCCCGACCAGGAGCAGCGCCCAGGCTCGGCGCAGCCGGCCAGGAACCAGGCACATCACCACGAGGCAGGACACGGCGCAGGCCACGGCGACGCCGCGCGACTGCGACAGCAGCAGCAGGCAGCCGAGAACCGTCGCCCCGCCGAGCGCGATCCCGCCGGCGAGGGGGAACCTGCGCTGCTCGGCAACCGCGAGGCATGCCCAGAAGCCGATCAGATAGAAGCTCGCCTGCCCGTTGATGTAGCCGAGCGGACCATCCAGCCGGCCCGCCACGAAGAGATCGGCGGGTGCGCTTCCGAGCATCTGGGCGAGCGTGACCCCGGCCACGACGAGCACGGTCGCCGCAACCACGGCCACGACCGCGGCGGCGATGCGGTTGTCGCGAACCAGGACCAGCAGCACGCCGGCAAGCACGACATAGACGATCAGGCGGTTGCCGTTGACGATCGCCTGCTCGATCGACTCGGCCCACAGAGCCGACAAGAGCGACCACAGCGCGAGCGCCCCCAGCCCCCCGAGGAGCAGCCTGGTCGGGCCGTTCAGCCGCGGCGGCCGCGCGATCAGCCCCCCCGTGAGAGCGACCACCAGCGCCAGTCCCGCCGGAACCCAGAGGTCCGAGTCGTAGAAGCCTCCGAAGAAGGGGCTGATCGCGAGCGAGATCACGAGTGGAACCAGCACGACCAGTGCCCCGAAGCCGGCCGCCCGGCGCGCCCGCTGCGGGCCGGACCCCTCGGCGATGGCGCCCGCGGCAGGCGTCGTCAGCTCGTGACGCGAATCGAGCAGCGCGATGGTCACACCGACTCCGACCAGGTAGACGACGACGGCGGCCAGCACCGCGGTCGAGCCGCCCTCGAGGGCCATGATCGCAAGCGCCGAGATCACGGCCTGCGCTCCCCCGAGCGCTATGGCCACCCCGCGTGCGGTTCGAACTCGCTGGTTGGTCCGATGGGTCAGATGATCGCGACCGCCGGTCAGGATCGAGACGCCGCGCCGGGTCCGGGACACCATCACCAGCAGCGTGTCGAGGGCGGGGACGCCGACGAAGAGCACGCCCATGGCGAGCGACTGCCACTCGACGGCGGTGTCCGAGACGCCGATCATCGCGAGGGCCGCGACGGCGAACCCGATCGGCATGCTGCCCCCGTCGCCGAGGAAGATGCGCGCCGGCGACGTCAGGTTGTGCGGCAGGAAGCCGACGCACGCGCCGCAGAGGGCCGCCGCGGTGACCGCCAGCCAGGTGTTCCCGTCGGCCACTCCGAAGATCGCGAGCCCGCCGGCGACCACCGCCGCCATCGACGGGGCCGCGCCGTCCATGTTGTCGAACAGGTTGAACGCGTTGACGACCGCGACGACCCAGAACGCGGTGACCGCCAGGTCGAGCCCGTCGCCCGCACCGAGATCCCAGCCGTGCCCGCCGCTCCAGAGCAGACCGGCGAGGCCCAGTTCCACGATGACGCGGACGACCGGAGACACGGTGCGCTTGTCATCGAGCGTGCCGAGTCCCCAGAGCAGCGCGACGCCTGTGACGAGCGGCAGCGTTCGCTGCCAGTCGCCCGACAGGAGCACGACGGCGACCACGAAGCCGCTGATGACGGCCGCGCCGCCCAGATACGGCGTCGGCCGCCCGTGAGCCTTGTAGCCGACCGGACGGTCGTAGAACTCGAACCGGTCGGCCACCCGGATCGCCAGTGGCGTCGCCCAATACACCATCGTCGCGGCGATGGCGATGCCCGTCAGCAGACGGGCTTCAAGCGGCACCCGGCGAGCTCCCGACCTGACTGAGCCGGCTCTGCTCGTGCAGGATCACGTCGTCGATCGCGTCGTCGATCGTTCGCGTCGGCTTCCAGCCGGTCAGCTCGCGCAGCGCGGTCGTGTCCGGCTTGCGCCGGCCGAGCTCCTCGAAGCCCACGCCGTACGCGTCCTCGTACGGGCACGAGCTGGACCCGCGATTCCGACCCGCAGCGCTCAGTCACCCGGCGGGCCAGCTCGATGATCGGGACCTCCGTCTCCGCCCCGACGTTGAATACCTTGCCCACCGCCTCGGGATGCTCGCCGAGCTGCAGCAGCGCCTGCACCGTGTCGGCGACGTGCGCGAAGCAGCGCGTCTGAGTGCCGTTGCCGAACACCGTGATGTCGTCGCCTGCGAGCGCCTGCCGGACGAAGCGCGGAAGCACCATCCCGTACTGGCCGGTCTGTCTCGGCCCGACGCAGTTGAACAGCCTCGCCACCACGACATGCGTGCCGTGCGCCTGGAACAGGCCGTGCGCGAGCGCCTCTCCGAAGCCCTTCGCGATCGCGTATGCCCAGCGGGACTTGAACGGGGAGCCCAGGACATGGTCGGCGTCCTCGGTGAGTGCTCCGATCGAGTTCTTGCCGTAGACCTCCGACGTGGACGTGAAGACGACCTTGCGCTCGTGGCGAGCGGCCGCGCAGAGAACGTGCTCGGTGCCGCGTACGTTGCCCAGCAGCGATTCGAGCGGACGGTCGACGATCAGCTGGACTCCGACGGCGGAGGCCAGGTGGAAGCACGAGCTCGTTCGACTGCACCAGCTCGTCGACCAGCGCCTCGTCGCGCGTCGAGCCCTCGACGATCTCGACCGCCTCGGCGTCCGACCACTGGGCGAGGTTCTCCAGGCTGCCGGTGCTGAGGTCGTCCAGGACCGTCACCTGGTCCCCGCCCGCGACCAGCGCGTCGACCAGATGCGAGCCGATGAACCCCGCGCCGCCCGTGATGAGGCAGCGCCGTGCGCTGCCGGATCGCATGCTCGTCACTCCGTTCCCCTGTCCGTGGGCATCGAGAGGCTGAGCCTAGCCTGATCCTCGGAGAAGGGAAGCGATCGATCGCGCCGCGCGCTCCCCGGCCATGCCGTCCCAGAGTGGGATATTCGGCGGGCGCGCGGGCGGCCGGCCCTCGATCGAGCGCAGCGCGCACTCGCGCAACGCGTCGGGATCCAGACCGACGACACGATTGGTTCCGTGCTCGACGGTGATCGGGCGTTCGGTCGTCGTGCGGTAGGTGAGGCAGGGAACGCCCATCGCGGTCGTCTCCTCCTGGACACCGCCCGAGTCCGTGATCACGAGCCGGGCGTCCGCCTCGAGCGCGATGAAGTCCAGATAGGACAAGCGGGTCCAGCGCCATGAGCTTCCGCGGCAGGCGGACGTCGGCGCCGTCGAGCCGGGCCCGCGTGCGCGGGTGCATCGGCAGGACGACGGGAAGTCGCTCGGCCAGATCGGCCAGTGCGTCCAGTGTGCCCGCGAGCAGCGGCGCATCGTCGACCAGCGCCGGTCGATGGAGCGTCACCAGCACGTACGCCCCGGGCTCGAGCCCGAGCCGGCTCACCGGATCGCCCGATCGCGCAGCCGGCAGCAGGCGATGGAGCGAGTCGATCATCGTGTTGCCGACGACGTCGATCCGCTCGTCCGGCACTCCCTCGGCGAGCAGGTTGTCACGCGCGTCCGCGCTGGGGCACAGCAGCAGGTCGGCGACGCGGTCGGTCACCGTCCTGTTGACCTCCTCGGGCATCGTCCAGTCGCCCGACCGCAGGCCCGCCTCGAGGTGGATCACGCCGACGCCCAGCTTCACCGCGGCCAGGGCGGCTGCCATCGTCGAGTTGACGTCGCCGGCGACGAGGACGGCGTCGAACCGGTGCTCGACGAGCACGGCCTCGGTCCCCGTGAGCACGGCGGCCGTCTGCTCGGCATGCGAGCCCGAGCCGACTCCGAGGAAGAAATCCGGCCGTGGCAGGTCGAGCTGCTGGAGGAACGACTCCGACAGCATCGGGTCGTAGTGCTGGCCGGTATGGAGGAGGCGTGACTCGATCGCGTCGAGAACGGCGAGCGCGTGCCAGACCGGAGCGACCTTGACGAAGTTGGGTCGCGCGCCGACCACGACGAGGATGCGCGCGCCCATGCCCCGCCAGCGTAGACGGCTGGGCGTGAGCTAGCGTCATCGACATGCAGCAGCTCGTCCAGGACCTCCGCACCGGCAAGGTGGAGGTCGTCGCGCTCCCCGATCCGGCGCCCGGCCCCGGGCAGGTGCTCGTCCGCACCGCCTGGTCGCTGATCTCGCCCGGCACCGAGCAGGCGCTGGCGCGCACGGCCGCCCGGTCGCTCGTCGGCAAGGCGCTGGACCGCCCCGACCAGGCGCGGAAGGTCGTCGACAAGGCCCTGCGCGACGGCGTGGGGCCGGCGTTGGATGCCGTGCGAGCACGGCTGGACGACCTGATGACCCCGGGCTACTCCAGCGCCGGAGTCGTGGAGGCCGTCGGCGAGGGAGTCGAAGAGCCGCGGGTCGGAGACCGTGTGGGCTGCGTCGGCGCCAACGCCGCGTGCCACGCCGAGCTGGCGGTCGTCCCGGCGCCGTTGTGCATCCCGCTGCCGCCCGAGCTGGACCTGCGCTGGGGCGCGTTCGGCGCGCTCGGCGCGATCGCGGCGCACGGCGTGCGCGTCGCGGGCGTGGCGGCCGGCGAGATCGTGGCGGTCATCGGCCTCGGCCTCGTCGGCCAGCTCGTCGCGCAACTCGCGACAGCGGCCGGCGCGCGGGTCGTCGCGATCGACCCGAGCGCCGATCGCGTGCGGATGGCGGTGGAGCTCGGCGCGGTCGCGGGCGCGGAGAGTCGCGAGGACGAGGCCGAGTCAGCGGTGCTTGGCGTCAGCGCGGGAGCGGGCGCTGACGCGGTGATCATCGCCGCCGCCGCGAAGGACTCGGCGCCCGTGCACCTCGCCGCCCGCCTGGCGCGCGACCGCGCCGTCGTGGCGGTGGTCGGCGACGTCGGCCTCGATGTGCCGCGCGGCCCGTTCTACGAGAAGGAGCTGCAGCTGCGCCTGTCGCGCTCATACGGGCCGGGGCGCTACGACCCGGGCTACGAGCAGGAGGGCAACGACTACCCGATCGGATACGTCCGCTGGACGGAGCGGCGGCTGATCGCGTACGTGTTCGACGAGGTCGCCGCCGGACGCGTCCGGCTCGAGCCCCTGGTGACGCACGAGTTCGAGCTCGAGCGCGGAGTCGAGGCCTACGCGGCGCTCGACGAGCCGGGGCGCCTGGCCGTGCTCCTGCGCCACCCGGCGCTGCCCGCGCCCGCCGTCCGGCGCGCGGCGATCGGCGCTCCCGCCGGCGGCGCTCCGGACGCGTCGCGCGGCGAGTTGCGCGTCGGCGTCGTGGGCCCAGGGCTGTTCGCCCGCTCGACCCTGCTGCCGCTGCTCGCGCGCAGAGGCGTCCGGCTCGTCGCCGTGGCCGGCGCGACGGCGCCGCGAGCGTTCGGCGTCGCGCGGCGCGTCGGAGCCGAGTGGGTGGCAACGGATGCCGCGGAGGTGATCGACGCCCCCGACGTGGACGCGGTCGTCATCGCGACGCGTCACGACTCGCACGCCGCGCTCGCTGCCGACGCGCTCGAACGCGGCAAGCACGTCTTCCTCGAGAAGCCGCTCGCGATCGACGGCCGCGAGCTCGACCGCATCGAGTCCCTGCTGCCGTCCGGCCGGCTGGTGGTCGACTTCAACCGGTCGTTCTCGCCCGCGGCGCTGGCCGTCGTCGAGCACTTCTCGGGGCGCGCGGATCCGCTGCATGTGCACTGCCGCGTCAACGCCGGATTCCTCCCCGCGGACCACTGGCTCCGCGATCCCGCCGTCGGCGGTGGCCGGCTCGTGGGGGAGGGCTGCCACTTCGTGGACCTCTGCTCGTCGATCGTCGGCGCGCCCGTGGCCACGCGTCGCCGTCCAGGCGCTCGGCACCGGCGCGCGCACGCTCCCCGACGACTCCTGGGTGCTGACGTTGACCTACGCCGACGGGTCGGTGGCGGTGATCGGCTACGTGGCCACCGGGTCGGCGCGGTTGGCCAAGGAGCGGATCGAGGTGCACGGCGGCGGGCGCTCGGCAGTCATCGACGACTTCCGCGCCCACAGGCTGCACGGCGGTGCTCGCGAGCGGCTCGTCCGCCCGCCCGCCTCGCTGTCCGGCCAGGACAAGGGCCATGGTGCCGCCCTCGACGCCGCGTTGTCGTTCTTCCGCTCGGGCGGCGATCCGCCCGTCCCGTACGCCCGCATGCTGGAGACGACGCGGGTCACGCTTGGCCGCGCGCGAGGCGATGAGCGCGGGCCGTGCCGGGACGTTCCCGCTCGCGGCGTCCTGAACACCGTGCGGATCCTCGTACTGACGCAGTACTTCACTCCTGAAGTGGGCGCGACCTCGACGCGGCTGCACGCCTTCGCGGCGGGGCTCGCGTCGCGCGGACACGACGTCCACGTCGTCTGCGAGGTCCCGAACCACCCGCAGGGCGTGATCCACGAAGGTTTCAAGGGCGGCGCGGGCCGGCGGCGGACGCTCGACGGCGTTCACGTGACCTACGTGTGGGTGCACACACGCGCGGAGAAATCGAGCCGCGACCGGCTGCTGTTCTACGTGTCCTACGCCGCCATGGCGACGGCCGCCGGGGCGCTGCTCCCGCGACCGGACGTGATCCTCGCGTCATCGCCTCCGCTGTTCGTCGGTGCCGCCGCGACGGCGCTCGCCCGGATCCATCGCGTGCCATGGGTACTGGACGTCCGCGACCTCTGGCCGGATGCGGCCGTGGCGCTCGGCGAGCTCGGCTCCGGCCCGGCGCTGGTCGCGCGGAGCGGCTGGAGCGCTTCCTCTACCGCGACGCCGCCGCGGTCGCCACGGTGACCGAGCCGTTCCGCAGCATCATCCGCTCCCGCGGCGGCGATCCCGCCCGGCTGGCGCTGATTCCGAACGGCACGACGCGGTTCTGGCTGGACGCGGCCGACCGCCCCCGCGACCGCGAGGCGGTTGGCCTGCCGCCCGACCGGTTCCTGTGGGCTTTCGGGGGCAACCTCGGCCTCGCCCAAGGGCTGGAGACGGCGATCGACGCCGCGCGCCTGCTCGGCCCGGAGTACGCGCTGCTGCTGCTGGGCGACGGGTCGGCGCGCCCGGGGCTCGAGCGGCGCGCACAGCGAGCACGCGCCCGGCCAGGTGCTGTTCCGCGACCAGGTGCCGCCGGGCCCGGCCGCAGACCTGCTCGTGTGCGCCGACGCGCTGCTCGTCTCGCTGTCGGCGGATCCGACTGCTCTCCGCGTTCGTGCCGTCGAAGCTGTTCGACTTCTGCGCGCTCGGCCGGCCCGTCGTCCTGGCCGCGGCGGGAGAGCCGCAGCGGCTCGCGGGCGGGTCGGGTGCCGTGCTCGACGTTCCACCGGGCGATCCGGAGGCGCTGGCCGCGGCGATCCGGCGCCTGCGCGACGACCCGTCCCTCGGGGACCGGCTTGCCCGCAACGGCCGGGCGTGGGCGAGGCAGAATGTGCGCGAGCGGCAGCTGGAGCGGCT
Organism: uncultured Gammaproteobacteria bacterium; assembly: GCA_963713355.1. Classification (GTDB taxonomy): domain Bacteria; phylum Pseudomonadota; class Gammaproteobacteria; order Steroidobacterales; family Rariloculaceae; genus FEN-1219. Next base: position 14,951 of record CAVQLK010000005.1, on the reverse strand, counting down.
GGAGCAGGTGCTGACCGAGACTGCCCGGTCAACCGGACTCGCCGTCCGCGGTCAGAGGCTCCCTCACCGTTTTCCCTGTCGCCAGCTCGGCGAGTGCCTCGAGCAGCACGCCATAGCTCACCTCGACGAGCGCCTGAGCCTCGGTCGCCTCGCCGACCATGCGCTCAGCCTCTTCGCGGGCCTCGCCCTCCGCCTGCCTGCTCAGCGCTTCGCCGATCCTGCGGTTGAGCTCATGCTGGTAATGGTCCTGTTCGAGCGCTCGGAGGCGCGCGATGAGTGCCTCGCGACGCCACGCGTCTCCGACGTAGCGTGGTCTCACGGTTTACTCGATCCGGTCGTCTCCGCGAACGCCGGAATGAGCAGCTCGTTGCCCGCTGAGTCGACGACCTTGAGATATCGCACCGGTGCGGCTTTGACGGACGTGTCGTTCGGGGACAGCTCGTTGCCCGCACTCCATCGCAGGTGGCCGTCTCGCGTTACCGAGAGCAGGCGAGTGCCATCTGCCGCTTGCCAATGCTGAAGGTCTGCGCGCTGGGAGCCGCGGCCGCGAGCGACGAGCGCCATCACGTCGATCTGGCTGTCGCCCACCGCGAAAACGCCTGCGGCGCTGTTGTCATGCGCCCCAACCGCGAACGATGCGCCTGGGACGCCGCGCGGTGCGGAGAAGAACCAGCCGACAACGCGGTTGTTCAGCTCGACGTACGCCTGGTCGGGACTCGCCGGCGAGGCACCGAGGGAGAACCCGCCGGTCGACCCGTCCCCGGCGAGACGGAGGAATGCGGTGCGGGTGGGCGGAGCGAGCACGTACAGCCCGTTGTCGAGGTCCGGATCGGACGCGGGGAGCAATGTCCGATTCCGCTCGAACATCGCCAGGTCCGAGTGTTCGGGGGTCTGCACGACGAACGGGTCGCCGACCACCGTGGCCCGGGTCACGAACGTGCGCGATGACGTGGCATCGCGGCGGAACTGCCAGAAAAACGGCCGGACGCTTGGCTCACCCCCGGCCGAGCTGACCTCCGCGTACAACTCAACGGACCGCTTCGCGCCGTCGTCGTAGTCGGCCTCGATCACATACGCCGCCACCGGTTCCCCTGCCACGAGCCCTCCGCCGTTGGGCCCGGCGTTGTAGCCGAGATATGAGACGGGGTTGGGCTGGCCCTGCGCCGGATGCGCCGAGGTCTCCCAGCTGAAGGGAGCATGCTCGGCGACGTCGTCGCGGGGGCGGCGGAGTATCCGGCCGTCCGGAGCGATCGCGGTGAGGTAGCCCTCATCGATCAGGACCCCATTCGGTCAGGTTGCGAGCATGACCCGGCGGCGCACTTATCGACAGCGGGAGCACAGACGGCGATGCCGGGACCACGCGATTGTGCTCGTCCAGGCTCGGGCTTCTGAGCAGATACCCGTCGATTGCGTCGTCCGCGCGGGCAACCGCTGCGCCTGCAAACCCGATAGGCGCCGCGGTCGCGCCGGCCAGCACGGCGCGGCGAACGAGGCTCCTGCGGTTCAGCGGCATCGATGGGGTCCTATTGATCGCGGGCGCCGGGGATCCGGTTGAGCCGATGTCACTCATACAGGATCGAGCAGCGCCGCGTGCAGAGCGAGCTTGAAATGCGAGGGGAGATGGCGCGTCGAGAACGCGTTCCCGGGCTCGCTCGCCGAGCTGATAGGCGAGGCCGGGCTCGTCGAGTAGCCGCGCTATCGCGAGCGCGAGGGCACTCGGGATCAAGGGGTGGCGTCGTCAGCCCCGTCACCTCGTGCTCGACGAAGTCGAGGCTCCCGCCTCCTGCTGCGGAGGCTATCGAGGGCAGGCCGAAGCAAGCCGCTTCGGCGTACACGAGTCCAAAGCCCTCTCCCGTCGGCGGCCGCGATTCGACGTCGGCGACGCTCGGGAGGACTACGAACGCCGCCTCCTCGTACGCGGCGGCTAGTGCTTCGTCGTCGATCGCGCCGCGCAGGTCGATCGCGCCACCCAGTCCCCGGCTTTCGCACTCGGCCCTGAGCACGGGAAGATCGTCGCCGTCTCCGACAACGATCCAGCGCGCGTCCGGATGGCGCGAGAGCACTGCCGGTAGGGCCTCGAGGACATCGAAGTGGCCCTTGTAGCGATTCTCGGCGACCAGCCTCGAGACAGTCAGCAGGAGGCTGGAGCTGCGCCTGGCGCGCGGCGTCGCCGCCCGGCCGGCAAACCACGGGGCAACGGGAAGCGGGACGACAGATACGCGCTGTTCGTCGACGCCCGATCGCCGCGCGAGCCATTCGCCGGTGAAGTGAGAAATTGCCAGGAGGCGCGAGCATGCCGCGATAGCCCTCCGCCGTTCTCGCGGACATGGGGCTCCAGACTTCTAGACCGATGCCCATCAGGGCCACCTCGGCACCCGTGACGCGAGCGGCGGCGAGAGCCACGGGGAGCAGCCCGTGGTGGAGCGCCAGAATGACCCGTGGACGCGAGCGGATAGCCATCGCGGCCGCGCGGGCCGAGAAGCCCGCCTTGGTCTGCGGGCGGCCGGCGGCAATCGCGACCTGGTCCCTGCGGTACAGGTTCACGCGATCGACCCGTCCTTGCCATGCGTCCTCGATCGCTTGCGCAACTCGCTCGATCCCTCCGCCGAAGCCGACTGAGGGCGCGAGGAGCAGCAACGAGGGCACCTCGTGCACAATCGAGTCCTCACGTGAGCCGGGCAGATCAGTCACCGCCGCGGATCGTCGTCCTGGCGGATTACTTCCTTCCGGGCGAGAAGGCTGGCGGACCCATTCGCACGCTCGCGGGCTTGTTCCGCCAGTTGAGCGGCGTCGCGGAATTCCGCGTCGTCACCCGCGATCGCGACCTGGGCGACGATGAACCCTACCCCGTCGTGGGAGGTGACGGGTGGCTTGAGCAGGCAGGAGTACCGTGCCGCTACGTTCCGCCCAGACGCCAGAACCTGATCGGTATCGCGCGGACTCTGAGACCGATCCCATGCGACGTGCTCTACATCAACACTCTCTTGTCGCTGCCGTTCAGCGCGACTCCGCTTGTCCTCAGACGACTCGGTGTCCTGCGCGGGCGTGTAGTGCTCGCCCCGCGTGGCCAGCTTTCGCCCGGCGCGCTCGCGCTCAAGCGCTCGAAGAAGCGCGCATTCCTGGCTGCGGGACGCGCATTGCGGCTCTATCACGGGGTGACGTGGCAGGCGACGAACGACCAGGAGGCGGAGCATATTCGCCGGTGGTTCGGCGCCCGCGCTGACATCCGCGTGGCACCGAACCTGAGGGTTCCTGCCGTCGCGACCCAACACCGCCGCTCATACGACGGTGGCCCGCTCCGCGTCGTATTCATGTCGCGGATCTCGCCGATGAAGAACCTGACCGGCGCCCTGCGAATCCTGGCAGGAGTCCGAGCCCAGGTGCGCTTCAACATCTTTGGGCCCCGTGAGGATGCGGCGCACTGGCGCGAGTGCGAGGCGCTGATCGATGAACTCCCGGGCAACGTGCAGGTGACGTACGGAGGCGTCGTGCCGGCAGACAACGTTCATTCCGTCCTCTGCCAACAAGACGTGCTGCTGCTCCCGACACTCGGCGAGAATTACGGCCACATCATCGCGGAAGCACTGGCCGCCGGCTGCGCCGCGTTGGTCAGCGACCGTACGCCGTGGCGCGGACTGGCCGAGGTTGGCGTGGGCTGGGACCTCGCTTTGAACGACGTGGACGGCTTCCGCGCCGTGCTCGAGCAATGCGCTTCCGAGCCGCCGGAAGTTGCGGAAGAGCGCGCTCGCCGCGCAACTGAGTGGATGGGCTACATCGATGCCGACACCGATGCCGTAATCCGAAATGCAGACCTGCTCGGCATCGACTGGTCTCGCCTCACGCCTCCGAGCCATACTCAGTCGCAATGGACTACACCCGCGCGCCGCTGACCTTCCGCGCTCGCAAGGCGGCGCGATACATGCAGCTCTACGGACCCAGCCGGACCATCGTCAAGATCCGCGGGCAGTACCACATGCGACGCACAGGTGGGCTCTCGGTGGTGCCCCTGAAGCCCGCCGACCCGGGCGCACACGTTGGTCTGATCGGCTGCGGCAACTTCGCGTTCAGCCACATCGCGTACTTCCTCACGAGAGCGGCCGGCCCCGTGATTCGCGGCGTCATGGACGTCGAGGGCGCCCGCGCGGAGTCGCTTGCTCGGCGTTACGGCGCCGGATATGCGACCGAGGATGCCGCGCGAATCATTCATGACCCAGAGATCGACATCGTGTACGTCTCCTCCAACCATGCGAGCCATGCCGACTATGCGATCGCCGCACTGGAGGCCGGCAAGAGCGTGCACATCGAAAAGCCTCATGTCGTCGACGAGCCGCAACTCGTTCGCCTGTGCCGTGCGATGGAGAAGAGCACCGGACGCGTGCAGCTGGGATTCAACCGGCCCGACAGTGCGCTCGGCAAGGAGGCACGGCGCCTGGTCGGCGCCCAACAGGGCACGCTGATGCTGAACTGGTTCGTCGCCGGCCACGAGATCGCACCAGACCATTGGTACTACCGGCCCGAGGAGGGCGGCCGCGTGCTTGGCAACCTATGCCACTGGTCGGACTTCTCTCTCCAGATGGTCGAGCCCGATCATCGCTTCCCGATCGAGATCCGGCCTGCCCGCGCCGAGCAATCCGATGCCGACATCGCGGTGTCCTACGTCTTCGCTGACGGTTCGATCGCGGCGATCACGTTCTCCGCCAAGGGCCACGCGTTCGAAGGCGTGCGCGAGCGCTGCACGCTGCACAAGGGCGATCTCCTGCTCTCGCTCGATGACTTCAAGGAGCTTCGTGCGGATGTCGGTGAGCGGCGCCATCGAACCCGCCTGCGCTTCCGCAACCACGGGCACGGAGACGCCATCCTGCGCTCGTACCGGATGAGTGATCGCGCGGGCGCCGTGACCGCGAGCGCCTCGATCGCATACGTCTGGGAGACCGCCCAGCTGTTCCTGCAGACGCGAATCGCATTGGAGTCCGATCGCATCGTCACCGTCGAAGCCTTCGACCCGGCACGGCTCGTCGAGATGCCCGCAGCGGCTGGCTGAAGCTACGTTTCAGAGATGGCGTTCGCCCCAGACCTTCACGGCATAGAGGGCCCAGGGGCGGCTCCAGCTCGTCTCGCGTTGCTCGAAGCGCTCCCAGACCGACCGCACGGCGCCGGCATCCAACACGGCACCGACCGCGCCTCCTGACTTCGGCGTCGAGCAGCACCGAACGCACATCGTCACGAAGCGGGCCACGCAGCCAATCCTCGAACGGGAACGTAAACCCCATCTTCGGCCGGTCGACGACCGCTTCCGGCAGGAGGTCGCGCACAGACCGAACGAGTAGTGGTTTCGCTCCGCGCCCGCCCTTGAGGGCGGGCGGGATGCGAGCCACGAGCTCGACGATCCCCTGATCCAGGAGGGGAACTCGAACCTCGAGGCCGTGCGCCATGCTCATCACGTCGGCATCCCGGAGCAGCATGTTGCGCATGTACCGCGACAGCTCCAGTCGTGAGACGTCGTTCGCGTCGGCCGCCGTGCCGTCCGGCGCGCTGCCACCGCTGGCGACCGATCTTCGAGGAGCCGCGCACGCAGTGCCGGATCTAGGACCTCCCGCTGCAGCTCGTAGGCGCTGAGTGGCTCTCCCGCGAGCCAGCGCGCGAGCTTGGCAGAACGGTCGCCAGACCCCAGCCGGGCTCGTGCGATGCGGCCCCCCACGCGATGCGGGATGCGTGGGAGGTGCCGGCGCAGCCGCTCCAGCCCTGGGACGGTTCGAAATAGCTCGTAGCCACCGAACAGCTCGTCGCCGCCGAGTCCGGACAGGGCGACCGTCAGCCCGGTGGAGCGCGCGAGCCCGGACACGACGAAAGAGTTGAGGCCGTCCACCGTGGGCTGATCCATCGCGGCGAGGGCGGAGGGGAGGCGCGCGAGGAAATCGCTCGCACTCAGCTCGACCTCCCGGTGCTCGGTGGACCAGCGGCGCGACACTGCATCGATGTAGCGCGCCTCCGAGTACTCGGGCTCGGCGAAAACCACCGACGTAGTGGTAGGCGGGCGATCCACCGTGGCACTCAGCCCCACGAGCGCCGAGGAGTCGATGCCCCCGCTGAGGAAGACGCCGATCGGTACGTCCGAGATGAGCTGCTCGCGGACGGCGCGCTCGAGCTCCGCGCGGACCTGCTCGCTCGCCTCCTCGAAACCGATGTCGAGCCGCTCGGCCGCGAATTGATCGTCGAGGCTCCAGAAGGAGCTCTGCCGCGCTTCGCCGGACGCGAACCGAAGCATGCCGCCGGGCGGAAGCATCCAAACGTCCTGCAGCATGGTGTGTGGCTCCGGCACCGCGCCCTCGGCCAGGTAGCCGTCGAGCCCCTCGACGGAGAGACGGGGAGGTCCCTCCATCATCGGGATCAGGGCGCGCAGCTCGGACGCAAACGCGAGCCGTGCAGGCCGGCATTCGTAGTACAGGGGCTTGATGCCAAGCGGGTCGCGCGCGAGCAGTACGGACTCGTCGCGTGGATCCCAGACGGCGAGCGCGAACATGCCGCGGAGATGCGCGCAGGCATCGGGACCCCACTCGTCATAGGCGCCAAGCGCCACCTCCGTATCCGATAGGCCGGCGAACCTTTGGCCGGCCTCCATGAGTTCCCGACGTAGGCCGTCCGCGTTGTACAGCTCGCCGTTGAAGACGATCGTGCAGCCAGACCGGGGCGACGCCATTGGCTGGTGCCCGCGCGCGGAAAGGTCGCGAATCGCGAGCCGGGTCGCGCACAGCGCGACTCGAGTCCCGCCCGACCCAGCGACATGGATGCCCTCGTCATCCGGTCCGCGGTGGGCCAGTCGCCGGATCACCGGTTCGATGAGTCGAGCGCAGCTCGGCGGTCCCCCGCGTCGTCGCGATGCCGCCGATGCCGCACACCGGCGCCAATTCAAGCACGCGCCACCTCGTCGCCTTTGGGGAGGAGCCGCCTACCATGGCGGGGTGCGAAGACGGCTCGACGCGCTGTCGCGGACGCGCAGCCGCACGATTCTGGGAGCGGGGATCGTCGTCTACGTCGCGTTGCTCGGCGCTCTCGGGTCTGCCACGTCCGGAGGTGGACGGCTGGGAGTCGCCGCGGGCTCGCTCCTCGTGATCACCACGGCGCTGCCGGCCGCTCGCGCGCTTGCGAGCCGATCCGCTCGACGCGCCAGGACTTTGGGCCGCCGTCGCGGCGGTAACACTCGGCGCACTCTCGCTGCTCTGGCTCGGGGATCCGAACATCCCGCCGCCCGGCATCGACCGAGACGATGTCAGCCGCGCACTGTTGCTGGTTGCGGCTGGTGTCGCGGCGGCTTCGCTCGGTGCCTTGGTCATCGCGCGGCCTCGACGGCGGGAGCCTCTATGTCTGGCCCCGGCGGACCTCCCGCCCGTTCGCCTGCTCGTGGCGCTGTTCCTGTTCGGCGGCGCAGGTCTCGCGGCCGGCATGCTGCTCGGAGCGGCCGGGTTTGACGCCGACGCCGGGCAGGCGAGCGGCATCCTCCCCTTCGCCCAGTTCATCACCCAACTTGGGGGGCTGGGCTTCTTGGTAATCGGAGTCACGGCCGTCGCCGCGTTCGCAAGCGGCTCGCGAACATACCTGCGACTCCTCGTCGCCTTCATGGCGTTTCAGGTAGTCGGCGGGTTCGTCGCAGGCTACAAGAGCCAGAGCCTCGCTCCATTGCTGCTCACAGGCCTTGTCTATGTCGCGGTGCGGCAGCGTCTGCCCTGGCGCGCGATAGCGCTGACTGCGGGCGTCACCTTCCTGGTCCTCATTCCCGCGAACTCCGTCTATCGGACCGTAATACGGCCGAACCCCAACGTCGGAGCACCGCCGGCAACAGTGTTGACGGTCGCCGACGACACGCTCGCATACGCGAAGTTCCGGTTTCGGCTGATCGATCACGTCGCTCTGATAAACGACAGAACGCCTGCCGTCTACGCCCGCGGTAACGGCAACAGATACCTGCTGCTGCCCGCACTTGTCGCGATCCCGCGGCCAGTCTGGCCGGACAAACCGATCCTGAACGACGGGCTGGAGTTCTCTCACACCTACTGGGAGATCCCCGTCAACACCGAGACGTCTACGCCCCTGACGCAGCCCGGCGACCTGCTGCGCAATTTCGGACCCGAGGGCGTGATCGTCGGTCTTGCGCTCTGGGGCGCGTTCCTCGGCGCGGTTCTCGCGGCGTCCGGCGCTGGCGGTCGCCGCGACTCGAGTGGCTCTATCTCGTCTTCATCGTGACGGTAGTCGGATACGTCGAGTCCGACATCCCGCAGCTCGTCGCGGGCGCCGCGAAGACGCTGTTCGTCGCCGCGCTGATCGCGTGGCTGCTGCTGCCGGGTCGGACCGTCGTGCAGCTCACGTCACCCTCGGGCCGCTGGGCTCGGTCGCTGCCCCGGCACGGCTCGGGCGATCGCCTTCTGGCGGGCTACTATCAGTCGGCGATGAGACGAGCACTGTGGGCTGTGGCCGTCGCTGTCGCCCTGCTTGTGGCGGGTTGCGGCGGGTCGGACTCCGGCACAGATCGGATGATTCGAACGGGCGAAGCCAACCCGAAGGCCACGGCGACGGACGTCTCGCGTCAAACCCCGCGCCCCTTGACGCTGAACTCACTCGACGAGCTGGAGGACGGTTCGGCAGAGCGTCCGTGATGACGCTGCTCTTCTGGGCGCAGTGGGGGAACATCCCGGCTGTCGTCGACGCGTACGACCCAGAGGTGGTCGACGCGCTCGGCGTGTCCGCATCACCAGTTCCTATTCCTGGCTGAGGCCGTCTCTGCTGGTCTCCCAGCCCCGGCTTGTCTGCGTCAAGCGAACGGGCGAGAACGTGTTTCTCGGGCTCGAACTGCGAACGACCCAAGGCGCGCCCCAGCGCGAGTCCTTCGTCATGCATCGCGTCAACGACCAGTGGCGGGTTCGATACGACACTCTTCTCGACCGCGGGATCTACGGCGCGACGATCACGCGCCTGAACCCGGACCCGACCGCCAAACGTCAGCCGGTGAAGGTCCTCCGGAAGGCCGAGGCTGATGCCCAGCGCTACCGCGACACATACCCGTCGCTCGCGCTTCAGCAGCGAACCGAGTCAAGCGGCCGCTAGGCCAGGCGGCCCGAGTTGATCGAGCGCGGTCCGCAGTTCCCGGAAGCGGCTGATCGTCCCGGGCTCGTGCCGGTACAGGACCACGATGTTGTCGCGCGTTGCGTGCAATGGCTCGGGTCGTGCCGAACCCGTGCGGTCGGATGTGAGCTGCACCGTGGCGTCCGCGCTGTTGAAATCGACGATCGTCACCGTCTCGTTGGAAGACCTGCCGGTATAGACGTCGCGTACGTTTGCGAGTACGGCCGTGGACTCGACGGGCTCGGTCTTCGCCAACGGGATCCCCAGCTCCCGCTGGATGCTGCCGGCCACGTCGGAACCGTCGAGGAGTGGCTCGCCGGAGGGGAGGGCGCAGCCCGCGCCGCTCACGCTCGCAAGCACGACGAAGCGCGCCGTCACGGAGCGCCAGGTTGGACGTGACCGGATCATCGGGTTCGGACGAGGCACGGGTCCGCGATCGACTCTACGACAGCTATCGCTCGACACACGTCGAGCGAGAGCCGCAAGGTCTCAGCGCGCCGGCGTTGCGCCGGAACGTGATCGCGCGACTCCCCGCCGACCGCGGGGCGCGCGTCCTGGACATCGGTTGCGGTGACGGCGAACTGCTGCTGCTCATGCGAGAGCACGGCTACCGCAACCTGGAGGGCATCGATGTCTCCCCTGAGCAGGTGGCGTCCGCCCGTGCTCGGGAACTGGATGTGGCCCAAGCGGACGCGATGACGTTCCTCGCCTCGACGTCGCGGCGCTACGACACGGTCTGCGCGATCGACGTCATCGAGCACTTCGAGAAGCCGGACGTCCTCCGCCTGCTCGAGCTTGTCGCGGCGAGTTTGGAGCCAGGAGGGATGCTCGTTGCTCAGGTGCCCAACGGAGAGAGCCCGTTCTTCGGGCGATACCGCTACGGCGACTTCACCCACGGCACGGCGTTCACGAGCCGGAGCGTGCGTCAGATCGCCACCAACACCGGCTTCAGGAGCGTCGAGGTATACCCGAGCGAACCCGTGCCGCATGGCGCACGCAGTCTCGCGCGATGGGCGCGTGGAAGGCGATCACGGCCGTCCTCAAGGGCGTGTTGCTTGCGGAGACGGGTGTGGCCCGCGGCCATATCGTCACGCAGAACCTGGTGTTCACCGCGCGGACACCGGACGCTTCAGGCCCGCCGCAAACGGCGCAGTGAGATCGCGGCAGAGCAGCCTCGCCAGTGCCGCGTACGCGGCCAGCCCGCCGAGCGCGGCCAGCAGTGCGACCACCAAGCCCGGATCTGGACCGGTCACGACACGAGGGAGCGCACAGACTGCCGCCAGGCCGATCGCAGGTGCGGCGCCGCGGACCACCTCGGCTGCGAACGCGATTGCGCCGCGGCCGAAGAGGACGACCGTCAGCAACAATGCGGTCGCGCACGCCGCCACCGAGTGAAGCGCGGCCACGTTCTGGGCCCCGGTTTCGCCGGCCGCCGCGAGCAACACCGCGAACAGGACGACGCCCGCCGAGCAGACCGCCAGCGACGTCCGCCATCTCCCCATCGCGATCGCTGCCGAGTGACAGAGCTGGAGGACGAGCGATCCGAACGCGAACCCGCACAAGACGGCCGCGATCTGGGCGAGAAGATGCGTCGTCTCAGTCCCGAGCGCTTGGCCGAAGACGCCCTGCAGCAACGGCTCGCGAAACGTCAGCAGGGACACGATGAGCGGGACGAGCAGCACTAGCGCAAGGACGTGCGTACGGGCCAGCTGGGGCCGTACGGCGGCGGGACCTCCCTCGCGGGCGAGTTCGACGAGGTCGGGCAACTTGACGAGCCCGATCGGCAGCGACGTGACGTTCAGCAACAGCACGACGATGAAGAACGCATAGCTGTACGCGGTGATCGTCCCGGCCACTGCCGGCAAAGCGGCGATCGCGATCGCCAGGCCGATCATCGTCGACCATCCCAGCGCGGCGTTCCCGATCAGATAAGCCCCGCGCCGATCGTGGTGAGAGGGTCCCGCAGCGCGACGTGCGGTTGAACGTGCACGCCGTAGCGCCGCAGCTCGACTGTGTGCGCGCTCGCCAGCACGACGGTTCCGGCGAGCACTCCCAGCGCCGCTCCAGCGACACCGAGCGACGGCAGGAGTGCCGCCGAGAGCGCCAGAGCGACGAGGCTGCTGACCGGGTACCAGATCGCCGAGAAGCGAAAGCTGCGCGCCTTCACGAGCACTGCCGAGAGCAGCGCTGAGTGGATGTGGAGGTAGATCGCAACCACCAGGATGAGCAGGACTACGACGAAGCGGTCGCGCCCGGCATCGTCGAGTCCACCCGCGACTGTCACCCGGAGCAGCGGGATCGACAGGGCGATCGCTGCCGCGATGGCAAGTCCCGCGAGCGCGCACGCGGCGAGGACGGCGCGCGCGTGGCCGAGGAACGCTTCGTCATCGAGGTCCGGCCGCGCGAGCAGCGGGACGACCGACGAGCGCATCGAAGCTGCGAGGACGGCGAGCGGGAGATAGATGGAGTAGGCGGCGAAGAACGCGTCACGTGCCGCTTGCTCGTCGACAAGGAACGCGAGCAACAGCGCCTGTGCCGCTCCCAGAAGCGAGGTCGCCACGAGGCTCGCGGACACGAGCATCGCGTTGACGCTCGTCCTGTCCGCGATCGACGAGAGCGTTGCTCGCGGGCTGGGCGGCAGCCCGGTCATGCGTTCGCGACGAGCCCGGATCGCAAGCGCACCACCGCGATGATAGTTGCCCTAGCCTAAGGCTCGTGCCGATGCTCGAGTCGCGCGACTCCGCCGGCGTGGCGTCGCGTCACCCAGCGTCGAAGCGTGCTCCCACGGTCGTGATCGACGCCCTCGCCGCGCGCTACGGCGGCGCGGCATACGCGACCGTCCACATGGCCTCGGAGCTTGCCGACGACCCGGAGATCGCGGAGGTCGTCCTGATCGCGCGCGGGGGCTCGCTGGTCGCCGGCGGCACACGCCCGCGACCCGGTCTGCGCCTCGTGACCTTGCGTGGCGCGCGCCGGCTGGAGCTCGCGCGCCGCGTGGCCTGGGAGGCGGTGCGCCTGCCCGGTCTGCTGCGGGACGCGTCTCCGGCCGTCCTGGTCACGTGGTCCGGGATGCTGCCGCGCCGGTCCCGCTCCCCGGTGATCTGCTACCTCGCCAACCCGCTCGTGTTCGCCGGCGGTGGGCTCGGCAATAGGCTCCGTCGCTGGGCGGTGAGGCGGACGGCGCGCGCGGCGGCGCACGTCCTCGTGCCGACCGCGGGCATGGGGGAGCTGGTGGCCGAGCAGGTGGGCCGACGCCCGGAGATCGTGCCGCTCGGGGTCGACCACACGGCGTTCCAACCCGCGAACGCGCCAGGCGACGAGATCCTCTGCGTCGCCGATCCGTATCGCCACAAGCGCCACGAGGTGCTGCTCGCAGCGTGGGCAGCGCTTCCCGCACCTCGCCCACGGCTCCGGCTCATCGGCGACCCGCGCGTCGACGCTGCGCACGCGCCCGAGCTGAGGCGTCTGGTCGAGCATGGCCGGCAAAGCGGCGAGATCGTCCTCCAGACCGGCCTGCCCCATGGCGAGCTCCTGCGCGCCTATCACGCGGCTCGCGTCTTCCTGCTCACCTCCGAGCACGAGAGCTTCTGCCTCCCCCTGCTCGAGGCCCAGGCATGCGGCGTTCCCGCGGTCGTGCGGGACATGCCCTCGCTGCGCGAGAGCAGCGGCGGGGCCGCGGTCTTCGTCTCGGGGGACGACCCCGCCGCCTGGGCAGCGGCAGTGAGCCGCCTGCTGACCGACGATGCCGCGCACGCCGCGGCGCGGGCCGACGGGCTCGCCCACGCGCGGCGCTCGGGCTGGGCGCGGACCGCCGCGGGCATCCGCGATCGCGCGTTGGCGTGAGCGCTCGCTCGGCACTCCACATCCTCGGTCCGGCCACCGAGGCCGGAACCGCCCACGCGCGGATCGTCACGGCGCTTGCGGAGGCCTGGACGCGGAGCGCTACACGGTGGCTGCGTTGTTTCTCGGCGAGGACGGGCCGCTCGTCGAGTCGCTGAGCTCCGACGGCGTCGATGCGCGGGTGCTTCCCGTGGGCGGCCCGCGCGACCTCCGTGCCGCGCTGCGCATCGCCCGAGCAGTTCGCGGCGCGCGCCCCGCGATCGTTCACCTGCACGCCGGCGGCCGGGCGCGCGTGTGGCCGCTGCGAGCGGCGCCGGGCGCCAAGGTGGTCGCCCACCTCCATGCGGCGCGCGGCGAGGACGGCGCGCCGCTGCCGCTCGACACGCTCGCCGGACGCGCGGATGCGGTGATCGCCACGTCCCACGCGGTCGCCGCGGAGGCCGGGGTACCGGCGACGGTGATACATCCCGGCGTGGAGGTGGGGCCGGAGGCCGCGCCGGCGGCCGCCGATCGGCCGCCGACCGTGGGCACCGTCGGCCGGCTCGAGCCGGTCAAGGACCTGGGAACGCTGCTCGAGGCGGTGTCGCCGCTGGCGGCCGTGCATCCCGATCTGCGCGTCGAGATCGCCGGGGAAGGCTCGTGCGAGCCGGCGCTGCGGGCGTTGGCCGCGCGGCTCGGGCTCGCGGACCGGGTCCGGTTCCTCGGCTGGCGGAGCGACGTGGCGGAGCTGCATGGGCGCTGGCGCGTGTTCGCCCAGCCGTCGCTGCACGAGGGGTTCGGGCTCGCCGCCCTCGAGGCGATGGCGTCGGGGCTCCCCGTGGTCGCGAGCGCGACCGGCGGGCTGACCGAGCTCATCGAGGACGGGGTGACCGGACTGCTCTGCCCGGCCGGGGACGCCGGCGCGTTGGCGCAGCGGCTCGACCGGCTGCTCGGCGACAGCGCGCTGGGCGTCTCGTTGGGCGCAGCAGGCAGGCGGCGCGCCGCCGAGCACTTCAGCGTCGCGGCGATGGTCACCGGGATCGAGGCGGTCTACGCGCGGCTGTTCGAAAGCTGAGACCGCAAGCGCCGCCGCGCGACTCCCAGCCGCTGGCGCGCGAGCCGCACCGGTGAGCGTCCCAGCCGCAGGCGGAGGACGAGATCAAGCGGCGTGTCGACCGCCTGCACCATCGTGCGGCGGAGCCGATGCGGGTCCTCGCCGGCGCGGTTGAGCCCCTCGCGAGCGGTGTACGCCACGCGGAACGCCCTGGCGACGACGGCCGCCGACACCGGGTCCGCGGCGCCGTACGGATACGCGAAGCTCTGGACGGGCGCCTGCAGCAGATCCTCCAGGTCGCGCTTGCCGCCGAGGATCTCATCCTCGATCGCGGGCGCGGTCGAGCGCGGCGAGGTCGGCATGGCTTCGCGTGTGGGCGCCGAACTCGATGCCCGCGCAGGCTCCAGTCCGGACGGATGCCGGCTCGAGCAGCCGGTGCCCCTGCGCCTCGGGCTCCTCCCACGCGTTGCTTCCACCCAGGTGGGCCGTGGGGACGAAGACGGTCGCACGAAAACCGGCGCGCTCGAGCACCGGGAAGGCCGCCTCCGCCAGGTCGGCATACGCGTCGTCGAACGTGAGCACGAATGCCTTCGGCGGCAGGGGTCGTCTCGCCGAGCAGCCAGGCGGCGACCTCGTCGGAGCCGATCGTCCGCCAGCCCCCGCTGCGCAGGCGCTGGATCTGACCCTCGAAGCGCCGCTCCGGCATGGTCAGCCACGGCAGGGTGCCCGGACGCGCCGGTCCCACGTGGTGATAGAGGAGGACGGGGAGCCGGCTCAGCACGGATCCGGCGCTGTCGCTTGTCTACGCTGCACGCCGTGACCGTCGTCGAGGCGCTCCGCTGGCGTGTCGCCGCGCTTCGCCGTCTGATCCGTATGGGAGTGCGGCCGGCTTCGGCGCTTGTCTACCCCCTGCGCCGGCGCCTGCCTCCGCGCCGTAACCGGATCGCGCTCGCGGCCGGAGCCA
>CAVQLK010000004.1:0-32229 GCA_963713355.1 uncultured Gammaproteobacteria bacterium | reverse complement strand
GCGCTTCGTCGGCCAGAAGCGCTTCGCGCTCGAAGGCAGCGAAACGCTGATCCCTGCGCTCGACGACCTCATTTAACGAGCCGGCGAGGCGGGCGTGCACGCTCGTCATCGGCATGGCGCATCGCGGCCGCCTGAACGTGCTCGTCAACGTGCTCGGCAAGTCGCCTTCCGATCTCTTCTCGGAGTTCGAGGGGGCGTACGACTTGGCGCGGCTCAAGGGCTCCGGCGACGTCAAGTACCACAAGGGCTACTCGGCCGACGTCCCGCACGCCGGGCGGCAATGTGCACATTGCGCTCGCTTTCAATCCGTCGCACCTCGAGATCGTCAATCCCGTCGTCGAAGGTTCCGTGCGTGCTCGCCAAGACCGGCGCGGCCACTCCCTCGGCGAGCAGGTGCTGCCCGTCTTGATCCACGGCGACGCGGCCTTCGCGGGTCAAGGAGTCGTCGCGGAGACGTTCCAGTTGTCGCAGACGCGCGCGTTCTACACGGGCGGCACGATCCATCTCGTCATCAACAATCAGATCGGCTTCACGATGAGCGACCCGCGCGACAGCCGCTCCACGACGTACTGCTCCCGACATCGCGAAGATGATCGAGGCGCCGGTATTTCACGTGAACGGCGATGACCCTGAAGCTGCCGTCGCGGCGGTGCGGCTCGCGCTGCGTTACCGGCAGGTATTCCACAAGGACGTCGTCATCGATCTTGTCGGCTACCGCCGCTTGGGTCATAACGAGGCCGACGAGCCGTCGGCAACGCAGCCGGCGATGTACAACGCGATTCGCGAGCATCCGAGCACGCGCGCCTTGTACGCGCGAAAGCTGATCGAGAGCGAAGTGCTTGGCCAAAGACGGCGTCGACAAGATGGCCGATGACTATCGCACCGCCCTCGACGAAGGCCGCAACCCGAATCGAGCGGCGCTCGGCATGATCGGCAACCAGTACACCGTGGACTGGAGCCGCTACACGCAAGCGTCTCTGAACGACTCCGTGAACACGGGCTTGCCCGAAGACGAGCTCCAGCGTCTGGCGGGCGTCATCAACACGGTGCCGCCGGCCCACAAGCTCCATGCGCGCGTGCAGCGCATCATGGAGGATCGCCGGCGCATGGCGGCCGGAGAGATAGGGTGCGACTGGGGATTCGCGGAGAACCTCGCGTACGCTTCTCTGCTCGCCGCGAACTTCCACGTCCGGCTCGTCGGCCAGGACACCCGGCGCGGCACATTCTTTCATCGCCATGCCGCGTTGATCGACCAAACGACGGGTGAGGCGCTACACGCCGCTCGTGCACGTGGCGACGGATCCGCGCGCGTTCACGGTCGCCGACTCGCTGTTGTCGGAGGAGGCCGTGCTCGGTTTCGAGTACGGCTACAGCACGACGTCCCCCGACTCGCTCGTGATCTGGGAAGCGCAGTTCGGCGATTTCGTGAACGGCGCGCAAGTCGTCATCGATCAGTTCATCAGCTCCGGCGAGGCGAAGTGGGGTCGGCTTATCGGGGCTCATGTTGTTTCTGCCGCATGGCTATGAGGGGCAAGGGCCCGAGCATTCGTCGGCGCGGCTCGAGCGTTTCCTGCAGCTCTGCGCCGAGCACAACATGCAGGTCGTCGTGCCGTCGACGCCGGCACAGATGTTCCACTTGCTGCGCCGACAGATGCTGCGCCACTTGCGCAAGCCGCTCGTCGTGATGACGCCGAAGAGCTTGTTGAGGCATCGTCCGTCGGTGTCGACGATGGCCGATCTTTCGCGCGGCCGTTTTCAGCAGCTCATCGACGAAGTCGAGCCCCTCGCCGAGGACGCCGTCACGCGCCTCGTGTTTTGCAGCGGCAAGGTCTACTTCGATCTCGCCGAGCACCGCCGCAACGAGAGCATCGGCGAACGTGGCCATCGTGCGCATCGAGGAGCTCTATCCGTTCCCGATCGAGGAATACGCGCGCGTGATCGCCCGCTATCGCAATGCGAAAGAGGTGGTGTGGTGTCAGGAGGAGCCGCAGAATCAAGGCGCCTGGTACCAGATCCGCCATCGCTTGCAGGAGCCGCTCGCGAAGACGCACGAGCTTTTCTACGCCGGCCGGCCCGGCGCCGCCGGCGCCGGCATCCGGCATCCACGCGCTGCACGTTCGCCAGCAGCAATCGTTGGTTTCGGCGGCGTTGACATCATCGTCGAAGGAACGAGCCGCGAGCCTTTCCACGGTCGGTAAACGCGCATAGCATCGGCGCGGAATCGAGACGCTTGAGGTAGAACCCCAGTGAGCATCGAGGTCAAGGTTCCGCAATTGCCCGAATCCGTGGCCGACGCCACGCTCGTTGCGTGGCACAAGAAGGCCGGCGATCCCCGTACGCCGCGACGAGAACCTCGTGGACCTCGAGACCGACAAGGTCGTCCTCGAGGTGCCGGCGCCCGCGGACGGGATCATCCGAGCAGATCGTGGCCAACGACGGCGCCGTCGTGACGAGCGGCCAGCTGCTCGCCACTCTCGAGCCCGGCGCCGTCGCTGCAGCCGCGGCGCCTGCGGCGAAGGACAATCTGCGGCCGCAGCGACGACGGAAGCGACGACGGAAGCGCCGCGGACGTCTGCGCCGGCGGCGGCAGCGTCACGCACGCCGGCGGAGGCGCCGCCGGCAACCGCGTTCGTCGGCATCGGCGAACAAGATGGGGCCGGCCGTGCGCAAGCTCGTCGAGGAGCACGACCTCGATCCTGCCTCGATCGCGGGCTCGGGCCGCGAGGGACGCATCACGAAGGGCGATGTCCTCGAGTACATCGCCGACCATCAAGCGACGACGGTCGGCATCGAGCACGACGTGGTGAGCCGCGCCGGCATGCCGCAGCAACAGGCTCCGAAACAGCCGCGCCGGAGGCGTCTTGCGCGACGAGCACCGCGTGCCCATGACGCGTCTGCGCGCGCGCATCGCCGAGCGCTTGCTGCAAGCGCAGCAACAGGCCGCGATGTTGACGACTTTCAACGAAGTCGACATGACAGCCGTGATGGCGCTGCGCCAACGCTATCAAGAGGCGTTCACGGCGAAGCACGACATCAAGCTCGGCTTCATGTCGTTTTTCGTCAAGGCCTCGATCGAGGCGTTGCGGCGGTTTCCGGTGCTCAATGCATCCGTCGACGGCAACGACGTCATCTATCACGAGTTCTTCGACATCGGCGTCGCCGTCTCGACGGACCGCGGGCTCGTCGTGCCCGTCTTGCGCAACGCCGAGGCCGCCGGTTTCGGCGCCATCGAGCAGGTGATTCGCGACTTCGGCGAGCGCGCTCGCAAAGGCTCGCTGCAGATGGACGACCTAACGGGCGGCACGTTCACGATCACGAACGGCGGTATCTTCGGCTCGATGATGTCGACGCCGATCTTGAACCCTCCGCAAAGCGGCATTCTCGGCATGCACAAGATCCAGGAGCGGCCCATGGTCGTCGGCGGCAAGATCGAAGCGCGGCCGATGATGTATCTTGGCGCTGACCTACGATCACCGCATCGTCGACGGCCGCGAGGCCGTACAATTCCTCGTGCACGTGAAGGATCTCCTCGAGGATCCGGCGCGGCTGCTGCTCGAGGTCTGACCACTCACTGAAGTCACACAATGAGCGACAAGAAATTCGACGTCGTCGTCATCGGCGGCGGTCCGGCAGGCTATCCCGCCGCGCTACGCGCGGCGCAGCTCGGCCTATCGGCTGCGTGCATCGATGACTACAAGAACGAGGAAGGCGCGCGCCTGTTCGGCGGCTGTTGCTTGAACGTCGGGTGCATCCCGTCGAAGGCGCTGCTCGAGTCCTCGGAGCTCTATCACCGCGCGCATACGGAGTTCCAGGCGCACGGCATTCATGTCGCCGGGCTCGGTATCGACGTCGAAGCGATGCAGGCGCGCAAGCGCGGCATCGTCAAGCAGCTGACCTCGGGCATCGAGGCAATGTTCAAAGCGGGCGGCGTCACCGGCTTCAAGGGCCGCGGCAAATTGCTGGCCGGGAATCGCGTCGAGGTCACGACGGAGGCCGGAGTCGAGGTGCTCGAGGCGCAGCACGTCGTGCTCGCGACGGGGTCCGCGCCGATCGAGCTGCCGATTGCGAAGTTCGACGGCAAGCGGATCGTCGATTCGACGGGGGCGCTCGCATTCAATAACGTTCCGAAGCGCCTGGGTGTCATCGGCGCCGGCGTCATCGGGCTCGAGCTCGGCTCCGTGTGGAAGCGGCTCGGCTCCGAGGTCGTGATCTTGGAGGCGCTCGAGGTGTTTCTGCCGATCGCAGACCAGCAGGTCGCCAAGGAAGCATTGCGCCACTTGAAGAAACAAGAGCTCGACATCCGGCTCGGCGCGAAGGTCACTGGCGCGACTGTCGAGGGCAACGCCGTCAAGGTGCGCTACGAGGCGGGCGGCGCCGCGCAGGAGCTCATCGTTGACGCGCTCGTCGTCGCTGTCGGCCGCAAGCCCGTGACGTCCGGACTGTTCGGCGCGGACGTGAAGGTGCCGCTCGACGAGCGCGGCTTCATCGAGGTCGACGACAAGTGCCGCACGAGCGTGCCGAACGTCTGGGCCGTCGGCGACGTCGTCCGTGGGCCGATGCTGGCCCACAAGGGAATGGAAGAGGGCGTCATGGTCGCGGAGCTCATCGCGGGCCACGTCGCCGAGATGAACTACCGCACGATCCCTTCCGTCATCTATACGGCGCCCGAGATTGCCTGGGTCGGGCAGACGGAAGAGGAAGTCAAAACCTCGGGACGGCCCTACAAAGTAGGGACGTTCAGCTTCGCTGCAAACGGCCGCGCCAAGGGCATGCAGCAAGCCGTCGGCATGGTCAAGCTCATTGCGGACCAAGAGCACGACGACGTGCTCGGTGTGCACATCGTAGGGCCGGTTGCCGGCGAGCTGATCGCCGAGGCCGTTCTGGCCATGGAGTTCTCGGCCTCGGCCGAAGACATTCAGCGCACGATCCACGCGCATCCGACGCTCAGCGAGGCTCTGCACGAGGCGTCGCTAGCCGCCGACAAGCGGGCCATTCACGGCATCAACCGCTAACGCTTTCCCAGAGTCTGCCGGTATCATAGCCGCGGGTGGCTTGGGGGCCACCGTCGGAGTTACTGGAGTTTGCGGCAGTCAGCGGCCGGCCTCGCGTGGTCGGCGGCGCTGCATTGGTGCGACATGCCGGAAAGTCGATCGGCCACGTTCGCGCGGGAGTGCTCGTGAGCACGCGGGTGGCGACCCCCTTTCCCCTCGCGCCTCTCGAAAGCATCGTCGGTTCCGTGCGGATCCTCGGGATCGATCCTGGCTCGCAGATCACGGGCTTTGGCATCGTCGACGTCACAGGCAACCGAACGACGGCCGTCGAGTGGGGCAGCATCCGCACGGGCGGTGAGCACAGTGACCGGCTGCGTAGCATCTTCTTGGCCGTAGGGCAGATCGTTCGCGAGTACCGCCCGGCCGAGATCGCGATCGAGCGCGTGTTTTTGAGCCGGAACGCCGACAGCGCGCTGAAGCTCGGGCAAGCGCGAGCGGCAGCGATCTGCGGGACGTTCGAGGCGAGTGTTCCGATCTACGAGTACAGCGCGCGCCACATCAAGAAGGCTGTCGTCGGCGGCGGCGCAGCGGAGAAGGACCAGGTGCAACGGATGGTGCGGATGATACTTGGCCTTCGCGAGGCGATCGCGGCGGATGCTGCCGACGCGCTCGCGGCCGCCATCTGTCACGCGAACGAACGGTCGTTGCGCGGCGCTCTGCACGCCGCCGGGCAGCCTGCGCGATGATCGGCTTCTTACGGGGCACCTTGATCTCGAAACGGCCTCCCTCGCTGACGCTCGACGTCGGCGGCGTCGGCTACGAGCTCGAGGCGCCGATGTCGACGTTCTATCGGCTGCCGGATACCGGCCAGCCGCTGTCGCTCGTCACGCACCTCGTCGTGCGCGAGGACGCGCACATCCTCTTCGGTTTTTTCACGGAGGCCGAGCGCGCGTTGTTCCGCAACTTGCTCAAGGTCTCGAACGTCGGCCCGCGCATCGCGCTCGGCGTGCTGTCGGGCATGAGCGTCGACGGGTTCTACCACTGCATACGGGACAAGGACCTCGTGAGCCTCACGAAGATTCCCGGTATCGGCCGCAAGACCGCCGAGCGGCTGCTGCTCGAAATGGCAGACCGCCTGCCGGAGTCGCTCGGCACCGATACCGCCGCTTTACCCGCGCGTTCGCCGGCCGAAGGGGAGGCGCATGGTGCGCTGCTCGCGCTCGGCTACAAGCCTGGTGAGGTCGTGCGCATGTTGAAGGACCTCGACAGCGTGCGATTGAGCACCGAGGAGATGATCCGCGAGGCGCTGAAGCGTGTGCACCGCGAGCGGGTCGCCGAGCGATGAGCGAAGTGATCAACATCGAGAAAGGCCGAGGAGTCGTGACTCCGATCGCCGCGAAAGACGACGAGGCGTTCGACCGCGCCGTGCGCCCGCGCCGGCTCGCCGAATACATCGGCCAGGCGCGCGTCAAGGCGCAGCTCGAGATCTTCATCACGGCGGCGCGCCAACGGCGCGAGGCGCTCGATCATACGCTGCTGTTCGGCCCACCGGGCTTGGGCAAAACGACGCTCGCGCACATCATCGCGAACGAGCTCGGCGTCAATCTTCACCAGACGTCCGGCCCAGTGCTCGAGCGGCCCGGCGACCTCGCCGCGCAGCTCACGCGTCTCGAAGACAACGACGTGCTGTTCATCGACGAAATCCACCGCTTGAGCCCCGTCGTCGAAGAGGTGCTGTACCCCGCGCTCGAGGACTATCAGCTCGACATCATGGTCGGCGAGGGCCCCGGCGCGCGCTCGATCAAGCTGCCGTTGAAACCGTTCACGCTCGTCGGCGCGACGACGCGTGCGGGGCTTCTGACCTCGCCGCTGCGCGATCGGTTCGGCATCACGCAGCATCTCGAGTTCTATACGAGTGCCGAGCTCGTGCAGATCGTGCGGCGCACGGCCGGCATTCTGCAGCTGCCGATCGACGATGCCGGCGCGCGCGAGATCGCGAGCCGCTCGCGCGGCACGCCGCGCATCACGAATCGGTTGCTGCGGCGCGTGCGCGACTACGCGCAGGTCAAGGCTGACGGCAAGGTCGACGAAGCCGTCGCGAAGGCGGCGATGGACCTGCTCGAGGTCGACCCGCACGGTTTCGACACGATGGACAGGCGGTTGCTGCTGACGATCATCGAAAAATTCGACGGTGGTCCCGTGGGCATCGAGAGCCTTGCCGCCGCGCTCGGCGAGGAACGCGGCACGCTCGAGGACGTGATCGAGCCGTATCTGATCCAGGAAGGGTTCTTGCAACGCACGTCGCGCGGACGTCTCGCGGCGCGCGCCGCTTATTTGCATTTCGGCATTGCTCTGCCGGCTGCGCGTAACCGGCCCGATGCGCCGGAGCTCTTTGATTGAACGGGCACGGCGAGGCGATGACTAAGTACGTGCTGCCCATCAGGGTGTATTTGGAAGACACGGATGCTCAGGGCGTCGTCTACAACGCAAGTTACTTCAGGTTCATGGAGCGGGCACGCACGGAGTGTCTGCGCGCGTGCGGCATCGATCACGACCAGCTTCGCGAGGAGCATGGCGTAGTGCTCGTGCTTGCAGCGATCGAGGCGCGTTTCCGCGCGCCGGCGCGGCTCTCCGACATGCTGTACGTCTCGGCGGATGTCGAGGAAGCGCGCGGCGCGCGCATGCGGTTCGCGCAGCACGTGCGGCGAGACAATCCCGACGGCGACGTCGTCTGCGAAGGCTCCGCCGAGGTGGCTTGCATGGACGCGCGCGGCGGCAAGCCGCGACGGTTACCCAAGGCTTTGATCAGCGAGTTGAGTAATGAATAACGACCTATCGTTCATCCGGCTCATTCTAGAGGCGAGCCCCTTCGTGCAGCTCATCATGGCGCTGCTGCTGCTCGCGTCGATCTCGTCGTGGGCCGTCATCATCGACAAGAGCCGCGTGCTGAAGAGGGCCGTTGCCTCGGCCGAGGAGTTCGAGAAGAGCTTCTGGTCGGGCGTCGACCTGAGCTCGTTGTACCGCGACATGGCGCGCGCCGACGAGACGCCGCAGGGGATGGCCGGCATCTTCGAGTCCGGGTTCCGCGAGTTCGGCAAGCTCAAGCAGTCGAGCTTGAATCCCGAGCAGGTCATCGAAGGCTCGCGCCGCGCGATGCGCGTCTCGCATCTGCGCGAGATGGACCGGCTCGAGCACAACCTCGCGTATCTCGCGACGGTCAGCAGCACGAGCCCGTACGTCGGCTTGCTCGGAACGGTCTGGGGCATCATGAGCTCGTTCCAGGCGCTCGGCGGCATGCAGAGCGCGACGATCTCCGTCGTCGCGCCGTATATCTCGGAAGCGCTCATGGCGACGGCTTTCGGCCTCATCGCGGCGATTCCGGCCGGCGTGTTCTTCAACCGCTATGCGGATCAAGTCGGCCGCCTCGAGGTTCGTTACGACACGTTCATGGAAGAGCTGTCGGCGATCTTCCAGCGCAACGCGGCACGGCGCGAAGTGCCCGGACGCGGCGTCGGGCCCATCGCCGGTGAGCTCGCGGGGCTCGAAACATGAACGCGACGATGAGCAGGAGCAAAGGCAAGCGGCGCCTGATGTCCGAGATCAACGTCGTGCCATACATCGACGTCATGCTCGTGCTGCTGATCATCTTCATGATCACGGCGCCGTTGCTGACGCAGGGCATCAGCGTCGATCTGCCGAACGCGCCGGCGCAGCAACTCGATCCCGAACTGCTCCGGGACAACGAGCCGCTGGTGTTGAGTGTGGATTCGGAAGGCCGGTATTACCTCAATGTCGGTGACAACGAGGACCAGCCGATCGACGACGCGACGGTCGTCGAGCGAGCGTCCGCGGTGCTGCGCCGTAATGCGCAAACGCCCGTCCTCGTCCAGGCCGACGAGACCGTTCCGTATGGCCGCGTCGTCACCGGTGCCGTGCTATTGCAGCAGTCGGGCGCCGCGAAGATCGGCTTCCAGACGGACCCCGGCGGCACCGAACGTGAGCGAGGCCGCTGAGGAATTGCGATGAGCTTCGTTCGCCAACACAAGGGAGCCATCGTCTGGTCGCTCACGCTGCACGTTGCAGTCGCGGCGGCCGTCGCGATCGGCGTTCCCTGGCGCATCGAGCGGCCGCGTGTGTCCATCGCGGCGGCCCCGATCATCGAGGGGGTCATGATCGATCGGGCGGCCATCGAGCGCGAGCAAGCTAAGCGCGACGAAGCCGCGAGGCAGGTGCGGCAACAACAGCAACGCGAGGAACGCCAGCGCCGCGAGGCCGCCGAGCAGGAGCGCCTCGCAGAGCAACGCGAGCAGCAGCGCGTGGCCAACGCGCAGCGCGCGCGCGACGAGGCAGCGCGCAAGGAGGAAGAGCGCGTCGCCGCCGAGAAGGCCGAGCAACGGCGGCGCGACGAGCAAGCCAAAGCTGAGCGCGAGGCGCAGGCGCGGCGCGAGCGCGAGGAAGCGGACAAGCGCGCGGCCGAGCAGCGCCGGCGCCAGGCCGCCGAAGCGGAGCTTGCCGCGCAGGTCGCGCTCGAGGCCGAGCAGAACGCCGCGCGACAGGCCGGGCTCGAGGATCAGTACATCCGCATGATCGAGAGCAGGATCAAGCAAGAATGGAACCGTCCGTTGTCGGCGCGCCCGGGTATCGATTGCGTCGTTACCGTCGTGCAAGTGCCGACCGGCGACGTCATCAGCGCACGAGTCGCCAGCTGTAACGGCGACGAGGCCGTGCGCCGCTCGATCGAGCGCGCGGTCATGGATGCGTCGCCGCTGCCGAAGCCGCCGCATCCGTCGCTGTTCCAGCGCAATCTGAACGTCACTTTTCGCCCCGAGGAGTGAGCGGCCGTCTCGTGTTTTTCGCAGCGTCCAGTGTGGGAGTCGTAATGGTCAGAGTCGTAGAGTCGAAAGCCATCGCACGGTGCCGGCGCAGCGGGTTGTCGCTGCTCGGCCTCATCGTCGCGGCATGCGCGTGGTGTGGGACCGTCGCGGAGGCGCAGCTCAACATCACCATCACCGAGGGGCAAGAGGCCGCCGCGCCGATCGCCGTGGTTCCCTTCGGCTGGCAGGGCTCGGGCGCGCCGGCGTTCGACGTCGCCGGCGTGGTCAGCGCCGACTTGGGCAGCAGCGGCCGCTTCGCGCCGATGGCGACGCGCGACATGGTGTCGCGGCCGACGCAGGCGTCGCAGGTCGATTTTCAACAGTGGCGCACGCTGGAGACCGACTACCTCGTGATCGGAACCCTTACGCAGGATGGGCCCGAGAATTTCACGGCGACGTTCCAGCTCTTCGACGTCGTGCGCGGCGAGTCGCTGACCGGCTTCAGGCTGCAGGCCGCGCGTGCGGACTTGCGCAGGACGGCGCATCGCATCTCCGACATGATCTTCCAGGAGCTCACGGGCTTTCCGGGCGTCTTCAGCACCCAGATCGCCTATATCAGCGTGGAGCTGCGCGCGGACAGGTCGAAGCAATACCGCTTGATCGTCTCGGACGCCGACGGCGAGAACGCGCAGCGCGTCGCGGAATCGGCGCAGCCGCTGCTGTCGCCGTCGTGGTCACCCGACGGGCGCCGCATCGCGTACGTCTCGTTCGAAGGCGGCGTATCCGGTGTCTACGTGCAGACACTGCGAACGGGTACGCGCGAGCGCGTCTCTTCGCGCGCCGGCGTCAACAGTGCACCGACGTTCTCGCCGGACGGCCGCATGCTCGCATTGGTGCTGTCTCGCGACACGGGCAATCTCGATATCCACACCCTCGATCTCTCGACGCAGGTGCTGCGCCAGCTCACGACCGATGACGCGATCGATACGGAGCCCGAGTGGTCCCCCGACGGCCGCAGCATCTACTTCAACTCCGATCGCGCCGGCGGACCGCAGGTCTATCGCGTCGGCACGGAGCCCGGCGCACGCGCGCAGCGTGTGACCTACGATCGCCCGTACAATGCGCGCCCGCGCGTCTCGCCCGACGGCAAGCAGATCGCCGTCGTAGTCGGCGAGAACAACCGCTATCAAATCGGCATTGTGAATCCCGCTAACGGCGACCTGCAGATTCTCACGAATGGCCGTCTCGACGAATCGCCGAGCTTCGCGCCGAATGGCGCGCAGATCATCTATGCGACGACCGAGAACGGGCGCGGTGTGTTGGCATCCGTGAGCACGGACGGCCGCATCAAGACGCAGATTGCGTCCGTTGCAGGAGACGTGCAGGAGCCCGTGTGGGGGCCGTTCCCGAGGCCGTGACGACAGCTTCTGTCTTACAATGTTATATCGATCATAATTATCACTTGACCCCGAGGATTACCCAGATGAGAAGTGCATTCGTGATCTTGCTGACCGCCGCTGCGTTCACGCTGGCGGCTTGCAATCGAAACACCGTGCCCGACGATACCGGCGCCGTGGATGCGAACGGCGCTGGCGCCGACAACGGCTTATCGACGGACCGTCAGGGCGGCGGCGGCAATATCGCAGTCTCTCCGCTCGAAGCGGAGCGTGCGCGCTTGATGCAGCAGCTCGTCGTCTACTTCGACTACGACGAGGCCGAGATCCTGCCCGAGTTCAACGCGCTGCTGCAGGCGCACGGCCAGTTCCTCGCGCAGAATCCGAACACGCAGCTCAGGCTCGAGGGTCATGCCGACGAGCGCGGGAGCCGCGAGTACAACATCGGCCTCGGTGAACGCCGCGCGCAAGCCGTGCGCCGCGTGCTGATGCTGCAAGGCGCGGGCGGAAGTCAGTTCACGACCGTGAGCTACGGCGAGGAGCGCCCCGCGCAAACAGGGAGCGATGACGAAGCGTGGCGCCTGAACCGGCGCGTCGAGCTTGTCTATCGCTAGGGTTGACCGCGCGGCGGCTGTCGCGCGCCGTTTCGAGAGGTAGACGCACGTGAAAAAATTTCAGTTCGCCATGGCGGCCGCGCTGTTCGCGACCGGCTGCAGCACGCTGAGCCCGACCGAGGACCCTGTCGCACTGCGTATGACGGATATCGAGGCGCGCCTGATTCGCATCGAGCGCGTCGTCGAGAATCAGAGCTTGGTGCAGCTCTCGAGCGAGATCGAGCGGCTGCGCAGCGAGACGACTGCGTTGCGCGGCGAGATCGAGACGCTGCGGTTCGAAACGGAGAACAGCGACAGCCGGCAGCGCGAGCTCTATGTCGACGTCGATCGACGGTTGCAGTCGCTTGAAACAGCGCCGCGCGCGTTCGAGGCGCCGCCGTCGGCGCCGCCGTTCGGCGCTCCGGCCCCCTCGGGCGCAGCAGCCGGGGTCGGTGCAGCGGCCGGATCAGGTGCTGCGATTGCGGCACGGCCCACGGGCAGCGACCAGCAGAACTATCAAGCGGCCTTCGATTTGATCTCGGCGCGCAAATACGTGGAGGCGGGCGCCGGCTTCGAAACGTTCCTCGCGCAGTTTCCGACGAGCCCGCTCGCAGACAACGCGCAGTACTGGCTCGCCGAGACGCACTATGTGCGCGGGCAATTCGACGAGGCGTTGCCCGAGTTCCGCAAGGTTCTCGAGCAATACCCGCAGTCGGCGAAGCTGCCCGATGCGCTACTCAAAGTCGGTTACTGCCAGATCGAGCTCGGCGATCGCAACGCCGCGCGCACGTCGCTGCAAGAGGTCATGCGCCAGTTCCCTGACACGACGGCCGCGCGGCTCGCCTCGCAGCGGCTCTCGAGCCTGCCGCGGTAGGGAGCCTCGAGTGGCCGCGGCGGCGGAACACGAGTCTGCCGCGTCGCGGCTCAAGGTCACCGAGATCTTTTTCTCGATCCAAGGCGAAGCCGTGTTCAGCGGCTGGCCGACCGTGTTCGTGCGCCTGACGGGCTGCCCGCTGCGCTGCCAATACTGCGACACGGCGTACGCGTTCACGGGAGGCGAGTGGCGATCGTTCGCCGAGATCGAAACGGAAGTGCGCCGCTACGGCACACAGTATGTATGTGTTACGGGCGGCGAGCCGCTCGCGCAACCGCGCTGCGCCGCGCTGCTGACGGAGCTCTGCGATCTAAAATTCAACGTCTCGCTCGAGACGAGCGGGGCCATCGACATCGGCAACGTCGACACGCGCGTCGCGCGCGTCGTGGATTTGAAGACGCCCGGCTCGAAGGAAGAGCACCGCAATCGCTGGGGCAATCTCGAGCTCTTGACGCCGCACGACGCCGTGAAGATCGTGATCTGCGATCGGGCCGACTACGAATGGGCGCGGCGCGAGGTGCTCGGTAAGTACTCGCTTCCATGCCCGGTGTTTTTCTCGCCGAGCCATGAGGAGCTGCCGGCAGGCACGCTGGCCGATTGGATTCTTGCGGACCGTTTGCCGGTGCGCTTGCAGGTGCAGCTTCACAAAGTGCTCTGGGGCAACGTGCCGGGACGCTGACGATGAGCCGTTCCGTGGTGCTGCTCTCCGGCGGTCTCGACTCCGCCACGGCTCTCGCGATTGCGCGGGCGCGCGGCGAGGAGTGCCATACGCTCGCGTTCGACTACGGTCAGCGGCATCGCGTTGAGCTCGTCGCGGCGCGGCGCGTCTCGGCGTCCTTGCGCGCGGCCGCGCACCGCGAGATGCAGGTGTCGCTCGACGTGTTCGGCGGCTCGGCGCTGACCGACACGAGCATCGCAGTTCCCGAGCAGGGCGGCGCCGGAATTCCCGTCACTTACGTTCCCGCGCGTAACACGGTGTTCTTGAGCCTCGCGTTGGCGTTGAGCGAGGTCATCAACGCCGAGAGGATCGTCATCGGCGTCAATCACATCGATTTTTCGGGATACCCCGATTGCCGGCCGGAGTACATCGCGGCGTTCCAAGCGATGGCGCGGCTCGCCACGAAACGCGGCGTGGAGGGAGGCAAGCTGACGATCGATGCGCCGCTCGTGACGATGACGAAAGCAGACATCATTCGTCGCGGGCAAGAGCTCGGCGTCGACTACGCGCTGACGGTGTCGTGCTATCAGGCAGACGACGAAGGCCGCGCCTGTGGCCGCTGCGACTCTTGCCGGTTGCGCAGCGACGGATTCGCCCGGGCCGGCGCGCAAGATCCTACGCGGTACCGTTAGGCCTTCTCCGGGCGCCGGCTGCCATCCAGGGGGTTCCAGTCTATAATGTGCGCCCACGCCACACCGTGGCGCGCTTCCGCGGAAGCATTTTTCGCTTCCGCAGAAACATGGGCCGTTAGCTCAGCTGGTAGAGCACTGGACTTTTAATCCATTGGTCGCTGGTTCGACTCCAGCACGGCCCACCACTCAAACCGGGGTCTATTCCGGTCACATAGGTAACGGTTTATACCGGAGACATGGGTAACACTTTCGCCTCGAAGGGGTTGATAGCACTTTCGAGGCGACATGTCTCGTCGTCGAAGAACCCTAAGTCGTAGTCCATAAAGCTCACCAGCCAGATTCGCTCGCTGACCTCTTTGACGCCGATGTTCTGTCCGGCGAAGACCTGGCTCAAGTTGATTTTCTGTCGACCGAAGCAGATCCGGCCGCAGCGGGTAACAGTGACTGTCCGATCGTGGAACGGGTACTCGAGGTCGACGAGCCCCTGGTAGGGGCGAGGCGAAGGCTCGTAGAGCTCGGCGGGGTAGCGCATGTTGATCGCCTGATGCGGCCGCTGGCGGTTGTAGCACTCGATGAACTCATCGAACTTGGCCTGCTGCTGAAGGAAGTTCTTGGCCGCGGGCTTGGTGGCCTCCTTCTTCAGCGTCAGATGCATGCGCTCATGGCGGCCGTTCTGCTGTGGATTCCCGGGCTTGATGCGCTCGATGCGTATGCCGAGCCGCAGCCACCACACTGCCAGCTTACTCAGGCCGAACAGCGCCCAGGCGCTGGCGAAGGGGACGCCATTGTCGGTGCGAATGGCTTTCGGCAGGCCGAAGTCCTTGAAGGCCCGCTCGAACACGGTAAAGGCGTACTTCTCCTTCGTCGTCGCCAGCCCCTCGCAAGTGAGCAGGTAGCGGCTGGCGAAGTCGCTAATGGTTAGGGGATACGGTCACCTAGACATGCTGAAAGACCAGCGAAACTACCTGGCTCACAACATCTATGCACTCTTCTGCGGACTCATCGAAGAGACGATGTTGCAGCGCAGCGAACTCTTGGACTCCGACGTCCACATGTTCGCAGAAAAGGCGTGGCAGCTGGCACGCAACCTCGACGGTATGACTGAAATCATCAGCAAGGAGCGCTCAAGCACGCTCTAATCGTTGGCCGCTGTATTTCGCAGAGATATGCCGCCAATGGCCTCTCGGGGGCGAGGGAATTATGAGGACAATCCCGCGGGCTTCCGCCAGCGCGCACATCACCCGCAGCTGCCACCGGTGAGTCGTGTGTCGCAATTTACGCTTTGCGAAGCTCCGAGATTGTTTGCGGCAGGACGGGCGCGGGCTGCGTCCGACCGGAGCTCCTAGCGCAGCGAATTGCAGCGCAGGGGAAGCTCCGCGGGGCGGCCACGCGGCGCCTCTGCCGGGATCTCGCGGCGTTCCAGCCACGAGGTGAGCTCTGCGCCGCAGCCATCGCCGGGCGGCGGCTCGTTCTGCGGCACGCAATCCGGGCTGCCGTGCGGACAAGCCAGCCGTACATGCATGTGATCATCGTGGCCGTACCACGGTCGCAGGGTCCGCAGGAAGCCGCGATCCTCCCACGGCCGCTCACACATCGCCTGCTTGATGAATGGGCTCACGAAGATGCGGGCGACGTCGGGTTCGCTGGCCGCGAGGCGAAGCAGCTCGAAGTGTGCCTCGCTGAAGCGCTCGTCGAGCGTTCGCCGCTCGTGATCGACCATCGACGGCAACGCGAGGTTCTCGCGTGCCTCGTGCGGCAGGCGCGGCAGATCCAGCCGAAAGTAGATATCGACGTCGAGGCCCACTTGGTGACTTGCGTGCTGCTCGGGCATAGGACCGCCGCGCGGCTGGCTGAGGTCACCGACCGGCAGAAGCCCGAGCCCGAGGTCCTCGGCTCGCCCTCCGAGCGTCTCGACGAAGCGGACGAGCACCGGGTGACCGTAGTGGCGGTTGCGCGCAAGCATGATCGCCTGGTAGCCCGGGCCCTCGGCGGGCAATTGCGCGGCGCCGATCACGCAGCCGGCCGCATAGCGGCCGACGGATTCGGGGTCCCCGGGGGCCGGGCCATCGACGTCGTCCCAGGCATGGGCTTGATGCGCAGCTAGCCAAAGACATACGCACGCCCGCAGGCAACGGAGCGCATAGCGAGACAGGCTCCGGGGACGCTCCCCGAGTAGGGTCATCGTGGCTAACCTTTCAAATGAGTCGCAACGGCAGTTTAGGGGAGCTGCCGGCGCCGGTCACCCACACGAAATACGCGCGCAAACGTGAGAAACCAGTTCTGCGGAGAACCATCAGAGCCATGTGTGGTTTGCTGCTACGTTGCGACGACAACTCCCGAGCGAGCACGATCGAGCATGACAGAACCGCTGCTCTGACCGCATTGCTTCTCAGGTTCAGTCATGCTCGATGATGCTGGGTCAGTGGGCGCTTCGACTCTTAATCCATTGGTCGCTGTTCGACTCCAGCACGGCCCACCAATTCCACCAACCACTTACGCCGCGGCGGCGAAGCTGCCCGACGGCAATTCCCAAAACATTCCCAAAAGCACTTCTGCAGTTCGCAGCAAGCAAGAACGACGATGTGCGATGGATAGAGGGTGATATGCGGAGCTTCGAGCTCAACGAGCGGTTCGCGCTGATCATGCTGCCCTCAAATAATCTGGGGCACCTCCACACGCCAGAAGACTTCGCGGGCTGTATCAGCAGCGTGAAACGACACCTTCAACCCGGAGGAGCGTTCGTTATCGATGTTTTTGTTCCAAATCTGAGTCTTCTCCTCCGAGACGCTGAAGAGGAGTACGTGCTCGATGAATACGATAGCCCCGAGGGACAGGGTCGAGTGCGTGTGATGGCACGGTCCCACTATGAGTCGACGACTCAGGTCATGAGAACGACGACGATCCGCAAAGAGGACGGTCAGCCCGATCTGATCGGGTCGCTGGACCTAAAGATGTACTTTCCGAGAGAGCTTGAGGCACTCGTTCGCTGCAATGGCCTGAGTATCGCTGCTCGATATGGTGGTCATTCCGGAGAGGCATTCGATGAAAAATCTCGCTTCCAGATACTCGTCTGCGAGGATTCCAACAGGTAGCCTGGACGACGGGTTCTGGCCGATCTCGCCCGGAGCGCTGGCCCACGCCGCTGACAAACTGCTTCGAAACCCACCCAAGCTCCCAGTCCTTCGGCTCACCGTCTGCTTCGACGATCTTGGCCTCGGTCGACGTTGGTAGCGCGCTCCGGTTGGGTCGGAGAGGTTGGGAGTTCGAGTCTCCCGTCCCTGACCCTTGTGGACCACTCGACGGACTCGCGCGTATTGCCCCTTCCTTAGACTATGCAACTTGTGCGTGACCGGCTTATGCTCGTTGTTTATCGTTCGGGAATATTCTGAAGCGGCGCCGGTTTTGCGATCAAGCAGGCGAAGGACACGGCCCAGACGCAGCTCATGGCAAAGCTCGTTTCGCTTGATTGAGCTGCGATCGGCCGAGTTAATCAAGCCACTTCGGGTGGTCGGCTTCATGAGAAAGCAGGAGTAATTAACGGGGTTGCTGGAGTCACTATGATCGACCTGTACGCCCACTTTGCCTCGCTAGAGGTGCTCACCGCGCGGTTGAGACGCGAGGTTCTCTCCGGATCTATCTCATCTTCCTCCGCAACGGGCATGCTCGATGCTGTCCAGAAGCGCTATCCCTACGCGGTGCTCGGTGCAATTCTGGACCACTTGCTAGCGCACGCCGGACCGAGCGACGTCGAGATTGCACGATTGGATGAGGCGTACTCAATTTCTGGTGAGGTGCGGACCTTTATCGCCGACCTGCGCGGGGTCCGCCAGACCCTCGAAGACGTTGCGGTAAATCCGACGGCACCAGACGCTCTTGCGAGATTCAACGCCGCTCGCTTCGCCCTCGGCGGACTTTGCAGCCGGTACCAGCCGCTGGTGGCGAGACTTCAAACCTTCGTGTGGCAGCTGCAGCCGCTTCGGCACTTATCCCCGCATCCCGTCGCGGCTGACCAGCCGCCGGCCAACTGGCCCTGGAGAGACCTTATATTGTCCCGGCGCACCGGCGCGCTGACTGCGGAGCTTATGCGTATCGGGCGCGAGCGGCGGACGCCAGAAGCGCTGGCTTTCGCGTTCGGAGTATCGGCCTGTTATGCGGGCAACGTTGTCGGCAGCGCGTATCTCACGCACGCGGTCGGTGGGCCGCGTCGCTCGCATCCATACCGAGACCGCGTGGCAAGTCACTCCGTAGGTGCCTGGATCAAGAAGGCTGTCGTGCCCGAGCTCTTAGGCTTCGATGCGATTCGGCATGTGCCCATATTCGGCTCACCTGCAAATCCTCAGCTGCCTGCCGAAGTTGCCGGGATGTTAAAGAAAGCCCTCGCGGCTGTATTCAACAGTCCTAATGCGCCGGCCGGATTGCCGGATGCCGAGTCGGCGTACGTGCAACTGGTCAAGCATTGGAAGCTGCTGAACAGCTTCGCTCCAATCGAGCCGGCAGCACCCATCGGAGATACCCTCGACGTTAAGATAGCCAACACCCTGTCGCCGCAAGATTGGCAATGGAGCGACGATCCCACCACTCCTCGAGATGGCCCAGAGCCAGAGGGAGACGAGAGCCCTGGCGCGCTTTTCGACCCCGGCCCCGGATCGCCCCCGTGGTTTATGGAGTCGCACGACAACTGGTGGGACTATGTGAAGGAAGCATGCCTGGATATTCTTTTTCTGCCGGTGTTTCTGGTGCGCGTCGGCTTCTGGCTTGGTCATGATGCATCCGAGAAAGAGCCGGACCAGAAGGGCGGCCTCGCGTCCACCGCCAGCCGTCTCAGCGCTCCGGTAACGCAGACTCAGTTCAGCGACATCCTGGCAGGAAAAGACATCCTTATTACCGTCGTTGGCCTTCACGACATCGACGCCGGCTTGGAGCACCTAGCAAGTCGCTGCCTGAAGGTCCTGAAAATCGTGGGTCTGATTTATCCTGACAGCAGGGACCTCCCGGACTACACCTTCCGCCAGTTCGTGATACTTCCCCCTGCCAGCCTCGGCCTCCAGTGGCCTAACCGGCCTTCAGCAGACGTAAACCTGTTTCTTCAGCTCCCTGCCGCTGGACTCGAAGCGCCGGTTGCGGCGCCTTCCAGTCTGGCACCGGGCCAGAAGCCTATCGCGTTCCTCGCGCAAGGATTCGGCGGCTCGGGATCGATCCAAGACGAGGGCTTTGAGCTTCTTCGTGACGAGCTGCTCGACCTGCCGTCGTCACCGCTTCGCTCATCTAATCTCAACCTCGACGCGGACCGCGGCCATTCCGAAGAATGCTGGATGCCGGCGGCCAACACGTCGATCAAGGACAACCCACTGACCCCCGTATCGCTCGGGTACGGCGACATCTGACTAAGTTCGCGGAGGGCGCAGATGAAAGCTACCAAACAACGGCCTAAGGGTCGGCGCGACGACCGGCGTCCGCCCGACGACCGCCCGGAACGCGAGGGACATCGCGAGGACCCATTCGACCGCGGTCAGCTACCCGACGATGCGCGTACCTCGCCGACTAAAGCTAAGCTCTTCATCCCTTATTTTGCTGGTGACACTGGAGATCGTAGTCAGCCGTTTCCGGCCGGTGTCTTGTCTTGGTGGTGTCCCGGCATCAGGATTACCGGTCCGGACGGCACGCTATACACCGGTGGCAAACTCAGCCAAGACGGACCCTCGTCGATCGCGGTCGACGTAGCGAATGGAGGGCAGGCGCCGGCCTGGGCACAAGTGTCCCTGTTCTGGTCGGATCCGACTGCGGGGTTCGGTCCTCCGTTCCTTCGCCGCGGACCCGAACTCGGCTCCCCCGTCATGGTTCATGTAGCGCCCGGCACGACAGGAAGATCGGACTCAATACCGCTTTCGACGGTTCCGGGCACCCCGGATCATATCTGCGTCATAGCGGTCGTGAGCGCTTTCGACGATCCGCCGTCGGGCACCTGGGATCCGATCGGCGACCGCCACTATGCCCAGCACAACATCGAACTGCTCGAGGTCGATGAAGGCGGCATCGCCTCGTTCTCGTTCTTCGTCACCAGTCCGCTCCACGAGCTGGTTACCGCCACTGTGGAGATTCGTCCGGCGGCGGCGGCCGAGCTTGCCATACTATCTAGCGCGTATGCCGCCGTTGGTCAGGAACTGAGACGGAATGAGGTGGGTTTGACCCAGGTGGACCAGGACGTCATGGATCGTCCGTCATCTGTCCTCACCTTCGATCTGTATCCAGGTGAGCGCAGGCTCTGTCGCGGGATGGTCGCAGCAGCGACGCTGAAACGCGGACAGTTCTCGGCGGCCACGGTCGACATGACCGCTCGACCGGCGCGCGGCGAGCGCGATCGGTCTGCTGTGCGTGGATCCTTCGGTGCCGTCATATTTGTGAACCGTTGAGGGCACGAGACGAGTCAACGCCAGGAACGCGGGCATGCCCGCAAAATCGTCGCTCATGACCCCGCCCTTGATGTCGGCCGCACCGAACACAGGGGCGCCTCGGATGTCGCGCGCAAGGCTTCGTTAGATCCCATTGAGCGTTCAGAGGTGCGTGCGATGAACTTCAGGTTCGACAAAAAATGCAGGCCAATCGCGCCGAAAGGTAGTCGGGCGGCAACGGCAACGAAGAAGGCCACTAAGTACCTGGAAAGACTGGCGCAACAGCAGGCGTTGCTGGCGGACGAACAAGCGACGGCACTGCAACCGATCCGTTCCGCCGTCGAAGACAAGAAAGCGACGGCAAATGCGATCGAGGCGCGGCAACTGAAACGGTATCAGACCAAGCTTGAAAGGAAGGTTGGGGAAGCGTTGCTGCGAACGCACGACTTCTATTTCGATTTTGGGCGAGTGTCGCCTTCTCCCGTCGACAAGGACACGCAGTTTTTCACGTTGCCGTTCGATACTAGCTGGGTAGGGGGAATCGGCAGCGCGAACGAGAACACGGGCGAGTTGGCCGTTGGCATGATCGGCGGCAACGCCTCGACTTCTAGTGCATTAGGGCTGTTCCTTTCGTCGCCAACTAACGTGATCGCTGACTGCGTGCGTTAATGCCGATCGACTACGAGTGGGGGCACGCGGTTTGGAATGGATTTGCGGGCAGCAGCGGAGGCGTGGGGATATTGGTGTACGAGACGGCTTCCGGCCAGGCCGTGGCAGACAAGCGGGCAACGCTGTGGAATGAATCAATGTGGATGAGTAGCAGGACGACAATGCAGGGCGGAGATCGCGAATACCTCTGGCAACGAGCGCCGCCCAGGCATCCTTTTTCATGGCCGCGGGAAAGCAGTATTTGGTTTGGTTTCGGCTGTTTCTAAACGTTCGCACGCAGGGCCTGGCTCTAGTCGGTGCGACACTTAAAGCGACGGTACCTTTGGTGTTTTTGAATACCGGGCCACTCCCTAAAGTGAAGTGATTCCAGGACTGCGGGAAGCTCTGAAACCTCGCTCGTGTCGCGTGGGCCAGGCGAAGCAAGCGTCAGTGATCGCTAGCCACATCGCGGCCGGCTCCGTCGCCCTTGCGGCGACAGTGCGCGGAGCGAAGCGGCGGCATGTGCTCTCTCTGACAGGCGAGCTGCCGCTTGAGGCTCTGAAGGACCAGTTACGGGCGCTCGCCGTCCGGCACTGATCTCTGGTCGCCACGGATGCGACGGTTCTCGGGACTCTTTCCCAAGAAAGGCCATGAACGGGAATGTCGAGATGGTATTGTCCTGGTGTGACGCGGGCTGCGAACCGCTGAGCAAGCACTGGATAGAACGCTGTTTTCAGGAAAGAAGATGGCTTCACCGCTGAACGGCTCGTCATCCGTACGGCTGTCACTCCGCGCGTCTCGACTTTGTCGATGACGATGGCGACGGAGCACGCCCCAGCCGCGACCTCGGCCCCGCGACAGAGCCGCGGCGCCGACAGATTGCCTCCACTCGGGGCGATCACGGCGAATTTCTGGCACTGCGCCGAGATGGTTCGCGGCGCCGCGCCGGACCGTGGGCCTGACTGTCCAGTTCTTTGCTCGATTCGCGTCGGTCTCGAGTAGTTCGATACCGGCCGGATCAGTCGCAGCATGTTGACGTAGCGCCGCCGGCTGGATACGACCCAGAGTTGGACGGCCGCTGCTCAGAAGAGTGGACACTCGCGGCCGTGCCGTGGTGCTTTTCCGGCGCGACCGCGTGATCGTCGCGCCCGCCACGTTCGTCATCTCCACCCTCTCTCTTGAGCTCCTTCTAGAACTTCCTCGAGCTTGCGACAGCACATCGCCATGGCTGGCCTCGGCTTTTCTAGATGTGTCTGGGGAAGTGGGAAAAACCCGCGCGAGAATCGCACCGCGCTCGCCTCGTGCTACAGGCGGCCGGACATTCGGTTCCAGTCGTTTCTGCGTAACGGCGAAGAAGAACATTGGTGCCTGCCAATCTTAGTGTGCAAGGCGTCACATACAAAGCGCACGAGCACGCACGATAGTGAGCGCCATTCGATTGGACTGAAAAGGAATTCGAGATGCGCGCCGTGCGTTCCACGTTCTGGCTCACTGCCGCTGCGCTCGCCACTGTGCTGCTGCAGGCTTGTGGTGGCGGCGGGGGCGACGGTCCTCCGCCTCCGCCTCCCATCGTCAGCGACATCAATGGTGTCGCAACGGCCAGTGGCCCGAGTGGTTCGGGCTTCGTCGTCTACGGTTCGTCGCTCGGCACGCTCTCCGGCACCGGAATGACGGCGGGCTATTCGGTCGATTTCCGTGATGCGACCAGCAATGCCGTCCTAACTTCGGCTGGCTACGCCGGTAGCGGCTGGACCGACGTCTACATCAAAGCGACCGTACCGAGCTCCGGGCTCACGGTAGGCACGACTTACAAAGTGACCGTCACCACGCCCGGCGGAACGAGCGGTAGCGTGAATTTCACTGTGACTGCGTCGGTCGCGCTCAGCCCGTCGACGATTGCCTGGGCCGGCACCTCCTCACTGCCGGCGGCGATCCAGGGCTTTCCGACGGTTGTCGCGCAGATCAGCACGACCTCAGCTGACCTGACGACCGTGACGCACCGCGTCTACACCTTGGGCGGCAATACTGCAGCCAGCGCCACGCTCGGCGGACGGAACGCGAACACGAGCGCCGTATACTCCAACACCCTCAGCGACGGTACGGCCGGCGCAGCGGCGGGCGCGTTGGCAGACGCATTGTGGACGTCACAAGCGAACGTTCTGCCGGCAGCGCGTGGCTTCGCGGCCGGCGTTGTGGCGAACGGCTTCAATTCGCGCGCCAGCGGCAACGGCACCATTTACGTACTCGGCGGGCTCGATGAGAACGGTGCCGCGACGTCGACCGTGTACTACGCGGCGGTCGATGGCAACGGTGCGGTGGGTACCTGGGCGACTACGACGGCCTTGCCGCAAGCACGCTACGCGTTTGGCGCCGTGATTTTCCGCGGTCGTCTGTATGTCGCCGGCGGTAACGACGGCGCCGATACGCCGGTGGCTAGTGTGTATTCCGCACCGATCAATGCCGATGGCACGCTCGGTGCGTGGGGGACGCTGCCGAGCTTGCCCGTCCCGGTGGCCTATCACCAGTTGATCACGACCGGTGGCGTGCTCTACGTGCTCGGCGGCACCCTAAGCGCCGCCGTCGATCCGCTCTCTACGAACCAGAGCACCGGGCCCGTTGGCTCGGTCTACTACAACGCCATTAACGTCGACGGCACGTTGGCGGGTACCGGCTGGACGACGAATCCGAGCAGCATGATCAAAGCAGTAGAGAAACACACTGTCGTGGCGATCGGCAGCTTCGTGCTTGCGAGCGGCGGCCTTTACACGGGTGCCGCGCAAGGCGCGACGGAGGAGTCTTACTCCACGCAAAGCATCAGTGACTCGTCGCTCGGATCGTTCCAGGGAGCTACGGGGTCGAAGACCATCTCCGGCACGACCGGCGGGTATCCGTTCTTCAATCACTCCGCGGCGCTTTATGCCGATCCCGCCGGCAAGCCACACGTGCTGATACTCGGTGGACAGACCGTCGGCTCGCAAGGCGCTTTGGCTACCGTGCAATCCGGCGTCTGGTACATGCAGTAGCGGTTTTTCTTTTTTTCTTTCTGCCCCGAAATCCGCGAGGCTCCGCATCCGCCCAAGCATGCGGAGCCTCGCCGCTACGGCGCGCGCGAGATTGATTTCTGTTGGCCACAAGTCGCCGGCAACGGTCGATTTTCGGAAACCAGACGTGGAAGTTTTGCGGCACCTTTTGTCAAATCGCTGGAACGCGGCGCCAGGCGCATCGTGTATTTGGCCTGGAAGGGGGACTCCCCCGGGGACAGGAGAGGACTATGAGACAGTTAATACTTATCACGGCTTTCGGCTGCGCGGTGACCGGGACGTCAGCTTTCGCCCAGGGCAGCGACCCGACGCTGACGTTGATGCCCCAGGGTGCGACGTTGCCGGACGCGGTGACCGCCGCGATCGATCTTCCCACGGACGAGGAAGGTGTCTACATCCCCGCCGACGCGGCTATTGAGCACGGCGCCCAGGGCCTCGAGACGGCGAATGCCGCTCGTGAGGACGGGCGGGCTTTCGGTGAGGCTACGGCTGCTGCGGCGCAGGAAAATCGCGAGGACGTGGCGCGGGGCTCCCGGCCCGATCTCGAGGAATTGCTGCCGGATCAGGTTCCCACAGTTCCGGAGCTCCCGGGCCTGCCGGAGCTGCCGGATCGGCCGGACCGTCCGACTCCGCCTACTCCGTAAGCGCAAGAAACAGTGATTGGTTAACGTCCAGGAGCCCGCAGCGTCTTGTACGCTGCGGGCTCATTTCGCGTTTTGCACGTTTCACTGGCGGGGATAACGAGCATGCGGCGCTCGATCGCGTCGATCATTCTTTCACTGCTGAGTCTCGCGCCTTTCTCGACTGGTCTCGCCCAAGACGGTGATCAAGCCTTCGCAGCGGGAAACCAGTCCTTCGCCAACGGCGATTACTCAAGAGCGCTCGCCTACTTCGAGGACGCGAGAGACGCGGGCGTCGAAGGGCCGGCGGTTCACTACAACATCGCGGTTTGCCAGTATCACTCAGGCAACTACGATGAGGCCGACGCCACATTTCGTTTGGTGGCGGATCGTTATCCCCAGATGCGCGCGCTTGCCGAGTACAACCGCGGGCTCGTTCTGCTACGCCAGGATCGCGAAAGCGAGGCTCGGCCGCTATTCGAGCAGGCGACACGGGGCCCTGACCAGAAAGTCGCGCAATTAGCGACTGCCGCGCTGCGCCGTTTGGACTCTGGACGCGAGCCTGTGGAACAGCCGTCTCGATGGGCGAGCTTCGTCGACGTCAGTGTCGGCCACGACGACAACGTCGCGCTGCTCGAAGAATCCAGCCTGCCGACAGGCCAGTCGTCGGAAAGCCCGTTCACCGAAGCGCTCGCCGTCATCAGTGGCCCGCTGTCCGCCAGATCAGGACTGCGGTTCGATGGAAGCGCCTACGCTGTGCGCTACGACGACGCGGGCCAATTGGATCAAACGTCAGTGCGGTTGAGTGGAGCCTACCACTGGACGACGCGCGCTTGGCGCATGGAGGCGGAGTCGCACTTCAACCGTACGACGTTGGATGGAGACGAGTTTGAGGAACGGCTTGGCGTCGGCCTCAATCTGAAGCGACCGCTGAGCTCTTCGATGACGCTCGGTGTCCAAGTCGTCCACGACGAAGTCGACGGCGCCGAATCGCAGTTCGATTACCTAGAAGGTTCTAGAGAGCAAGTTGGCGTCAGCATGGATCGGTACAGCCGGAGCGGACGGGTTACGCTCGCCTACCAACTCGAGTCAAACGATCGCGTCGGCGCGAGCGTGGCGGCGACGAGGAGCCGCGTGTCGGTGCGTTATCGTTACACGATGAGTACGCACTGGGATGCGGACGTCGGTCTGTCATTGCGCACCAGCGCCTATGATGATCTCGTTGTCCCGCGAGACGAGGATCTCACGGAGCTATCGCTGGGTCTCGGGCGATCCTTCGCGCTGGGTTTGCGGCTTTACGTCACGTACCGAGGATCTGATAACAATTCAAGCGTTGACGCCTTTTCGTACACCAGACGCCGTATCAGTCTTGGGGTAACTAAGACCTTCTGAGCCACGAACGGCTTTGCACGCGCGCCGTCCGCGGCTGTTGGACCGTTGGATCTGTGACTGGCGTCGTTAGCGACGCTCCGCGCGGTGCCACTGGGCGGCGAGATTAAAGGTTAGCGGCAAAGTGCCAAAGCGCACCCGCAGTTCGAACCTACGTGATTCAACCACCTGGCTGCACGGGACGTGCGAAGACGCACTCGCCTGAGCACGATCGTGATGCGCCCTAGTGCCGGAGCTAGAACCAAGTTTCCCATTTTCGGCGGTTGGATCCGACGCCGAATCCAAGGGACAGCGAGATTCCGGCAGCTCGTCGCGAGGTTAACTTCCGACGCCTTGACAGGCGAAATGACGCTCACTGATAGTTAGCCGCCGGAAGCAAAAACGACTGACCAAGGCTCCTGCGCCGTTCGTGGCGCCGCTGGTCCAGGCCGCCCTAGAGCGGGCCATGAGATGGCGCGGCAGCGGGAGGGCTGGAATGAACACAGCGCATGGCCGCGTGCTCCTGCGGAGGAATGGTGTCGGCGTTCCTGGCCTGCTCATAAGTCTGTACGGCGCTCCCGGAGGCGCCACGTCGAGTGGTGCCGGGTCAGACTTATGGGAACCGTTGGGCTCGGTACTATCGGGTTCCGGCGGGTCGTTCTCTTTTGACTACGAGCCCAGCGCCCTGGGCGGCGCCGGCAGGCAGTTTTTCGCCTTGCTCGTGGTCGTGTCCAGCCCGGACGCTGAGTTTGATCCTGCCAATCCGGCCCAGGGGAGCATAGCATCGCTCCTGCGACGCCGAGCCGGACCATCGGAAGCCTTCGCGATCCGCGTCACCGATAAGCAGGTAACGGACGCCGGCGTGCCCCGCCCGCAGGCTGGCCGCTCGATCGATGAGCAGGTCGCCGAGGCGAAGGAGACAGCTGCACGGAACCGGAAGCTCAATCTCGAGTTCGGCAAGATCTTCGCCGAAGACCTGCGGACGCGGCAGGAGCTGCGGGAGATGGCGCGGAGCAAGATGGCGCCCTTCCTATCTCTCCTGTCCGGCCGACGAGACGGTCGTCCCAGGGGCAAGTATGTCCCTCCGGGCGCAAGCGTGGCCGAAGCGACTCGGGCCGCCCTTCGGTCCACGATGGAGCAAAGGATCAACAAGGCATCGCTGACCGGCCGGATCGGCGTAAGCGAGAAGCAGATGGCCCTATTGTCGGACGCGAACGGGAACCTGCTTCAGAATCTCGACCCCGAGATAATGCAGGAAATCCTCAAACCGCAGTCGTCGGCGGCCCTGCTCGGCCTGGGCAGGCTCTCGCTGGAGCGAATGTGCGGCCCGGATGAGGTCGACGATTGCATCGCGCAGCTGAAGGTCGATGCGCCGGACGAGGATGACCCCGATCCACTGACCGACGACGAGGAGCCGCCGGTTCCCGATGACAACGAGCCACCAACGGCGCTTGTTCAGGCAGACATCCCCTTTCTTCTCGGTACGCTGTCGGGAAACGTAACCTCCCCGGAGGCTACTGACGCACTGGGTATCCCAGTGCGGCCCGGGGTCAAGGACGTCGAGCAGTCCGTCCACGCCTTCTCCCTCCACAGCGGGCCAGCGGACGTGCCTGCTTTTCACGATTTCCATCAGGTGCGCATCGCCTTCGAGCCCGTATGGACGGAGCTCTTCGACGACGACGTGATTGGCAAGGGTGAGGAGCTCTACGAGGCGTTGGTCGAGGTCGGCGAGGACCCCAACAAGTACCTTA
This sequence comes from uncultured Gammaproteobacteria bacterium, assembly GCA_963713355.1. GTDB lineage: Bacteria > Pseudomonadota > Gammaproteobacteria > Steroidobacterales > Rariloculaceae > FEN-1219. The sequence goes on along the minus strand of CAVQLK010000004.1, from coordinate 4,396 downwards.
TCAGCGATGACGACTGGAAGCCTATCGCGCCAAAGCCCAAGAATGCCAAGTCTGGCGGCGGGAAGGACGCCGAAATGCCCGACGTCGTAGCCCGAATGTTCGAGATTACGCCCGAGCAATGGGATGTCTTGTCCGTCGACTATCGCACCAGCCTCAAGAACCTAGCAACGAGCATGAACGATATCCGCCTCATGCCGACGGAGACAGAAATCTCGCTCCCGTTCATAAACAAGACCATCGAGGTGCCGGTTAGTGACAACGAGATACGTTATCGCGAGAGCATGGTCCGATTTCTGCGGGAGCAGGGCAATCGCATGCTCCTCTATGCTGACCGGCTGGTCATGACACCAGACCGCTTCGACCGCTTCCACGAGATCCTCGCGGACCTCAGCAAGGCCTTGAAAGAACCGCATCGCTTTAGCGTCTTCGCGGCGAATCGGTGGGAGCGAAGCGTGAACTTTGGCGTCGTCGCAAGCTACCGGCAAATCTGGAGCCCCGTAACCTACCAGGTCGGCAAGCTGGTTAAGACCGTGCCGCTGGCGCCCAAAGAGACGCGACGGTTCACGAAAAAGTGGATCGTGCGGCAGAACCGCGCCGAGAAGGAAGTCGAGAACAACCTCCAGGCTCGCAAGACTGAATCGACCGAGACGGCCCGCGCTGAGACGAGCATTCTGGAGAAGGCGACGCGCAAGACTAACTTCAAGCTGTCCGCGGAGGGTGGCGTCGACATCGAGATCGCGTCGGCGTCCGCCTCCAGCGCCTTCTCGCACGAAGCGGCCAGTGAGTCACAGGAGGCGAAGAAAGAGTTTCGCGAGGCCGTATTCAAGGCGGCGGAGGAGTACAAGCATGAGCGAAATCTCGAGGTCAGCGTCACAGACTTCACCGAGACCCAGGGTGAAGAGACGGGCGAGATTAGCAACCCGAACGATGAGATACCGGTGACCTACCTTTTTTACGAGCTCCAGCGGCGCTACAAGATAAGCGAGCACCTGCGGCGCGTGACACCCGTGATACTCGTTGCCCAGGAGGTGCCGAAGCCGAGCCAGATCGATGACGCCTGGCTTCTTGCCCACGACTGGATATTGCGCCGCGTGATTCTGGACGACTCGTTTGTCCCAGCCATGAACTACCTCGCAAGCAAGGTGGTCGGCGATGAGTTCGCGATCGAGGAGCAGTACAAAAACGTCCAGCAGCAGCGGCGCGTTGTCGACGAGCTCAAGGAAGAGCTCGTCAGCATGCGCCAACAGGCCAACCGCCGGTACGCGGCCCTGGAACGCTCCCTGGAGAAGCGCGCAGAAGCGATTCAAGCAGAGGAGGAAGGCGACGACATCATCCCGATGCCGGTCGGCTTCATCTTTAGCGGCAGCGAAGCTCAGTCAGCGGAAGCGATGCAAGTGCGCGAGGAAGCGGCTAGAGATGCCTTCGAGCGCGTGGCGAGACTGGAGAAGGATGTACAGGGACGCCTGGAGCGAGAGGTCACAGCGCTTAACGCTCAGACGGAAGCCTACACGAAGGCGCTCAGCGACCACCTCAACCGCAGGGCGCAGATTGCCCGCCTGCGGGTTCACATCAAGGCCAATATCCTCTACTACATGCAAGCAATCTGGAGTCACGAGGCCCCGGACCAGCGGTACTTCCGGCTCCACGAAGTGGAGGTCCCGATCTTGAAGGGTCAGAAGACTTTTTCGCTCGAGGAGGACCCGGACGGCGTACCCTCGCCGCCGGACTGGAAGCCGCCGCTCAAGGTAGTCATGAAATGCGAACTCGATTCGGAGCTCGAGTTCGAGACTCTTGAAGAGACCGCCGATCTCGACAACCTCATTGGATTCAAGGGGAACTACATGATGTTCCCGCTCAAGAAGACCAATGACTTGACGGACTTCATGATGCTTCCGTACATCGATCCGGCGTCTGGCCTTCGTGATCCCGATCCGGCCGCGACCTGGACCCTGTCGGAGTTCTCCGAGTACGTCTGCTGTCTGAAGGAGCACGTCACCAAGACAAGGTTCGAGCAGTTGCGCCCCCGCTTGCTCGAGTTCTACCTGAAGCTGATCCAGATGCCGAGGGCGGACGAGGAGGAATTGGTGGTGCCAACAGACTCCCTATTTATTGAAGCGCTGCCTGGCGCCCACCCCATCCTGGAAGACTTCAAGCTTCTCCATCGGGCCGTCGACGTCAAAAAGGTACAGGCAGAGGTCCGCGCCCTCGAGATCGAGAATGTCCGAGCTGCTGCGCGGCTGCTCGCCGGAGAGCGCGAGGACCCCAGCATCGAAAGAAAGATCGTCATCGAAGGGGGCGGTGATATCAACGTTCCCGTCGAAGGCTAGCAGGCCCTTGCGGGCACATTATGCCTGGCGAAACGGCGCCGGCCGCTCTTACGGCAAACCGGGGCACAGATGATCCCGTGTCGCTACGGGTTGCGCTCCGCCCCGAGGAGTTGAAAAAGAGCGACCTCGAAGCCGAGATTATGCGTATCCGGCGCTGGCTGGAGCGCCCCCAGAATCAATCGAGCACGCCCGTACGTGAACGTCTCCTGCGTGCTCTCCATAGCCTCGAATACGCCCTTATAGACCGACAAAATCCGGCCGTTGCCGCCGAGCAGAGGATCCCCCAGATTCTGGGCGAGAAGGGCATCCCGGCAGCCACCCCACCAGCGCCGGGCAAAAAGACCGAGTCAGTGGCTGCGCTCGCCGCTCGCCAACAAGGACTCGACCCGAAGAAAGCGGAGGCGGAGCTACGCGCATCCGAAAGGCAGATCGCGATCGAGTTCGCGATTGAGAGGATGTGGCAGGAACAACTCCTCGCCGACCGGGTTAACCGCATTCGGAATCTGACGGGCAGGGCGCCCTTGACTGTCCAGGCCCTGGCGAGCGTTGGCGAAGTTTCAATACCAATAGCTGACGTAGCCATCCAAGTCCTGCAGGTCGTCCCGGTCGTCGGACAAATGGTCTCCACGGGCCAAGCTCTGTTGGGCTACGACCTGCTTGGACGACCGATGAGCGCCGATGCCCGTATCACAACCGCGGCCTTCGCCTTTATCCCGTTTGCCGGTCGCCTTCTCCGCGCGCTACCGGCAGCGGCAGCTCTCCGCGCTGCAGGTACGCCGGGAGCCAGGGCACTCGTAATCGCCGCTAAGGCTCAGACGGCGCCACTGACGATGATAAACGTGCGGAACACCCTTCAAGCGTTAGGGCACCTGGCCAACGTGAAGGCCGCGCTGGCGGTGGTTCAATCGATCAATCCCAATAAACCGCTCACGCCCGCGGAGCAATTTGCTATCGCGGCCATCGTCCAGGCGCTCGGAGGCGCCGTTTCAGGCCTGGTGCGCCCCAAGGCTCCAGAGGTCAGGCAGACTGCGGGTAAGACCGCAGATCGACCCGCGAAGGGCGGTCCCGTTGGGCAGCCTTCGGCGCGAGACCCCTCTGCCGCATCGGGCTCGCCGAGGCCCGCTCGGCCATTGACAGGACGACCTCAGACGGCGCAGCGAGGGACCGGCGGAAAGCAGACAGAGGCAAATGGTAAGGCAGCGCCATCGACGGCCTTGGCCGCGCCGCCAGCGACCCGGCGCGGTTCCGCGCAGCCGCGAGGCCGAGGCGGCGGGCCAGTCCCGCCACCAGGTGGTCCGCCCGGAGCGCCGCCTTCGTCTCCGGGCCAGCCTCCGTCGAAACCGCCACCCAGGCAGGCCCCCGATAGTGAGGCCACCTTGGTCAAGAAGCTCCAGGCAGAGCAGATCCCCCTGAACCAGGCTGAGCACCTCACGTATCCTCTCAACCTGCTCGAGACCGCGCTCAAACGTCTCGCCGCCGAGGAAAAGGCCTTGCTCGCGCGTGCCAAAGCAGCAGATGCCAAAGGGGATGCGGCTTCAGCGCGGCAGGCCCGCGGAACGGCGCGCCACGCCGCCCAAGCCCAACTCGACCTCATCCAGGTCCGCAATCTCGGATTGCCAGTTTGGCGGGGGATGCAGGATCATCAGCCAATTGTGAAGGTCGTCCGCGACATCAAGCGAGAGGCGGAGCGCGGCCGCAAGAATCGCCCGGACGACGCCGGCAGCAAGGTAACAGTCGAAACCCAAGCGGTAATCAATCTGTCCCGCCGCAAGGGCGCCCGCGTAATCTTCGTTAGGGAAAAAGACATCCGTAGTGACGTATTCTTTAAAAAGTTGGCGTCTAGTCCAAACAGGTGGCTCGACCTCGAGATTGGCGAGGCACACGGGGCAACTACGCACCTGATCCAGGACCTCGTCGTAGATGAGGTCCTAATGCGCGCCGGGTCTCGACTCCGAGCGGAAGGCTTCAGGGAGCTGCTCGGCCGTGTCGACGCCCACAGTCAGAAAGTCTTCCCGCTTGTTGGTGGCCACGTGGATCCGAAGGCCGGGATCGGAAAGCGACTCTGGGAA
>CAVQLK010000003.1:0-51861 GCA_963713355.1 uncultured Gammaproteobacteria bacterium | reverse complement strand
AGGGCGCAGCGATCGTCGCGGGCGCCCAGTGCTCGTCGAGCTTGCCGTCGACGACGCGCCATAGATAGAACCACGTGCTCGTGTACTTCTCGCCTGCTCTCACTGGATGGTCGTACTCGCGTTGCAGGACGACCGTGACGAGATCGCCGTCGGCGAGCACGGCGACAAGCGGTGTCTTGAGCTTGCCGCAGTCTTCTGTGCGCGGCCGCGTGCGCGTGAAGAACGCCATGATCCCGTCGCGGCCCGAGCGGCCGTTCGGGTTGTGCTGGAGGTAGCGCTCGCTGAGCCACTCGGGCGCGCGCTCCCAGTGATTGCATTGCAGCAGCTCGCGCATGAAGTGCAGCGCGAGCTGCTTGTTGGCATGCAGCGCCGGATCGTCGCTGACGAACAGCGCTTCGGGATTGGCGACCGGCACGACGGGCTCTTGCGCCGCGACAGCCGAGGCGCCCAACACCGCGAGCACGAGGACCGGCAGCTTCATGACCCCCCCTACTCCGCCAGCAACCGTTCGATGAGCGCAGCCGTCTCCGAGTTCCCTTCGGCGATCGCGATATCGCGAGGCGTCGACGCGTCCGCGCTCGTGTGCTTCGCATCGATCGGCGCGCCTTGCGCGTGCAGGAGCTCGATGACCTCGTTCCAGCCCTGGAACGCGGCCCCGTGCGCGGCCGTGAGCCCCGCAACGCGCGGCCGCTGGAAACCGAGGGTGAGGCCGTCGTGCGGCCGTCGAGCGTCGCGCCCGCCGCGAGCAGCAGCTTCATCGTCGCGACCGCGTCCGCGCCGGTCTTGTAGCGGCCGATCGTCGGAAACTCGCGAAACACCCCGTACCAGTGCCCGACTCCGGCGGCGGCCATCACGGGCGTGATGCCGAAAACGCTCGCAGCGTGCACGTTCGCCCCGTGCTCGAGCAGCAGCGTCACGGCCTCGTCGTCGCTGGCTTTCGCGGCGACGTGCAACGCCGTCGCCCCGGGGCTCACGACGAGCACGTCGGGACTGCCGTCCGTGAACCCGCGATCCCCGGGCTCGTTGCGCAGCGGCGGCTGGTGCTTCAAGCGCATGTTCACGTTGGCGCCGCGCTCGAGCAGCAAGCGCGCGACGTCGAGACCGGTGTGCGCGTCGAGCGCCGGCAAGTCGCCGCGCCGGCTGTCGGGAATGCGATTGAGCTCGATCGCGAGATACAGCGGGCTCCTGCCCCACCAGTCCCACTGATTGATATCCGCGCCGCGCTCGACGAGCTCGACGGCCGTATCGAATTGCCGGTTGTACAAAGCAAGCACGAGCGGCGTCATGCCATACGGATCGGAGAGATCGACATCGCCTCCACCGCTGACGAGCGGCTCGACGCACGCGACACAGCCCTCGCGCGCCGCGTAGAGCAGCGGCGTGAACCCGCCCGTCTGCATGATCTTGATGCGCGGCTCCGCCGTCACCCGCCGCTCCCAGTCGTGCACAGTGCCGCGCGCATCGACGGCCGCCCCGCTCTCGATCAGCAACCGAATCATGCCGGGATGCTTCTGCGCCGCCGCCCACATCAACGCCGTCTGCCCGCCGAAGGTTTCGCGTGCATCCACGCGCGCGCCATGCTCGAGCAGCACGCGCGCCGTATCGACGCGCCCCGTGCGCGCAACGACCATCAGCGCCGTCTGCCCCTCGGCATTCGCCGCCTCGACATCCGCCCCCGCCTCGACCAGCGCGCCAACAATCGCGGCGTCCGCCTCGACCGCCGCCGCCGCGAGCGGCGTCACGCCATAATCATTCGCCGCATCAGGATTCGCGCCGCGCGCCAGCAGCTGCACGACGAGCTCACGATCCCCACGATGCGCCGCCCAAATCAACGCCGTCGCGCCATCCGGCCCCCGCGCATCGACGTCAGCCCCATCCTCGAGCGCCCGCAACGCCGCCTCGCGCTGCCCAAGCTCCACGAGCTCCGCCAACGACTCCGCCGCAAAGCTCGTGCCTGCGAGCGTGCAGAGGATGACTCCGAGGAGAACCACCGCACGTAACGGCGACGCAAAGCAAGCGCGGACCACAGCGCTAAACGTCAGCGAGATCGCCGGTGCTGTTGCCGAGCGACTCGACAGCAACCCCGGCACGATCGAGCAACGTCAGGATCAGATTCGCGTGCGGCGTATCCTGCGCGAGCTTCAAATGCTGGCCGCCACGCAGAACGCCGTAACCCCGCCCGAACACGACCGACGGCAGCGGATCCGCATTGTGCAAATTCGAGTCGCTCATGTTGCTGCCGTACAGCAGGATCGAATGGTCGAGCAGCGAGCCGTCGCCGTCGGGCGTATTGCGCAACTTCTCCAGGAACCTCGCGAACACCGTCGAGTGATACGTCTGCACGACGGCGAGCCGCGCCATCTTGTCCGCGTTGTTCTGATGATGCGACAGCGGATGAAACGCCTCCGACACGCCGACCTGGTTGTACGTCAGCATGCTGATCTCGGCGGCCATCATGAATGACACGATGCGCGTGAGCCCCGCCTGGTACGCGAGCGCCGCGAGATCGAACTGCAGATTGATGTGCTCGTCGAAGTCCGCCGGCACGCCGGCCGGAGCGTCGGGCAGATCGAGCTTCGAAAAGTCCTGGTCGGCCATCTTCAGCGCTTGGCGCTCGATCTCGCGCACCGAGTCGAGATACTCCGCCATGCGGGCTTGGTCCGCCGGGCCGAGCTGGCCGCGCAGCGACGATGCTTCGTCACTGACGAGATCGAGCAAGCTCCCGGTCTGCGCGGCGATCGCTTCGCGCTCGGCAGCCGTGTCGCCTTGGCCGAACAGACGGTAGAACAGCTTGCGCGGGTTGTGCTCCATCGGCAGCGGCTGGCTCGCCGAGCGGAACGAGATCGTCGAGCCCATGCCGCAGCCGAACTCGGCGGTGCACGCCTGGCCGCTGCCGGGCTTCGTTTCCGTGCAGAGCTCGAGCGACGGGAACGGCGTGTCGGCGCCGAGCTCACGCGCCGCAATCTGGTCGGCCGAAATGCCGCGCAGCGGATCGTCCGTCTTCTCCCAGAACGGCGACGTGCACGACAGCCACGTGCCGGGGTTGACCGTGTGGACGCCGGCGCCCTCGGCGGCCTGGTTGCGCAAGCCGCTGACGACGGTCATGTCGGCCTGGAACGGAGCGAACGGCGCCAGGATCTGCGGCAGCTCGAACGCGCGGCCCGTCGCGGCGGGCGTCCAACGTTCGATGACGGCGCCGTGCGGAAGATAGAAGAAGCCGAGCTTCGGTTTCGGGCGCGCAGCCGTTTGTGCGAGAGCCGTGCCGGCCGGGATCATGGCGTCCAGCAGCGGAAGAGCGACGGACACGCCGAGCCCACGGAGCACGGTGCGGCGCGACAAATGCTTCTTGCTGATGAACATGCGCGCTGCCCCCTTTAGGCGCCGCCCTTCATCCGAAACTGCGTGCTATTGACGATACCCCAAACGAGGTCCGAAAACCGGTAGTCGTTCTCCGCCGTCTCGCGGACGATGCGCCGGACGGTCGGCATGTCCGTGTGCTCGAGCGAGCGGCCGAGCGCGTAAGTCATTAATTTTTCGGTCAAAGTTTGCACGAACTGATCGGGCCGCTCGAGCAGCGCTTCGCGCAGCTCGACGGGTCCCGCGATGGCCGTCCCGTCGACGAGCACGCCCGAGGCGTCGATCGGCTGACGCGCTTCGCGATCCATGACGCGCCAGCGGCCGACGGCGTCGAAGTTCTCGAGCGCGAAACCGAGCGGATCGATGACGCCGTGGCACGCGTTGCACGACGGATTCGTGCGGTGCGCCGTAAGGCGCGCGCGCACGGTGCTCGCCTGCTGCCCTTCGACGATCTCGACGAGCGCCTCGACGTTGGGCGGCGGCGACTCGGGCGGCACTCCGAGCACGTTCTCGAGCAGCCACTGGCCGCGCAGCACGGGGGAAGTTCGATTCGGGTACGAGGACACGAGCAGCACGCCCCCCTTGCCGAGTAGCCCGAAGCGGTTCGCGTCATCGAGCTCGACGCGGCGAAAGCGCGCGCCGCGCACGTCGTTCAAGCCGTAGTGGCGCGCAAGCGCCTCGTTGACGAACGTGTGATCGGCCGTCAGGAGATCGAGCACGCTGCGCTCGGAGCGGAAGATGCTGTCGACGAAGAGCCGCGACTCGGTGATGAAGTGCGCGCGGATGTCGCGGTCGACGTCGGCGAACACGAACGGGTCCGGCGCCAGGCTCGCGAGCTCGCCCAGGCCGAGCCACTGGAACGCGAAGTTCGACGCGAGCGTCTCGGCACGCGGATCGGCGAGCATGCGGTCGAGCTGCTGCCGGAGCACTGCGGGATCGGCGAGCCGATCGGCCGCCGCGAGCGCGAGCAGCTCGGCATCCGGAATCGAGCTCCATAAGAAGAAGGAGAGCCGCGACGCGAGCTCGACGCTCGACAGTGGATAGGCAGAGCCCGGCTCAGCGCCTTCCGGCTTCGGCTCGAACCGATAGAGGAACTTCGGGTGCGCGAGCACGCCCGCGAGCGCGTGCTCGACGCCTTTCTCGAAGCCGCCGCTCGCGGCCCCTTCGTCGTAGAGGCGCATGAGCCGCGGCAGGTCGTCGGCAGTGAACGCGCCGCGGAATGCCTCGCGCGCGAGTGCCGCGACGATCTCTTGGGCGCATGGCTTCTCCGCGTCCGGCGCCTCAGGACGGCAAACGAAGATCCGGTCGCGGCTCGGCGTGCTCGATAGCCCCGTGGCGTTCACGGGTCCGAAGATCTCGAGCTGGTTCAGCGTCAGCACGGTGTCTTGGCCGCCGCCGGGGACTTGAGAGTAAAGATGCCGATCGGATTCTGCGAACGAGCGGTGCAGGAACGTCACGCCGAGGCGATGCACGCCCGCGGCCGCCGCAAACGGAATATTCTTCAGCCGCGCGTTGATCGCGTCGACGGCCGGCGCACCGATCTGGTCGAGCTCCTTCAGATCCTGGCCGCCGCCGATGTCGAGCTCGAAGAACTTGCGGCCGTCGAGCATGGCGACGACGGTCGCCTCGTGCTCCTGGTTGAAGCCCCAAAGCCCCGTCACGAGATTGCCGATGTTGAGGCGGTACTCGCCGTCGGCCGGAAAGTAGTGCTCGATGACGGCGCCGCCGCGCGTACCGAGCGGCAGACCGGGCACGTGGAACTGCTGCGCCCGCGCGTTGCCGATCGTGTACGGCACGCCGCTCGGCCTCGGGCTCGGATTGCCGACGGCCTGAGCGCTCAAATTGCGCGCGGCGCTCAAGAACTGGTCGATGAACGACGGCGACACCGTCAACGCGTTCGCGATGTTGTCGAAGCCGTGCTCGGCGCCGTCGACGGGCAACAGCGTCGCGGGATCGACCTCGAGCGCGAGCAGGTCGCGGATCGCGTTCGCATACTCGGTTCGATTCATGCGGTGCGGCGTCACATAGCCGGGTGCGGGCGTAGGCGCCGCGGCGTCGAGGCTCGCCTCGAGCCAGGCGACGAACGCGTCGTTCTCCGAATTGCTGGGTTTGAGGCCAGCGTCGCTCGGCGGCGGCATCATGCGGCCGCGCAACTTGCGCACCGCCCGCTCGAACGTTTCGGCGTGCGCTGCGACCTCGTCGGAACCGAGCGCGTCGAACGCGATGTCGGCCGTGAGATCGGTTTCGTTGTGGCACTCGACGCAGTAGCGCTCGACGAACGGCCACTGCTCGCGGCCTTCGGCGCGCAAGGCCTCGGGCGACGGCTCGCGGCTGCAGCCAGCGAGCGCGGCAAGCGCACACGCGCCCGCCGCCACGCGCTCAAGCAATGTTGCGCAGCCGCGTGTCATGTGCGTCCCGCAAATGTCCCCAGGTGCTCTGCAACGCCAGCGTCACGAACTGCGTCGGATCCCCGTAGCGCGCGTCGAACTCGGCTGTCGGCTTCGCGGCCAAGACCTCGTCCACGCCCAACGCCTTGATCAACAGAGCCGTGGATGCGCTCGAAGACCGTCAGATACATCGCGTGCTGCGCCTTCAGCTCCGCGAACGACATGACGGGGCCCACGGCCGGCACGATGCGCGTGCGCTCGTTCGCGACCTCGAGCAAACGATCGAACCCGTTCAGCATCCCGACCGTCCAACCGCCCGTCCACCAATCGATGACGGGCCACGTCGTGTTCGACACGAAGCCGCCCGCGACGAGCACGTTCTCGTCGGGAAAGAACAGGAACAGGTCGCCGTCGGTGTGCGCGTCGCGCGCCCAGCCGTATTCGACGGCGCGGCCGCCGAACATCATGCGGCCAGGATCGTAAACGCTCGTCGTCGGCTGCGCGGCTTTCGGCAAAGGCGCGTATTTCTTGTCGGACCAGCGCACCCAGACCTCGGTGCCAAGCCAGAGCTTCGTGTTCTCGTGCGCGACGATCTCGGCGCCGCGTTCGCCGAGCGCGAGATTCGCGCCCGTCTGCTCCTCGTGCCAATGCGTGTTGAACAACGCGCGCACGGGCTTGCCGGGGTACAGCGTCTCGACGGTCTGCAGCAGCGCGTCCGCCCACGAATCATGGCCACCGTCGACGAGGATGACGCCGTCGCCGCTGTCGGCCGCAAGCACGGTGCCGTTTGGACCGAGGATGGCGCTCATGCGGGCCGACAGCGGAACGGTCGTGAGCGTCGCGCCCTGCGCCGCGAGCGGCACTGGCAAGAGCGCCACGCCGGCGACGGCGGCCGCCTGCCGGAGCAAGTCGCGACGTGTCGGGAAGCCGGTATTCCGGGTCGCCATCGGCCTAGGTTAGAGCAACAAGAGGGCCGTGCGCAGCAGGAGCAGCAGCAACACCAGCGATGCGGCCGCGAACACGAAGAACCGGACGATGATCACGTTGCGCGTCGCCTGCACGAGCGAGTGGATCACGCGTATGACGACGTAACTCCACGCCAGCGTGACGCTGATGCCGTCGACGGCATTCGCGGCCTGCGCCGCAAGCGCCAGCGCGTAGAACAGCGTCGGTTGCTCGTGCAAGTGGTTGTAATTGTCGGCAACACGCGAGACTTCCGGCGGCAACTCGAGCTTCGCGCCCGTGCGCGACACCGCGACCAAGTCCACCTTCGCGGCCCGAAGCGCCGGGATCCGCGTCGCGTAGAGCCACACCCACATGACGAACGTCCAAGCGATCAGCGCGAGAATGGGCGGGATAAGGCTGGCCACAGGCGTGCTGCCGTCAGCGACGCCGCTGGCTCGGCGTTCTGCCGCGACAACGCCGCATAGCCGCGATTCACCATGCGCGTCGGGTCGCCGTAGCGCGCGTCCCACTCGGCCGTCGGCTTCGCCGCGATCGCCTGCTCGAGCGTCGCGCCGCTGCGAATCAACTCTGCGAGCTTCGCGCGAACGCCCTTCAGCATCGCGATGTAAGCGGCGAGGTCCTCGTATTTCGCGACGGGCCCGTGGCCGGGGATCACGGTGGCACCGGGCCCGAGCTCTTTCAGCACGGCTTCGCAGAACGCGATCGTGCCGTCGAGGTCGCCGCCGTTGTCGGTGTCGATGAACGGGTAGCCGGCGTTGTTGAACACGTCGCCCAAGTGCACGGCATTGTGGTTGCGGAAGATCACGGCGGCATCGCCCGTCGTGTGCGCCGGCCCGAAGTGCATCAGGTCGATTGCCTCACCGTTGAAGTGAAGCTGCATGCGGTCGGTAAACGTCGCTACCGGCATCGCCGCGGCCGGGTATGCCTTTTGCGGGAACGGCGGCCGCACGACGGTGTTGATGACGTTGTCCTTCGTCAGCATCGCGCGCGAGTTTGCTTGCGCGACGATCCACGTGCCCGTCGGGCCGAGCACGAGGTTGCCGTCGGCATGGTCGTAGTGCCAGTGCGTGTTGATCGCGAAGTCGACGTCCTGGCCGCCGAGCTCGCGGATCGCGGCGAGATAGCGCGGCACGAGCTCCGGAAACTGCGTGTCGACGGCCAAGACACCGTCCGTGCCGACCGAGACGGCGATGTTTCCGCCGAGGCCGAATACCACATAGAGGTGGTCGCCCACCTTCTCGGTGCGAATTTCGGCCGCCGCCAGCTGCTCGGCCGTGACTTGAGCAAGGCAAGGCGCCGAGCCCCAAGCTGCGGTCAGCACGCCAATCGCGAGCACTTGCGCCTTCATCATCCACCCCCGCTCACTGTGCCTGAGTATTGCGCGCGGCTCGGGACGGCGACAAGCGATCCGCCTCGGAAGCCCTGGCGTATATTGTCCGCAAGGCCGACACGGGTCGATCGACATGAACATGGGCGCCTGGATCGCAATCGGCGTGGCCATCCGCCGCAGCGGGATACGATGATGAGCACGCGCACGGCGAGCGTTCTCGTCGTCGCCGTCACCGCCACCGGGGCGGCGTTCGCGCAGCCCCGGCCGGTCTCGATCGACCCCGCGCAGCACCTCCTCGAGCAGATTGCGGAATTGCGCGCCGAAGGCGGCCCCACCACGGCCGGGCTTCTCGAGCGGTTGCACGTCCTGGCCCTCCTCTACCAAGAGAGCGAGGATCACGCCCGAGCGAGCGTTGCCCTCGACGAAGCGAGATTCATCGCCCGCGTTCACGGCGGCTTGTCCTCCGTCGACGAGGCGCTGCTGCTGCGGCAGCAGATTCCCAGCGAGAAAGCACTCGGGCATGCCGAAGCCGCGTGGAATCTCGAGCACGACATGCTGACGATCGCGCGCAAACACCTCGACAACATCAGGATGGTGCCGATCTTCCTCGATCTTGCCGAAGACCGCTCCGAGGTGCTCAGCGACGTCCGCGCCGGAAAGTACCCTGCCGGAGATGTACCTCGGCTGCTACTACGCCGGGCTGCGCCCTCGCTATGACGATGCGCGCGGCGAGCAGCATCCCGACGCGGATACGAGCGGCAGTTGCCGATTCGGCACTCGCGACAGCGTAATCCTGAAGCTTCGCGAAGAAATCCTGCTGTACTACGCCGACGCCATCGAGGTGCTTCTCGAGAACGGCGCGTACGCGAGCCCGGAGCTCCTCGATCTAGAGAGACGAGCTCTGCGCGTCGGGTTCTCCGCCCCGTACCTGACGGCGCCCAGCATGGGCAATGCAACGCTGGGACTTACCCGCTTCGTCGGGGTACGGGTCGGCTGCTTCGGCGAAACGCTCGATGCGCTGCTCGAGTCGGACCTCCTCGACGGCTGTCTGGCGCCGGTCGTCCAAACGCAAGGCCACGTCGTCGCGAATGTCGGCAGTTGGGTAAGCCTCGTGCGTCTAGTCGCCTATGAAATCCGCAGCGGTGCGCCCGCGGCCGCGAGCGCCAACGCGTTCGTCGAGCTCGCGGACTGGCACCTGCTCGCCATGCCGCTCAACCGACGCCACCTCGACGACAGCACCGATCGGGCACTCGAAGTCTACGAGCGCGCGTACAGAGAGCTCCAATTGGGCGCCGATGCCGGCACGTGGACGACGCAGATGTTTTCGCCGCAGCTACCTGTCACGTTGCCGGCGGACGAAGAGAACCCGTTCGCGTCCGCTGCGACGAACGCATCGCCGCGCTACATCGATGCCGCATTCGACGTCACGAAGTACGGCAGGGGCGAGCGAATCGAGATCCTCGCAACGAGCCAAAGTGCGACACGGGCCGAGGAGCGCGCTCTGATTCATTTGATCGAGAGCACGAGCTTCCGGCCGAGAGTCGTCGACGGCAAGCTAGCGGCGTCGGCTCCGGTAGTCGTACGCTACGGCTTGGGCCCATGAGGTTGGCATGGATACCCGGAACCGGCCACCGAACGCGCTGCTCCTCGCCGCCTTCCTAGGATCCGGCACCGCCTTCGCGCAGCCCGAGCTCGCCTCCGTCGACCCGCTGCGCGCCCTCGCCCTGCGGTACGAGGAGGCCGGCGATCACGCTCCGGCAATCCTCGCACTGGAAGAGGCGCGATACGTCACACGCGTGCACCAGGGGTTGTCTTCCGCCGAAGAGGCGCTGCTGTTGCGGCAGCAAATTCGGAGCGAGAAGGCGCTCGGAGCCCACGAGCGCGTGTGGGACCTCGAGCAGGACATGGTGACGATCGCGAGGCAGCATCTCGACGACATCCGGATGGCGCCGATCTTCCGCGAGCTTGCCGAGGATCGGTCGGAGGTCCTAGAGAAGTACAGCGCCGGCGAGCGTCCTCCGGAAATCTACCTCGGGTGCTATTACGCCGCGGTCCCGCTGCGCTACGACGACACGCGCGGCGAGCGCCGCGCCCCACTCGACGGCAGTTGCGAATCCGGAAGCAGGTCGGTGGTCATCGGACAGATTCGCGCCGAGATCTTGATGTACTACGCGGACGCGATCGAGGTCATCGTGAAGAGCGGCGACTACGCCAGCCCGGAACTCCGAGAGCTCGAACGGCAGGCTCTTCGCCTCGCGCCCTTACGCCGGTTTCCGCTCTCGTGCCGCAGCGCAACGCTCGATGAGCTGCTAGCGCTTCCGATCCTCGGCAGCTGCGTCGAACCCGTCATCCACACTCAGGGGCTCGTCATTGCGAATGTCGGCGGCTGGGTCACTCTCTTTCGTCTGATCGCCTATGAGATGCGCACCGGGGCCCCGGCAGCCACGCGGGCGAGCGCGGTCGCCGAGCTCGCGGATTGGCTGCTGCTCGCTACCGACGGCAGCCGCTTCGACGAGAACGGCGAGCGGGCTTTCGCAGCCTACGAGCGGGCGCATTGGGAGCTCGAGCAGGCAGGCGACGTGCATGCGGCGAGACAGCAGATTTTTTCGCCGGACGTGCCCGTCACGCTACCGGCGTTCGCGCCGAATCCATTCGCTACCGTCGCGGCGGCGGAGTCATCGCGCTACATCGATGTCGCCTTCGACATCACGAAGTACGGCCGCGGCGAACGCGTCGAGATCCTCGACTCGAGCAGGGCTGCGACGCGTGCCGAAGCGCGCGACTTGATCCGCCTCATCGAGAGCACGAGCTTTCGGCCGAGATTCGTCGACGGCGAGCTAGCCGATTCTGCGGCGGTGAGCTTGCGCTACCACTTGGCGCCGTGAGCTCGAGCTCCGCCTAGAACGCGAACCGCACCGTCGCGCCGAAAGACTGCGGGTCGCCGAGCACGGCGCCGAAGTGGCCGGCGCCATTGCCGGCCGGCGCAGCCAGCAACTGCTCGAAATACTGCTCGTCGAGCGCATTGCGGGCCCAGAGGAAGCCGGACCAGCCGCCCGTGTCGGAGCGGAAGCCGACGCGCAAGTTCAACAGCGAATAGCCTTGAACGTTCAAGTACTGCGAGGGCGTCGGGCTCGACGAGAAGTCGCCGCGGTAATAGAGATCGAGGCCCGTGAAGAACTCGCCGGACTTGCGAAAGATGCTCCCTTGCCGGCGGTACTCGGTGCCGAAGGACGCAGCCCATTCGGAAATTCCCGGCAACCGGCCGCCCGACGCATCGACGAACGCGGGGCCGCCGGTGCCCTCGAGCGGCGGCGGCGCGTCGGGGAACGACAGGTACTCGGCATCCGTATAAGCGATCGAGCCGCGCAGCGCGAAACGGCCGCCTAATTCCACGTTGCCGTCGAACTCGGCGCCGCGCACACGCACTTTCTCGGCGTTGGCGAGATAGCCGCGCGCAACTCCGAACTGTGCGTTCGTCACCTGCGTCTGGAAGTCATCGATCTCCGTGTTGAAGAACGTCAGATTGGCCGTAGAGCCCGCCGTCGGCGTCGCCTTGAAGCCGATTTCGAAGTGCTTCACGTCCTCGGGCGCCACCTCGGCCGCCGAGAGCACCGTGTTGTTGCTCGCGTCGAGCGGCAGGCCGCCGAGATTGACGCCGACGGACTTGAAGGCCGTCGCGTACGTCGCATAGGCGTTGATCCGATCCGTGGCCGCGTACTGCAGCGTCAACTGGCCCGAGACGTTGGAATCGTCGACGTCGGCTTCAAACGTCTGCGGCCGATAGACGCTCAGCAATTGCTGCAGCTCGGCCGGCGTCGGATTTGCCGGCCCACCCGAGACGCGCCGGTCGAAGTCGACCTGCTTCTCGTCGTAGTTGAAGCGCACGCCGGGCAGGAGATGCAGCCGGTCCGTGATGGCCCAGTCGATCTGGCCGAAGAGCGCGGCGCTGGCGGTATTGAGCTGCGACGTGATCTCGCTCGTGTAGCCGTCAAAGAGCTGCGGCGTCGCGGCCGCGGGCGTATTCGGGCCGGTCCAGAGGAAGCGGTAGAGCGCCGCACCGGCCTGCTCCGTGTGCACCGGGTCCGTGTCGAGCTTCTGGTCGAACGCGAAGAACCCGAACACGCCGTGCAGCTTGTCCGAGAGCTCGCCTGCCCACCGGATTTCCTGCGTCGTCTGCTCGTGCGTCGAAGGAGCCTGCGACAGCGTGCCGACGGGCAGGCCGAGATAGTCGCGGTCGTTCGACGGATCCCAGTTCCAGAACCGCCAAGACGTCGTCGACGTCAGCGTGCCGGGACCGATGTCGACGTCGACGTTGGCGGCGACGCCGCCCATCTCGTTCCCCGACTTCCACGGAGTGTCGTGGTCGATGAGGCGGTCGAACGGCTCGCGGCTCGGCGGCGCGTAATCGAGATCGGCAACGATCGTCTCGAATTGCCGGTACGGCGAACGCAGCGTCGGCACGGAGCCGGCAAATACCTGCGCATAGCCGTTCGGGTTCTGATCCGTGTAGTCGAGCGAGAGCGTGATGTCGGCGCGTTCGTTCGGCGCGACGAGGAGCTGCGTGCGCACGGCGATGTTGTCGATATCGTTGACGTTGTCGTGCGTCGCCACGTTGTACAGCAGACCGTCGCGCTGCGTGCTCGTCAGCGAAACGCGGCCGGCGACCTTGTCGCCGAGCGGACCGGAGATGGAGCCCTTGGCTTGGACGAACTCGTCGTCGCCGTAGCCGAGCTCGAAGTCGTACTCGGGCGTGAAGCTCGGCTTACGCGTCGTCACGAGGATCGCGCCGGCCGTCGTGTTCTTGCCGAACAACGTGCCCTGCGGCCCGCGCAACACTTCGACGCGCTCGACGTCGACGAAATCGAGGGTCGTCGACGCAGGCCGCGCGTACAACACGCCGTCGACGTAGTAACCGACGCCAGGCTCGATACCGTCGTTCGTCAGGCCGAACGGCGAGCCGAGACCGCGGATGTTGACGCCCGTGTTGCGCGGATTCGACGAGTAGAGCTGCACCGACGGGATCAGCTCCTTGATGCGGTTGACGTTGAACGCGCCGGCTTCGGTGATCAGCTCGCCGCCGATGAGCGACACCGGGATCGGCACCTCCTGCACGGATTCCTCGCGCCGCCGCGCGCCGGTGACGGAGATCACGTCGTCGACGTCGGGCTGCGGAGTCTTGCCCGCGGGTTGCGAAGCGGCGGGCAGCGCAGAAGCGAGGGCGGCAGCGACGCCGAGGGCCAACAAGCTGGGTCGTAACATCTTCGAGTCTCCCTGGATGATCACGCCGCGACGACCGTGTCGCGAGCATCGAGGCGTCATCCTAGGTTCCGACCGGTAACGGCGTCGGTCTTACCGGAGTAGCAGTAAGGTCTTATCGGGGTAGTAAAAAAGTCTGCTGGCGGTCGCGATGCGGTGACATTCGACACCCCGGCATGCCCTCGCCGCGCTTGCACGTCGCAAGCGGAGGTGCCAGCCTTCTGAAGATCGATGGGTACGCCCACGAACAGACTGCTTGTCGCTGCCGCGGCCGCTCTCGCGGCGTCCGGCCTCGTCTTGGCGCAGCCCCAGCGCGCCGACGACGGTTCCGAGGCGCAGCTGCGCCAGCAGATCGCCGAGTTGCAGGCGGACACGGGGCTCGCCAGGCCGGCTGAGCTGGTCGAGCCCTTGCGCGTTCTGGCGGTGCTGCATCAAGAGGCCGGCGACCACACGCTCGCGTTGGCCGCGCTCGAAGAAGCGCGATTCGTCACGCGCGTTCACCAGGGCTTGGCCTCCGCCGACGAGGCGCTGCTATTGCGCGAGCAGATTCGCAGCGAGAAGGCACTCGGCAATCACGAGCGAGTCTGGGAGCTCGAGCAGGACATGGTCACCACCGCGAGGGAACATCACGACGACGCGCGGATGTTGCCGATCTTTCGCGAGCTCGCCGACGATCGGTTGGCTGTCATCGAGAAGGTCCGCGTCGGAGAGCGTCCGCCGATGATCTACGTCGGCTGCTATAACGACGGGCCGCCTGCTCCCTATGACTATACGCGCCGCACGAGCGGCCCCATGGACCCGAGCTGTATCGGAGGGATCAACCAACGGCTCATCGGGCGACTGCACGCCGAGATCCTGATGTACTACGCCGACGCGATCGAGGTCATCCTGCGGACCGGCGATTACGCGAGCCCGGAGCTGCGGCAATTCGAGAGAGCGGCTCTGCGTTTCACGAGGGGGCACGGAGGAATCGTGCTATCGAGCAAGTCCGCCGGGTCGTTCGCCCGCTGCTCCGGCGGAACGCTCGAGGACTTTCTCGCGTTGGAGATTCTCGACTCTTGTCTCTCGCCCGTCTCCCGAAGACGGGGTTTTGTGGTTGCGAACGTCGGCAATCTGCCCGGGCTCATACGGCTGATGTCCTATGAGATCCGCAGCGGCGCGCCGGCGCCAGCCCGAGCGAATGCGCTCGCCGAGCTCGCGGACTGGCGCATCGTCACCGTGCCCGTCGACCGCCGCCGCTTCGACCTTCCGGCAGGGACGTTCGCGCTCTACGAACGTGCATACCGGGAGCTCCAGCAAAGCGGCGATCGTGAGGCATCGACGCAGCTGTTTGCGCCGGAATTGCCGGTGACGCTCCCCGTCTACGAACCGAACCCGCTCGCTTCCGCCGCGACAGAGTCGTCGCGCTACATCGACGTCGCGTTCGCCGTCACGAAGCACGGGTTAGGCGAAGGCATCACGATCCTCGACACGAGCAAAGACGCGACAGGCGCGGAGCAGCGCGACTTGATGCGTTTGATCGAGAGCACGAGCTTCCGGCCGAGAGTCGTCGACGGCAAGCTGGTCGACTCGGCACCGGTACATCTGCGCTACTACTTGCCGTGAACGGCGAGTGCCGTGCCGAGCGGCCACGAACCGCCCTGCTCGGCCATCACCGTCGCGGCAACTTGAACGCCAAGAGCTCGCCGGCGTACTGCGCACCGCTGATCGCGACGACGAGATACTGCTCGCCGCCGTGCAGGTACGTCATCGGCGACCCGCTTTGCGGCGCCGGCATGTAGACGGCGCCGACCTCGCGCCCCGTCGCTTTGTCGTAGGCGCGCAGCATCGCGCCCAGCCCTTCGGGCGTCGTCGTATTCAAACGCTCGCCGGCGATCAAGAGCGTCTTCGTCACGAGCGTGCCCGGCGAGCCGGCCTGGCCCGTGCGCGGCAGATTCAGATCTTTCAGCAGTGGATGGCTCTTGATGTCGTCGGGCGTCTCGCCGTGCGCGACTTGCCAAAGGATCTCGCCGCGCTTCATGTCGATCGCGCTGATGCGCCCGTACGGCGGCTTCAGGAGCGGCAAGCCCTGCACGGCGAGCGCGAGCTTCGGCGGCCCGCGCGACGCATCGTCGGGTGTCAGCACGCGGCGCTCCGCGGGCCGAAACTCGCTGCGGCCGCCGCCGGCGGCCGAGCCGGACCCGCCCGTCGTGCGCGGCCCAGTGACTGCGTTGCCTTCGATGTAGGCCATCTCGGACTGGCCTGGATACGGCGGCACGACGGCCTTGCTGCACGACGGTCGAGCCCGACGCGACGTAGAGAATCCCCGTCTCGGGATCGAACGACCCGCCCTGCCAGTTCGTGCCGCCGTCCTGGCTCGGCACCATCAGCGTACCGAGCGGGCCGTTGATGTTGCTGACGACGGGCGGCGTGAACAGCGGACCCATCTTGTGCCACGCGACGACCTCGAGCGCCTCGCGGCGCAGCTCCGGCGTGAAGTCGATGAGATCACCTTCGGTGATGCCTTGGCGGTCGTACGCCGGCGGCTTCGAAGGGATCGGCTGCGTCGGCGCATACCACTCGCCGGGCACCTCGCCTTTCGGCACGGGCCGCTCCTCGATTGGCCACAGCGGCCGGCCCGTCACGCGATCGAAGACGTAGAGGAACGCTTGCTTCGTCGGCTGCGCGACGGCCTTGACGGCGCGGCCGTCGACGACGGCGTCGAACAGAATCGGCGCGCAGGGGATATCCATGTCCCAGATGCCGTGATGAACGAGCTGGTAGTGCCACTTGCGCTCGCCGGTATTGAGATCGACGGCGAGCAGTGTTTCTGCGAACAAGTTGTCGCCGGGACGCTCGGCCCCGAAGTAGTCGCCGGTCGCCTGCTCGACGGGCAGATACACGGTCTCGAGCTCAGGGTCGACGGAGATCTGCGCCCAGACGCCCGTGTTGCCCGTGTATTCGTTCGAGCCCTTGAGCCAGCTCTCGGTGCCGAACTCGCCACGCATCGGCACCGTGTGGAAGATCCAGAGCCGCTCGCCCGTGCGCGCATCGAAGCCGCGCACGTAGCCCTTCGTCACGCGCGCGCTAGTGGGGTTCGCGCCCGTCGGATGCGCCGCGCCGACGATGATGACGTTCTTCGCGACGATCGGCGTCGCGTGCAAGCCGATCTCGTTGTCGAGCGGATCGAGGTTCTGATCGATGTTTTGCTTGAGATCGACGATGCCGCCGTCGCCGAAGGTCTCGACACGGTCGCCCGTCCGCGCATCGAGCGCGATCATCTGATAACCCGGCGTCACGTAGACGATGCGCTTATCGTCGCCGCTCTCCCAGTACGCGAGACCGCGGCCCGAGAGCTGACGCGGCGCGACCTGCCCGCGCTGCCCTTCGTCGAGCCGGTGGATCCAGAGCAGCTCGCCGTTGCCGGCGTCGAGCGCGACGACGGCGCGGCGCGAGCCGGCCGTCGAATAGACGACGCCGTCGACCATCAGCGGCGTCGACTGGAAATTGAATTCGCGGTTCGGGCCGAGGCTATCGGTCTTGAAGCGCCACGCGATCTCGAGGCGGTTGAAGTTGCTCGCGTCGATCTCGTCGAGCGGCGCGTAGCGCGTGTGGCCGAGATCCCCGCCGTAGGTGCGCCACTCGCCGTTCGGCGCACCTTGCTGGGCCGGCGCATTTTGCGCCACAGCCATGAGCAGAAACCCCGAGAGCTTGATGCACGCCACTCGCGCCATAAGAGGCCTCTTTCGGCTCGCTGTTATTGTCCGCCGAGTATAGGACGAGGCACAGTGGAACTGCTCGCCCGCGGCTGCGCCCATGGCATGCGTCTTGCAAAAACCGGCATCCCCTTTTCAAGGAAGCTCGAATGCGGACCTTTAGTTGCGATGCCTGCGGCAACGCACTGTTCTTCGAGAACGATACGTGCCTCAAGTGCGACAGCAAGGTCGGCTTCCGCGCGGACGAGCTGACGATGGCGACCGCCGGCCGCGCTCGCGAGAGCGGCCTTGCTCCTTGCCGAAATTGGTCGGAGTGGAACGCCTGCAACTGGTACGCGACGGGTGACGAGTCACGAGGCACCGGCTATTGCCTCGCCTGCAGCTTCGACGACGTGGTACCGGCCCTCGAGGATCCGCAGCGCCTCGCTCTATGGAGTGAAACCGAACGCGCGAAGCGCCGCCTCATCTATACGCTGCTGCGGCTCGGATTGCCGCTTGGACCTTCGGCCGACAAGCACGGCTTACGCTTCAAGCTGCTCGCGGACGAGCGCGTGGACACGGGCGCCGTCGAGCCGCCGGCGCAGGGCGCAGTGGTCATCGGCCACGACGAGGGACAACTCACGATGAACGTCGTGGAAGCCGACGACACGCACCGCGAAGCGATGCGGAAACGACTCGACGAGCCGTATCGAACGATGCTCGGTCACCTGCGGCACGAAGTCGGTCACTATTTCTGGTATCGACTCGTGCAGAGCACCGAGCTGATCGAAGAATTTCGTGTGCTGTTCGGCGACGAGCGCGCGGACTACGCCGGCGCGCTCGCCGCGCATTATGAGCGGAGGCCGACGGACGGCTGGCAGGAATCGTTCGTCAGCTTCTACGCGAGCGCGCATCCGTGGGAAGACTTCGCCGAAACGTGGGCGCACTACATCCACATCGTCGACACGCTGGATACGGCGAATGATGCGCAGCTCAGCCTTGCCGGCCGCACTCTTTCCGCACCGCTGCCGCTCGCGGCCGAACGGCCGTTCGCGGCGATGCTCGGCGACTGGCTGCCGCTCGCGGTCGCGTTGAATCAACTCAACCGCAGCATGGGAATGCGCGACGCCTATCCGTTTGCCCTAACCGATCGCGTCGTCGAGAAGCTGGCCTTCGTCCACCGCATCTGCCTGGACGCCGCTACTGGCGCCGCCTGATACTATCGGGCCTGCGTGCGCTGCGAAAATGCGCTCGACTCCCGGAGAATCGATGCCGAAGAAATACTGGCTGTTGCTGTTGACGACGGGCCTCGCGCCGTTGGCACACGTCGCGGCCCATCATTCACCAGCCATGCTGTATGACCTCACCATGGAGATCACGGTGACCGGCGTCGTTACCGAGTACCAGCTCGGCAACCCCCACATGCGCATTTACCTCGACGTGAACAACAACGGCACGAACGAGAAGTGGCTCGCCGAGGGCGGCTCGCGCACGCAGCTGATGCGCGTCGGCTGGACCGGCGAAGAGGTGAAGCCCGGCGACAAGGTGACCGTTCGCGGCCATCCGCCGCGCGATGCGAGCCAGCACCTCGTTCATATGGAGTATCTGACGCTGCCCGACGGCACGGAGCGGTTCACCGAAGACATCCGCTACGACCAGTTCAACGAGCGCCGCCGGCGTCCACCGGAATGACGAGGTCAGCCATGAGCCGCGTGCAGCTGCTTACGCGTGCCGTTCGCCGGCGCCAACCGTTGCTCGGCGTGCTGCTCGCGTCGTGCTTCGGCGCTTCGGCGCAAACGGCCGATCCGGCCGCGCCGTTTCTCGGCACATGGAGCGGCGTGTTCACGACGCAAGAGAATGAATACTGGACGTTCGCCGATATCCAATGCTTCGTCGGCTGCGCGAAGGACTTCTACGATCACCTGAGCGGCCTTCTCGCCGATCCTAAGAACGATGCGACGCCCGCCTTCGCGCTGTCCGCCCAGAGCAGCGCGGCTTCACTGGCCGCACTCGAGGCGATGCTGACGCCGCTCGGCAAGCAAGTGCGCGCCGCCAACAAGCCGGAGAACGATCCGAAATTCCTGAACTGCCAACCGTATGGCTTCGTCCGCGAGGTCACGAACCCGTTGCCTATGCAGATCAGCCGCGACGGCGATCACTTGCTCGTGCGCTACGAGGAGTGGTCGCTGCTGCGTCCGATCTACTTGGACGGGCGCGCGCAACCCACACACAGCACGCCGAGCCTGCTCGGGCATTCGGTGGGACGCGTCGAGAGGGGCGCGCTGATCGTGGAAACGACACGCGTGACCCCGGACCTGATCTCGGACACGTCACAGGCCGGCCACAGCGGTGAGCTCACGGCCGTCGAGCGTTACACCGTGCGCGATAACCCCCGCCGGCTCGAGCTCACGCTGACGCTGACGGACCCCGCGACCTTCACGAAGCCTCTGGTCATCACGAAGACGTGGCTCTACACCCCGGACGTCGAGCTCGTGCAGGACACCTGCTCGCAACAGCCGGGCAAGCCCTGATTCGCTGCAGTCATTCGGCAATCGCGAGCAGTGCCGCGACTGCGGGCCAGGATCGCTCGCCATTCGTGCGCATCTCGCGCGCGAGCTCGGGCGGAAGCCATTCGACGAACGCCGGCCCGAACGTCGGCCGCGCCGACACCCGCTGAAACCAACGCTCGACGCGCGGCAGACGGCCGTCTTGCCAGAGGCGCGTCATCGAGAGCGCCGCGAGCCGGTTGACGTACGGCGCCATCGCGACGTCAGCCATCGAGAAACGCTCGCCGACGAGCCACTCTGACGCGGCGAGCGCCCGCTCCATCTTGTGCAGATACGCGTCGTAGAGGCGGATCTTGTCCGCGGCGCCCGGCGCGTCGAGGCCGTGCTGAATCCACTGCCACTTCTGCGTACGCGCGGCCATACCCTCGTTGGCGCCGCGCGCGGCGAACTCCTCGAAGCTGCTTACGTGCCCTTCACGCAGGATCGTGTGGCGATGCGAGACGACATAGGTGATCGCGGAGCAGGCCGGATGCAGCTCCTCGTCGACGGCCTTGGTCCAAATGCGCACGCGCGCGCGACCGAGCGGCGCGTTCGGGTATAGCGGATGGTCGCGAAAGGCTTCTTCGACGTATTCGCAAATGACCGTCGACTCGACGACGACTGCGCCGTCGTGGACGAGCGTCGGCACCACGGCCTTCGGATTGAGGGCGACGTACGCCGGCGCGAACTGCTCGCCGCGCAAGATGTCGACGTAGCGCGATTCCCACGGCAGCGCTTTTTCGGCGAGCGCGAATCGCACTTTGGCCGCGCAGGTGGAGCTGCCGTGGTGAAACAAGACCAGCGCCATCGACGTTGCGCTCGGCAGCAGCCGCCGCGTCAGTGCGTCATCGCGTACATCGCGATGTTGGCGCCGAGCCGCAGCGCGAGATTGACGAGCTCGTGCGGGTAGCGCGGATCATCGGCCCACTGCCACGCGTCCTGCACGTCGTTGTTGTAGGCGATGAGCACCATGAGCCGGCCTTCGTCGTCCTCGACGCCTCGCCAGCGCGGCGGCCCGCGGCTCATGCGGCCGCCCCAGAACACCTCGTTCGCGTTCGGAATGGCGACCTTCGTCATCTCGGGCAAGTCGAACACCGAATGAAAGATCGGGTGATCGTCCGTCATATCGATGATCGGCCGATCCGGAAACACGCGCCGCAGGCTCTCCTCGAACACGACGTAGTTACGCTCGCCGAAAAAGCTGTCGCAAAACAGAAAGCCGCCGCGCAACAGGTGCTCGCGGAGCTTCGCCGCCTGCTCGTCGGTCAGCTCCCAGGAGCCGGCCAGACCGGCGACGAGAAAGGGCCAATAGTGCGCGTCGTCGCCGTCCTCGAGATTAACGGGTTGCTCGACGGCCCGGACGTCCGTGCGCGTGAAACGCCGCAGCATCTGAATGAGCGCGCGGTCGCCCTTCGGATAGTCGTCGGTCCAGCCCGTGCCGCCGTAGCGCCACTGGCCACCGGATCCGAAGCGGCTATCGGGGAACATCAAGTGGCCGACGACGAGCTCGCCCGGGACCTGATAGTCCGGCGGCAGCAGCGCCTCGGCGACGTCGCCTTCGAAGCTCGGGTAGACGCGAAATTCGCGCTGCGCCTCGGCCTGCGCCGCGACAACGACGGCCCCGGCAACGACCAGGGCGCGAACAGCGGTCAGAGGGTTGCGGGGAGCCGCGATCACCTGCACACGATACCGCACGGCCGCGCGGAACGGTGCGCTTCGTGCCTCGGAAGCCCGCAAACTACCAACGGTACTGCTCTATCATGCTGCGCGACTTGTAGCCGGACATCGCTGCTGCGAGGAGGCGCCGTGATACATGCTGTGCTCGAAGCCATCCAGAGCTCTGCGTTGGCGCAGCTGCTGACGAGCGAGCGCTGGGCGATCACGGCCAACAGCAAGCAGATCCTCGAAACGCTGCACTTCATCGCGTTCGCGCTGCAGATCGGCGCCGTCATGGCCATCTCATTACGGCTGCTCGGCTTCGGCCGGAATGTGCCCTTCGCCGCTTTCTGCCGCCCGGCATTCTGGACGGCCTGGGCTGGGTTCGCCGCCGTCTTCATTACCGGGACGCTGCAGTTCGCGCCGCTCGCGACGGAGGTTTTTTACCGGCCGTCGTTTCGCGCCAAGATCGCCGTGTTGACGATCGCGGTTGCCACGCTCATCTGCTTGCATGCGCACGTCCGGCGTAAGGCCGGCGCGTGGGATGCCGGAGAAGCGGTCGGCGGCGCAGCGAAAATACTGGCCGCGGTGTCACTGGCGCTTTGGCCGACGGTCATCGTCGTCGCTCGCCTCATGTATGCCTTCGTGCAGATGGCGAGCCGCTGAGGTCCACGCATGGTTTTGGGAGGATCCTACGCGCGCTGAATTCTGGCTCGAGCTTGCGCGCGGCGATCTCGCGACCTGGATCCAGCTGACGCCCTATGCTTACGCAACGTTCGAAGGCGTTCACCTCGTCGGTGTCGCATTCTTTTTCGGCGCGATATTCTTGCTCGATCTACGCCTGCTCGGCTTGGCGCCGCAGCTGCTCGCCGGCCCGGCGGGCCGCTTCTTGCTGAAAATCGCGGGCCCGGCGTTCGCCTTGCTCGCCGTCAGCGGCGCTCTTTTGTTCGTGCCGTCGGCCGATCGTTATGCCGCAAGCCCGGTTTTCTATCTGAAGCTGGGCGCGATGGCGGTCGGTGGACTGAACGCGCTCGCGTTCCACCTCACGGCCTGGCAGCGTGTCGAGGTTTGGAACGCACGCCTGCGGCCGCAGTGGAGCGTACGCGCCGCTGCCATGGTGTCCGTTCTGGTGTGGATCGCCGTAATCGCGCTTGGCCGCGGCATGGGTTACGAAAGCCGTGAGCCGCCTGCGGCCGACCTCGATACCCTGCCCGCGTTCGACTAGTAGCGCGGTTTCGCTTTCACGATTTTCGTGTTCTTCCACCGCTCCACGGCTTCCGCCAGCGTGAGCGGTACCTTCTGCGTGACGCCCGGCACTGCTCGAGCGCCGGACGCGGCTGCGGGAGTCGCCACGGGCTCAACTGCACTGTCCGCGCCCGATTGCTCGGCTCGCTGTGCCGCGCGTTTCTGGTCTTTCGCTTGGCGCTTGTCGAGCTTCGCGAGCTCGCGCTTACGCTTGGCGTGGGACTTGAAGTTTTGTTTGGGCATGGCGCTCCAAAGCTGCACACGACAGACGTGGGGGAGCAGACACCTCGCGGCCGCAAGGCGGCCGCGAGGTGGTCAGTAACCGAACCGAGAAGAGAAGCGTCTAGTAACGCCCGCCGCCGCCGCCGCCGTAGCCGCCGCGACCACCGCCACCACCGCCGCCGCCGTAGCCGCCGCGACCGCCACCGCCGCCGCCGCCGCCACCGCGCGATTCACGCGGCTTGGCTTCGTTGACCTTGATCTGGCGGCCGTCGAGCATCTTGCCGTTCATGGCCTGCGTGGCGGCTTGCGCCTCCTGATCCGTGGCCATCTCGACGAACGCGAAACCTTTGCTCTGACCGGTATCGCGATCGGTGATCACACTGACGGAATCAACCGTGCCAGAAGCCGCGAAGGCCTCGCGCAACGATTGCTCGGTAGCGGAATATGGCAAATTGCCGACGTAAAGTTTCCTGCCCATGGTTACCTCCTCAGGTAGCGTACTTCGCAACAGGAGGATGTAGGCACCATGCCTGCAGGCTCATCAGCGCGAGTGGGAGCCCTGGCACTATAGGCCCTTTCGGCCGCCGGCGTCCGATTATTTTGCAAAACGGCGGCTGGGAAGGGGCCGGCGCGCGGTCAATAGACGATTCCGTTCTCCTCGTCGTACCGCTCCCAGAGACGCTCCATGGCCGCGAGCCGCTCGGGCTCGCTCGAGCTCAAATCCCGCTGCTCGAACGGGTCGGCCGCGAGATCGAACAGCTGCCAGCGCCGCTGCGCGGGCGGTAAGCGCTGGTCCCAGACGATCTTCCAATTGCCCTGGCGGACGGCGCGCTGACCGAGCAGCTCCCAGCCGAACACCGTGTCGGGTGAATGCACTTCGCGGGTTTCGCCGGCGAGCATCGGCAATAGCGACGTGCCCTGGATCGGAGCTACCGGCATGCCGCGATAGGCCGTGCCCGGATGCTGCGTGCCCGCGACCGCGAGGAACGTCGGCAAGAGGTCTTTGATTGTGCCGACGCCGTCGCTGCGCGTGCCCGGCGCGATCATGCGCGGAAAGCGCGCGAACGCAGGTACCTTCACGCCGCCTTCGAACGCCGTCGCCTTGTGGCGGAAATGTGGCGACGAGCTGACGCTCGCCCAGTTCGAGCCGTACATGACGTAGCTGCTCGCGCGGCCGAGGTTTTCGAGGCTGTGGTCGTATTCCTTGCCGACGTGCTCGCTGATCGGCGCCACGAGATCGCGGCGCGACGCCTCGGCACCGTTGTCGGACATGAACATGATGAACGTGTTGTCGAGCTCGCCGATGCGCTCGAGGTAGGCGACGACCTCCCCGACATAGGTGTCGAGGTCGCTGACCATCGCCGCGTAGATCTCCATGCGGCGAGCTTCGAAGCGGCGTTCGTCCTCGGAGAGCTCGCTCCAGCGCGGGCGAAAACGCGCGGTGTCGATCGGCGCGGCGTCCGCGGTCACCAAGCCGAGCTCCTTCTGCCTGGCGAAGCGGCTTTCGTAGAGCGCTTCGTAGCCCGAATCGTAGCGGCCCGAAAAACGCTGGATCGATTCGGCGGGCGCCTGCAGCGGCCAGTGCGGCGCGGTGTACGCGAGGTACGCGAAGAATGGCTTGCCCTCGGCGCGATCCTGCTCGATGTACTCGATCATGCGCTGCGTGTAGAAGCGCGTCGTGTAGAAGTCGTCGCCGACTTGCACGATTTCTTCGCCGTCGCGATAGCGTGCGGGCTGCGGGCCTCGCCAATCCCAGCCGCCGAGGTGGGCAGCACCGTCGAGCGAGACGAACGATCGCTTGAAGCCGCGCGCGCGCGGCCCGTGCTCGAGCTCCTCGCCGAGGTGCCACTTGCCGGTGATGTAGGTGTTGTAGCCCGCGTCCGTCATCAGCTCCGCCAACGACGCGACGCGGAAGTTGAGGTGCCCTTCGTAACCCGGCTGGCCGCGCTGATCCTCGCGGCTCGGACGGCCCTGCACGCCCATGCCGGCGACGTGATGATCGGTGCCCGACATCAGCATCGCGCGCGTCGGCGAGCACGTCATGCCCGCATAGAAATCCGTGAGCAGCATGCCGCTACGCGCGAGCGCGTCGAGATTCGGCGTCGGGATCTCGCTGCCGAACGCGCCCAGATCGGAATAGCCAAGATCGTCGGCGAGGATGAACAGGATGTTCGGGCGCCGCGGCGGTTCCGGCGGCGCCGCCGTCTGGTCGCCGGGCGGCTCCGCATTCGTGCAGGCGCCGAGGAAGCCGACGGCTACCGCAATCCCAACAAACCCGAAGCGCAGACGGTACCGCCGCATCGAATCCCCCGGACCAGGAGTCACTGGCCGCATTCTAGCGGCCCTCGGCCGGCTCTGCGTACTCGACGAGGACGCTGTCTGAATCGAGCAAGAACACGAAGCGGCCAAAAGGCCGCTGAATCGGCCGCGCGCCGACGCTCAAGAAGCGATAGCCCGCGGCTTTCGTTCGCTCGATCAACGCGTCGAGTCCGCGGACCTCGAGCTGGAATTGCGGCGAACCGACGTCTTGGATCCGCCAGCGTAACGGTTCCACCCGGACGCCGTCGGGAACCGCGAAGTCGGCGAAGATCACCTCGATCGACGTGCCCGGAATCACGGTCGCGGTGTGCTCGAGCCGGCCAGCGTTCAAGCCGTTCAGCGCGAGCTCCGCAGCGTCGGCCTGCCACCTTTCCCGAATCGCGAATCCCAGCAATCCGCGATAAAGCTCGAGCGCGCGCTCAGTGTCGTCGACGGTGATCCCGATCGCCGTGCCGACGATCTCGCCCGGCCCGGCATCGCGCGCCTCGCCGGATGCTTCGCGAAGCTCGATGAGGTAGCCGTCGGGATCGCGCACCAGCAACGCACGACCGGCGCGCGCGAGGACCGGCACTCCGCCGAGCGTCACGATCGGCGCGTCGCGGAGTTTCGCCGCGACACTGTCGAAGTCGCGCACCTCGAAGATCAGCCGGGAAGCGCCCGGATCCCAGGGGTTCGCCCGACGATGCTCGCGCGCAATCTCGATGAACTCCGACAACTCGATCCCGAACGGCGTGTTCGGCGCGCGCATGAACACTGTCCGAGCGCGCGAGCCGCGGGTGTCCGTCAAATCCCAAATCAGCTCGTCGCCGACGACGGCGGACCACGGTCGGATGCCTTCGGGCGCTGCCGCGCTCGGAATGAACGGCGACGGTGCGAGCTCGATGCCGAGCACGTCGCGGTAGAAGGCAAACGCGCGCTCGGCGTCGGCCGTCGAGTGCACCCAGTTGTAGAGCCCATGCACGACGGTTGGGACCGCCGGCGTTCGGTCGAAAACTTGCTGCGCCAATAGCGGCGGCGCAACCGCGACGGCCGCGCACAGCCACGGGATCGCCCGGTGCCGCATCGGTTTCAGGCTGTGCTGACTTGCAGCGGCTTGTGCGACTGCGCGCGGCCCGCGGCGGCGTTGACGATCATGTCCGCTACCACGGGCACGCGATTGAGGTAGCGGCCGCCGAGCGCGTCAGCGATCGCGGCCATCACGGCCGCAGTCGCGCAGCCCTGGACGGGCTCGCCGATGCCTTTCGCGCCGACGGGATTCTGCGGATCCTCGATGTCGACGGCGAGCGTCTGCATCTGCGACGGCGCGTCGAGATACGACGGCGGCTTCGCTTGAATGAGGCCGACATTGCCGGGCAAGCCGTTCTGCGGGTCGTAGATGTGCCGCTCGGAGAGCCCCATGCCGAAGCCCATCACGGCGCCACTCCTGATCTGCGCTTGGAGTCCCATCGGGTGCAGCACGGTGCCGCAATCCGCGACGCCGAGGTAATCGACGATGTCGACCTTGCCGGTCTCCTTGTCGAGCTCGATCTCGACGAAGCCAATCGCGATCGCGGGCACCATGCCCGTCACGGCGATGTTGTCCTTCGCGACGCCGATCAAGCCGGAGCCGGCGATCGCCGCGACGCCGGACTTGGTGACGGCGTTGACGTCCTCAGGGACCTCTTGGCCGGCGTAGCGGCCGCCGAGCTCGATCGCGCGTTGCGCGGCAGCGGCATACGTCAGGCTCTTCGTGCGGTCGGCCTTCGCGAACACGGCCTCGTTCTCGATGTCGTAGTCGTCGGCGCCGCCGCCGAGCGTTGCCGCAGCGATCTCCTTGAGCTTCGCGAGCGCGTCCATCGCGCCTGCGTACGTCGCGCGCGTCATCGTGAACGACGTGTTACTGCCCGACTGCGGCGACGAGAACGGCAATCCAAGGCGCGAGTCGCCGCGCTCGATGATGCAGTTGTCCCAGCTCATCTTCAGCACCTCGGCTGCGACGCGCGAGGTCGCCGCATACGAGAACGTGCCGAGGTTGCCGACGCCGCAATGGATGTGCAGCTTTCCGTCGGCTGTCAGGCGCACGATGCCGTCGAGGCCGCCGCGGCCGGCTGCGTGAAACGCTTGGCCGACGCCGATGCCCGTCACCTTCGAGCCGCGCGTTTGGCCGCTGCGCGCACTGCGCGCTTCCCAGCCGAACGCGGCTGCGCCGCGCTCGAGCGCTTCGCGCTGATACGCGCTCGTCACGGGTCCCTGCTGCGAATCGTACTTGGCCGCGTTGTCGGCTGCGTTGACGCGGCGGATCGCGACGCGGTCAAGCCCGAGCTCCTTCGCGGCCTTGTCGATCAGCGGCTCGAGGGCCGCGGCGATCTGGTTCTGGCCCGGGCCGCGCTGTGCGCCCGTCGGCGTCGTGTTCGTGCTGACCTGCATGCCGCGGTAGCGCATCGCGAGCGGCTGATACACGAGCGAGACGGCGCCCGCCGCGCCGCCGAGATCGCCGCCGCCGTTATACGGGCCGTTCTGCTGGACGATGTAAAGATCGACGGCCGTGACTCGCCCGTCCGCGCGAAAGCCCATCTTGACGCGGCCCTGGAACGCGGGCCGCGACGAGCCGAACAGCGCCTCCTCCGCTCGGCTCACGCGCATGAGCACCGGCATGCCGGTCTTCTTGGCCATGTAGATCGGCACGCCCATCGCGGGATACGGGTTGATCTTCGAGCCGAAGCCGCCGCCGCAGAACTCCGCGATGTAGACCAGGTTGTCGGGCTCGACGCCTGCGAGCCGCGCGAGATTCGGCATGACGGCGGTCTGACTCTGCGTCGAGCCGTAGACGAACACCTTGTCGCCCTGCCAGTACGCCATGCAGCTGCGCGGCTCGAGGCAGTGATGCGATAACGCCGCCGTGACGAACGACTCGTCGAGCACGTACTTCGCTTGCGCGAAGCCGGCGTCGAGATCGCCGAACGACCACTCGACGCCCGGGGCGCCCTGCGGCAACGCGTCGCCGGCCGCAGCGAAATCGCCGGCCGTCCACTTGACCTGCTTGAGCCCTTGCCCCGGCACGATGACGTTGCCGTCCGTGCGCGCATCGGGCCCGGCCGGGAAGAGGCTCGCGAGCGGATCGATGACGTACGGAAGCTCCTCGTACTCGACCTTGATACGGTCGATGGCCTCCTGCGCGAGCTCCTCGCTGCGCGCGGCGACGGCGCAGATGCGGTCACCGACGTACAGCGGCTCGTTCGTCAAGATCGGCTCGGCGGGCGCCGCGGCCGGCGGCACGTCGTCGGCCGTCAGCACGGCGACGACGCCTTCCATCGCGAGCGCTTCGGTCGCGTCTATGCGCACGCGCGCGTGCGGCATCGTGCTCGTCAGCAATCGGCAGAACAGCATGCCGTCGGCGCGGAAGTCCTCGGCGTACTTGGCACGCCCCGTGACCTTGGCTTGCAGATCGGGCGGCGTGAAATCGTGACCGAGAAGCGTGTACGCCATGAGCTTTCCCCCCGCTAAGGCCGCCGGTATCGGACCGGGCTGCCGCATCGCGTCGGCCGATTCTGCGGCGGCTTGCTGACCGCTTCAAGCCGAAGCGAGCCGGCGTCGTACGACGGTTGATCGACGAAGCATTCACTTCGGAGATGTCGCAGGCCGGCGAGCCGATAGCGGATGACCGTTAGTGGCCCGATCCGGGCGGCGCGCCGAGCTCGCGCAAGTAAGCGATCGTCGCCTCGCTCGCGCGCTGGGGCGTCGAGCCCGGCCCTCCCGGCGACCCTCCGGGACGGCGCCCGGCCAGGGGTACTCGATTCGCCCGACCTGCGCCAGGTGGTCAGGCTGCCCCGTGATGTCCGGACGCGCAAAAACTCAGCGCTTGTCGACGACGACCTTGCCTTCCTTCACCGTGACCTTCGTCTTCAGCCAGTTCCAGTAACCCTCGAGCGGGTCGCCGTCGAGCAGAATGATGTCGGCCAGCTTGCCGGCCTCGAGCGTGCCGAGCTCGTCTTCCATGCCGAGGTACGCCGCCGTGTTCGGGCCCATGATCTTGATCATGTCCTGCATCGAGAACACGACGTTCATCGACTTCAGCTCGTGCTCGAGCCCCGCGAGCGCGTCGTAGGTCGTGTCCGTGCAGTAGCCGATGATGCCGCCGGCGTCGAAGATCGTGCGCGCGTTGACCATCGCGTAGCCGGCCTCGACGCCGCCGCCGACACCGTCGACGATCGATTCGGGCCACGGCCTGCCGTCGCGGAAGCGCGGATTGTTGTCTTCGGCGAACACGCCGAAGACCGGTGCGCCGAAGCCGATCGTCATCAAGATCTTCGTGCCGGCTGCGGCGAGCTTCTCGGCATCGGCCTTGCTGACCCAGTCCTTGTTCGGTAGATGCACGAGCAGCGGGATACCCATCTCGACGGCCGCGTTCATCGCCGGGGAGCTGACGGCGTGCACCTGCACGTTGACGCCGACCTTCTTGCCCTCGTCGAGCACCGCCCGCAGCACCTCGAGCTCCTGCGGCGTTGGACCCGGCACCGGCGTCAGCGAGATCTCGCCCGTGTAGTCGATGCCGGCGGCCTTGATCGCGCGAACCGCCTCGCGCGCGGACTCCGGCGTGAGCTGCGCCAGGCGCAGCCGTTCCGACGGAATGACGCGCGGACCATTGATCTCGCCGGACTCGATCTTCTGACGCAGCATGAGGTTGCCGTCGCCGGGACCGCCGCCCGAGAGGATCGTCGTGTAGCCGGCCTCGAGCTGGCGCTGCATCTGCGCCTTCTCCTCGGGCCCCGTGTTGATGTGCCGGTGCGCGTCGATGAAGCCCGGCATCGCGCTCATTCCGTTCGCGTCGATGACCTGCCCCGCCGTGCGCGGCGGCGCGCCGGCCGCGACGGACTCGATCTTGCCGCCGCGCACGACGATCGAGCCGCGCGCGATGACCGTCCCGTTGCCGACGACGATGTGGGCGTTCGTGATCGTGAGGTCTTGGGCCGCGAGCGGAGCGGCCGCGCCGAGCGCCAGGCCGGCTGCCAACAGTGCCGAGGTCAGTCTTTTCATGTCGTACCCCCTAGAAGCGTGGGCTCATCTTATACGGGCCTCGGCGGCCCTCACTAGAACGCCGGCGTGTCGCCCATCGGCGACGGCTTTTGCGATCCAGGTCGACGCCGTACCCTTCGCGCCCGTGCATTCTGCGACCTCTCAAGGAGGAGAGACCCTTGCATTCGATCCCGCGCCATCAAGCACTCCGCACCGTCTGGCTGTCCGACGTCCACTTGGGCTCACGCGAGTGCCGAGTCAACCTCCTGCTGGATTTCCTGCGCCATACGCGCTGTGAGGTCCTCTATCTCGTCGGCGACGTCGTCGATCTCGAGAACCTGAGCAAGAGCTTCTATTGGCCCGCGAGCCACACGGAGGTGTTGCGCCTGCTATTGAAGAAGAGCCAGGAAGGCACGCGGATCGTCTACCTCCCCGGCAACCATGATCACGACTTGCACGCCCTCGCCGGCGTCAAGTTCGGCAACATCGAGATCGCAAGCCAGGCGATCCACACGACGCGCCGTGGGAGCCGTTTGCTCGTTACGCACGGCGACCAGTTCGATGCCGTCATGGAACGGCGATCGCTCGGCGTCTCGCTCGGCGCCTTCGCGTGCCGGCGGTTGTTGACGCTGAATCGCTTAGTGCACTGGCTGCATGACGTCTTCGACCGGCCGTACTGGTCGCTCGCGCAGCACCTCAAGGCGCGTTTCCCCGCCGCACAGGGCTACATCGAGCGGTATCGCAACGCGACGCTCGCGGCAGCGCGCGCAGCAGGAGTCGACGGCGTCGTCTGCGGGCACATTCATCGTGCCGCGTTCACGGAGGTCGACGGCCTCCTCTATTGCAACGACGGCGACTGGGTCGAGAGCTGCACGGCGCTCGTCGAGGATCAGCACGGCGACCTATCGCTGCTCGAGTGGCGGCCGACCGCTGCGACGATCGCCGCGGCCGCCGTGTCGATCACGGCCTGGGCGCAAACGATCGCGAGCATCGACTCGGAGCAGGAAGCGGCGGAGCCGCTCACAACGTCGTCGTAAGCGTCGCCGCCGCCATCGCGAGCGCGATGGCCACGAATAGCATCAGAGCGGGCACACCGTCGAACGCGTGGCCCGTGCGCTCGACGTAGCAGCGCGGCAGGCGCTGCATCCACCCAATCCCCGCCACCGCCCATACCAAATTGGCCGCTGCGAACAGCGTCGCTAGCGCTGCCTCTACTGGGGATCCCCACGGGCTCCTAAGGCCGTCGAGGAGCACCGTCACGGCGTAGCCGGCCACCGCCAGCGCCGTCACGACGCCGGCGGCGAGGCAGAGCAGGGTCGCCGTGACGTTGTGGCGGTCGGGTTTCCTCGCTCCCCAGTGCGCGCGCAAATAGCCCACGAATCCGAGCGCGCCACCCAAGGACAGGAGGGCGAACACGGCTTGTTCGAGCTCGAGCTGCACGCCGGACGGCCCGCCGAGCATCACCACACCCCCGATCAGCGTGACGGCGACACCCATGAGAAGAACAGGGACCACAGCGAGCGCGGCGCACAGCAGCGCGAGTCGAAAGGGCGTCGTGTCGGTGCAGCGGTCGATCAGCGATCTGTGCATGACACGCTCCTGCTCAAACGCGAATCGCGTCGGCGGCGCGCTTGCCCCACTTTGCGATCACGAAGACGTTGAAGAAGTGCATCGCGCCGAGGACGAGCAGCACGAGGCCGACCTTCGTGCTCAAGAACTCGATCGCTTCCTGCGTAGACACGCGGTTTGTCGCCGAGCTTCAGCGCGAGCGTCACGTAACCCATGTTGATGAGGTAGAAGCCGACGACGAGCAGATGGTTGATCGAATCGGCGAGGCGCTCGTCGCTCGCGAAGCTGTTCACTAGAAATACGCGGCCGTTCTTGCTGAGCGTGCGGGCGACCCAGACCGTCAACGCGACGCTGATGGCGAGGTACAGGACGTAGGTAGTCTCGATGATCATGGCCGTTCTCCTGGCTTTGTTTTTACAGTTATTTCTGTCTATTCAGAAACTCATGGGCAAAAAAACGCCGCTTCAGGCGTCCTTCGTTTTTGGCACGAAATGGGCAATCTTGGCGCCGAGCTTCATGAGCGTCAGCACGGTCGCCCTCGGCAACGCCAGCATCTGATCGAACCACGTCGTGACGTTCGTCAGAAAGCCGAGCATGTTCTCGATTCGCGCCTTCGCTTCCTTCGGCGTCTCGCGATCGCCCTCGAGCTCGCGCGCGCACTCACGCAGGAAATTCAGCGTGGGCTCGAGCTCGCGCCGCTTCCGCTGCTCCATGATCGTCACGAGCATGTCCCAAGGATCGGAGCGCGTCGCGAAGTGATCGCGGCGGTCGCTCATGACGTGGGCGACGGTGACGAGCCCCCAGGTCTGGAGGTCCTTCAAGCTCGTGCTGACGTTCGAGCGCGCGACGTTCAACGTTTCCGCGATCTCGTCGGCCGGCAACGGTCCCGGTGCGAGATACAGCAGCGCGTGGATCTGCGCGACGGTGCGGTTGACGCCCCAGCGGCTGCCCATCTCCCCCCAGTGGAGGATGAAACGCGTCATGACAGGCGTGAGGTGCATAGGCCAGTTATTTCTGTATTGTCTGAAATGACAATAACTCAAGACCGGGCAACCCGTCAAGCAGGGCGCGCTTCACGACAGGCTCCGAACCGCCTCGCCGATGCCGTTGATGACGAACTGCACGCCAATGCAGACAAGCAGAAACCCCATGAGCCGCGCGATCGCATTCATGCCCGTGGCGCCCAGCACGCTGTTCAGACGCATCGCGGCGCGCAGCACCACGTATGAGATCACGGCCGTCACGGCAATGCCGATCGCCACGAGCGCGTGATTCAAGATCACGTGCTCACCGCCTTGGGTTGTCGACGCGATGCCGATGACCACGCCGATGGAGCCGGGGCCGCTCAGCATCGGCATCGCGAGCGGCGTGAACGAGACGTCGTGCTTGTGCGCCGCTTCGGCCTGCTCCTGGCCGGAGATCCCGCTCGCCTCCGGAAACAGCATGCGAAAGCCGATGTAGCTGACGATGAGGCCGCCCGCAATGCGCAAGCCCGGAATCGAAATACCGAAGAAGCTCATGATCACGCCGCCTGCGACCAGAAACGCCGTGAGAATCCAGAACATATAAATGCAAGCGCGCCGGATCTGCTCGCGGCGCTCGGCCTCGGTGAGGCCCTGCGTGATGGTCACGACGACACCGACGGTCGAGAGCGGGTTGACGATCGGTAGCAGCGCGCCGACGGTGCTCAGGATGTACAGCAGCCCTTCTTCGAGCGAGCTCATGCGCGACTCTCCGCCGGATCTTCGGTCGTCTCGTGTCGCGCCGTCGCGCTCGGCCAGGCAAGGATGGCTACGCCGGCCACCGCTGCTGTGAACGACGCCGCAAATATGGCCATTTTCGCCGCCGCAAAGTCGGCAGCGAGCGGAAACGCCTCGGCTGCGATGAACAGTGACATCGTGAACCCCATGCCCGAGAGCGCCCCGGCACCGGCCAATTGCCGCCACGAATACTCCGCCGGCTTCACGGCGAGGCGAAGCCAAACGGCTGCAGCACAAAACAGCACCATGCCGACCGGCTTGCCGAGCGTGAGCCCGACCGCGATCGCGACGAACAGCGGCTCGCGTCCCTCGAGGACAGCGAGGTCGAGCACCACGCCGGCGTTCGCCAGAGCAAACAGCGGCAGAACTACGTAGCTCGACCGCGGAGCGACGTTACGCAAGAGCCGGTCGGCCGGCGACTCGAGCCGATCATGGATGGCGTCGAGCGAACGAAGCGCGGGCAAGGACGGTCCGTGTCGCAGAACTTCGTCTCCGTGCTGCGCCTCTGCGCTGATGATCGCGTTGGCCTGGGCCATCAGCGCGGTCAAGTTCGGCGGCCGCCGCGTCGGGATCAAGAAAGCGAGGATCACCGCTGCCAACGTCGAGTGCACGCCCGCGGCGTGCACGCAGATCCAGAGCAACAGTCCGAGCGCCGCATACGGCGAGACGCGATAGACGTGCGCCCGGTTCAGCAGCACGAGCGCTACCGTCACGGCGGCAGCGGCCGCGAGATAGCCGACGTGGATCTCGCTCGAGTAGAAGATCGCGACTACGGAGATTGCGCCTATATCGTCGACGATCGTCGCCGCCGTCAGGAAAATCCGCAGCTCGATGGGCACGCGCGCGCCGAGCATCGCGATCAGCGCTATGGCGAAAGCCGTGTCGGTCGCCATCGGCACGCCCCAGCCGTGCGCCCACGAGCCCGACGGAATGAGCACGGCATAGATCGTCGCCGGCAACACCATGCCGCCGATCGCCGCGGCGATCGGCAAAGCTGCCGAGCGCAGGCTCACGAGATGGCCGACGGTGAACTCGCGCTTGATTTCTAGGCCCACGACGAGAAAAAAGATCGAGAGCAAGCCATGGTTGATCCAGTCGAGCAGCGGCAAGGCGTAGGCGCCGCTGCCCATGGTGATACCCCACGTCTGCTCCCAAAGCGCTACGAATTCAGGCCCGAAACGCGAGTTCGTCAGCGCAACTGCGACGATCGACATCAGCAGCAGCAGCAATCCCGCGGACGGTGCCCAAGCGGCGAAGTCGAGGGCTGCGGCGCGAATCTTGTAGCCGAGCGAGCCCAGCATCGCGTCCTCGAACGCGCTCTCGTCCCACGGTCCCTCGTAACGGCGGCCGTTGATGAAAAACGTCGGCGTGACCGTGACGCCGCTCATGCTCGCGCTGCGCTCGTCCTCGGCCACGCGCTGTTGTGCGACGCGCGCGGCGTCGCCCGACTCGTTCATGTCGATACCGAGCCCGCGTGCGACGGCGGCGAGATCTTCTTCGGTCAGCTCCGGCGAGCGCGTCATCAGCGCAACGTGGGCCTTCCAGAAGGTCTCGGAATCAGGGCAGCGCTCGACGAGCTGCGCGGCACGCCGTGCGATGTCGCTGCCGCGCAGCGGGCGATGCCGGAAGACGTATCGCAGCCGGTCGCCTAGCTGGTCGCGCAAGCTCGCGAGCCGCTCGTTGGCCGCGCGGCAGAAGTCGCACGCGTAACTGCCGTACTCGACGAGCGTGATGCTCGCGCGTTCGTGGCCGAGCACGTGGTCGCGCGCGGGATCCACCGGCCGATCCAGTCTCGTGGAGAGCATCGCCGGGTTGGTCGCGTGAGCGGCGTCAGCGCTGTGGCGCGTTCGGCAGCATGTTGCGGATCGCCGCGATCTTCCACGCGCCGGCTTCGCGGCGCAGCACCATCGAGGTCAGCATGCGCTGATCCGTGCCGTCGGCGCGGCCGACGCTGTCGTAGCGGCCGTCGGCGATCGCGACGTCGGGGCCGACGAACCGCAGCGAGTCGACGCTGATCGTCCGCCGGCCTCCGGTGCTCTGCTGCGTCGTCAGCGAGCCCGACACTACGGCATCGCGGCCAGTGCGCATGTTGCCCGAGGTCTGGCGCTGGTCGACGTCGGGCGTCAGCAGCGCCGCGAGACCCGCCGCGTCATTCTTCTCGCGCGTGTCGAGGAACGCCTGGATGACGGCGCGGATTGCAGCCTCGTCGGCGGCGCGGTCGCCCTGCGCCGAAACAGCTGCCATGACGCCGACGGCGAGCAGCAAAGCCGAGCACGCGAACGTCGAGATGCCGCGAATGCCGTTCATAGTTCCCCCCGCACGTTCGAGCTTCAGAGGTATTCTATGCCGCGCGCCACAAGCGGAGCCATCCAATGCCGAACGAAACCTACGATCGCCGCGAGTTTCTCGGAGCCGCCGCAGCGGGCGCGGCCGTCGCTGCCGGCTCCACGGCCTTCACGGTAGCTGCGGCGACGGCCGACGAGCTCTGTTTTTCCAGCGCCGTCGAGCTTACGCGGCTGATTCAGACGCGGCAGGTTTCGGCGCGCGAGGTCATGGCCGCGCACCTTACGCGCATCGAGCGCTTCAATCCGCGGCTCAACGCAATCGTCGCCAAGCTCGACGAAGACGAATGCCTCGCGCTTGCCGACGCCGCGGACCGCCGTGCCGCGAGCGGCGAGCGCCTGCCGCCGCTGCATGGCCTGCCGACGGCGTTCAAGGACCTGCAGTCCGCCGTCGGCTTCCCGTACACGCGCGGCTCACTGGTCTACAAGGACGCGATGCCGACCGAGGACTCCGTGTTCGTCGAGCGGCTGCGCCGCGCCGGTGTGATCCCCATCGGCAAGACGAACGTGCCCGAGTTCGGCATGGGCTCGCACACGTACAACAAGGTCTACGGCACGACCGTGAACCCCTACGACCTGACGAAGAGCGCGGGCGGCTCGAGCGGCGGCGCCGGCGCGGCGCTCGCGGCCGGGTTGATGCCGATCGCGGACGGCAGCGATCTCGCCGGCTCGCTGCGCAATCCCGGCAACTTCAACAATATCGTGGGCTTTCGCCCGAGCGTCGGGCTCACGCCGACGTGGCCGACGCCGTTCCCGCTGCTCGGCTTCTCGGTCAACGGGCCGCTCGCGCGCACCGTCGCCGACGTCGCGTTGCTGATGAGCGCCATGACGGGACCGGATCCGCGCGATCCTTCGTTGCTGCCGGGCGATCCGGCCGTGTTCCGCGGTGCGCTCGCGCGCGACTTCCGCGGCGTTCGCGTCGCATGGTGCCCCGATCTCGGCGGCCTGCCGCTCGATGCTCGCGTGCGCGCCGTGCTCGACGCGCAGCGCAAGACGTTCGAAGACTTGGGTCTCGTCGTCGAGGAGGCCGCGCCCGACCTCACGGACGCCGAGTCGATTTTTCTCACGATCCGCGCGTTCCGCTCGGCGGCCACCTACGGCCCGCTGCTCGCACAGTACCGCGATCTGCTGAAGCCGGAGGCCATCGCCGAGGTCGAGCTCGGTCAATCGCTGACGACGGCCGCCGTCGCGCAGGCGATGGTGCGGCACGGCCAGCTGCTCGACCGCATGCGCCGGTTCGAGGAGCGCTACGCGTTCACGCTGTGCGCCGTCAACCAGCTGCCGCCGTTCGACGCGAAGCTCGACTGGCCGAAGGAGATCGCGGGCGTGCAGATGGAGCACTACATCGCCTGGCAAAAGTCGTGCTACTGGATCACGGCGACCTTCCGCCCCGCGCTTTCGGTGCCGGCAGGCTTCACGCCCGAGGGCTTGCCCGTCGGCCTCCAGATCGTGGGCCGCTATCGCGACGACTTCGGCGTGTTGCAGCTCGGGGCGGCGTTCGAGCAGGCAACGAAGGTCGGGCTCCGCCGGCCGCCGCTCGCCTGAGACGCTCAGCGCGCGAGCGCGCGGATTCCGACCTTGTCGCGAATCTCGGCGAGGAACGGCCGGCTCACGGCGCGCGCCTTCTCCGCGCCGTGCCGCAGCACGTCCTCGATCTCGCGCGGATTCGCGACCAGCCGCTCATACTCGGCGCGCGCAGGCGCGATCTCCGCGTCGATGCGCTCGAACAGGAGCTGCTTCATGTCGCCCCAGCCGATGCCTTCGGCGTAGCGCTTGCTAACCGCCGCTACCTCCGCTTCGTTCGCAAACGCGCGGTAGAGCTCGTAGAGCGCGCTGTCGCTCGGATCCTTCGGTTGCCCCGGCTCGAGTGAGTTCGTCTTGATTTTCATGATCAGCTTGCGCAGCTGCTTCTCGCCCGCAAACAGCGGGATCACGTTGCCGTAGCTCTTCGACATCTTCCGGCCGTCGAGGCCCGGCAGCGTCGCGATGTTGTCGCCGATGACGGCCTCGGGCAGCACGAACGTCTCGCCGAAATGGTGGTTGAAGCGCTGCGCGATGTCGCGCGCCATCTCGACGTGCTGCTTTTGATCTCGGCCGACGGGCACCTTGGCCGCCTTGAACATCAAGATGTCGGCGGCCATGAGGATCGGGTACGAGTACAGCGTCATCATGATCGCCTGATCGGGATCGCGGCCCGGCGTGGCCTCGTTCTCGGCGACAGCCGCTTTGTAAGCGTGCGCGCGATTCATGAGGCCCTTGGCGGTGACGCTGTGCAGGATCCACGTGAGCTCGGGGATTTCCGGAATGTCACTCTGCCGGTAGAGCATGACCTTGCTCGGATCGAGGCCAACGGCGAGCCAGCTCGCCGCGATTTCGAGTGTCGAGCGCGCCAGCGCGTCGGAATCGCCGCCGATGGCATGGTAGTCGGCCAGAAAAAAATAGGAGTGCGTAGCCGCATTCTTGCTGGCGGCCACCGCAGGCTTCATCGCGCCGACGTAGTTGCCGATGTGCAGCATGCCCGGCTGGCCCGTGGGCTTGATGCCCGTCAGGACGACTTCCATGGCTCTTTCCGTCCTGGTAGCGCTACGCGCGGCACTCGTTGCCGAGCGCGCCCAGCCCGCCGCAGAAGCTGACGTCCTGGAGCTGCACGCGCAGATTGTCGGGGTCGGCCGTGTAGACCTGCGTCACGCCGTCGCGCGCCCGCGATTCGGCGGGCAAGCCCTGGGCCTCGAGCGCCGCGACCGCCGCCGCGGGATCGAAGTCACGGAGGCCGAAGCAGACGTGATTGATGTGCGGCACCGCCTCCGGTCCCCCCTGGTAAACGCCGAGAAAGGCGTCGCCGACGGCGAGATTGACGCCGCCCTGCTGTGTGCTCTTGACGGGCAAGCCGAACACGCGCTGGTAGAACGCCACGGAACGGTCGAGGTTGGAGACGATCAGGCTCGCGTGATTCAACGTTGCGGCCCTGAGCGCGGCAGCGGGTTGAGCTGCACCGATTGCGGGCGCGGCGGCGAGCGCCGTGAGCAGCCCCACGAGATCGCGGCGGCTCAATCGGCCGGATTCGTAGTGCGTCAACAAGGACTCGACGGCTTGGCTCATGGCGCGCTCCTTCGTGGGGCACGAGGCGAAGCGGCAGTCTCCGTGGCGTGCCCGCAAGGGTCAAGCGGCGGCTTTCGCCAGAGGCTTGGGCTTCCGCGCGCCGGCCGTCGTATGATTCCCGCCTGGCAACGATCCCCCGCACGAGCACCCTTGAGCAGCACCGTCACGATCAGCCCGTCGAGCCCCGACCTGCCCTTCGCCTCTCGCGAGGAGCTCGAGGCGCGGCTCGCGAGCGAGTACGGCGCCCATCTTGCGATCCTCGACCAACGGCTCGACGAGGCGCTGCGGGCCACGGGATTCGATGGCGCCGTCATCTTCGCCGGCGACGAGCGCGTCGTATTCCGCGACGATCAAACCTACCCGTTCCGGATCGAGCCGTATTTCAAAGCCTGGGTGCCGCTGACTCGGGCGCCGGGCTCGTTCCTGCGGCTCGTGCCGGGCCAGCGGCCGATGCTCGTCTACAAGCAGGTCGAGGACTATTGGCACGAGCCGCCGAGGGACCCCGAAGGTCATTGGACGCAGCACTTCGACATCCGTATTGCGCGCAGCGACGCCGAGGCGCGCAAGCTCTCGGGCAGCGGCGCGCGCTGGGTCGCGATCGGCTCCGCCGCCGAGCGGCTCGCGC
Organism: uncultured Gammaproteobacteria bacterium; assembly: GCA_963713355.1. Classification (GTDB taxonomy): domain Bacteria; phylum Pseudomonadota; class Gammaproteobacteria; order Steroidobacterales; family Rariloculaceae; genus FEN-1219. Next base: position 12,516 of record CAVQLK010000003.1, on the reverse strand, counting down.
GCGGCGGCACCGCGGCGACGCAGCCAGCAATCAACGATTCCCGATTCCTGAATCACCTCGACTTCACGCGGGCCGTCAAGACGACGTACGAGGTGCTCTGCATGCGCGGGGCGCAAGCGATGGCCGTCAAAGGCCACCTCGCCGTCGCCGCCGCGTTCAAGTCGGGAACGACGGAGCTCGACCTGCATCAGGTGTATCTCGCGGCAAGCGGCCAACGCGAGACGGAGCTGCCCTACGGCAACATCATCGCCTTGAACGAGCACGCCGCGACACTGCACTACCAGCACATGCGTGCGGAGCCGCCGCCGGTGACTCGTTCCTTGCTGATCGACGCGGGCGCAGAGTTCAGGGGCTACGCCGCCGACATCACGCGCACGTATTCCGCTTCCGCGACCGATGACTTCGCGGCGTTGATCGCGTCGACGGAAGCGCTGCAGCAGCGCATCTGCGACGAGGTCAAGCCCGGCGTCGACTTCGTCGTGCTGCATGCGTTCACGCACCGGCAGCTCGCCGCCGTGCTGCGCGACCATAACCTCGTGAAGTGCAGCGCCGACGAAGCCGTCGCGACCGGCATAACGCGCGCCTTCCTGCCGCATGGGCTCGGCCACCTGCTCGGCCTCCAGGTCCACGACGCCGGCGGCCACCTCGCGGACACGACGGGCAAGAAGCGCGAGCCACCCGCGCAGGACCCGTATCTGCGCCTGACGCGCACGCTGCAGCCGGGCGTCGTCGTCACGATCGAGCCAGGGCTTTACTTCATCCCGTCGCTGCTGAAGGCGCTGCTCGCGAACCACGAAGCCCTGCTCAATCGCGCCGCGATCGAGCGGCTCGTGCCGTTCGGCGGAATTCGCATCGAGGATAACGTCGAAGTGACGGCGGACGGCCACCGCAACTTGACGCGCGATGCGTTCGCCGCGGCTGCGACGCGTCACTGAGGAGCCCGCCGCGATGTCTCACCGCACTGCCGACTTGCCGCCGCTGACTGGAGTTGCCCACGTCATTCGTGAGCTGCGCTACCACGAGGCTGCGCGGCAAGGGCTCGCGGTCGTGCTGGTTCTGCTGTTTGCGGCAACGGCCGCGCCCATCCGCCTCCTTGCCGCGATCGGCTTGCCCATAGCGCTCGTGGGCGCGTTCGTGCGGCTGTACGCGAGCGGCTTCATCGTCAAGAACGAGGAGCTTGCGACGGACGGCGCCTACCGGTTCGTCCGCCATCCGCTGTACACCGGCAACATCCTGCTCGTCCTCGGCTTCGCGCTCGCCGGCTCACGCTGGTGGGGCATTCCGGTCGCGCTGTTCTTCTTCTGGTTTTATTACCCGACGGCGATCGAATACGAGGACCGCAAGCTGCGCCGCATCTTCGGCGTGGCGTGGGAGCGGTGGTCGGCGCGCACGCCGGCGCTGATGCCGCGCTTCGCCGCCCCCGCGGCGGCCGGCAAGGGCGATCGGCGCTGGGCGCTTGCCGTCAGCAACCGGCACGGCGAGCTCGTGTTCGTCGCGTTCGCGCTGATCTCTGCGGCCTGGGTCGTGTGGAAAGCGTTTTTCTGAGCCACGCGAGCCGTGGCTGATGGCCCTCGCGCATCCCCGCAACTGACGGCCGAGATTGCCGGCGCCATCGCGGCCGCTCCCGGCCGCGAGCTCGGCAGCGGGTATCAGGCGTCCGCGCACGCGTACCGGACCTCGGCCGGCGACGTCGTCGTCAAGAAACCGCATCGCGGCGGGCCGCTCGGCTGGTTGTGGCGCGCGCTGCTGCGCCGTGAGCAGGCCGTCTACCAGCGGCTCGAGGGCGTCCCCGGCATACCGCGCTCGTTCGGGCTCGTCGGGAACGAATACCTCGCGCTCGAGCTCGTCGCGGGGCCCTCGCTGCGCGAGCACGAGCAGCGCCTCGCCGACCGCGAGGCTTTCTTCGCGAAGCTCCTGACGACGGTCGAGGCCATGCACACGGCCGGCGTCGCGCACGGCGATTTGAAGCGCAAGGACAACATCATCGTCGGCCCCGGCGAGCGGCCGTACCTGATCGATTTCGGCATCGCCGTGCGACGTAGCGCCAGGAGCAGCCTGTTCAATCGAATCGTGTTCACGCGCCTACGGCAGATGGACCTGAACGCATGGGTCAAGCTCAAGTACGGCCGGCGCATCGATCCCGAGACGGAGCGCGACGTGCTGTCGGCCGACGACGCGGCGATCTATCGGCCGCTCTGGATCGAGCGGCTCGCGCGCGCCGTGCGCGTGCCGTGGCAAATCATCACGCTGCGGCGGCCGCGACAGCGTTGGCGCGCGCGCCGCGACAGCGACACGGAGTAGCCCGATGCTCAATTACGGGAAATCCTCGCGCGTAACGGCGGTCGAGCCAAACGCGGCGTCAAGGCGCGCAGCCGGATCTTCGTTAATAACTTTTTCGTTAATGGCTTTGTAGAGCGCGGCGGGGCTCGCAGTCCGTCGCCTGACACCCACGGCCAACGTCACGTTGGTCACGGAGGACGACGTGAGAATCAATTCGCGGTCGTATGGACTCGTTTCGAAGCGTCTGCCCGCCGCCCTGCAAGTAGATACGTCCTCGGGCACCGCACAGAGATCCGCGTAGGTCGCGTCTTTCTTCAGCGGCTTCATCATGCAGCCACGCTAGCACGGCCATCAGCCGCGGAATCAGGCGCGAATCTGGCCTGTTCGGCGAGTTGTACGGCAGTCAAACAAAAAGCCCGCCGGCCTATCGGCACGGCGGGCTTGGAATCGTCGAACGACGAGGTCGGTTAGGCCGTCGTGCGCGGCTCGGCGGGCTCTACGACCTTCTCGGGCTGATCGAGCAGCTGCACGATCGCCATCGGCGCTGAGTCGCCGGCGCGAAAGCCGATCTTGAGGATCCGCAGATAGCCGCCCGGGCGGCTCTTGAAGCGCGGCCCTAGATCCTTGAACAGGACACCGACGGCCTTGTCGTCGCGCAGACGGTCGAACGCGAGCCGGCGGTGGCTCACGCTGTCTTCCTTCGCGAGCGTGATCAACGGCTCGACGACGCGGCGCAGCTCCTTGGCCTTCGGCAGCGTGGTGCGGACCGTCTCGTGCACCAGCAGCGACGCCGCGAGGTTGCGGTACATCGCCCGGCGGTGCGGGGACTTGCGGCCAAGCCTACGGCCCGAATTTCTGTGACGCATCGAACGAAACTCCGGTCAGATCAGAACGCCATCGACGAGGTCGGCGGCGTGGACGGCTCCTCGCTGCGCAGCCCCGGCGGCGGCCAGTTGTCGAGCCGCATGCCGAGCGCCAAGCCGTGCTGCTCGAGCACCTCTTTGATCTCGGTCAGCGACTTCTTGCCGAGGTTCGGCGTGCGCAAGAGCTCGACTTCCGTGCGCTGCACGAGGTCGCCGATGTAGTTGATGTTCTCGGCCTTCAAGCAGTTCGCCGAGCGCACCGTGAGCTCGAGCTCGTCGACGGGACGCAGCAGGATCGGATCGACTTGCGTCTCGGTGCGGCCGAAGCCGACCTCGTCCTCGCCCTGCAGATCGACGAACACGTCGAGCTGGTTCTTGAGGATCAGACCCGCACGGCGAATCGCCTCTTCGGCGTCGATCGTGCCGTTCGTCTCGATGTCGACGATGAGCTTGTCCAAGTCCGTGCGCTGCTCGACGCGCGCGCGCTCGACGGTGTACGTCACCCGGCGGATCGGGCTGAACGACGCGTCGAGCTGCAGGCGGCCGATCGGCCGCGTCTGCTCCTCGAACTGCGCGATCTGCGTGGCCGGGCGATAGCCGCGGCCGCGCACGACCTTCAGGAACGCACGCAGCTCGCCGGCGCTCGTCAGGTTCGCAATGACCAAGTCGGGATTCACGATCTCGATGTCGTGGTCGACGACGATGTCGCCGGCGCGCACGGGCCCCGGGCCCTTCTTCGACAGCTGCAGCTCGGCCTCTTCGCGCGAGTGCATCTTGATCGCGATCGACTTCAAGTTCAGGAGGATGTCGACGACGTCCTCTTGAACACCCTCGATGCTCGTGTACTCGTGCAGCACGCCCTCGATCTCGGCCTCGACGACTGCGGCGCCCGGCATCGATGAAAGCAGGACGCGCCGCAGGGCGTTGCCCAGCGTATGACCGAACCCGCGCTCGAACGGCTCGACCGTCACGCGCGCGCGGTTGGTACCGAGGGGCTGAACCTTGACGGCCCTCGGCCGCAAAAATTCCGTTGCTGATGTCATTAAAAGGTTTCCTCTCGTTACTTCGAGTAGAGCTCGACGACCAGGTTCTCGTTGATATCCGGGAGAATCTCGTCGCGCTCGGGCAGGTTCTTGAGCGTTCCCTGCATGTTCTTGTCGTCGACCTCGACCCATTCGGGGAACCCGACTTGGCTCGCGATCGACAACGCCGACTTGATGCGCAGCTGTTCCTTGGCGCGATCGCGAACCGCAATCTTGTCGCCGGCCTTCAACTGATACGACGGAATGTTGACGATCTGCTCGTTGACCTTGATGCCGCGATGGCCCACGAGCTGGCGCGCCTCGGCGCGCGTCGACGCGAAGCCCATGCGGTATACGACGTTGTCGAGCCGGGCCTCGAGCATCCGCAACAGGTTCTCGCCCGTCGAGCCTTTGACCTTCGTGGCCTTCTTGTAATAGTTGCGAAACTGCCGCTCGAGCACGCCGTACATGCGGCGCAGCTTCTGCTTCTCGCGCAGTTGCACGCCGTAGTCCGACAGGCGCGTACGCCGTTGACCGGCGCCGCCGGGGGGTACTTCGAGCTTGCACTTGCTCTCGAGCGGCTTCAGCCCGCTCTTCAAGAACAGGTCAGTGCCTTCGCGACGCGCAAGCTTGCAGGTTGGGCCTCTGTATCTCGCCATGTTTATTTCCGCTTAGACCCGCCGCTTCTTCGGCGGACGACAGCCGTTGTGAGGAATCGGAGTGACGTCTTCGATCTCGGTGATTCGGAAACCGACGGCGTTCAGCGCGCGCACCGCCGACTCGCGCCCCGGCCCCGGGCCCTTCACGCGGACCTCGAGGTTCTTGACGCCGTACTCTTTCGCCTGGTTGCCCGCTTTCTCGGCCGCCACCTGAGCCGCGAACGGCGTGCTCTTGCGCGAGCCCTTGAACCCGCAATTGCCGGCCGTGGCCCACGCGAGCGTGTTTCCTTGCCGATCCGTGATGCTGATGATCGTGTTGTTGAACGACGCATGAACGTGCGCAACGGCATCCAGGATCTGCCGTTTCGCTTTCTTGCGAACCTTAGCTGCTGCAGCTGCTGCTGCTGCGGGCGGTGTAGCTGCCATTTAGCCTCCGAGTTTCTTGACGCCGCGCCGCGGACCCTTGCGCGTGCGCGCGTTGGTCCTCGTGCGCTGGCCGCGCAGCGGCAAGCCGCGGCGATGCCGAATACCCCGGTAGCAACCGAGATCCATGAGGCGCTTGATGTTCATCGCGACTTCGCGGCGCAAGTCGCCCTCGACGGGGAACTTCGCGATGACGTCGCGCAAGCGCGCAATCTCAGGCTCAGTGAGGTCCTTGACCTGCGTGCTCGCATCGACGCCTGCCGCCTTGCAGGTCATCAGCGCGCGGTTACGGCCGATGCCGAAGATGTGCGTCAAGGCGATCCCGACGTGTTTATTCGTCGGAATGTTGACGCCCGCTATACGTGCCATAAGTTGTACCTCTAGCCCTGGCGCTGCTTGTGGCGCGGGTCTTCGCAAATCACGCGCACCACACCGCGGCGGCGCACGATCTTGCACTTCCTACAAATCTTTCGGACCGATGTTCTGACTTTCATTGCTTAACTCCGGCCGCCTTACTTCTCCGGCTTCCCATAGCCGCGGAGATTCGCCTTCTTGAGCAGGCCTTCATATTGGTGAGTCATCATGTGAGCCTGCAGCTGCGCCATGAAGTCCATCGTCACGACGACGATGATCAGGAGCGAAGTGCCGCCGAAGTAGAACGGCACATTGAACTCGAGGATCAGGAACTCGGGGATCAAGCACACGGCCGTGATGTAGAGAGCACCCCAGAACGTGAGCCGCGTGAGCACCTTGTCGATATAGTCGGCCGTCTGTTGCCCCGGCCGGATGCCGGGGATGAACGCGCCCGAGCGCCGCAAGTTCTCGGCCGTGTCGCGCGAGTTGAAGACGAGCGCCGTGTAGAAGAAGCAGAAGAACATGATCAGCGACGCGTACATCAGGATGTAGACCGGCTGGCCCGGCGACAGGCTCGCGCCGATGCGCTGCAGCCACGAAGCGCCTTGGCTCGTGCCGAACCAGCCCGCGATCGTGGCCGGGAACAAGATCAAGCTCGACGCGAAGATCGGCGGGATGACGCCCGACATGTTGATCTTGAACGGCAGATGGCTCGTCTGGCCCGCGTACATGCGCCGGCCCTGCTGGCGCTTCGCGTAGTTGACGGCGATCCGCCGCTGCGCGCGCTCCATGTAAACGACGAAGCCCGTGACGCCGAGCACGAGGAAGCCGAGCAGGAAGGGCATCGCCTGGTTCATGCCGCCCGTGTTGACGAGCTCGAGCGTGCCGCCGATGGCCGAGGGCAAGCCCGACAAGATGCTCGCGAGAATGATCATCGAGATGCCGTTGCCGATGCCGCGCTCGGTGATCTGCTCGCCGAGCCACATGAGGAACATCGTGCCGGTCACGAGCGTGATCGCGGCCGTCATGATGAAGCCGGTGCCCGGAACCAGGGCCACACCCTGCGTTTGGAAGGCGCCGGCCATGGCGATCGACTGAAATCCCGCGAGCACGACGGTGCTGTAGCGCGTGTATTGGGTGATCTTGCGGCGGCCCGACTCGCCTTCCTTGCGCAGTTGCTGCAGCGCCGGGATGACGTGGGTGCCCATCTGCAGAATGATCGACGCAGAGATGTACGGCATGATGCCGAGCGCGAAGATCGACAGCCGCTCGAGCGCCCCGCCCGAGAACATGTTGAACATGCTCAGGATCGTGCCCTGCTGCTGCTCGAACAACAGGCGCATCTGCTCGGGGTTGATGCCGGGCACGGAGATGAAGCAGCCGATGCGGTAGACGACGAGCGCGCCGAGCAAGAACAGCAGGCGATGGCGGAGATCGGCGGAACGCGTCGCGTCGCCGAGGAGCGCAGCCGGATTGACTGTGCCTGCCTTCGCCATCTCTAACCTACTCCGTTACCTTGCCGCCCGCGGCTTCGATGATCTTGCGGGCACCGGCCGTGACCTTGAGCCCGCTGACGGTGACAGCCTTGTCGAGTGCGCCCGACGCAATGACCTTGACCGTCACGGTGCGCTTCGGCACCAGCTGAGAGGCCTTCAGCGCCGCCAGGTCGACCGTCTGGTCCGCGAACCGGGCGAGCTCGTGCACGCGCAGCTCCGCCGTGTCGTCACGTGTCCGCGAGACGAAGCCGATCTTCGGCAACCGCCGCTGCAGCGGCATCTGGCCGCCCTCGAAGCCGACTTTGTGATAGCCGCCGGCGCGTGCGCGCTGGCCTTTGACGCCTCGGCCGCCCGTCTTGCCGAGCCCTGAGCCCGTGCCGCGGCCACGCCGCTTGTGGTCGAACTTGCTGCCCTTTGCGGGATGGAGATCGTTCAAGCGCATCTCAAGCCTCCTCGACCTGCAGCATGTAGCGGATCTTCTCGATCATGCCGCGGTTTTCCGGCGTGTCCGAAACCTCGACGCTCTGATGCCGATGCTTGAGCCCCAGCCCGCTCGCGCATTGCGCGTGCCCGGGCGTGCGGCCGAAGCGGCTCTTCAAGAGCGTCAGCCGGATGTTCTTGCTGCTTTTGCCTTTGGCCACGCGTAAATCCTCAGCCGAAGATCTCTTCGACGGTCTTGCCGCGCTTTGCGGCGATTTGCGCCGGAGAGCGCATCTGCGACAGCGCGTTCATCGTCGCGCGGACGACGTTGATCGGGTTGCGCGAGCCGTAGCTCTTCGCGAGCACGTTGCGCACGCCGCAACACTCGAGCACTGCTCGCATCGCGCCGCCCGCGATGACGCCTGTGCCGTCGGACGCCGGCTGCATGAAGACGCGCGTAGCGCCGTGGCTGCCGTGCAGCTCGTACTGCAGCGTGTCCTTCTTCAAGCTCACGGTCGTCAGGTGCTTACGCGCGGCTTGCATCGCCTTCTGGATCGCGAGCGGCAGCTCGCGCGCCTTGCCGTAGCCGTAGCCGACGCGGCCGTTGCCGTCACCAACGACGGTCAACGCAGTGAAACCGAACTGCCGGCCGCCCTTGACGACCTTGGCAACGCGATTCACCGCGACCAACTTCTCTTGAAACTCATCAGCGTTTGCCATGATGTCCGCTCGCTTAAACGTTGAGTCCCGCTTCGCGCGCCGCCTCGGCGAGCGCCTTCACGCGACCGTGATACTTGAAGCCCGAACGATCGAAGGCGACCTTCTCGATACCGGCCTGCTTCGCGCGCGCGGCGATTTCCTTGCCGACGGCGGCCGCGGCCGCGATGTTGCCCGTGCCCTTCAAAGCGCCGCGCAGGTCCTTGTTCAGAGTCGACGCGCTGGCAACGACGCGGTTGCCTTCGGGCGCGATGATCTGCGCATAGATGTGCTGCGGCGTGCGATGCACGCACAGCCGGTGAACGCCGAGCAGCGAGATCCGCACGCGCGTGCGGCGGGCGCGGCGCTGACGTTTTTGCTTTTTGTCGATCGCCATGGCTACTTCTTCTTCGCTTCCTTGATCTCGATTCGCTCGTTCGCGTACTTGACGCCCTTGCCCTTGTAGGGCTCCGGCGGACGGTAGTGGCGCAACACCGCCGCGACTTGACCAACCTGCTGCCGGTCCATGCCCTTCACGATGATCTCGTTCTGGCTCGGCGTCTCGATCGTGATCCCTGCGGGAATCGGATACTCGACGGGATGCGAGAAGCCGAGCGTCAAGTTCAGCTTCTTGCCCTGCACGGCGGCACGATAACCGACGCCGACGAGCTCGAGCTTCTTCTCGAAGCCTTTCGAGACGCCCGTGACCATGTTCGCGAGGTGCGCGCGCGTCGTGCCCGACATCGCGTTCGCGAAATTGCTGCCCGAGCGCGGCGCGACCGTGACGACGTTGCCCTCGACCTTGACCTCGACCTCGGAGTTGGTCTCGAGCGTCAAGCTGCCCTTCTTGCCCTTGATCGTGACAGCCCGGCCCTTGACCTCGGCACTCAGGTCCTTGCCTAGCTCGATCGGCTTTTTTCCTACTCGCGACATCGTTATGACTCGATTCTTGTTAGAGGACGATGCAGAGCACTTCGCCGCCGTGGCCCTCTGCCTTGGCTTGAACGTTGGTCATGACGCCTTGCGACGTCGACACGATCGCCACGCCGAGGCCGCCCTGGACGACCGGGAGCTGGTCGACGCGCTTGAAGATCCGAAGACCGGGACGGCTCACGCGCTGGATACGCTCGATGACGGGCCGGTCTTGGTAATACTTGAGCCCGAGCGTCAGCGTGTCCTTGCCCTCGACTTTCTCGGCCTCGACGGACGCGAGATAGCCTTCCTGCTCGAGCACCTTCGCGACGGCCACCTTCTGCTTCGACGACGGCAGCGTCACGGACGGTTTGCGCGCGGTCTGCGCGTTGCGAATGCGCGTCAGCATGTCGGAAATCGGATCGGTCATACTCATGGCGGCTTCCTTACCAGCTGGCCTTGCGGACACCCGGGATCTCGCCGCGCATCGTCGTCTCGCGGAGCTTCGTGCGCGACAGGCCGAACTTGCGATAGAACCCGTGCGGGCGGCCCGTCAACGCGCAGCGATTACGCAGGCGAGTCGGGCTGGCGTCGCGCGGCAGCTTCTGCAGCTTCTTCTGCGCCTCGGCCTTGTCCTCATCGGAAGTCTTCGGCTCGCGAATGAGCTCCTTGAGCTCCGCCCGTTGCTTGGCGTAGCGCTTGACCGCCTTCTCGCGGTGACGCTGACGCATGATCATGGATTTCTTGGCCATGGGCTTAACGATCTCCCCGCAGAGGAAACTTGAAGGCCTCGAGCAGCGCCCGGCCGGCGTCGTCGGTGCGCGCTGTCGTAGTGATCGAGATGTCCATTCCGCGAATGGCATCGACTTGGTCGTAGTTGATCTCGGGAAAAATGATCTGCTCTTTGACGCCTAGGTTGTAATTGCCTTGGCCGTCGAACGCGCGGCGGGGCACACCGCGAAAGTCGCGGATGCGCGGCATCGCGACGCTGATGAGCCGATCCAGGAACTCGTACATGTGCGCCTTTCGCAGCGTTACCTTGCAGCCGATCGCCACGCCGTCGCGGACCTTGAAGCTCGCGACGGACTTCTTGGCCTTGCAGGGCACGGGCTTCTGGCCGCTGATCTTCGCGAGGTCGGCCATGGCGCTCTCGAGCACCTTGCGGTCGGCAAGCGCCTCGCCGACGCCCATGTTCAGCGTGATCTTCGTGATCCGCGGCACGGCCATCGGGTTCGCGACCTGGAGCTGCTTCATGAGCGCAGGCACGACTTCCTTGCGGTAGAACTCTTGTAGCCTTGGTGCTGCCATATCAGGTATCCAACACTTCGCCGTTGCCTTTGAAAAACCGCACCTTGCGGCCGTCCGTCAACCGGCGGAATCCGACGCGATCGCTCTTCTGGGTCGTGGGGTTGAACAGCATCACGTTCGACGCATCGAGCGACTTCTCTTGCTCGACGATGCCTCCGGCCACGCCCTTCTGCGGGTTCGGCCGCTGATGCTTGTGAGCGACGTTGAGGTTCTCGACCACGATGCGGCCGTTCGGTTGCACGCTCAAAACCGTGCCCCGCCGGCCTTTGTCTTTGCCGGCGATCACGACGACTTGATCGCCTTTTTTGATTCGCTGCATTTCGTTCTCTCTTAGAGCACTTCCGGAGCGAGCGAGATGATCTTCATGAACTGAGTCGTGCGCAGCTCGCGCGTGACCGGTCCGAAGATGCGCGTGCCGATGGGCTCGAGCTTGTTCGTCAAGAGCACGGCCGCGTTGCCGTCGAAACGGATGACCGAGCCATCCGGGCGGCGCAGACCGTGACGAGTGCGCACGACGACGGCGTGGTACACCTCGCCCTTCTTCACACGCCCGCGCGGAATCGCGTCCTTGATCGTGACCTTGATGATGTCGCCGATGTGCGCATAGCGCCGCTTCGAGCCGCCGAACACCCTGATGCACATCAGGCTGCGCGCGCCGCTGTTGTCCGCGGCATTCAACAGGGTTTGGGTTTGGATCATGGCAGCCCCTTAAGTCCCCGTCTCGACCGCTGCCCGCTCGACGATCTCGATGACGCGCCACGACTTGCGCTTGCTGATCGGGCGGCATTCGACGATCGCGACCGTGTCGCCCTCGCGACAGGTGCCTTCCTCGTCGTGCGCCATGACCTTCGTGGTGCGGCGGATGAACTTACCGTAGGCCGGATGCTTGACCAGGCGCTCGATCGACACGGTGACGCTCTTCCGCATCTTGTTGCTGACGACGCGCCCGACCGTGCGATGTCCGGGGCTCTTGGGTTGTGTTTCTGCTGCGCTCATGTGTCTTCTCGCTATTTCTTCGTGCGCTCGTGCTGCACGGTCTTCAAGCGCGCGATCGACTTGCGCACCTTGCCATACTGGTCGGGCTTGGCGCCCTGGCCGGTCGCGGCCTGCATGCGCAAATTGAATTGCTCACGGCGCAGCTTCAGCAGCTCTTCGCCGAGGTCCGCATCCGATTTATCTCGGAGCGCTTTTCTCTGTTCTCTAACTTTCATCAGCCGCTCTTCTTTAACCCTTCTTTATCAACCAGGCTGCCGTTCGACGAAGGTAGTGCCTAGGGGCAGCTTGGCGGCGGCGAGCGTGAATGCCTCGCGCGCTACTTCTTCGGTGACGCCGGCGATCTCGTAGAGCAGCTTGCCGGGCTTGATTTGCGCGACCCAGTACTCGACGTTGCCCTTGCCCTTGCCTTGGCGCACCTCGAGCGGCTTCTTCGTGATCGGCTTGTCGGGAAACACGCGGATCCAGATATGACCGCCGCGCTTCACGAAGCGCGTCATCGCACGGCGCGCGGCCTCGATCTGCCGGGCCGTGAGCTGACCGCGCTGCACGGACTTCAAGCCGTACTCACCGAACGCGACGGAGTTACCGCGTTGGGCGAGGCCGCGATTGCGGCCCTTGAACTGCTTACGGAATTTGGTGCGTTTTGGTTGCAGCATCTCTTAGGCCTGCGCCGGACGCGTGGCTTCTGCCGGCTCCGCATTCGTCGTCTGCTCCGCGGCGCTTTCACGTACTTCGCCACGGAAAACCCAAACTTTGACGCCGATCACGCCGTACGTGGTGCGCGCTTCGGCCAACCCATAGTCGATGTCCGCGCGGAATGTGTGCAGCGGCACGCGGCCCTCGCGGTACCACTCCGAGCGCGCGATCTCCGCGCCGTTCAAGCGGCCCGACACGCGCACCTTGATGCCCTCGGCGCCGATGCGCATCGTGTTCGTCACGGCACGGCGCATCGCGCGGCGGAATTGCACGCGGCGCTCGAGCTGCTGCGCAATCCCCTCGGCGACGAGCAGCGCGTCGAGCTCCGGCTTGCGGATCTCGGAGATGTTGAGCCGCACGTCATGCAGCGGCATCCCGAGCATCTTGGCAA
>CAVQLK010000002.1:0-93486 GCA_963713355.1 uncultured Gammaproteobacteria bacterium | reverse complement strand
GGTCGTAGCCGCCGTGGTCGGCGCTCCTGCCTCGCGTCGGCCGCGCACGAGCGCGAGGTCGTGCGTTTCGCACCAACGCTGACCGAGCGCATCCGCACGCGCTGGCGCGCGCTCGATCGACTCGAGGCGCACGGCTACGCGTTTCCGCACCGCAAGCTCAAGCTGCTGGCGACGCCCGACGCCGTCACGTCGCCGAGCGTATCGCAGCGGCATTGCCCGAGATTCCCGTCGCGCACAGCGATCTGACGCAGACTACTACGACGGGCTGCGTTTCATGATCGACGCCACGACGCCGGGCGGATCCAACATGCCGGTCATCGACGGTGGCACGTTCGATTGGCTGCGCAAGCTCGCCGCCAATGCCAAGCTCGCGTTTGTCGCGAGCGGCATGGGCTCGCAGCTCGTTGCGTTCGCTTTTCGACGGCCGGCATAGCGACCGCAGTAACCGCGCAACGCTTTCAGGCACGGTTGGCCGTTGGGCGCGATCTCGCTCTACTTCACCAGCCAGAAACTGCTGCCCGCCAAGACCCGCGCCTTCGTCGATCACATCACCGAAGCGTTCCGGGAACAGAAGCTGGCAGCGCGGTTTTCAGCAAACGGATGAAGCGAGCTGCGCGGGGGCGGTTCTTCAGCCGAACAGGTGGCGCAGGTCGACGGCCACTCCGGAGAGCGCGGATACGTCGAGCTCTGCGCTGAGATCAGGCTCATCGACGAGCGTGTACGAACCCTGCTGCGGAGTGCGGTGGCGGACGAGCCGCCGGCCACGAAGGTCCACGAGCCACATTTCTGGGATTCCGTGAAGTGCGTAGAGAGACACCTTCGTGTCGCGGTCGAACCGCAGCGACGTGTCGGCAACCTCGATGATGAGCAGGACATCGGCGGACCGCGGGTGGTGCTCGCTGTAGAAGTCTTCGCGGCGCCGCAGTATCGCGAGGTCGGGCTGCGGCTCGGAGAGGTCGCTCAAGCGCACGGGATTCTGGACACGGACTGAGGCCCTGTCATCTACCGCGCGCGCGAGCGCATCGTTCAGGCGATCCACCGTGGCGGCGTGCAAACTCCCGGGCGGCGCCATGTCGATGATGTCGCCGTCGATCAGCTCGACGGGAGCATCGGGTGCAAGGATGCCCACTTCCGCCATGCGGTAGTAGTCGGCCACGGTGAGGCGATGGCGACGGGGTAGATCTGCAGCGGCGTGCGACATGGTTTCACTATAGGCCCAGGCGGAGTGCGAGTGAACGGGGATTCACCGTAACGTCCGCCGCGCCCCGCAAGCGAGACGCGAAACTGGGCTCAATGCAACGATTCGACTACGGCGACCGCTGGGCGCGCCGCTTTGCGATCAGTCCGCCGCAATAGCCCCCTGCTACGCGGCTCACGACGGACGACACCATCAACACACCGAACGGCGCGCCGCTGACGATCAGCAGCGCGAGATCGACGACCGCGACGGCAACGCCGAGCACGACGCCGTTGCGCTCATGCGCACGGCTCGCGCCGCGGGCGACCCACCAGCCGCCGAGCAAGCAGAACAGGAACCCAGCTGCAGGCGCCGACCAGAGGCGACGGCATGTTCGACAATCTGCGTCTGACTCAGGGGCTCCCAGCGGACTTTACGGACAAGTCCGGGGAAGATTACGAAGCTCCGCTCGAGCCCGAATTCCGCGCGCGATGTAAGAAACCCCGGGGTCGCCAAGACTATTGATTCAGTTCCAAGGGGGATACGGCAGGCGGGCTCACGATGATTCAGGTACGAGGGGTTACCAAGCGGTTCGACGGCTTCGCCGCCGTCAGCAACCTGTCATTCGACGCGGGCGACCGCGCGATCACGGGTCTGCTCGGCGCGAACGGCGCCGGCAAGACCACGACGTTGCGCATGATCGCCGGCGTCCTCCGCCCCGACGAAGGCGGCATGCACGTCGGCGGCGAGAATCCGCAAGTGAATGCCGTGGCTGCGCAAGAGCGTCTCGGCGCATTGCTCGATCACACGGGCTTGTACCCGCGGCTCACGGCGCGCGAGAACATCGAGTATTTCGCGAAGCTCCGCGGGATGCCGCCGGCGATGCGAGGCGAACGTATCAAAGCCCTGCTCGCGGAGCTCGGGCTCACGGCAATCGCCGATCGCGCTGTCGCGGGATTCTCCCAAGGCGAGCGCATGAAGGTCGCTCTCGGCCGCGCCTTGGTCCATCATCCGGCGCACCTGTTGCTCGACGAGCCCACGAACGGGCTCGACGTGTCGACGCAGCGAATGTTGCGCGGGCTTCTCAAAGCCCTGCGCGATTCCGGCACCTGCATCGTATTTTCGAGCCACGTGCTCGGCGACGTCGCAGAGCTCTGCGATCGTGTCGTGATCATTGCCAAGGGCTCGGTCGCCGGAGAAGGAACGATCGAAGAGCTCTGCCGCGCGACCGCGACGGCGACACTTGAGGCTGCCTTCCTGAAGCTCACCGAAAATGCGGAGAAAACGTCATGCTGAAGAGCTCGTGGATCGTCGCAACCAAGGAGCTCGTCGATCACCTGCGCGACGGACGAGCGCTGATCTCCGCGGCGCTGTACACCTTGATGGGGCCGCTCGTCGTCGGGCTCGTGTTGTTTGCAATGGGCAACGGCGGCAGCGGCGGCAACGGCGCGGGAGCGCGGATGCTGCCCGTCATGGCGTCGGTGTTCGCGCTCGTGGCTGCCTTCAGCGGCAGCATGAGCATGGCGATGGACATGATCGCCGGGGAACGCGAGCGCCGCTCGCTGCTGCCGCTCTTGATGAGCTCGGTGTCGCGCTTCGAGATCGTCGTCGGCAAGTGGCTCGCCGCGAGCCTATTCGCCGTCGGCGGTCTCTTGGTCAATCTCGTCGCCTTCGGCGCGGTGCTCGCATTCGCGTCGGCGACGCCGGGCACGGTAGCGTTGTCGCTCCTGTCGATGGCGCCGGCGCTCGTAACGCTCGCGCTTGCGGCCGCAGCGCTGCAGATCCTCGTCTCGACGATGTGCCGCAACTTGAAGGAAGCCAACACCTATTTGTCGATGATGATCTTCGTCGTCATGGGCGTCGGCATGTGGCTTGCGTTCCGCCCGCAGTCGGCGGAGGGCTGGTGGTTCCTCGCGCCGGTGGCGGGCCAGCAGGTGCTCCTGCAGCTCGGGCTCGTCACGGGAGAGCTCCCGGTGCTCGAGTCCGTGCTGCTCGCCGTGACGACGGCCGCGGCCACGGTGCTCACGCTCGTCTACGCCGGCAAACTGATGAAACGCGATGCGATCGTCTACGGGAACTAGCGGCCGCGCGACGGTAATGCCAGTGGCCGGATCGTCGCGCGAAATACTCGAGGAGCAACTCGGCAGGGTGCTCGCGGCGAATCGGCCGGCGTTGAGCCGCCTTGCCGGAAGCTTCACGCGCTCCGCCGCCGATCGCGACGATCTGCTGCAAGAAATAGCCATGGCGCTGTGGCGCGCGTTGCCTTCCTTTCGCGGCGACTGCTCGGAACGCACATTCGTGTTTCGCATCGCACACAACCGCTGCATCACTCACCTGTCGAAAAGGCGCGCCACCGTCTCGTTCGAAGAGAGCGAGATCGACGTGGAGGACCCGAGCGCGACGGCGGAAGCGGCGCTCGCCGAGGAGCAGCAACGCCGGCGCTTGTTCGCCGCGATTCGCGAGCTGCCGGCGATCCATCGGGAAGTCCTCGTCCTCGCGCTCGAAGGCATGGAATACCGGGAGATCGCGGACGTCGTCGGCATCAGCGAAAGCAACGTCGGCGTGCGCTTGAACCGCGCTCGCGAACAACTGAAAAAACTGCTCGAGGATCGGCCATGAATAGCGACACGGAATTGGTGGAGTGGCGCCGTCAGTGGCAGGCGGCGGGAGGCGCGCGCAATGACACCGACTCGGCGGAGGCCCTCAAGCGGCGCGTGACCCGCGGCTCGCGGCTCCAGATCATCGGGCTGGTCGCGCCGATTCTCGTGACTATCGGGATCGGTGGCGCCTCCATCGCGCGCGCGCTGAATTCCGGATCGCCGGCGGAGATCGTGCTCGCGGCCGAAGTCTGGGCTTTCATCCTCGTGACCTGGGTCGGCAGCCTATGGCTCGCGCGCGGCACGTGGCGCCCGCTTGCAGAAACGACTGCGGCGTTCATCGACGTCTCGATCCGCCGCTGCCGGAGCAATCTGCGGGCGGCGTCGTTCGGGGCCTGGCTCTATATCTGTCAGTTGCTGTTCGTGGTGCTCTGGAAGCTCTTCGGTTCCGGAGTGGAGCTCACGGCCCTGCTCGCGTCGTGGCCCGTGATTGTGCTCGGATGGATCGGCGTGCCGGTGTTCTTCGCATGGAGAGCTTGGTTCGTGCGCGTGCAGCGCGCCGAGCTTCGCCGGTTGCTCGAGCTCGAGCGCCAGCTCAAGGCGGGACCGGGGGACGAACAATGAGGGAGTCGGGGGCGGTCCGCACGCAATGGGGCTATCATTCCGAACGAACGACACACCGACCAGGAGCCCCGCGATGGCACTACGACTGCTCGGTTCCCTTGGCACTCTCGGAGTGCTCATTGGCGCGGTTGCTCTCACGCCGCATCCCGCCGCAGGCCAGCAGCAGGCGGCCGCTCCGCCGCTCGTGATCACCGCGTTTGGCGACAAAGCCGCGCCTGCGTACGTCACGCCCCGCACATCGTGGGGCGACCCCGACTTGCAGGGCGTATGGTCCAGCGACGACAACGCAGGTATCCCGATGTCGCGGCCGGAGCAGTTCGGCGACCGGCTGTACCTGACCGAGCAGGAACAGACCGAGCGCGCCGAGCGAGTGGCACGCGGTGTCGAGCAAGCGGAGAACGAGGCGACCAGCAGCTTCCGTGGTGACTTTGCGCGCCGTGCGCTTCCGCAGACGTCGTTGATCGTCGACCCGCCTGACGGCAGGCTGCCGGCATTCACAGAAGAGGGCTTGAAGCGACCCATGCCGCGCGGCACGTACGGCAACGGGCCGCTCGACAGTTATACGGATTTCTCGGGCTACGAACGCTGCATCACGCGCGGTATCGCGGGCTCGGCGCTGCGCGTGATCTACGGCAATGGCACACGCATCGTGCAAGCGCCGGGCGTGGTGGCGATCACGTACGAGATGATTCACGACACTCGCCTCCTCTACACGGACGGCCGGCCACACATCAACCAAGCGATACGTCAGTATCTCGGGGATTCGCGCGCGCATTGGGAAGGCGACGAGCTCGTGGTCGAGACCACGAATCTCACGGATCGAACCGCCATCGGCGTCAATGGCAACGGCAATCGTCACAGCGCGCAGATGAAGCTCACCGAACGCTTCAAACGCATAGCCGACGACATGGTGCAGTACCAGATGACCGTGGACGATCCTGTGACCTACGCGCGGCCGTTCACCATGTCGTATCCGCTGACGCCGCTCGACGGCGGCGAATCCTGCTCCCCTACGACTGCCACGAGGGCAACTACGCGCTCGCCTTGTCGCTCGGTGCCGAGCGCGCCGAGGACCGAGCGCTCGAAGCGGATAGAGCGAGGGGGATCATCCGCGAGCGCCGGCCCGTGCAGGGCGGACTGGGTGTCGGTGGCCAGGCCGCGGGCCAAGGCGGCCCTGCACCGCCGGCGCGATAGACAAGCGGCCTAGCGCAGCAGTCGCTTTACTGCGCCAGTCGCTCCATGCGGGAAAGCGCGTCGTTCCAGCGATCCTCTTCGAGCGCGAGCGTGCGAGAGAGATCGTTTTCGCGAGCGCGTGCTTGTTGCAACTCGAGCTCTCGGCTGCTTCGCCCCGCTTCGGTCGCCCGTATGGCCATCTCGATCGCGGCGCGATGCGGACCGGTCGCGCTCGAGAGCTCGTCGGCGAAGCGCGCCAACTGATCTTCGACGTCGGAACTGCTCGCGGTAGCGGCGTCAATCTGCTTACGCACGGCGTCGAGTTGCTGCGCGGTCTGCAGTAGCCGGCCCTGCCGGGCTGACAAGTACGCGCTCAGCGCTTGGGTTTCGGTTTGGATTCGAGCGAATTCCTCTACGGCGATGCGCAGTTGCCTGACTTCTGCGGTCAGCGCCGCCATCGACTCGTCCCCTTCGATGCGGGGCGCGGCCGCCGCTGCAATCGCGGGACTCGTCGCGCGATCGCCCGAAATTCGAGAACCGGCGGAATCGTCCGGGCCTGCGCACGCCGTGACGACGGCGCCAACAGCGAGGCACGAAAGACGCACGCAGGACTTTGGATCGCGCATGAGCTCCCCGTTGACCGTTCTGCGCCGGCCGTCGCTGGATATTACGTCGAAAAAATTCGACGCGTCGACCATCCGTGCCGCAGCGCTGGACCTACCGTGTAACCTTTTGCCCCGCTGACGGCTCGTTGACGAGAGGGTGGGCGCGTTCGCTCGGCGCCGGCGCGACCAACCCTCGGGAGGCGACCGATGATCCAGGGTTCGATCGAAGCCATGCGTCGCAACGTCGGTTATGCGCTTCGCGTGCTCAGCGCGGACGCCGGGATTGACGGTCACCGTGATCCTCACGCTGGGGCTCGGAATCGGCGCGAGCAGCGCCGTGTTCACGGCCGTCGAGGCCGTATTGCTCGAGCCGTTGCCCTTCCCCGACGCCGACCGTCTCGTCAGCGTGCGCCAGACGCGAGAGCGTGCGACGGTCGCGAACGTCGCACCCGTTCGTCTCGAAGAGTGGAACGAGCGCAGCTCGACGTTCGAAGCGCTCATGGGCTACACGACGCAAAACGCCGCGGACGCCAGTGCCGATATCCCTGAAAGCATCAGGGTGGCCGGTGTATCGCCGACGCATGATGGAAGTCTGGGGCATCGAACCGATCCTCGGCCGCGGCTTCGTCGCAGCCGATCACGAAGCCAATGCCGCGCCCGTCGCAATGATCGGCGAATCGTTGTGGCAGCGGCGCTTCAACCGCGATCCGAGCGTCCTCGGCAGGATCATCAGCTCCGGCGATCAGACAGCCGAGATCGTCGGCGTGATGCCGGCCACCTTCGCGTTTCCGGACCCCGACGTCGAAGTCTGGGGCGCGACGACCTATCAGCCCTTCGTGCTCAATCGAAATAACGCGTGGTTCACGTCCTTCGGCCGCCTGAAGCCCGGCGTCACCGTCGAGCAGGCACAAGCCGACCTTCGACGGGTTCAAGCGCAGCTTGCCGAGGAGTATCCCGCGACGGATCGGGAAGTGGGTGTCGACGTCGTCTCTCTCGAGGCGACGACGGTGGGGTCCGTTCGCGCGTCGCTATGGTTGCTCTTCGGCGCCGTGTCCGTGCTGCTGTTGATCGCCTGCACCAACATCGCAGCGCTGTTGCTGGCGCGGGCGGCCGAGCGGCAGCCGCAGTTCGCCGTTCGCCTCGCGCTCGGCGCGTCCAAAGCGTCGGTGATACGCCAGATGCTCACCGAGACGGCGATCTTGGCCGGCGTCGGAGCGGTTCTCGGCCTGCTCGTCGCCAACGGCTTCAGGTTGGTCTTTCGCGCCCTGGCGCCGAACTTTCCGCGGCTCGACGACATCACGCTCGGCGGCACGACGTTGGTCTTCACGGCGACGCTCGTCGTCGCGGTGACGTTTTTGTGCGGCTTGGCGCCGGCGATTCAGAACGCGCGTGAGACGAGCGCCCGCACGGTGCTCGAGGCAAGCCGTTCGCAGATCTCGAGGCGGCACTCGCTGCATTGGACGTTCGTCGGCGTGCAGGTCGCGCTTTCGGTCGCGCTGCTCGCAGGCGCGGGACTCTTGATTCGAAGCTTCCAGGAGCTTTCGCGCGTCGAGACGGGTTTCGATCCGACGAACGTCCTCACGTTTCGCATCACGGGATCGTTCGCCGAAAGCTTCGAAAGCCGCATTCAGAGCGTCGAGCGCATGCTCGAGGAGCTGGCTACGCTGCCGGGCGTCGAAGGGACAGCGGCGTCATCGCCCGTGCCCGGCGTCCTCGACGACGGAACGGGTTTTCAATTCGGCGCTACGGAGTGGGAGTTGGCCGACGGCGGCGAGGCCGATGTACGTCCCTTGTCCGAGTCACGTGTCGTCTCGTCATCGTACTTCGCCACGATGGCCATTCCATTGCTCGTCGGCGAGACGTGCCGCCGGCCCGCGGGCGGCGCCATCCAGGAGGTCGTCGTCAATCAAGCGTTCGTCTCCCGTTACTTGTCCCCCCGCCCGCCCATCGGGTTGGTCCTGCGAACGGCCGGCGGCAGAAACGCGTCACGAATCGTCGGCGTCGCGGGGGACGCGCGCGAATTCGGGCTCGACCGCGAGCCCGTTCCGACCCTATACAGCTGCGCCACGACCGTCGCGTATCCGCCTTTGGCGTTGCTGGTGCGCACGACGAACGACCCGATGACGATGGTCAACACCGTTCGAGCGCGCCTCGCAGAGCTCGAGCCGCAGCGCTCGATCTACGACGTCATACCGCTCGAGCAACGCATCGGCAACGAGTATTCCGCCGACCGGCTGCGCACGGCCGTGACGGCGCTCTTTGCCGGTGCGGCGCTGCTGCTCGTGTCGCTCGGCATGTACGGGACGCTGAGCTACGTCGTGAGCTTGAGAAGGCGAGAAATCGGCCTGCGCGTCGCGTTCGGCGCCGGGCAGTCCGCGATCACGTCGCATTTTCTGCTCAAGGCATTGCGCGTCGTCGGCGTCGGCTGTCTCGCGGGCCTCGCGCTCGCGTTCGCCGCGTCGCGCAGCCTGTCGACGATGCTCTACGGCGTCTCGCCCACGGATCCGGCGACGCTGACGGCTGTCATCGTCATCGTGCTGATCGTCGCGGCAGCGGCAGCGTTCGTCCCGGCCGTGCGCGCCTCGCGCGTCGACCCGATGGCGGCGCTTCGGGACAACTAGCGATACGGAGTATCGATTGCTGCGCTTGCGAAGACGAATCGCGATGTGGTACACAATGTACCGTGACACAGCGTAGCAACAAGAAAGCGCGCGTTCGGGCGCCGCTCACCGAGCTCGAGAGCAACGTCATGAAGGCCGTCTGGAGCGGCACTCGCAGCTCGGTTGAGGATGTCCACCGGATCGTCGCGCGCAAGTACGACCTCAAAGAAACCACGGTACGCACGCTGCTGCGCCGACTCGAGCAGAAAGGCTACCTCTCGCACGAGGCCGAGGGCC
Source organism: uncultured Gammaproteobacteria bacterium (assembly GCA_963713355.1). Taxonomy (GTDB): domain Bacteria; phylum Pseudomonadota; class Gammaproteobacteria; order Steroidobacterales; family Rariloculaceae; genus FEN-1219. Next base: position 84,413 of record CAVQLK010000002.1, on the reverse strand, counting down.
GTGCGTACCTCTATCGCGCCGCCGAGCCGCCCGGGCATCTCGCGGCCCGCGCGGTGCGGCAGATCATCGACCGCTTCTGCCAAGGGTCCGTCGAAGAGCTCGTCAGCGGGATGGTCGACGCCAAGATGCTGACCGACGAGGAGTTCGAGCGGCTGGAGCGCTTCGTGCGATCCCGGCGCCGGAAGGAGTCCCCATGATGTTCGACATTTTGCTCGAAGCGGCCCTGCGCGCGACGTTCATCGCCGCTGCCGTCCTAGTTGCGCTCTGGTCGTTGCGCGTGCGCGCGGCGGCCGTGCGGCATCGCGTCTGGACGGTGGTAACGGTGGCAATGCTCGCGCTGCCTCTCTCGATCGCCTACGCGCCCGATGTGTCGCTGCGTGTCCTGCCGCCAACTTACTCAGAAGCGTCGGAACCCGTCGCGCCTCGATCGGATCCTATTGAGGTGGCGATGGCTCCGCTGGAGTTTGCGACGAGCGAAGCGGCGATAGAGCTCCTGCCGGCGCGTTCGTGGAACTGGCGAGCTTGGTTGCTCGCAGTCTATTTCGCCGGAGCCGCAGCGTTGCTCACGCGGCTCGCAATCGGCACGGTGCGCGTGGGCCTGCTCGCGCGCGAAGCGACCGTCGTCGATGGCTTGCTCACGAGCGCGCGCATCGCAACGCCGTTCACGTTCGGTTTGCTCGCGCCCAGGATCCTGTTGCCTGAGGATTGGCAGCGATGGTCTGCGACGCGGCTCGCCGTCGTGCTCGATCACGAGCACGCCCATAGAGCCCGGCGCGATCCGCTCGTGCAATGGCTCGCGCTGCTGAACCGCGCGGTCTTTTGGTTTCACCCGCTCGCGTGGTGGCTCGAGCGGCACCTCGCGGCATTGGCCGAAGAGGCGTGCGACGCAGCTGTGCTCGCACGCGGCCACAGCCCGGCGGATTACGCGGAGCAGCTGCTCGAACTCGCGCGCATGTCCGGCCGTCGACCCGTGTCACACCTGGTCGGCACGCCGATGCCCGGCAGCGCGCTGCCCACCCGCATCGCGAAGATCCTCGACGGCAGAGTCGGCCGTCCCGGCTCGTGCACCGCATCAGCCAGCGCGGCTGTGCTCGCAATGCTCGCCGCGGCCCTGCTGGGCACGGTTACGCTCGCGCAGGAGACATCTGGGCCGCTCGCACAGGAGAGATCTGCGCCGCTCGCGCAGGAGACATCTGCGCCGCTCGCGCAGGAGACACCTGGGCCGCTCACGCAGGAGATACCTGGGCCGCTCGCACGGGAGACAGCGGCAGCGCGAAATCTACTCGACGTCTACCAGGTCGCGCTCGCGAACAATCGGACCGTGCGCGAGGCCGAGGCCGAGTATCGCGCGCTCGCCGAGGCGCGGCCGCAGGCGCCCAACGCCGTCGCGCAGGCAATGGCCGACTACGAGGCCGCGCGGCAGGCGCTGCTGATCCGCGTCGCCGAGCCCTACTTCGGCGTGTTCGCCGCCGAGAATGCGCTCGCGCTTCACGAAGCGGGGCGTGAGACGCGCTCCCGGCAGCTCGAACAGACGGAGCGCCGTTTCGAGGTCGGGCTGATTGGGATCACGGACGTAGTGGAAGCACGCGCGGGTTTCGATCAGGCAGTCGCGGATGCGCTCACGGCGCAGCGCGCGGTCGCTGAAATGCAGCAGGCCCTGCGCGAGGTCGTCGGTGAGCCCGTCGGTCAGCTTAGGCCGCTCGTCGACGATCTGCCCTTGGCTGCGCCGAATCCCAGCAACGCGGAGGCATGGATCGAGACGGCCATGCAGCGGAACCCCGCGCTGGCGTCGACGAGGATCCGCGCCGAGATCGCAGGCGGCGATAGCGAAGCGCAGCGATCCGTCCGCGAGGATCTCGAACGTGTCGCGCGTCGGGTCAACGCCGAGACGCGCGCGGCCTACGTCGGCGTGGTCTCCGAGATCTCGCGCGCTCGGGCGCTCGAGCAATCCGTGCGGTCGAATCAGAACGCGGTCAAGGCGACCAGCGCAGGATTCGAGGTTGGAACGCGGACCACGGTGGATGTGCTCACGGCGCAGAGCAACCTGCGCCAGAGCGAGACGGCGTACGCCCGCAGCCGCTACGACTACGCATTGAACGTGCTGCGTCTGCAGCGGGCCGCCGGCGCGTTGACGGGTCAGGAGCTCGAAGCGATCACAAGCTGGTTCGAGTGATCTCCGCTTAGGCTCCGCGCGCGGTGCGCAACAAGGCAGGCGCATCGGCCGATCGCGCTTGCGTCAAAGCGTGCGTCCACCATGCGAGCTCGTCGAGCATCGCGTTCACGCTCGGCACGAGATGTGGCTTTTCGGCGAGCGACTTGCCGTGCAAGAGCACATCGACGAAGTCGGCGCCGCCGATGTGCACTGCTGATTTCAGCGGCGCCATCTGCTGCGCGATGTTGATGAGGCGCAGCTGCTCGACGGCGCGCGCCGCGCCGACACCGCCATAGCCGACGTAGGCCGCGGGCTTGCGAGCGAAGACGTGCGCAACGTAGTCGATGGCATTCTTCAGCACAGCCGGAATGCCGAAGTTGTACTCCGCGGTCACGAAGACGTACGCGTCGAAATTCTCGACCTTCCTCGTCCAGCGCCGCGCGACTTCGTTCTTGGCCGGCTCCCACAACGGCGACTTCGGCTCGTCGAAGAACGGCAGCGGGTAGTCGCGCAGGTCGACGAGCTCGAACGCCAAGTCTTTGCGCGCCGCTACGATCTCGAGGAGCCAGTCGGCCACCTTGGCGGCGAACCGACCCTCGCGCGTCGTTGAAAGAATGATCCCGATCTTCGGCTTGCTCATGACACAGCTCTCCCGTTAATGCGTTCGGAGCAACGTTAGCGGCCTCACGCCTGGCCGAGCATCGCTCGAAAGCTCCACGCGACTCGCGCGTCGGAGTGACGAGCGTCTCTGCCTTTCGGAGGAGATTTCGCGAAACGCCGTTCTCTCTCCCTAACGAGATAGCGGCGAGTCGTCGTTAATCGCGACCGCGCTTCTCCCCGCCGAGCGACGAATCCCGCGCGCGTGCCGCGTAGCGTGAACGCCATCGTTAGGGAGCAGGAAAATGACGGGCAAGGCATTGCGACGAGCAAGACAGCTGCTGTTGGCAGCTGCAGTGCTCACCGCGGCCGTCGCGCAAGGCGACGATACGAACAATCTGATCCTCCGGATCGACAACGACCTTTTCACGGGCACAGACCGCGACTACACGAGTGGCGTGCAGATCGGAGCCACGTCGGCGACGGTGGAGAGCTTCGACAACGCGGCATTCGCGCCGAGCCTGCGCTGGGCCAACCGCAACCTTAAGTGGCTGCAACCGAAGGGATTCGAAGAGAACAACGTTGCGTGGACGATCGGCCAGCGCATGTTCACGCCCGAGGACTGGAGCCTCACGGAGCCCGACCCTCGTGACAGACCCTATGCCGGATTACTGTTCGCTGGCCTCACTTACAACGGCCGCGACTCGCATTCGCTGCGGTCGACGTCGATCGAGGTCGGCATCGTGGGGCCGTCCGCTCTCGCGGAGCAGACGCAGCGCATGGTCCACCGAGCGGTCCGCGCCGATCGATTTCTCGGCTGGGATCATCAGCTCAACGACGAGCTGGTGCTCAGAATCCTGCACCAGCGCTTCCAGCGCTGGGACATCAAACCCGCGCGCAGGTTCGGCGACGTCACCATTCACTACGGCGGCAGCGTCGGTAACCTCGCGACTTTCGCCAACTCGGGCGCGGAGCTGCGGTTCGGAAAGAGCTTGCCGGACAACTTCGGCACGGCGACGACGCTTGCATACGGCCAAGACACGGCGCCCACGCGCTGGGGCGGATCGCCGAGCCGGCCGACGGTCCACGGTTTCATCGCGGTCGACGCACGCGTCGTGCTCCACGACATCACGCTCGACGGCAACACCTGGCGCGACAGCGCGAGCGTCGAGCGCGAGCCTTACGTCGCCGAGCTCACGGTCGGCGTGGCGCTCGACTGGCGCGAATGGCACGCCACGCTCGGAACCGTGTACCGCACGAAGGAGTACGAGACTCAAGACAGAGAGGCCAGCTTCGGAACGCTGACCTTCCGGCGCGCGCTCGCGCGCCGATGAGCAGCAGCACCCCACGTCACGAAGAAACGATGACGCAAACCCAGCGGAAACCGCCCGCGATCACCGTGATGGAAGCCAGGCAACCGGCCGGTCTCTCTCTCGAAAGGGGTAGAACGGGCAGCCCCCTCGATAGAGGAGGTGCCCAGCGCCATTCGGGTCGAGCTAGACTCCGACCCATGACGACTCCGATCCATCTACCCAACGATAGTTGGTTCGAGACGCCGGCGTCGGCGCCACTGGTTGGCGCGACAGCGCAGACTGCCGAGTGCGCTACGGCGCCGGAGGCGCTCGCTTCTGCCGCGCGGCGCGAGCGCCTGCTCGCGGCTTCGGCGGCTGCGAGCCGGCTGCTGCTTCAGGCCCCCGACGTCATGGCAGTCGTGCCAAAGGTGTTGCAGCTCGTCGGTGAGGCAGCGGACGTCGACCGCGTGCTCTTGTTGCTGAAGCCGACGGACTCCGATCATTGCGATCAGCTCGTCGTCGCCAGCGAATGGTCCGCGCAGGGTGCGGGCGCGGCAGCGAATGGAGCGCCACTACCGAAGACTGTATCGGTCGAGAGCTTGAACAAGCACCACCCGGGATTCTCCGCGGACGCGTGCTGCGGTCGCGCCGTCTTGTGCTACGAGGCCTCCTCGGACGCGGCGGTGCCACGGACCTTTGGCAATTCCGACGACACGAAGGCCCTTGTTCCAATTTTCGTCGGCGGCGACTTCGTCGGCGTCGTCGGGTTCGTCTCTCACGGCGAACGGCGCGCGATCGGCGAGGCCGAGCTATTGGCGCTCGAGACGGCCGCCGGCGTGATCGGCGCCGCCCTGCACCGCGAGCGATTGGTCGACGCAGTGCGGCGCGAGCGCGAGCGCGCGTTGGTCAACGACAAGGCCGCAGTGCTCCGCAAGCTCGAGCAACTCGCCGGCGAGACGGAGCTCGGCGTTTTCCTCGGCGGGCACGTGCTCCTCGAAGCGGCAGAGCGAGTCGAGGCTGCGGCCGGAACCGTGGTCGTCCGCGATGCCGCACACGACGAATGGCGCGTGCTCGCGTGCATGCGCGACGGCTGCTTGGAGCCTGCGCCCTATCCCGCGACGCTGCCGCTGACAGTCGAGCATCCGTTCGGCGCCGGCCCCCCGAGCAGAGCGGGCGACCGAAAATGGACGCCGATGTATTTCGACTTGGCCGACCGCGTCGCGTGCGCGTGGCCGGAGATGATCGAGCATCACCGCCGGCTCGACGACACCGGCGTGCTGGTGTTTCCGCTCGTCTTCGGCGCGAGCGTCGTCGGCTTCATGGTGCTGAGCTTCAAGCGGCCGATCGAAGAACGGCTTCGCGAAAGCGAGGTGCTCGTAGGGCTCGCACACGCCGCCACGGTCGCCATCGAGTTCGCGCGCAGAACGGACGCCGCGCGTGATGTGGCCGTGCTCGCCGAGCGCAACCGCATCGCACAAGAGATTCATGACGGAATCGCGCAGGCGTTCACGGGTATCCTGCTCCAGCTCGGCGCTGTCGAGCAGCCTGCGGATGAAGGCTCCGGGCCGCACGCCGCGCTGCTCGAGCGCATCGCGAACCTCGCGCGCGAAGGGCTCGCGGAAGCGCGCCGCTCGGCGATGGCACTACGGCCTGCTCCGTCGCGTTGCAGACGCCTCGAGTCCGCGCTGCGCGAGCTCGCGGAGCGTTCGACGGTTCCGGGCCGGATCACGACCACTCTCGAAGGCAGCGCCTGGACGACGCGGTTCACGCCGGAGCATGAGCACGAGCTGTTGCGAATCGCTCAAGAAGCGGTGAGCAACGCCGTGAGACACGCTCAGGCGCAGACGATCCGCATCTCGATGACGGATGACGAGACACACTGGGCGCTGTCGGTCGCGGACGACGGCGCCGGTCTACCCGAAGATCCCGAGACTTCGGCACAAGAGGGATTCGGTCTGACCAGCATGCGAGAGCGTGCAACGGCTATCGGCGCAGAGTGGAGCATCCGCAGCCGTCGAGGCTCGGGGACGTCGGTCGTCGTGCGTATACCGAAGCAGATCTCCGCATGACCGGCGCATCAAAGCTGCGCCTGATCCTCGCCGACGACCATCCGGTCGTGCGCGACGGGCTCGCGGCCATCATCAATCAGCAGCAAGACATGGAGGTCGTCGCCGAAGCGGAGAACGGCGAGGAGGCCGTAACGCTGTATGAGCGCCACCGGCCGGAGGTCATGGTGCTCGACCTGCGAATGCCGAGGAAGGACGGCGTCGCGGTCGTCGAGGAAGTCATAGCGAAGCACGCCAACGCGCGCATCTTGATCATGACGACGCACGACGGCGACGAGGATATCTTCCGCTGCCTGACTCAGGGCGCGATGGGCTACTTGTTGAAAGACGCCGGGCGGCAGGAGATCCTGTCGGCCATCCGGACCTTAGGCGAGGGACGCCAGTACACGTCGTCGGCCGTTGCCGTCAAAGCGCTGCAGCGAATGGGCAAGCCTACGCTCACGCAGCGCGAGATCGACGTGCTTCAGCTGCTCGCGCAAGGGCGCAGCAACAAGGACATCGCGCGGCAGCTCACGATCACCGAGGGCACCGCGAAGACGCACGTCAAGGCGATCCTCACAAAGCTCGACGCCATGAGCCGCACGGAAGCCGTCGCCATTGCGCACAAGCGCGGCCTGATCCACCTCTAGTGGCTCCACCGCGGCTCGGTCAATGAGTCCGCCTATCATTCGGCCGAACCGGCGGCTATTGCAGGCAACGACAGCGCCGCTGCGATAGCCGCCCGCCCGCGTCGTCGCACGTCAGTAGCCCTTTTTCGCACTGAAAACGGCCGATCTCTTCGGTGCGGATCCACACGGTGCCGTCGGCGACCCGTAGAACGATGCCGGGCGGTCCAGTGGGCGGCGTCGCGCAGCCCGTAGTGGTTGCGGCGATCAACAAGAAGGTCACGCGCTGGGTCCCTGCTCGCATTCTGAACGCTCCGACGAATTGCCTGGGAATTCGGGGCGCGTAGAATTGCGGCAGGCGGTGTGACCGATCTTTGTCGTGGCCCGGATTGTTCCGGCGTAACCTGGCTCTTTCTGGCTTCCGGGCGATGACGGAGCGCGACGCGATGCACGTTTACGAGTTCGGCGGCTTCCGCCTGGATCCGCTTCGCCGCGTGCTGTCGCGCGAGGACGGCCAGCCGATCGCGCTGAAGCCGAAGGTGCTCGACGCCCTGCTCTATCTCGTCGAGCACGCCGGCGAGCCGCTCGATAAGTCGGAGCTGATCGAGGGGATCTGGCCGGGCCTCGTCGTCGAGGAGAACAACCTCAACAAGACGATCTCGGTGCTGCGGCGCGTGCTCGGCGAAACGCCGGACGACCACAGGTTCATCGTGACGGTGCCCGGCCGGGGCTACCGGTTCGTCGCGACGGTTTCGCGGCGTGCGCGGGACGCCGAGGTGCCGGCACCCGCCGTGGGGCTACCGAGCAGCGCGCACGGCATGCACCGTCAGGCTCGAATGCCTGGCACCGCGCTGCGCTACGCCGGCGCCGTCGCAATCGCGGCAGCGGCCACGCTCGCCGCGAGCCACTTCTCGCGGGACCAGCCGGTGGCAACCGCGCCGCACGCAGTCCGTTACCAGATCGAGAGCGCGAGGACCCTGAATCCGCTGAACCTCGCCGTGTCGCCCGACGGCACGCAGATCGCCTATATCGGCGACGCGGAGCGCGGCAGCGCCCTCTGGATCCGGCCGCTCGGCTCGCTCGAGGCTCGAGTCGTGCTCGGCACGGAGGGTCTCTCCGAGAAGTCGTATCCGTTCTGGTCGGCCAACGGCGCCGAGATCGCGTATCGAACGGCGCACACGCTCGAGCGCGTCGACGTCGCCGGCGGGCTCACCACGACGATCGTCGACGGCTTGTCGTTCTACCGCCGCGGCGCGTGGGGCGCAGACGGAACCATCCTGTACGGGACCGAGAAGGTCATCTATCGCGTGTCCGCCGCCGGCGGCGAGCCCGTCCCGGTCACGACGCTCGATCCGGTAGCGGGCGAGACGGCGCACTCGGCGCCGCAGTTCTTGCCCGGCGGCAAGCACCTCCTCTACAAGGCGACGAACGTCGACTGGAGGAAAGGCGCGATCTACGTCGCTTCGCTCGATCCGGAGGAGCGCCCGCGGCGGCTGCTCGAAGCGTCGCGCGCGATCTACGTCGAGCCCGGCTACATCGTCTATTCACAAGAGCGCGCGTTGTACGCACGCAAGTTCGACGCGCGTGCGCTCGAGCTCACGGGGCCACCGGTGCAGATTGCCGATGATTTGGTTTACGGCGACAGCATCGATACGAGCGCCTTCGACGTAGCCGGCCAAACATTGATCTACCGAGCCATCGCGAAGGAGGCACGGCCTTTGCCGTTGCTGTGGGTGAATCGCGACGGGACCACGACGGCCGCATCGCCGGTGCTCGCGCCCCGCAATTTCCGGCTCTCGCCCGATTCCCGCAAGATCGTGTACGACGAAGGCAGCCCGCCCGACGTCTGGATACTGGATCTCGAGCGCGGTGCACGCACGCGCCTGACGTCGAACCCGCAAGCGGAGCGAGGCGCGTTGTGGTCGCCCGACGGTGGCTCGATCGTGTTCGATGCGCATCGGGAAGGCGGCCGCGCGATCTACGAGAAGCGGGCGGACAGCGCGCTTCCCGAGAAGTTGCTGCTCGCCGCAGGCGCGCACGACGTGGCCGTGAGCGACTGGTCTCCAGACGGCCGGTTCATCGTCTACGAGCGGGACTCATGCGTCGGGTGCGATCGCGACATCTGGGTGCTGCCGAGGTCGGACGGCGCCGAGCCTTATGCCTTCGCCGCGACGCAGTTCGACGAGCACTCGGCGGTACTCTCACCGGACGGCCGCTTGCTCGCCTACGTCACGCTCGAGTCCGGCATCTGCGAGGTCGTCGTACAGCCGTTCGCGGACTCCGCAGCGGGGAAATGGCAGATCTCCGCAAACGGCGGTTGGGCGCCCCGCTGGTCGCCCGACGGCCGCGAGCTCTATTACTTCGACGCGAACGACTCGATCGTCCGCGTGGAGGTTGCAACGGAACCGGCCTTCGAGGTCGGCAAGGCCGTTCGCGTGTCGCGTGCGCCCGCGCCTTTTCAGTGGGACGTCGCGCGCGACGGTCAGCGGCTGCTCCGGACCGCCGGCGTCGCGGAACGCGCCGAAAGGTCGTTCCCGATCACCGTGATCCTGAACTGGACTGCGCTCGTCGACGACTGAAGCCACTCAACCGTGCCGCAACGCCAAGCTTCGGGTGATACGCGGACAGACGCGCAGCCCGCCGAGACCACCTCCGCGCTCGAAGCCGCCTTCGAGCGGCGCAGGCGCGCGGCCGGCGTCGTGCTCGCGCCGTTGGCGTTCGCAGCGGTCCATCTGACCAGCGGCGCCCTTGGGCCGCAGGGCCAGATGATGGCGTCGATCCTTGCCGCCGTGGTCGTGCTTTGGATCTGCGAGACGCTGCCGCTGCCCGTCACGGCGCTGCTCGGCGCGGTGCTCTGCATAGCGCTCGGCGTCGCGCCGGCGAGGCAGGTGTTCTCGTACTTCGCGGACCCGATCGTGTTCCTCTTCATCGGCAGCTTCATGCTGGCGCGCGCGATGGCGGTTCACGGGCTCGACCGGCGCATCGCGCTGTCGTTCCTCTCGATCGCCTGGGTCAGCGCTTCGCCCGCACGAATGCTCGCGGGGCTTGGTTTCGTCACGGCCGCTCTTTCGATGTGGGTCAGCAACACGGCGACGACGGCCATGATGATGCCGATCGGTATCGGCATTCTCGCTGCGCTGCACCGCACGCGCGGCGACGGCGGCCCACTCGGGTCGCGGCCGTGGCCGTTCGCGACCGGCATGATGCTGATGATCTCCTACGCCGCGTGCATCGGCGGCATAGGCACACCGGTCGGCTCCCCGCCGAACTTGATCGGCATCGGGATGATTCGCAACGCCGTCGGCGTCGACATTGGCTTTCCGACCTGGATGGTACTGGCCGTGCCGATGCTCGTCGCGATGGCGGCTGCACTGTTCCTGTTGCTGCATCGCCTGCATCGCGACGCGCCGGCGCCCGGTCGTGCCGCCGACGGCTCGAGCGCCGGCTCGCTCGGGACCGATATGCGCGAGCACGTCGCGCACGAGCAGAGTCGGCTCGGGCCCTGGACGCGCGGACAGGTCAACACGCTCGTCGCGTTCGGTTTCGCGGTTGCGTTGTGGATGCTGCCCGGCGTGCTCGCCGTGCTCGGCCTGGACGACGCTCCGGTCAGCGACTGGCTCGAAGCGCGGCTGCCGGAAGCCGTGGTGGCCGTCGTCGCGGCGCTGCTGCTGTTCGTCTTGCCCGTGCGCCTGCGCGAAGGCGAATTCACGCTCTCGTGGGCCGAGGCCGTCAAGATCGACTGGGGCACGATCCTGCTGTTCGGCGGCGGGCTGACGCTCGGCACACTGATGTTCGAGACCGGCGTCGCGCGCGCAATGGGCGAAGCGTTTGCCGCGCAGCTCGGCACGTCGTCGCTGTGGGGCTTCACGTTCACGGCCATCGCCATCGCCATCGTGATGTCGGAGACGACGAGCAACACGGCGGCGGCGAACATGGTGATTCCCGTCGTGATCGCGATTGCGCAGGCATCCGACATCAATCCGATACCGCCGGCGCTCGGCGCCGTGTTCGGCGCGAGCTTCGGTTTCATGCTGCCCGTGTCCACGCCGCCGAACGCGATCGTCTACGGCTCGGGCCTCATCCCGCTACCGAAGATGATGCGCGCAGGAATCATTTTCGACGTGCTCGGGCTATTCATCATTTGGATCGGCCTGCGAATCATGTGTCCGCTGCTCGGGCTGGCGTGAGCGCCGGCAAACGATCCAACCACGCCCGCCGCCGCGAGTAGGTCGGGACGCTGAATTAGCGTCTCGCCTGGACATAAGACGACGCACGGCCGAGAAACTTGTAAATGAAATGGCTCGCGGACGACGTGTTGGGCTTCAGCCATCGTTAAGCCGCGGTCGCGCAAGCTACGCCCGGGCTCACCATTATTGGAGGGCACATGGACGTCATCTACGCGGCTGAAAAGCGAACCATCGCGGAGCTTCTCGAGCATCACGTGAAAGAGAACGTGAGGCCCGAGGACATCAACGTGACCGAAAACCCGAGCGAGACGGGCAGCTTCTACATCGGATGGCGGCTACGGCGTTACGTGCTTTCGCCAGCCGGCGAGATCGCCGCTGAGCGGGCGCGTCTCGACCCCAAGCTGCCGCGCCATTGACCGCCAGGCGGAACAACCTTTACGCGTTAGGGGGGGCCGTATCGCCGAATCAGCCGTGCCGCAACGCTGGGGAGACCACACTTTAGTGCCCGCCCGGCTCGTCGAGCACCCAACCGTGTGCAGCGTCGTGGTTGAGCGCATACACCTGCCAAAGCTGTTTTCCGCGCGGCGTCTCGAGGCGGAACGAGAGCTCGATGTGCTCGCCGTCGCTGCGTAACGTGATGGCGCCGTAGACACCGACGTTGCGTCTTCGGATGTGATCCTGGAGCTCGCGGCGCGTCTTCTGCAGCGCCTGCCGTGCGGGCCCGTTCGGCAGAGCGTCGATCTGATCGTCGAGGAGGCGCAGAGCCTTGAAGTCCTCCTCGCGGCCCTTCTCGCGCGTCGAACGCAAGATCTCGGTGCAGAGGATCAGCGGCGCGTTGCCGCGGCCGAGCTTGCCGAGCCGGCCGAGCAGATCGGGACGCGGGTGTGCGTGACTTTCCTCGTCGCCCGACGAAACGACGTACGCGAGCGGATCGACGGCGCGGATGAATTCGTCGGTCACGTCGGCCGCACCATGATGGCAACACTTCATGACGTCGGCGCCGAGCCGCGCCGTGGCAGTTGAAACTGCACTTGCGAGCGGCGCCGTCGCGGCGATGCCGCCGTAGTGGCGTAGCAGGTGATCCTCGGCCGGCCGGTTCAAATCGCCGCCGAATAGCACGCGCAAGTTGCCGACGGTCAGGCGCAAGATCACGGAGTGCCCGTTCTTCGTCTTGGCCTCGTTCTTGTCGTTGCCGCCGATCTTCTCGCCGAACCAGCGCAGACGTGGATTCGTCGCCGTCCCGTCGGGAACGGGCCCGAGCACCTCGATCGTGCTCGAGCGGCCGTCGTTCGGTGCGAACTGCGGCACCCACGTCTTCCCCGCGTGTTTCTTGCCGTGCTTCGTCGACAACATCTCGATCGCGTCGACGCGGCCGTTCGTGAACGCGGTGTGCATAAGCTTCGGGTAGCGTTTGCCCCCGCGCACGGCCGGATCGCCGTAGAGCGCGCGCATCCCTGCGTCCGTGGCGACGATCGCGCTCAGAAACTTGCCCGTAGAGTCCGTCGGCCCAAGCACCGCGCCGTTCGCGCGCTCGCAGATGCCGTTGTGGTAGACGCGGTCGAAGCGAACTTTGTCGTGGTCGAATATCCCTTGGAAGCCCTGATAGTGATCCTGGTCGGGGTGCGTGACGACGGCTGCATGGAAGCGGAACTCGTTCTTGAGCTTGCCGAATCGCCATTTGAGAAAGCCGAGCATGTTGTCGGCGATGCCGGCGTCGATGATCATGATTCGCTCGTCGGCGCCCGCTTCGGCGGAGACGTAGAGGCAACCGTCGCCCTGCCCGACGTCGAGAAAGATCACCTCGACCGGCCGCTCGGCGACGACGTGCTCGGTGCGGATCAACAGGTGCTCCGCACCCCACTTGATTTTCGACCAGCCTTCCGCGGTGTGCTCGAGGATGTTCAGCGCGTCGCCCCAGCGCACGTCGCGGACTTTGGTCGTCCGATCTGGTGCGAAGAGATAGATCTTGTCGCCGTCTGCGCGGCGTCCGGCGAAGGCAATGGCCATGCGTCGCCCCCCTTGGTTGTGGTTGTACGCTATGCCATTCGGCGATGTCTCTCAACTGAGACGTTTGTGCTGCTGCATTTCCAAGGAGGACAGAATCGTGGACACCACACACCGAACGAACGAAGAGCAGATCGCGCTGTGGAACGACGCCGCCGGACGCGCCTGGGTCGAGCTGCAGGAAACGCTCGATCGAGTGCTCGAGCCGTTCGAAGCGCTGCTCGTCAAAGCCGTCGCCGCTCGGCGCGCGCAGCGCGTGCTCGACATCGGCTGCGGCACGGGCAGCACGACGCTCGCAATCGCGCGGCAGCTCGGACCCAAAGGCTCCGCCGTAGGCATCGATATCTCGGAGCCGATGATCGCGCTCGCGAAGCAACGTGCCGAGCGCGAAAGCGTGCCGCCGCGCTTCATCTGCGCCGACGCGCAGACGCATGCGTTCGAGCCCGCGAGCTTCGACATGATCGTCTCGCGGTTCGGCGTGATGTTCTTCGACGACCCCGTCCGCGCGTTTGCGAACCTGCGGCGCGCGGCAGCGCCCAAAGCAGATCTGCACGTCATCGCGTGGCGTAGCCCTGCGGATAATCCGTTCATGACGACGGCCGAGCGCGCCGCGGCGCCCTTCCTTCCCGAGATGCCCGCGCGGCGCCCTGAGGAACCCGGGCAGTTCGGCTTCGCGGATCGGGGCCGCGTCACCTCGATCCTCGAGAAGAGCGGCTGGGCCGAGATCGACATCCAGCCGCTCGACGTGTCCTGCACGATGCCGGAGACCGAGCTGGGGCCGTATATCACGCGGCTCGGGCCGCTCGGCCGAGTGCTGCCGGAGCTCGACGAAAAGACGCGCTCGCGCGTCATCGACACCGTGCTCGCCGCGTTCGATCCGTATGTGCACGGCGCCGACGTCCGCTTCATGGCCGCGTGCTGGACGATCGGCGCGCGAGCGCGATGAACTAACCGTTGGGCTTACTCCGCGCGCAACGCCGTCATCGGATCGACGCGCGCAGCGCGGCGTGCCGGCCCGTAGCATGCGAGAAACGCCGCGGCACCGAGCACCGCGATGGCGATAACGAAGCTCGCGGGATCGTTCGGGCCGACGCCGAACAGCAGCCCGCGCAGCGCGCGTGCACCGGCCAATGCCGCAACGGCGCCGAGCGCCACGCCGATGCACGCGAGCCACATGCCTTGCCGTACGACCAGTCGCAACAGTTCGGCCGGCCGCGCGCCGAGCGCGAGCCGCACGCCGAGCTCGCCGACGCGCTGCGCGACGACGTACGACAGCACACCGTGAATCCCGAGCGCGCCGAGCAGCAGCGCCACGACGGCGAAGAACGCGGCGAGCTGCGATGTAAAGCGCGGCTGACCGACGCTCGTGTTCACGAGGTCTTGCATCAGCTGGCCGCCGATCGGCGGCAACGCGGGATCCGCCTCGCGCAGGGCGACATTCACCGGCGCGGCAACGGCGGCCGGATCTCCCGGGGTGCGCACCACGATCGACATAAACCGGCCGCCGAAGTTGCGCGGCATCTGCGCATGCGGCATGAAAATCTGCGGCCGGTCCACGCCGTCCGCGCCACCCGCGCGCGTAGTCTCGACGACGCCGACGATCGTGATCCATTGCGGCGGCGCGCCAGGCTGCAGCGACGCGTAGTCGATACGCCGGCCGATCGGATCCTCGTCGGGCCAGTATTGGCGCGCGGCCTCCTCGTTGATGACGGCGACCCATGGAGCCTCGCGCGTGTCGCGCGCCTCGATGGTCCGGCCCGCAACGATGGAAATCCGCATCGTTTCGAAATAGCCCGGCGTGACCAGCACCTCGCCGGCGTTCCATACCTGCTCGCCTGCTTGCGGCTGTGGCCGCCCCTCGATGAAGAAATCGTTGAGACCTCCGAACCCGCCCTGGAGCGGCAGCGCCGAGATCGCGCCCGCGGATTCCACGCCCGGCAGTGCGGCGATTCTCTCGAGCAGCGGCGCAAAGAAGCTGCGCACGGCCGCCGCGTCCGGATAGGTTGACAGCGGCAGCGACTGCCCCACCGTGTACACGTGCTCGGCGTCGAAGCCGAGATCGACGGAGCGAATGTTCTCGTAGCTGCGCAGCAGCAGACCGGCGCCGACGACGAGCGTCACGCTCAACGCGACCTCCGCCACGACGAACGCGCGCATCATCCGGGAGCGGCCGCCGATGACGCCGCGCGTCTGAGAGTGCAGCACCGTCTGCGGCGACGTGAAGCTCGCCCGCATCGCGGGCAAGAGGCCGAACAGCAATGCCGTGAGCCCCGTGACCGCGGCCGCGAACGCGAGCGCGCGCCAGTCGAGCGCGATCGCTTCCGCGCGCGGCAGCGTGCCAGGATAGAGCCTGAGCAGGCCGTCGAGGAATGCGATCGCAGCCGTGACGCCCAGGACGCCTCCGGCGAGCGCGAGTAGCGCGCTCTCGGTGAGCATGTGCGCGACGAGCCGCCCGCGGCCAGCGCCGAGCGCGAGACGGACGGCGAGCTCGCGCCGGCGACCTTCGCCACGCGCGAGCAGCAAGCTCGCGAGGTTCGCGCAGATCACGAGCAACACAAGACCGACAGCACCGAGCAGCATTGTCAGCTCCGGCCGCACGTTGCCGACGACTTCGTCGAGGTATGAGCGCAAGAACACGAAGTGCCCTCGATGGTGGTCGTCGGCCTCCCTCCAGTTGGCCGCGAACGTGCGCGCCTCGGCTTCCGCCTCGGCGAACGTGGCGCCGGGCGCGAGCCGCCCGATGGCGGACCAGTTGTGGCTCCCGCGCTGGCCCCATAGCGGGTTGGCGGTATCGACGATTGCATTACGCCACACGCGCGCCAGCCTGTCCGGAAACACAAAACCCGCCGGCATGATGCCGACGACCTCGCACGGCGTGCCGTCCAATCGCGCGGTGCGCCCGACCGCGCTCGGATCGCCGCCGAACGCGTCGAGCCACAGGCCGTGGCTCAGCACGACCACGCATCCCGCGCCCGGTTGATCCTCGCCCTCGCGGAACGTTCGCCCCATGGCGGGCTGCACTCCGAGCGTCGTGAACAGGTTCGCGGTGCCGACCACATTCAAGCCGCGAGTCGGCTGCGCGGCAGCGTCGTCGGTCGTGAATGTGGTCACGGCGCGGTTGAACGCGGCTACCTCTTCGAGCGCGCGCGTCTGCGCCCGGTAGTCGATGAACTCCGGCCCGGCGAGCGGGAACTGCGCGAAGTCCAAGCCGCTCGGCGCCTCGAAGCGCGTCCAGAGGGCGACCACGCGATTCGCGTCGCCGAACGGCAGCGGGCGCAGCAGCACGCTGTTCACGATCGTGAACATCGCGGTTGCCGCGCCGATACCGAGCGCGAGCGTGGCGATGGCCGTCAGCGAGAAGCCGGGCGCGCGAGCGAGCACTCGTAGCGCGTGGCGAACGTTGCGGAAAATGGTTAGGACCATTGGCTACTCCGTGCTCAGCGTCTCCACGGGATCGATTGCCGACGCGCGCCGAGCTGGTAGGTAAGTCGCGAGCGCCGCTGCGGCGAGAATGATGCCGAGTGCCGCGACGTAGGTCGCGACGTCCGTCGATTCGATGCCGAAAAGCAGCGACGACATGAGACGCGTCAGCGCGAGCGCGGCCACGAGACCGATCGCGAGACCCACGGCGCTCAGCGTAAGACCTTGACGCAGGAACATCGCTCGAACATCGCCGCGCTCTGCGCCGAGCGCCATGCGGATGCCAATCTCCCGCGTGCGTTGCACAACGACGTACGCGATGACGCCGTAGATGCCGATGATGCTCAGAGCGAGAGCCATCGAGCCCGCGATCGCCAGCATCACGAGCGCGAACGACGTTCGTGCGAGCGACTCCGCGTAGAGCGTTTCCATGGTGCGCTCGAGCGCGATCGGAACATCGCGGTTCACTGACCAGATCGCTTCCCGGATCTCGTTGTTGAAGCTCGCGGTGCCCGTGCGGTCGCTGCGTACCACGTACGCCATAGCCGGGAACGCATTCGTCTCATTACCGAAAGCGTTTTCCATGAACGCCGGCCAGTACACGATGCTCGGCGCCTGCTCGTACAGCGCGTCCTCCTTGACGCTCTCGACCACTCCGATGACTTCGCGCCAATCGTCGCTGCCGATCGGCGGGCGAATACGCTTGCCGAGTGCGTCGGCGGGGGTAGGGCCGAGCTCGCGGGCGAACTCCTCCGAGATCAGCGCCACGCGGCCGCCCGTCTCGAGATCGGCCCAGGTAAGGTCGCGTCCCGCGATGATCCGCGTGCCCATGGCTTCCAGATAGCCCGGCGACACTAATTTCGTTCTGCGATTCGGCGGCGTGTCTCCGGCCGCCACGGGCCGATCTTCGATCGGCACGGGGGCACTGCCGGCGAACGGCTGGCCTTCCATCGGCAGCACGCTCGTGAAACCGGCGGAGGCCACGCCGGGAAGCGCCGCAATCGCGTCTAGGATCGCGCGCTGCACGCGGCTGTATTGCGGCGCACCCATCTGGTTCGGCGCCCACGTTCGCACCGTCTGGATCGTGGCAGGGTCCACGAATCCGGGCTCGACGTCGCGCAACGCCTGGAACGTCCGGATCATGAGCACGGCGCTCACGACGAGAACCAGCGCGAGCGCCACCTGCGTGACGACCAAGACGTTACGCGTCGTGCTGCGCTCGCGGCCGGCGGTCGAGCCTCGCACGCCGCCGAACGCCGACATGTCGAGGTTCAGCGCGTGCTTGAGCGCCGTGATCGAGCCGAACGCGAGCGTCGACGCGAGCGAGACGGCCACGGTGAACGCGAGCACGGGCGGATGGACGGCAATCTCCTCGAGCCGCGGCAAATTGCTGGGGCCAATTGCAACGAGCAGCTCCAATCCGCCGTAGGCGAGCGCCAACCCGAGCATACCGCCAACCGCGCCGAGCACGAGGGCCTCGACGAGCAGCTCTCGCGCGATGCGTGCCGGCACGGCACCGAGCGCGGCGCGCACGGCGAACTCTTGCCGCCGCGCATCGGCCCGCACGAGCATGAGGTTCGCGATGTTGGCGCACGCGACGAGCAGCACCGCGCCGATCGCGGCCATGAGTACCCAGAGCGCGCTCTCGACACCGCCGACCAGGTCGTCCTTGAGCGGCAGCACGACAGGAGTGAGCCGCCAGTTCTGGATCGCTTCGCGCGTCACGGGCGAGCCCGGCATCATCGGCCACGCATCGAGCCAGATCGGCAACATACGCTGGAAGTCGGCCGTGGCCTCCTCCGTAGTGACGCCGGGTTTGAGCCGCGCGAGCGCGTCAAAGTTGTACGGGCCGATGTTCTCCCGGGCAGGATCGAACCGCATTGCGACGATGATCTCGAACGGCGGCGACATATCGAGGAAGCGGAAATCCCGCGGCATGATGCCGACGACCTGCGCCGGCCGCCCGTTGACAACCAG
The DNA here is from genome assembly GCA_963713355.1 of uncultured Gammaproteobacteria bacterium. Taxonomy (GTDB): domain Bacteria; phylum Pseudomonadota; class Gammaproteobacteria; order Steroidobacterales; family Rariloculaceae; genus FEN-1219. The sequence goes on along the minus strand of CAVQLK010000002.1, from coordinate 66,113 downwards.
CTCGCGCCCGAGCGCCGCCGTGTCGCCGCCGAACCGGCTCTGCGCGAATGCGTATGAGAGGATGACCGGCGCGGGCCCTTCGGCTGCGGGCCCATGCTCGGCCTCGTCGAACCAGCGACCGCGCATCGGCTGCACGCCGAGTGCCTGAAGCAGGCCATGTGACGCGCGCAGCGAGCGCACACGCTCCGTTCCGTCCGCGACGGTCAGCGTCTCTCCGCCGTTCCCCCAGATGCCGATCTCGGCCAACGTCCGGTTCTCGGCGCGGTACGTGAAGTACTGCGCCGGTTGCGAAGCCAGCTCGCCCGTAAGGACGGAGGTGGCATACCGGAGCCGCACGAGCTCGTCCGCATTCGGATACGGCAGCGGCTTGATGAGCACCGAATAGACGACGCTGAAAATCGCCGTCGTGGCGCCGATGCCGAGCGCGAGCGTCAGCACGGCGGCCGACGTGAACGCGGGGCGCCGCGGCAGCGTGCGCAGCGCATGACGCAGGTCCCGCCCAACGGAATCGACGAAGCCGATGACGTTCATGCGACGGCCTCCCGCAGCCACTCTGAAGAATAGCCGCGACGGTGCAACAAGCGCGCCACAGCCCGGGACGCGCACAAGTTATTGATTCAGAGTGGCTGCTCGCCTTTCGTGCCGCGGTGACGCCCCTCGTTGCGTCCCGTATCCGCGCAGGGCGTCCCGCATGCGGGACGGCCGCCCAAGCACACCTTCCCGGTAGGCTTGTGCCGTCAAAGAGTTACGGCCGCGCACGACCTGGCACGTTTATCGCTTGGCCAGCGTTCGAGGCCGCGCACAGAACCCCCCCATGAACATCCATACCTTCGTCGATTCCGTCGGCCGCGATCTACGCCACGCACTGCGCAGCTTGTCGCGGCGGCCTGCCTTCACTTCGGCCGCCGTGCTGACGCTCGCGCTCGGCATCGGCGCCACGACGGCGATCTTCAGCGTCGTGTATTCGGTGCTCATCAAGCCGCTACCGTATCCGAACGCCGACGAGCTCGTGCGGATCAGACATAGCGCTCCAGGGCTCAACGCCGATGATTTCTTTGCGAGCACGAACATGCACCTCACGTATCGGCAGGAGAACCGGGCGTTCGCCGCTGTCGGCCTTTGGGGCGAGGACTCCGCGACGGTGACGGACCGCGGCGAGGCGGAGCGCGTGCGGGCGTTGAAAGTCACCGACGGCGTACTTCAGGCGCTCAGGGTTCAGCCGATGCGCGGACGCTGGTTCACGGATCAGGAGCACGAACCCGCCGGTGACGGCCCGTCGCCCGTGATTCTTTCCCATGCGTTTTGGCAACGGCGATTCGGCGGCGACGAAGCGGCACTCGGGCGCGACCTGTCGATCGATTCAGGCAGCGGCGGCGGCACGTTGGCGTTGCCGCCATCCGCGCGCGTCGTGGGCATCATGCCGCCCGGATTCCGATTTCTCGGGTCGGTGCCGCAGCCCGACATCATCATTCCGCTCCGCCTCGATCCGGCGCGGCAAGCTCACGGGATCTACTCTTGGCAGATGCTCGCGCGGCTCAAGCCGGGCGTGACGCTGGCCGAGGGGCAAGCCGACCTCGAGCGCATTCGGCCGATCTGGTTCGACGCCTGGCCCCTTTTTCCCGGTATGACGAGAGAGCAGTTCGTGAACTTTCGAATCACGGCGATCCTACGCCCATTGTTGGATGACGTGGTCGGAAGCGTGTCGAGCATGCTGTGGGTGCTCATGGGCGCAATCGGCGCGGTGCTCTTGATCGCCTGCGCCAACATCGCGAATCTGATGCTGGTGCGCGCGGACGAGCGGCGGCCGGAGCTCGCCGTGCGCGCCGCGCTCGGCGCTAGACCTACGCGAATCGCAAGCGAGTTACTCACCGAGAGTCTCGTGTTGGGCGCAGCCGGCAGCGTGGTCGGTCTCGCGCTCGCCTACGCCGGGCTGCGGACGTTGGTCGCCATCGGCCCGAGCGACCTGCCGCGCCTCCAGGAAGTCGCCGTCTATCCTCCGGTGCTTGCGTTCGCCGTGGCCATCTCGTTGGCGTCGGCGCTCGTGTTCGGTTCCGTTACGGCACTCAAGCACGCGCTGCAACGCAATGCGGCTTTTACGGGAGCTGCGCGCGGATCGAGCGCGAGCCGCGAACGCAGCGCGACCCGCAACACGCTGGTCGTCGCGCAAGTTGCGCTGGCGGTCGTGCTCGTCGTGAGCGCGGCGCTCATGATTCGCACGGTTCAAGCGCTGCGCGACGTCGATCCAGGTCTTTCGGATCCGGCGACGATTCAAACGGCGAGGATTTGGATTCCGCCCGGCGTGTCTCGCGATCAAGAGCAAATCACACGTATCGAGCACGAGATCCTCGACAAGATCGCGGCACTGCCGGGCGTCGTGGAAGCCGGTTTCGCGAGCCACGTTCCGATGGACTCGGGGAACAACGGGCCCACAATTGTCGAAGGCCAAACGTTAGCACCGGGAGAAACCGCGCCGGGGCGCAGATGGATCCGTGTCTCGCCGGGATATTTTGCCGCCATGGGCACGCGGATGATTGCCGGACGCGACGTGACTTGGAGCGACATCGAGACGGGCGGCCGCGTGGCCGTCATTTCCGAGAACTTCGCTCGCGAGCTTGCCGCCGAGCCGGCGGACGCTCTTGGGTTGCGGATTCGGCCCGGCCCGTTTGATCAGGACGACTGGAAGGAAGTGATCGGCGTAGTGCAGAACGTCCAACAGGACGGATTGCACGGAACGGCACCCAGCACGCTGTACTGGCCGACCCTCAGCTCCAACACGCTCGGTGTCCCGGTCAGCGCAACGTCGTCCGTCGCCTTCGCGATCCGCAGCGAGCGCGCGGGCACTACCGGTCTCGTGGAGGAAATTCGGGCTGCGGTCCGGTCAGTGAGCGCGAGCGTCCCCGTCGCCCAGGAGCGCACGGTGCGGGATCTTTTCGCGGGCTCCGTTGCGCGCACGTCGTTCACGCTCGTGCTGCTCGGGATCGCGGGTGCCATGGCCTTGGCGCTCGCGGTGATCGGAATCTATGGTGTCCTCTCGTATGTCGTGGCGCAACGGACGCGGGAGATCGGCATTCGCTCGGCGCTCGGCGCGCGACCGGGGCAGCTCGAGCAGATGTTCCTGCGGCAAGGGCTCGCGCTGACGGGCGTCGGCCTCGTCGTGGGCGTCGTCGCGGCCGTCGCATTGGGACGCTGGATGTCGTCGCTGCTGTTCGGCGTCGGTCCGTTCGACCCCGTGGCCTATACCGCGGCGCTTGGGACGACTATCGCGGCTGCCGCGCTCGCGAGCTACGTGCCGGCACGGCGCGCAGCGGCGATCGATCCCATCGAGACGCTGAAGGCAGAGTAACGGTCCGCGCTAGCCGCCAGTGCTGGACGGCGAACCGCCAGCGGATACGCGCGGCGTTTAGGGATGCGGCAGGTGGTCGACGCCCTTTGGCAGCTCCATGAGCTCGAGCACATTGCCTTGCGGATCGACGACCGTCGCGATCTTTATCGGTGCGCCCCCGATCGGGACTGTCACGACCTCGCCTTCCATCGAAGCGCCGGCGGCTTTCGCGGCCGTAACGGTAGCGGCGATATCCGATACGCGGAAGATCGCGTGCGCCATCGCGTGCTTGCCGTCGCCGGGCTCGCGACGCTGGACGAGAAACTCGGGCGACGTTCCGGCTTTGGCCGCGGCGACAGTCGTGCCGTAGCGCATGATGATCTCCGTCGGCGGCTCCCCGACCTGGTCGATCTGCTTCAGGCCGAACGCCGCATCGTAGAACTTCGCGAGCGCTACGACATCATCCGCGCCCAGTCGAATCGCGAGCACCGTGACGTCGGCGTGAACCGCCATTGCCCAAGCCGCCGCAGTGAGCCCCAGTACCGCCGTGACCGTTCGTCGCATGTCCTGTTCTCCTGGCATCGATCCGATGACGCCCATCGATCATAATCTCGATGTGCAACCCGCGCACGACGCACGCGCTGGAGTGCCCGCAATCGCGAACAAGATGTCCGCCAAGTCGACAAAGCAGGCCTACATCGCGGCCATGCCGGGCTGGAAAAGCGGCGTCGGGCGCCGCCGGCTCGACGCGCTTATCGCGCGCACCGTTCCCGGCGTGCGCAAGGCCGTGAAGTGGAACTCGCCCTCTTATGGCATCGAGGACCAAGGCTGGTTCGTCAGCTTCCATTCCTTCACGAAGTACATCAAGGTCACGTTCTTCCGCGGCACATCGCTACGCCCTGTGCCGCCGGGTGAGTCGAAGCACAAGGAAGTGCGCTACTTCGACATCCACGAGAACGCTGCGCTCGACGAAGCTCAATTCGCCGCCTGGGTGAAGCAAGCCAGCCAATTACGGGGCGAAAAACTATGACGCGTCCAGCCGGGATACGATGACCGAGCCGGTGAGCACGGCCCAGTATTTCCCGTGGGACGGTGGCGCGATCTTCGTCGGCACCGGTGGCGTGTTTCCCGCGCACGCCCATCAAGCGATTCAGATCTGTTTCTTGTTCGAGGGGCGGATCCGGCTGCGCCCGAGCGACGACGATGCGTGGACCGAGTATGACGTCGCCCTCGTCCCGTCGCGGCACTCGCATGGCATGGACGCGTCGAAAGTCCACCCCGGGGCGACGCTGTTCGTCGAGCCGGAGACGCGCGACGGACGCATTCTCTCGGAGCGCTACTTGCGCGCCGGCATCGCTAACCTCGACCGCGCACTCGTGCGGGCACTCGTGCTCGAGCTGCGTACCGCGGCGCTCGAACGCCGTGGCCGCGAGGCGATCGTCGCTGTGGCGCGCCGCATCGTGCAGTCATTGACGCAACACTCGCAGCCCGCGGTTACGAGCGACGAGCGGATCCTGCGCGCGGTGCGATACGTGAACGACCACCTGTCCGCGCCGCTCACGCTGAAGCAAGTCGCCAGTGTCGCGCACCTGTCGCCGAGCCGTTTCCGGCATCTGTTCGCCGAGCAGACCGGCATGGGCCTGCGCCAGTACATCCTGTGGCGGCGCTTCGTCAGCGTTTGGGAGCACCGGATGAACGGCGCGTCGCTGTCGACGGCCGCGCACGCCGCGGGCTTCGCGGACTCCGCGCACCTGGCGCGCACGAGCCGCCGCATGATCGGAATCCCGCCGTCTTTGCTGGACATCGCAAAATAGCCGCTACGTTCAAGGCGTCGCAGCGAGCGCGCCGTAGAGTGCGCTCGCACTTAAACCTAACCCGAAAGGAGAAACGTCATGAACGACGTAACGAAAAGCCCGTGTGGTTGCAACTCGTGCTTGGGATCGCAGTGCCGCTGCGGCTGCCAGACTGCGCCAACGCAACACGCGTGTGGGTGCGGCCCGCAAGGCCGCTGCGAGCCCAAGGGCGCCGCGGCATCGGACCGACGCTAGGTCTCGCGCAATCTGCGGACGCACCGGTATCCGAGTCGACCGGAAGCGCGGCAGCCCGAGTGCTGCCGCGCCCTCCTTCGGCATGCTAGCTTGCGCCCAAGGAGACACCGACCATGGCACTCGCAGTCATCGGCGCCGGATTGGGCCGCACGGCCACCTTCTCGCTGAAGTTCGCGCTCGAGCACTTAGGTGTAGGGCCGTGCTACCACATGTCGGAGGTCTTCGCCGGCGCACGCCGAAACGTGCCGCTCTGGCTTCAAGCGGTGCAGGGAAAGCCGAACTGGGACACGATTTTCGACGGCTTCACATCCACTACCGACTACCCTGCCTGCACCTACTGGCGCGAGCTCGCCGGCTACTATCCGGACTCTAAAGTGATCCTGACGGTGCGCGACCCCGGCAGTTGGTTCGAGTCGGTCACCGAAACCATTTTTTCCGAGCAGATGCAGGGCAGGCTCGCCGGCACGCCGGTGGGCGCCATGATGAAGGGCGTCATCTTCGACGCCTTCGATGGCCGCGTGCAGGATCGCGCCTTCATGACCGACTGGTTCAAGCGTCGCAATCAAGAAGTGAGCGACGCCCTGTCTCGCGAGCGGCTGCTGGTCTTCTCGCCGAAGGAAGGTTGGAAGCCCTTGTGCGCCTTCCTCGGCGTCCCCGTGCCCGACGCGCCGTTTCCGCGCGTCAACAGCCGCGACGAGATCAGGGAGGAGCTATCGCAACAAGGCGGGCTACCCCCCGATCCCGAGACCGGCGAGAGACTCGCGCGCGAGTACATCGATGCGCTGAAGGCTAAGGCGTTCCGCACCTCTGGCTAGACGGACCGATGACCCGGCCAACCGAGAGCCCGAGGCACGGGACTTGCAGCCTCTCACGTCTTCGCGAGGTGTTGCAGTGATGGTCGATCGCACGGATGCCCCCGACCGCGATGCAAGGGATGGACGGAGCTTCGTCACGTGCGCCGTTGCGACGGGCTCGCTCGCCGGCCTGGCGACAACCGCCGCAGTAGCTCTGTCCGGCGTTCGCGAAATCGGTAGCGGCGTCGCACCGATCAACGCCACGAGCCACGTGCTATGGGGCGACGCGGCTGGTGCAACCGCTGCCGTCGACGTCAAGCACACGTTACCGGGCCTGCTCATCAACGTCGGTGCGGGCGTCTTCTGGGCGCTCGCGTACGAGCTATTGCTCGAGCTCTCGCCGCGTCGCGATCGCGCCGCGGCGGTTGCAGGCGGTGCTGCGATAGCCGCGCTCGCTTACGTCGTCGACTACCATCTGATTCCGCGCCGTTTGACGCCAGGCTGGGAGCTGCGTCTGTCGCGTCGCTCCGTCGCACGCGGGTTCGTCACGCTCGGCGTGAGCTTGGGGCTGGCAGGGCTCGTCCGCGCCCGTCGCTAATCGCGTCCTATGTCAGCCGATCGAGCGTGATCGGCAGCTCGCGCACGCGCTTGCCCGTAGCGTTGAACACGGCGTTGGCAACCGCGGCCGCAGCTCCTGTGATGCCGATCTCGCCGATGCCGTGAGCGCCGCCGACGGCGCGCTTGTCGGGCCCGTCGAGGAACAGCACCTCGATGCGCGGCACATCGAGATTGACGGGCAGGTGATAGTCGGCGAGCGAGCGCGTCACGATTCGGCCGCGCCGCTCGTCGAACAGCGTCTCCTCCATGAGCGCCATACCGATCCCCATCACGATCCCGCCGCGCAGTTGGCTCTCGGCCGTCTTGCGGTTCAAGATTCGGCCGCAGTCGAATGCGCCGACCCAGCGCGCAATGCGGATCTCGCCGGTGCGTTCGTGCACGCGTGCTTCGCAGAATTGCGCACCGTAGGAGCCCATCGAGTATTTTTCGGCCTCCTTCGGCTCGCCGGTCGTACCTTCGACCTCGATGTCGTCGCGCCCCGCCCTTCGCAGGATCGCGGAGACGCTCTCGCCGCGCTCGAGAGCGTCCGCTGCGGTACAGACCGCCGTCGCGTACCTCGACGTCCTTGTATCTCAGCCCGGCGAGCGGCGAATCGGGATGTCGCGCAGCGAGCTTCAGCAGCGCTCGCAATGCCTTGTCGATCGCGGCGTCGACGGCTGCAATCACAGAGACCGTCTGGCTCGAGCCGCCGCCCATGATTTTCGTGTCGGCGAGCGCGGAGTCGCCATACTCGAACGACACGCGGTCGAAGGGCAAACCGAGCCGCTGGGCCGCGTGCTGGATTTGCACGGTTGCGGTCCCCATGCCCATCTCGTTCGCGGGCGCACGAATCGTCACCGTGCCGTCGGCCGATATTCGGACGCGCGCCTTCGCCTCGACGCGGAAATATGGGTAGCACGCCGTCGCGACACCGCAGCCTATCTGCCACGGCCCGTCGCGCCGCGCACGCACTGTGCCGAGGCGGCAGCGGCTCCAGCCGAACACTTCGGCGCCGCGCCGATACGCTTCGACGAGCTTGCGCCGCGAAAAGCGCGTGTGCTCCGTCGGATCCTTGCGCGGCTCGTTGCGGCGGCGCAGCTCGATGGGATCGAGCGCAAGCTCGTGCGCGAGCTCGTCGAGCGCGGACTCGAGCGCAAAGCTGCCGATCGACTCGCCGGGCGCGCGCATCCAAGTGTTGGCCACCATGTCGAGGTTCACGACCTGCTGGCGCAGGCGCAGCGAGGGCGTCTTGTACAAGTGCCGCGCCGGAAACGTGAACTGCTCGGGGTACCGGCCGTGCGTGGTCGCCGCCGTGAGCCCCTCGTGAATGAGCCCGGCGAGCCGGCCGCGGCGGTCAGCGCCGAGCGCCACTCGTTGCTCGCTGACGGTGCGGCCGCCGACGACGCGCACGACTTGCTCACGCGTCAGCACAAGCTTGACCGGCCGCTGCACGACCTTCGCGGCCGCCGCACACAACGGTGTATGGCTCCAAAGCCCGGCCTTGCCGCCGAAGCCGCCGCCGACGTACGCCGCGATCGCGCGCACCTTGCTGCCGTCCATGCCGAACACTTGCGCCAGCGCCTCTTTGCAGCGGAACACGGACTGCGTCGTGTCGTAGACCGTCAGCGCGCCGGCCTCGTCCCACCACGCGACGGTGGCATGCGGCTCGATGGCGTGATGGTTGTACTTCGGCGTGCGGTACGTGTGGTCCACCTTGACCGCGGCTTGCTCGAGGGCCGCGTCAGCATCGCCGATCGTGATCTCCGACGCCTCGCCGAGCACGCTCTCGGGCACGACCGCGTTGCGCTTTTCGCCGTCGAAGGACAACGCGGGCTCGGCCGCGAGCTCGTACTCGACGCGCACGAGCGACGCCGCGTGCTCTGCATCGTCGAGCGTGTCCGCAACGACGACTGCCACGGGCTGCCCGTCCCAGCGGACCTCGTCGTCCTGCAGATAAGGCAGATCGCTCAGCGCGAAACCCTCACCGCCGGCTTGCGACCCGGGCTCAGGGCGCGCGAGACGCGGCATGTTCTCGTGCGTCAACAGCGCGACGAAGCCGGGCACCGTCGAGGCGTCGGCTCCGTCCACGGACGTCACCCGTCCGCGCGCGATCGTGCTGCAAACGAGCGCGGCGTACGTGAGCCCCGGCACGGCGAGCTCGGCCGTGAACACGGCTTTGCCCGTGACCTTGGCTTCGCCGTCGACACGCTCGAGCGGCCGGCCGACGTAGCGGTGCTTCTCGGCACGTGCAGCGCTCGCGGCGCCGTCAGCGTAATGGACGACGGTGTCGACCGCTTTCGCGCGCGGCCGCTTCGGCACGGTGCTCATCGTGCGCCTCCCTGGCTTGCGAGCTCTTCGAGCGCAGCGACGATCGCGCGCTTCGCGAGCTCGATCTTGAAGGTGTTGTGCCGCCGGCCCACGGCGTCGGCGAGCTCAGCCTCCGCCGCCCGGCCAAAGGTTTCGCCCGTCGCGGGCGCGCCCAAGAGCATCTGCTCCGCCCGCGACGCTCGCCACGGCTTGTGGGCGACCCCGCCGAGCGCGAGCCGCACCGCCGTGATCACGCCGTCGCTCGTTTCGAGCAGCGCGGCGACGCTGACGAGCGCGAATGCATAGCTCGAACGGTCGCGAATCTTGCGGTAGAGGGAGCGGCGCGCGCTACGGAGCGGCGCGATTTGAACGGCCGTGATCAGCTCGTCGGCGCCAAGGGTCGTCTCGACGTGCGGCGTGTCCCCGGGCAGCCGGTGAAACGCCTCGAACGGGATCGTGCGCTCCCCGTTTGGGCCGACGACGCGCACCGTCGTGTCGAGCGCCGCCAGCGCCACGCAAAGGTCCGACGGATGCACGGCGATGCATTGCTCGCTCGCGCCGAGAATCGCGTGATAGCGGTTGAAGCCCTCGAGCGCGTCGCAACCGGCAGCCGGTGCGCGCTTGTTGCAGCGCGATGCACGATCGTAGAAGTAGGCGCAACGCGTGCGCTGCAGCAAGTTGCCGCCGACGGTGGCCATGTTGCGGATCTGGCCCGAGGCACCGCTCAAAATGGCTTGCGCGATGAGCGGATAGCGCGCACGGACTCGAGCGTCGTTCGCGACGGCAGTATTCGTCGCTGCTGCGCCGAGCGTGAGCCCGCCATCGGCGGCCGCGGCAATGCCGCCGATCGGCAACCCCCGCACGTCGACGACGAGCTCGGGCTGCTCGATCTCTTCGCGCATGAGGTCCACGAGGTTGGTGCCGCCCGCGAGGAACTTCGCACTGCTGCGCGCTGCTATGAGCCGGATCGCGCTCGCCGTGTCGGGCGCCGATTGGTAGGCAAACGGCTTCATGCGCGCACGCGATCGGCCGCAGCGCGTATCGCCGCCCGAATACCGACGTAGGCGCCGCACCGGCAGAGGTTGCCGCTCATGCGCTCGGCAATCTCCTCGTCCGTGAGCTCGCCGACGCGGCCGGCCACCTGTGCGCTCACGGCGCTCGGCAACCCTGCGCGATGCTCGGCGAGCATTCCGATCGCAGAGCAGATCTGGCCGGGCGTGCAGTAGCCGCACTGCAGCCCATCGTGCTCGATGAATGCGGCCTGCAGCGGGTGCAGCTCACCGTCTGCCAGACCTTCGACCGTCGTGATCTCGGCGCCGTCGAGCTGCACCGCGAGCGCGAGGCACGACAGGATCCGCTTGTCGCCCTGCAGCACGGTACAGGCGCCGCATGCGCCTTGGTTGCAGCCCTTCTTCGTGCCCGTGAGCCGGAGGCCCTCGCGCAGTGCATCGAGCAGGCTGATTCGAGCGTCGACGACGAGCGCGTGCTCGGTGCCGTTAACGCGCAGCGTGATCGAGTGGGTCGTCGCGGGGGTCTCCACCGTGCGCTCCTTGCAAGCGGAAGGAGTCCACCGCGATGCAAGATCCGATCCAACTCGAACCCGCTTGCGGTGGTCGACCGGCGTTCCACCGGTCGACCTGAGCCGTTGAGGCGAGTCGCCCGCTTAGTGGTTGACGGGCCTGAAGTGATTTCTCGCGACGAGGCGACCGACCTTCTTGCCGATCGTCGAGCCGTCCTCGACAGACGTCTGGAAGTGCATGCCGCCGAACACGCGCGCTAGGATGATCTCCTCGACCATCTGGTTCGTGTTGTGGAACACGTGCGGCACCGACCCCGCGACGGAGCTCGTGAGCGTCACCTTCACCTGCGGCGTGCCGAAGAAATGCCGCAGCGCCTCCGCGTAGCCCGTGGACACGCAGCCGTGCCCCGCGGGGTATTCGGGATGCGGCGGCGTGGGTGCGAGCGGGGTCCAGCTCACATCCCCCACCGTGGCGGGATTGTCGTCGTCGAGATCCGTCGTGATCGCGGTAATGGGCCGCCAGAAATTGAAGTGATACTTCGAGTCCCAGCACGCGATCATGCTATCGCCCGCCGTCACGAACACTTGAGCGAAGAGGCGTGCGTTGCCGGCCACTCCCAAGTCCTTCGTCGCGGCGAACTCGCGCAGGTTGTGCGAGAAGAACGTCGTCGGGCTCTCGGTGTAGAACCTCGCGGTCTCCGTCTCGACCGGCGTGCGCTCCGTGCTCGTTGCCGATCCGAGCGCCTGCACCATCGCAAAGTCTTGAGCGTAGCGCTCGCTCGTCACATCCGGCGGGCCGTACGCACGAAATTGCGACGGGCTCGTCATCGCGAACGGCCGCATCACCGCGAGCCACGGCGCAGCGGGCGTCGCGGGGCCAGGCAGCGTCCGTTGGTAAACACCCGGCGCCGGGGTCTCGAAGGCGTACGGTACGACCGCCTCTCGCCCATCGCCGGCGCGCAGCGCGAGCCAGGCTGTCGCCACCTCGGTACCGATCTCGATACCTTTCGCCTTGGCAGGGCCGTCGGGCACGGCGGCAAGCGACGCCGCGTATGCCGGATCGAGCACGGCAGTTTGGTCCGGGTAGGTGCCGAGCAAGACGAGATAGGCGGCTGTCGCGGCTGCGGCGTCCTTCGAAGCCCAGCGCGCGCCGGACATCGGGCGTATGGCGAACACCGAGTAGCCGCCGTCGATGGCATTCACCGCGTCGTACATCGGCACGTGCACGAAAGCGTAGCCCGGCGGGCCCTGGTGACCTTTCAAGACCAGCACCGCCTGGGTCGTGGCGTTCCAGTCGGTGACGACGTCTGCCTGGGCCACGCCCGACAAGGCCGCGGCGGCCGCGCTCGAGAGCAGTGCGGAGCCGATGGATCTCTTGATTGAAACGTTCATGAAGCTTCTCCCCTTGTCTTCGTTGCGTGATTGCGCTCGGCTTGCCGGCGCCCTTGATCGACGATGGCATTGCAGCGAGATATGGCGCGGGCCGGGTAGCACCGAGCGGGACAGACAGCGGGACAAAAAACCGCCAAAATCGGTACAAAGAGGCCCCTGTAGAAAACCTCGGTTTATTGGGCGCCCCGAACGGGCGGCAAGGCGCACCTCTTGGATGAGCGGACGACATCGTTCGGCTATTGGCTGAAGCGGCGCCGCAAGGCGCTCGACCTCACGCAGGAGCAGCTTGCGCAGGGCGTCGCCTGCTCGCATTTCGCGATCCGGAAGATCGAGGCGGACGAGCGCCGCCCGTCGCGCCGGCTGGCCGAGCGGCTCGCGGATAAGCTGGCCATCCCACCGCACGAGCGCGACGCGTTCCTCGAGACGGCACGCGCGCTGCGCTCGGCGAACCACCTGACGCTCGACAAGACGCCGCTCGCGCCGCAGCGCGTCGAGCAAGCGGAAGCCGGCCCGTTCGTCGGGCGCGGCAGGGAAAGCGATCTGCTCGTGGGGCTGCTCGCGGCTTCGAAGCCCGGCGCCGGTTACGTGGCTCTCGTCGAGGGCGAGCCCGGAATCGGCAAGAGCCGGCTCGCGCGCGAGCTCGCGAGGCAGGCGCGCGCACGCGGCATGGCGACGCTCGCGACGAACTGCTACGAGATCGAATCGGCGATGCCGTACCAACCGGTGATCGATGTCGTGACGCAGGCGCTCGAGCTCACGCCACCCGCGGCGCTGCACAAGCTGCCGCCGGTTTCGCTAGCGGAAATCGCGGCGCTCGTGCCTGGGGTTGCGCAGCGCGTGCCGGTGCCCGTGCTTTCGACCGACTTGCCGGAGGCGCGCCAGGCACGCCTCTTCCGCGCCATCGTGCAACTACTCGAGGTGCTCGCAGCTGCACGGCACCTGCTCGTGATCGTCGACGATTTGCAGTGGGCCGACGACGCCAGCGTGCAGTTTCTGCACTACTTCGCGCGCCAGGCGGCGAGCTTGCCGGTGCTGGCGCTGTACGCGTATCGAGACGAGGAGCTCGACAGCCGCGCGCAGCTGGCTGAGCTCGTGGCGAGCTTGCGCCGCGAGCCGCATGCGCGCCACCTGGCGCTCGCGAGGCTGCGGCTCGCCGAAACCAAAGAGCTGCTCGCAGGTCATGGCGGCGCGGAGCTCGCCGCGCGCCTGCAACGGGAAACCGACGGCAACGCGTTCTTCCTCATGTCGATGCTGCACGCGCTGCGCGAAGGTGAGATCGGCGGCGACGCCGCCGGCAAGTTGCCCTTGCCTGAGGCGCTGCGAGCATCGGTTCGCGCGCGGCTCGCGCACGTGCCCGCAGACGCGCGTCCTGCGCTCGATGTCGCGGCCGTGCTCGGCCGGCGTTTCGACTTCGAGAGCCTATTCGCCGTCATGAAGACGTCGGAGGACGAGTTGCTGCGCGCCGTCGAGACGCTCGTGCGGCGCCGCTTGTTGCGTGAGGAATCCGCGGGAACGTACGACTTCAGCCACGACAAAGTGCGCGAGGTGACCTATCTCGAGATCGGCGGCACGCGCCGCCGCTTGCTGCACAAAGCCGTGGCCGAGACGCTCGAGCAACAGGACGAAGGCGAGCCGCACGAGCGCGACGCCCGGCTCGCGGAGCACTACGAGCGCGGCCACGTCTGGGACAAGGCAGTGCGCCACATGCTGCTTGCGGCGCAGCACTCGCAGAAACTGTTCGCCGTGCGCGAGGCGCTCGGTTGGCTCGACCGGGCCATCGAGCTCGCAGCCGCGCATCGCAGCGCGCTCACTGAGCAGGCGCTGATCGACCTGCACGAGCAGCGCGGACGCGCGCGTGCCCAGGCGGGCCAAACCGAAGGCGCCGTCGCCGATATCCGCATCGTGATCGATTCGGCTCGCGCGCGCGGCGACCGTACCAAAGTCCGCGACGCGCTGATTCAGCTCGGCATGACTCATCGGCGCGGCGACGACTATGCCGCGGCCGTCGAGTGCCTCGGGCACGCGCTCGACGAGTGCCGCGCGCTCGGCGACGAGCGGCAAGCTGCCGACACGCTATACCACTTGGGAACCGTCGCCTGGAGCGACGGCCGCAACGCCAAAGCCACCGCGTACCACGCCGAGGCAGTAGCAATCTGCGAGCGTCTTGGGCTTTCCGATCTGGTGGCAGTGCAGGCCTACCACGGCCGCGGCGAAGCTCATTTTTTCAACCTCGAGCACGCTGCCGCGATACGTTGCTACGAACGCTCGAACGAGCTCGCGCGCAAGATCGGCGACAAGAGCTACGAATGCGAGAACCTGATGATGGTTGCGCACGCGTACTCCGGCTACCTGGGCCTTGGCGACTATGCGCAGGCGCGCGTCAACTTCGAAGCCGCACTCGAAATCGCGCGGCGCGCGGATCTCGAGTGGCACATCCCGCCCACGCGTCTCGGGTTCGCCTGGGTACGCGGATGCTTTGGCGAATACAGCAGCGCCGTGAACGACATGCGATTGACGATACGGTCGTTCGAACGATTTCCGCGCTATCAGGTCATGGCGTATGAGATTCTCGCTAGCCTGCTGCTCGATCTCGGCCTCGACGATCAGGCGCTCGAGGCTTCGAGACGCGGGCGGGCGCTCGCCGAGTCGGCCGGAATCATGTTCTGGCGCGCGCGCGGCGAGGGCACCCACGCCATCGCGCGCATGCGGCTCGGCGATCTCGCGGTGGGTCCGGCGCTGAGCGACACGCTTCGCTGGGCGCGTGACAACGACGAGCGCAGCCAAATGGTTCGTTGCCTCGAGGCCCTCGCGGAGCTGGCGCTACGACGGAATGAGCCCGACGCGTGCGAGTTGCACGCGCAGGAGATGCTCGCGCTCGCTAACGGCGCGGGAATGACAGAGCTGGCCGCTCGCGGCCACCTATTGCGCGGCGAGGCGCTAGCCGCGTTGGGCAAGCGGGCCGCGGCCGTCGACGAGCTTACGCTCGCGTCCTCGGCCGCCGAAAAAGTCGGACGGCTGCGCGTCACGAGGGATGCTGCCGAAGCGCTCGCGAGGGTCGGCGGCGACGCGGCTCATCGCGCGCGTGCTGCCGCGCTCGCAGCACGCATCGAGGAAGGTGCGCGCGAGTGCGAACGGCTCATGGCGGTGCAATGAGAATCAGCGTCCGAACCGCCGCTCGAACGAGAGGCTGATCCAGTCGAGCTTGCTGCCCGTCTTGGCCAAGAAGTGCTCCTCGTCGAGGAAGCGGTGGTACGTGGCGTGAAACGCGAGCGGCACCTTGGTGACGTGGACGCCGAACAGCAGCTGCTCGTCGCGGGACGCCGATCGGAACGATGGATGAAAGCCGCCATTGTCGGTCGGGCCGCCCTCGAGCGGTGCGAACCGCCCGATCGAGCGCATGCGCGCCACGAGGCTGAAATACGGGCGCCAGCTCCGCACCCTCGCAGGCCCCAGCGGGTCGACGTACACGGGATCGAGCGCAATTCCAAGCGCCGGCGGATCAGCGAGATTCGTGAACCCTTGGGGCACATCCCAACCGAAGCGGTACTCGAGCCACGCTTGCGCGTACGTAGCGAAAGAGCCTGCGCCGAGCTGCGCGCCGGCCGACAGGTCGTGCGCCCACCCTCGCGGATCGTAAGCTGCAACTTCCCAGAGCTTACGTCGATATTCGAAGCCCAAGTTCAGCAACGGCCGATCGGCGATCTGGTTCGGCCACCCTCGAGGCTCCTTGCCTCGACCCAAGCTGTTATGAAAAAACTTCTGGACCTCCTCGGCCAAAGAGCAGGAGCCGATGCAGCCGACGTAGCCCTGCAACGCCGCGAGCCTCTCGTTGTCGTACGACGACCACGACACATAGCCGCCGAGCATTCCGGCCCACGGCAGATCGTCCGGCTGTGGGCGGGCAATGGTGATGTTCGCGGGCGTGATCATGAGCTGCGTCACCCCCCATGCGCGGCGCACGACGCGCCCGCCCGGCCCATCGTCGCCGAGCCCAGGAATGCGGCCCACCCAGCGGTCGAATGCGGGCGGCCATTCGTCGAACAGCGGTGAATGAAGCTGGACGCTCCAGGCGGACGTGAGTGCGCCGTCCGAGTCGAGAAACGCGTCGTTGTCGACCTCGAAGCGCAGCAGCTCGAGATCGCGCGCATCGTGCGGCGCGCTCTGGGCATGGGCCGACGAGTAGACCATCGTCCACACCGTCAAGCCCACGGCAGCTGTGATCGAAGTCTGCACGCCGCCACCCGACTGTCGCGACAACGACGTCGGCGTCCTCGCCGCCGCGCGCGTCAGCGCTCGCCCAAGAGAGCGCTCGTGATGCAACATCCGAGCCAGAAATAGCGCAGAGCGTGAGCGCGCCCGAACCATCATTTCTTCTTCGCGAGCACCCCATCGCCGTTGGCTTGCGTCCCAAAACCGGCCATCCGCAACCGCTCGCTGACTTCAGCGGCAAGGTCGCGACCGCTCGTGAGGCTGTTCGGCGCGCCCGTGTAGTGAAACAGCAGCGCGCCGCGCTTCAGCACTCGCGCGAGCTCCACGTAGAACGACTGCGAATAGAGCTCGCCCGCGATGCCGAAGCGAGGCGGATCGTGCAAGGCAGAGTCGAACGACTCGCTCGGCAGCGCCGCGACCGCGGCCACGGCGTCGGCGTTGAAGAGCGTCAGGGGCGGCGCCGTGGGCGGCGACCATGGATTCAGGCTTCTCAACCACAGCACGTCCACGTTCTTCTCGTACGACGAGATGTGTCTCGCCTCGCCTTTCAGGCAGAACGCCGCGAAATAGCCGAGGCCGCCGCAGGTGTCGAGAATCCGTTTGCCTCGCGGCTCGATGAGCCCGACCTTGCGCTGCGCGTCGGCATACGGCGAGACGTGCGCGGTCGGCAGCATCTTGATGCCGTCGATCTCGAACGTCGGCGGCCCCCAGTCGGTGGGCACGAGCTTGATCAGCGACGTAGTGAAACGCTGCACCGGCTCGAACTCGCCGCCGGCCCAGTGATAGATCGTGCGGTCCTTGCAGCGCTGCAGGTAGGGAAACCGCCGGCCGGCAAAGCCCCAGCCGTCCGCGCCCACTTCGACGGTTACCCTCGTGAGCTCCAAGTCGAGCGAGCATTCAACGGTAGCGTTGCCCGCCCGGACCGCGGCAAGGAGAGCGTCGTGCACCTTCAGTGTGAGTAGCGGCGCCGTCATCGACAGCGAGCGTCGCGGATGGAGATCTCAAGCGCAAGGCCGCGCCCGAGTGTCGCTCGATGGTACGCCGTCTGCGACAATCAGCCCGCTTCAAGCCGCCGACGATCCTTTGGAGTCACGAATCGTGCCTATCCGCATTCCGCTCGTTGCCGTCGCACTCTGCTTCGTCTCGCAACACCTTGCGGCCCAAGTCCCCGGCGTGCCCGAACGGCCGTTGCCCGATAGTCCATTCCTCATCGAGACGGCCGAGGCAGGCCAAGTGCGCGTGACGCCGACGAAGGGGCTCGAGCTGCCGTGGGATCTCGCGTTCCTGCCGAACGGCGACATGCTCGTCACGGAGCGCACGGCGATGCGCCTGCGCATCGTGCGCGGCGGCATGCTCGAGCCGCAGCCGATCGCGGGCCTCCCGGACGGCATGAGCGCCGGCGGCGGCGGCGGGCTCATGTCCGTGGCCGTGCATCCGCGGTTCGCCGAGACGGGCTGGGTCTACCTGACCTACACGAAGGCGGCCGAGCGCGGACGGCGCGGCCTGGGATTAGCGCGCGGGCGCCTACGCGGCATGACGCTCGAGGACCTGCGCGAGCTCTTCACGGTCGACGAAGCGGGCGGCGGCCCGCCGCCGGGCTTGCCGCTCTTGTTCGCCCCCGACGGCCATCTGTATTTCTTTGTCGGCGGCGCGAACGACGAGATCGCGCAGCGCGGCGATTCCTACTACGGCAAGGTGCTGCGCTTCAACGACGACGGCAGCGTCCCGCGCAATCCGTTCGCCGGCCGCGAGGGCTTCGGCGCCGAGCTCTTCACGATCGGCCATCGCAACGGCATCGGCCTGACGATTCACCCGACGACAGGCGCCGTCTGGCAAAACGAGAACGGGCCGTTCGGCGGCGACGAGGTCAACATCATCAAACCCGGCGCGAACTATGGCTGGCCGCTCGTGAGCTACGGCCGCGACTACAGCGGCGCGCCCGTGTCGGACAAGCGCACGCTAGAAGGTGTCGAGGATCCTGTGCTGTTCTGGGTACCCTCGATCGCGATCTCGGGCATGACCTTCTATACGGGCGATCGTTTCCCGGCCTGGCGCAACAACCTGTTCGTCGGCGGTCTGCAGTACGGGCGCATTCCGCGCACGGGGCAAATGCAGCGCGTCGTCTTCAACGAGCAGTGGCAGGAGATTCGGCGCGAGGCGTTCTTCGTCGACTTGCGGCAGCGCATCCGCGACGTCGCGCAAGGCCCGGACGGGCTGCTTTACGTGCTGACGGACGAGCGCGACGGCGCGCTGCTGAAGCTCGAGCCCGTCGAATAGCCTGCGTCGCCGGACATCAGCGTCCGGCTGCGCGCAGCGACTCGGTATATGCCCATAGCGCATTCAAGATCTCAGTGTACGAGCGCTGATCGGGACCGGAGACCGACGTGTTGGTGAAGAGAATGACGCCGATCTCGCCGGTGACATCAGCCAGCATGTCCGCTCCCACCCCCGGGTCGTTGCCTCCATGGCCGACGCGGGTGCCGTTGAACTTCGTCCGCCAAAAGAGCCCCGAATTACCGTCTTCGGCCGGGTAGTTCTCGGGCCGGTTCGCGTCGGTGAATTGAAAGCGTGTCATCTCCGCAACCATGTCCGCATTCAAGATTCGCTTACCCCGGTACGCCCCACCGTCGAGCATGGCGATCAAGAACCTCGAGAGATCCGACACCGAGGTGCGAACCCCGCCGTCGGGATACGTGGTGAGCTCGTATGGCTGGATGGGGATCGCCGTACCGTTCTGCGACACGAACAGCGTAGTGTGCGTGCCGGGCTCCACCTCGGACAAGCTCCATGCCGTATTCGTCATCTCGAGCGGGGCGAAGATGTGCTGGCGCGTGTAGGCGGGCAGCGACTCGCCGAACGCGCGCTCGACAATGAAACCGGCGAGCGAAGCCCCGATGTTGGAGTACTCGCGGAGAGCGCCGGGCCGCGCGTCCAGGAAGTTGTCGTGCGAGTAATGCGCGCCGTCCGCCGTGAAGTAGTCCGCGAGAAAATCACCGAGCGGCTCGGGCGGTTCGCCGCCAAAGCGATAGGTGCGGCGGTACACGTCCCACCGGTCGGTGATGCCCGACGTGTGGGTAGCCAGGTGCCGGAGCGTGATCTCCGCGCCTGGTTGGTGCGGATTGACCACGCGGAACGGCAGGTACTTGTTGATGTCGGCGTCGAGCGAGAGCCGCCCTTCTTGGACGGCCCGCATCATCGCGACGCCGGTGAACGGCTTGGTGATCGAGGCGATGTTCATGACCGTTTGCGGGGTAAACGGCCGTGTGCGCGCGTAATCCGCGAAACCGTATCCGTTGGTCCACACAACCCTGCGATCCACGATCAAGGCGGCGGCAACGCCCATGATGTTCGCGTCAGCCATACGTTGCTCGATGAGGCCGTCGAGCGCTCCGTCCGCTTGCGGCAGCGTCTGCGATTCGAGCGGGGCGGCCACCATGAGCGCCGCGAGCGTCAACGCGCTCGACACTTGGGCAACGATCGAGACCCGCATGGCGTATCCCCTACTCAAATACCCGCAGGCAATAGATGCGCGAGAGCGCGAAAAAGTCGCCGAGCGGCTCACTCGCTGCGCAATGCGCCGACCGGGTCGATGCGCGTCGCGCGGAACGCGGGCCCGTGGCGGGCGTGGCAAGCTCAGCTCACGGACTGGATCCATAGCGCCTGGAGCCAGCGTGGGTCTACAACCCGCGAGGTAACCTGTTTCGATGGACTCGATAATCGCCGCGGCCGCGCGCGCTCTGACCGGCGGTAACGCGCTCGGTGCACTCAAGCTCGTTGCCCTGCGCGACGACGCTCCGGCGCTCGCACTGCGCGGCGTCGCCATGGCGCAGCTCGGCGATTACGCGCTTGCACGCGATCTGCTGCGGCGCGCCGCTCGGGGCTTTGGCGGGCGCGAGCAGCTCTACCGTGCTCGCTGCGTCGTTGCGGAAGCCGAAGTGGCGCTAGCCATGCGCGACCTCAGCGGTTCGCCGCGCGTGTTGGCCCAAGCCGCCGATGCGCTCGAAGCGCGCGCCGATCGCGCGAACGCGATCCAGGCGCGGCTGATCGCCGTGCGCAGGCTACTCCTGATCGGGCGTCTCGATAGGGCCGAATCCGCGCTCGCTCGCGTCGACGTGAGCGGCATCGCCCCATCGCTGCTCGCAGTGGCTGAGCTAGCAGCCGCGGAGCTCGCCCTGCGCTCGCTGCGCACCGCACCCGCCCGCGCAGCGCTCGGTCGCGCGCGGCTGGCCGCCGAGCGAGCGCGCGTGCCGGCGCTCCTGGCCGAGGTCGCCGAAGCCGCCGCTGCGCTCGATCGCCCCGCCGCGCGCCGTGCCGAGTCCGGCCAAGAACGGCCGCTCCGGCTCGAAGATGTCGAAGCACTGCACGCCTCGGGCGCGCTCGTCGTCGACGCGTGCCGCCGCGCCCTCCGCACCGGCGCCACATGGCTGCCGCTCGCGCGCCGCCCTATCCTCTTCTCACTGGCGCTCGCCCTCGCCGAATCCTGGCCGCACGACGTCGATCGCCGCGTCCTGATCGAGCGCGCGTTTCGCACGCGCCGCCCCGACGAGTCGCATCGCGCCCGTCTGCGCGTCGAGATCGGCCGGTTGCGCGCGCTTAGCCTGCCGCTCGCGCGCATCGAAGCGACTGAACGCGGCTTCAAGCTGATGCCGAGACGCGAGCCCGTCGTCGTGCTCAAGCCGCCGATCGATGGCGACGAAGCCTCGTTGCTCGCGCTGCTCGCCGACGGCGCGGCGTGGTCCACGTCGGCGCTCGCGCTGGCGCTCGACACGAGTCAGCGCACGGTGCAGCGCGCGCTCGTCGAGCTCGAGGCGGCGAAACGCGTGCGCTCGATCGGGCGTGCACGCGCGCAGCGTTGGCTCTCGCCGCCGCTCGCGGGATTCACGACGATCTTGTTACTCCCTGCTTCGCTGCCGGATGGCTAGATTGTTCCCACGCGGCGATTCGACAAGGCCGTGCAGGAGAAACGACATGACACGCACTGAACCGAAGACTGCCGCCGCCGAGATCGTGCGCGAGTACGGCCCGTTCGCCGGCGCCGACAAGATCCACGGCGTCACGCACGATGGCCGCCACGTCTGGGCCGCCACGGGCACGAAGCTGATTGCGTTCGATCCCAAGAGCGGCGATGTGACGCGCACGCTCGACCGCACCGGCGACGCCGGCACTGCGTTCGACGGCACGCACCTCTATCAGATCGCCGAGGCGCGGATCGACAAGATCGATCCGAAGACGGGCACCGTGCTCGCGTCGATCCCGGCGCCCGGCCAAGGGCGCGACTCTGGTCTCGCGTGGGCCGAAGGCGCGTTGTGGGTCGGCCAGTATCGCGACCGCAAGATCCTGAAAATCGACCCGAACACGGGCGCGATCTTGCGAACGATCGAGTCGAACCGGTTCGTGACCGGCGTGAGCTTCGTCGACGGCGAGCTGTGGCACGGCACCTGGGAAGGCGACGAGAGCGAGCTGCGCCACATCGACGCCGAGAGCGGCATTGTGCTCGAGCGGCTCACCATGCCGCTCGGCAAGAACATCAGCGGTCTCGAGAGCGACGGCGCGGATCTCTTCTACTGCGGCGGCGGACCGAGCGGCAAAGTCCGCGCCGTGCGGCGGCCACCCGCCTCTGGGCGACCGTCAGGAGAAAACCATGGCTGACATTCTGCATCGAGTCGGAATCAAGGCGTCTTGCGACGCCGCTTACCAAGCGCTCGCGACGCGCGACGGTCTCGCCGCTTGGTGGACGAACGACACGCGCGGCGACAGCGAAGTCGACGGCATCTTGGAGTTCCGCTTCGCGAAAGGCGGCTTCGACATGAAGGTGCTCGAGCTCGACCCCGGCAAGCGCGTGCTCTGGAAAGTCGTCGACGGCCCCAAGGAATGGGTCGGCACGAAAATCCGTTGGGACCTGCGGCAAGAAGATGACTACACCATCGTCAACTTCAAGCACGAGGGCTGGAAGGAGCCCGTCGAGTTCATGCACCACTGCAGCACGAAGTGGGCCGTGTTCCTGCTGAGCTTGAAGTCGCTCGTCGAGAACGGCCGCGGTGCGCCGCATCCGCACGACGTGAAGATCGACAACTGGAACTGAGTCCGTCCGATAGGTCAGCGCTCTTT
This sequence comes from uncultured Gammaproteobacteria bacterium, assembly GCA_963713355.1. GTDB lineage: Bacteria > Pseudomonadota > Gammaproteobacteria > Steroidobacterales > Rariloculaceae > FEN-1219. Next base: position 43,817 of record CAVQLK010000002.1, on the reverse strand, counting down.
CGCACGTTCGGGAAGGCCGGCCAGTACCGCGCGCAGATAGGCAATGGCCGCACCCAGGCGCTCGACCTGATCGTCGACTTCCGATCGGCTGTCGAGGCCTTCGATCGAAAGGTCATACGGACGGTCGCCGACCACTTGCATCAGCTTGCGGACCAGCGCCGCCACCGGCGCGACGCCCTCGCCGGGATAGCGGTACAAGACCTCGAATCCGCGGCGATGGTAGTTGTCGGGCTGCTGGATCGAGCGCAGCTCGAAGTCGCGGATGTGCCCGCTCGAGGCGAGCGGGCCCAAGCGTTCGATCGCGCGCATGGGATCGTCGAACGTCACGAGCGGATTGATCAGATCGAGGAAAACGCCCATCCGGTCGCGGCCGACGTCGCGCACGATGCGCTCGTATTCGTCCACCGTGAAGTCCGAATGGTTTTCGAGAAGGAGGCGGACGCCTGCCGCGCTGGCGTGCTCGGAGCTCCGCGCGAGAACGTCGCTGACATACCGCCGCTCTGCTTCGATCAACTCCGATTGCTCGGCGAGCTCTGCTCTGTAGAAGCCCGATACCAGGCGCAACGAGGGACTCTCGATTGCCGCGGCGCGTTCGACCCACTCATCGATGCGGGTGACGCCGACCGAGACGTCGTCGCCGCGGCGCGGCGAGCCGATGAAATCTCCTTGAGCCAGGAGCCGCAGACCGAGGCTCTTTGCACGGCCGTGGAGCTGGCGAAGCTGCGACTCGGAGCGTTCGCGCACGTGGTGCAGATTCAGCGTGACCACAGGCGCCCCAAGCGAAGCTGCATCGGCGAGGACGCGCTCCATCGTGGTCGCGCCGGCGACAAGGCGCATGTGCCAGCAAAGGCTATCGACACCAATCGCGATCTTCATTCCTGTTCGCGTCCAATAATCAGACCACGTTCAACGGAACCCCTGCCGGCTCCCCAATCGGCTGCCGGCGGGGGAACCACCTTTCGGCACACGTTTTACATCAAATTATCGAAAATTCGTGTCGTGACATGCAGCAGGGAGGCACCCCGGATTGCGGGCCGCCGCGTGATCGATCGAACGCTCGCGCGCGACTTGGATCCAACACCGACCTCGGCACTGCAGCTTCACCGTCGAGGATTGGTACGTCACCCCGAATGGGTCGCTGGATGGCGCCATGGTGTTCGGTGTGCACGCGACGCTGTACGACTTCTCGACGACGTCGGTCTCGATCAGAGCTTCGAGCTCACGGCAGCCGACGTCGATGAGCCGCACGAGTTCCTGGGCGGCGGCTTCCGCTACACAACGTCGGCCCGTTCGCGTTCGTGGGCTTCGTCATCGATCGCCTGACGGTAAAACCGGGACGCTGCTTCGCACCGACCTGAGACGGACTCGACCCGCCGCAGCCACGGGGCGGCGGCGCTCGCGACTACTCGAAATTGAAGATGTCCTCTTGTTCGGGCCGCTCCATGTGCTGCTCGAAGTACTTCTCCCAGAGGTAGCCCCAGGGCCGGCCGTACATATCCAGCTGCTCGAACTCGAACGTCGCGCCGGGCGTCACCGGCGTCGCCTTGCCGTCGATCGGGTAGATCGTTTGCACACAGTCGATATAGATGTACGGCGGACCTTCCGTGAGATCGCCGAGCTTGTCGAAGTTGCGCACGATGCGGATCGGCTCCACGAGCGCGTCCTCGTCGTAGAAGATCGCTTCGTGATTCAGCCCCAAGAACTTGCCGCTCGCGTCGCGGAACGGCGAGTAGATCTCGATCGTTTGCATCTTGTTCGAGAACTCGAAGTCGGCATGCACCTTCCAGCCGATGACGTTCGACGTCCATGTGATCAGCGTGTCTTCGTCCCAGAAGCCGATCGTCTCGCCGTACCAGCGCGGCACGTCGGCGCCGAGCCGTGGCGTTGCGCCCGACATATCGAACTCGCGGCCGATGAGGATGTTAGTAATGAAGTTACGCGCGATGCCGGTCATGATCTGGACCTGCTGCGGCGTCACCGTGACGTAATGGTCCCGGATCGCGGCCTGATGCCAGCGGCGCATGAAGCCTTCGGGCCAGCAGTACTGCGACTGCCAATGCGCGACGTTCGTGTTGCCCGAGTGATAGGCCTCCTGCACGAGGTACTGCTGATACAGCGGCGTCAGCAGCGACAGCATCGTCGGAACCTGCATCTTGCGCGCCTGGTACCAGCTCTCCGTCGACGCGCGGCCGTAGCGGCCCGTCCACTCGTCGCCGGGCACGGTTGCGTACGTGTGCTTCGTCGGGCCGCCGCGCTTCGTCGTCTCGGCCTTCAACGCTTCCCAGTGCTCTTGCGCGGTCTTGAACGAATAGGGGCTGACGACGGCTTCGCGCGGATAGTCGCTGTCGCAGCGTCCCCATCCCGCGGTACCTCGGCCCCTTCTCGCCGATCGCACCGCGCTGCGTCCACATCTCTTCGATCGCGACCGTCGTGTTGCAGCGGAAGTAGCGCGGATCGGCCCAGAGGGCCCTATCCTTGTAGAAGTCGTCGGACGTGAACATGTCGCGCGGCAACGGCTCGATGCCCTTTGGGGTTTCCCCCGGCGGAGCCGAGCCGACGTATGTCCGTGGGGTGCCGGCTTGGTTTCCGGGGCCCCCTTGGCCTCCTTGATAGGTGGCGCCGATCACCGGCAACGTGCGGGCGTCCACCATCACGGGCGCGCCGCGGCCGACGCTCTTGAAGGCGATTTGCGGGCTTTCCTGAGCCGCCAACGGTGCAGTCATCGCGAATGCGACCGCAACCGCCGAAACTCTCCAACCCTTGTTGCCGCTCTTCGTCGCTTTCTTCGTCGTCATGCATCCCCCAGTCGCGCAATCGGCGCCTTGTGACTGTTAGTTCTCGAAGTTGAACAAGTCTTCCGTGTCTTCGGGCTTGGTCATGCCTTGCTCGAAGTGCTCTTCCCAGACCTTGGCCCACGGGCGGCCGTACATGTCGGGCATCTCGTACTCGACCTTGTTGCCCGGGGTGAGCGGCGTGTTGACGCCGTTGACCGAGAAAATCGTTTGCACGCACTCGATGAAGGCGTACGGCACCTGGTTGTCATCGGTGAAGTCGTTGATCTTGTGCAGATTGCGCACGATGCGCACGGGCTCCGCCAACGCCTCCTCGTCGTAGAGGATCGTTTCGTGGTTCAGGCCGATGAATTTGCCGTCCTCGCGGATCGGCGTATAGATCTCGATCGACTGCATCTTGTTCGAGAACTCGAACTGCGCGTGGGACTTCCAGCCCTGGATGTTGCTCGTCCAGGTGATCAAAACGTCTTTGTCCCAAAAGCCGATCGTCTCGCCGTACCAGCGCGGCACCGCGGCGCCGAGCCGAGGCACGCCGCCTTTCGGCACATCCTCCATGTTGAAGTCGCGGCCGACGTAAGTGTCCTGGATGAAGTTGCGCGCGACGCCGGCGCGCACGTGCACGAGGTCCGGCGTCGCGATCACGTAGTGCTCCCAAACGGCGGCCGGGTACCAGCGCCGCATGAAGCCTTCCGGCCAGCAGAATGTCGAGGGCCACATCGCGTGACCGCGCACTTGGTGGTAAGCCTCCTGCACCATCCACTCCTGATACTTCGGCGTCAGCACCGAGAGCACCGTCGAGATCTGGCTATGCCTGCCCCAATACCAGTTGTTTTGATTAACGCCGCCGGGTCCGCCCGGGCGCTGGTACGTGCCGTTCCACTCGGCCGCGGGAAAGTCTTCGAAGGTGTAGACGTTCGGGCCGCCGCGTTTCGTCGTCTCTGCCTTCAGCGCTTCGTAGTGCTCCTGCGCCGTCTTGAAGCCGTACGGGCTCACGATGGTTTCGCGCGGCAGGTCGATCTCGCAATGCCCCCACGGCCCGTCGGCATCCGAATCCGATGTGTTCACGCCGGGACGAGCCAAAACTCCGCGCTGATACTCCGTGGCTTGCGGGCTGTTGCAGCGGAAATAGCGCGGATCACTCCATAGAGCCTTATCGGCGTAGAAGTCCGGGCTATTGAAGAGGTCGCGCGGCAGGGGCTTGTAGTCTCTCGGCAGATCGTTTGGAAGGTAGCCGTTCAGCGGGAAGGGCTTCTTCGGGTCCGGGCCGGCCTGCGTGCCGAACTGGCGGATCCAGTTCGGTCCGACCTCTTGCTGCATGTCGAGCACGCTGGCGGCGAGCGGCCGGCCGCGGCCGACGCTCTCGAAGCCGATGTCCGGCATCTTCTGCGCCAAAGCAGGCACGGCGAGCAGGCTGGCGGCGGCGAGCGCCCATGTTTTGCGGGGTCTGTTCTTCATAGTCTCGACTCGGTCCTTCGGGCTGCGTTGGGGGGACTCAAGCGTCCGACCGCTACTTTAACCGTCTTCGTTGGGCGCGTTGGCCAATGCGACGGCGCGAGGCTGTCAAAAGTTTTCTGTCGGGCGGCGTCCCGCTTACGGCCGGCGCCGTAACCTGGCGGCGCGCGCTTGGCACGGCGCATGCAGCCACGTCTACGAGCGCCGGCCCCGTGAGGATCGCAACCTTCAACGTCAATGGCATCAACGCGCGCCTCGCCGCTTTGCTGGTGTGGCTCGAAGCGTCTCGACCGGATGTCGCCTGCCTTCAGGAGCTCAAAGCGCCCGCGGAGCGTTTTCCGGCGGACGCACTTCGCGCTGTAGGCTACGAGTCCGTCTGGCACGGCCAGAAAAGCTGGAACGGCGTCGCGATTCTCGCTCGCCATTCGATGCCCATCGAACGGTGCCGCGCTCTACCGGGCGACCCCGAGGATTTGCATAGCCGCTATATCGAAGCCGTGGTCGGCGACATCGTCGTCGGCTGCCTTTACTTACCGAACGGCAATCCGGCTCCGGGCCCGCGCTTCGACTACAAGTTGCGTTGGTTCGACCGGCTCATCGTGCATTCGAAGCAGCTGCTCGCCGAGCAGCGTCCCACGGTCCTCGCGGGCGACTTCAATGTGATACCGACCGACTTGGACGTCTATGCGCCGGAGCGCTGGCGCGACGACGCTCTGTTCCGCCCCGAGACTCGAGCCGCGTATGAGGCGCTTCTCGATCAAGGGTGGCTCGACGCCGTGCGCAGCGTGTATCCCGACGAGCGCGTTTATACGTTCTGGAAATATTTGCGCAACGCGTTCACGCGCGACGCCGGGCTACGCATCGACCATCTCTTGCTGAGCCCGTCGCTCGCGCGGCGCCTGGTCGGCGCCGGCGTCGATCGCGACGTTCGCGCGCGCGAGAAGGCCAGCGATCATGCGCCGGTCTGGATCGAGATCGGCGCCTGACGCACGTTCGACGCGAGGGGCCTGGCATGTTTCATGCTGCGTCGCAGCGTCGGAACACAGGAGGTGTCGCATGAAAGCCAAGGCGCAACGGAAGGCTGCCGGCCCGCTGAAGGAACCGCGTCCGCCGTTCCCAAAGCAGCATCAAGAGTCCCCGGGACTCGAGTCCGAGCTCTCACCGAAGCCGCGCTACGAAGCCGGCGAATACAAAGCCGCGGGCAAGCTCGAAGGCAAGGTCGCTCTGATCACGGGAGGCGATTCCGGTATCGGCCGCGCCGTCGCGACGCTTTACGCGCGCGAAGGCGCGAACGTCGCGATCAACTATCTCGACGCGGAGCAGCCGGACGCCGAGGAGACGAAGGAAGCCGTCGAGGAAGCCGGCGCCGAGTGCCTGCTTCTACCCGGCGACTTGACCGAGCGCGGCAAGTGCGAGCGCCTCGTCGACAAGACCGTCGAGCACTTCGGCGCGATCGACGTGCTGGTTTCGAACGCCGCTTATCAGCGCCGCAAGGAAAGCCTGGACGACTTGAGCGACGAAGAGCTCGAGCGCACGTTCGATACGAATATCTTCTCGTACGTTCGGCTCGCGCGAGCCGCGCTGCGGCACATGAAGCCCGGCAGCGCCATCATCGCGACGAGCTCGGAGACGGGCATCCTCGGCTCGGCGAAGCTCCCCGACTATTCGGCCACGAAGGGCGCCATCAACGCGTTTACCAAAACGCTGGCTCAATCGCTCGTGAAAAAAGGGATTCGCGTGAACGCGGTCGCGCCGGGCCCGGTGTGGACGCCGCTGAATCCGTCCGACGGCGGCCTGCCGCCCGAGGATGTTGCGAAATTCGGCGAGCAGGCGCCGATCGGCCGGCCCGCGCAGCCCGAGGAATTGGCGCCGGCATATGTGTTCCTGGCGTCGAATGCCGATTCCTCGTATATCACCGGCACCGTTTTGCAGGTCATGGGCGGCGAAACGTCCGGCGGCTGAGCCGGCTACTGTTTACTCGCACCGGGGCGCGGCTGGCCGCGTCTCGATCCGTGCTCGTGCGCGTACACCCAAGTGAACTCGGCACCGAGCAGGAAGATCTGCGTCGAGTAGTAGACCCACACGAGCAGAACGACGAACGATCCGGCAGCGCCGAATCCCGAAGCGATGCCGCTGCGTCCGATATACAACCCGATGAGGAACTTGCCGATCGCAAACAGCAGCGCCGTGACCGCGGCGCCGATCCAGACGTCGCGCCAGGCGATCTCGGCGCGCGGCAGGAATTTGTAGATGAGCGCGAACAGGCCCGTCGTGATCGCGAACGACGCAATGAAGTTCAGAGCCTCGAGCAGCACTGCCCACCCTTCGAACCATCCGCCCCACCACTTCCCGAGAGCCGAGAGCGCAGCGCTGATCACCAGCGACACGAGCAGCAAGAACGCCAGCACGAGAACCATGCCGAACGACAGCAACCGGGCGCGAAGGAACGACCATAGTCCGCTCAACGGTTTCGCCTCCGCGCGCCAGATGCGGTCGAGATCGCTTTGCAGCTCGGCGAACACGGTCGTCGCGCCGAGCACCAGCAGCGCGACGCCGGTGATCGTCGCGACGATGCCTTCTTCGGGCTCGCTCGCGCTTTCGAGCAACCCCTGCACTGCGGCGGCGCCGTCATCGCCGAGCAAGCCGCGCAACTGGGCAAAGATTTCACCCTGGGCGGCTTCGGGGCCAAGAAGAAGCCCGCGACGGCAATGACGATGATGAGCACGGGCGCGATCGAAAACAGCGTGTAGTAGGCGAGCGCCCCTCCCATGCTCGAGGCGTGATCCTGCCTCCAGGAGGCGACGGACGTCTTGATCAGGGGCCAGATGCCAGAACCGGCCATGAGGTTGCCGTCCTCGACAACGCGGGCGACCATATGCGCCATGCAAAGGGTGTGCCTTGTGGGGGCGGAGGCTCTGGAGAGAATGAGTGTCGGATAGCGATTCGAAAGACCAGCGGCTCCGACCCGCGGCATTGAAGAACGTCGAGGGATTTGCGCAGGCGCGCCAGCACGCCGAGCGCGACCTCGTCGCGGCCAACGACGCTTTGGAGCGCAAGACGCGCGAGCTGCAGGAGCAGCGCCAGTGGTACGAGGTCACCCTGTCCAGCATCGGCGACGCCGTGATCACGACGGACGTCGATAGCCGCGTCACCTTCCTGAATCCCGCGGCCGAGACCTTGACCGGGTGGACGCTCGCAGAAGCTCGAGCGCAACCGCTGCTCCGCGTGTTCCGGATCATCAACGAAGACACGCGGCAAACGGCAGAAAACCCAATCGAGAAGGTGCTCGCGACAGGCCGTGTCGTCGCGCTCGCGAATCATACTGCTCTGATCGCACGCGATGGCACGGAGCGCTCGATCGAGGACAGCGCGGCGCCGATCCGCGACACGAGCGGCACCATCGTCGGCGCCGTCATGGTCTTTCATGACGTCACGAGCAGCCGCAAAGCCGAGCGCGCGCTGCGCACCAGCGAAGAGCGATTGCGCGCGATGTTCTCGCAGGCCGCCATCGGCATTGGCGTTGCCAATCTCGACGGCACGTTTCACGAGGCGAATCGCAGCTTCTGCTCGATGCTCGGGTACCCGCTCGAGGAGCTGAAGACGCGCACGTTCTTGCAGCTGACTCACTCGGACGACAGGGCCGCCACGGAAGTGGAAGTCCTGCGGCTGCTCGACGGAGTCATCGACAGCTATTCGCTCGAGAAGCGCTACGTGCGCAAGGGAGGCGGTGTTTTCTGGAGCAATACCACCGTCACGTTGATGCACCACGAGAACGGCGCCCCGTCGCAGTTCCTCGGCATCGTCGAGGACATCACGCAACGCAAGGAAGCGGATGCGATGCGCGCCCGGCTCGCCGGAGTCATCGAGCATTCCGACGATGCCATCGTCACCAAGACGCTCGACGGAATCATCACGAGCTGGAATCCGGCGGCGCAGCGCATTTTCGGCTATTCCGCGCAGGAGGTTCTGGGCAAGCCTGTCACTCTGCTCATTCCGGACGATCACATAGATGAAGAACCTGCGATCCTCGAGCGGCTGCGTCGCGGCGAACGCATCGACCATTATTCGACGGTTCGCCGCCGCAAGGACGGCGCGCTCATCGACGTATCCCTCACCGTTTCGCCGGTCAAGGACTATTCGGGCCGCATCATCGGTGCGTCGAAGATTGCGCGGGACATCACGGCACAAAAGCACGCGGAAGAGGCGCTTCGTGACCAGAACCGCGTGCTCGAGCTGCTCGTCGTCAGCGGCAGGTCGATCGCCTCTCAGCTAGACCTGCAAGGCATCCTGCAGACCGTCACGGATACGGCGACGCAATTGTCGGGCGGCCAATTCGGCGCTTTTTTTTACAACGTTGCGAACGAGAAAGGCGAATCGTACGTGCTGTACACGCTTTCCGGGGCGCCACGCGAAGCGTTCGAGAAGTTCGGCCTCCCGCGCAACACGCCTGTCTTCAACGCGACGTTCACGGGACAGGGGATCGTACGGACGGCGGATATCACGAAAGACCCTCGGTACGGGACGATGGAGCCGCATCGGGGCATGCCGATGGGGCACCTGCCCGTACGAAGCTATCTGGCCGTGCCTGTCGTCTCGCGCACGGGAGAGGTGATCGGCGGGTTGTTTTTCGGTCATCCCGACGTAGGCGTGTTCACTGAAAGGGCCGAACGCATAGTCAGCGGTATCGCGGCGCAAGCCGCAATTGCGATGGACAACGCGCGCCTTTACGAGGCGGCACAGCATGAGATCGCGAGCAGAGAGCGTGCCGAAGCAGCTTTGCGCGAGACCGACGAGCGAAAAGACCTCTTCCTTGCGACGCTCGCTCACGAGCTCCGCAATCCGCTCGCGCCGATCCGCCAAGCCGCGGCTATTTCCAATACGCCGGGCACCACGGAAGCACAGAAACGCTGGAGCCATGACGTCATCAGCAGGCAGGTGCGCAACATGTCGCTGCTGCTCGACGACCTGCTCGATATTTCGCGTGTGACTCGCGGGACGCTCGAGCTACGCATGGAGATGACGGACCTCGCCAGCATCGTCGAAGCCGCCGTCGAGACCGCGCGGCCTGCCATCGACGCCAAGCGGCACGAGCTCACCGTGAGCCTCCCGCCAGAGCCCATTCTATTCGCGGCGGATCCCTTGAGGCTCGCGCAAGTCGTTGCAAACCTTCTCACGAACGCGGCGAAATACACCGATCCGGGCGGCGCGATCAAGTTGCGCGCGTCAGCATCCGCGGATTCCGTGACGCTTGCCGTCGCGGACACGGGCATAGGACTTGCGCCGGACGCGCTATCGCGAGTGTTCACCATGTTCTCGCAGATCAAGACCGAGCAAGATCGTTCCGAAGGCGGCCTCGGAATCGGCCTCGCGTTGTCGAAAGGCCTCGTCGACCTTCATGGCGGCTCGATCGACGCGCGCAGCGCCGGCAGCGGGCGAGGCAGTGAATTCACCGTCAACCTCCCGCGCCGAGCCATCACGGCCGGCAAGCGCGTACCGCAGTTCGTTCCATCCGACCGGCGAGTCGTTGGCCGGCGCGTGCTGATTGCAGACGACAATCGCGATGCGGCCGACAGCCTGGCGATGCTCTTGCGGCTCGAAGGCCACGAAGTCCGGGTCGTCCATGATGGGAAGCAGGCTTTGGCCGGGTTTCACGAGCTGAATCCCGAGTTCGCGCTGCTCGACATCGGCATGCCGGAGCTCGACGGCTACGAGGTCGCGCGCCGCGTGCGTCAGGGGACACTCGGCCGCGCGGTCACGCTGGTCGCCGTCACGGGGTGGGGGCAGGAATCCGACAAGGCGCGGGCGCTCGCGGCCGGTTTCAACCATCACTTCACGAAGCCCGTCGAGCCCGAAAGCCTGCTCGCGCTGCTGCGCACGGATCTTTCGCGATGAGCAACATCCCGGGCAGCCGCGCCGCGGGGGCCCGTGTGGCCGTGACCGGCGCGGCCAGCGGCATCGGCGCCGCCACGGCGCGCCTCCTGCAAGCGCAAGGCTGGCGCGTCGCTTGCCTCGACCGCAACCTCGGAGGCGCGCGCGCGACGGCCGGCGCGAACGGCGTGGCCATCGAGGTCGACGTCGCCGACGAAGCGTCCGTCGTCCGTGCATTCAAGGACGTCGACGCAGCCTTCGGCGGACTCGACGCGCTCGTCGCGGCAGCCGGCATCATCAATACATCGCCGTTCTTCGAGACGACGGTTGGGGAATTTCGCCAGCTCTTCGACATCAACGTCATCGGTTCCTTCTTGAGCGTGCGCGAAGGATCCAAGTACATGCAGCGGGGCGCGCGCATCTGCATGGTCGCGAGCATCTCGAGCTACACGGGTGGCGGCTACGTCGCACGCGGTGCCTATGCGACCAGCAAAGGCGCCGTGCTGACGATGATGAAGAGCTGCGCACGCGAGCTCGGGCCAAGAGGCATCGCAGTGAACGCCGTGGCACCAGGCTTCATTGACACGCCGTTCGTCGCCTCCGCCATGGGCGACGCCGTGAGGCGCAAGGAAGTCGAAGCGGCCGTCGGCAAGGTCGGCACCGCCGAGCAGATCGCGGAGTGCTGCGCGTGGCTCGTCTCGCCGGCCGCCGAGTTCGTGCACGGCTCGACGCTGATCGCCGACGGCGGCATCTTGATGCGCTGACGCGCGTCCGCGTCGCACGGCGCAGCCGGCGAAGCAGCTACCGCGCTACTTCGCCACGTTCATCATCTGCACGAGCTGCATCCGGCTGTTGATGCCGATCTTCGAGTAGATGCGATGCGTGTGATCCTTGACGGTTTGCAGGCTGATGAATAGCTCGTCGGCGATCTGCTTGTTCGTCTTACCGAGGCAGATCTTCTCCACGATCTGCCGCTCGCGCTTCGTGACGCCGTAGTGGTCGAGCGCGTGCTCCACGCCGAGCTTGGTCGCCTGCTCGGCTTTCACGGGCGCAAGCACGCGGTCGGCTTTCGCCCGCAAGTACAGCAGCGGTGGCAGATTGGAGGCGTGCACGGCCAGCAGCGCGACGGCGCCTAGCCGAAAATCCACGAGAACGAGGCCCGCGAGCAGCGATCGCGCCGCGTAGGCGCCGACGAGCAACACCGCAAAGATCAGCAGCACGCGGCGCTTGTCGACGTCGACCGCGGCGCGGAAGCGCCAGACGAGAACGAGAAACACCGAAAAATAGAACAGCTCGATGCCGACCATCGCCACCGCTTCGATGAGACCGAGACTGCTGACCGGCGACTCCGCTTGTAAGAGCGTGACGGCGAGCCACGAGCCAGCGAGCAATGCCAGCAGCGCCACGACATGCAGCGAATGCCATGCCGGCTTGAAAGCCTTGCCGAACATCGAGCAGGCCATGCTGAGAAGCATGATCCAGGACACGAACAGGAACGGGACGCCGAGCACGGGCAGGATTCCGGCGACACGGTCGACCATGGCCGGATCCGCGTCGATCGCCGCCAGCAGGCTCCGCGTCAGGATCTGGCCCCAGAGGCCGTAGAACGCGAAGGCATGGAAAGCCGCCAGGTAGTAGAAGTGGTGGCGAAGGAACTCGGAAGCGTAGGTCGAAAGCAGCTGTCGGCTGACCAGCATGCTCGCAACGGTCAAACCGAGGCAGAGGACGAACGTGCCGATGAGGACCTGAACGAACATCGCGGGATGGGACGATAAACTGAAGGGAATCAGAACACTACTTTGGTAGTGGTCGAGTAGTGTTTTAGTAGGATTCTAGAAAACCACTACGGAAGTTGGACGCTTCCACGCTTCCTCCGACCCTAGAGTGGCCTCCGTCGAATTCATAGCGTGGTCGGAGGACCTGATTCATGAGAACTCCAAAAGCAACGGCATTTGGTAGCTTCGGCTACGGCTGGCAACAGCTCTGGAAATACTTTCTGCACCTGTTTCTGATCGGCATCGTCGTCGGAGTGGCCAGCATCCCGACCTGGGGCGCCTACGGCAGCGGCGACTGGAACACCGCCGGGTTCGTCGTCCTCAACGTGCTCTCCGCAGTCTATTGGTTACTCGTGCTCCCGGTGATCTCGTTCGGCGGAGATTGGCTGTACCTCCGGTTCATGCGCGACGAGCGCGCGAACATCGGCGACATCTTCCAGGGGTTCAAGAAGGGCTACCTGAACATCGTGTTGGCGAACTTGTGCGTGGCCGCGATCGTCGGTATCGGGTTCATCCTCTTGATCGTGCCGGGGATCATCTTCGCGTGCCGCTTGGCCTTCGTGCGCTACCTCGTCATGGACAAGGGGCTCGACCCCGTCACAGCCATCGAGAAGAGCTGGTTCATGACGCGCGGCCATGGGTGGCGCATCTTCGGCATGTACCTGCTCACGTTCGTCATGTTCTTTTGCGGTCTTGCTCTCTTAGTCATCCCCGGTCTCTTGGTGTTGATGTGGGCAGGCGCCGCCTTCGCGTCCCTGTATCACGCGATCGATCTCGAGGAACAAGCGAGCCTGAATCAGAACGGCATCGCGGCCTGATCCTGCACTTTTTGGGGAATGCGCGGCGGCCACTCTCCCCCCTTTTCGTCCGCTGCGCTTCCTAAGGGCGCTCGCTGATGCGAGCGCCCTTTTTTTTCAGGTTCGTTCCGGCATCTCGTAGAGCGGGTAGATCTCGCACGTTCCCTGCCCGGTCACTTCGAGGAACCGTTTCGTGTGCTTGACGATCTCCTCCTTGGAATCGGCCTTCAGCAACGCGTATCCGCCGATGACCTCCTTGGCCTCGGTGAAGGGGCCGTCGGTGACCGAGACCTTGCCGCCGGGGCTCTTGTGCACGCGGATTCCTTTCGTGCCGAAGCTGACACCCTCGGTCGACAGCAGCCAGCCCTCCTTCATGGCGTCCTCGACGAGCTTGCCCATCGCGGCCATCTCGGCCTGCGTCGGAGCCCGGTTGACCGGTTCGTGCGTGAAAATACTGATGAAGCGCATGTGTACCCTCCTCAAGTTCGTGGTTGTTCGTCCAATAGTCGAACGGCGAAGCGGCGGATCGACACGACGCAGAAGCTCTTTTCACCAGGCGCTGCGCCGCGGAGGCGTATGTCAACCCCCTGGCAGCTTGGCGCCTCGCGCGTCGGACAGTATTCTCGGTCGGGCATGGATACCCGCAAAGCCAGGAAAAGCGAGCCGAACGACTCCGGCGGCGAGCATTGGGGCCTCGACCCGCAAGACGTGCGGCGGTACGCGCGGCGCGTGCGCGAGGCGCGCACCGTCGGCCCGCTCCGCAAGGTCTTTCGCGTGGCCGCGGTGGCGCTCGTGCTGAGCGCGGCGTTCGCCATCTACTGGAACTTCGAGACGGTGCGCGAGCTGCGCTTCGACTTCTCGAGGCTGACGAGCGTGTTCTCCGATCGCACCCCGCAAACGGGCGGCGGCGACGCCGAAGGAGAGCCCGGAACCGAAGTCGTCGGCGACACGAGCATCGCCGGCGTCAAGATGCCGACGAGCCTCGAAGGCGAAGCGCCCGAAGCAGAGACGCCGCCCGCCGCGGAAGCTCCGGCCGACGCTCCGCTCGAGCAACCCGCGGCGGCCAACGACGCCCCGCCCGTTGCCGAAGCGCGGCCGGAACCGGAGCCGCCGCCGGCGCCGCCGCCCGAGCCGGAGGTGCCGGCCGGCCCGGAGACCTTCGGCTTCGGCCTGGAGGTCATGAACGTCTCGGAGGCCGACGCGAGCGCGCGCGTGCTCGTGCTACGCGACGGCGGCCGCAGGGGCGTCTCGTTCATCAGCTGGTGGACGACGAATGGGACGGCCACGGCCGGCGCCGATTTCGCGAGGCTCGAGCCGGGAACGGTACGATTCGGGGCCGGCGAGCAGAATCGCACGCTGCTCGTTCCGATCATCGGCGACCGCAACGTCGAAGGTCCCGAGAATTTCTACGTGCAAATCGCCGTCGGCGAAGGCGCCGAGCCCGAGCCGATTGCGCAAATCGAGATCCTGATCGCCGACGACGACTAGCGCCGCGCCGCTCAGCCTACGCTCCGTCGTCGAGCGCCGTGTCCGTCTCCACGCCGGCATAGAACACCCAGATGTTCTCGTCGCCGGTCAAGAGCTCGATGTACTTCGGGTGCACGAACAGTGATTCGCGACCTGCGTTGAGCTCGCGCAGCACGCCGATCTCGACAAGCGACTTCAGGTAGACCGACGCAGTCTGCCGCTTCGCGAGCCCCGCATCGACGACGTTGGCGATGCGGCAATACGGCTGCTTGAACAAGAGCTCGACGAGCTCCCACGTGTAGATCTTCGGCAAGCGGCGGTGGATGAAGTCGCCCGTGTGGCGCATCAAATCGCGGATCGCCTTGATCTTCTCGGTGGTCCAGCCGCACGTGTGCTCGATGCTGTCGAGCATGTACGCGATCCACGGCCCCCACGCTTGCTTCGTCGTGACTTCGAGCAGCAAGCGGTAGTAATCGGCCTTGTTGCGGATGATGTAGCGGCTCAAATAGAGAATCGGCGTATCGAGCAACCCTTGCTGCACGAGAAACAGAATGTTGAGGACGCGGCCTGTGCGGCCGTTGCCGTCCGCGAACGGATGGATCGCCTCGAACTGATAGTGCTGCACGGCGCAGCGAATCAGCGGGTCGAGGTCGTCATGCGCCGTGAGGAACTCCTGCCAGTTTGCGAGCTTGTCGCGAATGACGTCTTTACCGACCGGCGGCGTGTAGATGACGGCGGCCGTCGCAGTATTGCGCAGCGTCGTGCCCGGCTTCGAGCGCAGGTCGAGCTTCTCGTCCTTGATCGTGCGGCAGACGTCGATCGCGACGTCGACCGTCAGCTTGCCCTTCTGCACCTTGCGCACGCCGTCGAACAAGCGCGCGCCGGTAGCGCAGCGCCTCCTTGGTCGCGGGATCCGCGGCCCGGGTCTCCGTCGCGTCGACGTACTCGAGCAGCTTGTCCGTCGTCGTCACGATGTTCTCGATCTCCGAGCTTGCTTGCGCCTCGAGCAACGGCAGCGCGTTGACGAGCACCGCCGCGTTCGGGATCAGCTCGGCAGCTTGCTTCAGCTCGGCCAGCGCGACGCGCGCGCTGATGCACTTTTTCAAGATGGCCGCGGTCTCGATGCTCTCGAGCGGCGGCGGCAGCGGCGGCAGATCGTTGTAAGGAGTCGACGGATCGAACGGCATATGTTCAAAACCCCCGTGTTTTTCGACGTATCGGCCAGCGACGTTCGAACGATCGACACATCGACGCTAGATGTCGAAAATCTAGGCGTTTTTCGACATGGGAGGCCCGTTCGTCGACGGCATCGACAGATCGGCCTGATATGTCGAAGCTACAGTGATTTTTAGACATGTTGACCTAATCTGGTCGATATCTTCGACATGAACCCAGAATATGTCGAAAAACTGCTTGATTTTCGACATTTCAGTATAGGCGGCGAGCGCTGGAGCCGCCGTGACGCCGTGTCACGAGGCGGTCCATCCGACAGCAGCGACCTCGGCTACAGCGGCGTCGATGAACGCCCGCATACGCCGCCGCGCCCGCGGTCCCGGGACCGGCGTGAAGGCCACGAGCGCGTTCTCGGCCATGTGCTCGGCGCTCGTCGTCTCCGTCAACACGCACGTGACGGCCGGGTTCGCGAGGATGTATTGCAGCGAGAACTGCGCCCAGCTCGTGCACTCGAATTCCTCGGCCCACTCGGGCAACGGCACGCTCGCGAGCCGCTCGAAGTACGCGCCGTTCATGAATGGCCGGCTGATCAGCACGGCGATGCCGCGCTCGGCGCAGAGCGGCAGCAAGCGCCTCTCTGCGTCGCGCTCCGTCACCGAGTAGTTGATCTCGACGAAGTCTGGCCGCTCGCGCTCGAGGAATGTCTCGAGCTCGCCATAGAGCGCGGCTTGCGCGGCCGTGACGCCGATGTAGCGCGCGCGGCCGTCGTCTTTGAACGCGCGCAGGTTCGGCCACTGCGCGGCGAGATCGATGAGGCTGCCGACGTTGACGAGATCGACGCGCTCGCGCCGATACAGTCGAAGCGTGCGCTCGAAGTGCTCGCGGCCGGCCTGCGCGCCCTGCTGCTCGAGGTTGACCGTGACGAACAGCCGCTCGCGCAGATCCGGTGCGCTGATGATTTGCCCGAGCGCGTCGTCGTTGAAGTCGCTGCGCGGCCACGTGTCGACGACACGGCCGCCGTGCTCGACCAACGCGCGGATGACGGCCTCGACGGGACCTGGGCCGCGCTCTGCGATCGCGGTGACGGGGCGCGTCGAGCCGAGCCCGACGACGGGCAGCGTTTCGCCGGTCGTCGGAATCGCGCGTTCGGGCATCGCGCGGCCCTGCGCCGCACCCGCGCGCGGCACGAGCGCCGCGGCGCAACCGAAAGCGAATAGCTCGCGACGTGTGACGGCTCGCAGCACCGTAGCAAGGATAACGGATCGTCGAGCGCGGCGTGGATCGACGCTTGGCGGCGAGCGGCCTTCGGGTTACGGTATCGGCCGAACCTGTTGGCGCCTTGTCACCGCGAGCTGCCACGCGTGGAACGAGCGAGGAGAGCACGAATGACATGCGCCATTGGCGTGAGGCCGTAGCACGATGTCGATTGCTGCGGGCACGCGGTTCGGGTCGTACCAGGTTACCGAGCCCATCGGCGCCGGCGGCATGGGCGAGGTGTATCGGGCGCGCGATACGGACCTCGAGCCGCGACGTCGCGATCAAGGTGCTGCCCGCGGCGTTCGCGAGCGATCGCGAGCGCGCTCGCGCGCTTCGAGCGCGAAGCGCAAAATACTCGCCTCGCTGAACCACCCGAACATCGCGCACGATCTACGGTCTCGCGCGCAGCGACGGCCGCACGGGCACTCGTCATGGAGCTCGTCGAGGGGCCAACGCTCGCCGACCGGCTCGCGCAAGGGCCGATTCCGCTCGACGAGGCGCTCGAGATCGCGCAGCAGATCGCCGAGGCGCTCGAGGCCGCGCACGAGCGCGGCATCATCCACCGCGACTTGAAGCCCGCGAACATCAAGTTCGAAGCCGACGGCACCGTGAAGGTGCTCGACTTCGGCATCGCGAAAGCGCTCGATCCCGCCAACGCTCGGGCCCCGGCCCCGCCGCGCTCACGTCGCCGGCGATGACGCGAGGCCGGCTTGATTCTCGGCACGGCGGCCTACATGAGCCCCGAGCAGGCGCAAGGGCAAACCCGTCGACCAGCGCAGCGGACATCTGGGCGTTCGGCTGCGTGCTCTACGAGATGCTGACGGGCAAGCCCGCGTTCCTCGGCGAGGACGTCACGAGCACGTTGGCACGCGTGCTCGAAGTCGGCGCGAACTTCGCCGCGCTGCCGGCGCGCGTCTCGCCTGCCGTGCGGCGCACGCTCGAGCTGTGCCTCGAGAAGGACCTTCACAAGCGCATTGCCGACATGCGCGACGTGAAGCTCGCGCTCGCAGGCGCCTTCGCGACGTCGCAGCCCGATACCCATCCGCCTGCGCGGTCCGCGCTGCCGGTCGCAGCCGTCGCAGCCGCGGCAGTGCTGCTCGGGGGCGCCGGTGCCTGGTTTTTGAAACCTTCGCCGGCGGCGGAGCAGAAGAGCGTCGTGCGGTTCGACTACCCGCTGCCCGCGGGAGTCGACTTACGCGACACGATGACGTCCGTGCTCGGCATTGCGCCGAGCGGCGAGCTCATCGCGTTCAACGGCACGGGCGGGATCTACGTGCGGCGCCTGGGAGAGACCGAGGCCCGATTGTTGCCCGGCACGGCTCCCGAGGGCGTCAATGCTGTCGCCCCCGACGTCGTCGTCTCCCCCGACGGCCGCGAGGTCGCCTTCTTCCGCGGGCCCCCGGGCAGGCTCATGAAAACCGCCATAGACGGCGGCACGCCGATCGTGCTGACCGAGATCGCGACGGCCTTCCCTTTCGGGCTGACCTGGGAGCCCGACGGCACGTTGTACTACGGCCAAATCGACGGAATCTGGCGCGTCTCGGCAAACGGCGGCACGCCCGAGCGGCTGATCGAGACGAAACCGCCGGAGCAGGCTTACCGCCCTCAGCTCCTCCCGGGCGGACAGTGGCTCTTGTTCACGCTCGCGGCGGCGAGCACCGGCCCGGACCGGTGGAACGGGGCCGACATCGTGATCCAGTCGCTCAGGAACCGCGAACGGCGAGTGCTGCGCTCCGGCGCTTTCGACGCGCGCTATCTGCCGACCGGGCACGTGACCTACATGGCGGACGACGTCCTGTTCGCGTCGACTTTCGACGCCGAGACTCTAACGCTCGGTGCCGAGCGCGTGCCGGTCGTCCAGGACGTGCGAACGGCGACTCCGTTAGCGGGCGGAAGCGGATTCTACGCAGTGTCGAACAACGGCACGCTCGCCTTCATTCCCCGCGAAACGGCAACCGCGGGCACCGCGCGTGCTCGGAAAGGCCTGGCTTGGATCGACAGGGCCGGCAATGTCACGCCGCTGCCGGTGCGGCCGGACGATTACACGATGGCGCGCCTCTCGCCGGACGGAACGAAGATTGCGCTCGTCGTCGGCGGCGCGCTGCCGGTGGCGAGCGTTGCTGCGGCCGACATTTACCTGTTCGACATTGAAGCCGAGAGCCTCACCCAGGTGACGTTCAACCCGGAAACCGACGACGGCCCGGTTTGGAGCCGCGACGGACGCCGGATCTACTACCGAGCGTACCGACAGGGCGGTAGCCGCGCGGACGTTTACATGCTCCCGGCGGACGGCGGTACTTCCCAGCTCGTGGGCCGTTCGGAAACCACCGCGAACCCCCTGCCGTGGTCGCTGTCGCCTGATGACAGTACGTTGATGCTTGTCGATGCCGTGTCGTTCGAGAACGTCAATCTCTCGACCCTCGACCTCGGCACCGACGGCAACGTCAAGCCGCTGCTGACTCAAGCCGGGATCACCTCGGAGCCGTCGCTCTCGCCGAACGGTCAGTGGTTGGTTTCCCACGAAAACGGTTCGGCCGACGGCACGCTGCCCGAAATTACTCTCCGTCCCTTTCCGGGCGTGGGGCAACAGCGCCGGCCCGTGGCTACCGGGGTCAGTCCGGTCTTTTCGGCGGATGGGTCGGAGCTGTTCTTTTTCGACGGCGAGGGGCTGTCCGTTGCGGCGGTTCAGTACGCACCGTTTCGTGTGGGGAATCCGCGGACGCTGTTCCGGGGACCGTACTGGTGGGGTGTCGGAGGCCCGGACGGCGCGCTAGGCCGAGCATGGGACGTGGATTCCAGGAACGATCGGTTCCTCGTGATTGCGCCGCTCGATCAGTCCGCCGCGAGGTCTGAAGTCGAGATCAAGATCGTGTTGAACTGGTTCGAGGAGCTCGAGCGGCGAGTCCCTACGCCCCGCCGCGAATGAAAGCGGCGACCGCTTCCCGCACGGCCTCGTCGTCGTCGACGCCGCCGTGCGTCGTCGCGCTCGTTACGGCCGAGCCGCCCGCCCACATGCCGGCGGGGCAGCGAAGCTGCTGCACGCTCAAGCTCCAGCGGTGCGACGCCAGCGCCGGGACCAGATGGCGCTCCATGCCGAGCAATGGCGTCTCCTCGTTCTGCTCGAAGGAGCGCGAGACGAGATAGAGCAGCGAGTGGCCGTACGGCTTGCAGGTGTCGTCGCTGCGCTCGGCGGCGTCGGTGAGATTCGCGATGAAGACGCGGATCTTGTGGCGCGCGATCGCGCGCCGAGCAGCTTGTCGAACTCGTCGACGCGGACGGCCGGCGCGAGCAGTGAGATCGAGGCCACGCTCAAGCCTTGTTTGATCGCGCGGGCGCCGAGATGGCTGTGCACGATCGCGCCGGCCGAATGGCCGACGAGGTGCAGGCGAATGCGCGGCAATTTCGCGCGCATCTTCTGAACAGGCGAACAGCTGCACGATGCCCGCATCTTTGTGCCCCGCTCAGCGCCGCCGCGTTCTGCTTCATCTCTCCCCATACGCGGCCGCCCGGCAAACGCGCGACCCCTTCGAGGCGCGCGTCCTGCCACTCCGAAAACCGCTCCTTGAAGCGATCCCATCGGCCGCCCGCCGCCGTGAGCTCGGCCTCGCCGCGAATGACGTCTGCGAACATGTTGCGCAGCGTCTCGACGGCGCCGGTCTCCCACATCAGAAAGATCGGAAAGACCTTGTGCGTGTAGAGGTGCGGCACCCAAGCGCGCGCCGTCTCGGCGGCCGCGTCCTCGTCGGTGAGGCCGCCGTGCGCGTAGATCGCGATGTCCATCGTGTCGCTCTTGCCGATGCCCCAGCGCTCCTGCGCGACGGGAATATGGTTCTCGAGCAGCGCCTCGAGATCTCCGAGGTTGGTGCGGAATCGCCCGCGCTGGCTCAGACAGCCCTTCGTTCTCCATGTTGATGACGAACGGCGAGATCTCGTGATCGGCCAGCGTCTCGTTGCTCGAGACGACGGCGCGGCCGCTGCGCTCGACGCGCAGCGACTTCGCCTTGGCGACCTCGTCGTGCTCGACGGTCGCGACCCCGAGCTGCACGACCCAGCAGTCCATCGCGTTGCGGAGCCAGTCCTCATAAGGCAGCACGGCGAAGCCGCCGAACCCCCACTCCTCGCCCCACGAGTTGTGAACGATGAAGCCGTCGCGCGTGTAGCCGACGATCGCGAACGCATGGCCTTGGTCGGCATCCCCGCGTGCGGCCTTGATGACGGGCAACTGCTTCGGATCCTTCGGCCGCGCCTTCTTCCGTCTCGCGCAGCACGTCGTCCCAGCCTTCGTGCGTCAGCGCGCTCGCATAGACGGCGCCGACCTCCTTCAGCGCGACGTGCATGTCGCGCACGTTCTCGGGCGCAATGCGGTAGTACGCGCCGAGCGGGCGTTTGACGCCGTCGAGCCACCAGTCGTCCGCGGGGTTCTTGGGCGCGGGCGGCATCGGCAGCTCGTTCCAGAGAGCTTCCTTGCTGGCGCCATGCTTCGCCCACCCTTTCAGTGCGCCGCGCAGCGACGAGCCGCTGTCCTCGTCCTCGTCGTCCTCGGCCCACTCGTCATAGCGCCGCGCCATGCTGTAGAGCATGAATCCCGAGATGTCGTCGGCTCGCTTTTTAGGGGCACGCTGCTCGAGCAGGTGCTCGAGCACGGTCGCCAGCGAGAAGCCCGTGCAGGCGTTCGTCTCGCCTTGCTGCTTGACCTTGCGCGCTTTCGACCAGAGCTCGTCCGGCGGCGCGAACGCGATCGACGGCCGATACTCCCAGTCGCGCAGGTCGACGGAATCGGGCCGAACGTTGCGCTTGCGAACGGTGCGCTTGCGCGTCGCGGCGACGGGCACGAACGTCGCTCGGCCCGGCGGCAACTCACTGCCATTGGCCGCCGCCGTGCTCGCGCGTTTGCGCTTGCGCGCGGCCCGCGCCGCGGCGAGTGTCGCGTAGGCGGCCGCCATCTTCGGCGCGTAGTTGTTCTTTGCATGCTGCGGGCCGTTGTATGCCGCGGCGAACGCGACCCAGTCCTTCGCTTGCAGCGCCTTCAAGTACGGCGGCCTGGCGACGAACCGAGCGAAGCATTCCATCTGCGGGTCTGCGCCGGCGTGCTGCAATGCCACGAACGCCTCGACGTCGGAACAGCCGCAGTACGCGTAGTTGAAGCCCATGATCTGGAACATGCCCCAGCTCGCCGACTGGAGCGCCGCGGCGCGCTCGAGACCGCAGGCCGCCTCGAGGCGCGCCCACTCGCCCTTCAATGTGCCCGAGTACTTCGTCCTGTCCCACTTCGGATAGCTGAGATCGGGCCGCTGCGCTGCAAACCGCCCGCCCGTCAAACGATGGAAGGCGTGCCCTTCGAACAGGATTTTCGGCTTGGCGGGATCGTTCGGCAGAAAGCCGGAGCCCGCCGCTTCGACGGTCGCGACGGCTTTCAAGACGGCGGCTTCGACGTCGAGCGACTTGGCGAGGGTCGTCCAGGCATCGCCGGTCGAGACTTGGTTGCTCATATGTCACCCGCTGTTTCTTCGTTGACCGATCCGACCATGGCGCGGAAGTCGGCGAGCTTCGCGCGGTCGGTTTGCTCCTTGAACCGCGCGAAGAATTCGAGCAGACCGTCGAAATCGGCCGGGCCGAGAACGAGCCTTCGGCGGTTGCGCTGCGCGACAAGCGCACACGAGCCCGCGGCGCCCGAGCCCCATGCCGCGCAGGTGGTCCTGCACGCGATACATGACGAGCTCGTCGCCGCGCATGACGGCATAGCCGAACCCGAACGTCATGAGCGGCGGCTGTGTTTCGTCGACGAGCGGATGGCGCACCAGGAGCTCCAAGCGATAGACCGTGAGGTCGTCGCCGTTATCGCCGCGGACGTACGGATCGGCGATCTGGTGCTGCTCGTGGGCGTTCAGACCGGCGGCCGCGAAAGTGCTATCGCTCGGTGTTCCCGAAGGCAACGCTTTCGCGCGGACGTCTCCGAGCGTGAGGTTCAAGCGCTGCTCGCAGAACGCACGGAACCGCCCGCCGTAAGTTGCAGCCGACACGGCCCAAGTCGCGCGGAACATGCCCGACCATGCCCAATGGTTGAACACGTTGAGCCAGCCGCTGTTGTCGGGATGCTGCCAGTCCGTTTCGAGGTTCAGGGCGATGTAACTGCTCTCCATGAGCTGGACCAGCGAGTTGCAGAAGTAAAACCCCTGCCGCAGCTCGTCCTCGTTGTCCGGCAGGCGCACGAGGTCCTCCGTCAGCGCTTTGGGATCGACGACGTCGGCGCCGAGCAAGTTGCGCCACTCCGGATAGAACTGCCTGCTCAGAAACCCGAGCTCTTTCGTAGTGCGGAGGCGCTCGAAGATGCGGTCGACGGCCTCGGCCAATCGGCCGAAATTCGTGGCTACGCCCAAGCTCGGGCGGCACCACCGTTCGGACAGATCGCGGAATAGCCTGTCGATGTCGACGTCGCCCTCCGCAGTAGCGCGATTGGCATTCAATATCTCGCCGGCGAGGAAATGACCGAGGCGCCGATAGCTCTCGAACTGCGACTCGGAGAAAAACTGATCGGACGTGGCTTCGTGCGGAAACGCCGCGTTCTCGGACGCGTAATGCATGACGTCCGACGGCACACCTGCCCGCCGCGACGCCTTGATGTAGAGAATCGTGCCGACCTCTTCTTCCGAGTAGCGCACCGACCCGACGGCGCACGGCGCGCCGTTGTAGCTCGCAGCGCGTCGAGCGCGGCGATCTGCCGGACGTCGAGATCGATCTCGACGCCGAGATCGGTGCGGCACTTGCGGATCGCGTTGCCGAGATCCTCGAACTCGTAGCGCGGGTCGGCGCCCGCATCGCACGCAACGATGTAGCGGCAACGCCGGCGCACGAGCTCGTAGATGCCGAGGTTCTCGAAGTGCCCGCCGTCGGAGAGATACACGAACACCGCTCGTCTTGTCGGTGAGGCCGAACACTTCGCGCAGCAGGTGGAACAGCGCGATCTTCGGCCCCGACTTCCGCCAGGTCTTTTCGTTGCCGTCGCTCGAGTGCGGATTGCCGATCCAGCGGCCCAACCGGATGTTGAAGACGCCCATCAGGAACGCGAACGCGGGCGTGCTGTGATAGCCCATGTTCGGGCTCGCCGCGGCGCCGGACGTCGCGACGGCTTCGCCGAGCGTGAGCTGGCGCGGCTCCGACGCAGAACTTCGCCGTCCGCCGATAGGCGTCGATTTCCTTGCCCTGCGCGCCTTCGCTGCGCGACGACGTCAGCTGAAAGCCGCAATACAGCGGCGACAGCAGGAACGAGCCGGCCTTGCGCTCCTGGTACGCGAGGTTGCCCCCCGCGACGAGATTGATAGCCGTGTTGATGAGGTGATACGGGCCGGGGTACACGGCCGCCCCTTGCCCTTGGGGCTCGCCACCGGCCTCCGCGCCGTCCGCCAACGGGTGCACGAGCATGTCGACGCCGCCAATCGAGCGCACTTCGGCCTTGAGCTGCAGGTCGTCGCGCGACGAGAGTCCCGAGAACCGGTTCGGCGTGCGTTCCGGCACCGTGGCGCCGAGATAGCAGCGCACGAGCCGGTTCGCGTACATGCCGTTCAGCGAGAACACGTTGACGTCGACGCGCAGCGACACGAGCCACGTGAGCACGAACGCTGCGCCGATCGCCGCAATGACGAGCCACCATTGCTGCTCCGACGCCGCGAGCCAGGCGCCGTAGTCGGCCATCAGATCGCCGGCCGCCTGCACAGGCGCGTCGCCGCTCCCCTGGAACCGCCGATAGACGGCCTCTTTGGCGCCCTCGAGCAGTGCCGCATCGCCGAATCGCGCTGCACCCATGTGCAAACCCGCTTGCAGCAAAGCCGCCGACCCGACGCCGAGCCCGACGATGAAAACGTACGGCGCGACCGTCATGAAGACGCTCGACCATCGACCGGACGACGCGGCCACGTTTCGGCCGAAGACGACCGAGGCCAGCGTCGTCAAGATCCAGCCGGAGGAGGCTGCCGCGGCCCAGAGCCCCTGCAACCAGGCGACGAGTAACGGCCCTAGGAACACGAGCCCGTTGAACGCGAGCCAGCCGATCGTGCCGATCAGCACTAGACCGCCGAAGCGGCTCAGCCATTCCGCGTATTGGGCGCTGAAGCTCTTGCCAGCCAAACCGACGTGCAGCACGCCTGCGAGCAGAATCGCGAGCGCCAGCGCCGGCGGCGCGGCGACGAGCTTGAAACCCGAGTACGTCCCCGGGCCGAACAGCGAGGCGCTGACCGCGTGCAGCAGGAGACCGAACACGACGCCGGCCGGCAGCGAGTACCACACCATGCGCGTCCAGAATGCCTGCTCGACCTTGCCCCACAGTTTGCCCGCGTGCCGGCGTGCGGCTGCGCGCGCCAGCGTCCACGTGACCAGCGCGGCAAGCGCGCCGGCGCCGGCCGCCACCGCAAGCGGCCACGTGCCGACGAACCCGAGCCAGCTCGCCGCGGAAACGCCGATGGCGAGCAGCGGCAAGCCGATCCGCTGAATGACATGCGGCGCAGACTCGGTTTCGCCGCCGCGCAGTGCCGTGATGCCCGCGAGGTTCGTGCCGAGATTCCAGCAGATGAAAACGTGAGCGACGAGCACCGCGAGCATCCAGAGTAGAAACTCGGCGCCGTCGCCGGCTTCGGCACGCCCGAGCAGCGGGGCAAGCAGGCGCGGGATCAGCAGCACGCCGACGAGCGCGAGCAGCAGCACGAGCTGATTCAGCAACGCATTGCGCACGTAGATCGAGATCAACGCCCACGTGTCGCCGGAGAAAAGACCGAGCTTCGGCGTCAGGTAGTTGCTGAACTCGCGCAGAAAGCGGATCGCACGATCCTCGCCCTTGGCTTTCGTATCGACCCTGTCGCCTGCGGACCAGGCAAGCCCCCTCTCGAACGTCTTGAAACCCGCGGCGTTGAGCTCGAGCAGCGACCCGGAATCGACGCCCGCCGCCAGCGCGTCCTCGTCTCGGCGCGCGAATCGCCGCTGGCTCAGGGCCGTCAGCCACGAGCCGACGTAGCCGCCGCCCGAGACCGTGGAGAGATAGTCGACGTAGCGCAGCACGCCGCAGCGGGCGAGCGCCTGCAGCACGCCGAGGTTGAACGTCGCCGAGCGAATTCCGCCGCCCGAGAACGAGACGCCGAGCAGCCGCGCCTGCCATGCCGCGAGCGCAGGATCTTCGTCGACGCCAGGCCCGTCGCCTGCGAGCTCGCCACGCTCGGTATCGAGCCGCGCCCGGCGAGCCGCGACGACGGCGAGCTCGTGGCGCAGCACCTCTTGGAACTTGAAGCAGGATTGCTCGTAGGGATCGATGGCGCCGCGATGGTCGGCGCCTTGCGAGGCTGCGTCGCTTGGATCCGCCATGAAGAGCACCTCGGCGCGATGTAGTTGTTGTCGGTGCAACGGCGTTATAGCGCAAAACGTCGCGGTGGTCTGTCAACTACTTTACACATCGGGCGGACTTAGGGACGGTCCGCCGTTGCTGCCGAAACACGGGTAGACTTCGATCAACGATCAGGGGGATCTGCCATGAGCCTACATGCCGGTGAGCGCGCGGGCGCGCGATCGATTCGTTGGGTCTTCATCGGTTTTTCCGCGGCGATCGCCGGAGTCGCCTGGTCCCAGGAGCCTTACACGACGTGGCGCACCTACGGCGGCGGCGGCCACTCCTCGCAGTACTCCGCTCTCGACCAGATCGACAAGTCGAACGTCGCGCAGCTCGAAGTCGCCTGGAGCTTCCCCGTCGGCGAGCGCAGCTTCGTCTTCAATCCCGTCGTCGTCGACGGCGTCATGTACGTGCTCGCGCGCGACAACGACATCGTCGCGCTCGACGCGGCCACGGGCCGCGAGCTTTGGGCCCGCCCGCACGAGGGACCCGTCACGGCGCGCGGCATCAACTATTGGCAGAGCGCGGATGGCAACGATCGCCGGCTGCTCTACTTGAACGCCGGAATGCTGACGGCGATCGACGCGCGCACGGGCAACGTCATCACGAGCTTCGGCAAGGACGGCCGCGTCGATCTGCGCGACGGCCTCGCGGCAGACGGCTGGGACATCACGAACGTGCGTCCGCTGCACACGAGCAATCCCGGCCGCGTCATCGGCAATCTTATGGTCGTATCGCTGCCGGCGCAGGGCGCCGGCTACGCGTCTACGCCCGGCGACGTGCAAGCCTACGACGTCGTGACGGGCAAGCTCGCGTGGGTCTTCCACAGCATCCCGCACGAGGGCGAGTTCGGTTACGACACCTGGCCGAAGGGCGCCCAACCCACTGCAGGCGGCGTGCACAACTGGAGCGAAATGACCGCCGACGAGGAGAACAACATCGTGTTCGTGCCGTTCGGCACGGCGCGCTACGACTTCTTCGGCGGCAATCGCGGGGGCAACAACCTCTACGCCAACTCGCTCGTCGCCATCGACGCGCGCAACGGCCGCCGGCTCTGGCATCAGCAGCTCGTGCATCACGACCTGTGGGACTACGACCTGCCGCAGGCGCCGAAGCTGCTGACGATTCGAGACGGCCGCCGCACGCGCGACGTCGTCGCGCAAGCGACGAAGCACGGCTTCCTGTTCGTGTTCGACCGCAAGAGCGGTGAGCCCGTCTGGCCGATCGAGGAGCGCCGCGTGCCGCAGTCCGACGTGCCGGGCGAGCACACGTCGCCGACGCAGCCATTCCCGACGAAGCCGGCGCCGTTCGCGCGCCAGACGTTCTCGGAAGCCGATATCAACCCGTATTTGCCGGACGCCGAGAAGGAGGTTCTGCGGCAAAAGCTGCGCTACGGCCGCAACGAAGGCTTGTTCACGCCGCCGAGCTTCCAGGGTTCCTTTGGAGTGCCGGGCCATAACGGCGGCGCGAACTGGGGCGGCGCCGCGGTCGATCCCGTCAACGGCGAGCTCTACATCGTCTCGAAGAACCTGCCCGTCATGCTGCGCGTCGAGGGGCCGACGACCGAGGAGCCCTCGGCACGCACCGTCAACGGTCCCGTCGTGACGCCGGAGCAAGCCGCGGCGGCGCTGGCGGCCGCAAAGGCGGCCGCCGCGAAGGGGCCCGTCCGTTACTCAGTGCCGTACGACTTCTTGCGCAGCCCGTCGAACGGCATGGGCGCGATGGGCCCGCCGTGGTCCGAGATCACGGCCTACGACTTGAACACGGGCGAGATCAAATGGCGAAAGCCGCACGGCGGCGTGCTCGGGATCGGCACCGACGTGGGCGCGCACTTCCCGCGCGGCGCACCGCTCGTGACGGCCGGCGGGCTCGTGTTCGCGGCCACGGCGCAGGATCGCCAGCTGCGCGCGTATGACCGCGACAGTGGCGACGTGCTCTGGTCGTACACGCTGCCCGGCGGCTCCGAAGGCATTCCGGCGACCTACGAGCAGGGCGGGCGCCAGTACCTCGCCGTGCCCGTCGCGGCCGGCGCCGGTTTGTTCGCGCCGCTGCTCGAGCCGGCGCCTGCCGCGCCGCCGCTCGAACGCGCGTACATCGTATTCGCCCTGCCGCGAAACTGAGGACGAAGAGCCATCAGGAGATCGAGTCGAAGAACTCCTCTTGCCGGCGCCGCAGTGCCGCGTCGGGCAAGCGGCCGAATGCCGCGCCGAAGTTGTCGTTGACGTGGGCAACCTGGCGCGTGCCCGGGATCGCGACCGTCACGGCCGGGTGCGAAACGATGTACTTGAGGAAGAACTGGCCCCACGTCGTGGCGTCGAACTCCGCGGCGAAATCCGGCAGCTCTTTGCCCTCGACGACGTCGAAGACGGAGTTACGGCCGCCGCCGAACGGGACGTTGATCATGACCGCGATGCCGCGGTCCGCAGCCGTCGGCAGAAGG
Source organism: uncultured Gammaproteobacteria bacterium (assembly GCA_963713355.1). Taxonomy (GTDB): domain Bacteria; phylum Pseudomonadota; class Gammaproteobacteria; order Steroidobacterales; family Rariloculaceae; genus FEN-1219. Next base: position 15,429 of record CAVQLK010000002.1, on the reverse strand, counting down.
CGCTCCGCCGCGAGCCGATCGCCAAGCCCGTAGTTGAACTGCACGATCTCGACGTCGTTGTTCCGCATGAACTGCTCCATCTGCTCGAACTGATTGGGCGTCGAGATCGAGGCGCCGATGTAGCGGAATTTCCCCTGCTGCTGCCACTCGCGCATGATCGGCAGCTCCGTATCCGCGGCGACGATGTTGTGGACGAGCATCGCGTCGATCATGTCCGTCTGCATGCGCGTCAATGCTTGCTGCAAGGCCGCTTCGCCGCGCAGCTGACCACGGATGTCCGTCTTCGTCGAGTAGAACAGCCGGTCGCGAATGTTGAGCCCTTGCGCGAGCTCGCCGATGACTTGCTCGGAAGTGCCGTAGACCATCGCAGTGTCCATGACCTTGCCGCCGAGCTCGACGAAGCGCGCCATCGTGTCGCGCAGCGGCGCGCGCTCCTCCTCGCTCGTGCCGACACCGTAGCGGTTCGTGCCGATGCCGATCGGCGGAAGCATCTCGCCGGACTTCGGGATGCGCTTCTGGATCAGTGGCCCTGATTGCGCCGCGGCGCTTCCGGCGCCGAACGTGGCGACAGTCCCCAATACCGCGCCGGCTTCCAGCGCTTTCCGTCTCGTAATCGTCCGCATCGTCGTCTCGCTCCCCATTGGTTGGTTTCCCGGTGAGCGTAAGAGCCGGCGGCCGCGCGTGGCAAGGTTCCGGGATTGGTTTTTTCGCCAAGAATTATCGACCTGCGCCATCGCTTGACGCGACGCCGCAATGACGCGCGGACGTGAGTCGGCCGCGAAGCCAACGTCTGCGCCATTATCGGCGCTTTTTCGCGCTGGCACGCTAGCTGCATTGCCGGGACGCTTACGGGACTACGGGGAGGGATATGAATTCCATGAGCATCGAACGATCGAGCGTCGAAAGCGACCGCACGCTGGCGCTCGTCGCCTACGCGCTGCACCTCTTCGGCGCCATCGCGGCGATCCCGAGCATCGTCGGGTTGATCATCAACTACGTGAAGCGCAACGATTACGACGAGCTCTTCGATAACCACCACAGCTGGATGATCCGCTCGTTCTGGTGGGCGATCCTCTGGTGCGTGGTCGGCTTCGTGACGCTCGTGATCGGGGTTGGTTTCGTTATCTTGTTGCTCGCGTGGCTCTGGTACATCTACCGCCACGTGCGCGGGCTGATCGCGCTGCTCAACGGCGAGCCGCTGCCGCGCTGACGCGCCGCGCGCTCTATCGCCGTGCGCCGCGGCCCTGCCTGGCGTAGCGCTCGAGATGCAACCTGATCACGCGCAGCACGTGCTCCGTGCTGCGCATCGCGGCAGGCTGGAGCCCGTTCAGTAGCGTGAACAGCCATTCGGTATCGGGCATGCGCTGCGCTTCGAGCCCAAGATCCGAAAACGTCGGCGCGCCGCCGCACCAAGGGGTGCGCACGCACGCTGTCCCGCAAAGCGGCGAAGATGAAGATCAGGGCGCAGGCACTGCCGGGCCGCTGAGCACAGCGGCCCGGCAAGGGCTAAGCGAAACGGATCAGCGAGGGGCGGTCGGGCACGGCGTCGGCGAGGGCGGCGGAGCCACGGTCGCCGGGTCCCAGTGCTCGTCGGCTTTACCGTCGACGAAGCGCCAGGTGTCGAACCACGTCGTCGAATAGCACTGGCCGGAACGGCGCGGGTCCGCGTAGTTGCGCGGCCAGATCACGGTGACGAGGTCGTCCTCGGCGGTCACGGCGACGATTTCCGTCGTCAACCGATCGCACTGCGCGATGCGCGGCTGCTTCATCACTTGCGTGAAGAAAAACACTACGCCTTCGCGGCCCGAGTTTGCGTTCGGGTTGTGCTGAATGTAGCGGTCGGTGAGCCACTCACCAGAGCGATCCCATTGGCCGCACTGCAGCAGCTCGCGCATGATGCGCAACGTCGTCTGCTTGTTGCGATGCAGCACCGGGTCCGTATCGCTGAACAGCGACTCGGGGTTCGCGACACCGACGACGGGCGCGCTCTGGGGAACCTCGGCCGCCTGCTGCGCCGCAGCTGAGCCCGCCACCAACGCCGAGCCGAATACCGCCAAGCCAACCAAACTCGTTGTGATTCTCATGGGAGGAACCCGCAATAGTTGTTCGTGGGAGGAATGATCGGCGTTTGCTGACTTGCGAGTCAACAATCGCGCGTCGGGGCACCTATTCGAAATCGAACTGCACGTCGTCGGGAATCGTGAAATCGTAGCCCTTCGTGAAGCCGATCCAACGGCCAAAAACGATCACGGCGACCCACAATACGATAGATAACACCCCGGCCAGGCGCGCCGCCCCCGGCGGCGTGACGCCCTTGTCCCAGCTCGCCGCTGACTTCGCCGTCACGAGCTCGAACACGAGCATGTTGATGCCGGCGATGACGATCGTGGCCATCTTGAGCCAGAACGCCGTGTTGCGGTGGTAGGTAACGGCGTTGACCATGAAGAGCAGCACGCCGCTGACGGCCGCGATTCCGAACGCGCCCCACGTCCAGCGCAGCAGCTCGTCGTGCATGCGCACGAACGAGCGCTTGACGTTCGGTATCCCAAGCAAGCGCAGGTCGACGAGGAAGATAGTGCCGAAGACGGTCACGATCGAGATCACGTGCAGCGCATTGATGATCGCCACGGCCTTCAGCGACGTCCGCATCCATTCGCTGAGCGCGGAGTTCTGGGCGGCCTCGACGATGGGGGTCAGATCCACGTTGGTTTTCCGCTCAGCAGCGCGGGCTCAGGCGAGGTGCCATGATTCCCAGATCTCGACGTCGTAGGCGATAAACCGTCCCAAGAACACGATCGCGACCCACAGCGCGATCGTCGCGACGGCGACGAAGCGCGCGCCGCTCGACGGAACCGGATCGACGGCGGCAGCACTCGCGGCAACCGTCCGGCCGAAGTACAGCGCGCTCGCGATGCCGATCGCGAGCAGCGACATCTTGAGCCAGAACGATAGCGCCGTGGCTTGGCGCACGGGCTCGCCGATCGCGAGCACGAGCCCCGTGCCGGCCATGACGCCGAGCGCGCACCAGAACCAGGGCGCGAACCGGTGCCAGACCTCCGCGAGCGGCTGGTCGGCGCGGATCTTCCCGAGCACGCGCAGCGCCACGTTCAGCATCGAGACGAACACGATGCCGATCATCGTGATGTGGATCGTCTGCAGCAGCGGCGTGAGCCACAGCCGCGACTGAATCGCGACGCTCAGTGGAGTGGACCCCAACCACTCCGCGAACTCGAACACCTGGAGTGCTCTGCTTAGTTGCGGCGCGGAGTGCCGTCGGCGTTACGCGGAATACCGTCGTCGCCGCCGATCTGAATGTGGCCTTCGACGGAGTCGCAGTGCTTGCCGGCCGGAGGCGGCTGAAACTGTTTGCGCCCGCCGGCCGCCGCAGGTTTCTCGGGGCACTTGTACAAGGCGCCCTCGCGAGCGCCGGCCGGGTCACCGCTGCGCAGCGGGTGCAGCGACACGGTGAAGACGGTGCCGGCGGGAAATTCGCTGACGGAGATGCCCTGTTGCGCCGAGGCGGCGGAGCCCGCCATCTCGACGGCCCACACGATCGGCTCGCCCTTCGCATCACGCTCGACGTTCTTGCGCTCCTCGTTCATGACCGCGAAGAAGATCTGCAGGTGGTTCGCATCCGGGTTCACGCGCGTGACGACGCCCGTGAAGGTCTTCGTCTGGCTCGCATCGAAGATCGAAAACGAGTGGTGCGCATACACGGGCACGGCAACGACCGCGGCGGCCGTGAGAGTGGCGGCAACGAGGCCGCCGGCTGTGCGCTTGATGTCCATAATCGCGAGACTCCTCTGTCTCTAATGGCCTGAACTCTATACCGGAATAGCTTAATCGAAGCTGAAGATATCCTCGCCCTCGGGCTTCTCCATCCCCTGCTCGAAATACTTCTCCCAATAATGGGCCCATGGGCGGCCGTACATATCGGGAACCTCGTATTCGATGATGGTTCCCGGGGAAACCGGCGTCGAACGGCCCTCCACGGGGAAGATCGTCTGGACGCAATCGATGAAGACGTACGGGTCGCCTTCCTCGAAACCGCTCGCCTTGACGTGATTGCGGACGATTCGGACGGGCTCCACGAGCGCCTCGGGGTCGTACAAGATCGCTTCGTGATTGAACCCGAGGAACTTGCCGGACGCGTCGCGGTTCGGTGTATACACCTCGATCGTCTGCATCTTGTTCGAGTGCTCGAACGAGGCGTGCACCTTCCAACCCTGTATGTTCGACGTCCAGGTAATCAGCGTGTCGCCGTCCCAGAAGCCGATCGTCTCGCCGTACCAGCGCGGAACGTCGGCGCCCAAACGCGGCGCCGAGCCGTCGAGCCTGAACTCGCGGCCGACGTGCACCGTCGTGATGAAGTTGCGGGCGACACCCGTGACGATCTGCGTCACGGACGGCGTCGCGATGACGTGCCATTCCCAGGTCGCGAACTCGTGCCAGCGGCGCATGAAGCCCTCGGGCCAGCAGTACTGCGAAGGCCACTGCGGCGCGTTCGTGTTGCCGGCGTGATAGGCCTCCTGGACCATGCGCGTCTGATACTCGGGCGTCAGCAACGACAGGAACGTCGTCATCTGGTTGTTGCGCGCACGGTACCAGTACGATTGCGGATTGGTGCCTTTGTCGCGGCCCGTCCAGTCCGCTTGGCTCTCGGTCGTGTTGCCGGGATGAAGGTAGCGGCCCGTCCACTCCTCGAGCTGCTCAGCCGTCGGCTTCTGGTTTGCGCCGCCGCGCTGCGTCGTTTCGGCAAGCAACGCCTCGTAGTGCTCCTGCGCCGTCTTGAACGGATACGGGCTCACGATGCCTTCGCGCGGATAGTCTCGATCGCAATGACCCCAGGCCGCGGACGTCGGCCCGTTGTCGCCGATCGTGGCCGTGGTGTTCGCGCCCCATTGCTCCTCGATGCCGGCCGGGCTGTTGCAGCGGAAATAGCGCGGGTCCGTCCAGAGCTCGCGGTCTTTGTAGAAATCCTTCGAGGTGAACATGTCCACGGGCAGGGGCTCGACGCCTTTAGGTGTCGCGCCGTGGTGCGCGGAGCCGATGAAGTCGTCCCAGGAGCCGCGCGAGACGGCGCCGTTCGCGAACGTGATGGGGATCGCAGGGCCCGTGACTTCGTATTCGCGCAGGTCCGCGGCGAGCGGCCAGGCTCGGCCGACGCTCTTGAAGCCGGTAGCGGCGATCTGCTGGCCAGCCGCGACGCCTGTCACGACAGTTGCCGCCGCGAAAATGGCGGCTTTTCGAAGGCCCTTATGCATCTGATTCCCCAGTCACTTATGCAAATCTTAGTTGGAAACGCGTATCGCGCGCGAGTTACGCGTACTTAAGAATCCCAAAAGCGCGCTTAGGGATAGTGGTAGCACCACTGCCCGTGTGCTTGCGGTGAGTGGGGAGCGTTGCGGGGCTCAGTTCTCGCGGAGCGCGGCCGTCACGTCGATGCGCGACGCTCTCCGGGCCGGCAGATACGACGCCAACAGCGTCACGCCGAGCATCGTCAACGGCACGGCTGCCAGCACCCAGGGATCGAGCGCGCTGGTTTCGTAGAGCTGGCTCGCGACGACCTGGCGCATCGCGATCGCGCCGGCGACACCAACCACGATGCCGATGCCGGCAAGCTGCAGCGCGCTCGTGACGAACATCTTGAGCAACGTGTCGCGCTCGGCGCCGAACGCCGATCGCACCGCGATCTCGTTGAACCGCTGATTGACCGAGAACGACATCAGGCCATAGGTTCCCACCGCGGCCAGCGTCAGCGACACGAGGCCGAACACGACGAGCACGATGGCGCCGAGCTTTTGCCGCGCCAGCGACGCGGCGATGACGTCCGAGTAAACGGCGAATATGGCCGGAATCGTCGAGTCCATTGCCGCGAGCTCGCGGCGAATCGCCGGGATCAGCGACGCAGGATCGTCGTGCTCCGCACGGACCAAGATCGCCCCCCTGCGCATGGTCCATTGTTCCTGCGGTATGTAGACCGCGGGTTCCACGCGATCCTGGAGGCTGGCCTGCTTGATGTCCGGGATAACGCCGACGATCTCGACCTCGCTGACGACGGAATCGCCGAGCTGACCCCACCCAAGAGTCCCTGGCCGCGAGCCGCCTCCGGCTCTGATGCGCCGGCCAATGGGGTTCTCCCCGTCGAGATACGCGCGCGCGTACGTTTCATTGATGACGGCGACGCCTGGCGAGCCGCGCCGGTCGGTCGACTCGAGCAGCCGGCCGGTAATCGGACGAAGACCGAGCGTCGCGAAATACTCGGGCGCGACCTGGTTGGGGTAGCCGAGCTGCTCGGTGACGGGCCTATCGCTCCCGACGACGGGGAGGGCTCCTAGTGTGATGGGGAATATGCCCTGATTCAGCGGCGCGGCGGACGTTGCACCTGCGGCGGCGACACCCGGCAGCGCGTCGATGCGGCGCGTGAGCTCCTCGTAGAACTGCGCCACGCCCAGCAGGCCCGTTCCCTCGTAAACGACGGCTTGCTGTGCTTGATCGAATCTGGCATTGCGGACATCGAAGCGCCCCGTCACGTTGAGCACGACGGTCAAAAGGCGCCGCGTATCGAAGCCCGCATCGGCAGACGCGAGCTGCGAATAACTGCGCACGAGCAACCCGGCGCCGATCACGAGCACGACGGCCAACGCGATTTCGGCGATCACGAGCGCGCCGAAGATTCGGTTGCGCCCGCGCGCAGCCGCCGCGGATCTGCCGCCGGCGTTGATGATCGCGCTCAAGTTACCGCGCGACACGCGCAGCGCGGGCGCGAAACCCACGAGAAAGGCGACGAGCAAGACGCAGGCCGCCGCGAACAGGAACACGTTCGTATCGATGGATACCGAGCTCAACCGCGGCAAGTCCGCCGAGCCGGCCGCGCGCAGCAGCTGGATCGCGCCCAGGGCAAGCCCGAGGCCGAGCACTCCCCCCACGCTGCACAAGACGAAGCTCTCGGTCATGAGCTGACGAAACACCCGCCACTTTCGAGCTCCGATCGCCTCGCGCAGCGCGAACTCGCTCTGACGAACGACGCCGCGCGCGAGCAGCAGGTTCGCGACGTTGATGCAGGCGATCAAGAGAAGCACGGCCGTCGCACCGGACACGATCAGCAACGTGGCCCGCAAGTCGCCGACGACTTCCTGGAGCAGCGGCCGTGCGACGAACTCGAGCGGCCGGTTGTCCGGCCACCTAAAAGACTCGCTGAGCCGGCCTGCGAAGACGTCGAGCTCGGCCTGAACCTGGGCCGCGGAGACGCCGGGGTTCGCGCGCACGTAGCCGGGCATGTTGAGGAGCGGTAGCGGGCCGTCCATGCCGGCGTCCCGTCCCGTGTAGATCTTCGTCCACATTCCCGTGCCGACGGGGAACTCGAAGCCCTCGGCTGCCACGCCGATGACGGTCAGCGGCCCGCTGCCGACATTGATCGGCCTGCCGATGACGTCGGGATCGAACCCGAACACGTCCCGCCACGTTTGATAGCTCAAGACCGTGGTCTGGAAATTGTCGTCGGGCCCGAAGCCGCGGCCGAGATGCATGTCCTCCGTGAAGACGTGGAAGAACTCCTCGGAGGTTCGGAATTCGTTGACGAAAAAGGCCGACCCCTCCCCGTTCACCACGGACTGCTCGAATGAGTAGCCGTAGAACGCGGATTGAATCGACTGTCCTTCCTCGGCAATCGGATCGATGTGCGGCGGACCCGTCGTGCCGCGCGGAAGCCCTGCGGGATCGACCGTGTAGATGCGATAGAGGTCGCCGGAATCTTCGTAATCGAGCGGCTGCAGCAACACCGCGTCGACGACGCTATAGATGACGGTGCTTGCCGCGATGCCGAGCGCCAGCGTCACGATCGCGGTCGCGGTGAAGGCGAAGTTCTTGGTCAGGACCCGGCGCGTGAACTTCAGATCGCGGCCGAGCACGTCGAACCATCCGGACGTTGCCATCGTTGCAGCCTCCCCCGCGGAGCTGATGTCGAGACGTCACGTCCTTGTGTTGCCCAAGAGGGGCCGGGCGAGCCCACGATACTACCTGCTCGTCGAGGCCGGTAGCTTCGTGCCGACTTCGGCCGACGCGGGCGCGGGAAGTTCCGGCCGGTCGTGCGAACTCATGGGGACGGTTTGCGACTGGCCGGTCACTAATCGGCGCGCAGCGCCGTGATCGGATCGACGCGGGTGGCACGCCGCGCGGGGAGCCAGCTCGCGCCGAGCGCGACGAGCACGAGCAGCCCGACGACGCCAACGAAGGTCAACGGATCGCGCGGCGTAACGCCGTGCAGCATCCTTTGCGCGAGGCCCGTCGCGGCCAGAGCGCCGATCACGCCGACGACGACGCCCGCGAACGCCGGCGTGAGCCCATGCCGCATCGCGAGGCGGCGGACGTTATCCGTTCGCGCGCCGAGCGCCATGCGGATGCCGAATTCGTGCGTACGCTCCGTGACTTCGTAACCGATCACGGCGGCGAGACCGACGGCCGCGAGCACCAATCCGATTACGGCGAATGCCGTCAGTAGCGCCATGTTGAAGCGCGGGCCCTCGAACGTCGCCGCGAGCGCGGTTTCGGTCAGCAGCATGCTCATCGCGATTTCGGGGTCGAGCGCGCGCGCCGCGGCACGCAGCGCTGCCATCGCGACGGCCGCGTCGCCGGCCGCGCGCACGATCAGCGTGAGGGTCGGCGGACCGGCACCCGGAAACAAGCGCTCTTGCTTGATTGGATTATAGAACTGCCAGCGGTCGCGCCGTTGCGTGGGCGATGAAGCGATGTTGTCGACGACGCCGATGACAGTTCGCCAATCGCGCCCCATCTTGACCTCGCCGCCCACCGCACCGCCATCGGGCCAGAAGTGCCGCGCCGCGGCTTCGTTGACGATCATCACGGTGCCGTCGCGCGCTTCGTCGGCCGTGAACGTGCGTCCCTCGAGCAAGCGGATGCCGAGCGTGGCGAAATAGTCCCGCTGCACCGCGTTGACCGGCTTATCCGCTTTCACGTCGACGTCGCTGACGGTCACTCCGCGGATCTCGAACTCGCCGCCGATCGTCGCCATGAAATTCGGCGGCCCATAGAGCGCCTGGGTGACGGCGGCGACGCCCGACGAAGAGCGAAGCCGGGTGAACAGCTGTTCCAGCAGAACGTCGCGGCTTGCCGCCTCCTGATATCGCCCGCGCGCCAGCGTGAGCTGTGCCGTGAACAGGTTGTTCGTATCGAAGCCGAGGTCGACGTTCTGCAGATAGATGACGCTGCGCACCAGCAGCCCGGCGCTGACGAGCAGCACGACCGACATCGCCATTTGCACCGCGACGAGCAACTTGCGCAACCGCGGTCCGCTGCCGCCGCGCACGATGCCCGAAGCGCCGTGACGCAGCGCGTCGGCGAGCTTGCGCGACCGAAGCTGTAGAGCAGGCGCGAGACCGAACAACAACGCCGTCGCGATGGACAGACCGAACGTGAACGCGATGGCGGCCGTGTCGATTTGCGCCTCCGCGATCGCGGGCAAGCTATTCGGCCGCAGCAGGACGAGGATGCGCAACGTTGCCCAGCCGAGCGCTACGCCGACTGCGCCGGCCGCAAGCGCTAGCACGAGGCACTCGGCGGCCAGCGATCGCACGAGGCGCCACGTGCTCGCACCAAGCGCAGAACGCAACGACAGCTCGCGCGCGCGCGACGCGCTGCGCGCGAGCAGCAGGTTCGCTACGTTCGAGCAGGCGACGAGCAACACGAGCCCGACGGCGCCGAGCAACACCAGCAACGCATCGCGCGTGCTCCCGTTGATACGGTCCGCAGGACCTTCGACGCGCACGGTTGTCACTTGGTTGGCGAAAAATCCGCGCGGCGATTCCGCCTGCACACGCGCCAGGATCGGGTCGAGCTCGCGGCGCACGGCGTCGCGGTCGACGCCCGGCGGCAGCCGGGCGATTGCCTCGGTGGCTTGGAAGGCCCCAGGCGTCGCCGAGGCCGGGTCGAGGGACAGCGGGAGCCAGACGTCGGGGCGCTGACCGCGTGCGAATGCGTCCCACCGCGGCGGCATCACGCCAACGACGACGTGCGGAACCTCGTCGAGCGTCAGTGCTCGTCCTAGCACGTCGTTCGCCCCGCCATAGTCTCGTTGCCAGACTTCGTAGCCGAGCACGACGACGGCCGGCGCTCCAACCTCGGCGTCGGCCGGCGTGAACCCGCGACCGAGCAGCGGCGAAACGCCGAGGAAGTTCGGCAAACCCCAAGTGATTTTCACCCCTCGTAGCACGCGCCCGCCGTTGTCGTCGTACGCCAGCACGCTGACCGAGGTGAAAGCCTCGATGCCGTCGAGCGAACGTGCTTCCTCGCGCCAAGCCGCAACGACGTGATTCGGCGCCGGGAAGCCGAAGTCGACGCTCCCGATGTTCTGCACGTTCAGCATTAGATAGACGAGCTCGTCGGCGTCCGCATACGGCAACGGATTCAGCATCAGACGATTCACGACGCCGAAGATCGCCGTGTTCGCACCGATGCCAAGCGCGAGCGTGAGCACCGTGACGCAGGCGAACCAGCGGTTCTTGTTGAGCTCGCGGCAAGCGCTCTTGAGATCCTGCAGCATGCTGGGCTAGTCGGCCCTGAGCGCGACGATCGGATCCACACGCGTGGCCCGCCGCGCCGGCAACCAACTTGCACCGAGCGCGACGAGCACGAGCAGCGCGACGACCGAGACGAACGTCAGCGGATCGCGCGGCGCGACGCCGTACAGCAAGTTCGCGGCGAGTTGCGTGGCGCCGAGGGCGCCGATGACGCCGAGGCCGACGCCGATGAACGCCGGCGTCAAGCCGTGCCTCATCGCAAGGCGGCGGACATTCTCGGTTCGCGCGCCGAGCGCCATGCGGACGCCGATCTCGTGCGTGCGCTCCGTGATCTCGTAGCCGATCACCGCGGCAAGGCCGACGGCCGCGAGCAGCAACGCGATCACGGCGAACGCCGTGAGCAGCGCCATGTTGAACCGCGGCCCATCGATCGTGCGCGCGAGCCCCGTCTCCGTCAGCACCACGTTCGGGATCGCGATCTCGGGGTCGAGCGCTCGAGTTGCGGCTCGCAGCGAAGCCATCGCGACCGCCGGATCGCCGGCCGCGCGCACGATCAGCACGATCGACGGCGGCCAGCCTGCCGTCGTCGGCGCGCGGTCGGCTTGGTACGGCACGTAAAACTGCGGCTCCTCCTTGCCGCGCACCGCGCCGCCGGAAGCGACATCGTCCACGATGCCGACCACGTTTCCCAAGTAGCGCCCCCAGTTCATCTCGGCGCCCAACGCATCGCCTTCGGGCCAGAAGTGTTGCGCCGCGGCGCGATTGACGATGAACGCCGCGCCGCTGCGCAGCTCGTCGGCCGTGAACGTGCGCCCCTCGAGCACGCGAATGCCGAGCGTGCTGAAGAAATCCGGCCGTATGTAATTGAAAGCGCGGGCGGTGTTGGCCTCGGCTTCGCTGAGCGTGACTCCGCGGATCTCGAGGTTGCCGCTCGACAGCATGTAGAGCGGCGGCGCGACGTGCGCCTGCGTCACGGCGGCAACGCCGGGCATAGCGCGCACGCTGTCGAGCAGCTGCTCGGCGAGCACATCGCGGCTGGCCGGCTGTGCGTAGCGGCCGCGCGGCAGCGTCAGCTGGGCAGAAAACAGGTTTTCGGCGTCGAAGCCTACGTCGACGCTCTGCAGATGGACGACGCTGCGCACGAGTAAGCCGGCGCTTACGAGCAGGACCACCGAGAGCGCCATCTGCGCGGCGACGAGCAGCTTGCGCACGCGCGCGCCGCTGCCGCCGCGCACGACGCCCGACGCGCCGTGCCGTAGCGCGTCGCCGAGCTTGCGCGACGTGAGCTGCGCGGCCGGAGCCACGCCGAACGCCAGCGCCGTCGCGACGGCTACGGCGAACGTGAACGCGAGCACCGCCGCGTCGAGCTGCACTTCACCGAGCGGCACACCCAAGCTGTCGGGCCGCAGCCGCACGAGGATCCGCAGCGCCGCGGAGGCGAGCGCGACGCCGACGGCGCCGGCCGCCAACGCCAGCACGAGGCACTCCGCCAACAACGCGCGCACGAGCCGCCAGGTGCTCGCGCCTAGCGCCGAGCGCAGCGCCAGCTCGCGAGCGCGAGACGCGCCGCGCGCGAGCAACAGGTTCGCGACGTTCGAGCAAGCGACGAGCAGCACGAGGCCGACGGCCGCGAGCAGCACGAGCAGCGCATCGCGAGCCTGCCCGCCGAATCGCTCCGCGGGCGGCTCGAGACGTGTGCCGACGTCGACGTCGACGCCAAACATGCGCGGCCCGTTTTCGGCCAACTCGCGCTTCACGATCGCATCGAGCTCTTGGATGACGGCCGCATGAGAAAGCCCCGGCTGCAATCGGGCGAGCACTTCAATCGGTTGGAATTCCCCCGGCGACGCGCTGGCCGGATCGAGCGACAGGGGAAACCACACGGCGGGCGTCGACTCGAACAAGAACTCCTTCGACGCCGGCGGCAAAACGCCGACGACGACGTGCGGCGCCTCGTCGAGCGTCAGCGTGCGCCCGACCACGTCGCGCGCACCCCCGTAATCGCGCTGCCACGCTTCGTAGCCGAGCATGACGACGGCCGGCGCGCCGACCTCGGCGTCGGCGGGCGTGAAGCCGCGACCGAGCGCCGGCACGACGCCGAGCAATCCCGGCAAACCCGGCGTGATTCGCATGCCTTCCAATACACGCGCGCCATTCTCGTCGTAGGCGAGCACGTTGCGAGGCGCAAAGGCCTCGGCGCCATCGAGCGTCCGCGCTTCCTCACGCAACGCGCTAGCGACGAAATTCGGCACCGGAAAACCGAACGGAATACCGGGGCTTCCGAGGCCAATGTAAACGAGCCGGTCCGCATCCGCGTACGGCAACGGGTTCAGCAGCAGCTTGTTCACGACGCCGAAGATCGCCGTGTTAGCGCCTATGCCGAGCGCGAGCGTCAGCACCGTAACGCACGTGAACCAGCGGTTCTTCAGCAGCTCGCGGCAGGCGCTCTTGAGATCCTGCAGCATCGGTCTAATCGGCTCGCAGCGCGATGATCGGATCGACGCGCGTGGCGCGCCGCGCCGGCAGCCAGCTCGCACCGAGCGCGACGAGCACGAGCAGCGCGACGACGCCGACGAACGTGAGCGGATCGCGCGGCGTGATGCCGTACAGCATGCTCGCCGCGAGCCGCGTGGCGGCGAAAGCGCCGATCAGGCCGAGAACGACGCCCGCGAGCGCCGGCGTCAATCCATGCCGCATCGCGAAGCGGCGCACGTTCTCGGTGCGCGCGCCGAGCGCCATGCGGATGCCGATCTCGTGCGTGCGCTCCGTCACCTCGTAGCCAATGACCGCTGCAAGGCCGACGGCCGCGAGCACGAGGGCGATCACGGCGAAGGCCGTCAGCAGCGCCATGTTGAACCGCGGCGCCTCGATCGTGCTCGCGAGCGCCGTCTCGGTCAGCAACATGCTGCTTACTGCAATCTCCGGGTCGAGCGCCCGGACCGCATCTCGAACGGCGGCCATGGCGATCGCCGGATCCTCGGCCGCGCGCACGGCGAGCACGACCGTCGGCGCGACTCCGAAAAAGGGCGAGCTCTCTGGGAACGGCCAGTAGAACTGCGGCGTATCGCGGCTCCGCGTCAAACTGCCGAACACGACATTGTCGACGATACCGACGACCGTCGCCCAATTTGCGCCCGACTTGATCTCGCCACCCAACGCGCTGCCGTCGGGCCAGAAATGATCCGCCGCCGCGCGGTTGATCATGACTGCCGCATTGCTGCGCATTTCGTCAGCCGTGAACGTCCGTCCCTCGATCAATGGAATGCGCAGCGCGCTGAAGTAGTCAGGTCGAATGTAGTGATCCACGCGGGTGCCTTGCGCGTCGGCTTCGCTCAAGGCGACGCCGCGGATCTCGAAGCCGGGACCCGCCGTCGTCGTGCCGTTCGGCGGCGCGATGAAAACCCGCGTGGCAACCGTGACGCCGGGCGACGAGCGAATCCGGTCGAGGAGCTGCTGCGCCAGAACTTCGCGGCTCGTCGGAGTCTGGTACGCGGCGCGAGGCATCGATAGCTGTGCCGAAAAAAGATTCTCGGCGTCGAAGCCGAGCTCGACGCTCTGCAAATGGATGAAGCTGCGAATGAGCAACCCGGCGCTCACAAGCAACACCACGGAAATCGCCATCTGTGCGGCGACGAGCCCCTTGCGCAGGCGCGGCCCCATTCCGCCTCGCACGACGCCCGAGGCGGCGTGGCGCAAGGCATCGCCAAGCTTGCGCGACGCGAGCTGCGCGGCCGGCGCCACGCCGAACAGCAGCGCCGTCGCGACGGACACGCCGAAGGTAAAGGCGAGAACGGTAGCGTCGAGCTGCGCTTCGGCGAGCGTACCCAAGCTGTTCGGTCGCAGCCCCACGAGGACCCGCAGCGTCAACCAGCCGATCCCAACACCGACGACCCCGGCCGCGAGCGCGAGCACTAAACACTCCGCGAACAGCGCCCGCACGAGCCGCCAAGTGCTGGCTCCAAGCGCCGAGCGTAGCGACAGCTCGCGCGCACGAGACGCGCCGCGCGCGAGCAGCAGGTTGGCCACGTTTGAACACGCGACGAGCAGCACGAGACCGACGGCGCCTAGTAGCACGAACAGCGCATCGCGAGCGGTGCCGGCCATGAGGTCCGACGGTTCCTGCAAGCGCACGGTTGCGGTCTCGGTACCAAAAAACGGAGCTTCGGACTCCAGGCGCGCGAGGATCGCCGCGAGCTCGTCGGCCGCCGCGTCGAGAGTGACGCCTGCCCGCAGTCGGCTGATGACGGCGAGCGGCTGAGGAGGCGCACCCGGCCCGGGAAACTCCTGCGGAAACCAAACGTCGGAACGCAAGCCGCTCGCGAACGCGTCCCAGCGCGGCGGCATCACGCCGATCACGACGTGCGGGGCGTCGTCAAGCGTGATCGCGCGGCCGATCACGCCGGTCTCGCCGCCGTAGTCGCGCTGCCACATCTCATAGCTGAGCACGACGACGGCCGCAGCACCGGCCTCGGCGTCGGCCGGAGTGAACCCGCGGCCGAGTAACGGCACGACACCGAGAAGGGCCGGCAACCCCGGTGTGATTCCCATCCCGCGCAGGACGCGCGCGCCGTTCTCGTCGTAAGCGAGCACATCGCGGCGGCTGAAGCCCTCGATGCCCTCGAACGAGCGCGCCTGTTCGCGCCAAGCGGTTGCAATAGGGCTCGGCGGACCCACGACGAATTGAGCACGCGTCAGCACGAGCCTGGGGTAGTAGATTCGGTCGGAATCGGGATACGGCAGCGGATTCAGCAGCAGCTTGTTCACGACGCCGAAGATCGCCGTGTTCGCGCCGATGCCGAGTGCGAGCGTCAGCACCGTGACGCAGGTGAACCAGCGGTTTTTCAGCAGCTCGCGGCAGGCGCTCTTCAGATCCTGCAGCATCTGGTGCGACTCA
>CAVQLK010000001.1:0-263294 GCA_963713355.1 uncultured Gammaproteobacteria bacterium | reverse complement strand
GCAGGATCGACCGCAAGCGAAAGTTCCACCGAGCGTCCGAGCTTGTGCTCGAGCGCCTTCTTGATCTGACCGGCGAGCGCCTGGTCGACCGGCGTCGCCGACGTCACCGTGACGTTGACCTTGTTCTCGGCCTCGGCTTTGAGCAAATCGAACTGCGCCGCGATCTCGGGCAGCACCGTGAGCCGATCGTTCTCGGCCAGCAGCCGCAGCAGATTTTTGCCCGCCGCGCTCGTTAGCAGCTCGCCGCCTTTGATCGCGCCGGCGATCTCGCCGACGAGCGCAGCGCGAGCGCCGTCGTCGAACTTGGGGTCCGCGAGCACGCGTTTCGCGCTCGCGTCAGCCAGGACCGCGGCCGCGGCGGCCAGCGCTTCCGACCACGCGGAAAGCTTGCGCTCGCTGCTCGCGAGATCGAACAAAGCTTTCGCGTAAGGCCGGGCGATCGTGCTCGTGTCGGCCATCTTTAGATCTCTGCGGCGAGCTTGCCGAGCAAGTCGCGGTGCGCGTTAGCGTCGATCTCGCGGCCGAGCACCTTCTCGGCGCCGGCCACGGCGATCCGCGCTACTTGGCCGCGCAGCTCTTCGCGCGCGCGATTGATCTCGACTTCGATCTCGGCCCGCGCCGCTTCGAGCTGGCTCTTACGCGCTGCCTCGCCATCGGCCTTACCCTGCTCGACGATTCCCGTCGCGCGCGAATTCGCCTGTTCGACGATTCCGCGCGCCTGGTCGCGTGCGGCCGCGATGATCTTGTCGACCTCTACTTTGGCGGTGCTGAGCGAGCTCTTGCCCTGCTCGGCGGCCGCCAAGCCGTTGGCGATTTCCGTTTCCCGCTGCTCGATGGCGCCCATGATCAGCGGCCACACGTACTTCATGCAGAACCAGACGAACACGATCATCGCGATCGACTGCCCTATTAACGTTGCGTTGAAATCCACGCAAACTCTCCTATGGTTCCTGTCGAACACTCGAGCCGGCGGTTGCGGCGCCGGCCGATGCGCTCGAGCGCGGACTCATGCGTCAGCCGATGCCCGGCGTGACGAACGTGAAGTACAGCGCGATACCGAGGCCGATGATCGCGATGGCGTCGAGCAAGCCGACGACGAGGAACATCTGTGTGCGCAGCATCGGCGCGAGCTCGGGCTGACGCGCGGCACCCTCGAGGAAGCGCCCGCCGAGCAGACCCATGCCGATCGCCACGCCCAACCCGCCGAGGCCGATCAAGAGGCCAACGGCGAGCAACGTCATTCCAGTAACAAATTCCATCAAAGTCTCCTGTCCAAGAAAATACGAACCGTTCGGACGCTAGTGCGCCTCGCCTTTGTCGTGCGCCTGGTTCAGATACACGATCGTCAGCATCATGAATATGTAGGCTTGCAGTGTGATCACAAGAATGTGGAACACGGCCCAGCCGAAATGCAGCGGCAGCTGATACCAGCCGAGCAACGCGATCAGGATGAAAATCAGCTCGCCTGCGTACATGTTGCCCCACAGCCGCAGCGACAACGACACGGGCCTCGCGAGGAATGAGGAGCCCTCGAGCACGAAGTTGAAAGCGACGACGCCCGGTGCGGCGAGTAGCCCGATACCGCGCGTCGGCGGCGCGAGCGGGTGCAGCGTGAGCTCCTTGAGGAAGCCCATCGGGCTCTTGACCTTCAGCGAGTAATAGATGGTCAGCACGAATACCGACAACGACATTGCGAACGTGACATTGACGTCGGTCGTCGGCACGACCTTGAGGTACGGCACATGCGCGTGAGCGCCGACCCACGGAAGCCAGTCCACGGGAAGCAAGTCCATGAGGTTCATCAAGAACACCCACGCGAAGATCGTCAGCGCCAGCGGAGCGATGAGCTTGTTGTGGCCATGGAAGCCGTCTCTGACCGAGCCGTCGACCATCCCGACGAGTAGCTCGACTGCGGTCTGTAGCTTGCCGGGCTTACCCGTGGCGAAGCCCTTGGCGACGCGGTAGAGCACGAAGCTCAAGGCCGCGCCGAGAAGGACAGCGAAGAACATCGAGTCGACGTTGAGCGTCCAGAAATTCCTTGCGCAGTCGTTCCAGACCCACGCGCCGTCGACGCGACAGACCTGCAAGTTCTGAAGGTGGTGCGAGATGTAATCGCCGGTGGTCTCGTAGTGCCCGACGGTATGTTCTTCTTCCATTCCTCAGCTCTTCGTCATCGCTTCCCGCGCGCCGCCCCCGCCGCCGAGCAGCAGGGCTCCGTGCACCACGAGCTGTGCCGCGATGAAAGTCGCGAACACCGCCAGCGGCTCGATCGGCCGCACGAATCTAAAAATCACGCCGAACAACAGCGCCGCCAGCAACACCTTGCCGAACTCACCCAGCCATGCGGCGCGCAACATTGCACCCGCGCTTTGATCGCGGCTCGGTGCGAGCAGCCGCGCAGCCAAAAACGCGTTCGGAACGACCGCCACCGCGCCGCCCAGCAACGCCGAAACTCCGGCGACCTCGCCCACCCAGAGCCACAACACCGCTGCGACTACGACGCTCACACACGCTTGCACGAGCAACGTCACCGGTACGACGTGCTTCACGTCAATCACAGCGGGCCTCTTACGACGCCAGACTTGCGGAAGGGCTGGAGGGCTCGGCAAGCAGGCCACGACGGGCGTGGCCCCCTTTCGGCCGCGGGCATTCTAAGCGTTCGACCCCTTGCGGTTCAACGGCCGTGCGGCTCTAAGCATCTGACTTGAGGTCATTTGATGTGGGCCAGGATCCCCTCGAGCTCGTCGAGCCCGTTATAGCGGATGACCACGCGGCCGCCTTTCGGGCCGTGCTCGATCGACACCGCGGCGCCGAGCGTCTCGGCAAGGTCGGCTTCGAGGCGGCGCACGTTCGGGTCGCCGGCGTCGCGCGCGGCTGCCTTGCCAGCCTTCGCGCCGCCGCCCGGAGCGGCGTGCTTGCGGACGGCGTCCTCGGTCGCGCGGACGCTCCACTGCTGCTTGCGGGCCTGCTCGGCAATCTGAACCGTGAGCTCCGGCGATTCGAGACCGAGCAAGGCGCGCGCGTGGCCCATGTCGAGCTCGCGGCGCTCGACCATCTCGCGCACGGGGCGCGGCAACTCGAGCAACCGCAGCAGGTTCGTGACCGTCGCACGCGAGCGCCCAACGGCGTTGGCAGCGTCCGCATGCGTGAGCCCGAACTCTTCGATGAGCCGGTGCAGCGAGCGCGCCTCCTCGAGCGGGTTCAAGTTCTCGCGCTGGATGTTCTCGATGAGCGCGACCGCGACGGCAGACTCGTCGGGGATGTCGCGGACGACGGCCGGAATCGTCGCGAGGCCGGCCATTTGCGCGGCCCGCCAGCGGCGCTCGCCGGCGACGATCTCATATTGCGTTTCCGCTCCGTCTGAGCTCGGCAGCGGGCGGACGACGATCGGCTGCACGACGCCTTGCGCCTTGATCGACTCGGCGAGCTCGGTCAGGGAATCCTCGCGCATGTCGACGCGCGGCTGGTACTTGCCGCGGCGCAGCAGGTCTACGGGGACCTCGCGTAAGGCGGCGTTCGGCGAGGCCGCGGGCACTGGCTCGGCCGCATTCGGTGGCGGCGCGGGCGCCACGGACCGCGCGCTGCTCAACAGAGCGTCGAGGCCGCGCCCGAGGCTTTTGCGTTTGTTCATGTGGCGGCGCTTACCGGCTACCGGTTTCGCGGGATTGTAGCAGCCAACCGCGCCGAGTCGGCCTAGGCGCTATCCACTCGCGGCGGGCCCACCGGCACCGCAAGGCCGGCGCCCGAGCGGCGGTTGACCTCGCCGGCGAGCGCGAGGTAGGCCAGCGCGCCGCGCGAGTACTTGTCGTGGACGAGGGCCGGCCGGCCGAAGCTCGGCGCCTCGGCGAGCCGCACGTTGCGCGGGATCACCGTGTTGTAGACGCGATCGCCAAAATGCGCCGACAGCTGCGCCGACACTTCGTTCGCGAGGTTGTTCCGCGGATCGAACATCGTACGCAGGATGCCGTGGATCGTCAGCTTCGGGTTCGACGTCGCACGAATACGGTCGATCGTGCCGACGAGCGCGCTCAAGCCTTCGAGCGCGAAGTACTCGCACTGCATCGGGATCAGCACGAAGTCGGCGGCCGTCAGTGCGTTCACGGTCAGCATGTTCAGTGCCGGCGGGCAATCGATGAGGACGTAATCGTAGTGGCCGGCGATCGGCTCGAGCGCCTTGCGCAAACGGAACTCGCGGTCGGGCTTCTGCACGAGCTCGACCTCGGCCGACGTGAGCTCCTGATTGCTCGGCAGCACCGTGAAACCGCCTTCGGGCGCCACTTTCAAGACGTCCGCGACGGGCATGTCGTCGAGCAGCACGTCGCAGGCCGAGTACTCGAGCGCGTTCTTGTCGATGCCGCAGCCCATCGTGGCATTCGACTGCGGGTCGAGGTCGATCAGGAGCACGCGTCGCTGCGTCGCAGCGAGCGAAGCCGCAAGATTGACGCACGTCGTCGTCTTGCCGACGCCGCCCTTCTGATTCGCGATGCAGATGACGCTGCCCATGCGTTTACCGCGCAGCGCGCTTGCCGCTACGCATCGATGCGCTCCAATACCACGATCGAGCTCCGCAATCTTGGGCCCTCCTTCCGCACCGGCCTCGCGAGAAAATCGGGCGCGAGGCCGCGAAACGCGTCCCGCAGGTGGGCGGCCGTCAGCAACACCAGGATGCTGCCAGGGGCCGTCAGGTGCCGGCAAATCGTCAATAGCTCGGCCGGCGGCGCCACGGCGCGGGCCAGCACGGTATCAAACGGCCGCTCCACGTGTAAGTCCTCGGCGCGGGAGTGCGCAACGACAGTGTTCGCGAGCTTGAGCTCGCCGACAACGTGACGCAGAAAGCGCACACGCTTCGCGCGGCTTTCGATCAACGTGAAGCGGCGCTGGGGCTCCGCGATCGCGAGCGGCAACCCGGGCAGGCCGCCGCCGCTGCCGACGTCGGCAACGTGTGTCCCCTGAAGAAACGCGCGCAGCGCGAAGCTCTCGACGAGATGCCGGTCGACGACCTCGTCGGCACCGCGTACGCCGGTCAAGTTATGGACGGCGTTCCAGCGCAGCAGCTGCTCGACGAACCGGGAGAGCGCCACGCCCTGCTCGGCCGTCACGGAGAAACCGACGGCCTCGAGCCGGCGGCGAAGCTCCGCGCTCGGAACGGTTGAGTCGGCGGCAGGCATACGCGAAGGATGCCCGCAGGCGGGCGGCTACGGCTCCGTGTTGTACAGATGCTGCTGCGAGGCGAAGAACGCCGCCAGCTCTTCGATGCTTTGCTCGTCGAGCGGCGCCATCAGCGGGTTCATGACGAGGTCGACGCGGCCGCCGTTCTTGTAGTGCTCGAGCGCGACCTGCAGGTACGTCTCGTGCTGCCCCGCGAGGTTCGGCCACTGCGGCGCGGCCGCGACGCCTTCGGGCCCGTGACACGCCACACACGTCGCGGCCTTCGCGCGCCCGGCCTCGATCTTCTCGGCCGATGCCCGCGTCCGTCCCGTCTCTGCGTCGGCCGCGAAGCTCCCGAAATACGCGGCGACGTCGGCGATGTCCTGGTCCGACAGCGACGACGCCTGCGCCTGCATCGTCTCGTGCCCGCGCGTGCCCCGCCGATAGCCTTGCAGCGCGATCTCGAGGTAATCGGCGTTCTGGCCGCCGAGCTTCGGCACGTGATAAGCCGGATTCGCGTTGTAGTAGCCCGGAATACCGTGGCAACCCGTGCAGGTCTGGCCGATGACGGCGCCGCGCTCGGCATCGCCGACGAGCGTGATCGGCATCAGCGGCGCCGGCGGCGCGCCGCTTTGCTGCGCGGCAGCGGGCGCGCCCATAGCGCAAAGCAGAACGGCGGCGACGGCTCGCGAGCGAAACACGGGCGGGCTCCTGGGAAATTCCTTTCGGGGCGGCGCGCATCTTAGCCAAAACCCCGCCTCGATGCAGGCGCGGAATGTGCCTATGGCGCTCGGACGGTGCCCGCGGCGAGCTCTTCGGCGCGGTGGCATGCGACGAGCGCGTTCGCGAACGGCCGCAGCGCCGGCACTTCCGTCGCGCAGCGCTCGATCGCATAGGGGCAGCGCGTCCGAAATCGGCAGCCGCTCGGCGGCCGGATAGGCGACGGCAGGTCGCCGCGCAGCACGGAACGCGCACGCGCTCGTTCCGCGTCGGGGTCCGGCAGCGGCACGGCGCTCATGAGCGCTTGCGTGTACGGGTGGCGCGGCCGCGCATACAGATCGTCTCGGCTCGCGACCTCCATGACGCGCCCCAAGTACATCACCATGACGCGATGGCTCAACTGCCGCACGACGGCCAAGTCGTGGGCAATGAACACGAGCGCGAGCCCGAACTCGCGGCGCAGCTCGAGCAAGAGCTGGACGATCTCGCGCTGAATCGACACGTCGAGCGCGCTGACGGGCTCGTCGCAGACGATGACCTTTGGCTTCAGCACCAGCGCGCGCGCGATGCCGATGCGCTGACACTGCCCGCCCGAAAACTCGTGCGGATAGCGATTCAGCTCGCGCCCGGTCAGACCTACGCGGCGCAGCACCTCGACGACCTCGGCTTTCACGGCCCGCGCATCGAGCTCGGGCCGGTGCGTCCACAATGGCTCGCTGACGATATCGCCGACCGTCATGCGCGGGTTCAGCGCCGCGAGTGGGTCTTGGAAGACAACCTGCAGATTGCGCTTGATTGCGCGCAGGCCCGCCGGCGACAGCGCCGCGAGATCGCGGCCGAGCACGGCGATCGACCCCGCCGTCGCCGGGACGAGCCGGAGGATCGCCCGCGCCAGCGTCGACTTGCCGCTGCCGGATTCGCCGACGACACCGAGCGTCTCGCCGGCGGCGAGCGTGAGGTCGACGCCGTCGACGGCCCGCAGCAGCTCGCGCTTGCCGAGCCATCCGGCACCGGGAACCGGGAAGTGCACGCGAACCGTTTCGACTTCGATGAGCGGCGGGTCCGTTTGCGCCGGCAACGGCGCCGGCGGCGGCGCGCTGTCGAGCCGCGGCACGGCCGCGAGCAACATTTTCGTGTACTCGTGCTGCGGGCGATAGAACACGTCGCGGACAGGCCCTTGCTCTTTGAGCTCGCCGCCGTGCATGACGAGAACGCGGTCCGCGAGGCCCGCGACGACGCCCAAATCGTGCGTAATGATGACGATCGCGGTGTCGAAGCGCCGTTTGAGATCCTTCAACAGCTCGAGGATCTGGGCTTGCACGGTTACGTCGAGCGCCGTCGTCGGCTCGTCGGCGACGAGCACCTCGGGCTCGAGCAGCAGGCTCGTGGCGATCATGACGCGTTGCCGCATGCCGCCGGAGAGCTCGTGCGGGTAGCGCTTCAGGCGCAGCGCGGGCTCCGGAATCGCGACGGCGTTCAGCATTTCGAGGCAACGCGCGCGCGCGGCCTTGACGGACACGCGCTCGTGGGCGCGAATCGCCGCGATCATCTGCTTCTCGATCGTCAGATACGGATTCAGCGACGTCATCGGGTCCTGGAAGATCATCGCGATCTTGCGGCCGCGCACCGTGCGCAGCTCCTTCGGCTGCATCGCGAGCAAGTCGCGGCCCGCAAAGCGCGCCGTTCCCGTTGCGCGGCCGTTCGCCGCGAGCAGGCCGACGAGGCTCATGACGGTCTGGCTCTTTCCGGAGCCCGACTCGCCGACTAGCCCAAGCGTCTCGCCTTGCTCGAGTGCGAAGCTCAAGTCGCGGACGGCGTGGACCTCGCCGTCGGGCGTCGCGAAACGGACGTTCAGGTTTGCGACTTCGAGCAGCGCCATTGGCGATCTCTTGACTATCTGTCCTTGGGATCGAGCGCGTCGCGCATCCCGTCGCCCAGGAAGTTGAAGCAAAACAGCGCCGTCGCGAGGAACACGCCCGGGAAGATCAGCATCCACGGCGCGCTCTCGAGTTCCCTCGCGCCGTCGTTGACGAGCGCGCCCCACGACGTCATCGGCTCTTGCACGCCGAGCCCCAAGAAGCTCAGGAACGATTCGACGAGAATCACTTGCGGAATCGTCAGCGTGACGTAGACGGCCACGACGCCGAGCAGGTTCGGCACGATGTGGCGCCTGATGATCGCGGCAGGACCGACGCCTTGTGCTTGCGCAGCTTCGACGAATTCGCGGTGCTTCAGAGAGAGCGTCTGGCCGCGGACGATGCGCGCCATGCCGAGCCAGTTGATCGCGCCGATCGCGACGAAGATCAGCACGATGTTGCGGCCGAAGAACACCATGAGCAGGATCACGAAGAACATGAACGGCAGCGCGTAGAGGATGTCGACGGTTCGCATCATCAGCGCGTCGACGCGGCCGCCGAAATAGCCGGCGACGGCGCCGTACGTGACGCCGATCATAAGGCTCACGGCCGTCGCGACGATGCCGATCATTAGCGAGATGCGGCCGCCGTAGAGCGTGCGCACGAACAGATCGCGGCCGAGCGTGTCCGTGCCGAACAGGTGCCCCGTCGACCAGCTCGGGGCGATCGAGGTGTTGGCGAAATCCGTGGCGTCGAACGCGTGACTGGCGAAATACGGGCCGACGATCACAGCACAGGGTCATCGCGCCGATGATCCATGCGCTGACGACGGCCGCGCGATTGCGCTTGAGCTTGGCCCACGCGTCGACCCAGAGGCTGCGTCCCGTCACTTCCGCGCCGAGCGCCGCGGCCGCCGCGCTCATTGGTACCTGACCTTCGGATCGAGCCACCCGTACGCGACGTCGACGAGGAAGTTGAACACGATGACCAAGACGCCATAGAAGACGACCACGCCCATCACGAGCGTGTAGTCGCGGTTCAGCGCGCCCGCGACGAAATAGCGGCCGAGCCCCGGGATGCTGAATATCTGCTCGACGACGACGGAGCCCGTGATGATGGCCGCCGCTGCGGGCCCGAGATACGACACGACGGGTAGCAGCGCAGGCTTCAATGCGTGCTTGACGACGACAGCCCAAGTCGGCAAGCCCTGCGCGCGTGCCGTCCGGACGAAATTGCTGCGCAGCACCTCGATCATGCTGCCGCGCGTCAGGCGCGCGAGATACGCAATCTGCGGCAGCGCGAGCGCCGTGACGGGCAGCACGAGGTTGCGGGCCGCGCCGCCTCCGAACCCGCCGGCGGGCAGCCATCGCAAGTAGATCGCGAACACGAGCACGAGCAGCGGCGCCATGACGAAATTCGGAATCGAGATACCCGTCATCGAGACGGCCATGACGCCGTGGTCGACGGCTGAATTCTGGCGCAGCGCCGCAATGGACCCCGCCGTGACGCCGAACAGCACTGCGACGGCCACCGCGTAAGCGCCGAGTGTCAACGACACGGGAAATCCCGCCGTGATGAGCTCCGTGACCGTGTAGTCGCGGTACTGGAACGACGGGCCGAAATCGAAGTGCAGCAGTCCCCAAACGTACCGCCCGAATTGCTGGTAGAGCGGCTCGTCGAGGTGATAGACGGCGCGCAAATTCGCTTCGATCTCGGGCAACAGCTCCCGCTCGCGATCGAACGGCCCGCCGGGCGCCGCGCGTATCAAGAAGAACGCCAATCCGATGAGGATCAGCAGCGTCGGAACTGCACCGAGCAGCCGCCGTATCGTGTAAGAGAGCAAGCCGTGCGTGCCGCCGTTAGTGCTTGAGTACGTACACGTACTTGTGTCGGTGCCGGTCCATGATGTTGGACTCGTAGCCGCGAACCCACGGCTGAACGAGCCGCGCACGCACGTAGATGTAGAGCGGCAGGATCGGCATGTCGGCGAGCATGACGCGCTCGGCTTCCTGCAAGAGCTCCATGCGCGCGCGCGGCTCGACCGCACTCTGTGAGGCGGCGACGAGCCTGTCGAACTCCGGATTGCTGTAGCCCGAGTCGTTCTGCCCAGCCGTCGACCGCAAGATCTCGAGAAACGTGAACGGATCCTCGTAGTCGCCGATCCAGCCTTGCCGGTAGACCTGCGTGTCCTTCTTCTGGTTGCGCGTGTCGATGAAGACCTTCCACTCTTGATTCAGGATTTCGGCTTCGACGCCGAGCGTCTGCTTCCACATCGAGGCGATCGCGACGGCGATGCGGCGGTGGTCTTCCTGTGTGTTGTACATGATCTGGGTCCGCAGCGGGTTGTCGGGCCCGTAGCCGGCTTCCGCGTAGAGGCGCTTGGCCTCGGCCTCGCGCTGCTCTTGGGTCCAGCTCGCCTCGGGCATCTGTTGCTGCGTGTAGCCCTCGATCGGCGGTACGAAGCCGAAGTGCGAAGCCTGCCCCAAGTTCAAGATCTGCTTCGTGATGATGTCGCGGTTCACGGCGAGCGCGAGCGCGCGGCGCAGCTTCGGCTTGTCCTTGAATGGCGGGCGCGTGTTGTTGAAGCCGTAGTAGTAGCTCGCCAGATACGGAGCGATGACGAGCTCGTCGGCGAGGTTCTCGCGGATGAAGCCGATCTGCGCCGCGGGGATGATCTCCGTCTGATCGAGCTCGAGCGCGCGAAAGCGCTGCAGCTCGGCCGACTGGTCCTCCGTCGCATGGAACCAGACCTCCTCGAGCCTCGTGTTCGCGTTGTCCCAGTAGTGCGGATTACGCACGACCTTGACGTGCGACTGCACGACCCATTCATCGAGCATGAACGCGCCGTTGCCGACGAGGTTGCCGGGCCTCGTCCACTGATCGCCGTGCGCCTCGAGCGTCGCGCGGTGGACGGGGTAGGACATCGAGTGCGCCAGAAGCTGCAGGAAATACAGCGTCGGGTTCGCGAGCGTGATCTCGAGCGTGTGGTCGTCGATGGCGCGGACCCCGAGCTCCTCGAGCGGGCGCTTGCCGGCCGTGATCTCGTCGGCGTTTTGGATCGGCGACAGGATGTAGCTATAGACGCTGGCGGTCTTCGGATCGACGCCGCGGCGGAACGAGAACACGAAGTCGTGCGCCGTGACGGGATCGCCGTTCGACCAGCGCGCCTCGCGGCGCAGATTGAACACGTACGTCTTCTGGTCCTCGCTGACGGTCCACGTGGAGGCGACGCCCGGGACCGGCTCGCCCTTCGGATCCTCGCCGAGAAGTCCCTCGTAGATGTCCATGTGCACGTTGAAGCTCGGGAGGTCCTCGGCGTGATGTGGGTCCAGGGTTTGCAGCTCGGCGCCGTTGCCGACGTGGAATACCTGCCGCTCGTCGAGCTCCGTGCCGCTCGGACCGCCGATCTGCGCCTGCGGCCCTCCGGCCCCGGACGCCGAGCCGCCGCCGCAGCTCGCGACGAGCACCGCCGCGAGAATCGCCAAAATGCCGTGGTACTTGCTCATCGTCACTCCTCGATGCGTCGGCTCGCGGCTTCCCCGTCAGGCGCTGCGCCGGAGCTTCTTCACGTGAATCAATAGCAGCGACAACGCGGCCGGAGTCATTCCCGAGATGCGTGCCGCCTGCCCCATGTCGCTCGGCTGGATGCGCGCGAGCTTCTCGCGCAGCTCGTTCGACAGACCGACCACTCGAGCGTAGTCGAAATTCGCCGGCAAACGCGTACCGGCCTCACGCTTCTGCCGCTCGATCTCGACGCCCTGCCGCGCGACATACCCCGCGTAGTGCGCTTCGATCTCGAGGCTGCCCGTCCATTGCTCGACGCGCTCGGCATCGAGCCCGGTCAATTCCGCGGACGCGCCGACGGGCGGCAACGCCGCGACATCCGCGTAGCCGACACCGGGTCGGCGCAGCAGCGCGTACGCCGAGGCCTCGCGCGTCAGCGGCTCCGCGAAGGCGCCGCCGACGGGGACTTCGGCGGGCTTCACGACGACATCGTGCAAACGGGCCGCCTCGCTCGCGAGCCATTCGCGGCGCGCCTCGAATGCGCGCCAGCGCTCGTCGGGCACGACGCCGAGCTCGCGGCCGATGGGAGTCAAGCGCAAGTCGGCGTTGTCCTCGCGCAAGCTCAACCGAAACTCCGCGCGGCTCGTGAACATCCGATACGGCTCGGTCGTGCCGCGCGTGATCAGGTCGTCGACGAGCACGCCGATGTAGGCTTCCTCGCGGCGCGGCGACCAGGGCTCGCGGCCCCGCACGCGCAAGCCCGCATTGATGCCGGCCACGATGCCCTGCGCGGCCGCTTCCTCGTACCCCGTCGTGCCGTTGATCTGGCCCGCGAAGAACAGATTCTCGATCGCTTTCGTCTCGAGCGAGGGCTTCGAGATCCCGCGGATCGAAGAAGTCGTACTCGATCGCGTAGCCGGGCCGCGTCACGTGCGCATTCTCGAAGCCGGGGATCGAATGCACGACGTCGAGCTGCACGTCGAACGGCAGCGACGTCGAGATGCCGTTCGGATAGATCTCGAACGTCGACAGCCCTTCGGGCTCGATGAAAATCTGGTGGCGCGTGCGATCGGCGAACCGCACGACCTTGTCCTCGATCGACGGGCAGTAGCGCGGTCCAACGCCTTCGATGGCACCCGTATAGAGCGGCGAGCGGTCGAGTCCCTTGCGAATGATCTCGTGCGTGCGCTCCGTCGTGTGCGTGATGTGGCAGCTGATCTGGCGCGGGTGCTCGGCTCGCCGCCCGAGGAACGAGAACACCGGCGTCGGCGTATCGCCGGGCTGCTCGGCGAGATTCGTGTAATCGACGGTGCGGCCGTCGATGCGCGGCGGCGTGCCGGTCTTCAAGCGCCCGACCGCGAGACCCAAGTCGCGCAGCCCGCGTGCGAGGCCGATCGACGCTGGGTCGCCGGCGCGGCCGCCCGAGTAGTTGACCTGACCGACGTGGATCTTGCCGTCGAGGAACGTGCCGACCGTCAGCACGACGGCGTCGGCCGTTATCTTCATGCCGGCCTGCGTGACGACGCCGTGCGCTCGCGCGCCGTCGAGCAGCAGGCCGTCGACGTTCTGCTGCAGCAGCGTGAGGTTCGGCTCGGCGTCCAGCAGCTCGCGAATCGCGCGCCGATACAACGCGCGGTCGGCTTGCGCGCGCGTCGCGCGCACGGCGGGACCTTTGCTGCCGTTCAAGATCCGGAAATGGATGCCCGCGCGATCGATCGCGCGCGCCATCGCGCCGCCGAGCGCGTCGATCTCCTTCGTGAGGTGCCCTTTGCCGATGCCGCCGATCGCGGGGTTGCAGCTCATCTGCCCCAGCGTCTCGAGGTTCTGCGTCAAGAGCAGCGTGCGCACGCCCATGCGCGCCGAGGCCAGCGCAGCTTCGGTGCCGGCATGGCCGCCGCCGACTACGATGCAACCGTAGCGAGTCGGGTAATCCATAAGAAGGCGTGATTCTAGGCGGCTCGGCGTTGCGCTGACAGCTAAGAATCGACAAGTGATGCCGCTGGCAAGAACACCGCGGAATGCGCGAACATGCGCCGCATGCTCAAGTGCCTGCCGCCCGTGCTCGCCGCCTTCATGCTTTGCTCGGCCGGCGCTCCGGCCGGCGCGCAGCTCGAATGGCAGAACGAAGGACGCTGCCGGCTCGCGGCCGACGGCTTACCCGCGGCCTACGCACGCTGCGGCAAGCTCGCGGTGCCGCTCGATCCGGCGTCGCCCGACGGCCCGACTATCGAGATCTTCGTGGCCCGTCTCGGAGCGTTCAGCGCCGAGCCGCGCCTCGACCCGTTGCTGCTGATCAGCGGCGGGCCGGGCCAAAGCACCGTCGACTTCTATCTGCAGCTGCGCGGCGCGTTCGAAGGCGCGCGGCGCGACCGTGAGCTGATCCTCGTCGATCAGCGCGGGACGGGCCGCTCGGCCGACGGCTTCGGCTGCGAGGTGCCCGACGATCTGTCGCTCGACACTGCGGGCTCCGAGCAGGTTGCACGCCTCGTCGACGCCTGCGTCGCCGAGCTCGATCACGATCCGCGCTTCTACACGACGTCGGTCGCCGTTCGCGACCTCGAGCGCGTCCGCAGCGCGCTCGGCATCGAGACCTGGAACGTCTACGGCGTGTCGTATGGCACGCGTGTCGCGCAGCATTACCTGCGCCAGTATCCCGAGCGTGTGCGCTCGCTCGTTCTCGACGGCGTCGTGCCGCCGCCGCTCGCGCTCGGCCCCGACGTCGCGCGCGAGGCACAGCGGTCGCTCGAGCAGATCTTCGCGCGCTGCGCGGCCGACGCGCAGTGCGGCGCACGGTTCGCGGCGTTGCCGCAGCTGTTCGCCGAGGTGCTCGCGCGCCTCGACGCCGGCGCGGCCGACGAGACCGACCCGCCGCCGATCGGCGCGCTCGAGCTGCGCACGCTCGTGCGATTCATGAGCTACAGCGCGGCGACGGTCGCACTGCTGCCGGTGCTCATCAGCGAAGCGCACGCCGGCAATTACGCTCCGCTCGCGGGGCAAGCGCGCACGTTGCTGCGCGAGCTGCCCGAGTCGCTGAGCTTCCCCATGAGCAATTCCGTGACCTGCACGGAAGACTTGCCTTACGTCGCGGCCGCGTCGACGGGCGGCCTCGACTCGACGTACTTGGGAACCGCAATCATGGACGCGCTCGGCCAGATCTGCGCGCGCTGGCCTGTCGGAGCCATGGACGCGGAGTTCAAAGCTCCCATCGTCAGCGACGCACCCGTGCTGCTCTTGTCCGGCGAGTACGATCCCATAACGCCTCCGGCCTACGCGGAACGCGTCAAAGCCGGCGGACTCGCGAACAGTGTCCATCTCGTCGGCCGCGGCCAGGGGCATGGCCTCGTTGGCATCGGCTGTGTGCCGCGCCTGTTGCGCTCGTTCCTCGAGACGCCCGCGCCGGCAGAGCTCGATGCGAGCTGCCTCGACCTCGAACCGCCGACACCGTTTTTCTTGACGCTGCTCGGGCCCGCGCCATGATCGAGGTCGAAAACATCAGCAAGAGCTTCGGCGCCGTCAAGGCCGTCGATGGCGTGAGCTTCAAAGCAGCGGACGGGCGGATCACCGGTCTGCTCGGACCGAACGGCGCGGGTAAATCGACGTGCCTCAGGGTCCTCTCGACCGTGCTCAATGCCGACGCCGGCACGGCCCACGTCGGCGGTATCGACATCGCGGTCGACCGTCGCGCAGCGCGGCGCATGCTCGGCGTGCTGCCGCACAGCTCGGGGCTTTATCAGCAGCTCACGGGCCGTGAAAACATCGAGTACTACGGCCGCCTGCACGGGCTCGGCGAGGAGGCGCTCGCGGCGCGCGTCGACGCTCTGATCGAGCGGCTCGACCTCGGCGCGATCGCGAACCGCAAGGCGAAGGGTTTCTCGCAGGGCGAGCGCACGAAGATTGCGCTGGCGCGCGCGCTCGTCCACGACCCGCAGCATCTCCTGCTCGACGAGCCGACGAACGGGCTCGACGTCATGGCGACTCGGCATCTGCGCGACTGGCTGCGCGAGCTCCGTCGCTGGGGCCGGTGCGTGCTGCTGTCGAGCCACGTCATGCAGGAGGTCGAAGCGCTCGTCGACGATCTCGTGATCATCGCGGCGGGACACGTGACGCTCGCGGGAACTCCTGCCGAGCTCGCGCAGCGCTTCCCCGGGCGCAGCCTCGAGGACATCTTCGTCGAGGCCGTGCGCGGCGCCGAGGGGAGAGCCGCGTGAGAGCCCTTTTCACGGTCTGCCGCAAGGAGATACTCGAGACCCTGCGCGAAAGGCGGACCTTGGTGTCGCTGCTGCTCGGGCCGCTGTTCGGACCGATTCTGTTCGCGGTGATGATCAACATGACGGTCTCGCGCAACCTGACGTCGCTCGACGAGGTGCTCGAGGTGCCCGTCCTCGGCGCACAGCACGCGCCGAATCTCGTCGCACATTTGCGCGCGCGCAGCATCGCGCCGATCGAGAAGCACGGTATCGAAGACGTCGAGCAAGCCGCGCAGCTCGTCGCGACGGGCACGTACGATGTCGTCTTCGTCATCGACGAAGCATTCGGCAAGGACTTCGGCACCGAGCGCACGGCACGCGTGGCGCTCGTATTCGATCGCTCCAAGAATCGCGCCGCGAGCCGCGTCGGCCGGCTGCGCGACGCCGTCGATGCGTATGGGCAGCAGATCGGCGCGCTGCGGCTCGTCGCGAATGGCGTCGACCCGGGCTTGCTTCGCCCTCTGGTCGTCGACGAGCTCGACGTCTCGACTCCGGCGAGCCGCTCGGCGCTCATGCTCGGCGTCTTGACCTATTTCTTGCTGTTCGCAACGTTGACGGGCGGCTTGCATCTCGCGATCGACACGACGGCCGGCGAGCGCGAGCGCAAATCGCTCGAACCGCTGCTGACGTTGCCCGTCGCGCGCGCGAGCCTCATCGTCGGCAAGATGACGGCGACCGTTTGCTACATGCTCGCGTCGCTCGCTCTGACACTCGTCGCCTTCACGATCGCGCTTCGCCAGATGCCGCTCGAGCAAATCGGGATGAGCTCGAACTTCGGATTCGCGACGGCGGCGCTCGCGTTCGCGCTGCTCTGCCCTTTTGCGCCGCTTGGCGCTGCGCTGATGACGGTCGTGGCGTCGTTCACCAAGACCTATCGTGAAGCGCAGACCTACCTCACGTTCGTGCTGCTCGTCCCGACGTTGCCGCTGATCATCGCGTCGGTGTTGAACGTCGAGCCCGAGGCGAAGCTCATGTGGATCCCGAGCCTGAGCCAGCACCTCCTGATCACGACGCTGATCAAGGATCAGCCGCTGTCGGCGCCGTTCGTCGCGATTTCGATCGTCAGCAGCCTTGCGTTCGGCGTCCTGCTCGGCTCCCTCGCCGTGCGGCTCTATCGACGCGAAGCAATTCTCGGTTAGTTCCCCGAGTTTATGTAAACGGGACACTCGCGCTTCTGCGAGCGGGTTCACTGTCGGCTCCAGGGCCGACGCGGCAAGCTGGCAGTCGTTGGCCAGCTTTTTCAGAGACCCACGGCCCGATGTCCGAAACGCTGCTTGCAGGAACCGCCAAGGCACCGTCTTTCGACGCACTGACGCTGGCGCTGACTCGCCCGGCCTTCCTCGCGGGGCTCGCCGAGCAGGCGCAGATTGCGGGCCGCAGCGGCAATGCGTTTTGCCTGCTGCTGCTCGACGTCGACCACTTGCAGAACATCAACGATTGTCATGGCGTCGGGGCCGGCGACGAAGTGCTTGTCGGGCTCGCGGACCGCGCCCGGCGCGTCATAGCGGAGCCGGCGTGGCATCGCTCGGAATATTCGCTCGGCCGCTACGACGGCGGGGCGTTGATGATCCTCGCACGACCCTGCGCCGCGAGCCAGGCCGAGATGCTGGCCGAAGCGTTGCGGTTCGCCGTCGCCGAGAAACCGCTCGGCGAGCGGATCAGCGCCACGGTCTCGATCGGTGTCGCCCAGCTTCGCATAGGCGAATCCATCGACGAGCTGCTCGCGCGAACGGAGCGCGTGCTGCACGTCGCGAAGCAGTTCGGCCGTGATCGCGTCGAGGTCGCGAGCACACCGCCGAGCCGCGTCGAGCGCGCCAAGGTCGTCGGTCTTTACGACTAGTTGCCCTACATCGGCAACGGTGGATCCTCGCGACGCCGACGGCGTCGCCGCGTACCTATGTCAGCCACTCCGTCCGCGTTGGAGCGACGTGTCGCTCCCGGTCCGCGGACAACGAGTGAACCCTCCGTTGGCAGCGTGACTGCGGCGCGGCCCGTCTGGATCGCCGCGAGGGTCTCGATTAGCTTCATGTACTGATACCAAGCCCACGGCGGCTCGTTGCCCGACGCAACGCGTTTCTCCGCCCAACTGCGCAACAACTCGAGGCATTTGTCGATTCGTTTATCCATGCCTCGACGGTCCAAATTCCGTGCCAGCATTCGCGGCAATCAAAACAATGGCTTGCGCGCGGGAAGCGTCGCGCGCCGGCGACACGAAGTCGCAAAGCTTGGGATGCTCACACACGGCCTCGCGGCGCGTTACTTGCCGATGCAGAACGTCGCAAAAATTTCGCCGAGCAGGTCGTCGCTCGTGAGCTCGCCGGTCAGCTCGCTCAATGCCGTCTGCGCGTTGCGCAGGTGCTCGGCGGCGAGCTCGAGCGCACCATCGAAGTGCGCGCGCGCGGCGCACAGCTCCGCCCGCGTACGCTCGAGCGCGTCAAGGTGACGGCGACGGGCGCTGAACGTGCCCGTCGTTTCGCCGGCGATACCGGCCGTCGTCTTCAGGTGCGCGACGAGCAAGTCGATTCCCTGCCCCGTCAACGCGGACACGTAGACGACGGCAGTCCCCTGCTCGCTGCACACTTGCGGCGCCACGCCGGCAAGGTCGATCTTGTTCGCGACGATCGTCAACGATCCCCCGCCGACGTGCGCGGCTCGCGCCGCGGCCAGCGTAGCCGTGAGCGGCTCGCGAGCGTCGGCAACCCAGAGCAAGCGATCGGCGCGCGCGACCTCGACGCGCGCGCGCCGGACGCCTTCGCGCTCGATGGGATCGTTCGTGTCGCGCAGGCCCGCCGTGTCAACGACAGTGACCGGCAGTCCGTCGAGGGTCAGGTGCTCGCGCAGCGGGTCGCGCGTCGTGCCCGGGATCTCCGTCACGATCGCGGCGTCGTAGCCCGCGAGCCGATTCAGCAGACTCGACTTACCGGCGTTCGGCGCGCCCGCGATCGCCACGCTGAGCCCGTCGCGCAGCGCGCGGCCCGAGCGCGCGCGCGCACCCAACGCGTCGAGCCTCGCGAGGAGATCGTCGAGCTCCGCCGCGCATTCGGGCGCCGCATCGAACGGCAGCTCCTCTTCGGGGAAGTCGAGCCACGCTTCGATTCGGACGCGCAGGCCCGTCAACGCTTGCTGAAGCTGCGTGACGGCCGCCGAGAATTCGCCTTCGAGCGACCGCACGGCCGCGCGCGCCGCCTGTGCGGAGCCGCTCGCGACGAGATCCGCAATCGCCTCGGCTTGCAGTAAATCGATCTTATCGTTGAGGAACGCGCGCAACGTGAACTCGCCGGCTTCCGCGGCGCGCGCGCCAAGGCGATGGACGGCGGCGAGCAGCGCATCGCTGACGACATGCCCGCCGTGACAGTGAAGCTCGACGACGTCCTCGCCGGTGAATGAGCTTGGGGCGGGAAAACACAACACGAGGCCGCGATCGAGCGTCGCACCGCTCTCGTCGCGGAACGTCCGCAGGTGGGCCGCGCGCGGCTGTGCGTCTCGCCCCGTTAATGCACGGACAATGTCGCGTGCCTTTGGGCCGGAGAGCCGTATGACGGCGATGGCGCCGACACCGGGGGCCGTGGCAAGCGCTGCGATCGTGTCGTGCCGCCGCATTGCCAAGCGCGTCTCCTACACTACGTGGACGCTACGTAGCTGCCGACTCGCGCGCGACGATCGAGTTGATGCGCCACTGCTGCAGTATCGACAATACCGTGTTCGTCAGTTGATAGAGCACGAGTCCCGCCGGGAAGAAGATCAGCAGCGCGGCGAACACGAGCGGCATGATCTGCATCATGCGCGCCTGGACGGGATCGGGCGGTGCGGGGCTCAATCGCGTCTGAAAGAACATCGCCGCGGCCATCAGCGCGGGCAGCACGAAGTACGGGTCTTGGGCCGAGAGATCGTCGATCCATAACATGAACGGCGCTTGGCGCATTTCGACGCTCTCGACGAGCATCCAATAGAACGCGAAGAAGAAGGGCATCTGAATCAGGATCGGCAAGCAGCCGGCTGCCGGATTGACCTTCTCGCGCTTGTAGAGCTCCATCATGGCCTGGCTCAGCCCCTGCCGGTCGTCCTTGTAGCGCTCCTGCAAGGCTTTCATGCGCGGCCCGATCTTGCGCATCTTCGCCATTGAGCGGCCGCTCATCGCGGTGAGCTTGTAGAACACGAGCTTGATCATGATCGTGACGATGATGATCGCGAACCCCCAATTCCCCACCCAGCCGTGCACCCAATCGAGCACGAGGAACAGCGGCTGCGCGAGCGCCGTCGTGATTCCGTAGTCGACGGTACGCTCGAGCTCGCCGCCGACGCTCTGCAGCTGCTGCTGGAGTTTCGGCCCGACGAACAGCGTGAACGTCGCGTTCAACGGCATCGCCGCGTTCACGTCGGCTTGCGGACCGATCGCGCTCAACACGAATGCCGGGCCGCGGGTCGCGGCGTTGTAGCGGTAGACGTCGCCGCTCGGCGGCACGGCTGCGCCTAGAAAGTGGTGCTGAATTGCGGCGAACCATCCGCCCTGCACGGTTTGCGTGATCGGCTCGCGCGCTAGATCCTCGAAATCGATCGTCTCGAACTGCTCGCCGTCGTAGAGCACCGGCCCTTTGAACGAGTATGAATCGATCGACAGATACGAGCGCTCGACGGGCACGTGCACGCGCTCCATCTGTACGTACGGCGCGCCGCGCCAACTGCCGCCTGTGCTCTGCGTAACCGTCAGCGTGAGACCGACGTCGTACCGGCCGCGCCGGAACGTGTAGGTTTTTTGCGCGCTGATCGGCCCCTCGCCTACCCAGTCGAACGTGACGACGAGCTCGTCCTGTCCCGGCGCAAGCGAGTACTCGTTGCTCGCGCTGCGGAACGTCGCGCGGTGATTCGGCTCGGCGCCGCCGACGGCGCTGCGGAATCCGGTCTGGAACACCCATCGCTCAGGCCCCGTGTCGGAGAGCAATCGCACGACGGGCTCGGGCACGTCCTTGTCGACGGAGTACTGCAGTAGATCGGCTCGCACCAGGTCGCCGCCTTGCGAGGCAATTCTGACGTCGAGGACGTCCGTTTGAACGCGGATCAGCTCGCCGGTGGCGGCCGCGGCTTGTGCAGGCTCCGCGGGCGCCTGCACCGACGGCTCGGCCCCGGGTCCGAGCGGCGGGAGCTCATCTTCGCCATCGCCGAAGGGCGCGGCGGGTTGCGTCGGATCGACGACAGCGGGCCGTGACGGGGTGCCGTAGTCGGCCATCCACGCCGTATAGGTGAGCCACGCCATGCCGAGCAGCGTGAGCCACAGGAATACTCGGATGTTATCCATGCTGCGCGACCGCGGCGGCCGTCTTCGTCAGCTGCTCGAAATGTCGATCGAGGCTCGCGCGCAGCACGCGCCGCTCCGCTCTATCGGCTCCCGCACGCGCGAGCACGACGAAGTCCCAGTGCGGCAACGCGACCTGCTGACGAAACGATTCGCGTGCGACGCGCTTGATCTTGTTGCGGTCCACGGCGCGTTTCGCAACTCGACGTGCGACGGTCAAACCAAGACGAGCGGTGGAGCGGCCGCCCGGTCGCGCGAGAACGGTGAAGAGGCGATCGCTGGAACGCGCGGGCTCCGCGAATACTCGCCCGAACTCCGCCGGCCTGTGCAGTCGTTGGTCGGGCGAGAACCCTGCCGTGTGGGAAGCCAACGGCGCGCCAAAACGCAATCCGTCAAGGCGTGAGGCGAGCGCGGCCCTTCGCGCGCCGGCTGGCGAGAACCTTTCGTCCGGCGCTGGTGGCCATGCGTGCGCGGAAACCATGCGTGCGCTTGCGGTGTAAATTGCTGGGCTGAAAAGTTCGCTTCATGCTCGATACCCCGCGAGGGCAAAAAGTTCTTGCGAAAACAAGGATGTGGGATGAACGGGAAGCCGCGCACTGTACGCGGGCCGTCGTAGCGCTGTCAACCGCGCAAGCGGCGTGCTGCAATCGCTTTCGCGGTCGTAGAAGGTTGTGGATAACCGCAGCGAACTTTCTTAGACTGCACTCCATTCCCTGACCGTTACGCAACCCACTTTTCGCGAGCGCCCGTGACAGCGAACTCGGCGGTTTACTCGTCGCTTTGGATGCAGTGCACACGCGCACTCGAAGCCGAGCTTTCGGAGCAGCAATTCAACACGTGGATTCGGCCGCTGCAGCTCGTCGAGGACGGGCCGGCGTTGAAGTTGCTGGCGCCGAACCGTTTCGTCGTCGATTGGGTCAAGGGCCATTGTCTCGAGCAGATTCGCGCCTGGTGGACGCGGCATGGCGATGGCGCTCCGAATATTTTGGTCGAGGTAGGCAGCCGGCCGGCCGCGCGTCGTGACGTAGCGCCGGCCGTCGTCGAGCCCGAAGTCCGCTCCGGCACCCCGCTCGGCGGCCGCTTGAACAAGATCTTCACGTTCGAGAGCTTCGTCGAGGGCAAGAGTAACCAGCTCGCGCGTGCCGCCGCGTTCCAAGTCGCGCAGAATCCAGGCAGCGCGTACAACCCGCTGTTCATCTACGGCGGCGTCGGCCTTGGCAAGACGCACCTGATGCACGCGATCGGCAACCAGATCATTGGGCGTAATCCGGCCGCGAAGGTCGCCTACGTCCATTCGGAGCGCTTCGTCAGCGACATGGTCCGTGGCCTGCAGCACAACACGATCGCCGACTTCAAGCGCAACTACCGCTCGCTCGACGCCCTGCTCATCGACGACATCCAATTCTTCGCCGGCAAAGACCGCTCGCAAGAAGAGTTCTTCCACACGTTCAACGCATTGCTCGAAGGCCAACGGCAAATCATCCTGACTTGCGATCGATACCCAAAGGAGGTCGCCGGCCTCGAGGAGCGGCTGAAGTCCCGCTTCGGCTGGGGTCTCACGGTGGCAATCGAGCAGCCCGAGCTCGAAACGAGCGTCGCGATCCTGATGAGCAAGGCGGCGGCGGAGGGCGAGACGCTGCCCGAGGAAGTCGCGTTCTTCCTCGCCCAGCGGATCCGCTCGAACGTCCGCGAGCTCGAAGGCGCGTTGCGCCGCGTCCTCGCGAACTCGCGGTTCACGGGGCAGCCGATCACGCTGGAGTTCGCCAAGGAAGCGCTACGCGACGTGCTCGCCCTGCAAGAGAGGCTCGTGACCGTCGAGAACATTCAAAAGACCGTCGCGGAGTATTTCAAAATCAGAGTTGCGGACTTATTGTCGAAGCGGCGGAGCCGGTCGATCGCCAGGCCGCGGCAGATTGCCATGGCTTTAGCCAAGGAGCTGACGACTCACAGTCTTCCCGAGATCGGCGATGAGTTCGGGGGTCGCGATCATACGACGGTGCTGCATGGGTGCCGGCGTGTGAAGGAGCTGCGAGAGACGGAGACGAGGGTCGCGGAGGACTACAACAACCTGTTGAGAACCCTGACGACATAGCGTGAGTCGTCGGTGGAGAAGTCCGCGGAGCCAAACGCTCCACAGACCGAACACAGCGCGGCGCGTGGTTACCCACACCTTGCCGCGTGTGCAAGTCGCTGGTTTATCAGCGGAAAAGTCGATTAACAACACGCTTGGCCTTCACTAACAACTACAGTAAATAGATAGATACGTAGAGGAATCAATGAAGTTCAGCGCAGCGCGGGAGACCCTCCTGAAGCCTTTGCAGACCGTCGTCGGGGTTGTGGAACGACGGCAAACGATGCCGATTCTCAGCAATGTTTTGCTGAGCACGCAGGGCTCGAAGCTCAGTATCACGGCGACCGACCTCGAGGTAGAGATGGTCGCGGAGGCGGAGGTCAAGAGTGACGGTACCGGTGACATCACGGTGCCGGGGCGCAAGCTGCACGATATTTTCAGGGCGTTGCCCGAGGGGACGTCCGTCGAGTTCACCCTGAGCGGGGACCGGCTCACGATCAAGAGCGGCCGCAGCCGCTTCACATTGTCGACGCTGCGCGCGGCCGATTTCCCGACCATCGACGAGATCGGCGCAAAGCAAACTTTGCGGTTAAAAAAGGCCGATCTGCGTCGATTGGTCGAGAAAACGCACTTTTCTATGGCCCAACAGGATGTCCGGTATTACCTCAACGGGCTGCTGCTGGAGACCGAGAAGAAGCGGCTTCGGGCCGTCGCAACGGACGGGCACCGTTTGGCTTTGTCGGAGGTGGATCTCCTGGCTCCGGCAAGCCGCGACGAGCAACTAATCGTCCCTCGCAAGGGCGTTCTTGAGCTTAGCCGCTTGCTGGACGGAGATGGGGAAGTCGAAGTGGCGCTCGGCGCCAATCACGTTCGCGTCCAATTGGACGGAGTTCGCCTCACTTCGAAGCTCATTGACGGCCGTTTCCCCGAATATTCGCGAGTTGTGCCCGCCCAGCCGAAAAACATCCTCAAAGCCGACCGCAATCTTTTTCGCCAGGCGTTGCAGCGTACGGCGATCCTTTCGAACGAGAAGTACCGCGGCGTTCGGCTCGAGCTGGCTCCGAATAGCGTCGTGCTGCAAGCGAACAACCCCGAGCAGGAAGAGGCCGTCGAGACGCTCGAGGTCGAATACGCCGGCGATGCGATGGAGATCGGCTTCAACGTCAACTACCTCCTCGACGCGATGGCAGCCGTCGATAGCGAGCAAGTGGAGTTCGGCGTCACGGACGGAAACTCGAGCTGCTTGATCCGCGAGCCCGGCGGCGACCGAACCAAGTTCGTCGTGATGCCGATGCGCCTGTAAGGCGCTTCGGCGCTCGGAGGCGCCGCCCTTGCCGCTGAGCCGAGTTCGCATCACGACTTTTCGCTGTCTACGTGAAGCGGACCTCGAGCTGAGCCCCCGTAGGAACTATATCTACGGCCGGAACGGCGCCGGCAAGACAAGCTTGCTCGAAGCCGTATTCGTTCTTGGTCGCGGCCGTTCGTTTCGCACGCGCCAGATGCGTCGGCTCGTTCAGCATGGCGCGGATGGCTTTGCCGTGTTCGGCGAGGTCCATGCCGAGGAGGCCGCGCATCGCCTAGGCGTGGCCTATCACGCGGGCCGGCTCGAGAAGAAGATTGACGGCCAGCCAGCCGGCGGCATGGCGGAGCTGGCCGCGCTGCTTCCCGTGCACGCAATCGATCCGAGCATGCATGGGCTCATCGAAGGTGGACCGAGCGAGCGGAGACGCTTCCTCGACTGGGGCGTGTTCCACGTGGAACCTGGCTATCTCGAGTCATGGAAGCGCTACCGTCGGATCTTGAGCCAGCGTAATGCCGTGCTGAAGCAAGCGGCGAGCCTTGATGAGCTGCGGCCTTGGTCGAGCGCGCTGGCAGAAGCGGGCGCCTGGGTTGACGACAGCCGGCAGCGGTATCTGGCCCGGCTCGGGCCCTTTGCCAGTGAGCTCGGCAAACGCCTGCTCGACCGTCCTTTGACGCTCGATTACCGGCGCGGGTGGGGCGGCGACGAGCGCCTCGAAGACGCGTTGGCGGCGGCCGTGCTACGAGACCGGCACAGCGGCAGCACGGAGCCTGGGCCTCACCGCGCAGAGCTCGTGCTGCGCCTGGACGAGCGTCGCGTGCAGGACGAGGCCTCGCGTGGACAGCAAAAGTTGACGGCAGCCGCTTTGATTCTGGCGCAGGTCGCCCTCGAGGCGGCGGATCGGCCACTTCGCAGCGTCCTCGTCATCGACGACCCGGCCGCGGAGCTCGACG
Source organism: uncultured Gammaproteobacteria bacterium (assembly GCA_963713355.1). Lineage (GTDB taxonomy): Bacteria > Pseudomonadota > Gammaproteobacteria > Steroidobacterales > Rariloculaceae > FEN-1219. Next base: position 238,205 of record CAVQLK010000001.1, on the reverse strand, counting down.
CGAGCTCGCTCGAGCGGTTGCTGACGGTCTTGGCGGACCTGTCCGTGCAGCTCGTTTTCACTGCGCTGTCGCCACAACACCTCGCCGCAGAGCCCGGTTTCCCGGTGTTCCACGTGGAACGGGGAGAGGTCCGCAGGCTATAATGCCGCACACATTTTTCGAGATTGGCGAGGATGACCCAGAGCGACTATACCTCTAAGAATATCAAGGTCTTAAAGGGTCTCGAAGCGGTCAGAAAGCGGCCCGGAATGTACATCGGCGACACCGATGACGGCACGGGGCTGCATCACATGGTGTTCGAGGTCGTCGACAACTCGGTCGATGAGGCTCTAGCCGGTCATTGCAAGGAAATTTCCGTCACCATCCACGCCGACGAGTCGATCACGGTCGTCGACGACGGCCGCGGTGTTCCCGTCGATATCCACCCCGACGAAGGGCGCTCCGCCGCGGAGGTCATCATGACCGTCCTGCATGCGGGCGGTAAGTTCGACGACGACAGCTACAAAGTCTCGGGTGGTCTGCACGGTGTCGGCGTATCCGTCGTCAATGCCCTGTCTGAGGTCCTCATCCTCACGATCCACCGCAACGGGCTGCTGTACGAGCAAACCTATCGCCTCGGCGATCCTGAAGCCCCGCTGGCCGTCGTCGGCAAGACCGACCGCACGGGGACGACGATTCGCTTCAAGCCGAGCTCGACGATCTTCACGAATATCGTTTTCGACTACGACACGCTCGCTAAGCGATTGAGAGAGCTGTCTTTTTTGAACTCGGGCGTGCGCATCAAGCTCTCCGATGAGCGCGAGGACCGGCACGACGTGTTCGAGTTCGCGGGAGGTATCGAGGCCTTCGTGCGGCACCTGAACCGCAACAAGACGCCGGTTCATCCGACCATCGTATTTTTCTCCGAGACGAGAGCGCCGATCCAGGTCGAGGTCGCGATCCAGTGGAATGACGGCTACCAGGAAGGGATGTTCTGCTATACGAACAACATCCCCCAGCGCGACGGCGGTACGCACCTCGCGGGATTTCGTGCCGCGATGACGCGCACGCTGAACGCCTACATCGAGAACGAAGGCGTCGGCAAGCGCGAGAAAGTCGTCATGTCGGGCGATGACGCGCGCGAAGGATTGACGGCGGTTCTGTCCGTGAAGCTGCCCGACCCAAAGTTCTCCTCGCAGACGAAGGACAAGCTTGTCTCGTCCGAGGTGAAATCAGTGACCGAGCAGGTCGTCGCACAGCGGTTGGAAGAGTTCCTGCTCGAGCATCCGGCCGAAGCAAAGGCCATCGTCGGCAAGATCGTCGAAGCGGCGAGGGCGCGCGAGGCCGCGCGCAAGGCGCGCGAGATGACGCGCCGCAAGGGAGCGCTCGACATCGCGGGCTTGCCCGGCAAGCTTGCGGACTGTCAGGAAAAAGATCCGGCTCTTTCCGAGCTGTTCCTCGTCGAGGGCGACTCCGCCGGCGGCTCCGCGAAGCAAGGCCGCGACCGACGCACGCAGGCCGTGCTGCCGCTCAAGGGCAAGATCTTGAACGTCGAAAAAGCTAGGTTTGACAAGATGTTACAGTCGGCCGAGGTCGGAACGCTGATTACGGCGCTCGGCTGTGGGGTAGGCCGCGAGGAGTTCGACGTAGCGAATCTCCGCTACCACCGCATCATCATCATGACGGACGCCGACGTCGATGGCTCGCACATCCGCACCTTGTTGCTGACCTTCTTCTACCGGCAGATGCCCGAGCTCATCGAGCGTGGTCACGTCTATATCGCTCAGCCGCCGCTGTACAAGCTGAAACGTGGCAAGCAGGAACACTACGTCAAGGACGATAGCGAGCTGAACTCCATGCTGCTCTCGAGCGCGATCGCCGATGCGTCGCTGTACGCCGCGCCGGGAACCGCGCCGATCCAAGGCGCAACGCTCGAATCCCTCGCGCTGCACTACGTGGAAGCCAATTCGATCATCCAACGCTTCAGCCGGCGTTACGACGCCGAGGTGTTGCGCACCTTGATGTCGATGGAGCGGATCGTTCCGGCGGCGCTCGAGGACGTTGAGTCGGGCCGGCAGTGGGCACAGCGGATCGAGCAGCGGTTGCAGAAGCGCGTGAACGGCGGTGCGCGGTACAGCGTGCGCGCTGCGCAAGTCAGCGAGGGTGCGGATCCGAGCTTGATCGTCACGCGCGAGCACCACGGCGCGCAAAGCACGAAGACGCTGCACGCAGGCTTCTTCCGTTCACCTGAATATGAGCGCTTGAGCGCTATCGGCACCGAGCTCAAGGATGTCTTGCGCGACGGCGCGTACGTCGAGCGCGGCAAGGAGCGACGCGACGTGCAGACGTTCGCCGAAGCGATCGAGTGGCTCATGCACCAAGCAAAGCAGGGCCAAACGATCCAGCGTTACAAGGGTCTTGGCGAGATGAATCCGGAACAGCTCTGGGACACGACGGTGAATCCGGAGACGCGCCGGCTCATGCAGGTGCGCATCGAGGACGCCGTTGCGGCCGACGAAATCTTCACGACGTTGATGGGCGATCAAGTCGAGCCGCGCCGCGAGTTCATCGAGCGCAACGCCCTCGCCGTCGCGAACCTCGACGTCTAAGAGGGGACAGATCCATTTTTTCTCCCAAAATAGATCTGTCCCCTCTTAGCCTTAGTCCGCGCGCAGCTGCTCCAGCGTGCCTTCGATCCATTGCTGCGCCCGCTCGTTGACGGCGCGCGGCTCGACGCCCTTCGTCTCGATCGGCGGCCCGATTACGATGCGAATCGTCCCCGGCTTCTTCAACCATCCGCGACGCGGCCAGAAGTAGCCCGCGTTGTGCGTGACGGGCACGATGGGCAAGCCTTCGGCAGCCGCCAGCAACGCTCCGCTCATCCCGTAGCGCCGCGTCTCCCCGACCGGCATGCGCGTGCCCTCCGGAAATATCATCACCCACAGCCCTTCCGCCAATTGCCTGCGACCCTGCTCGAGGACTTGCTGCACCGCGCTGCTGCCGCCGCGTCGATCGATTGCGATCGGCTTGAGCAGCCACAGCACCCAGCCGAGGATCGGCACCCACATGAGCTCGCGCTTGAGCACCCACGTTTGCTGCGGAAAGATTCGCAGCTGCGCGATGGTCTCCCATGCCGACGAGTGCTTCAGCAGCACGATGCCGTTGCGCGCCGGCAAGTGCTCGCGTCCCTCGACGCGGTAGTCGAGCCGGCACAGCAGGCGTAGCAGCCACAGCACCGAGTCGACCCACGCGAGCGCAACGCCGTAGGTGTAGCGGCGCGGCAGCGGCGCCGTCAGCAGCGCGACCGCTCCGTAGATCGGCACGGATAAAAACAGATACAACGTGAACACGATCGAGCCGACCCACTGCCGCACGCGCGTGTTACCTCGGCTCGTCTAGCAAGCTGCGTGCAGCCGCCGCCAAATCGTCGAACACCGGCACGCGCCGAGAGCCAAGCACGGCTTCAGTCGCGGCACCCGTTCCAGTACGCACGAGCATCGGTCGCGCGCCGACGGCCTCCGCTGCTTCGATGTCGCTGAGCCGGTCGCCGATGTACGGCGCGTCGGCGACGGATACCTCGAGCTCGCGCTCGAGCGCGCGAAATAGCCCCGGCTTCGGCTTGCGACATTCGCACCCCGCGTCCGGCAAATGCGGACAATGGTAGATGCCCGCGAGCTCGCCGCCGGCAGCCCGCACGCGCTGGCGCATGTGCTCGTGAATCTCGGCGAGCGCCGCCTCCGTGTAGAGACCGCGTCCGACGCCCGATTGGTTCGTGACGACGGCAACCTTCCAGCCTCCGCGGTGCAAAGCGGCGATAGCCTCGAGGCTCCCACGAATCGGCCGCCATTCGCCGACCGACTTGATGAACTCGCCCGAATCTTCGTTGATGACGCCGTCGCGGTCGATCATGACCAACCGTGCGCCGCTCGCCATTGCGTCAGGCCCCTAGCCGCTCGCTCAACACGTTCGCAAGCTCGCCGACGCCGACGCGCGTCTGCTCGCAGCTGTCGCGCTCGCGTACCGTCACCGAGCCTGCGCTGAGGGTGTCGCCGTCGACAGTGATGCAGAACGGCGTGCCGGCCTCATCTTGCCGCCGATAGCGGCGGCCGATCGCGCCCTTCTCGTCGTAGTAAACGTTGAAGTGCTTCTTCAGCGCGCGATAGATCTCGAGCGCCTTCTCGGGCATGCCGTCCTTCTTGACGAGCGGAAACACCGCGGCCTTGATCGGTGCGAGCCGTGGATGCAGCTTCAACACCGTGCGCGGCTCGCCGCCGACTTGGTCCTCACTGAAGGCGTCGCAGAGGAACGCCAGCGTCCCGCGATCCGCGCCGGCGGACGGCTCGATGACATGCGGCAGATAGCGGCGAGCATCCTCGTTCGGCTCCTGATCGTCGAAGTAACGCAGATCTTTGCCGCTCATCTGCATATGCTGACGCAGATCGAAGTCGGTGCGGTTCGCGACGCCCTCGAGCTCGCTGCGGCCGAACGGGAAGTCGTACTCGACGTCGGCGCAGCCCGCGGCATAGTGCGCGAGCTCGCCCGCCTCGTGCTCGCGCAAGTGCAGATTCGTCTGCTTCATCCCGAGCTCGAGATACCAGCGATAGCGCCGCTCGCGCCAGTACTGGTACCACTGCGCGGACTCGCTCGCGCGGCAGAAGAACTCGATCTCCATCTGCTCGAACTCGCGGCTGCGGAACGTGAAGTTGCGCGGGTTGATCTCGTTGCGGAACGCCTTGCCGACCTGCCCAATGCCGAACGGCACGCGCACGCGCGCGGTATCGCAGACATTCTTGAAGTTCACGAAAATGCCCTGCGCCGTCTCGGGGCGTAGATAGGTCACGCTCGAGTTGTCCTCGAGCGCGCCGACGTGAGTCTTGAACATCAGGTTGAACGCGCGCGGCGCGGTTAGCGTCCCGGGCGCCGATGCACCGGGCGCGAGCACGCGCGCGCGCAGCGTTTCGTCTTGCAGCGCTCCCGGCACCGAAACGGGCCGCGCCTCTGTGTCCGGTTTGTGCTTCTGCAGCGACGCGACGCGCTTGCGATGTGGCTCGAACAGCTCCGAAGGCGTCGACTTGCCCACCTCGCCCGGCGCCGCGAACAGCACCTCGTCGTAGCGCTCGAGCTTGCCGTCGCTGCCGATGAACTCGAGCGCGTACACCGCTAGCTGATCGGCGCGGTACCGAGCGCGAGTCTCGCGGTCGTCGACCATGGGGTCGCTGAAGCCGCCGACGTGGCCGCTCGCCTCCCACACCTTCGGGTTCATGAGCAGCGCGCTATCGAGCCCGACCATGCCGAACGGCTGAGGCGCACCGGGCGGCGTCGCCGTCTCGTCATGGTGCACGATCATGTCGTTCCACCAAGCCTGCTTCAGGTTACGCTTGAGCTCCACGCCGAGAGGCCCGTAATCCCACGCGCCGTTCAAACCGCCGTAGATCTCGCTCGAAGGGAAAATGAAGCCCCGTCGCTTGCACAGCGACACAATTTTTTCCATCGCATCCATCGATCACTCCGAGCGCACGCGGGACGAGGCGGGCAAGTATAGCGATGCGATCTCGCGTCGGAATGGGGAGGATCCGCGAGGGCGCGTCGTGACGCACTTCGGCCCGCGCGCCCCAGAACAGGGCGGCGGCTGGCCGCCGCCGCACCGATTCAGTGCGCAAACAATGGCCATTAGTTGCATAGGCGCAGAGAAAACAGTACGTTAGCCGCGTCTTGGGCGTGGCACAAAGAATGCACATCCCGAGACTCTCAAAAAAAGGGCCGAACTGCCGTGCGTAAAAAAAAACGAGCACCGGCAGCGACACAACTTAAAGACAGCACTAACGGAGGATTCATGTCGCCCGCCGAGGTACTCAAGCTCATCAAGGAAAAAGGCGTCAAGTTCGTAGACCTGCGGTTCACGGACACGCGCGGTAAAGAGCAGCACGTGACCGTGCCGCATCACGCCATCGACGCCGGTGTCTTCGAGGACGGCAAGATGTTCGACGGCTCTTCGATCGCCGGGTGGAAGGGCATCAACGAGTCCGACATGATCCTCGGGCTCGACCCGTCGACGGCCGTGCTCGACCCGTTCATGGAAGAGACGACCCTGAACATCCGCTGCGACATCATCGAGCCGTCGACGATGCAGGGCTACGAGCGCGATCCGCGCTCGGCGGCGAAGCGCGCCGAAGCGTACCTGCGCTCCACGGGCATCGCCGACGAGGCGTTCTTCGGCCCCGAGAACGAGTTCTTCATTTTCGACGACGTCCGTTGGTCGTCGCAGATGCAAGGCGCCATGTACGCGATCGACTCGTACGAAGGCGCATGGCAGAGCGGCAAGAACATCGAGGAGGGCAACCTCGGCCACCGTCCCGGCATCAAGGGCGGCTATTTCCCGGTTCCGCCGGTCGACTCGCTGCAGGACATCCGCTCGGCGATGTGCTTGGCGCTCGAGGAAATGGGCCTCGTCGTCGAGGTGCACCACCACGAGGTTGCGACGGCCGGTCAATGCGAGATCGGCGTAAAGTTTGGCTCGCTCGTCAGGAAGGCCGACGACGTCATGACGCTGAAATACGTCGTTCATAACGTCGCACACAGCTTCGGCAAAACGGCCACGTTCATGCCGAAGCCGCTCGTCGGCGATAACGGCAGCGGCATGCATGTTCACCAGTCGCTCGCGAAGGGCGGCAAGAACCTATTCACGGGCGATCTCTACGGCGGCCTGTCGCAGACGGCGCTGTACTACATCGGCGGCATCATGAAGCACGCGCACGCGATCAACGCGCTGACGAACGCGTCGACGAACAGCTACAAGCGGTTGGTCAAAGGCTTCGAGGCGCCGACGCTGCTCGCCTATTCCGCGCGCAACCGCTCGGCTTCGATCCGCGTACCGTACGTGCAGAATCCGAAAGCGCGGCGCATCGAGGTGCGGTTCCCGGACAGCACGGCGAATCCGTACCTCGGGTTCACGGCCATGTTGATGGCCGGTCTCGACGGCATCGCGAACAAGATCAATCCGGGCCCACCGAGCGACAAGGATCTCTACGACCTGCCGCCCGAGGAGGAGAAGCTGATTCCGACCGTGTCGTACTCGCTCGAGCATTCGCTCGAGGCGCTCGACAAGGACCGGGCGTTCTTGACCGCCGGCGGAGTGCTCAACGATTCGACGATCGATGCCTACATCGGCTTGAAGGAGCAGGAGATCACCCGCTTCTCGATCACGCCGCATCCCGTTGAGTTCGAGATGTACTACAGCCTGTAAGGGGCTCGTATCGCGGTTCTGTCAAACGGAAAACGTGGCGGGGTTCTCAGGAACCCCGCCGCGATTTGGCAGAAAACGCCGCTAGGCGCTAAGCTTGGAGCATGCGTAAGTGGCTGATCTTGTTGTCGGCGTTGTCAGGGACCGCAGCGAGCGCCGCCCCAGCTTGGACGTGGGTCGACGCCAACGGCCTCGTGCACTATTCCGATCGGCCCGTGCCGGGGGCCCGTCAAGTGGAGCTCTCGAGCGCGCAGGCGGTCGGGACGCGGGTACGAGCCAGCGCGTCGCGCGCGACCGGCCAACCGGAAACGGCGGCCGCATCGGCGTATCAGAGCATCGAGATCGTGAGCCCAGCGGACCAGGAAACGCTTTGGAACATCGGCACGCAGTTGCCGGTGCAGGTGCGCTTTCAACCGGCGCTGCAACCGGGCCATCGCTACGACGTGCTGCTCGATGGCCAGCGCCGCAACGTCAACACGGTGGCCGCTCGCGTTACCCTGCCGGACGTCTTCCGTGGCACGCACACGGTGCAGATCGTCGTCATCGATGCGCAGGGCGCGGAGGTCGCGCGCTCGGAGCCGCGAACCTTCATCGTTCAGCAAACGAGCACGCAGAATCCAAACTCGCGGACCAGCGGCCGCAACTAGCGGGCGCTAACGAGGTCGCGGGCGCGGGCCGGCGCTCGCGCCGCGCACCGTCCGCCGACCGCATACTCCAGGGGCTCTCAACGGCGCTCGTCGTGCTCGACGAGGGCTTGTTGGTCTCGTATCTGAATCCTGCCGCCGAGAATCTTTTCAGCGTCAGCTTGCGGCGCACGCTTGGGCGTGCGCTCGCGGACATCGTGCATCCCGCGCAGGAGCTGCTCGTGCTCTGCCAGCGCGCGCTCGCGACGGGGCTGTCATTCAGCCTGCACGAGTTTGCTGCGCGCGTCGGCGATCGCGAGCTCGTGCTCGACTGTCGCGTGGCGCTGCTCGATCACGAGCACGGCATCGTGCTCGAGTTCGCCGACACGGAGCGGGACCGCCGCGTCAGGCGCGAGGCCGACCTCGTCGCGCAGCAACGCGTTTCGCGGCGCATCGTGCGGCAGCTCGCGCACGAAGTGAAGAACCCGCTCGGCGGACTGCGCGGCGCGGCGCAACTGCTCGAGCGGCAACTGCCGGACCCCGAGCAGAAGGCCTACACGCGCGTGATCATCGAGGAGGCGGACCGTCTCGCGGCGCTCGTCGACGGAATCTTGCGCGCCGGCGGCGCGCCGCGGCCCGAGGAGATCAACCTGCATCGGATCACGGAGCACGTCGCGCACCTCATCGAAGCCGAGAAACCCGCAGGCGTGGAGCTCGTCCGCGATTACGACCCGAGCCTGCCGTCGATCACGGTCGATCGCAATCACATGATCCAGGCGTTTCTCAACGTCGGGCGCAACGCGATGCAGGCGCTCGGCGAGCGTGGCCGCCTGATCTTCCGCACGCGCGCACTGACGAATTTCACGGTTGGTGGCGAGCGCCACCGCTTGGTCCTGTCGGCCGAGGTCGAGGACAACGGCCCGGGAATTCCCGACGAGCTCAAGGAGACGATCTTCTATCCGCTCGTGACGGGACGCTCGACGGGCACGGGGCTCGGGCTGACGATCGCGCAGGATCTCGTGAGTCGAAATGGGGGGCTCATCGAATTCACCAGCGAACCGGGACGCACGATCTTCCAGATCCGTTTGCCGGTCGCTAACGGAGCCCGCTGATGGCAACGCCCGGTTTGTCCGTTTGGGTCGTCGACGACGACGAGTCCGTGAGATGGGTGCTCGAGCAAGCACTGAAGCAAGCACATATGTTCCCGCGAGCGTTCGAGACTGGCGAGGAATTCTTCGGCGCGTTGAAGCTCGGCCGGCCCGACGTGCTGATCACTGATATCCGCATGCCGGACATGAGCGGGCTCGAGCTCATGGAGCGTCTCACGCGCGAGGATCCCGACATCCCCGTCATCGTGATCACGGCGCACTCGGACCTAGACAGCGCCGTGTCGGCCTATCAAGGCGGGGCGTTCGAGTATCTGCCGAAGCCCTTCGACATCGACGAAGCGATCGAGCTCGTGTCGCGGGCGGCGCGGCAACGCACGCGCGGAACGATCGAGCAAGCCGCAGCGAAGCCTACGCCGCGCATCATCGGCCAAGCGCCGGCGATGCAAGAGGTGTTCAAAGCGATCGGCCGCTTGTCGCGCTCGAGCATGACGGTGCTGATCACGGGCGAATCGGGCACGGGCAAGGAGCTCGTCGCGCGCGCGTTGCACGACAACTCGCCGCGTGCCGACAGCCCGTTCGTCGCGCTGAACACGTCGGCGATCGCAGCGGAGCTGCTCGAGTCCGAGTTGTTCGGCCACGAAAAGGGCGCGTTCACGGGCGCCACGGAGCGGCGGATCGGGCGCTTCGAGCAGGCCAACGGCGGCACGCTGTTCCTCGACGAGATCGGTGACATGTCGCTTGCGCTGCAGACGCGCCTGCTGCGCGTGCTCGCCGAGAGCGAGTTCTTCCGCGTCGGCGGCCAAGCGCCGATTCGCGTCGACGTCCGAGTGATTGCGGCCACGCATCAGGACCTCGGGCAGGGCGCCGTGACGGGACGCTTTCGCGAGGATCTGTATCACCGACTGAACGTGATGCGCATCGAGGTGCCTCCGCTGCGGCAACGGCGCGAGGACATCCGCGAGCTGTCGCGGTTCTACCTCGAGCAGGCGGCGAACGAGCTCGGCGTCGCGCCGAAAACACTGAGCGCCGACGCCGTCGAAGCGCTGCAGCGCTACGACTGGCCGGGCAACGTGCGGGAGCTCGTCAACGTGTGCCGGCGGCTGACCGTCACGGCCGCCGGTCGCGAGATCGTCGGGCAGGACCTGCCCGCCGAGCTCGGCGGCGTCGGAAGTCAGACGGGCGCCGACTGGACGGCCGGCCTTTCACAGTGGGCCGAAGCGCAGCTCGCGATCGCGGAGCCGCCCCCTCTCTTGCTCGATGCGCTCCCCGCCTTCGAGCGTACGCTGATTTTGACGGCTCTCAGGCGCGCCCGCGGCAAACGCCTCGAAGCCGCCAAGCTCCTCGGCTGGGGCCGCAACACCCTGACCCGCAAAATCAAAGAGCTCGGCCTCGAAGGCCGCGTCTAACTGCCGCGTCGCGCGACGTCGCAGGCGGTTCGCTCGTCGGTAGCGGCCGCGCGATTGATGTCTCGCGCCTCTGCCCGAAGGCCCGGCCTTTGTCACCGCCGCTCGCCGAAGCGACGTGGGCCCAGTGTGCCATCGAAGTTTTGCATCGCGGCTCGCAGCGTGCGCCATACGGAAGCTGCGTCGCGGCGTCGTGGCCCACTTTCGCGCGGGCCTTCGGGCAGAGTCACGAAACATCACTCACACGGCCGCCACGAGCTGCATCGCGGCCCGAGCGTGCCGGAGGCTCACACTGTTGCCTGCGTGCGCTGTTCCACCTCCACCACCAGCGGCCATGTGAGGCACATTCGTGACTCCGGCCGGCGGCCCGCGCGCAAGCGGGCAACGACGTCCCGCTGATGTCTCGGATGGCTCGCGCTGCGAGCCTCGATGCAAAGCTTCGAAGGCACACGCGGCCCGCGCAGTTGCGGCGGGCGCAGGTGACAAAGGCCGGGCCGGCGGGCGGAGGCGCGGATGTGCCTCGCGTGGCCGCCACCACCTCCCGCGCGGATGTGCCTCGCGTGGCCGCCCTGGCACCGAACGGCGCAGGTCGTCTAGCGACGGCGGGCGATGTCGGCGCCGATCATTTCGGCGAGCTCGAGAGAGGCTAGGGCGTCGGCGCCGGAGACGACGGGGGGGGTGTCGTTGAGGATGCACTCGGCGAAGGCGCGCGTTTCGGCGAGAAGCGCGTCGCCTTTTTCGAGGTTCCAGGTTTGCTCGCGCAGCGGCGCGCCGCCTTCGCGCCAGTCGCCGTCCTTCGTGACGCGCCGGACCTCGCCCTCGCCGAAATCGATCGAGACGTACTGGTTCGGCTGGAACACGCGAAACCGACGCTGCGGCGTCGTCGAGACGCGCGATGCCGTCACGTTTGCGATTGCGCCGTTCGCGAACTCGATGCGCGCATTCGCGATGTCGATGTCGTCCATCAGCACGGGTATGCCGACCGCGGACACCGCGACAGGCTTCGAGTCGACGAGCGAAAGAATGACGTCGAGATCGTGAATCATGACGTCGAGAATCACGTTGACGTCGGCGCCGCGGCCCTTGAACGGCGCGAGCCGATGACACTCGATGAAACGCACCGTCGTCAGCGTCTCGCGTGCGGCCAACAACGCGGGATTGAACCGCTCGACATGCCCGACTTGCAGCTTCAGCTTGCGCTCGTCGGCGAGCTTCGTGAGCACGGCCGCTTCGCTGCTCGTGCGAGTCAACGGCTTCTCGACGAGACAGTGCACGCCGTGCTCGAGAAAGAAACGCGCCAAGGCGAAGTGCTCGGCCGTCGTCGCAGCGATGGTGACCGCGTCGACCTTGCCGATCAGCGCGCGATAGTCCTCGACGGCGCTCGCTCCGACCTCGGCCGCGACTGCGCGCGCGCGCTCGGCGTCGCGATCGCAGACGGCGACGAGCTCGACGTTGTCGAGCGCGCGGTGCTTTTGCGCATGAAACCGCCCGAGATACCCGACGCCGACGACTGCTGTGCGAAGTTTGCTCACCCGCGTGCGATCCCGCGCTCGGAGTTGCGGATGAAGCTGAGCAAGTGCTCGATCTGCGGGCTCGGCTGGCACTCGGCCGCGATACGCGCCGTGACCTCTTCGATCGTCAGCGAGCGGTCGAGCACGAATTTGAGCGCGTTGCCGATGTTGCGCCGCTCAGCCGCGTCGAAACCCGCGCGCTTCAGTCCGACGCGGTTGATGGCGCGCGGCGTCGCCCAATGCCCTTCGGCGATCGCGAACGGCACGATGTCCTTGTTCGCGAACGCGCCGGCCGCCATGAACGAGTACGCTCCCAGCCGAGTGAACTGCGTGCAGCCCGTAAGGCCGCTGACGAGCACGTGATGCTCGATCGTCACATGTCCCGCGAACTGGGCGCCGTTGACGATGACGACATGGTCGGCGACTTGGCAGTCGTGGCCGATGTGCGTGTAGGCCATGATGAAATTGTGATCGCCGACGCGCGTGACGCCGCCGCCTTTGGCCGTCCCGATGTTGATGCTGACGAACTCGCCGATTCGGTTGTGCGAGCCGATCGTGAGCGCCGTGTATGCGCCGCCCTCGTAGCCCAAGTCTTGCGGCGGCCCGCCGAGCACGGCGCCGTGCTGGATGCGATTGTTCGTGCCGATCGTGACGCGGCCGTAGCGGCTGCCGATGCGCGCGTGCGACTCGACGACCGTGCCGGCGCCTATTTCGACCTCGCCGTCGATGACGCAATAGGGCCCGATCTCGGCATCGGGAGAGATCTTGGCGCGGTCGCTCGAGATGACGCTTGGGTGAATGCTCAACGCGGCCTAGCTCGTGACGCGTTCAGCCGCTCGCGGCCTGATTCAGCGCTTTGGCTGGGTCGATGCCGCCGACGAGGTCCGTGATGCTCGTGAAGCGATGCGCGCGTAAGTAATCCTCGATTCCCGCGTTCACCTTCATCGGCGCGAGCGGGTCGTAGAACAGCGCCGTGCCGAGACCGACCGTCGTCGCTCCCGCGAGCACGAACTCGAGCGCGTCGTGCGCCGACACGATGCCGCCTTGACCGATGATCGGAATGCCGCGTGTCTTGCACTCTTGATAGACCTGATGGACCTTCAGCAACGCGATCGGCCGGATCGCGGGCCCCGACAGCCCGCCTTGGATGTTGCCGATGATCGGCTGGCGCGTCTCGACATCGATCGCCATGCCCATCAACGTGTTGATGACGGCGAACGCGTCGGTGCCGGCTTCGATGCAGGCGCGCGCGTTGGCGCGGATGTCGGTCTGGTTCGGCGACAGCTTCGTGATCAGCGGCTTCTTCGTCACCGCGCGGCAAGCCGCGACGACGCGCGCCGACATGTCCGGGTAGTTGCCGAACGCGACGCCGCCTTCCTTGACGTTCGGGCAGGAAATGTTGATCTCCATGGCGTCGATCGGAGAATCGTCGAAGCGGCGCGTGACCTCGGCGTACTCCTCGATCGTCGAGCCGCAAACGTTCGCGATGAAGCGCGTCTCGTCGAAATCGAGCGTCGGCAGGATCTCGTCGACGACGCACTCGACGCCGGGGTTCTGGAGGCCGATCGCGTTCAGCATGCCGGCTGGGGTTTCCCAGACGCGGTGCGGCGGATTGCCGAGCCGCGGCGCGAGCGTCGTGCCCTTGAGCACGATGGCGCCGACGGCCGCGTTGCTGAAGCCTTCGATCCGCGTGTACTCCTCGCCGAAGCCGACGCAGCCCGACAGCAGCACGATCGGCGAGTTGAGCTTCAGACCGCAGAAGTCGAGCGTTAGGCGGCTCATCGGGGCGCAATTATCCGCGTATCTCTCGTAGCGGTCTATGATTCGCGGCGATGTTTCACGTGATCCTGTTTCAGCCGGAGATTCCGCCGAACACCGGCAACTTGATTAGGCTCTGCGCGAACGCGGGGGCGACGCTGCACCTCGTGCACCCTCTCGGGTTCGACTTGAGCGATGCGCAGGTCAAGCGGGCCGGGCTCGATTATCACGAGATGGCCAGCGTGCGCGAGCATGCCGATCTAGATGCGTGCATTGCGATCGTCAAACCGGCGCGGCTGTTCGCCCTGACGACGAAGGCGACGCGGTCCGTCTACGACGCAGCGTTTCGCAAAGGCGATGCGTTTCTGTTCGGGCCCGAGACGAGCGGGCTGCCGCAAGCGCTGCTCGACACGTTCGCGCCGGACATGAGGCTGCGCATTCCGATGCGCGCCGGCAATCGCAGCTTGAACCTGTCGAACGCCGCAGCCGTCACGGTCTACGAAGCGTGGCGGCAGCTCGAGTTCGCGGGCAGCGCTACCCCAGCTCGGAGCTGATCGGTCGGCGCATCAGCGCCGCGACGGCGGCGCGCGGATCGGCGCCCTCGTGCAGAACCTTGTTCAGCTGATCGACGATCGGCATTGGCACCTTGTGGCGCTCTGCGACGCGATGGACGGCGCGCGCGCCGATGTAGCCCTCGACGACCTGACCGATCGAGCGCAGTGCTTCGGCCGGCGGCACGCCGCCCGCGAGCGCAAGGCCGAAGCGGCGGTTGCGCGACTTGTCGTCCGTGCAGGTGAGGACGAGATCGCCCATGCCCGCCAAGCCCATGAATGTTTCCTTGCGCCCGCCGAGCGCGAGCCCGAGCCGCGTCATCTCGGCGAGGCCGCGCGCGATCAGCGCGATGCGCGTGTTCGCACCGAACCCGAGGCCGTCGCAGATGCCGGCGCCGATGGCGTACACGTTCTTCGTCGCGCCGCCGACCTCGACGCCGACGACGTCGTTCGAGGTGTAGGCGCGAAACGTCTCGCTGCTGATGCGCTCGGCGAGGCGTTGCGCGTAATCGGCATCGGCGGACGCGATCGTCATCGCCGTCGGCAGACCGGCGCCAACCTCGCGCGCGAACGTCGGCCCCGAGAGGACGGCCGTCGGCAAGCTGGCCGGCAAGAGCTGTCCCGCGACCTGGTAAGGCAGCAGACCCGTATCGAGCTCGAAGCCTTTCGTCGCCCAGGCGAGGCGGCGCAGCGGCAGGCCAGCGAGCGCCGTTAGTGTCTCGCGCAGCGCATGGCTCGGCACGGCGACGAGCACGTCGGCGGCCGGCGTGACGGCCGCCGCGAGATCGGCCGTCGCCTCGACGAGATCGGGAAATCGCGTGTCGGGAAGATAGCGCGCGTTGCGCCGTTCACGCTGCATCGCGGCGGCGTGAGCGGGGTCGCGGGCCCACAGCGCGGCGGGGTGACCCGCGCGCGCGAACTGCACGGCGAGCGCCGTGCCCCACGACCCGGCCCCGACGATCGCGATGCGGCTCGCCGTGCTAATGCGTCTCGCCGCTCGCCGCCGCAGATGCCGGCTGACCGGCCGCGGCCGCGGCCGCGGCCGCGTTCCCGCGCGTCGCGCGTTCTTGCATGGCCTGCGCGTAGATCGCGTCGAAGTTCAGCGGCTGGAGCAGTAGCGGAGGAAATCCGCCCTTCGTCACGAGCTCGGCGACGGCTTCGCGCACGAACGGATACAGCGTGTTCGGGCAGAAGCTGCCGACGAGGAACTGCTGCTCTTCGGGCGTGTAGCCTTGGATCAGAAAGATCCCCGCCTGCGCCACTTCGGCGAGGAACAGCGTGGAGTCCTTGTCCTTGGCCTCGACGGTAATCGTCAAGGTGACCTCCTGGACGTCCGGCGCCACCTGCTGCGCGCTCGAGCGCACGTTCAGTTGCGTCTGAGGCGAGACATTCGTCGTGAAGACCATCGGCGCCTTCGGCGACTCGAAGGACAAATCCTTCACGTAGATTTTCTGCAAGACCAGTTGTTTTTGTGGGGCAGGCGTCGGTTGCTCTTGGGCCATCGTTCGTCCAGTCGTTGATTTGGTGAAAGAAACTAGGGTGCGGGCGCGGCGAGCAAGCGATCGAGCTCGCCGGATTTATCGAGAACAGAGAGATCGTCATAGCCGCCGACGTGGCGGCCGTCAATGAAAATCTGCGGAACGGTACGGCGGCCGCCACTGCGCTCGATCATCTCGTCGCGGCGGCCGGCCTCAAACATGACGTCGACCTCGGAGAACTCCGCGCCCTTCTGCGTGAGCAGCCGCTTCGCCGCGCTGCAGTAGCCGCAAAACGGCTGCGAATACACGATGACGCGCGCGTCCGCCATGCTACTTGACCAACGGCAGATTGTCGGCGCGCCACCCCGCGAGCCCGCCCTTGAGGCTGAAGGCGTTCTCGTAGCCCGCTTTGCGCAGGTGACCTGCCGCGCGCCCCGAGTTCGCTCCGTCGCCGCAAACGGCGAGGAGGATCTTGCTCTTCTGCTTGTTGATGGCGGCGTCGTCCTGCTGCACGCGTTCGAGCGGGACGTTGCGGGCGTTGACGATGTGCCCTTTCTCGTACTCTTCAGGCTTGCGCACGTCGATCACGAGCGCCCCCTTATTGATGAGACGCACGGCATCGGCCGTCGTCACGTGCGTCGTCCCGCCGCTCCGCAGCTTCAGCTCGTAGAACATCACGGCGGCCCACGCGGCGAGGAGCCCCGCGACGAGCCAAACGTGGTTGCCGGCGAAATCGGCGAGCTGAGCCATGAACTCTTGGGTTCCTATTCGGATGGCCAGTATACCAGCGCACCGCCCACGGCCCGGCCGCGGCCATCGAAAAGCAGGCCGCAAAGCGACTACACTGCGGCCCCGTATGCGGATCGACGGGTCATCGGGACGGCGTCGCCTCGCCGGGCTCGGCGCGGCGGCTCTCGCGACGGCCACGCTCGGCTGGTCGCTCGCGTTCGCGCAGGACCGGCACGAGAGCGAAGCCGCGCTGTCGGCCGTTCGCAAAGAGATCAAAGAGCTGCAAGACCGCATCGCGCGCGAGACGACGCGGCGCGACGAGCGCGCGCGGGACCTTCGCGCCGCCGAGGTGCAGATGGCGGCAGCGACCCGGCAACTGGCCGACGTACGCAAGAAGCTGGCCGCACAACAGACGGCGAGGCGCGAGCTCACGCAAGAAACGCAGCGCGCAGGTCGCCGGCTCGCGGCAGAGAAAGAGGCGCTCGCGCGTCAGGTGCGCGCGAGCTACATGGCCGGCCGCGCGGAGCTCTTCAAGTTGCTGCTGATACAAGAGAGCCCCGCCGCGCTCGGCAGGATGCTCATCTATTTCGACTACTACAATCGCGCGCGGTCGACGCGCATCGGCGCCGTCGCCGGCGAGCTCGCAACGCTCGCGGAGCTCGAGGGCAAGACCGCGCGCGTCGAAGCGGAGCTTGCGGCCCTCGAAGCGGCGCAAGCGCGCGAGCTCGCAAACCTCGAAAAAGCGCGCGACGAGCGCCGCGTCGCCGTCGCGCAGGTCAACGAGGAGATTCGCGACGGCACTGCGGCCGTCGCAAAGCTCCGCGCAGAGGAGCAGCGGCTCGCCAACCTCGTTCTGCGCTTGAGCGAGGTCATGGCCGATTTTCCCGTCGAAACGGACGAGCCGTTTGCGAGGGCGAAGGGCAAGCTCGCCTGGCCCGTGCAGGGGCGCATCGCCGGCGCGTACGGGCAATCGCGCGGCTCCGGTCCCGTCAAATGGAACGGCGTGCTGCTCGAAGCGGCCGCGGGCACGCCCGTGCGGGCCGTCCATCACGGCCGCGTCGCGTTCGCGGACTGGCTCGCCGGCCTCGGCCTCCTCGTCATCGTCGATCACGGCGGCGGCTACATGACCCTCTACGGTCACAACGAGGCGCTGCTCAAGGAATCCGGCGACTGGGTTGGGCCCGGCGAGCCTATTGCGCAAGTCGGCGATACGGGCGGGCAGGCGCGGGCGGCCTTGTACTTCGAAATTCGGTTCAACGGCGAGCCCGTCGATCCGAGCTCGTGGATCGCCAAGCGCCCCGCGGCCCGCTGATGGCGCGTGTGCGACATAACCAAAAGCGTTTGCGTTGGCCCGGCGACCCTGTGATAAGGTGCCGACGGTACTCCCGGGGGAATAAGAACAACGAATGGTCCCGACTCTCCGCGGCCTAGTCGTGCTGCTCACCGGCGTCGTGTTCGGGCTTGGGCTGGCACTGTCGAGTACGGTCTGGAACGCGTTGACGGCGCGAGGGACGGCCGTTGCGGCACCGCTCGACCCGACGATCGAGTCCGCGGCGCTCGTCGCCGAGGTCATCGACCGCGTGCGGCGCGAGTACGTCGATAAGGTCGACGACCAGCGCATCGTCGAAGCCGCGATTCGCGGTATCGTCTCCGACCTCGATCAGCACTCGACGTTTCTCGACGCCGAGGCCTACGAGGACATCCGCATCAGCACGACGGGCAACTACACGGGAGTTGGGCTCGACGTGAACCTCGAGGGCGGCAAGGTCACGGTCGTGGCGCCGCTCGAAGGTGCTCCGGCAGAGCGCGCCGGGATCCTCCCCGGCGACGTTGTCTCGGCCGTCGACAGTGTTCCCGTCGATTCTGGTAACGTCGCGGCTTCGGTCGCGCGCATGCGCGGCGATCCGGGCACGTCTGTCACGCTCGACGTCATGCGCCCCGGCAGCGCGACGCCGCTGCATTTCGCGTTGACTCGCAGTGAGGTCCACGTGAAGTCTGTGCAGAGCGAGTACCTCGGCAACGGTCTCGCGTACCTGCGCTTGTCGTCGTTCGCGGAGACCACGGCGGCGGATCTCGAGCGCGCGGTTCGCGAGCTCACAGCCGCCTCGGGACGCGACGAGCTGCTCGGTGTCGTGCTCGACCTGCGCAGCAACCCGGGCGGGCTGCTCGACGCGGCAGTGCAGGTAGCCGATGCGTTTCTCGACAGCGGCGTGATCGTCAGCGGCACGGGGCGCATGCGCAAGGCGCAGTTCGAGCAGTCGGCCGATGCCGGCGACGTGCTCGAGGGCGTGCCGACGGTCGTGCTCGTCAACTCGGCGTCGGCTTCGGCGTCCGAGATCGTTGCCGGCGCGCTGCAAGATCACGAGCGAGCGCGCATCGTCGGCGAGAAGACTTACGGCAAAGGTTCGGTGCAAACGGTGATGCCGCTCGGCGAAGGCAGCGCCATCAAGCTCACGACGTCGCGCTATCTGACGCCTTCGGGACGCTCGATCAACGGCAGCGGCATCGAGCCCGACGTCGTCATTCACAGCGACGATCCGCACCGCCAGTATCGCGGTGTGAACGGGCGCGTCGCGCTGCGCGACGACATCCAGTTGCTCGAGGCGCTGCGGCTCATCAGCTACGACTCCATCACGCTGACGCAGGTGCAGTGACTCGACGCCGCGGCCCGCCGCGGTTAACGTGTCGCCATGAGCCGCGATCCCATCGAGCGTAGTCTCGAGATCGAGCAAGCCCAGCTGCGCGGCTTCGCGCGCAGCATCGCCGAAGTCGAATGGCTGCTGCTGATACTGGTCGTTCTTTATTTGTTCATCGGGAATCCGGCGATTGCTCACAGCGCCGGCGTGCTCGGTGTGTTGCTCGGCTTCGCGGCTTTCGTGCTGCTCTTTCGCTACGGCCGGCCGTTCGCGAAGCACACGCACTTCAAGCTCGGCTTCGAGATCCTCGTCATGCTGGCGTTTCTGTCCGCCGTGCTCGTCGTGTCGGGCGGCGTGAACAGTCCGCTCGTCAATCTTTACTTGCTACCGATCATCACGGCCGCGTTGGCGCTTGGCAAGCGCGCAGCGGCGCTCGTCGTCGCGCTCGTTTTTCTCTGCTATCCGCTCGTGGGAATGCTGACGGAGGGCCTGCAAGGCTTGAATGCGCAGTTCGGCATCACGGCAGTGGGCGTGCTCGCGCCGTTCGTCCTCGTGGCGTTCTCGACGACGCTGCTCGTCGACAACATCAACACGGCGAAGAGCCACATTCGCGCGCTCTCGGATCGTGACGAGCTGACTTCGCTGTACAACATGCGCGCCTTCGCGCGGCTCGCCGAGCAAGAGCACAACGCGGCGAGCCGCGGTGATCGTCCCTACTCGATCTTGATGATCGACATCGAGCATTTGAAGACGATCAACGACACGTATGGGCACGAGGCCGGCAGCCGCGCCGTCAACCTCGTCGCGGAAGCCTTGCTTCGGTTGACGCGCTCGACCGACGTCGTCGCGCGCTACGGCGGCGACGAGTTCATCGCCTTGCTCTCCGGCGTGGACAAGGAGATTGCCGAGGAGGTCGCGCAGCGCGTCCGCAACGTCGTGTTCTCGACGACGCTCGAAGTCGACGTGAAGATGGTCCGCATCAAGGTCAACGTCGGTGCTGCGTCGTTCCCCGAGACCGGCAACAACTTACAGACCGTGATGGCGGCCGCCGATCGCGCCATGTACAAGGACAAGAATCTGCGCGAGCCGCCGAAGGGCAAGCTGGTCATTCAGAAGCGTTGATGCGCGAAGTGCCGGCGCACGAGTGGGCCGTGAACGAACCGACCAAACCACCCCCGAAGAGCCCGTTTCCGTTGTGGGGCACGATCGCGATTCCCGGCGGGCTGCTCTGGGGGACCGCCCTCGGCGCGGGCGCGGGCCTGCTGTTCGGCAACCTCTTCATCGGTGCGCTGATCGGCGCGGGCCTCGGAGTCGGCATCGGCTTCACGGTGTTCGCGGCCGCGATCGTCATCGCGTCCGGTAAGGTCTAGCGACGAATGGCGAAGGGCATCAACTGGCTCGGCCGGCTCGTGGGGCTCGTCTGCGCAGCCGCGCTCGCGAGCGCGTGGGCGTACGTGCTCTGGGTACCCTCGGCAGGCCTTACGCTTGCGAACTTGAATGTCGTGACGGCGCTCGTGTTCGTGGCGCTCGCGGTGTTCGCCGGAATCGCCGCCGTGCACGGCCACGCGCTGGTCATCGCACTGCTGTTCTTGGCCTCGTTCTTTCCGATCGGCGTCTCGCTGCTGCCGCGCGATCACTGGCTCCAATGGGTCGGATGGCTCGATCTCGGGCTGCTCGTCTCGGCCGTGCTGATCTGGATCAGCAGGCCCCGGCCCGGCGCGCCCGCTTGAGGCGCGAATTGCGGCCGTCGCCTGCTCTAGAATGGCCGCGAGATTGCAGGATGGCTGAGGGAGCGGGCGGGATGCGGGGTCTCAAGCGGGCGACGGTGCTGCTGGCGGTGACGGCCTGGCTCTCGGCGTGCGCGCCCGAGGTCGGCTCCCCGCGATGGTGCGAAGCGATGCGCGAGAAACCGCGCGGCGATTGGACGGCCAACGAGGCGCTCGAGTTTGCCCGCAGCTGCGTGCTCTAGACTATGACGATGCGCTCCAGCACAACGATTCATGTAGCCGTCGCGGCCCTTGCCTTCGCTGCGGCGATCCCCGTGGTTGCCGATGCCGAGCTCGATGGCGCACGCGCGCGCTGGCAGGCCGCTGCGCTTGCCGGCTACGAGTACGGTTATCACAAGTACTGCGAATGTCATCGTGAATCGCCGCCCGAGACCGTCGTCACGGTGCGCGACGACGCCGTCACGGCCGTGCGCCACCGGCCGGCCGGCAGCACGACCGAGGTGCCGGCCGCCGACAAGAACTTCGAGTACTACTGGACCGTGGACGGCCTGTTCGGCCTGATCGCCTCGGCCTTCGAGCGAGGGGTGCAAGTGCGGGCCGTTTACGATGCCGCGCTCGGTTATCCGCGCGAGATCTACATCGACTACGACTCGGACTTCATCGGCGACGAGCTCGATCTTCGCCTGACGAGCGTGACGCGACTCGACGCTGCGCGTTGAGCGGCCGCCCGCGAAACCCCGCTAAATCCAGAGTATCTCGGCATTGACCGCGAAAGTGCGCCGGTCGTAGAGGTTTCACGCCGACGCTCAATCTCATGCCGTTGGTTGAGCGTCTCATCGGGGTACGCAACGGGTGTGAGAATCTGGGTGATGAATATCTACGTTGGCAATCTGTCCTATGGCATGAGCGAAGACGAGCTTCGCGATGCGTTTGGTGCGTTTGGCGAAGTGTCGTCCGTCAAGATCCTCATGGATCGCGAGACGGGGCGGTCGCGCGGTTTCGGCTTCGTCGAGATGCCGAACGCGGTCGAAGCCGAGAAGGCCATCGCACAGCTCAACGGTAAAGACGTCGGCGGTCGTGCGCTGCGCATCAACGAAGCGCGGCCCAAAGAGCAGCGCCGCTAGCGATTCTTTGCCGCGACGTCGAGCGGCGGCTCGACGCGATCGGACCGAACGAGCGCGGCCTGCGGACTCAGGCTGCGTTAGAAAATCAACGCGCCTCTGTCACGCGTGCGCTGCCCTGCATCCGCCAATAACGTTATGTCGATGCGCTGACGGTGCTCCGCGCCGCGCCGGTATACTCGAGCCGTACGATCACAACAACAACGACCGGCGCTATCGGAGTGCCAGGCACGGGGACACGGGATGTTCTATCTGAAATGGACGCAGAGCGAGCTCGCGACGCTACGGGCGGGCGCCTTGTATACCG
This sequence comes from uncultured Gammaproteobacteria bacterium, assembly GCA_963713355.1. Classification (GTDB taxonomy): domain Bacteria; phylum Pseudomonadota; class Gammaproteobacteria; order Steroidobacterales; family Rariloculaceae; genus FEN-1219. Next base: position 216,033 of record CAVQLK010000001.1, on the reverse strand, counting down.
AGGTCGACGAGGATGGCTGGGTCCAGCGCGAGCTCGGCATCGGCGACGACGGGCTGATCACGCATCAGCTTGTGCCGACCGACGCGCGGCCGGGATGGTTCGGGCTCGCTCGGCTGTCGCTCGCGATGCTCGACAGCAACGTCACCAAAGCCGAGTTCGAGTCGTTGTGGCATGCCGGGGCGACGCGCTCCGCGGACCCATGAGGCGGCGGGCCGCTCGCTAGCCGCTACGTGAGCGCCGCCGGTAGAATCGCCGTCGGCAACGGCCGTCGACCGAACAACGACACCGAGTCACCGGGGGGTGCCATGGTCTCGCTCACTCGTCCGCGACGCTCCGCGCGTCGAATCCTTCTGTGCTCTGCGGCGCTCGCCGCGGCCGCGCTGACCCTGACGGCCGCCGCGCAGCAGGGCTTCAAGGTCCGGCTGCGGCCCGTGCCGATCGAAGCTTCGACGGCCGCGAACACGATAGGCGCCGGCGAAGCGACAGCCGCGCTCGCGGGCTCGAGACTTACGGTGCGCGGCAACTTCGCAGGCCTCAAAGGCCCGGCGACAGTGGCGCGTTTGCACCAAGGCGCCGTCATGGGCGTTCGCGGGCCCGCGATCGCCGACGTGACGGTGCCAGCGGCGGCGAGCGGCACCTTCGACGCCGAGGTGACGTTGACGGCGGCCCAGGTCGAAGCCCTGCGACAAGGACAGATCTATTTGCAGATCCACAGCGAGACTGCTCCCGACGGCAACCTCTGGGGATGGCTCGTGCCATGAGCCGCGCTCGCCGCGTGCGGGCCGCTCTCGCCTCCGCGGTGCTTGCCCTCGCGAGCACGGCTCAGGCGCAAGGGGCGCCGTTCACTGAAGCGCAAGCCGCCGCGGGCCGATCGTCGTATCTCGCGAACTGCGCCGGTTGCCATCTCGCGGATCTGCGCGGCGCGAACGAAGCGCGCCCGCTGGTGGGCCCCGATTTCATGCGTACCTGGAGCGGCCGCACCGCGCAAGAGCTCGTCACGTTCTTGAGCGTGACGATGCCTCCGCCGCCGGCTTCGCCCGGCAGCCTCGGGCCGCAGAGCTACGTGAACCTCGCGGCATTCTTGCTGCAGGCGAACGGCGCGACGCCGGGGACGAGCGCGTTGACGGCCGCCTCGACGGTGACGGTCGGCAGTGTCGCGACGGGCACGATGTCCGACGCTTTCCGAGCGGCGCTCGCGAGCGCGGCGCCGGCCGGGCCGGCGGGCGCGGCCGGCCTCACGGGCATCAGCGTCGCCGGCGAGCTTACAAGCTTCAGGCCCGTCACCGACGCCATGCTGCGCCGGCTTCCGGCCGACGACTGGCTCATGATCCGCGGCAACTATCAGGCCTGGAACTACAGCGAGCTCGCTCAAATCACGCGCGACAACGTCGACGAGCTTCGCCTCGAGTGGATTTGGGCGATGACGGAAGGCGGCTGGAACGAGCCCGCGCCCGTCGTGCACGACGGCGTGCTGTATCTCAATAACATGGGCAACATCATCCAGGCGCTCGATGCGGCGACCGGCGAGCTGGTTTGGGAGAACCGCGTTGGACCGCTGGTGCCGACGAACGTAGCGATGCGGGGCCTGGCGATCTTCGACGACAAGCTGTTCGTCGCGACGACGGACGCGCGACTCCTCGCGCTCGACGCGCGCACTGGGCAGATCGCGTGGGAGACCATCATCGGCGATCGCACCGAGGGCGCGTTCCGTACCTCGAGCGGGCCGATCGTCGTCGGCGGCAAAGTGCTGCAAGGCCTCGGTGACTGCACGCTGTACCGCAAAGAGAAATGCTTCATCAGCGCTTATGACGCGAATGACGGCCGGCAGCTCTGGAAGTTCGCGACGGTTGCGACGACGGGCACGCCGGGCGGGGAGACCTGGGGCGACGTCGAGGACCTTTACCGCGCCGGCGGCGACACCTGGATCACGGGCAGTTACGACCCAGATCTCGACACGACCTACTGGGGCGTCGCGCAAGCGAAGCCGTGGGTGCCTGCGAGCCGTGGCAACTCGGCGCTCGACCGTGCGCTGTACACGAGCACGACGCTCGCGTTGAACCCCAACGACGGCCGCTTGAAGTGGTATTACCAGCACGCCCCCGGCGAAGCGCTCGACCTCGACGAGGTCTACGAGCGCGTGCTCGTCGACGTCGGCGGCGAGAAAGCCGTGTTCACGATCGGCAAGCCCGGAATTTTATGGAAGCTCGATCGCGAGACGGGCCGGTTCATCGGCCACAAGGAGACGGTGTTCCAAAACGTCTTCGATCGCATCGATCCCGAGACGGGGCAGCCGCGCTACCGCGCCGACATCGTCGACGCGAAAGTCGGCGACTGGGTGCAGGGATGTCCCTCCACGGAGGGCGGCCACAACTGGCAAGCGATGACGCATCACGCGCCTACACAGCGCTTGATCATTCCGCTGTCGCAAAGCTGCATCGAGATCCGCGGCCAGCAAATCGAGCAGGTCGTGGGCGGCGGCAGCTCGGGCGCCGACCGGCGTTTCTTCGAGATGCCTGGCACCGACGGCAACATCGGCAAGCTCGCGGCCTACGACACGCGGACGATGGACGAGCTCTGGTCGCTCGAGCAGCGCGCGCCGTTCCTGACGGCCGTCATCTCGACGCGCGGCGGCGTCGCCTTCGTCGGCGACCTCGACCGCCGGTTCAAGGCCATCGACGTCGAGACGGGCGAGGTGCTCTGGGAAACGCGGCTCACGACGTCCGTGCAAGGCTTCCCGATCACGTTCGCGGCCGGCGGGCGGCAGTACGTGGCCGTCACGACGGGCTTGGGCGGCGGCAGCCCGCGCAACGTGCCGTCGCTGATCGCGCCCGAGATCCATCATCCGGCGACGGGTAACGCGCTGTACGTGTTCGCGCTACCGCAGCGCGACTAGCCGAAGAGCGCGCGTCTATGGAGTCGGCCGGCTCGCCTTTGAGCCGCCCGCGATATACTGCCGGCCACGCGCCCGTAGCTCAGCGGATAGAGCACTGCCCTCCGGAGGCAGGGGCCGGGGGTTCGAATCCCTCCGGGCGCGCCAAAAAGCCATGCATCTTCAAGGCGTTGTCTTCCAGTTGGTTGCGCGGCTCCAGCCGACCGTTGCCACGTGCGTGGGTCGAATAGGTGACGGGAAGACGCTGCTGGACCTAGGCGGTTTCAGGATCGCTCGGGCCCGCAGATCACAATCACGAGCCCCGGAATCCGTTAGCCCGATGGGCACGTCCACCATCGCGGCGTCCGGCTTCGGGGTCAGCGTCAACAACGCACCGATGCTCGACAAGATGCAAGCGTCGACCTGGCTAGTCGACAGATCCTTGTGAGGCAGAGCCACCCCGAAGGGCACCCGTCGAGTCCAGCAACCACCTCCATGGCGCTTCGCCTCTTTGCCTAACGCCACTGTAGGCGATTCTGGATTTGCCGGACGCGCTCAATCCCTGGGGCTTCAACGCCCAAATGTCGATCGTGAGTTTGGTACCGGACGCAGCCGCCGATCTAGCGGACGGCTGCCCCGGCTCAGCCACTACTAGTTTGGTTTCTTGGATTCTTCGTCCTCTTCGCGAAGTTCGTCTTTGATACCGCCAACGGTGTTCTGCACCTTGCCTTTCACTTGATCGGCCCGGCCCTCGTTCTTGAGCTTCTCGTCTCCGAGAATCTTGCCGGCCGCCGTCTTGGCCTTGCCTTTGACGTTTTTCGCGCTGCCTTCGACTCTATCCTTGTCCATGATCACTCCGTTCCGTTGGAAACGTCGTCAGGAGTGCAAGAGGCGTGCCGGGCCAGCGGGCTGACCTAGCCGGCCGCGCGCACCGTCGAAGCAGAGTCGTAGCGTGGATGAGTACGTCCGGCGTGCCGGCGGCAGCCGTCAGGAAGTTCTCACGGGCGTGTCCGAGAATGAACTCGTCGATGCTGGTGAGCGGGTACAGCATCCTATTTTCTTCGATCACCGCAAGCAGTTTTCCGAGGGCAATAACAACGGCGCCGCGGTTGGAATTGGTTTCGGGAATTGCGCGTACGGCAGATGTGAGCGCAGCGGCGGCTACGTTTACACTCTCTCCAAGGCATTTGGGCGCCTCCCCAAATGCACTAATGCGTAAACGCTGTCTCCGGTATCCGCTGTCAGCTATGTGCCGAGTACCTCAGAAATTCCAAAATTTAAGCGCTGATTTCGGCGGTACGGCTCCGGCCACTGCAAGCCGCTGACCTGCCGCCGCTGCAGATCAGATCCGATCGAACACGAAGAGGAACTCGACGTCCTCGTTGCGCTCATTCTTGATGACCGCAGTGATGGTCATCGTCTGACCATCAGTCGAGACCGACTTCCGACCGCTGAACGTCACTCGGCCGTCGTACTTGTCGATCCACTCGACCGTATGCGAATCGACTGGCGTCTCCGCGTAGGTCGCTACCGGCGGTGAGCCATCCAGCAGATATTGCGCGGCGCTATCCGCATCGAACTCGGGGTAGTCCTTGCCATCGGGCTTAGCGGCGAACTGCAAGAAGCTCGGAGTGCCATCCGCATCGACGACGACGGCAAGACCAATCACGGTGCCGTCTGGAGCGACGCTGTAGCGGCGTATGTGCGTCTGCGGCGGCGGTCCCGGCACACGAGAAGCTGCGACGTTGAGCTTCCAGTTGCCGACGATGTGTGGGACCTGGGCGTCTGCCCCGACCGCAATGCACGCCAGCACCAAAGCGAGTGCAAGTGCAAGTCGTCGTCTCATGACGTTCTCCCTCGCTACTGGGTGTCGACCGAATGTATGCCTAGAGCCGCATAGCGTCAAACTTGTCGATGCTGAAAGCCGCGGCTCGCTAACACGCGGGCACGAACGCGGCGCCCGCGGAAACGCACGGCGATCAGTGCCGCACTGCGCGGCCCGGCGCCGCGCCGGTTTGCAGCTCACCGTACTTCATGAACCCGGTTTGCCCGGATAACGAGCTACGAGACGCTCAGCGCGACTGCTCGAGAAGGTAGTCGACGGCCGCCCTGATTTCGTCGTCGGAGAGATCGACGCGCCCGCCCTTCGGTGGCATGTAACCGGCCGTTCCTTGGAAGCCTTGCAGCGCGTGCATGTACAGCGTGTCCATGCCTTGCGCGATGCGCGGCGCCCACGCCGCGACGTCGCCGATCGGCGGCGCACCGCCCGTGCCCGGAGGCTGGTGGCATACGATGCAGGCCGCGTTGTAAACCTGCGGGCCCGTCATGACGGTCGCGACGGGCGTCGGCGCGGCGACGGCCGCTGCAGCGGCGGCCGCGAGCTCGGCGTCGCCCATGAGCAGCACGCGGCCGACGGGCTTGATGCGCTCGTCGATCGCGGCCTGGACGGTCGGATCCTCGGTGATGTAGAGCCCTTGCGTGTCGATCGAGATCGCGCGCACGAGGAAAAACAGGCCGACGGCCACGCCGATGAGAATGCCGATGACGAGCATGAAGCTGTCGAAGAACTGCTGATCGTGCTGGCGCAACCCCGTGCTCCCCTGCTGAATACGGGGCGCGATTATAGCCGACGGCCGCGCCTAATCGAGACAAACGTGGGGTGTGACCCGCCGCGGTTAGGCGGGTTCGCGGCAGCGTAGCTGCAGCGCCTCGGCGACGTGCTCCGTCGTGACGCCGGAGCTGCCGGCGAGGTCGGCGATCGTTCGCGCGACCTTCAGCACGCGCAGCGAGCCGCGCGCGGAGAGCTGCCAGCGGTCCGCGGCGCGCTTCAGCAGCGCGCGCTGCTCGGCGCCGAGCTTGACGACGCGCCATAGCGCCCGCGCATCGAGCCGCGCGTTGAGCCGCCCGCCGCGGTCGAGCTGGACAGCGCGTGCGGCGACGACTGCTTCGCGAAGCTGCGCGGACTCGCCGCGGTCCGTCGGCTCGTCTATGTCGGCGAACGACACGCGCGGCACCTCGACGTGCAAGTCGAAGCGGTCGAGCAGCGGCCCGGAAATGCGCCCGCGATATTGCTCGAGCTTGTACGGTGTGCACTTGCAGCGATCCGTGCCGTCGCCGCGAAAGCCGCAATGACACGGATTCATGGCGCCGACGAGCATGAACTCCGCGGGAAACGCGAGCTGCTCGTGGACGCGCGAGATTCGCGCGACGCCGCTCTCGAGCGGCTCGCGCAGCGCCTCGAGCGCGCCGCGGCCGAACTCCGGTAGCTCGTCCAAGAACAGCACGCCGCGATGCGCGAGCGAGATCTCGCCGGGACGCGGCCGCGTGCCGCCGCCGACGAGCGCTTGAGCCGAGGTCGTGTGATGCGGCGCGCGAAACGGCGGCGACAACGTCGGCTGCGACGCGCGCTGCTCTCCGGCCACGGACGCGATGCTCGCGACGCGCAGCATCTCGTCGCGCGTCAATGGCGGCAGCAGGCCGCTCAGCCGCTCCGCCAGCATGCTCTTGCCGCTGCCGGGCGGACCGACCATCAACAAATTGTGCGACCCGGCGGCCGCGACGACGAGCGCGCGCTTCGCGAACGTCTGGCCGCGCACGTCGGCGAGATCCGGCGAGCAGTCGGCCGCGATGGGCCCCGCGCGCGGCACGACGCGCTGCAGCCGCCGCTCGCCGCGAAGGTGGTCCACGACCTCGCTCAGAGCTGCGGCCGTGTAAACCTCGGCGTCGGGAACCAGTGCGGCCTCGCTCGCGTTTGCCGCGGGCAGCACGAGCACGTGGCCGGCTTGCTGCGCCGCGAGCACGGCAGGCAACGCGCCGTTGATCGGCCGCAGATCGCCGTTCAGCGCGAGCTCTCCGAGGAACTCGATGCCCGCGACGGGCCATGGCTTGTCGTCTTGCTGCGCGAGCAGCACACCGAGCGCAATCGCGAGATCGAAGCGGCCGCCGGTTTTTGGAATGTCGGCTGGACCCAAGTGCACGGTGATGCGGCTCGCTGGAACGGTGTGCCCGGAGGTCACGAGCGCGGCGCGGACGCGGTCCTTGCTCTCACGCACGCCCGCGGCAGGCAAGCCCGTGACGGCGAACCCCGGCAGGCCGCCGGCAATGTGCACTTCGACGGTGACGAGATACGCGTCGAGCCCGGCCTGCCCGCGGCTCAACGTGCGTGCGAGCCCCACGTTCGGCCTTTGGCCGGCGCGGTGGGCCGGCGGCTACTTGCGCGACGACAGCGCCTTTTCGAGATCCGCGAGCCGCGATTCGATGGCCTCGAGCTTGGCGCGAGTGCGCTCGAGGACGGCGCGTTGAACGTCGAACTCCTCACGGCTCACGAGCTCCATTCGCTCGATGCCCGACTGCAGCAACGTCTTGAAGTTGCGCTCCAGGTCCTGGCCGAGCGTTTTGAGGTTCTGCGGCACCGACTCGGCCAGCTGGCGGGCGAGCTCGTCTAAGCTGAAACGCGTCGATTTCTTGTCGTCCATTGCACGCTCCCTGCGGCCTTGGGGGCTAGCCGCAAATGTGCCGGTTTCGGCCGGAAACGCGATGATAGCCCGCACTCTAGGCTCGGTTCGCGATTTCACTTAATGTATAGGCGCAAACACGCGGAAAACGCCGTGAAATGAGTCACAGGGGCCCGCCCCGCGGCTTGTTAGACTCGCGAAGGCGGATCCGTCCGAGGCCGAAGATCATGAACTTGCGAATTGCCCACGGCACACTCTTGCTGAGCTTGATCGGCACGGCGGCCTTTGGAGCCGACATCTACCGGTCGACGGCGCCCGACGGCACGGTCAGCTACAGCGACCGTCCGCAAGGCGCGGACTCGGAGTTCGTGTATTCCGCCAGGCGGCGGACTGGGAGAACGGCGCCGGGCGCGGCGCGGACCGCATCGGGCGGGAGCACGGCCAATGCCGCGCCTCCCGAGGCGCCGGCTATCCCATCGCTGGCCGGCGGTCCTTCGGCGGCCGAGCTGCGCGAGCAGCGGCAGAAGAACTGCGATACCGCGCGGGAAGTCCTGGACCGCTACACGCTGTCGCGTCGGCTGTTCCGCACCAATGCCGTCGGCGACCGTGAGTACCTCGACGACGCTGCGGTCGCCGAAGCCCGTGCCAAGGCGGCGGCGGATGTCCAAGACTGGTGCGATTGAGCGACCCTCCGAAGACCGTCCGCCGCGCACGACGTTGATTCCGCCGCCGCGCGCGAGCGCCGCGAAGGTGCCTGCGTTCACGGCCGTTCTCGACTCGCGCTTCGACGAGTTCTATATCCCCGACTTTTGCGCGACGCGCATGGTGTTCGCCGTCGTGCTCATCGCGGAGCTCGTCGCGGTCACGCTTGCGCTCGCGCGGCCCGACGCACCTTTTCTCACGGAGCTCGCGCGGCTCTCGATGTTTCTCCAGTGGCTCGGGCTGACGAATGCGGCGCTGCTCTGCTACTCGCGCCGTTGGCTAGCGCGGCTCACGGTGGCGCAGAGCTCCGCGGCTGCGTTCATTCTCATATTGCTGAACACCGTGCTGATTTCGGAGCTTGCGCTGTGGCTCGGCACGGCCTTCGGCAGGGTCGGCATCGAGCGGCCCACCGAGCACTGGCCGTTTCTGCTGCGCAACGGCGGCATCGCGCTGATCGTCACGGCCCTGCTGCTGCGGTATTTCTTCGTCACTCATCAATGGCAGAAGCACGTGCGCGCTGAAGCGCTGTCGCGCATTCAAGCGCTACAGGCGCGGATTCGGCCGCACTTCCTGTTCAACAGCATGAACACGATCGCCGCGCTGACGCGCAGCGACCCTAAACGTGCCGAGGAGGCCGTCGAGGATCTCGCCGATCTGTTTCGCGCGACGCTGCGCGACTCGCACACGCCGCTCAGGCTCAAGGAGGAGCTCGAGCTAACGCGCATCTACCAGCGCATCGAAGCGCTGCGGCTTGGGTGTAGGCTCGATGTGCGCTGGGACGTCGGCTCGCTGCCGATGCGTGCTTTCGTGCCGGGCCTTACGGTGCAGCCGTTGCTCGAGAATGCGATCTATCACGGCATCGAGCCGCTCGAGCGCGGCGGCACGGTGACGGTCTCGGGCCGCGTCGTCGACGGCGAGGTCGAGCTCGTCGTCAGCAATCCCGTCGCGGAAGCCGGCGCGTCTGGCGAGCCCCGCACGGGCAATCGGCTCGCGCTCGACAACATTCGCCAGCGCCTCGATCTTGCGTACGGCGGGCGCGGCTCGCTCGAGGTCGAGCAGGCGCCCGGCCTTTATCGAGTCACCCTGCGCTTTCCGTACTCCGAATGAACGCGGTACCGCTGAGCGTGCTGATCGTCGACGATGAGCTGCCGGCGCGCGAGCGTCTGCAGCGGCTCGTCGCTGAGCTGCCGGGATGTGACGTCGCGGGCGTCTGCTCGAACGGCGTCGACGCACTGCCGCTCGTCGGTAAGTTGAAGCCGGCCGTCGTGCTGCTCGACATTCGCATGCCGGGCATGACGGGCATCGAGGTCGCGCGCCACCTCGGCGCGCTCGAGAACCCGCCGGCGATCGTTTTCACGACGGCCTACGACGAGTACGCGCTCGAAGCGTTCGACTCGCAGGCGATCGGCTACCTGCTGAAGCCCGTGCGCAGCGAGCGCCTTGCGCAAGCGCTGAAGCAGGCGTCGCGGCTGCGTGCGCCGCAGTTGCTCGGCCTCAGTACGCCGGCGGCGCCGCTCGCGGCGCGCCAGCACGTCGCTGCCCGTCTCCGCGATGAGCTGAAGCTGATCCCCGTCAAGGACATTCGCTACTTTCGAGCCGATCAAAAATACGTCACCGTGCGCCACAGCCACGGCGAGGACCTCATCGACGAGTCGTTGAAGCAGCTCGAGGAAGAGTTCGCACGCGACTTCGTCCGCGCGCATCGCAGCGTGCTCGTCGCTATCGCGCACGTCGAGGCTCTCGAGCGGGCCGGCGGCGAGGACGGGTACGCGCTCAAGCTGCGCGGCGAGCCCGAGCCGCTCGCGGTCAGCCGGCGGCAGCTCACGGAGCTGCGCAAGCGCTTGGCCAGCCACTGAGCGAAGGATGCCGATGACGGATACGCCCCGACCCGATGCTGCGCCGCGCGCGCCAGCCGCTGACGAGGAGTGGGCGAGCCTCGCGAGCTCGCTTGACGCCGACAACGCGGCTCGCACGCGGCCCGCCGCGGCGCCGGAGCCGGCGCGCGGCGTGCAACGTGCCGTGCTCTCGAGCTCTGTGGCGCTGCTGCTCGCGTTCCTCGCCGTCATGGTGGCCGGCATGCTGTGGTGGCAGTACCGTCAGTTCTACGTCTCGCTCGACGAGACGGATGCAGCCGCCGCCGAAGCGCTGGCGCGCGTTCGCGCCGAGCAGCGAGCACTGCAGGACGGCCTCGACGATGTCGACGCCGATGTCGCGGCTCTGCGGCAGTCGAGCACGAGCTTGGGCGAGCGCCTCGATTCGATGCCGGGCCGGTTGATGGAAATCGAGGAGCGGCTCGACGCCGTGCAAGGCGGCTCGTTCGACGCGCGCGCCGAGCTGCTTCGCTCCGAAGCCGAGTACTACCTGGCCGTCGCGAACACGGAGCTCGCGTTGACGCGAAATTTCGAGAGCGCCGTGACGGCGCTCGAGCTCGCCGACGGCCGGCTCGCCGAGCTCGGCAATCCGGAGCTCGTGCCCGCGCGCGACGCGATCGCCGGCGAGCTGCTCGCGCTGCGCAGCCTGCGCCTGCCCGATATCGAAGGCATCGTCTTCAGCCTCGGCCGGCTGTCGGCCCGCGCCGACGAGCTGCCGCTGCGCGGAAACGTGCCGCTGAATCGCCGCAACGAAGCGGATGCCGAGCTCGACGTCGAGCCCGGCATCGGGCGGCTCTGGCTCGCGATCAAGAGCACGCTGCTCGATCTCATCCGCGTCGAACGAGCTGACGATCCGGTGCCGCAGGCGCTATCGGCCGCCGAGCGGCAGCTCGCGCGCCGCCAACTTCAGATCGAGCTCGAGCTCGCCCGCATCGCGGCACTGCGCGCCGACGAGCAGGCCTTCGTCAGCGGGCTCGAAACGGCAATCACGCTGCTGCGCCGTGACTTCGACTCTGCGGCGGCCGACGTCGAGGGCGCGCTGGCCTTGCTCGGCGAGCTGCGCGCCTTCGACGTGAACCCCGAGCGCCCCGACATCAGCGGCTCTTTGAATTTGTTGCGCGCGCAGCGCAACGAGCCGCGCTGATGCGCTTCGGCGCGGCGGCTCTGCTCACGGTATTGCTCGGCGCATTCCTTGCGCACTTCCTGCTCGCCGATCGCGGTTACGTCCTCTTGAGCTTCCGCGGTTATGTGGTCGAGATGTCGCTGCCCGGCCTTGTCATCGTGCTCGTCGCGGCGTACGTCCTCGTGCGCGCTCTCGTCGCGGTTGCGGAAGCGCCGCGGCGTTGGCGCGCGGCACGCTCACACCGCCGGCTCGAGCGCCGCGACAGCGATTTCGCGGCGGGGCTCGCGCAGCTCGTCGAAGGCAACTGGGCCCGCAGCGAGCGCCTCCTGACGCAAGGCTTGAAGCAGGCGGATGCGCCGCTCGCGAATTACCTGCTCGCGGCGCATGCGGCGCAGCTGCAGGGCGCCGTCGAACGGCGCGACCAATGGCTCGCGCTCGCGCAAAGCATCTCCGAGGAAGGAGCGACGAGCGCGCAGCTGACGCGCGCGCAGCTGCAGCTGCAAGCGGGCGACCCGGCAGCCGCCGTTGCGACGTTGAAGGCGCTCGAAAGGTCGGATCAGCCGGCCGCTGTCGCGCTCTTGGCGCGCGCGTATCGCGCGCTCGGCGACCGCGCGCAGCTTCTCGATTTGCTGCCGAGCCTCGCGCGAGCAGCGTTGCCGGCGGCCGAGCGCGCGCAACTCGCAAAGCTCGCCGTCGAAGGCGAGCTCTCGCGCAGCGATATCACTGCCGAGCGCTTCGTGGAGGTTTGGGAAACGTTGCCGAGCGAGCTGCGCGCGTCGCCCCCCGTCGTCGCGGAGCGCGCACTGGCGCTCGCGCGCTTTGGGCAAGGCGGCGAAGCAGAGCGCGAGCTGCGCGCGGCTTTGAAGCGGGAGTGGCACCCGGCGCTCGTGCAAAGCTACGGCCAGGTGCGTGGAGCGGATCCCGCGAAGCAGCTGAAGCACGCGGAGACCTGGCTCAAGGCTCATCCCGACGACGCGGCGCTGCTGACGGCGGCCGCGCGTCTCTCGATGGCGAACGAGCTCTGGGGAAAGGCGCGCAGCTATCTCGAGTCGAGCTTGGCATTGGCGCCAGCGCCCGACGCCTACGCGCTCTATGGCCGGTTGCTCGCGCAGCTCGGCGAGGACGACGGCGCGTTGCTCGCGTTCAAGTCGGGGCTGCAGCTCGTGAGCCCGGCGGCGGCCGAGCCATTGCCGCCCTCGCGCGGCCTCGCGGCACCGGCGCGCGACGCGGAGATCAAGGTGGGGGATTAGCGTTCAGCCGGCTTTCGGCTGCGAGCGTCGCGAATCGAGCCACTCGATCAACGGGTCCCACTGCTCCCAATCGGGCCAGGCGAGATACGGAGGCAGCTCGTGCACGCCGAGGCCGCGCTGATACGCGCGGTTGTAGTTCTGCGCCTCGCGGAACTGTGCGATGTAGGGCACCTTGAGCCGTGACAGCACGGAGTCGAGCTCTTCGAAGATCAACGTGTTCTCGCGGACGCGGTTCGCGACGAGGGCGGCCTTCGCCTTCTTGTCGGCGACCTTGCCGATGTTCAGCAGATCATCGACGAAGCGCTCGGCGGCCTTGATGTCGATCGGCGACGGCAACACGGGCACGACGATCGTCTCCGCTTTGCGCACGAGCTCCGTCAGATCTTTGCCGTAAGAGCCGGCCGGCGAGTCGATGACGACGTACTCTGTGTTGCGCGGCACGGTTTTCAGGCCCGTCTCGAAGCCGCGGACGGCGGCGATCGGCGCGTAATCGGCCGGGCGCTGCTCGAGCCACGACAAAGCGGAAGCCTGCGGGTCGAAATCTGCGAGCGCCGTCGCATGGCCTTCGGAAGCAAAATAGGCGGCGAGGCTCGTGGCGATGGTGCTTTTGCCACAACCGCCCTTCGCGTTGGTCACAAGAATGTGTCGCATGTACTCTCCGCTTGGAATTGTTGTTCTGGCGTCCGCGAGACCGCGTAAGTTAGCCAGGCTTATGACAAATGTCCATTAGAGCGACCGTCACGCGACTCGGGGACGTCTCCAAGGCTGCAGGACTTGTCTCTGCGTCTTTTGGCCTAAGATACGGCCCCTCTGCGGGGAGCCCCGCGACGTCTGCCGATCGCACCGCCATGAAGCTCGCTTTCACGAAGATGAACGGCCTCGGCAACGACTTCATGGTCGTCGAATGGCCCGCAGACCGTGCGCCGCCGAACGCCGAGCTGATCAGGCGGTGGGCCGACCGTCGCCGTGGCGTGGGCTTCGATCAGCTATTGCTCGTCGCAAACGGCGATCCACGGGGCGGCGACGCAAGCTACCGCAATTTCAATGCCGATGGCGGCGAGGTCGAGCAGTGCGGCAACGGCGTGCGGTGCTTGGCACGCTTTCTCGCTCCGCGATTCGGCGCCGAGCTGACGCTCGTCAGCCCAGCCGGCGCAATCGCGGCGCGCGTGCGCTCGCCGGATGAGGTCAGCGTCAACTTAGGAATCCCTGATTTTCGCCCGAGCTCCCTGCCGTTCGCCGCCGGCGAGGAACGCGACCGCTACCGTATCGACGTCGAAGGCGAGACCGTCGAGCTCGGGGCCGTGTCGATGGGCAATCCGCACGCCGTGATCGCGACCGCATCCGTCGCGACGGCGCCGGTCGAGCGGCTCGGAGCGGCATTCCAGCGGCACGCGAGCTTTCCGCGTCGCGTCAACGTGGGATTCATGGAGCGCGTCGACGAGCACCGCATCCGATTGCGCGTTTACGAGCGCGGCGTCGGCGAAACGCCGGCCTGCGGCACCGGTGCCGCGGCCGCCGTAGCCGTCGGTCGTCGTTGGGGGCTGCTCGGCGAAAAAGTCGCCGTCGATCTGCCGGGCGGCACGCTCGAAGTGAATTGGCCTGGACCCGGCGCGCCGCTGTGGCAAACTGGCCCCACGGCAGCGGTGTACGAGGGCTACATCGAACTATGAGTCAGCAGCACAGCGGGGCAGCCGTCGGCGCTCCATTGACGGAGCCGGTGTCCGAGGACTCGATCGCCGACTATCTGAAGGGTCACCCCGACTTCTTCGAGCGCCACGCGCCGTTGGTGCTCGGGCTCAAGCTGCCGCACCGCGCGGGCGGAGCCACGATCTCCCTCGTCGAGCGCCAAGTCTCGATGCTCCGAACACGCAACACGCAGCTCGAGCGCCAGCTCAAGGATCTCGTCGCCGTCGCGAAACAAAACGACGCGCTCGCCGACAAGATTCACCAGCTTTGCCTGAAGCTGATGCGTGCGCCGACGTTGATCCAGCGCCTCGAGCGTCTCGAGACGGGCCTGCGCGAGGATTTTGCGGCCGAGCGTGCCGTGCTCGTGCTGTTCGCCGCTGCGCCCGCCGAGGCCTTGCGCGATGGCTTCGTCAGACGAATGGATCCCGACGATCCCGACGTGCGGCCGTTCGCGGCGTTCTTGCGCGCGGCCAAGCCGCGCTGCGGGCCGTTGCGCGATCGGCAGAAGAATGTCTTCGAGCGCGATGCGGATGTCATCAGCTCGGCGGCGCTCGTGCCGCTCGGCACCGAATCGAAGCTCGGCTTCCTGATCATTGGCAGCCGCGATCCCGATCACTTCCATCCCGGCAAGCGAATGGATTTCCTCGCGCGCTTGGGTGAGGTTTTGGCCGTCGCGATCCGCAACGAGTAGTCGTGGGTCGAGACGAGCTCGCCGCCTTTCTGCAACGTCTCGCGACGGAACGGCGGCTTTCACCGCACACGGTCGCCGCCTACGAGCACGACCTGGACGCGTTGCTCGCGTTCTGCGAGCGCGAGCAGCTCGCCTCGTTCAAAGCGCTCGACTCGTTCGCCATCCGCCGCTTCGCGGCGGAGAGCCATCGCAAGGGCTTAGGCGCGCGCAGCGTCGCGCGCCGGCTGTCGGCCGTGCGAACGTTCTTGAATTACCTGATCGAGATGGGCGTCTTGAAGAGCAACCCCGGCGTTCATGTGCAAGCTCCGAAAGCGCCGCGCCGCTTGCCGGCGACGCTCGATCCGGACCAAGTCGCGAGCTTGCTTGCGATCAGCGGCGACGATCCAGAGACGCTGCGCGATCGTGCGATGCTCGAGTTGTTCTATTCGTCGGGCCTGAGGCTCGCGGAGCTCGTCGGGCTCAATCTCGGCGACGTCGACACGGTCGACCGCACCGTTCGCGTCCTCGGTAAGGGCTCCAAAGCGCGCGTGGTTCCCGTCGGTAAACAGGCGCTTGCGGCGCTCCACGATTGGCTCGCCGTGCGCCGGGAGCTCGCGCGCTCGGCCGAGACGGCCCTGTTCGTGGGCCGGCGCGGCGCGCGCGTGAACCCCCGCACCGTCCAGAAGCGCGTCAATGCATGGGCGAAGCGCCAGGGCGCGCCGACGAACGTGCATCCGCACATGCTGCGGCACTCATTCGCGACGCACCTCCTCGAGTCGAGCCGCAACCTGCGCGCCGTGCAGGAGCTGCTGGGTCATGCCAGCCTGTCGACGACACAGATCTACACGCACGTCGACTTTCAGCATCTCGCCAAGGTCTACGACGAGGCGCATCCCCGCGCGAAAAAGCAGCGTCCGGCCAAGTAACACAGCGGCGCTCTGCGCGCCGCTGGCTTAAAATCGCTGCATGAGCGCCCCCATGACCCAGTTTCACGGTACGACGATCGTGTGCGTGCGCCGCAACGGCCGCGTCGCGCTCGGCGGGGACGGGCAAGTCACGCTCGGCAACCAGGTCATGAAGGGCAACGCGCGCAAGGTCCGGCGGCTCGCGGACGGCAAGGTGCTCGCGGGGTTCGCCGGCGGCGCCGCCGACGCGTTCACGCTGTTCGACTACTTCGAGGCGAAGCTCACGAAGCACGGCAACCTCATGCGCGCGGCGATCGAGCTCGCGAAGGACTGGCGCACGGACCGTATGCTGCGCCGGCTCGAGGCGCTCTTGATCGTCGCCGACAAAGAGAACTCCCTGCTGATCTCGGGCACGGGCGACGTCATCGAGCCCCAGCACGACCTGCTTGCGATAGGCTCGGGCGGTGGGTACGCACAAGCAGCAGCGCTCGCACTCTACGAGAACACCCAGCTCGAGGCGCGCGCAATCGTCGAGAAGGCGCTCGGGATCGCCGGCGAGATCTGCATCTACACGAATACCTCGATCACGGTCGAGGAGCTGTAGCGCCATGTCGATGACGCCCCGCGAGATCGTCGAGGAGCTCGACAAGCACATCATCGGCCAGCATGACGCGAAGCGCGCCGTCGCGATCGCTTTGCGCAACCGTTGGCGCCGCGCCCAGATCAAGGAGCCGTTGCGCAGCGAGATCACGCCGAAGAACATCCTGATGATCGGGCCGACGGGCGTCGGCAAGACCGAAATCGCGCGCCGGCTCGCGAAACTCGCGCACGCGCCGTTCATCAAGGTCGAAGCGACGAAGTTCACCGAGGTCGGCTACGTCGGCCGCGACGTCGACTCGATCGTGCGCGACTTGGTCGACATGGCCGTCAAGCTGATGCGCGAGGAAGCCGTCACGCGGGTCGCGGATCGCGCCAAGGATGCCGCCGAGGATCGGCTGCTCGACGCGCTGCTGCCGGGCTCGCGCGACGACGCCGGCCGTGACACGCGGCAGCGCTTCCGCAAGATGCTGCGCGAAGGCGAGCTCGCCGAGCGCGAAGTCGAGCTCGACGTCGCGGCGCCGACCGTCGGCGTCGAGATCATGGCTCCGCCCGGCATGGAAGAGATGACGAACCAGCTTCAGAGCTTGTTCCAGAACCTGCATCAGGGCCGATCGAAGCGCCGCAAGCTCAAGGTCAAGGACGCGCTCGCAGTGCTCGAGGAAGAGGAAGCCGGCAAGCTCATCAATCAAGAGGACTTGAAGCTTTCGGCCGTGAAGGCCGTCGAGGAGAACGGCATCGTCTTCATCGACGAGATCGACAAAATCGCTCGGCGCGCAGAGGCGCACGGCGCCGACGTCTCGCGCGAGGGCGTGCAGCGCGATCTCTTGCCGCTCGTCGAAGGCTGCACGGTCAGCACGCGCTACGGCATGGTGCGCACGGATCACGTGCTGTTCATCGCGTCCGGCGCGTTCAGCGTCGCGAAGCCTTCCGACCTCATTCCCGAGCTGCAGGGCCGTTTCCCGATCCGCGTCGAGCTCTCGCCGCTCGGCGTCGAGGAGTTCGTGCGAATCCTGACCGAGCCGAGCGCCTCGCTGACGGAGCAGTACAAGAGCTTGCTCGCGACCGAGCGCTTCGCCGTCACGTTCGAGCCGAGCGGCGTCCGCCGGCTCGCCGAGGTCGCATTCCAAGTCAACGACCGCAGCGAGAACATCGGCGCGCGGCGGCTGCACACGGTCCTCGAGCGGCTGCTCGAGACGGTCTCGTTCGAAGCGGCCGATCGCGCGGGCCAGAGCGTCGTCATCGACGCGGCTTACGTCGACGCCCACTTGAACGCGCTCGTCCAGGACGAAGATTTGAGCCGCTACATTTTATAGGCGGCGCCGCGATGGCCGAGCTGCAAATTCCGCCGCCCACCGACCTGAAGCTGCACCGCCGCTCGCGCGAGCTCGAGGTACGCTTCGCGGACGGCATGAACGCGCGGCTTTCCGCCGAGCTTTTGCGCGTGTATTCGCCGTCGGCCGAGGTCAAGGGGCACGCGGCCGGCGAAGGCATCCTCGTCACGGGCAAGGAAGCAGTGAACATCGCCGCCATCGAGCCCGTCGGCCGGTACGCCGTGCGCATCGTGTTCGACGACGGTCACAACACGGGGCTCTACACCTGGGCGCTGCTCCACGAGCTCTGCGTCGAGCGCGACCGCAAGTGGGCGCGCTATCTCGAGCGGCTCGCCGAGGCCGGCAAGCCGCGCCATCCCGAGCCGAAGTGGGCCCAGTGAGCCGGCGGCCGAGCGGCCGCGAACGCCTCAGGCGGCTTGCGCGGGTAGCGCGGCAAGGTAGAGCATGAACAAGAGGCCTATCAGAAACGGCACGCCGTAGAACAACCACATCACGACTCGAGCGCGCGTGCGGCTGACCCGGCCCGAGATAGCGCTGGTCAAGTAGAACTCGATTTGCTCGCCGGGGCGGCGAGACTCCGCTTCGATCTCTTCGGTCCTCTCGACGACCGCGAGCAGCATCCGGTAGTAATAGAAGTAATCGAGCACGAACATCGAAAAGAGCATCAGCAGACCGAAGAACATCACGACTGCAGCCATCGGAATTTTCGCTCCGGAGAGCAGGACGTCTTGCGGAAACCTCTCGAGCGTCACGGCGGCCCCGCCGAACACCGCGATGACGATGCTCATGCCCGCCGACCGCGTGCGCAGCAGCATGTCGTTGAAGTGCATCTGTGTGTCCATGCACGCGCGCCAACGCTGCACCAAGGCAACAGGATTTTGCTCGTTCGCGCTCATCAGCGTTTGTACCCGTGTGGAAAACCTGCGGACGCGCGAAAACCTACACCCGTCCACCGGTGCCGAAATGCGCCTTAGGGCGTATTACCAGCCCGGCCGGGCCGGGCGTAGCATCGGTTCGTCTCGGGTCCGCCCGGAGGCGCTGGCGCGCACTGTGGGCGGCAAACCATAACCAAAAGGAACCCAGGCATGACCAGGTACATCACCGTGTTGCTCTCGCTGCTCGCCTCCGGCGCCCTGTTGGCGCAGAGCCAACAGCAGATCCGCGACCAGATCTTCGGCGAGACGGACGTCGTCAAGAAGCAGGCCGAAGATCTCAATGCGAAGGTGCTCGCCTCTGAATCCTACGCCGACGGCATGGAGGTCTACATGTCCGCCGTCGACACGATGGAGAAGGGCAAGGATCTCGATCGCGTGCGCGAGGAGCTCGCCGAGGCGAAAGGCTTCTTCCAGACGGCCGTCGACGCCTCGCAGCTCGCGAGGACGACGTTCGCGGACGCATTGGCGGCACGTGGTGCGGCGGAAACGGCAGAAGCTGCGAAGTACGCTGAGCGCGATTGGCAGCGTGCGGAGGAAGCGTTGATGGCCGCGGCCGCGACGCTCGAAGGCGGCAACCTCAACAAGGCGACCAAAGAGGGCGGCGATGCGCAGGAGCGCTACCGCGAGACGGAAACGAAGGCCATCGCGGCCAAGGCGCGCGCCGCAAACTAACATTCGCGAGCGCGCGCACGGAGCTGCCGATGCGTTGGGCTAGCAGTCCAGTCGCAGCAGCGGCTGTGGTTGCGATCGCGGGTTGCGGACCGGCAGAGGACGCCGCGCCCGCACCCGGCGTCGAGAGCGTCGCGCAGCCGAGCGAGGCCGCGTTGGACGGCACGATTACCGGAGACCCTTGGCGTCTCGTTGCGATTCGGCGCCCGGGCGCCGCAGAGGAGCCGGTCGGCTCCGATCCGGCGTACACGGTCGCGCTCGACGACGACGGGCGCTATGCCGGGCGAGCACACTGCAACAGTTTTACGGGCGCATACGAGCGCCAGGCGCCCGGGGAGCTCGAGATACGCGCCGGCGCGGCGACGCTTGCCGCGTGCCCGCCGCCGTCGATCGCCGACGAGTATCTGCGGGCTCTCGCCTCCGTCTCGAGCTACGTCGTCAGCGACGACGAGCTGCGCCTCACGTACAACACGGGCGGCGAGCTCAGGTTCGTGCGCGAGCCTTTGCAGGCCGCCGCCGCGCCCGAGGTCGGGCGCACGTTCGTCTTCGACTGCGCCGGCGACGTGAGCTTCACTATGCGCACCGGTCCCGGCGAGATCGCGCTCTGGGCGCCGGCGTTCCTCGGTGGCACTTACCAGGTGTTGTCGCTGACCCGATCGGCGTCCGGTGCGCGCTACGAAGAAGGCGACACTGTGTTCTGGAACCAGGGCGAGCTCGCCAGCATCGAGATCGGCGGGCAGCGCTTTCTCGACTGCCGCTCGAATCCGAGCAAGGTGCCGTGGGCCGATGCCGCGCGCCGCGGGGCAACCTTCCGCGCGCTCGGCAACGAGCCGTCGTGGTACGTCGAGGTCTTTCCTGAGCGCCTGGCGATCGTCACGGAGCTCGGCACGAATCGAGCCGAGATTCCGCACACCGGACCCGCCGTCGAGCGCGGCCGGACGACGTACCGCTCGTCGGCGGAAGCTCACGAGGCGACGGTCGTCATCGAGCGGCGAGCGTGCGCCGACACGATGTCCGGCGAAGCGTTCGAGGCTGCGGCGACCGTCCGGCTCGACGATCGAACCTTCACGGGTTGCGGGCGGTTCCTGTGACCGGCCCGTGCGCTGCGGGCTTGTAAAGCGCAAGTAAAGTCGGCGCGCGAATTTTGCCGTTTCGTGTCTGGAGCGTTTTCCTGGGCGCGCACAACCTATCGCCCTACGCCCCTCGACAGGAGACGACGATGCTTCTCGCGACTCACTGCAAACGCCTCGCGGCGCTCGCCGCGCTCTGCGCGGCATGCCTCACCGCGTCCGCCGAGACGATCATCGCCGATGCGGCGCGGCGCGACGTCGATCTCGTCATCGCGCTCGACGTCAGCGGCTCGATGGAAGGTTTGATCGACTCGGCGAAGCAACGGCTATGGGACATCACGAACGAGCTCGCGCAAGCGCGCCCGGTTCCGGCGCTGCGCGTCGCGATACTGACCTACGGCCGGCCGAGCCACGGCGAGCAAGCCGGATACGTTCGCGTCGATCTGCCGTTCACGGCCGATCTCGACGCCGTCAACGCGACGCTGTTCGCGTTCCGCACGGACGGCGGCGACGAGTACGTGGCGCGAGCGATTCAAACGTCGCTCGACACGCTGCACTGGAGCCAGGATCCCGACGCGCTGCAGGTCGTGTTCGTCGCCGGGAACGAGTCGGCCGAGCAGGATCCGCAGCTGACGATCGAGCGCGCGGCGGCGACGGCAGCGCGCCGCGGCATCGTCGTCAACGCGATCTACTGCGGCTCCGACAACGATGCCGACGCGGCCGGCTGGCGGCGAGTGGCGGCGAGCACGAACGGCCTCTATGCGAGCATCGACCAGCACGCGGCGGCCGTCGCGAACGTCGCGACTCCGTTCGACGCGCGGCTCGCGGAATTGAACGACGAGCTCAACACGACTTACGTCGCCTTCGGCAGCGCCGGCGAGCGCGGCCGCGCGAACCAGCTCGCGCAGGACGGCAACGCCGCGGCCATGAGCCCCGCGGCAGCCGCGAGCCGCGCCGTCGCGAAAGCCGGCGTGCTCTATCGCTCCGAGTGGGATCTCGTCGACGCCATGCAGTCCGGCAAAGCGCTCGCTGACATTCCGGCTGCCGAGCTGCCGGCCGAGATGCAGGCGCTGCCGCCCGCGGAGCGAGAGGCCTACGTCCGCGAGAAGAGCGAGCGCCGTGACGACTTGCAGCGCCAGGTCGGCGAGCTCGCCGCTGAGCGCAGTCGATACATCGCGGAGCAGAGTCGGGATGCCGGGGATACGGGTCTCGATGCCGCGATCCTGGAAGGCATCCGCGAGGTAGCCGCAGCCAAGGGCTTCTCGTTCACGCACGAGTGAGAACGGCCCGGCTCCGGAGTCTCGGAGCCGGGTCAACTCTTCGATGAGCGCGGCGCCCGCCGCGCGCCGGCGCCGCGGGCCTGACCTATACTCTTGCGCCATGAGCGCCGCCGACAGCGACCCCGACCGCCTCGCCGACTTCGGCTACGAGCGCGTTCATTGGGACGAGAAGAAGGCGCGCGTGCGTGGCGTGTTCGATTCCGTCGCGTCGCGCTACGACCTCATGAACGACGTGATGTCGGGCGGACTGCACCGCTTCTGGAAGCGCTTCACGGTCGCAAAGTCGGGCCTTCGGCCCGGTCAGCAAGCGCTCGACGTCGCGGCCGGCAGCGGCGATCTCGCGGCCGGGCTCGCGCGGCGCGTCGGCGGAAGTGGCCGCGTCGTCGTCACGGACATCAACGGCGCAATGCTCGACGAAGGGCGCACGCGCCTCCTGAATGCCGGCATCGCGGGCAACGTCGACTACGTGCTCGCCGACGCGGAAGCGTTGCCGTTCGTGGCGCACAGCTTTCATTGCGTGACGATCGGCTTCGGGTTGCGGAACGTGACGGACAAGCAGCGCGCGCTCGCGAGCCTCTTCGGCGTCTTGAAGCCGGGCGGCCGGCTGCTCGTGCTCGAGTTCTCGCAGGCGCAGCTCGGCCCGCTCGCGCCGCTCTACGACCTCTACTCGTTTCAAGTGCTCCCGCGGCTCGGCGAGTGGCTCGCCGGCGACGCCGCGAGCTACCGCTACCTTGCCGAGTCGATCCGCCGCCATCCGGATCAAGAAACGCTTAAGGCGATGATGGAGCGCGCCGGGTTCGAGCGCTGCGAGTACTTCAACCTCACCGCGGGCATCGTGGCGCTCCACATAGGTTACCGCCTTTGAATCTCATCGAGTCCGAGCTCAATCGCTGCATCGGCGAGTCGACGGCCGCGCGCGAGCTGCTCGCACGCCTGGCCGGGACGAGCTTCGCCGTGCACGTAGAGGGGCTCGGGATCACGGCCGTGCTGCGTTCCGACGGCGAGCGCCTCAGTGTGGGTTCCGACGCGCAGGCAGCCACGGCGGCCCTGCGCGCGGCGCCGTTCGACTTGCTGCGCCTCGCGAACGCGGACGGCGTCAGCGGCGTCAAGCGCACTCGCGCCGAGCTTTCCGGCGACCTCGAGGTCGCCGAACGCTATGCGCGCATGCTGAAGCTTGCGCGGCCCGATCTCGAGGAGGAAGTCGCGAAGTGGCTCGGCGACTTGCCGGCCCACGCGCTCGGCGAAGCAGCGCGCGGCGCGCGCGCCTGGCTCGCGCGCGCGGGCGCAGCGCTGCGCATGAACGCGGCGGAGTACTTGCAGGAGGAAAGCCGCGCGCTGCCGGCGCCGCTCGAGGCGCAGGCGTTCTATGGCGACGTCGAGCGCCTGCGCGACGACGTCGAGCGCGCCGCGGCCAGGCTCGCGCGCCTCGAGCGCGCACGGTGACGCGAATGCGGCTG
This sequence comes from uncultured Gammaproteobacteria bacterium, assembly GCA_963713355.1. Classification (GTDB taxonomy): domain Bacteria; phylum Pseudomonadota; class Gammaproteobacteria; order Steroidobacterales; family Rariloculaceae; genus FEN-1219. The sequence goes on along the minus strand of CAVQLK010000001.1, from coordinate 193,161 downwards.
CGGCAGCTCACGCGGATGCTGACGATCCAGCGCGTGCTCATGAAGCACGGGCTCGACGAGATCGTCTGGCGCACGCACCTGTTTCGGCCGCTGGCGTGGCTCGGCCGCTTGCTCGCGTTCGGACGGAGGCGCAAGCCGCTCGGCGTGCGCCTCCGCGAGGCGCTCGAGGAGCTGGGGCCGATCTTCGTGAAGTTCGGTCAGGCGCTGTCCGTGCGCCCCGATATTCTGCCGCCCGACATCGCGGCCGAGCTCGCTAAGCTGCAGGACCAGGTGCCGCCATTCGCCGGCGAGCAGGCTGCCGCGGCGCTCGAGCTGGCGTTCGGCCGCCCCGTCGAGCAGGTCTTCGCGGAGTTCGACCGCACGCCGCTCGCGGCGGCCTCGATCGCGCAAGTGCACGCGGCGCGCCTCGCGGACGGCCGCGCCGTCGTCGTGAAGGTCCTGCGCCCGAATGTCGGTGCGCTGATCCAGCGCGACGTCGAGGTGCTCTACGTCATTGCGGCGCTCGCGGAAGCGTATTGGCCCGAGGCTCGCCGCCTGCACCCGGTCGAGGTCGTCGCGGAGTTCGAGCGGACGCTCGCCGCCGAGCTCGACCTCATGCGCGAGGCCGCCAACGCCGCGCAGTTGAAGCGCAATTTCACGGGGTCCGAGCTGCTGCACGTGCCCGAGATCTACTGGGATTACTGCCGGCAGAACGTGCTAGCGATCGAACGCATCGTCGGCATCCGAGTCGACGACATCGAGGCGCTGCGCGCCGCGGGCGCCGACATCAAGGCTCTCGCCGAGAACGGCGTGGAGATCTTTTTCACGCAGGTGTTTCGTCACAATTTCTTTCACGCAGACATGCATCCCGGCAACATCTTCGTCGACGTCACGGTGCCGGCGAAGCCGAAGTACGTCGCCGTCGACTTCGGCATCGTCGGCACGCTCGACGAGCGCGACAAGCACTATCTCGCCGAGAATTTTCTCGCGTTCTTTCGCCGCGACTATCGGCGCGTAGCGCGCCTGCACGTCGACTCGAGCTGGGTGCCGGCCGGCACGCGCGTCGACGAGCTCGAAGCCGCCGTGCGCGCCGTCTGCGAGCCGATCTTCAACAAGCCGATCAAGGACATCTCGTTCGGCGTCGTCTTGCTGCGTCTCTTCCAGACGGCGCGACAGTTCAACATGGAAATTCAGCCGCAGCTCGTGCTGCTGCAGAAGACGATGCTGCAGATCGAGGGCTTGGGCAGGCAGCTCTACCCCGAGCTCGACCTGTGGAAAACGGCAAAGCCCGTGCTCGAGCAGTGGATGCGCGAGCGGCACGATCCGCGCACGCGCTTCAAGCAGCTCGTCGAGGCCTGGCCCGAGATCAGCGACGACCTCACGATGTTGCCGGGTGTGCTGCACCGTGCGCTGCGGCGCATGGATGCCGAGGACGCGGCCGTGCGGCGATTGCGCCGCGCCCCGATCGTCGTCGCGGAGCCGCGGCGCGGCGCGCGGCTCGAGCGGCTCGTAGTCGGCGCGGCGCTCTTGATCGCGGGCGTGCTCTGGAGCGGCCTCGCGGAGCCCGAGTGGCTCGGCTGGGCGGGCGCCGCCATCGGGCTCGCCGTGCTCGTGCTGGCGCCGCGGCGCTAGAACCGCTGCCTCGCAGTCACGACGTAGCGCCAGCGTCCGCCGACGTCCACGGCCTCGAATGGCCAGCAGGTCACGAGCACGACGATGCTCTCGTCGGCGTCGAGCCGAATCTCCGCGCGCGTGCTGTCGACGACGTCGAGCGCCGCGACCTCATAGGTCAGGACGGCGCCGTCGGGCCGTTCGAGCGTGAGCTCGTCGCCGACCGCGAGCTTCGCAAGCGTCTTGAAGTGCGTGTCGCGGTGTCCCGCGATCACGGTGACGCCGTGCGAGCCCGGCGCTGCGCTGCCATCGAGCAGCGCCGGCGCGAAAGCGAGGTTGCGCCCCGAGGCTCCCGCCAGCACCGTCAGCGGCTCGCCGCCGCCGGGCAGCGCAAGCCGCGCGACGGGATGCGTGTCGGCCCAGGGCCAAGGCTTCGCCGCCGTGTCGCCGACGGTTGTGCGCTGCCATGCCCGATTCAGTAGATGCTGCGCGAGCTCGGCTTTGGCCGGCAGCCAGAAGCCGGCAGCAAGCAATGCGGCACCGAGCGCGATCAGCGCCGCGATCGCGAGCCGCCGCAGCCGTCGTTGCCGCCGGAGCGGCCGGCGATGGAGGCTCGCAGGCAACGTCAGCATCATGGGCATCGCTCCGTTCCAAGGTCGTCTCATGACACGGTCCTCCCTAGGTTCCGCCGCGCAGCGGCGAGCAGCGACGCCGCGGCGAGCAATACGATGGCGCCGAGCCAGCGCAGCAGTGGACCCGGCGTGGCCGTCTGGGGGAACGCTGCCTGCCAGTGCGCGCCGGCCGGCATGTTGTTGTCGATACCGCGCCGCTCGAGAGCCGCTTCGCCTAAGCGAGCCGGGGTCCTGTCGACGGCCACGAGACTCGTGTACGGGCTCACGAGGTGATGCTCGAGCGCCGTCTCGATGACGAGCTTGCGGATCAGCGTTTCGTCGACGCCGGCGACGCGGCTGTCGATCAAGTGCTCGATCTTGCGCCGCGCCCAGAGCGCCGCGATGCCGGGCAGCTCGCTGGGGCTGCCGCCGACGGTTTGCCTCCAAGGCATCCCGGCGGCTTGCCCGAACGCCGTCGCGATGAGGGGCCGATCCGGTGCCGCGGGGAAGCTCGCCGCGAGCACGAGCGGCTCGCCGGCATAGACGTCCGGTATCTCGTGCGGGTAGAGCTCGACGGCGGCGCGCCAGTCGACGAGGACGTCGCTCAAGGCGACGCGCTCGAGCTTCGCGAACAGTGCCGACATCTTTTCGCTGACCTCGCCGACGTCGCCGATGTGCGTGTACGTTCCGCGGCCGAACTGCGCAGCCTTGCGCATGAAGTGCGAGTTCGGCGCCGAGCCGATGCCGATCGTGAACAGCCGCGCGTCGCCGAGGCGTTGCTCGATCGCCGTGAACAGCGCGGTCTCCGAGCTGACGGCGCCGTCGGTGATGAAGATGACCTGGCGCAGGAAACCCGGGCCCATGGGCTGCGAGAGCGCCGCGTTGATGGCGGCACCGATCTCCGTGCCGCCGTCGGCCACGAGGCCGTCGACGAAGCCGAGCGCTTGCCCATACGTCTGCGTCGAGAACAGCACCGGTTGGAAGTAGAGGCTCGACGTCGTCGAATCGAACTGGATAATGTTGAAGCGGTCGCCGCTGCGGAGGCGGCCTAGCGCGTCCTTCAGCGCCGCCTTGGCCTGGACCATGGACTGCCCAGCCATCGAGCCCGACGTATCGATGACGAAGACCTGCTCGCGCGGCTGCGAGCCGCTCGCGTGCGCCGCGGCCGGGGGCAGGATCATCAGCAGCGCATAGGTCGTATCGCCGATGGTCTCCGTGAGCGCCGAGACTGCCGGAGCGACGCCTGCGTTCGGCCGCCAGGCGATGACGAGGTCGCGGTCCATCGGCACGCGCGGGGCCACGGTGTCGAGCACGTACAGGTCGGCCGGCGGCGACTGCACGAGCGCGCCGGCTGCCGCGGCTCCGTTCGTGACGGCCGCGGCGCCCGGCCGCGCCGGGGCCCACGCCGGGCCCCGCTGGCGAACGGTGCTGATCGCGTGACTGCGGCTACCGAGCCACTCGAGCGGCATGCCGGGCGTCAGCACCGCGTGAACGTAGGCTTCGTGCGGCGAGGCGTCATGCGCGCCGGCCGCGATTCCCTCGATCGTCGGCGGCGCTTCGGGCAGGACCGCCGACGCAGCGGTGCCCTCGGGCGTATCCGAGGCTCCATAGGGCGGCGTCAACGTCATCGGCACGCGCAAGCTGAACTCGCCCGCGTCGTAGCGCGCCGTTTGCAGGTACTCGATCGTGATGTCGATGTGCTCACCGGGTGCGATGTTGGCGACGGCCGTCGTGAACAGGTTCGCGCTCGTCTGACGCACGAGGCTCGCGCGCTGTCCCGCCGCGCGGGCTTCGCCGTAGATGCGCTCTGCGCGTTGGCGCTCGTGGATCTCGCCTTCGATGATTCGCTCGCCGATCTTCATGGAAAGTCGATCGACGGCCGCGTCGTCGGGCAGTGGCAGCACGTACACGGCTTCCACGTAGCTCGCCCCCGTATTGCGGAAACGTTGCGCGACGCGCACGCGCGCGACGACGCCGACCACCGATATTCGTAAGTCCGTCTCGAGCGGCGCTGCGGCAGAGAACGAGCCCGTCGAGCTCTGGAACAGCAGAGTCGGCGCGCCGACGTCGCTCGGAAACTCGGCCGCACGCGCCGCCTGCGCCGTCAGCGTCGCGTAAAGCAGCAGCCCGGCCGCCAGCGCGAGAAGAAAGCCGATCCACGTCTCGAGCTCCTCGCGCGCGCGCGGCGAGAGTACGTGACGCTTGAGGATCTTGAGCTTGCGCATCGATGGCTCCCTGGAATTTGGAGCCATTCAGCGCCTCGATTGCGGCGGCGCGAGCGGCGAATCCTGGCCGTTCGCGGGCCGATTCTGATCAATTCTGGCGCGGCTACGAAGGCGCCAGCGCCAGCGTCAGGGAACGCTCGTCTCGCCGCCGAGCGCAGTGATCGCCGCGGCGATCTCGGCAGCGACTTTCGCGAGCAGCGCGCGATCGGTGCCGCGCGCCACGAGCGTGGCGCCGAGCCGGCCGTCGCGGTTGAACGGGTAGCTGCCGATCTCGACAGTGGGGTATTGCTGCTGAATTTGCGTGAGCGCTGCGGCGAAGTCGCCTTCGCGCAGATACGCGTCGACGCTACTCGAGAGGATCGGCGCGCCATGCGCGAGCATCGGAATCGCGCTCGCGAACATCGCGCGTGCGATGCTCGGAATGCCCGCGAACACGAACACGTTCTCGATGCGAAAGCCCGGCGCGTTGCTGACCGGGTTGTCGACGAGCGCGGCGCCTCGCGGGATGCGCGCCATTTTCAGACGCGCCTCGTTGAGCGGCCGGCCGCTGCGCTTCAAGCGCTCGACGGCCTCGCCGTTCAGCTCGAGCGGCACGCCAAATGCTTGGGCGACGCACTCGGCCGTGATGTCGTCGTGCGTCGGGCCGATGCCGCCCGTCGTGAACACGTACGTGAAGGCGCGCCGCACTTCATCGAGATGCCGAATGATCGCAGCGGGATCGTCGCGCACGACGCGCCCTTCGGCGAGCCGAATGCCCAGCTTCGCGAGCTCGAAGCCCAAGAATTGCAGGTTCGTGTCCTGCGTTTTGCCTGACAGGATCTCGTTGCCGATGATGAGCACGCAGGCGGTCGGCTGCGCGCTCATGGGCGCTCCGTGCCGTCGAGTGCGAGCTCGACGAGCACGCCGTAGTGATCGGACTCGAAGTTCGGCATGCGGCGGTGCGACAGAATCTCGAAGTCGTCGTTGACGGCGACATGGTCGATCGGAATGCCCGAGCGATCGGCATCAGCGTCGGCCAGCTGATGCTCAGCGTCCGCCCGCGCCGCGAATCCGTGAAACCGGTCGCCTCGAGCCACTCGGCGAAGTAAGGCGAATAAGGAGTCACGTTGAAGTCGCCGGCGACGATGAGCGGCCCCCCGATCGCGGCAGTGTGCGCCGCGAGCGCGAGCAGCTCCTGATTGCGCGCGGCCGCGCGACGCCGCGTCACCGGTGCGCTCAAGTGCACGCCGACGACAGTGAATACGCTCGAAGGCCCGCGCACGCGCGCCTCGATCGCGGGCCGACGGCCGATCGCGATCGTCGCCCCCGATTCGAGCTCGTAACACGACCAGAGCCCGATTCCATAAGGGCCGTAGGCGGGAAACTTGCGGTTGTACGGGAACTCGCTGTCGAGCGCCACAAGCACGCTGTCAGCATGCGGCGTCAGCTCTTGCACGATGAGGACGTCGGTATTCGTCTCGCGGATGATCTCGAGCAAGCGGCGCGCCGAGTACGGCCGGTACGATACGTTGATGCTCAGCACTTTGAGAGGCGGGGCAGCGGCGGCCGCGGGCTCGGCGCCGAACGAAAACGGCACGTACGGCAGCACGGCCACCGCGCTGACGGCGCCGGCCGCGACGAGCGCCACGCACGCGCCCCAATGCCGCCGCAGCGCCACGAGCAGGAGCACCACGGCCGTGGCGGCGAGGTACTGCACGCGAAAGTGCGTCGTCAGCTCTAGCAGCCATGAAAGCCGCGCGCCGAGCGGCAGCACGTTGGCGAGCACTACGAGCGCGGCAGCGAGCAGGAGAAGGCGATCGAGCCAGCGCATGCTACGGCGGCCCCTCGTGCCGGACTTCGCGGCCGCAGCTCCAGCATGCGGCAAATTGCGGCTCGTTGTCCTCGCCGCAGCGCGGGCAGCGCCACGGCGCCGCGCTCGCGACGGGCCGGACGCTGTCGCGAATCAGCGCCGCTGCCCGCTCGGCGTCCGCGTCGTCGACGACCCAGATCTCTGGCGCGGCGTCGAATACCGGTAGGTCGCCGATCCCGCCACCGAGCTCGTGGTTCTTGATGAGGCTCGCTACGCCCGCCTGATCGAGCAGATTCTTGAAATGCGCCGTATCGGGCAGCGAGCTGCCGCTCCAAACGCGCTTCATGGCCGCGGATCCTTCATGGCTCAACTATAGAGCGACTGCAAGAACGAGGCCGGGTCGGCGCCGCGCTCGAGGACCTCGACGAGCGCCGACCCGACGATGACGCCGTCGGCGTGCTTCCCGATCAGCGCCACCTGCTCGGCGCGGCGCACTCCGAAGCCGGCGCAGACGGGCAAGCTCGACGCCGCTTTGACGGCGGCCAGATACGCCGCCGTCTCCGGCGGCAGCGCGACGTCGCCCGTGACACCGGTGCGTGTCACGGCATAGACGAAGCCTTGGCTCGCGGCGCAGAGTCGCTTGACGCGCTCCGGCGGCGTCGCCGGGGTGACCATCTGCACGAGCGCGAGCGCGTGCGGCTCGAGCGCCGCTTTGAAGGGTGCGCTTTCCTCGTACGGCAAATCCGGAACGATGAAGCCGCAGACGCCGACCTCGGCCGCGCGCGCGGCGAGCGCGTCGTAGCCGAACGCGAGCAGCGGATTCAGATAGCTCATCAGCAGCACGGGCGCCGTGAGCTCGAAGTCGCGCCGCTCGAGCTCGTCCAAGATCCAGCCGAGATTCACGCCGCGCTCGATCGCATGTTGGCTCGAGCGCTGGATCGTGACGCCGTCGGCCATCGGATCCGAGAACGGTACGCCGATCTCGACGGCATCGCAGGCGCCGCTGACGGCGCGCAGCACGCTCAAGAACTCGTGCGGCTCCGGGTAGCCGGCCGTGATGTACGCGACGACGGCCGGCCGCTCGCGCTTGGCAATGTCGCGCGCGAGCGCCGTCCGAATGCGCTCACGCGGCTGCATGTTGGCGATCGGCAAGCGGGTACTTCGCAAGTATCGGCATGTCCTTGTCGCCGCGGCCCGAAAGGCCGACGAGGATACGCGCGCCGGGCTTCGTCGCGGCCCAGCGCTTCGCGCCGGCAAGCGCATGCGAGCTCTCGAGCGCCGGCAAAATTCCTTCGCAGGCCGTGAGCTCCTCGAGCGCTGCGAGCGTCTCGTCGTCGCCGGCCGTGACGTAGTCGACGCGGCCGACGGCTTGCAGCAGCGCGTGCTCCGGCCCGACACCGGGATAATCGAGCCCCGCCGAGATCGAATGCGTTTCCTGGATCTGCCCGTGCTTGTCGTAGAGCAGCATCGTGTGCGTTCCATGCAGCACGCCGGGCTTGCCGTACGACAACGTCGCCGAGTGGTCGCCGAGCGCGGGGCCGCGGCCGCCGGCCTCGACACCGAAAAGCTTGACGCTGCGATCGGCAAGGAAGCCGTGGAACATGCCAATCGCGTTGGAGCCGCCGCCGACGCAGGCGAACACCGCGTCGGGTAATCCGCCGGCTTCGGCGAGCATCTGCGCGCGCGCCTCGCGGCCGATGACGGCCTGGAGTTGCCGCACGAGATACGGATACGGATGCGGTCCGATCGCCGAGCCGAGCAAGTAGTACGTGCCGACGGGATCCGACACCCAGTCGCGAATCGCTTCGTCGATCGCGGCGCGTAGTGTCCGGTCGCCGGATTTCACTGCGACGACGGTCGCGCCGAAGCGGCGCATACGCTCGACGTTCGGAGCCTGCCGTGCGACATCGATCTCGCCCATGTATACCGTGCACGGCAAACCGACCCGCGCGCAGGCCGCGGCGGATGCGACTCCGTGCTGGCCGGCGCCCGTCTCCGCGACGACACGAGTCGCACCCAACGCCTTCGCGAGCAACGCTTGGCCGATGCCGTTGTTGATCTTGTGCGCGCCCGTGTGCGCGAGGTCCTCGCGCTTGAGCCAGACGTCGGCGCCCCAGCGCCGCCCGAGCGAGGGCACGGACGTCAGCGCCGTCGGGCGGCCGGCCCAGCCTGCGAGCTCGCGCGCGAGCGCGGCCTGAAATTCCTTCGACGGCAAGATATGGTCGACGCCGTGCATGAGGCGCTCGATCGCCGGCATCAAGGTCTCGGGCACATAGCGGCCGCCGAACGGGCCGAAGCGCCCGTTGCGGTCGGGCAGCCTCCCCTCGAGCAGTGCCGCGAGCAACGCCTCTCGTTCCTTCGTTTCCATGCTCACTCCTCGGCAACCGCTCCCGGCGTTGCTCTACCTCGGGCATCCCTGCCCTCGTCGGCAACCGCTCCCGGCGTTGCTCTACCTCGGGCATCCCTGCCCTCGTCGATCGCCCGCACGCGGGCGACGAATTCCCGTATTTTGACAGGGTCTTTCTCGCCACGGGCGCGCTCGACGCCGCTCGAGACGTCGACGCCCCAGGGACGCACGAAAGTCACGGCGTCGGCGACATTGTCGGCGGTCAAGCCGCCCGCGAGGATGACCTCGGCGACGCGCGCGAGGCCGCTCGCCTCGTCCCAGTCGGCGACGCGGCCGCTGCCGCTGTGCGTGCCTTCGAACAGCAGGCGGTCCGGCAGGTCCGAGTCCGCCGGGGCGTTGGCGTCGCGATAGACGGGCAGTGGCGCGCAGCTCGCGGGCAATTTGATCCAGCGGAAATCCTCGGCATCGGTCTGCAGCCAGGTCGGCTCGAAAACCTCGATGACGCGCTCCCAGTCCGCCTTGTGCGGGTGGCGCATCACGGCGACGCGCGCGACGTGTGCGGGCACGCCCGCACAGAGCGCTTTCGCTTGTTCCGCCGTGACCTGCCGCGGCGACTCGGCAAAGACGAACCCGAGCGCATCGGCGCCGGCCGCGACGGCGGCCTCCACGGCCTCACCGCTATTCAAGCCGCAGATCTTCACGAACATCGGGCCTTCCTCCTTGTGACTGCCGCGCGACCCGCGGCGAGCAAATCCTCGAGCGCTCTCACCGGCTCCGCGGAGCGCATCAGCGCCGAGCCGATCAGGGCGAGCCGATAGCCGCTCTTCGCCACGGCCTCGACCTGCACCGCGCTGCCGATGCCGCTCTCGGCGACCGTCGGCAGGTGCCGCGGCAGGTGGGAGCTGAGCTCGGCGAAGCGCTCGAAACGCACTTGGAGGTCGCGCAGGTCGCGGCAGTTCACGCCTGCGAGGATCGGCGGGCCAGGCGACGGCGGCACATCGTACGCCGCAAGCCGCTCGAGATCGACGCGGTCGAACGCCTCGAGCAGCACGAACATCCCGCAGCGGCGCGCACAGTCGACGAGCGCGCGCACCGTCGCGTCGTCGAGCATCGCGACGATCACCAGGACGCCGCCCGCGCCGGCCGCGCGCGCTTCGAGCACTTGATAGGGATCGGTCAAGAAGTCCTTGCGCATCGTGGGAAGCCGCTCGCCGGCGAGCAGCCGGGCCGCGTCGGCGAGATGCGCGAGCTCGCCGTGAAATTCCGTGGGCTCCGTCAGCACCGAGACGGCGGCTGCGCCGCCGCGAGCGTAGCTCGTGAGCTGCGCGCTTTTGTCGAAGTCGCCGCCGGCGAGGCCGCCGGCGGCTGGCGAGCGCAGCTTGAGCTCTGCGAAGATGTCGAAGCGGTCGAGGTTAAGCGGCGGCGCGGCGGCTGCGGCGAGCGCACGCCGCTCGAGAGCGGACTCGCTTTCGAGCTCTCGCGCGGCGCGGACTCGCCCGCGGCTCGACTCGGCCATGCGCGCAAGAAACGTCATACGTTGCGCCCCTTCGCGAACGTTGCGATGCGGTCGAGCAGTCGCGCGCCGGCGCCGCTCGCGAGAACTCTGCGCGCGCGCGAGACTGCCTTGCGTGCATTGGGCTCCATGCCCGTAACCTCGAGCGCCAGCGCGCACCCGAGAACGAGCGCGTCGCGGTGCGCGGCCGTGTCGCGGCCCGCGAGCGCTTCGCGGAGGCGTGCTGCGTTGCTTGCCGCGTCGCCGCCGCGCAAGTCGTCGAGCGTGCAGCGCTCGACGCCGGCATCGAGAGGGTCGCGCAGCGTACGCTCGACGCGGCGCGGGCGTACGTCGTAGCAGACGAACGGGCCGGCCGGTGTCGCCTCGTCCCAGCCGGCTTCGCCGTGCACGACGAACGCGCGCGTCATCGGCAGACCGGCCAGCGTGTCGGCCATGCTCGCGGCCATCGCGTCGCTGAAAGCGCCGATGACGTGGAACGGCGGCGCGGCCGGATTCGCGAGCGGCCCCAGGATGTTGAACACCGTCCGCACGCCGAGCGCCTGGCGCACGGCGGCGATGTTCTTCGTCGCCGGGTGATAGTGCGGAGCGAAGAGGAACGTGAAGCCGCACTGCGCGAGGCACGCTCCGGCCGCGGCCTCGTCGAGCGGAATCGGCAGCCCGAGCGCGGCGAGCACGTCGGCGCTGCCGCTCTTGCTCGATACGGAGCGGTTGCCGTGCTTGACGACGGGCAGCCCGCTCGCGGCTGCGAGCAGCGACGCGCCCGTCGACAAGTTCAAGCTCCCCGACCCGTCGCCGCCCGTGCCGACGATATCGACGTAGGCGCCCGGTGGGATGGCCGGCCGTAGCGCGAGCTCACGCATCGCGCGCGCAAAGCCGCGAATCTCGTCCGCCGTCTCGCCCTTCGCGCGTAGCGCGGCGAGCAGCGCGCCCGCGAGCGCCGGCGCAAGCTCACCGCGGGCCAGCACGCGAAGCAGCTCGCCCGCCGTCGTCTCGTCGAGGCTCTCGCCGCGCAGCAGGCGCTCGAGCAATTGCGGCGCCTCGACGCTCATGGATACAGGAAGTTCTGCAAGAGCCGCGGCCCTTCGGGCGTCAACACGCTCTCGGGATGGAATTGCACACCCTCGACGTCGAGCTTGCGGTGCCGCACGCCCATGATCTCGCCGTCGGTGGTGCGCGCCGTGACGACGAGGTCCGGCGGCATCCTCTCGCGATTCGCGGCCAGCGAGTGGTACCGGCCGACCTCGAACGGGTTCGACAGCCTGCGATAGATCGTGGCGCCGTCGTGCTGGACGATCGAAGTCTTGCCGTGCATGAGCGCTGCCGCGCCGATGATCTCGCCGCCGAAGTGCTGGACGATACTTTGATGGCCCAAGCACACGCCGAGCACGGGGATGGAGCCTGCGAAGGCGCCGATCATCGTCAGCGAGCTGCCGGCGTCGTCGGGCCGGCCCGGTCCCGGCGAGATGACGAGGTGCGTCGGTTTCAGCTTCTTCGCCTCGTCCACGGTCAGCGCATCGTTGCGGTAGACGAGCACCTCGGCCTCGAGCACGAGGAATGCCTGGACGAGGTTGTAAGTAAAGGAGTCGTAATTGTCGATGAGCAGGAGGCGCACGCTCATAGTCCCTCCTCGGCGAGCTCGAGGGCACGGCGCAGGATCGCGCTCTTCGCGAGCACCTCTTGATATTCCATTTCCGGCGAGCTGTCGGCGACGATGCCGCCCCCCGCCTGAAAACTGTACTCGTCACCGTCGAACACCATCGTGCGGATCGTGATGGCCTGGTCCATGTTGCCGTTCTTCGCGAAGTAGCCGACCGTGCCGCCGTACAGCCCGCGGCCCGTGGGCTCGAGCTCGGCGATCAGCTGCATCGCGCGGACCTTCGGCGCGCCGACGAGCGTGCCGGCCGGGAACGCAGCCGCGAACAGATCGAACGCGTCGCGCCCCGGAGCGACGAGCCCCTGCACGCCGCTGACGATGTGCATGACGTGGCTGTATCGCTCGATCTTGCGGTACGGGTCGACGTGCACGGACCCGGAGCTCGCGACGCGGCCCAAATCGTTTCGCGCGAGATCGACGAGCATGACGTGCTCGGCATTCTCCTTCGGATCCGCGAGCAGCTCGTGCTCGAGCGCGAGGTCGTGCTCCGGTGTGAGCCCGCGCGGCCGTGTGCCTGCGATCGGCCGCAACGATGCGGTTCGGCCCGTGAGTCGCACGAGCGCTTCGGGAGAAGAACCGGCGACACATAGGCCGCCGAGCTCGAAGAAGTACATGTACGGCGAGGGATTCAGGAGACGCAGGCCGCGATAGGTCTGAAACGGATGGAGATCGGTGCGGCCCGCGAAGCGGACCGACAGCACGATCTGATAGATGTCGCCTGCCCTGATGTGCGCCTGACCCTTCAACACCGACGCCGCGTGCTCGCGTTGCGTCATGCTGGCCTGCGCCGCCGAGAACTTGCCGGGCCGGTCCGGCGCGTCGAGGCCGCCGCGCAGCGCTTTGACGACGGCCGTCCGCAACGCCTGGCGGTCGCGCTCGTCGCCGGCATGCAGCAGCGCGACGCGCCGCGTGAGGTGGTCGAACACGAGCAGCGACTCGGGCGCGACGTAGACGGCCTGCGGCAGCCCGTCGCGCTCTTCGGCGTTCGGCGGCAGGCGCTCGAAGAAGCGCACGACGTCGTAGCCCGTCGTGCCGACGAGTCCGCCGTCGAACGGGATGCCGTCGATTTGCGGCTTCAAGAGCGGTGCGCGCTCGACCGCGCCGCGCATCATCGTTTGCCATTCGGCCGCGTTCGCGGGCCGGCGCTCGGACTTGCCGTCGACCGTGAGCCGATCGGGATAGAGCTCGAGCGTCACAGCTTCTCCCAAGCCGATGAACGAGTAGCGTGCGAGCCGTTCGCCGCTCTCGACGCTCTCGAGCAGAAAGCGCGGCCGGAACGGCTTCAGCTTCATGTAGGCCGATACGGGCGTATCGAGATCGGCGGCGATGTCGAACGGTGACTCCATGATGCTGTTGCCTTAGCTACTTGAACCCCAAAAACAAAAACCCATCTCCGGTAATCGCGAAGATGGGTCTGCATGGGTCGAGAGAGGACGAGAGTCTTCTACGCGCGCACTACCCGCTTCGCCGGTGAGACTCGCCACCAGCGGCCGTTGCAGGCAGGATGAGTTTGCCGTCCGCTCATGGCCGGGCAGTATGTCCGGGGGCCTCCCTGCCGGTCAAGCCGGCCAGGCCCGGACGCATTGTTAAGGATGAATGAGCTCTCACACTGGTAGGCACGCGCCGCTCGCGCCCGCGGAAAAACGTTCCGGCCGCCAAGCGCTCGACGATTACCTCGGCTTCTGGCGCTACAGCCGTCGAGCGATCGCGCTCGTCTGGTCGACGCATCGCGGGCTTACGATTTCGCTAGGGTTACTGACGCTCGCCGGAGGTCTCATGCCGGCCGGCGTCGCGTACCTGGGCAAGCTCATCGTCGACGCCGTAGTCGCTGCGATCGACGCGAATCGCGCGGGTGGCGCGCCCGACTACGCCGGTGTGCTGTGGCTCGTTGCGCTCGAAGGCGTGCTCGTCGCCGCATTGTCGGGCGTACAGCGCGGAATCAACTTTTGCCACTCGCTGCTGCGAGTGCTGCTGTCGCAGCGCGTGAACCTCTTGATTCTCGACAAAGCGCTGACGCTGACGCTCGCGCAATTCGAGGACTCGGAGCTCTACGACAAGCTGAATCGCGCGCGGCAGGAGGCGTCGGTCCGGCCGCTGTCGCTCGTGAATCGCACGTTCGCGCTCGCGCAGAACGCCGTCTCGCTCGCGAGCTATGCAGGTCTCTTGCTCGCGTTCTCGCCGTGGGCCGTCGCGATCCTCGTCGTGGCAGGATTGCCGGCCTTCATCGCCGAGACGCGCTTCTCCGGCGAACGTTTCCGCGCGTTTCAGTGGCGCAGCCCCGACCGCCGCATGCTGGGATATCTCGAGATCGTGCTCGCGCGCGAGGATCACGCCAAAGAGGTCAAGCTGTTCGACCTCGGCGCGCGACTGCTCGCGCGTTTTCGCGAGATCTTCCGGCGCATCTATGACGAGGAGAGGCGGCTCACGGTCCGCCGCGATGGCTGGGGCTTCGTGCTCGGCCTCGTCGCGAGCGCGGCGTTCTACGGCGCCTATGCCTGGATCGCGTTCGCGACGATCGACGGCGCGATCTCGCTCGGCGAGATGACGATGTACTTGCTGCTCTTCCGGCAAGGTCAGTCGGCCGTCGCGGCGATGCTGAGCGCGATTGGCGGAATGTACGAGGACAACCTGTATCTCTCGAACCTCTACGATTACCTCGAGCAGCCGTCCGCCGGCGCGTACGGGACGGCGACGACGGGCGTCGACGTGCGGGCCGGGATCGAATTCGACGGAGTGGCGTTCGCCTACCCAGGCGCCGCTACGCCTGCGCTGCGTGACGTCACGTTGCACGTACGGCCCGGTCAAAGCGTTGCGCTCGTCGGCTCGAACGGCTCGGGTAAAACGACGCTCGTGAAGCTGCTCGCGGGCTTGTATGCGCCGACGCGCGGCACCGTGCGCTATCAGGGCCGCGATCTGCGCGAGTGGGATCCCGTCGCGCTGCGACAGCGCATCGGGGTGATCTTTCAGGACTTCAACCGTTATCAGCTCACGGTCGGCGAAAACATCGGCGCGGGCGACGTCGCGGCGTTCGACGACCGCGAGCGGTGGCAGGAGGCGGCCGCGAAGGGCCAGGCAGCGGACTTCATCGGCCAGTTGCCGGCCGCGTTCGAGACGCAGCTCGGCCGCTGGTTCAACAACGGCCAGGAGCTCTCGGGCGGGCAGTGGCAGCGCGTCGCGCTCGCGCGCGCTTTCATGCGCACGCGCGCTGAGATCCTCGTGCTCGACGAGCCGACGGCGGCCATGGATGCCGAGACGGAAGCGCAGATCTTCGAGCACTTCCGCTCGCTGACGCACGACCGGATCGCGATCCTGATCTCGCACCGGTTCTCGACGGTGCGCTACGCCGATCAGATCGTCGTGCTAGACGAAGGGCGCGTCGTCGAGCAGGGCACGCACGAAGAGCTCATCGCGCGGCAGGGCCGCTATGCCCACCTCTTCAACCTCCAGGCCCGAGCGTACCGCTGACCGGCGCCGATGAGGTCAAGCCGGGCGCGAGTACGTCCCGATCAGGCGGTTCATGCCGAGCACTTGCGGCTCGATCGCCGCGAATAGCTCCTGCATCGATAGGCCGGCCGCGAGCTTCGTGTCGGCGCGCAGCGCGAGTAGCCAGAAATAATAGTGATGGACGCCGTGTAGCTCGGGCGGCATCGGGCCGCCGTAGCCTTGCTTGCCGAAGCTATTGCTGCCGTTCGTGTAGCTCTTATCGGCCTCGCGCAGCTCCGTTACGGAGCCCGGGATGTTGTAGAGCACCCAGTGGGTGAAGCCGTAAGCGGCCGGCGTCACGAGCGGCGCATCGGGGTCATGGCACACGAGCGCGAACGCTTTCGTGCCGGGCGGCGCGTTGCGCCACGCGAGCGGCGGCGAGACATCGGTGCCCTCGCCCGTGTACTGCGGCGGAATTCGCGCCATGGGCGCGAACGCCGAGCTCGTCAGTTGCATCGTTGACGGCGCGAAACCCATTGCAAGTCCTCCTTGGCTGTCAGCGATCGAGCTCGACCGTGACGCGGCGCAGCGCCGCGTCATCGCCGTCGGCGGCGCCTGGCTCGTCGAGCCAGCGCACGCGGTACTCGACGTCCGCGAGGCCGGCGCCCCGCAGCAGCTCGGCGACTTGCTCGGCGCGCCGCCGCGCGATCGCGGGCTGCTCGGCGAGCGTCGTGCCGTTCGACAGCAGCACGTTGCCGCGATGGCCCGTGATTGCGACGCTGCGCGCCCCGCGCGCGCGCGCCGCGTCGAGGATCGCCGTCAGCTCGCCGGCGTGGCGAAATACGATGAGCCCATCGAAATCGTAGCGCAGCTCGAACGCGCGCGCCGGCTCTGCTGGCGGCGGCGGTGCCGCGCCCGCGAACGCGAGCCGGCCCGCGCTCGGGCCCGGCGGCCGCGGCGGCTCGAACGTCAGGTTGTAGCGCTCCTCGGCCGGCAGCAATGTATTGCACGAGGCGTCGAGCTCGGGCAGCACCGACAGCACGACGGGCTCGAGCACGACGCCGCCACAGATCCGCGGCCGATCGGTCGCCGCGACACCTTCGACGAGCACGCGGTGCCCGAGCCACGGCGGCGTGACGGGTGCGCTGACGTCGGTCTGCAGCGTCAGGAAGTAGAGCTCGCCGTCGTGCTCGGCGAGCCAGCACGGCACGGACGCCGTGTCGCGGACGATCGGGCAGGCGACGAAGTTGCGCCGCTCGGCCGGAACATCGTCCGCCGCGACGCTCGCCGTAGCGAGCGCCGCCAGCAGCAACGCGCCGCGCATCGCCTTCATAACGCCCCCAAGAACGCGATTAGGTCGCGCTTTTCCTGCTCGGAGTAGCCGATCGAGTAGCGCCGATCGTAGAAGTCGACGAGCTCGCGCAGCGTCGCGGCTGAGCCGTTCGAGAAGTACGGGGCGCGCGCAGCGAGCCCTCGGAACTGCTGCATGACGATCGCGCCGACGTCGTTGCACTTGCCGGAGACGAGCGCGCGCCCCGGGTCCTGCGTGTAGATCACGCGCCCCAAGAACGGGTGCGGCGCGACGCTGGCATGGCACGTGACCTTGAACAGCGGCAGCTGCGGCGCTTCGCTCGTCCACGGGTTCAGTGGCGCCTCGCGCGCCCACGGCAGGTTCGTCGTGCCGATGTCCATCCAGCCGTTCGCGACGTCCATGCCCGTCATGTGCATGCCGTGGCACGTCGAGCAGGTACGTTTGACGGGATTGCCGAGTCCGACGCTGTTCAAGTGCATCGAGTCGCGGATGAAGAACGTCCGGAACATGAACACGTCGTGGCCGCGCGCGATCGCGGCGCGCGCGTCGGCCTCCGCTTCCGCCTCGGCACCGCTGCCGCCTTGCGATTGCTGCCACGCGTCGCCGAGCGGGAAGACCCAGCGCGTCGTGTTGTTGCCGAGCACGCCGGCCGGCGCCTCGGCGAGGTTGCGCGGACCGAAGCCGGGCGGGCCCGACGTCAGGTCGCCCGCGACGAGATCACGCGCCTGAGCCGCGTAGATCTGCTGCTCGAAGCCGACGATGCGCTCGAGCTCCGCGGCCGCGAGCCCGTTCGGTAGTCCGAGGTGCGTGCGCGCCGCGTCGACGGCTTGCGCCTTCAGCGTCGTCACGCGCGCGTCGGCCATCATGTTCATGCTCGTCGGCAATCCCGTGTCGGGATCGCGGACGGCCGGCAAGCCGCTCTTCGCGATGAACGGCCCGACGCCGAAATTGTTGTGCGTCAAATACTTCGTGTTTGCGACAGGGCGCGGGCGCCGATAGACGGACACCGTCGGCTGCGCCGACATGAGGCCGTACGTGGGATGCGTGTTGCAGCCCGGCGGATCGCGGACGACCTCGAGCGTGAACTCGACGGGCAGCGGCGCGCCCACCGAGTCGCGGGGCGGCCACGGCAGCGCGACGCGGACGAGGCCGCGCGCCAGCAGCAGCGAGTGCGCGGCAGGATCGCCTTCCGGCAAATGTGGGCAATTGCGCCCGTCGGACGCAGCGAACAGCGGATCCTGCCCGCGCGTCGCGTCCCAACGCTCGCGCACGGTCGCGACGGACAGCGCCATGGCGTCGGCGGGTTGATGGCAGGTCACGCACGCACGGCCGTTCGCCCCGAGCGGCTCGAAGAACGGGTGCCCGCGCGTATCGATCGTCCCTGCGATGTTCAGGATTCCGAGCGCGCCGGCCTGGTTCGGGTAATACGCCTCGACCGGCATCGGCCGGCCGTCGCCAGGCGCCCACCATTCGCCGGCCGCCGCGCCGCTCGCGAGCCACAGCGCCGACACCGCCAGGGCGCGTCTGGCCACGCGCCGTCGAACAATACTTGCCACCCGAATCTCCTGCGGTTCACCGCGTGCGTCGCGGCGCGCCGCTGGACTATGCCGCCCGCCGGCGGGCCGTGACAAGCGCGGCTGGCCCGTCCGCTCGCCATGATGCCGGTGTTCAAGGCGATACGCAGCCGTTGGCCGCGGCGGCCGGGGTGTTCAAGGCGCCTGATTGCGCCTCTGCCGCGACTCGTTCTGGAGCGTCGAGCGCAAGGAGATCCCCTGGGCTGCGGTAAACTCGCCGCCATGTCCTCGTCGACCTCCCGCACGATCCGCGCGAATATCTTTTTCGCGGAGAAGGATCGCGCGCTGCGCGAGGACGTGCATCGGCTCGGCGAGCTCGTCGGGGAGCTCGTGCGCGAGCAAGGCGGCGAGGCGCTATTTGACCTCGTCGAGACGGCACGCAAGCTCGCGATCGCGCACCGCGAAGGCGACCAGGCGGCGTACGGCGAGTTGAAGCTGCTGCTCGCGTCGTTGGCGCCGAGCACGGCGCGCGATTTCATCCGCGCGTTCTCGACCTACTTCCAGATGGTCAACATGGCGGAGAAGGTGCACCGGATCCGCCGCCGCCGGGCGTACTTGCGCGACGCCAGCGCGCCTCAGCCATTCGGGTTCGTCGACATCCTGCAGCGGCTCAAAGCCGAAGGCGTCGACGGCGACGAGCTCGAGCGCGCGCTGGCGGCAATCCTGGTCCAACCGGTGTTCATGGCGCATCCGACGGAAGTCACGCGGCGCACACTGCTGCGCAAAGATCACAACATCGCGCGGCATCTCGTCGAAATGATGGACCCGTACCTCACGCCGCACGAGCTCGAAGCAACGCTCGGCCAGATTCGCCAGGAAATGACGACGGGTTGGCAGACGGTGGAGGGCTTGGACGAAGGCATTCGCCTACGCGACGAAGCCGAGCACGTGCTGTTCTTTCTGACCGACGTCCTCTACCGCGTCGTACCGCCACTCTACGAAAGCCTCGAGAGTGCGCTCGCAGCTGCGTTTCCCGAACGCGGCGGCGTGCGGGTACCGATCGTCGTGCAATTCGGCACTTGGGTCGGCGGCGACATGGACGGCAATCCGCACGTCACGGCGAAAAGCATTCGGCAAACGCTCGCGCGGCAACGCGCGCTCGTCCTCGACCTCTATTACCGCGAATGCGGAGAGCTCGCGGCGCACTTGAGCCAGGGCTTGGGCCGCGTCGGCGTATCCGACGAGATCAAGCGGCGCACGGAGCTTTATGCGGGGCACTTCCCCGAAGCCGCGGCGTCGCTGCCGTCTCGCCATCGGCAGATGCCGTATCGCGCTTACCTGCGTCTCGTGGCCGCGCGGCTCAAAGCGACCTACGACGACCACGCGTTCCCGTACGAATCGCCGAACGAGCTCGTCGCCGATCTCGAGCTGTTGGCCGACAGCTTACGCGCGAACAAGGGCCGCAACGCGGGCTTGTTCGCCGTGCGCCGCTTGCTGCGACGCGTGCGGACGTTCGGCTTTTACCTGGCTACCGTCGACATTCGCCAGAACGCGCTCGTGCACCGGCGCGTCATCGGCGAGGCGCTGCAAGAGCGCGGCTGGCTCGCCGACGACGACGAGCAGCGCGCGCGCCGGCTCGAGGAGGCGCTCGAGCGGCGCGAGTCGCCGCTCGGCGCGTTGACATCGGAGGCGCGCCGAACGCTCGCCGTCTTTCAAACGATCGCCCATTGCCGGCGCAAGTACGGCCGCGAGTCGATAGGCCCGTACATCGTCAGCATGGCTCATGGTCCAGACGACGTTCTGTCCGTGCTGCTGCTCGCCAAGTGGGGCCATCTCGGGCTGGAAAGGCGAAGCGGTGCCGCTCGACATCGCGCCGCTCTTCGAGACGGGCGAGGACGTCGAGCGCGCGCCGAAGATCATGGAGCGCCTGCTGCGCGACAAGCTTTATCGCGAGCATTTGCGCACGCGCGGCGACCATCAGATCGTCATGCTCGGCTACTCCGACAGCCACCGCGACGGCGGCATCGCGGCCACGCGCTGGAGCCTGCAGAAGGCGCAGCAAGCGCTCGTCGAGACGATGACGCGGCATGGTGTCGAGCTGACGGTGTTTCACGGCCGCGGCGGCACCGTGAGCCGCAGCAGCGGCGCGCAGCACGAGGCAGTGTTGGCGGCGCCGCGCGGCGCGATCTCGGGCCGGCTCCGGATGACGGAGCAAGGCGAGAACATCAACACGAAATACGGCTTGCGCGGAATCGCGCTGCGGACGTTCGAGCAGCTTCTCTCGGCCGTGCTGCTCGTCACGGTGCGGCCGCCGCCCGAGAACCCCGCCGAAGCGCGCTGGCAGTCGATCATGGAAGAGATCGCCGTCGCGAGCCGCGGCGCGTACCAAGGCTTGCTCTCGGATCCCGACGACTTCATGGAGTACTTCAGGGCCGCCACGCCGATCGACGTCATCGAGCGGATCGGCAGTCGCTCGGAGCGCGCCGAGCACGTCAGCGATTCGATCACGGAGCCGCGCGCAGCCCCGTGGGTGTTCGCCTGGACCCAGAGCCGCTGCTTGTTGCCGAGCTGGTATGGCGTCGCGACGGGGCTGAAGCGTGCGATCGACGTCCATGGCGAAGACGTGCTCGTCGAGATGTTCGAGCAATGGCATTTCTTCCGCGTGCTCCTAGCCGACGTCGCGTCGGCGCTCGCAAAGGCGGACTTGGACGTCGCAGCGCGCTATTCGCTGCTCGCCGGCGAGCGGCATGAGAAGTTCTTCCCCGCGATCCGCCGCGAGTACCGCAGCTGTGTTGACCTCGTCCTCCGGCTCACGCGCCAGAACGAGCTGCTCGAGGCGTCGCGCACGCTGCGGCGCGCGATTCGTTTGCGGAACCCTTACGTCGATCCGATGAGCTTTCTACAGGTCGACCTGCTCGAGCGCTGGCGCGCCGGCGGCCGCCAGGACGGCGCGGTGTTGCAAGCGCTGACGGCGAGCATCAACGGCATCGCACACGCGATGCAGGGCACCGGCTAAGGCTTTTGTCGCGAACGGCCAGCCGGCGCCGCGCGGACGTCCCGGCTGCGCGACAACGCGGCGCGTTTTCGGGACCGACTTTCAGTCCCCGGCATTCGAGCGGCCACCGGTATTGCCCAGGAATGAAGGCGTTACGACAGCCAGGCGAGTGGCACGATTGTTGCGACGCGCTCTCCGGGGGGAGGGCCGGACATGACAGCGATTAGGCAAGAAATCTGGCATGCCGTGCGATCGTTCGGTCGCGCACCGCGTTTCGCGGCCGTCGCCATTGCAACGCTCGCGCTTGGAATCGGTGCGAACACCGCGATGTTCTCGGTCGTCAACGCGGTCCTGTTGAAGCCACTGCCCTTCCGCGACGCCGAGCGCTTGATGCTCGTGAACATGCTCCTGCCCGACCGCTCGGAGGGCCCGGCGCCTACCGCGAAATGGTGTGGTCGTATCCGAAGTACCGCAGTTTCGCCGACAACCAGCGATCTTTCGACGCCTGGGCACTCTTCGCGGAGCGTGAATTCAACCTCACGGGCGACGACGATCCGCAGCACGTGCGCGGCGAAATCATCACCGAAAGCTACGCCGCGGTGCTCGGCTTACAGCCGATTCTTGGCCGTGATTTTACCTACGACGAGGCGAACCGCGTCGGCGGCGCTCCGGTCGCAATTCTCGGTTACGCTCTTTGGCAGAATCGCTACGGCGGCGATCGCGCGATCATCGGGCGCACGATCCAAGTGGATGCGACGCCTCACACTGTGGTCGGCATCTTGCCGCCTGGCTTCAGCGGCTTGAGCGGCAACTCCGACGTGTGGTTGCCGCTCGCCCAAGCGGATCCGGAGGATCTCAGCCAGCCGTTTTCGCACGGTTATATGCTCGTCGCGCGCCGCAATGCGAGCGTGTCGGAGGAAGCGGCCATCGCGAATGCCCGCGTGACCGGTGATCAGGTGTGGGCCGAGTACGCCGCAGACGCGCCCGATGCGGACCGCGAGAGCGCAAACGCCGTCTCTCTGTATGCGTCGCGCGTCGACACCGATCTTCGCCGCGCGTCGCTCGTGTTGCTCGGCGCGGTGGCGTTCGTGCTGTTGATCGCGTGCGTCAACCTCACAAACTTGCTCCTTGCGAAAACGATCGAGAGGCGCCGCGAGGTCGCGATCCGCGTCGCGCTGGGGGCGAGCCGAGGCCGCATAGGCCGGCAATTTTTCATCGAAAGCATGCTGCTGGCGGCGTTCGGCGCCGTGGCGGGCTTGGCGATCGCCGACCTGCTGCTCTCGACGGCGGCGATATTGCTGCCCGACCCCGACGTCTTCTTTCGTTCCTCTTTCGCGCCGGGGGAGCAGCGGATTGTCGGCGCCGCCGGGTTGACGCGCATCGGCGCGAGCATGGTGGGGCTCGACGGTGCGACCCTGCTGTTCACGTTCGGCGTGACGGTCGTGACGGCCGCGCTGGTTTCCCTCGTCCCGATGTTGCAGGCGTCGTCGCTCCAACCGATCGACGCGTTGAAGACCGCAGGCAGCGCCGTAGGATGGCACGGTCGCCGTCGCGAGCTCGCAGTGCGCACGGCTCCGATAGTCGCCCAGGTCGCGCTCGCGCTCGTGCTGCTCGCGGGCGCAGGATTGATGGTGCGCAGCGCGTGGCAGTTGCAGGGAACGGCGCTCGGAGTCGATCCCACCGGCGTTCTCACGGTGCGGCTGGAACTGCCCGACGCGAGCTACGACGCACAGCAGGGCGGCGCATTCTACGATCGGCTTTTAGAGCGGGTTCGCGCGGTCCCCGGCATCGAATCGGCAGGCTTCGGCAGCTGTGCTCCGGTGACGGGCGGCTGCAACCAAACCCGTGTGACGTTCATCGATCCGCAGCGTGATGACTTCGGGCTCATCGGCATGCACTGGGCGACACCCGAGTATTTTGCGACGCTCGGCATCGCGCTGCTCGAGGGTCGAGGCTTCGACGACCGCGACCGGCCCAATGGTCCGAAGGTCGTGCTGATCAACGAGGCCGCCGCCCGCGCGTACTGGCCTAATGAAACCCCGATCGGCAAGGTCGTAGCCGTGCATCAAGGCGGATTCCAGGATGGCGCCGAAGTCATCGGCGTCGTCGCGGACGCTCGCTACCGCACGATCGAAAGCGCGGCGACTCCGGACGCGTACGTTCCGCTGGCGCAATCCTATCGGTCGCGCATGCAGCTGTTCGTAGAGAGCCGCCTGCCTGCCGAGGGCCTTGCGAATGCGATTTCGCGCGAGGTGCGCGCTCTCGATCCAACGTTGCCGCTAGCCGAGATCAAAACGATGGAAGCGCGCGTCGCTGACGCGATGTGGCGCACGCGCGCCGGCGCGTGGCTGCTCGGCGCGTTCGCGTTCCTAGCGCTGTTTCTAACGGCGATCGGCATTTTCGGCGTGGTAGCGCAGAGCGTCGCTCAGCGAACGGCCGAGATCGGTGTTCGAATGGCATTGGGCGCCCAGTCGAGCGACGTCGTCCGCTTGATGCTGCGTCGCGCGGCACTGGTCACCGGGATTGGCCTCGCCGCGGGCCTCGTCGCTGCACTCGGCCTCACGCGCTTGCTGGAGTCGATGCTCTACGGCGTGCGCGCGCATGATCCCCTCACGTTCGGTGCGGTAGCGATGCTGCTCGCGAGTGTCGCATTCCTTGCGTGCTACCTGCCGGCGCGGCGTGCGGCTCGAGTCGATGCCGTGATTGCTCTCAGGAGCGAGTGAAGGGCTTCACCGCCTCGGCTATCCGCCGTTCACGACCTTGCCGCCCGCGAGCTCGATGAGTTGTCGGCAGCGGCCGGCGGCGTCGAGGTCGTGAGTCACGAGCACGAGCGTCGTGCCGGCGGCCGCGTTCAACTCGAACAACATGTCGAGGATCTTCGCGCCCGTCTTGTTGTCGAGGTTGCCCGTCGGCTCATCGGCGAACAGCAGCGACGGCCCGGTCACGAACGCGCGCGCGATCGCGACGCGCTGCTTCTCGCCACCCGAGAGCTGCTTCGGATAGTGACGCAGGCGATGCTCGAGGCCAACGTCGACGAGCGCTTGGCGCGCACGCGCCGACGCGTTGGGCGTCGCGGCGAGCTCGAGCGGCAGCAGCACGTTCTCGATCGCCGTCAGCGACGGCAACAGGTGAAATGATTGAAAAACGAAACCGACCTCGCGGTTGCGCAGGCCGGCGCGGCCGTCTTCATCGAGCGCGGTGAGCTCCGCGCCGTTCAGCCATACTTGTCCCGACGTCGGCTCGTCGAGGCCCGCGAGCAGCGCGAGCAGCGTAGACTTGCCGGCGCCCGACGGCCCGACGATCGCGGCCGTGTGGCCGCGCGGCACGTCGATATTGACGGAATCGAGGATGGTCAGCTCACCCTCGGGGCTGCTAACCTTTTTCGTGAGGTTTTCGGCTCGTAACAGGAACTCGCCGGTGCTCATTTTCAAACGCCTTGCCGCCTTGCTTGCGCTGACCGTGGTATGCCTTCCGGCTGCGCATGGCGCCGGGCAAACCATCGTCGTGGTGGGCGACTCCTTGAGCAGCGGCTATGGGATAGCCGCCGAGCAGTCCTGGGTCGCGATGCTCGAGGATCGCCTGCGAACGGAAGGTTACGGATATCAGGTAGTGAATGCCAGCATTGCGGGCGATACCTCAGCGGGTGGCCTCGCGCGCCTGCCTCGCTTGCTCGAGGCCCACGATCCCGAGCTCGTCGTCATCGAGCTCGGCGGCAACGACGGGCTGCGTGGGCAACCGATCGCGGCGCTGCGCGACAACCTCGCGAAGATGATCGAGCTCACCAAGGGAAGCGGAGCCGACGTCGTGCTCGCGGGCATCCAGATGCCGCCGAACTATGGTCAGACCTACGGGCGATCGCTCGCGGCCGTTTATCCCGAGCTCGCCGCGCGCTTCGACGCACCGCTCGTCGAGTTCATTCTCGAGGGCGTCGCTCTGAATCGCGAGCTCATGCAGGCCGACGGGATCCATCCGAACGCCGCGGGCCAGGAAATCGTGTTTGCGAACATGTGGCGCGTGCTAGGCCCGTTGCTGAAGCCGCGCGATGACGGCTAAGCGCTGGCTCGCAGCGTATTCGCCGGGAGTCCCGGCCGAGATCGACCCCGATAGCTATCAATCGCTCGTCGCGTTGCTCGAAGCGAGCTTCACGCGGTTCGCCGCGCAGCCGGCATTCACGAATCTCGGGACGACGATGACGTTCGCCGAGGTCGAGCGTCTGTCGCGCGGGTTTGCCGCATATCTGCAGGCCGTGCCGGGCCTGAAGCCCGGCGATCGCGTCGCGATCATGTTGCCGAACTCGTTGCAGTCGCCGGTCGTGCTGTTCGGAATTTTGCGGGCCGGCATGGTCGCCGTGAACGTCAATCCGATGTACACGGCGCCCGAGCTCGAGCACCAGCTCGTCGACAGCGGCGCGCGCGTCATCGTCGTGCTCGAGAACTTCGCGCACACCGTGGCGGGGGCGCTGCCGCGTACAAAGCTCGAAGCCGTGATCGTGACGAAGCTCGGCGATCATTGCCCGGCGCTGAAGCGCGCCGTCGTCAACTTCGTCGTCAAGCACGTCAAGAAGCTCGTGCGGCCGTGGCGCATTCCGGGCGCGATCGGCTATCGCGCTGCGCTCGCGCGCGGCGCGGCGCTGCCGTATGCGCCGCCACGGCTCGAAGGCAGCAGCCTCGCGTTCCTTCAATACACGGGCGGAACGACGGGGCGGGCGAAGGGCGCGATGCTGACGCACCGCAACATGGTCGCGAACACACTGCAGGCCGCTGCGTGGGCGCGCCCGCTGTATTCGGTCGACGCTGGCGTTCTCGTGACGCCTTTGCCGCTCTATCACGTGTACTCCTTGACGGCGAACCTGTTCTGCTTTGCCGAGCTCGGCGCGCATAACCTGCTGATCACGGATCCTCGCGACTTCAAGGGCTTTGTCGCTCTGCTACGGAAGCACCGATTCGCGTTCATGACCGGCGTCAATACGCTGTTCAACGCGCTGCTCGACACCCCGGGGTTCGCCGCGCTCGACTTTTCGGCGTTGCGCGTCGTGATGGGCGGCGGGATGGCCGTGCAGCGCGACGTCGCTGCACGCTGGCACAAAGTCACGGGCATCATGATCGCGCAGGGCTACGGCCTGACCGAAGCCTCGCCAATCGTGAGCGGCAATCCATTACACCTGAAGGAGTTCAACGGCTCCGTCGGCGTGCCGTTCCCGTCGACTGAAGTCGCGATCTTCGACGAGGACAGCCGCGAGCTTGGACCGGGCGAGCTCGGCGAGATCTGTGCGCGCGGCCCGCAAGTCATGGCCGGCTATTGGGGGCGGCCCGATGAAACCGCGAAAGTCCTATTCGGCGACGGCTGGCTACGCACGGGCGACGTCGGCCGGTTCGACGCGAACGGGTATCTCTTCATCGAGGACCGGATCAAGGACGTGATCGTCGTGTCGGGGTTCAAGGTCTTTCCGAACGAGATCGAGGACGTCGCGACGCTGCAGGATGGTGTGCGTGAAGCGGCCGCGATCGGCGTGCCGGACGCGCAGTCGGGCGAAGCCGTCAAGCTGTTCGTCGTGCGCGGTGACGAGAAGCTGACGGCGGCCGACGTCCTCGCGCATGCGCGTCGCAGCTTGACGGGATACAAGGTGCCGCGGCACGTCGAGTTCCTCGACGAGCTGCCCAAGTCGAACGTAGGCAAGGTGCTCAGGCGTGCGCTCAAGGAGCGCGAGGCAAGTCAGGCGAGCAAGCCGCCGAAGTAGAGCGCGAGCCCGACGAGGCCGCCGACGAGCGTGCCATTGACTCGGATGAATTGCAGATCCGTTCCGATGTTGAGCTCGATGCGGCGCGACGTCGCGGCCGCGTCCCAGCTCTCGATCGTTTCGGAGACGATCTCGCTCAACGGGTCGCGATAATTATCTACGACGTGCAACAGCAGCTGCTTGAGCCAGTCGTCGAGCTCGGCCGCTAGCTTGTCGTCGGCTCGGAGGCGCGCGCCGAGCGCGCCGATCTCGCGCGTCAGACCCTGCGTCAACGGCGAGGCTGCGTCCGCCAGCGCATCGGCCAGCTCGGCGCGTAAGCGCTGCCAGAGCTCGAACGCGTAGCTTCTGACGGCCGGGTGCGACACCAGCTCGTCTTTCAGCGCGCGGCTCCTCGCGGCGAGCTCGGGATCGGCCGCAAGCGCGTCCTGCAGCGATGAGAGACGCGCCTTGATCTCGCCGCGCGCGGGATGCGTCGCGTCGGCGGCCATCGCGTCGAGCAGCTCCTCGAGGCCGCCGACGATCTTGTCGAAGATCTCCTGGTCGACGAACTTCGGCAACCACCACGGGCTCTGCTCATGGATCCGCACCCGAATCGTCACGCGGTTCTTTTCGAGCTCGCTGCGGCCGAACGCGAGCAGCTGATCGATGATGCGGTCGGCGCGCTCGCCCGTCGTCAATACCTCGAGCACCGTGGCGACGGCGCGGTTGACGGGCACGTCGTCGAAGGCCGAGCGCAACGTTGCGCCGAGCGCGCCGCGGAGCTCGCCGCCGCCGCCGTCTTCACGCAACGCCCACGCGAGCGCTTGGCCGAGATCGCGGCCCACGCGCGTCGCGTTGCCGCTGTCCTCCAGCCAGGCGCCGAGCCGCGCGGCGAGATCGGCACGTGCGAGCCGCCGTTCGACGGCCTCGCGGACGAGGAAGTGGTCGCGAATGAACCTTGCGAGCGCGCGGCCGATCTGGTTCTTGCGCTCCGGTACGATCGCCGTGTGCGGAATCGGCAAGCCCAACGGTCGGCGAAAGAGCGCAGTCACTGCGAACCAGTCGGCGAGCCCGCCGACGAGCGCGGCCTCGGCGAAGGCGCGGATCGCTCCGACGAACAGCGACGGGCTCGCGAGCCAAGTCGTGCCGGCATAGATGACGGCCATGACGCCGAGCAGCGCCGTCGCGAACAGGCGCGTGCGTCGCAAGCGGCGTACGAGCCCGGGATCCTCTGCGCTCGGCACGGCCGGCCGGCCGTTCATCCAAACACGCCGGCAATTTCCTCTTGGATTGCCGAGGCAGCCCGATACGGGTCGGACGCATCGCGGATGGGGCGGCCGACGACGATGTGATCGGCGCCGGAACGAAGCGCCAGCGTCGGGGTGACGACGCGGCGCTGGTCGTCGCCGCGCGCGCCGCCGGCCGGCCGGATACCGGGGGTCACGATCAACGCCTCGGCGCCCAATGCCGCGCGCAGCGCCGCGGCCTCGAGACCGGAGGCAATCACGCCGTCGCAGCCGGCCGCGACGGCCTGGCGAGCGCGTCGCAGCGCGAGCTCTTCGACGGTCAGCGCGATGCCCATCTCGGCGAGGTCCGAGGGTGCGACGCTCGTGAGCACGGTCACGGCGAGGATCTTCAGCTGGTCGCCTTTGCCCTGCGCGGCGGCTTCGGCGACCGCGCGGTCGCCGTGGACGGTCAGGAAGGCAGCGCCGCAGCGCGCGAGCTGCCGCACGGCGGCCGCGACCGTGGCCGGGATGTCGTATAGCTTCAGATCCGCGAAGACCTTTTTGTCACGCTCGAGAAGCCAGTCGAGCAACTCGAAGTAATGCCGAGACGTCGCGAGCTCGAGGCCGATCTTGTAGAACACCACGCTGTCGCCGAGCCGTAAGACGAGGTCTTTTGCCCCGCCGAGGTCGGGAACGTCGAGCGCGAAGATCAACCGCTCGCGGTTCGCGATGCGGCGCGACGTTGCAGGGACGGCGGTGACCACGAACGGATTCTAGCAGCCGCTAGCGGCCCGCGCGCAGCGCCTCCCGCGTCTGCAAGGCGAAGCGGTCCGTCATGCCGGCGATGTAGTCCGCGACGACTCGGGCGGCGCCGGTTTCGTCGCCGGCGGCGGCGAGCTTCTTCGCATTGGTCGCATGCTCCTCGGGCATACGGCCGTAGTCCGCCGTCAGCGACTCGAACAGGTACCGAATCGTGGCGCGCGCTTGCTCGGTCATCTCGCGAACATGCGGGTGCGTATAGAGCGCGTCGCGTAGGAATCGCTTCAGCTCGAGCTGCGCCTCGCGGAGCTCGCGGCTGAGCTCGATCAAGCCGTGCGGCAATGCGCGCACGTCGTCGATGTGCCGCGGCGCCGCGGCCTCGATGGCCGCCGCGCTCGCCGTGACGAGGTCGGCGACGAGCCGGCCGATCATCTCGCGCACGACTTCGCTGCCCGTGAGTTGCGGCTTGAGCTTCGGGTGCTGCCGTGCGATGTGCTCGAGCGGCTCCGCGAAGAACGGCAGAGCCGCGAGCTGCTCGAGCGTGATGAGACCGGCACGCAGGCCATCGTCGATATCGTGGTTGTTGTAGGCGATCTCATCGGCGATGTTCGCGAGCTGCGCTTCGAGCCCCGGCTGCGTTCGGTCCAGGAACCGCTTCCCTACGTCCCCGAGCTCGCGCGCATGCTTCAACGAGCAATGCTTCAATACGCCTTCACGGGTCTCGAACGTGAGATTGAGCCCACGAAAGCCCGCGTAGCGGTCCTCGAGATGATCGACGACTCGCAGCGACTGCAAGTTGTGCTCGAAGCCGCCGAGCCCCCTCATGCAGTCGTTGAGCGCGTCCTGCCCGGCATGGCCGAACGGAGTGTGGCCGAGATCGTGGGCGAGACTGATGGCTTCGACGAGGTCCTCGTTGAGATCGAGCGCGCGCGCAACCGTGCGTGCGATCTGCGCCACCTCGAGCGAATGCGTGAGGCGGGTCCGGTAGAGATCGCCCTCGTGGTTGACGAACACCTGCGTCTTGTAAACGAGCCGGCGGAACGCCGTGGAGTGAAGGATGCGGTCCCGATCGCGTTGAAACTCGGTCCGGAGGGCCGGCGGCGGCTCGGCGTACCGACGCCCGCGCGAGCGCGCGGCCGTGGCAGCGTAGGGGGCGAGCTCGCGGCGCGCCTCCGTCACTGTAGCTGCTCGGCGAGCACCGCACGCAGCGTGTCCTCGGGCGGCGCGCGCGTCACTTGCGCTGAGCCGAGTGCGCGGATCAAGACGAGCTTCAATCCCGCGCGGTCGGCTTTCTTGTCGCCGCGCATGTGCAGGAGTAGCTCGTCCGGGTCGACACCCGGCGCCGACGTCGGCAAGCCCACGCGTGTCAGAAGCCGCTCGATGCGCTCGCAATCGCGAGTCGCGAGCCAGCCCAGCGCGGCCGATGTGCGCGCCGCGAGCACGATGCCGACGGCGACGGCTTCGCCGTGCAGCCAGCGCTCGTACTTGCCGATCGCCTCCAGCGCGTGCCCGAACGTGTGCCCCAAGTTCAGCAACGCGCGTCGGCCCTGCTCGCGCTCGTCCTCGGCGACGATGGCGGCCTTGATCTCGCAGCTGCGCCGGATCGCGTGCGTCAGCGCCGCGGCGTCCTGCTGCTTCAGGTCGTCGACGTGCGTCTCGAGCCAGCCGAAGAAGGCGGCGTCGACGATGACGCCGTATTTGACGATCTCGGCGAGGCCCGCGCCAAGCTCGCGCGGCGGCAGAGACCGAAGCGTGCTCGTGTCGGCAAGCACGGCGATCGGCTGGTGGAACGCGCCGATCATGTTCTTCGCGCGCGGATGGTTCACGGCCGTCTTGCCACCGACCGAGGAGTCGACCTGCGCGAGCAGCGTCGTCGGCACTTGCACGAAGTCGACGCCGCGCTGGTAGCTCGAGGCCGCGTAGCCCGTGAGATCGCCGACGACGCCTCCGCCGAGCGCGACGAGACAGCAGTCACGGTGAAAGCGGGCGTCGATGAGGCGATCGATCACGGTCGTGAACGTCGCCAAGGTCTTGTGCCGCTCGCCGTCCGGCACGACCACCGTCTCGAGGTCGCGGCCGCCCAATGCCGCCTGCACACGCGCGAGGTACAGCGGCGCGACGACGTCGTTCGTGACGATCAGAACCTGCTTGGCCGTCGAGCCATAGAGGGCCGGATCGGCGAGCAAATCGGGCCCGATATGGATCGGGTAGCTGCGATCCCCGAGTGCGACGACGATGGTTTCCACGCGCCGAAGGTTCTCAAGTAGGGCTTCGCTTTGCAACGCTAGACCTGAGCCGAAGCTGAATGTCGGCCGCAACGGCGCGCACTTGCCGCCCAGTCGTCTCGATGCGCAGATCGGCAGCCTTCTCGTAGAGCGGCCGCCGGACGACCATCATGCGCTCGAGCACGGCTTGCGGATCGTCGTTCATCAGCAGCGGCCGCGTCTTCGAGGCCTTCGTGCGGCGCACGAGGGTGTCGATCGTCGTCTCGAGATAGACCACGATGCCGGTCTTCGCGAGCCGTTCGCGATTGATGGGATCGAGGATCACGCCGCCGCCCGTGGCAACGACGACGCCGTCGAGTCCGCTGAGATCGGCGATGACCTCGCGCTCGCGCTGACGAAACCGGGCTTCGCCTTCTTTTTCGAAGATGTAGCGGATGTCGACGCCGGTGCGTTTCTCGATCTCGGCGTCGCTGTCGACGAACTGCTTGCCCAGCAGCACGGCGAGCCGCCGGCCGACGGCGGTCTTGCCGGACCCCATGGGCCCGATCAGATAGACGTTAGGCTGCCCCAGCATGGCTGCGTAGGATACTGAAAGCGAGACGGCCGCCCAAAGGCGGCCGTCCCATGCGAATCCCGAGTGCTATCGGTAGGCTATTCGAGGCGCGCTCCGTCGTGAAGGATCTTTGGCGTCACGAAGATCAGCAGCTCGGCGTTGTTGTTGGTCTGCGTCCGGCTGCGGAACAAGTAGCCGATGCCCGGAATGTTGCCGAGGCCCGGCACTTTGACCGTCCCGCTGCGCATCTCGGTCTCGTAGACGCCGCCGAGCACGACGGTCTCACCGTCCGCGACGGCCACCTGCGTCACGAGCTCGCGCGTGTCGATGCTCGGGATGAAGCCGCCGGCCTGACCGCTCGACACGACCTCGCCGACCGAGTCCTTCGTGATCGTGAGGTCCATGATGATGCGATTGTCGGGCGTGATCTGCGGTGTGACCAACATGCTCAACACGGCCTCCTTGAAAGAGACTGTTGTCGCGCCGCTCGACGAGGACTCCTGATACGGGATCTCCGTGCCCTGGAGGATGCGCGCCTCGCGCTGGTTCGTCGCGACGATGCGCGGCGTCGAGATCACGCGGCCCTCGCCTTCGGCCTGCAACGCCGAGAGCTCGAGGTCGACGAGATAGTCGTTGCCGAGGATCGCGAGGGCGATCGAGCCGGCCGGGCTCGCAACGGGCAGGTTGACGTTGTACCGCGAAGCTAGCGGCGGCACGGGGACGGGCAGTATCGAGCCGCCCGGTGTGCCGATCGTCGGCACGCCGAGCATGCTATCGGCGCCTGTTCCGCTGCCCGTCATGCCGATGAGGCCATTGCCCGAGTTGTCGTTGACGGCCGTCGCGCCGAAGCGAACGCCGAGCTCGCGGCTGTAGTCGTCGTTGACGATGACGACGCGCGTCTCGATCAACACCTGCCGCACGGGGATGTCGAGCTGCGTGACGAGCCGGCGAACATTGGCGAGGTTCCCGCTCACGTCGTTGACGAGCAACGTGTTCGTGCGCTCGTCGATCGCGACGCTTCCGCGCTCCGACAATAATGAGTTCGTGTCCGCGCCTTGAATGAGGCTGGCAAGCTCGCCCGCCTTCGCGTAGTTGACTTGGATGAACTCCGAACGCAGCGGCTCCAAGACTTGCAGCGCTTGCAAGGACTCGAGCTCCGCCTGCTCGCGCGCCGCAATCTCCTCGGCGGGAGCGACGATGATGACGTTGCCGTTGCGCCGCATGTCGAGGCCCTTCGTCGTCATGACGATATCGAGCGCTTGATCCCACGGAACGTTCTGCAATCGCAGCGTCACGCTACCCTGGACGGTGTCGCTGACGACGATGTTGAGACCGCTGAAGTCGGCGATGAGCTGCAGAACGGCTCGCGTCTCGAGGTCCTGGAAGTTCAGCGTGAGGCGCTCGCCCGTGTACTCGCGGTCCTCGTCGAACAGTCCTGGCGTCACCGCGGCTTGTTGGACGGGCGGCTTGAGCTCGAGCGTGAATTGATTGTCAGTTTGGTACGCGACCTGATCGTAGTCCGCGGCCGCCGTGATGACGAGCCGCGCGTCGCGATCGGCGCGCAGGGCATCGACGGTGAACACGGGCGTCGCGAAGTCCGTGACATCGAGCCGGCGCAGCAGCTCTTGCGGCAGCGAAGTGTCCTGGAAGTCGACGACGATGCGCCCGCCTTCCTGGCGAACGTCGACCGTCGTGCGCGGATCGTTGAGCTCGACGACAACTTGGCCGGCGCCGTCGGGGCCGCGGCGGAAGTCGACACTACGGATCGATCGATCGCCCGGCGCGGCAGCGGCCGAGCGCGGGGCAGCGCCGCCGCCCTGGCCCTGTTGTGCCGCGAACGCCGGCGCGGCGCCATCCCCGGGCCCTTGGCCGATTAGCACGACGACGGTGTTGCCTTCGACGCGCGTTTGATACGGAACCATCGAGCTCAGGTTCATGACGATGCGCGTGCGGCCGTTGGCTTCGGCGGCCAACACATTCGTCAGCGGGCCCACGTTGACGTCCTGGCGGCGCGCGTCGAGCCCGAGCGACGTGTTCGGCAGATCGAGCGAGATTCGTGCGGGGTCGTCGATCGTGAACGTCATCGGCTCCGGCGCCGCGCCGTTCAGGCGCAGCCGCAGCTCGACCTGCTGCCCCGGCAAGGACTGTACGTCGAGCGCTTCCAAGCGCAGGGCGTCCTGCGCCGGGGCGACAGAAGGCAAGAGGCCGCCGGCGAGAACGAAGAGGCTCAGTACGGGACCAAGCCACTTCCAAAAGTTCTCGCGACGGACGGGCGCTGAAATCTTCATACAGTTACTCCCTAAGCTCCCCTGCGCTTCAATCGGTCAACCCAATCGCGGCGGATCGTTCCAGGTATCCGCCGAGACCGTCGGAGATGATCTCCACCAATTGAATCTCTGAATCCGAGATGGCGACGATGCGGCCGTAGTTCTGGCCCATGTGATTGCCGACGGTGACGCGGTGCACGAGGCCGTCCGTCGTCTGAACCAAACCGAAGCTGGCGCGCCGATCGGCGAGTGTGCCGACCATTCGCAACGTGTCGAGCGGAAACTGCTCGAGAAACTCGCGCGGCCGATTGGCATCGGGACCGTCGATGGCGTTCGGGTCGTTGCTGACGCGCCGCTGCGGCGCGTCCGGCGTGAAAGGCGAACGGCGCGGGCCGGGCTCGTAGACGAATGTCGGAGCCGGCTCCACGGGCTGCATCGGCTCGATGCGGCCGCCGGGCCGCGCCTTGATCTCGTCGATATAGGCGCGCAGGTCGTCGTTGGCGCCGCCGCACGCGGTCAAAGCAGCCGTAACGATGGCCGCCGCAACCCAGCGCGTCGAGAGTACGCTACGCGTCTCCATTAACCCTCCGTCGCTTCCTCGTCCAGGTAGCGATAAGTCTTCGCCGTGACGTCCAGAGTCAGCTCATCGGGCAGTGTCTGACTGCCCCGCCGAATCGTGATGTCATGTAAGGTCACAATGCGCGGCAATGCAGCGATGCCGCTCACAAAATTGCCCAGCTCGTGGTAGCTGCCCGTGTAACGAAGCTTGATCGGCAGCTCCGCGTAGAAGTCCTTGTGGACCTCGGTGGCCGGCGTGAACTCCACTTCTTCGAGCCCGGCGCCGAGCCCCGTCTGAGAGATGTCGACGAGCAGGCTCGGAACCTCCGTCCTGCCCGGCAGCTGCCGCAGCATTGCGCCGAAGTCGCGCTCGATCTCGGCGAGCTGAGCGCGGTACGCATCGAAGTTCGCAGCTTTGCGCTGCCGGTCCTCGAACTGCTTTCGCAGGTCGACCTCGTCGCGCTGGGCGCGCTCGAGCAGCGGCATCTCTTCCTGAATCACGAACATGTAAATGCCGAACGCCGCTACGGCCACGAACGCGATCGCGACGGCGCCGACGCGGATCGGGAGCGGCCAACGGCCCGGGTCGCTGGTATCTAGAGAGCGAAGCTCGTCGACGATGCTCATCGCGCCACTCCTTCAGCCACCTCGCCCTCGGGCGTCACCATCGATACCTGCTCGGCGAATACTTTGAACTCAGCCGCCCGCTCGGCACCCCTGGTGACGAAGTCGACGCCTTCGAGACCCGGTGCACGGAGCCACTCCGAGTCGTCGATGTTGCGCATCAAGGCGGAAACGCGCGTGCTCGACTGCGCGTTGCCCGTCAGCCCGATGCGATTGCCCTGCTGCACGACCTCCGTCAGGTGAACTCCCTCGGGAACGGCGTTCACGAGCTCGTCGAACAAGTGCACGACCTCTGGACGCGACCGCTGCAGCTGAGTGATGACCTGAACGCGCGCCTCGAGCCGCTTGCGCTGGGCCTCGAGGCCGTTGATCTCTTCTATCTGCTTGTCGAGCTCGGCGATCTCGCCGCGCAGGATCTGGTTGCGGCTCTGCTGCGCGCTCGTCCAGCCCTGCACCGTGAGCTTGGATAAGTACGCAACTCCCACGGCCACCACGAGGCTGCCCGCGAGAGCGACGAGGAATTCTTTCTTGCGCCGCTGGCGAAGCTCTGCTCGCCACGGCAGTAGGTTGATTCTCGGCATTAGTCGAAGCTCCTCAAAGCGAGACCACACGCGGTCAGCAACGCAGTGGAGTCTCTATCCACGCCTTGCGACTTGGCGCGGCCCGAAATCTTCATTTGACCGAGCGGATCGCCGATCTGAGTCGCGACACCCACGCGGCTGCCGATGACGTCGGCGACGCCGGGGATGTTCGCGCAGCCGCCGCAGATCAAGATCTGATCCGGCTGCTCGCGGCCGCTGCCCGAGGCCAAGAAAAATTGAAGCGAGCGACTGACCTGCTGCGACATGTCGTCGATGAAGGCGTCCAGCACTTCCGGCTGATAGTTGCTCGGCAAGCCGCCTTCCTTCTTCGCGCGACCCGCGTCCTCCATGCTCAGCCCGTACGTGCGCATGATTTCTTCGGTGAGCTGCTGCCCGCCAAACGCGAAATCGCGCGTGTAAATGACTTTGAGATCCTTGAGCACGCTGAACGTGGTCGTGCTCGCGCCGAAGTCGACGATCGCGATGAACTTGTCAGCGCCCGCGTCAGGCATCTGGTGCGTCAAGAGCTGGCACGCGTTCTCGACGGCGAAGGCTTCGACGTCGACGACGCGAGCCTGCAAGCCGGCCGCCTCGACGGCGACTTGGCGTTGCTCGACGTTTTCAGTGCGCGTTGCGACGAGCAGCACGTCGACCATGTCGGGATCGCGCTCGCTGTCGCCGATCACCTCGAAGTCGAAGCTGACTTCTTCCATCGGGAACGGAATGTACTGATCCGCTTGAAGCTCGACTTGCCCTTCGAGGTCGCCGGCGCTCAAGTTCTTCGGCATTTGGATCACTTTCGTGATCGCGGCGTCGCCGCTGATCGCAATCGCGGCTTCGCGTGTCTTCGTGCCGGCGCGCTTGTGCGCTCGGCGGATCGCTTCGCCGACGGCTTCGGCGTCGACGATCGCTTTTTCATTGATGGCGTTCGGTGGGGTGGCTTCGGCGGCGTAGGATTCGACGCGATACCCGCGTCCGCTCTCGACGAGCTCGATGAGCTTTACCGACGACGTGGTGATGTCGAGGCCGACCAAGGATCCTTTGCGACGCGTGGCGAACACTGCTTTTCCTTTCCAACACCAGAGGTTGGGTTAGAATCCTTACGTGCCTTCAGCTGCGCGATTTAACTATATCCCACATGAGATATATACCGTTGTGACGGGTCTCTCGATCCCTGAATCGAGCCTAAGCCCATCGATCAGGGTGCGCCGCTGCGGAATTTGCCGGCTGTGACGGCATTTCCTGCTCGGCCGGGACGAACGCTCGGTGTAGCGGGTGAGGCGCGGAGAAAAAGCTGGCGAAGCCTCGGGTCGGTTCCAAGCGACAGCCCGATTTTTGACGGCCTCGGCAGCCCCGCTATCCTAAGTGCGACTATGCTAGCCGCGCCCGTAGACCGGAGGTTTTGCGTCCCCACCTTTCGATGGGTTTGCCCTGACGCCGCGGACTATGCACAAAGGTCCAATGCGTGGCAAGGGCGTACAATGCAACTTCGCCGATGAAACCTTACCTGCAGATTTTGTTGACGATTCTGGCCTTGAGCGTGGGCTCTGCCGTGGCCATGGCGAGCTTGCTGATCGGTGCCTATTACTACGTTGCGCCGGGCATACCGCAGGCCGCCGAGCTGCGCGAGACGCAGATTCAGGTCCCCCTCCAGGTCTATTCTCGCGACGGCCGGCTCATCGATGAGATCGGCGAGAGGAAGCGGACGCCCGTCGCCTACGAAGACATACCGCCGCTGCTCGTAAGAGCGGTCGTGGCCGCGGAGGACGAGCACTTCTTCGAGCACCCCGGCATCGACTGGCGCGGAATCATTCGCGGCGCGATCAACGAGCTGCGCTCGAGCGGCGCGAACGTCGGCGGCAGCACGATCACGCAGCAGGTGCCGCGGACGCTCGAAGTCATGAAGCGAGCGGGATTGAACTCCGGCTTCGACCGGTTCGTCGCGAAATTCAAGGAGTGGATCCTCGCGTATCGGATGGAGCAGGAATTCACGAAGGAGGAAATCCTCGCGCTCTATTTGAATACGGGCCTCTTCGGAGGACGGTCGTATGGCGTCGCGAGCGCGGCGCAAACCTACTTTGGCAAGGGGCTGGGGGAGCTCTCGATCTCCGAGATCGCGATTCTTGCGGGCATCCCGCAGCGGCCCAACGAATGGAATCCCGTCGCGAGCACGGAACGCGCGACTGTGCGGCGCGCCTACGTGCTGCGGCGGATGCGCGAGACCGGCGCGATCAATGATGCGGAGTACGAAACGGCGCTTGCAGAACCCGTCGTCGGCAAGCTTCACGGGCCACAGCGGCAGGTCGAGGCGCAGTACGTTGCCGAGATGGTCCGAGCCGAGATGGTTCGGCGCTTCGGCGACGCAGCGACGACGGCAGGCCTCAAGGTGACGACGACGATCGATAGTCGGCTTCAGGCCGCGGCCAATCGCGCGATGCGCGACAACTTGCTGGCCTACGACGAGCGCCATGGCTATCGCGGGCCGCTGGCGCGCGTGGAGCTTCCGGCCAGCGCCGCCGACGCGGCAGCGTCGCTCGAGCCCACCGAGACCGACGCGCAGGCGCTGCGCGCGCTGCTCGACGACTATCCGCCGTTGCTCGACTACGACAGCGCGATCGTGCTCGGCGCCGACGACGTAGGCGCGCGCGTATATTTCGTCGAGCACGGCGAGGAAACGGTCGGCCTCGACGCCGTCGAGTGGGCATCGCCGTTCATTACGGACGACGTCCACGGCGAAAAGCCGACAACCGTCGCCGAGGTGTTGAAGCCGGGCGACGTCGTGCGTTTCCGGCGCACTGCGGAGGGCGGATGGAGGCTCGCACAGCTTCCCGAAGCGCAGGGTGCATTCGTCTCGGTCGACCCGTTCGACGGGGCGATCGTCGCATTGAACGGCGGCCTCGACTTTTTCTTGAGCAATTTCAACCGCGCGACGCAGGCGCGGCGCCAGCCCGGATCGTCGTTCAAGCCGTTCGTATATTCGGCCGCGCTCGAGAACGGCTATACGCCGGCGAAGATCGTGCTCGATGCGCCCGTCGACGTCGGCTATCAGGCGTCGCTCGAGCGCGTCTGGCGGCCCGAGAACTTCGGCGGCAAGTACTTCGGTCCGTCGCGGGTGCGCGAGGCTCTGATCGAGTCGATGAACTCCGTATCGATTCGCATGCTCCAGGACGTGGGAGTTCCGACCGTCTTGAGCCACGTGAAGCGCTTCGGCTTCGACAGCGAAGCGGCCCCGAACGATCTGGCGCTCGCGCTCGGCGCCGGCAACGTCGCGCCGCTGAGCGTCGCCGCGGGCTATGCGACGTTCGCGAACGGCGGCTACAAAATCACGCCGTACTTCATCGACCGCGTCGTGACCGCCGACGGCGAAGTGTTGTACGAAACCAAGCCGCTTTATTGCGCGGAGTGCAATACGCCGCCCGAGACGCCGGTGCAACACGAGCTTGCGAGGCCGGAGCTCGTCGCCGATGCCACGCAGCTCTATCCGACGCAGCGCGCGGCACCGCGCATCATCTCGCCGCAGACCGCATACTTGATCGGCGACATGCTCTGGGACGTCGTGCGCCGAGGCACGGGTGCGCGCGCACGGAGCCAGCTCGGCCGCAACGACCTCGCCGGCAAGACGGGGACGACGAACGAAGGCCGCGACACCTGGTTCGTCGGATTCAACGGCAACATCGTCGGGGCGTCGTGGGTAGGGTTCGATGATTTTCGGCCGCTCGGCGGTAACGAGCAGGGCAGCTCGGCTGCGCTACCGATGTGGATCGGGTTCATGCGCGAGGGGCTCGCGGGGACGGCGGAGCAGCGGCCGAGACGGCCGCTCGGCATCGTCGAGCACCGCATCAATCCCGACAGCGGCCTCATCGCCAGCGACGGCGCGCCGAACGCCATTTTCGAGAAGTTCGACATCGATCATTTGCCGGATCGAGAGGTGGGCGAGTTCAGCCAGCCGCATGACGCTCTCGATCCCGGCGCGGGAGCGCGTCCGGCAGGCAACCCCTTCCTTTTCGAATGACGTAGGCGATGAGCGGACGCCGTCGATCGTCGCCGGGGGCCTCTTCCGACCTGCGGCATGAGCTTGCCGAGGAAGCCGCTCGGCTCATGGTCGAGCACGGCATCCAAGACTTCTCGTTGGCGAAGCGCAAAGCGGCCGACCGGCTCGGCGTGCGCGACGGCACAAATGCGCTGCCCAGCAACGCGCAGATTCAAGAGCGGCTCGTCGAGCGGCAACGACTCTTCGAGCCGGAGGCGCTCGACCGGCGGCTCGCGAAGCTGCGTCAAATAGCGACCGACGTCATGGACGTGCTCGGCGCCTTTCGGCCGAAGCTCGTCGGCCCCGTGCTCGACGGCACTGCAACGGTGGCCTCACAGATCGAGCTGCACGTGTTCAGCGACTCGCCGGAAGCAGTGGCCGCCGCACTCGAGGAGCGAGGCTTCCGTCTGCACGACAGCCAGCGGCGCTATCGCTTCGGCCGCGAGCTGATCGAGCAGATTCCGGGGTTCGACTTGATGATCGACGAGGAGGAGCTCCAGGTCATGGTGTTCCCCGAGCGGGGCCCCCGCCACTCGCCGTTGAGCCCCGTCGACGGCAAGCCGATGCGGCGCGCGTCGCGCTCGGCCGTGCTGGCGTTGCTCGAGCCCGGCGCTCCGTAACAATCGCCGAGCGTTAAGGTTTGGCGCCTTCGCCGCCCGCTTTGTTGTAGCGGCGACGGAATTTGTCGACTCGGCCGCCGCTGTCGACGATCTTCTGCTTACCCGTGTAAAACGGGTGGCACGACGAGCAGACCTCGACGTGCAGGTCTTGCCCTAAGGTGGACCGAGTCGTGAACTCGTTGCCACACGAGCAAATGACCTTGATCGCGGCGTAATTCGGATGGATTTCGGCTTTCATGAGCAGGCTCCGGCGGGCGCGGAAGAATAATGCCCGCCCGCCGTGAAGGCAAGGCGATCAGCCTGAGCGCCGCTTATCCACACGAGCTGTGTATAACTCTGTGGAGAGCGAAGCCAGTTCATGCGCCGTTTTTCGGGCGGAAACGATTTCGGCGTGTTTTGGTAACTAATGCGAAGCAGCGGAGATCGTTGTATTTCAAAAGGTTACGTGTCCTTTCAGCTTTCTGCCGCTAGCAAAAGCACGCAACACGCTTGTTTCAATTTGCGGCGACCTAGCGTGTGCATAAATTTCGGCCGGAAACTCGTGCGGGACGAGCCAACCTACCGATTCTTCAAGACTTCGACGAGCGCGCGCATCGCGGCTCCACGATGGCTCACGCGGTTTTTCTCCGCGGCATCGAGCTCGGCAGCCGTGCGGCCAAGCTTGGGATCGAAGAACACGGGGTCATAACCGAAGCCGTGGCTGCCCTTTGCCGTGCGCGCGACCTGCCCCTCCCAGGATCCCGTCGCAATCAACGGCGCCGCGTCGTGCGCATCCAGTAATGCGACGAGCACACAGTGGAATCGCGCGCTGCGGTCGAGCGACGGGTCCGCGAGCTCCGCGAGAAGCTTCACGACATTCTCGCGATCGTCGGCGCGCTCACCCGCGAAGCGCGCGGAACGCACGCCAGGCGCTCCGCCGAGCGCGGCCACCACGAGACCTGAGTCGTCTGCGATCGCCGGCAGCCCGGTAACGCGCGCCGCATGCCGCGCCTTCTGCAGCGCGTTCTCGACGAAGGTAGCGCCGGTTTCGGGCGCAGGGCTGACGCCGAGCTCGGATTGGGCCGTTACGAGCAGAGAGACGCCTGCCTCGGCAAACAGCTCCGAGATCTCCGCGACCTTGCCGCGATTCGAGGTCGCGAGCACCCAATGCGGGGGAAGCATCAGCGGGGGAAGCGTCACTTCTCGAGGACGGCAGCCTGCGCGGCGAGCAATTGCTCGACGCCGACGGCGGCGAGGTCGAGCAGCACATCGAGCTCGGCGCGCTGCAGCGCGTGGCCTTCCGCGGTCCCCTGTACCTCGACGAAACCTCGTGCCTCGTTCATCACGACATTCATGTCCGTCTCGGCCTCGGAGTCCTCGGCATAGTCGAGGTCGAGCACGGCCTGGCCCCGGAAGATGCCGACGGAAACGGCGGCGATCTGCCCGTGCAGGGGGTTGCGGGCGATCTTGCCGGACTCGACGAGCTTTGCGGCGGCGAGCGCCAACGCGACGTAGCCGCCGGTGATGGCGGCTGTGCGCGTGCCGCCGTCGGCCTGAAGAACGTCGCAGTCGATCGTGATCGTGTTCTCTGCGAGAGCGGCGCGGTCGACGACGGCGCGCAGGCTGCGACCGATGAGGCGCTGGATCTCGAGCGTGCGCCCGCTTTGCGTGCCTCGCGCGGCCTCGCGCTGGGTGCGGCTATGGGTGGCGCGCGGCAGCATCCCGTACTCGGCCGTGACCCAGCCTTGGCCTTTGCCTTTCAGGAATGGCGGTACCTTCGACTCGACGGAGGCGGTGCAGAGGACGCGCGTATCGCCGAACTCGGCGAGCACCGATCCTTCGGCATGGCGCGTGAAGTGCGGCGTCAGCCGCACCGCGCGCATTTCGTCGCGCCGTCGTCCGCTCGGCCGCATGTGGAGCTCCGTTCGAGGTGAGATCCCGAGCAGCTTAGCAGCTGCGGCGGCCGCCAACGCGCATCAGGCCCCGTGCCAACGCACGGCGGTGGCGCTCGTGTTGTCGCTGTGGGGCGCGTTCGCCGCAATCGCGCGCTCGGCGAGCTGGCGCACGAACGAGTCGATCGGAGCGCGATCGTCGCGGCACGCGCTGGCGAGCTCAGCATCCTCGACGCCCGACCACAGTCCATCCGTGCAGACGAGAAGCACGTCGCCCGGCTCGAGCCCGTTGCGAGCTGTCACGCTCATATCGGGAAGGGGCGCGTCGCCGCCCAAACAGCACTCGACGAAGTTGCGCATGGGGTGGCTGCGCAGCTCGCTCTCCGCGATCAAACCTTCGCGCAGCAGGAGCTCGACGTGGCTGTGGTCGCGCGTGCGTGCTTTGATCGCGCCGGCGCGCATTTGATAGATGCGGCTGTCGCCAACGTGCGCCCAATAGGAACCGCCGTCCTGCACGAGGCATACGGCGCACGTGGCGCGCGGTTTGTGATCGAGAGCGACGCCATCCCCGAGCTTGACTACACGGTCGTGAGCGCGCGCAAGTGACAAGGTCAAGAACCCCTGCGGGTCGAATACCGGGTGCGCGAGCTCTGCGAAGGATTCCTTGAGCGTCGCGACGGTCACTTCGGCGGCGCGCGCGCCGTGCGCGTGCCCGCCCATGCCGTCGACGACGATCATCAGCAAGGAGTCACCGTTCGCGACGAGATCGACTCGGTCCTGGTTCTCGTTCCGATGGCCGGGCAGGGTCAATTTTGTATGATCGATGCGCACGCTTTCGTTACCGTCCCCTGTCCTGATCAGCCCCGCTCATCGGCGGCGCCAGTCCAAGCTCGGGCGCGCAGCCGGGCCGCCAACTCGATGTACACTCGGTTCCGCGGCGCAAAACGCGCTCAGATTGTCTGAAACCACTTCCGGACTCAATCGAATGCCTCACAGCATGACCGGATTCTCGACGGCGGAAGCGCGCGTGGGGTCGTTCAGGCTCGTTTGGGAGATTCGCAGCGTCAACCACCGGTTCCTGGAGCTCGGCTTTCGGCTACCGGACGACTTACGCGCCGTCGAGCCCGATTGCCGCGAGCTCGTCGGCGCCGCGTTGAAGCGCGGCAAGGTGGATTGCACTCTGAAGATCGGCGCTGACGAGCGCGCGGAAGTCGCCGACAGGGTCGTCGCGGCCGCGCTCGAGCGGTTGCGGTCGCTCGAGGAGGGTGTTCTGCGCGTGTTCCCGGCGGCCAGGCCGCTGACGACCCAAGAGGTGCTGCGTTGGCCCGGCGTTCTCGAGGAGCCTGCCCAAAATCTCGAGCAGCTCGGCGAAGCGGTCAAGGACTGCCTCGGCGCCGCGCTGCGCGCTCTGACCGAGTCGCGCGGCCGAGAGGGCGAGCGGCTCGTCGAGATGCTCGAGAAGCGCAATGCCGGCATCACGGCGCTCATCGCAGGCATCGCGCCGCAGCTCGCCGGAGTGCAGTCTCGTTACCGCGAGCGCTTGCGCGAGCGCTTGCAGCGGCTCGACGTGCAGGCCGATCCCGAACGCCTGGAGCAAGAGATCGCGCTGGTCGCGCAGCGCGCCGACGTCGCCGAAGAGATCGACCGGATCGCGAGCCACGTTGCAGAAGTGCAGGCGATCTTGCGCCGCAACGAGCCCGTCGGCCGGCGGCTCGACTTCGTGATCCAGGAGCTGAACCGAGAAGCCAACACGTTCGCCTCCAAGGTACAGGAGGAGGCGCTGACGCGCGCCGCGGTCGAGCTCAAGGTGCTCATCGAGCAGATGCGCGAGCAGGTGCAGAACCTCGAATGACGCACGCCCGCCTGAAGTGGATCGGCTCGTTGGCCATCTTCGGCGCCGCGGTGCTCGGCGCGAATGCGCTGCGACCGCAGGCCGAGCACGCCGCGCCCGATGAGTTCCTTCCGACGGTCGAGAACGAAAGCCGTGCGCTTAGGGCCGCGCCGCTCGGCATGGTATGGATCCCGGGCGGCGAGTTCTCGATGGGCGCTCGGCAGCCGCTGCAGGCGCAGGACTTGGTCGGAATGCAGGCCACGGCCGACTCGCGCCCCGTGCACCGCGTATTCGTCGACGGCTTTTGGATGGACGCGACGGAAGTTACGAACGAGCAGTTCGCCGCGTTCGTCGCAGCCACGGGTTACGTCACGGTCGCGGAGCGGACGCCGCGCGCCGAGGATTTCCCCGGCGTGCCGGCGAACCGCCTAGTCGCGGGCTCGGCCGTGTTTTCGGCGCCGGCCGGCCCCGTTTCGCTGCACGACGCGTTGCAATGGTGGTCGTACCTGCCGGGCGCAAGCTGGCGCCACCCGCTCG
Source organism: uncultured Gammaproteobacteria bacterium (assembly GCA_963713355.1). Taxonomy (GTDB): domain Bacteria; phylum Pseudomonadota; class Gammaproteobacteria; order Steroidobacterales; family Rariloculaceae; genus FEN-1219. The sequence goes on along the minus strand of CAVQLK010000001.1, from coordinate 148,790 downwards.
GCCCCGCGAGCTCGATCGAAGGCAAAGAACGGCAGCCTGTCGTGCACGTAGCGTACGAGGATGCGCTCGCCTACGCGCAATGGGCCGGACGGCGCCTGCCCACCGAAGCGGAATGGGAATTTGCGGCTCGTGGCGGTCTCACGGGGAAAGTCTTTCCATGGGGCGATGACTTTGCGGGCGCAGAATTCGCGCCCGGCGATCGATGGATGGCTAACACGCACCAAGGCCATTTTCCGGACCACGATACGGGTGCGGACAGCTTCGCCGGTGTAGGGCCCGTCGCCCAGTTTCCCGCCAACGGCTATGGCCTCTACGACGTCGGCGGCAACGTCTGGGAATGGGTCAGCGATTGGTATCGATCCGACTACTACGCCGAGCTCGCTGCGGCGGGAGCCGTAGCTCGCAATCCGCAGGGCCCGTCCTCGTCGCACGATCCCGATGAGCCCGGCGTGCCGAAACGCGTGCATCGCGGCGGATCGTTTCTGTGCACGGATCAATATTGCTCGCGTTACATGGTCGGCACGCGCGGCAAGGGCGACGTCGGCACGAGCACCGACCATCTCGGCTTTCGCACGGTGGTGCGAGACCGCGAGTGAGCATGACCGCGACGGGCACGGGACAGCTCTGGGTCATCTCGGCGCCGTCGGGCGCCGGGAAAACGTCGCTCGTTCGCGAATTGCTGAAGCGCGATCCGACACTGAAGTTTTCGATCTCGTACACGACGCGGAAGCCTCGCAGCTCGGAGATTCCCGGACGCGACTATTTTTTCGTGACCGAGCCAGAATTCCTCGAGATGAAGCGCCAGGACGCGTTCCTCGAGCACGCGAAGGTTTTCGACAATTGGTACGGCACGGGGCGGGAGCACGTTGCCGGACTGCGGGCCGAAGGTTTCACTGTCGTGCTCGAGATCGACTGGCAAGGCGCGCAGCAGGTTCGCGTCCGCGCGCCGGGGTCACACAGCGTTTTCATTCTTCCGCCGAGCGTCGCCGAGCTCGAGCGCCGGCTGCGCGGCCGCAAAACGGATTCCGAGGCCGTCATCGCACGGCGGCTCGAGGACGCGCTCGGCGACATGCTGCATTGGGACGAGTTCGAGCACGTCGTCGTGAACGACGATTTCGACGCCGCGCTCGACCGCTTGGCAGCCGTGATTGCCGGCCGCGAGCAAGGCGCGCGCACGAGCCTCGAGGCCGTTCGCGCCGCGGCGGAGGCGATTGTGGGCGCGAAGCCACGGCCGTAAAGGCTTCTCGGCCCGCGGTTGCTGCATTAGACTTACGGGTCCGAAGCCCATGGAGGGCCGTGCGCAATGGCAAGAATTACCGTCGAAGACTGCCTGGAAAAGATCCCGAACATGTTCCAGCTCGTGCTCGTCGCTGCAAAGCGAGCGCGACAGCTTGCCAACGGCGCCCACCCGATGGTCGATTGGGAGAACGACAAGCCGACCGTCGTCGCCCTGCGCGAGATCGCCGAGGGCTACGTCACCGAAGATATTCTGACGCAGCGCGACAAGCCGGTCGAAGACATCCTTGCCGCCGACTTGGCAGCCGTGACGCCGATGTCGGCGGATGACTTGCTTGGCTCGAGACCCGTTTCGATCGGCGACTAGCCAATCGAAAAAGGGAGACTGACAGGAGGCCGGCTGCCACGCCGGTAGCTGATCGCCATGGATTATGGTGCCGCCACGCTCGATCGAATTGTGTCGTCGGTGTGGCGGACCGACGATTTCGGGCGGCTCATGGGTCAGCTCGAGCGTTACCTCCCGAGCGAAGATCTGCCGAGCATCAGCGCGGCCTACGAGTTCAGCGCCAAGGCCCATCAAGGCCAGCAGCGGCGCAACGGCGATCCGTATATCTCTCATCCCGTCGCCGTAGCCGAGATACTGGCGGGGCTCCATCTCGACTCCGGCTCGATCAAGGCAGCGTTGCTGCACGACGTCGTCGAGGACACGGCGAGCACGCTGCCGGAAATTCAGCAACGATTCGGCGATGACGTCGCGCTGCTCGTCGACGGCGTCAGCAAGATCGACCACCTGCGCTTCGACAGCGTGGCCGAGGCTCAGGCCGAGAGCTTCCGCAAGATGCTGCTCGCGATGGCGAAGGACTTGCGCGTCATCCTCGTCAAGCTCGCCGATCGAACTCACAACATGCGGACGATCCAGTCGCTGCCCGTCGAGAAGCAGCGGCGCATCGCGCGCGAGACGCTCGATATCTACGCGCCGATCGCGAATCGTCTGGGCGTGTATTCGATCAAGCTCGAGCTCGAAGACTTGGGCTTCAAGACTTTCCATCCGTATCGCTACAAAGTGCTCGAGCGCACGTTGCGGCGCGCGAAAGGCAACCAGCGTCAGCTGCTGCGCAAGATCGAGTCGAAGCTGACCGAAGCGCTCGGCGATGCCAAGATCTCGGCGCGCGTCGTGGCGCGCGAGAAGCATCTGTACAGCATTTATCTCAAGATGCAGCGCAAGCAGGCGCACTTGTCGGACATCGTCGATGTCTATGGGGTGCGCGTCATCGTCGACGATGTCGACCAGTGCTACCGCGCGCTCGGGATAACGCACCAGCTCTTCAAGCCGATGCCGGGCCGGTTCAAGGACTACATCTCGATCCCGCGCGTGAACGGTTACCAGTCGCTGCACACGACGCTATTCGGGCCGAACGGCCTGCCGCTCGAGGTGCAGATCCGCACGGAGAGCATGGAGAAGGTCGCGGAGCGCGGCATCGCCGCACACTGGCAGTACAAGACGCTCGACAAGGACACGCACAGCACGGAAGAACGCGCACGCGAATGGCTCGCCGGGCTCATGGAGATGGAGCGGGCCGCGAACTCCGAAGAATTTCTCGAGACCGTCAAGGCGGATCTCTTCCCCGACAAGGTGTACGTCTTCACGCCGAAGGGCGCGATCATGCGGCTGCCGCGCGGAGCGACGGCCGTCGACTTTGCGTACGCCGTGCACACGGACATCGGCAACCGCTGTGTCGCCGCGAAGATCGACCGCCGCGCCGTGCCGCTCAAGACGCAGCTGCAAAACGGCGAAACGGTCGAGATCGTCACGCAGCGCGGTGCGCACCCGAATCCGAGCTGGGTCAATTTCGTGACGACGGCCAAGGCGCGCAACGCAATCCGCGGCTACTTGAAGAGCCTGAAGCGCGACGAGGCGCAGGAGCTCGGGCGCAGGCTCATCAATCAGGAGCTCCTGGCGTACTCGTTGAGCTTGAAGAAGGTGCAGAAGGCGCGGCTCGAGCAGCTGCTCAAGGAGGTCGGAGTCGCCGACGAGGCGGCGCTGCTCGAGCAAGTGGGCCTCGGCGAGCGGTTGGCTCCCGTCGTCGCCGGGTTGCTTGCGCAAGCCCGTGACGAGCTCGATGCGACGGATACGCAGCGCAAACCGCTCGAGATCGCAGGCACGGAAGGCTCCGTCGTCAGCTACGCCCACTGCTGCTACCCGATTCCCGGCGACGAGATCGTCGGCTTCATGTCGAGCGGCCGCGGCATCGTCATCCACCGTGACCGCTGCCGGAACCTCGCGGAGTACCGCAAGCAGCCGGCAAAATGGATCCCCGTCAACTGGACGCGCGGGATCAAGGCCGAGTTCGAGTCCGAGATCCAAGTCCGCACGCTCGACCGCGTCGGCCTGCTCGCCGAGGTGGCCGGGCGAATTTCGGCCGCGCATACCAACATCGAGCACGTGCGCGTCGACCGCGACGGCGACGCGTCGGCGCTCGCATTCCGGCTCAAAGTTCGCGACCGCCGCCAGCTGGCACAGGTCGTCCGCAGCATTCGGACGATCCCAGGCGTCGTGCGCGTGTCGCGCAGCGCCAGCTGAGTTTCGAGGAGCCGCATGGCCAAAGAACCGATTCACACGTCTGCCGCGCCGGCCGCGATCGGGCCCTATAGCCAGGCGATCCGCGCCGGCAACACCGTTTATCTTTCGGGCCAGATTCCGCTGAATCCGCAATCGATGGAGCTCGTAAAAGGCGACATACGCGCGGAGATTCGCCAGGTATTCGACAATCTCGCGGCTGTCGCCGAAGCGGCCGGGGGCTCGCTCGCGAACGCCGTGCGGCTGACGGTCTATCTGACGGACCTCGCCCATTTTCCGATCGTCAACGAGATCATGGCGGAGTACTGCAAGGCGCCGTACCCGGCGCGCGCGGCGATCGGCGTCGCGCAGTTGCCGCGCGGCGCCGCCGTCGAGGTCGACGGCATTCTCGTCCTGTAGGCCGCCGAATCGCTGCGCAGCCGAATTCGCTGTTCGACCGGCCGGTCGAGAGCTTGGCGGGCGTCGGCCCGAAAGTCGCCGAGCGCCTCGCAAGGCTCGGAGTGCACACCGTTGGCGACGCGCTGTGCCTGCTGCCGCAGCGCTACGAGGACCGCACGGCGCTGCGTCCGATCGGCAGCCTCGCCGTCGGCGAGAAAGCGCTCGTCGAGGGTGTCGTCGAGCTCAGCGAGGTGGCCGTGCGCCGGCGGCGATCGCTGCTGTGCCGCCTTGCCGACGGCACGGGCGCGCTGACGTTGCGGTTCTTCTATTTCAATCGGTCGCAGCAACAGGCGCTCGCGCGCGGCCAACGCGTGCGCTGCTATGGCGAGGTCCGCAGCGGCCCGACGGGCCTCGAGATGGTTCATCCGGAGCACCGGGCCGTGCGCGCCGACGATGCGGAGCCGACCGATCGGCTGACGCCCGTCTATCCGACGACCGAGGGTCTGCATCAGCAGTCGGTGCGCCGCATTGCCGAGCGGGCTCTCGCGGCGCTCGAGCATGAGCCGCTCGAAGACTACCTCGCGCCGGCACTCGCTTCGCGCACGCTAGCTGGCGGCGGCGCTTGGCCTTCGCTGGCCGAGGCACTGCCATGCGTGCACTCACCGCCGCGCGGTGTGGCGACGGAGCTGCTCCTCATGGGCTTGCATCCGTGCTCGCGCCGCCTCGCGCTCGAGGAGCTCGTCGCGCAACGCTTGATCTTGCGGCGCGCGGCCGCAAGGAACCGCACCGAGCGCGCTCGGCCGCTGCCGACACCGGCCGCGCGGCTCGATGCGTTTCGCGCCGCGCTGCCTTTCGAGCTGACTCGAGCGCAGCAAGCCGCGCTCGAGGAGATCGTCGCCGACTTGGGCTCGAGCGTGCCGATGAACCGGCTACTGCAGGGCGATGTCGGCTCCGGCAAGACGGTCGTGGCCGCGATGGCCGCGCTGGTCGCGGCAGCGGCGGGATGCCAGACGGCAGTCATGGCGCCGACGGAGCTGCTTGCCGAGCAACATCTGACGAGCTTCGAGCGGTGGCTCGGCCCGCTCGGCGTCGAAGTGGCGGCGCTGATCGGAGCGCAGCCGGCGCGCGCGCGGGCCGCGACGCTCGCGGCCGTCGCCGGCGGTCGCGCCGCCGTCGTCGTCGGCACGCACGCGCTGTTCCAGGAGAGCGTCGAGTTCCGGCAGCTCGCGCTCGTCATCGTCGACGAGCAGCACCGCTTCGGTGTCGAGCAGCGGCGGCGGCTCAAGCTCAAGGGCGAGGCCGACGCGCGAGTGCCGCACCAGCTCATCATGACGGCCACGCCGATCCCGAGGACGCTCGCGATGACGGCGTACGCCGATCTCGACTGCTCCGTGATCGACGAGCTGCCGCCGGGCCGCCAACCCGTGCAGACGATTGTCTTGCCCGAGCAGCGCCGGGCGGAGCTCGTCGAGCGAGTTGCGGCGCAATGTGCCGACGGGCGGCAGGCCTACTGGGTTTGCCCGCTGATCGAGGAATCGGAGCTCGTCGACTCGCGCGCAGCCGCCGCGCTTCATGCCGAGCTCGCCGAGGCGCTGCCGAACGTCCGCATCGGGTTGATTCACGGCCGCATGAAAGGCGCGGACAAGGACGTCGTCATGCGTGCGTTCAAGGCGGGGGAGCTCGATCTGCTCGTCGCGACGACGGTCATCGAGGTAGGCGTCGATGTGCCGAACGCGACGTTGATGGTCGTCGAGAACGCCGAGCGCATGGGCCTCGCGCAATTGCACCAGCTGCGCGGCCGCGTCGGACGCGGCACGCAAGCTTCGACGTGCGTGCTGCTGTATCGTCCACCGCTGTCGGAAGCGGCACGGGAGCGCCTGGGCGTGCTGCGCGAGACGAACGACGGCTTCGCTGTCGCGCAGAAGGACCTCGAGCTGCGCGGCCCCGGGGAAGTGCTCGGAACGCGGCAGACGGGAGACATGCGGCTGCGCATCGCGGATCTCGTGCGCGATGCCGATCTTCTACCGCAAGTCGTCGAGCTTTCGGAGTGGTTGCTGGCGACGGCGCCGCCCTCCGCCGACGCGCTGATTCGCCGCTGGGTCCGCGGCGAGGCCGAATATGCAAAGGTGTGACGGCTGCGTTGCCGGTCGAGCACGGCGGCACCTAGAATCGCCGCGATGCGCAAGATTCCGAAGGCCTGACCGTTGAGCGCCGGCCCGACACGTGCTGCCGCAGCCCCCGTGCCGTGGTCGCGGCACGTCGAAGCACTGCTGCAACACTACTCGCGGTACTGGCGGCTCATGCGTCTGCACCGGCCGATCGGCATCTGGCTGCTGCTGTGGCCGACATTGTGGGCGCTGTGGATCGCCTCGGCCGGGCGGCCCGAGGGCAAGGTGTTTCTGATTCTAGTCCTCGGCACGATTGTGGTCCGCTCGGCGGGCTGCGTCATCAACGACTTCGTGGACCGCAAAATCGACCCGCACGTCGCGCGGACGGCCGACCGTCCTCTGGCAACGGGTGAGGTGCACCCCGTAGAAGCGTTGCTCTTGTTCGGCGCGCTGATGTTGATAGCGCTCGGCTTGGTGCTGACGTTGAACTCGTTGGCGGTGACGTTCGCGTTCGCCGGCGCCTTCCTCACGGTCCTCTATCCGTTCACGAAACGCTTCTTGTCGACGCCGCAGTTCGTGCTCGGTGTCGCGTTCTCGTGGGGCGTGCCGATGGCGTTCGCGGCGACGGTCGGAGACGTGCCGCGGGTCGGCTGGCTGCTGTTCCTCGCGACGGTGATCTGGGTCGTCGTCTACGACACGCAATACGCGATGACGGACCGCCCCGACGACGTGAAGATCGGCGTGCGTTCGACGGCAATATTGTTCGGCGAGCTCGACCGGGCGTTCATTGCGGGCCTGCAGGCGCTGCTGCTCGCGAGCTTGGTGCTCGTCGGCCGCAGCGCCGCCCTCGGCCCGTGGTACTACGGCGGCCTCGCTGCCGCCGCGCTGTTCTGCGTTTATCAGGCGTATCTCATCAAGGAACGTGACGTCGTGCAGTCGTTTCGCGCGTTCCTGAACAACGCTTGGTTCGGCGGCGCCGTCTTCGCCGGCATCGTGCTCGACTACACGTTCAGGTTCTAGCGCGGCTCCGGCGTCCGCGCGACGGCGAACGCCACACAGCGTGCAGCGCCGGCGGCCTTGAGCTCCGCAGCGAGCGCGTTGACGGTCGCGCCGGTCGTGACGACGTCGTCGACGATCGCTACTCGGCGCCCGTGAAGCTCGCGCTCCACGCTGAATGCCTGCGCGACGCCGGCGCGCCGCTCGACCGCCCCCTGCCCCGTCTGAGCCGGGGTCGCCGCGCATCGTGCGACGCCGCGCTCGAGCAGCGGCACGCCGAGAATGCGAGCCAACGTGCGCGCGATCTCATTCGCCTGGTTGTAGCCGCGCACGCGGAGACGCTTGCGATGTAGTGGCACCGCGACGAGCGTGTCGATGCCGGCGCGTTCGTGCAAAACGTGAGGTGCGAGCAGCAACGCGAACGCGCGGCCCAGCGAGCGCGCGCCGCGGTACTTCAGCGCGTGCAGGTAGTGATCGAGCGGCGGCGCATAAGAGAACGGCGCGACGACGGCGTCGACGTCCCACTGCATCTGCGCGCGCGGGCAGCGGCGCACGGAGCGCTCGAGGCCACAGCGCCGGCAGACGTCGGCGACACGCACGAGCTCGCGGGCGCAGACGCCGCAAAAACCGCCTCCGGAGCTCGCGCCGCACGCGGGGCAGCACTCGACGAAAAGCCGTTGCAGCAGCCCGTAAACCACGGCTCCCCCAGTCGGTTGACAGTGCGGGCCATCGTTGTGATGCTCCAGCGTCGCGCGGCAAGCGCTGTCGGAGCGATCGTCGAATGTCTGCACTCGAGAAAGAAAACCCGCTCGGCGCCCGTATCACGGCCGAGCCCCGCACCGATTGGACGCGCGCCGAAGTCGCGGCGCTGTTCGAGCTGCCGTTCAACGATCTCCTGTACTCGGCGCAATGGGTGCACCGCCAGGGCTTCGATCCGAACGCCGTCCAGGTGTCGACGTTGCTCTCGATCAAGACCGGCGCGTGCCCCGAGGACTGCGCCTATTGCCCGCAAAGCATCCGGTTCGAGACGGCCATCGACACGCACGACTTGATGCCGCTCGCGGCGGTCCGCGCGGCAGCGCAGCGCGCGAAGGACGCCGGCGCGACGCGCTTCTGCATGGGCGCTTCGTATCGCGGGCCGAAGGATTCACAGCTCGAGCCGATCGTCGAGATGGTCAAAGCCGTCAAAGCCGTGGGGCTCGAGACGTGCGCGACGCTGGGTCTGCTCAAGCCAGGGCAGGCCGAGCGCCTTGCCGAGGCCGGCCTCGATTACTACAACCACAACTTGGACTCGTCGCCCGAGTTCTACGAGACGATCATCAGCACGCGCACCTATGCCGATCGGCTCGAGACGCTCGAGCGCGTGCGCGCGGCCGGCGTCAAGGTGTGCTGCGGCGGCATCGTCGGCATGGGCGAGACGCGCGCCGACCGTATCGGAATGCTGCACACGCTGGCGACGCTCGCGCCGCAGCCGGAGAGCGTGCCAATCAACGAGCTCGTGCCGGTCCCGGGCACGCCGCTTGCAAACGCGGCGCCGCTCGATCCGTTCGAGTTCGTGCGCTGTATCGCCGTCGCGCGGATCTTGATGCCGCGCTCGCATGTCCGGTTGTCGGCGGGCCGCAGCGGCTTCAGCGACGAGCTGCAGGCGTTGTGCTTCTTCGCAGGCGCGAACTCGATCTTCTACGGCGAGAAGCTGTTGACGACGGGCAATCCCGACACCGTCGCCGACCGCCGGCTGTTCGACCGGCTCGGGCTCGCACCCGAACACGCGCTCGCCGCGAGCTGATCGGCGGCCGTGCCCGGAGAGCCTGCGTGTCCTTGAGCCTCGACGACGCGCTACCCGAGAAGCGCGCCGCGCGGCGCGCCTTCGACCGCGCGCGTGAGTTCGACTCGGCCTGCTTCATTCACGACGAGGCGCGCGCCCGCCTCGACGGACGGCTCGACCTCATGCGCCTCACGCCGAACGTCGCCGTCGACCTAGGCTGCGCGACGGGGCGCGGCGCCGCCGGCCTGGCGAAGCGCTACTCGCGCGCACACGTGCTCGCCGTCGATTCGAGCTTGGCCATGCTGCGCGCGGCGGCTGCGAGCGCCATGCCTTCGGTCAGCGCGCTCGGCGGCGACGCCGAAGCGTTGCCGCTGCGCGCCGGCTGCGCCGAGCTCGTGCTCGCCAACCTAGTGTTGCCCTGGTGCCGCCCGGACCGGCTGTTCGCCGAAGCCGCGCGCGTGCTCGCCGACGGCGGCGCGTTGTTGTTCGCGACCCTCGGCCCGGACTCGCTGCAGGAGCTGCGCGCCGCGTTCGCGGCCGTCGACGACAAGATCCACGTCCATGCCGCGTTCGACCTGCACGACCTCGGCGACCTCGCCATGGCGTCGGGACTGGCCGAGCCCGTGCTCGACGTCGACCGCATCGAGGTCACCTATGCCGAGGTCGCGGGCCTAGTCCGCGACCTACGTGCCGTCGGCGCCATGAACGTGGCCGGCGCCCGCCGGCGGACCCTGACGGGCCGCCGCCGCTGGGGCCGCTTCGTCGAGCGCCTGCCACGCGGCGCCGACGGCCGCCTCGCCGTGACCGTCGAGCTCATCCTCGGCCAAGCCTGGGGCCGCGGCGTCGCCGCCCTGCCGCGGTCCGGACCGCACGAAATCCGCGTGCCCGTCACAGGAATCAAGCGCCGTTCGGAAAGTACCTAGGGCTCGGGTGTCTCCCAAGCTCCAGGCTGGGGCGGTTGTTCTGTTAGAATTCGCGCCGCGCGGCGCCCGCAGGCGGTCGCCTACCCAAAACAATTGCAGGACGCATGACTATCAGGACCCCCGTTTTTGCCCCCGTCCTGGCCCTGCTCGCTTTGAGCATCGCCGGCCCCGCTTGGTCAGATTTCGAGCTCAACATGCCCGTCGGCGTCACGACGACGAGCCGCGAAGTCTATGAGCTTCATATGCTGATCCTGTGGGTCTGCGTAGTCATCGGCGCCGGCGTCTACGGCGGCGATGATCGCGGCGATCGTCAGGTTCCGAAAGTCGAAGGGCGCTGTGCCCGCGAAGTTCACGCACAGTTACACCGTCGAGGTGATCTGGACGATCATCCCGGCCGTCATCCTCGTCGCGATGGCCGTGCCGGCTGCCGAGACGCTGATCCGCATGGAGGACACCCGCGAGTCCGAGCTCACGATCAAGATCACGGGCTACCAATGGCGCTGGCACTACGACTACATCGACGAGGGCGTGGGTTTCTTCAGCACGCTCGATCGCGAAAGCAACGCCGCGCGCAGGGTCGGCTCCGGCATCGACCCGGCGACCGTCGACAATTACCTCCTGAAGGTCGACAACGACGTCGTCGTTCCCATCGATACGAAGGTGCGATTGCTCGTCACTGCGGCCGACGTGCTGCACGCGTGGTGGGTACCCGCGTTTTCGGTCAAGAAGGACGCAGTGCCGGGGTTCATCAACGAAACCTGGTTCACGGCCGACACGGAGGGCACTTATCGCGGCCAGTGCGCGGAGCTCTGCGGCATGGATCACGGGTTCATGCCGATCGTCGTCCGCGTCGTGAGCCAAGAGGACTACGACGCGTGGTTGAACCAGCAGCGCGCCCGAGTCAGCGCGCTGACGCCGCAGTCTCCGCAGCTTGCGGCGTTCACGCCATCCATGGCGGTCGGCCGCAGAATCGCTCCTGCATTTGCGGCACTCCCGCCATCCATGGCGGTCGCCGCTCGCACGCACGCCTGGAAGCAAGGAAGATTTGGCATGAGCAGCACCGCAATCGACACGCACGGCCACGGTCACCACGGCGAGCAGCATTCGCACGGATTCGTCGCGTGGTGCTTGCGTTGGATCACCACGACGAATCACAAGGAAATCGGCACGCTCTACCTGGTGTGGAGCCTGCTGATGCTGTTCGTCGGCGGCGCCATGGCGATGATCATTCGCCTCGAGCTGTTCCAGCCGGGTATGCAGTTCGTCAATCCGCAGTTCTTCAACTCGATGACGACGCTGCATGCGTTGATCATGGTGTTCGCGATGATCATGCCGGCGTTCGCGGGCTTCGCGAACTGGATGATCCCGCTGATGATCGGCGCCCCCGACATGGCGTTGCCACGGCTCAACAACTGGTCGTTCTGGCTGCTGCCGTTCGCCGTCGGCTTGCTGATCCTGACGTTGTTCCTGCCCGGCGGCGCTCCGGCCGGGGGTTGGACGCTGTATCCGCCGCTCGTGCTGCAGACGGGCGACGCGTTCCCGTTCGCCATCTTCGCGGTGCACTTGCTCGGCGTGTCGTCGATCCTCGCGGCGATCAACATCATCGTCACGATCATGAACCTGCGCGCCCCGGGCATGGACCTGCTCAAGATGCCGATGTTCGTGTGGGCGTGGCTCATCACGGCGTACTTGCTCGTGCTTGCGATGCCCGTGCTCGCTGGCGCCGTAACGATGCTGCTGACGGATCGATTTTTCGGCACGAGCTTCTTCTCGGCCGCGGGCGGCGGCGATCCCGTGCTGTTCCAGCACATCTTCTGGTTCTTCGGCCACCCCGAGGTCTACATCATCATCCTGCCGGCGTTCGGCATCATCTCGGAGGTCATTCCGACGTTCTCGCGCAAGCCGCTGTTCGGCTATGCGGCGATGGTGTACGCGACGGCGAGCATCGCGTTCCTGTCGCTGGTCGTCTGGGCGCATCACATGTTCACGGCCGGCATGCCGCTCGCGGGCCAGCTGTTCTTCATGCTGAGCACGATGATCATCGCCGTGCCGACGGGCGTGAAGATCTTCAACTGGACGGCGACGATGTGGAAGGGCTCGCTGACGTTCGAGACGCCGATGCTGTACGCGCTCGCGTTCCTGTTCCTGTTCACGATCGGCGGCTTCTCGGGCTTGATGCTCGCGATCGTGCCGGCCGACATCCAGTATCACGACACGTATTTCGTGGTGGCTCACTTCCACTACGTGCTCGTGCCGGGCGCCCTCTTCGGAGCGTTCGCGGGCGCGTACTACTGGCTGCCGAAGTGGACGGGCCACATGTACGACGAGAAGCTTGGCAAGCTGCACTTCTGGCTCACGGCGATCTTTACGAACGTGACGTTTTTCCCGCAGCACTTCCTGGGCTTGGCCGGCATGCCGCGCCGCATTCCGGATTACGCGCCGCAGTTCACGGATTTCAACATGATCTCGAGCATCGGCGCGTTCGGCCTCGGCTTGTCACAGCTGTTGTTCGTCTATGTGATCGTGAAGTGTGTCCGCGGCGGCCCGAAGGCCACGGCGGAGGTCTGGGACGGCCCGGCCGGGCTCGAATGGACGGTGCCGTCGCCGGCGCCGCATCACACTTTCGACGAGCCGCCGGTCGTCAAATGACGAGGACAGGGATGTCCGAGGTAGAGCAACGCAGGGAGCAGTTGCCGACGAGGACAGGGATGTCCGAGGTAGAGCAGCGCAGGAAGGTGCGGCGCAACGCATGGTTGCTCGCCGGGCTCGCCTTGTTCTTCTATGTCGGCTACATCGCCTGGATGTTCGTCCGGTCGAATGGCGGTTGAGACAATGGGCCATTCACCGGATCGTCATCTCGCACTGAAAGTCGCCGGCCTCGGGCTCGCGATGTTCGCCTTCGGTTTCGCGCTCGTTCCGCTCTACGACGTGTTCTGCGCCGTCACGGGATTCGGCGGCAAGACGGCGACGGCGGCCGTCGCCGTCACCGAGGATCCCGACGCCACTCGGACCGTCAGAATCGAGTTCCTCGCGTCGGTCGCGCGCGGCGCGCCGTTCACGCTCGCGCCCGAGGTCAGCCACCTCGAGGTACACCCGGGGCAGCTCTACGAGACGCATTTTCGCGCGCGCAACCTGACCGGCTCGACGTTGACGGCGCAAGCCGTGCCGAGCGTCGCGCCCGGCGCCGCAGCTCGGCACTTCAACAAGATCGAGTGCTTCTGCTTCACGAGCCAAGAGCTCGCGCCGCACGAGGAGCTGACGCTCAAGCTGCAGTTCATGGTGGCGAGCGAGCTTCCGGCGCACATCGACACGCTCTCGCTGTCGTACACGTATTTCTCAGCTCCGAATTAAAGGATCCGAGTCGTCATGGAACACGCCCCTAGCCGCTACTACGTGCCGCACGGCACGCGCTGGCCGATTCTGGGCTCGATCGGGCTGTTCACGATGATGCTCGGCGCGGCGTTGTGGCTGAACGCCTACGGCGTCGGGCCGTGGATCTTGACGGCCGGCTTCGCCGTCCTGCTCGTGATGCTATTCGGCTGGTTCGGCACGGTCATCGGCGAGAGCGAGGGCGGCCTCTTCAATCTCAAGGTCGATGCGTCGTTTCGTTGGGCGATGGCTTGGTTCATCTTTTCCGAGGTCATGTTTTTCGCGGTTTTCTTCGGCACGCTGTTCTATACACGCGTGCTCGTCGTGCCGTGGCTCGCCGGCGAAGGCGACAATTTCTTCACCAATTTCCTGCTCTGGCCCGGCTTCGAGAACGCGTGGCCTTCGACGGGGCCCGCCGGGGAGCCCGTCGAGCGCATGGGCGCCTGGGGCTTGCCGGCCGTCAACACGGCCATCCTGCTGCTATCGGGCGTCACGATCACGATCGCCCACCATGCGCTGCGCGCCGGCCATCGCACGCAGCTGATCGTCTGGCTCGCCGCGACATTCCTGCTCGGCTTCCTGTTCTTGGGCCTACAGGCCGAGGAATACGTTCACGCGTACAACGAGCTGAACCTCAGGCTCGACACCGGTATCTACGGCGCCACGTTTTTCATGCTGACGGGCTTCCACGGCCTGCACGTCACGCTCGGTGCGATCATGCTGCTGATCATTTGGCTGCGCGTGCTGCGCGGCCACTTCAAGCCCGACCGGCACTTCGCGTTCGAGGCCGTCGCATGGTACTGGCATTTCGTCGACGTGGTGTGGCTCGGCCTGTTCTTCTTCGTCTACTGGGTTTAGCGCCCGAGCCCGTGTGGCTCGAGCAGGCCGAAATACCAGCCGAGCAACAGCAGCAGAAAAAACAGGACCGATAGACCGACGCGTAGCGTCAGCGCTCGCAGCAGCGTCTGCGAATGGTCGCCGCGCCGGAACAAGGCCACCAACGCCAGGCCTAAGGTCGCGAGAATTGCTAGGAAAAAAAGGGTGGCTGCCACGAGCGATGCCGGAGTACCTCGAGTCGACGCATTCTAACGTGATGGGAAGGAACGGCATGGTGAGCACCTACGTGGCTATCGTCGGGCTGCTCGCGCTCGCCGCCTTGTTCGCGGCGCTCGGTGCGTGGCAGCTGCGGCGCGCCGAGGCGAGCCGGGTCACGCTCGCGCAGTTCGCGAGCGGGGCGGCCGGCGATGCGCTCGCGATGCTACCGCCCGAGATCGACGAGGCGGTGCGGTTCCGCCGCGTCGCAGTGGAGGGCGAATATGTCGAAGCTCCGCAGTTCTTGCTCGACAACATGCTGCACGATGGGGCCGCCGGCTATCACGTGCTCACGGCACTGCGCATGAGCGGTCGTCGCGAGCATTTGCTCGTCAATCGCGGCTGGGTGTCGGCCGGCAGCGATCGCGGCGTCCTGCCGGACGTCGTGGCGGAGCGCGGGTCGCGGCGGGTAACGGGCCGGCTCGAGCGGCTGCCCCGCCCGGGCCTGCGGCTCGGAGACGGCGCATCCCAAGCCGGCTCGGCGGCTACGGCGATCGTGCTTCAATATCCGACCGCGGCAGAGCTCGCGCAGCTGCTCGGCGCGCCGGTGCTCGACTATCAGCTGCTGCTCGATGCGGGTGCGCCGCATGGCGTACGTCCGTGACTGGCGCGTGCCCGGTGTGCCGCCCGAGCGGCACCTCGCGTATGCGGGGCAGTGGCTGCTGCTCGCCGCAGGCGCCTTCGCTGCGGCGCTCGTGATCGCCGTCAGGACGGCAAGGGGCAAGGCGTGAAACAGCGGTCATTCGCACCGTGGCTCGTGGGGCTGGTGTGCTTTGGCCCGTTAGCGGCGGCGCTACTCCTTTATTACGGGCCCTTCGGCAGCACCTGGCTGCCCCAGCTTCCCGGCAGCCGCGAGCTGCTGCGCGAGCCGGTCGCATTGCCGCTGCAATGGCGATCCGCCGACGCGCGGCCGTGGCAGCTCGTCTACGCAGCAACGGGCCCCTGCGAACAGCAATGCGTGCAGCACTTGGGCCGGCTCCTGCAGGTGCAACGGGCTCTCGGCCGCGATGCGGATCGCGTGGAACGAGCGGCGTGGCACGTCGGCGGCTTACCGCCGCTCGGCGATGCAGAGCTCGCCTCGCACGCCCTCGACGACGAAATCGGCCGCGGCGTCGTCGAAGCGCTCGGCGCGGAGGCCTTACGAAGCGGCCGCGTGTATGTGACCGATCCGCGCGGGTTCGTGATCTTGAGCTATCCGCCCGACGTAGCGCAGAAAGAGCTGTTGCGCGACCTCGAGCGGTTGCTGTCTGGATCCGACTCATGAGTTTACTGTTCGTCCGCTTGGCGCGCGCCGGCGCCGTGCTGGCCCTCGCCGTCGTCATGCTCGGCGCTTGGGTGCGCCTCACCGACGCGGGGCTCGGCTGTCCCGACTGGCCTGGCTGCTACGGGCAGCTCATCGTTCCCGATCCGGCGACGGCCGCGACCGAGCTAAGCAGCGAGTACACGCGCCCGCTCGAGGCCGGCAAAGCTTGGCGCGAGATGATCCATCGCTATCTTGCCAGCGGGCTTGGTCTCATTTGCGTCGCGCTCGCCGTCATCGCTTGGCTGAACCGCCGCGATCCCGCGCAGCCGAAGCGCGCACCGGCTGCGCTCGTCGTGCTCGTCGTCTTCCAAGGGCTGCTCGGCATGTGGACCGTGACGTTGCTGCTGAAGCCCATCGTCGTCGTCGCGCACTTGCTCGGCGGCTTCGCAACGCTTGCGCTGCTCGTCTCTCTCGGCCGCTGGCGCAGCGCGCGCTTCCCGTCGCCGACACCCGCGCTGCGCGCGCTGGGCTTCGCCGCGGCCGCGGCGCTCGTGCTGCAGATCTCGCTGGGCGGCTGGACGAGCGCCAACTATGCCGCGCTCGCATGCCCGGATTTTCCGACTTGCCAGACGCAATGGTGGCCTTCGGTCGCGGACTTCGAGGAAGGATTCGTTTTGTGGCGAGGCCTCGGCGTCGACTACGAAGGCGGCGTGCTCGATCACCCTGCGCGAGTGGCCGTGCACTTCACGCACCGCTTGGGCGCACTGGTCGCCGCGATCCTGATCGCGCTGCTCGGCTGGCGTCTCGCGCGCGAGCCCGGCACGCGCGCCGACGGCAGCGCGGTCGCTGGCCGCGCTGCTCCTGCAGCTTGGCCTCGGTGTTAGTATCGTCTGGTTCGGCGTCCCGTTGACCGTAGCGGTCCTGCACAACGGCGTCGCCGCAATGCTGCTGTTGGCCGTCATCAATGCTAACCAAAGAATTAGGCAACGTTGAACCGCGCGCAGGCGCTCACTGGCGCGACTACTACGCGCTGACGAAGCCGGGCGTGGTGCAGCTGCTCGTCTTCACGGCCGTGGTCGGGATGTTTTTGGCCACACCGGGTATGGTGCCGTGGAACGTGCTGATCGCGGCAAGCTTGGGAATTGGTCTCGCGGCGGCAGCGGGCGCCGTCGTCAATCAGATCCTCGATCAGCGCATCGATGCGCAGATGGCGCGCACGCGTAATCGGCCTCTGCCGCAAGGGCGTATCGGCGAGCGCGACGCGCTGGCGTTCGCGATGGGTCTCGGTCTCTCGGGCCTGCTCGTGCTCGTTCTATTCGTCAACGTGTTGACGGCGGCGCTGACGTTCCTGTCGCTGATCGGGTATGCCGTCGTTTACACGGTGTACTTGAAGCGCGCGACGCCGCAGAACATCGTGATCGGCGGCGCCGCGGGCGCGGCACCGCCCGTGCTCGGCTGGACGGCCGTCACGGGCTCCGCGGATCCGCACGCGCTGCTGCTGTTTCTGATCATCTTCACGTGGACGCCGCCGCATTTCTGGGCGCTGGCGATCGCACGCCGCTCGGACTACGAGCGCGCCGACATCCCGATGCTGCCGGTCACGCACGGCGTCGACGTCACGAAGTCGTTCGTCGTCTATTACACGATCTTGCTGATCCTCGTGACCGTGCTGCCGTACATCACCGGCATGACCGGACCGTTCTACCTGTTCGGTGCGCTCCTGCTCGGCGGCGGGTTTCTCTACTACGCGCTGCAGCTGAAATTTGCGCCGCACCAAGATTCGCCGATGACGACGTTCCGCTATTCGATCGCGTATTTGATGGCGCTCTTCAGCTTCCTGCTGATCGATCACTACATGCCGGCCGTCTGGCCGGCGTAACCGCCGCGTAGCCTTCTTTCACCGGCGCGACTCTCGCGACACGATGGACGTTACAGACATCATCGACCCGTTGAACGACGCTCAGCGCGAGGCCGTCACGGCGCCGGACCGCCCGACGCTAGTGCTGGCCGGCGCCGGCAGCGGCAAGACGCGCGTGCTCGTCCACCGGATCGCGTGGGTCATTCGCGTCGGCGGCGTCGCGGCTGCAACACGTGCTCGCCGTGACGTTCACGAACAAGGCGGCCGCGGAGATGCGCGACCGCGTCGAGGCGCTGCTCGGCGTGCCGACGCGAAACTTATGGATCGGTACCTTTCACGGCTTATCGCATCGCTTGCTGCGTATCCACGCGCGCGAAGCCGGGCTCGCCGAAGGCTTCCAGATCATGGATTCCGAGGATCAGCACCGCATGATCCGGCGCATGCTGCGCTCGCTCGAGCTCGACGAGAACGTCTGGGTGCCGAAGGAGATCCAGTGGTTCATCAACGCGCAGAAAGACGAGGGCCTGCGCCCGAAAGAGCTGCGCGACGAGGGTAACGCGGGCCGCCGGCAGATGATCGACCTCTACGAGCGCTACGAGCAGGCGTGCGCCGCGGCGTCCGTCGTCGATTTCGGCGAGCTGCTGCTGCGCAGCCTCGAGCTCTTGCGCGACAATTTGGACCTGCAACGCCAGTACCAGCACCGCTTTCAGCACGTGCTCGTCGACGAGTTCCAGGACACGAACGCGATCCAGTACCGCTGGCTGCGCCTGCTGGCGGGACCCGCCGGCAACCCGTTCGTCGTCGGCGACGACGATCAATCGATCTACCGCTGGCGCGGCGCGCGCGTCGAGAACCTCTATCGCTTTCAGCAGGACTACGCGGGCACGCAGGTCGTGCGGCTCGAGCAGAACTACCGCTCGACGGCGACGATCTTGAACGCCGCGAATGCCGTCATCGCGAACAACTCCTCTAGGCTCGGCAAGACGCTTTGGACTGAAGGGCAGGCGGGCGAGCCGATCAAGCTGTACGCGGCCTTCAACGAGCGCGACGAAGCCGAGTTCGTCATCAACCGCATCCAGGACCACGTCGCGCAGGGCGGCAAGCGCAGCGAGGCCGCCGTGCTCTATCGCTCGAACGCGCAGTCGCGTGTCTTCGAGGAAGGCTTGCTCGCGGCGGGCATTCCGTACCGCGTCTATGGCGGCTTGCGATTCTTCGAGCGCGCCGAGATCAAGGACGCGCTCGCCTACCTGCGGCTCGTCATGAACCGCGACGACGATCCGTCGTTCGAGCGCGTCGTCAACGTCCCGCCGCGCGGCATCGGCGCTCGCACCGTCGAGGCAGTCCGCGAGCACGCACGCGGCGCCGGCACGAGCTTGTGGCGCGCGGCTGCTGCGCTGATCGCCGAAGGAACGCTCGCGAAGCGCGCTGCCGAAGCGCTGTTCGGCTTTCTGAATCTCGTCGAGACGCTCGACACCGACACTCGCGGCGACGCGCTGCACGAGCAAGTCGCGCGCGTCATCGAGCGCAGCGGCCTCATCGCGCATCACGGCAAGCGCACGGATGTCAGCGGCGAGGCGCGTGTCGAGAACCTCGAGGAGCTCGTCAATGCGGCGCGCGAGGTCATGCGCAACGAGGACAGCGACCTGCCGCCGCTCGCGGAATTCCTGGCGTTCGCCGTGCTCGAGTCCGGCGATGGCCAAGCGGAGGCGTATCAGGACAGCGTGCAGCTCATGACGCTGCACTCCGCGAAGGGGCTCGAGTTCTCGCTGCTGTTTCTCTGCGGCATGGAGGACGGTCTGTTCCCGCACCAGCGTTCCCTGAACGACGCCGCCGGCCTCGAGGAAGAGCGGCGCCTCTGCTACGTCGGCATCACGCGCGCGAAGCGCGAGCTGTACCTCACGCACGCCGAGCAGCGCCGCATGCACGGCGTCGAGACCTTCGCGACGCCGTCGCGCTTCCTGCGCGAGATCCCGCCCGAGCTCATCGAGGAAGTGCGCCCGGCCATGGTCGTGTCCCGCCCTATCTACCGCCGCTCCGCGCCGGCCGAGCGTATCGCCGGCGGCGTGCGGCTCGGCCAGCGCGTGCGCCACGGCAAGTTCGGCGAAGGCATCGTGCTCAACAGCGAAGGCAGCGGCGCGCACGCGCGCGTGCAAGTCAACTTCGAAGCCTCCGGCACGAAGTGGCTCGTCGTCGCCTACGCCAACCTCGAGCTCATGTAGACTTTGGGCGGTAGTGCAGCGCGCGGAGCCGCATACGGTATTCGCCGGGGACGCCGTGAATACGTCCCTGTAGGCTCGCTGCGCGCCATCCCTGGCGCGCAGCGCCCCGGCGAACACCGTATGCGTCTCCGCGCGCTGCGTTTGGCGTTGGTGGTGGAAAAGATGAAGATCCTCGTTATGGGCGTCCGCGGATGAAATCAACCGTGGCTTCAGGCTTGTGCGTCGAAGGGTCCTTCCGAGACCGTGCGCGCACAGGGATGTGCGCGCACGAGCCCCAGGGACGGTCTTCCGGCGTGTCTCGGAAGGGCCCTTCGACGCGCGAGCCTGGAGCCACGCGCGCTGTCGCCGATCGCGGCGCATTATGAAGATCCTCATTCTCGGGGCCGGGCAAGTCGGCAGCACGGCGGCGGTCAGTCTCGCGAGAGAGGAGGCCAACGAGGTCACGATCGTCGATCGGAATGCCGACGTGCTGCGCGAGCTGCAGGACCGGCTCGACGTGCGCACCGTCGTCGGCAACGCCTCGTATCCCGACGTCCTCGAACGCGCCGGGGCGCGCGACGCCGACATGCTGATCGCGCTGACGAGCAGCGACGAGATCAACATGCTCGCGTGCCAGATCGCCCTGACTCTGTTCCGCACTCCGACCCGGATAGCCCGCATCCGCGCCCGCGCGCTGATTGCGAACGAGGCCCTGTTCGGCCCGGGCGGCATCCCCGTCGACGTCGCGATCAGCCCATCCTCGCTCGTCACCGACTACATCGCCCAGCTGATTCGCTTCCCGGGCGCGCTTCAGGTCCTCGAGTTCGCCGATGGTAGGGTGAAGCTCGTCGCGACGCGGGCTGACCGCGGCGGCGCGCTCGTGGGACACCCCCTGCGCGACCTGCCGAAGCACATCCCCAACGTCGAAAACCGGGTCGTGGCGATCTACCGCGGCGGCAGAGGCATCATTCCGGACGGCGACACCGTCGTCGAGGAAGGCGATGAGGTGTTCTTCCTCGCCGCGCGCAACGACGCGCGTACCGTGCTGCGCGAGATGCGCAAGCTCGATGAGCCGGCGCGCAAGGTCGTGATCGCGGGCGGCGGCAACATCGGCCTCGACCTCGCGCGCACGCTCGAAGGCACGTGCCAGGTCAAGATCATCGAGCGGGATTGGCAGCGCGCGCGGCGGATCTCGGACCAGCTTTCGCGCGCGATCGTGCTGCACGGCGACTCGGCCGACGAGGAGCTGCTGCTCGAGGAGAACATCGACAGCACCGACGTGTTCGTCGCCGTCACGAACGCCGAGGAAGCCAACATACTGTCGTCGATGCTCGCGAAGCGGCTCGGCGCGCGCAAAGTCATGGCCTTGATCAACAAGATCGCCTACGCCGAGCTCGTCGAAGCGGGCACGATCGACATCGCGATCTCACCGCAGCAGATCACCCTGGGGACGATTCTCGCGCACGTGCGCCGCGGCGACGTCGTCAAGGTGCACTCGCTGCGCCGCGGCGCAGCGGAGGCCATCGAGGCCGTCGCGCATGGCGAAGCGCGCGAGTCGCGCGTCGTGGGGCGTCGCATCGAGGAGATTCAGCTCCCGCGCGGCGCCACGATCAGCGCGATCGTCCGCGGCGAGCAGGTGCTGATGGCCCACCACGACACGATGATCGAGGCCGATGACCACGTGATCCTCTTCATCGCCGACCGCCGTCAGATCGACGAGGTCGAACGGCTGTTCGAGGTCGGCGGGGCGCTGGTTTAGCGAGTCACGCCGCTACTCGAGCTCGAGCGTCATGAAGGTGCTGTAGGGGTCCTTTTTGTACGGCCCGAAGGGACCGCAGTAGACGAAGCCGACACTTTCGTAGAGCTTCTGCGCGGCCTCGAAAGCCTCCACCGAGCCCGTCTCCAAGCTGAGCCGTCGATAGCCGCGCGCCCTGGCTTCGGCCAGGATGTGCGCCAGAACGGCGCGACCGGCGCCGCGGCGGCGCAAGTGGGCGGGCGTGCGCATCGACTTCACTTCCCCGTGCGTCGGATCGAGCTCCTTGAGAGCCCCGCATCCGAGCAGCACGCCGTCTTCCCATACCGTCCAGAACGTGACGTCGGAGCTTCGCAGTGCGTTTGCGTCCAAGGCATGCACGCTCTCCGGCGGCCCCAGCGCGTGCATGTTCGCCAGGTGCTCGTTCAGCAGCGCAAGGACTTCGGGGCGAAGCGGGTCGTCTCGCTCGATGTGCATGCCCGCGAGGTTACCACCGCCGTTCGCCGCCGAGCCGTTCGACGCGAACGGCGCCATGGTGGCGGCAGGCGCCGACTTCGGATTCCGGGACCAGCGCGGCCGCCATCGCCTCGACGTGCCGATGGTCCGTGCCGCAGCAGCCGCCTATCACGGTCAAGGACGGCCAGGCGGCTTTGAGACGCGCGTAGTCCGCGCCGAGCTCCTGCGGGTTGCCGGCGTCGAGCTCGGTCGCAGCATCGAGCTCCGCATGGCTGCGGCGCGATGCGTTGGCTCGCAGCCCGCGCAGCCGCGCGCAGCGATCACCGAGCGCGGCGAGCGTGTGCGCGAAGTGCGAGGGGTGCGCACAATTCAACATGAAGTAGGCCGGCGCCGTGCGGCCCGCTTCGGCGGCGTCCGCATCGACGGCGTCGATCGCGCTCGCGATCGATTCGCCGCTCGGCAGCCGCCCGTCGGTTTCGACGGTAAACGAGATGGCCGATGGACGGCCGGCTTCCGCGGCGGCGCGGGCGACGCCGATCGCTTCGGCACTCGTCGTCATGGTGACGGCGGTGATCATGTCTGCGCCCGCGATGGCCAGCGCCTCGACCTGCAGCCGATGCACGCGCTGCGCATCGCCGGGCGCCATCGGCGCGCCGGCGACGTAACCGTCGCCGCGCGGCCCCACGCAGCCGCTGACGACGATCGGCTGCGCGACGCGCGACCCGTATTCGGACTTGAGGTCACGCATCAGCGCGATCGCGTCGCGGTTGATGCGCTGCATGGCGGCAGCGTCGAAACCGAGCTTTGCGCCCCAGTCGCCGCCCGCGCGCCAAGTCGGGCTCTCGAGGATGAAGCCGGCCTCCGGCCTTTGGGCCGCCAGCTCGAGGTAGCGTCGGAAGTAGCGGCGCAAGCTCGCGCGGCCCTCCTTGGACTCGAGCAGCACGAAGGCCGCGAACTCCGGCAGCGCGATACCCTCTTGAAAGATCAACACCGTCTCGAGGCCGGCATCGGTCAAGAACCAGCCGCCGTCCTGCTGTGGCAATCGCAATCCCGTTTCGCGCATGGTCGTGCTCCGTTTTCGTTTCGACGAGGCTGCGCACTATGCGCGCGGGCCGAGCCGCGCCAAATGACTGCAACGCCGCCGTTCTTGCTCGAAACGCCGCAGATCGAGCCGCAGCGGCGTACGATTGAGCCCAGGATGGCCCACGATCTCATCGCGAATCTCGAAGCCTTGCTTGTCAAGGCCGACGGTGCCGCGCTGCGGCTCGCGCTCGCGGCACGTTACCTCGATGCCGGCGATGCGCCATCCGCAGCGCGGCATGCGGAAGCCGCCGTTCGCCTGGATCCCGAGTATTCGGCGGCGTGGAAGGCGCTTGGCCGGGCATTGACGGCAGCCGGGCGCAACGCGGATGCACTGGCCGCTTACGAGCGTGGCGTCGTGGTTGCCGAGCGGCGCGGCGATCTGCAGGCCGCGAAGGAAATGCGGGTATTCAGCAAACGTCTGCGGCGGGCCGCACCGCCGCAACAAGAAAGCACCGACTGACCGCCGTGCTCAGTGGTGGCCGTGACCGTGATCGCTTTCGTCGCCGGCCGGCTCGCGCGGCGGAGGCAAATTGTCGGCGTTGAGCCACGTCTTGATGCCGAAGTAGAACAGCGCGATCACGACGATCGCGAACGGTAACGGCGGAAGCCAAATGGGAATTTCGTTCATACCTGTGACATACGTTGTGAGTTGTCCCGAGAAAAGCCAGTAGACGATCAGCGCCAGCAGAAAGCCCCAGACGGCTCCGTAGGCCGCTTTTGGGCTCGACCGCCACAGCGCGCCCCAAAGCAGCACGAAGACTGCCACGCCAATCAACCACCCCAACATCGCGTGCGCCCTCTTCGCCTAGGCTTGCTGCTCAATGCTCTGCAGCGTGCCCGACCGGCGCGATCGGCTCGGAGAAGAAGTCGAGCCGCGTGAGCTCCGTGTAGTCGCCTTCGACGGCCATCAGGCCGATCAGCACGAGCAAGACGATCGGCGGGCCCAAGATCGCCCAGATCAGAGCCAAGCGCTCCCAGGCCATGTGCATGAAGATCGCGACGATGAACCCGGCCTTGAGGAACATGAACAGCAAAATGAGTGCCCATCGAAAGTAGCCGTGCTCGAGGAAGTCCGTCGCGTACGAGAACGCGCTGAGTAGGAACAGCAATCCCCAGATCACGAAGTAGATCTTCAGCGGATGCGTTTGCCCGGTTGCGTGTGCGTCGGCCATCGAGAGCTCCCTACCAGAGATAGAAAAACGCGAAGATGAACACCCAGACCAGGTCGACGAAGTGCCAGTACAGGCCGACGATCTCGACGATCTCGTAGCCTTTCTTCTCGTAGTCGCCGCGCAGGACCTTCATCGCGACGATGGTCAAATAGATCACACCGGCCGACACGTGCAGGCCGTGGAACCCCGTGATCATGAAGAACGCAGCGCCGAACTGCGATGCGCCCATCGGGTTGCCCCATGGGCGAATGCCTTCCTCGACGATCAGCTTCGTCCACTCGAACGCCTGCATGCCGACGAAGATCGCGCCGATGGCCGCCGTGATGAACATCAAGGCGGCGGCGCGGCCGCGGTCGCGGCGATAACCGTAGTTCACGGCGAGCGCCATCGTGCCGCTGCTGGTGATCAGGTCGAAGGTCATGATGCCGATGAGGAGCAGCGGCACACTGACGCCGAACACGTCGAGCGCGAACACCTCGCTCGGATTCGGCCACGGCACGGCCGTGGAGATCCGCACGTTCATGTAGCCCGTGAGGAAGCACGTGAAGATGAACGTGTCGCTCAGCAGGAAGATCCACATCATCGCTTTGCCCCAGGGAACCTGGAACGTCTGCTTGTCTGCGGACCAATCGGTGACGATCGTTTGCCAGCCCGGCTCGTTCGAGCCGGCAGTTGCAGTTTCCGAATGCGCCATAAAGGACAGGATTCCTTGGGGTTACGTCGACAAGAGCAATGCGAATACGCCGAGCCAGATCAGGAGCAGCCAGTGCCAATAGGTCGTGCAGAGCTGCACGCTCAACCGGATGCGGCTGCGCGCGACGACGTTGGTCGCGTCGATGCCGCGGAAAATGCGCGCCGTCGTCCGGCCGAGCACCCAGAGGCCGCCGATCATGTGCAGCCCGTGCACGGCCGTCAGCAGCACGAAGAAACTGTACGCAGGGCTGCCCGGCCCGACGGCGCCGCCCGCGCGCGCCTGCTGCCAGGCGAGCACCTGCCCCGCCAGGAACACTACCGTGAGTAGCCCCGCGACGAGGAAGTACGAGCGCCCGCCGGCGAGATCGTCGGCATCGGTGCGATTGCGCGCGACCTGCATCGCGCCGCTCGCGAGCACGAGCACGAGCGTGTTGATCCACAGCAAATTGGGCTCGTCGAGCGCCTGCCACACCGCGAGCCCGCCGTGCCCGGTCATCCTCATCGTGTAGGCGCTCGCGAACAGGCCGAACAGGCTCGAGACGACGGCCAAGAACACCCAGAGGCCCACCTTCGGCGCCGACGACGTGATGGTTTCCTGGCTCGTCGGCACGACGCCCTGCTTCATCCATGGCTTGTCTTTGAGCCGCTGGATCAGCAGCCACCATACCGTGATGGCCGTCAGCATGGCGATGAGGAGTGCGCTCAACATGGCCGCGCGGCTCGCTAGCTATTCGCGAGCGAGTGGTGCCCCTTCGGCGGCTCGTTCTGCGGGATGAAGTCCTTCTCCTCGCCGGGCACGCTGTAGTCGTACGCCCAGCGATAGACGACGGGAAGCTTCGGCCCCCAGTTGCCGTGCACGGGCGGCGTCTGCGGCGTCTGCCACTCGAGCGTCGTCGCGCCCCACGGGTTGTCAGACGCCTGCTTGCCGTGGCGCAGGCTGTAGAACACGTTGATGAGGAATATCAGCTGCGCCACGGCCACGACGATCGCGGCAATCGTGATCGCCTCGTTCACGGCGTGCGCCGACTCCGGGATGAAGTCCGTCGTGCCGTAGGCGTAGTACCGGCGCGGCATCCCGAGAATTCCGATGTAGTGCATCGGCAGGTAGATCGCGTACGTGCCGAGGAACGTCATCCAGAAGTGCACTCGGCCCAAGAGTTCGTTCGGCATCTTGCCCGACAGCTTAGGGAACCAGTGGTAGATCGCGCCGAACAGCACCATGACGGGCGATACGCCCATGACCATGTGGAAGTGGCCGATCACGAAGTAGGTATCCGACAGCGGCAGGTCGACCGTCACGTTGCCGAGGAACAGGCCCGTCAGGCCGCCGTGCACGAACGTGAAGATGAAGCCGATCGCGAACAGGTTCGGGATGTTGATCTGGATGTCGCCGCGCCACAGCGTCAGCACCCAGTTGTAGACCTTGATCGCCGTCGGAATCGCGATGATCAGCGTCGTCGTCGCGAAGAAGAACCCGAAGTACGGGTTCATGCCGCTGACGTACATGTGGTGCGCCCACACGATGAACGACAGTGCCCCGATCGCAATGATGGCCCAGACCATCATCCGGTAGCCGAAGATGTTCTTGCGCGCATGCGTGCTCAAGAGATCCGACACGATGCCGAACGCCGGCAGCGCGACGATGTACACCTCGGGGTGACCGAAGAACCAGAACAAGTGCTGGAACAGCACCGGGCTGCCGCCGTCGGTCTCCGCTATCTCGCCGAGCGACATGATCGCGGGCATGAAGAAGCTCGTGCCGATCGAGCGGTCGAGAATCATCATGATGGCGGCGACCAGCAGCGCCGGGAACGCCAGGAGGCCGAGAATCGTCGCGACGAAGATGCCCCACACGGACAGCGGCATCCGCATCAGCGTCATCCCGCGGCAGCGCGCCTGCAGCACCGTCGTGACGTAGTTGAGGCCGCCCATCGTGAACGCGACGATGAAGGTTGCTAGCGACAGCAGCATCAGCAGGATGCCCCAGTCGTGGCCCGGCGTGCCCTCGAGAACCGTTTGCGGCGGATACAGCGTCCAGCCGCCGCCCGTCGGGCCGCCTGGGACGAAGAAGCTTGCGAGCAGAATGATGACCGAGAGCAGGTAGACCCAGAAGCTCAGCATATTCATGTACGGGAACACCATGTCCCGGGCGCCGCACATGAGGGGAATGAGGTAGTTGCCAAACCCGCCGAGGAACAACGCCGTGAGCAGGTAGATGACCATGATCATGCCGTGCATGGTCACGAACTGATAATAGTTATAGGGCGTGATGAAGCTGAAGGTGTCGGGGAAACCGATCTGCAGCCGCATCAAAAGCGACAGCGCAAGGGCGACGAGGCCTACTCCGATCGCGACGCTGCCGTACTGGATGGCGATGACCTTGTGGTCCTGGCTCCAGATGTATTTCTCGATGAACGTCGTGGGATCGTGCAGGTGATGGTCACGATCGGCGATTGCAACGTATGCCATGACAGATCTTCCTTTCGACGGAGCCGGCGAGCTTGCGCCGCCGACTAATGTTTGTACGATTTCCGCGCGTCTACTACCGCAGCGTATTGCCTCTTCAGCGCAGCGTATTGCCTCTTCAGCGCAGCGTATTGTTATATACGCGACGACGTCCTTGATCGCGTTCTCACCGACGAGCGCGTTCGCGACCAGGTTCATCTGGTCGCCGTAGATGTCGTCCGGATGGCCGCCGCGCACACCATCCTTGAAGTACTGCAGTTGCCGCTCGAGGTACCAGTCGTTCATGCCGGCCAGTCGCGGTGCGTTGGTGCCCCAGCGGCCCTGCCCTTGACTGCCGTGGCAGGTCGAGCAGGTGAAATATAGGTCCCGGCCGCGCTCGGCATCGCCGCCGGACACCGTGACGGGCGGCGGATTGCTCGGCAGCGCAGCGATGTAGGCCAGCACATTCTCGCGCGTTGCCGGATCCGCGACGAGCTGCGCCATCGGCGCCATCTGCGGACCAAACTGATCGCCCGGCGCCGTGCCGCGCACGCCCGTCTGATAGTGCACGAGCTGGCGGCGCGCATACCAAGCGTCGAGCCCTGCGAGCTTCGGCGCGTTGAGCTGCTGATTGCCTTCGCCCTGCATGCCATGGCACGCCGAGCAGACCGCATAGTTGGCCTGGCCCGCAGTCGCGTTGCCGACGGGTTGGGCTTGCGTTTGCGCAAACGTCGGCTGATTCGCGAGCCACGCCTGATATGCGGCCGGCTCATCCACTACGACCTTGCCACGCATCGCGAAGTGCCCCGTGCCGCAGAGCTCCTCGCAGAGAATTTCGTAGGTGCCGGGCACGGTCGGCGTGAACCATTGATAGGTCACGAGGCCGGGGACGAGATCCATCTTCACGCGGAATTGCGGCACCGTGAAGTTATGCAACACGTCTGTCGAGCGCAACAAGGTCCGGACCGACTGATCAACGGGGAGGTGCAGGATCGGGCTCGCGATGATGATGTCGTCCTGCCCCGCCGCGTCCTCGGGATCGACGCCGAGCGGATTGTCGACGCTCATGTGCCGCACCTCGCTCGCGCCGAGCTCGTTGTCGGCGCCCGGCAGCCGGAAGCTCCAATGCCATTGCCTGCCGACGGCCTCGACGGTGGCGGCGTCATCGGGCACCTGGACGAAGTCGGCCCAGACGAACAGCCCCGGCGTCAGCATCGCCGCGACGCCGACCGTCGTGAACGCCGTCAGCGCGATCTCGAGCTTGGCGCTCTCCGGCTCGTAATGTGCCTTGTTGCCGGGGCGTGCACGGAACCTCAAGACGCAGTAGGCCGTGAACAGATTGACGGCCACGAACACGATGCCGCAAACCCAGAACGTGACGTCGACCGTGAAGTCGATCGTGTCCCAGTTGGAAGCGAGCGGGGTGAAATACCAGCCCAGAGATCCGCTGGCGAAATGGAAAATCAGCGAGCCTACGACGAGCAGGACGAGGACGACTGCAAGAGCCACCATACCGAAAACACCCCCCAAAACATTATGCGCACGATCCGCCGTCGTGGTCCCAAGGTGGCGAAGAACGGCTCGGCCCGCTATCGCGGGCGCTTATTCGACGATCAGCTTGCCGTTCATCAACACAAAATGGCCAGGAAACGAGCAGAAATACGTGTAATCGCCGCCGGGCGTCAGCTTCGAAAGGTCGAATTTCACTGACGTTTCTTGACCCCCACCGATGACGGTGGTCGTAGCGAGGACGCGGGCGTCGCCGGCTGGAACATAGTTCGGAGGACCGGCGGCTTGTCCGGCCGTGGCGACTGCTTGGTAATCGGCCGTGGCAGTGAGCACCCAGTTGTGCCCCATGACGTTCGCTGCGAGTTGGCCGACGTGCTTCAGCGTGACCGTCACTTCTTTGCAGCTCTTGCTGACGCGCAGCTCTTTCTTGCTGAACTGAATCTGGTCGTTCCCGTCGATGGAAAGGGAACATTCTTGGCCCCATGCGTTGCCGCCGAGCATCAATCCGCCCAGGGCAACTACCCAAAAGGTCCTTCTCATTGTGGTTTCGGCTCCTGAACGCAGAATGCAGAATGGGAACCCCGCGATGGTAGCGAGGATTCGCGGTGGGGCACAACTGCGACGAGGTGTTGCGCACGACATCGGGAGCGCGGGCGGCCGGCATACCGCCGATGTGCCGGGCTGATCGCTGGGTGTGGGTCTAGCGGCCAGTCGCGCGACGAGTGGATCTGACGAGGGGAACCTATGTCACGCGAACCGGCGCTGCCGGTCGCTGGAGCGTATCCCACTTTTGCCAGAGTCGCATGATTGCGCATGGTATTTTCGGGGAAAAGACACTGAAAACTGGGGAGTTTCGAGGAGTCAAGCTTGATCGGTCTAATTCAACGAGTAAGTGGGGCGTTAGTCGCAGTAGACGCCGCGGAAATCGCCAAAATTGGGCTAGGACTGCTCGTTTTGGTGGGAATAGAGCGTACTGATGGGCAAGAACATGCCGATAAGCTCGCTGCGCGGCTCCTAGCCTACCGAGTATTCGCCGATTCGGCCGGCAAGATGAATCGCTGTGTGCGCGAGGTCGGCGGGGCGGTGCTGCTCGTGCCGCAGTTCACCCTGGCCGCCGATACGAGCGGGGGGCTTCGCCCCAGCTTCTCGCGGGCCGCGCCGCCGGACGTCGGCGCGCGCTTGTTCGCTGCCCTCGTGTCCGCCGTTGCCGCCACGGGCGTACCGCATGCGTGCGGCCGTTTCGGGGCCGACATGCAGGTCACGTTGACGAACGATGGGCCCGTCACGTTCTGGTTGCAGGTCTAGTCGGCCCGTGGGGCCGAATCGATTGGCGTATCATCGGCTGAAGCAAGGAAAGACGGCGGAGCGGCAATCATGGGACTTGGCGGAATCAGCATCTGGCAGCTGGCGATCGTGCTCGTGATCGTCTTGCTGATCTTCGGGACCAAGCGCCTGAAATCGATCGGCAGCGATCTCGGCGGCGCGATCAAAGGCTTCAAGAAATCGATGGACGATGACGAGGGCAAGCCCGGCGACGGGTCGCAGAAGCGCCTCGATAGCGACGAACAGGATGCCGAGTTTCCCGAGCGCAAAAAAGACAAGAGCCGCAGTGCTTAGCACTCGGGTGCCACGATGTTCGACATCGGTCCTGGAGAGCTGGTTCTCGTCGCCATTATCGGGCTCTTGGTCCTCGGTCCCCAGCGATTACCGAAGGTAGCCGCGGAAATCGGCAAGTGGGTCGGCCGCGCGCGGCGCACGGCGACGCAGCTGCGGCGGCAACTCGAGCGCGAGATCGAGATCAGCGACCTCGAAAAGCCGAAGCCGCCGCCGCCAGCACCGCCATCCCCGCCAACACAGTCAGCTCCGTCATCAGTCACCGCGGCGCAGTCGGGCGAGGTGCCGCCGGGTCCGGGTACGCATGCCGACCAGCCTGAGCTCGACCCGTCTGCAGCCCATACCCCGGCTCTAACGCCGCAGCAGCGCGCCGAGCAGACTCCGCCGAGTTGATGAGCCCACCGTACGACAAGAACGAGCCCGACGAGCAGCTCGCGGAAGGGACCCTCATCTCCCATCTGCTCGAGCTGCGCGCTCGGATGATGAAAGCCGTGCTGGCCGTCATCGTCGTGTTCTTGGGGTTGACGCCGTGGATGAACGACGTGTTCGAGTTCGTCTCGAAACCGTTGCGCGAAGCCTTGCCGGAAGGCTCTGAAATGATCGTCACGGACGTCGCCGCGCCGTTTCTGACGCCGATGAAGACGGCGTTCTTCGTCGCTGTGTTCATTGCGATGCCGGTCGTCCTGTACCAGGTCTGGCAGTTCGTCGCGCCAGGCCTCTACAAACGCGAGAAGCGCCTCGCGATCCCGCTGATGATCTCGAGCATCGTGCTGTTCTATGCCGGCATCGCGTTCGCGTACTTCATCGTGTTCAAAGTGATGTTTGGATTCTTCGCTAGCGTCACGCCGAGCGGCGTCGACATGACTCCGGACATCAGCGCTTTCTTGAGCTTCGTGCTCGGCATCTTCCTCGCGTTCGGCTTGGCGTTCGAGGTTCCGATTGCCACGGTGCTATTGATCTGGAGCGGTCTCGTGTCGGTGAAAGCTTTGAAGAGCGCACGGCCCTACGTGTTTCTCGGCGCTTTCATCGCGGGAATGCTACTGGCGCCCGACGTTTTCTCGATGACGTTGATGGCGATCCCGATGTATCTGCTCTACGAGGGCGGCCTCATCATGGCGCGCGTGCTCATTCCGGCCAAGGCCTCGGCCGCCTGAGCCTGACGGCCTCGACACAGCGCCCACTGCTTAAGTCCAAGCGATGACGCCACTCGACAGCAAGCTACCGAACGTCGGAACGACGATCTTCACGTTGATGTCGCAGCTCGCCGAGCAGCATCGGGCCGTGAACCTGTCGCAAGGGTTTCCGAGCTTCTTGCCGCCCTCGAAGTTGCTCGAGCTCGTCGAGCGCGCGCTGCGCGGAAGCTACCATCAGTACGCGCCGATGGCGGGCTCGATGGCGCTGCGCACCGCCATCGCGGGCAAGCTTGCAGCGATGTACGCCGTGAAAGCCGACCCCGCCGACGAGATCACCGTCACGAGCGGTGCCACCGAGGCGATCTTCGACGCGATCCAGGCCGTCGTTCGGCGCGATGACGAGGTCATCGTGTTCGACCCGTGCTACGACTCCTACGAGCCCTCGATCACGCTGGCCGGCGGCCGCGCCGTCCACCTGCCATTGACGCGGCCCGGTTTCGCGATCGACTGGGCCCGGCTGCGGGCGGCGCTGAATCCTCGCACACGCCTCGTCATCGTGAACTCGCCGCACAATCCCAGCGGCGCGCTGCTCGAGCGGGCGGACTTCGACCGGCTCGCGGAGCTCCTGCGCCCCCACGACTGCTATGTGCTCAGCGACGAGGTCTACGAGCACGTCGTTTTCGATGGCGCGCGGCACGCCACGGCGCTGGCGCAGCCCGAGCTCGCGCAGCGGTGCTTTGCCGTTTTTTCGTTCGGCAAGACCTATCATGCGACGGGCTGGAAGCTCGGCTACTGCGTCGCGCCGCCGGCATTGTCGGCGGAGCTGCGGCGCGTGCATCAGTACGTCACGTTCGCCTCGACCTCGCCGCTGCAGCAGGCGCTGGCCGAGTACCTGACGGCCCATCCCGAGCACCATCTCGAGCTGCCGGCGTTCTACCAGGAGCGGCGCGATTACTTTGCGGGCCTGCTCGCCGGCACGAAATTTCGCTTGCTGCCTGCGGCCGGGACGTACTTCCAGCTCGCGGACTACGGCGCGATCTCGACGTTGCAAGACATCGAGTTCGCTCGTTGGCTGACTGTCGAGCACGGCGTCGCGACGATTCCCGTGTCGGTGTTCTACGAGCAGCCGCCCGACGCGCGGCTCGTTCGGTTCTGCTTCGCGAAGGAAAACGCGACGCTCGACGCCGCGGCCGAGCGGCTGCGGCGGTTGTAACCACGCCGCCGCTTGCACGAGCGACGCCAACGCAATCTATTTTCGCTCAGCGGACGTCGCCGTCCGATACAGCCAATACGCGAGCAGCGCGAGCACCGCGAGCCCCAGCCATTCACCGGCGGCCGATGCGCCGATGCGATATTCGGCTGGTAGCGCGAGCACGTCGGGGCGACCGGCGACGACGATCGGAATCGCGATCACGATACCCATCAGCGCTTCGCCCGTGATCACGCCGGCCGCGAACAGCATTCCTTTGCGGCCCATGCGTTCAGCGTCCTCGGGCGCGGTGACCCGGCCGCGCGCCTTGAGAGCGCGCTCGCAGAACCATGCGAGCAGACCCCCGGCGAAAATCGGCACGCTGAGCTCGAGCGGCAAGTAGATACCGACCGCCGCCGCGAGCACCGGTACCCGGACGTTCGCACCCTTCGCCTTCAGCACTTCGTCGACTGCGATGATCACGGCACCGATGACCGCGCCCACGCCGATCGTCGGCCAAGGCAACGAGCCGCCAAACATTCCCTGGGCCACCGACGCCATCAGTGTCGCCTGCGGCGCGATCAGCGGATCCGGATGCGTTTCGGTCGGAATGCCGATGCCATAGGCGCTCGCGAGGAGGTTCAGGACCGGCGCCAACACCAGCGCGCTCGCGAACGTGCCGATCGCGAGCATGACCTGCTGGCGCCACGGCGTCGCGCCGACGATGTAGCCGCACTTCAAGTCTTGGAGGTTGTCGCCGGCGATGCAGGCCGCGCAGCAGACGACGGCGCCGATCATGATCGCCGCAACGGGGCCCGTCGACGAGCTCGGCCCCATCAACACGAGCAACACGAGGGCCGAGAACAGGATCGTGCCGATCGTCATGCCCGACACGGGGTTGTTGGACGTGCCGACGAGGCCGGCCATGTACGCGGAGACCGAGCAGAACAGGAAGCCCGCGACGATCATGATGATCGTCATCGGCACGCTGACGGCGAACGAGCCGACGATGTTCTGGTAGAGCACGAGCAACGGCAGCGCGAACAGCACGATACCGATCAGCACGCCCTTCATCGGCAGGTCGCGCTCGGTGTGCGCGATCGTCGCGCCCGAGCCGGCGCGCGCCGCGGCGAGCCCGCTCTTGACGCCGGACAACAGCGATCTGCGCAGGCTGAACAGCGCCCAGAGACCGCCGACCAGCATCGCACCGACGCCGAGGTAGCGAATCTGCCGGCTCCAAAGAACTCCTGCGGCGTTCTCGGCGTCGAGCCCCGCTACGGCGCTCGCGAGGTCCGGGTTGCCGTCGAGCCCGAACGCGGCATAGAGGGGGATTGCAACGTTCCACGAGATGACGCCACCTAGGAGCACGACGGCGCCGACG
Source organism: uncultured Gammaproteobacteria bacterium (assembly GCA_963713355.1). Classification (GTDB taxonomy): domain Bacteria; phylum Pseudomonadota; class Gammaproteobacteria; order Steroidobacterales; family Rariloculaceae; genus FEN-1219. The sequence continues at coordinate 114,618 of CAVQLK010000001.1, read as the reverse complement.
TTCAGCCCGACGATATAGCCGACCGCGAGCAGCGCCGGCGAAAGGTTCGTGCCGAAGTACGCGATGCCCCTGCCGACGTAGCCCGCGACGGCCGCCGTGTCCGGAATCAACCCGAGACCGCTGGCGGCCGCGAGCTTCAAGGCTCCGCCGCCGAGTGCGGCCGCACCGAGGATCCTCACGCCCTGAGCCGGGTTCTCGCCGGTCTTCAGCACCTCGGCCGCCGCCTTTCCTTCCGGGAATGCGAGCCCTTGCTCGACGATCAACGAGCGTCGCAGCGGCACCGAGAACAGCACGCCGAGAAGCCCGCCAAGCGCCGCGATCGCGACGACCCAGAGGAAGTCGAAGTCGTCCCAGAAGCCGAGAATCACGAGCGCTGGAATCGTGAAGATCACGCCCGAGGCGAGCGATGCGCCGGCCGAGCCGCCGGTTTGCACGATGTTGTTCTCGAGAATGCCGCCGCCGCCGAGCACACGCAGCACGGCCATCGAGACGACTGCGGCGGGTATGGCCGAGGCGATCGTCATGCCCGCGAAGAGGCCGAGATAAGTGTTCGCGGCCGCGAGGATCATTGCGAGCACGATGGCGAGGATGATCGCGCGCGCGGTGAGCTGCGGCGGCAGCGGTGTCGTCGTGCTCATGCGGGCGCTAGCGGACGCCGCCCATCCAGTTACGGATCGGCCGCGCGAACGCGAGCATCAGCGCACCGGCGCCCACGCCGATCAGCGTCATGATCATGAGTTGCCGCGGCATCTCGCTCGCCTCTCCGCCACCGATGTGGCCGCCGATGAGGCCGGCAAACAAATTGCCCACGGCCGAGCCGAGGAACCAAGTGCCCATCATCTGGCCGACGAAGCGCTGAGGAGCGAGCTTCGTGACGTTCGAAAGGCCGACGGGCGACAAGCAGAGCTCGCCGAAAGTGTGCAGCAGATAGGCGAACAGCAGCCAGGTCGGTGCGACGTCGTTGCCCGTTGCAACGATGAGTTGCGCGGCAAACACCATGACGAGGAAACCGATGCCGAGCAGCACGAGGCCCAGCCCGAATTTCAGCGGCGCCGACGGGTTCAAGTTGCGCGCGCCGAGAGCGACCCAAAGCCACGCGAAGAACGGCGCGAACAGCACGATGAAGATCGGGTTCGCCGATTGATACCACGACGCCGGGTGCACGCCTTCGGGAAACCAGCTGCCGAACAGTGTCCGATCCGTGAAATCGAGCGCGAACAGGTTGAACGTCGTCGCCTGCTGCTCGAAGCCCGCCCAGAAGACCGCTGCGCACAGGAAAAAGATCGCGATCACCGCAACGCGCTTGCGCTCCTCCGTGCTGAGCTTTGCGAATAGCAGCACATACCCGAAGAAGGCGAACGCGAGCGCAATCATCGCCGCGCCGAACGCTTGCGCGAGTGTCGTGACGTCGACGGGAACGTAGCCGAGGAACATCGCGCCCGCGACCGCCACGATGACAGCGCAGCCGATCGCGACGGCTTTCCAGCCGCGTCGGCGTTCCAGCGGATTCGTGCTCGGCGCGAGACCGGCGTGCCCGAGATAGCGCTCTGTCAGCTTGAACTGAATGACGCCGAAGGCCATGAAGAGACCTGCGCAGAAGAACCCGCCGCGCCAATTCCACGCTTCGCCCACCGTACCGGCGACCAGCGGCGCGACGAAGGCCCCGAGATTGATGCCCATGTAGAAGATCGAGAACCCCGCGTCGCGCCGCGCCCCGGGCAACCCTTCGTAGAGCGAGCCGACGATCGCGGAGACGTTCGGCTTGAGCAGTCCGACGCCGACTGCGATCACCGCGAGGCCGAGGTAGAACACGGGCGGCGTTCCCGGTACCGCCAAGATGAAGTTACCGATCATGATCACGACGCCGCCCCAAAACACGGCGTTGCGCTGACCGATGAGACGGTCGGCGATCCAGCCGCCGGGCAGGGAGCCGAGGAATACGGCGCCCGTGTACAGACCGTAAATGGCGCCCGCGCTTTCAGCGTCGAGACCGAAGCCGGGGTTCGCAGCGTCGGTCGCGGCGACGAGGAACAGAACGAGCAACGCGCGCATACCGTAGTAGGTAAAGCGCTCGAAGAACTCGGTCATGAACAGCGTCGCGAGACCGCGTGGATGGCCTAGGAACTCGCGGGAAGCGGGCGACGCGGCGGCGGAACTCGTGGATGCTGAGCTCACCGCTTCCTCCCGAATCGGCTGCGCGCCGAGTGCGCCGTCATGCGGCGAGTGTGACCCACTTCGGCGCGAAGTCACAAGCCCAAGGCTTGCGAGAGGCGCGGCTAGCGCGCTTCACGCTCCGCTGCGACGAGCTCGTCGACGAGCACGAGCAGCTCGTCGTAGCTGCCGACCATCACGGCGTCGGTCGTGTACTTGCCGTTGATTACCATCGTCGGGACTCCGTCGATGCGGTAGCGGCGGCTAAGCTCGTCTGCGCGCTGCAGCTTCGCCTGCACGGCGAACGAGTCGAACGCGGTCTTGAATGCCGCAGCATCGACGCCGAAGCGGCCGAAGAACTCCTGAAGCTTCGCCTCGGTGTCGAGCCTGTTGCCGCGGTCGTGGTACTCGCGGAAAAACTCCGTATGCATCTCGGCGCCCTTACCGAGCGCTTCCGCCGTGTAGAACGCGCGCGCGTGCATCTGCAGCGTCGGATTCCAGACGGCAGGCACGCGAACGAAATTCACGTAGTCGGGCTTCTGCTCCTGCCACCCCTCGAGCTTGGGATCGAGCTCGTTGCAATGCGGGCACCCATACCAGAACACCTCGCAAACCTCGATCTGGTCGGGGTTCGAGCTCGTCGGCTGCGTCGGCGACAGGCGCAAGTAATGCACGCCCATCTCGAAGCGCCCCGTCGTAGGAGCGCCGGCGGGATCGGTCGCCACGAGCTCCGGCTCGATGCCGGCTTGGTCGGCGGCAACCGCGGACTCTGGATCGAGCGCGGGATCCGTCTCGGCGGCCGGGTCCGAGGGCCCGCCGCAGGCGGCGAGCGCGAGGAGGGCGAGCAACCAGGCCTTGTTCGGCATGCTAATTCAAACCCTGCACGTAGCTCGCAAGCGCGCGGATCTCGTCGTCGAATAGTTGCTCCGCGACGTTGCGCATCATTTGATTGAGCTCGACGTCGGAACGTCGGTCGCCCGTGCGATACGCGTTCAGCTGTTTGGTCGTGTAAGCCGCATGTTGGCCGCTGATGCGCGGATACGCCGCGAGGGGGTTGCCCGTGCCTTCGGGCCCGTGGCATGCGATACAAGCTGCGACGCTTCGCCCGGGAACTCCGCCGCGGTAAATCTGTTGGCCGAGCCCGACGAGCGCGGGATCGGCGCCTTTCGGCGTCGGCGTCTGCGCCTCGAAGTAGGCGGCTACGTCGAGCATGTCTTGCTCCGACAGCATGTCGGCGAACGGCTTCATCGTCACATCGGTGCGCTCGCCTACTTTGAAGGCCTGCAGCTGACGAACGATGTAGGCCGCGTGCTGGCCCGCAAGCATCGGCCAGTCGGGCGTCACGCTGTTGCCGTCGACGCCGTGGCAAGCGGCGCAGGTCGCCGATTTGGCCCGACCCGCATCGACGGACCCTGCTGGTGTCTCAGCCGTGCCTTCCTGAGCCCCGGCCGAACACGCGGCCAGCGAGCCGCCGAGCACGAGGCTGAGCCAGAGGGATCGCGCGGTGTTCTTGGTCGCCATGCAACGTCGAATGTCATCGAAAAACGGCCGCGATTGTACACTAACGACCTCTGCCTAAGCAGCGATGGCGCCCCGTGCCGACTGCCGTTTTCCTGAAGAGCGCCGCGACCCCAGCCGATTTTCCCGCGGATACGGGGCGAGAGGTCGCGTTCGTCGGCCGATCGAACTCCGGCAAGTCGACGGCTGTCAACGTCGTCGCGGGCGCGCGCAAGCTCGCGCGCGTGAGCAAGACGCCGGGGCGCACGCAGCTCTTGAATTTCTTCTCGCTCGGGGAGAATCGGCGGCTCGTCGACTTGCCGGGCTACGGGTTCGCGCGGGTGGCGCCCGACGTTCAGGCGCGCTGGCGAAATTCTCTGGAGACCTATCTCAGGGACCGGGTTTCGCTTGCCGGGCTCGTCGTGACGATGGACATCCGCCGCGGGCTGACGCCGCTCGACGAGCAGTTGCTGCGTTGGCTCGAGCCGCGCGAGCTGGCGGTTGCCGTGCTGCTGACCAAGGCGGACAAGTTGAGCCGCGCCGCGGCGATCGCACAGGAACGCGCGTTGGCGGCGGAGCTCGGTTCCGGCGTGCGCGTCACTCGGTTCTCGGCCCTCCAGGGCGAGGGCGTCGCCGAGGCGCAGGCCTGGATCGACGGCTGGCTCCAGGGGCCCAAATAAAGAAGCCCCGGGTGCGGGATTCAGGGGACGCACCCGGGGCTGCGATCCCGGCGGGGTGGGCCGGGATCAAAGACCCCGCATTAGGGAGGATAGCGGGGGCACCCTTCCTAGGTGCCGAAGGTTTAGTCCCGGGTGTTTAACAAAAGTTCCGAGCTTTCCCTAATGGGCTTCGTCCCAGTTCGCGCCGATGCCGCGGTCGACCCGAAGCGGCACCCGCAACTCGGCTGCTGCTTCCATGATGCGAACTATGCCTTCTCCGACATCGATCGCGCGTTCCTCGGGGACCTCGACGACGAGCTCGTCATGAACCTGCATGATGAGCCGCGCGCGCGGTTCCTCGGCCGATAGCCATTCCGCCACGCCGATCATTGCGCGCTTGATGATGTCCGCTGCCGTTCCTTGCATCGGGGCGTTGATGGCACTGCGCTCCGCATACTGACGCAGCTGATTGTTGCGCGCGTTGATTTCCGGCAGATGCAGCCGCCTGCCGAATACGGTGCTGACGAAGCCTAAACGCCGGGCGCTCGCGCGAGTTTCGTCCATGTATCGCCGCACGCCGGGGTACCGCTCGAAATAGCGGTCGACATAAGCCTGGGCTTCTCCTCGCTCGATCCCGAGCTGCTTGGCGAGACCGAAGGCCGACATGCCGTAAATCAGACCGAAGTTGATGGCCTTCGCGGACCGCCGCTGATCCGACGTTACGGCGTCGAGCGTGGCGCCGAACACCTCGGCGGCCGTCGCACGATGCACGTCCTGGTCGCTCGCGAACGCCGCGAGCAAGCCTTCGTCGCCGGACAAGTGAGCCATGATCCGCAGCTCGATCTGCGAGTAGTCGGCCGCGAGCAGCTTGAACCCGGGCGGCGCGATGAACGCTTGGCGGATGCGGCGGCCTTCAGCAGTCCGGATCGGGATATTCTGCAAATTCGGATCCGAGGAGGACAGCCGGCCCGTCGCTGCGACGGCTTGGTGATACGACGTGTGGATGCGCTTCGTGCGGGGGTGGATGTCCGTCGGCAGCTTGTCCGTGTACGTCGATTTCAACTTCGTGAGCCCGCGGTACTCGAGGATCAGCCGCGGCAAGTCGTAGCTCTCGGCGAGCTGCTCGAGCACATCTTCGGCCGTCGACGGCTGTCCCTTCGGGGTCTTGCCGAGCACGGGCAAATGCAGCCGGTCGTAGAGGACCTCCTGCAGCTGCTTCGGCGAGCCCAGGTTGAACGGCCCGCCGGCGGCGGCATGCGCGGCTTTCTCGGTCGCAGCCATCTTCTCGGCGAGCTCTTGGCTCTGCTGGCGCAGCAGTTGCGCATCGACCATGACCCCGGCGTGCTCCATTTGCTTCAGCACGCCGACGAGCGGGCACTCGATGTCCGTGTAGACACTCTTCAGCTCCGGAACGGCTGAAAGCTTCGGCCACAGCGATTGATGCAGCTGCAGGGCGAGGTCGGCGTCCTCGGCCGAATAGCGAGTCGCAGTCTCGAGATCGACCTGGTCGAACGTGATCTGCTTCGCGCCCTTGCCGACGACCTCCTCGTACTTCAGCGTCGCGAGACCGAGGTACAGCGCGGCAACGGAATCCATATCGTGGCGCGTGGCCGTCGAGTTCAACACGTACGACTCGAGCATCGTGTCGTGCATGATTCCGCGCAGCGCGATGCCGTGGTTCGCGAAGATGTGCGCGTCGTACTTCAAGTGATGGCCGACTTTCGACGCCGTGCTCTCGAGCCACGGTTTCAGCCGCTCGAGCACGGCCTCTCGATTGAGCTGGTCGGGAGCTCCGGGATAGCGGTGCGACAACGGGATATAGGCAGCCTCGCCCGGTGTCACGGCTAGCGAGATGCCGACGAGCTCCGCGCGCATGTACGCGAGGCTCGTCGTTTCCGTGTCGAGCGCGACGAGCGGCGCGGCGGCAATGCGCTCGATCCAGCGTTCGAGCGCCTCCGCCGTGACGACAGTCTCGTAGCGGCCGACGGGGCGGACGAGCGCCGTAGGTTCCGGTGTTGCCCCTGCGGCTAGCGGTTGCTCCGTGTCCGGCGTCGGCTCGCTGCTTTCGCGGACGCGACGCAGCAAGCGCGTGAACTCGAGCCGTTCGAACAGTGCGGCGAGACGGCCGGCGTCCGGCGGTTTGAGCGCGAGCTCGTCGATCGTCAACGGCAGCTCGACGTCGCAACGAATGGTGGCGAGCTCCTTCGATAAGTCGAGAATGCTCAAGCCTTCGCGCAGGCGGTCGCCAATCTTCCCGCTGACTTCGCCGGCCTTCGCCTTCAGAGTTTCGAGGTCGCCGTACTGCTGCAGCCATTTCGCGGCCGTCTTCGGGCCGACGCCCGGAAGACCCGGAATGTTATCGATCGAGTCGCCGACGAGGGCCAAGTAGTCGGTAATTTGCTCGGGCGTCACGCCGAATTTTTGAATGACGCGGTCGCGATCGAGCGTCGTGTTGTCCATCGTGTTGACTAGCGTGACGTGCTCGTCGACGAGCTGGGCGAGATCCTTGTCGCCCGTCGAGATGACGGTCGGGGAGCCGGCCGCCGCCGCTTGCCTCGCCAGCGTGCCGATGACGTCGTCGGCCTCGACGCCGTCGATGCGGAGCAAGCAAATACCCATGCCCTTGATCGCCTCGAGCAGCGGCTCGACTTGCGCGCGCAGCTCGTCGGGCATCGGCGGCCGATTGGCTTTGTAGTCGGTGTAGAGGTCGCTGCGGAAGGTCTTGCCGGGCGCGTCGAACACGACGGCCATGCGCGTTGGCTTGTAGTCGTCGAGCAGCTTGTAGAGCATGTTGACGACGCCGAGCACGGCGTTCGTCGGTTCGCCGCTTTTCGTCGACAGCATTGGAATCGCGTGGAATGCGCGATACAGATACGACGAGCCGTCGACGAGGACGAGCGGGCTATCGCTCATCCGCATCCTCGTCTTCGGTCTGCTGCGGCTCGGCGGTGGGGGAATCGATGCGCTCGACGGGGCGCGCGTCCTCCGGCAAGACGAGCGGCCCTTGCTGGCCGCAGCCGGACGCCGCGGCGAGGATTGTCGCCAAGATCCCGAGACGGGCGCGTGCCGTCATGACTCGTCTTTACGCTTCAGCAGCGCCGCGATGCGCCGATATGCCTCGCGAAACGGCAGTCCCTGCTTCACGACGAGCTCGTTCGCTTGCTCGGCCGCGTAGAGCTCCGCCGGAAGCTCGATGTTCTCGGCCCGGAAACGCACGCTCGGCAGCGCGTGCGCCATGATCGCCAGCACGTCGGCCGCGAGATCGATGCTGCGGAAGAGGGGAGCTTTGATCCGCTGCAAGTCGCGGTGATAGCCGGAGGTCAGCTTCGCCGTGAGGCCCAAGATTTCCTGCAAAGCGCCGAGCGCCGTTGCCTGCGCGCCGCGCACGAGCTCGAAGACGTCGGGATTGCGCTTCTGCGGCATGATCGACGAGCCCGTCGTCATCTCGGCCGGCAGCGCCACGTACCCGAACTCCGCCGTATAAAAGAGGAGCAGGTCGGACGCGAGCCGTCCCAAGTCGCCGAGCAACACGGCGATCTCGAACACGAGCGTGGCCTCTGCCTTGCCGCGCGACAACTGGACGGCCGTTACGGGCTCGTGAGTGCGCGCAAAGCCAAGCGCCGCGCGCGTCGCCTCGCGATCGAGCGGCATGCCCGGAACGCCGTAGCCGGCCGCCGAGCCGAGCGGGTTCAACTCCGTGCGGCTCAGGACGCGCGTCAGTGCCGCGCCGTCGTCGGCGAGCTCGGCACCGAAGCCGCGCGCCCAGAGCGCGACCGAGCTCGGCATCGCCGGCTGCATGTGCGTATAGCCCGGCAGCGCGATGTGGCCCTGCTCGGCTGCAACGCGTTCGAGAGCCGCGACGACGCCGTCCGTCTCCTTGCCGAGCATCACGATCGCGTCTCGCAGATAGAGACGCAGCGCCACGAGCACCTGATCGTTGCGCGAGCGGCCGAGGTGAACGCGGCCGCCCGCTTCGCCGATGCGCTCCGTCAGCCGGCGCTCGAGCGCGCTGTGCGCGTCCTCGTCGGCGAGCTCGATCGACCACTGTCCGGCCGCGTGCTCGGCGGCCAGCGCTTCTAGCCCTAAGCAAATCGCAGTGCAGTCGGCCGCGCGCAGCAGCTGCTGCTTCTCGAGCATGCGTGCGTGCGCGATCGATGCGCGCGCGTCGTACGCGACGAGCCGCTCGTCGAGCTTGTAATCCTCGCCGGCAGTGAAGCGCAGTATCCGCTCGTCGAGCGGCAGCCCTTTTTCCCAGAGGCGCGTCATGGAGCTAGCTCGCCTGTTCCTCGGGCCTGAGGGCCTTCGTGTCGTTGACGACGAGAGTGCCCGTGCCCTCGTTCGTGAATACCTCGAGCAGCAGGCTGTCGGCTTGTGCGTACGAGATCACGTGGACCCGCGGCACGCCGCCCGACAGAGCGCGCTCGATCGCGGCGACCTTCGGCAGCATGCCGCCGGAGAGCTTGCCTTCGTCGCGCAAGCGCCGCAGCCCCGCCCGGTCGACGTACGAGATCAGTGAGCGCGGATCGTCGAGCGATTCGAGGATGCCCGGTGCGCCCGTGGCCATGACGAATTTTTCGGCCTTGAGCTCGCAGGCGATCATCGCGGCGACCGTGTCGGCATTGATGTTGAGCACGGTGCCGTGATCGTCGGCAGACAGCGGGCTCACGATCGGCACGAGGTCGTTGTCGAGTTGCTTGAGGAGGATGCTCGTGTCGAGCCCCAAGATGTCGCCGACGAATCCATAGTCGACAATCTGCCCCCCGACTTGCACGGGAGGGCGCTTCGTGGCCTTGATGAGCCCGCCGTCGACTCCGGAGAGGCCGATGGCGGGAATGCCGAGCGCGCGGCAGACGGCGACGATGCGCGTGTTGATCTCGCCGTTCAGCACCATCGTCGAGACCTCGAGCGTCTGCGCGTCCGTGACACGCCGCCCCTCGACCATCTGCGTCTCTAGCCCTAAGCGTTTCGAGAGCGCCGTCGACTGCGGTCCTCCGCCGTGCACGACCACGACGCGGATGCCGACCTGATGCAGGATGCCGATCTGCTCCATGAGCGCGCGCGTCGTCTCCTTCGAGACGAACGCGTCGCCTCCGGCTTTGAGCACGAACACTTTGTTCTTGAAGATGCGCAAATACGGGAGCGCGTGGCGCAGCGCAGTGATGACGATTGCGCGCTGTTCGTTCGTGTTGATTCGGGTCGTCATGTGTCTCTAGCCTTTCATCATGCGGTAGAGAACGGCCATCTGCCCGTACAAGCGATTCCGCGCGCCTTGGATCACGGTGCTACGGGTGCCATCGAGAATCCGGTCCGAGACCTCGACGCCGCGCCGCACGGGCAGGCAGTGCATGAAGCGGCAGTCCGGCCGAGCATTCGCGAACCAAGGCTCGTCGACGCACCAGTGCACGAGCTCTTCGCGCAGCGCCTGATCGCCGAGCTTGTCGCCATAGTGGCGCGTCGAAGAATACGACTTCGCGTAAATGACGTGGGCTCCCTCCATCGCCTCGCGCCGGTCCGTGGTCTCGCTGACGCTGCCGCCGGACTCGGCGGCGGCCTTGCGCGCTTTGTCCATGATCGGCGCCGGCAGCTCGAAGCCCGGCGGCCGCAGGTGAACGACGTTCATGCCGCGCTTTGCAGCCATGTGGATCGTCGCGGCCGACACAGCGAGCGGCAGTGCCCGCGGGTGATAGGCCCACGAGATCACGAATTTACCGCCGTTCGCGGGCACGCCGAGGTCGTCCATCGTTTTCCAGTCCGCCAGGCTCTGGCACGGATGGTCGATCGCCGACTCCATGTTGATCCACGGCTTGTCGATCAACGCCGTCAGCGCCTTGAAGTCGTTGTCGGCGATGTCGTGCGCCATATCGCGCCGCTCTGCGAACGCGCGCACACCCATCGCGTCGCCGTACGACGCAATGACGGGAATCGCTTCGCGGACGTGCTCGGCCGCAGCGCCGTCCATGACGATGCCGTAGCGCGACTCGAGACCGTGGATCGACATCTCCGGCGAGATCACGAACGAGCCGCCGCCGAGCCGCAGCATCGCCGCTTGGAATGAAGACAGCGTGCGCAGCGACGGGCTCAAGAACAACAGCGACAGCACCTTGCCCTCGAGCGCGCGCGGCTCGGGTTGTGCGTCGAGACGCGCCGCGAGCGCGATGAGGTCCTTGATCTCTTCGCGCGAGAAGTCGGCCAGGTCGTTAAAGCGGCGCATCGGTCAATTCCTCCAGAACGGTGGCCAAACGTTGCACGTGGTCGGTCGAAAGTATCAGCGGCGGCAGCAGGCGCAGCATGTGCGGATCGGCGCTGGTGCCGACGAGAATGTCGCGGGCCAGCAAGGCGTCCCGAACGGCGGCGGCTTTCGGCCGCGTCTTGAGGCCCAGCAGGAACCCGAGCCCCTGAGTGCTCTCCACGGGGCCGACGCAGCACGTCGCGCGGATCGCCGCGCTGACCTCGCGCACGTTCGCTAGCAAGCGGTCGCGGTTGATGACGTCGATGACGGTGCTGATCGCAGCGCAGGCGACGGGACCGCCGCCGAAGGTCGTGCCGAGCGCGCCGGCCCTGAGCTCCTTCGCGATCGAATTCGGCATCAATACGGCGCCGCACGGGAAGCCCCCGCCAAGCCCCTTCGCGACGGTCAGAAGGTCCGGCTCGAGGCCGTGCAACTGCGCGCCGAATGGCGCGCCGAGGCGGCCCATGCCCGTTTGCACCTCGTCCATGATCATGAGGGCGCCGGAACGGTCGCACGCCGCGCGAATGGCGCGCAAGAACTCGGGCTCGAAGTCGAATGCACCGGCCAGGCCTTGCACCGGCTCGACGATCACAGCCGCCGTGCTCGCGTCGACGGCCGCGTCGAGCGCGCCTTCGTCGTTGCGCGGGACGAATGCGACGTCGAACGGCGCGCGCGGGAAGCCGTACCACGATTTCGCGGCGCCGTACGTGACGGCCCCGGCCGCGGCCGTCCGGCCGTGGAAGCTGTGCTCCATCGCGACGACCTTGCTGCGGCCCGTGACCTTGAACGCGAGCCGCAGGGCATTCTCGTTCGCCTCGGCGCCGCTGTTGACGAAGAACACGCGCGTGAGGCCGCGCGGGCCGAATGCCGCGAGCTTGTCGGCGGCCTCGTCGCGCGCCGTCAGCGGCAGCGCGTTGGTCTGGAACACCAGGTCGCGGCTCGCGCGCGCGATCGCGTCGCTCAAGTCGCGGTGCCCGTAGCCGAGCGCTGCGACGGCGTGGCCGCCATAGAGGTCGAGGATGCGGCGGCCCGCGGCGTTCTCGAGATAGACGCCGAGGCCGCGCACGGGCGTGAACGGCAGCATTGGATAGACTTCGTTCAGATGCGCGCCGACGGCGGCAATCTCGTGTGTCGCTACACTCATCACAGCCACCCCGGCGCAGGTGCGGTCAAACCGGCGCTTTCAGGAAATCCCAAGAGCCGATTCGCCCATTGCAGGCTGCCGCCGGCGGCGCCTTTGAGCAGGTTGTCGGACACGGAGCAGACGACGATCGTATCGCCGTCGACGGCGGCGTGCAGCGCCGCGTAGTTCGTCGCGGCGATGTCCTTCATCTTCGGCGGCTCGTCGTCGACGCGCACGAACGTCGCGCCGCGATAGTAATCGCGCAGCGCCTCGTTTACTTGCGCTGCCGTCGTCCGTTCCTTCGCGTGCGAGAAGATCGTCGCGTGGATTCCGCGTGCGAACGGCCCTGAGTGCGGCACGAACGAGAGACGGACGTCGCGGCCCGTCGCAGCCTTGATCAGCGCGCGCACCTCGGGATCGTGGCGGTGCTTCAGCGCCTGGTAGGCGAACAGGTTGCTCTGCCGCAACGGATGATGGGTGGTGTCGCGCGGCGTGCGTCCGGCCCCGGTGCTGCCCGTCACGGCGCTGACGAAGAACTCGTCTGCGAGCCCGAGTGCGGCGAGCGGCACTAGCGGAAGCAACATCGTCGTCGCGAAGCAGCCCGGGTGCGCTGCGTGCGGCGTCTCGATCTTCGGCAGATGCTCCGGCACGGCGCAGGTGAATTCTTTGAGCCGCGCCGGCGCTTCGTGGGGGTGCCCGTAGACGGCTGCGTACGCTTCCGCGTCCGCGAAGCGGAAGTCGGCCGACGCGTCAACGACGACGAGCTCGACGCCGGCTTCCGCGGCCGAGCGCAGCAGCCGATCGATGAGCCCCGCCGAGGCGCCGTGGGGCGCCGCGGAAAGCAGCAGCCAGCGCGGCGCGGTCCCGAGCCGCCCCGTGATGGCCTCGAGCGAGACGAATTGCGTGTCGGGATACGTTGGCGCGAGGTGCGGGAACGTCTTGCCGACCGGCTCGCCGGCTTGGCTCGTCGACACGACGCCGCCGAGCGTGAGCCCCGGGTGGCCGGCGACGAGCCGCAGGAACTCGCCCGCGACGTAGCCCGAGCCGCCGAGCACGATCGTCGGGATCTTCGCGTCCTTGCTCATGCCGTCGCCTTGGCGATCCGAGAGCCTAAGCCGATGCTCGTTTGCAGGAAATCCCCGAGCTCCGCGGCGCTCGTCATCGCGTTCAACGCTGCTACGTTCGAGCGCTCCCGAATGATGTCGATGCCGACCTGGTTGTCCGTCGACGGGCCCGAGATGACGGTCGGCTCGATGCCGAACTCCTCGCGCAGCAGCTTTGCCCCGCCCCACGCGCCGACAGGATCGTTAGCGCACAGCACCGTCGCTGTGATGCAGGCGACGATCTCCTTGTCGCGCAGGATCGCCTCGACGCCGTACGCGCCGAGGAGCCCATCGCCGAGCTCGAACACGATCGCGTCGGGCTTCTCGTCCGAGAGGTCGTTCAACAGCGAGCGCGTCAGCGCCGGCGCATTTTTCGACGTGGTCGCGCAAATGCCGAAGTCGGAGAACATCGCGATGTGGCGCGCGCCGGAGTCTTCCATGGCGAGGATGTCGCGGCGCAGCGCAACGCCCGTCGACTTGAACGCGTCTACGATGAGCCCGTTGTGCCTGAACCGGCTCACGATCGCGCAAGCGGCGGCCGTTTTTCCGGAATTCATGCAGGTGCCCGCGATCGCAACGATCGGCACTCCGTGCGTGTCGAGCGGCACGTCGAGCTTTAGCGGCTCCGTCGAGACGCGTGCCGGCACGCCGACGCGTTGACCGAGGTACGGGAAATCGAGCACGCACCCCAAAACCTTGCAGTTGAACGGGTCGCCGTGCGACGGATTGATCGAGTCGCAAATGCCGATTACGCCGCCTAAGTTCAGGAGCTGCACGATGTCGCCGGGCTTGAGCTCCGTCGGCAGATGGCCCGAGTAACCGAACAGCGCTTTGCGGTGGCCGAGCGCGCCGACGACGACGTCGCCCTTCTTGACCTCGGCCATGCGGCCGCTCGTCAGCTCGATCGTGTTGTAGCGCGACTTGTTGTTGAGCACCTCTACGGCGATCAGCACGCCTTCCTCGCACGGGATGTCCGGGCTCACGCGAATCTCCTGGCCGAGATCCGCTTGAACGGCCACCGACGCTATCTTGTCGACGAGAACCGGGCGCATGTCACTGCCCTCCGGCGCGGGTATGGAACATACCGGGCAGCGCCATGATCTTGGAGAATCCGTGAGCATCGGCGGGCGTCCATTCGCCCGCGGCTTCGCCGTACTTGCCGCGGCTCACGGCCATCAGCGAGTGCGGCGACGTCACACCGAGCACGAACAGGCTGCCGGGCCGCAGCTGCACGCGGACCTTGCCCGTGACGCGCGCCTGCGACGACGCGAGCAGCGCCTCGATGTCGCGGCAGGCCGGGTCGAGCTGCTTGCCCTCGTGGATGAGCTGACCGTAGATCTGGCTCACGGGCTCCTTGACCGTCGCCTGCGTGGCGAGCAGCGTCAGCTTCTCGAGCTCGCGGTGCGCGCTGATCAAGATCTCGGCCGCTGGCGCCTCGAACGCGACGCGCCCCTTCGTGCCGATGATCGTATCGCCGAGATGAATGCCGCGGCCGATGCCGTAGCGCGCGCCGAGCTCCTCGACCTTCTCGATCAAGGCGACGGCGTCTAGCCGCTTGCCGTCGAGACCGACGGGCACGCCCTCGGCGAACTCGATTTCAATTTCGCTGACCGGCTGCGGTTTGTCGAGCGCGCCGGGCGACAAGACCCACGCAGATTCCGGAATGCTGCCTTTCGAATCCAGGGTCTCGGTGCCGCCGATCGTGACGCCCCAGAGGCCGCGGTTCGTCGAGTACGCGGAGCCGCGCGTCGGCACGGGCATCTTGCGCTCCTCGAGGAATTTGACCTGCGCCGGCCGCTGCCACGCGTGATCGCGGACCGGCGCGAGGATCGTCAGCTGCGGCGCGACGGCCTTCAGCACGATCTCGAACCGCACCTGGTCGTTGCCCGCCGCAGTGCAGCCGTGCGCGACGGTATCGGCGCCGAGCTCCGTTGCGAGCTGCGCGAGGTATTTCGCCTGCAGACCGCGCTCGGCGCCGACCGACAGCGGGTACATGTTGCCGCGCCGCACGTTGCCCATGATCAGATACTTGATGACGCGGTCGAAGAACTCCGGCCGCGCTTCGATGAGGCGGTGATCGACGGCGCCAAGCGCCCTTGCGCGCTCGTCGAGCGCACGCGCGGCGGCCGCATCGATGCCGCCGCAATCGACGGTCACCGTCACGACGGGGCGGTTGTAAGTCTCCTTGAGCCACGGCACGCAGAACGACGTGTCGAGGCCGCCCGAGAACGCGAGGACGATGGGGTTACGAGCTGACGTCATGTCGTTGCCTTCTTCAGGTGTTGTCGCAACCGGCCTCGCAGCCGGCGTTGTTCGTTCGCACCAATCGTCGCGACGAAAATCGTGTCGTCTCCCGAGACCGTGCCGACGATCTCGGTCCAGCCAAGGCCGTCGAGCGTCACGGCGACGCGCTGCGCCGCGCCGATGTCCGTGATGACGACGAGCAGGTTCGGCCCGGCGGAGCGGATGTCGCGGACGGATTCCGCGACGATCGACAACGATTCCTCGTCGCCGACTTCGGCCGGCTTCGGCAAGCTGTAGCCATTCTTCAGCTTCGCGGCGCCGAGGTCGCGCAAATCCCTGCTGACACTCGACTGAGTGGCAAGGTAACCTTCGGCGCGCAACAGCTCGACGAGCTCCGCTTGTCGATTCACCACGTGCGCTTCGAGCAGTCGCGCAATTGCGCGGCGCCGCTCGTTTTGTTCGACGATGTCGCTCGGCATAACCGGTGTGGAAATAAAGTTGCGCATATAGTAGGCCGTATGCGCAAATTGGCAAGGACTATTTCATGTTGGATTCGATCGAGCTCACCACGGGGAACGCGCCGCAGCTGGCGGTCATCTGGCTGCACGGCTTGGGAGCTGACGGGCACGACTTCGAGCCGATCGTCCCCGAGCTTGGCCTGCGCTTTCCGGTCCGCTTCGTATTCCCCCACGCGCCCGTGCGTCCCGTCACCATCAATGGCGGCATGGCGATGCGCGCGTGGTACGACATCTTGGGCTTCGATCGCCGCTCGCAGGAAGATTCCGCCGGCATTCGCGCGAGCGCGGCCGCCGTGACTCAGCTCATCGATCGCGAGATCGAGCGCGGCATGTCCTCCGAGCGCATCGTGCTCGCCGGGTTCTCGCAGGGCGGCGCCGTTGCGCTGCATACGGCACTGCGCGAGCCGCGCGGGCTCGCCGGCGTGCTCGCGCTGTCGACGTATCTGCCGCTCGCGAGCACGCTCGCGGGCGAGCGCAGCGCTGCGAACGCGCGCGTTCCGCTCTTCATGGCTCACGGCACGGAAGACTCGGTGCTGCCGTTGGCGCTCGCCGAAACCTCGCGCCGCGCGCTCGAAGCGCTCGGCTACGCCGTCGCTTGGCACCCGTATTCGATGGCTCATTCGGTCTGCCTCGAGGAGATCAGCGCCATCGGCGCCTGGCTCGCGGCGCTGCCGGCCAGCCGCGCCTAGCGGGCGCCGTCGATCTCGAAGCTCTCGCGGACCTCGCCGACCTGGCGGCCCGCTGCATCGAACGACCGCTCCGCGAAAATCGCGCGCCCTAGGTCGTCGACGAGCAGCACCGTCGAGCAGCGTGTGCCGTACGTCGCGCCGACGACGAAGTGCGTGCGCTCGTAACGTTGCTCGGGCGAGCTCGAGTCGTCGCGCTCGGCGAGCAGCGCAAATAACGATTGCACGAGCGGTTCGATGGCCGAGGGTGTCGAAAGCAAGCGCTCGACGCCTGTGCGTGCGCTCGCCATCTTGGGCCATTCGACGCCGCCCGGCGCGTTGCTGAACGCGTGCAAGCCCGCCTGGAGACGCGCCGCCGCGGCGCGGTTGCTAGCGAACCAAAGCTCGCGGCCGTCGTAGATGAGTAGATTGAAAAGGCCGAGCTCTGCGCCTTCACGCACGGCGCGCTCGGCATAGGCGGCGGCCGAGTCGGCGGATGCGAGATACTCCGTGACGAGCGAGCCGCGCGACCGGAGCCCCGCGGGCCGCGAAGCGTCGCGAATGTTCGTGACGGCCGCGAAACGGCCGCGGCCGTCGACGGCGAGCCAGGTGCCGCCGGCTCGGAGATCGCGCCCGCCGAGAACTCGCGGCGGTCCCGGCCACCAGGACGCTCTCGCGGCCGGCCGCGCGTGCTGCTCGTCGCGATTAGCCGCGACGATGAGCGCGATTTTCGGCGTTGCGCGGGCCGCGATAACGATGAGGCACATGCCGCCATGCTACCCGGCCGCTGCGAACGGCGCGGTCTCGTCGCGCTGCTCGAACAGCAGACAGGCCGGGCACGCCGAGCGCGGTAGCGACAAGACATCGAACACATAACAGATGGAGCACACGCCGCACCGAGCGATGCCGAGCTCGTCGCCGCGCCGCATGCTGATGAGCAGGTTCCAGCACCATTCGAATGACAGCGAGCGGCGTGGCACCACGACCTCGAATGTTTCGAAGCACTCGCAGAAGCGATGGCCGAGGTCGACGTTGTGCTTCAGCGGCGGCCCCGGCGGCTGCTCCACCGAGATCAAGCCGTTGGCGAGCAGCAGGTTCGCGAATACACCGGACTCGAGCGCCCGCAGGGGCGTCCGCACGAGCGGCGCGATGCGTGTTGGTGACCGGCCGCGCTGCCTGCGGACGGGCTCGTGGCCGTACTTGAAATAGCTCGTATAGAGCTTGCGGATCCGGTCGTCGTTCAAGCCCGTCAGGAACCGAATGGTCCCCGTTCGAGCCTCGTGTCCGATCATCCTCATGGCGAGGTCGAACTTCGCCTGTTCCCCCCGATAGCGGTCGTCTGTGGCCCTCATCCCCTTTCCTCCGCGATTCGCCCACATAGGAGACTTTATCCTACAAAAGCCATTAGTGGACATTTACGCCCATATGTGGCACATACACCCCGAAAAGAGATCGACCCCCATGCATAAGCCGGGCGCCCTAGATCAGCTCCAGCAGGTCCACGAGCTCAACCGCGCGTTCCTCGGGTTGCTCCAATCGAGACTACGCCAGCGGCGCTCCTGTCTAGGCTTGCCGGCGGCCGCCCACCCCGCGGTCGCGTCGGCAGGGAGCTCGGCGCTCGAGGCCATAGCGTCGTTCCCGCGCGCGCTGTTTCACGTGCGGCTCGGACCCCGCGAGTGGCCTGCGTGCGCCGATGCGCCGGCTGACTTCGACGATGAGGAGCACGCCGTGTGCTTCTCGATCTTGTTCGCGGCGCGGCTGACGAGCCGTCACAGCCGCTATCACGCCCATCTGCTGTTCGGCCTCGAGACCGCGGGCGTCGAGCGACTGTCCGTTTCCGCGCTGACGGACATGCAGCGGCTCGCGGGCGCGCCTGGCGTGCTCGCGTGCGCGTTCGGCGAGCAGCGTTGGTTTTGGCAACAGCTCGTCACGGCCACGCGCCCCGAGCTACGCCGCCAGCTGACGCTGGTCGCACTGCAGCCTTGCCTTGCGACGGGATGGCCGCAGCGCCGGCCACCGCAAGCGACCACCTGACGTCTACGCCGCCCAGCGCGCGGCGCTGCCCTTACAATAGCGGCCCGCGGAGCACGGGCTCTCGCTTGGGCAATCATGGACGCGCTGATCATCAAGGACCTGCGCAAGGTCTACGGCAACGGTGTCGAAGCTCTCAAAGGCATCGACCTCACGGTCCGTGAGGGGGATTTCTTCGCGCTGCTGGGGCCGAACGGGGCGGGCAAAACCACGGCGATCGGCATCGTCACGTCGCTGATCCGTAAATCGGCCGGCTCGGTGTCGGTGTTCGGTCACGATCTCGAGCGCGAGCGCGATGCGGCGAAAGCCTGTATCGGCGTCGTCCCGCAAGAGATCAACCTGAACATGTTCGAGCGCAACGACCACACGCTGGTCAATCAGGCCGGCTATTACGGAGTGCCGCGGAGCGTCGCGTTGGCGCGCACTGAGAAGTACCTCAAGGCCTTGCACTTGTGGGACAGGCGTAGCTCGATCGCGCGCACGCTGTCGGGCGGCATGAAGCGCCGCCTGATGATCGCGCGCGCGCTCGTCCACGAGCCGCGGCTCCTGATCCTCGACGAGCCGACGGCCGGCGTCGACATCGAGATCCGTCGCTCGATGTGGGAATTCATGCGCGAGATCAACTCGAAGGGCACGACGATCATCTTGACGACGCACTATCTCGAAGAAGCCGAGAGCCTCTGCCGCAATATCGCGATCATCGACGAGGGCCGCATCATCGAGAACGACTCGATGGCGAACGTCGTCGGCAAGCTGCAGCTCGAGGTATTCGTGGTGAGCTTGCTCGAGGCTGTGCGCGCAGCGCCAACACTCTCGGGATACACGGTGCGGTTGCGCAACGAGCGCGAGATTGAGGTCGAGGTCGCGAAGGGGCAGGGGCTCAACGACGTGTTCGCGCAGCTGTCGGCGCAAGGCTTGCACGTCTCGAGCATGCGCACGAAGACGAACAGGCTCGAGGAGCTGTTCATCCGGCTCGTGGACAAGCAGGAGAGGCATTCGGCATGAACGAGCTGGCAATCAACCGCGCTGAGGTCGTTCGACTGAGCCTCTGGCGAATCAACGTCGTGGGCTTTTGGACGATCGTGCGCAAAGAGTCGCGGCGCGTCGTGCGAATCTGGATTCAAACGGTCGTGCCGCCTGCGATCACGATGACGCTGTATTTCATCATCTTCGGCAGTCTCGTCGGCAGCCGCATCGGCTCGATGGAAGGCGTGCCCTACATGACGTTCATCGCTCCCGGCCTGATCATGATGGCCGTCATCACGAACTCGTTCGCGAACGTCGTGTCGTCGTTCTTCTCGAGCAAGCTGATGCTGCATCTCGAGGAGATGCTCGTGGCGCCTCTCGCGCACACGACGATCGTGCTCGGGTTCGTCGTCGGCGGCGTCGTGCGGGGCTTGCTCGTCGCCGCGCTCGTCGTCGTCGTGGCGTTGTTCTTCACGGACCTGGACGTCGCGCATCCACTGATCACGTTCACGACGATCCTGCTGACGGCCGTCGTGTTCTCCATTGCCGGCTTGTTCAATGCGATCTTCGCGAAGACCTTCGACGACATCTCGATCATTCCGACGTTCGTCCTGACGCCGCTGACGTACTTGGGCGGGGTATTCTTCTCGATCAACTTGCTGCCGCCGTTCTGGCAGAAGGTCGCCCTCGCGAACCCGATCCTCTACATGGTCGACGCGTTTCGATACGGCATGCTCGGATCGGCGGACATTCCGATCGCCTGGGCGTACACGATCATGATCGGCTTGGCGGTCGGTTTGTTCGCGGCCGTGCTGGTCATGCTGAAGCGCGGCACGGGCGTAAGGGCCTGACGTGTGCGGCCGATTCGGGCTGTTCGTCACGCCCGAGGTGCTCGAGGAGTATTTCAGCCTTACCGACTTGGTGGCGGACGCGTCGCACCCTCGCTACAACTTGACGCCCGGTCAGGCCGTCGCCGCTGTCCGTGAGCACGAGGGCCGGCGCCGGCTCGACGCGTTGCAATGGGGGCTAGTCCCGTTCTGGGCGAAGGATGCGTCGATCGGCCGGCGGCTCATCAACGCGCGGCTCGACAGCGTGGCCTCAAAGCCGGCGTTTCGCGAAGCGTGGCAACGCCGCCGCTGCTTGATTCCCGCGAGCGGCTTCTATGAGTGGAGTGAGCCGCGAGACGGCCGCAAGCGGCCGTACTTCATTCGATCCAGCGCCGAGCCGCTGCTCGCGCTCGCAGGGTTATGGGAAAAGTGGCGGACGCCGAGCGGCGAGAAGCTCGAGACCTGCGTCATCGTCACGACCGATGCCAACGCGCAGCTCGTGTCGATCCACGATCGGATGCCGCTGTTGATCCCACGCGACGCCCAGGCGCTTTGGCTCGATCCCACGAGCAGCATGGACGACGTGCTGAGACTCGCCGAGGCGACGCCCGCGCTGGACGTCCATCCCGTCGGATTCGGCGTCAACGACCCGCGCAACGACGACGAAACCTTGATCGCGCCGGTAACCGAAGCGGCGCAGGGCTAAGCGATCACTCTTGGACGAGCATGAAACGCCTTCCGGAGTGAGCGAGCACGGCGCCCGTCGGCTCGATCGAGACGAGCTGCGGTCCCTCCGCCAGCCGGTCGCCTTCGACGTACTTGCGGCCGTTGATGAACACGAAGCGCTCGCGCGGCTGCGCGCCGAAGGCGTGCAGCTCTAGACGTAGCGACGGCAAGAGGATGCCTTCTGCGGCGAGCGCGGCAGGGCTCGGCAACGCGGGCGTGCTCGGTGCGTCGGCTTGCGGCGCCGCGAGCGCAGGCATGCCCGCTTCGACACCCGGCGAGCCCGAGGCGGCCGTCGCGAGCGATGACGTAGCTCGGTCCTCTGGTAACGGCCGCGAAGGCGCCGCTTGCTGCGGTGCAGCGCTGCGCGACGAGGGCGGCGGCAGCTCGACGCTGCGCTCGAGGGTCGGCGCCGACGCCGTGCCGGCGACCGGCGCACGCATGCTCTGCCACCACGCGCCGCCGAGCGCGAGCACCGTCGCGACGAGCACGCCGATGACGCCCAGCGCCCACCGCGGCACCTGCGACTGCGGTGTCGCGAGCGGCACCTGGGATAGGCCGGGCACTTCCGAGCGTTGCCGCTCGTTCTCCGACTTGCGCAGTGCATCGAGAATGAACGACACGTCAGTGATCCTTGCGTAGCAGCGGCGTGTCGGCGGCGCCGAGCTCGGCCAGCATCGCGACCTGCGTGCGCGCGCCGACGATGCCGTCGACCGTCAGTTGATGCGAGCGCTGGTACGCGCGCACGCGCTGCTCCAGCGCTTCGTCATAGACCGTGGAAGCATCGAGCGCGGGCGGCTCGCCCGCGAGCTTGGCGAGCGTTGTGCGCAGCCAGCGCACACCGACATCGTCGGCGCCCGGAACGAGGTCGCGCGCCGGCGCATCGCCGGGCCGCCACAGCAACAGGTGATCGCCGAACCAGTAGTAGCTCAGCTCGGCCAGCGGTAGCTCGAATGTCTTTCCGTTAGCGGCGAGCTCCGCACGGTCGTAGCCGAGTGCCGTGACGACGACGGGATGCTCCATGCCATCGGCCGTCACGAGCGAAAGAATCGTCGGCCAGTTGACGCGCCGCAGCTCGCCGAGCGTGCCGCGGCGTTGGTACAGGCAGCGTAGGCCGCGCTCCTGGGCCTGCAGGCAGGGCTCGCCGCGCCCGGCCTCGTACGGTGCTCCCCATATCGCGAGCAGCTCGGCAATCGCGCCGTCGGTCGTCAAGGCGAAGTGCGGATCTGCGAGCAGTGCCGCGAGCGTCGGCGGCGCAGGCGGCTCGTCGGCCGTAGCGCTTTGCGGCGGCGCGGCCGTGACGGCGGCGGAGTCGACCGGCAGCTCCGTGGCCGGAGCCGGCGCCGGCACGGCGAGAAACGACTCGGACGCAGCCCCGGGTGCACGGGGCGCGTCTCCGAGATTCGTGACGCCGAACAACACGGCCGCGACGCCGGCCGTCGCCGTCGCGATCGGCCACCACGGCGTTCTGCGGCGCATTCCGAAAACTTCGGCGGCCGCGGCCGAGACGAGCTTCGTGTCGACTCTGCGCTGGTCTCTCGTGTAGCCCGCGAGCAGGGCGCGGTCCGCGATGACGTTGATCAATCGCGGAATGCCGCGTGAGTGCTTGTACAGCGAATCGATCGCGCGTTTCGTGAAGATATCGCTCTGCGCGCCGGCGACGCGCAACCGGTGACTGACGTACGCGCGCGTATCGTCCTTTTGCAGCGGCTCGAGGTGATATCGACCTGTGATGCGCTGTGCGATTTGCCGCATTTCCGGTCGATCGAGCAGCTCGCGCAGCTCCGGCTGGCCGATGAGGATGATCTGTAGCAGCTTTTGCTTCGACGTTTCGAGATTCGTGAGCAAGCGTACTTGCTCGAGGAGCTCGGGCGACAGCGTCTGAGCTTCGTCGACGATCAGCACGACGCGCCTGCCTTCGGCATGCGCTTGCATCAGGCGTGTGTTCAACACGTCGATGTGTGCCTTGACGGTGCGCTCCGTCGGCGCAGCGCAGTGCAGCTCCTGCATGATCGTCGCGAGAAACTCGAGTGTCGTGAGCTGCGGGCTCAAGATCAGCGCGATTTCGGCCTTCTCTGGCAAGCGCTCGAGCACGCTTCGGATCAGCGTCGTCTTGCCGGTACCGACCTCGCCCGTGAGCTGAATGAAGCCGCCACTCTCGGAGATACCGTATAGAAGATGAGCCAGCGCGTCCGTATGGCGCGCGCTCATGTAGAGGTACCGCGGATCGGGAGTGATCGCGAACGGCTTTTCGTTGAGACCGAAAAACTCGGTATACACCTGGCGGGCTCTCTTGCCTGGTTCCGCGTTCGACCGCCTGCCGGCGCCGGCGTTCGCCGCTACTCGACCTCGATCGTCACGACGCTCGACGCAATCGGCGGGTCGTGCGGAATATGCAAGTGGTCGCCGACCACCATCTGCAGCGTATGACGGCCCGGTGGCAACGTCAGCTCGACCTCCGTCTGCCCGCCGCCGAAGTGTCGATGCTGCTCGTCGTTCGGCAGCGGCAGCGCGAGATTGGCAGGCATGCCAACGTCGACGAGCAGGTGGTGATGGCCCGCATCGTTGCGGTCGACGCCGGCCGGCGCAACGCCGAAGTTTTTCAAGCCGAACACGACTCGAACGGGGTTCGCCACCCGGGCGCCGTCTGCAGGTTCGACGATGTAGGCCATCGCGCCGGCGGGCGCGGGCTTGCGCGTCGGCCCCGCGGGAGGGGCCCCTGGAGCGGCGGGCGTGGCGGCGGAAGGCGTCGCAGGCGGCGCCGCGGGCGTGGCCGGTTCTTGCTGGCCGCACGCGACCATCAAACCGCAAGCGATGAGCAAAGCGCCGATTCTCAGCATCGGTAGGTCCCCGAAGGCTTGTTTTGGCCCAACTCTAGCACAGCGTTTCTCGGGCCCAGGTAGATGCTCGTAGACGGCCGCGCGGCTAGCGCTCGCGATAGCCCGTGACGTCCTGGATCTCGTCCGACATCCCGTCTTCCCACGTGCTCCAGCCCGAGAGCATTCCGTACGGCGGCCGAGTCAGGAACGCCTCGATCTCGGCGAGCTGCCCGTCCTCGATCTTGAAGAACTCGAGGATTTCCCACGTCCACGGCTGCGCCGGGCCGGCCGACATCGGCCGGCCATCGGGGTGCGTGAAATTGCGCGTGCTGCCGGCCATGTGGTCGAAGAACGCGAAGGCCGCGACGACGCCGCGCTCCTGATCGACGGCCACGTAGCGCCGATCGCGGATCCGCGAGACGAAATAGAGCAATCCGGACTCGAACTGCTCGCGGCACGACCACTGCCCCGAGTAACTCGTCGCCGTTTTCGGGTCGGGGCGCGTCTGGCCCTCGGGCGTGGGCGCGTTCGTCGAGCGGCCGCCGTTCTCGATGCGGTCGCAGCGCTCGTGGAACGGATAATCGCCCTTGCCGTCGTTGCGCTGCATGCCCGTGAAGTACTTATCGGCCGTCGCGATCAAGTCCGCGCGTGACATCCGCTCGTCAACCGGGATTGGCGTCGAGAACGCGGCGCGCGGCGAGCCGAGCGCCTCGACGCGCTGTGCCGTCTGCGCGTTGCGCTCGAGCACTTGCTCGATCTCCGTGATGCGCCCATCGGCAACCTTGAGCCGCAGCGCCATGAGTGCCGGCACGCCTTGCGCCGGATCCGCGTGGTCCTCGACGACCGTCGTGATCAGGGCGATCTGACCGGCGTCTGCGTCCGTGACGGCCAGCCGATAGTTGCCGGCGCTCTTCATGCTTTTCCACAGGCCCTCGCCGAGCGGCAGCACTTGGCCGTTCTCCGTGAAGCGCACGTTCCGCGCGAGCGGCACTGCGCTCGGGTCGTCGGCCGTGACGGCCGCGAAGTAGCGGTCGACCCACGCCTCGAGACACGCACGATTACAGCTCGCGGCACGCGACTGCGTGGTCGTGACGACGCGTGGAATTGCCGCGACGTCATTGCTCTGTGCACGCGCGGTGCCCGCGAATCCAATTACCGCCGATACGAGCGCCAGCGCGCTCGATGCCAATCTTGATCTCATGGATCCCCCTAGCTCGTTTCGCTAGCTGCTCTGGCGGCGCAGCTCGCTCGGATCGAAATCGTCGACGCCCGTGACATCGAGCATGCGCCGGTCGAATGCGCGCACGGCTTCGGCCTCGGCCGGCGTCAGGATGCGCTTCTGCTCGGCCTCGTCGATCTGGCTCGGTATGTCGTCGGCGCTGATCTCGCCGGCACGGCGCGCGTCGAAGACGCGCCGCTCGAGCGGCTTGACCTGCTCGGCGATCTCCATGGCCTGCTGCAGAAGGCCGAGCTGATTGCCGGGCTCGACGGTGGTGTAGATGCCGGCCGCGAGGCGCTCGCGTGTCGCCGTCGGGTTGATCATGAGCTCGACGATCTGCTGACCGAGCTCGTCGGACGGCGACGAATACGTGCGGCCGCGCGGGAAAATGAAGAACCGCAAGATCAAAGCGACCCACCGATTCGGGAAGTTCCGCAACAGGCCGTGGAACTGCTCCTGGGTTTTGTAGAGCAGCGTACGGCACGACCATTCGACGAGCGGCAGGTCCTCCGGCGGCTCCCCTTGGTCCTGATAGTGCTTGAGCACCATCGACGCGAGATAGAGGTAGCTCAAGATGTCGCCGAGCCGTGCCGAGATCAGCTCGCGGCGCTTGAGCTCGCCGCCGAGCGTAAACATCGCGGCATCGGTGATCAGCGCGAACGACGCGCTGTAACGGTTGATGTGCTGGTAGTAGCGGCGCGTCGGCCCGTTGGCCGGCACGTCGGTGAAGCGCGCGAGCGTCACGGCCATGACGAGCGAGCGCGCGGCGTTCGACAGCCCGTAACCCAAGTGCTTGAACAGCAGCCGATCGAACGCCGTGAGGCCGGCCTCGCGATCCGGATCGCGCGCGGCGTCCATCTCTGCGCGCACGAATGGATGGCAGCGAATCGCGCCCTGGCCGAAGATGATGAGGTTGCGCGTCAGAATGTTCGCGCCCTCGACGGTGATCGCGATCGGCACGCCCTCGTAGCCGCGTGCGAGGTAGTTTTTCGGGCCGAGCATGATGCCCTTGCCGCCGTGCACGTCCATCGCATCGGCCGCGACTTGTCTGCCGAGCTCGGTGTTGTGGTACTTCAAGATCGCCGACGGCACGGCGGGTTTCTCGCCGTTCGTGATCGCCGTGCAGGTGACGCGTGACGCGGCCATCATCGTGTACACGCTGCCGGCCATGCGCGCGATCGCTTCGCCGACGCCGTGAAACTTGCCGATCGGCAGGTTGAATTGCCGGCGCAGCTTCGCGTATGCGCCCGTCGCATAGAGGGCCGCCTGCGCGCCGCCGAGCGCGTTGCTGGGCAGCACGATGCTGCGGCCGACGGCGAGCTGCTGCACGAGCATGCGCCAGCCAAGGCCCGCCATTTTCGTGCCGCCGATGATCGCGTCGAGGGGCACGAACACGTCGCGCCCGCGCGTGGGCCCGTTCTGGAATGGGATGTCGATCGGAAAGTGGCGCCGGCCGATGTCGATGCCCGGCAAGCCGGTCGGTATCAGCGCGGCCGTGATGCCGTAGTCCTCGACCTCTCCGATCAGATGCTCGGGATCGTAGAGCTTGAATGCGAGGCCGAGCACCGTCGCGATTGGCGCCAGCGTGATGTAGCGCTTGTCCCAGTTGAGCCGAATTCCGACGATCTCGCGGCCTTCCCAGTTGCCTTTACATACGACGCCGCTGTCGACGAGCGCCGTCGCGTCCGAACCGACGCGCGGCGAAGTCAGGGCGAAGCACGGCACCTCTTGGCCGCTCGCGAGCCGCGGCAGCCAGTACTGCTTCTGCTCGTCGGTGCCGTAGTGCAGCAGGAGCTCGGCCGGCCCGAGCGAGTTCGGCACGCCGATCGTCGACGACGCCACGGCGCTGCGCGAGGAAACCTTCGCGAGCACCATCGAGCTCGCGAGCGGCGAGAAGCCTAAACCCCCGTACTCGCGCGGGATGATCATCGCGAAGAACTTGTTCTGCTTGAGGAACTCCCAGACGTTCGCCGGCATGTCGGCGAGCTCGTGCGTGATCTGCCAATCGTCGAGCAGCCGGCAGAGCTCCTCGGTGGGACCGTCGAGAAACGCCTGCTCTTCGGGAGTCAGCTTTGGCGGCGGCAGGTTCTTCAGGCGGCGCCAATCCGGCATGCCCGTGAACAGCTCGCCGTCCCACCAGACGTTGCCGGCTTCGAGCGCTTCTTGCTCCGTCCTGGACATGCTCGGCAGCATGCGCCGGTAGATACCGAACAGGCGCCGCGTGACGTTGTCGCGGCGAATCGCCTCGACGTTGAGCAGCGCAAACAGCGCGAACAGCGCAATCAGCAGCGTCGTCCAGAGAAAGCCGCCGTCGCCGAACAGAATGTAGGCGACGAGCAGGGCGCCCAGCACGATCGTCGAGGTCTGAAGGTTCGTGCGCCGGTACGCGAGCGTCAGCAGCACACCGATCAGGAGCACGAGCCACACCAGGATTCCCATCGCGACTCCTTAGGAACTTGCGGCGCCGACGCGCGCCCGAGGCATCAGAGGAGGTTTTCGACCCCGGAGCGCTCTTCGCGCAGCTCGGTTTCGGTCGCGAGCATCTTCGCGCGGCCGAAGTCGTCGACGGGCAGCCCCTGCACGATCTGATAGTCACCGCGCACGCAGCGCACGGGATAGGAGTAGATGACGCCCTCTTTGATGCCGTAGCTACCGTCCGACGAGACGGCCATGCTGACCCAGTCGTCGCCGGGCGTGCCGAGCGCCCAATCGCGGACGTGATCGATGGCCGCCGATGCTGCGGAAGCCGCCGACGACGCACCACGCGCTTTGATGATTGCAGCACCGCGCTGCTGCACGGTCGGGATGAACTCGTCGCGATACCAGGTCGGCGAGACGCGCGAGAGGGCAGGCTTGCCGCCGACCGTCGCGTGGGCGAGATCCGGGAACTGGGTGGCA
Organism: uncultured Gammaproteobacteria bacterium; assembly: GCA_963713355.1. Taxonomy (GTDB): domain Bacteria; phylum Pseudomonadota; class Gammaproteobacteria; order Steroidobacterales; family Rariloculaceae; genus FEN-1219. Next base: position 86,946 of record CAVQLK010000001.1, on the reverse strand, counting down.
GAGTGGTTACCCCAGACGACGACCCCGCCGATGTCGCTGACGTGCGAGCTCGTCTTGGTTGCGAGCTGTGCCTTCGCGCGGTTGTGGTCGAGCCGCATCATGGCGGTGAAGTTGCGAGCATCGAGGTCCTTCGCGTTCTCGCGTGCGATCAGAGCGTTCGTGTTCGCCGGATTGCCGACGACGAGGATCTTCACGCGGCGGTCGGCAACGGCGTCGAGGGCCTTGCCCTGCGCCGAGAAAATCTGCGCGTTCGCCTGCAGCAGGTCCTTGCGTTCCATGCCGGGGCCCCGCGGCCGCGCGCCGACGAGCAGCCCGTAGTTGATGTCCTTGAAGGCGGCCTCCGCCTTGTCGGTGACGACGACGCCGTGAAGCGTTTCGAACGCGCAGTCGTCGAGCTCCATGGCGACGCCGTTCAGTGCGCCGAGAGCCGGCGTGATCTCGAGCAGCTGCAAGATGATCGGTTGATCGGCCCCGAACAATTGCCCGGACGCGATGCGAAATGCCAGCTGGTATCCGATTTGACCTGCGGCGCCGGTGATCGCGACGCGAACCGGCGTCTTGCTCTTCTGCCTCATGGATGACGTCTGCCTCGACTTTCGATGCTGGCCAAAAACTCGAACGCGGGCCGGAATCTTACCACGCGGTCATGAACCGACAGCGGTTGTCGCCGAGCGCGGACACGTGCGTCAGTCGCCGTCGTCCGCTGTTTGTTTCGCGAGGCCGTGCTTGCGCAGCAGGCTGCGGAACTGGTGATAGGAGAGCCCCAGAATCTTGGCGGCGACCGTTTGCTTGAACTGCGCGCGCTCGAGTGCTCGGCGCAAAACTTGGCGCTCGAAGGCGGCCACGGCGGCCCGAAAATCGGCGGGCACGCTCTGGTCCGACGGCGCGATCGAGACGACGCTGGCTTGCGGCCGCTCGTCGTCGGGCGCCGGCGCCGGCGCCGGGTTGTACGGCGACGCGAACGGATCGAACAGGATCTCGTTGATCGGCTGCTCGGGCGATTCGGCCCGATACACGCTGCGCTCGATCGCGTTCTTGAGCTCGCGGACGTTGCCGGGCCACGTGTAACTGAGCAGCGCTGCCTTCGCGTCGGCCGTAAAGCCCGGAAAGAACGGCCGGCGCAGCTCCTTCGTCACGTTGACGGCGAAGTGATACGCGAGCGTGTTGATGTCCTCGGGGCGCGCTCTCAAGGGCGGCACGTGGATGACGTCGAATGCGAGCCGGTCGAGCAAGTCCGCGCGAAAGCGGCCGAGCTCTGCGAGCCGAGGCAGATGCTCGTTCGTCGCGCCGACGATGCGCACGTCCGTGCGAATCGTGTCTGAGCCTCCGACGCGCTGGAATTCGCCGTACTCGATGACGCGCAGGATTTTCTCTTGCATGCGTGGCGGAATCGTGCCGAGCTCGTCGAGCACGAGCGTGCCACCGTCCGCCTGCTCGAAGCGGCCGATGTGCGTGCGCGTGGCGCCCGTGAACGCGCCTGCTTGGTGACCGAACAGCTCCGACTCGAGCAAGCTCTCCGTGAGCGCGGCGCAGTTGACCTTGATCAGCGCCTGCTCCCAACGCGGCGACAGATAATGCAGCCGTGAGGCGATGAGCTCCTTGCCGGTGCCGCGCTCGCCGATCACGAGCACGGGCTTCACGAGCTTGGCGGCGCGCGAGACGTGCTCGAGCATGGCCGAGAAAGCCGGCGCCTCGCCGATCAAACCGATGCTTTCAGGAGTCGCCGTAGCGGCGGCAGCGCTGGCCAAGTGGCACCAACTGTTGGTCGTTTAGGCGAAATCTTAGCCCAAGACCAAACTCGGACCCAAACCTATTTTCGACATCGAGAGCGCATTTCTCAGACGCTTCAATTGCTTAGGGCGCGGGACGGGCCTTGGCATGCTTTCTGCTTTGACGTCCGCAGTCACAACTTAGAGGGCCGCGTGCCATGGGAATCTTCTCGCGCTTCAGCGACATCGTGAATTCGAACATCAACTCGATCCTCGACAAGGCTGAGGATCCGGAAAAGCTCGTGCGCCTCATGATCCAAGAGATGGAGGACACGCTCGTCGAGGTGCGCTCTACGGCGGCTCGTGGAATCGCGGACCGCAAAGAGATCACCCGCTCGCTGACGAGCCTCGAGACCGAGGCACGCGATTGGCAAGCCAAAGCAGAGCTCGCGCTCGACAAGAACCGCGACGACCTCGCCAAGGCGGCCTTGGCGGAGAAGGCGCGCGCGACGTCGGCGGCAGAAGCGCTGCGCGCTCAGCATCAGGCACTCGGCGAAGGCCTCGACAAGCTCAACGACGACGTGGTGAGGCTCGAGGAGAAGCTCGTCGACGCGAAGACGCGTCAACAGGCGATTCTCTCCCGGCAGCGCACGGCGACCCGCAGGCTCGAGACGCGCAAGCGCTTGCACAACGCGCGCATCGACGACGCCCTGATTCGGTTCGATCAGTTCGAGCGCCGCATCGACGACATCGAGGCGCACGTCGAGTCGTACGATCTCGGCGGCAAGAAAGGCTTGAAGGACGAGTTCTCGGAGCTCGAGAACGAAGATGCCGTCGCGCAGGAGCTGCGTGAGCTGAAGTCGAAGCGTGCCGGGCAGAAGCGCGGCAACGAATCCGCTTAAGCATGGATCCAGGCGGCTTCGGTATGCCACCAGCGATGATGCTGTTTGTCCTGACGATCATCTTCATGGTGATCGTCGTTCCCTTCATCGTGATCATGCACTACTCGACGAAGTGGAAGGCCACGAAGGGTTTATCGGACGACGAGCATCAGATGCTCGAGGACCTCTGGAAAGAGAGCCAGGCGATGCAGAGCCGCGTGAACGCGCTCGAGACCATTCTCGAAGCCCAAGTGCCCGACTGGAGAAAGCAGCAGTGAACGATCCTCTTCGAGAGCCGGGCCTGATCAACAGGCTGTACCGCAATCCGCGCCGCGGCATGGTCTTCGGCGTCTGTGCCGGGATCGCCGAGTACTTCGGTTTCGACGTCACGGTCACGCGCGTCGTCGTCGCGGTCGGGGCGTTCTTCGCGTTCCCGATCATCTGCATCATCTACCTGTGCCTCGGCCTGCTGTTGCCGGTGCGGGCGTACACGGGGCCCGAGCCGCGCGAGCGCGATCCCGTGGAGCGCCAGGTGCGAGCGAACCCGCACGATACGTTGGCCAACGTGCGGTATCGGTTCCGCGATCTCGACGTGCGATTACAGCGGCTCGAGAAATACGTGACGTCGAATCGGTACAAGCTCGAGCGAGAGTTTCGTAAGCTCGAAGAGTAGTTTTTTCCGGAGTCAGTTGCGGCGGGAGGTCCTCTGGGGATGCAAGTTTTTGAGTTTGCGTTGGCGATGGTCGCGCTGGTCCTGATCTTCAAGCTGATCAGGTTCGCTATAGCCCACGGCAAGCGACCGCCGCGCCGCGACGACCCCGTCAACGTGGAGCTACTCGAACGGCTTCGTCAAGTCGAAGAACGCGTGCAAGTGCTCGAGCGCATCGTGACCGACGAGCGCTACGATTTGAAGCAGCAGTTCAAAGACCTCGGCGCCTGAAACGAGGGCGGCGCCTCGAGGGCGCCGCGCGCATAACGAGAAACGCGATCAATTCGCGGCGGGCGCCGGGTTCGCGGCTCTGAATGCGCGCAGTTGATCGTTGAACGCGGCGGCCACGCCTTCCATCTCCGCTACGGCCGCGTTGTGCCTCGAGACCATCAGCGACTTGAACTCGTCGGGCGCTTGCTCGCCCTCGCTTTCGAGCTCCGAGGCAATGCACGCGAGCAGCTCATTCATCGCGGCTTGATACGCGCGAACCTGCGCCTGCGACGCAAGCATCTGCTCCCTCGTCGCAGTGGCGCCGTCGGGCATCGGGACGGGGGACGGGGGCTCGCAAGCCGCGGCAGCGAAACCGTAGCCGCTCGCAATGGCTGCCACCAGCCAGGATGTAAGCGCTCTCATGTCAACTCCTTGAAGCTCGTCGAACCTTGGACTATACCGCAGCGGCGCAGCTCAAAGGACGCCAGCGAACAGCGCGCGATATTTGCCGGTTCCGGCCGACTCGGCGAGCAAGAGCTGACAGAACTCGTCGGCCGTCACCGGATCGCCGAACAAATGCCCTTGTGCGTGGTCGCAGCCGTGCAGGCGCAAGAACTCGAGTTGCGCTTCGGACTCGACGCCCTCGGCTACGACCTCGAGCCGCAAGCTGTGTGCCATCTGGATGATCGCGTCGACGATCGCGGCATCGTCGCGATCGATGGCCACGTCGCGCACGAACGATTGGTCGATCTTCAGCGTGTTGATCGGGAACTGCTGCAGCGCCGACAACGAAGAATAGCCCGTGCCGAAGTCGTCGATCGCGAGATGCAGCCCCATGCCGTACAGCGCGTCGAGAATGCGCACCGTGCGCTCCGGGTCTTCCATGAGCGTCGTCTCGGTGATCTCGAGCTCGAGCGACGTCGGCGACACTCCATGCGCGCGGAAGGTATCGCGTACCTGATCGAGAAAGCGGCGCTGCTTTAGCTGGCGCAGCGACAGGTTCAGCGACACGCGACATGGCGACGGCACGGAGCGCTGCCACGTCCGATAGTCGGCGCAGACGCGGTTCAACACCCAATCGCCGAGCTGCAGGATGAGATTCGTCTCCTCGGCGAGCGGCACGAAATGTGACGGAGACACGAGGCCTCGCTCGGGCAGATCCCAGCGCAACAACGCTTCGACGCCTTCGATGCGGCCCGTCGCTATGTGGTACTTCGGCTGATAGTGCAGCCGTAGCTCATCGCGCTCGAAGGCGCGCCGCAGCTTGCTTTTCAGCATCAAGCGCTCGACGGCTTCGGTGTTCATGTCGTTCGAGTAGTACTCGAAGTTGTTGCCGCCCGCCTTCTTCGCTTCGTAGAGCGCAGCATCGGCGTTGCGGATCAGATCGATGACGTTGTCGCCGTCGCGAGGATAGAGGGCGATCCCCATGCTGGCCGTCAGGAAGATCTCCTCGCCGTGCACCTGGAACGGCTTGCCCGTGGCCGCGAGCAGGCGCGGCGCGAGCTCGTTCAAGTGGCGCTGCATCGCATCGAGCCGCTCGAATCCCGTGATCAGCACGGCGAACTCGTCGCCGGCCAAGCGCCCGGCGTGCGAGTTCTCGCCGAGCTCCGCGAGCACACGACGCGCGAAGATTTCGAGGCTCGTGTCGCCGGCGGCGTGGCCGAACGTGTCGTTGATGTCCTTGAAGCGGTCGACGTCGAGATAAAGCATCGCGACGTACTGCTGGCTGCGGCGCGCGCGCGCAATCGACTGCTGCAGCAAGTGCTGGAACTGCATGCGGTTGGCGATCTTCGTCAGCGAGTCGGTGCGCGCAAGATAGCGGATGCGCTGCTCGACGCGCTTGCGCTCGTCGATGTTGTGCGCGGTGTAGACCTTGCTCTGCAGCGTCTCGCCGTCGCGCACGTTGGCGACCGTGTAGGAGACGCTGACGGTCGTGCCGTCGGGCCGAAGCACGGTGCCTTCGCGCGGACGCGATGCCACGCCTTCCGTCCGCCGCCGGTCGTTCGACAGGATCAGATCGTCGGCGAGCTTGCCGATCAGCGTTGCCTCGTCTTGCTTGAAGAGATCGACGGCGGCCATATTGGCGCGTTCGACCTTGCCGGCGGCATCGGTGATCAACAACGCCTCGCCCATGCTCGCCAGCAGCCGATCGAGATAGTCGCGCGAGATCGTGCTCGAGCGCAGGTTCGTGCGCATCGCGTTGACCGCGGCGGCGAGCTCGCGCAGCTCCGTCGTATCGACGAAGCCCGCCGATTCGAGCTCGCCGTTGGTGCCGCTCTGCAGCGAAGCCGTGACGGCGCGCAGCGGAGCGGAGAAGCGATCGATCAAGCGGCGTATGAGCCATAGTCCGGCGGCCGTCCCCGCGGCAAGGCAGGCAAGCGCAGACCAGGCGAATGCCGCAACCGACAGCGCTCCCGCCGCGAGCAGGTAGGTCAAACCGCCCAGCGCTGCCGTGACGGAGCCTGCAATCAGCAGGACCGCAGTCATGTAACGGCGTTTGAGCGGCGAATTGAAAAACGTCGCGAGCATAACCGGGGGCTCGACTCGTTCTACTATTTATCTATTCTTATCGGTAGAGGGCCGAACGGACCATTCTGTGTCGAACGCCCTGCCAAGTCCCGATCAGTCTAGTACGAGGACGCGTTTGCCGCACGCCGTTGCAGCGTTCGACCCCCCTTATGGCCTGCGCCACAAGCACGTCCAGTCGTTGTTGGCAGGCTGGCCGTGGCGACAGCGCTGGCTGCGGCGTCGCTCGACGGCTTTGTTGGCCGCGTCGCGTGATGAGATCGTCGATTGCGGCGCCGGCGTGCGATTGCTCGGGCATTTCAGTGCGCAACCCTCGGCAGCCAGGGGGCTCGCGATTCTGTTACATGGCTGGGAAGGCAGCGCCGAGGCGAATTACATCGTATCCGTCGGGGGCCTCCTCTATGCCGCCGGATTCGACGTGTTCAGGCTCAACTTCCGCGACCATGGCGAGACGTTCGCCCTGAATCGGGAGTTATTCCATTCGTGTCGCATAGATGAGGTCGTCGGCGCAGTGGCGGCGATCACGAACCGGCATCGCGCGGAGCGCACGTTCGTCGTTGGCCACTCGCTCGGCGGCAATTTCGCACTGCGCGCAGCCGCGCGCGCGCCGGCTTCAGGTATCGAGCTCACCAAAGTCGTCGCCGTTTGCCCCGTCGTTCGGCCGTCGAGCACGATGCGCGCGCTCGAGGACGGCTGGTGGGTGTACCGTTGGTATTTCCTGCATCGTTGGCGCCGCAGCCTCGAGGCAAAGGCCGCGTGCTTCCCCGAGCTCTACGATTTCGGCGACCTGCGTAGATTTCCGACGTTGACGGCGACGACGGAGTTCTTCGCGACTCGTTACGCGAGCTTCCCGGATCTAGGTTCTTACTTGAACGGCTATGCGATCACGGGCGACGCGCTCGCGCGCCTGACGGTGCCCGCGAAGATCATCGCGGCCGCCGACGATCCCGTGATTCCGATCGCGGATCTGGCCGATCTCGCCACGCCGCCGGCGCTGTCGATCGAGGTGTTTGCGCGCGGCGGGCACTGCGCGTTCCTAGAAGACTACCGGCTGCAGAGCTGGGTCGATAGAGCCGTGCTCGCGCAGATCGAGGCCGCGTGTTGACCGCGCCTCAAGCCTGCCGCTTCTCGAGGAACGTCGTCGGCGGCGCGCCGCTCATCACCTTGATCTCGCCGGCGATGATGGCGCCCTCGGCGACGGCGATCGCGTTACCGGACAGGCTGCCCGTGACTCGGGCGCTGCCCAGGATCTCCACGCGCTGCGCTGCGATGACATCGCCTTCGACGACGCCCGCCACGATGATGTCCGTGGCTTTCAACATTCCTTTCCAGTGTCCGCCTTCGGCCAGAGTCAGCGGACCGTCGATATCGCAGTCGCCTTCGACGCTGCCGCAGAATACGTAAGCGCCTTTGCCTGTGATCGTTCCGACGATGCTCGTCGAAGCGGCGACGTACGTCGTCGGGCCATTGCTGTCTTGGATTCGTCGCTTGAGCTTCAGCATCGAGTGTCTCCGCGGGGCAGGCAGCCAAGGTAGCCGAACTCGGGAAGTTGCGTGGGAACCAGGTCACGCGGCGACGATCGGGCGCGAAGTGGCAAAATTTGTCGTAAGACGGCTGTGACCGCGCTCACACGCGCACTTCGTAAGCGGTTGTTTCACTTAACGGCGGCCCTATTGGCACGCCGCTTGCTTGCAGTTCCCGCAGTGACCGGGAACGGCGGGGACTGACGATGGACGACACGGTTGAGATCATTGCGCTGGTGCTCGGCGAGGCGAACGAGCGGCGCTGGCGCGCGGGCCAGCTCGGCCGAGGGGCGCAATGCCTCGTCCGCCGGCCCGACGGCCGTGTTGCGCTCGAGCCCGTGGCGTCGGAGGAGGAGTTCGAGAAAACCGCCCGCACGACAGGGTGCTTCCGCCGCGGCAAGCCGATTCACGACCCCTACACCCACGAAGTGATCGGTTACGAGATGGAGCAAGTGCCGCTGCTGCGTTCGGCGCCCGAAGACGTCAGTAGCCGTAGCGGAGGCTTTTGATCTCCGCGACGAAGCCGTTCTCGAGCCGCACGCTGCGCATCAGGTGCTGCGGGCCGAGATTGAAGACCCATTCCTCGACAACGACCTCTTCTATGAACCCCGGATAGGGGCGCCAATCGCGGACGTAAGGTAGGTGTACGACCCGCGACTGAACGGACGTGGGCTCGCCGCAGTAGCGCAAGATCTTTTCTGCGTGATCGCCCGTCGTGATGATCCGCGACCCGCAGCGAAACGCGTGCGCAGGTGCGGCGGCCGCGAGCAGCAGGACGAAGGCGGTCATGGCGCGAACCGTTTTCGAAGGCATCGCGGGAGCCCTCTCCACGAAGGCTGTTCGAGCGTTGCGGCTCGCATCGAACCTACGCCGAATCGGCTCAAACGGCAATCGCGCAGCCTATAATGTCCGCACCGCAGATCTTCACGGCGTGTCGAGCTTGAGCCCGTCCCCTCCATTTCCTGGCGCTGGCGGGCCGTTCGCGGCACGCCTGAAGTGGCTGCGCGATGGCGGCCGAGCGGCGCTCATTAGCCGGGGCTTACGCGGCGTAGAAAAAGAGAGCCTGCGCGTAAGCGAGGACGGCAGCTTGTCGCGGTCGCCGCATCCCGCGGCGCTCGGAGCGGCGCTGACTCATCCTTACATCACGACCGACTATTCGGAGGCGTTGCCCGAGCTCGTGACGCCGCCGCAGCGAACCCAATGGGAGACGCTGCAGTTCCTCTGCGACGTGCACGCGTTCATTCAGCGGCGCCTCGGCGGCGAGCTGCTGTGGCCCGCCAGCATGCCGTGCGAGCTGCCGGCCGACGACGAGATCCCGATCGCCTACTACGGCCCCTCTAACCTCGGCCAAATGAAAACGGTCTATCGCCGCGGCCTCGGCCACCGCTATGGGCGCGCGATGCAAGCGATCGCCGGCGTGCATTTCAATTATTCGTTGCCGGCGGCGCTGTGGCCGGAGTACCGAGCTTTCGCGGAGCGTTCCGAGCCGCTTACGGAGTTCCGCTCGGCGGAGCTCATGGGGCTCGTGCGCAACTATCGCCGCTGCGCGTGGCTCGTGACCTACCTCACGGGTGCCTCGCCGGCGCTGTGCCGCTCGTTTCGGCCGGACGGTCATGAGCTTCTCAGCGAGCTTGATTCAACAACGTGGTATGCGCCCTATGCGACCTCGCTGCGCATGAGCGACCTCGGTTACCGCAACAAAACGCAAGGGCGCCTGAGCATCCGCGCGAATTCACTGGCCGAGTACCTCGCGGGCATTCGCAGCGCGGTGACGACCGAGGAGCCGCGCTACGCGGCGATCGGCATCGTCGTCGACGGCGAGTATCGGCAGCTCAACGCGAACATCTTGCAGATCGAGAACGAGTACTACAGCACGATCCGGCCGAAGCCGAGCAAGGCGAGCAAGTCGCGGCCGCTGATTGCCCTCGCGAAAGACGGTGTCGATTACGTCGAGGTCCGAACGCTCGACTTGAGCAGCGCCGATCCCGTCGGCATGAACCAAAACGAGCTGCGTTTCATCGAGGCGCTCCTGATCTACTGCCTGTTGACCGAAAGCCCGCCGATCTCGGAGTCCGAGCAAGCCGAGATCGATGCGCGCGATCTGCGCGTCGCGCGCGAAGGCCGGCGGCCGGGCCTCGTGCTCGTCGAGGGAGGGCGCGAGCGGCCCTTGCGCGACCGCGGGCTCGAGCTCATTGCCGGCATCCGCGAGATCGCCGAGCTACTCGACGCCGGCGCCGAGGGTTACTTGGCGGCCGTCGACGCCGCGGCAGAGGCGCTACGCGATCCGGAACGGACACCGTCCGCGGCCTTGCTGGCGGCATTGCGCAGCGAGCAAGCCGGCTTTTTCGAGTACACGCTTTCGCTGGCGCGCACTCACGCGGCGTACTTTCGCGACTTCGCGCTCGGTGCCCCCCGCGAGGAGGCGCTTGCGGAGACGGCCCGCCGCTCGCTCCATGACGCCGCGGCCTTGGCCAGCCGAGATCGACAGCCGTTCGCGAGCTACTTGCAGGACTATTTCGCCGAGACGTAGGCGCCGGCAATCGACGCGGCGCCTTTTTTGTGATTCCGTTAACCGCGCCAGGGGCTTCCCGCCCGGATACTGGCACCTTTGCCACTCGAGACGGGCATGAAGACGGTTTTCCTACTCGCGTTGAGCATGGGCTTCGGCGGCACGCTCGCCGGCGCTCATTTCGCGCCGTGGCTGCAGCATGCAAGGCTGCCGTCGCACACTTCGGTCGTCGCCAACGGCGGCCGAGCCGAGCAGTTCCTGATCCGCCTGCCGGCGGATCGGATCGCGGCGACCGACGGCGAGGCCGGCGGCGTGCGCGGTGCCGGCGGCGCAATGTTGCTCCCGGCCCAGTTCCTAGCCGAGCCGCTGCTCGTCGAGCACTTCAAGGTCCGCGACTCCGCGGGCAGCGTCATCGGCGTCGCGGCGCGTCATTGGAACGGCAGCGGCGCAGGCCCATCGACGACCTGGGCGATCTTGATTCCGAGCCGCGGGGCGCTCGTCTTGAGCGCACCGGGCGAAGCGCGCGGGGCACTCGAGAGCGCGCTGCGCGAGGGCGGCTACAGCGCCGGCAGGGAGTGGGCCGGTCAAGTCGCCGTCCCGATGCTCGAAGACGACGGTGCCGTCGTCGCAGGCTCCGGTGAGTTCGAGGGGCTCGCGGGCAGCTATAGCGAAACGTGGACCATCGCCGCCGTCGACGAGGCGGGCCGAGTCAGCGGCACCATCGAGCTCGGCACCATCACGAGTCGGCCGCAATGAAATACTTGTTCGTAGCGATCGTCGGTCTCGTCCTCGGCGCAGCCGCCGCGGGCGTGGTCCTCTTTTTCAACCCGCTTGCCGCACAGTCGGCGCCGATGCCGAATCCGACGGATCGCGTGCTGCGCTATTCCTTGCCGGACCACGTCCTCGAGTTCGCGATCGGCGAGGATGCGAGCCTCTTCGGCCAAGACACGGGCGACGATAGCCTCTGGGAGGAGACCATCGCTCGCTCGGCCGTTCTCGCGCTCGTGCTGAACGACGGCTCGAATCAACCGGCGGCGCTCGCGAGCCGACTATTGTCGACGTCGGCGGACACCGATCTCTTGCTGCGCGGCGTGCTCGTTAGCGACCACTGGCTCGTCACGGTGCCCGGCGAGGGCACGCTGTTCGTCGAGGCCGACTCGAACGCCTGGCCGTTCTTGAAGGAAACGCTCGTGCCGGTGTGGTATCTCGACCGGCCTTGGAACGGCCCTGCCGAGTACTGGCCCACGGTCGGTCCCAGTGCGGACGACAGCGGCCGCGTCGTCGGCGTCACGGGCCTCTATCGCGGCAGCGAGGGCAGCGCCGTCGAGCGCTACGAGGTCACGGCGCTCGATCCCGAGCGCGATGTCGCACTCGCGAAGGGCGAGCTGCATCTGAACCTGCCTGGCCCGCAAGTCGCGGCGCAGTAGCGCTCAGAGCGGCGTCAAGTCCACGCTTGCGTCACGCAGCACGTCCGGCGCGATGTGCGCCCGATTCGCGACGAGCTTCTTTCCCGCGATGAACTCTCGTGGACTGTTGACTGCATCGACGGCGAGCAGCTGACCCTCGCGCAAGTAGAACGCCGCGAAGCTGCGCGCAGCGGGGTCGCCGCGCACGACGACCTCGTCGTAGCCCGTCGATAGCCCCGCGATCTGCAGCTTCAAGTCGTACTGATCCGACCAGAACCACGGCACCTCGGAATACGGCATCGGTGCGCCGAGCAGCGTCGCGGCGGCGACTTTGGCCTGGTGAATCGCGTTTGGCACCGATTCGAGCCGCACGCGCCGCTCGAGCAGCGGGTGCGGGTGGTTCGTGCAGTCGCCGGCCGCGACAATATGCGGATCGGCTGTCCGCGCGAGCTCGTCGACGACGATGCCGTCGTCGCATTGAAGCCCCGCGCTCGCCGCGAGCTCGACGTTCGGCACGATCCCGATACCTATGATCACGATGTCGCAGTCGAACGTGCGGCCGTCCACCGTCTCGACGCGCGTCACACGCGCCGTGCCGTGCAGCGCTTTGACGACGGCGCCGCAGTGGATCGCGACACCGGCGGCGCGATGACACGCCTCGTAGAACGCCGACACCTCGACGCTGACCGTGCGCGACATGACTCGGTCGGCCGCTTCCAGGACGGTGACGTCGAAGCCGCGCTGGCGCGCGACGGCCGCGACCTCTAGGCCGATGTAGCCGGCACCGACCAACAGCACGCGTGACCCGGGCGCCAGCGAAGCCGTGATGGCGTCGACGTCGGCGATCGTGCGCAGGTAGTGCACGCCGCGCAGATCCGTGCCCGGCACGGCGAATGAGCGCGCTCGGCTGCCCGTCGCTAGGAGCAGGCGGTCGTAGGCGAGCGTGCGTCCGTCGCGCAATCGCACGCGGTGTGCCGCGGGCTCGATCTCCTCGACGCGCGCGCCTTGCTCGAGCGCCACGTTTTTCTCTGCATAGAACGTCGCGGGCCGCAGCAGCAGCCGCTCGCGCGCGAGCTCGCCCGCGAAGTACTTCTTCGAGAGCGGCGGGCGTTGATAAGGCGGAAACGGTTCCTCGCCAAGCAGCGTGATCGGTCCCACGAAGCTCTGCTGCCGCAGCGATTGAACGGCTTGCGCCGCGGCCTGACCGCCGCCGACGATCACGAGATGCTCGCTCATCGAATGCTATATTCCGAAACGGGGCCGCGATTCTAACAGCGCACGAGATTTCGACGACATGACGCGAGCGATCCGCTTCGACTCGTTCGGTGGGCCCGAAGTGCTCGACTACCGGGATGTCGAGCTCGGCGAGCCGGCCGAGGGCGAAGCGCGCGTCGCTCATCAGGCGATCGGCCTCAACTTCATCGACGTCTATCACCGGACAGGGCTGTATCCGCTGACGCTGCCGAGCGGCCTCGGCGGCGAAGGTGCCGGCGTCGTGACGGCCGTCGGCTCGGGCGTCACGCACGTAGCCCCCGGCGACCGTGTCGCCTACACGGCGCCGGCCCCGCTCGGCTCATACGCCGACGAGCGCGTCATCGACGCGCGCTGGCTCGTGAAACTGCCGCTGGGCATCGCCGTCGAGACCGGTGCCGCGATGATGCTGAAGGGCCTCACGGCCTGGTATCTGCTGAAGCGCAGCTTCGAGGTCGCTCGGGGCGACTGGGTCCTGCTGTACGCGGCGGCCGGCGGAGTCGGGCTCATCGCGGCGCAATGGGCCCGCGAGCTCGGCGCGCGCGTCATCGGCGTCGTTGGCACGGCGGCCAAACGCGAGCTCGCGCTTCGCGCGGGCTGCGAGCACGTGCTGCTCGACGGCGACGACATTGCGGCCCGCGTCCGCGAGCTCTCGGGCGGCGGCGTCCCCGTCGTCTACGACTCCGTCGGTCGCACGACGTTCTACCAGTCGCTCGATTGCCTGCGCCCGCACGGCATGCTCGTGAGCTTCGGCAACTCGTCGGGCAAGGTCGAGCCGTTCGGGCTGCACGAGCTCACGAGGCGCGGCTCCTTGTACGTCACGCGTCCCACGCTCTACGACTTCATCGGCAATCGCGCCTCGCTCGACGCCGGTACGGCCGAGCTGTTCGCGCTCGTCGAGCAAGGGCGAGTCGAGATCGCCGTCAACCAGACCTACGCGCTTCGCGACGCGGCGCAGGCGCACCGCGACCTCGAGGCGCGCAAGACGACGGGCTGCACCGTCCTGATTCCTTAGCGCGCGATTCCGCGCGTTTCGGCGGGATTCGCGTATCGCGGGCCGCCGCGACGCGGATTAGCGTTCGTCCTTGGACGAGGCAAGGAGGACGACCGTGCTCAAGCAACGCCATGAGACCCAGCTCGGGTGCGCGTTGACGGAGGCGTTCACGGCCCTCGTCGACGTCGCCGCGAGAGGCCGCTGGGGCGGCAGCGCGCTCGCGCCCGACTCGATGGTTCCGCACGCGGGCTGCCGCTACGAGCAACAGCGCGGCAAGGTCTTGCGCCGCGGCAAGGTGCTCGCTCTCTCACGTCCCGTCTCGATCACGCTGCAAGAAACACTGCTCGACCCGCCCTGCTGCGTGAGCCTGCGCCTGCACTGGCGCATCGAGCCCAAGGACGATGGCGCCTGCGTGCTGCTCGATGCGCGCTACTCCCTGAACGGCGCGGCAGTGTTGCGCCGCCGACACTGGAACGAGCGGATTCACGGCCACTGCGCGCGAATGCTCGGCGCGCTGGAGGCGCGAGTGGCGCAAGCCGAAGAAACGTGAAGCCGTTTGCAGATTCTCCGCCAATCGACTCTATACTCGAACCCAAGCGGCACGCTCTGCCGTCGTGTGCGGCAGCGCAACGCCGAGGTTGCGGGAGACCTTTTTGCGCGCATCGACGGGCCGAGTACACGCTGTCGCCAGCTTGCAAGAATTCTTCAAAGACTCCGTCGCCACGGCCATGGAAAAGCAAGGCGTGGCGGCCGACGATCACACGGCTTACTACGTCGTCAACCTGCTGACGCTGTTCGCGCGGCACGAGACGCTCTACGACCAAGGCAGGCCTGGTCCCGGGCTCCAGCCGCTGGCGCTGCTGCTCGCGGCCGCCGCCGATAGCCCGGATCGCGAAACGCGCAACGCGTTATTGCGCCGCGTCGGCGACACGTCGTTGTTCGTCGCGGGCTTCTTGGGCGACGGGTTCGCGCGCAAGCTCATCGACATCGATTACTACATCGACATGGGCGGCGCGGCCTACGGCCGGTTATCGGACAACGTCCGCGGCACGCGCGAGGGGCGCGCCTTCGGCATGGTCTTCGAGGAGCTCGCCGAGAAGTTCCGCGATTTCGTCGACGTGCTCGCCGAGATCCGTGACTCGGGCAAGGCTGCCGCGATCGACGTGCTGCGGCTCTACGAGGTCTGGCTGCGCACACGCAGCCGCCGTGCGGCTCGCCTATTGCGCGAGCAGGGTCTCGAGCCGAACGCGACGCTGAACGTGGCGACGCGCCACTGATCCATGCTGCTGCGCAAGCTCGAGGCGATGCTGCACGAGCTCTACGCGCTGGAAGTCGGCTACGCCGTCAGCGATTTTCTGATCACCGATCCGGAGCTCGCGCGCTGCCTCGATTCGGGCGGCCGCCAAGTCGACGAGAAGCTGCTGATCGCCGAGGCGGACGGCGAGGCCGACGTCGCGCTGTATCTCGAGCGCGCGCTGCTCGATCGCCTCGGCCGCCACGACCCGCTGACGAAGCTCGACGGTGACAACCTCGCCGACTTCTGGTCGGCGCTCGAGGGCGTCAGCCACTTTACCTACTACGCGTGGAATGCCGCGCGCGACAAGGACGTCTCGCTGTTCGAGCTCGAGCTGCAGGCCGAGGTCGACAAGTTCGTGACGACGGGCATGCTGCTGCGCGAGCAGACGGGCCGCGAGCCGAGCGGCTTGCACGGCTGGCTATTCGATTCGCCGACGCTCGCGGCCGAGCTCGCCGAGCACGAGCGCGAGCGCTATCGCCGCGCGAACCGCTATGCCGCGAAATATTGCAGGCGCCTCGAGCCGGCGCTTGCGCGCGACGACGAGGCGGCCGCACAGCGCGAGCTGCGCCGCTTCTACCGCCTGTCCCAAACCTCGAAACTGGCCCATATCGACGGAGCCTGACCTCGGCGGCCGGCACGACCCGCCTAAGTCGACAGGTAGCCTGACGATCGCCGGGGAGGTACTCATGCACGCATGCCGTACAGGTGAGCACCCACAGCGCCTTGCCGTGCCGATCAACTAGGCCTTGTCGCTCGCGCGCAGGAACAGCCGATAGGCCGGGTTCTCGGTTTCGTCGGCGTACCTGTATCCGAGCTTCGCGAGATGCTTCTTAAACTCCGCTCGATCGGTCTCCGGCACTTGCACACCCGCGAGCACGCGGCCGTAGTCGGAGCCGTGATTGCGGTAGTGGAACAGACTGATGTTCCAGAGATCGCCGATCGCCTCGAGGAACTTGAGCAGCGCGCCGGGGCGCTCGGGAAACTCGAACCGATACAGAAGCTCGTTCTTGAGGCCCGGCACCTGGCCGCCCACGAGGTGGCGCACGTGCAGCTTCGCGAGCTCGTTGCCGGAGAGATCGAGCACGGGATAGCCTAAGGCTGCAAGCAGCGCAGTGATCTCTGCGGCCTCCGCGAGCCCGCGCTGCAGTTGCACGCCGACGAAGATGCGCGCCGTCGCGCCCGGCGACAGCCGATAGTTGAACTCGGTGATGTTGCGGTCGCCGAGCGCTTCGCAGAACTTCAAGAACGCGCCGGGCTTCTCCGGAATCTCGACGGCCAGCAGCGCCTCGCGGCTGCTCGCCGATCTCCGCGCGCTCGGTCACGTGGCGCAGGCGGCCGAAGTTCATGTTCGCGCCGCTCAATACGGCGATCAGCGTAGCGCCCTTGGCCGCTTGACGCTCCGCATAGCGCTTCATGCCGGCGACGGCGAGCGCTCCGGCCGGTTCCACGACCGCGCGCACGTCCTCGAAGATGTCCTTGATGGCGGCGCAAATCTCGTCCGTGTTGACGAGGATGATCTCGTCTACGACCTCGCTCGCCACGCGAAAAGTCTCCTCGCCAACGCGCCGCACGGCGACGCCGTCGGCGAACGTGCCGACGCGCTCGAGCGTGACGAGCCTTCCCGCGCGCAACGAGTCGTGCATGCTCGCCGACTCGTACGGCTCGACGCCGATGATCTTGACGCCCGGGTAGCGATACTTCAGGAAGGCGCCGATGCCGCTGATCAGCCCGCCGCCGCCGACGGGGACGAATACCGCATCGGGCACGCGCGGCCACTGGCGCTCGACCTCGGCGCCGATCGTGCCCTGGCCGGCGATGACGTCGGGATCGTTGAACGGATGCACGAAGCAAAGGCCTTGGGCCGCTTCGAGCTCACGAGCGTGCGCGTTGGCGTCGTCGTACGTCATGCCGTGCAGCACGGCCTCGCCGCCGAGCGCGACGACGGCGTCGATCTTGATCGAGGGCGTCGTCTTCGGCATCACGATGACGGCCCGCAGTCCGCGCTTGCGGGCCGCGAGCGCGACGCCCTGCGCGTGATTGCCTGCCGAGCTGCAAATGACGCCGTTCGCGAGCTTCGCATCCGCCGTTTGCGCGATCTTGTTATACGAGCCGCGCAGCTTGAACGAGAACACGGCCTGCAAGTCCTCGCGCTTCAAGTGCACGTCGCAGCCGAGGCGCGCCGATAGGCGCGGCGCATGGTCGAGCGGCGACTCGATCGCGACGTCGTAGACGCGCGCGCGCGCGATCAACGGCGCGTAGCTCGCGGCGATGGGATACGACTTCGGCTGCGTGCTCATGGCGCACGCAGTGTAACGGGCGGGGGCCGGGGCCGCTAAGGACGAAGCCGCTGAATCACGCCGCGGGCGGCGCCTTGAGCAGATCGGCCATGCGGCGTGTCATCTGGTCGTACTGGAAGCCCGCGATCTTGTAGCGCCAACCGCCGACCTTGGCGTTGATGCGCGCCGCTTCGGCGGTCGTGTCGGCAGCGCCTTCGGCGGGCGCCGCAGCGCCTTCGGCCGGCGCTGCGCCCTCGGCAGCCGGAGCCGCGGCAGGCGCCGCCGCCGCTTGGCTCGCGTCGACGCTCGCCTCGAGCGTGATCCAGCTCTCGTCGTTGCGCTCGATGCCCGTAACGCGCACGACGAGGCCGTCGAACGTCCGAAATTCGACGATCGTGGGGACGATCGTCTGCGGCTCTGCGGCCGCTTCCGCGGCGGGCTCGACGTCCTCGAGATTCAGCTCGCGCAGCGAGCTGCCGATGACATTCGCGACGCCGGGATACGAGAGCTCGCGTCCTTCGGGCACATCCGCGACCTCGAAATTCGCGAGCTCGGCGCTCGCCTTCGAGACGCGGACGACCTCGCCATCGGCGTGCGTGATCGTGACCTCGCGCACTCGCTCGCTGCGGACGTCGACGACACGCGAATCGACCCATTGCGCGGCCGCACGCGGCACGTCGGGATTGCGGTCGATCAGGAAGCTTTGTGCCTCGCCGGCCCGCCGCGCGTAGCGGTACCGAGCGCCTTCGGCGTTGCCGAGGATGACGGCCGGCAGCTCGCGGCCCGGCGCCGTCAGCGCGATGCTGATGCCGGCCGCGTCAGCCGCCGCGACGTCCTCGACGCCGAGCCGGCCATAGAGCTCCGCATTCGCCGTCTTCTGCTCGAGGATCTTCGCTTCACCGAGCGCCGTGAGCGCCTGCCGCAGCTTCGCGGCGTCGGCCGCGTAGCCGTGCTTATCGGAGACGACCCAGCTCTCGGGCCCTTTTTCGAGCGTCGCCACGGTCTCGTTGTTCGCCTTGACGATCGTCACGCGCTCGACCTCGCCGAGCGCGGCCGTGAGTTCCGGCACGAGTGCCGCGCCGGCGCCGGTCGGCGTCGTGCCGCTGCGCTGGCCGGCCATGACGAGGGCGAGGAGCACGACGAGCGCCGCCGCGAGGATCGCGATCGTCCGCAGGCTCATGGCTGCGCCTTCCTGCGCCGCCGCACGACGACGACGCCGAGCGCGATGATCGTCAGCACGAGCGGCACGAGCGCGATGTTGATCGCTTTGAGCCAGGTGCCGAGCCGTTCGATATCGGCGTCGAGATTGCGGCGCACTGCGCGCAGCTCCTGGCGGATGCGGACTTGCTGGTCGAGAAAGCGCTGGATCTCGGCCTGCTGCGCGGGGCTCATCAGCAGCGAGTTGCCGTCGCTGCGCGACGCTTGCAGCTCGCTCAAGCGCTGCTCGGTTTGCGTGAGCTCGGCCTCGAGCCGATCCTCGGTCGCGCGGAACTCGAGATCCGCGTTGCGGCGCAGCTCCTCGACCTTCGTGAACGGACGCGTGTACGTCGCACGGCTCCTGAGGCCGATCAACGCCGCGCTGCCGGAAAGATTGTCGAGCGCGTTGATGACGAAGTCGCCGTTGTTCGCGAACGCGCTGACGAGCCGCTGCCCCAAGAAATTCTGCGCCTGCACCCAGAGCCGGTCGCTCAAGATGTCGACGTCGCCGACGAGCACGAGGTTGGCGCTCTCGGTCGAGGCCAAGTGCGTGCTCGCGAGCGCCGCGTCGACGGGCGCGTCGCGGTTCTCGGCCGTCGGTGCGCCGTCAGGAAACGCCGATTTCAACGGCCCTTCGAGGCGCGCGGCGAGAACGTGCTCCTTGCCGCTCGGCGTGAAACCGTTCAGCAGCTCCTCGGGGTCCGGCAGGAATTGGAACCGCTCCGACGGCATGACCTCGGACTCGACGCTCGACGTGAGCAGTGGCGTCAGTTTCACGGCCGCGCCTTCGGCGAGCTCGAAATGGCCCGCAACTCCGAAGTTGACGGTGCTCAACCCAGACGTGATCGGGTCGTCCTGGCTCATCGCCTCGGCGTCGAGGCCGAGCAGACCGATGTGGCGAATGGGCTGGAAGCGGCCGCCGATGCTGAGCGCGTAGCGATTGTCGGTGACGACGCTCGAAGTGTTGAACGTGACGCCCCACGCGTCGAACAGCCGCTGCAGCGTCGAGCTCGAGGCGCCGCTGCCGATGCCTAAACCACTCGGGTCCGCGCCCGCGAGTATCTCGGCCTGCGGATCGACGAAGATCAGCGCGCGGCCGCCGCGCATGACGAACTGATCGATCGCATAGAGCGTCGAGTCATCGAGCATCGTCGGATGGACGATCCAGAGCACGTCGATGTCGCTGTCGATCGTGAGCACGCTGCCGGGAAGCGTCCGCACCTCGAGCAGCTGCTTGGCTTGCTCGACGACGACCCACGGCTGCGACGGCTGCTGCGTCTGCGCGTCGAAACCGCCGCCGACCGGCGCGCTCGTCAGCAAGCCGACGACCGTCTTGTCGGTATTCGCGAGGTTGTAGATGAGCCGCGCGAGGTCGTACTCGAGAAACGCTTCCTTGCGCGGGTCGGGCTGGAAGAACGGAATGCGGTCCGTCGTGCCGACGCTGTTCGTGCCGGCCAGGCCGAAGTAGACGGGGTCGCCGCCGGCGCCGATGTCCGCCGATTGCAGGCCGAGCTGCTCAGCACGGTCTTCCTCCTCGGAGAATGGCAGCGGATCGACGAAATTCAGCACGAGCTTCCCGTCCGGCGCGTTCGCCGCCAGCTCCTCGAGCATCTCGCGCACGCGCGCCGCATACGCGCGCAGCGACGGCAGCGTCTCCGTCGCCTCGTTCGAGAAGAAGAGATAGAGATTGATCGGCTCGTCGATGCCGTCGAGTACGGCTTGCGTGCCCTCGCCGAGCGTGTAGAGGTTGTTCTCGGTCAAGTCGATGCGCACGCCGCGCAGCCAGACGTTCGTGGCCACGGCGGCGACGACGAACGCGAGCGCGATGAGCACCAGCGTCGCTGCTCCAAGCTTGTTTCGGCTAGTCCCGCTCATGCCGTCAATCCGCCTTCTTGAGCTCGAGCACTATCGTGTTCGCGTAGAGCGCGAGGCCGATCAGCAGCGCGAAATAGACGAGATCGCGCAGGTCGATGACGCCCTTGCTGATGTAGTCGAAGTGCGCCTGCGGCCCCAAGCTGGCAAGCCCGTCGACGAGCCATTGCGGCGCTAGCCCCCCGGACAGCACCTGTTGCACGACGCCGAGGCCGGGGGCGAGCAAGCCGAAGCACGTGACGACGGACAGGATGAACGCGATGACCTGGTTTTTCGTCGCAGCAGAGATGCAGGCACCGACGGCGAGGAAGCCTCCAGCCATCAGGAGGCTGCCGAAGTAGGCCGCGACGATGACGCCGTTGTCGGGATCGCCGAGATAGTTGACGGTGATCCAAATCGGAAAGGTCAGCGCGACCGCGATCGCCGTGAATGCCCATGCGGCGAGATACTTGCCGGCGACCGTCTGCCAAGTCTCGAGCGGCAGCGTCATCAGTAGCTCGATGCTGCCCGACTTTCGTTCCTCGGCCCACAACCGCATGCTCAAAGCCGGCACAAGCAACAGGTACAGCCATGGGTGCCAGTAGAAGAACGCGCCAAGGTCGGCCTGGCCCGTCTCGTAGAAGCCGCCGTAGAAGAACGTGAACCAACCCGAGATGATCAGGAAGATCACGATGAACACGTACGCGATCGGCGTCGCGAAATAGCTAGCGAGCTCGCGCTTGAATATCGCTGCGACGCCGCTCATGCCGTGGCCCCTCCCGTGATCGAGCGGAACACCTCGTCGAGGCGGCCGGACTCGAGGTGCAGCTCGGCGAGCGGCCAGCGCTGGCGTTCCGCGAGCGCGTTGATCGGCGCGAGCGGCAGCTTACCGGGTGCCGGGAAAGCCGTGATACGGCCGTTCTTCTCGTCGAGCTCGGTGCCCGCGACCTCGGGCAGCAGCTTGATGGCGCTCTGCGCCGCGGGAATCAGCTGCGGATCCGCGAGCTTCAGCGACACCGCGTTATAGAACCGCGAGCGCGCTTCGAGGCCGCGCGGCGTGTCGTCGGCGAGGATCTTGCCGCGCGCGATGATGATTGCGCGGTTGCATACCGCTTCGACTTCCTCGAGCAAGTGCGTGGAGATCACGATGATCTTCGACTTCGCCATGTGCCCGATCAGCGCGCGGACCTCGTGCTTCTGGTTCGGGTCGAGGCCGTCGGTGGGCTCGTCGAGGATCAAGACCTCGGGGTCATGCAGGATCGCCTGCGCGAGGCCGACGCGCCGGCGATAGCCCTTCGACAGCGTGTCGATGCTCTGCTCGAGCACGCGATCGAGGTGCAGTAGCTGGAACACCTCGTCGAGGCGCTTGCGCCGTGCAGCCGCGGCAATGCCGCGCGCTTCGGCAATGAACTCGAGGAACGAGCGCGGCGTCATCTCGGGATAGCTCGGGGCGCCTTCGGGCAAATAGCCGATGCGGCGCTTCGCCGCGACGGATTGTGTCTCGATGTCGGAGCCGCAGATCAGCACGCGGCCCGCCGTCGGCGGCAGGAAGCCCGCGACGATGCGCATCGTCGTCGTCTTGCCCGCGCCGTTCGGCCCGAGAAACCCGAGCACCTCGCCGGGCGAGACGCGAAAGCTCAAGTCGTCTACGGCACGAAACCTACCGTATTCTTTCGTTAGGTTTTGAACTTCGATCATTGGAGGCTCGGCGACGAATCAACGGCTCGCCGGCGAGCGGCGGACATTCTGCATACGACGGAAACGCCTTTCAAGTGACTGAACCTTAATGGACGGCCGAGCCGTGCGTAGCGGAGCGACTTGGGTGAGTATAAGCGCGGGCGGTGGAATGCCGGAGCAAGGAAAGCGGACGAGGAACATGAGCAATCGGACGCAGTATCCTCCGATCGAGCCGTTCGACACGGGTTATCTCGGGGTCGGGGACGGCCACGAGATGTACTACGAGCAATCGGGTAATCCGTCGGGCAAGCCCGCGTTGTTCGTGCACGGCGGTCCCGGCGGCGGGGGCGACGTCAACGCACGGCGATTTTTCGATCCCGCTCGCTATCGGATCGTCGTCTTCGATCAGCGCGGCTCGGGAAGGAGCCGCCCGCATGCCTCGCTCGAAGCCAACACGACCTGGCACCTCGTTGCCGACATGGAGCGGCTGCGGCGGCATCTGAAGCTCGAACGCTGGCAGGTATTCGGCGGCTCGTGGGGCAGCACGCTCGCGCTCGCGTACGCAGAGACCCACCCCGACGCGGTCAGCGAGCTCGTGCTGCGCGGCATTTTCCTGCTGCGCTCGGTCGAGTTGACCTGGTTCTACCAGTGCGGCGCTAGCCTGGTGTTCCCCGAGCAATGGCAAAGATTCGTGGAGCCGATTCCGCTTGCCGAGCGGCACGATCTGCTCGGCGCCTTCCACGCGCGCCTGCTATCAGACGCCGCCGCGGTGCGCCTCGAAGCGGCGCGCGCATGGTCGATCTGGGAGGGGGCCACGAGCTCGCTGCTGCCGAATCCGAAGCGCGAGGACCAGTTCGGGGCGCCGGAGTTCGCACTCGCGCTGGCGCGCATCGAGGCCCACTATTTCGTCAATCGCGGCTTCTTCGAGCACGAGAACCAGCTTCTCGACGGCGTCGCCCGCATTCGGCAGATACCGGCCGTGCTCGTGCACGGTCGTTACGACGTCGTGTGCCCGATCGATACGGCCTTCGAGCTGCATCGGCGCTGGCCCGAGGCCGATTTCAAGATCGTGCCAGACGCGGGTCACTCGGCCTACGAGCCCGGAATCACGGCCGAGCTCATTGCGGCGACGGATCGATTCGCGGGTAGAGCGTGAGCGCCATGGGCCCTCTACGGTTGGTCAATGCGCAGCTCGTCAACGAAGGCCGTATCGCCGCCGCCGACGTGCTGATTCGCGGCGAGCGCGTCGAGCGCATCGGAGACGGCGCCGTGCCCGCGGGCACGACGACGATCGATCTTAAAGGCAAGTATCTCCTGCCGGGCCTCATCGACGATCAAGTGCATTGCCGCGAGCCCGGTCTCACGCATAAGGCGACGCTCGCGACGGAATCGTTGGCCGCGCTGTGCGGCGGCGTCACCAGCTTCCTCGACATGCCGAACACGCAGCCGCCGTCGACGGACCGCGCCGCGCTCGCAGAGAAACGCCGCATCGCGGCCGCGACCTGCCACGTGAACTACGGGTTCTATCTCGGCGCGACGAACACCAACCTCGAAGAGATCAAGCGCGTCGGCGTCGGCGACGCCTGCGGCGTCAAGGTCTTCATGGGCGCCTCGACGGGCAACATGCTCGTCGACGATCCCGCGACGCTCGAAGGCATCTTCGCCTCGGCCCACGTGCCGATCGCTGCGCATTGCGAGTATTCGCCGCTGATCTGGGAAGCCGAGAAGCGCTACCGCGAGCGCTACGGCGACGCCGTGCCGATCGAAGCGCATCCAAAGATCCGCTCCGAAGAGGCTTGCTACCGGTCGTCCTCGATGGCCGTCGGGCTCGCGAAGAAGCACGGTGCTCGTCTTCACGTGCTGCATCTGACGACCGCGCGCGAGCTCGCGCTGTTCGAGCGCGGCCCGATCGAGGGCAAACGGATCACCGCAGAGGTCTGTGCTCATCATCTGTGGTTCGACGAGTCGAGCTACGCTTCGCTCGGCACCCTGATCAAGTGCAACCCGGCGATCAAGACGGCCGCGGATCGCGACGCGCTGCGAGCGGCGGTCGTCGAGGACCGCATCGACGTCATCGCAACGGATCACGCGCCGCACACGCTCGAGGAGAAGTCGCGCGGTTACTTCGACGCGCCATCGGGGTTGCCGCTCGTGCAGCACTCGTTGCTGATGCTGCTCGAGCAACACGCGCAAGGGCTGTTCACGCTGCCGAAGATCGTCGAGAAGGCCGCGCACAACCCGGCCGTGCTGTTCGGCATCGCGGAGCGCGGCTTCATCCGCGAGGGCTACTACGCCGACCTCGTGGCCGTTGACCTGGGCGCGGTCACGCGCGTCGACGCGGCGCAGGTGCGGTACAAGTGCGGCTGGTCGCCGCTCGAAGGAACCGACCTTCGCGGCGCGATCGTCATGACGGTGCTGAACGGCGTCCCGGTTTTCCGCGATGGGCTGCCCGTTGCCGGCCCCCGCCAGGCTCGTGCCCTGGAGTTCCGGGCGCGTTAGCGACGTGTTGCCTTGCCACGACCAGGCCCATGTGTTTCAGTTTTTCCATGAATACGATACGTGCGGCCACCATTGCTGCGGTCTACGCCGCGCTCCTCGGTTGCGGGTCCTTTGACGAGCCGGCCGTACCAGCGGCGGAGGCGGCCGCGGCCGCATCCGCGGCCACGGCGCCCGAGCACGAGCACGATGCGCCGGCACCCCCGCCGTTCTCCGAAGCGCCGCCGAAGGTGCCGGTCCTCGAGCACGAGGTCGCCTACGGCGAAGGCGCTCGCAGCAATCTCGTCGGCTATCTAGCGATGCCGCAGGATGCCGCCGAGCCGCTGCCGGGCATCATCGTGATTCACGAATGGTGGGGCTTGAACGACAACATCAAGGCGATGACGCGGCGGCTCGCCGGCGAGGGCTACGTTGCTCTGGCCGTCGATCTGTACGGCGGCGAGGCGGCCGAAACGCCTCAAGCGGCGCGGGCCTTGATGAGCAAGCTCTTGGAGGAGGATCCCGACGCTGCGCGCAACAATCTGCACCAGGCCTACCTATACCTCGAGAAGTACGCGCTCGCGCCGCTCGTTGCGAGCATCGGTTGGGATCTCGGCGGGGGGTTGTCGCTACAGACGGCGCTGCAGTATCCGAATGCGCTCGACGCGATGGTCATGTACTACGGACAAATCGTCACGCGCCCGCGATCGACTCGCGCCGTTGAACGTGCCCTTGCTTGGCTTTTTCGGCGCCGAGGACAAGAGCATCCTCGTTCGCGACGTGCAGAGTTTTCGAGCGACGCTCAAAGAGCTCGGCAAGGACGCCGAAGTTCTGATCGTGCCGCGCGCCGATCACGCTTTCGCGAATCCCGGCGGCGGTAACTACGACGAGAACGCCGCCATTGAGGCGTGGACGACAACCGTCGCGTTTTTCGAGCGGCATTTGAAGCCCGGCGCGCCGGCGGACGGGGTGTAGCGTCTCTAGCGCGAGGGTGAAAAAAAGGAGCCGGGCTGCGGAACATCCGTATTCTTCGTTGCGAAGTATCCGTGTTCGCTGCCGGAAACCCGGCCCCCTGAAAACGGCCGTCCGACTCGGCCAACGGGCCACCACGGGGGGAGAGTGGTGGCCCGTTTGTTCGCTATACCGTCTAGCTCCTAGTGCGAAGCTCGTTGCTGGCGATGACCTTTCCGGCCAGCTCACGACGCAATTCCTCGTTCAACGTCGTGCGCATTTGCCGATTGAGCTCGCGCACGTAACCTTCGATCTCGTTGCGGAACAGCTGTGCGTCGACAGCGAACTCCGCGGCCACCGGTGCCTTCCGCACGATCGGGGCCTCGGCGCCTGTCGCATGCTGTGCGAGCAGGCCCACGAACAGTCCAACGGCCGTGGCCGTCAGTAGCTTGCGTGCAACCATACTCTCGAGTCCTTTACCGGCTGGGCCGGCCTCTGCTGATCTCACGATGAGATCTGCTCAGGCTATTGCATGCGGCGTGCCAATCGATAATGTGATCAAAAGCAATAGGTTACGCAGATTCTAAGGTCGCGGTATTTCGTGAAACACGGGATTCCGTTGCTTTGTATTACGAAAAACCGTAACGTGGCGATAATGTCGCAGCAAGAGCAATACCAATGGCTTTTTCGCCGCAGCCCGGCCCTGCTCGTCTCCCTGAATGAGGACGGCTTCTTCGTCGACGCGAGCGATGCATGGCTGCGACGGTTTGGCTATGCGCGCGAGGAAATCACGAACATGCGTCCCCAGGACCTCGCGAGCGCCGAGGGCGCGAAGCGCATCGTCGAGGAGTACATGCCCGTGCTGCGACGCACGGGGCGTCTCAGCGGAGTGCCGGTCGATCTGACGACTCGCAGCAACGAGCGTGTCGACTGTCTCGCGAACGCGATCGTCGAGCGCAGCGAGGCCGGCGACTACCTGCGCACGAACGTCGTCTACACGGAAGTCGGCGCGCAGGCGCGTCTCGAGCAACACTACCGCGAGCTCTATCGCGCGACGCCCGCGATGCTGCACACCGTCGACCACCATGGCCGCATCATGAACGTCAGCGAAAGGTGGCTCGAAACGCTCGGCTACCGCGGCGACGAGGTGCTCGGCCGCGTGATCACGGAGTTCATGGGCAAGGAGACGCAAGCGACGATCGGCGGCCGGCTCGCGGACGTGATTGCGGCCGGCGACCTGGAAAACGAGCCGCGCACCTACGTGACCAAGTCCGGCGAAGAGGTCGAGGTCGAGGTCTCGGCGACGCCGGATCGCGATCCAAGCGGCGCCGTCGTGGCGCTGCTCGTGGCGTCGAAAGACGTGACGGCGCGCAATCGAGCCGAGCGGCAGCTGCGCGCCGCCTTCGAGGAGAACGCGCGCTTGCGCGGCGAGCTCGAGCGCGAGCGCGACTACCTACGCGAGGAAGTCCAGGTCGCAATGAACTACGGCCGAATCATCGGCGAGAGCCCGGCGCTGAAGCAGATGCTCGTGCGGCTCGAGGCCGTCGCGCAAACGTCGGCGAGCGTGCTCATAGAAGGAGAGTCCGGCGTCGGCAAGGAGCTCGTGGCGCACGCGATCCATGCGCGCAGCCCGCGCAAGGACGGCCCGCTCGTGAAGGTCAACTGCGCTTCGATCCCGCACGAGCTCTTCGAGAGCGAGTTCTTCGGCCACGTCAAAGGCGCCTTCACCGGTGCTCACCGCGACCGCGTGGGCCGCTTTCAGCTCGCGGACGGAGGCACGATCTTTCTCGACGAGGTCGGTGAGATCCCGCTCGATCTGCAGAGCAAGCTGCTCCGCGTGCTCCAAGAGAGCGAGTACGAGCGCGTCGGCGACGATCGCACCCACACGGTCGACGTTCGAGTCATCGCGGCGACGAATCGCGATCTCGAGCAAGCCGTCGCCAACGGCAACTTTCGCGAGGATCTGTTTTACCGCTTGAGCGTGTTCCCGATCGAGGTGCCTCCGCTTCGCGCACGAGGCGACGACGTGCTGCAGATCGCGAGCCACTTCCTCGAGCGCACGTGCCAGGACTTCGGCCATCGGCCGCTGACGTTGTCGAAGCAGCAGGCCGCGCTGCTCAAGCGCTATGACTGGCCCGGCAACATCCGCGAGCTGAAAAACGTCATCGAGCGTGCAGTGATCTTGTCGCGAGGCAAGGTATTGCGGCTCGACCTCGCGATGAGCGACATCTTGAATCCGCCGGCGGCCGCGGAGCCGCAATCGAAGGAGCACAATGAGGCATTGCTGACGGAGGCCGAGATCCGCGAGCTCGAGCGCAAGAACACGTTGCTCGCGCTCGAGATGGCGCAGTGGCGCGTCTCGGGTCCTAACGGCGCCGCGGAGCTGCTCGGCGTCAAGCCGACGACGCTGGCGGACCGCATGAAAAAGTTCGGGCTCAAAGAAGGCGTCGTAGCGGAATGATCGCGTCACGCGGCTGCGAGAATCGAGCGCTTGCCGCAGACTGCCGGACTCTGCTATATGTCAAATTGAGCGGCACACCGGGCCAAGACGAAAAACCAATACCAAGGCTCCATCGTGTCTCCTTTCACACAGCGTTTTGCGGCCGCCGTCCAGACCCTGATCGGCGATGGGCCGATCAAGCAGCGGTTGGCAAGTGCTTACTCGCTGCACCTCGCGGAAGTGACCGATGCCGACCTGCCGCCCGGGTTGCGGCGCGAGTTCGGCGACCTGCACGCCGCCATTACCCGCGTGACGCCCGTCGGCCACGAGACACGCGGCCCGCGCGAGCGTGCAGAAGATGTCGTCGAGCGAAGCGACGAGCCACGCCGCCACGATCGTGAAGCTCTACGTCGCCCTCGCCAGCGGCCTCGAGCGTGCGGAGCCGTTGAAAGTCGTCGCACCCCACTCGAGACGCCGCGCGACCTGACTGGCCGCCGGCAGAAATTCCCGAAATGGCAGCAGTTGCGACTGCCATCAAGGAATTCGTGGGCCCGTTCTCGCATGATGATCCACGGCCGGCTCTCAGGCTCATTGGATATATTGCTTGGCGACCAGCGCTCCCTCGGACAGCTCGGCGGCGAGTGGCTACGCGCCCTTCGCGCAGCTCATCAAGATGCTGCTGCCGAGCGCCGGCAGCGTCGCGCTCTATGACGCCCTCGCGGGGCTCATCTGGTGCTCGGACGGCTTCGAGCGGATGGACTTGCGAGTCCTGCTCGAGCAGCACCGCGCAAGCGAGACGCTCGCGAGCCGCGGCAGCCTAGAGAGAACGAGCGGCGGCATTCGCGTATTCATCGCCGCTTTGCGCGGCGCCGACGCGCGCCCATTGGGCTCGCTCGTCATCGAGCTCGGCGGCTTGCGCAGCACTCCGTCCATGGTCGCGAGCATGCTGCGCCCCGTGCTCGATTGCCTCGAAAGTAAGCTCGCCCTGGAGCGCAGCACGTCCGCCGCCGATCGCAGCACCGGGCTCGAAATCCTGCTGCGAGCCGACAACCATGGCGACGAGGAAGCGAGCGCGTTACAGCAGCTCCTCAACCACTGCGCGAAGGAGCTTCGCTGCCTGACGGGCGCGCTGCTCGTTCCGGACAAGAACCTCGAGCTCACCTGGACCTCCAATTCGTCGTCGGCGGAGTTGCAGCTCGCCGGCCGCACACAAAAGCACCTTCTCGCCTGGGTCAGGCTCAACGAGCGGGCCATGATCGCGAACCGAATCGGAGCGGGCGTAGGCTACAAGATCCTTTCCTGCCCGCTGCACGACCCGAGCGGCAGCGTGCTCGGGCTCGTGGCATTGTTCCGCCCCGCGAGCGCCGAAGACTTCGAGCCGCGCGACGTGCGCATCCTCGAGTTCGTGGCCCGCAAGGCCGTCGCGATCCTCGACAGCGACTACGACGCGCTGACGGGGCTGCCGAGCCGGTCGAGCTTCGAGCGGCGGGCTCAACGCGCGCTCGACCGCGCCGCAACCGCAGTGCTCTATGCGGACATCGACGACCTCGAGGCGATCAACGAAGCGTTCGGCTTGAGCGCCGGCGACGAAGTGATCCAGCGCGTCGGCACACTGGTCCAGCAGGCCGCCGGCGCGCAAGCCCTCGTGAGCAGGCTGGCCGGCGATCGCTTCGCCGTCGTGCTCCCGGAAAGCGAGGTCGCGCAGAGGCGCGAGATTGCCGAGAGCATCGTCGCCTCGGTCCGTCAGCTCGCCTATTTGAACGGCAGCGAAGCGCTGCAAGTGTCGGTGAGTGTCGGGTCCGTCGTCGCGCCGGCCGGCGAGCGGTTGCCGCACGTGCTCGCGGCGGCAGAGCTCGCGTGCAAGCGAGCCAAGGCCGACGGCGGTGCGCGCGTCGCGGCCATCGACGAGCTCGCGACGCTGACACCGGCCGCGGCTCGCCAAGAGATCGCCGCCGCGGACCTTCGCGACGCGCTGACGTCGAACCAGTTTCAGCTCGATGCGCAACCAATCGTCGGTCTGCGAACCCAAGGCAGGGTCGCCGGCTACGAGCTGCTCGTGCGGCTGCGCAACGCCGCCGGTCAGCTCGTGGCGCCGGACAAATTTCTCGAGGCGTGCGGCCAATACGGATTGTTGCCCGCGCTCGATCGTTGGGTGCTCTGTGCCGCGGCCGAAGTGTTGCGCCCACACGCGCATGCGCTCGCGAAGGCGCCGCTTTTTTTTGCAGTCAACGTCTCGGAGCAGTCGTTACAGAGCCGCCGATACGCAGCGTTCGCGCTGGAAACGCTGGCGGCCGCCGGTCTGCCGCCGCGCCTGTTCTGCTTCGAGCTCAAGGAACCCACGGCGCTCGGCCATCTCGCCGCCGCAGATGAATTGATCCGCACCCTCGTCAACGCCGGCGCGAAAGTCGCGCTCGACAACTTCGGCTCAGGGCTAAGCTCTCTCGCGCACTTGAAGCAGCTTCCCGTCAGCTATCTGAAGATCGACGGCGGCTTCGTGCGGCGCATCGGCGCAGACCGGATAGCCGAGTCGATGGTCTCAGGCATCGCGCGCGCCGCGCGCATGCTCGGCATCGCGACCGTCGCGGAGCACGTCGAGACGGCCGAGGTAGCCCGGCGGCTGCAGGAGCTCGAGGTCACGCTGGGGCAAGGGTTCCATCTCGGCCGCCCCCAGCCGTTCGCAGAGACGATCCGTCAGGTTCTACCCGAGCCCGCCGCGGCCGACGCTGCCGCTACTTGCGGCTGATTCTCGCCACCTGCATCACATTCGCGGCCCGTTCGCCGCCCCTATAATCGGCGCAGATTCTGTCAAGTCGGGGGACCCGCGATGCGTAAGCACCCGCTCTTATGCCTTGCGCTCGGCGCCTGGGCCGGCAGTGCCGGCGCCGATACCGTTTACGTCACGGACAGTCTGCGGCTCGGCCTGCACGCCGCGCCGGATACCAGCGACCGGCCGTTCGACAACCTCGCCAGCGGCACGACCGTAGAAGTGCTCGAGCGCAATTCGAGCTATGCGCGCGTTCGCTTGACCGATGGCCGAGAGGGTTGGGTCAAGGCAACGTTCCTCGTGGCCGAGAAACCCGCGGCCGCGCGCGTGCTCGAGCTCGAAGCCGAGCTTGGCGGCTTCGAGAGCGCTGCCGCCGCGGCGAAGACGGCCCAGGCGGCCGCCGAGCGCGAGCTCGCCGGCCTGCGTAGCGAGCTGCAGACGACGACGGGCTCGTCCGAGTCGATTCAGGAGACGATCGAGCGCCTCCAGAGCGAGAACCGCGCGCACGAGGAGCGGCTCGAAGACTACCGCTATGCCTTGCCGCTCGTCTGGGTGCTTCCCGCCGTCGCCGTCGCGCTAACGGGTGGTTTTCTCATGGGCCTGTGGTGGCTCGACGCGTGGATACGGCGCCGGCACGGCGGGTTTCGCGTTTACTAACCAGTGCTTCAGCCGTACGCCGAGTAACACGGCGAGCAGGAACGCATATAACAGCGGCTCGGCGATGTCGGCGTCGGACTTCTTCTGCCACCAGAAGTGGACGACGCCGAGGATCGCGGCGACGTAGACCAGGCGGTGCAACTTCGCCCAATTGCGCCCGAGACGCCGCTGCATGGCGCGTGTCGACGTGACCGCGAGCGGAATCAGCAAGACGAGCGCAGTGAAGCCGACCGTGATGTACGGGCGCTCGGTGATGTCCACGAGCAACGTCTCCCACGCGAATTGCGGCTGAAAAATGAGCCCGAGCTCGAGCAGCGCATACGTCGAGAAGTGCAGCGCGAGATAGAAGAACGCGAACAGTCCCAGCAGCCGGCGGAACGACACGAGCCTGTTGATGCCCGTCGAGCGCCGGATCGGCGTGACGCAGAGCGTCAGCATCAGCAGGTTGAGGCCGGTCGTGCCGCAGACGTACAACACCTGCTCGACGGGGTTCGCGCCGAGGCCGCCCGCGTAGCCGAACGCCTGCAGCGCGAGCAGCCCGAACGGCGCCAAGCACGCCGCCCACAACGCAATCTTGATGATGACGACCGAGCGTTGCGTCATCCGAACCCGCCGCGCGTGCTCAGTAGTTCTTGCGGAGGTCGAGGCCCGTGTAGAGGCTGGCGACCTGATCGCCGTAGCCATTGAACATCTGCGTCGGAATCGTTCGAGCCGCGAACAGGCTGCCGCCGAGCCGCTGCTCTCTCGCCTGGCTCCAGCGCGGGTGATCGACCTCTGGATTCACGTTCGAGTAGAACCCGTACTCCTGCGGTCCCGCCATGTTCCAGCTCGTCTGCGGCTGCGTGTCCGTGAAGTGAATGCGGACTATCGACTTGCAGCTCTTGAACCCGTACTTCCACGGAATCACCGTGCGAATGGGCGCGCCGTTCTGGTTCGGCATGACCTTCCCGTAGATGCCGACGGCGACGAGCGCGAGCGGATGCATCGCTTCGGCGATCGTGAGCCCTTCGCGGTAGGGCCACTCGAGCACGCCGGAGCGGACGCCCGGCATTTGCTCTCGGTCGTTCAACGTGAAGAACTGCACGTACTTCGCTTGCGACGTCGGCTCGAACCGCTTCAGAAGGTCGGCGAGCGGAAAGCCGACCCACGGGATGACCATCGACCACGCCTCGACGCAGCGGAGGCGATAGATGCGCTCCTCGAGCGCGTGCGGCTGCAGGATGTCCTCGAGCGTGAACGAGCCGGGCTTACCTGCCATGCCGGTGACTTGTACGGACCACGGCGACGTCTTCAGCGTATGCGCGTTCCGCGCCGGATCGGTCTTGCGCGTGCCGAACTCATAGTAGTTGTTGTAGCCCGAGATCTCCTCGAGGGTGTTGGCCTTCTCCGTCGTGGAGTCGGGCCATTTCTTCACGTCCGCGAACTGGCCGTCCGCGGGGATCGTCGCGGCTTCGGTGGACATGATCGACGGCACGAGCCCCGCGGCGACAGCCGCGGTCAGCAGAGCGCGGCGGTTCATGAATACGCTCTCGGGCGTGATGTCGGACGGCTTGATTCCAGTGTCCAATCGTTTACGCATGGTTATCACCTACTCGAGATCGGAGCTACCAACGAAGCGTCGCAACCGGCGCGGCGACTTGGCTAGAATACCCCCCTAAGAACAATACACAACAACAGCTGCCCCAAGACGGGGCACACTTCTCTCGAGACATCGGGCTTTCAACGTTCCAGGGGGACTCATGAAGCTGATAACGGCAGTCGTCAAACCCTTTCGACTCGATGACGTTCGCAATGCATTGGCTGAAGTCGGCGTACAGGGTATGACCGTCACGGAGGTCAAAGGGTTCGGCCGCCAGCGCGGACACACCGAGCTCTACCGCGGCGCGGAGTATGTCGTGGATTTCTTGCCAAAAGTTAAGGTCGAGGTCGCCGTGACCGACGAGCTCGTCGAGCGCGTCATCGAAGCGATCATCGCCGCGGCAAAAACGGGCAAGGTCGGGGACGGCAAGATCTTCGTGACGGAGCTCGTGCAGGTCTATCGAATTCGCACCGGTGAAACCGGCGATCAAGCGATTTAAGAAGAAAGACAACCCGGGGGGGTTACATGAAACGAACATGGGGTGCTGTCGCCGCGCTCGCGGCGTTCTTGAGTCCAGCGTTTGCGGGGGCGCAGGAAATCGATAGTGGTGCCACGGCGTGGATGCTCACGTCGACCGCGTTGGTGTTGCTGATGACGTTGCCGGGGCTCGCGCTGTTCTACGGCGGGCTCGTGCGCACGCGCAACGCGCTGTCGGTGTTGATGCAGTGTTTTGCGCTCTGTTGCGTGATCTCGCTGATCTGGGTCGTGTTCGGCTATTCGCTGGTGTTTGATACGGGTTCCGGCCTCCTTGGCGGGTTGTCGAAGGCGTGGCTCGGCGGTGTCGAGGTCGATTCGGTCAGCGGCGCGATTCCCGAAACCGTGTTCTCGATGTTCCAGCTGACGTTCGCGATCATCACGCCGGCGCTGATCATCGGCGGCTTTGCCGAGCGCACGCGCTTTGCGGGAATGATGTTGTTCTCGATCCTCTGGCTCGTCATCGTCTACCTGCCCGTGGCCCACTGGGTCTGGGGTCCCGACGGCTGGCTGTTCGAGCGCGGCTTCCGCGACTTTGCGGGCGGGGCCGTCGTGCACGTCAATGCCGGCGTCGCGGCGCTCGTCGCCGCGCTCGTGATCGGCAACCGCACCGGGTTCCCGACGACGGCGATGCCGCCGCACAACCTCACGCTGACGGTCACCGGCGCATCGTTGCTGTGGGTCGGCTGGTTCGGCTTCAACGCGGGCAGCGCGCTCGCGGCCAACGGCTCCGCCGGAATGGCGATGCTCGTCACGCACACGGCGGCAGCCGCCGGCGCGACGGCCTGGATGGCGATCGAGTGGATCAAGTTCGGTAAGCCAAGCGTGCTCGGCATCGTGACGGGCATGGTCGCGGGCTTGGGCACGATCACGCCGGCATCGGGCTTTGTCGGCCCGATGGGAGCGGTCGCGATCGGCCTCACGGCCGGCGTCGTGTGCTTCTTTGCGACCCAGTTCATGAAGCGCACGCTGAAGATCGACGATTCGCTCGACGTGTTCCCCGTCCACGGCGTCGGCGGCTTCACGGGCCTGCTGTTGACGGCCGTGTTCTCGGCGACGGCGTTCGACGGGCTCGGCTTGCCCGAAGGCGTCACGATCTCCGGCCAGCTCGTCACGCAGCTGATCGGCGCCGTCGCCACGGCTCTTTGGAGCGGTGTCGCGACGTTCGTGATCCTGAAGGTCGTCAACGTGGTGGCGCCGTTGCGCGCGTCGGCCGAGAACGAGAACGAAGGCCTCGATCTAGTGCTGCACGGTGAGAGCGGGTACAGCCTCTAGGTCCGGCGTCTTGAGTTGGCGATGGGGGCCGAGGGGAAGCTCGATCGCGATTTCGAGCCCACCCTCGGCCCGATTCCGAGCCGTGACCTTGCCGCCGTGCAGCTCCGTCACGCGGGACGTGATCGCAAGGCCGATGCCTTGACCGTCTTGCCGGTGGTCGCGGCTCTTGTCGGTACGATAGAACGGCTCGAAGATCCGCTCGAGCTCGGCCTCCGGCACGCCAGGCCCCCGGTCGAGCACGCGCACCGTCGCTGTGGCGGTACCGATGTCGACCCGCACTTCGATCGGCTTCGAGCGATCGCCGTAGGTCAAGGCGTTGCGCACGACGTTCTCGATGGCGCTCTTCAAGCCGTCCGCGTCGCCGCGCAGCGAGACCTCGCGCGCGGGCGAGTACTCGACCTTTGCATCGGGATACTCGAACCGCGCATCGTCGACGATCTCGCCGACGAGCGTATCGAGGCGCACGATGTCGCGGCGCGGCCCATCGGTCGTCCGCAAGCGCGTCAATGTCATGACTTGACCGACGAGCGCGTCGAGCCGCTCGGCCTCGCGCTCGATGCGCGCGAGATCCGGCCGCGACGCTTCGCTGGCCCGCCGCTCCGCGAGCGCGAGTGCCATGCGGATGCGCGCCAGCGGCGAGCGCAGCTCGTGCGAGACGTCGCGCAGCAGAGTCTCCTTCGCGACGACCAAGGCTTGGATGCGTTCGGCCATCACGTCGAAGTCTCTGGCCAACCGTCCGACTTCGTCACCGCGCCGCGTGACCGGCGCGCCGACGCGCGTGTCGAGCGCGCCGGCGGCCAGGGACCGGCTGGCCTTTTGCAAGCGCACGATCGGTGAGGACAGATAGCGGGCGAGCATGAGCGACACCACGGCCGCCGCGATGAGCGCGATCGAGAGCACGGCGACCGGCGTGCCGGGCCACACGAGGATGCCGAAGATCGACCGAGGAGCGGTCTCGAACCTGAGGTCGTACACCTCGCCGGTGCGCTGGTCCGTGATCGTCGGCGTCAGCTGGACGGGTGTGAAGTTCGGCGGCCGGTCGGGACGGCGCCCCGGCGGGCGGGTTCTGAGAAGTCGCGCCACCTCGCCCGGCATCGCTCGGCCGAGCAGCTCGTCGCCGCGCTCGTTCGTCACGAGGAGCACGATGCCGGGAGCGGGCCGCAGATTCTCGCGCAGCCAGGTCTTGAGCCCGCGCTCGCCGCCGTGCGCGAGCGCCGCCGAGACCTCGGTGATGATTTCGCCGCGTCCCTCGAAGTCGGTTTGCGTGAGCGGCCGGCTCACGATCCGGTACGTCACGTAGACTGCGCCGACCGACGTGATCGTCATGGCGATCATGAACGAGACGAAGATCTTCCAGAACAGGTTCATGCGCTACGCCTCGGGCGGCACGAGCACGTAACCGCTGCCGCGGATGCTGCGAATCAAAACGTCGGCGTCGGCGTCGCTGCCGAGCTTGCGGCGCAGGTTGCTGATGTGCGTGTCGAGACTGCGGTCATCGGGAAGGAGCTGGCGGCCGAGCGCCGTGCGCGTCAGCGCCTCGCGCGACACGACGTCGCCCGGCGAGCGCATCAGCGTCACGAGAATCACGAATTCTGCGTTCGTGAGCTTCAGCGCGCTTTCCCCGAGCCAGGCCTCGCGGCGGCGCAGGTTGACCTTCAAGTCGCCGACGGTGACCTCGACGGGCTCGTCGCCCTCGGGCTCGGACGTGCGGCGCAAGATCGCCTTGACGCGCGCGAGCAGCTCGCGCGGATTGAACGGCTTCGGCAGATAATCGTCGGCGCCCAAGTCGAGGCCGACGATCCGGTCGACGTCGTCGCCGCGCGCCGTCAGCATCAGCACGGGCGTCTTCAACCCGGCTTCGCGGATCTGCTTCAGCACGTCGAACCCGGATAATCCCGGCAGCATGACGTCGAGGACGATGAGGTCGTAGTTCTCGCGCTGGGCGCTGCGCAGGCCTTGGATACCCGAAGCGACGGCCGTGAGCTCGATGCCTTCCGGCGCGAGGTACTCGGCCAGCATCTCGGCCAGGCGCACGTCGTCGTCGATGATGAGCAGGCGATGATCGGCCACGGTTTAAACCCAAGCGAATTCCCGATGCAAAGTGCCACAAATCGCCGCGCGGACCCTAGCGGCGAGCCGGGCGCGACGAGAAATATTGAGACTAAAAGCCAAGCTCGAGCTGAGGCCGCGGAGGCTGTGGCGGCATGAATTTGTCGGTTCGCAGCGTGGTTTCACGCACGAGACCATAACGGCGGCATGCCTTCTCGAACCGCGCCTTCAGGA
Source organism: uncultured Gammaproteobacteria bacterium (assembly GCA_963713355.1). GTDB lineage: Bacteria > Pseudomonadota > Gammaproteobacteria > Steroidobacterales > Rariloculaceae > FEN-1219. The sequence continues at coordinate 49,972 of CAVQLK010000001.1, read as the reverse complement.
GCGCCGCGAGGGGCCCAGCGCCTCGCTGCCGGCTTCCGAAGCGCGAGTCATACAGGTCACCGCCACGCAATTGCCGCACGAGGCTCAATACGTGCTCGGCGCGATCCGGGTACTGCCCATGCAGCCATTCCACGAACAACGGTGCGACCTCGTGCGGTAACCGCAGCAGCACGTAGCCGGCGCTGCGGGCGCCGTTCTCGGCCGCCGCTTCGAGGATGTGCTCGAGCTCATGGTCGTTCAGCGCGGGGATGACGGGGGCGGCCATGACGCCGGTCGGAATTCCCGCCGCAGCGAGCTGCCTGATCGTCGTAAGCCGCTGCTTGGGGCCGGCGGTTCGCGGCTCCATGCGGCGCTTGAGCTCGTCATCCAGCGTCGTGACGCTGACGTGCACGGCGATGAGCTCCTGCTCCGCAAATGCGCGGAGCAACTCGAGATCCCGCAGGATCAGCGCGCTCTTCGTAACGATCGTGACGGCGTGCTTGTGCGCAAGAAGGAGCTCCAGAAGACCCCGCGTGAGCTCCTGTTGGCGCTCGACGGGCTGGTAGGGATCCGTGTTCGTGCCGAATGCGATGGGGCTCGGCTCGTGGCTCGGCCGCGCGAGCTCCGCGCGCAGTAGCTCGACGGCATTCGGCTTATAGAAGATCTCCGTCTCGAAATCCCGGCCCGGCGACAGATCGAGATAGGAGTGCGACGCGCGCGCATAGCAATAGATGCAGCCGTGCTCGCAGCCGCGATACGGATTGATCGATTGGTCGAACCCGACGTCCGGCGAATCGTTGCGCGCAATGATCGTGCGCGCGCGGTCGATGTGCAGCGTCGTCGCCGGTTTCGCGGGCTCGGGCTCGGCTCGTCGGCCGCGGCCGCCGCGGCCAGCGCGTCGAGATCGGGATCTCGCACATGGCGCGCGAATCGTCCTTCTCTATTCGAAAGCGCGCCGCGACCTTTGATCTTGCCGTCCATCGTTATCTAGGCCCGGGCCGTCGATTTTGCGCCCGCGACGGCGTTCGCGCGAGGCCCGTGCGCCCCGGACTGCATACGCGGCCAGCAACGCCGCGACGGCGAGCCAAGAAAGCGCCCCGCCTCCACCGTTCGACTGCGGAGAATTGACGGTCATCGCAATCGCGAGCTGATTGTCGGCCGGCACGCGCTCCGCGTCGTTCGTGTTCGCATAGACAGTGACCGGCTGATTGCCGGGCGCCGTGCCCGTCACCGTCAACGTGAGCGGCAGGCTGCCGCGTGCCGCCAACGGCCGGGCGGGGCACGAGACCGTTTGGGCCGCGATCGTGCAAGCGCTGTCGCCGAGCGTAACCTGGTCCGGCCGCAAGCCGGCTGCGAGCGCGGCCGACACGACGACGGACGTCGCTGCGACATCAGCCGCGTTCGTGAGCGTGGCCGTGAGCGTGGACTGCCCGTTGAGCGCAACCGCCGACGCCGCCGCGGACCAGACGAGATCGACGCCGGGCACGGCCGTCAGCTCGACGATGGCGCTATTGTCGCTCGAAGTCCTGGTCGCTGGCGGCCGTGACGGTCGCAGTGAGCTCGAACGTCCCGGGAGCGTCGGCGCGCAGCGTCAGCGTCACGCTCCGCGACGCTCCGCCCCCGACGGCGCCGAGCGGGCAACTCGCCGAGCTCGGCGCGACGGTGCAAATCGCGCCGCCGGCTTCGGCCGCTTCGATCGCGAGGCCAGCCTCCGCAGTCGCCGTGAACACGACGCCCGTTGCTTCGTCGGCTCCGTCGTTGTCGACCGTCGCCGTCTGCGCCATGGAGACGCCTGCGAGAGCTTGTGCCGGCTGCGACAGCGTCACGCTCATGTCGGCGGGGCCGATCCGAGCGAGACAGGCCGCGCCCTCGATTTCGGCTTGGATCTCGCGAACGCTGCACTCGGAGAATTGGTTCGAGCCGTTGATGTCCGGAGCCATCAGAAAAGTAGCCGGCGTCGATGTGCAAGCGCCGGCACCGTCGTGCGGCGCGCCGAAGTTGTGGCCGATCTCGTGCGCGGCGACGAGGCTGTCGATGACGGCGCCTCGGCTGGCTTCGCTCAAGCCCGCGCCGAAGCTGCGCGTCTCGCCCGCCCTACGGCGAGCGCAGACGGCGCCGAAAAACGCCGTGCCGGCCGTCGAGCCGTCGAGGTTGCGGCCCGTTAAGAGATGCGTCAGATCGAGCGAGTCCTGGCTCGGCGTCGCGCCGCGATAGTTCGCGAGCTCGTCGAGCAGGGCGCTCGCAGCGGCGGTCGTGAACGGATCCTCGCTCGCCGTGAAAATGTCGATCTCCTCGACGCTGATCTGCACGCCGAGCTGCTCGCTGAAGATTCCGTCGACATTGTTGAAGCGCGTCAGCAGCGCCGCCTCGGCACCCGCGCCGAAGGCTTGCGAGAACTCGAAGTCGGCGACGGCGCCGAGGTCGAGGCTGCGCGTCGCTGCGGCTGCCGCGAGCGCCGTGAATTCCTGCGCCATCGCGGCGACGGCTTGCTCGCCGTCGATCGCGGCTGCGGCGGCGCTTTCGCAGCCGAGCTCACCGGGCGCGAAGTAAACGTCGGCGAGGCGAAACATCGCCGGCGCTCCGCCGGCCACTCGCGCTTCGTCGCCCGTTTCGATGCCGTACAACGTCTCTCCGTCGAAGACGAGCCCGCTCGGCAACTGCTCGGCAACTGCTCCGTGCGTTGCTCTACCTCGGGCATCCCTGCCCTCGTCCCTGCGTTGCTCTACCTCGGGCATCCCTGCCCTCGTGGGCCCTTCGGTCGTCAAGACGAGGCGAACCCACGAGCCGGGGCGGCCAGCGACCTTGCCGCGGTACGCCGCGGCCGTGCCGATGCGTTGCTGCAAGCCGGCGAGCCGGCCGTTTGGCTCGAGCTCGAGCGCGAAATCGCGGCTGAATGCGTTGAAGCTGACCCGCGCCGGGCTGCTCGCCGTGGGTTTCTCTCCCTCGACGCTGAAGCCGAGCAGCGGCTCGACGTGTTGAACGACGGCCGCGCCGGCCGCGCCGTGCAGCGCGCAGCCGAGCAGGATCGCGAGCCGCGCTGGTCGGAATCGAGACATTTGGGGTCACCCCTAGCTCTTGATGCAGCACCGATTGCTGCAAGCGGCGGGCCAGAGAGCCGGCGTTCGGTGTGCCGAGCAGCACGAATTACTCGTCGGCGGCCTCTTCCTCGTCCTTGCCGACGTAGCGCCGCACGTAGTGCGTCGAGCGCACGTTCGTCGTTGCGACGGGCTCGCCTGCGACCAAGCGCGGGCGGAAATGCGTCTCGCGCAGGCGGCGGCTGTAGCGCGCCTGCAGCGCAGCGGTTTGCGGATCCCGTCGTCACGGCGCGCACTTCGGAAGGCAGGCCCTCGGCCGACACGTCGAACTCGAGCACGATCTCGGTCCACGTGTACGGCCGCGACCGCTCGTTGCGGTCGACGGCGGAGAGCGGCGCCACGAAATCGATCATCGTCGGCTTGCGAAAGTACGCGGCGGCGTCGACTTCCGTGTCCTCTTCGAGCGCGCTCCAAGCATCGCGGTAATAGCCGCGAGCGGCTGCCGCGTCACCGGTCACCGTGGCCCAGTCGCCGAGGAATGCCAGCGAAAGGCCGCGCTCGACGGGCGGCGCATGCGGGTTCTCCGCGAGCACGGCCGCGAGGCGATCCCGCTGCTCGGGATACTCGCCTTGAGCGATGAGGAGGTCGATCGCCGCGAGCTCGCGCAACGGCGCCAGCAGCCCTGCGTCGGCGCCGCCGAGCCGGCTCTCCTGCGCCTTCAACACTTCTTCGTATTGCTCGCGGGCGCTCTCGGGCAGCCGGGACTGCTCGTAATACCTCGCCAGCGTATAGCGAAACGGGATCACGCGCGGATCGGCCGGGCCGAACCGCCGCAGCGCGTTGTCGAGCCGCTCGACTTGCATATTCTTCGCGTCGACGGTGTTGCCGAGCCCGAGATACGCGGTCGTGATGTCGTCGAGCAGCGCGGCCTGCTCGACGTTGAACAACCCGAAATGGCGCTGGCTGATGTGCTGCGCCTGCTCGAGCGTCACGATCGCTTGGCGGTACTGCGCATCCTTGATGTAAGCGCGCCCGAGCCCACGGTAGTACTCGATCAGCGTCGGCGAGTACTCGCCCTCGGCATCTACGACTATACCGATGGCCTCGGCGATGTTGACGATCGCGTCCTCGGTGTCGCGGAGCTCGGCCTGGATGAGCCCGAGTGCCGCGAGGTCCGCCGGATAATTCGGCCCGCGCTGCTCGCGCTGCGAGTCGACGATGTTTTGCGCCGGGCCGAGCGCCGCGCTGAAGTCGCCCACGTCGGCGAATGCGTCGCGAGCGCGGCGTAGGCCGTCCAACGGCGAGGCCGTCGACGCCTGCGGCTGTGGCTGCTCGACGGTGTCCTGCGCGCCGAGCGCGCCCGACGCGGCCGCTGCGGCCAGCGCGAGCGCGATGACGGCCGCGTTGCTACCCCGCATCGCCTTGGTCCGCTGCCGCAGTGGCGGGCAGATAGCGGAACTTGACCTGAATCGCCAAACCTTTGCCGATGACGACTGCGCCTTCCTTGAGCAGAGGCCGGAAGCGCGACCGGCGGATGTGCCGCAGCACTGCCTCATCCTTGAGGCCGATGGGGTTTGACTCGATCAACGCGACGTTTTCGGTATTTCCTGCGTGATCGATGTCGAACGTGACCGTGACATGGCCGCTCAGCGCCTCGGGATCGATGCTCAAGCCGCGCGGACTGATCGGCTCGTACAGAACGTAGTTCGCGCCCGAGAACCACTCACGCCGAAGCTGCTCGCCGTTCGGCGCCGAGGCCAGCATCTGCCAGGCGCGTTGGTACTCGGTGCCCGCATAGCCCGTCTTGCCGAACGCGACGGACCAGTCGCCGATGTCGCGCAGCGCGCGCGCGATCCCGGCGGCATCGCGCTGCGGTTGCTCGAGCAGCAATGCCAACGCTTCCTGCAGCGCCGAAATGCCCATGCTCGCGGGATTGCGTTCCTCGCGATACGTGTTGCCGATTCCGAGCAGAGCTTTGACCTGCCTCGCGTCGCGCTCGCCGTGGACCTGGCGGATGATGCGCAGCGCCCGCGCGTACTGATCGCGCTGCAGCTGGAAGTACGATCGATCGCCGAGCCACTCGGCATACTTGTACATGGCCTCGAGCACCGCGTCGGAGCCCGGCGGGTTGCCGCGCTGCACGAGGCGAAGCGCTTCGACTTGCTGTGCCTCGGCTTCGCTCAACTGGTTGAGATCGAGGAACGAGCGCGACATCCGGTCGAGCAATTCGATCTGCCCCTCGTTGTGCAAGCCGTAAACGCGCCGGCTCACCGTGCGCGCCTCGGTGTAAGCGGCGACAGCGTTCACGTCGTCGTCGGCTTCGTGGTAATTGTCGCCCAAGCTCGTCAACGGCCGGATCACGAGCGGCGTGAACGGTCCCTCGATCGTGCGATAAATCTCGACGGCCTCCAGATAATTCTCGGCGGCTCTCTCGTAATCCTTGGCTTGGCGATGGGCGTCGGCGAGGCTCGTGATCGCTTCCGCGGTCTGAAAGCTTCTCTGACCAAACTCCGCGCGGTTGCTCGCGACGAGTCGCTCGGCAGCCGCGATGGGGTTAACGGGCTCCGCTGCGACGAGCTCGGGCGTTTCGACGGTTTCGCTGCTTTCGGCGCCCGCGTCGTCGGGCGCCGTGACGGCGCCGGTTTCGCCGGCGTCGGTTTGTGCGTCCACGGCACTCATCAAGGTGCCGCAAACGAGCCAAGCGAGCAGCCACGTGCGGCCGCAGCCAGACCTTCGCATGATGGTCGTTGCGGGGCTCATCACTGGCATTCTATCCCCAAACCGAAGCGCCGCAGCCGCGGACGAAGTACGCCTTATGTCCGACGCGGCAAGCTCGCGCAGCACGGATGAGTCCCGACCGAGATTGGGAACGTTCAGTGTGTTCAGCCTCCGGCAAATGTCTATAATGTCGCGCCCACCGATGCCCCATTCGAGGTCACCGCTCCTGCTTAAGTTCTAGGCGGCGCTTGATGGATCCGACCGACACCTTAGGGAACGAGTATTTTCACCGCGTCGTCGATTGCCAATGGGCGTGCCCCGCGCACACCGACGTTCCGGAATACATTCGTCTCGTCGCGCAGGGACGATTCGGCGACGCATACCTACTGAACCGCGCTTCGAACGTCTTCCCCGCGATCTTAGGCCGCGTCTGCGACCGGCCTTGCGAGCCGGCGTGCCGCCGCGCGCGCGTCGAGGAGAAGCCCGTTGCGATCTGCCGGTTGAAGCGCGTCGCGGCGGATCATCGCGGCGACATCGAGAGCCGGCTACCCGGCCCTGCGAAGCGCAAGAACGGCCGGCGTGTCGCGTTGATCGGGGCCGGTTGCGCCTCGCTGACGGTGGCGAACGATCTCGCGCCGCTCGGGTACGAGTGCGTGATCTTCGAAGCCATGAGCCGTCCCGGCGGGCTCATGCGCACGAACATCCCGGCCTTTCGCTTGCCGACCGAGGTCCTCGACGAGGAGATCGGCTACATCACACGGCTCGGCGTCGAGGTCAAGCTCGCATCGCCGGTTGCGAGCTTGCGAGCGCTGCTCGAAGGCGGTGAGTTCGCCGCTGTATTCGTCGGCAGCGGCGCGCCGAAGGGCAAGAACCTGCGCCTGCCGGGACGCGACGCGAGCGATCGTATTCACATCGGGATCGATTGGCTCGGCGGCGTAGCGTTCGGCCATGTCGAGTCGATCGGCGAGCGCGTGCTCATCATCGGCGTCGGTAACACGGCGATGGATTGCTGCCGCAGCTCGCTGCGGCTCGGTGCCAAAGACGTCAAGGTCATCGCCCGCAAGCCGCGGCAGTTCTTCAAAGCTTCGGACTGGGAGCTCGAGGATGCCGAGGAAGAGCAGGTCGAGATCGTCGTCAATCATTCGCCGAAGGAATTCGTCATAGAGGACGGCAAGCTGATCGGCATGCGGTTCGACGAGCTCGAGTACGAGCTCGACGCCGGCGGCGACATCGCCACCACGAGAGTCGTTCGCGAAGTTTTCCTGCCCTGCGACGACGTCGTGCTCGCGATCGGACAGGAAAATGCGTTCCCGTGGATCGAGCGCGATCTCGGTCTTACGTTCGACGGCGAGGACGTGCCCGTCGTCGATCCCAAGACGTTTCAATCGACGCGGCCAGGCGTGTTCTTCGGCGGCGACGCTGCATTCGGCCCGAAGAACATCATCTGGGCCGTCGAGCACGGCCATCAAGCCGCGATCTCGATTCACAAGCACTGCGAAGGCACGAGCCTCGAGGAGCGCCTGCCGCGCGGCGTCACGCTGACGACGGCGAAGATGGGCATCCACGAGTGGAGCTACAGCAACGCTTACGAGCCGGCGGCGCGGCGCATCATGCCGCACGTCGACTTGCGGCAGCGGTTCAAGAAGCTCGATATCGAGGTCGAGCTCGGCTTCAGCGCGGAGCAAGTCGCGACCGAGGTCGAGCGCTGCTTGAATTGCGACTTGCAGACGGTGTTCACGGCGGATCTTTGCATCGAATGCGACGCCTGCATCGACATCTGCCCCGTCGATTGCCTTGCCATAGCGCCGAACGGCACCGAGGCCGAGCTCTCGAGCCGCCTCAAGGCCGCGCGTCTTAACCTCGAGCAGCAACTCTTCGTGTCCGCGCCGCTCAAACAAACCGCGCGCGTGATGTTGAAGGACGAGAATCTGTGCGTGCATTGCGGGCTATGCGCGGAACGCTGCCCGACGGGCGCCTGGGACATGCAGAAGTCGACCGTGTCGATTCCGTACGCGCGTGACGAAGCACGGCTGGAAGAGAAAGAGTGGGAAAGCAGCAGAAAAGCCGGGTAAACGACTTCGTCCTCAAGATCGCGAACGTCAATGGCACCGGCTCGGCGAGCGCCAACGCGCTGCTCATGAAGACCGTGTTTCGCATGGGCGTGCCCGTTACGGGCAAGAACTTCTTCCCGTCGAACATCCAAGGGTTGCCGACCTGGTACGAGATCCGCGTCAGCAAGGACGGTTATCTCGCGCGCTCGGGCTCAGTCGACATCATGGTCGCCATGAACTCGCAAACGTACGCGCGCGACCTGGCCGAGGTCGCGCCGGGCGGCGTTCTGCTCTACGACTCGACTTGGCCGCGCGATCGGCAGCTCGCGCGCCCCGACATCGAGATCATCGGCGTGCCGTTTGCGCGCATGTGCAACGAGCGGTTCGCGAATGCGCGAACGCGCATCCTCATGAAGAACATGGCGTACGTCGGCGTGCTCGCCGCGCTGCTCGAGCTCGACCGCGCCGTGATCACCGAGCTCGTCAAGGAAACGTTCGCCAAGAAGCCCGCGCTCATCGAATCGAACCTCGAGGCATTCGACCTCGGCTTCGAGCATGCGCGAACACAGCTCGCGTGCCCGCTGCCGCAGCGCGTCAAGCCGCTCGGCAAGACGGCCAGCTGCATCATGATCGACGGTAATACCGCAGCGGCCTTGGGTTGCCTGTATGCGGGCGCCACGGTGGGCGCGTGGTATCCGATCACGCCGTCGACGTCGTTGATGGACGCGTTCAAATCGTTCTGCGAGCGTTATCGTAAGGACCCGCAGACCGGCGAGCGGCTCTATTGCATCGTGCAGGCCGAAGACGAGCTGGCGGCGATTGGTATCGTGCTCGGTGCGACCTGGAACGGCGCGCGTGCATTCACGCCGACGAGCGGCCCCGGCTTGTCCCTGATGAGCGAGTTCCTCGGTTTCGCCTATTTCGCGGAGCTGCCTGCGGTGCTGTTCGACGTGCAGCGCGTCGGGCCCTCGACCGGGATGCCGACGCGCACGCAGCAGGCCGACCTGCTGGCGGCGGCTTATGCCTCGCACGGCGACACGAAGCACGTGCTGTTGTTCCCCGCGGATCCGCGCGAATGCTTCGAGCTCGCCGTCACGGCGTTCGATCTCGCCGACCGGCTGCAGACGCCCGTCATCGTGATGTCGGACCTCGACATCGGCATGAACGACTGGATGTGCCGCGACCTCGACTGGGACCCCGCGTACCGGCCCGATCGCGGCAAGGTGCTGTCGGCCGATCAGCTGGAAGCCGCGAAGGGGTTTCATCGCTACGTCGACGTCGATGGCGACGGTATTCCGCAGCGCACGCTGCCGGGCATGCATCCGCGCGGCGCGTACTTCGTGCGGGGCTCGGGCCACAACCAGTACGGCGCCTACACGGAGGACGCCGCGGAATACCAGCAGGTCGTCGACCGGCTCGCGAAAAAATGGCAGACGGCCGCGACGCTCGTGCCCCAGCCCGCGATTCGCCACTCGCGCAAAGGCATCGCCTCCCTCGGCATCGTCGCCGTCGGAAGCAGCGATTCCGCCGTCACCGAGGCGCTCGACCGCCTGGCGGTCAAGGGCATCCACGCCGACTACTGCCGCATCCGCGCGTTCCCGTTCGGCGAGAAAGTGCAGCAATTTCTCGAGCAGCACGAGCTCGTATTCGTCGTCGAGCAGAACCGCGACGCGCAGCTGAAGACGCTGCTGATGGCCGAAACGCAGTACCCTGCCGCGCGCATGCACTCGATCCTGCATTACGGCGGCTTGCCGATGGACCACCGCTGCGTTTCCGATGCGTTGACGCACTATGCGGCGCAAGGAGCTGCGGCATGACGTCGATCGCGAAACCGCAGATCGTCCACCAAGGGCTCAAGCGCAACGCGCTCGGGCTCACCGTGCGCGACTACGAAGGCGGGATGTCGACGCTGTGCGCCGGCTGCGGCCACGACTCGATCACGGCGGCCATCGTGCAGGCCTTCTTCGAGCTCGACATTGCACCGCACAGCGTCGCGAAGCTGAGCGGGATCGGCTGCTCGTCGAAGACGCCGGCGTATTTCTTGAGCGCGTCGCACGGCTTCAACTCGGTGCACGGCCGCATGCCGTCGATCGCGACGGGGGCGAGCGCCGCGAACCGGCAGCTGCATCTGCTCGGCGTCTCCGGCGACGGCGATTCGCTGTCGATCGGTCTCGGGCAATTCACGCATGCTTTGCGCCGCAATCTCGACATGGTGTACCTGATCGAGAACAACGGCGTGTACGGCCTGACGAAGGGGCAGTTCTCCGCATCGGCCGACGTCGGCTCGAAAGCAAAACGCGGCGAGGTCAACAAGCAGCCGCCGATCGATCCCGTCCAGATCGCGCTCGCGCTCGCCGGCTCGTTCGTGGCGCGCAGCTTCTCGGGCGACAAGGAGCAGCTCGTGCCGCTGATCAAGGCGGGCGTGCGCCATCGCGGCTTTGCGCTGATCGACGTCATCTCGCCGTGCGTCACGTTCAACGATCACGAGGATTCGACGAAGAGCTACGCGTACGCGCGCGAGTTCAGCCATCCGGCGATCCATGCCGACTTCGTGCCGCCCGCGCACGAGATCAAAGCGGCTTACGACGAGGGCGAGGTGCTTCCCGTCGAGCTGCACGACGGCAGCCGCGTGCTGTTGCGCAAGGTGGCGAAGGATTTCGACCCCGGCAGTCGCGGCGCGGCGCTCGAGTACATTCGCGCTCGGCAGCGCAAGGGCGAGATCGTCACGGGGCTGCTCTATATCGACGAGTCGGAGCCCGACTTGCATGGCGTCAACGGTACCGTGGCGGCGCCGCTGGCGAGGCTGCCGTACGAGGTTCTGTGCCCGGGCAAAGACGCGCTCGAGGCGCTGCAGAAGCGGTTCCGATAGGAGAAGAGAGGACGAATTTCGCAAATCCGTCCGCGCCCGCCCGTCCCCCATGTGACGTAATTCACCGCAATCGACGGCCAAAACCGGCAGCGTGGTGAGCGCTGCTCCACAGGTGCTCACTGACATGACGGAATCCGCTGCATCGGTCCAGGGCTTGCGGGATCGCCTGACGGGCTTGCTCGCCGATTGGGGCTCCGAGCTCGCGTCGGTGCTCACCGAGCTCGAGGAGAAGCGCGCACGCGTGGCCGAGCTCGAAGGCGGTGCAGCGGGCCGAGACGGCGAGGTCGAGCAGCTCAGGCAGCGCATCGAGGGGCAGAACACACTGATCGAAGCGTTGCGCGGCGACGCCGAAGACGCGTCCAAGCTGCGTGCCGAGGTTCGCACGCGTGACCTCGAGCTCGAGCGCGTGACCTCCGAGCTCGAGAGCAAGAAGGAGCTGATACGCGCGCTGCGCCGCGACACTGACGGCACGGAGCGCGTCAAGGCAGACGCGCGGAACAAGGACCGCGAGATCGAAGACCTGAAGGCGAAGCTACAGCGCGCCGAGCGCCAGGCTGGCGAGGCTGCCGCCGAGCTCGCGACGCTGCGCGAGGCGGCCGCGAGCGAGGCCAGCGAGGAGCAGTCGGAGCTCGACGAGCTGCGCTCGGAGCTCGAGGCACGCAAGACGCTGATCAAGAGCCTGCGCTCGGATCAGGAGCGCGTCACTGCGCTGCAGGCGAGCCTCGACGAGAAGCGCGACGTCATCAGCCAGCTCGAAGCCGCCATCAACAAGCACTCGAACACGATCGCCGAGCTGCGGCGCAGTGCGGATACGTGGAAACGCAAGTATCACGCCGCCAAGGGCGACAGCCCGACGGCTACGACCTCCGTGAACCTACCGTCGCTCTCGGACACCGATGTGCGCATCATCGAGCAAATCGACAAGTCCGGCACCGTCAAGAACGACGCCACGATCGCCATCGACATGCGCCGCTCGCTGCTCGAGGCGCGCCGCACCGCCGCGCAGGGCAACGGCGAGAAGTAAGCCGCCGCGGCTTTCTGCCCCTCGAGGCCCGCGCTGAGCGCGGCTTTCGCATTTTCTACAAAGTGAGTTCAGCGGCACACCGCCGGGGCCCAGCCGTGGCGCTCGGCCAAGCCCGCGTTCGCTGCAACGGAACCTGTCGTACTTATGTCGAACGGCTCCTATAATTGTGACTGTACTCACAGACACGCTGCTTGGAAAGTTCGAGCCTGAACCCGAGACGATTTAACGGAACGCCGATTACTTTACTTCGTCTAATTTACTGATCGGCACGGAACGTGGAGGTAAGCCTCAAGACGATCAAAGAAGAAAAACAACCGGCGATATGGCATCGCTAACATCAAGGTAGGGAGTGTTGATGACGACGACGCTATCCGAATTCGGAATCCATCGAGAGATATTGAGCCCGCGAGCTTCATCTCATCGAGGAACCTTCATCGACGATTTGACCGCCTTTGCCACCCAGCACCAAGCACAACACTGGCGTGGCACGTTCGCAGAGTTTCTTCAAGACGTTCTTCCAAAGGATCCCGGCAAGCTGACGCGCTCGTCGCATCAGTACGTCTACGACATGCTGTGCGCGTACCGCGATGCGCCGCGCGGCGAACGCGGAACCGGGCAACCCGAACCGACTGCGACGGCGCTGTTCGCCGGCGAGCTGTTCGGCATCGACAGCGCGCTCGAGCGCGTCATCGACTACTTCAAGGCCGCAGCCGCGGGCTCCGACGTCGGCCGACGGCTGCTGCTGTTGCTCGGCCCTCCGTCGGGCGGCAAGTCCTCGCTCGTGATCCTGCTCAAGCGCGGGCTCGAGGAGTACAGCCACACCGAGGACGGCGCGCTCTACGCGCTGCAAGGGTCGCCGCTGCACGAATCGCCGCTGAATCTAGTGCCGGCGAGCTTGCGGCCGAAGTTCCGCTCGACGTACGGCGTCGACATTCAAGGCGAGCTCTCGCCGTACGCGCGCGCGCGGCTCGACGACGAGTTCCAGGGCGACTTCATGCGCTTCCCCGTCGAGCGCATTTTCCTTTCCGAGGCACAGCGCGTCGGCGTCGGCACGTACGCGCCGCACGATCCGACGACCGCCGACATCGCCGACCTCGTCGGCTCCGTCGATCTGTCGAAGGTCGCCGACATCGGCGACGAAGGCGACCCGCGGGCGTGGTCCTGGTCGGGCGCCGTCTATGCCGCGAGCCGCGGCGTGCTCGAGATGATCGAGATCCTGAAGGTCAAGCGCGAGTTCCTGTATCTGCTGCTGACGCTGACTCAGGAAAAGAACGTCAAGGTCTCGCGTTTCCCGTTGATTCACCTCGACGAAACGATTCTCGCGCACACGAACCTCGCCGAGTTCAACAAGTTCCTGCAGGAAAAGGAGAACGAGGCGCTGCTCGATCGCATGGTGATCGTCAAGGTGCCGTACACGTTGTCGTTCCGCGACGAGGCGCGTATCTATCGCAAGCTCGTGTCGAGCGCGCCGGCGTTTCGCAAGGTTCACTTCGATCCGCACGTCGTCGATTTGGCCGCCGTGTTCGCGATCCTGACGCGTCTGCAGAAGCCGTCGCGCGAGGGCCTCGATATCACGAAGAAGCTGAAGCTCTACTCGAACGAGGACGTCGAGGGCTTCACGGCGGCCGACGTGCCGCGCATACGCGCGGAGTCGACGGACGAAGGTTTGACGGGTGTCAGCCCACGCTTCGTCATCAACGCGATCAGCAACGCGATCACGCGCAACAACCTCGCGAGCCTGACGAGCATGGACATGCTGCTCGCGCTCAAGGACGCCATCGAGACGGATGCGCGCATGGACGCGGGACGCAAGAAGCAGTGGATCGAGTTTCTCGTGCTGGCCCGCAAGGATTTCTACAACCGCTGGGTCAAGGAAGACGTCCACCGCGCGCTGTTCGCGTCCTTCCAGGAAGAAGCGCAGCAGCTGCTCGAGAAGTATCTCGACGAGATCGAGGCGTCGCTCGACAAGCGCGAGGTCGAAGATCCGATCACGGGCGAATCGCGCCCACCCGACGAGCGTTTCCTGCGCTCCGTCGAGGAGAAGATCAAGATCTCCGAGTCCGGCAAGCTATCGTTCCGCCAGGAAGTCGTCCGCAAGGCCATGGTCGCGTTCAAGGCCGGCGAGAAGTTCACGCTCGACAATCACTCGCGGCTGCACGAGGCGATCGAGCAGTACTTGTTCGAGGAGCGCCGTGACGTGCTGCGGCTCGTAACGTCGAAAGCGCGGCCCGACGACGAGGCCGAGCACAAGATCTCGGCCGTGCAGGAGCGCTTGATCAAGGAGTACGGTTACGACGAGCACAGCGCGAAGGAAGCGCTCAATTACGTCACCACATTGCTATCGCAGGAGTAGCGGGTTCATAGGCAAGGGAGGGCAGGAAAAAATGGCAGGGTCGTCCGGTTTCGTGGATCCGACGGGTTCCGGGCGCCAGTGGTATGACCTCTTCTCGCGCGGCGCACGCGACTGGTTGCGGCACAACGACAAGGTCCGAGCCGCCGTCCGCGACAAGCTACCCGAGCTCATTGCCGGCAGCGAGCTCCTGCCGAGCGCGGACCGCACGGTCCAAGTTCCCGTCCGTTTCCTCGACCACGCACGGTTTCGGTTGCGCGAGGCCGAGGAGTCGGAAGGCGTCGGCCAAGGCGCCGGCAAGCCCGGCGATCAGCTCGTGCAGCCCGGCGACGGACCTCTCTCGAAAGGCGCGGGCGGCAACGAGGAAGGCGGCTACCAGTTCATCCTCGAGCTCAAGATCGACGACATCGTCGACTGGCTCTGGGAGGAGCTCAAGCTGCCGAACCTCAAGGTGAAGTCGGGCGCGGTCCAGTACGACGATTACACGCGCGAAGGCTGGAGCCGGCGCGGCGTTCGCTCGCGGCTCGATCGGCGCCGCTCGCTGAAGGAGGCAATCAAGCGGCGCGCCGTGCAAAACGAGGCGCCGCCGTTCACGAACGACGACCTGCGCTATCGCCAGCTCGCGATGCGCCGCCGGCCCGCGACGGAGGCCGTCGTCTACTTCGCCATGGACGTGTCGTCGAGCATGACGGAGCACGACCGCAAGCTCGCGAAAACATTTTTCTTTTGGGTCGTGCAGGGGCTGCGCCGCCAGTACACGCACCTCGAGGCCGTGTTCGTCGCGCACACCGTCGAGGCGTGGGAGTTCCCCGAAGCGGAGTTCTTCCAGGTCAGCGGCAGCGGCGGCACGGTCGCCTCGACGGCGTTCCGCAAAGTGCTCGAGATCGCCACGGACCGTTATGACCCGAGCCGGTTCAACACCTACGTGTTCTATGCCTCCGACGGCGCGAACTTCCACAACGACCGCGAAGCCGCGCAAGCGGCGCTGACGCAGCTCGGCAGCGTCGCGAACTACGTCGGCTACGTCGAGACGGCGTCCGTCGCGCAGCAGCCGCTTCAGTCCGAGACGGCGCTGCTGTTCGAGCAGCTGCAAGCCGAAACCGGCGCTGCCGGCCGCCACGCATTGACCGCGCCGGAGTCCGTCTGGGACGCGATTCGCGCGTTCTTCACTCGCCGCGCCGAGGCAGAGGTCTAGCATGAACATGGCGCTACAGGGCTACGCGGGCCTGCTCGAAGCGCTCGCTCAAGATAACGGCCTCGATTACTACCCCGTGCAGTTCGAAGAAGTCCCTTCGAGCTTCATGATGGAAGTTGCCGTGTATGGATTGCCGGTGCGCATGCCGCATTGGTCGTTCGGCGTCCGCTACATTTATCAGCTCGTGCAGCACCGCATGGGCCATTCGCGGTTGTTCGAGGTCGTCTTCCCCGGCAATCCGGGGCGCGCCTATCTTGCCGGCAACAACTCGCTGCAAGAGAACACGCTCGTGACGGCGCACGTGCTCGGGCACGCCGACTTCGCGAAGAACAACTCGCTGTTCAAGCGCAGCCAGGAGCAGGTCGGCTACCGCATCGTCGAGCAGGCGGCCGCCCACGCGCGCCAGATCGGCACGGCTGTCGAGCAGTATGGCCAGACGCGCGTCGAGCAGGTGCTCGACGCCGCGCTGTCGCTCGAGGCGCACATCGAGCCGCACCAGAGCTTGCGCCGCGAGCGCTACCCGCACTACGTCGAAGGGCCGCGTGCGCTGCAAGAAAGCGGCTTCCAGAAGCGCTTCGAGAACCTGCCCGGCGAAAGTCTCGCCGCCGATGCGCCGCTCGAGCGGACGCGCGCGCCGATTCCGGCTGCGCCCGAGCGCGACCTGTTGTGGCTCATCGCCGAGTACGCTCCCGAGCTCGAGGAGTGGGAGCGCGACGTGTTCCGCGCCGTGCGCGAGGAGTCGTTCTACTTCTATCCCGTGTTCGCGTGCCAGATCATGAACGAAGGCTGGGCGTCCTACTGGCACGCGCGGCTACTGCGCGAGGCGGACTTTCTGCCGCACAACGAGTATCTCGACGCGCTGAAGACGCATTCGGACGTCGTGCGCCCGCACGCGGCCGAGCAGCAAGCGTCGCTTGCCACGAACCCCTACCACCTCGGGTTCTCGATCTGGGAATCGATCGTCGAGGAGCACGGGCTCGAACGCGCATTTCAGATCCGCGCTCAGGACGACGACTTCAGCTTCATCCGCAATCATTTGACGCAAGAGCTCGCCGACGAGCTGAAGCTGTTTCGCTACGAGCGCACGGCCCAAGGCGGAGTGCGTGTGCTCGACCACGACATCCACGCGCTGCGCGAGACCGTGCTCGCGCCGAAATACAACTTCGGTGCGCCGGCGGTTCTCGCGAAGCACATCGCGAACGACGGCTCGCTGACGCTGTACCACGAGCACGAGACCGACGGCCGTGGGCTCGACCTCGAGCGCGCCGAGCGGGTTTTAGACTACATACACAAGGTCTGGCGCAGGCCGATCAGGCTCGAGACGGTCGACGCGGCCGGGCAGTCGCGCACGCTGTCGCGCGCCGCCTGAGCGCACGCCGCGCCAGTGCAATCTACTTCTTGAACAGGTCGTCGAGCGTCGAGCGTGCGGCCTGCTCGGCCTGCTGCTCGGCGGAGTCATACGCGCGTGCGCTCGGCTTGAAGTAGTCGCAGAAGTTCGCGCCCTTCTTGTCGCGGACCTCGATCGCGTCGTCCTCGCTGCAGCCTTTCGGCTTACGCGGCGCGAACCGCTCGCACATGCGGCAAACGTGCAGGTGCACGTGGCACTTCGGGCACTCGTCGAGCCGCGCGAGCGGTAACGTGAGCTTCGCGAGCGGCTCGCCGCACCGATAGCACTTCAAGTCGTGCGCCATCGCTAGAGGTCGAGCTCGGCACCTTCGAGTGCGAGCAAGCGGTGCTTGATGCCGAGGCCGGCGGAGAATCCGCCGATCGTGCCGTCGCTCGCGATGACGCGGTGGCACGGGATCACGATCGGCAGCGGGTTACAGCCGTTGGCTTGACCGACGGCGCGCGCGGCGCCGGGCTGCCCGATCGCGCGCGCGATATCGCCGTAGTTGCGCACGGCGCCATACGGAATCGCGCGCAGCGCGTTCCACACGCGCAGCTGAAAGTCCGTGCCGTATGGCGCGAGCTCGAGATCGAATTCGCGCCGCCTCGCGGCGAAATATTCGCGAAGCTGTGCCGACGCGGTCTTGCAGCGCTTCGCGTCGCGCCGGCCTTCGGGGCGGCGGCCGTCGAAGCGAATCTCGACGAGACGCCCGTCGCCATCGACGGCGACGCACAAGGAGCGAAACGGCGACGGCACGAGATCCCAGTAGCAGTACGCCGTCGCCGCGCGGCGCTGGTCGGGATGCTCTGCAGTAAGTGCCGTGCTACCCAAGTCTGCTACCTTAGCGTGCCGCCGCGGCGCCAAGCCGAGCGGGCATAGTCGTTATAGCACCGGATGCTAGCAGAGATGGCGAACGCCGCAGACGATAGAGCAATGCAGGCAGGGATTGCCGACCAATGGGTGACGGTCGCGACGGGGCTCACGGAGGCTCGGGTCAACGAGCTCGCGCTCGTCTTGACGGCGCGCGGCCTGCCGTTTCAACGCCAACCCGGCGTGCGCGGTTGGGAGCTCTGGGTGCCGCTCGCCGACGCCCCGGCCGCGGCGACGGAGCTGACGCTCTATCGCCATGAGAACGCGCGCGAAGTCGGGACGCGGCCGGTCGAGGAAGTCGGCGCAGGGCGCGCCGGAGTCTTGTGGTACGTCGCGACGCTGCTCGCCGTGTTCCTCGCGCTGCACCTGAGCCTGTTCAACCGCGACTGGCTCAGCGCCGGCCGGCTCGAGGCGGGCCCGCTGCTGGCCGGCGAGTGGTGGCGCGCATTCACGGCGCTGACGGTGCATCGCGAGCTCGTTCACGTCGGCGGCAATGTCGCGTTCGGCGGATTCTACGGTTACTTCGTGGGCCGGTACCTCGGCCACGGCTTCGGCTGGCTCGCGGTGCTGCTCGCGGCGGCCGGCGCGAACGTGCTGAACGCGTGGGTGCAGCTGCCGACGCATCGCTCGATCGGCGCATCGACGGCCGTGTTCGCGGCGCTCGGCTTGCTCGTGACGTACACGTGGCGGCGCGGCTTTTTGCGCGACACGCCCTGGCGCTCTCGGATCGCGCCGATCATCGCGGGCCTGGGCTTGCTGGCGTTCACGGGCACCGCCGGCGACAACACCGACCTGGGAGCGCACCTGTTCGGCTTCATCGGCGGCTTGGGGGCGGGGCTCGCGATCGCGCGCTTCGCTTCCGTCGCGTGGCTCCGCAATGCACGCGTGCAGCTCGTCTGCGGCGCGCTCGCGGCCCTGCTGCTCGTCGGCGCGTGGTTCGTGGCTTTGCGCTCGGCCGGCTAGCTCTCGAGCGCGTTGGCGACGAGCTCGAGGAAGTCGCGCTCGTTCGCGATCGATTCCGCGAGCCGCGCGTTCAGCGTGTAGCCGTGCCGCTTCGCGAGCGCTTCGTACTTCGGGCGGCGGTGCGCGACGAGCGCAGGAAAGATCCACCGCACAAACTCGTCGGGCATGACGTGATCCGCGCTCTCGAGCTCGGCCTCGGCGACGTACTCGGCTAGCTTCTGATCGAGGAACTTCTCGTTGTAATAGAGCGGCTTCGGATCGGTGACGGCGCGGCGCACGAGCTCACGCTCCATGTCCTCGTCGGCCTTCAAATAAAGGATCAGCGTGTGCTCGGCCAGCGTCTTCTCGGTTTTCTCGTCGTCGAGCTCGACCAAGCTGCCGCCGGCGTCGTTGATGAAGTGGTCGTAGCCGTAGATCTCCTGCGCTTTGCCGATGAACTCGGCGACGTCGCGCATCGCCCCGATCTCGGCCTCGCGGTGCAGCCGCTGCCGGCGCTTGAACTCCGCGACGGGCAGGCCGCCCATGTCCGTGCGGCCGATCTTGCCGAGAAACGTCGAGACGGGCTGCAGGTTGTGCACGGAGATGTTGCTTGCGATGTAAATCGAGTCGTTGCGTAACAGCTCGCGCAGGAAGTCCACCTTCATCGCCTGGCGCTTGATGTTGTCGAGGATCGGCTCCGCAAGGTACTTCGTGCCGATGCGGTAGTCGCCGGAGTAATGAAACCACTTCGACGACGGCAGCTTATAGGCGAGCGTCGTCTTGCCGACCCCCGACATGCCGAGCAGCGTGATGGCCTTGTGCGGCCAGGCCAGGAAGTCGGAGCGGCTCATGCGCATAGTCGAAACAACCCGAAGTCGACGCGGGAGGATTATAGCGGGCGGGAGCGGGCGTCAGCCGGCGATCAACACTGCCTGCCCGGCAAAGAAAGGCCAGCGCGCGAGCAGCTCGGTCGCGGCCGCGAACACCAGCAGCGCCGCGGCGCCCCAGCCGTAGGCCGGATGAATGCGGCCGCGGTTGCGCCAGTCGAAAAGCATGCCGGCGACGACAAAAGGCAACAAGAAGGCGACATTCACGGGCGCCGTCATCGTGTTGCCCGATAGGACGATCAGCCGGCCCACGGCCGGTGCTATCACGCAGATCGTGGCGCAGAGCATGAGCCGCCGGTGCCAGTCCGTGCGGTCGCGGTTACGGATGGCGGCATAGACCAGGGCGCCGAAGACCGCGATGTTGACCCAGTCGAGCGCAAGAAAGTAAGGCGCCGTGAAAAAAGGCGGCGAACGGCCGACCGCGAGCGTCAGCGGCGTCAGCACGAGCCCCACGATGACCACCCAGACCGCATAGGCGGCGCCGATGCGGCCGAGCTTGCGGTGGAGCACGAGGTCGTCGCGGAACACGAGCGTGTTCTGCAGCACGTAGAGCACGATCCAGCCGACGAAGGTCACGGCGTGGACGTGCACCCACCACGGCGAATCGAAGCTCGATATGCCGGCCGCGTAGAACAGGCTGAAGCCAACGACGACCGTCGCGGCGATCGCGACCGCCATGACCAGGAAGAACAGCTTCTCACGCAGCTCGGCGGGTGCGACTTGAAGCGCGACGGTTGCCATTGCCTAATGACTCCGACAAATTTACGCGGGCGGGCCAATGCCGCCGATCGTGCCGTCACCGAGCTCTTGAGCCGTTCGGCCGAGTCGGATGTCGAAATTGGCCGTGAGCTCGCCGAGCGTCGAGCCCGGCAGCGGCCGGTACTCGACCATCAAGGTCTCGAGGAGCTTCGGATCGCGGAAGCGGCGCGTGATCAAGTCGCCCTCGTTCGCCTCGTGCCCTTTGACGAGCGCCTGCGTCGCCATGATGCGCTTGCCGGCCTTGCTGACGGCGACGTGAATGTGCGGCGCGCGGAATTGCCCTTGCAGCGTGTACGGCACGGGCTTGATCGTGCGGAAGTAGTAGCGTCCTTCGGCGTCGGTCAGGAACCGGCCGTAGCCTTGGAAGTTCGCGTCGATCTTGCCTCGTTGCGGCCTTCGGTGTGGATGTACGAGCCGTTGACGTCGGATTGCCAGATCTCGATGAATGCGTTGCGCACGGGCGAGCCGTTCTCGGCGAACAGGCGTCCCGTGAAGTGCGCGATTTCGCCGACGGCGCTCGTGAGCCCGTCGTTCAAAATCAAAAGGTCGTTGTCGGTGTCGAGCGGCAGGCGGTCGGGGTAGTACGGGCCGTCGCCCGTGACGGCCGTCGCCAGAGCTTGTGCGAACGCGCCCGGTGCCACGAGCGTCGCGGCGCTCAAAGTCGCGCCTCGGATGAACTGCCGTCGCGTCGAGCTCATGGGCTTGCTCCCGTTTCGCCGTATCTTATGTGCAGTCGGGTTGAGCCTACGCCCCCCGTACGTGCGCGGCAACGCGGAGCCTGCATCCATTTCTCGCCGACTTTGCCGCCGCACTGGTTTGCGCCGCCTCCGGAGCGCGACGGACGCAGGGTGCTGCGTGTCTTCGGGACGATCCTGATGTTTATCGGCGCCCGAAATAGGCTTTCGGTATAGACCGATTGCGCCGTCCGGCGCGCTATGATCGCAAGCGTCATGCCCCTCCAAAGAGGATCGCTTCATGACCTATCGACTTGACCGTCTTGTTGGCCGCCGCTCTCGCGCTGCCCTCGGCGCTACACGCCCAGCAGCATGAAGAGCACGCCGCCGCAGCGCCGGCGGAAAAGCTCGGCACCGTGAATTTCGAGAACAGCTGCGCGCCGGAGACGCGCGCAGACTTCAATCGCGCGGTAGCGTTGCTGCACTCGTTCGAGTTCCGTCCCGCGATCGAAGGCTTCGACACGGTTCTCGCGAAGGATGCGCGCTGCGCAATCGCGTACTGGGGCATCGCGCTGTCGTATTGGGGGAATCCATTTGCCGGTGCGCGCTCACCGGCCGCACTGGCGGAAGGGCTCGTCGCCATAGAGAAAGGACGCGCGACAGGTTCGCCGACCGCGCGCGAGCGAGGATTTATCGCGGCCGCGGGCGCGTTGTTCGACGGCTACGAGACCGCGTCGCAGCGCGAGCGCATCCTCGCGTACGAGCGCGGCATGGCGGAGGTCGCGGCTGCGAATCCCCGCGACATCGAGGCGCAGATCTTCTACGCGCTCGCCGTCACTCAAACAGCGTTGCCTGCCGATCAGACGTATGCGGCGCAGCTGCGCGCGGTCGGGATACTCGAGCCGCTGTACGCCGAGCACCCGGACCATCCGGGCCTCGCGCACTACATCATCCATGCGTACGATCATCCGCCGCTCGCCTCCCGCGCGCTCGCGGCTGCGCGCCGCTACGCGTCGATTGCGCCGTCAGCACCGCACGCGCTGCACATGCCCTCGCACACGTTCACGCGCGTCGGCTCTTGGGCCGAGTCCGCCGCGACCAATCGGTTGTCCGAGGAGTCCGCAGTGCGGAACAACGTCGCGACCGAAGCGCTGCATGCCATGGACTATCAGACCTACGCTTATCTGCAAATGGCGCAGGATCGCGCAGCGCGCGAGGTGCTCGAGCGCGTGCCGCCCGTTGCGGCGCTGTTCGATTCTGCAGCGACGGTGGGCGGGGCGGCCCCGCCGATGGCCGGGTTCTACGCGCTCGCGGCAATGCCGGCGCGCTACGCGCTCGAGCGCGGCGCGTGGCAAGACGCCGCCGCGCTCGAAGTTCAGTCCGGCGGCCCGCCGTTCACGATCGCGATCGCGCACTTCGCGCGCGCGCTCGGCGCCGCTCGCAGCGGCCGTGCCGCCGCGGCGGCCACGGACGTGGCCGCGCTCGCTGCGCTGCGCGACCGCCTCAAAGGGCAAGACGACTACTGGGCCGAGCAGGTCGACATCCAATGGCGCACGGCCGGCGCTTGGATCGCGTTCGCGCAAGGGCGGCGCGCAGAAGGTCTCGCGGCAATGAGCGCGGCGGCCGACATCGAGGACGCAACGGACAAAGCGGCCGTGACGCCCGGGCCGCTCGCTCCCGCGCGCGAGCTGCTCGGCGAAATGCAGCTCGAAGCCGGCGACGCGCCGGCGGCATTGCGCGCATTCGAGGCGTCGATAGCGAAGGAGCCCGGGCGCTTCCGCGGTTCGTTCGGAGCCGCGCGCGCGGCGGAAGCGGCCGGCGACGCCGCGAGCGCACGCGAGCACTACGCGCGCGTGCTCGAGATCGCGAACGAAGCCGACACCGCGCGCCCGGAAATGGAGCGTGCGCGCCGCTACCTCGCCGCCGACTGAAGAATCGCCGTGCCGAGGTTTGCTAACGTGCCCCGCTCGCTGCCGCTGCTGTTGCTGCTGTTGTCGAGCGGCGCGGCGGCGAACGACTTCCCGACCCAAGCGCGCGTGGAGTTCGTGCTCGGCTGCATGAACGAGCAGGGTGGGCAAAGCTACGACAACCTCTATAAATGCGTCTGCGTCGTCGACGCGATCGCTGCCGAAATGACCCACGAGGAGTTCGCGCAAGCCCAAGTTTTCAGCCAGCTGCGCTCGACGGCCGGCGAGCGCGGCGGCGTGTTCCGCGATCCCCCGCAGGCACGCGAGCTCGTCGACAAGCTCGCGGCCATTCTCGAGCGCGCCAGGGCGCAATGCCTCGTGAAAACCGTGCGCTAGCCCTACCGCCGACGGAGGCACATACTCTAGAACGACCAAGCGACGAAGCTGGTGCCAAGACCCGACCACATCCATTCATAAGGAGAGCGGGAATGACCACGAAGCGCTTTGTTCTATCCCTCGCACTGCTACTGCCGCCGCTCGCCGGCGCCAACGAAGAAGTCGAACGGCTCACGAGCGACCCGAACAACTGGGCCACGTGGGGCGGAAATTACGCCGGCACGCGCTACAGCACGCTCGCCCAGATCGACAAGAGCAACGTCGGCAATCTGAAGGTCGCGTGGACGTTTTCGACGGGCGTGTTGCGCGGTCACGAAGGCGGCCCGCTCGTCGTCGGCGACACGCTTTACATCCACACGCCGTTTCCGAACAAGGTCTATTCGATCAATCTGGCCGATCAGACCATCAACTGGACGTACGCGCCCGTCCAGAACGCCGACACGATTCCCGTGATGTGCTGCGACACCGTGAATCGCGGCCTCGCCTTCGGCGACGGCAAGATTTTTCTGCAGCAAGCCGACACCACGCTCGTCGCGCTCGACGCGAAGACCGGGGAGGTCGCATGGAGCGTCAAGAACGGCGACCCCGCGAAGGGCGAGACCAACACGAACGCGCCGCTCATCGTCAAAGACAAGGTCATCACGGGCATCAGCGGCGGCGAGTTCGGCGTGCGCGGCTTCGTCGTGGCTTACGACATCAAGACGGGCCGCGAGGCCTGGAAAGCCTACAGCGTCGGTCCCGACAACGAGATGCTCGTCGACGCGCGCCGCACGACGCACCTCGGCCGGCCGATCGGCGCGAATTCGAGCTTGAGCACCTGGGAAGGCGAGCAATGGCGGCTCGGCGGCGGCACGACGTGGGGCTGGTTCACGTACGACCCGGCGCTGAACCTCATCTATTACGGCAGCGGCAATCCCGGCACCTGGAATCCCGTCGTGCGCCCCGGCGACAACCGCTGGAGCATGACGCTGTTCGCGCGCGACGCGGATACGGGTCATGGCGCGCTGGGTCTACCAGATGACGCCGCACGACGAGTGGGACTACGACGGCGTCAACGAGAACGTGCTCGTCGACCTCGAGGTCGACGGCCGCATGCGCAAGACTGCTCGTGCACTTCGATCGCAACGGCTTCGGCTACACGCTCGATCGCGAGAACGGCGAGCTGCTCGTCGCGGAGAAGTTCGATCCGGCCGTGAACTGGGCGACGCACGTCGACATGCGGACGGGCCGTCCGCAAGTCGTCGACCGCTACAGCACCGGCAAGAACGGCGAAGACTTCAACACCGAGGACATTTGCCCCGCGGCGCTCGGCTCGAAGGACCAACAACCGGCCGCGTACTCGCCGCGCACGAAGCTGTTCTACGTCCCGACGAACCACGTCTGCATGGATTACGAGCCGTATGAAGTCGAGTACGTGGCGGGGCAGCCGTACGTCGGCGCGGTGCTGACGATGTTCCCGGCCGGACAGGCCACGCGCGACGGCACCACGAATCTCGGCAACTTCATCGCGTGGGACGCGGCCGAAGGCAAGATCGTCTGGTCGCTACCCGAGCCGTTCTCGGTGTGGAGCGGCGCGCTCGCGACTGCGGGCGACGTGGTTTTCTACGGCACGCTCGAGGGTTACCTCAAAGCCGTCGACGCCACGACGGGAAAAGAGCTGTACCGCTTCAAGACGCCCTCGGGAATCATCGGTAACGTCAACACGTGGACGCACCAGGGCAAGCAGTACGTCGGCGTGCTGTCCGGCATCGGCGGTTGGGCCGGCATCGGCATGGCCGCTGGGCTCGAAGGCGCGACGGACGGCCTCGGCGCCGTGGGCGCGTATCGCTCGTTGGCTCGCCACACGCAGCTCGGCGGCGTGCTGACCGTGTTCGCGCTTCCGTAAGCGAACCTCGTGACGCGGGTGAGCCGCCGCACGTTCGCGTTCGTCGTTGCCGCGCGCGGCGATCGCCGCGACAGGCGCCGGCCGCGCTCAAGACGCCGCGCAGAGCGCGGCGGAGAGCACGCCGTACACGGTCGAGTGCGGGCCGGACGCGGACGAAGGCGGCGCGACGACGTGCCGAGTCGACCGCGGCACCTACGTCGGGTGGCGAACCTTTCACGGCATCTGCCACACCTGCCACGCGCAAGACGCCGTCGGCAGCACCTTCGCTCCGGATCTGCTCGTGCGCATGCGCCAGATCGGCAAGCCCGAGTTCATGAAGGCGCTCGCCGAGGGATTCACAGGACAGGTCGGTGTGATGCCGCCGTGGAGCCAGGATCCGAACGTCAGCAAGTATTTCGAGGAGCTGTGGTCGTACCTGAAGGCCCGCAGCGACGGCGTGCTGTTGCCGGGACGACCGAAGCGGCTGCCGGCCGAGCCGTGACCACGATCCGCGCAACCGCCGTCCTGGCCGCGGCCTTGCTTGCGGGGGCGGCCGCCGCACCGGCCGGCGCGCAGCTCGCGGCGCAGACGCTGAAGGTTTGCGCCGATCCCAACAATCTGCCGTTCTCCAATCGCGCCGAGCAAGGGTTCGAGAACGAGCTCGCGCGAATTTGGGCGCGCGCACTCGGCGTCGAAGTCGAGTACACGTGGTTTCCGCATCGGCGCGGCTTCGAGCGCAACACGCTGAACGCCGAAGACTTGGAGCGCGGCGGTTACAAGTGCGACGTGATCGTCGGCGTGCCCGCGGGCTACGACCTCGCCCTGACGACGCGCCCGTACTACCGCTCGACGTACGCGCTGGTCTACGTCGCCGGCCGGAAGCTCGACGTCGCGAGCGCCGACGACTTCGCCGCGCTTCCGGCTGAGACGCGCGAAACGCTGCGCATCGGCGTGTTCACGCCGGGGCCGGCGGCCGAGTGGCTCGCGCGCCGCGGCCTGCATGACCAGATGGTGCCGTACTCGGCGCTCGACGGAGATCCCGACGTCTATCCCGGCAAGATCATCGAGAACGAGCTTCTCGCCGGCGAGCTCGATGCGGCGATTCTCTGGGGCCCGATCGCGGGCTACTTCGCGGCGCGCGCGGAACCGGTCGAGGTCGCCGTCGTGCCGCTGCGCTCCGAGCCCGGCATTCAATTCGAGTTCGCGATGGCAGCCGGTGTGCGTTTCGGCGAGCGCGAGCGGCGCGCGGAGCTCGAAGCTCTGATGGCGCGCACGGCCGCGCAGACGGCGGCGTTGCTCGACGACTACCACGTTCCCGTCGTCGAAGGGCCCGCGGAGCGCGTCTATGTGACGAACGAAGATGCGGGCACTGTCAGCATCATCTCGACGGCCACGCACAGCGTGATCGGCGAGGTCGAGGTCGGCACTCGGCCGCGCGGCGTCGAAGTCGCCGAGAACGGTGAGCGGCTCTACGTCGCCTTGTCCGGCTCGCCGAAATGCCCGCCCGCGCTGCCCGACGACGAATGCGCAAAGCTCGCGGCCGACAAGACCCAGGACGGCATCGCCGTCGTCGACGTGCAGGCGCGCGCGGTGCTGCTCGTTTTGCCGGGCGGCTCCGATCCTGAGGAGTTCGACATCGACTCGAGCGCCGGCCGCCTGTTCGTCTCGAACGAGGATGCGGGTGAGCTCTCGATCGTCGACCTCGCGAGCGGCGAGGTCGTGCGGACGGTCGCCGTAGGCGGTGAGCCCGAAGGCGTTCGCTTAAGGCCCGATCGCAAGACCGTCTACGTCACGAGCGAAAGCGACCACGCGGTGACCGTCGTCGATGCGCAAAGCGGTGCCGTGCTCGGCAACATCGACGTCGGCTGGCGCCCGCGCGACTCGATCTTCTCGGCGGACGGGTCGCGTGCGTACGTGTCGGCCGAGCACGGCGGCAGCGTCGCCGTCGTCGACGTCGCAATGGGCGAGGTACTCCGAACCGTCGCGCTGCCGCCGGGCTCTCTGCCGATGGGGCTCGCGCTCTCGCCCGACGAAGCGCGCCTCTACGTGGCCAACGGCCGCGCGGGCACGGTGTCGGTCGTCGACCTTGCGGCGGGGAGCGTCATTGCGAACGTCCGCGTCGGCGCACGCCCGTGGGGCATCGGACTTACGTCCGACGGCAAATTCTTGTACACGGCCAACGGGCCGTCGAACGACGTGTCCGTCATCGACACGGCATCCCTGAACGTCGTGGCCACGATTCGCGTCGGCAAGACGCCGTGGGGCATCGCGGTCGCACCACCGCCGCGGGAACCCTGAATGAGCGATGAGGATGGGATGAGCGCGCAAACGGAAAGCTGGCCGCGGCCGCATCGGCTCACGGTTCACGACTACTACCGCATGGCCAAGTCGGCTTGTTGTCTCCCGACGATCGTACGGAGCTGATCGAAGGAGAGATCATCGCATGCCGCCGATCGGCGATCGCCGCGACGTCGTGCGCGCGTCAACAGCGCTTGGACTCGCCGTCGCCGATGCGGCGGAGGTGAGCCTCAGCTACGCCGTGCGGCTATCGTTGCGCTCCGAGCCGCAACCCGATTTCGCGATCGTGAGGGCGGAATATACGCAGCGCGACGAGGTCACCGAAGGCACATTGCCGCTGCCGGCGCTGACCACCGAGCTCACCCTCGCGGATCTCTTCTAAGAGCGCAGAGGGTCTCGCCTCGATACGGCACTCGACGCGGGATGTCACGCGCTCGCGAGGCTATTGGGAACCGCTCGCGTACGGCATCGTCGAATCCGAGACAATGAGTGGCGAGTCTTCGCGTCGGACATGATCGGGAAGGGGGTCCCGCGCCCGTTTCATTCCGTTCTGCTCGTGTTGCTGTTGCTGCTTGCCGTGCCGCCTTGCGTCGCGCAGGAATCTGCAGACCGAATCTACGTCAGGCGCATCGAGTTTCGCGGCGTCACGCGAACGAACGACGAGGTGCTCCGACGAGAGCTGCGCCAGATCGAGGGCACGTTCTTGAGGACGGACGCCCTCGAGGAGTCACGGATTCACCTCGAGCGGCTGCCTTCCGTCGAGCGGGCGACGCTCGCCGTAGCGCCGGTGCCGAGCTCGGATAACGTCGTCGACGTCATCGTGACCATCGAGGAAGCGCCGACACGGCGCTACGGCGTGGGCGGCGGGTACGCGAGCTCCCTACGCACGAGCCTCCACGGCTACTTTGAAAACGACAATCTGTTCGGCTCCGGACAGCAGGCTTCCATAGCGGCGGAAACCAGTGAGCTCGGATCCGTCGTCGAGGCCTCGCACACGAACCCTTACGCGTTTGCCGCAGGAGTGAGTCGAACGATCGGCCTAGCGGCGCGGCATGTCGACAAGCTGACCGCGGACACGTCGGGTATCGACGCGGAGCTAGCGGAGGTCCGGTGGGAATATGGCTACCCGATCGCTCGTCAGCAGAGGGTGAGCCTAGGCCTTGCGTTGCGAGAAACGCTGCTCGGCGCAGGACCGGCGAGCAGCGCGCAGCTGTCGAGCTGGATCGCGCTGAACGGCGAGCCGCTGCTTGCCGGCGACGTGCTGTCGACCGAATTCACCGAGCTCGATCTCCTGTTTCGCTGGCGCTACGACACGCGCAATCGTGAAGGCTTTCCGGAGCGAGGCCTCGAGCAATCGGTCGAAGCTCGAGCCGCATTGCCCGCAAGCGACATCGAGTATTTCACGGCGCGCTACGACGCCACGCGCTACTGGACGGCCGGCTCGCGCTGGACGGTGAGCGCACACGGCGTCCTCGGCTACGGCGACGACTTGGGCGAGACGACGAGGCTGCCCCCAAACTTGAGCTTTTTCGCCGGCGGACCTGCCACCGTCCGCGGTTACCGCGGGCTGGGGCCGCAAGACAGTCTCGGCAATCCTTACGGCGGAAATCTGCTCGTCGCAGCACAGCTCGACGTGAAGACCGCATGGCCACGCCGATGGGCTTCACGAATGCGTTCCGGCTTCTTCTTCGACGTCGGCAACGTCTACTCGACCGACGGCACGGAGTTCTTCGATGCCGGTGGGCAGCGCATCGATTTCGGCTTCAGCGCCTCCGAGCTGCGAGCCTCCGCCGGTATCGCCGCAGACGTCTTGTTGCCGTTCGGCACGATGCGGTTGAGCTATGCGGTTCCGCTGAATCCGAGCGACGGTGACGCGCCGTTTCGCGATGATATCGAGCGATTCCAGATCAGCTTCGGCGTCGACTTCTGAACAGCTTGAACTTACTATCGCCGCAACCGGCTCGAGTCGAGCGTTCGCGGGGAACACATGAATAACAACAAGATGCGGCTGGCGGCCGTCGCGGCGCTGGCTCTGCTCGGCACGGGCGCGAGCGCGCAACAAACGGCGCAAATCGATTTCAAGAGCGTTGGGCGCGCTGCGCCGATGCTCGACGACATCAACAAGCGCGAGATCGTCGGGCCCGCGATACGCCGCGCGTTCGGCCAACGGCAGCCGGCCGGAGCCGAGCCGCAGTTCATCGGCACCGCGCGTGAGGGCGAGCACCCGCCCGGGATCGAGCCGCTGCCCGTCGACATCTTCACGTCGAAGGACTTCTACCAAGACCGCGAGCTCTGGAGCGACAAGCGCTACTTCCGCTGCAACAGCTCCGCGGCGCTCGAGGACGCGTGGGGCGGCAACCGCAGCGGCACGATCGGCTCAAATCCGCCGGCATCGGCCGCATGGGGCTTTTGCGACCGCGATTATCCGCGCGAAGCGATCGTGAGCCCGTATGGCTTTGGCACGGCAGAGGAGCATTACGAGGCGCTGCTCGCCGAGACGACGGCGCGCGGCGGCGCAAAGCAGAAGCCGACCGCAGAGCAGCTCGAGGAGTGGACGGGCCGCTATCAGCACCCGGCCCGCACGCCGAACAACAACGTCTGGTACCACATGCGGCGCGTGCAAGCGCCGACGGTGCTGTCGCTGCTGACGCCGGAGTATCAGACGCGGTTCGTGCAAGAGGCGTATCACCACGCCAACACGAACAAGGCGATGTGGCCGTCGCAGTACTGCTGGCCCGAAGGTTTCATGCGCCGCTACCACGAAGCCGCCGTCTGGGAGCACTACATGATCGCGGCGCCGTCGGTCGTGCAGATCGTCGCGGGCGTCGCGCGCAACTTCATCACGACGGTGCACCTCGGCCGCGAGTTCAACATGGACGGCGCCGTGCCGCGCCTGGGTGCCGACGTGCCGCGCTGGTATGGCGAGACGATCGGCTTCTGGGACGAGGACACGCTGATCACGTGGACGTCGAACATCCAGGGCTGGAAGGTCCATGCGGCGCCCGAGCACTCGAGCAAGCTGCAGACGATCGAGATCTACACGCCGAACCGCGACGCCGCCGGTAAGTTCCTCGGCTTGAACCACGAGACGGTCTTGTACGACCCCGAGGCGCTCGTCGAGCCCGTGCGTATCGTGCGCAACTTCAGCAAGCTCTCGGGCTTCGACGAAGGCGATCCGTACGTCTTCATCGAGTGCGTGCAGACGATCTACCCCGTCGACGGCACGCCGACGCCCGTCTCCCCGGGCGCCGTCATCGAGCACGAAGTCCCCGACATGTACGGCCGCCCGTGGGCCGACATCTGGGAGAAGTACTGGGAGCCTGGCATGAAGAAGCCCGAGGCCGAGGACATCTTCGACTTCGAGAACTGAGCGCTCCCCTCACGCGGCGCTCTGCTGCTCGCCGCGCGCCGGTGTCTCGAGCGCTGCGGCGAGCTCGCGCAAGAGGCGCGCGCCGTCGCCGCGCCAGGCGCTGCCGTGCATGCACGCGAGCGTCGTCGGCGCCTCGCGCGCGAACCGCTCGAGCGTCGCGCGCGTCTGCGGAGCGTGCGCGAAGTAGTCCATCGGCTTACGGAACGCCTCGCTGGGTCCGAGGATGTCGGCCTCCGTGACTGCGACGTCGCCGATACCGCCTTGCGTGAACAGGTCGCCGCAAAAAAACGTGCGCGTCGTCGCGTCGAGCATGAGGCCGCACTCCCAAGCGTGGGGGACGTGCGGCGTATCGAACCAGCGCATCGTCCGCGATCCGAGCGAAAGCTCTTCGCCGTCGGCGAGCGCGCGCGGCGCGCGGTCGGCGAAATCGTTGATCGCAACGAGTGCCGCGACCTGGCCGCAGATGGGGACGGCGTTCGGCGCGGCAGCGAGCAGCTCGTTCAGCGCGCCGCATTCGTCGGCTTCGAAGTGCGATAGCGCGAGGTACTTCAACCGCTCGACGGGCAGCACGGCATTGATCGCCTCGCTGACGAGCGGGAACAGCTTGCGCTGGCCCGTGTGGAACAGCATCGGCGCATCGTCGACGATCAGGTACTGATTGAAGCTGAATCCGACCTCGCCCGGCAGCTTCGCGGGCGTGTTGATGCGGAAGATGCCGGCAGCGATTTCGGCGACGTTCGTGCCCGACTGCGAATTCGTGATCATGAGCGGTCCCCCTTGGTTGAAGTGTCAGAACGCATGGAGGTGTAACGATGCGGCGGGTCGTTACACCTTCAAAGCATGTTTTCTCTGCAGCACGCCACCCCGTATGCTCTCCGCATGAGCTTCGGGGGTTCAGACGTCGATGACGACGCCGCGCTCGCGCGCCGGATCGCCGGCCGTGCGCCCGGCCAGGATGCCGTCGCCGAGGCCGAGATCTGCCGCCGCTTCGGCCCGAGGATCCGCCTCTACGGCCTCCGGCACCTGCGCAACGAGGCCGCGGCCGCCGATCTCATGCAAGACGTGCTCGTCCTCGTGTTGCAGAAGCTGCGCGAAGGCGCCGTTCGCGAGCCGGAGCGGCTCGCGTCGTTCGTGCTCGGCACGGCTCGCCAGTCGGTCATCGACGGGCGGCGCAGCGGCCGGCGGCGGGCGCGGCTACTCGAAGCGTTTCCGCTCGACCTCATGCCCGGCATCGAAGAGAGCGCGGAGCCGCTCGACGGCGAGCGGCTCAAGCTGTGCCTTGCCGCGCTGCCCGAGCGCGACCGCGCCGTTCTCCTCATGACGTTCTACGACGATCGGTCCGCGGACGCCGTCGCCGCGGAGCTCAAGCTGTCGGCCGGCAACGTGCGCGTCATTCGCCATCGCGGGCTCGACCGGCTGCGCTCATGCATGACGAACGCGGAGGGCACGACATGACGCGCGCCGCATGCACGACACCGCCGCAGGATCTCCTGGCCTACTGGCTCGGCGAGCTCGACGGCGAGTTCGACAGAAGGCACGAGCAGCGCCTCGAGGAGCACTTGTTCGCCTGCGCGGCCTGCACGGAGCGCCTCGGCGCCGTCGTCGCGCTGGGCGCTTCGATTCGCGCGGAGCTGCTGCGCGGCACGTTCAACTTCGTGACGTCGGTCCCCTTCATTAATAGGATCAAAGAGGCGGGTTGGCAGGTCCGCGAATACGACCTCCCGTCCGGCGGCAGCGTCGCGTGCACCGTCACGCCTGACGACGACTTCGTCGTCTCCTACCTGCGCGCGCCGCTGCGCGACGTCCGTCGCCTCGATGTGCTGATTGACGACTCGACCAGCGGCAAGCACCGCGCGAACGACGTCGCCTTCGATGCCGAGGCCGGCACGTTGGCCGCGGTGACAAGCACGGTCTACCTGCGCACGCTCGGTCACTCGCAACAGCGCGTGCGGCTCGTCGCCGTCGAAGGTACGGACGAGCGCGTGATCGCGGACTACACATTCAACCACTCGCCATCCTGACGCGTCGGCCGACGGCCGCGATCCTTTCGCAATTTGTGAGTTTGCATGGAAAAGGCCGCGCAGCGGCGCGGAGCAAGGTGTGGCTCGCGCGCAACTCCGGAATTCGGCCCGCCCCGCCAAGGCTTCCACGCTCCGTGAAAGTTCCACAACAGACCAGACCCAGGTGGCACGGAGCTTGCCTTCTTATGCGCGATCTAAACTACAAGGAGGTATGAGATGACCAAGGGAACGACCGTAGCGGCAGTGCTACTGGCTTTGATGGCTGGGCCCGCGCTCGCGCAGGAGGACGACGATGACCGCGCCGGCCGGAACCTCCAGGGGTTCTATCTCGGCGGCGGCATCGGCGACTACTCGTCGTCCGTCGACGAGATCAACAGCCTCGACAGCATCGACGACGCCGGCGTCGATTTCAGCGATAGCGACAACGCGCTGAAGGTCTTCGGCGGCTGGCACTTCAATCAGTTCTTTGCGCTGCAAGCCGACTTCGTCGACTTCGGCGAGTCGAGCGGTGCCGTCTCGCCCTCCGTGAGCGGCACGTCGGACGTGCAAGGCTTCGCGCCAAGCATCGTCGGAACGCTGCCCATCGGCCCGATCGAGCTCTTCGCCCGAGTCGGCATGATGTTCTACGAGGTCGATCTGAACCTAAGCGGCGGCCAACTGATCGACGAGAGCGGTGAAGACCTCGTCTATAGCGCCGGCATCGGCATCGACGTGCTCGACCGCCTGAACTTGCGGCTCGAGTACGAAGAGATCGACATCGAGCAGCTCGATGAATCCGATGCTCTGTGGCTCAACGTCGCCTGGAAGTTCTAGCGTCTAGCTGCACTCGAAGTCGTCGCCAACGGTTGGCCGGCAGAGATCCGGCCAACCCTTGGCGCGCCAGTACTCGACGAGCCCTTCGCGGGCGACGAGCTTCTTGAAGCCCGGCAGCTTGCGCACTTCGCTGAGGACGGGGCGCCACAGCAGGCCCTCGTCGACGGCTCCGTGCGCGATGGCGTTCAACTGATCGAGCGCGAGCTGCGCGTCGCCGTAATAAGCGGCCCAATACGCGATCAAGACGCTGCGGATGTAGTCCGCCGGCGCCGGCGTTGCGGCCACTCGGCGCAGCTCTGCGCGAGCCGCCACCGGATCGTAGAGGAACGGCAATAGCTCGTCCGTGATTGCGCGCCGACCGGCGCCATCGGTTGCCATTGCCGCAACCCTTCGCTTGATCTCGTGTGGGTTGCGGGTGCCGAGTGCTACGAGCATTGCGTTGCCGGTAATGGCGGGCATGAGGGGGCCTAGCTCGACGCCGCGATCGCTCGCCGCGAGCGCTCGCTCCGAGTCACCGGCGGCGGCGTAGGCTATCGACAGCAACCAAGCGACGACGGGGCTCAAGGGGTCGGCGGCTCGCGCGTGCTCGAGCGTCTCGACGGCATCCTTCGCATGGCCCGTGCTGAGCAAGAAGCGACCGAGAAACACGTCTCGCGTGATGTAACGGTCCGCGGTCCAGTAGCCCGCCGGCAGCGCATCGAGTGTAGCGCCGGCTTCGAGCCGCCTGCCGAGCCGCATCTGTTCGCGCGCGTGCAGGACACGCACGAACGGCGAGCTGGGCGTCAGCTTCGTCGCGTGCTCGAGCGCCTCGAGGGACTTGCGCGTCCACTCTTCGGCGAGCGCCGGCATCACGCCCCTGCCGTCCAGATAGATGCAGTACAGATACGCCCAGGCCCGTGAGAAGCTCGGATCGAGAGCGACGGCGCGGTGCATGTGCTCGATCGCGAGCAGCATGCTCTCGGGGCTGTGCTCGTTGTAGGCCGCGTACCCGCGCAGGAATTCGTCGTACGCGGCGACGTTGCGCGTCATGCCGAGCTCGCCGCTCGCGCCGAGCCCGAGCTTGACTTGCAGCGCCGTCGCGACGCGCTCCGCAATCTCGTCCTGCACGTCGAAGATGTCGCCGAGCTGGCGTTCATAGCTTTCGGACCAGAGCTGGTAGCCGCTGCCGGCATCGACGAGCTCGACGGTGATTCGCATGCGCTCGCCGGCCTTGCGCACGCTGCCTGTCAGCAAGTGCGCGACGCCGAGCGCCTCGCCGATCGCGTGTGGCGTCTCGTTTCGGCCGTGCAAAAACGACACCGAGGTTCGGCCGGTGACCTGCAGACCCGGCAAATGCGACAGCACTTTCATGAGCTCCACGCCCATGCCGTCCGCGAAGTACGCCTGGTCGGCCTCGGGGCTCAAATTGGCGAACGGCAGGACGGCCAGCGTCTTGCGGCCCGCCGCGGCAACGGCAAGGGCAGGGGTCGGCACCGAGGAAGCGACGCCGTCGGCCGCGCCGATGTCGCGGGTGACGCGCGGCAGCAGCGAGAATGCGCCGACGGCGAGCAGCAGGCCGAGCGCGGCGCCGGCAAGGCCGAGGCGGCGGCCCGCGAATGAAAGAATCGCGGCGCGGGGTGTGTCGGCCGTTGGCGCAGCGACCTCGGCTGGCGCCGGCACCGGCGTGTGGCCGACGGTTGCGCCCGGAGCAGATGTGCCGCCGACGTCCGCGGCCGCCACCTCTGCGACGTGCCCCACGAACCGATAGCCGGTCCGGTGCAGCGTGCGGATTTGCGCCTGCGACGCGCCGTCATCGCCGAGCGCGGACCGCGCCGCCTTGATGCGGCTATTCAGTGCCGAGTCGGTGACGACGCGGCCTCGCCACAGCTTCTCGAACAGCTCCGCGCGCGTGATTGCGCGGTCGCGGTGCGCGACGAGGTACAGCAGCAGCTCGAGCACCTGCGGCTCGACCGGTATCGCTCGCCCTTTGCGCCGCAGCTCGAACCGAGCGTCGTCGAGCTCGCACTCCCCCAGCCGGTACACCATGGGCGTCCTAGCCTCCTCATTGTTTTCCACGATTCTCCACCAATCCATCACGACTTGGCCATGTCTTTCGCACCGTGATCGGGTGCACTACGGGAGTCGTTTGACGACCCTATTACTTAACTCAATGAGGAGCATCCGATGTGGCGTAAGGTGATTACGGGGGGATCGGCCGCAGCGGCGGTCTGGTTGATGGGGACGGGCGTCGCCCAGGCGAATGGCTGGTTCTGGAAGCCGGCCTGGCCGCCGGTCTGGCGGACTGCCGTCAAGGTCGAGGCCGTCAGCGCGCCGGCGCCGGTCGCCGACGGCTGCCCCATCGAATCCGCCGATGGCTTGAGCCTGTTCATCGCCTCGAGCCGCGGCGATCTAGATTCGAGCGTCGTCGGTGACCCGAATAACATCTGGGTGTCGGATCGCGCCAGCATCGGTGCGCCATGGCAGCCGCCGCAGAAGGTCCCGGCCCCGATCAGCCTGGCGGGCCCGGCCGACTTCTGCCCCACGCCGGTTCGCGGCCGCTCGCTGATGTTCGTCTCGAACCGCAGTGTTACGGGCGCTTGCGGTCAGGGCGACATATTCATCTCGCGACAAAGCCCCGCCAACGGCTGGAGCGAGCCGGTCCATCTCGCCTGCGCGCC
Organism: uncultured Gammaproteobacteria bacterium; assembly: GCA_963713355.1. GTDB lineage: Bacteria > Pseudomonadota > Gammaproteobacteria > Steroidobacterales > Rariloculaceae > FEN-1219. The sequence continues at coordinate 13,906 of CAVQLK010000001.1, read as the reverse complement.
GCTCGGGCCGAATACAGCCGGCGCTGAGTTCAGCCCATCGCTCGTCGAGACGCCGTACGGCACGTTCCTGTTCTACTCGACGAACGGCACGACGGGGCATCAGGACATCCACTACAGCATCATGCGCAACGACGGAACGTTCGGCCCAGGCCGGCTCGTCGACGCGCTGAACTCGCTGAGCGAGGACATCATGCCCAACGTGCGTGAGCGCGAGGTCGGCGGCTACGAGATCGTGTACAGCTCGAACCGTAGCGGCGTCGGCACGCCGCCGGATCAAGACGTCTACATCTCGTTCGCGTGGTTCCTTCCCGGGCCATGGTCGCGGCCCGTGAACGTCGGTCCGGCCGTCAACACGCCGGCCACCGAGCAGCGCTCGACGCTGTCGCACGACGGCCAGCGCTTGTACTTCGGCCGCAGCGGCGACATCTACGTCAGCGAGCGCGTCCGCTAGCGTCTTTCGGCAAGGCCGCCCGGGCCAATTGGCCCGGGCGGTGTGTCAGATCCAGCCGAATCCGCGCGCCATCGCGCCGAGTACGCCGGAAGGCATCAACACATGCTGGTCGGCCGCCTTCACTGCAAGCGCGTTGCGAGGCCCGTCAATGTTTCGCTTAGTCCCCTTTTTCTTTTCTGCGCGACGACGTCGCCGCTGCTCAGGTCGAGGCCGCGCGCGTGCTCGGTCAACTGCGCGGCCAAGCGGGGATCGTCCGCATCGGCCTCGAGGCGCGAATCGGCAAGATCGAGCGCTGCGGAGAGCGCGTCGAGCGTCGTTGCCGATACGCCCGAGGAGCCGCGCCGCAGTTGATCCACGTACGCGCGCGCGACGACGGGCTCCGCGGGCCACGTCACGGGGAACTGCTGCTGCGGGTTGAACAGCTGGCCTTGATCGGCGAGCTCGGCCGCGGCGATCTCATTCGACGACAAGAATTCGCTCGGCTGCAACGCGAACACGTCGAGCCCGCGCGCGATCTCCGTCGCATAGATGCGGCCGTCGTACCAGTACGACGACCAGTAACCGCCGCCGACGAGCTCCTCGGCGTCGACGGGGCCGCGGTCGAAGTAGGCGATCTCGACGGGCGCCGCGGAGTCCGTGAAATCCCACACCGAGATGCCGCCCTGGTACCAGCTCTGAACCATGATGTCGCGGCCCGGCACCGGAACGATCGAGCCGTTGTGCGCGACGCAGTTCTCCTCGTCGACTTGCGGCGCCGGCATCTTGAAGTGGCTGCGGTACTGAAGCTTGCCGTCGACGAGGTCGTAGACGGCGTCGGCGCCCCAGTCGAGCGGATCGTGCGCGCGGCAGCGCGGCCGGCCGCCGCCGCCCCACTCGTCGGTGAACACGATCTTCGTGCCGTCGTTGTTGAACGTCGCCGAGTGCCAGTAGGCGAAGCCCTTGTCGACGACGGCGTCGATGCGCTTCGGATTCAGCGGGTCGCGGATATCGAACACGATGCCGTTGCCCGCGCACGCGCCGGCGGCGATCCCGGCCGACGGGAACACCGTGATGTCGTGGCACTGGTTCGTCTCGCTGGTTTCTTGCGTCTCGTCGCCGTGATCGCCGCCGCGCCAGAGGCCGGCCATGACGCCGCTCGCAGGGTCCGCGAACACGGCCGGGCTGTCGATGATGCGCGCGCGTGACGGGTCGCCGAGCGGTATCTCGACGACGTCGATGCGAAAGAGCGCCGTGCGCGTGTCGCCGGCGACGTTGCCTATGCAGCCCGCAAGCTCCTCCTCGTCGCGGACGCCGGACGTGCCCGAGTTGTAGACGATGAGCCTGCGCTCGTCTCGCGCGACGACCGAGTGCGTGTGCGAGCCGCGGCACGTCTGCACCTGGCCGACCTGCTTCGGCCGCGTCGGATCTGCGATGTCGAAGATGCGCAAGCCGCGGAAGCGGTCGGGGCTCGCGTCGACGGCCTCGACGCCTTCGAGCCCGCAGTCGACGCGGCCGCGCGTCTGCTCGACGGACATGATCAAGAGATTGCCGCTGATCGAGACGTCGCCCTGCCCGCCGGGACAGACGACCGACGACAGCAGCTGCGGCGGAGCCGTTTCGTCGAGGCGGTAGATGTTGAAGCCGTGATAGCTGCCGACGACCATGACGTTGCCGCGAAACGCCATGTCCGTGTTCGCGAACGACAGCAGCGGCGAGCGCGGGTCGCGATTGTTGCCGCCCCCCGGGGCTTCGTCATCGTCTTCGCGCCGGCGGCGCCGCCGGTCGTCGTCGTCGGCCCCGTCGGCGAGCGCCGCGAGCCGCTTCGGCGGCAAGTTCGCGGGGTTCGCGGGATCGAAGAACCCCGGCGGCTTCGGCAGCGACGCGACCTTCGTGAGGTTCAGGATCGCTTCGCCGGCGTCAGCGAAGCCGGCTTTCAGGTTCGCTCGCGGATCGGCCGATAGGTCGACGAGCAGCGCGTTCATACGCTTGATCTCTGCGTTCTGGTCGTTCGTCACGTCGCGCGTGAACTCGAACAGCGACGGCTCGTACGCCGAGCCCGGCTGCTCCGTGAGCTCCTCGACCATCTCCACGGCGCCCTCGTGGTGCTTGATCATGAGCTCGAGGAACAGGCGGTCGAAGTCCGTGCCGTTGGCCGCGGCGAGCGCGGCCATCTGCTCCGGCGTCGCCATGCCTTTCATGCCGCTCGTGCCGCCCGCGTGCGCCACGTGATCTGCGGCCGGCGCGCCGGTGATCGCGTGCGCCGCGTGATCGGCCGCTGCGGCCGCGGCGGGCTCGTTGCGCTCCGTCAGCCAGCTCTGCATGAACTCGATCTCGTCCTTCTGCGACGCGTCGATGCGTCCGGCCGCTTCGAGCAGCTCCTCGCGGTTCGTGCGGTCCCTCGCGAGCGCGGCCATGTCGATGGCCTGCTGGTGGTGCGGGATCATGTTTTGCAGGAACCGAACGTCGGCGCTCGTGTAGGCCGTGCGCGCGAGCGCGATGGCCTCGTCGGGGCGCAGCGAGCGCGATTCACCGCCCGGTGCGCCCGGATTCACGATCGGGGCTTGCGCGACTGCCGCCGCGGCCAGCACCGCGAGCGTCGTGCCGTATAGCCAGTGAACGAACCGTGGGGTTGCGAGGTTTTCGGCTTGAATCACCGGAGTGGCTCCTCGAGCTGTATGAGGGCGACGAGCGCGAGCGTATATCCCGGCGACAATGGTATCCCCATCTTCTGCCATGCTCGATGGCCTCCTGCATCTGCGGTACCGTACGCAATGCCTCGCGCTACCCAAGCCATCATCGGCCTCAACGTCGTCGTCTTCCTGCTGCAATCGTCGCTCGGCGATGCGGGGATCATCTGGCTCGCGCTGTGGCCGCTCGGCCCGAACGCCGCGTTCGGCCCCGAGGTCGGCTTCGCGCCGTGGCAGCTCGTCACTTACAGCTTCCTGCACGGCGGCTTCACGCACATCTTCTTCAACATGTTCGCCGTCTACATGTTCGGCAGCACGCTCGAGCAATTCCTCGGCACGCGCTCGTACGTCACGCTCTATTTCGTGTCCGTCGTCACCGCCGCGTTGACGCAGCTCGGCGTAAACGAGCTCTTGGGCTCGCCTTATCCGACACTCGGAGCGTCGGGCGGCGTGTTCGGCTTGCTGCTCGCCTTCGGCATGTACTTCCCGCACCAGAGAATCATGCTGATCATCCCGCCGATTCCTATGCCGGCTTGGGTGGCGGTCACGCTGTACGGCGCGCTCGAGCTGTTTCTGGGCGTCACGGGGACGCAGGCCGGCGTCGCGCACTTCGCGCATCTCGGCGGCATGCTCGGCGCGTTCTTGACGATTCAGTGGCGGCGCGGGAAGCCTCCGTTCGCGAAGCGGCGCCGCTGACGAACGCTTGACGCCGGCGCGGCCATTGCAAAATACTTCGTGGCAGCGCGCAGCAGAGCGCGCCCGGTCCGCGGGAAGGGCAACGCCCATCTGATTCGTGCGTCACTTCGTGCGCAACCTCTTTTCAGCCTGGCAAGCGGACGGCAGGCAACGCGAAAGGAGGTTTCCGTGCCACACGTACCCGTACCGTCCGTGCCATCAGAGCACCGGCGTCCGCAGCCGCTACACCTCAATCTCGAGAACCAACGCAAGCAAGCGCGTTCGTTGTTGAATGCCGCGCGCGCGGGCGATTCACGCGCGTTGCGCCGGTTCGCGGCGCTGCCTCCGAAGCCCGGCGATTCCACCGCCGCCGCCGCGAATCCGCAGCGCTGGTCGCTGCACCATGCGCAGCTCGTCATCGCGCGCGAGCAGGGATTCAAAAGCTGGGCGAAGCTCAAAGCGCATATCGAGGCCGACAACGTCTGGGTGCGCGGAGCGCTCGTGGGAGCTGTGAATCGCGCGCTCGAGATGGACACCGACCAACCGCTGTTCGTCGATCCACTCGCGCGCTCGCTGGCGGGCAAGAAAGGCTTCGCGTGGCACGAGCAGCTGCGCTCGACGACTTGGCCGCCGTACGCGGCTGGGCCGGCTCCCGAGCAATCGATCCTGACTCGCTACTACGACGACGCTCTGCAAGCGGCCGTGGCAGATCTCGGTCTGACGCAAGTCGTGCTGCTCGGCGCGGGAATGGATGCTCGCGCGTTTCGCCTCCGCTGGCCGGCGAAGCTCGTCTTCTTCGAGGTCGATGACGGTGCAGTGCTCGAGCACAAGGAGCTCGTGTTGCGCCGGCGGCGCGCGAAGCCGACTTGCGACCGGCGAATAGTCCGCGCCAACCTGCCGAGCGCGTGGACCGCGAACGTGCTCGCCGCGGGATTCGATCCGCGCCGCCCAGCGGCCTTCCTCATTCCGACGTGGCTCGTGCGCTTCGATGCGGCGACGGTCGAGCGCGTTTTTCGTGACCTGCGAGAGATCGCGTGTGCCGGCAGCTGGCTCGGCGTGGATTTCTTCAGTCGCGACACGATCGAGTCGCCGTTCATGCAGCCGCTCTTCGAAAAATTCGTGGCGCTCGGCTATCCCCCTTCGCGATTCGGCGTGCAACACCCCGAGACTTTTCTCGCAGAGCAGGGGTGGGACGCGAAGTGCGTGGTCCTCGGCGCGCCCGAAGCGAGCTACGGCCGTTGGCGCTACGGCTACACCCCTCGAACCGTTCCGGACCGTGGGATACCGCGTAACTATCTCGCGGTCGCACGCCGGATGGCGGACAAGGGGGCGGCTCGATGAGCATCACGACGTTTGATGACACGGAGCTCGACGGCGCGTTCGCCTGCGCGGATACCGGTGAGCGCGCGCCGGGCGTGCTCGCGCTCGGCGGCTCCGACGGCGGTATCCCGATGTACCTGCTGCGCATGCTCGCGGCGGAGCAGTGCGCATGCCTCGCGCTCGCGTATCACGATACGCCGAAGACGCAGCCGGCCCTGATCGAGGTGCCGCTCGAGCGGCCCCTGCGCGCGCTACGTTGGCTGCGCGATCACCCGCGCGTCGCGGCGCGCGATGGGCGCGTCGCCGTCATCGGCGCGTCGAAGGGCGCCGAGCTCGCGCTCGTGCTCGCCGCGACGTTCCCGGATCTCGTCGGGCCCGTCGTCGCCTATACGCCGAGCAGCGTCGTCTGGTGCGGCATCGATTTCAACGCGCCGCGCGCGCCGTTGCGCTCGAGCTGGAGCAGGGCCGGGAAGCCGCTCGCGTTCGTGCCGCTGCCGCCGGGTGTGCCGCCGGCGCACAGTGAGCGCGGCCTGAGCTTCCTGCCGATCTACGACCGCGGCCTCGACGGTGTCGCGGCCGACGACGCGGCGATCATTCCCATCGAGCGCGCGACGGGACCCGTGCTGCTGATCTCCGGCCGCGACGATCGCATGTGGCCCGCGCACCGCATGTGCCGAATGCTCGTCGAGCGCGCGCGGCGTTTCGGCCGCGAGAGCATGGTGCAGCATCTCGACTTCGCCGAAGCGGGCCACGCGTTGTTTCCGGTCGAGCCCGGTGACGAGCTGAAGCAGCGCATGCCCGTCGATCTTGGCGGCAGCGAGGAGGCCGCTGCCAGAGCGCACGCGGACGCTTGGCCCGAAGTGGTGCGCGTGCTCCTTCGGTAACGCGGCTCGGCGCGCGAGGTCGGCTCAGAGCGCGTAGGGCGCCAGCACCGAGCTGCCGATCACGACGACCCACAGCACGAGCGACACGTAGGCGCTGGCGCGCGCCGCCGGCGGCGTTCCACGCGAGTCCCAAGCCGCGACGTCGCGCAACGCAACAGCGTGCAAGTACCACGCGTTGGCGAGCGCCAGCACGACTGCGGCGATCTTGAGCTGGAAGATCGAGTTCGTCGCGAACAACCGCGGCTCGCCTGCGACGAGCGCAAGGCCGGTCGCGATTACGACTACCGCGGCCATCACGGTCCACGGAGTGATGCGCTGCGCCAGCGTCGCTATCGGCATGCCGCCGACGGCCCAGCTCAAACCGATCACTCGAAGGTCGACGAACATCCGCAGCGCGATGAGCGCCACGATCCCGATGACGTGCAAGGCAATCGTAGTGGGCCACATCCAGCTCCACTCGCGCATCGCGGCCGATTCCGGCGCGTAAATTAGAAAGACCGCGAGCACGGAAACCGTGAGCAGCGATCCCACCGACCACGACAACGACGACTTCGAAGTAGGTTCCATAAAGTTGATGCTCCAGCCAACGTCATCCGCGACGCCCAGTAACAACCGCGACACGATCTGCCGCGACCCGACAGGGTCGCGCAGCGATTCCCAAAGATCGGACTCGACCTCGGCGCGCCGTCGCTCGCGCTCCGCGGCCGGCATTGCGGCCGTGTAGACGCGCGTCCACCAACGCAGCAGCCGGGCCGCGGTTTCCGGGCTCATGCTTTCGCGAGCCTCCGAGAGCCGCGCGTTTTGGGTCGCGCGGCTGCGCGCGCCTCGGCGGCGGCTTTGAGGCCGGCGTCCGTGATCGAATAGAGGCGCCGGCGCGGGCGGCCATCGTCGGCCGCGAGCTGCGCGTCTTCCCAGACGCTCGTCACGAGCCCCATGTCCTCGAGCCGCGCGAGCGCGCGATACAACGTGCCGTAAGCCGTGAGCAGGCGCGTGTCCGCGGCATCCTGGATTTCCTTCGCGATCAGGAAGCCGTGGAATTGCTCGAGGCCGCGCTGGCGCAGGGCCGCGGCGGCGACGCAGAGGGCCTGCTCGAGGGGGACGAGGGTGCCGGGTTTGCGTCGCATGTCGGTTAATATGCAGATATCTGCCTATTCCGTCAAGCGAGCCTCGGTGATGACGCCGGGTGTGCGCAGAGCACTCCTCTGCAGGATCGACAGGGTGGCGGACGATCTCGGGTCGATCGTCCGAAAACCGGTCGATCGGCGGCAGATCGTCCGGAGACCTGCCGATCTCTCGCGGGCGTGTCTCACACACACACCGGCCTGTGCGTTTCTGTCTGAGGCGCCTACTCCAGCAGCTGCGGCAGCAGCACGCTCGCGGTTCCAACGAGCTCGATGTGCTCGGCGCCGAACGAGCCCGACGCCTCCGTATTGATCGAGATGATCTTGCTGCCCGCCGCGGCCGCGTCCTCGATGAGGCTCGCGGCCGGATACACCGTGGCGCTCGTACCGACGACGAGCAGGCAATCGAGCGCGGAGCAGACGCGCTGCGCGTCGCTCCAGACGTGCTGTGGCAACGCCTCCCCGAACCACACGACCGCCGGCCGCAGATACGCGCCTTTGCAGCCCGGGCAATCGCGCAACGGCGGCGGAGCTGCGAGGTCGACCGCTTCCTGGTAACCGCAGCTCGCGTTGCAGCGGTCCATGCCGATCGTGCCGTGCAGGTGCAGCACGCCGCTGGCGGCGACGCCCGCGCGCTCGAGCAAGTCGTCAACGTTCTGAGTGATCTGCACGAGCTGCGGGTGCCTCGCGAGCGCGACATGCGCTGCGTTCGGCTGCGCGCGCGCGAGCTGCGTGCGTCGCCAGTTGTACCACTCGATGACGCGCGCCGGGTTGTCCTCGAACCCCGCGGCGGAGGCGAGCTCCATCGGATTGAACTGCGACCAGAGCGCATGACCGTCGCTGCCGCGGAACGTGGCGATTCCGGATTCGGCGCTCAGGCCGGCCCCGGAGAAGACAGCGGTGCGGCGTGACGCGGCGAGTACCGCTCGCGCTTCAGGCAGACTCGAGACTCCTAAATCCAGCCGAAACCTCGCGCCATCGCACCAAGAATGCCCGTCGCGTAGGCGATGCCGATGGACATCGCCCACGTGAGCTTTCGATCGAGCTTGGATTCGAGCCGGGCGATTCGAGCCTCCACGGGCTTCTCCGGTGATGGCGATCCGACGGCCAATTCTATTCCCCGCACTCAAGTGCCTGTCCAGCCTTCCGTCCGAGTGAGGGAGCGTCAGCGCGGAATCGTTGAGCTCGGTGTCACGTTTTGCGACCGCGCCCTGCTGCAATGCCCCGACGGATAACAAAGGGGCACCGCCATGTTTGAAGCACTACTGCTCGTCACCGGCGCCAGCATCGGCTGCGCCATCGGCTTCGCCGCAGCCTGGGCCCGCGGCGGCGAAACGCGCGAGGAGCTCGCGGCGCTCAAAGCGCGCGCCGAAGAGCAGGAGCGCGCCGCCGCCGACAAGCTCGCGCTGCTCGCGGGCGCACGCAGCGAGCTCTCCGCCGAGTTCAAAGCGGCCTCGGCCGCGGCGCTCGACAGCACGAGCCAGACGTTCCTGCAGCTCGCGACCGCGTCGTTCGAGAAGCACCAAGTGCAGGCGCAGAGCGAGCTCGACAAAAGGCAGAAAGCCGTCGACGCGCTCGTGCAGCCGATCGCGGAGTCGCTGACGAAGGTCGACGGCAAGCTCGGCGAGCTCGAGCGCGCACGCGTTAACGCGTACTCGGCGCTCAACGAGCGGCTGCGCAACCTCGTCGAGTCGCAGTTGCCGCAGATGCACAAGGCGACCGCGAGTCTCGAAGCGGCGCTGCGCCAGCCGATGGTGCGCGGGCGCTGGGGCGAGGTGCAGTTGAAGCGCGTCGTCGAGCTCGCGGGCATGCTCGAGCATTGCGATTTCGCGGAGCAGCCGACGGCCGACGGCGTGGACGGGCGCCAGCGGCCCGACCTCATCGTCAAGCTGCCCGGCGGCCGGCAGATCGTCATCGACGCGAAGGTGCCGATCGCGGCGTATCTCGACGCGCACGAAGCCGCGGACGACGACGCGCGCGCCGCGCACTTGAAGCGCCACGCCGAGCTCGTGCGCACGCACGCGACGGCGCTCGGCCGCAAAGCCTACTGGGAGACGTTCAGCCCGAGCCCCGACTTCGTGATCATGTTCCTGCCCGGCGAGATGCTCTACACCGCCGCGCTGCAGCAAGACGCGAGCCTCATCGAGGCGGTCACGAACGAGAGAGTCGTGCTCGCGACGCCGGGCTCGCTGATCGCGCTCTTACGCACGATCGCGCTCGGCTGGCGCGAGCAGGCGCTCGCGCTGAATGCGCAGGAGGTCGCGCAGCTCGGCCGGCAGCTCTACGAGCGCGTCGGCTCGCTCGCCGCGCACTGGAGCGACGTCGGCGACAAGCTCGAGAAGGCCGTCGGCGCGTACAACCGATCAGTCGGCACGCTCGAGGGCCGCGTGCTCGTGACGGCGCGGAGGTTCTTGGACCTGAAGGCTGCGACGGCAGACGACGGCGAGCTCGGTGCGCCGCAGCCGGTCGAGGCCTTGCCGCGCGCGCTGCTCGCGCCCGAGCTCGTGACGATGCGCGAGGTGGGCGGCGCGCAAGAGAGGGTGGTGCGCGTCAGATGATGGCCAGCGAGCCGGTGCGCCGCTAGTCAAAATCTCAAACTTGACGTCCCGCGGGGCTGCGCTCGAGCACGCTCCGCGTCTGCACCCCGCAGGGAACGCGCCATTGTCGCGCGTGGCGGTGCGTGGCACGTGCCTTGCAGTCTCAGCGCGTCCCAAACGACTCAACACCCACGGAAGGAACTACCATGGTCGATCGAACGACAGCCATTGCCATTTTTGATGACCGCACTCAGGCGCAACGCGCCATCCAGCAGCTCAAGCAGGCCGGGTTCACCGAGAAAGAGATCGGCGTAACGGCTCGCGACGCCGGCGACACGGACTTCGGCGTCCCTGAAGGGAAAAAGACGCACGCCAAAGAGGGCGCGATCGCGGGCGTCGCGGCGGGTGCCGGCGTCGGCGCGCTGTGGGGCCTCGGTATCTTAGCCGGCGTGTTGCCGGGAATCGGTACCGCCATTGCCGGCGGCACTCTTGCAGCGATTCTGTCGAGCGCTGCAGCCGGCGCCGCTACGGCCGGGCTCGCGGGCACGCTGATCGGCCTCGGCATCCCCGAGGAGGAAGCGAAATACTACGACCGCGAATTCCAAGCCGGCCGGGTCGTGGTGACGGTCAATGCCGGTCGCCGACTCCCGGAGGCGCAATCGATCCTCGTCCAGAACAGCGGTTACGACATGCGCTCCGCGCCCGAGCGCACGCAGCTCGGCTCGGCCGTAGAGACGGAAGAGGAACTGCGAGAAGACGCAGTGTTGGCGAACGAGAACCTCAACGTCGGCCAACGCCGCCGCGACACTCGTCCTCCGCAGCCGCGCTAAGTCTCGGCTTCGATCTTGGGCGGGGCAGCGCAAGTTGCCCCGCCAGCGGCACGCTCGGGGGCCAGCGCCGCAAGCCATTGAATCCAGTCGCGACGATAGGCCGATTCACGCGGCCGCTTCCGTGTAGACTGCTTGCAGCCGGTCTCGCCGGCGTTCCCCCCAACCATAAGGAAGCCACGCATGAGCACGAAGCTCTACGTGAGCAATCTGCCGCTGTCCGCTACGGCAGAAGGGCTCGCGACTCGATTCTGCAAGTTCGGAGACGTGGTGTCCGTTGCGCTCGAGCCGGTCGCGCGTGCCAATCGGCGTGGCGCGCTCGTCGAGATGGCTACGAGCTCGGCCGCCTACAAAGCGATTGCCGCGCTGAACCTTTCGGATCTCGATGGCCGGCTCATCTCGGTGTTCCTCGCGCTCACCGGCGTGCACAAGGTCGCATGAGCCCGGCGAGCAACATCGACGCCGACGCCAGCCGCACGGCGCACCCGCCGTGAAAGTGACGCTCGACCGACGTGCGCACCTCGCAAGCGACGACGCCGTCGAGCGAGCCATGTTGCGATACGAAACGGCCTGCACGGAGTACGAAGGCGTCGTGGGCGCGAATACCGAGCTGAGCCTGCGTGGAGGCAAGCCTTCGCAACTGGCACGGCTCGAGGAAGAGCGCGCGTTCGAAGAGCTCGCCAGCGCCCGCCATGCGGTGTTCACCGCGGCCGCGGTCGCTTTTCCGACCATCCACTAGATCGGCGCTGCTCGCCTTCAGGGCCGCCCCTCGCAGCGGTGACGAATCCGCCGTCAGGGCCCGTCAGGGGCGCACCATCACCTTCAGCGCTTCGCGGCTGTCCATGTCGCGGTAGCCGCCCGGCACGCCATCGAGATCGACGACGCGATCGAAGACGCGCCCGGGCTCGATGCGCCCTTCGAGGATGTCGGGCAGAAGCTCGGCGATGTAAGCGCGCACAGGTGCCGGCCCGCCGCCGACGGTGACGTTGCGAAAGAACGCCGGCAGCGACCCCGGCATCGACTCGCCTTGCGGCACGCCGACACGGCCGACGGCGCCGCCGGGCCGAGCGATCTCGATCGCGGTCAGCATCGCCTCGCCATGCCCGACGCATTCGAGCACCGAATGCGCGCCGTGGCCGCCGGCCAACTGCCGCACCTGCTCGATCGCGTCGACGCCGCGTTCGGTCACCACATCGGTCGCGCCGAATTCGCGGCCGAGCTTGATGCGATCGGGATGCCGGCCGAGCAGGATGATGCGCTCCGCACCAAGACGCTTCGCGGCGATCACACCGCACAGGCCGACCGCGCCGTCGCCGACGACGGCGGCGGTCTTGCGCGGACCGACTTTCGCCACGACCGCGGCGTGGTGGCCGGTGCCCAAGACGTCGGCCAGCGTCAACAGAGACGGCATCAGCGCGTCGTCCGCTTTGACCGGCAGCGCATAGAGCGTGCCGTCGGCGAGCGGAATCCGAATCGCCTCGGCCTGCGCACCGTCGGTGCCGCCGTAACCGAAGAAGCCGGCGCGGACGCACGCCGTCGGCAGCCCTTCATGACAGAAGACGCACGTGCCGTCGGAAGACGCGAATGGCATGACCACGACGTCACCGCGCTTCACGGTACGAACGTCGCGGCCGACGGCTTCGACGACGCCGATCGCTTCGTGGCCCATTCGTTGACCCTGCTCGGAGCGTTCCATCGAGCGATACGGCCAGAGGTCGCTGCCGCAGATGCAGGCACGCGTCACGCGAATCACGGCGTCGGTCGGCTCGACGATCTGCGCGTCGGGGACATTTTCGATCCGGACGTCGCCGGCGGCATGCATGACGGTTGCGCGCATGGTGAGTTACCTCGCTCCCTGTCGCCCCGCCGACGCGACGAGGTGCCTATGAAAAAGAGTTGGAGCTTGTGCCAGAGAAGGAGGTTCACGCGATTACGGAGATCGCTGGATTCACCGTTTGGCAGTATTGACGGCGAGTTGCGCGGCGAATGCTCGCTTGTACGCGGGCCGCGCTTCGCCGCGAGCGACATAGGCGGCGAGGTTCGGGTATTCGTCGAGGAGCCCCGAGGGTCTCAGCCTCAGTAGCACCGAGACCATCATCAGGTCGCCCGCGCTGAACGCACCGTCGAGCCAGTCGGCATCGCCTAGCCGAGTGGCAAGCTGTTTCGACCGATCGCGGACGCGGTCCTGAACCACAGGCAGCCGCTCCTTGGCCCACGGCTTGTCACGCTCGAAGATGACGGCGTTTGCGAGCTCGAGGATCGGCGGCTCCACCGTGTTGACCGCGGCAAACATCCAGGCGATCGCGCGCGCCCGCGCATTGGCATCGTCCGGCAGCAGGCCCGCATGGCGCTCGGCGAGATGGAGCACGATCGCTCCGGTCTCGAATAGCGCGAGATCGCCGTCCTCGTACGTCGGTATCTGGCCGAAAGGATGAAGCTCGAGATGGGCGGGCTCCTTCATCGCACCGAACGAAACGAGGCGAACCTCGTAAGGTTGGCGCACTTCCTCGAGTGCCCAGCGAACGCGCGTATCGCGCGCCAGCCCCTTGCCGCCGTCGGGTGAACGTTCAAAAGCGGTGATGATGATCGTCATCGTCAACCCCCTCCGGAGCAAATGCGCCGTCAGTGAGGCGGCGCTCCGAATATCCTTCGGATGACTTCATCGGCGTCTGCATCGAAACAGCGGCCATGGCTGAGCACAATTCGTTCCGGCTGCCATGCGTAAATCTTTCCAATCGCCGCCTTCGCTTGCCGCCGCTGGAAGCGTAGCGGCAGCCTCATGCCGAAGAATATGTGGCCGTACGGATGATACATCCCGGTGAGCTTCGTAACCGTTCGCCAAGGCTCGGAGATCTTGTCCAATTCGAGGTTGATGATCGTGTCAGCGAGGATCAGTGACCTTGAGGCCTTGTGAAAGAAGATGAGCTCCTTGAAATAGCCGCCGGGAAAAAGGAGTTGATCTAGTTCCTCGCGCCATTCATCGGGCGCCCTGGCATCGAGATCTCTTGCGAAATCGATATCCACGCGCCGTGCCCGTGCCCGGCGGCGCACACGGGGTGACGCCCACGCAACCGTTTCTGGAAACGCCTTCGCCCATTCTCCGATATGCGCGTAGTGGAATTGATTCGGCGACACGAGATGACGAGCCGTTCCCAACCCACGAATCTGCTCGGCCAGCCTTTCGTCGAACTTGATCGGCGAATGGAGGAAGAGGTCGCCGTTCGAAAGGCGCACTACCGTCATGCGGGTCGTGAACGGAAGCGGCAGTCTGATCCCGCCGACAGTCAGATATTCGAATGGGCCATCGACGATGCCGATGCCCGGCGCGAGCGGCTTGTAGACGTTAATTGGCTCGTAGAGAGAAGCACTCATCCTGCGGACCGCCAATATCGCTGGCCGTCCCTGGGGTCGCCGAACTGTACGCC